>NZ_JAGIPG010000012.1 GCF_017877055.1 Neorhizobium galegae | reverse complement strand
CATGAAGACGTCGATAGCCACGGTTTCGATCAGCGGGGACCTGCCGGAGAAGCTGGAAGCGATTGCCAGGGCGGGTTTCGATGGGGTGGAGATCTTCGAGAACGATTTCCTCGCCTTCGACGGCAGCCCCGCCGATGTGGGCAGGATGGTCCGCGATCATGGCCTGGAGATCACGCTGTTCCAGCCGTTCCGCGATTTCGAGGGCATGCCCCCCTCGCATCGGAGCCGCACCTTCGATCGTGCCGAACGCAAGTTCGACGTCATGCAGGAACTCGGCACCGATCTTGTCCTGGTCTGCTCCAACGTCTCGCCGGTCTCGCTCGGCGGCATCGACCGGGCGGCGGCCGACTTCCACGAACTCGGCGAGCGGGCCGCCAGGCGCGGGCTTCGGGTCGGCTACGAGGCGCTCGCCTGGGGCCGGCATATCAACGACCATCGCGATGCCTGGGAGATCGTGCGGCGTGCCGACCATGCGAATATCGGCCTCATCCTCGACAGCTTTCACACGCTGTCGCGCAAGATCGACATCAATTCGATCCGCTCCATCCCGAAGGACAAGATCTTCATCGTGCAGCTCGCCGATGCGCCGCTGATCGACATGGACCTGCTCTACTGGTCACGGCATTTCCGCAACATGCCGGGTGAGGGCGATCTGCCGGTAACGGCCTTTACCACCGCGATCGCCGAGACCGGCTACGACGGGTATTTCTCGCTGGAGATCTTCAACGACCAGTTCCGCGGCGGCTCCAGCCGGGCGATTGCCGATGACGGCTACCGCTCGCTGATCTATCTCGGCGACCAGGTGCGCCGCAGCCCGAACGCATCGGGCCTGACGGTTCGCGACATGCCGGACCGCGCTTGCGTCAAGGGCGTCGGTTTCGTGGAATTCTCCTCCGACGAAAAGGATGCGGCCGAGCTTGCCGCGATCCTTCGAACGCTCGGTTTCCGCAAGACGGCCGTGCACAAGTCGAAGAAGGTCAGCCTCTACAGCCAGGGAGATATCCGCCTCCTCGTCAATACCGACGAGAAGGGGTTTGCCAACGCTTCGTTTGCCGTCCACGGCACCTCGGCCTATGCGATGGCGCTCGTCGTCGAGGATGCGGGGCAGGCGTTCGAACGGGCGGTGGCGCTCGGGGCCGAGCCGTTCCGGCAGCAGGTGGCGGCAGGCGAAGTGCAGATACCGGCGATCCGCGGCGTCGGCGGCGGGCTGATCTACCTGATCGACGACAAGAGCAATCTCGGACGCTTTTCCGAGATCGACTTTCAGCCTGTCGGCGAAGAGGGCGAAGCCGAGGTGGCGCCGGCGCATCTTCAGCATGTCGACCATATCGCCCAGACGGTCGCCTATGAGGAAATGCTGACCTGGCTGCTGTTCTACACCTCGATCTTCGAGACGCGGAAGACGCCGATGGTCGATATCATCGATCCGGCCGGCGTGGTGCGCAGCCAGGTGGTCGAAAACGCCTCCGGCACGCTCAGGATCACGCTCAACGGCGCCGAGAACCGCCGCACGCTCGCCGGGCATTTCATCGCCGAAAAATTCGGCTCCGGAGTCCAGCATCTCGCCTTCCACACCGACGATATCTTTGCGACGGCTGCGGCCTTGCGCAAGAACGGATTCAAGCCGTTGCAGATTTCGCCCAACTACTATGGCGACGTCGAAGCCCGCTTCGGTCTCGATGCGGAGCTTTCGGAGCGGCTGAAGGAAGAGAACATTCTCTACGACCGCGACGAGCACGGCGAATATTTCCAACTCTACAGCATGACCTATGGCGAGGGCTTCTTCTTCGAGATCGT
>NZ_JAGIPG010000010.1 GCF_017877055.1 Neorhizobium galegae | reverse complement strand
AGCGTGAAATTCACGCCGAAGCAATGATCGCGGGCTGTGCTCGATTAAGGCGACGCCATCCGAGCGACGCATCGACTCACGCGCGCTCGGTCTCGCCGAGCTTGATATTCTCCCTCTGCTTCGTGTCTGCTGCTTGCTTCGTCGAAGCTCTGTTGAAACTCGGGCATGCGTTTAAAAAGCAGGCGCACGATAAAAACAGACTTGATTGTTTGTAAATTTCATGTTGATTTAATTTATGCCTCTCATAGAGGCACTACAAAACAATGCACAAAAAGTAGTCTTAATGACACGAGGGGACGCATGGTAGCGGAGAAAAAACCACCGCGGACGGCGAGGCGCAAGCAAAGTGAACGCTCGGAGGAGACGCGGCAGGCGCTATTCGATGCCACGATCGATCTTTTGTACGATACCGGATTCAATAAGACATCGACCCCGGAAATCGCCCGCAAGGCGGGCGTCTCACGGGGTGCGCTGACCCATCACTTCAGCACGAAGGAAGACCTTGTCACCAGTGCCGTGGCCGATCATCTGGCCAGCGTCAACAGGCGGCTGGCTGATTTCGCCGAGGCATTCGGCGCCGGTGGCGGCTCGACAGACGAGATTGTCGATTACCTCTGGCAGACGATGTTCGACCGTCTGTTTTACGTCACGCTCGAATATCTCCCCGAAGCGCGCCACAATGACAGTTTTCGCGAGGGGCTGATCCCCGTTGTCCATGAATTTCATGACCGGCTGGACGATATCTGGACGGCATTGGCCACCTATCGCAACGTCGATCCCGTAAGTGTTCGCATCGTGATGAACGCGACCATGTGTCTGATCCGCGGCATGATTGCCCAGACTGTTCTGCGACCTTTGGACTCTACCTATTACGAGGGCATCCTGAGCTTCTGGAAACAACAGGTCAGGGCCTACTTTTCAACACTTGCCCAGCATGCGGAGATACGGCCATGAAGCCTCTCCTTCAGGTAAAAAATCTCGAACGCGGTTTTTATGGCGTCCGGGTTCTGAACGGCGTCGCTCTGGAGGTTATGGATGGCTCGATTACCGGGCTTATCGGACCCAATGGTGCGGGAAAATCGACGTTTTTCAACTGCATTTCCGGCCTTTACATGCCGGACAAAGGTTCTGTGAACTTTGCCGGGCGCGACATAACCCGCGCAAGCCCGCAGGACCGGATGGAATCGGGACTGGTGCGTACCTTCCAGCTCGCACGCGGCTTCCCCAAACTCAGCGTGTTCCAGCACCTGATGCTCTATGGCCAGAACCATCCCGGCGAGAGCCTGGTGGCCAGCCTTGCCGGCAGCAAAGCTGGCCAAAAACATGAGGAGAAGCTTGCAGAGGAAGCACTGTCCATCGCCCGGCGTCTGCGCCTTTCCCATGTCATCGACAATCCCGTCACCGCCCTTTCCGGCGGCCAGAAGAAACTGGTCGAGATCGGTCGCGCATTGATGGCAAAGCCCCGCCTTGTGCTGCTCGACGAGCCGATGGCGGGCGTCAATCCGACACTGACGGCAGAGATCGCTGATCATCTGCGCAGTCTGAACGCCGAGGGCGTCACCATCTGTCTGATCGAGCATGACATGAAGCTGATCGGCAGCCTGTGCGACCCGGTCATCGTCATGGCCGAAGGCCGCAAGCTGACCGAGGGCAGTTTTGAGGCCGTGGTCGCCGACGAGCGGGTTCAGGAAGCATATCTCGGGGGAAGGCACTGACCATGTTGAAAGCTGACGGTCTTGTGGCCGGTTATGGAGCTGCCGAGGAAATTCTCAAAGGCGCATCGATCGATGTGCACGCGGGCGAAATCGTTACCATCATTGGGCCAAACGGGGCGGGGAAATCGACCCTTCTCAAGGCAATCGCCGGGCTGGTGCCTCTCAAGGGCGGCACCGTGGTCATGAACGGCGCTGACGTAACCAGAAAAGATGCGCTGGGCCGGTCGAAGGCAGGTCTGGCCTTCGTGATGCAGGAAAAGAATGTCTTTGGCACCATGTCGGTGGCCGAAAATCTCGAAATCGCCAGTTTCGGCAATCCCTCCGGCACGACGGCGCGGCGCGAGGCGATCTATGCGCGCTATCCGGTACTGGCGGGAAAGCGCAAGGCGCTGGCCCGCACACTATCGGGCGGGCAGCGGCAATTGCTGGCCATGGGCATGGGGCTAATGACCGAACCGGCGCTGCTGCTGCTGGACGAGCCGACAGCCGGGCTTTCACCGAAAGCAGCCGAAGAGCTGTTTGCGGCGATTATCGAGCTGAACAATTCCGGCCTGCCGATTCTGATGGTCGAGCAGCACGCGCTGGAGGCGCTGGAAATTTCCACCCGCGGCTATGTCATCGTGACCGGGCGCAACGCCGCGACCGGCCCCGGCAAGGAACTGGCCGCCGATCCCGAGATACGCCGCCTGTTTCTGGGCGGCTGAGACCAGACTTTCCGGCATTTGAGATCAAAAACAAGAGGGAACAACGCATGAGCAGCTTTACAATCAACCGTCGCGTTTTCATGGGGGGCGTTGCCGGTCTGGCCGCAACCGGCCTGTTGCCACACAGCGTCATGGCGCAGGGCGGACCGATACGCCTTGGTGCGCTGACACCGCTAACGGGCTCCGGCGGTCCTTACGGCCCGGTGATGGTCAAGGCCATCCAGGCCGTGGCCGGCGAGGTTAACAAGGCCGGTGGCGTTCTCGGACGCCAGATCGAGATCATCTCCGAAGACGACCAGACAAACCCTGAAGCCGGTGTACGCGCTGCCCGCAAGCTGGTGGATGTCGACAAGGTCTCGGCCATTCTCGGCACCTGGGCCTCATCCGTCACTACGGCCGTTGCACCGATTTGCTGGGAATCCGGCACATTGCTGGCCACCGTATCGGGCGCTGACGCCATAACCGCGCTGCCGCATCAGGGCTATATCATCCGCACACAGCCGACCACCATTCTCCAGGGTCGCAAGTTCGGCGAGTTTGCGGTCGAACAGGGTGTGAAGAAACTGTTCTTCTTCTCGCCGCAGACACCGTTTGCCGAGAGCCAGTTCAACAATATCACTGCTGCTGTAAAAGCTGCGGGCGGCGAAACGAAATCGCTGATCTATGACGACAAGAAGCCGTCCTATCGCAGTGAAGTCGATGAGATGCTGGCCTATGAGCCGGACGTTATCGTGCTTGGCGGTTATGCTGCCGATACCACGGTTCTGCTCAAGGATATTTTCCGCTCCGGCTACGAAGGCAAGAAAATCGCCTTCGCCTATTCCGTGAACCAGAAGCTGATTGACAGTGTTCCGGCTGAAATCGTCGAGGGCATCTACACCATCGCCCCATCGCCCGCCCAGTCATCGAGCGCCTACAAGCGCCTGGTATCG
The DNA here is from genome assembly GCF_017877055.1 of Neorhizobium galegae. GTDB lineage: Bacteria > Pseudomonadota > Alphaproteobacteria > Rhizobiales > Rhizobiaceae > Neorhizobium > Neorhizobium galegae_D. Next base: position 3,939 of record NZ_JAGIPG010000010.1, on the reverse strand, counting down.
TTGATCGGCGTCGAAAACCCCGATCCCTACACGACCCAGGTCTATGATCAGGCCAATCTGATCATCATGGCGATTGCCAAAGCGGGTGCTGCCGATGGCAAATCGATCCGCGATGCCATTCGTTCGGTATCGCAAGCCCAGGGCGGCGACGTGGTCGACAACGCCGTTGACGGGCTGAAGCTGATCGCGGCCGGCAAGCCCATCAATTACCAGGGCGCCTCCGGCCCATGCGACTTTACCGCCACCGGCGATATCTCCGACAGCCAGTTCCGCTATGAACAGGTTGAAGGCGGCAAGCTGAAGCTTCTGAAGATAGCGTGAGGCATCAATGACGACCGTGGCTCAGGCAATACTCAATGGAATGATGACGGGAATGTTGATTGCCATTCCCGCTCTCGGCCTCACAGCGATTTTCGCTGTACTGCGCTATGTCAATTTTGCCATAGGGGCCTATGCCACAGTCGGCGCTTTTGCAGCCTGGTATGTCAATACCAGGCTGGGGCTTGGCGTGTTTCCCTCAGCAATCGTCGCTTTCGCGGCGGGCGGTTTCGTTGGTCTCGTGGCAGAACAGACGGCACTCGCCCGTCTCAGGCCATCCGGGGCGCTGGCGGTGGCCATCGCCTCGATTGCCGTCAATCTCATTCTCGAAAATCTCATCCGCTTCATTTTCGGCAACGATCTCCAGGGCTTCGACCTGCCGATTGCCCGCGACTGGCGTTTCGCTGGCCTGCGGCTCGGCCCGCAACAGGTGCAGACAGCGGCCATCGCCATCGCCATCATGGCAGCCGTCTTCCTGTTCCTGCGCTTCACGCGCTTCGGCAAGGCCATGCGGGCCGTGGCGGACAACCCGGATCTCGGCAGGTTGCTGGGCATGGACCCCTCGCGAATCGCCATGATCACCGTGGTTCTCGGCGCGGGACTTGCAGGCGTCGGCGGTGTGTTGCTCGGCCTCGATACGGCCATCGACCCGATGACCGGCTCGCGCCTGCTCCTATCGATTTTTGCCGCAGCAGTGCTTGGCGGTCTTGGCTCCATACCGGGTGCGGTGGTCGGTGCGGTGATGATTGGCATCGGCGAGGAACTGGCGGTGCTGGTCCTGCCCGCCACCTATCGCTCGGCGGTCGGCTTTGCCACCATTCTGCTCATCCTGTCGCTGCGGCCTGCGGGAATCCTAGGTGAAAGGAACATCTGATGCTGTCCTATCTGATTTTTACACTCACTCTGGGCGGAATTTACGGCCTGCTGGCGCTGAGCCTCAACCTCATCTGGGGTGGCGTCGGCATGGTCAATCTGGGACTGGCGGGCTTTTTCGCCGTCGGCGCCTATGTTTCGGCGCTGGTGTCGATTGCCGGTATGCCGCTGCCGCTGGCCATGCTGCTCGCCTGCGTCATCGGGGCTATGGCGGGCGTCATCGCCACCTTTGCGACCATCCGTCTGCGCGGCGATTATCTCGCCATCGTCACACTCGGCTTTGCCGAGGTGGTACGCATGGTGGCGCTGAACGAGCGCTGGCTGACGCGTGGTTCCGATGGCGTATCGGGAATTCCCGCACCCTTCCGGGCCGAGCTTGGCATCAACGGTTTCAATATGTTCTATCTCGGGCTTGTCAGCATCATCGTGCTGGCGGTATTCCTGACCATGCGCCGCCTTGATGGCTCGCCCTTCGGGCGTGTGCTGAAGGCGATCCGTGAAGACCAGGAGCTTGCGACCTTCGCGGGCAAATATGTCACCCGTTTCAAGATGCAGACTTTTGCACTTTCGGCAGCCATTGCCGGACTGGCGGGCGCGCTCTACGGGCATTTCCAGACCTATATCTCGCCCGATCATTTCCAGCCGCTGATCACCATCTATATCTTTCTCGCCGTCACCGCCGGTGGTGTCGGCAGGCCGCTGGGCGGGCTGGCGGGTGCCTATCTCGTGGTGTTCTTCCTTGAGGCGACGCGCTTCCTCGGAGAGCTGTTCCCCGGCCTTCAGCCAGGACAGGTAGCGGCAGTGCGCGAGATCCTCGTCGGCGTAGCGCTGCTGGGCGTTCTGCATCTTCGCCCCCAGGGCATTCTGCCCGAACATATCGCACCAGCCCCGAAAACAGAGACAACTCCATGAACGAACTTCTTTCGACGCTCACCAGCCCCGGACAGCCCGAAACTCTTTACAAGGCGCTGGAAAAGTATCTGGCGAGCACCATCGGTTTCGGCCTGTTCACGCTGCTGTACCGCGATGGCGATGAAGTTGCCCGCGTCTATTCCACCAACGAGACGGCCTACCCGGTTTTCGGCCGCAAACATATGGGACCTACCCCCTGGGGCGAGAAGGTCATCGACCGACAGGAAGCCTTTCTCGGTCCTGATCCCGAAGCGATCATCTGGGCCTTTTACGATCATGAGCTGATTTTCAGCCTCGGTCTGGGCGCGGTGATCAATATTCCCGTCGTCTATAACGGCGAGACTATCGGCACCATGAACCTGCTCGACAAGAGCGGTGGCTATACCGAACAGCACCTGCAAGAGGCACAAGCCCTCGCGCCTTTGTTGATCCCCGCCTACCTCCAAGCGCGCCGTCGCTAAAAATTTCCCAGGAATACATTCATGACCACGATCATTTTCGAAAATGCCCGCATCGTTGATGGCACCGGTGACAGACCCTCCGAACCCGTTCAGGTTTTGATCGAAGGCGGTTTCATCCGAGAAGTCGGCAATAAGATCACCAGCAATGCCGCGCAGCGCATCGATCTCGCTGGCAAGACGTTGATGCCGGGGCTGATCGACGCCCATGTGCATGTCGTCGCTTCCACCGCCGATCTCGGCCAGAACGGCCTGTTGCCCGATGCGCTGATAACTGTGCGCGCCTTCAAACTGATGGGTGAAATGCTGGCCCGTGGCTTCACCACGGTGCGCGATGTCGGCGGCGCGACATCAGGTCTGGTGGCTGCGACCCTTGAGGCGGCATGGCCCACGCCGCGCCTGAACATTTCCGGGAAGGCGCTGGCCCAGACCGGTGGCCACTGCGATTATCGCGGTCCCTATAATGATGACCCGGTGCGGACGCGGGGTTTTGCGCTAGGCGCGCTGGGGCGCATCTGCGATGGCGCACCGGAGGTGCGCAAGGCAGCCCGCGAAGAGCTGAAAAGCGGCGCGAATTTCATCAAGATCATGGCGAATGGCGGTGTGTCCTCGCCGACCGACCCGATCCATTTCCTCGGCTTCTCGCGTGAAGAGATCATTGCCACCGTCGAGGAAGCCGAAAATGCCGGCACCTATGTTTCGGCGCATCTCTACACTGACCAAGCCATCCGCCGTGCTGTGGAATGCGGCGTGCACTCGTTGGAGCACTGCAATCTCATCGGGAGCGAAACGGCGAAATTCGCAGCTGAAAAGGGTGCTTTTGCCGTCCCGACGCTGGTCACTTATGACAAACTATCGAGTGAAGGCCCTGCTATGGGGCTGCCTGCCGCATCCGTTGCCAAAGTAGACGATGTGCGCCTCGCGGGTATGGAATCTCTGACAATCATGCGCGATGCAGGTCTGCAAATAGCCTATGGCAGCGATCTTCTCGGCGGCATGCACATTCACCAGTCGGAAGAATTCGTCATCCGTGGCCGCGTGCTGCCCGCCATGGAAGTGATCGCCTCGGCAACGCATATCGCGGCGCGCTTGCTGCGCATGGAAGGCAAGATCGGCACAATTGCGCCCGGCGCCTTCGCCGACCTGATCGTCGTCGATGGCAACCCGCTGGACGACCTGTCGCTGCTGACCCGGCAGGGACAGCACATGCCGCTGATCATGAAGGCTGGGAGGTTTGTCAAGCAGACCGCGCTGACCTGATGCAGATCGGGCGGCTGTTCGCTGCCGCCCGTCAATGCCATGGAGCCGCTCACAGCGGGGTGGCGTCGCCTTAATCGAGCACAGCCCGCGATCATTGCTTCGGCGTGAATTTCACGCG
>NZ_JAGIPG010000009.1 GCF_017877055.1 Neorhizobium galegae | reverse complement strand
ACACGACCATCTCATCGAGATGCCACTTGTCAGCAAAACTGCCACGCGACAGCCGACGAAGTTGATGGGCGAACTTCAGGCCAAATTTCCTCGCCTCGATCCGCACCAGCCGGTTAAGGCGACGCCTCCGCGCAGAATGCTGAGCCCTCATCGTTACAATCTCAGGTACCGGATTTTCTAATCAACCCATGAACTTGGCTGGGATGGGATGGCTGATTTGGGGGCGACTGCAGACTGTCCGCTACCAGGATACCCAATGAGAAAGCGTACATGTCGATACTCGGCGGCAAGGTCTGGGATCGGCCCGAAGCGGAGGAATGACAGCGGTTTACCTCGTCATGGTTTCGCTCCGGCAGACATCGATGAATGCACGCAGCGGCGTGGATGTGAAGCGCCTTGGATAATAGAGGCGTGGCCCCTCCTGCTCAGCCCACCAGTCGCGCAGTACGGGAACCAGAGTCCCTGCACGGAAGTCATCGTCAAGCCAGTTGCGGAAGGTGCCGATGATACCCAGTCCGGCTCGAGCGTAGCTCAATCCCGTGTTCAATGCATTGACGCTCAGAACCAGGCGCGTCAAAGGCTTCACGTTTGCCGTTTTGTCTCCGTTTCGCAACGCCCAGGGAAGAAGCGGTCCGCCGGGCAACCTGTATCGGATCGCGTAGTGGTCCGTCAGTTGGGCTGGATTTTCAGGTTGGTCGTGCTTCTCGATGTAGGACGGGGCCGCTGCAAGCGCCATCTGCTGGAGACGAGGACCAATCGGAATGGAGATCATATCTTTCTCGATAGACCCGCCATAGCGGATGCCCGCGTCACATCCTGCCTCGACGATGTCGACGAGACTGTTCTCCATCACGATCTCGACTTCTACTTTCGAATGCCTTTGCTGGAATTCCACGATGAGACGCGGCAGGATGTCCGGCATGACCGCACCTGGAACGTTGAGTTTCAAGCGCCCTTGTACGACGTCCGTCGAGCGCGCCGTTTCCAGACAAGCCGCGTCCATTTCGATCATTAAAGGCTGGATGCGGCTTGCCAGTGCCTGACCTTGTTCCGTGGCCCGGATACTCCGGGTGGTTCGCAGGAGAAGCGCCACACCGAGTTGCTTCTCGATCCGCGAGACCGTCGTGCTTATTTTCGAAGGCGCGACGCCCAGCCGTTTTGCTGCAGCCCGGAAACCTCCTTCGTTCAGCACAGTCAGAAACACCTGAAGGTCGTTCGGCGGCACATTGTTCTTCATAGAGAACAGGCTATTCGAGATCTGGCGGATTATCAATTAAATGAACGGCAATTAGGTTGGCTTCAGTAGCTATCGTCCGAGCAATGGCATCAAACTGAAGGAATAGAGCAATGTTCATTGTCACGGGTGCCTCTGGCAAGCTCGGCCGCAAGGTCGTAGAAAACCTGCTGCTTCATGTGCCTGCCGACGAGATCGGCGTCAGCGTGCGTGATCCGAAAAAGGTTTCGGATATCGAGGCAAGCGGAGTTCGCGTGCGCCAAGGGGATTTCAGCGACGCCGCGAGTCTGCGCCACGCCTGGACCGGTGCCAGGCGTCTTCTCCTGATCTCCTCCAACGCCGCTGCAACAGGTGGCGACCCGTTGGAACAGCATGCTATCGCCATACGTATCGCACGCGAAATTGGCGTAGAGCGCATTTTCTACACAAGTCAGGTGTCAAGCTCCGCTACTTCTCATTTCCCGCCTGGCCGAGATCATGCCGCCACGGAGAACATGCTGGCGGAGTCGGGAATTGCCTGGACGGCAATGCGTCATGGTTTCTATGCGGCAAGTGCGCTGATGATGAACAAACACGGTTTCGACGCGGGCAAGCTGGAAGGTCCGGAAGACGGCAAGGTTGCATGGGCGACGCATGACGACCTCGCGGCCGCCGACGCTGCCCTGCTCGCCGGGAACGAGGTGATCGACGGCCCCACCCCGCCGCTGACGGGCAGCGAGGCACTGAATCTTGCCGATATCGCAGAACTCGCAGGGAGAGTGCTGGGCAAGCCGATCGCACGGGCAGTTGTGAGCGAGGAGAGCATGGAAGCGACAGCGCGCAAAGCAGGCATGCCGGGTGGCTCCATTGCCGTCATGCTGGGATATTACCGCGCAGCTCGTGCAGGGGAATTTAGGGCCATTGACCCTACGCTGGCCAGGATGCTCGGACACGCGCCCGAGACCATGAGCACGTTCCTGAAGGCCAATCTCTAGTGCCGTTTTCGTTGCACTGACAGAGGTCATGGGCTCTAAGGTCCAACCGCCACGATGTCCGCAATGGTTGCACTCGTGCCCGCTGACGAATGCGAGCATGGAGCCCTCGCCATCACCGCGCTGATCGATGGGCTCTGGCTGCGTCTGGGCCTGCGGTCCGACGGACTCGCACGCGAGGATGCACTCCAGCAGATGCGCGACTATCTTGCCTGCAGGCTGCCACCGGATTGACACGATAAGTCCGTCCGGGATGTCACCAGCTCGGTCAGCGATCCGGGCGACGACGTCGAATAAAGTCAAAATAAACCACTATTGGCAGCGAAGCTGCCGTGATGTCCTAGCTTTTTTTTGCCATGGCCGCTTTTGAAGAGCCCTTAGTTGACGTCTTGCCTATCGTCTACCTGCGAGGCCATGAGCGGGTCCTCGCGAACGGCCTCCACCAGAAAATCGAGCACGACGCGGACGCGTGAAGGCATGTTTCGACGTGATAGATACACCACGTTGATGGGCAGTCGCATCGGCGGAAATTCCGGCATCAATTTCTCCAAGCGTCCGTTCTCGATATCCGGGCCTGCCAGGATGTGTGAAAGGACCGCGAGGCCTCCTCCCGACAGCGCTGCGCGGTGAACGGCAACAGAATTGTTGGCGATGAGCCCTGGCGATATTCGCAAATGCACGTCCTCGGCACCGTCGGAGAAAGACCAAGCGCGGCTATCACCTGCCCGATTATAGCAGATGCAGTCATGATCGTTGACCGCGTCGGGCCTTTCCGGTGCGGTCCGGTCTCTCAAATAGGAAGGCGCAGCCACGAGGAAGGCGGTCGTCCAGCCGATCCGGCGGCACATCAGGCTGTTGTCACTGACCTGCCCAAGGCGCACTTCAAGGTCGATGCCGTCGCCCACCAGATCCGAGGGCTCTTCACGGAAGATCAGCTCAATGGAAAGCCCGGGATGGCCCTTGAGAAAGCTCGGAAGGCGGTCGCTCATGTAGAGGCCGAGCGGCGCGGGCAGGCTCAGCTTCACTTTGCCCACCACCGCCGCGCCTCCGGCAATGTGGGCTTCTCCGAGCGCGTCCACCGCCTCGACCACTTTCAACGCCATGGGGATCGTTCGCTCGCCTTCGGCCGTCAAAGCCAGTGCACTGGTCGTTCGATGAAGGAGCCTGACATTGAGATGTGCCTCAAGCGCTGAGACCTGTCGTGAGACGGCGGGCTGGGTCAAGCCCAGATCGATGGCGGCCGCCGAGAAGGATCCGGTTTCGGCGACGCGAAGGAAGGTTTTCAAAGCCGATACGATCTCCATCACCGTCCCCTCATACTTTTCGACATAGGCCTCATGCCAGCATTCTAGGCACAATGCGCTTTACTGTCCAGTTATTAAGGATATTTTATATCCATGAGGATGTTTTATATCCTTAATTATGGAGAGACAGATGACGCAGCGCCTCAACTACGCCCAACAATCCCCGGAACTGTTCAAGAAGCTGCTCGACCTCAGCATGGCTACGGGCGAGAGCGTGATCGAGCAAAAAACCCGCGACCTCGTCAACATCCGCGCATCGCAGATCAATGGCTGCGGCTTTTGCCTCGACATGCACGTCAAGGAAGCGAAAATCCATGGCGAGAGCGAGCTTCGCGTCTACCATGTCGCCATCTGGCGCGAATCCAATCTCTTCGTACCGCGGGAGCGTGCGGCTTTGGCCTGGACAGAAGCTGTCACGAAACTGCCCGAGGGCGGCATTCCGGATGAACTTTATGAACGTGTCCGCGGGCAATTGTCGGAAAAGGAAATTTCCGACCTGACCTTCTCGATCATGACCATCAACGCCTGGAACCGCGCAAGCATCGCTTTTAAGGTCGTGCCCGGCTCGGCTGACAAGCTCTATGGGCTCGACAAGGCCGGCCTGAACTAAGTCACCGATCCTTCTTCCCCCAATTTGACTTTTGCGCAGTCCGCGAGCGGGCTGCGCCAGGAGAACCACCATGAAAATCGTCATCATCGGCGGGACCGGCCTTATCGGTTCAAAAACTGTCGAACGCCTCCGTAGCAAGGGCCACGAGGTCATCGCCGCCTCTCCGAATACGGGCGTCAACACGATCACGGGCGCGGGCGTTGCCGAAGCGCTAGCGGGCGCGGAGGTCGTGCTCGATCTTGCCAATTCGCCGTCCTTCGAAGACAAGGCCGTGCTCGATTTCTTCGAAACGTCCGGCCGCAATCTGCTGGCGGCGGAGAAGCTCGCGGGCGTGAAACATCATATCGCCCTTTCCGTGGTCGGCACCGAACGCTTGCAGGAAAGCGGCTACTTCCGTGGCAAGCTCGCCCAGGAAACGCTCATCAAGGCCGGCGGGCTCCCCTACACGATCGTTCACTCGACACAGTTCATGGAATTCCTCGGCGGCATCGCCCAATCCAGTTCTGTCGGCGACAAGGTCCACCTGTCTCCCGCCTATGTGCAGCCGATCGCCTCGGATGACGTCGCGGATGCGATGGCTGCCGCGGCACTTGCCATTCCCGTCAACGGCACCATCGAGATCGCCGGCCCGGAACGTTGGCGTCTGAGCGACCTCGTCGCTCGCTACTTGAAGGCAATAGGCGACTCCCGCCTCGTCGAAGCCGATCCGGAAGCTCGCTACTTTGGCGCACGGCTCGACGACGGTTCGCTGGTCTCCGACAACAATCCCCAACTTGGCAAGATCACTTTTGAACAGTGGTTCGCAACGTCCGCTCGCAAATGACGCTTCGCTCGTCCTCAAACCATACGCATGAAAGGAATTCCGTTGTGAAGAAGTGCATTCCCGCCGCATTTGCCTTCGCCGTGCTGTTGTCCGGCATCGCGGCAGCCGACGACAGCTCCTCGAAGGTTACGCTCGTCTTCCAGCACGAACTGCCGAATGTTCCGGGCAAAAGCATGAAGGGCGTTCTTGTCGAATATGGCCCAGGCGGATCTTCCGAGGCGCATATGCATCCCGACTCCGCGTTCATCTACGCGACGGTACTGGAAGGCTCCATCCGTAGCCAGGTCAACGACGGCCCCGTCAAAGTCTATCATTCAGGCGAGAACTTCTGGGAGATGCCGGGGGATCGCCACGGTGTCAGCGAGAATGGCAGCAAGACAAAACCTGCAAAGCTTCTGGCCGTGTTTGTGGTTGACACCGACCAGAAGAACTTGACCTTCCCTTTGAAGAAGTAGGGTCCTGCCGATGTCGGCACCCCGAGCAGCGAGGCACGTTCATGTTCGATGATCATACGGTTCTTGCTCTGGCAATCGTCAATTTGCTCGGGGTGCTGGGCATTATCGTCTGGCACCTGCAAGGTCGAGACCGACCGACAGCGAGGTTGATCGTCCAGATCGTCTTCTTCGTTGCGATGACAGTGGCCATGATGTCCAGTGGCATCATGCCGTACCGGGTCTACGGAGCGGGGGCCGCGGGAGGCGGCAGTTTTCCGGGAACGTCAGCACGCGTCCTTTGGTGGGTCCATCTGGCCTGGGCCTCGATAGGCTTTGTGCGCCTCTACATCGTGCTGGACCGCCGACCGCAGGAGGCTCGGCTCATTCAGGACCTGATCGTTGCGGCAGTCTATCTCGGCGTGACCCTGTCGATCGTCGGCTTTGTTTTCGGGGCACCTATCGGCACCCTGGTTGCAACGTCCGGTCTGGTGGCCATCATCGTCGGCCTCGCGCTTCAAAACACGCTCGGTGACCTCTTCTCCGGCGTCGCGCTCACGCTTGGCCGGCCGTTCACCATCGGCGACTGGATTCAGCTCGGCGACGGGACCGAAGGCCGGGTGGTCGAAACCAACTGGCGCTCGACGCATGTCCTCACGCCAGCGCACAATATCGTCGTCCTTCCCAACAGTGCGCTCGCCAAGGTCACCCTTACCAACCTCACGCGTCCGGACGAGTCGCACCTCCTTGTTCTTCCCCTCAGGATCGCGGCGACGCATCGGCCATCCCTCGTAGCAGAGGTGATCGTTACGGCTTTGAAGACTTGCAAAGGCATCGTTCAAGACCCCCAGCCGATCGTCGCCGTCAAGGGGATGGATGCGATTGGCATCGAAGTTGAACTTCAGTTCAGGGTTCCACACCCGGCCGACCGAGTACCAGCCCGAAACGGGGTAATCGATGTGGTCTATGAGCAGTGTGCCGCCAACGGGCTGGAATTCGCTCCGCCGCCGCAGAGTTATCTCTATCCCTGGGTTGGCATGGCTCTGGGCCGGACCATGCCTTCCCCCGAGCGTTGATCAACCAGCGCGGTCCAGTACCCATTCGAATGTGCCATTCCAGATTTGCGGCGGAATTTCGCTTTCGAGCACCTGTCCCAGCTCTGCAAGTGTCACGCTGCGGAGCTTGGTTCGCCACGCCTCGTCGGCCTCCCACATGACACGGGCAATTGCGCATGAGCCTACTTCGCAATAGCCTTCGGGACGGCACGGATTGTTGGCGCGAATGTTGTTGCAAACGAAGGTTCGTCCGTTTCCTTCGACCGCTTCAATGATGTCGAGAAACGTCACCTCGGCGGCCGGTTTGGCCAGTCTGTATCCGCCTGAGGGTCCCAGCGTCGTGTGCACCAGCCCAGCCTGCGACAGGCTTTGCAGTGCCTTGGAAAGATACTCTTTGGGCAGACCATGCAATTCCGCGAGCGCCTTGGTCGACAGGTAGCGGCCTTCGGGCAGGCCTGAAAGGATGGCGCAACAGTGTAACGCCCATTCCACCTGGCTTTTAAGGATCATTAAGACCAATCCGACTTTCGAAAAGAGATAATAAGGATATATGGTATCCTTATTATCTTGCGCTGTAAATCATCAAACTACGCATGTCCGTTATTGGCGCATTGCTGTCCTACGAGCGGGGCGCGGCGAAGGGTGACATCGAGCCCAATCTGGACATCGACGAGCAACTATGCGCACCGTGAACCATGTCCCTGACGCAAGACCTCGAGAAAATTCTAGAAACTGTCCTGCCAACCGATCCCAGTTTTCAGCGGATCGAACAGGCGATGATAGATGGCTGCATTTGTGACACTCGACGATACGCTTTGGAGGGTTCCAAAGAGGCCTTTCTGTTTTCCGCGATGCGCCTACTCGCACTTCCCGACAACGGGCACACACGGCTGATCCCGAACGATTCCATCTCGGTGCTTCCGCTGAGGTTTGTGAGCGTCGGGACGGTGGTGCAGTTAACTGACACGGCACTAGAAACAACTGCGCCAAGAGGAGAGCTGATAGCAGTCAACGGCATACCTTTGGGCCAAATTGAAGCCGCCGCAGAGAAATTTCTGGCGGGAACGCGCCAGAGGAAACGGGTCATCGGACCGATTCTTCTCGCGTGGCCGTATGCATTAGCTCACCTCGGTTTTTCTTCAAAAGAGAATACGACCGAATATCGCGTGAAAGACGAGAATGGGCAGATAACCGATTTGAAAGTGGAGAACGGGCATACGGTTCCCGCATCGATGCTCTACCCGAGAAACGAGCATGGCAAGGCTGATCCGGCCTGGGAACCCGAGAGATTTGTGGAGATTAAGGACTGGCAGGGGCTTGGGCTGTCAATATTATTGCCAAGTTTCTTCGATCCAAGCGAAAGTGCGCTGCCGAAAGCCATCTCTGGTGTAGCGGAGCATGTAAGCACCTGCTCGAACAAAAAACTCTTGATTGACGTTCGCGGAAACACCGGTGGCGACTTCCTTCAAACGATGCCCTTGATCGACGCCATCTCTGAAAACGCAAGCAGGCAGGTTGTTGTGCTTGTCGACAAATTCACATTTTCCGCAGCGATAGTGTTTGTAGCCATCCTCAAACATCGTTTGGGACGTAGGCTCAAACTCATCGGGGAAGAAATGGGCGACGGGTTGATGTTTTTTGCCGAGGGAGGGTTGCTCGATTTGCCGATCAGCGGAGCGGTCGTTCGATACTCATCAGCCTTTCACGACTGGGAGAACGGAACCAGCGACGAAACCACACCGGCGGAGATCGCGCGGCAAATGGTCCCGGCAGGAAAACTGAATTTGGATTGGGAATGGGTCGTAAGGTCTACTGCTGGGAATGCACAAGGCGCGTTCTATCAACAAGTTCTAAAGAGTTTGAACGATTAGACGAACGGCGGCTCGGTCCGCTTGGTCGCCCCTGCTAGGCGCTGCGGCCCAGGGCAGCTTTCGGGTCGCCCAGTTCTGACTGCGAACGACAAGGTTGAGGGCGCTACAGCCGTCGAGCTCGATATGTGGAACGTCGGCATTCGGCGCGGCACAACTTCGCCCTCAATGGCCGACATGGAGGCGCGTTTCCACCGTGCCAGGCCGGAACATGTTCGTGCGGTGATGTTTCGACTGAAAGTGATTCGAACTTTTCTGCGCCCGAAAGCCGTCCCTTCTACGCTCTTCTGTGCGCGAGCCAGCCTTTGCCAGGTACGAGGGCGTACGTCCGGCGGCTATAGCATACTGCCGGAGGGTAATCGGCGATATTTGGCGCGCCGCGCAGGTGATGATGAGAACTACGTCTACGCTATAGCCCTCCTTTACACAGTTTCGCACCCAGGATTTCAGCAAACCCGCCGATTGCCCCGTTGCCCAAAGCGGCCGACGAAGGGGGACTCCATGCAATCGGGGCAACGTTTGAAGGTCTGAAATGGGTTCGTTCATCGTAAACGGTGTGCCGCTGGCACCTTGACTAGCTTGCTCAAAATTGGACGTGATCATTTGCCAGTCGCTGATGTTGGTGATAAAGACGCACTATGGAATTTGTACGCGCTTTCACTTTGAATATTATCACCATTCATCGAGTGGTGGGTTAAGCGCGTCATATTTCCAGACAAAGCAACCCGCCGCGAGGCGGGTTTTGTTTTTCCTCTCGCGGCCATTTTGGAGTCCAGAATGCCCGACCATCCCTTGAAAGCCCTTATCGAATCTGCAGACCGTTCAATATCGGCCAAAGACTTCGACGGCTTGATGCGATTTTACACCGATGATGCCACCTTGGTGGTCAAGGCAGGCATGTACGCCAAAGGCAAGGACCAGATCAGGAAAGCGTTCGAAGCAATCTCTGCTCATTTCCAAGGTAAATTGAAAGTCCGCCAAGGGAGGATGGAGGTGATCGAGGGCGGGGACACAGCGTTGGTCATCATGGAAACCTGGTTGGATGCCGTCGACGAGACCGGCATTGCGACATCGACGGTACGACGTGCCACCTATGTGTTTCGTAGAGACTCGTCTGGGAACTGGTTATGCGCTGTAGACAATTCCTACGGCACGGCTCTCCTCGATAGTTGAAAAGGCTCCCCGGCCCAATGCCCATATTGGGTCGGGGGACAGCGTTCCGATTGGCGCAGATTACGTTGCCGCATACTTCGACGGTAGGAGTTCTTTAATCCGGCTTTGCTTGTGACCGTTGACAATGGCGATCAACGTGCTGGTCAGGTATCTTGTGTTATTCCAGTCGGGCGAAGCTACCAGTTGTCGGCAGGTCTGGAATTTGCGAGATCACCATAATATGCAGACGGAAGTGCCTTCGCGAGGAACGAGAACTCCGAATGGCAATGGCGCATCAGCCCCAGTCCGATCTCGTCCGGGACAGCGTGGCCGCCCTTGTCGCTATCGAGACCAAGAACGAATCTGCTTCGCAGAACGAGGCCATCGGGCCTGTCCCGTGTGACGTGCATCATCCGGCCGCCTATTGGAATTCCATGCTCGTCAATCTCAACATTCTCGCCAAAGCCAATTCCGGCGTAGAAAAGTGCGGATACGCCGCCCACCTGCTTTGCCGCATCGATGTCCGTAGCACTGAAGTATGCGGCTGGGCTTAGGAATTTGATGGTTGCTTTGACCGGAGGAACCTCTCCTAGCGACTCCGTCGCCCTGATTGTCGCGCCGATGTAGTTCTCCCCTTTTTTCCAAAGCTCGTCCCAACCGAAATGGCGCTTGTGATCAATCGGATGCCACCAGCGAAGATGTTCGTCGGTTTCAAAATACTTAAACCACCATTCCAGCATCGCTCCATTGCACCCTGGCATTATCGTTCTGCAGGCGACCGTGAGGGTGCCGGAGCCGAAGCGCTCGATCCCCATTTCTAGTCTAATTGGGTCGGCGTGCAGCAGTGCGACAGGGATTGCTGCTTCCAAATCATGTTGCATTTCCAATCTCCTATATTTAGGAAACGTATTGCGTTTCCCAAATATGGTCGATACACCGTTCGTACGACGTTGGTCAAGGAGATCAAGATTTGGAAAAGCGAGCGAGAGGGCGTCCGGCCAGTAATCGGCTTGAGGTGGAACGCAAAATTCTCCAAGCCTCAACACAGCTTCTCTTTGACCAGGGATTTGCCAAGTTCAGCATCGATGCGGTGTCGCGTAGCGCAGGAGTTGCCAAAAAGACTGTTTACGCTATGGCGGCCAATCGTGAGGAACTGGTCGGGAAAATCGTAGCGTCCTGGACTGAGCAACTCCAAACCAGTGGAGATCACCGGCCGGGCGAGGCGCGTCCTGATCCGGGGAGCCTGAGGGCGCTATTGAGCAGGATTTACCGGATCGCCCTATCCAAGGAAGCTGTAGCCCTTTTCCGTCTCATCTGTGCTGATAAGGAAGGTCGAGAACGGCTCGCAGAAATTTATAATCGAAACGGGGTCGAGCGAGGGGTGCTGGCCGTGGCGACCTGGCTGCGCGAGTACCAAGCCGATATCCCATCATTTGATGTCAACCGATCTGCCCGGATGATCCTTGCCGCTCTTGTTGCTGAGCCCTTGCGCAGGGCCGCTATCGGCCTTGAAACACCGTGGAACGATAGCGATGAGGAGGTCACCGCACGGGTTGGAGAATGCGTGGATTTCTACGCACGTGTATTGTTCAAAGAGTTGGGCACGGCACCATAGCGGCCATCGTAGCGCATCTGGTGATAAAGTTTCGTCTCTGATCGACTGGGATGAGTCGAATATCGACGTGCACGACCTTGACCTCGTCTTGCCCCATAATGCTGCCGATCTGGAAGCCGGGGCGTATGACATCGCCGCGCAAGCATCGGCCGGATGGGAAGCCGCCGTCTGTTGGGATGACAAATACGCGAAACAGCGACTTGCCGAAGTTCGAGCGGTCTAGCCGACGGCCGCCCAAGGCGTATTGATGCCGTCGAAGCTTAGCTTGATCGACGTCTGCTTTCGGGAAGACGCCATCGCGGGCCCCACGACCAAAATGAAGGCGCGAAGCGGAAGGCACCTCTTGGCCCATTCCGGTCATCGCCTTCGTTGCAGTTCCATCGCCATCTCCAGACAGAAGTCGATGAAGGCGCCGACTTTCGCTGGGGGATGGTTGCGTGATGGGTGAAAGGCAAACAAAGGAAACTGTTCGCCATGCCAGTCGGGAAACAGATCGATTAGTTCGCCGTTCTCCAACGCGGCTCCCGCACCCCAGCCTATCACCTGTGCGACACCGGTTCCTGAGAGGCATTCCGCAAGCAACGATTTAGGATCTGTAAAGGTAAGCGGTCCAGATGTTTCGACCTCGACCTTCTCCTGCCCGCGAATAAACTCCCACTCATAAGGCCGGCCGGAATGTGGATCGAGGAATTGAAGGCAGCTGTGCTTCGCGAGGTCCGACGGATGGCTCGGTCGTCCACGGCGTGCAAGATAGTGCGGCGAAGCAACAGTGAGAATCGGCGCCTCGATCAGTTTACGGGAGACCAATGTCGATAGACGCGGCTGACCGAAGCGGATCGCCATGTCAATGCCGTCAGCAACCAGATCGCCGACGTGTTCGCGTGTGACGAACTCAATTACCAAGTCAGGATACCGCTCACAGAAGCGCCCGAGCTGTCCGGCGAGCACCAACGGTAGGAAGAAGGGATCGATATCGACCTTCAACCGCCCGCGCACGGCCGATGACGCGCCGGAAGCTAACGCCGCAGCGCTTTCGATCGCATCGAGATGCGGCTTTACCTCCTCATAGAAGCGCCGCCCTTCATCTGTCAGCACCAAGGATCGCGTCGTACGATCCATCAACCGCACGCCGAGGCGCGACTCCAGCCGGCCGATTGCGCGGCTAACGCCGGAATCGGTCATGCCGATAAGTTCCGCGGCTTTTACGAAACTTCCACACTCGATCACTGCGGCTAGCACGCCGAGGCCCGATAAGACCCGTCCATCGAAGGGCATTACGTACTCCTGACTTCTAGTCAGGAACTATCTGACATAATCGCACTTAATTCAAGTATATTACGGAGCGATAAAGGCGGCGTCTTATCAACTCGGAAAGGATGAACTATGAGCGCCCGCAAGATTTTCAAAGGCGGCACCATCGTCACTCTGGACAACCGCATTCCCAATCTGGTCAGCGGCGATGTCCTGGTGGAAGGCGCGCGAATTGTCGCGATCGGTCCGGACCTGCCGACCGACAATGCCGAGGTCTTCCATGTAACCGGCAGCATCGTCATGCCCGGTTTCGTCAATGCTCATCATCACATGTGGCTTGGCGTCATGCGTCGCCTGATGCCGGATGTAGACGATCTATTCGCCTATATCGGCGTGGTCGCCGAAACGCTTGGCGCGCAGTATCGCCCGCAGGACATGTTTGTCAGCACGCGGCTGACGGCTCTGGCCTGCCTTGATGCGGGCATCACCACGGTGATCGATGCCTGCCACTCCTCGCGTAGCCCAGAGCATACCGATGCGGCACTGGACGCACTCGGCGGGAGCGGCATCCGTGCTCTGCATATGGTCGGTGCGCCGATGGACAGCCGTGCATCGGCGGCGCACCTGCCCGATGATCTGAAGCGTCTGGCAGCAAGGTGGAACCAGAGTAGCAGCCTGGTCCATATCGGCCTGTTCGGCCAGTTCAACATTGATTGGTGGCGGGCGGCGCGTGAGCTCGACATGCGCATCCTGACAGAATTCATCGGTGATCTTGCCAAGCTTGGGCCGGAGTTCGACGAGCAAGGCCTACTGGGTCCACGCAATATCTTCAATCACTGCACTAGGCTGCCGGAAGAGACGTGGAAGCGGTTGGCTGCGGCCGGTGTCAATGTCACCATCAATCCACGGTCGGACGCGCTTTTCGGCTTCGACGACGATGGTTTCGCGTTTCAGCAGGCAGTCACTCATGGCCTGACACCAGCGCTCGGCATTGATCTCGATACGGCCTTCGGCGGCGACATGTTCGACGAAATGCATGCACTGTTCGGCCAACAGAGATCCGCCATGCGCTATCGCCGCTTCCGCGGCGAGAAAAACGTGCCAGCGCCAATCACGGTGGATGCCGTTCTGCGTGCCGCGACGCTCAATGGCGCCCGCGCGGCCGGGCTCGAAAATGAGATTGGTTCGCTGGCGCCCGGTAAACAGGCCGATATCATCGTGATCCGAACCAATGAGATTGCCGTTATGCCCGCCACCAACGCTATAGGTACGATCGTGCAAGCGGCTGGGCGCTCCGATGTCGATACGGTCGTGGTCGCAGGTGAAGTCCGCAAACGTGCCGGCAAATTGGTGGGCGTGGATCTCGACAGGATTGCCGCAGAGGTGATCGCCTCCCGCGATTATCTTTTCGAAACGAGTGGCTATCGCCCGGATTTTTTCAACGCGAAACAGGCCTCAAAGGCCGCCGCCTAGTCGGAGCGCGGCGCTCAAGTGGCCCGCTTCATCTTTCCACCAAACCATGGAGGGTGTCATGTCAGCATTAGCTGAAAGCACCAAAGCCTTGACCGAGACCGCACCGGATTATCGGTCACGCCCGGCTCCGGGTATCATCGCGGCTCTGTTCTGCGGCTACCTCGCCATCGGCCTACCTTTGCCAGTCATGCCGCTGTTCATTCACGAAAGGCTCGGTTTCAGCAATTTTGTCGTCGGGCTGGTGATCGGCATCCAGTTTCTCGCAACGGTTCTGACGCGGGGTTATGCAGGCCGAGTTTCCGACCGCCGCGGCGGCAAACGCTCCGCACTGCAGGGCGCCATCAGCTGTGTGGTAGCAGGCCTGCTTTACCTCATCAGCGCCATGCCGGCGCTTTCCCCTTCGGTCAGCCTCGCCGTCATCATTGTGGGACGGTTGACCGCTGGCTTCGGCGAGAGCCAGTTCGTGACGGGATGCGTTTCCTGGTCGATCGCGTCTGTCGGTCCGCAACGTGCTGGCATGTCTATGTCCTGGACCGGGATCGCCATGTTTGCCGCGCTCGCCATCGGCGCGCCGATAGGCATGTGGGCCTACCAGATCTATGGAGTGGAAGCAGCGATGATTGCCTGCATCGTTGCTCCGCTCGCGGCCGGGGCCATTGCTTCCCGCGAACTGGCCTATTCGACTCCGAGTGCCGCAACGCGTCTGCCTTTCTATAAGGTGGTGGGCCAGATATGGCGGGAAGGATTAGGTCTCATGCTTCAAGGCGTAGGACTATCCGGTCTCACCGCCTTTGCATCCCTGTATTTCACGGCACGTGGTTGGGCCAATGCTGGGCTGGTGATGACCTCGTTCGGCGTCGGTTTCATCTTCGTCCGCCTGGTACTCGGAAATCTGCCTGACAGGATCGGCGGATACAAGGTTGCCGCCTGGTCGCTTGCCCTCGAGGCTCTGGGCCAGGCAATGGTCTGGATGGCGTCCAATCAGGTAATAGCTCTTGCCGGCGCGCTCGTGACCGGTCTCGGATGTGCGTTGATCTTTCCCGCCCTGGGCGTGGAAGCGCTCAAGCGCGTACCCGCCTCCAATCGCGGCAGCGCTATGGGCGCCTTCGTCGCATTTCTCGATATTGCCTATGGCATTTCAGGTCCGGTTGCCGGCGTCATCTCGACGCAGTTCGGTTACGCCGCGGTTTATCTCTTCGGCACCTTCTGCGCTCTGGCGGGAGCAGCCCTCTCGCTCACCGCCTCGCGCTCTTGATCTCGACGATCGATCCATCCACCTTATCTAAATGCCTATAGGCCTATAGGGCGATGTCATGTTAACTGGGGCTGGAAGATTTTGCGGCTATCTCGCCGTGATGAGCCAGAGCCCAGTCAATTATAAACGTCATCGCTTTCCGCCGTCTGTGATTTCCCATGCAGTCTGGCTGTATTTCCGATTTCCATTGAGCCTGCGCCTGATCGAAGAGAGGCTGCTGGAGCGCGGCATCGTCGTTTCGCATGAAACGATCCGATGCTGGGCAAAGAAGTTCGGCCCCGACTATGCCGCCCGCTTGCGGCGGAAAGCCCCAGCCCGAGTGACGTGTGGCATCTGGACGAGGTGGTCGTGACGATCGGCAGGCGGAAACACTGGCTCTGGCGTGCCGTGGACCAAGACGGTTATGGACTCGACGAAATTGTGCAGGCTCGCCGCAATACCAAAGCGGCGAAGCGGGTTCTGGTCCGGTTGATGAAGAGGCAGGGGTGCCAGCCCAAGCGCATGGTCACTGACAAGCTCCGTTCATACGGCGCTGCAAGGCGTCAGGTCATGCCGGACGTCGAGCATCGATCGCACAAGGGCTTGAACAACCGTGCTGAAAACTCGCACCTGCCGCTGCGGAAACGGGAGCGGGTGATGCAGCGGTTCCGTTCGGCAGGCGCGTTGCAACGTTTCGTCAGCGTCTTCTCCGCGGTTCGCAATCTCTTTGTCCCAACCGGCCCGAAAAAGACAGCCATCGATGTCCACCTGCATCGCCTCAGGGCGATCGCCCATTGGAGGAATGCGGCCGGCATCGCCGCGTGATTACTGCAAGCCTGCCCATTGCGCACCCCTCCCTATTAACCTGACATCACCATCGCCTGTCATCTAACCTGTTGTTCGATAAATATGTCGGATAACTATTCCGATTTGGAATGGGCCATCTTGTTTTCTCATTAGACAGGAAGGCCAGATCGCCCCACAATGCACATAACATCGGCACGCCTATAGAATAGGCAGACAATGTTGCGCATTGGAGTGGGCGAATGCAGTCGCAGCGGCAGGGTGAACGGAGCTTCTATCTCCCGGTGGACGAGGTTCGGAGCCTCTATGTTGAGGAGCATGGCAATCCTGAGGGTATCCCTGTCGTTGTTCTTCACGGCGGGCCAGGTGCTGGCATGTCCCTGAAACAGGTCGATACCTTTGACCGCTCCACGTTTCGGATCGTTATCTTCGACCAGCGCGGCGCCGGCCGGTCGAGGCCGCATGCGGATCTCGACGGCAACACGACGACGGCCCTGGTCGCCGACATGGAATTGCTGCGAGACCATCTCGGCATCGACAGATGGCTGGTTTCCGGCGGATCATGGGGCAGCTGCCTGGCGCTGGCCTATGGGGAGGCATATCCCGACCGCTGCCTCGGCTTTCGCCTTCACGGCATTTTCCTCGCCGGCAAGGAGGATATCGACTGGTGGTTCAATGGTGTGCGGGCCATCTTTCCCGATCAGTGGGAGGAATTTGCGGCCTTCATTCCCGAAGCCGAGCGTGGCAATCTCCTGTCGGCCTACTATCGGCGGCTGACCAGCGGCAATGCCCATGAAGAGGTGGCCGCGGCGCTCAGCCTGCGGGGCTTTTCCGCCAAAACCCAGACATTTCTGCCGGACCCCGGCCATGTCGCAGCCCTAATGGAGCCGACGGCCGCGCTCGCCGTTGCCCGGCTGTTTACGCATTACTGCATGCACGGCGCGTTTCTCGCTCCGGGCCAGTTGCTTCGCGATATCGGCCGGATCTGCCACCTGCCCTGCGAGATCGTCCAGGGACGGTATGATACGGTGACCCCGATGGCGTCCGCGTGGCAGCTCTATCGGGCCTGGCCGGAAGCCGGCTTCTCGATCGTCACGGAAGCCAATCATCAATCGACCAAAGGTCCGCTTTTCGAAGAGCTGAAAAACGCTTCCGAGCGACTGCGCAGCAAACTTGTCGCGGTCAACGCGCTTGAAAGCCGGAGGGTGTGATCGGATGACGTCGTCGTTTGAGGCTGAAACCATCGCTCCGTTCCTGGACATCCAGTCCGTCAAATCGCCAGCCGTGTCGCCCGACGGCCAATGGCTTGCCTATCTCTCGAATGCGACCGGCTTCAACCAGCTGTGGGTCAGGCCATTGGCCGGCGGGCCGGCACGGCAGGTTACCGCCATGCCCGAACCGATCGGCGCATTCGCCTTCAATCCGAAGGGGCTGAGTATCCTCTTCACCCTGGATTGTGGCGGTGACGAACGGCATCAGCTCTGGCTTTTGCCGGACATAGAAGCCCAACCCGTCGCGCTGACGCAGGCGCCGGGTGTCGTGCATGTCTGGGGCGCTTGGTCTCCGGACGGTGAGCGGATCGCCTATGCGTCCAATGCCCGTTCCCCCTACGACATGGACCTCCACGTCATGAATGTCACCACGGGCGAGGCGCCGACAGTCTTTGTCGGCACCGGCATGCGCGAGGCGCTCGCCTTTTTCCCCGACGGAAACGCTCTGCTGGTGCGGGAATCGCTGCGCTCCGGCAACGACCAGGACATGTATCGGCTGGACATCGTCAATGGCGAACTGACGCCGATCATGCCGCATGCCGGGAAAGCCCGCTATCTTGCGGCGCGCCTGTTCAGGGACGGGAGCGGCGGTGTGGCCGTCTGCGACCAGGGTCGCGATTTCATGGCTATTTGCCGGTTTGCTGCCGAAGACGGCAGCGTCGCACCCTTGGTCGAGCTTTCCGACCGCGATATCGAAGCCGTGGCCCTGTCGCCCGACCAGCAGCGCATTGCCTACGTCTCCAACGAAGACGGCTGGAGCCGCATCGGCCTGTGCAACCGTGACGGCAGCGATATGTGGTCATTCGAAGGGCTGCCGGCCGGGGTCATCACCTCCGTCGCATTTACGCCGGACGGCCAGTCGTTGGTCTTCCCGCTCGAAGGGGCCGCGACGCCGCCGGGCATCTGGAGGCTCGATCTGGCCAGCGGGCGTTTCGAGCTGGCGGTCGCCTCCGACGCGCCAAGTCTGGACGTCGGATCCTTCCGGGAACCGGTCGTCGAACGCTTTGAAAGTTTTGACGGACGGCCGATACCGGCCTTCGTCTACACACCATCCTCGCCGGCGCCTGCCGCCGGTTACCCGGTTCTCTTCATCGTGCATGGCGGGCCGGAAATGCAGTGGAAGCCGGACTTCCGCGCCGACGTCCAGTTTCTCGTTTCGCAGGGTGTCATGGTGGTGGCACCGAACGTGCGCGGCAGCACCGGCTATGGCCGTGCCTTCCACGAGCTCGACGACCGCGAAAAGCGTCTGGATTCGGTGGCCGACCTGCGGGCGATCCGGCTCGCCATCGGGGCGCGAGCGGATGTGGATGACAGCCGTATCGGCGTGTTCGGCCGCTCCTATGGCGGCTTCATGGTTCTGTCGGCGCTGACCGAAGATCCCAAACTCTGGAAACTCGGCGTGGATTTCTACGGTGTCGGCAATTTCCTGACCCATCTACTTGCGACCGGCCCCTGGGGCCGGCAGCAGCGGGCCGCCGAATATGGCGAACCGTCCGTCATGCGCGAGGCTTTGGAGCGGTTTTCGCCGATCAACCGGGTCGCCCGGATGAAGGCGCCGCTTCTGATCGTTCACGCCAACCGCGACCCCCGCGTGCCGATGGGGCAGAGCGAAGACGTCTATTCGTGCCTGAGCGGTCTCGGCCACGATTGCGAATACCTGCGCATCGACCACGAGGGCCATGGCTTTGCGCGCCGGGAAAACCGCTTAAAGGCGTTTTCTGCCTTCGCCCGGTTCCTTGGAAAACACCTTTGACATCAAGCCGTATGGAGACTTCGAAATGCAGAATAGCGAGCGAATCTGGGATCTGGTGGACGAGCACAGGGCGGAATTCGTCGCCCTGAGCGACCGTGTCTGGGGCATGCCAGAAATCGCCTATACGGAATACGCCTCGGTTGCCGAACACGCCGCCATGCTCCGGGAACAGGGCTTTCGCGTCACCGAAAACGTCGCGGGCATCCCCACCGCGGTGATGGGCGAGGCAGGCGCGGGCGGGCCGATCATCGCCATTCTCGGCGAATACGATGCGCTGCCGGGCCTGAGCCAGGAGGCCGGCATCGCCGAACCGAAGCCTTTACCCGGCAACGGCCACGGGCATGGCTGCGGCCATAATCTGCTCGGCTCCGCAGCGATGCTGGCCGCGACGGCGATCAAGGACTGGCTGGCCCAGTCCGGCAAGCCTGGCCGGGTGCGCTATTATGGCTGCCCGGCGGAGGAGGGCGGAGCGGCGAAGTCATTCATGGCGCGCGAGGGCGCGTTCGACGGCGTCGATGCGGCCATCACCTGGCATCCGAGCGCCTTTACCGAGGTCGCCCGCGCGCTGTCGCTTGCCAATACCCGCATGGATTTCCGCTTCACCGGTCGCGCGTCGCATGCGGCCGCCGCGCCTCATCTGGGCCGCTCCGCGCTCGATGCCGTCGAACTGATGAATGTCGGCGTCAACTATCTGCGCGAACACGTGCCGTCAGATAGCCGCATCCACTATGCGATGCTCGATTCCGGCGGCATCGCACCGAATGTCGTGCAGGCGAAGTCGGCCGTTCGCTACGCCATCCGCTCGCGCGACCTCAAGGGCATGCTGGACCTCAACGAGCGCGTCAAGCAGGTAGCCCTCGGCGCCGCGATGATGACCGGCACGACGGTCGACATTTCGATCATGAGCGCCGTCTCCAATCTGCTGCCGAACCGGCCGCTGGAAGAGGCGATGCAGCGCAATCTCGAACATCTCGGCCCGATCCCGTTCGATGCCGACGACAAGGCGTTCGCGGCAAAGATCCAGGCGACGCTCAGCGACGAGGATATCGACAACGCCTATCGCGCCGTCGGCATTCCGCGCCAGGAAACGCCGATCTGCGACTTCATCGTGCCGCTCGACGTGCGCGGCGAGCCGATGATCGGCTCCACCGACGTCGGCGATGTCAGTTGGTTGATGCCGACCGTGCAGGCGCATGCCGCGACTATCGCCATCGGTACGCCTGGCCATTCCTGGCAGGTGACGGCGCAGGGCAAGACGGCTGCTGCCCATAAAGGCATGACCCATGCCGCGAAAATGATGGCCGGCACCGCCATCGATCTTCTCAGCGACAGCCAGTTACTGGCTGCGGCCAAGGCGGACCATCAGGCGCGTTTGGGCAAGACTTCTTACGTTTGCCCGATCCCGCAGGACGTCAACCCGCCGCTGCAACCGCGTCCGAAGGAGGCCGCCTGACCCTTGAAGACCGGGGGCGGTCCAGCCCCCGGCCCAGATCAGAGCTTGAAAATCACAAAAATAAAGGGAACGAGAAGCATGATTAGCAGAAGCATTTCCAAGATCAGTTATATTGCTGCCGTCGCGGCCCTGTCGGCCTCGATCAGCCTGCCGGCGCGGGCTGCAACGCCGGACACGGCGCTTGTCATGGCGTGGAACATCGATGCCATCAGCACCTTCGATCCTGCGCAGATCGGCGAAGTCGTGACCAGCGAGCTGATGCAAAACACCTGCGATTCCCTGGTGGATTTCGATCAGAAGGACGAGTCCAAGGTCTTACCGCTTCTCGCGAAAAGCTGGGATGTGTCCGAAGACCGCAAGCAGATCACCTTCCATCTCAATACCGGCCTGAAATTCCCAGGCGGCGCCCCGGCGACGGCGAAGGAATTGGCCTGGTCGATGCAGCGCGTCGTGCTGCTCGGTTACGGCAATGCCGCAACGCTGACCGAATACGGCTTCAGCAAGGACAACGTGAAGGAACGTATCACTGCGACCGACGACAACACGCTCGTGTTGACGCTGGATAATCCCTATCCGACCAACCTCATCCTGCAGGCCATCGGCGCCAATCGCGTGTCGGCGCTCCTCGACCAGAAGACGCTGATCTCGAAGGAGATCAATGGCGACATGGGCAACAAATACCTCGCCACCAACACGGCCTGCGTCGGTCCCTACAAATTGGTGCAGTGGAACTCCGGCGAGTCCATCGTGCTGCAGGCGAACGAGGACTATTACGGCGCCAAGCCGAAGCTGAAGCGCATCCTGATCCGTCACGTCGCCGAGCCGGGCACGCAACGCCTGTTGTTGACCCAGGGTGATATCGATATTGCCCGAGACCTGTCGCCCGACGATCTTGCCGATCTCGACGGCAAGCCTGGCTTGAAGGTTGACCGCATGCTGAAGCCCCAGCTGTTTTTCTGGACCTTCAACGCCGCCGACCCGATCTTCAAGAACGAAAAAGTGCGTCTCGCGATGCGTTACCTGATCGATTACGACGGTCTTGCCAAGTCGGTCATGACCTATCTCGGCGTGCCGCGGGCAAGCTTTGCCCAGCTCGGCGCCACCGGGGCTCTCGATGCCAAGGAAGGCCAGCCGTTCAAGCTCGATATCGAGAAGGCCAAGGCGCTGCTGACCGAGGCCGGGTATCCGGATGGCTTCGAAGCGAACGTGCTGATCGGCACCTTGCCGCATTCGGCACCGATCGCCCAGAGCATCCAACAGAACGCTTCCAAGGTCGGCGTTAAGCTCAACCTCGAGCGGATGGCCAATGCTCAGCTCTTTGCCCGTATCCGTGGCCGCGAGTTCCAGACCGGCATGCTGGCCTGGCAAACCGGCGTCCCGGATGCGCACGGCAATGCCTCGCGTCTGGTCTATAATCCCGACAACCGTCCGGAAGCCAAGCTGACTCAGATCCCGGCCTGGCGCTCCGCCTACCAGAACGAGGACTTCAACAAGCAGGTGAAGGCAGCACTTCTGGAAGGCGATCCGGCCAAGCGCAACGAACTTTATTACGCGCTGCAGAAAGACGTCATGCAACAGGGCCCGATGGCCATCATGTTCCAGATGTACAATACCGTCGGCATGAGCGGTAAGGTCAAGGATTGGACCTGGAACGGCTTCCGCGTCTACTACAACCTCGTCTCCAAATAAGGGACAGGCGTTCATGACGGACCCCACCTTCCCGGGTCCCCGCAGCGATGCGGGGAACGTGGCCAGGCCGAACCCGGCATTCGCCCTGCTGAGCATTCTCGGCAGGACGCTATTGCCGGTGTTCGTGACGCTGTTCGGCCTTGCAGCCCTGACATTCTTCATCGGCAGGATGCTGCCGATCGATCCCGTCGCTTCCATCCTCGGCGACAATGCCACGCAGGAAGCCTATGAGAAGATGTCTCGCGCGCTCGGCATGGACAAGCCGCTCTGGTACCAGTTCGGCGTCTACGTGAAGGGTATCCTGTCGCTCGATTTCGGCGACGCGCTGACCACGGGCAAGCCCGTGATGCAAGACATCGCCCGCGTGTTTCCGGCCACCATCGAGCTTGCCACGCTGGCAATCGTCATCGGCACGGGGCTTGGCATCCCCGCCGGCGTGCTGTCGGCCATGTACCGCAATTCCTGGCTCGACAATGCCATCCGCTTCACGGGCCTGATCGGCTATTCGGCGCCGAATTTCTGGCTCGGCCTGATGGGACTGGTGCTGTTCTACGCGACGCTTGGCTGGATCGGCGGGCCGGGGCGTATCGATTTCATCTATGAGTTCGATCTCGAGCCGGTCACCGGTTTCCATCTGATCGACAGCGCACTTGCCGGCAACTGGGAGATATTCCGCAACGTCTTCGGCCATATCATCCTGCCTGCCTCGATCCTCGGCTTCGGCGCGCTTGCCTATATCAGCCGCATGACGCGCAGCTTCATGATCGAGCAGCTGGCGCAGGAATATATCGTTACTGCCCGCGTCAAGGGCCTGTCCTGGGCACGCACCGTCTGGGTACACGCGTTCCGCAACGTCGCGGTTCAGGTGCTCACCGTCGTGGCGCTGTCTTATGCCTTCCTGCTCGAGGGTGCCGTGCTGACTGAAACGGTATTCGCCTGGCCTGGCTTCGGCCGCTATCTCACCAATGCGCTCCTCGTCGGCGACATGAATGCCGTCGTCGGTTGCTCGCTTCTGGTCGGCGTCATCTTCGTGACCCTCAACCTCATCTGCGACCTCCTCTATCGCGTCTTCGACCCCAGAACCCGGTGAGGCAGCCATGACAGACAAATCCCTTTCCCGGACCGCAAAGATCGCCGCTTCGTCCGGTAGCCTCGGTCTCTGGCTGCGGGCGCCGGTTCCGACTTCGCCCTTTCATGCCCGCATGCAGCAGCTTTGGCTGCAATGGCGGCGGCTGCGGTCCAACGCGTCGGCGCTGTTCGGCCTTTGCGTCGTCGTCGTCATGCTTTTAGCGGCACTGCTGGCGCCCATTCTGGCGACACATGACATTTACGAGCAGAACCTTGCGGCGCGGCTGCTGGCGCCCTCCTTCCAGCATTGGCTCGGCACCGACGAACTCGGTCGCGACGTCTATAGCCGTCTGCTTTTCGGTGCCCGCATCACTCTCTACATCGCGCTTCTGACGACCGTCATCGTCGCGCCGATCGGGCTCATCGTCGGCACCACGGCAGGTTATCTCGGCGGCTGGGTCGATACGGTGCTGATGCGCATCGTCGATGTGTTTCTGGCCTTCCCGAACCTCATCCTGGCGCTGGCCTTCGTCGCAGCTCTCGGACCGGGCATCCAGAATGCCATCATTGCCATCTCGCTCGCCTCCTGGCCGCCGATCGCCCGCCTGGCGCGCGCCGAAACGCTGACGATCCGCAAGTCCGATTACATCGCCGCCATGCGCCTTCAGGGTGCATCCAGTGCGCGCATCATCTTCGGACACATCGTGCCCATGTGCATTCCGTCGGTAGTGGTGCGCGTCACGCTCAACATGGCAGCCATCATTCTGACCGCCGCAGGTCTCGGCTTTCTGGGGCTCGGCGCCCAGCCGCCGAGCCCGGAATGGGGCACGATGCTGTCCTCCGGCCGCGAATTCGTGATGACCAGCTGGTGGATCGCAGCCATTCCCGGCACCGCCATTCTCCTGACCAGCCTCGCCTTCAATCTTCTCGGCGATGGCCTGCGCGACATTCTGGATCCCCGCCATGGATAAGCCGCTCATCGACGTCAAGGACTTGAGGATCCGCTTCCACGGCGCGCAGCGAAGCCATGATGCCGTGCGCGGGGTCTCGTTCACCATCGGCCGCGAGAAGGTCGGCATTGTCGGCGAATCCGGATCGGGAAAATCGCTGACCGGCCGGTCGCTCCTGAAGCTGACGCCGAAGGGCGCGAAGATCAGCGCAACGCATATGCGCTTCAAGGATATCGACCTTCTGTCCGCCAGCGAACGGGAGATGCGCAAGATTCGCGGCAACCATATTTCGATGATTCTCCAAGATCCGAAATACTCGCTCAATCCGCTGATGCGAATCGGCAACCAGATCGTCGAGGCCTATCGCCTGCATCACAAGACGCGACCGGCCGAGGCGAAGGAAAAGGCGCTGGCCATGCTGGAAGCAGTGCAGATCCGCGATCCGGACCGGGTGTTCAAGCTCTTCCCGCACGAAGTGTCGGGCGGCATGGGACAGCGTATCATGATTGCCATGATGCTGATCCCCGAGCCGGATCTCATCATTGCCGACGAACCGACCTCCGCCCTCGATGTGACGGTGCGCCGACAGGTTCTGACCATTCTCGACGAACTGGTCACCCGCCGTGGCACCGGCCTGATGTTCATCAGCCACGACCTCAATCTCGTTGCCAGCTTCTGCGACCGGGTTCTGGTCATGTATGCCGGCCGGATCATGGAAGATCTGCCGGCGAGCGAACTGCACAATGCCCGGCACCCTTATACGCAATCGCTGCTCGAAAGCCTGCCACGGCTTGATGTCGCCGTCGAAAACCTCACGGTGCCGGTGCGGGATCCAAGCTGGCTCGACGGCCCCGTCTATCGCAATGGAGAGCTCGCATGAAACCGACGAGACCGCTGATCGAGGCCGTTGGTCTTTCGATCAGTTTTGGCCCTAAACATGCCCGCACTCGTGTCGTGGACGACGTATCGTTCCGGATCAACGAGGGTGAAGCCTATGGCCTGATCGGCGAATCCGGTTGCGGCAAATCGACGATCCTGCGCGCCTTGAGCGGACTCAACGGCGACTATGACGGTGCTTTGACGCTGGCCGACAAGGAACTGCCGAAGACGCGAAGCAAGGATTTCTTCCGCCGCGTGCAGATGGTGTTCCAGGACCCCTATGGCAGCCTCCACCCCCGCAAGATCGTCGAAAAGGTTCTGGCCGAACCGCTTGCCATCCACGGCATCGACAGAGCCTCCGAGCGCATTACCGAAACGCTCGATGCGGTGGGCCTCGGGCCGTCCTTCCGCTATCGTTACCCGCACGAGCTTTCCGGTGGTCAGCGCCAGCGCGTTGCGATCGCCCGGGCGCTGATCACCGACCCGGAAATCCTGTTGCTCGACGAACCGACCTCGGCGCTCGACGTCTCGGTGCAGGCGGAAATCCTCAACCTCCTGAGACGACTGCGGATCGAGCGTAACCTTACCTACCTCATGGTGTCGCACGACCTCGCCGTCATCGCCCATATCTGCGAGCGCGCCGGCATGATGTACAAGGGCAAGATCATCGAAGAACTGACCTCGCATCAGATCCGCCAGTCGCAGGCCGGCCAGGATTATACCCGCGAATTTTTGCAAGCCACGATCGAGGCCGTGGCGAGGCGTGACGAGGCGGTGGCATGACCGTACTCCAGGCATTTCCCATTGACGGCTCCGGTGATCCCACCGGGGCGTGGGAGCACTTCGCCACGCCGCGCGACGCAGGTCTCCGTGCAGCCGCGCTCGAAAAGCTGCGCGCCATCGCAACGTTGCAGGCCACCGATATGCTGCTGGTCATCCGCCATGGAAAAGTTGCTTTTACCCTCGGCGATCCGACGAAGAAGTTCCTGTGTCATTCGATCCGCAAGAGCTTTCTGGCGGCGTTGATCGGCGCTGAGGTCGAGAGCGGCCGGATCGACCTGTCGAGCACCATGGAAACCCTGGGTATCGATGACCGGGAGGGGCTGAGCGAGGTCGAAAGGCAGGCGACCGTCTACGATCTGCTGACAGCGCGCTCGGGCATATACCATCCAGCCGGATACGAGACGCCCTGGATGCGCCGGATCAAGGAGCGACGTCATGCCCACGGGCCGGGCACCTTCTGGTGCTACAACAACTGGGATTTCAATGCGCTCGGGACGATTTTCGAAAAGCTTACAGGCGAGAGCGTTCACCGAGCTTTTGCCCGGCAGATTGCCGGTCCCACCGGCATGCAGGACTTTTCGCTGACCGACGAACGATCCGGAGGCCGGCCCGACGGATGGCACGAGAGCTTCGATATCAGCGAGCACCGCGCCTATCCATTCCGCATGTCCAGCCGGGATCTGGCCCGTTTCGGACAGCTTTTCCTGCGCCACGGAGTCTGGAATTCGGCCCAAGTGCTGCCGACCGGCTGGGTGCAGGAATGCGTAATGCCCTATTCGCATGCAGGGACGCATGGCGCCTACGGCTATATGTGGTGGCTCGAACGGGACGGCGTTTTCCTGCCGGGCTTGGTGACGCCAAAGGGAAGCTATGCCGCGATGGGGGCCGGCGGGCACTATTGCCTCATGATGCCCGCCCTCGACATGGTCGTCGTCCATCGCGTCGATACGGAAATAACAGGCCGTCAAGTTAGTGCATTCGGCATGGGCCGGTTGCTGCGCCAACTGCTCGCGGCGGTGGACGAGTCCTCTTGAAACCAAAGCCAAAAATCTCGGTCGGCAACCGTGCCCGTCAGGAGCGCGAACGTGACCGCATGTCTTCCCATCAAGAACCGGCGAGTTTCCCATGAGAACCGTTATCGAGACTATCGCAGCCTGGTGTGCCGCCCCGCCGGCAATCTCCGACGATGCGCGCCGGCTGGCCCATCAGGCCATCGCCGACACCATCGCCTGTCTGTATGCCGGTCGTGCCGACAAGAGCACGCTTGCCGTCGCGCAGGCCTTCGGTCGGCGACCGGACGGTGGAGCATCGCTCGTCACCGGCGGACGTCAGTCGCCGTCGGTGGCCGCGCTGGTCAACGGCACCGCCGCACATGCCCTCGATTACGACGACAATTTCCGTCCCGGCATGAGCCACGCCTCGGCCGTCCTCGTGCCGGCGCTTCTGGCCGTCGCCGATGGGTTGAGCGTCAGCGGGCGGGCGCTGACGGATGCGTATCTCGCCGCTCTCCAGGCCCAGGCCTTCGTCGGCAGCGGCGTTGCCGGATCGCATTATACTGCCGGATGGCACGGGACGTCGACGGTCGGCAGTATCGGCACCGCAGCCGGCGTCGCCAAGCTTTTGGGAATGGACACGGACGGCATTGCCCGGGCGCTGTCGATGGGCGCCAGCATGGCTTCGGGAACGAAAGGCCAGTTCGGCACACCGGCAAAACCCTTCCATGCCGGGATGGCCGCCCGCAATGCCGTGGAGGCAGCACTTCTGGCCGGGACGGGGCTTCTGGGACGTCTCGACATTCTCGAGGGCCCGCAAGGCTTCCTGGAAATGTTCGGCGGCGAGGCGCCGAAGGGCTATGACCTTGCGGATATCTCAGGCACACGCGAGCATACGATCGAGACTGTCGGCGTCATGCCGAAATTGCATCCATGTTGTGGCTCGACGCATCTGATCGTCGATGCGGCCCTCGACCTGATGAAGCACGCGCCGATCGATCCGGATGCGATCGTATCCGCCGAATGCCATGTCGGGATTGCCAACTACCGAAACCTTGCCTACCCGCAACCGCGTGACGAGATGGAAGCCCGTTTCTCCATGCAGTATTGCCTGGCACTGGCATTCCGCAACAAAAGCCTGTCGCTGCTCGACTTCACGCCCGCAAGGGTCGACATCGTGGCAAAGGACCCGCTCCTCGCAAAGATATCGATGACCCACTACAGCGCCTCGGAAGAAGCCTGCGCAACGAGCTACCTGCCGCACCGCTTGCGGATCACGCTTCGCGATGGCCAAGTGTATGTGGTGGAGCGCAGCTTTGCACGCGGCGGCCTGGCCGAGCCGTTTTCGGAGGATGACCGCAGGACGAAGTTTGCAGACTGCCTGGAAGGTGTTGCAAATCCTATGTCCGTCTATGCCGCTCTCGCTGCCCTGGACGAGCAACCGGACCTTGCATTTCTGGCCCCCGTTTTCGACGGCGGCGCCAGGAAATGACCGAGACCTAGCCAGGAAGGGTCCGTAGTCTAGCGATTGGCTTGCAGCGCGACCTCTTCCGCCTGTCTCCAGAACTGACCGGCGCGCTTGCCGCGCAGGCGATAGGAGCGGTAGAGCCTGATTTCGACTTCGATATCGAAGGAGGGATCGGCCGCCCGGACGAGTTGACCGGTTTGCAGTTCCTGAATGGCCAGGCTTTCCGGGATCCACGCCACTCCGTGGCCAGACACGGCCATCGCCTTCAACGCCGCCGACATCGCATTCTCGTAGACCGTATTGAACCGGAGCGCTTTCTTGTCGAAGACGGCATTCGGCAAGGCCTGCGCGAAAAACGAATTGTCCCGGTAGCTGAGGTAGTCGATCAGCCTCCCATCGGATTGCACGCCATGCAGCGGATCGCCATTCTCGGCCGGTGCGGACACGGCGATCACTTGCTCGGCTCCAAGCGTCAGATAATCGTGTTCGGAAAGGTCCTGCATCGCCGGAACAGAATCGTGGGCGTAGATCAGCAGGAAGTCGCACTCGTTGCGGAAAAGTGTCGCGACGTTGTTGGAAAAGGATGAGTAGGCTTCCGTAAAGCGTGTGCGGAACGGTTCTCCGAGCGCCTCGACCTTTTCCATCCACGCCGGGAAGAATGTCAGCACGAGCGTACTCATCGTGGCAAAGGAGAGAACCTCTCCCGTCGCGCCATGCGCTTCGATCGTATCTTCGCGCAAGGCGCAGAGCATGTCGACGCTCTTGCGCGCCTTCGGCAGGAAGCTGTAGCCTGCCGGCGTCAGCTTGACCGGATAGGTTGAACGGTCGATCAGGGGCAGCCCGACCCATTGCTCAAGTTGCCGGATACGGCGGCTGAGTGCCGACTGGGTGATGTTTCTGTCGTGGGCCGCAAGCGTGAAGTTCATGAAACGCGCCAAGCTGACGAAGTCTTCAAGCCACTTCAGTTCCATCCAGCTTCTCCAACCATTCGCAGTGTTTCCAGCCGGTCTTTGCCGACGCAGATATTGCCAAGGCACTGGCCCAAACTGCGGATTATGCACAGCGACGGCTAGGTAATCAAAGAGAAAGCGGACGTACAATCGCGCTCCGGCGGGTCATATTCTCGCCCCCGGCGTGAATGGATTCTGCTCTTTGATGTTGTGACTATGCCGTTGTTGTCTTGGACCGGACGGACTTCGGGTGTCGTTTTGCATTTAACCGGGTTTATCCTCAATTTCTGTGATTCAGCGGCAGCATTCTCGCCCTCATCAGTTCTGGCTCGGCGCGGCCGTACATTGCTCGCTTCAGCATCTTGAGGCGGTTGATCTGCCCTTCAGCTTGACCGTTGCTCCAGGGGAGTTCGATTGCATTTTTGACGGCATCAATATCCCGGCGCAAAACGCTGGCGAAGCGCATGATCGCCGTGAACTCCGTGTCAATGGCATCGTCGTTTCATTCATCCAGTGCCTCCGAGCTCCTGTTGCGCAAGATGCCGTTGAAGCGCATGGCCAGGCCACGCATTATGGCGAAGACTGTCGAACCCTGCTTCAAAGCATTGACCTTTCCGGCCTGACGATCTGTCAGCCGGCCGCGCGGTTTTATGCACAAAGCTGCGGCCACCACAGACAAGATCATATGGCCGGTGTCAGGATCTCGGACGGGTTCTGAAACATCCATATCCGGAAGCGGCTCTTCAGGTTGAAGGTTTTCGGGCATTGTGAACTTAGCGGCGGCAGCAACAGTGCCGTCTGTGGGGTCTACGATCAGGTGGTCTGAAGACGAGCGA
Source organism: Neorhizobium galegae (assembly GCF_017877055.1). Lineage (GTDB taxonomy): Bacteria > Pseudomonadota > Alphaproteobacteria > Rhizobiales > Rhizobiaceae > Neorhizobium > Neorhizobium galegae_D. The sequence continues at coordinate 2,271 of NZ_JAGIPG010000009.1, read as the reverse complement.
TCTTTCGCCCAGCAGATCCTCGACCATTCGCAAGCTGAGCGGAAACCGGAAATAAAGCCACACAGCATGGGCAATCACCTCAGCGGGAAATCGGTGGCGGCGATAAAGTGGATCACGGGCAATCTTCGTCATACCCATTCATCACATGCCGAAATCGGCGGTTAATGTTACGGTGCCGGTGGTTCTTGTAGCTGATGGTCGGCGCGCTCATCACGTCCGATTATCCGTCAACCGTTAACCCACGGACAACATGACAACGCCGTAGATTGTGGTGCCCACCCACCCACCCTCCAATCGGGCTAGCGCACTGCGGGTCGATGGTTCGTACTATTTCAAAGGGAGCTTTCAATTCGGTTGCTAATGCTTGGCCGCCGCGCATTGATCTGTGGACTAATCCAATGTGTCAGCGAATCCGCTGGCTGCAGATATCTCCGACGATGCAGGATGTTTCCAAAGGAAATGATGCTCATACTGACGGCTGCGTAGATAACGCCGGAAATGAAAACCAGTAACAGCGGATTTGCGCCCGAGTAGATCAGGCGGCGATCTCATGTTAACTGGGCTGGAAGATTTTGCGGCTATCTCGCCGTGATGAGCCAGAGCCCGGTCAATTATAAACGTCATCGCTTTCCGCCGTCTGTGATTTCCCATGCAGTCTGGCTGTATTTCCGATTTCCATTGAGCCTGCGCGTGGTCGAGGAAATGTTATCGGAGCGCGGCATCGTCGTTTCGCATGAAACGATCCGATGCTGGGCAAACCGCTTGCGGCGGAAAGCGCCCAGCCCGAATGACGTGTGGCATCTGGACGAGTGGTCGTGACGATCGGCAGGCGGAAACACTGGTGACCTGAGACCCAAGTTTCCTCCGGGCTTTCGGAGAGTCTTTGGTTTTCAATCTGGCTTTATGCAGCCTGTTTTTCCATAGCCATTTTCATGGCGAATTCGTTGGGCGTGATGTTGCCCAGCGATGAATGAGGTCGTTGCCTGTTGTAATCCTCCTTCCATGCGGTGATCTCGGCTCTGGCGTGAGGCAGTGACGAGAACAGTGTTTCGTTGAGGCACTCATCACGGAAACTGCCGTTGAAGCTTTCCACGAAGCCGTTTTGCATCGGCTTTCCCGGTGCGATGTAATGCCATTCGACACGGGTCTGCTGGCACCACTTGAGGATTGCCATCGAGGTCAGTTCCGTGCCGTTGTCAGAGACAATCGTTCGAGGACGACCCGTTGGGCCATGACGATATCGAGTTCACGCGTCACACGCAGACCCGAAAGGGTGTGTCGGCGACCAGCGCCAGGCATTCCCGTGTAAAGTCATCGACAACGGCCAAGACGCGGAACCGCCGCCCATCGGTGGATGCATCGTTGACGAAGTCGAGGCTCCACCGTTCGTTGGCCCGTGACGGCAGCGCGATGGGCCGTCGCGTGCCCAAGGCCCGCTTGCGGCCACCACGCTTGCGAACAGCGAGCTTCTCTTCCCGGTAGAGGCGACGCAGCTTCTTCAGGTTCATGACGATGCCCTGCCGATCCAGCATCACATGGATACGGCGATAGCCGAAGCGGCGGCGCTCCGACGCAACCTGCCTCATGGCTTCCCGAATGGACGCATCGTTCGGCCGAACGCTGCAATATCGCACACTCGACCGATCAACGGAGAGGATCGCACACGCCCGGCGCTGGCTCACGTCATGCTCCTTGCAGACATGAGCCACCGCATCCCGCCTTGCGCCGGGCGTCACCATTTTTTTGATGCGACATCCTTCAGAATGGCATTGTCCAGCATCGCCTCGGCGAGCAACTTCTTCAGCTTGGCATTCTCATCTTCCAAGGCTTTCAGCTTCCGGGCGTCGGAGATATCCATGCCACCATACTTCGCCTTGTATTTGTAAAAGGTCGCCTCGGATATTCCGTGCTTGCGGCAGACATCGGCCGTCCTCTGGCCGCTCTCCTGCTCCTTCAGCATTCCGATGATCTGCTCGTCCGTAAACCGTGCACGCTTCATTCCGTCCGTCTCCTTGATACGACGGACTCTACCAAAATCTGGAGGAAACTTGGGTCTCAGGTCAGGGCTGCTGGATCATTCTGTTCAGGCAACGACCGCGATAAACGGTCGCCTCAGCCGGGAGCCTCGACCGTTTGCGGTGGGCGTTTCACGCGATCTCGGGGCGAGGCGTTCGAGGCCTGGAAACGCAAAAATCCCGCAGCGTGTGAGGCTACGGGATCGCAGGGATTTTTGGTTGCGGGGGCAGGATTTGAACCTGCGGCCTTCAGGTT
>NZ_JAGIPG010000008.1 GCF_017877055.1 Neorhizobium galegae | reverse complement strand
TCATCTTGCTACGACTGCTTGGCACCGTCGTTTTTACCTGCGGCAAATCAAGGAAAAATTCGGGGGTCTCCGGATCATCCTGAGGCCGCAGCCCCTGCCCGGCTCCGATAAGGATGAGATCGAGGTCATGGACGATGTTCCGGCTGACGTCTATGAGCCGCTCGGCACCATTGTCGATGACATTTACGCGCGGGCCGAACAGACATGCGAGGATTGCGGGAAGCCGGGTCAACGGCGGCCGAAACTCAGCTTCATCCAGACATTATGCGACGAACATTTCGAAGAGCGGTTTCGGGAAAAGAAGCGCCTCAAGAACCGGGCGAAGGCTGCAAAGCGTAGGGCAAAGAAGATCGCATCGAGCACTCAACAAATCTAGGCGTATACAGCTAGACATGGATACGCCTAGGTTGCCGCTTTGAAGAACGCTTCCCACACTGCAGCCACGGCTTGAGCTGCGCCGACGATCAGCAGGATCACTGTCAGGGCGACAATCCCAATCTGGATATTTCGATTTTCGTTGTGCCGCCTTTCCTCCAAGGCGAAATCAGTGATGGTGTTGAGGGCCTTGGGCTTCAGACCGTACCTGTGACCGTGATTGTACGCCTGCAGGTCTTGTGTCTCTTCAAGCGCTTCCAGCAGCAGGGTGTAATAGGTCAGGAGTTCGTCCTTGTCAGGACGGTGAACCCATCTTGCCGTGTAAAATTCGGTCATCAAGTCGAAGGGGCTTGTCCTGAAATCCCGGTCTTTGATTGTTTGGTCGGTGATATGTTCCAATACCTTGAAGCGGTCCATCCTAGTTAGGAGCTGCTTGTTGAATCTCGATTGAACCAGCCGGTCGAGGCCCACTCTGAAAAAGGGATAGTGAGTGACGTGATTCCAAAAGAACGATGGCATTCCATCGTGATAGAATGTCCACCCTCGGTAATAGTGCTGAACCCAAAGGCTGTAGTCCGCGAGTTCAGAGACTGGGAGAACGTCCTCTTCCGTAAAATTACGTCCGTCGTTAGACCTCTTGCCGATCAGCCCTCGTACATCCCGGTCGTTAACAAGAAATCTCGGGACCTGCTCTGAGTCCCTGAGATAGACGACATAAACGTCGTTGGACAGCGCCCTCTCACCGGATGTCGGGATCATGGTGCCTGAGGGCTTTTCCAAAGAGATGTTGATGACGCGCAGCATAAGCCAACGCCGGATGTACGCCCCTGCCCCCATTAAAGACCCCTGCCCCGATTCGGTTGTGCCGAGGGCCACCATCGCGTCACTTAGGCGTGTAGGCAATGTTCTTATCGTAAATCTTCGCCTTCAGCTTTAGCAGTCGCTCCCAGGCTTGCTTTGCCCCCGTGATATCTACGGTCACGTCCTGGTGTTGGCATTCTGGCCAATGGAGCTTCCAGACCTCACGGACGAGCTTCTTACCGGCGAAGATGGCCTCCATCTGCGCGGCCTCATCGAGGGTGTCGATACGCTTCCCATCAACCGCTACTCGTCTCGGCTGATAGTCGCAATCTGACGGGGCGGTCGCTGATGCCATTCCGGTATGCGCGTCGGTGATCGTCATTATCGGAATGCTGTCGAACTGGCCTGGCCGTGAGATGTAGGCCGTGCAATGACGCTTGAAGCGGATGTCGCCGTAGTCGTCGAGGACATCGGCCCGGCACCACAACGACCACTGCTTAAACTCAACGTTCTCGGCTGACTGGTGCGCAACACGATCTTGGGCAGTTGCAGACGAAGCAGCCAAAACGGCCGCGACACAAACGATATGAAGTCTCAAAATCTATTCCGATATTTGTCGAGGTGTATAGCTGTAGGTTTGCCTAGTTCCCTACAGCTTAGGTTCCTGATGATTTCACTGACGCCGGTCGAGCTGCCGACCTGTATACGAATCGACAGCTCTATATGGCTATATCTCAATTCCTAGCGTCCGAGCGCCCTTCTTCACGAAAAGCATCTTCAGCGCCTCTTCAATGAGATCGCGCTGCGACTGGCCGGTTTCGGCCGACAGAAGCTTCAGAGCTTTCCCGTATGGTGCTGGAAGATGAGCGCCGACGAGTACCGTATTCTCGCGGCTTGGTATCGCGCCTACCTTTTTCACCGGCTCCACAGGAGCTTCGACGGTAGGCGTTGCAGCTACCGGCGCTGGCGTGACCGCATCAAGCGCGCTTAGCAGACTTGGTTTTGGCTTGGTTGCCATCGGCCTCTCCATTGAGCTGTTGAGTTATATACGTGTATAGGTGTCGGATTTCCTCGGCGGCTTTGCCTTCAGGTTCGAACTCCTGAGGCGTGAGGCCCTGCATCTGAGCGCGGCCATAGGCTTTGCGCTGGTGCATATCGACCGGTGCGAGGCTTGCGCCCTGCATGTTGATGATGGCCTTGGTCTGCTGGACCTCCTGCCCCTGGAATGGGCAAAAAGTCAGGACCACGGAGACCTTCTTTCCCAAGCTCTGGGCCACCTGGACAGTGGCCTGGGTAGCTCGGATCGAGAAGACTTCCGGTTTCGTGGGGATCAGGACCAGGTCTGCGTGGGAAGCGGCGTCATGAGCGATGTCGCGGTGAACCGGCGGGCAATCAAGGATCACCAGGTCAGCCCCTGCTTCGCGCATTGCATCGAGATAGTGAGCTAGTCGAGAAATCTGGATGTCCCGGACTGCCAAGGCTCCTTTTTCCTCGCCAAGCTCCTTTTTGCGTTGGTCGCTCCAGAAGCAGGCGCTGGACTGTGGATCGAGATCGAACACGGCAACTGACTTGCCGTCCTCTTCTGCTGCGACCGCTAGGGCCGTTGCGAGCGTGGTCTTTGCGACGCCGCCTTTTTGGGAAGTGATAGCGAGAATCTTCATGAGCCCTATCTGTATCTGTGTCGATTAATATACGGTTAAAGTTGGATAGGCGTCGATGTGTCGGGATGTATACACCTAGATTGCATCGATTTCAATTCCTGCTAAGGTGCCTCATGAGCACAACGTCAGTCATCACCAGTGTAACGACAGCCTGCGGCGGTTCTATCACGGCCGAGGAGCTGGCTGTGCGCATCGTTGATCCCACCACGGCGGTTTCAGGCGATCCTTATGCCTTGGGGTTCTTCAGTGATGTATGGCTGAAGCAGCAGCTAGATTTCATTCAGGAGATGCAGGTCGATCTTGTATCAGCGATCTTGGTCGCTCGGGAGTTTACGAAGCTAGCCGGATGGGAGATGCCGCTTGGGAAGCTCGACCTGGATCAGATCGTCAAAGATCGATACCGGCTGAAGTATCTGCCCGTAGATGCCGAGCACGTCGATCACTACCGCGACTTTCTGGGGCGGACGGTTGATGAGCAGGATGCAATCCTGAAAACCTTGGACGGTCCTGAATACGAGCTGTTCCAGTCCTTCCAGGTCGCGCAGGCGCTTTACGTTCCGCCGGAGGAACGCGGTGGAAGCATTACGGCGGAGAAGATCGCCGCAAATCCGGACCGATACCGACGAGAGCTATAGAATGCTATCAATATACAAATCTATGCGTATACATCTCAATTCCTCGACCTCCCCAGAAGCCCTGATTACCGGAACTGTTCGTAAGGAGCTTCCGGAATGGAAGAAGGCCATCCTGTTCTACATGGGCAACTATGAGCTGATCGAGCATCATAAGCTCCAGGTCGGCCAAAAGGTGCGGCTTGGCGATAAGGACAACAGGGTTTGCCGCTTCTGTGGAAAGAGCAAGCCTGACGTGACCTTCAAGAAGATCGCCCACGCGATCCCGGAAGGCCTGGGGAACAAGTCCCTCGAAAGCTACTACGAATGCGATCCATGCAATGAGAAGTTTGGCAGTGGGATCGAAGACGACCTCGGTAAATGGTCGAAGCCCATGCGGACACTGGCGCGCATCTCGGGCAAGAACGGGGTTCCGACGCTCAAAAGGGGAGGGGACCAGAGCTGGAGGATCGATTACGACCGTACCGACGGTTTCAAGATCGTCTCCTACGAAGATGATCCGATCTTCGAACTGGATGAGGAGAGCCAACAGCTTACCCTGAAGCTTAGGCGCGAAAATCATATTCCCCTCAACGTGATGAAAGCGTTCTGGAAAATCGCCTACACGCTACTGCCTGAAAGCGAACTCCCTAATTTTCCTCACGTTTTGAACTGGATCACCACGTCTTACACGGCGTTCGCGACCGGGAAACTGGAAGTCCAATACGTATTCCAGCCGGGACCAATGCCGCCCGATCTCCTGGAAGTCTCTCTGATGCGTAGAGCATCAGCGGACGCGAAGCTTCCCTACATGCTGCTTGCCATTCGATATGGCAACGAGACCTTCACGGTCGTCGTACCTTCGGAAGCAAAGGACCCTAGCCCGCCTTGGGAGCCTCTGCCACCGTTCCGGTTCCCGGACCTTGTTGATCCGGGAACATTTGGTGAAGCTCAGTCTGGCAAAATCGACCTCTCTTCGGATCAACCTGCGAAAAGTGAATTCACAGTGGCCCTACATGCTGAAGTCGTTTACTCGGGCCCACCGAGACCCAAAGCGCCGTAATGTCTACGACTATAGGAGGCTACGTGTATATATGTAAATTGGTAGCGCTAACGTTCCGCACGTCTAGATATCGTACTGCGATTCAAGTAGGTTAGCCCAAGATTTGGGCGTTCGGGGAAGGGGCCTTGGCGATGTCTTTTCAGAAATCTTTAATGACTCTAGCCTTCATCATCACACCATTTTCACCAGCTCTTGCGGGTGAGTGCGACGCGATCCTTAAGGACGGCGTCCGGAACACCTACAAAACGCTGCAGAGCGGCAGTTTCAACTCGACGTTCAAGCAAAAATTTTGTGATGCCTACAGCTCCTCGAAGAGCGGCAGCAACTCTGGCAGCGCGGGTGGTTCGTATGGGCCCTTCTCGGCAAATGGCAGCGTGAGCAATTCAAAAATGGAGAGTATGTCAAAGGACTATTGCGGCGACACTGCCAGTGCAGTCTCTGATGAACGCGACCTAGAAGTCCTCAAGCTAATAGCTGACAAAAACATCGTAGACGCGTGGTCGAGTTGCACTGGCAACCAAACCGGCTTGTATGTCAACGGTCAACTGAACGGAAAGACGCTTGTCATTCAGTACAAGATGCGTTCGGCTGGGGCAGTCAATCAGGCCACGGTCGAAGGTAACCCAACCGTAATCAATGCAAAGTGCGATGAGGCCGTCAAAGACGGCACAGTGATCACGACAGGCGGGAGATTTCAGACCTGCACCCGCGAAAGCGACGATCCCATTACGATTGTGGTGAATACCTCTTTTGAATCAAAGATGTTTTTCATTCCGGCGTTCAACAAGGACGAGGTCAAGAAGGCCGAACCGGCTGCTGCCGCGCCCCAGGAATGCACATTAAATTGCATGTTGCCGGAGAACCGCGCTAAGGCGCAGTGCCATGGACCGGGTGGGCTCAGCATCCTAGGGGTTGTGAAGTGCTGAGCGGCAACTCTACGAATCAATGTGTATAGGGCTAGATTTGTAGGGAGGAATCCGCTTGGGCGGTGCGCTGATCTCCGCCAGGTCCATCAGCTCTTCAGGTGAGTGATCGCGCACCGTCTCAACTTCTCTATCTGTAGACATATCTACGCCTCGATCCAAAGCTCATCTTGCAGGAATTTCGATCACTTTGACTGGATCGAACTCCTTGTTCTCGTGTTCGCCGAGGTTCCGGCGCAGATAGCCGCGAGGATTGCAGACCACGTGGGTTTCCGTTCCCGGGACAACGTAATCGAAGCTGGTATGAGTGTGGCCGTGAATCCAGAACTCCGGCTGGTAATCATCGATCAGCTTCGACAGGTCCGATGTGAAAGACGGATTATAGTCGTCGCCCGCATACTTTTCAGCAACGGAAAGCGGGTGAGGAGCATGATGCGTAACCACAACAGTCGGACCATCGAAAGGCTCGTTCATCGACTGCGTCAGAAAGCGAACGCTGGCATCGTGCATGTCGGCCGTCATGTACGGCACGAAATCGCGACGCGATCCTTCTGGGGAAATAGAAGAAATAGCTCGATAGTCGTTCATGCCTCGGAGGGCGTGCATCGCTCCTGTCAGCGGGTCTCCGTAGAGATTGAAGTCGGTCCAGAGGGTAGCGCCCAGAAAACGAACCCCACCAATGACGACCTGCTCATTTTCGAGGAAGTGGACACCGGGGAAGTTTGACCGCTTCCGAAGACCGTCGGCCATGCTGGTCTCGAAGCACTGCTCGTAATATTCATGGTTGCCCGCGACCAGGACGACGTCATACCCGGCCATTACAAAATTGCGGTGAGCCCACTGGATACTAGCTGAGACCGGCGCGGTAATGTCGCCAGCCAGGATCACAACGTCTACATCGTTCGGCAGGATATGGCCGTAGTCACCGGTCGCTCCGTGGCGAAGGTGGAGATCAGAGATTGCAACGGCTTTCATGTTCCTACTTTCCGACATGTCAACATATATAGGCGTATACACCTAAATTGATAGCGCGCATTGGAGCGGTCGCTAATGATCGGCCCACACCTGTGGCGGCAGATCGACAATGTCGCCGTCGGCATACCTCAAATTATTCACGAGGTGAGCGTGACGGTCGCACGTGGTTTTGGTCCAGGAAGCTCCGATGCGAAGACGGCCGGGTTGTCCGCATTCTTCGCAAACCGTGACGGATAGCTTGCGGACAGCTTCGAAAATGGCTTGGACGCTTTCCTTCGGAAATATGTCTTTTAAGTCATATTCCTCGCAAAATATGACTCTTGAGTCATAAAGGACCAGCGATCCGAACTGCTCTTTTCCTCCTGTCAGCCGAGGAGGGCCGGGGAGGGTGGCGAGCTTCTCAGCAACTGAGCGTATGATCTGCTCCCAGCCGGGACCACAAGTGAACCGCGCCCCGGCTTTGATGACGGTGCCATATTGCTCATAGATTTGAGGCATGGTCCGGTTCGATTTCAGCAGCAAAGCGAGGCAGGTCGTCTTCTGAAAAGGCGATCTCTGCCTCTGGATGCCAGACGCTACCTTCCCGAGGTACGCAAATTGTCGGCAGCACCTCGCCAACATCGACGATGTGCATCAGGTCCAACCCGATGATCTCTAAGCGTTCGGCAGCTTCAGCGACTGTCAGCATGATTGCCTCCTATTGAAGGCATCTACCCCTTGAAGTAGGATGTACGCCTGAGATGCTGTCCATTTCAGAGCTTCAATACGAGGCAGCACGCTTGCCATCCAAATGCCATCCGCAGCTTGATGAAAGCGAAATTCAACCCAGTGGCGTCGCTGATCCATGGAAAGATGACGGGAGAGATCGTCATTGACCTTGAACAGCTCCTCGACCTTCGACGCGAGCGAGGCCGGAACCGGCAACAGATCGTCGGTCCACATGAAGTCGTAAAACTGCGAGATGTCAGTCTTTTTCATTCCTCGATCTCCTCGCCGGTTTCGACGTGATCGGGAACCGTGGATTGGATGAAGTCCATCGTCATGGGGCCGAAACCCATGTCTGAAACGTCCAGGCCAACGTCACGAGAACGAGCCCAGCCGGGCAGGCGGCCGTGGCTGTGTCCATACAGGTGGATCGCACCCTTATGCTGTCCAGGCCAGGCGCGATGAGCGTAGTGGGCCAAGAACAGGCGAATGCCGTTGTCGCTGGTCACCAGAGAATGAACTGGAGCAGCATCCCAAGGCAGTTCGGCAATGGCTGGCTTCAGCATTCCATCCCGGTCGATGTCGTGGTTCCCGATGATCAGCTGCTTCCGGCCATTCAAAGCATGGAAACAGCGCTTGATCCGCCCGGCATCCTTGCCGAAAGCGAAGTCACCCAGGATGTACAGGATGTCATCCTTTTTCACGCGAGCGTTGACACTGTCGATAATCGCCTGGTTCATCTCGTCGGCTGAGGAAAAAGGACGGGTCTCAGGGCAGAACCCCAACATCGCATCGTGGCAGAAATGAAAGTCTGCCGAGTACCATTTACGTGTGAAACCCATCGTCATTTCCTTTTGAACTCACACTCAACACTGGCATCACCATACTTGACATGGTGCCCATTGTCCACTATTAATTCATCAGCTCAGTAGCTCAATGGGTGTCTTCTCGAAGGCATTGACTGACCCCGACACAAGACGAGGCGGCCCTGTGCTGCCTCGTCCCTCTACTACCAGTATTGCGTCTAAAGGATTGAGAATGTCGAAGTCTTACCCTCGTGAGCAGATAGCTGCTGAACTCAGCGAACTGCGCCAAATTCGTTCCCGGATCGCTGACCTTCAGCAAATCGGGTGGTCGCTGATGTCCCAGACGAAGGCGACTGACACTCCGGCATCTGATGATCTTGTGAAGGACCTGACGACGGCTATCGGTCTTATCGACCGTATGGACAAGGTCGCCTGTGCTCGTGTCCAGCAGCTGTACGGGATGCCCACCCCTAAAACTAACGATAACAGCAAGGTGGAGGCGGCCTAAGCCGTCGCCCTGGAGGTCGAGGACATGACGAAGGAAGCGCAGATCATCCACCTCGGCCCGTACATCGCGGATCGCAGGACCTCAGAAATCAGCGATCTGGTTGCGGACCTGGCGTTGGCGGAGCAGCACGCTTTCAATCTTATGGACAAGCTCTCTTCACTCGGCTCCAGCTCCATGGTCCTAGCCGATCCTCGACTGAGGGAGAATGTCGTGAACGCGATGCGTGTCGTCGAGGCGGCGTGCAGCGCCTATGAAATGGCGCGCGACGAGATGGCCGTCGCTACCAACCGTATCTACCTGACCCTCTTTTCTGATCAGATGCCCGAGCTTCCTGATCTGCCGAATGTCGAGATCGAGCGCTTCAAAAGGTTTGATCTCGAAGATGTGGTGCGCGAAATTGAGGCTGGCGACTGATGCTGTGGGACACTCGCAAGACAGATGCGCTGATGCTGGGCATGATCGCCCTTTACCTTTGCATTGAGGTGCCGTTCTCTGGCTATTTGATGCACCTGATTGCGGCCGGTGCCACACAGGACCAGATTTCCGTCGTCGAGAGGTTTGGTCGCATCCTGACGGGCGTCGCGATCTTCCTTGCCTTCGTCGGCGGTTCCTTGATCCCCTATTGCCGGTTCGAGTTCCCGAAGGCCTCGGAGGCGGTCGGGGTTGCTGTCCTGGGAGCGCTGCTGACCGTAGGAGGCACCTACGCTGCGCTTTGGGCCATCGGGCAATATTCGCCCCTCCTGGTGTCGGAGAAGGCCCTTAAGCAGTCCTATGAAAGCGTGATTCTGCAGAATGAATTGCGGGAGAGGGGGCTTGGCAATCTGAAGCCCGATCTTTCCAGTGCGTCCTGGAATGCCTTCATCGCCACCGCGCCGGTTGTTGCCGACAGTGGACGTACTCTCGGGATGATCGACAACGCTGGTGAGCTGAAGGAACGCGAGGCAAAGCGACAGCTCGGCAGCATCGAGGAGTTCCGGAACCGTTTTTTCGGTCAGCTCTCCCCTGAGATCGAACGGTCGTACTCCAGCTATCGTCAGGCTTCTGATGCCTACCTCAGCGGGGTCGGCCGGATTGACCGCGATGCTGCAGATGAGTGGAATAAGTACGTTCATGAGCTTCGTCGTCGCTATCCCGACGGCGTGCCTACCGTCGGTTACACTGCGGCCGGAATCCGGAACAAGGTTCGGGCTCAAATCCCTGTCTCTGAAAACTGGCATGTTCTTGACCGGGGCAGCTTCATCGCCGCCTACCGCAAGAAGGCTCGACAAGGGATCGCCAGCCGATCCACCGGCCTGGACCTGCCTGCTGGTCTCAGCGAAGCTGCATTCTGGCAGACGACGAAGGTTCAGAACGAGATCATCCGTCAGATCGAACGTGACTATGGCTTCCAGCCCAACGATGTCGTTTTCCCGGACATGTCACCCAAGCATTTTGCTGCAAGGGTCTACGTCCCAGCCTACGCCCATGCTCTTGAGGGTATTAGAAGCGATAAATCCAGGGATCAGTTGGAGGAGGCGCATCGTATCGCAACCCTTCCGGCAATGGCTCTGCTGCTGTCCTTGGCTGGCGCTGCACTACATGTGTTCAAAGGTTCAGGCTATGCGGCGTCCCTGATCGGCTTGAAGCGCTACCGGCATTATGTGGCAGGCGCGGTCCTGATCACTGGCATCGCCCTTATGTCGATAAAAGGCGACGCAATCACGGAAGCATCCGTTTACCAGGTTTCAAAAGCTGGCGGTGTTTACGCTCAAATCGTTGAGCAGGCTGTCAAAATTCAACCAGCCTTTGACACTTTTGCGGAAATGTTCCGCTCGACAGGCATCTGGAACCAGATCGAGGGCGTCATCGCCACTCTCTGATCCCGATTTCGGACGCCGTTCGCGATCATGATGATCGCAACTATTGAGCCAATGACATATTGACAGGGTGCCCATTGTCCACTATTTTGGGTTCATGCAGTAGCGGCTGTTTCTCATCTGACCTGCCAATCCCGAGGAAGGAAACTTGTAATGCTTAACCTCCTGAAGCGTAAGCCTGCCACCGAGATCACTGTCGCTTACAACGGCGTGAAGTTCCCGCTTGAGCTGGACATGCCCATCATCAGCTCGAAGCTGTCGGCAATGCTGGCCGAACACGGCGATCTGCGCCTGTCTTCGCACCGCAATGGTAAGCTCTCTCCGGAGAAGCTCGTTATCGACTGCAAGGCTCGCCTCGCACAGATCAAGGCCTACCGTGACGCCGAGGAAGTTGCTCCTTTCAGTGGCAGCCGCTCCGAAATGGACCGCACCGCCAAGGTTCTGAAATTGAAGCTGGACAGCCTGGCAGGCGGTGAGCCGATTGTGTTTGTCGGTGACAGCACCACTTTCAACCTGGCTGACTTCGCTTTTAAGGCTGCTCTGGAAGTGGCTTCCAATGCCGACGCTGCCTACGCCCACCAGGTGAAGGCTCTTCTGCAGATCGGCCTTGAGGCAGCGGAATCGGAACTGCTGGCAGCTCGTGATCACATTCTGAAGCTCGTTCCGGGCTTCCTGTTCAATGAGCAGACGGTGGTTATCGAGATCGAAGCCAACAAGCCGACCCCGATCTCGCGGGTTGCTGTTCTGGCTGACGGTCGCGATTGATCCTTCAAACCTGACGGGAGAGAAACATGGTCAAGATAACCCCAGGCTTTCGTGCCCGTCAGGAACTGTCGCTGGCAAAGTCGCATGCCACGGCAAAGGTGTTGTCGGCAGCTATGCTGGTCGACGACATGGAGAGCAAATTGCTCCGCGCCATGGATCGTCGCGATCCGTGGACCGGCGCTGACCTGATCGGTTGGGTGACGGAACAGTACCCGTCATTCCTGGCGGAGGCAGACGAACCCGAGATCAAGATCGCTGAATTCGCGGATGAGGTTGCGGGCAACCTGCAGAACGATCCGGCTTTTCCGCTGATCGTTGCGAACCTCCGCCAGATGGCGACGGAATGTCGTTCGATCTACGAGAACAGGGCAGGGGAGGCACGATGAGCAACCCAGCCGTCACCAACCTGATCGAGCTGTTCCGCGAATACGCAGACAATTTCATCATGCTGCAAGAGCAGGCCTCGATCATCGAGCGCGATGAAACTGTCTCACCGGCCATACGCGAAGCCAGCGCTGAGATCATGGCAAGCCTCAACAAGGCATATGGCACCGCACGCTTCATCATGAACCAGAAGGATCATGATGCGGGCTCTTCAGTCACCGATCTCTGAGGACATCACCATGAATTACTGGGAAGCGCTCGAAGCGACCGTGACCGCTCCTGAGGTCATTGCCGAATGCCGTCGTCATTCCATCGCGGCCGAGCTGCGAGAGAGTGACCGGGCGATCATTGAGACGGAGACCGGCGATGTCGTCGCAGAAGCCGACGAGCACGGCGAGTACGAGGGTTCTGCAGTCCTCGATTTCCTGGGGTACTGACATGAAGACGATCACAGTGGCTTGGCAGGAGAAGGACGGACATCCGGCCTTGGCCGTTCAGTTCCCTCGCATGTTCCCGTTCCAGATCGAAGAGATCGAGCAAGTCGCTGGCGATCTCGGTTTTGAAGTGGAAGGCACAGGGCAGCAGCGTGCGTTGGGCGCTCTCACCGGGGTTTGGTCGGTTCCCGGACCAGGAACCGCAGTTTCATCGGTAAATGCCGTCGCAGCCCTTCGTGAGGCCTTAGCTAAGATCGGATGCGAGATCGAGCACGGCAACCCGCTTGAGGAACCCCTGGAACAGGAAGTCGCGAAAGACAAAACGACGATTGCCGTCGAAGAGATGGTCCGGTCACTGGACCGAGCGGCGTTGGATGCTGATCAGAAGCGGCTTCTTGAGCAGGGCAAGCAGCTGGCCGGGGCAGGGGAGGTCGACGAGGCATTTCACCTGCTTCGCGATCTCGGAGGACCCGTTTGGAAGGCCGAGACCCAGAAGGCGTTCGATCAGTACAAGAAGATTGTCGCGACCTGGATGAAAGAGCCGGTCGGTGCCTTACGCCTAAGCTATCCCCTCGACCTCTCCGAGGACGAGCGTCTGCTGGTGGAGCGCCTTGGCACCATTTTTGGCTTTGCCATCGATGGAGAAACTTGGACCGCACCCAAGGGCGGCGAGGACATCGTGGCATGGCGCAACGAAGTAAGGGCGGCCGGTTTCGAGACCGAGTTTCGCGATCAGGAGAGTGAGCATGAATAAATCCGCCAAGCTGATTTGGCTGAAGGATACGTCGGGTGGCATCATCCGTGCAAAGATCGAGGCTCCCTCACTCGCAGCTGAGGAGTTTGCTGATCTGACGGAATGCGCTCGCGACGCAGGCTTCATGCCTTTGAAGTCCAATTGGGAAGCTCCCGAGATCGGCACGAGAGAGGCGACCAGCAAGTTCATCAGCGCTGCCTATAAATTGGGTGTCACGGTCGTGGAAGAGGAGGAGCCATGATCAGATTGCTTCCCGCCATTATCGCTACTGTTCTTTCCTCTGTGCCCGCCTTGGCAGCAGACGGGAGAAGGCCCGCATTCGTGGGCAGCTATTCCTATCAGGGACCCTGCGCCGCTGAGTACCAATGCGCGCTCGAAATCGCTCCAGCTCATCGACCTCAGCCGACAGACACTGCCCTTGTGATGTTCATCATTGCTGATCGACAGGACTACAGCGACATCCGGAAATCGATCCCGCTCTACATGCGCAAATCTCAAGATGGCCGGTTGGTCGCTGGCTTGGCCGGTTACGTCATCGAGATCAGCAGGCAGGAAAATGGCGACGTGGTCGTTTCCGGCCTTCCGGAGCGAAATGGCGTCTCCCTGGCTGGCACTTATACGCCAATTGGAGACTGATCGTGACGCTAGATCAGTTCCTTCAATGGGAAGCGACGCAGGATAGACGGTTCGAGTTCATCGACGGTGAGGTTCGCTTCCTGCCGGAATCTAATCAGCAACGCTCGGTGCTCATCAGCGACATCGTGGCAGCCCTGAAGCCTGTAACAAACAACAGCATCGTTAGGGTTCTGGTCAATTTCCGGGTTCCTATCCGCTCGATCCAGGAATGCTGGTATCCCGCTATCGTGGTTGATGCCAGTCCATTTGACCCCGATGCCATGGAGCCGGGACGGCCCATCGTCGTGATCGACGTCAACCGAGAGCGTGACTGGTCCTCCCTCGAAGGAGCTAAAGCCTATTCCCTTTCCGGCGACTTTGGGTCCAACAAGCGCGTTGTCGAAGAGATCGCGGCTATCCTTCGGACTGAGATGGAGAGCCGCCAGCAGGCTTTACTGAGCGCGATCCTGGAACAGCCAGAACCTGAAACGATTTCTGACCTGGTTGGCAACGATGGACCGAACCATATCGCGGACGGTATCCGGGTCATCGGCATTTTCGGTATGGCTCCTGTTCAAGCCCACGGTCAGATCGACGGCCATTTCTTCTATTTCCGTGCTCGTGGCGCGGAGTGGAAGATCGAAATCGGCGGTTCAGACGACGGAAAACAGCTCCCGTTCTTTTGGCATTCCGAGGAATGGGGCAGTTGGCCTGATGCCGGGTACATGTCTCAGGACCAGGCGTTCGAGCTGATCAAGCAGGGCGCGGCGATGTTCCGCGAGCAGAGGCCAACCCGACCTGCGCCGGGCGAACCTCGCTATGAGCGCTTTGTCCTGCAGGCATGGAGCGACAATGCTTTCGGCTATGAGGAAGCCGCCGCCCATCTCGGCATCACCGTCGAGGAGATGGAAGCTCGCGCTATCGTCGCGAACATTCCATGGCCGGAACTCTACGAGTTCTCGCGTAAAGGCAATCTTCAGCGTCGGTGGAAGAAAGCCCTGTCGAGCCATCATGCGGACATCCACGCTCGCAATGTTGAATTCTTCGATACGCTTTGGAACTGGTCCAAGCGAATGATCGATGAATCTGAAGCCCGTAAGATCGTCCACCTCGGCAAGGGTGATACGATGGCCTCGGTTGCTTCAAAATACCGTATCCCGCCTCCCAGCACCTACTACATCCCTCAATCAGAAAACCGCGCCGAGGCTGGCCCTATGGTCGTGCCGGAAGGTCCGCCTCCGGCACCTCACCCGGAGAGCTTCATCTCAACCGACAAAACTCTTTTTGGCGATGAGGTGTGGAACGCGGCCGACAATCCGCAGGACTTCGAGCGCGACATCATCGACGCTTGGCGTCGAGGCGAAATTGGTCCCGTCAGAGCGGCATACTTCCTCAAAATCACGGCGGAAGATTTCCTCGCGAAGGCACAGGACTACGGCGAAGTCACGGAATCAGAAGGGATCGCGTTGAAGGCGATCCAGCAGAAGCAGGAGAACCCCGATGGCTGAGATCACCCAGGACCAGACAAGGGAAATGATCGAGAACCTGGACAGGTTGATCCATCACACCAAGACCCAGGCCTTCAACCTTGCCACCCATTTCCATGACACGGCGCAGGAGAAGGAAAACGAGGCTGCAGCCTCGCTCTATACGATGGCTGCTGACCAGATGTGTGTCGCTCGCGATGCTATCGAGGCCGCGAAGGCACTGTTTGTCTGGGGCGAGGATCAGTTGGACATCGGCCCTGTTGGAAGCATGACCGCACTTGCCTATGCGCCGGAGCTAAAGGCGACTGTTCTTCCGACCACCCGCTTTTGGGATGGTCCCCCGGTATGGGAGGTCCTGAATGCGCCGTTCGAACGGATGCAGAAGGATTCCTGGTATTTCTACATCAACGAGGACGCCAAGATGATGGGCACCCTCGAAGTGTGTGCCTTCATCGACGATGAGGAAGTGCCGATCATTCTCGGCATCAATCAGGAAGGAGAGGATGAGCGTTTCACCTTCACCCCTGATCAGTGGGCGGAATACATCATCCCTCGCGCCACCAAGTACCGTGAGGCCATGACGACGATCCAGGAAGCAGGCCCGGCCGACTTTTTCAAATCCCTACGACAGCGCTCTGGACCTGAATGGGCTGCTGATAGAAAGACATCAGCTCTCGGCATTTAGCGATTGAATGTATACGTATATAGATGTATACACCTATATTCAGGTTTGAAGAGGAATAGACATGAAGCATTTGTGGGAAATCACACACCCCTATTATTGCTGGGATAACGAGGTCTCGCACGATTTCGTTAACTGGCAAGATTTCGTAGCTGAAATCTCTTCACCTCCACCGGAGCTGAAGGCGCTGGGCATGAGCGTCGGGCTCGATCCTGACATGAACCTTCTGTTTCGTTTCGATTGGAGTGAAGAGCCAAACTTCACAGGCCAGGATATCGAAACCCCCGGGACGCTGCGCTTGTTTTATGTTCAGCAACGTCGAGGAACTATCGCTGCCCACGTCGTTCCCGTTACACGTGCTGACGAACCTGAAGTCGCTAAATTCCTACAGGAGCGCCTGAATTATCTGATGAAGGTCTGGACACCTCTGATCCCTGAGATGGATCACGCTGCCTGACAGTCCAAGAGCGTCATCACGGTTCGTCACTACCGCGAGTTTGAAAACTGGCATGACCACCTACGAAACCGACTTCATCCGCTGGACCCAAGAACAGGCAGGTTTGCTGCGAACGCTTCCGCGTGAGGCACATAATCTCGATGTGAAGCACCTGGCCGACGAGATCGAGGCGGCCGGTCGCAGGGAAGTCACCGAACTATCCATCCTGTTGATGCGCCTGATGGCGGCGCTGATCAAAATCACTATCGCGCCTCCAGGTGATGACCGGCGTCCATGGTACGACGAAGCCTTCACCCTGAAAGGCAGCATCGACGTCTCCCTCGACGACGGTCTGGCAGCTCATGTCAATCTGCAGCCTCTGTGGCGGCGAGCTTGGCAGACAGCTGTCGTGATCCTGCAGGAGGATGGGGCAATCCTTCCTCCGCTTGTGGAACAGTGTCCCCTATCAATCGACCAGCTGATCGATCCGGAAATGCATCCGAACGAGGCAAGGCAGATCATCCTCGAAACCCTTCCAGAGGTCCACAGGGTCTACTGGTGACGGCAACTGGCCTAAGGAGCGGCATCATGAGTAATGCAACCCTCAAAGTTGAACCGACCACTGACTGGGAATCACCTTATCCCGGTCGTCGCGAGGTTTACGCCGTAACCGGCGCACAGGTTGAAGGGTCGCGCCGCGAAAAGTGGTTCCTCGATATCGACCGGGAGAAGCTGGCGAACAACGTTCTTGACGTGTCCGCATGGGTTTCAGATGGCCTGATGGAGCAGACCGAAGAGGAAGACTTTCATTCATGCTTTGACGTTTTCGACAATGAAGCCGTTTCGGCTGATCGGCCGGAACTGTCTTGGACCATCGAGCAATTCGCCATATTCGCTCATCAGAAGGCGACAGAGGGCGTTGCAGCCGATCAGGCCATGAGCGAGGCGGAATGGCGCTGGCAGGATTTCAGCGGCCACGTTGACGCCGAGGCCAAGCGCCTTTTTCAGATCGAGGCTTTGCCGCGAGATTGGTTCGACCGCGTAAGTCTCGGTTTCGATAGCCTGGACGAAGCCGAGAAGATCGACGCCGACCGGCGCAAGGCAGCGGCCGAGGCTTTGGCGCAGCAGTTAGGCGACTACCACCAGTTTCCGCATAATCCGGCAGTCACGATCTTTGACGCCGAAAACCCCGGAACTGTTCACGACGTTCTCTTTTCGTGGGCCACCGGCCATCTGTCCGATACCCAGGTTATCGAAATGCTCCATCTGGACGCGGACGAAAACTTAGATGAGATTGCCCGCAACAACCGAGTGCCACAGCCAAAGGAGCGGAAGCCATGACAAACAAGATCGAGCAGGCAAAAGCGGCATCCGACAAGATCGCAGACGCCTTCATCACAACCAAGGAAATCCTTGGAACCTGCTTTGTGAACGGCCACGGCATCCTTGCCGACCCCTCACTGACCCGGCAGGACCTCGCCCAAGCGAAAGCTGCTATCCTCGAAGCTCTGGCGATATATGATGCGACGGACTGGCCGCGCTCCGACGAATTAGACGATGCAGATCGATAGGAAGCCGCGATCCTTGGCACCGGGGACGCATCTCAGCGCATGAAGAGGCCGACGACGAGCAACCCTACTGCGATCCATAGCGGCAGGGTCAGCTTCGACAGCTTCTTTTCGAGGCTGGAAAGATCAACCGAAGGTGCCGGTAACACTGGCCTCTCCTCAAAAATCGACGGCGGATCAGCTTCCGTCTCTTCAGCTTTGATTTTGCCGGTCGCACCCTCGCCCTTCAGCAGCCGGAAGGCGAAGGAACCGATCTTCCCCAACACTGGAGGATCGATCTCGGCCGCGTCTTCCTTCGCGACCTTCTGATCACTCAGGTTCGCCAGAATTTTGATGTCAGTTGTCCGGATCGATGGCGACCATTCCGAGTAAAACCCGTGGACCCCGCCCAAGGTCACGACGGCTTTCGGATTGCCGGATTCAATAAAGCTCGCAATGCGTTCGAAGCGGCTGGCAGGCAGCACGATCTCCACCTCGACGGTATCGTTCTGCAGGAGGTTTTCGAAATCCCACTCATGCTCATAGCTGGGTGACCCGAATACGTGGAAACTTTCCTGGTCGTCCTTGGATTTCACAATCCGCAGCGTGAAGCTCTCGATCTTCCTGTTGGTGCCAAAAAATGAATAGTTGGCCGCAGCCCGGCGATCAGAGGTCTGAGGGGCTAGGCGACCGTGGATGTGCTCGTTCACGTCGCTCTTCTTGTCGGTCTCGAATTCAAGCGATCTGACTACGGTCAAATCCTTGGCATCGAAATACAGGCTCCAGCCCCAGGGCACGTAGTTCGGACTGATCTTCTTCGTGGCGGGGTCCAGCTCTTCGATAAACCACGAGTAAAGATTCTGGTGCGGGCTCTTTGTGCTGATCCTGACCGGTTTTTCTAGCTTATAGTCCACTCTACTTCCCCCGTTCCCTCGATCCATGATTGATAGGATCAGGGTAGGGGACTACGCAAGATGGCGGCGTATTATTCCGCCGCGCCGATCTCGGTCAGAAGCTGATCGATTTCTGCTTGACGAGCCGCGTATGCTTCAACGTCTGACCGACGATATGACCGGATTCTCCTTGCCTGCATTGCTCGCAGAACCAATACCCCGTCTCGTCCGGACATCTTCTTGATTTCCTCGAACGAGCAGAACGCTTTGCTGCTTTCCGGGCTCGGATAGGCGGTGAACATCTGGAACCCCGAGATCGACCATATACGACCGTGCTTGACTTCCTTCTCCGCGATCCTCCTGGCAGCCTGTCGCATACGCTTGCGCCATTCGACGTCAGTGAAATCGAGGCCGACGGCCGAGGCATGAAACGGCTTGCTCTTTCGAAGCCACAGATCATTTTCACCGGAGCCGGTCATGACCGCCTTGAGCTTGTCCGGATCGCGAAGAACCTGGAGCCATTCATGCGCGTAACTCGCAACCTTTTCGGGATCGAGCGCCTTGATCTCGGATTCGAGACCGGCAGCAACCTGCTCGATCAGGTCCGGTCGATTGCGCAGCCTACGATAGATCATCCGAGACATAATCAGGCTCGACAGTGCGTTGATGTGCTCGGCGTGCAGTTCAGTCATCGGGCAATCCCACTCGATACAACGGATGTCGATCATACCGGAAATGCTGGGCTCTGGAATCCCAGTTGAAGCTAAAACGCCTTCGCTTCCAACGCCTCATATGCGTTTCTCAGGTCGCTAGGGTCCAATAACTTTCATTATCGGACCTCAGAATGAGAGGGTGAAAGAACGGATAAAACTACCCTAAAAGTCAGGGCCGTCGTCATCTCCCATCACCGATAGGCCCGCTTCATAGGCAGCTTCGATGAAGGCAACGCGGGCATCCTCCGGAACATCGTCCTCGCTTCCGGCCAAGACGGCACCACAGACCATCAGTGCCGTCAGATAGCCATCTCCGTCAGTCGGACCCGGCCATTGCTGCATGAGGCAATCCGCCAAGTCAAAGACAGTAGATAACGTGGAGTAATCTCCCCAAGCTATCTGAACCGGCGTGATCGGCATGGCTTCGCCCGGCATGCCTTCCTCACTCGACCTCAACAGCGTCGGGAGAAACCACCATTCCCTTGGAGCAGGCCTTCAGAAACAGCTTACCAAAATGCGTGAGCTTCATTGAAAAAACCGACAGCTCATTGTCATCGCGTACCTTCAATTCGAGCTTTCGAAAGCGTTCGTTCGCATTGTGATATTCGATCAATCCGAGGTGTTGCAGATGCTCTTGGTACACCGGGAAGAGTTCCGGTTGGCTCAAAGCTTCGTAGCCGAACGTCTCATCTTCAACTTCTTTCCTGACCTCGACCGCAAGATCGCACTTATCGAGCCGCGCTTTTCGCCATGCCGGATCGGGGTAAACCTTCTTCCCGACAGGTGACATGATTACGGTTTCCTCCCGACTGGCGAAATCTTGCAAAAAGATCAGTTCATCGGGAGCCAGCTGGGTGATGACGCTGAAAAATGCAGGGTGCGCTTCTCCAACACGTTCCCCATCCATGGCTCTTGAAAGGAGCTGGATAAACAGCTCCGTTATCGGATCGCCTTCAGGCTGGAAACGGAGCTTCTCAACGATAGGTAAAGCGATGGATTCCACAGGGTCAATCCTACGTTCCTGCGGAACCTGCCGGATGGCGCGGTCGATATACGATTCCAAACGATCTTGCATCGCGCCGACAAGCTGGAAAGGGAACAGAAGAAGACGTGTTGTCTTCGCAACGTCAGTTCCGAATTTATCCACTTGTCGAACGGTGTCCGGAAGAAGGGTTCCTGCGGCTTGAGCCACTGCGACGCCGGAAGCGACAATAGCCTGCGGGTCTGTCATGTCTGACCTCCGATTTCCGGGTTAAATCTCCGCTTGCATATTGTATCAGAGGCCAACCAATTCAATTGAATTGCCATGACTTCTTCAGTCGTCAAGATTGATAGCACGACGAGGACTGCGCTGTCGCTCGGCCGCCCGATCCCGCTCGACCTCTGCCAGCCAGTGGATCGCATTGTCGAGTGTCATCCAGGCCATTGCTTTCGCCTGGTCGAGGCTTTCCTGCCAGCGAGGCCACGAAGGTGAATAGCCGGAATCGACGTGGGTCATGTGAACCTTCCACCGACCCTTCGTTTTCGGGAGTAGAGTGATGACGAAGCCTTCCGTCTTGGCGGTCCAGCTACCGTCGGGCAACCGCGTCCAGTCGAGATCGTCGTAGGTTCGCTTCAGACGGCGCTTGTAATGCCCTTCCAGTTTCACCAGAGCCAGAAGTTCACCGGGAACCTTGATTTCATTCGCTAGGGCTCGATGAATGCCGCGAAGAATCGTTTTGTACGGACGGTAGTCGCCCAACGATGTCATCCGATCCGCCAGTTCGACCGGCGTCCAGCCCAACTCGTCTAATCCCTTCTTCAGTTCCGCCGCCAGCTCCTCAGAGGTCCACTCGCGTTCGCCAAAGATGCTCTCGATTGTTTCTTCGATCTCTTCCATGCGTCACCAGGTTTAATTGAATATGTCTCTATAATAGAGACAGAAATTTGTAATACAAGAGACATCACGCCTTGTCGAAGTGCTCAATGTCCACTAATTTCGCGAAAACCCATGGAGAAAGTTGTGGACCCTAAAATCTTTCGCATCCGATACCTGAACGACGAGCTTCGCACTGAAGGTAGTTGCCGTAACGGTCGTGTGGTTGCAGCCGGTCGCCTGGCTCAAGAACACGAGAAGATCGGAGCCGTGGCTGCTGCCGTAGCGGCCTTTGACGAATGGAGCGATGGCGACGATCCATATGGCGAGCACGACTTTGGCAAGCTCGATGTCGATGGAGAGGCAGTCATCTGGAAGATCGATTATTTCAGCCTGGACGAATTGCACGGCTCCGATCATCCGGAGGACCCGAATGTCACCGTCCGAATTCTGACCCTCATGTTTGCAGAGGACTACTAATGCCCCTGATCTCGCTCCTTGCCGGGCTTCTCGCAGCCTCGACCTTCGTCTCGCCAGCTCCGGCGCTTCAAGGCCTTGAGATCGCCTCTGCGTTCGAAACGCAGTCGTTCACAGTGATTGACGGCGACACCATCCGCCTCGACGATGGCACTCGCGTCCGCCTGAATGGCTTCAACGCTCCCGAATCTCACAAGCCCCAGTGCGACCGAGAGGCAATCCTTGGCAATCGAGCGAAAGAACGTCTCGAAGAGCTGTCAGCCACCGGCAGGACACAGGTGATGCAGGTGCCATGTGCTTGCAAGCCGGGCACGGAAGGCACAGATAAGTGCAATTACGGCCGGTCTTGTGGCATCCTTACGCTCAATGGTCGGGATGCCGGGAAAATCTTGATTTCCGAAGGACTAGCAGTTCCTTTCATTTGCGGCAAGGATCGCTGCCCGAGGACCCCTCGGCCGTGGTGCAATTGAGAACAGGATGAAATGGTGAAGCTCGTTGGTAACTGGAGTGACGAATGGCTCGACATGTCGCCGTTCGTTGTGCACTTCGCTAAGGATTCCGCCAAGCAAACCGCTTATCACAATTGTACGAGCATCCTCGCAGCGCGACGGATCGAAGCCCGCACCCGTTTCGGTTCGGGTAAGAACTACCAGGCATCACCTCGGTCAGTCTGCTTCAGCGAAATACCACTCCATCACTTGAGCCGACTAGCCGATGAGCGCGGGCCATTTGGGATCGGTTTCCGGAAGGAATTTCTTGTTGCTCGTGACGGCGGACCTATCATGTACGCGTACAAGGACACGTCACATGCCATGGCCATCAGCAGCCTGGTTTCGAAAGCGAAAAACGATCCCACAAATGCGGTTTGGAAGATCGCTCCATTCGTTGATCAGCCTGGAGATTACGGGTCTACGACGTACTTCTTCGAGTGGGAAAGAGAGTGGAGGCACGTTGGCGACTTCGACTTTCACCAATCGGATGCGGCATTCCTGATCATACCCGAAGATTTGCATTCGGCAGCACGCGCCTTTTTCAATGAAGCGGAGAACGAAAACACCGGCCCCAACTACCTATGTCCGTTCATCGACCCCTACTGGACCGTCGAGAAGGTGAAAGCGGCTTTCAATGAAGCTCAGACGTGACGGGATCACCTACATCGGACCAGTTGAGCAGCCGTTCGAGGCCGCCGTCGACGATTATCCGGAGTACATAGCCCTTGGAGGATCATGCCCACGATGCGAACGCGAGGGCTGGATCGACCGGTTCGAAGTCCGCAGGAAATGGGGCAATGCGATCTTGGAATCGCTTCAACCCCGGTTGCGATGCCTGGGTTGTGGAAACAAAGAGGGCAACCGGTGGATACGCGGGCAACTGCCGCGCTAAGCCTGCAAAAAGCTGCTACGAATAGCTCAGTGAATCTTGGGCACAGTTATGAGCAGCGAAGAAGAAATTTTCCAGAACTCCAGGACGGATAAGACCTACGCGAGCCCCGCTTTTAAGGACTACACGGGGCAGAAACTTCGCATCGCGAACAAATTTATTGATGGCGAACCCGGGTATGCTTTTGCCAACGTCAAAGAAGAGCTTGTCATTCGTCAAACCGACGCCGGACGCTTTCAAATCAAGGCAACGTTTCTAGAAGATGACCGCGCTTTTCGGACGGTCACCATCCAGAAATTCACGTCTAAGGGCAACGCCAAGGAGTATTTTTCCCTTGGGGCAGGCGAGGTCAGGGCGCTCCTGAAGTTCATGTCCAACATCCAGAAGATACATTTTCCAGACGACGGCCGCTTGAACATCCGAGACAGCGATCTTGAAGAACTACTCCTTGAGCCCGACCAGCTGCGCCGGATCGCCGCCGACAATCAGCAGCTCCTGGCCGCGATTGCTCGAAACGAGATAACCACCGAAGATGTCGTTGCTCTCTCCTTCCGAAAAAAGCAGCTAGCGATTTTTGAGCGATTGCTTTCCGATCCGGACTATTTTGATGAATGTGTTGCCCAGCATGGGCGAGGACCGGAAGGGTTATGGCAACGCTTCCTTGAGAAGAACCACTGGATTCTCGGTTATTCCCTCAGCCTGATCAATTTCGGCCCGCTAGATGACAGGAAGTTAGAGCAGACAGTCCGTGGTCATGACATCGACGGCCCAGGCAAACGCGTGGACGCGCTCCTACGATCTCGGGCCGCACTTACAACATCTGCTTTCGTCGAGCTGAAGCACCATCGCACAGACTTGGTGGCTCCAGATCAGTACCGGTCGGGCATCTGGGCTCCCTCAAAGGAGCTTGCGGGCGCGGTTGCGCAGGTTCAGGGGACGGTAGCTGCTGCCGTCGAGCGTTGGGGTGCGGCAGTCCGCTTGACCGATGGCGATGGCGAGCCGACCGGGGAGACGGTCTACACTACCGAGCCCCGCTCTTTCGTTATTTGCGGTCGTCTGACTGAATTCCAAGCTGAGCACGGAGTGAACGAGCGCAAGTTCGCATCCTTCGAGCGTTTCCGCAGAAACCTGCTGCGCCCGGAGGTTATTACCTTCGACGAATTGTACGAGCGAGCATGTCTGATCGTCGCAGCGAACGATCCGTCGGAGAAATAGGGCTGGCGGCCGCTCCAGAATTAAAAAAACTTTAGCTCTGGAGATCAAGTGGAGCAGCTCGGCTTCTCCGAAGACATCTTGAGGTCGGTCACATCTACAACATCGTAAGAGGGCATGTCTTCGAGGCGCTTCTGCACCGATTTATAGGCGCGGGTCTCGGTCAACCACTCCGGTCGTCCTCGGCGCTTTGCTGTCACGCACACTGACACCGTCTCGAAGGCATCCGCAACGTCGTGCAGATGGTGTTTATACCCGTCTTGCAGCAACATCGGAATCTGTTCGGAGAACAGGGTTGCTTCACCACTTTTCACGACGACAGAAATATCCTCGAAGGTCTGACCGGTTTCGTTTGTCAGATTGACGTAAAGTCCTTTCGGAAAATAGTGGATCACACCTGCGTTCGTGGTCCGCGCGAATGTCCCCGGGCTCGCATCCACGCTGATCCATTTCAGAGAGGTTTCAACGAGTTGCCCCGTGTCCTGTTTTATTGCGACCGTCTGACCCTTTAGCTCACCAAGGTCTTTCTCGACACGACCGAGGGCGAGCTGAATTTTTTCGACTTCGGGAAATGCCTTCGCTAGCGCTCCACCTTCTGCCTCGGCTCCAGCGGACAGCGCCGAGAAAACATAGATAAGGCCGCCCAGCATCAGGCATGAGAGACCGAATGGCTTGAGAGTGGAGCTGAGTGAAGCATCGAAGCCGACCGTGTCTGCCAGTTTCGAAGTTACCCAGCGGGCTGGGACAAGAATCGAGATGGCTCCGATGCCAAACAGGGCGATAAGAATTCCCGCGAAGATCGCCGGATTTTGAAGAATATCCGCGCACGCTGCCAAGATGGAGCAGATGCCCATGAATGTAGGAAACGTAAATTTTTGAACCGTCTGCATAGTAATGCCCCCTGAGGAGGCCGAAATTAGGTTGCAGCTATGAAATTTTGATAAACTCAGGTTGATAAGTGGCGGTCGCAATTTCGCTCCGGCTGTCAGCCCTCATCATCTTCGTCCCCGATCCGGTAGACATCTGCGTTATCCTGCAGCTCTCTCAGTCCCTTATAAGCGGCGTGGCGCAGCTTTCCGTCCGTCGTCCAGGCCCGGTATTCAATTTCCGCGATCAGGGTAGGCTGCAGCCAGGTAACCCGGCGCTTCCCGGAGTAAGCCACGGGCGGTGCTTTCCGCTTCCACAGCAGCTTATCCATCGTCGCCCGAAGTTGCTGGGAATCCCGCTCCTTAAATCCGGTCCCAACCGAGCCGACGTACTTCAGCTGATCGTCTTTGTAGCCAGCAAGTAAAAGAGATGAAAATCCTCCTCGCGATCCAGCCGACGGCTCGTAGCCCACGACCATGAAGCTATCGCTCTGCACGCACTTTAGTTTGATCCAATCGCCAGTTTTACCTGATCGGTAGGAGCTGTCTCGGTTCTTACCGACAATTCCTTCCAGCCCGAGCACGCAGGCATGTTCCAGGAGAACGGCAGGATCAGCTTCAAGCTCCTCCGAAATCTTGATTGCCCCATCTTCGTGACCGGCAAGAACGTCTTCCAGGAGATGCCGCCTTGTCGAATATTCGGCTTTCCGGAGGTCGTGACCATCCAGGTAGAGCAGATCGAAGGCATACATGATCGCCGGGCTGACCTCCTTGCCCTGCCGCCGCCCGACGGCACCCAGGCTTGATTGAAGCAGATTGAAATCGGATCGCCCCTGTTCATCGAGCATCACGGCTTCACCATCGATGATCATGCTGGCAGGCCCAAGAGCTTTGACGGCCTCGACGATAGCCGGAAATCTATGTGCCCAGTCGTATCCGCCACGCGTCATCACCTTCACCCGCCCTTGGTGCGAATGAACGGTGATCCGGTATCCATCCCATTTGATTTCCCAACCCCAATCTTTGGTATCGGCCGGAGGCTTCTGCCGCAGATCGCAGAGTGCCGGTTCTATACGTTCCGGAAAAGGATCGAACGGGAGAGCTGGTTGCTCAGGATTTCGCCTGCGGATTGGGCGCGACTGCAGCGGCGCGTTCTCATCGCGCAGTAGTGGCTTTGATCGAGGAGGGCGGGGCGGTTTCGTCATGTCAGCTATCGCAACACGAAATCTTTAAAAAGCTGCCTATCGCCTCTATCTCCCGCTCATGAAAGAGGACGCTACCGACGATCCAGGCCCGCCGCCTCGCTACCAGTGGCGAGAGACGTGGAAGGGCGAGGGACACCGCGACTATCAGGCATGGGATGGCCCGCGCTCGTTCGGGAGGATCATGCTGGAAACCAACGGCACCATGCAAAAACAATGGCGGTGGTCGATCTCTCATATCGACGGCGTGAGGCGACACCTTCCGGAGCAGCATAACGGCTGGCAACCGTCACCACGGTTAGCGGCGGAGAAGGTCGAAAATCACTATGAGCGGCTGATGGAGTTCAACGGCATCCCTTTGAACACCCGTCGCCCCTAGCTCATCATCCGACGCTCGAAATTGTCGAGCAACTGGACCGCCCGCAGCACAACCTCTCCGGCCTTGTCCGAGTAGTCCGCCGCCAGGGCTTCATGTTCTTGATCGATCTTAGACGCAAGCGCGTCCATGTGCTGCGCCCCGCGATCCTTGACCGCTTTCGACACGAGCGCTCGATAGTGGAGCGTCTTTGCGATTTCCGTCAGCACCAGGTCGCGTTGCTGGACCGTGAGCTTGGAGAACGGAACGTCGGACGGCGGGATAATGTCGCCTCTGTGGGCAATCTCTTGAGACATACGCGAAACCCCTAATCAAGTGATTCGCGACTCAAGAGTGATTCGGCGGAAAAGTTCCGAATCGGGTTCTGCGGAACTTCCAGAATCGTTGTCGGTTATCTTTTCTCTCGACAACACAGGAGGTTCAGCATGTCGAATACTAAGCAGGATCGCGCCCGAGTAGCAGGCGGCCAAGATCATGAAGTACGCTACGAGGCCGAAAAGGAAGGCGTCTCGAAAGCTGCCGTGAAGGATACCGTCAAAGAAGTTGGCAACAGCCGGAAGAAGGTTGAGGCTGAGCTAGACCGCAAGGGCTAAAATCCCACTACGATTGGCGGGCCTCGCCGTGGCTCGACTTGGCTCGCCTCTGTAGGACTGCCTGTGTCGCACCAACGATCTTCGCCAGTGCATCGTCAGGCGAGAAGGGCTTCGTGATCAGTTCCACCGGGTGCGGCCGATTTCCTGTGAGAAGCCTTTCAGGGTACGCGGTCACGAAAATCGCGAAGCAGTCGACCAAAGGATAGACGGCGTTGATCAAATCAATGCCGGACGACCCGTCCGCGAGCTGAACCTCGGTGACGATGATATCTGGCTTGTCGACCAGTGCCATCGTCATGGCCTCTTGTTTTGTGCGGGCAACACCGATGACATCATACCGCGCACGCTTCAGCATTTGTTCAAGATCGAGCGCAATGAGCTTTTCCGGCTCGACTATCAGCACCCGGGGACGCCCCTCGTCTTTGACAGAAATCCGCTCCTGAAGCCTAGCGTTGTCTTCTTCCAGATCGGAAATTTGTTTTTTTACCCTCTTGGCCTCATCGTCGGCGGTCTGCTTCAAAGCCTCGACCTCCGCTAGAGCGCTGTTGAGCTTGGTCTTTTCGACCAACTTTGATGAAGGCAGACCACGAAGAACGCCCGGAAGCTTCTTGCGCCAGTTCGCCGCCTTTGCTTCCCAGGTTGCGGTACTGCGAGCTTCTAATTCCAAATCTTTAAACGTCTCTCGGAACTCTGAAAGCTTGGCGTGGTCGTTGATCCTCCACGCCTGCTTCAGACCAAGTGTTTTCGTCACGACATCGAAGGGCACTCCTGGAACGACGACAGCCAGAGTCTTTAATGCTCGGGACCAGGCCGCGCCCAGCTCCATCAGGCAAAAATGGCTCTCAAGGTAGCTCGGAGTTAGAAGGGCAAGAACGAGAGCAGGCTCTTCGATCTGACTGCGGATGTATGCGTTGAAGTCTTCCGTCAATGGGATGCTGTGCCCAGGCAGGCTGGTGCAAAATATGTCTGAATCCCGCACGCCGACAGCCTCTTTCAGAAAATCGACAACTAGTCGCGCCAGTGCCACGTCTGCGACCGCGTGGCTGATGAACACTTTGCCAATGCTGCTCACTTTTTCCCCTCGTCGTTCCCGCTGTCTTCCACCTCATATATAGATGCCTGATCGCCGGGAGCGAAGGCGAATGTTCATTTGGCTTTGTTCTTGTCTTGTTCTGGTTTGCGACTGGCGGTAAGTTGCCTCCATGAGCACTATCGAGACCCTTGGCGATGCCCACAACGCGGGCTGGAGTTTCACCGTTGTCTGTCGTCATGGCACAATGGATACCGGCAGCTCGTCGCGGAAGTGCGACTGGAAATTTGAACTTTGCACCACCACGCTTCTCGCCACACGTGGCCGAGACTTTCCGGTGTTCGATCTCAAAGATCGCCTGCGCTGTCCTCGATGTGGTTCTCGCTCTATTTCCGTGATGCCGGTAATTCCCGGAGCGCCGAACCGCAAAAGCGCGTCTCGACGGTAGACGATCCTCCCACGCTGATCTCTTCATCGGTATATGGCCGCGTCGAATCGTGGTTGTTTTCTTTTATTCCTTTTTCCTCGATCATCCTCGCCTCCATCTCTCCGCCCTGGACACTTCATTGCAGCTCGATCCGGCAGGGTCGGGCTAAAGCCCTCAATGGGTACGCTACGCCCGTCCTCCCCATGCTCGCCACTACGTGCCTGCGCGTGGGTCTGGGCGGCCCTTGCCCCTTTCCAGCTCGACCCGCATTTGGTCCTCTAAGGGCGAAGCGACGGTGACAAGGATGGCACTACTGAGGAAAGCGATCCCATGCCTTTTGTCGGCATGGAACTCGAAGGTCGGGGCTCGCAACAGCTCTCAGGATGGCCGACGGGAACGGTTTTCTGCGGGCGGCTTCATTTGTCCTGCTGACGCATTATCGCGGCTGATCCTTTTCATCCTGTCGAGATCATCCCGGCTGGCGCTAAGTTCCGGAATTAGAGGACAAGTTTCCTTTGGGGAGCGAGGGCGAGACCGGCAGTGTTGACATGACGACGGTTGCCATGGGCCGAGATGTCAACATTTGCACCTGGAATGATCCTTGGCGGGATTGCGCCCGCCATCAAGGAAAAATTCGGAAGTCACCAAAAGAAAATTCGTTGACGACGGCCTGAAAATCCATGGCCTATTCCTTCGAGTTTCTACTCAGCAACATTCAGAAATACAATAGTCATTGATGCCCGCATCAGGAAGAAACATAATTAAATCATAGAGTTGATCACGGGGATCAACGGGGGCGGGAAATGAACAAAGAACGTAGGAAACAAATTGCGACGGTTCTAGCGAAGGTCGAAGAGATGGCTTGGGAGCTATCTGAAGGTGACGTCCATTCCTACCTATACGAGGTCAAGGAAGACGAGCGCTCATACTTCGACAACATGCCCGAGAGCATCCAGTCTAGCCACAAGGGCGAAGACGCCGAAGCCTGCGCCGACACTCTCCAAGAGGCCCACGACATGCTCGAAGAGGCGTGGTCGATCCTCAGCCATGTTTGCGAAAAGCTCGAAGCAGCAGCAGCCTGACGAAAACGGGGAGGGCAACGACCCTCTCCATCGACATCAAAAAACCATCCAGAGGAAACACCGATGAAGAACAAGATTAGCCGCGCCGAGCGCAGAATGAACCGATCAAAAGACGCGCGAGCTGTCTTCGTTAAGAAGCGCGACGTTCACAATCCCCATACCGCAAACGGTTCCGTAGACATCAAGGCGACCGTCGAGCGAATGAAGAAAGTCCTCTCAAGACATCCGGTCATTATCATGGCTCAGGCCTACCGGGCTGCTTTTGAGCCCTCCGAGCGCAAGATATGCCCTGAAGGCGTCTTTGCCGAATGTTTCGGCCGATACGGCGTTGGCGATTACGTCACTCGCGATGGCACCGACGTCCATCAGTGCGTGAGCATGGCCCACGACGGTGACATCACCGCAACATTCCGCTGCATCGTAGCGCCTGAGCGGGGCTGGTGCGAAGTGGGCGAAGAGACGACCAATCTCTGCCGTCGCTATGATCCAGTTGAATTCGATCCGGCTGCAGCAGCCTGATCCCCTGATCTGAATTCCAACATCACCGCCATTTCGACCGGCTCGCCCTCGGGCCGGATCGGCACCCCTTTGCCTATTTTCTGGAGAAACCACCATGACCGACCACAAGAAACCGCGAAAGACATCGCCCCTCGATCAGATAATGCCCTCATTTACCTTTGGCGACATGAAAGCACGCGCGAACCACCTGGCAAACTCCACCGTCATCACCCAGGAGGAGATGCACGAGTTCCGAGTTCTCCGGAACTGGATCGCCCGCATGGACGGCTACAGCGACGATGCGACATTCATCCTCGACGACGCGAGAGTTTTGGATGGCGGTAAACCCGTCAAGATATTCGACATCCCATATCGCCTTTACCCCAACGCCATTCCGACGCTGCAGGTCAACAAGTCGATCTCACTATCGGCCAGGGAACGGACCCTTGTTGCCGAAGCCATCGAGAACCTGATCGAGCAAGTGAACAGTGAGGAAGAAGAACGCATCCTGACGAGCGTCCTCGAACGTCTTCGTGGCCCTGTTAACTCCTTCGAGCGCGAGACATCCGCTCCGGCCTATCCGTTCCCAGGAGCCGGAAACCCATGAGCATCAAAGCCCACCTCGACCGAGACTTCTTTGTTTCCGAGCGCAAGCGACTGCTCCTGACCCAGCCGCAGATCGCTGCCATCCTCTTCCAGAGCCTCGACACGATCAAGAAATGGGAGGGCGGTTCTCGCCGCATTCCGCCATTTGTTGTGTACGCATTCGCGGCCTTGGATGCCGGTATCGAGCCTCATGGAAGGGATCGCATCCTTCATACTGAAACCGGTGGTGATACCCAGTGAACACTATCTTCGATCACGCCCTTTTGGAGCTGACCCTTTGTGAAAGCTCCCTGGCTCACTTGATCCGAGAAGCTGAAGCCGAACAGGAGAGCGCCCTCGGAATCTTTGACCGGGCTCTCGCGGCCATCCCGTTCGGCGGTAGCCCAGAAGCCTATGAAGTGGCCGGGATTAAAAAGAGGAACGTTTCCGCGCTCCTGCTGCACCTGAAGACCCTGGCACGTGCGGTCACACAAAAGCGGGTTCTGGTCGAGGCAACGGCAGCAGAGATTGCGAAATATTTCTGAGGGCATCAAAGCCCAATTCGTTGACGAGCATGGATGCCGCCAAGCCCGAGCTATAGGTGCGTCAACAACTCGTCATACTCAGCAACATTTGGAAATGCATTAGCGATTGCGGCCCGCATCATGCGGGGGAACAAT
Source organism: Neorhizobium galegae (assembly GCF_017877055.1). Taxonomy (GTDB): domain Bacteria; phylum Pseudomonadota; class Alphaproteobacteria; order Rhizobiales; family Rhizobiaceae; genus Neorhizobium; species Neorhizobium galegae_D. The sequence continues at coordinate 38,724 of NZ_JAGIPG010000008.1, read as the reverse complement.
CAAATCATAAGGTTGATCGACAGGCGATCACCACGAGGCGGAGGATACAATGACCATGACACTAACATACGACAATACCAAACCGGTTGACTTCTCGGGTATCGAGGCGCTCGCCGTGGCTGCCTGCCATCGAATTCCTTCAGGGCTTCTTTCTTCCGAGGAAAAGGCCGAGATCGCGGCTGAATATGCAATCCGTTTCGCTAATGAGAGCCGTCAGACCCAGCGACTGGTTGATGCCCTTTTCAACGACGACACTGCAGCCGACGGACGGATCGTTTTCACCAACCACGCCCTCGACAGCATCAAGACGACGAACGATAGGGTAATGACTAAACGGGTCCTGCACGCCATGGAACCGCTGTCGTGCCACCCAGGCGTCAGCGCTGAGCTGCTGGATACCGTCCATAGAATGCTGATCGACATGTACTATTACGGCCGCGAGCGCCTGCTGACCGAGGCCTACGAGATGGGCGCTGGCGTGAAAGTCTGAGGACCCTCGAAAATAGAACCGAGAAACAAGGGGCTTCGGCTCCTTTTTTCATGTCCGAAATTCTGATCGGCCGAAAGTCGCGCGACATCCGAAAAATATTTCGTTGACGCCCGCCCAATCCGCCTCGTCTCTACTCCCGATTTTCTCTCAGCAACATTCAGAAATACAATAATCTTTGCGGCCCGCACTTTCAAAAAGCATAATTAAATCATGGAGTTTGGGAGACGAAGACAATGAAAATGATCAGCAAATTCGAGCGCCGCTATCTTCTTGTTGAAGCTGGTAAGGTCGAGCAAATCGACAACTTTCCGCTCACAGTGCGCGGTCACCAGCTGGCCTGTGAAGCCGCCTACAATATGCATATCGAGGCAGTGATCGTCGCTGGATGGGCTCAGGTTCAGACCGTCTGTCCGCTCGACGAACTGCACGAAGCTGCCCTGGAGCCCTTCAAGGTTATTGATCTTCGTCTGTCGGTTTTCTGTTCGAAATTCAACGAAGGCATCATCGACACGAAGGCGGCCGAGATCATCGCCACGATGGCAGACACCCGGTTCCTTCCGATCTGGGACACAGAAGGCAAGCTGAATTTCCAGTGCAAGCAGTCCGACCACCTTATCACCGAGGATCGCCAGAGCGCCCGAATCCATGGTGAAGCTGCCATGCTGATCCCGGCGAGATCGAGCCGGATGTCGTTCGCGATCTCCGCGCCGGAGCCTGCAAAGGAATGTACTCCTATCCCTGCGAAGGACGAAGACCAGCTTCGCAGACTGGCTCTGGACCTACGCAGCCAGGGTGCTGAGAACACCCATCTAATCGCGAAAATCGAGATTGCCCGGTCGAAGCTGACTGGTTCCAAGCGCGACGCCTTCGAGGCCCGTTATCGAAGCGAACATGAGGCCATGAAGACCAGTGGCGGTTTCGGCCCTGGCGCACTCGCCGGGACACTTGCAGCCGTTCGCGAGATCATGGCTGCCTGACACCAATTCGGCTTCTGACCCATGCGGCCGGGAGCCCCCAATCATCATCGAAATCCGAATTAGAGAGGAACAACCGATGTCCGACATCAACGAAAACGAAGATTTGACCGAGGTCGGAATGACCCTGGTCGCGGCCCTGATGGACACGGTGAACGACACCGCCAGATCGATGGCAGAAGTTCACAACGCGAGAGCAGCGGCGCTCAACGAGAAATATCCGACCCCTAAAAGCATGGAAGAGGCGGGATATACAACGGCGGCCATCTGCTACAATCAGGACATCAAGACCATCACCAAACTGATGGACCTTGGAAAAGAACTGGCTGTGGTTCTGGAGCAGCTCGAACACGTTCAGTCGCTGAAAACCAGCTACCTGATCCACGCAAGCGACGACATCGATGCGGCGCAAAACGCGACATCCAGTCGCTCAATCATGTGAGTTTGCCATGTCAGATTTTGATCAGAACACGGACTTCACCACTGAGATCGAAAAGCTACTGAAGCACTTCGACGTCCAACTCGCCGCTTTCGACCACGAGAGCGCGGAGGTTTCCAACGAACGTATGTCGGCGCTTCAGGCTGAGATTGCGGCGCGCCCCGGCGAAACCTCCATCGAATTTAACAAGCTGTCGATCATCGGCGTGAGTTTTCAGACGGATGTGAAAGCGATCACTGCGCTACGACAGCTGCGCCAGAACATGCACGAAACGCTTTTGACCCTGCAAAGCCTGCAGAGGAGCAGGGCCACGTCGGTTCTGGCGATGCAGGAGCATCTCGACAGCATCGAAGCAGGAAACGGTCCCACGCTTCACGCCGGTCGAAAGCACTGAGGAGATCGAGCCATGTCAAACCCAAAAAAGACAGTAAAGCGCCTGAAATCCGATGTCAGCTCGATGCGAGCTGGAATGCAGCACACCCTTCAGCTGTTGAAGCAGGTAGCCCGCGATCAGCACCTGAGCCTGAACGACAGGCCTCAAGCTATCGATGAGCAGGAAAGGTACGAGGTCATATGCGACCGAGAGCGGCTCGATCTGATCGAGACCTCGGGCCGTGCATTGCTGCAGGCCATGGAGTTGTTCGACCTGATCATCATGAACATTGACACCGTCGCGATGGAAAATTGCGGTCTCGACCACATGAAGAGCCAGCTCTCACCCGCAGCTCTTGCAGATTGGAATGCCGGTAATAGCCGTCTGGCGAAGCAGGATCACGAAGACATGCTGAAACGCATTCTTCAGGACCACGCTGCAAAGCGGAGGGCCATGTAATGTTGCGGATCAGCACTGTGATGGAGCTGGGCGGGAGGGAAGGGCGGCAGGCTGTTTTTGCCGCTCATCTCAGCCGATCCAGAATGAATCTGCTGCACCACGACAAACGACCGACGGATCAAGACTGGCAACAGGCTCATGAAATCGTGCGCGAGCAGATCGGCAACATCATTTCCATCGAGCGGCTCCAGCAGATCGTCGACCTCGACCGAGAAGCCCTGATTGCGCTGGCGATGGAAGGGGCCGAGGACATTGCCGTTCGCGACCTGGTGCTTTGCTCGATCAGTCGTTTCTACCTTGATTGTCTTTGGCCGTCTCTTGGCGAAGGCATCGACATCGAGCGGTTCATCGAAATCCTGCGAGCGAGGGTCTCGGAGTTCAACGTCGGATGTCCGGACGAGGGCCTGCCATCGCAGATCATCAGCCTGCGGGCTTGGAAGGAGAGGAGGAAAAATCGATGAACATAGTACGCACCATCAAACTGCCATCGGAAGAGGCATTCTTTTGGATGCTCAACGAGCGTGAGGCAAAGCATGTCGCCGACCTGCTGGAAGGGGACGAATTCAAATCATTGCCGGTGACCTTCCGGGCGCTCGTGGCAAATTTCGCCGCACATTATGAGGGTTCGAAAGGCCGACAGCCTTTGAAGGTATCGCTCGAATGGCTCGACTTCATCGAACGGCTTACCTCTCCAGGCTCGGGGAACGCCATCGGAAAATTGACAGACGAGGCTGGTCAGCAGGTTCAGTTCATCCGGCCGATCCCAGAAAAGGCGGCTATCACGGCCGACGACGTAGCCCTGCTCGACAGGTATTTCGGGCCGGTCGAGGCTGCACCACAGTCTCAAAAACATCTGCTTCCCGGAACAATGTTGCCAGTTCCCGACCACCTCAGCAGGCTTGGTATCGTGCCGAGGAACCCCGGCTATTCTGCAATCAAGCTCAGCATCGAGCGAATCCGGATGAAAAAGGCCGTCTGACCGATGGCGGTGATCGTTAATAAGGCTCCTTCACCGGGGCCTTTTTTGTTCACACAACGTCATGTCCAGCAATATTCAGCAACACGATAATCGTTGCAGCCCAAAATTTCGAAAATGACAATCTTCTCATAGGGTTGGTCATTGGGATCGACCGGAGCTGGGAGAAGCCAAAATGAGACTACCGATACCGAACCACCTTTTCTTGCTGGACGTGTCATTGCGATTGAAGGTCGAGATGTACGAAATGATCAATATTTTCGAGGGCACTGAGCAGATGCTGATCAACATGCAAGTGCTGCACGAAGTCTGGAAAGGTGACGCATCGAAGAGCAATTCCGCCGATCAGGCTCTAGAACAGGCTGATGTCGATGATGCCAAAGTGGTCCGCGATGCGTATGATAAACTTTCGAAGGCCTACAACGAGGCTTTCACAATGGTCTCGGACCATCACATCAAACGTGCAGAAGCGCATAATGCGCAGCTCTACAACTGAGCATAGGCCGAACAAATCGCTCGTTGAAGAGGCTCCTTTCCAGGGGCCTTTTTCTTTGGCCGCCGCTCAGTGGTCCCTTGCAAGCCCAGGCCTGACTCTGAAGGTCTTGAAACTGGGAGAATACATTATGATTGCTGTAATTTGGGATCACCGTGAACAGGAAAGTTTCGCGCTGGATTTCGTCTTCGATGTCGATGTCGATAAGCAAGGAACCGTACGCGGTTGGCGAACCGGCCAACTGCTCAATCATCCAGTCGTCGGCATGGTCGCCAATACCGCCGCCCGCGCCGGTTACGCCTACGACGAGGAACGTTTAGCCTTCAAACCTGATCTTGCTCTCGGAACGCCTGAGATGATGGCGCGAAGAATGGTCGCAACCCTTCAAAAAGAAGGGTATCAGCTGAGACACGTCGGCCACCTACCACCATGCCTCAAGAAGGAAAACGATCATGACCGCAAAACTGATATGGACGTCGAACCCGTTCGCCTTTCGGCCGTCGCTTGAGGACCTTCCTGCCGAGGACCGGCCGACGGTCCAGGAACAGATCGTTCGTGCGATGGTGGGATTAGAAGGTGTGAAATTTGACTTCAAACGCGGCCCATTCAAAGCGGCCTTTGTCGTTCAGGATCATGCGGTTGAAGCTGTCGTCGCCGCCCTGGAAGTCGCCGGGATCGCCGTTGAACACGAAGGCGAAGTGCCTAACCTAATCGCGCCAAAGTCCCTCTCAATCCACTGAAGTAATCAGACACATTCGGCAACAAAAAATATTTCGTGGACGGGACTAGCAATTCCGTCCTCTTCTATTTCCGGATAGTTTTGGCCGTTCTGTCGGCTATTTTTGCTCCCAGAGGGCCATGTCACGCTTACCTCCTAAACATTTCCTTGGGAGGGAAACATGACTTTCATCAACAAATACTTCGACAACAGAAAATACCAGCAGGACGCTGCTCAGTACGATGCGCTGAAAAACCAGTCGCATGGGCCATCGGCCTTCCTGCGAGGCGCGGACCAGAAGAGCCGGGATAAAATTGCTGCCGAGGCAGCTGCTGCAAAACCTCCGGTCAAGGAGGAAATCGAGCGTTCCGCCGTCGAGGAGATGGCACGCAAGAAAAATGCCAAAGCAGCAATTGCCACGGCCAAACTATTGGTCGCTGAGATGCCGCCGGAGACCCGATTTAAACCCGCTGAAGCAAACTCATACCGAGCTTTGAAAGGCGTCGAGCATTATCAGGTGTCTGTTGTCGGGGCATTTAGTAACCCAAGGACTGGAGAGGAATTCACCCTCTATCAGTCCAATTTCAGGGGTGACACGAAGCTCTCCGAGAGTGGTAATCTCGAAATTGATGTCAACAGGATCGAGAAGCCGAGCCAAGAACGTCAGGAAGCAAAGGTCTACTTCGCCAAGCGTAAGGTTCGTGGTCGTGACGGTCAGATGATTACCGATCCGAAGCTCGCGTTCCGCCATGAGGACGAGAACCAGCTGATCTTGAACTGCTGCCACCTGGCCGGTGTACGTCCTCCAGCGTCGGCACTCATGAGGGTTCAGCAAGCGAAAATCGAAGCTGCCAAAGAAGCCAACAAGGCTGCAGGCTGGCCTATTCGCGAGAAGATCGACGTCAGTCAGATCAACAAGGTTGCAGGTGTTAGGCAAGGAAACGTCATTCGACCGCAGTTCCCAGCCTACCAGGAAAAGCCGTCTCCGGCGATGAAACACGAGCAGGAGCCAGCCCGTCAACACGCTATGTGACAGGGACATCCTCCCAGTTCTCCGTCCCTGTCCTTGAACCCTCGCAGCTCCGGTTGCGGGGGTTTTCTTTTGCGACCTGGATAGAGCAGCGGCACTCTCAGACCCTGATCAAACTCTTGATAAATCCAGCAACATTCAGAAACACAATAGTCTTTGCGGCCCGCAAACTCCTAACTCAGAATAAATCCATAGGGTTATTCATGCCCGATTGAAATTGAGTTGGAGGATTATATGGGAGCGAACAAGAGGGTGTCTTCAATGACCTACCCGATGATCAACTGGTGGTTCGATATGCCATCATTCGGACCGGAGGGGGATGTTCACATGTGGGCTGCTGTCGCAGTCTGCCGGAAGTCAAATCTTACAGAGTCTAATGTTAGTTTGGAATATCTGCCGAGCATGATGACGATGGTCGAGCTTGCATCGGTCAACGCCAACGATGTGCTCATTCTGGCGAGGGACACCCGTGTCGAGAATGGCGAGCTGATCTCAGTGCGCCTCGATTACAGGGTCGTGTCGATCAGCGATCATGAGATCACCCTAGAGAGCCACTTTTCGGCTCTGGCTGCGATCAGGAAAGCCCGCAGGGTATCTGGCGCGAGCGTCACGACCGCAGTGATCGGCCGGAATGGCATTCGTCGTTCTGCCATCCCCACCAGCGACCCGGCTGGTGCGTGGGTAGTAGAAGCGATGGACCGAGCAGAGCGGCTCTTGGATGCTCAGAACGTGCCGGTGGACCAACGCCGCGAGGCGGAATGCGTCATCATCGACAGTGGCGCTCGCGTCGAACTCAAGCGGTTTCGCGAGGGATGGCGGCTAAAACGGTACGGCCAGAATAGAGGCCGTAAAACCGTCAGCTTGAAGGTTCCACGGTTCGGCTCGACCGCCATTGATATGGGAGAGGCAGCATGATCGAGATCAAGCAAGGTCATCTTATGCCACTGCCCGCGCCAATTAAAAGCGGGAAGGCTCGGGGATTTCTTCAGAGGATCACGTTTAGACGCGATCTCCATCTCATCATTAAGGACATCAACAATTGCGCCGCGACCGTGATGGGTCAAATCCGAGCTGCGATGAGCAAAGACCCCGAAATCAAGAGAGAGGGAACAAGGTTCCGCTACTGGATTTCGAAGGACCGGACAAGAGAATGCGGAATGAACGAAGCAATGGTCCTGTGGCTCTACATCGAATATCGCGATGACGAGTGGATGATCGTCGACGCGAAGAATGAAAAGACACGTATCGAACCCGGCTTTGAAAAGCGGTTCGAATTCTGAACATGGGAGGAGAAAAGAAAATGTCTACTAAGATGGCATGCGAGCGCTGGGCTTATTTTGACGAGTTCGGTTGCGTAAAAATGGATGCAAGAACGAGCATTCCAATTCCGGGAGCTGATGGACAGCCGCAGCTCAGGAAGTTCCCGTTGACCTTGAGGAGAGGTCAGATGATCGGATCAAACTTCGGTGGCGTCGCCATTGAGAAGAGCCCGCACGACAGCATTCTAAACGAGACGATTATCGCCTCGCTGATGCACCACGCCGACCGCATTGCGCCCTTTGCTGAATACTATGTAGCACCGTCGATTAAGGTTTTCGACATCGCGGGCATAGAGATTTGGGATGATGGAGGAACGGCGGAAATCTATGAGATATTAGATACCGGCATTTTCTATCGAACAAGAGCCGCCCTCTTCACTGCCGGTCGCGATCCAGCCGACACCAGAGAGCGCTTTTGGAAAGCATTGTTTTCCACTGTCGCAAAGGAAAAGGTCTACCTAGATGAAGCCTATGAAAATGCCCTGGTTCTATGGAGCGACGTCGGCACGAGTCAGGACGCCTGCTACGCGTACGTCGGCAAGCTCCTGAAGGACGCTTCGCCAAGCCTGGCAATCGCGCTCGATAGGAAGGAGATCAAATGGGAGCACGTTCCTCGGCTACGCGCCGAGTACAAAATAGGACCCTGGGCCACACTGGCATACCTTTGGTCGGTGTATGCTGACCGCGCTTGCGAGATCATAGAGAGCGGGAAAAAGTTCTCCGCCCCTGACCCTCAGGCCCCAGACCACATGTGGCTCTTCTACCGCATCTTCTTCGGTGTGGAAGGCGAAGCTATCGAAAGGGTTCACCCTGGCAATTGGTATGAGATTGATCAGATGAACGCGAAGCGAGCCAACTACCTGGCTCCGGCTGACCAGCCCAAGGTAGCAGTCACACCAACGGCCGTTCAACCAGTCCGCAAGGCCGGGTGAAATCAGCTCAGCGCAGGCTCTTTCGGAGCTTGCGTGAGCTGCCGACGCTTCATCGCGATTTTGGCTGCATCGTCGGAATTGATCTGGTGGAAGCTGTCTGGGCGTTCCTGACCAGTAAGGCGCAGGGCTTCCTGAGTGCGATGCTGCCGGATCGCTCGCGCTTCCTGACGATCATGCAGGAATTTCTCTGAAAACCGGATAGAGAAGCGGATGTCAGTCTTTACCTTTCCCTGCTTCAAAGCTTCGCTCTGGACGTCCGCGATGACCCCGCAGGCCTTCAGCTTCAGGATGCTCTTTTCTATATCGGTCAGGGCATCCCGCTCACGGGAACGGGAATGGCCGCAGCCCTTCATCAGGTCAGAAGCAAACAGGCTGATCGAATCCGTCTGGCGATCTTCGTCGGCAAGGAGAAGGGACGCGAACTTGAAAATCCACCGGGGAAGGGCACCCCGCACCTGCATCATCCAGGCGTAGTTGACCTGTTCGAACTCCAGCGCCCGAATTGCTTGGACGAGCAGCGGATTGAACTGGGCATAGGACATCGCCTTCGGATCGTTGTCGTCTTTATAGACCAACACCGGCAGGGCTGAAGCGTGAACGACCGGCTTCGGCTTCTTCTGCCCCGGCTGAACAACTCGCGAGATTTCGATCTTCGATCCCGCGAGGATCGCCAGCGCTTCCTTGATCTCGGTGTAGCTCAGAGTGTGCTTGTGCTTCCGCAGTTCTTGGTCAATCTGATAGAGCGAAAAAGGAACCATCAATTCCTCTTTCTCCCCGAAAGCCATTTTCTCGGCCGCGAAACGGCGAAGAACATCTTCGACAAGCGCCTCGCGGTCACCCGGAAGCTCATCCAGTTCCTCACCCTTGGCGTCGGTGATGCGCGCCGGATAAACGGTCACCGAATAGGTGTCGCCCGCGAACGGAAATTCCCGGGTCACGCGGGAGAGGTAAGGTGTATCGTTCTCACGTTCCGCTCGCTGCACGAATCGAGGTGCCAGGTCATAAAGGGCGGTGAAGTTCGTGTGCTTCTTGTCGGGCGTCTGGAATAATGACAGCTGAAGGACGTTGGTCATGAAGGCGCTCCGATTGGTGATGCGAAGGTGCCCAATGTCTCAGATTCGCGCAAGGCGTTTCGCTCAAACGCGCGCAACTCCTCGGTAAGTGCGTGAAAATCCTAGGTACGATTTCGCATCTTGGATTCCGAGGCGACTCAAGTGCGCGGAATTCCTCAGTACCTCATTACCCTGCTGATTCGATGCCCGAATAGGTCAGTATGTTGTTGATAGAGGTTCGATCTCGTCATTCTGACCTCACGATCCGGCCGACGGTGCGTCCGATCTGCTCGACTTTAAGATCGAGATCAGCCCAAACGCGCGAAATTCCTCGATAGGTGAGGGCGGTGGGCCCGAGGTCGATTTTGCAAACGCGTGAAATTCCTAGGCATCCGCGCGAAAATCCTAGGTATCCGCGTGCTAATCCTCAGCTTTAGCGCCGCTGTAGAATCGGATTATGGTTCGGCAACCAAAACTACGACGTGATGAGAAGATGAACGCATAAAACGAAATCGCCGCCCACGCGCTAACGTGAACGGCGATAATTTCAATGGGATCGTTTCCGAGCCCGATTTGCATCTCGGAAATTACCCCATCAACCATTGACCCGCAAGGACTTTCGGCGTTTCCGGAAGCGATCTTTTGCGTCCTCTTGGACCCAGGTGCCTTGCATTCGACCGACCGGCTTTCCGGCGGAAAGGTGAGGTATGCCCGATATTCTGCCAGCGGACTGCGCGGCCCTGATCGACAGCGATCCCATGAAGAGCATCCAGCGTCTTACCGCAGCGCTGGCCGCTGGAGAGATCGATCTCACCGTTCTCAAGACGTTCGTCGATGCCACCGCAGCTGGTCGCACCGTCCAGTTTCAAAAGACCCGGCCCGTTTCACTGATCATGCTGGAGCATATCCGGTCTCATCCGAACGAAGAGCCGCGTCGCGTTGTCTATCGCGGCTACGCAGACGGCCTTTGGTCATACGAAGATGTCGAGCAGTGGGAGGTAAATCACGCGGTTCTCTCAAGTGCGCGAAAATCCTCAGTACGCCGCGCTGCCTACCTCACGCGGAGCCGTCGTGTTCGTCGACCTCTACCAAGGGTCTCGGATCAGTTCGTCCCGAAGATGTCGATGGATGTAATTTGCCACCGCGATCTGCCGGACGGAGCAAAGGCCTGTCTCGCAACTCTTCTGACCCTGGCTGGCAAGAAGGACGAGGTGGTTACCTTCACCAGCTCGATTGCCACGATGCTGGGCCGAACCCCACGCACTGTGCGGAACTACTTCATCGCTCTAGAGCAATGCGGCCTGATCCTGCGCCGACCGGGGACCGATCCGAACACAGTCCACATCCGCATTCTGCCGATCTCGAAGCCGGAGCCCTATCAGGAGCCGAGGGATATCACCGCTTATCGCTTGGCCCGTCGTTCCTCTAATCCCGTCCTTCGCGAGATGGCTGAGACAGTCGCCGCATTCTCGTGGAACGTTCATCTGGCAGTCGGCCGGAAAGAGGAGGGGCGGAAAGAAGTTTCCGCATTTAACCTTCTATTGATTCATAAACCTGAGGAAGAACCGAAACCTCAGAGATCGGGGCCGACTTCTCATTCAAATTTCCGTCCAATCATGAAGACGAACAGGTCGCATTGGAGAGGTGCACAACAGCAGAACTCGCCATCACCCGCTATCGGCCATGAAAAGCTTGGAAGATATGGTTCAGGAGTGCATCCATCTCCGGGAACTGAACCCGCAGGCCCGCCGGATCACCACCAGCTTTCATCGCATCGAGAAAGTGCTGGGTAGCAGCGTTCTTGTTGTCCAACTCGCCCTGATATTTGCCAGCCACCTTATTCCATGCCGTCCATCGAACAGGTCGCAGGTTACCGCTCGGGTCCGAAAGAGCGGCACGCCCCAGGAAAAGCTCGATGGAACATGCGGAGCCGTTGATGTCCATGTTCCGGAGACCTTCGGGGCCGAGTGTCGGATAGTCTTTGCCGATCTCGACGTCAGGGAGGACCATCGTCCGGATCGAAGGCGGCAGATTAGTCATACGGTCGAGAAGATTTTTCTGTTCCCAACCGGCGGCGTCATTGTCGAAGAGCCCGATTGTCTTCTGCGCCAGCCGAACCCCGGCGAACGCCTTTATCATCTTGGTAACCGCCGAAACCCCGCCCTCGATCTTGAATTCCTCGAAGTCGATGAACTCGTACATATCAGCAAATTCCGGATACATCGCCCGGATAGCTCTCGACAGAATTTTGGTGTCTGAAGTCCCTTCTGTCAGGATCAGGACATTCCCAGCGGCTTCGATGAAGTCGTGTTCGTAATCGACGGGGAGGGCATCAAGGTTCTCGCGGATCGAGAGGGCAGGGTCATAGTCGAAGCTTTCAGTGAACTCTGTCCAAATCACTTCTGGCTTGTAAACATCGATGTAGAGGGCCAACGCAGCAAAACTGTCTGCGAAGCTGAAAATGTGGACCCCGTTGAAACGGAGGAATTCATCGACTCCCGCAGCAGCCTGCTTGGCCTCCCAGGTTTCAAAGGTGAGGCCCTTCTGCTCGGCAATCTCTTTCGCAAAATCCGGATAGTCTCCGTTAGCGACCAGCTCCTCCGCACGAGCGATATGGTGAGCGAACTCTCGTTCCCATAAAGCTCTGCATCGTTCAGCAGTGTAGCCCTGCACCTCCATACGACGCCGGACTTTGGCTGCCGGAGCGCAGAAGTAGCTAATGACCTTCTCCTCGTCTTCGTACCAGTCGAGGGCTTTCGCTTTGATGATGGGGTGCACGTCCTTGATCGGGAGCTGACGGAAGTCGTCATCTGCGAAACAGAGTCTGGACGCACCCTCCCAATTGTACTCCAGATCGCGGAAGGCCTTGTCGTCTGTGTAGAAATCGCGCTCGCTCATCTCGTCCTGATCTCGATCTTTTCCCCCGGCATACCATTTTCGTCGGCCATTTGTCCCTTGCATCGCGTCGGCCAATAATTTGATCAGGTAATCGCAACAATGGGAGGTTTTACCTATGATTAAACTGCTTCAAAAAATCGCAAAGGCGCTTGCATCGGCATACAAGACGTCTAAATCACTAGGTCGTATGGGCATCAGAAAGGCTGGTAATTTCAGCAGAGCTGCGCTCGGCTCGTTCGTAAACATGTTCGGAGGCGGTGGTCGTTTTCAACCGCCGGAGCCAGCAGAAGAAATTGAGACCGCGCTGGATATGTCCGGTCTCGATGAAGCTCTCGCTCAGCTCAATGCCGACATGGACGATGAAAACGAGGCGGAATTCAAGGCTCAGCACCGCGCTCTAACTGAGGGCAGGGAGCCGAAAGACATCTTTGACTATACGAATGCTGACAGCGACGACAAGCGCCGGGACATCGCAAAGCTGATGCGAAAGGACACCGTCACCTGGGTCAAAGAACATCTATCGGATGAGCAGCGTTTGCGCATTGCGAAAACGAGTGAGGACGCTGTGAAATACCACATCAGCGGCGTCCGCCCGATCCAAGGAGTTCCTGAGTTCCCGAAGAACGACATGAAGAATGTGGCTGAGTTCAAGCCGCTGGAGCCAGCCGATATGATGAAGGCAATGGGCATCAATGTCGCCAAGGCAATGAGAGTTGCTGAGGCTGCTGACAGAGACCCTTTGCAAAATTCAACGCCGGTCGCGGGAAATTCACCTCGCAAGCCGGTCAAAGGCAAGGCAGTCGATGAGCCAGAGCAGGATTATGATCGTGGGTACGCTCCCCAACCCGGATTCGCTCGTCTGAGATAATTGAATCTTCACAGCATTTTATGTAGATAGGGGCGGCTAACCACCGCCCTTATTGTCGTTTTGAGGAGCCCACCCCGCACATGGCCCTATCCATGGATCGCAAGTTCTTCGCGAGCGAGCGCAAACGACTGAAGATGACGCAGGAGGCGATGGCTGAGGTTCTATCCCAGAACATCTACACCATCAAAAAGTGGGAAGGCGGGGTCCGGAAAATCCCCCCATACATGGGCTACGTCCTGGCCGCCATTGAAGCCGGTCTAGAACCAATCGGCAAAGACCACCTTGTCGAGTACGCCCAGGTGAAGGCCGGTGGTGCTCAAGCTGACGACGGCGACGACGATTAGGATCGTCCCCAAAGAATTTTCGTCTTCTAATTCCATTTGAATGAGCGGTCCCGCAAATCGGTTTGATACCGGCGAGGGTACGCCGACAGACATTTCCATTTCAATTCCCCCGCCAAGTTCGGCCCGCCGTTCCTCCGCGCCACGTGTCGCGTCAGAACGGGGCCTCTCTAGGCGAAAGAATGGAAAGTGGAACCTTGGTCTGGCGGTGCCTATGCTAACGCCGCTTTCCTTGATCTTCGATCACCGCCACGCCCTTTTGGCCTGGCGGGTGGAAAGCCTGAGCGGCGTCTGCAAAGGCAACCCATCGCCTGACCGAAGCGAATTCAGTCGGTCTCGGCAATGTTGACATTTGACATCCGAGGGCTGGGATTTGCGTCAACGTATTTTGTTGACGTGTTCAGTGCTTGGCACTGGCGGCCTCTTGAGCAGCAATAATCAGCAACATTTCTTATTGTTGGCGGCAAGCGCAATTATATCGGCAGAAACATTTCATATTATCTAGCAATATTCAGAAACACACTATTCGTTGAAGCCGACAAGCTCCCATTCAATAATAAAATCATAGAGTTGATCGAAAGGCGGTCACTCAGGAACTGGGAGAAATACCAATGCTGACTTTCACACCGTCGCAGATCGAACATTCCATCGTTATTGAAGCCGCTCGCTTCAAGGGCAAAGAAAAGGGCTTCGTTTACCAGGAGGAACAGAGATACCCTTATCACGCTCGCGGCTTGGCTCTGGCTGTTATGGGCGTCCGCAACATGACCAACATCGACGGGCAATTCGCCCAGTTTGCCGATATCCGTATCCGCGTTCTGTCTGAGACCGATAAGGAAGCATTCTCTCCAGCCCTCGGCGACGAGAAGCTCTTCGATCTCCTATGGCTGGCAAACGAAAACCCAAGAACGCTCTTCAACGACTGCAAAGAATATCTCGAAAAGCTGGGGCAGAATTTGACAGTGAAAGCCGCCGCCTGAGGGTGGGTCTCGGTTTCCGGACTGTTGGGAGGCAGCGCCGGAGATCGAGCTTCACGGCTCAGAACAAGAAAACCCCAGAGGAACAGGGAGCAGGAACATGAAGGCAATTTTCAAGGAGTTCGGCCGGAGCCATGTGGCTTTGTCCTACGACGACGCGGACGGGAAACGCATCGAGCGCGAGTTCATGAAGCACGACAACGGGCTCATCTACGAGGTCTTTTACAACAGACCGGGCGGCGACCGATATGAATACGTTTGCGACGGTCTAAGCAATCGGGGCGAACCTGTCATCGCATATGGCGCGCTGATTGACACCATTAGGAATGAATACCAGGCGATGAGATCGACGCAGAAAAAGGCGCAGGCGGCGCTCGACGGGATCACCGCAGGGGCAGGCGTCAGGTATCTCGGAGGAGCGCCATGTGGTATCTGATCAAGGCGAATTTTGAGAGCTACCACGGCTGGACTGAAAATGAGGCAGTTCTGGAAGCTGCCCTTAAATGGCTGAATCGGGACAGAGAGAAAAACCTGTTCTCGGCCGTCGAGGTCGATGAAGCCGAGGCCTTGGGCAACATGACCGGCCTTCTGTTCCACGGAAAAAGCCGCCCTGAAGATTTCAGACACTGAGACGAGACCGCAGGAGGCCAAACGGCCTCTTTGCCTATTCCCGCGTCCAAGATGTCAACATTTGTCCCTGGGATACAGAAGTACCGAAATCGGTGCAAAAATTTCGGAGCCCTTCGGGCTCGTGGGTGACCGCCGTCGCGTAGTCACCTTCCGAGCGTGGTTTGATCACGTATCGCCAGCTCGCGGGCATCGATGGCATGACGTGAGAAGCGGTCCAGCCGGTGAGCCGGTATCTCGTTTTCATAGATGACATCGAACTTGAACGGGTGAACGATGTCTTCGATTTTGCCTTCGATGGCATAGATCAGATTTCGAGGGCAACGTCTGACCAAGAAATCGAGATCGGAATGCTCTTGGAATCGGCCCTCTGCCAACGATCCGATCACGAGAATTTCGACATCCATTGATGCCATCATTTCCGTGACTGTGATCGCCTTGCTGATCGCGTCAGCAATTCGTTCATTGAGCGTCATCCGATCATCAAGCCGGAATTCGGCCAGCCTTCAAATCGTCGTTCTCAACTTCCAAGCGAGCGATCTGAGTACGAAGCTCAGAGATCACCCGGAACGCTTCCGTCTGCTGTCCTTCCAACATTGAGACGTAATCGGAGGAAGTTTTGCCGGTGCCCTTCATGAACTTCCGGTTCGCGTCACGAAGTTGCGTGATCCCAGCTACCAGCTTCTCAATCATCGCGTTCGCCTGACGGATACGGGAATTTGCAAGGCGCGTGACCGCGTTCATCTCTTCCTGGCTGTAACCGGTTTCGATGACCTGCGGCTGACGAGGAGGGGTCAGCATGTCCGCGATCATGTAGGCTTTCGCCATCTGTCCAAACATATCGTTGCCAGCCATTTCGATCCCTTTCCTTCGTTCTTCTAATTCCGATTCAAATCAGGCCCGACGACGCGAGCCCCAAAAACGACCGGCGATGAGGCCGATCAGACCGCCGACACCTAGGAGACCCCAGGTCCCGAGGGAGACAATCCACCTGGTCAGGGTGAGGAAGAAATCATTGATTCCTTCCGAGGTGACCATCGCTTTGCTGACCATGACGTTTGGACGGCAGGCAGCTGCACCACGAAACTCGAACTGACCAACCCCACATTCCGCGACAATCCGATTGAAGTCGTTGAACTTCGAAAGGGTCATCATCGCGGTCGCATCGGGCCTTTGCATCAGCTGCTCCATCCGGAGCGCTTCTGCAGTGATCATCTCGCGACCGACGAAATAGCCGGAGCCAAGAGCGATCAGCACGATAACCGCACACCCGCCTGCAGCCTGGGTCATCCGGAATGTCTGACGACGGTCAGCTTCCTTCTGGGCCATAATGTCAACATTTGTAGCCAGCTGATCGAGGGAAGCTTTGAGGGCTTCATCGACCTTGGCGGCCAGGTTATCAGGAACGGATGCGAGCGCCTTTTCGACTTCTGCTTTCAGATCGTCGGTGACTGCCTCCCGGATGTCCTCGGGTAGCTTGGCGAAGAGTTCGGAGATTTCCTTGTTCAGGACACCAATTCGGGCGAAGGTCATGAACATGACCGACATGAACTCGTCGTCTGAGTAGCCGATCTTGGTCAGAATATCCCAAGCGAGGATGCGGTTCTCTTCGCTCAGCTCCAGAACCTTTGCGGTCCGGTTGAAGAATTCAGCCGCCTCCATTTTCACTCGCATGTCCTGTCCCTCTCATTCCTATAGGTGGAGCCCGGCCGCTAGCAGAGACCGGGTATTGCTATGATCAGAGATCGAAGAGAGCCTTGAAGGCGTCGTTCTCCATAAGCGCCTTCGTCATTTCGCGATACCAGCGAGAGACTTGGGTGCGTTGGGCGAGGGTCAGACGCTTGTCCGTCGTGGCCTGCTCGAAGGTCAGGTTGTAACGCTTGATGCGCGACGCGGCCGAGGGAGCCAGGCGAGGAACAATGAGTTCGAAACCGCCAGACGCGAGCAGACGTTCACGGGTTCGGCCGCCGATCTTTTCCCCGTGCTCGTCGGTGTAGCCGAACCACATCTCGAAATCTTCCTTGCTGTCCGCGTCGCGGAAATTCAGGACGGCGATATGCTTGATTTCGAGACCTTCAGTTGCATCAAGATAGCGGGCAACGCTTTCAGTGCTTTCGTCTTCGTGGTGCACGAGGTGGAAGACAACAGGCTGCTGCCCCTCCGACAACACGCCTTCGAAAATGCCGTGCAGGCTTTCGTCGCCATTGTCTGCGATCTCGGTCATGGCGTCGAATGCGCCCCCGGGAAGATCGTGCAGTGTGATCGCGCCGCCGAGGGTGACGGAGTTGATCAGGGTCTCACGTGGGCGAGCCTTGCGGAGATTGTATTGCATGATACCGACGGCAGGGTTCTGGTCCTCGATCAGGAAACCATCCGCGTCACGCGTTCCAAAAATCCGGAACGACGATCCCGTGCCGCCATCGCCGTCGAATAGGAGGACACTTTCACCCTTGTGCTTTCGCAGATGCTCGGCCAGGAAGCGGAAGAAGAACGATTTACCCACGCCGCCCTTGTCGGACGCCATGATGACGAAGAGAGCGGTCGAGTTTTGCAGCTCAGCCTTCTTTGCAGCAGTTGCCATTACACAATACTCCTTATGGCGCTGTCGGCATTCTTAGAGGGACTTACGATCTCTCTGTGCGGGATTGATGGGTGCCTTGGTTTCAGGCTTGCTGCCGTTATCGGAACCCGTTTCCGGTGCTTTCGCATCCGGCTTTGCGGACGTTTCCGCAGTCTGCTCGGAACTGGTTTCGGCAGCTTTCGGCGCGGTCGCCTTGGTGGATTTTGCTTTCGCTCTGGGTGCCGCGTTAGCCTGGCCTTCACGGCTGACCTCAGACCAGTAACTGCCAAAAGTTCCGGCTGTCGTAATGACGCCCTTGCTCCGAAGAACATTCACAATGTCTTCATTGCTGTATCCAGCAGATTTTGCAGCTTCGATTGCGGCTTTCATTTCGGGATCGCGCAGATGATCCTTCAGGGTCTTGTTCTTGCGGTTTGGCGTTTTCGCCATTTCCTTGAGGGCCGCTACAATGTCGTTGTAATCGACCTCTTTTGCTTCTTCGTCTGCCATCCGAGAAAACCTCATCGCGTTATCGTAGCGACATTGATGAAGTGGACATTGGGCTTTGTCAACCAGATTTCGAGGTTAATCATTTCCTCGCTTGCTCATAAATTCGCGCATCGTCAAACTTACGCTGAAATCGGACTGCGTTGGAGATTCGCAAAAGTTAAACAGCAGTTCGTCTAATCGCTACCATTCTATGATTTATGAAAAATCGGATTGACGTTACTAAAACCTAAGATAAGGTATCTAAACCTTTTATAACCTGTGTCGTCCACAAATTACGTTGACGGTTCCATAATTACCATTATGCGATTGATCAGGCTTTGACTGGGCTCTTCATAAATTGTCGCTTGGTGATGTGCATTGTTGACACTGCGGACATTACCTATGCGTTGACTTCAACGTTGTCATGATCGGTAACAAGATCGGATTGAGACGGAGTTCAGAAATCTTCAGAAATCAATTCTGTTTAAGTTGAGGAAGGAATTATTAATGAAGTTGGATTTCGGCTGTTGTGACAATTCACAAACTGATGTTTGATGATTGCGGAGACGCTTCTGGGGAAGCGGTGAACACTAGACGCCATCGGGATGGCCCTATTGTCCCGGCTGTCGCCGGGTAAGGCTCTGAAATCTAACGATTTCTTCGCCGGAAATAGTTGAAGGAAAATGCGATGCCTACAAGGACATCAAAAACGTTGACAAGGAAGAAGGCGGCACCCGCCAAGGCAAGGGCATCGTCCGGCTCAAAGCCGATTGAAGTCACTCTTCCGCAGCACGTTCTCGATCTCATCGATATCGAGATCGATGCTCATCGTCTTGAGAACGGCAAAACGCTGAAGCGCGCTGACATCATCAAGGAAGCATTGCTCGCTCAGCTGGATCGTGGCCGTCGCCTTGACGATGCTGTGAGCCAGATGATGACTGCTGTCGATCTCCTGAAGAAGCAGACCATGGGCGACAATGCTCTCAATTTCCTGTTCCGCGCTTTGACCGAAGGTGAGATCGCCAAGGTCGAACTCGAAGCAGCACAGGCGCAGAATGAGAACCTGGAACGCAACAACGATTTGATCGCTGGACTGCTGGAAGAGAATGCTGATCTCCGCCGAGAACTGGCCGCAAAGAATGCCCTGCTCGGCATCAAGCAGAGCGCGTAAGGGGCCATTCATTGTTCACGACTGTCGCCATCAGCCACCTCGGCTACTTCAGGGAGAACGCCTACAAGGCGAAGATGTCGGCTGCCAAATTGCAGGCCGAGGGCAAGTTGGACCATCGTCAATTCCGCTACTTCGACAACGAAGATGCGCCTGGTATCGCGTTCTCGCCCGAGCAGAAGGTTCCTTCCGATCTCCCCGTTCAGCCTCTTTTCGAGAATGGCCAGACCGTCAGCTTCGACGTCATGGAAGATATGGCGAAGGGTCGTCACCCGCTAACCGGCGACTACTTCGTCAAGATTTCTCCGATCACCGGTGAGCCGGTTCACGCGAACCGCCGTCCCGGCTTCGACAACATGACCGCGCCGCCCAAGGATGTCTCGGCGCTGTGGGCGCTGGCGATGGCCGAGCTGAAGCGGAACCCGAACGACAAGTATTCGCTTGAGCTGGTTCAAGGGATCGAGGCTGCATTGCACGAGGCCAATGATGCCATGCTGCAGCACGCCTTCGACAATGGCTGGATTGTCGGCCGCCGTTCGAAGCCTGTCATCGATCCTATTACCGGCGAGCACAAGCACGATCCGGAGACCGGTGAGCTTCTGATGGAGTACGGCTATGAAGCTGCCGTCGATGCTCCAATTATCAAATTCTTCCACCGCACGAGCCGTGACGGCGATCCGCAGCTGCACATCCATAACGTCTGGATCAACATGGTCGTCTACAAGGACGGGCATATCACCGCTGGCGACAACATCGAGCTGAAGCGTTACGGCGGCGCATTGGCGGCGAACTTCCGTGGCAACATGATCGATAGTCTCAAGGACAAGATCGGTCACCTGGTACCTGGAATGGATTTTGAGAAAATCCGCAAAGCATGGGGCATCGTCGGATTCGAAACCGAACTCCGCGACACCTGGAGCAAGCGTACGAACACGATTGCGGAAATGGCTGAAGTCCTCGGTTACGACAAGTCGAAGGATCGTGAGGCTTCAACCGTAATCAATCACAACACGAGGCTAAAGAAGGGCGACCTTCCTCCTTTCGAGGAGCTTGTTGAGACTTGGGGCAAGGAAGCCAGCGAATTCGGAATGGACCTTCACTCTGTCATCGACAAGATGACGAAGGCCAAGGAAGCTCGCGATGAAGAGCTGGATAAGGCGTGGGAAGTCGCTCGCGAGGATGCCGCTCGAATTGGTATCGAACTCGGAGAGAAACGCCCGGTCGAATTGATCGAGGAAGATGTCATCGAAGAAGCGTTCAATCAGCTTGTCGAGAACGAAGTCGCATTCTCTGAGAGGGAAATGCGCAAACACATTTATGAGGCTGTCCAGGTTTACGGTGGAACGCCGATCCAAACCCGCGTCTATGATAAGATTGCTGGTGATGAGAAGCTGATCGCACTCGGCAAGAAAGGCCCAGATAGCTTTTTCTCTACCCAGGACATCATCGACCGCGAATGGAAGATGCTTGCCAAGGTTGACATGATGGCGACGACCGCCCCTGCCCTTCGCAGGTCGATGGTCGAGCGCATCATTGCCGAGGGCAAGACCGTCCAGGTGAAGGAGAAGCAGGAAGATGGATCGTTCCTGACGGTCGAGAAAACCCTGCATCTGACCAAGAAGCAGGCTGATGCTGTTCGCTATGCTGCCGGTGAAGGTCAGATCAAGGTCATCGAGGGCCGAGCCGGTGCCGGTAAGTCCTTCACCATGGGCGCTCTCGTTAAGGCGCTCGGTGAAGACGGCTATGAGGTCTGGGGTACTGCGGTTGCCTGGAAGGCCGTCAAGGTTTTGTGCGACGACACTGGCATTGAGTTCGGTGGCGACAAGCGCGGTATGGCGATCCATGGCCTCTTGGAAAAGTGGAAGGTCGGGAAGCTCGACATTGGGAAGCACTCGGCCATAGTTTGCGACGAGGCAGGAATGCTCTCGCTGCGTCAGATGGAAGACCTAGTCGAGCTTTCACGGGTCACTGGTTGCCGGGTGATTTTGACCGGGGATAGCCGTCAGCTCGAAGCCGTTCAGGCCGGTGCCCCTTTCCGTGCGATCAGCTCGATCTACGGCTCATTCGTCCTCGACGAGATCATTCGCCAGAACCACCAGTGGGCTCGTAAGGCCTCGGTACAGCTGTCGATGCGCCAGACCTCTGATGCTCTCCGCGAGTATCATGACCGTGGCTTCGTTCATTTCGTGAACGGCCGGGATCAGGTTGTTGATCGCGCCGTGTCCGACATGCTGAAGAAGATGGAGACGCATCCCGGCGAGTCCTGCTACCTGATCGCTCAGACCAACGCTGAAGTTCGCAAGATCAACCAGGCCGTCCGTAATGCTCTCATCGAGCGCGGCGCTCTGGGCGATTTCGAATACAAGCTGGACGTTCTCGCCAAGGACGGCGAAACGATCTCGAAGCTCAGTGTTCGAGCTGGCGAGCGTATGCAGCTGGGCGAAAACCTGACCATCGACCAGGAGAAGCTTTTCAACGGCCAGACCTTCACGGTCAAGGACATCATTCCTGGCGACAGGAAGAATGGCACCGAGGACGCTTTCGTTGTCCGCTTCGACCACATGCAGCGGGACATGGTGATTAAGGTCAGCGAGCTGGTGGGCTTCCGTGAGGAGCCGTCGGAGAAGAACAAGCACCCTACCCCAAAGGTGCCGCAGCTGAACTGGGCCTATTCCGGAACCAATCATTCCGCCCAGGGGTCAACATTTTTGCATACATTCCTGCTGGTTTCGGACGGCTGGACATGGCGTCAAGCATATGTCGCGGCGACGAGATTCAAGGAATCCTGCAACATCTACGTCGAGCGCGAGCGCCTGATCGACAAACTGGCTTCTGCCGGTGGCGTCGAGATGAAGTTCTCGCGCGGTGGCAAAGTCGTTGCCAAAGAGAACCCTGCGGACAGCGGTAAGATCGTGACCGACGAGATGATCCTCGAAGACTGGCTTCGTGAGAGCCAGAAAGAGGACGCAAAGAAAAACATCAGTGATTTCGTAGACGCACCAAAAGAGGTCATCGAAGCCTACAAAGAAATTGTTCTTTATGAAGAGAAAGTGAGAGAGTTTGAAATGATGGAGGAAAGCCAGAAGAACACATTGCCACGCCGTCAGCCCCCTACCCGGCCCAGTGGTCCATTCGCAAATGGATGGAAGCCGAAAGTAGAGGATAAAACCTTATCGAATGCCGTGTCGAATAAGCCTATCAATGCCAAGGAGAACCCGGCTGAAGCGCTGAGACAACAGGCTGCCAAGAGCGGGTATGAATTCAGGGCGAAAGACAAATCGAGGAAATATCCTGAGAGCCTGGGCCGCGTGGCGCAGAATGAGCTAGATCACTTCGTGAAGCAGAACTTGGCGGAATACATGCTGTCACAGGGCGGGACAAAGGACCCTGAATCGGTATGGGGACGTGGCACCTTCGATAAGAGGTTCGGAGCAGGGACAGAGTACACAGTCCGTTTCGGAAAGGGCATTAAGTACGTCGCTACGAAGTGGGCGTCTAAGGGTAATTGGACTTGGTTCCTACGTGGTCAGAACAACACGAACGGCAACATCGTCGGCTTCCTGGAGCATTTCCGTGGCATGAAGAATGGCGATGCGAAGCATTACCTTCGCGGCGTTTTCGGCACGAGACCCGATAAGGAATTCGCTACGTCTAATTCAACTTACAAGCCGGAGCCGGTCATTCAGCTTCCGCCGAAGGAGCGGTTCGAGCGCGATCTCCCGAAGATGGCCGATTTCGACGTCTCGAAGATTGCGAAGCAGGAAAAGCGCTGGGCGCTTGGCCGTGAAGTCGGTAATGGCGTCTACAGCCAGGACCTGATCAACAGGGGGATCAACGAGGAAACTCAGCGTCGGCTGGCAGCATTCGGCGTTCTCAAGCTGGAGAGCGCACAGCAGAAAGACTGGATCGTCGAGGGTGACGGTGACAAGAAGACCTTCAAGCCCATCGAGAACCGCAACATTGATGGCTTCATGTTTGCTCTGAAGTTCGAGGATCAGGTTGTTGGTGTGATCCGTAAGGGACCGGTCGGCCGCTTCGAAGGTAAGCGCATGAACGAGACCTCTCCGGACACGCAACGTGTTTTGATGATTTATGGAAATACGGACGACCCGAAGTTCATCGCCTTCGCAGAGAGCAGCTCAGACTCTGCGACTGATTTCCAGGAGCAAAATTATCGTGAGGACACCCTATGGGTCACCACGGCAGGCAATCCTAAGGAAACCGAGCTGGCAATGTTCTACGATCTGGCACGGAAATACCCCGATGCTAAATGTCGCTTCATTGGTCAGAACGACGAGCAGAACAAGATATTCGAGACGACGGTCCAAGAAGCATACAAGACCGGCAACCCGGGTGGTGAGTTCATTGCAGCACGTCCTGATTCACAATTCAAGGATGTCAGCGAGGCCCTGCAGGCTCGTCTGAAGTCCTCGCGCGGCGAGCAGAGGTCGGAGCAGGCTGAACAGAAGACCGGCTTCCGCAGACCCCGCACGATGGAAGAATGGGCCGATCAGCTGGCGAGGGAACCAGGTAGCAAGATTTCCTCCAAGGAGCTTGAGGAGGCCAGGGCCAAGCAGCGCGAGGCAGAAGATAACCTTAGCCAGGGTCCACGGCGCGGCCGTTAAGTCCCGTTGCCCATTGAGAGCGAGACCCGTCGCCAAATGTGGACATCAACACGCTCTCGTGCTTCTATTCCTTACTACATAAATGAGAGCTGCCTCGATGAAACGCTCATTGTTTGCCTCACTGGCGATGTTATGTATTCCTCTCTGCGGACAGGCACTCTGCGCTGAGGTGGACGCCTTCATAATTTTCAAATGCCCTCCCGAGAGCCCATTTCTTTATATCGCGAATGACCCCTCTCTCATTCCGTTCGTGGACGAAGCTGGTCGCAACTACCTCATCGTTTTTGAGCTGAATTCAACTTTATTGCATCCGCAGGCTGAGGCGAATGTGGTGACGGTTGAAAAAGGCAAAGATGGATTCTACACAACCGACCGCGATCTCGTGAACGATGAATTTACGATCTCGGCGGAAGCCATCACCCATGTAAAACGTAAATTCGATCCACTCCATGGCGAAAGTATTGTTGGCTCCGAGGTGTGCTACCGAAGCCGACAATAGGTGAGCAACTCTTGTTTGCCACTTTTCCAAATCGCTATCGCAACGCTGTCGTCTGTAGAAACGAAATATATCTCGGACCCTCGGAAAATGCCTTCCTCAATATGCCCTTTGGATATATTTTGGTCTTCGGTTTCCGACACATTGACCCACTTTAATAGTGACGGATCAGCTTCTAGGCCTTGGACATAATATCCCTTGCCGCCGCTGTGACGTTCTCCGGGCCCTTTCCAATGAGAACTGTAACCTATGCTGCTTGAAGTGGAGATGTGGGTGACTTTTTTGTCTTCACAATCAATCAGGTAGAACCAACCCTGGTCCCATGGAAAACCTAGAATTAGAAAAGAAGCGAGCCGAATAAACTCCACGGGATAAGCCCTTCAGTAATACACTCGATAAAGATTTCTGATTTCCCGATCAAGATTGACGGCGATTTCCGTCATGTACCGTTCTGCATTGCCGACCGCCTCTTCAGCGATGGATACAGCATACTTGAACGTCGCGGTAGTTCCGATTGCGGCCGCCAGTCCGAGACCGGCCGCCACCCAAGGGTTCAAGGTCGTTGCGGCGGCGGCAACTACCTCGCCAGCTACTGCGCGAGCGGCATAGCCGGAAGCTACACTCTTTCCAATTTCGTAGGCGTATTGTGTCGGGGTGTTTGATCGATCATAGGCGTTAGAGGCGGTCAGAACTTTCGATGTGAATTTCATAAGGGGAGGCACGCCGTTTTCGATCACCCCCGCTGCCTTCATGTTGCTGATAGCCCCGTTTGCGATACTTAGCCCAGCAGACATAGTCCCCATAAAGCCGCTTATTGATTGAAGCGGTGGTTCCTGAGCGTAGTTCATTCGATCCGGGAGACCGTTCGTGTTTGCGTTCGGGTGAGAAAATATCCCTACGGAGACGCGCGTTTCCCCAGTGCCGAGGCCGTTCAATGCAGTCGAGGAAGCCGATGGCGAGCGAGGAAGGCCAAGTGCAGTAGATGTGTTAAAGAACGTGCCGTCGTTCCCCTGAGTCATCACCGCGCCGCTCACGCCGGAAGGTGACGAAGCTGCCGCGTTGACATCGGAGATGGTGCACATGTAAGAGCCCGATCCCACAGACGTTGTCGACGTTGGGGGCGGACTGCGGCTGGGTAGGAACGTGTCCATCGCGGCGGTCATCGCTGACCTGGATGCATCATTGCTCATCGCGGAAGCGGCATCGCCCGAGGGAGACGTGGCTCCATCTGCAGTACCTCCGCCCCCTGCAGAGGTGTTACCACCATCTCCGAGGTTTCCTCCACCATCACCTCCTCCACCGCTGTCACCTCCGCCGCCTCCGTCATCTAATACGCCTGGCGTAGTCGACCGTTGGGCTCTCCGTAGAAGGCTGGAAGTACGTCGGACGCTAGCTACCGCTGACGAGACCTCAAATTGCGATACGGTGTTGCTTTGCTTCTTCGAGGCGGTTCGAAGAAGAGAAGATGAGCGTTGAACGCTC
Source organism: Neorhizobium galegae (assembly GCF_017877055.1). Lineage (GTDB taxonomy): Bacteria > Pseudomonadota > Alphaproteobacteria > Rhizobiales > Rhizobiaceae > Neorhizobium > Neorhizobium galegae_D. The sequence continues at coordinate 12,938 of NZ_JAGIPG010000008.1, read as the reverse complement.
TGAATAGCGGTTGACAAGTCTGAGGCTTGCGTAGTCATATCAGATGACTCTACTAGTTGAATTCAACTTCAGGCAGAGAATGTTATGCCGAGACTGTTGTTCAAATCGCCCAAGGCGACACGTATAGCGGTGGTCCATGCTAATTCTGGCACGCGAGTTTCCAAGGGTGATCTTCTATTAGAACTTCACGATTGGGAAGAGCAAAAGATTATGTCTCAGATCAAACGAGGTTTTGCTGAGAACGCGATCAAGGAAACTGAGATACAAGGGCCGCGAGTCCAGGAAAAAATTGCTGCGCTGGCGCAGATCGCTAACCAGAGGCAAGTCGCTCTTCAAGCGTCTCAGGATGTTTACGCCGCGCAGGTTGATGGACATAATAATGGACAGGGTTCGATCATCGACGTTGTTCGTGCGCGGCAAGACATGGCATTGAGGTCTTACCAAGTTCTGCAGGCAGCAGTTGAATTGGAGATCGTAAGTCGGAACGTATCGGATTCCCTGACGATCTTTTCTTCAGTTTCGTCGATCCTCACGAAGGAGGAATCTTATGTCAGCCAAGCTCGCGACCGGCTCAAAATTAAAGCGCCAAGCTCCGGCGTCTTCGACTGCTACGTCCTCAAAGGAACTCCCGTCAGACTCGGTCATCTACTTGGTGAGATCAAATACTGACACCAGTCAAACAGTATTCGCGATGATCGACTGTTACGTAGACGAGTTATCGGACAAGACGATGGTCGCTGAAGGCGACCCGATGTTTTTCTTGAACGCGTTCGAGATACAACGTGACACCTTTAAGCTTTCTCAAGAGTTGGCCCTGCTAGCGCTCACCGAAAAGCGTTTGGACGCGGCTTATCTCGATCAGCTCATATTTGCTCCATTGAAAGCCGCTATCGAACTGGCTGAGTCGGATCGAGATGCTGCGAATGAAGAACTTCAGTTCATTCAAATGGAAGTGGATGCCGGGGCAGCCTCGAAAATGGACTTAGACAGGGCTACAGCCCGCCTGGCCGAGATGGAGGTGGCCTTCTACAAGGCCAAAACTGAGAGCATACAAAAATCCATTGACGTGGAAGCAGAGCTTCGCCGCCTAGACGCAGACAAAAAGGATTTAAACGAAAGGCTCAAGCTGAACGCTGCGATAGCGGATATGTTCCGCTACCGCGCCCAAATCGCAGGCAAGGTCGAATATCACTCCTATCCAGGCGCATTCGTAGAGAAGGGCGACGCGATCTGCACGATCACAGCATGAGTTCGCAAGATCACGGGAACAGCTTTATCAGGCTTCGAAGAGTTCGATGAAACTCAATGTCACGAGACCTGTCGTAAACGATCTTCTTGTTCTCGATCTCAAAAACGATTTCGGGAATCCTGCCAGAGTTATCGATGATCGCAGCCGAGTGGACTAGGCTCAGGGCACGGCTCAGGTTCAAGAAAGAAGCTCGGTAGCGCCTGAGGATGTCCGGAGACGGAATGTGGTGGCCGCCGTCTGCAACACGGAAGCCCACGCGCTTGACGTTTAGCAGTGGATCATCCAGGGCGACGAAGAGAAGGCCAACCTCGAAGCCGTTCTTGATCGCGTCCTCGATTACTTTAATCGAGTGGTGGCTGCTCAAGGTGGTTTCGAAAACGAAATCGGCTTTTGTATCTATCAGTTCACGGACGCGGGTGACTGCCACCCTGCCCGCTTTGATCTGTCGCTCGCCCTTACTGAAATCGCCTTCGAGAGCTGCCTCAATGACATCAGCATTCACAAACTCGCCCGGAGGCTTCATCTTCGCGTAGATTGAAGACTTCCCGGAGCCGTTGGGACCGGCCAGGATCGTGCACTGCGGTTTCGACATGCTTATTTACCGGCTGGCGAGCTTGCCGGTAGGTGCCGGGATCGAGGAGGGTGTCTCTCGGGTGATCTTGCTGACAGTCGCTTTGGGCTTTGCTTCCGACCACGAAGGCTTGATCCCAAGCTTCTTCCCGCGCTCCTCGGCTTCCATGCCAATGCGCTCGATCTCAGGTAGCTTTTCATGCAGCAGCTTCAGCAGCATCGTGTTTCCTGTCGTTTCAGCGGATACATCATACCAAGAACCGTCACCGATATATAGCCACGATATGCGACTGAATCGAGGCCTGCCCTTTTGTCGGGCCCATCCTCTATGTCCGGCCTAACGCTCTGGATTCATAGATGGTTCATTCTGAATCATAAGCGCCCGAGATCATCAATCCCTCATTAATTGCGTTTGGACCATGATTTACACGCATCTTCCATGGTGGACAATGAGCACTTATGGTAATGACATATTGGATCGTTGAACCATGAGGATAATTGCATGCCCACCACATCATTCGAACTTACTGACGAGCAGTTTCGGGTCATCAAAGAGCTTGCCCTTGATCGGATGGCGAAGGGGAAGACCAAGAAATATTCGGCGTCCGCAATAATCCGCGAAGCCATCGAGAACAGTCTGCCTGCATTTCGCAGAGAGCTTGAGGGTCAATAATGACTGACGTCCTGCCGACCTCGACCGAGGTCCGTCCATCGCTTTTTAGCAAAATGCGCCTCCCGAAGATCAAGCGGCCGACTTTCCGTGTTCGTATCGATGCTGACGGCGTGCCGGAAAAGCATCGTGCTGAGTGGCCGAGCATGGAAGTCGCGCAAATTGCTTCTCGTGGCCGAGTTCTTGGTTCGCGTGTTTTAATCCTCTCTCAGTCAAAGATCATGCGGTCTGCTTTGATCGGGGTAGGTCTTTTCGCCGGTTACCATTTGGCGATCAATGCCGCGTCGGCTTGGATGCCTGAAATTCAAGAGCTGCCGCACGTGAGCCTCGCCATGCAGATCGACCACAGGCCCCCGAATTTCATCATGAATATGGGGCAGAAGTCGGCCGCTACCTATTTCGATTTGGGAGGAGGCCTGCAGGGTGATGGTCGTCTTGCGTGGATGGCCGATTATCGTCCTCGCCCGGATGGCCTTACCGTCGGCAATCTCAACGATCTTGTCGCAGCTATGCGCAAGGACCTTCCACGCTTTGGAAGAGTGTCGAAGCCCTGGGAGAACGTTGTTGCACTGCCATTTGGACCCAAGGTGTCCGGAGCGGAACAGGCAATCTCGAAGTTTGGTGACAGGCTGCAGACTGGCATCCTGATCGTGCTTCGCGACAGCGACGTAGTTCCCTTTGTCGCTCATGCAGAGGGTCAGTGGTCTGTCCTCCTCTTTAAGGACAAGGCGTGCCGCGCCTTCGTGGGGCCAGTCCCGTCGGGGTGTGAAGACAGAACGAAGTCTGGCACCGTTCCGAATGACGTTCGCCCCGTGCTCTCAATGATCGCTCCAAGAGGCTGATATGTTCAAAGGCATTTCCAAAGCGCTCGTTAAAGCAAGCGATTATGCTTTTCAGTTTAGCAAAAGCAGCAATTTGAAGGGGGATCGGTGGGCCTTCGCGAGTGAAATCGTACCATTCAGTCATTACCCCTCTGCGTGGTATCGGACACCAGCTGACCTGGTTCGCCCGCCGCTCTGGGATGGTAAACTCATCAATGGTGAAGATGCCGCTACACTCGCGTGGACCCAGGTCGATGATGACGTGATCAGCACCTTGCTTGCGAAGGCAGGTCGCCAGGCTCTGAAACTCAGCGCCATTCTCGCAGCGGGCGTTGCGTTGATCTCCTACCCGTTCCTGATGGATACCTGGTACATGCTGCCGGAATTCCCGATGTGGGCAGTTGAGAGCGGTGCTTATGGCGCAATCGCATCCTGGTCTCTGCAGGCGACCGCAGCGATGCTGTGGACCTGTGGTTCCGTTGCAATCTCGAACAGTTGGCCTATCGCCGTTCTCTTCCCAATTTTCTGGTGGAACGCTTTCACCGCCGGTATGCAGAGCTTGTGGGATCGCATCAGCTGGCGTCTTCGTGCGCCGACCAGCGATGCGCTCACCCTCTATCGCCTGAATGCCTCTAACCGACCTACCGAAATCACAGCTTATGGTCGCCAGGTGAAAAGCGCCGCAACGCGCAAGGAAACCAAGAGTCTGATCACGCTGGGCGAGGCTACCGGTATCATGCGCGACCGAGGTAATCAGCGATCACCGTTGAAAGGCCAGATGGTCTGCATCGACGAGGAGGCTCTCGGCAAACATGTTTTAGTCTTGGGGCAAAGCGGTACCCGAAAGACCACCTTGGTTCTCGCAAAAATGTTCCGGCGTATCATGGACGCTGAGTTCGGATCGGGTCGTACAATGGGGGCTTACGTCATAGACGGTAAGGGCATCCTGTATCGCGATCTTCAACCTTTCGTCCCAGAGGGTAAAAAGGTTTATGTGGTCGGTATCGGCGGGGATGAGCAATACGGCGTTGACGTTCTTGCTGGGATGGAGCCTGAAATGGCCGCATCGACTATGCTGCGAATGGCTCGTCAGCTTGATGCGGGTAACGGCAAGGGCGAGGGTCTTTGGAATGACGCTGCTGCCGAAATCTTCTTCAATTGCGCTCAGATTGCGAAAATCTTGGACGGGGAAGAGCTTCCGGTTGAAATGATGATGGAGCAATTCGAAGCTCGACCCTACTCTCTCTATGGTATTTATAAGCTCGCTACAGATCGAGATTTGCTCAAGGCTACAATCCTTGCAACCCGCTTGCTCTATAGCAAGAAATACAGAGACGACGGATCAGCGGAATCCGTGCAGTTTAAGGATGCCTACCTTGCATGCCGTGATCTGGAAACGGCATATCTCGACATTGCTAAGGAGACGGCGGACGGCTTTATGGTCAACGTGCGCCGCGTGTTCCAGGCTGCCTTCCGTCACAAGGAAGTCCGGAAACGCTTCTTCTGCGGGACTTACGGCCAGAAAGAGAATGAGAAGCTGGTCGCGATTGAAGAGGCGTTGAATGGCAACGTCGTCATGATAGCCATCAGCTCAAACACCGAAAATGAAGCTGGCACGTTGGCGACGATGTGGATGAAATGTCGCCTCATGTCTCAGGCTCTTCGTCGACAGAAATATCAGCCGGAGCTGATCGAGAAGTATTCCTGCTGCATGGTAGCAGACGAATACCAATCCCTGATCACCCATGACGAGAAGGACGACGCGACCGACACCAAATTTTGGAATGTGGGACGATCCACAAATTTGCACCTCATTGCCGCAACCCAGAGTATAGCAGCAATACAGCTTATGATCGGCGAGGTTGCAACGCGAAACCTCTTGAACAACTTCGCTACCAAGATCGTACTGAAAACCGACGAAGATGAAACCATCGAATACTATACCAAGATGATGTCTCAGGGCATGATGGCTCCTATCTCATACGACGATGTTTACGCCACCTACGAGGACGTAATCCGTAAGGAAAATCTCGGTCCGGAGCCGGGGCCGAGTTACCAACTGAAATTCTTTGACGGCTTGTGGCTGAACTCCTTCTCTCCGAGCACGAAGCCGCGTCGATCCGTCAACCTCGATCATGTCCGAGCAATGATCGAGCAGTTGAAGCCCGAAGAGCAGGTTAAAGCTCACATGGACCTGAATAAGGAAATCCGTGAGCGCGAACAGAGGGTTGTGGAGGCAATGCAATCGCGTGCCCGCATCTCAGTCGATGACTTCGGGAAGGGTGAAGGCTACGCGCTCTGCATGGTCGAGCGAGCTGGTCAGATGCGTGCCGACTTCGTGGACTTTGAGAAGACGGCTGATCTCTGAAAAGGAGGGGGCGAAAGCCCTCCCCTTTGGAAGGAGAAAGCAGGGAATATGTCCAAGTAGTAGTCAAATTAGATAAAATCTTACGAGTGTTCTATACCCGGATTTAACAGATTTTATCAGCAATATCAATTACTTAATACTTGACAAATCCGGCATATTCCAGCATTGTCTATGCTGACGGCCGATCCTTTGTTTCAAAAAAGGTCATCCCCGTTCTGTTTGTTTTGCGTTCGAACGAGGTTGAAGATGGCTGATAATGAGGGTGGCGGTAATTCATCGCCTTACGCTGGACTGGTCGAGAAGATCGCCGCAAACCTTGATGCTGACTGGCAAGAGGTGCAGCACCAGCGCTCCACCGAACTCCAGCAGTGGCAGGCATACGCCAACATGCTCAAGGGGCAGGATGCCTTGGCTGATGGACAGCAGCGTGGCGCTGAGACTCGTGACGGTAACTACGCTGCGGCAGGTGAACATTGGCGCGGTGTTAAGGCCGCTTCCAACACCCAGAAAGCTGAAAATGCGACCTGGAGCGCGACCCGGAAAGATGACCGGGAAGCCGCCAAAGATGTGCAGTCCGCTTCTCGCTGCCGAGCACGCTGATCATCCCATTCTTCTAATTCCGAAATCGTTGAGAGAGAGGTACGACCATGGCCGACGGCTTAAAAGAGCGCATTGGTAAACTCCTGCGTCCAATCTACGAATTCCGGCCTGGCCTTGGTATGGGTTTCGGTCGCGGCGGCTCCTTCATGTCGCAAGACGATTATGTGCTGCGTTATGGTCGCCTGATGCCAGGTGGTAGCTCCGCTAACGCCTATTCTCGCCCGGCTGTGGTTGAGACGCCTGAACACAAAGCTGCACTTGCTCAGGTGCAGGTGGATCAGGAAATTGAGGCCGCCTACAAGATGGGCCGCCTGATCAATCCTAAGCAGCTCACCGCTCTCTACAAGCAAGGGCGCACAGCCAAGTTGCCGATTGATACGGGTGCAGTTTTCTCCATCGAGTATAACAAGGTTGGCACCCCCACTCATGTGAAGCTCGATTTCGGTGGTGGTGATGTCTGGCGCTCTCGTGTCGGCTTCATGTCTGAGGCGATGACCGCGCATGCCCGTCGGGAAGCTGCATTGAAGTCCCAGGCCAAAACCAATCCGCCTGCAAACGCTCGTGATCAGGTCCGTGCAGCTGTCTTTGCGCCCGTTCTCGACAAGCTCAAGGCTTCTCGCGACCGGGATGTATATGACTTCCTCACTAAGGTCGAGGTAGCGCCTCGTAGCGTTCCCGCCTCTCCTTCCAAGGTTGAGAGCCAGGTAGAGGAACTGACGCTCAGGCAGGTGAATGTCCTGAGGAGCCACTACATCTCTCACGACGGAAACCAGAAATTTGAAAGCCTGAAGGATCATCCTGCTGCGCTTCGCGGTCATCCCGACGATACCGGCGTCTCGGCTAAGCTGACCCAGCTGGCGGCGATCCGCGATGTCCTTCGGGCTGAGCCAGAAGCAACTGTTAGCAGTCAGTCGGCTGCGCTCGGTCAGCCCGGCGAGACCTACTATCTGTCTGCCGACGGATCGGAGCTGCGTCAGACCTCCATCGTTAAGATTCATGACGAGGAACTCGATGACGTAATCGACCAGCCTTACGAGCGTTCCTATGACATCGCCACCCTGAAGCAGATCGGCACTGAGAATGAAGGCGTCGAATGGAAGGAAATCGATGCCATCGAGAAGGGCTTCGAGCCCAATGATGAGCAGGCAGCACTCCGCCTGGAAGTGGTCGAGCGCCTTCGTGAGGGTGACCTTGATACCCTAAATTTTGAGGGTGAAGGCGTTTCCTTCCACCTCGACGGCGACAACTTGATCGAGACTTGGACCGATCCGGACCAGTCCTTCGCATGGGATGCCAACAAGTGCGACGTCCCTCTCTTCGCCACGGAAACTCAGGATCAGGTTCTGACCCTTCAGCAGGCCGAGGATCAGGAAATCCGCGAACTCCTCAGCGAGAGCGTCGTCATTGAGCCGAACGTTCAGGAGCCGGTTGTTGAAGCCTCTCCCGTTGAAGTTCAGGAGAAGGCCGTCGAGCCAGTCAACGCTCTTGATGTCTCGCCCGCCTACCTGGAAGAGCGTGAACGCGCTGTTCAGGAGCAGGTTCGTGAGAACCTTGAGGCTGGCGTCTTGGAAGAAACCGACCTCTACGCCGATTACGACAATCAGACCTTCGAGCAGGAGCAGTCAGTAGAAAGCGAAGCTGCACGGGAGCGCAACGATTATGTCGCCCAGCTCTACAGCGAAGCCGAGCAGACACACGCTGCTTTCGAGATGGGCAACACTGCCGTCGCCATCGATCTGTCTGTCGCACCTAATGGCGTGGAGGACTGGGAATGGAAGCGTGCCGCCGACAACAGCCGTCTTGACCAGGAGGCAGCTGTAGAGGCTGAAAAGGCTCAGGTGGAACCTTGGATGTACGACGGGTACGAGACCCGCGTTGACATGGTCTCTCAGCTTCGCGAGCAGCCGGAAGGCACCGTCCTTCGTCATGAAAACGCTACCTACATGCTCAAGGGCAACGAACTCCTTGAGCGGACCCAGCACGCGGAATCGGAGGGGTGGGCTATCTGGGATGCAAACGATCCCCTTCAGCAGATCGACAGCGACTACAAGCGTGAACAGGACGTGCTCACCAAGTTCGGTCATCCAGATGCTGCTGAAGCATTTTATGAAACTCTGGACGAGGTAGAGGAAGAAGCTGTTCAGGTCGAAACTGCCAAGGCGGAAACCGTTTCAGCAGTTGAGACCCCAAACCAGTCGGAACTGCTGAACACCTTGAAAACAAGCGACATTCGCTTGGATCAGGTCGAGGCGACCGAGAAGGCTGAGAAACCTGTCGAGGCAAAGCGCCCTTCCTCTTGGGAGGAATACGCCAAAGGCCTTCTCGACGAGGCGAAGAAGGAAGGGACACTCCGCTCGGATGTTGCTGCCGACCTCGCCCGTCAGGAGAGCAAGGAAAAGGCCAAATCCGTATCGAAGAACGAGGGTGAAGAGCCCAGCCTTTCCGTCTGATCAACATCGGGAGCCGTCTTCGGGCGGCTCCTTTCATTTGTATTCTGGCAGAGGAAAACCATTATGAACGATCAGAGTAAGCAATACTTCAAATCCCTTGGTAAACCGGTCCTAGTCGTACTAATGGTTGCTGCGCTTTTCTATCATGAATGGATCGTGGCTTTTGCTACTCTAATCTCGATCTTAGCCTGGAATTATCACTACCATTTTCGATATGATCGAGCGTCGAGGTCGAAGAGGCGTTTGGCTTGGCTCAGCGTCGACCAGGCCGTCATTGCCCTGCTTTTAGGTGTTCCGCTTTTCCTCGGAGCCTACAGCCAGCTCAATGAGCAAGGGCACCCCTCAGCTTCGCAGCTATCTTCCTACGAGCGCACCTTTGAAGTTCTCTGCCTGAACTGGCGCGACGGGAACTGGTTTGACCGCAGCATCGGTCAGTACCGTGACCGCCGTTGGTGTAAGGACTACGTCCACCGCCTCCCAGGTGCGGATACTCAGGCCGTCGCCTCGGAAACCACCGCTGTTCAGCTCTGGAAATAATCCGTTCTTCTAATGCCCTATTAGCCCAACGCCCTATTGACATGGTGCCCAATGTCCACCATCATTTAGGCGTATCGAGTTTTTGAGGTGATAGCCATGACGAAGAAGTTTGATAGCGCCACCAAGGCGGGAAATGCATTCGGTGAACTTCTCAGCGATCTGCTGGCAATCGCACTCTTTGGCGCGCTGGTCTACTACGTCGCACTTCCGGTTGTCGGTTCCTTCATCGGTGCAATGATGACCAACAGCTATTACCGGAATTACTGTGATGTTTCGAAGTGTGTCCGCAAAGGCTTCGGATACGAACGCGCTGACGCAGCCGAGCGCCTGAAGGAAAGCCGCGACCGCGTAGCTGCCAGCCTTTGCCCGACCTATCACCAGGCCGGTGTCTGGGGTCAGTGGGTCGTTCACCGCAACATTTCCTGGTGCGCAGCCTATCCCCAGTACGACGTGAAGAAGTGAGATCAACATGACCAAGTTCCTTTCCAACAAAGCAACCGCGATGGCAGTTCTCGCGCTCTCATTCGCGCTGGCTATGCATGGCGAGCTGCTCCTCGGCTCCGGGCTTTTTTACGTCTACTTCCTCATTGTAATCCTGATCGCGGCGAAGGCATACGGCTCCTTCTCAGCCGGTTTCAAACCGTTCGCCGCAGTCCTCTTTTGCGGGAGCCTGTTCATGGCTCCCGCTCTCTATAGCGGGATCAGCGAGATGCGTCCGGATGCGGACATCCTCTCCACTCGCGAGGCCTACGCCCCAACACTTTGCCCGACGTATTTCAAGTCGAGTGGGTGGGAGCGCTACGTCCAGCGGCGGAACACGTCTTGGTGCCGCGACTACCCTCAGTACGACATGGCAGCTCAGATCGATACGGGATCGACGGCCAGCACGGAAACCACTGGCAACCTTTGGAAGTGAGAGCTGAATCATGAACCCGACTTCTATTCACCCTGACAACATCAAAGCACTCTTCAGCTATCGCGGCCTCATCCTTTTCATCGGGTTGAGCTTGGTTTTCATGGCCAAGGAACCACCGCTGGTCCAGCTTGGAGGCATGATCCTTGCTGTTTTCGCAATCGTCCTCACCATCCGGGCTCGCAGCCGTCGGAAGGTAACCGTCTGGGAATATCTGGTCGCTGCAGCTTGGGTCGCCGCCTGGCTCAGCCCGATCTATTTCGCCGTCAGCAAAGAGCCGAGCGCGCAGGCGCTACAAAACCGTGAAGGTTACTACCGGCGTCTCTGCCCCGATTGGATCGAGGGAAATCTCTGGGACAAGTACGTTCGCGGCCAGGAGCAGGCATGGTGCCGGAATTATGCAGATCGCCTTGCTGCTGAAGGCCTGCTGCAATCGGGCCAGCCGAAAGCTTCAGCGGAAGCCGTCTCCAGCAATCAGATTTGGAAGTGACCATGCAGCACGCACCTGTTGATCCTAAAGTATTGACGGTCTTCTCCTCTAAGGCTGGCCTGGTCATCTTGGCTGGTTGTGGGCTCCTCCTTTACGGCACCAAGCCCGACAACGAGATGTTCTTTTGCATCGGCGCTGCGCTTGTTGCCATGGTCTTTGCACACTCCATGTACCGGCAGTTTCAATACCGGCGATATGGTGCTGTTTTCGGTCATCTTATCGTAATCGGCATCTGCCTGTCGCCTAGCATCTATCTGTTCAACCAACAGCCGAGCGCTCGTGAGATCGCCACGCGAAATGAGATTCATGGTGACCTCTGCCCTAGCTGGTTCAAAATGAATTTCTTCGACCGCTACGTCGTCTTTCGCCACCGCGCCTGGTGCGCCAATTACGCTGATCAATATGAGCAGCCTTCTTCCGTTCGAATCTCGGCGGAGCAGTCCACCAAGAACCTCTGGAAATAATTACTGCCCTGCCCTGGATCGCTCGAAGGGGGAGGCTCACGCTTTCCCCTTTTTCATTTCCTCTCATTCCGGAGATCGTCATGAAAGCAGATAAGATCGAAACCTTGCGGACGCGCTATCCGTGGTACTTCGATCCGAGCGTTTCAACGCTTCCGGATGGTTGGTTTCATGCCGTCGATCATTTCCTCTCCCAGCTCAAGGACATTGGCGATCTTGCGGACTGCGTGATCGTCCGATTTGAGCGGATGCCCTATGGCCTGCAGGCCTTTGTCGCCCCCTGTCAGTTCAATTGGACAGGCGAGAGTGCTCTGGCACTCGTGAGGGCACAGGAGGCGCTCCTGCTGGCCTCGCAGTCGCTCTGTGAGGTCTGTGGCCTTCCAGGTGTCGAAACGCTGCCAGGAGCGACTGAGGGGGCTCAAGCTGGCTTCTTCTGTGAGGAGCACCTATCCTCGGCCGCCGTCCAGGTCGAACAAGAGAAAGCACGTTGGGCCGATCTCGCTTTCCTGTTCCGAGACGGCCCCCCTGCCCTCGACCGTTCGATGCCGGAAGACATCCGGAAGATCGCGTTCGACTACCTCGGAAAGATCGCTGCCAAAGTGCGCGAGTGGGATCAGGCCGGATACATCCACATCAAGCTTGCTTTCGATGAGGGTCTGCTGGTCATGAGACCTATCTACATTCCTGGCTACGAACTGATTGTTGGGATGGAGATCACTGAATTTTGCAGCACGGCCGAAGAGCTTGCTGACACTCGCCCGTATATCCAGGACTGGACTGACCGCGCTCGGACGATCTTTGGCACCCTCATTGATGAGGGGTGTGTGATCCGCCTGACCAGCCGCCAGTTCTATATTCTGCAGCAGACCTTGAAAATCGCGGCTTCGATGGAGGTCGGCTTCGTCCTGAAAGACTGCGTCGACTGGAATCCCGGCTATGAGGTCGATTACGATTGCGACACTACCCCTCACCTCGAAAAGGAACTCGATGGGTTGATGTCGGCGTTGGTCGTTCGCTTGGGTTTCACCGAAACTGATCGCCCTATCCTTCCCGAAGCTCCCGGAGGTCGCCCATGATGGCTGATATTTTGAACCCTGCCCCGACGTTTGAGCAGCTGGCGAACGCCCCTTCCCTCAATCGTTGGCGGGTCGTCGGTTACGGTCGCGAGGACCACATGCTGACGGGTGTCGTTCACGATCACCCGCGCCTCGACGATGGCAAGGTGATCTACACCTCGAAGCTTGTCCGCATGGACATGGCCGACGAACCGCAGTGGGCTGAGACCCAGAACAACTACTATGCTTTGGTCTCTCGCATGGGACCATGTGAAAGCCGCATCTGGGACCTGATCGAGAAGCATCATGTGGTCGTGATCAAGCCAGGCCATCCCTCGTATATCGAGCAGATGCGTGAGCTGTTCGGCCCGAAGATCATGCGCGTCGGCCAGTTCGAATCCACGCTCCTGGTGATGCTCGGCCGGAGGATCGTGACGAGGGAACAGGCCCATGACTTCTACCTGTCCTACTGCCAGGAAGTCGGCCTCGATCCTTTCGCGGGAGGCGAGGATGACGCATGAGGAAATGCTGACGGTGATCCGGACGCGCTTCGCTGCGCTCTGCGATCCGACATGGGAGGAGAAGGACTGGGAAATCTTCCTGGGTGTAGGTCAAGGCTGGTATCCGCTCGTGATCGAGTACCTGGAGCGTGTCGATGCTCATCTTGCTACGACTGCTTGGCACCGTCGTTTTTACCTGCGGCAAATCAAGGAAAAATTCGGGGGTCTCCGGATCATCCTGAGGCCGCAGCCCC
>NZ_JAGIPG010000007.1 GCF_017877055.1 Neorhizobium galegae | reverse complement strand
AGAGCCATACGGCATGGCCGATGATTTCGGCGGGAAAACGATGGCGGCGGTAAAGAGGATCTCGGTCAGTCATGGCCGAGCATCCTAGTCCATGCGTCGTTAAGTTGACGATGCCAGCCCGGATGATGTTGCGCTTTACCGCCTACGTCCAGAGCGTGCCGCTGAGATATTCTGGGCCATTGTCCACCCGAACGACATCAGGCCTGCCTCGCCGTTCGATGATCCGGTAGAGAGACCGGACGACTCGTTCTGCCGGAAGCGAGAAATCTGCGTCGACGGCAAGCCCGTCGCGGTGGGAGGCGTAGATCATTTGGTCGAACGGCATTTCGGTTAAGTGCAGAACGCGACATAGTCTTGTCCCGCTAGGAGGCAGCTGAACGGGCCAGGATCACATCGACACCAGCTGCAGCAAGTGCCGTAGCCATTTCTAGAGTGGGAGGGCTGTCAGTGACGAGCCGCGTCACCTCTTTCAAGGCCGCCACCTCGAAGACGGCCGGACGACCTAGTTTGTTATGATCGGCTAGAACGGTTACGCTCTGCGCCTGTGCAATCATGGCGCGTGCCATCTCGGTTTCCCGCAGGTCGTAGTCCATAAGGGCGGAGGTGGTGATTGCACCGACGGTCAGAACGACGTGCTCGGCCTTAAAATAAGCGATCTGCGCGACTGCCATCGCCCCCAATGTCTCACGGCCTTCTGCGGCCACTTCGCCGCCGACTAAATAGACTCGGTGGCGCATCTCCGCCTGCGCCAGAATCCGGGCGATCTGCGGAGAATTGGTGATCACCGTCATATTGCGCCGCCTCGCCAGAGCCTCGGCAAAAGCGATCGTGGTCGAACCAGTGTCGATGAACAGCACTGAGCCCTCCGCGAACAGGGATGCGGCCTGTCGGGCGATGGCGGCTTTTTCCGCCTTCCGTTCCTTCATGCGCGCGTCGAACTCGCTCTCGTACAGCGAGGAATCCTTGAATATTAAGGCACGCGCGCCGCCGTGAAATTTGCGGATGTGACCGCCCGTGTCGAGATCCGACAGATCACGCCTGATGGTCTCGCGGGACGCATCAAAACGTTCTGCCAGATCCTCGACCGTGACTTCGCCGGTCTCATCGAGAAGCCGGAGAATTTCCTCCCGCCTGGCTGCCGGTTTCATCGCCTATTCCTTCAACGTGTAGGTGCTTCCAGTAACTGCCGCAGCAGCGAGACCGGATGCTGCAACTCGGTGCCGGTCATATGTTTGGTCTGACATCGGCACGAAAAGCCCGTTGCGAGAATGGCGTCGGCGCCGGGCGCCGTCGCAGCCTTCCAGCTGTGTCCGAAGATTTCATTGGACTTGGTTCGATTGGTGGCCTCATGCCCCCACATCCCCGCCATGCCACAGCAGCCGGTGGCAGGCATGTCGAGCTTGATGCCGAGGCGATCGAAAATAATGCGCCATTCTGCGGTGGCTCCGGCACCCAGAACCAGTTCGCTGCAATGCGGCAAAAGCCGCACCGCCATCTCTGACGTTCGGGCCGGCAATGCGGCAATCAGGGGCGCGAGCATCTGCTGCGGCAGCGCTACTGCCGGCATGTCGTCCGGATAGTCGGTGCGATAGGAGAGCGTCACCGGCGGTTCGAGCCCCATCAGCGGCACGCCGGTCGCGGCTATCGCCTTGAGGCTGTTCTTCTGTTTTTCCGCCTGGCGTGAAAACCCTGCCAGCCGCCCGAGAACCTTGCGAGCCTTGCCGGAAGGCCGGTAGGGCGCCAGCCAAAGTTTTTTCTGCAGGCGGGCCAGTACGACGTCGAGATCCGCGACGACCTGCGGCTCGAAAAACTGGGTGAAAGCGTCAGGCACCAGAACCACGTCGACCTTTGGGTCGAGCCGGGCGATATCGGTCTGTCTCAGCCATCGAAGGTCTCGGGCCTGTTTCGGCATGCTCGGCAGCGCCGTCAGGCCGATCGCGGCCATCAATGCCGCGCCGGGGCCGTCGGTCATCAGATTGAAACCCCATCGGAATTTTGCGGCAAGCGGCAGCAATCCTTCCAGATGGGCGAGTGCGGTGTCACGCAGGGGCCGGCGATGGCGGCGATAAAAGCTGTCGAGAAACAGCGACCGGATCGAGGGAACATCGACACGCACCGGACATTGGCTGGCGCAGGCGCCGCAACTGAGACAGCCGTCGATCGCCTGCTTGACCTCGATCTCGAACTGCGGATCGGCGCGACCGTCCGGCCCGCCCTGCCGCAGCCATTCGCGCACCAGCCCGACGCGCCCTTTCGGCGAGTGGCGCCGATCGCCGGTGACCTTGTAGGAGGGACACATGACGTCGTCGAGCGTGCGGTTGAAGCAGGCGCCATTGCCGTTGCAGCCGAATGCGGAGGCGTATTCGTTGCGCAGGTTGGCCGGGACGGTGCGGTCGTTCTGGCCGCGCAGGGGCACCCCGTCGATCTTCCACAAGGAGCCATTGTCGGGCGTGGCGATCTTGCCGGGGTTCATCTGGTTGCGCGGATCGAAGGCCGCCTTGATCCGCTGCAGTGACGGGTAGAGCGGCCCAAAAACCTCGGGCACGAATTCGGAACGCACGCCCTTGCCATGCTCGCCCCAGAGAAGGCCGCCATGACTGCGCGCCAGCGCCTCGACCGCTTCGGTAATGCGGCGGATGAGTGGTTCCTGGGCGGGATCGGTAAGGTCGATCGCTGGCCGCACATGCAGGACGCCGGCATCGACATGGCCGAACATGCCGTAGGTCAGTCCCTCGCGATCGAGGATTGCCCGGAAACCGGCAATGAAGGGCTCGAGATTCTCAGGGGGAACGGCGCAGTCCTCGACGAAGGGGATCGGCCGCTTGTCGCCGATCGCACGTCCGAGTAGCCCGACGGCCGTCTTGCGCAGCACCCAGACCAGCTCGACCTCGCGGCCGCTGGCGACCGTCATCGCCAGCCGCTCGGGCGTGCTTGCGAGCTGTGCCACCAGCGTTATGACCCGTTCTGAAAGCGTTGCCGGGTCGTCGTCGGTGAATTCGACGATGTTGACCCCTTGAGCACCCGCCTGCGGGAAGAGGTGTGCGACGGCGGAAAAGGTAGGCTCCTCGCGTGCCAGGCCGAGCACGCGGCTGTCGATGGTTTCGACCGCCGTGGCGCCGAGCACGGCCATTTCGCGCGCGTCCCGCAGCGCCGACTGGAAATCGGGGTAGAAGATCAGGATCAGCGCCGCGGCTTTTGGGATCGGCAGGACATTCAACCTCGCCTCGGCAATCAGCGCGAGCGTACCTTCCGAGCCGCACAGCACCGCCGCCGGATCGATCGTGTCGCCGTCACGGATATGGGCGAGATCGTACCCGGTCAGCGATCGGTTGAGTTTTGGGAAACGCGCCGCGATCAAGTCCGCCTGGCTGGCCGAGATGTCGTCGAGACAGGCGAGTACCTCACCGGCACGGCCCATGATCGTCCGATCTAGCGGCGCCCGGCGGGTTTCCAGGATCTCGCCGCCGACCAGCACCGCACGCAGGTTGAGGACATGGTTGGAGGTCTTGCCATAGACGCAGGATCCCTGTCCGCAGGCATCGGTGGAGATCATGCCGCCGAGCGTCGCGCGAGACGACGTCGACAATTCCGGAGCAAAGAACAGGCCGATCGGTTTCAGCGCTGCGTTCAACTGGTCCTTGATTACCCCGGGCTGGACCCGCACCCAGCCTTGTTTAGCGTTGATCTCAAGGATCCCGGTCATGTGGCGCGAGCAGTCGACCACAAGTCCGTTGCCGAGCGACTGGCCGTTGGTGCCCGTGCCGCCGCCGCGGGGGCGCAGGACGATGCCGTGGAAACGCGGTTCGTCAAGCAGCCGTGCGATCAGCACGAGATCCTGCTCGTCCATCGGCCAGGCCACGGCATCCGGCAGAAGCTGGTAGATGGAGTTGTCGGTTGCCAGCACGACGCGGTCAGATGCGGTGATGGTCGCTTCGCCACGGAAACCCCTCGATTTCAGGGTTTTCACAAATGCGCTGTAGTCCGCGGATTGCAGGAGGGCTGGAGACTTCACGTTCGTTACCTTAGCGCAGAAAATTGTCGGCCATAGGCCCCATGCCATTTTTCGTGCGGTGACCGGGACGATACAGCGCCTGCCGCACCGGTCTCGAAATCGAACCGCCTCGCTCTCCACTAGCATGATTGTTTAGGCTATAAAATAACGCATTCAGTCACTAAGATGACCGAACGTACAATTTTGGCTCGTCAAAAGATCGGTGTCGCGGTAAGCATAGGGGACCTGTTCACCTAACCGTCGATATGGCGGTTGCTCGATAGCAACGGAGTACGCTTTTGACTGCTTTCGGCGATCTTGTGGATGCAGTCATTATCGGTGCAGGCGTCGTCGGCTGCGCCATGGCGCGCCGCTTTTCGTTGGAAGGGGCAAGTGTCGTCGTTCTAGAGCGGGCACCCGATATCCTGTCCGGTGCATCGAAAGCCAACAGCGCCATCCTGCATACCGGTTTCGATGCGCCGCCCGGCAGCACCGAGCTGCAATGCATGCAGTCGGGTTACGACGAGTACATGCAGATCCGCGAGAGTTTCAACCTGCCTATCCTGGAGACTGGCGCGATGGTTGCCGCATGGGACGACAGCGAGGAGGGCAGGCTTCCCGAATTGCTGGACCAAGCGCTCTTGAACGGCGTTGCCGATGCCCGGCTTCTCGGCCGCGCCGAAGTGCTTGCCCGCGAGCCGGCATTGGGGACACATGTGCGCGCCGCACTGCTGGTGCCACGCGAGATCATCATTGATCCCTGGTCGGCGCCATTGGCCTATGCGATGCAGGCCAAGGCATTGGGCGCCCGGTTTCAGTTCAATGCCAGGCTGTTGTCGGCCCGTTTCGATGGCGACCTGTGGCACCTGGAGACGCCCACCGGCACGCTGACCGCGCGTAGCGTCATCAACTCTGCGGGTATTCAGGGCGATAGCGTCGAGCGGATGTTGCTCGGCGAGGCGCAGTTCGAGATTCGTCCGCGAAAGGGGCAGTTCGTGGTGTTCGACAAGGCTGCTGCCAGGCATCTGCGAACGATCCTGCTGCCGGTGCCGACGGCCCGCACCAAGGGTGTGGTGCTGACGCGAACGATCTTCGGCAACCTGCTGGTCGGACCGACGGCGGAGGAACAGGAAGAGCGCGAGCGCCCGGACGTCACCCGGCCGGAACTCGACATGCTGATCGCCAAGGCCGTCGAGCTTGTGCCGGCGCTGGCGCAGGCCCAAGTGACGGCCGTTTATGCCGGCTTGCGACCGGCTTCCGAGGAAAAGCACTACCGGGTCCACTGCCTTCCGGAAAAGGGCTATTTCTGCGCCGGAGGCATACGCTCCACCGGCCTGACCGCCGCGCTGGGTATTGCCCGTCATGTCCATGGGCTATGGGCACAAAGCCGGACTGTGGGCGGCGAGCGGTCCGCAGCGCCGCCGACCTTCCTGCTGCCCAATCTGGCCGAGCACCTGCCGCGTGACTGGCAGACGCCCGGGCATGACGGCATCGTCTGTCATTGCGAAATGGTGACCGGTCGAGAGATTGAGGCTGCGCTTGGCAGCCCCTTGCCGCCCGGAGATTTTGGCGGGCTGCGTCGGCGTACGCGTTGCGCCATGGGGCGATGTCAGGGGTTCAACTGCCTGGCCCGTCTGGCGAGCCTGACGGAGGGCCGGTTGTCCGTGCCGATCGCACCGGAGGTCGACCCATGAGCGCGGAGACGTATGACGTCGCAATCGTCGGCGGTGGCCCAGCCGGCTTGTCTGCCGCCATCGAGCTGAAACGCCGGGGCGTGGCCAAAGTCGCACTCTTCGAGCGTGGTACCGAGGTCGGTGGCATCCCCCGCCATTGTGGCCATCCACCCTTCGGCATGCGCGAGTTCGGCCGCATCCTCACGGGCAAGGCTTATGCCCGTCGCCTAGCGGGCGCGGCCGTGGCGGCCGGTGTGACGATCCTGGCGAAATATACGGTCGTCCATACGGGTCCAGACGGCCTGCTGACGGTCGCCAGCCCCGCCGGCATCCAGGCCATCCAGGCCGCCCGCATCCTGATCGCCACGGGGGCCCGCGAGACGACCCGCGCGCAGTTGCTGGTGCCGGGCGTGCGGCCGCTTGGCGTGATGAATACGGCAGCGCTTCAGGCTTTCGTCTACCAGGAGGGGCGTATTCCGTTTCGGCGCCCAGTCATCGTCGGCAGCGAACTGGTGTCGCTGTCGGCGATTCTCACCTGTCGAAGCCACGGAATCCTGCCCGTCGCCATGGTGGAGACGGAGCACGAGGTGCAGGCTCGCCCGGCATTTTTTGCGCTGCCGCGAGTGCTCGGCGTGCCGGTCTTGGCCGGTGCGCAGGTGCTCGCCATCGAAGGCAGCCCGCGGGTGACATCCGTGCGTTTGCGCTTGGCTGACGGCAAGGAAACGGTGCTGGATTGCGACGGGCTGATCTTTTCCGGCCGCTTCGTCCCGGAGGCGGCACTGGCTGAGGCAAGCGCCCTTGCGCTCGATCTCGGAACCGGAGGCCCGGTGATCGACGAGCATGGTCGCAGCTCCGACCCCAGCATCTTTGCCGCCGGCAACATGGTTCACCCGATCGAGACGGCTGGCCATTGCTGGGACGAGGGCCGTCGCGTGGCCCGCGTGATTGCCGCCGAACTTGCGAACGGGAGAGATGCCGAACCCGATAAAACTCTCGGCCGTCGCATCATCGCTGGCGCAAGGCTGAAATATGTGGTTCCGCAGCGACTGACGCTCGAAGGCAGGGGCACTGTGCCGGCTCTGAACATACGCGCTATCGGGGCCGCGCACGGCCGATTGATCCTCTCGGACGGCAGCGGTACGGTCCTGCGCACCCAAAGCGTCAATACCGCGCCGCAGAAGCCGATCCGCTTTTCTCTGGCGGGGCTGAACCTTGCCGTCGATAGCAGCGATCTTCAGCTGCGACTGGAGCCACGACCATGAGCATTTTCCTCGCCCTCGATCAGGGCACCACATCGACACGCGCCCTGCGGGTCACGGCCGATGGCGACGCCAGTATCGTTTTTTCCGCCACGCACAAGCAGCATTTTTCCGGCACGGATCGGGTCGAACATGATCCGGAGGAACTGCTCGCCAATCTTTGCGCCGCACTTTCTGCCGCCGGCGAAGCCACCGCGATCGGTCTGTCCAATCAGGGTGAAAGCTGTCTTGCCTGGGATGCGATTGATGGCAGGCCGCTCTCTCCCGTCATCGTCTGGCAGGATCGTCGCACCGCCGCGCAGGTTGCCGCTCTTTCCCATGCGGAAGCCGAGATCAAGGCGCTGTCCGGCCTGCCGCTCAGCCCTTATTTCTCGGCTTGCAAACTGGCCTGGCTGCTGGAGAACAATGACGAGGTCAAAGCTGCCCGGCGTGCCGGCAGATTGATGCTCGGCACCACGGATGCGTTCTTCCTGCAGCGCCTGACCGGACGCGCTGCGACCGACATCACCACCGCTTCGCGCACCGCCTTGATGAATATCGCGACCGGCCAGTGGGACAGTACGCTCTGCCAGCTTTTTGGCGTGCCGATCGAGTGCCTGCCGCCCATTCTGCCGACCGTCGGCGATTTCGGTGGCATCGATGGCACGCCGCTGACGGCCTCGGTGGTCGACCAGCAGGCTGCCCTTTACGGCCATGGTTGCCGGGTAGCCGGCGATACCAAGATCACCTTCGGTACCGGTGCGTTCGCGCTGTCGCTGACCGGCCCGCACCTGCGCCTGGATGGCCAAAACGGCCTGCTGCCGACCGTCGCCTGGTCGATCGGCGGCGAGACAAGTTATGCCACGGATGGCGGTGTCCATGCAGCCGGTGCGGCGATCAACTGGGCGCAAAGGATCGGGCTGCTGAATGCCCCGTCGGAACTCAATGCTTTCGAGGCAGGACCGGCCATCGACCGCGGCCTGGCTTTCGTGCCGGCGCTGGCGGGGCTTGGCAGCCCGCATTGGGATGACAGTGCCGCCGGGCTTTTCATCGGCATGACCGGCGCAACGACGCGACAGGACATGCAACAGGCGCTGATCGAGGGCATCGCCTTGCGTGCCAGCGAAATCGTGGCGGCCATGGCATCGGATGCGCCGGCAACCCGGATCTCGGTGGACGGTGGCGTCAGCCGTTCGCGTTACCTATGCCAGTTTCTCGCCGACACGACGGGTTGCACAGTCGTCATTCCGAGTGTCGACGAACTGACTGCCTACGGCACGGCCCAACTTGCGGCCCGTGCGCTTGGCGAAACGCTCTCCACGCCGGCACCATCGCAGATTATCGAGCCAAACCCGTGTGACGCGCCCGCGCGGCTATCACGATTTTCCCAGGCCGTGGACAGGGCCAAAGGTTGGCATTTAGGCCCTGTCAGCTAGCCGCAGGCGTCGTCGACGGTAGCGCACTCGCACGTTATGGCCAGCAAGCGGTGGGATCGCAGGGAGTTCTTGCGGGATCAGACGTGCTGTCCGCCATTGATGTGGATTTCCGCGCCATTGATGTAGGCGGATGTCTCGCTGCACAGGAAGTGGATGGTTTCGGCGACTTCCCGCGGCGTACCGAGCCTTTTCATGGGAACGGTTGCTTCCACCAGCTGATCGGTACCGAGAGACAGGATCGAGGTTGCGATTTCACCTGGTGCAATGGCATTCGCGCGAACGCCATGCGGGCCGAACTCGTGGGCGATCTCGCGCGTCAGAGCTGCCAGACCAGCCTTGGAGGCAGCATAGGCGACGCCGGCAAAGGGGTGTACGCGCGATCCGGCAATCGATGTCACGTTTACGATCGATCCCTTCGCCGCCTCCAGTTCGGGCAGCAATGCTCGGGCAAGCAGGGCGATCGAGACGAGATTGACGTTGAGGACCGTCGTCCACGTCAGCGCGTCGGAAGCGATGACGCCCAGCCGCGTGCCACCGGGACCTTTCGGAGAAATGCCGGCGTTGTTGACCAGCGCGTGCAGGGCTGCCCCGTCCAACCGCTCGCGCACTTCTGCCACCAGCTTGTCAATTTGCGTGAGATCGGCCAGATCGGCCTGGATATGGCTTTCGCGGGCTGACGGCCAGCGGCACTCCTCGGAGAAAGGTTGCCTTGAAACGGTCAGAACGCGCCAGCCCTTTTCTAAAAACAGTTTGACCGTGGCGTGGCCGATACCCCGGCTGGCACCCGTCAAGAGCATGTAGTGTTGTGTCATTGGGGGCCTTCTCCGGATGCCAGAGGCATCAAATGTCTGAACGTCGTTTTTCGATAGTGGACCATGAAGATGTGGTGCTGAATTTGCCGGCTGCCAGCAGTCTCGCGCCGTCCGGCGGCTATCAATGCGCTTTTATGGGATCGAACTTCATCGGTTTGATGCGGGCTTTGCCGGCGCCTTGTCTGGCCAGAACCGTACGCCCGGACGGGCCAGCCCGCCACCGAGTGCTGCCACCGTGCCGTCGGCGCGCCAGCAGGCGGCACCAATCATCGTGTCGCCAAAGGCGATGGCGTTCATGCCGCCGCCGATATGCGGCATCACCCGTACCTCGTGCCCGAGTTCCTCGAGTTTTGCCTGTTGCGGCGCATAGGCCTGCTCGATTTCCACTTCCTGGCCTTGGGTCCAGATGCGGGGAGCTTCCACAGCTTCCTGCAGGCTCATCTTGTGGTCGATCAGGTTGACGATCGCCTGCATGGCCGAGGGGAAAATCCTGAGGCCGCCCGGAAGGCCGAGGGCAAACACCGGCGCGCCATCCTTCATCAGGATCATCGGCGCCATCGAGGTCGGCACGCGCTTCCCCGGAACCACCGACAAGGCGTTGCCGGGATGCGGATCGAAATTGCTCATATAGTTGTTGGGAATGATGCCGGTGCCCGGCACCGCAAGTCGCGCCCCGAACAGCCCGTTGATGGTATGCGTGGCAGTGACGATGTTGCCATCGCGGTCGGCAACGGTGACATGCGTGGTGTCGTGGCTTTCATGGCCGGGTGCCCTCGGCGCCGGCAGGCTTGCAGCCTGGCGGATCAGGGCGCGGCATTCGGCGGCATAGGCTTTCGAGGTCAGCCGCTCGACCGGCACGTCGACAAAGGCCGGATCGCCCGAATAGGTCCGCCGGTCGGCAAAGGCGATGCGGATCACCTCGACGAGAAGATGCAGGGACGCGGGGCTGCCGAAGCCCATGCCCTCGATGTCATAGGCCTCGAGCATGTTGAGCATCTGGGTGACATGTACGCCGGAAGATGCCGGTGGCGGCGGGCCGGCGATCTCGAAGCCGCGATAGCTGCCGATGATCGGCTTGCGCTCGATCGGGCGATAGGTACGCAGGTCGGCTTCGGTGACCCAGCCGGCATCATCACCGCCAGTCGACATTCGCGCGGCCAGCGCCGCGCCAAGCGCACCGCCATGCAGCGCCGCGGCGCCCTCACGCTGGATCAGCCGCAGGCTTCCGGCATAATCGCCCATGACAAGGCGGTCGCCTGGTGCCGGCGCCGCACCGCCCGGCATGAGGATCGTGGCGATTTCCTTATCCTGCGAAAGCTCGCTGGCTGCCTCGCCAATCGCGCCCGAAAGATAATGGGTGACGGCGAAACCGCGCGAGGCCAGCCGGATCGCCGGTTCGACGACATCGGCGAAGGGCAGCTTGCCATAACGCGACTGCATGTCGCACCAGCCCGCAAGGTTGCCGGGAACGGCAACGGAGGATGCGCCGATGATGTTGCGCCGCCCCTTGGCGTCCATGTAGCGCGCCGGCTCGTCCGAAACCGGCTCGTAGATTTCCGGGTGCATGGTCGCTGCCGCCGAAGAAAGCGCGTCGATCACCACATGCGTACCGTCGGCCATTCGCAGATGTGACAGCCCGCCGCCGGCAATGCCGACCATCATCGGCTCGACCACGGTCAATGCCAGAAGCGAGGCGACTGCGGCATCCACCGCATTGCCGCCTGCCGCCAGTATCTCGAAGCCAGCTGCCGAGCCCAGCGGATGGTTGGTGACCACCATGCCACCAGCACCACTGGCGGGGGATTTTTCGCAGGTAAATGGCAGACGGGAAGCGGTCATGGCGTTCTCAATTCGATGGGTATGGCAGTCGTCGGAAACTGGCCGGAGCAAACACTCCGGCTAGAGAGCATGGATCAGCCGAGCTTTGCCAGAACTTTGGCGGACGCACCCGACAGATCGCCGAGCTTGACGCCGGTTTCGCGCACGCTTGCCTCGCGCGCCTTGCCGCGGATCTGGATGTCGATGGCTTTCTGTGCCTCCGATGCCACTTCTTCCGGCGGCAGGACGATGACGCCGCTCTCATCGGCCAGCACGGCGTCGCCCGGCATGACCACGGTATTGCCGACAGAAACCGGTATGTTAATCGCGCCGCCGAGGTCATAGATGCGGGTGGTAATCGGCGAGATGCCGCGGCACCACATCGGGAAATCCGACTGGACGATTTCCTCAAGGTCGGTGCAAGGGCCATCGACCACGGCGCCGACGGCACCGGCTGCCTTGGCGCCGACCGTCACGCCGCCGCCCCAGCAGGCATAGCGGTCATCATGCAACCGGTCGACGATGACGAAGTCGCCCGGGCGGATGAGGCTGAGAAGATGATGCAGCAGGGTGGAGTCTGGTCCGGGAATGGCAATGGTGACGGCGGTGCCGACAACGCGGCGGCCCGGTATCAGCGGCTGGATCTGCCGGTGTAGGAAGCCGAAATGCCGCCAGTGGCCAAGCGTCGCGGTTTCGACCTGTGCCAGAAGCTCGAGGTCCTGCTTGGCGATTTGTGCCGGCATCGGATTGATTTTGTAAGCCATTTTCGGATCCAATCTGTGACGTGAAAGTTAGCGGCCAAAGGCCTTGGCGAAACCGACGCTGCGTTCGACAACGAGTACGATGGCAAGCGAAAGCGCGATCATCAGAACGGCCAGAACTGCCACCATGGGGTCGGTGCGCTCATCGACATAACGGTAGAGGGCGACCGGCAAGGTCTGCAGCCGCGGCCCGACGATGAACAGCGAAAGCACGATCTCGTCGAAGGACAGGATGAGGGCGATGGCGCTGGACGCGATCACGCCGGGCGTCAGCCGCGGCAGGGTGATCTGCATGAACACCTGCAGCGGCCGGGCACCGAGCGTCATCGCTGCCTCGTCGACATCGGTGCCGAGATTGCTGAGCGCCGTCTGCAGGATGCGGATGCTGAAGGGCAGCGTCATCACCAGATGCGCCAGAACCAGGCCGGGATAGGTGGCGACAAGGCCGGCCGGCGTGAACACCATCAAGATGCCCAGGCCCAGCATCATCGCCGGCAAGACAAGCGGTGCGATGACCAGGCTGCGGATCAGCGCGCGGCCTGGGAAATCCAGCCGCACCAGCGCATAGGCGGCCGGCAGGCCGAGGGCAAGGCTAAGCGCAGCAACGACCCCCGCGATAATGGCGCTGTTGCGGAAACCCTGCATGAAGCTGGTATTGCCAAGCACCGTTCCGTACCATTTCAGGCTCCAACCCGAGGGTGGGAAGGACAGGTAGCTGTCGGCGCTGAAGGAGATCACCAGGATGATCGCCATCGGCATGAACACGATGCAGAATACCAGCGTGACATAGGTGCGAGAGATGAAGGAGAGGAAACGTGTCATGCCCTTATGCCCTCCGGGTCAGCAATCGCAGCACGAGACCGGTCAGCCCCATGGCGAGGACGAAAAACGCCAGCATGAGGAAGGACAGCGCCGCTGCCGTCGGCCAGTCGAGCGAGACCAGCGCAAGGTCGTAGACTTCGGTCGCCAGCAGGAACACCCGGCCGCCCCCCAGCAGCGATGGCGTGATGAACGACGATACGCACAGCACGAAGCCGATCGTCAGCGCGGCAAGTATGGCCGGCAGGCTGAGCGGCAGCGTCACGTGCCAGAAGACCTTCTGCGGCGGCGCGCCGAGCGACATGGCGGCATCATCCAGCCGCCTGTCGAGCTTGCCCAGCCCGGCCGCGATGGTGAGGAACATGTAGGGCATGATGCTTTCCGACAGGCCGATAATCACGCCCGAAAAGTTGTTGACCATCTGCAGTGGCGCGCTCGTCAGCCCCAGCATGCGCAGCAGGTGGTTGACCGGGCCGGCGTCGCCAAGCGTCACCAGCCAGCCGAAGGACCGTACCACGGCCGAGATCAGCAGCGGCGATGCGGCGAGCACGGTCAGTGGCGTGCGCCAGCGCGACGTCATCCGCGACAGCGACAGCGCCATCGGATAGGCCAGCAACAATGCCACCACGGAACATGTGATCGATACGCGCAGCGTCCGGCCCAGAAGGTCCAGGTAATAGCTGTCCTGGAGGATGCCGAGATAGGTCTGCAGGCTGATCGCCTTGGTGATTGCGCCATAATCCGAAATGTTCAGCGACATGCGGAACAGCCAGAGGATCGGGCCGATGAATGAGATCGCCAGCACGATCAGAACCGGCGCGAGAAGCAGCCAGGGTGTCATTCTCGTGCTGGTGCCGGGAACGGTGAAGCGGTTCATGCGGCAAAGATCCGCATGTCTGTGGAGCGCCAGTTCAGTGCCACATCGGCGCCCGGTTGCGCAAGCTGCGCTTCCTCGCTGCCGGGGCTAAGTTCGGCCACCAGCTTCTGGCCGCCGCCCAATTCCAGCTCCACCTCGATCACGCTGCCGACGAAGACGCTGCGGATGACGCGTGCCGTCAGTCCGCCGGCATCTGGCCTGGAAACCTGGATGGCATGCGGTCGCACCATGGCGGACATTTTTGCGCCTTCACCGGCGTCTTTCGGCAGTTCGTCGACGCCTGGCGCGGGCAGCGCCTGGCCTTCGTGATCGAGCCGCGGCGCGCCGGTTCCGAAACTGAGGGTCGCCGGCACGCTGTTGGCTCGGCCAATGAAGCCGGCAACGAATGACGTCGCGGCCTTGTCATAGACCTCGACCGGGGTTCCGATCTGCTCGAGCCGGCCGCCGTTCATCACGGCGATCCGGTCGCACATGGTCAGCGCTTCCTGCTGGTCATGGGTGACGAACAAGGTGGTGATGCCGGTGCGGGATTGGATATCGCGGATCTCGAAGCGCATCTCGTCGCGCAGGCGGGCATCGAGGTTCGACAGGGGTTCGTCGAGCAGCAGGATTTCCGGCTCGATGACGATAGCGCGGGCAATCGCGACACGCTGCTGCTGCCCGCCCGAAAGCTCGGCGGGACGGCGGCCGCCAAACCCTTCGAGCCGAACCGCTCGCAATGCTTCGGCAACCCGTGAAGCACTCTCTTCCTTGCCGACCTTGCGCAAGCGCAGGCCGAAGGCGACGTTCTGGGCCACTGTCATGTGTGGAAACAGCGCATAGGACTGGAAGACCAGGCCGAGATTGCGTTCCCACGGCGGCCGGGACACGATGTTCTCGCCGCCCATGATGATCTGTCCGGATGTCGGGGCGAGAAGCCCCGCGAACATCCGCAGCGTGGTGGATTTCCCGCAGCCGGAGGGACCCAAAAGCCCGATGAATTCGCCCCTGGCGATATCGAAGGACAAGGCGTCGACGGCCGGGCGTTCGCCGCCATAGTCGAAGGTCAGCTTGTCGATGGTGATATGGGCGGGCGATGAGGCGAGCTTCATGGGTCCGTCCTACTGTTTCACTTGCCGGCTGAGATGATCTGGCGCTTCCAGATCTGGTTCCACTCATCCGACTTCGTGGCAGCCCAGCCCCAATCGAGCGGCAGCGTCTTGTCGATCTGGCCTGAAACGGTACGCGCGGTGGCGGCGGCGCTGACCTTGGCCTTGGCATTGACCGGTGCGTAGAACATCGCTTCCGTGAAGGCGGCCTGTGCCTCGGGCGACAGCGCATAGTCGATGAAGGCTTTGGCGGCGACCGGATTCTTGGAGCCCTGCACGAGGTTGATCGTGTTGATCTGCAGAATGGTACCTTCCTTCGGCAGCATCACGCCAAGCTTGCCCTTGGATTCGTCGGCATAATACTGGCCGCGGGCGTTCCAGCCGGTGCCCAGCACATCGGTGCCGTTGATGACCAGCGTGTAGGCATCGGGCTTGGGGTCGAAGGTCTGCACGCCCGGCGCCATCTCGGCGAGCTTGGCCGCGGACTGCTTGACCGACTTCGTGTAGTCCTCGCCCAGCATGGCCGAGGTCATCACCATCAGGCCGGAGCCGAGAATGGATGGCATTGAGGTGACGGCCAGCTTGCCGGCATAGGCCTTGTCCCAGAGAACCGCGAGGGAGGTGGGGGCGGTCGGGAAGGCTTCCTTGTTGTAGATCACCACGAGGTTGTCGAAGGTGACGGCCGGGCCATAACCTTCCTTGACGATGGCCTGCGGTACCAGGTCTACGAGGTTTGGAACGTCGGTTTTTGTCAGCGGTGCCAGCAGGCCTTCCTTGTCGCCGATCAGCGAGGTGGAAACGTCGAAGATCACCACGTCGGTCTGCGGGTCGCCGGCCTGCGAGCGCAGGTTGCCGAGCATGGCCGAGGAGGCATTGGAGGCGAAATAGTTCACCTTCACATTGGGATATTTCGCCAGGAATGGCTTGATCACCGCATCGTTGTATTTGTCCTGAAAGACCCCGGAATAGGCGGCGAGAGTGATCTCCCCCGAAACATCGGCGGACTGGGCATGCGTGGCGGTTGAGATCAGCGCGGCAAAGATGACGGGGGCAAGAAGACGGGTAATCATCAGCACATTCTCCTGTCGGGTGAAGCGGCCCGGTTGTCGAGGTGGCTGCCAGGATGGCAGGCGGCACGGCGAGGCGTGGATCGGCCAGAGCCTTCTTCGCCCGGCCTGTCCGTCTTGGCGAAGCTGGCGGGCGTTTCAAACGATCCACTGCCCCACGATGCAACGATCTGCGGCCGGCATTGTCCAATCGAATTTTCTTAAGTCCAACATCAGAAAAATTTTGGAAAAAATTGCCTGATTTTTTAGCCGATTGCCGAACTAAGAGACTGAATTGTGATGAATTCAGGCCTCCAGCCGTCACGATGGCGGCCAGAAGGTCAGGGGGATCTGAAAATGAAATCTATGGGATTAGTAGCCGCGTTTGGCATCCGCGAGATCGGCGACGGTTCCGGTCTCCTGGAAGGTCCTGATGTTCTTGGCGACAATCTTGCTGCCCGTCGGTGCGTCGATCAGCGACGCCACGTGCGGCGTGACCGTGATCTTCGGGTTGGTCCAGAACGGATGCGTCTTAGGCAGCGGTTCGACATGGAAGACATCGAGCGTCGCGCTGCTGATCTGGCCCGAATTCAGCGCCTCGACGAGATCGCTGTCGACCAAGTGCGGACCACGCGCCGCGTTGACGATACTGGCGCCACGCTTCAGCCGGTTGAAGGTGTCGGCATTGAGAATGCCTCGCGTGCTTTCGGTCAAGGGCAGCAGGCAGACCAGGATTTCCGTGCCCTCGAGAAAGGCTCCGAAACCCTCGGCGCCGGAAAAGCATTGTATGCCCGGCAGGTCCTTCGGAGATCGCGACCAGCCGCGGACCTCGAAGCCGATCTGCTTCAGGAGATCGGCTGCGACGGCGCCGAGGTTGCCCAGGCCCATCACGCCGACGCGGCGCTGGGTGGCGGGTGGCACGACGATCTGCTCCCAGAGCTGGCGCGCCTGGTTCGCCTGGATGGCGGGAAGTTCGCGGTGGTGGCGCAGGACATGCAAAGCCACGTATTCCTTCATCCGCTGCGTCAGGTCGGTGCCGACGGTGCGGATGATCGGCACATGTGTCGGCAACTGCTCGTCGGCCAGGACGTGATCGATGCCTGCCCCCAGCGAGACGATGGCCTTCAGGTTCCGGAATGGCTTCATGGAGCCGGTTGCTGGCCGCCAGAGCACGGAATAGGTGACCGCATCAGGATCCGGCACCTTGTCGATCGGGTAGACGTTCCAGTCCGGCATCAGATCGCGCAGCATCTGGCACCACCACTCGGTCTTGTCTGCGGCGGGCAGCGAAACGACAATGTTCATGGAGCATCCTCATTGGCTCATGCGTCACGGTGTGCCTCCATTCACCGCAGGACAGGCGCGCAGGTCAAAGCAAAAATTCCTGTCTCTTTCATAGAAAATCTTTATGTAGATTTTTGATCGCTTTGATCTAGGCTCTGATCATGAATTTCAAACAGCTGGAAGCCTTCTACTGGCTCACTCGTCTCAAGAGCTATCAGCGCGTTGCCGATCATATCGGTTTAACGCAACCAGCTGTTTCAGCGCGGATATCCGGGCTGGAAGACAGTCTGGGCATCCCGCTTGTCGATCGTGCCCAATCCGACTTCACTCTGACTGAACAGGGGTATGAAGTCGCCGAATATGCCGAGACCTTTCTCAATCTCAGTGAGACGCTGACCAGCCGTCTGAAGTCGAAGCAAAAAAGACGTTATACGATCGGCGTGGTTTCCATGGTCACCCAGACATGGGCGGTCACCTTGCGCCACAAGATTGCCGCCCTGCCGGACCCGCCGCTGGTCGATTTCTATTCCGGCTCGAATCTCGATCTGCGACCCATGGTAAAGTCCGGCGCGCTGGACATGGCGTTCGTCACCGGAGAAGCCGGACTACCGCAGATCGTGGACAGCTTTTCGGTCCAGTATCATGTCGGTTGGGTGGCTCGGCCGGATGTGGTGGGCGAGATCAACCGGCCTCTGACACCGGATGAACTGCGCGAGTTGCCGCTGGTACTCTACCCGCATACATCGCCGCTGTTCGGGCCTGTTGCCGACCTGATCGAAGAGACGAAACGCCGCCCCAATTCCCGCCACACCGGCAATTCGCTGGCCACCATCTGCGAGATGGTCAGGGCCGGCTATGGCGCCTCGGCAATGCCTCTGGTGTCGCTGGAGCCGGAAATCACCACCGGAATGCTGGTCGAGATCCCGACCACGGTCCAGCTTGCTCCTCTCGATATCCGCTGCGTCCACCAGAACAGGGCGCGCAAGGCGCAGACCGAGCAGATATTTCAGCTGGCCCGACAGGCTGCGGAGGAATGGGTGGCAGCCCATCCGCGGTATGTCAGCTTTCGCAAGACCTGAGTTCCCAACGGGTCGCTTCAGGAATCCCCGGGGCATGCCGCGGATGTTCTTCCGGAATGCGGCGCCCAACGGCACCGCATTCCAGACGGTAAGTCATCAGGCGGCAAAGCGCTTGGAGACGTGGTCGCGGATGAAGCCGGCGCCGATCTTGACCAGGCGCTCGGTCAGTTCTGCCCCCGTTTCGGCAGAGCAATAGGCCGGATCGCCGCCCCATACGCCATGGGGCGCCGTTTCCATGGCCTCGATCGGTGCCTGCAGGCGGGCACCGGCATATTTAAGCGCGGCAAAACCCGCGACATCCACGCCCAT
The DNA here is from genome assembly GCF_017877055.1 of Neorhizobium galegae. Taxonomy (GTDB): domain Bacteria; phylum Pseudomonadota; class Alphaproteobacteria; order Rhizobiales; family Rhizobiaceae; genus Neorhizobium; species Neorhizobium galegae_D. Next base: position 171,690 of record NZ_JAGIPG010000007.1, on the reverse strand, counting down.
CGCCTTCCGGCCCTTCGGTGGCGCCTTGGCGAGATCCATGCGCAGGATTTCGGGGTAATAATGCAGGCCGACCGATGTCAGCGGATCGCCGCCGTGACCGGAGGACTTTGCAGCTGCTTCCGGCCCAAGGATCTCCTTCAGCAGTTCATAGCTGATCTGCCACAGATACATCGAAGCCACGAACATGCCGTTGGCCTGGCGCCATTTCAGGGAAACCTCGTTGATCGCGCTGACATTGCCGCCATGGCCGTTGATGACTAGAACCTTGGTCAGGCCGTGGCGGGCCAGGCTGGCAAACATGTCGTTCAGGAGGGCGACGAGCGTCGACTGGCTGAGCGCGATGCCGCCATGCGAGGAGCCGAAATAGTCGGCGCCGCCAAAGGGGATCACCGGGGCAATGAAGGTGGGAACGCCTTCGGCACGCGCGGCGCGGGCAATGTCGAGCGCCACGGCTTCGGCCGCGAGATAGTCGCCCATCGGCGCGTGAGTGCCCTGGTCTTCCAGCGAGCCCATCGGCAAAAGGATAACGGCGTCGTCGTTGAGGAACTGGCGGGCTTCTTCGCTGGTCAGTTCGGCGATCTTGATCTTTTCAGTCAGCATGTTGATTTCCTTACAGGATGTCAGTTCTAAGACAGGCCGACTGATGCTGATCGCCAGCCGTTTGCAGCGGCGGGACGGTTTCGGCACAGGCGGGCTGGGCGTAGGGGCAGCGGCTGCGGAAGATACAGCCGGAGGGCAGGGCGAGTGGCGAAGGGATCTCGCCGGTCAGGCGGATACGGCGGCTTTCGCGGTGCAGACTAGGCTCGGCCGAGACAAGTGCCGCCGTATAGGGATGTTTGGGTGAGAAATGCACCTGATCGGCCGGGCCGACCTCCATGACGCGGCCGAGATAGAGAACCATCACCCGGTCGGAAATGTAGCGTACCACCGAAAGGTCGTGGCTGATGAACAGCAGCGAGACGCCGGTCTTGGCACGCAGGTCGGCCAGAAGGTTTAGAATCTGCGCCTGGATGGAGACGTCCAGCGCCGACACGGCCTCATCGCAAACGATGAAGCTCGGCTCGACGGCAAGCGCCCGGGCGATGCCGATGCGCTGTCGCTGGCCGCCGGAAAATTCGTGTGGGCGCCGGTCGAGAAAGCTCGGGTCCAGCCCGACGAGGGTGACGAGTTCGATCAGGCGCGGTCCGCGAGCAGCACCCTTGTGCAGCCCATGGGCATCAAGCGCTTCCGACAGCACCGCGCGGATGGTCTTGCGCGGGTTGAGGCTGGCATAGGGGTCCTGGAAGATGATCTGCATCTCCTTGCGCAGGCTGCGCATCTGAACCGTCGAGATGCTGTTCAGATCCTGCCCGCCAAAACGCATCACGTCGCTCTGGGAGTCGATCAGGCGCAGGATGGCGCGGCCGATCGTGCTTTTTCCGGAGCCGCTTTCGCCAACGAGGCCAAGCACTTCGCCCGGCGCGACGCTGAAGCTGACATCGTGCAGCACTTTCAGGGATCGCTTGGAGAAAAGCCCGGTCCGTCCGATCGAATAGCTTTTCTCGAGATTCTGGACGTCGAGAAGGGGGGCGGCTGTCATGCGGCCTCCGTCTGGTGGTTCTTCATCAGGCCGGCCGGGGCTTCCGGCGCCCGCAGACAGCGCACGGCGCGCTCCCCATCGGCGCTTGGATAGAGTACCGGCCGGATTTCGGCGCAGGTGGGCATCGCGATCGGACAGCGGTCACGGAAGGCGCAGCCGGAAGGGCGGGCCGACGGCAGCGGCGGCGTGCCGGAAATTGCCGGAAGCCGGTCACCGTCGGTGGAGTGCAGCCCTTCATGCGAGGACGGCATGCTTTCGATGAGCGCGCGTGTATAGGGATGATGCGGATCGCGCAGGATCTGGTTGGCGGGACCTTCCTCGACGATCTGGCCCGAATACATCACTGCCACGCGGTCGGCGATATCGGCGACGACGCCGAGATTGTGGGTGATGAACAGCAGGCTGAGGCCGTTTCCCTGGTCCTGGCGCAAGGTTTGCAGCAGTTCTATGATCTCGGCCTGAATCGTCACGTCGAGCGCGGTGGTCGGTTCGTCGGCGATCAGCAGGCGCGGTTCGCAGGTGAGCGCCATGCCAATCATGACGCGCTGGCGCATGCCGCCCGACATCTGGTCCGGATAGCTGTCGATCCGCCGTTCGGCGTCATTCATGCCGACGCGTTTCAACAGCTGGATGGCATGGGCGCGGGCGTCGGATTTCGACATCGGCCGATGCGCCTGAATGGCCTCGATCATTTGATCGCTGATCTTGTGGATCGGATTGAGCGAGGTCATCGGTTCCTGGAAGATCATGGCGATGTCGTTGCCGCGGATATTTTCGAGCGTACGCGCGTCCAGAAAGCCGAGGTCGACGACTTCCCCGGTCTTGCGTCGCAATTGCAAGGTGCCGGAGGCCTGCCGGATCGCACCAGGCAGGAGGCCCATCAGCGCCAGCGACGAGAGCGATTTACCCGATCCGCTTTCGCCGACAAGGGCCGTGCACTCGTTGGCGCGCAGTGTAAGCGACACGTCTTCGATAACGGCCGCAGGTGTTCCGAAGCGGGTGGTCTCGAGCCGCAGCTTGTTGATGACGGCAACCACGTTCGGGTCCCTGATGGCCGGTGCGTCGGCCAAGGCCAGCGGCTTGGAAACCTCATCCATGCCGCTGCCGGACGCGCCCTTCGGGTCCAGCGTGTCGCGCAGGCGGTCGCAGAAGAAGTTGATCGCGTAGATCGTCAGCACCAGGGCGGCGCACGGGATCATGATGCCGAGCGGGTCTTGGTTCATGAACTGCCGCGCACCGCGGATCATCTGTCCCCAGGAGGGTGCCGGCGGTACGACGCCGAGGCCGAGGAAGGACAGACCGCTTTCGATGGTGATCGCCGCTGCGGCCGTCAGCGAATACTGCACCGACAACGGGCCGGCGATATTCGGCAGGATGGTGCCGAGCACGATGCGGCGCGACGGCGTGCCGAGAGCGCGGGACGCTTCGACGAAATCGAGCGAGGTAACGCGCAACGCTTCGGAAAAGGTGATGCGCGCAAAAGTTGGGAAATAGAGGACGGAAAGCACGGCCACCAGCGTGCCTGCCCCCGGTCCGAACAGGGTGACGACCAGCAGCGCCAGCAGGATGGGCGGAAAACAGAGGACGATGTCGGATAGCCGGCTTGTTATGAATTCTGAGGGGCCGCGGAAATAGGCGCCGATCAGACCAAAAAACGTGCCGATGATGAAGGCGATGGTGGTCGCGACGAAGGCTACGGTCAACGATACCTGTCCGCCATGAAGTACCCGGGCCAGCCGGTCGCGACCGAATTCGTCACGTCCCAGCCAGTGTTGCAGGTCCGGCGCCGCCAGCCGGTAGCGGACGGCGATTTTGATCGGGTCTTCAGCGGTGATCAGCGGAGCGGAAAAGGGGATGATGATCAGTGCTGCCAGCAGGACGCTTGGCAGGAGCATGCGCTTGGGAAAGTTACGGGCCGACATCATTGCAGGCGGATCCTCGGATCTAGCAGCGATGACAGGATATCGATCACCAGATTGATACCGATGAAGATGGTGGAGACGGTCAGGATGACGGCGCGAACCGTCGGGTAATCCCGCTGTTCGACCGCCGAGACCAGCAGGCCGCTGAGGCCCGGCCAGTTGTAGATGAACTCGACGAGAACGGTGGAGCCGAGAAGGATACCGAGTTGCAGGCCAACCACGGTGATGATCGGGCCGAGCGCGTTGTAGAGGATGTGCCGGCGGACCACGCGCTTGCGACGAAGGCCCTTGGCAACGGCGGTGCGCACCCAGTCGTGGCCGCGCATTTCGAGAACGCTGGCCCGCGTCATGCGAAACACGATCGTGGCCAAGTGCAGGCCGACAGTCAGCGAGGGCAGGACCAGCATCTGCAGATGTTGAGCGGGATTGGTCGCGAAGGCGACATAACCGCCGGCCGGCAGCCAGCCCAGGATCTGCGCGAAGAAGTAGATGAACAGGGTGCCGAGCACGAAACCCGGCACGGAGGTCAAGAGCGCGTTGATGGCAGACGTGGCAATGTCGAACTTGCCACCGGCCCGCAATCCCGCCGCCGTGCCTGCCGGAATTGCCAGCAGCAGCGCAAAAATCGTACCGGCGACGATGATTTCCAGCGTGCGCGGCAGGCGCAGAGCGATAACGGACGAGATCGAGCCGTTATCGACGATCGATGTGCCGAAATCCAGCCGTGCCGTGTTGTAGAGGAAGGTTACGTATTGAGTAAGGACGGGCTGGTCGAGCCCCATATTGGCCCGCAGATTGGCAATGGCTTCCGCGGAAGCGGAGCCGCCGCCCGTCGACAGCAGGAGTTCGGCCGGGTCGCCCGGTACAATGATGAGAAGCGAGAAGATGATCGTGCCGATAACCAGCAGCATGGCAGCAGCTGCTGCCATGCGACGAGAGATGAAGGCCAGCATGAAGCGCTCCTTATGCGAATTTGGTCTCGTCGAGTGCGTAGCCTGATGAACCGCTGAGGAAGCCGGGCAACTGTTCGAACCCTTCGACCGACTGCTTCATCGCATAGGCCTGGATGCGCCAGTTGAGCGGAACCTGCGGCACTTCCTCGTAATAGGCGACGACCAGTTGCTGGTAGATCGCCTTACGCTTGTCCGGATCGACCTGGTTGCGGCCCTGTTCGAGCAGGCCGTCGATGCGGGCGCTCTTGAAGCCGAAGGACTGTAGGTAGGACGGATTGCCGGAATAGAGCAGCGACCAGAGCGCATCCGGATCATTGTAGTTGCCCGACGTGCCGTGGACGGCGATGTCGTATTTGCCTTCCTTGCCCGCCGTGACGCGTGTGCCCCAGTCGGGAAGATGGAGCGTCGCATTGATGCCGATGGCGCCAAGATAGGCCTGAACAACGGAAGCAGTGTCCTGATGCATGCCGTAGGTTGCGGTGGCCAGCAGGCGGCATTCGAAGCCGTTGGCATAACCGGCCTCGGCGAGCAGTGCCTTGGCTTTCTCGACGTCGTATTTCCATTCATGGGCCGGATCGGCCAGATCGAATTTGGACCCTCGGGGGTTGGGGAGACCGAAAAGCGGCTCGCCACGGCCGGCAAAGGCGGCATCGACGACATCCTGCCGTTCGATCGCATAGCCGACTGCCTGGCGCACCTTTGGATTGGCGAACGGGCCGCTGGTGACGTTGAACAGCAGGAACATGAACGGTCCCAGCGTGGTCTTCATCTTCAGCGCCTTGGAAGCTTCGACCGCGTCGAACTGGGTCCAGGGAAGATATTCGATGAGGTCGACGTCGCCTGCTTCGAGTGCCGCATAACGCAGATTTTCGTCGGCATAGGCGACGAAGCGGATGCCGTCGACCTTCGGCTGATCCGCCTGATAGAAGTCCTTGAAGCGGGCAACCTCGATATAGACGTTCTTTTCGCTGCCCTTCAGCGTGAACGGACCGGCGCCGATGATCTCGCTGTCGGTGCTCCTCTTCGAAATGACCGGGCAGCAATAGCTGGCCATCAGGTCGAGGAAAATCGCGCTCGGCGCTTTTAGCGTGATTTTTACCGCTTTGTCGTCCACCGCCTCAACTGCCGAGATGATTTTGAGGTCGCTCTTCAGATAGGCCGTGGAACCCTCCTTGGTGACCTCGTTCAGCGAAAAGGCGACGTCTGCGGACGTCACCGGGCTGCCGTCATGGAAGACTGCGTTCGCGCGCAACTTGAAAACGACAGTGGTCGGATCGGTCCACGAGAAGCTGTCGGCCAGTTCCGTCACCAGAGTGCCGCTGGCGTCGTAACCCATCAGGCCGCGGTACAGCATCAGCTTGACGGTGTTGGCAGCGCCGCCGGTGTTGTCGAAGGGCTTGATGGTCGGCGGGAAGGTCGAGAGGCCGAATTTCAGGACAGGGGTCGGCGTCTGGGCCAGCGTGCGCTGCGGCAAGGTGAGCGCGACAATGCTGGCGCCGAGGCTGATCAGTACACTGCGTCTGGTGGGGGTCAGGCAATCGGAAGGTGTCACAGCTACCTCGGGTTTGTTGGAGGAAAAGTGCGGCTTCGGTTGTTCCCGCAATCCAGCTTCCTTGACGTCTGCTGTCCAATCGAAAAAATTTTGATGGGATATAGATTTCTTTGCCGGCCAATGAATTGATGGCGCTGCCTGTTAAATCAGCGATTGATTCTTATGCACAAATCATAATCAGGCATGCTTTGTTGGCAAGCCTGTAGCGTCATCGAATTTTTTCGCCGGCCAACGAATTTTCCGTTCGAACTACGGTGTGAAGGTGTCCGTCAGGCGCTTTGATCATGGTTTGACGGCAGCTGCCTTGAGCGATCCGATCGATTAATGCCAGAGATGATAACCTCAGGCTGAGCATCGGCCGTTAGGGGTGGCAACTGGCCCGTTCCTTGCTTTTGATCTGTCATGAAGACTTCAAAACCCCAGCGTCTGCAAACAGTCACGGACGTCACATGGCGGCGCCTGTTCCGGGCGCTTAACAAGGATGGGCAGGCTCTCAACCTGCAGATCCGCCGGATGATCGTCAACGCGATCGAAACCGGCGTGCTCAGTCGCAATACGAGATTGCCATCGACAAGACAGCTTGCGGCCCTTCTTGGCGTTGCCCGCAACACGGTGACCACCGCCTATCAATTGCTGGCCGACGAAGGTTTCCTGGTCTCCAAGGAACGCAGCGGCATCTATGTGGCGGCGGGTGGAGCGGCGCCGGTGGTCAACAATCAGCCGTCGGGCTCCGTCGGTGATTGGCAGGCGCGGTTCGCCATCCAGCCGTCGGCCCAGCGGCAGATCTGCAAGCCGCGCGACTGGATGGACTATCCCTATCCGTTCCTGTTCGGGCAATATGATCCGGCGCTCTTCCCGACCAACAACTGGCGCGAAGCCGTGCGCGCGGCGTCCAGCGTCAAGGAGATCCAAGGCTGGGCGGGCGACATGATTGACGACGACGATCCGGACCTCGTCGAGCAGTTGCGCAGCCAGGTTCTGCCACGTCGAGGTATCTTCGCCGGGGCCGGCGAGATCATCGTGACGATCGGCTCGCAGCAGGCCCTGTCGATGCTCGTGCAGTTGCTGGTTGGCCGCCGCACGACGGCCAGTGTCGAGGATCCGGGATACCCCGATGTGCGCAACATGGTCAGCCTTGCGACATCGAATATGGTCTGCCTCAATCTCGACCGCCACGGCGTGATCCCCGATGCAGATTTCGCGCGCAGCGACGTAGCTTTCCTGACGGTCAGCCATCAGTGCCCGACGACCTCCGTGATGCCGCTCGAGCGCCGCCGTCTGTTGCTGCAGGCGGCCCGATCCGACGACGTCCTGATCGTAGAGGATGATTACGAGGCCGATCTTTCGATCGAAAGCGACGGCGACATTCCATCGCTGAAGAGCCTGGATAGCGATGGCCGAGTGATCTATGTCGGCAGTTTTTCGAAGGTGCTCGCACCGGGCCTGCGGGTAGGCTACATCGTCGCGCCGCGGCCGGTGATCGACGAGCTGCGGGTGCTGCGCCGGCTGATGCTGCGTCATCCGCCGACCAACAACCAGCGCGCCCTGGCAAACTTCATCGCGCTGGGGCATTACCGCCAGCATCTCAACCGCACCGGAACGGTGATGCTGCAAAGGGCGCAGATCATCGGCGAATGCCTTCCTCAGCTGCTGCCCTCCTGCAAGGTGACGCGCGGCGAGGGCGCAACCAGTTTCTGGATCGAGGGGCCAAAGGATTTTGATGCCCGACGCATGATGGAAGCGGCCCGGCAGGCCGGCATCCTCGTCGAAGCCGGCGACATCTTTTTCCACGACCCGGCGCGGGGCCGCCGTTTCTTCCGGCTCGGATTCGGGTCCATCGCGGCAAACCGCCTCGAAGCGGGGTTGTCGCGCCTGGCGCCATTCGTCGAACCGCCCCGGCCATCGGCTGCACCATCAGCGCCACGCCGCACGTCCGCATCGATCCATACGACCCTCACCGGACCGTGACGCCGTGGGTCCAGAACGGACAATCGATGGTGCCAGAAGCGGGTTACGTCGTCACAAGGCCTGTACCGCGTGTTATTCGAACACTCCACATTCAAGGAGATGCCCCGTGAATTCGGCGATATTACCCAACGATATTCAGGCCGTGATCGAAGCCGACCGCGCCCACGTCTGGCACCATCTGACACAGCACAAGACGTTCGAGACCGTCGATCCACGCATTTTTGTCGAGGGCCGCGGCATGCGGGTCTGGGATGCGACCGGGCGTGAATATCTGGATGCGCTCTCAGGCGGCGTGTGGACAGTCAATGTCGGTTTCGGTCGGGAAAGCATTGCCGACGTGGTGCGCGATCAACTGGTCAAGCTCAATTACTTCGCCAATTCCGCCGGCTCTGTCGCCGGTGCGCTTTTCGCGCAAAAGCTGATCGAGAAGATGCCCGGCATGAGCCGCGTCTATTATTCGAACTCGGGATCGGAGGCCAACGAGAAGGTCTTCAAGATGGTGCGGCAGATCTCGCATCGCCATCACGGCGGGCAGAAGTACAAGATCCTCTATCGCGAACGCGATTATCACGGCACCACGCTCGGCACGCTTGCCGCCGCCGGCCAGCCGGAACGGCGCGAACAGTACGGGCCGTTGCCCGAAGGTTTCCTCGAGGTGCCGCATTGCCTGGAATACCGCAGCCAGTACGGTGACATCGCCAATTATGGCGAGCGTGCCGCCGATGCCATCGAGGAGGTCATCCTGCGGGAGGGGCCGGAGACGATCGGCGCTCTCTGCCTCGAGCCGGTTACTGCGGGTGGCGGCGTCATCGTTCCGCCCGAAGGGTATTGGACGCGGGTGCAGGAGATCTGCCGGAAATACGACATTCTCCTTCATATCGACGAGGTTGTCTGCGGTATCGGCCGGACCGGAAAATGGTTCGGTTACCAGCATTTCGGCATTGAACCGGATTTCGTGACGATGGCCAAGGGTGTTGCCTCCGGCTATGCGGCGATTTCCTGCACCGTCACCAATGAGAAGGTTTTCGACCTCTTCAAGGACGACCCGTCGGATCCGATGTCCTATTTCCGCGACATCTCGACCTTTGGCGGCTGTGTCGCCGGGCCGGTGGCGGCGCTCGAAAACATGCGCATCATCGAAGAGGAAGACCTGTTGGACAACACCACCCGCATGGGTGAACGCATGCGCGCCAACCTGCGTGAATTGCAGGAGCGTCACGCCGTGATCGGCGACGTCCGGGGCTTGGGTCTTTTCTGCGGCGCGGAACTGGTCAGCGACCGGCAGTCGAAGATACCCGTCGAGGAAAAGCAGGTGCAGGCGGTCATCGGTGCCTGCATGGCCGACGGCGTGATCATCGGCGCGACCAACAGATCGCTGCCGGGCCTGAACAACACGCTGTGCTTCAGCCCGGCTTTGATCGCGACGGCTGCCGACATCGACACAATCACCTCCGCTGTCGATCGGGCACTGACAAAAGTGTTCGGCTGACGATTTGCCGATCTCGTTCGTCGGAACAAGGGCTCGGCAACACCTGCCGGCCGCTTGTTCATTTCGGTCAGGCCGGCTGATCGCGGTGGACCTGGAAGGGCGCCCAGGACTGGCTGACGGGCATGATCTCGAGGCTGTTGATGTTGACATGCGCCGGCAGGCTGGAGACCCAGTAGACCGTCTCGGCGATGTCCTCGGGCTGCAGCGGATTGGCGCCCTGATACAGCCGGTCGTAGGATGCCTGGTCGCCGCCGGTCCGCACCAGCGTGAATTCGCTTTCCGAAAGCCCCGGCTCGATCGAGGTTACCCGAACGCTCTTGCTCGACAGATCGCTGCGCAGGCCCAGTGAAAACTGGCGCACGAAGGCCTTGCTGGCACCATAGACATTGCCGCCCGGATAAGGCCAGTTGGCAGCGATCGACGCCAGGTTGACCACAAGGCCGCGGCGCGCAACCAGCGTTTCCAGAAGAAGCCGGGTGATGGTGACGAGACCGGTTATGTTGGTGTCGATCATCGTTTTCCATTCGGCGAGATCACATATGTCGGCCGGTCCGGTGCCGAGCGCCAGTCCGGCATTGTTGACGAGCGCATCGATCGCCTGAAAACCAGACGGCAATGATTGGATCGCATCGCGCGTCGCAGCCTCGTCCTGGATGTCGAAACACAGCCCGAAAGCGCGTGCTGTTCCTCCCAGTTCGATGACCAGCTGATCGAGACGGTCCTTCCGGCGGCCGGTCACGACGACATTCCAGCCTTCGGCCACGAAACGTCGGGCTATGGCCTGGCCGAAGCCCGAGGTGGCGCCGGTGATAAGCGCGATTTTCGACATGATATGTTCCTTTCGAGGGATCAAGCGGCAAGGAATGCGCCGATTGCTTGGACAAGGCCGATGGCGGCGATCAGAACCAGACCGCCGGAGGAAAGTCTATGCCAGAGGTTCGGTGATCTCCGGCGTGACAGGAAAAAGCCGACACCGAAGCCGGCGAGCGTCAGCGGGAAATAGAAGGCAAGCAGTTGCACAAGCTGCCAATCGATCGTGCCGATGAAGAACCGGCTGACGAGACTGGCGATGTCGATAACGCCGAAGAAGACCGCGAGTGTACCGCGAACATGCTGTTTCTGCGTTCCGCCGGCCAGCAGCCATGCGGCAGCCAGTGGCCCGCCGACAGCAAAGGCCGACAACAGCAGTCCGACGGCAAAACCGAACAGGATGCCGAATGGTTGGCTGGCCAGCCAGTGCGGCGGGTTGCGGATCATCGCCACGCAGGCCGCAAGGGCGACGACGATCGCGACCATCATCCGGGCCGTGTTTCCGTCGAGGTGTGCCGCCAGCAACCCTCCGCAAACTGCGCCGCAAAGACCGGACACGAGAAGGATGCGGCCCGCGGCCCAGTCGACCGAGCCATGTTTGCGATCCGTGAGCGTGAAGGCCGTCAGCAGCAGGTCGTTGAGCAGGATGAAAGGCACGCTGATGGCGGGCAGCATCAATGCTTCGGAAATGCCGAGCGAAGCGACCATCGCATACCCGAAGCCGGTCACGCCACGGAACGCCCCCGCGCCGATCGTTGCCATCGCAATTGCCAGCGTTTCCATGAAACCTCCAGAACCAGAGCGGTTCCCATACGATATCCGCACACCGGTCTAGGCAAATGGGACGGCGTGGGTCAGGGCCAGACGACATCAATGATGGGACCAGTGCGCATCCACTGGGCCAGATCGCTGGCGAATTGGCTGCAACTGGCTCTTTCGGCATGGCAATTGCTTCACGCTTAATACGGGCATCCATCCGGTCCTCTTTTAGGAGTGAAGTTCATGAACCGCCTGAGCAAAGCATTTGTATCCGCGGCCGTGACGTGCAGCGTGGTGTTCGGTGTGTCCGTCACCGCTTCGGCTGCGGACAAGAGCGTCACATTCGCCTATCAGGACATGATGACGCCGATCCGCGTCCTGATGGAGTCCGGCAAGCTCGAGGCCGAGACCGGCTACAAGATCAAGTGGGTGAAATTCGGTGGCGGCGGCGATGTCATCCGCGCCATGTCGTCAGGCGACGTCAATATCGGCGAAGCCGGTTCTTCGCCGGTTGCGGCGGCTGCGTCGCAGGGCCTGCCGATCAAGCTGTTCTGGATCCTCGACGACATCGCCAACGCCGAACAGCTAGTCGTCCGCAACGGCAGCAACATCAAGACGATCGCCGACCTGAAGGGCAAGACGGTCGCTGTGCCGTTCGTGTCGACCTCGCACTACCAGCTGATGTACGCGCTTTCCGAGGCGGGGATTTCCTCCAAGGACGTCAAGCTGCTCAACATGCGGCCGCCGGAAATTGCCGCCGCCTGGGAGCGGGGCGATATCGACGCGACGTTTATCTGGGCGCCGGTTCTCGATGTCGCCAAAAAAAGCGGCACTGTCATTGCCAGTGCCGGCGATTTCGCGGTCAAGGGCAAGGCAACATTTGACGGTATCGTCGTCACCGACGAGTTTGCCGGTGCCAATGCCGAGTTCATGACGAAATTCGTCAAGCTGCTGGCCGCCTCCGATGCCGACTATGCCAAGAACAAGGCCTCATGGACGCCGGAGTCGACCGAAGTCCGGGCCGTCGTCAAATGGACCGGCGCCAGCCCGGCCGATGTTCCGGCCGGCATGGCGGCCTACAAGTTCCTGCCGCTCGAGGAACAGGCATCTGCCGCATGGCTCGGTGGCGGCGCTGCTAAGGCACTGCAGTCGACGTCAGAATTCCTCAAGGAACAGGGCCGTGTTACCGACCTCGCGCCCGATTACGCGGCCTTTGTCACCGACGAATATGTGAAGGCGGCTGCCAAGTAAGCCGAGTTTTCCAAGGCCGGACCGATCACGTCGGTCCGGCGCAGTCTTTTCAAGGAGTGAGGCATGATGCTTCAGATACGCAATGTCAGCGTCCACTACGGAGAAGGCGAAAGCGGCACGGTCGCCTTGTCGCGCATTGATCTCGATATCGAGCCTGGCGAGTTCGTGGTGGCGCTTGGCGCCTCCGGTTGCGGCAAGACCACGCTTCTCTCCTGCATCGCCGGTTTCCAGCCGGTAACCGACGGCACGATCCTGATAGACGGAAACCCGGTGACCAGGCCGGGTGCCGATCGCGGCGTGGTTTTCCAGCGCCACGCATTGATGCCGTGGCTGTCGGTCGTCGAGAACGTGGCGTTCGGATTGCGCATGCAGGGCATGCCGAGGGCGGACCGGCTCAAGCGCGCCCGCCACATGCTCGATCTCGTCAGCCTCGACGGTTTTGCCGACAAGAAGATCTACGAGCTTTCGGGCGGCATGCAGCAGCGTGTCGGCATCGCCCGGGCGCTGGCGGCCGATCCGCGTATGCTGCTGATGGATGAGCCGCTGGGCGCGCTCGATGCCTTCACCCGCGAGCAGGTGCAGGAATTGATCCTCGGCGTCTGGGCCAAGACCAGCAAGATGGCCTTCTTCATCACCCACGACGTCGAGGAAGCTATTTTCCTCGCCACCAAGCTGATCATCATGACGCCGCGACCCGGCCGGATCGCCCGGATCATGCCGCTGGAGTTCAGCAGGCGGTTCCTCGACAGCGGCAATGCGCGGGCGGTGAAATCTTCGCCCGACTTCATCGCCGTTCGCGAGGAGGTGCTTGCCGCCATCCACAAGGGTGACGGGATGACACAGGATGCAGCAGCATGAGCGATCTCCCAACAAGCCATCCGGTCGCGGCAACTGTTCCTGTCCGGAAGCAGGCCGCAAGGGCGCGGCGCCGGGCGGGTCCGCTCAGTGGTGTGCAGATCGGCCTGATCAGTCTGCTGATGGTCGTGTTCATGCTGGCCGTCTGGATGATCATAACTCATCTCGGTCTGGTGAAGCAGTTGTTCCTGCCAAAGCCGGAGACGGTGCTGAAGGCTTTTTCAGACGCGATCGACGGCAGAATTGACGGCGCGCCGCTGACGGAGCATGTGGCGATGAGCCTTTTCCGGGTCATCTTCGCCTTTGTCCTCGCCGCCCTAATCGGCATTCCCGTCGGCCTTGCCATGGGCATCAGTCCCGCAATTCGCGCCATGCTCGACCCCTTCATCGAGTTTTACCGGCCGCTGCCACCGCTCGCCTACCTGCCGCTGGTGATCATCTGGTTCGGCATCGGCGAGACGTCCAAGGTGCTGCTGATCTTCCTCGCCTGTTTCGCGCCGGTGGCGCTGGCTGCGCGCGCCGGGGTGCTTGCCGCTTCGTCCGACCAGATCAACGCTGCGCGGGCGCTGGGTGCCAGTCGCCTTCAGCTTCTCCGCTTCGTCATCCTACCGGCAGCGCTTCCCGACATTCTGGTCGGGCTGAGGATCGGCATGGGCGTCGGCTGGACGACGCTGGTGGCCGCCGAAATGGTGGCGGCCTCGACAGGTGTCGGCCAGATGGTGCTAAACGCCTCCAACTTCCTGCGTACCGACATCGTGCTGATGGGCATTTTCGTGATAGGCTTCTTCGCAGTGGTTTTCGAGTTTGCCATGCGCTGGCTCGAGAAGAAGCTGGTTCCGTGGCGTGGCATGGCCTAGGAGGCGCTCCGGCTAGATTTGCATGACGGCGGCTAGGCTGATCTCCCGATTTTCTCGAAGCCGTCCGAATGTTTTGCGCTCACGCTGGCCTATGTTGCGTCCTTATCAAGGAGGTAACGACCGTCATACAGCCTGACGCGACATTCGGCCGGGATGGTGGCGAAAATGCTCGACGTCACGCCGCAGGCGGCGCGGCGGATCGTTGGGGAACTCGGCCTCAGAGAGATAATGGGGAGGGGATTTGCGACTCCAGATCAACTACCATCGATAACCTATAATTCTGGTTGACCGATTTACCCTAGGCGATTTGTCAGTCGATGGTGGACCGCCTGACCCCTGTCGCCACGATCGCCAACAGCCGGCGTAACTGCTCTATGTCAGCGGAGAAGCTCGCGGCCGCGACAACGCCAGACAGAACCACGGTGAGATCGTCTGACCGAACATCGTCCCTAATGGAGCCGTCGACAGATCCTGCAGAGATAAAGGAGGCGAGCGCTCCATCTATGCGTTTCTAGGTGACTGAGGTCGAGGCTTCGCGCGACATCAATGTATCGCGATAGCCATATTTGCAGCGCCTCAAGCGCACTGGTCTTGCTTATAAGTTCCGGAACTCCCGCGATCAGTTCGTCGAGGTCGGAGCGATAGACGGCCTCCGCCAGATGATCCCTGCTTGGGAAGTGTCGATGAAGGGTGCCGATCCCGACACCGGCGATCGTGGCGATCCGTTCTAGAGGGACTTTATCTCCGCCAGCCAGAAACGCATCGCGTGCGGCGGCAATGAGCCGCGCCGCGTTCCGTGCGGCATCTGCCCGGGGTCGCAATTGGTTTTACAAATGGAGATGCCTCCGTTTAATGATTTGGAAACGGAGGACATTCCGTTTTGTAATTCCTAGCACAGGACACTCGTATGACCCAGACCTCGCACCCGACGTCACTTGGTGGAACTGTCAATTTTGCGCGGTATTCCGTCGCGCGCGTGGGATACGGCGCAATGCAGCTTCGAAATAGTTCTGGTGATCGCGAAGCTGCAATTGCACTTGTGAAGCGGGCTATCGCGCTCGGCGTCAATCATATTGATACGGCCGAATTCTACGGTGACGGCTTCGTAAATCATGTGCTGCGGGATGCGCTTCGAGGCGAACCCGATGTCGTGGTCGCGACCAAGCTCGGCGCCGATCCGAATCCGGGTCAGGGATCTCCGATCAGGCTCGCTCAGCGACCCGAGGAATTGCGGGCGAGCGTTGAAAGAAACCTGAAAAGTCTCGGCCTGGAGCAGATCCCTTTGGTTAACCTGCGTCGCGCTGATATCGGTCCACATATTGCGAAAGGGGACCAGCTTGTCGACATCGAAGATTAGATCGCCACGATGGTGGCATTGCGCGAAGAAGGGAAAATTGCGACCATCGGTTTAAGCGCCGTCAGCTTGGACATCGTGCGCCGGGCCTCTTCGGCCGGTATCGCATGCGTTCAAAATGCTTACAGCCTTGTGGACCGGGAGTTTGAGGACGTCTTCAGATTTTGTGCGGAGACCAACTTAGCGTGGGTTCCTTTTTTCCCGTTGGGCGGTGCTGTTCGGGGCATGCCGAAAGTGACCGAGCAGCCCGAAGTGATCGCTGTGGCAGATCGGTTGGGTGCGACGCCCTCGCAGGTCGGTTTGGCTTGGCTACTGAAGCAATCTGAAAATACATTGCTCATCCCAGGAACGAGTAGCGTTGCCCACCTCGAGGAAAACTGCGCCGCGGGTTCAGTGACGCTTGACGAGGATGCAATGCGCGAACTCGATGCAATCAAAGTCGGCCAAGGGGCAATCTGCTAAAGCGAGGCTGTTCGGGTAGCGCAAAACCGTTCGGGATGTCAGTGAATAAGCGGCCGATGTAGGTGTTCTTGTGGGATCAACTCCGCTGCAGATGCAGGTCCTTTGGCCTCCCGTGGGCTCGGATGAGCAATCATGGTCAACGTCTAATACCCTCTTGAACAGGCCCGGCCAGGCGACCGAGACAATTCTTCAATCCAGCAAGCCCCTTTCATTCGAAGCGTCAAACTTCCTCACATCGCCCCGCATGCGTCCCTGCCACCGCGCAACGAAAGCTTTGGTCTCCTCCGCATCAAGATGAGCGCTCAGCGCCTCCTGATCGGCCCAGCGTTCCGTGATCAGCAGCCTACCCGTCTCGGGATTGTCAAGTGCCGCATCATAAGAGATGTTTCCGGGCCGCTGTCTCGTCACGATCGCAAGAACCTTCAGTTCCGCAAGAAATTGCGGAACCTCAGTCGGATCGGTGTGCATATATCCTGTTACTATCAGCATCATGCCTGCCTTAGTTGTAGAGCCTTCAGTGGGGTGACCGCACTCATGTGACCTGGCGTCATCAAACCGCCTTGAGTACGATCTTGCCTTGAATGCTCCCTTGCGAAGCGCGCTGATGGGCAGCAGATGCTTCCGCCAATGGAAACTCGCTGTCGATGACGACTCGAATTGCGCCGTCGTCGAGCAATCGACCGATTTCAGCCAGTTGCGCGCCATTTGATCGGACCTGGGTGGATGAGACGGTAATCCCACGCCTCGCAGCGTCCTCCTGGCCGGAGAAGCCCAACGGATTGACGAGGAAGAGAGCCCCACCCGGCCTGATAACGCTCAAGAAGCGTTCAATGTTCGGGCCACCAACGGCATCCATTACCAGATAGAAATCCTGTCCGACTGCTTCGATGGAAGTCTTGGTGTAGTCGATGAACTGGCTTGCGCCGAGTTCGCGAAGAAGCGTCTCGTGCTTCCCAGAGGCGACCGCAGTGACATTGGCACCCTTCCATTTCGCAACCTGAACCGCCAGGTGGCGGACGCCCCCGCCTGCGCCATTGATCAGGACACGTTTGCCCTCAAGCGGGATCGGGGCATGAGGAAATGGCTGGAAGGGGTTGGGTGCATCATGGCCAAGCTCCACGAGGAACTGCCAGACTGTAAGAGCTGACATCGGCGCGCCGGCCGCGTGGAGGTGATCGATCCCCGATGGCTTCTTTGCGAGTTCCGATGCGGGCACGCTCACATAGTCAGCATAAGCGCCACTCCCTTTCATCAGGTCGTCCGGGAAGCGGACCATGGCGTAGACCTCATCCCCAACACTGAATTGCGTAACCTGTTCGCCCGTTGCTGCAACGAGCCCGGATACGTCGGTGCCAAGGATCAGCGGAAATTTTGCATTGGGCCGCCATTCGGGAGGCAGAGCCCGATAGCCGTCACGCAAATAAAAGTCCGGTGGATTGAGGCTGGCCGCGTGGACACGGACGAGCACTTCGCCACTCGCTGGCACGGGTCGAGGAGCGTCCTCATAAACTAAAACATCGGGGCCACCGAATTCGTGCAGTCGGACTGCCTTCATCATCTCAGTCATTGTAACCTCGTCTGTGAAATTCCGTTGTCTCCAATCAAATAAGGAATAGTCCTGATATTGATAATCAGGCTGCATTTCCGTTTAGTAGTTCCATGACGGAACAAATCGGTTTGGACAGATTGACGGGTCTCATCGCGTTTGCAAAAGCGGGGTCTTTGGGAAGCTATACGGCCGCGGCCCGATCACTATCTATTTCCCCCTCAGCCGTCAGCAAGAGCGTCCAGCGCCTTGAACAACGTCTCGGGGTTTCGCTGTTCACCCGCACGACACGCTCGCTGACGCTGACCACCGAGGGGCGAGAATTGCATGAGCGGGCACTTCGCCTCCTGCGCGATGCAGAAGAAATCGAGCAAGTGGCAAAGGCCGCCCGCGCCGCACCCTCCGGCAACTTAAAAATTGCAGCGTCGCTTCCAATCGGCCTGCATGTCATCACTCCAGCCCTTGCGGAGTTCAGGAAGCGGTACCCAAGCGTGACGATTGACTTGCGTCTCAGTGATCAGATGATCGACCTTATCGCTGAAGGCATTGATCTAGCTATCCGCATCGGCGAACTTGACGACTCGCGTCTCCTATCGCGGCGTCTGTCTCCGCATCGGCTGTGCTGCTACGCATCGCCTGAATATTTGGCTGAACATGGTACTCCGCGGCATCCTGACGAGTTGGTGGAGCACGAGACGGTCAATTTACGTTACAAAAACACCGGCCAGCTTTTTCGATGGCCGTTCCGGGTAGGGGAGCGTGAGGTTGAAATCGTTCCGTCATCGGGTATCGTTGTCGATGCAAGCGAAGGCGTCATGACCGCAGTCGCGGCCGGCGCGGGAATAGGAATGGCCACAAGTTTTGCCGCGACCGCCTGGGTCAAGCGCGCGCGGTTGACGCCGATCCTTTCTGAATTTGCCGTCGAGAGACACAATGTCACTGCGGTTTGGCCTCAAAGCCGACGCACCAATCCGGCTGTTCGCGCCTTTATTGAGATGTTGATCGCCGCCGCCTAGCTCAAGCACCGGTCTGTGCGGCACGTGGTGCGGCCCTGAGTGGAGACAACGGGAGGCCACATAATCGGGCCTTCCGTCGATGATTAGATAACGGCGGTTGGAGGAAATCTCCGAGAACTGTCATGCGGCGGCAGCTTTTCGACCAAAAAGGACCTTGCTTATGCGGGACGTCTAAAAAGAGGGCCTCGTGTTCGTAAGCGTACCGCCAGAACCAAGGCAATGATCGCGACGACAATCACATTGAGCCACAGAACCGAAAACTCTTGTCGAGAGACATGAAAGGCGATCGCTGCACATTGTAGGAGGGCCAAACCCGCGGCTGCAACTGTCGTCAGCCAAGGGAGGATCCCAAGTGCGACAGGTAAAATGAGGCCTATCGCACCCAAGCTCTCTGCAGAGCCGATCATTGTAATCAGCCAGGTCGGAACTTCCAGGGTCCAATTCCAGCCCATCGCGGCCATGGCTTCCGGAGTCTGCGTCAGCTTCGTCCAGCCGGCGTAGCCGAAAAACGCGGCAAGCAGGATTTGGCCGGTCCAAGTGACAATAGTTGTCTTGTTCATGCTGGCTCCAAGGGGGATGTGTTAAACCCCGCCGTGATTGAACACTATGAATTTGATAGTCCAGACTATCATATGGAGTCAACAGCATGCGTGAGTGGCCGGAAAGTCACCCCAAGGCCAAGGCTATGGCGAGGCGAAAGAGCGAGATCATCGAAGCAGCCAAACGCTGTTTCATCAGAACCGGTTATGCCGGCACCACGATGGAAACAGTCGCTGAAGCCGCTGCTATTTCGCTCATGACACTTTACAGGTTTGCAGAAAGCAAGGAGGACCTCTTTGCGGCAACGGTCACGGACGCTTGCCGCGCCCGCGATGAAAATGAGCGGCAATACTATGAAAGTCTCGTGCACTTGCCGGTCCGAAAGATGCTGATCACCAGCGGCACCGAGATGCGTCTCAAGATTCTGCATCCTGACAGCATCGCACTGATGCGCCTTGTAATCGCCGAGGCAGGTTCTTTTCCGGCTCTGTTACCACTCGCCTACAAGGCGTTCATACAACATTTCGAAGAACTGGCGTTGCAAGTCATCAGGATCGGGTTTCCTCATTTCTCCGGAGATGCCGATATCCTGTCTCGCAGGTACGTGGACTGTCTTCTTGGTGCCGACGTTCTCCGCATATTGCTCGGCTGCGACCCATCGGGAGACAGTCAAGATTTTTCAAAAGCGGTACTGGCTGCCGATATGGTGCTGAACTCAATGGGTTGAGATTCTATCGCGATCTGGGTCTGCGAGGTCGCAGCGAAGACATGGCGGGCTGTCAATCGGACGACTCACTCTAAATCCAATACAGCATGTACCACCTGTATCCTGATACCGCGCGGACGACGGGTATGTTCTCGATGAAATCGTATGGAAGCCTCACGACACCAGGCAGCAAAACGACTGCTGGCCAGGCTGTTGAATAATGTCTCGCCCCGCTCGTTTCAGCTTTGTGACCCCGTGATCATCATGCGCCGTCGATGCTCATGTGAGCCCTCCATCCATCGTTGCGGCATCGGGAAATAGAAGCTGGCCCTGTTGCGCCGGCATCTGGCGGCACCTGCCTCGCTGAGAGGCCGGTCCGGGCATGCGCGCAACAAGCGCCGTCACCGGCAGCGCTGCCTGCCAAAGTTACACGCTCACGCCTTGGACCGAGGATGCGAGCGGCGCAAGCGCTTCCATCTCGGGCTCCGTCAGTATTACGGACGCCGCAAACTGATCGGTCCGTCATCTGTCCAAGTGGTTACTGCCGCGCTTCGCTTTGTCGCGTCGCGCAGGTTGGGGGGAATTCGGAGCGGCATACGCCACGCGGTTGCGCAGAAAGAAGCCGTCCCGAAAAGATGTCTGGCACCTGGATGAAGTGGTGATTTCCATCGGCGGCCGTAAGCGAAGCGAGATGTGATGTCCGCTGTCGAACATCGATCGCACAAAGGCCTGAACAATCGCGCGGAAAACTCCCATCTGCCGCTCCGAAAACGAGAGCAGGTGATGCAGGGTTTCCGATCTTTCGAAGGCTTGCAACGTTTCATCTCGGTCTTTTCCGCGGTCAGAAATCTCTTCGTCGCCCCGCACCGTAAACGCTCAGCCCTGGACACCCACATTCATCGAATTCGTGCAATGGCGCAGTTGAAAGCTGTGACCGCAGCAGCTGTCTGAGTTCAAGGGAAAGCACGTCATGCGTACTCAACCAAACAACGTGACAACGCCTCGGCTGGGCATCGCGATCGTGACTTCAAAGATCGGCGCAATCACGACTTTAATGTCGTCGGCGCCTGGGATGACCTGCGAACGGCGCATTGACATATAACACAGACTTTGCAGTCAAGGGTTGCCGCATGGCGATTCTGAGGGGCTGGCGAAATATACCTTCCACGCCATCCTTGGCTCGATCATTGAGCCTGCATTTTCCTCTTCGACATTTCCTCTTCCGAGCTGCATGTAACAAAGGAAACTTCGCAGCGTCCCGTTTGGCATTTAACCTTAAGCCACCCGCTCTACGGTGACCGATTGGGGAATGACGCGCCGCAAACGGGCGCCCAAATCGTGGAGATGGCGTTCGATGCTCTCTTCGCTCGTGGCGACCGAATAGACATAGTGGTCCGGTCGGACGATCGCCGCGCTTGTCTTCTGTTGGTCGAACCACTGGCCGAGAATACCGCTGTCTTCGACCAAAGGTATGATTTCGCCATCGGAGGGAACATCGATGGAGCCCAGATACAGTACGGTCATTCCGAGCTGGCGGGCCTTATCGGCGATAGAGGGCGAAAGCGCGCCGAAGCGACGGGCATCGACGATCATCCGCCACCCGCCGCCGCAGATGGTGTCAAGCAGTCCTTCTCTGCCGCGAGACATCACTTTCGGCTGCGGAAAGAGCTCGCCGGTTCCGGCACCGCTCGTCGAATCGATGAGGCCTTGACGGATTGGCGGGATGATCGACTGGCGAAAGATCGTCCTCGGCAATCCATCGCTTTCCAGCAGGATACGCTCGTCGCGGCATATTGCGGCTTCTGGATCGCGTTCACACAGAACCGCACCGATCTCCTTGATCTTCAAGATCAGTTCGCGAACGTGTTCACGACGCTCCTTGCCGTAGGTGTCGAGAAGCTCCGACGGGGCATTGTCTTTTAGGGCTGCCTCGATCTTCCAGCAGAGATTGGCGACGTCACGCATCCCCTGACACATACCCTGACCAAGGATCGGCGGCTGCTGGTGGGCGGCGTCACCGGCCAGAAAGAAGCGCCCTTCTTGCCATTTTTGGGCGACCAGGGCATGAAACCGGTAGGCGGCCGAGCGCCAGATCGTCGCATCGTCCGGCGTGATCCAACGGTCCAAGAATTTCCATACCCATTCCTGCTTCTCGACATCGCGCGGGTTTTCATCCTCCCGCAACATGATCTCCCAGCGCCGGTGGTTCTGAGGGCCGACGATGTAGGCCACCGGACGCTCGGGATTGCAGAAATGCGACGAGTTGACTGGAACGCGATTGAGCTTGTCCGGATTGACAAGAACATCGACCACCACCCAAGGCTCATCGAAATTCAAATCTTCCAGCGTCAAGCCGAGCCGCGCACGGGTCTCGCTGGAGGCGCCGTCGCAGGCGATTACGTAGTCTGCCGAGACGCTTCGTTCGGTCCCGTCCGACTCCCGCAATGAGACGACGGCCTTGTCCGAGACATTCGAAACAGCAGTGACTTCTGTTCCGAGCGCGACGGTCACACTCGACCACTGCGCCGCATGGGTTCGAAGTGCTTTCTCCACCGGCGGCTGGGTAAAGACCATGGTCGGCGTATAGCCGAGCGGGTAGGGCGCGCCGACCATCCCGACACGGCGCAATAGCTGCCCTGAGACCCCGAAATGTTCCGAGAGATCGAAGGGGGCGACGTGCCCCTCGATGTCCTCGCGGAGGCCGATATTGTCAAACAGCCGCATGATTTCATGGTCGAGAGCTATCGCGCGGGGCTTGTCGTAAACCTCCGTGGTGCGATCGACGCAGAGTGTGGTGATACCGGCTTTGCCAAGGAGGTTGGCAGCCATGGCTCCAGACGGGCCGAAGCCAATAACGATGACCTGGTAGTCGTTCATTCTCATCTCTTTGCTTTTAGTTGTTGAGATCGATGGAGTAGGCGCCTTTGGTGCCAGCAGGCACTTCCGGAACGTTGATTGTCAGCAAGAGCGCGGGGCCTGCGCCATCGTTGGAATTGCTATGGATCAGCCCGGCGGGAAAGACGACGATATTGCCTTCGCTCATCCGGCTGGTATCGAAGCCGAGACGCACAGACAACTGTCCATGCAGGACGTAATAGAATTGGTCAAACGGGTGGACATGCAGTCCCATTCCGCTGCCGGGATGAACGAGCGAAACGAAAGCCTTGATGTTTTTGGAGCCCATCTTGCGATCGACAAGTGTCTGGGTATCGAAAGCCCTGCCTTCGGCACCATGAGTGGTATGAACCGAGAATGCATTTTCATCGACGCGGCCCTTGATGGCGGGTGGTGCCTTTGCCTCATCGGGTGAGAGGCACTCTCTCGAAACCGGTACTTGGATGTCGAGCAGCCGTGCCGAGCTGTCGGTTGCCATCACGACGATGGTGCGTGACCTCGGTACGAACAGGAAATCGTTTGCTTCGAGCCGGAATACATTCGGGCCCTCCTTGAGCGAGGCCGCCCCCGCAAGCACATAGATCAACCTTTCCTCGGTCGGAGAATGCAGGTGGACAGGTGAAGCCGCTGCGGAGAGAACAATGTGGTCGATGCGGCATGTTCCGATCGCGCTCAGCGAGTCGACGACGGCAGTCCGGCCCTCTGACGAGTCCTCCGCGTCGATGTCCGATTTCAATTTTTGAACATACCGCATCGCCAAATACTCCTTGTTAGATATGCGTGGCAGCGATTCCGCTCACGTTTGTCGCCTGTTTGCGGTTGAGCATGCCGACGGTCACCACGGCGATCGTGAGGATGGTCGCCGGCACGATCGGTAGCATCAGGATGTCGTGGGCTGCCCACCCGCCGGATACCATCAGCCACCCAATGAAGGATGGCGAGAACGAGGATCCAAGCCGGCCCACGCCGCTAGCCCACCCAAGGCCGGTCGAACGGCTTGCGGTCGGATAGGCATCCGTCGTCAGAGCGTTGATGACGCCAAGGCCGCCCATGATCGTCCAGCCGGTGACGAAGGAGCTGAACAGCAGAAGCATCTGCATATCGCGCGACGAGGCTAGGGCGATCATTCCCGGAATGATGACCAGAAAGTTGATGGCTGAAACCCTGTAGACGCCCCATCTTGCCGCCATCGGTCCGAGGACGATCGAACCGACCATGCCGCCGAGATTGAATACGGTCGACGCATAAGTCGCCATCGCCGGAGAGAAACCGAATTCCCGCGCCAGGGTCGGAAGCCACTGGAACAGCAGATACATCGTTGAAAGGATCAGGATGTAGCTGACCCACAGGACGATGGTGGTAACCGCCATCCCGCCTGCGAACAGTTCCCGGAAAGTGCCTGCCGTTGGTCGTTCGCTGACGATCCAGCGGGCGTTCTGCGGCATGTCAGCCACGGGCGAGACCCGCTTGAGAAGGCGATGCACGTCCGGATGGGCCGGGTTGCGGGCGATCAGGAAGCGAATCGATTCCGGCAGAAGGACAATCGCGACCACCAGCGCGACGATCGTTACGCCGCCCGCGACCATGAATAGCGACCTCCAGCCGAATGCCGGCTCGATGAATGAGGCCAGAATACCGCCGAGCATCGCGCCTGCGGCGATGCCGCCGCTGACCACCAGGACGCCGGTCTGTCTGTGCTTGTTCGGCGAATATTCCGATACCAGGGCGCAGATATTCGGCAGCAACCCGCCAATGCCGATCCCTGCGAGAAAGCGAAACAGGATCAGCATGTTCAAGCCCTGCGCATAATGGATGGCGAGGGTGAAGATGCCGAAGAAGGCCGTGCAGGCAAGCGTTGCGGGACGCCGTCCCCACTTGTCGCCAGCCGGTCCGAAGACCATTGCTCCGACGGTCAAACCGACAAGCGTTGCCGTGAAAACGGAAGCGAGGTCGGTCTTGGGAATTCGCAACTCGGCGGACAATGCCGGAGCGACGAGGCCGAGCGTCACGTTGTCGATGCCATCGAGCATCGCGAGCAGCACCGCCAGCGCAAATACGGCGATGCGGTATCCTCCGACAGGCATCTGGCCGAGCACTTGCTCGACATCCACTCTTGTTTGGGCATTCATGTCCGGCCCCTCCTCCACAGACGGTAACTTGGTTCAATCAGGCATTTTGGTTGCTTGACGCCGACACCCGCTCCCCCCTCGGATACGGGTTGATATGATACGCATCCTTCGCAAAGGCGTAGAGATCCTGAAGACGCTTCCAGCGCGCGGTGTGTGGCGGCGTCACGCCCCAATGATCCAGCCGGCCAGGTGGCCAGGCCCAGTACTCCGGACCGTGGTACTCGTAATTGTCGTCAATCTGGTCAACGTCGGACGTGTATTCCAAAGGCAATTCCTCCGGCCCTGCGAAATAGGCGAAGGTGTTGTGCGCACATCCATGGCGACCAGGGCCCCACTCGATCGGATAGCCCGCGTCGATCATCCGACCGGCGCCGCGCATGACCGCATCGAGATCTTTCATTTCGAAGGAGAGGTGGTTGAGGGTGCGCCACGGCGCTTCGCAGACCACGATCGAACTGTGGTCCGGGCTGTCGCAATTCAGGAATATTTGTCGTCCTGCACGATCACTGACGCGAAAGCCGAGGGCATCGGCGAGAAAGGAGACGAGGTTTTCCGGTTGCGGGTCATTGAAATTGATATGGGCGATCTTGATTGGATGATTGCTCGAGCCGAGAGCAGGCTTGTGACGGATATCGTCCGTGACCACCGCAAACGCCCGACCTTCGGGATCCTCAAAACCGAAGCCGTATCCGCCGCCGACGCGACCCAGAAGCCCGGGATTTTCGACAGCAACGCCTGTCGTCACGACACGGGCATGCAACGCATCCACCACATCGCGATTTGCGGCATCCATCACGGTCCGACGGACGGCGCCGGGACCTTTCGCGGGATGGATTGCCAGGATGTGATGTGCATCGCACGTGCCGCGCAGATAAATGCTTCCTTGGTCCCGGGCGACGATCTCGAGCTTCCACACATCGACATAGAATCGAGCCGCACGCTCAGGGTCCGCCATTTCTATCTCGACGCTTTGGACGCTCTTTACCGAAATTCTCACGACTTGCTCTCCCACGGCATCACTTCGAGAAATCGTCGTCCTGATAGGCGACGATGTTGAGGTAGTCCTCACGGGCCGGACCGAAGATATCGACGTTGATGGCCACCCCATCCTCGGGAGACGGCGGATCGACATAGTGTGTGTGATGAGGCGGGATGCGGATCACCGTTCCCGGTTTGCAGTCGAAAGTTTGTTCCTCGACATGCAACGTGACTCGACCCTGGATCACCATGAAAATCTGGTCGAACGGATGGCTGTGCGGCGAACCCTTGCAGCCGGGCTGCAGGTAGTTGTAGGTCACCATGACACCATCGCCGCGGAAGCCACGCTGTATGATGCCGGGCTTGAGTTCACGTTCAGGGATATCGTCCCAGTTATAGGCTTTGATCGATTTCTTCATGGCAATCTCCACTGCATCAGGATTCACATGCCAAAGCCACGTCGGCATGGAGTTTTACAAAATCGGCGATCACGGCGGGTTCGCGGGCGGCAAATCCACTGCGCGCAGCAAGCGCGAACTCCGGGAAGCCTGTCCGGGCAAGCGCGATGCGGCGCATCGCACCTTCCACTCCGTCCGACAGGTGGATCAGGCCGAGGCAGAGCCGGCTCTCTGACCGTAGAGCAAGGCGCCGCAGGGGTGCGAAGAAGCTCTCGTCGGACACCACGAGCGGAACCGGGATGTGCAGGAGATCGATCCGCCTGACGCACCGCTCCTGCAGGCGGTTTGACAACTCTGCCATATCCACAAAATGCATCGGCTGGATCTTGAAGCCCGCACCGTCCCGGCAATTCATGTGCACCGCGACCGGAATGGTTTCCGGCACGGCATCGATGATATTTGTGACGGAATCCAAAAGAGCGTCTGAGAGCGTACCGTTTGCCGTATCGGTTCCCGCGGCCTCGGCCAGGTCGGCAAAAGGCAGCTTGATCTGGACCGCCAGGTCGGCAGAAGACGAAGCGAGTTCTGTTACGACCCGTTCGATCTCTTTCGTCAGCCATGCGCCGTAGGCCCCATCCGCGTCCGGTACGCCCGGGTGCCCAGGCCTAGCGAAACGCGATATCCGAAACGGAGCCAGGATGCTGAGAGTGGCGCGGGCGCCTGATTGCAGGCCGACTGCCTCCTTCAACGCCTTGAGGGCATTGAGCGAGTTGCGCGCCTGGTTGGAAAGCCGGGCTGCCTCGTGGTCTCCGGCCAACCATGTCCTGATGTGATCGCCGTCCACGACGCGCGTATCGGGATAGTAGAGAAGCCGAGCACCGAGCTCTGCATGACACAGCTTGTAAATCTCGTGCTCATTGTGCAGCGGAAAATCGCCGACAAGATGGATGCGGATGGATGCGGGGAACCTGTCGAGTACCATGGTTCCTCCTTGGCCCTTCAGATTTTCCGCGATAGTGCGAGATCACCGCTATTATGTAAAATACGGATATATGAGCTTTATATAGGATTCAGCTATACAAATCCCGCCGCCAATCACTTGAGTTCGGCGCCTATCTGCTTGGCGATCTCGATGAAGCGCTTTGCAACGGGACTGGGGTCTCGGGACTTTAGGCGGTGGATCCCGAAAACGCGCGGTGTCATGCGTTCCGCCAGCGCAACAGTCACGAGGGATCCTTCGGCAAGCTCCGCTCTGACAATGTGATCGGAGAGGATGGTGACACCGTCGGTCTGCTTGACGATTTCTTTCAGAACGCCAAACGGTGCGGCCTCGATCAGATTTTGTGGCACGGGAAGGCCAGTAACCATGAAGCCGGAATCGATCAGCGTGCGAATAATGCTTCCGCGCGGCGGCAAAACCCACAGGGCATGCTGCAGATCCCGCAGCGACAATGTCTTCTCCAAGGCAAAAGGGTGCCCTCTTCGAACGACGGCGGAGGTTTGCGCCGAAAAAATCGGTTCGCTGGCTATGAGGCCAGTCCCGTTCGATTCGAGCACCTCGGCTCGCATCGAGGAAATCACCACATCGATCTCGTTGTTCAGCAGGCCCTTGATCAGGTCCTCGTCATACGCCTCCACCACGTCGCATCGGATCGGTGTAAAATCCGGCACCAGCTTGGACAGGATCTCGGGAATTATGCTGGCGGTCGCCAGCGGTGTTCCGCCAATGACCATTGGGCCGCTAACGCCGAGGGAGAACAGACGTAACTCCGCCAGGGCATTTTCCAGGGCATTGTCGACAGATTCGGCATGCCGAACCAGTATCTGCCCCGCCTTTGTCAATGAGGCGCCGTGCCGTCCCCGATCCATCAGCTTCTGGCCGACAATATCCTCCATGCGCGAAATGCTGACGGAGAGGGAAGGTTGGGCGATGTTGAGCGCCTTTGCGGCAGCCAGCAGCGACCCGGCCTTCGCAACGACCTGGAGATATTT
Source organism: Neorhizobium galegae (assembly GCF_017877055.1). GTDB lineage: Bacteria > Pseudomonadota > Alphaproteobacteria > Rhizobiales > Rhizobiaceae > Neorhizobium > Neorhizobium galegae_D. The sequence continues at coordinate 143,679 of NZ_JAGIPG010000007.1, read as the reverse complement.
CAAGTGCCGTGGGTTAAGGGCTGTCATGATTGGGCATCCCAATGAAATTCGAAAATGTGCGGCAGGGCCAGCCGATCACTCTCAGGCGATTGCAGCTTCAATCCGCCGCACCAAACCTGCCATGCTGAGTTTCGTCTGAGCTTACTGACCAATATAGGTCGCTTTCCAACGGCCGCATCGAATGCTTTCCTTTGCCGACATCTGCAGCATTTCTATGAATCGTCTTGTCGCCAGTGTCCGCTCCGCGTTTTGTAACAGTGCGATCAGCCAGGTAATCTCCAGGTTCTCAACGGGTGCAAAGTCCAGGTGGCTCAAGGGTGAGTTTATCAAGGAGCAGTACGGCAGCAGAGTAAAGCCAACGCCAAGCCGGATGAGATCGGCGACAGGAGCGTATTCCGTCTCGACAGCGATCCTGGGCCTGCGACCAATTCGTCCGAGTTCACCGTCTATCAGCATTCTCAGTCCATCAGGCCGCGGCGTCAGAATCAGCGGTCTGTCCGCAACCGAATGCAAGGTCACGGCTTGATCGGCAGAAAGGCCACTATCCTTGGGGCCCACCAGAAACATTTGCTCCTTCAGCAAGGGTTCGATGTGCAGTTCCGGTTCGGACAAGGGCGCTGCCAGGATGCCGACATCGATTTCTCGAAAGAAAAGAGCCTCCCTCAGATGAAACGAATGAGCGCCCCGGACGCGAAGCGCGACGTGGGGAAAATTTCTGACATAGCTTGCGACCAGCTCACCAATCAAAATATGCCCCATGAACGGAGGAGCACCGAATGCCAATCGCCCGAACGGCGTATTGGTTGCGTGCGTCACCTCCTCCGGAACCCTGCCAATCTCATCGAGGATCGATTCGGCTCTGGCCCGGAATATCTCGCCGGCTGGAGTCAACACCAGGCCACGTCCTGTCCGGTGAAACAGCGTGGCGCCCAGTTCCTGCTCCAGGGCTGTAATCTGTCGACTGAGTGCAGGCTGTGAAATGTCAAGCTTCTCGGCGACGCGCGAGAGATTTCCAAACTCCGCAGCCTTCAGGAAGTATTCCCATTTCCGCAGGTTCATCGCTCCATCCCGCTTCTATCGTCACGTCGATATGCATTTGAAGTTATATCTGAACTGTCGTTCTGTCTATTGATGTAAGGCGACGCACTTGGGATAGTCGCGCAGGGTTGAGGAGCCCACCTATCGTGGAGGAGGTCATTAATGTTCAAGCCCGCAATTCTCATAGCCAGCTTTGTTACCGCGGGTGCGGTACCATCACTTGCCGAAACCAGCATAACCTTTGGATCACCGCCGATCGCTGAGGTAGAAGCGGTGTTTGTCGCAAAGGAGCTCGGCATTTTCGACAAGAACGGTCTCAAATTTGAGGCGTTACCCAGCACCTCGAACCAGGCAATGGTTGCCGCCCTGGTTTCAGGATCCCATCAGATTGCCGCCATCTCGCCGACAGTTCTGTTGCAGGCGATTGACAGTGGGATGGATCTCGTCGTCGTTGGCACCTGTGGCGTCACTTCCGCACGCACAGCGAAAAACATGGGCCTGGCCGTTCGCGCTGGCGTCGAGATATCGAAGCCGGAAGACCTCAAGGGAAAGAAAATTGGTGCTCCAGGTACCAACGGTACAATCGACGTCCTTTTCAAGCAGTGGCTCAAGCTCAAGGATATCCCGGAAACGAAGCTGACCTTCATCGAAGTTCCCATCCCCAACACCGCGGACGTGTTGAAGGGTGGCACGATCGATGCGATCATCGCCGGCCAGCCTTCGCTTGGGCGGGCGGTCAGCCAATCAAACGGCAAGGTCGCATTTCACTATATGTCAGAGCTCCCTGAAAACCTGCCATACACGACCTTCGCAACAACTCGGGAATGGGCGAAGGCGAATTCGGACGCAGTCGAGGCTTTTCAGGCAAGTCTGGCCGAAGGGGCAGCGTTTGTGAAGGCCAACCCCGACAAAACCCGCGAGATACTTTCGAAGTACACCAGGCTACCTATCGAGGTGCTCAGCACGTTCGAATTGCCGGAGTGCAAGACGGTCCCGACCAAGGAAGGTCTTGACTTCTTCGACAAGGCCATGCGCGATGAGGGCCTGTTGACCGGCAGTATCGATACTGCCGGTCTGATCGTACCCTGAGCCGAAGCGGCCGGGGTGCATCAAGGCTCCCCGGCCATATTCCCAGTTTTACAGGTGATATCATGGTCCAGATGACCGGCGCGGAAGCGCTGACCCGTTTGCTCGTTCCAGAAGCCGTTCCGTTCGTTTTCGGCATCGCCGGCGGCAAGTTGAACCCACTTCTTCATGCGATCTCTCGCGAACCGTCGATCCGTTATCTCGGTGTGCGCCATGAGGCATGCGGACCTTTGATGGGGGCTGCCATCGCGGCGGCCAGCGGACGGATCTGCGTGGCGCTCGGCGAAATGGGACCCGGATCTTCCAATCTGATCGGCGGTCTCGGTACGGCTTTCAACAACAACCTGCCGCTTCTGCTGGTCACGTCAAACAACCATCATGCCGCGTCCTATCCCAATCGTGGCATGTTCATGGATCTTGATACTCACGCGCTGCTGAAGCCGCTCACCAAGTGGAGTGCTGTTGTGCATGATGGACGCCGTTTGCCGGATCTCGTGCGCGATGCCTTCCGGCAGGCGCTGACCGGGCGACGTGGGCCAGTTCATGTCGATGTGCCGCAGGAGATTTTCGCCGCCAAGTTCGACTTCGAGGAGGAAGCCCTTTCTCTTCCGCCGGAGGCTTACCGTGCTGTCGAAGGCCCCAGAGCCTCCGCCGCTCAGATCACCCGCGCGGCGGAGATGCTGGCTGAAGCGCAACGTCCGGTTCTAGTCGCAGGCGGCGGCGTCGTCTCGGCGAATGGCGGCGACCTGTTCCGCGAACTCATTGGTGTGATGAAAGCTCCGGCACTTGCAACCCAGATGGGCATTGGAACGGTTCCGTCGGATTCGCCCTTTTTCATCGGCCACGGCGGCATCATCGGCGGCGACGCCATTCCGGCTGCACTGGCGGAGGCGGACGTCATTCTGGCAGTCGGCTGCCGCTTCTCCTCCTGGCTCTGGGACGATGGCGGCGCGCTTGCAAGGGGCGGTGCCCAGCTCATCAACATCAACATCGATCCAATGAGCCTCGGTGCGAACACTCCCCATGCGCTCGGCATTTGGGCGGATGCAAGAAGTGCGATGGCCGATCTTATCGTGGCACTCAAGGGCCGTGCCGCGCCCGACCGGTCTAAATGGCTTGCACGGCTGCGCGACGTCTATGCCAGCTATCGCGGCAAGCTCGACCGCATGAACGAGGACGACGGAACGATCATGCATCCGGCTCGCCTCGGCGCGGCACTTGGAAAGCTTCTGCCGGAAGACTCGCTGATTGCCTATGACGGCGGTCATACGTCCTTCTGGAGCAACGATTTGACGCCAGCGACTATCGAGCGAACCCGCTTCCATGAACCAGGCATGTGCCAGCTGGGTTTCGGCACTCCCTATGCAGTGGCGCTCAAGCTCCTCCATCCAGAGCGGCCTGTCTTCAACATCTGCGGCGACGGCGCCTTCGGCTTCACGCTTTCCGAACTGGATACGGCGAGGCGCTATGGGCTGCCGATTATCAACATCATCCATAACAATGCCTCCTGGGGAGTCATCAAGATGGGGCAGCGCAAGACCTACGATTTCTCTTTAGGCGCCGATCTCGACGGCGTGGACTATGCCGATGTGGCCCGCGGCTTCGGCTGCCATGGGGAGCGCGTAACGACGGTAGACCAAATCGGCCCTGCGCTTGAACGTGCCATCGCCTCCGGGCTCCCGGCGGTTATAGACTGTCATGTGCGTTTCGAGGCTCATCCGAGCATGCCCTATTTCGCGAAAATGAATGCTTACGGCTTTCAAAAGAGTGCGGGTGGCGGGCCGCACGCGGCTCTCGTGAAAGGAGCATAACGTGGTTGTGACGCAGCTTTCCACCCGCCCGCGGCATGGCGAGGGCAACTCCACTCCGGCATCCGGCGAAGCGCGAATTCGTATTTTCGACGTCACGCTTTCCTATGGCTCACTGCAAATCATCGGTGGCATCAGTCTTGATATCGCGCCGGGCGAGACCATTTGCGTCATCGGGCCTTCCGGCTGCGGCAAGACGACGTTGCTACGCATGCTGGCGGGACTTGCCCGACCGACCTCCGGCAGCGTCGAACTCGACGGATCTGTGCTTGGCGGACCCAACCGTTCCGTCGCGATCGTCTTTCAGGACTATGGAAAGGCACTCCTGCCGTGGCGCACAGCAGCCGGCAATGTCTCGCTGGCACTCGAGGCCCGGGGGTGCCCCGGCGCCGAGCGACTCGCGATCACTCGCGAAATGCTGGAGAAAATCGGCCTTGGCCGGCATGCCGATAAATATCCGGCTGAGATGTCCGGCGGCATGCAGCAGCGTCTGCAGATCGCTCGTTGTCTGGCGCAGGAGCCGAAGGTGCTCTTGATGGACGAACCGTTCGGCGCTCTGGACGCGATGACGCGTCAAGCGCTTCAGGACGAGGTTCTTGGACTGGTGGCAACGACCGGCGCCACCATGGTTTTCGTCACCCATGATCTCGAAGAGGCGATCTATCTCGGCGATCGCATTATCTGCCTTCAGCCCAATCCGGGGCGTGTCGGCCGTATCGTGGATGTTCGGCTGGCGCGGCCGCGCAACCAGTTGCTGACCCGGGAGAATCCGGAATTCCTGCGTCTGCGTCGCGAGCTTTACGACCTCATCAAGGACGACCACCAGTGAGGGCGGCAGGTCTCCTCAAAAACAGTTGGCGCGCGGCGCTGTTGCCGGTCACGTTGATCGTTCTGGCTCAGGTCGCAGCAACTGTTACCCAACTGGAGAGCGATACTCTCGCCAGCCCGTTCGATATCGCACGGGCCTTCGTTTCCATCATGGCCGACGGGTCTCTCTTGGGGGCGACGCTGGACACGCTGAAAGCGGCCGCGGCCGGCTGTATTCTGGGCGTCGGGGCGGGGTCCTTGCTCGGCATCGTTCTCGGCCTTTCCCGCCTTGCCGACGACGCGCTCGATCTCACCATCGAGCTGCTGAGGCCGGTTCCGGTCGTCGCGCTGATACCGGTCGTCATGATGCTGCTGGGCTTCGGTGCGGAAATGGAGATCGTCATTATCGCACTCGGTCTGTTATGGCCGTCTGTCGTGTTGGCGCGGGCCGCCGTCAAGGAAGTGGAACCGCGCCTGATGGAGGTTTCGGACGTATTGCAGCTCGGCTTCCTGGCCCGGCTGACGAAGATCGTGCTGCCCGCGATACTGCCGCAGCTCTTCATGTCGCTGAAGCTTGCTGCCGGCTACGCGCTAGTCGTGGCTGTAACGGTGGAGATTACCGCCAATCCCCGTGGTCTCGGTTATGGAATCATGATGGCGCAACAGGCGTTGCGGCCAGCGGAAATGTTCGCCTACCTGATCTGGATCGGCGCTATCGGCTGGCTGATCAGTTTGCTGCTCAATTCGGTGCAGCGCGCCTTCTTTCCGGTCTTTGTGAAAGGAGAGGGACGATGAAGCACTTTTCCCTTCGCAAGCTGTTCCTCGGCTGCGGCGCTTTGGCGCTTTTCATCCTGGCATGGAAGCTCGTTACCGACGCGAAACTCGTCTCGCCGATCTTCTTTCCCGGTCCGGAGCGGACTTACGCCGCTCTGGTAAAGGGCCTTTCCGGCGGTGCCATGCTGTCGCAAACCCTGGAGACGGTCCAGCGGATGCTGTTGGGCTGGTTGCTCGCGTCCTTCGTGGGCGTTTTTCTCGGCGTATTGATCGGCGTGTCCCGGCGCGCGCGGGCGTTCATCGCCCCGACGCTCGAGCTGCTCCGGCCATTGCCCGCTTCAGCCATGATTCCTATCGCCATCGCTTTTTTAGGTTTCTCCGACAACATGGTTCTGGTCGTGATCGCCTTCGGGGCGCTCTGGCCGATGCTGCTCGCTACGATTCATGGTTTCGCGGCGATGGAGCCTCGTCTCTATGAAGTCAGCGCCTTACTTGGCCTCAGCCGCGCCCAGGTGATCTGGAAACTCGCATTGCCAAGCGCAATGCCGATGATCCTCGCAAGCTTGAGGCTGGGCCTGACCATCTCGCTCATTCTCGCCGTGGTCGGTGAAATGCTGGCGAGCCGCCAGGGACTTGGCCAGAGCATTCTGGCGGCCAGCCGCAGCTTCCGATCACCCGATCTGTTCGCCGGCATCGTCATCCTTGGCGCGATCGGACTTGTCGGCAGCCGTCTGCTTTCCTTTGCCGAAAGACGTCTTCTGCGCTGGCAGGCCGTCAGCCGGTAGTTTCCTCTCCTCTCAACTTACTGGATTTAGACATGTTCAAGCTCACCGACGCGTCAACCATCATTGATACCGCAATCGCCGAAGCCCGTGCCCGCTCGTTTGCTCCGCTCGCTGTGGCGGTGCTCGATGCAGGCGGGCACCTGGTCGCCTACAAGCGTGAGGATGGTGCCGGCATCGTCCGTTTCGACATCGCCTATGGCAAGGCCTGGGGATCGCTCGGCATGGGCTTCGGCACCCGCGAACTGACCGAGCGTGCTGCGAAAAATCCGGCCTTCATCACCGTGCTTGCTTCGGTCAGCGCGGGGCGCATGGTGCCGTCACCGGGCGGCGTTCTCATTCTCGACGAGGCAGGTAGCGTCATCGGCGCCGTCGGTATTTCGGGTGATATCGGAGACAATGACGAGCTTTGCGCCATCGCCGGCATCGAAAAGGCCGGCTTCCGCGCGGCTCCGAAGCTCGTGGCTTAACAAGACTTCAGCTTAACTGACAGACGGAGGCTGCAATGCAGCAGAACGTATCCACTTCCGGAAAATCCGGCCAGTTCGGTCGCCTCAACCCCGTAACTGGCGAAATAGCCAGCACGGCGCAGGCAGCAACCGCTGTGGAGGCCAATGCCGCGGCGGACAAAGCCGCTGCGGCTTTCCCTGCCTGGTCCGAGACCGGCCCGAATGCTAGGCGGCAGCTGCTGCTGAAGGCATCGCAGGCACTGGCCTCTAAGAAAGACGAGTTTGTCGCGCTCATGCAGGCCGAGACCGGTGCGACCGCAAGCTGGGCCGGCTTCAACGTGATGCTGGCCGCAAGCATGATCGCCGAGGCGGCATCGCTGACGACACAGATCAAGGGAGAGGTCATTCCCTCCGACAAGCCCGGATGCCATGCCATGTCGGTGCGCGAAGCTGTTGGCGTCTGCCTGGGCATAGCGCCTTGGAACGCCCCGATTATCCTTGGCGTTCGCGCTATCGCAACCGCCCTCGCTTGTGGCAACACGGTCGTGCTGAAAGCTTCGGAAAAATGCCCGGCGGTGCATAGCCTGATCGTCGAATGCTTTCAGTCTGCGGGCTTCCCGGAAGGCGTTGTCAATGTCGTCACCAACGCTCCGGAGGATGCAGCCGAAGTGGTAAATGCGCTGATCGATCATCCTGTCGTCCGCCGCATCAATTTCACGGGCTCGACGGGTGTCGGAAAGATGATCGCGCGTCGTGCGGCGGATCATCTGAAGCCGGTCCTGCTGGAGCTTGGGGGCAAGGCGCCGTTCGTGGTTCTTGACGATGCCAATCTCGATGAAGCCGTGGCGGCGGCTGCCTTTGGCGCTTTCTTCAACCAGGGCCAGATCTGCATGTCGACGGAGCGCATCATTGTCGTCGACGCTATTGCGGATGCCTTCGTGAAGAAATTCCAGGCCAAGGCTGCCACGCTAGTCGCCGGCAATCCGGCGGAAGGCAAAGCGCCTCTCGGCGCGGTGATCGGTACGGAAACCATCGAGAAGGTCCAGGCGCTTGTGAAGGATGCTGTTTCCAAGGGCGCAAGTCTGGCGACTGGTGGAACCGCAGAGGGTGTCCTGATGCCGGCGACGGTGGTCGATGGCGTTACCAAAGACATGCGCCTTTATGGTGAGGAAAGCTTCGGTCCGGTTGTCGCGGTGCTGCGCGCACGCGACGAAAGTCATGCCATCGAACTGGCCAATGACAGCGAATACGGCCTGTCGGCTTCGGTGTTCACAGGCGACGCAGCGCGCGGTCTTCGCGTTGCCCGCCGTATCAAATCGGGCATCTGCCACGTAAACGGACCGACCGTTCACGACGAAGCGCAGATGCCGTTCGGCGGCGTCAAGGGGTCCGGCTATGGTCGCTTCGGCGGTCCAGCGGGCATCGCGGAATTCACTGAACTGCGCTGGATCACCATTGAGACGCAGCCGGGACATTACCCGATCTGATCCAGGTCGCTGTTTGGCGATCCTTAAAATAAGCATGCGGGAGGAAAACATGCGATTGCTTTACTGGAGTTTGCTCATTGGAGTAGCGGGTATTGTCTCGCCGGCCCACGCACAGATATCGGCGAACCCGCCGTCGGTCGCAGAGGGTGTTCGCGCCTTCGGCGATCGGTTGGGGCCGGACGTGGTGAAGGGGGTGACCGAGCTCTACAAGCCGCTTCACGAGGCGGCTTCGAAAGAAGGCGTAACCGTCCCCAAGGACATTGCGTACGGGAGCGGCGAGCGCCAGAAGCTCGATCTCTACGTTCCTTCCAATCTCCCGGCTGGGGCGAAAGTCCCCATGCTGGTATTTGCGCACGGCGGCGGTTTCGTGCGCGGCGACAAGAAGGACGTTGCCCATTTCGGTACCTATTTTGCGCAGCATGGAATAGTAACTGCGCTGATCAACTACACCTATGCGCCACAGGCGAGCTTCCCGTCCGGCGGCGAGGACGTCGGCAAGGCGGTGGCGTGGCTGCGGGAGCATCCGGAAGCGCTTCCAGGTAATGTTGGTTCGATCTTCGTATCGGGCAATTCCGCCGGTGCCACGCATGCGGCGACCTACGGGTTTCTCACATCAGCCGGCAAGCCGGATGATGGCGTGCGCGGCTTGATCCTTATTTCGATACCGACAGCCGACGCGGAAGATCTTGCCCAGCAGGACAAGGTCTACTACGGCGAGGACGCATCGAAATATTCCGGCATGTCAATCATCCGCCACGTCGCCGACCGGAAACTGCCGATCTTCCTGGCTGTGGGCGAAAACGACATGCCTTCAATCCAACGCCAGAACAAGCGTCTCGTCGACGCGCTGTTTGCCCGCGATGGCAAGCTTCCGAACTACAAGACGGCGCTCGGCCACAACCATATTTCGATCATCGAACATTTCGGCACCGCCGACGAAAGTCTCGGTCCCGATATCCTCGAATTTATCCGCGAAAACGCGGGCAAGTGAATTTCCGGTTTCGTGAAGATCAGGCCGGCGTCGTGTCGCCGGCTTCAGTCGTTTCCAGATCGGCCCGGATGATTTCGGCTGTCTGCTCATAATGTCGCTGCAGAAGGCGCATGGCCCCTTCGCTGTCGCGATCCAGGACCGCCTTCACAATATCCGCATGTTCTTGGCTCACCTTGCGCACCCTGAATGCCTTGCGGCTGGAAAGCGCGCGATAACGGCCAAGCCGGTCTGCAAGCTGTTCACAGAAACCGATCAGCGGACGCGATTGGCAGCCGCTGATGAGAATGGCGTGAAAAGCCTTGTGCAGGCGCTCCCATTCCGGGTTGCTTTCGAACCGCTCGGGATTGAGCGAGCGGGGCGCCCGATCCAGACGGTGATGGGCCACGATAAGGGCTTCTTCCCAAGCTGGTTCGGCATTGGCGATCGACTCGCGCAGGGCCAGGCCTTCTACCCAGCACCGGGTTTTCGTCAGCTCTCCGAGTTCCTCAAGACTGATCGGTTTTACGAAGAAGCCGCGCTGCTCCTTGCCTATGACGAGGTCCTCAGTGGTGAGGCGGTTTAACGCTTCCCGCAAAGGTGTTTGCCCGGCTTCGTATTGCTCCATCAGAAAACGCAGCTGTAGCTTACGGCCTGGTTCGAGCCTTGCCGACAAAATATCGACCTTCAGTCGCTCGTAGATGCTCGTGGCAAGCGTTGCTGGGCTTTCCAGCCCCTTGTTCGGCGCATCGACGTTCATGTGGCTCCACCATCCAAATCGGTTTTTATATACACGATCATATCGAAATCGCAAAATTTATAAATTCGATCTTTACGCGTCGAAGTTTGTATATTATCGAAATGCCAACACAGGAGGAGAGCGTGGGCGAGGAAAAGGCAAAACGCTTCAGGAGCGGTTGTGGCTGCGGCGGCATCGACGTCCACTGCCATGTTGTGCCGTCGCGCTTTCCGTTGCCTGCTGGCGGCGCCTCTGTGCGTGGCTGGCCTTCCATGATCGCGGCTGGCGATTGCCATGCGACTGTTGTCATTGACGAAAAGCCCTATCGCACGGTCAGCGATGCTTGCTGGGTTGCTGAGCGACGCCTTGAAGAAATGGATCGTGCTGGCATAGATCTGCAGGCTCTATCCCCAATGCCGGAATTGTTCGGCTATTGGATCGACACGAATGCGGCTAACGATCTCGTGCGTCACGTCAATGACTCGATCGCTGCCTTGGTGATGGAAGGTGAGGGCTGCTTCGTCGGGCTTGGTGGTCTGCCGATGCAGGACATCGACCTTGCAATTGCCGAATTGCATCGCGTTGTCGGTGAACTCGGCTTTCGCGGCATCGAGATCGGCAGCAACATCAATGGTGTCGCAATCGGTGATGCGCACTTCCATCCATTTTTTGCGGAAGTGGAAAGGCTCGGTGCGGCGGTATTCGTCCATGCAGTACGGCCGGCCGGCATGGACCGGCTCGTCGGACCAGCGCCGCTTCAGCAGGTTCTTGGGTATCCGACCGATGTTGGCCTGGCGGCGGCTTCGGTGATCACCGGTGGACTGTTACAGAAATTCCCGAAGCTCCGGATAGCCTTCAGCCATGGCGGTGGAACCATCGCTTCGTTGTTACCGCGCCTGGAGCAGGGTTATTTTGCATTTCCGGCGGTCAAGGACATCATGCCGGAAGCGCCCTCGGCGCAGGCGCGGCGCCTTTACGTGGACTCGCTCGTCTTCGATGCGGACACATTGCGGCGTCTGGTCTCCGTCTTCGGCGAAGAGCGGGTGTTGTTGGGTACCGACTACCCCTTCAATTTCCGCGAAAAAGAGCCTGTTGCACGTATCGACGAGGCTTTCGCCGATGTCGGACTGCGCGAACGCCTGACATTCGCGAACGCGCGAGCTTTCCTCGCTCTGGATGAGGTTTGATCAGATGACCGATTTTCCTGTTTCCGCCCTGCGTAGTGTCGAGCTGGGTACGCCCGATCTCTGTGCTTCCGTCGATTTCTACACCCGCGTTTGGGGGCTGGATATCGTAGCCGAGACAGAGGACAGGGTCTTCTTGGCGGCGACCGGCGACGATTTTCACGTGCTGGAGCTAAAGCGGAGCGACCGTTCGGAGCTGCGCAAGACCACTTTCCGCGTACGCTCCGCCGAAGACCTGCATTCGCTTTTTGCTAAAACGGTCGCAGCGGGTTGTGTCGTGCTGAGAGAGCCGGGGCCTGCCGATGCACCTTCCGGCGGCGAGCGTTTCGTTATCCGGGAGCCACAGGGTTCGGTGCTGGAATTCGTGCATGGAGATCGCCGCCGACAAGGCGCGATCGTCGCCAACCGGCCGCACCGCCTCGCCCATGTCAATATCAACAGCGCGCAGATCGAGGCACTTTCGAGCTTCTACCGGGATGTCCTCGGCTTCCGCCTGACGGACCGCTCCAAGCTTATGACGTTTCTGTGCTGCAATGCCGACCATCACGCGGTGGTGCTGGCGGAAGCGCCGGCCAACGGACTGAACCATGTCGCTTTCCTGATGCCTGACCTGGAATCCGTCATGCGCGGTTCCGGGCTGGTCGTGGACCAGGGGTATCCGATCGGCTGGGGCGTTGGACGGCACGGCCCGGGGGACAATGTCTTCGCTTATTTCATCGATCCGCAAGGCGTGGTGATCGAATACACCGCCGAAGTGCTTCAGGTCGATGACGGCTATCGTGTCCGCGGGCCGGAAGAATGGGTGTGGCCGCCGGGCCGGACAGACCATTGGGGCATTGCGCCTCCAAAAAGTGACGCCTGCAAGAAGGCGCAGATTTCCATCGGATTTTCCGGCGCCTGACACCGCCGCTTCAGTTTGCAGAGGCTTTCCCGTGACGAACGAGAACGATATTTCGAACCGATATGACGTGCTGGTGGTGGGCTTCGGTCCGGCCGGTGCAGTTGCCGCCGGCATGCTTGGCGCACGGGGACATTCCACACTCGTTGTGGATCGGCTGACAGATATCTACGACAAGCCGCGCGCCATCGCGATTGACCACGAGATCCTGCGGCACTTTGACAATATGGGTATCGCCGACCAGGTGCTGCCATATATCGCGCCATTCACGGCCTCCCAGCATTTCGGCGCACAGGGACAACTTATCCGCCGCATCGACATGGTGCCGAAGCCTTATCCGCTAGGCTACACGCCGAGCATGGTATTCACCCAGCCGCCGGTCGAGGCTGTCATGCGGCAGCATGCCGAAAGCTTCGATTGCGTGACGGTCGAGCTTGGCACGGAAATGATCGGTCTCGATCCGCAGGCGGATGAGGTCTTCGCGACGCTGAAGGACGCCGCCGGCAAGACCCGGAACGTCGCGGCGAAATACGTGATCGGCTGCGATGGAGCATGGAGCCAGGTACGCGAACAGTCCGGCATAAAGTTCGAGGACCTGGTCTTCGACGAACCGTGGTTGGTGGTGGACGTGCAGGTTCATGAGGACGCCCTGGGCAAGCTGCCGCAGACATCGGCGCAGTTCTGCAATCCGGCACGGCCGACAAGCTATATCATGGGGCCGAAAAACCATCGCCGCTGGGAGATCATGCTCCTGCCGGGTGAAAATCCGCGCGAAATGGAAAAGCCGGAAAATGTCTGGCAGTTGCTGTCGCCCTGGCTGACCCCTGAAGAGGGCGACCTCTGGCGCGCAGCTGCCTATCGCTTCCATGCACTGGTGGCTGACGATTGGCGCCGCGGGCGCGTGCTCATCGCCGGCGACGCCGCGCACCAGCAGCCACCGTTCATCGGACAGGGCATGTGCCAGGGTCTGCGTGACGTTTCCAACCTCGTCTGGAGGCTTGATCGAATCCTGAGGGGGCAGTCATCAGAAGCACTGCTCGATACATATACGATTGAACGCAAGCGGCATGTGCAGACATTGACCGGCAAGATCAAGGCGATCGGCCAAACGATCTGCGAGCGCGATCCGGAAGCCGCTGCCGCACGCGATGCCAAGATTCTCGCCGATGGCGGCGGCAAGCCGCTCACCATTACCCGCCAGGAAATCGTCCCGTCCATTGAGGATGGATTGATCGCAAAAGAGGGCACCCCGGCACGAGGGTTGCTCTTCCCGCAGCCGGCGATCGTCGAAGGCGCTGCTCCGCGCCTGTTGGATAAGTTCACCGGACCGGAGTGGCGGCTGGTTCTCGATGGTCGCCGGATCGGGACGGGCGAGGGCGAAGCGCTGGCCGCAGCGATCGACGGGATCGTGGTCAAGGCCGTTGCCCCGCAAGGAGACGAGAATGCCGACCCGACGGTGCTTCGCGAGAAGGACGGCGTGCTTTCCGCATGGTTCGATCGCCATGGCGCGATCGCCGCGATCGTCCGTCCGGACCACTACGTCTTCGGCGCCGCGCAGAATGTCGAAGCGCTTCGCCAGCAGATAACTGAGCTGCACGCCCGGCTCGTTTGATGCGCTTTCGATAAAGAACCCTATTCAGGAGCAAGACAATGAGACTTTCCACCGTCAAGATCGCCGGCCGCACTACCTGGGGTGTTATCGAAGGCGAGACCTTCCGTGACGCAGGCGCAGCGCTCGCCGGCCGTTATGTCGACCTCAAGGCGGCGATCACGGCGAATCTCGCGGATGTTGCCGAGGCTGCCACTTCCGCCGCCGCCACGCCGATCTCCGAAGTCGAATGGCTGCCGGTCGTGCCCAATCCCGACAAGATCCTCTGCGTCGGCCTGAACTACGAGATGCATCGCAGAGAGACCGGCCGAACCGAAGTGGAAAATCCGACGATTTTCTCGCGTTACGCCAATAGCCAGACCGGTCATCTCGCACCGATCATCCGACCGAAGGTTTCGACCCATCTCGATTTTGAGGGCGAGCTTGCCGTCATCATCGGCAAGCCGGGCCGTTATATTTCCCGCGGCGAAGCGATGAGCCACGTGGCGGGCTATGCCTGCTATAACGATGGCAGCATTCGCGACTTCCAGTACCACACGCACCAGTTCACGCCGGGCAAGAATTTCCCCGATACCGGCGCGTTCGGCCCGTGGATGATGACGCCTGACGAGCTCGGCCCGCTGGCCGACCTGCGCCTGCAGACCCGCCTCAACGGTCACGTGGTCCAGGACGCGACCTTCGCCCAGATGATCTTCGATATCGCCCGCCAGATCGAATATTGCTCGAGCTTCACGCGCCTGGAAGCCGGCGACGTCATCGTCAGCGGCACACCCGGCGGCGTCGGCGCCAAGCGCACCCCGCCGCTCTGGATGAAGGCTGGCGATATTGTGGAGGTGGAGATCGACAAACTGGGAACGCTACAAAATTCTATTGTCGACGAGATCCGCTAACCCGATCAGCGCTCGGCGACCACAATAACCTGGAGGAGGATAGTATGCTAAAATTTTCGAGACGCATGATCGTAGCTTGCCTTGGCTCGCTACTAGCTTTCGGGGCGGCAGAAGCTGCAGACTGGCCACAACGACCGGTCACAGTCGTTGTATCCCAGGCAGCGGGAAGCAGCCCCGATGTTCTTGCCCGCATTATCACCGATAAGTTGTCGCGTACGTTGGGACAGCAATTCATCGTCGAAAATCGGCCCGGTGCCGGCAATGTCGTTGGTACACAGTCGGTCGCTCGTGCCAACGCCGATGGCTACACTTTCCTGTTCGGCACCTCGGCAGCCCTGGTCACCAACCCTTTTACGGTCAAGTCGCTTTCTTACGACCCTGCAAAGGACTTCATTGCCGTATCCAAGGTGGCCCGCAGCCACCTGCTGCTTCTGGTGAACCCCAAAATTGCGGCCAACAACCTGACCGAACTGCTTGCACTGGAAAAGGAAGCACCAGGCACGCTCAGCATTGCGGTGGACGGCCCTCGGAATATTTCCGGGCTGATCGCCCAGTCGATCAACAAGCAGTCCGGCTCCAAATTCGTGCTGGTGCCCTATAACAACATCAACAACGCCGTGCAGGATAGCATCACCGGCCGAACCCCGGTGACCATCCAGTCGGCGTCGGTGGTCGAAGCATTTATCAAGGATGGATCGCTGCGTCCTATCGCTGTGGCTGGCAACCAGCGGGTTCCGTCGCTCCCCGACGTGCCGTCGATCTCGGAGAACTTCAAGGATATCGATCTCCAGGGTTGGTTCATGGTGATGGCGCCCGCAGGTACGCCTGTGGCAATCGTAGACAGCATGAGTAAGGCCATTGCCAGGGCTCTAGCGGAGCCAGATGTTCTTGCTCGCGCTCCCACGCTTGGGTTTGAAATCGAGAGCGGCGACATTGTGACGCCGGCAGGTGCAAAAGCCTATCTCGACGCGCAACTGGTTTCCACGGGAAAGGTCATTCATTCCCTTGGCGTGGAGCCGAACTGAGCGGTTTCCCGTGACACGACGAGAAACTCGAAAGAGGGATGAAGCCATATGACCAGCCGACTGAAACATCGCGCAAAGGGGCTCAAGGCACCTCAAAACTTGGCAGGCGGTATCGCACTTGTATCGATTGCGGCACTGACACTGTGGCTTACCCGCGACCTCGATCCGGGTACGCTCAGCGCCATGGGATCGGGCATGTTACCCCATATGCTGGCATGGGCGGTCGGACTTTGCGGGGTCGCGCTGGTCCTATCGGCATTTTTGCACAGCGGTGAGCGTCTGGAGCGGGGGAATCTACAAGGCCCGCTCCTGATCATCCTCGCAATCTTTGCTTTTTCTGCAACTATCCGGCCTTTGACCATCGGGCCGGTGACGACACCGGGTCTAGGCCTCATCGTCGCAGTTCCAATCGCCATCATCATCGGAGGTATGGCGAGTGCCGAAGCGCGGATCCACGAGCTTGTGATGCTTTCGCTTGGGCTTACGCCCAGCTGCATGCTCGTGTTCTGCGATATGTTGAACCTTCCCATCCCGGTATTCCCGCAAGCTGTCATCGAAATATTTCCCGATGGCTGGGATGCGAAATCAATATTGCGGATCTCGGCGCTGGTCATGATCGCAGCCGCCGTAATGATCTTTTACACGAGCCGAAAGCCCGTTCTTGCCGATCGCGGGGAGAGCGAGTAATGGAAACGTTTCTTTCCAACCTGTCGCTCGGATTTTCCGTAGCGCTCGGACTTCAAAACCTTGGACTTGCCTTCCTGGGATGCCTCGTCGGTACGTTGATCGGTGTACTTCCCGGCGTGGGACCGGTCGCCACGATTGCCATGCTGCTGCCCATTACATTCAGTCTCGATCCTACTGGGTCACTGATCATGCTCGCTGGCATTTACTATGGCGCGCAATATGGCGGTTCGACCACGGCGATCCTGGTCAATATTCCCGGCGAAGCCACCTCAGTCGTGACGGCTATCGACGGTCACGAAATGGCGAAAAAAGGGCGCGCCGGAGCCGCCTTGGCGGTGGCAGCGCTCGGCTCGTTTTTCGCGGGCTCCGTCGCCACTCTTGTGATCGCTGCCCTAGGAGCGCCCCTTACGAAGATCGCTCTGATGTTCGGCGCGACAGAATATTTTTCCTTGATGATCATGGGTCTGGTGCTTGCCGTCGTTCTGGCCGGAGGTTCTGTCCTAAAGGCTGTTGCGATGATCCTAGTGGGCATACTTCTATCGACCGTTGGTACAGATTTGGAGACGGGCGATGAGAGGATGACCTTCGGCTTGATCTTTTTGTCAGATGGAATCGATTTCGCTGTGTTGGCGATGGGCATCTTTGGAGTGGCGGAGATCATGCGCAATCTGGCACAACCGGAGAGCCGCGACGTCGTCAGAAAGCCGATCGGTCGATTACTTCCAAACCGAGAAGAGCTTCGCCAGTCTTGGGCTCCGGTAGTCAGGGGAACGGTTATGGGATCCATACTTGGCATCCTGCCTGGCAATGGCGCAGTCCTGGCTCCTTTTGCCTCCTACGCGATGGAGAAGAAGCTTGCAAAGGACCCCACTCGTTTCGGAAAGGGTGCTATTGAGGGCGTCGCAGGTCCTGAATCGGCCAACAATGCCGGCGCACAAACCTCGTTCATTCCTCTGCTGACGTTGGGAATTCCGGGCAATGCGGTCATGGCGCTAATGGTTGGTGCGATGACAATTCAAGGTATTATTCCTGGACCTCAGGTCATGACCGGCAATCCAAGCTTATTCTGGGGTATGATTGCCTCCATGTGGGTCGGCAATCTGATGCTTCTCGTCATCAACCTGCCGATGGTCGGCCTATGGGTGCGGCTTTTGAAGGTCCCCTACCGGCTGATGTTCCCGGCAATCCTCGCATTCTGCTGCATTGGTATTTATTCTATAAACTCACTGCCGACCGATGTCATGTTTATAGGGCTATTCGGTTTTGTCGGCTACTTGCTGATCAAATGCGGCTTCGAACCAGCGCCTCTTCTGCTTGGCTTTGTACTCGGCAAGTTGATGGAGGAAAACATGCGCCGAGCGCTTATTCTATCTCGCGGATCTCTTTCGACATTCATCACCGAACCGATCAGTGCAGGTCTCCTTCTCGTTTCAGTCGTTCTGCTTGCCGCTGCGATTATTCCGAACGTTCGCAAGGGGCGAGACGAAATGTTCGTAGAGTAGATAAAATCCGTGCTGGATGCCCCGCCAGGCCAGCCAGGGCCAGCAAGGCGAGCAGCATAGGGATACCGACCCCCGCGTGACGGGACACGACGAGCAAAGCAAGAGGGTGATGTCAGATTAACTTGGGCTGAAAGGTTGCGGGTAACTCGCCGTGAGGAGCAAGAGCCCCGTCAGCTACAAGCGCCATCGGTTTCCTCCCGCTTTGATCGCCCATGCGGTCTGGCTGTATTTCCGATTTCCATTGAGCCGGCGTTTGGTCGAGGAGATGCTTTTGGAGCGGGGCATCGTCGTTTCCTATGAGACGATCAGGTGTTGGGCAAAGAAGTTCGGCCCCGACTATGCCTGCCGCTTGCGGCGGAAAGCGCCGAGCCCAAATGACGTGTGGATGGACTAGGATGCTCGGCCATGACTGACCGAGATCCTCTTTACCGCCGCCATCGTTTTCCCGCCGAAATCATCGGCCATGCCGTATGGCTCTATTTTCGGTTTCCACTCAGCCTGCGAATGGTCGAGGACATGCTGGCGGCCCGAGGGATCATCGTTTCGCATCAAACGGTCAGGCTGTGGGCGGAAAAATTCGGGCGAATCTTCGCCAACCAGATCCGTCGACGTTCGCGCGGCCAGCTCGGCGATAAATGGCATCTCGACGAGGCCGTCATTTCGATTGGAGGCGAGAAACATTGGCTGTGCCGCGCCGTTGATCAGGACGGATTTGTGCTGGAGGTGCTGGTGCAAAGCTGCCGCAACGCCAAGGCAGCCAAACGCCTGATGCGCAAGCTGCTGAAGGGCCAAGGCCGTGCGCCACGCGTGATGGTGAGCGACAAGCTCCGATCCTATGACGCCGCAAGACGAGAGATCATGCCGGGCGTCGAGCATCGATCCCACAAGGGGCTCAACAATCGAGCCGAGAATTCCCATCAGCCAGTGCGACAGCGAGAGCGGATCATGAAGCGCTTCAAGTCACAGAGACACTTGCAGCGCTTCGTCTCCATTCACGATCCGATTGCCAACCTATTCCACATCCCTCGCCACGACATTTCCGCCAGCCACCATCGCGAACTACGCGCCGCTGCCATGAACATGTGGGCGGTGATCGCTCGCATATAATCGCAGGTCGAGCAGGAGCACCAGCGGTCGCCTGACGGACGTTAAGTTTACGGTGCCTCAAGCTTCTATTCCGAGGGGGCATCGCACGGAAATCGAACGCGAAAGGAGGTCTGTGGAATAACGCCGACTGTCGAAGCGATCATGGCGGAGCGTGGCGTGACGTCGGAATTGTGGGTCGTCGACAGCTTCTACCATGAGCGGCTCGAGGCCGAAGACAAGCTAGCCGTCCTTCTCGAGAGCGGCCGGCTGAAGCCAGTCTGCAACGTCTACGAGGGATTTGAAATGCTGCCCGCGGATCTTGCGAGCCTGTACCAGAGCGGCCGGGCAAGAAAATTGCAGGTTCGCTTTGCCTGATCAGGCGGCCTGGATGGATCCGTCTTCGTATCGGTCCCCAAAATGAGGGTCGATATAGCTCCTCAGATCCTGTGGCGGATGCCCGAACATGCGCTTGAACGTCTGGCTGCAGGAGGTTCGCGACCGATATCCGTTGTCCTCTGCGATTGTCGCGAAGGCGAGATCCGTCTCGATTAGCGCCCGGCGAACCCGCTGCATGCGCCAGCGCGTCACATAGTCGAGAGGCGCTACCCCGACGACGGACTTAAACTTCTCCGCGAAAGACGACCTCGACATGCCCGCAGCCGACGCCATCGATGCGACCGACCAGTCAGCGGCCACATCGTTGTGAAAGCTGCGCATGGCGCGCGCGAGCTTGGGATCGGCAAGGCCGGCAAGCCAGCTTGCCTGGCCCGGACCGGTCTCGGCGAGATAAGCCCGGAGCGCCTGAACAAGAAGGATGTCGGCAAGACGGTCAACGATGACATTTTCCCCTGGTGCTCCTCCACCAGCCTCCAGTCCGAGCAGCTCCAGCGTTCTGCGCAATGGCCCGGCCGCTGGCGACGATGCCCTGATGTGAATGATCTGCGGAAGAGCGCTGCGAAGCCAGGCCGCGCCTTCCTCGTCAAAGACAAATCGGCCGCCGATCACGACCTTGTCGACCGGGCCCTCGCCCAACCGGATTGTTCCGTCTTGTCCCCGGGCGCCGGCAAAATAGACGTTCCCGTCGATTTCTGTCGCCTCGTCCGAGTTCGACGTTCTGTAGGGCAGGCCGTCCGTCAAAAGATAGCAGTCGCCGGGCCCAAGCTCTACCGGGGCCGAATTGCCCTCGACCCACAGCCGGAGGCTGCCCGAGAGAATCGCCCCAAACTTGATGTGATCGTATCCCGCGAACCTGAGAGCGTATGGGCCGGAAGATTCAAATCGGATCGTAGCAACGCGCTGGACTGTAAACATGGTCAGAATGTCGGATAGCGGATCCATTTCACACCTTTGGACGATTGGATACTCATAACGGACTATAGAATACGTATCGTCCATCGCGCAAGGTCTCAGGCGGTGTTATCTGTCTATCACCACCGCAGGAGAGACAGATGCAATACAGTCAGCTCGGTACGACAGGCACATTCGTTTCACGGCTCTGCCTCGGAACGATGACGTTTGGAGGTAATGCCAATCCCATCGGCAATCTGTCGTTGGAAGAGGCAGACCAGATTGTCGGCAGGGCGATCGATGCCGGTATCAATTTCATCGATACTGCAGACGTCTATACGGGCGGCGGTTCAGAAACTGTGCTTGGAGGCACGCTGACCGGTCGCCGCCAGAACCTGGTTCTGGCCACGAAGGTAAGTAGCCGCGTTGGACCCGGCCCGAACGATGTCGGGCAGTCCCGGACACATATTATGGCCGGTCTTGAGGCAAGCCTGCAGCGGTTGAAGACCGACTATATAGATCTCTACCAGCTCCACAATTTTGATCGTGTCACGCCGATGGAAGAGACACTCCGCGCCCTCGACGATGCGGTCCGGCAGGGAAAGGTCCGCTACATCGGTTGCTCGAACTATATGGCTTGGCAGGTCCTGAAGGCGCTTGGCATATCCGATCTGAACCGGTCGGCACGCTTTGTCTCCGTCCAGTCCTATTATTCGCTGGCTGGGCGCGACATCGAGCGTGAACTCGTTCCGGCGGTTACTGATCAGGGGCTTGGATTGTTGTGCTGGAGCCCGCTGGCAGGGGGTTTGCTCTCGGGCAAATTCGACCGCAGCGGCACTGAGGACAAGGACTCGCGACGCGCCAATCTTCAGTTCCCACCTGTTGAGACCGAGCGCGCGTTTGAAGTCGTCGATGTTCTTCGGGAGCTTGCTCCCAAGCATGCCGCGACGCCGGCGCAGATCGCGTTGGCCTGGCTCTTGTCTCGTAAAGCGGTGACGAGCGTCATCCTCGGCGTCAAGCGTCTTGGCCAGCTCGAAGACAATCTCGGAGCGACTGGCGTCTCTTTCGACGCGGACGACCTGCAACGGCTCGACTCGGTCAGCCGACTGACGCCGTCCTATCCGGGATGGATACAGACCTACCGTGCGAGTTCGCGCGTCCCGCAAGGTCATCCGTTCGCTGGTCCGAGCTGGGGACCGGGCGACGCGCCCATCTGATTTCTTAGCAATACGATCACATTAAGGAGATGACCATGAAAGCCTGGCAGATCGACGGGTTCGGAACCCCGTTTCAACTTCGCGAAGTCCCAACGCCGCAAGTCCGTCCGGGCAGCGTCCTTGTCAAGATCGAGACGTCTTCGCTGATGTCCTATTTGAAGGAGTATGTCGAGGGCAAGCTCCCAACATACCGGCCGCCTCACGGCGCCTTCACGCCGGGCGGCAATGGGTTTGGCACCATCGAGGCGGTTGGCCGCGACGTGTGGCACCTGAAGCCCGGCCAGCGCGTCGTTCTCTCTTCCCACCTCGTCACCAACGAGAATGTAGCCGACAAGACGCAGATCCTGATCGGCGTCACGAACTTCGGCGGCGCTGGCGAGGCCCAAATGGCCGACTGGCCCAACGGCACGCTGGCAGAATACGCGCTCTGGCCGGTCTCGGCGGTAACGCCCGCAGATGGCCTTGATCATATACCCGCGGAAGACTTCTCGATTTTCAGCCGCTGTGTCGTTCCTTATGGCGGCCTGGTGCGCGGACGTCTGTCGGCCGGCGAGACCGTCGTTATCAATGGCATCACAGGTGGCTACGGCACGTCAGCAGCACTCGTTGCTCTCGCCATGGGCGCCGGCAGGGTCATTGGATCCGGACGCAACGCCGCCAAGCTCGAGGCAATTTCCAAGGCGACGGGCGGCCGAGTGACGACAGTTCCGATGACGGGTGACGTCAAGGCGGATGCGGAGGCTTTGAGGGCAGCAAGCGGCGGTGGCGCAGAGCTTGCCTTCGACATGGTCGGCCAGGCAAATGATCCGAGCACGACGCTGTCGGCCCTTGGTAGCCTTCGCCGCAATGGCAGGCTCGTGCTGATGGGAAGCATGACCGTGCCGCTGCCAATCAACTACATGCAGATGATGGGCAACAATCTGGAGATCATTGGCCATTTCATGTACGAGGCGGACGCCCATCTCAAGCTCCTCAACCTACTCCGTATTGGGCGTCTCGATATGAGCCCGATCAAGGCGAAGGTGTACCCGATGAGCGACCTGCCTAACGCAATGGAAGTCGCCCGATCGGCCGACAGCCTCGAATGTGTGGTCGTCCGAAACGACCTCGGCTGAAATCTGCCGGGAACAATACGTGGAATCAATATCTGAAAGGAGAACGCGATGAAGGTCGCTGACATGGTATTTCGTCTTTATGTGGAGACGGACAAATTCGAGAGCACGATCGCATTCTATGAGACTGCCCAGGCGGCCGCATGCGAATTGAGGTTCGAAAACACCGAAAAGCGTGTCAAGGGCGCCAAGATCGGCAAGGTTTTGATACTCGCTGGCGCCAGGGAGGATTTGGCGACAGTCAACGATGTATCGGCAATTTTCTACGTGGACTCCCTTGATGCGTTTATTCCTTGGCTAAAGGATAACGGCGCAGCGATCCTGCATGATCCGGTGACCATACCCTTCGGCCGAAACATGACCGTCCGCAATCCCGATGGCCTCGTGGTCGAATATTTCGAAGCGAAGGCAAGTTAAGGCGCCGAGGTCAGCCGCCGTCAGGAAAGCCGACGACACCCCCTTGGTCGGGCAACCTGCTGGCGGCTGCACACCCGATCGTTAAAACTCCGAAGGAGCACTTTGCATGGCCTCAAGACGAATTGTGATGGACGTCGATACAGGAACGGATGACGCCGTGGCGATCATGTTCGCCGCGCTGCATCCAGACATCGATCTCGTCGCGATCACGACCGTTAACGGAAACGTTCCTCTGGAGCAGACGACCGACAACACGCTTCGGGTCCTGGAATGGATCGGACGAGGCGATATTCCCGTTTACGCGGGAATGAACAAGCAGATCGCTCGACAGGATTTTCCAGCTCCTAGGGCAAAGCGCCGCGATCCCAAGGTTCACATGCCAGTTCTGCCTCTACCGGAGCCGAAGGGAAGCCGTCAGGCGACGTCGGCACCTCAGTTTCTCGTCGACGCCTTTGCCGCAGATCCGGGTATGACGCTGGTCGCCGTTGCGCCTATGTGAACCTGGCAACCGCAATTGCGCTGGACCCCGCATTCGTCGGCAATGTCGGTGAACTTGTGATCATGGGCGGCGGCATCTTTCGCTCCAACATGACCGCCAGCGCCGAATTCAACGTGTGGGCAGATCCGGAAGCTGCCGCTGTCGTCTTTTCTGCAGGGTTTTCCAAGATTACCCTTATCCCATTGGACGCCACGCATCAGGCGCGGGTTTCACTCGCTCAATGCGCTGCTCTCCGAGAGCTTGACACGCCAGCATCCAAAGTGGCCGCCGAAGTTATCGAATTCCGGATCCACGGCTATCAATTGAACGCGCTGGCTGGAGAAGTTCCGGATTCAGCGCCCGTCCGCGACGCGCTGTGCATTGCAGCGTTGCTGGAACCTTCCGTAATCGATCTTCGCCGCGTGAATGTCGTCGTTGAGACGGTCGGTGAATACACGATCGGAGCAACTGTCATCGACCACGCCTTTCTGACCAAGCGGGAGCCGAACTAGATCAACCGCCTCAAGATGCTGAAGCGAGCAATGTACGGTCGCGCCGGCCCAGAACTGATGCGAGCGAGAATGCTGCCGATGAATCACAGAAATTGAGGATGAACCCGGTTAAATGCAAAACGACACCAGCGATTGATTGTACTGTGGTCGACCTCGAAGCCGCGCTCGCGGAACATCTCTTCCAGATCTCGATAGCTCAGCGGATAGCGCAAATACCAGGCAACCGTCTGCACAATCAGCCATGCCTCGAAATGCCTGCCTTTGAAATCATCCTTCGACTGGCGCTTCAGCTTCTCGGCAATGGCATTCAGAATCATCTGTTCGCTCCACGACATCGGGAGCGGCAATTTCCGCGCCTATGGTCAACAGCTCGTTAACCATCGAAATTTGCGACAGGCCCGGGAAAGTGATTGAGAAGCGCGTCGGCAGTCGGGGTATAACGTATTCGAATACACGCCCAAAGAAATCGACTTTGACACTTATACACGCGCATGTCTCTATCCTGCGAAAAACAGGAGGTGAACATGAGAATAATAAGCCGTAGACCCCTCAGAGTAGCCACAACAGTGATCGCTCTTGGTTTGGGTCCTGCTATGGCCGGCGCTGATACGCTAAAGGTCGGCATCAATGCGCCGGATATTTCAACTCTAGACCCGACGCGGGCAACCGCGACTGCGGATGTGACGCTTGTGTCGTGGATGTTTAACGGGCTGGTGCGCTTCCCGCCGGGAAGCGCCGATCCAGCGAGGATCGAGCCCGATCTGGTTGAAAGCTGGACCTCCTCGGCCGATGGGCTTGTGTGGACTTTCAAGCTTCGTCCGAATGTCAAATTCCACGGCGACTACGGCACGCTAAGCTCGGAAGACGTGGTTTTCTCCTTGATGCGCGCCAAGGACCCTAAGACATCATCATTCTCCAGCGATTTTGCCGGCGTAAAGTCGATTGATGCTGTCGATCCGATGACTGTCAGGATTACACTGAGTGAACCGGTACCCGGCTTTCTCGGGCTCATCGCCAATTATCATGGCGGCAATATCATCAGCAAAAAGGCCTTTGAAAAACTCGGCGCGGATTTCAAGAGCCGGCCGATCGGGACCGGGCCTTTCATGTTCGAAAGCGCGGTCACGCAGCAGGCCGTCAACCTGAAGGCTTTTCCCGGATATTTCAGGGGCGCGCCGAAGCTCGACGGTATCAGGTTTGACCTCATCCCGACAGACTCCAGCCGCGAGTTGGCGTTCCGTTCCGGCGAGCTCGATCTCATTTACGGCAAGCGCGAACAGCGCTGGGTAGACCAGGCAAAGGCGTGGGATGGTGCGGTCGTCGATATTTTCGCACCCGGCGAATATCGCACCGTATTCCTCAACAAGTCTCGTCCGCCTTTGGACAATGTGAAGGTCCGTCAGGCCGTCGCGCAAGCCATCAATGTCGACCAGATCGTGCAGTTCGTCGGCGCCGGCGTTGGCCCGAAAGGGTGTTCGGTCGTTCCTTCCGGCTATCTGGGAGAGGATTGCAGCTGGACCTATAAATATGATCCCGCCGCTTCGAAGAAGCTGCTTGCAGAGGCCGGGTTTCCCAAAGGCGTGCAGCTTTCGGCCGTCGTGTCCTCGAATTCGTCCCAGCTGCCGATCATGGAAGTCATCCAGGCCCAACTGGCAGAGGCGGGCATCGATCTGCAGATGAAGGTGGTCGATCATCCGACATACCAGGAACAGATCCGCAAGGACCTGGGCGACGTCGTGTTTTACGGCGCTGCGCGATATCCGGTAGCGGATAGTTATCTCAGTCAGTTCTACCATTCGGATGCTGCGATCGGAAAACCGACCGCCGTCACGAACTTCGGCCATTGCGATGCGGCCGATGCCGAAATCACCGCGGCGCGGCGGGCAACCTCGGATGACGAGCGGCTGAAGCAGTGGTCGGCCGCCCAGAAGAAGATCTTCGAGCAGGTGTGCGCGGTCCCGCTTTTCAGCCTGATGCAGGTCTGGGTACACAGCAAGGCGCTCGATTACGGCTATGAACTGAGGGGCTCGCTCAATCTCGCTCCGCCGATCACCGAAAAGACGACGCTGAAACGCTGAACGATCAAACTCCCCTGTCTGGCCTCGGCCTGGGCGTCCGCATTCGTGCGGATGGCACAGTCCGGGGCCTTTTGTCATGGAGCGATCGTCGTGCTCAGTGCCGCGGAATGTGCGGCGGCTACGAAATCCGCGACGAGGCTGCTGTTGCGGGCGCGAACCGGCCGGACGATCTCGTATTCGAACGCAATTTCAGGAACGAAGCGACGGATGGCCACCCGGTCGGCGACAATTTCCATGGAGAGGGGATCGCCGATTGTCACACCGAGTCCGGCGGCTACAAATTCGGCGACATTCGGTGCTGTCGTCGCTTCAATAACGATCCTGGGCCTCAGTCCATAAGCGTCAAACGCTGCATCCACCTTCCTGCGCATCATGCTTGTCGGTCCGAAGGCAATGAATGGTTCGTCTGCAAAGTCGGGCGGGGTCAATTCCTTTTTCTCGCAAAGGCGGTGCCCTTTCGGGAGTATCGCCACCGCCGGCGGGCTCTTGAGAGCTTCACCGACCACCGACGGATGTTCCAGCCCGCTGATGACCATCACCACGTCGAGCCGGCGAAGGAGGACAGCCTCGGTCAGAAACTGTGAACTCCTCGCTTCGACCGACACGAAGACATCGGGGTGGCGGGCTCGGAACAATTTGAGGACCCTGGTTATGAACGGCCCGGACAGCGCCGGCATCGTTCCTATGAGCAGCTGTCCGTGTTCTTCGCGGCGGATGGCCTCCACTGCGCGCGCAAGCTGATGAACTCCACCGAAGATGCGTTCAACCTCTTCGTAGAGCCGCATTCCGCGGCCTGTCGGCACAAGCCGGCCGCTGTCGCGCTCGAACAGTTGCAACCCGGTATCTGCCTCCAGATCCTGGATGAGCTTGCTCGCGGCCGGTTGCGAGATGCGCAGGATTTCCGATGCCCTGCTCACCGTACCGGCCTCGACCACGGCCATCAGGGCCTCCAGTTGCCTCAAGCTGGGATTTCTCATTGGTATAACCCTCACGAATACCAGGGCAAAGTAAGCGACTTTGACTTTCTACCTCTCGGCGCTGATTGTGACAAGAAAGAAGGGGAGAAACGACTTGGACGCAGACGTCATCATTATCGGCGCGGGTGTGGTCGGCGCGGCACTGGCATATGGAATGGCGCTGAAAGGTAAGCGCGTCATCGTTCTGGACGGAGCGGATCGCGACCCGCGTGCTGCCCGGGCAAATTTCGGCCTGGTCTGGGTTCAAGGCAAGGGGTCCGACGCGCCTGCCTATAGTACGTTGACCCGGCAGAGCTCGGATCTTTGGCCCGCATTCAGGGATGAACTTTCGACGGTCGCTGCCGATCGCGTGGACTATGAACGGCCCGGAGGGCTGGTCTACTGTCTGAGCGAAACGGAGTACGCGAACCGGGCCGCCATCAACGAACGAACCCATAATCAGGGTGCGCAGGCCGACACGGAAATGATCGAGCGCGGTGCGCTGGAGCGCATGCTGCCTGCGGTGGGCTTGGGTCCCGATGTCGTTGGTGCCAGCTACTGCAAGCTCGATGGCCATGTGAACCCGTTGCAGCTTCTGGCGGCCTTGCATCGCGCGATCATGCTTCTCGGGGGAAAGATCGAATTTCGCAGTCCGGTCAAAGCGATCTCACCAGTCTCCGGCGGGTTCCGCGTGATCGTACTACATGGCGAGTTGCAGGCGCCGCGCGTCGTCGTTGCCGCGGGGCTTGCAACGCCGGCGCTGACCGAGCCGCTTGGATTGGCCATGCCGATGAAATCGGAGCGGGGGCAGATCCTTGTCACGGAGCGCATCGCGCCCATCCTGCCTTTTCCCGGTAGTGGCTTGAGGCAGAGTGCCGACGGCACGGTGATGATCGGCGCCACGAACGAGAAGATTGCCGATACGAGCGTCACGGCGGCGTCGGCAACCAAACTGGCGCAAAGGGCGACGCGGATCATCCCGGCGCTCGGGTCGGCCCGGCTTGTCAGGCAGTGGGCGGGTCTCCGTGTCCTTCCGCTCGACAAGACGCCGATCTATGCGGAATCGACGGACTATCCGGGTCTCTTCGCGGCAGCCTGTCATTCGGGCGTGACGCTTGCTGCGGTTCATACCGCGGTCATTGCGCCGGCCATGGCCGGCGGCCATCTGCCCGAGGATCTGGCAGCTTTTTCCAATGGAAGATTCAATGTTCAAAAGTGTGCATGAAAGGCCTGGAAAGGCTTCGGACATGACCGTCCTCGTCAATGGCGTCGAAATCGGCGCCTGGAATGGCGAGACGGTGGCAAGCGTATTGTTGCGTGCTCCTGGAGCCGGACGAGGATCGACCGTCAGTCGAACCCCTCGGTTGCCCTATTGTCAGATGGGCGTCTGTTTCGAATGTCTGGTGACCGTCGATGGCAATGCCTCGATGCAGGGCTGTCTCGTTCCGGTCGCGCCGGGCATGAGGATCGAAAGCCAGCACGGGCCGCGGGAGATCTCGAAATGAAATACGATGTGGTGGTGATTGGTGCCGGGCCAGCCGGCATGTCGGCTGCAATCCGGCTCCGGAAAAACGGTTCCTCCGTTGTGGTAATCGACGAGCAGCCCGCACCGGGCGGCCAGATCTGGCGCGGCGTTGAGCGCAATTCCGGGCCGATGGCCGAGGCTTTGGGTACTGATTATCGCGAGGGAGCCGCGCTGGTGCAGGCCTTTCGTGCCTGCGGCGCCGATTATATGCCCGAGACCCAGGTCTGGCAGATCGAAGAAGGCTGGCACCTGTTCCTGACGTCAGGAGGAAAGGCCCGCCGCATCGGCGCGCGCGTCGTTCTGCTCGCGAATGGCGCCCAAGAAAGGCCGGTACCTTTCCCGGGCTGGACTCTTCCGGGCGTAATGACGGTCGGGGCGGCGCAAATCCTGCTCAAGTCCGGAGGGATGCTGCCGCAAGGCGACGTATGGATTGCAGGCGCCGGGCCGCTGCCGCTGCTTTATGCGACCCAGCTCCTCGGTCTCGAAGGGCGTATCGCGGGTTTCCTCGATACGTCGCGCAAGCCAGGTCTCGCGGCTCTGACAAAGCTTACTGGTGCGTGGCGCGACATCCTCGGCTTGTTGAAGGGAGCACGTTGGCTTCGCGATTTGCGCAAGAGCGGCAAGATGGTGCGCGGTTTCCATGACCTCCGCGCTGGGGGCGATGGGCGGCTGCAATATCTGGAATGGCTGTCGGCGGGCGAGCGACGCAAGGTAAAGGCCGACATTCTCCTCGTGCATGAAGGCGTGGTACCGCGCATCCATGAGACCATGGCGCTCGGATGCGCCCATGAATGGAATGAGCTGCAGAACTATTTCACTCCGCAGCTCGACGGATGGGGCGAAACCAGCAAGGCTGGACTGTTCGTTGCAGGCGACGCCGGCGGCATTGGCGGTTGGCTGGCGGCGACGCTGTCCGGCGAAATCGCGGGACTTGGGATCACCAAGCATCTCGATGCTTCCTTCGATGCGGAAGGTGAACGGCATAAAGCCGGTCTGGACAAGCGCCTTGCGAGCGCGCGTGCGTTGCGCCCGTTTCTCGATGCGCTCTATCCGCCGCCGATGGCCAGCATTGCAGACGAGGTGATCGTCTGTCGCTGCGAAGAGGTAACCGCTGCGCAGATCCGTTCCGTCGCCAAGGTCAGCGCGCCGGATCCCAACGCGGTGAAGGCTGCGACCCGTTGCGGAATGGGACCCTGCCAGGGCCGGCAATGCGGATATACGGTTCAGGCGCTGGTCGCGGAAGCGCACGGAATCCCGCCTCGCGACGTCAGCTTCTTCAACATTCGCCCGCCGCTCAAGCCTGTGACGCTCGGCGAGATCGCGGCGCTCGGTGATCTGGAAGACGTATCATGAATGCGGATCTTCTGGTCATCGGCGGAGGGCTGCATGGTCTGTCGGCGGCCCTGCAGTCGGCGCGGCGCGGCGTGTCGGTCATTCTTGTGGAGAGGCATTTTCTCGGCCGGCATGCTTCGGGGGCCACTGCCGCGGGGGTCCGCACGCTCGGGCGGGATCCGGCTGAACTGCCGCTCAGTCTAGAGGCTGCCGGGATCTGGCACGAGATGAACGCGCTGGTGGGCGACGACTGCGGTTTTATCGCCTGTGGGCAGTTGCAGGTCGCGGAGGACGAGGTTGCGCTAGCCAAGATCCAGGCCCGCATTCGTGGTCTGGTAGGCAAAGGCTTTGCGCACGAGAAGGTCATCGGCCGGGATGAGATGCGGGAACTCGTACCCGATCTTTCACCTCACTGTCTTGGTGGCGCCTGGGTGGCCGGCGACGGATCCGCCGACCCGCACCGCACGATCATCGCCTTCCGCGATGCCGCGTTGCGCGCGGGCGTGAAGATCGTCGAACAATGCCTGCTCACCGGCCTTCAACGCCATTCCGGTCGATGGATCGCCGAGACGTCAGCCGGCGTCATCGAGGCGGGAACCGTCGTCAATGCCGGCGGGGCCTGGGCAGACCGGGTCGCAGAGCTGGCCGGGGAGCCTGTCCGCCAATCCATTCGCACCTCGATGATGGTCGTGACGGAGCGCACGCAGGCGCGCGTCAAGCCGGTCGTCAGTTCGCTCGGGAGAAAGCTCTCCTTCAAGCAGACCGCTCAAGGGACGATGGTGATCGGCGGTGGATCGCAGGGCCGGCTTGCCAGCGACCGGCAATCGGCGAGCGTCGATTTCGTGGCGCTGGCAGCATCGGTCGGCGCCGCTGTGCGTTTGTTTCCTGCGCTGAAGGGCTTGCGTATCGTTCGGACCTGGGCTGGCATGGAAGCCATGACGGAGGACCACCTGCCGGTCATCGGGTTCTCGCGCAAGGCGACCGGCCTCATTCATGCCTTCGGATTTTCCGGCCATGGTTTCCAGCTTGTACCCTCGGTTGGCAGGGTGGTTGCCGATCTCGTCTGCGAAGGCCGGACCAATCTCGACCTCGGCGCCTTTGACGTCGAACGCCTTGCCAAGGAAAGGGCAGTTGCATGATCGGCTATGTGATACGGAGACTTCTCCTGGCCATTCCAACATTGCTTGCAATGCTGACCATGGTCTTCATTCTGGTCCGGCTCGTTCCGGGCGATGCCGCCGTCGCCATGCTGGGCGATCGGGCAAGCGCGCAGACACTGCAGAACCTTCGGGCGCAGCTCGGTCTCGATCAGCCCATTCCGGTTCAGTATGTGCGCTTTGTCACCGACATGCTCAGCGGTGATTTCGGTCGCTCGATGACGAGCGGCCGCACGGTTCTGGAAGAAGTGGCGCTGGTTCTTCCCTATACGCTGGAACTGGCGCTGGCCGCGATGTTGATCGGGACGCTCCTCGGCATTCCGCTCGGCGTCGTGGCGGCGGTCAGACGCAATCGGTGGCCGGACTATGTCAGCCGGATCCTGTCTCTCGTCGGCCTGTCCTTCCCGGGCTTCGTCTCCGGCATATTGATGCTCCTCGCCTTCGCGGTCTGGCTGCAATGGCTTCCGGTCATGAGCAGGGCCTCCACAGATCCGCTTAGCCATCTGCGCAGCCTTGCTCTTCCGGCCCTCAATCTCGGGCTGATCATGACGGCCTACATCGCGCGGGTGACTCGTTCATCAATGCTGGATGTGATGGGTGAGGACTACATCCGGACAGCGCGGGCCAAGGGGGTAAAGCCGAGCAAGCTCATCATGCGGCATGCTCTCGGCAATGCCCTGATCCCCATCGTGACGGTGGTCGGACTGTATTTCGGCACGCTGATTGGTAATTCCGTGCTGACCGAGATCGTCTTCACGCGGCCCGGTCTCGGCAAGCTGATCCTCGGCGCCCTCCAGTCGCGCGATTACACCCTTCTCCAGGGTTTGATGGTGGTCTTCGCAACGTTCGTGATCCTCGTGAATACCGCAACCGACCTGATCTACGCTCTCGTCGATCCCAGAGTGAGTTATGCGCAATGACCGACTTTGCCATTTCCCAAAGCATGCCGGCCAGGCAATCCAGCCCTGTCTTGAGGGCTCTCCGCCGCAATCGTTTCGCCTGGATCGGTATCGGCTTGTTGGCCTTGATCGTTCTGGTGGCGATCTTTGCCCCGGTCTTCGCACCCTATGACCCGCTCAAGCAGAACATCCTTCATCGCCTGAGCCCGCCTTCAGCGGATTTCTGGTTCGGTACCGACAGTTACGGCCGCGACGTTCTCTCGCGTCTGCTTTATGGCGCGCGGATCTCGCTTTCCATCGGCTTTTTGTCCGTGCTGATTGCCATGGTTGTCGGATCGGCGCTCGGAATCCTGGCCGGCTATATTGGCGGGGTCTTCGACCAGATCGTTATGGGCATCGTCGACGTGATGCTTTCCTTCCCGACGCTTCTCCTCGGCCTCATGGTCGCTGCGATGCTGGGTGCGAGTTTCGAGAACCTCATCATCGCCATCGCGATTACCGAGACGGCACCATTCGCACGTGTTGCGAGGGCACCGACGATCGCCATGAAGCGCCGTGATTTTGTCGAGGCCGGCAGGTCTCTGGGTTATACGCCCCTGCACATCATGCGGGTGCATATTCTCCCCAATATCCTGTCGGACATCGTTGTCGTGGCGTCTCTCTGGATGGCGTCGGCGATCCGTACCGAAGCATCGCTGGCCTTTATCGGTCTCGGCGCCCTTCCGCCGACGGCGACCTGGGGCGGGATGATCCGCGAAGGGTTCGACAATATCCTGAGCGCATGGTGGCTGGTTGTCTTCCCGTCGCTCGCCATTCTTCTGACGGTGCTTGCACTGAACATTCTTGGTGATGCGCTCCGCGATGCGATCGATCCCAAAACAAGGAGCCAGGGATGAACCTGATCAGCGAAAGCCCGATGCACTATTCTGGCCAGAAAACAGGGTTCACCGCACCGGCTCGCGAACCGGTCCTGTCGGTCCGCAACCTCAATACGTCCTTCAGGACCGGCGACGGATGGAAGAACGTAGTCCGCAACATCTCGTTCGATATCGCCGCACGGGAGACGGTCGCGATCGTCGGCGAGTCCGGTTCCGGCAAGAGCGTGACCTCGCTTTCGATCATGCGACTGCTGGCTGCGGAATCGAGCCGGATCGAAGGGCAGGTCATGCTCAATGGCCGCGACCTGCTTTCGCTGCGGGAAGAGGAAATGCGGCGCGTTCGCGGTAACGACATTTCGATGATCTTCCAGGAACCGATGACCTCGCTCAACCCGATCTTTTCGGTCGGAAAGCAGATTGCCGAGGCACTCACCGTCCATACGGACATCACCGAGGCCGCGGTAAAAGCGGAAGCTATCCGGCTGCTCGAAAAGGTCCGCATTCCAAATGCTGCAAGCCGTTTCGACGAATATCCACATCAGTTCTCCGGGGGCATGCGCCAGCGCGTCATGATCGCCATGGCTTTGGCTTCCAGGCCCAAGGTGCTGATTGCCGACGAGCCGACCACCGCGCTCGATGTGACGATCCAGGGGCAGATCCTCGATCTGATAAAGACGCTTCAGGACGAGGAGGGCATGGCGGTGCTCTTTATCACGCACGATATGGGCGTGGTGGCCGAGGTCGCCGATCGTACCATCGTTATGTATCGCGGCGATGCGGTCGAAGCCGGCAAGACCGAGGACATCTTCCATCGTGGTCAACATCCATATACCCGCGCACTGCTGTCAGCGGTACCGAAACTGGGCTCGATGGGTGGACGCGACCTGCCGCTTCGGTTTCCCACCGTTGATATGACGACGGGGCAGCAGGTTGCTTTAGCAGAGGTATACGACACTGTCGCACGCACGAAGAGACCGATCCTCGAAGTCAAGGATCTGACGACCCGCTTTCACATCCGATCCGGCGCGTTCGGCCGAAAGACAGGAGCGGTGCATGCGGTCGAGAATGTTTCGTTCGAACTCTTCGAAGGCGAGACGCTGTCGATCGTCGGGGAATCGGGCTGCGGCAAATCGACGGCCGGGCGCTCGGTCACGCGGCTCATCACGCCGACCGGTGGCAAGGTCACGGTCGACGGCCAGGACGTCATGAAGCTCAGCCAGTCTGCGCTTCGGGCGATGCGCCGATCCATCCAGATGATCTTCCAAGACCCCTATGCGTCGCTCAACCCACGCATGAGCATCGGCGCGGCAATCATGGAGCCCTTTCTCCAGCATCGCCTCGGAACGAAGAGCGAGGCCCGTGACAAGGCTGCGATGCTCCTGGAAAAAGTGGGCCTGTCGGCCGATATGATGGCACGCTTCCCGCATGAGTTTTCAGGCGGCCAGCGCCAGCGTATCGCCATTGCCCGCGCCCTGATGCTTGACCCGAAGGTGATCGTCGCGGACGAGGCGGTGTCGGCGCTCGATGTCTCGATCAAGGCGCAGGTCTGCAATCTGCTTCTGGATCTGCAGCAGAGCCTCAATCTCGCATTCCTGTTCATCAGCCACGACATGGCCGTCGTTGAACGGGTCAGCCACCGCGTCGCCGTCATGTATCTCGGGGAGATCGTCGAAATCGGCCCGCGCGCGGCGGTCTTCGACAACCCCCAACACGAATACACTAGGAAGCTGATGGCGGCCGTGCCGGTGCCCGACCCGGCACGGCGCAGGGTCAAACGCAACATGGTCGTCGATGAACTGAAGAGCCCTGTCCGGCCCGTCGGATACCAGCCGGCGGTGCGGCAGTATCGCGAAGTGTCGCCCGGTCATCTCTATCGGGTCGATTGAAGTCTCTGGAAACACGATGTCCGGTTGATCGGGCCGGAAATCGAAGGCCGCTTCGGCCGTCCTACCAGGCTGAGTAAAAAGGAAAATCACGATGCGTGTAGGTATTGCCGGAGCCGGCGCTATCGCCATGGGATATGCCGCATTTCTTTCCGGAAACGGGCATGCGGCATGGCTGTGGTCTCCTTCGGGAAATGGTACGAGGGAACTTCGCGAAGGCAAGGCCCTGCAGGTGTCGGGAGCCATCGAAGGAGAGTTCCATCCTCAGGTGGCTGAGGGAGCTGCGGATTTGGCGAAGTGCGATGTCATCGTCCCGGCCTTGCCCGCCTATGGTTACCGGCGCGTTCTGGACGAACTCGCAGGCCATCTGGAAGCCCGCCATACCGTCGTCATCAGCGCGCATCTCTCATTCGCCGCGCTCTATCTTGCGAAGAAGCTGAGCGAGCGTGGGCTTCAGATTCCGATCGCTGTCTGGAACACGACACTGCTGACGGCCAAGGCGCAATCGAGATTGCATGTCAAGGTCGGCGCAATCCGCTCGAAGGTCGATATGGCGGCCGTGCCTGTTCGGAGCGCGGATAGTGCTTACAAGGTATGTGCCGAGGTCTTCGGCGACAGGTTCCTGCTCAAGGACGATCTCCTGACGATCGCGCTCAGCAATCTCAACCCGCAGAATCACATGGGTATCGCGCTCTGCAATCTGACGCGGATCGAACGGGGAGAGACGTGGGGACAGAACTCCAACATGACACCTGCCGTCGCGAGATTGCTGGAACAGCTGGACCAGGAACGGATCGCCATCGCTTCGGCATTCGGCAAGACGGTGCGCACCATCTTTGATCATTCGGCCTTGTCCCACGGCGTTTCGGGAAACTCGGTGGCGGAAATCTACGCTAATCTGGCAGCCAGTGGCAAAGACCCGCAAGGCCCGAAAGATATCAACACACGGTATGTCCTCGAAGACGTGCCCTTCGGTGTCATGCCGATGCTGCATCTCGCGCGAATTTCCGGGGCAAGCGCGCGGCTGCATGAATCTGGGGTTGAGTTGCTCGAGGCATGCTACGGGCGCGATTTTGCCGCGGAGAACGATATCCTCGGCGAACTTGGACCGCTGGACGGCGACCGTCTCCGACGGCTGGTCGTGGAAGGTTACCCTGCCCGTTCTTCGGCTAACGGGACCCGAAAAGAAGCTGCATCACAATGAGCGGGACATCTGACGAGGTGAATGAAGGTTTCCATCAAAACAGCATCCTGGCGTGTATTGTATCCTACGTCGATACGGCGCGGCAGGAGCCGGTGGGGGATCTTCCCCGTCAGGCCGCTTTAAGATGCGTTCTCGATCTCCTCGGCGCCGCCGCCTCGGGGATCAGCCAGCCCGGCGTGCTTGCGGCTCGAAAAACGGCTTTGGTAACAATGGCCGCCGGTGACGTGCCAATCTGGTTTTCCGGTACGACCAGTTCGGTTGTCGGTGCAGCCTGGGCAAACAGTGCCGCGGCGGCCGCGCTGGACCTGGACGACGGGCATCGACTGGCGCGCGGTCATCCGGGCGCGGCAGTCATTCCCACAGCACTTGCCATCGCCAGTGAGACGGACGCCTCGCTGGAAGATACCCTTCGTGCAATCATCGTAGGCTACGAGGTCGGCGTCACCATCGGTGCCGCGCGCACCACTTACGGCAATACCGGGACGTGGTCGTCCTACGCTGTGGTCGCCACGGCAGCCGTTCTGCGCGGCACCGCGCCCGAGATACTGACGCATGCCCTGGCGATTGCCGGCGAAAGTTCACCCAACCAGTTGTTTGCCAGCGCGCCGGCGCCTCGAAATCCGGCTCCTGAAGGGAGCGATGTGAAAGAAGGCATACCGTGGTCTGTGGTGACGGGGCTGGTTGCCTTGAGCCTCGCCGAAGCGGGACATACCGGACCGCGCAACATCCTCGACAGCACGCGACATTACAGGTTTTCCGAGGATCTCCGGCTCGGCGTCAATCCGCATATCTGCAATACCTATTTCAAGCTCTATGCATGCTGCCGTCACATACACGCGCCGCTTGACGCCATGCTTCAAGTCGTAGGTCGGTATTCGATCGATCCGCATTCAATCGACGCCATCGAGGTCGAGAGCACCGGCGGTGCATTGCGCATCTCGAACCGGGATAACCCGACAAATCTTGTCGATGTGCAATACAGCATCCCGTATTGCCTTGCGCTTGCGACCCTTCAGGGGCCTCAAGCGCTTCTGCCGCCGACACCAGCAGTCCTGGGGCAAAACGCAGTCGTCGATCTGGCCCGAAAAGTCACACTGTCAGTAAACGCGGATTTCGATGCTCGCTTTCCTGCCGAAACATTGGCTCGGGTCACTGTGACGGTGAAGGGTCGGCATTTCGTTTCGGATGTTACCGCTCCGAAAGGGGAGGCAAGTGGTCCCCTGTCGTCGGCTGAACTCGAGGGCAAGTTTCGTGCTGCGACAAGGTTCTCGCTAAACCCGGCTCGGCAGGACGAAATCATTGCATCGATCAACAAGGCTTTCTGTGTTGATACTTCGAAGTCACTACCGCCCCTGCATTCAGTTTTGAGATAAACGAGCTCTCGCTTATACGGGGTCAGAACAAGATTAGTGCGAAATCGTACGTTTAGCCGAGAAAGTGATGATCGAGATCGATACTCGTTCCCAAAACTGGGCCCTAAATAGCATTTCCGCCTAGAACTTTATATTCAGCACAAGGCGCAAACTACGGAAATTATGCACAAATTCGGCTAGCGTACGATTTCGCACTAATCTTGTTCTGACCCCCATTGGCGAACGCCGCAACGGCCCGCCTCTGCGCTTCAATCCCCAATCTGCGCCCTGCCTCTGTGTGGGCACTCGATAGTAAGCAACGAACTGTCTTTCCATGTTTAGCCTCTGACATACGATTAGTGTCATGTGTCTGCTGCTAAAAAAGGTATAGGGCGAGTGAAGCGATCGGTTTCCCTATGGCCGGGCAAGTTTAAACTGGATGCCCTTCAGCTTTCATCGCTTTCGCTCCTGCCCATCCTTAAGACCGGTTTGATCGCCGCACCGCTGTGTTGGGCATGGAAGGCATCGTTGATATCCTCGAAATTGAAGAACTGGATCAGCCGGTCAAACGGGAAATGTCCGCGTTTGTAGAGGTCGATCAAGAACGGGATGAACAGTTTCGGATTACTGTTGCCTTCGACGATGCCGCGCACCTTCTTGCCGAGCAGCATGCTGCGTACCGGAATCGGCAGTTCCGAACCATCGCTTGGCGCGGTCACAAAACCGCAGACGCCGCGCGGTGCCAGCACGTCGATCGCCTGGCGCATGACTGAGGCCACAGCCGTCGTATCAAGTGACTGGTCGACACCGTCGCCGGTCAGCCGCATGATGTCCACAACGGCATCAGTTTCGGTTGCGAGGATCGCGTGGTCGGCTCCGAGTTCGAGGGCCAGATCCAGACGTGCCTTGATGCGATCGACGGCGATCACCGTCTTCGCGCCGGCATAGCGGGCCGCCATAATGGCGCTGAGCCCAAGGCTGCCGGCGCCGAAGACCGCAAAGCGATCGCCGGGACCGACTTTCAGGTCGTTGAGTGCCGCGCCCGCGCCGGTCTGGATGCCGCAGCCGAGCGGGCCGAGGATTTCAAGCGGCACGTCGTCTGGTACCTTGATGACATTGCGCTCGCTGCCGATCGCATAGGTCGCGAAGGACGACTGGCCGAAGAAGTCTCCGTGAACATCCTCGCCGTTGTCGCAGAGATAGCTCTTGCCGGCATCCGGTCTCGCGCAGCTGAAATTCAGCGGATATTGCTGGTAGCAATAGGCCGGTTCGGCTTCACGGCAGCTTCGGCAGGTGCCGCAATAGGCGAATGTCATCACCACATGGTCGCCGGCTTTGAGTTCCGTTACCGCCGAACCGACCGCCTCGACGATGCCGGCTCCCTCATGTCCGAGGACCACCGGACGGGCTTTCACTAGGATATTGGAGCCGGCGCATTTCAGATCTGTATGGCAGACGCCGGCCGCGACGATCTTCACCAGAACCTCATGCGGTCCGGGTCCTGCCAGTTCCAGCGGGCGAATGGTGATGGCGTTGTCCTTGCCAACGATGGCGGCTCTG
This sequence comes from Neorhizobium galegae, assembly GCF_017877055.1. GTDB lineage: Bacteria > Pseudomonadota > Alphaproteobacteria > Rhizobiales > Rhizobiaceae > Neorhizobium > Neorhizobium galegae_D. The sequence goes on along the minus strand of NZ_JAGIPG010000007.1, from coordinate 105,014 downwards.
ATCTGCATGTTTCCTCCAGACATTATTTTGTGACCATCTGCTGCGCCGGCATGAATAGTCGCCTCTCTTATTCATTATTATAAAATGCTATTTGACGGAAATACAATATATGGATACCTTATATTTGGCGCGAAGGGAGGAGACTTTTCGCGTCATGATCGTCCGGCATCGCTTGCAGGTCGGGCCTGGTTTGGGAGGAAAATCAATGAGACGCTTGGTGACCTGCGCCTTGGCGCTGGTGGTTTCCGCATGCCTGACGACTGGCGGCGCATTTGCCGCTGACGACAATTATCCGAGCCGGCAGGTGACCATCATCACCGGCTTTGCCGCCGGCAGCGGCGCCGATATTTATTCCCGTTATTTCGCAAAGCAGCTCGAGGACTCGACCAAACAGACGGTCGTGGTGGAGAACAAGCCCGGCGGTTTCGGCAGCATTGCGGCGGTTGCCGCTGCGCGTGCGACGCCCGACGGCTATACGCTGTTCATCGGCGGCGCCGATACGTTCAGCGCCACGCCCTATGTCTTCAAGCAGTCGCCCTTCGATCCTCGCAAGGATTTCATTTATGTCGCGCCGATCTTCGGCCAGGGCTTCACCATGCTCGTCAGCGCGAAATCGCCTTACAAGTCGCTTGCAGACCTGACCGCGGCTATGAAGCAGAAGGGGGCGAAGTCTTCCTACGCAACCTCAAACAACGTCTCGACCATTTTGGCCGAGGTCTACAAGCAGAGCGCCGGGCTGGAAACCGTCCAGGTCCGCTACAAGGCGACCGCCGATGTCCTGAACGACCTCGACAGCGGTTCAATTGACTTCGTCGTGTCGGACCCGGTCTTCGGACTGGCCCGCGCTCGAGACGGCAGCGGCAGGCTGCTGGCGATCAGCACGGCAAAGCCGATCTCCAGCATCGCAGATGTAAAGCCGTTCAAGGAACAAGGCGTCGATGTGGATCTGAACATCTGGTGGCTGGTCGCAGCGCCCGCAAAGACGCCGCAGCCGGTCGTCGACAAGCTGAACGCGCTTCTCACCATGATCGCCAAGTCCGATGCGACCCGCGAGTTCGTCGGCAAGAATGGCGGCGAACCGCTGACGGCCGATTCTTCCGATGCGACCTACAAGATGGTCGAGCGCGAGATCAACGACTGGGCGCGTTACGTGAAGGTCGGCAATATCGAGCCGCAATGATGCTTTCCGACAAGGGCCGGCGAATGGCCGGCCCTTGTCGTATCACGCGAATTGCCGAAGGTCGGCTTTCAACATGTCGGCGGCCTTTTCGCCGATCATCAGCGTAGTGGCGTTGATATTGCCGCTGATATGGTCGGGAAACACCGAGGCGTCGGCCACCCACAGGCCCTCGAAGCCGCGTACCTTCAAGTCCGGCGTGACGACCGCATTCTCATGCGTTCCCATGCGGCAGGTGCTGATCGGGTGCATGTAGCTGCGGGAGTTGGCGCGCACGAAATCCCTGTCCGCCTGTTCACTTGCCTCGTTCGAAGGGTAAAGCGATCGATCGACGATATGCTTGCCGAACGGTTCTTCATCGACCAGCGAACGGATGATCTTCAATCCGCGCACCAGCGTTACCAGATCGTCCTCGTTCTCGAACAGCCGGTAATGGATCTCGACCGGATCGGCGGGGTTTGCCGACCGGATCGTCACATGGCTGCGGCTCCTGGGATAGTTCATGTTGACGCCGACCGAGATCAGCGATTTCGGCTTCAGGAGGGCCCTCCCGGTCGCCGGTGCGAACTCGCTGGCATAGGGGAAGAACGTCACCTGAAGATCAGGCGTCGCGACGCTTGCTTCTGAGCGGAAGAAGCCGACCGCCTCGGCCGAAGCCGCACCGACCGGCCCGCGTCCACCCAAAAGCCATTGGGCAAGATGATAGGGCGCCCGCAGGCCGCGCGACTGATTGTTGGCGGTCGGCGTATCGACCTCCATGATCATCCGGAAGCCGGTATGGTCGAGCATGTCCTGCCCAACGCGGGGCAGGTTTTGGCGCACGCCGATACCGTAATGTTGCAGTCGTTCCGCGGGGCCAAGGCCGGATAGCATCAGAAGTTGCGGGCTGTTGAACGTCCCGAGCGAGACGACGACACCGCGCCGCGCCTTGAGCTGCAGCAACCTGTCGCCCCGCCTTGCGATCAGTCCATCCGCGCGATTGCCTTCAAAAGTCAGTTGCTCGGCCCGGCATCCGGCAAATATCTGCAGGTTCGATCGGCTCAGATTGGGCGCGACATAACCGTCATAGGCCGATACGCGAACGCCGCGGCGGATCGTGCCCTGCACATAACCGATGCCCTCCTGCGTTTCGCCATTATAATCTGGGTTGAAGGGAATGCCGTGCCGTCCGGCCGCGGCAATGAAAGGGTCCGTCAGGGGATGGCGATAGGTCGGTAACGTCACATCCTGCGGGCCTAACCCGCCGCGCAAACTGTTGTCTGCAAGATCGGACGTTTCCAGACGCCGGAACAGCGGCAGGACGCTCTGCCAGTCCCAACCTGGATTGCCCATCGCCGACCAGCGGTCGAAATCCACCGGCGCGCCGCGTGCGAAGATCAGGCCGTTGATCGCCGAGGAGCCGCCGAGCACCTTGCCGCGGGCGATCTGGTCGACGCGGCCGTTGCGGGTCGGGTCCGGCGCGGTCTTGAAGCGGTAATCGTAGCGCGGATGGCCGAGCGTCTTCAGCACCGCGGCCGGTATCTTTGTCAGGCGCAGGTTATCCTTCGTACCCGCATCGACGAGCGCGACCCTCAGCCCGCTGACCTCGCTCAGCCGACCGGCGACGGCACAGCCGGCGCTGCCGGCTCCGACGACGACGATGTCGAACTCATGCGTCTCATCGGCCATGGTCCTCTCCCACCTCGGATGCCCAGAAGGCATAGGCCTTGGTGTGGTCGCCATAACCGCCAATCGCATCGCGCGCCTCGACCATGCGGTCATGCACGGCGTGGGTCAGCGTCGCCTTCACAGCCTTGGCATCGGCGAGATCGGCGGCGATCTTGATATCCTTGGTGAAGAGGTCGAGCGCGAAATTACGGCTCTCGTTGCCGGCGATGATTCGGCGAATGGAGGTCTCGGTCGCGAAGCTCCGGGCCGTCGAGACGTTGAAAACGTCCACCATCATGGCGGGGTCGAGGCCGTATTGCCTGCCGATGATCAGCGCTTCGCAGGCACCGACATAGGCCGCGGCGGAGACATAGTTGTTCATCGATTTCATCACATGGCCGGAGCCGAGCTTGCCGAGCCGGAATATCTTGTTGCCGAGATGCGAGAGAACCGCCGCGGCGCGTTCGACCGCCTCCTCGCTGTCGCCGCCCATCATGAAGACCAGATTGGCATCCCGTGCGCCCATCCACCCGCCGGACACCGGCGCGTCGATCAGCAGCACGCCGTGGCGGGCGAGATCGGCGCCCAGTTCGCGGGTGCTTTCTGGTGGTGAGGATGTCGTGTCGATGACGAGACTGCCGGGCTTGAGGCCGGCGAGGAGGCTCTTTTCACCGCCCTCGTTCAGGGCTGCACGCACGACTGCACCCGTCGGCACCATGGTCAGGATGACCGACGCTGGGGCGAGATCTGCCGGCGTTTCAGGAGCGACCGTCCCGTGCTCCCGAGCGAAGGCGGTCCGTTTTTCCGGGTCTATATCGTAGGCCAGAACCTCATATTCGCCCTTCACCAGATGCGCCGCCATGTGCGAGCCCATGTTGCCGAGCCCGATAAACCCTATAATGCGATCCGTCACGTTTTCCTCCCGTCGTGATGATCTTTTACCTGCCTCAAATTTTTACGATGATGGATTGTGTTTGTCCATAATGAATAATAAGGTTGCCTTATACTCGCAGAGGAGCGCTTCAAGGAGTGGCGAGAAGGAGGAAGCATGAGCGTCAACGTTTCGATGGCGGCGATCCCTGCTGCCGTGAGCGAATTCATTCGTGGCCCCCACAAGTTGCTGATTGACGGCAAGTGGGTGGCGGCAGCATCGAACAAGACCTTTTCAACCCACAATCCGGCCAACGGCAGTCTGCTCGCCGAAATCGCAGCTGCGGAAGCGGCCGATGTCGATCTCGCAGTTAATGCCGCCCGCCGCGCCTTCGACGACGGCCCGTGGTCGAGGATGACGCCGGCGGCCCGCGCCAAGCTTATCTGGCGATTGGCAGATGCGCTGGAAACGCATGCCGAGGAATTTGCCTTCATCGAAACGCTCGACAACGGCAAGCCGCTGAACGATGCGAAGATCGTCGACCTGCCGCATTCGATCGAAGTTCTGCGTTATTTCGCCGGCTGGTGCACCAAGCTGAACGGCGAGTCCATCTCTATCTCCAATCCCGGCACCTGGCATGCCTATACGATGCGCGAACCGGTCGGCGTCGTCGGATCGATCACGCCGTGGAACGCGCCGCTGATGATGGCGGTGTCCAAGATTGCTCCGGCGCTCGCTGCCGGATGTACCGTAGTGCTGAAACCGGCCGAACAGACGCCGCTGACGACGCTGCGGCTCGGCCAGCTCATCCTCGATGTCGGCTTTCCCGAAGGCGTGGTCAACATCCTGACCGGCTTCGGCGAGACTGCGGGTGCGGCGATGACCGCGCATCCGGGGATCGACAAGGTGACCTTCACCGGCTCGACGGATGTCGGCCGCATCATCATCCGGGCTGCCGCCAACGACTTCAAGCGCGTCACGCTGGAACTCGGTGGCAAGACCCCGGTCATCGTCTTTCCGGATGCCGATATCGACCGGGCGATCGAGGGGGCGGCCCGCTCGATCTTTTCCAATGCCGGCCAGATCTGCAACGCGGGTTCAAGGCTCTATGCCCATCGCGATGTATTCGAAAAACTGGTCGACGGCGTTTCGCGGCGGGCGAGCGAGTTCAGGGTTGGCCCCGGTCTGGCGGCCTCGACCCAGATGGGGCCGGTGGTATCGCAGGAGCAACTCGACCGGATTTCCGGCTTTATCGCTTCGGGCCAGAACCAGGGCGCGGAGCTTCGCGTCGGCGGCGGCCGCATCGGCAGCGAAGGCTATTTCATCCAGCCCACGGTTCTGACCGGAACGCGACCGGACATGGATGTCGTGCAGCAGGAGATATTCGGGCCGGTGCTCTGCGCCATGTCCTATGAGGAGGCCGATCTCGATCGCATCGCCCGCGAGGCCAATGCGACGAGTTACGGCCTCGGCGCGGTGCTCTGGACGCAGAACCTTTCGACGGCGCACAAGATGGCGAAGAAGCTGAAGGCCGGCACGGTTCGGGTCAATGGCGGCGGTCTCGATCCGGCTCTGCCTTTCGGGGGCTTCAAGCAGTCAGGCTGGGGCCGGGAACTCGGCCGCGAAGGTATCGAGGCCTATACCGAGCTGAAATCGGTGGCGATGGCGCTCTGAGCCTTTGGGTTCAAGTGCATCGGGGGCATGACGCCCCCGCTCTCAAGGATCGGTATGGCGGAGGAGGCCGTGCTGGTGAACTGCAATACGACTGCAGTCAGTGTGTCATGCCGGTCTCTTCCGGCCGGCAAAAGGGAGGAGAGGACACGATGTTTCGCAGAACTTTCATGGCGCTGGCGCTCGCCGCGGCAATGCCGCTTGGCGTCCAGGCGCAGGACTATCCGAGCAAAGACATTCGCATCATCTGCACCTTCCCGGCGGGAAGCGGCGCGGACATTCTCGTCCGTTTCATGACGGAGAAGATCAAGGCGCAGGTTCCGGGCGCCACGATCATCGTTGAAAACAAGCCGGGCGCAGCCGGCAGTATCGGTACGCAATATGTGGCGCGCTCGGCGGCAGATGGTCATACCATCCTCATGGATGCCGGCACGACGATCGCCTCGATCATGTCGCGCTTCAAGCAGCCGCCGATCGATGTCGCCAAGGACCTGCAGATGGTCGCGACCATCAACCGGCAGGCCTTCATGATCGTGGTCGATGCCAAGAGCGATATCAAGACCCTCGAACAGCTGACGGAGAGACTGAAAGCGGAAGGCGACAAGGCTTCCTATGCTGCTGCGGCCAATTCCGGCATGGTTCTGGGCGAACTCTACAAACAGGCGGCCAAGCTGGAAACCGTTCAGGTGAAATACGAGTCGGCGCCCGCGTCGCTGAATGATCTCCTGTCTGGCCGGCTTCTGTTCGGTACGCTGGACCCGGTCTTTTCCCTGGCGCAGCAGCGCGAAGGGCGGCTCCGCGTGCTTGCCGTTGCCAGCGGCGAACGGCTCGCCTCGATACCGGACATCCCGACGCTGAAGGAAAAGGGATTTCCGATCGACGTGACCACCTGGTTCTCGGCGGCGGTTCCGGCAGCTACGCCGAAACCGGTCGTGGACAAGATCAACAGCTGGTTCAACACGGCACTCAAACAGCCGGAGACGATCAAGTTCCTCAACGATTCCGGAGGCGATCCCTGGGCGAATTCGCCCGCAACCACCCAGCAGATGCTGATCAAGGCGATCGACGACTGGCGCGAGTTCATCCGTATCGCCAACATCCCGCCAGCCGGTTGACGGGCTGCATTCGGGCTTCCGCCATTCCGGCGGGAGTCTGTCTTCCCAGAAGGCATGAAGAAGCATGACTGCCACATACCACTATATCATTGTTGGTGCGGGCTCGGCTGGCTGCGTGCTTGCCAACCGGCTAACCGAAGACGGAACGACGCGCGTGCTGCTTCTCGAAGCGGGAAAGCGTGCCCGCCATCCGTGGCTGCAGATGCCGATCGCCTTTTACATGATGTCGTTCAACAAGCGATATACGTGGCAGTTCGATACCGAGCCGGAGCCGGGCCTGAACGGCCGCCGCATTCTCCTGCGTCGGGGCCGCGCGCTGGGCGGAACATCGATGATCAACGGGATGATCTTTGCCCGCGGCAATCCTCGCGACTACGACACATGGCGGCAGCTCGGTCTTGAGGGCTGGAGCTATCAGGATGTGCTACCCTATTTCCGGAAGCTGGAAAACAGCTGGCGCGGCGAGGGCGAGTTTCACGGCGGAAGCGGTCCGATCAAGGTCTCCCAGACCCGGCATCCGCAAATGCTCTACGAAGCCTTGCAGGATGGTGCAGCCGCAGTCGGCCTTACCAATCGCGACGACTATAATGGTGCCGACACGGAAGGCGTCAGCAAGATCGAACTTGCCGTGGGCGACGGCGTGCGCCAGAGCACGGCCCGCTCTTACCTCGATCCCGCACTCTCGCGGCCCAATCTGACGGTCGAGACCGGCGCCGTTTTGCGCCGCGTGGTGATCGAGAAAGGCCGCGCCCGAGGCGTCGAATACAGGCAGGATGGCCAGTTGCGGACGGCATTTGCGGAAAGCGAAGTCATCCTGTCGGCGGGACCCTACAAATCGCCCCAGATGCTGATGCTGTCCGGCGTCGGGCCTGCAGATCATCTGCGCGAGTTCGGGATAGATGTCGTGCACGACCTGCCGGGTGTCGGGCAGAACCTGTCCGAACATCCCAATATGCTGGCGATCTTCAAGGCGAAGAACAAGGGCACATTCCTGGAACAGCTTCGGCTGGATCGCGCGATCGTTTCCGGCGCCCGCTGGCACCTGTTCCGCAAAGGCCCGTTTACGAACAATGGTGCTGCGGCGGTGATCTTTGCCAGGACCGAACCGCATCTTGACCGGCCGGACGTGCAGCTCGTTTGTTCCTCGGTCGCGAACGATGCGAAGTTATGGTTCCCCGGCCAGACGCCGCCCCCCATCCATTCCTTCACCGCCCGCGTCGGGACACTTTATCCTCGCTCGCGCGGATGGGTGAAGCTCGGCTCGGCGGACCCGGACGCATCCCCGCGTATCCAGTTCAATCTCTTCACCGAGCGTCCCGACATGGACGACATGATCAAGGCGATCCGGCTGACGCGGGAAATCTACAATTCCGGCCGCCAGAAAGACCTGATCGAAGACGAGATTTTTCCCGGCAAGGAGGTGCAGACCAATGCCGATCTGGAAGCGGTCATCCGCAAGACCGTGCTAGTCCGACAACATGCATTGGGCACATGCGCCATGGGCGTGACCTCAAGTGCCGTCGTCGATCCGGAACTCAAGGTTCGTGGCATCGAAGGCCTGCGTGTCGTTGATGCTTCCGTCATGCCGGAAGAGCCGGGCGGCAATACAAACATCCCGACGATCATGATTGCCGAAAAAGCGTCCGTAATGATCCGCGGGCGCGGCGCCGCCACGCCGGTTGGCTGACGGTCGGCCAGTCGCTTCAGGTGGATACGTCGAAGAGATTCAGGCTGCCGCCGCGTCCGCGGACATGCACCGTTTCGGGCTCGTCGCAAACCGTTGAGAGAGCAAAGCTGGCGGGTTTTCAGCGCTTCCGCACTTTTTTGATCTTTTGAAGTCCGAAGAGGCGCGTGAGCAGATCGTTCTGATCGTTTAGCGGCACGTCAAATCCCTAAGGCGTGCCGGTCGGCGCTAAAGCTGGGAGCCGCCGCCTCCGACGGCGAGTTCGCTGCCGGTGGTATAGGTTGCCTCAAAGCCCAGAAACGCGACAGCTTCTGCGATCTCTTCCGGTCGACCGAAGCGCGGCATCGGGTTTTACCAGAAGCACACCGCCCTCGCCACCCACATTCATCGTATCCGCGCAATGGCGCAGTGGAAGGCCGTAACCGGCGCAGCTGCCTGAGTTCAACGGCAAGCCCTTCGCCCGGCTTCAGTCAAACAACGTGACATCACCGCGGTTTGCTTTTGAGATTGATCTGCTGTCATCGGCATGGTTGGCCTCCAGAGAGTTTTCTAGCGACCTCACTCTGCCACGGAGCAGGCCGCTACTCACCCCTGATGCGATCTCAACTAGCCGTTTGCAACGTCAGTCGGCGGCAATGGCGCTTGAATATCTAATCATTTGAGCTATATTCATGCTCAAAGGAGCACGGCAAGCGATGTCGTGATATTGATATGGACCCGGTAACAGCAAGAGATACATCGAAGCGCGAAGTCAAGTCCGACTTCGCTCGGATGACCCCGGAGGAAAAGCTCCTGCGGGCGATTTTCGGAGAGAAATCGGAATCCGAGCATCGTGGTAAGCGGAAGAAGACTGTTTCTGTTTCCGACTTCGAGGAAATCTTCCGAGCACCGCCTTGGCAGCGGATTGAGATGATTCGCGAAGGCATCAGCGCACGAGACGTGAAGCATCTGCAGGAGCGGCTTGGCATACCTCAGAGTTTGCTTCTGGAAAGCCTCAGGATGTCAATCGCCACGTTGAACCGCAAGGTGAGTAGGCACGAAAACCTATCCCCGGAAGATAGCGAGCGCGTGTTGGGCGTTTCCAAGCTCGTGGGCCAAGTTACTGAGATGGTAAAGCAATCTGGCGATACGCAAGGGTTTGACGCAGCAAGCTGGCTGGCCGGCTGGCTACAGCAATCCGTGCCGGCTCTTGGGGGTGCCCGTCCACTTGATTTCATTGATACGCTCGAAGGGCAGGCAATGGTGTCGCAATTACTTGCCCGGATGCAAAGTGGGGCCTACTCCTGATGCCCGCAGCTTGGCGGATCGCGACGGACACTCCAGATTATGAAGCGGACGACCTCACAGGAACGGGTGCGAAAGTTACGGGGGGGAGGTGGAATGCGCCGGGCTTTGCCGTGCTCTATTGCGCGGAAAACATCTCGCTCGCGGCGATGGAAACGCTCGTGCATTTTGCTGCATCTAGCTTACCTTTAAACCGCTACCTCGTCAGAATCGACATCCCTCAAGACCTCTGGGACGCAAGCGAGCGGCTGGATGCAAAAACAGCGCCGGTAGGATGGGATGCGCTACCAGCGGGGCGCGCCAGTTTGGCTTATGGCTCGACTTGGCTGGCCGAACGTCGGTCGGCCTGTCTGTTCGTTCCTTCGGTCATTGTACCCGACGAATCGAATGTGCTTGTCAATCCGCTGCACCCAGATGCTGGTAAAATTTCAGCGACAAAGGTTCGTAGGTGGCTCTACGATTCGCGTCTGAAATCGAAGACCTAAATCACTTCGGAGCCCATCTTGAGATTGCCGCCGGCGTAACCATCTCGAGTCGGAGTCCTCGACCTGGAGCATCGAGATGGAAGAAGACACCCTTCGCCTCTTCGCAGACGCCGAGATTGAAATCCTGCCGCCGGAGACCTCTTCGGCTGATCCGGGGCCGTCCCCATGCAGCTGTTGCGGACGGCCCGCGTCATCCGACGAAGACTGTTACGGGATCTGTGAGGAATGTCTCTCGCCGTGATAGGCTCGGCGCGAGCCTCACGCAGCCGCATGGTTTACGCGGACGTCACCGTCTCGTTCTCTGCAACGAGAGCGTCTACCAAGGTCTTGCCTCAAAGGCAGACAAGCGGCCGCTCATATGCCAATTGCGGGCAAACTGGGCCCTATTCATTTAAGGTGAGCTATCGGTCACCCAGTTCAATCCAAACCGGAGCGTGGTCACTGGTGTGCTCCCATGCACGGGCGAACCTATCTACGCCGTAGGTCTGCAGTCGTGCGTACTGACGGACTGGGCAGAAAATGGTCGATGCGAAGGCATGCGTCCCGAGCGAAAGAGTTGCGGAAATACTTCCAGAACGTATAGATCCGCTGTTCGGGATGCAGCAGCCAAGGGCGTCCGTCCAGCCCATGGCAATGAGCTCGGCATAAGCTGCGCGAACCTCGGGCCGAAACAGGGCATTGTCTCGCCAGCGCTCCGGCTTGTAGACGTCGAGGTCGGTCGGCATGATGTTGAAATCTCCGACCAATGCGCAGGGCACATCAAGCTCGAAAAGTTCTGCCGCATAGGAATGCAGCCGCTCGAACCAGCGGAGTTTGTAGTCAACCTTCGGCCCAGGTGCCGGATTGCCGTTCGGAAGATAAAGGCAGCCGACCATCATGCCATCAATGGCCGCCTCTATATATCGGCCGTGACTATCGTCGAGGTCGCCCGGAAGCCCACGGCGGGTCTCTCGCGGCTCCTGATCGCGGGCGAGGACGGCCACGCCGTTCCAGGATTTCTGACCATGCCAGATGGCGCCATAGCCGGCACGCTCGATCTCCCGGCGTGGGAACTTCTCGTCAGGCGACTTTAGCTCCTGCAGGCAACGACGTTAGGTTCCGCTCACTCAGGGCAAATATCTGCCGCTCGGCGCCACTTTTCCGGGCATGCCGATCCATACGGCGTGACGATTTTCAGAATTATTTTGAAAGTTTTTTTTCATCGCGCATGACGCAACCTTTTGTATGAGTCTTGATTTTAATGCCTGTTTTGCGCCATCGATCCAGACCCCATGCGCAGTTTTTGACGGATTTTGGCTTAAATAATAAATCATGCTCAAATTGTAGGCAAATGCTCTCCGGAGCAACGGCTGCGGCTATTTGCAAAATAAATTTCATCTATAAGCTATTTTCATTCGCATTTTCGACGAGAGCCGCCATGACAGCCTTGAACCCGTCCCGCCTTGCGCCTGTATTCCAAACCGACCTGAGGTTCGAGCGACTGCTCGACGGGTTCAGCCCTTCCTTCGAGTTCGAGCCGGTCGGCCCGCTGCCGGAAAGCGAGTTTGTGGATCGTCTGCGGCGCATCCGCCGCGAGGCCGTCGTCGCGGGTCACGACGTGATCCTCATCCATGCGGATTCGATCGGCTCCTACAAGGTGTCGAATTCCTACCTGCGCTATGTCTGCGACTGGGCCCGCGAAGGGGTGCTGGTCATCCCCACCGACGACGACAAGCCGCTGACGCTGTTTTCCATCTTCAGCAGCTCGGTGCTGCTGCCGCCGGCCGGCGAAGCGGTACTGGTGGAAGATATCTGGCAGGTCGGCACCTGGGGGCGCGAGACCTATAACCGCCCCGGCAAGACCGTCGACAAGGTCGCGGATGCGGTCGCCGCGTTTCTGGAAAAGAGCGGTCTATCCTCCGTTCAGATAGGCACGATCGGCGATGCCACCTCGGCGGGCTACTGGAACGGCCTGAAGGCGCGGCTGCCGAAATCCTCATTCGTGCCGGCCGAGCCGATCGTCGAACGCATGCAGAAGGTGCGTTCACCGAAGGAACAGGCGGTGGTGCGTACCGCGGCACAGCTCGCCAGCATCGGCATCGAGGCCGCCTATCACGTCGTCAGGCCGGGCGTCACCGATTTCGAAATCTATGCCGCCTTCACCTATGCGCAGATGGCCCGCGGCGGCGAGACCGGCGACGGCTACCAGATCGGCATCAATCGCTACGGCACTCATTGCGGCAAGCCCTATGGCCATATCGTCCGCGATGGCGACCTGATCAATCTCTATATTTCCGCAGTGATCTATCAGGGCTACACGGCGCAGATCGCCCGCATGATCGCGGTCGGCGACATTACCGATAAGCAGGAGGAAGTCCTGCAGATGTGCGTCGAGGGTGTGGAAAAGGCCGCCTCGCTGGTGAAGCCGGGCGCGCTGATTTCCGACGTCGCCAACGCCTCCTTCGATCCCTATATCGCCCGCGGCTACCTGACATCGGCCGAAAGCCGCTCCATGCCCTACAACTGGGTGTCGGAAGACGACGGCAAGCCGCGCCTCATCCCGCGCAAGCATGTGGTGGACGAGGACTGGGAGCGCCAGGGCCGCAAGCTGATGCATGTCTATCCGGCCACGCTCGGGCCGCATAACCCGAATGTCGGGCATTCCGTATCGATGCCTAAGATGATGCCCTACAACATGCAGTCGAATAACCACGACAAGCTGGAGGAGGGCATGACCTTCGTGCTGCATTCGCAATGGCTGGAGCCGGAAGTGGCCGGCTGCAATGTCGGCGATTGCTTCCTCGTCACCGCCGATGGCCACGAAAACCTCAGCCGCCACACGCCACTCGCCCCCCATCGGGTCAAGGCCTGACATCGCAACAACCAATAAGAACAGACCTCAGAAGGAGAACCGAAATGCTGAAGACCCCCTACCGCCGCCAGTTCCTTGCCACGGCTGCCGTGCTGGCCGTCGCATTTGCCTCTGCCGTTCCCGGCGTTGGCCATGCCCAGTCGAAAGTCACCATCAAGATCGCCAATTCCCAATGGCTCGATGCGCTGCGCGGCAAGAATCTCTGGGCCGCTATCGCAAAATATCAGGAAGTTGCACCCAACGTCTCGCTGGAGCAGGTGGCCATCCCGTCGGCCGAATTTGCTGACAAGCTGACCACCGAGATGGGTGCCGGCCAAGGGCCGGATATCGCCATCATGCAGGAAGGCCTGTTTTTTGCGATGGCCGATGCCGGCTTCCTCGTCGATATCGGCAAGGCGACCGAGGGCGTCAAGCTCAACAAGACCAATGACAATGGCATGATCGACGGCAAGCGCTACGGTATTGCCTGGCAGCGCGCCGCCTATGCGCTGATCTACAACAAGCCGGTTCTGGATGCCGCCGGCGCCAATGTTCCGACCACGGTGGATGAACTGATCGCTTCGGCCAAGGCCGCTTCGGCCAAGACGCCCGGCGTCATCGGCTTCGGCGCCCGCCACCAGATCAACGATCTCAGCGGCTGGTACATGGACTTCCAGAGCTGGGCCTATGGCTACGGGGTCAACTGGACCGATAAGAACGGCAAGCTGACCATCAACACGCCGGAAGCCGTGGCAGCCGTCACCGCCTTCAAGGAAACCTATGCCTCTGGCATCATCCCGGTCGGCGACAGCATGCCGACCCAGCGAACCCGTTTCAAGGAAAAGCATGTCGCCTTCTCGATCGACAATTCCGGCGGCACGCTGAACATCGCCTCGGGCGGCGCACTGGCCAGCAAGGATATCGGCGGGGCGGCCATGCCGTTCAAGAACCCGGGCGCCCACCAGCAGATCTTCCTCGGCGTCAGCAAGCATAGCAAGGTGCAGGCCGAATCGATCAAGTTCCTGACCTGGCTGATGACCGAACCGGCCCAGAAGGCCCTTCGCGAAGCGTCCGGCCCGGACGCACTGGCAACCGACGTTCCCGTCAGCGAAGCCTATTCGGCCGCCAATCCCTGGGCGCCTGCCTTCGTCAAGCTGGCGGAAACCTCGCGCAGCACGCTGATCCCCGGCCATGAAGTCGAGACGATGCAGATCATGCGCTTCGTCATGCAGGCGGTCGAAAAGGTCATCCTCTCCAATGCCGATCCGAAGACGGCACTGGCCGAGGCGCAGGCCACGATCGACAAGCAGTTCTGATCCCGTCCCCGGAGCGCTCAGTATTCCGGCTATGAGACGCTCCAGGCCCCTGACTTCACGTATCGGAACAACGGGCATGACAGCCTCCAAAATCCGCAGCGGCATGACGCGCCTCGTGCCCTATGCCTTCATTCTTCCTCCGATGATCTACCTGATGGTGTTCATGTTCTGGCCGCTTGGCCGCCAGATGTACATGAGCCTCACCAACACGCGGATCATCAATCCCAACCGCGGCCGTTTCATCGGGCTCGGCAATTACCAGCGGCTGTTCGACGATCCGGCCTTCTATCTCTCGCTCAAGGCAACGCTAGCCTATGCGGTGCTGGCAGTGATCTTCGGAGTGGCATTGGGCACGATCTCGGCGCTTGCCATCGATCGTCCGTTCAAGGGGCGGGCGATCGTGCGCGCCATCCTGCTATTCGGCTGGGCGGTGCCCAACGTCGCCGCGTCGCTGATCTGGCTGTGGATGTATAACGACCGCTCCGGCGTCTTCAACCGCCTAACGGAGGCGCTCGGGATCGGCCGCTTCGGTTGGTTGACGAGCATCGATCTGGCGCTGCCGTCCATTCTCGCAACCACGGTCTGGCAGGTGGCACCCTTCGTCATGCTGGTCGTGTTGGCGGCGCTGCAATCGGTACCGCACGAGGTGAGGGAAGCTGCCCGCATCGATGGCGCCGATGGTTTGAGCACCTTTCGCGCCGTCACCCTGCCGCATATACGGCCGGCCATCCAGCTTGCTGCCCTTCTGGTCTGCGTCTGGTCGATCCGTCGCTTCGATATCATCTACCTGCTGACGGGCGGCGGCCCTGTGGGCACCACCAGCACGCTGGTCGTAAAAATCCGCCAGACGGCGTTCGAAAACCATGAACTCGGCATGGCCAGTGCGTATGGCGCGATCGGACTGGTGCTGGCGCTAGCGGTCGCCGCCATCCACTGCACCGTCGAGCAACGCCGCATGAAGTGGATGGCCCGCTGATGACCATAAAAAACCTCACCCTCAAGACGCTGCGCTATCTGCTGATAGGCATACTGGTCGTAATGGCCGGCTTCCCGGTCTACTGGATGGCCGCCACCGCGCTTTCGCCGAATTCGGAACTTTACGGAACCGGCCAGCGGTTCCTGCTGCAGCCGCAGAACCTGTTCGGCCTGGTCACGGAACTCGGCCAGGTGCCGATCGGGCAGTGGCTGTTCAACACGCTGCTGATCGCATCCGGCGGCACCGTGCTCAGCCTGACGCTGGGCTCGCTGGCCGGCTATGCGCTCAGCCGCTTCAAGTTCCATGGCCGCGGCGTGGTCGGCTTCCTGCTTTTCATGACACAGGTCGTGCCGGAAGCGCTGATCCTCGTGCCGCTCTACGCGATGTTCATCACCTTCGGTCTGCTGAACAGCCTGACGGGGCTGGTGCTCGCCAATGTCGGCTTCTCCCTGCCGGTCGCCTGCTTTGTACTGAAGGGCGCGATGGATTCCGTGCCCTACGAGATCGAGGAATCGGCGATCATCGACAACTGCCCGCGCTTCAGCGTGCTGACGATGATCATCCTGCCGCTGATCGCGCCCAGCATCGCGGCTGCGGCTGTTGTCTCCTTCTTCGCCGGCTGGAACGAATTCCTGTTCGCCTCCACCTTCCTGTCGGATCGCGCCAACTGGCCGGCCAGCGTCGGCCTTGCCTCCTTTGTCGGGCAGTACGAAACGCCGATGTCGGC
The DNA here is from genome assembly GCF_017877055.1 of Neorhizobium galegae. Classification (GTDB taxonomy): domain Bacteria; phylum Pseudomonadota; class Alphaproteobacteria; order Rhizobiales; family Rhizobiaceae; genus Neorhizobium; species Neorhizobium galegae_D. The sequence continues at coordinate 89,231 of NZ_JAGIPG010000007.1, read as the reverse complement.
GGTGATGGGCACGGCACTGGTGTTCTCCATCCCGGCAATCGTCTTCTTCCTCCTCATTCAACGCAAGATCGTGGCAGGCCTTACCGCCGGCGCCGTCAAGGGATAATCCATGCCCGCTCTGACCTTTAACAATGTCTCGAAGTCGTTCGGCGACAACACCGTCATCAAGGCGTTCAATGCCGAGATCCACGACGGCGAATTCCTGGTCTTGCTGGGCCCTTCCGGCTGCGGCAAGTCCACGCTGCTGCGTATGATCGCCGGCCTAAGCGACATCACCTCCGGCCAACTGCTGTTCGACAAGATCGTCGCCAACGACTGGGAGCCGAAGCAGCGCGGCGTCGCTTTCGTGTTCCAGAGCTATGCGCTCTACCCGCACATGACGGTCCGGGAAAACATCGCCTTTCCGCTGATCATGGACGCATTCAAGAAGTGGTATCACCTGCCGATCGTCAACATCGTCGCCCGACATCGGTTGATGCGGCGCAAGGACATTTCCGACCGGACGCTGCAGATGGCCCGCCAGCTGGAACTGGAGCCGCTGCTCGACCGGCGCCCCTCCGGCCTGTCGGGCGGCCAGCGCCAGCGCGTGGCGCTGGCTCGCGCACTGGTGCGCAATCCCGCTCTCTACCTGCTCGACGAGCCGCTTTCCAACCTCGACGCCAAGCTGCGCACCCAGATGCGTTCGGAAATCTCGGCGCTGCATCACAAGGTCGCCAAGACATTCGTCTATGTAACGCATGACCAGGTGGAAGCCATGACGATGGCCAACCGCATCATCATCATGGACAAGGGCATCGTCCAGCAGGTCGATACGCCGGACGAGATCTACGACAACCCCGCCAACACTTTCGTGGCGAAATTCATCGGCTCTCCGCCAATGAACCTCATTCCAGCATCCATCCGTCCCGACGGCCTGAAACTGGCGGGCCAGATCGCCGTCGCCCATGATGCAGCAAAGCCCACCCGCCGCGAGGCGACCTTCGGCATCCGGCCCGAAAAGCTTCGGCTCAAGGCCAAGGGCGAAGGCCGCCTGCCCGCGCGCGTCTCCATCATCGAACGGCTGGGCGCCGAGACTGTCATCGGCTGCAGCCTGGTGACCGACAGAAAATCCGACGACCTGCTGATCGAACAGGACCTCGTCTTCGTCCGCGTATCCGGCAATCCCCGCATGCAGATCGGCGAGGCCTGCTCAGTGGATTATGGCGCCGAAGACGTCCTTTGGTTCGACAGTGACAGCGGCGAGCGCATTTCCCTGAAATCAGAGTGACGACCATGCAGGATTTCCATGTTTCCGCCACCGGCCACAGCCTCAACTATTTGCCCGAATATGTTGCCGTCTGGCAGGGCTTCTTCGAGGAGGAGGGGCTGAACGTCACCGCCAGCGTGCCGTCGCCCTGGGATCTCGTGCTGAGCGATATCGGCTCGGGCAAGGCGCAGGCAGCACTGGGCGGCATCTGGGTGCCGTCGATGTTCCATGGCCGCGGCAAGCGCTACGTGCCGTTCGCGCAGGTCGCGGCGCGTGCGCCTCTCGCAATCGTCGGCCGCGAGAAGCCCGGGGATTTCGACTGGCCGGCCATGCCCGGCAAGGTGATCTCGATGAAGGGCAGCAACGGCGCAAGCGTCGGCCTGTTCGTCAAGCTGCTGCTGCGCGAAAACGGTGTCAATCCGCGCGACGTGCGCTTCGTGCAAGATCTCGACGGCAAGATGCTGAGCGATCTCTTCGTCGGCGGCATGGGTGATTACCTGGTGATCGACTATCCCTCCGCCGTGACGCTGGAGGCCGGTGGCGGCGGCCATGTGGTGCAGGAATTGTCGATCACCGGCGGCAACGTGCCCTGGAGCGTCTATTACACCGACGGTCAAAGCGACGACGCGGGGCTCGATACGAATACCCGGTTCGCCCGCGCGCTCGGGCGTGGCATGGACTGGATCATGGCCAACGATGCCGAGGGCTATCGCGATTTCCTGGCCAGGACATTTCCGAAGTTCAACCCGGATTTCCTGGCGCGGCTGGCGAATATCTATCGCGCCAAAGGCATGTGGACGACGCCGCGTATCGATCCGGACGCCTATGCCCGCTGGCAGACAGGCATTCATGACGGCCACCTTACCACGACACCGATCGCCTATGACGCGCTGATCGACGCCCGTCCCACCGCCGCCTTCGCGGCACGCTGATCCAGCAGGAAACACCAATGCGCATCGCCGTCATCAACCCAAACACCACCGGCTCCATGACGAACAGTATCGCAGATGCCGCTCGCGGTGTTGCAAGCCCCGGAACCGAGATCATCGGCCGGCAACCGGCGACCGGACCGGCGGCAATCGAGGGGCCGTTCGACGGGGCGCTGTCCGTGCCGGGCCTGCTGAAGGAGATCGTCGCGGCCGAGGCGGACGGCGTCGATGCTCATATCATCGCCTGTTTCGACGATACGGGGCTGGATGCGGCCCGCGCCGTTGCGTCGAAACCGGTAATCGGCATCGGCGAGGCTTCGTTTCACGCGATCAGCCTTGTCGCCCACAGCTTTGTCGTGATCACAACGCTGTCGCGCTCGGCGCCGGTGATCGAAGATAATATCAACCGCTACGGTTTCGGCCCGCGCTGCCGAAAGGTGTTTGCGACCGATATTCCGGTGTTGGAGCTGGAAAATCCTGCTAGCGGCGCGGTCGAAAAGATCTCGGCCTTCATCGTCAGGGCCAAGGAACTGGGTGCGGAAGGCATATCGCTCGGTTGCGCCGGAATGGCGGAATTCGCCCACGGGCTTCAGCGCGAGCACGGCATTCCCGTGGTCGACGGTGTCAGCGCCGCGGTGGGCCTTGCGGAAATGCTCGTCCGCTGCGGCCTGTCGACATCGAAATCCGGCGTCTGGGCACCGCCGACCCGGCTGCACGTCCTCGACAGGTTCTAAAATTCCGTCAGCGGCTGGTATTGGTCTGCGGCGTCGAGACGTCATCGAGCAGCTTGACCAGTCGGTCTATCTTTTCGTACCGCTTCAAGCTTTCCTCGCCCATCGCGGTCGCCACGCTCCAGGAGAGATAGTTGATGATCGTCAGCGCCGCCACGAAGGAATTGAACGGCGAGGGTGACTGGCAACGGCAGCGCAGCACATGCTCGGCCGCCTTGGCACTGGCCGCAGCACTCAGATCGGTAATCAGCACCGTGACGGCACCGGCCGCGCGTGCTTCCTTGATGATCGTCGGCAAAAGGCGCGGACGGCGGCGAAAGGCGATGATGAGCATGACATCACCGCGCGCGATCGAGGCGATCTCGTGGGAATAGCTGGCGCCTCCGGCCGGCAGAACCTGCACGTCGTTCTTCATCAATGTCAGATAATGCGCCGCCTGATGGGCGAGGCCATAGCCGCTGCGAAGCCCCATGATCCACACCCGCCGCGCCTTTACGATGGCGTTGCTGACATCCTCCAGCACCTTCGGCGACAGGCCTTCGGCTGTGGTGCGGATATTGTCAATATCCATCTGCACAGTCGTGGCGATCGACACCTTTTCCGAGGGTGCCCGGTCGGGATCGGCAAGGCCGGCCCGCGGCGAGCCCCAGAGATGGTCCGCCCGGATCTGCCGCTTGGCATCGGGATAGGTCTTGTAGCCCAGCGTTCGGATCAGCCGTGCCGCCGTCGCCTTGGAAACGTCCGCCTTGGAGGCAAGCTCTCCGGCCGTGTAGCTCGGCAGTTCCATCTGGTATTGCAACAGCACGTCCGCCAGACGCTTTTCGGCCGGTGAAAAGGTGGAGTAGACCGCATAGATCCGCGCTTCCAGGGAACGGCTTGGCTGCTGCTTCGGGGATGATTTGCCGGGGGATTTCACAAAAACTCCTTGCAGGCGGGTGCAAGCGCGATGTTATACGCACCGGCAGCGAAGGTCGATGGTACAATCGAGGTTCATAGATCGCATTGGTATGCAGAAACCCCACAAAAACAGAGTTTTAAGTTAACCTGTTGATGGGCCGGCGGTTCCAATCCTTTCAAGAGCAGAAAACATCCTAGGAGCGAACGCGGACTATTTTTCCACCTGAGTCCAATGGCATACCCTCAGTCAATATTTAATCGGCGCGCTAGCCGGATATCACCGGCAGAGCGGCCTACCAAAATGTCGAAGGTCTTGGTTAGATGCGTGAACCCATTGTGTTCTGAAGACCAGTTTTTGAAACGACTCTTGTCCACGGTGAGCGATATTATCTTTTCCTCACCGGGAGAGAGCAATTGCCGTTCAAACGACGCCAGGGACTTTGGTGGCAAATCTATCGCTGGACCGACGGGTTGCACGTAGAGTTGGATGACTTCATCGCCGGCCTTATCACCGGTATTGGCGATCGTCACGAAAACAGACAATCCCGCGTCGGGGTGCCATTGATCGATGGTCAGATCACGATATTCGAAATTGCCATAACTTAGACCGTGACCGAACGGGAAGAGGACGTTGTTCGGGTGACGATCGAAATGACGATAACCAATGAACAAGCCCTCGTCATAGGCGACCTTGCCGTGCTTTTCGTGGCGCTTCGTGACATTTTCCAGCCCACCAAGGCTTAAGGGATATGTTATCGGCAGCCGGCCGCCGGGTTCTGAGTTACCCAGCAGGACGTCGGCAAGAGCATTGCCGCATTCCTGTCCGGGGTACCAAAGTTGCAGTACGGCTAACGCCCGTTCCAGCCATGGCATGGCCAGCGGGCTGCCGGATTGAAGGGTCACGATTGCCCGGGGGTTGGCCTTCAGCACCGCCTCGATCAACGCATTCTGCGAACCGGGCAGTTCAATGCCGCGACGGTCCTCAGCTTCGGTTTCCCAATCTTCGTTCAGGCCAACAACCAGAATGACCGCGTCCGATTGTGCCGCAAGCTGCACAGCCTCGCTGATGGAACCTGCTGCTGAAGGTGCGCGTATACCAAACCTTACGGCCTTCAGCGTGGTCGTAAGTCCGTCGCCACAGGCGTATTCGATCATCAAGCGGTAGCTTTGACCTTTGGTCAGATGGACGTCGGCGTGGATTTCGTCCGAACCATGCCCGAAGTAGGATTCTCCCCGTTTCCAGCCGCTCCAGGCATCCAGCAACAGTTCGCCATCAAGATAAAGACGGCTGGTTCCCGCACTCATCAGGCCGAAACCATGAATGCCGGCTTCCTGCGCGACATAGGTCGTCGAAAACCGTGCAGAAAAGCAGTTCTGATCGACGCCATCCTCAACAGGACCAAACCAGCGAAACTCACTGGTGTCCGTTGTCTTCGACAGAATCGGCGCACCTTGCCGCGTGCTACCGTTGAAGAAGTCGACAGCTACAGATGTCGTCAGCAACGGATAGTAGCGATCGACAGAGCAGCCGAGTGCGTGCTCGATAACAACGTCGGGGCCAAGTGCTGCTCTCATCGCTTCGAGCGGACTGACCTGATAGTGGGCGTTGATCCGGGCGCTACCGCCACCAAACATGGCCGGCGTCGCAGCATGGGGACCAATCACCGCAACACGCTTCAACGTCTCTGGCTTTAACGGCAAAATGTTTTCGTTCTTAAGCAAGACGGCGCCTTTTGCCCCGGCGCAGCGTATCAACGCCCTGTGTTCTGGCCGGTTATCGGCGCGCTCTCCAGCCGGTTGAGGGGTTTCGAAACAGCCCGTCCGCTCGATGAGGCGCAGCACGCGTCCCGCCGCCTGACGGATAGCGGCGGGATCTACCTTCCCGTGGCGGGTCGCTTCGACCAGCTTTGCACCGCGATGTACGGTAGGGCCCGGCATCTCCAGATCAAGACCCGCAACCAATGCCTCGACGGTGGAATGGGTGGCGGTCCAATCCGACATGACAACGCCGTCAAAGCCCCACTCCTCGCGCAGGACACTGTTGAGTAGCCAGGGATTTTCCGCGCAATGGACGCCATTGAGGTAATTATAAGCCGTCATGACGCACCAGACTCCAGCGCGTTTGACTGCAGCTTCAAATGGCGGAAGATACACTTCTCGGAGTGTTCGTTCGTTGATTTCGGAGCTGATCGTGCGCCGCTCCACTTCCGTCTCATTGCCGATGAAATGTTTGACGGTGGCCGCTATTCCCTCACTCTGCACACCATTGATGTAGGCGACAGCCATTTCAGATGCGAGATGGGGATCTTCCGAAAAACATTCGAAGTTACGGCCGTTCAGGACGTTGCGATGCATGTTGACGGTTGGGGCAAGCAGGACCTGCGCGCCCTTCGATTTGGCCTCCTGCGCCAGCGCCATGCCAACCGCCCGGACCATGTCAACGTCCCAGCTTGCTGCCAGCGATATGGCGGCTGGGAAGGCAGCGGAGGTTATGCCGCCGGAGAAATTCTCACCGCGCGCACCGTTTGGTCCATCCGTCACTTTGATCGAAGGAATGGCCAATCGTTCAATGGCGTTGGTGCGCCAGAAGCTGGCGCCAGACAGCAGACTGACCTGCTCCTCCAGCGTCATAGCGTCGAGAAGGTCGTCGATCCTGCGATCATTCATAGTATGCGAATCCGAAATCCGGGCGATGCCCGTTAGGGGCGACCGCGCAATTGCTGTGTGGCGGGAGCCGTCACGCCGTGGCGTGACGTTCTCCAAGACTGCGGGCGAGGAAGAAGCTGACCGCTGTAGTCAAAAGCAGCGTTGTTGCCAACAGCACAAAGGCCAGCGCGGCTCCAAATGGCCAGTTGGCGGCTTTTACGAACTGGTCGTAGACGGCAGGCGCCAGCATGGTGAAGCCGGGGCCGCCGAGCAGGACAGGGGTGGCGTAGGCGTTCATCGACAGGATGAACACCAACACGCATCCGGCGAGCAATCCCGGTGCCGCCTGTGGCAACAGAACGCGGAAGAATACGATCAACGGTGACGCACCAAGATTGGCTGCGGCCTCTTCTGTCTGGCGCGGAATACCCTCCACCACGGAAGATAGGGTCAGGATCATATAGGGCATGACAACAGCCGTCGTGCCGATCACCACCGCCGTCGGCGTGTAGATCAGTTGCAGCGGTTCGGTCACACCAAACAGTCTGAGGAAGGCATTGATTGCCCCGTCATTGTTGAGCAATGCCATCCATCCGGCCGCGCGCACGACATTGCCGACCAGTAGCGGAAAAAGTGTAAGTATGGTGATCATCGACTTCCAGCGGCTCTGCATTCTCGCCAGCCAGTAGGCCGGTGCGAGGGAAAGAGTGACGCTTAACGCCATGCAACTGAAGGCGACCGTAACTGTGGTCAGGAGGATGCCTTGATAATAGGGATCGCTCAGTGCCTGGACATAGTTTTCCCCGCTCAGCGCCTCGATCATCAGTTCTGACGGGCTGTATTGGTTGAGGGACATCCTGAACAATCCTGCCATGGGCCCAACCAGCAGAATAAGCACGAGGAGTGTTGCGGGGAAAACCAGCGCGATCATGTCAGCCCTTGAAGCTCCGGTTCCAGAAATCGAGTATTTCCGCCTGGTGGTTCATCAGGTACTCGTTGTCGAGACGTACGAGATTGTTGCGTGCAGCTTCCGGCAAACCGATCTGCGCTTCCAGTTCCGGCGGCAGGTTGGCGTCGGTGACAGTCGGCAGATATCCCATTTTCTCGGCAAATGCGGTCTGGGCTGCAGGCTCGAGCGCTGCGTTTAGATACGCAAATGCGGCTTCCTCGTTGGACGCGTTCGTCGGGACGGCCATCTCGAAGGCGATCGGGATCGCACCTTCCTTGGCTACGGCGTGGTTGATCGGCACGCCGGCCTTACGCCAGCTGTAGGCGCGCGCAACGTAGTTGACGGTAATCCAGATCTCTTCCGACTTCAACGCGGCGGCAATTGCCTCGTTCGACGGGAAAACCTTGGCCTGCTGGTCGTTTTTCAGCTCTATCAGTTTCTTCTGACCGGGCGCGAAGTCGGAGAGCGTGCCGCCGGCCGCAAGGGTCGCTACGGCGGACACGGCAACATGTAGATTGTTGGAAATGCCGACACGGCCCTTGTATTCCGGGTTCCAAAGGTCCGCAAAGGAGCTTGGTGGCGTGGTGATCTTCGCCGGATTGTAGAGAATGGCAATGTAGGAGAAGATCTGCGGGACCGAGAGCTCTTTGCGCAGGGCGGGGATCACCGATGCCAGTCGCGGCACATTCTGTTCGGTCACCGGAGTAAATGCGCCGATCTTTGCCATCGGATACATGTCGAGATCGGCAAGGACGGCAACATCCATGCTGGATTTGCGGCGCTGGCGCTCGGTGCGCAGTTTGGTCTGGCGAGCCTCGGTGCTGGAGATATCTTGGGTGACAGTCACTCCAGCCGGCGCCATGATGGCTTCGTCAACTGACTGGCGCAGGATGTCGCCGTAATCACCGCCGAACACCGACGTCACAATCGAGCCCGAGGCCTTGGCGAAGGCCGGGATGGCGGACAGGCCGCAAAGCGTTGCTGCTACGGCAGCGCTGCCGAGCAGGCTGCGGCGGGATAGATTAAAATTATCGGACATTTCATTTCCTCTCAGTTTTGATGTGCTGCAGGCTCAGCCTTTATTGGCGTGGCAAGACACGCGCTGCCGTTGTGGGCCAGTTCAGGGTGATGGCTGTGTTGACGGGTAGAACCTGTTCGCCTGTAGTGGCGTTGTTCCGCATGACCGTCAGGGTGGTTCCGCTGATATCAACGCGATATTCAATCTGCGACCCCAGATAGGCCGCGCCCGCGACGCGGGCGGGAATACCCTTGGCATTCTCATTGTCGATGTTGATGTGTTCCGGACGCACTGCGAGCATTGCCGGTTTCAGTGCCGGGGCGGTGTCGATGCACGGCAGGAGCGCGCCGTTTGCCGTTCTGAACCAGCCGCCGCCCTGACTTTCGCCTTCAATCAGGTTACATCGCCCGACGAATCCGGCGACAAAGATATCGCTTGGCTCTTCGTAGAGCTCACGTGGCGTGCCGGCCTGACGGATGCGACCGCCTTCCATGATCACCAGCCGGTCCGCCATGACCAGCGCCTCTTCCTGATCATGCGTTACAATCAGCGTGGTCAGGCCAAGGCGCTGTTGCAGGGTGCGGATTTCGTGCTGGACCTCCCCGCGCAGCTTGGCGTCCAGATTGGAAAGCGGTTCATCGAGCAGCAGGAGGGCGGGATTGACGGCAAGGGCGCGGGCAAGTGCGACGCGTTGCTGCTGACCACCGGACAGCTGGCGCGGCATGCGGTCTGCCAGCTTGCTCATGCGAACCATGTCGAGCGCTGCGGCCACGCGGGCGGGGCGTTCCGATTTTGGCACTCGCCGCATTTCAAGGCCGAAGGCGACATTGGCTGCAACCGTCATATGTGGGAACAGGGCATATGACTGAAACACCATGCCGGTGTCGCGCTTGTATGCTGGCATGCCGGAGATGTCTGTGCCATTCAGCAGGATACGTCCGCCTGATGGTTCGACGAAACCGGCGACCATGCGCAGGGTCGTCGACTTGCCGCAGCCGGATGGACCGAGAAGGGCGACCATTTCACCTTCAGCCACGGTCAGGTTCAGCCCGTGGACAACCCGCACATCGTTATAGTTCTTTTCCAGGTTTTCGATCTGAAGGCCTTGCATGTGTACTCCTCGCTACGCTCAGAAAACGCGGGACAGTTTGACGAAGCGGTCGGTGACCAACATCAATATTCCGATGAACAGGATCTGGATCGTGCCGACAGCTGCGAGCGTCGGGTCAATCCGGAATTCGAGGTAATTGAGCATGGCGACTGGCAGAGTGATCTGTCCCGGCGCGATCAGCAGCAACGAAAGTTCGAGGTTTTCGAAGCTCTGGATAAAGGAAAACATGCAGGCTGCGACGATGCCGGAGCGCATCATTGGGATGGTGATCCGCCACGCGACGATCATCGGGGAAGCGCCGAGATTGGCGGCGGCCTCTTCGATGCGCTGATCGAGGCCTTCCATGCTGGCCGATACCAGACGAACGGACCAGGGAATGGTCAGAAGAACGTGGGCAGCAACCAGGCCGGCGGTCGTGCCGACGATATCGCGATCAAGCACATTCTCTGCCTGAATGTAGAAGATATAGAGGGCCGTGCCACAGATGATCGCCGGTACGGCAAGAGGGCCCAGCAGTAGACTGGAAATCAGGCCCTTGCCCCAGAATTTACCGCGGTTGAGCGCGTAGGCTGCCATGGCGCCAAGTGGCACCCCGACGGCTGTCGATATGACGGCCAGTTTAAAGCTGACCCAAAGCCCGTCTGCAAATTCCGGTCGCTGCCACGCATTAACGAACCAACGAAGTGTGAGTCCGTGCGGCGGGAAGCTGATGATCTCGGCATCGAAGACGCTGATCACCATCACCGCCAGTACCGGCGCCATGATCAGGCCATAAGCCATGACGATGAGAAGATTGTACCCGACGCGGGTAAATGCAGGAAAACCTGTCATTAAATGCTCATCCGTTCCCGTCGGCATAGCTTTGCGCGCCGACCTCAATTATGATCCTGACTGTTATTCCATAATGATGACGTCATCAACTAAAATGATGACGTCATCATTTGATTTCTATCGATGGAGCTTGCATGCGAAAGTCCCCGCTTCCGACCATGGTTGATGTCGCGCGCCATGCCGGGGTGTCTCCCGCCACGGTCGCACGTGTCCTGTACAAAGCCGGCACGGTGAGTGCTGATAAACAGGCAAGGATCGAAGCTGCACTTGAGGCGACGGGCTATCGTCCCAATGTCGTGGCGCGCGGACTTCGCACACAAAGAAGCTGGACGATCGGTATGATCGTCGTTGACGGCACGATCAACCCGTTCTTCACCCAGTTGACGCAGGCAGTGCGGACCGAGGCGCTGGACCGGGGTTACAATGTGCTGGTGTATAATCACGGCATGTCTGCAAAACGTGAGGCGGATGCCATTGCAAACCTTATCCAGCAACGGGTGGATGCGGTGATTTTTTCGTACGGTGTCGCGGCAGAAAATATGGAGCCGTTGCGTGAAGCAAGCATTCCTATCGTGCAAGTTGAGCGCGCACTGACACTCGATACGCATTCCGTGCTTATCGACCCGGCACCCGGTATTAGCGAAGCGGTCGCTCATCTGGCACAGGTCGGTCATGACCGGATCGCTTATATCGGCGGAGACCCGAAGCTTTATCCAAGACCGCGTCCGCATGGATCGACAATGGAAGAAGACAGGTTGACCGCCTTTCGCGCAGCGATGCTGGCGTCCGGGCTCGAGGTGGATGAGAGGTTGATACAGCTAGGCTATTACTTCAATCCGGCTGGCCGACCGATTACGGGAGAGGGCAGGCGATTAACACGGTTGTTGCTCGATATGCCGGAACAGCCGACAGCGATCTTTGCGTCCGGCGACACACTCGCAGCCGGCGTTCTGCAGGAATTGCATCAGGAGGGACTACGGGTGCCGGATGATATCTCGGTTATCGGCTTCGACGACTCCATCGCAGATATGCTGACGCCACCGCTTTCCAGCGTCGGGCGTCCGCTGCAAGACATGGGGATATACGCTCTTGACATGGCAATAGCCTCGATTGCCAACCCGGGAACGGAGCTTAAGAGCATGAGGTTCGCGACGCACCTGATCAAGCGTCAATCCGTAGCGCAAAAACCACGACAGTAATCTGCTGCAGCGACGCCCTCGGGCCTTACCGTCATATTGAAGACCAAGAAGGACTATCAAACCTTTTCCTTAACCCGAGCTTGGTTCGCGGCAATTTAGGTTAGGTGAGAATCGAACCGAGATCCCCAATCGCATCTACATATGTTTTCCCGCGTGGGGTGCTTTGGCGAGTCCCGGTATAGACAGAAAAGCAACACTAGGGCGTGCATGAAGCATCGCAGACGATGTTCTCCACCATTCTTATGAAGTTCTGTTGTGCCGGATTTGTGTCGTCACCGCGCCATATGAAACCCGTCTCCACTTCGGGAACATCTCCCTCCACGGTCAGGTAACGCGCCCCTTTCCGTTCAAGGCTCCTCATGGATTCTGGAACCAATGCAATTCCCATTCCCGCAGCCACCAATCCGATGATGGTCTGCATTTGTATTGCTTCCTGATGAACCAGGAAATTCGCTCCATGGCTATTGAAGTATCCGGATATCAAATCGTGAAAGGCGGGTGCTGAACGACGTGGAAAAAGAAGAAGTGGCGCTGCAAAAATCTCTTCGGGCCGAACAGTATCTTCGCCGAACCCATCGCGTCCTTCCCGGATCCATTGATCAGGTACTGCTGCAATCAGCTTTTCACGCAGAAGCGTGAGGTATTGCAATCGCGGATGCAGCGCAGCTTCTCGCGGGCCAATCACAACCCCGATATCGATTTCCTCGCGCAGGATTGCTTCGATCTGAACGTCACTCGTTGCCTCGCGCAGAGAAAGTTCGACATTTGGATAGGCGGATCGGTAGCTGCCTATCAAGGCGGGCAACTGATTATAGTCGGCCGTGCTGACGAAAGCGAGCCGCAGGTGGCCGATCTCGCCACGTGCAAGACGTTCTACCAAAACAGGAAGGGATCCGACATGCTCCACCGCACGGCGCACGTGGGGCAGCCATAATCTCCCAATTGGAGATAGTTTCACGCCAATGCTGGGGTGTCGGAATCTGCAGCGATCGAAGATATCGGAGATGAGCACTTCGACCGCGTGTTCGATACAAACGTCAAAGGAACGGTCTACACGGTCCAGAAAGCTTTCCCGCTGATGGGTCCTGGTGGCTCGATCGTGCTGACGGGATCGGGCGCAGGGAGCAAGGGCTTTGCCAACCTTTCAGTCTACAGCGCAACAAAGGCTGCAATTCGCTCCTTTGCCCGGACATGGACGGTTGATCTTAAAGGTCGGGGGATCCGCGTGAATGTCGTCTCACCCGGCATGGTTCTAACCCAGGCCATGCAGACCTATCTTCAAGACAATGACGGCGCGGAGGAGTGGATGAAGCAGGCCATTCCCTTCGGTAGACTCGCTCAAACCGAAGAAGTTGCCAAGGCTGTGCTATTTCTGGCGTCGAGCGAAAGCAGCTTCATCGGTGGTGAAGAGTTATTGGTGGACGGCGGTTTCGTCGCAGTCTGAGAATGTCATGGGAGACGTCGCATCTCTCGCTTCCCATGACCGCTGCAAGCCGGTGACCGAATTGTCTGCCGCTCAGCGCCAAGGCTGGACGTCGCGATCACCGCAAAATTCGAGGAAACTGATCTTGCTTTTGCAAGCCTCGGCGCGCCTGGTTCGAGCGCATACCCAGGGGGTGCGCGCTTCTTGGTTCAGACGACGCAGAAAGAATCCAAAGGTTTGGGAAACATGACGCTGCAAGAGTTTTATGAAGCCTATATAGACTGTCTTAATCGACAAGATTGGGATGAGCTTGGGCGTTATGTAGCCGAAGATGTCAAACACAATGGTCGTCCGATTCGGCTGTCAGGTTACCGCTTGATGCTGATCAAAGACTTCGAAGATATCCCGGACCTGTATTTCGTGATAGATCGCCTGGCATGCGACCCGCCCCTCATTGCGGCCAGGTTGATGTTCGATTGCTCGCCGAAAGGCGACTTCCTCGGGTTACCCATTAACGGCCGACGCATTTCCTTCGCAGAGAACGTGTTCTACGAGGTGACGGGCGATAGAATAGTCGATGTATTCTCCGCGATCGACAAAGCTGCGATTGAAAATCAGATCGCCTGAACCGCATTTTTGACGGTCCGTAGCCGCTTCCAGCCGAGAGGCGTCTGCCACTGGGTGTCAAACTGGTCTTCCAATCAGGTTGGTATGGTTGGCGCGAAAGCGACGGCCAGGGCATCCATTACTGCTTCAAGCCTTGGTTCCATATCCAGACCGGCCATTACAGCCTGCTCCACATGAGCGGGATGGACGAAGATCGTGACCGCGTCTCGCACCACGCCCGCAGCAAGGTCGACATCGCGGATGCAGAACTCGCCCCGCGCCACCCCATCGTTCAGGATCTGCCGGACGAGCCCTGTCATTCGTCGCGCATAGTCGGCGACGAGGTCCGGGCGCTCCGTCACGATCCGGCGGTAGAGACCATGGATCTCAGGGTCGTCTCCCAGCTTGGCGCATTTGCTGCGATGGAGTGCCAGGACGAGACCGCGCAGCCTGTCGCCCGCAGAACCCTCGGCATTCACGAAACGAGTTGCCAGTTCGGCTTCCTCGGCCATGGTCCGTGCAGCCAAGGCATCGAAGATTTCCGCCTTCGAGCGAAAGTGCCGGTAGATCGCCGAATGAGACAGACCCATGGCCTTGGCGATATCGACCACATTGGTCTTTGCCTCGCCAAAGCGGCGAACCTGTTCGGCAGTCGTGTCGAGGATGCGGTCACGATGATCGGGCGCGTCGTTTGTCATGCGCGGGTCTTAGCGGAGCAAGGGCACGAGCGCAACATGTAACAGATTTCATATTTTGTATTGTGTAACACCGCTCTCTGTGGCACCTTGGGACCTCCAGCAACCCAGGAGACCGTCATGAGCGGCATTTCGCCCCAGCCAATACCCCGCCTTGCCTTCGTCACCGGAGGATCCGGATTCGTCGGTCAACACTTCATTCGCCGCCTGGTTTCGGCCGGCTGGCGCGTTCGAGCGCTCGGTCGCAGCCCCGAAGCGCTAGCTTGCGTCCGAAAGCTGGGCGCAGAACCGATCGCTGGTGACATTGTGGACCGCACTGCGCTCACCCACGCGATGGAAGGAGTCGAGGTCGTGTTCCATCTTGCAGCCCATTTCAAGCTCTGGGGGTCGATGTCCCAGTTCCGCCGGATCAATGTTGACGGCACCCGCAATGTCATCGAGGCGTCTGAGCGGGCCGGTGCGCGCCGTGTCGTCTATGTCAGCGCCGCTGCTGTTGTCATGGGCCGTCCCGAACCGATGCGAGGCGCGACCGAGGCCCTGCCCCTGCGCAAGATGACGTTTGCGCCTTACGCGACATCCAAGGCCGAAGCGGAGGAGGTGCTGCTGGCGGCGAATGGCCGTCGTGCGGGATTTTCAACGGTGGCCATTCGTCCTCCCTTCATCTGGGGGCCAGACATGCCGGCGCTCGACCACATGGTCGAGACCGTGCGCAAGGGGCAGTTCCAATGGGTTGCAGGTGGCGGACAGGCGCTATCCACCTGCCATGTCGATAACTTGTGTCACGCCCTGATCCTCGCCGCCGACCGCGGATCAGGCGGGGAAACCTTCTTTGTGAGTGATGGTGAAGACACCACACTAAAGTCTTTCCTGACGCGACTGCTTGGCAGCCGCGGCGTCGCGCCGAGGGATCGCAGCGTGCCCTTCGGCCTTGCCTGGGCCGTGGCCGGCCTTATGGGTGCCGTCTGGCGAGCCTTTCGCCGCAAGGGCGAGCCACCGATCACCCGGCAGATGCTGCGACTGATCGGCAAGGACTTCACCATTGATATCAGCCGCGCGCGACTGGAACTAGGCTACGGTCCATTGATTTCGCCGGCTGATGGAATGAGCCGGATGCGGCCCGGTGATGCCGCACCCGCTGTGGCGGTTGATCGGACGCGTCTGGCGACCGCGTCATGACGCTGGAAGCAACCCTTGCCGGCAGCGACAGCGCAACCTTTTTCCGGGCGTGGCTTTCAGACACGCTTGCCATCGCCGCAATCGCACCTTCCGGCGCTGCTCTTGCGGCACTGATCACCTCAAGGATAACCGAACCAGCGGATTGGAAGATGGCCGCGATGACGACAACGGTCTTGCCGCTTCCGTGACCGATCTAACGGATCGTTTTCGCAAGCTCATCTTTTAGGCGGTCGGCATCCATTGGCACACAATAAGCCGGCCTGCCGCGCTCGAATCGCCATCCCTCGGCGAGAGGACCGGCATCCACAGCGTCAAAGCCGAACTGGTCATAGAGACCTGAAACGACCGCCTTGTCGGTAGAATTGTCGCCAGCCAGAGGGAGACCTCGACGTCCCGACGATCCAGCCGGCTGTCCATCTTTTTCAAGATCGTCCATGATGATGGCATTGAATGCCTTGACGATCCGCGATCGCGGCAGGTGGCGTGCGAGAATTTCGCTTGTCGTCGTCTCGCCTGCGTCCAGTTCTGGAATGTGGCCGTCTCGTTCGAAGTAGTAGTTGTTCGTGTCGATCACCAGTTTGCCCTCAAGTGGCTCAACTGGGATAGACCGATAGGCTGCGAGTGGAATGGCAATGACGACGAGCTCGCCAAAAGCGGCGGCCTCCTCGACGGTTCCTACTTGGCACCCAATGCTCCGGCTCAGGCTGAACAGGGTCTGAGGGCCGCGCGAATTGCTCAGCATGACAGAATGGCCCAAAGCGACGGCTAGCTTTCCGATTGCGCGACCGACCATACCGGCCCCTATAATTCCAATTTTCACGGCGTTTCTCCGACTAAGTTTGCAAACTCGGGTTTAATTGAACGCTAAGCTCGGATAAATCGCTAAAACACACCGACATTCCCAACCAAAAGGGGGCAATCTTGGACAGGCTTTCGAGCATGGCTGTTTTCGTTAAAGCCTCCGACCTCGGATCTTTTGCCGCAACCGCAGAAGCCATGGGAATGTCGCCCCAGATGGTTGCCAAACATGTTGTGTTCCTGGAAGACAGGCTTGGGACGGCCCTGCTTCACCGCACCACCCGGCGGCAAAGTTTGACCGACGTGGGAAGGGCCTTTTACGACCGCTGCAAACAGTTGCTTTCGGATGTCGAAGCGGCTGAATCCATTGCCCACGACATGCGTTCCCAACCAAAAGGCGTGCTGCGGGTCAATGCTCCGGTGACGTTCGGCTCTTACAGTTTGGCGCCATTCGTGACGCGGTATCTGGATCGCTACCCCGGCATGCAAATCGACCTAACGCTCAACGACCGTTTCGTCGATCCGTTGGAGGAGGGGTTCGAGGTCATGGTCAGGATCGGGGAGGTCGACGACCCGTCGCTGGTCGCGCTTCCTCTGACTCCTTATCGGCTTATTGTCTGTGCATCTCCGGACTATCTTCTCCGGCGGGGCAGCCCCCGAACACCGTCGGATTTAGAGCAACACGATTGTCTTGTTTATGGCGAAGGCCCTTCTTCAATTCCATGTCGCTGGCAGTTCACCCGCTGGGGCAAGACCGAGGAGGTAAGGGCTGCCGGCAGAATCCGCAGTAACGACTGGAAGGCGTTGTTGCATGCGGCGATCGCTGGCTATGGCATCACCTTGGGACCGGAAACTGTCTTGAACGCAGAAATCTCTGCTGGGCGACTGGTTCAAGTGCTACCCGATCATGAGGGGCCGTTTCGTCCCATGCACGTGGTCTACCCTTTTGGGCGCCGGCCTACCGCCAAGGTGCAGAGGTTCGTAGAAGCGCTGATCGATGAATTTGGGACGGACGCGCCCAAATAGGCGACGCAGGAGTTCTAACCAAGCGGAGAGAGTTCCGCGGAGGAAGCGTGAAAGACTCGCAGCGATCGAAGCCGACCAGCGCCGCATCGACGAGATCTCGGAAGGCCAGTGCGTTACAGGAGATTGTCTTGCTCTACAGGCTCACCGGATTTCGACACGATCGATGATCCATAGGGCTCACGCGACAGAATGATCAGCGCATCATTCGGAAGCGGGCGAGCAAGCTCCTTTGCCTCCTCCCAAGGCGCCCGCATCCAGATGTCCATCTCCTCCTTCGTCAGCAACAGAACCGGCATTGCTTTCTCGTGGATCGGCTTGACGAGATCGTTGGGATCCGTGGTCAGAAAGCCATAGAGATCGTCGGTCGTGCAGCGGTGAAAGAGATTGGTGCCGGCACGAAGGGCATCAAGGCGGATGTGTCGAACCTCCAGGAGCTCGACTCGCTGTATGCGGCCATCAAGGCTGAGTATTCGGCGATCGATATACTTGTCGCCAATGCTGGCTTCGATATCCTGGCTCCATTGGGTGCGATCACCGAGGAGCAGTATGACAGCATCTTCGACACCAATCTGAAAGGTGTCATCTTCACCGTGCAGAAAGCTCTGCCGCTGATGAAATCTGGCTCCGCGGTAGTCCTGATCGGATCAACTGCCTCCATCCAGCCGGGCAGCATGATGAGCGTCTACGGAGCCACGAAGGCCGGGCTTCGGAATCTGGCGAGATCCTGGATCGAGGATATCAGGGGTTCCGGCGTCCGCATTAACGTCGTCAGCCCCGGCCCGGTCAGAACCCAGTCGCTCTACGACTTCTTCCCCGATGACAAGCGTGACGAGATCCTCGCCTTTCTTGAAACCAAAAGCACTGTCGGCCGCCTCGGGCAGCCGGAAGACATCGCGAAAGCCGTTGCGTTTCTTGCAAGCGACGATGCCGGCTACATCAACGGCGTCGAACTGGTCGTCGACGGCGGCGCATCACAGGTTTGATGCCCATCGGCTGAGCTAAGCCCGACCCAATCCTTCAACACCAAGACTTCTTGAAAAGGTGGCGCGACATGGCGACCAGCGAAGGAGGACCCATGTCCTCGAATTGCGCACGACTTCGACCAGCGCTGGCGCTGGCGACGATCCTGACGGCTCAGCTCATGCTGACGATGGACTTCCTGATCGTGCTGGTCGCGCTGCCGAAGATCCAGACAGAGCTCGGATTCACCCCGGCCGGGCTTTCGTGGGTGCCTAACGCCTTCGCCTTGGCGTTCGGCGGCCTTCTCCTGCTTGGGGGGCGCCTCGGTGACATCTACGGGCAGGTGAAAGCCTTCAAGATTGGCATTGCTGTCTTCGTGGCCGCGTCGCTTCTGGGCGGTATTGCTGGAACGCTATTTCTCCTGATCCTGGCACGTGTTCTCCAGGGTGCCGGGGCAGCCCTTGCCGGACCAAGCGTCCTCGCCCTCATCACGACGATGGCGCGTGATGAAGCCGAGCGGACCCGTGGCCTCTCCCTATTCATCTCGATTTCCTCGGTCGGAGCGTCTATCGGCCTTATTCTCGGCGGGGCGTTGACCGACTTGCTCTCCTGGCGTTGGTCGCTGCTGATCAACGTCCCGATTGGAGCGGTTGTCCTCGTTCTCATCGGGCGACTGGTCCAGGAAACGGACCGGAAGCCAGCGCGGCTAGGACGATCCGCGCAAGCGCTTCGCCTCCATAGGCAGATCCGAAGCAGCAGACGGCAGATGCCAGTAAGAGGGCCGCCGCAAACTCGATGCGATCTCCGCCGCCCGACATAGATTGCGCAAGCGCCGCCGGGATCAGCAGCAGTTCGACATAAGTCAGCGGATTGCCCCAGACGATCTTGAGAACACGCCGCGCGCAGGCGAGCGCGGATTCGTTCGGACAGGTGCTTGTGTTTTTCGATGATGTCCGAAAAGCTGCATGAAATGACTGGATCGCAAACCAGCACAGTGCCGCCAGGCCGCCCCAGCACAAGGCCGTCTGCCACTCCTGCTTAATCGAGATTGACGCTGCCGCCATAGCCAGCGCGAGCGACACCAACACGCTGTAGCTACCAAGAACGAGGCCCACCATCAGGCCGCTTCGGCCGCGCATAAGTCCTTCGCGAAGAAGCATCAGGTTGTTGGGTCCGACGGAGATCATCGATGCCGCGCCCATGGCCAGGCCGATTTGAAGTCCCGAAAGTTCCGCTGAGATTTTCCTGAATTCTCCCTGATAAGGAATATGGACACGCCGCCCGCTCAGTCCTGAATTCCTCTGACGAGTTGGTACTGCAATGCCTCCGACGACTGTTTCGCCACCCAGACCTCGAGTTCGAAACCGTCGAACTTCGACACTGGACCAAGGGGCGGATTTTCAAATCCAAGGTCGTCGCGTTGTCGGTCGGTGAATGAACTCACGGGTGATGTCACGTTGTTAGTGGCTTAACGGTTGATTGCTAATCCGGCGCGATGAACCGGTCGATCGTCAGCTACAAGAACCATCGTTTTCCACCGCCGATCATTGCCCATTCCGTGTGGCTTTAAAAAGAAGCCGTCGCGAAAGGACATCTGGCATCTGGACGAAGTGGTGATTCCATCGGTGGCCGGAAGCACTGGCTTTGGCGAGCCGTAGACCAGGACGGCTATGTTCTCGACGAGATCGTCCAGATCCGCCGTGATACAAAGGCAGCCAAGCGGTTGTCGATCAGGTTACTGAAGAAGCAAGGCCTGTCGCCAAAGCGCATCGTTGCCGACAAGCTGCGCTCATATGGAGCGGCAAAGCGAGACGTCATGCCTACCGTTGAACATCACTCGCATAAAGGCCTGAACAATCGTGCGGAGAATTCACATCTGCCGCTGCGAAAGCGAGAACGGATGATGCAAGGCTTCCGATCCGCCGGCGGATTGCAACGATTCATCGGGGTCTTTTCGGCAATCAGAAATCACTTCGTCCCGTCCCACCAGAAGCACACCGCCCTCGCCACCCACATTCATCGTATCCGCGCAATGGCGCAGTGGAAGGCTGTAACCGGCGCAGCTGCCTGAGTTCAACGGCAAGCCCTTCGCCCGGCTTCAGTCAAACAACGTGACATCACCCGCGGCACTGTTTCTGTGCCTGCAGCGCGAGGGCGCTGCCCAACCGACCGGCGCGGCCAAGGCCGCGGCCCAATAGGGCATGTCTCGGGCGGCGCGCGCCGCGTTGCACGCGCCGAGCGTCTTGTCGCATGCGGTGAACGATGCAGGGCTCCGCAGTGTGCGGCGAGAAGGACCCCGATCTTTAAAATACGGGTTATCAGGCCCCACATATCGTCGGGATCAATATGGCGATCCTCGGCGCAATGGAGTCAGCGTGTTCAGTATTGCCAGATGGGAATCGGTGAAATCACCCTGCGGCGCGACCCAGATGTTGCCGTTTAATGCGGGACTCTGGATCGGGTTTGAGAAGCTCTGTCGTTTAGATGGGATGGCCGGTCGCTATTGCCCGCTTGCAAAGGGCAGGCAAAGGGGCGTGCCGTCTATCGGATGCGGGATGACCATTGCATCGACACCGAAGACGATCTTGATCAGGGCCGGCCTCAGGAGATCTGTCGGGCGGCCCGCGGCGTGGATGCCGCCGTTTGCGACGGCAACGATGTGATCGGCATATTGGGCTGCATGGTTCAGGTCGTGCACGACCATGACGATGGTGCGCCCCTGTTTCCGGTTCAGTTCCCTCAGCAGTTCGAGCACTTCGAGCTGATGGGCGATGTCCAGATAAGTGGTCGGTTCGTCAAGCAGCAGGATCGGCGTTTGCTGGGCAAGCGCCATGGCGATCCATGCGCGCTGGCGTTGGCCGCCGGAGAGGCGGTCAAGCGGCCGCTCGGTAAGGTCGGTGAGCCCGGTAGCAGCGATGGCATGCTCGACGATTTCTTCGTCGTGCCGCGTGATACGCGCCAACATGCCCTTATGCGGATGGCGGCCGAAGCGGCACAGTTGCCGGACTGTCAATCCGTCCGGTGAAATGGGGCTCTGCGGCAACAGCGCCAGCGCGCGGGCGATGTCGCGGCTGGGGATACTGGCAATCGCCTTGCCATCGAGAAAGACGGTGCCTTCGATCGGCTGCAGGATGCGGCCAAGCGTTTTGAGCAACGTCGACTTGCCGCTGCCGTTTGCGCCGATCAGCGCGGTAATCTTCCCGTCTGGAATGGCAATGTCGACATGTTCAAGAATCTTCGACGTCGCGTAGCCGAGTGTCAGGTCCTTGGAGGAGAGGCGGGATTGGCTGGTATCATTCATGACGGCCCGCCTCCTTGATGAGCAGGAAAATGAGGTAAGGGCCACCGATCACGGCGGCAACGATACCCGCGGGGATTTCGTTCGGCAGGGCGATGATGCGCCCGACAAGATCGGCTGCCGAAAGAGTCAGCGCTCCGAGCAGTGCGCTGACCGGCACCAGATGTCGGGCGCGGGCGCCAACCATAAGCCGGGCCGCATGTGGAGCGAGCAGGCCGAGAAATCCCATGCTTCCAACGCTCGCCACCGCACCGGCGGTCAGCAGCACCGAGACAATGATCAGACCGCCGCGCAACAAGCCAGGGGAAATGCCGAGGCTGATGAGCGTATCGTCGGCGAATCCACCCGCATCGAGTTTCATGCTCGCAACGATGACCAACGGCAGGCAGAGCGCAAGCCAGATCGCGAGCGCGACCACCTTGGTGCCCGTGCTGCCATAGACGCTGCCGGCGAGCCAGATCATGGCCTGGTCGGCGCGGGTCGGGAAGAGAACCATGACATATTGCATCAGCGCTTGGGCAAAGAGGCCGAGTGCCACGCCGACCAGCGCAAGTGCCGCTATGCCACCGCCGAAGCTGCGGCCGACGGTGAGAAGAATGAGCGCGCCGATCATCGCGCCCGCGAACACCCCCGACGGAACGGCCCATATCGCCCAGGCAGGTGGTGTAAGGATGCCGGCGAGGAAGGCACCGAGGCCGGCGCATTTGGTGATGCCGACAACGTCCGGCGAGGCGAGGGGATTGCGCAATGCTCCTTGCAGGAAGACGCCGGCCACGCCGAAGGAGCCGCCGGCAAGAATCGAGATTGCCACACGGGGCACGCGATACTGAGTGACGATGAAGGCGCTCTTGCCGCCTGCCAGCCCGTCGAGCACCTGGCCGATCGACAATGTGACCGCACCGATGGTCATCGCAAGCACGGCGATCACAAGAATGAGCCCAAGAGCAATGAGGCCGGTCGTGAGGGCGCGCAGATCGATTCTGTTGGTCGTCCGGCTCATGACGTCTACGTTCATCTCACCCTCTGTTTCCAGAGGATGAGGAGGAAGGTGGGCGCACCGATCAGCGCAGTAACGATGCCGACCGGCGTTTCGGCCGGAAAGGCAGCGACGCGGCCGAGGAGGTCGGCGGAGTTGAGCAGCAACGGCCCACAGATGGCGCTGAGTACGAGCACCGTCAGGTGATCGCCGCCCACCAGACGTTGTACGATATGCGGAACGAGCAGGCCAATGAAGCCGATCGGGCCGCTGACCGCGACCGCGGAACCGGCGAGCACGACGATGAGGAGCGCGGCGAGCCCGCCGACACGCCTGGCATTCTGACCGAGCGAGAGGCTGGTTGTCGCATCGAGCGCCAGCACGTCGAAATGCCGGCCGGCAATCAACGCCACCGCGCCGCCGGCCAATGTGAAAGGCAGGATAATCCAGACCTTCGACCATTGCGCGCCGTTGATCGAACCGGCCAGCCAGTAGACGATGTCCTGCGCGGCGTTGTTGGCGATCAGGATCGCCTGCACCAGGGCTGCCAGCACAAGTTGGAGAGAGATGCCGGCAAGCGCCAGCTTCATATCGTTCATAGTACCGGAAACCGATAGCGCCCACATGGCGAAACCGATCGCCGCTGCACCCGCAAATGCTGGCCAGACCATACCGGGCCCGCGAATTTCCGGCCATACGATCAGGCAGACAACGATTACCAGTGATGCGCCTGCATTGATGCCGAATGTCTGTGGAGAGGCGAGGGGGTTGCGTGTCAATGTCTGGATCAGAGCACCCGCGATCGCAAGATTGGCGCCAACTGTTGCTGCTAGGGCAACGCGCGGTAAACGGACATCCCAGACAAGTGCGCTATCGGCCGAGCCGTCGGGCGAAAAGAGCAGCTGCAGGGCGCGCAGGACTGGGAGGTTCGAAACGCCAAGAGCGATACCGGCAACCACCGCACCGGCGAGCAGAATGAGAAATACGGCCCCGACCGCAAGGGGATTTGAGGCGCCGTTGTGCATTTTAGCCTTTGCGACGTCTGTGGCCACGGCTCACTCGACCTTATAGACCTTGGCAAGAGTTTCCTTGACCATCAACTCGGCCGTCTTCAGTCCGCGAAAGCGCGAAAACTGGTTGCGGTCGACCTCGAAGACCATGCCGTTTTTGACGGCCGAAATGTTCCGCCAGGCGGCATTGCCCTTCCACTGCTCGAAGACCGTGCCGGGGCTGTCAGTCGCAACGAGAAACACGTCCGGATTGACCGCGACGAGCCGTTCCAGGCCGGCGCCGCTTTCGACCGCATCCTTGCCGTCCACTGCCGGGGTCAGGCCCATGGCCTTGAAGACCGAACCGGAGAAGGAAGAAGATGTGTGCAGGCTCATGGAGTCCGGATTGGCGACGGCCAACAGGAAACGGCGGTTCTCTCCGGCCGGGATCTTGCCGATCAGTGACTTGATGCGCGCGTCGTGCTCGGCGATCACCTTTTCGCCCTTTGCCTTGTCGCCCAGCGCGGCTGCGATCGTGACGACAGAGTCCTTGATCGTCTGGTAATCGCCCTCCCAGCTGTTCAGCACGATGGTCGGCGCAAGCTGGCTGAGCTGCGAATAGATCGCCGAATGGCGAAGGTCATCGGCGATGATCAGGTCAGGTGAAAGCGTGCTCACCAGTTCCAGATTGGGTTCGAGCCGGGTGCCGACCGACGAATAGTCGATCTTCTTGCCGACCAGTTGTTCGATGCGCTTCGGCTGGTTGTCGTCGGTGATCCCGACCGGTGTGACGCCCAGTGCGTCGAGCGCCTGCACGAAGGAAAATTCCATCGCGACGACGCGGGTCGGCTGGCCGGAGATCTCCGTCTTGCCGCGCAGATGGTTAATCGTGCGGGTTTCCTGTGCCTGTACAACTTGTGGCAAGGCAAACAACATGGCGGCCAGCGCCACGAGAAATGTAGAGGTAAGACTGCGTCGCATCGTCGTCATCTCGAACCGTTTCCGTCAGCTATGAAGCAGACCGGCAAAAGCCGGCCTGCAATTTCGTCGATATGGGTCTAGAAGGCAACCGAAGCATTCAGGAAGAAGGTTCGCGGCTGACCCACGAACTTGCCGCCGTTGTTGTCCGTCGAGCGGGTGAAATATTCGTTGTCGAACAGGTTTTTCACCCCGAAAGCCAGCTTGGGCGCATTCTTGTCGTCTTCCGGCTGATAGGCGACGCGGAGATTGACGATGCCGTAGCCGGGAAGGTCACCGAGACGGCCGGTGGCATCCTCTTCCGTCACATAAGCCCCGCTATCGGGATTGCCCGGCGAATGCTGACCGGATTGCGCGAAGACGTCCGCATTCAGGATCCAGTCCTGATAGCGGTAGCTGGCGCCGATTGAGCCGACATGGCGGGAGTAGAAGGGCAGATCCTGACCCATGAAGCCGCCGGCCTCATAAGTTGCTTCGGTATAGGTGTAGGTCGCGTAGAGAGACAGACCATCCAGCCATGGTGCGATGCCGCCCAGGTCATATTGCCCGGCGGCCTCGATGCCCTGGTGCTTGGTCGCGCCAAGATTTGTCCAGATGCCTTCGCCGACGATAGTACGACCAAGGAACAGTTCCTCGTCGAAATCGATGTAGAAAGCGGTCAGCTCGGCGCTCCAGCGATCGCCCTGGTAATGCGTTCCGATTTCGTAGGTCGTCGCCTTTTCCGGATGAAGCCCATCGGTCGTCGAAGCCAGGTGGCTATATTGTTGAGGGCCGAAGGAGACGCCGGCGTTTGCGAAAACACTCCAGGCGTCGTTGATCTGATAAGCAACGGAAAGCGTGGGAAGAATTTCTCGGGCATCGATTTGCGGATTGGAGGCGCTCGTCACCACCCCGGCCGTGAGATTGGCCACGTCGTTGTGGGTGCTGATCATTTCGTAACGGACGCCCGGGGTGATTGTCCAATTACCGACCTCTATCTTGTCGTCGATGTAGAAGGCATGCGCCGTCGTTCCGCCATCACTCGTCTGGTAGGTGCTCATCGCGAGGCTATTGGGATTGATGCCAGTTGCTCTGTTGTAGAAGGCAGTTCGCGCTGCGACCTCCGAGCTTTCCTCCCACAGGAAACGGTAGCCGATCGTCAGTTCGTGATTGGTGCCACCGAGTTCGAAAAGACGGGAGTAGCGCGGCTCGATGCCGAAATATTCGTATTCGCGCGGTGCCGATGTCAGGCGGTAAAGTCCGGCGCTTGCGCCCGTTCCCTGCTGCTCCACATGGCTGCCGCGGAACGAGTTCACATAATAGGCAAGAACCTCGAAATTGTTCTCACCGTCATCGTGTTGATAGCGCAGCGAAATATCATTGCGACGTCCACTGAAGTCGTCCCAGCGTCGGGTCGACTGATAAGGATCATCGGCATATTCAGCGCTCGTCAGGCCGCCCGGCATCGTACCTTCGCCACTATAGTGGTGGTACTGGATGCCGAGCGTATCGGTATCCGAAAGCTCGTACTTGCCCTTCAGGATAAGGTCGTCGATATCCGAGCGGTCGCTGCTGTCGCGAAACCCTTCGCCGTGGATGCCCGAATAGAGGAGGGCGGCGCCCAGACCATCATCATTGGTGCCGCCGACGAAGAACGTCGGGGTCGCCTTCACGTGCCTATTATTGCCGGCAATCTCCGTGCCGGAGCCGAACCGAACTGTTGGGTCATCTGGGATTGGATGCGTCACGAAATTGATGATGCCGCCGACATTTTGCGGCCCGTAGCGCACCGAGCCTGCGCCGCGCACGACATCGACCGTATCGACATTGCCGAGTGTCAGCGGAAACAGCGAAAGTTGCGGCTGGCCATAAGGCGCGTAGGACAGCGGGATGCCGTCCATGAGGACCGTCGACCGGGGAGAAAGCCGGGAGGCGAGGCCGCGCACGCCGAGGTTCAGCGAAACATCGCTGCCGCCTGTGCCGTTACTTTCCTGCACCTGAACGCCGGGGATTTGATTGAGCGCATCGCGGATATCCTGAACGCCGCGCTCCTCGAATGCCTTGCGTTCGAGGATGGTGCGCGCGCCGGCGTGCTTGAGAACCTTTTCCTCGTTGGGCTGGTCCAGCCAATTTCCGGTAATGACGATCGGCTCCAGGGTTGTATCCGCGTCCTGACCAAAACTCTGGAAGGGCACAAGGGCAGCCGCGGCAAGCAGTGCCGTCCTGAAGGCGTTATTTCGTTTGAGCATTGATATCCCCCTGATATCAGTTGAAGGCACAGGAAGTCCGCTCCGGGCGAAGGCGTCGCGCGGTTTTGATCTGGCCACACGTGGATGTGAGATTCAGTCCGACGGCCGGCGCCGGCAATCATGCCGTTCGCAAAGCACTAAAAGCGTAGGGGAGGATGGGAGCGATTCATAGCGACCTGCGGTGATGGAAAACTCGGATGTCGCGTTGACTACAAGATTGTAGTGAGGATTTCAATAAACATAACTGCAGAAGTCATATTTATTGTGAAGGGCGTCAGTCGCCGCGGTCTACGCCGGTTCTGAGTTCGGCAAGTCGCTTCTTTGCGGCGAGCGCACGATCCTTGCTTCGAACCGCCACGCCGTAGGTCATGATATCCGCCAGCACGATAGCGCTAACGTTCCAGCTGGCCAATTTGGATCGAACGCCGAGACAGGTCAGGATGGCCGATACCTTATCGCGATAGATTTCCTGCAATTGAATACCGCAGACGAGGATGACTTTGCATCCGATCGCAGCAATCTGGGCGACGACAAGCTTCAGCTCCGGCACCTCCCGCGAGGCATGAAACAGCACGACCACATCTTGCGGACGGAGATCGATCAGCTCGTTGGCGAGCGCGAAGCCCGACGCTCCCGAACAGCGAGTGCGCACACCGACCCTGCTCAATGCAGTCGCGCAATGTTTCGCCGGTGTTTCGGATGTGCCCATGCCCAGGCACCACACGGTATCGGCCTCTTCGACCATGCCAACGGCGGAACGGAGCGCCTGTTCATCCAGCGCGTCTTTCGTCGATGTCAGAACCTCGCAGGCCTCGACGAACATCTGGTTCGCCACCTTCGCCAGATCGTCACCGGTCGCTCGAAAACGCTGCTCCAGCCGATCCGCTGCGGGAATGGTCTTGGCCATAACCCGGCTGGACAGGCGTTTCAATTCGGGCAGACCGCTGAACCCCAGCCGCTTCGCAGTCCTGATCACAGTTGCGTCGCTCGTTCCGGTTTCGACCGCAATTTCTTCGGCACTTCGGAAAATAAGAACGTCGATCGGAATCGCGAGCAAATGTTCGGCTACGACAAGTTCCGATCTGCTCAGGCTGGAACGGTGGCGGTCGAAATGTGTCTTGAGCACTTGAGATTTGCGGTTGCTCGCTTCCATCCCTGCTTTGCCTCTATGGGAACAGTTATTCACATTATAGGGAAACCAAGTTTGACTGGCATGCCCGTATCGCACCACGGTGGCTACCTACCACCGCAGTGAACGTCAGTGCGGTCGGCGAATATGGCTTTCGATTACTTCGGACAACCCCGCGGCATTACCCTCACGGATACAGCGGACCATTTGATGGTGGTCTTCGTCGCTCTGGCGTAGCGTGTCCGGTGTCCGCCAGATCGTAAACGGAGCTGAGCGGCCTCGATCGCGGATCGACCAGATCGTTTCCACCAGGACCGGGTTCCCTGTCAGGGCATGCATCGCCTCGTGGAACTCCCGATTCGTCCGGCTCTGGTCCATGTGCGTCCCCGATTTGGCGGCGACCGAAAAAGCCTCAGCAAGCGCGGATAACCGGGCGACGTCTTCAGCGGTCGCATTCGCCACGATTTGCGGAACTGCACCACATTCCAGGATAACGCGCACGTCGCGATGATAGCCGATCATCTCCGGCTCCAAAGCCGGCACCTTATAGCCTCTGTTGCGGACGTGTTGAACTTCCTTACGCACGACAAGCGCTTCGAGCGCCGTGCGCACATCAAACCGGGTCGCCGAAAAACGCTCTTCGAGGTCGATTTGCCGGAGCCATTCTCCTGTCCGAAACTCACCAAGCTGGATGGCCTGGGCGATCTCGTCGGCGAGTGGTCTCTTGTCTTCTTTGCGCTTCATCTGCTCACATCCTTCTCGCGTGCTGTCTCGCATTTTGCCTATTGCGGCAAGCGAATATTTATGCGTAATAATTGGCGCCAATTTATTGCGGAGATGAAGCCATGGATCAAGCGCCAACGCGAACGCCGGAGGAATCGGCCTTCCACGTGTACGACTTGAACAAAACGCCTATCCGCGCGCTCTCCTCGGATCCGCGTTTTTCCTATTGCCTTTACGTCCCCCCGGCCGTCAGCAGAGGCGGACCATCGCCCGAACTTTTAGTCGTGCAGCACGGCACCGGGCGCAATTTCACCGGGTATCGCGACGATTTTGCCGCCTTCGCCCGCTGGCACAACGTCATGATCCTGGCGCCGCTCTACCCGATCGGACCACAAGGGGACGGCAACCGCGACGGGTTCAAATATATCATCGAGGGGAATATCCGGTATGATCACGTTCTTCTGGCGATGATCGACGAGATCGCGACCAGATATAGCTGCGATTTCTCGAAATTCGCGCTTTTCGGATATTCCGGCGGTGCGCATTTTGCCCATCGGTTCCTGATGCTGCATCCGGAACGGCTGTTTGCCTGCACGATCGGCGCTCCGGGTTCCGTCACCCTGCTGGATCCCACCCGCGACTGGTGGGTGGGCACCCGTAACTTCGCCCAGATCTTTGGTCGTGACATCGACATTGAGGCGATGAAGAAGGTCAAGATCCAGATGCTTGTCGGCAAAGCCGACCTGGAAACCTGGGAAATCACCCACAAGGAGGGGTCCCGCTTCTGGATGCCTGACGCCAACCATGCCGGCAAGGTGCGACCGGAGCGGCTCGAGAGCCTGCGCCAATCCTTCGAGAAGGAAGGAATTCCCGTTCGCTTCGATCTCGTTCCGAATATGGCGCATGACGGACCGCGGGCCGTGCGGTCGGTGGAGGACTTCCTTCACGACGTACTCGCCGAACGTCGCGACGTAAATGCGTAAACTGGGATGAATACAATGAAAATAAACAAAACAGAGGGTAACGATAATGTTCAGAAGAGTTGCGCTGTTGGCGCTTGGCATGCTCGTCGTAACGTCACCCACGTTTGGGCAGACGTTGCGTGTTGCTCTTAACCAGGACATTCGCAGTTCCGAACCGGGGGTAAACCGAGACGGCAATACGGACGTCGTGATGACCAATGTCGTGGAAGGACTGGTCAGCTACGACAAGGGTGGCGCGGTCGGTCCACTGCTTGCGGCGTCCTATCAGATCTCGCCCGACGGCAAGGCTTACACTTTCAAGCTCCGCAAGAGCGTGAGGTTTCACAACGGCAATCCGCTGACGGCGGCTGACGTGGTCTGGAACTTCGACCGCTACATGAACCCGAAGACAAGCTGGTACTGCCTGAATGACTTCAATGGGACAAACGGAACCAAGGTTGTTTCCTATTCGGCACCGGATGCCGACACATTCGTTCTCCAGATCGACAAGCCGGATGCCTTGTTTCTGGACAGCATGGCGCGCACCGACTGCGGTGGGCTCGCGATTATCGACAAAGCTTCCCTCAAGCCCGATGGGAGCTGGGACAAACCGATCGGCACAGGCCCCTTCATATTCGGAGTGTGGAAGCACGGCCAGTCAGTCCAGTTCGATGCATACAAAGATTATGTTTCGCCGCCGGGCAAAGAGCGCGATGGTTTCATCGGTAAGAAGGCCCCATTGGTCGATCACGTGGTTTTCATGGCGATCCCTGACGGGGCGACGGTAAAGGCTGGTCTGGAATCCGGCGAAATAGACGTCGCCGTGGTCCCAGAAAGCGACGTCAAGGAACTACGCGCTAACAAGAACCTAGCAGTCGAGGTCGGCACTACGCCGGTTCGAAACGCATTCATCCTGCAGACCCGCGATCCAGTCTTGAGAGACGTTCGTGTCCGTCAGGCGCTGGCCATTTCGCTTGACTACAAACAGATCGTAGACGCCGTGACCGAAGGGCTTGGCCGGGTCAACAATTCCCCGGTCTTCGACACGTCTGGTTTTTTCGGCGACGTCGAGAAAAAGGGCTTCGAGTATAATCCCGACAAAGCACGTGAGCTGTTGAAGGAGGCAGGTTACAAAGGCCAGCAGATCACCGTTCATGCCAACAAGCGATCGACTGTGCCCAGCTTTCCCATGACGGTGCTTGCTCAGCAGATGTGGCAGGCAGTCGGTCTGAATGTCAATATCGAAGTCTTGGACTGGCCGACGCAGCTCAGCAAATACGGTACGGGCGGCTACATGATGCAATCCACCTCCTATTCACCCCGGTTCGACGTCGCATCAGGTTTTGAGCAGATCTCGGGTGACAAGGACAAGCAGCCGCGTAAGGTCTGGGACAATCCCGACGCGTTGACGATGATCGACAAGGCGATGGAGACACTCGACCCGGTCGTGCGCCAGCCGATCTTCGACAAGCTGCACACGATGCTTCTCAATGACGTGCCGATCATCCTCACCCACAATCGCGTGGCTTGCATGGCCCATAGCGCCAAAGTGGAGGGGGTTGAACCGACTTCGTTCAGCTATGGCATGTGGGGTGTGACCAAAAAAGATTGATACACCGACAGACATCGTCACTTTCTTCGGAGACCCGCAATGCTGAGGTTTATCCTGGCCCGAATAGCGATGGCGCTGCCGACCCTGCTCATCGTTACCGTATCTGTTTTTTTGCTCATCCGCATGGTTCCGGGCGATCCGGCGGCTCTGATGTTGGGCGACAACGCCGACCCAGCTAGCATCGCCATGCTCCACGCCAAGTTGGGTCTCGACAAACCGCTACCCACGCAGTTCGCTGTCTGGTTCGGCAACCTTTTGACCGGAGATCTGGGAAGCTCGATTGCCAGCGGGCAGCAGGTCTTGCCCCTGGTTTGGTCGCGTTTTCTGATCTCCGCCCAAGTTGTCGTTGCGGCCGTACTGTTGGCTTGTGCCGCAGCCGTGCCGGCCGGCGTATTCGCCGCTTGGCGTCAGAACGGCAAGCTGGACATAGGCTGCGTCTCCATCGCCACACTTCTAATGTCGATTCCAACGTTCTGGCTCGGCCTGCTCCTGCTTCTTTTTCTCGGACTGAAACTGCGCTGGTTGCCGGTCGTGGGCTATGTCGGGATTGCCGAAGATCCTTGGCGGGGAACGCTTTACTTGATCATGCCTATCCTCACACTTTTCCTGCACGAAATGGGCGTGATCCTGCGCATGGCGCGAGCCTCGACGCTCGAGGTCATGAGGCTCGACTATATAACCCATGCCCGTGCGAAAGGGCTTACGGAGGGCGCGGTGCTCTGGCGGCATGCCTTCAAGAATTCGTTCGGACCGACATGGACGCTAATCGGCTTGGTCCTCGGCAATCTCCTCGGCGGTGTCGCCGTCGTCGAAACTGTTTTTACCATTCCTGGAATTGGCCGCCTCCTCGTCGATGCGATCTTCGGCCGGGACTATCCCGTCATCCAGGGCTGCATGTTGATGGTGGCCCTGGTCTATGTGGTCGTGAACCTGTTGGTCGATCTTTGTTATCCACTTTTCGATCCGAGGGTGACCATCGAATGAGAAATTTTGTTGCAGCGAATGCTGCCATCGGCAGCTTCATCATCGGGGTTTTGTTCATCGTAGCCGGCATCGGTGCGATCTGGACACCTTACGATCCACTGGGCATCAGCTTCCGCGACAAGCTTGTGCCGCCAAGTCCCGGACATTGGTTGGGAACGGACGAGTTTGGGCGCGACGTGGTGTCCCGGCTGATGGCCGGCGCCGCGACCAGTGTGTGGATCTCGGTTACGACAGTCGTTATCGCGGTGACGATCGGTATCCTGATCGGGGTGACGTCAGGCTATTCTCGCGGCTGGTTCGACCGTATCGTCATGTCGCTCAACGACGCATTGCTTGCCTTTCCCGGTATTCTGCTGGCGCTCGGCCTGCTGGCCGTGCTGGGGGCCAACAAATACGGGATCATCGTAGCCCTCGGCATCGCTTATGCGCCATCCGTCGCACGCGTCGTGCGGGGAACTGTGCTGTCGATCCGTGAGCGGGAATTTATCGCCGCCTCCCGGGTTGTTGGGAATTCAGAGGCCTACACGATGATGCGGCATGTCTTGCCGAACTGCCTCGCGCCGTTGACGGTCCTGACGACGTCGATGTTCGGGTGGGTGTTGCTGGCCGAAAGCTCCTTGAGCTTCCTAGGTCTCGGTGTACCACCGCCGGCACCCACCTGGGGCAATATGCTGGCCTCGGCCCGGCCCTATATCGGACAGGCAGTCTGGCTCGCCGTACTGCCAGGCCTCTGCATCTCGATCACGCTTCTTGGTATCAATCTCCTTGGCGACGCATTGCGCGACCGTCTGGACCCGCGGATGCGCGACAGGACCTAATGATGGAAAAGAATCTTCTTTCAGTGGACAGCCTTTCCGTTCGGGTAACCGGCATCGGCTTGGATGTCGTCAAGAATGTCGGGTTCACCGTCCAGGCGGGCGAGATCGTTGGCATCGTCGGCGAGTCCGGATCCGGCAAGACCTTGGCTGCCCGCGCCGCGATGGGCCTCTTGCCGCCCGGTATCGCGACCACCGGCGGCTCCATCAAGTTCGATGGCGAGGAGATCATCGGCATTGCTCCACGCCGCCTGCGGCAGCTGCGCGGCAGCCGTATCGGCATGGTGTTTCAGGAGCCGATGACGTCTCTCAACCCGTCCATGCTGCTTGGTCATCAGTTGGACGAGGGCCTTGCGCTGCACCGTCGGTTGCCGGAAGCGAAGCGGCGCGAGATGATCCTCGACATGCTGCAACGGGTCGGGATGGATCAGCCCGAGAGAGCCCTCGGGGCCTATCCGCACGAATTTTCCGGCGGCATGCGCCAGCGCATCATGCTGGCTTCCGTGATGCTGCTGCGGCCTGCCCTGCTGATTGCGGACGAGCCGACTACCGCATTGGATGCCGTCGTCCAACGCGACGTCCTCGAGCTCATGGTCGGCCTGACGCGGGAGGAGGGGACGGCTGTTCTTTTGATCAGCCATGACCTTGGCATGGTGGCGCGATACTGCGACCGGATCATCGTGATGTGCCGCGGCGAAATCGTCGAGCAGGGCAAGAGCGACGAATTGCTAGCCCGGCCGAAACACCCCTATACGCGAAAATTGCTGGGCGCGATGCCGAAGCGCGGGGCAGACCGGAGCTTTCCAAAGGAAGAGCAGCCGATCGTGTCGATCCGCAATCTCGTCGTGGAGTATCCAGGCCGCCAGAAACTATTCAAGCGCGATCCGGCCCACCGCGCTCTGCACGGAATCGATCTTGATATCGCCCCCAAACAGGTGGTGGCGGTGGTCGGCAGTTCGGGATCGGGCAAGACGACGCTCGGTCAGGTCGTCGCCGGTCTGGTCAAGGCCACGGCCGGCGAGGTCAGGTTCGATGGCGCGCCGATCGGCCGGGATCAGAAGGCCTACTGGGATTATCGCATGAATTGCCAGATGATCTTCCAGGATCCTTATTCCTCGCTCGATCCCCGCCAGACCATCGGCCAGATTGTGGGTGAGCCGCTGCGCCATGTACGCGACATGGGGACGGCCGCCGCCAGGCAGCGGGTGGTCGAAGTGCTGGAGGAGGTAAAGCTTGGCGCAGACTATGCCAACCGGTTTCCCCACCAGCTTTCGGGCGGCCAGCGCCAGCGTGCCGCGATCGCCCGCGCTATCGTGCGCAGGCCACGTTTTGTCATTGCCGACGAAGCGGTCTCGGCACTGGATGTGACCGTCCGCGCCCAGATCCTTGATCTCTTCACGGAATTGCAGAACCGCCACGGCTTCTCGTGCCTGTTCATCAGCCACGATCTCGGTGTGGTCGAGCAGGTGGCTGACCGGGTGATCGTCATGGACAAGGGCCGGATCGTCGAAGAGGGAGATCGTTCGACCATCTTCGATGCGCCCCAGCATCCGTTCACGCGAAAACTCCTGTCGGCGGTTCCGGCGCTCCAGGCAGCACCGGGCGGCGGAGTGCGCTTGCTCTGGCGGCTGGATGCTCCGGAGGGCGATCCTTTGTCCAGCGTCCAGAAGCCGGCAAACCGTCCCGCATAAGCGGGGTAGTCTCTGCGTCCTTCACTTTGTAACCGAACGTTTCGATCGGAGACGGGATGATACCGCTCGACATAAGCCGCAATTTCGTGCGCAACCTGGCTGAATGCGCTGCCTGGCAGGATGTGCCGCCGGAACCGGTGATCGAACCCGAACTGCAGATCATCGATCCGCACCAGCATTTCTGGCGCAAGCCCGATAATGATTTTCTCCCAAGCGACTATGCAGCGGAAGCGGCTGCGTCCGGGCATCGGATCGCCGGCACGGTGTTCATCGAATGCGGCTCCAATCATTTCAGCGATGGGCCGGCGCCTCTGCGGCCCGTTGGCGAAACGATTGCCACGGTGACCGACACCAAGGGGATTGCCGGGCTGGCGGCGGGTATCATCGCTCGCGCCGACCTGACGCTGGGAGCCGATGTCGGCGCCGTTCTGGACGCACACGCCGAAGCGGCCGACGGGCGCCTGCGCGGTATCCGCCATTCATTGCGCTGGGATGCATCGGGGATCGGCATGTCCGGCCGCTGGGGCCCACGGCATCTGGCATTGAATCCTATATTCCGGGCCGGTTTCGCGGAACTCGGCCGGCGCGGTCTGGCTTTCGAGGCTTGGATTTTCCATCCGCAACTGACTGAACTCGCAGAACTGGCATCGGCGTTTCCGGAAACGCTGATCATCGTCAATCATCTCGGCATGCCGCTCGGGATTGGTCCCTATGCCGGCCAGCGGGATCGGGTTTTCATTGAGTGGCGCGACGGACTGGCAGCCCTGGCACGCCAGCCGAACGTGCGAATGAAGCTCGGCGGAATGGGAATGCTGTATTGGGGCTGGGAACATTATGCGGGGCGGCGCCCGCCCGGCAGCGAGACGCTCTCGGTGGAATGGCGGCCTTATGTCGAGACCGTTATCGAAAAGTTTGGCGTCGACCGCTGTTTCTTCGAGAGCAATTGGCCGGTCGACATGCAGACCTGTAGCTTCAGAACACTCTGGAACGCCTTCAAATTACTGGCGAGGGGCTTCTCGGCGGACGAAAAGCAGAGCCTTTTTTCCGGTAGCGCCAGGGCTACTTACCGGCTGGAGATTTGAAATTGAGGGAATTGCAACAGGCTGATTTTTCGCTTGTAGGGCTCCAATCTTTATGCGACAAAATTGGCGCCAACTAATGATAACACCGGTCGGACCGTTTATGGGAATGCGGGCGTGCGAGATGACAGGCTCGCGCCTTCCGGATTTTGCGGTTGACTGTCCGCTGTTTGACCGGCTCATGAGGATGCACAAGAATGCAGAGTACAACGCCCGGATCGCCAGCAGTCCCGCACTGCCCCCTGATCGAAATCTCCGGCCCACCCCGCGAACGCGGGCGGCAATATGGCGAGCAGGCCGCTGATCGAATTCGTCTTGGCGTCGCTCATTATTCGGAGCAGTTGGCCGAACTCAGGCTCGACCCGGCCACGATCCAGCAAATTGTCTTGCAATTCGCAGGGACGCTTGAAGTGGGTGCCGGAGACCTGCTTGAAGAGATACGTGGCATTGCCGAAGGCGCGGATGTCGATTTTACCGATGCCATGCTGTTGAATGCGCGAACCGAGATTCTCAAGATCGCGCAGCGCCGCAGCGCCGGTCTGCCGGATTTCATAGAGCCGGACGGCTGCACCGGTGTCATCGTGCAGCCGAAGGCCACGCGCGATGGCCAACTGATCCACGCCCAGGACTGGGATTGGAAGAAGGAATGCGCCGAGACTGCCGTCGTGCTGCGCGTCCTTCGCGACGACGGGCCGGATATCCTGACTTTTACCGAGGCGGGAGGACTTGCGCGCGCCGGCTTCAACAGTGCCGGCATCTCCATTACCGGCAATTATCTGGAGAGCGACCGAGACTATCGACAGCTCGGCATGCCCTTGGCGGTCATTCGCCGCCGGGCGCTGGAGCAGCAACATTATGCGCTGGCGATACGGGTTGTTCACGCAACGGCCAAATCCGCATCCAATAACATGATGCTGGCGCAGGCAACGGGCGTGGCACTCGATTTCGAATGCGTTCCGGACGAAACCTTCGTGCTGGAACCCGTCGATGGGCTGTTATGCCACGCCAACCACTTCCGTTCGCCCGTGGCGCAGACCAAGATCGTCGACCGCGGTATTGCCTGCACGCCGGACAGCCTGTTCCGCGATATCCGGGTTCACGATCTGCTCGCGCCGAAGATCGGCCAGATCGGAGTGGATGACGTCAAGGCTGCCCTATTCGACGACTTCGACTCCCCTTGGTCGGTGTGCCGGCCGCCGCGCAAGAACATCCAGGACAACCTGTCCGCCACGGTCGCCATGATCGTCATGCAGCCTGCTGCGGGCATCATGGAGGTCGCGATCCTCCCGGCGCTGAACCGCAACTTCCAGGAATACCGGCTGACGCCGGACGGCGGGGCATCACAGAAAACCCAAGGCATTTCACAAGGAGAGACCGTATGAGACGCACGACATTTGCAACGGCCCTTCGCGGGCTTCTCGTTGGCGCGGCTCTCGCCGCTCCAGCCGCCGCCTATGCCGATACGAGGCTGCGCATCGCGCTGCCGTCCGACATTCGATCGACCGACCCAGGCGTCAACCGCGACGGTAATACCGACTGGGTAGTCAGCCATATCGTGGAAGGTCTGGTCGGCCATCGCGATGACGCCTCGGTCGCGCCGATGCTCGCCGAGAGCTATACCGCGTCCGCCGACGGCAAGACCTATACGTTCAAGCTGCGCTCTGGCATCATCTTTCAGAACGGCAAGCCGTTGACATCGGCCGATGTCCTATGGACATGGAACCGCTACATGGATCCGAAGACAAGCTGGCGCTGCTTTACGGAATTCGACGGATCGAGAGGTCTCAAGGTCGATAAGGTCGAGGCTTCCGACGATCTGACGGTGGTCTTCACGCTCAACCAGCCGAATTCGCTTTTCCTCGCCAACATGGCGCGGCCGGACTGCGGCCAGACGGGAATCTACCAGAAGGAGTCGGTCGGCGCTGATGGCAAATGGATAAAGCCGATCGGCACAGGTCCGTTCGCACTGGCGAAGCGGGAGCCAGGTCGTTTCATCGATCTCGATAAGTTTGCGGGCTACAAGGCCCGTAGCGAACCGAAGACCGGTCTCGTCGGAGACAAGACGCCGCAGGTGGATCATGTCCGCTTTCTGGTCGTCCCGGACAGCTCGGCGGCCAAGGCCGGCCTCTTGGCCGGCGACATCGATGTGCTGTTCGATGTCGAGAACCAGGACGTCGCGGAAATGAAGGCGAACCCGGAGGTCAAGGTCGATGAAGTGCCGGGTTTCGGCATCGTCGGTTATCTCTTCCAGACCAAGGATCCGGTGCTGAACGACGTTCGCATGCGCCAAGCCATCAAGCTGTCGCTGGACGCGCCGGAAGTGGTGGATGCCGTTACCGTCGGCCTCGCCAAGCCGAACCAGTCGGTCATTCCGCCGGGCAGCGCATTCTACAGCAAGGTCATGGCGACACCGTTCGAACACAATATCGAAAAGGCCAAGCAGCTTGTGAAACAGGCGGGTTATGACGGCAAGCCCATCATGATCATGGCTTCCAAGCAGCAGCCGCAGCTTTTCGAAATGGCGGTGATGGCCCAGGCCATGATGGCTCAGGTCGGCATCAAATCCGATATCGAGGTTCTTGATTGGGCGACCCAGCTCGACCGATACAATGCCGGCAAATTCCAGATGATGGCCTTCAGTTATTCGGCAAGGCTCGATCCCTCGCTGAGTTACGACATGATGGCTGGCGACAAGGCCGAACAGCCCCGCAAGGTCTGGGATAATCCCGAGCAGCGCAAGCTTCTCGCCGAAACCATGGCGATCACCGACGACAAGAAGCGCCAGGCCCTGTTCGACCAGATCGAAACAATGTTCCAGAAGGAAGTGCCGATGATCCCGCTCTATTCCGGCTCGAGGGTCGGAGCGGTCCGCAAGAACGTCGATGGTTACGCGAGCTGGTCGGTCGGTTCGCCGCGCGCCTGGGGTGTCTCCGTCGGTTCGGGCAAATGACCTTCTTGCAGGCAGGCATAATGGCGTAAGCCAAATCGGTACAGTGCCTGGCTGAGGCCGGGCGCCGCACTCCATCATTCAGCGACCGAGCAGAGCCAAGGTAGAACGCGACATGGGCATAGGGCCGACGTTAACATTGAACAACGGAGTGGAAATGCCGGCCTTTGGTCTTGGTGTTTTTCAGTCGTCGAAAGAGGATACGGGAGGTGCGGTCAAGGCCGCGATCGAAGCGGGATATGGCCTGATCGATACCGCTGCGGGTTATCAGAACGAGGCCGAGGTTGCGATGGGTATCCGCGAAAGCGGCATCGATCGCTCCGAGGTCTTCATAACCACCAAGCTGCGGACGAAGGACTTCGGTTACGATTCGGCCCAGCGCGCCTTCGATGCATCCATGGCCTCACTCGGCTTCGACGTCGTCGATCTCTACCTGCTGCATTGGCCGGTGCCGCGCAATTTTGAAAACACGCTGGCGAGCTGGAAGGTTTGCGAACAGTTGTTGGCGGAAGGTCGGGTTCGTGCGATCGGCGTCAGCAATTTCACTCCGGCGCATATGGCCAGGCTGATCGAACGCAGCACCGTTGTGCCGGCGGTTAACCAGATCGAGCTGCATCCATTTTTCCTGCAGCAGGATCATCGCGAGGCCCATGACCGGTTGGGCGTGATCACCCAGGCCTGGTCGCCGATCGGCGGGGTTCAGCGCTACCGGGGTGACGGCTCGGAGGGGCGCGATCCGCTTCAGCATCCGGTTATTGTTGAACTCGCCAAAAAATACGGCAAGACACCGGCACAGGTCGTACTGCGCTGGCAGATCGACCTCGGCCATTCCGCGATCCCGAAATCGATCAATCCCCAGCGCATTCGCGAGAATATCGATATCTTCGACTTCAGCCTGCAGCCGGACGAGATTGCCGCGATTTCAGGACTCGATACCGGCCAGCGCGGCGGCGGCGATCCGGAACTGGTGGGTACACCCGAAGGCAAGTGAGTAGTCTTGTTTCTTCCAACGATCCCTCAATAAGGCTCCGTGGCCGCGAACCGCCGCCATTCCCATCAACCGAGGCTTGACGATGACCCGATACGCTTTCCCATCCGACAACTGGGCGCCAGCCGATCCGGCCGTGCTCGATGCGATCGCCGCGGTCGACGAGGGGTTTGTCAAGCCCTATGGCCAGGATGGGGAAACGGCGAAACTGCAGGCCGTCTATTCGGACCTCTTCGAACGCCAGGCCTTCGTCTTTCCCGTGCCGACCGGCACGGCAGCGAACGGTCTGGCACTGGCCTCCATCACACCGGGTTATGGCGAGATCTATTGCCATGCATACAGCCATATCGTCACCGCCGAGGCGGGGGCGGTGGAGTTTTATACCGGCGGCGCGCGCTTGGTACCGATCGCTGCGGATCGCGGACGCATCGATGTCGGCGCATTGCGGGAGGTGCTTGCCAGGAAGGTGCCGCGCGGCATCAATGCGATGCAGCCGGCAAGCCTGTGCCTGACCGTGCCGACCGAAAACGGCGCGCTATACCGGCCGGAAGAGATTGCCGAGCTGGCCGCGGTGGCCCATGGTGCTGGGCTGATGGTGCATGCCGATGGCGCGCGCTTTGCAAGTGCCATCGCGGCTCTCGGCT
Source organism: Neorhizobium galegae (assembly GCF_017877055.1). Taxonomy (GTDB): domain Bacteria; phylum Pseudomonadota; class Alphaproteobacteria; order Rhizobiales; family Rhizobiaceae; genus Neorhizobium; species Neorhizobium galegae_D. The sequence goes on along the minus strand of NZ_JAGIPG010000007.1, from coordinate 48,947 downwards.
GCTCGCCTGCGGACCTCTCCCATCGCGCCGGTGTCGATACCCTTGCCTTCGGCTGCATGAAGAACGGCACGCTCGGCGCCGAAGCGGTGGTCACCTTCGATCCGGCAATCGCCAGCCGTCTGGCGGTGCTACACAAGCGCGCCGGACTATTGTCGTCGAAACAGCGATATCTCGCCGCACAGCTCATCGCGCTGGTCGCGAATGGCCGCTGGCTGGAAAACGCGCGGCTGGGGAATGAAAGGGCAAACCGTATCGGAGACGCCGTCGCGGCACTCGGCGACGATGCGCTATTGGTGCCGGTAGAGACCAACCAGGTGTTCTGCAGGCTTCCCCCCGATATCGTGTCCCGGCTGACGCGGGCCGGCTTGGAACCATCCCGGTGGTCGGCCTTCGGCCGCGATGCATTTCGGCTGGTTTTGTCCTTTGCCGACAGCGACGCCCGGGTTCAGCAGTTCATCGATCTGCTGCGCGGAGCGACCTGCGCGCAGGATACGTGATTGATAAGTGGGGCTTCCGTCGCATCATGACGTTCAGAATCGTAAATATTGCCGGACAGGATGTCCGTCTGTTGGACCTGCCGGGCATGTTTGGGCCGGACCTCCACCAGCTGCCCTACCTGATGCGCATCATCCTCGAAAATTGCCTGCGCCATTCCGACGGAGATGCGGATGAGGTGCTGGCGCATTTCCGCGATTGGCTGAAGGACGGCACGAGCGACGTGGAGATCGCCTTCCGCCCGGGCCGACTGATGATGCACGACACCACATGCGTTCCGGCCCTCGTCGACATGGCCGCTTTGCGGGATGCCTTGAGCGAGATCGGTGGCGATCCGGCGCAGCTCAATCCGGCCATTCGGGTGGATGTCTCGGTCGATCACTCCATCGCCGTCGACGCCTATGGTTCGCCCGACGCGCTGGCGAACAACATTGCCCGTGAGATCGAGCGGAACGGTGAGCGTTACCAGCTGATGAAATGGGCCATGAATGCCTTTCCCAACATCAAGGTGCATGCCCCGGGGACCGGCATCATGCACACGATGAACCTCGAGCAGTTCTCCACGGTGATCGCCGAAAGCAGGGTGAATGGCGAGACCTGGCTCGCCCCGGACACCCTGATCGGCACGGACAGCCATACGCCGATGGTGAATGGCATCGGGGTGCTGGCATGGGGGGTCGGTGGACTTGAGGCGGAGTCCGTCATGTTCGGCATGCCGGTAATGCTTCGCATCCCCAACGTCATCGGCGTCCGCCTGTCAGGCCGGCTTTCTGAAGGCGTCCTCTCGACAGACCTTGCCTTGACGGTGACAGAAAGACTTCGCGCCTACGGTCTCTCCGGTGAGTTCGTCGAATTCTTCGGTCCGGGGGTCTCGACGCTTTCTGCCGGAGACCGCGCTGTTGTCGCCAATATGACGCCCGAATTCGGCGGCGCCACCGGGTATTTTCCGATCGACGAGATGACCATTCGTTATCTCGCGGCAACCGGTCGGGAACCGCGCGCTCTGGACGTCGTTCGCAACGCATGCCGTCTCCAGGACCTCTGGTTCGATCCGAATGTGACGCCCCGCTACAGCGATATCCTCGATATCGATCTGTCTGCGGTCCCCACCAGCCTCGCCGGTCCACGCCGCCCGCAGGACCGCTTGTCTCCCAGCATGGCCGCGGCCGCGCTCGAAACCCTCTATGGCCGACCGTTACGCGAAGACATCCAGAGCAATGCCCCGCCCGACGGCGCAGTCGCGATTGCGGCCATCACGAGTTGTACGAACACCACGGACCCGCGATTGCTGATCGCGGCCGGCCTTCTGGCTCGCAAAGCTCGTCAGCGTGGCTTGAAGCCTGCGTGGTGGGTCAAGACATCGCTTGCTCCCGGTTCGCCAGCCTCTGCTCGCTACCTTGACCGTAGCGGCCTACTGGATGATCTGTCCGCCATGGGATTCGATCTCGTCGGTTTCGGTTGTACAACCTGCATTGGCAATTCCGGCCCGCTCGAGCAGCGCATGAGTGCGTCGATCGAGGCTGGAACGGCAGCGGTCGCGGTTCTGTCCGGGAACCGCAATTTTCCGGGACGGGTCCATCCTCAACTCGATGCTGGCTTCCTGGCATCGCCCCCTTTGGTGGTCGCTTACGCACTCGCGGGCGATGTGAACCGGAACATTCTTAAGGATCCGTTGGGGGAGATGCCGCACGGTGGATCAGTATATCTGGCGGATATCTGGCCAAGCAGCGAAGAGATCGATGCCGTTTATCAGGCGTCCGTCGATCCGGACGAATTCGATAGGGCGTTCCGCGCGGCGGGAAAGAATGCGGCCTGGGCAGCGCTGGATGCGCCGTCAACCATGCTTTTCCCTTGGGTTGCCGCATCGACCTATGTGCGGAAACCACCTTTCGCTTCACCCAATCAGCCACCGCGTATTGGAGCCTACCAAGCTCGGCCGCTACTCGTTTTGGGCAACGACATCACCACCGACCACATCTCGCCTGCCGGCCAGATTCCGCTCGACAGCGAAGCCGGCAAATATCTCGTCGAGCGCGGCGAGGACCCCGCCGACCTCAACGTTTTTGCGGCCCGGCGAGGCAATTGGGAGCCGATGGTCCGTGGACTTTTCACAAACCGCACAGTCGTCAATCTCCTGGGCGAAACGCTTCCCCCGGGGACGACCATCCATCAGGCGTCCGGGGAGATCCTTCCCCTCTGGCAGGCGGCAAGACGTTACGCGGAAGCGGACGTTCCGGTCGTGGTGGTAGCAGGCGAAAGATACGGTGCCGGATCCTCACGTGATTGGGCCGCGAAAGGCCTTGCCCTTCTTGGGGTTCGTGCCGTCCTCGCCCGAAGCTTCGAACGGATACACCGCTCAAACCTTGTCGGAATGGGCATTGTTCCTCTCCTTCTACCTGCCGATCGGGCGCCTGAAATACTTGGGCTATCGGTTGAGGATTGGATCGACATAGACACCGGTGAGGATCCAATCCGACCTCGAGCGACGATTGTGGCCGGCATTGTTCGCAACGGCAGCCGGGTCATTGCGCTCGAATGTACCATGGCGATCGAGACGGAACTGGAAGCTGCTTTGCTGAAAACGGGCGGCATCATGCCCTTCATCTTGAAACGCGCGATGCACCAGGGCGTGTTGGAGCCGTAGGGAAGGGATGATCGAGCGAACACATGAAAGATCTATCGACAAACGCGCCTGTGGCCGGCGATTTACCCACGCTGTTCGTGCTAGGCGACAGCATATCCATGCATTACGGGCCTTTCCTCGAAACGCAGTTGCGGGGTTTTTACCGATATCAGCGCAAGACGGCACCGTCCGGTGAGGGCGCCGATCTCGATGAGGGCAGGGGAGCCAATGGCGGTGACTCTCTGATGGTGCTTTCCTACCTTAAAGAACGGTTTGCCGAACCGACCTTTCGGCCAGAGACTTTACTTCTGAACTGCGGTCTGCACGACATCAAAACCAATCCGGCGACAGGGGCCAAGCAAATTTCCGAAGCCGCCTACCTGGCAAATCTCAAGGGTATCGTCGAGCTGCTTGCAAACCGGAGCACTCGGCCGGTCTGGGTCAGAACAACGCATTGCGCGGACGAGATCCATAACAGCGTCCGCACCACGTTCAACCGATACCTGGCCGACGTTGATGCCTTCAATTGCATCGCAGATGATGTCATGGCGACAGCAGGAATTTCGGTGATCGATCTTTACCATTTTACCAGGAACCTTGGCGAGGATCGCAACCTCTTCCAAGATCACGTGCATTTCCGGCCGGCGATCTGCGCGCAGCAGGCAGCATTCATCGCGGGCGCGCTCGTTGCGAGATTGTAATATCCGTCAGTCAACTTCCGCCTGTTTGAGTTTTGTTTGCGCATCTTCGTTGTACCGAACCGGATAGAAGACGATTAAGCGATCCATGGCGGACGGAGAATGCGCCGTCGTGCGAATAACTTGCGCAAGCGTGCAAAGTTAACAGGCCTCAGCCTGCGCTAGATGAAAGCGTCGCCCTCCGCCGATGGCGCACGCTGCGATCCTGTATTATCCGACACAGCGGGCTCCGGTCGCCGATTACGATGTTGCGTGCAGATCAATCCGCCAGCAGCTGCTGCATGAAGGCGTCTAGTAGCCGGTTGAAACGCTCGGGTGCTTCGGCAAATGGCGAATGGCCGGCATCGTCAAAGGCCTCCAGTCGCGCGCTTGCGATCGCGGAAGCGGTGAATTCGCCGACCGGAAAGGGCACGATCCTATCCTTCCTGCCATGCACAACGAGCGTCGGCACTCGGACGGATTTTAGTACTTCCGAATAGTCGAGGGGCCGCCCGACCATGTGGTTGCGGACATAAAGCGGCGTCTGCATGCTGTTCATCGCCAGGGCGTCCAATTCCTGCCGCGGCGGTGCCCGATGGAAGCAGATCCGCGTGAACTGCCGCGTTCCCTTCATGAAGAGCACCGGATCTTCGCTCTTGGCGTTGCGGCTGGCTTGCGCGACCCCTTCGGAATGACGGGTTTCGCCGGGAATGCCGGTCGCCGTGCGGGCGCCGACATAGACGAGGCCGCCGAGCGCGCTATCGCCATAGACCGAAAGGTAGTCGTTGATGACCCGGCCGCCATAGGACCAGCCGACGAGAGCAGGTCGGCGCAGTTCCGCCTGCTCGATGACTGTGCGGATATCGTCGGCCCAGCACCGTGACTTACGATAATGGTCGGCGCTGCCCGGCTTATCTGAGGCGCCGTGACCGCGCAGGTCGATGGCAACGACGCGGTGTCTGGATGTCAGATCGACGGCGGAAAACTGTCGGTGCCAGTTCAGCGCCGACTGGTAGATGCCGTGGATGAGAAGTATTGGGGGCAGGCCCTTGTCGCCCCATTCGTACAGGGCGATCCTGGTTCCGTCCGGTGTCGGTAGTCTCGACATCCGCTCGGGCGGGGCCGGTGAGAATGGAGGCTGGTCACTCACGGGAATATTTCCATATGGGGCAGGAACGGGGCGCGGCTCGATGGCGACAAACCGCGCCCCTGGGATTATTTCGCAAGCGTGGTGAGCGTCGCGCTGGAATATCCGGTCATGTTGGCGACGTAGTTGAGGTTTGCCTTGCCGGCCCAATAGGCCTTCTGCCAATAAAGCGGAATAATCGGCATGTCACCAAATACTAGTTTCGTCGCGCTCTGCAGCTTTTCCACGCGCTTGGCTTGGTCGAATTCGGCGGTGGCTGTCTGCATGGCCTTGTCGAAGGCAGGGCTGCTGTAGCGGACGCGGTTGAAGACGCCGGTGCCGGCATTCTTGTCCGCTGTCATTAGCAGGTTCCGAAGTCCGGTCGCCGAGGTCGGGGTGGAATTGGCGAGCGTGAAGATGAAGGCGCTGTATTCCTGGTTGGTGGCGTTCTTTGCGAAGATGTTGAAGGGCTGGGCGACGACACCGTTCACCTTCAGACCGCCGCGAGCAAACATCTGTCCGATCGCCTGGGCAATTTCGGCGTCACCCGGAAAGCTGTCGTTCGATGTCTGGATGGTGATGCCGAAGCCGTTCGGATAACCCGCCGCGGCGAGCAGCTTCTTGGCCGCATCCGGATTATAGGCCGGCGCGGGGATGGACGGATCGTAGCCGGCGACGCCCTTCGGAACGAGCTGATTGGCGACCTCGCCGGAACCGTCGATCACGCGGTCGATGATCAGCTGCCGGTTGATGAGCGCTGACAACGCCTGCCGGACGCGAAGATCCTTCAACGGGTTCTTGTCGAGCGGCTTGCCGTCCTTGTCGGTGATGAACGGCGTCACGTCGCGCGAACTGTCTATCGCGATATACATCAGCCGTGCAGACGGGATGCTGAACAGCTTCAGGCCCGAAATGCCGGACAGGGTCTTCACGTCGCTCGGCGGCACGGCGTCGATGAGATCGACGGCGCCAGACCGAAGCGCGGCGACACGCGAGGCGTCATTCGAAATAAACTTGACCGTGACGTTGTCGAAATCCTGTTTGGCGCCCCAGAAATCGTCATTTCGGGCGAGGATGAGGTTATCGCCGGGTGTCCAGGACTTGAACTTGTAGGCGCCGGTGCCGATCGCCGCCTTGCCGCTGTTGAAGTCGTCGTTGGAAGCATTTTGAGCCGCCTTCTTCTCGACGACGTAGACGAATCCGATCTGCTCGATGAAGTCGGGCGTCGGCGCCTTTGTCTTGAACTCGATGGTTAGGGGATCGACAGCCTTCATGCTGTCGATCGAGGCGACGTTGCCCGAGAACGGAGCGGGGCTGTTCGGGACGTTCTTCGCACGGGTGAGCGAGAAGATCACATCTTCGGCGGTGAGCGCATTGCCGTCATGGAATTTCACTTCTGGGCGCAACTTGATCTGCCAGGTGAGCGGATCGGTATTGGTCCACGACAGAGCGAGCGCCGGTTCTAGCTGCGAATACGGGTCGGTATCCACCAGCCGGTCGAAGATCTGCATGGCGATGTTCTGGTTATTACCGGTGCGCGAGAACTGCGGATCGATGGAAGACGGTTCGGTGGCGCTACCGACGATGAGGTCGGCAGCATGCACGGCGCTCAGCGTCAGCATTCCTGCTGTAAGTGTCGAGACGAGAAGTTTCAAAGGCTTCATTCTAGTTCCCCTATGCTTGGTCTCACGGCGCTTGCCTGTGTGACGCCAGGCAAACGTCTGCGTCCGGTAGAGACTGCCGTCAGATTATGGTATTGGCTGATGGTATCGAGTGGATAGCGACCGGCACGGCGTTAGCCTCCGGGCCATCGGCTGCGCCTGCGGGTATTTCAAAATTTTCAAATATGATGCCCCGTTTCCCCACCGGACGAAGAGTAGCTCAGCCCAGCAAGGGCGCAAGATTATGCGGATAGCGCATTGCCTTATGCATTTTCAGTTTGATGAAGAAGATGCGGACAGAACGGTTATCGTACCTGCTGCGCCGGAGACACACGATTAGGGACTTGTTTGGCTCTTGGAAATTAGGCCGACACGCGCAAGCCGTTATTGCGCAAATTTCCTAAGAGGTACCAGATTGCTCTGGCCGGAAAATCATCACAAGCGCTCATCCGCTCGAACCCAAAAAGCTAGATTCCACAGCGACAGCAATCGCGTGATAACTAAGTCCTGGTTCGAACCTCATCAAGGCGAAGACGCCTGCCAGGCAGATGGCTCGATGCCCTCTGCAGTTCACGCTTACGATGGCTTCGCGCCTTCAAATCTGGCTTTCTCGCTATTGCGACCGGTCCTCGAAAGCCGACCTTCGTGAGCGCGAGATCCGGTCGTCAGATCGAATAAGCGTTATCGCATCACTTTTTCAAACAGAAATCCTTCCTCGTCCGGCAGATCACTGGGGCCAGGATGATGCGGGTCGGGGTGCTTGGGGTTGAAGAACGCGATGATCTTGAAGCCGCACTTGTTGACGTAGAAGTGGATGTTTCTCTTCTCGAAATACGGCGTATGCGTTCGCCAGGTGACGGTCTGCGGATAGTGCGCTTCAATGGCAACCCAGGCCTTGTGACCCAGACCATGACCGTGCTCGCCGACTTTCAGGAAAAACAGATCCAGCGTGGGTGGCGTCGCCTTAATCGAGCACAGCCCGCGATCATTGCTTCGGCGTGAATTTCACGCTTTGATCGACAAGGCGATCTCACGCCAGGTGGTGTTGGCGTGGGCGCGGAGTTGGCGATGATCAGCGGCGGTCAGATGTTTTCGATGAAGATTGAAAAGATTGGCAATCTGGCCGTGGGTTGAGACGAAACTCTGGCATTGCCGCGCCGACTTGAACCGCATCATGCGTCGCTCTCGTCGTCGCACGGGAAGGTGAGAATTCTCGACGCGGTTGTTGAGCCCTTTGTGCGAACGGTGCTCGATACCCGGCATGAGCTGTCGCTTTGCGGTGGAATAAGAGCGCAGCTTGTCTGTCACTATCACGCGTGGCGTGACGCCCTGGCTCTTCAGCGGTTTGCGCATCAACCGAAGAACGGCTCTCTTGTTTCTGCGGCTTTGTAGCAGAGCATCGAGAACGTAGCCGTTGGCATCGACGGCGCGCCACAACCAATATTTCTTGGCCTTTATGGACACGACCATCTCATCGAGATGCCACTTGTCAGCAAAACTGCCACGCGACAGCCGACGAAGTTGATGGGCGAACTTCAGGCCAAATTTCCTCGCCCATTCTGCGACGGTCTGAAACGACACGTCGATCCCACGCTCGGCAAGCCGGTCTTCAACGTCGCGCAGGCTCAGCGGAAACCGATAATAGAGCCGTACCGCGTGCGCGATGATCTCGGCGGGAAAGCGGTGGCGTTTGTATTGGGCTGACGCATCTTTAGCCATGCCGATAGACTATTGCCGCGATCCGCACCAGCCGGTTAAGGCGACGCCTCCCATGGACGCTCTCTCCCATCGTGCGATCGGAGCCTGCCTTTGCGAAGAAATGACTGCTTCGAATATCATCACAGCGGCAGTTCTGGTCATTTTCGGCCGATCGGAGCGCGACCAGCGGTTATGCGGCGGCATTTCGGAGCCGACGCTGTTTGTTCTGTTCGATCCACGGCACTTGCTCGGTCCACGGCGCGGGGAGGAACGCGAAGCGGTGGACATCGCCGACGCTATCCTGGCTCCACCGAGGATGAGCCGTTATCCGCCGTGAACGATTTTTGGTGTTGTCCTTTACATTTCGATATTTGCATCGTAACATATTGATAATCTCATTTTAGAATAATGGGACGACTAAGTGGGAACAAACAATCTACTTCGCCCGGCGTCACTTGAGGCTCTGGAAAAGCGGCTTGCGCTAGACTTGCTTTGGCTCAACCAGCCGCCAAAGGCTTGGCTTCCTCGGACCGAAGTCGCAGGCGCCGAGGTTCTGGACGTGGCTGTAATCGGGGCTGGTCTCTGCGGGCTGGTGACGCTTACCGCTTTGAAGAAGGTCGGCGTCGGCAACGTCCGCGCCTTCGACCGCGCTGCGAAAGGGCGGGAGGGTCCTTGGGTCACCTATGCGCGGATGGAGACGCTGCGCACTCGCAAGGAGGCCGCGGGGCCGGCGCTCGGCATCCCTTCGTTGACCTTCCGGGCGTGGTTCGAAGCCCAATATGGCGCACAAGCCTATCTCGACCTGGGGCTCATTCCCCGCCCGATGTGGATGGACTATCTCGTCTGGTATCGCCGAGTGCTCGATCTCGACGCGGTGAACGACACCGCCCTGACGGCGATCGGCTTTCGCGACGACGGACTGATAGCTCTGGACTTCGAAAAGGCCGGAGCGAAGGAGCAGGTTCTTGCCCGCCGTGTGGTTCTGGCGACTGGGCTAGACGGGCTCGGGGCGCCGGCGCTTCCAGATGTCGCCGCGGGTGTGGACCCGCGTTTCGTGAAGCACGGAGCCGATCTCATCGACATGGCTTGCTTGAAGGGTAAGCGCGTTTCTGTCGTTGGTGCCGGCGCGTCGGCGATGGACAATGCCGCAGCCGCCCTAGAGGCGGGCGCCACGCGCGTCGACATCTTCGTGCGCCGTGCCGACATCCCGCGCATTGACAAGTTCACGGGGGTTGGCAGTCAGGGCATGACGCACGGCTATGTCGGCTTGCCTGATGCCGACAAATGGACCTATATGGTCGCCGGCGAGCGGGCCCAGATCCCCCCGCCGCGCCACAGCGTGCTGCGCGTCTCGCGCCATCGCAATGCCTTCTTTCATCTGGCAAGCCCGATCAGTGATCTCGTCGAAGCCGGCGATGGTGTGGACGTGGTGACGCCAAAGGGGCGTTACCGGACCGATCTGGTCATCTTCGCGACGGGCTTTTCGGTCGATTTTGGCAAGCGGCCGGAATTCTCCGCGCTTGCCGACAAGATCCTGCTCTGGCGCGACGCTTACACTCCCCCCGTCGGCTGGGAACATGAAGGTGTGGGTTCGACGCCCTATCTCGGTCCTTGGTTCGAGTTCCTGCCGAAGCCCGGGCTCGATCGTGGTCTTGCCGCCTCGATCTCCAGGATTGCCTGCTTTGCCTATCCGGCAGTTCCCTCGCACGGAAAGATCACCAGCGGGATCCCGTCGATCAGCGATGGCGCAGTGCGCCTGGCGACAGGTCTTGTACGGTCACTCTTCCTGGAAGACCGAACCTACCATCTCGACCGTTTTCTTGCATTCGATACGCCGGAACTTCTGGGCGACGAATGGACGGATGCCGATATTGACGAGGACATGAGCATTGCCAATGGATGAACGACGTCCGGAAATTCAGATTTTCTACGGCATCTCGTCGCCATGGGCCTATTTTGGCGCTGAGAGAGCCGTCGCGATTGCCCGTGAGAATGCCGCGGGCGTGCGGCTCAGGCCGATCCGCATCATCGAGGCGAACGGCGGCATCCCTCTGCGCAAACGGCCCGATGCACGCCAGCTTTACCACGAGGTCGAACTGCGTCGCTGGCGGGACTATCTCGGCATGCCGCTCAACCTGAAACCGAAATTCTACCCGTGCCGCACGATCGAGCCCGCTGCCCAGGCGGTGATCGCGATCCAGAAGGCGGGCCTCGACGCGATTTCCTTCTCGTTCGCCGTGCAGCGGGCGCTTTGGGCCGAGGACCTAGACATCGCCGACCTCTCCACCCTCCGCGAGATTGCGCGGGCAACGGTCGGAGAGGCAGCGTCGGGGATCGTCGTGGATCCGCAGCCGGACGATATCGTCGCCGAGTGGCACGGCAATCTCGCGGAGGCCGAGCGGCTTGGTGTCTTCGGGACTCCGACCTATGTCCTCGGCGAGGAACTTTTCTGGGGGCAGGATCGCCTGGAATTCGTCCACCGCGCCCTGAAGGCCGGCAAGACCAATGAAATGCGCAAGGAAACGGCGTGATGACTGACGCAAGAAAACTGCATGATGACGCAATCATCGTCGATGGCCTCCAGACCTGCCAGTGGAGCCGGTCGATCTTCGAGGAAATGCGCGCCGGCGGCCTGACGGCCGTCAACGTCTCCTCCCTTCTCTGGGAGAATTTCCGTGAAGGGATCGGTTATGTTTCCGAGTGGAAGCGCTTCCTGCGCGAGAACGACGACATCATCCGGCCGGTCCGTACCGTCGCCGATATCCATGCCGCCAAGGCGGAAGGCAAGACCGGCATCATCATCGGCTGGCAGAACACCTCGCCTTTGGAAGACAAGCTCGACTACGTGGAGATCTTCAAGGATCTCGGCGTCGGCATCATGCAGCTTACATACAATACCCAGAACTATTCCGGCGCGGGCTACCTGGAAGAGGTCGACAGCGGGCTCACCGGCTTCGGCAGGGAGGTGGTGGCGGAAATGAACCGCGTCGGCGTGCTTTGCGACCTCAGCCATGTAGGCGACAAGACCAGCGCCGACGTCATCGCCTATTCGAAGAAGCCGGTCTGCATTTCGCATATCCTGCCGCGGGCGTTGCGGGACGTCAAACGCAACAAGCCGGACGAACTGTTCGTCGCCTGCGCCGAAAAGGGCGGCCTGATCGGCATCAGCCTGTTCGCGCCGGGCCTTGCCGCCGGTAACGACGCGACGGTGGAGGACTACCTGGATGCCATGTCTTACGTGATCGACCTCGTCGGCGAGGACCATGTCGGCATCGGGACGGACTTTTCGCTCGACCGGCCGCGCCCCGGTCCCTGGCTGCTCTGGGCCAACAAGGACAAGGGTACCGCGCGTACGCTGACCGAATTCGGCTCGGTCAAGATATCGAAGCCGAAGGGAATCCAGCGGATGACCGAGATGCCGAACCTGACGGCCCGCATGCTGGCGCGCGGCTGGAGCGAGGAACTGGTGCTCAAGCTTCTCGGCAGGAATTGGCTGCGCGTGCTCGACGCGGCCTGGACGCCGATGGCCTGATCTTCTCCGGCATGGACTGTCGGTAGGAAGAAATTGCCTCGGCTTATCGAGCGGGAGACCGCGTTTGCGGGATCAGGGAACTGCATGGGGATATAAGAACACACGCCATGCCTAAAACTGGAGAGACGGACATGACGATACGCATGCAAAACGGAATTTCGCGGATGTTCCTCCGCGCCGGCATTCTTGCCGCCGGCCTTGCCGCATTTGCCGGCGCAGCCCAGGCCCAGGATGCCTCGATCAAGGGAACGGTGAACGTCGTCGGTTTTTCCGGCGTTTTCGCCGACAACTATCAGAAGTTCATCATCGCTGCCTTCAAGGAGAAATATCCCGGCATCGAGGTGACGTACCAGCAGAGCAAGAATTCCGCAGAGACGCTCGCCCTTTTGACGCTTCAGCAGGCCGACCCGAAGATCGACGTGGCCCTGATCGACGTCTCGGTCGCCATCAAGGCGAACAAGAGCGGTATTTTCGCCAAGCTTGATCCGGCCAAGGTCCCGAGCCTTGCCGAAATGCCGGACTGGTCCCGCCTCGACGGCGACAAGGCAGTCGCCTTCTCGCAGGACAATCTGGCGATCCTCTACAATACCGACAGCGTGAAGCAGCCGCCGACAAGCTGGAACGATCTGACCGATGCTAAATACAAGGGCAGGATCGCCGCAAAACTCGGCGATACGCGCGGCGTCATCCTGCTGCCGATCCTCGACAAGCTGAAGGGCGCCGACTACAAGGACACCGTCGATCCGGCGATCGACATGCTCAAGGAAATCGCCCCCAACGTCTCGACCTGGGAGCCGGCCCCGGATTGCTACGCGGTCGTCCAGAGCGGCGAAGTCGACCTTTCCATCTGCTGGAACGGCCGCGCGCAATACCTGCACGACACGCAGGGCGGCAAGATTGCTGTTGCCGCGCCGAAGGAAGGCTCGATCGGCCAGACCAATACGATCGGTCTCGTCGAAAACTCCAAGAATGCCGAGGCGGCACAGCTCTTCATCAACTATGCGCTGGGCACCGAGGCACAGGCGACGTTCGCCGAAAAGAGCTTCTATGGGCCTGTCAATACCAAGGTGACCCTGCCGGACGCGGTTGCCGCGCGTATCTACGGCTCCAAGGAAGCCCAGGCCGCCCAGATGTCGCTCGACTGGAACTTTGTCGCGGAGAAATATTCCGCCTGGATCCAGCGCATCAACCGCGAAGTCATCGCGCTCAACTGATCTGTCTTGAGGGAACTGGCCGTCATGGCTGATCATCACGTCATCATCGAAAATCTCGTGAAGACCTATCCAGGCGCCCAGAAGCCTTCCGTGGATCACGTCAGCTTCTCGCTGCCGCGCGGCGAGATGCTGGCCCTGCTCGGGCCCTCCGGCTGCGGCAAGACGACGATCCTGCGCATGATCGCCGGTCTGATCGTCCCAACGTCGGGCGCGATCAGGCTCGATGGCCGGGACGTTTCCTCCATTCCCGTCTACAAGCGGAACATGGGCATGGTCTTCCAGGCCTATGCCCTGTTTCCCCATATGTCGGTCGCGGAAAACATCTCCTTCGGCCTGGAAATGCGCAAGGTCGGCAGGGCCGAGCGCGAGGAGCGCGTCAGGAAGGCACTCGACCTCGTCAAGCTTGCCGGTTTTGGCGAGCGCAAGGTCAGCCAGCTTTCCGGCGGCCAGCAACAGCGCGCGGCGATCGCCCGTTCGCTGGTGATCGAGCCGGAACTCCTGTTGCTCGACGAGCCGCTGTCGAACCTCGATGCGAAACTGCGTGATGAAATGCGTGATGAAATCCGCGACATCCAGGCACGCACCGGCGTTACCGCCATCTTCGTCACCCACGACCAGGACGAGGCGCTTTCGATGGCCGACCGCCTAGCGGTGATGTCGGCAGGCAGGCTGGAGCAGATCGGAACCCCGCGCGAAATCTTCGACCGACCGCAGACCGATTTCGTCGCCTCCTTTATCGGTGCCGGAACCTTTTTCGAAGGCAAGGTCGCCGGGCCGGGCGTGGCAGCCGTCGACGGCCTGCCGCCGCTTCGTTTCGTCGGTGAAGCCGCTGTCGGATCGCCGGTCAGGCTGATGGTCCGGCCCCATCGCCTGCTCCTCGCAGGAGAGCACGGCCAGCCGAACAGCTTTACCGGCGTGGTCGAGCACATCGTCTATCGCGGTCAGATCCTGACGCTGAGCGTGCGCTGCGGCAGCCGTCTGCTGCAGGCCGATCTGCCGACGCATGCGGGTGTGCTGCCGCAGAAGGGCGATCAGGTCACCCTGACCGTCGCGCCCGAAGACGTGACCCTGATCGGTCGGGAGGCCGCATGAGCGCCGCCGTGACAGCGCCCGCAGCCGGCGCACCGGCCGCCTCGCGAGGCATCCTGCTGCTGCTGCTTCTGCCCGGCCTCGTCGCGCTGGTCGTCACTTTCCTGCTGCCGCTCTTATGGCTGTTCCGTGCCTCATTCGCATCTTCAGCTGTGGGGACGCTGAGCGGCGGCGACTGGACATCGGAAGCTTATACAACCGTTCTGTTCGATCCGTTCTATTGGCGGGTAGCCTGGAATACGCTGGTTCTCGGCTTCAATGTCGCGGTCTTCGCCGTGATTCTGTCCTATCCGATCGCGCTGTTCCTGGCCCGGACGCAAAGCCGCTTCCGGGGCGTGCTGACGGCGCTCGCGGTGGCACCTCTGCTGACGTCGTCCGTCGTCCGGACCTATGGCTGGATGGTGATCTTCGGAGACCGGGGCGTCATCAACAGCACGCTGCAGGCGCTGTCGCTGACCGATGGCGTCATCCGTCTCACCAACAACAGTCTGGGCGCCACCGTCGCGCTGATCGAAATCCTGATGCCCTATGCGATCCTCGCCATGCTCAGCGGCTTCGGCCGACTGAACGTTCAACTGGAGGAGGCGGCCGCGATGCTCGGTGCCAACCGGCTCAGGGTGTTCACGCGCATCGTCCTGCCACTCAGCCTGCCCGGCGTGCTGACGGCCGCGCTCCTCGTCTTCGTGCTGGCGATATCCTCCTTCGTGACGCCGCGCCTGATGGGGGGAGGGCGCGTCTTCGTTCTCGGCACGGAAGTCTTCAACGAGGCGACGGTGACGCTCAACTGGCCGCTGGCCGCGGCACTCTCGGTCATGCTGCTCGTGCTGTTCAGCAGCATCATCCTTCTCTACCAGCGTGCGTTGCGCGCGCTCGAAGTGTGAGGTCGGCCATGCAGAACACCTCGATGCTGGGTCGCGTCGCCTGGAACACGCTGATCACGCTGCTTTATCTTTTCCTGCTGGCGCCGATCGTCATCGTCTTCATCATCTCTTTCGACACGCGCCAGTATCTCGCTTTTCCGCCAGAGAGCTTCTCGTTCGGATCCTATGTGAAGGTCTTCGAGAATGCGAAGTTCATCTCGGCCTTCTGGCGGAGCCTGGCGATCGGCGCGATCGTTGGTATCGTCTCGGTTTCAGCCGGCATGCTCCTGTCATTGTCGCTGGTGCGCTACAAGTTCCGCGGCAAGGCGGCGGTAAATTTCCTCATCCTTGCGCCCTTCCTCGTTCCGCATATCGTGCTGGCCGTCGGCGTCATGCTGGTGATCGCGCCGATCGGCCTGCTCGACAGCTATCCCGGCATCGTACTTGCCCATCTCGGCATCACGATCCCTTACACGGTACGAACGATCACCATGAGCCTGATGGCTGTCGACACGCGTGTGGAAGAGGCGGCGCTGGTGCATGGGGCGTCTCCGGCCATGGTCTTCTGGCGCATCACCCTGCCGCTGGTGCGTCCCGGCCTGATCGCCGGCGCCGTGATCGCCTTCCTGATCTCCTTCGACGAGGCGACGATTTCGCTTTTCATCGTCTCGGTCAAGGCGTCCACGCTGCCGACCGAAATTTATCACTATCTCGAATATTCCACCGATCCGCAGATCGCCGCGCTTTCCGTCATTCTGATCCTGATCTCCATCGGCGTCGTGGTCGCGGTCGAAAGATTGGTCGGCCTACGCAGGGCAATATGAGGCCGGCATGACAATCGTCGAAACAACGGGCGGTCCCGTCGAGGGGTTTCGAGAAAACGGATATCACGTCTTTCTCGGAGTTCCCTATGCCGCGCCGATCACGCCGGAGCGGCGCTTTGCGGCGCCGCAGCCGGTGCCCCGGTGGTCCAGCGTTCGTTCGGCGAAGACACTCAGCGCAGTCTGTCCGCAGATCCCGACCTACGGTCCCGTAGGCAAGGCGGCCGCATCGAAACTGGAGTTCGGCACGGACTTCCTGACGGTCAATATCCGGACGCCGTCGGTAACCGGTTCCGCTCCGGTACTCGTCTGGATCCATGGCGGCGGCTATGCCGTCGGTTCGGCGAACGAGGCCGTTCTGCAAAGCGGCGCCTTTGCGGCCAGTGGCATCGTCGAGGTCACCGTCAACTACCGGCTGGGCGCGCTCGGCTTCCTGCATCTGAACGACGGTTCGCCGGACAACCGCGGCCTGCTCGACCAGATCGCCGCGCTTCAGTGGGTTCGCGACAATATCAAAGCCTTCGGCGGTGACCCGAGGCGCGTCACCTTCGCGGGCCGTTCTGCCGGTGGCTTCGCGATTGCGGCGGTCATGGCCATGCCGGCGGCGCACGGTCTCTTCGCCAGGGCGATGCCGCAAAGCGGAGCGAGCACCGGCATTTCCACGATGGACGATGCGCAGAAGCTCAATCGTCGCATGCTCGACCATCTGCAGGTGACGGAAGCCGAACTGCACGACATGCCCTTCGAGACCCTGCTCGTTGCGCAGCGCGACCTCTGCAACGAATCCTACGAGCGGCATGACTTCGAGCGGGACGGTTCGGCATCGATGCTGGGTGTCCCTTTCGTCCCGGTCATCGACGGCATCTCGCTTCCGCGACACCCGGAAGCCGCCGCAGCGGATGGCGAAGCCATCGCCGTGCCGATGATGATCGGCTGCACGACCGGCGAATACGTGACCCATGCAACGGCGCAGCCGAACATGGATTTCGAGATCACCGCAAGCCTGCTGCACGAACGCGTGCGGCCGATGGGCCTGACCGGAGCCGGGATCGTCGAGCGCTATCGGCGTGCGTTGCCGGATCATTCTCCGCGCGGCATCTGGCGCGCCGTCGGGGGCGATCTGGTCTTCCAGAACCCGGCGACGCGCTTCGCCCGGCTGCATGCGGTCCACCAGCCCGTCTACAAATACCTCTACGGGCCGATCGGGACAGACGAACTCGGAGCGCCGCACGGCGCCGAAGTCGGCGAGGTCTGGTACCGGCGCGGCATGGATGCCAGCCACCTGCCGGCGCGCCAAGCCGTCACGCGGCCGGATTTCGCGGCGGCTGTTCACGACGTCTGGGTTTCCTTCATGCGCGACGAGATGCCGAAGTCGCCGGCCGGTGACTGGCCCCGCTATTCTGCCTCGCAGCCGGAGGCGCTGCATATGGATAGCGGGGATTTTCGCGTCATCGCCGACCCTTTCGATAGGCGCACCGCGCTTTGGAGCAAGGCGGGCGCATGAAAAGGGTCGCGCGACCGTTCACACCGATAAGCGCCCGTTCTGAACCGGGCTGGTCCGCCAAGGGTAAGATGGCTATACCAACCACGTCGACGAATGCTGGAATGTCACTCGTAAGGGTGAAGACGGGAAACCCCATGCCTCCGGAATATCTTGATACGCGGCAATTGGAGGCCTTCGTGGCCGTGATGTCCATCGGCAGTATGACGGGGGCTGCCAAGGCGCTTGGAAAATCCCAGCCGGTGGTGACGAGGCTCATCCAGGAACTGGAGCAGGAACTGGGTTTTCCGGTGCTGCATCGCAACGGACCGCGGATCGCTCCGACCGAGCAGGGGGTCGCCTTTTTCTCCCAGGCAGAACTGTTCCTCAGCGGGCTGCGCACCATCAGCGAAAGGGCCCGGCAGATCGAGACGGCTCAGGCGAAGGCGGTGGAACTTGCATCGATCCCGGCGATCGCCGCGAGTGTGATCCCGCTGGCGTTGCAGGAGTTGCCAAAGGAACTCTTTCCCGAACATGTCCATGTGCAGAGCATCGCTTCGGAGAATGTCGTCCAGGCGGTTCTGGCGCGGACGGCCGATGTGGGTGTCGCCAGCCTGCCACTCGACAATCCGGGTATCGACGTCCACTGGATCGGGGAGGTGCCATGCGTGGCCGTCGTGGCCGCTGGCGACGAACTGGCGGGGAAGGACATGCTGCAACCGGCCGATCTGCACGGCCGCCGCTTGATCGCCTCGGCAAATCCGTACCGGCTGCGGATGCGGATTGATCGCGCATTTGCCGAGCATGGCATCCAGCCGGGCGGCGTCATCGACAGCAACGCCACCTATGTCTCGCTTTCGCTGGCGCGCGCGGGGCTTGGAGTGGCGATCGTCGAGTCGGTCACCCTGAGCGGGCTGCCGATCAAGGACGTCTCCGTCATACCCCTGAGCTTCCATGTTCCGTTCCATTGGGGCGTGATCACGGCGACGGGACTTCCGCTGTCGGCGACCGTCCGGCGATTGATCGATGCGATCGAGCACCAGGCATCGAAGCTGACCAGATTTATCAAGCACGACAGCCTGCCGAGCATATAGCGTGATGATGGCTGTCGCCAGACGGTGATATTTAGCCTTGAAACGAACGCGAGATGTTTGGACGTAACCAGTATGACTGCGCCCGGCGGTCATATCGGCGGGCAGCGTCACCGCTGCGGCGCGCCTTTTGGATCGTTCGCAATCCCAGGTGACACGGCTTGTCAGGAACTGGAGGCTTCGGTCGGGTTTCCGCTCTTCGAACGGAATGGCCCGCGCATTACGCCCACGTCCAAGGCGATCGCCCTTCCATGCCGATGCTGAATGTTTTCTGACCGGGATCGGCCAGCTCAAGGAGCGGGCGAAGACAATAGCGTCCTCTGAGTTCGGCCCCATCGAGATCCCCGCGATCCCGGCGTTTGCGAGCGGTCTCCTTCCGCTGGCGGTCGGCCGTCGCGCATCGTGGACACCAATGCTGCTCTCAATGCGTTGCAGCTCGCGTCGACCGGCTTCGGCATCGCGATCGTCGAGCCCGCCCCCGCCTATGGCGTCGAGTTGAAGAATGTCGAAATCCGCCTCCTGGACATGAACGTCCCGTTTCTCCAATGGCTCAGGTGTTCCTTTTTCCCGCGATGAAGACAGCCGCGCTCTTTCTCACGAAGTGCGAGCCCCCTTGTCCGCCTGTTCGAGGAGGGCCAGCAACCCCTTCAGGATATCTGCTGGCGGCGGTGGGCAGCCGGGGATATGCAAGTCCACCGGCACGACCCTGGATACCCCGCCGACCACCGCATAGCTGCCCGCGAAGCAGCCGCCGTCACGGGCGCAGCTGCCGAGCGCCACGACCCATTTCGGGCCGGGCGTGGCGTTGTAGGTCCGTTCCAGCGCTTCGGCCATGTTCCGCGTCACCGGTCCCGTGACCATCAGCACATCGGCATGCCGCGGCGATGCGACGAAGCGGATGCCAAAACGCTCGATGTCGTAAAAGACGTTGCTCAGCGCATGCATTTCCAGTTCGCAGCCGTTGCAGGAGCCTGCGTCGACGGCGCGGATCGACAGGCTGCGGCCGAGCCAACGGCGGGCCGTTCTGTCGATGGCCGCGGCAAGCTCCTGCATTGCCGCATCGGATCGTCGCGGGGCCGCTTCCGTGAGTGGCCGCCGGATAAGGCTTTCGAAAAGGAGCCTGCGCATGGCTGTCGTCCTCCGTCAGAGATCGTGGCCGGAATAGGAGCAGTTGAAGGATTTGTTGCAGAGCGGGAAATCGGCAACGATGTTCCCTTCGATGGCGGCTTCCAGCAACGGCCACTGGAACCAGGAAGGATCGCGCAGATGGCAGCGCTCCACCCGGTTGCCGGCAAGCCTGAGCCAGATAAGAATGTCGCCGCGGAAACCTTCCACCACGGCCATGCCTTCGCGCACCTCCCCATTGCCGGCCACGTGATGCCGTATGGGGCCGGGCGGCAGCTGGCCGAGTATCTGTTCGATGAGCGAGAGGCTTTGCTCGACCTCACGGATGCGGATCCAGACGCGCGCATTGACGTCTCCTTGATTGAGCACAGGTACATCGAAGCGAAGAGCATCGTAAGGCGGATAGGGCAGCGCTCGTCGGGCATCGAAAGCGCGGCCCGACGCGCGCCCGACATACCCCCCCGCGCCGTAGAGACGGGCCAGATCGGGTACGAGGATGCCCGTGTCCACCATCCGGTCCTGCAGAGACGCGGTATTGTCGTAGAGGTCGACCAGTGCCGGAAACTTTCTGCGGATC
Source organism: Neorhizobium galegae (assembly GCF_017877055.1). Taxonomy (GTDB): domain Bacteria; phylum Pseudomonadota; class Alphaproteobacteria; order Rhizobiales; family Rhizobiaceae; genus Neorhizobium; species Neorhizobium galegae_D. The sequence goes on along the minus strand of NZ_JAGIPG010000007.1, from coordinate 28,878 downwards.
TCGGCAAGCAGCGTAAGCAGGTCTGCCACGCGGGCTTCATCGAGATCGGCTGCTACGCCGCCCGGCACGATACGGTCGCGCATCAGGCGATGGCCGAAAGCGACATCAGCGGCCCTCAGCACGCACTCACGCAGCGCGCCGCAATGAGCGAGCATCAGGGGGAAGGCGGCGTCGTTGCAGATGGCGCCGATATCGCCGAGATGGTTGGCTAGTCGTTCCAGCTCAGCCATCAGCGCCCGGAGCCAGACCGCTCGGGGCGGAATGTCGAGCCCGAGCGCTGCCTCGACCGCCCGCGCGAAGGCATAGGCATAGGCGACTGTGCTGTCGCCGGAGGTCCGGCCGGCAAGCTCCGCCGCGCGGACGGGATCGGCGCCCGCCATCAGGCCCTCGATACCCTTGTGGACGTAACCGAGGCGTTCTTCCAGGCGGACGATCGTCTCGCCGTTGGCTGTGAAGCGGAAATGCCCCGGCTCGATGATTCCGGCATGCACCGGGCCGACCGGGATCCGGTGCAGGCTTTCGCCTTCAGCCGGCAGGAATTCGTAAGTTTTGGCTTTCGGAAGTGCGGCAGCCTTTTCACCCAGCGGGAAGCGCAGGTTCCAGCGGCCATGGTCGAGCCAGGGCCGGGTGTCGAGCAGGCCCTGCGGTTCGAGGCCTGTCAAATCGCGGAGCGCCCGCTCGAGCCTCAGAGCGGGAAGATGGTGGCGGGCCACCGAAGGATAGCGGCCTTCCAATCCTTCCAGACTGACGACGCCCGCCGTGCCGTCAATTTCGTCGAGCAGCGCCATGTGCACGCAGGAGGCCTCTCCCCAGAGCCCGAGAAGGATGCGGCGCCCGTCCGCAAGGCTTTCGGTTGCCGCCGTCCAACCCGTCGTGCCGGCGACGGCGCGGGGCCAGGGGCGATGGTGCGGGATCAGATGGGCTTCCGGGGCGATATCGATCAGTACCGGCATGACGAACGGTCCTTCATCGAAGCAGGTTGGCGATGTGCTGGAACCAGGCGACTAGCGGCGGCGGCAGGTAGATGCCGGCGATCAGCACCAGCAGGAGATGGGAATACATCGGCAGGTAGGAGGCGTCGGCCGGCTGCCGGCTGCCGCGCGGCTGGCCGAAGGCGACGCCCGTCAGCCGTAGCAGCAAGGCTCCGAACGCGACCAGCAGCCCGAAGACCAAAGGCACGGCGAGCAGAGGCTGCCTTGCGAAGGTGGAACTGACGAGCAGGAACTCGCTCATGAAGACGCCCATGGGCGGCAGACCGGCGATCGCCGCGACGCCGATCACCAGGCCCCAGCCGAGCGCCGGATGGGTTTCGGTGAGGCCGCGGATCGCCGAAAGCCGCTGGGTTCCCTTGATCTGGGCGATATGGCCGACGGCGAAGAAGATCGCCGACTTGGTCAACGAATGCATGACCATGTGCAGCAGCCCGGCGAAGTTGGCGAGCGGGCCGCCGAGGCCGAAGGCGAAGACGATGATGCCCATATGCTCGATCGAGGAATAGGCGAACATGCGCTTGATGTCGCGCCGCCGATAGAGCATGAAGGCCGCGAAGACCAGCGAGGTGAGCCCCATCGTCATCATCAGCGGCCCGGGGCTGATCGCCTCTGGATTGGCGGCGAGCAGGATCTTGAAGCGCAGCACGGCATAAAGCGCGACATTCAAGAGCAGCCCGGACAGCACGGCGGAAATCGGCGTCGGCCCTTCCGCATGCGCATCCGGCAGCCAGGCGTGCAGCGGCGCGAGGCCGACCTTGGTGCCGTAACCGAGCAGCAGGAAGATGAAGGCGACATTGAGCAGCGCGGGGTCGAAGGCCGCGACCCGCTCGACGAGAAGGGTCCAGACCATGGCGTCATAACCTTCGCCGATCACCGGCTGCGCCGCGAGATAGATGAGAATGGTGCCGAATAGCGCGAAAGCGATGCCGACGCTTCCCAGAATGAAATATTTCCAGGCCGCTTCCAGCGCCTCGTGGGTGCGGTAGATGCCGACCATCAGTACGGTCGTCAGCGTCGCCAGTTCCACCGCCACCCACATCAGGCCTATATTGTTAGAGACGAACGCGAGGTTCATGCCGAACATCATGACCTGGTACATGGCATGGTAGAAACGCAGGTTCGCCGGCGTCAGCCGGCCGGTTTCCAGCTCGTGCGCGATGTAGCTGGCGCTGAACAAGCTGGTGGTGAAGCCGACGAAGGTGTTGAGGACGATGAAGACGATGTTGAGGTCGTCGACGAGCAGGTATTGTCCCGGAGCCGGCCGTTCGGTCACGAAGAGGGAAAGGGCGGCAGCAAAGGTCAGCAGGCTGGCCGCCACGTTGATGCGAGCCGTCGCCTTGTAGCCGGGCATGAGGGCGAGCAGCGCCGCCGCGACAACCGGGATCGCCAAAACGGCGGCGACCGCATCGAAGGCGAAGAGGGAGGGTGCGCTCATTTCCGCCGCCTTCCCCTGACGTCGTCGAGCGCCCTGACGTCGACAGTGTCGAACCGTTCACGAATGCGGAACAGGAAGACGCCGATGACGATGAAGGCGATCAGGATCGAGAAGGCGACGCTGATCTCCACCACCAGCGGCATGCCCTTGGCGCCAGCCGCGGCAAGCACCAGCCCGTTTTCGAGCGACATGAAACCGACCACCTGGCTGACGGCGTTGCGCCGCGTCACCATGATCAGCAGGCCGAGCAGCAGGACGGAGAGCGCGAAGGCGAGGTCCTCGCGGGTCAGCGGGTCGGCTTCGGGCGTCACCCGCAGCATCACCACGATCGACAGCGCCACGAGGCCGATGCCGGCCAGCATGGTGGCACCGATGCCGACCACCGTTTCGATCTCCCGGTGGATGCCGAGCTTGCGGATCATGTGGTGGAGCGCGACCGGGATGACGACGACCTTGAAAATGAGGGCGATCGCCGCCGTGACGTAGAGATGCGGCGCGCCCTGGATGAAGGCCTGCCAGGCAACCGAAAGGGTGAGCAGCAGAGAATGCAGCGCGAACACGTTGAGCAGCGCATAGAGCCGGTCCTGGTAGAGCATCATCATGCTGACCAGGACGAGGCCGCCGGCGAGCATGTGGGCGATGTCGAAATAGACCGGTCCCTGCATCAGAAGCTCCTCGATACGAATCTCAGCAACGTGGCGAGCAGGCCGAGCATCAGCGCCGCGCCGAGGAACTGCGGCACCCGGAAGACCCGCATCTTGGCCGTCGCCGTCTCGAACAGGGCGAGCATCGCACCGCCGACGATCAGCTTGACGAGGTAGGAGGCGAAGCCTGTGAAGTAGGCCGCGTATCCGGCGTCCGGTCCCTTGAGGTTCCATGGCACGAAGATGCAGACGATCATCGAGAGATAGAGCAGCAGCTTCAGCATGGCAGCGAGCTCGATCATCGCCAGATGCCGGCCGGAATATTCAAGCACCATGGCCTCGTGCACCATGGTGAGCTCCAGATGGGTCGCCGGGTTATCGATCGGGATACGGGCGTTTTCGGCGATCGCGACCATGATGATGGCGATCAACGCCACCGCCAGCGAAACGCGCAATCCCACCTGCGGGTACGTCATGAAGGCGGCGATCGTCGAAAGCTGGGTGGAGCCGGCGATGAGCGCCAGCGAAAAGATGATCAGCAGCATTGCCGGTTCGGCAAGCGTGGCGATCAGCATCTCGCGGCTCGCCCCGATCCCGCCGAAACTGGTGCCGACATCCATGCCCGCGAGTGCCAGGAAGAAACGGGCGCTGCCAAGCAAGCCGATGATGGCGATCAGATCGACCGTCCAGCTGAAGATGAGGCCTGTCGCGAAAGTGGGGATGACCGCGGCGGCAACCCAAGTCGCGGCGAAGATCAGGTAGGGCGCCACGCGAAACAGCCAGGAGGCGTTCTCCGCCACCACCGCTTCCTTGCGCAGGAGCCTCGTCAGGTCGCGATAGGGTTGGAGAACCGAGGCGCCCCGTCGGCGCAGGAGCCGCGCCTTCACCTTGCGGACGAAGCCGGTCAGGAGCGGCGCAAGCGCCACGACGAGTGCCATTTGGACGATCTGGACGAGAAGATGGTGGATCAGGACCATAGCGCCAGCACCAGAAGCAGGAGGACGAGCGCGAGGAAGACGAGGCTCAGATAGCGCCGGATGGTCAGGAACTGCAGATGGTTGAGCTTTTCGGCCACAAAGCCCACCGCGCCGGCGACCGGCAGGCAGAGGCCTTCCCAGACGAGATCGTGGAATTCCAGTTCGAAACGGGCGGGGATCAGTGCACCGGGCGGCGGCATGTCGACCCGCTCGCGGGCGCGGAAAACCAGCGTTCCGAAGACGCGCCGGGCCGGCTGGGCGAAGCTGCCGGCCGTATATTGCATCGTGGCGTCGATCCCAGGGAAGCCGCAGTCCCAGACCGGCGCCCGGCGGAGCGCCCGCGAGGCGAAACGGTGGATGACCGTGGCGGAGAGCCAGGCCGAGAACCCGATGAACAGGAAGACGAGCAGGCCGTTATAGGAACTGCGGCTTTCTGCCACCGGCACGATCGACAGCCATGGCACGTCCGTCTGCACAGGCATACGGCCGCCGACGAGAAGCTTTGTGACAGGTGATAGAGCGTCGATGACAATCCCGGGCAGGATGCCGGCGAGCAGGCAGAGCGCCGCCAGGATCGCCATGGCCGCTAGCGAAAAACGGTCCGCCTCGGATGCGCCGGCCGACGCCTCGGTTATTGGCTGGCCAAGGAAGGCGATGCCGAAGGCGCGCACGAAACAGGCGGCGGCCACCGCCGCCGACAGGGCCAGCAAGCCGCCGACGGCCGGCACGAGGATAGTCAGCGCCCATTGGGGCAGGTCGGGGCTTTGCAGGATCGCTTGGAAGACCAGCCATTCCGACGCGAAGCCGTTGAAGGGCGGTAGCGCCGAAATCGCGACGCAGGCGACCAGGAAGGCAAAGGCGGTGACCGGCATGCGGTGGATCAAGCCGCCGAGTTTTTCCAGGTCGCGCTCGCCCGTCTGGGTCAGGACGGCACCGGCGCCGAAGAAGAGCAGGCTCTTGAAGAAGGAGTGGTTGAGCACTTGGAAGAGCGCGGCGGTCATGGCAAGCGCCGCCGCCAGTTCCATGCCGGCGTCCTTGAACGCGAGCGCCAGCCCCAGGCCGACGAAGACGACGCCGATATTCTCGATCGTGCTGTAGGCGAGCATGCGCTTGAGGTCGCGCTCCATCAGGGCATGCAGGATGCCGAGAACGGCGGTGCCGCCGCCGATCAGCAGGACGACGAGGCTCGACCACCAGGCTGGCGTGCCGACGAGGTCGAAGAGGACGCGGATGACGCCGTAGACGGCGACCTTGGTCATGACGCCGCTCATCAGGGCCGAAACGTGGCTCGGCGCGGCCGGATGCGCCAGCGGCAGCCAGACATGCAGCGGCACAAGGCCGGCTTTCGAGCCGGCGCCGAGCATCAGCAGGACGAAGACGAGCCCGGTCGTGAACGGGGTGTGCTGTGCGGCCCGCATCGCGGCGAAGCCATAGGCGCCGTCAGGCCCGGCCAGGAGGCCGAAGGCGAGCAGCAGGGCGAGTGTGCCGAAGCTCGCCATGACGATGTAGATATAACCCGCCCGGCGGTTTCCGGCATCGCGGTGATGCGCCATCACCAGCGCCCAGGAGGCCAGCGACATGAACTCCCAGGAAAGAAGGAAGGTGAATGCGTCGTCGGAAAGGATCACCAGGTTCATGCCGACGAGGAAGGCCGGGAAGAAGGGCAGGACCCGGTGGGGCGCATGCTCGTGGCGTCCGTAACCGAGGCCGTAGAGGCTGGCGAAGGCGCCGCCCAGATTGACGACGACGAGAAAGAAGGCGGCCAGCGGATCGAGCCTGAAATGTGCCCCGAGCCAGGGCAGGCCGAAGGGGAGCACGAGTGCAGGACTATCGGCCGCGGGTGACGAGAGCTGCACGAGGCCTGTCGAAAAGGCGATGGCCGAAATGCCAAGGCTCAGGCTGTAGATTGCCGGCGTGGCGAGGCGGGACCGGGCGATGAAGGCCGCGAGCACCACCGTGGCCAGCAGCGCGGCGACGCAGGAAAGCATCAACGCCACCGACGTCATGGGCGCCTCCTCGCTCCATGCGTGGGTTCGGGCGATCCCGGCCCGTCGTTTCCGGAAGGTTCTGTTGCGGCCTTCAGCCGAACACCCCGCCCGCCGTTTTCGCTGACCGCCCCCTCGCCGATCAGCTCGATCCCGGCAATGTCGAGCGCGGCCAGCAGCCGCATGAGGGAGTCGACATTCCCCCGAACCACGTCGGCGCTTGCTTCCATGCGCTGGATCGTCGGCACCGAAACACCCGCCAGATCGGCCAGTTCGCGTTGGTCGATTCCGAGAAGGGCTCTGGCAGCCCGCATCTGAGCAGCAGTAATCACGACGCAACCATCGCTTCTACTACGTAGGCTTTTACCTCATGTTTAGGATGTGCCTATTGATGCATCAAAGCAATATTCCCATGTGAAAAGAGTCGGAAGTTCGGGTTCATACTCAAGCGGCCCGGACTGCGATCAACGTTACGTCGTCGTCAATGGTGTGCGACGAAGAGCGACGCAGGCCGAGATAGGCAGCCCTGACCCAGATCAAAGCCCGAGGGAGGCCATCCGTACTACGCTGTTGCCATGTCCGAGATTCATCACTGCCGTCGCAGATTCCTGGTTGCGCTAGCCGCTGGAGGTGGATTTGTTGCGATCGGCGGAGCAAGCGCGCTTGCGCTGAACGCCCGGGGGCGTTCAGGCTACGAGGAAGCCGTCAAATCCACTTGGCGACACAGCGACAGCACGGATCTGCCATTGCTGTCGGTCCGAAAGGAACTTGTCCGTTACGCCTGCCTGGCCGCAAACAGCCATAACACTCAACCTTGGCAATTTCGGCTCTCGGACCACTCCGTCCTCGTTCTACCCGATCTCAAGCGTCGCTTGCCCGCCGTAGATCCCGACGATCATCATGTGTTAGCCAGTCTCGGCTGTGCCGTCGAGAATATCGTTCAAGCGGCTCGTGCGTTCGGGCTTCGGGCGGTTCCGAGCTACGACCCCGATGCGCACGGAATACGGGTCGATTTGGACACCGCGCCTCCCGGGCGCACGGACCTGTTCGATGCCATACCGCATCGTCAATCGACGCGCGCAGTTTACGACGGACGGTCGGTTCCGCCCGAACATCTTCAACTTCTGGAAGATGCAGGGAATGGGGACGGCGTGCGGATGTTGCTGTTCACGGAACGCAAGCAACGCGAAGAAATCCTTTCCTATCTCCTCGCGGGCAACAGCGCGCAGATGGACGACGGCGCATTCGTGGACGAACTGAAATCGTGGATCCGCTTCAGCTACGGCGAAGCCCTATCGACGCGGGACGGCCTGTTTTCGAAATCCTCCGGCAATCCGGCTCTGCCGGGCTGGCTCGGCCGGTTGATCTTCAGTGAGGTGTTCACGAAGGATGCGGAAAACAGGAAATATGTGAGCCAGATGAGGAGCTCGGCAGGCATTGCCGTGTTCGTGTCCGACAAGAATGAACCGGCATATTGGGCTGAAGCCGGCCGGTGCAGTCAGCGGTTCGCCCTTCAGGCCACGGCCTTGGGGCTATGTCATGCGTTTATCAATCAGCCGGTCGAGGTCCCCGCTGTGCGAGGGCAATTCGCCACATATCTCGGCTTGGGCGGCGGCCGCCCTGATCTTGTGATGAGGTTCGGCTATGGTCCAGAGTTACCCAAATCGCTTCGCCGTCCGGTCGAGCACGTGATTCAGTCGTAGGCGGTGATGTAACGCTCTGGGGTTAGGAACTGGTGCCGGCTATGATCTGCAAGAAGCCCATCAGGATAGTGGCGGCGAAGAGATGGTGCGGGCCATGGACGCGGACCATCAGACCCATAAGGACGGCGGTCGCGGCGGTGGGAGATGCCATAAGAATGGGCCACATAACCGAACGTTCGATCGGCTCGTTTTGGTGGGCCGACCAATAGATCGTGCGGACGACGAGACGAACCGCAAGCACGCCGGAAACAGTGCCGCCAGCAGGAAAGCCGCCAGCAAGGCCACGAAGAGTTTCCGGTAGCGAGGAGCCTTCATCGGAGGCGGCGGACTGTTCCTTTGCCTGTCCATCCCGGAGCGCCACGCAAGCGCGCTCGGCCAGGAAGTTGAAATCAGGATCAATATCGACGGGCGGCAGATCGCCGGAAAGCTCGCGAAGATCTATCCGCTGATCGAGAACGGACGCGTCACTACGGATGTCGAAGCCGGCGAGCTCGATACCGCCTTCGTCAATGCGCGCATGCTCGTGGAGGTCCCGGTCGGAGAGCGGCAGGCCCTGCTCGTACCGGCAAATGCCGTCGTCACTCGCAGCGGCGTCGATTTCGTCTCCGTACATGAAGATGGCGAGACAGGACTGGCGACGATCAGAACACTCGGCTCGGTCGATGTCAGGCCGCTACTCACCCCCTGATGGGATCTCAAGAGCGACCAGAAGAATACGGTTCATATTGTCACGTATGACCGACCCTGGCGTTCGGCACCTGTTTACCAAGCATCTTCGTAGATCCTGGTGGCATCCGACAGCGACACCGTGCGCGGATTGTTGACCAGCAGGCGGGTCTGTTCCATCGCATTTTCCGCTAGCAGAGGAAGCCCGTCCTTTAGAATTCCGACATCCCTCAGGCGTACGGGCAGGTTCAGGCGCACAGGCAGCATCGTCAATCCTTCGATAAAACCGGAAAGCCGCTCTGTCTGGCGAGCAGACTCAAGGTGCGGAAAAAGGCAAGGCGCCAGCTCGGCATAGGCGTCACCACAGACGGTCGCGTTGAAACGTGCGACATGCGGCAGGACCAGACTGTTGGAAAGGCCGTGCGGAACGTGATAGCGACCACCGATCGGATAGGCGAGCGCATGGACGGCAGCGACCGGTGAATTGGCAAAGGCCTGGCCGGCCAGCATTGCCCCGAGCAGCATTGCCTGTCTGGCGGCCAGGTCGGTTCCGTTCTGGACGGCGATTTCGATATTTGCCCCGAGCAGCCGAAGAGCCTCTTTGGCAAGGGCGCGGGAGACCGGATTGTTGTTTGCACTTTTAGAGGTGAAAGCCTCGATGGCGTGGACCATTGCGTCGATCCCCGTTGCAGCGGTCACGGCGGGAGGAAGGCCGATTGTCAGGTTTGCGTCAAGAAGTGCCGCATCCGGTAGCAGGGCCGGCGATACGACGCCCTTTTTCTGGTATGCGCCCGTAGTGACGATGGAAATCGGTGTGACTTCCGATCCGGTGCCTGCCGTTGTCGGCACGAGCACCAGCGGCAGACGCTGCCCGGTCACGTTGCCAACCCCGTAGATATTGCCGAGCGTTTCGCCGCTTTTGGCCAGAAGGGCCGCGAGCTTCGCGACATCGAGCGACGAACCGCCGCCGATGCCCAGTACACCGGTTGCGCCAAACTCGATCGCCTGTGCCACAGCCGCGTGAATGACGGCTTCCGGCGGATCAGCGACAACGCCGGTAAAGATCGATGCTTCAGCCCCGCAGTCCGCAAGGCTTGCCAGGGCCGGTTGAACGAGCCCCGTCCTGACGACCCCTTCGTCCGAAATCACCAGAACACGCGACCCGAGCCGGGTCTTCAGCTCCGAAAGCCTTGCGATGCAGCCCGGTCCTGCAATTATCTGTGGGACGGTTGCGAATGTGAATGAGGACATCGTACCAGCCTCTCACTGATGCCACTTGACCAGAGGCTGATAGTGATGCGGCTGACGCATGACAACAAGATCCTTTCGCCGTACGATGTTCGTCGGATACGGTGTGTCGAGATTGGTGGTGTCGACAGTTGCGGCGGCAATCCCGTCCTCCTCCAGGATTGCCGATTCCTGGCGCGGAAAGGCAAAGGAATCCGGCCCGAACACCGCACTCTTGCCCAGGTATCCCCGCGCCTCATCCAGCACGTTGGCGAAGGCGAAATAGACGTTGTTCTCGCCGCCGCGCACGCGCAACGCATGCCAGTGAAAGGGGTCGGCACCCTTGGGGATCGGATAGTTGTGCGGGACTTTCGTGCCGGCGTGGCTGCCGGTGAAAGTGCCGGCGATCGCCGAGGGGCAAGCGACCAAATCGCATCCCATGAGCGAGAGCGAACGGATGGCTTCCGGATAGAGCGCGTCGTGGCCAATCGCCAAACCCACTCGGCCGATGGCAAGGTCGTAAACTTTCCATTCGTTGCCGGCCGTCGCCCAGCTATCGGCAATGCCAAGATGCGTCTTGCGGTAGCTGCCCACAAGTCCCTCGGGTCCTGCAAGGACCGCGCTGTTATAGACCTTGTCTCCGTCCGCCTCGGCAAACCCGGCGACGAGATGGAAGCCGAGCTTCATTGCCAGACGAACGAAGGCGGATATCGTCGGGCCTGAGAGCGGCTCCGCCCGGGTTTGGGGGGCCTCAAGTCCGGTCAGCGACAGTTCCGGGAAGACCAGAATGTCCGGCGCTGTCGTCGCCTTCGCCTCGGCTGCCAGCTTGGTGATGCGGGCAATATTGTCTGCGATGACGGAGGACGGGGCGAACTGGGCAACGGCGGCGCGCGATGCGCGTCCGCGCGGGATGGGCTGATAGCCATAGAGACGGAAGTAGTCGCCCGGATTCCAGGTGAAACTGTTGGTCATCATGTTCATGTAGAGCTCGGGCCGGCGGGCCTTGAATACGGGTTCGAACAAGACCTCGCGGCGGCGGGCGCGGGCAAGATCGACCTTGCCATAGGCAATCCCGTCTCCTGTATCGATTGACGCGGCTACCGTTCCATCGGGCTCGATCAGGCAGCTTCCCCCGGAAAACTGCACGGTTCTCTCCAATCCCCACCGGTTGCTTTCGATCACGTAACAGGCGTTTTCGAAGGCCCGGTTGATCCAGTAGGGTGCCGGCGTGCGCTCCTGCAACCAGTTGGAAATGTGGCAAATGACGTCGGCGCCTGCCAGCGCTTCCAGTCTCGCCGTCTCGAAGAAGTGCAGATCCATACAGACCAGCATCGAGATCCGGCCGATCTCCGTTTCGAAAACCTCGTGCACGACATCGCCATTGGCGGCCCATTTCGGCTCGGCGATATAGGGATGCGACTTGCGGTGCCGACCAACGACGCCCTCAGGCCCGATGAGAACGGCGGTGTTGTAATAGAGATCGCTCGCCGGATCGACTTCCGGCATGCCGACGACGATATAGCAGCGGTGTCTGCTGGCAACAGCCTGGAAAACATCGGTAGTCGGTCCGGGGATGGCCTCGACGAACGGTTTGACTTCCGCCCTGTCAAACCAGCAATAGCCGGTTGTGCCCATTTCGGGAGTGACGATCAGACGAGCGCCCGCCTCCGCGGCTTCCTCGCAAAGGGCTGCCAGCCGGCTGATATTGCGCGCCTTTTCGAACATAGTAGGTTCGAACTGGATGGTGGCGGCGGTGTAGCTCTGTGTCGATGTCATGGTTGTTCCCATTGTCTCTATTGAAGGATATCCGTTTCAGACAGCCATATGCCGGTGAACGAGCGCGTCGGAGAGCGTGTCGATAGCACCGGCCGCAACCACGCCTCCCTTCTCCAGCATTGCGAACTGGTGGGATGCGTGCCGCGCAAATGCGACGTTTTGCTCGACGAGGATGATCGTCATGCCGATCTCGCGATTGAGCCGGATGATGATCTTCTCAATCTCCTCGACGATGGAGGGCTGGATGCCTTCGTTGGGTTCATCGAGAAGCAGCACTTTCGGGTCCGCGGCCAGCGCGCGGGCGATGGCAAGCTGCTGCTGCTGACCGCCCGAAAGCACGCCGCCCGGTCGATCAAGGTTGGCCATCAGGTAGGGAAAAAGTTCCGGCACCAGCGCTGGAATTTCGCGTTTGCGATCGGTACGCGCAAAGGCGCCCATCAGGATGTTCTCGCGGATGGTAAAATCGGGAATGATCTCCCTGCCCTGGGGGACATAGGCGATACCGGCCCGTGCCCTCATATGCGTCGGGGAGGAGGCGATGTCTTTTCCCTGCAGACGCATCTCGCCCGTCATGCGGTCGGTTAATGCCATCAAGGTTTTCAACAGGGTCGTCTTGCCGGTGCCGTTGCGGCCGAGAATGCTCGTCACCTTGCCTGTCGGAACGTCGAGCGTGACGCCGTGCAGGATATGGCTGCGGCCGTAATAGCTGTGTACGTCTTTCAATGACAGCATCACGATATTCCTTTCGAACCGAGATAGGCTTCACGGACTTTCGGATTGCGCTCGATATCCTCGACGCTTCCTTCGGCCAGAACTTCTCCCAGATGGAGAACGGTGATGTGTTCGGCGATTTCACGCACGAACCCCATGTCGTGTTCGACGACGAGGATCGTATGGCGACCCTTGAGATTATTGATGATCTCTGCGGTCTTGCGGGTTTCCGCCTGGGTCATGCCAGCCGTCGGCTCGTCCAGCAGAACCACCTTGGGATCCTGCACGATGAGCATGCCCAGCTCCAGCCATTGCGTTTGGCCATGACTGAGATAGGCGGCCGTCATCTCCTGCTCTGCCTCGAGGCCAGTGAGAGTAAGCACGTCATCGACGCGGTCCGCTTCCGCACGCGAAAATCCGAATCGAAGGTTGGCGAGCACCGATGGATTGCGGCAGTTGGCGACCTCCAAATTCTGTCGCACGGTAAGATCGCGAAAAATGCTGGGGATCTGGAATTTCCGGCCAATTCCGGCGCGGGCGATTCTGTGTTCGGGCCAGTTGGTGATGTCTGTGTCGTAGACGAAGACCTTGCCCTGCGTGCTGCGCGTCTTGCCGCTGACCAGATCCATCAGGGTCGTCTTGCCGGCGCCGTTCGCGCCGAGCAGCACCCGAAGCTCGCCGTCGAAGACGGTGACGCTGACATTGTTCACGGCGCGAAACCCGCCGAAATTGACGCCGAGACCGTCGATGGTCAATGCGATGGCGCTCATGTCACAATACCTCGCTTTGCTGCGGCAAGGCCGGGAAGGGTTGACCGGGTTTTGGTTTGCGGACGAACCACCGCACCACGTCATGCGCGGCGCCGCCAAGTCCGCGCGGCATGAACAGGACGACCAGCACGAAGATCAGGCCGATGATCGCCTTCCACGCCTCGACAAGCGCTTCGGTCTCGCTGACTTCGGCCTCGATTATATTGATCAGGATGGCGCCGATGCAGGCGCCGAGCAGGGAGGAGCGCCCGCCGACGGCAGCCCAGACAACCATCGTCACAGAGAAGGACAGATCCATGAATGTCGGAGAAGCAAACTCCGCAACGACCACGTAGAGCATGCCGGCAACGCCGGCGATCCCCGCTGAAATGACAAAGAAGAACACCTGGTAGAGCGAGACGTCGAAGCCGAGATAGCGGGCGCGGACATGATCGTCGCGGATCGCTTGCAGGATCATACCCGCACGGGTTTCCACGATAAGACGGGCACCGATGAGTGTCAGCGACAGGCATGCGGCGCACAGATAATAGGTCGCCCGGCTATAGGGGTCGAATTCGATCCCGCCGATCGTCAGCCAGCCAAGATCCGTCAGGCCGTTGAAGCCGTTTGTCACCGGTTGCGCATCGACCATGACGAGACGCACGAGCAGAACAAGCGCCAGCGTGATGATCGAGACGAACACGCCGGAAATGCGCTTGCGGAAAACCAGCATGCCGAGTGCGCCGGCAATCACCACGGGAAGCACCAGACCGAGCACCAGGCCCACCGACTGGCTTTGAAAGGGAAGCCAGAGGAAGGAGCCCTTGTTGATGCAGCAAAGTTCCGTCGGGGCGCCGGGCTCGGCATTCCAGAGCATGAAATCAGGAACCGGCTTGTCGGAGCCCTGTTGGAGACTGGTCAGGCTCGACAGCTTCAGCGACATGGCAAGCATGTAAGCGCCCACGCCGAAAAACAGCCCCTGGCCGAGATTGAGAATGCCCGCATAGCCCCATGTGAGCGCGATGGCGACGCCGAGCATCCCGTAGACAAGATATTTCGAAATGCGGTTCAGCCAGAATTCGTCGCCGATAACGGGCGCTGCAAAGATCAGCGAGATAAAAATCACGTAGGCGGCGATCTGGAATTTTCGTTCGATGCTCATGTCAGCGTCCCTTGAACGAGAACAGCCCGCTGGGCTTGACGAGAATGACCAGGATGACGACCCCGAAAACGACGGCGCGCGCCAGAATGTCGTTCGTCCCGATGGCCACCAGTGCATTGATTTCGCCCAGAAGCCCTGAAGACAGGATTGTGCCGAAAAGGCTGCCGACCCCGCCTGTAACCACGACCATGAAGCCGTCAACGACCATCGTCGTGCCCATGTCGGGAAAAACGGTCTTGAAGCCGGACATCATGACGCCCGCGACGCCGGCAAGGCCGGAACCGAAGGCAAAGGTCACGGCGTTGACGCGTTTCACGTCGATGCCACAGGCTGCCGCCATTTTCGGGTTCCGGATGATGGCGCGAACCTGCATGCCGGCCGCCGTCCGGTAGAGAATGAACCATGTCGCCAGCGTTAGCGCGGCGGTAACCGCGATGGTGAAGGTGCGATAAGCGTTGATGTCCGCACCGGCGAGCCTGAACGTGCCTTGCAGATACGAAGGTACCGCGACGTTTTGCAGTCCGACTCCAAGGCCTTGGATATGAATTCCGAAAAACGACAGGCCGAATTCGAGCCTTACGGCTTGCTGCAAAAGGATGGCGATGCCCCATGTGGCGAGAAGCGTGTCCAGCAGGCGGCCGTAGAGCCGCCGCACGACCACCCGTTCGATCATCAGGCCGAGCAACGCCGTCACGACGAAAGCCAGCGGTATTGCGAGCAGAAGGCTTGTTTTCAGCCAAATGCCCGAGAGGACGGCGACGTAGGCGCCGATCATCACCATTTCGCCGTGGGCCATGTTAATGACGCCCATGGCGCCGTAGGTGATGGCGAGGCCGAGTGCCACCAGAAGAAGGATCGAGCCGAGACTGAGGCCGATAAAGAGAATGTCGAGCATAACGCCACCGTTCATGAGAAGGGCAGGCCAGACTTTTTTCTTGCTCCTTGCCAATCCCGAAAGCGGGTTGGCGCCGCGCAGAGGAAAAGCACAGATCCGCCTGCCGAGACATGGTCCCGCCACGCATGGATGGCGGGACGACGCGGGGAGGGGTCAGCCTTTGAGCTTTGCTGCGTCGAGACCGTTGCCGGTGCAGAACAGATTGCTTTCCGTCTCGCCATAGGCCGAATAGGGCAGCGGCTTGATCGGCGCCGGGTAGGCGTTGACCACCTTGCTCTGGCCGTTCGGCTGCCATTGCCCGATGCGTGGCGTCAGCCAGCAATGCAGGTTGTCGGGGTCGGTGGTCACCTTGCCACCAGGCGCGTCATAGGTCTGGCCGCGAATGCCGGCCCGGATCGCGTCGGCTGACAGATCACCGGATTTCTCGACCGCCTGCTTCCACAGAAATACCTGGAAATAGGCGGCCTCGAGCGAATGGTATGTCACGGCTTTCGGATCGTTGACGAACGTCCTGAAGCGGTCGATGAAACTCTTGTTCGCTGGCGTTTCGATCGACATGAAATAGGGGAACGAGGTGTAGCTGCCTGCCGCATATTCGGCGCCCATGGCCGCGATCTCGATTTCAGACGTGACTGTCGCGCAGATCGGGATAACCTCCTGCGAGAGGCCCTGGTTCTTGAACTCGCGGTAGAAGGCGATGATCGAGTCGCCGACCACGTTGGACAGAACCACGTCCGCGCCGGATTCCTTGATCTTGCTGACCATGACGGCCCATTCCGAGTGGCCAAGCTCCAGATATTCGTCCGCTACCCATTTTGCGCCGGCCGCCTCGATCAGTTTCTTGGAAACCTTGGCCATCTCGCGCGGATAGACATAGTTCGAGCCGACGATGAAGAATTTCTTCTTGCCCAGTTTTTCTACGATCCAGGGAATGTAGTTGGAGAGTTGCTGGTTCGGAACGGCGCCGGAATAGACGACGTTGCGCGAGCACTCGAAGCCTTCGTAGTGCGTCTGGTAGAACAGCATCGCGCCGCGTCGTTCGAAGATCGGCAGCACGGCCTTGCGGCTGGCAGACGTGTGGCAGCCGAACACGGTGGAAATCTTGTCCTTGAGGATCAGCTTCGAAGCCTTTTCGCTGAAGGTCTTCGGATCGGAAGCACCGTCTTCGACGACAACCTCGACCGGGCGGCCGAGAACGCCGCCGGCCGCGTTGATTTCGGCCACGGCCATCATGACACCGTTGGCCAGAAGCTTCTCGGCGACAGAAAGCCCACCCGTCTGGGAGTAGAGAGCACCGACCTTGATGGCATCGGCTGCAAAGGCCCGGCTGCCCAGAGCCGGCAGGGCGAGTGCGGCGGAAGCGGTGGCTGCGGTTTTCAGAAATTCACGTCTGTTGAACACCATCTTGGTTCCCCTTTTTTTGATTGGCGCACGCGGCGGCACCGCCTGGCCCAACGGCGAGGCTTTCGTGCCGAAAAAATTGCTTGGAAGGCTGACGTCATTGTCAGCAGACAACAAAAAACCCGCGAGGCTTGTCACGGCCTGCGGGCACCTTTGCCATCACCGCATCACGGCTACGCCGCGTGCAACAGCGGCACATGGCTTCGCGAAACGAAGGGATGTGCCGAAGGTGTTTATTTGAAACACGTAAAAAACTAATCATGTTTTTGGGGCGGGCGCAAGAGCTGTTCGGCGTTGATAATCGAATTGGCGATTTCATCGATCGGCACGCGCCGAGCCATCGCCTGTTCGCGCATTTCACGATACGCCTCATTCTCGCTGGTGCCGCGATTGGCCATCAGAATGGCCTTGGCTCGAGCAAGCTTCTGGTCTCCCAGTACCTTGCGCTTATATTTGCGCGCTTCCTTGACGAGCTTTTGGCGCTCCAACCATAGACTGCGGGCGATGGCGAGATTGGTCAGCAGGCCGAACGGTTTGATCGGTCTTTCGACAATGGCGAGCGCGCCGCTTTCCAGAACGATCTGCAACGTCGAGGGGTTTTCGTAACCGACGATGGCGAGCATGGTCGGGGCAGGATTGGGGAAAGACTTCAGTAAGCGTTCGGTTTCCGGTCGCGCTTCATCTTCCATTGCAAGGAAGACGACATCCGTGCCGTGTGGCAACTCGGCAGGCACTGGCCAGAGGCAACTGACTGTACAACCGATACGGCGCAGGTGATCGACGAGAAACTCTCCTTCTGATGTCCGGGGATGGATGACCAGAACCTTAAGATCCCGCAAATCTCTGAGAAGGGCGAAAGACATCGTCGCTCCTTCTCAGACCTGAACACGATGTGGGAAAGCCTGCGTCAAGTCCGGGCGATATTCGCGCATGAACGGATCTGGCGCCACCCGCAGCGACGGATCATAGACGATGTCGTAGTTGCCCTGCGCATTCACCCTTGCCACTCTTGGCCACAGATGCGTGTGGTTTGTCAGTCGGTCTATCTTCACGGCGCCCTGCGGGGCATCGTACTCGACATCATAGAGGGCCGGCAGAAGCTGCTCAAGCCCATCGCCACCGGCGCGCCGCAAAGCCGCCGCATAAAGATAGACTTGGAAATAGGCCGCTTCGGCCGGAGCGGTTGGCAGCATCTGCAGGCCGTATCGCTGTTGGTAAGCCGAGACGAAGGCGCGAGCGCGGGGTGTATCCAGAGAGGCGAAGAAGGGGGCTGCGGTGATGTGCCCCTCGGCCACCTCCGGTCGCATACGGATAACGTCGGCCTCGCTTGTCGATTGGCTCGCGATCGGCATCGTCGCTGCATCGAATCCCGCCTCCTTGAACGCCGTATAGAAGGGAATGATACCGTCGCCGACGATCGTCGAATAGATGACATCCGGCTGTGCCGCGCGAATATGCCGGATGATCTTGGCGACGTCCTCGGTTTTGAGGTTCAGCGGAACATACATCTCGTCCAGTACCTGTCCCCCCACTTGAAGAAAGAGGTCGCTGATCGTCCGGTTGGATTCATAAGGATAGACGTAGTTCGAACCCACAAGGAAAACCCGTTTTCCATAATGCTTGGTCAGGAAATCGACGAGTTGAACGGAGTTTTGATTGGGGGCAGCACCCGTATAGATGC
This sequence comes from Neorhizobium galegae, assembly GCF_017877055.1. Classification (GTDB taxonomy): domain Bacteria; phylum Pseudomonadota; class Alphaproteobacteria; order Rhizobiales; family Rhizobiaceae; genus Neorhizobium; species Neorhizobium galegae_D. The sequence goes on along the minus strand of NZ_JAGIPG010000007.1, from coordinate 10,874 downwards.
AGTGCCGGGAGTATTCGAAGCCCTCGTACAGTGTCGGGTAGAACAGCAGCGCGTCACGGGCCTCGATGACGGGCAGAACGGCTTTGCGGGTGCTCGACATATGGCAACCGAAAACGACCCGGACCCGATCTTCGTCGCAAAGCCTGACCGCGAGCTCCTTGTAGAGATTAGGAGTCGATTGCGGATCGTAGGCAACGGGCTCGATCGCCCGGCCGAGCACGCCGCCCGCCGCATTGATTTCGTCGATCGCCAGCAAGCTCGCGGCCCTCTGGGTTTTTTCCACGGCTCCGGTCACACCCGTTTCGGAGAACAGCACACCGACCCGCCAGCTTTCTGAATTCATCATCGCCACCAAAAAATAAAAAAGCTCCCGCCCGTTTCCGGTCGAGAGCTACCCTGCTCATGGAATATCAGCGACCCATTGGGGGCCTTCCATTGATGATGTCAGTTTCTTTGTCCGGTGACAATAGCGGAACGAAAGGCCGTGCTTGGCTAATGGCGTGCATCCTCAAGCAGCATTGCAGCACCTTTCATCGCGATCATCGCCGTCGGCGTATTGGTGTTGCCGGTGATCGTCGGCATAATCGATGACGAGAAGACCGCATCATTGCACGGCAAAAAGCGGCGAGGAGCCGCTTGCCGCCTCAAGCTCCTTGGCGCTCGATTGCAGCCAGGGAAAGATTTCCCTCATCCGGGCCTCGGTCATCCGCATAGTCGGTCCCGCTACACTCAGCGTTCCGATTGGCCGCCTGGTCGCCCGGCGCATGATGGGGATAGCCATGGCGGACGTCCCAACCGCGTAGCTGTCGCGAACGCTGGCATAGCCCTGTTGCCGCGCGATCTCGATTGCCTTCATCAATTCGGCAAAGGTTTGGGGGGCTCCAGAACCGAAGCCCGGCCGGTTGATATCATGGTCGTTTACAAGCCGCCTGATTTCGGCATCCGGCAGGCAGCACAACCATGCCTGCCCGTTGGCGCTTGCCGGAAGATACACGTCTGCGGCCGCTTCGGGATCGTAGAGCAGTCCGCTGCGTGCCCCTTGCGATTTCGCGACCCAGGTCAGTTTGTCGGTCGAAATGATCGCGATGCGGACAAGTTCTCCCGTCTTCTTGGCCAGATCATCCAATATAGGCTGCACGAGATCGGTGACGCCGCTCGCTCCGAGAAAGGCCAGGCCGAGCGCCGGCAGTTTGGGGCTCAGACGATAATGTCCGTCCTTGCCCGATCCATGCACATAACCGGACGCGACGAGACTGGACAGAACGCGAACCGTTGCTGCGGCGGGGATCGCAAGCTGATCGGCAATTTCCGTGACGCTCAAACCCCAGGGATGCCCGGTCAGGAGTTCGAGAATGGCGATACCGCGGCTACGGCTGGACATGGGCTAGGCCTGCTCGAAAATGGGAAGACTGGAGCCGGTTTCAGAGACGTCCCTGCATGCCGCCTTCAGCAGATCGACGAACTGATCCATGCGTTGATGGTTCATGCGTATTGTCGGGCCGGCAACGCTGATCGTCCCGATTGCGGTTTTCGTGCCGGAGCGGAAAACCGGCGCGGCCATGGCGGACGTGCCGTCGACCCAGACATCGAAGATACGCGCGATACCTGTTTCTCGGGCCTGGTCGACATATTCGAAAAGCTGCCGGAATGCCTTGGGGGCGTTCTTTCCGACGCCTTCGGATTGAAAACCCTGTTTCGCAACGAGCTGGATCGCCTCATCTTCCATCAAGGTGGAAAGATAGGCGTGACCGTTGGATGTCGCCGCCAGATACACTTCCGGCCCCTCGTCGGGATTGTAGAGAAGGCCTCCACGAGCGCCCTGCGCCTTGATCAGGCGAAGAAGCTTTCCCCGCTCGACGACGGCGAGGACCACCAGTTCGCCCGTCTGCTCCGCCAGCCTGTCGATGATTGGTTGAAGCTGATTGGAGACGCCGGCGGTAGACAGAAAACTGTAGCCCAGGGCGACGAGCTTGGCCGTCAGCCGATAGGCGGCGCCATCGTAATCCTGCCGGACGTAACCTTCTTCTTTCAGGTCGGCCAGCAGCCGATGCGTTGCGCTTCGCGGAATAGCCAGTTGATCGGCGATTTCCGAAAGCGGCAGGCCGAAAGAGTGGCGAGCCAAAAGCTCGATGATGGAAATCGCGCGGTCGGGTGGAAGCATCGGTGTCTGGTCAGCCATTTTATGAATCCTATTCCAATTGGAACACAATGTCACTGCAATTGACAAACTGGAATCAGTTCCATATGAAACAAGTTCCAGAAAGGCGTCACGGGGAGGAGCGCTTGAAAGCTATTAAATTGCGCGCCTTTGGCGGGCCGGAAACACTTATCTGCGAAGAAATTGCGTTGCCATCCATGGGGCAAGGTGAGGTTCTGGTCAAAATCGCCTGCTGCGGCGTATGCCACCTCGACTTGATTCTACGATCCGGAATGCGTTCCAGAGTCAGCTTGCCGCGCGTTCTCGGGCATGAGCTGGCTGGGGAAGTCGTGGCGACCGGTCTGGGCGTGAATGGGTTCGCGGCTGGTGACCGGGTCACCGTCTTCAACTTCCAAGCTTGTGGCGAATGCGCCGATTGTTTGCGCGGCCGTCCTTCGCTTTGCCGTTTCACCAAGGGTGATATCGGCCAGACGCGGGACGGCGGTTATGCTGAATATGCTGTTCTAGATGCTGCCAATCTCGTGCGACTGCCCGACGGAATGGCCATGGAAGAAGTGTGTTTCGCCGCCTGCGTCTATGGCCCACCCTACAAGGCCATCCGCAAGATCGGTGATATCCAGCCGGGTCACGCTGTCGTCATCACTGGCGCCAGCGGCGGCCTGGGGCTTGCGGCCATTCAGATCGTCAATGCACTGGGGGGCCGCGCGATTGCGATTACCGGCAGTCCAGGCAAGGTTCAGCTCCTGAAGGAAAAGGGCGCCAGCGATGTCGTGGTTAGCCCCGATGGGAACTTCGGCGAGGACGTTCGCGCTCTGACCGACGGGCGAGGCGTGGATCTGGTTGTCGAACTGACGGGGTCGCCGACATTTGCCGGCACGCTCCGCAGCCTCGCTCCGGGTGGCCGCTGCGCGGTGATCGGCGAACTGCATGGCACGCCTGTCTCCGTCAATCTTGGCCTTCTGATCATCAAGGAGTTGCGCATCGAGGGCGTGCAAAGCGCCTCGCGGGGCGAGCTTCGGGAGATCCTCGACTTCATGCATGCCAACGGCATCAAGCCCGAAATCTGGCGGCGAATGCCGCTGGCGGAGGCTGCCGAAGCACACCGTCAGTTGCACAAGCGAGGTGCGGTCGGCCGCATTCTTCTCGTTCCTTAGAATTACCCATAGCCGGAGGATGGAAGCCATGCTTCCCGGAAGTTATTTTGACGATTTCAATGTCGGTGACGAAAAGCTGACGCCGCGCGTAACAGTGACCGAAGGGCATATACTGGCCTATGCCGGCGTCGCGGGCGATTTTTCGCCGATCCATATGGACAACGTCTATGCCCAGACGACCGAGTTCGGCGGGCGGATCGCCCACGGTCTGATGGGGCTCTCGCTAACCGATGGCCTCAAGGTTCAGTCGGCGACTTTTCGGGACGGGATCGCATTGAGCTGGTCCTGGGCCTTCAAGCAGCCGATCCGCATCGGCGACACTCTTCAGGCACGTATTCGCATCAAGGAAACGCGTTCGTCCAAGAGCAAGCCGGGAATGGGGATCATCGTTATGGCGATCGACCTCGTCAACCAGCGCGACGAGGTGGTTCAGACAGGCGAACATGGACTGATGGTGCCGCGCCGGCCGATCGGTGAAGGCGCAGGAGCGCCCGCATGAGCCGCAACAAGTTCATGACGGCCGATGAGGCAGTGAAGCTCATCAAGGATGGCGATACGGTCGCCCTGATCGGTGGCGGCGGCGGCCTGATGGAAGCGACCCATACCTTCCGAGCCGTGTCGCGCCGTTTTCTGGAAACGAGCACGCCGCGCAATCTGACGGTCGTGCACGCGCTCGGCATCGGCGACAAGAAACAGGAAGGCATGAACCACTTCGCCCACGAAGGTCTGGTCAAGCGGGTCATCGGCGGTCACTGGGTCTGGTCTCCGAAGATGCAGGAGATGGCACGCGACGAGAAGATCGAAGCCTATGTCCTGCCAAGCGGTTGCGTCATGCAGCTCTATCGTGAGATCGGCGGCGGTCGTCCGGGCCTTTTCACCCATGTCGGCCTCGGAACCTTTGTCGATCCGCGCCAGCATGGCGGCAAAATGAACAAGTCGGCCAAAGAGGATCTTGTCGAAGTCACCAATATCGGCGGCAAAGAGCTACTCTGGTATAAGTCCTTCCCGATCAACGTGGCCATTATCCGCGGCTCGTTCGGGGATGCGGAGGGCAATATCAGCCTCGATCAGGAGGCCGCCAATCTCGATATCTATGCGGCGGCGCTCGCCGCGCATAATTCTGGCGGGATCGTGATCGCTCAAGTGCGCACGGCGGTCGACCCGAATTCGCTGCCGGCGCGTTCGGTGCGGGTGCCGGGCGCCATCGTCGATGCCGTCGTGGTCGATCCCGATCAGCGTCCGAGCTACGACCTGCCTTACGATCCCACCTTGTCCGGCGAGAGACGGGGTCCGATCACGCTCGATCCGCCGGAGCCGTTGAACATTCGCAGCTTGATCGCTCGCCGCGCCCATAAGGAACTGAAGGACGGAGCGGTCATCAATTTCGGAGTCGGGATCGGCGAAGGCGTCGCCAAGATGGTTTCCGACCGGGGCGAAGTCGGACGTTATTACCAGACGATCGAGCACGGAACCTATGGCGGTTCGCTGCTGGTCGGCCTGCTGTTCGGCTTTGCCCGCAGCCCGTCCGCGATGATCGATGGTCCGTCGCAATTCGATTTCTACGCAGGCGGCGGACTGGATCTGGCCTTCCTCGGCTTCGGTGAACTCGACGCGATCGGCAATGTTAACGTGTCGAAACTTGGGGGGCTGACGGTCGGGCCGGGCGGCTTCATGGATATTGCCCAGAATGCCAAGCGCGTCGTTTTTTGCGGTACGTTCGATACCAAGGGATCGGCGATCGACATCTCGCCGGCCGGCGTGAACATCAAACGCGCGGGCGACGTCCGGAAGCTCGTTCAATCGGTGGAGCAGATTACCTATTCGGGCCGGCAGGCTTTGAAACGTGGCCATTCCGCCGTGTTCGTGACCGAGCGTGCCGTGTTCGAATTGGCTGAGGATGGCCTGATCCTCAAGGAAGTCGCTCCGGGCATCGATGTCCAGCAGGATATTCTCGACCGGATGGATTTCACGCCCCTGATACCGAAGCCGCCGGTCCTGATGGATCGAGGTCTGTTTACCGACTGATTGGGGAATTCGGGATCGGGGCAGGATGGAAGTCACCCTCCCTCAATCGATCCATGGCGAATGAAATGAGTATCCGCAACCGAAGCCAAAAGAACGGAGGGCGTCTGATGAAGATTGGAATCAATTCATATTGCTACCATCGCTTCTTTGGCGAGATTTACGCAAGCTTGGAGACCGACCTGGCAACGCGGCTCACCAAGGGGAACTTTTCGACAAGGCAAAGCTTGCCGGTACGGAAAGTTTCCTGCCTCGCGATCCTGCTGCTCCCGCGCGAAAGATTGTCCACAAGCGGTATGGACTGCGTTTCGGCCTGGGGGCATCCGAGGGGAGGGTCTCTTCATGACGCGCAATATGATTGACACTCCCGATGGCAGAACGCAGGTCTTCGTCATTATCGGAGATCCTGTCACGCAGGTTCAGGCGCCGCAATTGATGAATGCGGTCTTCGCGAAAGCGGGCAGCAATTCGCTCATGGTTCCGATGCAGGTTTCCAGCGACGATGCGCCGGCGCTGATCCGCGCGCTGAAGTCTGCCGGCAATGTCGGCGGCTTTCTCGCCACCATTCCCCATAAATTCGAGCTTCTGTCCCATGCCAATCATATCGGTGCGGTGGCGGAGGCCGCAGGTTGTGCCAATGCGCTGCGCCGCAATGCCGACGGATCCTGGTCGACGGAAAATTTCGACGGGATCGGGTTCGTGACGGGCATGAAAAATGTCGGGCACGCAATCGGCGGGAAAACGGTTGCGGTCTATGGCGCGGGTGGCGCCGGTTCATCGATCGCCGCGGCGCTGCTCGATGCGGGAGCGGAGCAGGTGCGGATTTCCGACGTGTCGCAGCCGCGATGCGAACAATTATGCGCGCGTCTGGAGCGACACTGGCCGGGACGGGCGATCGCGGTGGCTGCCGGCCGGCATCTGGAGGTCGATATCGTCATCAATGCGACACCGATGGGGCTTGGCGAGGAGGACCCGTTGCCATTCACGCTCGAGGGGTTGAACCCGAATGCGGTCGTGGCGGAAATCATCATGAAGCCAGCCGAGACACGCCTATTGCGCGAGGCAAGGGCGCGCGGATTCAAAACCCAGGCCGGTTTTGCGATGTTGGCACCGCAGATCGACCTATACCGACAGTTTTTCCGCATTCCCGACACAGACGCCGCCGGCAATTCCAGCGAAGCCGTGTCTTCCGGAGGTTTTCAGCCGTGAGCTACAAGTTCGATTTCGGGGTTCTCCTGCCCTATTGGCCGCAATTGCTGCATGCTTGCCTGCTGACACTCTGGCTGGCAGCAACCGCCGTCATCTGTGGCTTCATCATCGGTATCATCACGGTGGTGGCGCGTAGAAGCGGCCTGATGTTTTTGCGTGCCATCGCGCTCACCTATATCGAGATCATCCGGAATACGCCGTTTCTCGTGCAGGTTTTCTTCATCTTCTTCGGATTGCCGACGGTCGGCATCAGCTTTACGCCCTGGACGGCCGCCTTCCTTGCGCTCAGCTTGAATTGCGGAGCCTTCTCGGCGGAAATCATCCGCGGCGGCGTGGACGCGATCCCGCGCGGGCAGTTTGAGGCGGGTGCGGCACTCGGCCTGAAACCTCTGCAAGTCTTCCGCTATATCATTCTGAAACCCGCTTTGCGGGTCATCTATCCGGCATTGTCCGGCCAGTTCGTGCTGGCCTTGCTGACGACGAGTATCGTATCATCGATCTCCGCCGAGGAGCTGACCTCCACCGCGCAGCTCCTCGATAGCGATCTGTTTCGCAGCTTCGAGATCTATATCGTCGCCACCCTTCTCTATTTCGCGCTTTCGACGATTTTCTCCTTTATTTTTAAGGGGATCGATCGCGTGTTCTTCTCTTATCCGATCAAGTGAGGCTGACAGGATGATCCGTGATTTCGGTTTACTGGAAGTTCTCACCATCCTCCAAGGCATGTGGACGACGCTCGCGCTCTCGGTCGTCGCCTTCATTGGCGGAGGAACATTCGGCACGCTCGTCGCACTGGCGCGCACTTCGCCCTGGAAATGGCTCCGGGTAGCCACCGCTGCCTATATCGATTTTTTCCAGGGCACGCCGATGCTCATGCAGTTGTTCCTGGTCTACTACGGCCTGCCGGTCTTCGGCTTCCATGTCAGTGCGTGGACGGCGGTTGCCATCGGCCTGACCTTCCATGCCAGCGCTTTTCTGGGGGAAATCTGGCGCGGCGGTATCCAGGCCGTTCCGAAAGGCCAGAGCGAAGCGGCTTCGGCGCTCGGTCTTGGTTATATCGATCGGATGCGCGATGTCGTTTTGCCGCAGGCCATCAAGCTGTCCTTCGCGCCGACCGTCGGCTTTCTGGTCCAGCTCATCAAGGGCACGTCGCTGGCGGCGATCATCGGCTTTGTCGAGTTGTCCCGCAGTGCACAGATCGTTGCGAGCACGACCTACAAGCCGCTGATCGCCTACGGTCTGGCCGGCGCCTTCTACTTTGCCATTTGCTTCCCGCTCTCCAGAGCGAGCGCCTACTTTGAGCGCCGCTTCTCCCTGAAAACTTGAAATGTTTAACCGCGGCAGGAAGCCGCTTCTTGAGGAGGAAACAGCATGAAAAATATCGTCAACGCGCGCTCGAGCAAGATCGGCCGCCGCATTCTCATCGCCGCCATCGGCGGCCTGATGGCGCTGCCGTTGCTTGCGGATACGACTGCAGCGCAGACCGTCAAAGAAATCAAGGAACGCAAGGTTTTGAAGGCCGGCGTCCAGGTTGCCCAGGTTCCGTGGGGTTATACCGACGAAACCGGCAAACTCACCGGCTTCGACGTTGAGTTCGTCCGTTCGGTTGCAAAGGATCTCGGTGTCGAGGTCGAATTCGTGCCGGTAACGCCCGCGAACCGCATCGCAACTCTGCAGACCGGCCAGGTCGATCTCCTTGCAGCCGTCATGGGCATCTTCCCGGACCGCCAAAAGGTCGTTCTCTTCTCCCGCCCTTACGCAAACAACGACAACGTCTTCATCGGCAAAGCCGATCTGAAGGCGAGCGGGTGGGCCGATCTGAAGGGTGCCCGCGTCGGCGTTCCGCGCGGCACGCCGCAGGATAAGGCAATCACTGCCGCCAATTCCGGTGCGACGATCCAGCGTTTCGATGACGACGCGTCCACTGTCCAGGCGCTGATCTCCGGACAGGTCGATATCATCGGCGCGGCCTTCACCCAGATGGGCAATATCGAAAAGGTCACCGGTGCCGGCAAGTTCCAGCAGAAATTCGTCCTCAACCGCGTCTTCAATGGCGCTGCCGTTCGCCAGGACTCTCGTGAGTTCGCCGAGTACCTGAACACGTTCATCGGCAAGCAGATCGAGAACGGCGAGCTGCCCAAGCTCTACAAGCAGTGGATCGGCAAAGACATTAGCGCCAAGCTCCCGACGACGGGAGAGGGGGATGCGCCGCTTCCTGTCGATATCACCAAGTAAGTCACAGAACCGGACCGGCTTCGGGCGGTCCGGACCTTCGGCAGGAGCGACCATGACCACGACGACACAGCAGCATATCCATGCTGCGGATACCGGTACAACAGGCCAGGATCCGATCATTCGGATCAGCAGCCTTCAGAAATATTACGGCGCCTTCCATGCGCTCAAGAACATCAATCTCGACGTGCGCAAAGGCGAGCGTATCGTGGTCTGCGGACCATCCGGTTCCGGCAAGTCAACGATAATCCGCTGCATCAACCGTATCGAACAGTTCGAGTCCGGCAGCATTGTCGTGGATGGCATTTCGCTCGGGGAGAGCATGAGAAACGTCAACGCGGTGCGCGCCGAAGTGGGCATGGTGTTTCAGCAGTTCAATCTGTTCCCGCATCTGACGGTACTTCAGAATTGCATGCTGGCGCCTATGCGGGTTCGCGGTACTTCGAAGAAGGATGCCGAAATCATCGCCATGAAATATCTGGAGCGTGTGCGCATTCCCGAGCAGGCGAACAAATACCCGGCCCAGCTTTCGGGTGGCCAGCAACAACGCGTCGCGATCGCGCGAGCCTTGTGCATGACGCCCAAGATCATGCTGTTTGACGAGCCGACATCGGCACTCGATCCCGAAATGGTCAAGGAGGTGCTCGATACGATGATCAGCCTCGCCCAGGAAGGCATGACCATGCTCTGTGTTACCCACGAAATGGGCTTCGCCCGTCAGGTCGCAGACCGCGTCATTTTTATGGATACCGGTGAGATCATCGAAATGGCGAAGCCGCAAGAATTCTTCTCGCAGCCAAAAAACGAGCGCACCCGCAATTTTCTCGGCCAGATCCTGAACCATTGAGCATTGGGACAAGGTGCGGTGTCCCTTTTTGCAAATTCCAGCAACCGTCTAGACAGGGTCTTTTCCGTACGCGCCGCAGCATCGCTGATGAAAGAACTCGACCTGTGATCTCGGGCAAGGCTGAAAAAGGTTTGAAAATGCAGTATACTCGTTTGGGAAATACCGGCCTTCAGGTTTCAAGGCTTTGCCTTGGATGCCTTGCATACGGGACGCCTGGAAAGGGACCGCAGACATGGTCTCTGTCAGAGGGCGATTCCCTGCCCTTCATAAAGAAAGCACTGGAAGCGGGGATCAACTTCTTCGATACGGCAAACACCTATTCGCTGGGCGCGAGCGAAGAGATACTGGGTCGCGCGATCAAGGAGTTCGCACGTCGGGAAGATGTGGTTATCGCGACCAAGGTCGGATTACCGATGCGGGCTGGGCCTAATGGGACCGGGCTTTCGCGAAAATCGATCATGGCCGAAGTCGATGCCAGCCTGAAGCGTCTCGGTACCGACTATATCGACCTGTATCAAACCCACCGCTGGGACTATAACACGCCGATAGAAGAGACGATGGAAGCGCTGCATGACGTCGTCAAGGCGGGGAAGGCCAGATATATCGGCGGATCGTCGATGTTTGCCTGGCAATTCAGCAAGGCGCTTTATGTTGCGAAGATAAATGGGTGGACACCCTTCGCGACCATGCAGAACCAGCTCAATCTGCTTTATCGCGAGGAAGAGCGCGAAATGCTGCCGCTCTGCCAGGATCAGGCGATCGGCGTTCTGCCATGGAGCCCGTTGGCACGCGGGCGTCTGTCAAGGGCGCCGAGCACCGTACCCGCCTCGGCGCGAGACGAGCAAGACAGCTACGGTCACGGCCTTTTCAAGGCGACGATCGAGGCCGACCGGAAGGTGATCGAAGCGGTTGGTTCCGTCGCGGAAAAGCGGGGATTGCCCTATGCGCAGGTCGCCCTTGCCTGGGTCCTCCAGAAGCAGCCGGTGGTGGCGCCAATCGTCGGCGCCACGAAGCTGCTCCACCTCGACGACGCGCTGAACGCGCTCGATCTGACGCTGACGTTGGAAGAGATCGCCGCGCTTGAGGCGCCTTACGTGCCCCACGACGTCACCGCATTTTCCTGAGCAGGCAAGCATCCATAGGTTACAGGAGATCGCCATGAAGACGTCGATAGCCACGGTTTCGATCAGCGGGGACCTGCCGGAGAAGCTGGAAGCGATTGCCAGGGCGGGTTTCGATGGGGTGGAGATCT
>NZ_JAGIPG010000006.1 GCF_017877055.1 Neorhizobium galegae | reverse complement strand
TTCTGAAGAACGAAAGTCGTCGTCGCCAGCAGCGCCGCCGCCCTCGTTCAGTGAGCGGGTTATAGAAGGAACCCCTCTTTCAAGTCAACAGGGATTTTCAAAAAACTGTCATTTTTCTCGTGACCCGCCGAAAACAGCCAGTTTCCGACCAGAAAATGAGCAGCGATTAACGAAGGGGCAGCGTAAACGCCGATAAAAACCGATTTTACGCGGAGATTTCCCCTTGTTAGGGTGAAAGCAGTTTCTGGTGGCTGGAGTGTGACATGCTGGTATTGAATGAAGCGCAGACCAGGGATGCGCTGCCCTTTGCGGAACTCATCGCGGCGATTGAAGTGATGTTCAGGAGCGCGTGCGTCATGCCGGTCCGCCATCATCATGAGATGGAGGTGCCGGGTGAGGCAAATGCGGTCATGCTGCTGATGCCCGCCTGGGTGCCGGGCGACCATATCGGCGTCAAGATCCTCAACCTGTTTCCGGACAATCATCTGCGGTCGCTTTCCACGATCTTCGGCAGCTATCTTCTGTCGTCGGGCAAGACCGGCGAGATGCTGGCGATCGTCGAGGGCGGAGAACTGACCGCGCGGCGTACCGCCGCGACCTCGGCGCTCGCCGCCCGATACCTTGCTCGCGAGGATGCGCAGGCCATGCTGATGGTCGGAACCGGCCGGCTTTCGCTCAACCTGATGCAGGCCCATGCGATCACACGGCCGCTCAAGCATTTCCGCGTCTGGGGGCGCAATATAGAGAAGGCCGAAGAGACTGCGCGCGAGGCAAGAACACTCGGGCTCGATGCGGTGGCGGTCGAAGACCTCGCCCTCGCGGCCGGACAGGCGGACATCATTTCCTGCGCGACGCTGTCGAGCGAACCGCTGATCCGCGGCGAATGGCTGAAGCCGGGCGCGCATCTGGACCTCGTCGGCGCCTTCAAGCCGAGCATGCGCGAGAGCGACGACGAGGCGGTGCGGCGCGCGTCTGTCTTCGTCGATACGCGCGCCGGCGCCATGAAGGAAGGAGGCGACATCGTTCTGCCGCTTGCAAGCGGCGCGCTGTCGAAGGAGGGGATCAAGGCGGAACTCGCCGAGCTCGCGCATGGCAAACATCCCGGCCGCACGAGCGCGGACGAGATCACGCTCTTCAAGTCGGTGGGCGCAGCGCTCGAGGATCTTGCCGGAGCGATCCTCGCCTATCGTCATGTCAGCGGACAGGTTTCGCATTGATGGCCTCAGCGCATGAGGCAGGTCCGATCACGAAGAACCTGCCAAGGCTTCCCGTCACCGAGGTTCTCGGCGATATCATGCAGGCGCTCGCCGATGGCACGCGCGCCGTGCTTTCCGCGCCGCCGGGCGCCGGCAAGACGACGCTTGTGCCGCTCGCGCTGCTCGACCAGGCGTGGTGCACCGGAAAGATCATCCTGCTCGAACCGCGGCGGCTAGCGGCCCGCGCAGCCGCGTCCCGCATGGCGTCGCTGCTCGGTGAGCAGGTGGGCGAGAGGGTCGGTTACCGGATGCGGCTCGACAACAAGGTCTCGGCGAAGACCCGTATCGAAGTGGTGACCGAGGGCGTTTTCGCCCGGATGATTCTTGACGATCCGGAGCTGGACGGCGTCTCGGCAGTGATCTTCGACGAGTTCCACGAGCGGTCGCTCGACGCGGATTTCGGTCTGGCGCTGGCGCTCGATGTGCAGTCGGCACTGCGCGACGACGTGAGGATCCTCGTCATGTCGGCGACATTGGATGTGGAGCGCGTCGCGGGACTGCTCGGCGAGCCGCCGGTCATCAAGAGCGAAGGCCGGACATTCCCGATCGATATCCAGCATCGCGACCGGGCACCAAACGAGCGGATCGAAGATGCGATGACGCGGGCGATCGTCGAGGCGCATTCGAACGACACCGGTTCGATCCTCGCTTTCCTGCCGGGCCAGGCGGAAATCCTGCGCACTGCCGAGCGGCTAGCGGGCCGATTCGGGCCGGAGACCGTGGTGGTGCCGCTCTACGGCAATCTTTCCCAGAAGGAACAGGACCTGGCGATCCGGCCGGCGCCTGCGGGTCAGCGCAAGATCGTGCTGGCCACGTCGATCGCCGAAACCTCGATCACCATAGATGGAGTGAGGATCGTCATCGACAGCGGGCAACAGCGCCTGCCGGTGTTCGAGCCCTCGACCGGGATCACCCGGCTGGAGACGGTGCGGGTTTCCCGCGCCTCGGCCGATCAGCGGGCGGGCCGTGCCGGTCGTACCGAGCCGGGCATCGCGATGCGCCTCTGGCATCCGGGTCAGACGGCAGCGCTGCAGGCGTTCACGCCGCCGCAGATTCTTGCGAGCGACCTTTCCGGCCTGGTTCTCGATCTGGCCCATTGGGGCGTCCAGGACCCGAAGGGGCTTGCCTTTCTCGATCCGCCTCCCGGGCCGGCCTTCAACGAGGCAAAGGGGCTGCTGGGCCAGCTCGACGCACTCGATCCCCAGGGCGCGCTGACGGAAAAGGGCCGGCTGATGCGGGAACTGGCGCTTCCGCCCAGGTTGTCGGCCATGGCGATCTCGGCGGCGGAAGAGGGTTTCGGCAGGCAGGCAAGCCTGCTTGCGGTGCTCCTGACCGAGCAGGGGCTCGGTGGCAGCGACATCGATCTCGACGAGCGGCTGCGGCGGTTCCGCAATGAGCGCGGTGACAGGGCCGACGCTGCAAGGAAGCTTGCAGACAGGATCGCGTCGAACCTGCCGAAGAGATCGCAATCGACCGGGACCGTCCCGGCAGGGCGCCTGCTTCTGCATGCCTATCCGGACCGGATCGCGCTCCAGCGCGGCGGGCGCGGGCGGTTCGTGATGGCGAACGGGCGCGGCGCGGAATTGCAGGAGACCGAGCGGCTGGCGGCAGCGCAGATGCTGGTCATCGCCGACCTCACCGGGCGGGCGGCGCAGGCACGCATTCTCGCTGCCGCGGAAATCAGCCGCGCGGATGTGGAAGCGGAGCTTTCCGGCGCGATTCGCGAGAGCGACGAATGTTTCTTCGACCGGGCGAGCCGGCAGGTGCGGGCCCGCAAGGTGACGCGGCTCGGCGCCATCATCTTCGAGGAAAGGCCGCTGCCCCGGCCGAGCGGCGAACGGGCGGCGCAGGCGCTTGCGGATGGCGTGCGGGAACTAGGGCTTCAGGTCCTGCCGTTCTCCAAGGAAGGCGCGCAATTGCGCGACCGGATCGGCTTCCTGAACCGGTCGATCGGCGCACCCTGGCCGGATATGAGCGACGAGGCGTTGCTCGCGCGGCTCGACGACTGGTTCGTTCCGTTCCAGGGCAGTGCATCGGGCATCGATTCCATCCATCCCGGCAGTCTTTCGGAAGGGCTGCGATCGCTCATCCCGCACGAGGTTTCCCAGGATCTCAACAAGCTCGCGCCGACGCATTTCGAGGCGCCGACGGGCGAGCGGCATCCGATCCGCTACGACGGGGAGGAGCCGGTCCTGGCGATCCGGGTGCAGGAACTGTTCGGGCTGAAGAAACATCCGGCGATTGCCGGCGGAAAGCTGCCGCTGCTGCTCGAGCTCAACTCGCCGGCGCATCGGCCGATCCAGACGACACGGGACTTGCCCGGTTTCTGGGCCGGTTCATGGAAGGATGTGCGGGCCGAAATGCGCGGCCGCTATCCCAAACATCCCTGGCCGGAGGACCCGGCCGGAGCTCTTCCGACGACACGTGCCAAACCGCGCGGGACGTGACAGAATGCCGCCTGCGACCTGAAGCCGGGCCGGTTTATGAAGGCGGCTCGGGTCACTTGGGTAAGGCAGGGTAAAGAGCAGACGGTGAGCGTAGACAGTCCTTCAGTGCGTTTTGCGCAATTCGGCCCCTCCAGCCGGCGGATCCGGCTTCAGACGCTGGTGCGGCTGCGCTGGCTCGCGGTCGCCGGTCAGACGATCACCGTGGTCATCGTCGGGCTGCTGTTGCAGTTTCCGTTGCCTCTTCAGGAAGCAGCCATTCTGGTTGGCGCGCTTGCGGTCGCAAATCTTGTGCTGTCGGCCTGGTTTCCGCCGACCCACCGGCTTGGCCCGAAATCGGCGCTGGCGCTGCTCGGTTTCGACCTCTTGCAGATGGCCGCGCTGCTGTTCATCACCGGCGGCCTTGCCAATCCCTTTGCGCCACTGATCTGCGTTCCGGTCATCATCGCCTTCGCTTCTCAGCCGTTGCGCCATTCGCTTGTCCTGATCGTTTTTGCACTGACCTGCACCACGGTACTTGCCTTTTCGCCCTACGCGGTGCCCTGGTACGAAGGCGAACCACTCCGGATCCAGCCAGTCATGCAGCTCGGCGTCTGGTGTTCGATCGCCTCGATGATGATGTTTGCGGCCTTCTATGCCTATCGCGTCAGCCACGAGGCGACGCTGCTCGCCGATGCGCTGGCGGCGACCGAACTGGTGCTGGAGCGGGAAAAACATCTTTCGCAGCTCGACGGGCTGGCCGCCGCCGCCGCCCATGAGCTGGGCACCCCGCTTGCAACCATCAGCGTCGTCGCCAAGGAGATGGAGCGCGAGCTCGGTCCCGACGATCGATTCCGCGAGGATGTGCTGCTGCTGCGAAGCCAGAGCGAGCGCTGCCGCGACATTCTTCGCCGGCTCACCTCGCTTTCCGCGGAAAGCGAGGAACATATGCGCCGGCTGCCGCTTTCCTCCCTGGTGGAAGAGGTGGTGGCGCCGCATCGACAATTCGGCATCGAGATCGAACTCATCGAGAAGAACGACCGAACCAACGAACCGGTCGGCAACCGCAATGCCGGCATTATATATGGGCTCGGCAACCTGATCGAAAACGCGGTCGATTACGCCAGGAGCAAGGTGATCGTCACGGTGGAGCACAATGCCGATCGGGTGGCGATCACCATCGAGGACGACGGCCAGGGTTACGCGCCGGATATTCTTTCGCGGATCGGCGAACCCTATATGACGAAGAGACCCCGGGAAGACGAACGGGCCGGTGGACTTGGCCTTGGCCTTTTCATCGCCAAGACGCTGCTCGAACGGTCCGGCGCCTCGATCCGCTTCGGCAACCGCGACAGCGGCGAACCGGGCGCCCGCATTCATATTGAATGGCCGCGCTCGGTGATGGAAGCGCAGGACTTGAAGTGAGCCGGTTGGCCGGCCGATGATAATGAGAAGGCAAGCGGGCCTTTTAAAACCCGCGGAGAAAAAAGAGATGGAAACACACCCGGAACCGACCAAGGTTCATGCCGACCCCGAACTGGGGCCCGACCCGTCGCTGCTGATCGTCGATGACGACGGCCCGTTCCTGCGGCGGCTGGCCCGCGCGATGGAAACCCGCGGCTTCCTGGTCGACACGGCGGAGTCCGTCGCGGAAGGCATCGCCAAGACGAAGGCCCGGCCGCCGAAATATGCGGTGGTGGACCTGCGCCTCGGCGACGGCAACGGGCTTGATGTGATCGAGGCGATCCGCCAGAGCCGCGAGGATACCAAGGTGATCGTGCTGACCGGCTACGGCAATATTGCCACCGCGGTCACGGCCGTGAAGCTCGGTGCGCTTGACTATCTCGCCAAGCCCGCCGATGCCGACGACATATTCGGCGCTCTGACGCAGCGGCCGGGCGAGCGGGCGGACGTGCCGGAAAACCCGATGTCTGCGGATCGCGTGCGCTGGGAACATATCCAGCGGGTCTACGAGATGTGCGAACGCAACGTGTCCGAGACGGCCCGCCGGCTCAACATGCATCGCCGCACGCTTCAGCGCATCCTCGCCAAGCGCGCGCCGAAATAGTCACAGTTCGTCGAAACTCTTGCCGGTCGCCCATTCCGCCAGCATCAGGCGCTGGGCGGCGGCACGCGAGAAGTTCAGCGTCATCGCCTTGCGGGTGGCGGGCGGCAACCTGTGTTCCGGCGCGTCGCGCAGCAGATGCCCGCCATAACCGTCCGAGAGGAAGAGGCCGCAATCCTCCGGGAAGATGTCGAGCGGCACATCCTTGTGCGTGGCGAAAAACAGGCGATCGCAATAGTAGCGATATTCCGGCCATTTGCGGTCGACGCGAAAATCCTCGATCGAGGTCTTGATCTCGACGATCCAGATCTCGCCCTTTTCCGAAATGGTCACCAGGTCGGCGCGCCTTCCGCTCGACAGCACGAGTTCCGGCAATATCGCATGCCGCATGTCGTGCAGCAGGATCTGGACGCCCTTGCGCACCAGCATGGCGCGAGCCGACTGGCGGCCATCTATTAATGGATTATTACTGGCGAGGTTGAGTATAGTCATAGAATCCCGAAAAACCGCTTCCATGATGTTGCAAAAACGCCATGGCCTTTTTCAATCATGCGCCGGCTCCGTTTTGATGCACTGCAGCGCTTGCCAAGCGTAGTGTAATCGAAAATAACCCGTCATCAAAGGTGGGCCAGACACCCGTCTAAATCGATTCGTTTATCCAAGAGATCTCCATGCGCTTTCGCACTAGCATGCTCGCACTCGGCTTGTTGGCAACTGCTGCCTTGGCCGGTTGCGCCTCCACGGTTCCCGGCGGCGGCACCCAGGTCGCCACGACTTCCTACACCGAACAGATCTTCGCCGACTCCTATGGCTCGGTGAGAGACGCCGGCTATACGCTTCCGGCGATCCCGATCAACAAGGTGGACAAGCAGTACGTCCGCCAGATCGTCAGCTATCAGACCAGCGAAAAGCCGGGCACGATCGTCGTCAACACGCGCGAGCGCCATCTTTACTACATCCTGCCGAACGGCAAGGCCATGCGCTACGGCATCGGCGTCGGCAAGCAGGGTTTTGCCTGGTCCGGCACGGCTTACGTCGCCTGGAAACAGGAATGGCCGACCTGGCATCCGCCGAAGGAAATGGCAGGTCGTCGTCCCGACGTTGCCAAATACGTCGAAGACGGCATGGGCCCCGGCCTCAACAACCCGCTCGGTGCGCGCGCCATGTACCTCTTCAACGAAAAGGGCCAGGATACGCTCTTCCGCCTGCACGGCACGCCGGAATGGAACTCGATCGGCACCGCCGCTTCGTCGGGCTGCATCCGCCTGATCAACCAGGACGTCATCGACCTCTACAGCCGCGTCCGTCCGGGCCGCGAAACCAAGGTCGTCGTGATCCAATAATCGCGAAATTCGACGGGAATACGAAAAGGCCGCCTGGAGAACTCTCCGGCGGCCTTTTATTTTATCAAGAGCTCATGGCAGATGCTCGGGACAAGCCCGAGCATGGCGAGGAGTGGTTAGACGGGCCATTCTCGAAAGCGGAACCTCAGCCAGCCAGACGCTGAATTGCGATAATCAGCCCGCGAGCTTGGCTTTCAGTTCCAGGCGGCGGCGATGCAGCACCGGCTCGGTATAACCGTTCGGCTGCTCGCGGCCCTTCAGGACCAGATCGAGCGCCGCCTGGAAGGCGACGGAACCGTCGAAATCCTTGGCCATCGGCACGTAGAGCGGATCGCCGGCATTCTGGCCGTCGACGACGCCCGCCATGCGCTTCATCGTCTCGACGATCTGCTCTTCGCTGGTGAGCTTGTGATAAAGCCAGTTCGCCATGTGCTGGGCGGAGATGCGCAAGGTCGCGCGGTCTTCCATCAGGCCGACATTGTTGATGTCCGGCACCTTGGAGCAGCCGACGCCCTGGTCGATCCAGCGGACGACGTAACCGAGGATACCCTGCGCGTTGTTGTCGAGCTCGCGCTGGATCTCCTCCGGCGTCCAGTTCGGCCGCACGGCGACCGGCACCGAGAGGATATCCGACAGTTTTGCGCGGGTGCGGCTCTTCAGGCCGGCCTGTACGGCGGCAACGTCGACCTTGTGATAGTGGGTGGCGTGCAGCGTGGCCGCCGTCGGCGACGGAACCCAGGCTGTGTTGGCGCCGGCCTTCGGATGGGCGATCTTCTGGTCCAGCATCGCCGCCATCATGTCCGGCATGGCCCACATGCCCTTGCCGATCTGCGCATGGCCCGACAGGCCGCATTCGAGGCCGATATCGACGTTCCAGTTTTCGTAGGCCGCAATCCAGGCCGCCTGCTTCATGTCGCCCTTGCGGATCATCGGGCCGGCTTCCATGGAGGTGTGGATCTCGTCGCCGGTGCGGTCGAGGAAGCCGGTATTAATGAACACGACACGCTCGCGCGCCTCACGGATGCAGGCCTTGAGGTTGATCGTGGTGCGACGCTCCTCGTCCATGATACCCATCTTCATGGAGTTGGTCGGCAGGCCGAGCGCCTGTTCGACACGGCTGAAGATTTCGCAGGCGAAGGCGACTTCTTCCGGCCCGTGCATCTTCGGCTTCACCACATACATGGAGCCGGCATGGGAATTCTGGCGGCGGCCGTTCGGGCCGATGTCGTGGATGGCAATCAGCGCCGTCACCATCGCATCCATGATGCCTTCCGGCACTTCCCGACCCTCGTTGTCCAGCACCGCCGGATTGGTCATCAGGTGGCCGACATTGCGGATCAGCATCAGCGAGCGGCGCCTGACCGTGACGTCGCCGCCGGCAGGCGCCGTGAAAACTGTATCCGGGTTGAGCTTGCGGATGAACGACCTGCCGTCCTTCGAAACCTCTTCCTGGAGGTCGCCGTTCATCAGGCCGAGCCAGTTGCGGTAGACGACGACCTTGTCCTCGGCATCAACGGCTGCGATCGAATCCTCGCAGTCCATGATCGCGGTGATCGCCGATTCCAGCCAGACATCCGAAATATGGGCCGGATCGTTCTTGCCGATCGCCGTCGTCGCGTCGATCAGGATTTCGATATGCAGGCCGTTCTTCTTCAGTAGCAGGTGGGTCGGCTGCGCCGGCTCGCCGAGAAAGCCGGCAAACTGGGCCGGATCGGCGAGATCGACCGTCTTGCCGTCCTGGGCTGCAGCCGTCAGCTTGCCACCCGCGACGACAAAGGAGGTGACGTCGGTCCAGCTTGCACCGGAAAGCGGCACCGACTGGTCGAGGAAGTCGCGCGCCCAGGCAATGACCCTAGCGCCGCGGACCGGATTGTAGCCCTTGCCCTTTTCGGCGCCGTCGGTTTCCGGAATGGCGTCGGTGCCGTAAAGTGCATCGTAAAGCGAACCCCAGCGCGCATTGGCGGCATTCAGCGCATAGCGAGCATTCATGACGGGTACGACCAATTGCGGCCCGGCGATCGCAGCGATTTCCGGATCGACCCTATCGGTCGATACCGTGAAATCCGGACCTTCCGGCAACAGGTAACCGATGTCGCGCAGGAAGGCTTCATAGACCGCCAGACCGCTCGGCGCACCGTTCCTGCGATACCAGTCGTCGAGCTTTGCCTGGAAGGCGTCGCGCTTGGCGAGCAGATCGCGGTTTTTCGGCGCGAGGTCATGGACGATCTTCGAAAACTCGGAGAAGAACCGGTCGGCATCGACACCGGTCGCCGGCAGCGCTTCCTTCACCAGGAAGTCGTGGAGCTTTTCGTCGATTGCGAGACCATTTTTTTCGATACGAGCCATCGGTTCCTCCGAATTTTTCACGTCGCCGACTGTCTTTGTTAGCGAGCAAAATTGCAATTGCACGAATATTGAATGACTTATGCCGTAGCGGAAATAATCTCGGCAGTGAGCAGCTATTTCCGGCCCGGATCAGGGGAATGCCGCTCCCAATAAGGTGTCGGCCCATAGAGTTCTGCCAGATATTCAATGAACACCCGGACCTTGGAGGGAAGATGTTGTCGGCTCGGATAGACCGCGGAGACCGAGACATTCTTGGAGCCCTCGTATCCGGGCATTACACTCACCAAGCGCCCGTCCTTGAGCTCGTTGCCGATATCCCACGTCGATCGCAAGGCAATACCGAGCCCGGCGATCACCGCTTCGCGGATGACCTCGCTCGAATTGGTGTTCAGTCTTCCAGCCGGTCGGTAGACCAGTGGGCCTTTAGGCCCTTCGAGCCTCCAGGGTTCGCCATTATGGGCCGTCAAGCAATGATGAGTCGCCAGTTCCTCGATGCTGGTCGGCGCACCATGCCGTTCGACATAGGAGGGCGAGGCACAGAGGATGCGGCGGACCTGAACGAGCTTGCGGGCGACAAGGCTCGAATCCTTCAATTCCGATATGCGGATCGCCACGTCGAAACCCTGGGCGATGATATCCGTGAACTCGTCCGAAAGGATCAGGTCTATGGACAGATGCGGGTTTGCCTGCATGAATGCCGGCAGATGAGGCGCGATGTGCATTCGCCCGAAAGAGGTCGGCGCTGAGATGCGAAGGTTGCCGGCGATCTCGGTCGATCGGCCGGAGACGAATTGCGCGGCATCCTCGATCCCAATCAGGACATTGGCGATCTTGTCGTAAAAGCCCTTGCCGGCATCGGTCATCCCTACCTGGCGGGTGGTGCGCTGCAGGAGGCGGGTCCCCAGCTGCTCCTCCAGCCGCTTGATACGCTTCGAAACCACCGCCGGGGAAATGCCAAGGCTTTTTGCCGCCATCGACATGCTGCCGCTGGCCGCCACTTTGACGAAGATTTCCAGATCGGCAAGATTGGTGATCACTGTAATTTTTTCCCAGTTGGAATAAATCCCAGCCTGTTTACGCCCTTTTGAACAGTCCTTAAAGGTGGCCCGAACCGCGCGTCGAGGAACACGGGCTGGTTACGCCGCCTGGAAAACGGCGATCCTCGGCCGACCGACAGCAACGGCGGTGATCCGGGCCTCGACGAATTTGCGGGCGCCTTCGATTTCCGGCGCATCCAGTTCTTCCGAGACCGTCACGATCGCGTCCCTGGCGCCATCCGCATTCGCCTGAGCGAGCGCGGCGGTGATCGCCCGCTCGCGGGCGATGGTCAGCGCTTCCGTTTCGCCGACGACCGAAATCCGCTCGCCCGCTCCGGACCCAATAAATCGGCCGTCTTCCGGGGAAGTGACGACAACGGTGACGCTGGCCCGAACCTGGCCGACCACGGCGCCCACCGCATTTGCGACGTCGGCATCGGCCGGAATGACAGACTGCGCGCCTAGCATATCCGCGACCGCCGGATAATAGACGGGTGCCGAGGCGCCGAGCCCGATCAGCGGGCGATCCAACGCAACGGAAAACCGGGCGATGCCGGGCACCCGTTTCAGGGCCCGATCGACGGCCAGCGAAACCGCGGGATCGATGGCTTCGGCACCGTCTTCGGCGAGACAGGCGGCGAGCACGGCCTCGGACGACTGGCGCGTCAGCCGGCTCACGATCTTCTGAGCTAGGTCTTCCGGGGAAGCGGCGATCTCGCGCCCCGCGCCGTCCTTGCGCCGGGCGGCGAGCTCCAGTCCAAGCCTCGCAGCCTCCCAGCGCCATTGGCTCTGGCGGCCGAGCACGTGCAGCGCATCGGAAGGAGTGATGCCGCAGAGATGCACCAGCCCTCTTCCGACCAGTCGGTCGAGAACCGCCCTTTGCGAATTCATCGTCAGGAGCTTGTTGAGCGAAACCGGCACGCTAGAGATGCGGGCAAAAAGCGCCTGCTCCGGCGGCTGCAGGCCATGGGCCATGACATCCGGCACGCCGGTTCGCACCGCAAAGCGGCCGTCATGCCGTCCGGCATGGCCGGCGCGCAGCTGCCCTTCCAGCATCGACAAAATGATCTCCCCATGCGCCACCGCCGCAAGGCTCAGCGGCAGAAGCCGGCGCGGACCGAGCGTGAGACGGGTTTCGAGGCCGCGGTCGTCGATATGGACCTCGGAATCGCCGCCGAGCCCGTAGGTGCGCAGCGCCACGGCCTCCACCATCGTGCGGTGGCCGCCGACAACGGCGCCTTCTTCCGCCAGTTTTGGCCGCCCGCCATCGAGAACCGCGACATCCGTGGTGGTGCCGCCAATATCGGACACCACCGCCTGGTCGAGCCCGGTCAGGAAATGCGCGCCAACGAGGCTCGCCGCAGGACCGGAGAGGATGGTTTCGATCGGCCGCAATCGCGCCTCAGCGGCCGAGATCAGGGCACCATCGCCGCGCACCACCATCATCGGCGCCGTAATGCCGCGCGTGGCCAGGAAGCCCTCGCAGGAACCCACCAACCGGTCAATGATCGACACCAGCCGGGCATTCAGCAGCGTCGTCAAGGCACGGCGAGGACCGCCGAGTTTCGACGAAAGTTCATGGCTGCAGGTGACGGGCAGATGCGAAAGCGCGCGAATACGGTCCCTCACCCGGATTTCATGAGCCGGATTCCGGACAGCGAAATAACCGGCAACCGCAAAGGACGAGACCGTTCCAGCGAGCGCGGGCATGGCCGTTTCCAAGGCCGCCATGTCGAGCGGCGTCTCGTTGCCATGCACGTCATGGCCTCCCGGCAGGAAGACCACCGGATCATTTCCCAGCGCCTCCGCTAACCCGCCGCGGGTGAGATCCTCCGGGACAAAACCGACCATGATCAAGGCCGCACGACCGCCCTGCCCCTCGACCAGCGCGTTGGTGGCAAGCGTGGTCGAGAGCGAAACGAGGCCGATCACCGCGGCGGAAACGCCACTTTTCTCCAGCACCGCGTCGACGGCACCAGCAATACCCACCGCCAGATCATGCCGCGTCGTCAGCGATTTCGCCTTGGCGACGACGCCTTCGCCCTCCCGGAACAGCACGGCATCCGTATAGGTGCCACCGGTATCAATCCCGAGAAGGAGAGGGCCGGGAAGAGAGGAAAAAGCCACGCGAAAATCCTGAAGATCGGTCCATGGGATCTATAGCGATCAATAGCGTATGGCGGGCCAAGGTCAATTCGCCAGCGGAGACCTCCCATGTCGCGGAGTGACCCGCATCAGCAGACCCTCGCGCGGCTGGGTGGTCAGCTTCTGGACCGGCCAGACCTTGGTCTCCGGCGTAACGTCGAAACGATAGCGGTTCATCAGCACGGCAAGCGCGATCACCGCTTCCTGCAGGGCGAAGGTGGCGCCGATGCAGGTGCGCGGGCCGGCGCCGAAAGGCAGATACTGGAAGCGGTTCAGCTTGCCGCGGTTTTCGGGCAGAAAACGCTCGGGCATGAAGGCGCGTGGCTTTTCCCAATAAAGTTCGTGTCGGTGCAGCGTCCAGGGCATGACCAGCACGGTCACGCCGGCGTCGATCCTGACCGTCTTGCCTTCCGGGCTCGTCCAGCTGTCGTCGCTGATCGCTTCGCGGTTGATCGACGGTGCCGGCGGATAGAGCCGCAATGCTTCCTCGAACGACGCCCGCACCCAGGGCATCAGCTCCAGCCATTCGACCGGATCGGCGCCGGTTGCCAGAACGCGGTCGATCTCTTCTTCCATGTTCTGCCGCACCGGCGGCGACTCCGCGACGCAATAGAGCGTCCAGGCCAGCGCCCGGGCCGTCGTCTCGTGCCCCGCGCCGATGAAGGTGAGTATATTGTCCTCGATCTCGCCCATGGTCAGCCCGTCGGGACCGGCCAGCTGAAGCAACAGCGTCAGGAAGTCCTGCGGCACATCGCCCGGATGTTTGCGCATCCGCTCCTGCCGCATGACCATGGTTTCGGCAACCACGCGACGGAACTTGTCGAGGATCCGCCTGCCGCCGATGCGGGTGACGCGCGGCACCCAGGGCGGGGCGCGCAGCATGTCCATCGGGTCGATCCGGCCCATGCGATGCAGGAGCTGGTCGACATCGTCGGCAACGGTCTCCTTGTTCCCGGCAATCTCGCCGGAAAACAAGGTTTCGGCGAGGATGGCATAGGTCAGTTCCGTCATGTCGACGGAAATATCGCGAACCGAGCCTTCGGCCCCGGCCCCGGCATATTTCTTTGAGAACTCCTCGGTCTGGCTCAGCATCTGGCCGGCAAAACCGCGGGAATGCCTTGGCGTGAAAACCGGCGCCATCGCCTTGCGGCAGCGTTTCCAGACTTCGCCTTCCGCCGTCAGCAAGCCGTCCCGGAGGATTGGGCGAAGGACGAGCTGGCGGATCTCCGACATCTCGTAATTGCCGACGTTATCCACCAGGACATGCCGGATAAGACCCGGATGATTGACGATCAGCGTCCGTTCCTTGAAGAACTTCGTCTCGAACCAGGGCAGCGTGTAGGAAACCTTGCCCCAGAGCTCCAGCGGATTGCGCAGCGCAGTCCAGATGACCTCGATCGGGTTCAGCAGCCGATCTCGAAGCGGAGGCGCCGGCGGAACGAAGGGTTCGGGGCGGATGTCCATGGACAGCCCTCCTCAGGGGTTTCCTATGGAGGGAATATCAGCCGTCAGAGGAGGGATTTCAACTCGGCGAGCTTGTCGTTGACCAGCCAGCCGTAATAATTTTCCTCCGGCAGGCCGCCACGGGCGGCAAGCGCTGCGGCGCGCTGCGCCGAACCACCGGTATTGTAGAGCGTCGCGGTAATGCCGGGATTGCGGGAAATATCCATGCCGGCGATCGTTTTGTAGTCGTCGATCGAGCGGCGGATATTGGCGGCCATATAGGCGAGCGACTTGTCCGGGTCCATGATCGCGTCATAGACCGCGGCGGCCTTGTTCTCGTCGAGCTTCGGATAACCGGAGGTTCTGGCCACCATGTCCGACAGCATCAGCGCCGTCAGCGGATTGACCTGGCCGAGGCCAAAAGTCTGGCCGGCATAGAAGGGCTGGAAGAAGACCGCGCTGAAGCGGTTGTCCGGAAACGACGTGCCGCCGACCGAACGGCCGCGAAAACTCTTTTCCCAGACACCTTCCCGGCAGGTCCAGAGCTTGTAGGAATCGGCGGAATCGCCGCATCTGCTGAATTCCGGCCGGTCGAGAAACTGCTGGATGGTTTCGTCGCCGTAGCCGAAACGGAAACTGTTGCCGGCATAGGCGGCAGCCTTGACGTAATAGGTCTGCAGCCGGTCATAGGCGTCGACATTATAGGTATGCTCGCCGACGATCGCGCCGATCATGTGGATCGGATCGATACCGTAATCGGCGGCCGTCGACCTGATCTTGGCGACCAGCTTCCTGTCGGACGCAAGCAAGTCCCGGATCTTCTCGTATTTATCGTCGAAGGTCGTGCGGCCCGCCCGGGTGCGGCGCACGGAAGCGCCGGGGATCTTCGGCTGTTCCGCGTGACGGTTTCCCTCGGGAACCATCGTGAGGCCGCCTGCGAACGCGGAAGAGGCCGCGGACGTTGCGACGACGAGGATCAATGCCAGAAGGATGCGTTTCAAGTTTTGCGTGTCCCAGGACTTCGACTATGCCGATCTCCGGCACCGGATGCTTAAAGCCATTCCAGACCGACTCACTCAAGCGCCGGACATTTCCATGAAAACGCGCTTCCCTTACGCGAGGCGCAAGGACCGTGTCGAGACGCGGGCGTTCAAAATCCCGTCAGTGCCCGCAAATGAGCAGCCGGACGTTGCCCGGCTGCCACGATTGCCCGCTCAGAGAATGTAGCGCGACAGATCCGTGTCGGCGGCGAGATCGCCGACATGTTTCTTGACGTATTCCGCGTCGATCATCACGGTCGTGCCGCCCTGATCCGGGGCGTTGAACGAGATCTCGTCGAGCACCCGTTCCATCACGGTCTGCAGCCGGCGGGCACCGATATTCTCGACCGAAGAGTTGAGGTGCACGGCGACATCCGCCAGCGCGTCGATCGCGTCCTCGGTAAAGTCGAGCGTCAGCTCTTCCGTCTCCATCAGCGCCTTGTACTGGCGGATGAGGCTTGCTTCCGTCTCCGTCAGGATGCGCCGGAAATCCTCCTTGGTGAGCGGCCTCAGCTCGACGCGGATCGGCAGGCGGCCCTGGAGTTCCGGCAGCAAATCCGACGGCTTGGAGACGTGGAAGGCGCCCGAGGCGATGAACAGGATGTGATCGGTCTTCACCGGCCCGTATTTGGTCGAGACGGTCGTGCCTTCGACGAGCGGCAGCAGGTCGCGCTGCACGCCTTCGCGGGAAACGCCGGCGCCGAGCCCACCATCACGGGCGGCGATCTTGTCGATCTCGTCGAGGAAGACGATGCCGTCGTTTTCGACCGAGCGGACGGCCTCGCGCTGGATGACTTCGTTGTCGATCAGCTTGTCGGATTCGTCGCGGATCAGCTCGCCATAGGATTTCTTGACGGTGGTGCGGACCTTCTTGGTGCGGCCGCCCATCGCCTTGCCGAACATTTCCGACAGGTTCAGCACGCCGATATTGGCACCCGGCATGCCGGGGATCTCGAAGCCGGGCATGCCAGAGCCGCTGTCGGCAACCTCGATGTCGATTTCCTTGTCATCCATTTCGCCGTTGCGGAGTTTCTTGCGGAAGCTTTCGCGGGTGGCGGGCGATGCGGTCGCACCGACCAGCGCATCGAGCACGCGTTCCTCGGCGCTCATGTGGGCCTTGGCCTGCACGTCTGCACGCATCTTGTCGCGCACGAGGCCGATGCCGATCTCGACGAGATCGCGGATGATCTGCTCGACGTCGCGGCCGACATAACCGACTTCGGTGAACTTGGTCGCTTCGACCTTGATGAAGGGCGCGCCGGCGAGTTTCGCCAGGCGCCGGGAGATTTCCGTCTTGCCGACGCCGGTCGGGCCGATCATCAGGATGTTCTTCGGCATCACTTCGTCGCGCAGGCTCTCGTCGAGCTGGTGGCGGCGCCAGCGATTGCGGAGCGCAATCGCCACCGCGCGCTTGGCGTCGTGCTGGCCGATGATGTGCCGATCCAGCTCGGAGACGATTTCCCGGGGTGAAAAGTTACTCATGTCAAATCCGTTCTTCTGGTGCGTCCAGCGCCATGAAATGGGCCGGACCGTATATGGATGTCCTGGTATCAACGTAACGAAAGCCGGCCTTTTCGTAGGCCCGGATCGCCTGCGTGTTGTCCGGATCCGGATCGATGACGATCCTTTTCGCGCCGTTTTCGAAAAGTTCAGCGACCAGCTGGCGGATGATCGCGCTGCCATGGCCGATGCCGACCAGCTCAGGATCGCCGATCGAGATATCGATGCCAAGCGTGCCCTTCGGCTGATCCCGATAAGGATGATCCTCTTCGAGATGCGGATCGTAATACTGGAGATAGGCGATCGGCCTGCCGTCCAGTTCCGCGATCATCGGTCGGGTTTCGATGCTCATCATCGACTGTTCGATGCTGGCCAGTTCCTCATCGATCCCGCCCCACCATTTCGCGATATGCGGCTCGGCGAGCCACGTCGCCAGAAGAGGAAAATCCTCTGCCGCGACGTCACGAAACGAGTAGCGGGGCGCGCCGTCAGCCATCGGCGTCCAGCGATTCGATGACCAGGTTGTGGTTGGTGTAGACGCAGATATCGGCAGCGATATCGAGTGCTTTGCGGGCGATCTCCTCGGCCGACTTGTCCGTATCCATCATCGCGCGGGCAGCGGCATAGGCATAGTTGCCGCCGGAGCCGATCGCGATCGCTCCGTGCTCCGGTTCAAGCACGTCGCCATTGCCGGTGATCGCCAGCGTCGTCGACTTGTCGGCGACCAGCATCATCGCTTCGAGATTGCGCAGGTATTTGTCCGTGCGCCAGTCCTTGGCGAGTTCGACGGCGGCGCGCATCAGCTGGCCCGGATATTGTTCCAGCTTCTTTTCAAGCCGGTCGAGCAGCGTGAACGCGTCGGCGGTCGCGCCGGCGAAACCGGCGATCACTTCGCCCTTGCCGATGCGGCGCACCTTGCGGGCGTTGCCCTTCATCACGGTCTGGCCGAGGCTCACCTGGCCGTCGCCTGCCATGATGACCTTGCCGCCTTTCCGTACAGTAATAATCGTTGTCATAAGGCACCTGTTGGCCCGTCTTCCGGGCTTTCGTTTATGGGCATTTCGGCCCCGTTGAGCATTTATGTAAGTCGGTCGAGGGCGAATGCAATCTCATGACGCGATGCCGCGGCGACACCCTGCCGTGCTGGCCTGCTTTTGCTGGATATTTGCCGTCCTGCCTGATAAGGAGCGCAGATCGACCGCATGGAGCAGACCCAGATGGGTGAGACCACAACCGCACGCGTGGGCAACATCGTCCGCAAAACCAACGAAACCTCCGTTTCCGTTTCCGTCAATCTCGAC
Source organism: Neorhizobium galegae (assembly GCF_017877055.1). GTDB lineage: Bacteria > Pseudomonadota > Alphaproteobacteria > Rhizobiales > Rhizobiaceae > Neorhizobium > Neorhizobium galegae_D. The sequence goes on along the minus strand of NZ_JAGIPG010000006.1, from coordinate 181,747 downwards.
GGCACGGGCGCGGCCAAGATTTCGACGGGCGTCGGCTTCTTCGACCATATGCTGGACCAGCTCTCGCGACATTCGCTGATCGACATGGATATCGAGGTTCAGGGCGACCTGCATATCGACGACCACCATACGGTGGAGGATACCGGCATCGCGATCGGCCAGGCGATCTCCAAGGCGCTCGGCGACCGCCGCGGCATCACCCGCTATGCCTCGCTCGATCTTGCCATGGACGAAACGATGACCAAGGCGGCCATCGACGTGTCCGGCCGGCCGTTCCTGGTCTGGAACGTCGCGTTCAGCGCCCCGAAGATCGGCACGTTCGATACGGAACTGGTGCGGGAATTTTTCCAGGCGCTTGCCCAGAACGCCGGCATCACGCTGCATGTGCTGAACCATTACGGCGCCAATAACCATCATATCGCCGAGACCTGCTTCAAAGCCGTGGCGCGGACACTTCGCGCCGCCATTGAAATCGACCCGCGGCAGGCCAATCGCGTTCCCTCCACGAAGGGAATGCTGGTCTGACTGCTTGAGGAGACGATCCTTGAGAAGCTACCTCGTTCTGACACCGCCCACCGACCCGCGAAGCGGATCCGACAGGGATCACCAGTCGACTCTCGTCCTGCGGGACGGGTTTTCCTGGCTTGCGCTGTTGTTTCCGTGGATCTGGCTGTTCTGGCATGGGCTGTGGATCGCCGGCATCGTCATTCTGCTCGCCGAGATCGGCAGCGGCATCCTCATACAGATTCCGGGCTTGTGGACCGCCGGGCTGCTGTTCGGCGTCGCCATCAGCCTGCTCATCGCGCTCGAGGGCCGACATTATCGCTCCGAAGCGCTGATCCGTCGCGGCTGGACACTGGAAACGGTGATCTCCGCTCCCGATCTGCACACGGCCGAGGAGATCTATTTCTCCGGCCTGCCGCAGCCGGAACAACAACCGATGCCGGTCTCGGCCGAGTGGGCAAAGCAGGCAAAGCCGCCCGCCGCCGGATGGCAGGCCCCTAACATGGGCCTTTTCGAACATGGAGGACGCTGATGCGCGTCGCAATCATCGACTACGGGTCCGGCAACCTGCGTTCCGCGACCAAGGCCTTTGAACGAGCCGCCCGGGAAGCCGGCATCAACGCCGTGATCGACCTCACCGACAAGGCGGAAGCGGTCGCCACCGCCGACCGTATCGTGCTGCCAGGCGTCGGCGCCTATGCGGATTGCCGCGCCGGTCTCGATGCCGTGCCGGGCATGCGCCAGGCGATCCTCGATGTGGTCGAGCACAAGGGCCGTCCCTTCCTCGGCATCTGCGTCGGCATGCAGCTGATGTCGTCGCGCGGGCTTGAAAAGACCATCACGCCGGGATTCGGCTGGATCGAAGGCGACGTCGTCGAGATGAGCCCAAGCGATCCCCATCTCAAAATCCCGCAGATCGGCTGGAACACGCTCGATATTCATCACCCGCATCCGCTGTTGGACGGCATTCCGACCGGGCCGGACGGCCTGCACGCCTATTTCGTGCATTCCTACCATCTGGCCGCAAAGCACCGCAGCGACGTGATCGCGACTACCGAATACGGCGGGTCGATGACGGCGTTCGTCGGCCGCGACAACGTGGCGGGCTCTCAGTTTCACCCCGAGAAAAGCCAGACATTGGGACTCGCCCTCATCTCCAATTTCCTGCGCTGGAAGCCCTGAGCTCGCGCGGACCATCAAGGACCAGAAAGACATGATCCTCTTTCCTGCAATCGACCTGAAGGACGGTCAGTGCGTGCGCCTCAAGCTCGGCGACATGGACCAGGCCACCGTCTACAATCCCGACCCGGCGGCCCAGGCCAAGGCTTTCGAGGACCAGGGCTTCGAGTGGCTGCACGTGGTTGACCTCAACGGTGCCTTCGCGGGTGAAAGCGTCAACGGCGCCGCCGTCGATGCGATCCTGAAGGCCACGAAGAACCCGGTGCAGCTCGGCGGCGGCATCCGCACTCTCGACCATATCGAAAACTGGCTGGCGCGCGGGCTTGCCCGCGTCATCCTGGGCACGGTCGCGGTGCGCGATCCGGCTCTGGTCATCGAGGCCTGCAGGCAGTTTCCCGGCAAGGTCGCCGTCGGCATCGACGCCAAGGGCGGCAAGGTCGCCGTCGAAGGCTGGGCGGAAGCGTCCGAGCTCGGCGTCATCGAACTGGCGAAGAAATTCGAGGGCGCCGGCGTTTCGGCGATCATCTATACCGACATCGACCGCGACGGTATTCTCGCCGGCATCAACTGGGCGTCGACGCTGGAACTCGCCAATGCCGTCTCCATCCCGGTCATAGCGTCCGGCGGGCTTGCCTCGATCGACGATATCAGTCGCATGCTGGAGCCGGATGCGGCTCGCCTCGAAGGCGCGATTTCCGGCCGCGCGCTTTATGACGGCCGCATCGATCCCAGGCAAGCGCTGGACCTGATCCGCTCCAGACAAGGACGTGCCGCATGACCCTCAAAGCCCGTGTCATCCCCTGCCTGGACGTGAAGGACGGCCGCGTCGTCAAGGGCGTCAATTTCGTCGACCTCATCGATGCCGGCGATCCGGTCGAAGCGGCCAAGGCCTATGACGCCGCCGGTGCCGACGAGCTCTGCTTCCTCGACATCACCGCCTCCTCCGACAATCGCGATACGATCTTCGACGTCGTCGCCCGCACGGCCGAACACTGCTTCATGCCGCTCACCGTCGGCGGCGGCGTGCGTGCCGTGGCGGACATCCGCAAGCTGCTGCTGGCCGGTGCCGACAAGGTCGCGATCAACTCGGCGGCGGTCGCCAATCCGGATTTCGTGGCGGAGGCCGCCGACAAGTTCGGCAACCAGTGCATCGTCGTATCGATCGACGCCAAGAAGGTGTCAGGCGCCGGCGAGGCGGACCGCTGGGAGATATTCACCCATGGCGGCCGCAACCCGACCGGCATCAACGCGCTGGAATTTGCAATCGGCATGGTCGAGCGGGGCGCCGGCGAACTGCTCGTCACCTCCATGGACCGGGACGGCACCAAGAGCGGCTACGATCTGGAGCTGACGCGCATGATTGCCGACAGCGTCCGCGCCCCGGTCATCGCGTCGGGCGGCGTCGGAAATCTGGACGACATGGTCGCCGGCATCAAACAGGGCCATGCGACCGCGGTTCTCGCCGCGTCGATTTTCCACTTCGGGACCTATACGGTCGGCCAGGCGAAGCATTATATGGCAGATCATGGGATTGCCATGCGGCTCGATTGAGCCATCGGGAAGAATGTTATGAGTGAATTTTCCCTGATCGACCTTGAGCGGATCGTCGCCGAGCGGGCCAAGGCTTCACCGGAGGAATCCTGGACGGCAAAGCTTTTCGCCGCCGGCCAGGAGAAGGCCGCAAAGAAGCTCGGCGAAGAGGCGGTCGAAACGGTCATCGCTGCCATTCAGCAGGACCGCAAGAATCTGACCGCCGAGAGCGCCGATCTCCTCTATCATCTTTTAGTCGTCTTGAATATCGCAGCGGTGCCGTTGCAGGATGTGCTCGACGAACTCCAGCGGAGGACCGGTCAGTCCGGCCTTCAAGAAAAGGCAAGCCGGCCGACATCATGAACATCGTTTCCCAGCCCGCCGAGACGCCTGACCCCGAAACCGGCCCGAACACGGAATATTACTCGCCCTATCACCGCTTCACCGCGGAGGAATGGGCAAAATTCCGGGCGGACACACCGCTGACGCTCACCGCCGACGAGGTGCAGAGGCTGCGCTCGCTGGACGACCCGATCGATCTCGACGAAGTCCGGCGCATCTATCTGTCGCTGTCGCGCCTTCTGTCGACGCATGTGGAGGCGACGCAACGCCTCTTCCAGCAGCGCAACCGCTTCCTGAGCCTTTCCGACATCACCAAGACACCCTTCATCATCGGCATTGCCGGGTCTGTGGCTGTCGGCAAATCGACCACCGCACGTATCCTGAAGGAACTGCTCGCCCGCTGGCCGTCGAGCCCGAAAGTGGATCTCATCACCACCGACGGCTTTCTCTACCCCAATGCGGTGCTGAGCCGCGAAAACCTGATGGAGCGCAAGGGTTTTCCGGAAAGCTACGACATCGGCACCATCCTGAGGTTCCTGTCGGCGATCAAGGCCGGCGAGCCGAACGTCAAGGCGCCGCGTTATTCGCATCTCACCTATGACGTCCTGCCGGACGAATATACGCTGGTCGACCGGCCGGACATCCTGATCTTCGAGGGCATCAACGTCCTCCAGTCACGGGCGCTGCCGGCCGACGGCAAGATCGTGCCGATCGTTTCCGACTTCTTCGACTTCTCGATCTATATCGATGCCGATGAAGAGCAGATCCACAACTGGTACGTCCAGCGCTTCATGAAGCTGCGCCAGACTGCCTTCCGTGACCCGACTTCCTTCTTCAAGAAATATGCCGCGATCGATGCGGATGCGGCCCGCGCCGTCGCCGAGGGGCTGTGGGAAAATATCAACCTCAAGAACCTGCGGCAGAACATCGTGCCGACCCGGCCGCGGGCGGACCTGATCCTGCGCAAGGGCCGCAATCACCTGGTGGAAACGGTCGAACTGCGCAAATTGTAGACGATCGATCGCCGGCTATTGAATTAAATCGTCAGCTGTTCACGCGGCGAAGCGTCAGGTTGATGCGTCCGCCGTTCTTCAGCAGCGTCGACGTGCCCGGATAAATGCGATCGACGCCGTGGAATGCCAGACGTCCCTCCCCGCCCAGCACAACGACATCGCCGCTCGCCAGCCGGAAGGAGCCGGTCGGGTCCTTACGGTTCACACCGCCGACCCGGAACAGGCAGCTGTTACCCAGCGATACGGACAGGACGGGGGCGGCAAGGTCGTTCTCGTCCTTGTCCTGATGCAGGCCCATCTTGGCGTCGTCGGAATAGAAGTTGATGAGGCAGGCTTCCGGCGCCTTGGGATAGTTGCCCAGCTTTTCCCAGAGATCGAACAGTTCCCGCGGCATCGCAGGCCAGGGCCTTTTCGTGACCGGGTGAAAAGGCTGGTAGCGATACCCATGGTCCTTGTCCGTTACCCAGCCGAGTGGGCCGCAATTGGTCATGCGCACCGACATCGGTTTTCCGGTGCCAGGCATTTCCGGTGTGTAGAGCGGCGCCTCGGCCACGACGCCGCGAATGAGGTCGACCAGATGCTCCTGAGCCGGTCGATCCAGATAGTCCGGAAAGTGCCTGATACCGTTTGCAAGCGTCGCCAAATCGATCTCCGCGCCCAGTTCCCGTTCCTAGTCGCCGCTTGGCCGGCCGCGCATTTTCTTGACGTCCGAACGGCCGGATTTCTCCTTCAGCCGGCGTTCCACCGAACCCTTGGTGGGTTTGGTCTTCTTGCGCGGCGGCGGCGGCGGTTCGGCGGCCTTGAGGATCAGCTCCTTCAGCCGCTCCCGTGCGTCTTCCCGATTGCGTTCCTGGCTGCGGAACCGGTTCGCCTCTATCATCAGCACACCATCCTTGGACACCCGTTTTCCGCCGAGCCTGATGGCGTTTTCCTTCACCCGTTCCGGCAGGGACGGGGTGTTGACGATGTCGTAGAAAAGCTGGACGGCCGTCGAGACCTTGTTGACGTTCTGGCCACCCGGCCCGCCCGCCAGCACGAACTGCTCCGTCAGCTCCCATCCGGCGATGGTGATGCGGTTGTTGATGACGAGGGGATTGCTGGCCATGGTCTCCGAATGCCTTGTGTGGCCGCATGTTTCCCACAAAGCCCGGAAAAAGAAAACCGCCAGCGGCGAAGCACACCATTCAGACAGGCAGGAGGTGTTCGAAAACTTCCAACCGTCATGCTCGGGCCTGTCCGGGCATCTGCTTCGGCTTGATTGTTGCGGTGGCTTGGATCCTCGGGACGAGCCCGGGATGACGAAGGCGACAGGGCCCAGGCCAACACAGAAAACCGCCGGCCCAAGGGTGTTATCCCTGGGCCGGCGGTTTCACGTGAATCCTTGGAACGGATTATTCGGCGGCGGCGAGGATGCCCGGAGCGGCGCTTCTCACCTTGCTGTCGACATGGTCTTCGTACTGCCCGAAGTTCTGGATGAACATCGAGACGAGCTTTTTGGCATAGGCGTCGAAGGCTGCGCCGTCCGCCCAGGTCGAGCGCGGATCGAGGATCGCATTGTCGACGCCCTCTACAGCGACGGGCACCGCGAAACCGAAGTTCGGATCGGTGCGGAACTCGACGTTCTTGAGGCTGCCGTCGAGGGCGGCGCTCAGGAGAGCACGGGTCGCCTTGATCGGCATGCGGCGGCCGACGCCGTAAGCGCCGCCGGTCCAGCCGGTGTTGACGAGCCAGCAATCGACACCGTGGCGGGCGATCAGTTCCTTGAGCAGGTTGCCGTATTCGGCCGGATGGCGCGGCATGAACGGGCCGCCGAAGCAGGTCGAGAAGGTCGCTTCCGGCTCGGTCACGCCTTTTTCCGTACCGGCGACCTTGGCGGTGTAGCCGGAGAGGAAGTGGTACATCGCCTGTTCCGGCGTCAGCTTGGCGATCGGCGGCATGACGCCGAAGGCATCGGCAGTCAGCATGATGATCGACTTCGGCTGCGGCGCCATGCCGGTCTTCGATGCATTCGGAATGAAATGCAGCGGATAGGCGCTACGGGTGTTCTCGGTCAGCGAATCGTCGTTGAAGTCCGGAACCCGGTTCTGGTCGAGCACGACGTTTTCGATCACCGTGCCGAAACGGCGGGTAGCGGCATAGATTTCGGGTTCCGCTTCGGCCGAAAGATTGATGGCCTTGGCATAGCAGCCGCCCTCGAAATTGAAGACGCCGTTTTTGCCCCAGCCATGCTCGTCGTCACCGATCAGCGTGCGCTTCGGATCGGCCGACAACGTCGTCTTGCCAGTGCCGGACAGGCCGAAGAACAGTGCCGTATCGCCGTCCGGGCCGACATTCGCCGAGCAGTGCATCGGCATGACGCCTTCTTCCGGCAGGAAGTAGTTGAGCACCGAGAAAACCGACTTCTTGTTCTCGCCGGCATAGGACGTGCCGCCGACCAGGATGAGGCCGTTGGTGAAATCGCAAGCGATCACGGTTTCCGTGCGGCATCCGTGACGGGCGGGATCCGCCTTGAAGCTCGGCAGGTTGATGATCGTCAGCTTTTCTTCGAAACTTTCGAGTGTCGAACGATCCGGACGGATCAGCAGATTGCGGATGAAGAGGGCATGCCAGGCGAATTCGCTGACGACGCGGGTCGGAAGCGCATATTCGGCATCGGCACCGCCGACCAGATCCTGGACGAACAGCGTCTTGCCGGCCGCATGGGCGAGCATGTCCTTCTTCAGGACTTCGAAATGTTCGGGCTTCATGGGCTTGTTATCGGCGCCCCACCAGACACGCTTCTCGGTGCCGGCGTCACGGACGATGAACTTGTCCTTCGGAGAGCGGCCGGTATGCTGGCCGGTGACGGCGCGAAGAGCCCCATCGATGGTCAGATCGGCTTCACCGCGACGGATGGCTTCTTCGTAAAGCTCGACCTCGGACGAATTGTAATAAACACGCGATACACCGCCGAGACCGATCGCCGCCAAACCCTTTGACGGGTTGTGAAGTCCAAACTCCTCCATGCACGCACTCCTTCAGCTTGCCGTGGGAACTGCCGCAAAATTAATGACAGATTTCCAAAAGGGCAAGAGGCGGCTCTAAAATTCTTTAATAATATCAATTATTTAATCGATTTAAAAAATTTTATTCCTCTTTAAATCGGTTTAATAACTGTTTCAATCCGCATCCGCCCTATCTTAAACTTCATTGCCAAAACGCACGATCGTCAGCGGCCTCTTTATCTTTGCCACAATTTGTTCCACCTTTATACCCAAGAAGCGCGTCGGCTTATGCCGCCTGGCTGGGGTGAATTCCAGGAGATGCGCATAGATGATGACGGAGATGGAGAGCATGCAGACAATCGCGCTCGTAGACGACGATCGCAATATCCTGACGTCGGTGTCGATTGCACTCGAGGCGGAAGGATACAAGGTCGAAACCTATACGGATGGCGCTTCCGCGCTCGACGGGCTGATCGCCCGCCCTCCGCAGCTGGCGATCTTCGATATCAAGATGCCGCGCATGGACGGCATGGAACTCCTGCGCCGCCTGCGGCAGAAGTCCGACCTGCCGGTGATCTTCCTCACCTCCAAGGATGAAGAGATCGACGAGCTGTTCGGGCTGAAGATGGGCGCCGACGACTTCATCACCAAGCCGTTCTCGCAGCGTCTTCTGGTGGAGCGCGTCAAGGCGATCCTGCGACGCGCCGGCAGCCGCGAGGCACAAGCCGCCGGCGGTGTCGGGGCCAAGACGGCTACCGATCAGCAGGCGGCCCGCACGCTCGAACGCGGCCAGCTTGCCATGGACCAGGAGCGCCACACCTGCACCTGGAAGGGCGAGCCGGTGACGCTGACGGTGACCGAATTCCTGATCCTGCATTCCCTGGCCCAGCGGCCCGGCGTCGTCAAAAGCCGCGATGCGCTGATGGATGCCGCCTATGACGAGCAGGTCTATGTGGACGACCGCACCATCGACAGCCATATCAAGCGGCTGCGCAAGAAGTTCAAGATGGTCGACAACGACTTCGATATGATCGAAACGCTTTATGGCGTGGGTTATCGATTCCGCGAGGCGGCTTGATCCTTGCGAAAGGTTAACTTGAGGCCACGGCCGGACCAGCGCTAAGCTGGCCCGGTGGAAGGACTGCGGTGGCAGATCAAACATTCGACAACGATATTGCCCGAATGGAGAAGGCCGGGACACGCCGCGCGCCGCGGCGGTTCTGGTCGCGCCCCTTCACGCTCATTCGGCGGGTGTTCGGCCACGCGGTCTTTTCGAGCCTTACCCGCCGCATCCTGTTCTTCAATATCGCCGCGACGGTCGTGCTGGTCGCCGGCATTCTCTACCTCAACCAGTTCCGCGAGGGGCTGATCGACGCACGCGTCGAGAGCCTGCTGACGCAGGGCGAGATCATCGCCGGCGCAATTTCCGCTTCGGCCTCGGTCGATACCAACTCGATCACTATCGACCCCCAGAAACTCCTCGAACTGCAGGCCGGACAGAGCATCACGCCGGTGCCGAACGACGAGGACCTCGATTTCCCGATCGATCCCGAGCGCATCGCCCCGGTCCTCAGGCGGCTGATTTCGCCGACCCGCACCCGCGCCCGGATTTTCGATGCCGACGCCAACCTGCTGCTCGATTCACGCCATCTCTATTCGCGCGGGCAGGTGCTGCGTTTCGACCTGCCGCCGGTGGAAAACGAATCACAGACCTGGAGCGATTGGTTTGCGGGCCTCATCAACCGCCTGCTGCAGCCGGGCAACCTGCCGGTCTACAGGGAGGCGCCAGGCGGCGATGGTTCGATCTATCCGGAGGTGATGAATGCGCTGACCGGCGTGCGGGGCGCGCTCGTGCGGGTTACCGACCGCGGCGAGCTGATCGTTTCCGTCGCCGTGCCGGTCCAGCGTTTTCGCGCCGTGCTCGGCGTGCTTCTCCTGTCGACCCAGGCCGGCGACATCGACAAGATCGTGCATGCGGAGCGGCTGGCGATCATGCGCGTCTTCGGCGTCGCGACACTGGTCAATATCCTGCTCTCGCTGCTGCTCTCCTCGACCATCGCCAATCCGCTGCGGCGACTGGCGGCGGCGGCAATCCGCGTGCGGCGCGGCGCCAAGCAGCGCGAGGAAATTCCGGACTTCTCCTATCGCCAGGACGAAATCGGCAATCTTTCGATCGCGCTTCGCGAAATGACCAACGCGCTGTACGACCGCATCGATGCGATCGAGAGTTTCGCGGCGGATGTCAGCCACGAACTCAAGAACCCGCTGACCTCGCTTCGCAGCGCCGTCGAGACCCTGCCGCTGGCAAAGTCCGAGGAGTCGAAACAGCGGCTGACGGAAATCATCTTCCACGACGTGCGCCGTCTCGACCGCCTGATCAGCGACATTTCCGATGCCTCGCGGCTGGATGCCGAGCTCGCCCGGGAGGATTCGACGCCGGTCGACATGGAAAACCTGCTCGGCAATCTGGTGGATATTTCCCGGCAGATCCGCAGCGGCCGCAAGCCGGTGGAAATCAGTCTCACGGTGGACAACAAGGCCGGCAACCGCTCGGCCTTCCTGGTCAACGGCCATGATCTTCGTCTCGGCCAGATCATCACCAACCTCATCGAGAACGCCCGATCCTTCGTGCCCGAGAAGGGCGGCCGCATCACCATCCGGTTGTCCCACGCCAGGGACCGCGTGATCGTGACGGTGGAGGACAACGGTCCCGGCATCCAGGCAGAGGATATCGACCGCATCTTCGAACGCTTCTATACGGACCGGCCGGACGGCGAAAGTTTCGGCCAGAATTCCGGGCTCGGCCTGTCGATCAGCCGGCAGATCGCCGAGGCCCATGGCGGCTCGCTGAAGGCGGAGAACGTGCACGACGCCAAGACGGGTGCCATGACCGGGGCGCGCTTCACGCTGTCGCTGCCGGGCGGCGAGGACCAATGAGCCCGACGCCGGTCAATATCCATGCGACCGCGATCGTCATCGGCACCAGGGGCCTCCTCTTCACCGGGCCGTCCGGCAGCGGCAAATCCATGCTTGCCTTCACCTGCATCACTGCTGCCCGGCGCCAGGGCGCTTTCGCGGCCCTGGTGGCCGACGATCGGGTGCTCGTCTCACGCCACGGCGATCATCTGCTCGCCAGCCGGCCGGAACCGATCGCCGGCCTCATCGAACTGCGCGGAAGCGGCATCGCCCGTGTTGAAAGCCTCTCCGCCGCGGCGCTGGACCTTGCGGTCGAAATCATCTCCCTGCCCGAAGATGAAAGGCTTCCGCCGGAAAACGAACGCTTCCCGATCCCCGGTCTCGGCGACCTTCCACTTGTGCGGATATGGCGCGGCGCACCGGACCCTTTGGGCATTCTGGCGGCAATCGCGCCTGATTTTCACGGCGAGATGCCGTTTTGATCATCCCGAAGCCTGATTTTTTGACTTGAACTTCAAGTCTACTTGGAGAAGATGGCATCCCACCGCTGGACCGCCTTATTGCAATGCGATATTGGCGCCGAGTTTCCATAGCAGGGGGCAGTTTTCATGATCGGACTAGTGCTTGTCACCCATGGCAAGCTGGCTGAGGAATTTCGTCATGCGGTGGAGCATGTCGTCGGGCCTCAGAAATTCATCGAAACCGTATCGATCGGTCCCGAGGACGACATGGATCAGCGGCGGCAGGATATCGTCGATGCCGTCACCAATGCCGATGAAGGCCATGGCGTCATCATTTTGACGGACATGTTCGGCGGCACGCCTTCCAACCTTTCCATTTCCGTCATGGAAAGCGGCCGGATCGAGGTCATTGCCGGCATGAACCTGCCGATGCTGATCAAGCTTGCCGGCGTGCGCAGCGACAACAACATGGACAAGGCACTCGCCGAAGCCTCCGAAGCCGGTCGCAAATACATCAATGTCGCAAGCCGCGTCCTCAGCGGCAAATGAGAACCCAGACCGGATGTCATCTCCCTCTCCCCGTGAATTCCTGATCGTCAACAAGCGTGGACTGCATGCGCGCGCCTCGGCCAAGTTCGTGCAGATGGTGGAAAGCTTCGATGCGCGGATTACCGTTTCCAAGGACGGAACGACCGTCGGCGGTACCTCGATCATGGGCCTGATGATGCTTGCCGCCAGCACCGGCTGCACGATCGAAGTCTCAGCCGAAGGCCGTCAGGCCGAGGAAGCATTGACCGCACTGGAAGAGCTCGTCGCCAACAAGTTCGGCGAAGAAGCCTGACGCGTCCGCGACTTAGCCTTGCACTGACATAAACATATAAAGACTTCTTTATATCCCCGTTGCCAGCTTGCAGGAAGCCTGCTAAACCGCTGGCCAGTTTCCGCTTGCCCAAAGCGGGTCTTGCCACCTCCGGCGGTACCTCCGCTGGAGAGGGCACCACCGAACATGGAGAGCTTTATGAGCACTGAGAAGGATTATGTCGTCGCGGATATCAATCTTGCCGCCTACGGCCGCAAGGAGCTCGACATCGCAGAAACCGAAATGCCGGGCCTGATGTCGTGCCGCGAAGAATTCGGCACGACGAAGCCGCTGAAGGGCGCCCGTATCTCGGGTTCGCTCCACATGACCATCCAGACGGCCGTTCTGATCGAGACCCTTCGGGAACTCGGCGCGGAAATCCGCTGGGCGTCCTGCAACATCTTCTCGACCCAGGACCATGCTGCCGCGGCAATTGCCGCCGCCGGCATCCCGGTCTTCGCCGTCAAGGGCGAATCGCTGACCGAGTACTGGGACTATACCGACAAGATCTTCCAGTGGGCCGATGGTGGCCTCTCCAACATGATCCTGGATGACGGCGGCGACGCCACCATGTACATCCTGCTCGGCGCCCGTGCCGAAGCCGGCGAGGACGTTCTTTCGAACCCGACGTCGGAAGAAGAAGAAATCCTCATCGCGCAGATCAAGAAGCGCCTCAAGGCTTCGCCTGGCTGGTTCACCAAGCAGCGCGACGCGATCAAGGGCGTTACCGAAGAAACCACGACGGGCGTGCATCGCCTTTACGAACTCTCCAAGAAGGGCCTGCTGCCCTTCCCGGCGATCAACGTCAACGACTCGGTCACCAAGTCGAAATTCGACAACAAGTACGGCTGCAAGGAATCGCTGGTCGACGGCATCCGCCGCGGCACCGACGTGATGATGGCCGGCAAGGTTGCCGTCGTCTGTGGTTACGGTGACGTCGGCAAGGGTTCGGCCGCTTCGCTTGCCGGTGCCGGCGCCCGCGTCAAGGTCACCGAAGTCGACCCGATCTGCGCCCTGCAGGCTGCCATGGACGGCTTTGAAGTCGTCGTCCTCGAAGACGTCGTCGACAGCGCCGACATCTTCATCACCACGACCGGCAACAAGGACGTCATCCGCATCGACCACATGCGTGCGATGAAGGACATGGCGATCGTCGGCAATATCGGCCACTTCGACAACGAGATCCAGGTCGCGGCGCTCAAGAACCTCAAGTGGACCAACGTCAAGCCGCAGGTCGACATGATCGAGTTCCCCAAGGGCAACCGCATCATCCTTCTCTCGGAAGGCCGCCTGCTCAACCTCGGCAACGCCACCGGCCATCCGTCCTTCGTGATGTCGGCTTCGTTCACCAACCAGACGCTGGCCCAGATCGAGCTCTTCACCAAGCAGGGCGAGTACAAGAACGACGTCTACATCCTGCCGAAGCACCTCGACGAAAAGGTCGCCCGCCTGCATCTCGCCAAGCTCGGCGTGAAGCTGACGGAACTCTCCGACGAGCAGGCCGCCTATATCGGCGTCCCGCAGACGGGTCCGTTCAAGGCCGAACACTACCGGTACTGATCAATAGCCGGTTAATCCACAAGATATGGTAGCCGCAGCCTTGACAAAGGCTGCGGCTTCTTTTTTAGGCGCCGCCCTTCCCGGCGATTCCCTAAGCAAGTATTGTTTTAGAACTTGATTCGCGCCTTCCATGGAGCGTGATGCCGAAAGCCGCCAGCGGTTTTCGGACATCGTCGCGCTCCCACCATCTGATTGGGAGCCGTCCGGCTACGGGCAAGGCGTGATGTGGTATGTCTTGTCGATGAGCGGCAATTGGACGGAGACAGACCGGATATGTCGGTAAAAAAAATGAGCTCGTCAGAACGGGCCGATCCCCTTTGCGGCGGAGCGGACGCTCCGGCTTTACGTTTCGTTTCGAGGCCTGCGAACGGCAATGCGACCGTTGGAGGACTTCGCCGTCTGGCGCTGTTCGGCAGTGCTTTTCTTTCGGGCACCGCTCTTTCCGGGCTGGCGACCGCGGCGCTTGCGCAGCAGTCGGGCAATGCAGCCGTCCGCCTGTTTTCCTCGACGGAAGTCATCGTTTCATCGCTGGTGATGGGCGCGCTGGGTGCCGCCCTGTTTTCCGCCATCTGGCTGGTGCGCCAGCGCGGCAATATGGAAGCCGAAACACAGGAAATGCGCAGCGCCCTTTCTGACGCGCAGCAGCGGATTTCCAAGTTCGAAGCCCTGATCGCCGACAAGAACCGGCGGATCGTCGTGTGGGAAAGCGGTTCCTCGAAGCCCGAATTCCTCGGCCAGCTGCCGGCGGAAACCGGCGCGCCGCAGCAGGACCGCGAATTTCTCGCCTTCGGCCGCTGGATGCGCGGCAGCTCGGCCGGCGAACTCGAAAAATCGATCGAACTGCTGCGGGGCGAAGCCTGCTCCTTCGATATGGTTGTCGAGACCAATCGTGACGAGATCCTGGAAGTGCAAGGCCGGGTTTCGGGCGGCAAGGCCTTCGTCCGTTTCATCGCACTCAACAACCTGCGGGCCGAACTCGCCGAGCTGAAGATCGAGCGCGAGCGGCTGACGAATTCGATCATGCTGTTCCACTCGCTGCTCGATGCCATCGAGCAGCCGGTCTGGCGCCGCGATTCGCAAGGCAAGCTCACCTGGGTGAACCACGCCTATGGCGATGCCGTGGAGGCTTCGACCCCGGCGCGGGCCATCGAAGAAAACCGCGAATTTCTGGGCTCGATCGCCCGCGAAAAGATCCGGGCGACCGCGACGTCCACCTCGCCTTTCCATGATCGGATTTCCACGGTGGTGCATGGCAACCGCACCATGTTCGATGTGGTCGATGTCGTGGTTCCCGGCGGCTCTACCGGCATTGCGATCGACGTGTCCGAGGCGGAAGCGGTGCGCGAGGAACTGAAGCGGACGCTCAAGAGCCACGCGGAAACGCTCGATCATCTGGCAACACCCGTCGCGATTTTCGACGGCGACCGCCGGCTGCAGTTCTACAACCAGGCCTTCGTGCAACTCTGGGGCCTGACCCTACCCTTCCTCGATCAGAGGCCGGACAATAGCGAACTGCTCGACAAACTGAGAAGCGACGGCAAGCTGCCGGAACAGCTCAGCTGGCGGAGCTGGAAGGAGACGGCGCTTTCCGTCTACCAGTCTCCGGATACCCAGACCGACCTCTGGCACCTGCCGAACGGCCAGACGCTGCGCGTCATTGCCACCGCGCATCCGCAGGGTGGCGCCACCTGGGTGTTCGAAAACCTCACCGAACAGGTGGATCTCGAGACCCGCTACAACACGCTGGTCCAGGTTCAGGGCGAAACCATCGATCATCTGTCCGAAGGCGTCGCCGTCTTCGGACCGGACGGACGCATCCGCCTGTCGAACCCCGCCTTCCGGGCGCTCTGGGGCATCACCGCCGAGGAATCCAAGCCCGGCACCCATATCAAGGCCATCGAGACGGCTTGCGCGCCGTCCTATGACAAACCGGACGGCTGGCGCCGCTTCGGCCAGATGCTGACCAATTTCGATGACGAGCGCCCCTCGCTGCAGGGCACGTTCGAACTCTATTCCGGCCTGATCCTCGATTACGCCGTGACGCCGCTGCCGAACGCCCAGACGATGCTGACCTTCGTCGACATGACGGCGAGCGCCAGGGCGGAACGGGCGCTCAAGGAAAAGAACGAGGCGCTGCAGAAGGCCGACGAACTCAAGAACGATTTCGTTCAGCACGTCTCCTACGAACTGCGCTCGCCGCTGACCAACATCATCGGCTTCACCGACCTCCTCAAGACGCCGGGCATCGGTTCGCTAAATGACCGGCAGGCCGAATATATCGACCATATCTCGACGTCCTCCTCGGTGCTGCTGACGATCGTCAACGACATCCTCGATCTGGCGACCGTCGATGCCGGCATCATGCAGCTCAACTACTCGGAAATGTCGATCGACGAGCTCCTCGACGACGTGGCGATGCAGATCGCCGACCGGCTGCACGAGAACGGCGTGACGCTGGCGATCACCGCACCGGCCGGACTCGGCACGATCGTCGCCGACCAGCAGCGGCTGAAGCAGATCCTCATCAAGCTGCTCACCAATGCCACCAATTTTGCGCCGGACGGCTCCGCCATCACGCTCAACTGCTGGCGCACCCATAGCGACGTGTTCTTCTCGGTGACCGACAAGGGTCCGGGTATCCCGGAAGACATCCTGAAAACCGTGTTCGACCGCTTCTCGGCCAATGCCAAGGGCGGCAAGCGCTCCGGTGCAGGCCTTGGTCTTTCGATCGTCGAGAGCTTCGTGACGCTCCATCACGGCGATGTGGCGATCGACAGCAAGCCCGGCCAGGGAACCACGGTTACGTGCCGCATTCCGAGCGGCACGACAGCGCGGTCCGTCGCCGCCGAATGAGTGGTGAGGCAACTTTTACCCTGACACTTGCCGACGAGGCCGAAACGATCCGCCTCGGCGAAGACCTTGCATTGGCGCTGAACAAGGGCGACTGGATCGCCCTTTCCGGCGATCTCGGCGCCGGCAAATCCACCTTCGCCCGGGCCTTTTTGCGCGCGCTTGCGGATGACGGCGAGCTCGAAGTGCCGAGCCCGACCTTCACGCTGGTGCAGAGCTACGAGCTGCGCATTCCGGTCTCGCATTTCGATCTCTATCGGCTTGGTGATTCCTCCGAACTGGACGAGCTTGGTTTCGACGAGGCGCTTTCCAACGGCATCTGTCTGGTGGAATGGCCTGAGGTCGCCGACGACCTGCTGCCGCAGACCCGCATCCAGCTCCGGCTCGAACAGCACGGCAACGGCCGGACCGCGACGATCACCGCACCGGACGCGCAGATGCAGCGGATCCGCCGCGTGCTGGCGATCCGGGAATTCCTCGACAGCCACGGCTATGCCGGCGCCCGGCGGCGGTTCCTCACCGGCGACGCTTCGACACGCGCCTATGAGAGCGTGACGATCGCAACTGGCGAAACGCTGATCCTGATGGACTGGCCGCGCCCGGCACAAGGCCCGCCGGTTCTCGACGGAAAGCCCTATCCCAAGGTCGCGCATCTCGCCGAAGACCCCTACCCCTTCGTGGCGATCGACGAATATCTGCGCGGACTGGGACTGGCGGCACCGGAAGTGCTGCATGTGGATTACGACCAGGGCATCCTGCTGATCGAAAATCTCGGCGACGAAGGTGCCGTCGACGAAGACGGCAATCCCATCGCCGAGCGTTACCGGGAGAGCATCGTCTGCCTCGCCTTCCTGCACAGCCACGAGATGCGCCAGGACCTGCCGGTCGGCGACGGGCATATCCATCACATTCCCGATTTCGATCCGACGGCGATGAAGATGGAAGCCCGGCTTCTGATCGACTGGCACCTGCCCTGGAAGCGCGGCACGCCGGCGACCGACGAGGAACGGCAGGAATACCTGGAGATCTGGGACAACCTGGTCTGCGAGCTCGTCGGCGTCGAGAAGAACCTGCTGCTGCGCGATTTCCATTCGCCGAACATCATCTGGCGGCCCCATGAATCGGGCGTGCGCCGCGTCGGCCTGATCGATTTCCAGG
Organism: Neorhizobium galegae; assembly: GCF_017877055.1. Classification (GTDB taxonomy): domain Bacteria; phylum Pseudomonadota; class Alphaproteobacteria; order Rhizobiales; family Rhizobiaceae; genus Neorhizobium; species Neorhizobium galegae_D. Next base: position 164,391 of record NZ_JAGIPG010000006.1, on the reverse strand, counting down.
ATGCGATGATCGGCCCGACCGCCTATGACCTCGCCTCGATCGTCCAGGATGCGCGCGTCGACATCCCGAAGGCGCTCGCCGACCAGCTGATGCTGGATTACGTGACGCTCCGCCGCGCACTCGGAGCCTTCGACGAGCCCACGTTCCTGAAAGCCTGGGCGATCATGGCGGCGCAGCGCAATTGCAAACTTGCCGGTCTCTGGGTGCGGCTCTTGCAGCGGGACGGAAAGCCGGGCTATCTGAAGCACATGCCGCGGACGCTCCGCCATCTCGCGACGGCGCTCAAGCATGATGTGCTCACCCCCTTGCGCGATTGGTGTCGCCGGGCTGGAATAGATCTGCCCGAATCATAAATACGGTTTCCGATGACCATTCAACAGGCCCCCATCAAACAGGCGATGGTGCTTGCCGCAGGGCTCGGCACCCGCATGCGGCCGATCACCAACACGATGCCGAAGCCGCTCGTGCCCGTCGCCGGCAAGCCGATGATCGACTACGTGCTGGATTCGCTGAAGGAAGCCGGCGTCGAACGCGCGGTCGTCAACGTGCACCACTTCGCCGACCAGATGGAGGCGCATCTCAAAGCCTATAGGGGCCTCGAAATCCTCGTCTCCGACGAGCGCGATGCGCTGATGAACAATGGCGGCGGCATCGTGAAGGGGCTGAAACTCCTCGACCGCAGCACGATCTTCGTCATGAACGCCGATCTTTTCTGGATCGGCGAGATTCCCGGCAGACCCACCAACCTGCAGCATCTCGCCCAGTTCTTCGATCCCGAGCGCATGGACATCGCGATGCTCTGCGTCCGGATCGGCGATACGACCGGGCATAACGGCATCAACGATTTCGGCATGGACGCGGATGGCCGATTGAGGCGCTACCGCGACAATCCGGCCAACCCGGTCGTCTATGCCGGCGCCTTTGCGATGAACCCGTCCTTCCTCGACGACGCGCCGTCCGACGCCTTCAACATCAATATCTATTTCGACAAGGCGATCGCCCGGGGCAGGCTCTACGGCACGATGCTCGACGGACACTGGATCACCGTCGGCACGCCCGAGGCGCTTCCGGAAGCCGAAGCGGTGATCGCGCGCTATCCGGTGGAGGCATGACCACGTCCTCCGGCCGGAAGCGGGTCTTCTCTATCCCCGCCGGAGCGCCGTTCCTCAAGACCGTGGCAGCCGCGCTCTGCGACGGCCGGCTCAACGAGACTTTTCGTTACGATCCGACCGACCCGCTTTCGCTCGCGGACGTAACCATCTACGTGCCGACGCGGCGCTCGGCCCGCGTGCTGCGCTCGGAATTCGTCGACCTGCTCGGCGGCCGTTCGGCGATCCTGCCGGTCATCCGGCCACTCGGCGAGACTGACGACGACAGCGGTTATTTCGACCTCGTGGCGCCGGAGGAAATGGACCTCGCGCTGCCGATCGGCGGCACCGCCCGCCTGCTCGAACTCGGCCGGCTGATCCTTGCCTGGCGCAACCAGCTTCCGAAGATCGTGCTCGACGTCCATTCGGAATCGCCGCTGGTGGCGCCTGCCAGCCCCGCCGATGCCATCTGGCTCGCCCGCGCGCTGGCAGAACTCATCGACGCCGTCGAAACCGAAGAGCGCGATTGGGCCGATCTCAAAAAACTCGATACCGGCGAACATGCACTCTGGTGGCAGCTGACCGCCGAGTTCCTGTCGATCGCCAGCGCCTTCTGGCCGCTGCGGCTCGAAGAACTGCGCCGTTCTTCGCCGGCAAAGCACCAGGCGGCGATCCTGCGCGGGGAGGCCCGGCGGATCTCCTTGAGGGACCACAAGGGTCCGGTGATCGTTGCGGGTTCGACGGGGTCCGTGCCGGCCGCTGCCGACCTGATTGCCGCGATCTCCGACCTGCCGAACGGCACCGTCATATTGCCGGGCCTCGACCTTTCGATGCCGGCGGACCAGTGGGCAATGATCGGCGAAGAGGCCTTTGACGGGAAACCCGAGCCTGCCAGCCGCAGCCATTCGCAATTCGGCCTGTCTCGGCTGCTCAAGAAACTCGGCATCACGCGGGAAGAGGTGGACATGCTGGGTGAGGTTCCGGACGACATCGCGTTCCGCGCAGCCACGCTGTCCCAGGCCCTCGTACCCGCCAAGGCAACGGACAGTTGGAGCACGTGGCGGGATAGCGCCGATCCCAGCCTGCTTGCCCGTGCCTTCGCGGATGTCTCGCTGATCGAGGCTTCGAATGAACGCGAAGAGGCCGTGGCGATTGCCATCGCGCTCCGCCTGGCGCTCGAACAACCGGGCAAAGACGGCGGCGAGGCCCAGGCGGCATTGATCACGCCGGATCGTGCGCTTGCCCGCCGGGTGACCGCCGAGCTTTCCCGTTTCGACCTGCTCGCCGACGATTCAGCCGGTTCGCCGCTGTCCGGCACGCCGCAGGGCACGCTGACCCAGCTTCTCCTCGAAGCGACGCTGCGGCCCGGCGATCCGGTGGCAATCGTCGCGCTGATCAAACATCCGCTCCTGCGCCTCGGCCTGCCGGCGGCGGACCTGCGGTCGGCCGTCGAAGCGCTCGAAATCCTGGCGCTGCGCGGCGGTCTCGGCGACATGGACATTTCAGCGCTGGAGCCGCTGCTGGAGATCCAGCTTGCCGCGCAGCTCGAAGACAGGCATGCGCCGCACTGGCGGCTGTCGCTGCCATCAGATGCCGCCGACAGGGCTCGTGATCTGGCCCGGAGATTGGCGAAGGCCGTCGAGCCGCTCGCGTCCGCCCTCGTCCGCCGCCGGCCGGATGGACGTGGCCTCACCGCAAAGCTTCCGCTGTCCGACTGGGCCGAACGCACCGGCCGCGCTCTCGAAGCCCTTTGTGTGGACGAGCGGGGAGACCTGGCGACGCTCTGGTCCGGAGAAGCCGGCGAAAGACTGGCGGGATTGCTCTCCGAGGTCATAGAAACCGACGGGCAGATGGAAGCAGACGGTCCGCAATGGATCGATATCGTCATGGCGCTGACGACCGGCGAGGCGGTCAAACCCCGCTCGCTCAGCCATCCGCGCATCTTCATCTTCGGCACGCTCGAAGCCCGGCTGCAAAGGGTCGATACGATGATCCTCGGCGGGCTCAACGAAGGTTCCTGGCCTGGCCAGACGGTCAACAACCCGTTTCTCTCCCGCACCATGAAAACCGACATGGGGTTGGAGCCGCCGGAACGCCGGATCGGCCAGCTTGCCCACGATTTCGAAATGGCCTGCGGCACCCGGCATCTCATCCTGTCGCGCTCGACGCGGCAAGGGTCGACGCCGACGGTCGCCTCGCGCTGGCTGCAGAGGCTGCTGGCGCTCGGCGGAAAGCAGTTCGCGGACGAGCTCAAGGCGCGCGGCAATCAGTATCGCGATTGGGCGTCGATGATCGATGCCGGCGAAAACCAGCCGGTCGCCAAGCGCCCGGCCCCGAAACCACCGGCGGATCTGCAGCCGAAAAAATACTCCTTCAGCGAGGTGGGCCGCCTGCGCCGCGACCCCTATTCGATCTACGCCCGTCGCATCCTGAAGCTCGATCCGCTCGATCCCTTCAACCGCGATCCGGGCGCTTCCGAACGCGGCACACTCTACCACGCGATCATCGACCGCTATACCCGCGAAGGCCACAAACCGGGTACGCCGGCCGCCAGAGAGGCGATGCGACGGATCACCGAGGAACTGTTCGACGCGGAACAGCTGCCAACTCATATCGACCGCGTCTGGCGCCCGCGATTTGCGGAAGTCGCTCGCGCCTTCCTGGACTGGGAGGTCGAACGCGCGCCGGATATCCGCCAGACGATGACGGAAGTCGGCGCGGGCTGGGAGGTCGAGCCGGCCGGCATTCGCGTTACCGGCATTGCCGACCGGATCGACATAAAGGGTTCAGGGCTTGCCGATCTCGTGGATTACAAGACCGGTCTCAGCCCATCGGTTTCGCAGGCGCGGGCGCTGCTCGATCCGCAGCTTGGGCTCGAGGCGGCTGCCCTCAAGGCCGGAGCGTTCAAGGGCGCGGGTTCGCTGACGCCCGACAAGCTGCTTTATGTCCGGCTGCGTCCCGGTGACCGTTTCCGGGAGGACAAGGTCAACAACGAGGGTTCGAGCGCGACGGCCAAACGCCAGCCGAAATCGGCGCTCGATCTGGCCGAAGAAGCGCTCGAACAGCTGACCCGGTTCGTCATCACGCTGCGCAATGGGCAAGCCGGCTTCGCATCGCGGCTTGTGCCGATGGCACAGACGGATTTCGGCGGCGAATACGACCACCTCGCCCGCGTGGCCGAATGGTCGACGGCCGACGACGAGGAGGCGGAAACCGATGAGTGACCTGGCTCCCGAGGGCGACGATCCGATCACGTGGATCGACTGGACGACGGTGCAGCAATCGCTTGCCTCCGATCCGGTGAGTTCCGCCTGGGTTTCAGCCAATGCCGGCTCTGGCAAGACACATGTGCTGACCCAGCGGGTAATCCGGCTGCTGCTCGCCGGCTGCCGGCCCTCCTCGATCCTCTGCCTCACCTATACGAAGGCGGCGGCATCGGAAATGTCGAACCGCGTCTTCCAGCGGCTGTCGGAATGGACGGTGCTGTCCGACGACGAATTGCGCAAGCGGATCGCCGGCATCGAGGGCGCAGAGCCGGGCCAGCTGAAGATTGCCGAAGCCCGACGGCTGTTCGCCAAGGCGCTGGAGACCCCGGGCGGGCTGAAGATCCAGACCATCCATGCCTTCTGCGAAGCGCTGCTGCACCAGTTTCCGCTCGAAGCCAATGTCGCCGGCCATTTTTCGGTGCTCGACGACCGCGCCGCCTCCGCCCTGCTTGCCGACGCACGCCGTTCGCTGCTGACCGCGACGTCTGCTGAAGACGATCCGGAGCTCGCCAAAGCTTTTGCCCATGTGCTGGATCTCGGCGACGAGTTCGGGCTCGAAACGCTGCTCGGCGATATCATTGCCAACCGTACCGCCATCCGCCGTTTCATTGCCCATGCCGAACGCCACGGCGGCATCGGCGTCGAACTGAAGCGCGCCCTGGGGCTCGGTCCGGCCGACACGGAAGACAGTATCGCAGCCGGCTACTGGCCCCTGCCCGGGCTTTCCGGCCTGACGCTCGATCTCTATCTGGCGCTCGCCGACCAGAAGGGTGGGCAGAAGGTCACGGACGTGGCCTACGGTCTCCGGCTGGCCGCCAAGGAACCGGATGTCCTGAAGCGAGCCCAGCATCTCGACCAGATCTTTCTCACCCGCGAGGGCAAGCCGAAGGCCGACAGTTCGCTGATCGCCAAGGCGATGACAACGACGGCACCGGACTTGGCCGATGCCGTGGCCACCGCTCGAGCCCATGTCGTCGCCTGCCGCGACCGGCTGCGGCTGGTCAGAATGTTCCTCGCCACCAAGGCGGCGCTGACGCTGGCGCAACGCCTCAACGACGACTACGAGGACCTGAAGAAACAGCGCAGCCTGCTCGACTTCGAGGACCTGATCGCCCGGACCGCCGATCTTCTGACCCGCGACGGCGTCGGGGCCTGGGTGCATTACAAGCTGGACCAGGGCATCGACCACATTCTCGTCGACGAAGCGCAGGATACGAGCCCGATCCAGTGGACGGTGATCAAGTCGCTGGCCGAGGATTTCTATTCCGGTGCCAGCGCTCGCGAGACCCGCCGCACGATCTTTGCGGTCGGGGACGAAAAACAGTCGATCTATTCCTTCCAAGGGGCACGCCCGGAGCGCTTCGCCGAGGAAAGAAGCGAGACGGAAAAGCGGGTGCGGGCCAGCGGCCAGGCTTTCCATCCGGTGCGGCTGCCGCTCTCCTTCCGCTCCACCGCCGATGTGCTCGCGGCCGTCGACCAGGTGTTTTCGCTGGAGGAGAATTTTCGAGGCCTCAGCGCGCTTGGCGAGCCGGTGCAACACCGCTCCAACCGGATCGGTCATCCCGGAGCCGTCGATCTCTGGGACGTGGTCGTGCCCGAAGTCTCCGAGCAGGAGGAGGACTGGACCGCGCCGTTCGATTCGACGCCCGACAAGGCGCCGTCAGCCATTTTGGCAAGCCGGATTGCCAACCGGATCGACGAGATGATCGGCAAGGAAACGATTATCGAGAAGGGCGTCGAACGGCCGATCGAGGCCGGCGATATCCTCGTCCTGGTCAGAAAACGTGACGCCTTCGTCAACGCGCTGACCCGGGCACTGAAACGCCGCGACAACATTCCCGTCGCCGGTGCCGACCGGTTGCGGCTGACGAGCCATATCGCCGTGCAGGATCTTCTGGCGCTCGGTCGTTTTCTGCTTTTGCCGCAGGACGATCTTTCGCTGGCCGCGCTGCTGAAAAGCCCGCTCTTCAATCTCTCCGAAGAAGACGTCTTCGAAGTCGCGGCGCGGCGGGCGGAGAATACGAGCGCCTGGGCGCAGCTCAACCGTTTGGGCGAGGAACAACCGCTCCGGTTCCGCGATGCGGCCGACCGGCTCCAGCACCTGCTTGCCCTGTCGCGACAGCTCAGCCCGCACGATCTGTTTGCCCGGATTCTCGGGGCGCAGGGCGGGCGGCGAAAATTCCTTGGCCGGCTCGGCACCGAGGCGGGCGACATTCTCGACGAGTTCCTGACCTTCGCGCTCGACCACGAGACCAGCGGATTGCCCGGCCTGCAGGCCTTCATCTCGACGCTGGAGATCGAATCGCCGGAGGTGAAGCGCGAGCAGGACGGCGGCCGTAACGAGGTGCGGATCATGACCGTGCACGCTTCCAAGGGGCTGGAAGCGCCGGTCGTGTTTCTCGTCGACAGCGGCTCGAAAGCGTTCATCTCCTCGCATGTGCCGAAATTCCGGCTGCTGCGGATCGGCGGCGAGGATGTGCCGGCCTGGGTGCCGGGCAAGATGCTGACCAATGCGATGACATCAGCCGATGACGACCGGATCCGGACGTCCACCGAGGAAGAATATCGCCGGCTGCTCTATGTCGGCATGACGCGGGCCGCGGACCGGCTGATCGTCTGCGGTTATCGCGGCAAGATCGATAATCCGGATACCTGGCAGTCGATGATTTCCAAGGCGCTTGCCGCTGACGAGCATCATTGCAGCCCGGCGGAATTTCACGGGGCCGATGGCGAATGGGGTGGCTTCAGGTGGCGGCTTCCGGCCGCCCCCGGCCAGGCGCCGAAAGCCGCGCACAGGGAGACGGCACCGGCTGGCAAGCAAGCGCTGCCGCAAGCCCTCTCCCGCCCTGTGCCCGCCCAGAAGATGCTACCGCGACCGCTCAGCCCATCCGGTGCCGGAACGATGATCGACGATGACGCGGACGATCTGATCATCACCTCGCCGTTGTTCGGCGACCAGACGCAAGGCGCGGGGCTGGCGCTGCAGAAGGGTAAACTGGTTCACCGCATGCTGCAGATGCTGACAGATTTTCCCGAGGCCGAGCGTGCCTCCGCCGCCCGGCGGTACGCGGATCGCGCGGCCCGTTTCTGGCCGGCGGGGGAGCGCGAAAAGCTGGTCGCCAGCGTCATGTCGGTGCTTGCGCATGCCGAACTTGGGCCGATCTTTTCCGAGCGAAGCCAGTCGGAAGTGTCGATCATGGGCACGCTGGTGCTGGAGGGACGCGACTACGCCATTTCCGGCCGCATCGACCGGTTGGTGGTGACCGAGGACCGGGTGTTCATCCTCGACTACAAGACCAATCGCATCACCCCGAAGACTTCGCAGGACGTGCCGCTCTCGCACCGAGCCCAGCTCGCCATCTATCGCGAGATCCTGAAGCCGCTTTATCCGGCAAAACACTTCGAGTGCGTGCTTGTCTACACCGAGTCGGCGCAGGTCGTTTCGCTGCCGCCGGAACTGCTGTCACGTTCGCTTGCAGAACTCAAAACAAAGTGAGATAGCGGCCATTGAAAACTCTGAGCGGCAGGCTCACATTTACACCAACAGAGAATCGTGAAGGAGAGCCCTATGGCTACCGTAAAAGTCGACAACAGCAACTTCCAGGCCGAAGTCCTCGACTCCGCCCAGCCGGTGATCGTGGATTTCTGGGCTGAATGGTGCGGCCCCTGCAAAATGATCGGTCCGAGCCTCGAAGAAATTTCGAACGAGCTTGCCGGCAAGGTGAAGGTCGTCAAGCTGAACATCGACGAAAATCCTGAACTGGCTGCCCAGTTCGGCGTGCGTTCGATCCCGACGCTTGCCATGTTCAAGGGGGGCGAAGTCGCCGACATCAAGGTTGGCGCCGCTCCGAAGACCGCACTTTCGGCCTGGATTTCCAGCGCCGCCTAACTTCCAGTCGCATGCCCGCATAAAAAAGCCCGGCTCATCCCTGCAGCCGGGCTTTTTCTATGTCTGTCGCAATCTTTGCAGTCAGGTCGGCGGGGTACCGTTGTCGGCAAGCACATTGCCGGCGAAATACAGCGAGCCGCCGATCAGGATGCGCGGCGGCGGAGCGCCCGGCACCTGGCGGCGGGTGATTTCCTGCAATGCCTCGGCCGTGGAGCCGGCGGGTTCGGCCACCAGGCCGGCATCGAACGCGGCGTGGGCGAGAACCACCGGGTCGAGCCCCGATTCGCTGCCTCGAATGCGGACGGTAAAGACGTGTTCGGCGATATCCGCGAAGGCGCGGAAGTAGCCGATCGGATCCTTGGTGTTGATCATGCCGGCGATAATGTAGAGCGGACGGGCCTGGCGTTCCTCGAAAGCCGCCATCGCCTCGGCGATCACCTCGCCGGCGCCGGGATTGTGCCCGCCATCCAGCCAGATTTCGGAGCCTTCCGGCGCATATTCCAAGAGCTCGCCTTCGGTCAGCTTCTGCAAGCGGGCCGGCCATTCGACCGTCGCCATGGCCTTTTCCATCATCGCCTCTGTGACGGTGAAGCCGGCAGCCTTGACGGCGCGGATGGCGGCGGCGGCGTTGGCATATTGGTGGCGGCCCGGCAGCCGCGGCAAGGGCAGGTCGGCAAGACCGAATTCGTCCTGATAGATCAGCCGACCGAATTCCTCATGGGCGGAAAATTCCTGGCCATAGACGGCGGTCGGACAGCCGAGCCGCTCGGCGGTCGATATCAGCACGTCACGGGCCGCTTCGAATTCCTGATGGCCGATGACGACCGGGCGGCCGCGCTTCATGATGCCTGCCTTTTCGGCGGCAATCAGTTCGACCCGATCGCCGAGATAGGCCTGGTGATCGAGCGAGATCGGCATGATCACCGAGACAGCCGGATCGGTAATGACATTGGTGGCATCGAAACGGCCGCCGAGGCCGACTTCGAGGATCACCGCGTCGCCCGGCTGCTCGGAAAACAGGAGAAAGGTCGCGGCCGTCAGGATTTCGAAAACAGTGATCATCTGGCCGGCATTCGCCGCCGCAATGCGCCGCAGGGCATCCGCAAGCATCGCGTCGCCGACGATCTTGCTGCGGCCGCCCTTGACGCCGATCCGGTAGCGCTCGTGCCAGTGGACGAGATGCGGGGACGTATGGACATGCGTCGCATAACCGCCCGCTTCCAGAAGGGCGCGGCAGAAGGCGGTCACGGAACCCTTGCCGTTGGTGCCGGCCACATGGATGACCGGCGGCAGTTTCCTGTGCGGATTGCCCAGAATTTCGAGCAGGCGGGTGATCCGGTCGAGCGATAGATCGAAGCCCTTCGGATGAAGGGTCATCAGCCGCTCAATTTCCCGCTCGGCCGCGCTCACAACGGGCTCGTTCATGGTGGTCATTCCCGCCGCTCCGGCTTTCGATGCACTCTTCCGCTCAGGCGCTCAACGCGATCGGTGCCGGCAGCGCTTCCTGGACAGGCTGTTTCGTCAGCATCTTCAGGATCTTGGCGAGCGTCGAGGGAATATCGTGGCGCTTCACCACCATGTCGACCATGCCATGCTCCAGCAGGTATTCCGACGTCTGGAAGCCCTCAGGCAGCTTTTCGCGCAGGGTCTGCTCGATGACGCGCTTGCCCGCAAAGCCGATCTCGGCGCCCGGTTCGGCGATGTGGACATCGCCCAGCATCGCATAGGAGGCGGTGACGCCGCCTGTGGTCGGGTTGGTGAGAACGACGATGTAAGGAAGGCCCGCTTCCTTCAGCATGTCGACCGCGACGGTGGTGCGCGGAAGCTGCATCAGCGACAGGATGCCTTCCTGCATGCGCGCTCCGCCGGAAGCCGGGAAGATCACCAGCGGGCACTTTTCCGTCACGGCCCGTTCGCAGGCCCGGACGATCGCCTCGCCGGCGGCCATGCCGAGCGAACCGCCGATGAAATTGAATTCATGAACAACCGCCACGAGCTTCAGGCCCTGGACTTCGCCGAGACCCGCGAGGATCGTGTCCTCCTGCTCGGTCTTGACGCGGCTGTCCTTCAGGCGATCGGCATAACGCTTGGAATCGCGGAATTTCAGCGGATCCTGGGCGACTTTCGGCTGCGGAAACGCTTCGAAGACACCGCCATCGAAGAGATCGACGAGACGGGCCTTGGCGGGCATCTTCATGTGGAAGCCGGAAGCGGGGATGACCCACTTGTTCTCTTCCAGGTCCTTGTGGAAGACCATTTCCCCTGTCTCGGGGCACTTGATCCAGAGGTTTTCCGGAACGTCCCGGTTGGGGCGACCGAGCATGGAGTTGATGCGCGGCCGGACGTAATTGGTGATCCAGTTCACTTGGGCGTACTCCCGTTGGAATCCAAGCCTAATGTGGGGAAACTATTCGGCGGCAACAAGGCGGGCGGCGCGGACGCCGGTCGCCAGGCCACGAACCAGCGTCACGACCGAGGCGACGGTATCCGGACCAGCCTTGCCGTCCTTGGTTAGGCTGCCGGCAATCTGCTGGACGATTGCGGTGCCGACGACGACGCCATCGGCCGAAGCACCGATCGCCTTGGCATGATCGGCGGTCTTGACGCCGAAACCGACGCAGACCGGCAGGTCCGTATGCCCCTTGATGCGTTTGACAGCACCGGCAATCAGCGACGGGTCGGGCAGCGCGGAACCCGTAATGCCGTTCATCGAGACGTAATAGACGAAACCGGACGTGTTCTTGAGAACCGTCGGCAGGCGCTTGTCGTCCGTCGTCGGGGTGGCGAGGCGGATGAAGTTGATGCCCTTGGCGAGCGCCGGGATGCAGAGTTCGTCATCCATTTCCGGCGGCAGGTCGACGACGATCAGGCCGTCGATGCCAGCTGCGATCGCATCGTCCAGGAACTTGTCGACGCCATAGACGTAGATCGGGTTGTAGTAGCCCATCATGACGATCGGCGTGTCGTTGTCGGTTTCGCGGAACCTGGCTGCGAGATCGAGCGTCTTCGACAGCGTCTGACCGCCCTTCAGCGCGCGCTGACCGGCCATCTGGACCGCGGGGCCGTCCGCCATCGGATCGGAAAACGGCATGCCGAGCTCGATGATATCGGAACCGGCGCCCGGCAGCGCCTTCATGATGCCGAGCGAGGTGTCGAAATCCGGATCGCCACCCATGAAATAGGTGACCAAAGCGGGGCGGCCTTCAGCTTTCACGGCCGCGAAACGTTTGTCCATACGAACGGTCATGTCACATATCCATTCCGAGAATCTTGGCGACGGTGAAGATGTCCTTGTCGCCGCGACCGGAGAGGTTCATCACGATAATCTGGTCCTTGCGCATTTTTGGCGCTCGCTTGATCACCTCTGCCAGGGCATGGCTCGGTTCCAGCGCGGGGATGATGCCTTCGAGACGGGTCAGGACCTGGAAGGCGTCGAGGGCCTCGTGGTCCATGATCGGCACATATTCCGCCCGGCCGATATCGTGCAGCCAGCTATGCTCGGGACCGATACCCGGATAATCGAGGCCGGCCGAGACCGAATGGCCCTCGAGGATCTGGCCGTCATGATCCTGCAGCAGGTAAGTGCGGTTGCCATGCAGCACGCCCGGCGCGCCGGCGGTGATCGAGGCGCAGTGCTCGACGCCCTGAAGGCCGCGGCCGCCCGCTTCGACGCCGACGATCTGCACGCCCGCATCATCCAGGAACGGATGGAAGATGCCGATCGCGTTCGAACCGCCGCCGACGGCAGCGATGACCATATCCGGCAGCCGGCCTTCGGCTTCAAGAATCTGCTCGCGGGCCTCCTTGCCGATCACCGACTGGAAGTCGCGGACGAGTTCCGGATAGGGATGCGGGCCGGCAGCCGTGCCGATCAGATAATAGGTATCCTCGACATTGGTGACCCAGTCGCGCAGGGCCTCGTTCATGGCGTCCTTCAGCGTGCCGTTGCCGGCGGTCACCGGAATGACTTCGGCGCCGAGGAGCTTCATGCGGAAGACGTTCGGCGCCTGGCGCTCGACATCGGTTGCGCCCATGTAGACGACGCAGGGGAAACCGAAACGCGCAGCAACGGTCGCGGACGCAACGCCGTGCTGGCCGGCGCCGGTTTCCGCGATGATGCGGGTCTTGCCCATGCGCTTGGCGAGCAGGATCTGGCCGATGCAGTTGTTGATCTTGTGCGAGCCGGTGTGGTTCAGCTCTTCGCGCTTGAAATAGATCTTCGCGCCACCGAGATGCTCGGTCAGGCGCTCGGCGAAATAGAGCGGGCTCGGACGGCCGATATAATGGGTGCCGAGGTCGGCCAGTTCCTTCTGGAAGGAAGGATCGTTCTTCGCCTTTTCCCATTCGCCCTGGAGATCCAGGATCAGCGGCATCAGCGTTTCGGCGACGAAGCGCCCGCCGAAAATACCGAAACGGCCATCCTCGTCGGGGCCGGAACGGAACGAATTGGGTTTTGGCGTCTCGTTCACTGTCTACTCCCTCACGCGCTTTTCCGGCCCGCATCCGCGACGGCATCGAAAAACGCATCGATCATTCCAAGGTCCTTGATACCCGGCGCACTTTCGACGCCGGACGATAGATCGATACCGCTTGCCCGCGTCGATTTGAGGGCGAGAACGGCATTATCCTTATTCAATCCTCCCGAAAGCATGTAATCCACGCCCTCGTCAAGGGAAGCCATTAGGCTCCAGTCAAAGGAAACGCCGTTGCCGCCCGGCAGCTCGGAGCCGGCAGGCGCTTTGGCATCGAAAAGAAAACGGTCGGCGACGCCGATATACGGATCAATCCGGTCAAGATCGCCGGCTTCCTTCACGGAAAGTGCTTTCATGACCGGCAGGCCGAAGAGCGCCTTCACCTGCAGAACCCGTTCCGGGCTCTCGTTGCCATGCAGTTGCAGGATGTCCGGCCGCACCATCGAGACGATATCGTCGAGCTCCTCGTCATCGGCATCGACGGTTACCGCCACGAGCTTCACTCGTCCGCGGACCCGATCGGCCAGGTCTCCGGCAAGGTCCGGTTCGACATAGCGCGGGCTCTTGGCAAAGAAGATGAAGCCGATATGCGAGGCGCCCCGCGCCACGGCGCGATCGACTGCCTCGGGGGTCTTCAACCCGCAGATCTTGATATCAGGTTTCATGATGCGCGGATTGACATGAAATTCCGACGGAGTCGAGGCAAATCATAGCAGACGGAATGCGGCCTTAGTGATCCTGGTTATTTTCGAATTCGGCCGGGACACCTCGGGTGCCTGGTAATAAGTAGTTTTAGGTGACACGCGACGTGTCCCGTTCGGTGTGTTTTTCCGCGCAACTCCGGTCCCTCTGCGGCGATATGGAATTTAACTTCGTGGAAATGAGCACGGATGCCATACCGGGTTGTGTGCGACACACACACGCCCCGCCTCAAGGCGAGAGGGGGACCATTTTCTGCGCAGGCCCCTGACGACCTGCTTGCATGACGGCAGACCACCAGATCACCGGTCCCGTCTCGCCGGTCATGCGGGTCGGTGCAGCCGAAACGGGACGGGCAGATTGTAGGCATGGGTTTGGCGGGCGGGGACGAGAAGGAGGTTAAGTGTTTGATTGGATTGGCGCGGAGGTGTCAGATATGCACCGGGATCAGTGCCGGGAGGTGGATCCTCGGGTCAAGCCCGAGGATGACGGAGGAGAGGCGGCGGCTGACCAAAAAGTGGAGATGACTGAGGAAAACTGCACGTTGCGCGGAGAACGGGCACAATATCCAACGTCGTCATCCTCGGGCTTGACCCAAGGGTCCATATGCCTCCGCGTCACTCGAAATCGATCGCATGCAGCTGCGAGCCGTGCTGTTTCAGCCATTTGCGGGCTTCTTCCATGCGCGGGCAGAGCTGTTTGCACAGCGCCCAGAATTTCGGGCCGTGGTTCATCTCCTTCAGATGCGCCACTTCATGGGCCGCGAGATAATCGATGATCAGAGGCGGCGCCATGACGATGCGCCAGGAGAAGCTGAGGTTCCCGTCCCAGGAGCAGGAGCCCCAGCGGCTGCGGGTGTCCTTCATCGAGACAGACTTGATCGGCTTGCGGATGGCAGCAGCGTGGCGAGCGACCAGCACTTCGAGGTCCTTGCGTGCTTCCTTCTTGAAAAACGCAGAAAGCCGGCGGCCCATATGGTCCTCGAGGCCGCTGACCCTCAGCACCGGCTCGCCGTCAATCAGCACCGCTTCGGTGAGGCCGCGGAGAGTGCCGGTGTGTTCGATCCGGTGGGGAACGCCCCGAAAGGCGATGCGGCCGCCTGATCGAATGGGGTTATCGGCCGAAAACTTCGCGAGCTTGGTCAGCAGCCAGCCCTGATGGCGGTCCAGGAAATCATCGATCTCGCGTTTCAGCAGGCCCGCCGGCACGGTGAGATTGAGCGCGCGGCCGCCCGGCTCGATCCGGAGCGTTATGCGGGTGGCGCGGCGGTTTTCCCTGATCGTCAGCGGCATCGCCCGATCGCCCACATCAAGGGTCCGCTTCACCGTTTCGAGCGGTTTCGGTTTGGAGCGAACTGGCTTTTTCAGAAGCGCGAACATGATGCCTTTCTAGCCGATTCCTTCACATAAAAAAGCCGGCGTCTCAAAGACGCCGGCTTCAGGTCACGTTTCACGTGAATCCATGGAGAGAGTTAGAGGTCGACGACCGTGTTCTGGCCGGAGGAACGGTTCTGCCGCTCGCGCATGAAGCGATCGAATTCTTCCTGGTCCTTGGCGCGGCGAAGCTCGCGGACATAGTTGTCGAATTCTTCGCGCATCTCATCGAGCTTGCGGCGCTCTTCCTCGATCCGGTCGATCTCGGTCTTGCGCCAGTCGTCGAAGGCGACGTTGCCGGTGGTGAAATGCGTGTTGTAGCGGGACTTCGCCCGACGGCAGCCGGCGAACATGCGGTCGGCGCGGTCGTTGGCATCGCGCTTGAAGCCGCGGAGCCTTTCACCGAAGATGATATAGGCAAGCATGGCAAGGCCGAGCGGCCAGAAGACAACAAAACCGAGCACCATGAGAGCGATGGTAGCCGGCGTCCAATCCGGACGAATCAATGCTGACTGGTTCATTGGTCACACCCTGATGTTTCAGCGGGTGGCCACATGCCAGCCCGTCTCATTCCGATTTGGTGAGCCCATGATCCGCCTTCAAGAAGACGGAACATTAAATTCAAGAAAATGCTGAAATATCGGCGAAATATCGAGGATGAGACCGACTTGGTTCCTCGGGTCAAGCCCGAGGATGACGGAGGCTGAGTAGCCGCGCCCGCCCCAAATCTTCATCCCCGGGCCTGTCCCGAGGATCGATGACCGGGCAGCGGGCGATCAATCAAGCCTTGCCGCCCTTGATGACGCGCTTGACCGGCGTCTTCCTGGCCAGTGTCCTGGCGTGCTTCTGGGTAAATTCGACGATTCGTGGAGCGATCTCCCGACGGAAACGCGAGCCGTTGAATACGCCGTAATGGCCGACATCCGGCTGCATGTAGTGCATGCGCATCTCGTCGGGAATGTTCGGGCAGATGGTCTGTGCCGCATTGGTCTGGCCGAGGCCGGAAATATCGTCGTTCTCGCCCTCGATGGTCAGCAGCGCCACCTGGCGGATGAGCCTGGTATCGACCGGAACATTCCGATGCATCATCTCGCCCTTCGGCAGCGAATGCTTGATGAACACCGTCTCGACCGTCTGGAGGTAAAATTCCTCCGTCAGGTCCATGACCGCCAGATATTCATCGTAGAATTCCCGATGCTTCTCGGCGGACTCGCCGTCGTTCTTGACGAGGTGCCGGAAGAACTCCTTGTGGGCGGTGACGTGCCGGTCGAGGTTCATCGACATGAAGCCGGACAATTGCAGGAAGCCCGGATAAACCCGGCGCATGAACCCGGAAAGCGGCCATGGCACGTTCATGATGACGTTGTCGCGGAACCATTCGATCGGATGTTTTTCCGCAAGCTTGTTGACGGCCGTCGGGTTGATGCGGGTATCGATCGGGCCGCCCATCAGGATCATCGAAGCCGGCACCATCTGGTCGCGCTGCGATTCCATCACCGCAACGGCAGCAAGCACCGGGACGGAAGGCTGGCAGACGCCGATGACATGGGTGCCGGGGCCGATCGCGTGCAGCATCTCGATGACGTAGTCGATATAGTCGTCAAGGTCGAAGCGGCCGTCGGTGATCGGCACGACGCGAGCATCGACCCAATCCGTAATGTAGACATCGGCGCTTGGCAGAAGTGCCTCCACTGTGCCGCGCAGCAGCGTCGCATAGTGGCCGGACATCGGCGCGACGATCAGGATCTTCTGATCAGGCGCACGGTCGGCGGGCAAATCGCGGCGGAAATGCAGGAGATTGCAGAAGGGCTTGTTCCAGACGATCTCTTCCGTCACCGCGACAGTCTCGCCATCGACGATGGTAAAGGGGAGTTCGAAGGCCGGCTTGCCGTAGCGGCGCGTGACGCGCTCGAAGACTTCGAGGCCAGCCGCCAGCGTCCGGCCCATCGTCGTATGGGAAAACGGATTGAGCGGGTTGGAATAGAAGAAGTGCATGGCATCCGCGGCGGCCCGGATGGGTGCCATCGCGGCGTGGTTCATCTCGTAGAACTGATAGAACATCGAGGTGCTGCCTTTCGTGATTTCCGACACCGCATTCGACAGTGACATCGAACCGGTCGGTTCAAGAGCAGAGTGAGGGTAGGCTGGCACTTTTCTATTGCGATGCAACATTATGGGGATACCGGCTGAATTGGCCAAGAGGAAGGCGAAACCGCAGATCATTCTGCTGTCTTGAGAATGACATGTAAGCCTTAAGGTTCCACCTTCCAAGCCTGGTTAAGGACTCATGGCCGCCGACGGCCATGAGTCCTCCGATTATTTAAATGTCGGCGACGAAGGTCTGACGCTGGGTGCCGAGACCATCGATGCCGAGCTCGACCACTTCGCCAGCTTTCAGGAAACGCTGCGGTTTCATGCCGAGGCCGACGCCCGGAGGGGTGCCGGTGGAGATGATGTCGCCGGGATGCAGCGACATGAACTGGCTGAGGTAGGACACTAGATAACGGACGCCATAGACCATCGTCCTGGTGGAACCGTCCTGCATCTTCTCTCCATTGACGGTGAGCCACATGCCGAGGTTCTGCGGATTGGGGATTTCGTCCCTGGTGACGAGCCAGGGGCCGATCGGGCCAAAGGTGTCGCAGGACTTGCCCTTGGTCCACTGGCCTGAGCGCTCGGCCTGGAAGGCGCGTTCGGAAACGTCGTTGGTCAGGCAATAGCCGGCGACATAATCCATCGCGTCGTCTTCCGAGACATATTTCGCGGTCTTGCCGATGACGACGCCCAGTTCGACTTCCCAGTCGGTCTTCACCGACCCGCGCGGAATGACCACGTCGTCATTCGGGCCAACGATGGCAGACGTCGCCTTCATGAAGATGATCGGCTCCGGCGGAACGGTCGCGCCGGTCTCGGCGGCATGGTCGGAATAGTTGAGGCCGATGCAGATGAATTTTCCGGTGCCGGCGACGCAGGCGCCGATGCGGGTCGGCTGCAATTCGGGCAGGCTTTCCGGATCGAGAGCGGCGATCCTGGCGAGGCCTTCCGGGGAAATGGCAGGGCCGGCAATGTCGGCGACGTGGCCGGACAGATCGCGGATCTTGCCCTTGTTGTCAAAAAGTGCCGGCTTTTCATGGCCCGGCTCGCCAATGCGCATCAGTTTCAAAGCATGGTCCTCCAATTACCGGGAGGTTTATGGAACATGCGCCCTGGCTTGTCACCCCCGTTTTCAGTCGGCCAGAAGTCTGTTGCCAAGCAGCTCGGCGGGCCTATTGTTAATCCTGGATCTACTCACAGCCTGCCATTTCGGAGATGCCCATGACCAGCAGCAATACCCGCGATTCGGAATTTCCGATCGATGCCTTCTTCCTCGACCGCTGGTCGCCTCGGGCGTTTACCGAGGAAACGATCGACCAGGCGACCATGCTGACGATCCTGGATGCGGCCCACTGGGCGCCCTCCTCCGGCAATAACCAGCCCTGGCGTTTCATCTATGCGCTGCGCGGCACGCCGTCGTTTCCGGTGCTCGTGGACATTCTTTCGCCGGGCAACCAGCGCTGGGCACAGAATGCGGCGGCGCTGATGATCGTCGTCTCGAAGACGTATCGCGTGGCGAGCAACGGCGAACGCAGGCTTGCCTATACCCACTCCTACGATACGGGCGCGGCCTGGTTCTCGGTGATCTGCCAGGCGATGAAGCTCGGTTATCACGCCCATGGCATGGAAGGTCTGGACAAGGAAAAGGCCGCCGAGGTGCTGGAGATTCCGGAAGGCTACCGGGTCGAGGCGGCGGCTGCGATCGGCCGGATCGGCGACAGAAACACGCTTCCCGACGAACTCGCGCAGCGGGAATTCCCGAGCAAGCGCAAGCCGGTTTCCGAAATCGCCTTCGAGGGGAAGTTTACCGGAGAGCCTTGAGCGCCGGTGATGTCTAAAAATTGTTTCACGTGAATCCCTATCCACAAGAAAGATTCACGTGAAACATTTTCGATCTGGACAAACAGAAACGGCGGCATCGAAGGCCGCCGTTTCTGTTTGAGGAGAAATCACAATCCATCCCACGTCATCCCCGGCCTTGTGCCGAGGATCTAAGCCGCTTCAACACAATCGACGTGAACAGATGCTCGGGATAGGCCCGAGCATGACGGAAGCGACCCGCTTAGATATCCAAATTGGCGACGCTCAGCGCGTTGTCCTGGATGAACTCGCGGCGCGGCTCGACCTCGTCGCCCATCAGGCGCGAGAAGAGACCGTCGGCGTCGGTCGCATCGTTGACGCGGACCTGCAGCAGCGAACGGACGTTGGGATCGAGCGTCGTTTCCCAGAGCTGCTCGGCATTCATCTCGCCGAGACCCTTGTAACGCTGCATGGAAAGACCCTTGCGGCCCGTTGCGAAGATCGATTCGAGCAGCGCGCGGGGGCCGGACATTTCCTGCTGGCCATCCTTGCGGGTGAGGACCGGCGGGGTGCGGTAGATTTCCTGCAGGCGCGTCGTCATCTGGTCGATATGGCGAGCATCGGCCGAACCGATCAGCGCCACATCCACGGCCGCGACTTCCTTGACGCCGCGCACCATGCGCTCAAACCGCAGGCCGCCCTCGTCCGTCACATGGCCGGTCCATCCGCGCTCGGTCTCTTCGGCGATCATGTCCAAGCGACGGGCGACTTCGTCGGCAGTCTGCTGGGCGCGTTCGCGGTTGTCGGTGAGTTCCGGATTGAGCGCACCGGCGATCGCGGCCTGTTCGATGATCGAACGGCTGTAGCGGGAATGCAGGCCCTCGACCAGGGCGCGGAGACGCAGCGCATCCTGGATGACCTCGCGCATGTCCTGTCCGGCACGGACTTCACCGGAGCCGAGCGTCAGGGTCGCTTCCTCGAGGCCCATGGTGATGAGGTATTCTTCCAGGGCGACTTCGTTCTTCAGATACTGGATCGACTTGCCGCGGCTGACCTTATAGAGCGGCGGCTGGGCGATATAGATATGGCCGCGTTCGATCAGTTCCGGCATCTGGCGGAAGAAGAAGGTCAAAAGCAGGGTACGGATATGGGCGCCGTCGACGTCGGCGTCCGTCATGATGATGATCTTGTGGTAACGCAGCTTGTCGGCGTTGAACTCATCCTTGCCGATCGATGTACCGAGCGCCGTGATCAGCGTGCCGATTTCTTGGCTTCCGAGCATCTTGTCGAAACGGGCACGTTCGACGTTGAGGATTTTTCCGCGCAAAGGAAGAATAGCCTGGTTCTCGCGCGAACGGCCCTGCTTGGCGGAGCCGCCGGCAGAATCGCCCTCGACGAGGAAGAGTTCGGATTTGGCCGGATCGCGCTCGGAGCAGTCGGCAAGCTTGCCGGGCAGCGAGGCGATGTCGAGCACGCCCTTGCGGCGGGTCAGTTCGCGGGCCTTGCGGGCGGCTTCGCGGGCGACGGCTGCTTCCACCACCTTGCCGACGAGGATCTTCGCTTCGGTCGGATGTTCTTCGAACCAGGTGCTCAAGGCTTCGTTCATCAGGCTTTCGACAACCGGCCGAACTTCCGACGAGACGAGCTTATCCTTGGTCTGCGATGAAAACTTGGGGTCGGGCACCTTGACGGAGAGCACTGCGGTCAGGCCTTCGCGGCAGTCTTCGCCCTGCAGCGTGACCTTTTCCTTCTTGGTGATGCCGGAACTGTCCGCATAGGACGTCACCTGACGCGTCAATGCCCCGCGGAAGCCGGCCATATGGGTGCCGCCGTCGCGCTGGGGGATGTTGTTGGTGAAGCAGAGCATGTTTTCGTGGTAACTGTCGTTCCACCACATGGCCACTTCGACCGTCATGCCATCCTTCTCGCCCTTGATGGCGACGGGCTTGTCGACCAGCGGCTTCTTGGAGCGATCGAGATAACGGACGAAGGCTTCGAGACCTCCGTCATACAGCATCTCTTCTTCCTTGATGTCCGGCTTGCGCTTGTCCGTTAGCCGGATTCTGACGCCCGAATTCAGGAAGGCCAGTTCGCGCAGGCGATGCTCGAGCGTGCCGTAGTCATATTCGGTCATCGTGAAGGTATCGGAGCTGGCGAGGAAGGTGACCTCGGTTCCGGAACGGCCTTCGTATTCGCCGATGACCTTGAGCGGACCGTCGGCGACACCATGCGTGAAGGAAATCTCGTGGAGCTTGCCGTTGCGGCGGATGCGCAGTTTCAGCCAGACGGACAATGCGTTGACGACCGAGACGCCGACGCCGTGCAGACCGCCGGACACCTTGTAGGAGTTCTGGTCGAACTTGCCGCCCGCATGGAGCTGGGTCATGATCACTTCGGCAGCGGAAACGCCTTCGCCGGTGTGAATGTCGGTCGGGATGCCGCGGCCGTTATCCGTCACGGTCACCGAGCCGTCCGCGTTGAGCGTGACGGTCACCAGGTCGGCATGGCCGGCCAGCGCCTCGTCGATCGCGTTGTCCACGACTTCGTAAACCATGTGATGCAGGCCGGAGCCGTCGTCCGTATCGCCGATATACATGCCGGGCCGCTTGCGAACGGCATCGAGGCCCTTCAGAACCTTGATCGAGTCGGCACCATATTCGGCACTCGCGCCATTATCGCTGACGGGTGTATCGGTCATCAATTATCTTCCAATTCGTTTGAGATGCCGGTTAAGCGAATCACCGGCCATTCCACCCTCAGAATATAAGGAAATCGGGGCGGTTTCTAAAGGTTGGGCCTCACCAATACGGCACGAAAGCCGTGGATGCGCAGCGAATTCAGCCCCGCATCTCGGCTTTTTTGAGGAGCGCGTCCATTTCCTCTATCACGTCCGGCGGCAAAGAGCGAATCCGATGCGCCAGCCGGTTGGCAAAGCCGGTGTATGATGGCGGCAAGCCCGCAGTATCAAGCACGACTTTCGGATGTGACGCCTCGGCCAGCCGGAAAAGCTCTTCCGCCTCATCCCAGATGACGTTGAAATAACCGGCGATCCGCTGCAGCAGTTCGAAGGTCGGGCGGCCGCGCTTGCCGTGCTCCAGGGCCGAGAGATAGGCAGGGGTGACGCCGATCGCCGCGGCGAGCTCGCGCTGGGTAATCCCCTTGCGGCGGCGCAGCTCTCTCAATGCGTGACCGAAAGGAGTCATTCCCGATCTCCGCGGCCGCGCGAAAGCCGCACATACATGGCGCCCTCCCCGCCATGGTGGCGCGCCGCCCATTCATAGGACGAGATCAGAAAACGGAACTCGGCTTTCGAAAACCACAGCGGCACGGCGCGGCGCAACGCACCTTCGCTGCCCATCGAACTGCCCTTGCCTGTGATCACCAGGACGTGGCGAAGACCGCGTTCATGCGCCCTCAGCAGAAAATCGAGGAGCAGGTCATGCGCCTCGCCCTGGAAAAGCCCATGCAGATCGAGCCGGGCGTCGATCGGCAGGCGACCCTTGGCGAGCTTCTTCTTGACCGGTTTTTCGAGCGGCTGATGAGAACCTACGGGACGCCTGGGTGGAGCGGGCGCCGGAAGTTCAACCGCATAGCTCTCCTGCCGCGGCGCGGGTTTCGGCTTCGCGGCCTCAACGGCTGCCTCTTCCGCAGCGATCTTTGCGGCCTCGGCTTCCTCGAATTGCAGGATTTCCTTCATACGGCCGGGCAAGGCGCGGGCTGACTTCGCGACCCTTCCCCACAATATCCGCTCTTCCGGATCGAGTTTGCGACCGCCCTTCATCCGCCGTACCTGACAGAAGCCGCCCTGGGGATGAGGATATAGAAATCGGCGTCGTTGCGCACCGTTCCCGCAAGCTCGCCCGCTTCAAAACCGGAGCCGGTAAAAATGTCGCCGCGCGAAGGGCCGACGATCGCCGAGCCGGTATCGAGCGCCAGCATCAACCGGGCGAAGGGTTTGCCGTCATCCATATGGGTCAGCGTCTCGGAGCGGATGAAAAAGGGAAAACCGAATGTGTGGATCTGGCGATCGACCGCCAGCGAACGACCGGCGATCAGCGGCACCTTGGCGGCAGCGACTGGACCGAGCGACGGATCGGAAACGTCCGCCTCGCGGAAAAAGATGTAGGAGCGATTGTGCCAGAGGACCTCGTCAACCTTAGCCGGATTCTCAGCCAGCCAAGCGCGGATGCTCTGCATTGAAATCTTCGCGGGGTCGATTTCGCCGCGGTCGATCAACAGCTTGCCGACCGGCGAGAACGGATGGCCCGCTTTGGCCGCGTAGGTGATCCGCCGGATGGTTCCGTCCGGGTATCTCAGCCTTGCGGCGCCCTGGACATGGATGAAGAAGACGTCGACCTTGGATTTAGCGTAGGCGATTTCCAGACCCCGGCCTTCGAGAAAGCCGCGGTCGATCTCGCCGCGGTCCGGATAGGGCACGATCCCCTCAGGCGTCTGCCGGCCGAACATGTAGCCGGAGTCCAATCCGGCCGGCCGGTTCCTGTCATCGAGGTCAATGAGATCGTCGGGGCGATAATGGAAGGGATGTGCCCAGATTTCGTCTCGCGTTTCCGAAACCTCGATCTCCGGCTCGTAGAACGCGGTGACGAAACCCCGCCGGCCGTCGTTGCGGGCGATCAGGAAGGGCGTGCAGTGGGTTTCGAAAAAGGCTCGGGCGGAAACGGGATCGCCCGGGACATCCCGGGCGGCTTCGATGAAGGTGGCGAGTTCCTCCGCCGTCAGGCCGAGGGAACCGGTGCGGTATGGCTTGACCCTGCGGATATGCTCCAGCGACGCGCGCATGCCGGCAAAGAGCAAGGTCGGATCATCATCGCCCCACCCCGCAAGATCGGAGAAGGATAGCGGCCGGAGGGTATAGTCCGCAGAGCCCAAAGTCATTGTTCGGATTCGGTGGCGACCAATCTCCAGTTCGGATCGCGGGAGCGGATGTCACGGGCAAAGGTCCAGATATCGGTGACCTCCGCAACGGTCTCCTGATCGCCGTCGATCAGCGCGCCGGCCTTGTCATAGGTGGCGGAAATCAGCTGGCTGACGATGCGGACCGTGATCTGCTCCTCGGCATCCTTGACTGCCGCGTGGGTGATGTCGGCCTTGTCGATGCCGACGAATGTCGATTTCACCACGTCGCCGCGGGACTCGCGGTCGGTGATCGCCGCATCGAAGCCGTCGAAGACCTCGTTGGAGAGGAGGCCCTTCAGCGTTTTCCGGTCGCCGTCCGCAAAGGCCATGACGATCATCTCGTAGGCCATGCGGGCACCGTTCAGGAATTCGCGGAGACGGAAGGAAGGATCCGACTTGACCATCTCGCGCAGTGCGGCGTTGAGTGGCGTATCGGGCTTAGCGGCGGCATCGACATCCGCATAACGCTGCTCGTCGTCGGTGGCGTCCCGACGCGGCAGGGTCACGACCTTGCTGTCGTCGCCACCCGGGTTCTTCGCGACGTCGCGGGGGCTGTAAGGGTCGAACGGCGGCTTCTCGCTTCCCGTCCGGCGTCCGAGCACACTGCGCAGTTGCAGGAAGATCAGAACCGCTGCGACAAGGAAAAAGAGTGTTATAAAGTCGTTGGAGCCCATCTTAACCCGCATTTGGCGTTTAAATGTTCGGTGCAGTCTCTCATATAGTCTGCATACGCCTATCATTCAAATGGCGAAGACGTTAGCGCTTTGCGCGCTTCCGGATATCACGACACAGGGAATATCATGCGCTTCTTTCTCGTGCCGCTCCTTCTGATCGGCTGGCCACTCGCCGAAATCGCAGGCTTCGTGCTGGTCGGCAAAGCAGTCGGCCTCTGGGCGACGCTCGGCCTGGTGATCGGTACCGCGGTTTTCGGCGCCATCTTGCTGCGCAACCAAGGCACCCAGATCCTGAGGAAGATTTCCACCGAGAGCCGCGATGGCCGCGCGCCCGGCCGCGCCCTGATCGACGGCGCGATGATCGTCGTCGCCGGCATCCTGCTGCTGCTGCCGGGTTTCCTCACCGACATCATCGGGCTGGCCCTGTTCATCCCCTTCGTGCGCAGCCTGATCTGGTCGGTGATCGGCCGTCGCATCGTCGTCGTCCGTTCGCCGCGCAGCGAAAGCTATCGCTACGAAAGCCCAAGGCCTTCGCCCGAGGCCAGGAAAACCGGGCCGGTGGTCGATCTCGACGAGCAGGATTACCATCGCGACCCCGATCCCTCGTCACCCTGGGCAGGCCCCAAAAGCAAGGAACCTTGAGAGGTTCAGCGGGTTGGCCAGGGTTGTAAGCCCCCAGACGAAATGTTAGAGGGCCTCAACGCTCCAAAGCCTCGAGGAAATCCCAATGGCAGACGATAACAACCAGGCCGCAACGCCGTCCCTCAACATCCTGGCGCAGTACACCAAGGATCTCTCCTTCGAGAACCCGGGCGCTCCGCGTTCGCTGCAGGCGCGCGACAAGGCGCCGGCGATCAACATCAATGTCAACGTCAACGCCAATCCGCTTTCGGACGCCGATTTCGACGTCATCCTGACGCTGAATGCCGAAGCCAAGGAAGGCGACAAGATCGTCTTTGCGGCCGAGCTGGTCTACGGCGGCGTGTTCCGCATCACCGGTTTTCCGCAAGAACACATGCTGCCGCTGCTGTTCATCGAATGCCCGCGCCTGTTGTTCCCCTTCGCCCGCCAGATCATCGCGGACGTGACACGCAATGG
Source organism: Neorhizobium galegae (assembly GCF_017877055.1). GTDB lineage: Bacteria > Pseudomonadota > Alphaproteobacteria > Rhizobiales > Rhizobiaceae > Neorhizobium > Neorhizobium galegae_D. The sequence goes on along the minus strand of NZ_JAGIPG010000006.1, from coordinate 139,021 downwards.
CGGCTTCCCGCCGCTGATGATCGACCCGATCGATTTCGCGCAGATGTTCACGCAGCGCATGGCCGAGGAACAGGCCCGTTCCAAGGTTCAGGTGCTGGACAGCTAAGCCAAAATTTTCCAGATTTGACGAAAGAGCCCGGGTTTCGACCCGGGCTTTTTTATTCGGCCGGCCTGTATTTCAGCCAGACCGCCTTGTCCTTCAGCGACGCGACCATGGCTGCATGAGCTTCGAGTTCGGCTTCGGTCAGCCGGGGGGTAAGGGGACGGGGACGGCCGGTCACCGCCGCCACGACTTCATCGACCTCGATTACCGTCGCAGACCGTTCATTGCCCATCAGGCCGAGCGCGGTCTGACGCCCGCCGGTCATCTCGATATAGACTTCAGCCAGGAGTTCGGAGTCGAGAAGCGCGCCGTGCTTGGTGCGGTGGGCGTTGTCGATACCGTAACGGCGGCAGAGCGCATCAAGCGAATTCGGGCCCATCGGGTGTTTGCGGCGGGCCATGGCCAGGGTGTCGATAACCTGGTCGGACATCACGGGCGGCAGGCCGAGACGGCCGAATTCCGCATTCATGAAGCCCATGTCGAAGGTGGCGTTATGGGCGATCCATTTGGCGCCATCGAAGAATTCGATGATCTGTTGCGCGACGTCGCCGAAGCTCGGCTTGTCCTTAAGGAACTCGTCCGTGATACCATGCACGGCCAGCGCATCCGGGTGGACCTTGCGGTCGCCCGGATTGATGTAGAGGTGCAGCGTTCTGCCGGTCGGAAAATTGTTGATCAGCTCGATGCCGCCGATTTCGATCACCCGATCGACCTTCGATTCGAGGCCCGTGGTTTCCGTATCGAAGATGATCTCACGCATGTGGGTTTCTCCCGCTCGTCTTCCCGGCCTTCAGAGACGCGATGATCTCGCGAACCTGTCCCCTCGCCGCGTCGAGTCCGAGGCCGGTGTCGATGAGAAAATCGGCTCGTTGGCGTTTTTCTGCATCGGGCATCTGGCGGGAGAGAATCATCGCCAATTTTTCCTCCGTCATGCCCGGGCGCGCAAGCACCCTGTCGCGCTGTATCTGTGGATCGCAGGTAACAACGACGATGACATCGACGCGATCCTCGCCCTTCACTTCAAAGAGAAGCGGGATATCGAGGAGCACGAGATCAGTGCCTGCCTCCTTGTGGCGGGCCAGGAAATCGACTTCCCGCCGGCGGACCAGCGGATGGACGATCGCTTCGAGAAGGGGGAATTTTTCAGGCGATGCCGAAAGCTGGCGGGACAGTTCCTGACGATCAATGACGCCATTCTTGACGGTGCCGGGAAATGCCTTACCGACGGGTGCCACCGCATCGGTGCGATAGAGATCGTGGACGACGGCATCGGAGTCATTCACCGGGACGCCCTCTTCCGCGAACATTTTCGCGGTGGTCGATTTTCCCATTCCGATGGAGCCGGTGAGGCCGATGACGATCATCTAGTGTTTTTCCATGTCGGTGATGACGAGATCCCGCAATGTCTTGTCGACGACAGGACGGCGGCCGAACCATTTTTCGAAGCCGGGCACCGCCTGGTGCAGCAGCATGCCGAGCCCGTCTACGATCGGAAAACCCTGAGCCTCGGCCTGCGCGAGCAGCGGCGTTTTCAAAGGTACGTAGACAATATCGGTGACCACCGCGCCGGATGCCAGCGGCGAGAAATCAATCTTCGGCGCATCGCTGCCGTCCATGCCGAGCGATGTGGTGTTCACAAAAAGCCCGGCGCCGGACATGACCTCGTCCAGTGCCTCGACAGGATTGGCGTAAACTTTGGGGCCAAACCGATCGGCGAGTTCCTCAGCGCGCGAAACTGTCCGATTGACCACATGGATCTCGCCGACGCCGCGATCCCGTATCGCCTGGATGACGGCGCGGCTTGCGCCGCCAGCGCCCAAAATCACGGCGCGGCCACTCTTGTCCCAGCCGGGATGACGGTCGTCGAGATTGGCGGTAAAACCGTAGCCGTCGGTATTGGTGGCATGCAGCAGACCGTTTTCCATCCAGAGCGTGTTCGACGCTCCGAGCTCCCTTGCCAGATCGTCCGGCCGGTCGGCCAGCTTGAAGGCGATCTCCTTGTGGGGGATGGTGACATTGCCGCCGCGAAAACCGGAACTCCCGTCTTTCAGCGATTGGATGAAGGCGGGGAAGTCCGCTTCGGTCACGGCCTCAGGCCTGTAGGTCCCGGCAATTTCAAACTGCTTCAGCCAATGGCCGTGGATCAACGGGGAGCGGGAATGCTTCACCGGCCAGCCGGTTACGAAAGCATTAACCAAAAATGTTTCACGTGAATCAGCCATCGATCGCTCCAAGGTCGCGAAGCTTTTCGAGGAGTGGCAGCATGGGCAGGCCAAGAATGGTGAAGTAGTCGCCCCCGATTTTCGAAAACAACTGAATGCCCTCGCCTTCCAGCTGATAGGCCCCGACGCTGCCATAGACCTTTTCGCCGACCCGGGAGAGATAACGATCGACGAAGGTTTCGCTCAAACACCTGACGGTCAGATCCGCATGGGCGACATGCTCCCAGACGATCTCACCGTCACGCGCGAACGCGATCGCGCTGTTCAGACGATGGGTCCTGTTCGAAAGGGAAAGCAGGTTCTCCTTCGCCTCCGCAAGGGTCTTCGGCTTGTGATAAACCCGGCTCCCGAGCGACATGGTCTGGTCCGAGCCGATCACCAGAGCCTGCGGACAACGTCCGCTCACGTCCACCGCCTTTGCCTTGGCAAGCGTCAGCGCCACCTGGTCAGGGCTTGCACCTTCCAGTCCGGCCTCGATCTTCCGCTCATCGATTTCCGCGGCCCGGCTTTCAAAGGCGAGGCCGGCATTTTCCATCAGCATCCGGCGGAACGGGCTGGAGGAGGCAAGTACGAGGGGCACCGTCACGCAATTCTCCCAAAAGCGGCAAGCGGTTTCGCTTAACGCAGCTTCGGACGCAGCGCAACGATTGCGGCGGCCGTCTCCTCTATCGACCGGCGCGTCACGTCGATGACCGGCCAGTTCTGGCGGGCGCAGAGCGCGCGGGCATATTTCAGCTCCTCGTTGATGGTGGCGCGGTCCGTATAATGGCGTCGGTCGAAACCCTGGGTGACACCCAGTTCGCGATGTTCGCGCACCTGGCTGATCCGGTCGGTCGTGGCGACGAGACCGACGATCAGCGGGTGGGTGGCGCGATAGAGACTGTCCGGCAGATCGACGCCCGGCACGATCGGGATGTTGGCTGTCTTGATGCCACGATTGGCGAGATAGATGCTGGTCGGGGTTTTCGAGGTGCGGCTGATGCCGATCAGCACGACATCCGCTTCGTCGTAATCTTCCGGCATCTGGCCGTCGTCGTGGTCCATGGTGAAATTGAGCGCTTCGATACGCTTGAAATATTCCGCGTTGAGCGCGTGCTGGGCACCAACCCGGCGGCGGGAGGGCGCACCGAGATAGGCCTGGAACGTCGCCATCACCGGCTCCAGGACGTTTACGCAGGGAAGGCCCATGTCCCGGCAGCGCTGATCGATGAGCCCGGCCAGTTCCTGATCGACAATGGTATAAAGGACAATGCCCGGCTCGCGATCGAGCGCCTCGAGCACGGCGAGCAGCTGTTTGCGGTTTCGGATCAGCGGATAGACATGTTCCACGGCCAGCGACGACTGGAATTGCGCCGAGGCGGCGCGGCCGGCGGAAATGAGAGTCTCGCCGGTGGAGTCAGATATGAGGTGCAGATGGAAGAAGTTTTTTCTGTTCTCCACGCTAAACTTAACCCTTTGTTGATAACTCGGGAGAGACCATCAAGTTCTGCCGGGCTCGGACCCGGCCTCGGGAAAACCGCCCAGTTTTCCACATTCGCATATCTCGCGGATGCGGATCAGGTGGTCTTGTGTGTTCCGGGGACAAGCTCCCTGCGGCTGTTTTTTCTCCCCAGCTTATCCACAGATAGCTCCGATTGGCTGGAGCGACATGCCTCTGAAATAACTGGCGAAATTCACGCTGTCCCGGCAAACCCGCGCGACATGCGATTTTCTCTCCTTTGAGCGGGCCCAAAGCGGCGGATCGTCGCGTCGGCTGTGTTTTGACTTTAATCCTTGCTACCCACCGACTCTAAGAAATAGAAAACCTTTTAAGATTCATTTCTTTGTTTTTAGGGAGAACCCATTGACCGGCGCATACCGGAAGATCGTCGAGGTGCTGGAAGGCAAGACCGTCAGTCCACCGCCTGTCTGGCTGATGAGACAGGCAGGGCGTTATCTGCCCGAATACCGGGAGACACGGGCTGCGGCAGGAAGCTTTCTCGATCTCTGTTACACGCCGGATCTGGCTGTCGAGGTGACCTTGCAGCCGATCCGGCGCTACGGTTTCGACGCAGCGATCCTGTTTTCCGATATCCTGGTCATCCCGGATGCGCTTCACCGGAACGTGCGGTTCGTGCAGGGCGAAGGTCCGCAGATGGACCCGATCGATGTCGCCGGTATCCAGGGGCTGAAGAGTGAAGGGGTGATTGCCCATCTCGCTCCCGTCATGGAGACCGTTCGCCGGCTGAGGCGGGAACTTCCTGAGGAAACCACGCTGCTCGGCTTCTGCGGCGCGCCCTGGACCGTTGCCACCTACATGATCGCCGGCCATGGGACGCCCGACCAGGCCCCTGCCCGGCTATTTGCCTATCGCCATCCCGAAGCCTTCGAGAAGCTTCTCTCGCTGCTTGCCGAAATCTCCGCCGAATATCTGGTCGCCCAGATCGATGCCGGCGCGGATGCCGTTCAGATTTTCGATTCCTGGGCAGGTGTCCTGGGGGAGAAAGAATTCGAAGCCTATGCGGTGAAGCCCGTTGCGCGGATGATCGAGATTATCCGCCGCCAGCGCCCGCAGGCGAAGATCATTGCTTTTGCCAAGGGCGCCGGCCTGAACCTGAAATCCTACCGCCAGAAGACCGGGGCGGACGCGATCGGTCTAGACTGGTCGGTGCCGCTTTCGTTTGCGGTCGAACTCCAAAAGGATGGCCCGGTCCAGGGTAATCTCGATCCGATGCGCGTGGTTGCCGGCGGCAAGTCGCTCGAAGACGGCATCGACGCCATTCTCGACAAACTCGGGAATGGCCCGCTGATTTTCAATCTTGGCCACGGCATCACGCCCGAAGCCAATCCGGATCATGTGCGCCAGTTGATCGAACGCGTGCGGGGAGCCAACGCGTGAGCGGGGAAGAACTGCAGGCGGGCAAGGTGGCAGGGCGGCGTTCGGCATTGCGGGCGTTCACCGCTCTTGCCGTCTTCGTCGGCATCCTGGTCGCGGTCTATCTCGCCCAGCCCGATAACTTCATTCTCTACATCAAGGCTTTCCACGTCATCGCGGTAATGTCCTGGATGGCTGGCCTGCTCTACATGCCGCGGCTGTTCATTTATCACAGCGATGCCGAGCCCGGTTCGGCGCAGTCCGAGACCTTCAAGATGATGGAGCAGCGGCTCTTGAGGATCATCATGAACCCGGCGATGATGATCAGCTGGGTACTCGGTCTTTACCTCGCCTGGGACGTCTATGAATTTCGTGGCGGCTGGCTGCATGCGAAAATCGGGCTTGTGGTGCTGCTCACAATGGTGCATGTGCTGTTTGGTCGCGCGGTGCGCAGCTTTGCGGTCGATGGTCCGCGGAAAGCGCCGCGTTACTGGCGTATGATGAATGAACTTCCGACCGTTCTGATGATCGGGATCGTCATTCTGGTGATCGTGAAACCCTTCTGAACCCCGGCTCGCTGTTTCTTGGCAAGATTTCCGTCTTGCCCCTTGCGGCGTTCCACGTGAATCGCTATTTTCCTCGCCATCTCATCTCGTGGCATGCGTGTAATTTCCCGTCCTCCCCGGTTCATCTTCGGCGGTAGCGAATTTCACCGACACGCCTACATTCCCCCGAAATTCTCAATATGGTCCCCCCTTCATGGCTGAAATGAAGCTTCAAGAACTCAAAAGCAAATCCCCTACCGATTTGCTGACCTTCGCCGAATCACTGGAGGTCGAGAACGCCAGCACGATGCGCAAGCAGGAGCTGATGTTCGCGATCCTCAAGGTTCTGGCGAGCCAGGACGTCGAAATCATCGGCGAAGGCGTGGTCGAGGTCTTGCAGGACGGATTTGGTTTCCTGCGTTCCGCGAACGCAAACTATCTGCCCGGTCCCGATGATATCTATATCTCACCCTCCCAGATCCGCCGTTTCTCGCTGAAGACCGGCGACACGGTGGAAGGTCCGATCCGCGGACCGAAGGAAGGCGAGCGATATTTTGCCCTCCTCAAGGTCAACACGATCAATTTCGACGATCCGGAAAAGATCCGCCACAAGGTCCACTTCGACAACCTGACGCCGCTCTATCCGAACGAGCGGTTCAAGATGGAACTGGAGATCCCGACTTCCAAGGATCTCTCGGCCCGCGTCATCGATCTGGTGGCGCCGCTCGGCAAGGGCCAGCGTGGTCTGATCGTCGCACCGCCGCGCACCGGTAAGACCGTTCTGCTGCAGAACATCGCCCACTCGATCACCGCCAATCATCCGGAATGTTATCTGATCGTCCTGCTGATCGACGAACGTCCGGAAGAAGTCACGGACATGCAGCGGTCGGTCAAGGGCGAGGTCGTTTCTTCCACCTTCGACGAACCGGCCGTGCGTCACGTGCAGGTCGCCGAAATGGTCATCGAAAAGGCGAAGCGCCTTGTCGAGCACGGCCGCGACGTCGTCATCCTGCTCGATTCCATCACCCGCCTCGGCCGCGCCTACAACACCGTCGTTCCCTCCTCCGGCAAAGTCCTGACGGGCGGCGTGGACGCCAACGCCCTGCAGCGCCCGAAGCGTTTCTTCGGTGCCGCGCGTAACATCGAAGAAGGCGGTTCGCTGACGATCATTGCGACTGCGCTGATCGATACCGGCAGCCGCATGGACGAAGTCATCTTCGAAGAGTTCAAGGGCACTGGCAACTCGGAAATCGTTCTCGACCGCAAGGTCGCCGACAAGCGCATCTTCCCCTCGATGGATATCCTCAAGTCCGGTACCCGTAAGGAAGACCTGCTGGTGCCGCGCCAGGATCTCCAGAAGATCTTTGTGCTTCGCCGTATCCTCGCCCCGATGGGCACCACGGATGCGATCGAGTTCCTGATCGACAAGCTGAAACAGACGAAGACCAACGGCGATTTCTTCGACTCGATGAACACCTGATCCTTAGCCGGATTCACACTTATCAAAAAGCGCTCGGTCTTGCCGGGCGCTTTTCAATTTAGAGCCGCCTCTGATAAATTGATCCCATGGCCCAGGCAGACAACGACACGATCTTTGCCCTCTCCAGCGGCACCTTGCCGGCAGGTGTCGCGGTGTTGCGTCTGAGCGGTCCGCGCGCCTTTGAGGCGGCGGTGGGCCTGGCTGGAGAACTGCCTGCCGATCGGAAGGCGGGGCTCAAAACGATTCGGAGCCGCAACGGTCTGGTGATCGACCAGGCCCTGGTCCTGGCTTTTCCCGGTCCTGGCTCCTTCACCGGTGAAGACTGCGTGGAAATACATCTGCATGGCAGCCGCGCCGTTGTCTCGGCTGTCTATCAGGAACTGGAGGCGATCGGGCTCCGGTTGGCGGAGGCAGGCGAGTTTTCACGCCGCGCATTCGAGAACGGCAAGCTGGATCTGGTGGAGGTCGAGGGCCTGGCGGACCTGATTGCTGCTGAGACCGAGATGCAGCGGCGCCTGGCGGTCGAGCAGGGGTTTGGCGGGCAGTCGGCGCTCTATATGAACTGGGCGGAGAGATTGACCCGTGCGCGCGCCCTGATCGAGGCGGAACTCGACTTTGCGGATGAGGACGATGTTCCGGGATCGGTTTCGGACATGGTCTGGGCTGAAGCCGGCGATCTCTATCTTGAGATTGAAGAGCATATCGCCTCTGCGAAAGCCGGAGAAATTATTCGGGACGGATATAAGGTGGTTATCGCCGGGCCGCCCAATGCCGGCAAGTCCAGCCTCCTGAATGCATTGGCAAAGCGGGATGTCGCCATCGTTACGGAGATCGCCGGGACGACAAGGGACCTTCTGCATATCGATATCGACATGGAGGGGTATCTCGTCCGCTTCTTCGATACGGCCGGCTTGCGCGACAGCGCGGATCGGGTGGAGCAGGAAGGTGTTCGCAGGGCGAAGATAGCGATTGAGCAAGCAGATCTCGTTCTGCAGCTCGAAGAGATCGATTCGGCCTCGAAACAGATTCTGGATGAGGTGAGAGCCGAAGTGCTGCGGGTGGGCACGAAGGTGGATATGCGCGGGCCGTCGGCTCGATACGACCTGACTATTTCCAGCCAAACCGGAGATGGGCTGGAGGAACTTCGTTCTTTGATCCTCGAGAAGCTGCGGAAGACCTGGTCCGGGTCGCTGGTCCCCAATCGGCGGCGGCACCTCCAATATTTGCAAGAGGCTTCCAATTTTATCGCAGAAGCGCTAAACGGCCGGGAGCTGGATCTTCGCGCTGAAAGCCTTCGGGCTGCGGCATCGTCCCTGGGCCGCATCACCGGCCGGGTCGATGTGGAGCAGCTCCTTGACGTGATTTTTTCGCAGTTCTGCATCGGCAAGTGATTCACGTGAAACAGAGCGTTCGCGCGGTTTCAAAGGTGGCTAAATGGAAACGACATTCGACGTAATCGTCATCGGTGGCGGACATGCAGGTTGTGAGGCCGCGAGCGCGGCCGCACGCATGGGTGCGAAAACGGCACTGGTAACCCATAAGCGAGAGACGATCGGCGTGATGTCGTGCAATCCAGCGATCGGTGGTCTCGGTAAGGGTCATCTCGTGCGTGAGGTCGATGCTTTCGACGGATTGATGGGACGCGTGGCGGATGCCTCGGGAATCCAGTTCCGACTTCTCAACCGCAAGAAGGGACCTGCGGTGCGCGGGCCACGGGCCCAGGCCGATCGCAAGCTTTATCGCCTGGCGATGCAGCGTGAAATTCTCGATCATGCCAATCTCACCGTCATCGAGGGAGACGCCTTCGATGTCGAGGTCGAGGGCGGCAGGGTGAGTTCGGTCGAAATGACGGACGGACGTCGATTCGGGTGCGGAACAATTGTTCTGACGACTGGTACCTTTCTCCGCGGCCTGATTCACATCGGTGACCAGAAAATTCCTGCAGGTCGCGTGGGTGAGGCCCCTTCGCTGGGATTGTCGGAAACCCTGGCACGATTTGGCTTGCGGCTCGGTCGGCTGAAGACCGGCACCCCGGCGCGACTGGACGGAAATACGATCGACTGGAGCCGTGTCGGCTTGCAGGAAGCCGACGACGATCCGGTGCCTTTCTCTTTCATGACCGACAGGATCACCACCCGGCAGATTGCTTGCGGTGTCACGCGCACAACGGATGCGACGCACCGGATCATCTCGGACAATATTCACCGTTCCGCGATGTATTCGGGCCAGATCGAAGGGATCGGCCCGCGCTACTGCCCCTCGATCGAGGACAAGATCGTTCGTTTCGGCGAACGGGACGGGCACCAGATCTTTCTGGAGCCGGAAGGGTTGGACGACCCGACCGTTTATCCGAATGGCATTTCCACATCCCTCCCCGCCGACGTCCAGGAAGCCTTCATTCGCACAATTCCGGGCCTGGAGGCGGTGACGATCATGCAGCCCGGTTATGCGATCGAATATGATCATGTCGATCCCCGCGAACTGACCGCGGCTCTGGAAGTGAAGAAGATTCCAGGCCTTTTCCTTGCCGGACAGATCAACGGCACAACGGGTTATGAGGAAGCAGCGGCGCAGGGACTGGTTGCGGGATTGAACGCTGCGCGCAAGGCTTCCGGCGGTGAGGCCTATCACTTCAGCCGCGCCGAATCCTATATCGGCGTCATGATCGATGATCTCACGTCACGCGGCGTGACTGAACCTTATCGGATGTTTACCTCCCGTGCCGAATATCGACTATCGCTCAGAGCCGACAACGCGGATGTCCGGCTGACGGAAAAGGCGATCCAACTGGGTTGTGTCGGGCCGGCGCGGGCCGCAAAGTTGCGCGCCTATACGCAAGCGTTAGACGCGGGCCGCGAACTGCTTCGAGCCCGCAATATCACCCCCAACGGAGCCGATGTTTTCGGGCTGAAGCTGAACAAAGACGGGCAGCGCAGGACCGCTTATGAGTTGCTGGCTTATCCTGACCAATCATGGAAAGGCCTCGCCGCGATATGGCCCGAACTGGCACAGTTGTCGCCTAAGGTGGGAGAGGCCCTGGAAATTGAGGCGTCCTATGCGGTTTATATGAACCGGCAGGCCGCTGATATTCATGCTACCCATCGGGACGAAGCTCGTATTATTCCGCAAGGCTTTGATTTTTCAGGGCTTCCCGGGCTTTCTAACGAGCTTAAAATGAAGCTGACGGCTGCAAATCCGGGGAATCTCGCACAGGCGAGTAAAGTTGATGGGATGACGCCAGCCGCCCTTGCCCTGATCCTCGCACTACTTCGCAAGGAAGAAGCTGCGCCGCATCGCCTCAAGCGAGTCCTGTAATGCTTCTGAACGGCAAGAGTGTTTCACGTGAAACGCAGGAGAGGCTTGAGCATTTCTCTGCGCTTTTCCAAAAGTGGGCGAAAGCCATCAACCTCGTCGCTCCATCCACTCTGGAGGAATTGTGGCAACGCCATATCGCGGATAGCGCCCAGATCTTCCAGCTTTCTCCCCTGCCATATAAATGGCTTGACCTTGGTTCCGGCGGCGGCTTCCCGGGCGTCATCACCGCGATCTTCCTGGCGGAGGCGCGGGATGGATGGGTTCACCTGGTTGAGAGCAATCAGAAGAAGGCGGCGTTTCTTCGGGTGGCGCTCAGTGAGACGGGGGCACGGGGATCTGTCCATCCTCTGCGAATCGAATCAGCCTCCACGGCTCTTCCGGATTGCGAGCGCATCTCTGCTAGAGCCCTTGCCGAGCTTGATCCCTTGTTGTCCTATACATCGGCGTGGATGATCGGCAAAGAAACCAGAGCTTTTTTTCATAAAGGCCGGGATTACGCGGCGGAAGTCGAGAAAGCCCGTGGTCGTTGGGTATTCGATCTGATAAAACACCAGAGTGCCGTCGAGCCAGATTCAGTTATCCTCGAGATTGGTAATTTAAGGCACAAAGAACCCTAGATTTTCAGGTGCCGCATGTTTGAAAGAAATCGGGTCATCACGATTGCCAACCAAAAAGGCGGCGTCGGTAAGACGACGACGGCGATCAACTTGGCGACTGCGCTCGCTGCTATCGGGGAGCGTGTCCTGATCGTGGATCTTGATCCGCAGGGCAATGCCAGCACCGGGCTGGGCATAGAGCGCCGTGATCGCAAACTTTCCTCCTATGATCTCTTGATGGGTTACAACTCCATCGCGGAAACTGCGTTGGAGACGGCCGTTCCGAATCTTCACATCGTCCCGTCGACGATGGACCTACTCGGGTTCGAGATGGAGATTTCGCAAGCTTCCGATCGGGCGTTCAAGCTTCGAGTCGCCCTGAATGGTGATGATGCACTGGCTTATTCCTACATTTTGTTGGACTGCCCCCCTTCGTTCAACTTGCTGACGATGAATGCGATGGCCGCGGCCCATTCCGTGCTTGTTCCCTTGCAATGCGAGTTCTTCGCCCTCGAAGGGTTGAGCCAGTTGCTGGAAACCGTTGATCAGGTGCGCCGCAGCGTCAATCCCTCACTCGATATTCAAGGGATTGTCCTGACGATGTTTGATGCGCGAAACAACCTCGCCCAGCAGGTCGTCAATGATGTCCGGACACATCTCGGCGAGAAGGTCTACCATACGTTGATTCCGCGCAACGTTCGCGTTTCGGAAGCGCCGTCCTACGGTAAACCCGCTATCCTTTATGACTTGAAATGCGCCGGCAGCCAGGCGTATTTGCAGCTGGCTTCCGAAGTCATCCAGCGGGAACGCAGGCGCAAGGCAGCCTGAAGCTTTGCAGACAAGTGAGTAGTGAAGATGAACGACGACCTTTCGAAACGGCGCCTTGGGCGCGGCCTTGCGGCTCTTATCGGTGAGATGGACCAGCCGGCACCTGTCAACAGTGGTGCCCGCAGTGTCAACCCGGATCGGATGGTGCCGATCGAGCATGTGTCGCGCAATCCGAAGAATCCGCGTCGAAGCTTTGATGAGGGCGAGCTGCAGGATCTCGCAAGCTCTATTCGGCAGCATGGTATCGTTCAGCCGGTCGTCGTTCGGCCTCGGGGCGCAGATCAGTATGAGATTATCGCCGGCGAACGGCGCTGGCGGGCGGCTCAGCTCGCCGGACTGGTTGAAATTCCCGTCATCGTTCGCGACGTGGATGATCGAACGGCGCTTGAAATCGCCATCGTTGAAAACGTCCAGCGCTCAGATCTCAATCCGCTGGAAGAGGCGCTCGGTTATGATCAGCTGATTGCCGAACATGGGTATACGCAGAACGACCTCGGTGAGATCATCGGCAAAAGCCGAAGCCATGTCGCCAATAGCCTCCGTTTGTTGAAGCTACCCGAACCGGTGCGGGATATGCTGGCAGCAGGCAGCCTCTCGGCGGGTCACGCCCGGGCATTGATTACAACATCGGACCCGGCTTCGCTGGCACGGACGATCATCGCCAAGGGGATGTCGGTTCGTGATGCTGAAAAGCTGGCTCAGAACGACATCAAGGCTCAATCGGAACCGACAACCGTTTCGAAAGCGGAACAAAAGGACTCGGATACGCTTGCGCTGGAGCGCACCCTTTCTGATTCCCTTGGTCTGGACGTGAAGATCAACCACAAGAACGGTGGGGGGCAGATCAGGATCGGCTACCGGACGCTTGAACAGCTCGAGGAGATATGCCGCCTTCTGGAACGGCGATAGCCTAACCTATTCAGCGAGTTGACTGAATAGCTGTCGCCATCAGCGTGTGGAACGCAATATTGGGTTCGAGGCTCTGCCTTTGCCGCGACATCAGAATTGCAGCCTGCAACCTTTCCGTTTCACGTGCCAGTGCTGGCGAGCTCCAGGTTCGCAGCGCTTTTTCTATGATCGGCTTCCGCTTGAAGTGAATATGCCTGCCGAGCGTCATCATGACCTGGGCGGTCTGGAGCTTATTCTCCTCCATCTCCGCCTTCATCAGATCCAGCAGCTGAAATTGTTTCAGGCAGGATTGCAGGACGAGAAAAACCGGTGTCTTCGACGAGACGATCTTCTGTATGGCGCGATGCAGGCCGGGCAAATCGCCGCCAAGGATGGCGTCGACAGCCTCATCGGCTGAAACTGCGCTCGCGTCGCCGATGATTTCATCGATCTGCGCCTCTTCGACCATGCCTGTGCCACGGCAGTAAAGCGCGAGTTTACGAATCTCGTTCCGGGAGGCGACGCGATCTCCCCCCAGCAACTCCAGGAGCCTCTGGCGGGCGCCGGGGCTGATCCTGAGGCCCTCGCTTCCCAATTCCGAATCGATGAGACTGTTCAAGGCCTTGATATCGTCCGCGTAGCAGGGAATGACGGCGATGGATCGGGAGGGTTCAGCGATCTTGCGCAGCCCGCTTCCTTTTTTGAGGTCGCCGGCCTCGACGATCAGGATATTGGCTGGAGCCGGGCCGTCAGCCAAAACCTGTATCGTGTCCAGAAGCGGTTTTTCATTGGCAGCACCCCGCAGCCAGACGAGCTTCGAGCCGCCAAAAAGGCCCATTGAATTCACTTCATCGAGAAGCCGTCCCGGATCGCCCTGCAGGTCCGAAACGTCGAGCTTGAGCATCGCGAACGGATCGTCCTGCGAGATGCCCGTCTTGCCTGCGATCAATGCTGCGCGTTCGGAAACGAGACCACGATCCGGGCCGTAGATCACGAAAATCTTGTAGAGTTCCGCACTCTTCTCGGCAAACCGATCAAATTCGTGGGACTTTACTTCTGCCATACCGTCTGCGGCTGAGGTTCGCGCGAAAGCGCAATCGCGATCTCGGCGCGGATGAACTCGGCAAGCTCTCTTGCGGCGCGGTTTTCGGCATCGCGAATGGCACGCAGGCCTGCGTAGCCCTGGCCGGAGATGTCGATGAGTGAAACGACCTGACGTTTGCCGGACTTCAGGACCTGCCCGTCGCTGGTGCGGGTAATCGTGTAGGTGCCTTCCACCTGGACGCGGCCGGGGACCGGTACGCCGGTCGGAGAGACGTTGTCGTCATCCGCGTCGTTCTCGTCGTCAATGATGCTCGAGGCCGTGCTCTTCGTGGCCAGTTGCACGTTGTAAGCAGGGCGGGCCGACTCGCCGGCACCGCCGGAGGTCAGGAAGACCAGATGGTTGCGGACAACCTGGTCGATGCGGGTGTGGGGTTGCTCGAAGCCAACGGATGCCAGGCGCTCGCCCGTGCCGGAAGCCTCCGAATAAAGCGGGCGAGCTTGGCAGCCGGCAAGCACTGTCAGCATTACCAGGCTGGATACGAACCCAAAACGACGAAGAGAGCGGTCAAACGACAATGTTTACGATCCTCTGTGGGACGACGATGACTTTCTTCGGCGCCCGGCCTTCAAGTGCCGCCTTGACCGCATCCAGCGCCAGAACCGCAGCTTCGACCGCACTTTGATCCGCGTCGCGCGCGATTGTCAATTCGCCGCGCTTCTTGCCGTTGATTTGGACCGGCAGTGTGACTTCGTTCTCGATGACGAGGGTTTCGTCATAGTCCGGCCAGGGAGCCAGGGAGAGCAACTGCTTGTTGCCGAGGGTCGCCCAGCATTCTTCGGCCAAATGCGGTGTCATGGGCGCCACCAGCTGAATCAGGATCTCCGAGGCATTGCGAACGGCAGCGCGATAGGCGGTATCACCCTCCCCGGCTGCGACCCGGCCAAGCGGCGCGGCAAGTGCGTTCACGAGTTCATAGATGCGCGCCACGGCTTTGTTGAATGAAAGCTTGTCATAATCGCCCTGAACCGCCTTCAGCGTCTTGTGAGCGAGCTGGGAGATCGCCAATGCCTCACCGTCCTTAGCCGGCGCAGGATCGACGCCGACCAGGTTTTCGGCGGCCTCGGAAATCAGCCGCCACAGACGTTGCGTGAAACGATGTGCGCCCTCCACGCCGGCTTCCGACCAGATGACGTCGCGGTCCGGCGGAGAGTCGGACAGCACGAAGAAACGAGCGGTATCGGCACCGTAAGAGGCGATGATATCGTCGGGATCGACGACGTTCTTCTTCGACTTCGACATCTTCTCGATCGAGCCGATCGTCACTTCCTCGCCACCCTTCAGCATGGTGGCGCGGCGTTTGCCGTCGATCTCCTCGATCTTGATATCAGCCGGAGCGACCCATTCGCCGTTCGGACCGGAGCCGCGGCGATAGGTCTCGTGCACGACCATGCCTTGCGTAAAGAGGCCCTTGAAGGGCTCCTTGGCATCCACGTGGCCTGTTTCGCGCATAGCGCGGGTGAAGAAGCGCGAATAGAGCAGATGCAGGATCGCGTGCTCGATGCCGCCGATATACTGGTCGACCGGCAGCCAGCGATTGGCGACGGTGGGATCGGTCGGGTTCTTTTCCCAGGGCGCCGTGAAGCGGGTGAAGTACCAGCTCGAATCGACGAACGTATCCATTGTGTCTGTCTCGCGGCGAGCATCCTTGCCGCATTGCGGGCAGGCGACATGGCGCCAGGTCGGATGCCGGTCGAGCGGATTGCCCGGCAGGTCGAAGGTGACGTCGTCCGGCAGCTTCACCGGCAGGTCCGCCTTCGGCACTGGCACGACGCCGCAGTCATCGCAATGGATGACCGGGATCGGGCAGCCCCAGTAGCGCTGGCGGGAAATGCCCCAGTCGCGCAGGCGGAAGTTTACCTTGCGCTCGCCCTGCGGCATGTTGCCGACCAGCGTTTCCGACAGGCGGTTGGCGACGGTCTCGAAGGCTTCGTCCGTCGTCATGCCGTCCAGGAAGCGCGAATTGATCATCACGCCGTCATCGACATAAGCGGTGTCGCCGACGGTAAAGGTCGCGGCATCGCCGTCCTTAGGCATGACGACCGGAACGACCGGCAGGCCGTATTTGCGGGCGAAATCCAGGTCGCGCTGGTCGCCGGACGGGCAGCCGAAGATGGCGCCGGTGCCGTAATCCATCAGCACGAAATTGGCGACATAGACCGGCAGCTCCCAGGAGGGATCGAGCGGGTGCCTGACGCGGATGCCTGTGTCTATGCCCTTCTTCTCGGCCGTCTCCAATGCCGCGAGCGAGGTTCCGTGATGGCGGCATTCTTCGGCAAAAGCTTCGATAGCCGGATTCTGTGCTGCGGCCGCCTTGGCCAGCGGATGGTCGGTGGCGATCGCCAGGAAGGAGGCACCGAACAGCGTGTCGGGGCGGGTCGTATAGACCACGACCTCGCTTTCGCCGGCGGGTGCCGTCGAGCCGACGATTTCCCAGCGGACCGTCAGGCCTTCGGAGCGGCCGATCCAATTCTTCTGCATCAGCCGGACCTTTTCCGGCCATTGGTCGAGGGTGTCGAGCGAGTCCAGCAGATCCTGGCTGAAATCGGTGATCTTGAAGAACCACTGCACCAGGTCGCGCTGTTCCACCAAGGCACCTGAGCGCCAGCCGCGGCCGTCGATCACCTGTTCGTTGGCGAGAACCGTCTGGTCGACCGGGTCCCAGTTGACCTTGGACTGCTTGCGGTAGACCAGGCCCTTTTCCATCATGTCGAGGAAGAGGTGCTGCTGCTGCTGGTAATATTCGACGTCGCAGGTGGCGAATTCTCTGCTCCAGTCGAGCGACAGGCCCATGGCCTTCAGCTGTGCCTTCATGGATTCGATGTTCTGGTAGGTCCAGGTCTTCGGATGCACCTTGTTGTCGCGGGCGGCGTTTTCAGCCGGCATGCCGAAAGCGTCCCAGCCCATCGGGTGCAGGACGTTGAAACCGCGGGCGCGCTTGTAGCGGGCCACGACATCGCCCATGGCGTAGTTGCGCACATGGCCCATGTGGATGCGCCCCGACGGATAGGGAAACATCTCCAGAACGTAGTATTTTTCGCGCGGATCGCTGTTGTCGGTTTCGAAAACCTTGGCATCGTTCCAGGTCTGCTGCCAACGGGGCTCGGCATCGCGCGGATTATAACGTTCAGTCGCCATTTCAATGATATTCCGGGAAAATAAGATCTAGGAGTCGGGCGAGACCTTCACCATGAAACCCCGCAAGCGTCAAGTTTTACGGGGTCGGGAAAGGTCAAGTTTAGGGCGAAACACCCTTGGCAGAGCCTTATATGAGGGCTAAGCGCTGGGCTTGCAAGAAAAGCGGAAGGTATTGCCATGAGCGTCGAAGAACGGCTGCGGGATGTGAAGGCACGGATCGGGAAGGCGGAACGCTTGTCGAAGCGACCTGTGGGGTCGGTGACGCTCGTGGCGGTGTCGAAGACGTTCGATGCGGAAGACATCCGCCCGGTGATCGCCGCCGGGCAGCGGGCGTTCGGCGAAAACCGCGTGCAGGAAAGCCAGGGCAAATGGCCGGAGCTGAAGGTTGAGACGCCGGATCTCGAGCTGCATCTGATCGGGCCGTTGCAATCCAACAAGGCGGCGGATGCCGTGGCGCTGTTCGATGTCATCGAAACGGTGGACCGAGAAAAGATCGCCCGGGCGCTTGCCGACGAGATCAGCAAGCAGGGCAAGGCGCCAAAGCTTTATGTACAGGTCAATACCGGTCTGGAGCCGCAAAAGGCGGGCATCGAGCCGAAGCAAACCGTCGCATTCGTGGATCTCTGCCGCAACGAGCTCGGGCTTTCGATCGAAGGGTTGATGTGCATTCCGCCGGCCGAGGAAAATCCGGGGCCGCATTTCGCGCTGCTCGCCAAGCTCGCGAAGGAATGCGGCGTCGAAAAGCTCTCGATGGGGATGTCGGGTGATTTCGAGACGGCCGTGGAGTTCGGCGCGACCAGCGTTCGCGTCGGCTCAGCCATCTTCGGCTCGCGCTGAAAATAGACGTTTGCCAAGTGCCTAGCGCTTTCGTCGGGCTTTCCCGCACCTCCGGAGCACCCTAGATTGCCTTTCCGGGCTGTGCTCATGTGACGGGAGGTGCAGATGCAAAGCCGCTATTTCGACGTTTATGAGGGCTGGCAACAGGATCCGGAAGGGTTCTGGAAAAGCGCTTCCACCGCCATCGACTGGTTCAAAGAGCCGGAGAAGGCTTTCGACGGTGATCAGGGCGTCTACGGCCGCTGGTTTACCGGCGGCGAGACCAATACCTGCTACAACTGCCTCGACCGGCATGTGGCGGCCGGTCGCGGCGGGCGGCGCGCCTTCATCCACGACAGCGCCATGACCGGCAAGCAGAAGGCTTTCACCTATGCCGAAGTGCTCGACGAGGTGAAGGCGATTGCCGCGGCCATGCAGGATCTCGGCATCGAAAAAGGCGACCGCGTCGTCATCTACATGCCGATGGTACCGGAAGCGATTTTTTCGATGCTGGCCTGCGCGCGGCTCGGGGCGGTACATTCCGTGGTGTTCGGTGGGTTTGCGGCGCAGGAGCTGGCGGCACGACTGAACGATTCGGAAGCGAAACTGGTGATCGGCGCGAGCTGCGGCCTGGAACCGGGCCGGGTGGTTGCCTACAAGCCCCTGATCGACCAGGCGATCGAGCTTGCGCGGGTGAAGCCGAAACATTGCCTTATCCTGCAGCGCGAGCAACTCCAGGCGGAGCTGCGGCCGGAGCGGGGAGAGCTGGATTTCTCAAAGACCATTGAAGGGGCGCGGGGCCGGGATATGCCATGCGTGCCGGTCATGGCGACCGATCCGCTCTACATCCTCTACACGTCCGGGACTACGGGCCAGCCCAAGGGGGTCGTACGCGACAATGGCGGGCACATGGTGGCGTTGCATTGGAGCATGGAGAACATTTTCGGCGTCAAGCCGGGGGAGGTGTTCTGGACGGCTTCGGACATCGGCTGGGTGGTCGGCCATTCCTACATCGTCTACGCGCCGCTTCTGACCGGCAATACCAGCGTCATCTTCGAGGGCAAGCCCGTCGGCACGCCCGATGCGGGCACGTTCTGGCGCGTCGTCGCCGATCATGACGTGAAAGTGCTGTTCACCGCGCCGACGGCTTTTCGCGCTATCCGCCGTGACGATCCGGACGGGGAACTGGTCGAGAAATACGACCTGACCGGCATGCGGGCGCTGTTCCTCGCCGGCGAACGGGCAGATTCGGAAACCCTGAAATGGGCCGAGCAGAAGCTGAAGATCCCGGTGATCGATCACTGGTGGCAGACGGAGACCGGCTGGCCGGTTGCCGCCAACACGGTCGGGCTCGGGCTGATGCCGGTCAAGCACGGCTCTCCGACGCGGCCGATGCCCGGTTATGCGCTCGATGTTCTGGACGATGCAGGGCATCCGGTGCCGCGCGGAACGCTCGGCAATATCGTCATCAAGCTGCCGCTGCCGCCCGGCTGCCTGGTCAGTTTCTGGAATGCCGACCAGCGGTTCCGCGAGGCCTGCCTCGAGGAGTTCCCGGGCTATTACAAGACCGCCGATGCCGGGATGATGGACGAGGACGGCTATATCTTCGTGATGGCACGCACCGACGACATCATCAACTGCGCCGGCCACCGGCTCTCGACCGGGGCGATGGAGGAAGTCTGTGCCAAACATCCCGATGTCGCCGAATGCGCCGTGATCGGCGTCCATGATGCGACCAAGGGGCAGATCCCGTGCGGCTTTATGGTGCTGAAGAACCATGTTTCACGGGAAACCTCTGATATCGCCCGGGAAGTCGCCGCGCTGGTGCGCAACGAGATCGGCCCGGTCGCGGCGTTCAAGACGGTGATGGTGGTGCACAAGCTGCCCAAGACCCGATCCGGCAAGATCCTGCGCGGCACGATGCAGAAGATCGCCGACGACATGCCGTGGAAAATGCCGGCGACGATCGAGGATGCGACGGTGCTGGACGAGATCACCGCGATCCTGAAGGCCAACGGTTATGCCCGCGAAGGCAACGGCCTGAAACAGAGCGCCTGAACGAAGAAAGCCCCGGATCGTTTCCGGGGCTTTCTTCGTGCAATCGAAATGGGTCGATCAGAAGCGGTCGTCTTCCTCGTCGTCGTCGCGACGGGTAGACTTGAGCGACGAGAGCTTGGCAAACACGGCGTCCGCGTCGATCTCCTTTTCCTTCTCTTCCTCGCGCTCATTGCGATAGCTGAAGCCGAGGTTTTCGGTTTCGGCCGCCGGCTGCAGGGAAGCGCCGAGTTCGGCGGCGGTCGGCAGCGGACGGCCCTTGGAGGCGCGTTCGACTTCAAGGTCGAGGTCGATCTGGCTGCAGAGGCCAAGCGTGACCGGATCCATCGGCGTCAGGTTGGTCGAGTTCCAGTGGGTGCGCTCGCGGATCTGCTCGATCGTCGACTTGGTGGTGCCGACGAGGCGGGAAATCTGCGCGTCTTTCAGTTCCGGATGGTTGCGGACCAGCCAGAGAATGGCGTTGGGGCGATCCTGGCGCTTGGAGACCGGGGTGTAACGCGGGCCGCGGCGCTTCGATTCGGGCACGCGAACCTTCGGCTCGGAAAGTTTCAGCTTGTGATTGATGTCCTTTTCGCCGCGCTCGATCTCGTCGCGTGAAAGCTGGCCGGTGGCGATCGGGTCCAGGCCCTTGATGCCCTGCGCCGCTTCGCCATCAGCAATGGCCTTCACCTCGAGCGGGTGAAGCTTGCAGAAGTTGGCGATCTGATCAAAGGAAAGTGCGGTATTGTCGACCAGCCATACAGCGGTCGCCTTCGGCATGAGCAATTGTTGAGCCATGGGTATAGGTCCTCTGTCCGTCCGCGCCGGTGTCGCGGGCCGTGGGTATCAACCACAATTTCCGGGAATTTACCGCCCTATAATCGAATTGGGACGGAATTGCAAATCTTTGAAGCGAGATCGTCGCTGCCCGGATGAACGTTTGTCTAATTGCCGCCCTTGCCTCACCTGTTATGAATGCGGCACATATCGCTGACGGCTCGATGCGTCGTCATGCGTGCCAATTCAGGGAGGTGTTCATGTCCGAAAAAGTCTACCCGGTCCTCAAGTCTGCCAAAGCAAAAGCGCTCATCGACAAGGACAGATACGAAAAGTGGTACGAGGAGAGCGTCGAGGATCCGGACAAGTTCTGGGGCAAGCACGGCAAGCGCATCGACTGGTTCAAGCCCTACACGAAAGTCAAGAACACCTCCTTCAAGGGCAAGGTCTCGATCAAGTGGTTCGAGGATGGCCTTACCAACGTTTCCTACAATTGCATCGACCGCCACCTGAAGACCCATGGGGAGCGCACGGCGCTGATCTGGGAGGGCGACAATCCCTATATCGACAAGAAGATCACCTATAACCAGCTTTACGATCAGGTCTGCCGACTGGCGAACGTCCTGAAGAAGCACGGCGTCAAGAAGGGCGACCGCGTCACCATCTACATGCCGATGATCCCGGAAGCGGCCTATGCGATGCTCGCCTGCGCCCGTATCGGCGCCGTGCATTCGGTCGTGTTCGGCGGGTTCTCGCCGGAAGCGCTTGCCGGCCGTATCATCGACTGCCAGTCCACTTTCGTGATCACCTGCGACGAGGGCGTGCGCGGCGGCAAGCCGGTGCCGCTCAAGGACAATACCGATACTGCGATCCATATCGCGGCCCGCCAGCACGTGATCGTCAACAAGGTCGTGGTGGTGCGCCGTACCGGCGGCAAGACCGGCTGGGCGCCCGGCCGCGATCTCTGGTATCACCAGGAAATCGCCACGGTGAAGGAACATTGCGAGCCGGTTAAGATGAAGGCGGAGGATCCGCTGTTCATCCTCTACACGTCAGGCTCCACCGGCAAGCCGAAGGGCGTGCTGCACACGACCGGCGGTTACCTCGTCTTCGCGGCGATGACCCACGAATACACGTTCGACTACCATGACGGCGACATCTACTGGTGCACGGCGGATGTGGGCTGGGTGACCGGGCATTCCTACATCGTCTACGGGCCGCTCGCGAACTGCGCCACCTCGCTGATGTTCGAAGGCGTGCCGAATTTCCCGGACCAGGGCCGTTTCTGGGAAATCATCGACAAGCACAAGGTCAACATCTTCTACACCGCGCCGACGGCGATTCGTTCGCTGATGGGTGCCGGCGACGAATTCGTGAAGCGCTCCTCGCGCGAAAGCCTGCGCCTGCTCGGCACGGTCGGCGAGCCGATCAATCCGGAAGCCTGGGAATGGTATTACAACGTGGTCGGCGACAAGCGCTGCCCGGTGGTCGATACCTGGTGGCAGACGGAAACCGGTGGCCACATGATCACTCCGCTGCCGGGCGCCACCGACCTGAAGCCGGGTTCGGCGACCAAGCCGTTCTTCGGCGTGAAGCCGGAACTGGTCGATAACGAGGGCAAGGTGCTGGAAGGGGCGGCCGACGGCAATCTCTGCATCAGCGACGCCTGGCCTGGCATGATGCGCACGGTCTATGGCGACCACGAGCGCTTCATCCAGACCTATTTCTCCACCTACAAGGGCAAATATTTCACCGGCGACGGCTGCCGGCGTGACGAGGACGGTTATTACTGGATCACCGGCCGCGTCGACGACGTGCTGAACGTTTCCGGCCACCGGCTCGGCACCGCGGAAGTGGAATCGGCGCTCGTCTCGCACCACCTTGTCTCGGAAGCGGCGGTCGTCGGTTATCCGCACAACATCAAGGGCCAGGGCATCTATTGCTACGTGACCCTGATGTCCGGCCATGAAGGCAATGACGCGCTGCGCCAGGAACTGGTGAAGCATGTCCGCCAGGAGATCGGCCCGATCGCGGCCCCCGACAAGATCCAGTTCGCGCCCGGCCTGCCGAAAACCCGTTCCGGCAAGATCATGCGCCGCATCCTGCGCAAGATCGCCGAGGACGATTTCGGCTCGCTCGGGGATATCTCGACGCTCGCCGATCCTGCTGTCGTGGAAGACCTGATCGCCAACCGCCAGAACAAGGCGGGCTGATCGAACCAAAGGGCCGCTCGGGAAACCGGGCGGCCTTTTCAGTTCGTGTCGCAGACCTGCTGCGGCTTGCGCCCGCCGTCATAGGTCTGCACCAGACCTGCCAGCAGCAGGTCGTGCCCGGCGTTGCGGCCATCGGGGAGCACGACGTCGGCGACGATGCGGCCGAAATATTTGTCGCCGGAAATATGGGTAAGCTGAATTTTGCGTGATGTTGCGGTCAATGCTTCAAGCGCACGGTGCGCATCGAACGCCGCTTCGCGGATCCGCTCGCATTTCGACTTCAGTTCCGGCGCATCGATGCCGCGGATGCGCACATAAACTTCCATCTTCTGCTGCGGCCAGGGCTGTGCTTCGACCAGCAGCGTATCGCCGTCAATGACCCGCAGGATTTCCGCCACCACCGGCCCGGAAATCTCGTCACGGGCTTTCGCTTCGGTGGTGAACACCGCGATGATGCCAGTAAGAAACAAAAGAGCATTGGTCATGGAAAGGAATAAATTCCGATCCATGACCAATGTCAATAGGAATATTTGCTTATCCACGAGGCCGCCAACGAGCAAGGTCGCAGCGGCATCAATGTTATGTTAGGCGGCGTCTAAAAGATCGTAAGGCAGCCATACAGGGCTATTGTAGGATGCCTTCATAATGTCGATGCCGCGCTGGCAATCAGACCTTTTGACGTAGCCTTCACTGCTTACAGCGATCGTCTCGGCGTTGGAGGCATCATACCTCCAACGCCATTCGTTGCGATTATCCTTATACATCCAATACGAGGGGTATTCGCGAGTAGCCATCATGGCCTCCGTGCTAAAAGCGTCGGGCTTGACCACAGCGAAAAATTCTGACTCAATAGAGTCGCTTAAGTGCCGTGTCCCGCGCCCGACAATGGGCGGGATACAAAATCAAAACCGTCACTTTCCTTGGCCGGGGGTGGCGGTTTTTCATTTGCAACTCGAAATAAGTTGGATTCTACGCAAAGAGTCAAGCACACCCAGATGTAGGCCGCCTTTGCTTGAGCAAGTAAGCACCTAAGTTATTTATTTAAAGAGATTTTCTGCATTTCCACAAGTGTGGTTAGATGGCGGCTCCTAACGGTAAACCTACCATCCCTAGGGAGCGAATCATTCGCCGATTCGCTAAAAATCGATCGCCCGGCCGTTGATCTCCCAGTCGCCGAAGCGGGCGGGGTCGGCGCCGCCGCGGCCGCCGAATTCCTCGGGCATTTCGACTTTGGCCGCTGCATGGCGGCGTTCCTCGGCTTCCTTCAGGGCGCGCTGGGCGGCTGGGGAAAGTGGCTTCCTGGGGGCAGCTTCTTCCGGTGTGGTTTCCGAATTGTCGTTATCTGCGTTTTGCATCTTGGGCTTTGCCGGGTCGATTATTGAAAATTCTGGTTGAATTGACCACATCATAAGGCGTCCGCGTCCAGGGGAAAACCCTTTAACTGCCTTGAGGCGATCGGCAACGGGAGAGATGACGATGAATGTAATGCGCACCGCCATGCTTCTGGCCTTCATGACGGCCCTGTTCATGGGGATCGGCTTTGTGATCGGCGGCAAGGGCGGCATGATGATCGCGCTGGTGATCGCTGCCGGGATGAACCTGTTTTCCTACTGGAACTCCGACAAGATGGTTCTATCGGCCTATCATGCCCAGGAAGTGGATGCGCGCAGCGCGCCGGAGTTCTACAACATGATCCGCGATCTGTCGGCCAATGCCGGCCTGCCGATGCCGAGGGTCTATGTCTACGACAATCCGCAGCCGAACGCCTTTGCCACCGGCCGCAACCCGCAGAACGCGGCCGTTGCCGCCTCCACCGGGCTGATGCAGCGGTTGACACATGAGGAAGTGGCGGGCGTGATGGCGCATGAGCTCGCACATATCCAGAACCGCGACACGCTGACCATGACGATTACCGCGACGCTTGCCGGGGCGATCTCGATGCTCGGCAATTTCGCCTTCTTCTTCGGCGGCAATCGCGAGAACAACAATCCGCTCGGCTTCGTCGGCGTGATCGTGGCGATGATCGTCGCTCCGTTCGCGGCCATGCTGGTGCAGATGGCGATCAGCCGGACGCGCGAATATTCGGCCGACCGTCGCGGTGCCGAGATCTGCGGCAATCCGCTTTGGCTCGCTTCCGCGCTCGGCAAGATCGCCGGTGCGGCGCATCAGATCCCGAACTACGAGGCCGAACGCAATCCGGCAACGGCGCATATGTTCATCATCAACCCGCTGTCGGGCGAGCGCATGGACAACCTGTTCTCGACCCACCCGGACACCGGGAACCGTATCGCCGCACTGCAGCAGATGGCGGCTGAGTTCCGCAACGGTGCCTCGACGGCCGGGTTCCGGGCTGATAGACCGCAGCGCACCGCGCGCTCCGTTCCGAATACCGGTTGGGGCCGCGGCTCGGATGAACCGCGCAAAGGTCCCTGGTCTTGAACGAAGACAAGAAGAACAAGAAACCATACAAGCCATCGGGCAAACCAACCGAACAGCGCAGGAAACCGGCTCACTCGGAGCGGGAAAGCGGCCCCTTCAAGGCGGGCCTCGAAGTTCGTGTCACGGCCGCCAAGCTTCTGGCGGCCGTTGTTGATCGCAAGATCTCGCTCGATGGCATGCTCGACCTCGTCCATGGCAATCCGGCCTATCGGGCGCTCAGCGATGCCGACAGGGCGCTGACGCGCGCCATTCTCAATACCGCACTCCGGCATCTGCCGCGCATCGAGGCGGCGATCGCTTCGCTGATCGATACGCCGCTGCCGGAAGGCGCGCGGGCGCTTCACCATGTGCTGGTGATCGCCGCAGCGCAGATCCTGCATCTCGACGTGCCGCCGCATGCTGCCGTCGACCTTGCGGTCGAGCAGGCCAATCGCGACCCGCGCAACCGCCGTTTCGCCAAGCTGGTGAATGCGGTCCTGCGCCGGATGGACCGGGAAAAGGATGAGATCCTTGCCTCGACCGCAACGATTTCCCCGGTACCGGCATGGTTCCGCAAGCGCTTGGTCGCCCTCTACGGCGAAGCGGAGGCGGATCGTATCGCCGAAGCCCAGCTGGTTCCGGCGGCCATCGACCTGACGGTCAAATCCGATCCGGCAGCCTGGGCCGAAAAGCTCGGCGGCACGGTTCTGCCGACCGGCAGCATTCGCCTGACGGCCTTCGATGGCGCGGTTTCCGCGCTGGAAGGGTTCGATGAGGGCGTCTGGTGGGTGCAGGACGTTGCGGCCAGCATTCCGGCAAAGCTGTTCGGGGACCTCAAGGGCAAGAAGGTTGCGGATCTCTGTGCGGCGCCCGGCGGCAAGACGGCGCAGCTGATTGCGGCCGGTGCCGAGGTGATCGCCGTCGAACAATCCGTTAACCGGCTGGCACGGCTCAAGGAAAACCTCGGGCGGCTCGATTACGAGGCGGAGCTGGTCGGCGGGGATCTCTTCGAGTTCAAGCCGGCAGAACTGCTGGACGGCGTGCTTCTCGACGCGCCCTGCTCTTCCACCGGCACGACACGCCGGCATCCGGATGTGCTCTGGACCAAGGGTCCGGAGGATGTGAGCAAGCTTGCGGTGCTTCAGGAAAAGATGCTGCGCCACGCCGTCACGCTGGTGAAACCGGGCGGGATTATCGTTTTCTCCAACTGCTCGCTTGATTCGGCAGAGGGCGAGGAACTGGTCGTGCGTGTGCTCAAGGATCATCCCGAATTGAAACGCCTGGCTGTCAATCCCGAGGACTGGCCGGGGCTGGAAGGGGCCATTTCGCCACTCGGCGAATTCCGCACCACGCCGGCCATGCTGCCCGCCAGCGAAAATTTCGTGGGCGGCATGGATGGCTTCTTCGCGAGCGTCCTTCAGGTTCGGTAAGGTTTTCTTCACCATACGGATTGATACTTTCGAACAATCTAATAGTTGATTCCCGCCGGCGGGGCGGAGGCTGATTCCTGCGGAGTATTCCAGATTGAAGATGCGGCTCGCGGATCGCCGGAGGCTCCTGTCCTTCGGCTTGCGGGAAATCTGGCGACGCCTTTGCCGGCGGTCCGCAGGATTTCGCCTGGCCGTGACCTCGTTTTCCCTGCAGGTGCCGGATCGGTTGATCGTTGCCCCGACTGATCTGCGGGCGCTCGATCCGTTCGTGGCGGAGGAAATCCTGGAAGGCCGGTTCCCGCTGGCGGGTCGGATCCTCGAAACCTATGGACAATCGCCATTTTCGGTCGAGTTGCCGTCCAGGGCGGCCGCAGAACGGCTGCATTCGTTTGCCTGGCTCCGCCATATCCGCACCAACAAGACGGAAGCCGCCTGTGCCAGCGTCCGGCAGGTGGTGGCCGACTGGATCGCGCTTTATGGCCGAAGCCCGAAGGGCATTGCCTGGGAAGCGCATGTAGCGGCGGAAAGGGTGATCGCCTGGCTTTCCCATTCGACGGTGGTGCTGCAGGGCGCGGAAGCCGGCTTCTACCGTCGCTTCATGAAAAGCCTCGCCTATCAGGTCCGGTATCTCAGGAAGATAGCCGGCTGCACGCCGGAGGGCGATACGCGGCTGAGGCTGAGGATCGCGCTCGCCATGGCCTCGATCTCGATGCCGACGCGGGCCGCCTATATCCGCCGCGAGGGCGGGCGGCTCGATCGGGAACTGGAGCGGCAGATCCTGGCCGATGGCGGTCACGTGTCGCGCAATCCGAGGGCGGTGCTCGACCTGCTGATCGATCTCCTGCCGCTGCGCCAGACCTATATCAATCTCGGCCACGACCTTCCGCAAAAACTCATTCCGGCGATCGACCGCATGTATCCGGCGTTGCGCTTCTTCCGGCACCAGGATGGCGATCTCGCGCTGTTCAACGGTGCGAGCTCGACGCCGGCGAGCGAGCTGATGTCGGTGCTGCGTTACGACGAGACCGCCGGCAAGCCGTTCAAGGCGCTGCCGCACATGCATTATCATCGCCTGTCGGCGGATGGCACGACGCTGATCGTCGATACCGGCCGTCCACTCTCTCCGGGGCTTTCCCGCGGTGCTCACGCAGGCTGCCTTTCCTTCGAGATGTCGGCCGGCCGGCACCGTTTCATCGTCAACTGCGGCTCGCCGAAATATGCCGGACGGAACTACCGGCACATGGCCCGCTCGACACCCGCCCATTCGACGGTGACGCTCAACGAAACTTCGTCCAGCCGCATCATCCGGTCCCGGTTTGCCGGCTCGATGCTGCTTGGAGGCGTGTCGGAGGTGGAGGTCGAACGGTGGGACGACATGCACGGCAATGACTGGCTGCGGGCCAGCCATGATGGCTACGTCCACCAGTTCGGATTCTTTCACGAGCGCGAGATCGGCCTCAATGTGAAGGGCAACAAGATCAAGGGCCGAGACCGGCTTTACCTGCCGGAGGGCGAGGCCCCCGACAACGGGCCTTTCCTGGCGGTGGCGCGTTTCCACATCCACCCGGTCATCACGCTGTCGCGGCGGGACGAGGAAAGCGTGGCCATGCGCGCGCCGGATGGCGAGACCTGGATCTTTGCGGCACCGGGGCTGCAGGTGATGATCGACGAGGACATCTTCTTTGCCGACGTTTCCGGCGTGCGGCCGAGCCAGCAGCTCGTCATCGAGTTTTCGCCGCCGGAGACTTCGGAAATACGCTGGATGCTGAGACGCGGCGAATAGGCCGTTTCTTCTTCCGTCAAGCTGTGCTAACGGGCGGCGATCTTACCTTTGCGCCGGGTTCCGCGGCGCCTTTCCAGGAGAGACCGATGGCCGTCGTTTCCAAGAAAATCCCTGCTCCCGACCGCATCAGGATCCGCACTGCGCTGCTCTCGGTCTCCGACAAGACTGGCATCATCGAGCTTGCCAAGGCCCTCACCGAGCGGGGCGTGAAGCTCCTGTCGACCGGCGGTACGCACAAGGCGATCGCTGCTGCGGGCCTTGCCGTGACCGACGTTTCGGAAGTCACCGGTTTTCCGGAAATCATGGACGGGCGAGTGAAGACGCTGCATCCGACGGTGCATGGCGGCCTGCTGGCGATCCGCGACGATGCGGAACATGTCGCCGCGATGAAGGAACACGGCATCGAGGGCATCGATCTTGCCGTCATCAATCTCTACCCCTTCGAGGAAGTGCGCGCCGCCGGCGGCGACTATCCGACGACGGTCGAGAATATCGATATCGGCGGCCCGGCGATGATCCGCGCGTCGGCCAAGAACCATGCCTATGTGACCACCGTCACCGACCCTTCCGATTATCCGGCGCTGATCGAGGCGCTGCGTTCGAATGACGGCCAGACGGTCTACGCCTTCCGCCAGAAGCTCGCGGCCAAGGCCTATGCCCGCACGGCGGCCTATGACACGGCGATCTCCAACTGGTTTGCGGAAGCGCTCGACATCGAGATCCCGCGCTACCGGACGATCGGTGGCGTGCTGAAGGAAGAGATGCGCTACGGCGAGAACCCGCACCAGAGCGCCGGCTTTTACGTGACCGGCGAGAACCGTCCGGGCGTGGCGACCGCAAAACTGCTGCAGGGCAAGCAGCTTTCCTACAACAATATCAACGATACCGATGGTGCTTTCGAGCTGATCGCCGAGTTCTCGCCGGAAAAGGCGCCGGCCTGCGCGATCATCAAGCATGCCAACCCCTGTGGCGTGGCGACCGGTCCGAGCCTGAAGGAAGCCTATCTCAGGGCGCTTGCCTGTGATTCCACCTCGGCCTTCGGCGGCATCATTGCGGTCAACCAGCTTCTCGACGCCGAGACGGCCGAGGAGATCGTCAAGCTGTTCACGGAAGTCATCATCGCGCCGGAAGTGTCCGACGAGGCCCAGGCGATCATCGCCGCCAAGAAGAACCTGCGCCTGCTGGTGACCGGCGGCCTGCCGGACCCGCGCTCGCGCGGCCTGACGGCGAAGACCGTTTCGGGCGGCCTGCTGGTCCAGACCCGCGACAACGGCATGGTCGAGGATATCGACCTGCGCGTCGTCACCAAGCGTGCGCCGACGCCGACCGAGCTCGAAGACATGAAGTTCGCCTTCAAGGTTGCCAAGCACGTGAAGTCGAACGCGGTCGTCTACGCCAAGAACGGCCAGACGGCGGGCATCGGCGCCGGCCAGATGAGCCGTATCGATTCCGCCCGCATTGCCGGCATCAAGGCGGAAGAGGCGGCCAAGGCCATGGGTTGGGCGGAGCCGATGACCAAGGGTTCCGCCGTTGCCTCGGAAGCCTTCTTCCCCTTCGCTGACGGTCTGCTTTCCGCGATCGCCGCCGGTGCCACCGCGGTCATCCAGCCAGGCGGCTCGATGCGCGACGACGAGGTGATTGCGGCCGCGGACGAGCATGGTGTGGCCATGGTGTTCACGGGAATGCGGCATTTCCGGCACTGATGTTGCTGGACGTCATGCTCTGAGGGTGGCGTGGATCCTCGGGTCGAGCCCGAGGATGACGGCGTAGAGGGTTTTTCCCGGCTGCCTAAAGAGACGTTTGATGAACCGCTAGGTTTATTGCTTTCACAAGGCAATCCCACGCACTTCGTCATCCTCGGGCTCGACCCGAGGATCCACGTCCCGACCGAATAGCTATCCGTCTACTTCCTGTTCGCCGGATAAGGCGTCGCAAACAGCAGAAGCAGCCCCGCCACGAGGAAGATGAGCAGCGTCGCCATGCCGAGCCGGGCGGAGCCGCTGGCATAGGTCATGAGTGAGAAGAACAGCGTGGCGAGGAAGCTGGTCGCTCGGCCGGACAATGCGTAGATGCCGAAATATCGGCCGGTCTCCGAAAGACTGACGCTGCGCGCGAGGTAGGATCTGGACGAGGCCTGGACCGGGCCGAAGGCGATGCCGATCAGCAGTCCGAACAGGATATAGGCCTTTTCCGCGGCGGTGCCGAACAGGCCGCCGCCGTCTTCTCCCGAAAGCGGCAGAAGGCCGAAGAAGACGAAGCCCGGGCCGGTCGAGATGATGCCAAGCGTCGCCACCAGCAGCAGGACGAGGCTGATGATCACGACGATCTTCGAGCCAAGCAGGCGGTCGAGCCAGCCGGCGACGATGCAGCCGAAGATCGCCACGACGTTCAGGATGATGCCGTAGATGCCGATCTCGATCGTCGCCCAGCCGAACATCCCGGCCGCAAACGTGCCGCCGAGGATCAGCAGGCCGTTGACGCCGTCCTGGTAGAGCATGCGGGCGACCAGGAATTTCGCGATGCCCGTGCGCTGCCTCAGGTCCCGCAGCGTGCCGCCAAGTTCCCTTATGCCGGAGCGGACCGCCGCGGCGAGCGGCAGGCCCTTCCTGGCGTCCGGCGTGAAGAAGAACATCGGCAGGATGAACAGGAAATACCAGAGGGCGGAGATCGGACCGGTGATGCGCGCGTCCTCGCCGAGATGCGGGTCGAGGCCGAAAAGCGGGGGAATGCCGATCAGGGTCTTGCCGCTTTCGGGATTGGCTGCAAGCAGTGTCACGACGGCGATCAGCACGATCATGCCGCCGAGATAACCGAGCCCCCAGGCGACGTTGGAAATACGGCCGACATCCTGCTTGGAAACCAGCCGCGGCATCATCGAATCGTTGAAGACGGTCGAAAATTCCGCGGCGATCGACGCGAAGATCATGAAGATCATCGGCCAGATGATCGGTGAGCCGGGTGCCGCAAACCAGAGGGCCGAGACGCAGGCGATCTTGATCACCGCGAAAAAGGCAATCCAGGGTTTTCGCGGGCCTGCCTGGTCGGCGATCGAGCCGAGGATGGGGGAGAAGACGGCGATGACCAGCGACGAGACGGTCGCCATATTGCTCCACGCCGCCTGCGCCGAGACAGGATCCTCGGTCAGCCGGGCGACGAAATAGGGGCCGAAGATGAAGGTGGTGACGACGGTGAAGAACGGCTGGGCTGCCCAATCGAAGAACATCCAGCCCCAGATGCCGCGCCGGCTCGTTTTCACCGGCGCATCGTCCACATCAGTAACGGCCATTTTTCCCCCGGATCAGCCAGTTCGTTCCGTTCTCCTACATCGCCCGACCATGCGCAAGATCGCTCAGGAGACCTGCCGCCACGGTGATCTTCGGAAGCGTCAGCTCGCCGCTTTCGCTCAGGGTCACCAGTTCGGCGCCGATCCGATTCACCCGCATCCGGTCGCCGCCGACCCAGGCTTCCAAGGGCTTCTTCTCCTTCGGATGGGCGGTGAGCGCGGCAATGACGATATCGCGGCGCGCCGAGGCGAGCTGCTGCAGGCTGCGGGAGAGCGCCAGGCTCTCGTAATGTTCCGAGGTGGTGATCCGATCTCCCGCGCCGATCAGGCGGTTGACCCGGAAGGTCTCGGTGACGGCGAAATAGCTCTCGGTGGCGCGCGCCATGGTCTCGCCGGTGCGGTCGGCGATCAGCATGATCTCCGGCACCAGGACCAGCGTCGAGAGCAGCACGATCTCGCGGGCAAGCGACGCCGGTATGCCCTGCGCTTCGAGTTCCACGGCGCGTGCCGCGGTTTCCACGAAATCTCCGCCCGCGAGCGAGGAACGAAGCCCCTTGATCGCGGCCTTGAGGCGGCTCATCGCGCAGTCCATGTCGCCGGTGCCGACCTGCGTCTGCAGGATGAGGCGGGTCGCTTCCGCAAAGGTCTCGGTGGTGCGGGCGTAGAGATCGTTCTGCAGCTGGCCGGGGATCTTTCCGTCCAGTGCGTCGATCTCGGCCCAGAGCTTGGGAAGTTCGAAGCCGTCGCGAGCGAGGAAGGCGGCCTTCACGACATTCGCCGCCGTGGCGCCGGTCATGTCGCTCATCTGCTGCACGAAACCCGGCCCGCCGCGGTTGATCGCTTCGTTGGCGAGCGCGGTGGCGACGATTTCGCGGTGCAGGCGGTGGGACTGGATGTCTGCTGCGTAAGCCTTCTGCATCTTGGCCGGGAAATAGGCCTTCAAGACGGCCGAGAAATACGGATCGTCCGGCAGGCTGCTGTCGATGAGGGCGTCGAAGAGGACGATCTTCGAATAGGAGAGCAACACGCCGATTTCCGGCCGGGTCAGCGGCCGGCCTGAGGCATAACGCTCCGCCAGCTCCGCATCGTCGGGAAGGGTTTCGACCTTGCGGTTGAGCTGCCCTTGCGATTCCAGCACCGACATCAGCCGCGACAGTTCCTCGCGGTTGCCGGCGCCCTTGCGTTCGGTAAGCGAGATCGACAACGGCTGCAGGTAGTTGTTGCGCAGCACGAGATGGCCGACTTCCTCGGTCATCGAGGCGAGAAGCTGGTTGCGCTTTTCGCGGGTCAGGCGACCGTCCTGCATGGCGGGATTGAGGGCGATCTTGATATTGACCTCGACGTCTGAGGAATTGACGCCGGCCGAATTGTCGATCGCGTCGGAATTGCAGCGTCCGCCATTCAGCGAATAGGCGATGCGGCCCTTCTGGGTCATGCCAAGATTGGCGCCTTCGCCGATGACGCTGGCGCGCACGTCCGCCGCGGTGATGCGGATCGGATCATTGGCGCGGTCGCCGACTTCCGCATCGGTTTCGGAGGCGGCCTTGATATAGGTGCCGATGCCGCCGAACCAGAGAAGGTCGACGGGGCTCTTCAGGATCGCGGTCATGATCTCGAAGGGCGTTGCGGTCGTCTTGTCGATGCCGATCGCGGCCGCCGCCTGCCTGGTGAGCTTGACCGACTTTTCCGAGCGCGAAATGATCATCGCGCCTTCGGAAAGGGTCGACTTGTCGTAATCCTGCCAGCTCGATCGGGGTAGGGCGAACATGCGTTCGCGCTCGGCGAAGGACTTTTCGATATCCGGATCAGGATCGATGACGATATCGCGATGGTCGAAGGCGGCGATGAGCCGTATCTTGCGCGACAGCAGCATGCCGTTGCCGAAAACGTCGCCGGACATGTCGCCGACGCCGGCGACCGTGAACGGCGTCGTCTGGATATCGACATCCTTTTCGCGGAAATGCCGCTTCACGGCCTCCCAGGCGCCGCGGGCGGTGATGCCCATCTTCTTGTGGTCGTAACCGGCCGAACCGCCCGACGCGAAGGCGTCGTCCAGCCAGAAGCCGGCTTCCTGCGCCAGGCCGTTGGCGGTGTCGGAGAAGGTCGCGGTGCCCTTGTCGGCGGCCACCACGAAATAGGGGTCGTCGCCATCGATGCGGATCGTGTCCGGCGGCCCGACGATGTCGGCACCGACGATATTGTCGGTGATCGACAGAAGCGTGCGGATGAAGGTCTTGTAGGCCTCCTTGCCGGCATTGAAGAACGCGTCGCGCGAGCTTGCCGGGGGCAGCATTTTCGGGAAGAAGCCGCCCTTGGCGCCAACCGGCACGATGACGGCATTCTTGACCTGCTGTGCCTTCACGAGGCCGAGGATTTCGGTGCGGTAGTCCTCGCCGCGATCCGACCAGCGCAGGCCGCCGCGGGCCACCTTGCCGAAGCGCAGGTGCACGCCTTCGACCTCGGTGCCGTAAACGAAGATCTCGCGGAAGGGGCGGGGTTCGGGCAGGCCGTCCAGCAGCTTCGGATCGAGCTTGAAGGCAAACATCCGGTGCGGGGCGCCATTGGCGTCACGCTGGAAGTAGTTGGTCCGGAGCGTCGCATCGACCGCATTGACGAAGCGGCGAAGCGTGCGGTCCTCGTCGAGGTTGGGCACGTTGCCGAGCGCTTCCTCGATCTCGGCGTGATGGTCGGTGAGTTTCTTGACGCGGGCCTTTTCGGCAATTTTCGGATCGAAACCGTCGCGGAAGAGGCGGAAGATGGCGGCGGAGATGGCCGGGTATTTCACCAGCGTATCGGCGATATAGGCCTGCGAATAGACGATGCCGGTCTGGCGCAGGTAACGCGAGTATGCGCGCAGCACAGTGACTTCGCGGGCGGAAACGCCGGCCAGAAGAACCAGCCGGTTGAAGGCGTCGTTGTCGATCAGGCCTTCGAAGGCGGAGAGGAAGGCCTCTTCGAGCAACAGTCCCTCGCGGGCAAGATCGACCTCGCGTCCGTCACCCAGCTGCAGTTCCATGTCGTGGAGGACGATGAGCTTGCGGTCGTTTTCCGGGCCGACCTGGATTTCGAACGTCTGCTCGCTGACGGCATGGAAGCCGAGGTTTTCGAGAAGCGGCACGCGGCGCGAGAGCGACAGATGCCGGTCCCGGTGGAAGATCTTCAGCGATACCGTGCTGGCGGCGTCGCCGGGGCGGCGATAGAAGGCGATGCGGATCGTTTCGCCGGCGGCGCAGGCGGCGATGTCCGGCAGGTCGGCGAAGGTTTCCTCGGGCGTGAAAGCTTCCTGGAAGGCCTGGGTGACGGAGAGCCGCGGCCCTTCCTCCGCAAGTGCTGCGAAGCGGTCCTCCCAGGGGGTGGCGATCA
Organism: Neorhizobium galegae; assembly: GCF_017877055.1. Taxonomy (GTDB): domain Bacteria; phylum Pseudomonadota; class Alphaproteobacteria; order Rhizobiales; family Rhizobiaceae; genus Neorhizobium; species Neorhizobium galegae_D. The sequence goes on along the minus strand of NZ_JAGIPG010000006.1, from coordinate 103,833 downwards.
GCCGGATCGCTTCTTCGAGCTTGGCTTGTGCGATTCGCGGCGTCTTGCCGCCGCGGCGGCCGATGATCATGTGGACGCGGGCGACGCCGCCTTCCGGGAAAGCCGGGTAATAGGCGGAGACGTGGCCGTCATAGACCTTGGTCAGGTAGTCGCCGACCTTCTCGCGGACCAGGGAATTATAGTCCTCGCGAGGTACGTAGACGATTACCGAAACGAAACGGTCGAAATGGTCGATGCGCGGCAGAACCCGGACGCGCGGACGCTCGCTCAGTTCCATGATCTGTTCGCAGAAGCGGGCCAGCAGCTCCGTATCAATCTGGAAGAGGTCGTCACGCGGATAGGATTCGAGCGTGTTTTCCAGCATGCGGCCGGAATGGCTGTCGGGGTCGAAGCCGAACTGTTCTTCCACCCGGCCGGCCTTGGCGCGCAGGAGAGGGATATCGCGGACGGAATGGGTATAGGCGGTTGCGGTGAAAAGGCCGACGACGCGCAGTTCGCCGACCACTTCGCCCTTCTCGTCGAAGCGCTTGACGCCGACGTAGTCCATATAGGCGCGGCGGTGGACGACGGACTTCACGTTGGCCTTGGTGACGATCAGGAAATCCGGTCCGTCGAGGAATTCGAGGATTTCCGGCGTGGTCGTTACCGCATCCTTGCCCTGGCGCAGGACGAGCACATCCGGATCGGAGAGAATGCCGAGGCCGCGGCCCTTGCCGCGTTCGACCTTGGCCTCGGCGCCCTTGCCGGAATAGACGTATTCGCGCATGCCGAGGAAGGTGAAATTGTCGTCGCGCAGCCAGTCCAGGAAGGCGAGTGCCTCCTCGCGGTCCGCCTTCTTGCGGCTGGTCGAGTTGTTGAGCTGCTTTGCCGCGCCATCGAGGACTTCCAGCATGGAGCCCCAGTCGGTGATCGACAGATGCACCTGGTCGAGGATGTAGCGGATGCGCTCGACGAGCGAAGCGGCCTGTTCCTCGTTGAGCGGCGACAGGTGGATCTGGATGAGGCTCACGTGATGAGCGGGGTTGCCGGGCTGTTCGTTGGAGCGCAGGACCGGTTCCTTACCCGGTTCCACGACCAGGATCGGGTGAACCGCCATGGTGAGGTCGCGGTGAGTGGCGGTTACTTCGCCCATGACCGAGTCGAACAGGAAGGGCATGTTGCGGTCGACGACGGTCAGCACCGAGACCGCAATTCCGTCCGGCTCGACACCGGCGACCGGTTCGACCGTGATGTCGGCCCGAACCCGGGGCCAGGCCATCAGTCGCGCGGCGGCATGATTGGCGGAAAGCGCCAGCATTTCCGGGGTGTAGCTTTCGAGGTCGTCAGTACTGGCACGGCCGAACAGGATGAGCGGGTCGAGATGCGGCCCCTTGCTCGCAGTAACGATCTTACGCGCGCTTTCAATCTGCTTTTCCCGTTTCGGATTTTGCCTGACGGCCATGTCCCTCTCCCCTTTTCCGTGCCCGGACGGAATAATCTAGATTTGTGTCATCACGCGGCAACGTGGCTGATCCATGTCAACCGACAGTACACGTTTCATTCTTCCGTGAAGCCTTGTTGACATGCGGCGGCGAAGAAACGATCAACAGGGCCATCGTAGCCGGAAACCAGTCTCATGCAGGATACCAGCAGTGCCGTCCTCGTCATCTCCAGCCATGTCGTGCGCGGCTCGGTCGGCAATCGCGCCGCCGTCTTCGCGCTCGAGACGCTTGGATTTCCCGTCTGGGCAATGCCGACCGTCGTCCTCCCCTGGCATCCCGGTCATGGGCCTTCCACCCGGCTGACCTTTCCCGAATCAGATTTCGACAAGGCTATAGACGATCTTATTCGCGCGCCATGGTTGGGAGAAGTGAAGGCGGTGCTGACCGGCTATTTCGGCAATGCCGCCCAGCCGCGTTCGGTGGCGCGGCTTATAAGGGCGCTGAAGGAGAAGAACCCGGACCTTCTTTATGTCTGCGATCCGGTCATGGGCGATCTTGGCGGGCTCTATATCCCGCAGCCGACGGCGGAAGCGATCCGTGACGAACTCATTCCGCTCGCGACGATCGCCACCCCGAACCGCTACGAGCTCGCCTGGCTCTCCGGCGCGCCGCTCGAAACCAATAACGATATCATGGACGCCGCAATCGCGCTCGGGCCGCCGCGCATCCTGGTGACCTCGGCCGTGCCGATGATGGCGGGCGGCACCGGCAATCTCTACCTGACCGGCAAACATGCGCTGCTTGCCGAACACCGGCTGATCGACAATCCGCCCAACGGACTCGGCGACCTTCTAGGAGCGCTGTTTCTGGGGCGGATCCTCGCCGGCATGGATGAGGAAAAGGCGTTGCAGCTGGCAACGGCGAGCGTTTTCGAGATCCTTGCGCGCACCGCAAAGCGCGGCGGTGACGAGCTGACGCTGGAGACGGACGCGTCGAGCCTCTCCACACCCATGGCGATGGTCCAGATGCGCCGGCTGGTGCACCCCTTGCAGCGCACCAAGCGGTAATCGGCATCGGAAGTTCGCAGATGCACAATGGCCGTTGATCTTCGCTCGGCGGCGCTATAATCGTTGTTTCATGACGGACTTTCCAGCCAAACTTCTGGCGGGCTACCGCAACTTCATGAGCGGGCGCTATAGCGATGAACGCGAGCGCTACCGCGTGTTGGCGGAGACCGGGCAGAAACCCCATACGCTCCTGATCGCCTGTTGCGATTCCCGTGCGGCGCCGGAAACCATTTTCGATTGCGGTCCTGGCGAACTTTTCGTCGTACGCAATGTCGCCAACATGGTGCCGCCTTTTGAGCCGGACGGCCAGTTCCATGCCACTTCGGCGGCGTTGGAATATGCGGTCGAGGTTCTGGAGATCGACAATATCGTCGTCATGGGCCACGGGCGGTGTGGCGGCATCCGGGCAGCTCTCGACCCTGCCATGGAGCCGCTATCTCCGGGCGATTTCATCGGCAAATGGATGGGACTTGTGAAGCCCGCCGCCGAGCAGATCCAGAACAACGAATTCATGACGCAGGCCGAACGCCAGACGGCACTGGAGCGGGTTTCGATCCGCAATTCGATTGCTAATCTGCAGACGTTTCCCTTTGTTCGCAAACTCGACGAAGAGGGGAAGATCGGCATTCACGGCGCCTGGTTCGACATTTCGACCGGCGAGCTCTGGATCATGGACAGCAAGGGCGATTTCGTCCGTCCGGACCTCACCGAACCGCCGGCTCAGGCCGAGCAGGAGTCGGCCTGATTTTCTGAGGCAACCGAGCCTACGGGCCTGAGCTTACTGGCCGTCGATCTGGGCGCCCATATAGGCGATTGCCTGCTGATAGACGGTCGCGGCGTTCCAGCCCTGGATGGCAACGAAGTTCGGCTGGCCCGGCTGGTAACCGGCGCCGGCCCTCCAGCCGTGTCCCTTCAGGAAGTTGGCGGTTGAGGCAAGCGCATCGGCACGCGAACGGACCATGTCGATATGACCGTCACCGTCGCCGTCGGCGCCATAGCGGACGACGTTCAGCGGCAGGAACTGGGTCTGGCCGATCTCGCCATGGGCGGCGCCACGGGCCGTCACGCTCAGATCGCCGCGGCCGACGAGCTGGAGGGCAGCATAGAGCTGCTCCGTGAAATAGGCCGAGCGGCGGCAGTCGTAAGCAAGCGTTGCGACGGCGGAAAGCGTATGCTGATCGCCCATGAAGGCGCCGAAACCGGTTTCCATGCCCCAGATGGCGATGATCGGGCCGGCCGGCACGCCGAAACGGCGCTCGATCGATGCGAAGAGGGCGGCATTGCCGGACTTCATGCCCTTGCCGCGGGAGATGATGGCAGCCCCACCGCGCTTCTTCATGAACTCGTCGAAGGAAAGCTTGAAGCTTTTCTGGCCGCGATCGGCGCTGATGGTCGGGCGGTTGTAGGAGACGTTCGAGAAAGCCTTTTCGACAACGGAAGGGTTGACGCCATTCGCAGGTGCAACCCGTTTGAACTCGTCGACCCAGCGGGCGAAGCCGGATGAATCGTTGCCGCATTGGAGCGCGGCAAGTGCCGGGGTGGCGGTCATGAAACCGGTTGCGATCAATCCTGCCAGCAAAATCTTCTTCATGCGGTCAAACCCGTCCCGAGAGCCGGATCGCTTCAGCCAGAAGCGTCCGGATAATGTGTTTTGTTTCGGCCTTATGGCGGCGGTTGCAGACAATCGCAACTCACCCGTTCATGAATAGTTCGTGATGCAGGTGATTCGTAAGAAAGACCCCGCCATTTCTGACGGGGTTTCTATCGGAACATGCTTAATAAATTTATTATTTGTCAGGCAGCAACCTTGCGCGGCTTGATCAGGCCGCGATTGACGAGCAATTCGGCGATCTGGATGGCATTGAGCGCGGCACCCTTGCGCAGGTTGTCGGAAACGACCCAGATATTGAGGCCGTTTTCCACCGTCGCATCCTCGCGGATACGGGAAATGTAGGTTGCATCCTCGCCGGCGCATTCGTAAGGCGTGATGTAGCCGCCGTTCTCATGCTTGTCGATGACGAGGCAGCCCGGAGCTTCGCGGAGAATGTCGCGGGCCTGGTCTGCAGTGATCTCGTTTTCGAACTCGATATTGACCGATTCCGAATGGCCGATGAAGACCGGAACGCGCACGGCAGTGCAGGTCACCTTGATCTTCGGGTCGAGCATCTTCTTGGTTTCAGCGAGAACCTTCCACTCTTCCTTCGTGTATCCGTCTTCCATGAAGCTATCGATATGCGGGATGACGTTGAAGGCGATGCGCTTGGTGAACTTCTTGGATTCGACCGGATCGGCGACGAAGACGGCGCGGGTCTGGGTGAATAGTTCGTCCATGCCCTCCTTGCCGGCGCCGGAAACCGACTGGTAGGTCGAGACGACGACGCGCTTGATCTTGGCGAAGTCATGGAGCGGCTTCAAGGCGACGACGAGCTGGGCTGTCGAGCAATTCGGATTGGCGATGATGTTGCGCTTGGTGAAGCCGGAGATCGCATCGGGGTTCACTTCCGGGACGATCAGCGGAACGTCCTGATCGTAACGCCAGGCGGAAGAGTTGTCGATGACGACGCAGCCCTGGGCGCCGATCTTCGGCGACCACTTCTTGGAAACCTCGCCGCCAGCCGACATCAGGCAGATGTCGGTGTCGGAAAAATCGTAGTTTTCGAGGTTGGAAACCTTCAGCGTCCGGTCGCCGAACGAAACTTCGGTCCCCTGGCTGCGGGCGGATGCCAGCGCCACGACTTCATCGACCGGGAAGCCGCGCTCGGAAAGGATCGTCAGCATTTCCCTGCCGACATTGCCGGTTGCACCGGCGACTGCGATCTTGAAACCCATTTTGTGCTCTCTTTCTGTCTCTCCTCGTTTCTGGTGAGGGGGAAGCCGCGATCAACTCGCGGAATTCCTTGTCCCCGGCCATCCGGGGAGAGAGCGGCGGCCAGAGACGTCAGACGGTTTTCGTCGTCGTTTTGGCCTTGGTTTTGGAGAAAGCGGCAAAACACGCCCGCTGCGCAGCCTGGATGGCCGGCAGTGCGGAGGCAGCGATATGGAATTCGCAGGCGCGCATGTGGGTGTCTTCCCGTTCGCGAAGCTGTTTAAAAGATTTTCGCAACGAGTCAAGCGATGGCTGAGCAGGTGCTGCACTGCATTACCCTCATACCGCGCCGCAGCATCCTCTGCACACGGCAGGCGCGATGTTAGACGAAAGTCATAATCCCAAAGCATCGCTCTCCTTGAGCCTTGATTTCTGGCAATCTGCGACAATGCGTCGCCATATCCACGCCCCGGAGGAATGGGCTCGGAGGCGGCACGCGAGTTTCATCTTGAGGGAGGACGACGACAATGGCAGATGTCGCAGTAGCGGTCGGCGCAAAAGCCGGACCGATGACGCGGGAAGAGAAGAAGGTTATCTTCGCTTCTTCGCTCGGCACCGTATTCGAATGGTACGATTTCTATCTTTATGGTTCACTGGCCACCTTTATCGGGGCAACCTTCTTCAGCCAATATCCGGAAACGACCCGGAACATCTTTGCCCTATTGGCCTTTGCGGCGGGCTTCCTTGTCCGTCCTTTCGGCGCACTGGTGTTCGGCCGTCTTGGCGATCTCGTTGGCCGTAAATACACCTTCCTCGTCACCATTCTGATCATGGGTCTTTCAACCTTCCTGGTGGGCGTACTGCCTGGCGCAGCTTCCATCGGCATTGCCGCTCCGATCCTGCTGGTCGCGCTGCGCATGTTTCAGGGCCTGGCGCTCGGCGGCGAATACGGCGGTGCCGCGACCTACGTGGCGGAACATGCGCCACATGGCCGGCGCGGCTTCTTCACCTCGTGGATTCAGACCACGGCCACTCTCGGTCTCTTCCTGTCGCTGGTCGTCATTCTCGGCGTCCAGATGGCCATGGGTCGTGAAGCCTTCGCTGCCTGGGGATGGCGCGTTCCGTTCCTCCTTTCGGTCATCCTGCTCGGCGTTTCGGTCTGGATTCGTCTGAAGATGAACGAGTCGCCTGCCTTCAAGAAAATGAAGGAAGAGGGCAAGGGATCCAAGGCTCCGCTCACAGAGGCGTTCGGCCAGTGGCGGAACGCGAAGATCGCGCTTCTCGCTCTGTTCGGCGCGGTGGTGGGTCAGGCCGTCGTCTGGTATTCCGGCCAGTTCTACGCCCTGTTCTTCCTGCAGAACATTCTCAAGGTCGATGCGCAGTCCGCGAACCTGATGGTCGCTGCTTCGCTTCTTCTCGGCACCGGCTTCTTCGTCTTTTTCGGCTGGCTTTCCGACAAGATCGGTCGCAAGCCAATCATCATGGCCGGGCTGTTCCTGGCGATGGTGACCTACTTCCCGCTGTTCAAGGCCATGACCTGGGCAGGTAACCCTGCTCTGGCGCAAGCTCAGGAAACCGTGCGTGCGACGGTGACGGCAGCTCCTGGCGATTGCAAATTCCAGTTCAACCCGACTGGTACGGCAAAGTTCACCACGTCCTGCGACATCGCGACTTCGTTCCTGACCCGCAATTCGGTGCCTTACGACGTCGTTGTTGCAGGTGCAGCCGGTACGCCGGCTACGGTGAAGATCGGCAATTCGACGATCGCCAGCTATGATGCCGTTGCATCCGGCGCTGACGCCAAGGCCAAGGATGCTTCTTTCCAGAAGCAGGTGAATGTTGCACTGCAGGCGAGCGGGTATCCCCTGGCCCGCGCTGCCTCGAAGGTGCCGGAAGCAAAGCTGGATGCCTTCATTGCGGCCAATCCGGAATTGAAGCTCGACGCTGCCGCCATTCGCACCGGCAACAAGGCTTCGGTCTCAGGTCCCGACCTGGTCACGCAGAAGCTGCTGACCGCACAGGAAGCCACTGGCGTGACCGAGATGGCAGTCTACACCATCCCAGGCTCCGGCGCCTTCTCGATGGTGGCGGACCCGCAGGCGGTCAACTGGGTGACGATCATCGCCATCCTGACGGTTCTGGTGATCTACGTGACCATGGTCTATGGCCCGATCGCGGCACTTCTGGTCGAACTCTTCCCGACCCGCATCCGCTACACCGGCATGTCACTGCCTTACCATATCGGCAACGGCTGGTTCGGCGGCCTCCTGCCGGCAACGGCCTTCGCGATGAGTGCCGCCAAGGGCGATATCTACTATGGTCTCTGGTATCCGATCGTATTTGCCGGCATCACGCTGGTGATCGGCTTGCTGTTCCTGCCGGAAACCAAGGACCGCGACATCCACGCCGAGTAAGGGGCTTCGTCCCCGGGATTTCCACTTGGGTAAACCCGTCCAAATGAAAAGCCCGGCGCAGTTCTCTGCGCCGGGCTTCTTCATGTCAGGTCATTGGTCTTTTCGCTTGCCTCCCGCTTCGGTGGAATGCCGCGGAGCGGGAGTGGCACGGTCGCCCGATTGGGGCGCAAGAGGAGAGGAATGGGTCGGCGCAGAACCGGCCAACCGTCGGGCTCCTGCCGGAAGAGCAGCCCATAGCGGGAAAAGACGATCGCCATGATGACCGAAAACCAGGCGCCGAAGGAGAGACCGGCAATCACGTCGCTCGGATAATGCGCCGCGACGATGACGCGCGAAAAGCCGAGCCAGAGGCTCATGACCAGAAAGAACAGGCGGTAGCGGGGAGCGAGCAGCGCCAGCGCCATCAGGAATGCCCCGACCGTGGTTGCGTGGCCGGAAGGAAAGCTTTCGAACCGGGAGCCGGAAAAGGGGTTGAGACCATAAAAGCCCCATTGCTCGTAAAGCCCCGGCCGGGCTCGCCCGATGATACGCTTCACCAGGTTGACCAGAAGGCCTGAGCCGGCAACGGCCACAAAGATATAAGCCGCGATATGGCTGACCAGCATCGCTTGGAAACGGGCTCTCAGGCCGGGCGTCAGCCGGATGACCGCCAGCGCCTCGAAGAAGAGAAGGGCAGTTGCGAAAAGGATCCAGCCGGACGTGCCGAAATCGGTGATCGCCTTGCCGAGCGGCAAGAGCACGTTCGGCGTGTGGGCGGCATAGAAACCGACCGGCGCATCGAGCAGGAAAAAGGCGATCAGGATCAGGTTGATCGTGACGACCGCAAAAGACAGCCATCGGGGCGACGAGGGCCCTGGTGGATGGCGATATCGCCGATGTTTCAGTTTTTCGATTGTCCGTTTCATCGGCCTCTGTCCGTGGCGCGGGATCGATCCCGCGCGGCTTCTTCCCATAGATTCCGCGATATGGGTAGCGGGATGCCGAGCGCCAAATGTCGAGGTGCCTTTCCGCCGCGACGGAAAGGCACCGATCGGTGTGTCAGGCGGAAAGGCTCACGAATTCCTTGAGGATCGCATCACCCATTTCGGCGGTGCCGACCTTGCGGGCGCCTTCGGCCATGATGTCGCCGGTGCGGATGCCCTGATCGAGCACGTTGGCGATCGCCTTTTCGAGGTTGTCGGCTTCCGTGACCATGTTGAAGGAATAACGCAGGCACATGGCAAACGAGGCGATCATGGCGATCGGGTTGGCAACGCCGGTGCCGGCGATATCCGGCGCCGAACCGTGCACGGGCTCGTAAAGCGCCTTGCGCTTGCCGGTCTTGGCGTCGGGCGCGCCGAGCGATGCCGAAGGCAGCATGCCGAGCGAGCCGGTGAGCATGGCCGCGACGTCGGAGAGCATGTCGCCGAACAGGTTGTCGGTGACGATCACGTCGAACTGCTTGGGCTGGCGCACGAGCTGCATGCCGCCGGCATCGGCCAGCATATGCTCCAGCTTGACATCGGAATATTTCACCTTGTGCGTCTCGGTGACCACCTGGTTCCAGAGCACGCCCGACTTCATGACGTTGCGCTTTTCCATCGAGCAGACGGCATTCCTGCGGGTGCGGGCAAGCTCGAAGGCGACGCCGGCGATGCGCTCGATCTCGTAGGTATCGTAGACCTGGGTGTCGATGCCGCGCTTCTGGCCGTTGCCGAGGTCGATGATTTCCTTCGGTTCGCCGAAATAGACGCCGCCGGTCAATTCGCGGACGATCAGGATGTCGAGGCCCTCGACGAGTTCCGGCTTCAGGGAGGAGGCGGAGGCGAGCGCCGGGTAGCAGATCGCCGGGCGCAGGTTGGCGAACAGTTCCATGTCCTTGCGCAGGCGCAAGAGGCCGGCTTCCGGGCGCACGTCATAAGGAACGTGATCCCATTTCGGGCCGCCGACGGCGCCGAAAAGCACGGCATCCGCGTTCATGGCCTTGGCCATGTCCTCTTCGGAAATGGCGGCGCCATGGGCATCATAAGCGCAGCCGCCGACCAATCCTTCGTCGAGGACGAAGTCGGTTTTCATGGCGCTGTTCATATGGGCGATGATCTTGCGGACTTCGCCCATGGCCTCGGGGCCGATGCCGTCGCCGGGAAGGAGGAAGAGGTTCTTTGCCATATCGTTTGGTGTCCTTGCGGGTTTCGCAGGCTCGCGTCCTCCCGCGCGGATCTCCGCGCCTGGCATAACCTCGTCCGAGCCTGCCAAAGGACGAGGCTGGAAAGGTTTTAGGGACTGCCGGCGCCGATGCGGGCAGTCACCTCGATCTCGATCTTCATTTCGGGCGTGGTGAGGCCGCATACGACCATGGTCGCCGCAGGCCGGATCTCGGAGAAGGTCTCGCCGAGAACCTGAACGATGGCATCATAATCGGCCATGTCGGTGAGGTAGTAGCGCACCCGGACAACGTCCTGGAGGCCGCTGCCGGCCTCCTTCAGCGCCTTTTCGATCGTGCCGAGCGTATTGCGCGTCTGGGCGGCCGCGTCGGCGGGCATTTCCATCCTGGCATAGTCGTAGCCGGTGGTGCCGGAGACGTAGACCATGTCGCCATCCACCACTGCGCGCGAATAACCGATCCGCGCTTCGAAGGGCGATCCGGAGGAAATCCGCTTGACCATCAGGATGCTCCGGAAATCAGAGCCAGGGGCGAGCGGCTCGGTTGTTGTTCTCGAAAGCGCTGATCGCGGCATCGCTCTTCAGCGTCGAGGCAATGTCGTCGAGGCCTTCGAGCATGATGTGGCGGCGGCCGGGATCGATGTCGAAATGGATCGAGCCGCCATCCGGGCCGGTGATTTCCTGGGCTTCCAGGTCGATCGAGAGGATGGCGTTCGAGCCGCGCTCGGCATCGTCCATCAGCTTTTCGAGGTCTTCGGGGCTGACCACGATCGGCAGGATGCCGTTCTTGAAACAGTTATTGTAGAAAATGTCGGCGAAGCTCGTCGAGATGACACAGCGGATGCCGAAATCGAGAAGTGCCCACGGCGCGTGTTCGCGCGAGGAACCGCAGCCGAAATTGTCGCCGGCGACCAGGATCTTGGCGTTGCGATAGGCCGGCTTGTTCAGCACGAAATCGGGATTTTCAGAACCGTCGTCCTTGTAGCGGGCTTCCGAAAAGAGACCCTTGCCAAGACCGGTACGCTTGATGGTCTTGAGGTAATCCTTCGGAATGATCATGTCCGTGTCGATATTGATGACCGGAAGCGGCGCTGCAACGCCGGTGAGTTTGGTGAACTTTTCCATGATCTGCCTCCAGATGGACTTATCTGCGGAAGCTGCCATAAAGCAAATCGACGCAGATTTGAAGGCCTGTTTGACGTGAACCGGTACGCCAATACGCCGGAAACCGGCGTATTCGTCTCAGTTAGCGCTTGGAACGATCAAAGATCGATGATCGTGCCGCGGCCGTCGTTCCAGACGCGCATTTCGCGCTTGTTCGCCTTGGCCCGCACCGGGACCGGCTTCAGCCGAGCCGAAAGCGCGCGTCCGATGGACAGAACCGCGAGGATGCCCGCGAATGCGACGGTCAGCGAAGCCGTCAGAAGCGCCGCCATGGCGAGCACGGCGATGGCCGAAACGATGACGAAGAATACGCGGATGTTTTGCATGGTATATACCTTTCTCATCGAGGAATGTGGGGCCTTCCGCCTTTTCTTGCAAGGGCTTTTGCGCAGCGCGGTATTGCCGCAGACCAAAAAGATTGGCACAAATCGCCGATGACCGCCTTGACCGATATCAAACTTGCCTCCGTTCATCTTCGCCGCTCGATCCTGAGCGTGCCGGCCGGCAATACGAGGGCATTGGAAAAGGTGCATGGGCTGGATTGCGACGCGGTGATCTTCGACCTGGAAGATTCGGTTGCGCCGGAAAAGAAGACCGAGGCCCGCGGCAACCTTCGCCGGCTGTTTACGGAAAACCCTCTCCGGGGCAGGGAAACGATCATCCGCATCAACCCGCTCGAAACCGAGTTCGGCAGGGCCGATATGGATCTCGTCACCGAGGTCTTTCCCGACGTAGTGCTGATCCCCAAGCTCGAGCATATGTCGCAGGTCCAGGCGGTGGCGGATATCCTTTCTGAGGCCGGGGCTCCGGACGATCTCGCCATATGGGCCATGATCGAAACGCCGAAGGGCGTCTTGAATGCACCGGCGATTGCCCCTGTCGACGAGCGGCTCCAGTGTTTCGTGGTCGGCCTTAACGACCTGCGCAAGGAGACAGGCGTGTTGGCACAGCGGGGCCGGGCTTATCTGGTGCCCTGGCTGATGCAGATCGTGCTCGCCGGCCGCGCCCATGGGATCGATGTGATCGACAGCGTTTTCAACGATTTCAAGGATGCGGAAGCCTTCGAGGCGGAATGCGCGCAGGGCCGCGCCATGGGCTTTTCCGGCAAGATGCTGATCCATCCGGCGCAGATCGAACCTGCCAACCGGCATTTTGGGCCGGACCCCCAGGCCGTGGAAGAGGCGGAAGCGGTGATCGCCGCCTTCGCGGAACCGCAAGCGCAACATCTCAACGTCATCAACCTGAACGGCAAAATGGTCGAAAGGCTGCACCTGGCGGAGGCCGAAAAACTTGCCGCCACGGCCCGGATCATTGCTGAACGAAAGAGAACGCCATGAAACTTTATCGCTTCCTCAGCGGTCCCGACGATTCCTCCTTCTGCCACAAGGTGACGGCGGCACTGAACAAGGGCTGGGAACTTTCCGGCTCGCCGACTTATGCCTTCAACGCCACGACCGGCGAGATGCAGTGCGGCCAGGCGGTGACGAAGACCGTTCATGGAAAGGAATACGATCCCGAGATGAAACTCGGCGAACAGTAATAATTCAGCGCTGGGCTGCTTCCTCGGCGCTCGCCTCGATACGCTCCATGTCGTCGTCGCTGAGGCCGAAATGGTGACCGATTTCGTGGATCAGCACATGGGTGATGATATCGCCCAGGGTTTCCTCGTTTTCCGCCCAGTAATCGAGGATCGGCCGGCGATAAAGCCGGATGCGGTTCGGCAGTTCGCCCGTTTCCATGTTGAACCGCTCGGAAATGCCGCGGCCTTCAAAAAGGCCGAGCAGGTCGAAGGGTGTCTCGAGCGCCATGTCCTCGAAAACGTCGTCGTCGGGAAAATCCTCGATCTCGATCGTCAGGTTGGTGGTGAGAGCCCGGAATTCCTCCGGTAAATGACCATAGGCCTCGATCGCCAACGACTCGAATGCGCTGATCGTCGGCGCGTGGCGATCCTGCCAATCGTCGGTCTGGTCGATGCGGGCCATAGGCTCTCCTTCTGATCAGGCCCATATAGTACCTCCCGCGATATTTTTCGAGTGAAGAATCATCGGCCTACCCTCCAAGGAAAAGATTCCCAGGATTTGGCTGTTGACTCTTTCGGGCAGCTCTGGAATCCATAAGAACATAAAGAGAACATTTACAGATGGAGCTGACGCCATGGCCGAGCACGCCACGGCGCAGGAGACGCTTTTTGCCCTGCGCGAACAGATCGCCAGATTGGAAGGAAAATCCCTTCCGGCGCTTGCCGCGGCGGAACAGGCGGACTCGGCTGCCGATCCGGAAGGCCGGAAAGCCAAAGACAATCAGCCCCGCCTGCCATTCGGCATAACGCAGATGGACACCGCATTGGAAGGCGGTCTGCCGCTCGACGGCATCACGGAAATCCGCTCCCTCCTGATGGGAGATGCCGGGGCTGCAAGCGGCTTTGCTCTCTCGCTGGCATCTTACCTCAAAGCGAGACAACCGAATGAGGTGCCCGTTCTCTGGATAGGCGATGTCGTCTCCACGCAGGAAGCCGGTATTCCTTATTCCGTCGGCCTCAAACAGTTCGGATTGAGCTCGCGGGATGTTCTTTACGCCTCCCCGCGCAAGCTGGACGATGCCCTGTGGCTTGCGGAGACCGCGGTGGCGAGCCGGGCTCTTGTCGCCGTCATTCTCGAAATCCGGGGGAACCCTAGGCATTTCGGGCTCACCGAAAGCCGCAGGTTGGGTCTCAGAGCAAAGGCGGCGGGGCGGCCGCTCTTTCTATTGCGGCATGGGGGAGAAGAAGAGGCGAGCAGCGCCTCGTTCCGTTTTCTTGTCGAACCGGCACCGGCGGCTCCCCGGCATCTTCCGAATGGATCCGTGCTTGGCGGCAGCATCGGTCATCCCGTTTTCAGGCTGACCCTGGAGAAGAGCCGTAACCCGGCTCCGCTGTCCTTACTTCTGGAGTGGAACCCTTATGAGCGTCAATTTTCCCTCGGCAAAGACACAGGAGAGGCTTTTTCTTTCCGCAACCCGCCAGCGCATCCTGGCGCTCGTCTTCCCGCATCTGCCGACCGACAGGATCGCGCGCCGGCTCTGGGGACTGTCATGGCGTTCGAAAGGGCGTCCTGAACATCCTCCGATCCTCTGTGCCGGCCGGCGGGAAAACGCCATGCGGCTCACGGCGCTCGACGAAGTTTCCGAACGCCTTGGGCTGAAGCGCGGGCAGGGGTTGGCCGAGGCACGCGCCATGTTTCCGAAAATCGACGTGGCGGACGAAGATGACGCTGCGGACCAGAGCCTTCTCGAGGCGATCGCCGATTGGTGTGATCGTTATACCCCGCTGGTGGCGCTGGACGGCCGCGAAGGCCTGTTTCTCGACATCACCGGCTGTGCCCACCTCTTCGGCGGCGAGGAAGCCCTGCTGAAGGATATTCTTGGCCGGCTTCTGCAGATGGGCTTCGATGTCAAAGGAGCGATCTCCTCGTCGCCGGGCCTATCATGGGCGGCCTGCCGCTTCGGCCGCGGCGGCGTGATCGCCGATCAGGTGACGCAGGAGGTGCTGGCGCCTCTGCCGGTCAACGCCCTGCGCATCGATGAGACCACTATTGCATCGCTCTACAAGCTCGGACTGAAAAGGATCGGGGACCTTCTGCCCATGCCGCGTGCGCCTTTGGCCCGCCGTTTCGGCACGCATCTGTTGCTTCGTCTGGATCAGGCGCTCGGGAACAATGAAGAGGCCATTTCGCCTCGCCGTCCTGTGGCAGCCCTTTCCGCCGAGCGGCGACTCGCCGAGCCGATCCAGGCTGAAGAACATATTCTGCAGCTGACCGGCCAGATTGCCATTTCGTTGAAATCGGAACTGGAAGCGCGCGGCGTCGGCGGGCGGGTTTTTGAACTGGTTCTTTTTCGGGTCGATGGCCGGGTGTTTCGCATCGCGGCCGGCGCTTCCCAGCCCCTGCAGGATCCGAAACGGATTTCGTCCTTGTTTTCCGAGCGCCTGAACGCTGTGCATGACCATCTCGATGCCGGCTTCGGTTTCGAGCTCCTGCGTCTCAACGTGCTGCAATACGATATCTTCAAGATCCTGCAGGGTGATTTCACCGGGAATGGCGATAGTGAAATCTCGCTTGCCGATTTTGTCGATCGGGTTTCAGCCCGGCTCGGAGCTGACTGTCTGCAGGTCGCCGAACCAAAACAGAGCCATGTGCCGGAGCGTGCGGAAGTGTTCGTGCCGGCGATTGCAGCAAGGATCGTCCGGGAAAAACCCGAGGAAATTTTCACCTTCGTGCCGAGAAGCGACCGGCCCTTGCGGCTTTTTCGTCATCCGGAACCCGTGGAAGCTTTTGCGGCAACGGTGCCGGACGGTCCTCCCCAGCGTTTCCGCTGGCGCCGCATCGTTCACAAGGTCATTCGTGCCGAGGGACCGGAGCGGATTTCGCCGGAATGGTGGCATGACGAGGAGGATGCAGAGGAGCGCGACTATTTCCGGTTGGAAAGCGAGGCGGGCCGCCGCTTCTGGGTTTTCCGCGCGGGCCATTACGTCGCCGGCAAAACTGCGCCGACCTGGCGCGTGCACGGGATTTTCGCATGACGGACGCTCCCGCCTTTTTCGAGATCGGCGCCAAGACCAATTTCTCCTTCCTGGAGGGAGCGGCCAAGCCTGAGGAGATGATCATCGCGGCCAGCGTGTCCGGCCTGTCCGGTCTTGGTATCGCCGACAGGAATTCCGTTGCCGGCGTGGTGAGAGCGCATAGCCAAGTCAGAAACATGAAGGAAACATACGAACTTCAGCAGAAGCACGGCAAAAAGGAAGACGAGGAAGCGGCCATCTTCCCTTGCGCGTTTCATCCGGGAGCGCGGCTCGTTTTTTCCGACAAGACGCCGGATATTCTCGCCTATCCGCAGAACCGGAAGGGCTGGGCCAATCTCTGCCGCCTGCTGAGCCGGGGGAAACTCAGGGCAGACAAGGGAGCCTGCATTCTGGAAGGATGGGATCTTCTGGAATGGTGCGACGAGATGATGCTGGCGGTCGTGCCGGATTTTTCCCGCTTGGAAGACTCGGTTTATCAGCAGCACCTGGGAGACTGTCTCAATGAATACAGAGAACGGTTTCGCAATAATATCTATCTGGCTCTGGCACCGACCTATGATGGCCGCGATGCCCTTGTCTTTGACTCGCTTGCCCAGATTGCCGCACGCAATCGAGTGTCTCTGATTGCGACCAACCTGCCCCTTTTCCATCTCCCCTATCGGCGATCCCTATCGGACGTGGTCACGGCAATCCGCGAACACGTGACAGTCCAGGAAGCCGGTTTCCGGCTCGCACCGAATGGAGAACGGTATATCAAACAAGCCACTGAAATGATGCGGCTGTTCCGTGCCTATCCGGACGCGATCGCCAATACGAAAAAGTTCTTCAGCCAGCTGAAATTCTCCCTTGACGAACTCAGCCACAACTATCCCGACGAAAGCGTGCCAGGCGAGACGGTGTCCGAAACTCTGGAACGGTTGACGTGGGAGGGGGCAAGGCGCCGATACCCCGACAAGATCGAGGAAAAGGTTTCGAACCAGATCAGATATGAGCTCGACCTGATCAAGGAGATGGAATACGAGCCTTATTTTCTGACGGTACGCCATATCGTCTGGCACGCCCGGTACGAGCTGAAAATCCTCTGCCAGGGACGTGGCTCGGCCGCCAATTCCACAGTCTGTTACTGCCTTGGCATTACCGAAGTCGATCCAACGTTCACGACACTTCTTTTCGAAAGGTTCATTTCGACGGAGCGGAACGAACCGCCTGATATCGACGTCGATTTCGAGCATGCGCGGCGAGAAGAGATCATCCAATACATCTATCAGCATTACGGCTATCGCCATGCCGGCTTGACCGCGGCTGTGACCAGCTATCGAACGCGTATGGCAGGGCGCGAGGTGGCCAAGGCTTTCGGTCTTTCCGAAGATGTGCAATCGGCGCTTTCGAGTACTGTCTGGGGCTGGTCGGAAGAGGGGCTTTCGGAGCGGGAGGCAAAGGTCGCAGGTCTTGATGTGGCGGACAAAACGACACTCAAGGTGATTGCCCATGCGAAGGAACTCATGGGTTTTCCGCGCCATCTCACCCAGCATGTCGGCGGGTTCCTGATTACACGCGACCGGCTGGATGAAGTCGTGCCGATCATGAAAACGGCGATGCCTGGCCGTTACATGGTCGAGTGGGACAAGGACGACCTCGACACGCTGAAGCTCTTGAAGATCGACGTGCTGGCGCTCGGCATGCTGACCTGCCTCAAGAAGGCATTCGAACTTATGAAACAGCATTACAATCGAGAAGAGACGTTGGCTGGTTTGCTTCAGGATAAGCAGGATGATGTCTATGACATGATCTGCCGTGCCGACACGATCGGTGTATTCCAGATCGAAAGCCGGGCTCAGATGAGCATGCTGCCGCGTCTAAGGCCTCGGGAGTTCTATGATCTTGTCGTCGAGGTGGCGATCGTTCGACCGGGACCGATCCAGGGGAACATGGTCCATCCTTATCTGAAGCGGCGAGAGGCCTTACGGAACAATCAACCTATCGAATACCCCGGCCCTAAATTGGAAGAAGTCCTTAAGCGGACGCTGGGAGTGCCGCTTTTTCAGGAGCAGGCAATGCAGATCGCTATTACTGGAGCCGGCTTTTCACCAGCGAAGGCAGACAAACTGCGCCGATCGATGGCCACCTTCAAACGTTCCGGGAGAGTGGAAGAATTCAGGCGTGATTTCATTCAAGGGATGCTCAAGAACGAGTACCCACGAGAATTCGCAGAAAGCTGTTTCAGCCAGATCGAAGGTTTTGCCGAATACGGATTTCCGGAAAGTCATGCGGCTTCATTCGCTTTGCTCGTCTATGCCTCTTCCTGGATCAAGGCCTATTATCCGGATGTCTTCTGCACGGCGATGTTGAATTCCCAACCCATGGGCTTTTATGCGCCAGCGCAGCTCGTTCGCGATGCGCGGGAACATGGCGTCAAAATCCTTCCTGTCGATATCAATTACTCGGATTGGGATTGTACTTTGGAAGCGTCTGCCTTCGACAGGAATGCGATCGATAAGCGTCACGGATCCATGCGGGATGTCATCAGGACCCGGCGCGCAGTGCGGCTTGGGTTTCGTCAGGTCAAGGGCCTTGCCGAGAAAGACGTGGTCGAGAAGCTTATTGCTCACCGAGGAGAGGGCTATACCTCGATCCATGATCTCTGGCAGCGGTCCGGTCTCGACAAGTCGGATATCGAGCGGCTCGCGGATGCCGATGTCTTCAACTCCGTAAGGCTCAATCGTCGCGAGGCGCTCTGGACAGTCAGGGGGCTCGATGCCAGGAGGGTTGCCGAGAAACTGCCTCTGTTCGAAATGGCCGACCGCATGGATTTGAGGCCCGAGGCAAAAGTGGCGCTTCCGGAAATGCTGCCCGGCGAACAGGTGGTCGAGGATTACCGCTATCTCTCGCTTTCGCTGAAAGCCCATCCGGTCTCTTTCCTGCGGGAGGAATTCAAGATGATGGGGATTACCCGCAGCGTCGATCTTTTGACTGTCCCGAACGGGCAGCGGGTGACGATCGGCGGGATCGTTCTCGTCCGGCAGCGGCCGGGTTCGGCCAAGGGCGTCATTTTCATGACGCTGGAAGACGAGACTGGCGTCGCCAATGCAATTGTGTGGTCGAAAATTTTCGAACGTTACCGGCCGGTCGTCATGGGCGCGCGGCTGGTGAAGATCCGGGGGAAACTGCAAAGCCAGAGTGGTGTGATTCATACGGTGGTCGAGCATATCGAGGACATTACACCGATGCTGGGTTTGCTGCAGAAGGAGGCGAGGCGGCTCGGGGTGTCGGCCCGCTCCGACGAGGTGTTGCAGTCCAGCGGCGACCATCGGCAGAAGAGGCGTTCCAATGGAATGGAAGAACGAGACAGCAAGTCCGTAAAAGAGGCCGGGCCTCATCATTCCTATGCGGCCGGTCCGGGAAGCGTCATGCCCAAAGGCCGTAACTTCCACTAATTGCCAACGGGAATGGGGCGAAAGAGGAGGCTCCGGGTATGGCAGGCTCACTTAAGAAATGACGCATATGCGTCGATTTTTTCTTGACATCTCCTATCCGCTTTCGCAAAAAGAAGATGTTACAGGTCATGTTTGGCAGGTCGACCGAGAATGCTGGTTTGCAGTTGCAATTACATCACCGACAGGGAAATCAAGGACGTCATCACGCAGCTCCTTGACGAAGACTGCTGGCAGCTTATCGTCCCGTCAAAAGTCTATCACGCCATGGCGAAACGCGGCCGCTGCTGCGGCTGTTTCCCGGGCGTCGTCGATCTGATCATCCGCACAACCGAGGAATATCACGCCGCGCACCACTCGACGGAAGACGAGGTGGTCGTATATATGTCCCGCTTGAGACAATTCCATGAGGAAAACAGGAGAGCGGACATTGAAAGGCGACTCAAAGGTCATCGAGCGGCTTAACGAGGCACTTTTTCTCGAGCTGGGCGCAGTCAACCAGTACTGGCTGCATTATCGCCTGCTCGACGATTGGGGCTTCAAGAAGCTCGCGAAAAAGGAGCGGGCGGAGTCGATCGAAGAAATGCAGCATGCCGATCGTCTCATCGATCGCATCATCTTCCTCGAAGGCCATCCCAACCTGCAGACGGTTGCCCCGCTGCGCATCGGCCAGAACGTCAAGGAAGTCCTGGAGGCCGATCTCGCCGGCGAATACGATGCCCGCACGGCCTACAAGGCTTCCCGCGATATCTGTCACGCGGCCGGCGACTACGTCTCGATGAAGCTTTTCGAAGAGCTTCTGATGGACGAGGAAGGCCATATCGACTTCCTCGAAACGCAACTCGATCTCCTGGCGAAAATCGGCGAGGAGCGTTACGGCCTCCTCAATGCAGAATCTGCCGATTCTGCCGAATAAGGGGCTGTACTTGAACACACAAAACCCGGCGAAGCATCCGCTCCGCCGGGTTTTTCATTTCAGTCCACGAACCGGTCACATGGCAGCCGGCTGAGCCAGACGCAAGCTCCCCACCGGTCAGAGCCTCTTGGTTGCAGCCTTGGCCAGGTGGGTAAACTCGGCGACGACCTGATCGTAGACGGCGCGCTTGAAGGGCACGATCAGGCTCGGAAGGTCGGCCATAGGCTTCCATTCCCAGGCATCGAATTCCGGCGCGTGTCCGCCAGGCGGCGGGTTGATGGCAATCTCGCTTTCGTCGCCATCGAAACGGAAGGCGAACCAGCGCTGGGTCTGGCCGCGATATTTTCCCTTCAGCCCGATGCCGATCAGATGTTCGGGCAGATCGTAATTGATCCAATCGTCCGCCTCGGCGAGCAAGGTGACGGAGCGCATCCCCGTTTCCTCGTAAAGCTCGCGATAGGCGGCGGGAAGCGGCTCCTCGCCCTTGTCGATGCCGCCCTGCGGCATCTGCCAGAGCTGCGGCGAACCGTCAAATTCACTGTTGCCGTCGCTGATGCGCCGGCCGGCCCAGACAAGGCCTTCACGGTTGAGAACCATGATGCCGACGCAGGGGCGATAGGGAAGCTCCTCCGCGACGACCGAACGTTTGCCTTTTTTGCTCATGGATAACTCCGATCGATTACGGTCCGACGCTTTCGCTCGCGAGCGACGAGACGCCGACAATCTCGATACCGCGCTGCGAGACTTCTTCACTCCATTGCCTTACCGCATCGATGCTCTCGTCGAAAGCCGAAGCGATGCCGATCGCCGTTCCCTTGCGACCGGCAATGCGCTCCAGTTCATCGAGCTTCTTGAGGATGGCATCCTTCTGCAATTGCCCGTCAAGCGTCAGATCCCCGAAGGCATGCGGTAGTTCGATCGCCTTGGCAACGATCGCCGTCTTGGACTGGGCGGAGGTTCCGTCGTCGAGGAAGAGCAGCCCGCGTCTGGAAATGTCGCGCAGGACCGGCTCCAACGCGCCGGCATCCGAGAGATAACGGCCGCCGAGATAGTTCATGACGCCGGTATAGTTGGTGATTTCGCCCATGGCGCGGTGAAGGCGGCCGAGATTGTCCTTGGCCGACATCCTGGTCAGCAGAGTGCCGGGGCCTGGATCGTTGGCCGGATAATCAAATGGTTCGAACGGCACCTGGATCAGGATCTCGTGGCCGGCGCGGCGGGCTTCCTGCATCCATCGCTGCAGGCTGTTACCGCTGACGGCAAACGCGAGCGTCACCGTCGGCGGCAGGTCGCGGATCGCCCGCTGGGTGCCCGTCTGGCTGAGGCCAAGACCGCCGACGACGATTGCGATTCGGGTTCCGCGCGCGCCGGACCAGGGCCGCGCATACTGATCCATCGGCCGCTGCCCGCCGGGCCCGACAATGGGCAGCCGGCCGTGGGGCGAATCTTCCAGCAGCGCATCGTTGGGCTGGGCAGCCATACGCGGGTCCTGGCCGATCCGCTGGGTGCCGATCATCACCGGCCCGCTGCCGTCGCGTGATCGGGGCGTGTACTTGGTGACGACCGAGCCGTCATCAGTGAGCGTCCGTTCGATATTGGCCCCGGAACTCGGATCGGAACGAGGCATGCCGGCGGATTGCTGCGGCGTTGCGCTCTGGTCGGATTTTGCGGCAGGCTGGACTTGTTCGGGCTTGGAAGCGGGCGGTGCGTTGGAAGCAGTTTGCTTCAGGGCATCATCGCCGCGCATGGCGTAGAGCGAAAGCCCCAGGATGCCGGTAACCGAAAGCATCGCCAAAGCAATCGCGAAAGAAAACCTTCGCTTCCGTCGCCGAGCGGCCGGCCGGTTCTGTCCGAGCGGTGCATGGAGATCGGTGCCCAAGGTCTATTCCGCGTTCTGTCTGCAGATACGAAGAACCGGCCAGCGCGGCGTCTTTTCAACGCGTCACGCTGGCCGGCCCGATGATTGTCTTTACTTCTTGATCGTAGCGGCTGCGGCCTTGTCCGGGCTCGGCGGGAAGGACGGGTCCTTCTTCACGCCGCGGAAGAGATCGAGCGCATAGTTGAGCTGGATGTCGTCCTTGGCTTCCGGCGGCACGTAGGCGGCGGAACCGGAACCTTCGTCGGTTTCGGCAGCACCCTGGATGTGGCCGCGCAGGCTGGATTCGCCTTCAGCCCTTATCTTGCCCTGCAGTTCGGGCGGCAGCGGCTGGTCGACCTTGATGTCCGGTTGGATGCCGGTGCCCTGGATCGACTTGCCCGACGGCGTGTAATAGAGCGCGGTGGTCAGACGCAGCGCGCCGGCATCGCCGAGCGGGATGATTGTCTGAACCGAACCCTTGCCGAAGGAGCGCGTGCCGAGAACCGTGGCGCGGCGCAGATCCTGGAGCGCCCCGGCGACGATTTCCGAAGCGGAAGCCGAGCCGCCGTTGACGAGCACGATGACCGGCTTGCCGTCGGTCAGGTCACCCGGGCCGGCGTTAAAGCGGCGGGTCTCTTCGGCATTGCGGCCGCGGGTCGAAACCACTTCGCCACGTTCCAGGAATGCGTCGGAAACGTTGATCGCCTGGTCGAGCAGACCGCCCGGGTTGAGGCGCAGATCGAGCACGTAGCCCTTCAGCTTGTCGGCCGGGACATCCGCCTTGATCTTCTTGATCGCCTTTTCGAGGTCGTCATAGGTCTTTTCGGTGAAGGAGATGACGCGGACATAACCGACATCGCCGCCTTCGACGCGGGACTTCACGGCGCGCACCGCGATGATGTCGCGGACCACGGTGATGTCGAGCGGCTTATCGGCGCCCTGGCGGATGATCGTCAGCTTGATCGGGGTGTTGACGCCGCCGCGCATCTTCTCGACGGCTTCTTCGAGCTTCAGGCCGCGCACCGGGGCGCCGTCGATCTCGGAAATGAAGTCGCCTGCCAGAATGCCGGCCTTGGAGGCGGGCGTATCGTCGATCGGCGCGATGACCTTGACGAGTTCGTTCTCCATGGTGACCTCGATGCCGAGGCCGCCGAACTCGCCGCGCGTCTGCGTGCGCATGTCTTCGGCATCCTTGGCATTCATGAAGCTCGAATGGGGGTCGAGCGAGGTCAGCATGCCGTTGATGGCATTCTCGACCAGCTTTTCTTCATCCGGCGGCGTCACGTACTGGGCGCGTACACGTTCGAACACGTCGCCGAAGATCGACAGTTCCCGGTAGGTCGAAGGGCCGGCGGCCTGCGCCGGCACACCGGCCGAATAAATCACGCTCATCGCGGTCGCACCCAAGAGTGCACCGACGATGACAAGAGAAGCCCTACGAATCATTTCGTGCCCTTCCAGTTTCTTTCGAGGTCCACCACGGTTTGGAATCGACCGGTGTGCCATCTTTTCGGAATTCAATGTAAAGCGTTGGACGATCTGTTTCCAGCGCCAATGCGGTTGCGCTTGCCACTCTTTTCTCACCCATCACCGCAATGGGCTCGCCTGCGAAAACGAACTTGCCCTGCCGTGCATTCACAACGTCCATGCCGGTCAGAACCAGATGGTATCCGTCTCCGGCATTGAGGATGATCATCTGTCCGTAACTCCGGAAGGCTCCGGCGAAAACCACCAGGCCATCAGCCGGCGCCGTCACCACGGCACCTGCATTCGAAGCAACGGTTATGCCTCTCGCCGAATGCCCCGTCCCGTCGGAATCGCCGAACCACCGCAATACATCTCCGGCAACCGGAAGCTCCAGTTTCTGCCTGAGGCTTGAAAACGCGTATGCGGGCGCAATGCGGTTTTTGTCGGGCACGCCGCTCTGGGCAAGCTGCTTTGCCTTTTCGCGCTCGGCATCGGACATCATACGCTGGCGCTCTTCCTCGGCGCGCGCCTGGTCGATCGCCTCACGCACCGAGGCGATCTCGCCTTCGAACGATTGGATAAGGTTCTCGAGCGTGGTGGCGCGGCCGGCAAGCTCCTCGGAGCGGTGGCGCTCGGCGTCGAGATCGGCCGCGTTGCGCTTGTTCAATTTTTCGTTTTCCGCGAGCAGCAGGGTCATGCGCCGGTCCTCTTCGAGGCTGGCTGCAATGGTGCTGGAGACGGTGGTCTTCTCGGTCATTGCCAAGGCCTGCAGAGAGGCCAGAGACTGGAGGTCGGCAACGAGCTTGTCCGCTTCGTGGCGCATGCCAGGAACGACGGCGCCGAGCAGGATCGCGCTGCGAACCGAGGCAAGCGCATCATCGGGCGTCACCAGAAGTGCCGGAGGAGGATTGCGGCCCATGCGCTGCAGGGCTGCGAGCACTTCGGCCAGCACGGCGCGGCGGCCGCGCAGGGAGGTGCGGATACCGTCTTCCTTGAGCTTCAGCTCGGTTATCTTCTTCTCGCTGTCGAGGATCCTGGTTTCCAGGTTTTTTCGACGGGCGGCCGAATCGATCAGCGCCTGGCGGACATCGGCGGTATTCTTCCTGATATCGGCGATGTTCTTTTCGATCGCGGCGGCCCTGTCGCCGGAAATCTTCATGTTCTTGGTCAGAACTTCGAGCTCGCCGCGGGTTTCGTTGCGCCGGCGCTGCAGGTCGGCAGTCGGATCGACTGCGGCGGCGGGTGCCGCCTGAGGTGCCGTCGGCGGGGAAACGTTCTGGGCGCGTGCGTTGCTGAAGATGGGGAAGGGTGGGACCAGCGCGAAACCGAGACCCGCCGCCAGAAGCAGCGCGCGCCGGTACGATGTCATCCTGATTGTCCGCATTCCCGCTCCGCTATTCGCCGGATCGAGAAAACTTAAGCTGATTTGCCCGACGAGGCCACAAACAACATCGTGTTTGAAGGTAAACGATCGTTTAAGCTCTGTGATAGGGATGGCCCGAGAGAATGGTGACGGCGCGGTAGAGCTGTTCGGCGATCAGGATGCGCACCAGCTGGTGCGGCCAGGTCATCGAGCCGAGGTTGAGCACCATATCGGCCCGCTCGCGGAGTTCGGGGTCGAGACCGTCGGCTCCGCCGATCGCCAGCATCATGTCGCGTTTGCCGTTGTCGCGGTATCGGCCGATCATGCCGGCAAAGGCTTCGCTGTCGAGCGCCTTGCCGCGTTCATCGAGAAGAATGAGGACTGCGCCTTCGGCAAGCGCCTTTTCGAGCGCCGTCGCTTCCTCGCGCTTGCGCGTGTCGGCATTCGCCGCTCGGCTTTCCTGGACCTCGATCAGTTTCGACAATTCCAGACCCACCGCCGGGCCAGCCTTGGCGAAGCGGTCGAGATAACGGGACGCAAGATCCTTTTCCGGTCCGGTTTTCAGCCGTCCCACGGCAAAAAGGCTTATTCGCATGTCCTGATCCGTTGAATTTTACGGCCGAAAATCCCTTCCGGCGGCGAGTTTGCACCCAGCCGCATGACTTCGACCTCAGTCCGACGGTTCAGGGCCTGCCCGAACGCGTCAGTGCAGCAGCGTGCCTTCTTCGATATCCGGCGTCGCCCACATCTTTTCGATGTTGTAGAACGCGCGGATTTCAGGACGGAACACGTGGACGATGATGTCCCCGGTGTCAATGAGCACCCAGTCACCCGTCTCCTGCCCTTCGACGCGGGCGGTTCCAAGCCCGTCGTCCTTCAGATCGGAAATCAGGTGATCGCTGATGGCCATGACATGCCGGTTCGATCGTCCGGAGACAACGACCATGTAGTCTCCGAGCGCTGATTTTCCAGCAATGTTGATGGTGACGATGTCTTCAGCTTTGGAGTCCTCGAGACTTGCGAGGACCAGTTCGAGAGCACGGGCAGCAGCATCGGCGCCACGTTCCAGGCTCTGCGGGAGAACGGAGGCCGTCCTGCCCTTGGCGTGTACTGTTGTCAGGGTTTGTCCTTTCATCCAGGTAACAGCAACAGGCACTTGAAGCGAATCCGATTCACGCTCGGCCGCTATATTTAAGGTGGCATCGAATTCTTAATCTTTCAAGAGAGCGTCCTGAAAGGTGATAGAAAGATGTAGACCCTTTTCGTCGCATTGGTGGCCGGCGCTAATCGGATTTCTGTCCGTTTGCGGCGCGGATCGCGGTGGAACTCAAGGCCGAACGCGGGCCATGGATGAAGGTCCAGGCCGGCGCGCGCCGTTTCCAGAGCGTGCCCGCGTCATCTTCGTCCACACGGGCGTAATCGAAGGTGCGGGCCATTTTCGACGACAGGAACGAGAGTGTCGCTCCCGGCCGGTCGATGACGGCGATCGGGAAGGTCGAGGCGATCGTCTGCCATTTCTGCCAGTGGTGGAAGGTCTTCAGGCTGTCGGCGCCCATGACCCAGACAAAATGCACAAGCGGGTTCCTGGCCTTCACGAAGGCCAGCGTGTCGGCTGTATAGGATCCGCCGAGCGTCTTTTCGAAAGCGGTGATCTTGATGCGCGGATCGTCGATCAGCTTCTCGCTCATCGTCAGCCGGTCGTCGAGCGAAGCAAGTTCGGAACGACTTTTCAGCGGGTTGCCGGGTGTCACCATCCACCAGAGCTGGTCGAGGCCAAGGCGCCGGAGCGCGATCTCGGCGACCAGGAGATGGCCCTCATGAGGCGGATTGAACGAACCGCCGAACAGGCCGACGGCCATGCCCCGTTCGGCATGCGGCATGACCAGATATCGGCGGTCGATCGTCTCTTCCGTCACGCGCGATCAGGGCCGGATCTGGCCGGTGCCGTGCACCCGGTATTTGAACGAGGTCAGCTGCTCGACGCCGACGGGGCCGCGGGCATGCATCTTGCCGGTCGAGATGCCGATCTCGCCGCCCATGCCGAACTCGCCGCCATCGGCGAACTGGGTAGAGGCATTGTGCAGCAGGATCGCCGAATCGAGCTCGTTGAAGAAACGCGACACGACTTCAGGATCCTCGGCGATCACTGCCTCCGTGTGGTTGGAAGAATAGGTATTGATGTGGCGGATGGCGCCGGAAATGCCATCGACGATCGCAACCGAAATAACCGCGTCGAGATATTCGGTGCGCCAGTCCTCTTCCGTCGCAGGCTTGAAGCCCGGAAACACCTTGAGGACGGCCGCCGAGGCGCGGATT
Source organism: Neorhizobium galegae (assembly GCF_017877055.1). Classification (GTDB taxonomy): domain Bacteria; phylum Pseudomonadota; class Alphaproteobacteria; order Rhizobiales; family Rhizobiaceae; genus Neorhizobium; species Neorhizobium galegae_D. The sequence continues at coordinate 76,913 of NZ_JAGIPG010000006.1, read as the reverse complement.
TCGCAGCCGGCTTCCGTCAGTGCTTCGAGGATGGGCATTAGATGCGTGCCGATCCCGGCACTGTCGATCAAAAGGGTCTCGGCCGCGCCGCAGACGCCGGTACGGCGCATTTTTGCGTTGACGATGATCTTTTTCGCCATCTCCAGGTCCGCCGAGGCATCCACATAGATATGGCATAGGCCTTCGAGATGGGCGAAGACCGGCACACGCGCCTCGTTCTGGACACGGGCGACCAGGCTCTTGCCGCCGCGCGGCACGATGACGTCGATCGCGCCGTTAAGGCCCGACAACATTGCGCCCACGGCGGCGCGGTCAGTGGTCGGCACGATCTGGATCGCATGTTCGGGAAGTCCGGCAGCCTTCAGGCCGGCCACGAGGCAATCGTGGATCGCCTGCGACGACAGGGCCGAATCGGAGCCGCCGCGCAGGATCACGGCATTGCCGGCCTTGAGGCAGAGCGCGCCGGCATCGGCGGTGACGTTCGGGCGGCTTTCATAGATCACGCCGATGACGCCGAGTGGCGTCCGGACGCGTTCGATATGGAGGCCGTTCGGGCGGTCCCAGGCGGCAATGACTTCGCCGACCGGATCCTTGAACTCGGCGATCTCGCGCAGCGCCTGCGCCATGCCGGCGATCGACTTTTCGGTGAGTGTCAGCCGGTCGACGAACGACGGCAGGAGGTCCTTGCCTTCGACATTCTTGAGATCCGCGGCATTGGCGGCAAGAATCCTGTCCTTGGCGGCAAGGATCGCATCCGCCATGGCGCTCAGCGCCTTCTTCTTCGCTTCGGTCGAAGCCGTAGCAAGCTGGCGGGCCGCCGACTTGGCGTTCCGGCCGATCTGATCCATCACGGCGGCGACGTCGCCCGTTTTCGCAACCATATCAAGCATGGGCGGCATCCTCCTTGCGATCTTCTTTTTTGACTTTCCGCTTCGCCGGTCCGGTCATCACAAGGTCGTCGCGATGGACCATGGCGGCGCGGCCGGCATAACCGAGGATCGCCTCGATTTCGCCGGACTTGCGTCCGGTGATCTGGCGGGCTTCTTCGGCATCGTAGCTCACAAGGCCACGGGCGATCTCGCGACCATCGGCGCCGATGATCGCGACTGTGTCGCCACGATGGAAATGGCCGTCGATGCGGCGCACGCCGGCAGGCAGAAGGCTTTTGCCGGTGCCGAGCGCGGTTTCTGCCCCTTCGTCGACGAAAAGTTCGCCGGCCGGCTGAAGCTGCCCTGCAATCCAGGTTTTTCGCGCCGTGACCGGCGTTCCCGAGGGCGCGAACCACGAGGAGCGAGTGCCCTGCTCGATGGCGCGCAAAGGATGATCCGTCTTGCCGGATGCGATGATCATGGCGCAGCCGGCGCCGGTGGCGATCTTGCCGGCGTCGATCTTGGTGCGCATGCCGCCGCGCGACAGTTCGGACGCCGCGCCGCCGGCCATGGCCTCGATCTCCGGTGTGATCGCGGGGACGATTTCCAGGAATTTCGCGTCGGGGTCGAGATGCGGCGGGGCTGTGTAGAGCCCATCGATATCGGAGAGCAGAACCAGCAGATCGGCACTTGTCATGGTGGCGACGCGGGCGGCAAGGCGGTCGTTGTCGCCGTAACGGATTTCGGTCGTGGCGACGGTATCGTTCTCGTTGATGATCGGCACGGCGCCTATCTTCAGAAGCTGGTTGATGGTGGCGCGGGCGTTGAGGTAACGGCGGCGCTCTTCGGTGTCGCCCAGCGTCAACAGGATCTGGCCAGCCACGATGCCATCGCGCGAAAGACTTTCCGACCAGGCACGGGCCAGTGCGATCTGCCCGACGGCCGCAGCCGCCTGGCTCTCTTCGAGCTTCAACGCGCCAGAGGGCAGGTCGAGCACGGTGCGACCCATGGCGATCGCCCCGGAAGACACGACCAGAACGTCGATACCCGTCGCCTTCAAGGCAGCGATATCGGCGCAGATGGCATCGAGCCATTGCGACTTCAGGCCCGTCTTGCGATCGACGAGGAGCGCCGAGCCGATCTTGATGACGATGCGGCGATGGCTGGCGAGCGGTTTACGGACAGCCGTCATGCGTCCTCGTCCTCATCGAAATCCTGGATGGGGGTCGAGCGATCGGGCAATGCGGTGTCGTTGACGCCGCTTGCCTCGACGATCACGTCACGCAGCGCGCGCAGCACCTCGGTCATGCCCTTGCCGGTGACGGCGGAAATCAGGAACGGCGTCTGGCCACAGGCCTTTTCGAGTTCCTTGGCCTTTTTCTTCAGTTCCTTGTCGTCGAGCACGTCGATCTGCGACAGCGCCACGATGACCGGCTTGTCGATCAGGCCGCCGCCATAGGCTTCGAGCTCGTGCTTCACCGTCTTGTAGGACTTGCCGACCTTTTCCTCGACGGCGGACACCAGATGCAGGAGCACGCGGGTTCGCTCGACATGGCCCAGGAACCGGTCGCCGATGCCGACGCCCTCATGGGCGCCTTCGATCAGGCCCGGAATATCGGCGAGCACGAATTCGCGGCCGTCGATGGTGGCGACGCCGAGATTGGGATGCAGGGTCGTGAACGGATAATTGGCGATCTTGGGACGCGCGCGGGTGACGCTCGCCAGGAAGGTCGACTTGCCGGCATTCGGCATTCCGACCAGGCCGGCATCGGCGATCAGCTTCAGCCGCAGCCAGATGGTCTTTTCCTCGCCCTCGAGACCGGGATTGGCCCAGTTCGGCGCCTGGTTGGTCGCGCTCTTGAAATGGGTGTTGCCAAAACCGCCATTGCCGCCCTTGGCGAGCCGGAACTTCTGGCCTTCCTTGGTGAGGTCGATGATCAGGGTCTCGTTGTCTTCCTCGAAGATCTGGGTGCCGACGGGCACTTTCAGCGTCACGTCGCCGCCATTGGCGCCGGTGCGGTTGCGACCCATGCCGTGGGTGCCGGTCTGGCCCTTGAAATGCTGCTGGAAGCGGAAATCGATGAGCGTGTTGAGGCCGTTGACCGCCTCGACCCAGACATCACCGCCGCGCCCGCCGTCACCGCCATCAGGTCCGCCGAATTCGACGAACTTTTCCCGCCGGAACGAGACGGCGCCCGCGCCGCCGTCGCCGGAGCGGATATAGACTTTTGCCTCGTCGAGAAATTTCATCTTGTCGCCGTCAGTCTTGTGTTAGTCGGGAGGCCTGTCGCTTTAGGTAGGGCGCTCAGTGCACGTCGATAGGGGTTTCGATATCGTCGGTTGGGGCGGAGGTCAAAGAATATCATGAAGTTCGTCAGCTATAACATTCAATACGGGATCGGCATGGATGGTCTGTTCGATCCTGAACGCATTGCCGCCAGTATCAATGGAGCCGATGTGATCGCGCTTCAGGAGGTGACGCGCGGTTTTCCTAAGAATGGCCATGTCGATCTCGTTGCCCGTTTCTCGGATCTCTTTCCGGAGCATTTTCACGTCTACGGCGCGCCTTGCGACCTGTTGCTCGACATCTCCGTCGAGAATGGCCGCCGCGTCGAGCGCCGCTCCCAGTTCGGCAACATGATCCTGTCGCGCTGGCCGATCCTTGCCACCCGCCACCTCCTCCTGCCGCGCAGCCGGACCGTTGAGATGCTCAACCTGCAGCGCGGGGCGCTGGAAGCGATCATCCTGGCCCCCGGCGGGCCGCTTCGGGTCTATTCCGTCCACCTCGATCACGTTTCTCCCGATGAACGGCTTGGCCAGATCCGCTTTCTGAAAGAGCGGGTGATGAATTTCACCTCCGAAGGCGGTTCGCTGACCGGCGCCGCCGAAGAGGGGTTTCCCGATCTGCCGCTGCCGGAGGATTTCCTGCTGATGGGCGACTTCAACATGGAGCCGGAATCGACCGAATATATAGCCCTGGCCGGCCAGCGGGACCGCTATTACGGCCGCACTCTGCGTGCCAACGAACCCGTCGACGTGCTGGAGCGCCTCGGATCGCTGACGCCGGAAAGCTATACCTGGGCGAAACCGCCGGGTTCCGGGCCGATAAAGATGCATCTCGATCATTGCTTCGTGAATGCGGGACTGGTGCCGCGGCTGAAAAACGCCTGGATCGACAACGAGGCGTTTGGTTCCGACCATTTTCCGCTGTGGGTCGAGGTCGAGTGAGCGATCCGGCGGAGTTTCCTCCGCCGGACCTTTGTTACCTGAGCGTCACGGTCGGGCCGGACGCCGGAAATCCTCGGGCAAAAGCATAGTCTCGATATGCGGCACCATGCGGTTGCGGGACGTGCTGAAGAGCTGGTTCGCATCGACGATGGTGAAGCCGAGCTTCTTCTGAACGTTCAACGAGGCGAGGTTGTCCGCGAAGGCGCCGGAAAACACCTGCGCCTCCGGCATGCGTCGGAAGAAACGCTCCAGCGCCCCGGCCACCGCTTCCGTCATATAACCCCGATCCCAGTAGAGCCGGTTGAGCCAGTACCCAAGATGCCACTGGCCCCGTCTCGGCTCCAGGCAGACGGCGCCGATATGGGTGTCGTCACCGGTGGTGATCGCCAGCGTCCAGTCCGGCAGGATGCCGGATGCATGCGGAACGAGCCAGTCCAGCGCGTCCTGGCGGTCATAGGGTTGCGGCACCCGTGCCAGCATGCGGCTGACCTTGAAATCGCTAAGCGATTCGGCAATTGCCGTCGCATCGGTGATCCTGTGCGGGCGAAGCACCAGCCTTTCCGTGCTGATGACCGGGCAGGGTCCAGGCATCGTTACGGTCGAACTCGTCTTCTGGAGGACGGCGGCGTTCATCGCAGTTCTCCCCAGCTTCTCAATGACATCCAGGTCTTGCGGTCGAGCCGGAACCATTCGACCGCGACCATGCCGCCAAGCGCCAGGCAATCGATCATGCCGGTGCCCTGGAACTGGAAACCGCATTTCTGGATCACCCGCCTCGATGCGATATTGGTCACCCGGCAACGGGCATCGATATGGTCGATATTGTTGCGGGTGCGGAAGGCCATGTCGATCAGGGCATGGGCGGCTTCCGTGGCATAACCCCTGTTCCAATGGGGTTCGCCCAGCCAATAGCCTAGTTCGAGCGTTCTTTCGTCCTGTTGCGGTTCGAGCGCGCAGCAACCGAGAAAGGCGCCGTTGTCTCCTCGCGTGATGGCGTAGACGCATTTGCCAATCTCGCCGGCCTTCGTGCGTCGCACAAAGTCGGCTGCGTCCTTAGCCGTATAGGGATGCGGCATACGCGACACCATGGTCGCGATATTCGCATTGTTGGCGAGATGGGCAAGTGCGTCGATGTCTTCTTCGTGGGGCGTGCGCAGAACTAACCTCTGCGACAGTAAGACGGGGCAATCGCTTCTCGACCGGTCAGGTCTTAACCGTTCCTCTGGCGGCCGGGATTGGCTCGCCCTCAATAGTTCGCCTTGCATGTTCAGTCCTCCTGTTGGGGAAAGAAAAAGGGAAGATGGTGGTGTCCCATCTTCCCTTTTTTCTGACTGAACCTTTGGGCGTTCAGCCGGGTCGATGTGACACCGGCTGCTTAAAACGCTTGCCGGCTTTATTCTGCTGCTTCGGCTTTCGGCATTACGGACACGAACACTCGACCATTGGCCTTGGTTCGGTAATTCACATTGCCTTCGGTAAGCGCAAAAATGGTGTGGTCCGTGCCGATGCCGACATTGGCGCCCGGATGCCACTGCGTACCGCGCTGACGCACGATAATGTTGCCCGGAATGACAGCTTCGCCGCCGAACTTCTTCACGCCAAGGCGCTTGGAATTCGAATCGCGACCGTTGCGCGACGAACCGCCAGCTTTTTTATGTGCCATTGGAGTTCTCCTTTAACCTTCGAAACCCGTTGTTAAGCCAAGATGTCCGTGATGCGGACGACCGTGTGATGCTGGCGATGCCCGCGAATCCGCTTGGAATTCTGACGGCGACGCTTCTTGAAGGAGATGACCTTCTTGCCGCGGTTATGCTCGACCACTTCGGCCTTGACCGTCGCACCCGAAACGAAGGGAGCGCCGAACTTGGCATCGGCGCCAACGCCGACAACCAGGATTTCGTTGAATTCTACGACTGAACCAGCTTCGGCTTCCAGCTTTTCGATGGTGAGCACGTCGTTGGCTGCCACGCGGTACTGCTTACCGCCGGTCTTGATGACTGCGAACATTTTTTATCCTTTCATGTTCGTTTCCGGCTCTGCCTTGAAAAGGCGGCCGGTCTTTTTATCAGTCGGGCTCTAGCAGGGTTTCGAAAGAACGATCTTTTGAACTTGCCTGCCGGTGGAATTCATGTGGCGTTCCAACAACCTCCACACAAACAAAGAGGCATGGATACTTTTCCACGCCTGATCGCGAGCGGACATACGCGAGCGACAAAAAACTGTCAAGACGAAAGGATACAAAGACTTGATATTCGCCCCTTGCCAGCCCCATGTTTGCCCGCTATGAGAACGCCCGCGCTGACCAACGCGTCATCACGTCTTAGCGGAGAGGTGGCTGAGTGGTCGAAAGCACCGCACTCGAAATGCGGCATACGGGCAACCGTATCGTGGGTTCGAATCCCACCCTCTCCGCCATTGGCCGCCGATTACATGCTATACTATGCTACAATCCGATATCCTGAGAGTGGCGACAGGAGCTTACGACCCCATTTCTGACGTTGGTCGCCTAAAAGCGAAGGCGTGAAAGCAGGCCTTACGGGCTTGCACCGCAACCATGCGCTCGCGGTACATGGGACCGGTCACTCCCGACACGCGCTCCAACACAGAACGAGCTTTATGGTCCAGCAAGGCTGCCTGGCTCGTCTTTGGCGCCCAACCCCCTGAAGATGAGCGCTATTATCCTCGCTGCCTGAGCATCCCTCCCGGGATGGGACGGGATTTGCCAAAGGACTCCGAGAAGCATCAAAACATCGTCGGCATTTGCATCGCGATCAATTACACGCCGCGGCTCGACCATCAGGGAGTGTCAGACCCGGCCATGCTGCGTCGCGCAGCTGAAGCGGCCACAGGACATAGCATCAGCCGTCTCCCAGTCCGCGAACTGAGCAAGGCGACATGAATCTCGCTCGTTCTGGCTACCCCTCTTCGAGAGCTGGTCTGCTTTCCGCATTTCACCCCTGAAGCTGACCGTCCGCTATCACCCCATTGTTGCCATTCGCTCGCGCCTTAATTTTGGAGGGCTAAAGCGTAGACGTAGTTCTCCGTTTCATCGTTCTCGGTCCGCCATGACGACCGTGGTTTGCCAGGGTTTCCTTGAACCTCATCCTTCTGAACTATTCGTCTTAGTAGGTTCCGGCCGCAGTGACGGCAGGGCTTGCCTATCTGTCAGCCACCTTTCCTGACAATTCGGTTCCAGAGCAAACTCGCGCCTGATGCCTTTGCCGCAAACGCTCTATTTCCGCGGCGTCCAGGCAGGCCCCAAACCTAAAGCCGTTGAAGCAGCTCCGTCTTTTTCGCCGTGAATTCGTTGTCGGAAAGTATGCCTTTCGAATGCAGGTCAGCGAGTCGTTCGATCTTGCCGAAGATGTCGTCCGGGTCGGAGGCTGCCGGCGCGGAGGGGGCGTTCGTGTTCGGGGACGCCGTCGACGGGGCAGCGACGTGCTCGCTCTGGCGTGCCGACGCCTCCTGCTCCTCCTTGGGTGTTGGCGTCTGATCGACGGCCGGTACAATTTCGAGGTCCGATATGCGGACGAGGCCGTGCTGCGAGGTGAAGGTCAGCGACTGGTCGCCGCTCTGCTGCTGGGAAAAGCCGCCGATGCTGTGATCCTTTGTGTCGTAAACCGTGATCTGCCCGTTTACGTCGATGGCCAGACGGCGGCTCGCGGGAAAGAAGGCGTAGCGAAGGTTGTTCTGCGCGCCCGTCGATGAGGGCTGGCCGAGATGTTGCGGCCACGAACCGCCATGGGAACTTCCCTGGTAGAAGAAGCTGCTTCCGTCTCCCTGGCTCTGAGACTGATAGGGCCTTTCGACCTTCGGGCCGGAAATTTCACCCGACCGGATATAAGCGGCGATCTCCGAGCAAAGCATATCCACACGGTGCTTGAGACCATTGTTGAACATGTCGCCGATCATGACCATGCCGCCGCTTGACCATTGCCCCATGCCGCCAAGCTCGGCGTGGTTGAACTGTGCCTGGCTCGCATGGCCGGCGATCAAGGCCATCGCAAGGTGCTCGACGACGCCAGGGCTGAACCCGTGCCGCTGGGACAGGCCTTCGATAATGCTCTGTTCCTGGGGATCTCTCGTCACAAGCTGCTCTCCACTGGCCGGGTTTCCCTTATGACACCTGCGTGGCCCGGAAGATAGGCACGCCGCGCCGTGTACTGGCGCAGACCGTTGCCGGGGCATGGAGCACGCGGAACACAGGCCGTTGACCGAATGTTGATCTGGTGAAATTTCTCGATCGTATTACAGCTACAGGCAAGTACGCCGGCGAGGAACTTTTTGGGTTTACCGGCATTCTTCATTTTCGGCCGGAGGACGAGGCAGGGTATGCGATCAGTGAGGATGACCGAAGAGCTGTGGCAGCACCTGCTTTCGCTTCGCGAGGCCCCCTTGCGCCCGATCGCACTCTCCGCCGATGTCGATGGTTCCGGTCTCTCGCTCTACAGGCCGATCGCGGCCCGCGGCGGGCGACTGGTTCTGGCCCAGGTCGGCCAGTCTCTGGATGGCCGCGTCGCGACGCCGACCGGCGACGCCCAGGATGTGTCGGGCTGCGACGGGATTGCCCATCTGCACCGGTGCCGGGCGCTGGTGGATGCGGTGATCGTCGGGGTCGGGACGGTCGTTGCCGACGACCCCAGTCTTTCGGTTCGTGCCGTCAGCGGCAAAAGCCCCGTGCGCGTCGTGGTGGATTGCAATGGCCGCATGCCGGAGCGAGCCAAGATGTTGCACGACGGGGGGATGCCCGTGCTCGTGTTACAGGCGGACGACATTCCGCTCCGCAACGTCCGGCACCGGATCATCCGACTGCCGCGCCAGGCGGATGGGGGGCTCGCGCCGCGGGATATTCTCGAGGCGCTTGCGGAACGCGGCCTCACCACGGTGCTCGTCGAAGGAGGCGCAACCACCATTTCCCGCTTCGTCGATGCCCAGATGATCGACCGGCTGCATATCTCGGTCGCACCGATCATCATAGGCTCGGGGCCTGCCGGCATTCGCCTTTCGCCGATCGACCGGTTGTCGGAGGCTCGCCGCCCTGAAGTTCAGGTCTACAATATCGGCACGGATATCGTATTCGACTGCAATTTCCGCGTTGAATCGCAGCAGGTGACCGTTTCAGCGGGTCGCGAGGATATCCTGATGGCCGACCTGGCATAGGCTGCCTTCGCGGTCGATCATTTTCCGCCTGAAATCGGCCCAGTCGCGGATTTCGCTCTCGTCGAGCTGGCCGTATTCATAGACCGCACGCACCACACCGTCGAGAAACAGAAGCTGCAGGTCCCGATGGTCTGCCGCCATCATCCATGGGCTTTCGGCGGTCCTCACCGTATAGCCGCTCTCCCCGAGGCAATCCGCGAGCGTCTCCCACGCCCCGGGACCAAGCGAAGAACCCAACCCCTTGTCGCTCAACTGGTGGGCGTTGAAGCTGGCAAGCACAGCCTCGTCCAGCGGATGCGGTTTCGACCAGCGCATCCGGCCGTCATAGTTGAGCGCCGCATAGAGGCTGGCGCGCCTCTTCGCGATATGGGCGACGAAACGACGAATGAACCGTTCCGAGCAGAGATCGAAGAGTGCGGACGCGGTGACGAGGTGGACATCGTCGAGCGGCAGCGCTCCGATCTCGTTGAGGTCCCCCTGGATGAGTTCGACGGCATCGCCATGCAAGCGGCGGGCTTCGTCCAGCAGCCGGTGGTCGTGGTCGAAAAGCCGAAAGTGAGCCGGCTTTCCAAGTCCCGGGGAGAGCACGCGGAAGGTCGAGCCGGTGCCGCAGCCGATATCGAGGATGGTTGGTGCCGCGACGCTTTCGAGGGTTCGGATCGCTGATGCCAGCAAGTTCGCATCCCGTGCCCGAACATCCACGGGTTCGCGCAGTGCCAGCCAATCCTTGTCGAAGCCGCTCACGATACCGTTTCCAGAAAGTCGGAGATGATGACGGCGGTGTCCCGCCAGGAGGGAAGCTTGGCACCGGCGATCGCTGCGGCGTCGGCCATGGAAATACGGGTTTCGGGCTCCTCCAGCAGCCGTCGCAGAGCGGCTGCGAAAGCGTCCGGATCGTCCGGCGGCACGAGAAAGCCGGCGCTTCCCGGCACGACGTCCGGCACGGCTCCCGCCGCGCAGCCGACGATCGGCAGGCCTTGCGCGAGCGCTTCGGCAAACACCATGCCATAACCTTCATAACGGCTCGCCAGTGCAAAGATATCGGCTTTGGCGAATTCGGAGCGCGTGTCGTCGATCTGCCCTGCGAGTTCGATGCGGTCACCGAGCCCGGATCGTGCGACCTGGCCTTCGAGTTCTGCTGCTACACCGGGATCGAGCACCTTGCTGCCGACGATGCGGCAGGTCCATGGCAGATCGTGCAGTTTTTCGAGCGAAGAAATCAGGACGTCGTGCCCCTTGCGACGGGTCAAGGTGCCGATGCTGAGGATCAGAGGCGGATCGCCGCCACCGGCGGCCAGCGGCGCCGGATCCATTCCCGGGATGGCGACCGCGATCCTTTCTGCGGGGACGGCGTAATTGGCGGCGAGTTCGGTGGCCGTCATATGCGAGGTGACGATCACGCCGCGGGTGTACGCCAGTGCCGCCTTTTCGCGGGTGGCCGCGGCCTCCTGTTGCCCGCCGTCGAGCCCCGTCTCCAGCGCCAGCGGATGATGCACGAGCGCCATGATCCTCAGGCGTTTCGCTTCGCGCCCGGCCCATTCGTCCATGGCGCCGAAGGCCAGTCCGTCGATCAGGACGACACTGTCGTCGGCGAGTTCGGAGAGCCTCCGTCCGGCATCGTCCAGCTGTCTTGCATTCGGCTTCGGAAAGCCGTCGCCGAGGGAGATCAGTTCGATATTCCAACCGAGGTCGCGCAGGGCCGCGACGACACGGCGATCGTAGCCGTAACCGCCCGTGCGGGTTTCGAGCTCGCCCGGATAGGCGAAGACAAGATCGCGGCTCACAGCTCGGCCTCGAACCAGCCGCGGGCAGTGTGCGATTCGTGCAGCATGACCCGCAGTTTGCGGATGCGGCCACCACCCTCGCCGAGCCGGCCGTTCCGGACGGCATCGGCGATGCGGTCGAATATGTGCTTGGCGAGGAATTCCGTCGTCGTCACCTTGCCGGCGAAGATCTCCAGCGTGTCGAGGTTCTGGTAGTTGAGCGGCGCCAGCACTTCCTTCAGGACGTCGGTCGCAAGCCCGATATCCACGGCAAGGCCGTTCTCGTCCAGATCGCTGGTGAAGAAGGCGGCATCGACCACGAAGGTTGCTCCGTGCATGCCCTGGGCGGGACCGAAAACCGGGCGGGCAAGACTATGCGCGATCATGATGTGATCGCGGACTTCGACGGCGAACATGCGGGATTCCTTCAATACTTGATGCGATGACAGAGCGTGGCAGCCGAGCCGATGATCCCGGCATAGTCGGCGGCGATGGTTTCGAACGGTGTTTCGCCCGAAATCAGATGGTCGAGCCGATCGTCGGCGAGAAGCTGGAGCGCCTTCATCATGCGTCGCCTGGTGTCCCAGCGGGCGCGCCGCCCAGGCGGCAGGGAGGCCACCTGTGAACTGACGATGGAAAGCCGCTTGGCGTGGAAAGCGCCGCCGAGGGGAATTTCCACATGCTTTTCGCCATACCAGCTCGCTTCGACGATGCGTGCCTCGATGCCGGCATGATCGAGCGCCGTTGCCAGGGCGTGTGCCGAAGCGGAGGCGTTGATCAGCACGTCGCAATCATGGGGCACATCACGACCGAGCGAAAAGCGAAGACCGAGCGCCTTGGCGGTTTCGGCGCGCTTCGGCTCGATATCCGAAATCACCACTTCTGTGCCGATGATCCGTGAGGCGAGATAGGCAACCAGAAGCCCGATCACGCCGGCTCCGAACACCGTGACCCGGTCGCCTGGCTGAATGCCTGCGTCCCAGATAATGTTGAGCGCGGTTTCCATATTGGCCGCCAGCACGGCGCGCTGAGGGGGCAAACTGTCGCCAAGCGGGTGGGCGGCGGAAAAGGGCATGCGAAAACGGTCCTGATGGGGATGCAGGCAGAAGACCGATTTGCCGACGAGGTGCTTAGGCCCTTCTTCGATCACGCCGACTGCGGCATAGCCATATTTCACCGGGAAGGGGAATTGGCCGGCCTGGTGCGGGGCACGCATGCGCTCGTATTCGCTTTCCGGCACCTGTCCGGCAAAAACGAGCGATTCGGTGCCTCGGCTGATGCCGCTATAGAGCGTACGGACGACAATCTCGCCCTCGCAGGCCGCCTGCAGCTTCTCCTGCCGAAGCGCGCAACGACTAGTCTCCTCGATCCAGAGGGCTCGTCCCTCCTTCTGCGCCGCCGCACTCGGAGCTGTCTCACGCCTTGTCACGCTTCACACCTTTCACGCCATAACAATCCAGACCTAGAGGCTTCAACGATGACGGCAAGGGACCTGTCCGGCGAGAGGGCGATATGGCTATCACGTTTATTTGACGGCGGTTTCGCGGATCCGGCCTTTGCTGCCCGCCGTATTCTTCTCCATGTAGTGCCTGTGAGGAGAGCGTCATGAATATTTCATATCATCCCTTGGACGAGGAAGGCACGTCCGATGGCTGACTGGATGAATGTCGGGCCGCTGGACCGCCGGGCGGCGCGCAGGGCTCGCCGCCTGCTCTCCCTCGATGCCTATGCGGTGACCATGACCGTCGCTGCCGCGCTGGTCGCGGCGATGCATTTCTTCGGCGACTGGCTCGGCATCGATACGGCCGCCGCGGGTTGTGCCTTCATCATTTATGCAGCGATTTCCGCCATTGCGCTCGGCAATCTGCACACGCACGGGCACGGCCGTTTCGGGGCGGCTAATATCGTGACGACAGTCCGCGCCGCGCTCACCTCGGTTTTGGGCGGGATGGTGCTGGCATCGCCGCAGTTCGGCATGGGTTTCGGTCAGGGCGCCTCATGGATGCTGGGGTTCGTAGTCGCTTTCGCGCTTGTTCTGGATGGTGTCGATGGCTTCCTCGCGCGGCAGGCGGGTACGTCTTCCCGGTTCGGCGCGCGATTCGACATGGAAGTCGATGCGCTGCTGATCCTCTTCCTGTCGCTCGCAGCCGTGATGCTCGAGAAGGCGGGAGTTTGGGTCCTGTCGATCGGGCTGATGCGGTATGCGTATGTGGCCGCGCAGGCGATCTTTCCGGCTCTCAAGGGCGAACTGCCTCATTCGATGCGCCGCAAGGCGATCTGCGTCGTGCAGGGCGTGGCGCTCTGTCTGATGTTGTTTCCCGTCATTGCCTCGCCGGTCTCCGCCGTGCTTGCAGCAGCAGCCCTCGCTTCGCTTACCTATTCCTTCGCCGTCGATGTGATCTTCCTGGTGAGTGCGAGCAGGAGCCATCATGCTGCGGCCTGATTTTTCCGCTTCCCTGGGCCTGACGCGCTCGCTGCTGATCTATTACGGCCAGCCCTGGCGGCGTTCTTCGCTGAAGCGGTTCTATGCGGGCCTCGTCCGCAAAGGCGATCTCGTATTCGATATCGGCGCGCATGCCGGCAGCCGTAGCCGGACGCTTCTGTCGCTCGGCGCAAGGATCGTCGCGCTGGAGCCGCAGCCGCTATTTGCCGATTTCATTGCCAGATCCTTCGCCGGCGAGGAACTGACGCTGCTGCGCAAGGCGGTCGGCAAGGAGCCCGGCAGCGTCGATCTGCATATTTCCAGCCGCCACCCGACCGTGACCAGCATATCCTCGTCCTGGATTTCGAAGGTCGAGAAGACCTCCGGTTTCCGCAACGTCACCTGGGACCGGGTCCAGCGCGTGGAGATGACGACGCTCGATGCGCTGATCGGAGAATATGGCCAACCGGCCTTCTGCAAGATCGATGTGGAGGGGGCCGAAGCGGATATCGTCGCCGGGCTGCGCCATCCCATCCCGCTGATCGCCTTCGAATATATCCCGGCGACAATGGAAATCGCCGAGGAGGCGATCGGCCATCTGCGGGAAGTCGGTCCCTATCGTTTCAACCGGGTCGAGGGCGAGCGGCACCGGTTCGTCCATGACGAATGGATAGCTGCCGACGCGATGCTGGCCGAGATTGCGGGCCTTGCCGATCACACGCCCTCCGGCGATATCTACGCTCGGCTGGAGGCCTGACGGTTCAACGGTTCCGTCTGCTGAAAAGCGCCGCGAGGATGAATACCAGGCCGGGTGCTGCGCCGACAAGCGCCAGAATGCCGTAGAGGATGCCGGCGGCCACGCCATCGGACGCCGCGTAACCGAAGAGCGGCCAGAGCGCCGCTGCCGCCGCCTCCCTGGCGCCCCAGCCGGCAATCGTCGCCGGGATCAGCATCATCAGCAGACAGAGCGGAATCGCGGTGACTGCCGCAAGCGCCGGCAGCGGCGCACCGACGGCCGCTGACGCAAGCATGAACATGGCGATATAACTTGCGACGATGACGACGCTGAACAGCGACTGCGCGATCCAGGCCCGACCCTGCAGGAAGACCTGCGCGAGCGCCACCTTCAGCCCCTCGAACTGAGGTTGGATGCGGCGCGGCGGGAAACGGAGCGCCAGCAGAAACATGATGGCGAGGCTTGCGACCGCGAGTGCGAAGCCGGAGAGAAGGAGGCGCAGGTCTTCCGGGATCGCTGCACCGCCCAGAAGCGGCCAGAGCATGACGCCGAAGGTCGCAATGAGGAAAAACACACCCTGCCCGGCGATCCGCTCGAAGAGCACGGCCTGGGCCGGGACTTTCCACCCATCGTCACCATGAGCCCGGTTGCGAACGGCACGAATGGCATCACCTGCTACTCCCCCCGGCAGAAGCTGGTTGAGCAGGGTTCCGAGATAATAATCGCCGATTGCCTGGCCGACACCCAGATGCTGGCCAAGCCGCGCCGCCGTGAACCGCCAGCGGAGCGCGGAGAGGACGATCTGTATCTGCACCAGAAGAAGCCCTGCCGCTACATAGACCGGATTGGCCGAAACCAGGCCTGCGGCAATCCGCTCCGGATCGAAGCGCAGGATCACGGCAATGAGAAGTGCCAGGACCGCAGATAAGCCTATAAGTTTCAGAAGACGCATGGGCCGAAGGTTTTGCAGGAACAGTAGCGCATGAACGAGTATCGGCCTTTTCGCCAGAGTGACGCCCTCAGAATAGGGCATATCGCGCAGCGCAAGGCAAATGGGTCGCCATTTCTAAGGATCACGATTGCGCTGGCGATCATGGTCGCGATTCTGGCCCTGCCTTCCAATTTCAGCGAATTCTCGGAGCTGCGGTTTCCGCTGGAGATTGCCGGGATCGCGCTGCTGGCATCGGTGGTTACGGGGATCGGTTTTTCTCTTCTGCGCTGGGCCGTCACCCTGCCGCTTGCCGCGATGCTGTTCCTGAAACTTGCGGATATCGGCACCGGCGCTGCCTTCCAGCGGCCGTTCAATCCCTATCTGGATCTCAGGATACTCACCGACGGCTGGAATCTGCTGAGCGGAGCCATCGGTGTCACGGAGGCGGTCGGGGTCATCTGCGCCGGTCTTCTGGCCTGGCTTGTCATCGCGGCCATTCTCTATTGGTCGCTTGGCGGCTTCCGGCGGCTCTCAGGCGGAGCCCGGCGCAAATCCGTTCTTGTCAGCGGTGCGGTGCTATCGGTCGGACTGGTGGGGCTTTTGGTTCAGAATCCTGATCGCCGCAATCTCGGCGTCGAAGCGCATGCCGCCTCCTATCTCATCAATCGTGTCACCATGGTGGAGGAGTCGATTGCCGATCTCGCCCGGTTCGAAGACGAACTGAAACAGGATCCGGTTTCCGCCGGCCCGCATTTTTCAGCGCTTGCCGGCACGGACGTCGTGCTGGTCTTCGTCGAATCCTATGGCCGCAGTGCGATCGAGGATCCGCGTTATGCGGCGCGCATCGGCAGCCGGCTGACCTTGGTGGAGAAGGAGATCGAGGCCGCCGGCCTGCAGGCACGCAGCGGCTGGCTCACCTCGCCGACCGTCGGCGGCATCAGCTGGCTGGCGCATGGCACGCTGCTCTCCGGCCTCTGGGTCAACAATCAGGGACGCTACGACCGGATGGTTACCAGCGAGCGGACGACGCTCAACAACCTCTTCGGTACCTCCGGCTGGCGTACAACGGCGGTTATGCCGGCGATCACGCTCGACTGGCCGGAAGCCGGTTATTTCGGCTACGACAGCATCCATGCCGCCGCGGGACTCGGATACCGCGGAAAACCCTTCAACTGGGTGACGATGCCGGATCAGTTCACGCTCGAGGCGTTCGAGAGGCTGGAGCGGCAGGCCCGTGACAAGCCTGGCCACAAACCGGTCATGGCGGAAATGGCGCTGATCTCCAGTCATGCCCCATGGACGCCTATCCCGTCGCTGGTCCCCTGGGATAAGGTCGGCGACGGTGCCGTCTTCAACGCGCAGGCGGAAAGCGGCGACCCGCCTTCGGTCGTCTGGGCCGATCCCAACCGCGTCCGGGCGCAATACCTTACCTCGATCGATTACACGCTCGAAACGCTTGGTTCCTACATGGCGCGTTACGGCAGGAACACGCTGTTCATCCTGCTCGGCGATCACCAGCCGGCGTCGATCGTTACCGGCGAAGGCGCCTCGCGCGACGTGCCGATGCATATCGTCACCGGCAACCCGGACCTCCTGAAACGCCTCGACGGCTGGAACTGGCAGAAGGGCATGATCCCGCAGCCGTCCACTCCGGTCTATCGCATGGACGAATTCCGCAGGAAGCTGGTCGAAAGCTTCGATTGATTGATCGTATCCCCGGCCGAATTATCTCATCAGGAATGGGTGCCGAGATAGCTCTCCATCAGCGCCGGATTGACTGCCATTTCGCTTGCCGGGCCGGAAAGGCGGACTTCGCCCAGTTCGACCAGATAACCCTCGTCGGCGATTTCGAGCGCGGCGCGGGCATTCTGCTCGACGAGCAGGATCGAGACGCCGGTCTTTCGCAGTTCCGAAACGATGTTGAGGATGTCGATGACGATCTTGGGCGCCAGGCCCAGGCTCGGTTCGTCGAGCAGCAGCAGGCGCGGCCGGCTCATCAAGGCGCGGGCGAGCGCCAGCATCTGCCGCTCGCCGCCAGAAAGCGTGCCGGCAAGCTGCTTGCGCCGTTCGGCCAGGCGCGGAAAACGCGCGTAAACGTCCTCGCGCGTCTCGGCGCGCTCGGTGGCGCTGCGCAGGAAGCCGCCGAGCTCGATATTGTCCTCGACCGACATGGTGGAGAACAGTTCGCGCTTTTCCGGCACGAGGCAGAGACCGGCGGCGACTCGGCCTTCGACCGAGCGCGGCACCGGTGCACCGTCGTAGACGATCGTGCCGGAGGAGGGGACGATGCCCATGATGGCATTGAGCAGTGTCGATTTGCCGGCGCCGTTTGCGCCGATCACGGTGACGATGCTGCCGGGCTTCATGGAAAGCGATATGCCGTGCAGCACCTCGGCGCGGCCGTAGGAAACGTGGATGCCGGAGAGTTCGAGCAGGTTCCCGCTCATGCGACGCCTCCCAGATATGCGGCGACGACTGCCGGATGTTTGCGCACGTCGGCCGGCTTGCCTTCGGCGATCAGGGTGCCGAAATCGAGCACAACGAGATGATCGACGAGACCCATGACGAAGCCCATGTCGTGCTCTACGAGCAGCACGCTGACGCCCTCTTCACGCAGCTTCTTCAAGAGGTTGGCGAGCTCCTGTTTTTCACCGTGACGCAAGCCCGCCGCGGGTTCGTCGAGCAGCAGCACGGCCGGGTCGGCGGATAGGGCGCGGGCAATTTCGAGGATGCGGATCTGGCCGAGCGCCAGATCACCGGCCGGCCGGTCGCGATAGGCGCCGAGCCCGACGCGTTCGAGCTGGACGGCAGCTTCGGCCAACAGCGTCGCCTCCTGCCTCCGCTCCAGCCGCAGAAAGCTCCTGAAGACGCCGGCCGTGCCGCGCAGATGCGCGCCGAGCGCGACATTTTCCAATACCGACATGTCGGGCAGGATCTTGGCGTGCTGGAAGGTGCGGGCGATGCCGTGTTTGGCGACTTCGCGCGGGCTGTCGCCGGTCATCGGCTGGCCCTCGTAGAAAACCGATCCGCTGGTCAATGAAGCGATGCCGGTGATGAGGTTGAATGTCGTGCTCTTGCCGGCGCCGTTCGGCCCGATCAGGCCGACGACCTGCCCGGCGCGCACTTCGAAGCTGACATCGTTGACCGCTACCAGCCCGCCGAAGGCTTTTCGCGCCTTTTCCACCTTGATCAGCGACGAGCCGGCCGGCGCTAGCGTTCGTTTGGCAAGCTTGTCGTCGGAAGCGGGCAGAGGCCGCGCGGCGCGCTTCGGCAGGAGCTTCAATACGAAGGGCCAGAGACCGTCTCGGGCGAGCTGCAGGATCACCACCAGCAGGATGCCGAAAACGACCATTTCCAGATTGGCGGTCGTACCGATCAGATCCGGCAGGAAACGCTGCAGCACGTCCTTCATGATCAGAACGATGCTGGCACCGAAGATTGCCCCCCAGACGTGACCCGAACCACCCACCACGGCCATCAGCAGATATTCTATGCCCATGCCGAGCCCGAACGGCGTCGGGTTCACCGAGCGCTGCATATGGGCGTAGAGCCAGCCGGAAAGTGCGGCGACGACGCCGGCAAACACGAAGACGGTGAGCTTGGCGCGCACGATGTTGACGCCGAACGCTTCCGCCGCCTGGCCGCCGCCACGCAGCGCCCGGATGCCGCGGCCGATCCGCGAGTCGAGCAGGTTTTTCGCGCCGATCGCGACCGCAATCACGAAGAACCAGATGAGGTAATAGATCGATCCGTCGCTTAGGAAGCGATAGCCGGCGACTTCAACCGGCGGGATGCCGGAAATGCCGTCATAACGACCGAGGAGGTCGATCTTGCCGAACAGATAATAAAGCGCCAGGCCCCAGGCGATGGTGCCGAGCGGCAGAAAATGGCCGGAAAGGCGCACGGTGATCAGACCGAGCGGCAGGGCGGTTGCCGCACCGACAATCAGCGACAGCGGCAGGGTCAGCCACGGCGACACGCCGTAATTGGTACTCAGCACGGCGGTCGTATAGGCGCCGAAGCCGCAGAAGGCGGCCTGTCCGAAGGAGGTGAGGCCACCGACACCGGTCAGCAGCACGAGGCCGATCGTCACCAGCGAGGCGAGGCCGATATTGTTGAGGATCGTCAGCCAGAAGGGCGGCACCGGCAGGAGAGGAATGATCGCCAGGAAAACGATGCCGGCGAGGCCGGGAAGCAAGCGTTCGATCTTCATGGCTCACTCCTCCTCGTGGAAGCCGCCGCTCAGCGACAGCCAGATCAGAACGGGAATGATGAGCCCGAAGACAATGACCTCCTTGTAGCTGCTGGCGAAGAAGGAGGAGAAGGATTCGACCAGGCCAACGCCGATCGCCGCGATCGCGGTGATCGGGAAGCTCGCGAGCCCGCCGATGATCGCCGCCACGAAGCCCTTGAGGCCGATCAGGAAACCGGTGTCGTAATAGATCGTGGTGATCGGGCCGATCAGCACACCGGAAACGGCACCGATGGCGGCTGCCAGCGTGAAGGCGGTGACGCCGGTCAGATGGGTGCGCACGCCGACCAGCCGGGCGCCGAGCCGGTTGACGGCGGTCGCACGCAGCGCCTTGCCGAGCAGGGTCCGCTCGAAGAACATGTAGAGGCCGACGATGATCGCGATCGTCGCTCCGTAGATGCAGAGGCTCTGGGCGCTCACCATCAAGGCTCCGATCGTGTAGTTGTCGTCGGCGAGCGGCTCGGCGCGCAGGCCCTCCGCGCCGAAGAAGACGAGGCCAAGCCCCATCATGGCGAGATGCACGCCAACCGAGGCGATCAACAGGACAAGCACGGACGCATCTGCGAGCGGCCGGTAGGCGATCCGGTAGACGTAGACGCCCATGGGCGTGATGATCAGAATGGTGAGCAGGGCCTTCGCAACGGACGGAAGGTCGAGCGGCGCAAGCACGATCGTGATGCCGTAGATCACGCCGGGGAGCACCAGGTTGAGCGCGAGGCTGCGCAGAAAGGCGCGGATATCGGTGCCGCGGCGCATGCTCCAGAGGTCGAACAGGAAAGCAACCGCGCCGAAACAGACGAGAAGCGAGGTGGTGGCGGGCACCTTCCCGCCGTCGAGAAGCGCCAGCGTCAGCGCACCATAGGCGACGAATTCGCCCTGGGGGATGAAGATCACCCGCGTGACCGAAAAGAGCAGGACCAGCGCCAGGCCGAGGAGCGCATAGATCGCGCCATTGGTGACACCATCCTGGATCAGGAAGGTCGCAATCATCGCGTCCAAGGAATTTCCCCCGATAACAGAAAAGACGCTGCAAAAAGGCCCGGCGCCGACGCCGGGCCTCGTTTATTCGCCGGATTACTTGGTGATCTCGAACTTGCCGTTCTTGGCCGTGAACAGCACGACGGCGCGGTCGTCGAGGCCAAGGTGATCGTCGGCCTTGAAGTTGAAGACGCCTTGGCTTGCCGGGAACGGGCCGCCGGTCTCGATGGCGTCACGCAGAGCTGCGCGGAATTCCGGCGTGCCGGGCTTTGCCTTCTTGAGCGCGACCGGGATGGCCTTTTTCAGGATGGCCATGGCATCGTTGATATGCGGGCCGAACTGGGTGCGGGTGCCGGGACCGAACTTCTTTTCATAGGCCGTGACATAGGCCATGCCTTCCGGCTTGGTTTCGGCGGTATCCGGCAGGGCTTCCGGCGCCATGGCCGGGCCGGAGGCGAAGATCGTGTTGTCGGCAGCCTTGCCGGCGATGCGCAGGAAGTCGAAAGTCACGGCGCCATGGGTCTGGTAGATCTTGCCGGTGAAGCCGCGTTCGCGCAGACCGATCTGCGGCAGTGCGGCACCGGTGCCGGAGGCGCCGACGAAGACGGCATCCGGACGGGCGGCCACGAGTTTCAGCACCTGGCCGGAAACGGAGGTGTCGGGACGGGCATAACGCTCGTCGGCGACGACCTTCAGGCCATATTGTTCGCCCATCGCCTTGAACTGGCCCATCCACAGGTCGCCGTAGCTGTCCGAGAAGCCGATATAACCGACCGTCTTGATGCCGTCGGCCTTCATCTTGGCAAACAGGTTCCTGGCGATCAGGCCGGCATCCTGCGGCATCACAAAGGTCCACTTGCCCTTGGAAATGTTCGGCGGAACCGGCGAGCAGGAGAGGTGCGGCGTGCTGGTCTCGCCGGCAACACCGGCGACAGCGATCGAAGCAGGCGTCAGCGCGGAACCGACGATGACGTCGACCTTGTCGTCGTTGACGAAACGGCGGGCATTGGTGGTGGCAACCGAGGGGTCGCCGGCGTCATCCAGAACGATGACCTTTAGCTTTTCGCCGCCCACTTCGGCCGGCCACAACTCGACGGAATTCTTCAGCGGAATGCCGAGCGCCGCACCAGGGCCGGTCGACGATATGGTCACGCCAATCGTCACGTCAGCCAGGGCAGAGCTTGCAAATAGGGACAAGGACAGGACGGCAACGGGTGCCATTCCAGCAAAAAACCGGTTCTTCATAGGATCCTCCCAGGACAAAAGCGGGCGATCTCCTCCCGCCCTGTCATTTGTTTACAGGGAGATTGTTTCTTTGTAAACAATTCTGATAATGGTTATGTAAACCTTACGAAACGCGGCAGGCGTCCAGAAGCCCTACTCGGCATCGCGCCCCAGCAGCCGCGTCAATCCGGCCTTGCCGTTCAACTCCACCATATCGCGCGCCAACCTGGCGCGACGTTCGATCAGTTCCAGCATTTCCATGAATGCTGCGGTCTTTTCGGGCGGCAGATCGCCGAACATGTGTTTCTCGAGGGAGTCGATGCCGGCCACCATCTTTTCGTAGACCGCCGTTCCCGCTGCCGTCAGCTGGATCTGGGCCCATCGCGCATCACGTGCGTCGGCCCGGCGGTCGATCAGGTCGCGGTCGACCAGTTCGCGGATCGCGCGCGACACCATCGCCTTGTCGATGGTGGTGAGCTTGCCGATTTCCATCGGCGAGATCGATCGATAGGTACCGATCGCGGACATGACCCTCCAGATGTTCAGCTTGAAACCGTTGGCTTCGCAAAGGAGGCTGACGAGCTTCATCATTTCCGCGTTGCTGCGCGCGAGCCGGTAGGGCACGA
Source organism: Neorhizobium galegae (assembly GCF_017877055.1). GTDB lineage: Bacteria > Pseudomonadota > Alphaproteobacteria > Rhizobiales > Rhizobiaceae > Neorhizobium > Neorhizobium galegae_D. The sequence goes on along the minus strand of NZ_JAGIPG010000006.1, from coordinate 54,724 downwards.
CCTTGGAGAGCTTTCTGGCGGATGTGGGCCGTTCTTCCGTCATCCGATCAGGTCACCAGCGCCCGCTGCCTATATTCGGCGGTGTCCCAGAGGCGATTGGTCATGATGTCTTCGAGAATGTCCACTGCGCCCAATACCTCGGCCTCGCCGATATAGAGCGGTGTGAAGCCGAAACGGATGGCGTTCGGAGCGCGGAAATCGCCGATCACGCCGCGAGCGATCAGCGCCTGCATGATCGCGTATCCTTCCTCGTGCAGGAAGGAAATCTGGCTGCCGCGCTTCATGCCATCCCGCGGGGAGCCGAGCTTCAGCATCGGGCAGCGCTTTTCGACTTCCGCGACGAACAGATCGCAGAGGTTTATCGACTGCCGCCGCAGGTCCGCCATGTCGACGCCTTCCCAGGCATCGAGTGCGGCGTCGAGCGCCGCAAGCCCGATAATCGGCGGCGTGCCGACCCGCATGCGGTCGATACCGCTGCCCGGCCGATAACCGAGATCGAAGGCGAAGGGCTGTTCGTGCCCCAGCCAACCGGAAAGCGCCGGCCGGACCTTGTCCGCATGGCGCGGCGCCACATAGATGAAGGCCGGGGCGCCCGGCCCCCCGTTCAGGTACTTGTAGGTGCAGCCGACCGCGAAATCCGCGTCCGCGCCGGAAAGATCGACCGGCAGGGCACCGGCCGTATGGGCAAGATCCCAGACGGTGATCGCGCCGACGGCATGCGCCTTTTTGGTCAGCGCCTTCATGTCGTGCAGACGACCGGTACGATAGTCCACTTCCGTCAGCATGACCACGGCGACGGTTTCGTCGATCGCGGCTTCGACCTCTTCCGGCTCGGCGATCTTCAGCTCATGGCCCTTGCCGAGCGAGCCGATCAGGCCCTGCGCCATATAGAGATCGGATGGAAAGTTGCCGCTGTCGGAGAGCACGACCTTGCGTTCCGGCACCAGTTCCAATGCCGAGGCGAGCGCCTGGTAGACCTTGATCGACAGGGTGTCGCCCATCACCACGGTACCTTCCGCGGCACCGATCAGCTTGCCGACCCGGTCTCCGACCCGCCGCGGCATCATCATCCAGCCGGCCTTGTTCCAGCCCTTGATCAGCAGCTCGCCCCATTCGTCGGTCATCAATTTGGCGACGCGCTCTTTCGCGGCGAGCGGCAGCGGTCCGAGCGAATTGCCGTCGAGATAGATCACGCCTTCCGGGAGATAGAAGAGCGAGCGGGTCTTTTCGAAATCCGTCACTGGAACACCTTGCTGTTCGAAACCAAGAGTTTGGGAGGAGCCGAGCCCCGAAGCGGCGTAGACTAGAAGCTGGCGAGGGACGCGCAAGAAGGATTTGCGGCCTATCCGATTATTTCGGAGGGGGACGCCGAACGGGCGGTCGCGGCGGTCAGCGCACTTTCAGCGTCCGCCGGTTAGCCGCGGGCGATCGCGTGGAAAAAGGCGCCGCTGACCAGGGCGCGCCTGCCGCCTGTCGGGCCGATCATCCTGCCGCCGCCATCCGCGATCGTTGCGAAAGCTTCGTCGGTGCCGGGAGAAACCACGCTGGCATAATGGAATTCATGCCCGCGGATCGTATCGCCCTTCCGGCCGAGCGGGCCGTCCTGGACAAGTTCCGCTTGGCGGTAACCGAGGTTCATCTTGCGTTTGGCAAAACTGGTGCGGTGGGAGAGGAGCCCGGCCATGACGTGCGTCACGCCGTCGGCATCCTCCAGCGTTTCGCCGAGAACCATGTAACCGCCGCACTCGCCGTGAACCGGTTTCGTTTCCGCAAACCGGGCGAGGCCGGACTTGAATTTTTCGGCAGCTGCAAGCCTTCCCGCGTGCAGTTCGGGGTACCCGCCCGGTAGCCAGCAGGTGTCGCAGTCGGCCGGTGGCGACTCGTCGCTCAATGGCGAGAAGGGAACGATCTCCGCCCCGGCGGAACGCCATTCGCGCATCAGATGCGGGTAGAGGAAGGTGAAGGCGGCATCCTGCGCCAAAGCGATGCGCTGGCCCGGCGGCCGCAGAGATTTTTCCGTCGAGCCGCCGGGAATATTGAACGGTTTTGCAGCGGCAAAGATCGCATCGAGGTCCAGCGAGGCTTCCATGGCATCAGCCAGCCGCTCGATATGTGCGTCCATTTCCGGATGCTCACTCGCCTGGACGAGGCCGAGATGCCGTTCGGGCAGGATAAGGGAGGGGTCGCGCAGGACGGTGCCGACAACGGGAATTCCGGCCGCCTGGATCGCATCGCCGCAAAGCTTCTTGTGCCGTTCGCTGCCGGCTCGATTGAGGATACAGGCGGCGATCTTCACGGTCGGGTCGTAATGGGCAAAACCATAGGCGATCACGCCGGCCGTCTGCGATTGGCCGGAGACATCCAGCACCAGCAGCACGGGCAGGCGGAACAGCCGAGCGAGGTCGGAGGCGGCGCCGGAACGGTTCTCTTCGCTGACGATGCCGTCGAACAAGCCCATGGCGCTTTCGATCAAAAGCAGTTCGGCGTCTTCCGCCTGGCCGCGCGCCAGATGCCGGAGCAGATCCGGCGCCATTGCCCAGCTGTCGAGGTTGAGGCCCGGCAGATGCGTCGCAGCCTCGTGGAAACCGGGATCGATATAGTCCGGTCCGGTCTTGATGCCGCGCACTTTGACGCCGCGACGGGCAAAGGCGCGCAAGAGGCCGATCGTGACGCTGGTCTTGCCGGAGCCGGAGCGCGGCGCACCGATGATGAGTGCGCGAGCCGTCATGGTTTGCCGCCCGTCAGCACGGCCTGCATCGAAACGATCCGGCCGATGACGATCAGAGCGGGCGCGGCGAATTTCTGCCGCTCAACTTCCGCCTCGACGGTTGCGAGCGTTGCGGTCAGCGAGCGTTCGTCCGGCGTCGTTGCCGCCATCAGCACCGCGACCGGCGTGTCCGGCGACAGCCCGCCTTCGATCAGCAGCCTGGCGATGGTGCTGATCGTGCTGACGCCCATATAGACCACGATCGGCTCGCCGGTTTTCGCCAGCGCCTTCCAGTCCAGATCGCCGGGACTTCCCGCCGCATGGCCGGTGGCAAGGGTGATCGCCCGGCTCATTCCCCGCATCGTCGCGGGGATATTGGCCGAAGCGAGAGCTGCCAGCGCCGAGGTCATGCCCGGCAGGATGCGGAACGGGATGTTTTCCTTGGCAAGTGCTTCTGCTTCCTCGCCGCCGCGTCCGAACACGAAGGGATCGCCGCCCTTCAGACGCAGGACCCGCCTGCCCTTGCGGGCGAGCTCGATCAGCAGGCCGGTAATGTCATCCTGGGCGACAGACGGCTTTCCGCCGCGTTTTCCGACGAAGATAAGCTCGGCGGTTTTCGCGAGCGAAAGCACGCCCTCGGAGACCAGTGCATCATGGACGATCATGTCAGCCTTGCCGATCGCATCGGCGACTTCCAGCGTCAGGTAACGCGGATGACCGGGGCCGGCGCCGGCGAGCCAGACATGGCCGGGCTCGAAGACGGGTGCTGCGACGATGGATTCTAAGCTTTCATTCATATGCGGACCTTTGACCGGTGACGCTCGGCCCCGGTCGGGCTATAGAAACGGCCATGGAAGCGGATGGCAAGAACCTGCGTCGTGGCTGGACCACGGGAACCTGCGCGGCGGCGGCGAGCAAGGCGGCCTGTCTTGCGCTCCTTGCCGGAAAATTTCCAGACCTGATCGAGGTGACGTTGCCCGGCGGGCAGACGCCATCCTTCGCGCTTGCCGTCGAAGAGACCGGCGAGGGATTTGCGAGAGCCGGGATCGTCAAGGATGCCGGCGATGACCCCGACGTCACGCACGGCGCGCTGATCAAGAGCACCGTGCGGCGCAGCGCGGCCGGCAGCGGCATCATTTTCAAGGCCGGCGAAGGCGTCGGCACCGTCACCCGTGCCGGCCTGCCTCTGCCCGTCGGTGAACCCGCCATCAATCCGGTGCCGCGCAAGATGATCGCACAGGCGATTGCGGAAGTCGCCGGCGACGAGACTGATTTCGAGGTCGAGATTTCCGTCGCCGACGGTGAAAAAATTGCCGAGAAGACGCTGAACGGCCGGCTTGGGATCCTGGGCGGCATCTCGATCCTCGGCACGACGGGGATCGTCATACCCTTTTCCTGTTCGGCCTGGATCCATTCCATCTGGCGCGGCATCGATGTCGCGCGTGCCGCCGGACTCACCCATGTAGCGGGCGCCACCGGTAATACCTCCGAAAAGGCGGTGCAGGCGCATCATGGGCTGCATGAGATCGCGCTGATCGACATGGGCGATTTCGTCGGCGGCATGCTGAAATATCTGCGCGACCACCCGGTGCCGAAGGTCACGATCGCCGGCGGCGTCGCCAAGATGACCAAGCTCGCGCAGGGCATGCTCGACGTGCATTCCAAGCGCGGGCTGGCCGATCTCGAAGCTCTCGCCAAGCTGGCGGGGGAGGCCGGGGCGAGCGACGAGCTTATGGCGCAGATTGCCGCTGCGAACGCCGTGTCGCAGGCATTCGCGCTCGCTGGGGAAAACGGCCTGGCATTGGGCGACCGGATCGCGGGGCTCGCCTGGAAGACTGCCGCCAAGGCGCTCAGGGATCCGCAGATCGCGCTGGAAATCCTGGTCTACGATCGCGAAGGCCGGTTGGTCGGCCGGACCGCGTTTACGCCGTCCGATCATTCGGAATCCTTATCGCCGGCCTGAGGCCAGCCGGGCCGGAAGCGGCGCACGTAATCGGTATTGTAGAGCTGGCTCTCGACGAAATCGGCAGCGCCCAGGCCCTTGCCGACGAAGATCAGCGCCGTGCGTTCCGCGGGTTCCGCCGCCAGCTTCGCTTCGATATCGGCAAGTGTGCCGCGGATGATCCTTTCTTCCGGCCAGGAGGCGCGCACAACGATCGCGACGGGGCAATCGGCGCCATAAAACGGCGTCAGTTCCGCGACGATTCGGTCGAGCGCGTGGATGGCGAGGTGGATTGCGAGCGTCGCGCCGGTCGCACCGAAGGCCGCCAGCGTCTCGCCCTCCGGCATTTTCGACGCGCGGCCGGAAACCCGGGTGAGGATCAGGCTCTGCGCCACTTCCGGAATGGTCAGCTCTCGCCGCAGAGCTGCCGCGGCGGCGGCAAAGGAGGGCACGCCGGGAGTGAGGGTATAGTCGATGCCGTGTTTTTCCAGCCGGCGGATCTGTTCCGCAACCGCGCTCCAGACGGAAAGATCGCCGGAATGCAGCCGCGCGACATCCTTGCCGGCACGATGTGCCGACACGTATTCCGCCTCGATATCGTCCAGCGACAGAGAGCCGGTATCGACGATCCGTGCGTCCCTCGGGCAATAGTCGAGCAGTTCCTTCGGCATGATCGAGCCGGCATAAAGGCAGACCGGCGAGCGGGCGAGAATATCGCGGCCGCGCACGGTGATGAGGTCGGCGGCGCCCGGTCCGGCGCCGATGAAATGCACGGTCATGAATGGTCCTTCGAGCGTGCCAGCGCGCAGGTGGCGCCATCGGCGATCAGCCGCGCCACGACGAGTTCCGAAGCTTCGCCGGCGGCCGCAAGTGCCGCGGCTTCGGAAAGGCTCGGCGTGGCGGTTTGCGCGAGGCTGTGTTTCGAAACTGTTCTGGTGCGGCCTTCTACCTGCTTCAGCGCCGCCTCATCAAGAATCTGCAAGGGCAGGCGCAGCTGTTCCGCAAGCTCGATCATTCCCGGCTCATGCCGCTTGATCTCGCCGGTTGCCAGAACGGACACGGAATCAGGCGAAATATTGGCTTCAGCGCAGGCGGCTGCCAGTGCCGAAAGCAGCGCTTCGGCAGATGTCCCCTTGCGACAGCCGAGGCCTGCGGCAATCATGGCCTCGCTCCGGGTTTCGTCCAGCTCCATTGGGTAACCGGCATGGCAGGTTTCCAGCCCGACATGCTGCCGATCGGCGCTGCGCGCGAAACCTCCATGCGGATCAGTTCGCCGCCGAGTTTCGCATGCGCTGCCAGGAGGACCGTTTCCATTTCCAGCGTCACGGCATTGGCGACCAGCCGTCCACCAGGCTTCAGCGCTTCCAGAGCCTGATCGAAAACCCCGGGCTCGCTGCCGCCGCCGCCGATAAAGATTGCATCCGGCTGCGGCAGGCCGGCCAGAGCTCCCGGCGCCTCGCCTTCGACGATGCGCAGGCCTGGCACACCGAATGCCGAGGCATTCCGTCCGATCCGTGCTGCCCGTTCCCGACTGGTTTCGATCGCAATGGCCTTCAGGGATGGATCGGCGAGCATCCATTCGATGCCGATCGAGCCCGAGCCGGCGCCGATATCCCACAACAGTTCGCCGCGGTGCGGAGCCAGTGCCGAGAGCGTTAGCGCCCGGATTTCACGCTTGGTGATCTGGCCGTCGTGCTCGAACAGCGTGTCGTCCAGCCCGAATGCCCGCGGAAGGACAAAGGCCCCAGCTTCGGCCTTTACGTCGATGGCGACGACATTCAGCACATCGATATCCGGTAGCGCGAACTCATCTGCCTGCTGCGAACGGATGCGTTCCGCCGCGCCGCCCAGAGATTCCAGGACGGTTATCCGAGACGGCCCGAAACCGGTGCGGGACAAAAGCTCCGCCAGCGCCGCCGGCCCGTTCTCATCGGATGTCAGCGCGATGATCCGCCGACCCGGATGAAGCGACGGGCGAATGAGTTCGAGTGGCCGGCCGTGCAATGACACCGTTTCGATGTCCTGCAGTGGCCAGCCAAGCCGTGAGGCGGCCAGCGAAAAGGCCGAGGGGGCAGGATAGGCGGTATATTCTTCAGGCGCGACATGGCGGGACAGCGTGACGCCGACGCCGAAGAAGAAGGGGTCGCCGGAGGCCAGCACGCAGACCTTCTGACCACGCAGTGCCACGACATCGCGCATCGCCGCGTCAAACGGGGTCGGCCACGGCCGGGCTTCGCCGGAGATTACGGAGGCTGCCAGTTCCAGATGCCGCCTGCCGCCGAAGACCACGGAAGCAAAAACGATTGCTGCGCGGGCATTTTCGCCGAGGCCCGCAACTCCATCCTCGCCGATGCCGACGATGGACAGCCAGCGGCTTTGGTTTAAAGGTTTCCGCTCTGATTCAGGAGGCATCGTGCAACGTTCCATCCTCATTCTCGGCGGCACGGCGGAAGCCCGCGCGCTGGCCGGAAAGCTCGCCGGCGATCCACGGTTTACCGTCGAGCTGTCGCTTGCCGGCCGCACCCGCGCGCCGGCCGAGCAGCCCGTGCCCGTGCGTGTCGGCGGTTTCGGCGGCGCAGGGGGGCTTGCCGCTTACCTCCGGCAAAAAGACGTCTCGATCCTGATCGACGCGACGCATCCCTATGCGGCGCAGATTTCCCGCAATGCGGCCAAAGCCGCCGAGGTTTCCGGCATTCCGCTGGTCGCCTTGCGACGCTCGCCCTGGCTGCGGCAGCCCGGTGATCGCTGGATTGAGGTGGAGAGCGTTGCCGATGCGGTCAATGCCCTGGGAAAAGCCCCCCGAAAAGCATTCCTGACGCTCGGGCGGCAGGAGCTTCTGCCCTTCGAAGCCGCGCCGCAGTACGCCTATCTGGTCCGCAGCGTCGATCCGGTCGAACCGCCGCTGGCGGTTCCGAACGCGGTCTATCTGACCGCGCGCGGCCCCTTCGAACAGGCGGACGAGGCCCGGCTTCTGCGCGACCACGGCATCGAGGCGATCGTCGCCAAGAACAGCGGCGGGCCGGCGAGCTACGGCAAGATCGCCGCTGCGCGCGACCTCGGTATCGACGTCATTCTGATCAGGCGTCCGGACCTGCCGGATGTGCCGTCCGTCGAGACCGTGCAGGAGATGCTCGCCTGGCTCGATCATGCGCCAGTGCCCCTGAAATAACGCGGGGAATAGACGATCGGCCGCTGGTTCTGCCGCGCGATCAGCCGGGTCTCGGCCGTGCCGACGATGACGCAGGTCGCCATATCCGCCATATCGCTTCTCGCCTCTGACAACGGCACGACACGGATATCCTCATCCGGCCGGCTGGCCGCTCTGCCGAAGATCACGGGCACGGTGCCGGGCAGATGTGCGCGCAGAATGTTAAAGGCCTCGCCGAGCTGATGCGGGCGCGCCTTGCTGATCGGATTGTAGAAGGCCATCACGAACCCGGCCGTCGCCGCGGCGATCAGGCGTTTCTCGATCACATCCCAGGGCTTCAGATTGTTCGAAAGCGAGATGGCGCAGAAATCATGACCGAGCGGTGCGCCGGCCTTTGCCGCGACTGCCAGCATGGCGGTGATGCCGGGAACGACCAAAAAATCGATTTCGCGCCATAAGGCCGGACCTTCGTCGATCGCCTCGCAGACCGCGGCGGCCATGGCGAACACGCCGGGGTCGCCGCCCGAGACGACACAGACCTTGCCTCCGCCCGCCGCCATTTCGAGCGCGGCGCGGGCGCGGGCCAGTTCCTCCCGGTTATCGGATGCGTGGCGCCGCTGGTCGGGGCGCAGATTCAAACGGTCGATATACGGAAAGTAGCCGAAAAAATCCTCAGCCGCAGTCACTGCGGCGGCGGCTTCCGGCGTCATCTGGTCCGGATTGCCGGGGCCGAGGCCAACGACGGTCAACGAACCCATTGTCATGGCCGCGTCTTCCAGCCGGGCACGAGGACAATCGAGAAATAGGGAGCCGGACTCTCGTCGCGCTCTTCCAGACGCTGCGCTGCGCCGTTCGCCATCGTGCCGCGCTCGACATAAAGCGCCCCGGACAGTTTGCCGACGGAGGCCAGCGCCCGGCGGATTTTTGGCAGGTTGCGGCCGACTTTCATGATCACCGCCCCGTCGGTATTTCCAAGCCGCTCCGCGAGTTTCTCCTCGGACAAGGTTCCCGGCAGCACGCTCAAAATATCGTCACCCTGGACGAGCGGCATCCCGGTCATCGACCAGCAGCCGGACATGGCAGTGACGCCGGCGACGACTTCCGCCTGGTAGCGGTTGGCGAGCCGCACATGCAGGTGCATGTAGGATCCGTAGAACAGCGGGTCGCCCTCGCTCAGCACGGCGACATTCTTGCCGGCATCGAGGAGCGTGGCGATGTCGTCTGCGGAGCGATCGAAGAAATCGGCGATCGGGCCGCGATAATCGGCCTCGTCCTTATGTGTCTCGACCGTGACCGGATAGACCAGCGGCAGTTCGAGCGTGCCCGGACGGATATGCGCCTCGACGATGGCGCGGCCGTTGCCGCTCGAGCCTCTCTTGCAGAAGAAGGCGATCACATCCGCTTCGTGGATGGCGCGTACCGCCTTCAGCGTCAGCAGTTCGGGGTCGCCGGGTCCGGTGCCGACGCCCGTGAGCTTGCCCTTGAGGAGTGCGGCGTTCACAGTCCTGCCCTCGCCAGCGCGTTGACGCAGGCAGCCGTCATCGCCGAGCCGCCCATGCGGCCGCGAACGATCGCGTAGGGAATGCCGAGCGTCGCTTCCATCAGCGCCTCCTTGGATTCCGCAGCGCCGACGAAACCGACCGGCATGCCGATAATCGCGGCAGGACGCGGCGCACCGGCATCCAGCATTTCGAGCAGGCGGAACAGCGCGGTCGGCGCATTGCCGATCGCGACGACTGCGCCTTCCATCTCGTCCCACAGATCCAGCGCGGCAGCCGAGCGGGTGTTGCCGATTGTCTTTGCCAGCTCGATCGTGCGGCCGTCGCGCAGCGTGCAGATCACCTGGTTGTGGGCCGGCAGGCGGGCGCGGGTAATGCCATGCGCCACCATCTCGGCATCGCAATAGATCGGCTTGCCGGCATGAAGCGCGCCGCGCGCCTGGGCCACGAAATCCTTGGAAAACCGGAAATGCTGAGCCGCCTCGACCAGTCCGCAGGCATGGATCATGCGCACCGCGATATCGGCCTGCTCTGACGAGAAGGGCGAGAGGTCCGCTTCCACGCGGATGATAGCAAAGGATTTTTCGTAGATCGCGTCGCCTTCGCGGATGTAATCGTAACTGTTCATGGTCGTCCTGACATAACGGCTGCAGCAAGTCGGCGCGGTCCCAGACGGGCGAGGCAGGCTGCGGAATTTTCGCCGGCCTGCCGTTCGTTACGGACGAGATCGGCGATGCGGCGAAGGGAGTTGTTGGTATCGGCAAAAGCGACCGAGGCAAAGGGCTCGTCGGACGCTTTTCCCTGGGCGATGAGCGAAAGACCGGCGGTCGTGCCGCAGAGTGCAAGCGCCGACGGCTGCGGGTGGGCGCAGCCCTTGGGGCAGCCGGTCACGTGCAGCTTGAACGAACCGTCGAGCAGGTCCCCACACTCTTCCGCCGCTTTGGCGCCGAGTTCATGGGTGGCGACGGTCGCGGAACTGCAGGCGGGACTTCCAGGACAAGCGGCAATGGCCGAACGCGGATCGCTCGGCGAGGCGACGAAGCCGTTGCTGCGGGCAAAAGCGGTCAGCGCTTCGCAGGCGGTTTGAGGGCCGAAAAACAGGAGCGAATGATCGAAGGCCGGTTTCAGCGACTGTATTCCCAGCCGTTCGGCCTCGTCGCAAAGGGCGATCAGGTCCTCGGCACCCGCCTGACCGAAGGCCGGGCCGATGCCTGCTGCAAAAAGGTTATTGGAAAGGTGGAAGGTGCCGAAAGGCGAGGCCGCGTGGTTGACGCCGTCGTTTTTCGACAGTCCGACCGCGAGGTCGCGGCCGCGTGCCCTGGTCCCCATCACTGCAAGCTTGCGAAGCAGTTCCAGCGTCGTCGAGATCGCATCTGTTTCACGTAAAACATTGAAAATGCGGCTGGTTGTTTCCGTACCGCCCAGAAGCAATGTCCAGCGCGTGCCTTCCCCGGTGGAAACGGCAACGAGCCGGATATCGGCCAGTAGGTCGGAAAGCCGGAGCTGTCCGCCACCATCCACCACCACCGACATTTTGGGGGCGAGGCCGATAATCTCACGTGCGCCCTGGCGGATTGCCTCGGCTATCGGGCGCGGGTCGGCGATCTCGGTCCGGTCGATCCCGGCCAAGGGCGGCGTTTCAACGGCCAGGCCATCGCGAAGCGGCAAGTTCAGTGCGCGGACATCGGCGTCGAGAACGGGAGCCGAGGCCTCGCTCAGTCCCCGGATCTGCAGGTTGCCGCGGGCGGAAATATCGAGAACGCCGTTGCCGTGGCGCCGTGCCAGCCGGCAGAGTTCTGTCAGTTGGACCGGGGTGATCGCGTCGGTCAGCGCCACGCGGGCGAGAAGCCCGTCGCCGGTCATCATCGGGGCCGACAGGGCGGGGCAGACGCCGCGGCGCATGTCCAGCGTGCTTCGATTGAGGGAGAGTGCCGTCATGCCACCTTCTCCCGGGTGAGCATTTCGAGCTCGGCATCCACGGCGTTGCGGCGGGGATGCCAGAGGCCGCGGCGAAGCGCGGAGCGGAACCGCTCAGCCATGAAGCGCGCGCCTTCGGGGTTCTGGCTCTGCAGGAACTCGCGGACCTTGTCGTCGCCGAGATAGGCGTCGTAGGTCGCCTCGATCAGCGATTGCGGGATGGCATGGGTGGTCTCGGCAAAACCGATCAGCCGGTCGACCGTCTCCACCAGTTCGGCGGCGCCGCGCGGGCCGTGGCGCATCTGGCCGGCGATGAAGCGGGGGTTGACGGCGCGGGCGCGCACCACGCGGGTCACGGCTTCGGAAATCGAGCGGGCGCGGGGTTTTTGCGGATCGGTCGTGTCAAGCGCGATCACATCCGCCTTGCCGCCGAGTGCTGCGACGGCCGCCGCAAATCCGCCGACGAAGGCGACATCAGCTGATCCGTCCAGCAGGTCGCGGCCCGGATCGTCGCCGGTATGGACAAGCAGGTCGGCCGTCCCGATGCGGTTCGCGAACTGGCCGGGCACGTGGCTCGCATCGCCTTCCGCGCCGCCAAAGGCATGGCTCGTCGCATCGAGATAGAGGCGGCCCAGCTCCTCGCGTTCGCCCCAAGTGCCGTCGGCGAGCTTTTCCTCGATGCCGGAGCCATAGGTGCCCGGTGCCGAGCCGAAGATGCGTGAGGGTACATGCCCGAGCGTTTGTGCCTCTTCGGCCAGAGGATTGTCGCCCGGCGCTTCCTCGCGGCTGGCAATGGCGCGCATCGCGGCGTCGAGCAAGGCGATGAGAGCCGGAAACATGTCGCGGAACAGGCCCGAAATCCTCAGCGTCACATCGACGCGCGGGCGGCCAAGCGCTGCGGGCGGCAGGACTTCGATGCCAGTGACACGGCCGGTTGCCATGTCCTGAGCCGGCCTTGCGCCCATCAGTGCCAGAACTTGGGCGACTTCTTCGCCGCCGCTGCGCAGGGAGGCACTGCCCCAGAGATCGAAGACGAGGCTTTTCGGCCAGTCGCCATGGTCCTGCAGATAACGCCGCAGGATTTCGTCGGCGGCACGTTTGCCGAGTTCGAAGGCCGTCGGCGTCGGCAGCGTGCGCGGGTCGCTGGCAAAGAGATTGCGCCCGGTCGGCATCACGTCGCGGCGGCCGCGGGCGGGGGCACCGGACGGGCCCGGGCGGATGTGGTTGCCGTCCAGTGCGTCGAGCAGGGCCTGGCGTTCGGTTTCGGCGCTGCGGATCCGCAATGGGTCGTCGCCGGGCGCAGCCTGTCCGAAGATATGCTGGCCGTCCTTGATCGAAAAGTCCTTGAGATCGCAGAGAAAGGCGTCGATGCGGGTCAGCGCCGTATCCGGATCGTCATTGTTCGAAACGCCGGCCTCGCCCGCCAGGCCGGTATCGCGCGCGGTCTCGACGATCAGCTTGGCCAGCCGGTCGCGGCGGCGGCGATCGAGCCCGTCGGCCTGCGCATATTCATCGACCAGCAGTTCCAGCTTCTTCTGTTCGTCGGAAAGACCGGCACCGGCCAGAACCGGCGGCAGATGGCCGATGGTGACGGCGGCGATCCGCCGCTTGGCGACCGCGGCCTCGCCCGGATTGGAAACGATGAAGGGATAGATGACCGGCAGTCCGCCGGTGACGATCTCCGGGAAGCAGTCCTTCGACAAAGCCACGGTCTTGCCCGGCAGCCATTCAAGCGTGCCATGTGCGCCGACATGGATGATCGCATGGGCGTCCAGCGTCTTGCGCATCCATTGGCCAAACGCGATCAGCGCGTGGCGGGGGGGCAGGTCGGGGCTATGGTAGTCGGCGCGGCGATCGGCATTGCGGCCGCGATCGGGGGCGAGCGCGACGGTGATATTGCCGAAGGTTGCGGCGCGGAAACGGAAAGCGCCGTCTTCCAGGTCTTCATCGGTTTCCGGGGCACCCCAAGCCGCCTCCGCCACAGGCACGGAGCTGTAGGCTGCGAGCGCATGGGTGGCGGATTTTGCACTCAGGTGATCGAGAAGGTCACGCGGGGTCTCTGGAATATCCGAAACATTGTAGCCGGCTACGGATAGTTCGCGCATCATCCCGAGTACGCTTTGCGGCACGTCCAGACCGACCGCATATCCGGTGCGCCCCGGTGCGCTCGGGTAGTCCGGCATCAGGATCACGATCTTGCGCTCGGCGCGCGGCGCGGCTTTCAAGCGAAGGAAAGCGGCAATGCGTTCGGCGACCTGTTCGACCCGATCCGGTTCCGGCTGGTTGACGAGGTACGCGGAATTGTCCCCTGCCTTGAACGAGATCGCGCCGGCTAGAATACGCCCGTCGAGTTCCGGCAGGACGACATGCATGGCGAGGTCGGCGGGGTTGAGGCCGCGCCGGTTTTCTGCCCAGCCTTCGCGCCGCGTGGTGGCGACGACGATCTGGAAGACCGGCACGCCGCTGCGGTCGAAGATCGTTTCGCCGTTCTCGTCCGTGCCGCTGGCAAAGGCGGTGGTCGAAAGGATCGCCGCAGGCTTGAGATCCGAGATCGCCTGTTCGACGAAGGCGACGGCGTCGGCATCCTTCAGGCCGGAAACGAAGATCGGCAGGGGAGCGAAGCCGCGTTTCGCCAGCGCTTCGAACAGCGAGTCGATCGGTGCGGCATCATTGGCCAGCAGCATGGACCGGTAGAACAGGATCGGCAGACGTGGCGCATCCGGCGCAAGGCCGGCAAGAAGGTCATCGTCTTCGACGATACCCGTTCCCGGCTTGTAGTAGCCGGCCTTCGGCATCGGTGCCGCCTGAGGCAGAGATTCCGCTCTTCCCTCGGCCAGCGTGGTCAGCAGTCTCGCCAGAAGCCGCATATTGTCCGGCCCGCCTTCGCGGAAGCAGGCCAGAATGCCGGCGAGCTGATTTTCCGAAATCGTCGAGGCCGCGGTGAGCCGTTCGTCGCGGATGCTGCATTCGCCGGGCAGCAGCGCCAGCGCGATCTTCCTGGAGCGTGCCAGCCGCGAAAGTTCCTCAACGCCGTAGGACCAGCGGTCATAGCCGCCGAGAATGCGCACGAGGATGATCTTGGCATGGGCGGCCGTCTTTTCGATCCACAGATCGACCGACATGGGGTGGCGGAGATCGGACAGGCTGGTGAGCTGGAGGCTCGGCAAATCCGGACTCCAGGCCGCGGAAATGCCGTTCAGATCGCTGCCGGAAAAGGACAGCACCACCACGTCGGCCGGCGACTGATCGAGGTCGACCGGTTCGATGAGGTCGTCGAGCGACGACGATGTGGTGGCGAGTATGTGCATCCTTCCCTCGGGCCTTCTTATGCGGCCAACATCCTTTCGATCGCGGCGCGGTCGATGCCTTTTTCGCCGATTACCACAAGGCGGCTTGTCCGCGCTTCGCCGGGTGCCCAGGCGCGGTCGAAATAATGGTTCACGCGCGATCCTACCGCCTGAACCTGCAGGCGCATCGGCTTGTTCGCGACTTCAACGAAGCCTTTTATACGCAATACGTTCTCTGCTTCCGCCGTCGCGGAGATGCGGGCGGCAAGCTGTTCGGCATCGGTTACTGCATCCAGATCGACGACAAAGCTGTCGAAATCGTCGTGATCGTGGTCCAGTTCGTCGTCGTGATGGGTCTTGCGGTTCTCGATGTCGTCCTCGACGGCGAGGCCGAGGCCGATCAGCACCGCCGGATCGATGGCGCCATTGGCGGCCGAGACGATTTTTACGGCGCGTGGCAGATGTGCAGCGACGCGATCCCTGGCGGTCGCGAGGCCGGCCGCATCCAGAAGATCGCTCTTGGTGAGCACGATCATGTCGGCGCAGGCCACCTGGTCCTCGAACACTTCCTCGACCGGATCGTCATGGTCGATCGAACCGTCCGCCTGGCGCTGCGCTTCGAGCGCCTCGTGGTCGTCGGCGACGCGGCCTTCGGCGAGCGCGAGCCCGTCCACCACCGCGATGACGCCATCAACCGTCACACGTGCCTTCACGTCAGGCCACTGGAAAGCCTGGACGAGGGGCTTCGGCAGCGCGAGGCCGGAAGTCTCGATGAGGATGTGGTCGACGCGCGGCTCTATGGCCAGGATCCGGTCGATCGCCGGCACGAAATCGTCGGCCACGGTGCAGCAGATGCAGCCGTTCGCAAGTTCGATGATATTGTCTTCCGGGCAGCTTTCGATGCCGCAGCCCTTCAGCACGTCGCCGTCGATGCCGACATCGCCGAATTCGTTGACGATGATCGCCAGCCGCTTGCCTTTCAGGTTTTCGATCAGGTTGCGGATCAGCGTGGTCTTGCCGGCTCCCAGAAACCCGGTGACGACGGTGCAGGGAACGCGGTCGAACGAAACGCTCATGATGGCATGTCCTCATGGTGATGAAAGGGTGGGATGCGGGCCGTCATGCCCTTGCCGCGCAGGCAGGTGGGACGGCCGCGAAGGGGAAGGAAACCGCGTTCGTCCTCGGCCAGCATCATCGCACCGGTGACGATGTCCTCGACATTGTCGAGCGAAAGATGGCCGAAGACATAGGACCAACCGCTCTTGTGATTGAAGGCGGCACTCGGGCTTTTTTCGCAATTGGCAAGGCAGGTGACCGGCTTGACCACCAGCGGCTTGCCGACGGCCGCTTCGCGCAGCGCCGCGATCAGCGCGATGCCCGGCCGGATTTCGCCATCGGACGCATCGCGGCAATTGGTGCAGACGAAAATCGTCACGTCTGCCAGGTCGGTGATCGCCGGGTCGTCTGGTTGGTGGTCACTCATCGGTCAGCCGCATTCCCGCAGGGGTCGAAAAAATCGGGGCGCGGAGCAGAAGGCCGAAACCGCCTGCGATGATCGAGAAACTTCCTCCGGAGCACCCCGCCCGGTGAAGCGAAATTAAATGGACGGCAGGTCTCCTGGCTCGCGGGTCGTCGCCATTTGCCTGCCTTCCCGGTTTCCCAGTGGCTTCTCGGCAATGGCTCGCCGCCTACAGTTGCGGGGGCAGCCGCGGCATTGATCCTGAAAAAGGGATCGCACCGCATTCTCTCTTAGCCCTCCCCGTTGCCGGAAAGGGACCATCTCCTTTCAACTAAGCCCGGTCGCTGGCCCATGTCAATGCGTCGCAAAGGCGATTGCCGTGCCGCCGAATTCGTCTATAGTGACAGCGCCTATGGTGCCCGAAAGGGTTTTAGAGGGAATGCGGTGCGACGGAATTCTGCCGTCCAACCCGCGGCTGCCCCCGCAACTGTAAGCGGAAAGTCTTTGCCCAAAACGGCCGTTCGGCCGTCAAGCCACTGGGAAACCGGGAAGGCGGGAGAAGGCGTCCGATCCGCGAGCCAGGAGACCTGCCAGAGGCGGCAAAGAACGTGAACGGCCCTCGGGTGGAGGGCGAAAGGACGAGACCATGGTACAGAATTCTGCCGCAACTGCAGTCGGCATTTCCGCTTCGAAGATCATTCCCCTCAGCATGACGGCCTTGCTCGGCCTGTTCATCGTCGGCTTTGTCGGCTTCTCGCATCTGGAAGTCGTCCACAATGCCGCGCATGACACGCGCCACTCGCTCGCCTTCCCCTGCCACTGAGGAGTTCTCCCCAATGTCGTTGTTTCGTAACATCGTCTTCACGGCGGTGATCGCCGGGCTTTTGTCCGGGCTGCTGCTCACCGTGATGCAGAGCTTCTCCACGGTGCCGCTGATCCTGCAGGCGGAAGTTTTTGAAAATGCCGGCGGTGAGGCCGCTCATAGCCATGACGCGGCGCCCGCAGCGGCCGGTGCGGCGGCACCTGCTGCCGACCACCACCATGATGACGAAGCCTGGGCTCCGGCCGATGGCTTCGAGCGCTTCATCTATACGCTCGCCGCAGACATGCTGTCCGGCATCGGCTTCGCCCTCGTCCTGATCGCCGCTTCGGAAGCGTTCGGGGGCTTCAAGGGTTGGCGCGGCGGCCTGATGTTCGGCATTGCCGGCTTCCTCGCCGTCATCCTTGCGCCGGGCCTTGGCCTGCCGCCGGAACTGCCCGGCATGCCGGCTGCCGAGCTCGGACCGCGCCAGATCTGGTGGGTCTCGACGGCCGTCTGCACCGCGCTCGGCCTCGGTCTGCTCGTCTACACGCGCTCGGCCGTGTTCGCCGCACTGGCGGTCGTGCTGCTGATCGCTCCGCATCTCGTCGGCGCGCCGCTGCCGCCCAGCCATGAAACTGCGGTTCCGATGGATCTCCATGCCCGCTTCGTCAACGCGGTCTATGCCACCAACCTGGTGTTCTGGGCCGTGCTCGGCGCGCTTGCCGGGGTCACCCGCGAAAGATTCCGGGCCGGCGAGGAAGTTTCTGCCGGATCTCCGGCGAAACTTGCTTCTCGATGAAAGAGATCGACGAGGCCGCAGCCGAGCGCCATCGCACCAAGATGGCGAACCGCAAGGCGGTGCAGGATGCCGAAGTGGCCGAGAAGACCCAGGAAAAGGGTCTTCTCATCGTCCATACCGGCCCTGGCAAGGGCAAATCCACAGCCGCCTTCGGCCTGGCGCTGCGCATGCTCGGCAACGATCGCCGGGTCGGAGTCGTGCAGTTCATCAAGGGTGCCTGGTCCACCGGGGAGCAGCCGGCGCTTGCCGTCTTCGGTGACCGCATCGTCTGGCACACGATGGGCGAGGGTTTTACCTGGGAAACCCAGGACCTGAAGCGCGACGTCGCCGCGGCCGAAAAGGCCTGGGAAAAGGCACTCGAACTGATGGCGGACGAAACGATCGGGCTCGTCATCCTCGACGAACTCAACATCGCGCTTCGTTATGACTATCTCGATCTCGACAAGATCGTCGCGGCGCTCCAGGCGCGGCGGCCGGATCTGCATGTGGTCGTTACCGGCCGCAACGCCAAGCCGGCGCTGATCGAGGCCGCCGACATGGTGACCGAGATGTCGCTGGTCAAGCATCACTTCAAGGCGGGCGTGAAGGCCCAGGCCGGCATCGAGTTTTAAGCGATGGTTGCGGTCAAGCCCGCTCGGGCGCTGATGTTTCAGGGAACGGGCTCGGATGTGGGCAAGTCGCTGGTCGTAGCCGGGCTTGCCCGCGCTTTCACGTTGCGCGGCCTGAGGATACTGCCGTTCAAGCCGCAGAACATGTCGAACAATGCGGCGGTCACAGCGGTTGGCGGCGAGATCGGACGGGCGCAGGCGCTGCAGGCGCGGGCAGCGGGGGTGCCGCTCAGCGTCCATATGAACCCGGTGCTCTTGAAGCCGCAGAGCGAGGTCGGCGCGCAGGTGGTGGTGCAAGGTAGGGTCGAAGGCAATGCCAAGGCCGCCGAGTATCAGATCCTGAAACGGACACTGATGCCGCGGGTCCTGGAAAGTTTCGAAATCCTCCGCAACCAGGCCGATCTCGTCCTGGTCGAAGGCGCCGGCAGCGCATCGGAAATCAATCTTCGCCATAACGACATCGCCAATATGGGGTTTGCCCGGGCCGCCGACGTGCCGGTGGTGCTGATCGGCGATATCGACCGCGGCGGGGTTATCGCAAGCCTTGCCGGGACCAAGCTCGTCCTCGACGCCGAGGATGCGGTGATGATCCGGGGCTTCATCGTCAACCGGTTTCGCGGCGATCCTAGCTTGTTTGCCGAGGGCATGCGGATAATCGGGGATCTCACCGGCTGGCAGCCGATCGGGCTGCTGCCGCATTTTGCCGATGCGGCCCGGCTGCCGGCGGAAGATGCGCTCGGCCTCAACGCGCCTTCGGTGCGGAAGGTGGGTGCGAAGATCAGGATCGCGGTGCCGATCCTGCCGCATATCTCCAATTTCGACGATCTCGATCCGCTGGAAGCCGAGCCGGATGTCGATCTGATCCGGGTCCGGCCGGGGCAGGTGATCCCCGGCGATTGCGATCTCGTGCTGCTCACCGGTTCGAAGGCGACGATATCCGACCTGGCTGCGCTGAAGGAGGCCGGCTTCGACGTGGATATCGCCGCGCATGTCCGCCGCGGCGGGCGGGTGCTCGGTCTCTGCGGCGGATACCAGATGCTCGGCAAGACGATTTCCGATCCGGAAGGGACGGAAGGGCCGCCCGGCTCGATCGAGGGGCTTGGCCTGCTGGATGTCGAGACGGTTCTTGCGGGCGATAAACGGCTGGAGGCCGTTGCGGGCGAGAGTTTCGACGGAATCTCCCTGTCCGGATATGAAATGCATATCGGCCGAACCACAGGCGCCGATTGCGGGCGACCGTTCTCGGTGATCGGCGGTAACCCGGAAGGTGCGATATCGGCGGATGGCCGGGTCTGGGGCACCTATCTGCATGGACTGTTCTCGGACGACCGGCAGCGGTCGGCCTGGCTGACGCGGCTCGGGGGATCCGTGTCGGGCCTGGACTACGAGGCCGGCGTTGACGCGGTGCTCGATCGCCTCGCCGCACATATGGAAAAGCATCTCGATCTGGATGGGCTGCTCAAACTTGCCAGATGATCCACGCCATCAGGCCGAAGAGGCCGATCAGCAGCGCGTCGGCGATGCGGGCGAGCTTCAGCGCGCGGCGGATGTCGTGGTGGTTGAGTTCGGAGCGGCCACCTTCGCCCATGAAACGCGCCTCGATCATCCGGCCGCCATAACTGCGCGGTCCGGCGAGCGCAATGCCGAGCGCGCCGGCCATCGCCGCTTCGGGCCAGCCGGCATTCGGCGAACGGTGATGACGAGCATCCCGCCTGACGGCGCGGACCGCGTTTCCGGGCGAGGCGCCATCGATAAAACCCGCTGCAACCGCGAAAAGCAGAGCGCTCAGGCGCGAGGCGGGCAGGTTGATGAGGTCGTCGAAACGCGCCGCCGCCCAGCCGAAGGCTTCGTATCGCGGCAGCTTGTGGCCGATCATGCTGTCGGCGGTATTGGCCGCCTTGTAACCGACGCCACCGGCCAGCCCGAAGATCCCCATCCAGAAGGCTGGCGCCACGACGCCGTCCGAAAAATTCTCGGCAAGACTCTCGATCGCCGCGCGGCAGACGGCGGCTTCATCGAGTTTTTCGGGATCGCGCCCGACGATTTTGGAAACGGCCTTGCGCCCGGCCAACAGCCCTCCGTCTCGCAGCGCCGTCGCGACGGCTTCGACATGGGTTTCGAGGCTTTTCTGAGCGGGGAGGCTGGCGGCGATCAGAACCAGCAGGATTGGCCCGAAGGGGAGCATCATCAGGTCGTATTCGATCACCAGGCCGAGCAGGGTTGTGATGCCGAGAAGTGCCAGAAGCGCGTACACGCCCTTTCGCTTGCGCGTGGAGAAGTCGTCGCTTTCGCGGTTCAGATCGCGGTCGAGCCGGGATATCAATGCGCCGATCCAGGTGACCGGATGGCCGATGCGCCGGAACAGCCAGTCCGGATAACCGAAGATGCGCTCCGTGATCAGGGCGAAAAATGCGAGAAGGAACATGAAGTTGGCAGGCCCTGAGATTGGCGACGAAATTGGTGATCCGATACAGCACGGCGGCAATCTTTCCCGTGCCCGGGCGCTGTTTCCACATGCGCCGGAACCCTGGGTCGATCTTTCCACCGGTATCAGCCCGTATTCCTATCCGCATTCGCCGCTGCCCGGCAATGCTTTCACGCGACTGCCTGACGTCGCATCGGCGGAAAGGCTGAAGGCCCTTGCCGCTGCTGCCTACGGCGCGCCATCGGCGGCACATGTCGCGGCGGGGCCTGGGACACAGATCCTGCTGCCGATGGTCGCCGATCTGGTCGCCCGGAAAGGCCGCGCTGCGGTTCTTTCGCCCACCTATGCGGAGCATGCCCGCGCGGCGCGGCTTTCCGGTTTGGAAGTCACCGAAACCGACGATCTGGATCGGCTGGCGGAAGCGGACCTCGCTGTCATCGTCAATCCCAACAACCCGACCGGACGTATCGTCCCGCGTGCCGATCTCTTGGCGCTTGCCGCAATCATGCGCGCGAAAGGCGGGCTGTTGGTCGTGGACGAGGCGTTCATGGACGTCTCGGAAGCATCGAGCGTCACCGATGCGGTGGATGCCGGCGGGTTGGTGGTGCTGCGGTCCTTCGGCAAGTTCTACGGCATGGCTGGCCTGCGGCTTGGCTTCGTGATTTCGCATCCGCAAACGATCGCGCGGATCGAGAACCGGCTCGGCCCGTGGGCAGTGTCCGGCCCGGCATTGCACGTGGCAAATGAGGCGCTCGGCGATACCAAATGGCAGAATGCGATGCGGCTGAAGCTGAAAGAGGAGGCGGCGCGGCTGGATGCTCTGCTCGGTGCTGCCGGAATACCTGTCGTAGGCGGAACATCGCTCTTCCGGTTCATCCGCGATCCGCGGGCGCAGGCGGTTTTCCGGCACCTCGGGGAACAGGGAATTCTGGTGCGCCGGTTCGAGGAACGACCCGATGATCTGAGGATCGGCCTTCCCGGCAAGAGCGACTGGCCACGGCTCGAAGAAGCCTTGAAAACTATTGAGCCGGGGAAGTGAATTTGTCGCGCCAGGCGATCTGGGCATTTGCAACGGGCAAAGCCGCCGCCTCATAGACACCGCGGGCCACGGCGCGGGCGGTCACCAGCGTCGTCAGATGGCAGATCTCCATGAAATCCGACGGGTCGTTTAACGGTTTAGCACCGGTCGCCGCCGAAAAGATCGTGTCGCCGTCGAACGGCAGGTGGGCCGGCAGGATCGCCCGGGCGAGGCCGTCATGAGCGAGGATGGAGAGCCGGTGTGCCTGCGCCTTGGCCAGCACGGCATCGGTGACGATGACGCCTATGGTCGTTGAGGTCACGTTGCGGCCCTTCAGGCGCATGCGATTGTCGAAAGTCGGAGGGAGTCCAAGACCGCCGAATTCCTTCTTTTCCTCAAAGGGAGCCGCCCAGAAATGCGGGCCTTCGCCGATTGTCGCCGAACCCAGCGCATTGGCGGCTACGAGCGCCGCAACCCAATGACCGGAAGATGACTTGGCGCTTGCCGAGCCGATGCCGCCCTTGAACGTCGCGGTCGTGGCGCCCGTGCCGGCTCCTATGGTTCCGAGCGCGAACGGACCCTTGGCGGCCGCCTTGAAGGCTTGATAGCCCATGTCGCGATAGGGCGAATGCAGGCCCCAGTCCTTGTTTCCGCCGTTCAGCAGGTCCATCAGGATCGCCTGCGGCACGATCGGCACGCGGACGCTGCCGACCTGGAAACCGCGGCCGATCTCGCGCAGGCCCGACTGCACGCCGCCGGCCGCATCCAGCCCAAAGGCCGAGCCCCCCGACAGAACGAAGGCATCGACGGTCTGTACAGTCATAGAAGGATCGAGCAGAGCCGTATCCCGCCCGCCCGGCGCACCGCCGAGCACGGAGCCGGAAGCGATCGCCGGTTCGTCGAAGACAATAGCCGTGACGCCCGAACCCAAGGCAAGATCGGTGGCGTGGCCGACGGCCACGCCACCGATATCGGTCAGCAGGTTCAGCGTAGCGGCCATCGATTATTCGATGTCGAACTTGACGCCCTGCGCGAGCGGCAGGGTGCGGCCGTAGTTCAGCGTATTGGTGGCGCGGCGCATATAGACCCTCCATGCGTCGGAGCCGGATTCGCGGCCGCCGCCGGTTTCCTTCTCGCCACCGAACGCGCCGCCGATTTCGGCGCCCGAAGGGCCGATATTGACGTTGGCGATGCCGCAATCGGAGCCACGGGCGGAGACGAAGGTTTCCGCCTCGCGCATGTCGTTGGTGAAGATCGAGGAGGAAAGGCCCTGCGGTACGTCGTTGTGCAGGGCGAGCGCCTCGTCGAAGCTCGAATATTTCATCACGTAGAGGATCGGGGCGAAGGTCTCGTCCTTGACCGGACCGGTCTGGGCCGGCATCTCGACGATCGCCGGGCGGACGTAATAGGCGTCTGCCGCCTCGTCTTGGTGAACACGTTCGCCGCCGGTCACCTTGCCGCCTTCGGCCTTGGCCGCTTCCAGCGCCTTCTGCATCTTGTCATAGGCGGCCTTGTCGATCAGCGGGCCGACGAGATTGCCGGTTTCGAGCGGGCTGCCGATCGTCACGGACTGGTAGGCCTTGGCGAGGCGGGGCACCAGCGTTTCGTATACGCTGTCATGCACGAAGAGGCGGCGCAACGAGGTGCAGCGCTGGCCGGCCGTGCCCATGGCGGCGAAGGCGACGCCGCGCAGCGTCAGGTCGAGATCGGCGGTCGGCGCGACGATCGCGGCATTGTTGCCGCCGAGTTCCAGCAGCGAGCGGGCAAAGCGCGACGCAAGCCGCGGGCCGACGGCCCGGCCCATTGCCGTCGAGCCGGTTGCGGAGACGAGCGGGATCTTGTCGTGATCGACCAGGACTTCGCCGATGTCGCGGCCGCCGATCAGAAGGGTCGAGAGGTTCTTCGGCGCCTTTCCGCCGTCGGCGACGAAACGGGCAAGCGCCTTTTCGAAGATCGCCTGGGTGGCGAGCGCGGTCAGCGGCGTCTTTTCCGACGGCTTCCAGACGGTGGAATTGCCGCAGACGATGGCGAGCGCCGCATTCCAGGACCAGACGGCGACCGGGAAGTTGAAGGCGGAAATGATGCCGATCGCGCCGAGCGGATGCCAGGTTTCCATCATCCGGTGTTCGGACCGCTCGGTGGCGATCGTCAGGCCGTAGAGCTGGCGGGAAAGGCCGACGGCGAAATCGCAGATGTCGATCATTTCCTGCACTTCGCCGAGGCCTTCGGAGGTGACCTTGCCGACTTCGATCGACACCAGCCTCCCGAGTGCGGTCTTGGCCGCGCGCAGTTCCTCGCCGAGCAGGCGGATCAGTTCGCCGCGCTTCGGGGCCGGGACCAGACGCCATTCGAGGAAGGCCGCATGAGCGGCATCGATCGCCTTCGCGGCACTGGCAATGGTTTCTTCCGGCAGTCTGCCGATTTCCAGGCCGGTGATCGGCGAACGGACGGCGAGCGTGCCGCCGGTATAGCTTTCGGCTTTGACGCCGAGATCGCTCAGAATGGTTTTCACCTCAGCGGCGAGGTCGAGAGTGGCGAGCGTCATATCAGTCTCCGGATGTCGAATTTTGCGTCAATCTACAAATCGGCGGCGGTTTTACAATCAGAACCGTTCGCCGGTGAAATGGGCGATCTGCGCGCCCGCTTCATAATAGGCTTCCTTTACGGCGCGGAAGCCGGGTTCCTGAACCTCGGTCAGCGGCAGCGGGAGGTCGGTTTCCGAAACCTCGCCGAGGATATGGCGTGCCAGCAGTTTACCGAATGTCGTGCCCGGCGCGATGCCGCGACCATTGTAACCGGAAAAACCGAGCACGTTGCGGCCGAATTTGTGAAAACGCGGAAGCGCATTGTCGGTCATGCCGATCTGACCATACCATTCGGCCTCGAATTCCACGTCTCCGAGCTGCGGAAAGAGCCGCTTCAGCGAGCGCCGCGCCCAGCTCTTGTGGATCCCCGTTCCGGTGCCGCGCAACGCGCCGACCGAACCGAAGACGAGCCGGCCGGCCTGGTCCATGCGGAAGGAGGAGAGGATGTCCTTGGTGTCCCAGCAGCCTTCGCGGCCGGGCAGGATCGAACGGCGCAGGTTGTCGCCGAGCGGCGTGGTGGCAAGGTTGAAATAGGGCAGATAGACCTGTTCGCGGCGCACCTGCTCCCAGGGGCCCGTGCTGTAGGCGTCGGTTGCGACGATGATCCAATCGGCGGTCACTTCGCCGTAGCCCGTCCTGACGACCTTCCGGCCGTTGACGTCATCCGTGCCGGTCACCGGGCTGCCGGTATGGAGCCTGGCGCCGGCCTTCACCGCCGCATGGGCGAGGCCGCGGGCATAGGCGAGCGGCTGCAACGTGCCGGCGCGCATGTCGAGCAGCGATCCGGCATAGGCACTGGAACCAACACGCCTTTCCGTCTCGGCGGCATCGAGCAAGGTCACCGGCGCGCCGCGCTTCTGCCATTGGCGAGCGCGCTCCTCCAGTTCCGTCAGCCCTTCCGGACCAACGGCGCAATGCAGCGTGCCACTCTTTTCCAGTTCGCAGGCGATGGCGTGTTTTTCGATCAGTTCGCGGACCAGGGCAGGGCCGTTGCCGAGCAGTTCGAGCAGGCGGTCGCCGTAGATGGGACCGAGTTCCTTCGGGAAATCGTCCGGCATCACCCACATGCCGGCATTGATCAGGCCGACATTGCGGCCGGCGCCGCCGAAGCCGATCTCCGCGGCTTCGAGCAGTACGACATCCGTTCCGGCCTCTGCAAGGTGCAGGGCCGCCGAAAGGCCCGTGTAGCCGCCGCCGACAATCACAACATCGGCAGATATCGCCTCCTCCAGCCGGGTGGTGAGCGGCGGGGCGGGGGCGGTCTTTTCCCAGAGGCCGTGAGAGCGGGGATCGTTCAGCATGATGATTGTCCGGGAGTGTTGATCGCCAACTCTTTACAGGGAGTAGTTATCGATGAATATCGACATGTTCTCAACAGGTCATTCGCCGGAGGAATGACATGCTGCCACCCCGGCGCTTCCTTCCATCATTCTCGCTTCTCTCGGCCTTCGAGGCGGCGGCGCGTACCGGCAGCGTCACCGCCGCGGCAAACGAGCTCGGCCTGACCCAGAGCGCCGTGAGCCGGCAGATTTCGGCGCTCGAAAGACAGCTTGGCGTGGCTCTGTTTTTACGCGAGCGACAGACGATCCGGCTGACGCTTGCCGGCGACGGTTATGCCCGCGAGGTGCGCGAAGCGCTCAGGCGTATTTCACATGCGTCGCTCAATCTCAGGGCCAATCCTTCCGGCGGCACGCTGAACCTTGCGGTCCTGCCATTTTTTGGCACGCGATGGCTGACGCCGCGGATCGGGCGATTTCTCGATGCGCATCCCGGCATGGTGGTAAATCTGATCACGCGGCTCGAGCCTTTCGACTTCCGATTCGATACGCTGGATGCCGCCATTCATTTCGGCTCTGCCCGCTGGCCGGGTGCCACGCTTACCTTTCTCATGGATGAGGAAGTCGTGCCGGCCTGCAGTCCGGCCTTCAAGGCCAAGCATGGTCTTCAAACACCGGCGGATGTGCTTCGGGCTCCGCTTCTGCATCTCAATACGCGGCCGGATGCATGGGAATTGTGGTTTTCGAAGAACCGGATCGTCTTCGACGCACTGCACGGCATGCTGTTCGACCAGTTCATCACGATGGTGGAGGCGGCAACCGCCGGACTGGGGGCCGCCCTGCTGCCGCGGTTCCTGATCGGCCGGGAGCTGGAACAGGGCCTGCTGGTGCCAGCCGTCGAGGCCGAGAGGATGGAGACCGGGCAATACCATCTCGCCTATCCGCCCGACCGGGCCACCTATCCGCCGCTTGCCGCCTTCCGGGACTGGATCACCCAGGAAATCCACGGGCAAGAGATTCACCAGGATACGCTTGCGAACGGCGGCCGCATCGGCCAATAGTCGGGCATGTCCATCATGATCGCGAAGGCGATCCGACCGACGGGAAGACGTCCATGAAACCTATTTTCGTCCAGCTCCGCTGCAAGCCCGGCAAGACCTACGAGGTTGCCGACGCCATCTACAAGACCGAGCTCGCGTCCGAACTCTATTCGACCAGCGGTGACTGGGATCTGTTGTTGAAGGTCTATATCAAGGACAACGACGAGATCGGCCGCTTCGTGAACGAGAAGATCGCGTCCATCCCGGGCATCGAACGTTCGCTGACGACGATGACCTTCACCGCGTTCTGAGCGCAATAAAAAAGCCGCCACGCGGGCGGCTTTTGGAATTGAATTTAAAAAATATCAGACATGCGCCGCCGAGGCGCTGTTGCGCGAGCGAACCAGCTCGCGGATCGCAAGACGTACCTCGTCGGCAGAGCCGAAACGCTGTTCGTCCAGATCGATGACATGGAATTTCACGGCGATGAACTTCAGCCGGTCCGCGTCAGGAATGACAATACCGACGGGCTCGCCGCCGAATTCGATTACTTGCTTCTGCATGGCAGACTCCCGCTTTGGCTGCTTGCGACGCAGCTCTGGCGAATGAAAATTTTCAGGAACGATTGAACTGAAGCGTTACATTCGACAGCACGGAAGGGAGCGGCGATCCGTGCCATTCATTTTGAACGCGGCCTCACCAAAGGCGGCGACGCGGACGAATTTTAACATGTCACTCTCCCTTCATGGTGTTGCGCGAAAATCAGCCAGACTCAGCAGGCCGAACGGAAATCATCTGTAGGCGAATCCTACAAAATGATCAACGAAAATCAGTCTACCTAGAATTTTTTTCCGACTGATGACAGGAAGAAGGCCGAATTGTGAAATTTCATTCGCGATTCTTGGTCACCGCCCGTCAGCCCAAAGATAGGTGGCTTTTCCACCCAAGCAAGGATCGACGGTGGAAAATTTCCGGCAAGGACCGGATCGGCCAGTTCAAATTTCCGAAAGCAGCATTTCGATCCGGTCCACCAACCCGTCGGCGCTTTTGCGGCTGAGGCATAGCGGCGGACGCAGAACGAGGCGTTTGGGCGTGCTGATATCCGCGACAATGCCCGGTTGCAGCCGTTTGCCGAGGTCCGCAGCCGTGTCGGCGAGATCGATGACGAGGAACAGCCCGCTCCCCGACACGGCGGTGATCGCAGGAAGACGCTCGCCCAGGCTTTCGAGCCGTGTCTTCAGATGGTTGCCGATCTCGCGCGTATTTTCGCGCATTTGCTCCTCCCGGATGACGTCGAGCGCCACGAGAGCGGAGGCGGCCCTGACGGGACACATCGCCGGCGGCTGTTGGTCCGAGGGGAGGTTTGCTGCAATCTCGGGCCGTGTCATGAGAAACGACAGAGCGCCGCCGTCCGGCCCGTCCGCAAACACGATGTCCGGGGCAAGCCCTCTGTGCGAAAACGCCCAGGTGTGATGGCCGAGGCGGCCATAGCTCGTTCCGGTTTCGTCGACGATCAGCAGGCCCGCCTTTTGCCGAAGCTCCGTCAAGGGCTCGTCCAGGTTCGCGGCCTCGCCATAACCCTCCGCCAGCACGGCCGCGACATCGTCGAGATCGTGGATCATATCCGCAGCGGTGCCGACAGACGGGACAGCGAAGAAATCCGGATCCCGCCGGACCATCCGCAGCCCCGGCAGGCCGATGATGCCACGCTTGTTGGTATGGCTGCGGGCAAGCCTGAAGGCGAGGTCCAGCGCCTCCGCGCGGCCGGCGACAAAAAGGACATGGCTTAGCCCTTCGGGCGCAAGCTCGGCCAATTGCGCCCGCAGAGCCTCTTCCGATTCTGATGGGCAGGCCCCGACGCGGTCGAGTAGGATGGTCTGGCGGTAGGCCGCGGCAGCAAGGCGCGGATGTCCGTGGCCGATCAGCGGCGCTTGGCCCGCGAAATCGAGCGAGGTGCGGCCCGTCGCATCGAAGAGGTATTCCTTCCAGCCGCGGACGGGCTGGTCGGGATATCTCGGAGCCGGGGCATTCGCGTCGATACCAAGCAGCGCCGACGGCGAAGGGTATAATCTCGACCACGTGCCCACCTCGGCGGGCTTGCAGAAGAGCGGCGGCACGAGATCCGGATCGAGGCAAAACCTGAGGCGCAGGCCGCCGACGGAATTTTCGGTCCCCGCGATGACACCAAGGGGGTCGCCCGCGGCGAGCTCGGTCTCTTCGGCAATCGCGCATTCGAGGCCTTCGACATGCAGGGTCAGGTCGCGGCCGACAAGGACGAGGCGGGGGCCGGCGGTTTTCAGCGTACCCGCAAAGGGCGCCACCGCCGGCATCCGGGCGGGTATGCAGGCATCGATGTGAAGCGCGAAACTTTCCGGTTCCTGCTGCGGGTCGATGCTGCCTTTCGAAAGCCGGTATTCGCCGTAGCGGGTGCTGGCGCGGCCGGTCTCCCGGGCGATGTGGGCAAGCAGCTTCCAGTCGTTGTCGGCATCCGTCCAGTTTCCGCCGTAAAGAAGCGGACTGGTGACGCTCAAATCCACCAGCCGGAAGGTGTCCGGGGCGATATCGGGCAGGAGGCGGCCGATCTCCGGCAACGGTTTTTCCATGCCCGTCGCATCCAGGATGGCCGCAAACACCTGCGCCGGCGAAACGGTCGTTGCGGCGTTCAGTACGGCGCGGCGTTTCTCCGCGTCTTCCCTGGCTTTCGGGTCATCGGGTAACCCGGTCTGGCGGCTTTCGGCTTCGGCGGCGAGAATGCCGGTGCGGGCAACGACAAGCGGCCACAGCGCCTCGAGCTCGTTCAGGGTGAACGGATGGATGTCATGATAGGCGCGGATCGCCGGCAGCAGCGCGAAAGGATCGCCGTCGCGGTCGGCGAGCAGATAGGCGCAGGTATTGGCGAAACCGGCGACCAGCCAGCCGTTGGCGATGCCCGTGAAGTCCGTCACGCCGGTCGGCAGCCATGTGCCGTCCGTATCCTCACCGACGACGGTTTCGCCGTTGATGTTCTGATGCGCGGCGGCGATCCTGAGGCTCGGGCCGAGCGGCTGGATGCGCCGGAGCGCCGTCACCATCGCCTTGGCGATGACGTCGCGGATTTCCTGGTCGGCGACGGCGGACAGAAGCGCGACAGTCTGCGGGCCGGCCTTGCGCAGGTCGCCTTCCGGCTCCCGCTGCAGCACCGGATGATCGAAATCCAGCAGGCTTTTTGCAAGTGCTGCGGAGATCGCCCCGAAGGCTGCCAGGGTCTGGTCCGGCAGCTTTTCGTCACTCGGCGGAGCCGTGCCGTCGAGAAAGGTGAGGAGCCGGATGCGACGCTCCTCGCCGCCGAGTGGCAGGACGAGGGTGTCGCCGCCATCCTTTGTCGGCACCGGCTCAGGAACCCGCGGCCCGTCCGGGCTGCGCAGAATATGGCGCATCAAGGCGTGTTCAGCCTCTATCTCCTCGACAGGTCCTTCGACAGGCGCCACCTTGAGCAGGTAGCGCATGTGGCCGTTGTCGATCAGGAAGTAAGGGTTTTGCCGACCCTCAATCGGGAAGATCTGTCCGGAAAGCCCGTAGTGGTCGCGTAGAACGTCCTCGATCGCGTCGATCGACAGGTCATTTGCAGGAGGCTCGATGAGTTCTGGCAGGACGTCGGACATGAACCTCTCCGGAAGGGCGCTTCCGAAGAGGATAGAGCGTTAACAGCCTGCGTCCATAGGCCTTTTTACCGACTTCGGATGAGCTTCAGCCCATGCGCTCAGAAGCGTAGGAACCGGGGCTCGGCGGGAAGACGACGGTGCGGTTGCCGTTGATGAAGGTGCGGTGATGGATATGGGCGTGGATGGCGCGCGCCAGGACCTGGCTTTCGACGTCGCGGCCGAGCGAAACATAGTCGTCGGCGCTCTGGGCATGGGTGATACGCACCGTGTCCTGCTCAAGGATCGGACCTTCGTCGAGATCGGCGGTAACGTAATGGGCCGTCGCCCCGATCAGCTTCACACCGCGCGTATAGGCTTGCTTGTAGGGATTGGCGCCCTTGAAGCTCGGCAGGAAGGAGTGGTGGATGTTGATGATCTTGCCGGACATCCTCTTGCAGAGACTGTCGGACAGGACCTGCATGTAGCGGGCCAGCACGATGAGTTCGGTGCCGCTCTGCTCGACCAGATCGAGAAGCTGGGCTTCGGCCTGCGGCTTGTTTTCCTTCGTCACCTTGATGTGGTGGAAAGGGATGTCGTTGTTGACCACGAGTTTCTGGTAATCGAAGTGGTTGGAGACGACGCCGACGATGTTGATCGGCAGCGCGCCGATCTTCCAGCGGTAGAGCAGGTCGTTCAGGCAATGGCCGAAGCGTGACACCATCAGGAGCACCTTCATGCGCTCTTCGGTGTCGAATATCTCCCATTCCATCTCGAACCGGTCGGCGATCGGCTTGAAGCCTTCGAGCAGTACCGGACGTTCGGCGCCTTCTTCGGAGAGGAAGCTGACGCGCATGAAGAACTTGCCCGTGTCGAGGTCATCGAATTGCGATGAGTCGATGATGTTGCAACCCTTGTCCGCCAGAAAGCCGGAAATCGCGGCGACAATGCCGCGCGTCGTCTTACAGGATACGGTCAGGACATAGCTCTTCATAAGTTCTCCCTCCTCTGCCATCGGTCGGCCATTCCGTGTATACATAAACTTGGCGTTGGACAATATCCAGCTGCCTATAGGGCAGGAAAATGCCCTCCGACCCCTGGCTTCGATCCTGAAATGTGTACAGCCCGCCTTGTTTGCCGTTTATGCGAGTTTCTTACCTCGTGACCTTAAAGCCAGTCACCCAAAATTCCGTTCCCTTTGCGCCGTCGGTGCGCGCATCACCGCCGCGGAAGCCGTATCGGGCAACGATTCGCATCTGCTAAAGGTTATGGTGGCAGGTCGTGGCTTACTCTGGAGGAAGGCTTGAAGCCGCGGCGTCTCGCGTTCGCTGGGCGTCCTAGTGTCGTTGGCCGTCGTGGCCGAGGCAAAGACCGCCTGCTCAGCCGATAGGCTCCGAAACAGTACCGCAAAGCGCCTTTGCCGATTTCTGGCGCCGGGTCGCCGCAGCCGTTGCCGGCGTCGACGGGATCGCCTTCGGCCTGATGAACGAGCCTTACGACATTTCGGCCGAAGACTGGCTTTCCGCCGCCAACAGCGCGATCGGGCGATCCGCCAGACGGGAGTCGCCAATCTCGTGCTCCTACCGGGCACGGCCTGGACAGGAGCCCATAGACTTGCCGCAGATGCAGGTTCTCTCCCGCGTCTTTTCGGAACAATCCACCTGCTATTGGTAAAATTGCGCCTGACAAATTAAGCGCTTGGAAGCAAGGCCGGAGGTATTGCTGGTGCAGTGATTGAAAACTTGCCGGCAGGACCATGACGGACGCTCGACATAAATCCCCGGCCGCCGGGGAAACCTCGCCCCTGCCTCAACGCTCGGCTTCTGAACCGTTGACGTTCGACGGCACCGTTGGGCTTTTCACGCCGTCGTCGGCGGGAACTACGCCGTCCGGCGTTGCTGTGCTGTTTGCCAGCCCGTGGGGACTGGAGGAGATGTGCACGCGCAAATTCTGGCGCATCATTTCGGAAAAGCTTGCCGATCGCGGCATCGCCAGCCTGCGGTTCGATTATCCCAGTACCGGCGATGCTCTTGACGACCTCGACTTCGGGGGCGGGCTTTCGGTCTGGTCCGACAGCGTCGTATCCGCAGCCACGCACCTCAAGGCGCTTTCCGGTTGCGACCGGATCGTTCTTGTCTCCCAAGGCCTGGGTGCCGTCGTCGCGACTACGGCTGCCGAGAGGCTCGAGGGCCTCGCCGCCATCGCCTATCTGGCGCCCGTCGTTTCCGGTCGCCTGCATATCCGCGAGCTCGCAGTCTGGTCCAAGGTGGTAGACGAAAATCTGGGACTGGCCGACGAGCAGCGCGACAAATCCGGGGTGTCGATCGCTTCGCTCACCATGCCCGGCCAAATCGCCGACGAGGTTCGCAAGGTCAATTTGCTGACGGTCGATCGACAGGTCGCGCCGCGCGTTCTGGTCGTCGGACGGGCCGACCGGCCGTCTGACAAGGAGTTTGCCGCGCGGCTGCGGGCGCTTGGCGCGGATGTGGATGAACAGGCTTTCGAAGGTTACGACAAGCTCGTCTCCAACCCGGTGATCGTCAAAATGCCGCTGCCAGTCGCCGATAATCTGGCGAACTGGATCGCGGCACTGCCGTCCGAACCGGCTTCCGCATCAACACGTTCCCCAGGGCCTGCTGTGCCTCTTGCCGGCGACGGTTTTACCGAAACGCCGGTCCGCTTCGGTGTCAACAGCCGGCTTTCGGGGGTTCTCTGCGAGCCGTCGCACGGCCGCGCCGGCGCGACGGTGCTTTTCCTGACATCGGCTTATGACCGGCATGCCGGCTGGGGCCGCGCGACCGTGGCCCTGGCGCGCGCGCTTGCGCGTTCGGGCATTCCGTCACTGCGTTTCGATACCGCCAATGTCGGCGACAGCCCGCCGGTGCCTGGCCGGCCGGATCAGGTTCTCTATCATTCGGACCAGAATGCCGACGTCTCGGAAGCGATCGATTTTCTCGAAACCCGCCGCCTGACACCGGTCGTTACCGCCGGCCGCTGCAGTGGCGCCTATCTCGGCCTCCAGGCATCGCTCGTCGAACCGCGCATCGCCGGCAATGTCTCGGTCAATCCGGCGGTCTTCCGCTGGCGCCCCGGCCGCTCCGTCGAGGACATGATCGTCAACGGCGCGCGCAGCCTGCGGGACTACCGCAAGCGGGCCTTGCGGGCCGAAACCTTCAAGCGCATCCTGAGGGGTGAGGTCAATACCGTCGCCGCGGTCCGCAATATCGCCAAAAGTATAGGCAACCGGATCAAGGGCAAAGTCCTGCACGCCTTCCGCGGTTTCCTGCCGGAGGGGCGGGCGATCTACGGTGCTTTCCGCACCCTCCATCAGCGCGGCACCCCCATCTCGCTGATCTACAGCGAGAACGACCTCGGTCTCGAGCAATACGATTTCTATTTCGGCCACGATGGGGCGGGCCTGGCTCGTTTTCCAAACGTGTCGCCGGAAATCATTCCGGATGCCGATCACAACCTGACGCCGGAGCATGCCCGCAAGGTCTATCTCGAGGCGTTGAGGGAAATGGCTTTCCGCTTTCCTCTGGAAGAAGACGTCTATTCAAAAGCGGGTGGTTCGGTCGCCGCAGAGTGAGCGGATCGTGCCTTGGGGTCTGCCGGCGGCTTTGGAGAGCGCGGCAAGGCGAATGCGCCTGATTGCACCGGGCGCCAGATGGAATCCGTTGTCCGATGCGCGGTAATCGGCGCATTCGATGCTGATCGACTGGGCGAAGCCATCGCTCGAAAGCTCCAGCCAGAACTCTGCCCCACTCTCGACGACTGAAACCGTGATCTCGGCATCATGCATGGCGTGGGCACGCCCGAGCGGGAAATGGAAAGCCTCGGCCAGGATTTCCCGGGTTTGCGCATGTTTCAGCCGCGCCATCGTCACGTCATGAGAGGGCGGGCCGAAACGGTAGGCGTAGTTCGTGTCGAAGAAGGCGCCGAACAGATCGGTCGAGGCGATACTCTCGCTGCTGCGAGAAACAAGCGTCAGGTCTCGGCGGCCTGAAACCACCGCCATCCTGCCGTCCCGCAGGCAGGCGAGTTCCAGAACGAGCGGCAGGTCGGCAGGCGTTTCGTTGAGAAGGTGGATATCCAGCCCGTTGGTGCCCTCGTCGGCAAAGAGTATCTGGACCGGCCGGAAGGCGCGCTTCAGCGCGAACCAGGCAGGTTTCGGCGTGCGGTCGACATCGACTACGCCCCAGCCGGGACCGGGCATGACATCCTGAAAGGTGAAGGTAAGCGCACCGTTGCAAGTCGAGCCGGGCCGGCGCCATTCGGCAAAGGCCGCTTCCATCACCTCTCCGGTCACGGCGCGGGAGAGGGCCAGATATCGTTCCGGCTGCTGTGAACGCAGCGTCTGCGGATCGACACCGTAGAGCTTGCCGAGGTAATGATCGCGAACGTCCTCGAAATCCCAGTCTACTCCAGCATCACGGGGAATTCCGGACTTGCCGCCGACAAGCGTTTCCGAATCGGAGAGATTTGAAAATGCCAGGCACTCGGCTGCAAAACGAATGTTCGCCCGCCGTGCATCCTCGAGTGGTCGCTTGTAGGCGCCGACGCCGTAATAGTGAGCAACGCCGGCATTCGGGTAGAAAGGCAATGCGCCGCCGGAAGGCGAGTTCGCAACATAGGGCAGGTCCGGCCGGCAATCGGCTGCCAAGGCAGGAAGGGTTTCCTCGCAGAGCGGACCTTTCCAGATGCGCTCCGGCAGGCCCAGCATGGCGCCTTGCTGGTAGATTTCGCTGCCGCCGCAAAGCACCGCCAGCGACGGCGAGGCTTGCGTCGCCGCCAGGAATTGCCCGACTTCCGTTTTCACGTGAATCACGAAATCCGGATCGGCCACCGGATAATCGAAGTTGGCGAACATAAGATCCTGCCAGACCAGGAGGCCGAGTTCATCGCAGAGCGCAAAAAATTCGGGGCTTTCATAGGTAGCGATACCCGGAATGCGGATCATGTTCATGCCCGCGTCTCTCGCAAGCCTGAGCCACGGCTCGTAGCCGGCGCGATCGCCCGGCAGCTTGATGATGTCGGCGGAGGTCCAGACGGCGCCGCGGCAGAATATCTTCTCGCCGTTGACGATCACCGCGAAATCGTCGCCGTCTGCGCCGCGATCGACTTTCAGGCTGCGGAAGCCGGTCCGGACGAGCGGGAATCCTTCGCCGTCGACCTGAAGTATCACGTCGTAAAGCGCCGGTTCGCCATGGGTATGCGGCCACCAGGGTTTTATGGCCGGCAGGCGAAGCTCGGCGGAATATCGCTCGCCGTCGTTCGCAAAACGCGCCTCGGTGCCGTTGCAGACGAGCCGCAAATCCCGAGGCGGTCCGTCAAAGGCAAAACTGACTTTAAGGAGGCCTGATCCTCTTTCATCGAGCGTGGCCGAAACCGCGAACTCCCTCGCCGGGAGAAGGTGGCTCGCGGGGCTGGACGAGGCAGGCGGCCTGATTACCGAGACCGGCCGCCAGGGTCCCACCGCATGAACCTCGGGACACCATCCCGGCATGGAGCCGAGTGTCGTGGTGCGGATCAGGCGGAGGCCCTGCTGGTTCATCAGCCGCGGCCGCCAGCGAGCACGAGGCCCGGCCTTTTCCAGATGCGGTTTCAGGGCTCGGAAGCAGATCGACAGTGTTTCGGTGCCGGTCAGTTCCACCGCGACATCGTGGCTCTCGAACATGCCTGCCGAGGACAGGATCAGTGTCTCGCCGAGAAACACCTCGGTCACAGTCGCAAGCCCGGCAAACCGCAGGATCGCCGGCCCGGGCGCTTCACCGGCAAGCGGGCAGCGATACCAGGCATCCCTGTCGATCAGCGGCTCGGGATTGTCGCGGTCGAAGCGGCCGGCGGCTTCCAGCGCGGCGGCGACCGTGCCGGGCACGATGGCCGGGAGGCATTCCAGGTCCGTAGGAAGGTCGGACGGCAGCGTGTAGGCGCCGGGCTCCGTCAATGCCAGAGACCAGCCTTCGGCAAGAAGGCTGGTCTTTGATCCGATAGGGATAAGAAGGCTCACGCGGCCTCGCGGGCTTGGGTCAGCGTCGAGGCCAGGTCTCCCATCAGCAGGTCCCAGGCCTCGGCGGCCGGATCGAGCGCTGTTGCCAGCGGTTCGAACTTCTTGCGGGTAAGGGCCCGGGCAAGCTGGAACTGGGTGGATTTCGCTACTTCCGAAATCCTCAGCGCCTGTTGTTCAGACTGGGCGAATGCCTTGTGGTTCAGCCAGGCGAGATGGCTCGCCAGCAGCTCGAAATTGGCACCGACCTGCCGCAGCGTGTTGAACGCGTATTTGTGGAAGAAGCCGAAGTCCCTGTCGGCGATCCGCTCCACCTGCGCCGGGAAGACCTTCGCAAACGCACGGATCGGATTGTCCCCCGGCCGCCGGGCAAAATGGTGCCGGAGCAGCTTCCAGGCGGTTTCGCGAATGTCGCTGGCGTCCGGATAGGTGGCGGGGTACTTGGCGAATTCGGTATAGGGCAGGAAGGGCAGCGCGTCCGGACCTGCGTTCAGCTGGAACAGGCCGTCGAAATCTTCGCCGGAAAGGGTGAAGAAGCCGCCATTGTGGAAATAGTCGAGCTCGCGGCGTTCGAGGTCCAGCCGGTTGATCGCGACTGTCGTCTTGCCGTGTTCCTGGCGATAGGCGACGCCGCGTGTATCTGGCAGATAAAAGCTGTCGAGTTCGAGCAACGTCAGCCGGCCGCGACGGATCTGCTCCGCAACATGCCATTCCGGCCGGTCGAAGATCGCCAGTTCGGTCACGCGGATGCCGAACAGGGTCTCGAGGTCTTCGAGCGGCACCTTGAAGAAGGTGAACTGGTCGCCTTCGAAATCCTGGGTCAGGGTGAAGCCGAGCATGGCTTCCGGCGGCAGGCCCTGTGCCGAAAGCACTTCTATCCACAGATCGACGTAACAATTCGTCTCCGGCCACATGCGCTCGGCCGAATGCAGCGCATGAGCCTTGTAGTTCGCCGGATCGAGCGCCGGAAATACCGCGGTCATTGGATCAGCCCCAGAGCGTAGCGCGGACGGAGTCCGGCCACTCTTTTACGTCCAGACCGTGGGTGTGGAAGAGCGCAAGCGCGATACGTTCAAGGCCGAAACCGACGCAGGCCGTGTGAGCGACGCCGCCATCCTCCAGGTTGAGCCCCCATTTCAGACCGAAACTGTCCTGATGATAGTTGAAGCTCATGCAGGCGGTGGGCTTGGCGACAGAGGTGATCGGGATCAGCAGTTCGAACTTCAGGTTCTGGTCGCGCTGGTTGTTGACCAGCATCTTGCCGGCGCGCCCGAAGAACGGGTCGTTGGCGATGTCGATGGTCACCTTGAGGCCAACCGACTTCATCATCTCGACGCCGCGGTCCATCCACAACTGACGGAAATCGGTGACATGTTGTTCGGTACCCATGCAGACATATTCGCGCATGCGGAACAGCTGCTGGCGGGCCGGATCCTTGGAAGGTTCGTGACGGAAGCAGTAGCTCTGCAGGTCGAAGAGACCGCCGCCGGCGGGCAGGTTGCCGCGGCGCGCGACGGTCGGATAGAGCGGATAGCAGGCGGCCGGCGTCAGAACGATGTCGGTCGCCTCCTGGCCCTTGGTCCAGTCCTCCTCGCCCACTTCCATGCATTTCAGGAGGCTCATGTGGTCGAGTTCGTTGCCGCAGAACGAGTGGATCGTACCGGCGAGCTGCGGAAAGCTCTTCATGTAGCCGCTGGTCTCGAAGAAGGCGCGGTTCATGCCCGGCGGGAAGCGCATGGCCTCGGCGCCGTCGGCACCGCCGACCTTGTCGATCAACCGCTCGAAGGCCGCGATGACGTCTTCGAACTGGCCGCTGCGGCCATACAGTCCGTCGACGCCGGTCTCGATCAGCAGGCCTGCATCGAACAGGCGGTCGAGAAAGGAAACTTGAATATCCATGGCTTCACCTCATTCTTATCAAAAAATTACATCTGAAGTGATGGGGGCGTCAGCCGAGCAGGCTGGTGTCCGGTTTCTGAACGAGCAGCATGGTCGACGTATTGCCGAGGATGCGGTCGTTGGAGATCATCAGCTGGGCCGAGTGCGCGTCGCGCAGATGCCGGCCGAGGCTGTAGGGCGTACCGTTCTTGTAGCCCATGATGCCGCAGATGATCATCGCCTGGTTGATGATGGTCAGGATCGTCTCGGAGGAGGCGAGCTTGACGTTGTTCATGGCGATCGAAAAGGCCATGGACGACAGCCGGTCGTGATCGAGTCTGGCATCCGCATAGAGCTTAAGGCCCGAGAGGATGTTGCCCTTGAGGAGCTGCAGCAGGTTCGAGGCTTCGGCGAGTCTCAGCGCGCCGGGCGGCTGAGTGCCGCCGGCCTTGCGGGCCGCGGCGCGCACAAAAGCCTGGGCGCGCAGCACTGCATCGGCGGCGATGCCGTACCAGACCGCGCTCCAGAGGAGATGCGAAGTGGCGAGCATCGACTGCGCCGCAATCTCGGCGAACGGCTTCGGAAAGATCTGGACGGACGGCGCTTCGCCCTGGAAGAGGAAACCGTCGGAGCAGGTGCCACGCATGCCGAGCGTATCCCAGTCGACGGTTTTCTGGAGGGTATACTGGCCCTGTTTGAAAACGGTCATGACCTGATCGGTCGGGGCGGCCTTCTCGTTGGAGCGCGAAGTGACCATGATCGCATCGGCATGGGCACCGTAGGAAATCACCGTAGCATCCTTCGTCAGGCGGCAGGTGTCGCCCTCGACCTCGATCGCGCAGATCGAGTTGCGCATGTTGCCGCCGATGCCGCCCTCGGTCGTCGCGGAGGCGACGAGAAGCTGGCGGCCGGCAAGTTCGCGCATGAAGTCCTTGTGCCATTCACTGTCGCCACCGTGTTCCACGAGGCTCGAAACCTTGATCTGGTGCATGGCGAAAACCATAGCGCTTGCGGCGCAGGCCTGTCCCAGAATGGAGCAGACCTCGGCGATCTCGGCGATCGAGGCACCCTCGCCGCCGAACGCGGACGGAATCTGGATGCCGATCAGGCGCTCTACCTTCATGGCATCGACCGCCTCGCGCGGGAAGCGGCCGTCACGGTCGACGTGGTCAGCAAATTCAGCCGCAACGGCTGCCACGCGGTGAGCGCGGGCGCTCAGGCTCATGTCGGCGGCATAGGCGGGGAGGCTCATCTCAAGCGGCCTCGTGCGCTTTCAGGATATGCGAAACCGTCTGCTCGATCGCAGCTATGCTGGCGAAGGACTTGCGGTTCAAAAGGCTATCCGGAAACTCAATGTCGAAGGCCTCTTCAAGGCCCAGCATCAGTTGCACCGATGCAAAGGAGGAGAGGCCGGCCGCATAAAGATCGGCGCCGTCTTCCAGCTCAGTCACTGCGACCGGAAGGCCGCCTACCCGTGTCAGCAATTCGCGAATGGTCTCGTTCATCTCGACATCTCCGGATCGTTCGAATTCTGCATTCATCGCTGGAGACCTTATTACGCAGGAAAGCATAAGATTCCGGTAATAAACGTCGTGAAGTTAGGGCTGCGGGATTCCGTAAAATCCGATCGATCGACATCGGCACGGGCCGGCTTGACATGAACGGCCCGCGGGTTTCTGATGGCGCCATTCACCAGGGGGGTCCCGTCAAGGGGCTGAGATACTGCTGGTCGGATCGGCTTTGGCCGGCCGAGGCGCAGTGACCCGTTGAACCTGATCCAGTTCATACTGGCGTAGGGACGGTGCGGGCGCTGCGGTAGCGAGGACGGGAAACCGTCCTTCGAATTCCGAGGTGTTTTTCCATCATTCCAACACTGGAACTGGGTCTCCAAACGTCAAACCTTGGAGCCTCGAGCCATGAATATCGTCACACCCAAACTCACGCCGGTCGTCACCACCGGCCCGCTTCCCGCTTCCACGAAGGTCCTGAAAGCAGGAACGATCCATCCGGACATCCGCGTGCCGATGCGTCAGATCGCGCTGCATCCGACCTCCGGCGAACCGCCGGTCACCGTCTACGATTCATCCGGTCCCTATACCGCCGAAGGCACGGCGATCAGCATCGATGCCGGCCTGCCACGCCTGCGCGAAAGCTGGATTGTTGCCCGCGGCGATGTCGAGGCCTATGAGGGCCGTATCGTCAGGCCTGAGGACAACGGCTTCGTGTCCGGGAGCCACCTGACGCCGGAATTCCCGGTCCGCAACCAGCCGTTCAAGGCGAAGGCGGGCAGAGCCGTCACCCAGCTCGCCTACGCGCGGGCCGGCATCATCACGCCGGAGATGGAATTCATCGCCATCCGTGAAAACCTCGGCCGTCAGGCGGCCAAGGAGCCGCTCATCCGCGATGGCGAGAGTTTCGGCGCCCATGTCCCGGATTTCGTGACGCCGGAATTCGTCCGCCGGGAAGTCGCGGAAGGCCGGGCGATCATTCCCGCCAATATCAACCATCCCGAATCCGAACCGATGATCATCGGCCGGAATTTCCTGGTGAAGATCAACGCCAATATCGGCAATTCGGCCGTCACCTCCTCGATGGCGGAGGAGGTTGAGAAGATGGTGTGGGCGATCCGCTGGGGCGCCGATACCGTCATGGATCTGTCGACCGGCCGCAACATCCACAATATCCGGGAATGGATCATCCGCAATTCGCCGGTGCCGATCGGCACCGTGCCCCTCTACCAGGCGCTCGAAAAGGTGAACGGCATTGCCGAGGACCTCACCTGGGAGGTCTATCGCGACACGCTGATCGAGCAGGCCGAGCAGGGCGTCGACTATTTCACCATCCACGCGGGCGTGCGGCTTTCCTATATCCCGCTGACCGTCAACCGCGTCACCGGCATCGTTTCCCGCGGCGGCTCGATCATGGCGAAGTGGTGTCTGCATCACCACAGGGAGAGTTTTCTCTACGAGCATTTCGAGGAGATCTGCGATATCTGCCGCGCCTACGATGTGTCGTTCTCGCTCGGCGACGGCCTGCGCCCGGGATCGATCGCCGATGCCAACGATGCGGCGCAGTTCGCGGAGCTGGAAACGCTCGGCGAGCTGACGAAAGTCGCCTGGGCGAAGGATTGCCAGGTGATGATCGAAGGCCCCGGCCATGTGCCGATGCACAAGATCAAGGCCAACATGGACAAGCAGCTGGCCGTCTGCGGCGAGGCGCCGTTCTATACGCTCGGGCCGCTGACCACCGATATCGCGCCGGGCTACGACCACATCACGTCGGGCATCGGCGCTGCCATGATCGGCTGGTTCGGCACCGCCATGCTCTGCTACGTAACGCCCAAGGAACATCTCGGCCTTCCGGACCGCAACGACGTCAAGGTGGGGGTCATCACCTACAAGATCGCGGCGCATGCCGCCGATCTCGCCAAGGGCCATCCGGCGGCACAGGTTCGCGACGATGCGCTGTCGCGCGCCCGCTTCGAGTTCCGCTGGGAGGACCAGTTCAACCTCTCGCTCGATCCGGAAACGGCGCGTTCCTTCCACGATGAGACCTTGCCGAAGGAGGCGCACAAGGTGGCGCATTTCTGCTCCATGTGCGGCCCAAAGTTCTGCTCGATGCGGATTTCTCACGATATTCGCGCCGAGGCGCAGAAGGAAGGGCTGGAGGCGATGGCCGCCAAGTATCGCGATGGCGGCGACCTTTATATGCCGGTGAAGAATGGATGACAGCCTTGTCCTCTGAGAGGCTTTGGCGCGGGGCGTTGCTGCCGGCACCTTTGCCAGGGCAAGCCACGTGACTTGCCCGTTCTTCGGTCCCTCGTCGAGAAAAGAGGGGGCCGCTCGTTGCCGTTATCCTCTCCCCTCGGGGAGAGGTCCGCCGAGCAAAGCGGAGGCGGGGTGAGGGGGTAGCCCACACCGAGCACTCGAGCGCAGCCTTCTCAAATCGCCATACCCCCCGAAACCTCGATGCGCTGGGCGTTGACCCAGCGATTATCCTCCGACAACAGCGAGGCGATCATCCGGCCGATGTCATCCGGTTCGCCGGCGCGGCCGAGTGCGGTCATCTCGGCGACTCGGCGGTTGAGGTCCGGATTGTCGCGCACCATGCCGCCGCTGAAATCGGTGGCGATGGCGCCAGGCGCTACCGTGTTGACGGCAATGCCGCGTGCGCCGAGTTCCTTGGCGAGATAGCGGCTCAGGATTTCGATTGCGCCCTTCATCGCGGCGTAGGCGCTGCTTCCGGGGATGGTGATGCGGGTGAGGCCAGTCGAAATGTTGACGATCCTGCCGCCATCGCGGATCAGCGGCAGCAGTTTCTGGGTCAGGAAGAACACACCCTTGAAGTGGACGTTGAAGAGGCCGTCCAGCTCCGCTTCGGTGGTTTTTTCGAAATCGGCGTGGTGCGAGATCCCGGCGTTGTTGACGAGAAAGTCGAATTTTTCCGCGCCGAGTTCGACCAGGGCTTCCCGCACGCGCCCGATGAACAGGTCGAACGACGCGGTATCGCCGGTGTCGAGCTGCAGGGCGATCGCCTTGCGTCCGAGCTCCCTTATGGCATTGGCGGTGGCTTCGGCTTCCGCCTGATTGGAATTGTAGGTGAAGATCACGTCGGTGCCGCGCCTGGCGAGATTGAGGACGGTATTGCGTCCGAGGCCGCGGTTGCCGCCGGTGACGATGGCGATCTTGCTTGCTGGTGTCGTGGTCATGTCGAAGCTCCTTGGTCTGGATTGGATGAGCCAAAGTACCCCTCCTCACCACGCGGTTTGAATGCCGGAACTCTCACACTTCTTGCCTAATCCTGCTCGCGAGCTTATCTTGAGGTCTCGAACCTTGGGGAGCACGACATGTCGGCAGCTTTGCTCGAGACCGTCAGACGGTTCACGGATGTGCAAACCGGTAGGAGCCCGTTCGCGACCGCGATCGAGGGGCTGACCATTCTGCGATCGGACCATGAAAAGCGA
Source organism: Neorhizobium galegae (assembly GCF_017877055.1). Lineage (GTDB taxonomy): Bacteria > Pseudomonadota > Alphaproteobacteria > Rhizobiales > Rhizobiaceae > Neorhizobium > Neorhizobium galegae_D. The sequence goes on along the minus strand of NZ_JAGIPG010000006.1, from coordinate 11,746 downwards.
CCGGATCATCTGATCTTCAAGCCGGCGCTCTGCGTGGTTCTGCAGGGGGCGAAATGGGCGGTGTTCGGCGACCGCCGTGTGGATTACCGGGCGGGTCAGGCGCTGGTGGTCAGCGTCGAAATGCCGGCCTTCGGCCGCGTCGCAGAAGCGAGCCCGACCGAGCCCTATCTCGGCCTGATCATCGAATTCGATCTCGGCATCATGCGCGAAGTGATGGAGGCCTTGCCCGCGTTGCCGGAGGCGAGCGGCGACGTGTCATCCGGCGTCTTCGTCAGCAATTTTGACGGCCCGCTTGCCGAGTGCGCGCTGCGTCTGGTGCGGCTGCTCGATACGCCGGCAGCGATCCCGCTGCTTCGTCCGGCGATCATGCGGGAGATTTCCTACTGGCTGCTCACTGGTCCGCATGGCGGCGATGTGGTGCGGATGGCGCTTGGCAACGACCACAGCCATCGCATCGTCAGCGTCATTCACAGCCTGCGCGATCATTTCGCCGAGCCCGCGCGCATCGAGGATCTGGCGGACGAGGCCGGCTTGAGCCCGTCTGCCTTCCACCGGAAATTCAAGGCGATCACGTCGATGACGCCGCTGCAATACCAAAAGCAGCTTCGCCTCCTGGAGGCGCGTCGGCTGATGGTCGCCGAAGCGGCAAATGTGGAAACGGCGGCGTTTCTGGTCGGTTATGAGAGCCCGTCGCAGTTCAGTCGCGAATATGCCCGCATGTTCGGCACCCCGCCACGCCGCGATGTGACGGCACTGAGGGCCGTGGCGGCCTAAGGGCTTGCGGGCGGAGCGGGCCTGTCATTTCGGTGGATAGATATGTTGCCCGCCGCGGAAATCGCTGATCGAATAACAGCCGCCTTCGCTCCGTACCGCGCTTTCGCCGATCACGGCCTTGCCGTGGCCGCCGGGAATATCCAGGACGTAGGTCGGCTGGCAGAGGCCGGAAATGGTGCCGCGCAGGGCCGCGGCGATCTTCTGGCCCTCGGCGATGTCGAGCCGGAAATGGCTGGTTCCGGGCGCGAGGTCTGGGTGATGAAGGTAATAGGGTTTCACGCGGGTTTCGACAAAGGCCTTCATCAGATCGCCGAGCACGGCGGGATCGTCGTTGATGCCGCGCAGAAGCACCGTCTGGCTCACCATCGGAAAGCCGGCGTCGATCAGCCGGCCGCAGGCGGTTCGGGCGGCTTGCGTCATTTCGCGCGGATGGTTGGCATGCAGCGCCACATAGACGACCTTGCGGCTTTCCTTCAGCGCCGCGATCATCGCCTCGTCGACGAGGTCCGGCTCGACCACCGGCACGCGGGTGTGAAAGCGGACGATCTTTACATGCGGGATCTCCGCAAGGCCGCGCATGATCGCTGCCAGCCGCCGCGGGGAGAGGACCAGCGGGTCGCCGCCGGTCAGGATCACTTCCCAGATTTCGGTGTGTTCGCGGATATAGGCAAGCGCCGCGGCCAACTCTTCGGGCGACAGCGTGCCGTCGCCCTGGGGGCCGACCATTTCGCGGCGGAAGCAGAAGCGGCAATAGACAGGGCAAATATGCACGGCCTTCAAGAGCACGCGATCCGGATAGCGATGAACGACGCCTTTGACCGGGCTGTGGGCCTGATCGCCAATCGGGTCGGCACGTTCTTCCGGTGTCGTCAGCAATTCGTTCCGATCGGGCACGAACTGCCGGGCGATCGGATCGTTTTGATCAGTTCTGTCGATGAGCGAAACCACGGTCGGCGTCAGCGTGATCGCGTAGCGGTCTGCGACTGCGCGAATGCCGCCGAGCATTTCGGGCTCGATCAGGTCGGCAGCCTCCAGCTCTTCCGGGGTTTTCAGAGAGCGGGCCGTCGTCACGAAAATACCTCCGCGACCGGTGCCCACATCACCTGTTCGATGCGCGTCGCGCCCGTTGCCAGCATGGCGAGCCGGTCGAAGCCGAGTGCCGCGCCGCTTGCGTCGGGCATGATCGAAAGCGCGTCGAGAAAATCTTCATCGAGCGGATAACGTTCGCCGTAGATGCGGGCCTTTTCCGCCATTTCATGGTTGAAACGGCGGCGCTGTTCGTCGGCGTCGGTCAGTTCGCCAAAGGCATTCGCAAGCTCGACGCCGCAAGCATAAAGCTCGAAACGTTCGGCGACGCGCGGGTCGCGGGCGGAGGGCCGGGCGAGCGCGGCTTCGCAAACCGGATATTCGTGCAGGATCGTCGCCCGGTCCTTGCCGAGATACGGCTCGACCTTTTCGACCAGCACCTTGCTGAACAGATCAGCCCAGGTGTCGTCTTCGGCAAAGCGGATAACGGCCTTTTTCAGGCCGGCCGCCAGCAGGTCCCGGTCGGTATCGCCGTTCGTGGCGACGGAGGCGAGCAGGTCGATGCCGGCGAACCGGTCGAAGGCTTCGGCGAGCGTCAGGCGTTCCGGTTCGGCGAACGGATCGACTTCCATATCGCGGAAGGCAAAGCGTCTGGTCCTGGTGGTTTCGGCGGCCAGCGCCAGCATGTCGGCGCAATCGGCCATCAGCCGTTCGTAGTTCTCGCCGACGCGGTACCATTCGAGCATGGTGAATTCCGGATGGTGCAGAGGCCCGCGTTCCCGGTTGCGGTAGACATGCGCGAAGGTGAAGATACGCTTCTCGCCGGCGGCCAGCAGTTTCTTGGCGGCGAATTCCGGCGATGTGTGCAGGTAGAGCGGCGCCCTGCCACCGTCGATGGCGATCACTTCCGTTGCGAAAGCATGCAGATGTGTCTCGTTGCCGGGGGAAACCTGCAGCGTCGCCGTATCCACCTCGATGAAATCGTGCTCGCCAAAGAAACCGCGCAACGCTGTTTGGACCGCATTGCGACCCTTCAGGAGGGGTCGGCGGTCGGCATGGTTTGCCGGCGTCCACCAGGGCGAGCGGGATATGGCAGGTCGCGACGAGCTCATTTGCGGCTTTCTTCGCCGGTTCTCCCCGGCAAGGCTTCCACTTTGCGCGGTTTTAGAGTAGTTCCGGCCGGAAAACAGACGATCCGTCCTTCGGGCCGGTTATCGCCCGGTCCTCTACGACGCATTTTCGGCAGTTACAAGCCGGTTCGCTACACAAGGAATCCTATGGTCAAGGTCATCGCCTCTTCCGTCCGCAAGGGCAACGTCATCGATGTGGACGGCAAGCTTTACGTCGTTCTCACCGCCGAGAACTTTCATCCTGGCAAGGGCACGCCTGTCACGCAGGTCAATATGCGCCGCATCGTCGACGGCGTGAAGGTGTCCGAACGCTGGCGGACGACCGAACAGGTCGAGCGTGCCTTCGTCGAGGATGTCAACCATCAGTTCCTCTATGAGGATGGCGAAGGTTTCCACTTCATGAACCCTGAAAACTACGACCAGGTCGTGGTGGACGCGGATACGATGGGCGACCAGAAGGCCTATCTGCAGGAAGGCATGACCTGCGTCCTCTCCATGCATGAAGGCATTGCACTGGCTCTTCAGCTGCCGCGCCATGTGACCCTCGAGATCGTCGAGACCGAACCGGTCGTCAAGGGCCAGACGGCTTCCTCGTCCTACAAGCCGGCCATGCTGTCGAACGGCATCCGCACCGCGGTTCCGCCGCATATCGATGCAGGCACCCGCGTGGTGATCGCCACCGAAGACAATTCCTACGTGGAGCGCGCCAAGAACTGATCAGCAACTGATCGTTCCCGGCTTTCTCCCGGCATGAAAAAACCTCCGAAGCGCTGGCTCCGGAGGTTTTTTATTGTCGTTATGTTTGGGGCGGAGGCTACTTTTTGACGACCACCGACGCGACCTTGGTATCGGTCTTGCCGAAGGCGTAACCGCCGCCGACCGCCACGTTGAGCGAGACGTAGTCCAGCGCCATCTGGCGCACGGCGGCTGCGAGGTTCGACTGAGCGGTCGAGACCTCGCGCTGAGCGTCGAGAACGTCGAGCAGCGAAGAAGCGCCGTCACGATAGCTTGCGGTGCCAAGCTGCAGAGCTTCTTCGTAGGACTTCACGGTTGCCTGAAGAGAGGAGACCGTGCGGCTGTCGCGGGAAACTGCGGCCAGCGCATTTTCCACTTCTTCGACTGCGTTCAGAACCGTCTGCTTCCAGGCAAGATACTGCCCGCGGGCGCTGGATTCGGCGATCTTGACGTTGCCGCGCAGGCGACCGCCGTCGAAGATCGGCAAGCTCAGCTGTGGCCCGAAAGACCAGGTCAGGGCCCGGGTATCGAGGCTGCCGGCAATGGCGTTGTATCTCGGAGAAATGGAGCCGCCGAGCGTAATTGCCGGATAGAGCTGGGCCTCGGCGACGCCGATTTGCGCGACGGCCGATGCGAGTTGGCGTTCCGCGGCACGGATGTCCGGACGGTTGCGGATCAGGTCCGCCGGAATGCCGGCCTTGGTGCTGAAGCGGGCGACCGGCTGGCGGGCACCTCTCTGCAGTTCAGGAACGAGCGTCGATGCAGGCATGGCGAGAAGCGTGGCGACACGATGCGCCGCGCCCCGGAAACTCGTCTCCAGGCCCGGGATTTCTGCGATCGTCGAGTTCACCAAGCCTTCCGACTGGACGACATCGAGACGAGAAGCAGCGCCGGCATCCAGCTGGAGCTTGGTGAGGCTCAGCGTTTCACGTCGCGAATCGAGGTTCCGGTGAGCAATCGCAATGCGCTCCTGGAAGTAGCGTACGTCGATATAAGCCGCGACCACCTGAGACAGGAACGAGAGACGTGCGACGTCCTCGCTGGCATAGGCAGCATCGAGGCTTGCGAGCGCACTTTCCTTGGAACGCCTGTAGAGGCCGAAAAGATCAAGGAACCAAGACGCATCGGCAGTACCCGCCGACACGGTCGTCCGCGAGAACGAACCCGGGTCGGTACGAGTGCCGGTGGTCGTGCTGGCGGCCGAGAGATCGAGGGACGGGAGAGCTCCCGCGCCGGCGACGGTAACGTTGGCCTGGGCGGACGTGATCCGCTCCATGGCCTGGAGGATATCGAGGTTCTGGCCGATCCCCTGATTTACATAGCCGTTCAGACGGCTGTCATTAAATGCGGTCCACCAGGCAACCTGCGAAACATCGCCGTTGCTGGTCTTGCCGGCTTCGGCAAATTTACCCGGAAGAGCAATTTCCGGCGCCTTGTGATCTGGACCGACGACGCAGCCCGAAAGCAGCAGCATAGTGAGAGGAGCAACAACACGAATGGATAACATTTTTCTGTCCCAGTGCCCTACAACGCGTGGAAGGTCAGCACTCATGCCTCTTCCGATTGTCCCGCCAGCAGCGATTCGTACAGCTTCTGACGGCATTAAAGGTCGAATACGTTAACGAACGTAATCACCATCCTACTCTTTTTCACGCTTTGATAACCGTCTAACGACAACAAAGAAGGACGGAACGAAGAAAATTCCGAGAAGTGTTGCAGAAAGCATACCACCCAGCACCCCGGTGCCGATGGCGTTCTGAGCGGCCGATCCGGCGCCGGTAGCGATCGCCAGCGGCACGACGCCGAGGATGAAAGCGAGTGATGTCATGACGATCGGCCTTAGGCGCAGGCGTGCAGCCTCAAGGGTTGCCTCGATCATTTTCATCCCGCCGGCCTGACGTTCCTTGGCGAATTCGACGATCAGAATGGCGTTCTTCGCCGCGAGGCCGATCGTCGTCAGAAGCCCGACCTTGAAGTAGACGTCGTTTGCCTGGCCGAAGAAATACGCTGCTGTAAGCGCGCCGAGAACGCCGATCGGGACCGCCAATATGACTGAGAACGGGATCGACCAGCTTTCATAGAGTGCCGCAAGGCAGAGGAAGACAATCAGGACCGACAGTCCATAAAGCATCGGCGCCTGGGAGCCGGACAGCCGTTCCTGATATGAAATACCCTGCCAGGCCACCGAGTAGCCGCCCGGCAGTGCGGCCGTCAGCCTCTGCATCTCGTCCATCGCCTGGCCGGTACTCACTCCCGGACCGGCCGCTCCGTCGAACGGAATGGCGCTGGTGCCGTTGAAGCGGGCAAGTTGGGGCGTGCCATTGATCCACTGGGCGGTGCTGAAGGCAGAGAAGGGAACCATCTCGCCGCTATTGTTACGGGCGAACCAGTGCTTCAGGTCGTCCGGCTGCATGCGGTAGGGCGCATCGCCCTGGACATAGACCGGCTTCAGCTCGTTGTTGAGGGTGAAGTCGTTGACGTCGCGCCCGGCGAAGATGGTGGCCAGCATCGAGTTGACGGAGGCGAGATCGACCCCCATCGCGCCCAGCTTTTCCTGGTCGAGCAGGATCTTGAGCTGGGTTTCGGATCGCTGGGTGCTGCTGCGCAGCGAACTGATGTTCGGATTGCCGGTGCCGGCCTGAATGAGCTGCTGCGATGCCGTGGTCAGCGCCGCGTTGCCGTTGTTGCCGCTGTCCACCAGATACATGGAGAAGCCGCTCGACGTGCCCAGCCCCTGGATGGCCGGCGGCAGAAGCGCGAAGACCTGCGCATCGCGGATGCTGAAGAAATACCCGCTCGCCCGCCGGACGATGGCTGCGGCGGACTGCTCCGGCCTGGTTCGCTCGGCGAAATCCTTGAGCTTGGTGAAGACGATCGCGTTGTTCTGGCCGCTTCCGCTGAAGCTGAAGCCGAGGACGCCGAACACGGCATCCACATTGTCCTTTTCCTTTTCGAGGAAATAGGCCTCGACCTTCTTGACCGCCTCGTCGGTGCGCGGCGTGGTGGCGCCGACGGGCGTCTGGATAATGGTCAGCAGAACGCCCTGGTCTTCCTGCGGAAGGAACGAATTCGGAAGCTTCGTGAAAAGCCAGGCGCAGCCGCCGATCACCAGCAGGAACACCAGCATCACACGGAACGGGCGCTTCAGAAGATATCCGATGGTGCTGACATAACCCCGGGTCGAGCGGTCGAAACCACGATTGAACAGGGCGCCGATGCCGCGACGTTTCTTGTGGTGATCGATCGGCTTCAGCATGGTGGCGCAAAGCGCCGGCGTCAGCACGATGGCGACCAGTGCCGAGAGCAGCATGGCCGATACGATGGTAATCGAGAACTGCCGGTAGATGATGCCGGTCGAGCCGCCGAAAAAGGCCATCGGGATGAACACGGCCGTCAGGACGAGCGCGATACCGATGATGGCGCCGGTGATCTCGCCCATGGATTTTTCGGTCGCTTCGAGCGGGCTCAGCCCCTCTTCGTCCATGATGCGTTCGACGTTTTCGACGACGACGATGGCATCGTCGACGAGAAGGCCGATGGCCAGAACCATCGCGAACATCGTCAGTGTGTTGATGGAATAGCCGGTTATCGCCAGCACCCCGAACGTGCCGAGCAGGACGACGGGCACCGCAATCATCGGGATCAGCGTTGCACGCAGATTTTGCAGGAAGATGAGCAGGACGACGAAAACCAGGATGATCGCTTCAATGAGCGTGTGGACGACCTTCTCGATCGAAAGCTGCACAAAGGGCGTCGTGTCGTAGGGATAGGTGATCTCCACACCATCCGGAAGATGGGGTCCAATGGCGGTCAGCGCTTCCCTGACGCGTGCGGCGGTGTCGAGAGCATTGGCGCCGGTCGCGAGGTTCACCGCGAAACCCGTGGACGGCAGACCGTTCTGGCGGGAACCGCCGCCATAACTCTCTTCACCGATCTCGACGCGGGCGACATCGCTGAGGCGCACAGTCGCGCCGTCCTGTTCAACCTTCAGGATGATCCGCTCGAAATCGTCCACCGTCGTCAGCTGGCTTTGCGCGGTCATGGTGACCGTCAGCTGTTGCTCCGCCTTGGCCGGAAGGCCACCCAGGGCGCCAACGGAAACCTGCGTGTTCTGGGACTGGATCGCGGACGTCACATCCGCGGGCGTCAGCTGGTATTTCTGAAGCTTGTAGGGATCGAGCCAGACACGCATCGCGTAGCCGGACCCGAAGATGTCGATGCTGCCGACGCCTTCCAGGCGCTTGACCTGATCCTCGATCTGCGTGGAAAACAGGTCGCCGAGATCCACGGAGCTTCGCTTCTTGTCCGTCGAAACCAGGGCGCCGACCATCAGGATGCTCGATGTCGACCGGGAAACCTCGATGCCCGCCTGCTGAACCACGTCGGGCAGCTGGGATTGCACGAGCTGCAGCTTGTTCTGCACCTGCACCTGGGCAATGTCCGGAAGGACGCTGCTGCCGAAGGTCAGCGTGACTGTCGCGCGGCCGGTCGAGGAGGACGACGTCATATAGGTGAGGTCGTCGAGGCCGGTCATGCCGTCCTCGATGATCGTCGTCACCGATTTCTCGACGGTCTCGGCGCTTGCACCGTTGTAGCTTGCCGTTATCCTGACCGTGGTCGGCGCGATGTCGGGATATTGCGAAATCGAGAGCGTCGCGATGGCGAGCGCGCCGCCGAGCATGATGACGATCGCGATGACCCAGGCGAAGACCGGTCGCCGGATAAAGAACTTGGCCATTCAGATTATTCCTTGCCGCGTTTCGTCATGATCGTTTCTGCCGGGACCTTCACGGCTTTGCCGCGGCCGGTTTCGGCGCCTCGACGACGAAACCCTTGTCGTCAACCGTCGCCTCGACCGGCTGGACAGTGGCGCCATCGGCGATCCACTGGAAGCCGTCGACGACCAGGCGATCGCCGTCGGTTACACCCTGGGTGACAAGCCAGCTGTTGCCGGAGACGCTGCTGGTCGGGAAGATGCGGGTCTCCACCTTGCCGTCGGTTGTGACAAACTTGGCGGAAAGCTCGCCGCGGGCATTGCGCGTCGCGGCGCGCTGAGGGATCAGATAGCCGCTCTCGTTGCCGAGGGTGACGGTGGCGCGCACATAGGTGCCCGGCAGGATCATGTCCTCGGGGTTATCGAAGAGCGCGCGGATCTGGTAGGTGCCGGTCGTTTCACTGACGGCCATATCGGCCATGTCGAGCTTGCCGGTCAGGGGGTAGTCCGTTCCGTCTTCCAGGGTCAGCCTGATATCCGCCTTGCGCGGATCGCCGCTCAAGCGGCCGGAGGCCATGGCCGAGCGCAGTTCCAGTAGGTTCGTGCTGGAATCGATCAGGTCGATGTAGATCGGATCGAGGCGGCGGAGCGTCGTCAGCGCCGTCGTCTGGTTGGCGGTGACGATATTGCCGATGCTGACATTGGAGATCGACGTGACGCCGTCGAAGGGCGCGCGGATCTCGGTCAGGTCCAGATTGATCTGGGCGGCGTTGAGCGCGGCATTCGCCTGTTCGACATCCGCCTGTGCCTGGAGAAGGGTCACCCGCGCACTCTCATATTCGATCTGCGTCGCACCGCTGTTGACCAGCCGCTCATAGCGGGAAAGGTTCGCCTGGGCGCTCGGAATGCTGGCTTGCGCCTTCGAGACGGTCGCCTTCGCCTGGGCGACCTCGGCTGCATAGGTGCTGTCCTCGATCTTGTAGAGAAGGTCTCCGGCCTTGACCTCGTTGCCCTGTTTGAAGGCGATCTGATTGATCTCCCCGGTGACGCGCGGGCGGATGTCGGCGATCTGGAATGGTGTAGCCCGGCCAGGAAGGACAGCCGTGATCGGCTGCTCGGACTTCTTCATGATCACCACGCTGACCGGCTGCGGCGGACGCTGCGGAGCGCCGCCTGCCGCACCGTTGCCTGCCGGCGTCTGGCCCGAATCGCTGCAGGCAGCGAGCGCTGCGGAAAGGAGCAGGGAGAGTATCAGTTTGCGTCCGGTCATGGCGTCATCCAAGCAAGCGTCTGGGTAATCGCCACGACAGACAAGATGTGCCGGGGCGCAAGTCGGGAGACTAGCCCGTCTCAAGCGGTCGCAACAGTGGTGGTCGAAATGGAGATTAACCAAATATTCCACGGCTGGGTCGCAGTCAGGAAAGTGACGTAAATATATAATCGTCACTTTGCAAGGGGATTTTGCAGCGCAGCATTCACAAGTCTGGCAAGGCCATCGCAACGATCGTGCAATTCCGCCTCGTCGGTCTTGGCCAGAAGGACCGGATGGAGCACGCCGGCAAAGGCGGCCGCCACGTGCGGGCTGATCGCCTGCGGGTCCGGACATTGGTAGACGCCGCTCTCAACCCCTTGCCGGATGAGATCGGTGAACAGGTTCTCGATCAGCTGCTTGTAATGCTGGCCGCTCGGAAGATCCGCCTCCGACATCAGGAAGATCATCTCGAACAGGAAGGGAGTGTCGCGAAGATCCTGGAGATGCGCCTCCATCAGCTTGCGAACGAAGATTGTCAGCCGCTCGGGCGCCGGTGCCGGCTCGTCGAGCGTTTCGAACCGGCCAATCATGCGGCTGATATGCCGGTCGCAGATCGCATCCGCCAGCGAGGCCTTGGAATGAAAGTGCTTGAAGATGTTGGCGGGCGACATATGCAGTGCGTGGGCGATGTCGGCGATCGAGCATTTGGCGATCCCCCGTTCACGGAACAGAGATTCAGCCGTGTTGAGGATATCTTCCCGCGTTTCTTCCGCCTTGCGTCTCGGTCTGCGCACTTTGTCCTCGCCATAATGCCGGACCGGTTTTCCCGGCCAATTGTTCAACGTGTGCTGAAATAGGGTGCCAGATTTTGGCGGATACGGTCGAGCACGGTCGCGCCGCGGGTATCGGGCACGAAAGTCTCGCCGGTGATCGTCTCGTAGGCCGTGCGATAGACCTTGGCGGTCTCCTCGACGAGCTCGGCCGGGATCGCCGGGATCTCATCCTTATAGGGGTCGCAGCGCTCGACCACCCAGGCGCGGATGAAATCCTTGTCGAAACTCTTCGGCCGCGTGCCGTTTCGGAAGGCCTCGTCGTAGCTGTCGGCGATCCAGTAGCGGCTGCTGTCCGGCGTGTGGATCTCGTCGGCGAGAATGATAGTGCCGTCGGCATCCGTGCCGAATTCGTATTTGGTGTCGACGAGGATCAGGCCGCGTTTCGCCGCCAGCTCCTGGCCGCGCGCAAAAAGCGCGAGCGCATAACGGGAGAGGGTTGTCCATTGTTCGGCGGTCAGAAGTCCCTGCTCGACAATCTCTCTCGGTGTCAGGGGTTCGTCGTGGCCGCCGTCGAAGGCCTTGCTGGTCGGGGTGATCACCGGTGCGGGCAGGATTTCGTTGTCCTTGAGGCCATCGGGAAGATCGAGCCCGTACATGGTCCGCTCTCCCTTCTTATAGAGGGTGAGCAGCGACGTGCCGGTCGTGCCGGCGAGATAACCGCGCACGACGATCTCGACGGGCAGGATGTCGAGCCGCTTGCCGATCACCACATTCGGGTCCGGATAGGCGATCACATGGTTGGGGCAGATGTCCTTTGTCGCCTCGAACCAGTAACGCGCGGTCTGGGTCAGGACATGTCCCTTGTCGGGGATCGCGGTCAGGATGCGGTCGAAGGCGCTGAGGCGATCGGTTGCGATGATGATGCGGCTGCCGTCCGGCAGATCGTAGTTCTCGCGTACCTTGCCGCGATAGGGGTTCGGCAATTCGGGAATGAAGGCATCGGAGAGAACGCGCACGGGGACCACTTTCCAGAGAGTTTCGGGGGCATTGTGGTATCGCATGTTTTGCCGCGGCGGCACAAGAATGGAAGGAATGACGGTTTCCACCGGGGAACCGGTTCCACGGTCGATGAAGAGCCCCTTAAGGAGAGCAGTTAACGAATATTAACGCCCCAGGATCCCAGAAATTCGGAGATTATCGTTTAAAAACAGAAGTTTGTTCGATTTCTCGAAAAATCGAAAACAAGGCTGTTGACTTGAAAGAGGGGTTCCTTCTATAACCCGCTCACTGAACGAGGGCGGCGGCGCTGCTGGCGACGACGACTTTCGTTCTTCAGAAATCA
>NZ_JAGIPG010000005.1 GCF_017877055.1 Neorhizobium galegae | reverse complement strand
CAAACTCTCAAGTTGAGAATCCAATCCGACTAATCACTCTTGTTCTGAATCGACGAGAACTCACTTTGATCATGTCCGCATCACTGCGCCCACGATCAGGTGTTCTCTTGTTCAAAACGTGACCGTCATTTGTCTTCCATAGATCAAGCCCTAAAGCCCAATCCGCGAAAACCGCCGACCACGTTTCTCTTTCTTCTCATCTTCAATTGTCAAATAACCGACGCTTCAAAACCAAATGGCCAAACCGTCAAAACTTCCCGAACAGCACCGCTTCCAGAGACCAAACCGTAACCCGGTCCCAACCAGCATGCGCCAATCAATCAGTGATTTCTGAAGAACGAAAGTCGTCGTCGCCAGCAGCGCCGCCGCCCTCGTTCAGTGAGCGGGTTATAGAAGGAACCCCTCTTTCAAGTCAACAGGGATGAATCAGAAAAATCGAGAAAAGCGACAAGCAATTGATATATAATCATAATTTCCGAAGAATCATTCAAAATGTGCTTTTCCGGGGACTTTCGAGCCCTTGCGACGGGCAGAAACACCACCCTTTTGGTCCCTGCCCCAAAACCGCCCCGACAAATTCACATTCTCATGGTTACCACGGTCCCAGCAGGGAATCGAAAAGACGTCTCGGGCGGTGTACGCGTTTGCAACGTGACTGATTTGACTCTCCAGGCTGAAAGGGGCACATGTTTGGCCCAAGGTCCCGCAGGCAGTATAAAAACTGCCTACGGCAATAACGAGTATCAGGGACTGGCTTAGACTGGCATGATGACGGCCCGCAGCATGATCCGCTCGCTCGGCAACGAACCGCCGATCCTCGCCGACGGCCGTCGTGCTCCGGATCGACGTGAGATTTCGTTGCGTTGGCTTTCCGGCACGTTTCTGACGGGCATTACATCTTCTATCCTGATGGGCGTTGCTTTGTTTGCCGCCCTCGACGGTCGCCAGCAGCTTGCGATCCCGGCCGAAGCCTCCGCCTCCATCCCGACGAACGATGCGGATGCCGCCTCACGCGGCAAGCGGCTGCTCGGCGGCAATATCGTCGCCATGCCGACCGACCGGAAGGTGATGGAAGTCTCGACGGTCGTGCACGAGGGCAATAAGGAAGTCGTCCGCCGCAAGCCCTTCGCGCATGTGAAGATGAATCTTGCGGCAAACCACGTGGCGCAGGAAGATTATCCGAACTTCGATCCGATGACGATCTTCTCGTCGAGCGAAACGCCCCCGCCGCCTGCCGCGCGTGCCGGCGTCATCTACGGGTCGAACGTCGAATCCGAAGTCAGTCTCCAGACCGTCGCCTTCCCCGTCAAGGGCAACATGTACGCCTTCGCGCAGGCGATGACGCTGGAGGAGGTCGAGGAGAACGTCCGCTCCAACGGTTCGGTGCTCAGCGACGGCAACGCCCAGCTTTCGGCGCTCTATTATGTCGATCCGCAACGCTTCTCGTCGAAGGAGGATGGCGGCGGTCTCGATATCACCGCCGGTCTTTCTGCCCGCATCGTCGAGGAAAACATATCGGTATCGACGCCTGAGGCGATCAACTCGCGTACCCGCGAATATGCCGACGACATCATTCCGGTGCGCAAGGTCGAAACGGTCAGCCAGGCGATGACCGAGGTCGGCTATCCGGAAGGCAAGGCCCGCGAGATTTCCGGCTACCTGCAATCCCGCCTCGGCGAAGCCGACCTTTCCGTCGGCGACGTGCTGCGCATCGGCGTCATCCAGGAAGGCGACATGGTTCTGGTCGTCCGCGCCAGTCTCTATCGGCGTGGCGACCACCGGGTAACCGTCGCCCTCGACGATCATGGCCGCTTCGTTGACGGCCGGGAGCCGCCGATGCTGGATGCGGTCGCCTCTGCCTTCAGCGAGCAGCCGGCGCAGGTCCTCGCGGGCCGCGAACTGCCGCGCGTCTACGACGGCATCTACCGGGCCGCCCTCTCCTACGGCATGAGCAAGGAGATGACCGGCACGCTGGTGAAACTGCTCGCCAGCAATGTCGATCTGCAGGCCCAGCTGAAACCGACAGACAAGATCGAGGCCTTCTTCTCGGTCGCCGACGACAAGGGCCAGGCGAACAAGGATTCCCAGTTGCTCTACGTGAACGCCCGTTTCGGCGACACGACGAGCCGCTTCTACCGCTTCCAGAACCCCGACGACAATTCGGTCGACTATTTCGACGAGGACGGCAAGAGCATCCGGCAGTTCCTGCTGCGCAACCCCCTTCCGAACGGCCGCATGACCTCCGGCTTCGGCATGCGCGGCCATCCGATCCTGGGCAAGGCCCTCATGCATACCGGCACCGACTGGGCCGCCCCGCGCGGCACGCCGATCATCGCCACAGGCAACGGTGTCGTCGAAAAGGCTGGCTGGGATTCCGGCGGCTACGGCAACCAGACGCTCATCCGCCACGCCAATGGCTATGTCTCCTCCTACAATCACCAGAGCGCGATCGCGCCGGGCATTCGCGAAGGCGCCAAGGTCACCCAGGGCCAGGTGATCGGGTACGTCGGCTCGACCGGCCAGTCGACCGGCACCCACCTTCATTACGAGCTGATCGTCAACGGCACCAAGGTCGATGCGATGAAGATCCGCCTGCCGGGTGGCAATTCGCTGAACGGCAAGGCGCTCGCCCGTTTCGAAGAGGAACGCAAGCGCATCGATACGCTGCTCAACACCCAGTCGGCCGACGAGGTCGCCAGCCGCTAAGGCTGTTACCAGGCCGGATCCGCAGACGAAAACGGCGGCCGGAGCCGCCGTTCTGCTTTTAATGTTCAGCCTGACTTACGCAGCTTCGCTCACAACCCGTTTGACCCGGAACAGCAGCCGGTCCGAACCGGCCGAGACCGCAACGGCCGAGCCGTCCGGGATCTGGCCGCCGAGAATCTGCTCTGCGAGCGGATCCTGCACGAACTTCTGGATCACCCGCTTCAGCGGACGCGCGCCATAGACCGGGTCGTAACCCTTGTCGGCCAGCCATTCGCGGGCGTCCGGACCGAGATCGATGCTGATCTTCCGCTCCGCCAGAAGCGACAGCAGCCGCTTCATCTGGATATCGACGATCGCGCCCATCTCGTTACGCTTCAGGCGGTGGAACAGAATGATCTCGTCGACGCGGTTGAGGAATTCAGGCCGGAACGAGGCTTTCACCACATCCATCACCTGCTCGCGCACGCTTTCGGAATCCTGGTCCTCGCGAAGAGCGGTCAGGTATTCCGCCCCGAGATTGGAGGTCATGATGATCATCGTGTTCTTGAAGTCGACCGTGCGGCCCTGCCCGTCCGTCAAGCGCCCGTCGTCGAGCACCTGCAGGAGAACGTTGAACACATCAGGATGCGCCTTCTCGATCTCGTCGAACAGCACGACCTGGTAGGGCTTGCGGCGGACGGCTTCGGTCAGCGCACCGCCTTCGTCATAACCGACATAGCCCGGAGGCGCACCGATCAGCCGCGCCACGGAGTGCTTCTCCATGTATTCCGACATGTCCATGCGCACCATCGCGGTTTCGTCGTCGAACAGGAAGCGGGCGAGCGATTTAGTCAGCTCTGTCTTACCGACGCCGGTCGGGCCGAGGAAAATGAACGAGCCGATCGGCCGGTTCGGATCCTGCAAGCCGGCGCGCGAACGCCGAACCGCGCGCGAGACGGCCTGAACCGCATCGCCCTGGCCAACGACGGATTTCGCCAGTTCGTCTTCCATCCTCAGCAGCTTGTCGCGCTCGCCTTCCAGCATCTTGTCGACCGGAATGCCGGTCCAGCGCGACACCACATGGGCGATCGCATCCGGGTTCACGACTTCCTGCACCATGGCATTGGTCGAGCTGTCCTGGGCTTCGGCTTCCACGAGACGCTTTTCCAGCTCGGGGATCACGCCATAGGTAAGCTCCCCGGCACGCTGGAACTCGCCCTTGCGCTGGGCCGTCGCCAATTCATTGCGGGCCTCATCGAGCTGCTTCTTGAGATCGGCGGCAAGGCCGAGCTTCTGCTTTTCCGCCTGCCAGCGGGCCGTCAGCGCATCCGCCTGCTCCTCGAGCGAGGTGACTTCGCTTTCCAGCCGCTGCAGCCGGTCGGCCGAAGCGCTGTCGGTTTCCTTCTTCAGGGCTTCGCGCTCGATCTTCAGCTGCATGATGCGCCGGTCGAGTTCATCGAGCTCTTCAGGTTTGGAATCCACCTGCATGCGCAGCCGCGAAGCGGCTTCGTCCATCAGGTCGATCGCCTTGTCGGGCAGGAACCGGTCGGTAATGTAGCGGTTGGACAGCGTCGCAGCCGCGACCAGGGCCGAATCCGAGATCCGAACCTTATGGTGCTGCTCATATTTTTCCTTCAGCCCGCGCAGGATCGAGATCGTATCCTCGACCGTCGGCTCCTCGACCATGACAGGCTGGAAACGACGGGCAAGTGCGGGATCCTTTTCCACGTGCTTGCGATATTCGTCGAGCGTGGTCGCACCGACGCAATGCAGTTCGCCGCGGGCAAGCGCCGGCTTCAGGAGGTTGGAAGCGTCCATCGCCCCGTCGGACTTGCCGGCCCCGACCAGCGTGTGCATCTCGTCGATGAACAGGATGATCTCGCCGTTTTCCGACTGAACCTCGTTGAGCACGCTCTTCAGGCGCTCCTCGAACTCGCCGCGATATTTCGCGCCGGCGATCAGGGCACCCATGTCGAGCGCCATCAGCTTCTTGTCTTTCAGGCTTTCCGGCACGTCGCCGTTGATGATGCGCAGCGCCAGGCCCTCGGCGATCGCCGTCTTGCCGACGCCGGGTTCGCCGATCAGCACCGGATTGTTCTTGGTGCGGCGGGAGAGAACCTGGATCGTGCGGCGGATTTCGTCGTCGCGGCCGATCACCGGATCGAGCTTGCCGTCACGGGCTTCCGCCGTGAGATCCCGCGCATATTTCTTCAGGGCCTCGAAACCGGCCTCGGCATTGGCGCCGTCGGCAGTGCGTCCCTTGCGGATATCATTGATGACCTGGTTCAATCCCTGCGCCGTCACGCCGGCCTTCTTCAAGGTCGCGGATGTCGAAGCCGAGCTTTCGATGACAAGTGCCAGCAACAGGCGTTCGACAGTGACGAAACTGTCGCCGGCCTTCTTGGCGGCCTCTTCCGCGGTCGAAAAAACCTTGGCGAGCGGCTGGGAGAGATAAATCTCGCCACCGCCGCCGGAAACCTTGGGAAGCTTGGCGAGTGCGGCGTCATTGGCAATGCGCGCTTCCTTGGCGTTGCCGCCGGCGCGATCGATGAGCGAGGACGCCATGCCCTGATCGTCGTCGAGCAGCACCTTCAGCACATGTTCGGGCGTGAACTGCTGGTGGCCCGAAGCCAAAGCCTGGGTCTGAGCCGACTGCAGGAAACCGCGGACGCGCTCGGAGTATTTTTCGATGTTCATTGTGATACCTCCAGTGATCGACCCGCCCATGATACGGCACGAACCGATGATTGAGATTGAGCTCCCTCAAAGGCAAGCCCTGCCGAAATCTCGGCGTTGCTGGAGATATGGTAAGCGGATTCTCGTGTTTAAAGAGTTCAGAAGGTCAAAATCCGTCGGCAGAAGACGTCACAAATTTCCGCGTGACAATCCGCGGTCGAGCGAATAGAGAAACCCCATGTCATTCACGTCCACCCACGCCTCGCGATTTTATAGCTACCGCTTTCCCCAGCGGATGCGGGTCCGTGCGTAGCTGATTTCGACGCAACGACATTCCCTCAAGCCGCTAGTCTACCTGGCGGCTTTTTCAATTCCGCACGGTATGACCAAACAGGAGCCATGCCCGTGCCGAATGCCAATCCCGCGAATACTGTCGATGATCGCCGTATCGTCGAGCTCACCCCGCTGACCATGCCCGCCGACATCATCGCCGAAATCCCGCGCGATGATGCGGTCACCGAAACCGTCACCCGGACGCGCGACATCGTTCATCGCATCCTTGATAATGAGGACGATCGGCTGATCGTCGTTATTGGTCCCTGCTCCATCCACGACCCGGTCGCGGCGAGGGACTATGCGGCCCGGCTGGAAGAACAGCGACGACGTTTCAATGGCGATCTCGAAATCGTCATGCGCGTCTATTTCGAAAAACCGCGCACCACCGTCGGCTGGAAGGGCCTGATGAACGACCCGCATCTCGACGGCAGCTACCGGATCGAAGAGGGTTTGCGGATCGCCCGGCAGCTTCTTCTGGACATCAATGCGATGGGTCTTCCGGCGGGCTGCGAATTCCTCGATACGATCACGCCGCAATATATCGCCGACCTCGTCAGCTGGGGCGCGATCGGCGCGCGGACGACCGAAAGCCAGGTGCACCGCCAGCTCGCGTCAGGCCTCTCCTGCCCGATCGGCTTCAAGAACGGCACCGATGGCGGCGTCGCGGTGGCGCTCGATGCCATACTGGCCGCCTCGCAGACGCACCATTTTCCGGCGGTGACCAAGGACGGCCGGGCCGCAATCGCCACGACGACCGGCAACGAGGATTGCCACGTCATCCTTCGCGGCGGCAAGCGGCCGAACTACGAGGCGGCCGATGTCGAGGCCGTTTCCAGGGAGGCGGTAAAACGCGGTTTGGAGCCACGCATCCTCATCGACGCCAGCCATGCCAACAGCGGCAAGGATCCGATGAACCAGCCGCTGGTCGTGAAGAACGTCGCGACGCAGATCGCTGCCGGCAACATGGCCATCAAGGGCATGATGATCGAGAGCAATATCATCGGCGGCCGCCAGGATCTGGTGCCCGGCAAGTCGCTCACCTACGGCCAGAGCATCACCGACGGCTGCATCGACTGGGAAACATCCGTCACGGTGCTCGAAGACCTTGCCCGCGCCGCCCGCGAACGGCGCAAGGCCCACATCTGAAGCAGATGGGTTATTCTTGCTCAATGAAAAAGGCCGCCCGGTTTCCCGAGCGGCCTTCTTGATCTGGGTTATTCCCGCCCGTGGGCTTATTCCGAAGCGGCATCCGCCAGGGCCGGCTGCGAGCCGTCGCCCGAGGCCTCGCCTTCGGAACCGCCCTCTTCACCGGCGCCTTCGCCACGACGCGGACGACGCGGACGGCTGCCGGCGGCGCGGCGGCGGCGCGGAGCGGCTTCTGCCTGCGCCTCTTCCTCGACCGCCACTTCCGCAGGCGTGCCTTCGATCACCGGTTGCGGACCGGAACCATCAACGACCGGAGCGACTGGCTGAGGTGCTGCGACCTGGGTCGGAACCGCCGCGACGGCCGGCTGTTCCGGACGATTTTCGCGGCGGGGGCGTTCGCGCTGCTGGTCACGCTGTTCGCGGGGCTCCCGTTGTTCACGGGGTTCCCGCTGCTCGCGAGGCTCGCGCTGTTCCCGGCGAGGCTGCTGGTGCTGAGCCTGCGGCTGGGGTTGCGGCGCTTCGTCCATGGACGGCTGTTGCGAGTAACCGCTGTCCTCGCCCTCATTATTGTCCATGTCGTCCTGATCCTGAACGTTGCCGTCCCGATCCTGATAGTCGCCACGATTGTCGTGCTGGAACCTGTCCTGCATCTGCGCCTGTGCGGCGGCAATGATGCGGTTGTAGTGTTCGGCGTGCTGGAGATAGTTCTCCGCAATCACGCGGTCGCCGGAGCTTTGGGCATCACGGGCGAGCTGACTATACTTCTCGGCGATATGCTGGGCGGTTCCGCGGATCTTCACATCCGGTCCGGAGCTATCATAGGTGCGGCTAAGAGGATTGCCGCCCTTGCGGTTGAAGTTGTTATTTCCGCCGCCGCCGCTATTGTTATTATTGTTACTGCCGCGACCTCGACCGCGTTTGTTCTGCTGTCCTGGCCTCATCTATCTTTCACCAATTCTCTGTCTTCGCTGATAAGGGGCCACGCGGCCTGTCGGACAGAGCCGAACAAGACTTCGCGTGCCGCGCACAGGCCGATCAAAGCGTCCTGCCGCTTGTGAAAGTCAAATTAACTGATTCACGCACCGGGAATTGTTCAACCTTCGCAACTCTTCGAAAAGAGATGGATCAAAGGGTTGCCCTGTAACCCGAACGAATCGCTGTTCATTCCCAGCCGTCCCAGTGCGTATCTGCAAGCTATCCCGCTTCCTCCGGGAATCCAAGCCTTTTCTTTTGCCTGCAAAATCAAGGATGATTCACGGTAAATACGAGAACCCGATCATTATCGCCGTAGTCGCGCACCGCTTCCGCCAGCGTAAAGCCGGCGACACGGAAAATCGCGCTCACGGTTTCCTTCTGATCGAACCCGATCTCGACGCCGATAACGCCGTCTTTTTCGAGGAAATCTCCCGCACTCGCTGCAATCGCGCGATAGGCTTCGAGCCCATCCGGACCTCCATCTAGCGCTGCCAGCGGATCAAAATCCCGGACTTCCGGTTCCAGTGCGGGGATAACATCGCTTCGTATATAGGGCGGATTTGACACGATTATGTCGAAACACCCTGAAATTGCGTCGAACCAATGGCTGCGGATCGCCTGAAATCTTTCGGACATTCCCAACCGGGCGGCATTTTCTGTCGCCGTCAGCAGGGCATCCTCCGAGATATCGCTGCCGATCCCTTGAGCCTCCGGGCTCTCCTTGAGGAGCGCGAGAACGATCGCGCCGGTGCCGGTCCCAAGATCGAGAATACGCGCAAAACCCTTGTCTGCGACAATCTGCCTCACATAGGCAAGCATCGAATCCACCAGGATTTCGGTGTCCGGGCGCGGCTCCAGCGTTTCCTTCGAAATGAGGAGCTCCATGCCGTGGAATTCACGTGATCCTAATATGCGGTGCACCGGCTCCCGTTTCAAGCGGCGCTCGACCGCTTTCGAAATCCGGAAGGTTTCTTCCTCCGTCAGCAGCCGGTCGCCGCCGGTAAAGACTTCGGTGCTCGAAAGCCCGAGCAGCCCGCCGATCAGCAGCCGCGCCTCGATGGCCGCATCCGGCAGGCCCACCGCCGAAAACCTGGATCTGGCATCCGCGACGGCTGCGGAAAGTATCGTCATCCCTGTTGCTCGCCGAGCTGCGCCAGCTGGCCGGCCTGGTAGTCGGAAATCAGCGCATCGACCACTTCGTCGATATCGCCTTCCATCATCCGGTCGAGCTTGTAGAGCGTCAGGTTGATGCGGTGATCGGTTACCCGCCCCTGCGGAAAATTGTAGGTGCGGATGCGCTCGGAACGGTCGCCGGAACCGACCTGGCTCTTGCGGTCGGCGGATCGTTCGTTGTCTGCCTTCTGGCGCTCCATGTCGTAGAGACGGGTCCGCAGTACCTGCATCGCCTTGGCGCGGTTCTGGTGCTGCGATTTTTCCGAGCTGGTCACCACGATGCCGCTCGGCATGTGGGTGATGCGCACGGCCGAGTCCGTGGTGTTGACGTGCTGGCCGCCGGCGCCCGACGAGCGCATCGTATCGATGCGGATATCTTCCGGCCTGATTTCGATGTCGATCTCTTCGGCTTCCGGCATTACGGCGACGGTCGCAGCCGACGTGTGGATGCGGCCGCTCGCCTCCGTATCGGGCACGCGCTGCACCCGGTGCACGCCGGATTCGAACTTCAGCTTGGAGAAGACGCCGCGCCCGGTGACCGTCGCGATGATTTCCTTGTAACCGCCCGCTTCGCCTTCGCTGGCCGACAGCACCTCCACCTTCCAGCCCTTGGTCGACGCATAACGCTCATACATACGGAACAGGTCGCCGGCGAAAAGTGCGGCCTCGTTGCCGCCGGTGCCGGCCCGGATTTCGAGAATCGCACTCCTCTCGTCGGCCGCGTCCTTCGGCAGCAGCAGAAGCTGCATGTCCTTTTCGAGCCCCTCGAGCCGCTCCTCGGCCTCCGGCAGCTCCATTTCCGCAAGCTCGTGCATCTCGCGGTCGGTCGCCTTGTCGGAGAGCATGGCTCTGAGATCGGCCACTTCGTCGACCGTCTTCTGGTATTCGCGGATCTTGCGCACCACCGGCTGCAGTTCGGAATATTCGGATGCCAGCTTCACATAGACATCGGCGGCAGGGCCTTCCGCCATGCGCGCCTCGATCTCGCCGAACCGGCGTTCCAGCTCGCGCATCTTTTCGACAGGAAGCTTCGCCAATTATAAAACTCCAACTATGCCGTTCGTCATCCTCGGGCCTGTCCCGGGGATCTATCCACGCCGATAGGTAGCAGATCCTGGAGAAATCCTCGGACGTGATCCGTGGACCGAGGATGACGGTGAGAGCACATAGCTCGACCAATAGCCATCATTCAATCATCAAACCGGAATATTGTTGGCCGCGGCGAACCGCACAAGCAGCGCGCGGATCGGCTCCGACGACCTTGTATCGTCGAGCGCCGCGTTCAATTCTGCCGACAGCTGGTCGATGTCAAGCCCGAGCAGCATTGCCTTGACCGGCCCGATCGAGGTCGGGGACATGGAAACCGAGCGGAAGCCGACCCCGAGCAGTGCCATGGCCGAAAGCGGTTTGCCCGCCATCTCGCCGCACAGCGTCACCACCGTCTTGTTGCGTTCGCCGGCCCGCGCGATATCGCGCAGAATGCGCAGGAACGGCTTGCCGAGATTGTCGAAACGGTCGGAAACCCGAGCGTTGCCGCGGTCGGCCGCCATCGTGAACTGGAACAGGTCGTTCGAGCCAACCGAGACGAAATCCACTTCCGCCATCAGTTCGTCGAGCTGCCACATCAGCGCCGGCACTTCGAGCATCGCCCCGAACTGCAGCTTGCGCGGCAGGCTGTGGCCGAATTTCGAAAGATGCTGCACTTCCTTCTGCATGAGCTCGCGCACCGCATGGATTTCCGAAACCTCGGTCACCATCGGCAGCATCATCTTGAGCTCGGCGCCGGCGGCTGCCCTGAGCAGCGCCCGAAGCTGGGTGCGCAGAAGCCCGGGCCGGTCGAGCGACAGGCGGATCGCCCGCCAGCCGAGCGCCGGATTTTCTTCTTCCTGGGCCCGGAAATAGGAGACGACCTTGTCGCCGCCGATGTCGAGCGTCCGGAACGTCACCGGCCGGCCCGCCGCTTGCTTGATCACGTTGCGGTAGAAGCTCTCCTGCTCCTCGAGCTTCGGCATGGTCGAGGCGATCATGAACTGCAGTTCGGTGCGGAACAGGCCGATGCCATCCGCGCCGGATTCGACAAGCTGCGGCAGATCGACCAGCAGGCCGGCATTCATCTGCAGGCTGATGCGCTTGCCGTCCTTGGTCAGCGGCTCGACGTCTCGGAGCGCCCTGAACTGTTCCTGGCGACGGGCCCGCAGGCGTACCTTTTCCTCGTAGGCCTTCTGCAGGTCGAGGACCGGCCGCAGGTGAAGCTGGCCGTCGTCGCCATCGATGATGATCGCATCACCGTTTTCGGCAAGCGCCACCACGCCCGCCGCCTGTCCCACGACCGGAATGCCCATCGCGCGCGCGACGATCACCACATGGCTCGTCACTGCGCCGTCTTCGAGCACCAGGCCGCGCAGGCTGGCGCGCGGATAGTCGAGCAGCTCGGCGGCACCCATGGCGCGGGCGAGAATGATGGCGTCCGTCGGGAAACCTTCGTCGAAAGCGCGGCCGGAAAAGCCCGTCAACTGGCGCAGAAGCCGGTTGGCCAGATCGTCGAAATCATGCATCCGCTCGCGCAGATAGGGATCGGTCAGGCGCATCATCCGCGCCTTGGTGTCGCTCTGGACCTTCTCGACCGCGGCTTCCGCCGTCAGCCCGTTGTGGATCGCCTCTTCCATGCGGCGGACCCAGCCCTGGTCGTGGGCGAACATCCGGTAGGTTTCGAGCACCTCGCGATGCTCGCCTTCCTGGGAGACTTCCCGACGCGACAGCATGTCGTCGATCGAGATGCGCAGGGACCCGAGCGCTTCCGCCAGCCGCGTGACTTCCTTCTCCGCATCTTCATTCAGGAGATTGGTGACGACGATACGCGGTTCGTGCAGAACCACATGGCCGAGGCCGATGCCCTCGTTATAGGCGTCGGCCTCGATCGTGATGGCACGCGTCAGGTCCAGTTCGAGGCCGGGCCTGGTGATCTTCTTGAGCTCGCCGGTGGCGATCATCTCGGCGATCACCATCGCCGTGGTTTCAAGCGCCTCGACCTCATCCTCGCGATAGTTGCGGCTCGCCTTGTTCTGGACGACGAGAACGCCAAGCGTGCGGCCAGCCCGCAGGATCGGCACGCCGAGGAAGGAATGGTAGATCTCTTCGCCGGTTTCGGGGAGATAGCGGAAGGCCGGATGCGCCTGCGCATCCGAAAGATTGAGCGGCTGGGCGGAGGCGGCGATCGTGCCGACGAGGCCCTGGCCCATCTTCAGCTGCGAGGTGTGGACCGCCTCCTTGTTGAGACCTTCGGTCGCGTAGAGTTCGAGAACGCCGTCGGAGCGGAGCACATAGACCGAGCAGACTTCGGCCACCATGTTGCTGGCGATCTGGCGGACGATCCGGTCAAGGCGCTCCTGTGGCTCGAGCGGCTCCGCCATCAATTCGCGCAGCCGCTTCAACAGAACGCGCGGACCTGCCGACAGGTCTCTCATCGCCTATGTTCTCCCGAAACGAGGTCACCCCAGCCGCAAGACGGCGCCCATGACTGCCGGCGCGTCTAAACGGTTCATTCTCAACTCTTATCGAGACCGTAAGCGGAATGCAAAGTCCGAACAGCGAGTTCCGAATAAGCACCGTCGATCAGGATCGAAATCTTGATTTCCGAGGTGGTGATCGCCTTGATGTTGATGGATTTTTCGGCAAGTGCCTTGAAAGCGTGCGCGGCAACGCCGGCATGGCTGCGCATGCCGATGCCGATCACCGACACTTTCGCCAGGCCTGATTCGGTCTGGACGACATCGAAGCCGATCTTTTCCTTGTTGTCGTCGAGCACCTTCATGGCCTTCTGCACGTCGCCGGACGGCACCGTGAAGGTCATGTCGGTGCGCGAGCCGTCTTCCGACGTGTTCTGCACGATCATGTCGACATTGATATGCGCTTCGGCAAGCGGGCCGAAGATCGCAGCCGATACGCCCGGCCGGTCGGCAAGGCGCCGGAGCGAGATCTGCGCTTCATCCTTGGCATAGGCGATGCCGGTGACGACTTCCTGTTCCACGATTTCTTCCTCGTCGCAAATCAAAGTACCGGGCGGGTTCAAAAGGTCGCCCATGCCCGGTGCATCGGGATCCTCGAAACTGGAGCGCACGAAGGTGCGGACCTTGTGGACCATGGCGAGCTCGACCGAGCGCACCTGCAGAACCTTCGAGCCGAGCGATGCCATTTCGAGCATTTCCTCGAAGGAGACCTTCTTCATGCGCCGCGCCTGGGGCACGATGCGCGGGTCGGTCGTGTAGACGCCGTCGACATCCGTGTAGATATCGCAGCGGTCGGCCTTGACCGCGGCCGCGATCGCCACCGCCGACGTGTCGGAACCGCCGCGGCCGAGCGTCGCGATCCGGTTGTCGGGGCCGAGCCCCTGGAAACCCGCGACCACGGCCACCTGGCCCTCGCCCATCCGCTTGACGATCTCGGAACCGTCGATCTCCATGATCCTTGCTGCGCCATGGGCGCTGTCGGTGCGGATCGGGATCTGCCAGCCCTGCCAGGACCGGGCATTGATGCCCATCGACTGCAGCGCAATGGCAAGGATGCCGGACGTCACCTGTTCGCCGGATGCGACGACAGCGTCATATTCGCGCGCATCGTAAAAAGGCGAATTGGCGCCGGAAACCTTCGGCATGTCCTGGACCCAGCCGACAAGCTCGTTGGTCTTGCCGGACATGGCGGAGACGACGACTGCGACCTCGTGCCCGGCCTCTACCTCACGTTTCACATGGCGCGCGACGTTGTGAATGCGTTCGAGATTGGCGACCGAAGTGCCGCCGAATTTCATGACGATGCGAGCCATACCGACAAAAACCACTGTTTCGCCAAGAGGCTCGGGAGCCTTGGGCGCCTGCTTTCAAACCGCCTCGCAATCCCGTCGTTTATGACAGGATTATCGAGTTGCGGGGTCTCTTATCGAAAAGGCTGAAAAGGCGCAATGGTCAGAACATGGCCGAACGGTACGCTTCGGCGGCAGCGTGTCGCAATGCGGATACAAAAAAGGCCACCCGAAGGCGGCCTTTTGAATTCCTGAATGGGCCAGCGGTCGAACCACTGCAGCGGGCTAGGTCAACCGGGGTCCCGGTAGAAACGGTCACGGTCGCCGCGCCAGACCGGCGGACGGGGCGGCTGGGGGTCTCCCGGGCTCCAGCTGCGATCCCGATCCCAACGCGGGTCACCGTAACGATCCCAGCGTGGCGGCGCAGGCGGAGGCGGCGGAAGCCGCGCGTCGCGCCTCCAGTCGTAGCGGTCCCAACGATCGCGATCACGATAGAAGTCGCGGTTGCGATAGTAACGCCCCCAATAGTTGCCGACGTCAAACGTGACCATCGGAATGCCGAGGCCCTCGTAATAGTCGGGGGCAACATAGACTCGGTTGGAACGATAGGTCGCCTGCACGTAATTGCCCGACACCCAACCGCGTCCGCCGACGAAGGCGACGTCGCACCAGTTGACGCTGCTCATGCAGCCATAGATCGTGACCGGCGCGCCGACCGGAATGACGTCGACGGCCGGATAGCCGGTGCTTGGCCCGGACCGCATGTTGACATTGGTCGTGGCAACCCCGCGCACGGCCGCATCCGCAATCGACGGCGCCACGAACAGGGCGCAAAGTGCCGCAACGGACACCAGAACTTTCTTCACGGGCTTCCTCCTGAGAAACCGAATAACATGAACCGGACTTGACCATTTGCCGGGCGGATTTCGCCGGATGTCAATGTTCGAGACATCCGCATTGTTCCAGCACGGCGCTGAATGGTGCATGAATAACCGATTGTGCGGTGTCAACCTCTGGCCGGCCCGGTCGATTGGCGCTCGGCGATATGACAGGCAAGCTCTACCCGCCGCGCCGGATTTGCAAATCCCGTCATCCCGTCCCGCAGAAGATCGAGCGCCACGGCGCCGAGCTCGCGCATCGGAACATGCACGGTCGTCAGCGGCGGATTGAGGAAGGCGGCCTGCGGCAGGTCGTCCATGCCCATCACCGAAACGTCGCCCGGTACGGTATACCCCATCTGCTGCACGCCCATCATCGCACCGACTGCGAGACTGTCGCCCGCCGTCAGCACAGCCGTGAAATCGAGCCCGTTCCTGCGCAACCGCTCGCTGACCGCCTGGGCAGCAAGCTCCGGCAGCCAGTCCTCGACCGGCACGACGAGATCCGGAGGACAAGGCAGACCGTGATGTTGGAAGGCATCCTGCCAACCTTCGCGCCGCCGGTCGATCGTCCGCCGGCCGGGGCGCATCAGGAACAGGATGCGTCTGTGGCCCAGCCGGATGAGATAGTCGGTCGCAAGATGCGCGGCCGAGCGATTGCAGGGGGTTACGCTCGACAGCCGCATCATCGGATCGTCGCCGTTGATCAGCACCACCGGCTTGCCGAAACCGCGGGTGGCCTCGAGCATTCCTTCGTCATCGACGGTCAAGAACAGCAATCCCGCGACGTCGGGATCGACCAGCGCCTCCTCCAGAACCACCTTCTCCTCCGACTGGTCGGCGACCGCGCGGGTGACGATTTCAAACCCGAGAGCCTGCGCACGATCCCGCAGCCCTTCCAGCACATAGAGCGTGAACTGATTGCGCACGTAGTCGATCATCGCCGCGCTGGAGGCCGCCAGGATCACCTTCTTGCCGGCGACCGGCGTCGGCATTGCGTAATTGGCGTCTTTCGCTGCCTCCATGATCCGCTGGCGGATGTCCGCGCGCACGCCCTTCTCGCCGGCCAGCGCCCGCGATACGGTGGAGAGCGACACGCCCACCTTTCCCGCAATATCCTCCAGCCGCACCCGCCGGCTTTTCTTGCCGCGCTTGCCCGGCACGATCGTCGCTGCCATGGCATCCTCCGTTCATGAATGCGCACACTGCAAAAAATTTTCAGATTGCGCAATCAATTTTCAGATGTTTTCATAGAACTGCCGCTCGGGAGATGCGGATCGAAATGCTGCGCAGCAAATGCTGCTGCAAAGGGAGGAATTGAGACATGGGCCTTTCAGCCCGGGAGATCCGTGAAAAGCTTGACCGCCTCGTGACCGGCATGACCGGGCTTCGTGACGACGGTCGTTTCCACGAACCCAATCTCGACGGAACCGCCGGCGACTATATCTCTTTCGAAAGCTGGGAATGGCCGCAGGGCGTCGGCCTCTACGGTCTGATCCGGCTGTGGCTGTTCACTGGCCGCGACGATCTGAAGGCGCTGATCGAGAACTGGTACGTGGCCCGCATCGAAGCCGGCCTTCCCTCGCTCAACGTCAATACGACGGCGCCGATGCTCGGCCTGTCCGTTCTCTGGCGCGAAACCCGCGACCCGCGCTGGCAGCCGGTGCTGGACGCCTGGGCCGACCGGGTCATGAGCCAGATGGGCCGCACCGAGGAAGGCGCCTTCGAGCATCA
This sequence comes from Neorhizobium galegae, assembly GCF_017877055.1. Taxonomy (GTDB): domain Bacteria; phylum Pseudomonadota; class Alphaproteobacteria; order Rhizobiales; family Rhizobiaceae; genus Neorhizobium; species Neorhizobium galegae_D. Next base: position 388,243 of record NZ_JAGIPG010000005.1, on the reverse strand, counting down.
CGTCTCCGACAAGGTGAACGACGACGAACTCTGGGACGACACGCTTTACATGGTCGCTCTCTTCCTCGCCTCCTACGGCGAGGCGAGCGGCCGCCGCGAACTGGTCGATGAAGCGGCCCGCCAGTTCCTCGTCCACTCTCGTTATCTCGCCGACACCAAGACTGGCCTCTGGTTCCATGGCTGGACCTTCCAGGGCCGGCACAATTTTGCGCAAGCCCGCTGGGCGCGCGGCAACGCCTGGATCACCGCCGGCATGCTCGACCTTTTCGACCTCGCCGAGGTTTCGAAGCCGATAAAGGACTTCCTGCTCGGCGTGTTGACAGCGCAGGTCAACGCGCTGCTGCCGCTGCAGGCCGCTTCCGGCGCCTGGCGCACCTTGCTCGACGATCCGTCGTCCTACGAGGAAATCTCGGCGACGGCCGGCTTCGGTTACGGCCTGCTCAAGGGCTATCGCCTCGGGCTTGGCACCCACGAATGGCGCGTCGCCGGCCTCAAGGCTGTCGAAGCGGTGCTCGCCAATATCGACGAAACCGGCACCGTGCTCAACGTTTCCTATGGAACGCGTATGGGCCATGATCTGCAATTCTACAGGGACATTCCCATCCAGCCGACCGGCTACGGGCAGGCGCTTTCGATCCTCTGCCTCTCCGAAGCCATCCGGCATGTGGAAACGGGAGGCGAGACGGCATGACGATGAAAGTTCTCTACGGGGCCGGCCCCAACGACATCAAGGCTTACGACACCGCGCGCCTGCGCGCCGAATTCCTGATGGAAGATCTGTTCCAGGCCGACAAGGTCAGCTTCACCTATACCCATGTCGACCGCCTCATCGTCGGCGGCGCAGTCCCGGTATCGTCGACGCTGCGCTTCGGCTCCGGCGAAGACATCGGCACGCCCTTCCTGCTCTCGGCCCGCGAAATGGGCATCGCCAATCTCGGCGGCACCGGCGTCGTCTCGGTCGACGGCAAGAGTTTCACGCTCGAAAACCGCGACGTGCTTTATGTCGGCCGCGGCGCCCAGGACATCTCTGTCGCCAGCGCCTCGGCCGAAAAGCCGGCCCGGTTCTACATGAACTCCGTTCCCGCCGGCGCCGATATCCCCCACCGCCTCATCAAGCGGGCGGAATCCAAGATGCTGACGTTCGGCGATGCCAAGCGCGCCAACCTGCGGAACCTCAGGATGTACATCCATCCGGAAGTCACGCCGTCCTGCCTGCTTCTGCTCGGCATTACCGATCTCGCCGACGGCAGCATCTGGAACACCATGCCGCCACACCTGCATGAGCGCCGCATGGAAGCCTACTGCTATTTCGACCTGCCCGAGGAAGAGCGCGTCATCCACCTGATGGGCCGCCCGGAAGAAACGCGCCACCTCGTGGTCAAGAACCTCGACGCGGTTCTGTCGCCTGCCTGGTCGATCCATATGGGCGCCGGCACGGCGCAATACGCCTTCGTCTGGGGCATGACCGGCGAAAACCAGGAATATAACGACGTGGCCCCCGTGGCCCTTAGCGAACTGAAGTGAAGACGACCATGAATCCCGAAGCAAACTGGATGCGGAAAACCTTGAAGCCGGGCGAAGCCGTCCGCTACTGGCAGCTCGGCAGCATCGCGCAAGAGCGTTTCGACGTGCCCGACGCCCCGATGAAGGGCGAGATGGACCCGTTCTTCTTCCTGACCAAGGTCAAGAACTTCATCCCGCACGAATATCCCTGCCGCACCATCTTTGCCGAAACCTACCGCGGCAAGCGCCCGGATGTCCGCGGCTCTTTCGACGCGACCCGCTGGTGGCTGCCCTTCGGTTCGCCGCGGCTCGATCTGTCGGGCTTCTGGTTCCGCCCGACCCGTCTCGCCACCTGGACCCGCACCTATATCGAGGCGGAGACCGCCGGCACCGCGAAGATCCGCCTCGGCACCTGCGGCGGCGCGGTCATCTGGGTCAACGGCACGGAAGCCGGCTGGATGGCGCCCTATAGCCGCAATCTCGAAGCCAAGCAGGAATTCGAACTGCCGCTGGTCGCCGGTTTGAACGAGATCACCCTGTTCTTCGACGACCTCGCCGAGCGCGATGCCCGTTATTTCTACCAGTTCGACTATCTCTCCGGCCCGGCTGCCAGTGTCGCCCTGCCGGTCCCGGTCACAAGTGCCGTCGCCGCAAGCCTCGAAAAGGCGCTCGACACCATGTATTTCGACCGCCAGCATTATTTCGGCGGCGACATCACCTTGGCTCTCTCCGCGCCCCTGCCGGTCGAGGTTAAGGTCAATGTCGCGGTCGAGGGCGACTTCATGTCGCGCGAGCGCTTCGATTACGACTTCACCCTGGCAGCCGGCGCCACGAGCCTCAATATCGGCCCGTCGGAAAAGGCGCCCGCCGACTTCCGCCACTTCCGCATCACCCTCAATGCCGGCGGCTTCGTCGTGTCCCGTTCACTCGGCGTCGAGATCTGCCATGCCGAAAGCCAGGGTCAGGCTCCCGCGTCGCTGGGCGACCGCATCACCGAGACCCTGGCGCAAATTTCGGAAAATTCCGAGCGCGACACCGTGCGCGCCTTCGCCCGTCTCGCAAGCGGCCGTTCCGGTCCCGATACGGATGCGATGATCGAGGAAATCCTGCCCTCGATCGAAGACTGCCACGACTGCGCCGACTTCTCGCTGGTGCCGCTCATCTGGTCGCGCACCGTCTGGGGCAAGGACATCAACGAAAAGACCAGGAACCGCATCGACGGCGCCATCCTCAACTATCGTTACTGGATGGATGAGCCGGGCAATGACGTGCAGTGGTATTTCTCCGAAAACCACGCCCTGCTGTTCCATACTTCCGCCTATCTCGCGGGCAGCCTCCTCCCAGACGCCACCTTCGTCCGTTCCGGCCGCAAAGGTTCGGAGCAGGCGAAGGTCGGTGCCGCCCGCGTCCGCGCCTGGCTCGACCATTTCGAGCACTGGGAAATGGCCGAGTTCAACTCGGCGCCCTATTTCCCGATCGACCTCAAGGGGCTGACGGCGCTTGCCGCGCTCTCCCCGGACAAGGATATCGCCGACCGCGCCAAGGCGGGCATCGTCCGCCTCTGCGAAATCATCGCCCGCTCCGCCCATCATGGCATGGTCACCGCAGCGCAGGGCCGCTCCTACGAGCACACGCTCTGCGCCGGCCGCTCGCTGGAACTGTCCGGCGTCGCCCGCCTGCTCTGGGGCAAGGGCTGGTATGGCCGCCGCGTCCATTGCCTGCCGCAGATGGCCGTCTGCCTGCGCGATCATGGTCTCGAAATCCCGGCCGAGTTCGCCGCGATTGCCGATCACCGCGGCAGCCAGCACCAGGAATGGCGTTTCGCCCAGGGCGAAAACTCCTTCGCCGCTCTTTATCACTACAAGGGCGAGCACTTCGCCATGGGCTCGACGGTCCATTACCGCTGGGACGAATGGGGTTACCAGGAAACCGTCCTGCACCTGCGCCTCGGCGACAAGCCGGAAGCGGCGATCTGGATCAACCATCCGGGCGAAACCATCCAGTTCGGCTACGGCCGCCCGTCCTATTGGGGCGGCTGCGGCACCATCCCGCGCGCCCAGCAATATCGCGGCCTCGCCGTCCTCGAATTCACCACCTACGAGGAACAGCCGGATTTCACCCACGCCTGGTTCCCCAAGGCCGAGTTCGACGAAACACTCGTTTCCGGCGGCGTGGCGCTTGCCCGCTCCGGCAAGGGCGCCGTCATGCTGCTCAGCCCCTCGAAGCTGGAGGCCGTGACCGATGGACCGTCGGCAGGGGCTGAACTGCGCCAGTACGGCCGCAAGACCCGCTGGATCGTCCGCGTCTGCGAATCGGACAATCTCACGGCCGTAGAATACCGTTTCAGCGGGCTCGCCCCGAGGCAGGAATCCGACGGCGCCGTCGTTGTCGAGGACCCGGAATATGGTACCGTCCGCTTCAGGAAGGACGGCTCCGTGGAGGCCGAAGGCCGCGTGATCGCGCGGGCGGACTATACAGTAAAAGGCGAAGCAACAATGCTGAGCGCTTCGTGATCTAAAAACCGGACGGGTGGAGGCCCGTCCATTCAGAGGAGGAAATGACCATGAAAACCAAATCGCTTCTGGCGGGCGCAGCGCTCGCCCTTCTGATGTCGACGGCAGCCCATGCCGGCGACGTGCGGATTATGTGGTATTCGGACGGCGTCGAAGGCGACGTCATGAAGGACCTCGTTGGTCGTTTCATGAAGGAAAACCCGGGCATCAACGTCATCCTCGACAACGTTGCCTACAGCGTCATCAAGGACCAGCTGCCCGTCCAGCTCGAAGCCGGCAACGGCCCGGACATCGCCCGCGTCACGGCGATCAAGGACCTTTCCAGGCATTGGCTCGACCTGCGCCCGCTGGTCAAGGATGCCAAGTATTGGGACGACAATTTCGGCGCCCAGGCCGACTGGATGCGTCCGGACGGCTCCAAGCAGATCTCCGGCTTCATGACGCAGATCACGCTCACCGGCGGTTATGCCAACAAGACCCTGTTCGATCAGGCCGGCGTCCCGCTGCCGGGCCCGAAGGCCACCTGGGAAGAATGGGCGGCAGCGTCCAAGAAGGTGAAGGATAGCCAGAAGCTTCCGTTCGCCATGGCGATCGACCGTTCCGGCCACCGCCTCACCGCTCCGCTCCTGTCTTACGGCGCCAACTATGTCGGCCAGGACGGCAAGCCCGCTCCGCTCGACAAGGGCGCCAAGGACTTCCTGACCAAGTTCGTCGGTTGGGTCGGTGAAGGCTCCTTCGCCAAGGACGTCTGGGTCTCGGCGGCCGGCTCGACCTACCGCGCCGCGGCCGAAGACTTCATCAATGGCCAGCTCGCCTTCTATTATTCCGGTTCCTGGCAGGTGGCGAACCTCACCACCAAGATCGGCAACAGCTTTGACTGGGTCGCGACCGGCAGCCCCTGCGGCCCCGCTGCCTGCACCGGCATGCCCGGCGGCGCGGCACTCGTCGCTGTGAAATACACCAAGAACCCGAAGGACGTCGCAGCCGTCATGGACTGGTTCGCCCAGGAGAAGATCGTCAAGGAATTCTCCGAGCGCACCCTCTTCCTGCCCGGCCACAAGGGCGTCGTCGACAAGGGCGGCCTCGACTTCAAGACCGACAACGCCTTCGCCAAGGCGGCGTTGACCAAATATGTCGAGGCATCCAAGACCACCGCCGACACAGCCTTGAAGCTGCCCGGCTGGCGCTGGTCCGACACGGTCTATGCCGCGATCGTCACCCGCGTCGGTCAGACCCTTGCCGGCGAACTGAAGCTCGAAGACGCGTTCACCCGTATCGACGCCGACATCGCCCAGAAGGTCAAGGACAGCGGCCTCTGATGACAGCGTGGGTGAGAAACCTTCACCCCGCCTCTGCTCCGCTCGGCGCACCCTCTCCCCGCAAGCCGGGCGAGGGTGGACGGCGACGGCGCAGCATATCCCTTCTCCCCGCCTGCGGGGAGAAGGTTCCGGCAGGCGGATGACGGGCGAGCCTCGCCATCCGGACAAGAAGACAAGGAGGGATGGAATACCAACATGAGCACGACGTCTCTCACCGACCGCCTCGGCAGCCTCCTCATGGCGCCTGTACACCTCCTGATGCGCATCATCGACATACCGCTCCGCGCCGTCCAGAAGACGACCGGCATCGGCGGCATGGCGGCCGTATTCCTTGCCCCGAACATGCTGATCTTCGGCATTTTCGTGCTGCTGCCCCTCGTCATCAACTTCGTCTACTCGATGACCGGCGGCACCGCCTTTTTCCTCTCCGAGCGCCAGTTCGTCGGCACCGACCAATATGCCCGCCTGTTCCAGTGCGCCAACTACCTCGACCCGATGTCCTGCCAGGAGGATGCCTTCTGGACCGCCGTCGGCAACACGTTCTGGTTCGTGATCCTGCAGGTGGCGCTGATGATCGGCGTTTCGCTGATCACGGCATTGATCCTCAACCGCGATCTCGCCGCCCGCTCCTTCTGGCGCGCCGTGTTCTTCTTCCCGGTCCTGCTGTCGCCGGTTGTCGTCGGCCTGATCTGGAAATGGATCCTGCAGCGCCAGGGCCTCCTGAATTTCGGCCTCTACCAGTTCGGCATCGAGCCCTATACCTGGCTCACCGACCGCAACTGGACCTTCATCGCGACGATCGGCGTATCGATCTGGGCGCATATGGGCCTCTACACGCTGATCCTGCTCGCCGGCCTTCAGGCGATCCCCAAAGATCTCTATGAAGCCGCCGAAATGGACGGCACCAAGCCGGCGCGCGTCTTCCGGCGCATCACGCTGCCGCTTCTCATGCCCAATCTCCTGGTCGTCGTTGTCCTCGCACTGATCAAGGCCGTGCAGATCTTCGACGAGGTCTTCGTGCTGACCGGCGGCGGTCCCGGCACCAGCACGCTCTACCTCACGCAATATATCTACGAGACCGGCTTTGCTTCGGCGCTCCGCAATCCGGGCCTTGCCGCTGCCGCCTCGATCCTGATGGGCCTCGTGCTCGTGGTGCTTACTCTGGTCCAACTCGGTATTGGCCAGCGTAGCGAAAAGAAGGGGAAACGCTAATGGGTGTCGCCTCCCGCTTCATTCTGCGCCGCCGCGGCGGCAAAAGCTGGCACTGGACGGATATCGTCACCTGGGTCTGGCTCATCGGCGGACTGATCATCATGTTCGGCCCGGCCGTCTGGCTCGCCTTCTCGTCCTTCAAGACGCCGGCAGCGCTTGCCGAATTCCCGCCGTCGATCCTGCCCTATGTCACCAGCCAGGCGACCGTCCAGGGCTACGACAAGCCGCTGCAGCTCTTCGACGCCAAGATGCCGGATGGTTCGACCAAGGTGCTGGCCGAGGTGCGCCGCATCGGCCTCGTCGCCCAGATGGTCGATCCGAAGACGCCAGGCGAGATCGTCCGCGTCAACATCAACGATCGCACCCCGGTACGTTCGGTCTCGTTTGCCACGGAAAACTATACGACGCCCTTCACCCAGTTCGATTTCCTGCGCTACCTATGGAACTCGGTCTTCGTGACGGTGACGGCAACGCTGATCACCCTGATCGTCAATTCCATGGCCGCCTTCGCGCTGTCGAAATACGAGTTCAAGGGCCGCAGCCTCGCGATGCTGATCATCCTTGCGACGCTGATGGTGCCGCTTTCGGTCATCATGGTGCCGCTCTATTCGATCATCTCGTCGCTCGGGCTTTTCAACAGCCTCTGGGGTGTCATCCTGCCGACGGTGGCGACCCCGACCGGCGTCTTCATCCTGCGTCAGTACATGCTGACCATTCCCGACGAATTGATCGATGCGGCGCGCATGGACAAGGCGTCCGAATGGCAGATCTACTGGCGCATCGTCCTGCCGCTGACGGCACCGGCGCTCGCCGTGCTGGCGATCTTTTCGGTCGTCTGGCGCTGGAACGACTTCCTGTGGCCGCTGATCGTGCTGTCGCGCCGCGAGCTCTACACCCTGCAGGTGGGCCTCAGCATCTATTCCGGCGAGCTCAACGTCCAGTGGCACTTCATCCTGGCGATGACGGTCGTGACCATGATCCCGGTCGTGCTTGTCTTCATCTTCCTGCAGCGTTTCATCACCACCGGCATTGCCGGCACCGGCCTGAAGTAAGGATCCCCGATGGGCGAGATCACACTCACCAAAATCAAGAAATCCTTCGGCGCAGTCGACGTCCTGAAGGACATCGACCTCGATATCAAGGACGGCGAGTTCATCGTTTTCGTCGGCCCGTCCGGCTGCGGAAAGTCGACCTTGCTGCGCACCATCGCCGGCCTTGAAAAGGTCACCGGCGGCCAGATCGAAATCGACGGCAAGCGTGTCAACGAAGTCTCCGCCGCCGATCGCGGCCTTGCCATGGTCTTCCAGTCCTACGCGCTCTACCCGCATATGAGCGTGCGCCAGAACCTCGCCTTCGGCCTCGAAAACTCCAATATGCCCAAGGCCGAAGTGGCAGATCGCATTAACGAAGCCGCCCGCATGCTGGAGATCGAGCCCTATCTCGAGCGCCGGCCCGGCCAGCTTTCCGGCGGCCAGCGCCAGCGTGTCGCAATCGGCCGCGCCATCGTGCGTCGCCCGACCGCCTTCCTGCTCGACGAGCCGCTGTCGAACCTCGACGCCGAACTGCGCGTCTCGACCCGCGCCGAACTTGCGGCACTCCACGCCCGCCTCGGCTCGACGATGATCTACGTCACCCATGACCAGGTGGAGGCGATGACGCTTGCCCATCGCATCGTCGTCATGCGCGCCGGCAAGATCGAACAGGTCGGCACCCCGCTCGACCTCTACAACACGCCCGCCAACCGCTTCGTCGCCGGTTTCATCGGCGCGCCCCACATGAACTTCCTCGCCGGCGAGGTCGCCGAGTTGCAGACCGGCACGGTGACATTGGTGACATCGGGTGATCATCGCATGCTCGTACCATTCTCGGGCCATTCCCTGTCTGTCGGCGACAAGCTGACGATCGGCATCCGCCCGCAGCACATCACGATCGCCAACGATCCCGGCAGCCTCAAGGTCAAGGTCCGGCTGGTCGAAGCCCTCGGCTCCGAAACGGTCATCCACGCGGATCTGAACGGCGAAAAACTTCTCGCCGTCGTTCCCGGCCAGAAGCAGCTTTCTCCGGGAGACGAAGCCCATTTCTCCGTCGCCGGCGCCCCCTTGCACCTGTTCGACCGGAATGGACTGAGGGTGAAGGGGAGCTAGTCCCACCCCCCATTTCATCGAGCCCGCCTCAACCGGACGATGGAATGGCCGGCCGATTGCGCGAACGTTACAATCCCTCACCAACCGCAGCGGGAGGGGAGGTTCTGATGTTCCGTATTCTTGTGATTCTATTGTTGGCCGTGGTCTTCGTCGGACCGGCCACGGTGTCGCCGGCCAATGCCCAGACCAGAATGGTCAAGACCAAGCCGACGCCGGCGACGATGGCGGCCGGCGAGTCCGTCCTGTTCGACGACAAGAGCTGCCCCGCCGGCATGATCGCGCGATACACCAAGTCGCAGCGCAAGGAACAGATCGGCAAGAGGTGCGTGCATCTGAACGGCACGCGGTAGCTCCGGCGATCGCTGGAGAGATGGTTGCTGCCCGAAAAGACGCGGCCCGAAAGACGCTGTTCGTCTGAGAGATATCTTCAGAGATAGCTTTTGAAAAAGGCCAGCATCGCCCGTCGCATCGCCACTGTCTCGCGATGGCCGACGCCTGCCTCCGGCAGGAACACCAGCGCGCCGAGCGCTTCGGCCTTCAGATAAGCCGCCTCGGTCTCGGCAAAGGCGCGCTCCACCGCGTCAGGCGGCGTCAACGGGTCGTCCCAGCCGATGCAGATCAGCTGCGGCCGCGGCGCCGCCAGTCCGGCGATCTCGCCGACCGAGGTTTCCCTGAGCAGCCCCGGCACGGTCAGGTAATGGCCGTGCAGGTCGTGGGCGCCGGTTTCGACCAGGGTCGCGAAATCCGCGTAACAGCATAAGTGCGCATTCGCCTTCGCCCGCGAATCGAGCGCCGCGAGGAAATAGGCAAGCGTCGCGCCCATCGACAGCCCCGCGACGCCGATCCTTTGCGGATCGACCTCCGGCCGCCCTGCAAGCCAGGTCAGCGCCGCAGCCTGTTCGGACAGCATCTGCCCGAACAGCGTTTTCCCGTGCCAGAGCGCCGCCTTGGTCGCCGCATCTTCCGTTACCCCTGCGCGTTCGCCGAAGGTTGGCATGTCGATGCACAGAACCACATATCCCTCGCGCGCCAGCGCCGGCCCCGGCGCATCGAGCAGAGCCGGCCGGCCGTCGATCAGTTCGGAGGCGCCGATATCCCACCGGGCGCCATGCGCATGGGCATGCAGGATCGCCGGACCTGTGGTCAGGAAGCCTTCGCTCGGCCTGGTCAGGAAGCCGCGCACTTCCGTCCCGTCGCCCAAGCGAAACCGCAGCCTCTCGAGAATATAGCCGTCCCGGAATTCCGTGGAACTGTCCGTAAGCGTCAGGACGACCTCCTCGAAGGCAAGCAACTCCTTCAATCGCTCAACCGTGATCGCCATCGTCCCTCCTCCCGGCTCGCCATCCTGCCCTCCAAGCGAGGATGACTGCCTTTTGTGCCCTACGGCTTTTCAAAGACATAGACGAAAACTCCTTCCCTCGCATCCCCGCCTTACGATCCATGCCTACAATCGACCCGTCCCGTCTCGGCTACACCGGTCCGCATAACCGGCGAGATGGGACCGGTGATCTGGCGAACCCCCGTTATGCAAGCGGGTTGCCAGGGGCTGCGCAGAAAATGGTCCCCTCTCGCCTTAAGGCGGGGCGTGCGTGTGTCGCACACAACCCGGTATGGCATCCGTGCTCATTTCCACGGAGTTAAATTCCATATCGCCGCAGAGGGACCGGAATTGCGCGGAAAAACACACCGAACGGGACACGTCGCGTGTCACTATTAAAATTTCAATCGAGGCACACGACGTGTCCCGGCCGATCCTCGGGTTCGACCCGAAACTGAAATGACTGGCATCACCAAGAACGGACTCCGTCTTGCAGGAGGTTCACGGAAGGACATGGATAAATCGGGTTTGAGCGACTACGAAAAGCTTCGCGCCGAACAGCATGAGGAATTATGCCGCGCCACGGCGTCGCTCGGCTTTCTGGGCAACGGCTTCTGCCGTTTGCGCGCCTGCCGCCGCCGGCGTGTCTGCAGCGGCCCGATGCTGCCGTCGATCCATAAGATCCGGAAAGTCCGCGCCCAGCAGGAAATCGGCCTGAGCGGCAAGGCTTGCGCCGATCTTCCGCTTTGTATCGCCAATCGCGACCCGGAATATTATGAACTTTTCAGACAGACCATGCAGGAGCTTCAACAGGCCGCGACGGAAGAACCGAATGTCGACCTGCTGCGCGTCTGCATCTGGACTGCGGCAAGGCGGCGCCCTGCGAGAAACATCTCTTGACTTCTCGTCAGCTCCATCCGACTTCAACGATAGAACAAGGAGCAGGACCATGACAGAAGTCGCCCGCAGCACGATCGACCAGAGCGAAGTGGATCGGTTTTCCGCCATGGCCGCGGAGTGGTGGGACCCGACCGGCAAGTTCAAGCCACTCCACAAGTTCAACCCCGTGCGGCTCGCCTATCTCCGCGACCGAATCTGCGAAAATTTTGGCCGCGATCCCCATAGCCACCTTCCCCTTTCCGGCCTGCGCATCCTCGATATCGGCTGCGGCGGCGGCCTGCTCTCCGAGCCGATCGCGCGCATGGGCGCGACTGTCGTCGGCGCCGACCCGTCGGAAAAGAACATCGGCATCGCCTCGACCCATGCGGCGGAAACCGGAACCTCGGTGGACTACCGCGCCGTCACCGCCGAACAGCTCGCCGAAGCCGGCGAGACTTTCGATGTCGTGCTGAACATGGAAGTGGTGGAACACGTCGCGGACGTCAATTTCTTCATCACCACCTGCGCCAACATGGTCCGCCCCGGCGGCCTGATGTTCGTCGCCACCATCAACCGCACCTTCAAGGCCGGCGCGCTCGCAATTTTTGCCGCCGAAAACATCCTGCGCTGGCTGCCCCGCGGCACCCATCAATACGAAAAGCTGGTCCGCCCGGACGAGCTCGAAAGACCGATCTCCTCAGCCGGCATGGACATCATCCACCGCACCGGCGTCTTCTTCAACCCTCTCCAGGACCGCTGGAACCTGTCGCCGGACATGGACGTCAACTACATGATGCTGGCCAAGCGCCCGGCGTGAGGAACTTCCGCGGCCTGCCGTTTCTGTGATAAGCTTTGGAGCTTTCTTCTGGAGAGACCAATGGCCGAGGCCGTGAAAATCACCGTGACACGGGAGCCGGACATCCAGGATTTCGTTCGCGATCAAATGGAGCGCGGCTCCTTCACGTCCTCTGGCGAATATATCGAGACGGTACTGCGCGAGCGTTACGAGCGCGAACGTGCCCGCGAACGGCTGGACGCAAAGTTGCAGAAGGGGCTCGACGATGTTCGGGCCGGCCGCGTAGTCCCGATCGACGAAGCATTTGCGGAAGTCCGTAAACGGCTAGGCATAGCCAAAAGCGGGCACAGTACCAGCGCCGGCCACTAGCTCAGGCCGCCAGCCGTTTCGCCGCCCCGATCATTCAGTTCGTGTCTTCGGGGATGACCGGCAGCGGTGCGACCTCGATGCCTTCGTCGAGAAGGTCGCGCACCTCGCCGAGGCTCGCCTGGCCGATGATGCCGCGGGCATCCGCCTCGCCGTAATGGATCTTGCGGGCTTCCTCGGGGAATTTTTCGCCCACGTCCTCGGCATTGGCCTTGATCGCTGCAACCGCTTCCTTGAGCTTGGCGATCGCTTCCTGGCGGGCCAGGTCCATCACCATCGCCTGCTTCTCTTCCTTTTTTCGGGCGGTCGAAACAGAAGGCGTCATCAGCGTTTTGGAGACCGAGGCGGAATTGCAGACCGGACAGGTGAGGAACCCGCTCGCTACCTGCCGGTCGAAATCGGCGCTTTCCGAAAACCAGCCTTCGAACGTGTGGGCATTGTCGCAGATGAGCGAATACTTGATCAAGCGGCCACCTCTCCCGCCGCGTCGGGAACCGCATCGAGCGAGAACTCGCGGGCGTTCTTCAGGTTCGGGATCTTTCCCCGTGCCGCAGCGACTGCGGCGATGTCGATATCGGCCAGCACGACGCCCTCGCCGTTGCCGCCGGCGGATGCCAAGACCTTGCCCCAGGGATCGACGATCATCGAATGGCCAAATGTCTCGCGGCCGTCCTCATGCACGCCGGCCTGGGCGGCGGCAATCACGAAGGCGCCGTTCTCGATCGCCCGGGCACGCAGCAGGATCTCCCAATGAGCCTCGCCGGTCTGGCGGGTAAAGGCGGCCGGCACGGTCAGGATCTCGGCCCCGGCCAAGGCTTCCGTGCGGAAAAGCTGCGGGAAACGCACATCGTAGCAGATCGCGAACCCAAGCTTGCCGAAGGGCAGGTCCGCGACACGGGCTTCGCTGCCCGGCTCATAGGCCGAGCTCTCGCGCCAGCTCTCGCCATTGTCCAGATCGACATCGAACATATGGATCTTGTCATAGGTGCAGATCTGCCGGCCGCACGGCGCGAACAGGAAGGCGCGGTTGGCGATCTTGCCGCCATCGACGGCAATCGCCGTCGAGCCGATATGCAGATGGATGCCGAGTTCGCTCGCGAGGCTCCGGGCGGTCGAAACGATGATGTCTCCCGCCTCGTCGCGCAGCACGGCGCGCATGGCCTTGCGGTCCCGCTGCAGGAAGCCGGTCATCTCCGGGGTCTGAATATAGACCGCACCGTGCGCCGCGGCTTCACGCACCAGCCGGGCCATGTCGGCGGCGTTCCTTTCCGGATCGACGCCGGAACACATCTGGATGGCAGCAACCTTGAAAGCCATGCAAGATACCTCTCAGTTCGCCAGCATCGGGTCCAGCTTGCCCGCTCTGTCAAGTGCGTGCAGATCGTCGCAGCCGCCGACATGCGCGCCGTCGATGAAGATCTGCGGGAAGGTCGAACGACCGTTCGCCTTGCCGATCATCTCCTGGCGCAATTCCTGCGAATAGGTCGCGTCATGCTCGGTATAGGAAACGCCTTTCGTCTCCAGCAGTGCCTTGGCGCGTGCGCAGTAACCGCAATATTCGCGGGTATAGATAGTGACCTCTGCCATGATCGTCTCCGGGCGCGGCCCAGGGGGAAGGAAGTCGGAGATAGGCCGCGCGCAATAATGTCTTCTTCTGTCATATAGGCGCGGCAACAGCCATTGCAAAGGTCAAAACCGTGACCTCCGCGGCGCCTGCTTTCTTCAATGCGCGGGTGGCGGATGAAACTGTCGCACCGGTCGTATAGACATCGTCGATCAGCACCAGCCGCTTACCGAATATGCGATCCTCATGGCCCGGAGCGATCGCGAAAGCCGCCCGCACGTTGTCCTCGCGAGCCCGCGCCGAAAGCCCCACCTGCCGGTTCGTGCGCTTGACGCGGATGAGGGTGGAGGCGAGGAACGGCCGCCCGGATTTCTGTGACAGATGCCGGGCGAGCTCCGCCGCCTGGTTGAATTTCCGTGAGGCGAAACGGGAGCGATGCAGCGGTACGGGCAGGATGGCGTCGCAGGCGGCAACATGCCCGTCCGAGGCGCGCAGCATCCAGCCGGCCATCATGCCCGCAAGATCGGTGCGGTCGCGGTATTTCAGCGAATGGACGAGGTCACGGGCCGCGCCCTCGAAGATTGCTGCCGAACGCAGGCGGTCGAAGACCGGTGGTTCGGCAATGGCTTGGGCCGACAGGATGCCGGGCCCCGGATCATACGAAAACGGCAGACCAAGCTTTTCGCAATAAGGCCGCTCGATGAAACGGATCTCCCGCCAGCAGGTGGGGCAAAAACCCTGATGCGCCCCAGTCCGCACCCCGCAGCCCGGACAGATCGGCGGATAGACGAGATCGCCCACCCATCTCGTCCACCCCACGGTAAACGATGTTAAAAGTCGCAGGGCATTGACGTAGGGCTCGGCGGACATGACTTGACAATAGCGGACGGAGCGCGCCTTTGCGACGGCAGAATACGAGTGGACGGCCATGGAAATTCTTTTCGACGAACAGCTGGTGAGCGCACGGCGCAGACGCGCGATAACCACCCGGGACAGCAACGCCGCCTTCCTCCTCGACATCGCCGGACGCGAGCTTGCAGACCGGCTGTCGGTCGTCGAACGGAAGTTCGAGACAGCGGTCGAACTCCACGGCGGAACCGGCATCGCCGCCCGCGAGGCGCTCGCCACCGGCAAGATCGGCACCTTAAGCCGCGTCGAGACGGATGCCGCCTTTGCCCGACCTGGAGATGCCTTCACAGCGGCGCCATTGGAAGATGTGCCCTTGGAACCCGGTTCCGTCAATCTGGTCCTGTCGCCGCTGTCGCTGCATCTGGTCAACGACACGCCCGGCACGCTGATCCGCATCCGCCGGGCGCTGAAGCCCGATGGGCTTTTTCTGGCGGCGATCCCCGGCTCCGGCACGCTCCAGGAAATGCGCGACGTCCTTCTGTCCGCAGAGGCTGAACTAACGGGCGGCGCGAGCCCTCGCGTCATTCCGTTCGCCGATGTGCGCGATGTCGGCGCCCTCTTGCAACGGGCCGGCTTCTCTTTGCCGGTCGTCGACGCCGAGACCTATACGGTGCGTTACGACTCGCTTTTCCCGCTGATGCGGGACCTGCGCGCCATGGGCATGACCAATCCCCTCGCCGGCCGCAGCCGCGTGCCGGTCGCAAGGCGTTTCTTCGTAAGGGCTGCAGAGCTTTATGCGGAACGTTATTCCGATCCGGACGGCCGCATCCGCGCCACGTTCTCGATCATCTACGCATCCGGCTGGGCGCCGCACGAAAGCCAGCAGAAGCCGTTGAAGCCGGGCTCCGCCAAGATGCGGCTGGCCGACGCGTTGCGCAGGGAAACGGAATAACAGCGTTAGCGGGTAGCGTCCTCGTAGGTATTCGCGATACCGCCGAACATGTTGTTCATCAGGTCGTAATAGCCACCGAGCGCCGTAAACAGCGTTACCGCCAGAATGGAAACGATGAGGCCATATTCCACGGCCGTTGCGCCGCTGTTATCATTCAGAAGGAATCTGAAAAGGCGCATGGAAAATCCTTCAAACCAAAATATGCGGTCCTAAAAGGCCCGGGTATCAGCAGTCGCTGCCGACGCCGTAGCCCTGCACGATGCAGACAGAGCCGGGCGTTTCCTGCAGCACGCTGCGCCGGATCGTATAATGTCTTGCGCCCTTTTCGCCGGGCTTGATGGAGCCCGTACTGATCAGGTCGAAATCTTCCTGGACATGCGCCAGTCGGCGCTCATCATTGCGGCTGGCAAGCATCGGCGTCACGATCAGCGAAAGCGCGATTGCGGCCGTCCCGAACAGGAGTGCGATATTGAGCGCGCCGGTTTTGCCGGAGCCATGCGTCGTCCGCTGACGGACCCGCACAGTTTTCCAGAATTCCTCGTCCATGCCTTCTAAAGCCTCATCAACGCGTTACCGGATAAGCCTTGAAGGTGCCACAATCGGCTAAACGATCCCTTAACGCCGTATAAATCCGACGGCTCCAATTTTACCGATCAGAGCAGGTCCTGCAGGATCGGGATCAGCGGCTCGTCGGCCGGCGGCATCGGGTAATCCCTGAGTGCGTTCGGCCGCACCCACTTGATCGCCTGCCCTTCCCTGCCCGTCGGAATGCCTTCGAAGCGACGGCAGATATAGAGCGGCATCAGCAGGTGGAAGGTTTCGTAGGTGTGGCTGGCGAAGGTGAGCGGCGCAAGGCAGGGAATCCTGGTGACAATGCCCAATTCTTCCTCGAGCTCGCGCACCAGCGTCTCCTCGGGCGTCTCACCGGACTCGACCTTGCCGCCGGGAAACTCCCAGAGGCCGGCCAGCGACTTGCCTTCGGGACGCTGGGCCAGAAGGATGCGGCCGTCGGTATCGATCAGCGCGCAGGCGGCGACGAGCAGGATCTTGCGGGGGGTGTCGCTCATGCCCGGCTTTCCTGCCGCCAGTAACGGTACTCGTAGGCCTTGCGGAAGCCGAACTTCCGATAAAGCGCCATCGCCGGTTCGTTGGTCGAAACCACTTGCAGCCAGGCCGAACGCGCACCGCTGATGCGAGCCCAGCGCAGCGCCGAGGAGAGGATTTCGGTGCCCACACCCTCGCGCCGATGCTCTTTGGCCACGGCAAAGGAGATGATGCCGGCAAGATCGTTGTCCTGGACGCAGAGCGCCACGGCGGCGGCCCCTTCCTGCGGATTCTCCTTGATGAAGAAGCCGGAAGTCGGCTTGATCGAACTCAGAATCTCGGCAAGCGCCGGCTTTAGAGCCGGATCCTCGCTATCAACCGCAAGGCTCGCATCGCAGAACCGGCCGATATCGTGGCTCGGCAGGTGATCGAGCGTGTCCGGCAGTTCCAGTTCGGTGAGGTTGACGCTCAGGACGTCGACGGTTTCGAACACCCGCCAGCCGGCGGCATCGAGATGGTCGATGAGCTTGGGAGGAGCGAGCGGCGTCTCCCGGACGACCAGCTGACGGCCGTAATTCTCGAACCGCTTGCGCGCCTTCTCGAGCCGCATCGCCATGTCGCGGTGATCGGAGGGATCAAGCGGCACGATGCAGTTCAATCGCTTGGAAGGGTGGCCGCCCGTCAGCCGCACCTGCCAGCTTCCGTCATAAACGACGGACGCCGCCGGCCAGGCCCGAAAGCCCACGGCTTCGAGCCGCCTGACCAATGGCAGATCGTTCTGAGGAGAAGATGCTTCGTTCAATTCCTGTCAGCTCCGGTAGTCGCCGTTGATGGCAACATATTCCTTGGTGAGGTCGCAGGTCCAGACGGTCGCCCGGCCGTTGCCAAGACCGATATCGACCTTCACCGGAATGTCCTGTTCCTTCATGACGGCGGTGGTCGCGGCTTCGGAATAGGCCGGATCACGCTCGCCGTCGACGGCAACGCGCACGTCGCCGAACCAGATCGCCAGCCGGTCGCGGTCGGCCATTTCGCCCGACTTGCCGACGGCCATGACGATGCGGCCCCAATTGGCGTCTTCGCCGGCGATCGCGGTCTTGACCAGCGGCGAGTTGGCGATCGAAAGAGCGATCGTCTTCGCTGCTGCATCGCTTTCGGCACCGGTGACGGTGATTTCGACCATCTTGCGGGCGCCTTCGCCGTCGCGGACGACCTGCAGCGCCAGATCCTTGAGCAGATCGTTGAGCGCCGCGCGGAAGCTCGTCAGACGCGGGTCGTCGGCGGTTTCGACGCGGGCCTGGCCGTCCGCGGCGGCAGCACTGGTCGCAAACAGCATCAGCGTGTCGGAGGTAGACGTGTCGCTGTCGACGGTGACCGAATTGAAACTCGGGCCGACGCCGGCGGAAAGCAGGCTCTGCAGAACCGGCGACGCGATGTCGGCATCGGTCGCCACGAAGGACAGCATCGTCGCCATGTCGGGCGCGATCATGCCCGCACCCTTGGAGATGCCGTTGATCGTCACCTTGACGCCACCGATCTCGGCGGTGCGGGTCGCGACCTTCGGATAGGTGTCGGTGGTCATGATCGCTCGTGCCGCTTCCAGCCAGAAGTCGCCGGTGGCGCCGGTGTTCATGTCGCCGAGCACGCCCGCGAATTTCGTCGCGTCCAGTGGTTCGCCGATCACGCCGGTCGATGCCAGATAAACCTCGTTTTCGCCGCAGCCGACCGCTTCGGAGGCCGATTTCGCGGTAAGCGCCGTCGCAGCCTTGCCCTTGATGCCGGTAAAGGCATTCGCGTTGCCGGAATTGACGACCACGGCGCGGGCGACCCCGTGCGACAGATTGGCGCGGCAGAAATCGACCGGCGCCGAAGGGCATTTGGAGCGGGTGAAGACGCCGGCGACGGTCGCCGGCTCGTCGAACACCATCAGCAGCACGTCGGTGCGGTTCTTGTACTTGATCCCGGCGGCGGCGGTCGCCATCCGCACGCCGCGGATCGCCGGCATGTCGGGATAGGATTTCGGAGCAAGCGGCGAAACGGAATCGGACATCGGAAAACTACCTGGCTCAAATAGGAAAAGGGCCTGGAAGAACCAGGCCCGTTGTCAAAGCTTACTTCTGGACCGGCGCGTCGCCCGCGTCCTGCATCTTGCTGACATCGTCATAACCCTTCCTGAGGGCCTCATCCTTGATGTCGATCTTCTGTTCGCTCTTGGCCTTGGTGATGAGAGCGACATACTTGTCGCGCATCACCAGCTGCTTGACCTGGTCCTCGACCTGCTCGAAAGCCGGTGCCGGAGCATCGCGCTTGTCTTCGAGCTTGATGACGTGATAGCCGAACTGTGACTTGACCGGGGTCTTGGTGTATTCGCCCTTCTTCAGCGCGAAAGCGGCTTCCTCGAATTCCGGAACCATGCGGCCGCGGCCGAACCAGCCGAGGTCGCCGCCTTCGTCCTTGTTGCTGTCCTGCGACTTTTCCTTGGCGATCGCGGCGAAATCCTTGCCCTTGTCGAGATCGGCGATGACCGCCTTGGCCTCGTCCTCGGTCTTCACGAGGATGTGGCGGGCATGCACTTCTTCCTGCTTCGGCAGGGAAGCGATTTCCTTGTCGTAACGGGCCTTGATCTCTGCAGGGGTGGTGGCGTCGATCACATGCTTGCGGAAATAGGCGTTATGCAGTTCGCGGTCGGCGATATAGTCCATCCGCTTTTTGAAGTCGGGGGTGTCCTTGATGCCTTCGGCGAGAGCGCCCTTGGCGAGCAGCTTGACGTCGATGGCGCCGGAAAGGGCTGCGACCTTCTTCTGGTCGTCGGGAAGCTGGGCGAGCTGCGGGTCGAGGTTCTGGACCGCAATATCCAGTTCCGACTGGTGGATTTCCAGCTCACCGACCTTGGCAACGACCGGATCTTCCGCCGCAAAGGCAGGAGCCTGGCAGAGGATCGCAGCGGCCAGCG
Organism: Neorhizobium galegae; assembly: GCF_017877055.1. GTDB lineage: Bacteria > Pseudomonadota > Alphaproteobacteria > Rhizobiales > Rhizobiaceae > Neorhizobium > Neorhizobium galegae_D. The sequence continues at coordinate 368,831 of NZ_JAGIPG010000005.1, read as the reverse complement.
CGGCCGTCATGAGAAATTTGTGGCGCAACATCGATAAAGACCTTTCGATAAGGGAACCGGTTTCAGAACGTCTGATTCCGGCCAGAAAACCTTCACAAACACCGGATTGTGGCCATTCTGTATCGGCCGCCACCGTTGACATCATTCGACCCCCCTCTTATCTGTCACGCAACTTGGCGTCCAGCAGAGTTTCCGGGCGTGACGGGTCATTTTATCGGCATCAGAAACCGATGGTTCGACCGGTCCCACGCCCCCATGGGACAGATTTCAGAAAGGACCATTCGTATGGTCAGCCTTGGCGGCATCGCCCGCAAATTGTTCGGTTCGGCAAACGATCGCCGCGTGCGCAGCTATCAGCCGAGCATCGACGCTATCAATGCGATCGAGGAGAAGACCAAGGCTCTCTCCGACGAACAGCTTGCAGCCCAGACCGTGGAGTTCAGGAAACTGCTCGCCGACGGCAAGACGCTCGACGACCTCCTGATCCCGGCCTTTGCGGTCGTGCGCGAGGCGTCCCGCCGCGTGCTCGGCATGCGCCCGTTCGACGTGCAGCTGACCGGCGGCATGATCCTCCACGATGGCGCGATCGCCGAGATGAAGACCGGTGAAGGCAAGACGCTGGTGGCGACCCTGCCCGTCTATTTGAACGCGCTCGCCGGCAAGGGCGTGCATGTGGTCACCGTCAACGACTACCTCGCCCAGCGCGACGCCCACACGATGGGCAAGCTCTACGGCTTCCTGGGCCTGACCACCGGCGTCATCGTCCATGGCCTCGACGACGACCAGCGCCGCGCCAACTACGCCTGCGACATCACCTACGCCACCAACAACGAACTCGGCTTCGATTATCTGCGCGATAACATGAAGTACGAGCGCAGCCAGATGGTCCAGCGCGGACACAATTACGCGATCGTCGACGAAGTGGACTCGATCCTGGTCGACGAGGCGCGCACGCCGCTGATCATCTCCGGCCCGCTCGACGACCGTTCGGAACTCTACAACACGATCGACGCCTTCATCCCGGTCCTGACGCCGGAAGACTACGAGATCGACGAAAAGCAGCGCTCCGCCAACTTCTCCGAAGCCGGCACCGAGAAGCTCGAAAACCTGCTGCGCCAGGCGGGCCTGCTGAAGGGCGAATCCCTCTACGACGTCGAGAACGTCGCGATCGTCCACCACATCAACAACGCGCTGAAGGCCCACAAGCTCTTCACCCGCGACAAGGATTATATCGTCCGCAACGACGAGATCGTCATCATCGACGAATTCACGGGCCGCATGATGCCCGGCCGCCGGTATTCGGAAGGCCAGCATCAGGCGCTCGAAGCCAAGGAAAAGGTGCAGATCCAGCCGGAGAACCAGACGCTCTCCTCGATCACCTTCCAGAACTATTTCCGCATGTACGGAAAGCTCGCCGGGATGACCGGTACGGCGCAGACCGAGGCGGAAGAGTTCGGCAACATCTACAAGCTCGAAGTGGTCGAAGTGCCGACCAACCTGCCGATCCAGCGTATCGACGAGGACGACGAGGTCTACCGGACCTTCGACGAAAAGTTCAAGGCGATCATCGCCGAGATCAAGGACGCCCATGAGCGCGGCCAGCCGGTTCTCGTCGGTACCACCTCGATCGAGAAGTCGGAATTGCTGGCGACCATGCTTCGCCAGTCCGGGTTCACCAACTTCCAGGTCCTGAACGCCCGTTACCACGAGCAGGAAGCCTATATCGTGTCGCAGGCCGGCGTGCCGGGCGCCGTCACGATCGCCACCAACATGGCTGGCCGCGGCACCGACATCCAGCTCGGCGGCAATATCGACATGCGCCTCGAGCGCGAGCTCGAAGGCATGGAGCCGGGTCCGGAGCGCGATGCCAAGGAAGCGGCAAGCCGCGAAGAAGTCAGGCAGCTCAAGGAAAAGGCGCTTGCCGCCGGGGGCCTCTACGTCATCGCCACGGAACGCCACGAAAGCCGCCGCATCGACAACCAGCTGCGCGGCCGTTCCGGCCGTCAGGGCGACCCGGGCCGCTCGAAATTCTACCTGTCGCTCCAGGACGACCTGATGCGCATCTTCGGCTCCGACCGCATGGACAGCATGCTGCAGAAGCTGGGCTTGAAGGAAGGCGAGGCGATCGTCCACCCCTGGATCAACAAGGCACTCGAACGCGCCCAGAAGAAGGTCGAAGCCCGCAACTTCGACATCCGCAAGAACCTTCTGAAATACGACGACGTCACCAACGATCAGCGCAAGGTGATCTTCGAGCAGCGCATCGAGATGATGGACTCGGAAGACGTATCCGAGACCGTCGAGGACATGCGCAACGAGGTGATCGAAGTTCTCGTCGCCAAGCATATTCCCGAACGCGCCTATGCCGAACAGTGGAATGCCGCAGGCCTTCGCGAAGACGTCGGCCGTATGCTCAACCTCGACCTGCCGATCGAGGACTGGGTCAAGGAAGAAGGCATCGGCGAGACCGATATCCGCGAACGCATCACCGAGGCTGCCGACAAGGCTGCCGCCGATCGCAAGGAGCGTTTCGGTGCCGAGATCATGACCTATGTCGAGCGCTCGGTGCTGCTCCAGACGCTCGACCATCTGTGGCGCGAGCATATCGTCAATCTCGACCATCTTCGCTCGGTCATCGGCTTCCGCGGTTACGCCCAGCGTGACCCGCTGCAGGAATACAAGGCGGAAGCCTTCGAGCTGTTCCAGGCCCTGCTCGCCAACCTGCGCGAGGCGGTCACCGCCCAGCTCATGCGCGTCGAGTTGGTGCAGAACCCCGAGCCGCCGCAGCCGCCGGCGATCTACGACGAACAGCATGTTGATCCGACGACCGGCCTCAATCAGGTGACCGGCTTCGACAGCGAGAACTTCATTGCCGCCCCGGAAGACCGCCGTCCGGAAGACCAGTCCACCTGGGGCAAGATCGGCCGCAACGAGGCCTGCCCATGCGGATCCGGCAAGAAATACAAGCATTGCCACGGCGCTTTCGAACAGGCCTGAGGCATCTGCTAGAACTTGATGATACGAACGCCGCCCTGCGGGCGGCGTTTTCGTTTCCGCCTTCCGGAAGGAACGGATCAGCCGCCGGCTGGAAATCCGGCGCAGACTTCCCGAACACATGTCCGCAGCCACCGGTGAGCCGGATCGGCATCCAGCCGCGGATGCCATAGCAATGACACAGTGATCTCGGGCACCGCGACCGGCAGGGAGAAACTGAACATTCCGGCACGCAGGTTGCCGCTGTGTCGCTCGGGAATGCTGGCGATCAGATCCGAGGACCGGGCGAGAACCAGCGCCGTGGCAAAACCATCGACGATCGTCACGATCCGCCGTTCCAAGCCCGACGCAGCCAGGGTCTCGTCGATCGCCCCTTTTTCCAGCCCCCTTCGCGAAACCAGGATATGACCGCCCGCCGCGTATCGCCGAGCCGATATCTCGCCCTCGCTCAGCGGATGCCCGCTGCGCACGACGCCGATGAAACGGTCCCGGAACAGCGCCTGAGCCCGCACTTCTGGACCGATCGTCCCGCTGACGACCCCGGTTTCCAGATCGACGCTTCCGTCGCGAAGCGAGGCGCTGTCCTTGTCCGACTTGCGGATGAACCGCAGCCGCACGCCGGGCGCCTGAGCGCTGACGCGGACGATGAGGCCAGGCCCGAAATTCTCGACGAAACCCTCGCTGGTGCGCAGCGTGAACGTCCGGACAAGCTTACCGAGATCGAGCAACTCGAGCGGCCGCAGGACCGCTTCCGCGTCCTGCACGAGGCCGCCAACCCGTTCGCGTAGCTCGATCGCCCGTGGCGTTGGCACCAGACTTCGGCCGGCCCTCACCAGCAACGGGTCACCGGTCGTCTCGCGCAATCGCGCCAGCGCCCGGCTCATGGCGGATTGGCTGAGCTGCAGCCGTTTGGCCGCCCGCGCCACGCTGCCTTCCGCCAGCAGGACGTCGAGAGTGAAAAGCAGGTTGAGATCGGGTCTGGACATGCGCGCAGGATAACACAGGCTCTTCGATATGACATGGCGTTCAACGCATTAAATTGATGCAAATGATGCGCCTTCCGCCATGTCTGTCCGTGAGATAGCCATCGAACAGCAATTTCTGGAGGTTTTCCCATGATACCCGCACGACGAATGCCCGTCATTTTCAGCCGTGTTCCTTCCAGCCCGATGTCCTCGCTTGTCTCCGGCGTCTCCACACTCCGAAACGCAGGGCTGACAGACGGCTTCTTCGGGATCTGGATGGGAGCATGGCTCCCCTCCAGCATCATCGCTGTTCCGGTCGCGCTGGCTGTCGCGCCGCCTGCGGGCCGCATCGCAAACAACCTCGCGAAGCCGGCCGTGAAACCGGCGGAGGGCGAAAAACGATGACCTCTGCTGCCCACGATCCGGTTCCGCGATCGGCAGAACGGACGAGTACCTTCCGTGGGGCGCTCGCCGGCCTTTCGCTCTCGATGCTGCTCTCTTCCCTCGGCACCAGCGTCGCCAATGTCAGCTTGCCGACATTGGCGCAGGCATTCGGCGCCCCCTTCCAGCAGGTCCAATGGGTGGTCATTGCCTATCTTCTCGCAATCACCACCCTGATCGTCAGTGTCGGGCGGCTTGGCGACATTTCCGGGCGTCGCCGGCTCCTGCTCGCCGGGATCACCCTTTTCACGGTAGCCTCGCTCGCCTGCGGAATTGCACCGACGCTGGGGTTCCTGATTGCCGCACGGGCGGCGCAAGGTCTCGGAGCCGCCACCATGATGGCGCTCACCATGGCTTTTGTCGCCGACTTATTTCCCAAGGCACGTACGGGCGCCGCCATGGGATTGCTCGGAACCATGTCGGCAATCGGCACCGCGCTCGGCCCTTCCCTGGGCGGCCTTCTGATTGCCGGCGCCGGCTGGCGGACGATCTTCCTGATCAACGTGCCGCTGGGCCTGCTGGCGCTCCTTCTCGCCTTTCGTTATCTGCCTGCCGATCTTCGGCGTGAAAAACCGGACCAGAGACCGAGCTTCGACATTGCAGGCACGCTGCTGCTTGCCATGGTGCTTGCAGCCTATGCACTCGCCATGACGGTCGGCCGCGGCAGTCTTGGCCAGATCAACGCCGCTCTGCTGCTGCTGGCTGCCGTCGGAGCCGGCCTGTTCATTCTTGTCGAAGCGAGAGCGGCGTCGCCTCTGATCCGATTTGCGATGTTGCGCGACCCAACCTTGAGCACGGGGTTGATAACCAGCGCGCTTGTCTCGGCGGTGATGATGTCGACGCTGGTGGTCGGGCCGTTCTATCTTTCGCATTCGCTCGGTCTCGATGCGGCTCTGGTCGGGTTCGTGATGTCGATTGGGCCGATTGTTTCCACATTCAGCGGCGTACCGGCCGGCCGGCTCGTCGACCGCCTGGGCGCGGGGACCGCTGTCATTATCGGTCTTGTCGGAATGGTGGCCGGCTCGCTTGCCCTCACCCTGCTTCCCGGAACGTTCGGCATTGGTGGTTACGTCGCTGCCATCGCGGTGCTGACGCCCGGCTATCAACTGTTCCAGGCAGCCAACAACACCGCTGTCATGGTGGACGTCGGTGCCGAGCAGCGCGGCGTCGTTTCCGGTCTGCTCAACCTGTCGCGCAATCTCGGCCTCGTCACCGGCGCCTCGCTGATGGGTGCCGTGTTCGCAATGGCCTCGGGAACGGGCGATGTCGCGACGGCACCTCCGCAAGCCGTGGCCGCCGGCATGTCGTTCACCTTCGCGATTGCTGTCGTGATGATCGCCGTCGCACTTGCCATTGCCGCCGTTCACCGGAGTGTTCCGGCCGTCCGCAACCTCTTGAGCCGTTCTTCCAAGAAGCCCTGAAGTTCATGGTTCGTGAAGTCATCGGCGCCCGGGCGAACCCTTTCTTAACCCTGCTGTGGCAACACTTTTGCCCATTGTTCCCGTCTCCGTTAGAGTATTGCGTGCCCATCATGGCGGTTATCGAAACAGCGGAAAGATTGCTTCCGCCTGGTCTGAGGACCCGGCTGGCACCGCTGACCCGCAAGCTCGAAAAGATACTTACCGACGACGACGAGACGGCACGCGCCCAGCGCCGGGCCCTGATCGCCTTCGTGATCCGCGTCGCCAGCGCCGCCATCGCCTTCGTCTCGCAGATCGTGCTCGCCCGCCTGATGGGTGAGTTCGAATACGGCATATTCGCCTTCGTCTGGGTCCTGGTCGTGCTTGCCGGCAATCTCTCCTGCCTCGGTTTCCACACTTCCGTCATCCGCTTCCTGCACCAGCACAAGGCGCGCGACGAGGTGGCGACGGTGCGCGGGCTCAATCTCGCCGTCCGCCTGGTGGCGCTCGTTTCGGCAAGCACGGTGGCCGGCCTCGGCTTCCTGTTCCTGAATACCTATGGCCACATGGTGGAGGCCTACTATCTCGTGCCGGTGTCGCTCGCCTTCTTCACCCTGCCGATGATCGCGCTCGGCGACGTGCTCGACGGCACGGCCCGCTCGAACGGCTGGACGGTGACGGCGCTCAGCCCGACCTACCTGATCCGCCCGACCCTGATCCTCGCCTTCATGCTGGCCGCTCTCTGGTTCGGCGCGCCGCAGACAGCGGTCACCGCCATGCAGGCGGCTCTTGCCGCAACCTATGTGACGACGCTTTTGCAGCTGCTGCGCCTGACGCTACGCCTGCGCCGCCTCTACGGCGCCGGCCCGATGCAGTTCGAGATCGGCGCCTGGTTCCGTTACTCCCTGCCGCTCTTCCTCGTCGACGGCATCGGCTTCCTGCTCACCAACGCCGACGTGGTCGTCGTCGGCCTCTACCTGCCGCCGGACCAGGTCGGCATCTATTACGCCGCCGCAAAGACGATCGTGCTGGTGCAGTTCGTCTACTTCTCCATCAAGGCGGCCGCCGGCCCCCGCTTTTCCGCCATCATGGCGGAGGACGACATGACGGCGCTGGCCGCCTTTGCCGGACAGACCGCGCGCTGGAGTTTTTGGCCCTCGCTTGCCGTCGGGCTCCTTGCGCTGGCATCCGGCGAACTGCTTCTGTCGCTGTTCGGCAGCGCCTTCACGGCCGGCTACTGGCTGATGGCGATCCTGTTCTGCGGCATCCTCGCCAAGGCCATGGTCGGCCCCGGCGAGGTGCTGCTCAGCATGGCTGGTCGCCAGAAGCTCTGCGTCCTGCTCTACGCCGTCACGCTATTGGCGAGCATCGCTCTTAACATCGCGCTGATCCCCCGCTTCGGCCTGACCGGCGCGGCCATGGCGACGGCGACGGCGATGATGATCGAGGCGATCCTCCTGCATATCACAGTCCGCCGCACGCTCGGCATCGTGCTCTTCGCCTTTGCCGATCCGACGCCCTCTGCTCCTTCAAAGGCTTCCTGACCATGGCGCAACCTCCGTTCAGCAGCGAATTCGAGGGCAATGGCGGCGGCCGGGCGAGCATGATCCCGGCCTTCCGCGCCGAGCGGCCGGATGCCGACGCGCATCTCCAGGTCGGCCGGCCGGGCCGCGAACTCTGCCTCTATCCCGCCGCCTTCGGTTACGACCTGCAGGAAGAGCTGGAATTCCTCTCCAACCGCGCGCTCGAGCCGAACATCTTCTTTTCGGCCCGGCTGCTCGCCCCCGCCATGCCGCGGGTCGAGGACAAGCAGGTCCGCCTGGCGCTGATCCGCGACGAGACGGGCATGCGCAGCCGGATGCGGCTCTTGATGCCGTTCACGGTCGAAAAGCCGGGCTTTTCCGTCGGCGCCTCGATCATCCGTGCCTGGGCGAACCCGTTCGGACCGATCGGCACCCCGCTCGTCGATGCGGAGGACTCGGCCGAGACGATCGACAACCTTTTCGAGGCGCTGAGCATGCGCGAGGCCCGCCTTCCCTCGGTGCTGGTCATGCCGGACGTGCGCCTCAACGGCCCGTTCGCGCAGCTCGCCAAGGCGGTCGCCATCGGCCGCAACCTGCCGGTCACCGTCACGGATCCCAATCTGCGGCCAATGCTCGAAAGCCTGCTCGACGGCGAGGCCTATCTGAAACATTCGATCTCGTCGCACCACTACCGCGAAATGCGCCGCCTGTGGCGCAATCTGGGAAACAAAGGCTCGCTCAGCTATTCGGTCGCCCGCCAGCCGGAAGAGATCCGACTGCGGATGGAGGAATTCCTGGCGCTCGAAGCCAAAGGCTGGAAGGGCCGCAAACGCTCGGCCCTGATCAACGACCGCTACCGCGCCGCGTTTGCCCGCGAAGCGATCACCAACCTTGCGGAAATCGACGCGGTCCGCATCCACACGATCGATTTCGACGGCCGCGCGATCGCTTCGCTCATCGTCTTCATCATGGCCGGCGAGGCCTATACGTGGAAGACCGCCTATGACGAGAGCTTCGCCCAGTTCTCGCCCGGCAAGCTCTTGATGGTGAAACTGACCGAATGGCATCTCGAAGACGCCAACATCATGCGCACCGACAGCTGCGCGGTTCCCGATCACCCGATCATGAGCCGCTTCTGGGAAGAGCGCGAGGAAATGGGCACGCTGGTGATCGGCCTGAGGCAGAACGGCGACCGCGACGTGCGCCAGGTGGCAGCCCAGCTTCACCTCTACCGCAACACCCGCAACATGGCCCGCATGCTCCGGGAAAAGATCATGTCGCTCGCCGGCCGTGCGGAATAATCACTGCGTAACGATCACTCGGCGGCGGCCTTGTCGCGCAGCAGCCGGCGGATGACCTTGCCGCTGGTCGTCAGGGGGATATCGTCCACGAACGCCACTTCACGCGGATATTCGTGCATCGATAGCCGCGTCTTCACCCAGTCGCGGATCTCTGCCGCAAGCTCGTCGCTCGGGCGATAGCCGGGCGCGAGCGCAATATAGGCCTTGACGATCTCGGTGCGGATCGGGTCCGGCTTGCCGACCACGGCCGCCAGCCGCACCGCCGGATGGCCGCTCAGGCAGTCCTCGATCTCGCTCGGGCCGATGCGGTAACCCGACGAGGTGATGACATCGTCATCGCGACCGATGAACTCCACATAACCATCGCGGTCCTTCCGGCCGAGATCGCCGGTGATCAGCCAGTCGCCGACAAACTTCGCCTCTGTCGCCACCTCGTCGTTCCAGTAGCCGAGGAACATCACCGGGTCCGGACGGCGGATGGCGATCTGCCCCATCTTGCCGACCGGAAGCTCGATCCCCCTGCCATCGACCACCGCCACGTGATGGCCAGGCACCGCCCGCCCGATCGCCCCGCCGCGCGATACGCCGAGATTGGCAGCCGAGGACAGCACGAAATTGCACTCGGTCTGACCGTAGAACTCGTTGACCGTCAGCCCCAGCGCCGCCTTTGCCCAGTCATAGGTCTCGCGTCCGAGCGCCTCGCCGGCCGACGCGATCGTCCTGAGCTTGAGATCGTATTTTTCGAGCGGCTTTTCGACGGATTTCAGCAGCCGCAGCGCCGTCGGCGGAATGAAGGCGTTGCGCACATCCATCTCGGACATGATGCGGAAGGCCATGTCCGCATCGAATTTCTGCGCCGGCGAGGACACGACCGGAATGCCGAGCATCAGCGCCGGCAGCAGCACGTTGAGCAGGCCGCCCGCCCAGGCCCAATCGGACGGCGTCCATATCCGATCACCCTCCTGCGGCGCGAATTCATGCGCCAGCTGGAAACCCGGGATATGGCCTGCCAGCACCCGATGACCATGCAGCGCCGCCTTCGGCGGGCCGGTCGTGCCGGAGGTAAAGATCATCAGCGCCGGATCGTCCGGACCGGTATCGGCGACCTCGAATACGGGCGGGTGGGCGGCAATCAGCGCGTCGAGCGCCAGAAGGTTTTCGCCGGCGGGCATCCCACCGGTGACGATCACATGCCGCAAGTCCGGCAGCTTTTCACGCAGATCGGCCAACCGAGACAGGCCAAAGGGATTGGTGACGATCGCCGTCGCACCCGATGCCTTCAATCGGTATTCGAGCGCCTCGGCCCCGAACAGCAGCGCCAGCGGCAGGGCGATGCCGCCCATCTTGTAGATCGCCACATGCGCGATCACCGTCTCGAAACTCTGCGGCAGCAGCAGCGCCACCCGATCCCCGGGCTTCAGGCCGAGCGCGACGAAGGCATTGGCAAGCGAGGCGGACCGCTTGGACAGCGCGCCATAGGTCAACGCCCGATGGTCGCCATCCGGGCTGAAATGCTGGAGACAGACACGATCCGGAAATCTCGCCGCCCAGCCATCGCTGACCACTTCCCCCATGTTGAAACGCCGCGGAATCTCCCAGGCGAAATCGTCAACAAGCTCTTCATAGGAGGTGCGGGCAGGCAGTTTCATCGGCAGCGCTTCTATTTTTGCTGCACCAGCTAACATCCGCGATGCTGAAAATACAAGGGGGACATCGGAGGGGACCTGACATGACGAAGCCTTCCACCATTGCGGCCCCCCGAAACTGATCTCCAGACCGCACACATGTTGCAGACGGTACCAACGAACGGCGATCTGCCGGTAAGGACTGGAAAAAGTGACATCGCACTGTCCTGATCCGAGGCAATCTTACAGGCGTGAAGCACCTGGGACGAGAGCCTCACTTCATCCTTGCATGCCGGTGCGAGGCCGTGATAGAGCGCATACCGCTACCCGAGTGCCCCGTTGGCGGAATTGGTAGACGCGCCTGACTCAAAATCAGGTTCCGAGAGGAGTGCTGGTTCGATTCCGGCACGGGGCACCACAATTTTCAAGATCTTTGATAGGGTTGCGGCGGTCCGGCGCAGTGACGGCGTGCGCGTGGAACACCCCGACTGGGTCGCGATTGAGTTCGGTTCAAATATGGGGAAGGTGGCGCACCCGACAGGATTCGAACCTGTGACCTTTGGAATCGGAATCCAACACTCTATCCAGCTGAGCTACGGGTGCTAACCTGAGAGACGATGACTCGCCTCCGTCCGATGGTGGTTCTTAACTCAGGATGTAGCCCGCATCAATCGCCAATTTGCGATGGGCACAAATCATCCGATGGCGGCAGTCTGTTTTCGTTGCGGCCGCGTCGTCGCGGCTTCCGGCCCCGCGGGCGACAAGGCGCCAAGTTCAAGATAATTTGTCTTACCGAGCCGGCACATCTGCTCTAAGTGAGGCCATGGCGTCCAGGCCGGTCGAAACCAATCAGGAGAAGCGCATGGCGCTGACAGCTTCCACACCCCGTTCCCGCACCGGTATCGGCTATGCCATCGTCCTGACCCTCGGCATGGCGGCGACCGTCGGCGGGGCGCTCGCCTTTCAATATATCGGCGGCTACATCCCCTGCGCGCTCTGCCTGCTGCAGCGCAATCCCTATTATTACGGCATTCCGGTCGGCATTCTGGCGATCGTCGTCTCGGCGGTCGGCCTGCCCGCCTGGGTCACCCGCGCCCTGCTCGTCGTCATCGGCGTGATGATGCTGGTCGGTGCCGGCATGGGCGTCTATCACTCGGGCGTCGAATGGGCGTTCTGGGAAGGTCCGGCAAGCTGCGGCGGCGGCGCGGGCGTCACCACCAATGCCGGGAGCCTGCTTTCGGACCTCAACACCGTGCACGGCCCGTCCTGCACGGAGGCCGCCCTTCGCGTGCTCGGCCTCTCGTTTGCCGGTTGGAACGTGATCGCCAGCGTCATCCTCGCCGCCATCGCATTCGTCGGCGCAAAAAAGGCCGCGTAAAAAGCGGCCTTCGTCACAGGCGATCCCAGGCACGAGCCGTACCCTCTTATGGCTGCAGTTCCGTATCCCAGTAGAGATAGTCCATCCAGCTCTCGTGCAGATAGTTCGGCGGGAAGAGCCGGCCGTTATTGTGCAGGTCCTGCACCGTCGGCTGATAGGGCTTCTGGTGCGGAAACATGGCGGCCTGCTTCGGCAGCTTGCTGCCTTTCCTGAGATTGCAGGGCGAGCAGGCGGCCACGACATTTTCCCAGGTCGTCTCGCCGCCGTGGGCGCGCGGGATGACATGGTCGAAGGTCAGGTCGTCATGTTCGCCGCAATACTGGCACTCGAACTTGTCGCGCAGGAAGACGTTGAACCGGGTGAAGGCGGGGTTGCGGGTCGGCTGGACGTAGGTCTTGAGGCTGACGACGCTCGGCAGCTTCATCGAGAAGCTCGGCGAGCAGACCGAGTGATCGTATTCCGCGATGATGTTCACACGGTCGAGGAAAACCGCCTTGATCGCGTCCTGCCAGGACCAAAGCGACAAGGGATAATAACTCAGCGGCCGGTAGTCAGCGTTCAGGACGAGCGCCGGCAGGGCCTGCGGGGAGACTGCAATCGTCAAGTGACGCTCCTACCCGATTCGGCATCTGTACTTTCTATATTAGGTCCGTTGTTACAGGATTGTGAAGCCCAATAAATGCAGTGGGATACTCTGGCCCGCCTTCAGGTCAAAGGTGTGACATCGCGACGCATTTTCGCCGCGTAATAGGCCCAGAAAAGCCGTGCCGCGACGGAACGCCACGGGCTCCAGATAGCGGCCGCGGCTGCCAGGTTTTTGGAAGAAGGCCGGGCTTCCAGGCTGAAAGCGTGGGCGACCGCCGCCTGCAGCGCCACGTCGCCCGCGGGAAAAATGTCGGCATGGCCACCGCAGAACATCAGGTAAACTTCCGCCGTCCATGGGCCGATGCCGGGCAGTGCCGTCATCTTACGGATCGCCTCACCCGTTTCGAGTAAAGACACGGACGCGAGATCGAAATGCCCTTCCGAAATTGCTGTGGACAAATGCAGAAGCGTCGCCGCCTTGGCCCGCGACAGGCCGAACGTCGCGACGATTTCGGGAGCAAGCGCGCGATATCCTGCCGCGGTGACCGGGCCGGCGGCCGTTATCCTCCGCCAGATCGCCTCCGCACTCGCCCTCGACACCATCTGCGACACGACGATCGAGGCAAGGCCCGAAAAGCCCGGCTCGTTCAGCCGGAGCGGCACCGGGCCGGACACCTCGACGATCGCCGCAAGCCGCGGGTCCAGCGCGATCAGCGCCTCCAGCCCCGCCTGGATGTCGGAATGATCGCGGATGATGGACACCTCTCGCCTCTCCCATGGCCGTTTTTCAAAAAGCGTGGCAGAAGAAATCATGCCCGCTCCGCCTTCTGATAAACCGGTCTATCGTTTCGCGCCAAGCCCGAACGGGTTCCTGCATCTCGGCCATGCACTGTCGGCGCTGCTCAATCACGACATGGCGGCGGCAAGCGGCGGCCGTTTCCTGCTGCGCATCGAGGATATCGACCTGACGCGCTGCACCCCGCAATTCGAAGCGGCGATCTATCGCGATCTCGCCTGGCTGGGGCTCGATTGGGAAGAACCTGTGCGGCGGCAATCCGACCATTTCGACGCTTACCATGCGGCGCTCGATCGATTGACCGAGATGGGTCTGGTCTACCCGGCCTTCCTGACCCGCGGCGAGGTGAAGGCCAAAGTCGCGACTTGCGAGGCGAGCGGAAAAAGCTGGCCGCGCGATCCGGATGGCTCGCCGCTTTATCCCGACGACGACCGGCACCGCAGCCAGACGGAGCGGCGCAAGCTGATCGCCGACGGCGTCCGGCATGCCTTTCGCCTCGACATGCAAAAGGCCCTCGGCCTGATCGTGGCACCCTTGCACTGGACCGAGACCGGCGACGGAGACCGCGGAGAGATCCCTGCCGATCCGTCGGCCTGGGGCGATGTCGTCCTCTCCCGCTCGGATGCTCCGTCGAGCTACCATCTGTCGGTAACGGTGGACGACGCGGCGCAGGGGGTCACCCATGTGGTGCGGGGGCTCGACCTTTTCGAGGCGACGGCCGTGCACCGGCTGCTGCAGGAACTGCTGGGGCTAACGCCGCCGGTCTATCATCACCACCGGCTGGTCGTCGGGAAGGATGGCAGGAAGCTGTCGAAAAGCGAGGGCTCAACCGGGCTCGCGGCGCTTCGCGACCAGGGCCTCTCGATCAGTGACATCCGTCGCCTCGTTGGCCTTTGACAGCGCTTCGCCGCGTTGGCGACGCTCCCTCCGGAACCGGTTGAAGACCGAGTAGATCCGGTACTTCATCAGCGCGGCATTGAACTCGGCGCCGAGAATGAAGATCACGCTGATCATGTAGAGGAAGACCAGCACGATCATGATCGACGCCAGTCCCGCATAGGTCGCCGCATAGTTGGCGAAGGTCGAGAGGTAGGAGGCGAAACCGAGCCCGAAGGCGGTCCAGATAACGATCGTCAGCGTCACGCCCGGCAGCACGTCGATAATCCGCCGATGCCCTGCCGGCAGCCATTTGTGCGAGAGCAGCAGGCCGATCATGAGCAAGAGAGCTGTACCATAGAGGCCCCAGTTCGCAGCCCGCGTCAGGTCGCCGATCAGCCACGGAAACCGCGTTTCGGCAAAGCGGAGCGCCACCGGCACTGCGACGAGCAGGATGCTGATCACCGCGAAGATGACGACGGCGACGATCACATAACCAAGACTGGCGAGACGGGTCACGTACCAGGGCCGGGTCTCCGTCACGCGGTAGGCACGGTTGAGGGAAATCCTCAGCGCCTCGACACCGTTGGAGGCGAAATAGGCAGCGGCGAGAACCGAGATGGTCAGCAGTCCGCCGCGCGGGATTTCCAGCACCTGGCGGATCTCCGATGCGATAGGTGCGGCGATGTTCGCCGGCCAGGTGTCGAACAGCAGATGCACCGCCGTTTCCGAAAAACCGCCGGCTCCCAGGAAACCGGCAAGCGCGGTGCCGAAGATCAGGAACGGAAATAGCGCCAGCAGGCCGGAAAGCGCCACATGGCTCGCCATGGCCCAGCCATCGTCGTCCGAGAAGTGCCAATAGGCGTCCCAAAGAACCTTGAAGGCGAGGCGATACCACCGGACGGGGCGGTTTTCTTCGGGCAAGGGCAACTCCGTTGTGACGTGGCGGGAAATATGGGAGGAACTCTATCGATTGTACAGGGAACCTTATTCAATGGCCGAAAATAGAACGATCATCGTTACCGGCTGTTCCTCCGGTATCGGCGACCATTGCGCCCGGGCTCTGAAGGCGGACGGCTGGCGGGTGTTCGCGACGGTTCGCAAGGCAGCCGATCTCGCATCCCTCGAAGCGGACGGCATTGAAGCTCTGCTGATGGATTATACCCAGCCGGACACGATCTCAGCCTTGGTGGAAACAGTGCTGGCGCGCACCGGCGGACGCCTCGGCGCATTGTTCAACAACGGCGCCTACGGCCAGGCGGGCGCGGTGGAGGATTTAAGCACCGACGTACTGCGCGAACAGTTCGAGACCAATTTCTTCGGCTGGCACGAGCTGACGCGGTGGGTGATCCCGGTCATGCGCGCTCAAGGCCACGGCCGCATCGTCAACTGCTCGTCAATATTGGGCCTCCTGCCCTATCGTTACCGCGGCGCCTACACCGCCTCGAAATACGCGCTCGAGGGCCTGACGATCACCATGCGCATGGAGCTCGAAGGCAGCGGCATTGGCGTGAGCCTCATCGAGCCCGGGCCGATCACGTCGCGCTTCACCGCCAACGCGCTTACCAAGATCCGGGAGAATGTCGATCTCGAAGGCTCGGTGCATGCCAAGCAGTACGAACGGCAGATCAAGCGCCTCGACGGGCGAGGCCAGGTCAGCCGCCATAAACTTGGGCCCGAAGCGGTCTATGAGGTGTTGACTCATGCCTTGACCGCGGCTCGTCCGAAGCCACATTATCTGGTAACGAAGCCCGCCAAGCAGGGCGCTTTCCTGAAAAGAATACTCCCGGCCGCGCTCTTCTACAAATTGATGCGCCGGCTGGACTGAGCAAAAGGCAGCAATCCGACAATGTCCACTTTCACCACCGTCCTTGCCCTGATCGTCATGGGCCTCGTCGTGCTCGTCCTGATCCGCGGGCTGTTCAACATGATGAAGGGCACCGACGCCAACAAATCCAACAAGCTGATGCAATTGCGTATTCTCTTGCAGGCGATTGCAATCGTCCTCATCATGCTCACTCTCTGGATTACGGGCGGCGGTCGCCCGACCTGATTGATGATGACGCCGGATGGTAAAGCTCAACAAGATCTACACACGCACCGGCGATGACGGCACCACGGCGCTGGTCTCAGGCCCACGCCGCGACAAGCATGACCTGCGCGTCGAAGCCTATGGCACCGTCGACGAGACCAATTCGACGCTCGGGCTCGTCCGCCTGCATACCGCCGGCATGGCCGAACTCGACGCCATGCTGTTCCGCATCCAGAACGACCTTTTCGATCTCGGCGCCGACCTGGCCACACCCGATACCGGCGAAAAGCTGGACTACGAGCCGCTTCGCATCGTCGAAGCCCAGGCGACGAGGCTGGAAACGGAGATCGATGCGCTCAACGCCCATCTCGACCCGCTGACGTCCTTCGTGCTGCCGGGCGGCTCGGCCGCCGCCGCCTATCTCCACCTCGCCCGTACTGTATCGCGCCGCGCCGAGCGGCTGATGGTCGAGCTGTCGCGAAGCGAGACCGTCGGTGCTGCCGCACTGAAATATATCAACCGGCTTTCCGACTTCCTGTTCGTGGCGGCGCGTTTCGCCAATGACGGCGGCAAAGCTGATATACTCTGGGTCCCGGGCAAGAACCGGTAACCGCGCGGCGGAGGAGCCACAGCATGTTCATTCCGCTGCACGACGCTGTCGAACTCAAATACATCCGCGTCCAATATGTGACGATCAGCATCATCGCCATCAACGTGCTGATATGGCTGTTTACAAATTTCTCCGCACCTGAAGTGGCCGAACGCGCTTCGCTCGGGCTCGGCTTCATTCCAGCGGTGATCTTCAACTATGCGACCCTCGACCCGTCGCTGGTGATCGTGCCGGACGACCTGACCTTCGTCACCTATGCCTTTCTGCACATGGATTTCTGGCACCTCGCCTCGAACATGCTGTTCCTCTGGGTGTTTGGCGACAATGTCGAGGATGCGCTGGGGCATGTGAAGTTCCTCGTCTTCTATCTCCTCTGCGCGGCGGCGGGCGCCGCTCTCCATGGCGTCGTTGCATCGAGTTCGGAAGGTCCGCTGATCGGCGCATCCGGGGCAATCTCGGGCGTCGTTGCGGCCTATTTCCTGCTGCACCCTCGCGTGCGGGTCTGGGTGCTGGTGCTCTTCCGAATTCCGCTGCCGCTGCCGGCCTTCATTCCGCTGGCGCTCTGGATCGTCCAGCAGTTCGCCATGCTGGTGCTCGATCTCGACGGCATGGTCTCCTGGGGCGCGCATGTGGGCGGCATCGTCGCGGGCGCCATCCTTGTGCTGTTCATGCGCCGCAAGGGCGTGCCGCTGTTCGACCGCAACATCGTGACCCCGAAGGCAGTCGAGCTCAAGCCGGACGTTCGCCAAGCCGCTGCGGCTACCGAATAGAACTATGAGAAAACGGCAATGCCCGGCGGCAAATCCGCGTTGTAATCGCGCGAAAAATGCGTATCCATGTCGCCCACTGACAAATGAGGAAGCAGCAAATGTCGCAATTTGCGGCTGGAGATAGTCAAGGAAGGACCCCATGAAGATCCTGGTGCCAGTCAAGCGAGTGGTCGATTACAACGTGAAGATCCGGGTGAAGCCGGACGGCACGGGTGTCGAACTTGCCAATGTGAAGATGTCGATGAACCCCTTCGACGAAATCTCCGTCGAGGAGGCTTTGCGGCTGAAGGAAGCGGGCAAGGCGGAAGAAGTGGTCGTCGTGTCGATCGGCCCGGCCAAGGCCGAAGAGACGCTGCGCACCGCGCTCGCCATGGGCGCCGACCGGGCGATCCTGGTCGAGACCGACGACGTGGTCGAGCCGCTGGCCGTCGCCAAGATCCTGAAGGGCATCGTCGATGCCGAACAGCCGGGCCTGATCATCGTCGGCAAGCAGGCGATCGATGACGATTCGAACCAGACCGGCCAGATGCTGGCAGCGCTCCTCGGCTCCGCCCAGGCGACCTTCGCCTCGAAGATCGAACTCGCAGACGGCTCCGCCAAGGTGACCCGCGAAGTCGACGGCGGCCTGCAGACGATCGAAGTCAAGCTTCCGGCCGTCGTGACCACCGACCTTCGGCTGAATGAGCCGCGTTACGCCTCGCTGCCGAACATCATGAAGGCGAAGAAAAAGCCGCTCGACAAAAAGACGCCTGCCGATTTCGGCGTCGATACCGCGTCGCGCCTGAAGGTGCTGAAGACGGAAGAACCGGGCGGCCGCAAGGCCGGCATCAAGGTGAAGACGGTCGAGGAATTGGTCGGCGCCCTGAAGACCGCCGGCGTTCTGTAAGGAAAGGGAGAACATCATCATGGCCATTCTTCTTCTGGCAGAACACGACAATGCGAGCCTCAACGACCAGACCGCCAAGGCGCTGACCGCCGCCTCCAAAATCGGCGGCGACGTGCATGTGCTGGTCGCGGGCTCCGGTGCCAAGGCTGCCGCCGATGCCGCCGCAAAGCTTGCCGGCGTCTCCAAGGTGCTGCTTGCCGACAGTGCCGACTATGCCAACAACCTCGCCGAGCCGCTTGCGGCTCTGATCGTCTCGCTGGCCGGTTCCTACGACACGATCATCGCCGCCGCGACCGCATCGGCGAAGAATGTCATGCCGCGCGTCGCAGCCCTGCTCGACGTCATGCAGGTCTCGGAAATCATCGAGGTCATCTCGGCGGATACGTTCAAGCGGCCGATCTATGCCGGCAACGCCATCCAGACAGTTCAGTCGACCGACGCCAAGAAGGTCATCACCGTGCGCACCGCCTCCTTCCAGGCAGCCGGTGACGGCGGGTCCGCCCCGGTCGAGACGATCTCGGCTGCGGCGAACCCGGGCGTGTCGAGCTTCGTGTCGGATGCTCTCTCCTCGTCGGAACGTCCGGAACTGACGTCAGCCAAGATCATCATCTCCGGCGGCCGGGCGCTTGGCTCGTCTGAAAAATTCCAGGAAGTCATCCTGCCGGTCGCCGACAAGCTCGGTGCCGCCGTCGGCGCATCGCGCGCTGCGGTGGACGCCGGTTACGCGCCGAACGACTGGCAGGTCGGCCAGACCGGCAAGGTGGTCGCGCCGGCGCTCTACATTGCGGTCGGCATCTCGGGCGCCATCCAGCACCTCGCCGGCATGAAGGACTCGAAGGTTATCGTCGCCATCAACAAGGACGAGGAAGCACCGATCTTCCAGGTCGCCGATTACGGCATCGTCGGCGATCTCTTCGAAATCCTGCCGAAGCTCGAAAAGGCGTTGTAAGGCCTTGCGCATTTCGCAAGCGCGAAAAATGCTGGCAAAACGACAGGTAGCGGAATAACAATCTGCCGGACTGCATACATGCAGTCCGGCATTTTCATGAAATCGGCGTACGCTGGAGAGAGCGTAAACGCCCAGGGAGCGAAACCATGGGTCTGGTCATCAAAAGCATCGGCGTCATCGGAGCAGGCCAGATGGGCTGCGGCATTGCACATGTTTCGGCTCTCGCCGGTTACAAGGTGCAGATGTACGACGTGTCCAAGGACCGGATCGAGGCAGCGCTCGCAACCATCAATGGCAATCTCGCCCGCCAGGTCTCCCACGGCAAACTCGGCGATGACGAGCGCAAGGCAGCCCTTGCACTGATCTCCGGCTCTTCCGACCTCAACGACCTCGCGCCGATGGACATGGTGATCGAGGCCGCGACCGAAGACGAGAGCGTCAAGCGCAAGATCTATTCGCAGGTCTGTCCGGTCCTGAAGCCCGAAGCCCTGCTCGCCACCAACACCTCGTCGCTTTCCATTACCCGTCTCGCTTCCGCCACCGACCGTCCGGAGCGCTTCATGGGTATACATTTCATGAACCCGGTTCCGGTCATGAAGCTCGTCGAACTGGTGCGCGGCATCGCCACCGACGAGCCGACCTTCCGGGCCGCCAAGGACTATGTGACCGCGCTCGAAAAGACCGCGACGGTCGCCGAGGATTTCCCGGCCTTCATCGTCAACCGCATCCTGTTGCCGATGATCAACGAGGCGATCTACACGCTTTATGAAGGCGTCGGCTCGGTCGAGGCGATCGACACCGCCATGAAGCTCGGCGCCAACCATCCGATGGGGCCCCTGCAGCTCGCCGACTTCATCGGCCTCGACACCTGCCTGTCGATCATGCAGGTCCTGCACGACGGCTTGGCGGACAGCAAATACCGCCCCTGCCCGCTTCTGGTGAAATATGTCGAAGCCGGCTGGCTCGGCCGCAAGGCCGGCCGCGGGTTCTATGATTATCGCGGCGAAGTGCCGGTGCCGACGCGGTAGACGACCGCTACCTTAGCCTTGCCTTGTCAGAAAAGGTATTTCGGACTATATTGACGGAGTGAGAGGCGAGCTTTCGCCCGCCTCTCTGGTTTATTTTTGGAATGTGACCCGCACGCTTGCCTGCCAGCTCGTGCGGGTTTTCCGTAAGATAAACGTGATGCTAAATGGCATGAGCCACAAAGTTCACTCTCCAGTCGGATGGCGAGGCCTTCGCCGGGTCGGAGGAGCCTATCTCCTCCGATGCGCCTGACAGGGGCGCGTCTGCTTTGGCCATCACAACCAAAAGCAGCATAAAGTAGCGATTTACATTATTTCAATTGGAAATTGCGGATTAACGCCCCTTGGCCGCCGTGATCAGCGCCTTCGCATCCGCGCTGTCCCAGGCCGCCGGGCCGTTCATCGCGGAAATCAGGCAGCCTTGTCTGTCCATGACCAAGGTCACCGGCAGGCCGAAGGCAAGGCCTTCCTTCTTCAGAGAATTGAAGACGCCCATCGAACTGTCACGGTAATAACCGAGCGTATCGACGCCGTATTCAGCAAGGAAGGCCTTGGGCTTCTCGTCGCTGCCGATATCGATATTGACCGCCACGACCTCGAAATCCTGCCCGCCCATCCCCTTCTGCAACGCATTCAGCGCCGGCATTTCTTCCCGGCACGGGCCACACCAGGTGGCCCAGAGGTTGAGCAGCACCGTCTTGCCGGCGAAATCGGCGGTCTTGAGGTCCCGGCCGTCCGGTCCCTTGAAGCTGAGATCGAGCGGACGCGGCGGCTGGGCGGCGACCATGGCGGCGACCTGGCCCCTGGAGAACCGCGAGACCGACTTCACCGTCTCGACTGCACCCTCGCAGGCGCCGGAGGGTTGGGCGAGAAGCCCGCTCTCACCATTGCCAGACCCCACATTCCTCACGTATACCGCCACGGCGCCGGCGAGTATCCCCGCGACGGCGGCAATCACGATCAATCTGGCGGTAGGAAGGCCGAAAGGTCTTTTGGTCGTCATCAATTACTCCAGGACTAGCATCATGGCTGACGGCACGAAGGACGCAGTATCCTCCAACCAGATGTGGGGCGGACGCTTCGCTTCAGGGCCGGATGCGATCATGGAGGAGATAAATGCCTCGATCGGTTTCGACAAGAAGCTGTTCGCCCAGGATATCCGCGGCTCAATAGCGCATGCGACGATGCTTTCGGAAAAGGGCATTATTTCGGGCGAAGATAAAGACAAGATCGTGTCCGGCCTGAACACGATCATGTCAGAGATCGAAACCGGAAAGTTCGAATTTTCGCGCAAGCTCGAAGACATTCACATGAACATCGAGGCGCGGCTGGCCGTGCTGATCGGCCCCGCCGCCGGACGCCTGCACACCGCCCGCTCGCGCAACGACCAGGTGGCGCTCGATTTCCGCCTCTGGGTGAAGGAAGAACTGGTCAAGACGGAAGCGATGCTGACCGACCTGATCGCCGCCTTCCTTGACCGTGCCGAGGAACATGCCGACACCGTCATGCCCGGCTTCACCCATCTCCAGACCGCCCAGCCGGTCACCTTCGGCCATCACTGCATGGCCTATGTGGAAATGTTCGGCCGTGACCGCGCCCGTGTCCGCCATGCGATCGACCATCTCGACGAAAGCCCGATCGGCGCCGCGGCGCTTGCCGGCACGCCCTACCCGATCGACCGCCATATGACGGCGAAGGCGCTCGGCTTCCGCGAGCCGACCCGCAATTCGATCGACACCGTCTCCGACCGCGATTTCGCACTGGAATTCCTGTCGGTGGCGGCGATCTGCGCCGTGCACCTGTCGCGTCTCGCCGAAGAGATCGTCATCTGGTCGACGCCGCAGTTCGGCTTCGTGCGCCTGTCGGATGCGTTTTCGACCGGCTCGTCGATCATGCCGCAGAAGAAGAATCCGGATGCCGCCGAACTGGTGCGCGCCAAGACCGGCCGCATCAACGGCTCGCTGGTGGCGCTACTGACCGTGATGAAAGGCCTGCCGCTCGCCTATTCCAAGGACATGCAGGAAGACAAGGAACAGGTCTTCGACTGCGCCGAGAACTTGGAACTGGCCATCGCCGCCATGACCGGCATGATGCGCGACATGACGATCCGTGCCGACAAGATGCGCGCCGCCGCCGGAGCCGGGTATTCGACCGCGACGGACCTCGCCGACTGGCTGGTGCGCGAAGTCGGCCTTCCCTTCCGCGAGGCCCATCACGTCACCGGCCGCGCCGTGGCGCTCGCCGAAGAGAAGGGCTGCGACCTTTCCGAACTGTCGCTGGAAGAACTGCAGTCGATCAATCCTGCGATCACCGACAAGGTGTTCGACGTCCTGTCCGTCGACGCCTCGGTCGCCAGCCGCACCAGCTTCGGCGGCACCGCGCCGGCGGAAGTGAGGAAGCAGATCGCCTGGTGGCGCGCCCGGAATTGATGTCGGCCGCGGCGAACGCTTGAGAAGTGATGCCGGATAGTGACTGCACAAGGGCGCGGAACTTCGCTATGAAAGTTCCGCAGCCGTGCCGGAGAAGGAATAGAATGTCGAAGTCCCTGGTAAAAATCGCCCGCATCACTCTTGTGCTGAGCCTCGCCGGCGTTGTTGTCGTCGGCTGCGGCCGCAAGGGTAGCCTCGACCGCCCGAGCACGCCGGTGGAGCAGCAGAACATCCGCAAGAGCGGCAAGCCAGGCGAGCAGAAAGCCGAGCCGGTTGCCGACCGGCCTTTCCTGCTCGACCCGCTCCTGTAATTTCCGAGTTTTACCGTGAATCATTTTCATTACATCGACGGCGTGCTGCACGCCGAGAACGTGCCGATCCCCGAAATCGCCAAGGCGGTCGGGACCCCTTTCTACGTCTATTCGACGGCCACCCTGGAACGTCACTACAAGGTTTTCGCCAAGGCGTTCTCCGATGTGGACGCGATGGTCTGCTACGCGATGAAGGCGAATTCCAACCAGGCGGTGCTGAAGACGCTCGGCCGGCTCGGAGCCGGCGTCGATGTCGTCTCGGGCGGAGAGCTGCGTCGCGCGCTGGCGGCCGGCATTCCGGCAAGCCGCATCATGTTCTCGGGCGTCGGCAAGACGGTGCAGGAAATGGATCTGGCTCTATCGGCCGGCATCTACTGTTTCAACGTCGAGTCCGAACCGGAGCTGGAAGTCCTGAACCTGCGCGCCCTGAAGGCCGGCAAAAAGGCGCATGTCTCCTTCCGCATCAATCCGGACGTCGATGCCGGCACGCATGCCAAGATCTCGACCGGCAAGAAGGAAAACAAGTTCGGCATCGCCTATGAGCGCGCCCGAGACGTGTATGCCCATGCCGCGACGCTTGGCGGCATCGATGTCACCGGCATCGACATGCATATCGGCAGCCAGATCACCGAGTTGCAGCCGTTCGAGCACGCCTTCCGGCTCTTGCGCGAACTGGTCGATACGCTCCGCACCGACGGCCACCGCATCGACCACGTCGATATCGGCGGCGGCCTCGGCATCCCCTACCGCGAGGACAACAACCCGCCCCCGCTACCCGATGCCTATGCGGAAACGGTGAAGCGCCAGCTGCGGTCGCTGAACTGCAAGATCGTCACCGAGCCCGGCCGGCTGATCGTCGGCAATGCCGGCATCCTGGTAACCGAGGTCATCTACGTGAAGGACGGCGGCGAGAAGGCCTTCGTGATCGTCGATGCAGCGATGAACGACCTGATCCGCCCGACGCTCTACGACGCCTATCATATGATCCGACCGGTCGTGGTTCCGCCGGCCGATGCTCCGCGCATTAAGGGGGATGTGGTCGGCCCCGTCTGCGAAACCGGCGACTATCTGGCGCTCGACCGCGAGATGGCGGAACCGAAGCCCGGCGACCTGATCGCCGTCTCTTCGGCAGGCGCCTATGGCGCCGTGCAGGCGGGCACCTACAACACCCGCCTGCTGGTGCCGGAGGTTCTGGTGAAGGGATCGGAGTTCCACGTGGTGCGCCCGCGCGGCAGCTACGAAGACCTCATCGGCCTGGATTCCGTGCCCGCATGGCTTGGATGAACATCTGACGCGACGTTCACTTTTGCGGGAAAGCCCGGAAAATATGGGGGCTAATTGCCCCCTGCCCTCGTCTTCGCCACAAACATCGTTATCTTGAAGGCTTGATTTGCGCCGCCACGACTGGAGACGGACCGCATGAGCCTCATCCGCAAAGGTGCCT
The DNA here is from genome assembly GCF_017877055.1 of Neorhizobium galegae. Classification (GTDB taxonomy): domain Bacteria; phylum Pseudomonadota; class Alphaproteobacteria; order Rhizobiales; family Rhizobiaceae; genus Neorhizobium; species Neorhizobium galegae_D. The sequence goes on along the minus strand of NZ_JAGIPG010000005.1, from coordinate 344,491 downwards.
TCGAATCGCATCCTGAGCTTGCGCGCCGCGTTGCGCTGAAGCGCTCCTTCGCGCGGATCGTTTTGTTTTTCGAATGGATTTTGCCGCTGCTGCTCGCACCCCTCGGGATCGCGGCGCTCTTCCTTTCGGTCGCCTGGTTCGGGATTTTCCGGATCGCACCGGACTGGGTGCGCTGGATCCTGGTCGGCGGCTTCGCCTTTGCCTTCGTGTATGCTCTGCTGCCGTTCAGTCGCCTGCGCTGGCCGGCAGTGGCTGAAGCCGACCGGCTTCTCGAAGTCCGCAACAACCTGCCCCACCAGCCGGTCGGCGTCCAGGATGACCATCCGGCTTTCGAAACCCCCTTCTCACGCGCGCTCTGGAAGGAACACCAGATCCGCATGGCCGAGCGTATCGCAGCGCTCGATGCAGGCCTGCCGCAGCCCGATATCGCCCGGCACGACCGGTTCGCTCTGCGCGCCATCCCGGCCCTGGTCTTCGTCGTCGCGCTCGGTTATTCATTCTCAAACGGCGGCGGCTCGCCTGCCGACGCCTTCCGGCCCGCGCCGCCGGCGCCGAGCATCAACCCGGACTTGCGCATCGACGCCTGGCTGACGCCGCCGTCCTATACCGGTCGCGCCCCGGTATTCCTGACCGGCCGCGAGGTCACCACCACCGTTGCCGCCGTATCGATCCCGCAGAATTCAGCGCTGACCGTGCGCGTCACCGGTGGCGAAGGCGGCGAGGCCGTGGTTTTCGCGCCGAAAGCCGGCGGGCAGCCATCGACATTGATCACCGAGGAAGCCAAGAAGGCGGCTGAGGCCGCCGCGCAGCAGCCCCGGCAGACTGCCCCGGGACAGCAGACGGCTCAGGCACCGGCCCAGCCTGGCACCCTGCAGCAGCCCAACCAGCCGCGGCCGCCCCGCACCTATGCGCTGAACGTCGCCGAGAGCGGCAGCCTCACCGTCAACGGCCAGACCTGGGCTTTCGACGTGATCCCCGACCGGCCGCCGGAAATCGCCTTCGAGGGCCAGCCGAAGCCTTCCGTCAACGGCGCCCTCGAAATCGGCTTCACCGGCAAGGACGATTACGGCATCCGCGAAGCGCATGCCCTGATCGAACCGGTCGATCAGCAGGCTCCCGGCGCTACCCCGCTTTATCCGCCGCCGGACTACCGGCTCGACCTGCCGCGCCAGAACAGCCGGGAGGTCAAGGGCCTGACGAGCCGCAGCCTCATCGAGCATCCGCTCTCCGGCAAGCGGGTCAGGATCACCCTGATCGCCAAGGACGGCGCCGGCCAGACCGGCCGCAGCCCGGCCCATGAAATGGTGCTGCCCTCACGCGGCTTCTCCGAGCCCCTCGCCGCAGCCGTTGCGGAAGAGCGCCAGGTCTTCGCGCTCGACACGCGCCAGATGCCCCGCGCCATAGAACTCAACGAGGCGTTGGCGATCCGCCCCGACGAAACCATTCCGAACCTCAGCCATTTCCTGCTGATCCGCTCGGCGCTCGAGCGCATGAAGCTCGCCCGCAACGAGGAACAGCTGAAGGATACCGCCGAATATCTCTGGGAGATCGCGCTGGGCATCGAGGACGGCGACCTGTCGCAGGCCGAGCGCCGCCTGCGCGACGCCCAGCGCAATCTCGCCGAGGCGCTGCAGAACAAGGCCTCCGACCAGGAAATTGCCAAGCTGATGCAGGAACTGCGCGAAGCCATGCAGCAGTTCATGAACGAACTGGCGCAACGGATGCAGAACGCCCCGCAGGCACCCAACAACATGCAGTCTCAGAACGTCATCCGTCAGCGCGATCTGCAGAACATGATGGACCAGATCGAAAACCTCGCCCGGTCCGGCAACCGCGATGCCGCCCAGCAGATGCTCAACGAATTGCAGCGGATGATGAACAACCTGCAGGCCGGCAGGCCGCAGCGCGGGCAACAGGGCCAGCAGCAGCAGAACAGCCAGATGCGCCAGCAGATCGACAAGCTTGGCGAGATCATGCAGGAACAGCAGCGTCTGATGGACCAGACCTTCAAGCTGGACCAGGCACTGCGCGACCGCATGCAGCGCGGCGATCCCAGCGGGCGGCCCGGCGATCAAAGCCAGCAAGGGCAACAGCAGCAGGGCCAGCAACAGCAAGGTCAGCAGGGCCAACAGGGCCAGCAAGGGCAGCAGAACACCGACCAGATGACCGCCGAGCAGCTTCGCGAAGCCTTGAAGAACCTCCGTGCCCAGCAGGAAGGCCTCGGCAAGAAACTGGAAGAGCTGCAGCAGGCGCTGAAGGGCCTCGGCATGCAGCCCGGCGAAGGTTTCGGCAAGGCTCAGAGCGAAATGGGCAATGCCGGCAAGGCCCTCGGCGAAGGCCAGGGCGAGCAGGCGGTCCAGGGACAGGGCAATGCGCTGAGCGCCTTGCGCCAGGGCGCCCAGAACATGATGCAGCAGATGATGCAGGCCATGCAGCAGCAAGGCCAGGGTCAGGGCCAGGAGCGCGGCGGCCCGGGCGAAAACATGACCTCGCAGGGTGGACAGAACGGGCGCGATCCGCTCGGGCGCCCGCGCGCCACGTCAGGCCCGGATTTCGGCGATCAGGTAAAGGTGCCTGACGAGATCGACGTCCAGCGTGCCCGCGAAATCCTCGAAGCAATCCGCGAAAAGCTCGGCAACGCGCTCTCCGGCGAGGCGGAGCGGCAATATCTGGAACGGCTTCTGGATATTCGTTGAGCGATCAGGCGGCCTGGCAGTTTCCAGCCGCCAGCGCCGAGGCGACGGCCCGACGGATATCGGGCAGCGCAAACGGCTTCTGCACCACGTCAATCACCTTGGCTACGAGATCGTCGGCGCGCTCCCGCTGCTCGGCATAGCCGGTCATCAGCAGGATCTTGAGGTCGGGAAACCTGGCGGAAGCCTGGTGCACCAGTTCGATGCCATCCATGACCGGCATGCGGATATCGGACAACAGCAGATCGAACGGACCTTCGCTCAGCTTTTCGAGGCCTTCCGCGCCGTCGCCCGCTTCATGGGTCTCATGACCATCGAGACGAAGCGCCCGCGCAACGAACATGCGGAGCGAATCCTCGTCCTCGGTAATCAGGATTTTTGCCATGGCGGTGATCGCTCCCGTGTTTTGTTTATGTAGGAAGCAAATCAACAGAGTTTTCTTGTCGAGGAGTAAACGCCGACCCGTTGCGGGCCGACATGGTTAACGCCCCGTCTCGCCCGGTGCAGGCAACTGGGTCAGGCGTCTCCGGTCACGACACCGACGAAAGGCAGCTCGCGGAAAGCATAGGCCACGTCCATGCCGTAACCGACGACGAAGTAATCCGGACATTCGAAACCGACATAATCCGCCTCGAGATCCTCCTGGCGCTTGACGCGCTTGTCGAGCAGCACGGCGATCGAGACATTGCGGGCGCCGCGCTCGTAGAGCATTTCCTTGGCGAATTTCAGCGTCCGGCCGGATTCGAGAATGTCGTCGATCAACAGCACGTCGCGATCCTTCACGTCGCTGTCGATATCCTTGACGATCCGCACCCCTTGCGAAACGGTTCCGGCGCCGTAGCTTGACAACGTGACGAACTCGACTTCCGGGGCAAGCCCCACGTCATGCAGCGCCCGCAAGAGATCGGCGGCGAAGATGAACGAGCCCTTGAGAATAGCGATGACGAGCAGATCCTTGGTCGGCCCCGTGGCGATCTGTGCCGCGATCGCGTGGTTGCGCTCGGCGATCTGTTCGGCGGTATAAAGCGGCTCGATGATTTTGCCGCGTACGACGGGCATGAGGTTCTCCTGCGTGTCCGTAAAAAACCGCGATACCACAATCACGCAGACAAGAGAAAGCTCTAGGCGCCGCGTTCGGCAAAGGAAAGCCGCAGATCTGGCAGTTTTCCACCGGGGTGGGGCACGCGCGCCGAGAAGCCGCGGCTCTGACCGCCTTCGATGGACGATGCCGGCGGCGAGATCAGCGTCGTCGCAACGAGCGTCTGGCCGGACATCAGGTCGGCACGGATCTGCGGCATGGCCCGGTTGTCACCGCTGCGGTTCTCGACGATGCCGTTGATCAGCAGCACGCGCATGCCGTTGGCATCCTGCGGCGTCATCGTCACATGGGTGATGTCGAGGGTCGGCCCGGCCTCAGCCGTCGCCGAACCGGCGAACAGGAAGGTGAAGCCGCCCGCGAGGCTGAAAACGGTGACGAAGACGATCGCCACGACCGCCGAGAAGAAATCTGCGGAAAGACGCATCAGGCCACGCTCGATGCCGGCGAGGACCCGCTCCGCGAACGGCGAAGCGGCGACCGTTGATTCCGCAGGCCTGGTTCGGTTATCGTTGTGCGAGCGCGGGGCCGAGCCTCTGCGGAAGGTCTCGCGAACCGGAACGAACTGGGCATCGACCACCTCGCCGCGCCGCGCGTTTACGCGGTTCGTGCGCATGGAAGGTTCCGGCGGCAGGATGTCCATTCGGATGTCTGTCTTGCCCTGATGGCTGCCAAACGTGCTCATGGGGCCCTCTTCGACCCGTTTTCCCCGTTGTTCGGGATTGCGGGCATTGAATCGACTCCCGCTCAGTCGTAAATTGAAATGGTTAACGCTTCGCAAATAAGGCCTGAAATTAGCCCTTTTCCGCGCGCGATTTACCGTTCGTTTACCCGGGTCGTTAAGAGATAGACGGGCACCAGAGAGTCGAAAGAGCAAGGACCGGGTCATCCGTTGATTCATTTCGAAAACGTTGGTCTGCGCTATGGGATGGGTCCGGAGATCCTGCGGGATATGACCTTCGACATCCCCAAGCGCTCATTCCAGTTCCTCACGGGCCCGTCGGGCGCTGGGAAGACCACTCTCCTGCGCCTGCTGTTCATGTCGCTGCATCCGACTCGCGGCATCATCCACATGTTCGGCCGCGACCTGTCGCAGATCCCCCGCCCCGAACTGCCGATGCTGCGCCGCCGGGTCGGCATCGTCTTCCAGGATTTCCGCCTCCTCGACCACCTGACCACCTATGAGAACGTCGCCTTGCCGCTGCGGGTGCGCGGCAAGGAGGAAAGCTCCTACCGCAACGACGTGATCGAGCTGCTGAAATGGGTCGGGCTCGGCGAGCGCATCAACGTGCTGCCGGCCGTCCTGTCCGGCGGCGAGAAGCAGCGTGCCGCGATCGCCCGAGCCCTGATGGACCAGCCGGAAATCCTGCTCGCCGACGAGCCGACCGGCAATGTCGATCCGCCGATGGCGCGCAGGCTCCTCAATCTCTTCCTGGAACTCAACCGGCTCGGCACCGCCGTCGTCATCGCCACCCATGACCTGGCGCTGATGGACCAGGTGGATGCCAGGCGGATGATCCTCACCGAAGGGCGGCTCGACATCTATGAATGAGCTGAGCCGCCCGAAAGCGACAAAGAGCGCCCGGTCGCAGAAGCCGGCAAGCGAGCAGCAGGCGCAGCCGTCAGGCCAGAAGCAGACCCGCCGCGTCGAGATGCGGGTGCGCCCGACAGCACCGATCCTGCCGCCCTCCAACATCCAGGGCAATGCCCTGATGGTGGTCATCGCCATCATGGCCTTCCTCGCCTGCCTGACGCTCGGCGCGGTGAGCATGGTGAGGGCGACGGCATCGAGCTGGCAGAGCCAGATTTCCCGCGAGATCACCATCCAGATCAAACCCGACGACGGGCTCGACATGGATGCGGCCTTGAAGAAGGCCCGCGACCTGGCGCTCACCTTCGTCGGCACCCGCGAGGGCACGATCATGGACGAGAGTGCGACGGCAAGGCTTCTGGAGCCCTGGCTCGGCACCGGGCTGAACCTCGCCGACCTGCCTGTGCCGCGCCTCGTCATCGTCACCATCGACGAACAGAACCCGCCCGACTTCGCCGGAATGCGCGATCTCCTGAAGACGGAAATCCCGCAGGCCTTCCTCGACGACCACCGCACCTGGGTGGACCGGCTTGTGTCGATGGCCCACACCACGGTGCTGATCGGCATGGGCGTCCTCGTCCTCGTCTTCACGGCAATGATCCTGACGGTGATCTTTGCGACGCGGGGCGCGCTGTCCGGCAATCGCCACATCGTCGAGGTGCTGCATTTCGTCGGCGCCGAGAGCACGTTCGTGGCCGGCGAGTTCCAGAAACATTTCCTGAAGATCAGCATCAAGGGTTCCGCCGCCGGCGGTGCGCTTGCCGCCGCGATGTTCGCCCTCGCCAACATGTGGCAGGCCAATTCGCTGGCGACGCCGGAAAGCGACCAGGCGAGCGCTCTCTTCGGCTCCTTCACCATCGGCATGGGCGGCTATCTCGGCATCTTCGCGACGATGATCGTGATCGCGCTGCTGACGACGCTGACGGCGCGGTTCACGGTCATGCGCACGATCGACGAAATCGACCTGATCCGTTCCGACCCGGCGCGTTCCGATGGATTATCAGCTTCTTGAATCGGGACCCGTCCCTCTGTAGGTTGGCCCTGTTCTCGCCACGAATCTCCGGCTATGGACAATCATGACACCGGCCCCGACGACACCCGAAAATGGAGCGGACCGCCCCCCGCGACGGTGGCTCGGGGGAGTGTTTTCGCGCAACAGCCGGCTGCGATGGGCCGCGCGCCGCATCATCATGGCCTGCGTGCTCGGCCTGGCCCTGCTTTTCGGCGGGTTCCTGTGGTTTGCGAATGCCGTCACGTCGCTGAAGGCGCCTGACGGCGTCAAGGCCGATGCGATCGTCGTCCTGACCGGCGGTTATCTGCGGATAGAACAGGCGCTCGGGCTTCTGCGGGACGGAGCCGGCCAGCGCCTGCTGATATCAGGCGCGCATCCATCCACCAGCCCGACCCAGATCCGCAAGGTCACGCAGGCTTCGCCCGACCTCTTCGCCTGTTGCGTCGATATCGGCTACGATGCGATCGACACGATCGGCAATGCCAACGAGATCACTCGCTGGATCCACGACCACGGATACAGGTCCGTGCTGGTCGTCACCAACAATTATCACATGCTGCGCAGCCTGCACGAACTGCGCCGTGCCGATCCGGTGACGGAGTTCATCCCCTATCCCGTGGTCAGTTCAGATCTCACCCGAAAAGCCTGGTTCGCAGAGCCGGACGTGTTGCGCACCATGCTTTCGGAATATGGCAAGGTGGTGCTCGCCACCTGCCGCGACTGGTTCGGCATCGAGCGCGGCACCGGGCTGCGCAACGAAGACCCACCGAAGACGGCCTCAAAGCCCGCACCTTGACACTTTTCCCGCCACATCGCGCCCCGGCGCTTTTTTCGCGGCGCGATCTCGTGTAGGCAACGCCTGTCCAAGAGGAAGCCTTTCATGCTGCTGGTGCGTTCGGTTCTTTTCAATATCGCCTTCTACACAAACCTGATCGTCCGCATGATCGTGCTGAGCCCGATCTATTTCCTGATGCCGCGCAAGGCGGCATACCGCATCCCCAAAGCCTGGGCCGCATCCTGCAACTGGCTCATGGCAAAGATCGTCGGCGCCACCTTCGAGATCGAGGGCCTGGAAAACGTGCCGGAGGGCGGCTGCATCTTCGCCCCCAAGCATCAATCCGCCTGGGATACCGTCGCGCTGCTGCCCTGGCAGCGGGACCCGGTCTATATCCTCAAGCGCGAGTTGATGTGGATCCCGCTGTTCGGCTGGTATGCCGCCAAGCAGAAGATGATCCCGGTCAACCGCGGCGCCCGCGGCAAGGTCATGGTCGACGTCATGAACCGGGCGAAGGAGGAGATGGCCAACAATCGCCAGCTCATCATCTATCCGGAAGGTACGCGCCGCCCGCCGGGCGCCGAGCCGCAATACCGCTACGGCATCGCCCGCATCTATCGCGACGTAGAGGTGCCCGTCGTGCCGATCGTCGCCCATTGGGGCCTGTTCTGGGGCCGTCGCAAGCTCATCAAATATCCCGGCCACTTCAAGGTCCGCATCCTGCCGCCGATCGCGCCGGGCATGGACCCGGATGCCTTTTATGCGCTTCTGGTCGAGACGCTGGAACGGGAAAGCGACAGGTTGCTGATCGAGACCGTGGAAGCCAATCCGCACCTGCCGCTGCCGCCATCGGCGGTGAAGCGGCTTGCAGAACTGAAGGCTCAGACAGCCGCCTGAGCATCGGCACCGGCCACCGCCGCGCCGACGCCTTCCAGCCAGTGATCGCGGATGCCCATGTCCTTCAGATGCTCGAGCGTGTTGAAGACATAGGCGTCGTTTGGGCCTGACTGGCCGACCGAGACGCGGACGATCTCCGCCGCCTGTTCGGTCTCCAGCGCGCCGGCATATTGGACATGGCTGCGATCGACGATATAGCCGACCGCCCTCACCTGCCGCCCGTCGCCGAGCGCCACGGGCAGCACCCGTTCCAGATAGACATTGGTGACAAGTTCGCGGCGACGCAGATAGTCGAGCACGTCCTCCCGGTCCGCCTCGCTTACCCGGAAGGCGACGCCGCGGCATGAGCCGCCGCGGTCGAGACCGAGGACAAGCCCCGGACGATCCGGCGTGCCGCGATGCACGTAGGACCAGACGCAAAGGGAGCGACGGAAGCCGAAAGCACGTGCGGGCAGTCTTTCCTCAAACGCAAAACCCGGATTCCACATCAGGGACCCGTAGCCAAACACCCAAAATTCGTCCATATCCCGCGCCACACCATTCCAATTGAAGCATCCCGCCCCAAGTTTTCAGCACCATTGGAGAACATCATGGCAGCGTCAAGCCGAACTGGCGTCAGCGGCAAATTATGGCTACTCGCCTCCGGGGTGGTGCTGGTGATCGCATTTTACACCGCCGGCTGGTTCTATGCCGCCTCGGTGCTGAAGGAACGGACGCTGGCCCTGCTCGGCAGCCAGGAAACGCGCGGCATCTCGGCCGAATGCGGCGACGCGGACTATCGGGGCTATCCTTTCCGGATCGGCCTGTTCTGCTCCAAGGTCGCGGTCGACGACCGCACCAACGGCATTTCCGCAATGTTCGGATCGCTGCGCTCCGCCGCCCAAGTCTATAATCCGGGCCATATCGTATGGGAACTCGACTCGCCGGTCGAGATCCGCACCGGCCACGGACTTTCGGTCTCGACCACCTGGGAGAATTTCCAGTCGAGCCTGATCACCCGGTTTCGCGGCGTGGAGCGCACCTCCACCGTGATCGAGAATGCAAAAACCAACATCCTGTCGTCCGCAACCGGCCAGGCCTTCAATATCAGCGCCGGCCACACGGAAATCCATCTGCGCCAGAACGGCCCTGATCTCGACGCGGCGGTGACGCTCCAAAACACCGACATGGTGATGAAGGACCTGCCGCAACTCCTGCCGCGGTTCACGGCCAATCTCGACATGACGCTCACCGGCCGCGCCGGGATCATCGACGGCAGCGATCCGAACGGCACCGCCCTCTATGGCACCCAGGGCCAGATGCGCAGCCTTTCGGCAGATCTCGGCGACGGCAAGCTGATCACCGTTTCCGGCCCCTTCTCCTTCGACGAGCAGGGTTATCTGTCAGGCAAGCTGAAGCTTCGGGTCGAGCAGATCGATGCCTGGCGCGACAGCCTGAGCCAGGCATTTCCGAAGATCGCGCCGACGCTGAAAACAGCCGCCAACATGCTGTCCGCCCTTGGCCGCGGCAAAAGCGCCTCGCTCGATCTCACCATCAACCGCGGCAAGGTGTTCGCCGGCGGCTTCATCCAGATCGGCGAAATCCCGCCGATCTGACCCGGTCACATGCTGATATCACTTCTTGGCGTCGAGCGCGTGGCGGCCGAAGTCGGGCGCATCGACATCCTGGCCTGCCTGAACGATCGAGCGGCGGATGGCGCGGGTACGGGTGAAGAGTTCGAACAGCTTGTCGCCCTCGCCCCAGCGGATAGCCCGCTGCAGAGAGGCAAGGTCCTCCGAAAACCGGGCCAGCATCTCCAGGATCGCGTCCTTGTTGTGCAGGCATACATCCCGCCACATGGTGGGGTCTGACGCAGCAAGGCGCGTGAAATCGCGAAAACCGGAGGCGGAATATTTGATGACTTCCGCGTCGGTCACCGTCTCCAGGTCGTCCGCCGTGCCAACGATGTTGTAGGCGATGATATGCGGCAGGTGGGAAACGATCGCCAGGACCTTGTCGTGGTGCTGGGGGTCCATCTCGTCGATCCGCGAGCCGAGCGCCATCCAGAAGGATTTTAGCGTGTCGAGGGCCGCCTGATCCGTATCCGGCAGCGGCGTGAAGATGCACCAGCGATCCCGAAACAGCCCGACGAAGCCGGCATCCGGGCCGGACTTCTCGGTGCCCGCCAGTGGATGGCCCGGAATGAAATGCACGCCTTGCGGCATATGCGGCGCCATCTGCGCGATGACGGAGGCCTTGGTGGAGCCGACATCGGTGACGATGGCACCGGGCTTGAGGCTACCGGCGATCTGCCTGGCGACCGCTTCCGATGCCCCGACCGGCACCGAGACGATGACGAGATCGGCATCCTTCACCGCATCGGCCGCGGACGCAACATAATGCGTGCCGAGCGCCAGCTCTTCGGCGCGTTTCAGGGTTTCGGCACTGCGGCTGGAAATCACCACCTCGCCGGCCAGGCCAAGTTCCTTGACGTCGCGGGCGATCGACGAGCCGATCAGGCCGATGCCGATCAGCGCGATCCTGTCGAAATGCGGCGTGCTCATGCGCTTTTGCCCATGAATTCGCCCAGCGTCTCGATGACGCCGCGATTGGCCTCTTCCGAGCCGATCGTCATGCGCAGCGCATTCGGGAAGCCGTAGCCCTTGACCGCTCGAAGGATGTAACCCCGGCTCGTCAGGAAAGCATCCGCCTCCGGCGCACGCTTGCCATCGACATCCGGGAAATGGATCAGCACGAAATTGGCGACCGAAGGCGTCACCGTGAGGCCGATCGCCTCCAGCGCATGCGTGAGCTTGCCCTGCCAGAGATTGTTGTGCTCGACAGCCATTTCGACAAAGGCTTGGTCGCGGATCGCGGCAGCACCCGCGGCGATCGCCGGAGCGTTCATGTTGAACGGGCCGCGCACCCGGTTCAGCGCGTCGAGAATGCCGGCCGGGCCGTACATCCAGCCGATACGCAACGCCGCCAAGCCGTAGACCTTGGAGAAGGTGCGGGTCATCACGACGTTCTTGTTGGAGGACACCAGTTCGAGGCCGGCCTCATAGTCGTTCTTGCGCACATATTCCGCGTAGGCCGCGTCGAGCACGAGGATGACGCTCTTCGGCAGGCCGGCATGGAGGCGGCGGATATCGGCGACCGGGACATAGGTGCCAGTGGGATTGCCGGGATTGGCGATGAACACCATCTTGGTCTTGTCGGTGACGGCAGCCAGGATCGCGTCGACATCGACGGTGCAATCCTTCTCCTTCACCTCGACCGCCCTGGCGCCGGCGCCCATGATCTGGATCTTGTAGACGAGAAAGCCGTGCTCGGTGATGATGGCCTCGTCGCCGGCACCGAGATAGACGTGGCAGAGCAGGCCGAGCAGCTCGTCCGAGCCGTTGCCACACATGATGTTCGCGACATTGAGCCCATGCACGGAAGCGATCGCCTCGCGCAGCGCCATGGCCTGGCCGTCCGGATAAAGTTCGAGATTGCCGGCAGCCTGTTTGAAAGCTTCGATCGCCTTCGGGCTGGCGCCGAGCGGCGTCTCGTTGGACGACAGCTTGAAGACGCGCGCCACGCCCGGAGCATGTTCCTTGCCGGGCACATAGGCGGCGATATCCAGGATGCCTGGACGCGGAACGGGCTCACTCGTGACGATGCTCATCGGATCAACCTTTTTGGAAAGCCTAAACGGCGGGTGATCTTGAGGCATTAAAGCCGAAAAAGGCCTTTGTCGAGTGGTGAGGAGTGGTGGGCGCAGCCGAAGAAACGATCCAGCGAATCGTTTCGAATGACGAACACCCTGAGCCAAGGCGAAGGGCCGAGGCGGGGACTATCGACCCTCACCGCATCCGCGTCGTCGGCACGCCCTGAGGTGCCAGCACCGGCACGAAGACACGCCGCGAGGCACGGGCGGCGACAGGCAGGCCCTGGTAGAGCCGCTTCTGGGCCTCCAGCACGATGACCCCCGAAAACACCGGCCAGAAGCGCCGGCCCAGGCGCTCGAAGGCGTGGCGCAGCCTCAGCACGGCCCGGATCTTCGACGGCGGGAAGAATAGCGCCTCGGCGCTGGCGCCGGGCGTGAAATTCGTCTCGCGCAAGAGTGAGGTGAGCTGCCCGCGTGAATAGGGCCGACCGGAACCGAACGGCGTGTGCTCCATGCGGGCCCAGACGCCTCGCCGGTTGGGCACGACGATGACCAGCCGGCCACCGGGCGCCAGCACCCGCCAGAGTTCCTTCAAGGTCTCCCGCGGGTTTTCGGCAAATTCCAGCGAATGCACCATCAACACGCGATCGACGGACGAGTCCGGCAACGGCAGTTCCTCGTCGAAGACAAGCGCGGTCGAGGAAAGCTCGCTGACGGGCCAGTTCACCGCCCCCTGCCCTGCCGGCATGAAGGCGAAGGTGCGTTCCGTATCGGCGCGGAAACGGTCGAGATAGGGCACCGCATAACCGAGGCCCACCAGCCGCTCTTCCGGCAACCGCGCCCAGAGCGAAGACAGCGCGAATGTGATCGACTGCTCGGCAAGGTGGCCGAGGGGCGAGTGGTAGAATTCGCGGAGATCGACGATATCGGCGTGCATGCGTAATTTGGTACCAGACGGTGGTTGGACTTCAAGGGACCACTCTCTACATTGTGACGCAAAACTCTTTCAGCAATGGGGTTATGTTATGAGACCACTGGAACTCGAAGTTTTTTCATGCCGCAGCGATAATTACGGCGTTCTCGTGCATGACCCGGAAAACGGGCTGACGGCTTCGATCGATGCGCCGGAGGAAAAGCCGATCCTCGAAGCGGCGGCCCGCCGCGGCTGGAAGATCACCCACATATTTACCACCCATCACCACGGCGACCATGTCGAAGCCAACCTGGCGCTCAAGGAGAAATTCGGGCTGGAGATCATCGGCCCGTTCAACGAAGCGGTTGCGATCCCCGGCCTCGACAAGACCATGGCGGATGGCGACGAATTCCAGTTCGGCGATCATCTCGTCCGCGTCCTTGAGACGCCGGGCCACACCGCCGGCCATATCTGCTACCATTTCCCGGACGACAAGATCCTGTTCGCGGCAGATACGCTGTTTGCGCTCGGCTGCGGCCGGCTGTTCGAACGCCCGGCTGCCGACATGTGGCATTCGCTGCAGAAGCTCGCCGTTCTGCCGGACGAGACGGCCGTCTATTTCGGGCACGAATATACGCTTTCGAATGCGAAATTCGCATTGAGCGTCGATCCGGACAACGAGCGTCTGCAGGCGCGCGCGAGCGAGATCGAGGCGCAGCGCGCGGCCGGCCGGTTCACCATTCCGACGACGATCGGGCTGGAGAAGGAGACCAATCCCTTCCTGCGCGCATCAGACCCGGCCATCCGCCGCAACCTCCTGATGGAGAGCAGGTCCAACGAGGAGGTGTTTGCCGAAATCCGCAAACGCAAGGACAATTTCTGAATGACACCGGAGGAGATCATCACCACGCTCGGAATGCAGCGGCATCCGGAGGGCGGCTGGTATGCCGAGACGTTTCGCGACGGACAGGGTGGCCCGCGCGGCCATTCGACGGCGATCTATTACCTGCTGGAAGCCGGCGAACGCTCCCACTGGCACCGGGTTCGCGATGCATCGGAGATCTGGCACTTCTATGCCGGCGACCCGCTGCTGCTGCGGATTTCCGACGGAAGGACGGTCGAAGAGGTGACGCTCGGAACAGACCTTGCCAAAGGCGAGCGGCCGCAGGCGGTGGTCCCGGAGAACGCCTGGCAGGCGGCGGAGCCGCTCGGCCGTTTCACGCTGGTGGGCTGCACGGTCGCACCCGGCTTTCAGTTTTCGAGCTTCGAGATGGCGCCGCCCGGCTGGGAGCCGTCAGCCTAGACCGAAGGAAGCCCGGCAATCGCCAATGTGAAGATCAGCTGTGCCGCGAGGTAAGTGCCCCATATGAACGGCTTCAGCCTCGCCATGACAGGCGCATCCGGCTTCACCAGGAATTTCTGGATCGCCAGTGCGGTGTCGGACATAACGAACAGCGCAGCGCCGGCCGATGGCAGGATCGGCTTCACCGCCAGCGCTGAAAGCGCCATGGCAAGGATCGCGACCCCATAGACGGCGACCGGGATGGCAAGCCGGCCGGCAGGCCGCCACAGCATGAAAAGCGTCATGCCCGTCAGCACGACGAAGATCCAGGCCGCCGTATAACGCCAGGCAGAGCCGACCAGCAGGCCGGGGTCTATCGATGGCCAGAACAACGCCGCATAGGCAAGATGCGACGCGAGGAAGGCCGCGAGCCCCGCGACGAAGGCTGGCTCTCCCTCGTAGGCGAGGCAGGCGTCTCCGAGTACACCGAGCGCCAGCGCTGCCACGAGCAGCCATGGCGCGCCGGCCAGAGCCGCGTAAAGCGCCAGCAGCAAGACCGGCGTGGTCTTCAGCACGGTGCGCAGATGACTGGCAGGCCTTTTTAGCCAGCGGAAATAATGGATCGCAAGCGCGACCGAGACGGCAAGCACCGCCCATAACAACAGATACATTTCTTCCCCCACGTCCCTGACCCTTTCAGGAACGCCTATTCGGCCACGGCTTCCACACGCGGCTTCGGCCGGAACATATCCCGCGCTGCCAGCACCGCCCCTCCGGTGATCAGCAGGCAGGCAAGCAGAATGCGCCAGTCCGGCTCGGCAAAGCCCGATGCGACGAGGATCAGCGTCGACAGCAGCGGCGCCGCGTAGCTTGCAGCCCCGATGATCTGGATATCGCCGTTCTTGACCCCGTAGTCCCAGGCATAAAAGGCCGCGCCGACCGGCAGCAGGCCGAGCCCGGCGACCGCTGCCCACTCGCTGCCATTGGCCGGCCAGACGGTCGTCTCGAGCGCCAGATGGCAGATCAGGGAAAGCAGAGAGGTACCGAGGCAGAAACCGGTGACGACATCGGTGGAAACCCGGTCGAAACGCCGCGTCAGCAGCGAATACCCCGACCAGGTGAAGGCGCAGAGAAAGGCAGCCCCGTAGCCCAGGAGATAGGCGTCATCGAAGGCGAGTCCGTTGCGGGAGACGATGGCGATCGTGCCGCAAAGGCCGGCGACAGCGCCCGCTACATGATACCAGCGCAGTCTCTCGCCCGGCAGCAAGGCAGAACCGACGACGATGAACAGCGGCCAGAGATAGGCGATCAGCCCCGCCTCGACGGCCGGCGCGTTCCGGAGCGCCGTGAAATACAGGAAATGATAACCGAACAGGCCGCCGATCCCGGTGATCCAAACTTTCGGCGGCTGTTTCAGGAACGCGATGCGCTCAGGTCTGACGATGAAAAGCACGATGCCCGGCAGGCTGCCGATCGCGAACGTGATAGCACTCATCTGGAAGGGCGGCACTTTTCCGGACGCAGCCGTCATCAGGGCCAGCAGCGACCACATCAGGATCGCCGTAAAACCGATCAACGTACCCCGGATTTTCACTCCCGCCCCCCTGGCCGCCCGGACGAGCGCCCCATCAGCCGCCATATTTGACGGCGGTCACATAAACCTGCCCCATCCTCGTCGGGATGACGGCATAGACCGGAGCATATACATTTACCGACTGCGCCTTGGCAAACCAGATTTCCATCGGCGTCTTGCGCAGATATTCGATATCGCTGCGGCCTCGCTTGAAGCCGGATCTCGGAAGGTAACGGATCGAGCAGACGATCGCCTCCCCCTTGAAACCGTCGGTCGAGAATGGCTTGGTGCCCTTCGGCGTCAGCACCAGATCCATGCGCGACTCACCGTCATAGATCGGCAGCCGGCTGGGGCAGACCTTGGCGTCGCCCGGGAAGATGAGGCCGCTCAACGGGTCGAGCACCGCGTGCAGGTCCTTGTCGGTCACCGGAATCCAGGTTTCGGGATTGCGGGTCGGCTCCGGCTTCACGGTCGTCTCGGTGACGTTGCCGTTACGGTATTCGACGTCATAGACGCGCGTGCGCCGGCCGGCGCTGTAGACGAGGTTGTAGCGATCGGCCTGCAGCTTGTCGGCCTGCATGCGCCCGCTGACGCTGGTCTCGGCGGAGATGCGGCTGATGATGTTGACGATCCCGGCCGATTTGAACGTTCCGGTGATCCTGTAGTCGCTGCTGTTGAATTCGCTGGCGAAAGATGCCTTGGCGATCGGCAGTATCCCGAGCGAGATATCGTATTCGCTGACATGCCGGATTTCCGCCGAGCCGAGCGGAACGGTCGTGAACGCGAAGGCGAGCACGAAGGCACTGATGAAACTGCCGCGAAGGTTCATGATTCTGCCCTGACCGATGAGGACGCTGGAAAGCGTCTTCCCGGAGACATATAGACGGTGCATCATGGCAAGAAAATAGCCGCTTTACGGCACTGCCCGCGGATTCTCTTGGGCTGAGGTCAAGGTTTTGGCTTGACGCGACGAGCCCCACTGACTATAGAACCGCAACTTTCCACTCAGGACCAGTTGGATCGGCGCACCGGGCATTGTCCGGAAGTACCATCCGATTGCAGAAGAACAAAGGTGTATCCATGTCTCGTGTGTGCGAACTGACCGGCAAGGGCGTTCTGACCGGCAACAACGTAAGCCACGCCAACAACAAGACCCGCCGTCGGTTCCTGCCGAACCTGTGCCAGGTCACGTTGATCTCCGACGCTCTCGGCCAGCGTTATCGCCTGCGCGTTTCGGCGCACGCTCTGCGCTCCGTCGAACATCGTGGCGGCCTCGATGCCTTCCTCCTGAAGTCAAACGAGACCGAGCTGTCGATGCGCGCCCGCCTGCTGCGCCGCCAGATCGTCAAGAAGACCGCCGAAGTCGCTGCTGCGGCTTAATCGGCCCGACGCCAAATCATCCGGCTTTGAACAAGGCTTGAACGGGTAATACCGGCCAGGCCTTTTCTCTTGGCCTTCATAAACTCCAACTGGTGGCATCACCCAGGATAAAAAAATGCTGAGCTCACGCTATACTTTCATCTATGCCCTGCTGATGGCGGCCGTTGTCGTCGCGTCGAACTTCCTGGTCCAGTTCCCGGTCGTCGGCACGTTCTGGGGCATCGCCCTCGGCGATCTTCTGACCTGGGGCGCCTTTATCTATCCGTTTGCCTTCCTGGTGACTGATCTCGCCAACCGGCAGTTCGGGCCTTCAATTGCCCGACGCGTCGTTCTCGCAGGCTTCGTCGTCGGCGTGACGCTGTCGTTCCTGGCCTCCTCCCCGCGCATCGCCGTCGCCTCGGGCACCGCCTATCTGGTTGGCCAGCTTCTCGACATCTCGGTGTTCAATCGGCTTCGCCGCCAGACCTGGTGGCGCGCGCCGCTCGCCGGCTCTCTGCTCGGTTCGGCACTCGACACGCTGCTGTTCTTCTCGCTCGCCTTCGCTCCGATTTTCGCCTTCATCGGCCCGAACGAGGACTTCGCGATCCAGTCGGCACCGATCCTCGGTGCGTTTGCCGCAGAAGCCCCGCGCTGGATCTCCTGGGCGCTCGGCGACCTCGTGGTCAAGATCCTGGTCGGCGTCGTGCTGCTCCTGCCCTATGGCGCGCTGATGAACGTGCTGAAGCCGATGCCGCAGATGGCGAAGGCCGCCTGACCTGCGAAATCGTCCGCCTCGATCCCCGCTTGCAAGTTGAAAGGTTGCATTGCAGTCTGCGCTGCGACGCAACCTTCATGGACGGGCTACGATGCAGATTCACGATGTCTTCGATGTTCTGGAAGCCACCCGCACAACCCTTTCAGGCTCGTCGTTCGACGATGTGAACCTGTCCGGCACGCGCTTCAACAACACGAATCTGTCAGGCGCGAATTTCAATCAGATCAATTTTGCAGGCGCGACATTCAACGACAGCAATATGTCGGGCTGGTTCATCAATGACGTCAACCTGTCCGGCCTGCGGCTACACAACTCCAACCTTTCGGGCGCGGAATTCGCCGGATGCAGAATGACGGGAGCCAAGATCGATGGCATACCCGTTCAGGCCCTGCTCGATGCGTACAACGCCGCGAAAAGGGACTGAAGTTGGAAAACGCTATTCGTTCAGTCGGAATTCCAGCATAACGTTACGCTGCAGCAAGTTGCCGTTGTCATCCGAAATCAGGAGCAGATGCGGCTTGCCCTCCGGCCCGGCGATGACGTCGAGCCCTTCCATGTTGTCGATAGCATAGCCCATATCGGCGTCGATCAGCACTTCTCCATCCACAACTGCACCCGGTCGAATGCTGTCGCCCTTGATGAGGCGGATGCGCATGCCGAGGCCCCCGATGAAGCTGAAGCGGCGCTCCAGCAGCAGGAAATCGCCGTTCGGCAGGAAGGCGCCGTCCGTCGCATCGAAAGGATCGTGCCGCACCACGGTGAACACGCCCTTCAGCGGGCCTTCCAGGATGGCGGCGAAAAGGTTCCCCTGATCATCAAGGCTATGTTCCGTCACCACCACCGGCGAGCCTTTGAGCGGGCCGGATTTTGGCGACACCGCCACCGTCTCCATGCCCGCATTCATCCGGAACTCGTGGCGGGGAATGGGAAGATCGAGGCTCTTCAAGGGCGGCGACGTTTCGAAACCCGGGTCCGGATAGGCATCGACGCGATGCAGCTGCTCGAAGCTGACGATCACCTGGCCGTCCCTCAGCGCCAGCCCCTCGGCGTCTGAATTGTATTTCGAACCGACCCGGCCACCGCGGATGAAGATCGGGTTGATGGCGAGATCGGTGAGGTTGGCGAGGCGCCCCTTCGCATCGCGTTGAATGCGGCCGGTCAGCCAGGAGCCGGTGTCGAGCACCGACACGAAACGCTCCCCATCGGCGCGAAAGCGGATGCTCGACAGGGACTGTAGCCGGCTATCGGATGACGAAAATTCGAGCCCGCCGAGAAATTCGAGCGAGCCGAACCGCGTTTCCGCCGAGCCCCGTTTAAACTCGCTGATCGCATGCGCTCGAACCGGCACCATCTCGGAAGCCGGCGCAACCGGCAAGGCGATGGCGCCAAAAAGGCCGGCCCAGACGACGAGGCGGGAAAGTTTCAAGCGGCGGACCTCAGCTGGCCCGCCGCATGCGGCCCTGTCGCCCGCCGTTTTCCGCGAACAGTTCGGCAAGCTGCTCGGTCATTGCGCCGGCAAGCTCGTCCGCATCGACGATCGTCACGGCCTTGCGGTAGTAGCGCGTCACGTCGTGGCCGATGCCGATTGCGAGAAGCTCGACCGGCGAGCGGGTCTCGATCTGCTCGATCACGGCGCGCAGGTGCCGTTCGAGATAGTTGCCCGGATTGACCGACAGCGTCGAATCGTCGACCGGCGCGCCGTCCGAGATCATCATCAGGATCTTGCGCTGTTCGCGGCGGGCGATCAGGCGGTTATGCGCCCACATCAGCGCTTCGCCGTCGATATTTTCCTTGAGCAGGCCTTCTCGCATCATCAGGCCGAGATTGCGGCGCGAACGACGCCACGGCGCATCGGCCGACTTGTAGACGATATGGCGCAGGTCGTTGAGGCGGCCGGGCGTCGGCGGCTTGCCGCTTGCCAGCCATTTTTCGCGCGCCTGCCCGCCCTTCCAGGCCTTGGTCGTGAAGCCGAGGATCTCGACCTTGACGCCGCAGCGCTCCAGCGTACGGGCCAGGATATCGGCGCAGGTGGCGGCGACCGTGATCGGTCGGCCGCGCATCGAGCCGGAATTGTCGATGACCAGGGTCACGACGGTGTCGCGGAACTGCGTGTCGCGCTCCTTCTTGAAGGAGAGCGGCTGCATCGGATCGATGATCAGGCGCACGAGGCGGGCCGGATCGAGATATCCCTCTTCCAGGTCGAAATCCCAGGAACGGTTCTGCTGCGCCATCAGCCGGCGCTGAAGCCGGTTGGCCAGCCGGCCGACTGCGCCCTGGAGATGGGCGAGCTGCTTGTCGAGGAAAGCCCGCAGCCGGTCGAGCTCCGCTTCGTCGCACAGCTCCTCGGCGGTGATTTCCTCGTCGAATTCCTGGGTGAAGATCTTGTAGTCGACCTTCTCGTTGAAATCGTCGAACGGGCTGTTGGGCCGCCGGGTCTCGCCGGGCGTCTCGGAATGTTCGTCGCTGTCGTCCGACATGTCGTCGTCGGACATTTCCGCGCCGTCCATCTCGCCGTCGTCCATTTCCTCGTCGGAGGTATCGCTCTGCTCGGCGGGGGCGGCGTCGGACCCGGCCTCTTCCTCGACCTCGTCGTTCTCGGTCTCGTTGCTGCGCGGCTGGTCTTCCTGGTCCGGGTTCTCCATCTCCTCCGGATCGGTATCTTCGTCGGCAAACTCCTCCGCCATCTGCATGGAGGTGAGCATGTGCCGCACCAGCTTGGCGAAGGCCTGCTGGTCCTCGATCACGTTGCGTAGGTTGTCGAGATCACCGGCCGCCTTGTCCTCGATGAACGGACGCCAGAGATCGAGCACCTTGCCGGCGCTCGCCGGGGGCTTGATGCCGGTCAGCTTCTCGCGCACCAGCATGGCGACCGCTTCGCCGATTGGCGCGTCCTCCTGCCGTTCGATGCCGGAGAAATTCGCCTTGGAGTATTTTTCCGCATGCATCGAATTGAGGTTCGACGCCATGCCGGCCATGCGCAAGGCGCCGATCGACTCGACGCGCGCCTGTTCGACCGCATCGAAGACGACGCGCGCATCGGCGCCCTGCGGCGACATGCTGGCATGCGTGGCCGTATCGTGACAGGCGATCCGAAGGGCCATGGAATCGCCGAGCCCGCGGGTCACCGCGAGCTCATGGGCCGTCGGCCGCTTGGAGATTTCCGGCAGGCGGATGCGCTCGCCGGCAAGGCCCGGACGTTCGTTGGCGAACGTGACCTCGACTTCCGCGTCACCGGCAATGGAACGCACGCAGCCGGTAATCGCCCGCCGCAACGGCTCGGTATCGACCGGACCACCCGACTTGGCTTTCGAATTGTCTCCGCGACCTGCCATGATCTCGTCTCCGCTCAGGCTCCGAGAACGATGTTGGCGGCACTTTCCTTCAGCTCGACGCCGAAGGCGCGCTGGTACTGCTCGGCGACCAGCGTGCGTTCGAGTTCGTCGCACTTGTTGAGGAAGGTGATGCGGAAGGCGAACGCGATATCACCGAAGATCTCGGCGTTTTCCGCCCAGGTGATGACGGTACGCGGGCTCATGACGGTCGAAAGATCGCCGTTGATGAAGGCCGAACGGGTAAGGTCGGCAACCCGCACCATCTTCGAGACCGTCTCGCGGCCCTCCGCGGTCCTGCCGAAAGATTTTACCTTGGCGGCGACGATATCGACTTCCTTCTCGTGCGGCAGATAGTTCAGCGTCGTCACGATCGACCAGCGGTCCATCTGCGCCTGGTTGATCTGCTGCGTGCCGTGATAGAGGCCGGTCGTATCGCCGAGGCCGACCGTGTTGGCGGTCGCGAAGATGCGGAAGGCCGGATGAGGACGGATGACGCGGCTCTGGTCGAGCAGGGTCAGGCGGCCGGAGGATTCCAGAACGCGCTGGATGACGAACATCACGTCAGGGCGGCCGGCATCGTATTCGTCGAAGACGAGCGCGACATTGTGCTGGTAGGCCCAGGGCAGGATACCGTCCTTGAATTCAGTGACCTGCTTGCCGTCCTTCAGCACGATCGCGTCCTTGCCGACGAGATCGATACGGCTGACATGGCTGTCGAGGTTGATGCGCACGCACGGCCAGTTGAGGCGGGCTGCGACCTGCTCGATATGAGTGGACTTGCCGGTACCGTGGAAGCCGGACACCATGACGCGCCGATTATGCGCAAAGCCTGCGAGAATGGCGAGCGTCGTATCGCGGTCGAACAGATAATCCGGATCGAGATCCGGAACGTAGGGGTCGCCGCTGCTATAGGCCGGAACCCTGATATCGCTGTCAATGCCGAAGACTTCCCGGACCGAAATGGTGGTGTCGGGAAGGTTGGAAATGTCTAGATCAATCTTACTCATCGTCTCTCCAAGGCACGGATCCCCGCCCGGCCGTCGTCCTCACTGCCATAATTTTTACGGCTTAGCAGAAACCCGCCTGCTTCAACAACTGATATGCTTGAATGACGGCACGAAAACGTTCTTCCGAACCGCGGTCGCCGCCATTCGCATCCGGATGGTGTTTCTTGACCAGTTCCTTGTAACGGGTCTTGATCTCCGCCGCGGTCGCGTTGGCCGCCAACTCCATCGTGTCGAAGGCTTTGGCTTCCAATGTCTTCAGCTTGCGCCCCTGAGTCTGGAAACGGGGGCCGGCCGCCCGCGCACTCGACACGAAGCCGAACGGATCCCTGAAGCGCTGCTGGGTGCCGGTAGCGCCGGCAGCACCTGAGCGCGCCGTGGAATGAAGCGGCGCATCCTTGGCGGCCTTGTTGACGCCGACGGTCCAGGTCGGCCGATGGCCGGTGACCGCCTCTTTCTGGTACCGGGCGATCTCGCCGTCCGACAGGCCGGAGAAATAATTATAACCCTTGTTGTATTCCCTGACGTGTTCGAAACAGAACAGAAAGAACTGGCCTTCCGCGTTGCGGCCCACGGGAGCGCGATGGGCGCCGGGCTTGTCGCATCCGTCCCATTGGCAGGTGGGCGCTTCAGGCACAGCTTCCTGCTGCCTGTTCTTGCGCGTCCGGATGCGGTCGAAATATTTGGAATCTAGTTTCATAAGGCCCTCATTATGGGGCGACGAACAGGGCGCGGCAAGAATTGACAAAGTCCTTTCTTACTGGTTTGTGAGATGCCCCTTTTGCGTCGCAACGGAGACCGAAATGTCCGTCAAATCCCGGATCGAAACCACGCTCACCGACAATCTCGAGCCGGAACGGCTGGTCGTCATCGATGAAAGCCATCAGCACGCCGGCCATCAGCCCGACATCACCGGAACCGGCGAGACCCATATGCGGGTCCGCATCGTTTCGAAAAAGTTTTCCGGAATGAGCCGGCTCGACCGGCATCGGACGGTGAATGCCCTGCTGAAGCCCGAACTCGACGCCGGACTTCACGCGCTGGCGGTGGAAGCCTCGGCACCGGGTGAGCCGACGCGCTGGTGATGGGGCTTAGATAGGGACGATGAGATGGGAGGCCAAGGCCCCTATGGTGAGACACCGCTTTTATCCGGCGTCGGCCATCATAACTTCTCAATGCCTCTATCATGATAGCAGCCGAACAATGCCATAGCTTGCGAGACTGTATATCACGGGGCGCGGAAGAGTGCGTGAATTCCGCGCCCGACAGCTGGCTCAGCCGCAAAGCGGGCAATGACGTGCAGATGAGCATGAAAGACTTCCTGCCCTGCGATTGCACCGACATTCCAGCCAATGGTCCATCCCGAGGGACAAAAAGGATCAAGAAAGGACTTTGCAGCATGGAGAGCATTGCCAAGGTCACTCCATTCGGCTGAATTCAACTCGAAAGGTGTGGCAACGTGCCGGAAGGGCACGACCAAGCTTTGAGCAGGGCGATCGGGCTCAAAGCTTCCGAGCAAATAAAAATTCGACAGCCGGGCAATAGGCTCGTCTATCAGCATAGCGTTTGCGAGACAAAAACGGCATTGCGGATCATGCATGTATTACCCCGCCGGCAGCGTCGCATCATCCGCCGGCCGTATCCTCAACCTCGTGATGCGGTTCTTCTCCCGCTTCAGCACGACAAATCGCTTGCCGTAGAACGTAAACGCCTGCCGCTCCTGCGGAATGAGCTTCGATTCGTGGATGACGAGGCCGGCGATCGTGGTTGCTTCCGCATCCGGCAGGCTCCAGTCGAGCGCACGGTTCAGATCGCGGATCGGCACGGACCCGTCGACGACGATCGAACCGTCCGCTTCCTGGCGCACGCCCTGGATCTCGATATCGTGCTCGTCGGTAATATCGCCGACAATCTCTTCCAGGATATCTTCGAGCGTGACGATCCCCTGCACTTCGCCATATTCGTCGACGACGACCGCAAAATGCCCCTTGCGCCGCAGGAAGGCGCTGAGCTGGTCCTTGAGGCTGGTGCTGTCGGGCACGAACCAGGGTTTCTGGGCGATCTTGACGATGTCCAGGTTTTCCGGCTCGACATTCGGCTCGGCGAGCGCCCGGAGCAGGTCCTTGGCATGCACGACGCCGATGATGTTCTCGGTCGAATTGCGCCAGAGCGGCATGCGCGTATAGGGGCTTTCGAGCACGGCGCGGACCGCCACTTCCGGCGGATCGTCGGCATTGACCGCCCGCATCACCGTCCGGTGCTTCATGACGTCGGAGACTTCGAGCTCCTCGAGTTCGAAAAGGCCACTCAGACGGTCGCGGTCCTGTTTGTCGAAATTCCCGTCGCGATGAACAAGATCGAGTGCGGCATGCAGGTCGTCATGGCTGGAAAGGGCGAGTGTCTGTTCGGACAGGGAAACACCACACAGGCGGAGAAGCCCGCGGATCACCGCGTTGACAGCACGCGACAGCAGACCTGCTCTGGATGTCATTTCGGCCGCTTTTCCTCCAGGAAGCTCAAGACCTCGGACGATGGCACGTCGTTGGCGATGAAGGACTGGCCGATGCCGCGGGTCAGGATGAAGGTGAGCTTGCCGCTCATGACCTTCTTGTCCTGCGCGATCGCGTCGAGCAGCTTTTCGGTCGGCGGCAGCTTTCCGGGAATATCGCTCATCGACGTCGGCAGGCCGACGGCTTTCAGATGGGCCGTGACCCGCGCCGCGTCGTCCGGGCTTGCAAGGTTCAGGCGCGCCGAGAACTGATGCGCCAGCACCATGCCGATCGCCACGCCCTCGCCGTGTACCAGGCGGCTGCTGTCGTATTCGGTTGCGGCCTCCAGCGCGTGGCCGAACGTGTGGCCGAGATTGAGCAGCGCCCGGCGGCCGGTCTCGCGCTCGTCCTCGACGACGACGTCGGATTTCGCCTGGCAGCTGACCGCAATCGCCTCGATCCGTTCAGGACCGCCCGCAAAGACCTGTTTCCAGTTCTTTTCGAGCCAGGCGAAGAAATCCGGCTGGTCGATCAGCCCGTATTTCGCCACCTCCGCATATCCGGCCCGAAATTCGCGCTCCGAGAGCGAATCGAGCGCCGCGGTGTCGGCGAGAACGAGGTCCGGCTGGTGGAAGACACCGAGCAGGTTTTTGCCATGGCGGGTGTTGATGCCGGTCTTGCCGCCGACCGAGGAATCGACCTGCGCCAGAAGCGAGGTCGGGATCTGCACGAAGCGCACGCCGCGCCGGACGATACCGGCCGCAAAACCGGCCAGGTCACCGATCACGCCGCCGCCGAGCGCGATCACCGCGTCGTTGCGCTCGATGCGGGCCGACAGCACCATGTCGCAAACGGTCGCCAGGTGTTCGAAACTCTTGGTCTTCTCGCCGGCCGGCAGCGTCAGCGAAACGGCCTCGATCCCGTCCGTCTGCAGGCTGTCCATCAGCGCTTCGAGGTAGAGCGGCGCGACGTGCTCGTCGGTGACGATAGCTGCCTTGCGGCCCTTCAGCCGCGCGGTGATCTCGCCGCCGGCACGCGTGATCAGGCCAGGACCGATCAGGATGTCATAGGCCCGTTCGCCAAGCGGCACATGCACCAGGCGCTCACGCGCGCTGTCCTCGGATCGGCCCTCGGATCGGGAAGACATGTTCATTGCAATTCACCTTCGCTGGGCAATTCACTTTCGCCGGACAGATTGGCCACCGCGGAAAGCACCTCGTTGACCATCACGTCCTTGCGCACATTTTCTGACAGTACCGTCACATCGGCCTCGGCATAGATCGGATAACGCTGGATCATCAGGTTTTCGAGCGTCTGCTTCGGGTTCTCGGTCTTCAGCAACGGCCGGTGATCACGTTTGTTCACCCGTTCCCACAAGACGTCGAGATCCGCCTTCAGCCAGATGGAAATGCCGCCGATCTTGATCTGGTGGCGGGTGTTCTCGTTGATGAAAGCCCCGCCGCCGGTCGAAACCACGCGCGGCCCGTTCCGCAACAGGCGTTCGATGACGCGCGTTTCCAACGCCCTGAACTCCGCCTCGCCGTAGGCGGCGAAAAGTTCGCTGATGGTCATGCGGGAAACCCTCTCGATCTCCACATCGGTATCGATGAAGGGAATGGAAAGCGTCTGCGCCACCAGCCGACCGATCGCCGATTTGCCGGCCCCCATCAACCCGACGAAGATCAGGTTGCGCTTGCCGAGGACGGCGCGCGCCTTTTCGCTAAGTGGAGTTGCGACTTCTATCATTGTCAGGTCCGTTTCGAAAAACGGTATCGACAAATGCGTCGGCAGCGTCAAGCCGTCGCAACCCTCAAAGAATGCGGGGGATTGTTTGTTCTTGCCGATATGTAAACCTTTATCGATATATTGCGGCGCAACTCCGGGAGTCCTTTATGCCCACCCTTTTCCGTTTCCTCTTCGTGCTGGCGGCGATCGCAGGCATCGTTTATGGAAGCATGGTGGCTCTCGTCATGCTGGTGGATCCGCGCGAGCGCGACGTGACCGTGCGCATTCCGTCCGAGCGGTTGAACCCGGCAACGCCGCAACAATAACGGGCCGCAACAAAGACGGTAGGAAACATGGCCGACCTTTCCCGAGCCCATATCGAAGCTTTTCTCGAAATGATGAGCGCCGAACGGGGTGCCGCCGGCAATACGCTGTCCTCCTACGAACGCGACCTCGAAGACCTGCAATCCTTCCTGCTGGCCAGCAAGACCTCGGCCCTGACGGCGCAAAGCGCCAATCTCTCCGCCTATCTCGCCCATCTCGGCGCCCAAGGCTTTGCGGCCTCCTCCCAGGCGCGAAAACTGTCGGCCATGCGGCAGTTCTACAAATTCCTCTATGCCGAGGGCCTGCGCGGCGACGACCCGACCACGATCCTCGACGCGCCGAAAAAAGGCCGCTCGCTGCCGAAGATCATGAGCGAGAACGAGGTGACACGGCTCCTGGAGCTTGCCGCAAAGGAGGCCGCCGAACCCGGCCCGGAGCAGCTCGCACGCCTCAGGATGCTGGCGCTGCTTGAACTTCTCTACGCGACCGGCATGCGCGTCAGCGAGCTCGTGTCGCTGCCGGTCAAGGTTCTCGACCAGGAAGGACGTTTCCTGATCATTCGCGGCAAGGGCAACAAGGAGCGCCTGGTGCCGCTGTCCCGCTCGGCAATCGCCGCCGTCGCATCCTATGGCGAGGTCCGGCGGCTGGCACTCGCAAAGACCGGCGACAGCCCGTGGCTGTTTCCCTCGGCCGGCAAGGAGGGCTATTTGCCGAGGCAGGTCTTTGCCCGCGACCTCAAGGGACTGGCCACCCGCGCCGGACTTAGAGCCGCCGCAATCTCTCCCCATGTGATGCGCCACGCCTTCGCAAGCCACCTCCTACAGAACGGTGCCGACCTTCGCGTTGTGCAGGAACTGCTCGGCCATTCGGACATTTCCACCACACAAATTTATACGCATGTACTGGAAGAACGGCTGCGGGAACTGGTTCAAACACACCACCCTCTTGCAAAACAGGCCAAAAACCGGGAATAGAAGCCCCAAACAGAAAATGGGAACTGCGTGTTCCTGAGATAAAACAACCGGAAACCGGCTCTCATGCAGACTTATCTCGATTTCGAAAAGCCCATCTCGGACCTCGAGGGCAAGATTCACGAGCTGAAAAAGCTCGCCTCGGAAGACGAGAGCATTGATACGTCCGAGGAAATCG
Source organism: Neorhizobium galegae (assembly GCF_017877055.1). Lineage (GTDB taxonomy): Bacteria > Pseudomonadota > Alphaproteobacteria > Rhizobiales > Rhizobiaceae > Neorhizobium > Neorhizobium galegae_D. Next base: position 316,871 of record NZ_JAGIPG010000005.1, on the reverse strand, counting down.
GCAGGCTGGAAACCCGGGTCAGGGAAGCGACCCGGGAAATCTATTCCAAGCTCGGCGCCTGGGAAAAAACGCAGGTCGCGCGCCATCCGCAGCGACCGCATTTCGTCGATTACTCCGCCCACCTGTTCACCGATTTCACGCCGCTCGCCGGCGACCGCAATTTCGGCGAGGATGCCGCCATCCAGGCGGGCCTTGCCCGTTTCAACGGCATGCCCGTCGCCGTCATCGGCCAGGAAAAGGGCCATGACACCAAGACGCGCCTGAAGCACAATTTCGGCAGCCCGCGTCCGGAAGGTTACCGCAAGGCGATCCGCATCATGGAAATGGCCGACCGTTTCCACCTGCCGGTGATCACCCTGATCGACACTGCGGGCGCCTATCCCGGCGTCGGCGCCGAGGAACGCGGACAGGCGGAGGCCATCGCCCGCTCGACCGAAATGTGCCTGGGCCTCAAGGTACCGATGGTGTCGGTCGTGATCGGCGAAGGCGGCTCAGGCGGCGCGATCGCCATCGCCACCGGCAACCGCGTCTACATGCTCGAACATTCGATCTATTCGGTCATCTCGCCGGAAGGCGCGGCATCGATCCTCTGGCGCGATTCGACCCGCGCCCGCGAAGCTGCGACCAACATGAAGATCACCGCCGAAGACCTGAAGGGCCTCGGTATCATCGACGACATCATTCCCGAACCAGTCGGCGGCGCGCACCGCGAACCCGAAACCGTGATCAGCGCGACGGGCAAGATCATCGCATCGGCGCTGGAAGATCTTGGGCGGCTGTCTGGCGAAGAAGTGCGGGCTGTACGCCGGCAGAAATTCCTCGATATCGGCCGCAATCTCTGATCTTCTGGCCTCCGCCACGCCAATAGCCAAATTTGGCCATATTGCTGATAACATTGGGTGCCGGGCGGTTTTGCTGGACAGGCCGGCGCAAGCGGTTAAGAATATGTAAAGATTACCGCTTTATTCATAGAAGTCCTGTACCGAATTCGTTCGTCGTTCCAAGTCTATGTGGTCCGTACCGATGCGCCTGAAACACATCGCTTTCGCTCTCCTCGTGGCAACCGCCCTTACGGGCTGCAACGACACGCTCGATTCGGCGAGCATTGACCTGAAGAGCGTCAAGAACAAGGTCGAGCAGCCGCTGCCTTCGAGCATTCTCGCCGAGATGCAGAAGAAGAACATGCCGCGCACATCGCCGATCATGATCCGTATCCTCAAGGAAGAGGGCAAGCTGGAAGTCTGGAAGGCAAGGGCCGACAACCGCTTCGAGGTGATCAAGAGCTACGACATCTGCGCCTGGTCCGGGAAGCTCGGCCCCAAGGTCAAGGAAGGCGATCGCCAGGCTCCGGAAGGCTTCTACAACCTGACGCCGGCGCACCTGAACCCGAATTCCAAATATTACCTCGCCATCAATACCGGTTTTCCAAACCGCTTCGACCAGGCGAACGGCCGCACCGGCTCCAACCTGATGATCCACGGCGCCTGCTCATCGTCCGGCTGTTATTCGATGACCGACGAACAGGTTCTGGAAATCTACGCCTTCGCCCGCGACGCCTTCAAGGGCGGCCAGACCTCCGTGCAGCTCCAGGCCCTTCCCTTCCGCATGACCGCGGAGAATATGGCGCGCCACCGCGACAGCCAGAATTATGACTTCTGGAAAATGCTGAAGACCGGCTACGATCATTTCGAAGTCACCAAGCGCCCGCCGGAAGTCAACGTCTGCGAAAAGAAGTACGTCTTCAACCAGCAGGTCGATAGCAACGGCACCTTTGCCGCCGCAGCAGCCTGCCCGCCGATGTCGACGCCGCCGGCACTCGCCTCGGCGCTGACATCCTACGACAAGACCTACGAAGTCGCCTACAAGACGGCGCTGGAAAAATTCGACGGCAAGGTCTGGTACGAGCCGACCGAGGCCGAACGCAAGGCCGTGGTCGCCGACAAGCGCAAGGGCCGCGATATCGCCTATGCGCCGACGGGAACCTCGCTCGAAGCTGGCAAACTGCTGAGCCAGTCGGAGTTCCAGGAGATGATGGAAAAGCGGATGGCCTCCCAGAACAAGCCGGCCAATACCGTGCTTGCTTCCGCCGCGCCCGTGAACTTCCGTGCCGGTTCCGCCGCCGATCGCATGAAGCAGGACCGCCTGCCGGCAGCGGGCGCCCAGAGCACCGGCACGGTCCCCACTGTCACGACGGCACAAGGCACGACCACCACGGTTCCGATCCCGGCTCAGAACCCGCTCGCCTATGCGGCACCGCCGATCAGCGAAGAAAAGAAAAAGCCGTTCTGGAAGTTCTGGAGCCAGGAATGAGCTTTGAGACCGCAGGCCTCTACGATCTGAGAGGCCTGAAGTGTCCCCTGCCCGTCCTGAAGACGCGCCGCCGGCTGAAAGCCATGGAGAGCGGCACGGAACTTGCGATCGAAACCACCGATCCTCTGGCCGGCATCGACATCCCGCATTTCTGCAATCAGGAAGGCCACGAACTGGTGCGCTCGGAAAAGACCGAGACGGGCCACCGTTTTTTGATCCGCAAGGGTTGAGCGGGCCTACATCCGAAGACCGGGAACGGCGAGTGGATTGTCTTCCAGCGCCGCGCGATCCGGCCGGTCGACACGCGGCTGGCCCGTAAACGCCGCGAAAAGATCCGTGACGAAGGCTTCCTCCAGCCCCTGGGTGATCAGCACCATGCGGGTGCGCCGGTCGGAGCCGTCAGGCCATTTCGGCAGCCGCTGCGGCGGATGGAAGACGCTTTGCACCCCATGCAGCACCAGCGGCCGGTCCGGGTTGTCGGAGAGCGCCACGATCGCCTTCATCCTGAGCAACTTCTCGCCATGGGCGGAGCGTAGAAGGTCGATGAACATCTCGATCGCCATCGGATCGATCGGCTCGTCATGGATGATCGAGAAGGAGCGGATGTCGTCACCATGGCGGTTCACGTCATGATGATGGTGGTGATGGCCATGCCCGTGGTGCTCATGGCCATGGTGATGATCATCGTGGTGGTCGTGACCATGATCGTGGTGATGATGCTCTTCGGTGGCATTCGCGAGCTCATCGTGCAGCCAGCGGTCCACGTCGGCGATCTTGGTCGCCGGGTCGTAGAGGCCGTTCACGAGAATAGCCGCCGTACCGGCCTGTTCGCTGTCGCCATCGACGATCGGCGCCCGAGGATTGAGTTCTGCGAGCCGGTCTTTAAGCGCCGCCAACTGGGAAGCGTCCGCCATTGACTGTTTTGAGATGATCAGCCGGTCGGCCACCGCCACCTGCTTCACTGCCTCCTGATGACGGTCGAGCGTGGAGACGCCGTTCACCGCATCGACCACGGTGATGACCCCGTCGAGCTCGAAATTCTGCGCGATGACCGGGTTACCCATCACTGACTGCATGACTGGCGCCGGGTCGGCAAGGCCCGTCGTTTCGATGACGATGCGGCGGATCGGCCTCAACCGGCCGGTCTGGATGCCATCCATGATCGAGGCGAGCGAATCCACCAACTCGCCGCGCACCGTGCAGCAGAGGCAGCCATTGGCGATTTCCAAAAGCGCGTCGCCGGAAGCCTCGACCAGGAAATTGTCGATCCCGACCTCGCCGAACTCGTTGATGATCACGGCCGTATCGCTGGTGCCCGGATCCTTCAGGATGCGGTTCAGCAGGGTCGATTTTCCAGCACCGAGAAACCCGGTGAGGATGGAAACCGGAATCCGGCTCGAGGCAGAAGACATGATCTATTCTCGTTCAGAATGTCGGGCGCGGCTGCGGGATCGGCACATTGACGGTATTGACGGCAACCGTTTTCTTAGTCCCCTTGGGCGGCGGCGGGGGAGCCTCGCCGCCGGAAAGCAGGGTCAGGGGCGTATAGACCGGCGGCTGGGCCATTTCATGGATATAGGGCGAATGCTGGATGGTGCGGCCCGCATCGTCACGCGTTTCGCTGCGCACCTTGGCAGCCTTGGGGTTGCAGATCTCGGCGCTGACGTCGTTGACATCAGCCGTTTCGCCATAGGGTGCGAGCGCCGAGAGCCCCACGCCCCCGGCAGCAGTCGAAGTCAGTCCCTGCTGCAGGAGGTTGGCGGTATCGTCGGCGCGGCCGGCCAGGCTGTCCGAGCCGAGCACCACCGAAATCACCGAACGGCCGTCCCGTGTCGCGGAACCGACCTGGTTGAACCCGGAAGCGCAGATGAAGCCGGTCTTCATGCCGTCGGCGCCGTCGAACCGGCCGATCAGGGTGTTGAAATTGGGATATTGCTTGGAGCCGGTATCGATGCCCTCAAGTTTGAAATAGCCCTGGTATTCCGGGAAATCCTGCTTGAGCCTCAATGTCAGCAGCGCCAGGTCACGGGCGGTCGAGAACTGCCCCTTGCCCGGCAGGCCATGCGGATTGATGTACTGGGTCGAAGTCATGCCGAGCGCCTTCGCCTGGGCATTCATCATCGCCACGAACTGTTCCTGCGTGCCCCCGACGGCCTCGGCCACCGCAACCGCCATGTCGTTGGCCGACTTGACGAGCATCATCTTCAGCGCGTTGTCCATCGTCATCGTCGTGCCGGGGGTGAAATACATCTTACTCGCCGGCTGATCCGCCGCCCTCTTGCTCAGAACGACCGGCGTCTCGAGCGAGAGCTTGCCGGTTTTCAGCGCCTTGAAGGTCACATAGGCGGTCATCAGCTTGGTGAGCGAGGCCGGATACCATTTCACGAAGGCTTCCTCGTGGGCGATCACTTTGCCGGTCTTTGCATCGACGACGATCTTCGGATTGGCGGCAGCGGTTCCGGCGGAAGCGACAAGGGCAAGCGCGGAGAGGGCGCAGATCAGCCGGTTGGCGGAGGCGGATCGGAGGCGGAAAATCTGCAATGTAGTTCCTCGTTCGAACAGCTTAACGAGTGTGGCGCATATGCGTTCTATATGGCCAAGCAATGGCAAAGAAGATTGATTACGTCAATCATGACAGGCACACTCCGGCCGGGAGGACTTGTCATAACCGCGTGACCAGCCAACAACAGGGAATAGTATGCCGATTTTGAACCGAGCCGCCGAACTCCAGGGCGAAGTCAGCGAGTGGCGACGATACCTTCATGAAAATCCCGAGATTCTTTACGAGGTCGAGAACACCGCCTCCTTCGTGGAACAGAAGCTGAGAGAATTCGGCGTCGATGAAGTCGTGCCCGGCATCGGCCGCACCGGCGTCGTCGGCATCATCCGTGGGAAAGGCCCGGGCGGCCGCACGATCGGGCTGCGCGCCGACATGGACGCCCTGCCGCTCACCGAAATTACCGGCAAGCCCTGGGCTTCGAAGAGCCCCGGCAAGATGCACGCCTGCGGCCATGACGGGCACACGTCGATGCTGCTGGGCGCGGCGAAATACCTCGCGGAAACCCGCAATTTCAACGGCACCGTGGCGCTGATCTTCCAGCCCGCCGAAGAGGGCGGCGCCGGTGCGCTGGCGATGGTCGAAGACGGCATGATGGAGCGGTTCGGCATCGAGGAAGTCTACGGCATGCATAACATGCCGGGCATCCCGCTCGGCCAGTTCGCCATCCGCAAGGGCGGCATCATGGCGGCGCCCGACCGCTTCACCATTATCATCAAGGGCCGCGGCGGCCATGCGGCACAGCCGCACAAGACCATCGACCCGATCTTCATCGGCTCGCAGCTGGTCGGCAGCCTGCAAGCGATCGCCGCTCGCAACGCCGACCCGGTCCACTCGATCGTCATTTCTGTGACGCGCTTCGACGCCGGCACGGCGTATAACATCATCCCCGACCAGGCGACGCTCTGGGGCACGGTCCGGACGCTGAGCGAAGAGACCCGCGATCTTGCCGAAAACCGTATCCGCCAGATCGTCGAAGGCATGGTCAGCGCCCATGGCGCCACGTCTGAGATCGATTATTACCGCCAATGCCCGGTTACCTTCAACCATGACCTCGAAACCGATCACGCGATCGGCGTCGCGGCAGAAGTGGTCGGTGCCTCGAACGTCGACACCAATGTCGAGCCGACCATGGCCGGCGAGGATTTCGCCTTCATGCTGAAACGCCGCCCCGGCGCCTTCATCTTCATCGGCAACGGCGATAGCGCAGCGCTGCATAACCCGCATTACGATTTCGACGACGAGGCGATTTCCTATGGCATTTCCTATTGGGTTCGGCTTGCCGAACAGCGTTTGACCGAATGAGCGAGACAAAAGGCTTGGCTAAACGTCTCGCCTTTTGTATGGAATTCCTCACGTGGTCCCATAGCTCAGCAGGATAGAGCGCAGGATTCCTAATCCTGAGGCCGATGGTTCGAATCCATCTGGGATCACCACTCCCGTTTATCTCGCAATCGTCGACGTCTGCTCCATCCGTTTCGGCCGCCTTACCGAACGCACGACGCCGCGACGGGCAGCGCCCAGAAGCGCCGCAACCAGCCAGCCGCAGAAAAGCCCGCCCGCTGCCCAGGTGAGGCCGGCGAAATCCACCGGCACGCCCGGCACGAAATCACGCCAGGCATTCGCAAATGTCGTCGAATCGGGATTGCGCATCACCACAAAAGGCTTGGTGAACGGCGGCGCCAGCGTGAGGTCCTTCTGCTGCTCGGCGAGCATTTCGTAACGCGAAAAAGTCCGCCGCATCGCATCGCCCTGGTTGCGCAGGAAGGCCTGCGGCGAAGCGGAGTAGATGTTGAGTGCCTCCTGGCGGTCGAGGCCGTTGTGGTTGGCCTGGGCGTCGAATTCCGAGATCAGGATCTTCAGCTCATCGAGCGCGCCGCCGATCCGCTGGCGGTATTGCTGCGCGAATTCCGGCGCCTGCGAGAAGAAGATCCCGCCAAGCAGCGCCATCGCCATCGTGAGCATTCTTCCGAGCATGAGCATGGCAAAACCTCGGTTGTTTTGCCGATCAACGATGCGGAGCCGTCAAAGGTTGCCTGGGGTGACCCGCACATGCTCCATGCGGAAGCCGAGGCCGATCAGCCGGCCGGCGAGATGGGCGAGCAGCGGAAAGCGGGCGATGCCCCGGATGAAGGCCGGCGGGCCTTTGCTTTTCCGATCGTCCGCCTGATCCGTTCGCCGGCTGCTCCTCATCATCAACTGCAGCTTCTGCGTCGCCCTGGTCGGAAAACTGCGCCGCTTTTCGACGGCGGCGAGATCGGCATCGGTGAGGCGATCCTCGCGCAACGGTGCGGCAAGGAAATTGGCGGCCGCCACCGCGTCCTGGATGGCCAGATTGACGCCGACGCCGCCGATCGGCGACATGGCATGCGCGGCGTCGCCGATGCAGATCAGCCCGGTCCGCCACCATTGCTTCAGCCGGTCGATGCGCACCGTCAGCAGGTTCGTATCGTCGAAACTGCGGATTTCCTGCATCCGCTCGGCCGGCAGCGGCGAGACATCGGCGACCATCCGCCGGAAGGCTTCGATGCCCTTCTCGCGGATCTCCGCAAACGTGGTGCGGCGGATCACATAACCGCATTGCCAATAGTCGCCGCGATCGATCAGCACGAAACCCTGGCGCGGGCCGGCATGGCCCATCACCTCGTTCGGATCGTCCTTCTGCTTCGACAGCTTCATCCAGATGACCTCGCTCGGAATGCCGAAACTCTCCACATCGAGCCCGGCCTTTTCGCGGACGACGGAATTGCGGCCGTCGGCACCGACGACGAGCGTCGAGCGGATGGTGAGCCCTCCTTCCGGAGTCTTCAGGATAAGGCCGGAGATCGCCCCCTGCTCCTCCAGCACCTCCGTCACCTTCGCCTGCATGACCAGCCGGAAATTAGGGTAGGCCCGCGCTTTTTCGGCGAGAAAACTCAAAAAGTCCCATTGCGGCATGAAGGCGATGAAGCGGTTCCTGACCGGCAGCCGCGAAAAATCCGCGATGGTGATCGTCTTCCCGCCCATCTCTGCGGACAATTTTGGCGCCCGCGTGTGCGGCAGCTGCAAAAATTCGTCGATCAGGCCGAGCTCATGCATCACCTCCAGCGTCGAAGGATGGATTGTATCGCCGCGAAAATCGCGCAGGAAATCCGCGTGTGTTTCGACCACCGTGACATCGACGCCGGCCCGGGCCAGCAGAAGGCCGAGCATCAACCCCGCCGGACCGGCGCCGGCGATCACGCAAGTCGTCTGGAGTTCACGGTGTTCGCTCATCATCCCACTTCGCGCCAAGAGCACCCTTTGTGCAAGCTGCACTTGGTCGCAGGCGGGCCGAATTCAAGCCCGCTCTTGTGAGCCGCGGCTTTCGCTTGTAGACCGAAGGCAGCTTTGGGAAATGGAAGACAGCATGGCCGACACCGGCAAGCGCCGCATCAGCATCCTCGGTTCCACCGGCTCGATCGGCGTCAATACTTTGGATGTGGTGAACCAGCTTGGTGGCCGGGAGACCTTCGAGGTCGTGGCAATCACCGGCAACAGCAATATTGCGCTTTTGGCCGACCAGGCGAGGGTTTGCGGCGCGAAGCTCGCGGTTACCGCCGACGACCGCCAGTATGCGGCGCTGAAGGATGCTCTTGCCGGAAGCGGCATCGAAGTTGCGGCCGGCCGCGAGGCGCTGATTGAAGCGGGGGCGCGCCCCTCCGACTGGGTGATGGCCGCGATCGTGGGCACCGCCGGCCTTGCGCCGACGCTGGCTGCCGCAAAGCGCGGCGCTGATATCGCGCTCGCCAACAAGGAATGCCTCGTCTCCGCCGGCGAACTGTTCGTCAGGGCAGTCGCGGAAGGCGGCGGACGACTGATCCCGGTCGACAGCGAGCACAGCGCCATCTTCCAGTCGCTCGAAGACGACCAGCACCACGCGATCGAACGCATCGTGCTCACCGCCTCCGGCGGCCCGTTCCGCACCTGGACGCGCGAGCAGATGGCGGGCGTCACCGCGGATATCGCCCGCGCCCACCCCAACTGGTCGATGGGCCTGAAAATCTCGATCGGCAGCGCCTCGATGTTCAACAAGGCGCTGGAGATGATCGAGGCGAAACACCTCTTCAATCTGCGGCCGGACCAGATCGAGGTGATCGTACATCCGCAATCGGTCATCCATTCCATGGTCGGTTATCGCGACGGCTCGGTGCTGGCCCAACTCGGCTGTCCCGACATGCGCACCGCGATCGGTTATGCGCTCGCCTACCCGAACCGTCCGAAGCTCGATGTCGAGCGGCTGGATTTCGCCAAGCTCGCAAGGCTGGATTTCGAGGCACCAGACGAGGTGCGTTTCCCGGCGCTCCGGCTGGCCCGCACGGCTCTGGAACGCGGTGGCGTGCAGGGCGCGGTGATGAACGCCGCCGAAGAGATCGCCTTCCACGCCTTCTGCGCCGGCCGCATCGGTTTTCTCAACATGGCGGATATCGCCGAACAGGTGATGGACGACATGGTGAGCTATGGCGCGGCGACGACCATGGACGAAGTGTTTGCGGCGGATGCCGAAGCACGGCGCCGCGCTGGCGAGATCGTCGCGCAAAAAGAAATGGCCGCGTGAGCGGCCATTCGTAATCCGGATCTTTGTCGATCGTTCAAGCCACATGCCGCGCCAGCGCGCAGCGCGACCAAAGCTGGTGCAGCGAACCGACCAGGTGCTCGATATCCGCATCGCTGTGCAGCGGCGTCGGGGTGATGCGCAGGCGTTCGGTCTTGCGCGGCACGGTCGGATAGTTGATCGGCTGCACATAGACATTGCAGGTGTCGAGCAGGATATCCGAGATCCACTTGCACTTGGCCGCATCGCCGACGATGACCGGAACGATATGGCTGGGGTTGTGCATGTGCGGAATGCCTTGGCTGTCGAGCATCGTGCGCAGCTTCTTGACGCGGTCCTGATGGCGGACGCGCTCGAATGGGCTTGCCTTCAGATGCCGGATCGAGGCGATCGCCCCGGCCGCCAGCGCCGGCGGCAGCGCCGTCGTGAAGATGAAGCCCGAGGCGAAGGAACGGATGAAATCGCAGAGCGCGGTGGAAGCGGCGATATAACCGCCCATCACGCCAAAAGCCTTGCCGAGCGTACCTTCGATGACCGTCAGGCGGTCCATCAGGCCTTCGCGTTCGGCAATGCCGCCGCCGCGCGGACCATACATGCCGACCGCATGCACTTCATCGAGATAGGTCATCGCGCCGTATTTGTCGGCAAGATCGCAGATTTCCTTGATCGGCGAGATGTCGCCATCCATCGAATAGACGCTTTCGAAGGCGATCAGCTTCGGCGCGTTCGGATCGGCGGCCGCCAGCTTGGCTTCGAGGTCGTTGAGATCGTTGTGCTTCCAGATCACCCGTTCGCACTTGGCGTAACGGATGCCCTCGATCATCGAGGCGTGGTTCAGCGCATCGGAGAAAATGATCAGGCCGGGGATCTTCTGGCCGAGCGTGCCGAGCGTCGCCCAGTTCGACATATAACCGGAATTGAAGATCAGGCCGGCTTCCTTGCCGTGCAGATCCGCCAGTTCACGCTCGAGCATGACGTGGTAATGCGTGGTGCCAGAAATATTCCGGGTGCCTCCCGCACCCGCGCCACAGTGATCGATGGCTTCCTTCATCGCCTCGATCACGGCGGGGTGCTGGCCCATGCCGAGATAATCGTTGGAACACCAGACGGTCACTTCCTTCGGGCCATCGGGAGTGTGGCGCGTGGCGCGGGGAAAATTGCCGCGATGCCTCTCCAGATCGGCGAACACCCGGTAACGGCCCTCCCCGTGAAGACCGTCCAGTTCGCTCTTGAAAAATGCCTCGAAGTCCATGCTCACACTCCAGAACCTGCCTCGGTTTTGGTTTCAGCCGCGCTTTTCGTCAACCCCGCACCACGCGAATAGAACCAACCTGCGGCAAAAGGCCCGCTTTTTTTGAATTATTCCAATAAAAAGGTAAGCGATTTCGAAAATGTGAGAATTGATCCACGTCAAGCAGCAAAAAGAAGAGCGGCATCACCGCTCTTCCGGGCTTTTACCGGTGCTCTCGATTCGCCTCAACCGGCAGATGCAACCGCCCTTTTCGCCATGACCTTGACGAGATTGGCGCGGTATTCCGCGTTCGCGTGCATGTCCGCCATCAGGTTGGAGGCATCGACCGCAACATTGCTCAACGCATCCGGCGACCAGTTGGAGGCCAGCGCCTGTTCGAAGCCCGGATGACGGAAGACCCCGGATGCGCCGGCGCCGGTAACCGCAACGCGGATGCCGCCGGCGGTCTTGGCCGCGAACACGCCCGTCATCGCAAAACGCGAGGCCGGGTTGTTGAACTTGGCGTAGCCCGCCTTTTCCGGCGCCTCGAAGGTGACCGACGTCACCATCTCGCCCTCCTCCAGCGCGGTCTCGAAAAGACCGGTGAAGAAGTCGTCGGCCGAAATCGAACGACGATCGGTGACAACGGTCGCGCCGAGCCCGAGCAGGCCGGCGGGATAATCCGCCGCCGGGTCGTTGTTGGCGATCGATCCGCCGATCGTGCCCATGTGACGCACGTGCGGATCGCCGATATGGCCGGCAAGCTTGCAGATCGCCGGACAGATGGCGGCAAGCTCGCGCGAAGCGGCCACGTCCGCATGCGGCGTGGCGGCACCGATCGTCACCTTGCGGCCTTCGATCCGAATGCCCCGGATTGCCGGAATGTGGCGAAGATCAATCAGGTCGCTCGGTGCGGCGAGCCGCTGTTTCATAGTCGCGATCAAGGTCATGCCGCCGGAAAGGTATCTACCCTCCTCGTTGGCCGACTTGAGCTTGACGGCATCTTCCACCGAGGATGCACGATGGTAGCTGGTAGCATACATGTCTTCTCTCCTCAGTGAGCCGAGTGCAATGCCTGCCAGACCTTCATCGGGGTCGCCGGCATGGTGAGCTTATTGTGGCCGATCGCATCGGTGATGGCGTTGATCAGCGCCGGCGGGGAGCCGATAGCACCCGCCTCGCCGCAGCCCTTGATGCCAAGCGGATTGCCCGGGCAAGGCGTGTTCTGATGTGACAGCGTGAACGACGGCAGGTCGTCGGCGCGCGGCATGGCATAGTCCATGTAGCTTGCCGTCAGAAGCTGGCCGTTGGCGTCATACTGGACGTTTTCGAGCAGCGCCTGGCCGATGCCCTGGGCAATGCCGCCATGCACCTGGCCCTCGACGATCATCGGGTTGATGATATTGCCGAAATCGTCGGCCGCGACGAACTGGACGATATCCGTCTCGCCGGTATCCGGGTCGATCTCCACTTCGGCAATGTAGCAGCCGGCGGGGAAGGTGAAGTTGGAGGGATCGTAGAAGGCGGTTTCCTTCAAGCCCGGTTCCATGCCGGACGGCAGGTTGTGGGCGGTATAGGAAGCGAGCGCCACCTGGAACCACGGCACCGACTTGTCGGTGCCTGCGACCTTCAGCTCGCCGTTCTCGATGACGATATCCTCCTCGGACGCCTCCATCAGATGTGCGGCGATCTTCTTCGCCTTGGCCTCGACCTTGTCGAGCGCCTTGACGACCGCCGACATGCCGACGGCGCCTGAGCGCGATCCGTAGGTGCCCATGCCCATCTGCACCTTGTCGGTATCGCCGTGCACGATGTTGATGCTCTCGATCGGCACGCCGAGGCGGCCGGCGACAAGCTGCGCGAAGGTCGTTTCATGGCCCTGGCCATGGCTGTGCGACCCGGTCAGCACCTCGATCGTGCCGACCGCATTGACCCGCACTTCGGCGGATTCCCAAAGGCCCACGCCGGCGCCGAGCGAGCCGACCGCGGCCGACGGCGCGATGCCGCAGGCCTCGATATAGCAGCTCATGCCGATGCCGCGCTTCTTGCCTTTGGCTTCGGATTGCGATCGCCGGGCGGCAAAACCTGCCCAATCGGCGGCCTGCATCGCCGCATTCAGCGAAGCTTCGTAATCGCCCGCATCGTAGTTCATGATAACGGGCGTCTGATATGGGAAGGAGCGGATGAAGTTGATCTTGCGCAGCTCCGCCGGCGAGATGCCGAGTTCGCGGGCCGCGGTCTCCATCGTGCGTTCCAGCAGGTAGGTCGCTTCCGGGCGGCCGGCGCCGCGGTAAGCATCGACCGGCACCGTATTGGTATAGACGGTGCGGACATTGGCGTGGATCGCCGGGATCGCATATTGGCCGGACAGCAGCGTCGCATAGAGATAGGTCGGCACCGCCGAGGAGAACAGCGACATATAGGCGCCGAGATTGGCGATCGTATCGACCTTCAGCGCCGTGATCCGGTTGTTGGCATCAAACGCCATCTTCACCTTCGAGACGTGGTCGCGGCCATGCGCGTCGGTCAGGAACGCCTCGGTGCGGTCCGAGGTCCATTTCACCGGCACGCCGGTCTTCTTCGATGCCCAGAGACAGATGATCTCTTCAGGATAGATATAGATCTTCGAACCGAACCCGCCGCCGACATCCGGCGCGATGACGCGCAGCTTGTTTTCCGGTGCGACATTATAGAAGGCGCTCATCACCAGCCGCGCCACATGCGGGTTCTGGCTGGTCGTATAGCAGGTATAGTGATCTTCCGCCGTGTCGTAGATGCCGAGCGTGGCGCGCGGCTCCATCGGGTTCGGCGAAAGGCGGTTGTTGAGGATCTCGATTTCGGTGACATGCGCGGCCGCCGCGATCGCCTTGTCCACCGCATCAGGTTCGCCGATCTGCCAGTCGAAGATCAGGTTGCCGGGCGCTTCCGGGTGGATCTGCGGCGCGCCGGAGGCAAGTGCCGCGACGGCCTCGGTCACGACCGGAAGCTGTTCGTAATCGATGACCACGGCTTCCGCAGCATCGCGCGCCTCGCCTGAGGAGTCGGCGACAACGATGGCGATCGCGTCGCCCACATAACGAACGGTATCGACCGCGAGCGGATGCCAGGCACCCATCCTCATCGGCGACCCGTCCTTGGAATGGATCATCCAGCCGCAGATGAGATTGCCGATGCCGTCCGCCTGAAGCTGCTTGCCGTCGAGCACGTCGATGACGCCCGGCATGGCTTTCGCCGCGGTCGCATCGATATTGCTGATTTTCGCATGCGCATAGGGGCTGCGCACGAAACAGGCATACTTCATGCCCGGAACGGTCATGTCGTCCGTGTAGCGGCCCTTGCCGGTCAGAAAGCGTTTGTCTTCCTTGCGCGTAACGCGTGCACCGATTCCTTCAACACCCATGTTCATCTCCTCCCGAGATGGTGGTTAAGTGAGCAGTGACTAGGAATTAGTCGGTAGTAAGGAGTTCAAAACCAAAGCGGCGCGTGAACCACTGCTCACTAACGACTACTCACTACTCACCTATTCAGCGGCCTGGCGGCTGCCGGCTATTTCGGCATCGGCGGCGAGGATCGCCTTGACGATGTTGTGGTAGCCGGTGCACCGACAGATATTGCCTTCGAGCCCGGCACGGACTGTCTCTTCGGTCAGGTGCCCGCCTTCGCGGTTGATCAGGTCGACCGCCGTCATCACCATGCCGGGCGTGCAGAAGCCGCATTGCAGGCCGTGATGTTCCTTGAAGGCCGCCTGGACCGGATGCAATTCGCCCTGGCCGGCAAGACCTTCGATCGTCGTGATCGTCGAACCGGAAGCCTGCACCGCCAGGATCGAACAGCTCTTCACCGAATGGCCGTCCATATGGATGACGCAGGCACCGCACTGGGTCGTATCGCAGCCCACATGCGTTCCGGTCAGACCAAGTTTTTCGCGGATAAAATGCACGAGCAGGGTGCGATCTTCGCACTCGCCGCTCATCGTGCGGCCGTTCACGGTCAGCGTCACTTTCGTCATATTGTCCTCCTCGCGTCCCTCCCGGACACGCGCCCATCATTTGCTTTTTTACTTAGGGGATCAACCGCTACTTTCTACGGAAACGGCAATATTTTGGTCGGCCATCAGACAAGCGACCACCCTGCGATTCCACCGAAGCCGAGTAACTGTCGGCAAACCAAACCAAAAATCCTGGTTTAAAATATTGAGCTCATATGGACTCTTGCATATAGCGACCTATTGTTCCCATTGATGGTTGTTGCAGAACTGGCCCGCGGAAACGTCCGGAGCCTGCAAGACAGCCGGACAAGACGAAGAACAAACAGGAGGATTTCATGAAAAAGGCCTTGGTGCTTTTGATGGTCGGCGCTTCGCTTGCGAGCTGCACGGCAACTGAACAGGGCGCCGGCATCGGCGCAGCATCCGGCGCCGTGATCGGCGGCCTGGCGACGGGTAACGTGCGCGGCGCGGCCGTGGGTGCTGCGATCGGCGGCGTTTCCGGCGCTTTGATCGGCTCCGTCGCCGAACAGCCGGGGCAGTGCTATTACCGCGACCGTTATGGCCGCCGCTATATCGATAGCTGCCCGCGCCGTTATTGATAAACGCGTGGATTGCAGGAAAGACTGTGGCCCCGGAGCACGCTCCGGGGCTTTTTCTTTCATGAAATCATCACGAAGGGGTACCCGGCTTCGTCTTTTGCAGTTAGATAGTCCGCTTCGTCGGATGCTATGAAGGCTTCCAGCCGGGGGAATCCACAGCAGTTTGCGTATGCGGAACGAAAACACTGGGCGGACAGAAAAACGGAAGCTGAGGGGAGCAGGCAACGCCGCAATGCTCGCCGTGCTGCTTCTTGTTTTCCCGCCGCTTTCCGGCCAGGCCTACGCTTTCAAACTCTTTGGCATCACGCTGTTCGGCGACGACGAAGACAAGGTCGAGGTCATCGATCCCGTTCGTTACGACGCGACGCTTGAAGCCGGCGACGCGGACAAGGACCTCAGGAAGCGCCTCGAATCCGCCGCCTCCCTGATCGCCGACGAAAAGCAGCCCGTCTCCGGCGATCTCGGCGTCATCATCAAGGCGCGCGAAGACCGCGACCGGCTGATCGCCGTGCTCTACGAAGAGGCCCGTTACGGCGGCACCGTGCATATCTCCGTCGCCGGAACCGATATCGACCGCCTGCCGCCCAACCCCACATTCGACCACGCGGCACCCGTGCCGGTCACCGTCCGCATCGATCCCGGCCCCGCCTTCAAACTCGGCTCGGTCCGTTTCGAGGGAGACGCCGTCGGCCGCGATCCGGAAAAATATGACCTCGTTGCCGGCGGTGCGGCGGGTTCCCGGCTGATCCTGAAGGCCAGCCAACAGCTTCTCGTCGATCTGAAGGACGAGGGCCGGCCGCTCGCAAAGCTGACGGAGCGGCAGGTGACGGCCGATCACCGCACCAACACGGTCAACGTGGTGCTCGGCGCGATCGGCGGCCCCGTTGCCCCGTTCGGAACCGTCGCGGTGAAGGGCTCGCGCACCGTTGATGCCGCCTTCATCAGCCGGTATTCGCGACTCGACAAACACGGCCAATACTCGCCCGTGCAGTTGAAGAAAGCCAATGATCGCCTGCGCGAGCTCGGCGTCTTTTCCAGCGTGACGATCCACGAAGCGGAGAAGCTGGCGCCGGACGGTTCGCTGCCGCTGACGATCGAGGTGTCGGAAGGCAAGCATCGCTATTTCGGCTTCGGCGCCGAATATTCCTCGATCGACGGCGCCGGCCTCGAAGGCTACTGGGGCCACCGCAACCTCTTCGGGGAAGCCGAATCGCTGCGCATCGAAGGCAAGGTGTCCGGTATCGGCGCCACCACCGATGTTACCACCTTCGATTATTCCGCCGGGATCATCTTCACCAAGCCTGGCGCTTTCGTGCCGGAGGCAACCTTCGAATCCCGTCTGGAAGCCAAGAGCGAGACGCCTGACGTCTACGAGGCGCAGACCATCATCTACTCGGCCGGCATCACCTACGAACTGAACGAGACCGACAAGCTAAAGGGTGGCGGTGAGATCGCCTATATCGACGCCGACGATGCGTTCGGCAACAACCAGTATCTCACACTCAGCCTGCCGGTCAGCTTCGAGCGCGATGCGCGGGACAACAAGCTCGACCCGACCAAGGGATATTACGCAACCCTCTCCGCCAAGCCGAGCTACGAGCTCATGGATGGCACGATCTTCTCCTCCTTCGAGGGCTCGATCTCGGGCTATCTCGGCCTCGGACAAGAGGACGGCGTCGTGCTGGCCGCCCGTCTGGCCGCCGGAACACTGGTCGGCGGAAGCGACCTTGAAAGAATTCCGGTGACACGCAGATTCTTCGCCGGCGGTGGCGGATCGGTGCGCGGCTACGCCTATCGGGAAATTTCGCCCTATAACAGCGCCGATGAAGCCACGGGCGGGCGCTCTTATACGCTGGGATCTTTCGAAGTGAGAGTAAAAGTGTCAGAAAACATAGGCATTGTACCTTTTGTCGACATTGGTACGGTATCGACCGGAATCGTGCCCGATTTTTCTGATATACGTGCTGGTGCGGGGATCGGCGTGAGATATGCCACGCCTTTCGGACCGCTCAGATTGGACGTTGCAATTCCGTTGCAGCGCTATGACGGCGGTAGCCAGTACGGTATCTATGCGGGCATAGGACAGGCATTCTGAAAGGCAGTGAAAGGGTAACGCTCAGGGCATGATGCTGATGGTTCGCCTGTTGAAATGGATCTTGAAGGCCGCGCTTGGCGTGGTCGCGATCCTGTTCGTCATGGCCTTGGGCGTCGTCCTTTTTGTCGCCCTCACCCCGGTCGGCGGGCGCGTCGCCGCAGACCGCATTTCCGCCATCGTCTCCACGCCTGACCGCGGCATCTCCTTCACGCCCCCGGAAGGCTTGCTGACCGGCGACCTGCGTATCGATGCCCTTACATTGTCCGACGACGCAGGCCCCTATGCCCAGATCGGCGGGATCAAGATCGATTGGTCGCCGACGTCCCTGGTGACGGGGGTCTTCCGCGCCGAACATATTTCAGCTGACACCGTCAACTTCATCCGTGCGCCGCGGCCGCCGAAAGCGCCCGCCACGACACAAACGACATCGACGGGCTCTTCCGGATCGCCCTTGCCCGTCGGCATCCGCGTGGCGCAGATCGACCTGCCGGATATCAATCTCTCCCAGGCCTTTTCGGGGCGGGATTTCTCTCTTTCGGTGAAGGGATCGATCGACGCGACGGGGCCTGACATTTCGCTCGATCTGCAGGCAACCCGCAAGGACGAGCCGGATGCCAAGGCATCTGCCGACGTGGTTTACGCGCCGTCCGAAAATCGCCTGACACTCAAGGCTGCCGTGTCCGAGCCGCAGGGCGGCCTGCTCGCCCGCCTTCTGCGTCTTCCCGGCACTCCGGCGGTCGAGCTGGCGCTCGATGGCGAAGGACCTCTTTCCGACTGGGCCGGAAAGTTGCAGGGCAGCGTCGGCGGCACGCCCGTCATCGCGGTCGACGGCAAACATTTGCTGGTCGAAAACGGCAGGCACAGGGTGGAGGTGACCGGCGGCGGCCAGTTGTCGACGCTTCTCCCGCCTGCCTTTCGTCCGCTGTTCGGCGGCACGACCGATATCAACATTGCTGCAATCTATGCGCCCTCCGGCCGGGTGGATATCGAACGCGGCGATCTCACCTCCGGCGCCGTGAAGATCGCTGCCAAGGGGGCCTGGGACCCGACGGGCGACAACAGCCTCACCGCCAGCCTCAACGGCGTGAAGGGGCCGGTCGACTTCGTCTGGCCGATCAACGGACAGGAGAGCCGCTTCTCCTTCGAAAGCATCAATTTCACGCTGACCGGAGCGGCCGTCTCGGCGCGCTTCAACGCGACGGCTGCACTCAGCGCCGCCGAACTGCCGCAGGGCCGCTTCGGCCAGATCCGCCTGCAGGCGGAAAGCGAAGATCTCAACCTCATCAGCCGTTCGGGCAGCATCCGCAGCCGCTTCACCGTCGCCCGCACGGATTTCACCAACGACGCTCTTGACCGGGTGATCCGCGGGCCGGTGACTTTGGATGCGCCGCTCAGGCTCGCGCCACCGGCGATCGGCCTGGATGCAGCGACCTTCGATAGCGGCAATGTGAACGGCACGCTTTCCGGCGCTTACGACATGTCGAAACAGGCAGTCACCGGCAATTTCCGGGTTTTTGCCAATCCCGCCGTTCTGCCGCCGGGGCTAGTTTCGAAATTCGAGGGCAAGCTTTCGGCCGAAGGCTACGTCAACATGGTGAGCGGCGGCCGCGTCAGCCTCGAGAACTTCGTGATGCGCTCGAACGCCATCGAAGCGCACGGCAATATGCTGCTCGACAATCGGACTGTCACCGGGCGCCTGGCCGGCCGCGTGCCGGATCTGAAGCGTTGGCTGCCGGAAGCCGAGGGGGCGGCCGGTTTCGACATCTCCGCCAAGGGGCCGTTGACCGCAATGGCCGTCCGGGCCGTGCTCAATTCCGCCGACGCGCGGCTGGTCGGCCGCAAGCTCCAGGACATGAGTTTCATCCTGGAAGGCACCGCCGATCCGAATGCCCCCAAGGGCAAGCTGACCGGCACGGGTTCGCTCGATGGCCAGCCGATCCGCGTCAATGCCGACCTCGCTTCCGTCCAGGGCCGCACCAGCGCGCCGGCAATCACCGCCGAGATCGGTCCGAACAAGCTGACCGGCGCCTTGAACTTCTCTCCCGCCTTCCTGCCGGAAGGCCAGCTCGCTTTCGACTTCCCGGATGTCTCCCTGCTCGCAGCCCTTGCCGCCCAGCAGGCCCAGGGCGATCTGAAGGGAACGGTGATGTTCAGCAATACGGGCGGCAAGGCCGGCGCCGTCATCCGGGCTTCCGGCAAGGCACTTCGCCGCGGCACGATCGAGATCGCCCAACCGAATATCGATCTCGCCATTGCCGACATCAAGACGATTGCGGCCGAGGGTATGGTCCGCGCCACTCGGATCGGTGCCGGCTCGGTCGGCATCAACGACGTCAACCTCGGCGTCAGCCAGGGCGGCAACCGGACCAATTTCAATCTCGCCGCCCAGTATGACAACGCACCACTGACTGCGGTTGGCGATATCCAGACCGGTACCGATATCTCGGTCGGCATCCAGAGCTTCACCGCGGCGCCCCGCAGCATCGCGGTCCGGCTTGCCGCGCCGACCCGTATCGCGGTCGCCAACGGCGGTGCGCGTCTTGCCGATCTGACCATCTCAACCGGGGCCGGCAGCGTTACCGTCAACGGCACGGCCGGCACGGCGCTGGACCTCACCGCCAATATCAAGGCGCTGCCCGCCAATCTCATCAACGCGTTCGTCCCCGCGATCAATGCTGCCGGCACCATTTCCGGCACGATCAACGCCACCGGCGCCGCGTCTGCCCCTGCCATACGCTACGATTTAGAATGGAGTGATGCACAGCTTCGCCAGTCGCGCGATGCTGGCATCAGTCCGTTTCGAGTCCAGGCAAGCGGCAGCTTCGCCAACGGAACAGTCACGTTAGACAAGACCCGCCTGACAGGCTCCGGCGGTCTCGATCTCTCGGCTGCCGGCAAGGTTATCCTGAAGGACGGCATTCCCGCACTCGACATCAACGCCCGCGCCAATGCGGTGCCCGCCAGCCTGGTCAACGCGTTTGCGCCGAGCCTCGGCGCTCGCGGCACGATTTCCGGCACGGTGACCGCGACGGGAACGCCGCAAGCTCCCGCCGTCCGTTATGATCTGCGCTGGGCCGATGCCGGCGTCGCGCAGACCACATCCGCCGGGGTCGCCGCTTTCGACATCACCGCCGGTGGCACGTTTCAGAACGGCACTGTCACCGTCGACACCCGCCTTTCGGGCGGCGGCGGCGTTTCGTTGTCGGGCGGCGGCTCGGTTTCGCTCGCAGGCGAGAAACCGCTTAATCTGAAATTCAGTGGGAAACTGCCCTTCTCGATTCTCGCCGGACAGATGGCGGCGCAAGGCTTCGTCCTGGAAGGCACCGGCAATGTCGACCTCGCGATCGGCGGCACGGCGGCGGCGCCGGCGATCACCGGCACCGCATCCTCGTCGGGCGCCCGACTGGTGGATGTTCGCCGTAACCTCGCCCTGACGGATCTTGCCGCCAATGTTGCCTTCGACGGCAAGAGCGCCAATATTTCCAGGCTCTCCGGCAAGCTCTCGGGCGGTGGCACGGTCTCGGTCCAGGGCTCGGTCGGCATCGCGCCCGGTTCAGGCTTTCCGGCCGATCTGAAGATCACCCTTGCTCAGGCATCCTACGCCGATGGCGCGCTCTTTGCCGCGACCGCCGACGGCGCCCTGACCATTACCGGCCCGCTGACGTCAGGCCCCGTCCTCGGAGGACGCGTGACGCTGACCAAGGCGGCGATCACCGTGCCCGCCCGCCTGCCGACCTCGCTTTCCGCCATCGATATCCGCCATCGTAATGCCCCGCCCGACGTGCTGAGGCAGATGGAAAAGCTGCGGCCGAAGAGCGCCAGCGGCAGTTCGAACCCGATCGCCCTCAACCTTCAGATCAGCGCGCCGAACGGCATCTTCGTGCGCGGTCGCGGTATTGACGCCGAGCTCGGCGGTGACCTGACCGTAACGGGTACGGCGATCGCACCGGTCGTCGCCGGTGGCTTCAAGATGCGCCGCGGCCGTATCGTGATCCTCGCCAAACGAATGGATTTCACCGATGGGGACATAACCTTCGGCGGCGGCCTGATCCCGGTTCTCAACATGGAGGCGAACACCACCTCCGCCGCGACGACGATCACGGTGAAAGTCACGGGCGTCGCCAACGATCCGACGATCGCCTTCTCCTCCTCGCCCGCCCTGCCCCAGGACGAGGTTCTGGCGCGACTGATCTTCGGCCAGTCGATGTCACGGCTGTCGCCGCTGCAGATCGCCCAGCTGGCCGACGCCGTCGCGCAGCTCGCCGGCGGCGGCTCCGCATCGCTGCTCGAAACGCTACGCAACAATCTCGGCGTCGACGATCTCGACATCAACACCGATGCGACCGGCCAGACCACCGTGTCGGTCGGCCGCTACATCAACAACCGCACCTATATCCAGGTTGAGCAGGGCGGCGAGAGCGGCGCCGAAGCGACGATCAATCTCGATGTCGGCCGCGGTGTCAAGCTCAAGGCCGGCGCCGGCACCGAAGGCGGCAAGGCCGGCATCTTCTATGAGCGCGAATACTGATCTCGCATATTTCGTTTCATTCCTGCTTGCTCGGGAGAAAAAGCATGACCTCCAAAGACATCACATTGATCGGCGTTCCTCTGGAAGAGGGCTCCGGTCGCGGCGGCTGCGCCATGGGGCCGGCGGCCTTCAGGCTTGCCGGCATCGTCAAGGCACTGGAGGGCCTCGGTTTCCGGGTAGTCGACAATGGCGACCTGCGTCCGGAACCGGCAACTGATCTGCCGGAGAGAAAAGACGCGAAAAACCTGCCGATCGTCGCTGCGTTCACGCGCGCGCTCGAGACCCGGACCTATGAAATGGCCAGGGCCGGCACCATTCCGGTGATCATGGGTGGCGACCACGCCCTTTCCATGGGCAGCGTGCCGGGCATGGCGCGTTACGCTTCCGAGATCGGCCGGCCGCTTTTCGTTCTCTGGCTCGATGCCCATACGGATTTCAACACGCCCGAGACATCGCCTTCCGGCAACATCCATGGCATGCCTGTCGCCTTCTTCACCGGCCAGGCGGAATTCGCACCGATTCTCGACAGCGCCCGGCCCATGGTCGATCCAAAAAACGTCTTCCAGATCGGCATCCGCTCCGTCGACGAAATCGAGCGGAAACTCATCGCCGATCACGGCGTCAACGTCTTCGACATGCGCGCCATCGACGAACACGGGATTGCCGCGATCATGCGCCAGGTCATCGAGGCGGTGAACGCCGCCAATGGTCTTCTCCACGTCAGCCTGGACGTCGATTTCCTGGATCCGGACATAGCGCCGGGTGTCGGCACCACAGTGCCGGGCGGCGCGACCTTCCGCGAGGCGCATTTGATTATGGAGATGCTCCACGATACGGGGCTCGTCGCATCGCTCGATCTCGTCGAACTCAATCCGTTTCTGGATGACCGCGGCAAGAGCGCTCGAATCATGGTGGAACTGGCGGCAAGTCTTTTCGGCCGACGCGTTCTCGATCGTCCCACCCGCTCGGCTTGATATGCGGCGTAAGCCTATATTTGCATTACTGAATCAGAGCCGCTGAAAGTGAAAAAACGAAGAGACATTCCAGCCAGATAATATAAATTCAGATTCTACTTGTCTGTCTTAGTTTTGATAAAAGGCAAGTGGGTACGTAATTTCCACAGCTGCGCCGAAACAGAATTATTGACCTTCCGTTAAATTCTCAATGCTATTTTTGGCAAGACTCAGTACCCCGGCGGCGAGGCGGTTATCTCGTGACGCAGCTGGCAAATTGAGCTAGTTCGGGAATTTACAGACGGGGGCAAGCGAGCCAAATGTCCATACTTTCACTCCCAGGCGCTGACGCGAAAGCAGTACTTGCGGCACTCAACAAGTCGCAGGCCATTATCGAGTTTGATTTATCCGGAAAGGTTCTCACGGCCAACGAGAACTTCTGCAAGACGCTTGGCTACGCACTTTCCGAAATCGTCGGCAAGCATCACAGCATGTTCTGCGACCCGAATTACGTGAAGTCACAGGCCTACAAGGATTTCTGGGCAAACCTCGGCGACGGCAAATTTGATGCCGCCGCCTATAAGCGCATCGGCAAGGGAGGCCGCGAGATCTGGATCCAGGCCTCCTATAATCCGGTGATGTCAGGCGGCAGGCCTTACAAGGTGGTCAAATTCGCAACCGACATAACCGCCGCGAAACTCCGATCCGCGGAAGACGAGGGCAAGATCAACGCCATCTCGCGCACCCAGGCCATCATCGAGTTCACTCCCGGTGGCGATGTCCTGACCGCCAACGAGAATTTCCTCGCCTGTCTCGGCTATCAGCTTTCGGAAATCACCGGCAAGCATCACAGCATGTTCTGCGAGCCGTCGTTCCGTGACAGCGCCGAATACCCGCAATTCTGGAAGAAGCTCTCCGGCGGCGAAGCGATTGCCGCCGAGTTCAAGCGCATCGGCAAGGGCGGCAAGGCAGTCTGGATCCAGGCCTCCTACAACCCGATCTTCGACGCCGACGGCCGCGTCTTCAAGGTGGTCAAGTTTGCGACCGACATCACCGAACGTGTTCGGGCCGTAGACGACATCGCCGACGGCCTGACGTCCCTTTCAAACGGCGACCTGACGTTCCGAATCGAAAAGCCCTTCATTTCGACGCTCGAACAGATCCGCGTCGATTTCAACGAAGCCATCGGGAAACTGGCCGAGGCCATGCGCACCGTGGGCGAGAATGCCGAAGGGATTGCAGGCGGCTCCAGCGAAATCCGCCAGGCTTCCGACAGCCTTGCCAAGCGCACCGAGCAGCAGGCGGCGGCCGTCGAGGAGACCGCTGCGGCGCTGGAAGAAATCAGCCGCACCGTCATCGACAGCGCCAAACGCGCGGAAGAAGCCGGCGACCTCGTCTCGCACGCGAAAAAAAGCGCCGAACATTCCGGTGCCGTGGTCCGCAACGCGGTAAACGCGATGGGCCAGATCGAAACGTCGTCCCGGGAAATCTCCAACATCATCGGCGTGATCGACGAGATCGCCTTCCAGACGAACCTGCTGGCGCTGAATGCGGGTGTCGAGGCGGCACGCGCAGGCGAAGCGGGCAAAGGCTTTGCGGTCGTCGCCCAGGAAGTCCGCGAACTGGCTCAACGTTCCGCCAGCGCGGCCAAGGAGATCAAGACGCTGATCTCGACCTCCTCCGAACAGGTCAAGCGTGGCGTCGCGCTCGTCGGCGAAACCGGCAAGGCGCTCGATGAGATCATGTCCCAGGTGGACGAGATCAACGGCAATGTTTCAGCGATCGTCGAGGCTGCCCGCGAACAGTCCACGGGTATCAAGGAGATCAGCAAGGCCGTCAACTCCATGGACCAGAACACGCAGCAGAATGCTGCCATGGTCGAGGAAACAACGGCCGCCAGCCACAGCCTGGCGCGCGAAGCCGAAATCCTGCGCGATCTTCTGGCGCGATTTAGATTTGCGCAACATTCTTCGCATAAGATTGCGATAGCGCGACCTGATGCACGACCCGTTGCATCGCCGGCACGCAAACTCATGGCAACGGTCGCGCGGACCACAACGGGTGCCGCCGCTGCCGC
This sequence comes from Neorhizobium galegae, assembly GCF_017877055.1. GTDB lineage: Bacteria > Pseudomonadota > Alphaproteobacteria > Rhizobiales > Rhizobiaceae > Neorhizobium > Neorhizobium galegae_D. Next base: position 291,960 of record NZ_JAGIPG010000005.1, on the reverse strand, counting down.
TCAGGCAACGGATAGTTGGGAAGAATTCTGATGGCTACGACGATCAACTCCACAAGCTACAGCGGCGAAACGCTGGAAATCATCGCCTTCCGTCTCCATGATCAGGAATTCTGCGTCAAGACGACGACGATCCGCGAAATCCGCGGATGGGCGCCTTCGACGCCGATCCCGCACGCCCCGGCCGACGTCATCGGCGTCATGAACCTTCGCGGCTCCGTGATCCCGATCATCGACCTTGCCTACAAGCTCGGCATGAAGAGCACGGTTGCCAACGAGCGCAGCGCCATCGTGGTTGCAGAAGTCCACAACATGGTCATCGGCATGCTCGTCGACCGCGTCTCGGACATCCTGACCATCCCTTCGAGCCAGGTTCAGCCGGTTCCGGAAATCTCTGCCTCCTTCGACAAGTCCTTCTCCGAAGGCATCATCGCCAACGAGAACGGCATGATTTGCTTCCTGAACCTCGCCAAGATGTTCAAGGGCACCGAAGCCGAAGATCTGGCTGCCTGATCGCGATAGCGGGGCCTGGAAAGGCCTGCGCAGTCGACCTCAAGGCCAAGGCGGTTGGCTGGAAAGACCTCTAAGCCGCCATAAGATTATGGAGCCCGCAGCGTTGAACCGCCGCGGGCTTTTTTCATGACTATTCCTTCGGCTCGAACGGAGCCGGACGGCGCCCGGCACCCTGGCGGGCCAGCATCCAGCCCGGATATTCCGGAGCAAGCGCGCTGACCTCGTCGAGCTTTGCCATATCCTCCGCATCCAGCTTCAGCTTTACGGCCTTCAAGTTTTCTTCGAGCTGCTCCAACCTCTTGGCGCCGATGATGACGCTCGTCACGAAGGGTTTGGCCAGGATATAGGCCAGCGCCACTTCCGCGACACTCGCGCCGTGCCGGGCGGCGACCTCACGCATGGCTGCGACGCAAGCCCAGGCGCGATCCTTGTCGACAGGGGGAAAATCGAAGCTGGCGCGGCGGCCTTCCCCGTTGCCCGGAGCACCCGGACCGTATTTGCCGGAGAGCAGCCCGCCGGCGAGCGGCGACCAGACCATCAGGCCGAGCTTCTCCTCCTGCATCAGCGGCACGATATCGCGCTCCAGGTCACGGCCGGCGATCGAATAATAGGCCTGCACCGTCTCGAAACGGGCATAACCCTTGCGTTCGGAAATACCGAGCGCTTTCGCCATCCGCCAGGCAGCCCAGTTGGAGAGCCCGATGTAGCGCACGAGGCCGCGCGATACGAGATCGTCGAGCGCCCGCAGCGTCTCGTCGATCGGCGTTACCGTGTCGGTGCCATGGATCTGGTAGAGATCGATATGGTTCATCTGCAGCCGTTCGAGGCTCTGCTCCACCGAATCCATGATGTGCCCGCGGGAGGCGCCGCGATCGTTGGGCTTGTCGCCCATCTGGCCATAGAATTTCGTGGCGATGACCACGTCCTTGCGCGGCACGCCGAGGTTTTTGATCGCCTGGCCGAGGATGATCTCTGACCGGCCCTCAGAATAGACATTCGCCGTGTCGATGAAGTTGACGCCGGCAGCCAGCGAGCGCTCGACGATCTTGTCGGCGGCATCCTGATCGAGACCGGCGACGGCACTCCAGACGGCCCCCGCCTGGTTCTCGCCGAAGGTCATCGTGCCGAGGCAGAGTTCGGAGACGAAAAGACCGGTATTGCCCAATTGATTGTAGCGCATGGAGAGCTCCCGTGTGCACTGAAGATATGAAAGCAGTGTTTGGAGCCGGATCGGGCACGCGGGCGCGTGCGTATCGCGGAGAAAGCGACTTGGGGCTCCGGAACACAATCTAGTCCGGATTTCGCGAACGTCAATCGGAGCCCCCTCCGTTTTTATCCTCACATTTCCGTGCGAGACAAAATGAAAGGGCGGCACATGCCGCCCCCCTTGGTCATTCCTGTCGACGAATGTCAGCCGAACAGAACCAGGCTGCTCTTCAGCGTCACCCAGACGCCCCAGAGAAGCGGGATGCCGACCACGGTCCAGGCAAGCACCGCCTTGGCGTCGAGACCGCCTGTGCCGATGCCGAAGGAACCGGTCGGCCCGGCATTCGCGGCAGCCGTCTTTGCCTGCAGCGAAGCGACTTCCTGGTCCGACATGAACCATTTGTCGCCAAGCGGACGCACCAGCGAGTTGGCGATCAACCCCAGCACCAGCATGCCGGCGAGGATGTACATCGTGCCGGTATAAAGCGCCGGTCCGGCCGGCACACCCGCTGTGAGCTGCGCCTCGCGGATGTAATTGACGACGACGGGACCGAGAATGCCGGCCGTCGCCCAGGCCGTCAGAAGACGACCGTGGATCGCACCGACGAACTGGGTGCCGAAGATATCCGCGAGATAGGCAGGAATGGTCGCAAAACCACCGCCATACATGGACAGGATGATACCGAAGGCGAGCACGAAGAGCGCCTTGTTGCCCAGGTCGGCAAGCGTCGGAGCGAGCGCATAAAGCACGATGCCGAGCACGAAGAACGTATAATAGGTGTTCTTGCGGCCGATCTTGTCGGAGAGCGACGCCCAGAAGAAGCGACCGCCAATGTTGAAGAGCGACAGCAGACCGGCAAAACCGGCGGCGATCGTGGCGATCTGTGCCTTCTGGCTCGCATCAAGCTGCGAGAAGGTCAGGTTCGGCAGGCCGATCAGCGATCCGGCGAAGATTTCCTGCAGCATAGGCGACGCCATGCCGATAACCCCGATACCGGCCGAAACGTTCAGGCAAAGCACCGCCCAGATCAGCCAGAACTGCTTGGTCTTGTGGGCATCGCGCAGGTGGACGTGCCTGGTGGTGATCATCGTCGTCTTGGAGACCGGAGGGGTCCAGCCCTCCGGACGCCAGCCGGCCGGCGGGATACGGTAACCGAAGGCGCCGCCCATCATGAAGCAGAAATAGATCACCGCCATGCAGATGAAGGTCTGCCAGACGCCGACCGAGCTATCGGTCTTGAAATAGTTCATCAAGAGGTTGGCGAGCGGAGCGCCGATCATCGCACCGCCGCCGAAGCCCATGATGGCCATGCCGGTTGCCATGCCGCGACGGTCGGGGAACCACTTGATGAGCGTCGAAACCGGTGAGATGTAGCCGAGGCCGAGGCCGACGCCACCGATCACGCCGGCGCCGATCCACATCAGCCACAACTGGTGGGTCATGACGCCGATCGCCGCGACGATAATGCCGCCGCACCAGCAGCAGGCCGAGACGAAACCAGCCTTGCGCGGGCCGACCCGCTCCAGCCAGCCGCCCCAGATCGCCGCCGAGCAACCGAGCAGCACGAAGAACAGCGTGTAGATCCAGCCAAGGTCTGCGACACGCCAGTTGCAGCTTGTCGTGAACAGGGCCGAGAGGAGGTTGAGGCTGGTGCAGGACGGGTCCTGCGTGGTACCCAAGGCGCGGGACAGCGGCAGCCAGAAAACGCTGAAGCCGTAAGCCATGCCGATGCAAAGATGAATGGCCAAAGCTGCCGGCGGCACGAGCCAGCGATTGAAACCTGGTTTTGCGATAATACGTTCCCTATCGAGGAGCCCGACATTGCCTGTCAGGCCCTCGTTCGTCGTTCCTGCAAATGCCATTTAAAATATCCTCCCTCGGATGATGGCTAGGCTTTATCCCCCCTTCCGGCCCCTCACCTGCCGGATGGATGAATTCATGCGGCGCTTTCCGGAATGCTCGGTTCGGACAGCGATTCTCCTTCGGCGGGACCTTTGCCGTCCGGCGCCCTTTCCGCCGCATCCTGCCCGACGCCGACGCCCGATCCCGTCTTGGCCTCCGGCCGGCGGATCAGCACCGAGGCCTCTACGACAAGCGGCAAAAGCCCCGCCCCGCCCTTGTCGAGATGCTCGAAAAGGTGCCGGCGCATGCGTGGCTCCCAGAACTTGTTGATATGCGTCGCGACGCCTTCGGCACGAACCTTTTCCGGCTGCGACAGGAAGAAGGTGGCGATCTGGTTGGCCATCCGGACCAGTTTGTCGAGCACCAGTTGCTCGGGGCTTTGGTCATGCGACATCGGCGACAACTCCAGTGACTATGCGATCGGTACGCGTGAAAATCTCGAAATCCTCGCCGCGGGTCAGCGCGATCAGCGTCATGCCCGCTGCTTCCGCTGTGCGGATGGCAAGCGCAGTGGGCGCGGAAATGGCGATCAGAACGGCACTTCCGAGGATCGCCGTCTTCTGCACCATCTCGACCGAAATGCGGCTGGTGACGACCACGACGCCCTCCGATCCCTTGACGCCCTCGCGGATGACCGCTCCGGCAAGCTTGTCGAGCGCATTGTGGCGGCCGACATCCTCGCGGACGGCAACCAGTCCCTTGCCCGGCACGACGAAGCCGGCGCCGTGAACCGCATGGGTTTGCCGATGCAGCGGCTGCGCACTGTTGAGCGCCGCGACAGCTTCACTTATTTCTTTGGCGCTCAGCACCATGGTCACTGCGGAAACATCCGGCACCGGACGCATGGCCTGCTCGATCGATTCAATACCGCAAAGCCCGCAACCGACCGGCCCTGCCATATGCCGCCGGCGGGCGCGCAGCGCGTCTTCCTTATCCTCGGCAAGCGTCACCTGGACATCGAGACCGGCACCTTCCTCGACCACGGAAATGCTCTCGATCTCCGCCATCGACGTGATGATGCCTTCGGTGAGGCTGAAGCCGACCGCGAAATCCTCAAGGTCAGCGGGAGAACCCATCATCACCGCATGGGTCGACCCGCCATAGGAAAAGGCGATCGGCACCTCCTCCGGCACCACCCGCGAGCCGGCGCGGGTCACGCCGTTACGGCGGGCGACCTCGGGGGCGGTGGCGGTGGTGGGGAATTCAGCCATTGGACGTTAGAGCAAGGATGCCCCCCTCTTCCCTGCCGGGCATCTCCCCCTCGAGGGGGGAGATCGGCAAGTGGCGGGCTCTTCGCACAATTTTCTGCACTCGTCGAAGGTGAGGCGTTGCCGCGAGGCAGAGGGGGGTATGGCGCGCGCCGACAGACACTATTCCGCAGCCTCCAGCTTGCCCGCAATCCGCCGAGACCGCCGCGACAGTTCGTCGTAGTCCTCCTGCCACTCGGTCGGGCCGTTAGAGGGCGACACCTGCACCGCCGTCACCTTGTATTCCGGGCAGTTGGTCGCCCAGTCGGAGAAGTCGGTGGTGATGACATTCGCCTGCGTGTTCGGGTGATGGAACGTCGTATAGACCACGCCCGGCGCGACGCGATCGGTGATCAGTGCCCTGAGCGTCGTATCGCCCGAACGGCTGGCGAGCTTGATCCAGTCGCCTTCCTTGATGCCGCGCTGTTCGGCATCGTGTGGATGGATCTCCAGCCGGTCTTCCGCGTGCCAGGTGACATTCTCGGTGCGGCGTGTCTGGGCACCGACATTGTACTGGGACAGGATGCGGCCGGTGGTGAGCAGCAACGGGAAGCGGGGACCGGTGCGTTCGTCGGTCGCCACATATTCGGTGCGGATGAACTTGCCCTTGCCGCGCACAAAACCATCGACATGCATGATCGGCGAACCGACCGGATGCGCCTCGTTGCACGGCCATTGAACCGAGCCCATCTTGTCGAGATAATCGTAGGAAACCAGCGCGAAGCTCGGCGTCGAGGCGGCGATCTCATCCATAATCTGAGACGGATGCGCGTAATTCCAGTTCAATCCCATGGCCTGCGCCAGCTTCTGGGTAACTTCCCAGTCGGCATAACCGTTCTTCGGGCTCATCACCTTGCGAACCCGGTTGATGCGGCGTTCGGCATTGGTGAACGTGCCGTCCTTTTCGAGGAAGGTCGAGCCCGGCAGGAAGACATGCGCGTAATTGGCGGTCTCGTTCAAAAAGAGGTCGTGAACAACGACGCATTCCATCGCCGCCAGACCGGCCGAAACGTGCTTGGTGTCCGGGTCGGACTGCAGGATGTCTTCGCCCTGGATGTAGATGCCCTTGAACGTACCTTCGACGGCCGCATCCAGCATGTTCGGAATGCGCAGGCCCGGTTCGTTGTTGAGCGTCACGCCCCACAGTTTTTCGAACGTGTCGCGGGTCGCATCGTCCGAAATGTGACGATAGCCCGGCAGTTCGTGCGGGAACGACCCCATGTCGCAGGAGCCCTGGACATTGTTTTGGCCACGCAGCGGGTTCACGCCGACGCCCGGACGGCCGATATTGCCGGTGACCATGGCAAGGTTGGCGATCGCCATGACGGTCGTCGAGCCCTGGCTGTGCTCGGTAACGCCGAGGCCATAATAGATCGCGCCATTGCCGCCCTTGGCATAAAGCCGCGCCGCACCGCGAACGAGATCCGCGGGCACGCCGGTATATTTCTCGGTCGCCTCCGGGCTGTGTGCGTCTTCCGAAACGAAACCGGCCCAATCCTCGAACTCGGACCAGTCGCAGCGTTCGCGGATGAATTTTTCGTCGAACAGGCCTTCGGTGACGATGACATGCGCCAAGGCCGTCAGCACGGCCACGTTGGTGCCCGGCTGCAGCGGCAGGTGATAATCGGCCTCCACATGCGGCGTACGCACGAGATCGATGCGGCGCGGATCGATGACGATCAGTTTTGCGCCCTGGCGCAGCCGCTTCTTGAGGCGCGAGCCGAACACCGGATGGCCATCGGTCGGGTTGGCGCCGATGACGATGACGACGTCGGTATGCTCGACCGAGTCGAAATTCTGTGTGCCGGCAGACGTGCCGAAGGCCTGGCCGAGGCCGTAGCCGGTCGGCGAATGACAGACGCGGGCGCAGGTATCGACATTGTTGTTGCCGAAACCGGCGCGGATCAGCTTCTGGACGAGGAAAGTCTCCTCGTTGGTGCAGCGCGACGAGGTGATGCCGCCGATCGATTCACGACCGTACTGATACTGGATGCGGCGGAACTCGGAAGCCACGTGCGAAAAGGCCTCTTCCCAGGTCACTTCCCGCCACGGATCGGAGATATTCTCGCGGATCATCGGGTTGAGGATGCGGTCCTTGTGGGTCGCGTAGCCATAGGCGAAACGCCCCTTGACGCAGGAATGGCCACGGTTTGCCTGGCCGTCCTTCCACGGCACCATGCGGACGAGTTCCTCGCCGCGCATCTCCGCCTTGAAGGAGCAGCCGACGCCGCAATAGGCGCAGGTGGTGACTTCCGAATGTTCCGGCTGGCCGATCGCGATGACCGACTTTTCGGTGAGTGTCGCGGTCGGACAGGCCTGCACGCAGGCGCCGCAGGAAACGCATTCGGAATCAAGGAAAAGTTCGTGGGCACCGGGCGAGACCCGGCTGCCGAAACCACGGCCCTCGATCGTCAGCGCGAACGTGCCCTGCACTTCTTCGCAGGCGCGCACGCAACGGGAGCAGACGATGCATTTCGATGGATCGTAGGTGAAGTACGGGTTCGACTCGTCCTTCGGCATCCACTTGGCGTTGATTGCACCATCGTTGCGGGCTCTGACGTGGTTGTCACCCTCATAGCCGTAACGCACGTCGCGAAGGCCCACCGCGCCGGCCATGTCCTGCAATTCGCAGTCCCCGTTGGCGGCGCAGGTGAGACAGTCGAGCGGGTGGTCGGAGATATAGAGTTCCATCACGCCGCGGCGGATATCCTTCAGCCGGCCCGTCTGGGTGTGCACCACCATGCCCGGCATCACCGGCGTGGTGCAGGAGGCCGGCGTTCCGTTGCGCCCTTCGATCTCGACGAGACAGAGGCGGCAGGACCCGAAGGCGTCGACCATATCGGTGGCGCAGAGTTTCGGCACCTTGATGCCTGCCTCCATCGAAGCGCGCATGATTGACGTGCCTTCCGGCACGGTGATGGCGCGGCCGTCGATGGTGAGGGTCACCTGGGCTTCGGACCGGGAAGCGGGTGTGCCGTAGTCGATTTCATGAACGAGGGACATGATGTTACTCCGCCGCTTCGATAAGGGGTGCCGGGGAAAAATCCTCCGGGAAATGGTTCATCGCGCTCATCACCGGATAGGGCGTAAACCCGCCAAGCGCGCAGAGGGAGCCGAACTTCATCGTGTTGCAGAGGTCGGCGAGCAGCGCCTTGTTCTTCTCCGGCTCGATACCCTGTTTGATCTTGTCGGCCGTTTCGACGCCGCGCGTCGAACCGATGCGACAGGGCGTGCACTTGCCGCAGCTCTCGATGGCGCAGAATTCCATCGCGAACCGCGCCTGTTTCAACATGTCGGCCGAATCGTCGAACACGGTGATGCCCGCGTGGCCGATCAGCCCGTCCCGGGCAGCAAAAGCTTCATAGTCGAACGGCGTATCGAACAGCGCACACGGGAAATAGGCGCCGAGCGGTCCGCCCACCTGCACTGCCTTGACCGGCCGGCCGGTCGCCGTACCGCCGCCGATATGGTCGACGATCTCGCCGAGCGACAGGCCGAACGCCGTTTCGTAAAGGCCGCCATATTTGACATTGCCGGCGATCTGGATCGGGATCGTCCCGCGCGAGCGGCCCATGCCGAAGTCGCGATAGAAGGCCGCCCCCCGATCCATGATGACCGGCACGGAGGCAAGCGAGATGACGTTGTTGACGACCGTCGGACGACCGAGGAATCCCTGCAGCGCCGGCAGCGGCGGCTTGGCACGCACGATACCGCGCTTGCCTTCGAGCGAATTCAGCAGCGAAGTCTCCTCGCCGCACACATAGGCCCCGGCGCCGGAGCGGATCTCCATGTCGAAGGCATGAGCGGATCCCATCACCGACGGTCCGAGGATCCCGGCGGCGCGGGCGATCTCGACGGCTTTTGTCATCGTCGCGATCGCATGCGGATATTCCGAGCGGGTGTAGACATAACCCTTGGTGGCGCCGGTCGCGATGCCGGCGATAATCATGCCCTCGATCAGCACGAAGGGATCGCCCTCCATGATCATCCGGTCGGCGAAGGTGGCGCTGTCGCCCTCGTCCGCATTGCAGACGATGTATTTCTGCGGCCCCGCCGCATCCATCACCGTCTTCCACTTGATGCCGGTCGGGAAGCCGGCGCCGCCACGGCCGCGGAGACCACTATCGGTCACCTGGGCGACGATCTGCGCCTGCGTCATGGCGATCGCGTTTTCGAGACCCTTCAGACCCTGATACTGGCGATAGTCATCCAACGACAGTGGATCGGTGACGCCGCAACGGGAAAAGGTCAACCGCGTCTGCTGCCGCAGGAAGGGGATGTCCTTGGTCGGCCCAAGATGCAAAGCATGCTGTCCACCTTCCAGGAACCCCGCATCGAACAGGCCCTTGACGTCGCCGGACTTCACCGGGCCATAGGCGATACGGCCTTCCTTCGTGCGCACTTCAACCAGCGGCTCCAGCCAGAACATGCCGCGCGAACCATTGCGGACGATCTTGGCATCGAGCCCGCGGATCGCAATCTCCTGGGCAATCGCCTCCGCCACCTTCTCGGCGCCGAGCGCCAGCGCGGCTGCATCGCGCGGAACGAAAATCGTCACCGTCATCGACGTGCCTCCGCAACGATTTCGGAAAGACAGTGCTCATCGACGCGGCCATAGACTTCGCCGTCGAGCATCGCGGCCGGCGCACAGGCGCAAAGCCCGAGACAGTAGACAGCCTCCAGCGTCACCGCACCGTCGAGCGTGGTCTGGTGGAAGTCGATCCCGAGAAGCTGCCGGGCGCTATCCGCAACGCGGTCGCTGCCCATCGACTGGCAGGCTTCGGCGCGACAGAGTTTCAGCACATGCCGGCCCGCCGGGTGGTCGCGGAATTCGTGATAGAAGGTGACGACGCCATGCACTTCGGCGCGCGACAGGTTGAGTTCGCTGGCGATGACGGGCTTCACCTCGTCCGGCACATAACCGAACTCCGCCTGGATCGCATGCAGGATCGGCAGCATCGGGCCTTCCAGATGCTTCAGATCCCTGATGATCTGAAGCGACCGCTCGGTGAGTTCACCGGCGGAGATACGCATATTCATATGTCATAGCCTCCCGGCTGATCCGTTTCCGGCGTCGTGGCATCGGCACCACAACCCCGTGTGCGGATCAGAAAGCTGGCGAAGTTGTCCGACAATCGCACTTCGCCTACTGGGAATGGAATGTCGCAACCGATACCTCAACCGTCAATAAAGGAGATCGGTTACGCGATAGAAAAAAGCTATCAAGCCATGGCGGCAGGAGTGAGACTCCGGGCCTCGTGAAGCAGGGCCGAGACCAGCGGCGTGAAGGGCTCGCGATGGGTCGCGACAAGCCCCACGATATGCGTGGCTTCCGGATCGACGATTGGGATCGTCCTGACTTGTTTTGCAAACCCGAATGATCGCGCGACGTTGCGCGGCATGATGCTCGCCCAGCGCCCGGTCCCCACATGCGAGAGAAGAACCACCATCGAGTTCGATTCGAGCATCGGCTTCACCGTCACCCCCGCTTCCGCGAGGTGTTGGTTGATGATGCGGCGGTTCTGCATGTCCGGCGTCAATAGACAAAGCCTAAGATCGGCCATCTCCTTCCAGGTGACACTTTCCCGATCGGCATAGGGCGCCCCTTCGGCGGTGACCAGATTATAGCGCTCCGCATAGAGCGGCACACTCGTCACCCGGCCCAGCGGCTCGTTGTCGAGATAGGTAATGCCCGCGTCGATCTCGAAATTGTCGAGCTGGGAAAGCACCTGCAGGGAATTGCGCGAGACGACGGAGAAGGTGACCTCCGGGTGCTTCGCCTGGAAGGGTTCGGTCAACCTGGGGATCATCGCCAACGCCGTCGGGATCGATGCCAGCCGGATGTGGCCGACAAGACCCTTGCGGGCGGCGCGCATTTCCTCGCGCATCGTGCGCGCATCGCCGACGATGCGTTTTGCCCATTCCAGTACCCGCTGGCCTTCCGGCGTCAGACCCTGGTAGCGGGAACCGCGCACCACGAGCTGCACGCCGAGTTGTTCCTCGAGCTGACGGATGGCGGCCGAAAGCGAAGGCTGCGAGATGCCGCATTCTTCCGCCGCACGGCCGAAATGGCTTTCGCGCGCCAGGGCAATGAAAAACTCCAGCTTGTCGATCATCGCGTTCCTCCGCCGACAAGGGCTAACAAGATGGCGCGGCACATACAAGCCGGCATCGGGCCGCAACGATAGCCACCACGAAGAGCCGACCACCGCCCAAAGAAAAAGGCGGCCTATCAGGACCGCCTCGATCTTTCGCAGAGAACTATGATGGATCAGACCGGCATAACGATACCGTTTAGGTGGGTCAATTCCGCGAGGAACTGCTCGAGCTTCGTCCTGTGCTCGTCGCTCTGCGCATGGTTGATTTCGCCCTGCGTCGTCTCGATCCGCTTCTGCAGCGTCGCGTGGGTCAGCTCGCTGGCCGGAACCGCGGATTCGGCCAGCAGCGTGCAGCCGGTCGGCAGGATGTCGGCGAAACCGCCGAAAACGACGTATTTGTTGACCTGGCCGGAGGCAAGCTTCACCGAAACCACACCCGGCTTGATCGTCGTCATCGTCGGCGCGTGATTGGCAAGCACCGTCATTTCGCCAAGCGTCGCCGGGATCACCACTTCGGTGACCTTTTCCGAGACGAGCAGGCGCTCGGGCGAAACCAGTTCAAAGTTGAAAGCGTCGGCCATGAAGGTCCACTTCCTCAGAGCAATTCCAGCAAAAGTGCGAGGCGGTTTTGCGTCCGGAATTGCGAAAGACTAAATCATCAGGGCATCGAGGCAATTCTTTGCCGAGAAGCCCGCGTGTTTTATGCGGCAAAAGGCGCGCCGGATACGGTCCCGCGCGCCATCTCGTTCAGGATCAGGCGGCTTCGGCCAGCTTCTTAGCCTTTTCGACGGCTTCTTCGATCGAGCCGACCATGTAGAAGGCCGCTTCCGGAAGATGGTCGTAATCGCCGTTGACGAGGCCCTTGAAGCCCTTGATCGTGTCTTCGAGCGCGACGAGTTTGCCCGGCGAACCGGTGAAGACTTCGGCGACGAAGAACGGCTGGGACAGGAAGCGCTCGATCTTGCGGGCGCGGGCAACCGTCATCTTGTCGTCTTCGGACAGTTCGTCCATGCCGAGGATGGCGATGATGTCCTGGAGAGCCTTGTAGCGCTGCAGGGTCGACTGGACCTTACGAGCGATTTCATAGTGCTCTTCGCCGACGACCAGCGGGTCGAGCATGCGCGACGTGGAGTCGAGCGGGTCGACGGCCGGATAGATGCCCTTTTCGGCGATCGAACGCGACAGAACCGTCGTTGCGTCCAGGTGGGCGAACGAGGTTGCCGGTGCCGGGTCGGTCAAGTCGTCGGCGGGAACGTAGATGGCCTGAACCGAGGTGATCGAGCCCTTGGTCGTGGTGGTGATGCGTTCCTGCATCTGGCCCATGTCGGTGGCGAGCGTCGGCTGATAGCCCACGGCCGAAGGAATACGGCCGAGCAGAGCCGACACTTCCGAACCTGCCTGGGTGAAGCGGAAGATGTTGTCCACGAAGAACAGAACGTCCTGGCCCTTGTCGCGGAAGTCTTCAGCAATCGTCAGACCCGTCAGGGCGACGCGGGCGCGGGCGCCCGGCGGTTCGTTCATCTGGCCGTAAACGAGGGCTGCCTTCGAGCCTTCGCCGCCGCCATGCTTGTTGACGCCCGATTCGATCATTTCGTGGTAAAGGTCGTTGCCTTCGCGGGTACGCTCACCGACGCCTGCGAACACGGAGTAACCACCGTGTGCCTTCGCGACGTTGTTGATGAGTTCCATGATCAGAACCGTCTTGCCGACGCCTGCGCCGCCGAAGAGGCCGATCTTGCCACCCTTTGCGTAAGGCGCGAGAAGGTCGACGACCTTGATGCCGGTAACCAGGATCTGGCCTTCGGTCGACTGCTCGACGTAGGAAGGCGCTTCCTGGTGGATGGCGCGCTTGCCTGAGGTGACCAGCGGACCTGCTTCGTCGACCGGCTCGCCAATGACGTTCATGATGCGGCCGAGCGTTTCCGGACCGACCGGAACGGTGATCGGAGCGCCGGTATCGGTGACGTGCTGACCACGAACCAGACCTTCAGTCGAGTCCATCGCGATGGTGCGGACGGCGCTTTCGCCGAGGTGCTGCGCGACTTCGAGAACGAGGCGGTTGCCGTTGTTGTCGGTTTCAAGCGCGTTCAAAATCGCCGGCAGTTCGCCGTCGAAAGCGACGTCGACGACAGCGCCGATAACCTGGGTCACCTTGCCGAGGGACGTGCCCGTTGCGGTAGCCATGATTCTTACCCTCTTTCTTTACCTCAGAGCGCTTCCGCGCCCGAAATGATTTCGATGAGTTCCTTGGTGATCTGTGCCTGGCGCTGACGGTTGTAGGAGAGCGTCAGCTTGTTGATCATGTCACCAGCATTGCGCGTCGCGTTGTCCATTGCGGACATCTGCGCGCCATAGAAGGAAGCGTTGTTTTCGAGCAGGGCCCGGAAGATCTGGATCGCGACATTCTTCGGCAGCAGGTCTTCGAGGATTTCCTCTTCGCTCGGCTCGTATTCGTAGAGCGCCGAGGAGGCAGTCGCCGGCTCGGTGGTCTCGAACTTGGCCGGGATGATCTGCGAGGCGGTCGCCACCTGCGAAATCACCGACTGGAAGCGCGCGAAAAACAGCGTCGCGATGTCGAATTCGCCGGCATTGTAGAGCGCGAGCACCTTGTGTGCCACCTCGTCGGCCTGGGCGAAACCGAGTTGCTTGACTTCGCGGAACGTCACGTAGTCGACGATGTTGTCCTTGAACGTGCGGCGCAGGATGTCGTTGCCCTTGCGGCCGACGGTGAGGATTTTCACCGTCTTGCCCTGGGCAAGCAGCTTCAATGCGTGATCGCGGGCGAGACGGATGATCGAGGAATTGAAGCCCCCGGCCAGACCGCGTTCGCCGGTCGCGACGATCAGCAGATGAACCTGATCCTTGCCCGTGCCCGAAAGCAGCAGCGGCGCTTCCGCATTGCCGGCATTGGCGGCCGAAAGGCCGGCCAGCACCTTGGTCATACGTTCCGCGTAGGGACGGGCGGCCTCGGCCGCCTCCTGGGCACGGCGCAGCTTCGCCGCGGCGACCATTTTCATCGCCTTGGTGATCTTCTGCGTCGCCTTGACGGAGGCGATCCGGTTTTTCAGATCCTTAAGTGAAGGCATCCGTTATCGGTCCTCGAGATTGATCCGTTCTCAGGCGAAAGACTTGGCGTAGCTGTCGAGAGCGGCCTTCAGCTTCGCGCGGGTGTCGTCGGAAAGCTGCTTCTCGGTACGGATCGTATCGAGGAGAGCCTTGCCTTCGGAGCGGAGGTACGAGAGGAAGCCCTGCTCGAACTTGCCGACATCGGCAACCGCGATCTTATCGAGATAGCCGTTGACGCCGGCGAAGATCACCGCAACCTGCTCTTCCGTCTTCAGCGGCGAGAACTGCGGCTGCTTCAGGAGTTCGGTCAGGCGTGCACCGCGGTTCAGCAGGCGCTGCGTCGAGGCGTCCAGGTCGGAGCCGAACTGGGCGAAGGCGGCCATTTCGCGATACTGGGCGAGTTCGCCCTTGATCGAGCCGGCAACCTGCTTCATCGCCTTGACCTGCGCGGCCGAGCCTACGCGGGAAACCGACAGACCGACGTTAACGGCCGGACGGATACCCTGGTAGAACAGATCGGTTTCAAGGAAGATCTGGCCGTCGGTGATCGAGATCACGTTGGTCGGAATGAAGGCCGAAACGTCGTTACCCTGGGTTTCGATGACCGGCAGAGCCGTCAGCGAACCATTGCCACGCTCGTCGGAGAGCTTTGCAGCGCGCTCCAGCAGGCGGGAATGCAGGTAGAAGACGTCGCCCGGATAAGCTTCGCGGCCCGGCGGGCGGCGCAGCAGCAGCGACATCTGACGATAGGCGACAGCCTGCTTGGAAAGGTCGTCGTAACCGATCAGGGCGTGCTGACCGTTGTCACGGAAGTACTCGCCCATGGCGCAGCCGGCGAACGGTGCGAGATACTGCATCGGAGCCGGATCGGAAGCGGTCGCAGCAACGATGATCGAGTACTGCAGAGCGCCGCGCTCTTCGAGAACCTTCACGAACTGGGCAACCGTCGAGCGCTTCTGGCCGATGGCCACGTAGACGCAGAACAGCTTTTCCGAGTCCGGGCCGTTGTCGTGAATGGCCTTCTGGTTGAGGATCGTGTCGAGAATGATCGCGGTCTTGCCGGTCTGGCGGTCACCGATGACCAGCTCGCGCTGGCCGCGGCCGACCGGGATGAGGGCGTCGATGGCCTTGAGGCCGGTCGACATCGGCTCATGAACCGACTTGCGCGGGATGATGCCCGGAGCCTTGACGTCGACGCGCGAACGGCGGGTCGCATTGATCGGGCCCTTGCCGTCGATCGGGTTGCCGAGCGCGTCGACGACGCGGCCGAGCAGTTCCGGACCAACCGGGACGTCAACGATGGCGCCGGTCCGCTTGACGGTGTCGCCTTCCTTGATGGCACGGTCGGAACCGAAGATGACGACGCCGACATTGTCGGCTTCGAGGTTCAGCGCCATACCACGGATGCCGCCCGGGAATTCGACCATTTCGCCGGCCTGGACATTGTCCAGACCGTAGACGCGGGCAATGCCGTCGCCGACGGACAGAACCTGTCCGACTTCGGAAACTTCAGCCTCCTGGCCGAAGTTCTTGATCTGGTCTTTCAGAATTGCGGAAATTTCCGCGGCGCGGATATCCATCAGCCAACCTCTTTCAGTGCAAGCTTAAGGGTGGAAAGTTTGGTGCGAAGGGAAGTGTCGATCTGACGAGAACCGACCTTGACGACCAGTCCGCCGAGGATCGACGGATCGATCGTCACGGAGATTGCGACGTCCTTGCCGGTTACGCCCTTCAGCGCCGACTTGAGTTCGTTTTCCTGCGCCTGGGAAAGCGCATGCGCCGAGGTGACCTCAGCAGTGACTTCACCGCGATGCTCTGCGGCGATTTGGCGGAAGGCGCGGATCATGCCAGGCATCGCGAAAAGACGACGATTGCCGGCGACCACCTTCAGGAAATTGGCGACGAGACCGGAAATGCCAGCTCGCTCGGCAACGGCGAGCACGGCCTTCTGCTGATCTTCGGCGGAAAACACCGGGCTTGCGACCAGGCGTCGCAGGTCTTCACTCTCATCCAGCAACGCCTGAAAACGATCAAGATCGGCACCGACCTTGTCGACCGAACCAGCCTCGAGAGACAGTTCGAAAAGCGAGGAAGCATAACGCTCCGCTACACCGGAAATAAGCTGGGACGTATCAGCCACGGGCACAGTTTCCCTGTATTGCCATCCAAGCGCCAGACCCTGCGGGAGAGGTGTAGCAAGAGCTTGAAATCGTTTGATTTTTTCTCAGAACCTGCAGAGCTTGCGCCCTACCCTTTCCGACTTTCGCGGTCCGTCTAGCATAGGCTGTAAGGACTCGCAACACGCCTGATAACGGAAAAAGCCGGACACGCAAGGGCTGAGAGCGATTTTATACCGGAAGCGGAAGGATTTTCGGCGGGCTACGGCCCGTATTCTCCGAATTAAGCGTCAGATATAGCCGAAGACATAGGCGAGCGGTCCGCCGGAGAGCACAACCTGAAGTAGGGAAAACGCTATATTTCTGGGGGTGAAGCCTCGATCCAGGGCACAGGACAGCAATCGCCCCAGAGCGGCAAATCCGAGCGCGATGCCGAGCGTCATGTAGATCCAGTCCTGGGCGAGCATGATCGCAGCGAGACCGAATCCGAGATGATGGGCGCCGGCGGAGCGGACGGCGGCATACCCTTCCGGCCGCACCTCGCCGATCTGGAACGCCGTCAGGCGCAGAACGAAAGCGGGAAACAGGAAGACGATAAGACCGAGCACAGCGGTTACCGCCGCACAGACGAAAGCCACCCGTTCGCCGAGTTCAGTGGGAAAATAGAGTTCCATGTCGCCTCGCATCGTTCGAATCGCAAGATTCTAACGCAAGCGGTAAACAAGTCGCAAAGAACGGCGATCAAAGAAAGCTTTGCGGGTCGATATCGAGCTGGATCTGCACCGAGCCCCGCTGCTTCGGTCCGTTCTCCATCATCGCCCGCAGAAACGCCTGCATGTCGGAATTGCGCCGTCCATGTACCAGCAGCCGGAAGCGATGCCGGCCCCGCACCAGCGCCAGCGGCGCCTCCGCCGGCCCCAGCACCGAGATACCGGTGACCTTTGGCGCCGCGGCCCTGAGGCCCCGCGCATGGGTTTCCGCATCCGCGCGCGTATCCGCCGAGACGATCAGCGAGGCGAGGCGGCCGAAGGGCGGCAGGATCGCCCTTTCCCGCTCGGCGATCTCGCGCTCGTAGAAGGCGCCCGCATCGCCGGAAACGATCGCCTGCATCACCGGATGCTGCGGCTGGAAGGTCTGCAGCAGGCCATGGCTCTTGAGGCCGGTTCGTCCTGCGCGTCCTGTCACCTGGCTCAGAAGCTGGAAGGTGCGCTCGGCGGCGCGCGGATCGCCGTTCGACAGGCCGAGATCGGAATCGACGATACCGACCAGCGTCATCAGCGGAAAGTTATGACCCTTGGCGACCAGCTGCGTGCCAATGACGATATCCGCTTCGCCCTTGGCGATCGCCTCCAGCTCGATCCGCATGCGCTTGACGCCGCCGAGCAGGTCCGACGACATCACGATCGTGCGCGCCTCCGGAAAATGTTTTTCGACCTCTTCGGCGATCCGCTCCACCCCCGGCCCGCAGGCGACCAGATGGTCGAACGTGCCGCATTCAGGGCAGGCTTCCGGCGTGCGTTCCGAATAGCCGCACTGATGGCACTGGATCTGGCTCTTGAACCGGTGCTCCACCAGCCAGCTCGAACATTGCGGGCACTGGAACCGGTGGCCGCAGACGCGGCAGAGCGTCAACGGCGCATAACCGCGCCGATTGAGAAACAGCAGCGCCTGTTCCTTGCGCTCGATCGTCCGGCCGATCGCCCGGAGCAGAACCGGCGAGAGGAAACCACCGCGCTCCGGCGGGTGTCGCCGCATGTCGATGAGATGCAGGTCCGGCATCGCCGCATCGCCGAAACGGGTCGGCAGGTGCACGGTGTTGTAGCGGCCGGCCAGACCATTCACCTGGCTTTCCACCGAAGGCGTCGCCGAGACGAGCACGATCGGGAAATCGCCGATCCGGGCACGCACCACCGCCATGTCGCGCGCGTTGTAGAACACCCGGTCCTCCTGCTTGTAGGCGGGGTCGTGCTCTTCATCGACGATGATCAGGCCGAGATCCTCGAAGGGCAGGAACAGTGCCGATCGCGCACCTGCCACTACCTTCACTTCCCCGGTCACCACGCCGCGCCAGACCTTTTCACGCATGCGCGGGGCGAGATCCGAATGCCATTCACCGGGCTTGGCGCCAAACCGCTCCTGGAAACGTTCGAGGAAGCTCGAGGTCAGCGCGATTTCCGGCAGCAGGATCAGCACCTGCTTTCCGCGCCTCAAGGTTTCGGCGATCGCCTCGAAATAGACTTCCGTCTTGCCCGAGCCGGTAACGCCATCGATCAGCGAGGCGGAAAAGCCACCCGCCCGGATCGACTCCAGGATGTCCACGGACGCCTGTTTCTGCGGCCCCTCGATGCGCGGGCTGATATAGTCCGGGTCAGGCCGCGCCACGACCGGCGGCGGGGGCAGGAACACGGTTTCGAAAATCCCCTGGGCTGTCAGCCCATCGACGACGCTCATCGACACGCCCGCGGCATGCGCCAGCCCGCTGCGCGTCCAGGGAATTTCCTCTTCACCCGCAAGATCGAGCACCCGCGCGCGCGCAGGGGTCAGCCGCTCCGGCTGACCGCCGAGATACCGCAATCCTTCGACCATCGGCTCGGGATCGAGCGCGGCCGGCGCGCGGATCGCCATGCGCGCCACAAGACCTGGCGGCGACAGCGTATAGCTTGCCACCCAGTCGACGAAATCGCGCATCTCCTTGGAAAGCGGCGGGCAATCGAAGACGAGCGTGATCGGCCTCAGCTTCTTGGGATCGAGCTTGTCGTCGTTGTCGCCGTCCCACACGACGCCGATCAATTGCCGCGGGCCGACCGGCACCTGAACCACCGAACCGGGCTCCACATGCACGCCCTCCGGCACGGCATAGCTATAGGCGCCCGGCACCGGCAGCGGCACCAGTACCGGCACTACCCTCACCAATGACGGCGCTTCGAACAGCGAACCGAAGAGATCGGACGAATCTATGCCCATGGGCGGCGACCATGCCCAAACCCGGAACAAAAGTGAACCCTAAACAGGACTAGTCTTCCTCGTCTTCACCGTCGATGACGCCGGTCGGCCGCATCCCGTCGATCCAGGTGGCGCCCTCCTTGCGGATCACCCGCCGCGGCCGCGTGCCGCAACGTTCCCGAACGGCCGACGCAAGCGATTCGGAATGGGTGACGATCCAGATCTGGCCGTGGCGCGCGGCCTGCGCGACCATGTCGGCGAGCGGCGCCAGCATGTCCGGATGCAGGCTCGCCTCCGGTTCGTTGAGCGCGATCAGCGGCGGCTGTCGATAGGACATCAGCGCCGCGGCGAGCCCGAGAAAGCGGATCTGCCCGTCGGAAAGCTCGCGCGGCTGGAATACCCGTTTGGGGAAATCGGGAAAGACCAGACCGAATTCCGCATATTCACCCGGCTCAGGCACATGCAGTTTCGCCCCGCCAAGAGCTGCAGCAATGGCGCTATCGAGCTCCACCGTGTCCCCGCGGGTATGGACGAGCGTCGCGAACACCGCCGCCATGTTACCGCCGTCCTGATCGAGCAGCGGCGAGGTCACTGCAAGGCATGGCTGCCGCAGCGGCGAACCGCGATCGGTGCGAAAACCATGGAAGAACCGCCAGCCATCGACCATCCGCCGGAAAGCGCCTGCTTCCGGATAATGCCCGGCGTCGCCGAGAAGGGCGATCGCCGTCTCGGAGGTCATGGCCTTTTCGGGATACTCCTCCATCCGACCGCTTGTCCCGCGCACCATGATCCCCGGCCCGGTGCGTTTCATCATCGTCACGGGCCGCGAACCGGTTTCAACGACAAGCTCCTCCTCCTTCACCTGCGGCTCGAAGGCAAAGCCCGCTGCATCGATAGGTGGACGAAGCCCCGCCTCGACCCGGTAGCGGAACGTCGCCGCCCGCTCTTCATCAAGAACCTCGACCTCGAGCTTGATACGGAAATTCTTCTCCTGTCGACGATGACCGGACCAGAGCGCCGACGCCATCCCGCCTTCGGCGGCGATCTCGTAGGCCAGATTGCCGCGCACCGCCGCCTGCACTAGCTGCAGGGCACGATAGAGATTGGACTTGCCGACGCCGTTTTCACCGATGAACAGGTTGACGCCGGCCAGATCCATGCGGATCGAGCGCAGAGAACGGTAGTTGGCGACGAACATCGAGCGAAGCAGCATGCCTTTTCCTAACCAAAGAGCGGGATGAAGAGAACGCCGCTCAGATGAGGCGCAGGGTATGCGTATAGCTCTCGCCGGTCAGCGGCTGAAATCCCATCGCCTGCCAGAAACGGCGAGCATCGTCGCTGCCCGCATGGACGGTTACCACTGGTGTGAAGGAACGTGCACGTTCGATCAGTCGCTCGGCCAGATGCCTGCCGACTCCTTTGCCCCGGTATGGCTGCGACACATAAAAGCGGCGCATCCGCAGCCAGTCAGCCCGCGACGGTTCGAGCGTCATCCCGCCGACGGCGATCAACAGCCCCTGATCGAGGGCACCGAGCAGGCTTTCACCGTGTCGTTCGAACCGATTGGTTCCCGAAGACCATTCCTCGGCAATCCGCAGGATGTGGTTATAGCCTTCCTGCCTGGCCGCTTCCGCCAGCAGAACGATGTCACCGGTAAGCGGATCGCCGAGCGGCGCAATCACGACACCCATGTCTTTCACGCCGCCGACGCCGTCTGCGCCTTGTCGGCGGGTTTGAACACCGCATCGCCATCCGCGGCAAGCTCGAACACCGTGTGCTGTTCCAGCGCCCTGGTGACGTCCGTCATGTCCCCTTCCAGCGCATCTGGCGGGATCATCCCGCCGACGGTGAAATCGAAATGGTCGCCCTTCTTGTTGAGGAGTTCGTAGAACACCGTCATGTCGCGCAGTTCCGTCGACCATTTGGCGAACCAGTAGAACAGGCCGGAATTGCGCGCCCGCATGTGGATCGGCAGTATCGGCAGGTTGTATTTGCGGGCGAGGCTGACGGCGGATGTCTTCCACGGCCGCTCGTTGAGCTTGCCGTCCGCCCAATAGGCGATGCGGCCCGAGGGAAACAGCACCATGACCTTACCGTCCTCGATGGTCTTGTTGGTCAGCACCAGCGTCTCGCGGGCCTTGAGCTTGGTCTTGTGCTCCTCCCGCCACTCGACCGGGATGATCATCTCCGCAAACCGCGGATTGACGCGCACCGCATCGCGGTTGGCGAACACCATCATGTCCGGGCGGCGCGACTTCAGGAGGTCGAAGACGGCAACCCCGTCGGCAATCCCCGTCGGGTGATTGCTGACCAGAATGAAGCCGCCCTTTTCGGGAATGCGCTCGGCATTCGCCACCGTCACATCCAGCTTCAGAAGGTTGCTCATGTATTCGAAGCACTGGAAGCCGTTGAGCGTCGAGATGTCGTTGGCGAATTTGATCGCCCGCCCATAACGCAGCAGCGTGTAGAGAAATGGCCGTATCAGCGGCCAGAGCGGGTTCTGGACGATTCGCTGGCCGCGCTCGGCAATCAATGTGTCGACGATATGGCCGGGTTTGCCTTGTGAAACGAGGGCGATTGTTTCCGCGAACTGTCCAAAAGTGGTCGTAGAATCACGGCGCGCCATAGAAACTCCCGCAGGCAGGACCTGCTTGGTATGGCAGCCCCTTATGATCGAACGATGACATCGTTACCCAGGACTAAGGCAGTCTTAGGGATTCTGTAACGCCGTCTAGAGCAATCTGGGGCGCTGCCACTCCAAATTCAACGGGTCAGATCTTGCACGAACTGCTGATTATCGCCGCGCCCGATCTCACGGAAAAACGTCGTGAATGGCTGGAGAGCTTGGCGAGCGAGCGCCGGCTTTCGGGCAATACGCTCGATGCCTATGAGCGCGATACACGGCAGTTTTTGACGTTCCTCACCACTCATCTGGGCGGTCCCGCCAGGATTGCCGATATTCACACCTTGCGTCCCGCCGACCTGCGTGCCTTCCTGGCGGCCCGCCGCCGCGAGGGTTCCGGGGCAAGGTCGCTCGGCCGGCATCTCGCAGGGCTTCGTTCATTTCTTCGTTATCTCGAGAGAAAGGGCCTGGTGAACGCCGCCGCGGCCGGGGCCATTCGTGCGCCAAAACAGCCGAAATCCCTGCCGAAACCGTTAACCGACCGCCAGGCGCTCAATCTCGTGACCACCGGCGCCCAGCTGCAGGAGGAGCCGTGGATCGCCGCCCGCGATGCCGCCGTGCTGACCCTGCTCTACGGCTGCGGCCTGCGCATTTCCGAGGCGCTCGGCCTCAGGCCCGACAACCTGGCGCCGGGCGCGACGACCCTACGGATCACCGGCAAGGGCGGCAAGACCCGCCTCGTGCCGCTGCTGCAGGTCGTGTTCGACGCGGTCGAGACCTACAGGAAACTCTGCCCCTACCATCTGGAAGCAGAAAAGCCGCTGTTCCGGGGCGCCCGCGGCGGTCCGCTGCAGCCGGCGATCATCCAGCGGGAAATGCAGAAGCTCCGAAGCGCCTTCGGCCTGCCGGAGACGGCCACGCCGCACGCGCTGCGCCATTCCTTCGCCACCCATCTGCTCGCCGGCGGCGGCGACCTGCGCACCATCCAGGAACTGCTCGGCCATGCCAGCCTTTCGACCACCCAGGTCTATACCGGCGTCGATTCGTCGAGGCTGCTGGAGGTCTACGACCGCGCCCATCCCCGCGCGTGAACCCACCCATGAACCAAGTTTTAACCAGTTGCGTTAAGCGCTTGTGCAGCCGGCATCGCTAAGATGTCGGCAACCTTCAGACGGATGACATGATGACTCCCGCCTTTGCCTCTCCCACCGGCGCTTTCATGAAGCGCGCTCAAGGTTTCGTGCTGTGGCTGATCGCGGCCGCCCATGTCCTGGCGCTTGCCTCCCTTCTTCTGATCCTCGGCTCACTGTCCCCGGCGCGGGCGGAAACACCTGGCTGCGACGGCCGGAACCTCCTCGACGAAATGAAGACCGAAAACTCGCCGCTCTACGACCAAATCGTCACCGAGGCCGCCAAGGTGCCGAACGGCAGGGGCATCTTCTGGAAGATCGAGAAGGAAGGGCTTCAACCATCCTACCTGCTCGGCACCATGCATGTGTCCGATCCGCGGGTTCTGAAAATGCCGCTCGGCGCCGCCGAAGCCCATTCCAGGGCAAAAACGATCATCATCGAATCCGACGAGGTCATCGACGAGAAGAAGGCGATGGCGAAGATGCTCGCCAAACCGGAACTGATGATGCTGACGGATGGCAGCACGATCGATTCGTTGTTGCCGAAGGACGATGTCGCGCTGCTCGAAGCCGGCCTGAAGGCACGCGGAGTGCCGCTCTCGGCTGTGTCGCGCATGCGGCCCTGGATGCTGATGGCGCTCGTTTCCGTGCCGGCCTGCGAGCTTGCCCGCAAGGCACAGAACGTCGCCTTCCTCGACAGGAAGATCGCCGAACAGGCAACCGCCGAGGGCAAGCCGGTGAAGGGTCTGGAAACACTCGAAGAGCAGGCGGCGGCGCTAAACGCCATCCCGATCGAACTGCACCTCAAGTCGCTGATCGAAACGATCAAGCTCGGCAAGCGCGTCGATGATGTCTTCGAGACGCTGACGGAAGTCTATCTCTCTGGTGAGATCGGCCTTGCCATGCCGATGCTGAAAGCAGTGGCACCCGACGGCACCGAGGACGAAGCCGGTTACGGCGAGTTCGAAAACCTGGTCGTCAGCAAGCGTAACCATCTGATGGCCGATCGAGCCGCCCCGATCCTCGGCCAAGGTGGCTCCTTCATGGCCGTGGGCGCCCTGCACCTGCCGGGCGAGGAAGGCCTCGTCGAGCTCTTCCGGAAACAGGGCTTCAAGGTGACGGCGGTCAATTGACGCCGCCCATTCTTCATCAACCGCTCGTCATCCGCTTCAGCACATCGGTCTTCCAGTAGAACTGGTGCGCCAGCGCGCCGCCGATATGGGCGACGATCAGCGCCCACATCAGCAGTTTCATCGGTCCTGAATGGACGAACGCGGCCGTTGTATTGCCAAAATACCAGGCGCCGATGCCTGCGAACGGCATCGCGAAAAAGAGCGCGTAGAACGCCCAGTGGCCGATCCTCGCCGCGACCCGGAGGAACGGCGGCTCCTGTGTCGGCTCCGGCGGCACGCCTTGCACGAACCGCAGACAGAGCCGGATCAGCGCCAGGACCAACACGCTGATACCCACATAGGCATGGATATTCGCCGCACTCACCTGCTCCGGCGTCAGCGCCTGACCGCGGAACATCAGCCGGCTGGCGGTCTCCATGGCATCGCTGAAGATCAGGTTGAAAAGGATGAGCGCTGCCATCAGCCAATGCAGGATACGCTGCGGCACCGTGAAGGAGAGAGCCATTTCTCGACCTTTACAGAAGATTGGAACAATGGGATCCAGTCTATTGCCGTTTGCCGCCGGCTCAAGCGAAAGCGGCAAGCCTGTCCAAGATTTAATCCTGGAATTGACCAATCGTAATTCCAACCCATGTGTTCGCCTGGAAGCGATGATCATCATCCCACTGCGAACAATTGCGCCGAAGGCGATGGACGGTGTAAAAACTCCCGCCGTCTGATCTTGGAGGAGACGCGACATGGATCGATTTACCGGCGGCTGCCTGTGCGGCAACGTCCGAATAGTGGCGTCGGGACTGCCGTACCGGGTCGGCCTTTGTCACTGTCTCGACTGCCGCAAGCATCATGGAGCGCTTTTTCACGCTTCCGCGATATTTCCCCAGGATGCGGTGACGGTCGATGGCGAGACAGGCGATTACGCCGGCCGGTTTTTCTGTCCCCGCTGCGGCTCGTCGGTTTTCGCACGCACCGCGGACGAGATCGAAGTCAACCTCGGATCCCTGGATGCCCCCGACCAGCTGACGCCAACCTACGAAAGCTGGATCATCCGCCGGGAGTCCTGGTTGCCGCCGTTTCCGCTCACCAGGCGATACGAGCGCGATCGCGACGCCACAGGTCGCTTCGAGGGATAGGGAGCACAGACGCGAAAGGGCGGGACAATGTCCCACCCTTTCTGATCGTACCGGCCTGAAACTGATCGTACCGGCCTGAAAGCGCCAGATGCGCTCACATATGGATCGGCTTGAAGAAGGTCGCGAGTGCGGCTTCCTTGACCGCTTCCGACATGGTCGGATGGGCATGGCAGGTGCGGCCGAGGTCTTCCGACGAACCGCCGAATTCCATCAGCACGGCGATCTCGTGGATCATTTCACCGGCGCCGAAACCGACGATATGGCCGCCGAGAACCCGGTCAGTATCCTTGTCTGCAAGGATCTTCACGAAGCCGTCCGTTGCCAGCATGGCGCGGGCGCGGCCGTTGGCGGTGAACGGGAACTTGCCGACCTTGTAGGCGATGCCCGCAGCCTTCAGCTCTTCCTCGGTCTTGCCGACGGACGCCACTTCCGGCTGGGTGTAGACGACGCCGGGGATGACGTCATAGTTCACATGGCCATGCTGGCCGGCGATGATTTCGGCCATTGCAACACCTTCGTCTTCCGCCTTGTGGGCGAGCATCGGACCACGAACGACGTCGCCGATCGCGTAGATCCCCTCGACATTGGTCTTGAAGTGGCCGTCGATCTCGACGCGGCCGCGATTGTCGAGTTTGACGCCGGCTTCTTCCAGACCGAGCCCTGCGGTATACGGCTTGCGGCCGGTGGCGATCAGCACGACGTCGGCTTCGAGCGCCTGGGCTTCGCCGCCCTTGACCGGCTCATAGGTGACCTTGGCGCCCGTGGCGGTCTTTTCGACGCCGGTGACCTTGGCATCCGTGCGGATGTCCATGCCCTGCTTGGCCATCATCCGCTGGAACTGCTTGGAGACTTCGCCGTCCATGCCGCCCAGCAGCTTGTCGAGATATTCGATGACGGTGACCTTGGCGCCGAGGCGTGACCAGACCGAGCCGAGCTCCATGCCGATGACGCCGCCGCCGACCACGATCAGGTGCTGCGGCACCTTTTCGAGCGCGATGCCGCCGGTGGACGAAATGATCACCTTCTCGTCGATCTCGACATTGACGCCCGGAATACCGGCAACGTCGGAGCCGGTGGCGATGACGATGTTCCTGGTTTCCAGTTCCTGGACCTTGCCGTCGTCGCCGGTCACGGAGACCTTGCCGGCCGAGACGATCTTGCCGGTGCCGATGAAGCCGTCGATCTTGTTCTTCTTGAACAGGAACGAGACGCCGTCGACATTCGACTTAACAGTCGCGTCCTTGTGGGCCATCATCTTTTCGAGGTTGAGCTTCGGAGCAGAGACCTCGACGCCGAGCGCATCCATGCCGTGAGCGGCGTGGGCGAACATTTCGGAGGCGTGCAGCAGCGCCTTGGATGGGATGCAGCCGATGTTGAGGCAGGTCCCGCCATAGGTGGCGCGCTTTTCCACGACCGCCACCTTGAGGCCGAGCTGGGCAGCCTTCACCGCGCAGACGTAACCGCCGGGGCCGCTTCCGATGACGACGACATCATAAGCCATAGTTCTTTTTCCTTCTCTTCATCTCTTCGTTTCATCGCAACTCCGAACGCAAAACCGCTGCGCACTTTTGCTGGAATTGCTTTAGCGCCCGCCACTCACGTCGAGTATGGCGCCGGTTACGTAGGAAGCCGCTGGCGACAGAAAATAGAGGACGGCATCCGCCACCTCTTCCGCCCTGCCCGGCCGTTGCATGGGAACGCTGGGCGCCATGTCACGCGCCCGGTCCGGCAGGCCGCCGGACGCATGGATATCGGTGTCGATAATGCCCGGGCGTATCGCATTGACGCGCACGCCTTCGGTCGCGACTTCGCGTGCCAGGCCAATAGTCAGCGTGTCGATCGCCGCCTTCGAGGCCGCGTAATCGACATACTGCCCCGGAGAGCCAAGCTTGGCCGCCATCGATGAGATATTGACGATCGCGCCGCCCTTGCCGCCATGTTTCGTTGACATGCGGCGCACCGCTTCCCCAGCACACAGGATCGAGCCGGTGACGTTGATCCGCATCATCCGCTCGATGCGTTCGGGGCTCATCTCGTCGATGCGCTGCGGCATGTCGACGATCCCCGCATTGTTGACCAACCCGTCCAGCCGCCCGAAATGCCGATCGACCGCCTCGAACATCGTGACGATCTCTTCCGGCTTACCTACATCCGCCTGGATGGCAATCGCCTCGCCGCCGGCTGCCTTGATTTCGGCGACCACCTTGTCGGCTGCCTCCCGATTGGCTGCGTAGTTCACCGCTACCCGCCAGCCGCGGCTGGCGGCCATGAGCGAGACCGCCGCGCCGATGCCGCGGCTTCCGCCGGTCACCAGAAGAACAGGGGTTTCGCTCATGCCTTGCATTCCTTGAATTCGTAGAGGTCCCAAGGCACTTGCTTCAAACCGCTTTTCGCCCACAGCGCCGAGTGACGGATCGCCGGCCCGAAACCCGGAATCAGGATCGCGTCCGGTGCCGGGGTATTCGCGGCACCCAATATGTCGATATGGCCGGTCGCCACATCAAGGGCGTAGGGCACGCCGGTCCAGACGGTGCAGGCCCGAAGCTCCGCGCCCGTGGCATCGCCCTGCGGGCAGTTGTTCGTCACCATGCCGCCCGGCCGTTCGGACTCGTCGTCATATATCACGTTGCCGTCGAGCTTCAGCTTGCCACCGGTGATCGTGAACAGGTGGCTGACGACAGCCGCCTCGGACCCGACCGACTTGAACGAAAGCACCGTCCCCGCGGTCGCCTCGATGAACACGGCTTTTTCGATCGCGCAACGCTCCGCGCCCAAGGCCATGCCGGGCAGCAGGCAAAACATCGAAAACCATGTCTTGAAGGATGCGATCATGACGTCACCGGAATAGCGCGATGGTCATGGCGAGAAGCCCGAGCAGGCTGATCAGCCAGACGAATGACCGGAAATAGGCGATGCCGCCCATATAGAGCGGAATATAGACGACCCGCGAAACAAGCCAGATCCAGCCGCCGATCAGCCCCCAACCGGATGCGTCGTCGCCGGCAAAGGCAACGCCGAGCAGAAGTCCGACGAACGCCGGATAGGTCTCCTGGAAATTCTTGGAGGCGCGTGCGGCACGGCCGGCGAACTTGCCCTTCGGCTCCACTCCCTCGTCCCGCGGACCGGCATTCCAGTCTCGGCCGAGCTCACGGGTCGAAAGCATGCCCTGCAACAGGACATGAAAGACCAGCAGGACAACGCTCAAGGCCAGCAGCGTCATGTATGGCGTTGCGGTAACCCCGAGCGTTTCCATAGGTTCGTTCCCGTCTTAGAGATCGAGAACCAGACGTTCCGGATCTTCGAGGCTTTCCTTGACGCGCACCAGGAAGGTGACCGCTTCCTTGCCGTCCACCATGCGGTGATCGTAGGAGAGCGCCAGATACATCATCGGGCGGATGACGATCTGGCCGCCGACGACGACCGGACGATCCTGGATCTTGTGCATGCCGAGAATGCCGGACTGCGGCGCATTGAGGATCGGCGAGGACATCAGCGAACCATAGACGCCGCCGTTCGAGATGGTGAACGTGCCACCCTGCATGTCGGCCATCGAAAGCGCGCCGTCACGGGCGAGCTTGCCCAGGCGGCCGATATCCTTCTCGATTTCGGCGATCGACATCTGGTCGGCATTGCGCACGACCGGAACCACGAGACCCTTGTCGGTGCCGACGGCGACGCCGACATGGCAGTAGTTCTTGTAGATGATGTCGGTGCCGTCGATCTCGGCGTTGACGGCCGGCAGTTCCTTCAGCGCGTGGGTCACGGCCTTGGTGAAGAAGCCCATGAAGCCGAGCTTCACGCCGTGCTTCTTTTCGAACACGTCCTTGTAGCGGTTGCGCAGGTCCATGACCGCCTTCATGTCCACCTCGTTATAGGTGGTCAGCATGGCAGCGGTGTTCTGCGCATCCTTGAGGCGGCGGGCGATCGTCTGGCGCAGGCGCGTCATCTTCACGCGCTCTTCGCGGGAAGCGTCGTCAGCCGAGGAAACCGGGCGCGGCGCCGCCGGAGCAGCAGGCGCGGCAGCCGGAGCGGAAATGCCCTTGGCGACCGCAGCAATCACGTCGCCCTTCAGGACCTGGCCACGCTTGCCCGAACCATCGATATCGGCAGTCGAGATGTTGTTGTCCGCAGCGATCTTGGCGGCAGCCGGAGCCGGCGGCATCGAAGTGGCGGCAGCAGAGGCGCTGGCGACAGCAGCGACCGGCGCCGGAGCAGCCGGTTCGGCAGCCTTGGCAGGTGCAGCTTCAGCAGGCTTTGCAGCCGGAGCGGCGGTCGCGGTGCCGGCAGCGGCGGCATCGATCTGGCCGAGCAGGGCGCCGAGGCCGACGGTCTCGCCGTTGGCGGCGACGATCTCGGTCAGGACGCCGGCAGCCGGCGACGGAACCTCGACGGTCACCTTGTCCGTTTCGAGCTCGAGAAGCGGCTCGTCGGCCTTGACCGTATCGCCGACCTTCTTGAACCAGGTGCCGACGGTCGCCTCGCTGACGGATTCTCCGAGGGTTGGAACGCGGATTTCAGTGGCCATTGTGTAAGTTCCTGAATGGTTGTTTTCGTTTAGACGGCGGCCGCGGCACCCGCCGCAGACGTCCGAAGAATGATGGATGGCATGGAAGACGTTTCGAAGCGGAAGCCGAGCGCTGCCTTGATCACCGGGTCGTTGTCGCCGAGCGCCTGGGCGGCGGCCGTATCGGCAGCCTCCACCACCGCGATGCCAAAAGCCCCGCCTTCTGCGAAGACGGGACCGACGGCGATCGCGACACCGGTTTCCGCAAGGCCCCGCCAGTAGACGGCGTGGGCCTGCATCGCCGTCATCTCATCCGGCGTTGCATCATGCGGAAAGCTCGGCCTCGGCGAAACGAGCTTCAGGTGAAAATAGGCCATCCGCCCTACCCCTAGCCGCCCAGCGCGTCTTCGAGGAAGGCTTCGAGCTGTGCGAGATGCTTCGACATCTGGCCCGTTGCAGGCGAGGCCGCTGCCGGCCGGCCCGTGTAACGAACGCGCTGATACTTGGCATCGATATGCGCCAGAACCCATTCCAGGTACGGGTCGATGAACGACCATGCACCCATGTTCTTCGGCTCTTCCTGGCACCAGACCATTTCCGCGTTGCGGAAGCGGGAAAGCTCGTTGATCAGAGCCTTGGCCGGGAACGGATAGAGCTGTTCGATGCGCAGCAGGTAGATGTCGTCGATGCCGCGCTTTTCGCGCTCTTCGAGCAGGTCGTAATAGACCTTGCCGGTGCAGAGCACGACGCGACGGATCTTGGCATCCTTCTGCAGCTTGATCGGGCCGTCCTTGATGACCTCCGCATCGTCCCACAGCAGGCGATGGAAGGAGGATTCGCCGGCCAGCTCGGCTAGCGTCGAGGTCGCCCGCTTGTGGCGCAGCAGGGACTTCGGCGTCATCAGGAGAAGCGGCTTGCGGAAGTCGCGCTTCGTCTGGCGGCGCAGGATATGGAAGTAGTTCGCCGGCGTCGTGACGTTGGCGACCTGCATGTTGTCTTCGGCGCACATCTGCAGCCAGCGCTCGAGGCGGGCCGAAGAGTGTTCCGGACCCTGGCCTTCATAACCGTGCGGCAGGAGGCAGACGAGACCGGACATGCGCAGCCACTTGCGTTCGCCCGACGAGATGAACTGGTCGAACACGACCTGCGCACCATTGGCGAAGTCACCGAACTGGGCTTCCCAAAGGGTCAGCGCATTCGGACGGGCGAGCGAATAGCCGTATTCGAAGCCGAGGACCGCCTCTTCCGAAAGCATCGAATTGATGACTTCGTAACGGGCCTGGGTCGGCGACAGGTTGGCGAGCGGGATGTAGCGCTCTTCCGTGTCCTGATCGTAGAGAACCGAATGGCGCTGCGAGAACGTACCGCGTTCGCAATCCTGGCCGGACAGGCGGATCTTGGTGCCTTCGACGGCAAGCGAACCGAATGCCAGGGCTTCCGCCATCGCCCAGTCGATGCCTTCGCCGGTCTCGACCATCTGCGCGCGGTTTTCCATGAACCGCTTGATGGTGCGATGCGCGTTGAAGCCTTCCGGAATGGTCGACAGCTTGCGGCCGATCTCCCGCAGTTCCTTCATCGGCATGGCGGTCTTGCCACGGCGCTGTTCATCGGCATTGTCGGCCGAACGCAGGCCCGACCACTGGCCGTCCAGCCAGTCGGCCTTGTTCGGCTTGTAGCTCTGGCCGGCCTCGAATTCGGTTTCGAGATGCGCGCGCCAGTCGGCCTTCATCTTCTCGAATTCGCCATCGGTGACCAGGCCCTCGGCGATCAGGCGGTCGGCATAGATCTGCGCGACGGTCTTGTGGGCACGGATGACCTTGTACATCTTCGGCTGCGTGAACGCCGGCTCGTCGCCTTCGTTATGGCCGAAGCGGCGGTAGCAGAACATGTCGATGACGACCGGCTTGTGGAACTTCATCCGGTATTCGGTCGCGACCTTGGCGGCATAGACGACCGCTTCCGGATCGTCGCCGTTGACGTGGAAGATCGGCGCCTCGATCATCTTGGCGACGTCGGACGGATAGGGCGACGAACGCGAGAAGGCCGGGTTGGTGGTAAAGCCGATCTGGTTGTTGACGATGACGTGCATCGTGCCGGCGACGCGGTGGCCGCGCAGGCCCGAGAGACCGAGGATTTCGGCAACCACGCCCTGGCCCGCAAACGCGGCGTCGCCGTGCAGCAGGAGCGGCAGAACCTTTGAGCGTTCCTTCAGCGGAATGATGTCACCGTCCCAGGCCTTGGCAAGCATGTCCTGCTTGGCGCGGGCCTTGCCCATGACGACCGGGTTGACGATTTCCAGATGCGACGGGTTCGCCGTCAGCGACATGTGGACCTTGTTGCCGTCGAATTCGCGGTCCGACGAAGCGCCGAGATGGTACTTGACGTCGCCCGAACCTTCGACTTCGTCCGGCTTGAACGAACCGCCCTTGAATTCGTGGAACACTGCCCGGTGCGGCTTGAGCATGACGTTGGTCAGCACGTTCAGGCGGCCGCGATGCGGCATGCCGAGAACGACTTCTTCAAGACCTTCCTGGCCGCCGCGCTTGATGATCTGTTCGAGCGCCGGGATCAGCGATTCGCCGCCGTCGAGACCGAAGCGCTTCGTACCCTTGAAGCGTACGTCGAGGAACTGCTCGTAGCCTTCCGCTTCGACCAGCTTGGAAAGGATAGCCTTCTTGCCTTCCGGCGTGAACTCGACGCCCTTGCCCGGGCCTTCGATACGCTCCTGGATCCAGGACTTTTCTTCCGGATTGGAAATGTGCATGAACTCGACGCCCAAGGTCGAGCAATAGGTGCGCTCGAGAATCTCGATCATCTCGCGGATGGTCGCGTGTTCGAGGCCGAGCACGTTGTCGATGAAGATCTTGCGGTCGTAATCTGCTTCGGTAAAGCCGTAAGCGGACGGCGACAGCTCGTTATAGTCCTCGACCGCGCTGGCAATGCCGAGCGGATCGAGCTTGGCATGCAGGTGACCCCGCATGCGGTAGGCGCGGATCATCATGATGGCGCGGACGCTATCGCGCGTCGCCTGCAGCACATCGGTTTCGCTGACCGGCTTGCCGGTCGCAACGGCAGCAGCTTCCGCCTTCGCCTTCACCTTGGTTTCGATCGCCTTTTCGACGAGCGGCCAGTTGCCGTCGAGCGCCGAGACCAGCTCGCCATTGGCCGTGATCGGCCAGTTCTTGCGCTGCCAGGAGGCACCCTTGGCCGCCGCCTTCACATCGTCCGGATTGTCGGCCAGCGCCTTGAAGAAGGCCTGCCATTCCGGCGCGACGGATGTCGGGTCGTCCTCGTACCGGGCATGCAGCTGCTCGATATAGGCTGCGTTCTGTCCGTCGAGGAAAGAGGTGATGAGGAACTGCTCGTTGGCTTCTTGCCGTGCCATGGTTATCTGCGGGCGCCGCGCCCGCCTCCTGACGTAATCGGAACCGGAATATATCTCCGGCCTCCGCATTTTCTTGGTCTTCGTCTTGGTACCGAACCGCCTTGGCGGTCACCCGTCCCCAAAATCTGAGAGACGCGAAACATGGACAGGCGAAACATATGCGGCTTCGCCTGTCCGGAGCTTGTCGGATCAATCGCCACCTATCTATCCAGGGGTGGCGAGTGTCCCTTATGTGGCGTCAGCCCTTCAGGACTTCAACCAAGGTCTTGCCGAGACGGGCCGGAGACGGCGACACCTTGATGCCTGCCGATTCCATTGCCGCGATCTTCGATTCCGCGTCACCCTTGCCACCGGAAACCACAGCGCCGGCGTGACCCATGGTGCGGCCCTTCGGTGCGGTGCGACCGGCGATGAAGCCGGCCATCGGCTTGCTGCGGCCCTTCTTGGCCTCGTCCTTCAGGAACTGCGCCGCGTCTTCTTCAGCCGAGCCGCCGATTTCGCCGATCATGATGATCGAGGTCGTTGCGTCGTCGGCGAGGAACATTTCCAGGACGTCGATGAACTCGGTTCCCTTGACCGGGTCGCCGCCGATGCCGACGGCGGTCGTCTGGCCGAGGCCTTCGTTCGAGGTCTGGAACACGGCTTCGTAGGTCAGCGTGCCCGAGCGGGAAACGATGCCGACCGAACCCTTGCGGAAGATCGATCCCGGCATGATGCCGATCTTGCATTCTTCCGGCGTCAGGATGCCCGGGCAGTTGGGGCCGAGCAGGCGCGACTTGGAACGGTCGAGGCGAGCCTTGACACGGACCATGTCCATGACCGGAATGCCTTCGGTAATGCAGGTGATGAACGGGACCTCAGCTTCGATCGCCTCGATGATCGCATCTGCTGCACCCGCCGGCGGAACATAGATCACGGTCGCGTCGGCGCCGGTCCGTTCCTTGGCTTCGGCAACCGACGTGAAGATCGGCAGCGAGGTGCCGTCGACGCCGGACGACCACGATTCGCCGCCCTTCTTGGGATGAACGCCGCCTACCATCTTGGTGCCGTAATAGGCAAGCGCCTGTTCCGTGTGGAAGGTCCCGGTCTTCCCGGTCAGGCCCTGGACGATGACCTTGGTGTCTTTGTTAACGAGAATAGACATTGATTCCGGTCCTTCCAGGTTAGGCTTCGATCGCCGCGACGATCTTCTTCGCTGCGTCGTCAAGGTCGTCAGCCGCGGTGATCGCGAGACCGGACTCATTCAGGATCTTCTTGCCGAGCTCGACATTGGTGCCTTCGAGGCGCACCACGAGCGGAACCTTCAGTCCGACTTCCTGCACTGCCGCGACAACGCCTTCGGCGATGACGTCGCAGCGCATGATGCCGCCGAAGATGTTGACGAGGATGCCCTCGACCTTCGGGTCCGCGGTGATGATCTTGAAGGCCGCAGCCACCTTCTCCTTGCCGGCACCGCCGCCGACGTCGCAGAAGTTCGCCGGCTCCTTGCCGTAGAGCTTGATGATATCCATCGTCGCCATGGCGAGACCGGCGCCGTTGACCATGCAGCCGATATTGCCGTCGAGGGCAACGTAAGCGAGGTCCCACTTGGAGGCCTCGATTTCCTTGGCGTCTTCCTCGGTCTCGTCGCGCAGCGCCTTGACGTCGTCGTGGCGGAAGAGCGCATTGCCGTCGAACGACATCTTCGCGTCGAGAACGCGCAGGTGGCCGTTCTTCATGACGATCAGCGGGTTGATCTCGAGAAGGGCCATGTCCTTCTCGCTGAAGGCCTTGTAGAGCAGCGGGAAGAGCGACTTGGCGTCTTCGGCGGCAGCGCCATCGAGTTCCAGGGCCTTGGAGATCGCAGCGATGTCCGCAGCCGTCACGCCGGCTTCCGGATCGATGGCGATCGTGTGGATCTTCTCAGGGGTATCGTGGGCAACGGCTTCGATGTCCATGCCGCCTTCGGTAGAAACCACGAATGCGACGCGGCCGACCGAGCGGTCGACCAGCAGCGAGCAGTAAAGTTCGCGGGCGATGTCGGCGCCGTCTTCGATGTAGAGGCGGTTGACCTGCTTGCCGGCTTCGCCGGTCTGCGCGGTCACCAGCGTGTTGCCGAGCATTTCCTTGGCATGCGCCTTGGCTTCCTCGATCGAGAAGGCCAGGCGAACGCCGCCCTTGGCATCGGGGCCGAGTTCCTTGAACTTGCCCTTGCCACGGCCACCCGCATGGATCTGGCTCTTCACGACGTAGAGCGGGCCTGGAAGCGACTTCGCAGCCGCTTCGGCCTCTTCGGCCTTCAGGATCGCGACGCCTTCCGCAACCGGTGCACCATAGCCCTTCAGCAGAGCCTTGGCCTGATATTCATGAATGTTCATGGGTTTATCCCTGTTTCGATGACTTCAGCGCGTCGATTACTTGAGAGCCGGTGCAATGTTGATGCAGGCTTCGCAAAGACCGGCAACGGCGCCGACCGACTTCTGGAAGGCGGCTTCCTCGTCCTTGTTGAACTCGACCTCGATGATGCGCTCGACGCCGCCGGCGCCGATGATCGTCGGAACGCCAACATACATGTCCTTGACGCCGTACTGGCCGGAGAGATAGGCGGCAGCCGGCAGAACGCGCTTCTTGTCCTTGAGGAAGGATTCGGCCATTTCGATCGCCGAGGCGGCCGGAGCGTAATAGGCAGAACCGGTCTTCAGCAGGCCGACGATTTCGGCGCCGCCGTCACGGGTGCGCTGGATGATTTCTTCGAGGCGCTCCTTGGTGACCCAGCCCATCTTGACGAGGTCGGTGAGCGGAACGCCGCCGACGGTCGAGTAACGGGCGAGCGGCACCATCGTGTCGCCATGGCCGCCGAGAACGAAGGCGGTGACGTCCTGGACGGAAACGTTGAATTCTTCGGAGAGGAAGAGACGGAAGCGAGCCGAGTCGAGCACGCCGGCCATGCCGACGACCATGTTCTTCGGCAGGCCCGAGAACTTCTGGAGTGCCCAGACCATCGCGTCGAGCGGGTTGGTGATGCAGATCACGAAGGCGTTCGGTGCATATTTCTTGATGCCGGCACCGACCTGTTCCATGACCTTGAGGTTGATGCCGAGCAGGTCGTCGCGGCTCATGCCCGGCTTGCGGGCGACGCCGGCGGTGACGATGCAGACGTCAGCGCCTTCGATGGCAGCATAATCGCTGGCGCCGGAAAGCTTGGCATTGAAGCCCTCGACCGGGCCGGACTGGGCGATATCGAGGCCCTTGCCCTGCGGAATGCCGTCGGCGATGTCGAAGAGGACGATGTCGCCCAGCTCCTTCAGGCTGGCGAGATGCGCCAGCGTTCCACCGATCATGCCAGAACCAATAAGTGCGATCTTCTTGCGCGCCATCGAAAAGCTTCCTTTCGAGATCCGAATCCATGGCAGACTATGGCTCGCCTACCAACGTGCCAGACCGCATACCGCCATCCGCCCAGAATGGCAATCGATTATTTTCGGCTCAACTTTTTCAATCGGTTAGATATAAAAAATCTTACGTAAACGTAAGATTTTCTGTCACCAAATCGTTAAAGTCGACGGCGTTTTTGCTGGTGCAGTGCAAGATAGTCGGGGCTGCGCATCTCAAAAAGACGCGAGACGGTACGATCGAACTCGAAGCCTTCTGTGCCTTTTCGCTCCAGCAGGATATCTTCCGGCGCCGTCGCCGCGGAAACGTAGAGCCGGACCGTATGGTCGTAGAGCGCATCGACCAGGTTGATCAGCCGCTTCGTTTCGTTGCGCTTCTCCGGCCCGAGCTGCGGAACGTGCTCCACGAAGATGGCGTCGAAGCGAGCGGCGAGCGCCAGATAGTCCGACGCTCCGAGCGGCTTGCCGCAGATGTCCTTGAAATCGAAGCGCGCCGCCCGCCCGGCGGCCGAGGGCACATGGATGCTGCGACCCTTCATCGGCACCTCGACGGGTGCCGCCTTCTTGCCCTCGGTCACCTGGTGCCAGGCAGATTCCATCGCGGCGTCGGCGCGCGCATCGAGCGGCGTCACGTAGACCGGCAGGCTTGCAAGCTTCTGCATGCGGTAATCGTTGGGAGAATCGAGGGTGACGACATCCACGTAGCGGTTGAGCAATGCGATGAACGGCACGAATAGCCCGCGGTTCAATCCATCCTTGTAGAGATCGTCCGGCGCCACGTTCGAGGTCGCGACCAGCACGCAGCCGAGCCCGAACAGCTCCGTGAACAGTCGCGCAAGGATCATTGCATCGGTGATGTCGGTGACCGAAAACTCGTCGAAGCAGAGAAGCTCGGCTTCCGCAAACAGCGCGGCGGCGACCGGCGGCACCGGATCCGCCTGCTTGGTCTCGCCGCGCTTCAGCTTCTGCCGGTGTTCGTGAATGCGGTTATGCACGTCCGCCATGAACTCGTGGAAATGCGCCCGGCGCTTTTTTGTCGTCGGCGCCTTCTTGAAGAACATGTCCATCAGCATGGTCTTGCCGCGCCCGACACTGCCATGCACGTAGAGACCGCGGATTTCGCGCGGCCGGCCCCCGCCCTTGGCAAAGAGCCAGCCGAGCGAACTCTTCTTCTTCGCCGGCTTCGTTTCGCGAAGGCAGGTCAGCAGATGGTCGAGCTTGACGGCAACCGCCAGCTGGGCTGCGTCGGCGGTCAGCACACCCGACACGGTCAAAGCCTTCAGCTCCTCGCCGACGCTCGTCGTGTATTCGGGAATGGGTTCCAAACGGACGCCCTCGAAACTGCGGGGAACCGCTTAGCGGCTGAGGCTGACCGGCTGGCCGGAATTCATCGTACCGTCGAAGCGGTTCTCGGCGCTCTTGTAGACGCGTCCGATCACGTCGCCGGCCCGGTTCTTGAACTGGACCATCTTGCCCGACACGTCCCAGGAGCCCATCGCGGTCAGTTCGCCGGCGCAGCCGCGGGTGCCGCCACGCGAACCACCGCCGAGATTGGTAAGCGTCAGGAACATGTCGCAGGACGAACCGCCGTTGGAAACGCGCCAGTTGCCGACCATCGCTTCCTTCTTGATGTCGAGCGCAGTCGCCGGCGGTGCGGCCGCATTGGCAGACGCCATGGCAGGATTTGCGCCAGGCGCGCTCGGAAACTGGGAGGAACCCGCAGTGCCGGGAGGCGGCGGCAGCTGGCCGCCCTGAACGGACGGCACGGGCTGCGCCTGAAGCGGCGCCGGCTGAGAAGGCTGGGCGGGCAGATCACTATAGGGGCTATAGGAAGTGCGCTGGCAACCGGCCAGTGCCAAAGCA
Source organism: Neorhizobium galegae (assembly GCF_017877055.1). Classification (GTDB taxonomy): domain Bacteria; phylum Pseudomonadota; class Alphaproteobacteria; order Rhizobiales; family Rhizobiaceae; genus Neorhizobium; species Neorhizobium galegae_D. The sequence goes on along the minus strand of NZ_JAGIPG010000005.1, from coordinate 253,731 downwards.
AGAACAAGTCCCGTCGCCACGTATCTGAACTGCATCATCTAACTCCTGCTTTCAGCTTGACCCGCCACCGATGCCACTGAATTAAGACCGAATTATCGTAAACCACCTTGGTTAATCAAGTCGTACTGGAACAATTCGGCAGGCTGATCCAGAAGAATGCTGCGATGCATTCAGTCCCAGCCAGCGCTGGGACCGGGGGAGACACCAATTGTCGAGAACGCCTCAGACGCGGCGCTCGACCATCATCTTCTTGATTTCGGCGATCGCCTTGGCCGGGTTCAGGCCCTTCGGGCAGGCCTGGGCGCAGTTCATGATCGTGTGGCAGCGATAGAGCCGGAAGGGATCCTCGAGATTGTCGAGGCGCTCGCCCTTGGCTTCGTCGCGGCTATCGATCAGCCAGCGATAGGCCTGCAGCAGGGTGGCCGGGCCGAGATAACGGTCGCCGTTCCACCAGTAGCTCGGACAGGAGGTCGAGCAGCAAGCGCAGAGAATGCACTCGTAGAGGCCGTCGAGCTTCTGGCGGTCTTCGTGGCTCTGCTTCCACTCCTTGGCCGGCGGCGGCGACACCGTCTTCAGCCACGGCTCGATCGAGCGGTGCTGGGCGTAGAAATTGGTCAGGTCCGGAACCAGGTCCTTGACGACCGGCATATGCGGCAGCGGATAGACCTTCACGGTGCCCGTCACGTCGTCCATGCCCTTGGTGCAGGCGAGCGTGTTGGTACCGTCGATGTTCATAGCACAGGAGCCGCAAATGCCTTCGCGGCAGGAGCGGCGCAACGTCAGCGTCGGGTCGATATTGTTCTTGATGTAGAGCAGACCGTCGAGAACCATCGGACCGCAATCGTCGACATCGATGTAATAGGTGTCGATGCGCGGGTTCTGCCCGTCATCCGGGCTCCAGCGGTAGATGCGGAATTCCCGGACGTTCTTGGCACCGGCCGGCTTAGGCCAGGTCTTGCCTTCGGTCATCTGAGAGTTCTTGGGGAGAGCGAGTTCAACCATGCGACCTATCCGTTCTTTCCTTGCGCCGATCCTTGCGAATGACCAGCTTCAGCGCCGACCATATGTTGTCGACCGCGGCCACCTTGACATCCACCAGATCGAGATCGAGAGCCGCTTTACGCACGACATCCTCGGTCACGTCCGTCCTAACCTTCGAAGCCTTCTTCGGCCAGGAGACCCAGATCATGCCGTCCGGCCTGATTCGGTCCTGAAGACCGGAAAGCTCGTTTTCAATCTCCGCCCTCATGATCGTGAAGGCGTGGATCGCATCATAAGCCTTGCCTGCCGCACGCATCGCTTCCCAGGAGGAAAACCTGTCGCAGGCGGCGAATTCAACCAAGGCTCCCAGCTCTTCCAGGCTGTCCGGCAGCGCAACGAACGCTGCCGTCATCCCAGGCTTGAAACCCAGCTTCTTAACGAGCGGCGTTCCGGAATATCCCGCACCCGCCGCCGCCATGATCAGTACACGCGTGCCTTCGGCTCGATCTTGTAAGGATCGATGCCCTCGGCGATGAGTTCGGTGTGAACCGGGCGGTAGTCGAGCTTGACCTCACCGCTGTCGTTGACCCAGGCAAGCGTATGCTTGCGCCAGTTCTCGTCGTCGCGGCCGCCGAACGGGCCGGACGTGTAGTCCTCCCGGGCGTGGGAGCCGCGGCTTTCCTTGCGGGCTTCCGCGCCGTAGACCGTGGCGATCGCGTTCGCCATCAGGTTTTCGAGTTCCAGCGTCTCGACCAGGTCCGAGTTCCAGATCATCGAACGGTCGGTGACCTTGATGTCCTTCAGCTCGCTCCAGATCGCCGACATCCGCTTGCAGCCCGATTCCAGCGATTCCTGGGTACGGAACACGGCGGCGTCGTCCTGCATGGTGCGCTGCATCTTGTCGCGCAGAACCGCGGTCGGCGTCGAGCCGCTGGCGTGACGCAGGCGGTCGAAACGGTCCATGATCTTGTCGCAGGCAGCGATGTTGAGCGCGGGGATGGGCTCGGCCTTGTTGATGACTTCGCCGGCCCGGATCGCGGCCGCACGGCCGAACACCACGAGGTCGATCAGCGAGTTGGAGCCGAGGCGGTTGGCGCCATGAACCGAAGCGCAGCCCGCCTCGCCGACGGCCATCAGGCCCGGCAGCAGCCGTTCCGGATTGTTGCTGTCGGCATTGAGCACTTCACCCCAGAAATTGGTCGGGATGCCGCCCATGTTGTAGTGAACGGTCGGCAGGACCGGGATCGGCTCGCGGGTCACATCGACGCCTGCGAAAATCTTGGCGCTCTCGGAAATGCCCGGCAGGCGCTCGTGAAGAACGGCCGGATCGAGATGGTCGAGATGCAGGAAAATGTGGTCCTTGTTCTTGCCGACGCCGCGGCCTTCGCGGATTTCCAGCGTCATGCAGCGGGAAACCACGTCGCGCGAGGCAAGGTCCTTGGCCGAAGGCGCGTAGCGTTCCATGAAGCGTTCGCCCTCGGAATTCACGAGGTAACCGCCTTCGCCGCGCGCGCCTTCGGTGATCAGACAGCCCGAACCGTAGATGCCGGTCGGGTGGAACTGCACGAATTCCATGTCCTGCAGGGGCAGGCCGGCGCGGGCCACCATGCCGCCGCCGTCACCGGTGCAGGTATGGGCGGATGTCGCCGAGAAATAGGCGCGGCCGTAACCGCCGGTCGCCAGCACCACCATCTTGGCGGCGAAGCGATGGATCGTGCCGTCGTCGAGGTTCCAGGCGACGACGCCGGTGCAGCGACCGTCATCCGACATGATCAGGTCAAGCGCGAAATATTCGATGAAGAATTCCGCGTTGTTGCGGAGCGACTGGCCGTAGAGCGTGTGCAGGATGGCGTGGCCGGTACGGTCTGCGGCGGCGCAGGTGCGCTGCACCGGCGGGCCGGCGCCGAAATTCTGCATATGGCCACCGAACGGGCGCTGGTAGATCTTGCCCTCTTCATTACGCGAGAAGGGCACTCCGTAATGCTCGAGTTCGTAGACGGCCTTCGGCGCTTCCATGACCATGTACTGCATGGCATCGACATCGCCGAGCCAGTCGGAACCCTTGACGGTGTCGTAAAGGTGCCACTGCCACGAGTCCGGCGTCATGTTCTGCAGCGACGCGGCAATACCGCCCTGTGCTGCAACGGTGTGCGAGCGGGTCGGGAAGACCTTGGTGATGCAGGCGGTCTTGAAACCCTGTTCGGCCATGCCGAGCGTGGCGCGCAGGCCGGCACCACCGGCGCCGACGACGATCACGTCGTAGGAATGATCGACATATTTGTAGGCCTTGCCGTTCTGGGCAAGAGGAGTGACGGATGCCATGATTTTACCCCACGAACGCAATTTTCAGAACGGCGAAAAGACAGAGCCCGCCGATCAGCATTGCAAAGAATGTATTGAGCATCAGCGAGAGGAACTTCAGGCCCTCGTTGTGAACGTAGTCGGCGATGATTTCCTGCACGCCGATGCGCATGTGGATGAGTCCTGCAATCACCATCAGGCCGAACAGCACGGCGACGATCGGATTGGAAAGCGCGCCGACGACTTCGGCGTAAGGTGCGCCGGCATATCGGATGAGGAAGATGACGAAGAAGACGGCCAGCGGCACCATGGCGACGGCCGACACGCGCTGAACCCAGAAATGCTCGGTGCCATCCTTGGCCGAACCGAGACCGCGAACTTTGCCCAGAGGCGTACGCATATCCATGATGTTATCCCTCAGACGGCCAGGCCAACGATCCAGATCACCACGGTCAGACCGACCGAGGCGACCGGCAGCGCGAGCGCCATCTTGGTGCTGAAATGCTTGTCGAAACCGTGGCCCATGTCCCACATGAAGTGGCGAAGGCCGCCGAGCATGTGGTGAACCAGCGCCCAAGTGTAACCGAACAGCACGAGCAGGCCGATCCAGGTGCCGAACAGCCAGCTGATCCAGTTGAAATAGGCCTCGCCGGACGCGGCGGCGATCAGCCACCAGGCAAGAAGGATGGTCCCGACCGCCAGCGCACCGCCGGTGATGCGGTGAACGATCGACATGACCATGGTGGGGATCAGCTTGTAGATTTGAAGATGCGGCGACAGGGGCCGGTTGTTAGTCACATTCGCCATCAGGAACCTCGCGGCGTCGTATGCGGTATCAAGGGCGGGCGCCCAACAATGCACGGTGCCGAAGAAATGTGCATTGCATCATTGGCGTGGTTTAATCGCACGGATGTCGGACGACAAGAACAATTCAAACCGATTTCCAATTTAATCGATTGTGTCTTTCTCGTGGCTGACGTGGTTCAAACCCGGCGGTCACATTAACTACGATTTGGAAAGATTTCGTTGCCGCCGGGACGGCGGGAGCCGTTTTATGATAACCTTTCGTTAATCATATTCTCCGGAGTTCGCCATGAACGCGAATCGCATCAAGCCTGTCCTGATCGCTGCGGCGCTTTTCGCATCGCTCGCATCCGCCGCCAATGCCCGCGACGGTTGGAGCGATCGCGACAGCAGCGTCTACCGCCTCGGAAGCAATCGCTGGGAACATCGGGACGACCGCACGTCGAACGTGGAGAGCTTTCGCGTCTTCTACACCGGAACGGCATCGTTCGTCCGCCGGCTGGGCATCTTCAGCGGACCGCTGCAGGCCCGCCCGGTCCCCGACTTCGGCATCCATTTTGCGCGCTACTTTTCGCAGGATTACTGGTGGGGCCAGGAAGGCGGGGTGGTGCTCGCACCGAAGGCCAAGATCATCGACGTGGACAGCGGCTTGCGCGGCTACGGGATCGGACACGCCTGCGCCTACGAGGCTGGCGTCTGCGTCATCCGCGGTGGGAACTAGGTCCGGTATGGCACTGGAGAAGCCGATCCCCCTACCAACCCCTCGAAGCTAAACAAACCGCCAGACGGTCGTCTTCTTCACCTCGCTGTCCTCCAGCGCCCTCGTCACCGGCACCTCATAGACGGCAAGCGATTCGAGCCGCTCCTTCGGCAGATAGCTGCGGCCAGGATCGCCGACCAGAACCAGCTTCCCCTCGCCGGCCAGCCGCATGAACCACGGAATTAACGACGCCGCAAAATCCCGGTCGTAAAAAACATCGCCGGCCAGAATGACGTCCGCCTCGACTACCCTGCCGATCTGATCATCGGCCGTAAACTGGATCTCGACCCCATTGGCTGCGGCATTCAGCGCCACCGCGCTCTCCGCCCACGGATCGATATCCGCAGCCAGCACATCGGCAGCCCCCGCAAGCCCAGCCGCGATCGCCACCAACCCGGAGCCGCTGGCAAAATCCAGCACTCGCCTGCCCGCGACCACATCGGGATTGTCGAGGATATAGCGGGCAAGCCCTTGGCCCCCCGCCCAGGCAAACGCCCAGAAGGGCGGCGGCAGGCCGATCTGTTCCAGATCCTCCTCTGTCTTCAGCCAAAGGTCATGCGCCTCGCTCGCCAGATGCAGCCGGATTTCCGGCACATGCGGCGGCGCGGCGATATCCGTGTTCTGGAGGATGAAGGTCCGGGGATCAGTCTTCAATTTTTCCGCTTATTGCCTGTCTATGACGGGCCAACGGGCGACAGAAACGACCCACAAGCCAATGATATTGACCAGCGGAACAAATGCGATGACGGTCCACCAGCCTGAAAAGCCCATTCGCCTCAGAATTTTCGCGATTGGCCAACCAAACACAACCAACCAAATAATGACTATCAACCAGTGCCAAATGCTGAACGACCCCATTGAAGCCCCCTAAAATCGCTTGGCGTGCAGCCAACACTCCGCACAACCCTCACCTTAGGTTAACGCGGCGGATTGTCGAGACCGCCGAGCCGGCAGATCTCGAAATATTCCTCGTCGGTCACCGGCTGCACCGAAAGCCGCATCGAGGTCACCAGCGACATCTTCTCGAACTTCGGATTGGCCTTGATATCCTTCAGCGTTACCGGCGTCGGCACGTCGGTCACGGCACGGATATCGACGCAATCCCACTTGGGATCGCCCTTGGCCGTCGAATCGGGATGCGACAGCGCGCAGACCTCGACGATGCCGACGATCTCCAGCCCGTCATTCGAGTGGTAGAAGAAGCCCTTGTCGCCGATCTTCATGGCCCGCATGTTGTTGCGCGCCAGATAGTTGCGCACGCCCGTCCACTCGGTGCCCTTTTCGCCCGCCGCCTTCTGCTGTTCCCAGGACCAGGAGGACGGTTCGGATTTGTAAAGCCAATACGCCATCTGTCGCCTCACTCCGGCTTGTTGAAAACCCAGTTCCAGGCCTTCACTTCGACCTTCTCGAACAGGCCGGCGTGATAATAGGGATCGGCTTCGGCGATCGTGCGGGCAGCGGCCATGTCGGCGGCTTCGACGACCACGAGGCTGCCGTTCGGCTTGCCATCGTCATCAAGGAACGGGCCGGCGAACTTCAGCACGCCCTCGGCATTGAGCTTGTTCAGATGCTCCAGATGGGCAGGGCGGGTTTCCATCCGGACGTTCAGATGGCCGGGCTTGTCGGTGCACAGAAACGCAAACAGCATCAGTTTCTCCTTGCATGATCCTATTGGGGGAATGATCTTATTCGGTGGTGATCGGCCGGGTCATCAGCTGTTCCATGGCCATCATGATATCGAGCCTGCCGTCGATGATCGCAGCCACCGCATTGGTGACCGGCAGGTCGACGGAGAATTTTTCGCCGAGCTTCGCGGCGACGGAGGCCGCAAAGGCACCCTCGACCAGCGGCCCGCCAACTGTTTCCGAGGGATCGCCCCAACTCCCGCCACTTTGGCCAAGCGCAATGCCGAAACGCAGATTGCGCGATTGATGGCTGGTACCGGTCAGCACCAGGTCGCCGAGGCCTGACAAGCCCCGCACCGTATCCGCCTTGCCGCCCATCGCTTCGATCAGCCGCGACATCTCCGCAAGACCGCGTGAGATCAATGCGGCCCGCGCCGACTCCCCAAGCCCTGCGCCTTCGATGATGCCGCAGGCGATGGCGAGCACGTTTTTGAGCGCCCCGCCGAGTTGCACGCCGATCCGGTCGTTCGAGGCGTAAAGCCGGAACGTTCGGCTGGAGAGCGCATTGGCGAGCCGTTCCGCCAGTGCCTGATCGTCCGCCGCAATCGCCATCGCCGTCGGCAGGCCGCGTGCGATATCGGCCGCAAAACCCGGACCTGAGAGAACGGCGACCGCATGATGCGGCAATTCCGCCTCCAGCACCTCGGTCAGCAGCCGGCCGGACGATTTGTCGATGCCCTTGGCGCAGGTGACGACGACGGCGCCTTCGCCAAGATAAGGCCCGTAGTGCCGCGCCGCATCCGCCTGTGCCTGCGAAGGCATGGCGAAAAGCACTAGGCTAGCCTCGCCGATCGCGTCCGGCTCGGCGGAAAACTCCAGCGCATCCGGCAAGGGCACACCGGGAAGTGCCGCGTCATGCACCCGGTCATCGCGCAAATCGCTCATCAGCGAAGGGTCGCGGCCGATCAGGGTCACCGGATGACGGCCCTCCAGTGCGATCACCGTGGCAAGTGCGGTGCCGAAAGCGCCGGCTCCGATGACGACGATCCGTTCCCGCGCACTCATGCCTTGGCCCCTCGTTTGCCGGAGCCGAGCAGGGTCTTGGCATCCTTGTCAAGCGGCCAGCGCGAACGCGGCGCCACGTCGAGCCCATCGGCCGGCAGATCTTCCGCCATCCGCTCCAGCCCCGCCCAGGCGATCATCGCCGCATTGTCGGTGCAGAGCCGCAGCGGCGGCGCGATGAAACGAAAGCCGTTCTCGATGCACAGCGCCTGCAGCGTGCGGCGGATCTCCTGGTTGGCGGCGACCCCGCCGGCCACTACCAGCGCCCGGTCGACATCGAGATGTGAGAATTCCTGTTTGAAGCGCGCCAGCCCGCGGCCGATGCGGTCGCGCAGCGTCCGGGAAATCGCCTTCTGGAATGAGGCGCAGATATCGGCGACATCCTGGTCGCTCAAGGGCGCGATCTCGGTTGCTGCCTGCCGCACCGCCGTCTTGAGGCCGGAGAAGGAGAAATCAAGCCGCGCCTCGCCGACCAGCGGCCGCGGCAGCGAGAACCGATCCGGATTGCCCTTCAGCGCCGCCTTTTCGACAGCCGGCCCGCCGGGATAGGGAAGCCCCAGCAGTTTTGCCGTCTTGTCGAAAGCTTCGCCCAGCGCATCGTCGATCGTCGTGCCCCAGCGCTCGTATTCACCGACGCCGCGCACCAGCACCAGTTGGGTGTGACCGCCGGAGACGAGCAGCATAAGGTAGGGAAAGGCAAGCCCGTCGGTCAGCCGCGCCGTCAGCGCGTGGCCTTCGAGGTGGTTGATCGCCAGCAAGGGCTTACCGGCGGCCCGGGCGATCGCCTTCGCCGTCATCAGCCCGACGATCAGGCCGCCGATCAGGCCAGGCCCGGACGTCGCAGCCACCGCATCGATATCGTCGAGCGAGACGTTGGCGCGGGAGAGCGCCTCCTCGATCAGCCCGTCCAGTGCTTCCACATGCGCACGCGCGGCAATCTCCGGCACGACGCCGCCATAGGCGCTGTGTTCGTCGAGCTGGGAGAGCACGATGTCCGAGAGTATTTCGCCGCGGCCGTCCTCATGGCGCGCGACCACGGAAGCCGCCGTCTCGTCGCAGCTAGTTTCGATGCCAAGGATGCGAAGAAAGGTCGCCATACGCCTATCGATAATTGCGATGCCGGTTAAACCGGTCTACGAAAGCCTCCGGTAACAATGGAATGACGCGGATGCAAACAAAACCTTTCCGGATCGGTACGCGCGGCAGCCCGCTGGCGCTCGCCCAGGCTTCCGAAACCCGCGCGCGGCTGATGGCAGCGCATGGCCTGCCGGAGGATATGTTCGAGATCGTCGTGCTATCGACCACCGGCGACCGGATCACCGACCGGGCGCTGACCGAGCTCGGCGGCAAGGGCCTGTTCACCCAGGAACTGGAGGAAGGCCTGATCTCCGGCGACCTCGATTTCGCCGTCCATTCCTCGAAAGACATGCCGACCAAGCTGCCCGACGGCCTGCGCCTCGCCGCCTACCTGCCGCGTGAGGATTTTCGCGACGCCTTCATCGGCCGCACGGCCCATACACTCGCCGCGCTTCCCGATCACGCCACCGTCGGTTCCTCGTCGCTGCGCCGCCAGGCGCTGATCCGTCGCATCCGGCCGGATATCAACGTCATCACCTTCCGCGGCCTCGTAGAAACCCGGCTGCGCAAGCTGGACGAAGGCCAGGTGGATGCTACCCTGCTCGCCTATGCCGGCCTGAAGCGCCTCGGCAAGCAAGACGTCGTCACCGAACTGCTCGACCCGGAGGATTTTCCTCCGGCCCCGGCACAGGGCGCGATCTGCGTCGAAAGCCGGATCGGGGATGCGCGCATCGACGCGCTGCTCGACCCGATCAACGACCGGCCGACCTACGACGCCGTCTCCTGCGAACGCGCCTTCCTGGCCGCGCTCGACGGTTCCTGCCGCACCCCGATCGGCGGTTATGCCATCTGCGAGGGCGACCATCTGAAATTCTCGGGGCTCATCCTGACGCCGGATGGCCGCAAGGAACATTCGATCGAGACCGAAGGCAAACGGGCCAACGCGGAAAAGCTCGGGCGGCAGGCGGGCGAAACGGTCCGCGCGGCGGCCGGCACCGACTTCTTCGAAGGCTGGTCGTAACGCCATGCGGGTCGTCGTCACCCGCCCCGAAAACTCGGCCCGTCGCACCGCCGAACGGCTGCAAAACCTCGGCCATCAGCCGGTCCTGCTGCCGCTGACCAAGGCGATCCATCATCCGGACGTTGCCACAGCAGCGCTCGCCGGCCCGCATGCCGCGCTCGCCGTCACCAGCGCCGAAGCCGTCCGGGTGCTGTCCTTGCTGGGCGAAAACCTGCCCCCCTACCTCGACCAAACCCTCTACGCCGTCGGGGAAACGACGGCGAAGGCGGCTAAAGATGCCGGCTTCCGGAATATTCGCCCTGGCTCCGGAACGGGGGCCGAACTCGCCCAACTCATTGCCGGCTATGCATCGGATCTCGATACGCCCCTGCTCTATCTCGCGGGCAAGCCTCGCTCGCCGAAGTTCGAGGACGGCCTGCAGGCGAAGGGTGTGCCGTTCGTTGCTGCCGAAGTCTATGAAATGACACCCATAGCCTACGATGAAGTTTTCATCCGTAACGCCCTGCTCGGTCCGTCGGCGGATGCCGTGCTTCTTTATTCGCGCGAAAACGCCCGGCTTTTCTGCAATCTTGCTGCGCCGCACCTGAAGGAACTTGCATCCGTCCAGTTCGTTTGCCTCAGCGACAATGTGGCCGAAATCATTCCCCGGGAATTTCATAGAAATATCAAGATCGCCAGCCACCCTGACGAAGACGGGATTTTCGCACTCCTTTAGTCGAGGTGTGTCGCCAAAATCCCGCCCGCCCCTTTCTTTCAGATGATCCACCCACTAGTTTCCTGTGAGCGCATGCAAAAAGAGGTCGAGATGGTACCGGAACAACCACCCCGCCGATCCAAGACAGATAAGGAACCGGTCACGATCGACCTGACCGCCGAGCAATCGGATGTGGTCGCCGAACCTGTCCGCAGCAATGACACCGATGATGTGGTGAGCGCGACCGAACCCACCGAGGACGTTTCCGCAAGCGCCGAAGAACCGGCCAAGCCCGAGCCCGCGGAAGAGCCTACATCCAGCGCTTCGGCCGCAGGCGAGCCGCGTTATGACGACCCTTGGTCCGCCGCCGCCCAGAGCGACCCGCAGCCCGCGACCGTGGCGCCCGAACCGGAGCCGACGCCTGCCGCACCCCTGCGCCCAAGCCCTGCCACCTCGACGCTGATCGCCGCCGGTATTTTCGGCGGCCTGGTCGCGCTGCTGCTGGCCGGCAGCATGCAATATGCCGGTTACCTCCCGGCCGCCCGACCCGCGCCGGCGGCCCCGAACACCGCCGGTATCTCCTCCGAGATCGCCGAACTGCGCCAGGAAATTGCTGCCCTGAGAAACCGGCCTGCAACCGCGGCCGCCCCGGATGCCGCACTCGCCAGCCGCGTCGCCGCCCTTGAGGCAGCCCCCCGGACATCGAATGGCGCAAGCGAGCAGGCGCTTGCCGCGCTGAAGGCCGAGATCGACCGGCTTCGAGCCACCGTCCAGTCGGCCGCAGGCGCCGATTCCAGCCTGGCCCAGCGCCTCGACCAGGCCGAAGCCAAGCTGAACGATCGCGGCCCGGAACAGCAGGTCGCCCGTGCGGTGGCAGCCGCAGCCCTCAAGGCCGGCATCGATCGCGGCGGCCCGTTCGAGACCGAACTGCAGACCTTCAAGACTGTCGCCGGCGATGATCCGGCGGTCGCCGACCTGCAGAAATTTGCCTCCGCAGGTGTGCCCGCCCGTGCTGAACTGCAGCGCGACTTCCCCCGCATCGCCGATGCGATGTTGGAGGCAACCGCCCAGCGGGACCCGAACGAAGGCATTGCCGGCCGGCTGCTTTCTTCCGCACTGTCGGTCGTCAAGGTCCGGCGCGTCGGCGATGTCCAGGGCGAAACGCCGGATGCGATCGTCGCCCGCATGGAGAATGCGCTGCGCAACGGCAATCTCCAGGCCTCCGCCCGCGAATGGGACGCGCTGCCGGAACCGGCAAAGGCCGTCTCGCGCGATTTCAAGCAGAAGCTCGATGCCCGCATTCAGGTGGAAAATCTCGTGGGCGGAACGCTGTCGCGCGCCGTCGCCGGCACCCAAGGCTGAGGACGGAAGAACCGGATGGTCAGACTTTTCATTTTTCTCGTTGTGGTGCTGGCTCTCGGCTGGGGTTTCTCCTGGCTTGCGGATCGCCCCGGCCTGATTTCCATCACCTGGCAGGACCACCTGATCGAAACCAGCCTGATGGTGGCCGCCACCGCCATGGTCGCGCTGATCGGCGCCGCGATGCTCCTCTGGTGGATCGTCGGCGTAATCTGGACCTCTCCCTATTCCGTCCGCCGCTATTTTCGCGCCCGCAAGCGGGACCGCGGGTACCAGGCGCTGTCGACCGGCCTGATCGCCGCCGGCGCCGGCAATGCGCTGCTTGCCCGCAAGATGAGTCTGCGCACCCGCGGACTGATCAGCGCAGACCAGGAACCGCTGATCCATCTCCTCGAAGCCCAGGCGGCGCTCATCGAAGGCAAGCACGACGAAGCGCGCAAGAAATTCGAGCAGATGGCCGAGGATCCGGAAACCCGCGAACTCGGCTTGCGCGGCCTCTACATGGAGGCCCGCCGGCTCGGCGCCAACGAGGCCGCCCGCCAATATGCCGAAAAGGCCGTCGAACACGCGCCCTACCTGCCCTGGGCCGCCCAGGCGACGCTCGAATCCCGCAGCCAGTCCGGCCGCTGGGACGATGCGATCCGCCTGCTCGACCAGCAGCGCATGGCCAATATTCTTGAAAAGCCGCAGGCCGAACGCTGGAAGGCAGTGCTCCTGACCGCCAAGGCAAACGACCGGCTGGAAGGCGATCCCAAGGGCGCCCGCGATGATGCCATGGCAGCGCTGAAGCTCGCCAAGGATCTCGTGCCCGCCGCCGTCATTGCCGCCAAGGCCTGGCTGCGCGAGGATAATGTCCGCAAGGCAGCCTCCACCCTCGAAGGTGTCTGGAAGCTCGGCCCGCACCCGGAAATCGCCGGCGCCTATATCCGCGCCCGCAGTGGCGACAGCACCGTCGATCGGCTGAAACGCGCCGAAAAGCTCGAGGCGATACGGCCCAACAATATCGAATCGCTGTTGGCCGTCGCCCAGGCGGCGCTCGACGCCCAGCAGTTCAAGAAGGCACGGGCCAAGGCGGAAGCCGCCGCCCGCATGCAGCCTCGCGAGGCCGTCTACCTGCTCCTCGCCGACATCGAGGAAGCCGAAACCGGCGACCAGGGCCGCGTTCGCCACTGGATGGCGCAGGCGCTGCGCGCCCCGCGTGATCCGGCCTGGGTGGCCGACGGTTTCGTTTCGGAAAAATGGCTGCCGCTGTCGCCGGTCACCGGCCGGCTGGACGCCTTCGAGTGGAAGGCGCCGTTCGACCAGCTCGAAGGCCCGGTGGAAGAAGGTTCGCTCGCAGCCGATACTGCAATCGCCAGCCTGCCGCCCGTCAGCGTTGCGCCGCCTGCAAATCAGGTGCCTCCGGCAACTAACGTGGCGGCTGAGCCGCGTGCCGAGGAGGCACCGAGGCCGATCCTCGTCAAGCCTGCTGCGCAGGAGGCAAAGCCGCCCCGGAAGGAGTTAGCTGTTGCAGCAAAAACACCAGCGACCGCGAATGTGACGCCGAGGGACGGAAAACCCCCTGAAAATGGGGAGGAGCCCGTTCCCTTTTTCGGGCGTCCGCCCGATGATCCGGGTGTGAAAGATCCCGACGCCGGGCAGCCCTCAACGAGGCTCCGGCTCTTTTAAGAATGGCGAGGGCCTGGAGATAGATGTTAGATCGCATTCAGGCTTTCCTCCACACGCTGACCGGATCCCACCATACGCAAGAATTCGCACCCGATGATCCGCGGGTGGCTTTCGTCGCGCTCTGTTTCCAGGTCATGGAGGCGGACGGCAACATTTCCGATCAGGAACAGCAGAAGTTTCGCGACCTGCTGCGCGAGCGCTACGACCTCAGCGAGGACCGCCTGAAGGCGCTGATCGAAATCGGCCACCAGGCCGGCAGCGAGGCGGTTGATTATTACCGCTTCACGTCCGATCTCAGAAAGCATCTCGTCAACGGAGAAGACCGTGTCGAGCTTCTCGGCATCCTCTGGGATATCGTCTATGCCGATGGCCAGCGCAGCGAGATCGAAGACCACGTGATCTGGAGGATCGCCGATCTTCTGGGCGTATCGGCGCGCGACAGGGTTCTGGAGCGCCAGCAGGCCGCCGCCCGCGCAACCGCAGGAGACGATCAGGTAGGAGACTGAGGCGTTGTTGAAACGCTGGTACTTGCCAGCGGGCGCTTCAGGCCGGCTGAGGCGATCTCTCTTCCCGATCCGGCGCTTCGAGGCTGTCGATCCGGCGCAGCTTCGGGAAGCTCATCGACCAGATGATCGCAACCCCGAGCGTGCCGATACCGCCGATCACCACGGCCGGCACGGCGCCGAAGATCGAGGCCATCGTACCCGCCCGGAACTCCCCGAGCTCGTTGGACGCGCCGATGAACACCATGTTGACGGCGTTGACCCGGCCGCGCACTTCGTCCGGCGTCCAGAGCGCGATCAGCGTCTCGCGCACATAGACCGAGATCATGTCCGACGCACCCATCAGCATCAGTGCCGAGATCGACAGCCAGGGCGTCACTGAGAGACCGAAGATCAGCGTGCCGACCCCGAACAGCCCGACGCCGACGAACATCGCAATGCCGGCATGGTGGCGGATCGGATAGAAGGCGAGGTAGATCGCGACGATGATCGCCCCGACGCCCGGTGCTGCCCGCAGCATGCCGAGGCCCCAGGGGCCGAGTTCGAGAATGTCACGCGCAAAGATCGGCATCAGCGCCACGGCGCCACCGAGAAGAACGGCGAAGAGATCGAGCGAGATTGCTCCGAGCACGATCTTCTCCTGCGAAATGAAGTGGAAACCGGCGAGAATCTGGCCCCAGCTCACTTTTTCCGCAGCATTGCGCTGCGGAGGCTTCGGGATCATGAAGACCAGGGCGCCGGCGAGCATGAGGAAGGCCAGTGCGACCGAATAGGCGGCAACCGCGCTGACGCCGTAAAGCAGGCCGCCTGCCACCGGGCCGAGGATCGCCGCCGTCTGCCAGGACGAGGAGTTCCAGGCGACCGCATTCGGCAGATCCCGTTCCGGCACCAGGTTCGGCCCGAGCGACTGGACTGCCGGCCCCATGAAGGCGCGTTCGATCCCGAACACGATCAGGATGCCGAACACCGGCCAGGGCGCAAAGGAATGCGTGGCGGTAAGCGCCAGAAGCGCACCGGCGCAAAGCGCCCCGACCACCATGCAGGCTGCCACGATCACACGGCGGTTATAGCGGTCGGCGACCGAGCCCGTGACGAGGATCAGGAGCAGCGACGGCAGGAACTGGAAAAGCCCGATCAGGCCGAGATAGAGCGGATTGCCGGTTTCGTCATACATCTGCCAGCCGACCGCGACGCTGATGATCTGGATCGCGAAAGCCGAGAAAAGCCGGGAAAAGAAGAAGCGAGTATAGGATGAGTGCCGGAAGGCGGCGAAACGATCGCCCGTGGCAGAAATGGACATGAGGCAGCACTTTCAGCGGAGCCGGACGCCGGCATTATGCCCGGCACCCGTTAAACATGAATCGGGAGAGCCCCGGACACGGCACTTGCTCGTTAGTTCGTCAATGTCTACATGTCTGTCAACAAAGAAATGGAGACGTTAATGCTCGCCCTGTTTCAGACCATCGATTTGGCCTTGAACCTCTATACCTGGGTGCTGATTGCCAGCGCCATCTTCTCGTGGCTCTATGCCTTCAACGTCATCAATTCGAGAAACCAGTTCGTCGATGCGATCGGCCGTTTCCTGTTCAACGTCACCGACCCGGTGCTGCGGCCGATCCGTCGCATCATGCCGGATCTCGGCGGCATCGACATCTCGCCGGTCATCCTGCTCCTGATCATCTTCTTCATCCGCTCGCTGATGTGGACGTCGATCTATCCGCTGTTTGCGTGAGCGGTCCCTATAGCAGGCATTCCGATCATCTGCGGCTCGCAATCCGGCTCACGCCGAATTCGGGCCGCAATGCCGTCGACGGCGTGGAGACTGGCGCCGATGGCGAGGTCTTCCTGAAGGCTCGCGTCACCGCCGTGCCGGAGGACGGCAAGGCCAACAAGGCGCTGATCCTGCTGCTGGCCGATACGTTCCGTCTCCCCAAATCCTCCATTTCGATCCTGTCGGGCGAAACCGCGCGCAAAAAAATCCTCCGGGTCGATGGCAACCCGGAGGATTTGGCTGAAAAACTTGAAAAGCTTCTGAAAGCCTGACGGCTTACTTCTGGGCCTTGTAGCGCTCGATGGCTTCGACGATCAGCGTCTTCGCCACATCGACATTCTGCCAGCCGCCGATCTTCACCCACTTGCCGGGCTCCAGATCCTTGTAGTGCTCGAAGAAATGCTCGATCTGCTTCAGCGTGATCTCGGGCATGTCGGTGTAGTTCTTGATCTTGTCGTAGCGCTGGGTGAGCTTCGGAACCGGCACGGCGATGATCTTTTCGTCCTTGCCGCCGTCGTCTTCCATGATCATCACGCCGATCGGCCGCACGTTGATGACGCAGCCCGGAACCAGCGGACGGGTGTTGCAGATGAGGACGTCGATCGGGTCGCCGTCTTCCGAGAGCGTGTGCGGTACGAAGCCGTAATTGCCCGGATAGGTCATCGGCGTGTAGAGGAACCGGTCGACGACGAGGGCGCCGGCTTCCTTGTCCATTTCGTACTTGATCGGCTGGCCGCCGACCGGCACTTCAACGATGACGTTGACGTCTTCAGGCGGATTCTTGCCAACGGAAATTGCATCGATACGCATTCTAGTCCCCGATGAGGTTCGACAAAGTTATGCGTCGATAGCGGGAATCATGCTGCAAGGCAACAAGGCTTTGCGTCATTGTTAAACTGCCGCACGCGCTGCAACATTAGAAAACGTTCAAATTCCAGGATAATTCCCGTCCGGCAGTTCAGGACCAGACGAAACCGATCTTGCGAAGCTGCGTGCCGCCGAAATCTTCCATGCCTTCGGCAAGATCCACGCCGCCATGCCGACGGAAGAAACGCGCCGCATGCTCGCTGTCCTCCAGGCACCAGACGACCAGGCCTTCGCAGCCGAGCGACTTCAGGAGCCGGCGGCTTTCGCCGAAAAGGCGGCGACCAAGGCCGATGCCCTGAAATTCGGGGCGCAGATAGATCTCGTAGATCTCGCCGTCATAAGGCAGTGCGCGAGCCCGGCTCAGCCCGATCGTGGCGTAACCGGCGACCTGGTCGGCGACATCGAGGACCAGCAGCGTGGCCGGACCGCGCGTCGCCTTGCGCCACCAGGCCTCGCCCCGGCGCTCCAGCATCTGGGTCAGCGGCTTGTGGGGAATGAGCCCCGCATAGGCCTGAGTCCACGCCTGGCGATGCGCCTCGGATATGGCGCGGGCGTCTTGCGGTTCGGCCCGCCGGACATCGATCGACAACGTTTTCATAACGCTTACTCTAGGCCCTGAAGCAGGCGATCCGCCATTCCGCCAATATGCGTAGAACGGATTGCCCACAGACTTCTCATGTGGACGACGAGGCAACGTTAACGTGTTTTTAACCTTTGCGACAAGGGCGGACGGGTCTCAGGCACAGAAAAAACCCGGCATTTCTGCCGGGTTTTTGAAAGGCTCAGAGCATGCTGTCGAAATCAGGCGATCTTCGCCTTGCCGAAGCGCTTGCGGTCGTTGGCGTCGAGATAGGTCTTGCGCAGCCGGATGTTCTTCGGCGTCACTTCCATCAGCTCGTCGTCCTGAATCCAGGAGAGAGCGCGGTCGAGCGTCATGCGGATCGGCGGGGTCAGACGAACGGCTTCGTCCTTGCCGGCAGAGCGGATGTTGGTCAGCTGCTTGCCCTTGAGGACATTGACCTCGAGGTCGTTGTCTCTGCTGTGAATGCCGATGATCATGCCCATATAGACCTTTTCGCCCGGCTCGATGATCATCGGGCCGCGGTCTTCCAGGTTGAACATCGCATAGGCAACGGCTTCGCCGGCCTGGTTGGACAGAAGCACGCCGTTGGTGCGGCCGCCGATTTCACCCTTGTAGGGCTGATAGTCGTGGAACAGGCGGTTCATGATCGCCGTGCCGCGGGTATCGGTCAGAAGTTCCGACTGGTAGCCGATCAGGCCGCGGGTCGGCGCGAAGAATACCAGGCGGACGCGGCTGCCGCCCGACGGGCGAAGCTCGGAGAGTTCGGCCTTGCGCTCGGACATCTTCTGCACGACGACGCCGGAATGTTCTTCATCGACGTCGATGACGACTTCTTCGATCGGCTCCATCAGCGTGCCGTCCTCGGACTTGTGCATGACGACGCGCGGACGCGACACGGCAAGCTCGAAGCCTTCGCGACGCATGGTTTCGATCAGCACGGCGAGCTGCAATTCGCCACGGCCGGAAACGTAGAACGAATCCTTGCCCTCGGCTTCCTCGATCTTCAGCGCGACATTGCCTTCGGCTTCCTTGAACAGGCGGTCGCGGATGACGCGGCTCGTCACCTTGTCGCCTTCGGTGCCGGCAAGCGGGCTGTCGTTGACGAGGAAGGACATGGTGACGGTCGGCGGGTCGATAGGCTGTGCATGCAGCGCCTCGGTGACCGAAGGATCGCAGAACGTGTCGGCGACAGTGCCCTTTGAGAGGCCGGCGATGGCGACGATATCGCCCGCATGCGCTTCGTCGATCGGCGTACGCTCGATGCCGCGGAAGGCGAGGATCTTGGAGATACGGCCGGTTTCGACCGTCTTGCCATCCTGGGAGAGCACCTTGACGGGCTGGTTCGGCTTGATCGAGCCGGAATGGATACGGCCGGTGATGATGCGGCCGAGGAAGGGGTTGGCTTCCAGCAGCGTGCCGATCATGCGGAACGCGCCGTCTTCTTCACCGACGCTCGGCTCGGGAACGTGCTTCAGGACGAGATCGAGAAGCGGGGCAAGACCCTGATCCTTCGGACCTTCCGGATTGACGTTCATCCAGCCATCGCGACCGGAACCGTAGAGGATCGGGAAATCGAGCTGTTCGTCGGTAGCGTCGAGATTGGCGAACAGGTCGAAGACTTCGTTGATGACTTCCTCGTGGCGGCCGTCCGGACGGTCGATCTTGTTGATCGCGACGATCGGGCGAAGGCCGACCTTCAGCGCCTTGCCGACCACGAACTTGGTCTGCGGCATCGGGCCTTCGGACGAGTCGACCAGAACGATCGCGCCGTCCACCATCGACAGGATGCGCTCGACTTCACCGCCGAAGTCGGCGTGGCCGGG
The DNA here is from genome assembly GCF_017877055.1 of Neorhizobium galegae. Taxonomy (GTDB): domain Bacteria; phylum Pseudomonadota; class Alphaproteobacteria; order Rhizobiales; family Rhizobiaceae; genus Neorhizobium; species Neorhizobium galegae_D. The sequence goes on along the minus strand of NZ_JAGIPG010000005.1, from coordinate 234,832 downwards.
GGTATCGACGATGTTGACGCGAACGCCCTTCCACTCGATCGAGGTCGCCTTGGCAAGAATGGTGATGCCGCGCTCTTTTTCGAGATCGTTGCTGTCCATCATGCGCTCGGTGGTGCGCTGATTTTCACGGAACGAGCCGGACTGCTTCAGGAGTTCGTCGACAAGAGTGGTCTTCCCATGGTCGACGTGTGCGATGATCGCGATATTTCGCATTTTCATGTTTTGAATCTCTGAGCTCTTGGCGCGGCAACGGGAGGCGGCACCCAATTCGTTTTGCGGCCTCATACCCTGTTTTTCGCATTTGCGAAAGGGGTGAGCGCGATGATGGTTGATGGCTGTTTCGCCACCAGCCCGCGGCGCCTCACGAGGGTGGCAAGAGGAGAGCAGGAAGGCGGTAGCCACGATTGCAATGAAAGCCATGGCCACGCCGAGCCAGATCGACCCCTGCGTGGCTGCCGCCAGATCGATGTTGCGATCCGGCGCTACGGTTTTACGACCGCCATATGACAGGCCGATGATTGGCAAATCTTCGGCCCTGTCTCATCCCGCAAGACCTGGATCGCAACCGCTCAGGCGTCGCTGCCGGAAAGTTCCTCGACCATCGCGAGGCCCTTTTTCTTCAGCATCGCCTTCGGGTCCGGCAACTTTCCGCGGAAGGCCTTGTAGGTCTCCTCCGGATCGATCGAGCCCCCGACGGAATAGATGTTGTTCTTGAGCTTGCGGGCCATGACCGGATCGAAGGCGTTGCCGGTTTCCTCGAAGGCGGAGAAGGCGTCCGCATCGAGCACTTCCGACCACATGTAGGAATAGTAGCCCGCCGAATAGCCGTCGCCCGAGAACACGTGCTGGAAATGCGGCGTCGCGTGGCGCATGACGATCGAGGCCGGCATGCCGATCTCGTCGAGCACTTCCTTCTGCACCGCCATCGGATCTTCGACCGCTCCGCGGGTATGAAACGCCATGTCCACCAGCGCCGAGGAGGTGAATTCCACCGTCGCGAAGCCGGCGTTGAAGGTGCGGGCCGCCAGCACCTTGTCGAGCAGCGCCTTCGGCATCGGCTTGCCGGTTTCGTAATGCACGGCATATTTCTCGAGGATTTCCGGCACCGTCAGCCAGTGCTCGTAAAGCTGCGACGGCAGCTCGACGAAATCGCGCGACACGCCGGTGCCGGAGACCGACGGATAGGTGACATCCGACAGCATGCCGTGCAGTGCGTGGCCGAATTCGTGGAACAGGGTGCGGGCATCGTCGAGCGACAACAAGGCCGGCTTGCCTTCGGCGGGCTTGGCGAAATTGCAGACGTTGTAGATGATCGGCAGCTCGCCTGTCGCGCCGTTCTTCAGCGGCAACTTATGCTGCGACTGGAGAGAATTCATCCAGGCGCCGGAGCGCTTCGAGGACCGGGCGAAATAGTCGCCGAGGAACAGCGCTTTTAGAGAACCGTCCCGGTCGCGGACCTCGAACACCCGCACGTCGGGATGGTAGGCCGAAACACCCTTCACCTCGACGGCCTTGATGCCGAACAGGCGCTCGGCGACATCGAAGCAAGCTTCGATGATCTTTTCGAGCTGCAGATAGGGCTTCAGCTCGGTTTCGGAGAAATCGAAAGTCCGCTGGCGCAGCTTCTCGGCATAATAACGCCAGTCCCACGGCATGACCTCGTGGTTCTTGCCCTCCTCGGCGATCAGCCCGCCAAGGCTTGCCTCTTCCTCCAGCGCCTTGGTGCGCGCCTTGTCCCACACCTGACGGAGCAGCGTATTCACCGCATCCGATGTCTTTGCCATCGTGTTGTCGAGTTTGTAGGCGGCGAAGTTTTCGTATCCGAGCAGTTTTGCCTTTTCCGCCCGCAGCGCCAGCGTTTCGCGCACGATCCCGAGATTGTCGGTGTCGCCGCCGTTTTGTCCGCGCGCCGCCCATGCCTTGAAAGCCTGTTCGCGCAGATCCCGGCGGGTTGAGAAGGTCAGGAACGGCTCTATGATCGAGCGCGACAGCGTCACCATGTAACCGTCCGTCTCGCCGCGTTCACGGGCCGCGGATGCCATGGCATCCCGCAGGAACGCCGGAAGACCCTCAAGCTCGGCCTCGTCGGACAATTTCAGCGACCAGCTCTTCTCGTCGCCCAGCACGTTCTGGCCGAACTTGGCGCCAAGCCCGGCGAGCTTCTCGTTGATATCGGCAAGCCGTTCCTGCTCGGCCTTGGCGAGCTTTGCACCGGCCTTGACAAAGCCCTTCCAGTGACGTTCCAGCACGCGCTCTTCCTCGAGCGTCAGGCCCAGTTCCTTGCGATTGTCCCAGAGGGTGTCGATGCGGGCAAACAGGGCCGCATTCATGCCGATCTTCGAATAATGGCGGGACATTTTTGGCGCGATCTCGCGCTCAAGTGCCTGAATATTCTCGTTGGTGTGGGCGCCGGCCTTGCCCCAGAACAGCGACGAAACACGCGACAGCTCGTCGCCCGCAGTCTCCAGAGCCACGATGGTATTGGTAAAGGTCGGCTCTTCCGGATTGTCGGCGATCGCATCGATCTCCGCTTCGTGGGCGGCAAGCGCTGCGTCGAAGCCGGGAGCAAAATCCTCGTCCTTCACCTGATCGAAACGCGGCAGGCCATGATGGCCGTTCCAGTCCACCAGAGCGGGATTCACCAGAAGATTAGAAGACATGAATATATATCCTTCATAACGATGCGTCGCCATTCATATAGGAGAAGGCGGCGCCAATGGGTATGCGCCCGCCAATTTTCGTCTTTCAGCAAGAAATCATACACAATAATTAACGGTTATTAACCATTTGACGCAGTGCAGTAATCAAAGGTAGTTTTGGCGCAGTATCCGATGAAACAGGATATAGCCATGGAAATCAGTTCCTTGCGCTGGTCTACCAACTTACTGCAAAGAGACCACTCTCGAAACAACAAGGTCGAGAAATCCTCCGAGCATGGAAGTCGGCAGAGCCAGATCACCTTTCAGGTGCCCGACACGGATGAATCGCCGATTGATTTTTCGGCGATCACCCCGCGCGATCTGCGCGCGCTCGCGCTTGAAAACTATCAGGCCGGCAAGATCGACCAGGACACATACATAACGCTGTCCGAAGAACTTCCAACACACGCCGTCGATGCTCAGGGACAGCTAATGGACCTGTCGCAGGTCACCGACGAAACCGGCTTCAACTTCCACGACTATTACCGCAACCAGCTTGAAATCGCCATGTCGCTCGGCGATACGCCCCGCGCCAACGTGCTTCGCGCGGTCATGGCTTTCATCGAAGTCTGATCGGCCGAGCTTAGCCGCATCCCACCTTCAGGCCCGCCGGTAGCCGAACAGGCCCGGTGCCGAGTGCCAGAGCGCCTGCACCGCAAAGCCGATGAACAGCAGGCCGGAAAGCCGGACGATCACCCTCTCGTGTTTGCGATAGAACCGCCGCACCACGCTGGCGCCGATAACCCCGATCAGCACCAGATCGGCCGTCAGGAACCCGATCAGTGACACGGCGAGAAGAAGCGGCAGCGCGCTGAAATCCAGCACATCGGCTGAACTCGCAAGCAGTGCCGTGAACGTCGCCAGCGCCACCGGATAGCCCTTCGGATTGGTCAGCCCGAAGATCAGCCCGCGCCGCAGCGGCTTTTCGACCGTCACCAAAGCGCCGCCATCCCCCTTCGGCTTCGCCCGCAATGCGCTCCAGCCGATCCAGCCGAGATAGAGGCCGCAGAAAACCCCGAGTATGTCGAAGAGGGTGGTACCGACCGTCTTGGCGCCGATGATTGCCACCAGCGCCAGCCCGGACCAGAGGACGTCTCCCGCCAGATGGCCGCCCATGAAGAAGGCACCGGCCTGCCTTCCCTGCCCGGCACCGATGCCGAGCAGGGCCAGGAATGCCGGCCCGGGAATGAGAGTATAGGCAAGCGCCGCAAAAAAGGCGCCGGCAAGCAGCGATGAGGACATGGGTGAACTCCGTCGGAAGGCTGCGACAATCTCGCCGCAGGTTTTACCGGTGTCAATGCAACTAGCGCGCCCTTTTCCACTTGCCTCGCATCCGAAAGATAGTAAGGGTGCCTTATGAAATTCGAGGACGAGGCGAAGGGCGCCGAAAAGCATATGGACATTCTGGGGTCCCTGATCATCGACAGCGCCCGACTGCTGCGCGCCGCCTTCGAGCGCCGCATCGCCCAGGCGGGCCTGGAACTGACCCCCGGAGAAGCCCTCGCCCTGATCAACATCGCGGATCTCGACGGTAGCCGCCAGCTCGACATCGCCGCCCGCATGGGGGTCGAGCCGATGACGCTCTGCGCTTATCTCGACAAGCTGGAGACGCTCGGACTGGTCGAACGGCAGCAATGCTCCGCTGACAGGCGCGCCAAGCGGATCAAACTCACCGAGACTTCCGGCGAGATGATCGGTTCGATACGCAACGAACTGAACGTCATCCTCACCCAGGCGACCGAAGGCCTGAGCGAGGAAAACAACCGGATCCTGCGCGAGGCGCTGGTCCTGGTCAACGCCAACCTCCAGGCGACCGTCCCTTCCGCCGCACTGCAGACAGCACCTGATGAAAGCCGATAACATGCCGCCTGCCCCCGCTCGGATGAGCGAGCGCCGAACCACGATCATCGGCGCCCTGCTGACGGCGATCGGGCCGATTTCCATGGCGATCTACACCCCGGCGATGCCGGAACTGGTACGCGCCTTCGACACCACGGAAGCGGCGATCAAGCTGTCGCTGTCGCTCTATTTCGCAGGCTTTGCGCTGGCGCAGCTGGTCGCCGGCCCCGTCTCCGACGCCTTCGGCCGCAAGACCGCCTCGCTGAGCTTCCTCCTCATCTATCTTGCCGGTTCGTTGCTCGCCGCTTTCGCGCCGACGGTCGAATGGGTGCTCGCCGGCCGCCTGATCCAGGGTATCGGCGCTTCCGTCGGCATCACCGTGTCGCGCGCCATCGTTCGCGACCAGTTCAACGGCGGTGACGCGGCCCGTATCATCAACACGATGGGCATCATCCTGGCGATCGGACCGTCCCTCGGTCCGACGATCGGCGGCCTTGCGCTCGCCGCCTTCGGCTGGCGATCGGTATTCCTGCTGATGGTCGGCTTCGGTGCCCTGCTCGTTTTTCTCTCCACCGTCTGCCTCAAGGAGACGACCGTGCCGGATCGCAGCCGGCTGAAGCCGCTGCGGCTCGTCCAGGCCTATGCGGAAATCGTCGCGCTGCCGCGCTTCCTGTTCACCGCGGTCGTTCTTGCTGGCGCGGTGGGCTCCATGTATGCCCAGGCGGCCGTGCTGCCGTTCATCCTGATCGAGAAGGTCGGGCTGACGCCGACCCAGTTCGGCCTGAGCATGCTGATGCAATCCGGTTTCTTCCTGATGGGTTCGGTCTGCCTCAGGGTCATATCGCGATGGTTGCCCGCCGAGCGCGCGCCGCTGGTCGGACTGATTTTCAGCGGCAGCGGCGGCCTCGTCATGGCCCTTTCGGTCCACTACCTGCCGCCGTCCTTCCTGTCGGTCATGGTGCCGGTCGCCATGTGCGCCTTCGGAATCGCCTTCGTGTCGCCCTACATGACTGCGGCAGGCCTCATCCCCTTCCCGCATATTGCCGGTTCCGCGTCGGCGATGATGGGCTTCATCCAGATGGGCGCCGGCTTCGTGGGCGGCGTCGCCGCTGCCTCGATCGGCTCGCCGCTTCCGGCCTTCGGCATCGTCATTCCCGCCATGCACCTGATCGCCGTGCTCGGTTACATCGGTTTCCGGATCGCCAGCCGCAGGGCATGAAAAAACCCGCCTCCCTTTTGGGCAGGCGGGCTTCGGTGATCGGGTTACTGGGAGTTACTTGCCCAGATTGCGCTTGGCGAGTGTGCGCAGGCGCAGCGCATTGAGCTTGATGAAGCCCGCCGCATCCTTCTGGTCGTAGGCGCCCTGGTCGTCCTCGAAGGTGACCAGCTTGTCGGAATAGAGCGACTTTTCGCTCTCGCGGCCGATGACAATAACATTGCCCTTGTAGAGCTTCAGCGTCACTTCGCCTTCAACATGCTCCTGGCTCTTGTCGATCAGGGCCTGCAGCATTTCTCGCTCCGGCGAGAACCAGAAGCCGTAATAGATCAGCTCCGCGTAACGCGGCATCAGGTCGTCCTTAAGATGAGCTGCACCGCGGTCCAGCGTGATGCTCTCGATCGCGCGGTGGGCGGCAAGCAGGATCGTGCCGCCGGGGGTCTCGTAGACGCCGCGCGACTTCATGCCGACATAGCGGTTCTCGACCAGGTCGAGGCGGCCGATGCCGTTGTCGCGGCCGTAGTTGTTGAGCGCGGCAAGCAGGGTCGCCGGCGACATGGCGACGCCATTGATGGAGACCGCATCACCTTTTTTGAAGCCGACTTTGATCGTGGTAGCTTTGTCGGGAGCAGCTTCCGGGGAAATCGTGCGCATATGCACGTATTCCGGAGCTTCGACCGCCGGGTCTTCAAGAACCTTGCCCTCGGAGGAGGAGTGCAGCAGGTTGGCGTCGACGGAGAAAGGCGCCTCGCCCATCTTGTCCTTGGCGACCGGAATCTGGTTCTGCTCGGCGAAAGCCAGCAGGTCGGTGCGGCTCTTGAACGCCCAGTCGCGCCACGGCGCAATGATCTTGATATCCGGGTTCAGCGCGTAAGCCGAAAGCTCGAAACGGACCTGGTCGTTGCCCTTGCCGGTGGCGCCATGGGCGATCGCGTCTGCGCCGGTCTTCCTGGCGATCTCGATCAGGTGCTTGGAGATTAGCGGGCGGGCGATCGAAGTGCCGAGCAGGTAGACGCCTTCGTAGACGGCATTGGCGCGGAACATCGGGAAGACGAAATCGCGCACGAATTCCTCGCGCACGTCCTCGATATAGATCTCCTTGATGCCGAGCATCTCGGCCTTCTTGCGGGCCGGCTCCAGTTCCTCGCCCTGGCCGAGATCGGCGGTGAAGGTCACCACCTCCGCGCCGAGTTCGGTCTGCAGCCATTTCAGGATGATCGAGGTGTCGAGACCGCCGGAATAAGCGAGAACGACCTTCTTTACGTCTTTCGGGAGTGCCATATCGATTTACGTCCGTCTGCGGGTGGAAGCGGTAAACACCGCTCTGTCAGGAATTGCGGCACTTTTAGCGAGTTTCTTGAGGCGCGCAAGAAAAACCGGGCAAACTGTAACTGCACTGTCACGTTGACAGGCTTGGGTATGGGTTCCATATCCCGCCCGACCTTTGAACAGCAGCGCCCTAGAGGAGATCTGCCATGACCATCACTCATCCCGCTCTGAAAAAGGACAATGTCGCCGTGATTACCGGCGCCGCATCAGGCATCGGCCTCGCTGCCGCGAAGGAATTTGCACGGATGGGCCTTTCCGTCGTCCTCGCCGACCTCGAAGGCGACAGGCTCGCGGAAGCAGCCCGCGAGGTCGCGGCTCTTGCCGAAGACGGCGAGGCGGATGTCGCCATCATCGGCACCGACGTGTCGAAGCCGGACGAGATCGAGGCCCTTGAACGGGCCGTCCTCCAGCGCTTCGGCCGGGTACATGTGCTGATGAACAATGCTGGCATCAGCCCGGGAAGCTCTATATTCGGGCCACAGGTCAACTGGGACAGCATTTTCGCCGTCAACCTTCTCGGAGTCATCAACGGCACGAGGACGTTCGGACCGGCGATGATCGCCCATGGCGAGCCGTCGCTGATCATCAATACCGGCTCGAAACAGGGCATCACCACCCCGCCAGGCAACCCCGCCTACAACGTCGCCAAGGCCGGCGTAAAGGCGTTCACGGAAGCGCTGCAGCACGAGCTACGCAACACGCCGAACTGCCAGGTATCGGCGCATCTGCTCATCCCGGGCTTCGTGTTTACCAGCCTGACCAAGGGCGACCGCATCGAGAAGCCGGCCGGCGCCTGGACGTCGGAACAGACGGTCGAGTTCATGCTGGCGAGCCTCGAACGTGGAGATTTCTACATCCTGTGCCCCGACAACGACGTGGACCGGGCAACCGACGAACGCCGCATGGCCTGGGCGATCGGCGACATCATCGAGAACCGTCCGCCACTGTCGCGCTGGCATCCGGATTTCGCCGATGCATCAAAGGAATTCATCAACGGCCGTTGATAGATTGATTTGTGACGGCTTCGAAAGCCGGGTAAACGGAGTAATCCCTTATCCGGCCATTCGAGCGCACTTAATGGAATTCCTGCCGAGCCTTGCCACCTTGCTTGCCTTCACCGCCGCCGGCCTGCTTCTGGCGCTGACGCCGGGGCCTGACATGACGCTGTCGATCAGCCGCGCGCTCGGCCAGGGCCGGCGCCCTGCCTTGTTCGTGGTGTTCGGCACCAGCCTCGGCGTCGTCTGCCATACGCTGCTGGTCGCCTTCGGCATCTCGGCGCTGATCACCGCCTCGCCGACCGCCTTCTTCATCCTGAAGACCGGCGGAGCAGCCTATCTCCTGTGGCTGGCCATCCAGGCGATCCGCTTCGGCTCGAATTTTTCGGTGGAGCAGGTCGAAAAGACCGCAAGCAGCCCGCTTGCCAACATCTCTACGGGCTTCTGGGTCAATATTCTGAATCCGAAGGTCATTATCTTCTTCATGACCTTCCTGCCGCAGTTCGTGACAGCCGGCGATCCGCATGTCACCGGCAAGCTGATCTTCCTCGGCTTCTATTTCATCGTCATCGGCATGCCGGTAAACCTGATCATCGTTCTTGCCGCCGACTGGCTTTCGGGGTGGCTGCAGGCCAACCCGAAGGTCCTGCGGGGCATCGACTACACTTTCGCCGGCGTCTTCTCGGTCTTTGCGGCAAAGATTTTCTTCACCCAGGCCCGGTAAGAACGCCCCGGACAAGCGCTTCCAGCCGCTCCGAAAGAAACAGCTTTTCCGCACCGGAATGGGAAAGTTCGATCGCCCGGCGGTAGGCAAGCCTTGCTTGATCTATTTGCCCGTCCCGGGCCAGAAGATCGGCTTGAACGGCGTAAAACGGCTGGTACTCCACCAGTGCCATGGCAATGGGTTTGAGACAGGCCAATGCGGCAGCCGGACCTTCCACATAGGACACGGCAACGATCCGGTTGAGCTCATAGACGGGATTGTCGGCGGTACGGGCGAGTTCTGCATAGAGCCAGGCGATCTGCTGCCAGTCCGTCTCGGGAAAGCTCGGCGCTTCTGCATGCACGGCGATGATCGCCGCCTGTATTTGATAGGGGCCGGGTCGCCCGCGGTACAGCGCCTGTTCGATGAGAGCAACGCCTTCCGAAATCTGGGCCCGGTCCCATAAACGTCGATCCTGAGCCTCAAGTGTCAAAATCTCGCCACTGGCTCCGATCCGTGCCGCCCGCCGGGCGTAATGCAGCAGCATCAGCGCCAGCAATCCCTCGATCTCGGGCTCTTCGGGACAAAGCGTCATCAAGAGCCGGCCGAGCCGGATCGCCTCCTCACAGAGATCGCTGCGGAGGTGCCGGCCGCTTCCGGAGGCGTAGCCTTCGTTGAAGATGAGATAAACGACCGCCAGCACGCTTTCGAGCCGCGCCGCCCAGCCTTCTCGACCAGGCACCTCATAGGCGATGCCGGCCCTGACGATCTTCTGGCGGGCGCGCACCAGTCGCTGGGCCATCGCCTCATGAGCATCGAGGAAGGCATTGGCGATTTCCTCGGTCTTCAGCCCGCAGACGGAGCGCAAGGTCAATGCGACGCAGGTCTTCCGGTCGAGGGCCGGATGACAGCAGGCAAAGATCAGCTTCAGCCGCTCGTCGCCGATCGGATCGGGCTCGTCCGCCATGGCCGAACCGTTCTCAAGTTCGATGAGATGGGCAATTTCGGCGGATTTGGCGTGAAGATTGGCCGAACGCCGCAGCCGGTCGATTGCCTTGCGGCGCGCCACCTGCATCAGCCAGGCATTCGGCGCGGCCGGCAGGCCGTTGCGGTTCCAGTGGACGAGCGCGGATTCCAGCGCGTCCTGAAGACTGTCCTCGGCGAGCTGGAAATCCCTGAGCGATCCGACCAGATGAGAAAGAAGGCGCCCGCCGTCTTGCCGGGCGATCCTGTCGATCGCCTCGGCAACCGGAACCGCGGCCGGGTTGTGGCCCATCAGCGGTCGAAGACCATGACCGGCCGCACCTCGACGCAGCCCATCGCGGCATGTGGGATCAGCGACGCATATCTGATCGCTTCGTCGAGATTGGCACAGTCGAATATATAGTAACCGCCGAGCTGTTCCTTGGTCTCCGCGAAAGGACCGTCCATGGTCTCGGTCCTGCCGTTGCGAACCCGCACCGTCGTCGCGGTGGTTATCGGCTGCAGGGCATCACCCGCGACCCAGACGCCGTCCTTCTTGTAGACTTCGTTGGCGGCCTGATAGCCGCTCATCATCTTGCCGAATTCAGGCGAATCCGGCGGCGTGCGCGTGTTGGGGTCCATGTAGATCAGCGCCATGTATTTCATGTTCGTCTCCCTCGGATTAGCCATCGCCTCATTGCGATGGTGACCGATAACGAACGGGATGCAAGCGGATCGACATGCCCCGAAAACTATTTTTCGGACGCGTCAGTCGTCCTCGCCGTGCCCGGCGATCATCATCGCCTCGAAGGCGAGGCGGTCGGTCTTGCGCATGCGCTCCGATTCCGACTTCAGCTGGCCGCAGGCGGCGAGGATGTCGCGGCCGCGCGGGGTGCGGATCGGCGAGGCGTAACCCGCCTGGTTGATGAAATCGGCGAATTTCTCGATCTGCGCCCATTCCGAACACTGGTAGTTCGTGCCCGGCCAGGGATTGAACGGGATGAGATTGATCTTGGCCGGAACGCCCTTCAAGAGCTGGATCAGCGCCTTGGCGTCTTCCAGGCTGTCGTTGACGTCCTTGAGCATCACATATTCGAAGGTGATGCGACGGGCGTTCGAAAGACCGGGATAGTTGCGGCAGGCCTCGATCAGTTCCTTCAGCGGATATTTCTTGTTGATCGGCACCAGCATATCGCGCAGCTCGTCGCGCACCGCATGCAGGGAGATCGCCAGCATGACGCCGATCTCGTCGCCGGTCCGGTAGATTTCCGGCACCACGCCCGAGGTCGACAGCGTGACACGGCGCTTCGACAATGACAGCCCGTCGCCGTCGGTCGCGATCAGCAGGGCGGTCTTCACGCTTTCGAAATTGTAGAGCGGCTCGCCCATGCCCATCATGACGATATTGGTGACCTTGCGGTCGCCGGTCGGCACGAAGGCGCCCGGCGGCGTGTCGGTGCCCGGGAAATCGCCGAGCCGGTCGCGCGCGAGCAGAAGCTGGGCGAGGATTTCCTCGGCCGTCAGGTTGCGCACCAGCCGCTGCGTGCCGGTGTGGCAGAAGGAACAGGTGAGCGAACAGCCGACCTGGCTGGAAATGCAGAGCGTGCCGCGGCCCTCTTCCGGAATGTAGACGGTTTCGACTTCCACCGGACGGCCGGCGCCGCGCGGCGGAAAGCGCAACAGCCATTTGCGGGTGCCGTCATTGGAAACCTGTTCCTCGACGATCTCGGGACGCGCGATGGTGAAATGCGCCTTCAGCATCTCGCGCATGTCCTTGGCAACGTTGGTCATCGCATCGAAATCGGAGACGCCCCGGATATAGAGCCAGTGCCAGAGCTGGCTGACGCGCATCCGCACCTGCTTTTCCGATACGCCCTTTTCCTTCAGCGCTGCCGCCATGTCCTCGCGCGTCAGCCCGATCAGCGACGGCTTGGTGCCGAACAGATCCGGATTGGCGACGAGCGGCTTCTTGATGGCGACCGGCGCCAGAGCCTCTGAGACTGACATTCTTTTATCCCGTTCGAACACATGCAGCTTTCCCACGATCGATCAGCGGGAAAGTCAGGGCATGTTGGATGCGTGAAACCTGTATCGGCCCATCGGGCACATGTGCCGGACCTTCGTTGAGGCGGGCTTTATCATCAAATAGCCGCCGCGTCACTATTCTTCAAGAAATGCAAAAGGCCGGTCACGAAACCGGCCTTTCAACTCTTGCTGCGCAGGGGCGTTTACTTGCAGGTTTCGATCTGCTTCAGCGCTGCCGCAATGCCCTGCAGCGAATAGGCATAGGAGGTCTTGGTGCCACGGCCGGAAACGGCGCTGACGCTCATGTTCTGACCCGTCTTCATTGCCGCGACCAGCGCCGGCTCCTCCGCGGCGTTCTCGACCCAGGCAGCCTTGTCCTTGGTGAACATCGTGAAGTTCTTCTTGTCGATCGTCACGGTCACCTTGGAATTCGGCTGCAGCACGTATCCCACCATCGCCTGCGGCTCGTAGGAAATGTTCTGTCCGGGCCGCTGCGAGACGATGAAGAAGATATCGCCGTGATCGACGCTGGCCGGTTCCTTGGTGGTCGGCACCGACAGCACATAGCAGACATTGCTGGCGCCCGACTTGTAGGAATAGGCGCCCCATGCCTTGAACTGCTGGATGCGGGTGGGACCGGCAGCCGCGGCTGCTGGCGCCTGGGCCGGCTGTGGCTTGGCCGGGGCGGTGGCCTTCGGCGCCTGAGCCAATGCCAGGCCAGCGCTTGCAGCCAAGATTGCCAGTGCGGTTGCGATTGTTCTTACAGACATGGTCTCCTGCCGGTTTTGTTCGTTCAACGGCCCGAGCGGGCAAGCCTTGCCAGGCATGATCCTGATTCGGCGCATTTTGACTTGATCCTGGTTACCAAACCGTCAACCGGACCATTAGAATTTGCTGAATCTCCTGCCTTGGCCCCAAGCTGCGTAGGAATAGCATTCACCGCCATGCCTCCAAAGACCCAACCAGCAGAATTTCCATGCGTTTCGTCAATCAGTGACACAAGGATTGGGGCAAGAGTTTGTCCTTTTCCTAACTCTCACAATGACATTAGAATGGTCGAATATGACGCGAATCTCATCGGAAACTGTGCGCAGCGTAAATGGATGTAGACGAAAGAGACCACTTCGCCGGCTTGGTAAGGGCAGTGGCCGATGAGCGCGATCAGGCAGCTTTTACCGTGCTGTTCGATTATTACGCGCCGCGTTTGAAATCCTGGCTGGTGAAGCGGTCGATGCGACCCGACGATGCCGAAGAACTCGTCCAGGAGGTGATGGCCGTTCTCTGGCACCGCGCCAGCCTCTACGATCCGGCCCGATCCTCCTTGTCCACCTGGCTTTTCCGGATCGCACGCAACCGCCGTATCGACGCGGAACGCCGTGGGAGGCACAAGCAGCTGGACGCCTACGAACCCCTCTTTTTCGTAACCGAGGCGCCGGGCGCCGATACGATCTTCGAAGGCGAGGAACGGGATGCCCAGGTACGCGCAGCCCTTGCCGGTATCCCCGGCGAACAGATGGAACTGGTGCGGGCGGCTTTCTTCCTCGGCCAGTCCCATTCGGAAATCGCCTCGTCCACGGGTCTTCCGCTCGGCACGGTGAAGTCACGAATCAGGCTCGCATTCGAGCGCCTGCGCCGAGTTCTTGACGATCCCTCGGAGGGATAGCGCCCCTTGGGACTATTTGCCGCGCACGCCGTCGGTGATGTCCGGATTGTCCGCCAGTGCCAGATCGGCAGCCTCATAATGGCGGTCGGCAATGTGCCCCTGGATCATCCGGAAAGCGGCAGCGAGCACCGCGACATCGTCAGTGAAGCCGACAAGGACGAACATGTCCGGCAAGAAATCGATCGGCATCACGAAATAGGCGAGCGCCGCAAGCAGCACGCCGCGCACCCGCGTCGGCGTCCGGCGGTCGATCGCGCAATAATAGGCGGCGATCAGGTCGCGGCTGAACGGCACCTGCCGGACGGCCCGCTTCAGGGTCGGCCAGAACTTGGCGCGGACCCGCCGCTCGCGGCGCTCTTGCGTGTCCACGTCACCCGGCAGCAGTATTTCGCCGATCTTCACGTCGTCCATGATCGCTCCGTTCGCTCAACGTGTGCCCACCCAATATGGGCTCTCGACCATGAAGTTCAATTGCGGCGCAAGGATGCCTTGTCCATCGCCCGGGCCAGCTTGAAATCGATGTCCGTCAGGCCCTTCGTCGCATGCGTGGTCAGAAGCACATCGACCCGCGAATAGACGTTCGACCATTCCGGGTGATGATTGAGCTTCTCGGCAGACAGCGCGCATTCGGCCATGAAACCGAACGCCTCGATGAAGGTCCTGAACTTGAAACTCTTGAAGATCGCATCGCCTTGCGGCTTTAGCTCCCAGCCGTCAACCGTCGCGAGTTCGCGCTCGACGGCGGCCGCATCCAGCTTTTCGTAGTTCATCGTCCAACCTTCCTTCGGGTTAAAGGAGGCTCTTCACCGGCTCCATACCGGTTCCATGTCGCCTGCATGGGCCTGGCCGTAGCTCGCCTCCTGCAGCGGGAAGATTTCCTCCGTCAGATACGGTCCGCCACCGACCGATTCCTTCGACGACAGCAGCACGAAACGCGGCACCGTGAACGGCGCTGTATAGAAGTTGCCGCGACCGGAAAGGTAGTGCACCACATCGTCCAGCCGGCAATTCTTGAGCCGCGCCAGGGTGACATGCGGGGTGAACTTGCGGGGATCCGGCGGCAAGCCGATGCGCTGGCAGATCCGTTCGATCTCCGCCTGCAGCGCGTGGATTTCCGGGGACGGCGAAACGCCCGCCCAGATGGAATGCGGCTTCTTCGACCCGAAGGAGCCGATTCCGGTCAGCGTCGCCTGGAACTCCGGACGGTCTATGCGGTCCAGCCGGCTGACGATCTCGTCGGCGGTGCGACCGTCGACGTCGCCGATGAAGCGTAGGGTGATGTGGTAGTTTTCGACGTCGATCCACCGGGCACCGGGGATCCCACCGCGCAGGAGAGAGAGACTCATCGCTACATTACGCGGAACTTCGAGGGCGGTGAAAAGTCTCGGCATAGGGACCTCCTCGAATCTTTTGCAGATGCTAACAGCGAATCACGCAACGGAGTTCCGCGCAAGGTGTTATTTTCCCGTATCCTTAATAGCCCCCAGGAAGCTTTTGACAGGTTCAAGGGTCTTTTCGACCATCACGGCGACCCCTTTGGCATTCGGATGCATGCCGTCCGAGAGCTGCAGGCTGGAAATGGTAGCGACCCCATCGAGAAAAAACGGATAGAGCGGCACCGCGTATTTGTCGGCCAGCCGCTTGTAGATCGGGTTGAATTTTTCGGCGTAGTCGCCACCCATGTTCGGCGGCGCCAGGATGCCGATCAGGAAGACCGAGATCTTCCGTTCCTTCAGCCGCGCAAGGATCGCATCGAGGTTCTTCTCCGATTGGTCGGGAGAGATGCCGCGCAATGCGTCGTTGGCGCCGAGCTCGAGGATCACGCCGTCGGTACCGTCCGGCACCGACCAGTCGATGCGCGCAAGCCCGCCCGCCGTCGTATCCCCGGAAACGCCCGCATTGGTGACCACGGCATTCTGCCCCTTGGCTTTCAACGCCGCCTCGAGCTGAGCCGTGTAGGATTCGGAAGGCGCTAGCTGGTAACCTGCCATCAGGCTGTCGCCGAAACCGACGAGCTGGATCGCCCGGTCCTGCGCGGCAGCCGGCAATGCGGCCAGCGCCAGCGCGGACATGACGATGAAGTGAAGCAGGCTTGCTTTAAAACTCACGATCCGTCTCCTAGATTGAGCGCTACCGCATGCGGTTCCGGGTTGCGCTTCAAGCCTATATAGGACGGTTCGATTTGACTAAAACCATCATCACGCTGAAGAAAGCCGATCTGACGCTCGGCAGCGCGGCGGCCTCGGTGCATGTGCTGAAGCAGATCGACCTCGAAATCCGCGCAGGCGAAGCCGTCGGCATCGTCGGGCCCTCGGGCTCCGGCAAGTCGACGCTGCTGATGGTCCTGGCCGGCCTCGAACGGCTGGACAGCGGCGAGATCGTCATCAACGGCGCCCCCCTTCACGCGCTTTCCGAGGACAGGCTAGCGGATTTCCGCGGCCGCAATATCGGCATCGTCTTCCAGTCCTTCCACCTGATCGCCAATATGACGGCACTCGAAAACGTCGCCGTGCCCCTCGAACTCGCCAACGTCAAGGACGCCTTCGAGATCGCCAAACGCGAACTGACGGCCGTCGGCCTCGGCGAGCGGCTGAACCACTATCCCGGCCAGCTTTCCGGCGGCGAGCAGCAGCGCGTCGCGATCGCCCGCGCGCTGGCCCCCTCGCCCTCTGTACTGATCGCCGACGAACCGACCGGCAATCTGGACACCGAGACCGGCCGGCAGATCGCCGATCTGCTATTCTCCAAACAGGCCGAGCGCGGCATGACCATGCTGCTCGTTACCCATGACAACGCGCTCGCCGCCCGCTGCTCGCGCCAGATCCGCGTCCGCTCCGGCGAGATCGTCGGCGACAGCGCCGTCGTCCATCACCCGGTTCAGGCGGTCTCCGCATGAGGCAGGCCTTTCCGCGCCTCTCGATTTCCTTCCGCCTGGCATTGCGCGAAATGCGCGGCGGCCTGGCTGGCTTCTACATCTTCCTCGCCTGCATCGCCCTCGGCACCGGGGCAATCGCGGCGGTCAATTCCGTGTCGCGCGCCATCACCGGCGCGATCGCCTCCCAGGGCCAGGAAATCCTTGCCGGCGACATCCGCTTCGAGTTGAACAACCGCGAGGCCACCGACCAGGAACGCGCGTTCTTGACGAGCCTCGGCAAGGTCTCCGTCTCCACCAGCCTGCGCTCCATGGCCCGCAAGCCGGACGGTTCCGAACAGGCGCTGGTCGAGGTCAAGGCGGTGGACGACGCCTATCCGCTCTACGGCAGCTTTGGCGCAGAACCTTCCGCACCGCTGCCCGACCTTCTTCGAAAGCAGGCAGAGACTTTTGGCGCACTTGCTGCCCCGCTTCTGCTGGAACGCCTCGGCCTCAAGGACGGCGACGAGCTTCTGCTCGGCAATGCCCGGCTGACATTGCGCGGCACGATCACCGTCGAGCCCGATGCGCTTTCGGACGGTTTCGGCTTTGCGCCGCGCCTGATCGTCAGCCGTGAGGCCCTCGCTGCTTCCGGCCTGATTACCACCGGCAGCCTCGTCGAACATGCCTACAAGGTGCGGCTCGACGATCCCTCGATCCGCTCGACGCTCGCCGCCCGCGCCAACCGCGAGTTCCCGAGCGCCGGCTGGTCGGTCCGCACCAGCGATCGGGCTGCCCCCTCGCTCACCGAAAACGTCGACCGCTTCTCGCAGTTTCTGACACTCGTTGGCCTGACGGCATTGATCGTCGGCGGCGTCGGCGTCGCCAATGCCGTGCGCGCCTTTCTCGATGCCAAGCGCACCACGATTGCCACCTTCAAATGCCTGGGCGCGCCGGCCTCGGTCGTGACGATGATCTATCTCATCCAGATCATGCTGCTCGCGGTGATCGGCATCCTGATCGGCCTCGTCATCGGCGCGATCTCGCCCTTCGTCGCGCTGCAGTTTCTCGAAGGCATGCTGCCGGTTCCGAAGGGGGTCACCTTCTACCCCTTGCCGCTGGCGCTTGCCGCCCTGTTCGGCATCCTCATCACCTTTGCCTTCGCCGTGCTGCCGCTCGGCCATGCCCGCGAAGTGCCGGCAACCGCCCTTTTCCGCGAACAGAGTTTCGACAATACCCGCCTTCCCTCCTGGCCATATCTTCTCGCCGCCGGCCTGGCACTTGCGGCCCTGGCGGCACTTGCAGTCTTCTCGGCGGAAGAACGCTTCATCGCCTCGGTCTTCCTCGCCGCCGTCGCAGGCGCCTTCCTGCTCTTGCGCCTTGTCGCGGCCCTGATTGCCGCGCTTGCCAAAAGAAGCCCGCAGGTCAATTCGCCGGCGCTGAGATTGGCGATCGGCAATATCCATCGGCCCGGCGCGCTGACGCCGTCGGTGGTCCTGTCGCTCGGCCTCGGCCTTGCCCTCCTCGTGACGCTCGCCCTGATCGACGGCAACATGCGCCGCCAGCTGACCGGCAGCATCGCCCAGCAGGCGCCGAACTTCTTCTTCGTCGATATCCAGGGATCCGAGCGCGAAGGCTTCGTCAACATCCTGAAACAGCAGGCGCCGGAAGGCGCGATCACCCAGGTGCCGATGCTGCGCGGAAGAATCCTTGCCTTCAACGGCCAGGACGTGACCCAGATGAACGTGCCGCCCGCCGGCCGCTGGGTCTTGCGCGGCGACCGCGGCATCACCTACGAGGACAGGCTTCCATCCAACTCGGCGCTGACGGCGGGAGAGTGGTGGACCGCCGACCACACCGGCGAACCGCTAGTCTCCTTCTCGGCGGAAGAGGCCGGTGAACTCGGCCTGAAACTCGGCGATACCGTCACCGTCAACGTGCTCGGCCGCAACATCACCGCCCGCATCGCCAATTTCCGCAAGGTCCAGTGGGAATCGCTATCGATCAACTTCGTGATGGTGTTTTCGCCGAACACCTTCCGCGGCGCACCGCATGCCTGGCTCGCGACGCTCAGCGATCCCAAGGCCACCGCCCAGCAGGAAGCCTCGATCCTGCGCGCCGTCACCAACGCCTATCCGACCATCACCAGCGTCAGGGTCAAGGATGCGATCAATATCATAGACCAGCTCGTCGGCCAGCTCGCGACCGCGATCCGGGCAGCGGCGGCGGTTGCGCTGATCGCCTCCGTGCTGGTGCTTGCCGGTGCGCTCGCGGCGGGCAACCGGGCACGCACCCATGATGCGGTCATCCTGAAAACGCTCGGTGGCACACGCAGCATGCTGATGCGCGCGTTCAGCTACGAATACATGATCCTCGGAGCTGCGACGGCGCTCTTCGCGCTCCTCGCAGGCGGCCTCTCCGCATGGTTCGTCGTCAGCCGGATCATGCGGCTCCAATCGGCCTTCCTGCCCGATGTTGCAGTGCTGACGCTCGCCGCTTCTCTGGTTTTGACCGTCGGAATAGGCCTCGCCGGCACATGGCGCATATTGGGGCAGAAGGCCGCGCCGGTGCTACGCGAGCTCTAATTCGCCCACAGGTAGTATTTCCTGTTAACTCTCTGATCAAATTCCCGTCAGAGCGTCCCATAGGTTGCTAAATAGCTCCCATGGCTTGCGTTTTTCGCTTCCCGCACCTCTTGTATGTGAAGCGATCTCGCATCATATTTATGCGCAGGCTTGCTGGAGCTCCGCAGCGGCGCCTGGGTCCGTAAAAAAGGGGGCCCGACACCGTGAATAATTCCGGAGCTTAAAGAGGAAACAATGGCTGACTTTAACAACTACCAGACCCGGGCGGCGCAGGGTCGCGCCCAGTCCGGCGCGATGATCGATGAAGGCCTGCGCGCCTACATGCTCAAGGTCTACAACCTGATGGCTGTCGGCTTGGCTATCACCGGTATCGCCGCCTATGGTATCTCGGCCCTCGCAACGACGACGGATGCGGCTGCAGCTGTCGCCCGGCTTCCGAACGGCATCCTGCTGACCAGCCTCGGCGCTGCGATCTACGGTTCGCCGCTTCGCTGGGTCGTCATGCTCGCACCGCTCGCGGTGGTGTTCTTCCTGAGCTTCCGCGTTCATAAGATGAGCGTCAGCTCGGCACAGGCCACCTTCTGGGGCTACGCGGCGCTGATGGGTCTCTCCCTGTCGTCGATCTTCCTGGTCTATACGGCGCAGAGCATAGTGCAGACGTTCTTCATCACGGCAGCCTCCTTCGGCGCCCTGTCGCTTTACGGCTACACGACGAAGAGAAGCCTGTCGGGCATGGGTTCGTTCCTGATCATGGGCCTGTTCGGCCTGATCATCGCCTCGATCGTCAACATCTTCCTGGCGTCTTCGGCCCTCGGCTTCGCAATCTCCGCGATCGGCGTGCTGATCTTCGCAGGCCTCACCGCCTACGATACGCAGAAGATCAAGGAAATGTACTTTGACGGCGACGACGTCGCGGTTGCTGGCCGCAAGGCCATCATGGGCGCTCTGACCCTCTACCTCGACTTCATCAACCTCTTCACCTTCCTCCTCCAGTTCCTGGGCAACCGGAACAACTGATCTCGAGGAAGTCGGATAGAAAAAGGCGGCCTCCGGGCCGCCTTTTTTATTGCCCGGCTTCGCTCCGCGGCATAGGCTTGGCTGTCCCTTTCAACGGCCTGAATCTCAATGACATTCCATCTCCGCGACGCCTCCCCCGCCGACCTTCCCGCGATTACCGAGATCTATCGCGACAGCGTGCTGAACGGCACAGCAAGCTATGAGCTCACCCCGCCGGACCAGGCCGAGATGACGGTACGTTTCGAGGCGATCCGAGCCAAGGGTTACCCCTATATCGCCGCGGAACGGGAGGACGGCACCCTCCTCGGTTATGCCTATGCATCCGCCTTCCGGACGCGTCCCGCCTATCGGTGGCTGGTCGAGGATTCGATCTACCTGGCGCCGGAAGCGCGCGGCAAGGGTGTCGGAAAGGCGCTGCTCAAGGAGCTGCTGGTGCGTTGCGAGGCGCTGGGTTTCCGCCAGATGGTCGCCGTCATCGGCGGCGCGAGCCCTGCCTCCGTGGCACTCCATCGCGGCCTCGGCTTCGAGCTGACAGGCACGCTCAAGGGCACCGGCTTCAAACACGGAAAGTGGCAGGATACGGTGCTGATGCAGGTGGCACTCGGCGAAGGCAATGAAACCGATCCGGATCCTGGCGTCTATCCCGGTTCGCTGTTCACCGAATAGAGCGCCGCCTCAATCGATCAGTTTCAGCACCTTGTCGAACACCTTGAGCACCTGCGGCAACTCATGGCCGCGTTTCATGATCAGGCCATGGGTGTTCATGACGGAAAAGGCGCCCTGCTTGGCCGCGAGCTTTGGATTCTTCTCTATCCGGAAGAGCGGGGTTTCGCCGGAGCGTTTGAAGACGGAGAACACGGCCCGATCCTTGAGGTGGTCGATCGCGTAGTCCTTCCACTCCCCTTCGCCGACCATTCGGCCATAAATCCTTAAGATCGCATCGAGTTCTCGCCGATGGAAGGTGACCGGGGCGGGATCGCGGTTCTGCCGATATTCACTGAGATCGACGACAACGGCTGTGTCCTGGGGTCTCTGTCCCCCCGGCAAATCCGGCTGATCTGTCATCAAGACTCCCAAATCGTCAAATGTCAGAGATATGACAGTGTGCCTGAGAGGCGGTAAAAATCAACCCCGGCAATCTCGCCCGAAACGAACCGCCACGATTTTATTCTTGCCCCATTTCGAACAAAAGAGTGCCCGATTTCGAAGCGAGATTGTCAGCGTTGGTTGGCGCCGTTTTCAGCGCCATATGGCCCGGTCTGGTGCATTGACCCTTACCCCCAGCCCCCCAATGTTATTGGATCGGGCCGCCAACAACAGCTCACGCACAATCCGGCAAGCTTCAAACCGCGCACGCGGTCAGTATTTCTTGTGGCCCGCCATCAGCACCGTCGCGCCGAGAATCGCTGCCGGCTCGCCACCCGGGCCTGAGGCCTGTAACAGGATCGCGCAACCATCCTTCTTCGATTTACCCATCAGCTTGCCCGGCAGGGTCAGCTTCATACTCTGGCCATTCCATGTGCCGACCGACTGGACGTCATAGACGGCGTGCCAATATTCCATCGTCTTGCCGCTGTTTTCACCCTTGGTGACATCCACCAGCTGGCGCTTTGTGAAATAGGCGACGACGACGTCCGCCTGTCCCTTGCCGTCTCCGATCTCGATCTCGATCTCGTCGCCGCGCATCGCCGCGGTGACCGGGACGTCGAGCCCCTTGCCACTCTGGCTGAGTGCCTTCACCTTGTCGTTGATGACCGTGAGGTCGGTGCCCTTGACATGGTCGCGGCCGTTGATGAGGGCCTGCGGGGTGTAGACGCCGCTACGCCCGAGCGTCTTGGCATAACCATATTGCCGTTCGGTATTTTCCCTGGAGCTCAGCGTATCTGTCCAGCCGAGATAGTTCCAGTAATCGACGTGGTAGGAAAGCACGACCATGTCTCCCTGCGCCACCAGTTCGCCCAGGGCGGCGTCGGCGGGCGGGCAGGAGGAGCAGCCCTGAGAGGTGAAAAGTTCGATCACGCCCTTCGGCGCTCTGACCTCTCCCGCAAACGCAGCGCCCGCATAAAACAGGCCCGCAACAAGGATTACGGAGCGAAAACGAAAGGGCATGGGTGGCAGACCTTTTTTATCAGGGAAACTGTTATCCACGATTGCTCGCGGCGATCAAGGGCCTAACGCACTGGATGGCGGAAAGTAACCACCGGGAACCTTCAAGAGAAAGTCACGAAGGGGTGAAGACTGGATAATTGATCGGCTTTCGGATGCGTTTGGTCGGACGCCAAACTTCGCGAAAAACGCGCTGAGGTCAAATCAGTTTGAGCAGGCCTTGAGTAAAATAAACGGCACCCACGCCGGTGACGATCCAGCGTGTCCAGGCGCGGAAATTCTGGTCGGTCATCCTCTGCAGGATGTCGTTGCCGGCCCGTGCCCCGAGGATCGCGATCGGCGCCGCGACCAGCACCGCGATCCATTCGGTGGTCGGCAGTTGCGAGGCCGCATTCCAGTAGAACACCACCTTCGTCGCATGCGATGCGACCTGCACCGCCGCTTTGGTGGCGATCACCTTGCGCCGGTCCATCGTCGTGCGGATGAAGAAGATATCGATCGTCGGCCCCGATACGCCGACGCCGACCGTCAGCGCGCCGGCGATCAACCCGCAGGCCAGCGCGTGCAAAGGTTTCGAGGCGTCGAGCTGCAGCTTCGATACCGGCATCCAGACGAGGATCGGCATCAGCCCGATGGCGATCGACACTACGATCAGATCCGGTTGGTAATCGACGATCAGCAGGATGATGCTCGAGATGACGAGACCGAGGCCCAGGATGCCGAGAATGCGGTAGTCGATATAGGCGCGGGAAAACCAGGCGCGCGAACCGTTCGAGACCATCTGGATGACGCCGTGGATGGCGATCGCTGTACTGACGGGAAAGAGGAAAAGCAGTACCCAGAGCAGGATCAGCCCGCCCGCCATGCCGAAAATTCCCGAAAGAAGCGATGTCAGGAAAACGGTGACGGCCATTCCGGTAAGGATGACGACGGTCAAGGGCGCGGGACCTTGGGGGTTGAAGCTGCCCCGAAAGATGGCTGGCAAAAGCGAGCCGAACGAGGTGTTGGATTGGGGCCGAAGACGCTCTCCACCCTCATTCCTGTGCTTGTCACAGGAATGAGGGAGAAAAAGCATCAGCGCGGGGGAAACTCCCCCTGGCAAGGCCAGGGGGAGAATTTGCCAAATTAAGCAGCCAGATCGCGCAGAACGGTCTGCAGGATGCCGCCATTGTTCATGTAGATGACCTCGTCGAGCGTATCGATGCGGCAAAGGATGTTGATTTCCTTCACCGTGCCGTCGCCGTAGGTGATCTTGGCGGTCTTCCATTCGCGCGGCTTGATGTCGCCTTCCAGGCCCTCGATAGTGACGGTCTCGTCGCCCTTGAGGTCGAGGCTGGCCCAGGTCGTGCCCTCTTCGAAGACGAAGGGAACGACGCCCATGCCGACCAGGTTCGAGCGGTGGATACGCTCGAAGGACTGGGCGATGACCGCCTTGACGCCGAGCAGGTTGGTCCCCTTCGCGGCCCAGTCGCGCGACGAGCCGTTGCCGTATTCGACGCCAGCGAAGATCACGAGCGGAACGCCCTCTGCCTTGTACTGCATGGCTGCATCGTAGATCGACATCTCTTCCTTGGACGGATAGTGGAAGGTGTAGCCGCCTTCCTTGCCGTTCGGGCCGAGCATGTAGTTACGGATGCGGATGTTGGCGAACGTGCCGCGCATCATCACTTCATGGTTGCCGCGGCGCGTGCCGTACTGGTTGAAGTCGGCAACGCCGACGCCATGACCCGTCAGGTAGGCACCGGCCGGCGAAGCAGCCTTGATGGAACCGGCCGGCGAGATGTGGTCGGTGGTGATCTTGTCGCCGAACAGACCGAGGATGCGGGCGCCCTTGATGTTCTTGAGGCCCGAACCGGTCTTGCCCATGCCGACGAAATAGGGCGGGTTCTGCACATAGGTCGAATTGTCGTCCCAGGCATAGGTCTGGCCCGGGGGAACTTTGACCGCCTGCCAGTTGGCATCGCCCTTGAACACGTCCGCGTACTTGGTTTCGTAAAGTTCGCGGGTGACGTATTTCAGGATGAATTCCTGGACTTCCTTCGAGGTCGGCCAGATGTCCTTGAGGAAGACCGGGTTGCCGTTCTGGTCTTCGCCGAGCGGTTCCGTGGTCAGGTCCTTCTGCACCGTGCCGGCGAGCGCATAGGCGACGACGAGCGGCGGCGAAGCGAGGTAGTTGGCCTGGACATCAGGCGAGATGCGGCCTTCGAAGTTGCGATTGCCCGAAAGCACGCCCGAAACGATCAGGCCCTTATCGTTGATCGTCTTCGAGATCGGTGCCGGCAGCGGACCGGAATTGCCGATGCAGGTGGTGCAGCCGAAGCCGACCAGGTTGAAGCCGAGCTTGTCGAGATCGGCCTGCAGACCGGACTTGGCAAGGTATTCGCCGACGACCTGGGATCCCGGTGCCAGCGACGTCTTGACCCAAGGCTTGGACTTCAGGCCCTTGGCAACCGCGTTGCGGGCGAGAAGGCCGGCAGCGATCAGGACCGACGGGTTGGAGGTGTTGGTGCAGGACGTGATCGCGGCAATCGCCACGTCGCCATGGCCGAGATCGAAATCCGTGCCTTCGACAGGGTAACGATTGTCGAGCTGGCCGGGCTTCTTGTACTCGGTGTCGAGCGAACCGGCGAAACCGGAAGCGATCTTGTCGAGCGAGATGCGGCCTTCCGGACGCTTCGGGCCGGCCATCGACGGCACGACGTCGTTGAGGTCGAGTTCCAGCGTGTCGGTGAAGACGAGGTCGGAACCGTCGCCCTCGCGCCACATGCCCTGGACCTTGGAATAGGCCTCGACCAGCGCAATCCGCTCCAGCGTGCGGCCGGACATCGTCAGGTAGTTGATGGTTTCGCCGTCGACCGGGAAGAAGCCGCAGGTCGCGCCGTATTCCGGACCCATGTTGCCGATCGTCGCACGGTCGGCGAGCGGCATGTTGTCCATGCCCGGACCGAAGAATTCGACGAACTTGGAAACGACGCCCTTCTTGCGCAGCATCTGCACGACGGTCAGCACGAGGTCGGTTGCGGTGACGCCTTCCTTGAGCTTGCCGGTGAGCTTGAAGCCGATGACTTCAGGCAGCAGCATCGAGACCGGCTGGCCGAGCATCGAGGCTTCCGCTTCGATACCGCCGACGCCCCAGCCGAGAACGCCGAGGCCGTTGATCATCGTGGTGTGCGAATCGGTGCCGACGCAGGTGTCCGGATAGGCGATCGTTTCGCCATCCTCTTCCTTGGTCCAGACGGTCTGGCCGAGATATTCGAGATTGACCTGGTGACAGATGCCGGTGCCTGGAGGAACGACGCGGAAATTCTTGAATGCCTGCTGGCCCCACTTGAGGAAGCGGTAGCGCTCGCCGTTGCGCTCGTATTCGAGCTCGACGTTCTTCGCAAACGCGGTCGGCGTGCCGAACTCGTCGACGATGACCGAGTGGTCGATGACGAGGTCGACGGGAACCAGCGGGTTGATCTTTTCCGGATCGCCGCCGAGCGAAACCATCGCGTCGCGCATTGCGGCAAGATCGACGACGGCGGGAACGCCGGTGAAGTCCTGCATCAGCACGCGGGCCGGACGGTAAGCGATTTCCGCTTCCGTGAGACCCTTGTTGTTCAGCCATTCGGCGACCGTCAGGATCTGTTCCTTGGTGACGGACTGGCCGTCTTCGAAGCGGAGCAGGTTTTCGAGCAGAACCTTCATCGAGAAGGGAAGCTTCGAAACGCCGGCAAGGCCGTTCTGTTCGGCCTTCGGAAGGCTGTAGTAAACGTAATCCTTACCGCCTACGGTAAGGACGGAGCGACAATTGAAACTGTCGAGAGACTTAGCCACGGAATAAACCCCGCTGATTAAAGAGCCAACACGCGCGTGCGGACGCCTATGCACTTCATGCACATCAGGATGCGGGTACGACCATTTCCGCTGTCCGCACGAGAAGATTTTTTGGGATCTTCAGGTTCGGCGGAAGATTGAAATCACGCCGGCCGCTGGCGTGGTTGCAGTGCTTATAGATAATTTCTAAGAAGGGTTCCAGACGCTTGGCGCTCATTCCGAATAAATTTTCGGATCGCGATGATTAAAATCTTAATGAAGGTCTCCGTCATGCGGCTTTTGGCCGAAAACTTGGGCGCAAGGCGCGGCGAAGACCTGATTTTCACGGATATCTCCTTTGCCCTCGGAGCCGGTGAAAGCCTCGTCCTCACCGGCCGCAACGGATCTGGGAAATCGACGCTGCTGCGCGTCGTGGCCGGATTGCTGCACCCGGAGACCGGTCGCGTCACCTGGGTTTCGGAGAGTGCCGAATCGGGAATGCGCGCCGCCGAGGCCTGCCATTATCTCGGCCACCGCAATGCGATGAAGGCGGAACTTTCGGTGTTTGAAAATCTGAGTTTCTGGAAGGAGTTTTTCGGCGACGTGGAGGGCGGCAAGGGCATCTCCCCCGGCGAGGCTGCCGAGACGGTTGGCCTTGGCGGGATCATCCACCTCCCCTTCGGTTACCTGTCGGCCGGGCAGCAGCGCCGCATGGCGTTTGCCAAGCTGCTCGTCGCCTATAGGCCGGTCTGGATATTGGACGAGCCGACTGCGGCGCTGGATGTGAACGCGGAAAGCATATTCACGGCGCTGATAAATGCGCATCTGTCTGGCGGCGGCATAGTGCTGGCGGCGACTCATCAGCCGCTGGGGCTGGAGAATGCAAGGGAATTGAAGATGGCCGGGTTTGCGGGCGTGGCGGAGGGGAGATGGTGATCGTCGTGTCCCGCGTTACCCCCCTCTGCCCTGGCGGCCCCCACCGCAAGGGAATGGCTATGGTGTATGGGGCCTGGAACGGTGCTGCACTCTTAACCCTTCCCCTTGTGGGGATGGGGGCCGGCAGGCGGGAGGGGTTTTATGCAGACAGAAAACCCCTCCCCAACACCTCCCCCCAAGGGGGAAGGGCTCCTCCCACCCTCACACCCGCCGTCATCCGCCGCCCTCTCGCCGTCATCCTCGGGCTTGACCCGAGGATCCAGGTCTCCGAACTGTACCGGTCGGACCGGATCGACGCCTTCCGGCACGAAAAGTGGATCCTCGGGTCAAGCCCGAGGATGACGGGAACTGAGTTGGGGGAGATGCCCGGCAGAGCAGAGGGGGATGCGCCCCGGACACGGAGCGTCCGATCATGACCGCACTCCTCCTCCGCGACCTCAAACTTTCCGTCCGCGCCGGCGGCGGCGCTCTGATCGGGGTTCTCTTCTTCATGACGGTCGTCGCCGTCATCCCCTTCGGCGTCGGCCCGGATCTCAATCTATTGTCCCGCATCGGCCCGGCAATCGTCTGGATCGGCGCGCTGCTCTCGGCCCTGCTCGGCCTTGACCGCCTGTTCCAGACCGAGCGCGAGGACGGGTCGCTCGACCTGCTGCTGATGCAGGAACACCCGCTGGTGCTGACCGTGCTGATGAAATGCCTGGCGCACTGGCTCGGCAACGGCCTGCCGCTGGTGATCGCCTCGCCGTTGCTCGGCCTTTTCATGAACATGAATGAGGTGGCAATCGGCGCCACCATGCTGACGCTCTTGGTCGGCACGCCGGCGTTGACCTTCATCGGTGCGGTCGGAGCGGCGGTGGCGGTTGCCCTGCCGCGGGGCGGGCTGCTCGTCTCCATCCTTGTCCTGCCGCTCGCGATCCCCGTGCTGATCTTCGGCGTCAGCGCTTCCTATGCGGCGGTCGAGGACCCTGCCCCGTTTATGCCGCCTTTCCTGATATTGGTGGCGATCACGATGTTTTTTGCCGTGCTCGGTCCGCTCGGCGCGGCACTGGCGTTGCGCAATGCCGGCGATTGACTAGAATCGGATTGATTGGGATCAGATTGCCTGGGGTCGAATTGACCCGGATCAAGCTGCTTTTCCGCGCGCAGATTAGAAAGTGTCCATGACCGACAGCCTCGCCATCAGCAAATTCAGCGATCTGGCCAACCCGACGCGGTTCCTGGCGCTCGCGGCCCGCATCCTGCCCTGGATGGCGGTGATCACAGCAATCCTGTTCGCAATCGGGCTCTATCTGAGCTTCACGACGGAAGGCGATTATCAGCAGGGCGCGACGGTGCGTATCATGTACGTGCATGTGCCCGCCGCCTGGCTGTCGATGATGTGCTACACGGTGATGGCCGTTTCGGCGATCGGTACGCTGGTCTGGCGCCACCCACTCGCCGACGTCAGCCACAAGGCGGCAGCCCCGCTCGGCGCCGCCTTCACGCTGATCGCGCTCGCCACCGGCTCCCTCTGGGGCCGGCCGATGTGGGGCACATGGTGGGTGTGGGACGCGCGTCTCACCTCCGTCTTCGTGCTCTTCCTCATGTATCTCGGCCTGATCGCGCTCAACCGCGCCATGGACGATCCGTCGCGGGCGGCGCGCGTGTCCGCCGTGCTGATCCTCGTCGGTTTCGTCAACATCCCGATCATCAAGTTCTCGGTCGACTGGTGGAACACGCTGCACCAGCCTGCCAGCGTGATCCGCATGGGCGGCCCGACCATCGACCAGGAATTCCTCTGGCCGCTGTTGATCATGGCGATCGCCTTCACCATGCTGTTCTTCACCCTGCATGTGATGGCGATGCGCAACGAGATCTGGCGCCGCCGCGTCGCCGCCCAGCGGCGCATGGCCGCGCGTTTAGCCGGCCATGTAACCGGCTCGGAGGGGTGAGATCATGAGCCATACCTTCTATATCGCCATGTCCTATGCCGTTTCGGCCATCGTCATCCTCTGTCTGATCGCCTGGACCTGGCTCGACGGCCGCGCCCGCCAAAAGGAGCTGGCCGAACTCGAAGCCTCCGGTATCCGCCGCCGCTCCGCTCAGGCAAAGGGTGACGCGGCATGAGCATCGAGACCGAAAATCAGCCCGCGACGCGCAAGAGCCTGGCACGTTATGCGCTGCCGCTAATCCCGCTGGCGATCTTTCTCGGTTTTGCAGCGGTCGCCGGCAAGATGCTCTACGATCAGGACGTCAACGGCCGCGACGTCTCGGCCATCCCCTCCGCCCTGATCGGCAAGAAGGCCCCTTCGCTGGCGCTCCCGCCGCTGGAAGGCTCAAACACCGCGGCGCTGACGACCTCGGCGATCACCGGCAAGCTGACGCTGGTCAACGTATTCGCCTCCTGGTGCGTGCCCTGCCGGCAGGAACACCCGATCCTGAAAGAACTGGCAAACGACAGCCGGCTCACCATCGTCGGCATCAACTACAAGGACCGCAACGACAACGCGTTGCGTTTCCTCGGCGAACTCGGCAATCCTTATAAGGCAATCGGCGTCGATCCGAACGGCAAGGCGGCGATTGACTGGGGGGTCTACGGCATTCCGGAAAGTTATCTGGCCGCGCCCGACGGAACGATCCTCTACAAGAAGGTCGGGCCCTTCGACGAGCGCAGCCTGACGCAGGATCTTCTGCCAGCGATCGAGAAGGCCGTGGCAGGACGCTGAACGGGAGCCGTTCGGGCGACCGGGATGTCCCAAAGCGACCGAGGTTTTTCGCTGTGTTCCCTGCTTCGAAGAGCATTTCGATCTCAGCGCGAAGAAGCACTTTTGGCCGCGCGGGACGTCTTGTCCGGCGCGGTTCTGGTTTGGGAACGGAGCAGGCGGGGTATTTCGGTATTGGGTATTCAGGCTTTCCGCCTGCCCCGACCGTTTCCTGCAGCTTTCCGGGATTTGTCAGTTCCCGTTCCACCACGTTCGACAGCCATCACCGGCAACCGGGGTCCGAAAACCCTGAGGAGGAGGCCGGTTCGCGAATCCGGTTTCCCATCCGATGACGGGGTGATTATGGGGCGGGTTCGGAGAAGCGGGGATGGACGGGGAAGCGAATATCCGTAAGGGATTGATGAGGTTGAGCGGATTTTTCTCGGACCGGCAAAACGATCCCCGACCAAGGCCGCTCCCGGTCGCAGCCGCGACCTACAACCCGCCCTGCCATACCCGAACCGCATCGACCGGCCAGACGAGCATCAGCACGTTGAGCGTCAGGTTGTCGCGGATGATGTAGCCGGTCGCCAGCTCGAAGAAGATGGCGACCGCGACCGTCAACCAGACCGGCAGGCGTGAGGCGGCGAGGAAGCCGAGGGCCATGAACACCGTGTCCATCGCCGAATTGAGGATGCTGTCGCCGGTATAGCCGAGCGCCATGGTCGCCGTGCGGTAGCGGTCGATGATCAGCGGGGAGTTTTCGGCAATTTCCCAGGCCGCCTCGATCAGGATGGCCAGCGAAAGCCGGGCGGTCAGCGGCGCGCGGCGCAGGATCAGCCAGCCTAGACCGTAGAAGAGGAAGCCGTGGATGATGTGCGACGGCGTGTACCAGTCGGAGAGGTGCTGAGAATTGCCGCTGGTGTTCACCCCGCCTTCCCAGAGCTTCACATAGCCGCATTCGCAGATCGGGATGCGGCCCATCGCATAGAGGACGGCGATCTGGAGCAGAAAGAGGACAAGCGCGGCGAAGAGCCAGCGCCTGGAGGACGAACTCGATGGGGAGAATTCCGCCGCCGTCACTTTTCAGCCTCGGTGTTGCCTGCCGGCTCCTGGATCGTATGGCGCATGATCAATGGCATCTGCGTCATGGTGAAGATCAGCGTGATCGGCATCGTACCCCAGACCTTGAAGGCGACCCAGAAATTATCCGCCGCCTTTACGTCGGGCAGGTAATAGGCGTTGGCGCCGCGCCAGACGATTTCGTTGAGGACGGCGAGGAACAGGAAGAACACACCCCAGCGGACGGTCAGCTTGCGCCAGCCGGCATCATCGAGCTGGAAGGCCGCATTGAACACATAGCCGAGAAGCGACTTGCCGAACAGCAGTCCGCCGAGCAGCACGACGCCGAACAGCGTGTTGATGATGGTCGGCTTCATCTTGAAGAACAGCTCGTCCTGCAGCCAGATGCCGAGCCCGCCGAAGACCAGAACGACGATGCCGGAAATGAAGGGCATCATAGGCAGATGCCCGAGAACGATCTTCGAGACAACGAGCGAGATGACGGTCGCGACCATGAACAGGCCGCTGGCGATGAAAAGCGGGCCGCCGAGCACCGAAAGCCAGGGGAAAGTCTCCGCAAGCCATTCCCCGCGCAGATTGGCGAAGAAGAAGACGAGCAGCGGCCCGAGCTCAAGCGAGAGCTTCAGCATCGGATGGTGCCGGTCGGCGGCGGTGGGCGTCGTATCGCTTTCGAATTTCATAAACTGGTCAAACCTGCTTCGTCCTGCCTTGGCCCTGCGCGAGTGCCAAGGCAGATTTGTGGCATCAATGGGCAATCCCGGCAATGGCGCGCGCAAAATCCTGCGCCTCGAAGGGTTCGAGATCGTCCACCCCTTCGCCCACACCGATGAAATAGACCGGCAGCTTGTGCTTGGCGGCAATCGCCACGAGAATGCCGCCGCGCGCCGTGCCGTCGAGCTTCGTCATGATAAGCCCGCTCACTCCCGCAACGTTCCGGAAAATCTCGACCTGGTTCATGGCGTTCTGGCCGGTCGTGGCGTCGAGCGTCTGCAGCACGGTGTGCGGCGCATCGGGATCGAGCTTGCCGAGCACGCGGACGATCTTTTCGAGTTCGGCCATCAGTTCGGTGCGGTTCTGCAGCCGGCCGGCGGTATCGATGATCAGCACGTCGGACTTGTTGGCGCGCGCCTGCTCGTAGGCGTCATAGGCAAGGCCGGCCGCATCGGCGCCGAGCTTGGTGCCGATGAAGCCCGAGCCGGTGCGGTCCGCCCAGATCTTCAGCTGCTCGATCGCGGCCGCGCGAAACGTATCGCCGGCAGCGAGCATGACCTTGAGGCCGGAACCCGAGAGTTTTGCCGCCAGCTTGCCGATCGTCGTCGTCTTGCCGGTGCCGTTGACGCCGACGACGAGGATGACATGCGGCTTGTGATTGAGATCGAGCGCCAGCGGCTTTGCGACCGGCGCAAGAACCCTGGTGATCTCCTCGGCCATGATTCGCGACACGTCCTCGCCGGTCACGTCCTTGCCGTAACGCTCCGAGGAAAGCGCGCCGGTGACCCGCATCGCAGTCTCGACCCCGAGATCAGCCTGGATCAGCAGGTCTTCGAGCTGTTCCAGCGTATCCTCGTCCAGCTTGCGCTTGGTGAAGAGCGCGCCGATCTGGCCGGTGAGCTGCGACGACGTGCGCGCAAGGCCGGCGCGCAGGCGCTGGAACCAGGTGAGTTTTGGCGCGGGGGCGATGGGTTCGGGCGGCGGTTCCGGGCGGGCGGTGGAGAAGCCTTTGGGGAGGGTGGGTTCGGGGCGGGGCGCTTCACTTGGTGCGGCGCGAACGTCGTCGTCCGAGGGAACACCCCCCTCTGTCCCGCCGGACATCTCCCCCTCAAGGGGGGAGATCGGCAAGCGGTTCGCTCCCACTCCCAAAGCCGATGCCGAATCTTCAGAACCGCGATCCGATATGGCAGCACTGCCGTCCGATGGTGGAGAAGACGGCGCATCCGCGATCTCCCCCCTTGAGGGGGAGATGTCCGGCAGGACAGAGGGGTGCACTTCCGCGGATACCACGGCTTCTTCAGCCTCTGCCTTCGCCTGCAATAGCGACAATGGTACCGTACCGATCTCGGTTACGGCTTCGACGCCGGGAAGAAGCGCCGGCTCATCGTCCTCGTCAGCCTCCGGCTCCGCCGGTTTGACATTCTCCGCCGCCACATCCGCAACCGGCCCGCCAGCCGTCTCGATCTCAGCCGGTGCGACAGGATCGACGGGCGAGACCGGCAGGTCTTCGTCGCGCGACTTCGGCTCCAGTTCCGCCTGGATGGCGGCGAGATCCTCCGGCCCTACTGCATCGGGTGCCGGTTCCTCGGCGGGCTTGCCGAAGGTGAAGACGCGTTTGATGAAGCCCAATGCCATGAGAACCCGTTCCGGTTACGCCGCCCGAGACGGGACAAGGGCGGACGCGACCTGCATTTCCAGATATTTGCCGTTATGGCCGGTAATCATAACGCGCTTGAACTCGCGGGGGTGAAGGCGAGGCGCCGCCACCAGCGAAAAGTTTTCCGTATGCGCCATGCCGTTATTCTCGACGATGATCGTCTGCTCGGTGCCGACCATGCGGTCGAGATGGGCGCGATGCAGCGCTTCGCCCCGCGCCCGCAGCCGTGCCGCCCGGTCCTTGACCAGCGCCCGATCGACCTGCGGCATGCGGGCCGCCGGCGTTCCGGATCGCGGGCTGTAGGGGAAGACGTGCAGGAAGGAAATGCCGGCCTCTTCCGAGAGCGTCGCGGCGTTCTCGAACATTTCTTCCGTCTCGGTGGGGAAACCGGCGATCATATCCGCCCCGAAGGCGATCTCGGGCCTGAGCCGCCGCGCCTGCTCTGTGAAAGCGAGCACCTCGGCGCGCGAATGGCGGCGCTTCATCCGTTTGAGGATCAAGTCGTCGCCATGCTGCAGCGACAGGTGCAGATGCGGCATGAACCGCGGCTCGTCGGCGATCAGGTCCCAGAGATGTTTGTCTGCCTCGATACTGTCGATCGAGGACAGGCGAAGGCGCAGGATCTCGGGCACTTGGCGGAGCAGCGTCCTGGCCAGATAGCCGAGCGACGGCTGGCCGGGCAGATCGGCGCCGTAGCTGGTGGCATCGACGCCGGTCAGCACGATCTCGCGATAGCCGCTCTCCGTCAGCCGCCGGGCCTGATCGACGACGGCGCCCATCGGCACCGAGCGGGAATTGCCGCGGCCATAGGGGATGATGCAGAAGGTGCAGCGGTGATCGCAGCCGTTCTGCACCTGGATGAAGGCGCGCACGTGGCCGTCGATATGCTTCACCATCTGCGGCGCGGTGGCGCGCACGCTCATGATGTCGTTGACGCGCAGCTTTTCTTCCGCCGAAACGCCGAAATCCGGGAGTGCCCGGTAGGAGGCGCTTTTCAGCTTTTCCTCGTTGCCGAGCACGGCATCGACTTCCGCCATGCCGGCAAAGGTCTCTTTTTCGGTCTGGGCAGCGCAGCCGGTGACGATGATGCGGGCATGCGGGTTTTCGCGCCGCGCCCGGCGGATCGCCTGGCGGGCCTGGCGCACGGCCTCGCCGGTGACGGCGCAGGTATTGACCAGGATGGCATTGTTGAGCCCGGCCTTTTCGGCCTCGGCCCGCATCACTTCCGATTCATAGGTATTGAGCCGACAGCCGAAGGTGATGACCTCGACGCCGCTCAATTGACCCGAGCCTCCGGGCCGTCGGCATCCTGCACTGTGTCGCGGGTAAAGGTTCCGATGGTCGGATCGACCTTGCCCGACCATTCCCATTCGGCCGGCCCGGTCATCACGACGTGGTCGTCACCGCGCCACTCGATGACGAGCGGCTGGCGAACCGGGCTGGAGGCTACGTCGATCGTCACCGTGCGGCCGGTGCGCCCGGTGCGGGCGGCGGAAACGGCGGCGGCGCAGGCGGCCGAACCGCAGGCCAGCGTCAGGCCGGCGCCGCGCTCCCAGGTGCGGGTGCGCAACGACGACTTGGACGTGACCTGCGCCAGCGTTATATTCGCCTTTTCCGGAAACATCGGATGGTTTTCGAGCAGCGGCCCGAACCGTTCGAGATCGAAGCTCATCGGATCGCTCGTCACCCAGAAGACGGCATGCGGATTGCCCATCGACATCGCCGACGGCGAATGCAGGATCGGCGCATCGATCGGGCCGATCTGCAGCTCGATACGGCTGGTATCGAAAAATTCCTCGGCGAGCGGAATGCGGTCCCACTCGAAAACCGGCTTGCCCATGTCGACCGAGATCGTACCGTCCTCATGCTCGACGGCATTGAGAATGCCGGCGACGGTCTGGAAGGTAAAGGTCTTGCGGCCGGTCTCGGCGCTCAGCGCCTGCACCACGCAGCGCGTGCCGTTGCCGCAGGCCTGCGCCATCGTGCCGTCGGAATTGAGGATGTCGATCCAGGCATCGGTGCCTTCGGCCTTCGGATCGTGGATCGCCATGATCTGGTCGAACTGCGTGGCCGGATCGGCATTGAGCGCGATAGCGGCGCCAGGCGTCACCTTGTCGATGCGCCCGCGCATGTCGACGACCAGGATCTTGTTGCCAAGCCCGTTCATCCGCGCGAATTCCACCAGTTCCGTCATGACGCCAAATCCATCGCGAGCCGGATGCCCGCCTTAAGGGCTGTATATGGCGGAAAAGGGGGGGAATTACCAGTGGGCGCTTCCCTGTGTGCGGCGGTAGTCACGCCTCACAGGAAAAACTCGTCCACCAGCGCATGGACCCGGCGAAACGCCGACTTGGCGCCTTCGGCCATGTCCGCCTCCTCCGCCTCGGACATCTCGAACCCGTTGAAAGAAGCGATGAAGGTGCGCCAGTGCAAGCCTCGGCCGGCGGGATGGCCGGCGAGGTGGCGGGCGCCGAATTCTTCGGACAGGCCGAGCCTGGCCGCCTGTTTCAGGAGGAAGGCGGCACCGAGGTTCGAGCCTTCGGCGACATAGAGCCAGCCGAGGGCGGCCGGAATACCGAGCCCATCCGTCCTGGCGGTGAGGACCGGCGGCTCGCTTCCGGTCACATCAGCGATATCCTGCCGCAGTGCTTCAAGCCGGACGCGGCTCGGAAGATCGGGAACGAGGCGATTAAGCCGCGGATCGAGATAGAGCGGATCGACATCCGCATGGAAATGATGCTGCACGGCGAGGAACAGCGCGTAACGCTCGCGGCTGCCGAAGGGATCGGCCGCCATGATGCGCTTGTCGAGGCGCTCATGGGTGGCATCGGTGAGAGCCTTCAGACGCTGGATCCGGGTCGGGGCGGTGGGTGTTTCGAGTTCGATCTGCATATGTCTTCCGTTTCGAATATTTTAGAATTTGGCGGTCAGCGAGGCCCGGATCGTCCGTCCCGGCGCAGGATTCCAGCCATCAAGGGCATCAATGTAGAAACGATCGGTCAAGTTTTCGGCCTGGAGGTCGAATGTCAAGTTTTCCGTGATCTTGTAGGTCGCGAAGGCGTCGACGGTCGTATAGGGCACCCACATGCCGGTATATTGGCGGGCCGATTGCGTGACCGGCGACAGGCGGGCACCGGCCTGGGTTATGCGGATGCCGGCGGTCAGCTTGTCCTCGAAAAGCCGCGTGCCGATCGTCAGCCGCTTCATAATCTCAGGCGGCATGTGGTTTGCGGCGTAGTCGTTTTCTTCCGTCGTGTTAGAGCACGTCGAAAGGGTGCGGCAGAACATGTAATCGGTATAGTAGGTAAGCGACCCTTCCGCATAGAGGAAGCCGAGGTCGTAGGAGGCGGTGACCTCGACGCCGGAGAAACGGGCTTTTCTCAGGTTGTCGAACGTGAAGGAATAGTTCGGCATTCCGGGAGGCGGGGGAGGCAGCCCTCTGGTAGAAATGCGGGAAATGTAGTCTGTATAGTTGTTATTGAAATAGGAGAGCTTCAGCCTGGCGGAATCGCTGTCAGTGATCAGCCCGTCCTTGCTGAGGTTGACACCGATTTCCCAGTTCCTGGCGACTTCCGGCTTGAGATTGGGATTGGGCCTGACGTTGCCGTCATTGCCCATGGTCTCGCGCATGGTCGGAGGCCGCACGCCTTCCGCATAGAGAGCGTAGAACTGCAGGCCGTCGAGGGGCTCGATCGTGGCGCTGATCGAGGGATTGAGCCGGCCGCCGTCCTTTGCGCGAACGGTGGTATCGGGGGTCACGCCATCGTCCTTCAGCCAGTAGTGGTCGTAGCGCAGGCCCGCATTGAGCTTTAGCCAATCGGTCACCTCCCATTCGCCCTGGGAAAAGGCGCTGGCGATCGAACGGCTGCCGACGCTCGGGGTCATCAGCGTACCTCTGTCCCGCTCATACTGACGGCTGTAGTAGGGACGGCTGTCTATATCTTCGAGGAGATAGGACGCGCCGTAGCTGACGTTGAACTGGCCGTAGCCTGTATCGAATATGCTCGTGTTCGAAATATCCCCGCCATAGGTGTGAGTCATGGCGTAACGGGGATCGTCAACTGGCACGAAGAACGGCGGAAAATAGAGGCCAAGGCCGGTCGAGACTGCGCTCTGATCGACGATACTCATCCAGGCATTGACTTTGAGATCGACCATATCGTCCGGATTGTAGCGGTAGCGGCTGGTGAAAGTATCGGTAACGACATCGGAAAGCTTCGCTTGGCGAAGAACTCCGTCCTGCGTAAACAGCAGCGAAGACATCGCCTCGCCGAAGGTGCTCTCATAGTGCACATAGCCAAGCTCAAGGCTCTGGTCGTCGTCGAAGTGGAATGTGCCCTTGGCGAGGAACGAGGTCGATTCACTCGATGTATTGAACACCTCCTCGCCCGGCTTGGTATAGGATAAGTCCCAGTCGCGATTGTCGTACCGATAAGTGGTCGGACCATCCGAGCCGGCGAAGTAATTGCCGCGATAGCGCCGGGCGGCGGCGATCACCAGATCGAAATTGTCCTGCACGGTGCCGAGCGCGATAGAGCCGTTGCCGTTCTTGAAATCAAAGAAATCGGCCGATTCGGTCTGCTGATTGAACGACATGATGGTGAAATCGGACGTCGTATTGTCCTGCGCGCCGATCTTGATCCGCCCGCCATACTCCTTGCCGTCCTCGACGATATCCTTCGCATTGATGGTACGGATGCCGACCACGCCGCCGTTGACGCCGGCGCCGGCAGCGCCGCCTGAGGGCCCTTTGGAGATGCTGACGCCGCCGATCAGGTCGGGATCGATATAGGTGCGGTCGTCGACACCGGCATAGCCGCGCCATGTCGTGGTCGTCTGCTGCGTTCCGTCGATCGCTACGCGCACGCGGTTCTGCCCCTGCAGCCCGCGGATATTGACGTTGACAGAGCCGCCGTTGTGGTTGTTGGCGGAGATGACGCCAGGCGTGTTCTTGAATATGTCGCCGGCCGTTGAACCACGGAAGCGCTCGATCTGCTCGGCGGTGATGTAGCTGGTCGAGCCCGCAGTCTCGTAAGGCCTGTCTACGCCCTCGCTATCCCCGTCGCGCAGCACGATCGGCTGCAGCGTCGTATCGTCCGACGCATTCGGCAGGCTCCCCGCCGCCGATGCCACGGCCTCCAGCGTCACCGTATTGCCGCCGCTCGACCGGAAGGAAACGCCGGTGCCGGAGAGCAGCCGCGACAGGGCGGCAGACGGCGTCAGCGAACCGGAAACGCCGGCCGTAGTCTTTCCGGCAGTGATTTCGCTGCGATAGACGAGACGCAAATCGGTCTGGCGGCCGAGCGCGAGAAGGGCGTTTTCCAGCGGCCCGGCGGGAATGGAAATGGCAACCTGCTGCGACTGGACGCCTTGCGCCGGCTGCTGCGCGATGGCCGGAGCCATGCCGCCCAGCCAGGATGCGCAACCAAGCGCGATCCGGACATGCCGCGAAGAAAGCGGTCCCTTCAAACTCATTCCAACCCCCTGCACTCAAACTTCGGGACCGCTCTCATCGCGGCCCCGATGGTTATGAGTGAAGGAGGGCTCCACCTCCTGACGTGGATTTTCAAAAAAGATGATTTTAATAATCACATTTTCCGGGTGGCGGGCTTCATCGCGAGCGGACGAGCGTGACCCAGTCGGAAAGCCGGATGATTCGGATCGGCAGGCTCTCCTGTAGCGCAGCGAAAGTCTGATCGACATCGTTCACGGCAAAGACGCCGCTTACCCGCAGCTGCGAGGCCTTGTCGTCGAGCACCATGATGCGGCCCCGCTGGTAACGGCCGATCTGGCCGAGCACCTCGCCGAGCGGCCGGCCGGAAAAGACCAGCTTGCCGCTGCGCCAACTGGTCAGATTGGCGACATCGCCGGAACCCGTCACCAAGTGGCCCTCGGCATCAAGATGCGCGGTGCCGCCGGCATCGATCACCGCGCGCTGCGGGCCGGAGGTGACCGCTACATGTCCCTCCTCGACCATCACCTCGTCGCGATCGCCGACGCGCACCGCATAATGGGTGCCGAGCGCGATTGCCTGGGTTTCGTCGCCACTGACGACGAAAGGCCGTGCCGGGTTGGGGGTGACGTCGAAAAAAGCTTCGCCGCGCAGGACTACGATCCGGCGCTCGGTCTGGCCGTATCGCACCTTGATTGCGCTATCGGCGTTGAGCGTCACCACCGAACCGTCGTCGAGGTCGATGCGCTGAATGACGCCGACCGGCGTGTAGAAGTCCGAACGATACCGGGCGATGAGGCCGGTCCCGCTGGCGATGATGCCAAGACAGCCCATCAGAAGCAGAGCGGCAATGCCACCGCCGACCACCCGACGCCGTCGCGGCGCGACCGTTTTTGGCACCGCCGCGAGATCGCCCCAGAGAGAGCTCATCTCTTCAAAGGCGGCCGCATGAGCCGGATCCTGCATTTTCCAGAGTTCGAAGCGGCGGTGGTCGGCATCGGTCGCGTCGCGGGATCCCAGACGCGCGACCCAGCCTGCCGCCTCCTCCGCAATCCCGTCCTCGATGGCCTTGCCTGAAACATTAGTCATGTGCGTTTCCCCCGGCCGGACGCAATGCCGCAAGGCGGGCCTGACGGCAAGCCATGAGTGCACGTATGATATGCTTTTCAACCATATTGCGGGAGATTCCGAGCCTGGTTGCGATCTCTCCGTTGGAAAGCCCTTCGAGCCGGCTGAGCACGAACACGACCCGGCATTTCGGCGGCAGGGCGGAAATCGTCTCGATCAGAAGCCCGAGCTGCTGGCGCGCCGCCACCACCCGTTCCGGGCTGGGCGCGTCGTCGGCGACCTGCGTCTGGTCAATCTCGTCGCTGAACAGCGCACTGTCGCGCATCAGCCGGGCGGTGATGCCATGGGCAACGGACCGGGCGACCTGGTAAAGATAGGCACTCGGGTTGCGCAGATCCTCCTTCGGCGAGGACGTCAGCAGCCGCAAGAAAGTTTCCTGTATCGCGTCCGCAGCATCCTCCCTGTTGCGCAGGCGCCGAAGAAAGAACCGCCGCAGCTTCCCCTCCTCGGTTTGCTGCAATTGCTCGATTTGGCCGATGTCCAAGTTCCCAACCTCAAGCCCGGACCCCTGCCCGGCCGGCGGCCAGCGTCTAGCGTCGCGCAAAAAGCAATTCAACATCAATGATTTGGAATGAATCCAAAGAGCGCCGCATAAAGATGACAGTTAAAATCATGTTTTGATGCGAAATCAGCAGGTTG
The DNA here is from genome assembly GCF_017877055.1 of Neorhizobium galegae. Classification (GTDB taxonomy): domain Bacteria; phylum Pseudomonadota; class Alphaproteobacteria; order Rhizobiales; family Rhizobiaceae; genus Neorhizobium; species Neorhizobium galegae_D. Next base: position 194,756 of record NZ_JAGIPG010000005.1, on the reverse strand, counting down.
GGCGGCCTTGTGTTGGCGGCAGCAAAGACTGAGATTCCTGACGATCCGGGCCATCTGTCGCGTTTTCGCAACAGGTCGGAATGCTCAGACGGAAATTGTCGGCACTTCGAAGATTTGGCCGGGCCGCATGGGCCGGAAGCGATCCCGGGAAATGTGGCGCGCATCGAGAGCGGCGTGAAGCGCCGCCAGGGGCTGTTCGATCCCTTCATCGGTCAGCTTGAACGTGCCCCAGTGATGGCCGGCCACGAAAGCCGCATCGCAAAGGAGCATGCCCTCCACCGCCTCGTCCGGGTTCTGGTGCTGCGCCTGCATGAACCAGCGCGGTTCGTAGGCGCCGAACGGCAGGTTGGCGAGCCGGAAAGCGCCGTGCTTTTCGCGCGCGGCGCGGTAGTTGATACCCCGGTGGAAACCCGTATCGCCGATATGGTAGATCTTGCCGGCGGGGGTTTCGAAAACGAAGGCAGCCCAGAGCGCCATCCGCCGATCGCTCACACCGCGCGCCGACCAGTGATGGCAGGGCTCGCAATGCAGGACCATGCCAGGACCGATATCCTCGCGGCCACCCCAATCCATCACCGTGATCTTCGCGTCCGCGATACGCGAGCGGATGAGCGCGTCGTTGCCGAGCGGCGTGACGAAATGCGGCTTGTCGCGGCCCTGCAGCACCCAGAGGGTCTCGAGGTCCATATGGTCGTAGTGATTATGGGTGACGAGCACGATATCGATCGGCGGCAGGTCGCCGATGCGGATGCCGGGCGGATTGACCCGCTTCGGACCGGCGAAACGCACCGGGCTGGCGCGATCGTCCCAGACCGGGTCGGTCAGGATGTTGAAGCCGGCGACCTGGATCAGCATCGCCGCATGGCCGACCATGGTGACGGTCAGCCGGTCGCCCGAGACCCGCGTTTCCGGCACGGCCTGAGGAAACGGGCTCGGAAAGCTGTCCGGCCAGGCAATATTGTTGCCCCCGAGCTTCCAGCGCAGCAGGTCGAGCCCGCCGCGCGGCTGCTCGCCACCCGGATTGAAGAAATACGTTCCGTCGAAATGATCGGAGACTGGACCGGAGTAATATCTGTTGGCAGCCATTGCTCCCCTTGCCGCAAACCCGCCCACGAGGGCAGCGATCGCACCGATGCCGGACCATTTCAGGAATTTTCGTCGGTTCATGGGAGCCATTTAGCAGCGTCAGGCTGCATCTGAAAACTCAAATCAACAATCGGCGGACACGATCATGCGACCTCGATATCCGTCTTGGAAAAATCGTTACCGGCAAAAAGTAAGGGCGATCGGAGCATCTTCGCAGCGGCATAGGAGAAGCAATCGCCGAAGTTCAATTTCGCGGGATGGCCGACAAAGCGGCCGTAGGTTTTTGCGGCAACCAGTGCAGAGTCATGAAGCCCGGATGGAAGAGCGGCTTCGACAGCACCGATCTGCGCAAAGAAATCGGAGACGACCGCCTGCACTTCGTCGATCAGATGTTTCGGCGTCGGTGCATGCTCGCCATAGACAGCGATCTTTCTCTGACGGGCCAAAGAGATGACTGCCTCAAATACCACCATCGAGGAATAATAAACCGGGGCCTCAGCATCTCTGATTCTGCCGAGCAAGGACGCCCCTACCGGTTCCCGACCTAAAATCGCGACGATTGCGGACGCATCGAGGAACATCAGATTTCCCACATCTCATCCATAAATGCCTTTTCATCGAAGTTCGGATCTTTTGGTCCGAGCGCTGCAATACGATCTTGCAGCCGCCTGACACGCTCCTCCAGAGACAACTCATCCCCGGCCCGCTTCAACTCGTTTTCCAGCGCGACGCGCACGGCTTCCGTCTTGGTCTTCGTACCGAGCCGGCGCATAACTTCATCAGCGAGTTCATTCACTTTGGGGTCGCGTATATAGAGGGACATGGCTACCACCCACAGGTTTGAATATTCAATGTAGAGCAATTGAATATTCCCGCAAGGCAAGGCGCCGACCGCTCGCCGGCCGGCAGACTTGACTTTTCATTGCTCTTCCTGTTTAAGCCCGCCCATCTGCTGACAAGTTACGACTTGGAGCCGCCGACCGGGGCCGATAGACTGAGCCCGGAGGTCAACACCCGACAGCGCGTTGCGCCCTCGGGTGCTTTTTGGCTTTGTCTCTTGTTTTTGGCGGATAAGAACCCGACGTTTCGGTCATCCGAAACGCGAGAAGGAAGAAACGATGTTCGAAAGCCTCCAGGACCGTCTTGGCTCCATCTTGAGTGGACTGACCGGCCGTGGCGCATTGAGCGAGGCGGATGTGTCCGCCGCTCTGCGCGAGGTTCGCCGTGCGCTGCTCGAGGCGGACGTGGCGCTGGAAGTCGTGCGCTCCTTCACCGACAAGGTGCGGGAAAAGGCCGTCGGCGCGGAAGTTTTGAAATCGATCAAGCCGGGCCAGATGGTCGTCAAGATCGTCCATGACGAGCTGATCGAAATGCTCGGCTCCGAAGGGGTCGGCATCGACCTGCATGCGGTCGCCCCCGTCGTGATCATGATGGTCGGCCTGCAGGGCTCCGGCAAGACGACGACGACCGGCAAGATCGCCAAACGGCTGACCGATCGCGAGCGCAAGAAGGTGCTGATGGCATCGCTCGACACGCGCCGCCCGGCCGCCCAGGAACAGCTCCGCCAGCTGGGTGTCCAGACCGGCGTCGACACGCTGCCGATCATCGCCGGCCAGTCGCCGACCGAGATCGCCGCCCGCGCCGTGCAGGCCGCCAAGCTCGGCGGCCATGACGTGGTCATCCTCGATACCGCCGGCCGTACCCATATCGACGAGCCGCTGATGGCGGAGATGGCGGAAATCAAGCGCCGCTCCAACCCGCATGAAATCCTGCTGGTCGCCGACTCGCTGACCGGTCAGGACGCCGTCAATCTTGCCCGCAATTTCGACGAACGCGTCGGCATTACCGGCCTCGTGCTGACCCGCATGGACGGCGACGGCCGCGGCGGTGCCGCCCTTTCGATGCGCGCCGTCACCGGCAAGCCGATCAAGTTGATCGGTACCGGCGAAAAGATGACGGAGATGGAGGAATTCCATCCCCGCCGCATCGCCGACCGCATTCTCGGCATGGGCGACATCGTTTCGCTGGTCGAGAAGGCTGCGGAAAATATCGACGCCGACAAGGCGCGCGCCATGGCCGAGAAGATGGCCAAGGGCAAGTTCGACCTGAACGATCTCGCCGAACAGCTGAAGCAGATGCAGTCGCTCGGCGGCATGGGCGGTATCATGGGGCTGATGCCCGGCATGAGCGGCATGAAGGACAAGCTCTCGGCCGCCGGCATGAGCGACAAGACGTTCGCCCGCCATATCGCCATCATCCAGTCGATGACCAGGGCCGAGCGCGCCAACCCCGACATGCTGAAGCACAGCCGCAAGAAGCGCATCGCCGCCGGCTCCGGCACGGATGCCGCCGAAATCAACAAGCTTCTGAAAATGCACCGCCAGATGGCCGACATGATGAAAATGATGGGCGGCAAGGGCAAGGGCGGCATGATGAAGCAGATGATGGGCGGCCTTGCCTCGAAGATGGGTCTTGGCGGCATGGGTGGCGGAATGGGTGGAATGGGCGGCATGCCCGACCTTTCCAAGCTCGATCCGAAACAGCTCGAAGCGCTGCAGAAGCAGGCGGAGGCCGCCGGCTTCAAGCCGGGCTCGATGCCGGGCCTTCCGGGCGGCGGCATGCCGGGTCTCGGTGCGCCGAAATTGCCCGGCCTCGGCGGCGGTTTCCCGGGTCTTCCGGGCCTGCCCAAGAAGAAGTGAGGGAGGACACGCCGATGGTTGACCCCGAGGTCAAAGCGAAACTTGCAAGCTACCGCCAGTCGATCGACAACATCGACGCGGCGCTCGTGCACATGCTGGCGGAGCGCTTTCGCTGCACCAAGGAAGTGGGCGTCCTCAAAGCCCAATACGATTTGCCGCCGGCCGACCCGGCGCGCGAAGAATTCCAGATCGAGCGACTTCGCCGCCTGGCGAAGGAAGCGCATCTGGACCCGGATTTCGCCGAGAAGTTCCTGAACTTCGTCATCAAGGAAGTCATCCGGCACCATGAAGCCATTGCCGCCGAACACGTCGGCACGAAGACAGCATGAACGAGCCCGCCTCACGGCGGGCACAACAAGAACCCCGGCCCGCCGACGGCGGCCCAGAAAAACCTAGGAGTAATTGCAATGTCCCTGAAAATCCGTCTCGCCCGCGGCGGCTCCAAGAAGCGTCCGTACTACACCGTCGTCGTTGCTGACGCCCGTTCGCCCCGCGATGGTCGCTTCCTCGAAAAGCTCGGTTCCTGGAACCCGATGCTCGCCAAGGACGATGCCAAGCGCGTCGAGCTGAATGCCGACCGTATCAAGCATTGGCTCGACAACGGCGCCCAGCCGACCGACCGCGTTCTGCGATTCCTCGCTGAAGCCGGCATTGCGCAGCGCGAAGCCAAGAACAACCCTGGCAAGGGCCAGCCTGGCAAGAAGGCCCAGGAACGCATCAAGGAACGCGCCCAGAAGGCCGAAGAAGCAGCAGCCGCTGCCGCCGAAGCATAAGTTTCGCAGCCATTCTTTCTTGAACGACGGGCGGCGCGGCAACGCGCTGCCCGTTTTGCTGTTTGCTTTTGATCGCGCAAAGCTTAAATGAGCGCACGACAACCGAGATCACGACCCTTATGACCAAGCTCGAAAATCCCGTTCTGATGGCGACCATCGGCGCTGCCCAGGGTCTCCGGGGCGAGGTGCGGGTGCGCACGTACACGGCCGATCCGACCGCGCTCGGCGACTACGGCAACCTGCATAGCGAGGACGGCCGGATCTTCGAGATCCTCGAAATCCGCGAAGCCAAGAACGTCGCGATCGTCCGCTTCCGCGGCATCAACGACCGCAATGCGGCCGAGGCGCTGGCCGGCTTGGAACTGTTCATCGAACGCGACAACCTGCCCGACGACGAACTCGAGGAAGACGAATTCTATTATGCCGATCTTGAGGGCCTCGAAGCAGTCGACCAGGAAGGCAAGAGCTACGGGACTGTGAGCGCCGTCTATGATTTCGGTGCAGGCGATCTGCTGGAGCTGAAAGGCCCCGGCCGCCGCCCTGCGCTCATCCCCTTCTCCGAGGCGGCTGTGCTGGAGATCGACCTCGAAGGCGGCAAAATCGTCATAGATCCGCAGGCAGCCGGCCTTGCCGAAAATCCGGAAGACGACGGTCCGGCACCGGGCCTGCCCAAAAAGGGCAAATAGCAGCGATGACTTTCCGCGCCACCATCCTGACGCTCTATCCGGAAATGTTTCCGGGGCATCTGGCCTTGTCGCTGGCCGGCAAGGCGCTGGAGCGCGGACAATGGGCGCTCGATACGGTACAGATCCGCGATTTTGCGCAGGACCGACATCGCACGGTGGACGACACGCCGGCCGGCGGCGGCGCCGGCATGGTGCTGAAGCCGGATATTCTCGCCAAGGCGATCGATAACGTCTCAGATGGCGATAACCGCCCGCGCCTGCTCATGAGCCCGCGCGGAAATCCGCTGACCCAGGAAAAGGTGCGCGAACTGGCGGCCGGTGGCGGCGTTGTGATCGTCTGCGGCCGGTTCGAAGGGGTCGACCAGCGGGTGATCGATGGCCGCAATCTCGAAGAGGTATCGATCGGCGATTACGTCCTGTCCGGCGGCGAGCCGGCAGCGCTGACGCTGCTTGACGCAGTCGTGCGCATCCTGCCGGGCGTCATGGGCAATGCGCTGTCAGGCACCCATGAAAGCTTCGAGAACGGGCTGCTCGAACATCCGCAATATACGAGGCCGCAAGTGTTCGAAGGCCGGGAGATTCCGGCCGTTCTGACCTCGGGCAACCATGCCGCTATCGAGAAATGGCGGCTGGAGGAGGCCGAGCGGCTGACGCGGACACGCCGGCCGGATCTCCTCGCGGGCAAGACTCACCCCGTCACGAAATAATAAACCGTCAGCGCCGCACCGACGGCGACCACGCACCAGCGCAGCACCGCCTGCGGCACCCGCCGCGCCATCCACACGCCGGCATAACCGCCCAGCGCGCCGGCCGGTATCATCACCAGCGCCTCCGGCCAGGCAATGACGCCGCCGCCGACGAAGACGACGATGGCGACGGCCGCGATCAGGATCGCCAGCATGTTTTTCAGCGCATTGAGATGGTGGTAACTGCCGCCGGTGGTGACGCCGAGGACCGCAAGCATCATGATGCCCATGCCGGCACCGAAGAAGCCGCCGTAGATCGCCGTCAGGAATTGCCCGATGACGGAACCGGGAGAATTGGCCGGCCGTTCCGCCGACGCCTTCGGTTTCAGCCAGGGACCTGCGGCAAACACCGCCGTCGCGGCCGCCAGCAGCCACGGCACGAGCGCGCGAAAGGACGGATTGTCGAGCGACAGGAGCAGGAAGGCACCGGCAAGGGCGCCAATGACCGAAACCAGCGCAAGCACCAGCGCGCTGCGCCAGCGGCTGGAAATCTCGTCCCAATAGGCGATCGTCGAAGTGACATAGCCCGGAAACTGCACGATCGAGGACGTCGCATTGGCTAGGATCGGCGGAATGCCGGCGAGCGTCATCGCCCCGAAGGTCAGAAAGGTCCCGCCGCCGGCGATCGCGTTGACTGCGCCGGACAGGAAGCCCGCTGCGGCGAGCAGGGCTATCATTGTGATTGTCATTGATGTTTCCTCATCCCTAGCCCCTCAGATAGCGGCTTCGACGAAAGGCGGCAATAGCGGGCTTTTTCGTCACAAAATCGCGATCAACGGGATGACAAACCCAAGTCTTTCGTGTATTGGCCCAGCCGGAAATGGGAAATATCCCGTCGACCAGTAACAAAGAATGGCGAATTCGCTCTGCCGGAAAGGCAAATCCCCAAGGCTTCGACCAAAGGGATAGACCCGAGCGCTCTGGCTGTTTCAGAAGAACCAAAGGTTTGAGACGATGAATATCATCCAGGAATTGGAAGCCGAACAGGCCGCCAAGATTGCAGCCAAGCGCACGCTTCCGGAATTCTCCGCCGGCGACACGCTCCGCGTCAATGTGAAGGTTACCGAAGGCAACCGTACCCGCGTACAGGCCTATGAAGGCGTCTGCATCGCCCGTTCCGGCGGCGGCATCAACGAAAGCTTCACCGTCCGCAAGATCTCCTACGGCGAAGGCGTCGAGCGCGTATTCCCGGTCTACTCGCCGATGGTCGAAAGCGTCGAAGTCGTTCGCCGCGGTAAAGTCCGTCGCGCCAAGCTCTATTACCTGCGCGATCGTCGCGGCAAGTCGGCTCGTATCGTCGAAGACACCGGCGTTCGCGCCCGCAAGCTGAACGACGCCGAGCGCCAGGCCGTTGCCGAAGAGAAGGCACGTATCGAAGCCGAGAAGGTTGCCGCAGCCCAGGCTCTCGCCGCCGAAAAGGCAGCAGCGGAAGCCGCTGAAGCAAAGGCCGCAGCCGAAGCCGCCAAGGCCGCTGAAGCTTCTGCCGAATAAGCTTCCAACATCGATTTCGAAAAGGCGGTCTTCGGGCCGCCTTTTTTCGTTTCGGACCGGCAGCGGGCAACGATGCGCCTTGCCATCCGCTTTGAACATGTGAGAATTTTCCGCCCGACCGTTTGCTTGAGGAGTTTCCCCATGCCTGCCCGCCGCACCGTCCTCGCTGGCCTTGCCGCACTTCTCCTCCTGCCCGCGGCGGCGTTTGCCGCCGAACTTCCCAATCTCGACGGCCGCACCGTGGTGGTGGTGACAGAAAACGCCTATCCGCCGCTGCAATTCGTCGATCCGAAGAGCGGCAAGGCGATCGGCTGGGAATATGACGCGATGAACGAGATCGCCAGGCGGCTGAATTTCAAGCTTGAATACCAGAACACCAGCTGGGACGCGATGATCCAGGCCGTCTCCGACGGGCAATACGACATCGGCATGACCGGCATCACCATCAAGGACGACCGCAAGCAGAAGGTCGATTTCTCGGATCCCTATATGCGGTCCCAGCAACTGATGCTGGTGCGCGGCGACGAGAAGCGTTTTACCGACGCCGGGAGCTTTGGTGCCCTGACGACCGGGCTGATTGGCGCGCAGCCGGGAACGAGCCCGTTCTATACCGCGGTCTACGAGATCCTCGACGGCAACGAGCAGAACCCGCGGATCAAGCTGTTCGAGACTTTTGGCGCGACGGTGCAGGCGCTGAAGGCGGGAGACGTCGATCTGGTGCTGACCGACAGCACCGCCGGCGATGGTTACGTCAAGGCATCCGGGGGTTCTTTGAAGCTGATCGGTCAGCCGCTCGGCACCGAGGATTTCGGCTTCATCTTCAAGAAGGGCTCGGATCTCGTTGCGCCGATCAACGCCGCGATCGCCGCACTGAAGGTCGACGGCACGCTCGACGCACTGAACAAGAAGTGGTTCCTCGATTACAAGATGGGCCAGTAAAGACATGGCGCCTTCGCGCCGCAGAACGTCCCAGCCGCAGGATTTACCCTGGTGGCTGGTCGCCTTCGCGATACTTTGCCTCGGCTTGGCGGCGGTCATCGCCCTCAACGACCTTTATTCCCAGGTCTTCAATGTCGTCGTCAAGGGCATCGGCATCACGGTCGGAGTGACGCTCGCCGCCTTTCTCCTTGCGACGCTGCTGGGGCTCGGCATCGCGCTTGCGGGTCTTTCCGGCAATGTCGTGCTGAGGCAGGCGGCGCGTTTCTATATCGAGCTCATCCGCGGCATCCCGATCCTCGTGCTGCTCTTCTACATCGCCTTCGTCGGCGCACCGGCCTTCGTGACGCTCTACAATTGGGCGCTGGCGCCGCTGATCGAGGGCGGCTGGGCGCAGGCGCTTCTGGTGCGCGACGTCTCGCTGCTGTGGCGGGCGATCATCGCTCTGACGATCGGGTATGCCGCCTTCATCGCCGAGATCTTTCGTGCCGGGTTCCAGTCGATCGACATCGGCCAGATCGAGGCGGCAAAGGCGCTGGGATTCGGCCGCTGGCAGCGTTTCCGGCTGATCGTCTTCCCGCAGGCGATGCGGGTGATCCTGCCGCCGCTTTCCAATGATTTCGTCTCCATGGTGAAGGATTCATCGCTTGTCTCGGTGCTCGGCGTCGCCGACATCACCCAGATGGCGAAGGTCTATGCCGCTGGTTCCTTCCGCTTTTTCGAAACCTATTCGATCGTCACCTATATCTACCTGTTGTTGACGATCGGCCTGTCGCTGGCCCTGCGCGGCATCGAAGGGCGGTTGCGAAGAAGGACAGAGCGATAAGGCGGCCCGGAGGCCGCCTCGCCATTTCAGTCTCTATCGAGCGAACACGCAGAGAAATTCAGTAGACTTCCGGTACGTACATGTCCGCCGGCACCGGATGACGGATGTAATCGTCGTTCCGAACGCGGCCCGGCAGGTCGATCTGCTCCTTCGGCACGGTCTCGTAGGGCACCTGGGCGAGAAGATGGGAAATCATGTTGAGCCGCGCCTTCTTCTTGTCGACGGCCTGCACCACCCACCACGGCGCTTCCGGAATGTGGGTGCGCTGGAGCATCTCTTCCTTCGCCTTGGTATATTCTTCCCAGTGGACGCGGCTTTCGAGATCCATCGGCGACAGCTTCCACTGCTTCAGGGGATCGTGGATACGCATCTTGAAGCGGAATTCCTGCTCCTCGTCGGTAATCGAGAACCAGTACTTGACGAGGATGATGCCGGAGCGGACCAGCATGCGTTCGAATTCCGGCACCGAGCGGAAGAATTCTTCCAGTTCGTCCTTGGTGCAGAAGCCCATGACGCGCTCGACGCCGGCGCGGTTGTACCAGGAACGGTCGAACAGCACCATTTCGCCGGCGGTCGGCAGATGCGGCACGTAGCGCTGGAAATACCACTGGCTGCGCTCGCGCTCGGTCGGTGCAGGAAGGGCGACGGTGCGGCAGACGCGCGGATTGAGGCGTTGCGTGACGCGCTTGATGGCGCCGCCCTTGCCGGCCGAGTCGCGGCCTTCGAACAGCACGACCATCTTCAGCTTCTTGTACTGCACCCAGTCCTGCAGGCGGACGAGTTCGTGCTGGAGGCGGAAGAGCTCGCGGAAATAGATCCGGCGGTCGAGCGTCGCCTCGGCGGGCTCGGACATGCCCTCGGCGACCAGCTCGTCGAGCCGGTCCTCTTCCATCTGCATTTCCAGCTCTTCATCGAAGCTGTCGGCGATCTCCTCCTTGATGCGGCTGAGCTGGTCTTGCATCGGTTCGGACATGGTGGGCATTCCTCCGTTATTGAGACTCAGATCAACCACGTTTCCGCGAAAGCTTTATGACAGAGATGCGACAGATTTTCTGCGAAGCAATTCGATTGCCGATTTCTCGGGAAACTGCTATTGCAGCGGCCATGGGATCGAAATTCGGATGCCTCGCGAACCATATCGTCGTGCTGCAGGACCACAAGCGTCTGCCGGCACGCTTTTTCGCGCGCGTATCCGGGGCGCTTTGCGACCGACTTAGCTGATCTTTCAGCTTGCGGCAGCCCGTGCTGCCGGACACCCATTTCAGTTTCAGTCAGCTTTACGGACAGCAGCCATGAGCGCACCCCGCACCCTTTACGACAAGATCTGGGACGACCACGTCGTTTCGCAGGATGAGAACAATACCTGTCTTCTCTACATCGACCGTCACCTCGTTCACGAGGTGACGTCGCCGCAGGCGTTCGAAGGCCTGCGCATCGCCGGCCGCAAGGTCCGCGCGCCGGAAAAGACGCTCGCCGTCGTCGACCACAACGTGCCGACCACCGCCGACCGCCACGAAGGCATCAAGAACGAGGAAAGCCGCATCCAGGTGGAAGCGCTTGCCCAGAACGCCCATGACTTCGGCGTCGAATATTATTCCGAAAAGGACGTCCGCCAGGGCATCGTCCACATCGTCGGCCCCGAACAGGGCTTCACCCTGCCGGGCATGACCATCGTCTGCGGCGACAGCCATACCTCGACCCACGGCGCCTTCGGCGCCCTGGCGCACGGCATCGGCACGTCGGAAGTCGAGCACGTGCTCGCCACCCAGACGCTGGTGCAGAAGAAGGCGAAGAACATGCTGGTGCGCGTCGACGGCCAGCTGCCGCCGGGCGTCACCGCCAAGGACATCATCCTTGCCATCATCGGCGAAATCGGCACCGCCGGCGGCACCGGCCACGTCATCGAGTTCGCCGGTGAGGCCATCCGCGCGCTCTCCATGGAAGGCCGCATGACGGTCTGCAACATGACGATCGAAGGCGGCGCCCGCGCCGGCCTGATCGCGCCGGACGAAAAGACCTTCGAATATATCAAGGACAAGCCGCGCGCCCCCAAGGGCAAGGCCTGGGACATGGCGCTCGACTACTGGAAGACGCTGCAGAGCGACGAAGGCGCGCATTTCGACAAGGTCGTGGTGCTCGACGCAGCCAACCTGCCGCCGATCGTCTCCTGGGGTTCCTCGCCGGAAGACGTGATCTCGGTCGAGGGTTCGGTTCCGAACCCGGACGATATTCAGGACGAAACCAAGCGCACCTCCAAATGGCGCGCTCTGGAGTATATGGGCCTGAAGCCGGGCACCAAGATCACCGACATCGCGGTCGACCGCGTCTTCATCGGTTCCTGCACCAACGGCCGCATCGAGGACCTGCGTGCCGCAGCCAAGGTTGTCGAAGGCCGCACCGTCGCATCGACCGTTTCCGCCATGGTCGTCCCCGGGTCCGGCATCGTCAAGGAACAGGCGGAAGCCGAAGGCCTCGACAAGATCTTCAAGGACGCAGGTTTCGAATGGCGCGAGCCGGGCTGCTCGATGTGCCTGGCGATGAACGACGACCGCCTGAAGCCGGGCGAGCGCTGCGCCTCCACCTCGAACCGCAATTTCGAGGGCCGCCAGGGCTACAAGGGCCGCACCCATCTCGTCTCGCCGGCCATGGCGGCGGCTGCCGCGGTCGCCGGACATTTCGTCGACATCCGCGAGTGGAAATAGGCATATTTCAGCCTTGATCTCGATATGCCCGGCCTTCGCGCCGGGCATTTTCGTTTCGGGCGGCCTTAGCCAAGCACCCTCACCACCGTTCCCTTCCGCAGGAAGCGGATGATCCGCTTCATGTCCGCGAGGCTGACGGCGATGCAGCCGGCAGTCGGCTGGTAACCGGGCTTGATGAGGTGGAAAAAGATCGCCGAACCGCGGTTGCGGGCGCGCGACTTGATGTTCCAGTCGAGCACCAGGCAGATGTCGTAGAGCCCGTCGGCCCGCATCATCTCCTCGTGGCTTGGCCGAAACGGGGCCCCGGGACGTTTCTTCACGGGGCGATTATAGGCAGGGTGCTCCGGCTGATCACACCACAACAGGTCCTTGCCGATCCGCGTCATCGAAAGCGCCGTCGGAGGCAGTCGCACGTGGTCCCCACGTATATAGCCATGGAGCAGGCGCATCGTCGCAATCGGCGTTGCGCCATCCCCTTCCCGCTTGAAGGGCGTGGTGCCGGACCGTCCGAGCGCTGCCGGCGCGGTGACGCCGCCGAAGGAGACGATCGCCCGGCGCCGGTCGCGCGGCGCGGTCCGGACGGTGACGACGGCAGTCTTTTTGTGATTTCCCTCGCGAAAACGTTGCATTTCTCTCACAAGGTTTTGCTTTGAATATGATTTCGTTTGAATTCATAGCACGTTGGGATTTAGATCGAGGAGCCCTAAATGCGCTTCGATTGACTGCAACGACAGTCAGAACGCAACGGCGAGACGAAAGGCAAGAACGCATGGCAGCGCGCACGATACTCCTGGTGGACGACGACGACGATCTGCGTGAAACGCTCGTCGAGCAGTTGTCGTTCTACGACGAGTTCGCAATTCTCCAGGAGGCGAATGCCGCCAAGGCGTTGCAGACCGCCAAGAACGCCCAGATCGATCTCCTGATCATGGACGTCGGCCTGCCGGATATGGACGGCCGCGAGGCGGTGAAATTGCTGCGCAAGAACGGCTTCAAGGCGCCGATCATCATGCTGACCGGCCATGACACCGATTCCGACACCATTCTCGGCCTCGAAGCCGGTGCCAACGACTACGTGACGAAGCCTTTCCGCTTCGCCGTGCTGCTCGCCCGCATCCGCGCCCAGCTTCGCCAGTACGAGCAGAGCGAGGACGCCACCTTCACCGTCGGCCCCTATCTCTTCAAGCCGAGCCAGAAGCTGCTGACCACCGAGGACGGCAAGAAGATTCGCCTCACCGAAAAGGAAGCGGCGATCATCCGCTACCTCTATCGCGCCGGCCAGAAAGTGGTGACCCGCGACGTGCTGCTGGAGGAAGTCTGGGGCTATAATTCCGGCGTCACTACGCATACGCTGGAAACCCATGTCTACCGTCTTCGCCAGAAAATCGAGCGCGATCCGTCGAGCGCCGAAATCCTGGTCACTGAAAACGGCGGCTACAAGATCGTACCGTAAAGGGCCCTGATGTCGCTGACCGAAGATATCCGCCTGCTTTCGCAGGTCCCGCTGTTCCGGGACATGAACGACGACCAGCTGCGCCTCGTCGCCTTCGGTGCCGAGCGTCGGCAGGTGACGACCGGTCAGCAACTGTTCCGGGAAAAATCCCCGGCCGAATCGGCTTTCATCGTCGCAAGAGGCCGTTTCGAGCTGCTGATGGCGGATCGGGGCGGCGAGTTGAAGGTCGAAGCAACGGTTGGGGCCGGCACCCTGCTGTCGGAACTTGCGCTCGTCACCATGGTCGAGCGCAAGTTCACCGCCATTGCGATCGAGGATTCCGAAGCCCTGAAGATCAGCCGCTCGCTGTTCCACCGCCTGCTGGAGGAATATCCGCAGGTCGGCCGGGTGATCGAAAGCCGCATCCGCGACAACATCGCCAGCCTCGCCAAGGCGGCGGCAGCGATGCAGGACCGGTTTGCCTGAACTTCGAAGCAGCTTCGTCCTGGATCCTCGGGTCAGGCCCGAGGATGACGACCTTGATGCTCTTCAGGCGGAGCTCACGGCATGGCACGCCCCTTGTTTGCGTCATGCTCGGGCTTGACCCGAGGATCCAGATGCGACGTCCAACGCCACGTCAGAACTTGAACACCGCCGTCACCGGCACATGGTCCGAAGGCTGGTTCCAGCCGCGGGCTTCCTTCAGTACGTCAATACGGTCAAGGAACGGCCCGAGGTCGGGTGACGACCAGATATGGTCGAGGCGGCGGCCCTTGTTGGCCGCTTCCCAGTCCTTGGCGCGGTAGCTCCACCACGTGTAGATCTTCTCAGGTTCCGGCGTATGCTGGCGCATCAGGTCGAGCCAGCCGCCCTTGGCGATGACCTCCTTCATGCCCTCGGTCTCGACAGGCGTGTGGCTGACGATCTTCAGCAGCTGCTTGTGTGACCAGACATCGTGCTCCAGCGGCGCGATATTGAGGTCGCCGACGAGGATCGACGAAATGCCGGGCATGCCGTCCGCCTTCAGTGCCTTCATCTCCTCGACGAAATCGAGCTTGTGGCCGAATTTCGGATTGACCGTCCGGTCCGGCTCGTCGCCGCCGGCCGGCACGTAGAAATTATGCAGGCGGATCCGCCGCGAGCCGCGCTCGAAGATCGCCGAAATGTGCCGGGCATCGCCGACATTGCAGTAGTTCTGGCGATGGTCTTCGAGGAGTGGCACCTTCGAGGCGATGGCGACGCCGTGATAGCCCTTCTGGCCGTGGATGATGATGTGCTGGTAGCCGAGGTCCTTCAGCGGCTGCAGCGGGAATTCGGGCTCCTGGCACTTGATTTCCTGCAGGCAGAGAATGTCCGGCTTGTGGCGGACGAGGAACTGCTGGACGATCGGCATGCGCAGCCGCACGGAGTTGATATTCCAGGTCGTGATCGAAAATGTCATGATATCCCTCGGGGCTTTGCCGCGAGCTTTAGGAAATTTTGTGGTCCCTGAGAAGCGAAAAGGGCCGCGCAATCAAGCGCAGCCCCTTTTGCTTTCCAGGCCCTGCTAAGGTCAGCCCTTGCGGACGTCCTCATAGGGAATGATGAAGACCTTTTCGTCGAGATTGACGCCGTTCTGGACGTTGTAGATCATCACCGATGTGTCCTTGTTCTGGGCGTCGGTGATCGTCCATTGGCGCAGGTCGTAGGTCTTGGAATCGAACATCATGGTAATCGTCGAATCGCCGAAGACGGTCTTGTTGCCGAGCACGATCGTGGTGAGGTCGGATTCCTGCTTGACGTCGCGGACCATCTGGTTGCCGAGGTCGATGCGGCTGGCGAGCAGCAGGCTGAGCGGCGTCTTGGAGAGCGGGTAGATATCCCAGGTCTTGAGCTTCATATTGCCGATGACGACGTTGTTGCCGTCGGCGATGACGCGGATCGGCGACGGGTCCTCGAAATTGAAGCGCAGCTTGCCGGGGCGTTCGATAAAGAATTTTCCGCCGGTCTGCTCGCCGCGCGGCCCGAACTGCACGAATTCGCCCATCATGGTTTTGACCGAGGAGAAATGGTCGGCGATCTTCTGGGCCGCCGCACTGCTGGAGCTCTGGGCAAAGCCGGGGTTCGGCGCAAACGCGGCTGCTGCCAGGCCCGCGAGCCCGAGCGAAAACTGCCGGCGGCTGAGCACGCTGGTATTGATGTTTGAAAGGATAGTCTTTTCTTGTCTCATTCTGGTCTCCTTTCGTTACTCCTCCGCACCAAAGGCGGCGGCTTGATGGCCGGCCCCTGGTGATCACGAAAGCCTTACCGTTCGAGGATGTCGCCCTCGGTCGGCACCAGGATTTCGCGTTTGCCGGCATGGTTGGCCGGCCCGATCAGCCCCTCCTGTTCCATCCGCTCGATGAGCGAAGCAGCACGGTTGTAGCCGATGCCGAGACGGCGCTGGACATAGGACGTCGACGCCTTGCCGTCCCGCAGCACGATCGCCACCGCCTGGTCATAAGGGTCGTCCGACTCTGCGAGGTTGGACATGCCGGCAGAGCCGGGGCCGTCGCCATCCTCGTCGTCATCGGCCGTGATCGCATCGAGATATTGGGGTTGGCCCTGAGTTTTCAAGTAGGCGACGATGTCTTCCACTTCCGTATCGGAGACGAACGGCCCGTGAACGCGCTGGATGCGGCCGCCGCCGGCCATGTAGAGCATGTCGCCCATGCCGAGCAGCTGTTCGGCGCCCTGCTCGCCGAGGATCGTGCGGCTGTCGATCTTCGACGTCACCTGGAAGGAAATGCGGGTCGGGAAGTTGGCCTTGATCGTGCCGGTGATGACGTCGACCGAGGGACGCTGGGTCGCCATGATCACATGGATGCCGGCCGCACGCGCCATCTGCGCCAGACGCTGCACGGCGCCTTCGATGTCCTTGCCGGCCACCATCATCAGGTCGGCCATTTCGTCGATGATCACGACGATATAGGGGATCGGCTGGAGATCGAATTCCTCGGTCTCGTACATCGCCTCGCCGGTATGGCGATCGAAGCCGGTCTGCACGGTGCGAGTCAGCACCTCGCCTTTTTCGAGCGCCTGCTCGACGCGGCTGTTGAAGCCGTCGATATTGCGCACGCCGATCTTCGACATCTTCTTGTAACGCTCTTCCATCTCGCGGACGGTCCACTTGAGCGCGACCACAGCCTTTTTCGGGTCGGTGACGACGGGCGAGAGAAGATGCGGAATACCGTCATAGACGGAGAGTTCGAGCATCTTCGGGTCGATCATGATCAGGCGGCACTTCTCCGGCGTATAGCGGTAGAGAAGCGAGAGGATCATCGTGTTGATGGCGACAGATTTACCCGAACCGGTGGTACCGGCGACGAGCAGGTGCGGCATCTTGGCAAGATCGGCGACGACAGGCTCGCCGCCGATCGTCTTGCCGAGCGCCATGGCGAGCTTCGCCTTGCTGCCCTCGAAATCCTTGGAGCCGATCATTTCGCGCAGATAGACCGTCTCGCGGGTGCGGTTCGGCAGTTCGATCCCGATGGCATTGCGGCCGGGGACGACGGCGACGCGGGCGGCGATTGCACTCATCGAACGGGCGATATCGTCCGCCAGGCCGATGACGCGCGACGACTTGATGCCCGGCGCAGGCTCGAGTTCGTAAAGCGTGACGACCGGACCGGGGCGGACATGGATGATCTCGCCCTTGACGCCGAAATCCTCGAGAACGCCTTCGAGAAGGCGGGCATTCTGCTCCAGCGCATCGGCGGACAGCGAGGCGTCGCGGGCGACGGCCTTCGGTTCGTTCAACAGATGGACGGAAGGAAGCTGGAAGCCATCAGGCGCGATGAACGAGCCCTGGGCTTCGCGGGCAACACGGGCGCTCGGCTTTGGCGGCGCAGCCGACGGCGCCACACGCTGCTGGACGCGGACGCCGTTGACGGTCTGCGGTGCGCGCGAGGCGACGAACGGCGCATCGTCGTCCTCGTCGTCATCGGCAAGGATGCCCACCGGACGCGGTGGCATGTCGTCCCGGTCGAACGGCGGATCGTAGTCGTCGTCTTCCTCATGGCTAGAAATCGGTGGAGTTGCCACCACGCGACGCGGCGAGGTGACCCGTTCGACGGGACCATCGAGCGAGGGCTCCATGCGACGGCCGGGGGCGACGGGAGCCGATCTCGCGCGAACCGGCTCGTTCAGCGTCCCGAACTCGTCCTCATTGAAATCGTAGGGTTGGTCGAAGTCCATTCGGCTGCGCGGCTTGATGCCGGCAAGGCGGCGCAATCTGGCCTGGGCGATATACCAGTAGTGAGCAAGCGCGCCGAAGGCCAGGAAGCCGGCGAACCGGTCCTCGTCGTCCTCTTCCTCGATCTCCTCGCGCTTGGAACGGGTTTTTGCCGCTGCAACCGGCTGGTCGTCGTCCTCCGCATCCTCCGCGAAGGCTTCGCCGACGAGGCCGGAGGCAAACAGCATCAGCCAGGCGCAGGGGATGATGAAGAGGCAGCCGAGCACCATCGCCACGGTACCCGTCGGATAGGCGCCGACGAACAGCGCCGGGAAACGCAGGATCATGTCGCCGATGACGCCGCCGATACCGTTCGGGATCGGCCAGGTGAGCGGTGCGGGAAAGCAGCCGAGCATCGCCGAAGCGAGCAGCGTGCCGCCGCCCCAGGCGGCGAGGCGAGCCGGGACGCGGTCATATTTGCGGCCGGCGATCAATGCCAGGGCGAAGGCGAGAACCGGCAGCAGGGCGACAAGGCTCGCAAGGCCGAGAAACTGCATCATCAGGTCGGCGAAGGCCGCGCCGGCAAAGCCGAGGATATTGGTCGGCGCATTGTCGGTCGCATAGGAAAAGCTCGGGTCGGCTACGTTCCAGGTCGCCAGCGCCGCAACCGCCAACGCCAGCGCGAGGAAGACGCCGAAACCCACAAGCGCCACCGCCTGCCGCCACACGAAGGCGGTGAGCACCAGGCGGGTGGACCGGTTTGCCATAGCCGCTGAACTGCTTCTGCCCATCGTTTCTGCCCGCCGTCCTTGAACGCAACTACAAGCGCGAATTGGCAGCCTGACAGCTGATTCACGCAATTCCAGCGGAGAATAGCGCGACGGTGGTTAATGCCCCTTTAACCACGACGGGCCGCGGAAGGGCTGAAAACATGAATAAAAAAGCCCGGGCCGAGGCCCGGGCGAATGCAGTTGCCAAAAAGCTGCTGTGTGAGATTGCGGCGGCGGTCACCCGCCGCCGCAAACCATTGATCAGGACGCGTGATAGGCGGCTTCGCCGTGGGTCGCGAGGTCAAGACCTTCGCGTTCGGCTTCGACAGTGACGCGCAGACCGACGATCAGGTCGACAACCTTGTAGAGGATCGCCGAACCGATGCCGGACCACAGGAGGGTCGTCAGAACGCCCTTGAGCTGTGCCCAGACCTGCGTCGCCGTGCCCGAATAGGAGGCTGCGAAGTCGGCTGTCGAGTAGTCGACGATGCCTGCGCCGCCGAGTGCCGGGTTGACGAGGATACCGGTGCCGATGGCGCCGAGGATACCGCCGATGCAATGGACCCCGAAGACGTCGAGCGAGTCGTCGTAGTTGAACTTGTTCTTCACCACGTCGACGAAGAAGTAGCAGACCGGCGAAACGATGAGGCCGAGAACGATCGAGCCCATCGGGCCGGCAAAGCCGGCAGCCGGGGTGACGGCAACGAGACCGGCAACCGCACCCGAGGCGGCGCCCAGCATGGAGGCCTTGCCGCGGGAGAAGGTTTCGACCAGGCACCACGAGACAGCGGCGGCAGCCGTTGCGACGAAGGTGTTGATCATGGCGAGCGATGCATAGGCGTTGGCTTCGAGGTTGGAGCCGGCGTTAAAGCCGAACCAGCCGACCCAGAGGAGCGAAGCGCCGACCATGGTGAGGGTCATGGAATGCGGAGCCATGATGTCCTTCTTGTAGCCGGTGCGCTTGCCGAGCATGATCGCGCCGACAAGGCCCGCAATACCGGCATTGATGTGCACGACGGTACCGCCGGCAAAATCGATCGCTCCGTAGGAGAAGATCAGGCCGGACGGATCCGCATAGGCGCTCGGGCCGCCCCAGAACCAGACCATGTGCGCCATCGGGAAATAGATGAACGTGACCCACAGGATGACGAACAGCATGACGGCCGAGAACTTGATGCGCTCGGCAAAGGCGCCGACGATCAGGGCCGGCGTGATGCAGGCAAAGGTCATCTGGAAGCAGACGAAGGTTAGTTCCGGAATGGCGACGCCCTTGGTGAAGGTTTCGGCCAGCGACGACGTGGTGACGCCGGCCAGGAACATCTTGGAGAAGCCGCCAACGAAACTGTTCAGCGAACCGCCGTTGGTGAAGGCCAGCGAATAGCCGTAGGTGACCCAGATGATCATCACGACAGCTGTGATCATGAAGACCTGCATCAGCACGGACAGCATGTTCTTGGCGCGGACGAGGCCGCCGTAGAAGAGCGCGAGACCCGGAATGGTCATCAGCAGCACGAGAATGGTCGAAATGAGCATCCAGGTGTTGTCACCCTTGTCCATCGTCATCGCCGGAGCTGCTGCTGCAGCTTCAGCCGCCGGTGCGGCAGCCGTCTGCGCAAAAGCGACTGCGGGCGCGAGAAGCGCCGCAGCGGCGGCCCCCAGACGTCCCAGAGTGGAAATCTTGTTAAATTGCATAGCTTAAAAACTCCCCTGTCAGCCGTGCTTTAAAGCGCTTCTGTGTTGGTTTCGCCGGTACGGATGCGCACGGCCTGCTCGATCGAATAGACGAAGATCTTGCCATCGCCGATCTGGCCGGTCTTGGCGGCCGAAGCGATCGCATCCACGGCCTTTTCGACGAGGTCGGAGGGGACTGCGATTTCGATCTTCAGTTTTGGCAGAAAACTTACGGCATACTCGGTACCGCGATAGATTTCGGTATGCCCCTTTTGGCGCCCGTAACCTTTGACTTCGGTCACGGTCAGGCCCTGGATACCGACAGCCGTGAGGGCTTCGCGCACCTCATCCAGCTTGAACGGCTTGATAATGGCCATCACGATTTTCATCTGGCTTTCCCATCCTTTGTTTGTCCTCGGCCAAGGCCGACTCTCCTCATCGACGTCAAGATCATGACAGCGACTGACGAGATACATTCAAGGGGCGTGCCAGTTTCGATGCAGCCTATAAGTTATTGAAATGTAAAGGCTTGTAACGCGGGCCTCAAAAAAACGGGCATTTGGATGGCGCAAAGACGTCCAAAACTTGTGCAAAATTGAAAAATTGCTCAACTATTAATCATTTGCCTTTTTCCGAATCAGTCCTTCCTGGGCGACCGAGGCGATCAGTGCGCCAGAACGGGTATAAATGCTGCCGCGGGTCATTCCGCGGGCGCCGGATGCGCTCGGACTGTCCTGGGTGTAGAGCAGCCAGTCGTCATATGAAACGGGCCGGTGGAACCACATCGCATGGTCGAGGCTGGCCGCCTGGAGCGTCGGATCGAAGATCGACGTCCCGTGCGGATAAAGCGAGGCGTCGAGCAGCGTCATGTCGGAGAGCCAGGCGAGCATCGCTGCTTGGTAGTGGCGGTGGTGCGGCACTTCGCCGACAGTGCGGACCCAGATGTCCTGCCGCGGATCGAGCTTGTCCCTGGTAAGATAATGCACGAGCGAGGTCGGTCGCACTTCGATCGGCCGTTCGCGGCTCCAGTAGCGACGCACGTTCTCCGGGGCATTCTTCATGAAGAGTTCCTTGAACTCCTTCTCACCCATCAGGTCTTCGGGCTGCGTCACCGAAGGCATATCGATCTGGTGTTCGTAGCCGCCCTCCTCGAGCTGGAACGAGGCGGACATGGCGAAGATCGCCTTGCCGTGCTGCACCGCCGTGAGGCGTCGGGTGGTGAAGCTTGACCCGTCGCGGATGCGCTCCACCTGATAGAGGATCGGCACGGAAGGATCGCCGGGGCGCATGAAATAGGCATGCAGCGAATGCACGAAACGATCGGCGTCCACGGTGCGCTGGGCGGCCATCAGCGCCTGGGCGATCACCTGCCCGCCGAACACCCGCTGCCAGCCGACATCCGGGCTGGTGCCGCGATAGATGTTCTCCTCGAGCTTTTCGAGGTCGAGCGTCGCGATGAGCTGTTCCATGGCGGAGGGGGATTCGGTCTGGCGCGACATTATGACGAACTCCGGCGATAGGAAGCAGCTGCCAGATGATCTATATCCACCACATGATATTCTCAAGGCTTACGGGAGTTTAGGCAAATGCTGGACATGCTGGTTGTAGGAGGCGGTTATGTGGGTCTCGCCGCCGCTGTCGCGGTCAAGCAGGCGGCGCCGCATCTGAAGGTCGAGGTGATAGAGGCCGCGCCGGCCGGCGTCTGGGAAAAGGATGAGCGGGCCTCGGCCATCATCGCCGCCGCCACACGCATGCTGGACGTCATCGGCGTCTGGAACGAGATCGCCGTCGACGCACAGCCGATCAACCGGATGATCGTCACCGACAGCCGCACTTCCGATCCGGTACGACCGGTCTTCCTCACCTTCGACGGCGAAATCGAGGAAGGCAGGCCATTCGCCCACATGGTGCCGAATGTCGCCATGGTGAGAGCCCTGCGGGGTGCCGCCGAACGCCTCGGCATCGCCATCCGCCACGGACTTTCCGCCACCGGCTTCCAGTCCGGCAGCACCCGCTGCACGGTGTCGCTCTCGGACGGCTCGACGGTCGAGAGCCGCCTGCTCGTCGCCTGTGACGGCGTGCGCTCGACACTGCGCGACATGGCCGGCATCAAGACCGTCACCTGGGATTACGGCCAGTCGGGCATCGTCGCAACCGTCGCCCATGAACGGCCGCATGAAGGCGTCGCGGAAGAACATTTCCTGCCGTCCGGCCCGTTTGCCATCCTGCCGCTCACCAACAACCGTTCCTCGCTGGTGTGGACCGAACGGACGCCGGAGGCCAACCGGCTGGTCGCCGCGGACGATCTGGTGTTCGAGGAAGAGCTGCAACGCCGCTTCGGCCACAAGCTCGGAGAACTGACGGTGGTCGGCGGCAAGCGCGCCTTCCCGCTTGGCCTGACGCTCGCCCGCGCTTTCGTCGCGCCGCGCATCGCCCTTGCCGGCGATGCCGCGCATGGCATCCACCCAATCTCCGGCCAGGGCCTCAATCTCGGCTTCAAGGATGTCGCGGCGCTCGCCGAAACTGTCGTGGAAGCCGATCGCCTCGGTCTCGATATCGGCGCGCTCAACGTGCTGGAGCGTTACCAGTCCTGGCGCCGTTTCGACACGTTCCGCATGGGGGTCACCACCGACGTGCTGAACCGGCTGTTCTCCAACGACATCACCCCGATCCGCATCGCCCGCGATTTCGGGCTGGGCATCGTCGAACGGCTGCCGAAGCTGAAAAGCTTCTTCATCGACCAGGCGGCCGGCAAGAGCGGCGAAGACGGGCCAAAGCTGCTGGCAGGCCAAACAATTTAGGCACGGCCCAGAGCCCCCTCATCCCGCCTCTGCGACCTTCTCCCCGCACGCGGGGCGAAGGTGCCGGCAGGCGCAGAGGGGCAAATCTCAGTCCTCGATCTTGCGGGCCTCGGAGATCAGCATGATCGGGATGCCGTCACGGATCGGGTAGGCAAGCTGGGCCTTCTGGGAAATGAGCTCATTGGTTTCCCGGTTGAAGGACAACCGGCTCTTGGAGAGCGGACAGACGAGCAGGTCGAGCAGTTTCGGATCGACCTTGCTGAGTTTCTCGTCCATGCGCCTGGGCCTTACTGGAGGATGGTGTCGGAATCGCCGAAATCCCGCGCCAGCAGGATTTCCGTGATGGCGATCAGCGTTTCGGCGCGTGTGCGCAAGTCCGGCGCTTCGAGAAGAGCCTGTTTCTCAGCAGGCCCGAAGGGCGACATCATCGACAGCGAGTTGACGAGCGTGCGGTTGCCGGCGCGCTCCACACTTTCCCAATCCGCCTCAAGCTTGTTGGCATCGAGATAGGCGCGGAAGACGCGCAGCAGTTCGGCGCGGTCGACCGTGCTCTCGTCGTCCTCGGTGGAGAGGTCGGTCATCATCGGCGCGATCTTGAAGGTGCGATAGGGATGGCCGTGCCCCACCTCTTCGATGAGCCGGAAACGGCAGATGCCGCTGATCGAGGTGATGTAGCGGCCATCGCCGGTTTCGGCAAATGAGGTGATGCGACCGATGCAGCCGACCGTCGAGAGCGGAGCCCGCGGGCCTTCGGCGGCCTCGCCGGATTCGAGCAGCGACGGCTGTACGATACCGATCAGCCGATTACCTGCGAGCGCTGCATCGAACATGGCGAGATAACGCGGTTCGAAGATGTTGAGCGGCAGCTGTCCGCCCGGCAGAAGCAGTGCACCGGTGAGGGGAAAGACGGGAACCGTCTCCGGCAAATCCTCCCGTTTCAGATATCTCGAATTTCCCACATGCATGGGTCCGACACCTCCCAGACGACCACTGGCTCAGACCAAGGATTCGCCGCTTCGAATAATGTGGGGCGCCTACCGGAGAACGCAAGGCCAATCCACAAGGATTGGCCTTGGCTCACGAAAACAGTGCCGGGCTCACGAAAACAGGATGGATGACAGGCGGCGGCGGGCGGCGATCGTCGCCGGATCCTTCGGCCCCCAGACCTCGAAGAATGCCAGGAGCTGGCGGCGAGCGCCGTCATCGTCGAACGTGCGGTCCTTGCGCATGATGGTCAGCAGGTGCTCGGCGGCCTTGTCGCGCTCGCCCTGGACGTTGAGGATCTTGGCAAGCTTCAGGCGGGCGTCGTGGTCGTCCGGGTTGGCGTCCAGCTGGCGCTCCAGAGCCACCGGATCGCCGAGCTTGCGGGCCTCCTCGATGTGTTCAAGCTTCTTGGCGACCGCCTGGATCGCCGGATCCTTGGCAAGCTCTTCCGGGAGGGAGGCGAGCATCTGGCTGGCGCGCGCCGTCTCGCCCATGGCGATCAGGCACTGCATCATGCCGGCGGCGGCCTTGGCATTTTCCGGATCGGCCTGAAGGACGGCGCCGTAAAGCTGTGCGGCTTCCTGGATTTCACCACCGGCAAGCAGGGTATCCGCCTCGGCAAGAGCCGCTTCGATCTCGGCAGCCTGGTCGGCGCCGGGAGGTCCGGCGAGCTTGTCGATGAACTGGCGAACCTGGCTTTCCGGCACCGCGCCCATGAAACCGTCAACCGGGCGACCGTCGACGAAGGCTATGACAGCCGGGATCGACTGGATGCCGAGCTGGCCCGGGATCGACGGATGATCGTCGATATTCATCTTGACGAGCTTGACCCGGCCCTGCCCTTCGTTGACGACCTTTTCGAGCACCGGCGTCAGTTGCTTGCAGGGGCCGCACCAGGGCGCCCAGAAATCGACGAGAACCGGCTGGCGGCGCGATTCTTCGAGGACGTCCTTGGTGAAGCCGGCCGTGCTCGTATCCGACACGTAAGCCCCTGCAGGAGCCGATGCGGCGGCTGCCGCCCCAAAACTCGCCGAAGCGGTCATCTGCCCACCGTAGGAACCGCCATAGGGGTTATTGCTGCCGCTCATGAATGTTCTCCCGGGAACGCTTCGCATCTTCGCCATCTAGGCTGCAAAGATCGTATGTCAGTCTGTCACTTTCAAGACAAGCGGCGCGTGGCCGGTCGCCTCCAGAAAGCGGATGAGATCGCTGCTGGCGACGGACGTCGTGGCGTCGTTCGACAGTGGGTGGCCGTTGATGATCTCGTGTTTCATCAGGTCTTCGTCGAGCACGAAGGTAACATTGCGCCCGGTATCGTTGAAGGCGCCAAATACCGTCACCGAGCCGGGAACGACGCCGAGATAATCCAGCAGCATTTCCGCTCGTCCGAAAGAGACACGGCCCGACGCTCCGATTACCTTGTGCACGGTCTTCAGATCAACAGTCGCGTTCTCCTCGACCGTCAGGACGAAATACTGGTCCTTCTTGTCCTTCACGAACAGGTTCTTGGTGTGGCCACCGGGGATCTCGTCGCGCAGGCTTTCGGATTCCGCCACGGTGAAAACCGGCGGATGCGTCTTCGTCGAATGCGGGATATTCAGGCTGTCGAGGAAACGGAAAAGATCCTCGGCGGTTTTCGGCTGTGTCTCGGTCATGTGGATGGAATTGGCTCTGTTGGCGGGCGGGCCGACTATAACCGCAATGTTCTGCGTGGCCAAGACAAGTGCACACGATCTCGTGAGGCGCTTGAACTTGTATGATGGTCGACCATCTATTTCAGCTGAGGAGAACCGGATTTCGCCCGGCATCCAGCTGATAAACAATAACTATTCTAAATTTATCAAGTTTATTTCGGCGCGAGTTTCCGCGCCCTTGGTTACCGGCCCCGGCCGATAGCAGCCACCTCGTCTCCAGCGCCGGCGCAGCGTCCGGCTTCTCATAAGAAAGGTCCCCTCATGGTCACCTTCACGCTCAACGGACAGGAAAGAACGTTCGACGGCGACCCCGACACACCGCTTCTCTGGGTCATTCGCGATTTCGAAAAACTCACCGGCACCAAATACGGCTGCGGCGTCGCCCAGTGCGGTGCCTGCACGGTCCATCTGGACGGCATGCCGCGGCGTTCCTGCGTGACCCCGATCGCCACGATCGAAGGCTCGGAGGTCGTCACCATCGAGGGCGTTTCCGGCACCGAGGCCGATGCGGTCAAGACCGCCTGGACCGGCCTCGACGTGCCGCAATGCGGTTACTGCCAGTCCGGGCAGATCATGTCGGCAGTCGCCCTGCTGCAGATGATACCGAAGCCGACGGATGCCGATATCGACGGAGCGATGGCCGGCAATATCTGTCGATGCGCCACCTACCATCGCATCCGTGCGGCGATCCACAATGCCGCCAGCTCGATGGAGGGTTGAGCCATGACAATCCAGGATATCAAAGCCACCCGCCGCGGCTTTCTCGCCGGCTCCGGCCTCGTCATCGGCGTCGCGATCGCGCCCAAAATGCTTCCCGCCGCACCGACCGGCGTGCATGCCGGCGGCGATGCCGCGCTCGCTCCAATGAACGCCTTCGTCAAGATCGGCACCGACGACACGGTGACCGTGCTCGCCAAGCACATCGAATTCGGCCAGGGACCGTTCACCGGCCTTGCGACGCTAGTCGCCGAAGAACTCGATGCCGACTGGAGCCAGATGCGTGCCGTCCATTCGCCGACCGACAACAAGGTCTATGCCAACCTGATGTTCGGCCTGCAGGGAACCGGCGGTTCGAGCTCCATTGCCAATTCTTACGAGCAGATGCGCAAGGCCGGCGCCACCGCGCGAGCGATGCTGGTCGCGGCAGCCGCCGAGGACTGGAAGGTGCCTGCCTCCGAGATCACCGTCCAGAAAGGCCGAATCAAACACGCCGCTTCCGGCAAGGAGAGCGGTTTTGGCGCATTTGCCGAAAAGGCGGCCCGCCAGACGCCGCCCGCGGAGCCGAAACTCAAGGACCCCAGGGATTTCGTGCTGATCGGCACCGAACTGCCGAAACTCGACACACATGGCAAGATAAACGGCACGGCGATCTTCACGCTCGACATCACGCCGGACAACCTGCTGATCGCGGTCGTCGCCCATCCGGAGCATTTTGGCGCGACGGTGAAGAGCTTCGACGATGCCGAAGCCCGCAAGGTGCAGGGCGTGGTCGATGTGAAGCAGGTGCCGGCGGGCATCGCCGTTTACGCGGACAACACGTTCGCGGCGCTGAAGGGCCGCGATGCGCTCAGCATCGAATGGGACCTCTCCAAGGCCGAGACCCGCTCCTCGGAAGAGCTTTCCGCCGACTATAGGAAGCTCTTCGGCGAAAAAGGACTGGAAGCGGCCAACAACGGCAATGTCGACGAGGCCTTCAAGGCGCCCGGCCTCCAGACTGTGGAAGCCGAGATCGTCTTCCCCTTCCTGGCGCATGCACCGATGGAGCCGCTCGACGCCGTCTTCATCAAGGCGGATGACGGATCGGTCGATATCTATAACGGCGCGCAATTCCCCGGCATGGACCAGGAGGTCGCCGCCAAGATCCTCGGGCTCGACGAAACGAAGGTGCGGGTGAACACCCAGCTCGCCGGCGGCAGTTTCGGCCGCAAGGCACAGTTCGGCTCGCCTTATATCCAGGAAGCGGCAGCCGTCTATGCCGCAACTGATCGCAGCCGCCCGCTGAAGCATATGTGGACCCGCGAGGACGACATTCGCGGCGGTTATTACCGCCCGATGTATGCCCACAGGATGCGCGGCGCCATCAACGCTCAGGGCCAGATCACCGCCTGGGAACAGGTGATCGTCGGCCAGTCGATCATGGGCAAGGCCGATCTCGATTCGACCTCGGTCGAAGGCGCATCCAACCTGCCCTACACGATCCCGAACCTGAGGGTCAGCGCCCACAACGTTCAACTCTCCGTCCCGCCGCTCTGGTGGCGCTCGGTCGGCCATACCCATACCGGCTTTGCGGTAGAGACCTTCGTGGACGAGCTCTTCCAGAAGATCGGCAAGGATCCGGTCGAGGGACGCCTTGCGCTTCTCGGCGAAAAACCCCGTCACGCGGGCGTGCTGAGGAAGGCCGCCGAAATGGCGAACTGGGGCTCGCCGGTACCGGAGGGCCGCGCCCGCGGCGTTGCGGTGGTCGAAAGCTTCGGCACCTTCGTCGGCCAGGTGGTCGAGGTCTCGGTCGGGCCGGAAGGCGCGCCGCGCGTCCACAAGGTGTGGGTGGCGGTCGATTGCGGCGTGGCGGTCAATCCGAACGTCATCAAGGCGCAGATGGAAGGCGGCGTCGGTTATGGTCTCGGCGCGGTTCTCTTCGACGCGGTGACGCTGGCCAAGGGCGGCAAGATCGTGCAGTCGAACTTCCACGACTACCGCTCCATCCGCATCAACGAGATGCCGGATGTCGCGGTGGAGATCATCAAGTCGAGCGAAAAACCGACCGGCGTCGGCGAACCCGGCGTGCCGCCCGTCGGCCCGGCGGTTGCCAATGCCTGGCGCCGCCTGACCGGTGCACCGGTCCGGCAGCTGCCCATCGTCAATATCGTCTCGGCCTGAGGATCAAAACCCGATGAATTGGAAATTCGCTATCACCGGCGTTGCCGCCCTCTGTCTGTTCGTGGGCGCCGGCACGCTGCTATCGCCCGCCTCGGTCGCCCAGGACGCCAAGACCGACACCAAGACACTGAAGCCCGCCGCCTCCTTCCAGTCGATCGCCAACGAGCGGGAACGCTCCGTCGCGCTCTTCCAGGAGGCGGGCAAGGTCATCCAGCACCCGCGCTGCGTCAACTGTCACCCGGCGACCGACCGGCCGCTGCAGGGTGCCAACATGCACCCGCACCAACCGCCGGTCTTCCGCGGCGACGGCGGCATGGGCCTGCCGGGCATGCAGTGCACCACCTGCCACAGCGCGGATAACACCCCGGTCGTCGGCCAGGCCGATACGATCAAGAGCATCCCCGGCAATCCCGCCTGGCATCTCGCACCGATCGAAATGGCCTGGGCCGGAAAATCGCTCGCCCAGATCTGCCAGCAGATCAAGGACCCGGCCCGCAACGGCGGCAAGACCATGGACGAGATCGTCGAACACATGGCGCATGACGAACTGGTCGGCTGGGGCTGGAATCCAGGCGCCGGCCGCGAACCGGTACCCGGCACGCAGGCCGAATTCGGCGAACTCATCAGCGCCTGGGTGAAATCCGGAGCGGCCTGCCCCGCCTCCTGAGAGTGAAGCGGCCGCCGGTTCCGGCCGGAACCGGCGGTTTGCAGGGGCTTTGACGGGATCGCAATTTTTCTTGGCACCAATCGTCATTTCCCTGTTGCATTTGAAAAAAGACTGGGCCATATAGCGCCCGTCGCCGGCAACGAGCCACGACGCCACGGTCAAGCTTCACTACCACGGACCGATGGATTGATGAGCGGGTGTAGCTCAGTGGTAGAGCACAACCTTGCCAAGGTTGGGGTCGAGGGTTCGAATCCCTTCGCCCGCTCCAAATTTTCTAAAAATTCAACTTGTCTTCGGCCGACGATCTGATCATTCGTGAGGCTCGGCCGCGCTGCCGATTGTCAAGGCAGCCTGCTTTTCATGACCTTCCCACATAAATCTAATGATTTACGCATTCACCAAATGCGAGAGATGGAATAGTAATTACAACCGTACAAGCAATGCCGCGCCGGTGATTCGGCGGTTGAATTGGAAATGTGCGGTCATGGAAT
Organism: Neorhizobium galegae; assembly: GCF_017877055.1. Classification (GTDB taxonomy): domain Bacteria; phylum Pseudomonadota; class Alphaproteobacteria; order Rhizobiales; family Rhizobiaceae; genus Neorhizobium; species Neorhizobium galegae_D. Next base: position 165,232 of record NZ_JAGIPG010000005.1, on the reverse strand, counting down.
CTCGCCCACATCAACAGAAACTCAATCAGAAAACCGCCGTTGAAATCATGCAGCGGCTGGAGGGCATCGTTGCCTCGGCGATGGACGGCATCATCACCATCGATGACGAGCAGCGGGTCATCCTGTTTAACCCGGCCGCCGAACGCATGTTCGGCCTGCCGGCCGCCGAGGCGCTCGGCCAGCATATCTCCCGTTTCATGCCGGAGCGCTATCGTCCGACCCATGCGGCGCACATTCACCGCTTTACCAAGACCGGGGTGACCACAAGACAGATGGGTTCGCTCGGCGCAATCAGCGGTTTGCGAGCGGACGGCACGGAATTTCCGATCGAGGCCTCCATCTCGCAGGTCGAGGTCGGGGGCGAACGCCTCGCCACCGTCATCCTGCGCGATATCACCGAGCGCAAGGCCGCCGAGGATGCTCTGCTGGAAAGCCGGCGGCGCATGGAGGGAATCGTGGAATCGGCGATGGACGCGCTGATCACCGTCGATGAAGGTCAGCGGATCGTGCTGTTCAACCCGGCCGCCGAGCGCATGTTCGGCGTTGCGGGCAAAGATGCGATCGGCTCACCGATCGAACGCTTCATCCCCGAGCGGTTTCGGCACGGACACGCCGAACATATCCGCCTGTTCAAGGAGACCGGAGTCACCAACCGGCGGATGGGCGCCTTGGGGGCCATCAGCGGCCTGCGCGCGAATGGCGAGGAATTCCCGGTCGAGGCGTCGATCTCGCAGGTACAGATCGGCGGGGGGAAACTTGCGACCGTCATCCTGCGCGATATTACCGAACGCAAGGCCAACGAGGATTCCCGTCAGTTATTGGCCCGGGAAGTTGATCACCGGGCCAAGAATGCCCTGGCGGTCGTGCAGGCCCTGGTCTCCCTGACACGCGCCGAAACCAAGGAGGAGTTCATCGTCGCGGTTCGGGGCCGCGTTTCGACGCTGAGCCGCGCCCATTCCCTGCTCGCTCAGAACAGGTGGCAGGGCGGAGACCTCGCGGCCGTCCTCACCGAGGAAACCCGGACCTATCAGAGCGTCAACCAGCTGATGATCGGCGGCCCCACCGTCACCCTCACCCCCAATGCCGTACAGCCGATCAGCCTCCTCATCCATGAACTGGCCACCAATGCCGTCAAATACGGGGCATTGTCGGTCGCAGAAGGGCGGGTCGACGTCTCATGGCGCATCCTGCCGTCTTTCGAACTGGAGCTTCGCTGGACCGAGACCGGCGGACCGCCGGTGCACAAGCCCGTCTCCAGGGGTTTCGGCTCCACCCTGGTGACCGAGGTCGCTACCCGCCAACTGGCTGGCAAACTCGATATCACTTGGCCCGCAACCGGCATGTGCCTTGTCGCGACGCTGCCGCAGTCCGTCTATCGTCCCGACGCTTCAGCCGCCCCGGTCTCGGGCCAGGAGGCCGTGCCCAGATCGTCGGAGACCGGCTCGGCGGGACGGATACTCGTCGTGGAGGACGAGACGCTCATCGCCATGGAACTCTGCAGCGAACTTGAATCGCGCGGCTGGGAAGTCGTCGGGCCGGCTGCAACAGCGGACGAAGCCATGCGCTTGGTCGGCGGCACACAGCTCCCCGACGTCGCTGTTCTCGACGTCAATCTTGGCGGAAAGCCGGTCTATCCTTTTGCGGAATGGCTGCAGACCCGCGGCGTGCCCTTCCTGTTCTGCACCGGATACGAGCAGCTCGAAGATCACGAGTTCTTCAGCGACTGGACGACCATTCGAAAACCCGTGAACATGACGATGCTGGAAGGCGAGCTGCGTCGCATCCGCCAACCGACATGACCGGAAAACGCCGCCGGCTTTAAGCAGACGGCGTCGTCAGTTTCGAAAAAGCCCGGTCAGGCTGCGCGCGAGCGATAACCGCCGGAAACATACCCCTGCGAGGGTGCGCCTGCATTCGTCTTGAAGCGGGCCATCATGTCGGCGAGGCTGTCGGTTTCTTGCGTCAGGCTCTGGGCGGCGGCGGTGGTTTCTTCCACCATCGCAGCATTCTGCTGGGTCACCTTGTCCATCTGGTCGGCGGATGCCGCCACTTCGCGCAGGCTGGTCGCCTGCTCGCTGGTGCTGGAAGTGATCGTGTTGACGAAAATGCTCATCTGCGCCACTTCGCCGACGATATCGTCGAGCGATTTGCCGGAAGCGGTGACGAGCTCGACGCCCTGCTTGACCTGTGCCGACGAGGTGGAGATCAACGCCTTGATCTCCTTGGCGGCATCGGCCGAGCGCTGGGCGAGCCCGCGGACTTCTTGGGCGACGACCGCGAACCCGCGACCGGCTTCGCCTGCGCGGGCGGCTTCGACCCCTGCATTGAGAGCAAGCAGGTTGGTCTGGAAGGCGATGTCGTCGATGACGCCGATAATGCGATTGATCTGCTCGGCCGAGCCTTCGATCGCAGCCATGGCAGCGACCGCGCTGGCGACGATCTCGCCGCCGCGCTGAGCCTTCTGCTGGGCGAGCGATGCGACACCCTGGGCGCGGCTTGCACCGCTGGCGCTGTCGTTGACGGCCGACGTCACCTGGCCGAGAGCGGCTACCGTCTCTTCGAGGCTGGCGGCCTGCTGTTCCGTGCGCTTGGCGAGATCGTTGGAGGCGATCGAGATTTCCTGCAGACCCGCGCGGATCGTGCCGACGGCTCCGACGACCGAGCCGATCGCCTCTTCGAGATTGCCGACCGAGCTGTTGAACTTGGCGCGGATCGGCTCGAACTCCTCAGCAACGGCACGATCCATACGGACCGTCAGGTCGCCGCCGGCGAGCCGGTTAAAACCTTCCTCGATCGCGTGCACGAAGGCGCGCAGATCCTCGCCCTTGGCGTTGTCGATCGCCGACTGGCGCTGGCGCTGGTGTTCCTGCGCCGCGCGGGCCTCCGATGCCTGCTGTTCGAGCCGGATGTTCTCCTCGGCTGATGCCTTGAAGACCTGAACGGCACGCGCCATGGCACCGAGTTCGTCCTGGCGCTCCTGGCCGCTCACTTCGGCGCTGAGATCGCCGGCGGCGAGTTTGGTCATCGTCGTCGTCAGGCGGCGCACGGTGCCGCCGAGCGACCGGGCAAAGATCAGGAAGCCGATCAGCGACAGGATCGAAACGATGACGGTGCCGAGTGCGGTCATCCACAATGCGGTTTCGCTGGCCGTGACCAGCGGCGTGATATCAGAGGCGATTTCGAGCACGCCGACCTTGGTCCCCGAGAAGTCGAGGAGTGGCACCGCCTCGACGGCATAGTGCTTGCCGCCGATATCGGCATAACGCCGCATCGAGCCCTTGTCATAAGCCTCCTGAAGCTCAGCGCCGCTCAGGATCGGATTGCCGCCATGGGTGGAGGCCTGCTTGTCGAACTTATCGGCAGCCTTCGTATAGAGGGTGACATGGGCATTCACTTCCTTGGTCAACCGGGAGAAATAGCTGTCGACGAGCTTCAGGCCGACATCCACCACACCGACGACCTTGCCGTCCGTGACGACCGGCGCGGTTGCGAACAGGCTGACCGCGGTGCGGCCGGTTTCGATGCCGACTACCAGTTTCTTGTCGCTGAGCGAGGTCGCCACCATCTTGCGGCGCGCCTTGATATTGTCACCAAACACATCCGGATCGTGCACGCGGGCGACCACATCGGCCGTCGCGGTGCTGAAGGTGATCATTTCGAGGCCGCTCGTTTCCTTCACGGCCTTCATATTGGAGTAGCGAGAGAGCAGGCCCTGCCGATCGTTGGCGAGGATGAGCGGGGAGGTTTCCGGCAGGGAGGCGATCGTCAGCGCGAGCGCGGATGCGGCACGCCCCTGGGCGGCCATGTCGTCCTGGATGACCGCGAGATCGCTATCGAGTTCGGTCTGCAGCGCCTGCTCGGTCATGCTCGACTGCCGTTCCCAGGCAAGCCCGCCTATCACCACGCTCGCGAAAAGCACGGCGGCAAAACCGAAGAAGGTAAGTCGTCTCGACAGCGGCTTCCTGATGCTGATCTCTTCCATATATCCCTCGAATCCTGCTCCGCAAAGCAGAGGGCAGCCGCCCGGCGGGCGGCAGTGCCAATCCTGAAGAAAACTATGACGAAATCGGTTGAAATTTAACTAATGCCAAAATCCTACTGCATTCAACACCGCATTCCACATTGTAAAGCGGTGAGCGGTAACATTGCTCCGGAAAGCTTGCCCGTCCGTAAAATTACAACTGGAATCTGCCGCTTACCAATTTTACCTGGACGCCGAAGCAAGCAGAGATTGCATGACGAGAGTTATTTGGCCAGGCCTTGACGAGCCCGGCCCCAGAAAGCTCGGCGCGATTATTGCTTCGAGAAGACATAATCCGTTTCCTGCAGCAACACCTCGCCCGGGCGCAGCACGGCATTCGGAAAACCGGCGTGGTTGATGGCATCCGGCCAGACCTGGGTTTCCAGGCAGAACCCGGCGAACGGACCATAGTGGCGGCCATCGAGGCCCGGCGCCGGGATCTGCGGCAGCTTGAAGGCGGCATAAAGCTGCACGCCCGGTTCGGTGGTGCGAACTTCCATCGACATGCCGGAATGGATGCTGCGCGCCAGAGCCACGGAACGCTTGGCTGTCCGCTCCGGAGACAGGCAGAAATTGTGATCGAACAGGACCTGAGCGTCGCCATCGAACCGCTTCATCGGCCCCATCTCGCGCAGGTCGAAAGGCGTGCCTGCGACCGCCATCAATTCGCCCGTTGGCACCTGCTTGTCGTCGAAGACGAGCACATGGTCGGCGGCAATCATGATGTCATGGTCGAGCGCATCCTCGCGGCCGTCGAGATTGAAATAGGTATGCTGACAGATGTTGGCGAGCGTCGGCTGATCCGTGGTGGATTGGTAGACGACGGAAAGAACGCCGTCACTTTTGAGTTGGTAAGTCGCCGTGACCGTGCAGTTCCCCGGATAACCGGCACGTCCGTCCGGATCGGTGATCCGCAGCACGACCTTGTCGGTGGCATGTTCGACAATCGTCCAGTTGCTGCGGCCGATACCGTCCGAGCCGCCATGGAGATGGGTGACACCCCGCTCGTTCAGTTCTAGCTGATATTGCTTGCCATCCAGCGTGAAGCGTCCGCCGCCGATGCGATTGGACGAACGGCCGGGCGTCGCACCGAAATAGGGGGAGTGGTTCAGGTAGTCCTCAAACTGTTCGAAGCCGAGCACGAGCGGCGGCTGGTGGCCCTCGAGCCTGAGATCCTGGATCACCGCACCCCAGGTGATGACGTTGGCCGTCAGCCCGCCACCGGAGATCCGGACGCGATAGACGGTTTCGCCCTTTTCCGTGGTGCCGAAAACTTCGAAATTCTGATCCGCCATGGGACTGTTCCTCCGCCAATATGCCTTGCGGCAAACTGCGCGATTTGATGGCACGCCGCAACGCCGGAGACCGATAAAGTTCAGGGAAAAGCAAAGTCAGCGGGTGAGCGTACGGGTCGCCTGTTCCAACCCGCCGAGTGTCAGCGGAAACATCCGTTCGGTCATCAGCCGCCGCATCACCCCGATCGAGGTCGTATGGCCCCAGTGCTCCTGCGGCACCGGATTGAGCCAGACGCAGCGATGGAAGTGCTCGGTGACGCGGCGTATCCAGGCCTCGCCCGGTTCCTGGTTCCAGTGCTCCACCGAACCGCCCGTATGAGTGATCTCATAGGGGCTCATCGAAGCATCGCCGACGAAAATCACCTTGTAGTCGGCGCCGTAGCTGCGGATGAGGTCAAGCGTTGGCATCCTGTCGGAGCGGCGGCGGTTCTCCTTCCACACGCCTTCATAGAGGCAATTGTGGAAGTAGAAATGCTCCATATGCCTGAACTCCGCCCGCGCCGCCGAGAACAATTCTTCGACGACACGGATATGGTCGTCCATCGAGCCGCCGACATCGAAGAACATCAGCAGCTTGACCGCATTGCGCCGCTCCGGCCGGGTCTGCACGTCGAGATAGCCGTGTTCGGCGGTGGAGCGGATCGTGCCGGGAAGATCGAATTCCTCGACCGCCCCTTCCCGCACCCAGCGGCGCAAACGCTTCAGCGCCAGCTTGATGTTGCGGGTGCCCAGCTCGACCTTGTCGTCGAAATCGGCGAATTCGCGCTTGTCCCAGACCTTTACCGCCCGCCGGTGGCGGGACTGGTCCTGGCCGATCCGCACGCCTTCGGGATTATAACCATAGGCGCCGAAAGGGGACGTACCGCCTGTGCCGATCCATTTCGAGCCGCCCTGATGCCGACCCTTCTGTTCCTCCAGCCGCTTTCGCAACGTCTCCATCAGCTTCTCGAAACCGCCGAGCGACTCGACGAGTTTCTTCTCCTCGTCGGTCAGGTGCTTCTCGACGAGCTTGCGCAGCCATTCTTCAGGGATATTAGCGACATCCAGGCCCGGTTCGCCGGAGACGGCCTCGAGTCCGCGGAAATAGGACGAAAACACCCGGTCGAATTTGTCGATATGCCGTTCGTCCTTCACCAGCGCGGTGCGGGCGAGGAAATAGAAGGCCTCGACATCGAAATCAGCGATCCCTTCCTCCATGCCTTCAAGAAGGTCAAGGAATTCCCGCAGTGTCACCGGGATCTTTGCTTCTTTCAGATAAAGGAAGAAAGGAATGAACATCGCGTCGAAAACCTATTCGGTGCCGATCTTCTCCAGGTCGCCAATCTTCTCCAGATCATACGGTGTCGTCTGGTAGATCTCGTTGATCCAGTTGCCGAACAGGAGATGTGCATGGCTGCGCCAACGGTTCAAGGGCGTCAGCGTATCATCGTTATGCGGGAAGTAGTTGTGCGGCATCTTGATCGGCACGCCGGCATTCACGTCCCGGAAATATTCGTCCGCGAGCGACGTGGAGTCGTATTCCACATGGTTGAACATGTAGAGCCGCTTGCCCGCCTTCTCATGCACCAGGCAGATGCCCATTTCCTCGGATTCCATCAGGATTTCGAGATCCGGGTTCTTTTCGATGTCAGCGCGGCGCACTTCCGTCCAGCGCGATACCGGCACCTGGAAATCGTCCGAAAATCCGTTGAGATAGATCGAGGACGGCACGAGGTTGCGGTGGCGATAAACGCCGAACGCCTTTTCCTTCAGCTCGTATTTCGGCACGCCGTGGAAATGGTAGATCGCCGCCATCGCGCCCCAGCAGACATTCATGGTCGAATGCACATTGGTCGCCGTCCAGTCGAGGATTTGTCTCATCTCGTCCCAATAGGTGACGTCCTCGAAGGCAAGCGTCTCGATCGGCGCACCGGTAATGATGAAACCGTCGAACTTGCGGTGCTTCACCTCTTCCCAGGTCTCGTAGAACGAGAGGAGGTGATCCTCCGACGTGTTCTTGGCCTTGTGGCCGCCGATGCGGACCAGCGAGAACTCGACCTGCAGCGGCGAGGCGCCGACAAGGCGCGCCATCTGCAGCTCGGTCTTGATCTTGTTCGGCATGAGGTTCAAAAGCCCGATCTGCAGCGGACGAATGTCCTGCCGCACCGCCATGGTTTCGGTCATCACCCGCACGCCTTCGGAAACGAGCGTGCTGAATGCGGGCAGCGTATCGGGAATCTTGATCGGCATGTCTCAAACCCAACAAAAATAAAAACCGGCAACGACAAAAATCGCGACCGGTCCGTGGGAAGACATCTTCTCGCGGCCCTTTAGCGACTTTTTTAACGTGGCTGCAAGCCGGCCGGCCAAATCACCACGAATTCTGAAGAGCTCAAATACGCCTTGCTACAGGCTCCGTCAATGGGAGCAAAATCTTGCTTCTACAGTTCGTCCCTGAGAACAAGCGGAAGCGCGTCCGCCATCCCGCCGCCAAGCTGGCGCGCTGCCTCGTCCAACCGCATCCAGGAAAAGCGGAAACGAATGGGCTCGCCGCCATCGAAGCGATGTTCTTCAAGATGAATCCAGCTATCCGGGTAGTTCCCCGCCAAGCGGAGCAGGAAATAGTGCCGGCGATGGCAGATTTCGCCGCCATCCTTCGGAAAACGGTAGTCGTGAACCACAAGCGGATGTAGCGGAACCTCGACATCGAGACCCGTCTCCTCGTAAAATTCACGGGCGGCGGCGATATCCGGCGCTTCCCTCGGCTCGATCGTGCCGCCCGGCACCTGCAGCCACTGATCGGGAAAATCCGGCTCGTCGAAAACCAGGAGCCGATCCTGCCAAACGGCATAGATCAGTACCTTGAACGCATCGGGCATCATCTCTCCCGCCGCGCCATGAAGGCCATGCGTTCGAACAGATGCACGTCCTGCTCGTTCTTGAGCAGCGCACCATGCAGCTTCGGCAGCGCGTTCTTGGCGTCGCCGCGCAGGTCCGACGGATCGACGTCGTCGGAGACCAGAAGCCGTATCCAGTCCAGCGCTTCGGAGGTCGAGGGCTTCTTCTTCAGCCCCGGCATCTCGCGGATCTCGTAGAACTGCGTCAGCGCGTTCCGCACCAGCGCCTGCTTGATGCCGGGATAGTGGACCTCGACGATGCGGGCGAGCGTATCGGCGTCCGGGAAGCGGATATAGTGGAAGAAACAGCGGCGCAGGAAGGCGTCCGGCAGTTCCTTCTCGTTGTTGGAGGTGATGATGACGATCGGCCGGACCTTGGCGCGCACCATCTCGCCGGTCTCGTAGACATGGAATTCCATGCGGTCGAGTTCCTGAAGCAGGTCGTTCGGGAATTCGATATCCGCCTTGTCGATCTCGTCGATCAACAGGACGAGCTTCTTGTCCGCGGCAAAGGCCTGCCACAGCTTGCCGCGGCGGATATAGTTGGCGACATCGTGGACGCGCTCGTCGCCGAGCTGGCTGTCGCGCAGCCGCGAGACGGCGTCGTATTCGTAAAGACCCTGCTGCGCCTTGGTGGTGGACTTGATGTTCCACTCGATCAGGTCGAGATCGAGGGCGGCGGCCACCTGCCGCGCCAGCTCGGTCTTGCCCGTTCCGGGCTCGCCTTTAACCAGCAGCGGACGTTCGAGCCGGATCGCGGCGTTGACCGCCACCATCAGATCCTTGTCGGCAATATAGTCTGCTGTACCCTGAAACTGCATCTCGGTATCCTGATCGATCAAAGCGCTGCAAACTAAAAGCTCATCCCTGGCGGTGCAACAGCTTTCCCTTTGTGCCGGCTTTGCGCTATTGGCAATGCGCATGAGCCATTCGACCTTCACCATTCTGCTCGGCGGCAATCTGACCGTCACCGACCGCCTGCGCGACGCGGCGGCCGGCAGCCGCCTCATCGCGGCCGACAGCGGCATGCGCCATGCGGTGGCGCTGGGGGTCAGGCCGGAACTCTGGGTCGGCGATTTCGATTCTTCCGACGCCGCGCTGATCGCGCAGTTCCCGGATGTCGAGCGGCAGGCCTTTCCGCCGGCCAAAAACGAGACGGACGGCGAGATCGCCACGGCCGAAGCCATCGACCGGGGCGCGACAAGGCTGATCTTCGTCGGCGCACTCGGCGGCGAGCGCAGCGACCATGCGCTTCAGCATCTCTTTCACGCCATGAGCCTGGCCGAACGCGACCTCGACATCCTGCTGACGTCGGGCGACGAGGAAGCCGTGCCGCTGCTGTCGGGCACAAGGACACTGGACCTGCCGAAGGGTTCGCTGTTTTCGGTCATCGGTTTTTCCGACCTGGAAGGGCTCGATATCATCGGCGCACGATATCCGCTCGACAACTTCTCGCTTCCCTTCGGCTCCTCGCGCACCGTCTCCAACGTTGCGGAAGGCCCTGTGGAATTCCATCTAAAGAGCGGCAGGGCAATGATCCTTGCCCGCCCCTATGACATGACAGGAGCCTAAGCTTTGGCGCCCCCTATCCTGAAACTTGACGATATCTTCCTGAGCTTCGGTGGTGCGCCGCTGCTTGCAGGCGCCGGCATGCAGGTGGAGCCGGGCGACCGGATCTGCCTCGTCGGCCGCAACGGTTCCGGCAAATCGACGCTGATGAAGATCGCGGCCGGCATGGTCGAGCCGCAATCGGGCGAGGTGTTCCGCCATCCGTCCTCGACCATCCGCTATCTGGAACAGGCGCCGGATTTTGCCGGTTATTCGACCGTGCAGGCCTATGCCGAAGCGGGCCTCGGCCCGGGCGACGACCCCTACCGCGTCACCTACCTGCTCGAACACCTGGGCCTCAGCGGTCACGAAGACCCGAATACGCTGTCGGGCGGAGAATCCCGCCGCGCCGCACTGGCCCGCGTCATGGCGCCCGAGCCGGACATCCTGATGCTCGACGAGCCGACCAACCATCTCGACCTGCCGACGATCGAATGGCTGGAAGAGGAGCTGCGCAAGACGAGAAGCGCGCTGGTGGTGATCTCGCATGACAGGCGTTTCCTCGAAAAGGTCTCGAACGCCACCGTCTGGCTCGACCGCGGTACGTCGCGACGCCTCAACCGTGGTTTCGGCGAGTTCGAAGCCTGGCGCGACGAGGTGCTGGAGGCCGAAGAGCTGGAACAGCACAAGCTCGGCAAGGCGATCGAGCGCGAGGAACACTGGCTGCGCTACGGCGTCACCGCCCGCCGCAAGCGCAACATGCGCCGCCTCGGCGAGCTGCAGACGATGCGCGGCAATTACCGCGGCCACAAGGGACCGCAGGGCACGGTCCAGGCGACCGTCAGCGAGGGCCGCGAATCCGGCAAGCTGGTCATCGAGGCCGAAAACATCACCAAGAGCTATGACCGGCCGATCGTCGCGCCGTTCTCGATCCGGGTGCATCGGGGCGACTGCATCGGCCTCGTCGGCCCGAACGGCGCCGGCAAGACGACGCTTCTGAAGATGCTGACCGGCCAGCTGGCGCCCGACACCGGCACCGTTAAGCTCGGCACCAATCTGGAAATCGCCACGCTGGACCAGAAACGCGAGGACCTGAACCCCGAGGACACGCTGTCCCATTATCTGACGGATGGCCGCGGCGAGACGCTGCTGGTCAACGGCGAGCAGCGACATGTCGCCGGTTACATGAAGGACTTCCTGTTCCAGCCGGAGCAGATCAGGACACCGATCAAGAACCTCTCCGGCGGCGAGCGCGCCCGGCTGATGCTCGCCCGCATCATGGCCCGGCCTTCCAACCTCTTGATCTTGGACGAACCGACCAACGACCTCGACATCGAGACGCTGGACCTGCTGCAGGAAATCGTCGCCGGCTATACCGGCACCGTCATCCTTGTCAGCCACGACCGCGACTTCCTCGACCGCACCGTGACCTCGACCATCGCCCCCGCCAATCCGGACGCGCCCGACGGCCGCTGGATCGAATATGCCGGCGGCTACACGGATATGCTGGCGCAGCGCAAAGGCGCGCAGGAAGAAAGGCGTCGCGCGGAAAAGGCGGACAAGGCAAAAACCGATACCGCGGCTCCCACCGCTGAAGCCCCCCGCAGCAAGGGCAAGCTCTCCTTCAAGCAGAAATTCGCGCTCGAAAACCTGCCGAAGGAAATGGCGAAAGCCCAGACCGAGATCGCCGCCCGCGAGAAGAAAATGGCCGATCCCAATCTCTTCACCAAGGATCCAGCCGCCTTCAACAAGCTGGCTGCGGAGATGGAAAAGCTGCGTCAAAACATCAGCAAAATGGAAGAAGAATGGCTGGAGCTCGAAATGCTGCGTGAGGAAATCGAAGGCTGATTTATGATTTGTTAAGCTTAACAGATAGTTAGCTGAAAAAATATTTGTCGCGGACCGGAACATATGATGTCCCGAGACGTTCTGGGTGTGAATAGTGGTCGAGATGTCCCGGGGACGCATCGGCCTTGCCGAGAACCGATCAACCGAATGGGGACATCCAATGCTGACAAATGTTACGCGTCGTCGGCTGGCCGCTGAGGCGATGAATCAGAGAGTTATGATCGTCGAAGACGAGTTTCTGATCGCCCTAGATGTGGCCGAGACGATCGAATCCATGGGCTTGAAAGTCGCCGGTTTTGCCAATGCTCGCAAACATGCGCTGGCGCTCGCCGCCCATGCCGATATTGCCCTTGTCGATGTCAATCTCTCGGATGGTCGGACCGGTCCGGAGATCGGCCGCGAGCTTGCTGAGCAGTATGGCATCACGGTCGTGTTCATGACGGGCAACCCGGATGATGTGGAAGCCGGCGTCAAAGGCTCGCTCGGCGTCCTCACCAAACCGGTCATGCCTGATGTGGTCGAGAAGACGATCGGCTATGCCGTCGCCAACCGTCTCGGCGGAATGGCGGTCGTTCCGCGTGAACTGAAAGTGTTTTCTCAGAACCACTGAGAATTTTGATCCTGCGGGATCCGGCCGCAGCGAGCAAGAGACGCCTCTTGCCAGCCATTCCCGCCGCCGCTAAATCTGATCCGCTCTAACGGGGTGCCGCGCGTTTTCATGCGGCTGAGAGGCCTTTGGCCAACCCGCGGAACCTGATCCGGTTAACACCGGCGGAGGGATTAGACGGCTCTTTCATCAGCGCCTGGTCCCCTTTGTCACAAAACGAGGAGGCGCTGATGCGCAGGACCATTCTTTCGATAGTCGCGGCCGCTGCCGTCTTTTCCCTTTCCGCGCCGGCCAAGGCGCAGGAAAAGACGCTCACCGTCTACACCTATGAGAGTTTCATTTCCGACTGGGGGCCAGGACCCAAGGTCAAGGAGGCTTTCGAGAAGTCCTGCACCTGCAAGCTCAATTTCGTGGGCGTCGCCGACGGCGTGGCACTTCTGACCCGCCTCAAACTGGAAGGCAAGGGGACCGGCGCCGATATCGCGCTCGGCCTCGATACCAACCTGATCTCCGAGGCGAAGGCGACCGGCCTCTTCGAGCCGCATGGGCTCGACGCCTCGGCGGCCAAGGTCCCCGGCAATTACAGCGACGACACGTTCATTCCCTACGACTACGGCCATTTCGCCGTTGTCTATGATACCCAGGCGATGACGAACCCGCCGAAAAGCCTCAAGGAATTGGTCGAGGGCGATCCGGCGCAGAAGATTGTCATCGAGGACCCGCGCACCTCGACGCCCGGCCTCGGCCTGTTGCTCTGGGTGAAATCGGTCTATGGCGACAAGGCGCCAGAGGCCTGGGCAAAGCTTCGCAGGCGTGTGCTGACCGTCACCCCCGGCTGGTCGGAGGCCTACGGCCTGTTCACCAAGGGCGAAGTGCCGATGGTGTTCTCATACACGACTTCGCCCGCCTATCACATGGTCGAGGAGAAGACTGACCGCTATCAGGCGGCCTCCTTCTCGGAAGGCCATTACATCCAGATCGAGGTTGCCGGCCTGCTGAAGGGGGCCAAGGACAAGGATCTGGCGAAACAGTTCCTGAAATTCATGGTGTCTCCGGCCTTCCAGGACGTCATCCCGACCACCAACTGGATGATGCCAGCGGCCAAGACGTCCGAGCCGCTTCCCGACGCCTTCGGCAAGCTGGTTCAGCCGGCAGAGACGTTCCTTATGGGCTCGGACGAGGTCGCCAAGAACCGGCAGGCCTGGATCGACGAATGGCTGACCGCCATGAGCATGAACTGATCCGATGCTGACGCGCGCTGAACGGAGACGGGGGACAGGCTGGGGGCTGTTGAGCCTGATCGGCATCGCCCTCTTCGTCGGCATGGCGGTCGCCGCCCTTCTCTCCTGGGATGCTGGCAGCACCCAAAACCGGCTGTTCACCGCCTATACCTGGCGAATTCTGCGCTTCACCCTGTGGCAGGCGGCTCTCTCGACACTACTGTCGGTGGTTTTCGCGCTGCCCGTCGCCCTCGCACTCGCGCGCCGCCCAAGTTTTCCGGGCCGCATCTGGATCATACGTCTGATGGCGTTGCCGATGGGCCTGCCGGTGCTGATCGGCGCGCTCGGCCTGATCGGTATCTGGGGCCGGCAAGGGGTAATGAACAGCCTGCTGTTGAAATTGGGCCTGGAGCAACCGGTGAGCATCTATGGGCTATCCGGCATCTTGATCGCCCATGTGTTCTTCAACCTGCCGCTCGCCGCAAGATTATTGCTCGCGGCACTGGAGCGGCTGCCGGCGGAATATTGGCAGCTATCGTCGAGCTTGGGAATGAAACCCTTTTCCGTCTTCCGTTTCATCGAATGGCCGGCGGCGCGCAGGGTCATCCCCGGCATAACCGGCCTGATCTTCATGCTCTGCGCCACGAGTTTCACGCTCGTCCTGATGCTCGGCGGTGGGCCGGCTGCAACCACACTCGAAGTGGCGATCTACCAGTCGCTGCGTTTCGATTTCGATCCGCCGCGCGCCATAGCGCTGTCGCTGCTGCAGATCGGCATTACGGCGCTCATCCTGATCGCGATTTCGCCTCTTCCAGCCCCTGACGACGCTGTCGTGACCGCTGGCCGGGCGACACGCCGGTTCGATGGCCGAAATTTGCCCGCACGGCTTTGGGATGCTCTCGTTATCCTGCTTGCCACGACATTCCTGATCCTGCCGCTCGCATCCATCGTTGGCGCGGGTGTCCAGGCCAATCTCTGGGGTCTCGTCAACAGCGCCGCCTTCCTGCGCGCCGCATGGACGAGTTTCACGATCGCGTTTTCCGCCGGCCTGCTGGCCGTTCTGACGTCGCTGGCGATGATTGCCGGGCGTGAGGCAATAGCCGACATGAAGCGGCCCGGTGGAACGGCCAGGGCGTTTTCCGTGTCCTTGGGTGGAATGTCCTCGCTGGTGCTGCTCGTGCCGCCGGTCGTGCTCGGGACCGGCTGGTTCCTGATGTTGCGCCCGTTCGGCGATGTCGCGCGCTACGCCCCGGCGTTGGTAGCGATCATCAACATGCTGATGGCGCTTCCCTTCGTGATGCGCGTTTTGTCACCCGCCGTCGAACTGCATCGCAAGCGGACCGGCAGGCTTGCCGCAAGCCTCGGCCTCTCGGGCTTTTCACGCTTGCGGAAGATCGATCTGCCGGTTCTGGCAAAGCCGCTGCTGACGGCGCTGTCCTTCGCCATGGCGCTCTCGCTCGGCGATCTCGGCGCGGTGGCACTATTCGGTTCCAGCGAACTCACCACCCTGCCCTGGCTTGTCTATAGCCGGCTATCCAGCTACCGCACCAATGATGCCGACGGTCTGGCGTTCATCCTTGGCATCATCTGTCTGGGGCTGACGATGATCGGCACTGCCGGTCAACGGGAAGAAAAGCATGGCTGATGGGATCGTGCTCGAAAAGGTCGAGCTCAGGCTTGGCACGAAGGAATTCCGCTTCGATTGCGTGGTTTCGGCCGGCGCCGTGACCGCGATCACCGGCCCTTCCGGCTCCGGCAAGTCAACCTTCCTCAACCTCGTTGCGGGCTTCGAGGCGCCCGATCGCGGCCGTATCCTGATTGCCGGCGAGGACGTGACGGAGAAACATCCCTCCGAGCGCCCGGTCTCGCTGGTCTTCCAGGATAACAATCTCTTCGCCCATCTGGACCTCGCCACCAATATCGGGCTCGGCATCAGTCCGTCTCTCAAACTTTCCGGCAGCGACCGGGCGGCGATCTCGCAGGCACTGGAGCGCGTCGGCCTTGGCGGCTTCGAAAAGCGGATGCCGGGAACCCTTTCCGGCGGCGAAAGGCAGCGCGCCGCCTTCGCGCGGGCTCTGGTGCGCAGGAAGCCGGTTTTGCTGATGGATGAGCCGTTCGCGGCGCTCGACCCCGGCCTTCGGCTTTCGATGGCCAGCCTGCTCATCGACCTGCATCGCGAGACGGGCAATACGGTGCTGATCGTCACCCACGATCCGGATGAGGTCGGCCGATTGGCCGACCACGCGATCTTCATCGACCACGGGCAGATCTCGCTGCAGGCACCGGCCGAGGAATTCCTTGCCCGCCGCGATATTCCCGCACTCGCCGGATTCCTCTCCGGCTGATCAGGCAGCCTTTGCGCGAAACCACACGCCCGAGCGGACCGCGAGAGACAGGATGACGCCATAAGCCACGAGCGCGGCAGCCAGCGCAAAGAACAATCCGTTCAGCGAACCGGTCAGCTCGAGCGCCAGCCAACCGCCGACAGCTGCAATGACGAGCCTGAGGAAATTGCATGCAAGCGGCCAGAAGAGCTGGCCTGCGCCCTGCGAAGCGAAAAGAAGGGCGAGCCCTGCGCCGAAGAAACCGTAGACCGGCCCGACAATCTGCAGATAGGCGACGCCCGCGTCGATGGCACCATGCTCCTCGCTGAACAGCGAGATCCAGGCGACCGGGAAGATCGCCGCAATCAGGCCGATCGTCTCGGTGACGACGAAGGCAATCGCGGCGCCGGTAAAGGCAATGCGCATCGCCCGATCCTTCTGCCCCGCCCCCATATTGGTGCCGACCAGCGCCACCATCGGCGCGCCGATGCCGAAGATCACCGGGATCAGCAGGTATTCGAGCCGGGCCCCGGTACCGAAACCGGCCACCGCCGAGACGCCCGCCTTAGTCGCCACCAATGCCGTGGCCACACCGATGGTCACGTTGGTGAGAATGGAGTTGATCGACGCAGCGGCACCGAGCCGGAGGATATTCCGGAAAACCGCCCAGCGAAGCGGGCCGACACCGAAGCGTACCAGATTGCGGCCCGAGAGAATGTACCAGGCAAGGACCGACGTTCCTCCCAGGCTGTAGAGCACCAGGGCGAGACCGCCGCCGGCAATGCCGAACCCCTGAAAAGGGCCGAAGCCAAAAATCAGCAACGGTGAGAAGGGTACCAGGAGAGCGGCCCCCACACAGGTAACCAGAGCCGGAAACAGCATGTTACCGGTGCCGCGCACCACGCTTGCAAGCCCGTTCATCAGCCAGACGAAGATCATGCCGCCGAAGACGACGTTCGAATAAACGAGCGCCGCTTCGAGTTCCGGGCCTTCGCCGCCGAGCGCCTGATAGATAGGTCGGCCGAAGGCAAGCATGACCGCCGAAAACAACAGCCCGAGCGCGACATTGACCACGACCGCATGCCAGGCAAGCAGGTCCGCATCGTCACGCCGGCCGCTGCCGAGGGCGCGGGCGATGCCAGACGAGATCGCCCCGCCGAAACCGCCGGCCGACATCATCTGCATCAGCATCACGGCCGGAAAGACCAGCGCCATGCCGGCGAGCGCGGCCGTGCCCATATGCGAAACCCACCAGGTTTCGATCAGGCCCGTCGAAGCCTGGGCGAGCATGATCAGGATATTCGGCCATGCGAGCCGGATCAGCATCGGCAGGATCGGATCCTGCAGCAGCTGCCGGGTCCGCGGATTGATCGGCGCAGCGTCGCCGTTTTCGAAAGGAGACGCCGCCTCGACGGCTTCGGTGGTAACGGCGCTCATCAATCAGCCTCTCTATGCTGCGGGAACTGGTTCATGGATGGATAGCGGCGGCGGATGCGTTCGTTTGCGGCCGGCCCTGCCGCATTGGTGAAAACGGGATCGCTGAGCGGCCTGCCGCTGCGACGGTCGACCATAACCGGCTCGGCCTGCTCGCCCGTTTCCCTGTTGACGATCACCACGCTCTCGCCTTCCGGGGCGAGATGTCGGTTGCCCCAGGCAAGCAGCGCGTGCAACACGGGTTTGAAATCGCGGCCACGCTCAGTGAGGTGATATTCGTCACGCGGCGGCCGTTCGGAATATCGCCGCCGTTCCAGCAGTCCGGATTCGACAAGCGACTTCAGCCGCGTGGTCAGGATGTTCGGGGCGATGTCGAGATTGCGCTGGAATTCGTCGAAGCGGGTTGTGCCCGCCAGCGCATCGCGCAGGATCAGGAAGCTCCAGCCCTCGCCGACATGTTTGAGACTGCGCAGTACCGGACATCCGGTGTCAGCGGGACCTGCTCGTTTCATGGAATCTCTCCAGGTGACCGCGGCCTTGTGGCATAAGTTACTAGCAATTTGCAAGTCACTATTTGCGTGATCACGTTTGGCGACAGAGAAGGCCGGACCGTTATGGAACTCGCCACAATTTGGACGTGCCGCGATGGCATCGCGGAAAGGCAGCGGGGATTTTCATTGCAAACGCACCAGCGAGACATATTTCAATAAGAGCATCTGTGCATTCGACGCGAAAATCGCTAAGCGACATAGAGAAGGAGCCGGCTTGGATCGAGAGGACCTCTGCCAAGCTGGATGGCGGACCTTGGGAATGATGGTGCGGAAGACGAGGACGATGAGGCGCGACACAGCTATCCCGGCTGTCTGGACGATTGTTCGTGCCCTGCCCGGTCGACGAGCCTTGGGCGCCCTGCTGTTCAGCGGTGCGATCCTTTCCGGCTGCCAGTCGCTCTTCGATCAGGCCTATACCCCGAATGTCTCTCCCTCCGACTCGCCCCAGATCGTCGACGAAGTGCAGAAGAACGATCCGCGAGCCCAGATGGGCGCGCGCGAGCATCCGCGTATCGTCGCCAGTTACGGCGGCGAATATCGCGACGCCAAGACCGAGCGCCTGGTCGCCCGCATCGCTGGTGCGCTGACGTCGGTTTCGGAAAATCCCAACCAGTCTTTCCGCATCACTATTTTGAATTCGCCGGCGATCAACGCCTTTGCCCTGCCGGGCGGTTATCTCTACGTGACGCGCGGGCTTCTGGCGCTCGCCAATGATGCTTCGGAAGTCGCGGCCGTGCTCTCGCATGAGATGGGCCACGTGACCGCCAACCACGGTATCGAACGCCAGCGCCGCGAAGAGGCGGAAGTGATTGCCAGCCGCGTCGTGGCCGAAGTCCTCTCCAGCGATCTCGCCGGCAAGCAGGCGCTTGCCCGCGGCAAACTTCGCCTGGCGGCATTCTCGCGCCAGCAGGAACTGCAGGCCGACGTAATCGGCGTGCGAATGCTCGGCGAAGCGGGTTACGACCCCTACGCAGCGGCGCGCTTCCTGGATTCCATGGCGGCCTATGCCCGCTATTCGGCGGTCGATCCGGATAACGATCAGAGCCTCGACTTCTTGTCGAGCCATCCGAACTCCGCCCAGCGCGTCGACCTCGCCCGCCGCCATGCCCGCAATTTCGGCCAGGAAGGCACTGTCGGCGACAAGGGCCGTGACTATTACATCGCCGGCATCGATGGCCTGCTTTATGGCGACAGCCCGCAGGAGGGCTACGTCCGCGGCCAGACTTTTCTGCATGGCGGCCTCGGCATCCGTTTCGACGTGCCGCCGGACTTCCGGATCGATAACAAGGTGGAAGCGGTGCTGGCGACCGGCCCCGGCGAAACGGCGGTCCGCTTCGACGGCGTTGCCGCGGGGGATAACGACAATCTGCCGAACTACCTGACGAGCGGCTGGGTTGCGGGCCTGCAGCCGGAGACGGTGCGGGAGATCCAGGTGAACGGCATGCCCGCGGCGACCGCACGGGCTTCCGCCGAACGCTGGGATTTCGACGTGACCGTCATCCGCGTCGACAATCAGATCTTCCGCTTCCTGACGGCAGTGCCGAAGGGCAGCCCGGCGCTCGATACGACGGCCGAGATTCTGCGTTCGACCTTCCGCCGAATGACACCTCAGGAAATCGCGACGCTGAAGCCGCTGAGAGTCCGCATCGTCACGGCGACCAAGGACGACACCATCGCATCGCTATCGGCGCGCGTGATGGGAACGGATCGCAAGCTCGATCTTTTCAAACTGATCAATGCACTGCCGGCCGGGGCGACAATCTCCCCGGGCCAGAAGTTCAAGATCATTTCCGAATGAGATCAGCCCGCCGCCTCAGCAGGCGGCAGCCATCTGCGGATTGGCGGAAACCAGCGCCGACTTGAGCTTTTCGATCGCCCGGCTTTCTATCTGCCGAACACGCTCCTTGGAGATACCGAGTTCCGCGCCGAGCGCTTCGAGCGTCGCGCCGTCGTCGGTCAGGCGGCGGGCGCGAATGATCTTCTTTTCCCGGTCGTTGAGCTTGGTGAGCGCGCCCTGCAGCCATTTCAGGCGCCGCTCGCCATCGATCATTCCGGAAACCTGCTCATCCGGCAGCGGTTCGGCGCTGGCGAGCATGTCGAGCCGTTCCCCGCTATCCGCATCGCCGGCGATCGATGGCGCCTGCAGCGAGGAATCATTGCCTGAGAGGCGGGCATCCATGGTCTGGACGTCGGCGACGCTGACGCCGAGCGCGACCGCGATCTCTTCGTGAATGGCCCGGGCGGTGAGATTGGAATCGCCGCGGGCGAGCTTGGCGCGCAGCCGGCGAAGATTGAAGAACAGCGCCTTCTGCGCGGAGCTGGTGCCGCCCCGCACGATCGACCAGTTCCGGAGAATGTAATCCTGCATTGAAGCGCGGATCCACCAGCTGGCATAAGTAGAAAAACGCACGTCGCGGGCCGGTTCAAACCTTGCCGCCGCTTCGAGCAGCCCTACATAGCCCTCTTGTACCAGATCGCTCATCGGCAATCCGAAGCCACGGAACTTCGAGGCCATGGCGATCACGAGACGCATATGCGCAAGGGCAATCTGGTTGCGGGCATCCTGGTCCTGATCGTCCTTCCAGCGGACCGCCAGATCGCGCTCCTCCTCCCGGGCGAGATATGGAGCGGACATTGCTATCTTGATCATGATGCGGTCTGCGGACATGGCTGTCATCGTGTTCTCCGTGAACGGTCTGATCCGACAAAAACAGCGGGCACAAACTAGAAACACCGTGCGACAAGCCCGAACGATGATTGCCTGTTTTCCTGCCGCCTTTGCTCCCCTCGTCTTGAGTTCAGCGGGGGATTCACGATCGGTCCGAAAGACCGATCTTCTGCCCCGCACTTAGCTGTCCCGAACGCAAACCGACGCACATCAGTTCGCCGTTCCGGCGGATTAACGCGGAGGCGGAGAAAAAGTTCCAATAAAAAACCCGGCGCGAAGGCCGGGTTTTTGGGAGAACGATGGATGGATGATCAGGCCGCTTCTTCCTGCGCCTCATCTTCCTCGACGTTCTTGCCGCGCTTCGGACCCTTGGCGAGATTGACCTCGACAAGGCGGACGGCTTCAGTTTCGGACATCTTGTTCACGGCGGCGATTTCACGAGCCATGCGGTCGAGAGCAGCTTCATAAAGCTGGCGCTCGGAATAGGACTGTTCCGGCTGGTTGTCGGCGCGATAGAGGTCGCGGACCACTTCCGCAATCGAGATCAGATCGCCGGAATTGATCTTTGCATCATATTCCTGGGCGCGGCGCGACCACATGGTGCGCTTCACGCGGGCCTTGCCTTGAACAACCTTGAGAGCGCGCTCCACAAAATCCGTTTCGGACAGCTTGCGCATGCCGATGCTGACGGCCTTTGCGACTGGCACCTTGAGGCGCATCTTGTCCTTTTCGAAATCGATTACGAAAAGCTCGAGCTTCATGCCGGCAACTTCCTGCTCTTCAATCGCAGAGATAGTGCCTACGCCATGAGCGGGGTATACAATCGATTCACCAGTCTTGAAGCCCTGGCGTGCGGGAGAAGTCTTTTTCTGCTGAGTCGTCATTCGTTTCACAAACTCCCTGTTACTCACCCGTTGTCGGGTCGGGGGAACCGGGTCTGTCAGGCCCGGATGAGACGGGGGAAACCGTCGGGTCACTCCATACTGGTCCGACCAACGCGAGCGAAAAAACACCCACCGCGAACTGCGACCGACAACATTCGAGCGTTGCAATGTCACGGAAACCGCGCTTTGGGTGGTCTGTTGCTTTCGTGATGTTTTTTGGGCACACACGTGCCGCCTTGTGGAACAGTTCTTGTTGTCTACCACAAAAAAGTGCGGAAATCAATAATTTGCTTTTGCACGTGCACAGAGCGCCACACCCGCACTCTGCCCAACAAAAAGGCAAAGCGATTCGAAACTGCTTGCGACCTATGCCGGCGCGGCAAATCTCAATCGCCCTTGCCCGGTTCGGCGGAGAAATACTGCTCGTACTTGTTGGCGACGCCGTCCATCTCCTTGGCCTCGGGCAGCGCATCGCGCTTGACCGTGATGTTGGGCCAGATCTGAGCGAATTCGGTGTTTATCTTGAGCCATTTGTCGAGACCCGGTTCCGTGTCCGGCTTGATCGCCTCGGCAGGACATTCCGGTTCGCAGACGCCGCAGTCGATGCATTCGTCGGGATGGATGACCAGGAAGTTTTCGCCTTCATAAAAACAGTCGACCGGGCAGACCTCGACGCAGTCGGTATACTTGCAGCGGATACAATTGTCGGTCACGACATACGTCATGCGGCACTCCAGGACTTTCGCGGATCAGCGGCACGTCGACGGATGGGAAGCGCCGGCACACCGGAAAGCCGGGAGAGGCGAAAACCCAACTGCAAAAATGACAGGAGGTAGGCGATCCGGCTTTTCGACAGTCAGGTAAAGCCTTTGGCTTTGCTTAGCAAGGATATCCGTGCTGAAAAGCTAAGCACATCGGGTCGTTTTTTCTAATCCAGGTCCGCGTCGATACCTGGAAACAGCCGATCCGTCTCGCGGCGCTCCTTCTTGGTCGGCCGGCCGCTTCCCTGCGCGCGTTGCGCCTGTTCGAACAACGTCAGCCGCTTGGCTTCTTCAGGAGGAGGGCTGATGTCCTCATAGAGCATCCGCGCCTCCTCGAAAGGCCCTCGCCTTTCCCCACCGGCTTTCACCATCAGCACGAGATCACGACGTTCCAGCTTGAGATCGATGCGATCGCCCGCCTTCACCTGGAAGCTCGGCTGGGAAACCAGATCGCCGTTCACGCGCACGTGGTTGGAGCGGATCAGATCCTGGGCGATCGACCGCGACTTCGCCATGCGGGCAAAAAACAGCCACTTGTCGATGCGCTGGCGCGAACCGGATTGTGGCTGTTTTTCCGTCATAGGCTACTTCTTCATCTGCTCCTTGAGAGCTGCAAGTTTTGCAAAGGGCGAGTCCGGATCGATCGGCTTTTCCTTGCGGGGCGGCTTGGCCTCGAAGCGAGCGGGCTGCGGCCCTTTGCCGCGGTCGTTGCGGTCCGGACGCGGACCACCTTCGTGGCGCTCCCCGCGGTTCGGACGATCGCCCCCGCGATTGTTGTTATTGTTGTTGTCCGGCCGGCGGTTGTTGTCGCGGTTCGGCTTGCCGCCGTCCCGGCGATCACCGCCGCCGTTGCGTTCGCCACCACGTTCGCCGTTCGGACGCGCATCGCGCCGCTCGCCGCCGTCGCGACGGTCGTCACGGCGACCCTGGGCAGGCTGGCCCGCCTCGCCGCCGGCGTTGTTGCGCTGGCCGCCATGACCGCGACGGTCGCCATGCTGCGGACGTCCGCCACGCTGGTTGTTTTCACGGCCGCCGCCCGGACGCCACAGCAGGACCGGTTTCGGCTCTCCAGCCTCGGCAGCCTTTGCCTCGTCGGTCGGTTCGCCAGCCGATGCCTGCTCCGCGGGAACTTCTTCGGAAGAAGCGGAGCCGGTTGCCGAAGCTTCGGCCGAAGCCGTCTCCGGAGCAGTCTCGGCTGGAGCACCTTCCGCCGCAGTCTCAGCCGGGGCGGCTTCTGCCGCAGTCTCGGCCGGGGCGTCGCTCGCATCGGCATCATCGGTTTCGGAAGCCTCCGGCGTGTCTTCCGCCGGCGCCACAGCCGGTGCGGCGGCAGCTACAGCGCTCGCCGAACCGGCATCCTGGCCAGCCAGGAACGCCTGCGCCTCTTCCGCCTTCACGGCATCGGCACGATATCCAAGACCTTTCAGGATTTCTTCCATGTCGTCCGGCGTAGCTCCCAGGATGGAGAGCATGGCGGTCGTGGCCACGAAGCGGCGGCCGTCATAGGCACCTTCCGGACGCGGCGTCGCGCCGGGCTTCCACTGCAGAAGCGGACGGATGAGATCGGCAAGGCGCTCCAGGATGTCGATACGCACCGCACGCTTGCCGAGGAAACGGAAACCGGCAAGCTTGTAGAACATCCGCTCGAACGTCGGATCGGCGACCACGGAAGTGCGCCCTGCCGCAAGCGCCGGGATGAGATCGCCGTAACCGGGCTTGTCGAGACCGTCGTTCTTCAGCGCCCAGAGGAGCGTTATGAGCTCGGCCGGAGCCGGCTTCAAAAGCATCGGCATGAAGACGTGATAAGCGCCGAAACGGATGCCGTAGCGGCGCATCGAAGCGCGCGCATCCTGATCGAGCGTCTTCACCTCGTCCGCGACGTCGCGCCGGAACAGCACGCCAAGGCTCTCGACGAGCTGGAAAGCCAGCCCCTTGGCAAGGCCCTGCAGGTCTTCGGCGCGCGACAGATCGTCGAGCGGCTTCAGAACCGTCGCGATGTGATGATTGACGAAGCGTTCGAGGCGGGCGAGCACGTGTTCGCGCGCATTGCCGGTCAGCTGCTCGTCGGAGAGCAGGATGACGCGCGGACGCATGACATGCTCGGTCGGCGCAAGACGGGCGATGGGTTCGCCGAGCCAGCGCACGAAACCGTCGGAACCGACTGCCAGATCGCTGTTGCCGGAGGCATAGAGCCTCGCAGCCCGCGCCTCGAATTCGAGCGCCAGCGCTTTCTGAGCGGCACCCTGCACCGCCTTGGCGTCGGGCCCCTCGGTTCCCGAAACGGGCGTAAACCGGAAACCGGCCAATTGCCCGACGTGATGTCCCTCTACGAAGACATCGCCATTCACACTGATTTCAGCTTCCAGCATCGCATTCTCTCTCAGGCGCTTCATGAGCACAGATGTCCTGCGATCAACAAAGCGTTTCGTCAACCTTTCATGTAGCGCGTCCGATAACCTATCCTCTATTTCCCGTGTCTTTTCTTGCCAGTGTGTCGGATCGGCAAGCCAGCCAGGGCGATTAGAGACGTAGGTCCAGGTCCGGATCTGCGCTATGCGGGCCGACAGCGTGTCGATTTCACCGTCGGTGCGGTCGGCGCGGCGAACCTGTTCCGCCATGAATTCTTCATTCACCGTCCCGAAGCGTACAAGATCGGAAAAAAGAGTCGAAATAAGGTCGGCGTGCTGCGCCGGCGCAATTCGCCGGTAATCCGGCAAGGCACAGGCTTCCCAGAGTTTCTCGACCCGCTGCGGCGTCGTCGCGATGTCCTTGATTTCGGGATAACGCGAAAGATAATCAAAGGCTTGGCTGTCGGTCGCGGGAAGCGCGCGCGTCAAGCCCGCAAGGGTCGGCGCCGCATCCAGACTGTCCCGGAGAGCCTTGAGTGACGAAAAATCGAGGTTTTTCGAGCGCCACTGCAGCACTTTGACCGGATCGAAATGATGGCTTTCGATTCGCTCGACCAATTCGTCCTCGAAAGGTGCGACCTGACCGGTCACCCCAAACGTCCCGTCCCGCACATGCCGCCCGGCGCGGCCGGCGATCTGCGCGAGTTCGGCCGGATTGAGACTGCGGAACTGATAGCCGTCGAATTTCCGGTCCTGGGCGAACGCCACGTGATCGACGTCGAGATTGAGCCCCATGCCGATCGCATCCGTCGCGACGAGATATTCGACGTCGCCGGACTGGTAGAGGCCGACCTGAGCATTGCGGGTCCGGGGGCTGAGCGCGCCGAGCACGACCGCAGCGCCGCCGCGCTGGCGGCGAATGAGCTCGGCGATCGCATAGACCTCGTCGGCCGAAAACGCCACGATCGCGGAACGCTGCGGCAGGCGGGTGATCTTTTTCTGGCCGGAATAGAAGAGCTGCGAGAGCCTCGGCCGCTCGACGACGGTTATCCCCGGCAGGAGCCTTTCGAGGATAGGCCGCATGGTCGCTGCCCCCAGAAGCAGCGTTTCATCGCGCCCGCGCAGATGCAGGATGCGGTCGGTAAAGATATGGCCGCGCTCGAGATCTCCCGCAAGCTGCACCTCGTCGATCGCGACGAACGAGGCTTTCGTCTCGCGCGGCATGGCTTCGACGGTACAGACGGAAAAGCGGGCATTCGGCGGGGTGATCTTTTCCTCGCCGGTGACGAGCGCGACCTGGGAGGCCCCGACCTTCTCGACAAGGCGCGTATAGACCTCGCGCGCCAGCAGCCGGAGCGGCAGGCCGATCACACCGGTGCCATGCGCCACCATTCGCTCGATGGCGTAATGGGTCTTGCCGGTATTGGTGGGTCCGAGGACGGCGGTGACGCCGCGCCCGCTGAGCATCATGGGCTGGAAATTCAAAGCCTGGTTCCGCGCATCACATAAGCCTCAAGTCTCGCGCCTTCGCCCAAAACTCAAAGCCACGCAACACATGGCGATCTCGGCCGACAAACGCAAGCCTGAAGAATGGTTTTGCGGCCGCAGAATGATCGCCGAAGGCAGCAAATCAAGGCTCGGCGATTCGAATTTCAAACGCCCAAGGAACAGACGCGAACGAATCGGAGACGAATCGCAGACTCCAGAAGATTCAGCTTTTGTTCACCGCTATATGTTGATGCGGCCCCGGCTCCGCCCACGACATCCTGAATCTGCATCAAGATTGGGTGCACACAACCGAAGGATTCATCCCGAAGCTGCGCTTTCACGAAGAATCGAAAGAGTCAATCCATTGATATGGTTAATGTTTCATCAACCGATTCAGGCTGCTCCACCCTCGTTCGAGCACAGAATTAAGATTCAGGCCAAACGCGGAACGAATCGCCGACGAATCACAGACATCCATGTCTTCGCCATTTGTTCTCACAAGATATGGTAGGCACCATCAGGAGAGACCCGCAAGAAAATCGTCGCGGTAAAGACCTCCGAAGCGAATCGTTCAGGTGCCATTAACATTGGCTAACGCACTTTAACCACACCTGAGAGCACACGCGTGCAACCCGATGGAACAAAAATCGCGGTGCTACGTTTCCTCGCCAAATCCATACCGGATTATCTAGCGGAGTAGAAAAACCATGCTCGGAACCGTGTTGCTCGTCATCCTCATTCTGCTACTCATTGGCGCGTTGCCGAATTGGGGCTATAGCCGAGGCTGGGGCTATGGTCCGTCGGGCGGATTGGGCCTTGTAGTGCTTATCATCATTATCCTGCTGCTGATGGGCAGGATTTAAAAGCGGCGTAGCCGTGTGTACCAAAGGGAAGGGAAACTGACATGATGAAGAAGATTCTGATTGCGGGCTGCATGATCGGCACGCTCGCCTCCTGTACTGCAACTGAACGCGGCACCGCAATCGGCGCCGGCACAGGTGCGGTGATCGGTGGTGCCGTGACGAATAGTTGGGGTGGTGCGGCAGTTGGCGCAGTTGCAGGCGGCCTTGTCGGCGCTGCGATCGGCCAGTCCTCGGAACGCCGCGGCTATTGCATCTATCGCGACCGTTACGGCCGCCGTTACGAGGCGCGTTGCCGCTAATCGCGAGCAATAATCCAGTCCCTCAGGACCGGTGCCCGAGCAATCGGCGCCGGTTTTGTTTTGCCTCAGAGACCGCCGGCATTAACCTTTGGCCAAAGCCGGAACGAATCGCCGACGAATCGGCGACATCACCCGTTTCGCGGTTTGTTCACCGCAATATGTCGTGTAAAAACAGTTTGTTAACCATAGAGACCGGCCGTTTCGGCGCAACCACCATGCGCAGAAACCCGCTCGAAGGTTAATGGCGAAGATCAGCTCGCGAAGAACTGGCCGCCATTCGCCGTCAGCGTCGAACCGGTGATGAAGCCGGCATCGTCGGAGGCGAGGAATACGACGCAACGGGCAATCTCTTCCGGTTCGCCGAGGCGCCCGACCGGGATCAGCGGAATGATCCGCTCGTTCAGCACCTTTTCCGGCACAGCCCGCACCATTTCGGTGGCGATGTAACCGGGGCAGATGGCGTTGACGGTGATGTTCTTTGCAGCGCCTTCCTGGGCCAACGCCTTGGTGAAGCCGAGATCGCCGGCCTTGGCCGCCGAATAGTTCACCTGGCCCATCTGGCCCTTCTGGCCGTTGATGGAGGAGATGTTGATGACCCGGCCGAAACTGCGGTCGCGCATGCCCGTCCAGACCGGATGCGTCATGTTGAAGAGACCGGTCAGGTTGGTGCCGATCACCTCGTTCCACTGTTCAGGTGTCATCTTGTGGAACATGCCGTCACGGGTGATGCCCGCATTGTTGACGAGCACCTCGATCGGGCCGAGCTCGGCCTCCACTTTTGCAATGCCGTCGACGCAGGCCTGATAGCTGGAGACATCCCATTTGAAGACCGGAATGCCGGTTTCGTCGTGGAATGCCTTCGCCTTTTCCTCATTGCCCGCGAAATTTGCGGCAACACGATAACCGACCGCCTTCAACGCGATGGAGATGGCTGCTCCGATCCCACGCGTTCCTCCCGAAACCAATGCAACCCTGCTCATGCGATTTTCCCCTCTTCGATTTGGTCCGGTCCTTCTGTGTGACCGGATACTTACCTATTTTGACATGCTTGATGGAGAGATAGTCCCGCCACGAAGTTTTGCAACCTGCGGGATTATCCACATCCTTCTAAAATATCACATGGCTTCGAGGCACATGGCGACGCCCATGCCGCCGCCGATGCAGAGCGTGGCGAGCGCCTTCTTTGCGTTGCGGCGCTTCATTTCGAAAAGCAGCGTGTTGAGGATGCGGGCACCCGATGCGCCGATCGGATGGCCGATCGCGATCGCCCCGCCATTGACGTTGACGAGCGACGGATCGAAACCGAGATCCTTGGTGACGGCGCAGGACTGGGCCGCAAAAGCCTCGTTGGCCTCGATCAGCTCCAGGTCGGCGACCCGCCAGCCGGCCTTTTCGAGCGCCTTGCGCGAAGCCGGGATCGGGCCCGTGCCCATGATCTGCGGATCGACGCCGGCCGTCGCCCAGGAAACGATACGCGCCATTGGCGTGATGCCGCGGCGAGCGGCTTCCGCCTCCGTCATCAGCACGGCAGCCGCCGCGCCGTCGTTGAGGCCGGATGCGTTCCCGGCGGTGACGGTGCCTTCCTTGTCGAAGGCGGGACGCAGCTTCGCCATCGAGTCGAGTGTCGCGCCGGCGCGGATATATTCGTCGTTCTCGACGGTCACATCACCCTTCCGGGTCTGGATGAGGTAGGGGATGATCTCGTCCTTGAACCGGCCGGCATTCTGTGCGGCTTCCGCCTTGTTCTGCGAGGAGACGGCGAACTGGTCCTGCTCCTCGCGGGAAAGCTGCCACTGGCGGGCGATGTTCTCCGCCGTGATGCCCATGTGGTAGCCGTAGAAAGCGTCGGTCAGGCCGTCCTTGATCATCGTGTCGATCATCTTGAAGTCGCCCATCTTCACGCCGCCGCGCAGATGCGCGCAGTGCGGCGCCATGGACATCGATTCCTGGCCGCCGGCAACGATGATCCTGGCATCGCCGAGCGCGATCTGCTGCATGCCGAGCGCGACGGCGCGCAGGCCCGAGCCACAGAGCTGGTTGATGCCCCAGGCTGTGGCTTCCTTCGGCACACCGGCCTTCATCGCCGCCTGTCGGGCCGGGTTCTGGCCCTCGCCGGCCGGCAGGACCTGGCCGAGGATCACCTCGTCCACCTCAGCCGCCTCGACGCCGGCGCGCGCCAGCGCACCCTTGATCGCCGCCGCACCCAGCTCATGCGCCGGGACATTGGCAAAGGCGCCGTTGAAGGAGCCGACCGCGGTACGGCCCGCGGCTGCGATCACGATGGATGGATTGGTCATGGGGCGTTTCCTTTTATTAGATATTTATGCGTGAGACTGGCAAAGCTTTAGCCGAGAGTCAAACCCCGATCGGACACCGGAAGGCAGCCACCGGCTCTCATCAAAATGCCCGTTAGATTTCACGGGTTTGCTGCGCAACAAAGCAGTCGCCGCGCCGCACAAATCGTTTGTAAGTCCTCGTCATTTAGGCTTACATTCCTGTCGGGAGAAGCAATGCCAATCGATAATCACAAAACCATATTGACGGGAGCAGGAGGCAATCATGGCAAAGACCGAAGGCGAAATCATAATCAAGAAATACGCCAACAGGCGCCTCTACAACACGGGAACCAGCACTTATGTAACGCTGGAAGACCTGGCGAAGATGGTGAAGAAGGGCGAGGAATTCACGGTCCAGGACGCCAAGAGCGGTGAGGACATCACCCATTCGGTTCTGACGCAGATCATCTTCGAGCAGGAATCCAAGACCGGCAACACGCTGCTGCCGATTTCCTTCCTGCGGCAGCTGATTTCCTACTACGGCGACCAGATGCAGATGGTCGTGCCGACCTTCCTCGAACACTCGATGAAGGCCTTCACCGACCAGCAGGTTCAGATGCGCGAACAGATGACGCGCGCCTTCGGCGATACGCCGCTCAGCAAGAACCTGCAGATGCCGATCCAGATGATGGAAGAGCATGTACGCCGCAACACGGACATGTTCCGCCAGGCCATGCAGATGTTCTCGCCGTTTACGGCGCAGCCTCTGGCACCCACCGCCAAGAAGACTGATGCCAAGGATATCGACGAGTTGAAGGAACAGCTCCGCAACCTGCAGAGCCGTCTGGATAACCTCTGAGACTGACGTTTTTTTCAGAGCCCGATCGACACGTCGCGGCCGGCAGAGCGGATCGCCACCGCGAAGCCGCCGATGACGTCGACGAAAGTAATCGTCATCAGGATGAAGAAGATCTGCGTCGCGGCATCCCGCACCAGCAGGAATTCGACCAGATAAGCGATGAAGACCAGCATCGACAGCATGTGGTTGATCAGCGAACCGCGGCCGTTGCGGCTGGCTTTGAGGATTTCCACGAACAGGAAGACCAGCGAGACGACGATGATCACGTCGCCGAGCGTCATGGTCCAGACGGCACCTGAGAGCATCTGCAGCGAGCTGATGACGTTGCCAAGCGACGCGACCCCGCCGCCGCCCAGGATACCGAGCATGCTCAGGTTATAGAGAATGAACGGGATGATCATCAGCGGCAACGCGGCAAGCATGGTCTCGGCCTCCAGTCGATATGGCCGGACTGTACGTGCTTGCCTTGCTTTCGCAAGTGTTGGCGCAGCAAAACAAGCTCTTCGCGCAACAAAAAAGGCCGGCAGAGCCGGCCTTTGATGCAATAGAACGAAAAACGCTTATGCGTTTTCCTTCGGCGTCAGAACCTGACGGCCGCGATACATGCCGGTCTTCAGATCGACATGGTGCGGGCGGCGCAGTTCGCCGGAGTTCTTGTCTTCGACATAGGTCGGAGCCTTGAGTGCGTCTGCGGAGCGGCGCATACCGCGCTTCGACGGGCTCGTTTTTCTCTTCGGTACAGCCATTTTCGTTACTCCACTTGCGTGCAAAACATAATCCCCGGCCGGAACTGAGGCCGATTGGACATGTCTCGATCTCGGAAATTTGGGCGGCTTATACATGCCCTGCCGGGCTTTGACCAGTCCCTGCGGGGAATTTTTGAGAAATATGCGACCTAGGCCTCGTCCTCCGGGACGATCCAGGTTTCGGCAAGCGCCGCCTCCTGCCACTTGAGCCAGGCCGGATGCGATTTCATCGCCGTCATATAGGCGAGCGTCTCGGCATCGATCGCCAAGTCGTAGACGTCCAAACGATTGACGACAGGCGCAAACATCGCGTCCGCTCCGGAAAATTCGCCGAACAGGAATGGCCCTCCGGACTTCGCCCTGAGTTCGCGCCAGATGGTCCCGATGCGCGCCACGTCGTCCATGACGCCGTCCGGGAGCGCAATCCTCGCCTTCGGGCGGCGCATGTTCATCGGGCAGGCATTGCGCAACGCCCGGAAGCCGGAAATCATCTCCATCGAGATGGAACGCGCAACGGCGCGGTCGGCAGCGGCTTTCGGCCAGATGCCGTTCTCCGGAAAAAGCTCCGCGGCGTATTCGATGATGGACAGCGATTCCCAGACGCGAATATCGCCCTGGTGCAGCACCGGCACCTTGCCGGTCGGCGAGATCGGCCTGAATTTCGGATTACCGGCCGGGAAATCGAAGGGGATCAGCACCTCCTCGAAGGGAATGCCCGCCGCCGTCAGCGCAATCCAGGGGCGGAAAGACCAGGAGGAATAATTCTTGTTGCCGATATAAAGAATAAGCTTTTCCATGGCCGCGTCTCCGATTGGTTTATTCAGCCTATAATGGCCGCGGCCGGACGCGACCAATGAAATCGATAGACCTCAGTCATAAATGCATTTGATGTAATCGCCGGAACCGCGCGCTCGGTTTTCGACGACACCGGCCAGGCGCTGCACGCCGCGGCTCGGTTTGCCGGCGACGCGGGTGATCGGGTTGGGAAGTGCTACGGCCAGAAGGGCCGCCTGCCGGGCGCTCAGCTTCGAAGCCGGCACCTTGAAATGATATTGCGCCGCCGCTTCCGCACCATAGATGCCCGGCCCCCATTCGGCGATGTTCAGATAGATCTCCATCATCCGCCGCTTCGACAAGACGAGGTCCGCGCCAAGCGCCAGCGGCAGCTCCAGCCCCTTGCGGATGAAGGAGCGGCCGTTCCAGAGGAACAGGTTCTTGGCGGTCTGCATGGGGATCGTGCTCGCGCCTCGCGTCGCCTCGCCGTCGAGAGCATCCTCGACCACGCCGCGCATCTGGTTCCAGTCGACGCCGCCATGGAAGCAGAACTGGCCGTCCTCGGACATCATCACCGATCGGACGAGGTTGGGTGAAATTTCCTCGAGGCTTACCCAGCGCCGGTCGTATCCGCGAAACAGCACCAGTTCCGACAGCATCAGCGTCGAGACGGGGCGGGTGAACGGCAGCGCGTAGACGAAGATCAGCAGATAGGGCAACAGCACCAGCGCGATCGCGATCATCACGATCCGGCGGATCAGATTGCCCGAAACCGGGCGCCGCCTCCAGCCGGCCCTCACGGGCTCCTCCTCCTGCACCTGCTGTTCGGGTGTGAAGTCCAATATCCCACTCGTCCCTCGTTTTGAATTTCATAACCGTTCAACGTGGCCAAGGCGAGTCCGGCGCCGAAAACTTCGCGTGTCTCGGTGAATCGCCGTTGCCAGCCAACCATCAGCGTGCCAAACAGCGGCCATGACGGACGCGAAAACGGCATTCGAAACACGCCTGCGGCAGAGCGCCGCCGAGACGGGAGCACTGCTTTCGTCTCTCCTGTCCGATACCCCTCTTTCCGAAGAGACGACCCGCCCGGCGCATCTGATGGCCGCCATGCGGCATGGGTCGCTGAACGGCGGAAAGCGCCTGCGGCCATTCCTCGTCCGCGAGAGTGCCGCCCTGCTCGGCGGACCGGCGGATGTGGCGCTTCGGGTCGGCGTCGCGCTCGAATGCCTGCATTGTTATTCGCTGATCCATGACGACCTGCCGGCGATGGACAATGACGACCTGCGCCGCGGCCAGCCGACCGTGCACAAGGCTTTCGACGAGGCGACCGCGATCCTTGCCGGTGACAGTCTGCTGACCTACGCTTTCGACATCATCGCCGCACCGGAAACCGCGCTCGCTGACCGGCCGAAGACGGAACTCGTCCTGTCGCTTGCCCGCGCTGCGGGACCGGGCGGCATGGCCGGCGGCCAGGCACTCGATCTCGCCGCCGAAAAATCGCCGCCCGACGAGGCGGGCATCACCACGTTGCAGGCGATGAAGACCGGTGCGTTGCTGCGGTTTGCCTGCGAGGCGGGCGCGATCATCGCCGGCTCTGAGCCGGAGCATCGCGAAAGGCTGCGGCTCTTCGGCCAGAAGATCGGCCTCGCCTTCCAGCTCGCCGACGATCTACTCGACCTGACTTCGGACGCGGCAACCATGGGCAAGGCGACCGGCAAGGATGCGGGACGCGGCAAGGGCACGCTCGTCGCCCTGCACGGCATAAGCTGGGCGGAAGGCCGGCTCGATGTTCTGACGAAGGAAGCCGTGGAACTGCTTGCGCCCTACGGCGAAAAGGCGTTCATTCTGCAGGAGACCGCGCGCTTCATCACCAGCCGGGAAAACTAGACAAGGATAGGAAACGAGAATGCCGGACGTCCTGAGCTATCTGCCGTATATGTGGCCGGCCTATGTGGCCTATGTCATCAATGTCGCGAGCCCAGGCCCGGCCAATTTCGCCATCATCGGCACATCGATCTCGCAAGGCCGCCGCGCCGGCCTGATCACGGCGCTCGGCATCGCCTGCGGTTCTTTCACCTGGGCTTGCGCCGCAGCGCTTGGTCTTGCGGCACTGCTCCGCAACTATGCGATCGCGCTGGAAATCATGAAGGTGCTCGGCGGGATCTATCTGATCTACCTGGCCTGGAAGGCCTACAAGTCCGCGCGCCTGCCGGATTCCAAGGTCGCCCTCGGCAATGCGAAAACGAATTATACGGCGCGCCAGCTCTGGCTGCGCGGTTACGCGATCCACGTCACCAATCCGAAGGCGATCTTTGCCTGGCTGGCGATCATTTCGCTTGGCCTGCCGGACAATGCGCCGACCTCGGCGATCCTGTTGATCATCGCCGTCTGCATGAGCTCGAGCATCCTGATCTTCACCACCTATGCGCTGGTGTTTTCGACATCCCATGCACTGCGCGGCTACAAGGCCGCGCGGCGCTGGGTGGAAGGCACGATGGCGGTGTTCTACAGCGTCGCCGGCCTGAAGCTGCTGACGAGCCGCATCTGAACGGCTCGCCCTCCTCGTCCAGTTCCGATCAGCCCTGCGTGATCGGCGCGATCGCCACTTCGACGCGGCGGTTCTGCGCGCGGCCGTCCGAGGTCGCGTTGGAAGCAACCGGCTGCGACGGCCCGAAGCCCATCGTCGACATGCGGCGCTGGTCCACGCCACGGCTTCCGAGATAGTTCGCGACGGAAGCGGCGCGACGTTCGGAAAGCGCCTGGTTATGCTGCAGGCTGCCGGTCGAGTCCGTATGGCCGTTGACGTCGATCAGGGTGCGGTTGAACTTGTTCAGCACGATCGCGACGGAATCCAGCGTCCGGTAGAAGGGCGGGATCACCTGATCCTGATCGGTGGCGAACGTGATGTTCGACGGCATGTTGAGAATGATGCGGTCGCCGACGCGGGTCACCGAAACGCCGGTGCCCTGCAGTTGGGCGCGCAGTTCCGCTTCCTGGTTATCCATATAGGCGCCGATCCCGCCACCGGCGAGCGCGCCGATACCGGCACCGATCAGCGCATTACGGCCTGCATGGCGTCCGCCGGTCAAACCGCCGGCAAGCGCGCCAAGGCCCGCGCCGATGGCAGCGCCGCCGGCGGTATTGGAAATCTTCTGCTCGCCCGTATAGGGGTCGGTCGTGGTGCAGGCGGAAAGATAGGTCGCGCAAAGTGCGACGATTGCGATTTTCTTGAGCATGTAGATTGATATCCCCGTCGTCAGTGGTTCCACCCTCATTTACCATGAATTGCGGCAATAGCGAGGAGGCCGGCATGTCTTCGTGATCGACCACGAGGCCGGCCGGAATAGAGCCGATCAAGAGACCCGGCGAAGAAATCCGGTACGGTAAAAGGCGGGAGGATCAGCCGGCCGCCGGCAGCCTTTTCAGGACTTCGAGCAGCCGGTCGCATTCTGCATCCGTACCAATGCTGATGCGCAGATAGTCGGCTATGCGCGGCTTGTTCCAGTGCCGTACCAGCACACCCTTGCCCCGCAACGCGGAATAGACCTCGACGCCGGACAGGGCCGGATGCCTGGCGAAGACAAAATTCGCCTGCGACGGCGACACGTCGAAACCCATCGCCTGCAATTCACCGCTGACGCGGTCGCGGGTGGCGATGATCTTCTGCCGGCAGGTCTCGAACCATGCGGCATCCTCGATCGCAGCGGTGGCGGCAACCTGCGCCAGCCGGTCGAGCGGATAGGAATTGAAACTGTCCTTCACCCGTTCCAACGCATCGATCAGATGCCGCTGGCCAAGCGCGAAACCGACGCGCATCCCCGCCAGCGAGCGGGATTTCGACAGCGTCTGGATGACGAGAAGGTTTGGATAGCGGGCGATGAGGCTCGCGGCAGTCTCGCCGCCGAAGTCGATATAGGCTTCGTCCACCACCACCGGCACGTCGGGATGGGCGGCAACCAGCGCCTCGATCTCCGAAAGGGCCAGGCCGATGCCGGTCGGCGCATTCGGGTTCGGGATGATGATGGCACCGCAGGGCCGGTCATAGTCGGAGATCTTGATCCGGAAGCCTTCATCAAGCGGGATTTCGACGACGTCGATATCGTAGAGCCGGCTATAGGTCGGATAGAAGCTGTAGGTGATATCAGGATAAAGCAGCGGCTTGTCGTGCTTCAAGAGCGCCTGGAACGTGTGCGCCAGTACCTCGTCCGAACCGTTTCCGACGAAGACCTGATCCGCGTCTACCCCGAACCGCTTTGCGATCGCTTCGCGCAATGCGGTCGCCGACGGATCCGGATAAAGCCGAAGGGCATCGCCCGCGGCCGCCTGGATGGCGGCAACCGCCTTTGGAGATGGGCCGTAAGGGTTCTCGTTGGTGTTGAGCTTGACCAGATTCTGGATGCGCGGCTGCTCGCCCGCGACATAGGGCGAAAGCCGGCTGACGATCGGCGACCAGTATTGGCTCATGGGATTATTCGGCAGCCGTGCGCTGGCCGAAACGTTGCTCGATATAGTCGATGACGAGTTTCTCGAAATCGGCGGCGATGTTCACGCCGCGCAAGGTCAGGGCCTTCTTGCCGTCGATGAACACAGGGGCCGCCGGCGTTTCGCCGGTGCCCGGCAGCGAGATGCCGATATCGGCGTGCTTGCTTTCGCCGGGGCCGTTGACGATGCAGCCCATCACCGCGACGTTGAGCGCTTCGACGCCCGGATATTTCTCGCGCCAGACCGGCATGTTCTTGCGCAGGTCGTTCTGGATGTTCTGGGCGAGTTCCTGGAAGACCGTCGAGGTGGTACGGCCACAGCCGGGACACGCGGCGACGACGGGAACGAACTGACGGAAGCCCATGACCTGCAGCAGTTCCTGCGCCACCTGCACTTCGCGGGTACGGTCGCCGTTCGGCTCCGGCGTCAGCGAAACGCGGATCGTATCGCCGATCCCGTGCTGCAGAACGTAACCCATGGCCGCCGACGAGGCGACGATGCCCTTGGAACCCATGCCCGCCTCGGTAAGGCCGAGATGCAGCGCGTGGTTGGAACGCTCGGCGAGCATCGAATAGACGGCGATCAGGTCCTGCACCTGGCTGACCTTCGCCGACAGGATGATGCGGTTGCGCGGCAGGCCGATCTGCTCGGCAAGCTCGGCGGAGATCAGCGCCGACTGGACGATCGCCTCGTGCATGACCTGGCGGGCCGACAGCGGCGAACCGTCCGCGGCGTTGCGATCCATCAGCGTGGTCAGCAGGTCTTGGTCGAGCGAACCCCAGTTGACGCCGATCCGGACGGGCTTGTCGTAGCGGATCGCCATCTCGATGATGTCGGCGAACTGCTTGTCCTTCTTGTCCTTGAAGCCGACATTGCCGGGATTGATCCGGTATTTCGCCAGCGCCTCGGCGCAGGCTGGATGGTCTGCGAGCAGCTTGTGGCCGATATAATGAAAGTCGCCGACCAAAGGCACGTCCATGCCGAGCCGCAGCAGACGTTCGCGGATCTTCGGCACCGCGGCGGCACTCTCGTCGCGATCGACGGTGATGCGGACGATTTCCGAACCGGCCTTGTAGAGCGCCGCGACCTGGGCGACCGTTCCGTCGATATCGGCGGTATCGGTATTGGTCATCGACTGCACGACGACAGGTGCGCCTCCCCCGACAATGACGCCGCCGACATCGACGGCGACCGTGGCGCGGCGCGGTTTCGGATCATAATCGATGGGTGCGGTCATCGGAAGTCTCGTCGCCTGGGGAATGAAGCGCCTTTCAGGTGGCGTATGGCTTGCGGCTTGTCAACCGCCGCGACACTCACTTTATCGCACCGGCCCTTCCCGTTCCAGCCCGGCAGGCTGACGCACCTAGTGATGCGCCGTGTCCGCATGTTTGGCCAAGGGTGAGAGCATGAGCACCACGACGATCAGCACCGAAAGGCCGGCGAAGATGATCGCAAGGCCGGTATGCTCGGCAATGAAGCCGATGGCGGATGGCGCGACCAGGATGCCGGAATAACCCATGGTCGTGACCACCGAGAGCCCGACGCCGGCGGCCATGCCCGGCAGGTTGCCGGCCGCGGAGAAGGCGATCGGCACGATGTTGGAAATGCCGATGCCCGTCAGCGCAAAACCGGCGATCGCCATCGGCGCATTCTGGGCAAAGCCGATCAGCAGCAGGCCGAAGATCGAGATGACGGCGCAGACCCGCAGCGTCTTCACCGCGCCAAAACGGTCGCGGATCAGGTCGCCGGCAAAACGCATCGTCGCCATGGTCAGCGAAAAGGCCGCGAAGGCGAAACCGGACAGGGTGACCGAAGCCGCAAGCTCGTTGCGAAGGTAAAGCGCACCCCAATCGAGGATCGCCCCTTCCGGGATCATGCAGAACAGCGCCATGATGCCGATCAGCCAGGGCAGCGGCGAACGCGGCAGGCGGCTTCCGCCATGCCTTGCCTCATCCGGATGCGGCGCGTCGTGCAGCACCGTCCGCCAGGCGGCGACGATCATCAGCGCGGCAAGCGCCGTGACCAGGATGGCATGCACGGAAACGCCGATATGTTCGATGAGAAAACCGCCCGTCGACGAGCCGAGCAACCCGCCGAGGCTCCAGAAGGCGTGGCAGGACGACATGATCGCCCGGCGCATCTTCTTCTCGACCGAAACCGCATTGGCATTCATCGCCACGTCCATCGCCCCGATCAAACCGCCGAACAGGAAGATGGCGACCGCACCGGACCAGATGCTGCCGACCCACGTGAGGAGC
The DNA here is from genome assembly GCF_017877055.1 of Neorhizobium galegae. GTDB lineage: Bacteria > Pseudomonadota > Alphaproteobacteria > Rhizobiales > Rhizobiaceae > Neorhizobium > Neorhizobium galegae_D. Next base: position 126,802 of record NZ_JAGIPG010000005.1, on the reverse strand, counting down.
AACAATGTCGGCGTCAGAAGCACGGACGTGTATTTGGAGACCTGGCTGGAGCCGAACCGGGCGATCTGGCTGCCGGCAAGCGGCATCATCACGAGTGATCCGAGCCCGAATGTCAGGATCATCAGCCCGAGCGAGCTCTCGCTCAAGCTCAACCGGCTTGCGAATTCGGGAATTTTTGGTGCCCAGGCGCCGACCATGAAGCCGTTCATCAGAAAGAGCAGCGACACACCAACTCTTTCGCGGGTGATGAAAGTGCGTGTGCCGGAGGCAGTGTTTACGGGCGCGCGACTATCCATGGATATGTTCCTCTTCGATCGCCGCGACCATATTTAAATCGATTGAAATTGCAACGCTGCGAAAGGGCCCTCCCTCTCACAAATTGTATCGAGGGGAAACCCGCAACGACGAGAAATGTTCGCGGCGATTGACAGGTTGCCGAAACTCCGGCTTCCGAGGGCCTGCGCGGCGGTCTGGCGCAGTACCCTTATTTCGAGGGCATGCGCCGGTCTCGGTGCTCGCTCCGTTCGAATATACCGCGCTCGACTGGGCCTTCGCGCTCGGTTTCCTGATCTGGGGCAATCCACCGGCCGCAAACGTCGCGGCCGGCGCAATCCTGATCGGCGGCGCCGGCCTGATGATCATCTTCCGAAAAGCTCGGCCGGAAAGTCCAAGCAACTGGGTAAGGCGGCTGAACTCAGCCGCCGTAGACGATCAGCAGATCCTTGGCGTCGATCTGGTCACCGGCCTTGACCAGCACTTCCGCGATCGTGCCATCCTTTTCGGCATGCAGCGCGGTCTCCATCTTCATTGCCTCGATGGAGAGCAGCACATCGCCGGCCTTGACCGCCTGGCCGGTTGTCGCAAAGACGCGGGAGATGACGCCCGGCATCGGCGCGCCGAGATGGGTTGCATTGCCTAGTTCGGCCTTGCGGCGCACCGCGCTGCCGGAAGCCCCATGCGCGCGGTCCGGCACCTTGATGCGGCGCGGCTGGCCGTTCAGCTCGAAGAACACGGTGACCATGCCCTGGGCATCCGTGCCGCTCATCGCCTGGTTGACGACGACCAGCGTCTTGCCCCGCTCGATGTCGGCGAACAGCTCCTCGCCATCGCCGAGCCCGTAGAAATAGGCATGCGTCGGCAGCACCGAGACCGGGCCATAAGTGTCGGAGGCCAGGGCAAAGTCCGTGAACACTTTCGGATACATGAGGTAGGACGCAAATTCGAAGTCATCGATCTTGCGTTCCAGCTTGTCCTCGATGACTTTTCTTTCCGCAGCGAGGTCAGCGGGCGGCAAAAGCGAGCCGGGCACCGCCGTATAGGGTTGTTCGCCCTTCAGCGCCTTCTTCTGCAGCGCTTCCGGCCAGCCGCCAGGGGGCTGTCCGAGATCGCCCTTCAGCATCGACACGACCGAATCCGGAAACGCGATGTCCTTGGCGGGGTTCTCGACATCGGCGACGGTAAGGTCTTGCGAGACCATCATCAGCGCCATGTCCCCGACCACCTTGGAGGACGGCGTCACCTTGACGATGTCGCCGAACATCTGGTTCACGTCCGCATAGGTCTGCGCGACCTTGTGCCACTTGGTGTCGAGGCCGAGCGACCGGGCCTGTTCCTTGAGGTTGGTGAACTGACCGCCCGGCATCTCATGCAGATAGACTTCCGACGCCGGCCCCTTGAGATCGCTCTCGAAGGCGGCATATTGGTTGCGCACCGCCTCCCAATAGAACGAGATGCGGCGAATCCATTCCGGATCGAGGCCCGGATCGCGCTCGCCGCCGGCCAGCGCCTCGACGATCGATCCCAGGCAGGGCTGCGAGGTATTGCCGGAAACCGCATCCATTGCCGCATCGACCGCATCGACGCCCGCATCCACGGCGGCAAGCACGGTCGCAGCCGAAATGCCGGACGTGTCATGCGTATGGAAATGGATCGGCAGCGAGGTCGCGTCGCGCAGCGCCTTGAACAGCACGCGTGCGGCTGCCGGCTTCAACAGGCCTGCCATGTCTTTCAGCGCGATGATATGGGCGCCTGCCTTCTCCAGCTCTTCAGCCAGCGAGACGTAATATTTGAGATCGTATTTCGGCCGCGCCGAATTGAGCAGGTCGCCGGTATAGCAGATCGCCGCCTCGCAGAGCTTGTTCTCCTCCTGGATCGCATCCATCGAGACGCGCATGTTCTCGACCCAGTTCAGGCAGTCGAAGACACGGAAGAGGTCAATGCCGCCCCTGGCCGCTTGGGCAACGAAATATTTCACCACGTTGTCGGGATAGTTCTTGTAGCCGACGCCGTTGGCACCGCGCAGAAGCATCTGCAGAAGCAGGTTCGGGGCGCCCTCGCGGATCATCGCCAGGCGTTCCCACGGGTCTTCGGTGAGGAAGCGCATGGAAACGTCGAAAGTCGCCCCGCCCCAGCATTCCAGCGAAAACAGGTTCGGCAGAGCCCGGGCATAGACGCCGGCGACGCGCGCGATGTCATAGGTGCGCATGCGGGTGGCCAGCAGCGACTGATGGCCATCACGCATCGTCGTGTCGGTCATCAGCACGCGCTTTTCGTTGCGCATCCATTCGCCGAATTTTTTGGGGCCGAGCGTGTCGAGACGCTGCTTGGTGCCGTCCGGGATCGGCCCGTTGATATAGGGCAGAACCGGTTTTGCCGCCTGCGCGGACGGCGCCGGTCGGCCTTTGGTTTCCGGGTGGCCGTTGACGGTGACGTCGGCGATGTAGGTGAGCAGCTTGGTGGCGCGGTCGGCCCGCTTCACCTGCTCGAAAAGTTCCGGCGTCGTGTCGATGAACCGCGTCGTATAGGAATTGTCGCGGAATTTCGGGTGGCCGATGATCGCCTCGAGGAAGGTCAGGTTGGTGGCCACGCCACGGATGCGGAATTCCCTGAGCGCTCGGTCCATGCGGCTGATGGCTTCCTGCGGCGTCGAGCCGGCAGCCGTCACCTTGACCAGCAACGGATCGTAATAGCGGGTGATGACCGCCCCCGAATAGGCCGTGCCGCCGTCGAGACGGATGCCGAAACCGGCCGCCGAGCGATAGGCGGTGATACGGCCGTAATCCGGAATGAAATTGTGCTCCGGGTCCTCGGTGGTGATGCGGCATTGCAGCGCGTGGCCGTGGAGGCGGATGTCTTCCTGGGCCGGCACGCCGGATTCAGGCGTGCCGATCGCAAAACCTTCGAGGATATGGATCTGCGCCTTGACGATATCGATGCCGGTGACGACTTCGGTCACCGTGTGCTCGACCTGGATGCGCGGATTCACCTCGATGAAGTAGAACTTGCCGGTATCGGCATCCATCAGATATTCGACGGTGCCGGCGCCGACATAGTTGGTCGCCGCCGCGATCTTCAGTGAATAGGCGGCAAGCTCGGCCCGCTGCTCTTCCGAGAGATAGGGTGCCGGCGCGCGCTCCACGACCTTCTGGTTACGGCGCTGGATCGAACAGTCGCGCTCGAAGAGATGCACGACATTGCCATGCGCATCCCCGAGGATTTGGCTTTCGACGTGGCGGGCGCGCTCGACGAGCTTTTCGAGATAGACCTCGTCCTTGCCGAAAGCGGCCATCGCCTCGCGCTTGGCTTCGGTCACTTCCTTTGCGAGGTCCTTCGGATCGCGGATGGCGCGCATGCCGCGACCGCCACCGCCCCAGGAGGCCTTCAGCATCACCGGGTAGCCGATCTCCTCGGCCATCTTGGCGACTTCGGCCGTATCGTCCGGCAGCGGCTCGGTTGCCGGCACCACCGGCACGCCGACCGAAATCGCCAGGTTGCGGGCCGCAACCTTGTTGCCGAGCTGGCGCATCGTATCCGGCCGAGGGCCGATGAAGATGATGCCTGCATCGTTGCAGGCCTCCACGAATTCCGGGCTTTCCGACAGCAGGCCGTATCCCGGATGAATGGCGTCGGCGCCGGAAAGCTTGGCGACGCGGATCACTTCCGGAATCGACAGATAGCTTTCGATCGGCCCCATGTCCTTGGAAAGATGCGGCCCGCGACCGACCTGATAGCTCTCATCGGCCTTGAACCGATGCAGCGAAAGCTTGTCCTCTTCCGCCCAGATCGCAACAGTCTTGATGCCGAGCTCATTGGCCGCACGGAAGACCCGGATCGCTATTTCGGAGCGGTTGGCAACTAAGATCTTGGAAATAGGCAAGACGGATCTCCTCAGGCGCCATCGAAAGTAATGCTGCACTGCAAAGAAATCAGTATTGCCTTAATCAGGCAAGCGCAATTTCTTGGGGAGACCGGATGTGTCGCAAGAAGACCAATCGCTCAGGCGATGAGGCCGAGGCGAAATGCCGAAGCGACCACATGCTGACGGTTCTTGGCGCGCAGCTTCTCCTGAAGCCCGTTGATGTACCAGTCGACGGTATGGCTGGAGATGTCGAGCGACTTTGCGACCTCGTTGGAGGTCAGGCCGTCGGCGAGCAGCACGATGACCTCCATCTCGCGGCGGGTAAGCTGGGTGTCCACCTTTGCGGCGGCCTCGAGTTCTTCTGCCTGGCCGCGCAGGTCCAGAAACCGCCAGAACACCTTCTTGGCGGCAGCTTCGAAAAGCGCCACTTCAGCGGGCGAAAGATCCACCGGGCGGCCGCCGAGCGTCATGTTGCCAAGCAGGCCGTTGCGTCCATGGACCGGAAACAGGTAGCCGTCCTGAAGGCCGTGACGTGTCCCCTCCTGCATCATCCGCTGCATGCGCTGCCGATGCGGATCGTTCCTGAGCCTGAGGACCGCATCCCGCCAGCGGAAGGGCCTTTGCGCGATGCCGAGCATTCGAACGGTCGGATCGACCAGGGCATATTTGCGAGCCTCGTAGATTTCCTGCCAGCCTTCCGGCCAGCGGCCGGCCAGGACAAGACCGGCCGGATTCTGAAGGGAGCGCGGTCGGACGACCAGTCCATAATATTCGAATCCATAGGCCTTCAGCAGGGATTCGAGCTGGGCCGTCAGCTCCGCCTCGGTCTTGATTTCCCCCACGAGTACCAAGAGTTGCACGACCAGCTGAATGTTCAAGGCTTGCTCCCCGCCGCGCTCTTTCCGGGCGATTCTTGTCTTTATGTTAAATTTCAGTAACTTCCCTTATTCACAATCGATTAGCATAGTTATCATTCATTGAAGGTATACCGCAAAATCTAGCCCTTGACGGCTTTCTGCAATAAGCCGTGGGTTGGTTCAAGACACTGATTGCGGGAAGCCTTGCCCTCCATGAAACATTTCTGGCAGAAGAGTATTATTTCCGGCTTCCGTCGCGGAATTGCCGTTTCCGATCACTAGATTACCGGCGCCGCCCCGATGGCGGCTCCACATGAAAGAGGTTGCGCCAGTTGACGCTGTTCCAGGTTTACGCACGGGCCCTCCAATATCTGGCGAAGAACAAATGGCGCGTCGCCGCCGTCGTCGTCGCCAATATCGTGCTTGCCGTCATCACCATTGCCGAACCGATCCTTTTCGGCCGGATCATCGATGCCATTTCGTCCGGCAGTACCGTCACGCCGGTCCTGATGTTATGGGCCGGCTTCGGTGTCTTCAACACCGTTGCCTATGTGCTCGTCGCCCGTGAGGCGGACAGGCTCGCCCATGGCCGACGCGCATCGCTGCTGACCGAGGCTTTCGGGCGCATCATCTCCATGCCGCTCGCCTGGCACCACACCCGCGGCACCTCTCACGCGCTGCACACCCTGTTGCGTGCCGCAGAGAGCCTGTTCGGCCTCTGGCTCGAATTCATGCGTACCCACCTCGCCACCGCGGTGGCGCTCGTCCTGCTGGTCCCCACGGCGATCTCGATGGATTGGCGGCTGAGCCTCGTCCTTTTGGTGCTGAGCATCCTCTACTGGATCATCGGCGTGACAGTGATGAACCGCACCAAGGAGGGGCAGGCCTCCGTCGAGAACCATTACCACACGGTCTTCTCCCACGTAAGCGATGCGATCAGCAACGTATCGGTGCTGCACAGCTATAACCGCATCGAGGCCGAGACCCTGGCGCTCAAGGACTATACCAAGGACCTGCTTGCCGCCCAGTATCCGGTGCTCGACTGGTGGGCTCTGGCCGGTGCCCTCAACCGCACCGCCTCGACGGTGTCCATGGGTGTCATCCTCGTCATCGGCACGCTTCTGGTCCAGCGCGGCGAAATCCGGGTCGGCGACGTCGTGGCTTTCATCGGCTTCGCCAACCTGCTGATCGGCCGTCTGGACCTCCTGCGCCAGTTCGCGACCCAGATCTTCGAAGCGCGCGCCAAGCTCGAGGATTTCTTCCTCCTCGAGGATTCCGTCGAGGAGCGCGCCGAGCCGGCAGATGCCGCCGATCTCGGCGAGGTTCGCGGCGACGTGGAATTCCGCGATGTCTCCTTCGGCTTTGCCAGCACCAGCCAGGGCGTCCACAACGTCTCCTTTACCGCGAAAGCCGGAGAGACCGTTGCCATCGTCGGCCCGACTGGCGCCGGCAAGACGACGCTCATCAATCTCCTGCAGCGTGTCTACGACCCCCAGGAAGGCAAGATCCTGATCGATGGCGTCGATATCGGCAAGGTGACGCGCAAATCGCTGCGCCATTCGATCGCCACCGTCTTCCAGGATGCCGGTCTTCTGAACCGATCGATCAGCGAGAACATCCGACTCGGCCGAGAAGGCGCCAGCGAGGAGGAGATCGCCAGGGCGGCGGAAGCTGCGGCTGCCGCCGAGTTCATCGAAACGCGGCTGAACGGCTACGAGACCCCGGTCGGCGAGCGCGGCAACCGGTTGTCCGGCGGCGAACGCCAGCGTATCGCCATAGCCCGCGCCATCCTCAAGAACGCGCCGATCCTGGTCCTCGACGAGGCGACCAGCGCGCTGGACGTCGAAACCGAGGCTCGCGTCAAGACAGCCATAGACCGCCTCCGCGAAAACCGCACCACCTTCATCATCGCCCACCGGCTTTCGACCGTCCGCGATGCGAACAAGGTGATCTTCCTCGAGAACGGACGTGTCGCCGAAATGGGCAGCTATGAGGAGCTCAGCGAGAGCGGCGGACGCTTCGCTGCCCTGCTGAAGGCAAGCGGCATTCTGACGGACGACGAAGCGGCAGACCAAGGCGGCTCCGTGGCACAGCCCGCCTGACCGTTAAAGGAACTTCAACGAAAAAACCCGCCGCCATTCGCATGGCGGCGGGTTTTCTTTTGTCAGTTTCAGCTTCCCCGTCGGCGACGTCTCAGCTATTGGCCGGTTCCGGCAGGAGCTTCGCAGCCGCTCCGCCGAGTAGGAAGCCTTCCGTTTCATTGACCGCCTGACCATCGATCGTGACCTTGTCGCCCTCGACGGTGATCTTGTGCACCGTGTCCCCGATGGTCAGTTCGGCGGTGAAGCCATCCCAGTCGCTCGGCAGCGCCGGGTCGACAAACAGCCGGTCGCCCTGGCGGCGGATGCCGAGTATGCCCTCGGTCGCCGCACGGTAGAGCCAGCCGGCAGAACCCGTGTACCAGCTCCAGCCGCCGCGGCCGGTATAGGAACCGTGACCGTAGACATCGGCGGCGACCACATAGGGTTCGACGCGATAGGTCTCTGCCGCCTCACGGTCGAGCGCGTGGTTGATCGGGTTCAGCATCTGGAAGCACTTCCAGGCATCGTCGCCGCGCTTCAGCGCCGCCAGCGCCAGCACGACCCAGATCGCCGCATGGGTATACTGGCCGCCGTTTTCACGAACGCCCGGCGGATAGGCCTTGATATAGCCCGGGTCCTTGCGGGTGTCCTGGAAGGGCGGCGTGAACAGGCGGATGATGCCCGCCTGGCTGTCGACCAGCTTTTCGAGCACCGCATCCATCGCCTGGGCCGCACGGTCCGGATCGCCGACGCCCGAGAGCACGCTCCAGGACTGGGCGAGCGAGTCGATACGGCATTCGTCGCTGGTGCTCGAACCGAGCGGAGAGCCATCGTCGAAATAGCCGCGGCGATAGTAGGTGCCGTCCCAGCCTGCTTTTTCGAGCGCCTGCTTGAGCGTCTCGATATGATCCGTCCAGCGCTGGATACGCTTCTTGTCCTTGCGTGCTTCCGCATAGGGCAGGAAGTTGCGCAGTGCGGCGGCCAGGAACCAGCCGAGCCAGACGCTCATGCCGCGGCCGCCGATGCCGACGCGGTTCATGCCGTCATTCCAGTCGCCGCCGAGGATGAGCGGCAGGCCCTTGTCGCCGGTTCGGGTGATCGCCAGGTCCAGCGCCCTTGCCGCATGCTCGTAGACGGTGGCGGTCTCGGTCGACACCGTCGGCTGGATGAAGGAGTCGTGCTTGTTCTTTTCGAGCACCGGACCGTCGATGAACGCCAGTTCCTCGTCGAGCAGCGATGCATCGCCGGTTACCGAGACATACTGGTGGATACCGTAGGCGAGCCAGACGACGTCGTCGGAGATCATCGTCCGCACGCCGGCGCCGGAGCCGGGCAGCCACCAGTGCAGCACGTCGCCTTCCTTGAACTGCCGCGAAGCAGCGTTGACGATCTGGCGGCGGGCCAGCGACGGCTCGTGCACCAGGAAGGCCAAGGTGTCCTGCAGCTGGTCGCGGAAGCCGAAGGCGCCGGATGCCTGGTAGAAGGCGGTCCGGGCCATGATGCGGCAGCCGAGCGCCTGATAGGGCAGCCAGTGGTTGACCATGTTGTCGAGCGACTTGTCCGGCGTCGAGATCTTCAGGCGGCCGGTGAAACCGGTCCAGAAGTCGCGGTTCGCCTCGAGGATCGGAGCGAACTCCTCGCCGCGCAGCTGGGCGACCAGCGCCTGAGCCTCTTCCTTCGTATCGGCATCGCCAAGATAGAAGGTCACCGTCCGCTCTTCGCCCGGCGCGAGCTCGATGTCGTAGGCGAGCGCCGCGCAGGGGTCGCCGTCGAGATCGAGAGCATTGTTGAGCGCAGAAGCGGACATCACCGCCGCCGGCATCTGGACCGAACCGAAACGGCCGATGAATTCGCGGCGGCTCGCCGTGAAGCCGACCGGTGTCTCCTTCATGCCCATGAAGGCAAAGCGGCGGTAGTCGATGCTGTAGGAGTTGGTGGCAAAGAGCGTGCCGGTTTCCTCGTCGCGGCTTGAGAGGATGAACGGGATGGACCGGGCCGGATTGGCGCCGAGCAGCCATTCCACATAACCGTAGACGCGCAGCCTGCGGGTCTCCGAACCGCCGTTGTGGAGGAGGATAGACGAGAGCTTTGCCGCCCGCGTCCGGTCGACCGTCTGGGTCAGCCTGATCTTCAGGCCTTCTTCTTCGCTCGAAAAGACCGAGTAACCCAGGCCGTGCCGGGCCTCGAACTTGACCTCCGGCTTGCGCGACAGGACCGCGAACGGCGTCATGACAGCGCCGCTATCCCGGTCGGCAACGTAGAATGCCTCGCCGGGACGGTTGATGACCATGTCGTTGGTCCAGGGCGTCAGCTGATAGTCGCGGGAGTTCCTGGCCCAGGTGAAGCCCGAACCTTCCGCCGAAATGTGGAAGCCGAACTTGTCGTTGGAGATGATGTTGATCCACGGCTGCGGCGTCGACTGGCCGCCATGCAGGCGCACCACATATTCGCGGCCATCCTTGGTGAAACCGCCGAAACCGTTCCAGAAGTCGAGATCCGCCGGTGCCTCGATCGGAGCCGGAGGCTGGAAGATCTCGCCGTTCAGCAGCGGACGACGGTCGACCTCGATCTGCTGGTCCTTCGGCGGCGCGAAGATCGTTGCCGTGCGGTTGAGCTGGTCGCTGATCTTGCCGTTGCGGGCGTGCAGAACCACGCGGGACGCGGCGATCAGGCCTTCCGAACCCTCGTCATCCATGATGTCGCGGCGCAGCGAGAAGACGTGCTGGCGCTGGCCTTCCTGCTGGCTGAGGCGGCGGGCGCTCTCGGAGAGATGTTCGAGCGCCTGCTGCATTTCCTGCGCGTAGGAGGCCGCCCGCTCGTTGAAGATCACGAGATCAGTGATGACGCCGCGCGAGCGCAGGTATTCCTGGGCGCTCATCGCTTCCTTGGCGACCGGCATGTCGTTGTCGTCGTTGATGCGCAGCGTGAAGATCGGGAAGTCTCCCGAAACAGACGAGGGCCAGAGCGACGACTGCTGCTGCATGCCCGCGTGAATGGTCGCCTGGTCGGCGCGCAACTGCATGTCCGGATAGATGAGATAGCGCGCCAGGTGCTGGAACGCCGCGGCATCCTGCGAGGAGACGCCGAGATGGCGCATCTGTACCTGCGTGCGCGTCCAGGCCTGCGTGAGCTCGGTCTGGAAGGCATCCGGATGGCGATAACGCTCGATCGCCTGGTCGAGCTCTTCGCGCCTCGGTGCGGCGATCGTCCAGAAGATGACGCTCACCTTCTTGCCGGCCGGCACGCGCACGACGCGGCGCAGCGACAGGATCGGATCGAGCGTGAAGCCGTCGGTGCCCGACAGCGTCGCGCCGGGATCGAAGGCTGCAGCTTCCGAAAGCGTGCGGCCGCGGCCGAGGAACTTGCGGCGGTCGGTCTCGAATTCGGTCGGGCGAGCCGAACCGGCATTGTCGGCCGCCAGATGGGCGATCACCATGTCCGGCTCGTTCGGCGCGCGCTTGTTGCGCCACGCGCGGATGACGTCGCCGCGGCGGCCGATTTCGGTGCGGACGAACATCCGCTGGAAAACCGGGTGGGCGTTGTCGTCGTCCTCGGTGGTCAGCACGGGTTCCATATAGGAGGTCACTTCGATGAAGCGATCCTCGGTACCCATGTTGAGCAGCGTCAGGCGGCGGCCTTCGGCATCGTGTTCGCTGGCGACGATGCATTCGACCGTGCTCGTGAGGTCGCCGATCGTCTTGTGGAATTCCGCCCGTTCGTCGGAGAAGATCGCCCTGGTCTTTTCGCCTTCGATGCGACGCGGCTCGGCGGTGGCAGACCACCATTCGCCGGTCGTGGTGTCGCGCAGGAACAGGAACTGGCCCCAGCGATCTTCGGTCGGGTCGGGCTTCCAGCGGGCGACAGACAGTCCGTTCCAGCGGGAATATCCCGAGCCGGTCGCGGTGAGCATGACCGAATAGTGACCGTTGGAGAGCAGCACCAGCTCGCGGTCCTTGGTGGCCGGGTTGGTGATGGTGCGGATTTCCGAACGCAATAGCTCGCCCTGGCCCTTGCCGGGGGTTTCCTCGTGCTTGGCGCTCATCACCGGAATGTCGCGCGGCGCCTTTTCCTGCAGCAGCAGTTCGGCAGCCTCGATGGTCGGGTCGGAATGGAAGAGCTCGCGCAGCAGGCCGTTCATCACGACGTTGGCGATCGCGGCGATCGACATGCCGTGGTGGTGGGCATAATAGTTGAACACCACCGCGTAGCGCTTGCCTTCCGGTACGCGGGTGGGCGTGAAGTCTACCGCGTCGTAGAAGCCGAACACCCCGAGCGCTCCGAGCGAGCGCAGTTCGGCAAGGTTTTCAGAGGCAGCGATCGGATCGTATTGGCTGGCCAGGATCGACGCATAGGGAGCGATGACGGCGTTCTGGCCGAGACCGCGCTTGAGGCCGAGCGTCGGCACCCCGAAGTTCGAATATTGATAATACATCTGATGGTCGAGAGCGTTGAACGCCGCTTCCGAAATGCCCCATGGCGTGCCGAGGCGGCGGCCATGGTTCATCTGTTCCTTCACGATCAGATTGTTGGTCTGGTTGAGAATGCCCCCCTGGCGCTCCTGCATGACGAGCGGCGGCATGAGGTATTCGAACATCGAGCCGGACCAGGAAACCAGGGCGCCTCGCGCACCGATCGGCACCACCTGGCGGCCGAGCTTGTACCAGTGCTCGGTCGGCAGGTCGCCCTTGGCAATCCCGAACAGGCTGGTCAGACGCGCTTCGGATGCGAGCAGGTCATAGCAGGCTTCGTCGATCTCGTTGGTTTCGACACGATAGCCGATCGACAGAAGGCGGCGCTCCTTGCGGAACAGGAAGCTGAAATCCATCGCGAAGGCGAGGCGACGGGTTCGGTCGCGCAACACGCCGAGCCGCTCCCGCAGCGATTCGATATTGGCATTGTCGAAGACGCTGTCGGCGATATGCGCCTCGCAGGCGGCGACGAGAGACGCGGACCAGCGGGTAACTTCGTCGCTCTGCGCCGAACGGACTTCCTGGTCGAGGTTGACCGCGAGCTTCTGGATGTCGCGGGCAAGCACGGCGAGGTTGATGATCCGGATCGATGCGAATTCATGCTCGCGCTTGACCGCGGCAAGCGCATTGCCGAAGCCGATGATACGCTCTTCGAGACGGCGACGCAGCGGGCGCACGGTCTTGCGGTCGTCCGGCAGGGCCTTCAACGTCTCGGCCAGAATACCGGAGACGTCGCCGAGGCCGTCGAGATTGCCCTGGAGATGCGCGGAAGGGGCTTCCGCCCAGATACGCAAGGCCGACGAGATGGCGATCAGATGCCCGGCGAAATTGCCGCTGTCGACCGACGAGACGTAGCGCGGCATCAGCGGCTTCAGCGTATCGGTATGGTACCAGTTGAACATGTGGCCGCGGAACTTGTCGGCTCGTTCAACTGCCGAAATCGTCTGTTCGATGCGCTCGATCGTGTCGGTGAAGCTGATCCAGCCGAAATGCCGCGCCGAGATCGTCGACAGCAGATAGACGCCGATATTGGTGGGCGACGTGCGCTTGGCGATGACCGGGTTCGGCTTCTCCTGGAAATTGTCCGGCGGCAGGTAGTTCTGTTCCTCGGTCACGAAGGTCTCGAAATACCGCCAGGTGCGGCGGGCGATCTTGCGCAGTTCGACGGACACGGGCTCCGGCACGAACAGCCGGTCTTCGGTCTCGGCCGACTGGCTGACATACCAGGCGACGAGCGGCGAGAAGATCCACAGCACGGCGAACGGAATACCGACCAGGAATGCGTTGTCGCCCGGCATGGCCGCCAGGATGATGCTGAGCACGGCGATCGCCGGCGCGTGCCACATCGTCTTGTAGTAATCCTGCGGGCTCCCTTGCGCGCTCGACTGGATCGAGGCGGCGGTGCGCCATTCCAGCATCAGCTTCCGGCTGAAGAACAGGCGGTAGAGGGACCGGGAGATCGCATCCGTCATGATGCAGGCGGAATCCGCAATGAAGACGACGCGCAGCGCGACCTGTGCGTTGGCGGAACGCATGTCCGACCAGACGGAATAGAAATGCGCTCCCGGGACGATGTCGGTAGAGCCCGGCAGCAGGCCGGTGACCAGGCTGAGGGTCGGGGCGACGAACAGCGAGAAGATCAGCAGGATCTGCCAGACGAGAGCGCCGAGCGGATCCATGAAGTACCAGCCGAGCACGGAAGCGAAGAACCAGGCGATCGGGGTCAGCGACCGGCGCAGGTTGTCGATCATCTTCCAGCGGCCGAGCGCAGTCACACCGCGCTTCGGATCGAGGATGTAAGGCAGCAGCTGCCAGTCGCCGCGGGCCCAGCGATGCTGGCGCGAGACTTCGACCTCGTAGCGGACCGGAAAGTCCTCGACCAGCTCGACGTCGGTGACGAGCGCGCAGCGTGCGAACGAACCTTCGAGAAGGTCGTGGGAGAGGACCGAATTCTCGTCGATCCGACCTTTCAGCGATGCCTCGAAGGCATCGACGTGATAAAGGCCCTTGCCGGTGAAGCTGCCTTCGCCAGTCAGGTCCTGGTAGACGTCGGAAACGGTGAAGACATAAGGGTCGAGACCGCGGCCGACCGAGAAGACGCGCTGGAAGACCGAGGCTTCCTTGCCGGTCGTCAGCGACGGCGTCACGCGCGGCTGCATCAGCCCATAGCCATGGATGACGCGATTGGTTTTCGGGTCGAGCACCGGCTGGTTGATCGGGTGGTGCATCTTGCCGACGAGCTTGGTCACCGCGTCGCGCATCAGGCGCGTATCGGCATCGAGCGTCATGACGTACTGGACGTTGGCCGGCACGGTGTTGGCGCCCGTAAGATAGCTGGTATCGCGATCGCCGCGCAGCAGCATGTTGAGCTCATGCAGCTTGCCGCGCTTGCGCTCCCAGCCCATCCATGCGCCTTCGTTCGGATTGAACAGACGGCGGCGATGCAGCAGATAGAAGCGCGCCTTGCCGTCATCTCCATACTTGGCGTTGAGCGCCGCGATCTCGCGCTTCGCGTAATCGAGAATTTCGAGGTCGGTATCGGTTTCCTCGAACTTGCTGTCGCGCCAGTCGCTGAGCAGCGAGAAATAGATCTCGCCGTGCGGATTGGCGAGATAGTGGACTTCGAGGTTTCGGATGAGCTCGTCCACCGTGTCCCGGTCGGTGATCAGGCAGGGGACAGCGACCAGCGTCCTGGCCGCTTCCGGAATGCCTTCCTTGAATTCGTAGCCGACCAGCCGGGCCGGCCGCACCACATAGGTCACCAGCGTGTTGAACAGGCCGGTCGCGCCTTCGGAAGCCGGCAGCGCGAACATCAGCAGGAAGCAGAAGACGACCGGCAGCGGAATATCCGCCTGCACCAGGAACCAGCCGGCAATCGCCATGGCGAGCACCGTAATGAGGATCACCGGGCCGGCGATGGCAAACCAGTTGAGGCGGCGGACGAGGCGAACAAACCGCTGGACGAACAGCAGATTGTAACCGACTGCCGCTTCCAGCTCGCGGCGGCGGCGGCCGACGACGAAGGCACCGACATTGGTCTCGCGCGGATCGGCATTTTCTTCGGCCGACGCCTTTTCGGCGAGCTGGATGGCCGCCTCAGCAACCTCGGCCTCGCTCTTGCGGGAGCGGCGGGCAATCTGCTCGATACGGTTGCGATAGGCGTTGCGCGAGCCGAAATCGAGCGCCTGATAATCGGTGCGCTCGCGGAAGATCTTGTCGATCTGCGAGACGTCTTCGAACCAGACGCTCCACTCCGTATCGTCGATCTCGCGCAGGCTCTTGATGATGTTGCCCATCGTCACGTTGCCGGACGAAAGGCGGTTCTGCTCTGCCAGCATCACCTCTTCGACGTCGGTGCCCGCCTGTTCGAGACGCTGCTCCAGCCAGGCGACGGCAAAACCCGAGGTCTGCGAGGCGTTGCGAAGGCGATAGAGGAACTGCGCCGTGAACGTATTGTCGTTCGTCAGGTTCTCGATGCCCCTCAGGACATCGGCACTCGCCTCCTCGTTATTGAGGCGGATGATCTCGTCGGCCGTCTCGTTGGCGCGGCGGCGCATGTTGCGCGAGCGATCGACACGGGTGGCGATGCGGCGCAGGTTCTCGATCAGCACGAAACGGATGAACGAGGGCAGCGCCCAGAGTTCGCCGATCTCGAGCGGTTCCTTGACCTGGAAGCCCTGGACCATGGAGGCCAGCGCCTCGCGGGAAACACTGCTGTGCGTATGGGCGACATAGAGCCAGGCGAGCACCAGCACACGCGGCAGTTCCTGGCCGCCAACCGTCATCGTGGGCAACTGGCGGAAGAACTTTTTCGGGAAGTCGCGGCGGACTTCCTGGATCGCCTCTTCGACGATGTAATAGTTGTCGAGCAGCCATTCGGCGGCGGGCGTGATCGACGCGCCCGCATCGACATCGGTCGCCGTCGCCCGGTAGACCCGCAGGATCTCTTTCTCGTTCTCCTGGTGCCGCTTGAAGAATTCGAACTCCAGGCCGCCCGGCAGGCTGGGCGTGCCCTCCTTGCCGAGTTTCTCGCCGCATTCCCTCAATGCATCGATGTTGAAATAGGTCGAGCGGATCGAGTCGTTGTGATCGATCTGCTTGGCTTCGGTTTCGCGCGAGGAAGCTGACGGCGTAGTGTGAAATGACATGGATACGGGCTTCTGGTGAAAACTCTAAGGGTTTGTCGGCCTCGCCTTACTCGGCCTGCATCGGAAGCGCCAGTCATCATTTGGATTATGGTGACCGGCCGGATGCAAACCCGCGAGGATGGGAAATAGAGAGCAGTCCGGATATTGCAAACGACTGACGGGAATCTATTGCTCACTTCCTGCGGATTGACACATGTTCCGGCTCTAGCGAGGATAGCCTGAATGGAACCTGAACGGAAGCAGCCCATTGATAATGCGACGAATTTCGCCCTTGCACGACAGGCCCGCCTGAACGTCTTGCGGCAGCTGATCCGAGGGAATTTAAACGCCGAGGGTTACCTTCCAAAGGCGGCGCTGCTATTTATCTCAGACACAAGGGCGATCTCGTCGTGCCCCGCAACCAATCCAATCGAACTTTCGGTGTTTTGAGCAATGACGATCCAGTTTTCCAATGACATGGCCGACGTGGTGGCCACCCGCCGTTACCTTCATCAATATCCGGAACTCGGCCTCTCGGAGTTCAACACATCCGATTTCATCGCCAGCCAGCTTGCCGACCTCGGATATGAAGTCACCCGCGGCCTCGGCCAGACGGGTGTGGTCGCCACCCTGAGGAACGGCACCAGCAGCCGGTCGATCGGCATCCGGGCCGATATGGACGCGCTGCCGATCGAGGAGGAAACCGGTGCGGAATATGCGAGCAAGAACAAGGGGCTGATGCATGCCTGCGGCCATGACGGCCACACGGCCATGCTGCTGGGCGCCGCCAGGATCCTTGCCCGGAGGAAGAATTTCGACGGCACGATCCACCTGATCTTCCAGCCGGCGGAGGAAAATTTCGGCGGCGCCAGGCTGATGATCGAGGACGGTCTCTTCGAGCGTTTCCCGTGCAATGCCGTCTTCGGTCTGCACAACGATCCCAGCCTGCCCTTCGGCCAGATCGGCGTGAAGGAAGGCCCGATGATGGCGGCCGTCGATGAATGCCGCATCACCGTCAATGGCCGCGGCGGCCATGGCGCGGAGCCGCAGGATACGTCGGACCCGATCGTCTGCGGCGCGAGCATCATCATGGCGCTGCAGACGATCGCCTCGCGCAACATTCATCCGCTCGACCAGATGGTGATCACCGTCGGCGCCTTCCACGCCGGCATGGCGAGCAACGTCATCCCCGAGCGGGCGGAAATGCTGCTCACCATCCGCTCCTTCGATCCCGGCGTCCGTGACGAGCTGGAAAGGCGCATCCGGTTGGTCGCCGAAGGCCAGGCCGCGAGCTACGGCATGAGCGTCACGCTCGATTACAAGCGCGGTTACGAGGCGACAATCAACCACAAGGCGGAAACGGATTTCGTCCGCGACCTCGCCAGGCGGGTGATCGGCGAGGACAAGGTGATCGACCTGCCCCGTCCGTCCATGGGTGCCGAGGATTTCGCCTATATGCTGGCGGAGCGGCCGGGCACCTATTTCCTGCTCGGCACCAGGCGCACCGACAACGACCCGCCGCTGCACCACCCCCGCTTCGACTTCAACGACGACGCGCTGCCGATCGGAACGAGTTTCTGGGTGGAGCTTGCCGAAGCCTATCTCCCGCCGAGATAGGCCTTTAAACGAAAACACCTCCCGGACGGCGAAGCGCGGGAGGTGCTTTCGGTCTTGGGAGGACCAAGCCCGAATTTGAAAAGGCGAAGCCCGAAGGCCTCAGGGGAAAAGGCCGAGTGTCACGGCGCCGACGAAGATGAAGGCTGCCGTTACCAGGGCCGTATTCGCCGCCCATTGCCATTTGCCCGCAAAGCCGCGAGCTGGGAAAGACCGTGTCTGATGCTCGATATGACGCATGGATGTCTCCCGGGTTCTGGTTCCGCCCTTTTCGAGCGCTATCCCTATGCTAGCTTATCTCTACCAACCCGATAGAGATAATGTTCCAAGCATCCACCAGTTCCGTAGAAAATCCTTTTTTCTTAACGGCGGTTTCGGGCAGTTAACGGTTTATTATGCCTCAGGGTCTTCAGAGCACCTCAGGCGCCAAAACGATCCAGCGCCATGCGGAAAATGTCCGGGTCGATATTGCCGCCCGAGCAGACCGCAATCACCGTATCGCCCAGCGTTTCGCCATGGAAAAGAGCGGCCGCCAATGCCACCGCGCCGCCGGGTTCCACGACGATCTTCAGCCGGCTGAATGCGAGCGCCACCGCATGCAACGCTTCGTCGTCGCTCACCACAAGGCCGGTACCGCAGAGCTTCGACATGATCGGGAAGGTGATGTTTCCCGGCTGCGGCGTGACGATCGCATCGCAGAGCGAACCGCCCTGGGTCGCGTTGCGCTCGATCTTTCCGGAAGCCAGCGAACGCGTCACGTCGTCAAAACCTTCCGGCTCGCAAGGATGCACCAGAAACCCCGGGGCCTTGGCGTTCAATGCCAGCGCGACGCCGGAAATGAAGCCGCCGCCACCCGTCGGCACCAGCACGTCGGCCTTCTCGATGCCTTCCTCCCTGGCCTGTTCGGCGATTTCGAGACCGGTCGTGCCCTGGCCGGCGATCACCAGCGGCTCGTCGAACGGCTTGATCAGCGTCAGGCCTCGCTCCTGCGACAGCCGAGCGCCGATCACATCGCGATCCTCGTTGAGGCGGTCATAGAGCACGACTTCTGCGCCATAGGCGCGGGTATTCTCGATTTTGATGCGCGGCGCATCGGACGGCATGATGATCACGCTCGGAATGCCGTGCATCCTGGCAGCCAGCGCCACACCCTGGGCATGGTTGCCCGATGAGAAGGCGATGACGCCCTTGGTCCGGACATCGGGCGACAGCGCCGAGATTGCCGACCAGGCACCGCGAAACTTGAACGAACCGGTGTGCTGCAGGCATTCCGGCTTCACGAAGATGCGCCGCCCGGCGATGTCGTCGAGGAAGGGCGAAGACAGCAGCGGGGTGCGGCGCGCGTGACCATCGAGACGGGCGCGGGCGGCTTCGATCATGGCGATATCGGTCATGCGGGGAATTCCGTTCGGAAACAAAAGGGCGGATGGAGCCGCAAACCTATCGACGCTTTCCGCTTCGGTAAAGGCCGGAAAAAGCAGGCTTACCCGACTTCCGCACGTTGAGAAAACGGCAAGGAACCGAGCTTCACCACGGCCTTGATGGGCAGATGGTCGGAAGCGAGCCGCGCAAGCGGACTGTCATGGGTTTCCACCGTATCGATCAGCCCGGGCTGGTTCGCCATGATGCGGTCGAGCGCCAGAACAGGCAGGCGCGACGGGAAACTCGGCACAGCGGCCGGCAGGCCGAAAACGGTCGCGAGCGTGTTCAGGGAAGAGCGGTCGCCAAGCCGCCATTCGTTGAGATCACCCATCAGCACGGTCGGCTGCTCGTCACGCGAACGCAGAATGTCGAGGATCATGCGGGCTTGCTGCTGCCGCGAACGGTTGAGCAGGCCGAGATGGGCGGCGATGATCCGGAATGCGCTGCCGTCCTTGAGCTCCAGTTCGGTGATCAGAGCACCACGCGGCTCGAGCCCCGGCAGCTTGACCTGATGAACGTCGCGCACCAGGCCTTCGCGAAAGAGGATCACATTGCCGTGCCAGCCATGCGCCTTGGCAACACCGGAAACGGGCACCGGGAAAAGCCCCGTCTCCCGCTCCATCCAGGCGAGGTCGAGCAGGCCACGCCGCTCGCCGAACCGGGAATCCGCTTCCTGCAGCGCGATCACATCGGCGCCGATCTCACGGATCACGTGGCTGGTGCGGGCGGGATCGAACCTGCCGTCGATACCCACGCATTTGTGCACGTTATAGGAGGCGATCAGCATGCCCTGCCCGCGTTCGCGCCCCTCATGCGTTCCGGCACCGCGGTTCCTTCGAGCCCGGATGGAAGCCAGAATGCTTTTCGGAAGATTGGGACGTTTTTCCCGCATGGTTCTTTTGACTATTCGCCGATCAATGAAATTTATAGGGCAAGCGGCCCATCTATCCAGCAACTAGAGATAGGGAGAGCCCAGCCAGAACACGCGCTCGATGAGCCGCACGAGGAAGGGCCTTGCCATCAACCCGTCGAGCGTCACTTCGGTTGCGGAAGAAATTGCCAGATCTATCCTTCGTTCCAAAGCTTGCGCGAAAGGGCAATCCAGAACTTCGAGATCGACCTCGAAATTGAGCCGGAGCGAGCGCGGATCAAGGTTCGACGAGCCGACATAAGCCCAGCACCCGTCGATCACCAGAAGCTTGGAATGGTTGAACGGGCCGGATGCCCGCCAGATCCGGCAGTAGTTCTTCAGCATCTGGTCGAACTGCGCCGTCATCGCCCGGTCGACCAGAACCAGATTGTTGGCGGTCGGCACGACGATATCGACCTCCACCCCGCGCCGCGCGGCGGTGACGAGCGCGGTGATCAGTTCGCGGTCCGGCAGGAAATAGGGCGACACGATCCGGATCGAGGAGCGCGCCACGGAAAACGCGCCCATCAGCATCTTGTGGTTCGTCTCGACGCTGCGGTCGGGCCCTGAGGAGACGGCACGCATGACGACCGGCGAACCGGCCTCCGTCTCCGGCGGCTGCAGCGCCCAGGCCTCGCCGTCCAGCGCCTCGTCGGCCGAAAATCGCCAGTCCGCCGCAGCAATCGCAAAGAGGTCGGCGATGATTGGCCCGGTCACCTTGAAATGTGTGTCGAACGAGCATTTGTCGCCGCTGATTTCGCTCGAGAAACCTTCGCGGATGTTCATGCCGCCGGTAAATGCCACCAGGCCATCGATAACCAGGATCTTCCGGTGGGTGCGCAGGTTCGCATAAGGCAACCGCAGGCCCATGATGACGTTGCCGTTGAAGACGTCGACAGTGACGCCCCCGTCCCTGAGCATGCCCAGCACGCTCGGCACGGAGTACCGGGCGCCAACCGCATCGATCAGCACGCGCACTTCGACGCCGCGCTTGACCGCGGCGATCAACGCATCCGCGAACCGGCTGCCGATCCGGTCCCGGTCGAAGATATAGGTTTCGAGGATGAGGCTGCGCTGCGCTTCGCCGATCGCCTTCAGCATCGCCCTGTAGGCCTCGTCACCGGTATCGAGCGCGACGATCGTATTGCCGGTGGTCAGCCGGTGGCGCGTCACCCGGTCGCCCAGCGTCTTCATCGCCCGAAACCGATGCCCGAATTCCCCGATGACCATGTCGTTGGTCGCGTCGTAGGAAACCACATGCGCACGGATTTCTCCCTGCAGCAACGCCCGCCGATCACTGATGACGGCGCGGCGGATACGGTTTATCCCCGCCACAAGGTAAAGCAGCGCGCCGATGATCGGAGACAGAACGATGACGCCGACCCAGCCGATCGCCGAGCGGACCTCTTCCTTGGTCATCGCCGCGTGAATCGCAGCGGCAGCCCCCATCAGGACCGACAAAACGAAAAGGATATGCGGCCAATAGGGTTCGATGAGATCCAGCATGGCGAGCAATATAGGCGCGCTTCGCTCAAGCGCAATCGGAGCCGCACCAATAGGTTAGCGCAGCTCCGGGATGTTTCAGACAGCCAGTTGCTTCTCGAAGACCTCGAGTGAAGCTTCGAACGTGTCGAAGATCGTGTCGATCTGTTGCTCATTGATGATCATCGGCGGGCAGAGCGCCAGCGAGTCGCCGATCGCCCGCGAGATCAGGCCTTTTTCGAGCATGATCGCCAGCAACTTGGGGCCGAGCTGGCCGGCTGCGAAACCGTCTCGCGGCTTCAGCTCAAGGGCGCCGATCAGGCCGACGCCGCGTGCTTCGATCGCCAGCGGATGGCTTTCCAGCGCCTTCAGCCGGCTCTGGAACTTCGGTGCCAGCGTCCGCACATTGCCGACGAGGTCGCGTTCTTCGATGATCGCCAGGTTTTCGAGCGCAACCGCTGCAGCGACGGGATGGCCAGCGGCGGTCACGCCATGGCCGAACGTGCCGATCTTCGCCGATTCATCGGCAAGCGGGCCATAGACGTTTTCGTTGATGAGCAGCGCCGAGATCGGCTGGTAGGATGACGAAATCTGCTTCGACAGCGTCATGATATCCGGCTGCAGTGCATAGGTCGTGGTGCCGAACATCTCGCCGGTGCGTCCGAAACCGCAGATCACCTCGTCGGCGATCAGCAGGATGTCGTATTTCTTCAGCACCTTCTGGATCGCATCCCAGTAACCGGCCGGCGGAACGATGACGCCGCCCGCCCCCATGACCGGCTCGCCGATGAAGGCGGCGACCGTTTCCGGGCCTTCCTTGAGGATCAGGTCTTCGAGATCCTTGGCGCAACGCTCGACGAAAGCCGCCTCCGTCTCGTTTTCCTGCTTGAAGGCGCGGTAATGCGGGCAGGTCGTGTGGAAGATGCCGGCGAGCGGCAGGTCGAAGGAACGGTGGTTGTTCGGCAGGCCGGTCAGGCTGGCGCTGGCGATCGTCACGCCGTGATAGCCCTTGATGCGCGAGATGATCTTCTTCTTTTCCGGCTTGCCGAGCGCGTTCGAACGGTACCAGACCATCTTGATGGCGGTGTCGTTGGCTTCGGATCCCGAATTGGTGAAATACGCCTTCGACATCGGCACCGGCGCCATCTGGATCAGCTTTTCGGCAAGATCGATCGACGGGCCGTGGCTGCGGAGCGTAAAGGTATGGTAATACGGAAGCTTCGCCATCTGCCTGGCGGCCGCTTCGACGAGCCGGCTTTCGCCGAACCCGACGCCGACGCTCCAGAGCCCGGCCATGCCCTCGATATATTTGTTGCCGTTCACGTCATAGACATAGATGCCCTCGCCGCGGTCGATCACCAGCGATCCGTCGCGCTCAAGCGCGCGGGCATTGGTGTAGGAGTGGAGCTGGTAAGCCTTGTCCCGGGCTTCGATGGAATTGGGCTGAATAGTCACGAAGGACCTCCTGTGAGACACGCAACGGCGTTTAAATTTCATAGGCGGAAACGGCGATATTGGACAGCCCAAATCGCCGTTTTCAGAGAAGCCGACCGTTCAAAATAGTTGACGCGTCGATCAGTTTATTTGGTCATTTCAGCGTCATCGCAGCGACCGGAGGCTCGGCGCCTGCAGGAATGGGGCTCTTGTAGTCCTGTCCCTTGCGGCGCTTCCTGAGATCAGCCCAGGCCGCCTCGCGAAGCTGATCGCTTGTCATGGCGGCAAGCCCGGTCGCGGCCATCGCCTTGGCGACGGAAACCATGCCCTTGTGGGCGAGCGGGCTCTTGCCCTGTGCCACCACCTGCCAGGTATGGAGCTGGGTACCCACGGCAAGCGTCGCGCCATAGGCCTGCACGGTCGGCACCACCCAGCTGACATCGCCGACATCCGTCGAGCCGCCCATTTGGCGGTTCTCGGTGTGGGCCGGCAGGATGAAGTCGGCAAGCGGGATATCCCGCTGCTCCAAGCGCTCCTGGTTCCAGCTCGCCGCAATGTCTTCCGGCGTCAGCGTGGCACGGATCTTTTCCGCGAACTCGACATCCGCCGCGTCGAACGGCGGCGGACCCATGCTGTCCCAGACGTCCTGCATGACGTCCATCAGCGGGGTGTTGACGACCAGATTGGAAACACCTGCCAGGATCGTGCTCTCGACCTTGGTCTCCGTCATCAGCGCCGCACCTTCGGCAACCTTCTTGACCCGCTCGATCAGGGCAAAAAGCCCCGGCAGGTCCGCCGAGCGGACGACGTAGCGCACCTTGGCATGCGCCTGCACGACATTCGGCGAGATGCCGCCGCTATCCAGGACCGCATAGTGGATACGGCTCTCGGACGGCATGTGCTCGCGCATATAATTGACACCGACGCTCATCAGTTCGACGGCATCGAGCGCGCTGCGCCCAAGTTCCGGCACGGCGGATGCATGCGCCGCGCGGCCCGTGAACGTGAAGTCGATGCGGCAGTTGGCAAGCGAGGTTTCCCGCTGCACGCCGGCGAAATTGCTCGGGTGCCAGCTGATCGCGATATCGACGTCCTCGAAGGCCCCGGCCCGCACCATGAACGCCTTGGCGGCCCCGCCTTCTTCCGCCGGGCAACCGTAATAACGCACGCGGCCGGGCGTGCCGGTTTTTTCCAGCCAGTCCTTGAGCGCGGTCGCGGCAAGCAGCGACGCCGAACCGAGAAGGTTATGGCCGCAGCCATGGCCGTTGGCGCCGGGGATCATCGGGTCATGCTGGGTATGGCCGGCCTTCTGGCTGAGTCCCGCCAGCGCGTCGTATTCACCGAGGAAGGCGATCACCGGGCCGCCCTCGCCCGCCTCGCCGATCAGCGCGGTCGGAATGCCGGCGACGTTTTCGGTGATCTCGAAGCCCTGCGCCTCCAGCATCTCGCGATGCGCGGCAGCCGAAAGCGTCTCCATGTAGCAGGTTTCCGGCGTCTCCCAGACGCGGTCCGCAAGTTCGGTAAAAACCTCTTTCTTGCGGTCGATGAAATCCCAAACGAGCGGGAGATTGGAATTGCCTGTCGTCATGAAACCGTTGCCTCGATACATCTATGCTGGTCGGAAGGCCCGAACCGTACCCCATTCTGAGCCGATGGCAATGCGGCATTGCAGCGGAAATCGGCACTACGGGAAGATTGGACGGAAGGAATGGGGATGTGACCAGAGCGCGAATCTTCGCATCTCGACAACGGGATCATAATCGCTATGCTCGCGCCCCACGGCCCGCAGGCAAATCTACAGCACGAGCCGAAAACAATAAAAATAACCGGGATTTTGCCGATTTTGTGGAAAATTTTCTAAAAATAAAGCGGGCGTGAAATCCGATACGGCGCAACGCCGTTGATCGGGATCGGCAACAATGGGAGATGCGCGGCTGAAGGCCGGAGCGGACCCGCCAGGAGAAACGCATTTGAAGGCCGGCCGCAGCGAAATATCGCCGGCCAGGAGGTGAACACAGGAATACCGGTCCTTGGGCGCTATATGGCGCACCATTCCAGCTGAAGACATCAACCGGGCACGGCACATAAGCCGGCCACAGGTCATTGGGAGATCCATATGAAATACAAACTCGCCCTTGCCGCAGCGCTGCTGTCGGCAACATTCTTTGCAAGCGCCGCCAGCGCCAAGACCTTCGTATATTGCTCGGAAGGTTCTCCGGAAGGCTTCGACCCCGGCATCTATACCGCCGGCACGACCTTCGACGCTTCGGCGCATCCGATCTACAACCGCCTGCTCGAGTTCAAGCCGGGCACGACCCAGCCGGAAGCAGCGCTTGCCCAGAGCTGGGAGATTTCCGCTGACGGCACCGTCTACACCTTCAAGCTGCGTCCGAACGTCAAGTTCCAGACGACCGACTTCTTCAAGCCGACCCGCAACCTGAACGCCGACGACGTCGTCTTCTCGCTCGGCCGCCAGATCGACGAGAAGAACGCCTGGAACAAGTACATTTCCGGCGCGTCCTGGGAATATGCCGAGGGCATGGGCTTTCCGAAGCTGATCAAGTCGATCGAGAAGGTCGATGACCTGACCGTCAAGGTCACGCTCAACCGTCCGGAAGCACCGTTCCTCGCCAACGTCGCCATGCCGTTCGCCTCGATCCTGTCGAAGGAATATGCCGACAGCCTCGACAAGGCCGGCAAGAAGGAACAACTGAACCAGATGCCGGTCGGCACCGGTCCGTTCACCTTCGTCGGCTACCAGCAGGACGCCGTCATCCGCTACAAGAAGAATGCCGATTTCTGGGGCCCGGCTCCGAAGATCGACGACCTCGTCTTCGCGATCACCACCGATGCCGCCGTCCGTTACCAGAAGCTGAAGGCCGGCGAATGCCACCTGATGCCCTATCCGAACGCCGCCGACGTGAAGGCCATGAAGGCTGATCCGAACCTCCAGGTTCTGGAGCAGGAAGGCCTGAACGTCGCCTACCTCGCCTACAACACGACCAAGGCTCCGTTCGACAAGGTCGAAGTCCGCAAGGCGCTGAACAAGGCGATCAACAAGAAGGCGATCGTCGATGCCGTCTTCCAGGGCATGGCGACACCGGCCGTCAACCCGATCCCGCCGACCATGTGGTCCTACAGCAAGGCCACCCAGGACGACACCTACGACCTCGAGGCGGCCAAGAAGATGCTCGCCGATGCAGGCGTCAAGGACCTCTCCATGAAGGTCTGGGCGATGCCGGTATCGCGTCCCTACATGCTGAACGCCCGCCGTGCTGCCGAAATCATCCAGGACGATTTCGCCAAGATCGGCGTCAAGGTCGAGATCGTCTCCTTCGAATGGGCCGAATACCTGCAGCGTTCGAAGGACAAGAACCGTGACGGCGCCGCCATCATGGGCTGGACCGGCGACAACGGCGACCCGGACAACTTCCTTGATACGCTGCTCGGCTGCGACGCCGTCGGCGGCAACAACCGCGCCCAGTGGTGCAACAAGGAATTCGACGAACTGGTGAAGAAGGCCAAGATCACCTCCGACCAGGCCGAGCGCACCAAGCTCTACGAACAGGCTCAGCTCGTCTTCAAGAAGGACGCTCCCTGGGCAACCATCGATCACTCTCTCGCAGTCGTTCCGATGCGCAAGGGCGTGACCGGCTTTACCCAGAGCCCGCTCGGCGACTTCACCTTCGAAGCGGTCGATATCGCGCAGTAATTTCTGCTTCACGACGATTTTGCCGCGGGACGCGTTGCGTTTCCCGCGGCATTTTCTTATGAGACGCCAAAATTTGGCGAAGACGCCACGATTGCCGCCTTCATGGCTTGACAGATCCATGAATCGGCCACGAACCAAAAACCACTAAAGGTTTCGAATGTTTGGCTTCCTTTTGCGGCGTATCGCCGTGTTGATCCCGACTTTCATCGGGGTCTCGATCATTGCATTTTCATTTATCCGACTTCTGCCGGGTGATCCGGTTGCACTTCTTTCCGGCGAACGCGTCATGTCGCCGGAGCGCCATGCCCAGATCAGTGCCCAGCTCGGCATGGACCGGCCGCTGGTCATCCAGTATTTCGATTACCTCGGCGGCGTGCTGACCGGTGATTTCGGCTCGTCGATCGTCTCCAAGAAGCCGATCCTCGACCAGTTCTGGGCGCTTTTCCCGGCGACCGTCGAACTGTCCTTCTGTGCCATCGTCATCGCCATCGCGCTCGGCATTCCGGCCGGCGTGATCGCGGCGATCAAGCGCGGCTCGATCTTCGACCAGGGGCTGATGGGCATCGCGCTCGTCGGTTATTCGATGCCGATCTTCTGGTGGGGCCTGCTGCTGATCATCCTCTTCTCCGGCACCCTGCAATGGTTCCCGGTTTCCGGCCGCATCTCGCTGATGTTCTTCTTCCCGCCGGTCACCGGTTTCATGCTGATCGACTCTCTTCTGTCGGGGCAGAAGGGCGCCTTCGCCTCGGCGATCAGCCATCTGGCGCTTCCCTCGATCGTGCTTGCGACCATTCCGCTCGCGGTCATCGCCCGCCAGACGCGTTCCGCCATGCTGGAAGTGCTCTCGGAAGACTACGTCCGCACCGCCCGCGCCAAGGGCCTCTCGCCCTTCCGCGTCGTCGGCATCCATGCGCTGCGCAACGCCATGATCCCGGTCATCACCACAATCGGCCTGCAGATCGGCGTCATGCTCGCCGGCGCCATCCTCACCGAGACGATCTTCTCCTGGCCGGGCATCGGCAAGTGGATGGTCGACAGCGTCTTTCGCCGCGACTACGCGGTCATCCAGGGCGGCCTGCTCCTGATCGCGGCCATCATCATGTTCGTCAATCTCGTCGTTGATCTGCTCTACGGCCTGATCAACCCCAGAATCCGACACTGATCCGGCACCAAGAAGGAGAAAATCCCATGGCCGATACCACTGTTAGCAAGATCGCCGAACCGGTTTCCAGCGCCGCGATGCGCCGCCAGATGCTCCGCGAGTTCTGGTTCTACTTTTCCGAAAATCGCGGCGCCGTTCTGGGCCTCATTATTTTCGTCGCCCTCGTCATCGTGGCGATCTTCGCGTCGTTCATCGCCCCGCATTCGCCGTTCGAGCAGTATCGCGATTTCGCCCTGCTTCCGCCGGCCTGGGCCGAGGGCGGCAACCCGTCCTATCTGCTCGGCACTGATCCTGTCGGCCGCGATATCCTGTCCCGCCTGATCTATGGCGCGCAGTATTCGCTGTTCATCGGCGTCTTCGTGACGACGCTGTCGCTCACCGGCGGCATCATCGTCGGCCTGATCGCCGGTTATTACCGCGGCTGGATCGATACGGTCATCATGCGCCTGATGGATATCATCCTCGCCTTCCCGTCGCTGCTGCTCGCCCTCGTGCTCGTCGCGATCCTGGGCCCAAGCCTCACCAACGGCATGATCGCCATCGCGCTCACCCTGCAGCCGCATTTCGTGCGCCTCACCCGCGCCGCCGTGATGGCCGAGAAGAGCCGCGACTACGTGACCGCAGCAAGGCTCGCCGGGGCCGGTCCCATCCGCCTGATGTTCCGCACCATCCTGCCGAACTGCACCGCACCACTGATCGTCCAGGCGACGCTCTCCTTCTCGAACGCCATCCTCGATGCAGCCGCCCTCGGCTTCCTCGGCATGGGCGCTCAGCCGCCGGCACCGGAATGGGGCACGATGCTTGCCGAAGCGCGTGAATTCATCCTGCGCGCCTGGTGGGTCGTCACCTTCCCCGGCGTTGCCATTCTCGTCACCGTCCTTGCCATCAACCTGATGGGCGACGGCCTGCGCGATGCGCTCGACCCGAAACTGAAGAGGTCCTGATCATGGCGCTCTTGCAAATCGACAATCTCACCGTCGAATTCGAAACCGCGACCGGCTGGTTCCGCGCCGTCGACGGCGTCTCCATCTCGGTCGAAAAGGCCGAGGTCCTGGCCATCGTCGGCGAATCCGGCTCCGGCAAGTCCGTCGCCATGCTGGCCGTCATGGGCCTTCTCCCCTGGACTGCCAAGATCACGGCCGACCGCATGCTCTTCGAGGGCCGCGACATCCAGAACATCAGCCCGGCCGAGCGCCGCAAGCTGATCGGCAAGGATATCGCGATGATCTTCCAGGAGCCGGTCGCCAGCCTCAACCCGTGCTTCACGGTCGGCTTCCAGATCGAGGAAGTGCTGAGCATCCATCTCGGCCTCGACGCAAAAGCCCGCCGCGCCCGCGCCATCGAACTGTTCAGCCAGGTCGGCCTGCCCAACCCGGAAGAGCGGCTGAACCACTTTCCGCACCAGATGTCCGGCGGCCAGTGCCAGCGCGTGATGATCGCCATTGCGATCGCCTGCAATCCGAAGCTCTTGATCGCCGACGAACCGACCACCGCACTCGACGTGACGATCCAGAAGCAGATCCTCGACCTCATCATGGCGCTGCAGGCGAAAAACGGCATGGGCCTGATCATGATCACCCATGATATGGGCGTCGTCGCCGAGACCGCCGACCGCGTCGTCGTGCAGTACAAGGGCCGCAAGATGGAGGAGGCCGACGTGCTCTCCCTCTTCGAAAGCCCGAAGAGCAACTACACCAAGGCGCTGCTGGCGGCGCTGCCGGAAAACGCCACCGGCGACCGCCTCACCACCGTTTCCGCCTTCTTCGACGGCAATCCGGAACCCGCACCGGGGGTAAGCGCATGAGCGAGACCATGACCGACAACACCATGCTCGAAGTGCGCAACATCAAGCGCGATTACGAACTGCCGGGCGGCCTCTTCAAGCCGAAGAAGATCATCCATGCGGTGAAGGGCGTTTCCTTCAAGCTGGAACGCGGCAAGACGCTGGCGATCGTCGGCGAGAGCGGCTGCGGCAAGTCCACCCTTGCCCGCATGCTGACCTTCATCGACGAACCGACCGGCGGCGATTTGCTGATCGACAACAAGAAGGTCGACACCCGCCCCGGCCACCTGACCCAGGAGATGCGCCAGAAGGTGCAGATCGTCTTCCAGAACCCCTATGGTTCGCTCAATCCGCGCCAGAAGATCGGCGACGTGCTCGGTGAGCCGCTCGCGATCAATACCGACATGTCGGCTGCCGAACGCCGCGATCGCGCCAGCGAAATGCTGACGAAGGTCGGCCTCGGCCCGGAACACTACAACCGCTATCCGCACATGTTCTCCGGCGGCCAGCGCCAGCGCATCGCGATTGCCCGCGCGCTAATGATGAACCCGAAACTGCTGGTCCTCGACGAACCGGTTTCCGCCCTCGACCTTTCGGTCCAGGCCCAGGTGCTGAACCTGCTCGCCGACCTGCAGGACGAGTTCAACCTCACCTACGTCTTCATCAGCCACGACCTGTCGGTGGTGCGCTACATCGCCGACGAGGTGATGGTGATGTATTTCGGCGAAGCGGTGGAATACGGCACCCGGGAAGAAGTCTTCTCGGACCCGAAGCACGACTATACCCGTACGCTTTTCAAGGCGACGCCGAAGGCCGACATCGAGTCCATCCGCGCCCGCATCGCGAAGAAGAAGGCCGCAGCGGCGGCCTAAAACCTCCTTCGAAGCGGCCGCATCAGGCTTTCCGAAAAGCCGATTTTCGGGTGCGGTCGTGAGGCAATTTGAGAGAGGCCGTGCCGTGAGGCACCCCCTCTGCCTTGCCGGGCATCTCCCCCTCAAGGGGGGAGATTGAAGGAGGCATGCTCAGCGGTCTCCCTCTAGTTTGTAAGGGCAGGAAGGGACCTCGGCAATCTCAAGACTTTTGGTCGGGTAAGACCTCGCTCCCAGCCGATCTCCCTCCTTGAGGGAGATGTCCGGCAGGACAAAGGGGGTATCGCGGGCACGCCTTTCAATGCTGTCTTCGGTTTTGCCCCGTGGACAATCCATCGCCTCCGCCCAGCATCTTCAATGACTTAACCACGTCATCATTCACGGCCTCCCATCCCATGCCTACAATCCCCCCGCTTCCGTCGCCGGAGTGTTTCGCGAGACGTTCGCGGGCGGGCGGAGGCCGGCGCCCTTATTGGATCCGTAACGTGCGGGGAAGGTGAGGGAGGTGAAAGCCATGGCGGCGATGTCTTCGGATGAAGCTGCCTATCAAGCCTCCCCCTGGCCGCCGGGCCGGGTTCGGATTGGCCGTGCAAGTGGCAAGGTTTCCCGAAAGGAAGCCGCGAACAAAGCCACGCAGTGGGGCGAGGTGATCACCTGTAGGGGCCGGAAGCCCCGACAAGACGCCGAAGGCCACGCGAATGCGGAGCCACTTAACTAAAATCTATTGAGGTTCCGCATTCGTGTGGGCTCTCCGATCTTTGAAAAGCCACGGCAGGAGACTGCGCGGGCTCCAGAGTGTTGGCCGAAGGCCGGAAATCAAAGTGTTTGATTCCGGAACCGGACGCACTGGATCATCCCGCCGGCTTCACCGAATCCCGATCTTACTCGACGAAAACCCGAACGCTGGCGGCGCGGCCGGCGGCGTCGATCACCGTCAGCGTCGAATAACCGGCGCCGTCCGGCGTCCATTCACTGGTGCGGCGACGGGATAGTTCGCTGAGCGGTTTGCCGTTGGCCAGCCAGCGGAAGGGCGCCCGGCCTCCCTGCAGTTTCAGGACCAGCGGCGAGATGTCTCCCGATTGCGCCCCGAGATCGAGGCGGGCGCCTTCCGGCGGATAGACGATCTGCGGCGCCGGCTCGCGCGTCGAGGCGGAAAACAGCCCGCTCGCCGTCATCGAGAAACGCCGTTGGCTGATCGGCAGCTCTGTCTGCGCAATGCGGACCGCGCCCGATGGCGCCGATGGCAGCGGCGTGATCGGCACGCCGGATTTCGAAAAGGCCTCGAACAGGATCGGCGCCGCCGTCTGATAGCCCGCAATGCCCGGCACTGCGCCATTGTCCGGCCGGCCGACCCAGACGCCCAGCACATAACGCCCGTCGAACCCGACCGACCACGCATCGCGATAGCCGTAGCTCGTGCCGGTCTTGTAGGCGATGCCGAGCCTTCGGCTGCCCTGCGGCGGCAGCACGTCCGAGAGAATGTCTGCGACGTTCCATACCGCCTGCGGCTCGAGCAGCGGCTCGCCGTCGATCATGCCGGGCTGGTCCTCGATACCGTTGCCGATCCGCATCGGATTGCCGCGATTGGCGAGCGCCGCATAGGCCTGCACCAGATCCTTGAGCGTGATGCCGACGCCGCCGAGGCCGATCGCCAGACCCGGTGCCTCGTTGGCCGGCAGGACAGGTCGTACATCCGCCCGGCGGAACCGGATCATCAGCCGCGAGGGGCCGACCGCATCCAGCAACCGCACCGCGGGCACGTTAAGCGACAGTTGCAGCGCCTGCCGGACGCTGACATCGCCCTGATAGGTCATGTCGAAATTTTTCGGCCGGTAACCGAAGAAATCCGCCGGCCGGTCTTCGATGATCGTTTCCTGGGACACCAGCCCCTGCTCGAAGGCGAGCCCGTAGATGAACGGCTTGAGCGTCGAGCCCGGTGAACGGTTGACCCGCGTCATGTCCACCCAGCCCGACCGGCTCGCATCGAAATAATCGGCAGAGCCGACCTCGCCGACGATCGCACCTGTGGTGATGTCCGCCATCACCATGGCAACCGAAACCTTGGGGCTGAGCTTCACCGAAGCTTCCCTCGCGACTTGCTCCAGTCCCTGCTGGATGCTGCGTTTCAAGGTCGTCTTGTGCTGCTCGATCTTCGGCTGCTTGCGGATCGCCGCTTCGGCGAGATGCGCAGCGTAGGCGGGCAATTGCAGCCGGCGCGTCGGAATGCCATCGCCCACCGCCCGCTCCGCCTCGCCGTCGCCGGTGACGGCCGCCACGGCCGAACGCATCAGCACCCGCTCCCGCGCCGCCTTGGCTATCTTGAAATGCCGGTCCGGCCGCCGGCCTTCCGGCGATTGCGGCAGGGCGACGAGAAGGGCAGCTTCCGCCACCGTCAGCCGCCGCGGCTCCTTGCCGAAATAGGCAAGGCTTGCAGCCCGCACGCCCTCGAGATTGCCGCCATAGGGCGCATGCGTCAGGTAGAGCTCGAGGATTTCCGTCTTGGACAGGCGCCTTTCGATCTGGATGGCTCGGACGACCTGGCGGAGCTTTGCCGTCAGAGAGCGGCTCTCGCGGGGCTCGATCAACCGCGCCACCTGCATCGACAGTGTCGAGGCGCCCGAGACGACGTGGCCGTTGGTGACGAGTTGCACCACGGCACGACCAAGCGCCCACGGATCGACGCCGGCATGCTCGTAGAAACGCTGGTCCTCATAGGCGACCAGCATTTTCAGGAACCGCGGATCGACATTTTTGATCGTCGTGCGAAGCCGCCAGCGGCCTTCGGGCGTCGCAAAGGCGCGCAGGAGTTCGCCATCCGCATCCAGCACTTCGGCGGAAACCACTCGCGCCTTTTCGAGCGGCGGCGGATAGGCCCTATCGGCGGCGTCGAGGCCGACGATCAGCCCCGCCGCAGTGACGAGGCCGACAGCCAGACCGATCGAAAGTTTCCCCCTGAGCTTCATCGGAACGAGCTGCCGCTTACTGGGCGGCCAGCACCTCCATCTTGCCGGTTGCGGTACGAGCCGAGAACTGCGGACGATACATGTCCTCGACCTGGGCAGCCGGATGATCGTAGACGCCGGGCGTCACGGCGCGGACCACATAGGCAAGCGTGATCTCGCGGTTGTCGCCGGCGCTCCGGTCGAAAGCCGCGACGAAACGGTCGTTGCGGAACTCGGTATGGGCTGCCTGCACCTCCTCGATCCAGTCGAAGTTGGTGAGGCTCGCGCTGTTGACGATGCTCGGATTGTCGATCTCGAATCCGGCCGGCAGAAGGTCGGTGACGACGATACGCGACGGCCAGCTGTTGCTCTCAGTGATGCTGATCACCGCCACATAACGCTGGTTCTGCTGCGCTTCGCTGACATTCGTCTCCTCGCCATCCATCGAATAATAGGTCCGGGTGATCTGGAAACCGTCGCCGCCGGCGGGCAGCGGTTGGGCAGGTGCCGCGACCGTCGTGATCGAGGCCGACAGCGGATCGGCGCTGTTGTTCTTGACGGTCAGCGGATGGCCGATCAGCGCATCACCGGCCATCTGCGACATCAGCGTGCCGCGATGATCGGCGCCGTTGACCTGCAGGCGCAGACCGTCGTCGCCGTTCTGCAGCGCGCGGGCGGCCAGCAGCATCCAAGTCTGTTCCTGGGTGCTGGTATATTTCTTCTGCCCCCATTCCTTGGCGACGATGGTGGCGAGCGCCGGAACGATCGGCGGCACCGGCCGGCTTTCGGCGGCAAGCGCCAGAACCGCGGCACCATCACGCAGCGACGAGCCGTAATCCGAACGCGACAGGCTCACCCGGCGGATCTGCGCATCTTCCGACATCTGCAGCGAGGCCGCAAAAATATTCCGGGACCGCTGCGCATCGCCGTAGAGCGCCAGCGCTGCAGCGATATGCGCCTTGGCGAGCGGCGTCGGGAAATCGTTCAGCATCGTATCGGCGTAATAGCGCAGGTCGCTGATCGCGGCCTTGCGGTTGCGGGCGAGCACATAGAGCGCATAGGCGATCTCGTTGCCCTGGTCCTTGACGTTGTTGGTGAAGCCGAGCGAGTTCTGCAGGCTGTCGAGGGCCTGGACGAGTGCCTGTTCCGGCACGTTGTAACCCTGCTCGCGGGCACGGCTGAGGAAGTCGCTCACGTAGGAATCGAGCCACAGATCGCCGCCGCCCGGACCCCAGAGACCGAAACTGCCGGCCGAGGACTGGTAGGACAGCACGCGATAGATCGCATCCTGCACCCGCTTCTTGACCTCCGTATCATCGGCCAGACCGTTCTGCACCGCCATCTGGCTGAGATAGAGAAGCGGCAGGGCGCGGCTGGTGGTCTGCTCGGCGCAGCCATAGGGATACCGGCTGAGGCTCATCAGCAGTGCCGGGATGTCGAAGGCGGTCGAGCGGCTGACATTCACGCTGATCGAGGCGCCCGGCAGGATGCTGTCGGCGAGCAGGTTGGAATCGACCGTAACGCTGGCGCCCGGCTTCAGCTCGACGAGCCGCTGCTGGGTGATCGGCATTGCGGCCGGTCGCACCGGAATATCGAGCACCTGGTCCAGCGACATGCCGGAGGCATTCGAAAGGCGGATCAAGATCGACCCGTCGCCCGGCTCGACACCGCGCAGCGCAAGCGTGACATCCGACTTGCCACCGGCGGCGAGCGTGATCTTTCCGGTCCCCTTCTGATCGACGGCGACCGGTCTGTTGGTGGTGACGGCCAGCTGGTAGTCGCCGGCCGGCGCATCGGTATTGGCGATATCGAGCCTCAGATTGGTCTGGTCGCCGGGGGCGAGGAAGCGCGGCAGGCTGGCGGTGATTACCACCGGATCGCGGATCACCACGTCCTTGACGCCATGCCCGACGCCGGTCTTCGACCAGGCTACCGCCATGACGCGCGCCGTGCCGTTGAACTGCGGAATGTCGAAGGAGACATTCGCCTTGCCCTGTTCATCGAGCTTCACCGGACCGGAGAAGAAGGCGATCAGCTTTTCCTTGGGCGGACTGCTCTGCAACGCCGTGCTGCCGCCGTCGCCGCCGGTGCGCAGCCGCCCGGTCGCGCCGAGCGAACCGTCGATCAGACGGCCATAGAGATCGCGGATTTCGAGGCCGAGGCGGCGCTGGCCGAAATACCAGTCGTCCGGCGCCGGAGGCTGGTAACGCGTCAGATTGAGGATGCCGACATCCACCGCAGCGACAGTGACATAAGCGTCCTCATTGGCGCCTGCTCCGGCGACCTGCAGCGAGATGTTGAGCGGCTGGCGCGGCAGCGTCTTTTCCGGCGCCGTGATCGATACCTGCAGATCGCGATTTTCCGGATCGACCTTCAGCCAGGTGACGCCGATGGCGCGCATCGGCATGCGGCTTTCCTGCGCCTGGCCGGGACGATAAAGCGTCGCCGTGACATAGGAACCGGCGCCCCAGGCGGCGGTGACCGGGATTTCCACTTCGCCACCACTGGCGCCGATGCTTGCGGTCTTGACCGCAATCAGGCTCTCGGAACCGGACGTGATCATCAGCTCGCCGGCGTAACGCGACGACACCTTGAGCTTGGCCGTCTCGCCGATCTTGTAGCTCTGCTTGTCGAGCGCGATTTCCAGCGCGTCCGGGGTTTCGGTCGAGGTCGCGGTCACGAACCAGCCGGCATCGAATTCGACGCTGGAGGTGGGGCCGCCGATTTCGGCGGTTTCGACCTCGAGCCGGTAGCGGCCCCACTTGACCGGAACGGAAACCTTGCCGCCATCCGCCGTGACATTCACCGTGCCGTTGGCAGCCTGGCTGGTGCGGGTCACCGGCTCATACCGCCAGGACGAACCGTCACGGTACCACTGGTAATCGCGGTCGATCTTGATCAGCTTCCAGGGCAGGTTCTGTACCGCCTGCTTTTTGCCGGCCTCGTCCACCATGATCACGGTGAAATTACCGACCGAGTTCTCGCCGAGATCGCCGGAAAATTCCGGTTTGATGCCAATCCGCGCGCCTTCTGCCTTCACCGGCAGGGTGATCGAACGCTCGATGGCACGGCCGCCCGCCTCCTGCATGCGCACGACGATATCGGCATTCACCAGCTGCGTCGTCGAAGGCGCCTCAGTAACGGTCGCGTCGAAGGTCGCCTTGCCGTCGTCGTCGAGCGGTTCGAGCTCCTCAAGCGGAATGCGCACCGCTTCGCTCGCCTCTTCATCGACGAGGCCGAACTGATAGCCCGGGAAGGCCGGATTTTCGCGCGTCGTCTTCAGCGCGATCTCGCCCTCCAGATTGAGGCCGGCCGCCGGCGCTCCATAGAGATAACGGCCATCGATATTGACCGCCACCGGCTCCCCGACCGCGATTTCCTTGGCGTCGCTGGTCATGTCGAATTCGATGCGATCCGGCACGAAATCATCGACGAGGAAGGTCTTTTCTCCGATCGCCGAACCCTTGGGATCGGTAAAGATCTGCATCGTCCATGTGCCGCGCATCGAGGTGGCCAGCAGCGGCAGGTCGAGCGTGTAACCGCCGAGCGAACCGTTGTTGACCATCCGCCGATCCTCGACGCCATCCGGCCGTAAGAAAACGAAGGTGAGCGGCAGGTTCTCGATCGCCGTCGCGTCGATATTGCGGGCGAGCGCCGAGGCATGCACGGTTTCGCCGGGGCGGTAGATGCCGCGTTCGGTCCAGGGCAGGATGTCGATCGCGCCTGGCGCCGGACGGCCCGTGACGCCGCGGTCAGACAGATCGAAACCGGCACGGGCCATGTCGAGGAAGACATAGTCCTGGCCGTTGTTCTGGGCGGCCAGCACGGCCGGTACCATGGCCGCCGTGCCACGCATCAGGCCTGCGGTGAACACCGCGCGGCCATCCGCATCGGTCTTCGCCGTGCCGAGGATTTCGTTGTTCTTGGCGAGAAGCTGCAGATCGACGCCTGCCATCGGCTTGGCGCTGCCGAGCGAACGGGCAAAGACGTTGAGACCGTCCGTGCCGGCATAGGTGGTGAGCCCGATATCCGAAACGACGAACCATTGCGTCGCCTTGGTATCCCATTCCTGGCTCGTGGCGTTGGCGGCAGCCGCGGTCAGCATGTAGACGCCGGGCTTGCGGGTCGGCAGCGCCTCGTCGACCGGGAAGCTCGTCACCACGTCCTTGTTGAGATCCTGGGCAATATCGATCGTGCCCTGCCAGACCAGTTCCCCGCTCTGCTCCTCGATCTGGGTGGCATTATAACCGTCCATCTGGGTCAGGAACTGCGAATTGGCGAGCAGCGGGGCGATGCTGCGGTCACCGACGCGGTAGAGCTTCAGATTGGCCTTCTCGGTGTTGACCGAGACGATCGGGATGCCGCGGCGCGCAGTCGACGGCAGTACGAAACTGTCGCCGGTGAAACGCACGCTCGCCGAACGGTCCTTGACGTAGATGTCGATATCGACCTGTGCAACAAGCGGCTCGTCCACGGAAGACGGCAGGCCACGGCGCAGCGACAGCTTGTAGCGCTGCCCATGGGTGAGGCCTTCGACGCAGATCTGGTTGTCCTTGGCTTCCATCGCCTTCGGCGCCTGGCCGTTGAGCACGACAAAGGGCGCGTAATCGACGCCGATCTTCACCAGCGGTTCGGAGAACTGCACGCAGACGCGCGGGTTGGCGCTGTCGGCATCGACCGTGTTGCCGGTCATGCGGAAGCCCTGGCGCTCGCGCAGGTCGTTATAGGCAGCCTGCACGGTGCGGGCGTTCACCAGCGCGAGGCTCGCCTTGTAGGCATTGAGCGCGGCACGATAATTCTGCTGCTTCGCAAGCGCTGCAGCAAGCACCGCCAGCGCATCCGCGCGGGTCTGCGTCGTGCGCGAAAGCTGGTAGCCATTGACCGCGGCAAGTGTGCCTTCGCCATCGGCGGTGCCGTTGTTCTTCGCGGTCCCGGCAGCGCGGGCAAGCTCGATCCACAGCGCACCGTCGTCGGGGATGATCGAGAGCGCGCCTTTGAAATTGTAGATCGCCGTATCGACATTGCCGGCCAGCAGCTGTCCCTGGGCGATCGTCTTGAGGTTCTCGACGCCGTAACCCTTCTGATTGTCGCCGAGCGTCAGGCCGTCCTTCTGATCGCGCGCCTGCTGAAGAACCTCTTCCGAGAGGAAGGAGAGTTTCGGCGGCGCGCCGATATCGGGCTCCACCGCCGTTACGACGATCTTGCCGGCAGTCGCGCCCGGGAACGGGTTGAGCTGGCTGTAATCCGACTTGAGAAAGCACCACTTGGCTTTCTCGTTATAGGTGAAAGCCTTGCAGGCGTTGTCGCCGATGCAAGCCGCCTCGCACTGGGGCTGACTGACATTCTTCACGGTTCGCAGATCGAAACCGAGATAATCGCTGTTCGGAGTGCTTTCGATCCGCCGGTCGGCCGCAGTCAGCGGCGAGACGAAAGCGAATGCGGAAACGATGAGAGCGAGAAAGCCGAAAAACGCGCGCCTAGACATTGAAAGTCCCCCCGTGGCTGCAGTCGGAAGTTGGCAGTTTTCTAATCTATCCCGTGACTTGTCAACGAGCCTCGACGCGCCCAGCCGCCTATTTTCGTGAAGAGATTGTCATATGACGAACGTCGTGCCGGAACGGTTCAGGCCATTAGCCCGGCAGCGGTGAATCCGCCGTCAACGGCGAGAATCTGGCCGGTCACATAGGAGGACTGCCGCTCGTCCACGAGGAAGGCTATGGCCGCGGCGATCTCCTCCGGCCGGCCGTAGCGACGCATCGGGACGGTGCGGTTCCACTCCTCGCGCGTCACGGCCGTATGGTTCTCCTTGACCATCGGCGTCTCGATCGGTCCAGGCGCAATGGCGTTGACGCGGATCAGGTCGTCGGCCAGCTCGACTGCCATGATTTTGGTGAGCGTGACCAGTGCGCCCTTCGAGGCGCCATAGGCGGAGCGGCCGAGATTGCCCTTGATGCCGGAGACCGAAGCGATATGGACGATCGAGCCGCCACCGTTTTCCCGCATGATCGGGGCGAGCGCCTGCGACAGCGCGAACGCGCCGACGACATTGACCTCATACATCCGCCGGAGCTGATCGGTCGTGGTATCGGCGAAGCGGACATTCGAACCGATTCCCGCGCTGTTGACCAATGCCTGCAGCGGGCTCTGGAGGGTTTGGCAGCGACGGCCAAGTTCGGCGATCGCTTTTTCGTCGGTGATATCGAGGAGGACGGTGGTGAGCAGACCGGCCCGATTGCCGAGCCGTTCCACCAGCCGCTCGAGCGCTGCGGCGTCGCGGTCGGCCGCCAGCACATGCCAGCCGGCTTCGATCAGAAGCTCCGTCGTCGAAAGGCCGATACCCGATCCCGCACCCGTGACGACGACGCTTCGCATGTTCAGCTCTCCTGGTTTTCGATGATGACCAGTTCGAACGTGACGCCGACCGGATTGTCGCCG
This sequence comes from Neorhizobium galegae, assembly GCF_017877055.1. Lineage (GTDB taxonomy): Bacteria > Pseudomonadota > Alphaproteobacteria > Rhizobiales > Rhizobiaceae > Neorhizobium > Neorhizobium galegae_D. Next base: position 87,365 of record NZ_JAGIPG010000005.1, on the reverse strand, counting down.
CGCGCCAGCCGGCCGTGATAGATCGCGCCGTCCGTATCGACGACCGCGGCGTCGATCGAGGCTCGGAGCCCGTCCGACGTGTTTTCCAGCACGCCGTTCTCGATGGCGATCTCCGTCGCGAGGCAGACCACGCGACGCCCGTCCTCGAAGACGGGCTCGTTGATGCTGCCGATGCCGTAGATGCGGGCACTCTCGATGCCGTGGTCCCGGCAGACGTCTTCGATCGCTATCCCGACATCCTCGTTCGGGCGAACCCGCAGCAGGATGCCGTTGCCCTCGCCGCTCTCGCCCTTGGCGGAAAACAGCGTGAAATTCGTTTCCGGATCGGGGATCGACGAGAAGGTCGCAGTGGCGCTGCCATAACCTCTGGCTGCGATCGGCCGGCTGACGATACTGTCGAAGGGCAGCACATGCCCCATGCACAGGGCGCCTTCCCCCGTATCCCAGATGCCGTGGCAATGCAGGAACGGCGCACCGTCCCGTTCGCCGACCATTGCGGTCGCGGTCTGGAATCTGCCGCCCGCTTCCGGCGCGAACGTGGCGCTGTACCAGGCGGCATGGTCCTCGTCCGGCGAGAAGGCCGGCAGGACATAACGGAACGGATCGCAGGCGCCGCCCTCGACAGTGAGGAAACCGCCCTTGCAGCCTGCCTCCGCGAAGATGCGCGCCACCTCGGCCATGAAAATCTCGCCGGGCCGCAGCACACCCTCGACCGGCTTCAACGCGGTCCGCACCGCCTCGCGCCTGATCGGCGCGACAGGCCCCGGATGCCTGAGCTGGCGCAATGCCGGCAGATCATTAGCCGGCTTATTGTCGAGCTCGCCGCGCGCCTGCAGCTCTTCGCGGATCATCTTCTTGGTGATCTTGCCATAGGCGGATTTCGGCAGCGCGTCCCAGAAGAGGAAGCGCTTCGGCATCTTGTAGCGGGACATCCTGCCGTCGATGAAGGCAAACAGGTCCTTCTCGGTCACCGCCGAACCGGGCTTGGCGACGCAGACGGCCACGCCGACTTCGCCCCAGAGCGGATCCGGCACGCCGAGCACCGCCACCTCGCTGATGGCCGGGTGGGTGAGAAGCTTCTCCTCGATCTCGCGCGGATAGACGTTCGAGCCGCCGGAAATATACATGTCGGAGGCGCGGCCGGTGATGTAGAGAAAACCCTCCGCATCCATGTGGCCGAGGTCGCCGGTGCGGAACCAGCCGCTGCGGAACGCCTTCTCGTTGGCCTCCGGATTGTCGTAATAGCCCGCGAAGACCGCCGGGCCGATGCAGCAGATCTCGCCAGTCTCGTAAGGCCCGACCTCCTCGCCCGCATCGTTCTGGATCGACACCTGCATGCCGGTGCGTTCCATGCCGCAGGTACCGATCCTGGCCGCCTCGCCGTCCTCGGTCGAATGCAAGGCCGGTGGCAGGACCGTGATCGCACCGGTCACTTCGCCGAGCCCGAAATATTGCACGATCACCGGACCGAGGCTCTTCAGCGCCCGCTTCTGGTCCTCGCGATACATCGGCGCGCCGGCATAGATGACGTAGCGCAGCGAGGAATGGTCGTATTTTTCGGCAGCCGGATGCTCGACGAGCAGCTTCAGAATGGTCGGCACCGTGAACATGGTCGAGACGCGCCACTTTTCGATCAGCGCCCAGGCGGCATCGATATCGAATTTTTCGGTCGGCAGCAGGATGGTCTTCACTCCATGAGCCACCTGGGTAAGCTGATGCACGCCCGCGCCATGCGAGAGCGGCGCGACGACCAGCGCCGCATCGGCCGATGTCACGCCTGGCATCAGGTCGCAGAGATGGTTGTTGATCACGAAAGCCATCTGGCCGTGGGTCAGCACCGCCGCCTTCGGGCGGCCCGTCGTGCCCGACGTGAAGAAGAACCAGCAGGGATCGTCGCGCTCGACCCGCGCCTCGACCGGCTTCCTGCCTCGAAACTCCTCGACAACGGCATCATAGGACGGCCCGAAATCCGCTTCTCCGATGGCAAGGACGAAACCGACCGCCGGGGTGCTCTCCCGCACCACCCACGCATGATCGGGGCACGAGGCGTTGCAGATCAGGCCGGTCGCGCCGCTCGCCTTGGCGAGATAGGCGACCTCTTCCGGCGTCTGCCGAAAATTGGTCGGCACCCAGACGGCGCCGATCCGAAAACAGGCGAACATGCTCTCGAACATCTGGTTGCAGTTCTGCGACTGGACCAGGATGCGGTCGCCCTTCGTGACCCCGAAACGCTGCTGCAGCGCCGCAGCCATGGCGTCGATGCGCGTCTCGAACTCTTCCCAGGTCCACGTCTTTTCGGCCCAGACCAGCGCGACGCCCTGCGGTTCGCGACGCATCGCCTGCGTCACGAAACGGGCAAGGTTCATCACCCGCGTCGAACGGGGGCTTAGGCCACCCTTCGGCTCAGTCCGATCGCCGACGCCAACCGAGGTCGTCGCATTCATTTCGTCCGCTCCAGGATCGACACGTAGTTGGCGACGGCAGCGCCGCCCATGTTGAAGACGCCGGCCATCGTCGTCTTCGGCAGCTGCATCTCGCCCGCCTCTTCGCAGAGCTGCATCGCCGCCATCACATGCATGGAGACGCCGGTCGCGCCGATCGGATGACCCTTGGATTTCAGCCCGCCGGACGGGTTGACCGGCAGCCGGCCATCCTTGCGGGTGATGCCTTCGCGGATGACGCGATACCCCTCGCCGGGTTCGGCGAGCCCCATCGCCTCGTATTCGATAAGTTCGGCGATCGTGAAGCAGTCGTGGGTTTCGACGAAGCTCAGATCGTCGAGCGACGCACCCGCCTCCGCCAGCGATTTCTGCCAGGCCATGCGCGCGCCCTCGAAAGCGATCGGATCGCGCCGCGACATGGCAAGGATATCGTTGACATGATTGTGCGCCCTGAAGGCGACGGCGCGCTTCATGCCGGCCGCGACTTCCGGCGAGGCGATCACGATCGCGGCCGCACCATCGGACACCAGCGAGCAGTCGGTGCGACGCAGCGGGGCGGCAACGTAGGGGTTCTTGTCGGACACCGTGTTGCAGAAATCGAAGCCGAAATCCTTTTGCATATGCGCATAGGGATTCTTCATGCCGTTGGCGTGGTTCTTCGCCGCGATCATCGCGAGCTCTTCCGAGCGGTCGCCATAACGCTGGAAATAATGGCTGGCGATGCGGCCGAAGAGACCGGCGAAACCGCCCTCCACATCCGCCTCCTCCTCGCGATAGGAGGCCGACAGCAGGATGTCGCCCGTCTCCCTGGTGGGCAGCGCGGTCATCTTCTCGGCACCGACGACGAGCGCGATCTTGCCGCGCCCGGCGGCGATGAAATCGAGCGCCGAATAAAGCGCCGCCGAGCCGGTGGCGCAGGCATTCTCCATCCGCACGGCCGGCACATGATCGAACCCGTCGGCCGCCATCGCCACCAGCGCACCTTGGAAATCCTGCTTGGAAAACCCGTTGTTGAACACGCCGACGAAAATGCCGTCGACATCCCTGGCGGTGATGCCGGCGTGTTCGAGGGCCGGATTGATCACCTCGGCCATCAATTCCCGCGTCGAGCCCGCTTCGGACTTGCCGAATTTGGAATGGGCCCAACCGACGATCTGCGCTCCTGCCATGACCTTCTCCTTTGTTTCAAACACGTTCCGGTGTTCTCGACCGGGCCGTCTGCGGCGCCTTTCGGAGCGCCGGTTTTTCCGAACTGAACAGCGATTTCAGCTTGCCCTGTAACCGCTCGACCTCATGGGCGAGCTGGGCCGCAAGCTCCTTCTGGCGCGCATCGCCCATGCGGCTGTCGATCGCGGCGATCGACAGAGCCCCGGCGAGCCGCCCGTCCGGCAGCAGGATCGCCATGCCGATCCCCCAGGAATTGGCAATCACCCGCCCGGGATTGAGCGCATAGCCCAGCTCCCGTGTGCGGGCGACATCCTCGCGGATGATCTCCGTCGAATAGCCGGGATACTGGGCGGCAATGACGCCCTCAATGCGGCCGAGGATGGCCTCCACGTCCGCATCCGGCAATGCCGCCAGCATGGCGAGCGAGCCGGCGCCGACGCCGAGCGGGTTCTGGTCGCCGGTGAGCAGTGCATGGGTGCGAACCGGATGCGTGCCCTCCTCGCGATGCAGGCAGACGGCATAGTCGTCCCGCCGCATCGACACGAAACTTGTATCGGCGGATTTGGCGGAAAGCCGCTTCAGGCTCTCGCCCGCCATTTCCAGGAGGCCATGCCGGCGCGAGGCCAGCATGCCCAGCACATAAAGCTCCCCGCCGAGATAATACCGGCGGGTCAGCTCGTCCTGTTCGACGAGGCGGGACCGCATCAGCGCCATCAGCAGCCGCCGGGCGGTGGGTTTGTTGAGGCCGCTATCGGCGACCACATCGGCCAGCGCCACGCCTTTTTCCGCCCCTCGACCGACGATGGAGAGAAGCTGCAACGCCCGCTCCACCGCCTGCGCACCCGAGCCGGAAGCAGCACTTTCCCGAACACCAGACAGGTTTTCGATCACTTGTTCCATAGGCCGCTTCCCACCCGATGCATGTCCGCCACCGATCAGCTCAACGACTTGCCGATGGCCTTTTCGAGAATGGCCCAGGCCTCGTCGCCATATTTCGCCTTCCAGTCCTTGTAGAAATTCGCAGCGCGCAGCTTTTCCTGGAAAAGCGCGCCGTCCGGCTTGTTGAACTTCATGCCCTTGGCCTCGAGTTCTGCCTGAACGGTGGCGTTGAGGCCCATCACGTCCTTGCGCTGCAGCTCGGCGGCGGCGTTGAAGTGCTTCGAGACGATCCCCTGCAGATCCGCCGGCAGCGCCTGCCAGGAGCGGCGGTTGAGGAGGATCCAGAAACCGTCCCACATGTGGTTGGTCATCGAGACGTATTTCTGCACCTCGAACAGCTTGGCCGTGGTCAGGATGGCGAGCGGGTTTTCCTGCCCGTCGACAATGCCGGTCTGCAGCGCCGTATAGGTCTCGGCAAAATTGATGCTGGCGGGCGCCGACCCGAAGGCGGTGAACATCGAGGTCCAGAGCGGGCTCACCGGCACGCGAATCTTGAAGCCTTCGAGATCCTTCGGCGTAGTGATCGGCCCCTTGGACGAGGTGATCTGCCGGAAACCATTGTCCCAGATCTTGTCGAGCGTCAGCAGGCCCTTCTTCTCGATCTCGGCGCGAACATATTTGCCGAGTTCACCGTCCATCGCCGGCCAGACCTTGTCATAGCTCGGGAAGGCGAAACCGACGCCGTTGAGCGAAGCATTCGGCACGAGCGTCGACAGGATGATCGGCGACAGGCTGAACATTTCGACGCCGCCGGAGCGCACCTGGTTCAGCATGTCGGTGTCGGCGCCGAGCTGGCTCGACGGGAAGATGTTGATGGCCATGCGGCCGCCGCTCTCCTCCAGGATCTTGGCGACGGCTTCCTTGGCGCGGACGTTCATTGGATGCGTCAGCGCCTGGTTGTTGGCGAACTTGTAGGTGAATTCGGCGGCGTTTGCCGGCCGTGTTCGGATCGAAAAGGTGGTGGCGATGCCGGTCGTGGCCGCGCCCAAAAGAAGCGTTCTGCGATTGACGTTCATGAAATCCTCCTCCGATTTCAGTTCCCAGGTCTTTTTGGTCTCACGGCGTTCAAAGGAAAACCGTCGAGAAATAGGGCACGGCTGCAATCACCAGGAGGCCGATCATCAGCGCGCCGATATAGGGCCAGATGGCCTTCATGGCGTCATCCGGCGAGACATTGCCGATCTTGCAGGCGATGTAGAAACCGATGCCGATCGGCGGCGTCATCAGGCCGATATTCATGGCCGTCACCACCACCATCGAATAGTGGATGTCGTTGATGCCGAGCGAGCGGGCCACCGGAAACATGATCGGCGCCATCAGCACGATCGCCGGCAGGCCTTCCAGCACGCAGCCAAGCACCATGAAGATCAGGATGGTGACGCCCATGAAGGTCATCCATCCACCCGGCAGCCCCTGGACCGCCTGCACAAGCTGCGCCGCAAACCCGGTCTGGGTCAGCGCCCAGGCCATTGCGGAGGCGGCCCCCAGGATCATCAGGATCGCGCCGGAAAGGGCTGCCGTCTCCACCAGCATGGAATAGAGCTTCTTCAGGCTGATGCCGCCATAAAGCGTCGCGCCGATGATCATCGCGTAGAGAACGGCGATCGTCGAAACCTCGGTCGCAGTGGCAATCCCCTCGCCGACAGCCGTGCGGATCAGGAAGGGCAATACCAGCGCCGGAGCGGCAACCAGAAACGCTTTCTTGATCACCGAAAGCGGCGCCCCGCGCACGCCGGCCATGGATTCGTGCCTCGCCTTCCAGCGCGCCAGGATGGCAAGCACCAGAAGCAGGACCATGGCGATCGCGAAACCCGACGTGAACAGCCCGGCGATCGAAACGCCTGCCGCGGACCCGAGCACGATCAGGACGATCGACGGCGGCACGGTTTCCGCCATCGCCGCGCCGGTTGCCAGAAGCGCAATCATCTCCGGCGGCTTGTGGCCGCGGCGTTTCATTTCTGGAAACAGCGCCGGCGCCACCGTCGCCATATCGGAGACCTTGGAGCCTGAAATGCCGGACACCAGGAACATCGAGCCGAGCAGGACATAGGACATGCCGGCGCGGACATGGCCGAGCAGCGAGGCCAGAACCTCGACGATCGCCCTGCCCATGCCGGTCGCATCGAGCACGCAGCCAAGCAGCACGAAGATCGGCACCGAGAGCAGGATGATGCTCGACATGCCCTCGTCCATGCGGCCGATCATCACGAATACGGGCACGGAGGTGGTAAAAGTCAGGAAAGCCAGCGTCCCCAGGCCGAAACAGAAGGCAATCGGCACGCCGAGAACCAGGAACAGCGCCACGAAACCGACGAGGAAGATCGGGATATTCCAGTTGCCGATCTGCTTGAGGCTCGGTCCGACGAGCCAGAGCAGCGCGGTCACAGCGGCAATCACCGCCACGGAGATCGCGACCTGCCTGAGGTTCGATCCCTTTAACGCATTGGCGACGGCGAGGATCAGCATCAGCCCGACGCCGACCGGCAGGGCCGCGGCGCGAAAGCTCATCGGAATGTTGAGCGCAGCCGAGGTGATGTAGGATTCCTCGATCGCGTATTCATAAGCCGGGCGCAGCATCACGCCGAGGAAGAGCGCCATCAGCAGCAGGGCGAGCGTGTTCGCCAGCGCATGCACCTTCTCCGGTAGCATGCCGACGAAAAGCGTCAGCCGCAGATGTTCGCTGCGATCGACGGCCATGGCAGAACCGAGCATGGCAAGCCAGAGGAAGGAGATCGACGCCACCTCGTCGATCCAGACGATCGGCAGCGAGAAGACATAGCGGGAAATGACCCCGGCCAGCAAAAGCGCGATGATGCCGACGAGAAGTGCTGCGGCAACCGCCTCTACCGGCCGCATCCAGACGGAACCGCTCTGCTGCGGCGCCACGCCTTCGAGGCCGGCGAGCAGCGAAGCCTCGTCCATGGGCTCGATCGTATTACGGGCTGCCGTCACACGTCATCCTCCTCTGTGCTGCGCAGGGGACAGACGGGAGAAACGCTCCGGATCGATCGCGGATCAAACCGCAAATCCATGCGGACCACACCCCTCTCCGGCGTGACCGCTTCTCCTCCCGGCGTCCGGCTCCTCCAGCCATCCGCAGTGGTCCATGATCTGGATCTTATTCTTCTTCAAGTTGCCGGAGTTTGCTGAAGACCAGCAGATTAGGCAAGCATAAATTTGTCACCAGAGCAAAAAATTTTAAAACTGATCCACATCGTGGATCTCATCTGGCGGGGCCTGCAATTGCCTCAATTCAAACTGCCGGACACGGTCACATGCAGCCCGCCATCGATCGGGAGCTCGACCCCCGTAATGTATTTCGCCTCGTCGGAAGCAAGGAAAACCGAGGCCCAGGCGATGTCCCAGCCGTCTCCCTGGCGTTTCATCGGCGAAAGCGCATCCCTTTTGGCTTTCATCTCGTCAGGAGAGCCATAGTAGCCACTGATCTGTTTCTGGATATGCGGCGTGTCCATCACGCCCGGCAGAATCGCATTGGCGCGGATGCCCTTGGCCGCATATTCGATCGCAATCGCGCGCGTGAAGTGATTCAGTGCCGCCTTCGATGCATAATATGAAACGTAGGGATAGCCGGTCCATCGGATGGAGGCGAGCGAGGAAATATTGATGATCGCCCCGCCACCCTGCTTCTCCATGATCGGCAGAACGGCCTTGCAGGTGAGGAAGGCGCTGGTCAGATTGACGTCCATCACCTTGCGCCAGCTCTCTTCGGTCGCCTCAGCTGCCCCGCCCGGCAGGTTGATGCCGACATTGTTGTGCAGCACGTCGATACGTCCGAAGCGCTCCATGGTCCTTTCGACGACGACGGCAATATCGGAGGATTGGGTGACGTCGGCGGCGAGCGCCAGGCCCGTGCCGCCTTCGGATTCGATGACGTCGAGCGTATTCCTAGCCGCATCGAGATTGACGTCGACGCAGACGACGCTGCCGCCCTCGCGGGCATAGGCGACGGCAGCGGCCTTGCCGTTCCCGAAACCCGGGCCGACCGAACCGGCGCCGAAAACGAGAATGACCTTGTTCTTCATGCGATCCATAAATTGCTCCTCCGAGCCACCCTCCCCGGTGACTCGAACAACTTACGGTGCGGTTTTCGTTCGGTCCATGTTCAATCGCGGACAGAACATGTTCAAAAAGTACATAACCGCTCAGAAATGCCCGATGTCCGCGCATTTTCGCCGATATGCCGCAATGAGAAAGTTATTTCGCACCTGCCGGGCTGGTTTCGAATGCGGCTCGGGCGAGGTATCGGGCATGGTCCCGGACGTCGATCGGCCAACTGTCCGTCAGTTCCTTGAAGCGGCCCTCCTGTCCGGCATAAAGCGCCCGCGCCGCTTCTTCGTATCCCGGCTGATCCCCAGCGAGCGCCCGCATGAAACGATCGGCGGTCTCCTGAGCGCGGCGCCGATCATCTCCAGAACTGCCGGCTGCACGCGCCGCATCGACGAGCCTGCGCAGAGCAACCGACGCGCCGCCCGGCTGCTGGCCGAGCCATTCCCAATGCCGCGGCAGCAGCGTCACCTCGCGCGGCACCACGCCAAGTTTGGGGCGCCCGGGCCGCCGTTCCACCGGCTCCGCAATATCCCTGGGAAGGCGACCGAGACAGTCTTCGAGTGTGCCGCGGAGGTCGAGATCGACCGGCTTTCCCGTCGCATCGTCAAAAACCAGGACGCTTCCATGTTCACCCTTGATCGCCGTCACGACCTCGGCCGGTGATCCGCTCGCGATGCGGTTTTCGCCTCGAAAAGCTGTCCAATGAAAATCTGCCATCTGCTTCCTCGAAATTGAGACGCAGATTTATCCGGGTAAAATATGCCCGTCAATCCGGATCAGGCGGTCCGCTGTCTCAGGCGGCCGAGACCTTCGCGAAGATGACCCGCGGCGCGGATGATCGCCCGCCGTGCCGACGGTTCGATGGTCCGTGCGATGATCCAGGCAACAAAAAGCAGGACGGCGATCAAACCCAGAGCGACGAGCCAGCGGTTCTGCTCGGTCCCGAAACGGGCAAATACGGCATAGCCGATATTCTGATGCAGCAGGTAGAGCGGATAGGTAAGACCGCCGAGCCCGACCGCCAATGCCGGAGAAATGCGCAGCGACGGGGCCGCCACGCAGACCGCAACCGCTGCAAGGGCCAATGGCCCAATGAGGGCGAGCCCGACAGCGTTGCGGCTCAATGCATATGTTGCGACAAAATCCGGTTCGGTCAGGAAGGGCGTGGCGATTGCCCAGCAGACTGCGGCAGCGAGCACGCAGAGGCTTGACAGGGAAGCGCGCTGCCTAACCTTGTAGAGCGCCAGACCGAAGGCGAAATAGCCGGAATATTCGGTGATCAGCAGTTTCTGGATCGCGCCGCTGCCGATAAAGGCCTCGTTGACGACGGAAATCGCCAGCCATGCCGGCACGACAACGCGCCAGCCGCGCTCGAAAAAGCCGGTGGCGATCAGCAGGAAAACCCAGAAGTAGAAGATGATTTCGTAGGCGATCGTCCAATAGGCACCGTCAAGGAACGGTTGGCCGAGGCCGCGCGAGATGATCACCACATGCGCCAGCCATTGCCTGACCGTCGGCGGATCGAGGGTCGGCACATGCCAGACGGCGAGCACGGCGGCGGTGATCGTCGCGCAGACGATGAAGGTCGGCCAGAGCCGCGCGAAACGACCAGCCGCGAAATCATAGGCCGAGCGCCCTTCCGCCGACATGGTGATGACATAGCCGGAAATCGCAAAGAAGATCAGCAGGCCCATATCGAACCACATGGCGAAAGGCGCGAGTTCCGGAAACCCGATGCCACCGCCTTCACCGGAAATCCTCATGCGGAAACCGTAATGGAACGTCAGCACCATCAGCGCCGAGACGAGGCGCAGGATATCCAGGTTCAGCAGCCTTGGCGTCTTCGCGGCCGTCATCCGATCCTCGGGGCGTGGAACAAATCCGCCTGACCCTATCGCACCGGCCTTTGGAAAACGTGAATCCTTCCGGGAGAATATGAGCGGTTCCGGCTGGAAGACGCCAGCGACGCCGGGACTTCCCTTCCCTTGACGAATATCGTTTGTTGTCAAATTCATGACAGGGCCCACAGAAGGTCCCGAGGGAGGTTTCGATGTCGATTTTTCTCTGCGGCGCCTGCGGCACGTCCTTCGAGGAGGCTGAGGACGCGCCGCAAAGGTGCCCCATCTGCGCGGACGAGCGTCAGTATGTGCCGCCCTCCGGGCAGGTCTGGACCACGACGGAAAAGCTTGCGCGGACGCACCGGAATGCCTGGAGGCAGCTCGAGCCGGACCTGATGGAGATCCAGACCGTTCCCGCCTTCGCGATCAACCAGCGCGCCCTGCTGCTGCGGACGCCGGCGGGAAATATCCTGTGGGATTGCATCGCGCTGCTGGACGACGCGACCAAGGCGATCGTCCAGGCGCTGGGCGGTCTCAGCGCCATCGCGATATCCCACCCCCATTATTACACGACCATGCAGGACTGGGCAGCGGCCTTCGATGCGCCGATCTACCTGCATGCGGCCGACAAGGAATGGATCTGCCGTCCCTCGGATCATGTCCGGCTGTGGGACGAGGATGCGCTGGTGCTCTCCTCTTCCGTTACGCTGGTGCATGGTGGCGGCCACTTTGCCGGCGGCACCGTGCTGCACTGGACGGGCGAGGACGGCAAGGGCGTGCTGCTGGCTGGCGATATCGTCCAGGTCACGCCCGGCACCGACCATGTCTCCTTCATGTGGAGCTATCCCAACATGCTGCCGCTGAGTGCCGCTGAAGTTGCCGATGTCGCGGAGCGGCTGGCACTTTGGCCCTTCGAGCGCATCTACGGTGCCTTTTCGCACCAGAATGTCCGAAAGGATGGACAGGCGATCGTCGCACGCTCCGCCAAGCGTTATATCGACCGCCTCTCACAATAAAAAATGCGCGGGCGTTTGCCGCCCGCGCATTGGATAAATGCGAAAACCGACCCCTTACTTCAGGCCGAGAAGCTTCTTGGCATTGCCTTCGTAGATCTTCTGGCGAGTGGCGTCGGAGATGTCCATGTTGTCGAGAACCTTGATGGTCTCGCGGATATACATCGGGCCGCCTTCCGGATCGAACGGCGCGTCGGATGCGAACAGCACGCGGTCTTCGCCGAAGAATTCGATGGCGTGCTCGATTGCCTTGGTCGAACCGAAGCTCGCCGTATCGGCATAAAATTCCTTGAAGTATTCGAGATGCGGGCGCTCGAGGGCCTTCAGCACGGTCGAGAGGTCGCGGTCGGACGTGCGCTTGCCCATCTGGTCCCAGCCCGCTCCGACGCGGCCTTCGAAGAAGGGCACCATGCCGCCGGCATGATGGGTGACGACCTTGAGACCCTTGTACTTGTCGAAGATGCGCGAGAAGACGAGGCGTGCCATCGCGGCCGAGGTTTCATAGGGCCAGCCGAAGGTCCAGAAGATCTCGTATTCCGAGCGGTCTTCGGTCAGGTAGTCCGGGAAGTTGGCGCCGCGCGACGGATGCAGGAAGACCGGCTTGCCGGACTTGGCCATATATTCGAAGAAGGGCTCGAACTGCGGCAGGTCGAGCGGCTTGCCGCTGTAGTTGGTGAAGATCTGGACCGCGCAAGCGCCGAGATCTTCGACGACCCGCTTGGTTTCCGCCATCATCCATTCCTGGTTTTCCATCGGCACGGTGGCGATGAAGGCCGGGAAGCGCTCCGGATATTTGTCGCAGAGTTCCTTCTGGGAATCGTTGCCGATCCGGCCGAGGTCATAGGCGCGCTCGGGGCCGGCCAGCTTTTCGAGCGGCGGCGAAGCGAGCGACAGGACCTGCTGGTAGTCGCCGCCGAACATGTCCATCACCTGGAAACGACGGTCGAGATCGGTCATCATCGGCACCGCGCCCGAGCGCATGGTGACGTCGGTCATCGTGCCGATATAGCCGATCAGCTTGTCGAAAAAGGGCTTTGGCCAGATATGGTTGAAAGCGTCGATCTTCTTCATGGAATGCTCCTCCTGCCTGTCCTGCTGCGGCACCGCGAACTTAAGGGATGTCCAGTGCCCTGAGGGGTTTAAAAAATCCGCAAGCGGAGAACTGCCAAGGTCCAGCCACGCTCCGCCGCGGCAAGATGCGAAGGCAGGCGCCGAAAGTCAACACATTTTCTTGTAATATGAGATTATCGGCTGGAAATTCTATGTCGATGCGAGGCGAGCGCGGCGCTGATCTCGCCGGCTGCAAGCAGGACTTCATGACCGATCTTCTCTGCGAGGGGGCCGCCGACATGATCCTGGGCGATCGTTACGGAAAAACTTGCAATCGGGCTCTGCCCCGCGTCGAAGATCGGCGCTGCGAAGCCGACGACGCCGGGCGTCACTTCGCCATAGGCCACGGCATAGCCCTTCTTGCGAACGGACTTCAGGCCGTCCAGGACCGCTTCCACGGTGTCGCCGGCGCCCGCCGCCTGCCATTCGTCGAGCGTGCGCGTGATCAGCGGCACCAGATTGCGGCGCGGCAGGAAGGCGACGATGGACCGGCCGATCGCGCCGCGGCTGAGCGGCATCGGCCGACCGCGCGGATAGCTGCTGATCGCCTCATGGCTGGAACTTATCGAATCGACGCAGAGGATCTTTTCGCCGTACCAGCGCACCAGAAGCGCGGTGCATTCATATCGCCCGGCGAGCTTCTGGAGATAGGGCGTGCCGGAGAGGATGAGGTTGTCGGATTTCCTTAAAAGATAATCCATCTCCACCACCCGCGGCCCGAGCGTGAAGCCGGTATTCGGCATGGAGGTCAGAAAACCGCTCTCTTTCAGGATCTTCAGATAACGGTAGAGCGTCGGCCGGCTATAACCCAGCTCCTCCATCAGCTCTTCCGGCGTCCATTCCAGACGATCCTCGGTGAAAACCTCAAGGACTGCCTGCAGGCGCTCGAGACTGTTGACGGCCTTTTTTCTCAAAGATGCTCCCGCTCCCTGCTGGCGGCGCGTGACATCAGACCGGCCGGACATTCGGCAATAACGATAATCCCGAAAACTGCAATGGCAAGTGGCGCTACTCGGCGGCCTTGAGCGCGGGAAGGCGGGCACCATCTGGAGCGCTGACCGTCTCCTCCGTCGCAACCACGCGGCGGATCGCTGCCAGATATTCGGCCTGAAGTGCGGTCGGCTGCCAGTTGCGGCGGGTGGTGACGCCGATCGACAGCGGTTTTCCGGGCACTTCATAATTCAGAAGCGTCAGGAACCCGGCCTTCAGCTCATGCCGGAGCTGGTGGCGGGAGAGCAGCGCCAGCCGGTCCGTCTGCATCAGGATACCGCGCAATGCCGTCAGCGAACCGGTCTCGACGGTTCCCTGCATCTGCGGTCCATCGGAAAACTGCGCCGCCAGCGCATCGAAGGTGCTGCGGTTGGGCGTACCCTTGCGTGCCACGACCCATGGGTAGGAGGCAAGTTCGGCAAGCGAGACATCCGTCTTGCCGGAAAGCGGATGACCGGCACCGGCGACGACCGCCAGCCGGAAATCGAAAAGCGGTTCCTGCACAAGCGACGGCGTCAGGCGGCTGCGCAACGCACCGATCAGAAAATCGATATGCCCCATTTCCAGATCGCTGAGCAGCTGCTCGTAGCTGCCTTCGAGGATCTCGAACCGCGCCAGCGGATGGGTGAGGGACAGCGAGGCGATTGCGTCGGGCACGATGGTGGTGCGCGCCATCGGCAGCGCCCCGATCGATACCAGGCCGTCGAACTTGCCGCGCAGTTCCTGCACTTCCTCGGTGGCGTTGCCGAGCTCTTTCAGCGAAAGGCCGGCCCAGCGGGCAACGGCACGGCCGGCGCTCGTGAACCGCGTCGCGCGGCCGTCGGCTTCGAAGAGGCTCGTGCCGAAGATCGCCTCGGCATTGCGCGCCGTGCGCTGAACCGCGGCACCCGATTGTTCGAGGATGCGCGCCGCACCCGGAAACCCTCCGGTCTGGGCAAACGCCTGCAGGGCGCGCAGGTGGGAGATGGTCAGCCTTGCGTCGGCGGCGGAGCCTCGCGACCCCGTATCCGCCTGGAGTTTTTGGCAACCGGTACGAATAAGTTCAAGCGCGCGCAGCGAACGAGCCTGAACGACGCGGCCTGCCGGCGTCGCCATGGCATGCCCCGAACCGCGCTCGAGAAGCCGGGTGCCGAAAAGGTCTTCGAGACGGGAAATCGCCTGCGACGCCGCAGGCTGAGTAACGCCGACGACATCAGCCGCCTGCGTCAGCGAGCCGGTGCGCAGGCAGGCGCAGAAAAGACGAATGTGGCGCAGATTGGGATAGTCCACGTATCTGTCCTCCCCTGCCGGTCTCCTCCCGGCAGCGGGTCAAGCGGGGCAAGCCTATCGCCTGTCCCGCTTCGGTTAAATCACGGTGCGACGTTGCGCTCGCCGGTCTGCTGTTCGTTCATCCATTCCGCGCTGGCACGAATGCCGCCGAGCGGGAAGACATGGATCTTCTCAATCAGGCTTTCCGGATGGGCGGTCTTGTAGTTGGCGATGTCGGTCAGCACTTCAGTCGGCTCGTAAGGAACCAGCAGCTTGCTGATATCCATGGCACGCTTCTGCAGCACGCCGAGCGACGGGCCGACGCCGCAGGCGATGGCAAACTTGATGAGTGTCTGCAGTTTGGTCGGACCAGCAATCCCAAGGTGGATCGGCAGCTTGACGCCTGCGGCGGCAATCCGCTCTGCCCAGGCGATGACCGGCTTGGCGTCGAAGGCGAACTGGGTGGTGATCGCCATCTCCGCATCGGTGCGTTCGGAATAGGCCTGCTTGAACTTCAGCGCCTCGTCGACAATCCTGGAACTGCCGTCCTTGTCGATATCCTTGTTGCCCTCCGGATGGCCGGCGACATGCAGGCGCTTGAAACCGTAGCGGTCGAACAGGCCGGTTTCGATCAGCTGGATGGAGCTGTCGAAATCGCCGGCCGGCGTCGACACGCCGCCGCCGAGCAGCAGCGCCTGGTCCACGCCTGCCTCGTTTCTGTAGCGCTTGATCCAGTCCTCCAGGATCGCAAGGCTTGGAATGATGCGGGAAGGAAAATGCGGCATGACGGGGAAACCGTCTTCGTGGAGGCGCCTTGCAGTCTCCACCATGTCCTCGATCGGCGTCCCGTCGATATGGGCGATATAGACCCGCGTGCCCTTCGGCAGCAGCGCCTTGAAATCGTCGATCTTGGCCGCCGTGCGCGGCATGACTTCGATGGAATAGCCGTCGATAAGGTCCCTGAAGCCGGCTGGCTCCGCGGCCTTCTCTTCCTGCTTGCTCCTGAACAGATTCAAAAGTGCCATTGTCGATCCTCCCCCCATTTAGCCAGTGAAAACGTCCGCTCAGAACGGACGGAGCGGCGTGCGAGAAGACTTTTCTCGCACGCCCTGACCATCAGAGGGCCTTCTTGGTGCGCCAGCTTTCGGCGTAATTTTCACGTGCTTCCTGAGCGTAGGGCACGGCTGCCACGCGAACGCGGATCTCGGCCTGCTTGTGGCCCTGCTCGACCGAGGTCTTGGAGGTGCCGCCATCCGGCTCGCCCCAGACGAGCGTCAGGATGTCGTTTTCCTTGATGTCGGCATCGACGACACCGAGCGACAGCATGGAACGCTCGTTGTAGCTATAGCCGTTGAACATCGAGAGGCCGACGACCTTACCGTCCTTCAGGACCTTGTCGAAGCTCGACGAGGCGTAGTTGGAAAGCGGGAAGTCGATCCACTTGGCAGCCTGCTCGCCCGGCTGGAAGGCCGAAGCGATGACCTTGACGACGTCGTCGGAATTCCACTCGAAGGTGACCTTGCGGCGCTGCGGGGTCGCCTTCTGCTTTTCGACGGCGGCGCGACCGACGAAGTCGTGGTCGAACTTGACGTAGACGCCGTAACCCAGCTCGTAGGGGTTCAGGTAGTAGTCTTCGATATTGTCGGAGACGTAGCTGCCGCCGATCGAGCCCGAGGCTTCATAGCTCTGGGCAGAAAGCCAGTCGCGATAAGCCTGCAGTTCGTCACCGGTATAGATCGCCGGAAGCGGCGACGGGATCCAGCCGGATTCCAAGGTGTTGGTGGCGTAGGCGCGGCTGCCGACCGGGCGCAGATCGACGCCGGCTTCTTCCGCTGCCTTCAGGATGGCGGCGCGGACTTCGTCCTTCTCCGCATAAGGACCCCAGATTTCGAGACCCGGAGCGCCGGCCATGCCATGACGCAGGGCCTGGACCTTGCGGCCGCCGACATTGATCCAGTCGACGTGGAAGAACTTGATCTCCGGGATCGGGCCGCCGTTCATCTTTTCAAAGACCTTCGGCGCATCCGGACCCTGGATCTGGAAACGGTAGTGGATGCGGGTGACGAGCTTGCCATCCGGACGCGAAGGCGAACGCGGATCGTGGGTCAGCTTGACGTTGAACTTGCCGAGCGAGGCATTGTAGAGCAGCCAGTTGGCGGTCGGCGCGCGGCCGACGAGAACGAACTTCTCTTCGGTTTCGCGGAAGATGATCATGTCGCCGATGACGTGGCCGGCCGGCGTGACCGGAACATAGTGCTTGGCGCGATCGACGCCGAAATTGGCGAAGCTGTTGATCGACAGGCTTTCGAGGAACTTGGCAGCATCCGGGCCTTCGACGACCAGTTCGTCCATGTGATGCGACTGGTCGAAAAGAACGGCGCCTTCACGCCATGCAGCCTGCTCCGAACGCCAGTTAGAGAACTCCGGAGCGACGACCGGGTATACATAGATGCCGGTCTTGGAGTTGCGCAGATGCTCGACGGTGTTACCCGCATCCTTCAAAACTTGAGTGAGATTGGCCTGAGTCACGGAATTCCTCCCTATGGTTTGTCTGTGGCTTGCGATGTCGTGTATACATGACGGCATCGCGAGACAAATTCAAGGGGAAATATTCGGCAGGCTGATGATCACCTCCGGATAGTAAACCGAAGGCTTCCGACCATCAAAAACCTGCGGCAGGCAGTCGGGTCTCAGGAGTTGAGGAGCACCAGGCCCGGAACGGTCAGCATCAGCTCGGGGTCCTCGAATACGGCGTATTCGAGGTTCTTGCGGGCGATGCGGGCATGCTCGCGGGCGATGAATTCGGCCCTCGCGCCCTCGCGCCCGGCAATCGCCGACACCAATGTGCGATGCTGTTCCTGCGCGATATGCAGCGACTGGCGGAAGGCCGCCACGTGAGCCCGACCTGACAGGAAGGCCGATGGTGAGGCGAACGGCAGCCGTGTCGCCCGCTCAACCTCGCGCTGGATAACGGTGCTGCCGGAAAGCTCGACCAGCACCACATGAAACCTTGCGTTCGCCTCCGAATAAGCTTCCAGATCCACATCGTCCGCAGCTTCGCCGAAACAATCGTCGAGCCTGGCCTGGATTTCCCGAAGCTGATCCAGCCCCGCCTGCGAGACGCCGCGTTCCGCCGCAAGCCGCGCCGCGGTCCCTTCCAGCACGCCGCGCAGCTCGATCGCGTCGACGGCATCCGCATAGGTGAAGCTGCGGACCACGAAACCGCCATTCGCCAGCCGGTCCAGCAACCCCTCTTCCGCAAGGCGCGACATCACCTCTCGCACCGGCGTTCGGGAAATCTGCAGCGTTTCGGCCAGCGACACCTCGAAAAGCCGGGTGCCGCCGGGATAATCGCCGCTCAGGATCTTCTTGCGCAACTCCATCAGCGCGCGCATCGTGTGGGTCGTTCTCGAGGTCTCTTCCAAATCCGCACCTTTGCCCGGACAAGGCGCACAACTTCCGCCTGTCGATCACAAATCTTAGCCATATCTGATGGATTGGCCAAGCCTCATGTATACAGGGGTTTCAGGCTGTGGATGACAGCGGGTATTTCGGGCGGAAACGAACGGCGCGTATACAAGGAAGGCCCTGAAGAGACGGCCTTATTTGCCTTCGCGCCGAGCCGAAAGAACCCGCGCGACCGTATCCCTGAGATCGTCGGCCGGCTTCACGCCGCTTGCCGCCATCTCGTCTTGGACCGCGGCGATCTCGCGGGCGAGGCCACCGTTCAGCCCCAGCGCATCGAGCGTGACACCGCTTTCCCGCATCTCGGCAGCCCTGCGGCGGCCGTGGCGGGTTGTACGTTCGAACTGGTAGTCAGGGAATTTCGACCAGTCGAGGCCCGGAAAGCTGCCGGAAAGCGAAGCCAGGATTTCCTCGAAACAGCCCGACGCCTCTGCCGCCAGCAGCGCCTCGACGGTAATCGCTTCCAGGCCTTTGACGAACACGGAGCGCACCATCTTGATGGCCGTCGCCGCACCGACCGCCTCACCCGCAACTTCGGCGCTGAAGCCCAGGCTTTGAAAGCGCTCCAGAAGCTCGACGGCGTTTTTGCCGGCGAGCAGGACCGGCGTCGCATGGCCCTTCGGATGGACGGGGGCCATGACGGCCATGTCGAGATAGTCGGCGCCGGTCTCGTTGATCAGCGCGGCAGTCTCGCGTTTGCGGCCAGGGGAGACGGAATTGATGTCGATCAGCAGCGCGCCCTGACCGAGATACGGCGCGATGGACTGGGCCGCCTTGAGGCTCTGGTCGGCCGTGACCGCGCTGAAGATCCACTCGGCATCGGCAAGACCCGCAGGCGAAGCTTTCGGCCGGACGTCGCGGCCTGTCATCGCCGCCTGCATCTCGCCCGCCCTGTCGGCATTGTCGAGCAGCAGGTCATAGGCACAGAACTCGCCATCCTGCAGTTTCGGCGCCAGGCTGTCGTGAAAGGCGCGTGCCGCTTCGCCAAAACCCAGAAATGCGATCCTCATGCCCGTATCCCGCTCTCAGTCGCCGAAAACCACGCCGTCGAAAAGCTTGCGCGCCGTGCGCAGCACGGCCGCACGATAGACCTCGCCATCTTTCATGGTGGCGATGACGCTCATCTCGCCGGTCGGATGCTCGACCGACAGCAGCTTCTCGTCGCCGTCTGGAATGACGGCCAGTTCCGAAGCCGGGCCTTCCGGCAGAAGGCAGGCGGTCGCAACGCTGACCGCGCCGAGCACGCCGATCGCGTCATGGCACGTATGCGGGATGAAGGTCCGGGTCGAGATCGCTCCGCCCGCCGTCGGCGCCGAAACCATGGTCATCTTCGGAACGGATTTTTTGGTAACGTCGCCGAGGTTCATCATAGGCCCGGCCTTCAGCCTGATCGCCTCCAGCCTGGCGCGCAGTTCCTGGTTCGCCTCGAGATCCTTGGGGCTCTCGGTGCCGGTAATGCCGAGCACATCGCCGCGCATGACGACGCAGGGCATGCCGTTGTCGATCAGCGTGCAGGCGACGCCTTCGATCACGTCGACCGCATTTCCGGTCGGCAGCAGCGCGCCGCAGGAGGAACCGGCCGTATCGGCGAACACGATCGGCACCGGCGCGGACGTGCCCGGCACGCCGTCGATCCGGGCCTCGCCCTTGTAAGTCACCCGGCCGCCGGGCGTTTCGATCGTCGCGATGGCGATCTGCCCGGTGTTTTCCATGAAGATCGAGACTTCGGTCCTGTCGCCCTTGACCGGCACCAGCCCGCGCTCGATTGCGAAAGGCCCGATACCGGCAAGGATATTGCCGCAGTTCTGCGCATCGGTGACGATCGGCTGGTCGACGAAGACCTGCAGGAAGAGATAGTCTACATCGACGCCTTCCCGCTCGGATTTTTGAACCACGGCCACTTTCGAGGTCAGCGGATGGGCGCCGCCCATGCCGTCGATCTGGCGGGCATCGGGCGAGCCCATCGCCCGCAGCAGGAAGTTGTCGCGATCGGCCGGCAGGTCGGAGGCGAGAAAATATCCGCCCTTGGATGTTCCGCCACGCATCCACATGCAGCGCACGCCGGTTTCAGTGTCAGTCATCTCAATCTCCCTTCTTCTCCCCTGTGGGGAGAAGGGAAAGCGGCCTCCACCGCTTTAGATATACCTCAGGCCTTTTTCGGCGAGCTTGCCGCGCATGTCGTAGATATCGAGGCCGAGTTCACCGGCGGCGAGCCGCTTGCGCTTGTCCTCTTCGGCAGCGACCCTGGCCTCCGCCTTCTTGGCAACCGCTTCGGCTTCCTCGCGGGCAACCACGCAGACACCGTCGTCATCGGCAACGATCACGTCGCCGGGGCGAACATAGGCGCCGGCACAGACGACCGGGATGTTGACCGAACCGAGCGTCTCCTTGACGGTGCCCTGGGCAAAGACCGCCTTCGACCAGACCGGGAATTTCATCGCGGTAAGATCGACCACGTCACGCACGCCGGCATCGATGATCAGGCCCTTGCAGCCACGCGCCTGGGCGGAGGTGGCAAGCAGGTCACCGAAATAGCCGTCCTCGCAGGGGCTGGTCGGAGCGAGCAGCAGGATGTCGCCGGCTTTCAGCTGCTCGATCGCCACGTGCAGCATCCAGTTGTCGCCCGGAGGGGCCGAAATGGTGACGGCACTCGCTGCAAGGCGCGCGCCCGGATAGATCGGTCGCATGTAGCTGGCAAGCAGGCCCCTGCGACCCTGTGCTTCATGGACGGTTGCAACGCCGCAGGCAGCCAGCCGGTCGATGACCGACTGATCCGCGCGTTCGATGTTCTGGACGACGACCGACATCAAAGCTCATCCCCCTTAGAGTTCATCGACAGTGCGCGGGAAGACCGACTGGAAGCCTTCCGCATGGGTGGACTTGCGGCCGCTGGCCTGGCCGCCGGAATTGCGCATGAAATGGTTGCCGCGGTTCTCGGCGACGTTCTTGTAGAAGTCCCAGAGGTGTTCCTGGCCTTCCATGCACTGGATGGCCGCCCACTTCTTGTCCCAGACGGGCGAGATGTCGAGGAAGACGTCCGGCTTCCATTCCATCTGTTCGGTCTGGTGCGGCTCGAACAGGTAGAGCTGCGGCGCCCCAAGAATCTTCTCACCCGGATTGTGGCCCCAGGCCTGGGCGATCATCCGTGCCTCGATCGCCACCTGCGTCGCATACATATGGTCGGTATTGTAGGGGTCCCACTTAGAGTGGGAGAGCATGAATTCTGGCTGCACCTTGCGGATCACATCGACCAGCTTGAACTTGGCGTCCTGGTCGACGACCAGCGGATAGTCGCCAAGATCGAAGAACTGGATGTCGGTGACATCGAGTGCCTTTGCGGCGTTTTCTGCTTCCCTGCGGCGCTCCGTCTTCACCTTTTCGAGCGTCATACCCGGGTTCTTCCAGAGCTTGGCACTTTCGCCGCGCTCGCCATAGGACAGGCAGATGACGGTGACGTCGTAACCCTTTTCCTCATGAAGCGCGATCGCGCCGCCGCAACGCCAGACGAAATCCGCCGAATGGGCGCTGATGACCAATGCTGTCTTTGCCATGGGATGCCTCTTGACTTACTTGTGTGCCACCGGCGGCGTGCCGTGCGTATGGAAGGTTTCGATCGTCTTCATGCCCCAGGCCTGGCCCTTCTTGCGGTCGGCCTCGGTCCAGACGACCGGCTTCCAGTCGGGACGAAGGATCAGGCGCGCGCCTGCATTGGCGAGCTCGACGCGATTGCCGGCCGGCTCCCAGACATAGAGAAAGAACGTGCCCTGGATCGCATGCTTGTGCGGCCCGGATTCGATGTGCACGCCGTTTTCCAGGAAGATGTCGGCGGCGCGCAGGATGTCTTCGCGCTGGTCGCAGGCATAGGTGACATGGTGGAAGCGGCCATGCGAACCGGTATGATCCTCGGAGCAGGCGAGATCATAGGTCTTGTTGTTGATGGTGAACCAGCAGCCGCCGAGGCGGCCGTTGTCGAGCTGGATCATCTCGGTAACCCGGCTGCCGAGCGCCGTGGTCATGAACTCGCGGATCAGGCTGACATCGGCGGCAAGCAGATTGACGTGGTCGAGGCGACGCGGGCATGCGCCGCGGCCATGATAACGCTGGGCGATGTTCTTCAGCGCCGGTTTTTCCTCCGGCGGCGCCACATATTCCCTGGTGTCCCAGTAGAGTTCGAACAGGTGACCGTCGGGGCTCTTGAACTGGTAGGCGCGGCCATGGCCGAGGTCACCTTCGCTCCAGCCAACGCCCCAGCCCTTTTCCTCGATTACCTTTACGCGGCGTTCCAGCGCTTCCGCAGACGACGTGCGATAGGCGATATGACCGACACCGGTGGTGTGATGCCTGGTGAGCTTCAGCGTGTGGAATTCGTAGTCGTCATAGGCGCGCAGATAGACGCTGTCGCCCTCACGGCCGCTTTCGGTCAGCCCGTAGACGCGCGTGAAGAAGTCGAGTGACTCGTCGAAACGATCTGAATAGAGCTCGACGTGGCCGAGATGGGCGACATCATAACAGGGTTCGGTCATGGCTTTTCCTAGATGGTCGATCTGCTGCGCCCGGCGGACAGGCGCATTCTCCTCCAAAATCGAGCCCGCGTCCTCCACTCCAACACGGCCGGCGCATGGGCGCCGCAGCTTGGCATGAAGACATAAAAGCAGATCGGCAGCCTGACGAATAGGTTCTGCTGACGCGGCATAAGTTTTGGTTGAGATCAGGGAAAAGCGGCTCGGCGATTGGCGAGCTGAGACGGGACTTTAAAGGCCCGAAGAAAACGGCGCGGCGGCAGAACCGCCGCGCCGCAAGACGTTATCCGCCGATATAGGGCGCAACTTCATGATAGCCGCGCCAGATCATTTCGAGCGCGACATAGAGGATGACGGCGAGACCGACATAGGCAATCCAGCGATGCTTGTTGAGCAGGCGGGCGATGAAGCTTGCCGCAATACCCATCAGCGCGATCGAGAGGACCAGGCCGAAAATCAGCACGGTCGGATGTTCGTGGGCGGCACCGGCAACGGCGAGCACGTTGTCGAGCGACATGGAGACGTCGGCAATGACGATCTGCCAGGCGGCCTGGGCAAAAGTCTTGCGGGGAGCCCCGCCGGCAACCGTGCCGTCGGCATCGAGATCGGCATTCTGAAGCGCTTCGTTCGCTTCATTCTCATGATCATGATGGGGGGTGCGTAGCTCGCGCCACATCTTCCAGCAGACCCAGAGAAGCAGGACGCCGCCGGCCAGCAATAGCCCGACGATCTGCAGGAGCTGCGTGGTGGCGAGCGCAAAACCGATACGCAGCACAGTCGCCGCGAGGATACCCACCAGAATGGCCTTGGATCGCTGCGCTTTCGGCAGGCCGGCAGCCGCAAGGCCGATGACAATCGCATTGTCGCCGGCCAGTACCAGGTCGATCATGATAACTTGCAGAAGCGCGGACAACGCCTCCGCGCTGAAAATTTCCATCATTTGGCACCCAATCTCTCAAAGGCGGGAGTGCCCGCGTGTGGACCGAGACGAACCTGAGACGCTCACGACCTGCATTTCCGCCTGCCGTAGGTCACCGCCGTTGCCGTCACATGATTTCCACGAACACCAGGCACCCAAGTTGGACTCATCCAGTCCGACATCACAGCTCAAGCATGAACTGTCAGAGGGGCCCGGTCCTGGTGGCGTGAGATTTAGCCGCATGATCGCAGAAACTCAAGTGGCGAGTTTATGAAACGGCCTGCTTGGGGCTGTTTCGCCAGGGATCCTCGACATCCGTTGCAATCTGCCCACAGCGCTAATGGCAGCATCGATGGAAGTGGCTGCCGCGAACCACCGGAGATTACGAAAGGGTGGGGTCGAGCTTATCGCGCAGCCAGTCGCCGACAAGGCTGATCGAAAGGGTCGTCAGCATGATCACAACCGACGGAGCGAGCATGATCCACGGCGCGCGCGTCAGGTATTCGCGGCCGAAACCGACCATGTTGCCAAGGCTCGTCTCAGGCGGCTGCACGCCGAGACCGAGGAAGGAAAGGCCGCTTTCCATCAGGATGATTTCCGGGAAGGTCAGTGTCATCGAGACGATCAGCGTCGAGGCAACGTTCGGCAGGATATGATGGAAATAGACCCGCGCCGGCGTCGCCCCGAGCTGCACGACGGAGGCCGCATACCCTTGCGAACTGGCGGAGATCGCAAGGCCGCGGGCAATGCGGGCGTAACGCTCCCAGCCGTAGAAACCCATCAGGCAGACGAGCAGCACCATCGACGAGCCGAAGAAGGCAAGCACCGCGAGCGACATGATCAGGAACGGCAGCGCCGCCTGGAAATCGGCAAGCACCAGCACGAGATGTTCGACCGCACCCCGGAACTGCGCCGCCGCGAAACCGAGCGCCGTGCCGAACACCGCCGACAGGATCGTCGCGCCGAAGGCGATGATCAGCGATACCCGGACCGACTGGAGCAGGCGTGAAAGCACGTCGCGGCCGAGTTCGTCGGTGCCGAGCAGGTGTTTCAAGGCGCCTGGATGGGAAAGGCGGCTCGACAGGTCCATGGCCGTGATATTGTAGGGGCGGATCTGGTCGGCGAAGACCGCAACCACGACCATCGCGGCCAGCCAGAGAATGCCGAGCCCGACGGTGAACGGCACGTTGCGCCGCAGACGCGTGATGGAAGTCGTATACCAGCCCGGCGTCCGCGAGGTTTCCGAAAGATTGATCGTAGCCATATCTCTTTGTCCTCAATGCGCCGCGTTGGAGCGAAGGCGGGGGTCGAGCCAACCGTAGAGCAGGTCGACGACGAGGTTCGAAACCACCATCGCCGCGGCGATGATCAGCAGGATGCACTGGACGACGGCAAGGTCGCGGTTGCTGACCGAGACGATCAGCAGGCGGCCGATGCCCGGCCACGAGAAGATCGATTCGACCACCACGGCACCGGCAATCAGCGAGCCGACCATGAATCCGACGATCGTCACGATCGGCACGGCGGCGTTCGGCAGCGCATGGTTCCAGACCACGTCACGCCATTTCAGGCCCTTGGCGGAAGCGGTGCGGATATAGGGCTGGCCCATCACCTCGATCATCGCGCTGCGCGAGAAGCGGGCGAGGATGCCGATGCCGCCAATGCTCATGGTGATCGTCGGCAGGATGCCATGCACCCAGGTGTCCTGGCCGCCGGACGGCAGCACGCCGAGGATGACCGCGAAGATCAGCACCAGCAAGAGACCCATGACGAAGGAGGGGATCGTGAAACCGAGAACCGCAAGCAGGATCACGCCGCGATCGGCAAAACTCTGGCGATGCAGCGCCGCATAGACGCCGGCCGGAATGCCGAAAACCAGCTTCAGGAGCAGCGCCGGCAAGGTAAGCTGCAGCGTCGCGGGCACGCGCTGCAGCACGAGGTCCAGCGCCGACGCCTTATCGCGCATAGATACGCCGAAATCGCCGCTGAAGATCGATTTGATATAGGCGAGATATTGGATCCAGAGCGGCTGGTCGAGCCCCCAGGAGCGACGGAACGCATCGACGGCCTCCTGCGGCACGTCCGGGCCGAGCATGACCTGCGCCGGGTCGCCTGACATGCGCAGCACGACAAAGGCGAAGGTGACGACGGCAAAGATGGTGATCATTGCCCGGAGGAGGCGAACGGCTATGAAGCGGATCATCAGGAACTCCTCAGGCTGCAATCGCGGCGGCTTCGCCGGCTACGACATGACAGGCAGCCGTGCGGCCATTGCCGATCGGGCGGAGCTGCGGCACGACGGTGCGGCAGATGTCCTGCGCCAGCGCGCAACGGGGATGGAAGGCGCAACCGGACGGACGATTGGCCGGGTTCGGCGGTTCGCCCTGAAGAATGACGCGTCCTTCGAGAATCTTGCCCGGCACCGGTACGCTGGAGACCAGCGCCTTGGTATAGGGATGCTGCGGCGAGTGGAAAATCACGTCGGAAGAGGCTTCCTCGACGATCCTGCCGAGATACATGACTGCCACCCGGTCGGCGATATTGCGCACCACCTTGAGGTCATGGCTGATGAACACCATGGCGATGCCGTTCTTTTCCTGCAGGTCGCGCAGCATGTTGACGACCTGCGCCTGGATGGAGACGTCGAGCGCCGAGACTGGCTCGTCACAGACCAGAAGTTTTGGGCGGGCAGCGAGCGCACGGGCAATCACGGCGCGCTGCCGCTGACCACCCGACAGTTCGTGCGGATAGCGACCAGCCTGATCCGGACGCAGGCCGACGGCCGCCATCAGTTCGGCGACCCGGGCTTCCTGGTGCTGCTTCGGAATGAGATTGTGGATTTCGAGCGGCTCGCCGATCTGCTTTGCGATCGTCACGCGCCGGTCGAGCGCTGCCAGTGGATCCTGGTAGACGAACTGCATCTTCGCCCGCAGCGCACGCCATTCCGGCGTCTTCAGGTGCGGCATCGGCTTGCCTTCGAACCGCACTTCACCGCCCTGTGCGGCGTCGATACCGAGCAGCATCCGCCCGAGGGTCGACTTGCCCGAGCCCGACTCGCCGACGACGCCCAGCGTTTCGCCGGGCTTCAGCGCCAGCGAGATGCCATCGACGGCGCGCACCGGATGCGCCTTTGCAAACACGCCGCGGCGGATCTGGTAGATACGAACGAGATTGTCCGCTTCGATAAGGGCGGTCATAGCAGCATGTCCTCGGTCACTCTGGCTCTTGGCTCGACAGGTTCATTGGCCTGAACCGGCCGGAAGCAGGCGAGCTGCCGGCCATCGGCCGACGTATCGAGCACAGGACGCTCGCTGCGACAGGCTTCAACTGCTCGAAAACAGCGCGGCTGGAAGGAACAGCCTTCGGGCAGATGTTTCGGGTTCGGGACCGTGCCGGGGATCGGAATGAGCCGCTGGCGGGGACCGTCGATCCGCGGGATCGCGTCGAAAAGACCACGCGTATAGGGATGGCGCGGCTCGGAAAAGAGCTCGGCGACGCTGCCTTCCTCGACGATCCGGCCGGCATACATGACGCAAACCCGTTCGCAGACCTGGGAAACGGCGCCGAGATCGTGGCTGATGAACACCGTCGCCATGCCGGTTTCGGCCCGGAGCTGGATGAGCAGGTCGAGAATCTGCGCCTGGATTGTCGCATCGAGCGCGGTGGTCGGCTCATCGGCGATCAGCAGGTCCGGTTCGCCGGCAAGCGCCATGGCGATCATCAAACGCTGACACTGGCCGCCCGAAAATTCGTGCGGATAGAGATCGAAACGGCGGCGGGCATCGGGGATGCCCACCATGTCCAGCAGCCGCAGCGCCTCTCTTTTCGCCGGGTCACCCCTCAGGCCGCGATGCAGCGACAACGCCTCGACGATCTGGCGGCCGATCCTCAGCACCGGATTGAGCGAACTCGACGGGTCCTGGAAGATCATCGCAATCCGCCCGCCGCGCACCTGTTCGAAGGCCTCGCGGGGGCCGCCTGCGAGTTCCTGCCCATCGAGCCGCACGGAACCGGTGACGCTTGCCTTGCCGGGAAGCAGTCCCAGAGCCGCAAGCCAGGTCACCGACTTGCCGCACCCGGATTCTCCGACGAGACCGACTGCTTCGCCCCGGCCCACATTGAGATCGATGCCGTGCAGAACCTGGACGCCGTCGAAGGCGACCTTCAGATCACGCAGCTCCACCAGATTGGACGATGCCCTATCCATATCCCGCTATACTCCCGCCTCCCGCCGTTTCCGGACCGAAGACATTGCCGTTTTTGAAAACAAATGCTCCGGCGGCCGCAGGGTCGCCGGAGCAGAGGAGAACGATCCGGTCAGATCGCCCAGTTGGAGGCGCGGAAGTCCATCGCAAAGGCCGGAGCGGCCTTCCACTTGAGCGACGACTTCATGCCCGTGAACACGGCGTTCTGGTGCAGGACCTGATAGACGGGGTCTTCGCGCTCGGCGATTTCCAGCATGCGGGCGATCGCCTTCTTGCGCAGCGCGCGGTCGGTGGAGGTTTCCATGACCTGC
The DNA here is from genome assembly GCF_017877055.1 of Neorhizobium galegae. Lineage (GTDB taxonomy): Bacteria > Pseudomonadota > Alphaproteobacteria > Rhizobiales > Rhizobiaceae > Neorhizobium > Neorhizobium galegae_D. The sequence goes on along the minus strand of NZ_JAGIPG010000005.1, from coordinate 59,131 downwards.
GCAAGCTTGTTCATTTCGGCGTTCGACCAGTCCTTCTTCTGCTGGATTTCGCCGTTCGGGCCGAACTGCACGACCAGCGGGGTGATCGGGTCGTTGATCGTATTGGAAGCCGACCAGTCACGGACGCCCTTGACGCCTGCCGGATCGTGGATCTGGCCCCAGTTTTCCTTCATTTCGATCTGCACGTTGATGCCGACCTGCTTCCACATCTCGACCATGATCTGGCCGTTGGCCGTCTGGTTCGTGTAGTAGTTGTTGAGCAGGCGATACGGGATCGGGTCACCCTTGTAGCCGGCCTGCTTGATGAGGTCCTTGGCGAGCTGCGGATTGAATTCTGGAGCGGCCCAGCCCTCGATGAACATGTCCGAGGTGCGGAAGGATTCGAACTGCAGACCGGCCGGGGTGACCGTCTGGCCGGCCCAGAGCGCCTCGACGATCGCCTTGCGGTCGATCGAGTGCGTCATTGCGCGGCGCATCAGCGGGTTGGCAAGGATCTGGTTCTGAGTGTTGAAGACCGAAACGCGGTGGTTCCAGATGGTCGAGCTCTGGACTTCAAAGCCCTTGGCAGCCTTGACCGTGGCGATCTGGTCCGGCGGCAGGTCGCAGGCGAAGTCGTATTCGCCGGAGAGCAGGCCGTTGACGCGCGAGGCGACTTCCGGAACTTCGACGAAGCGGATCTGGGCGAGCGGCGGACGGCCACCCCAGTACTGATCGAAGGCGACGAGCGTCAGCGAGACATCCGGCTTGTATTCGGCAACCATGTAGGCGCCGGTCGTGATCGGCTTGCGGGACCACTCGGTAAAGGACTTGGCTTCGTCCCAGGCGCGACGGTTGGTGATCTGGCTGCCGCCGGAATAGAGGCGACCTTCCATCGTGACGTCCGGCGTCGCATTGTGAAAACGGACGGTGTACTTGTCGACGGCCTCGACGCCTGCAAGAGCCGGCCACAGACGGCGGCCAACGCCGGGAACGGAAGCCGGCAGTTCCTTGACGGTGGTCGGCTTGTGCTCGGATTCGAAGATCGTCTTGCCGCCGGCCGGCTCGGTATTGCCGAACACGCGTTCCCTGGAGAACGAGAACACGACGTCGTCAGCCGTCAGCTCGTCGCCGTTGTGGAACTTGACGCCCTGGCGCAGCTTCAGTTCCAGCGTCTTGTCGTCGATGCGCTTCCATTCGGTTGCGAGACCCGGAAGCGGACCTTGGTTGCCCATCCAGTTGCGCAGGATGAGCCCTTCCCAGAGGTTCGGGAAGAAAACGCGCTCGCCGACATTCGACTGTTCGTGCCAGACGTCCAGCGAGTTGTTGTTGGTGATCTTCTGGACGGCGATGGTGATCGAGGGGCGCTTGTCGCTCTGGGCGATCGAGAAGCGCGGCAGGATCAGCGAACCGGCAGCGGCGCCGGCAAGGCCGAGCGTGCTGCGGCGGGTGAAGTTGACCATGGAAATTGTCCTTTGGCTTCGGGTTAATGGACGAGCTCGATCAGCCCCTGCGGGTTGGAGCGGTGACGGTTGAGGGCTCGGAAAGCTTGAGCTGATAACAGCAAGCGACCCGCGCGGGCTGAGGACATGAAAGCCGCTCGGCCCGGTTCGCGATGATGAAAAGTATTGCTGCGGCTCACGACTGACCCCCTGATTTGCAGGGGCTATTTGGCCAGTCTGTGTATCAGTTCCGTGACGCTATCTTGGCGATTCGATGAAATTGAACACGGATGCAAACTTCATGATCCTGCGTTACAAATGTAATATTGCCGACACAAAATTCTGACATGGAGGCCTGTGCGTGGATTTTCTTCCGGCGCATTCCCCTCCCCACATTTCTTTGTTCAATGGAGTTTTCCATGTCCTCCCTTCCCGTGATCGGCGCCGCCATGACGCTTGGCGAGCTCGAAATTCACCGCAACTGGCTTTTCGACAAGCAGCGCGATCTCGAACTCCAGGATTTCACCACGGGTGACGTTCTGAACGGCGACTGGACGCCGCTAGCCGAGCGCGCCAGGAAGCTGCTGGATGGTTTTGAAGGCCGTCTCGGCATCCACGGTCCGTTCTGGGGCTTCACCATCGCCTCCCAGGATCCGGATATCCGCGCCGTCGTTGCCAAGCGCCTGAAGCAGGGCCTCGACGTCTGCGCCTCGATCGGCGCGACGCAGATGGTCGCCCACAGCCCCTACACGACCTGGTCCTACAACAATCTCGACAACAACAAGGGCGAGGGCGAGCGCCTCATCGAGCACGTGCATCTCACGATGCGTGATGCCGTCAAGCAGGCCGAGGATATCGGCGCCGTGATCGTTCTGGAAAACATCGAGGATATCGACCAGCATATCCGCGTGGCGCTCGCCGACAGCTTCAATTCGCCGGCGGTCGCCGTGTCGATCGATACCGGCCATGCCCATTACGCGCATGGCTCCACCGGCGCTCCGCCGGTCGATTACTTTGTGAAGGCAGCAGGCAACCGCCTGCAGCACGTGCATCTGCAGGATGCCGACGGTTACGCAGACCGCCACTGGGCGCTCGGCGAAGGCAATATCCTCTGGCCGTCAGTCTTCCAGGCGCTCGCCGAGCTCACCAGCAACCCGCGCCTGATCGTCGAGATCAAGGACAAGTCGAAGATCCCGGCTTCGGTCGAATATCTCGCTTCGCTCGGCCTCGGCCAGTAAGCATTCCCTGGACGAAGACTCCGGCGCCCGGCGCCGGGGTCACCGCAATTCCGGGGACATCTCCCGCAGGTGCGATTGCGTGGCGAGGATATCCCCCACCATCATGTCCCGCGCGAGCGCGCCGTTGCGCTCGCGAAGTGCGGCGACGATCCGGAAGTGATAGGACGAGAACGGGTGCACGACGCCCTTGTCGAATTCCTTTTCCACATACTTGGTCAGCATCCGCATATAGGGGCCGAACCGCAGCCAGAGCATCTCGATATGCTGCGGCAGCACTTCGGAGCGCGACGCTTCGTAGATGCCGAAATGGAACTCCTGGTTCTTGCGCAGCATCCCATAGACGTCGCCGGCCTTGCCGGTTTCCTCGTGCTCCCGGGCAAGCGCCTCCGAACGGTCGATATCCTCGTCAGTCATGTGGACGGCCGCAAGTTCCGTTGCCAGGCCCTCGAGCGCGATGCGCGCCTGGCAGAGATCGTCGAGCCGCTCGCGGGAGACTGCCGGCACGCGGGCCGAACCGTTATGGCCGATCTCCAGCCCGTTTTCCGCCGCAAGCCTTCTCAGCGCCTCGCGCACCGGCATGTGGCTGGTACCGAACTCGGTTGCCAGCGACGAAATGGTGATCGCCTGCGATGGCGCAAACGAACCCCACATCAGCGCCCGGCGCAGCTGTTCGTAGACCGTGTCCTGAACGGTCACGCGCGACGTGACCTTCAAAAGCCCGCTATCCGCCATCCTTGCCCTCAGATCCCATTCAAATCACAACCAGGCCTCGCATAACGGGCCGCGCTCTTCAAGTCTCCTCGCGTCGGGTCATCCACTGCTTCCGACGCAATTCCCCTTGATCAAATGCCGACCGCACAATAGAACATTTGAAAGTTTGATCAAATGCTCATTTGGCAGCTGGGCCAAACATAAACACGGGGAGGCTCGTTGTCACCTGCATCCCTCCTCATCAATCCACGACATCTGGGAGAAATCCATGAACACGCATGTGACGGCAGGCGATAATCTCGCCAAGGCTTTTCCGGTCGATGAACTCAGGCTGAAATTTCCGGCTCTCCAGAAATACAAGGACTTCATCTTCTTCGAAAACGCCGGCGGCGCCCAGGTGCCCCAGGCCGTCGTCGATGCGGTCGCGGCCCATCTCGTCGATTGCAACGTTCAGCGCATGGCGCCCTATCTGCACAGCCAGGGCGTCGATCGCACGATTGCCGAAGCCCGCGTTTCGGTTGGCCTCTTGGTCAACGCCTATCGTCCGGAGGAAATCTCGTTCGGCCTCAATGCCACGTCCTTCATTCGCCTCGTCAGCCTGGGCATCGCCAAGATGCTGCAGGAGCGCAACGAGATCATCGTCACCGACATGGACCACGACGCCAACATCGCCACCTGGACGGCGCTGGAAGCCGACGGCGCCAAGATTGTCTGGTGGAAGATGCGTGAAGACGGCATGCTGCATACCGACGACCTGAAGCCGCTCCTGAACAACAAGACCCGCCTCGTCGCCTGCACCGTGACAGCCCATTCGATCGGCACGATCGTCGACGTGGCGACCGTGGGCAAGCTGGCGCACGCGGCCGGCGCCGAAGTCTTCCTCGACTGCGTGCATTACGGCCCGCACGCGCTGATCGACGTTCAGGCCTGGGATTGCGATTATCTTGTCTGCTCCGGCTACAAGAACTTTTCCCCGCATATGGGATTCCTCTGGGGCCGCTATGATGCGCTCGTAAAGCTCCCCACCTTCAAGGAAGACTTCATTCCGGACGTTCCGCCCTACAAGATCGAGGTCGGCACCTTCACCTATGAAAACGTCGCCGGCATGAACGCCGCCGTGCTTTACCTCGAGGACCTCGGCCGCAGGTTCCTTCCCGAAGGCGAGCATTCGCGCCGCAATGCGCTTGCCGCTGCCATGGGCGCCATCCGCGCCTACGAGCAGACGCTGTCGAAGAAGATGCTGTCGGTGCTGAAGAAGCACGGCGCCACGATCTACGGGGTTTCGGACGAAGCCCAGGTGGAAAAGCGCGTTCCGACCATCTGCTTCAGCATTCCGGGACTGACGCCGCAATATCTCTCGGCCGAGCTCGGCAAGAACGGCATCGGCAGCCGCGACGGCCACATGTTCGCCCCGCGCCTGATGAAGCGCCTCGGGCTGACCATGGAAACCGGCTGCATGCGCGTCTCGATGGTCCACTACAACAAGGTGGAAGAGATCGACCGTTTCGACACGGTGCTCGGCGAGATCATCGCCAAGGCGAAGTAGACGAGAAGCCTCCGCCAGAGGCCAGTTGATTTCTCGACGTCATGCTCGGACCTGTCCCGTGCATCTGCCGACATCAACGTTTGCAGATGCTCGGCACAAGGCCGAGCATGACGAGCGAACAATCAAGCTCGGCTATCAAGCCAGCTCACTTGAGACGATGATAGCGGCGCCGGAAATAGACGAGCGCCTCTTCGTCCTCCGGACCATGGGCGATCCCGACGACCCGGCAGAACAGCACGTGGTGCGTGCCGCTCGCGACCGCATTTTCCACTTCGCAATCGAACGAGACGATTGCATCGGTCAGCCTCGGCGATCCCGTTGCGCCAAGTACCCAGTCACCCGCCGCAAACCGATCGTCCTGCGGCGTCGAACCGCCGAACAGTCTCGACATCGCTTCGTGATTGGAAGCGAGCGTGTTGACGCAGAGCACCCGGTTCCTCTCGAACATGCCGGCAACCGAGCTCGACCGGTTGAGGCAGACGAGAAGCGTCGGCGGCCGGTCCGTCACGCTGCACACGGCAGACGCGGTAAATCCCGCAAGTCCGCCCGGCCCGTCGGTGGTGACGATATTCACCGCCGCCGCCAGCCGCGCCATGCCTTCCCGGAACGCGAGTCGCGTCGCTTCCCCTTCGTCGTTCAGCATATCCACCGTCATTCCACCCTCAGTCCCGCTTCTCTCAACAAAGGCATGACGCGATCGCAGAAGAAAGGCAGCTCATAGGTGTAGTTCACGAAGGACATGGCAATACCGGAATACCCCTGTTCGGATATGGCGATCATGTCTTCGACGATTTTTTCGGGCGTGCCGATCAACGGATAACCGCCCGCGCCGCCTGCAAACCGCTTGCGGTAGAGATCATAAGCGCTCTTATCATGCGATTGGGTGAATTCCTTCTTGCCTGCCATATGCGCGTCGACCGCAGCGTGATCGGCCATGGTCACCGCGTAACGCTCGTAATAATCCTCCGCCTCCTGTTGGGTTTCGCGGCAGACGACATGGCAGACCGTATAGGCCCCGACATCGCGGCCGAGTTTTTCCGCCCGGCCCTTGATATCCTCGACGTGTTTTCCGGCTTCGGCAATCTCGGTGAAGGTCGTGAACAGATATTCGCAGTTCCTGGCCGCGAAATCCCGGCCCGGCCCACCGAAGGCGGCGTTCATGGTGACCGGCCGCGGCGATTGCAGGCTGGCGGGACGGCTTACGACATCCTTCAGCTTATAATAGGTGCCGTCATAGTCGAATGGCGCATCGGATGTGTAGGCCCGCTCCATGATCTCCAGCCATTCGTCGGCCTGGTCGTAGCCTTTTTCGACCAGCGGCACGCCGAACATGCCGAATTCCTTCGGATTCCAGCCGCAGACGATGTTGAGACCAGCCCGGCCGCTGCTGATATGGTCGACGGTGGCGAGCGCCTTTGCGGCATAGAGCGGGTGCACGAGCGGCACATGCACGGTCATGAACAACCCGATCCGTTCGGTGACCGAGGCGAGGCCCGCCGCCCAGGTGAAGGTCTCGAACGACCATTCGCGCACCCGGTTCTTGCCGCCGAACCCCTTCCATCGCGCGATCGGCAGGAAGAAATCCAGCCCGCCGCGATCGGCGATCTGCACCGCGTTGAGATTGTCTTCCCAGCGCGCCTGCCAGCGTTCCGGCACGTCGGTAATCGCAAGGCCCCCGTCTGCATTCGGCGAAAACACGCCGAGTTTCAGTTTGCTGGGACCTTTCAGCGGATGCGGCTTGATCATGCTGTTCCTCTCTTTCGTGTTCTTCTGCGGGCGGGGCGCGCAGTCTCCGCCTCTTCCAACTGGCGCCGCCGCACGGAGAGATAGGCCTCCTCCGCTGCGAACATGAAAAGCGTCATGCGGTCCTGCACCATCAGCGGATCGTGCGCCAGGAATGCCGCGTGAATGCGGGAGAGACCGTCGATATACTGATAGACGGCGCCCGGATCGGCGAACGTGCCGAGCCGCACCGACTGGAAATAGTCGATGAAGCGCGAAATCGTTGCCGCCATATGCGGATTGTTGACCGCCTTCAACCAGGCATTGCGGAAATCGACATTGGCCGCCAGCAGGGCCGGAATGTCGCTTTGGCTCAGCGCCTGCTCCACCCGGTTCATCGCCGCGGTAATTTCCGCCTCGATCTCGGGCGTCATGTCGCGGGCGGCACAGGCCGCCGCCCGGGGCTCCAGCTGACGGCGGACCTCGAAAAGTCCGGAAATATCGTCGAGCGACAATTCCCGCACCGCAAAGCCGCGCGTCGTGCCAACGAGATAACCCTCCGAAACCAACCGAAGCAGCGCCTCGCGCGCCGGCATGCGGGAAATGCCGTGGGCGTTGGCGATCTCGGTATCCACCAGGCGATCGGTCGGCGAAACGGCACTCCGCTGCAGCTTCAGCCGCAGATCGGCATAGATCGCATCCACCAGATTGTCGCTCGGCTTTAACATGGAAATCTCCTACGCAAACGGTATACTGATTTCATCGATCTTCAAGAGTATTTTTGAAAAAACCTTTTGAGATGGCTGAGCATTGGCATTTTTAGTATACTGTTTTATTCACTTGCGGCGTCAAGAATTTTAGGCTTAAACTTTAATTTGGCGCGTGCTCCGAAGCCGCGCCGGGCAGATTACAAAGGCACCCCGATGAGCGACTTCCGCAAAAAATGTATCGGTCATGAACGCGTCATCGGCACATTCGCCGCGATCCCTCATCCGGTCGCCATAGAGGTGACCGCCGCGGCCGGTCTCGATTTCATCTGCATCGACGCCGAACATGCCCAGATCGGCCGCGAACTCATCGAAAACCTCGTTCGTGCCTCGGATGTCCAGCGGGTGCCCGCGATGGTGCGTGTCCCGGGCCACGCGCCGGAATCGATCGCCGGCGTGCTGGATGCCGGAGCCGCCGGCGTACTGGTGCCACGGGTCTCAACCGCCGCCCAGGCCAAGGCCGCCGTTCTGGCGACCCGCTATCCGCCGATCGGTGAACGCGGCGTCGGACCGGGACGTGCCGCAGGTTACGGCTATCGCATTCCCGATTACCTTCAATCAGCGAATGAAAGCCTCGTACTGGCGATCCAGATCGAGACTGCCGATGGTCTCGCCAATGTCGACGAGATCGTCGCCGTCGAGGGCGTCGACGTGATCTTCATCGGCCCGGGCGACCTCTCGGTCTCCATCGACGCGATGGGGCCGGAAGGAGCAGCAAAGCTCGACGCGGCCATTCTCAGGATCACCGAAGCCGCACGCGGGGCCGGCAAGGCCGTCGGCATCTTCCGACCTTCCGCCGACGATGTCGGCAAGTGGTCGCAAGCCGGCATCAGCTTCTATCTGCTCTCAAGCGATACGAGGTTTCTCGGCGCCGGCATCGCGGCCGACGTCGCCGCCGCGCGCTCCGCATAAGCCGCATCAACTTTCCAAGGGTGAAGACGTGAAGGCAATCCAATACAGCGAGCACGGCCCGGCCGATGTGATGCACTATGTCGATCTGCCCGAGCCGGTTGCCGGACCGGGCCAGATCCTGGTGAAGCTCGAGGCCGCCAGCGTCACGCCTTTCGACTGGAAACTTCGCGCCGGTTATCTGCAAAGCCATTTCACCCTGCCGATGCCAAGCGTGCCAGGGCGCGATGGCGGCGGCACGGTGATCGCGGTCGGCGACGACGTCACGGAATTCAAGGCGGGAGACCGGGCCGCAGTCATGGCCGGCGTCTTTGCCCAGGGCGGTTATGCGGAAATGATCGCCGTCGATGAAAAGCATGCTGTCAAGATTCCGGACAGCCTCTCCACCGTCGAGGCCGTGGCGCTGACCAATGCCGGCCTCAGCACCTGGATTGCGGTGCGAACCGCGGAAGTCAAATCCGGAGACAAGGTGCTCGTCCATTCCGGTTCCGGTGCGGTCGGCGGATTGCTGGTCCAGCTCTGCCACCACCTCGGCGCCCACGTTACCACCACCTGCCGCTCGACCAATCGCGACTATGTGCTCGGTCTCGGTGCCGATCGCATCATCGCCTACGACGAGGAGGACTTTTCCGAGCTCCTCACCAATCAGGATATCGTCTTCGAGCTGATGGGCGGCGAAGTCCACGACAAGTCCTACAAGGTGCTCAAGAAGGGCGGCCATATGGTCTGGCTGGTCGCCGATCCGATCAGGGATCGCGGCGAGGAATTCGGCATCAAGGTCACCCGCGCGATGATCACCGACGACAAGTCGGCGCTTCAATCGATGATGGATCTTGCCGGCGCCGGACTGCTCAAGCCCCAGATCGCCCGCACCATGCCCCTGTCGGCGGCGGCGGAAGCTCACCGCCTGATGGAAGAAGGCGCCATCTCGCGCGGGCGCCTGATGCTGACGATGTGACGTTCTTCAGGAGTCGCTCGGAAACAGCGGCGCCTGACGGCCATTGGCGACGAAAGTCCGGAAATCCTCGATCGCATGCTCGTTGGCGAGCGCGCAGAACGGCCCGCGGCTTACCTCGATGCCATTGATCTTGTGCAGCCGGACATCCATCTCGGCGCTCTTCAGCGTCACCGCCGCCGTGTTGACGACAGGCGCATGCAGGACCTTGAACCCGTACTCCCCGCCGACCAGGAGACCCGGCAGTACGCCCGCCGGCACCACGACATCGGCACCATCACGCACCAGCGGCTCCGCGCAGGCGGTGAAGCTTTCAAGCATCCGCCACCGCGCCTCGTCGTCGCCCGCAAAGGCTGCGCTGAAATCCGAAGGCTCGCAATTCATGCCGACCACGTGCTTCACCCGGCTGCCAAGGCCATAGAGATCGGCCTGCTCGTAGTGCCAGACCTGAAAGACGTCGTCGAGGGTGACGAGCGCAATGCGCCGCCCGAGCCGTGCGGCGTAATGCATGCAGACCTCGCCGGCGCCGATCACCGGAATGGTCAGCGCCGACTTGAGCTCGTAGAGACCGGGATCCTGGAAATGGCCGATGACGACGGCGTCGTAGCCGCGGCTCGCCGCCTCCAGCCCGTTGTCGATTGCGATCGCAGCGCAGCGGAACTCAGCCAGCCGCCCGAAATGCCGGTCCGGCGGGCTGATGCCGAAGACGTCCACCGTCGTGCCCGGCTCGGCAATTTTATTCAGATAATTCGAGAGCCGCTTCATATAGGCGGCGCTTGACGTAGCGTCGATGAAGCTTTGCCAGAAGATGCGCATGTTCCCCTCGTTTTGTTCGTTTGCCCGTGCGATTTTGCGCTCGTCAAAACACCAATTTAAAGCTTTACTCCCGTTGCAGAAACCGCCCGGAGAACCGCATGACTTCACCGACCACGCCCGAGAACCCGCTGAGCGACACGGCCGTCGAGATGTCGGAAGCCGCGCTGACGGAGTTCGAATGGTCGCTCTGGCGAATCTCCGCCGCCTTCCTGCGCTGGCAGGCGGAGTGCTCGAGCGAGCTTGCCGGCGCCGGCCTGAGCGGCCTCGACACCGCCATCCTGCACACGATCCGCTATCGCAACAAGCCGAAAGGGCTTGGCGAAATCTCGAGGCTTCTCGGCCGCGACGACACCGCCAACATTCAATACGCCATCAAGAAACTGCAGACCCTGCAGCTCATCGAACGCGTCAAAGGCCGGTCGCGCAAGGACACGCTCTACACCCCGACCCGCAAGGGCACCAAGCTCACCCAGGATTATCGGGCTCTGCGCCGGCATCTGCTGATTTCGCTGATCCAGAAGATGGACCATGCAGAAGAGGGACTTGGCGGGGCAACGGAAATGCTGGAACTGTTGACGAGCTTCTACGACACCGCCGCCCGGCGGGTGGCGAGCGGGTCTCATCCGGTCGAGCGCTCCTGAACGAGCGCCAATACGCGCAGCGGGCTGCCCGAACCATTCTGGATTTTGAGCGGGGCGGCGACGATCATCGCACCCGTCGGCGGCAGCTGGTCGAGGTTGGTAAGGCACTGCAGCCCATAGCGGCCGGCGCCGTGAAGGTAATGGTGGGCGGGATAGGGCGGCGAGAAATGCCCGGCTTGCCCGGCATCCGTGCCGATCGTTTCCGTCCCGAAGCCGATAATATCCCGTTCCGCCACCAGCCAGCGCATCACCTCGGTATCCGGCCCTGGCGTATGGGCGCCATCCGCTCGCAGATTGGCATAGCCGGCGCCTGACTTCTTCGACCAGTCGGTCCGCAAGAATACCCAGGATCGCGCCGGAATGCGGCCGTGCTGTTCTTCCCAGGTCATCACATCGGCAACAGTCAGCAGGAAATCCGCATCCCCGGCCGCCTGCTGCGAACAATCGATCACGCAGGCCGGCGCGATCATATCGGCCGGCGGCAGGGTATCGACGGAATTGAGCGGCAGATCGCGGCCGGTATACCAATGGATCGGCGCATCGAAATGGGTGCCGGTATGCTCGCCGAAGGAGAGGTTGTTCCAGTACCACGCAGGCCCGCCGCCATCGTAGCGGGAAATCCTCTCCATGCGGAACGGCGCGGATTGCCCCAGTTCCGGCGGCATGACAATGACCGGAAAGTCAGGCGACAGCGTATGGGTGAGATCGACGACCCGGACTGCCCCGCTCGCTAGGGCTTCGGCGAATTTGCCCAGAATATCGTCGCTCATTGGCCAGCCTCCCGCTCGACGGCTTTCGGATTGTCGAACAGCCGCGCCTCGATATCCTTGGCGACATCCCCGACATAGATATCTTCCAGACCGCGCTTCAACCCGTCGAGAACGGCGTCGGCCACGGCCTTTGGCGCCACCTTCGGCGGTGGCACCGTCTGGAACCATTCGGTATCGAGCGGCCCGGCGAACGCGTTGATGACCCGGATACCGCCTGGCTTAAGCTCGGTGCGCAGCCACTGCGACAGTGACAGGCAGGCCGCATGCGCGGCGGAATGGACGCCGAATTGCGGCGCATTGCTGAGCCCGTGGACCGAAAGCACGTTGACCCAGGCGACGGCTCCGGCCGCGCCGTCGGCGCCGCGCGAGCGCATCACCGGCCCAAAAGCCTGGGCAAGTCGCATCAACCCCATCACGGTATGGTCCATCGCCTCGCGCACCGCATTGGCCGCGCCCGCATCGAAGAGACGCGCCGGCCGGACATGATCGGCCGTGTTGATCAGGATCTCGACCTTGGCGCCGATATCCATCGCCAGATCCTGCACGGAACGCTCGCTCGTCAGGTCCAGATCGACCAGTTCGATCCCCTCGATCGCCTCCAGCGACGCCTGCTCGTCGAAAGGTTTCCACCGGTCGGTCACGCCGACGAAAATCCTGGCCGCTCCGGCTTTCTTGAGAACCTGCGCCAGCGGCAATGCAAGCGGGCTGCGCCCGTCGGTGATCAGAACCCGCCGATGCTTCGGGTCGGCAGTCATTTCCCGCCATTGAGGATCGTCTTCCATGTGCGGCACCTCCGAAACGGATTTGGCGAAGAACACGGCCTGTCCGGCCCGGTCCAGCTGCAAGGACAATGTGAGCCGGCTACCGGGTTCGCCGCAATCGCCATGCAGATGCACAACGGCAATTGGCCCACAATCGAGCTGAACCAGCCCTGTCCGCCAGGGCATGTGCTCGCGGAAATAGGGATCACTGGTAACTTCGATCCGGGTTTCCGACAGCAGCGAACCGCCGGTCGGCGCATCCTTGAACGCCAACTCGGGCGAAAGGCAGTTCGGGCAGGCCTCGCGCGCCGGATAGGTGTAGCGCCCGCATTCGCCGCAGCATTGCAGCATGAAGCGGCCGGTCGCGGCAGCAAGCGTCAACCCGTGCGCCTTGCGGCTGCGGGCCGAGGGAGGCAGCAGCGGTTGAGTGGTGCGGGCGAGCGGGTTCTTGCGCTTTGGCTTGAGGAGGGGCTCGGTCATGATGCCCTCGCCAGGATGGCGGCTGCAGAAGCGAGCCCGCGGTCGTAGTTGATCATGCCGAAACCTGAAACCAGCCCGAGCTTCGCATCCTCGACCTGCCTACCCTCGGCCGTCCCCAAAAGCTGGCGCATCGCTTCGGTAAGCCCAAGATGCCCGCCCGCGGCCCCCGCCTGACCGACCGAAAGCTGGCCGCCGGAGGTGTTGTGCGGGAAGGATCCGTCCACCGTGAACGTGTGCTGGCGCACGAAATCCGGCCCCTCGCCCTTTGCGCAAAAACCCAGATCCTCGAACTGCATCATCGAGATCACCGCATAATCGTCATAGGTCTGGACAAAATCCACATCACCCGGCGCCGCACCGGCCATGCCGTAAAGCTCGTCGCGATCAACCACCCAGCCGCCGCGCACCTGCACCGGATCCTCGGCAAACGCGTTGTGCCTCTCGATGGCCGACAGCAGCCGGACGAAGGGAAGCCCTAGCGAAACGGCCGTCTCTTCGCGCATCACCAGAAAGGCTTCCGCACCGGCGCAGGGCATGACGCAATCGAACAGATGGAAGGGCTCGGCGATCGCCCGCGCCGACATATATTGCTCCAGCGTCAGCGGCTTCTTCATCAGCGCATAGGGATTGCGAAGCGCATTGTCGCGCTGGGCAACGCAGAGCTTGCCGAAATCTTCCCGCGTCGCACCGTAGCGATCCATGTAGTGGCGGGCGATCAAAGCGAAGCTCGCATTGGGGCCGCCGGCGCCGTAAGGATAGGAAGCGTCCTGCGCGAAGCGGGAGAAGTTGGCGAGTGTCTTGCGGAACGTATCGACCTGATTGGTGTCGGCCGCCACGCAGGCAACGATATCCGCGTCGCCCGCCTGCACCGCCCGCGCCGCCCGGCGAAGCGAGACGATACCGGCAGCCCCACCCATCGGCACGTGGTCGATATGGCGCGGCGACAGCCCGAAATGCTGGGTCAGGCCGACCGCGACATCCGGCCCCATCGTGAAGCTAGAGACCGAAAAACCATCGAAATCCCGATGGCTGATGCCGGCGCCTTCCGCCAGCGCCCTGAGCGCCTTGCCCATCCACCAATGCGCGGTCTCTATGGAATAGCGCTGGTAGGGCACCGTCACCGGTACTGCCAGAACCACGCCCTCATAGGATTGCCGCGCACGGGAAAAGGCCATCAGGCGACCGTCAGCTTGACGTCGACATTGCCGCGCGTCGCATTCGAATAGGGGCAGCGCTCATGCGCACCTGCGACGATCTCTTCTGCGACCGCACGTTCGAGGCCCGGCAAGGACGCTACAAGCTCGACCGCCAGTGCGTAGCCGACCGGCACCGGGCCGATGCCGACCTTTGCGGTGATCGAAACGTCGTCCGGCAGCGCGATCTTGCTGGTGCGCGCCACGAGCTTCACCGCGCCGAGGAAGCAGGCCGCATAACCGGCTGCGAAAAGCTGCTCCGGGTTGGTCCCGTCGCCACCCGGTCCGCCGAGTCCCTTCGGTACCGAGAGATTGACGGCAAAGGTGCCGTCCGTGCTCTGCGCTTTTCCTTCCCGGCCGCCGTGAGCGATGACGGACGTTTCGTAGAGGATCTTTTCCGGGGTCATGCACGCCTCCATATCAGGATTTAAGCTGTGATTTATGGTATAGCAGAAAAGATGAAGAGCCGTAAGCGAGTTCATCCCGCCTTTCGGATGGATGCCTTCAGCTTCCTGAGGTCGATCGCCGAACCGTCCTCCACCGCCTTTGCCGCCATCGTCTTGATCTCGCCGCGCTGCAGCTTCTGGGTCGAACTCACCGGCAGCCTGTCGACAAAGACCACGTAGCCGGGCAGTTTGTGATAGGCGATATGCGCGCCGGCTGCCTCGATGACCCGCTTCGCCTTCTCGACCGGCTCCGCCGAGCCAGCGGTTTCGCCTTCAACGATGAATGCAAAAACTTCCTCGCCGCGCAGATCGTCCGGCACCGGCGTTACCGCAGATGCCTTGATTGCCGGATCCTTGGCAAGCGCGGCTTCCACTTCCAGCACGGCGATGTTTTCGCCGCTGCGCCGCACGATGCTCTTCTTGCGGTCGAAGAAATAGAGAAGCCCCTTGTCGTCGGCATAAACGACGTCGCCGGTATGGAACCAGCCGCCTTCCCAGGCCTCCTCGGTCGCCTTTTCGTCCTTCAAATAGCCGCTGAAGAAACCGTCGCGCGGGTTCGCGCCTTGGGCGCGCACCAGCAGTTCCCCGGGCTTGCCGAGTTCCGCATCATTCCCCGCATCATCGACGATCCGAAAATCCATGCCGGCACGCGGCCGGCCGATGCAGCGCAGGCCCGGTGTATATTCGTCCGCCGCTGTGGTGGTCACGGCTCGGCCGCCGGTCTCGGTCATCGCCCAGGCTTCGACGATCGGGATGCCGTAACGCGCCTCGAATTCGATCTTGTGACGGGCATCGACACCCGGCCCAAGCGCGAATTTCACCTTGTGCGCCCGTTCCGCTTCAACAGTGGGAAGTTGCAGCAGGATCGCGGGAATGACGCCCAGGCAATGAATGATGGTCGCGCCGGAATCGGCGATCGAGGCCCACCAGCTGCTCGAATGGAACCGGTCGAGCGGCGCGACCGCGCCGCCCTTCATGATCATGCCGACCGCCGTGCAGCCGAGCGCATTCATGTGGAACATCGGCAGCGGCGTCAGCGCCACTTCGGTTCCCTCGCCCATCTCGGCGATGCCGCCCTGCGTCGTGTACCATTCGGCGATGCCGATGAAATAGACGTTCGAGAGAATACAGCCCTTCGGCTTGCCGGTGCTGCCGGACGTGAAGAGCAGCGCGCATTCGGCATCCGGGCCGCCGGGTCGCGCCTCGCGCGTTTCCGGCGAAGGCGGAATGTCGTCACCGGCAGCGATCACCGTCACCTTGCCGGGCGAGATGGCCCGCAGATCATCCAGCCGCTCGCGGACGACCACCATCAGCGGAGTCTCGGCCATGTCCAGCTGGAACAGCAGCTCGTCGCGGCGCAGATCGGGATTGACCGGCACGATCGAGACGCCGATTGCGTTGAGTGCCAGCCAGTAGTCGAAGAATTCCGGACGGTTTTCGAGGAGCAGCGCGACGCGGGCTCCGATCCCGTATCCTGCCGCCGCGAACTTCTGCTTCAGAAGACCGACGCGAGCGAAAACCTCGCCATAGCTATAGCGAAAGCCTTCCGGCGCATAAGGCAGCTTTGCGCTGGCCGGCGCGATCAGCATCGGCGCGCCCGGTTTTTTCAGCGCCTGGGCCTCGAACAGCAGATAGGGAGAATGCATGACTCTATCCTTATGCCCGTTCCAGGATGCCCTTGATCAGGAACATCTCGGCCTCGTGGATCGTGCCGAACTGGATCCATTCCGCATCCGTCTGCGTCTCCAGCCGCCAGGTCAGCAACGTCACCACGCACTTGTCCGGCCCCATGCGCAGGAGTTCGCCCGGAATGACGCGAGACATATTGCGGAATTGCATGGTTTCCTTGGCCGCGCCGACTTCGTAATCGACCTGGAAACGCGCACGGTCGACATTGAGCCGCACGAATGTCTGTTTTCCGGTAAAGGTCGAAGTGCCGCAGAAGAGGCCGGGCTCGACCTCGGTGCGATTGAGGCTGCCCCAGGCCCACTGCCCCTGTTTCAGCCCGTCCGACATGAGTTCAAAGGCGACCGCCGCCGGGCGCTCCACCATGATGCTGCTGGAATGACAATGCGGATCGATCATGAGCGTCCCTCTTTCAGTCGCGTTGAGGCGTCATTTCCCTAAAAGGCATTTTAAGCATAAAATAATTGGAAAGGACGTCAACGGATTTTTACGAGGCCGGCTTTTGGTGGCCCCTTTGGTGATCCCCGCCCATCGGGTTCTCAACCTGGGGGCTGACAAAAGCCCAGCATTTCCGGCCCTCTACACGCAGAAGTCGACGGGATTCTCAATTTCTCACGATCGGAAATTTTAGGCTTGAAGTAATTTATACCTCGTTCTACGATCCCCTCAATTGTTAAGGGGACAACCGCGAAAAGCGGGTCAAAAGAAAAATCGAAGCCCCTGGCAGGATTGCAGGCTTGCGTTCACCAACCGCCGCAGGTCCGTCGGCCGCGATCGACGGGCAGAACCAGAGGGATCGTCATGACTTTTGAAATCGACCGCAGAAATCTCCTGCAGATGCTCGGCCTTGCCGCGGTCAGCGGCTCCGTGCTCTCGCAGGCCACAATCGCCTTCGCTGCAGATACTGACAACGTCACCATCGGCTGGCCGTCCGACGTGCCGTCCTGGGACCCGAACCTGCGTTTCGTTCCGGATGCGCAGCCGCTCTTCAAGATGGTTTTCGACCAGCCGCTCGATCAGTCGCCGGACCTGAAGCTCATCGGCAATCTCATCACCAAGTGGGAACTGAAGCCGGATGGCCTTTCGATGCCCTTCGAGATCCGCAGCGACGTGAAGTTCCACAACGGCGATCCGATGACGATGGAGGATTTCAAATATACCTTCGTCGACCGCATCAAGTCCGGCCTGAAGCTCGACATCGCCAATTCCTGGCGCACGCTCACCGACATCGAGATCCTGTCGCCGACATCGGGCGTGATGAAATTCTCCGCCCCGACCCCGACCGCGCCGCAATGGCTGGCTTTTCTCGGCAGCTATCTCGTGCCGAAGAAGTATATCGAATCCGTCGGCCCGGAAGAGTTCGCCAAGAAGCCGGTCGGCACCGGCCCCTATAAACTGGTCGATTACCAGATGAATTCCCGCATCGTGCTGGAGCGCAACGACGATTATTTCGGCACCAAGCCGAAGATCAAGCGCGTCACCATCGACATCATCAAGGATCCGTCGGCCCGTACGGCCGCCATCCAGTCCGGCCAGGTGGACCTCACCGTCAACATCCCGGTCCGTGAAGCCGAGCGCCTCGGCAAGACGGAAGGCCTGACGGCCGAGATCAACCCGTTCACCCGCCTGATCCTCCTGCAGATGCGCAACGACAAGGGCTTCACGGACATGGCCGTCCGCCTTGCAGCCCATCACGCGATCGACAAGGCAGCGCTCTCCAAGGCCTTCTACGGCGGCGCGGCCGTGCCGCTTTCGGTCCCGGCCACGCCCGGCACGCCCGGCTACCTGCCCGACTATAAGTTCGCCTACGATCCGGAATTGTCGAAGAAGCTCTTGGCGGATGCGGGTTACACGGCGGACAAGCCGGCGACCTTTACGCTTGCCGCCACCAACGGCCAGTTCCCGAGCGATTTCGATATCGCCAGGGCGCTGGTGCAGATGTGGCAGAAGGTCGGCCTGAAGGTCGAGTTGCAGCAGATCGAATATTCCAAGTATTTCGAACTGAACCGCGGCGGCCAATTGCCGGAAGCAACGCTTTACAGCTTCGACAATGCCACCGGCGACCCGGAAATCTTCTCCGGCTACCTGATGAACCCGAAGATGCCGTTCGGTGCGTGGAAGGGTCCGGAAATTGGCGACAAGATCCTGAAACTCTTTGTCGAGCCGGTCTACGAGAAACGCATCGCCGGCTATAAGGCCGTCGCGCAGGAGGCCGTCGAAACGGGCGCCAATATTCCGATCCTGCAGAGCGTTCAGACGCTGGTCAAAAAGAAGAGCCTCAACTACGTCAAGTACGGCAATGCCTGGGTCCTGGGCAGCACCATGTCCTGGTCCTGATACCGGCTGACGTCGCCATCCAGGGGTCCGGGTACGCCCGGACCCATTCTTTCACATCGTCATACGGGGCATGCGCATGATTGCGACCATTGCCAAGCTCTTGGTAAAGCGTGTGCTCACCGCGATACCGATCCTGCTGCTTGTTTCTGCGCTTCTCTTCTGCATCCTCCGCATTCTGCCGGTCGATCCCGCTGCAATGTCCCTGCCACCCAATGCGACGGTCCAGGAAGTCGAGGCCATGCGCACGGAAATGGGGCTCAACCTGCCGCTCTACCAGCAATACGGCATCTGGCTGAACAAGCTCTTCCACGGCGATATCGGCCGCTCCATCCATTTCCGCCAGGATGTGACCAGCCTGATCGGCTCAACCCTGCCCGCCACCATCGAGCTTGCCGTCATCGCCATGATGGTTGCCACCGTCTTCGGCCTCGCGGGCGGCCTCTTCCTCTTTTATGTCCGCGGCACTCGCGCCGAAGCGGTGATGGATTTCGTCTCCATCCTGCTGCTCTCGCTTCCCGAATTTCTTTGGAGCCTGTTCCTGCTGCTGATCTTTGGGGTCTTTTTCGAAGTCCTGCCCTTCACCGGGCGGCTGAGCCCTGGCTTCGAGCGCCCGGTCGTCACCGGTTTCCTGCTGCTCGACAGCCTGATCACCGGCAAGATCTCGACCTTCCTTAACGCCCTCCAACACATGATCCTGCCGTGCCTCGCGCTCGGCATCGCACTTTCGCCATCGCTGATGCGCGTGCTGCGCTCGAGCCTGCTTGATGCCTATCAGGACGACTACATCCAGCAGGCGCGCCTGCGCGGCCTGTCCGAAAAGCGCATCCTCATCCGCCACGGCCTGAAGAACGCCATCCTGCCGACGCTCAGCCTGATGGGCGTGCAGTTCGGCTTCCTGTTCGGCGGCACGCTGCTGGTCGAGATCATCTATTCCTACCCGGGCATGGGCAACCTGATGGTCGACGCGATCCGCAACGCGGACCTGCCGATCATCCAGGGTGCTGGGCTCACCTATTGCGTCGCCGTTCTGGTGATCAGCATCGTGGTCGACAGTCTCTACCTGATCCTCAACCCGAAACTGAGGGTGCGCTGACATGCAACAGCACGCTAAAGGGCGACCGGTTCCGCTCTGGCTGAAATCCGGCCGCGTCCAGACAGGCCTGGTGATCATCTTCATCCTCGCCGTCTGCGCGATCTTCGCGCCCTATCTGGCGCCCAACGATCCGAACGAACAGAACCTGCTGTCAATCCTCACCCCGCCCGTCTGGGCCGATGGCGGCGATGCGATGTTTCCGCTCGGGACCGACAGCCTCGGCCGCTGCGTTCTCTCCCGCCTGATCTTCGGCGCCCGCGTGGCGCTCACCGTGGCGTTTACCGCCTCGATCGGCGCGATGATCATCGGCGCCTTCTTCGCCCACGTCGCTGGTTATTTCGGTGGCTGGGTCGATTGGGTGATCGGCCGCATCGTCGAGATCTGGCTCTCCTTCCCTCCGGTCATTCTATCCCTGATCCTGATGGTCGGCCTGGGCACCGGGCTGCGCAACGTCGTGCTTGCCATCGTCCTGGTCGACTGGACCCGCTTCTGTCGCGTGCTGCGAAGCGAAGTGATCGTCCTGCGCCGACGAGACTACGTCTCTGCCGCGCAACTCATCGGCTTTTCCCACTGGCGCACCATCACCCGCGAAATCCTGCCCGGCACGCTGCCGCTGCTCATCACGCTGATGAGCCTCGAAATGGGCGTCGCCATCATCGTCGAGGCGATCCTCTCCTTCGTCGGCATGAGCGTCGGCTCTGAAACGGCCGCCTGGGGCCAGATGATCGCCGATGCGCGCCAGAACATCTACGAGGCGCCGTTCAACCTGATCGCCCCGATCTTCGCGATCTTCTTCGCGGTCTTCGGCTTCAATATCCTGGGCGACGGCCTGCGCCGCACCCTCGACACGCGCCTGACCCAGACGGAGCGCACCTGACATGGCCATTCTCCCAACCAGAAATCCCATTCTTTCCGCGCAGAACCTCTGCGTCGAATCGGTAGGAGCCAAGGAAAGCTTCCCGGTGCTCACCGACCTCAACTTCTCGCTGGAGCCCGGCAAGATCCTGGGCCTGGTCGGCGAATCCGGTGCCGGCAAGTCGATGATCGGCCGTACCATCTCACAATACCTGCCGAAGGGTTTTGCGGTCACCAAGGGCACGCTCGCCTTCGATGGCGAGGACCTGGTGAGCATGCTGCCCGAACGCCGCCGCAACCTGCTCGGCCGCGATATCGCCTTCATCCCGCAGGAGCCGCTTTCCGGCCTCAACCCGGTCTTGACGGTCGGCCAGCAGATCAAGGAACACCTTCTGCGGATCGGCCTTGCCCCCGGTGAGAACTGGCGCGAGCGGGCGCTGAAGGAGTTCGAATCCGTACATCTGCCGCATGGCGCGGCGCTGCTGGAAAAATACCCGCACCAGCTTTCCGGCGGCATGTGCCAGCGCATCCTGATCGCCATGGCCTTTGCCAGTCGCCCGCGCCTCTTGATCGCCGACGAACCGACCACCGCGCTCGACGTCACCATCCAGGCTCGCATCGTCAAGCTGATCGCCGAGATGCAGAAGCGCGATGGGACGGCGGTGATCTTCATCACCCACGACCTGCGCCTCGCATCCCAGATCAGCGACGAGATCATGGTGCTCTACGCCGGCCGGCCGGCCGAGCGCGGCCCGGCAAAGCAGCTTTTCTCGTCCCCGGCGCATCCCTACACGCGGTGCCTGCAGCTCGCCAACCCGAACATATCGGGTCCGCGCCGCGGCCTCTTCATCCTGCCGGAACGCATGCCGGGCCTGCGCGTATTGAAGGAGCTGAAGGGCTGCCGCTTCGCCTCCCGCTGTCCGAACGCGATCGAGGCCTGCACCCAGGCCGAACCGCCGCTTGCAGATATCGGCCCGAACCATATCGCCGCCTGCATCCGCACCGAGAAGACGCCGGACATCGTGCCGCCGCCGATGGCGCCTGGCCGCGAGATCGCATCGGCCAAAATCCATCTCAACGGCGAGAAACTCACGAAGGCCTATACCACCGCCTGGAGCCCGTTCGCCAAGCGCAGCAGCTTCAAGGCGGTCAACAGCGTCGATTTTTCACTCGGCGAGGGTGAGTTCGTCGGCATCGTCGGCGAAAGCGGCAGCGGCAAGAGCTCTCTCGCCCGGCTCGTCGTCGGACTCGACACCCCGACCGACGGCAGGATCACGCTGGCCGGCCGCGACGTTACTGGCAACGGCAATGCTGAAAAGGCCTATCGCCGCGAATACATCCAGATGGTCTTTCAGGACCCGCAATCGGCGCTCAACCCGCGGCGGCGGATCGGCAGCATCGTCACCCAGGCGAACGAGGCAAGCGGGCTGCACAACAGCACCCGCGAACGCATGGACCGCGCCGCCGAACTCTTGAAGGAAATCGGCCTGCCGCCGGATGCGGCGATGCGGTTCCCTTCGCAGCTTTCAGGCGGCCAGAAGCAGCGTGTCAACATCGCCCGTGCGCTTTGCACCCTCCCGCGCATCCTCGTCGCCGACGAGATCGTCTCCGGCCTCGACGTCTCGGTGCAGGCGCAGCTTCTCGACCTTCTGCTGAAACTCCGCGATGAGCATGGCTTCTCGATGCTGTTCATCAGCCACGACCTTTCCGTCGTCCGTTATCTCTGCGACCGGGTAATGGTCATGTATCGCGGCGAGGTGGTAGAATCCGGGCGGACGGAAACCGTCTTCGCCGATCCGCAGCATGCCTATACCCGCAGCCTGCTCGCCGCCGTGCCGCCGGATGACGTCAACGCCGAATGGTCGCCGGTATTGGCGGAAGCCGGCTATCAGGTCGAATGATGGCGATCGCCGGACGGAGATACTATAGCGGCAGGGATGTCGGCCGCGCCGTCACGATCGCCGACCTCCAGGCGATGGCACGCAGCCGCCTGCCGGCCTTCGTCTTGGAATATCTCGAAGGCGGCGCCGAGGATGAATGGACGCTTCGCCGCAACCGCGAAGTCTTTTCGGAAATCGAGTTCCGTCCCTCGACGCTGACCGGCGTCGGGGTGCCCGATCTTTCGACCACGATCTTCGGCCGCAAGATGCGGCTGCCCTTCATCATCGCGCCGACGGGCTTCAACGGCCTCTTCCAGTATCGGGGGGATCGGCTGCTGGCTGAAGCAGCCGCCAAGGCTGGAGTCATCTTCACCCAAAGCACCGTCTCCAACATGCGGATCGAGGAGCTTTCCAACATCCCCGATCTGAACCACTGGATGCAGCTCTACGTCTTTCGCTCCCAGACCTTCATGGACGAACTGGTCGGCCGCGCTGAAAAAGCCGGCTGTCAGGCGCTGATGGTGACGACCGACGCGGCGACATTCGGCAACCGCGAATGGGACCGCCGCAATTACCGCTCCGGCATGGACCCGACCCTCCGCCACAAGCTGGATATCCTCTGCCATCCGCGCTGGGCACTCTCGGTCATGGCCCGCGGTATTCCGCCCTTCGGCAATCTGCTCGATTTCCTCCCCGCGGATCAGCAGACCTTCGCCCGCACGGCCATCTGGTCGCGCGAGCAGGTGGAGCCGGACCTTCACTGGAGCCACATCCGCCACCTGCGGAAAATCTGGAAGCGTCCGCTGATCGTCAAGGGCGTCATGACATTGCGCGATGCGGAACTGGCCGTCGATGCGGGAGCTGACGGCATCGTCATCAGCAATCACGGCGGACGCCAGCTCGACGGCGCACCGTCGCCGATCACCATCCTGCCGAAGATCGCCGGCAAGCTGAAAGGCAGGATCACCATTCTCGCCGATAGTGGCTTCCGCCGCGGCACGGATATCGTCAAGGCCCTGGCGCTCGGCGCCGATGCGGTCATGACCGGCCGCGCCACGCTCTACGGACTTGCGGCCGGCGGCGAGGCGGGTGCGGCTCGCGCCATTACCATCCTCGAAGAAGAAACCCGCCGCACCATGGCACTTCTCGGCTGCCGCTCGGTCGCGGATCTCGACCGCGACCATATCAAGCTCTAAACGGCCTCATCGTCCTTCAGGGGACGATGATCTTGGTTTCCATCGGAAAATGCGAATTGCCGCCTTCGAAAGGCGGGAAGGTCTTGAAGTCCTCGCGCATGGCGATGCGCGCCGGCGACTGCAGCGCTGCCTGAAGAGCTGCCGGGCTGTCGAACATCACCCGGTTGCGCTGCATGTGGTTGACCCGCTCCCACGGCAGGAACCCGCACCAGTCGATCCGCGACAGGACCTCGATCTTGCGGATCCCCGGGAAGGTTCGCATCACCTGTGGATGATGGCTGACATAATGGTGCATCCAGACGTTCAGGTCCTCCGCCGGACCGGTATAGTGCACCACGTAGGAACAGGGATTGCCGTTCTTTTCCATATCGAGCCTGGCATCGTCGACCGGAAAATGCCGCGCATACATGGCCTGTTGCGTGCCCTTGGCGCCGCGGATGCTCGAAAGCACGCCGGAGGCCGCGAGCTGATGCAGGTGGCCGGCTGGCGCCATGGCGTCTTCCAGATCGGTCAGGTCGTTGAAATAGAGCTGCATGCCGAAGATCGGCGATTGCTCGTCCTTGTTGTACATGTCCTTGGTGACTTCAGGCGTGTAGAGATTGGCCGCGGTCAGCCCGGGGGTCAGCTTGACGATCTCGGCAACGGTCTCGACATCCGCCTTGCTCACGGCGAGCTCGCTGCCATCGGTGTTTTCGAAAAAGGCGAAATAGGCAAAACGCATGGCTTGGTTTCCTGCTTCTATGATGGGACCGCAACGATTGCCGGCGGCCTCTGTTCCCCGGTCATGACCCACTATCGAACCGCCGTCGGCGAAAAACAAGTTTATACCTAAACTATTTTTTGCCCCGTTTGCTGACCAAAAACGAACCGCCACGACATGATTTAAGCTTCAATCTTTCCGCTTGAATCTTGCCGGATTTTCGATCACGATCCGCTCCCATGCGCGTTGAAAGAGGATATGAGACGCCACCGGATCGCTCTTGGGAGAGGGCTCGCGTCACGTCGCTCCATCTGCCAACCATCAAGAAGAATTCACATCCGATCCGGCAGGGAAAAACACCCGCCGGTCGCCAGAACAGAGGGAACGCAATCATGACCATGAGCCTTTTCCGCCGCGCCTTTCTGAGACTCGCGGGTGCCGCCGCGCTGTCCGTCGCAAGCGCCGGTTTGGCCTCCGCCGCGGCGCTTGCCGTCGGCTCCTATCCGAGCAATCCGCCCTTCGAATACAAGACGGCCACCGGCACGTTCGAAGGTTTCGAGGTCGACATCGTCAATGAAGTGGCAAAACGCCTCGGCATGACGGTCGAGATTTCCGACCTCGGTTTCCAGGCGCTGTTCGCCGCCACCTCCTCCAAGCGCATCGATGTGGCGATCTCCTCGATCACCATCACCAAGGAACGTCTCGGCAGCCAGTCCTTCACGCAAGCCTATTATGACGCCGACATGGGCATCGCCACTCGCAAGGAAGCGACCGTTTCCAAGGTCGAGGACCTGAAGGGCAAGGTCGTCGGCGTGCTGGCGGGCTCCACCGGCGACAAGTGGGCCAAGGACAACAAGGAAAAATACGGCATCAGCGACATCAAGAGCTACAATGCTCAGCAGGATCTGCTGATGGATCTCTCCGCCGGCCGCGCCGACGTCGCCGTCAGCGACGTTCCGGGCATGGAATATGCCTTCCTCAAGATGAAGGACCTTGCCGTCAAGGTGCGCATCAAGACCGGCGAACAGTACGGCTTGATGATGACCAAGGACCATCCGCTGCTTGCCAAGGCGAACGATGCGATCACCGCCATGAAAAAGGACGGCACGCTGGCCGCGATTCACAAGAAGTGGTTCGGCTCGGATCCGGCCGCCGGTTCCGCATCCGCAGTCGAACAGCCGCTGCCTAAGCCCTGAGCCGGCTACCGATCGCACGCCCCCCAATCATGCCGGCCGGCGACGGCCGGCTTTTTCGTGAGCTTAGAGGCACCAGGAAATGACCCTCCTCGATACATTCTTCAACCTCGGGGTTCTCGGCGACGCGTTTCCGGCGCTGCTGCGCGGACTGATCAACACCTTCCTGCTCGGTGTGGCGGGCATCGGCATCGGCATTCCCATCGGCCTGGTGATAGCGCTTCTGCGCCTCTACGGGCCGAAGCCGGTGCGTTATCTGACTGTGTTTTACATCGACATCTTTCGTGCGGCGCCGATGCTGGTGGTGCTGATCCTCATCTACTACGCGCTGCCGTTCGTCGGCATCCGCCTGTCCTCCTGGACGTCCGCGGGCCTTGCCTTCTCGATCGTCATGGCCGCCTATTCCGCGGAGATCTTCCGTTCCGGCATCGAGGGCATCCCGCGCGGCCAGTTCGAGGCGGCCGCGGCTCTCGGCCTGCCCTTCTTCGTCACGCTGCGCAAGGTCGTGCTGCCACAGGCAGTCCGCATCGTCATTCCGCCGATGACCAACAACTGTGTCTCGATGTTCAAGGATACGTCGCTTGCCTCCACGGTCGCGCTGCCGGAACTCCTCAAGGAAGCGACGGACGCCCAGGCGCTTTATGCCAACCCGACGCCGCTGATCGGAGCTGCGCTGATCTACATCGCTTTCCTCTGGCCGATGGTGCGGCTGGTCAATCTTCTCGAACAGAGGTTCAACAAGGAAAAGAAGCGCTGATGCCGGAGGCGGCGAGCCTATTCGAAGGCGGCGGCGAGATGGTTGTTGGCGGAGGTCTTGACCGTGCCTATCTCCGACCAGAGCGCCGTAACCGCATGAGGGTCGATATCCGCCATCATGTCCTGCAGCCAGCCTTCGTGCGCCGCGGCCATCGCAGCAAACAGTATCACACCCGCCTCGGTGAGTTTTGCGACCGTCACGCGCCGATCGCCGTCCGGCGTCACCCGCTGGACATAGCCGTCCGCCTCCAGCCTTTCGACGAGCCCGGTGACATTGCCGTTGGTGACCATGGTGCGCTTGGAAAGCTCGCCAAGCCGCAGCCCGTCCTTTTCCCGATAGAGCTGCGCCATCAGGTCGAACTGCGGCAGCGTCGCGCCGAATTCGGCGCGCAGGCGGCGGCGGATTTCCTGGCTGATCAGCTTGGTCGTGGACAGCATCCGCAGCCACAGGCGCAGCTCGGGCTTCGATCGCCCGTGGGCGCCCTGGACGATGATCTCCAGATCGATATCGATCGCTTCCGCTTCTGCCATTCCGAATGTTATCCCTGCAACCGATGCACCGTCTAGAAGCAGATATTTGAAATGTCAAAGGTCGCCACCTGATCGATGCCGCTCGCAGGGTCGTTATGGCCGCCCGCCGCCGTGTCAAAAGCCGCCCTCACTCGTTCCCATGATTCATCCATATGCATATATTCTCCGAAGAGGGCGGCAAGGACGGGCGGGATATCGGCAAGTGGACCACCGGTCGCGCTCGTCCTCAATCGAGTCGGAAACAGGCGACTGCCGGTGAAATGCCCGTTTTTTATCGGCATCCCACCAACTTAAATTTGCGCGATACAGCCCAGCCCGATTGCTTGCATCCTCATATTTTCTGCAATAGGCTCCATCATCGGTTAGCGGCACCCGGAGAGGAAAACCGGCTGCTGCCCGGCTCACGAAACCGGTCATTCAAGGGGAACCCGGCACCATGTCTTCCAGTACACTCACCAGTCTCGCTTCCGCTCTTCTCTCCGGCTCGGTCAAGGTCGTCGACCTGACGGCGCCGCTTGGGCCGGATACTCCCGTTCTCTACCTGCCGCCGCAATTCGGCAAGAACACCCCCAAGGTCGCCGTCCACACGATCTCGGAATACAACGAGGATGGTCCGTTCTGGGCCTGGAACTGGCTGGAGCTCGGCGAGCACACCGGTACCCATTTCGATGCGCCCTGTCATTGGATCACCGGCAAGGACAAACCGAACAACACGACCGACACCATCCCGCCGCAGAATTTCGTGGCTCCGGTCAATGTCATCGACCGGTCCAAGGAAGCCGCGGAAAACCCGGACTACCTGCTGACCGTCGACAGCATCAAGGAGTGGGAAGCCGAGCATGGCGCGATCGAAGCCGGCAGCTGGGTGCTGATGCGCTCCGACTGGTACAAGCGCAACGGCTCCACCGAAACCTTCCTGAATGCGGACGAGAACGGTCCGCACTCTCCAGGCCCGACCGCCGAAGCCATCCAGTACCTGATTTCGAAAGACATTATCGGCTGGGGCCAGGAAACCATCGGCACCGACGCCGGCTCGGCCGGCGGTATGAACCCGCCCTTCCCGGCCCATAACCTCATGCACGGTGCCGGCAAATACGGCCTCGCATCGCTGTCGAACCTCGACCAGCTGCCGCCGAAGGGCGCCGTGCTGATCGCCGCACCGCTGAAGCTCGTCAAGGGCACTGGCTCGCCGGTCCGCGCGCTGGCGCTGATCGCCTGATCCAATCGAAGGGCCGGACCGGAAGGTTCCGGCCCTTTCTGTATCCAGCAGAAAGACGGGCGGCATGGCGGATTTCGACTACATCATCGTCGGCAGCGGTATCAACGCGCTGGTCGCCGCCGCCATGCTCGGCAAGAAGGGCAAGAAAGTTCTCGTCCTAGAGCGCAACGACCGCATAGGCGGCTGCCTGCGCACGGAAGAAATTACCGCGCCGGGCTTTACCCACGACGTGATGGCCACCACCATGGTGCTGTTCCTCACCTCGCCCGCCTACGGCGCGCTCGGCAAGGATCTCGAAGCCCGCGGCCTTGAATTCGCGCATGCGGACCTGCCGACCGGCGTGCTGCGCCCGGACGGCTCCTCCGTCATCCTCTCTAAGGATCGCCAGCGCAATATCGCCACCTTCGAAGCGCTCGCAGCCGGTGACGGCAAGACGTTCGACAGGCAAATGAATGCGCTCGGCGCCGACGCCGCCTTCCTGTTTTCACTTCTCGGTGGCGCGCTCTGGTCCGGCACGACGCTGAAGACGGTCGCCAAACAGGGCTGGGGCAAGGGCCTGCGCAAGCTTGCCGCCTGGTTCGGCGATGCGCTGACGCCGGCGCGCGGTTATCTGGAAACCACCTACAAGTCCGAAGCCGCCCACGCCTTCTGGGCGCCCTGGGTCCTGCATTGCGGTCTGGCGCCGGAAAGCGCCTATTCGGCCGAAATGCTTAAAGTCATCGGTTTTGCGATCGAACTTGCCGGCTGCCCGATCGTCAAGGGCGGGGCGGCCAACCTTGTCAGGGCGTTCGAACGGCTGATCGCAGATCAGGGCGGCGCGATCCGCACCGGTGCGGATGTCGAACGCATCCTTGCCGGCCCGGGCAACAAGGCTGCCGGCGTGCGGCTGGCGAGTGGCGAGACGCTCAACGCCACGTCCGGCGTCGTCTGCTCCACGACGCCGAACCAGATCTACGACCGGCTGCTGACGGACTGGCCGCAACCGGCACCCACCGAAATCCGTGAAAGCGTTGCTCGTTACCGCTACGGCAAGGGCAATATGCAGATCCATTACGCTCTCTCAGCCCAGCCGCGCTGGAAGGGCAATCCGGACCTCGCCAAGGTGGCGCTTCTGCACCTGGCACCCGGCCTGGACGGTGTTTCCCGTGCCACCAACGAATGCGAACGCGGCCTGCTGCCCGCAGAGCCGACCGTCTGCGTCGGCCAGCCGGCCAGCTTCGATCCTTCGCGCGCGCCGGAGGGCAAATCCATCCTCTGGCTGCAGCTCCCAGAAGCACCGCGCTTTATCAAGGGCGATGCAGCGGGTGAGATCGCCATACCCGCCGACGGCCGCTGGACCGATGAGCTGCGCGAACTTTATGCCGACCGCATCGAGGCGCTGCTTTCCCGCCACATCGAAAACTTCGCCGAGATCAAGCTCGCCCGCCGCGCTTACTCGCCGGCCGATCTCGAAGCGATGAACATGAACCTCGTCGGCGGCGATCCCTATGGCGGCTTCTGCGGGCTCGACCAGTTTTTTCTCTGGCGGCCCTTCAAGTCGTCTGTTAACCACCGCACCCACGTACCGGGCCTATATCATATCGGCGCCTCGACCCATCCAGGACCGGGGCTTGCCGGCGGCTCCGGCTTTCTGCTCGCATCGTCGTTGCGTTGAAACGACGTGGCCTAGGAGACATGGATTTCATGGCAGAACGGTTTTCAGGCGTGGTGCTGCGCTGGCATCAGGAGGGCGATCCCGAAAGTCGGCCGACCATGGGCGAAATCGGCCTCAACCATTTCGCACCCTACCTGATGAACCGCATCATCTCCCGCTGGAACTCCAACATGGCGGAGGAGCTGCGCGAATACGACCTGTCGACCGCCAAGATGCGCACGCTCGCGGTCCTCAGCGTCTCCGCTTCGCTTACCATCAACGAGCTTTCCGTCTTCGCCGTCATCGAACAGTCGACCATGAGCCGCACACTCGATTCCCTCGAAGACCAGGGCTACATCCGCCGCACGCCGCGCGCCGATGACATGCGCATTCGCGACGTGACGATCACCGAGGAAGGCCGCACGGCCTTCGGGCGCTTCTGGCCGACCATGTATGATTCACTCCTCAGAATGTTCGACGGCATCGATGAGGAGGAATACCGGGCCTTCACCGGCACGCTCCACAAGATCCTCCTCAACATCCGCAAGCACGAGATCTGATCGGTCTATTTCGTCAGCCGTGTCTGCAGGCTGTCGCGGATGCGCTTGCCGAGCGCCTGGTAATTCTCGTCGAAATGATGCCCGCCTTCGATCCGCACGACCTCGACGCCCTTGTCCTTCAGCGTCGGGCAGGGATCGTCGTCCTCGTCGGTGCCGTAGACACACTGGATGATCTTCGGATCGATCTTGACGACATCCGTCATCGGATCGCCCCCCTTGCCGTCGCCGGCGACGCCAAGCCAGCCGGTCACGGAAATTTCGTAGTCCACTTCATGCGACAGGCCGAGCAGCGTGATCTGCTTCACACGAGCCCGGTCTGCGGCCGGCAAGAGGTTGTAGGTCGCGGGCAGCACATCCGCGCCGAACGAATAACCGACCAGCAGCACGTTCTGGACGCCCCATTGCCGGCGATAGTGTTCGATGATCTTCGCCAGATCG
The DNA here is from genome assembly GCF_017877055.1 of Neorhizobium galegae. Taxonomy (GTDB): domain Bacteria; phylum Pseudomonadota; class Alphaproteobacteria; order Rhizobiales; family Rhizobiaceae; genus Neorhizobium; species Neorhizobium galegae_D. The sequence goes on along the minus strand of NZ_JAGIPG010000005.1, from coordinate 28,681 downwards.
TCCGCGGTTGCCTGTGGTGTGCGCTCCGACCAGAAGTAGCGCAGCGAATCCAGCCCGATCGTCGGAATGCCCTGCGATTGCAGATAGCCGCCCACCTCGCTGTCGAGGTCGCGCCACCCGCCATCGCCGGAAAAGATCACCGCCATCGTGTTCATGGCCGGTTTCGCGTCGAGCACGTTCAACGGCAGGTCGAGCGGCTGGTTGGTCCTTCCGGCAGCCGCGATGCGGGTGGCAAGCACTTGCGACAGCGCCACATCCGGCGCCTCGCCGGAATTGACCAGCTCGATCTCCGGATGATCCTGCTTCAGGCGCTGACCATGCGCCTTGCCGGCGGCATCCGCGGAAGGCGTGAAAACGATCGTTACCGCGGCCGGCAGCGCGCCGTCGTCAAATCCATAGACCGTGCGATCGCCGACCTTCTGCTTGGAAGCGGGGGTGCAGAGTTCCTTGGCAAGCGGAATGCCGGCCAGCGGATCGACCGCAATCGCCTCCTCGATCGTCGCGTTGGGGCTCTGGGAGATCATCGCAAGCGCCAGCGCACCGCCCTCGCCGATGCCGGCGACGATCGGGTGGCGATACTGCGGATTGCCGATCCGTCGCTGCACCTGCTGGGAGACGTCCTCGATATCGGACACCATGTAGATGCACTCACCGTCATCGGCGCCAAGCGATTTGACATAGGTGGGGAAATCGATGCCGACCACGGCTGAACCGGCGGCGAGCAGCTTCTGCGCCTCGGTATCCTCCCGAGCCCCCCATCCCTGGCCGCCGGAAATCAGGAAGACGATGCCCTCGAGCTCGCTGCCATTGTTCGGCACGAGTATGCGCGGCTGCGGGATCAGGCCGGTATGATAATCCTGCTGATCCTGGGCAGCAGCCATCGGGACGCCCGACAGCAGCGTTGCAAACACGATAACAAGAGAACGCAGATACATCATTTACCAACCACTCCCCTCAAGCCGCCGCCGATCAGGAGCGTTGCGTCCATCATGACGATGGCGGGGCTAACGCCCCCTGCCACAGCCAGATAACGCGGCTCCCAGGCGGGATGAAACTTCGACTTGAAAGCTTTCAGCCCTTTGAAATTGTAGAACCGTTCACCGTGCTCGAAAACAACGCTGCCGATCCTGTCCCAGGCGAGTGCTGCCTCGCGTGTGGACATGCCGGAAAGCGGCGCCATGCCGAGATTGAAATGTGCATAACCGTCATCGCGAAGATATTCCATAATCTTCACGAACAGGAAATCCATAGACCCTTTCGGCGCATCCGGCATGAAGCGCATCAGGTCGACGGTGCCTTCATACTTCGTGTCGGTCAGCGACAGCGTCGCGAAGGCGACGACGCGGCCCTCCTTCCTGAGGACCGCGACCGGCTGGGCACTGACATAGTCATCCCGGAAAGCGCCGAGCGAGAAGGTCTTCTCGCGCGTGTTGTGATCCTCGAGCCAGGCATCCGAAACGCGCCGAAGTTCTTCGATATGTGCCATCACATCCGGCTGCTCGATGACCGAAAACTCCAGCCCCTCGCGCACACCCTTGTTGACGGCCTGGCGAAGCCCGGCCAGCCGGCCGCCCTTGAGGTCGAAGCTGGACAGGTCGACGATCGCCAATTCACCGAGCTTGAAGGCCCTGAGCCCTGCATCGGCGCAATGCGAAAGGAGGCTGGGCGAAATCTGGTAGAGCACGGCGCGGCCGCCTCGAGCTCGGGCTTCCTCGACGAAACGCCAGACGAGATCCGCTGTCTCCTCCTGCGGCCCGACCGGATCGAAAAGCGCGATCCAGGAGCGGCCCTGGATGCCGTACATGATGAAGGCATTGCCGCTCTCGGAGAACATCAGCCGCTTGTCGCCCATCCGGACGAGGTTGGCGTCGGCATTGTCCTGGGCCATGACGAGCTGGATTGCCCGCTCGAGATCGTCCGCCGTGGACAATGCCGAACGGCGGGCCGCCGGCCGCAACAGGCTGAACACGGAAATCGTCGCCGCAAAAATCGCAAGGCCAAGGACCGCACGCAGTCCGCGCGGGGCTTCCTCGGAAAACTCGAACTGCCACCACAGCTCGCGGCTGTAATCCACTTCGCGATAGACGAAGAGCAGCACCGTGATCGCCGCGACCACGACGATGAACATGGCGGCGATCCAGCTCGGCGTCAGCACCTGCCCGAACAGCGACGCCCGGCGCTTGAACTGCTTGGCACTGAGGAACAGGCTGACCAGCAGAATGATCAGGAACGTCGCTTCGAAAAGCGCTATGGCCCGCATGAAGGCGAAAACCAGCGCCAAAGCGGTGCAGACCATGGCGGTCCACCACGCCCCGTCCAGCCGCTGTCCAATGCCGCGCGCTGCAACGAACAGCAGGAGACCGAGGATGCTGGAAAGGAAATGCGCACCTTCGAACACCGGCAGCGGCAGGTAGTTGCCAAGAAAATTGATGTCGGAATCCGGCGTCGGCGTCACGCTCGAGAAGATCAGCATGGCGCCGGCGATCATCGAGAAGGTCGCCAGAAGCGGCGGCGCGAGGCGGAATTCAAGCTTTCGAAGCGTCGATGCAATAGGGTGATGGGCAAGCTGGCGAATTTCGACGCCGATCACCACTAGCGTGGCGATGAGCAGCGGCAGGACATGATAGATGACGCGGTAAAGAACGAGACTGCCGAGTACTTCATCGAGGCTGACCGTATTGCCGAGTGCCGCGACGATCACCGTCTCGAAGACGCCGAGACCGGCCGGTACATGGCTGAGGACACCGAGGCCGACGGCGGTCGCATAGATCGCCAGGAAGGACGGCCAGCCGATTTCCGTCTGCGGCAGGAGCACGTAGAGAACGGAGGCTGAAGCGGCGACATCAAGCGCCGTGATCAGGAATTGCTGCGAGGACGTCCGGCTGTCCGGCAGGCGGATGCTGAGGCTTCCGAGAGAGACCGTCCGTCCCTCTCGCCCGAGGATCAGAAGAGCGGCGAGCACGATGATGATCACGATGGCGCCGGCCCGAACCCATGTGCCGTCGATGTCGAGGATTACGCCGATCCTCGGTGCCGTGACCAGCGATGCAAGCGCTGTGACTGCCAGAAGTCCGATGCCGAAGGCAAGCGTCACGAATGCGATGACGCGACCGATATCGTCCGGCGAAAGTCCCAGGCGCGAATAGGCACGGAACCGGATCGCCCCGCCGCTGAGTGCTCCGAAACCGGCCGTGTTGCCGACCGCATAGGCGCTGAAGGCCGTTATCGCCACAGGTGCGAAAGGCAACGAGCGACCGATATAGGTGATCGCATTCACATCGTATCCGACCAGTGCCGCGAAACTCAGTGCCGTGAAGAACACCGCAAGGCCGATCGAGGACCAGCGCGTGTTGGCGAGCGCCTCGATGACGTCGTCATAGCTGACCTCGGTCGTGAGGTTGTAGATGGCAAATGTCGTGAACGCGAACACCGCCAACGCCGCCAAAGCGATGAGGTAGGGACGATACGTCTCAAGGATGTCTCGAAAGCGACTTGGCTGACGATCCGTGGATTCCATGTGTGCTGCCGGTGCTGAAAACTATGCATCTACTGTGGTCAGATGCGCAGCAAAAGCAACGGGATCGCGGCTATAATGTGTCTGTATGCTTAAAACCGGAACGTGGCAGCGCCTGGAGCGGGCTCTGCATACGGCCGGGCCAGGCGAAGGAGGCACCTCTAAAAATGGCGCCGCAGGCAATGAGTGCTTTCCAAGAATATGTAACTTTTGATTGCAAAACAAAAATTCTTAACGCACATTAACATCCGAGGCATCCAGGGGTCACCCGGAAGGGTGGAGGTGCCGACGCTGGCGGCGATGTTGCCGCGTGGGGATTGGGGACATGTTTGGCAAAATCTGGGCTGCCGCACTCGCGGCGGCGTTGGTAGGTTGCACCTCCGCGAATGAAAGCGTGCAGCACGCCGACATCGGTGGCACCAAGTCTTTGGTCATGACCGGAAATTTCAGGCTCATCACCGAACGTAAAAGGCTGGGCTATCCGATTATCTGTAGCGAACCGAGCCCGGATTATACGGTTGCTTTCGACAAGTCCGCAAAAGCGACTGTCAAGATCACCAGCTCCACTGGAACGACGACCGAAATCGCCCCGGATGCCGAGACGGATGAGAGTGTGGAAGAAGGAGAGGGCCGCGCCGGTGCTGTGCTGGCCCTTCGCGACGGTCTTTATAGAGCCTGCGAAGCTTATGCCAACGGCTTTATCGGCCATGATGCCTATTCCATCATCCTCAGCCAATACGGCAATCTTCTGGTCGCTCTGGTCGGGCGATCCATCGTCGGCTCGGACGGCAACCCGATAGCCACTCCGAGCGGAGCCATCAATCCACGCCAGGCCACGCTGTCGGCACTGGTGGTCGCCTGCATCAGCGGGCAGGACCCCACCAGAGCGCCGATATCCCAAAACCCTTTGCTGAATTTGAACTTCTGCAGCAAGGTCCTCAACACGGCGCTTGCGACCGCAAGCAGAGGATAGATACAGGCGCAGACGACCGCTGTTCGGAGCCAGATCGAGGCGCCGCCGCGAGACCGCGCCCGGGCTAATTCAAGCCTCGCTCAAAGCGTCGACACGGTCTTCAGCGCACCATCCAGAGCAATGCCGCTTTCGTCCAGCAGCGCCGCCTGACGCAGGCGCTTCATCCAGGCCGCGCCATCGTCGCGATCCGTCAGAATGGTCAGCGCCGACATCACCCGGTCGAACTTCGAAAGCCCACGTGCATGGGTATCTGAATAACCTTTCACCAGCCGACGATTGTTGATCACCTCGACGGCGAGATCATAGTTCCGCGGGAGCAGCGAGCATGCCGCGTCGAGCCAGGCTTCGCGATGCTCGGTTTCGCGTGAGTGACGCAGCGTGCCGCGACGGGTGCGGCGCAAGGCTGCCAGCGTGTAGAGCGTCATGAACCAGAACAGCGTGCCGGTCTGCACCCGGCGGCCCTTGTTGATACGTCGGTCGAGCCAGGCGAAAACCTTGGGACGGTCTTCAATCCAGAGGCCGAGCGCCTTCGGCATGGTGCCGCAGACCTCTTCCATGCGCGGATGCATATATTCGGTCATGTAGAGGATCTGGTCCTGCTTGACGCCGACTTCCTTGGCGACGCGATCAAAACGCGTGCCGCGGGTCTTCAAGTCTGCAACGCGGATCACATCGTCATAAGCCATGGCGACGGCGACATATTTGGCTGCCTGGATGGTGAAGGCATGGTCGTGCTCTTCGCCGCCATTGGCACGATCAAGCGCATGAAGCCTGCCGACCCGATCAAGATATTCGCCGGCATAAGCCGTATCCTGGAAATCCGTGAGCTTCTTGACCCCGGCAAACAGCAGCGGCCAGGCGGTTTCCGGAAATTCGGCGCGCATGCGGTGGACGAGACGGTCGAGTTCCGGATGGCCGGCGGTTTCAGGCATCGCGTCGAAACGCTTCGGCGGCAGCGCGACCACTTCATCGCGCGGCTTGGTTTTCGCCCGCTCATAAGCGGCATTGAAAGCCCTGAGGCTGGGCTCGACGCCCTTGCCGCCGCCGCGAATGGTCGCCTCGAAGGCTTCCTTCGGGAAAGGCAGCACGTCAGCCGCTGCAAGCGCGCCGAACATCGAGGCGGAGATCACGCTGCCGTTTTTCGTCGCCAGGGTATCCATGTCGAAGGCAATGGTGCGCCTGGCGGCGAAATCGGTCGCGCCGACCACCACGGTCGGATCGCCGATGCCATCGCCCGGCTTTTCCTTTTCGCCGACCGCAAAGGAGCGATGCGTCGAGGCGATCAGCGTGGTCCTGTCCGGCGTCACGAGGCCGCGCAGCACGGAGCGGCCGGCTTCCATCAGCTCGGCGGCCAGCACGACATCCACATCGCCCGGCGTCGGCATCAGCGAGAAGATCGGCGACACGCCGTCGCGGGCCGGCAGCATCTCGATATAATAGATCGTCGCGCCGGTGCGCTGGGCAACGCCCGGCACCGAGGTGGACTGCGCCATCCAGCCCTGCTCTTCGGCAAGGCCGACGATCCAGTCGGCCAGCACGCCGCCGCCCTGGCCGCCCATGGCCATGATCGCCAGCGTCAGCGGCTTGTCGGAAGCGTAGAGCGTCTTCAGGTTCACGGTCTCGTTCATCGATCAGACCTCCGCGAACACGACGCGGCCGGCAGCCCGGCGGGCCTGCAGCCAGCCGATCACCGAGGCGCGGAATTTCGAGAGGAACTTGTCCCAGCCGGTCGGATTGTGAATGATATCGGCGCGATAGAACGAAGGACAGAGAATGGCGGCCTCGGAAACCTCGCCGCAATTGCCGCAGCCGACGCAGCTATTGTCGATCGCCGCGACCGGATCGTCCTTCAGCGGATCGTCCGTGTGCTTCACCGAAAGCGACGGACAGCCGGAAAGACGGATGCAGGCGTGATCGCCGGTGCAGACGTCCTCGTCCACCCCGAAACGCTCCTTCACCATGCGCTTGCCGTCCTTGACCGCCTGGTTGAAGAGCGGTTTTACACGGCGCTGCTTGTTCAGCATACATTCGGAGGAGGCGACGATGATCTTCGGGCCTTTCTCCTTGGTGGTCAGCGCTTCCTTCAGCGTATCGCGCATCTTGGCCACGTCATAGGTGCGGTCGATCTGGCGCACCCAGGTGGCGCCGATGCCCTTCACCGCATTGACGATCGAGTTGTTGGTCTTGCGGTTCGGATTGATGGCCCGTGACGAGAGGATGTCCTGCCCGCCGGTCGCCGCCGAATAGAAATTGTCGACGACAAGGATGACGCCGTCCTGCTTGTTGAAGACGGCATTGCCGACCGAGGTCGCAAGGCCGTTGTGCCAGAAACCGCCATCGCCCATGACGGCGATCGAGCGCTTGTCCGCCTCGACATTGAAGGCGGAAGCGGAAGCCGGACCGAGGCCGTAGCCCATCGTCGTACCGCCGATGTTGAACGGCGGCAGGATCGAGAACAGGTGGCAGCCGATATCGGCCGAGACGTGGTGTTCGCCGAGCTCCTTTTCGACCAGCTTCATGGCCGCAAAGATCGGCCGCTCGGGACAGCCGGTGCAGAAGCCGGCCGGGCGCTGCGGCACGACTTCGGCCAGCGCCTTGACCTTCGGGTCGTTGAGAATAGGCGTCGGATCCGGCACCGGCGGCTGGTTGCCGAGCAGTAGGCGATCGTACATCTCGATGAAGGTCTTCAGCCCCTTCATCATCACCGGCGCCGTATATTCGCCGCCGAGCGGCAGGATGTCCTTGCCGTGCAGGCGGGTCTGGATGTCGCGGCGGCGCATCAGTGTGTGGAGCGACTGCTCGATATATTCGGGCGCGCCCTCCTCCACCATGATCACTGCCTTTTTGCCGAGACAGAAATCCACGACTTCGTCGTCGATCGTCGGATAGGCGACGTTCATCACATAGATCGGCACCGAGGAATTGCCGTAGACATCGGCCAGGCCAAGCTGCTGCAGACCGCGCATGACCCCGTTGTAGAGGCCCCCAAGCGTGATGATGCCAATTTCGCCTTCTGCGGGGCCGAAATGCTCGTTGAGCTTCCTTTCCTTGATGAAGTTGACGGCGGCCGGCCAACGGCGCTCGATCTTGTCTTTGTCCTGCGCAAAATTCGCCGGCGGCAGGACGATGCGGTTGACGTCACGAACGGGATTTTCGAGCGCCTCGCGCAGCGTGAACTTTGGCCGCTGGTTATCCTTGGCCACAAACTGACCGTGCACATGACAGGCACGGATGCGCACTTCCAGCATGACCGGCGTATTCGACGCTTCGGAAAGCTGGAAACCGTCCTCGACCGCCTGGACGATCGACGGCAGATTCGGCCGCGGATCGAGCAGCCACATCTGCGATTTCATCGCGAACGCATGGCTGCGCTCCTGCATGATCGACGAACCCTCGCCGAAGTCCTCGCCGAGAATGATCAGCGCGCCGCCATTGACGCCACCGGAGGAGAGGTTGGACAGAGCATCCGACGCCACGTTGGTGCCGGCGGTCGATTTCCAGGTGACTGCGCCGCGCACCGGATACATGACGGAGGCCGACAGCATCGCGGCAGCGGCCGCCTCCGACGCCGACGTCTCGAAATGCACGCCGAGATCTTCCATCATGTCCTTGGCGTCGGCCAGCACGTCCATCAGATGCGAGATCGGCGAGCCCTGGTACCCGCCGACATAGGAAACGCCGGACTGCAGCAGCGCCTTGGTGATAGCGAGAATGCCTTCCCCTCGGAAAATCTCGCCCTCTCCAAGCTTGAGATCCTCGACTTCGCGCGCAAAAGATCGCTCGGCCATGGCAGTTCCCCTTCGCCTTTTCGGCTTCAATCTATAATCATTTGCAAAAGCATATTTTCGAGATCAGCCACTTGTCAATTCACAAATGCCGCGAGGACAATAGGCGGCACTTCAGCTGAACGGCGGCATGGCAGGACAGCGAACAGCAGGAACCAATATATATGCTTATGCATATTATTTGCTCGATCTGGCGCGAACTCGCTGGCGTTGCCGCAAATCATCCTCGCCACCTTGGAGGGGTACGCCCCTTGGCGCCGAACCGACGCCTGAGCCGGCGACCTGATAAAACCCCAAATCACGGGAATTATCCGCTTGACGGGTCGATCAAACGCCATATAGTTTAAACTTAAAATAATGAGCGACCGAACGTCAGGAGGACTTGGATATGCGCATCGTCTGTATCGGTGGCGGCCCGGCCGGTCTCTATTTCGCGCTCCTGATGAAGAAGCTGCATCCTGAGCATTCCATTTCCGTCGTCGAACGCAACAAGCCTTACGACACGTTCGGCTGGGGTGTTGTCTTCTCGGATGCCACCATGGTGTCGATGAAGGCGTGGGACCCGGAGAGTGCGGCAGAAATCGAGGATGCGTTCAACCATTGGGACGATATCGAGCTGCTCTTCAAAGGCACGCGCCAGCGCACCTCCGGGCACGGCTTTGTCGGCATCGGGCGCAAGAAACTGCTCAACATCCTGCAGCGCCGCTGCGAGGCGCTCGGTGTCGAGCTTGTTTTCGAAACCGATTCCAATGGCGATGTCGATTATCCGGACGCGGACCTGATCATTGCGTCGGACGGTTTCAACTCGAAGATCCGTAACCGTTATCCGGAGGTTTTCGAACCGGATCTGGTCGTGCGTCCGAACCGCTATATCTGGCTCGGCACCAACAAGCTTTTCGACGCCTTCACCTTCGATTTCCGCAAGACGGATCACGGCTGGTTCCAGGCGCATATCTACAAGTTCGACGACAAGACCTCGACCTTCATCGTGGAGACGACGGAAGAGGCCTACGAAAAGCACGGCCTCGGCCAGATGGACCAGCAGGGCTCGATCGATTTCTGCCAGGAGCTGTTCTCAGAAGTCCTCGAAGGCTCCGAACTGATGACCAACGCGCGTCATCTGCGTGGCAGCGCCTGGCTCAACTTCAACCGCCTGATCTGCGGCAAGTGGAGCCATTTCAACGGTAACTCGCATGTCGTACTGATGGGGGACGCCGCCCATACCGCCCATTTCGCGATCGGTTCCGGCACCAAGCTCGCGATCGACGACGCGATCGAACTCAGCAACCAGTTCAACAAGCTCGGCCATTCCAAGGACAAGATCCCGGCAGTCCTCGAAACCTACGAGGAAATCCGCCGCGTCGATGTCGCCCGCATCCAGAATGCGGCCCGCAACGCCATGGAATGGTTCGAAGTGGTCGGCCAGCGTTATGCCGATACGCTGGAGCCGGAACAGTTCATGTATTCGATGCTGACCCGCTCGCAGCGCATCAGCCATGAGAACCTCCGACTGCGCGACCCGAAATGGCTGGAAGGTTACGAGCGCTGGTTCGCCAGCAAAAACGGCATCGACGTCAGCGGCAACGGCCGCACGCTGCCGCCGATGTTCACGCCCTATTCGCTGCGCGAAACCCATCTGCCGAACCGCATCGTCATGTCGCCGATGGCCATGTATTCCGCCAGGGATGGCCTGCTGGACGATTTTCATCTCGTCCATCTCGGCTCCCGCGCGCTCGGCGGCGCCGGCCTCGTATTTGGGGAAATGACCTGCGTCTCGCCGGATGCCCGCATCACCCCCGGCTGCCTCGGTCTGTGGAACGCGGAACAGGCGTCGCAATGGAAGCGGTTCGTCACCTTCGTCCATGAGAATTCCGCGGCAAAGGTCGGCATCCAGATCGGTCATGCCGGCCGCAAGGGCTCGACCAAGGTTGCCTGGGAAGGCATCGACCAGCCAGTCGAGCAAGGCGGCTGGGATCTGATCTCCGCCTCTGCCCTGCCCTACCTCAAGACCAGCCAGGTTCCGAAGGCAATGGACCGCACCGACATGGACCGGGTCATCGCCGACCATGTCCGCTCCGCAAAGTTCGCGGCGGAAGCTGGCGCCGACTGGCTGGAACTGCATTGCGCCCACGGTTATCTTCTGTCGAGCTTCCTTTCGCCGCTCACCAATATCCGCACCGACGAATACGGCGGCAGCCACGAGAACCGTGCGCGTTATCCGCTGGAAGTCTTCAAGGCGATCCGCGAAGTCTGGCCGGACAACAAGCCGATTTCCGTGCGCCTGTCCTGCCACGACTGGTTCGAGGGCGGAAATACGCCGGAAGACGCGGCGATCTACGCGCAGATGTTCAAGGATGCCGGTGCCGACCTGATCGACTGTTCGTCCGGCCAGGTGTGGAAGGAAGAAAAGCCGGTCTACGGCCGCCTCTTCCAGACGCCCTTCTCCGACAAGATCCGCAACGAGATCGGTATTCCCACCATCGCCGTCGGCGCGATTTCGGAAGCCGACCATGCGAACTCGATCATCGCCGCCGGCCGCGCCGATCTCTGCGCCGTCGCCCGCCCGCATCTCGCCGATCCGGCCTGGGTACTGCACGAGGCGGCCAAGATCGGCCTGACAAACATCCCGTGGCCGAAACAGTATTATTCCGGCAAGGCACAATACGAGACCAACCTCGCACGCGCTGCGGCCGCAGTTACCCCTCCGGTTGCCGGTCCGACGGCAGCGGCGAAATAAGGATCGCGTCATGAGCGGAGCGACTTCGGCCAAGCTTGCCAATCGTCATGCCCTCGTCACCGGCGCGGGCTCGGGCATCGGCGCGGCGGTCGCGACGGCGCTGGTGGAAGCCGGCGCGCGAGTGACCCTCGCCGGCCGGCGGGCCGACCCGCTGGAGGCGCTTGCCGCAACGCTCGGCAACGACAGGATCTTCGTCGCGGCCGGTTTCGACGTCACCGACGAGATTGCCATCGACAAGGGGCTGAAGGCGGCGCGAGCGGCGTTCGGCCCTGTCGACATCCTCGTCAACAATGCCGGGGAGGGCCCGAGCGCGCCCTTCGAAAAGACCTCGCTGGAGATGTGGAACCGCGTCATGTCGGTCGATCTCACGGGCGTCTTCCTCGTGACCCAGTCCGTGCTGTCGGATCTCAAGGCTTTTGGCAAAGGCGCCCGCATCATCAATATCGCCTCGACCGCGGGGCTCACCGGCTATGCCTACGTCTCGGCCTATGTAGCCGCCAAGCACGGCGTCGTCGGCCTCACCCGCTCGCTGGCGCTGGAGCTTGCCAGGACCGGCATCACCGTCAACGCCGTCTGCCCCGGTTTTACCGATACGCCGCTGATCGCCCGTTCGATCGAGACGATCGTCGCAAAGACCGGGCGGACGGAAGAACAGGCGCGACAAGAATTTACCAGGAGCAACCCGCAGGGGCGGCTGGTGAAGCCGGAGGAAGTCGCGGACACGGTTCTGTGGCTGGCATCGCCGGGAGCGGCGTCGATCAACGGACAGGCAATCGCGGTTGCCGGGGGAGAAGTCATGGCAGGCTAGTCAGCCTCGACATGAGACCAGGGAACGAAAACCGGGAGATCAAGATGGAACTGGAAAAGGGCATAACCGAGAACGGTAGCGGATATAACGGCACCAGCTGGAATATCCTGGGCCAGGTCTATTTCCCAAAGGCGGTCTGCGACGACACCTTCGCCTTTGAGACCAATAGCCTGCCAGGACAGTTCGTGCCTGTGCATATCCACCCGACCCAGGACGAATTCATCCTCGTACAGGAGGGAGAACTCGATCTGAAGCTCGACGGCCAATGGGTCAAGGCGAAGGCCGGGGATCTGGTCCGCATGCCGCGCGGCATACCTCACGGTTATTTCAACAAGTCCGACAAGCCGTGCCGTGCGCTGTTCTGGGTCTCCCCTGCCCGCAAGCTCCAGAAGCTTTTCGAAGAGCTGCACGAAATGACCGATGTGGAGGAGATCGTGAAGGTTTCCGCAGCACACGAGGTGGATTTCCTGCCACCCTCCGCCAACGACTGACCCGGGAGAGGTCCTGCCGCCCGGAAAGGGACGGTCGATGAAAAGGAGAGGAGACGAACATGAGTGACGTGATGAAGGACATGAGGCACAGTTTTCGCGACTACCAGCCGAAACATTTCCTCTGGGAAGTGAGCGAAAACGGCCGCGTCGGGACGGTTCGCCTCAATCGCCCGGAGCGCAAGAACCCGTTGACCTTCGAAAGTTATGCGGAATTGCGCGATCTTTTTCGCGATCTCGTCTACGCCTCCGATATCCGCTCGATCGTCCTGACCGGCGCCGGCGGCAATTTCTCGTCCGGCGGCGATGTTTTCGAGATCATCGAGCCGCTGACCCATATGGCGATGCCGGACCTGCTCGCCTTCACCCGCATGACCGGCGATCTCGTCAAGGCGATGAAAAAGTGCCCGCAGCCGATCGTCGCTGCCGTCGACGGCATCTGCATGGGCGCCGGCGCGATCCTTGCCATGGCTTCCGACATCCGGCTGGCGACGCCGGAAGCCAAGACCGCCTTCCTCTTCACCCGCGTCGGCCTCGCCGGGGCGGACATGGGGGCCTGCGGGATCCTGCCGCGCATCATCGGCCAGGGCCGTGCCGCCGAACTTCTGTTCACCGGCCGCACGATGAATGCCCGCGAAGGCGAGGCCTGGGGTTTCTTCAATACCATCCATCCCGGTGACGTTCTCGAAGCCGAAGCGGTCAAGCTCGCCCATTCGCTGGCCGACGGCCCGTGGTTCGCCCACACGATGACCAAGACCATGCTGAACCAGGAATGGGCCATGGGCATCGACGAGATGATCGAGTCCGAAGCCCAGGCCCAGGCCGTCTGCATGGCCACCAAGGATTTCAGACGCGCCTTCGAGGCCTTTGCCGAAAAGCGCAAGCCGGTCTTCGAGGGAAACTGATGGCCGCTCCCACCAACCTCAAGGGGCCGGCACGCGATTTCCTCGACTGGCCGTTCTTCGACGAGAGTCACAAGGCGCTTGCCGAAAAGCTGGATGCCTTCGCGGCTTCCGGCGCGCTGAGCCATATCGACCATTCGGATACGGACGGCGCCTGCCGCGCGATCGTCAAGGCGCTCGGACGGGCCGGCCTTCTGGATGCCGCGACCGGCGCCGGCGGCAGCCAGCCGATCGACAGCCGCGCCGCCTGCCTCACTCGTGAAACGCTGGCTTGGCATGATGGATTGGCAGACTTCGCCTTTGCCATGCAGGGCCTCGGCACCGGCGCCATCGGCTTGTCCGGCTCTGAAGAGCTTCGCGGAACGGTCCTTCCGAAAGCTCAGTCGGGCGAATGGATCTCGGCCTTCGCGCTGTCGGAAAAGGAAGCCGGTTCGGATGTCGCCGCCATGGCCTGTGCCGCCCGCAAGGACGGTGGCCACTATATCCTCGACGGCGAGAAGACCTGGATTTCCAACGGCGGCATCGCCGATGTCTACACGGTCTTCGCCCGTACCGGCGAGGCACCCGGCACGCGTGGCATCTCCGCCTTCGTCGTGTTCGCCGACGATCCGGGTTTCTCGATCGCCGAGCGCATCGACGTCATCGCCCCACATCCGCTGGCAACGATCCGCTTCGAGAATTGCCGCATCCCGGCTTCGCGACTGCTGGGCGCGCCGGGTGAAGGCTTCAAGATCGCCATGCGCACGCTCGACATCTTTCGAGCGTCTGTCGCAGCGGCGGCACTCGGGTTTGCCAAGCGCGCGCTCGACGAAGCCGTCGCCTATGCCAAGGCGCGGCCGATGTTCGGCAACCACCTTTCCGACCTGCAATTGACCCAGGCTGCCTTCGGCGACATGGCGGCGCAGATCGATGCCGGCGCGCTCCTCACCTACCGCGCCGCCTGGCGCCGTGACGTACAGGGCCTGCCGACCACCAAAGAGGCCGCGATGGCCAAGATGGTGGCGACGGAAAACGCACAGAGCGTCATCGACCGCGCCGTGCAGATCTTTGGCGGGCGCGGCGTGAAGAGCGGGGAGATCACCGAGAGCCTCTACCGGGAAATCCGGGCGCTGCGCATCTATGAGGGCGCGACCGAGGTCCAGAAGCTCATCATCGCCCGCGAACTGTTGAAGGCGTGAGGGCGATCATGGCTTACACGACCTCCCGCCGATTGAATTTTGGAGATTGCGATCCGTCCGGCATCGCATATTTCCCCTCCTACCTGAACATTCTGGTGGGGGTCTGCGAAGAATTTTTCGGCGCGATCGGCGCGCCATGGCCGGACATGATCAACCGTCGCAAGATCGGCGTGCCGACCGTGACGCTGGACGTCGCGTTCAAGAGCCCGGGCTACCACGGCGATATGATGGATTTCACCATCAAGGTTATGCGGATCGGCAACAGTTCTGCCGATCTCGAATACGAGGTGCGGGCCGGGGATCGGCTGCTTTGGACCGCGAAACAGCGGCTCGTCGCCACCTCGCACGAAACCCACAAGGCCCTTCCCTGGCCCGACGATATGCGCGCCGCGCTGACACAGCATTTGGAGAACGATGATGCACACGATTCTGCAGCCTGAAGGCTGGGCAAAACCGATCGGTTACGCCAACGGCGTCGCCGCCACCGGCCGCCAGATCTTCGTCGGCGGGCAGATCGGCTGGAATGGCCAATGCCAGTTTGAGACCGACGATTTCGTCGGCCAGGTCAAGCAGACGCTGCAGAACGTCGTCGCCGTGCTGGCCGAGGCCGGCGCCGGCCCGCAGCACATCACCACCATGACCTGGTACTTTACCGACAAGGCCGAATATCTCGGCAACCTCAAGGGCATCGGCCAGGTCTACCGCGAGATCATCGGCAAGCATTTCCCGGCAATGGCCGCCATGCAGGTCGTGGCGCTGGTGGAAGACCGCGCCAAGATCGAAATCCAGGCGACCGCCGTCATTCCGGCCTGAGGCAGTCATGAGCAAGACGATCGAATTTTCCGCCACGGTTTCAGCCACGACCCGCAACGGAGTTCTGGTCGTCACGATCGACAACCCGCCGGTCAACCCCACGTCCGTCGATGTCCGCGGCGGGCTTGAGAAAGCGCTCGCCCATGCCGAAACGGCAGACAATGTGACCGGAGTCGTCATCACCGGTGCCGGAAAGACGTTCGTCGGCGGCGCCGATATCAAGGAATTCGGCAATCCGGCCATGGAACCGACCCTGCCGGCCGTCATCGAGAGGATCGAAGGCCTGTCGAAGCCCGTCGTCGCAGCGCTCAATGGCGCAGCACTCGGCGGCGGTCTCGAAGTAGCGCTTGCCTGCCACTATCGCGTCGCCTCGCCGGCAGCACAGGTCGGCTTGCCCGAAGTCAAACTCGGCCTCGTACCCGGCGCCGGCGGCACGCAACGCCTCCCGCGCCTGATCGGCATCCCGGCGGCACTCGACCTGATCACCTCGGGGCGTTCCGTGAAGGTTGACGAGGCTCTGAAGCTCGGGATCGTCGACGAGGTGGCCGCAGACGATCTCGTCGAGGCCGCGATATCCGCAGCAATGGCATTGGCCGGCAAACCTCTCCGCCGCACGGGTGATCTGACCGTCGCCGCTGTAGATCCAGCAGAGATCGAAAAGGATTCAGTCAAAATTCTCGCCAAGGCGCGCGGCCAGAAGGCGCCCGCGGAAGCGGTCCGGCTTGCCACCTCGGCCAATCGCCCGCTCACCGAAGGTCTGGCGGACGAACGTGCCACATTCCTCGCGCTCCGCGACAGCCGCGAGGCCGCGGCACTTCGCCATGTCTTCTTCGCCGAACGGGAATCTTCCAAGGTCGAGGGACTGGAAGGCGTCGAACCTCGCCCGGTCAAGACGATCGGCATCTGCGGCCTTGGCCTTATGGGCAGCGGCATCGCCGTCGCGGCCCTCGGTGCCGGTTATTCGGTGATCGGCCTCGATCAAACGTCGGAAGCCGCCGAAAAGGGCCGCGGGCGCATCATCGGCCTGCTGGAACGCAACGTCGCCTCGGGTCGCCTCGACCAGGCCGGTTTCGAAACCCAGAAGGCGCGGCTTTCCGTGACTGCGGAAGATGTCGATCTCGCTCCCTGCGATCTCGTCGTCGAAGCCGTGTTCGACGATCTCGCCGTCAAGACCGATCTCTTCCAGCGTCTCGACAAGGTCATCCGCCCGGATGCCGTGCTGGCGACCAATACCAGCTACCTGAACCCGGACGAGATCGCCACTGCAACCGCCCACCCGGAACGGGTGCTTGGCCTGCACTTCTTCTCGCCCGCCCATGTGATGCGCCTCCTGGAAGTCGTACGTTGCGCCAGGACGGCGCCGGACGTGCTGGCGACGGGGCTGGCGGTCGCCAAGAAACTGCGCAAACTGCCGGTCGTCACCGGCGTCACCGAAGGTTTCATCGGCAACCGCATCTTTTCCGCCTATCGCCGCGAAGCCGAGTTCCTGCTGGAAGACGGCGCCCTGCCGCACGAGATCGACGCCGCACTGGAAGACTACGGTTTCCCAATGGGCCTGTTCGCTGTCTACGACATGGCCGGTCTTGAAATCGCCTGGGCACGCCGCAAGCGGCAGGAAGCGACCCGCGATCCTTCGGGGCGTTATGTCGAGATCGCCGATACGCTCTGCGAAGCGGGCCGCGTGGGCCAGAAGGCTGGCCGCGGCTGGTACACCTATCCGGATGGCAAGCGGACGATCGATCCCCAAGTGACCGCCATCATAGAAGCCGCCCGGGCTAAAAAGGGCATCACCCCCCGTGCATTCTCGAAGGATGAAATTCTCGAAAGAATGCTTGGTGCTATGGCTTTGGAAGGCGAGGCCCTGCTGACGGAGGGGATAGCCGCGCGAGCCAGCGATATCGACCTGGTGATGATCAACGGCTACGGTTTTCCGGCCCACAAAGGCGGTCCGATGTTTGCCAAGGCCTGAGCGTCTCAAGGCAAGGCAGCGAGCCTAACATATTGAAATAGTTATGATGTTCCAATGCGCCTGGCGTCTCGGAAGTGCTTCCGTGCGCCGGTGATTTGCCCACCCAAAAGAGTTACGCTCATTTGATCAAACATGCTTGCATGTTTCCTTAAATCGCCTATTGTTTGCCCAAGCCTCGCAAGTAGGCACCAAAAACAACGACAGGGAACGCTGCATGCTCACAATCCAAGAGCTGACTCCGTCTAGATATTTTAACCATAAAATATCTGCCGCATCGTTGTACCGTATTCCGACTGTCTCGTGGCGCGCTTAGGAGATCATGATGTCTTTCTCGTTTTCCGCATTCAAACGCAAGATGCTGCTGGGCACCATCGCCGCAGCCGCGCTGGCCGCTCCGCTCGGCGGCATGGCTGAGGCAGCGGACTTCAAGTTCGCCGGCCCGCTCGATGCCTATACGCTCGATCCGCATGCGGTTTCCAACACGCTGATCTTCGCCGTTCTTGCCAATGTCTACGAGCCGCTTGTGCGCCGTAACGCCGAGCAGAAGATCGAGGGGGCACTTGCGACCGACTGGAAACAGATCGACGGCACGACCTGGGAATTCAACCTCCGCAAGGACGTGAAATTTTCGAACGGCAATGCCTTCACCGCCGATGACGTGGTCTTCTCGCTGACCCGCGGCCAGGCCGGCGGCATCAAGGCGAACCTCAATTCGATCGCCTCGATCGAGAAGGTCGACGATTACAAGATCCGCATCAAGACCCGCGCCATCAACCCGATCCTGCCGAACCAGATCACCAACTGGTACATCATGGACAAGGAATGGGCCGAAGCGAACAACACCGTGCAGCCGGGTGCCGCCAACAACGCGACCGAGACGTTTGCCAACCGCAATGCCATGGGCACCGGTCCCTACGTCATCAAGGAACGGGATCCGGGCGTGAAGACGGTCTTTGCGCCAAACCCCGGCTGGTGGGACAAGAAGACCGGCAATGTCGACAACGCGACGTTCTTCGTCATCCCCAACCCGTCGACCCGCGTATCCGCACTCATCTCCGGCGAAGTCGACATGATCGACGGCGTGCCGCCGCAGGATGCCGAGCGCATCGAGAACGATCCCAAGCTGCACATGCAGGCCGGCCCGGACCTTCGCACCATCTACATCCAGCCGGACGTCGCCCGCGACAGCCTGATCTTCGGCAGCGAAAAGACCAAGAACCCCTTCAAGGACCTGAAGGTCCGCCAGGCCATGGAACTGGCGATCGACACCGGCGCGATCCAGAAGCGCATCATGCGCAACTTCTCGGTCCCGGTCGGCCTGCCAATCGGCAAGGAAGTCAACGGTTTCGACGCAGCCCTCGGCGCACCGGTAAAGCCCGACGTCGACAAGGCCAAGGCGCTGATGAAGGAAGCCGGCTACGAAAACGGTTTCTCCGTGACATTGGATTGCACCAGCGACCGGTTCATGAACGACGAGGCGACCTGCCTTGCGGTCGCCGCCTCGCTCGCCCGCATCAACATCAAGGTCGATCCGCGCGCCCAGCCGACCGCCAAATGGGCGACCCAGGTCAACCCGCCGGAATACAATACCAGCTTGGCCATGCTCGGTTATTCGCCGGCAACTTATGACGCCCACATCTTCCTGACCTCGATCGCCGCCACCCGTGACGCCAAGAGCGGCCTCGGCGCCTTCAACATCGGCGGCTATTCCAATCCGGAAGTCGACAAGCTGATCGACCTGATCGGCAAGGAGACCGACCAGGCAAAGCGCACCGGCTATATCACCCAGGCCTTCAAGCTCATGAAAGCCGACGTCGCCTTCATTCCGCTCCACCAGTTGAACATTCTCTGGGGCGTGAAGGACAATGTCACCGTCGTCCAGCCGGCCGACCTTGCCTATCCGCTGCGTTATTTCACGGTGAAGTAATGACGATTGCATCCGACATCTCGCGCCAGCTTGCCGGCCTCGTTGCTTTCCCGACTGTCAGTGCCGTTTCCAACCTCGACCTGATCAAATATGTCGAAGACCAGACCGCCCCCTTCGGAGGGCGTGTCCGGCGCTTTGCCAATCCCGAGGGCGACAAGGCAAACGTGCTGATCACGATCGGCCCGGAAGCGCCCGGTGGCATCATCTTCAGCGGCCACACGGACGTGGTGCCGACCGAGGGGCAGGCCTGGACCGGCGATCCCTGGACGCTGAGAGAAGCGAACGGCCGCCTGATCGGTCGCGGCGCCACCGACATGAAGGGCTTTCTCGCCTGCTGTCTGGCGGCCGTGCCCGGCATCGCCTCGAAAAATCTCAAGAAGCCTGTCCACCTCGCCTTTTCCTATGACGAGGAAGTCGGCTGCACCGGCGTCGGCTCCATGGCCGAATGGGTGGGCCAAAGCGACCTGAAGCCACGCCTTGCCGTGATCGGCGAAGCGACCAGCATGGACATGATCGCGGCCCACAAGGGCGGACTGATCGGCTGGTGCCGCATCAAGGGCAAGCCCGGTCATTCCTCCCAGCCGGACCGCTATGTCAACGCCGTCATGGTCGCCGGCGACATGATCGCCGAGATCAACCGCATCCGCGAGGACATGCGCAACGGCCCGCGGTTCGAAGGGCTCGACCCGCCCTATTCGACCACCCAGGTCACCGTCATCAGGGGCGGCCTGCACGGCAATATCGTCTCGGAAAACTGCGAATTCTTCTGGGAAATGCGCCTCATCCCGGGTCAGAACACCTATGAGGTTCTGGACCACATGAAGCGTTTTGCCGCCGAAAAGCTCGAGCCGGCCATGAAGGCGATCGATCCGTCCTGCGGCATCGTCTTCGACGTCCAGGCCAGCATCCCGGGCCTTAAGCCCAATGATGATCCGGCGCTCGACGCTGAACTGTTGGGCCTTCTCGGTCGCACCGAACCCCGCTATGTTTCCTATGGCACGGAAGCGGGCATTTTCCAGATCGCCGGCGTCCCATCGGTCGTCATCGGCCCGGGCGATATTGCCGACGCCCATCAGCCGGACGAGTCGGTCGCCATTTCCGAGCTCGAGAAATGCACCGCTTTCCTCGACCAGCTCGGGGATAGCTGCTGCTGAGGAATTAGCTGTGCTGAACTATGCCGCGTCACGGATCGTGCAGACGGTCATCGTCCTGCTCGTGATCAGCTTCATCGCCTTCCTGCTGGTCGCCAATATCGGCGACCCGCTGGCGGCCCTCCTCTCCGCCGACGCGACCGTCAACGAGCGGCTGGAACTGATCGCCAAGCTCGGCCTCGATCAACCCCTCTGGACGCGCTTCCTGCATTTCATCGGCAACATGCTGCAGGGCGATTTCGGCTTTTCCTATCGCACCCAGGATCCGGTCGCCAACCTGATCGCCGAACGCCTGCCCGCGACGGTCGAGCTCGCCTTCGTCAGCCTGCTGATCACCATCGCGGTCGGCGTGCCGGCCGGCATCTATTGCGGCGTCAACCCGAACTCGTTGTTCGGCCGCTTCATCATGCTGATCTCGACGGCCGGCATCACGCTTCCGAACTTCGTCGTCGGCATCCTGTTGATCGCAGTGTTTTCGGTCCAGCTCGGCCTGCTCCCCTCCTTCGGGCGCGGCACGGTGGTCGATCTCGGTTTCTGGAAGACCGGGCTTCTCAGCGTCTCCGGCTGGCGGGCAATCCTCCTGCCGGCAGCCACCCTTTCCACCTTCCAGGTCGCCTTCATCATCCGCATGCTGCGCACCCAGCTGATGGAAGTCGGCCAGAGCGAACACATCCGCTTTGCCCGCGCCCGCGGTCTGTCGGAAGCGCGCATCTGGTATGTCTACGCAATCAAGAACACGCTGCTGCCGGTCATCACCATGCTCGGCCTGCAGCTCGGCAATATCATCGCCTTCTCGGTGGTCACGGAAAACGTCTTCGCCTGGCCGGGTCTCGGCTCGCTCTTCCTGCAATCGATCCAGGGTGCCGACATTCCGGTCATCGCCATCTACCTGATCTTCGTCGGCCTGGTCTTCATGGTCATCAATCTCATCGTCGAACTGCTTTATCCGCTGATCGACGCCCGCGTGTTGAGGAGGCAAACATGACGCCTGTCGTCAACACTCCCGCGGCCGGCCCCGTTCGCCGCAGCAGAAGCACCAAGCTTCTGCGGGCCATCCGCAAGGCACCCGGCCCAACGCTCTGCGCAATCATGATCTTCGCACTGCTCATCTACGCCTTCGTCGTGCCGCTGTTCTCGGCGAACCCATTCGAATTCTCCGGAATGTCGGTGCTGGACAGTTTCATTCCGCCGGCATGGATGGCGGACGGCTCTCCGGATTTCCCGCTCGGCACCGACGACCAGGGTCGCAACCTGATCACCGCCATGGCCTATGGCATGCGCACCTCTATCATCGTCGGCTTCCTGTCGGTCACCATCGGCCTCGTCCTCGGCGGCAGCCTTGGCCTGATCGCCGGCTTCGTCGGCGGCAAGGTGGACGCCTTCATCATGCGCGTCGCAGATGTGCAGCTTGCCTATCCCGCGCTGCTGCTGGCAATGATCATCGATGGCGCCGCCCGTGCCGTGCTTGGCACCGAGCGCAGCGTGACCACCGCGATTACCATCGTCGTGATGTCCATCGGCATCGCATTCTGGGTCCAGTATGCCCGCACGATCCGCTCGTCCGTGATGATCGAGCGCGATCAGGACTATGTCTCGGCCGCCCGCATCACCGGTCGCAGCAATCTCGCGATCATCGTCCTGCATATCCTGCCGAATGTCATGGCACCGGTTCTGGTCATCGCCACCATCAATCTCGGCATCGCCATCATCACCGAGGCGACCTTGAGCTTTCTCGGCATCGGCATTCCGGTCACCTCGCCGTCGCTCGGCACGCTGATCCGCAACGGCAACAACTTCCTGCAGTCGGGCGAATGGTGGATCTCGGTCTGGCCCTGCCTGATTCTCGTCCTCTTCGTCGTCTCGGTAAACATCCTCGGCGATCACCTGCGCGATGTCTACAATCCGCGCCTGCGGGGCCGCTCATGATCACCTCAACCGCCCCACTCCTCGACGTCCGCGACCTCACAGTCACCATCAACCGCGATGGCCGGCTGGTCACCGCGCTCGACAAGGTGTCCTTCTTCGTCAATCCCGGCGAAGTGCTCGGCATCGTCGGCGAATCCGGCGCCGGCAAGTCGATCACCGGCGCTGCGATTATCGACCTCCTGGTGCCCCCGCTGAAACGCACCGGCGGCACTATCACCCTTGCCGGCACCCGGCTCGACCAGCTTTCCCCGAAAGCGATGCGCAGCGTGCGCGGCGGCCGGATCGGTTTCGTCTTCCAGGACCCGATGACCAGCCTCAACCCGGTGATCACGATCGGCCAGCAGCTCTGCGACACCATCCAGGCTCATCTGAAGCTGGGCGGCAGCCAGACGAAAAAGAGGGCGCTCGACTGGCTCGATCGCGTCGGCCTGCCCAATCCGGATGTCCAGTTCAAGCGTTTCCCGCACCAGCTCTCCGGCGGCATGCGGCAGCGCGTGGTGATCGCTCTCGCGCTCTGCGCCGACCCCGTGCTGGTCATCGCAGACGAGCCGACCACGGCCCTCGACGTCTCCGTGCAGGCCCATATCCTCGAACTGCTGCGCGACCTGCATCGTGAGAGCAATGTCAGCATGATGCTGATCACCCACGACCTCGGCGTCATCGCCAAGATGGCCGATCGTGTCGCGGTGCTTTATGCCGGCCGCGTCGCCGAGATCAGCCCCGTCGGCGAGCTCTTCAGCGCGCCGAAACATCCCTATACGCGTGGCCTCATCCGCGCGACGCCGATGCCGTCGGCCACCGGCGAGATGCGGCTCGACCAGATCCCCGGCGCCATGCCGGGGCTCGGTGCGGTTCCGCCCGGTTGCGCCTTCAACCCGCGCTGTTTCCGCGCGCAAGGCGATTGCCGCGCGACCATACCGCCGCTCCATCACGAGAAAAGCTCCGCCTTTTCCTGTTTCCATCCGCTGGAAAGGGTGACCGCATGAGCGCTTCCGATTTCCTCATCCTCAACCATGTCAGCAAGGTCTATCGCCGCAACCAGAGCCTTCTCGAGCGTCTGAAGAAGAGCGAGAGCGGCGGCACCAAGGCCGTCAGCGACGTCAGCCTCACCGTCCGCTACGGCGAGACCATGGGCCTGGTTGGCGAAAGCGGCTGCGGCAAGTCCACGCTGGCGCGCCTTGTCTCCGGCCTGATGGCGCCGACATCCGGCGAAATCAGTTTCCCGCCGAACGCATCAGGCAACAAGCCGCGCCTGCAGATGATCTTCCAGGATCCCTATTCCTCGCTCAACGGCCGCTGGACGATCGAGGACATCGTCGCCGAACCGATCCGGGTGCATAAGCTGCGCAACGGCCGCGCCGCCATCCGCGCTCGTGTCGACGAATTGCTGGTCCAGGTCGGACTTTCTGCCGCGGATGCGGAGAAATATCCGCAGGAATTCTCAGGCGGCCAGCGGCAGCGCATATGCATTGCCCGGGCGCTGGCCGGCGAGCCGGAATTCCTGATCCTCGACGAACCGACCTCGGCGCTCGACGTGTCGGTACAGGCGCAGATCCTCAATCTGCTCCGCGACCTGCAGAAGAACCTGCACCTCACCAGCCTGTTCATTACCCACAATCTCTCGGTCGTGCGCATCATGGCCGACCGGATCGGCGTCATGTATCTCGGCGAGTTGGTCGAGGAGGCGACTTCGGAAGAACTGTTCCGCAAGCCGCGCCATCCCTATACGCGCCTGCTGATCGACGCGGCGCCGGACATGGATACCAGCGATCGGTCGCTGCATCCGATCGCCGGCGAGCTGCCGAACCCGGCCTTCCCGCCCTCCGGCTGCCGTTTCCACACCCGCTGTCCCTTCGCGCAGGATATCTGCCGCAACACCTTGCCGCCGCAGAAGGCAACCGAGACCGGCAGCATGTTCCGCTGCCATTTCGATCTCGACCTCTCCAACGCATCGGTCTTCCCGCCCGCCGCGAAGGTCAAGACCGCCTGAATGTCCAAGGATGCCCCGATGACGACCGCCTCCCGCCAAGCAACGATCGACAAGGCCGTCGGTTATCTGGATAACGGCTCCTTCGAGGAAACCTTGCGCAGGCGCGTGGCGATCCCTTCCGCCAGCCGCGTCGCCGCCAACAAGCCGGATCTCTGGCGCTATGTCACCGAAGACATGCAGCCCTTTTTCGAGCGCCTCGGCTTCACTACGAAGATCTACGAGAACGACACGGCACCCGGCCCGTTTCTGGCTGCCGAACGCATCGAAGACCCGAGCTTCACTACCGTCCTGCAATATGGCCATGGCGATGTCGTTGCCGGCTTAGACGGCCAGTGGGAGACAGGCCTCTCGCCCTTCGAGATGACCGAAAGGAATGGCGCCTGGTACGGCCGCGGCACGGCCGACAACAAGGGCCAGCACGCCGTGAACCTCGCCGCCGTCGAGGCACTGCTGGCGACCAAAGGTTCGCTCGGCTTCAACCTCAAATACCTGATCGAGATGGGCGAGGAATCCGGCTCGCTGGGCCTGGAGGAAATGTGCGCGGCCCATCGGGACGAGCTGAAGGCAGACGTCTTCATCGCCTCAGACGGCCCGCGCCTCGCTCTCGACCGGCCGACCATCTTTCTCGGCGCCCGCGGCGGCATGTCCTTCCACCTGGAAATCAATGCCCGCGAAAGCTTCCAGCATTCCGGCAACTGGGGCGGCATTCTCTCCAATCCCGGCATCGAACTCTGCCACGCGATCACCGCGCTGGTCGGCCGCACCGGCCAGATCAAGGTGCCCGAGATGACGCCGGGTTCGATCCCGGAAAATGTCCGCGCCGCCTTGAAGGATTGCCACATCGCGCCCGCCGCCGGCGATCCGCCGATCGAGCCCTGGTGGGGCGAGCCGGACCTGACGCCGGAAGAAAAGGTCTTTGCCTGGAGCTCCTTCGAGGTGATGGAAATGGAATGCGGCAACCTTGCCCAGCCGCTCTACGCCATCCCGCCAAAAGCCCGCGCCCGCATGCAGCTTCGTTTCCCGGTCGGTGTCGATCCGGATGCAGTCGTCCCTGCCGTCCGCAAGGCACTGATTGATGCAGGTTACGACCGCGTCGTGGTCAAGGACCCGACCGACGCGATCTTCCTCGCCAGCCGCCTCGATCCCGATCATCCATGGGTCAGACGCGTCGTAGCCTCGATCGAAAAGACGCTCGGCACTCCGCCGGCGATCCTGCCCAATCTCGGCGGCTCGCTGCCGAACAACATCTTTTCCGATCTGCTCGGCCTGCCAACGATCTGGATCCCGCATTCCTATCCCGGCTGCCTGCAGCACGCGCCGAACGAGCACCTGCCGATCTCGATCGTCCGCGAAGGCCTCGCCATGATGGCCGGGCTTTATTGGGATATCGGCGAGACCGCGGCCTGAACCTTCAGTTTTCGGCGTCAAGGCCTGCGGGCAGCGCCGCTTGCCAACACCGGACCGGTCGGCAGACCGGTCGGCGAGCCGCCGAACGGTTCGAGGCTGACGGCAAGCGTCGCGCCCTCAGCCATGTTGCGACGCAGATCCGCCGGTATCACGAGCTCTCCCGCCTGATCCGGTTCGAACACGCCGAGAGACCGCGGGTTGCCGCTGCCGGGCACAAGCCAGAGCTCCAGCGACTTTTCTTCCCGTCCGCCGGCGGCGACCGGCACGATCCGCAAACGGCCGTTTCCGGCGTCATAAGAGGCCAAAAGGTTGATCTGGTTGTTGGTGGAGGACAATTCCGCCACCAGCGGAGCGGATCCCTGCGGCCCTGGGATCACCCCCAATGCATAGACGACGGCCACAACCGCAACCGCGGAGGTGGCAAGTGAGAGCCATCGCCAGAACAGCGCGGAATCCCACAGACCCCATGTGGATGGAGCAACCCGGGCGGGGCCGAAAAGACGCGTTTCGATCCGGCCGAAGACCGCCTGGCTCGGCGCCACCTCCTCATAATCGTCGTTGAATGAGGCAAGGTCCGCCTGCCACCGTTCGACGATCCGGGCAAAAGCGCGATCGTTGGCCATCCGCTGCTCGACGGCACGGCGGGCCTCGAGCGACAGGACGCCGAGCACGTACTCGCCGGCCAGGATCTCGTCCTGCGGCCGCCTGCCCTGACTTTGTTCGCCCGACGTCATCGCTCCATGCACTCTCTCAATTTCAGAAGGCTCCGGCGCAGCCACGTGCGCACCGTATTCAACGGCACCTTCAATTCTTCCGCCAGTTCAAGATAACTCAAACCTTCCACATAGGCACGTCGAACCGCACGCGCATGCACGGAGTCGAGCTCCTGCATGCACCTGTCGATGCGACGGCCTTCATCCGCATTGGCCACCTGCTGTTCGGGATCGAGCGTGCCGTCGTCGGCAAGGTCGTAAACATCGTCAAGGTCCTCTGCGACAGGCTTCCTGGCCCGGAGGAGGTCGATCGCGTGGTTGCGCGCGATCGCCGCCAACCAGGCGAGGGGCGAACCGGTATCCACGGCGAAAGTCCTGGAGCGCTGCCAGACCCTGACATAGATTTCCTGGAGCGCTTCTTCCGCGTCTGCCCTGTCCTTCAAGATACGCAGGCAGATCGAAAATAGTTTCGGGCTCGTCGAATTATACAACGAGGCGAACGCTTTGCGATCACCCATCGCCACGCGATTGACCAGAGCTGCGATCTCGTTGCTTTGCATTCGGAAAAAACCTCGCCGCCCTGCATCTATAGAGAACGCTGAGTTCAAAAAACAAGACGCGACCTTGGCAAAATCCGGAGCAGGCCTTCTATCTCCTCGCGGCTGATATCCCGCGCTGCCTTTGCCTCGTCAGGATCACTGCTGCTCGCCGGGGCATCAGGCGGCGTCAAAGGCGGGCACCGCCCGTCGACCCTTCGCAAAAGGCTTGAAGGTCAAGGCGATCAGGAAGGCGCCGATCCCGATCCCCCAGGAGCCGACATAGAGCCATGTGTAGCTCGCGAGCGAGTCGTAGATCAGTCCTCCGGCCAGAGGGCCGGTCGCCATGCCCAGGCCGCCGGCCATTGCCGTTCCGCCGATGACGGTGCCCATCATCCGCATCGGGAAATTCTCGCGGGCGATCACCGCATAGAGCGGCATGACGCCGGCATAGATGAAGCCGAACAGGGCGGCGACCGTATAGAATGACCCGAGGCCTTGAGCGAAAACATAGGCCAGCGCCCCGAAAGCCTGGACCAGCAGACCGAGAACGAGAACCTGCTTGGCGCCGAACCGATCTCCAAGAATACCGAGGACGACGCGCCCACCCATGCCCGCCAGTCCTTCGATGCTATAGATCGACACGGCGGCGATCATCGGAATTCCGCAGGTCACCGCATAGCTCACGGTGTGGAAGATCGGACCCGAATGGGTTGCACAGCAGAAGAAATTGGTAAGCAGCAGGATGATGAACTGGGGCGACCTCACTACCTGCGCCGTCGACAGGGAGGACTGAAGTTCACCATCGGCCGGTGCAACGGCACCGCTTTTTTCAGGAGCCGGGGCACGCCGGACCAGGAGAGAGACCGGGATCATCATGACCGCGACCAGTATGGCGATGATCTGGAGGGATGTTCTCCAGTCGTAGATCGACACGAGCCACGCTGCGAATGGCGACATGGTCATCGGCGCCATTCCCATGCCGGCCGAAACCAGCGACACGGCGAGGCTTCGATGCGTGTCGAACCAGCCCGTGACGCAGGCCATCATCGGCGCAAAGATTGCCGCGATCGCCGTGCCGACGGCGAGTCCGAAGATGAGTTGGAAGGCGAGCAGCGATGACGTCAGGCTGGCCGATGCGAGACTGGCGGAAAGCAGGACCGAGCCGGCAAAAACGATGGGACGCGGTCCCCACCGATCGAACAGGCTGCCCCATGCGATGCTGGCGAATGCCATCGCGACAAAACCTATGGTCATCGCGCTCGAAACGCCGGTGACCGACCATCCGGTGTCGCGCGCGATGGGCAGGAGGAAAACGGGCAGGGAAAACATCGATCCGATGGCAAGGCAGCCGAGCAGGCCGCCGGACGCCACGATTACCCATCGATATTGAATATTGGTCATCTTCGTCTCCGTTTGCGGCACCCGGCAGCCAACCATCGCGGCAACGATGTTGCCCGCGCAGCCGTAAAATGCCGGCGTGTCAGAAAGTTCTATTGTCCGGACGGGTCCGCGATGGCCGGTTCCGGTTCCGATCGAAGCCTGCTTATTCTTCGGAAGCCTGCCTCAGTACTGATCGTGTCGGCGCAGCCACGCCATGGGGTAATCTAGGTCGTCCTCATCGCGGCCTTTCGGCACGAGATCCAGAAAATGGTAGGCGCCGTTGAGCATGTCGACGCCGCGCGAATAGCAGGAATAGGTGTGGAACACCTCGCCGCTCTCGCTCCTGCAGAAGACGCTGATGCCCACCTCTTCGGATGCGTTGCTCGGCTGGATCATTCTGTTCAGGCAACGACCGCGATAAACGGTCGCCTCAGCCGGGAGCCTCGACCGTTTGCGGTGGGCGTTTCACGCGATCTCGGGG
>NZ_JAGIPG010000004.1 GCF_017877055.1 Neorhizobium galegae | reverse complement strand
ATCATGAAGCGCTTCAAGTCACAGGGACAGTTGCAGCGCTTCGTCTCCATTCACGATCCGATTGCCA
This sequence comes from Neorhizobium galegae, assembly GCF_017877055.1. GTDB lineage: Bacteria > Pseudomonadota > Alphaproteobacteria > Rhizobiales > Rhizobiaceae > Neorhizobium > Neorhizobium galegae_D. Next base: position 642,313 of record NZ_JAGIPG010000004.1, on the reverse strand, counting down.
ACCTATTCCACATCCCTCGCCACGACATTTTCCGCCAGCCATCATCGCGAACTACGCGCCGCTGGGGGTTTAGCGCCGACGATCATCATACTTTAGCGTAATGGATCGCAGTTTTGGGCTACGGCTGGATAGTGTAGCGTAGGATTTGGTTGCGGGGGCCTGATGACATAGAGACTTGTAAAGTGGATCACCGCGATAAACTTAAGCCTACAATCACTACATAAATCCATAATATCAAATACTTACTATAACAATGAGGCGTAAGCATATTTATGGAACTCTAAAGATAATGGTTTGGAACTCTAATGCATGCTATGCGATATGTTATGGCGTACGGTTCATCTTTTTCCAATGCAAAATGCCGATGTATTGCATGCTGAGTTTCAGGCACCCTCTGATGAAGATACTCACCAAAGCATGATCCCCAACCTTCGATCCAACTTTTCCTCAGATGCTTCCGGGCACGACGAAGCTCGGCCATCCTCGCATATGATTAATAAAGCGCTCGCTGAGACCGCCTTTACGCAGATAGCCTGCGGTCACAGGAAGCTTAGGACTATCATATTCATGGTTTTTCTCAACCTGGAGCGGGAAATCTCGTTGCAGAATTCCGGCACGGCCGATGAGGACGAAGTCGCAACCCTCGTCCATCAATTGTCCGACGCGCTGTGCACTCATTATCTTGCCGGCAGTTCCGACGCGCACCCTTCGACGTGGCAGTTCAGTGAAAATGCCTAGCATCGACTGACCTTGAAATGCTCCCTCGCGAACAATTTGAGCAGAATCCCATAGAGCCAGATCCAGATAGTCGATCAACTCCCGATTCAGAATGTCAGCTGTGATTTCACGCAGTTCTTCCAGCTGCAGACCATAGCGTTCTACGGACAGACGCCAGCCGATCTGAAAGTCAGGGCCGCATTCCCGACGGATACCTTCGATTACCTCGATGGTAAGGCGAGCTCTGTTTTCGATGCTACCACCATACTTGTCCGTACGATCATTCAGGTGTGGGGACATAAATTCCGATAGAATCCATCCAAAAGCGCCATGAACAGCTACGCCGTTGAACCCTGCCAGCTCAGCTCTCTTCGCAGCAGCAATGAAGCTGTCACGGATCCGCTCTACCTCCTCCGTTCTCAAAGCTTTGATGCCTGGCAAGGTGCGGCTGGATGCTGGAGCTGGCACACCTCCCAACAATGGATTGGCACGGTGTCCAGCATGGTGCAATTGCACCGCCGACAGGCCACCGCCTTCTCGGATTGTGGCTGCCATCTTGGTCAAACCTGGCAAATGCTCATCGCTGTGAATACCCAACTGCCGTGCGAATGCTATCCCGCCAGCTTCAACAGTTGTTGCACAGGTTTGGATCAAGCCGTATCCGCCCTGCGAGAGCTGGGCAATCCAGTCCAAGTCGAATTCGGATGCGGTTCCATCGAATTCACTTTGTTGGTTCGTAAGCGGTGCCAACATGAACCGGCTTCGCATCGCGGGGCCATGGAGGAGCTCAAGCGGCTTAAACAGATCTGAGATAGACATTTTAAGATCTCCACATGTGGGATGTTGAGCGAATGTCAGCTGGAACTGGCCAGGGGCTCGGCCCAGGACGATGCGCTGAAATTGGTTGTAGATGGGTCAGCCTGTAACGATGGGGAACCCAGGACAGGCTGACGCCAAACAAGAATTGCCGCTTAGCTGAGCCCTTAGCCCGCAACGAATGGTCACCTGATTTTCAGGAATAGTCACGGAGGGGGCTAGCAGCTCTGCGGTAACTATCGGGCGGTGGTTCGTTTTTGTTTCATGCTACGATCTTCAGGAATTGAACCTGCTCAATCTACACTTGTCGGCACAAACATCTAGGTTTCAGCTTGGGTAACTTAATTGCCTCAGATAGAATAATCAGCAGGCGACATCACATCGTCGGCCATTCATGACGGTGATTTTCGACGCATCAACTCATCCTATTGCACCTAATGCAATAAACCGCAAAATCGGAGACAAGGAATGGACCGCCTCCAAACTATGCAAATTTTTGCTCGCGTTGTCGAAATGCACAGTTTCAGCCGGGCAGCAGAAAGTCTGTCTTTGCCACCCTCACGGGTAACAAGAGCGGTTAAGGAATTGGAGAGCTTCCTTGGTGTGAGGTTGCTCCAGCGAACAACACGCCACATCAGTTTTACCCCAGATGGCACCCAATATTACAACCATTGTCGGCGACTGCTCGCTGATATCGAGGCGGTTGAGTCCAGCTTCCCAGGGCGAGCAGGACAGCCTCGTGGACGCCTCCGTGTTGACATGACTCTTTCACTGGCACGTTTGGTGGTCTTGCCCTCCATCAAGGACTTCCAGCGCCGCTTTCCCGAAGTTGAACTTACTCTGACGATGACCGATAGAATGGCTGAGTTAGTCCAAGAGGGTATTGACTGCGTTATTCGGGCCGGTACTCCTGAGGAGTCGACGACCCTTGTTGCAAAGCGGATCGGCACTTTCGATTGGATCACCTGTGCCTCACCGGAATACCTCGAACAGCACGGGACACCAAGATCCTTAGAGGACTTAGCGGACCATCAGGCAGTAGGTTACCTATCTGGGCGAACTGCACGATCCTTGGAGTGGCACTTCGAGGTGGACGGTGAAGATCATACCATCAACATGCGTGAATCCCTGATAGTCAACGATAGCGATGCCTATGTTACGTGTGGACTTGAAGGTCTGGGTCTCATCCGAGCTGGAAGCTATATGGTAGTTCAGCACCTCCGAAGTGGACTCCTTTGCCAGGTTCTAGCCGGTTACTCTGCACAGGCGGTCCCCCTTTCCGTGATTTACCCCAAGAATCGCCACCTCTCGCCAACAGTGAGAGCATTTGTGGAATGGATTGGCGAAGTTACCCGTAAAGCGGAAAGCACTTGGCGGGTGCGCTCTTAGTCGTGCCTTAGAGTGCCGATCGGCGGGTTGCTCGTAGCGTAGCCAAGTCAACACACCCGATCTACCAAACGTCGTCCGGCGCCTACTGAAAAGCAAAAATACCCACTCGACTCTTGATCGACTAGTTGGTAGATAAGGCAGCCCTTAACGAGTTCGGATGAACGAAATGACCGCAGAACTCCTCTATTTCTCAGACCCATATTGCATCTGGTGCTTCGGGTTTGGGCCATCTATCGAAAAAATTTCGCGCGAGTACCAGGCGTCTTTCCGCACACGTGTCATAAGTGGCGGAATGATACCACAAGACATGATGTTGCGTGAATTCTTTGGCCGATTTCCAGATCCCGTAGCTCTTCACGAACGTGTATCGACAACGGCCGGAAGAGATTTCGGAAGTGCCTATATGGATAAGATAAAGGGCTATAAGTCTTCCAATCGAATTTTGAATTCCACAACCCCTTCTCGGGCTATGGCCGCGTTTAGGTCGCTGGGTGTCTCAGATGACATTGCTTTAGCTGGCGCGATTCATGACTCCTATTACATCGATGGCAAAGACCTTCAGAACACGCAAACTTATCGGCCAATTGCAGAACGATTTGGCGTTGAATACGATAAGTGGGTGAAAGAGTTTGGCTCTCATTCCGCTCACCAAAGCGTCTTTGAGGACTATAAACTGACAGAGACGCTTGGGGTGCAAGGCTTTCCCGGAGTGCTTCTAAAAACGGCTGAGCGGCGTTATGTGATGATCGCTAGAGGATTCATGCCTTATAAAAATCTGAAGGACAGCGTTGCTGCCGCAGCAGATCATTTCCCCGTGCCGAATGAGACAGGCGCCGCTGGTGTAGCCTGCTCGCTTGACAAAAGTCACTGCTAGGTGCGGCAAGCCTAGTGTTCAGTTTGCATTGACCGAAGACCTATACGAAGCAGATGGCCGGATTGAGTTCTTTGTCGGGGGACATATCCTCTACGCCGTCGTGGAGCGGCGAGCAGGTGTATTAGAATGTCGTTTTCCTCTACGCGCCCGCAGATGTCAGAGGGACATCGGCGGTGGATAGGCTGATGATGGCGATCGTACGCACTGCTCAGGAAGAGATGCGTAAAATCTCAGCTACATGCAAGTTTGCCGACCTATGGCTTCAGCGAAGTGCTGAATTCTGTGGGTTGAGGAAGGTAAGGGCCGGCATTGCAGGCTGGCCGAACATTGTTGGTTTTTTACGGCTCCAACTTCTGAGAAGTTGGAGCCGATATAGCCATCAGAAAGCACAGGCTTTTATCCAAGTTTTTGAGCGTACTATCCAGCGATTCTGATCTGTTTATTGAATGCCGCCTTGATCGCGCGAAACGTCTCGCGGGTTTTCGGATCGGTCAAAGACAAATGCAGGACAATAGGGGATGACGGAACAGGAGGAAGGTTCGGCACCTGTCTGACTTCGACCCTACCCGTGTCTTTTCGGGTGCGCCTTTCTTTAATTCCGGCTGAGGAATTTGGAGAGTTGCCGATTGAAATCCGTTGGCGTTTCCAAGTACGGAAGGTGGCCGGCGTCCAGAACGACAAGTTCTCCATTTTTTGATTGGCGAAGGATATCATCGGAGCAATAACCCGGTACGAGATCATCCTTTTCCCCGCGCACGACCAAAAGTGGGCACTCCAGACTTTTAAGTTGCGGGCGTTGATCATATTCTTCTTGCTCGCGAAATATACGGCGGATGTGAAGCGGATCCACTGCCTCGACCGACTTTAGAAATCCGCGGGTTATCGCGCCGTGCCCTTCCATGCCCATAAGACTGAGCAGTTGTTCTGCCCAAAGTTTGGCGCCGTTTTCTTTCGTCAATAGGTCGTACATAGCAAGCCGGCTTAGTCGATCTTCGGGTTCCATATGTACAAAAGCGTTTATTATCACCAAGCCGGTGGTCCGCTGTGAACTCCGTGCCGCAAAATCAAGTCCGACCCTGGCGCCAGCGGAAAGTCCGCAGATAGCCGATTGCGCCACGCCCGCATGATTGAGCATCGCGTCGACCGCACGCCAATAGTCCGTGAAATGCATGGAACGGCCTGTAGAAGAGCCATGCCCCGGCAAGTCCAAAGATAGCACCTTATGGGAAGCTGATAGATGTCGTCGCTGCAGAAGCCAATTGTCAGCTTTGCCACCCAGGCCGTGCAGAAGCACTAAAGCGGGTCCATCGCCCTCAACTGCATAGTAAAGCGTCTCCCCTTCCCATTCGAAAATCATGACGGCACTCCTATTTATGTCTGATACTCACTTCATCAACGCGCCTGTCTCTAAGTGAACGGCGTGGGCTTTCGGGTTGCCGCGGCGGTCTTGCCTTGGCCCGACCAGAGGCCAGGCAAGGGCCCTTACGCTTCTCTCGCAAGGACTACAAAGCGCAAACGAGCCACGGTTCTCATCATAAGTAAGATCGTCGCGCAGGGAACCGTCGGATCACGTGCCGACCTGTCAAGACGCACCGCTGCGGAGGCAGCAGTGCGTGATAGCAGATTGAGTCTAAGATGACATCCACATTGCCAAAAGCGGGTTTAACCAGCGATGGCAAAGACCCAAAATCGTCAATTCCTAACGCCGTCCATGCACTTCACAATTTCGAGCCCTTCTGCTTTCAGAGATGCGATAACAGTTGGCCGTTTCTCCATCCGCGCCATGAACTCGCGGATTGCACCATACTTGGAAATATCGACGCCAACACGTCCCGGCCAGCACATGACGTTGTAAAGGTAACCGTCCGCTGCCGAGAAAGTGCTGCCCATCAAGTAGTTGTTGGACGCTAGGTGCGTTTCCAGATATTCGAATTTGCTAGTCAGATTGCCTTCAGCAAACTTGGTCTTCGAAGCCTGGTCCACAAAAGGCGAGAACAACACTGCGAACGATTTATGCAGGTCGGTTGCAATAAAATTGAGCCATTCCAACGCGGTATAGCGAGCTCTGGTGCCGAAGGCCGGAAGAAGCTCACTATGTGGGTTGTTGTCTGCGATCCATTGAAGAATAACGACGCCTTCAGTGATTGTGTCTCCATCGTCCAGCTTCAGCGCGGGTATGAAACCTTTCGGCGAGACCTTGTAATAGTCACCCTCGATGGTCGTCTTCGATTTGAAATCCACCGCGACGAGTTCGAACTTCTGCCTTGCTTCCCGAAGAGCGATTTGTGTCGCGAGACCACAGGAGCCGGAGGAAAAATACAATTTCATGGGAGTCTCCACAGTTGAATAACTTGCGGATACATAGAAATGCCTGTTACCTTAGTAAACTATATAACCAAAGGTAACTGACGTTTGGCGTTACCAAAAGGAAACTGCTGCGGCCATGTTGAAGAGAAGAAAGTTCCCCCTGGAGAAATTTGCATGCCCCCTGAAGTCCTGTATGAATCTGCTGGGAGGAGCTTGGACCCCTCACATCCTTTGGTACCTGAAAGCCAATCCTCGCCGCTTCAGCGAGCTGAAGGATGATATCGATGGCGTTTCCGCTAAAGTGCTTACGCAGAGATTGAAAGAGCTTGCGGAGATGGGGCTTGTCAATCGAACAGTCGTACCGTCGTCGCCACCCTCGGTGGAATATTCCCTTACCGAGCTCGGTCGCGAGCTTATGCCTGCTATCGAAGCCATCGCGGATGTCGGATACAAACTGCAAGAGCGTGGCATCCAATTGTAGGGTCGAATTCATCCGTACTAACTGGCAGGAGAGAGGCCTAACCTCAGCGCCTTCAACATGATCTCGAATCCCGCAGGCCCATCGAGAAGGCGCTCCATCATGAGCGCTCCTTCTAGTGATGAAATCACCAAGCGAGCGGCGCCGACATTTGTCAGGTTATTGTTGATTTCGCCTTTTTGGCGGCCTCTCGCATAGATACGCTCGATCCAGTCTAGGTGCTCTCGAAAGAAATCTACTGTTCCGCCTTTGAGTTCTTCAGGCAGGTTATCAAGTTCGGCTGACAGAGCCGCACACAGGCAACCAAGTTCCTTTTCAACTCCGGAAAGATACAGGCGACCATATGCGTCGATCCTATCGAGCGCATGATCAAACTCATCTTCGATGCCCAGCAGAGCACTCTTGTAGCGAGCGCGATACGCTTGCAGCGCCGTGTAGGTCAGATCCTGCTTCGTCGGAAAATAGTAGTGGATAGTGGGTTTCCGAATGCCAACCCGTTCCGAAACATCGGCGTAGCTGTAGCCAGAATAGCCTCGACGGCGGATCAAGTCCTCGGCGGAGGCTATCAACTCTTCACGCACATTGGTGGCTTTCATCTCAAAATCCTTCTGACAAGGCGCTTTCTCTCTACTTACAAGTAGATAGAGATCGAATCAAGATACCGGCGCGCGGTTGAGGCCAGCGCTCGTCAGGTATCGCAGACACCTCTCGGCTTTCGTCGGTTGACGGTGACACTTGAGCGAATAGTCAGATTGACTATTGTCTACCAACTAGTCGAATGATATTCGTACTGTGTTCGGCCGCGCCTAAACCTCTGTGAGGACCCCACGACGGCTTGAATATCCCGAGTTGGACAGCAGACCGGGAAACCAGGAAACCTCAAGGAGGCTAAATTGACTTCGACGACCAAACCATTTGCAGACATCAACACCATCCGCGAAACCCAAGAAGCGGTAAGCAAGCAGCCGGAGCTCGGCAAGGTAACCTTCAAACTCAAGGGGAAGTCGAGCGGCGGCCTCGCAATGGTCTCCAAGACCGGGCCGCTTGTGCAGAATGGCAAGGCTGACAGCAGCCGCGACGGTAAATTCTCTCTCGTTAGCGACGAGCCAATTGCGTTGCTTGGCACCGACACAGGTGCAAATCCTGCCGAATACGTGCTGCACGCACTGGCAGGCTGCTATACTGTGACGCTGGCGTCTATGGCAGCTGAAAAAGGCGTCGACCTCAGCGGACTTGAGCTCGATCTTGGCTTCGATATTGACCTCAATGGCTTCCTCGGCCTCGACAAGTCAGTTCGGAAGGGCGCAACGGCAATCACTGTCGACCTTAAGCTGACCAGTGAGACGTCCAACAGGGCGCAATTGGAGGAGTTGATTGCGGAGCTTCCGAACAATTCCCCCATCTACGACACGATCGCGAATCCCGTTAAGATCACCAACCGGCTCGTGTGACGAATACTCGTCAGGGTCGACTAATAGCGATCGCGACGATTGGAACCGGAAGTTGATATTGGACGCGTCGCCATTTTTGGCGACGCGTCTAGGACGACATCACGTGGGATTAGTTTCCGCAATCATGAAGCAACTAGGCGCTACAACGGGCGTCATGACCCTCTGGACTGACACACGTTATTGCAAATTGATGTTGACCCAAACGCATCTATCGACTAGTTGGTCAGGAAGCAATCCGGCGACGCCTCGGTAGTAGGCGCCGTTGCTAGAGAAATTTTTGCGTCGCCAGAAGGACACAAGGTATGACAAACAATAATCCAGCCGAAAATTTTCCTGCAGGGTATCTCGCCCCCGAGGTCTGGAGTTGGGAACCAGGTAATGGCGGACAATTCGCTACCATCAACCGGCCAGTTGCAGGAGCGACTTTCGAGAAAGAACTGCCAGTCGGAAAGCATCCTTTGCAGCTCTATTCGCTTGGCACGCCGAACGGCATCAAGGTCACGATCATGCTGGAAGAATTGCTGGCCCTTGGCCACAAGGAAGCAGAGTACGATGCATGGCTTATCAATATCTTCACAGGCGACCAGTTTGGTTCTGGATTTGTCGACATTAATCCTAATTCAAAGATCCCTGCCCTGGTGGATCGATCGACATCTAAACCGACCCATGTTTTCGAAAGCGGTTCAATCTTGATGTACCTGGCTCGGAAGTTCGACGCTTTCTTGCCAAAAGAACACAAAGCACACACGGAAGCGTTGAACTGGCTGTTTTGGCAGATGGGTTCGGCTCCGTTTGTTGGAGGTGGTTTCGGTCATTTCTTCCTGTATGCACCGATTCACATTAAATATGCGATCGACAGGTTCGCAATGGAAGCGAAGCGTCAGTTCGATGTCTTGGATCGCCATTTGGCGAACAATCGGTTTCTGGCCGGCGACGAATACTCTATCGCCGATATGGCAGCTTGGCCATGGTATGGCCAATTGGCAAGGAACGAAATCTATGGCAACGGTGGGAAATTCCTCGAAGCCGATAGCTATCAGAACGTCGCGCGATGGAAGGATGAGATCGGCGAACGCCCGGCTGTCAAACGCGGCAGAATGGTAAATCGCATGATCGGGGCCCCGTCAGAACAACTCCATGAACGACACGACGCTTCAGACTTCGAGACAAAAACGCAGGACAAAATCTAGACCGTGCGTTGCCCGAGGTAACGCGACGTTGAGCGGCAGCTTGCAACAACCTGTTTGCAAGCTGCCGCCTATCAGGTGAACTGGACCACAGCTGCCTTGTCACAGAACCAAGGTCTTTAGGACACTGAGGTCTCAAATTTAGCTTTCCGGACCCGATCTCTAAAATCGCTCGAGTTTCTCGTGGTCCCACTCACAACGTGAAGTACCTCTATGGCGCGTGACACCATCGACCAGACACCACTCTCTTCGGTGTCCGAGCTTTCCGCCTATATGGAACAGGGAGCACGACCGAATAATAAATTCCGTATCGGGACGGAGCACGAGAAATTCGCGTTTTTCCATTCAGATAACGGCCCTGTTCCCTATTTTGGGGATGCCAGCATTTCGGCGCTGCTGGAGGCCATGCAAGCGAAGCTCGGCTGGGAGCCGATCATGGATGGCGACAACATTATCGGGCTTGGCGAACAGTCCGGTATGGGAGCGATTTCGATCGAGCCCGGTGGGCAATTCGAGCTTTCCGGCGCACCGCTGGAAACGATCCACGAGACCTGCAAGGAGTCGAACCGACACCTCGCCGTGCTGAAAGAGATCGCCGAACCGATGGGTATTCGTTTTCTTGGCATCGGCGGCAGCCCAAAATGGTCGCTTGACGAAACGCCCTGCATGCCGAAGTCCCGCTACGGGATCATGAGAAACTACATGCCGAAAGTTGGTTCCCAAGGCCTCGATATGATGTACCGCACATCCACGATCCAGGTGAACCTCGACTTCTCCTCGGAGGAGGATATGACGCGTAAAATGAGCGTTTCCATGAAGCTCCAATATCTGGCGACCGCTCTTTTCGCCTCCTCGCCCTTCACAGAGGGAAAACCGAACGGCTTGATTTCGTGGCGTGGTGATATCTGGCGTGACACGGACAATCAACGCGGCGGGATTCTCCCATTTGTTTTCAAACCCGATTTCGGATTTAGAGATTATGCGGAATGGGCGCTCGACGTTCCGATGTATTTCATCGTCCGCGGCGGAAAATACCGCGATTGTACTGCACTCACTTTCCGCCAGTTTATGAACGGCGCACTGAAGGGCGAAATCGCCGAGTGGGAGCCCACGATAGGCGACTGGATCAACCATCTCTCCACACTCTTCCCCGATGTCCGCCTCAAGCGGTTCCTGGAGATGCGCGGCGCCGATGGCGGACCGTGGAGGCGGATCTGCGCCCTACCAGCCTTCTGGGTTGGCCTGCTTTACGACCATACCGCCCTTGCTGATGCTGAAGGGCTGACAGCCGATTGGACGTTCGAAGACGTTACTGCCATGCGTAACGCCGTACCGGCCAAGGGTCTTCAGGCCGAAATCAAGGGCCGGTCAGTTCTTGAGGTTTCCCGCGAAGTAGTCTCAATATCAAAAGCCGGCCTCAAATCTCGCCACCGCTTGAACGGCGAAGGCCAAGACGAGAGCATCTTTCTGCAGCCGCTCGAAGAGATTCTCGCCAAGAAATCCACTATGGCGCAAGACATGCTGACGCTGTTTCACGGCCGCTGGAACGGCTCCGTCGATCCTGTCTTTGAGGAATATCAATATTAAACGCCCAACAATCGTTCCGCCCACCAACATCGTAGTGCGGCGCCCTTCAGGTTTTCCTACCCGCCCCCGGCTACGAAGTAGCATTGCTGCGATATCAAGGAGAGTTTTCATGACCGAGTATGACTATGATCTGTTTGTAATCGGCGGTGGATCTGGCGGCGTGCGGGCGGGCCGTGTTGCCGCCTCGCTCGGCAAACGCGTTGCTGTCGCTGAGGAGTATCGTTTTGGAGGCACCTGCGTCATTCGCGGGTGCGTGCCGAAGAAGCTTTTCGTCTACGCCTCCCAGTATAACGAGCACTTCGAGGATGCCGCCGGCTATGGCTGGGCGGTCGGAGAAAGCTCGTTCGACTGGAACAAACTGACCGCCGCCAAAGACAAAGAAATTGGCCGCCTTGAGGGGCTTTACCGCAAGGGCCTGGAGAACAACGGCGCCGAGATCATCGCCAGTCGTGCCGAGCTTATGGGCCCGCACACTATCCGCATCATCAACACAGGCAGAACAGTAACGGCCGAGAAGATCATTATCGCGACCGGTGGTACGCCCAATCCACATGCATCACTGCCCGGCCACGAATTCTGCATCTCTTCCAACGAAGCCTTCGATCTTCCGGAATTGCCGCGCTCGATCCTGATCGCTGGCGGCGGTTATATCGCAGTGGAATTCGCCAATATCTTTCACGGGCTGGGCGTTGAGACGACGCTGATCTATCGCGGCAAGGAGATTCTCTCCCGCTTCGATCAGGACATGCGTCAGGGCCTGCACACGGCGATGATCGAGAAGGGCATTCGCATCATCCTCACTGATGTCATCGAGGAGGTCACGAAGGCAGTAGCTGGCGGTCTATCGGTGAAGACGATGTCCGGGGAGACACTAGCTGCCGATACCGTCATGCTCGCGCTCGGCCGCGATCCAAACACCCTTGGTCTCGGATTGGAGGCGGCAGGTGTCCAGCTCGACCAACGCGGCGCGATCGTCGTCGACAAATACTCTCGCACCAACGTACCGAATATTTTTGCACTGGGCGACGTTACTAACCGAGTACAACTGACGCCCGTGGCGATTCACGAGGCCATGTGCTTCATCGAGACCGAGTACAAGAACAACCCAACCGCGCCGGACCACGACCTGATCGCCACGGCGGTTTTCTCTCAGCCGGAAGTCGGCACTGTGGGTCTCTCGGAAGAAGAGGCAGCCAAGCGCTATCCGGAACTGGAAATCTACCGTTCCGAATTTCGACCGATGAAGGCGACGCTTTCCGGCCGCTCTGAGAAGATGATAATGAAGCTGGTCGTCGATACGGCGAGCCGGAAAGTCGTCGGCACCCATATCCTTGGACAAGATGCCGGCGAGATGGCGCAGCTCATGGGCATCTCGCTGAAGGCAGGTGTAACCAAGGACGATTTCGATCGGACCATGGCAATACACCCTACTGCGTCGGAAGAACTGGTGACCATGTATAGTCCGAGCTACCGGCTCAAAAACGGCGATCGTGTCCGCGATTAGTGGATCATTTCCTGTGATCACAAATCACCCTATTCTCTAAAATAGGTGAGAATACGAACTGATAGTGCAACAGCAATCCACAGGGATGTTGTTAATCAAGAGTGGTGACCGCCTGGTGGGGGTTGGCAACGCAGTTCGGTGTACAATGTCGACTTGAGCCGAACTTCGTTACCCACGAAATCCTTCCCACAATCCGCTGCCCTCCGACGTCTCCGGGAAGTCTGTCGCTGCTTGGGTGGCGGTCCAATATCAATGATACTTACTCTAACCCTCAATAGGCTCATATCACAACCTTAACCCTTCGATTTGCTTTTATTTTCAATGGCGTAATCGGCAAATTGGTCCATCTGCAATTGCGTCCAATTCTTCCGTAATGTTCGGAAAAGCGGCCTCTTTATCGGCAGTCGGGTGTTGTTTAGATAGACTGTTACCGAAACCGACCGACGTTCGCTCCTAAAGCTACCAACGTACTGGACCTCACCCTCAAGTGTTTGGGGCGTAGCGCTGATGCGAGCTGAGCAAAAACGGATCACGAGAAGGAAAGGAAAATTCACATGAGGAAAACAATCGCAGCAACTCTGACGGTCATTTTTGCAACCAGTCCTGTGCTTGCGATTGAGCCGATTGGAGGAAGCATAACCCTTAAGAACCCGACCGCGGTCCGTCTTCAGAAATCTCCTGTCGGCAGTCAGGTGGCCCACGAATTCTACTTTGGCGGCGAGCGCTACAAGGAAGTTATGTGGTTCAGTCCAACAGAAGCCTCAGGCTCGTGAGCCGGATGCGCGTCAGCAACAATTAAGAAGCTCTTTGGACGTCACTGAGATCCTGTGCTGGCCAACTGATCAGTACAAGGCAAAGAGATACGATCGGTTGGCGTTGCCGACCCTTCGTTCATGCGGTGGGCATCTTGCTCACTCCCCGGCCGGGTTTTTGTCGCCTTAAGCTTCGACGCGAGAGCCTGGATTATTCCTGCAAGAAGCCCAACCCCAATCCATCAAGGTCGAACGGGTTGCATGAGTCATGCATCCAAGCACGACATAGTCAAAGGAAGAAAAATGAAAGTCCTTGTAGCGTCAATTGCAGCTGCGATGCTGTTCACTTCACCGGTTCTCGCTATCGAGCCCATCCCCGGAAGCATAACGTACAAAAACCCTGAAGCGCCGCGCCTGAAAAAGTCTCCGATTGGCAGCCAGGTTCCCCACGTTTTCTACTCTGGTGGCTCTAGGTATCAGGAGTGGTACGTCCTGCAGCCGAACCGGAGTCTGAAGCTCGTAGATCGAGTGAAGTTGAGCAACTGAAGCAGCCCCTCTGAGGGCAGGAGTAACGTCCTCGGTCGAGACACGAATCTGTCTGCTACCACTGGCAGGCGGATAAAACCTTTCATTTTCTCGGTTCTGCTACCCAAGCACCGCTTCAACCCGTTGTGCGTTGGGTAATTGCTTAGCCGCGAAGTTCACGAACCATAGATATTGGAACCGAAATGACAGAAAATCGCACAGTTCGTGCTGCCGCCGTGCAGATCGCCTCCGACGTAGACTCGCTCTCCGGTACGCTTGACCGCTCGCTTGCAGCAATCGGTGAGGCTGCCGGCAAGGGCGCTGAAATGATCGTATTCCCGGAAACCTTTCTTCCTTGGTACCCCTACTTCGCTATAACGCACGGTCCTGCGGCCATCGAGGGAGAGCATCTGCGCCTTTACGAGAACGGCGTTGTGGTGCCCTCGCCCGTGACAGACGCAATTGCAGCAGCAGCTCGCAAGTTCCATGCCGTAATTGCCATGGGCGTCAATGAGCGGGACGGCGGTTCTCTCTACAACAGCATGCTCATTTTCGACGCGGATGGCTCTTTGCGCCTAAAACACCGCAAGATCACGCCTGCATACCACGAACGTATGATCTGGGGAACCGGGGATGGTTCGACCATTAAGGTTGTCGACACCGCGGTGGGCCGCATTGGAGGCTTGATTTGCTGGGAGCACTACAGCCCCCTGGCACGATACAGCTTGATGGCTCAGCGTGAGGAAATCCATATCTCTCAATATCCGGGCAGCCTGTTCGGACCGGGCTTTGCAGAGCAGACCGAAGTGCAGTTGCGCAATCATGCGCTGGAGGCTGGCTGCTTCGTTATCAATGCCACCGATTGGGTCACCGAGGAACAGGCAGCCAAGATCGTAGGCCGGGAAGGCTCGCGAGCCGCCTTCAGCAACAGCTCGATGACGGCGATCATCAATCCGCAGGGGCAGCACGTTGTTCCGCCCTTGACGTCTGGCGAGGGCATTCTGATAGCGGACCTGGAAATGCGCGAGATCCTTGGTCGCAAGCGCGTAATGGACTCAGTCGGCCATTTCTCCCGGCCCGACATGTTCAGCTTCACGCATACAACCCGTGCCGAGAATGCGATGATTGCGGATACGTCATCATCGGCTCAGCGGTTGACCATCGAAGCTGCTGCTGAATAGAGCATTAAGTCGCACGCGTCGCGGCGCTTTGGTGTCGCGGCGCGATACGCCATAAATGGTGGAGGTCCCAAAATGAGTGCCTTCGTTCACAACCTGATGCGAATTCACTACTCCGACGAAGACAAAGGCGATCCTATGCTTTCGTACATGGTTGGGAGGAAACGCCTCAAACTGGTTGAAGCAACCTGCGACCTTTTCCCAAACGAACCGCGTTCTCACGATTGATCTGCCGGGCCACGGCGAATCCGATGGGACGGCCGTATCGTTCATGGCTTGTTAGGAAGCAATCTAAACAACGTCCTCACTGCGTTGCCACAATGGATAAGGGTCCCGGCACACCGTCTCTTCATCCTCCGTCCCGCGAAGGACTTTCGTGTCATCAGCCTTCTGCAAACAGCGTAATTCTTCGCAATGGACAGCAGCCGTTCATGAAGCACGGTGAACTGCTCGCGATGTTTCGGTCGCGCCACATATCCATTATGTCGCACAGGTCGGCATTTCGCCGGCGAGATTCCGGACGTTCTTCGAACTTGCCGGCGCCAACGATGCCAACCTTCAAACCGAGGTTGCGCAATAGGCCACGGATATCTTTCTCGATAGCAATGGCCTTCTCCTGAAGCAGTTTGCGTGCGGTCAGCAGGACGCGCCGCTTCTGGCTTGCCAGCGTCGCCTAGCCTGGACAACAGTCCGCCTCGCGTCCAGGGGAGGTTTCGGCCTCAAATGGCAGCGTCGCCTTTAAGAACTTCCATGCCCTGCTTCCCTGAATCGATAAAATCATTTTGTTCCGCAATGTTCGGAATAGCGGCGTCTTTATCTGCCGTGACTTCTCCATTACCTAACTCATACCGTTTCGAACTTCCCAATTGTAATGAAGGATTCCACATGCCAACACTTTTCGATCCCCTCAAGCTCGGCGCACTCACAGTTCCCAACCGCGTTATCATGGCGCCGCTGACGCGAGCCAGAGCTACCCGCGAATATGTCCCCACCCCGCTGATGGCCGTTTACTACGCCCAGCGAGCATCAGCCGGGCTTATTACCAGCGAAGCAATCGGGATTTCGCGTCAGGGCAACGGCTTTCCCTACGCGCCCGGTCTATGGTCGGCAGAACAAGTTGAAGCCTGGAAATCGATCACAAAAGCTGTGCATGCCGAACGTGGAAGAATCATCGCGCAGCTTGGGCATACAGGCCGTGCGGGCCATTCTGCTGTCATCGGTGAGCAACCCGTGTCGTCAAGCGCAACCCTCGCACCCGTAGACGCATGGACTTATGATGGCCCGAAGCCGTCTGAAATGGCGCGTCCCCTTGCGGTGGTAGAAATGCCTGGTCTTGTCGCCGATTATGTTCATGCGGCGAGGAATGCGATTTCTGCTGGATTTGACGGTGTTCAGATTCATGCGGCAAATGGCATGCTGCTGGACCAATTTCTGCGGAATAAGAGCAATCTGCGAACCGACGAATATGGCGGCAGCGTCGAAAACCGCATTCGGCTCCTTAGAGAGGTAACGCACGCGGTTGCAGACGCAGTAGGCGCAGACCGCACATCTGTTCGTCTGTCTCCCAACGGCGAAACCTGGGGCGTAGACGACAGTGATCCCACGCCACTGTTCACCGCGGCTGCCAAGATGCTGAACGACATCGGTATCGCGTTTCTTGAATTGCGTGAGCCCGCACCGGGCGATGCATTTGGCGGGACCGACGTTCCGCGCCAGTCGCCGATGATGCGCCCTTATTTCAAGGGGCCGCTAATCCTCAACAGCGATTATGACTTGGTACGCGCCCAAGCAGATCTCGACAGCGGCCTCGCCGATGCGATCAGCTTTGGGCGTCAATTCCTGGCCAATCCAGATCTTGTGCAGCGGCTTCAAAACAATGCGCCCTTGAATCAGGCGCAGAGAGAAACCTTCTATACTCAGGAGGCTCAAGGCTACACCGACTATCCGACATTAGCGAAGGCTGTCGCCTAGTCGGGTAGAGACGCTCCGGCTAGCCCGCGTCCCAATGCCGGAGCGTCTTTCCATCTTTCGTTAACGCCACAACGATTAGACTCGTGTGGCGTCCAAGCTAAATCTTACGATTGAATGCGCCCATCGCGACGTTACGATGCCCCCTCGTTCAAAGCGTTCCTGACCGATTCGGTAATGAATTTCACAAATGCCGAGACTTTAGGTAATGGGTATTTGCTACGCGGCCATAAGAGGCGCAACGCGCGGCTAGACTTCGCCGCACTTGGCAGGACCTCCTGAAGAGCCCCGTTTTTTATCCGGTCCGCAACCGTGAAGTAGGGCAACGAAGCAATGCCATGTCCTGCCTCCGCCAGATAAATCAACGGCTCCAACGAGGTTGTTGCAAGGGATACCGGCAAGATCATTCCCTCCGGGATTGCTGGTCCCCAGTCACCAAGCTTTCCAGTTTCATAAAAACGATGGTGTAGTAGACGATGGCTCAACAGGTCAGATGCCGTCTTAGGTACGCCCATCCTGGTAAGATAGCTTGGAGCAGCAATCATCCGTGATGAGAAATCACCCAATTTCACATGCATTAATCGGCTGTCACCAACTTCGCCGGTGCGTATGACTGCATCGAAACCGTCCTCGATCACATCGACGAAGCGATCATTATAGTCGAGATCCAGTTCGATCTCCGGATGTTTTGTCGCGAACGCGCCAAACAGCGGGGTAAGCAGGTCACCAGCGAATGGAACGCCAACGCGAAGCCGTCCTGTTGGGCAGGCTGTGGTTTGGGCAAGTTCTGCTTCGGCGGCTTCGAGTTCGCACAGGACACGTCGGCAACGGTCGAGAAATATCTCGCCTTCCCGGGTCAACCCGATTGCACGAGTCGAACGATGAAATAGCCTTACGCCCAACTGGTCCTCCAGTCTGGCTATCGTTTTCCCTATCGCAGACGAGGAAAGCCCAAACTGCTGGCCTGCCAGCTTAAAACTCTTTAACTCCGCTGCCTGCACAAATGCGGACATGGCGCTCACACTTTCAACTCGCACGTTCATGAAATCAATTCAGTCCGCAATGTTCGGAAAAGCGGCTTCTTTATCAACTGTCAGGTCTGCTTTAGTCAAGTGATAATCGTTTCTTATTGGCGACTCTCACGAAAGGAGATCTCATGCCAACGCTTTTTGACCCACTTACCCTTGGTGCGATCAAAGCCCCCAATCGCGTTTTCATGGCGCCTATGACCCGCGGTCGGGCAACGCGTGATCACGTCCCTACGCCGATGATGGTTCGTTACTATTCGCAACGAGCCTCCTCTGGTCTTATCATCAGCGAAGCTATCGGGATTTCCCGGCAGGGCCTTGGCTGGCCCTACGCCCCCGGTCTGTGGACGAACCAACAAATCGAGGCCTGGAAACCAGTCACCCGCGCAGTGCATGAGAAGGGCGGAAGAATTGTCGCACAGCTCTGGCATATGGGTCGCATGACACATTCCGCGTTGACCGGGCAACAGCCCGTATCCTGCAGCGCTACCGCCACACCGGGAGACGCGTATACCTATGATGGCAGACAGCCTTATGAAATTGCGCGCCCGCTTTTGATTGAAGAAATTCCTGGAGTTATCGCAGACCATGTTCAGGCGGCGCGTAACGCCATTGCTTCGGGCTTCGATGGTGTCCAGATTCACGCAGCGAATGGACAGTTGATAGACCAATTCCTACGCAACAACAGCAATATGCGAACCGACGAGTATGGTGGCAGCGTTGAAAATCGCGTGCGGCTACTGAAAGAACTGACGCAAGAAGTTGCCCACGCAATCGGCGCTGATCGCACGTCTGTTCGTCTCTCTCCGAACGGGGAAACCTATGGTGTTGACGACAGCGATCCTGCGCCGCTCTTTATGGCTGCTGCGAAGGCCCTGGACGCCATTGGAATCGCATTTCTAGAACTTAAGGAAGCAAGCCCACATGGCACATTTGTGTCGACGGATGTGCCTCGCCAGTCTCCAATGATGCGGCGATACTTCAGAGGCCCACTGATCCTCAATAGCGACTACGATATGGCGCGAGCACAAGCTGATTTGGACAGCGGTCTGGCCGATGCGATCAGCTTCGGGCGGCCGTTCATTGCAAATCCTGACTTGGTGGAGCGGCTGCGGGATAACGCCCCCTTGAGTGAGCCGCAAATCGCGACCTTCTACACTCAGGAGGCTGACGGCTACACCGATTATTCGGCGTTGGCGAACAGTAAGGCTGTCGCCTGATCGAATCGGACGCTCCAGCTATCCAAGGCCGCTGGTGGAACGTCCCTCCGTAGTTGCAATGCGAGCCCATTAATCGAGCTCAGACAGATAGTTCTGGCGGCACCTAACTCGCGTCCCTTATGTTACTCTCTTTTAAAACGCTAGGAGGACCTTATGAAGATTGGTGTGCCGCGAGAGACTATTGCGGGCGAATCTAGAACTGCGATTACCCCGGATAGCGCCTTGCAACTGCAGAGGCTTGGTTACGAATGTCTGATAGAGAGTGGTTCCGGCAGTGCGTCGGGATTTTCAGACGATACCTATCGCGCGGTTTGCGTGAAAGTTGTCGATGAAGCCACATTGTACGAGAACTCTGACGTCATTGCCAAAGTCCGTCCTCCGGCTCTAAGAGAAATCGATCGGCTGCGACCTGGCCAGACGCTAATCTCCTTTTTCTATCCAGCCCAGAACGCCGAGCTGCTGGAAGCAGCTCGGGTCAAAGGAGCCAATGTCATTGCCATGGACATGGTGCCGCGCATCAGCCGCGCTCAGAAGATGGATGCGCTGTCGTCGATGGCCAATATTGCCGGCTACCGCGCGGTGATTGAGGCCGGCAACAATTTTGGACGCTTCTTTACCGGCCAGGTTACGGCTGCTGGCAAGGTGCCGCCCGCCAAGGTGCTGGTGATCGGCGCCGGCGTCGCCGGTCTTGCTGCTATCGGTACCGCGACCTCGCTCGGCGCGATCACCTATGCCTTCGACGTTCGCCCAGAAGTGGCCGAACAGATCGAATCCATGGGCGCCCAGTTCGTCTATCTCGATTTTGCCGAGGCGCAAGATGGCGCTGCAAGCGGCGGCTATGCAGCCCCTTCGTCGCCGGAGTTCCGTGAGAAGCAGCTGGAAAAATTCCGCGAGCTAGCCCCCGAGATCGACATCGTCATCACAACGGCGCTGATCCCCGGCCGCGACGCGCCTAAGCTCTGGCTTGCCGATATGGTTGCGATGATGAAGCCAGGCTCGGTGATCATCGACCTCGCGGCCGAACGCGGAGGTAATTGCGACCTGACCGTCGCCGACCAGCGGATCGTCTCGGACAATGGTGTGATCGTCGTCGGTTACACGGATTACCCGAGCCGCATGGCGGCGCAGGCATCAACGCTATACGCCACCAACATCCGCCACATGATGACAGACCTGACGCCAGCAAAGGATGGCAATGTCTTCCACAACATGGAAGACGACGTCATCCGTAGCGCCACCGTGACCTATCAGGGCGAGATCACCTATCCACCGCCGCCCCCGAAGACCAAAGCGATCGCGGCGCAGAAGCGACAAGAGAAGGTCAAGGAACCGACCCCCGAAGAAAAACGCTCTAGGGAAACCGCCGCGTTCAAGGCGCAGACCCTAAGCCAGGGCCTGTTGCTATTGTGCGCGACCGCTCTGCTGCTTGTCGTCGGCGCCTATGCGCCTTCGAGCTTCATGAACCATTTCATCGTCTTCGTACTGGCCTGCTTCATCGGCTTCCAGGTAATCTGGAACGTCTCCCACTCGCTGCATACTCCGCTGATGGCAGTGACCAACGCCATCAGCGGCATCGTCATTCTGGGCGCGCTGTTGCAGGTAGGGTCTGGGAATTGGCTTGTCGTTGTATTGTCGGCGCTTTCGGTGCTGATCGCCACAGTCAACATCGTCGGGGGTTTTCTGGTAACACGGCGCATGCTCGCCATGTTCCAGAAGTCGTGATCGGGGAGGGGTAAATATCATGACGATCGGTATCGTTTCGGCCGCCTATATCGCGGCAGCAGTTCTGTTCATCCTCTCGCTCGGCGGGCTCTCCGGCCAGGAAAGCGCCAAGCGCGCCGTCTGGTACGGCATTCTCGGCATGGGTTTGGCGGTTGTCGCCACCGTCTTCGGTCCTGGCGTCGGCCACTGGCTCATCATTCTCCTGATGATCGCCGGTGGCGCGGTTCTCGGCCACTACGTGGCAAGCCGCGTGCAGATGACCGAGATGCCGCAACTTGTCGCGGCGCTGCACTCCTTCGTCGGCCTCGCGGCCGTGTTCATCGGCGTCAACGCCCATATCGAAGCGGCTGACGTCGCCGTGCTCGACGAGGCGGCCAAAGCTGCTCTCTCCGGCTTTGCGGCGATCCTTGCGCACAAGACACCTCTCGAACTCGCCATCCTGAAGGTCGAGGTCTTTCTCGGCGTCTTTATCGGCGCGGTCACCTTCACCGGATCGGTCATCGCCTTCGGCAAGCTGGCCGGCAAAGTCGATGGCAAGGCCCAGAAGCTCCCCGGCGGGCACATGCTGAACGCTGGTGCGGCGATCCTGTCGCTGATCCTGCTCATCTTGTATGGCAACGGTGCGGGCGCCTGGGCGCTGGTGCTGATGACGCTCGCCGCCTTCTTCATCGGTTATCATCTGATCATGGGCATCGGCGGTGCCGACATGCCGGTCGTAATTTCGATGCTGAACAGCTATTCCGGCTGGGCGGCGGCGGCCATCGGCTTCACGCTCGGCAACGATCTCCTGATCGTCACCGGCGCGCTGGTCGGCTCCTCGGGTGCAATCCTCTCCTACATCATGTGCAGAGCAATGAACCGGTCCTTTGTCTCGGTCATCCTTGGAGGCTTCGGCACGGTCACTGGTCCGGCCATGGAGATTTCCGGCGAACAGATCGCCATCGATGCGGACGGCGTGGCCGCAGCCCTGAACGATGCCGACAGCATCATCATCGTGCCTGGTTATGGCATGGCGGTGGCGCAGGCTCAGCAGGCGGTCTCGGAACTGGCCCGCAAACTGCGGGCCGCTGGAAAAACCGCTCGCTTCGCAATCCATCCAGTGGCTGGCAGGTTGCCCGGGCACATGAACGTGCTGCTCGCCGAAGCCAAGGTTCCATATGATATCGTGCTGGAAATGGACGAAATTAACGATGACTTCTCAAAGACCGATGTGGTGATCGTTATTGGCTCCAACGACATCGTAAACCCAGCTGCCCAAGAAGATCCGAATTCACCAATCGCTGGAATGCCTGTGCTGGAAGTTTGGAAAGCGAAGCAGGTTTTCGTGTCTAAGCGTGGTCAGGGAACCGGCTACTCTGGCATCGAAAATCCGCTCTTTTACAAAGAGAATACACGCATGTGCTACGGCGATGCAAAAGTTAGCACCAACTCGGTCTTGCAACTCATTCGGGCTTAAGGATCAGTTTGGAGCGGAGTCAGTTCCAAGTGGGATTTCCACTAATCTCTCAACAAACAGAATCACTCGGTCGAATTAAAGGCGCTCAGCTGGCTCGCGCGTTGAGAGAGTCGCTTGTAGAATGTAGTAAAGTAAGCTTGGAGGCTTCGACGGGTCAATCGGGAGGAATCTCGATAACCTAGGCGGAACGCGGACACTTCCGACAATGAATGTTTCGTTGTACGAGCGGCAAATTAATGTTCGAGGGGGCAGAATATACTGCCCCTTCGACCGGTATATTTTCAGATCGCTCAGCGACCAAATATAGTGCGATTGTTGTCGCGACCACCTTCATGGGCAAAGCCGCCTTTGGATGTTCCATAATCCCGGGCAGTTTTCTCCGCGCGACCGACGCTATTGGTTTTCATTCGATCAAGCGATCGGCGTTGCTCAGGATTTGAGCCCTTGGTGGCACCTTCATAGTAATCGCCCTCCGCCGACGCGGCGGTTGCAAGAGACAATACTGCGAGGACAGCGGCTGTGAGGGTGAGCATCATTGATTTCATTGTTTTGATCCTTATTGGGGGATCGTCGGCATCGTTTGCGACCTGCCCGACGATCGGTGTCTTGAATAGACTGAGGTTAGTTGGAACGAATTGCGCCGTCGTAATAATCACCGCGGTCGAGGTACTTGCGGCCGTCATTCGAGTTATCGGCACGGTTGGTTGTAGTGCTCCCGGTTGCCTGCGTATCAACGTTGTCCGTTTTCTTGTGTCCGCCTTCGTAATAATCGCCTTCCGCGAGAGTGGCGCTCGAAGACGCGAGTACAGTGAGAGCAAAAATCGTTGCGAGCCTTGACATCTGTTTTCCTTATCTTTTGGTCCGCCGCACCTAATGGCGACGAGTTGTATGTATGGTGTTCCTTGTGTCCACATAAGTCATATGCACATAGAAGCACTATTCAGAAATCTGAATAATTTGGGCCGATAGGAGGCTTTGTATGGATCTGTTTTCGGCGATGAGGGTCTATGTTCGCGTGGTTGAATCAAGGAACTTCACCCGCGCAGCGTTGAGGCTTGGGATGCCTAAAGCGACCGTGACAACGTATATCCAGGGGCTGGAAGCTCATCTCAAAACAAAGCTTTTGAACCGAACAACGAGGCAGGTACTTGTCACAAATGAAGGCGCTGTCTACTACGAGCAGGCTCTAAGGATCATCGCAGAAGTTGATGAGCTGGATGCGACGTTCCATGCATCGCAGGGGAAGCCGACAGGCCGCATCAGAGTGGAAATGGCAGGCGGCTTTTTTGACTATTTAGTCATTCCATACTTGTCCGACTTCAACGACAGATATCCCGACATTGCGCTAGACGTCGGCATCAGCGACAGAAACGTGGACTATCTTGCGGAAAACGTGGACGTCGCCCTCAGAGCCGGAACGCCACCGAACCATTCGTTGATTTCAAAACGAGTGTCCGAAGTAAAATTTTTGAACGGTGCATCGCCGGGTTATGTTGAGAAATACGGTCTTCCTAAAGATCCAACTGACTTGGAGGAAGGTCATCGGATCATCGGGTACTTGACTGGGTCCTCAGGGCATGCGCCGCTGCTTACCTTAAAAAAAGGACCAGAAATCTATGAATTGCAACCAAAATACGAGCTATCAGTAAGTGACCACGGAAGCTATATGGCTGCCGCAAAAGAAGGTCATGGAATAATCCAGGCACCGAATTTTATGATCAAGACTGCATTCCAAAAAGGAGAGCTCGTGCCGATCCTTGCCGGCTGGGAGAAACCATCCTTGCCGTTATGCATTGTGTACCCGCCAAACCGGCACCTTAGTAACAAAATCCGCATTTTTGTTGACTGGGTGACCACCCTTGTGGCTAATACCAACCCTCATTGATCAGAACTCACTTGCCCATTTTCTACGGCCAATTGACATGATCTTCCATGGTTGATCCTGCAGAGTTCGCCAGGCGTAGCAGCAATGATCGACGATGTCCTCGTAGGATTTGAAGACGCGGTTCGACAGCCAGTTTTCGCGCATGAACTGCCAAATGTTTTCGACCGGGTTAAGTTCGGGCGATTTGGGTGGCAGGGGCAGGATGGTGATGTTCGCTGGAACTACCAAGTTGTTGGACATGCCATCCTTCCTGATCCATGATGAGGATCGCGTGGGCACCGTCGGCGACGTTTCGGGAGATTTCGATCAGATGCTGGTTCATCGCATGAGTGTCACACCACGGCATGACGAGAGCCGCCGCCTTGCCCTTCCTCGGGCAGATGGCGCCGAAGATGTAGGCGGAGCGGGTTCGCTGGTCATGTGGTGCTGTCGGCCTTGAGCCGAGCTTGGCCCAACGCCGGGTAATCTTGTTCTTTTGGCCGATCCGCGCTTCGTCTTGTGGGATGGTTCGCCTCCTCCCCGGCGAATACGCTGCGTCGTCCAACAAGAAGGAGGCATGACATGCAAATCAAGCAGATCGGCATCGACATTGGCAAGAACAGCTTTCATGTGATCGGGATCGGCATGGAGGGCGATATTGTGCTTCGCCGACAATTCACCAGATCCGGGCTCATCGCATTCTTTAAACAAAGGACAGAGCGACTTAAGATCGCCTTCGAAGCGTGTTCCGGTGCGCACTGGCTGGCGCATCAGCTCATCGCCGTGGGCCATGAAGTCAGGCTTCTGACGCCTGAGAGCGTGCGGCCTTTCGCCAAGGCACAGAAGAACGATTGGAACGATGCACTGGCGATCGCGGAAGCTGCACAGCGCCCGGGTCGCCATGTTGTGGGCATCAAGTCACAGGAGCAACTGGACATTCAGGCATTGCATCGGGTGCGGCAACGGTTGGTGACGGCTCGTACCGCCATCATCAACCAGGTACGAGGCCTGCTGCGCGAACGAGGTCTGGTTTTTGGTTCGGGCCGGATGCGTTTCGATCGTTTCCTGCGCGAACAGTTGACCGGCCAGGAGATCCAACTCAATTCGGTTTGCCGGGCATTATTCGCCACACTGGCCGCCGAATATGAAGCAGTCGATGCTCGCATCGAAGAGATAGATGCTGAGCTTACCGCCTTCGCCAAATCCAATCCTGCCTGCAGGGCGTTGCTGTCGGTTCCAGGTGTCGGTGTGATCGTGGCCACGGCACTGTTCAGCGTTGTGGCGAATATTTCGGATTTCCGGAGCGGCCGCGATCTCGCTGCCTTCCTGGGGCTCGTGCCTCGGCAACGATCAACGGGTGGAAAGACGACGCTGCTGGGAATATCGAAACGCGGTAATACCTATGTCCGAACGTTGATGATCCACGGCATGCGCTCCGCCTTCCATAATCGCAAGAAGCGAGAGAACGGCCTTTCAACGTTCATGGAACGGCTGGTCGAGCGAGGCATGCATGCCAACAAGATCGTGGTGGCGGGCGCCAACAAGGCTGCGCGCATCATCTGGGCCATCCTGACACAGAACAGTTCGTTTCAGCCGAACGCCGCCTGAGGTAGGAGGCTGATTGACTTGCGAGGAGAAAGCGATGGCGTCGCGTATCTGACAGGATGCGCAGCCTGATGGTTTCAGTAGATTGATCGCTGCTTGCCTCTGGCGCAAATCGGAGAATGCATTGATCTCGGCATCTGATCGTCTTGTAAGGAACGCATCCCAGCGGCTCCCATTGTGGCTAGGGCATTTCGCCCATTTGCAAGCCGGATACGCTGAAGCAGGGTCTCTCGGGGCTGTCGTTTCTTCTTGCAAACCGGAGGCGAACCATACACTGAAACCAGATCTCGATCACTTTGCCTTTGGCGTTACCATTGGCGATTTCCGCCACTGCGGCGGGGAAGTTTTTTTAAACGCCGCAATGGCATCAGGGTTTTGCGCATGATGCTTCGGGCGGGCAGAGAGCTTGCGATAGCCAAGGGAACGTACCTCACGGCTCAAGGTCTGCTCGCTGACCGAGACGCGGAATTCTTCCCATAGCCACTGCCCCAGGTCGCATCTCCGCCAGCGCACGACACCATCGAGATAGGGTGTCGGACCACGTTCGATGGCTTCAGCCAGGGCCGCACGCTGGTCAGCGCTCAACAACGGCTGTTTGCCGGGAGCCTTGCCGTTGATGAGACCGTCTGGACCCCGCGCGTTGAAGCGCACAACCCAGTCACGGACAACCTGCAGGGTGACGCTGCCGAGCCTGGCTGCATCGGCTCGGGAACCGCCATCGTAGATCGTAGCCAGTGCCAGCAACCGACGTGCTTGATCGGCATCCTTTGTCTGCCGAGCCAGCTGACGAAGATCATCGCCGTTAAAATCCGCCCTCAATGAAATCGCTGAACCCATCGCAAACCTCGTGTTTGCGCTATCGATTCAGGTTCGACGCGTCTTGGGAATCCCAAATGAGTCTGGATCAATGGGGGCTGGTATAAGCACGACGTTTCGGCCTGACGGATACCCGGTCAAGTACCTGACCGGCAGATCCAAGCCCTGCTCAAGAAACCATAGCAACGCCTGCCACCGCACTGCCGAGTTGGGCAACTTTGTTGAAGACGAGTGCAATGGCTTCCTAGATGCGTCGGTCGGGATCCTTCTCGACCCTGTCATCTGCCTTTATGAAGCCGGACGTCGAAGGACCCCGACGAATGCGGGGGCAAACAGCACCATGACGATCGGTCGGCAAACGATTTCCTGCCATAACGATCGATCGAGGTAACCAGATAACGCTCGAAGATATCGCCCAGCACTATCCCGAGAAGCAGCGGCGGACGCCGCCAGCGAGACTGCTTCATCGTCCATCCGATGATCCGACGTTGAGCAGCGCATAAAGGCCGCCCAGGTCGATGCCATCAAGCAGAGGATTTCTGCCTTCGTAAGGCTTTTGGGAAAGTTCCGGAACCAAGAAGAACGCCAAGGGATACGAGTACGATACCCGTTGGGACCTCGCCCCAGAACCGGAATCGCCAGTAACGTTGCCATTGCCGGAACGAGAGATGCAAAACTGCACCTCGCGAGGCTCCCACCGTGGCCACTACCCGATTGAATGCGATGAGTGAAACCACTTGTCAGAATACCCTGAAACAACACAGCGGAAGCGATGTTACAAGCTCGCCTCCATGATGCCCCGCGGCATGGGGAGGAGAGCGTAGAATGGAAGAAATAGCAGCGAGGACCAGAAGGGGACAATGGTGGCTCCATGTAAAGGCTTTAGCCCCGAACGGCCGAGGGTAACCGTATACGTCGCCCAGAGAACGGAAGCTGCCAGAAATAGCATCTCGCCAATCCAAACTTGCTGCGTCAACTGAAAAGGCCGGATCCTACTATCAAGGCAACACCGAGCGGAATCAAACTAAGTCCTGTAAGCCGGTCTTTTGAGGGTCTTTCTCTAAGGAAAATGACCGACAATAATGTGGCAAAGACAGGCATCACCCAGGGATGAGCGCTCCGTCGATAGCAGTTGGAGCGAATAGCAAACCTGTTGCAGCGTAGGGCGCACCTGCACCCGCGACCATCATCAACGTTCCACCCAGCCCCACCGAGCGTGCGATAGCTCCATGACGCAAGAGAACGGGCAGCAAGATGACAGCAGCACTCCCGAAACGGATCGCGGTAATATCAGAGACTGTCAGCGTGGATTGGACGAGATCGAGGCGGGTGAAAACCATCCAGCCGGCCCATATTGAAACCACGAACACACCCCAAGCACTGCCTTTGAGCGTGTGCAGCAGGCTGGTTGAGTTGTCTTCCTGGATCATTACTTAACTTTCAAGTCAATGAGACCAACCGGCCCGCAACGATGCGCTTGCGCGTGAATCGGAACGGGCCGTTGTTGCAACTTCGTCAGTTTTGATAGGGGCGCGTGAACACAGGCGGAAGTTACCGTTCGATCATGCTTCCTCCCCTTGTGCCATCACACGGTAAATCTTCCGATCAGGGGGTATCGCTGGCAAAGTTCGCGCACGACTTCTCGCGCTTCCCTCTCCGCGTTCTGATTCATGGCGGGGCCCTTCTCGACGAGACCTCTAATGACCCGGTCAATGCATTCAGCCACGACCTCGAACTCGGCCACGCCGAGGCCGCGTGTTGTGCCGGCAGGCGTTCCTAACCGAATACCGGAAGTGATCGCCGGCTTCTGCGGATCGAATGGTATGCCGTTCTTGTTGCAGGTGAGGCCTGCATGTTCTAGGGTCACCTCCGCGTCTCGGCCAGTTACGCCTTTCGGTCGCAGATCTACCAGCACTAGGTGGGTATCGGTGCCGTCGGAGACGACAGAAAATCCGCTCTCGAGTAATTTTGCCGACAATGCTTTCGCGTTGGCGACGACAGACTCGGCATACTCAACGAATTCTGGCTGTAGGGCCTCTCCAAAAGCTACTGCTTTGGCAGCGATAACATGCATCAGAGGTCCTCCCTGAAGACCCGGAAATACAGCCGAGTTGAACTTCCTCGCGAGGTCGGGATCATTGGTCAGAATCATGCCCCCGCGCGGGCCGCGCAGCGTCTTGTGGGTCGTCGTCGTTACCACATGCGCATGCGGGAATGGGCTTGGGTAGACACCAGCTGCGACCAAACCCGCGAAATGCGCCATATCGACCATCAAGTAGGCACCCACTTCGTCTGCAATCTCTCGGAACGCCTTGAAGTCGATGATACGGGGATAGGCAGATCCGCCGGCGATGATCAATTTCGGGCGGTGCGTACGCGCCAAATCCCGAACCTCGTCCATGTCGATCCGGTGATCTTCTTCTCGAACATGATAGTGAACCGGATTAAACCATTTGCCCGACACCGTAACGCTAGCGCCATGAGTCAGGTGCCCGCCGTGGGCCAGCGATAAGCCCATGAACGTATCGCCTAGCTTCAGAAGAGCGAGAAAAACCGACGAGTTTGCCTGGGCGCCCGAGTGGGGCTGGACATTGGCATATTCGCATTTGAAGATGCTGAGGGCGCGATCTATGGCGATAGTCTCGATTTCATCGACATATTCACAGCCGCCGTAATAGCGACGACCGGAGTATCCCTCCGCGTATTTGTTGGTGAGAACCGATCCTTGCGCACGAAGGACAGCTGCGGAGACAATATTTTCTGAGGCAATCAGCTCGATCTGCGAATCTTGCCGGTTGGTTTCGCGGTCGATAGCCGAAAATACGGCGGCGTCGTATGGTGCAGTCATCTTATGCTCCTCAGCAATTGGGTACATTTTTGGCAAGACCTCCGCGCGAGGTCTCACGATATTCGGACTTCATGTCTCGCCCCGTCTGGAGCATGGTTTCGACCACCTGATCGAAGCTAACCCTGTGAGTGCCGTCACCCCTCATCGCGAGAGACGCGGCGTTGATGGCTTTGATCGCGCCGAATGCGTTGCGTTCGATGCAGGGAATTTGTACGAGACCCCCGATCGGGTCGCAGGTCATGCCCAGATGATGCTCCATGGCGATTTCCGCGGCATTCTCGATTTGACTCGGCGTGGCGTGGAGCGCCGCTGCCAGTCCCGCGGCCGCCATTGCCGCTGCCGAGCCAACTTCGCCCTGACACCCGACTTCAGCGCCCGAGATCGAAGCATTTTTCTTGATGATCCCGCCTATGGCCGCAGCAGTCAGCAAAAAAGTATTGATGCCGGCGTCGCTGCTGTCGCAAAAGTCACGGTAGTAGCGCAGCACAGAAGGAATGACGCCCGCCGCGCCGTTCGTCGGTGCCGTGACTACGCGTCCGCCGGCGGCGTTCTCTTCGTTGACTGCGATTGCGAAGACGCTGACGAAATCCATTAGTCTATGCGGCTGGTGGGTTGAGTCCGGCGTGTCTTCAGCGCAGAGATCGTCGTAGATCTTTTTCGCGCGTCTTTTAACGCTCAGCCCGCCGGGCAATATACCTTCCGTGGAAAGGCCGCGATCGATGCAGGTGAACATCGTGTCGGCGACGGTACGGACGAATGTAAGCGGATTTCCGGAGGGATCTTTTGCCAATTCATTGACGGTGACGATTTCTTCCATCGAAACGCCATCGGCGGTGCAGAGCGTGAGAAGTTCGTCCATCGACCGGTAGGTATACGGCGGCGACCAGTTTCTCTGGGCTGGGGTTTCGCCCTCCCTCATGACGAAGCCGCCCCCAATCGAAAACCAGACTTCGTCCGCGAGTATTGCCAGATCGCTTCCGAAGCCCTGAAGGCGCATCGCGTTTGGATGTACTTCAAAATCCAATTCGAAGTCGAATGCGATATCAGTTTTCCGGCTGAAAGCAATATTTCGGCCGGTCGGCAACACGAGGATACCCGTGCTGTCGATTCCTTCCAAAGTTGGCTTCACAGCAATTGGATCGATCGTGTCAGGGCGGGCGCCGGTTAATCCCAGTATTACCGCATCGTCTGTGCCATGCCCTCTCCCCGTCCAGGCCAGAGACCCATAAAGGGTCACGACTACCCGGACCACCTGGTGTGCCATGTCGGCAAGGCCGTCGGCAAAATTGGCGGCGGCGATCATCGGGCCGACAGTGTGCGATGACGAGGGTCCCAATCCGATCTTAAAGAGCTCACCGAAACCGGCGGGATGCTCGTTATCCTGGCGAACATCTGCCAGTTCGCCGGGTTCCTGCCGGGTTCGTGTCTTGATTGACATAGCTTATGATCCTCAGCCTTGTGCCGCGGCGTATTCAGACACCGGCGGGCATGAGCACACGAGATTCCTGTCGCCAGCAACGTTGTCGATGCGAGACACTGGAGGCCAGTATTTGGTAGTGCGTGCCGGATCGCCGTTCGGGTATGCTGCTTCGACCCGGGAATACGGATGATTCCACTCGCCTGCAAGGACGTCTTCCGCAGTGTGCGGCGCATTGATTAGCGGATTGTCGTCCTCCGGCCAATCACCCCGCTCTACCTTGCCGGCTTCGATCGCAATAGCCGCCATGGCCTCACAGAACCTGTCGATTTCAATCTTCGATTCCGATTCCGTCGGCTCGACCATGAGTGTTCCGGCGACCGGCCAAGACATGGTCGGCGCATGGAAGCCATAGTCAATGAGGCGTTTGGCGACATCTTCGACGGAAACGCCGGCACGCTCCTTCAACACCCGGGTGTCGATGATACACTCATGCGCAACGCGGCCGTTCTTTCCCTTGTAGAGCACCGGATAATGGGCTTCGAGGCGGGCTGCTATATAATTGGCGTTGAGGATTGCCTGCTCGGTCGCCTGCTTCAGCCCGGCCGCGCCCATCATCCGAATATACATCCAGGTGATCGGCAAGATCGATGCGCTGCCCAAAGGAGCAGCCGAGACCGCATGGCCGCTACCCCGCTCCACATGCCCCGGAAGGAACGACGCAAGATGCGATCCGACGCCGATCGGTCCGACGCCCGGACCACCGCCGCCATGTGGAATGCAGAAGGTCTTGTGCAGATTCATGTGGCAGACGTCCGCACCGATATCCGCCGGGCGGGCGAGACCGACCATGGCATTCAGGTTTGCGCCGTCGAAATAGACCTGTCCGCCATTCTCGTGAATGATCTTGCAGATGTCGCGGGCGGATTCTTCGAACACGCCATGAGTGGAGGGGTAGGTGAACATGACCGCGGCCAGCCGATGGCCATAGTGCTCCGCCTTGACCCTCAGATCATCGACGTCGATATCGCCGTCGTCGAGGCATCTCACGACCACGACTTCCATGCCGGCCATCGCGGCGCTGGCCGGATTGGTGCCGTGTGCGGAGGACGGGATCAGGCAGATCCTGCGCTGGGCGTCTCCGCGCGACAGGTGATAGCCGCGGATCGCCAGCAGTCCGGCATACTCCCCCTGGCTTCCGGCATTGGGCTGAAGGCTCACGGCGTCGAAGCCGGTGATCTCGCACAGCCACTTGTCCAGGTCATCGGCCATTGCCCTAAATCCGGCAGAATGGCTTTCCGGCGCGAAAGGATGCAAGTTGGCGACGGACGGCCAACTGACCGGCATCATTTCGGCAGCGGCGTTTAGCTTCATCGTGCAGGAGCCGAGCGGGATCATGGCGCGATCGAGCGCCAAGTCCTTGTCCGCAAGACGACGCAGGAAGCGCATCATCTCGGTTTCAGAATGGTTGTCGTGGAAAACCAGCTGGCTTAAGAACTCTTTGCCGCGAAGGCTGCCGGGTGCGGTACGCTCGGCGGTGGCGGGAGCCTTCGCAGCGAACAATGCTGCCAGTGCTTCCAAATCCTCAAGCGTCGACGTCTCGTCGAAAGCTATAGACACATGATCGTTGTCCAAGACACGAACCAGTCGGCCGCCGGCCTCCGCTTCGAAGGCGATGACCGAAGCCCTGCCGCTGACCTTGGCGGTCACCGTGTCGAAACGCCGGTCACCAGCCACCGTGACACCTGCGGCCTTCAGACCCTCCGCCAGACGGGAGGCCAGGTCGTGAACACGCCTAGCGATCGACTGCAAGCCGGCCGGGCCATGCCAGATCGCGAAAGCCGCGGCCATGTTCGCCAGAAGCGCTTGGGCTGTGCAGATGTTCGATGTCGCCTTGTCGCGGCGGATGTGCTGTTCTCTGGTCTGCAACGCTAGCCGATAGCTGGGTCGGCCGTTACGATCGACCGATTGCCCTACCAATCGACCAGGCATCAGACGGGTCAGCTTGTCGGATACGGCGCAATAGGCGGCATGCGGGCCCCCGAAACCCATAGGAACGCCGAAACGCTGCATTGAACCGACGGCGATATCCGCGCCAAGCGTGGCCGGCGGGTCGGTGATTGTCAGGCCGAGGGGGTCGGCCACGAAGATGACGATCGCGCCCATTTCCTTTGCCCTGGCTATGGCGATGCTATGATCTCCATAAACGCCGTTCGTGTCCGGCCAGGGGACGAGGAGAGCTGCAGTTTCGGTATAGATCGTTTCACCGTCGATTTGCGTTTCCATCGGAGCGGCGCGTGTGCGGATAACATCCATGGTTTGCGGATGGAGTGGACCAGCGACGGTGACGTGGCTCCTTTTATCCCTATGATACCGCAAGGCGATGCTGACGGCCTCGGCAACTGCGGTCGCCTCATCGAGAAGCGATGCAGAGGCGACCTGGAATCCGGTCAGTTCAGCAACCAACGTCTGGAAGTGGAAAAGCAGCTCGAGCCTGCCCTGGCTGATTTCTGCCTGATATGGCGTATACGCCGTATACCACGCCGGGTTTTCGAAGAGATTGCGCTGGATGACCGGCGGTACATGGACGCCATGATACCCCGCGCCAATGAAACTCTTGAGAACCTTGTTGCGGCTCATGGCTTGTTCCAGTTCCCTGAGCGCGGCGTGTTCGTCGATGGCTGCCGGGAGCCCCATCGGACGCTGTAGTCTAATGGATTGTGGCACTGCCTGCGTGATCAGCGTCTCGATGGACGGGATGCCGATCGCGGCAAGCATTGCACGGGTATCGGCGGCATTGGGGCCAATATGGCGGGAGGCGAACGACGAGTTGCTCATCTTAGGATCCTCTCAAGCAATGTGGGATTTGTAGCCAACTGCATCCATCAGCCCTTCGAGCTGCGCGGTGTTGGCGATTTTCATTTTCCAGAGCCAGCCGTCTGTTTCCGGCGAGCGGTTGAGCAGGTCCGGGGCAGACGAGAGCTGCTCGTTTACCTCGACGATTTCCCCGTCGATCGGAGAATAGACATCGGAGGCGGCCTTCACGGATTCCACGACAACAGCTACGTCGCCTGCAGACATGGCAGACCCGATGTCCGGAGCGCCGACAAACACCATGTCGCCGAGCTGGTCCTGTGCGTATTCGGTGATGCCGACGGTCGCGATTTCGCCGTCGACGCGAATCCATTCATGATCTTGTGTAAAGTAGAGTTTCGACATGGATTTCATCCTTTGCGATAGCGATGGAGTGTGAAGGGAAGCGAGTGGACCGCGACCGGAACCTTGGTTCCTCGCACGTCGGCGTAGAGCATGGTGCCGATGGCGGCACGGTCGGATGCGACGAAACCCGTCGCGACGGGAAACCCGGCGGAAGGCCCGAACCCGCCCGACGTAACCCTGCCGATCACCTCACCGTCCTCGTCGAAAACCAGAGTTCCACCGCGCACCGGCTGACGGCCGTCTGGCTTTAACCCGACCCGCTTTTCGTTCGGACCTTCGGCGATTATCTTCCTGAGTGCGCCGGAACCCAAGAACTTGCCGCTTGCACGCAGATCCTTCGGAATGGCCCACATCAGAGCCGCGCTGGCCGGATCTATGTCCGGAGTAATATCGTTACCATGCAGGCACAGCCCGGCTTCGAGACGAAGGCTGTCGCGGGCGGCGAGGCCGATCCACATGATCCTTTCATCGGCCATTAGCCGGCCCAGGAGTTGGCGCGCTTCATGTTCCGGTAGGCCAATCTCGAAGCCGTCCTCGCCGGTATAGCCTGATCGGCTCATGAACCAGTCGTCACGTATCTCCCTGCCCTGCATGAAGAACATATCTTCGGTCTCAATACCGATGCCGGCGAGAACAGCGGAGGCTTCCGGCCCTTGGATGGCCAGGAATACCCGGTCCAGTGGTTCGATATTGACATCCAAGCCCAAGGCCAGATCGCGCAGGTGCGCTTCGTCGGTCGCCGCGTTCCCGGCGTTGGCCACGACCATAAAACGTTCGTCGCCGAGGCGTGTTACGATCAGGTCGTCGATAATCCCTGCCCGCTCGGACAGAAGGAGGGTGTATTTTGACTGTTCCGATCGCAAGGCACGCGCTTCGATCGGACATGCATGATCAAGAAGATCGGCGGCATCCGAACCGGAAATTCGGATGAGTTTCATATGCGAGATGTCGAAGATGCCGACATGCTCCCGTGTATGAAGATGCTCCTTCATCACACCGGCAGGATAGCTTACAGGCATGTTCCAGCCCGCGAATGCGCCGAAGCGGGCCCCGGCTTGTGAATGCAGATCTTCTAGCTGCAATCTGCGTAGTGTTTTGGTCATCATGGCTCCTCCACGAGTTGCACGCTGGGCTGCAATGCAGCCGTTTCGTACCCCTCTGTGTGAAGCCTGAGAGATTCACGACGTGGAAAACGTCGCTTACACCGTCGGCGCGGGATGATATCCCAACTTTCCAGAGCGTCTTTCCGTCCACGGTCCTTTTGCCTGAGAGATTTTGGGTAACTTCCCCTTCGGCGTCAGCTCACGCTGATCTCTCCCTTGGACAGTAAGGGGTTCTTCCCCTGACTATGTATTTCGGCCACCGTGTATGAACGTTATCAGATCATTCCACGACGTTTGCTGTTCATTGTCTCCGATTTCCACGCTGATATATTTAGGTGATACCGGACTAGGCTGCCTTGTCGAAGCAACGTGCAAGCACGTCCTCCAGGAGCTTCGTCAAACGAGGGATGACAGCGCGTTCCTGACCTTCGGTGTCCTTCAGGAATTTCTCGATATCGATACCACTATCGGCAAGCTGCTGCCTGTTTTGACCGACCCATTTCTCGACAATTTCCAGGCTTGCTTCCGGGTGAAACTGAACTGCGACAGCGTTTCCATATTGGAAACCCTGGACGACATTGCCCGAAGTGGCGAGCGGGGTTGCGTTTTGTGGCAGTTCGAATTTGTCGCCATGCCAGCGGAACCACGGTCCCGACCAACTGTCGTTCACGGCGGTATCATTCTCTATCCAGCCGTGATGGCGTTCCCCCATGGGCTCCACATTTGCTCCGAGAGCCGCAGCAATCATCTGACCGCCGAAGCAGATCCCAAACAGCGGTTTTTCTTTTTCGACGAGTGCCTCGGTAAAGCGAAGTTCATCTTTGATCCAAGGGATTTCACGTTGGTAAACGCCCTGCGGTGCGCCCAGGATGATCACCAGATCGTAGTCTTCAGTATTCATCTTCTGGAAGTCGGTCTTTTCCGCCTCGACTACCTTAAGTTGGATGCCAAATCTCGTTTCAAGAATAGGCCCTACAAGTCCGATCGGCGTGTCGGTGGAGTTTTGGATTACCAGAGCTTTCATTTGTCTTCTTCCGTTTCCGGCGCATGGGTGTGAAGTGCTTGAAGGCGTGACCGATCGATCGACAGCCTGAAGACATCAGGTCTGTAGTAATGGCCGCTGACATCAAAGTTTCGGCGCTCTTCGCGAACTGTCTGCAAATCGGCATCGAACCAGATAATCTCTTCCGTTGAGTCCCCTGCCTGGGCAACGACCTCCCCGGAGGGCGAGACGATTTGCGAACCGCCGGTGAAAATCTTGTCGACACCCTGCTCCTTCAGTTCCTGAAACAGAGCGAAGTCTTCGGGAACATCAGACAGTGATAGAAGGCCGGTGGAGTTGAGCGACCAAACCCGCCCTTCGATGGCAATAAGCTTCGTCGCCTCATTGGAGACCGAAGCGTTGCCAGGCCATACGCTGACGTGTATGTCTTCGCCGCCCGCGTACATCGCAAAACGCGCCATCGGCATCCAGTTTTCCCAGCAATTCAATCCGCCGGCGCGGAAATCGCCGAACTGATGGACGACCAGTCCCTTACCGTCTCCATGCGCCCAGCACAGCCGCTCGTCAAAGGTCGGCACCAGTTTGCGATGTGTGCTGAGCAGCCCCCTCTCGCGGTGGATCGCAAGCAGGGAACAGAATATCGACCCGCGCGCCGAGGCGCTGCCTCGCTCGTTGATACCGAGGTAAACAGATACGTTGTAGTCCCTGCAGGCAGAGACGATCAACGAAACCTCCTCGGACGGGACTTCGACGGCCGAATCCAGGAACTGCGCGTAGGCACGTTTCTGCAATGGGCTGTCAAACGACGCTCCGTCTGTCCTGCAGAGCCAAAACGGATATCCGCTGAGGAACGATTCCGAAAATGCAAGGAGCTCGATGCCTTTCGAAGAGGCTTCGGCAATAGCTTCAATGATCTTCGCGGTCGTCTGCTTGGGTCGCAACCAAACAGGGCGAAGCTGTGCGGCACCGATCTTCATGCTTCCTCCAGAGATTTGGGGCTGCCTCATTTATGCCGGGCAGCCCCTTGGGCTGTCAGTACATTTCGAAGTATTCGTTATGTTCCCAATCCGTCACGGCGGACAGGAACCGGTTCACTTCGAACTCCTTGAGCATGACCATGTAGTTATGGAAGGTATCGCCCAACTCGCGCTTCAGCACGTCGTCCTGTTTGAAGGCGGTGACCGCTTCCATCAGGCTGCGCGGCAGAACCGGCCGGTCGGCGAGATAGGCCGCGGTGACCGAGTCGCCCGGATCGGAACTGCGTGCAATACCGTCACGGCCCGCAATCAGCTGTGACGCGATATACAGATATGGGTTCGCCGTCGGCTCGCCGATACGGTTTTCGATGCGGGATGCCGAGTTTTTCGGGCCGCCGATGACGCGCAGCATCGAGCCGCGATTTTCATAGGCCCAGGATGCCTTGGTCGGTGCAAAACCGTCCGGCCGCTGGCGCTTGTAACCGTTGATCGTCGGGGTGGTGAGCAATGCGGTGCCCGGGGCACGATCGAGGAGGCCACCGAGATAGTTCATGCCGATCTTGGAAAGCGGGCCTGGATCTTCCGATGCGACGAAGACGTTTTCGCCGGCGCTGTTTACCAGCGACTGATGCATATGCCATCCACTTGGGAAGACGTTCGGCACCTTCGGGATCGCCATGAAACTCGCATGGTATCCGTTGCGCCGGCACAATTGCTTTACCGCCGAACGGAAGAGAAGTGCTGCGTCGGCCGCTTCGATTGCGCTGAGCGGGTTGAACGTCACTTCGCACTGTCCTGGTCCCCATTCGTCTTCGAACGTCGCCATCGGCAGGCCGAGCTTTTGCAAATTATCCTGCAGGAACGACAGGATGTTTTCGATCTCATCGCCACGGTTTTCAGTCAGGTACTGATAGCCGTGCTGGATCATCTCGACTTCAGGAGCTTCCGGCGGATAACCACTCTGCGACGGCGCAAGCTTCGCATCGAGCAGCTTGAAGACGTAGAATTCGAACTCCAGACCGACCTTCATGGAGAGGCCGTCCGACGCAAGCTTTTCGAGCTGCTGGCGCAGGATCTGCCGGGTCGAAAGAGGGCACGGCTTGCCATTGGCGAGGTAGGCGTCGCTAAGAACCCAACCTGTGTCCTTCACCCAGGGCAGAACCTTGAATGTGGTCGGATCCGGAACCAGCACGCCATCGGGGAGTCCGATCATTTCAGGGATGTTCAGGGTGTTTTCAGCGCCGAATGGCGGAACGATCGGATGATTGGTGGTGTCGAAGATGGCAGTTACAAGCTGAAAATCCTTGCCGTTGCGAAGGCTAGACTTGAATTCTTCCGCCGTCACGGTCTTACCGCGGACGATGCCGTGCTGGTCACCCCAACCGACACGGATGTTTTTGATTCCCTCTTTCTCGATCCGCCGAAGAAGCTCCTCAGCAGCTTTGGACTGTTCATCCGTCCAAAGCCCATGGCTCTCAATGAAACCCTTCCGTTCATTCGTCATAGTCATCACCCTCTGATGTTCAATTCGACCCGGTGGTTGCTCTTTAGCTTTAAAACAGCGCGGCAATCCGTCGACATCGAAAGTGATACTACGATAAAAATTCTCGTCAACGAGAAAATTCTACAGAAGGAAAAATATTGCGCTTTTCATTTTGCCGACGACTTATTTCATGGTGATAACCTGCGATAATCCAATCCGTTTGGTCGGGTTATTGGTCGTTCATCAGGGTTCAAGACTCTCGAAGGGGCGAACGGAGAGGCAGACTGATAGAATTTCCGTGTCGCCTTCCCCGACCGCGGCAAAAGCATGCCGCATTGTACTGTCCAGGTAGCAGCTCTCTCCAGCTTGAAGCGTGAGTGGCGCGTAATGCTCCGTAAAGAATTGCAACGTTCCTTTTAGCACGAAGATAAACTCTTCCCCATCATGGATGCTCCATTCGGCAATTGGCGGAGCCTCTCTGTTGTGGATAGTCATCTGCAGGGGGACCATGACTTTATGGGTCAATCCTGTTGAATGGACGTTGTAGTCGTACCTGCTCGTCCTGTAGGTTTCGACCTGGCCGGATTTCGTGGACGTCAGTCTCGCCGTTATCCCGCTACCACTTGGTTTTGCTCCCTCCATCATATTGACGAAGTTCATCTGTAGGCTACGAGCTATTTTAAGCGTGCTTTCAAAGCTTGGATTCGACTGGCCTTTTTCGATTTTCGAGATGGCGGCGATCGACACGCCGCTGCGTTTGCTGAGTTCGTCAAGCGTCCAGCCACGCGCAACCCGCTGCGCCTTGATCACGGTACCCGGCAAAAAGCTTCCCTCGCCTTCCGAGCTCTCGTCCGAACTGCCGATATTCATTGTCATATTCTCCGATGCACCCAACAGATCGCAACGCGCCATCTACCTATTCCCGCCTTAGCAATCTAATTAGATGGCTTGCCGACGACTTATCAAGCGCCACATGTCATTTTTTTCCAAGACCCCCAATAATCTCCTATGGGAGAAAATATCTCGCGTAAGAGAAAAGGAATTGACGGATCGGCGGAATCTCGCTGTTATGGTTGCGCAAAAATAAACACCTTTAGAGGGTCACGTCATGCCTACAGTACTTGCAACAGCGCTCGGAGTCGGAATTCTAGGAGGGATCGCTACCTGGGGTTTCTTATCGATCGGGACCATTCTTATCTGGGCGGCCTTCGTCGCTTGGGCTTCCTTTTTTGCGATCGGCGGCGACAACCGTGCCGTCGGCCTCAACATCACGTCGAACGCCTTCGGGGTGTTTGTCGCCTGGATCGTTGCACTTCTCATACTCTCAAGCCCCGTTGCGGGCCTCCCGGCCCCAATCTGGGTCGGCCTGCTCGTCTTCATTAGCGTCGTAGTCTATATCCTGGCGTCTCCTTTTGCGCCGGTTTCTTCGGTTCCCGCCGTGACGCTCGGCTATGCGACGACGTTTGCGTATATCAGTCAGACGCCGGATGCATTCACATATGCCTCGCTGCTTTCCGCCAGTTTCAAAAACGTCCTGATCGTGATCATCGTCTCGATGACGATAGGAACGCTTTTCGGATATGCGTCGGCCAAGCTCTCTGCGGCTTTCGCAAGTAAGACAGCCTGAGAAGTTGCCTTGTCGCGCCTGGTCCCGGTCAGGCGCGACAAACGTTGGAATCCTGAAGGGGTGATTTATGAGCAACTGGAAAACTTCGCGACGTTCTCTCTATTACAAGGGTGCTCCCGAACCCGACGATCCGATGCTGGTTAGGGGTAAAGTCGCACTTCTCGTCATTGATGTGCAGAACACATACCTGGAGCGGCCAGACGTCAATACTCTGGAAGGGAAGGAACTCGAGCGTTTTTACGACTGGACACCGTTTCACGACCGAATGCACGGCCTGGTCATTCCCACCATCGCAAAACTCGTCCAGGAATTTCGCGCGCGGGGCCTGGACACGATGTTCGCGCGGATCGCCTGCCAGTATGAGGATGGCCGCGACCGGTCGCTAAGCCAGAAGAAGCCAGGCTGGAACAATCTCCTTTTGCCGAAAGATCAGACCCCATCGCAGATCGTCGACGAGTTGAAGCCGCTCCCGAGCGAAGTTCAGGTTACCAAAACCACCGATAGCGCTTTGACCGGCACCAATTTGCGTCTGATCCTTTCCAACATGGGCATCACACATGTCGTGTGTGTCGGCATCTTCACGGATCAATGCGTATCATCCACCGTGAGGAGCCTGGCGGATGAAAGTTTCGACGTGATCGTCATCGATGATGCGTGTGCAGCCGCTTCAGACCAGTTGCATGACCAGGAACTGGCGATCATGAATATGATCTACTGCAACGTGATGAATGCCGACGAGCTTTTAGCGTATCTCCCCAGTAACTAGCGGCCGCACGTTCTAAGCTCCGCCGGCAGAAGCTCAAAATGCCGCCGGCGGGATGGTTCAAGATCTTGCTGAAATGGAAGTCCAATGGTCACCATTCTCGACAGGACGGCTCTTTTCGAAGAAAAGCGCGTCCGCCATCCGGAAAAGGCACATCGTCCCGATACCGAGGTGATGCGCAAGCCCGAATGGATCCGCGTCAAGGCGCCGGTTCCCAAGGGATACCAGGAAACACGATCGATCGTGAAGGAACACAAGCTGGTGACGGTCTGCGAAGAAGCGGGCTGCCCCAATATCGGCGAGTGCTGGGACAAGAAACACGCCACCTTCATGATCATGGGTGAGATCTGCACCCGCGCCTGTGCCTTCTGCAATGTCGCGACCGGCAAGCCGAATGCGCTCGACATGGAAGAGCCCGAAAACGTCGCCAAGGCCGTCAAGCAGATGGGCCTGTCCCACGTGGTCATCACCTCCGTCGACCGCGATGACCTTGCCGACGGCGGCGCCGAACATTTTGAGAAGGTGATCTGGGCGATCCGTGCCGCGTCGCCGGCAACGACGATCGAAATCCTGACGCCGGACTTCCTGAAAAAGCCCGGTGCGCTGGAGCGAGTCGTCGCCGCCAAGCCGGACGTGTTCAACCACAATATGGAAACCGTCCCCGGCAACTATCTGACGGTGCGCCCCGGCGCCCGCTATTTCCACTCCGTCCGGCTGCTGCAGCGGGTGAAGGAGCTGGATCCGACCATGTTTACCAAGTCCGGCATCATGGTGGGGCTCGGCGAGGAGCGCAACGAAGTGCTGCAGCTGATGGACGATCTGCGCACCGC
Organism: Neorhizobium galegae; assembly: GCF_017877055.1. Classification (GTDB taxonomy): domain Bacteria; phylum Pseudomonadota; class Alphaproteobacteria; order Rhizobiales; family Rhizobiaceae; genus Neorhizobium; species Neorhizobium galegae_D. Next base: position 600,599 of record NZ_JAGIPG010000004.1, on the reverse strand, counting down.
CGACGTCGACTTCCTGACCATCGGCCAGTACCTGCAGCCGACTCGCAAACACCATGCGGTCATGAGTTTCGTAACGCCGGAGGAATTCAAGTCCTACGAGACGGTCGCCTATACCAAAGGTTTTCTGATGGTTGCGTCGAGCCCGCTGACCCGGTCTTCGCATCATGCCGGCGACGATTTCGCTCGCCTCAGGACCGCGCGCGAACTCAAACTTCAAGTCGGATGCGGAAAAACAGCCTTTTCTTTGTGAGTCAGTATGAGTTACCTCATTTTACGCAATCGTTCAGCAAATTTATGAGACATAGAGGTCATTGATGATCGAGGATAACCTTGAACCAAACAAGGTATGGTCTGCCGCCCTCTCTGTCCTGTGGCCTGACTCAATCAGGCCGCTAGGAAATCCAATGCAGCTGCGGAAAGCACTGCTGCTCCGATTTTTAGCGTTGTCTCATCGACGCGGAAGCGAGGATGATGCAGCGGATAACTGATCCTACCTCTTCATTTCTGATCCCGAGGCGGAAATAGACCGACCGGCATTTCTCGCTGTAGAAAGCGAAATCATCCGCAGCCGTCCATCCCGGAGCATTCATCGTGTTTTCGTGACCGATCAGGGCGCCGCTCGTTCTGCGGATGATCTCGACCATGTTCGCGTCATTGACCACGGCAGGTTCACCGTTGAATTTGGACGTCAACGCTTGCTCCATGCGAGGCAGCCACACCTTCCAGGATTTCGCGCAGGCGCAGCCATGAGGACCGAACGGATCGATCTCGCGAGATACAATCTTCTGCAATTCGGCGATCATCGAGCATGTGTTGGTAATGGCGTCAACACCTTCGAAAGGATGCGCCGCGTGAGCCGAGTTGCCCCTTACGATCACGTCGAAAATGTCCGATGCGAGCGTATACGGTCATGCGCCAACCCAGATCTTTCCCGAAGGCATATACGGATCGACGTGGATGCCGAAGCCGCGTCGACATCGTCGAGCAGGCCTTCTTTGAACTACTCGATGACCGCCAAGCGGTTCCGCTTCTTCCGCTGGCTGGAAGATGAGCGGCACGGTTCCGCGAAAATTCTCTTTCTAACGAGCAAGCAATACCACAGTCGCGTATCCCATCGCCGCGTGGGCATCATGTCCGCACGCATGCATTACACCTTGATTGACCGAACTGTAGGGGCCCCATTCAATCGGCATGGACAAGCCCGCTTTGACACGATCCATCGCCACCATAGTCTTGAACCCCTTGATGTCGTGATTTTCGTAGAAAGATCGACGCGTAAAGCGCTCGCAATCTTATCGTGATATCGGATGGTGTCTTTCAGTTAACGAAACTAACCGACCCACGTTGTCTCAGCAACAGCAGGATTTTGCTAGAGATGTGTTTTATCCAACGGCAACGACCGCACTAACGGGCTCCGCTGCGCGACATTATTTCAGCCTATGAAAGAAAGTGTTGAGAAAAAACGATCTTCAGGTTTAGGCCTTGCGGATCTACCGTCGACGGAGTCTCGCCGGTACCACCAGCCGACAGATTTGTAATTGCTGAATGAAAAACAATGCGTTCTATCCGATCTCTAAAGATAGAAATTATGTAACGGGACGCGCGGAGAAAGTTATGATCAAGCGCCCTATTACAGCGGCCATGCGGTTACATGTTGAGTTAGCGCTCGCAGCAGCGCGACGCGATTCTGCTTTGCTCGATAAACTGAAGGCTGAAGCCACGAAAATATCACTGACCGGTGCGGAGATTGATGCCGCGGAACGGGGGGGTAGCTTTGACGTCATTATCGATAGCGCTGTGAAGTTTGTGTTGGCGGAATCTAAAAAAAACGAGCTCGCAATCACACATGCAGAAACCAAGTTAGCCACTCTAGGATTGCCACTACTTGCCGACCATCTGCGCAGCTTGCTCGATGAACTGAGAACCGCCCCTCGAAAACATGATCTCAGATAATGCATCCATCTAAGCGGTCCGATAATGGAGCGTTCGAACTGGGATATCCATAGGGAAAGAACCTCGAGCTCATGAACAAATGGCAAGCTATGACGGTTTTCGTCAAAGTCTCAGAATTAAAGAGCTTTGCTGAGGCAGGACGTCAGTTTCACATGAGCCCTCCTGCGGTCTCGCGCATCATCTCCGCTTTGGAGACGGAAATAGGGGCGCGCCTCCTCATCCGAACGACCCGCTCGGTGAAGCTAACCGAGGCCGGTGAACGTTATTTCTCGGATTGCCAGCGAATTCTTTCGGAAGTGTCTGAAGCGGAAGCGATCGCGGCTGGAGCATATAGCAAACCCACCGGAACTCTATCTGTAACGGCTCCTGCGCTATTTGGTACTCAATTTGTCTTGCCGATACTGACTGACTACCTGGATCTTTATTCCGACGTCAGAGGCCGGAGTCTTTTCGTCGATCGTGTCGTAAACATCGTTGATGAGGACGTGGATGTTGCAGTTCGCATTGGGCATTTACCTGATTCAGGATTTGCTGCAACGCAGGTGGGAAAAGTTCGGCGAGTCATATGTGGATCGCCAGCGTACTTTGAAAAGTGGGGCGTACCGACTGTCCCGAGCGACCTTACCAAGCATCGGATTGTTGCTACTACCAACGCATGGGCGTCGCTCGAATGGCGTTTCGGATGCCAGCGTAAGTCGGCAGTTCACATCAATCCTCGTCTCTTGTGTAGCAATAACGAAGCGGCGATATCTGCTGCAGTAAGCGGTTGGGGGCTGACGCGAATACTGTCGTACCAAATTGCCCCCCTCTTGAGTGAGAGTAAATTGCAAACCGTCCTATCCGACTATGAAGAGGAAGCACTTCCGATACACGTGGTTCATCCCGACGGCCGACAGGCATCTGCGAAGGTCCGGAAGTTTGTAGATCTTTCAGTGTCTCGCTTACGGGCGAACAGATATTTCAACTGAATGCTCAGCCAACTAGGTGGCTAGGACAGTCTTCGTATTTTAGGCCTCGCATACCAGGTGAGCTATTGCTCATCTCAGATATTTAGTTGCAATCCAACAGCTTTATCATTTCCGTTATTGGCGGGATAAGCACAGCAGATCAAGGCTTGATCGGTCCCCACGGAGACCAATGGTTTATCTTTGTAGGTGACTGCGCCCTCGATGATCCGCGTCGCGCATGTTCCGCAGGTACCGGCCCTGCAACTGAAGGCAGGAGAGAGACCCTGGGCTTCGGCGAATTCCAGTAGAGATCCGCTTTCGGGCGACCAGATTGCTTCTTTTGAAGACCCAACGAACCTCACTGGTACGGAATGCGTCGCAATTTCAAGCATGCTTTCGCTTGACGATCCGGTGTCTGCCGACCGAGATATTGATGCCGGACCAAAGCTTTCCGCAAAGATTCGGCTGTCGGAAACGTTGACGGATCGAAGCGCCGAATAAGTCCCCTGCATGAAAGACGGCGGTCCGCATAGATAGAATTCGTAATCATCCCACGGGAGAGAGCGTTTCAGGACGTCAAGGTCGATCCGTCCTACCGCATCGAAATTGACCCGAGACACCGCGCCGTCTGGATTGGTCAGCAGACGATAAATTCGAATATTACCTCCAGAGGCAACGGCCAAGTCGTCCAACTCATCACCGAAAGCCTGTTCAGCCCTCGATCGCGCCGAATAGAAAAGCCAAGTCCTACGAATACTCTGTTTGCGCACCCCTTCATAAACGATGTGACGAAGCATAGCGAGTATAGGTGTGATGCCGATGCCTGCGGCAATCATCACGGCGGGACGTGAGGCCGCTGCGTCAATTGTGAAAGCACCTGCCGGGGCCCGGACCTCGATATTCGCTCCTTCCGAAAGCCTGTGCAGATATTGGGAAACCCTTCCCTGACGCTTTACGCTGATGCGATACATGCCATCCGAAGGCGCTGCAGAAATGGTGTAGGTCCGGATCGTTGGCCCTTCGTCACCCGGCAGAGTGACCCGGATCGGCAGATGCTGTCCTGCTTGATGCGGAATTATCCCGGCGCCATCCGTCGGGGTGAGATAGAATGACCGAACAAGATCGTTTTCGTCGATGGCATGTTCGATACGGAACAAACGCCACTGCGCTGCAAGCGATTGTGCCCGCAGCCGTTCATCCACCTGCTGCCAATCCCCTGTCATAACTGCATTCGGGCTCTCACCGGATTCCCGCTTGATCCAACGAATAGCGAGTGCGCCTCTCCGCCGTACCAGCTTTTCCGGCTTGAAATTCCAAAAACGCTCCGCGCCTTGGAAAGCAACGATTTCCGCAGAGTCGAAGATGACTTTTGCTCGTCCGGTCATTTGCAGCATGTCACCATTGGAAAAATCGACAAATGTTAGACCCGCGCGTCCATTTAAAAGGACGTTGCCTAGCGTGTTGAAGAAGGTGTTCCCATTGAAATCCGGGATAGTCAGGCTACCGTCTTCATCTACACGCACGAAACCAGGCTTCCCGCCACGACTGGAACCATCTGCCTGTCGCCCGCTAGCATCCTCCGAGTAAGACGCGACAAAAAACGCGTCGGCAGAGTTGATCATTTCAATTGCGTCACTGTCCAATCTTGGGAGAAGTTCCACGTCCCCCACGAACGGTAGGCCCGGCTCGCGAGCAAAATAAAAATCTCTAAGTTGGATGTACCGGGGACAGTTTCCGTAACTTTGGACAACCTTAACGTCGAATCCAGCAGGGCCCGAATTCCCGACATCTCCATTAATTCGATTACGGCGCCGCGTGTTTAGTTCGATGCCCAAAACCCCTACAGCATCGCTATTGTTGAACCCTCGGTCGGCTGGATCAGAAGGATCCCGGCGGAACGAAACATTAAGGGTATAGTCGTCAGTCGCGCGGAGAAAACCCGGCTGCCCAGCGATGATCGTCGCCCACGGATCGCCTGCATCATCGACGGCACCCACGACGACAAAGGGAAGCTGTTGGTAGAAGAGACTGTGCTGCTCGATCAAGTGGTCCCGGATAAAACGTCGCCCAAGATCGGCGGCCTTCTCCACTACGCCTGCTTTCCTTTGAATCTCGAGCTCGCCGTTATGCCACGGCAATGGCTTTTCGTTATTTATATGGCTGTCCATTGCCGTGACTCCTTATTGGAATTTCTTGTTAGGCGGCTAGGCCGACTGGCGTCTTAACGAACGGTACGAAGCCCGGCAGTTGCTCGATTCGCATCAGCCATGCGCCGACCTTCGGATAAGCAGACAGATCAACATTGCCCTCGGGGGCCCGTGCAATATAGCTGTAAAGAGCAATGTCGGCGATGGTTGCATGATCGGCGGCGAGCCAATGACGCGCCGTGAGCTCTTGCTCCACGACCTTAAGTAAGTCATGAGCCCGACCGATGACTTCATCCGGGTTAAAATTCGCACCGAAGACAGTGTTGAGGCGGGCGGCGGCCGGACCGTAGGCTATTTGGCCTGCCGCAATCGACAGCCAACGTTCAATTCTGGCGGCGCCTACTGCATCCTCTGCGAGCCATTCAGTCTTCCTCAGCTTCTTGGCAAGATAGACCAGAATAGCATTCGAATCCTGGATGACGGTTTCGCCGTCGACAAGCACGGGGACCTGGCCGAAGCTGTTGAGTGCAAGGAAGGCAGCCTTCTTGTGTTCGCCCTTCACCAGGTCAACTTCGATCAGTTCAAACTTTTGACCGATGAGCGACAGGAAAAGGTGTGCGCGATGGGCATGACCTGACAGCGGATGATAGTAGAGTTTCATGATAGTGGATCTCCTTTAGAGCCGCCTCGTTGTGTGGCCGCTTCCGGAGCAGAATTTGCTGCACCATCGAAGGTTTCTGAATACGGATTCGAGGAAAGTGACTGTTCCGCAAAAGGTACGGAATGAACGTCATTATCGAACTCGATTCAGATCGACGGCGCGGTTGTTGATAATCGCTTCCATCGAGAAGAAACCCGTGACCGTCGCCAAATCGAAATTCGTGATTAGCTTCTGGTAGAACGTGTCGTAACCGGACATGCCTCTCGTCACCACCTTGATCAGGTAATCCCAATCTCCGCCGATACGATAAAAATCGATCACTTCCGGCAATCTCTCGACATGTTTGCGGAAATCATCGGCCCATTCTTTTGAATGGTGGCGCGTACGAACCATGACGAAGACTGTGAGATCGAGGCCAAGCGCGTTCAGGTTAATATCGCTATGCGCTCCTCGGATCATCCCGATCGAATGAAGCCGCTGAAGACGCCGCCAGCAAGCATTTTGAGAAAGCCCTACCGCCTCGGCCAGATCGCGCTGTGACAGGTTGGAGTTCTTCTGCAGGCATGTCAAAATCTTTAGATCGAAGCTATCGATTTTCTCTGCTCGTTCGTTCATATGATCCGACTTTTGCTAATTTTTGTAAAAATCAGGTGATGTTTTCGACGCTCGCGCGGAATAGATTCTGTGTCAATCTTATTTGGAGCCCGATTATGTCCGCCTTTGCCTCTCAATCGACAAATGCAGTTACCCCTCTTGATCATTTCCGCCATAGCCTCACGCAAGCAGATCTTATTTCTAGACTAAGCGAGGGGCTCGTCGGTTCGTCCGCGATGATTGATGGCCCCTATGGCCCCAAACGTCTCGTTTACGCCGACTATGTCGCATCGGGCCGGGCCCTTCGTCACGTCGAGGAGTTCGTCCTTGAAGAGGTCCTGCCTTATTACGCGAACAGTCATACGGAGGCGTCCTATTGCGGTGGCTTCATGACCCGCTTGCGTCGGGACGCGCGTTCGAAGATCGGCGAGTTCTGCGGAGCCGGCAAGCAACATGCCGTGATTTTTACGGGCTCCGGAGCCACGGCGGGCATCAACCGTCTGGTCAAGTTGTTTGGCGTAGAGGAAACTCTCGCCCGCGGCAAGCATGTCCGGGTCATCATAGGACCTTACGAGCATCATTCCAATATTCTGCCCTGGCGCGAGAGCGGGGCCGAAATAATCGAGGTGCCAGAAGTACCTGCCGGAGGCCCTGATCCGATTCTCCTTCAGGATGCCCTGAGTGAGGGTAATCCGGATCTCATCGTCTGCGCCTTTTCGGCTGCTTCAAACGTGACGGGCATTGTCACCGACGTTAAGTCGATAACGGATCAGGCTAAAAAAGCTGGCGCAAAAATCGTCTGGGATTATGCCGGCGGCGGCCCTTATTTGCCGATCGAAATGGACCTGGGCGACACGGCAAAGATCGACGCTATCGTCATCTCGCCCCACAAGTTCATCGGCGGCCCGGGATCGTCCGGCATTCTGATCGTGCGGCGTGACGCAGTGGTTATTGCCAAGCCTTCGTGGCCCGGAGGCGGTACCGTCAAATTCGTATCGTCTGGTTCGCACGATTATAGCGACAGCCTAGAAGCGCGCGAAGAAGCCGGTACTCCAAACATTGTCGGCGATATCAGGTCCGCCCTCGCCTTCATTGTAAAACACGCGATAGGCCTCCAAGCCATGGCAGTCCGCAACGAGGAATTGACGCGGAAGGCCTTGTCTGCCTGGAGGGACATTCCTCAACTCGAACTGCTTGGTCCAGCGCTTTCGAACCGGCTGCCAATCTTTTCGTTCCGGGTCAGAGACGGAAAGGGTGGCTACGTCCACCAGCAATTGATAACGCGCATGCTTAGCGACCGCTTCGGAATCCAGGCTCGTGGCGGATGCGCTTGCGCCGGCCCTTACGTTCTAAGGCTTCTGTCCATCGACGAACGTGAATCGGAGGTGCTGCGCCAAGCAATTCTGTCCGGTGACGAAATGAAGAAGCCGGGTTTTACGCGGCTAAACTTCAGCGTCCTCCTGTCCGACGACAAGGTAGACTTCATTCTCCAATCCGTAATCCAGCTAGCGAAGGAAGCAGCGAATTTCGAAAGAGATTACGATTTCGATGCGTCGCGGGCCATATTCTTTCCTCGGATGGCGCTGGCGGAGGCTTAATTGATGAACAGACCCGAGGTTGCGGCATTCTTCGATCTGAGAACTCGTCGGTTCAATATGTGGTGAGCGATCCTCAGACGAGGGATTGCGCAATTATTGATCCGGTGCTTGATTTCCACGAGAAATCGGGTTCGACCGCAACCAACGCAGATACTCTGTTGGATTTCGTCTCGGCGCAGGGGCTGAGGGCGGATTGCCGTACGCTAGGTTACCGGATCGCCCAGAGGCAGAGGCGGTGATGGTCAGTTTCGCCCACAGGAGATTGGCCACGTGGCGACGCGCATGAAAGTCGCCCTGAGTTGAGGGCCCAGGAAAGCCCTCGGCCAACCCTTTTAAGGCGAAGCACGAACAATAAAGCAATCCGACATTAGGAATTGCTAATGTAAATGGAACATCATGGAACACTTTCTGAACAAGCCGCGTATGAGTTGCTTGGTTTCTTTACCCTAACCGCCGAAGCCGTTCTTTCCCTTGTTAAAACAGACGGCACGCCGCTCGACATCGCAGTGCGGCGCTCCCTTATGTTATCAGGCTATATCGCTTTTTGCCGCTATCACCGATGAGCGTGTCGCTGTCTTTGAACCACTTTGTGGAGCAGGCCGGACCGAACACCCTTATCGGGGAGATTCGTCGATCATTTGACACATTAAAGCAGCAATCTAGAAAGAAAACGGTGAACATTTTCGACCTATCGCGGGTTACAGTCCTCGCGAAAACAAAGACGCCGGCAAGTCTGCTATCTGACCAGAAAGAGATACTCGGCCTCCGGGCGGGCTTTTTCGATCGTCGAAACTAGATCGGCAAATTTCACTGCGCACTCGTTGCGCTCGATTGCGAGCACTAATGATCATTTCGACAGCCTTCGGACTAGCCTGCTCAAGCCGATCAACACTGCTGTAGTTTTTGACTGCGAGCCGCAGTGAAGCACGCACGAATACCTCATTGACCGCAGGCTTTTGCGAATGACGCTAGATGTTCTCCATTATTTTCTTGGCGCCGCTTCTGGGTGCCTCGTCGGCTTCACGTTGGGTCTGTTCGGAGGTGGTGGCTCAATTCTCGCCGTACCGTTGCTTGTTCATCTGGTCGGGGTTGTCAACGTTCACGTAGCGATCGCAACCAGCGCTGTTGCAGTAGCTGCCAATGCTTTCATCAGCCTCTTGTTTCATGCTCGACATGGAACAGTACAATGGAAATACGCTGCGCTTTACAGTGCAACGGGGATGGTGGGAGCCTGGGTCGGTGCGGCGATTGGCAAAGCTCTTGATGGCGCCGATCTGTTGGCTTTGTTTTCGGGGCTAATGATCGTTATCAGTCTGAACGTGTTTTATCGCAGACACACCGTTAGCGCTGCGACTACTGGTTTCGTGGCAAGCAATGCGCCCAAGGTTCTGGCCGTGGGCGCCGGTACCGGAACGGTTTCAGGATTTTTTGGAATAGGTGGTGGCTTCCTTATCGTGCCCGGCCTCATCTTCGCGACCGGCATGGCAACAATCAACGCTGTCGCCACCTCGCTCGTCGCGATCGTAGCATTCGGCGCTACCACAGCCCTGAGCTACTCCCTGTCGGGATTTGTCGATTGGCCGCTCGCGGCTGTCTTTGTAGGCGGTGGGGCTGCAGGAGCTTTTTGTGGTTGCAGCGCGGTCCATATGCTTCAGCACCGGCGCTCGCTCTTGAATACAAGTTTCGCCGGGCTTGTGATGATCCTTGCTATCGCAATGCTTATCTGGCGGTAACCCGAGAAGTTGCTTCACCAATGCCGCTTTCAGTTGAGTAAGGCCTATTACCATCAGCGACCACAGTCCCGCAGTGACAGCTGCCAATTGCGAGGCAACGTTTCAACCATTTGTGACGACTACCTGCACGGTCCTCATTGCCAACATTTTGCGAATCTTGTCTTCCTGCGTGCCCCATTCCACTGACGATGACTGCGCCTTCAGTTCTTATCGCAGTGATGTTGATCGCATGTGTCCCAAGGATGTCCGGCCAGTTCAAGGCAATATCATCAAGGCGCGGCTAGTCCAGGATGTCCCTTGGCCGAGCGACAGAGACATCAGCCGCTCGGCCGGCCCTCTAACTGGGCAGAAATTTTCTCGGACAAAAATTCCATAAGCCTCTGTTGGAAACTCGACATCCTCTTATTGGGACGGCGAACTAGATAGACTGGCACTTTCAGCTCCATCCCAGGTGTCGCAACCTCACGAAGCAACCCGGTGGTCAGTTCGTCCCTGAGCGATGATCGGAAAACAAACGCGTAGCCGGCGCCAGCTTGAACCGCCTGCTTCAGGGATTCGGCGTGGCCAAATTCCAGGATGATACTACGTCGGCGGATTCCGTAGTGCTCAAGCAAACTCTCCTCAATCTCTCTACGTGGCATCCCTGCTTGCGCACTGACGAAAGGAAGGCCGGAAATTACGTCGGGCGTCAGTGGGCCCTCGAGGTGCGGAACGCGCTCCGATGTTACGAGGACCAGTTGGTCATCGGCGATGCGCTTGACGTCTAAACCTTCAACGTCATGACGTGGATCCATAATCGTGAACGAGTAGTCGCACACTCCACTGTGTATGGCGTCGGTGGCAGCCATTGGGTTGTACGCTTGAACCGAAATCTCGCCAAGCGGATGGGCGTGACGGAACTCGCTGACCAGCGCGGGTAAAAGATAGGAGCCGATCGTCATCGAGGCACCGATGGAAGCACGGCCTACGACCCCGCGTTGACTGTCTGCCATTTCACGTTCGAATTCGAGGGTACGGTTGATCAGTTCGCGGGCCCAGCGGTGTACACGTTCGCCGTCCTCGGTGAGGACGATGCGGCGGCCATTCTTCACAATCAGCGGCGTTTCGAACTTGTCTGTCAATCCTTTGATATGTGCTGATACCACAGGTTGTGTGATGTTCAGTTTCTGGGAGGCTCGCGAAAAGCTGTTGAGCTCTATCACGGTACAAAACACCTCCAGCTTGTGGATCGAAAGCTGCGAAACCAGCGACCGCATTCTATATCCTCCATACTATATAGATGGCCGAAACATATATTAGGATGTCTATATCGCGGCAAGTAATCTCTCTCTGCACAAAGGGAGGAGTTGCCATGCCGGCCACCGCGCATGAAAAAGATTCAATCGAGCATACGCTGACTGAGCTGATGCTTGCCAATCGGATATTGGCGCGAGAGGACATCATCGATGATTTTGGGCACGTCAGTGTGCGTAACCCTATCAATCCTCGCCGCTATTTCATCTCGCGGTCGCGTAGTCCAGCAAACGTAACACGAGATGATATCCTTGAGTACACGTTGGAAGGCGAACTCGTCGGCAACGACCCGCGCCGACCCTATGCCGAGCGGCACATCCATGGCGCGATCTACAAGGATCGTCCAGACGTTAACGCAGTTACGCATCACCACGCACGTGCTGTCATCCCGTTCACAATGGTCGACATCTCCTTGCGGCCAATGTTCCATATGTCGAGCGTGATTGGGCGGGAGCTCGGTTACTGGGACAGTCAGGCCGAGTTCGGCGATACTAATATGTTGGTCGATTCGATGGAGATGGGACACTCATTGTCCCGGGCGCTCGGTCAGAACCGCGTTGCATTGCTGCGAGGCCACGGCTGCGTGTGTGCCGCCGCGAACATCAAGGCGGTAATACGTGTTTCGATCGGCCTACGCGACAATGCGGAGTTGATCCTATCAACGCGTCAGCACGGCGAAATCAAGCCCCTCACGGACGGCGAGATCGACAAGGCTGGCGCCATGATGTTAGGCGACATGGCGTTGGCCCGGGCGTGGGATTACTGGGTTGCACGGGCTGGGTTTGCCGGTTTGTGAAGCGGCAGGGAGGAAGTAAAGGAATGAAGGGCGTTGCCATTATCACCGGCGGCACCGGCACCATCGGCGCCGCGATCTCGGAATTGTTTCAGAAGCGTGGCGCGACTGTCGTCGTGGCCGATCTCGACGAGCAGCCGGTAGCGAAGGGTCAAACCTTCATACGCTGTGATGTGACCGATCCGAAAAGCGTTGCCTCCATGTTCGCGGAAGCTGCCAAACTTGGCGACATTACCAGCCTTGTTGTTGCGCATGGGATCTTATTGGAAACCGTGCCCGGCACTGCTGACCCCGTCGCCGTCGGAAAGGTACTCGACGTGAACCTCAAAGGTTCAGCACTTGTGTGTGATCAGGCGTCGGCGCATTTGGCAGAGGGCGCGAGTATTCTGCTCTTGAGCAGCATGTCGGCCTTCATGGGCCGTGTCGTTGGGGGCTATGCCTATCAAGCGTCGAAGGCGGGCATCGAGTCGATGACACGGTCCTACGCGGTCGCCTTCGGTGCGCGTGGCATCCGGGTGAACTGCATCGCGCCGGGCTATATGGCACAGCCGATGAAGGGCGAAGGCTCAAAACTCCGCGCTCGGCAGGGCGGCAGCGATAAGGTGCGGGAGGCGACCCCGCTGAGGCGGCTGGTAACAGAGCAGGAGCTGGCGATGTCGGCTGCGTTCCTGTGCTCCGATCAAGCGCCGAGCATCACCGGTGTCGTGCTGCCGGTCGATTCGGGCCAACGGGCGTTTTGAGAACTGAGGAGGAACTGACGATGTCGCAGATCGAACTGAAAGCTTCCGACGGGCACACCCTCGGCGGATATGAAGCGAACCCCACGGGTAAACCACGCGGCGGCATCGTTGTCGTGCAAGAGATTTTCGGCGTCAACTCGCACATCCGCTCGATCTGCGACAGGTTCGCAGCCGAAGGCTATGTCGCTATCGCTCCAGCGATCTTCGACCGCTTCGAGCGCGATTTCGAAACCGGTTACACGCCGGAGAACGTCGAGCTGGCAAAGGCGCTGATTGCAAAGTTCGACATGGGCAAGTGCTTACTCGACGTGGCGGCCGCGCGCGAGGCGGTCGGCTCGGCCGGCAAGATCGGTATCGTCGGTTTCTGCCTCGGCGGGTCGGTCGCCTTCGCGACGGCGACGCGACTGGACGGCTTCTCCGCTGCCACTTGCTTTTACGGCGGAATGGCTCAGAAGTTCGCTGGCGAGAAGGCGCGTTGCCCGGTGCAGTTCCACTTTGGCGCCGACGACGCCAGCATTCCACCTGAAAACTATCTCGAGGTGAAGGCAAAGCAGCCGGGCGCCGAATTCTACGTCTACGAGAATGCCGGCCACGGCTTCCATTGCGACGCCCGTGGCAGCTACACGCAGGCCGCCTCGGCGCTTGCATGGCAGCGTACGCTCGACTTCTTTGCCAGGCGCGTCGCCGCAGGCCCAGGAGTTTGATAAAATGGCGGGACGCAATGATTTTGTGGACATCGCCCTGGATCCGCAAGTAGCGGAGCGGGTAGCGCAGTTCGACTATTCGGGGGACGTCATCAGTACCGGCGGGCCCGGCGCCGAACATGCCTGGCGCATGCTTTTGACCCACACCAGTGCCGAATGGAGCGGAGATGTCGACGCCACGATGGCGACGATGACACGAAACGACCCGTTCCAGATCATGTACGGCACCGGCCTGAACATTCGCGGGTGGGAGCCTGTTCGAGACTTCTACGCCGGACGGCTGCAGACCTTCCAGGGTCAAGCCTTCGAAGTGCGCCGCTGGGTTGTGTCCGATACCGTCATCATCGGGAACGGCTATTTCGTGAGCGCACCGAAGGGCGTCTTCTTCGGCGTCGAGACCACCGGCAAGCGGCTCTGCCTGCCGATGACCGTTTGGGTCCATTTCGAGGACGGCCTCATCAAGGGCGAGGCCGCCTATCTTGACGGGCATGAATTGCGCCATCAGATCGTCCATGGAACGGACCGGGAGCCGAGAGACGAGATATGGTGACGAGAGACTAACAACAACATGCACGGGTACCAATCAGGGAGGAGCAGTACCATGAAAGCATATCTTACAAGGTTGGCCAGCTTGGCCATAGTGGCTCTTACGGCAACCGCCGTGCAGGCCGAGACATTCCAGTTCGCTGGCGCATTTAACGACAAAGACCAATTCACAATCCTTGCGCGAGATTGGGCCGCGAAGGTCAAGGCAGCCACCAATGGCGCGGTCGCTTTCGACATCGTGCCCAATGGCGCTCTCGTGCCGCTGCCCGAGGCTCTCGATGGCATTTCGCTGGGTGTTGTTCCAGCTGGAATGGTGGTGGCTTCGTTTGTCAGCGGTACGATCCCGGCAATGGGGTATGCCGAGATGATCGACGGCCTGCCGGTGGATAATCCGTCCACCGGCGAGGCGATGAAGGCGATCTGGAACAACCTGGACGCGGTGTTCAACCAGCATGGTGTGACTGCATTGTTCGGTGCTCCTGCCTATTCGAGCGGCCTCGTCTGCCGGAAGGGCTTCCTGAAGGCTAAGGCCGATTGGGCCGGCAAGAAGATCCGTACCGCCGGTCGCTGGCAAGCTCAGCAAGTCGCCGCGATGGGCGCCGTACCAATGCCGTTGCCGCCCTCGGAACTCTACGTGGCGCTGCAGAATGGCGTTGTCGATTGTGCGCTGATGACGCCGTCCATCACCATGTCAGCCCGTCTCTACGAGGTAGCGCCCTTCTATACGAATACCGAGATGGCGGGAAACATTACGACCATCGTCATGAACCTCGACGTCTGGAAAAAGCTCCCGGACAACCAGCGCGCAGCGATCAGGAAGGTTTCCGACGAGATGATCCAGACTGCCGCCACGACAATGCGCGAAAGTGCCAAAAGCGGGCTGATCGACTTCGCCAAGACTGGCGAGGTGTACCAGCTTAGTTCCGATGAGCAGGCGGAGTTCGCGAAGAATACCGGACCTATCTTCGATAAGGTCGCTGCGAGCGTCAAGGACGCGCCAGGCACCGCGATGATCAAGACGCTCGCGTCGTATCGAAAGTAACGCAGCTGCTGCACGGGGCTAGCACGTCTATGTCAAGTAAAGGTTTGCGCGCCTTCGCGCTATTCGAGTCGGTAGTGAGGCGGCTGAACAGCCTCTTCGCTATCGTGGCCTGCATTCTCATCATGTTCATCGTGGCGGTGATTATTCTCGCGATTGTGACACGTGAACTGGGTGTCGCGCTTATCTGGGCGAATGATGTCGCGCAAATTGCCTTTGTCTACGTTGTGTTCCTGTCGTTCGGCCCCGCGCTGGCGACGGGCCACCATGTCACCGTCGAACTCTTCGAACCCTTGGTGCCGACCCCGTTGCGCCGGCATCTGGCCTCGGTTGCGGCGATTGCCTGCATCGTGTTCGGCGCGATCTTCCTCTATCAGCTCTGGAATCTGACCAGCCGCGCGATCGCCGATGATCGCATGGCGGTTCTGGCGATACCGGTCGAACTCAAGTGGATCCAGATAGCCGGTCCGATCGGCGCTGCCGTATTCTGTCTTACAGGGGTTCAGCAGTTGCTGGCCTCGTTGCTGCATCCCGGCGAGCAGGGTCGCAAAACCTCAGGAGGACACGCCTGATGGCCCTCCTCTGGTTTCTGGCATTCGCCGCTGCACTGGTTTTTCTGCTGGCGTTGCGTATTCCCGTCGCGGTCTCGATGGGACTAATCGGCATCGCCGGCACGATGGCCTTCGTGTCACCCGCCGCAATCGTTCAGCTCGCCAACGTCGCCTACTCGCAGACCAACAGTTTCGTTCTCGTCGTCGTGCCGCTGTTTGTGCTGATGGGTGAGATCATCGCAGTGTCCGGCCTTGGCGCCAGCCTGTTTAGAGCGGCTGCCGTTTGGCTCGGGCGACTTCCCGGGGGCCTTGCCGTCGGTACGATCGCAGCCTGCACCGGCTTTGCCGCAGTGTGCGGCTCCAGCCCCGTCACCGCCGCCACGATGGGGGCGCTGGCGGTTCCGGAGATGATCAAACACGGTTATTCCAAGCGCCTGGCGCTCGGCGCTACGGCGGCCGGTGGCACGCTCGGCATCCTCATTCCGCCATCGGTGCCGATGATCCTCTATGGCGTGATCACAGACACGTCGATCGGCAAGCTGTTCATGGCCGGCATCCTGCCCGGTCTCATGATGGCGGTGCTGTTGACGCTGACCGTCGTGATTCAGGTCATGCTGCGCCCTCAGGATGCCCCGCGCATCACCACAGTCGTGCCGATGCGCGAGCGTCTGCTGGCGACGGGCGAAGCGGCACCGATCGTGATCATCGCGCTGATGGTGATCGTGTCGATCTATGGTGGCTTTGCCACGCCGACCGAGGCAGGTGGCGTCGGCGCCGCTGCTGCGATAGCGGTGGCCCTGGCCATGCGCAAGCTGCGCTTTGCCGCCTTCCACATGGCGCTGGACCGCACGGTACGCACCACCGGCATGTTCATGCTCCTGCTGATCGGTGGCATCTTTAGCTCCTTCGTCCTGACCCGGCTCGGCGTGCCTCAGGGTATCTCGGCTTTCCTCACCAGCCTTGATGTCCCGCCTTGGGTCATCCTCGTCGCGATCAACGTGTTCCTGCTGGTCCTTGGCATGTTTATGGATCCGCTGAGCATTCTCGTAATCGTAGTGCCAATCTTCCTTCATACAGTGGTGGGGCTCGGCTACGATCCGATCTGGTTCGGCATCATCGTGACCATCCAGACCGAGATTGCTGCTATATCCCCACCGGTTGGCTTTAACCTGTTCGTTCTGCGCAGCGTAACGCCGGGCACCACCTTGCAGGATGTTACCGCGGGCTCGTTCGTGTTTATCGTGCCGATGCTGATTGGCGTCATACTGCTCATGGTGCTGCCGGACATCGCGCTCCTACTGCCGAACATGTTGAATTGAGGGGGATGAAATGCAGGCAGGCAATCCGTCGCGAGGCCTGGTCACCGAAACCGATTACGTCATCGTCGGTGCGGGTTCGGCCGGCTGCGTGCTGGCCGCGCGGCTGAGCGAAGACGCCGCCACGGAGGTCACCATACTAGAGGCGGGCGGGCCTGATTCCAGCCCGCTGCTCAGCATCCCGCTCGGCTGGGGCATGGTCTATTCCAAGAAGCTCTATGATTGGAAGTTGAAGACCGAGCCGGAAGAGCGCCTCAATAGCCGCATCGTCGAATTCGCCCGCGGCAAGGTGCTGGGGGGGTCGTCGTCGGTCAACGCCATGGCTTATGTGCGTGGCCATCGCAGCGACTATGACCGCTGGGCGGCATCCGGCCTTGATGGCTGGAGTTACTCCGACGTACTGCCCTACTTCCGTAAACAGGAAAGCTGGGAGCTCGGCGCAAGCGAATATCGCGGCGGTAGCGGACCGCTGACGACGCGGCCGTCCAAATACGACGATCCGCTGGTCCAGGCTTCGATCGAGGCTGGCATAGAAGCCGGGCACACGTTCAACCCCGACTACAACGGGGCGGAACAGGAGGGCGTCGCAGTCATGCAGTCGACCATCCGCGGCGGTCGGCGCTGCAGTGCAGCTGTGGCCTATCTGCGTCCGGCGCTGGCGCGGCGGAACCTGAAGCTCATTATGCACGCCCAGGCGACCCGAGTGATATTCGACGGCAATGTGGCGCGAGGCGTCGAATATCTTAGGGATGGTAAGCTCCACGAGGTCCGGGCGCGCAAGGAGGTGATCCTCAGCGCTGGCGTAGCGCTTTCGCCGCAGCTGCTCATGCTCTCCGGTGTCGGACCAGCAGACCAGCTGCGCCGTCACGGCATCGAAGTCCGCGCTGACCTGCCGAAGGTTGGCCAGAACCTCCGAGATCACGTCTCACCAGTCCTCCTTTTCCGCCGCAAGGAACCGGGTCCGTTTCAACGCGCCATGCGCTACGATCGCATCGGGCTGAGTATGCTGCAGGCGGGATTGCTTGGCACAGGCATCGCCAGCGATCTGCCGTCCGGGCTCGTCGGCTTTCTTAAAACGCCATCGGCTCGTGGCCCGGCCCCCAACCTGCAGGTCATTCTCAACGGTGCGCCGCTCGACGCCAAGCCTTACCTGCTCAACGGGTTCCAGGACGGCTTTGGGCTGCGTGTTATCCTGCTCCGGCCGGAAAGCAGCGGCCGCATCTGGTTGAACTCGGCCAATCCGCTGGACGCACCGCGCATCCACCAGGACTTCCTGCAGCACGATGCTGAATGGCAGGTTCTGCGCGAAGGCATCCGGATGGCGCGCGAGATTGCCACGCGGCCGGCGCTCGGCTTCGCTTACGGTGGGCCACGAGCACCCGGCAGCGATGGGTCAGACAAGGATGACGAGCTGGATGCCTTCATCCGCGCTCGGGCCCTTACTACGCATCATCCGCTCGGTACCTGCGCCATGGCGGCGCACCCTCAGGAAGGCGTGGTCGACACAGGTCTGCGGGTCTTCGGCACGGAACGGCTACGTGTGGTCGACGCTTCGGTGATGCCCGACATGGTCGGTGGCAATATCAATGCCGCGGTCATCATGATAGCGGAGAAGATCGCGGACGAAATCAGCGGCCGCGCTACGCTAAGCACGGCAGCCTGAGATCAAGCGGCGAATACTGATCGCAGCGCCTCTGCAGCCTCGCTGACGGCTCGGTCGGCGACATCGACGACGCCGTGCTGCCTTGCAAAGCCATGCATGACGCCGGCATAGCGATTGAGCTTCACTGGCGTGCCAGCGGCCTCAAGGGCTGAGGCATAGGCTGCGGCTTCCTCGGTCAGGACGTCGAATTCGGCGACTCCTATCCATGCTGGCGGAGCGCCCATCAGTGTCGGCGTTCGCAACGGCGCAAGGCGCGGTTCAGCCCGATCGATCCCGCGCGCATAATGATCAAAGAACCACTCGATGTCGGACGCCTTCAGAAGGTAATCACTCCCGTAGGTAGCGAAGCCTGGACGAGCGTTGTCCCTGTCGACGACAGGATTGAAAAGCAACTGAAGCGCGATGTCGATCTCGCCACGCACGTCGAGTGCTGCCACCGTCGCGAGGTTCGCGCCGGCGCTATCGCCGCCGACAGCGAGAAGGCCGGTTCCACCAAGGGCGTCGCCGTTGGCGGCGGCGAAGCGTATTGCGGCAACAGCATCGTCGACGGGCGTCGGGAATGGATGTTCGGGCGCTAGCCGGTAGTCGACCGACAGGAACGCTGCCCCACTACGTATCGCCAATGTCCGAACCAGTGTGTCGAAATCGTCGAGTGTACCCAGCGTCCAGCCCCCACCGTGAAAATAGACGCAGAGCCCGACCGGCGTTGCGATCGGCAGATAGAGACGTGCCCCGATCGAGTCCCCATCTACCGGGATGGAGACCTCTCGGACTTCATGCATCTCCGGCCCGGGGCCGAAGACCTGCGAGGCTTGCGAGAACTGGGCGCGGGCAGCCCCCACTTCGACGCCCGAGTAACCATTGAAACCCTTCCCCTTGATGTTGTCCCAGATCGCCTGGACTACCGGGTGCAGTGACATCGCTCCCTCCTAACGCCCGGCTTCGGCGGTGCGGAACACCACGCCAGACGGTGCGTGCGATCTGATCCGTTGCTGGAAGGCCTCGACGGTGTCCGGCCAGTGCGTGAAGACCTTGCCGGTGCCGCCGACGCGATAATAGGAATTGCAGTTGCCGCGTACCATCACGCTGGCGTCCGCGCGGACCTGGATGTCCTCGTTGAAGAGGCGGTAGGTCTGCTCATCGACTTCCACGATGGATGCGCCACGCGTATCGGCCTCAACCATGTTGGCGAGGATGAAGCCCACCTGCGCCTCGACAACGTCGGTCACCGACGCGCCGCCCGCGTTCGGCCCGTTAATCAGGAAGAAATTCGGAAAGCCCTCCACCATCGTGCCAAAATAGGCATGCGGAATGGCGCGCCACTCGTCTTCCAGCTCGCGTCCGTCACGGCCGCGGATCACCAGCCCCCCAAGCATGCCGGATGGCTCGAAGCCGGTTGCCCAGATCACCATATCGACAGGATAGGCATCGCCCTCGACGTCGACAATGGTATCGCCGGCCAGATGTGACACGCCGCGACCTACCAAAGTCACATTGTCCTGTTCCAGCGCCGGGTAATAAGCACTGCTGAACAGCGGCCGCTTGCAGCCGAAGCGGTAGTTTGGAGTCAGCACCTCGCGTGCGTGCGGGTCGTGCACCTGATTGTCGAATTGCTCTTTCCACACCGCCTCTTGTTCGGCGATGACAGGGCCATTCATCGGGAAGCGGGAGCGCGCGATGATTTCGAAGCGGTTGAACCACTCGGTACGGCGCGCCTTTTGCTGAAGAGCGAAATCAGGGCTCATCCGGTCCTTCGCGCCGAAATTGATGTCCGGGCGCGGCAGCACATAGGATGGCGTGCGCACGAAGACGGTGAGCTCCTTGGCATGCTCGGCGGCGTAGGGCACGACCTGGATCGAGGTGGCTCCGCCGCCGACCACCGCCACGCGTTTGCCCGTCAGGTCGATGCCATCATGCCATTCGGTCGTATGGATGGATTCACCGGTGAAGCCCTCCAGACCCTTGATCTTCGGCAGTGTCGGCTGAGAAAACAGGCCGCCCGACCACACAAGGTAGCGGCCCATCCATGTGCGACCGTCCGTGCTCGCCACACGCCAAAGTGCCTTCGCATCGTCCCAGACCGCCTCGGCAACACGCGCGCCGAAAACGATCTTCGGAGTCACCCCGAAACGGTCTGCAAATTCGTGCAGATAGGCGAGGATTTCGTTGCCCGGCGCGAAATTGCTCGACCATTTGTCGCCTGGATAAAAGCTGTAGGCGTAAAGGTCGATCGGGGTATCGCAGGCAACGTTTGGATAGCGGTTCTCACGCCATACACCGCCGACCTTATTCTCAGCTTCAAGGACGATGAGTTTGTCGCGTCCGCCCTCAATCAGCTTGGCTGCGGCGCCTAAGCCACCCAGTCCGGCTCCGATCACTATTGTGTCAAGCGCTTCGAGTTCACCGGGCGCGATCATGCGAGAATGCGTATTCATATGCGAGCTCCTCCAACTCGGGCACAATATTAGCGAAGAAACTTCTTAAATAATCCATTCTCTCGCTTCGAACTTTCACGATAGGCAATACTTGCCGTTCAAGCGCACGCCAGGAAAACCGCGACGCTTCCATAGCGTAGCGGATATGAAAGACGGCGCTCGATATATTTGACGCTCTCGACGCCGCTGCTAATCTGCCAGCCGGAACTCAGGGAGGAGATACCATGGACCGTGTAACCGAAGCCGAGCGCATGCTCATCGGCGGCGAACTCGTCGCTGGCGAGACTGGCGAGTGGACGACTTCCATCAACCCGGCCAACGAGGAGCCGATCGGGCGCACACCGATTGCGACGAAGGCGGACGTGGATCGTGCCGTCGCGGCTGCCGAAGAAGCATGGCCGAAATGGGCTGCGCGCACGCCGATGGAGCGCGCCGGGGTGATGAACAGGTTCGCCGATGCTGTCGCCGCACGCGCTGACGAAATCCTGCGCGTCGAGGTCAGCGACACTGGCAACACCATTCGCCCGATGCGCATGATCGACGTGCCGACGGCGGTGGAATCGCTGCGCTATTTTGCCGGGCTGGCGCCCGATCTGCGCGGAGACACGATCCCCGCGACGAGCGACCACCTGCATCTGACGATCCATGAGCCATATGGCGTCGTCGCGCGCATTGCACCGTTCAACCACCCGGTCATGTTCGCCGTGGCGCGGACAGCGGCGGCGCTGGCCGTGGGCAACGCTGTTATCGTCAAACCGCCGGAAACCTCGCCGCTGTCGGCGATGATCCTCGCCGAAATAGCCCAAGAAATCCTGCCGCCCGGCGTGTTCAACATCCTGACCGGCGATGGCCGCACCACCGGTGATGCCATCGTGCGACATCCCGGCATCAAACGTATCGCCTTTATCGGCTCGCCGGATACCGGCCGCGCCATTCAGCGTGCCGCCGCAGAGGTTACGGTCAAGCATGTCAGCCTTGAGCTGGGCGGAAAGAACCCGATGATCGTGTTCCCCGACTGCGATCCGGACACGATCGCCGCAGCCGCGATCCAAGGCATGAACTTTGCCTGGCAAGGCCAGTCCTGCGGCTCGCTATCGCGCCTGTTGCTGCATGATGACATCCACGACCGAGTGCTCGAAGCCGTCGCTGCTCGCGTAAAGGCGCTGCGGATGGGCGATCCACTCAGCGACAATACTGATGTCGGGCCGATCAATTCGCGCGGCCACATGGAGCGCATTCTCGAGCATTGCCGTAACGCCGACGCCGACGGCGCACGCCGCATTCACGGCGGCGACAGACCTGCGGGCCTTCAATTCGAGCGCGGCTTCTGGCTGGAGCCGACGCTTTACGCCGACGTGACACCGGACATGCGTCTTTGGCAAAAGGAAGTGTTTGGACCGGTACTGGCGGTTAGCCGTTGGCGGGATTTCGATCAGGCGGTTGCGATGGCCAACTCCACCGAATACGGGTTGACCGCCGCGGTCTGGACGAATGATATGAAGGTTGGGCTTCGCATGGCGCGCAAGATCCGTTCGGGCCACATCTGGGTTAACGGCTCGAGCGCGCACTATGTCGGCGTTCCTTTTGGTGGGATGAAGACCAGCGGAGTTGGCCGCGAGGAAGGCCGCGACGAGCTTCTGACTTACTGCGAGAGCAAAACGATCAACATTATACTCTAAGGGGCCACCGGGGATGTGGCGCCTGGATAACGGTGATAAGCAATAGTAATTGTTTGGGGGCACTCGCGTAGAGTTGCCCGGAACGTTTCCAAGCCCCAAGCGCAGGGCATTCGATCAAAAAGCTTTTAAGCAGCGCGAATGCCCTAGTCGGCCCGCTAGTCGCGCCTCTGACCCTTGGCGTCAAATGAAAGACGCGCACCCTTTTCCAGGAATGGCGTCCGGGTTGCGAGGCATTCGACTCACCCACGGCCACTTCCGAGCCTTCTAGTCAACAGGAAAGGCACCTCCGGACCTGGGGCCAGTGTTGAGGCACAGTGTCAACCCCAGCCTTTATTCGTCTGGATTAGGAACTTGGCCGCTTCAATATGAAGACCGAGAGTGTGGTTGGGTCCTTAATTTTTATAGTAGTCGCGACGGACGTGTGTTCCTGACGTCAAGCAGTGCAGAGACGAAGGCTCGAACAAGCCGAGCCTTCTGCCGAAATACCACGCCGCGCTCGGCGAAACCGTCGATCGCCAGCGGATTGACGATGCCGACGCCGACACCTTCCAGGATCAATGCGCAGGCCGTGATCGCATACGGCGTTTCGATGACGAGGTTCGCCTTGGCCCCGGCCGCCTCGCATAAGCGATCGAACTGCAACCGAGCGCGATCCTCGGGCGACAATGCGACATAATTGACACCATCGAAGTCTTCCGGACGGATAATGTCTTTGGTCGCAAAGGGGTGACCTGCGGGAAAAGCGCAGAGCGCCGGAAAGCTGCCGAAGACCTGGTGCTCGACGCCGGAGAGATCGACCTCGTCGGCGGCAAGCCCCAGGTCGTATTCGCCATCGACGATATGATTGCGCACCGACGCGGATGTCATGATCCTGAGGGTCACCACCGCGGAGGGAAAGCTTTCACGGAATTTGCGAACAGCCCGGGGACGATGGTCGTGCCGGCGGCGGCAAGACTTGCGACACGGATATGACCCGAACCGAAGTCGCGGATACGCGCCGCAGATGAACGGAGCTTGTCCAGGCCCCTGAAGCTCTGGTCCACGTCGCGGTAAAAAGCCTGACCTTCGGGTGTGGGGATCAACCGGCCCTTGACGCGGTCGAACAGCGCAAAGCCCACAGCCTCTTCCAACTCGCCGACCAGGCGGCTGACGTTCGGCTGGGTAACCCCCATCAATTCCGCCGCCCGTGAGGCCGTGCCACTGAGGATCACGGCCCGAAAGGCTTCGATCTGCCGGAAGTTCACTCTGCGCCTCCTATAAGCTTTTCGCATAGAGTTAGACGCTCTGGTCAATTGTTTGTCTAGGCTGGCTCCGTCAATATTGCGTATGATCTTGCATTGAGGGACAGAACATGCGCGACAAGACGCTGTGCGTAAACCGGGCCCCGGTCTCCCACGAAGGCTTTGCGAGCCTTGCGACTCCGACCTACCGAGCTTCGACGATCGTGTTCGACAGCGCCGAAGCCTACGCAAAGCGCAGCCAGCGCGGCCCCGATGGTTACACCTACGGCCTGCATGGAACGCCGACCTCACGGACGCTGGAGGCCAAAATAACGGCGTTGGAGCAGGGCGAACGCACCGTCCTCGTCCCCTCCGGCCAGGCTGCGATCACGATTGTCTTTCTTTCCGTTCTGATGCCGGGCGATAGCGTGCTTATTCCAGATACGGCCTATCCGCCGGTGGCCGTTTCTGCGAGAATTACCTGAACCCCCGCGGCATCGGCTACCGCGTTTACGATCCAATGATCGGCGGCGGCATCGCAGAGTTGATCGACGAGAGCGTCAAGCTGATCTGGACGGAATCGCCCGGTTCAACGACGATGGAAATACAGGATATCCCGGCGATCGTCGCAGTGGCCAAGGCGCGCGGTGTCTTGACGGGATGCGATAATACCTGGGCGACGCCACTCTACTTCAAGCCCCTCGCCCACGGCATGGATTTCTCGTCGATGGCGCTGACGAAATATGTCGGCGGTCATTCTGATTTGCTGATGGGTTCGATCGCAGTGAAGGATATCGGCCTGCATCGTCGGCTGAAGGACACGATGCGGATGATCGGCATCGGCGTCTCGCCGGATGACTGCGCGCTTGCGCTGCGTGGGATGGAAACGATGGGCTTGCGGCTCGCGCATTCCGGGCAGATTGCCACCAGCTTTGCAAAGCGGATCGCCGGCCTCGTCCCTTCAGGCCTCGTCCTGCATCCGGCTCTGCCCGAATGCGCCGGACACGAATTCTGGAAACGAGATTTTACGGGATCGAGCAGCGTCTTCAGCGTCGTCATTCCGCCGCATGCGGAAGACGCACTGCCGGACCTGCTGACCACTGCGAAAACCTTCTCGATCGGCGCATCCTGGGGCGGGACGCACAGCCTACTTGCACCGATGACGATCACCCCGAAAGCCTCGGACGGCGCCCATTCCGGCACCATTCTTCGCATCAGTGTCGGGCTCGAGGACGAAAACGACCTCTGGGCCGACCTCCAGCCTATTATCGACGCGATCGCCGCCCGGGAGCCGATCGCCCGTACAGCCTGACAACATCACCGAGACTGAAAACAATAAAAAGGGAACACGCGCATGTCTATATCAGCCTGGAAAACCGGCCTTCTGGCCGCCTCCGCCCTCGCCGCCATGGTGAGTGCGGCCGAAGCCAAATCGACGCTCGAAACCGTCGAGGAACGTGGCTATGTCACCTGCGGTGCGGGTGACTCCACCATGGGCTTCTACACGCCTGGAACGACGGCAAGTGGGAAGGGAACTAACCCGCAGAAACTGCGGCACCTGCTGATGGGTGTGGTTGAAGCAACCAAATCACTGGGACATCAGCGTTACCCGACGTTTGTATGATGGGCAGGCAAAAAAATCGCACAAACATGGCATACATTGTCTTGAACAACCTCATGCAGAGTGTATGGTTGAATTCTTCACTAAGAAAAGGGGAATATAATGCTTAGAACAACCATTCTTGCTCTCGGCCTACTTGCATCGACGGTTGGGGTCGCGTCAGCGGGACTGATGGAAGACGCCAAAGCGGGCAAGGCAATTCGTGTCGGTTTCGCCGAGCAGGAGCCTTTCATCGTAACTGGACCGAACGGTCAATTGACCGGGTATGAGGTTGATCTCCTCAAGGCGGTTCTCTCGAAAATGAACATTAATGCGAAGTTGGAAGCGGTGCCGACACAATTCGGCGCGCTCATTCCTGGTTTGCAGGCGAAGCGCTTTGATATCATCGCCTCCGACCTTTATATCAGGCCAGATCGTTGCAAGCTCGTCGCTTTCGCGGAGCCTACACACTTCGTCAATGACGGGCTGATCGTCAAAGCAGGAAATCCGAAAGGCATTCACAGCTTCCAGGACGTAGCAAAGAATCCATTGTTGAAGATCGGCTACCTCGTCGGAGGTGGCCCGATCGCCGATCACGCGATTGCAATGGGCGTCACGAAAGAGCAATTGGTTACTCTTCCCGACATCGTTTCTCTGTTGGCAGCCGTTAAGACTGGCCGCGTCGATGCGTTCTTGAATCCCGCTGTCACCACTCAGTCCACGTTAAAGACCGCAAATGATCCGACGATAGAGCGTGCTATGCCTTTCCAGCAGGCGATTATCGACGGGAAGACTGTGCAGGGAATCGGAAGTTACGCGTTCCGTCTCGAAGACAAAGACTTCGTGACTGAATTCGACAAGCACCTTCTTTCGATTTTGAAGTCCGGTGAGGTCCTGAAAATTGGTGAGCCTTACGGCTTCACGAAAGAAGACATCCCCTCAGGCAGCCCAACCACTGCGGATCTTTGCAAATAAATTTGAAGCGTGGCGCGTGATGCCGTAGCTATCCAAGGAGCGAAAATGAAAATTCCGGCGCTGTCGTTTAATTCCATTGATTGGGCCAAAGTGGAACCTGTCCGCCATCCGGGTGAAACCGGTTACTGCGACTGGAGGACATTCAACAATGAGGACCTTCGGGTTCGTATCATTGAATATTCTCCTGGATACAAGGCCGACCACTGGTGCGACAGAGGCCATGTCGTCTATATCCTAGAGGGGGAAATCACAATTGAGCTCAAGGACGGACGTGAATTTCACTTCACTCCAGGCATGAGTTACGAGGTCTC
This sequence comes from Neorhizobium galegae, assembly GCF_017877055.1. Taxonomy (GTDB): domain Bacteria; phylum Pseudomonadota; class Alphaproteobacteria; order Rhizobiales; family Rhizobiaceae; genus Neorhizobium; species Neorhizobium galegae_D. The sequence goes on along the minus strand of NZ_JAGIPG010000004.1, from coordinate 574,101 downwards.
CGATTTCGGTGATGCTGCGCATCGCTCATACACAGACAAAGGTGCAAAGAGCTTTATCGTCGATTGATGGAGCATCATATAAACAAGGGAGCCAGAAACAGCTCCCTTGTTCTATCACGATCATACCATGGCCCTGTTTGCATTTGACTGCCCGCCAACAATTACAGAGCGGAGGATTGTCAAAGCGTCCCGAAGAGATTCTTGTGACGAGGCCGCGCCAACAGAAATCCTTACAGCTTCCACGAATGGGGAATTCACCGACAAGCTCGAACTCCCGAGCGTGATCACACCCAATCGTTCACATTGGTTGGTGAAGTCAGTTGCCCTCCACGGTTCCGGCAACTTTAGCCATAAATGCGATCCATGCCTGTTAGTTTCATACTGCTGATCATACAGCAGACGAGCTGCAATTTTCTGACGTTCTTCATTCTCATGCATGAGTTCGTCCGCAGCTTCACGCAAGAATCCGGAATAAATCCATCGCGATGCAATCGAAGCGAACAATGGCGATGCCATCATCGTCATAGCTTGTAAGGTCGCCGCGATTTGGGTGCTTGCCTCAGCGCTGGGGACAGATACAAATCCAAGGCGCAGTGCTGGGCTAAGACACTTCGAGAGGGTCGCGACGTACCAAGTAACATCTGGCGCAATCGCGGCGATCGGGGAGGGGGCGCCCGGTATCAGGTCGTGATATGGGTCGTCCTCGATTACCGCGACGGAATACTGGCGGGCGATGCGGGCAATCTGCTGACGACGGTCGCTAGGCAAAGTCGCCGTCGTCGGATTATCCAAAGTTGGCGTGATATATAGCGCTGCGATAGGAGCACGTTGGCACGCGTCCTCGAACGCCTCAGGAGAGATGCCTTCTCCATCCATCGCAAGGGGCACGAGCTGGAGTCTTTGTTGGAAGGCCACCGTATGTATCCCTGGATACGCAAATCGACCTACGCAGACATGGTTGCTCTTCTTGGTAACCAGGTGGCATACCGCAAACAACGCGCTTTGGGCACCAGATGTTAATACGATCCGTTCTGGAGAACTGGCGATCTGCCGCTTCGCCAGCCAGTTGGCTCCGGCTGCGCGGTTCGCCCAGTTACCTCCGGTATCTTGATAATTCAGCACACCCGCAAGCGTCCCAAGAGACAGGGCGGTATCAACTTCTTTTGCCAATGCCTGATCAATTTTCGCCAGTCTGGGGGGGCTATTTCTGCTCAGGTCATGCGATACGAAGTTCGCATATGGCCCACGGCTTTCGTCGACCGCGCCTATAGCAACGAATGATCCACGTCCAGTTGTTGCCCGAATGATTCCATCGGTTCGCGCTTTGGAAAAAGCTTTCGTGACGGTGGTCAAATCAACGCCAAGAGCGGCCGCAATCGCCCTTTGCGGCGGCAAACGATCTCCAAGGCGCAACTGCCCATTGGCGATATCTGCAACTAGTGCATCAAAGATTGCTTGATGTTTGGAGGATGATCCTCTCTCCAGCCGAGGAACCCATTGGCCACCACTTCCCATGTAATCTTTGACGTTATTCATTGCGACTCCGGCTTATCAAAGCACCATAAACGCAGGAAAGAAGACGGACAAGACATGATCAGGACGATGAAAGGCCGACACAGCCTGGATACCTGTATGACCGTTGCTCAATCCTAACACACAAAAAGCCATACAATCTATTGCAATAAATCATGCAAAGTGTATGGTTCGTCCAAATGTCATTTAAGGCATGGGGAACGTACGCCATGAAAGCGAATCTACTCACATTGTCCAAAAATTCCCGCCGACACGTTCAGTCCGACGATCGGTTGGCGGTGCAATTGGCTACATCAATGAGCAGGATCACCCAACAGTTCAAGCTTTGGAACTGACTACTCACTCGCGCATATCCCAGGAGAAATTTGCGGAGTTGGAGAATGGCACTTATTTGGCAATACCGGTTTGATCTACTAGTCGGACTATGGTGGACGCTAAAGCTGTCGATGATGTCGGCTTCCTTGGCATTAGTTTTGTCGATGTTTTTCGGCATCGCACGATATTCACGTAACCCGGCGATACGAATATCGGCTTCAGTTTATATCGAGTTTTTCCGCGGCACGTCTGCGCTGGCACAACTATTTTGGTTGTTTTACGTGCTTCCGTATATGGGCGTCGATCTTACGCCAACGCAATGTGCTGTGCTCGGTCTCGGACTGTGCTTTGGAGCATATGGTGCTGAAGTGGTTCGTGCCTGCATTGAGGCAGTTCCGAAGGGGCAGCTCGATGCTGCTGCTGCCCTCAATTTCAGCTGGTTTCAGACAATGCGTATCGTGGTGCTGCCAGAAGCACTCATCATGATGATGCCGTTGTTCACCAACCTGTTGATCGAGCTGATCAAGGCGACATCGCTTGTCTCGCTAATCACGATCCCTGACCTTACTTTCCAGGCGAAGGCGGTCATTACCAAGAGCTATAGCTCCGGGAGCGTTCTCCTCACAACGTTGGCGATTTACTTGGTGATTTCCCTGATCACCTCGACCGTGATGAAGCGGATTGAGACCTCACTCTCCCGAGGACGCATAGCGGAAGGAGTGAAGTAATGGAGATCTTTTCTTGGGACTTTGCGCTTGAAGTCCTGCCCGCCTTGTTAAGAGGCGCCGTCGTCACGTTTAGTGCGACTATTGGTGGATTTCTGGCTTCGCTGGCGGTAGGAGCCATTCTGTGTGGTCTGTATCGATCATCATCCCGGCCGATTGCCCTGATTGGTAAGAGCCTGATCGAAATATTGCGCTCGACACCGCTCCTTATCCAAGTCTACTTTCTGTTTTTCGTCCTGCCCGAGGTTGGGCTCGTCCTGCAGCCGGTGACCACCGGCATCATCGCCCTTGGGCTTTATCACGGCGCCTATGTTGCGGAAGCCTATCGTGCAGGCTTTGACAGCGTGCCTCGCGGACAATGGGATGCCGTCGAGAGCTTAAGGTTCTCGCGCTACGCAGCACTTCGTTACCTTATCCTACCCCAGGCGATCATTCCTCTGATTCCAGCGCTGGGAAACACCTTCATCACGATGCTCAAAGACACGCCCATTCTAGCAGCGATTACGGTGCCGGAGATGATGTTCGAGGCTAACGACGCGGGATCACAATCTTTCCGCTACGTCGAGCCAATAACTATGGCAGCGATAGGCTACCTCATCATGAGCGCGGTCGCCGCAGGGTTTATCCACCTACTGCGGAACCATCTCGGGAGATTCAGATGACAGAAATGATCACCTTTGAGAATGTCTGCAAGAGCTTCGGAAAAACCGTCATTCTCAATGACTTTAATTTTAGAGTCATGAGGGGAGAGAAGGTCGCGATCATCGGTCCAAGCGGATCGGGCAAGTCGACGCTTCTTCGTATCATCATGGCGTTGCAGGATATTGACCATGGCAAGGTCTCAATTGATGGGAAACCTCTCTGGGAAGTGAACCACGGCCGACACTTAGTTAAGCCCACGCGGCGACATCTTCGGGATATGAGGTCACTGGTCGGGATGGTCTTCCAGAACTTCAACCTGTTCCCAAATTTGACGGCTCTGGGGAATGTCGCAGCCGCGCCAAGGCATGTGTTAGGCCTGTCGAAAAAAGAGTCCGAGGCGCGAGCGGCAGCCTTATTGGCTCAGGTCGGACTGTCTGAGAAGCTTTCGAATTACCCATCGACGCTCTCTGGAGGTCAACAGCAGCGTGTTGCAATCGCCAGGGCGATGGCCCTCGAGCCGAAAGTCATGCTGTTTGACGAAGCAACGTCCGCTCTCGACCCCGAATTGGTGGGCGAGGTCCTGGGTGTAATGCGCGATTTGGCCAGCGCGCGTGACCTAACCGTTCTTGTCGTCACCCATCAGATGGGAGTTGCGCGTGCCATCGCCGACCGCGTCTGTTTCATGGAGGGTGGCTGCGTCGTGGAGGAAGGCGGACCGGAAGCCCTTCTTTCGCAGCCAAAAAACGAGCGAACGCGCGCTTTCCTTCGTGCCGTCCACCTCGCCTGACCAGGAGATAACAATGCAGACGCTCCAGCCGCTCACCACCACAGGATTTCATCAGCGAATTCGTGCGCAGCTAGAACTGATGAATGAGCTCGCTGACGACGCAAAGCTAGCTGTTCTTCAAAGAAGAGATGACGCGGCATTGTCCGAAGCTGAAGCTTGGGAAACGCTTGCATCATCGGGATCTGCACCGCGACTTCCGATCTCGTTAAGTGTCAAAGCATGCTTCGACGTTCAAGGCTGGGTCACGACAGCCGCCTCGCGGGTACTTGAGGCCGAAAAAGCCGCAGAGGCTGACAGTGGCCTGGTTATGAAGCTCCGACAGAACGGAGCTGTAGTGGTCAATCAGGCGAACATGACCGAATTTGCGTTCGGTGCTCTGGGCATCAATACCAACTTTGGAACACCACGGTCACCGCTCGATCCCAAACGTGAGCGTATCGCTGGCGGCTCAACATCGGGAGGAGCAGTCTCGGTTGCCCTCGGCTTTGCTGATGTGGCGCTCGGAAGCGACACCAGTGGTTCCATTCGAATACCTGCTGCCTTTTGCGGTCTAGCCGGTTTCAAACCGAGCCACCACAGGTACGATCGAAGCGGCATGCTTTTCCTCGCGCCGAGCTTCGACGTTCCCGGTTTCATTGCTCGTGACGTAACGACACTTCAGCGCGTAGATGAGATCATTACAGGCGAGACTTATTTCACCGAGGCGCTGCCACTCGAGGGTATGCGTTTTCTCGTCCCAAAAGATATTTTTCAGGAAGGCGCGGATCAGGAGGTCGCGACCGCTTTCGCGGATGCGCTTCTTTCGCTCAAGCAAGCAGGGGCGGTGCTCGTCGAACTGGATTTCCCCGAGTTGAGAACCTACGGGCAGATTGCCGTCCACGGCGGTATAATCATTGCTGAAGGTTATGCGTGGCATGCCCCGTTGCTGGAGCGATCGGCGCACCTTTACGACCGACGAGTTGGGCCGAGAATTGCGCTCGGGGCCGACGTCCGCGCTAGCGACTACCTGTCCGCGCTTCAGAAACTTTCTGAGCTCAGCGAACACTATCATCATCGGCTGGCAAATTTTGATGGTCTATTGACACCGACGATCCCAATTCTGCCGCCCCGCTTTCAGGAGGCGGAGACGGACGAAGCGTATCCACGCTTCAATCGGTTGTCGTTTCAACTGACCGAAATCGCCAACAGAGTAGACGCTCCCAGCGTGACCATCGCACCTGATCCCACGAAGGCAATCGGCCTGATGGTCACCGGGCGAAAGGGAGAGGATCGACGACTGCTCAAGGTCTCGAGAGCGCTCGAGGCGACATTTCGAGGATCAGGTGAGGACATGGAGTAAGCCAATGATTGTACGTCACATAGACGACTTGAGGAACACAGAACAGTTCGTGTCAACCGACAAATTCACGAGCACACGGCTGATCATTAAGGCCGATGGAATGGGCTATTCTGTCCATCACACGCTGGTGCAGGAAGGGACAGAAATACCCTGCCACTATAAGGATCACCTGGAAACCAACTACTGCATTGCCGGAGAAGGTGAAGTGTTGGACGTTGAGACCGGGGCAGTTCATCAGATCCGGATTGGCACGATGTACGCGCTCAACAAACACGATGAGCATGTGCTCCGTGCGACGAAAGGTACACTCCACCTCATATGCGTTTTCAACCCCGCTTTGGCCGGAGCCGAGCGCCATAATCCAGACGGCGGATACGACGCAGGCTGACCTGCGACGTCGTCGCAACTTTAGTGATCGAAGTTTGCCTTGATCGCAGTCGTTGATTTCGATCAGAGATCACCGAAAGCCACCTCAACGTCGAGCTGCGCGGACGCTTCCGAAAAAGGCGCCGTAATGAACAGCGATCTTTTGAGGAACGAATAACTATACCGCAAGGGAGGGAATGGAATGAAAGCTCTCATAGTATATGCGCACCCGGAGCCAAAGTCCTTTAACGGGCAGCTCAAGGACACAATGATTGCCGAGCTTATTCGACAGGGCGCCCAAGTGGAGGCTTCAGACCTCTATTCAATGGGCTTCGACCCGGTAGAGGGAGCCAAGCACTTTCAACACCGCAAGCGACCCGATGTGTTCGATGTGCAAACAGAGCAGCGTCATGCCTACGAAGGCGGATTATCGAGCCCGGACGTGCAAGCCGAGCTCGATAAACTGCTTTCTGCCGACCTAGTGATCTTCCAGTTCCCGATTTGGTGGTTCTCGATGCCGGCAATCCTTAAGGGATGGATCGATCGGGTTCTCGTGTACGGTCTTTTCACGAGCCGGCGGCGATACAATGAAGGGGTTTTTGCCGGGCGGCGAGCCATGGTCTCGGTAACAGCTGGCGGACCGGAATCGACGTTCAGCCCGAGAGGACGGAATGGCGATATTGATCTGATCCTCTGGCCTCTACATTTCACATTGCACTACATGGGTTACACCGTCCTCCCTCACTTCGCCGCCTACGGTGTCGCGGCGGCGATCCGTTACGCGGGGATCTCAGCAGAAAGCGAACGGCTCAACGCCTACAAAGACGAGCTTCGCCGTTACATCGAGCGCATTGATACTCTCCAGCCACTGCGATTCAATGGGTGGGAAGACTGGGATGAGAATGGGGAACTTAAGCCTGATGCCCCAAGTTATAGCGCCTTTATGCGCCACAACTCGTAGAAGCGACACAGACGTTTGTCTTTGGCAGTCCGAACGATAAGCGCAAGGGATTTCCCCGTATGGACATCCAGGCGACATCGGGCCACCCAAGCGAAAGCATCCGCGCCAGCACCCCACCGGAGTGGCGAAAGAGATCTTACCTAAAAATCCAGAAAGGATGACAATGGAAGCGATAACAACAGAAAATGCCCCTGCAGCGGTTGGCCCGTATTCACAGGCAGTGCGGACAGGTAATCTCCTTTTCGTATCTGGCCAGTTACCAATTGACCCAAAGACCGGAAAAATGCAGGAGGATATGCTCCACCAGATGCAACAATGCCTCGAAAATGTCGAGGCTATCGCCCTTGCAGCCGGGACGAGCCTTTCCAAGACTGTGAAGACGACCGTACTAGTGACCGATCTCTCACGCTTCAACGATTTCAATGAAGTTTATGGCAGGGCATTCAAAGCTCCTTATCCAGCACGCGCCTGCTACGAAGTGTCCGCACTGCCGCGCGGTGCTATGGTTGAAATCGAAGCCGTTATTGCTTTGGATTAGGCCGCCGAGAACCTAACGTGCATCGTCGGCAGTTGCTACCACTGACGAAGTGTCCCGGCCATTAATCAATGCCAGCGTTTTATGACGCTGGCATTGAGCCGTTTTGGCGCTGCCGGCTGCGGGCTCTTAGCGCACCGGCCCATCCACGGTCTCAACCGGCGAATCGTAACCTCCATTAGCGTTATGGGTTTCATTTCCCATGATTGCCGGGTTGAATACGCATACAAGGTGTAAATCTGTATCTATGGCCCGCACGATATGCTCGTCATGTTTATCGAGGGCGTAGACGGAGCCCACGCCTAGAGGATACGTCTTGTTGCTCTCGACGTGATAGACCTCTCCCCTGCCCGCGATCACATAGTTTGTTTCGAAGTGATGTTGATAGTGGCAACGAACCTCATGCCCCGCTGGGATCACAGTATGATGCACAGAATAGCCCATCTCGTCCGACTTTACGATGAGACGCGTGCTCTCCCAGTCAGGGGTAAGCACGTGCCGATCACTCTGGGCTAGGTCCTGTAAATCGCGCACAATCATGTTTCGTCTCCAGGGCACAGTTCTGACATTGATCACTGAATGACATCGTAGACATTGTCGGTTTATTGACAATGATTTTCATTCAAATTTTGATCAGCGCGGGACATCAAAAACTTCAATTTTCGTTCTGCCAGAGCAGTTCGTGTGATCGCCGATGAGCCAGTCTAGTCAGAGACTTACGGATTGGGGTCAGCCTGCTCGCCTGAACCAAGCCCTTCGTCGTTAAACCACTCGGTAAATGGAAGTGCTGGTCGAGCATGCCAGCTTCGCCGTTCGATAGGGCGTCGTCCGCTGTCTTGGCAATCATATGGCAAAAGCATGAGTAACTGACCCAGATCCTTAAAGGCGGTCATAATTAAAACGCTCGTTCGAAAGTAACGAACTAACGGCGCTTGAATGGTTGGCATCCTTTTTGTCCGCAATGTTCGGAAATGCATCCTGTTTATCCCTCACCTCATATCGCCTAATGATGGTGCTCCGTCAGACCGCCTGTCGCAACCGAATTCAGGACCAATGTCCGCCGATGGAGATTTGCAATGCCGCTTTCAAATTCGCCCGAGCCGTTGACGCTGTTGCGGGATGCGCTCAAATGATCGACACCAACCGCAAATCGAACACTTGCAATAAGCCAGGGCCCCGATCTTCGAAGATCTCGAGTGCTTTGTTAATCGCTAGCTCAGCACTGATCGGTGGGATTGCCTTAAGTTTGCACATGGCACCTCAAGAAACCGAGGCGGCACCCGTTCCACAACCTGTCGAGGTTACTGTCAGTCCTCCTATCGAACTCGACATCAACAAGCGACTGACATTACTCGGTCAATTTTCGCCGAGCCGAGAGGTCGAAATTCGAGCTCAAGTTGGGGGCATTTTGACCCAGATTGGTTTCAAGGATGGAGAGATCGTTCAGAAGGGTAGCCTACTTTTTCAGATCGACCCTACCCCCTACGAAATTAGGTTCAGTGAAGCTACCGCGGCTCTAGGCTTAGCACGCACACGCCTGGAACTCGCAAACATCGAACTGACTCGCGCTAGTGCCCTGCAGAGGGCTGGGGGCGGGACAACCCAAAATGCAGACCAAAGGGCCGCGGAACAGAGGTCGGCACAAGCGGCATTTGACTCTGCAGAAGCCGGGATCCGCGATGCCCAGTTTGATCTCGATCGGACCCGCATTGCCGCGCCGTTTACCGGCCGTATCGGCACCCACCTTGTTTCGGAAGGCAATCTTATCGCAGGTAGCCGAGCGTCCACGAACGGGACGACTTTGTTGGCGAGGATCGTTTCAACCGACAAGCTCTTTCTTAATTTTGATATGAGCGAGAACGATTACCTCGCGTTTCAGCGTGAACGGCGGAAGCAGACTGGTTCGCTGGTCGGTAAGGTGAAGTTCGCTCTGGCGGATGAGGAGGGTCTCGAACACGTCGGAATGTTAGATTTTGTTGACAATGTTCTAGACCGTTCAAGTGGAACGATACATGCCCGTGCCACCGTTGATAATCCAGATGGCCTATTGACGCCCGGTGGGTTTGCGCGTCTCAGGCTAGCCGTTTCTCAAGTAGCTCCCGCCCTTCTAGTGCCCGACTCAGCGGTGATGCCTGACCAATCAGAACACGTCGTTTGGACAGTCGATAAAGATAATGTCGTGAGGTCGAGGCGAGTTGACATCGGCGATATGTGGGAAGGTTTGCGGGTGATCCGCTCCGGTCTAGAGCCAAGTGATAACGTGGTTATCGACGGACTACCAACGATCCGCACAGGTTCCGTTGTTACTCCCCGGTCGAAACAAGTTCCTCACGTCTTTGAGTGACTAAGCCGAGGACATGGAGGCCTTGCGCAAATGAAACTCTCTCACTTCTTTATTGATCATCCGCGGTTCGCGGTTGTCATCAACGTTTTTATCGTGATATTCGGTGCTGCTGCCGCGTCCTTTCTGCCCGTTGCACAATATCCCGACATCGTCCCACCGACCATTCAGGTGTCCACCCGCTATCCAGGAGCATCTGCGGAGGTTGTTTCCCGCACGGTGGCAACTCCACTTGAACAAGCGATCAACGGGGTGGAAGGAATGGACTACATCAGTAGCCAGTCGACCGGAAACGGGCAACTGACAGCTAGCGTCATTTTCAAGATCGGGACCGATCCTAACACTGCGTTGCTGTTAACACAAAGCCGCGTCCAGGATACCTTGTCGAGGCTGCCGGTAGAAGTTCAGGCGCAAGGTGTGCAAGTCAAGAAAACTATCCAAGCTTTGCTCCTGTGCGTGCATCTATACTCACCAGATGGAACGAGAAGCGTCGAATACATCTCAAACTACATGCTAAAACTGCGTGACCAGGTAGCGCGATTGCCAGGCGTAGCAGATTTCCAAGTTTTCGGTGAACGCCAGTACGCCATGCGAATTTGGATCGATCCCGGCAAGGCTGCCGCCAGAAGCATCACCGCGAATGATATTGTAGAGTCGCTTCGCGCACAAAATGCGCAGGTCTCAGGAGGAGTGCTTAATGCGCCACCTATAACGACCGACGCAGCTTACCAGATCAATGTGGAAGCGCTCGGCCGTCTTAAGACGACGGAACAGTTCGGCGATATCATCGTCAAGAACGATGGTCAGGGACGCATTACTCGCATCGGTGATATCGGCCGTGCTGAACTTGGATCGTCGGATTACAGTTCCATTGCCTACGCCGACGACTATCCGGCGGCTCCATGGTGCGCCGTCGCGACCCCTGGGGCAAACGTGGTTGAGGTTGAAAACGCTATCTGGGGTCAGAACAAGAGCAGTGCGAAATCGTACGCTAAGGGCGAACGGAATGAGAACTTATGCGACCCGCTGCAGCCCAGTTGGCAGACGGAGCGATCTAAATCCGTTCGGCATCTGATGTTCCGCATCCCAGGTGTAGATGCCGGTAAGGTTGATGTGTTCCCAACTGAGCGGTGAGATGTGCTTCAACAGAGCGTCAGGAATGTCTCGTCCTACTCGTTTCAGCTGTGTGACCGCGCGATCAAGATAGACCGTATTCCAATGCACGATCGCACTGACGACGAGATTGAGCCCCGAGGCGCGGAATGCTTGACTTTCGAACGACCGGTCACGGATTTCGCCTCGCTCGTGGAAGAAGACAGCGCGTTTCAGCTTATGCGCGGCCTCGCCCTTGTTGAGACCGGCTTGGCATCTCCGCCGTAGTGCCGGGCTTGAGTACCATTCGATCATGAAGAGCGAACGCTCAATCCGACCGAGTTCGCGGAGCGCCCTCGCGAGATGGCTTTGCTTCGGAGATGCGGCCAGTTTCTTGAGGATCGTAGACGGCACCACGGACCGCGTGGTGATCGACGCCGCGAGATGGAGCAGATCGTCCCAATGGTCGAGAATCAGGGTGGTGTTGATCGGCGCCCCGATATGGTTCGACAGGGTCGGATATGCATCGCTCTTCTCGAACGTGTGGAACTTCCGATCTTTGAGATTGCGCAGTCGCGGTGAGAACCGCTTTCCGATCAAGGCGAACAGCCCGAAGATATGATCACTGGCACCGCCCGTGTCGGTAAAGTGTTCATGGATGTCGAGGGCCGTGTCCTGATCGAAGAGCCCATCGAGCACATAGGCCGCCTCGCTCTCGGTCGGACTGATGGGCAAAATGCTAAAGTAGCCATATTGATCTGACAGATGGCTATAGAATTTCGATCCAGGCTCGCTGCCGTAATGCAAATTGATGTCGCCACGCTTTGCGGCTCGGTCGCTCACTCGGAAGAATTGGCCATCTGACGAAGATGTCGTGCCGTTGCCCCAAAGGCGGGAATGCGGATGGCGGCTATGTGCATCGGTAATAGATGCTTGCGCAGCACGATATGTTTCGGATCGAGCATGGAATGTACGCATCCACCCAATCTGGTGAGCGCTGATCCCCTTGGATGCGCCCGCCATTCGCTTCGGGCCGAGGTTCGTCGCATCGGCCAGTACACCAGCGAGCATGGCAGAGACATTTTTCGGGATGTCGCCGGTGCGAACATGCGTGAAGTGATCCGCAAAGCCGGTCCATTCATGCACTTCCCTTAACAAGTCGGGAACCTCGACCAACGGATACATGTCGCTGATCTCGGCGTTCAGTTCCTCTGCTGCCACGGGGACTTCGCCGACGGTTGGTGTGACGATCAACGTTCCGGCCTCAAGACGAACTCCTTCGAGCTTTCCGGATCGTGCTCTGTGCGCGAGACGCTGCAGGTTGAACTCGAGCATCTGACAGACTTCGGCAAGCCACTGTGCGCCGTCACCTTGGACACCCAAACCGAGACGATCTTCTTCCTTCATCGTGATGAATGTCGACCGCGGCATCAGATGCTCGTCAATCGGCCGGAAAGATCGGCTGCCGTCGACCCAAATGTCCGCAGATCTAAGCCGGTCTCGCAAAGCCGCTAGCGTGGCGATCTCGTAGAGACGGCGATCGGGTTTCCCTTGTTCGAAGATAAGCCGTCGATCAGTTTGGCTGAGGTGGGTGAGCGGCACGCGATCCGGGAGTGTCCGCCGCTTCTCGGCATAAAGCCGTTTCAGCAGCGCAATTGCCGCCAGAAGCGGGTCGTGGCGATGCGCCGAGCGAAACGTGAAGGCCTGAAGGAATGCACCAATGTATTTGTGGACGGTCGCGTATTGTTCGGCTGCCACGGTCAACGGCGGTGCCTCGTTGTCGTCGACCATCGACTCAAGCTCAGGCTTCATCCGAAGCAGCCGGTCCCAGCCGACTCTTTGGTCGAGAACATCCAATGCGTTCCGACCATAGTCGTTGGCGGATTGCAGGGCGGTGATCGTATCCAGAAACATGCGCAGCGCTTTGGCGGTATTCGCTCTGCAGTCCATCTGTCGCTGCTTCTTTCGATTGTTGGCTTGCGAGAACAACTTGCCCATCAGCTTGATGAACATCGTCACCGCATCGTCCGTGAGCTTCTGGGAAAGCTTGATGACTTGAGCCACGATCAGAGCGTGGCGACGGTTGGCGTTGAAGTCGTTGGCAAGCCAGGCCGGCGTTGCGTTGCCCTCCCGGATCATCTGGTCCCACCGTCCGGATGATACGCGCGCCTGCAGTTCCGGATCGATCTCCAGCCGCCGCAGAAAAGCTATCCGCTCGGTCAGCCCGACGAGGTTCGACGCAGCCGGCGCTTCTGGCGCCGAACGCAGCCAATGAAAGCGCGTCTGGCCGATCGACGGGTCAACCTCTAACAGCCTATCCAGTGATTGAAGCCTATCGAGGGGGATGTCTTCAATCAGGGTTCTTTCTGCCCGGCGCCGGGCTATGGCACGGCCGGCAAGGCCGATGCGTTCGATCGTGTCGATCGCCGGCAGAAGAGCTCCGCGTTCGCGAAACGCGGCGACAGCCGAACTGGCTATCGCAGCACCGTCGTCGGATATGGTCGCCGCTTGAATTGCCGCCAATAGCGCGGCGCGGCGATCTTGCAGCGTCGCGCTTCTCGTATCCAGATACACCATTAGCCGCGCCATATGATCCCGACGGGTTTCTTCACGGCGTGCATAGAGGGCAAATTCGTCTGGAGCGTCGCCGATCTGATCAGCAACATATCTCAGCATGGCGCGAGGCGGAGTTTCTTCTGCTCCAAGCACTCGACCCGGGTATCGCATTAGACATAGCTGGATGGCAAAGCCGAGCCGATTGTGATTACGTCTCCGCAGTTCGATCTCCAGGCGATCCGCCAATGACAACGAATAGTGTCGGATTAAGCTGTCCTCGTCGACTGGGATATCGACAAGCCTCCGGCGATCTTGATCTTTGAGAAGCTTGCGCTTTGCCATCGCCCGACTCCATTCACGACCAATCTACGTCGAGCGTTGTCGAGTCGGGCCGGACAGAGAAATCAAAACTGGCGCATGTCGATGGCAATCCACAGAGATCGGATGCTGCAGGTCCGAACTACAACATCGTTCCTGTTCCGTTCGGCCTTAGCGTACGATTTCGGACTGCTCTTGTTCTGACCCCAAAGAGGTTCAGATCTCGGTCTCCGGCTCCCACGAATTGATAAATGCAAGGCGGCGGCGATCCCAAAAGCAGCGACGGCTTCAGTTTCGCGATTTCTCTTGGATGCTTCCGCCTTGGTGAAGCGTACAGCATAGGCTTCGAGCTGATGTGCTTGGTCGGCAGGGTCTTTAGATAGGACCGTTGTACGCCGGTCATCGGCTCGTCGCCGCTCTCCAGGGTAGGAATGCTCGGCGGCGTTAGCGTTCAGCGCCCTCTTAACTCGATCCTCGAACCGTCCTCGATCTGGCTATTGGGATAAAGCACGACTTGATCTCCCTCGTTAAGGCCGGACAGAATCTCGACGGCGCGTGTGTTGCGATGTCCGACCGAAACCTTGCGCCGCCGCGCGCGGCCGTTCTCTGAGGCAAACACCGCCCAGTCGTCTCCTTCGCGAAAAAAGGCGCCGAGGGATAGTTGGGGCACAGCGCGTTCGAACAGGATCACGTCGACATCCACTCTGAAACCGTGTCCGAGCGAGCGCCAGCTTTCCGGTGGCGAGACCAGCTCCAGAACCACCATGACCCGTTGCTCCTCGATACCGAGGGCGGAAACCTTGGTCTGCCCAAAAGGCTCGATACGTTTGACGCGGGCCTCGAGATCGGGTCCTCCCCAGTCGTGGACAAGCGCGCGTTGTCCCGCGTTGATGGTGACGGCATCCTCGGAGAGGAGGTCCACCACCACCTCCAAATCTTGCGGATTGCCGATCGCAACGAGGGGGGTTCCGGCTTCAACAACGCCCTCACTGCGTCTGAGAACCTGCAAAACAAGTCCGCCTACCGGAGCCTTTACCTGCACGCACTCGCAGGCAGCACTACGGCTGTCGATCTCCTGGCGGGATAGAAGCTGCGAACGGGCTCGGTTAAATTCATATTCGCGCACTTCCAGTGCTGCCTCGGTGGTCGCGAGAGCGGTTTCGGCAACCCGGAAGATGCGCTCAGCCTCCTCGAGTGTTCGCTTCGAAATAGCCTGATGTTCGCTCTGTAGTCGCGCCCTTGCAAGCTCTGCCTTGGCATATTCCAGGTTGACCTTTGCACCCTCCATTTCTGCCACAGCGAGTTCACGAGCCGCCGCCGCCGCCTCGACGGCTGCCCGCTGTGCGGCTTCGGTGCGGACATCGAGGAAATCGGGCGCGGCCGGCTCTATCCGTGCCAGCGTCGTCTCGCCCGCCTGTACCGGATCGCCGGGTTCCGCCGTCAGGCGATGCAGATGCCCGCGTAACGGCGCATGGAGTGTGTAGATATCGCGGACGCGCGTCTCACCCTCGTCTGTGATGGCAACTCTCAAGGTCTCCCGGCGCACCGTTGCCAGGTCGACCGGGATTGGTTGCGGCCGCAAGGAATAGCCAATTCCGCCCGAGAGGACGGCGAACAGGCTACCCCAGATGACGATGCGTTTTCCGACCACGTTCACCAGACTATTCCCTCGTTTTCAGGACGCCGATCAGGTCCAGCCGGTCCAGGCGTCGTCGAACCAGAGCAGCGCAGGCGATCACGGTCGCGGCAGTGATGATGGAGGCCTGGCCGTAGGTCGCCGCCTCGACCATGAGGGGAACCCGATAGAGTTCGGTCGCAAAGGCGGAAGCCATGTACCAGGACAGCAGATAGCCGATCAGGCAACCGAGCGGGATCGCGGCGATTGCCAGGAGCCCGATCTCCCCCAGCAAGATGTACGAGATCTCCCACCCACTGAAGCCGAGAACGGCGAGCGTCGCCAGCTCCCGAGAGCGCTCGGAAAGGGCGATACGGATGGAATTGTAGCTGACACCAAAGGACAGGATCACCGCGAAGGTAACAAAGAAGCCAATGAAGATCACGATCGTTTCGCCCATCGTCGCAAAGAACATGTCCATAGCAGCCTTTCGGAAAAGGATAGCGGTGATGCCTGGAAGTTCCTTGAGCCGTGTCAACAGTTCAGTCTGCGTTGCGTCATCAAGGCTGACATGCACGCCCGAAATAACCCTTCCATCCCTCATCAACCGGTTCAGCGCCTCGATCTCCATGTAGACGGGTGTACCGATGTAGGTCTCGAATGTCTGGACAACCGGCAGGTCGAGCGTCGGGCGGGCTCCTTCCAGTATCTGTATTCGCGCCGTTTCCCCGACCTGGACGTGCAGAAGCTCGGCAAGCTTCGTCGACATCACCAATCCATCCTTGCGAGGGCGTACAATCGTTCCGACATTGTCGTAGATCGGACTGAGCCGCGCGTCCTCCGGCAGCCCCACAATTCCTTGACGCTCGACCCGATGACCGTTGGATAATTGCGCCGCCACGTTGCGGTAAGGCTCGGTGGCAAGCACCGACGGCAGGTATCGGAAATTGATTTCGGCCCCCGCCGGTCGGAAATCGCTGAAAGCGACCGTTGCGTCCTGATGCTGCGCTGTTTCGAAGACTGTGCGGGCAAGATGATTGATCGCATCCATCCATTGCAAAGCCAGCACGAGCACCGCGACCGACATCGCCAATCCCAAAGTGGTTAACCCAGCGCGCAACGGCCACCGGATGAGCCGCCGCATGATTATCCTTGTCGGTTCGTCGAGAACATCGAAAGCCGCTGACGCCCGACCGTATGCCGGTGGGCTGGGCGGCGCCATCGCCGCTGCGGGCGGAAGCCGAATGACCCTGATCACCACCGCTAGCGATCCGGCCAGTGCGGCCGCGAGGCTGATGGCGGCGGAGGTCAGAAAAGCCTGTGGGCCGGGCCGGTAAAGCAAAAAGGGGAAGCGATAGAAGTTGGCATAGAGACTGGTGTTCCAATGGCCCAGCACCGCCCCCGTCCCCCAGCCGAGAAGGACGCCGATCGAGGCTATGACCAACACCATCTTCGCGTAGTGCCAGCCGATGGCCCAGTCACTGTAGCCAAATGCTTTCAGGAGACCGATTTCTCGCCTTTCCGTTTGAATAAGGCGGGCCATTACCATGTTGGTCAGAAAAGCTGCGACGGCGAGGAAAATTGTCGGCATGATCCGCGACATGTTTATCTGTTGACGAATCTCGCTCTGCAGGAACCAGTTGGAAATCTGATCCTCCCGGGCGTAGGCACCCGTGCCGCCATAGGGAAAAAGCAGTGTGTCCAGACGGGCGATGATCTCCCTCGGATCAGCTCCGCGGAGCAACGTCAGCGTGACGCTGTTGAAGGATTGCTTCATGTCCAGTGCAGCTGCAAGGCGTTCCCGGCCCATCCAGACGAGCCCGAAGCGTCTATCGTCCGGCATCAAACCGCCCGGAGCAATGGCATAGACGAATTCCGGGCTTAGAGCGGTACCGACAATTCTCAGGGTCCGCTTTTGAGAACCGAGTACGGCATCGAAGTGATCACCGGCAACGAGGCCGTGCGCATCTGCAAAGGGCTCGTTGACGACAACCTCGTACTCTGCGCCGGCTGTGGGAAGACGTCCCGAGCGAAGCACCAGCATGTTGTGCAGTTGCGGCCCGTATTCGGGAAGCGAGATAAACTGGCCGATGACCGGCTCATTGAAATCCCGGATATCGAGAATGGCGCCGTGCACGACCCGACTTTCCGCATTCGCCACATCAGGGATGCTCGTAATGTCCCGGAGAAGGCGCTCCGGTGCCCGCTTCGCTTGCGCAAAAATCTCGGCGAACCGTGCGCGCTCATAGTAGGCGGCAGTGGTTTCCTGTAGCGCCTGGATCGTTGTCAGCGCCATGACCAGGAGAGCAGTGCCGGACGCGACAACAAGAGCGATCGCTAGAACCTGCATCCTAAGCCGCCACAAATCCCTCAGAAGTTTTCGATCAAGGCTGCGCATGGCTCACCACGCGAGTTCTGATGTCGAGCGTTGCGTCTCGTTGACCTTTATGTTGACGATCCGTCCATCGGCGAAGAAAATCACGCGGTTTGCCACATCCGCAATTCCGGCGTTATGCGTGATCAGCGCCGTGGTTGTCCCCATTTCCCTGTTGATGCGCAGAATGGCATCGAGCACCAGAATGCCGGTCTTGCTGTCGAGTGCACCTGTTGGCTCATCGCAGAACAGGAGATCCGGTCGCTTCGCGATTGCCCTGGCGATCGCCACCCGCTGCTGCTCGCCGCCTGAGAGCTGTGCTGGAAAATGGTTCTGCCGATCATGCAGGCCGACAAGGTTTAGGGCATCAGAGGGCGACATTGGGTTGGGCGCGATCTCGGTGACCAGAGCGACGTTTTCCCGCGCAGTAAGGCTCGGAATTAGATTGTAGAACTGGAATACGAAGCCGACATGGTCCCGCCGGTAGAGGTTGAGTTCCCGATCACTCGCCTTGGTGAGATCGTGATCTCGGAAAAGCACTTCTCCAGCAGTCGGCTTGTCCAGGCCGCCCAGGATGTTAAGCAGGGTCGATTTGCCGCTGCCAGACGGTCCGAGAAGCACAACCAGTTCACCCTGATAAAGATCAAGGTCCACGTGGTTCAGTGCCCTCACTTCCGTCGCACCCGTATTATAGGTCTTTGTCAAATCGCGAGCGCTCAAAGCCACAGATCTCTCATGTGCCATAGTCAGCCATCTTTCTGCGCCGAGCGCGACAAGCTCCGAAGAGGCCGTTCTCCCGCCGCCGACACATATTGCGGTAACTTTAGCGGACGGGAATTGCGCCATGTCAAATTCCCGTTCACCAAAGTTGCGTCGAAAACGAGTGTCTCTTAACGGGCTGTCCACATGTCGCCGATCTTAGGACCGCTGGAGGGCAACCTACGCAATTCGGTGTGCAACGTCTTCTTGACGCGCATCCCAAGCGTAGGCCCGGAACGTGCGAAGACCTCGCGGTAAATATCCTGGGCGTGTCGGTGCAGCGCGTGCTGCAACGACAGCGGCCGGTCCGAATTGCTCGCGTGAGGCATTGGCTCCGCGCTAACACAATGTAATTTGCTAAAATAGTATTGACGTTAGCAGAGCGTACTTCCTTATCTGAATAATAGTGTCCTAAACCGTGTGCGCTAAATCATAGATGCCAGAACTGAAGAAGGCTTTCAAGCATTTGCCCACATTGTATTTTTCTGCGAAATTGCGATCCACCGCTAGCCGGTGCTAAGCATATTCTTGGATCCACGTTATTCCCATATGCAGCATTTTTGTCGCATCATCAGGCGTTCAGAGATATAATAACAAAATTCAAGATCAGCTTCGAGATACTATTAAAGCAGTACGGCTCTTTCCGAATACAGGGGGAAAGCGAGCGGAGGCACGTATGAATAATCCCAATCATGAGCAGCAATATGAATTTGTTGCAACGCAGTTAGAGCGTTTTCGGCGGAGACTACAGGAGATTGAAGATGGCGAGCACATTTTCAGCGCACCTTCGCTTGATGATCCGCAGGTGGACATTACGCTCAACGAAAAGGTTCGGTACTCCAACATGATCCGCATCTGTGATCTGGCCGTGGCCTTGCTCAAGCATGACGTCAGATCATAGTGTCCGCAGGAGCCTGGCGAGGTTTGCCTGCTTGCGCCGGCCCTATGCGCCCCAGCAGCCGTTGGGAGGTGTGAAGTTCTTGATGCCAAGCTTTGGGCAATCGCAACGCTCGTCGAACTTGGACGGAGGTTGACTGCGCTTGCAGGCAGGATCGGTTTTGTAAGCGTGACCGGGCACGGTCACATATCGAGTTGTCTGTGTGCATCCCATTGCCGAGCAGGCGATCAATGCTGCGATCAGAATTTTCATGACGGACGCTCCCAACACAATCTTCAGGTTCCACGCAGACAAGTTAGCGGCAACCGCGATGTTTGCGTTTGTCACAAGTCAATCTCCCGAAAGGAGGACGTAATGAAATGAGTCATCAGAATTTTCTGATAGTAGGTTGACGGGCGCTGTTTTCCCGGGCTGGAGCCCGATGTTAGCCGCACCTCACACTGAAACGACCTTTACCTGGGCTGTTGCCAAACGCTGCGACAAGCGGCGCCGAATCGAAGAAGATTTCGAGTGGTCGCCAATGCGCGATCCAGCCGAAATGAGGAGACTTTTGCTGAAAATTCTGGTCAGCGTCGCCGGGCCCGCATGTTCATAATGAGCTGGCTTGCCGCAATTCTCAGTAGCAGGTCAGAACTCCGACAAGAAGTGCACGCCGACCTTTCCGAAGAGGCTCGCGCTGTTCCCGGCTGGTACGAGCGATGCGATCCTTGAAATCGTATCGAACAGCCTGTTGCATCGTCTGGACTGCCTCGGCTCCGGCTTCCTGCCTGGAACTTGTACTATGATGTCGAAGCGCATGTTGCGATGCGCGTCCTGGACCTATTCGACAATGAAACGCTCGGCTTCGGGGTCCAAATCCCGGAGCGGCGTGAGATCGACAGAATTGAACATGCTGGGGTCGTTTGCGGGAGGGGGCGAAATCCTACGCCAAGCAGAGGAAATGCTCCCAATCTTGCGAGTTTTCAATTGCAAGACCTCGGTGCTGGTGTCGGCAGCATCGCTGCTGTGGGGTATTGGTGGCGTTGATGGCCTGAGGCTGTTGCACCTTCGTTTCACAGTTTCGTATTGCCGCTCAGGAGGTTTTATCTCCGCACCGAGCCCTTGCAGCCTAGAATTTGACATTCAGACCAATTCTTCCAGTCAGGGTATAGCTGTCCCCGAAATTGTTCAGACTAGTGTCGACCGTGGCCTCGCCATAAAGGGCATATTTATCATTGCCCCAGTTGTAAGTGCCCCCAAGACCGAGGCCACCCCAGAGCGGGTCCTGCTCGGTAGTGAACTTGACACCGGAAAGCCTGACATCCGAGTTCGACTGTAAGTCGTAGTAGAGGTTCGCAATGCCATAGGCATGGAGACGGCTTGTCTGGCCCGTTCTGTCGGCCCAGCTGTCCTCGTAGTCGGCAGAGATCCCTAGACGCCCCCTGAGCTTATGTGCGTCCGTCAGGGAAACCGCACCGCCGAAGGGGTCGGTGAAGTCGTTGTAGTTGACTGCCGAATAGCTCAGCTGTGCCTGTGGGGTAACTGACCAGTTGGCGCCGAGCGCAATCTGTTGTCCTGCCTCCAGTCCGAATGCATAGCCGAAGCCATTATTGCCCGAAATCAGGCTGGTACCGGCGGTGGAAGAGGAAAGGTCGCTGTCGTACCAGGTGGCGTTCGACTGAGCATCGAGATAAAAGCCGGTTTTCCCGTACCAGGTCATCGATCCGCCCAGACCATAGCCAGTGCTGCTAATCGAACCGTCGCCAAAAATCGAAGACACACCGGCGGAAATTGTACCGTAGCGCACCGAGAGACCGCCAATCAGATCGCCCGCATCTCCGGAATAGAACTGTCCGTCGGCCCCCACCTGAAATTGCCAGATGTCTGCGTCATAGTTGGCCCCGGTCGTCGAGTCCCTCGGATTGATGCTGGTACGGCGGCCCAAGATTCGCCCCCACATCCCGATTCCGGCACTGTCGGCATTGGGCGGCGTGTTCACCGCGACCGCGCCGTCGGACCACGAGCGGTTGCCGAGACGCTGTTGCAGCGTGTCGGGCTCGTTGAAGCTCTGCAACACCCCGGCATAGGCCTCGTAGACGGGAGCGCCCGCCTGGTAGAGCGGGGTCCAGGGACTGCCGGAATTCAGAAGCGCCGTACGGAGATACCAGTCACCGTCGGCGGGAGTGCTCACACCCCCCTGGTAGAGGCGATAGGCATAGGCGCCTGCGACCACGGCCGGATCGCCCTCGAACGTGTAACTGCCCAAAAGCGTGAAGCCTCCGCCCGAGGTTCCGCCGACATCGACGATCTTGATGCCTTCGCTAGTTTGCTCGCCGAGACCGCCAAGATTGATCACGTGAACATTGGTGTTGCCGGACGTGTTTCCGGTGACGACCAATTTGTCTGTGGCCGAACTGTCATTCCCCAGCACCGTCTCGATTTCCAGGGTACCGCCATTGCCGATATAATTGCCGGAAACAGTCAGCGTGCCTATGGAATTGCCGGGTGCGATCACGCCGCCGGCAAAGTTGGTGGTGTCTCCTACCTGGCCGATGCCCTGAAGCCGCCCGCCTCTGACTTCCATCGCGCCGCCAAGAATGCCGTTGACCGAAAGGATGCCGTTCTGGACCTGTGAAACACCGGTGAGGCCTGAACTGTCGGCCGTGAGGATAGTCTGCCCCGTGCCGATCTGATAGACGCCCCCCATTCCCGAAATCGTCCCGCCGAACGTCACGACATCCGAACGGTTGAAGGCCAGGATGCCGTTATCGGTCACGTCGCCAAGGATAGAGCCCGTCGTTCCGCCCTCACCGAGCTGCAACGTGCCGGCGGTGATGGTAGTGCTGCCACCATAGATGTTTTCGCCGGTCAGGGTGAGGGTGCCCAGGCCGTCCTTGGTCAAGCGGCCGACGCCGGTAATTACAGGAGCGATGCCGATGTCATGGCCATCGGTATCGATGATGCCGCCACCAGCTCCCAACTGCACCTGCTGAGTGCCATAGTTGGAAAAGAACGCGGCATTGTCATCGATGGCTCGCACGATGCCCCCATCGAGCGTGAGATCGGCGGTTCCCATGCCGCCCCGAAATCCACCGGTTTCCAATACACCGCGAGCACCCGGCGTGCCATTAATGTTCAGCGTTCCGATTGCATCAGTTGCCGAAACACCAAGCCGAACCCCGGTCTTTGCGAACACCCGCCCCCCGTCGTCAATGGTCATCGAGCCGACGCCGAAATTCCCCAGGGTGAGGTTAAAATCCGTCACCTGCCAGCTGGAGCCATTCCCCGTCACGGTGACACTTCCATCGCTGCCGACGCTGGCGCCGACATAGCCTTGGTTGCTGATGACGGCAGCGCCGTTCTCGACGCGCATAGTACCCGTAGCGAAGCTCCCGACCGTCAGCTGTCCCGTGTTGATCCAGCTCGAGCCTGGGCCAGTCACGACTACATCACCAGTGTCTGAATCACCGACGATACCCAATGTGTTCGAGACACTGCTGCCGTCTTCGATACGCAGACTTCCGTTGTCGATGGTCAGCCGTCCGGTATTTTCCCAGGACGACCCGGGCCCTGAGACCAATGCATTGCCGTGGAATAATTGGCCAAGGATAGCATCGGTGTTGACGATAACCTTGCCGCCGTCGAGGATATTCAGTGTGCCGGCCCCGCCATCGCCAACTGCGAAATAGTCGTTGTTGATCCAGGTTGATGCATTGCCGCCAGCGTCGGTGCCTGAGATAGTAGCAATGCCACCTACGACGCCGCTGCTGTTGGTGACAAGGCCGCCATCCTCGATAGTGAACGTTCCCCCATCCGTACGGGTTTCCGTGGTCGTCAACGTGGATCCTGTTCCTGTTACGGTCACCGTCCCTCCAGATCCTATAGAGACATTGTCGCCTTCAGCGGCGTTGCCGGAAATCACTGCGTTGCCGGGGTCGACTTCGATAGAGGTGGAGGCATCCGGCACGGTAGACATGTCCCAGTTTCCGGCGTCGAACCAATCGTCGTTCCCTGCTGCGCCGGTCCAGGCAGTCTGCGCCAAGGCAGGGTATGCGGCGCCAGTCATCAAGCAGCCAATCAACGCAACGCGCGGCAGGCGCAGATTGTACCATCTGGTGGCTGGTTCACATCCGGTTCGCACCCGCATGGGTGAGTTTGACGAAAAGAACCACGTGCAAGCCGCCCCGATCGGCGATGGATGAAAAAAGACCCTGCGCATCGAGGCAACTGGAATGAATTCGGGGCTTCTCGTTGAACCCTGGAATTTGCGCATTATCCTTCTCCGTGACAACAAGTCTAAAAGGACGCAAAACCAAACCTCCCCGAATGACAGCATCTTCTGGTTAATCGATGATAAATCGCAGGTTGTATTTCTAGCGCGGCCATCTTTGGCTATGCGCGCCCGCGCGCGGCCCGTCGTGGCGATTGCGCCGAGGTCGGCCGGCGACAGGACATGAACGAGATAGGCGTTCAACCCGCCGCCTGGAGCGTCTGCCTGGCTCGACCGCCGAGAAGGCGTTCATCGCAGCACTGAGCGAACTGGCGGAGGAATTCGGTCTGCCAAGCGATCAAGATATTACTATGTTATGTTGATTTCCGCTTCGAATTGATCCGAATTTTCACTTGGCGCTGATCCGGGCTGCCCTCCGGAAGCATCTGAAACAGATAACTAATTCGAGGCATTTCTGGATCATTGCGAAACCCACAACCTGGTCAATTCGAAGCGGAAATCAACACCAGACCATAAAATGCCTCGATAGCCAGAACAGAATAAAACCAAGCGTTAGACCAAGCCAATAAAGGCGCGATGGCACATCGGCATAGGCTCCCAAAGGCAATATATGCTGCAACGAAAGAACCAGCGCAGCCAAAGCAAGAGCACCGTGACTGAGCCGCGATAGTCCGTAACCGATTGGCAAACGGTCGCGCAGGACTGCAGTGATTGTGAGCATGAAGAAAAGGGCAAGTGCGAGAGCACCCGCTTGCAACTTTCGGCGCGGTCATCAAGTTCAACAAACGCGCAAACACGGGGATAGGATTGGCGGAATCGAAAGGTCCCGCCAAAAGCACCGGATGGGCGGCGAGCCGAAGCAGACCGACAGGAGCGGCCCATTTATGGAACGCCGTCGTCACGTCGATCCCCACCCGTCATGAAATAAACGTGAAACGCCCACTGCTACCCAATTGAGCGACCATTATCGCCATTCCCACCATTCCTGCCGCTGTGGCTCCTTCCGCAAGTGAGTCACCCGTAGACGCCTCCGCAATCGCGGCGAGGCCTAGCGGGAGCGCAGAAAGAGCAAGATAGATGGCAGCAAGCGTCGATTTCCTTAAGCCGGGCCGGTGGAGGGCTGGTGTCAGATCCGGGAGCTCTGAAGTCTCAGCTATCTCCGATTTGTGAAGGTTGTTTTATGATCAATCGAAGCGCAATCGAGCGCCCTCATGTCCGCAGTACGCGATAGATCGCCGGAATGACGAGCACTGTCAGCAGCGTCGACGAGGCGAGCCCGAAGAGAAGTGAAATCGCCAGTCCCTGGAAGATGGGATCCGTCAGGATGACGGCGGCGCCGATCATCGCCGCCAGCGCAGTGAGCAGGATCGGTTTGGAGCGGATCGCTCCCGCCTCGATCAGTATCTCCGTCAACGGCCTTCCCGACGGCGCACTGTGACGGATGAAGTCGACGAGCAGGATCGAGTTGCGCACGATGATGCCCGCAAGCGCAATGAAGCCGATCATCGAGGTCGCCGAAAACGGGGCGCCGAAGAGCCAGTGCCCGAACAGTATACCGATGAAAGTTAGCGGAATGGGGGTAAGGATGACCAATGGCAGCCTGAACGACGCGAACTGGGCGACGACGAGGATATAGATGCCGAGAAGCGCAACGCCGAAGGCGGCTCCCATGTCGCGGAAGGTGACCCAGGTCACTTCCCATTCCCCATCCCACAGAAGGGTAGACCCGGATTCGTCCAGGGGCTGGCCGTGCAGCGCGATGGTCGGTTTCGTCAGGCCGGCCCAGTCCTGAGCATCAATGGCCCGTTGGACGGCGATCATGCCGTAAAGAGGCGCCTCGTAGGTCCCGGCCAGCTCCGCCGTCACCATCTCGGCGGCGCGGCCGTTGTGCCGGAAGACTGGATAGGACGCCTTCTCCTCCTCGCGCTTGACGACATCGCCGAGTTCAACCACGCCGCGCTCACCCGGCAGCACGTTCGCCGGAATGGGCGTCGTCAGGAAGCGTTCGTCCATGATCCGCCTGCTCTTGGGCAATTCCAGACGGATCGGGATAGGCGGCCTGCCGCCGCCACGATGGGAATAGCCGACCGTCCTTCCGCCGTTGAGGATAGAAAGCGTATCCAGCACGTCGGCTTCCTCTACGTGGAAGAACTCCGCATCGTCGGTCGAAATGGTCGCCCTCAGGCGCCGTGCCGGCTCTCCATAGGAATTGTCGACATCGACGATGAAGGGAACGGCGCGGAACGCCTCTTCCACCCTGGCAGCCGTCTGCCGCCGGGTCTCGGCGTCCGGGCCGTAGATTTCCGCCAGCAGAGTTGAGATCACGGGCGGCCCCGGCGGCGGTTCGACAACCTTCAGGCTCGTGCCGGCGGGCACCGCGATCCCGGCCAGGCGTTGGCGGATCGCGACGGCGAGATCATGACTGTTGCGCGGCCGGTCCGATTTCGGAAGCAGTTCGAGCGCCACTTCTCCCTGCTCGCTGCCGGCGCGCAGGTAGTAGTGCCGGACGAGGCCGTTGAAATTGAAGGGCGCCGCGGTTCCGGCATAGGTTCCGGCCGAATGCACCTCCGGAAACTCCATAGCCGTCCGCGCCACGGCTTGCGCCACGGCATCCGTCGCCTCGACGGAAGAACCCTCCGGCAGGTCGATCACGACGGAAAGCTCCGACTTGTTATCGAAGGGCAGCAGCTTGACGGTCACGTCTTCCGTGTAGAACAGCGAAAGCGAACCGAGCGTGAGGGCGCCGATCACGAGAAGGAAGATCCAGCTTCTCCTCTTGGAGCCGAGGATCGGGCGGGCCATCGCCGAATAGATCCGGCCGACCACGCCTCCCTGCGCATGACTGTCGCCGCCATGCGCGGTGGTCCTGCCGGCGAATTTCACCATCAGCCAAGGCGTCACGACCACCGCGACGAAGAACGAGAAAATCATGGCGGCGGACGCATTCGCCGGGATCGGGCTCATATAGGGGCCCATCATGCCCGAAACGAACAGCATCGGGAGAAGGGCTGCGACGACCGTCAGCGTCGCAACGATCGTCGGATTGCCGACTTCGGCGACCGCCTCGATAGCCGCCTGATGGCGGCTGCGCCCGTCCGCCATGGCCCAGTGTCGCGAAATGTTCTCGATCACCACGATGGCGTCGTCGACCAGGATGCCGATCGAAAAGATAAGGGCGAAGAGGGAGACGCGATTGAGCGTGTATCCCATTAGTTGCGAGGCGAACAATGTCAGGAGAATGGTGATCGGGATGACAATCGCCACGACCGCAGCCTCCCGCCAGCCAATGGCGAGGCCGACAAGGACGATGATCGATACCGTTGCCAGCCCGAGATGCAGGAGGAGTTCGTTGGCCTTTTCATTCGCCGTTTCCCCGTAGTCGCGGGTGATGCTGACCGTCATGTTCCCGGGGATCAGCGATCCCTTGAGGGCCTCGATCCGCGAGATGAGGGCGCCCGCCACGTCGACGGCATTGGAGCCGGCGCGTTTGGCAATGGCGACGGTGACGGCCGGAAGACGTTTCAGGTTCGCGTCGTCACGGACGAGACGGAACGCCAAGCTTTCGTTCGAATCCGACGCCAGCCCGATATCGGCCACATCGCGGACATAGACCGGCCGGTTGTCGCGGGTCGTGACCAACAGGTTGCCAATTTGCGCAGGCGTCTCCAGGGTCTCGCCCGCAACGAGCCCGATCTGTTCGCCCATGTCGCGCAGCGTCCCGGCCGGAAAGGCCTGGTTGGCGCCGGAAACCTTCTGGGCAAGCTGCTGCAGTGTGACGCCGTAAAGGGCGAGCTTTTGCGGATCGGGTGCGATACGGATCGTCTCATCCGCCTCACCGACCAGATAGGTCAGGCCGACATTTTCGGCCTTGGACAATTCCGTGCGGACTTCCCTTGCGACACGCGTCAGATCGTTGGGCGTGATGCGGCCGGCGGCGTCCGCCGTCGGTGAAAGCATGAAGGACAGGATCGCAACGTCATCGATGCCGCGACCGACCACGAGCGGTGCCGGGATGCCGACCGGAATGCGATCCATATTGGCCTGGATCTTGTCGTGAACACGCAGCACCGCCGTATCGGGCGAAGTGCCGACCAGAAAGCGTGCCGTAACGAGGACCTGGTCGTCCTGGATCTGCGAATAGACATGCTCGACTGAATCGATGCCCTTCACGATCGTTTCCAGGGGCTCGGCGATCAGCTTGACCGCGTCCTCCGCCTTGAGGCCGTTCGCCTGGACATGAATGTCGACCATTGGAACGGAAATCTGGGGTTCTTCCTCGCGGGGCAACGTCACAAGAGCGATCAACCCGAAAGCGAGCGCAGCCAACAGGAAGAGAGGCGTCAGCGGGGAACGGATGAATGCGCCGGTCAGGCGTCCGGCTATGCCATAACGATGAGGTTCCGGCGTCATGGCAGGACGACTTCGTCGCCGACGGCAAGTCCGGTCAGAATTTCCCGATAGGCGCCGTCGGGTCGACCTATCGTCTCGCTGGAAACGACAGCGCGTTCAACGGTCTCGCCATCTTCATGCACCGAGACGAAATCGACGCCGTTGCGGTTGACGACGGCATTTGCCGGCACGAGCAGGGCCTGCCGCTCTCCGATCGGAACCTGCACGAGAACGCGCGCATTGACGAAGGCGGTATCGAGCTCGCCGGCTTCGACATCCGCAGTGACCCGTCCGTTCTCGATCTGCGGATAGATCTTCGCAAGTTTTCCAGCGATCTGCCGCCCATCGATATTGACCCTGATTTCGGCTTCCTGGCTGAGCGCGCTTGCGTGGCGCTCCGGGATGGACAGGCGAAGGAACAGCCCGCCACCTCCGATCGTAGCGACCGGCTCGCCAGCCATGATGACTGCTCCCCGGGTCATTGGGACGGTCAGAACTTTCCCGCCCGCGGGTGCGTCCACCTCCCCCTCCGACTGCTGCTGAATGACAACGGAACGCTGGGCCTCGGTTGCCGTGATCTGATTCTGCAGGACTCCTGCCTGTGAGCGAAGCTCATCAAGCCGCTGCTGCGTGACGATGCCACGCTCCACGAGGGTTTCGCCGCGCGCCAGGTCGGCCTGAGCTGCCGTAAGTTGGGATCGCAGCGCGCCGATCTGGGCATCAAGGGCCGCAATCTGGAAGCCCAGCTTTTCGTCTTCGACCATTGCGATCTTCTGTCCTGCCTTGACGACATCTCCCTCAGTCACGCTAAGCTGGGTGACCGTGCCGCCCAGGCGGGCGCGAGCCGGGACAATGTTACGTGCCTCGATCGTGCCGTAGACCGCCTTCCACTCGGTAATGGTGACGGGCTCCGCCTTCATGGTCTCCGCATTCGCCGTGCCTGCTAGCAGAAGGGTGGCGGTTAGGATCAGCAGTCGCATGAGCGAAGCCTCAAAATGCAGTCCCGGGGCGAATGCCGAATTTGCGGAACACGATGGCTGCAGGACAGAAACCGGTAAAGGCCGACTGCAGCAGGTTGGCTCCGACGAATACCGTCAGCCAGACGAAGTAGGCCGACACCCAGTAGGTCAGGGCGACGGACAAGAGCACCATGACGCCTGCAAAGGCGAGAACCGAACGATCAAGGGTCATTTTCTTTTCTCTCGTTTTCTGTTGCATCTTCCAGACGGCAGACACACGCCGTCGCCGTGACAGCGTTCACTGTCCCGCTTCGATATTCTTGTTCAAGCTTCGGATACGTGATCGTCGACCGCCTTGACGCCGGTCAACCGAGATTACGTCCCACGTTCTTCCGCCTGGGCCGAGCTGGCCCTACATTTGAATGATGTTCAGGCAAACGATGTCGTTTGACCGGATATTTAATTCATGTTTTTATGATATTAATCAAATATGAAATGTAAAGAGGCTTCCATGAAAATTGCCGAGGCCATCGCCGAAAAGGCGGATGATGCCGCTGAATTCCTCAGTGGGCTGGCAAACTCGCACCGATT
The DNA here is from genome assembly GCF_017877055.1 of Neorhizobium galegae. GTDB lineage: Bacteria > Pseudomonadota > Alphaproteobacteria > Rhizobiales > Rhizobiaceae > Neorhizobium > Neorhizobium galegae_D. The sequence goes on along the minus strand of NZ_JAGIPG010000004.1, from coordinate 544,796 downwards.
GCTCATTTTGTGCCAACTTGCCTATGGAGAACGCAATGTATCGTCGATCATAGAGGCGACCGGCATCCCGCAGACGTCCATGTCACAGCATCTCGCCAAATTGAAGAAGGAGGGCATCGTGGATTTCCGCCGGGATCACCGCACACTTTATTATTTCATCGCCGATCCCGCGGTTATGGAGATCATGGCAATCCTCTATCAAAAATTCTGCAGGGATTGAGCAGGATCTTCGCGGTGCGGCCAGGCCGAGGGATGGCCGTTCATTTCGAGTCTCCTTATTGGGATCATCGGAAGACGATAGCGAAACATCGCTGCTTCTTCCGTGATTCAGATCAATCGCAAACGGAGAATACGTACAAACAGGCAAGCTTTCTGTTGGTTGATCAACATCAATGTGGTGATCGTAGGGATGCTCTCTTCTTCCGGAAACCAACCAGGAAAAGGAGAAAGCACATGAACGTTCAGAACGTCATCCGCGTATCCGTTACCGCGTTTGCAGTCTTTGCCGCTACCGGTGCCTTTGCACAATGGGGCGGCCCATGGAACGGCTGGCACATGGGGCCAGGCATGATGGATGGATCCGGTGGCCGGTTTCCCGGCTTCGGCCGTGGTATGATCATTGATCAGAATGACGACGGCAGGATCAGCGATGACGAAGCGGCCGCAATGGCAGACGACGTCTTCATCGCGATGGATGCCGATGACGACGGCCAGATCACCAAGGAAGAATATCTTGCCGTGCGAATGGGGCCCCAGTGGGGTTGGAACCAGCAGCGCCAGTCTGCAATACAAGCGAGACGAGAAGCCCGTTTCGCCGAGATGGATCCGGACAAGAACGACGCCGTCAGCAAAGTTGAGTTTATGGACGCGGCACAAGCTCGCCACAAGGCTGCCGATGCGGACAAGGATGGTTATGTCAGCCCTTGGGAACATCGCCGCGACCGCGGGTTCTGAACGGCGTGTGTGCAGTCTTGACCGGATATGTCCAGCAGCGGGACGAAAATTGATAGCGCTTGCGCGGTTTCAATTGACGCTGCGCAAGCCGATTGGGTGATATCTGTGAAGGGTCCTCGCGAACGGAAACTTTTCGTGGTCTTGCTTTCAGCTTTCCTGCTGGCAGCAACCGTTTCCGGAGTACTTGCGGTGCGTCTCGTTGTCCGTACGATCTATTGGTCGGCCCACCAAAACGAGCCGATCGAAGGATGGATGCCGCTCGGTTATGTGGCTCATTCTTATGGGATCTCCCCGGTCGTTCTTCAGACCGCGCTGGGGCTTCCGATCGGCATCCGCGACCCACGTCCCCTGAGCGAAGTCGCCGCCGAGCAAGGCAAATCATTCGAGGAGGCACGAAAGGCACTCGAAGCAGCCATCGCCGCCGATCGCAAGCAGGCTTCCGAAACCGGCGGCGATCGCACTGGGCAATAGAATGGCGGAGCAACTGGTCATCCTCGTCAATGAACAAGGCGCTGTCGCCCTGTTCCTGATCCTCATGGTGAACTGCTTCGGAGTGCCCTTCCCCACCTCCCTCATCATGCTCGCGATCGGATCTTTCGTCGAGCAAGGCGAGTTGACGTTTCTGCCTTTCTTCGCAGCTGGACTTGCCGGCGCTGCCGCAGGTGATCAGGGCGGATATCTCCTGGGCCGCATGGCCTCGACCCGTTTGTTCGAGACCGCCGAAAAGACCGGCTGGCTGAAGAAAGCGCTCCGAGGAGCCGAGAAGTTTGAAAATCGATGGGGAGATGCAGGCATATTCCTGAGCCGCTGGTTGCTCAGCCCCCTTGGTCCCTGGATCAATGTGTTTGCAGGGATGAACGGCTATTCGTGGATCCGGTTCTCAACTTGGGGTATCTTGGGCGAGGCGGTTTGGGTTGCCGGTTATATGGGGCTCGGACTTGCATTCAGCAAAAGCGTCCAGATGGTCGCGGACCTCCTCGGCAACGTGACTTGGCTGATCCTATCTGCCCTTGCCGCTCTGCTGCTCGGCTGGAAGCTCATTTCGATCCTAGCACCCAAGAAGCAGATGGATTCCAATTAATTGTGAGCGATGGTCAGGCCCGCCCACAATGCGAGCGACTAGATAAGCTGACTGAGCTACGCCGTCATGCGGCCTCGACGATGCGCAGATTTTCGACGTTGGGACACATTGCTGTTGCGCTGGTTCTCCCAAGCGGCGCAGCCAATACTTTTCTCGTTATTGGCCATCTGCCGACCGATTGGCAATCGCCTCACCCGTCGAAACTTCTCATGGAAATTGGTTTGGTCGCCATCATGACTCTGATGGCCGTCATCAATCGCTACGCATTCGTTCCCCTTTTACAGGAAAGAAAAGGCTCCTATCTACGCTACGGTAATGACGAGCGGCTCAAGCGCATCGCGCAGGAAATCATCGTCGACCAGCAGCAGGAAATTCGCCATGCGCATGGCGCTCGGCGATCCGTCGCCTGCGCCCGATGCCGTTCCGACCCGGGTCGAACCGCACACTGCGATCAACATTCCGAGCTCTGACGAGACATCATCCGGCGTCCTGGCCACACAGATGATGATGAAACCGGCCAACTGAAAAGGACCGAGACATGAGAACCAGCCTGAAGATCCTTGCCCTTCTCGCCAGCATCGTGCTCACCCTGGTGGCAGCTTTCGCCGGCTACGTGCCGGAGCTAACCTCCGGCCCGGACATTCCGAAGCTCAAAAAATCTTGAATCACTCGACGACGGACACCAGAGGTAGCCTGCGGTCAGCGCGATACGTGCCCATGGCGGTGGTGTGACCTGGGTAGGCACGTCGTCGGCGATGACGATGCCCCGGCTGCGGATATAGTCGACGGCGTGACTGAGATACAAGGTGTTCCACAGGGATGGCATTGACGAGTGCAACAATCGCTCGCCCGGCCCGGATCCACTGACGTCTTGCTTGGAGCGGAAAGACCAGAAAAACAAGGCCTGTAGTGAGCGGCGTCGATTTGACTGTTTCACTTTGATTTGGTGAAGGCATCGCTCCGTTGGATTGACCCTTCCCGTCAGTCGTCTGCATGCTCGTCGCTGTCGCCGGCAAGCTGTGCGAGCATTCGCGGCTTCTCGATCCGGATCGAATGACGAACCCCGGGATCCTTGATGCTGAGAACGCCTTTGTTGATCAGTTTTGTCACCGTTCGGGATACAGTCTCGATCGTCAGGCCAAGATAATCGGCCATGTCCAGGCGGCTCATCGGGAGCTCTAAGGTGGCCTGCCGTTCACCCGGAATAGTGATCCGCTTCAGATATTTGAGAAGGAAGGAGCAAAGACGTTCTTCGGCGCTCTTACATGACAGAAGCACCATTTGATCCTGGGCCGCCGCCATCTCATCGGATACCCGGGCAAAGACTTCAGGCCGCAACTCGTCGTTGGATACGACCGCAGCGTCGAAATGCCGGCGAGGCAACCGTCTTACGGTCGAAGGGGTAATGGCTTCCGCGCTATAGAGGTAGCGTGCGCGAAGCGACACGCCAATGACATCCCGCGCATCCAGAAAACCGGTAATGACGCGCCGGCCGTCGGAGATGATCCGGAAAATTCTTAGTGTCCCGTCAAGAACCTCGAAAACGTGGTTTGCATCGTCTCCCTCGAAAAACAGCGATTGCCCCGCCATCAGATGTTCGGCAGGCTGCTTGGAGAAGAGAGCGTGTAGGCAATTTGTCCTATAGACATGGACTGCCTTTGGCGTATGTGAAGCACCAGTATAACTTGCCGCGAACATAATACCGCCTCCGTGGTTTTGATGGCGGCAGTTGATCCGGCGAAGGTAACATGCGGATGCCAAGGGTGTGAAAGACGGTTCGATTGTGTAACAGTCCGTAACGGCGGTTTTCGATCAATGAGCTCCTCTCCGACCAATTCCACTCATATCCTCGTCGTCGACGACGACCCGAGAATCTGCCAGCTGCTCACACGCTATTTCGAGGGCGAAGGATACATCGTCAGCACCGCCTCCGACGGCCAGGAAATGCACCGCCATCTCAAGCGGAACGAGGTCGACATCGTCCTTCTCGACCTCTCATTGCCCGGCGGTCAGGACGGGCTCGACCTCGCCCGCGAGATCCGGACCCAATCAGACATCCCGATCATGATGTTGACCGGCCGCGGCGACGTCATCGACCGGATCATCGGCATCGAGATCGGCGCGGACGACTATATCGCCAAGCCCTTCCATCTACGCGAGGTGCATGCGCGGCTAAAATCGATCCTCAGGCGACGCCAGCCGGCCGCCACGAAGGCCGAGGAGATCGACGAAAAGATCATCTGTTTCGAGGGTTGGACGCTCAATCTGTCGCGCCGCCGATTGCATGTCGATGAGGGCCACGAGGTCGAGCTGACGACTGGCGACTTCGATATGCTGGCCACCTTCGCCCAACATCCCGGCCGGGTGCTGACCCGCGATTTCCTGATGGACGAGACACGCGGCCGGCAGCTCGAAGCCTTCGACCGGACGATCGACGCCCAGATCGTGCGCCTGCGCCGCAAGATCGAGACGGATGCCAAACGCCCCCAACTCATCAAGGCGGTGCGAGGCGTCGGTTACATCTTCACCGGCAAGATCGGGTGAAGCGCGTTGCGGCTATCAGTGCTCAAATCGTAAACCAGCCCATCGTTCAAGCAATCCGCCTCAATGAGCGCGGCAAGATTGCTCCACTTCTTTGATCCCCCGGACCAGAAGTGGATCATGGAGCAGGCTTCCAACTTTGCGCGAGCCTTGGCAAATTCGAAAAGCCGCCTGGCGACGCCTTGCTCGTCGAAAAGGCTAACAGAGGCGAAGATCGGAATTTCCATTTGCAATCCGGAGACGCCGCGACTGCGCGTGAAGACGTAACAAAGGCCGCGGATATAACCACGGGCATCCTTCACGACGAGCCAATCGTTGCGCAGTTCTGCCGTCGCCGTCAAAGCCTTCCATTTCTCGAGATCGAGATCGGAGAAGACATGCTGGATAACTGCAAAGGCACGATAGACGTCTGCGGCACCCAGAACCCCTACCTTATAATCCAATTCCATATCGTCGCTCCACCTCTGGCTCGCGGACATCGGGCAAGCCATTTTTAGTTTTGATCTTCCGGCTTTCCGGCGGCTACACATTGACTGGGGTCAACCCGGGCCAGTTGACACCGGTCAATGTCATGCGACCGATCACGGCTCACATCTTTCGCGCTGTCCCGGAACAGGAGGAGCGAGGATGCTGTCGGTTCGATCCATCATGACACCCAACCCGACGACGATCGGGCCGGAGGCGAAGATTTGGGAGGCGGCCACTACGATGCTGGACCGGCGCGTCAACGGACTGCCGGTCGTGGGCGACGTCCTGCGGCGGGGCGAGTTTCACACCGGCGCCCATCACGGGCTCCGGCGAACCCTGTTTCCCTCGCGCGGCACATTGGCGGAGGATTATGCCAAGTCCTTCGGAAAGGACGTGGGAGAGGTGATGTCCTCCCCTGCCGTCAGCGTGGAGCCCGAAACCACGGTCGAGGTCGCCGCCGAAATCATGGGCGCTCTCATCAGAGAACTTGCCGGATATTCCGCGACGAAGGCCGATGCGGACATCCGAAATGCGCTCGAAACGGAACTGGCGAAGCATCGCTGGGGCGATGCGATAGCCATACGCGTCGCCGAGGGTGTGGTGGCCCTCGAAGGGCGGGAGAAGACGGCTCTGCGGGTCGCGGCGGAAAACACCACCGGCGTGAAGCGGGTAGACGACAGTATCGAGGTCGTTCAGCCTCTGGATATGCCCGTGCCGCCGCCCGGCTTCTACCTTTGACGAACGTCAAAGCGATGTAGCCTTCTCCGCATGATCATCTCCAAAGTCTGTCATGAGTCTCTTCGGGAAGGATTGGGGAATGGGAACGGGCGCCGATAACGGGACACCGCCATACTGGTCGCTGCCGCAAGACGTGGTCCTGGCCACGCTGCAGGCTTCGGCGGCTGGCCCGTCGGCATCCGAGGCGGCTCGGAGACTGAAGAGCACCGGACCGAATTCGCTCGAAAATAACCGAAGCCTCTCGGCGCTAAGGGTTCTCGGCCGGCAGTTCCGGAGCCCACTGGTGCTGATACTGGTCGCGGCCGCGGCGATCTCCGCCTCGGTGGGCGAGGCGCATGAAGCGATCATCATCTCCATCATCGTGCTGGCCAGTTCCCTGCTCGGCTTTTTCCAGGAATACGGTGCATCGCAGGCAACCGAGAAACTGAGGCAGCGGCTGTCGCAGAAGACCGTCGTCGTCCGGGACGGTGTCGAAACCGTCATCCTCGCCGACGGGGTCGTGCCGGGCGACGTGCTGCATCTTTCCGCCGGCAGCCTGATTCCCGCCGACGGCGTCATCCTCGAAGCGCGTGATTTCAACGTCAGCGAGGCAGTTCTTACCGGGGAGACCTTCCCGGTCGTCAAGACACCGGGTGTCGCGGAATCCGGCGCGCCCCTCGCCCGGCGAAACAATGTCGTCTTCGCTGGCACCTCGGTGCGCAGCGGCACCGCATCGGTGCTGGTCGCGAAAACCGGCATCCGCACCGAATTCGCCGCGATCGCCTCAAGCCTCGAACGCCAGGTTCCGGAGACCGAGTTCGCTCAAGGCATCCGCCGGTTCGGCATGCTGATGACCGAGATCATGTTCGTCATGGTCATCGTGGTTTTCTTCACCAATGCCCTGCTTGGACGTCCGCTGATCGATTCCATCCTCTTTTCGCTGGCGCTTGCCGTCGGGCTAACGCCCGAATTGCTGCCCGCCATCATCAGCGTCACGCTCGCCCGCGGCGCCCGCACCATGGCCGCCAACGGCGTCATCGTGCGCCGGCTGGAGGCAATCGAGAACCTCGGCAGCATGGATATCCTCTGCACCGACAAGACCGGGACGCTGACCGAAGGGGTCATCCATCTCGATGGATGGATGGATTCGGACGGGCAGGCGTCGGAGGGAGTGCTGCTGCTTGCCCGCCTCAACGCCACCCTGCAGAGCGGAATGGCCAATCCGCTAGATGAGGCCATCGTCGCCGCACCGGCAATCGATCCGCGGGAACCTGCCTTCCTGAAACGCGACGAGGTGCCCTACGACTTTCTCCGCAAGCGTCTTTCGGTCATCGTCACTTCGCCGGAAGGGGAAACGATGTTGATCTGCAAGGGGGCCGTCGCCAATGTCCTGGCGATTTGCGGCATGTCCCGCAGCGCCGAGGGAGAAATACCGCTCGACGAGGAGAAACGACGGGCGATCGAGGAAAAGTTCCGCATCTGGAGCGAAGAGGGTTTTCGCGTACTCGGCCTTGCAACCCGGAAACTTTCCTCACCAGGTCCCTATGGCCGGGCGGACGAGGCTGGTCTCTGCTTCGAAGGTTTCCTGCTTTTCCTCGATCCGCCGAAACAAGGGATAGGGGAATGCCTGAAGGACCTCGCCGCGCGCGGCATCGAGGTCAAGATGATCTCCGGTGACAACCGCTATGTCGCGGCGCATCTCGCCGCCTCGATCGGTCTTCCGCCGGACCGGATCCTGACCGGCGCGGACGTGTCGCAGCTTTCGTCGGCCGGGCTTACGGCGAAGGCCGGGCATGTCGACCTGTTCGTCGAGATCGACCCCAACCAGAAGGAACGCATCGTCGCCGCACTCCGCTCGCGTGGCCATGTCGTCGGTTATCTCGGCGACGGGATCAACGACGCCCCCGCACTGCATGAAGCCGACATAGGCATTTCGGTCGACAGTGCCGTGGACGTCGCGCGGGAAGCCGCGGACATGGTCCTGCTGAAACGCGATCTTGGCGTTCTGATAAAAGGTGTCGAAGACGGCCGTACGACCTTCGCCAACACGATGAAATACATCTCGATCACCACCAGCGCCAATTTCGGCAACATGATCAGCATGGCGCTGGCCTCAATGGCGCTCCCCTTCCTGCCGCTGCTCGCCCAGCAGGTCCTGCTCAACAATTTCCTCTCCGACATTCCGTCCTTCGCGATTGCCACCGACAATGTTGACGAGGAAGACAGGCGCAAGCCGCGCCATTGGGAAATCGGCTCCGTGCGCCGTTTCATGGTTACTTTCGGCCTGGTCAGTTCGCTGTTCGATTTCATGACCTTCGGCTTTCTCATACTGATCGCAGGCGCCGGTGAAGAACGCTTCCAGACCGCCTGGTTCATCGAATCCCTACTGACGGAATTGCTGATCGTCTTCATCATACGCACGCGTAAGCATTTCTGGCGGAGCCGCCCGGCGAGGATTCTTGCCGGGCTGACGGCGTTGGTCGTGGCGGTCGCATTCGCATTGCCCTTCCTGCCCATCGCCGACTGGTTCAGCTTCGTCCCTCTTCCGGCATCGATGATGGCCGGCCTCGTCGCAATCAGCCTTCTCTACCTCCTTGCGTCGGAGCTAACCAAACGGTGGTTCTTCCGATTGGAGGACCACCGGCGCTCCCGCCCGCGCCATAAGCGGCGCCGCGTCGCGCGCCCTCACCGATCTGCGCGAGACCTCGCCGTGCATCCCATCCGTGACCACTCGATTTAAGTGCCCGGATTGATCTTGATCACTGATGACGCCGCTGATGCGCGTAGTCTGACCTTTCAACCCAAAAGGGAGGTCACCATGCCGCTAAAGCTGAAGTCAGGATTTTTGACATCCTCCGGACAGGAGGGGCGTTTGTTGATGGATACAGGGATCGGCGACCAAGTTGTCGTGGTTACCCACAATGCGCTGGAGGCCATTGCCGATCCTCCGCGCGCCGACGAGTTCAGGCTGCAGGAACATATCGAAGTCTTCAGCCGGATCGCAAGCGACAAGTTCGACGGAAAACAATTCGATCCGACCGGCCATATTCGCGTGACGTCCGAGGACGTCCGCAACTGGCGCAGTCGTGTCCAATAGTATTCGCATTCTCGTCTCGGCCAATGCGGCGCGTTCTAAAACCGGAGGTTAAAATGAGCGATACTCAAGTTGCGGCTCTCGATCACACCATTCAGCAGACAAACCTCTGGCTGAAGAAACTCGAGGACGAGCATCATTTCCAGGATCGCCATCAGGCCTATAGCGCGCTTCGCGCGGTGCTCCAGGCCTTGCGCGACCAGCTTACAATCGAACAGGCCGTTCACCTATCCGCCCAGTTCCCGATCCTCGTCCGCGGGATCTATTTCGAGGGTTGGCATCTCGGCACCGAAAGACACGATGCGCGAAACGTCGAGAAATTTATGCAGCATGTGGCAGAGCACCTGCCACCCCAGTTTCCGCGCGATCCGAAAGCAACCGCGGAGGCCGTTTTCGACCTGCTGTGGAAGGAACTCGATCCCGGCCTGACCGCCAAGCTCATCGACGGACTGCCCGCCCCGTTCAGGTCGCTCTGGCCCGCCATCGCGCGCCGATAGGAAATCCCATGTCGCCATCTAGCGAAGACGCTTACGCGCCATGAACATCGTCATGTTCACGAACACCTTCACCCCGCATGTCGGCGGCGTGGCGAACAGCGTCGCTTCGCTTTCGGCGGGCTTACGAGACTTGGGGCATCGCGTCCTGGTGATTGCGCCGGAATTCCCGGATATGCCCCCAGACGAGGCGGATGTAATCCGGGTCCCGGCCATAAAGCACATCAACGATACGGACTTCTCGCTGCCCCTGCCGCTGATCGCCCCACTGCATCAGGCTCTCGACGCCTTCGGTCCGGATATCGTGCACTCCCATCATCCGTTTCTGCTCGGAGATGCGGCATTGAGAGTGGCGGCCTCTCGGCAATTACCGATCGTGTATACCTATCACACGCGCTACGAACTTTACGGACATTACGTCGCCCAAGATGTTCAGCCGCTTCGCAAACTGGTGGTGAGCCTCATGATCGGCTATTGCGACCTGTGCAACGCGGTCATCGCCCCGAGCGAGAGCATGGCGCATTTCCTGACCGAGAACGGCGTCGAGAGACCCATCCAGGTGATTCCGACTGGGGTCGAACCGATGCTTTTCGGCAAGGGGGACCGCTTGTCCGGAAGAGCCGCTGCCGGTATTCCGCAACAGGCTTTCTGCGTGGGGCATGTGGGACGCCTGGCGCCGGAAAAGAACCTCACCTATCTCTCCAATGCGGTGGAGCAGTTCCTGTCGAGCGAACCGAATGCCCATTTCCTGGTCGCTGGCGACGGTGAGATGAAGGATCACCTCACCGCTTCCTTCAATTCCTCCAACTTTGCGAAACGTGTCCATTTCATGGGCGTGTTGCGCGGACAGGAACTGGCGGATGCCTATGCCGCGATGGACGTCTTCGCCTTTTCGTCGCTGTCGGAAACGCAAGGCATGGTGCTTGCCGAGGCAATGACGGCCGGCGTTCCCGTTGTGGCCCTCGATGCGCCCGGCGCGCGGGAAATGGTTCGAGATGGTGAGAATGGCCGGCTTCTGCCCGCCGAGGCCCCAACGGAGGCATTCGCGGCCGCCCTGCATTGGCTACGCTCCCGGAACGCGGGCGACTGCCGCGCACTCATCGAAGCGGCCCGTCGGACGGCACGCCGTTTCGACCGGAAGCTCACCATCAACCAGACCCTGTTGCTCTATCAGGCACAGGTTTCGGCCTGGCCTCCGGAACAGCGCCAGGACGACACGCGGTGGCACGTGGCATCGCGACGGCTTGCCGCCGATTGGGACATCCTTCGCAATCTCGGACAGGCTGTGAAAGATGCGCTGGTCGAGTCGACGGCACCGGTGACCTGAGGGTAATCTCTACGCCGACACCCCCTTTGTTGCGATTTATCAAAGCACGGGTGGTGTACCCATGAGAAATTGCGGTCTACTCGATGACCGGAGGCCGCCGTGAATAGCAAAACCTTCAATATCGGCTATATTATCATAGCGCTGACGCTCTTCTTCGCCCTTCAAGCATGGCTTGGTTATCGCGACATCGCACAGCTCAGCTATACCGACGTGATGCAGATGGTTTCTGACGGCAAGATCCAGTCCGTCACGCTGACGGAAACCATGATCGAGGGCCAGTTCAAGGCGCCGCAGGACGGCAAGACGACCTTCATCGCCGCGCGCGTCGATCCTGCGACCGCCGAGCTTTTCCAGAAGGCCGGCGTGAAAGTCTCCGGCGGTACGGACAGCAACATCCTGACCACCGTTCTTTCCTGGATCCTTCCTGCCGCCTTCTTCGTCGGAATCTGGGCGCTGATGTTCCGCGGCATCGCCGGCGGCCAGAGCATGGGAGGGCTGATCAATATCGGCAAGTCGAAGGCCAAGGTCTATCTCGAACGGAAGACCGGCGTCACCTTCGACGACGTCGCCGGGGCGGACGAGGCAAAGGCGGAACTGCAGGAAATCGTCTCCTTCCTGAAGGAAACCGACAAGTACGGTCGCCTCGGCGCCCGTATCCCCAAAGGCATCCTGCTCGTCGGCCCGCCGGGAACGGGCAAGACATTGCTCGCCCGCGCCATTGCCGGCGAGGCCAACGTGCCCTTCTTCTCCATTTCCGGCTCGGAATTCGTAGAAATGTTCGTGGGCGTCGGCGCTGCCCGGGTACGCGATCTGTTCGAACAGGCCCGCCAGGCCGCACCCTGCATCATCTTCATCGATGAGCTCGATGCGCTCGGGCGCGCCCGGTCCGCGATTGGCGGCTACGGCGGCAACGACGAGAAGGAACAGACGCTCAACCAGCTGCTTGCCGAGCTGGACGGTTTCGACCCGCGTGTCGGTATCGTTCTGCTTGCGGCCACCAACCGGCCTGAAGTCCTCGATGCCGCCCTGCTTCGCGCAGGCCGCTTCGACCGCCAGGTCGTCATCGACCGGCCCGACCGGAAGGGACGCGAAGACATTCTGGGGATCCATACCCGCAAGGTCACTCTTTCGAAGGACGTGAAGCTCGGCGACATCGCAGGCCTCACGCCCGGTTTCACCGGAGCGGACCTTGCCAATCTCGTCAATGAGGCTGCGATCCTCGCCACGAGGCGCGGCGGCGAGAACGTCGTCACCGAGGATTTCGTCGCCGCCGTTGAGCGAATCATTGCCGGTTCGGAACGCCGCAGCCGGCTCCTGAACCCGGCCGAGCGCGAGCGCGTCGCCTATCACGAAATGGGCCACGCGCTCGCCGCCGCCAATCTGGCCACGACGGATCCTGTCCAGAAGGTCTCGATCATTCCACGGTCGATCGGAGCGCTCGGCTATACGCTCCAGCGGCCGACCGAAGACCGGTTCCTGATCACGACGGGAGAACTGAAGGAAAGAATGGTCGCGCTGATGGCGGGACGCGCGGCCGAAGATGTGGTCTTCGGGGAAATTTCCACCGGAGCGGCCGACGATCTCGCCAAGGCAACCGATATCGCCAGGGAGACGGTCACGCGTTTCGGCATGGATCCGTCGATTGGTCAGGCCATACTGGAACCGCAACGCATGCAATGGCTGAACGACCAGCAACCGGGCTTGCACCCGAGGGATTATGCGGAAGCAACGGCCCGCGAGGTCGACATCGCTATCCGGACCATGATCGATGAGGCCTACAGGACCGCCAAAGGCATCCTCAGCTCCCACCGCGACGATCTGTGCAAAGGTGCAGACATGCTGCTCGAACGCGAAACGATTACCCCTGCGGACTTCGCGCCGCTGCAAAAGCCGACGGCGCCCGCTCTCGCGCGGGCCTCTATCCCCAAAACCAAATCGCTTGAAGGAGCACGGCAATGATCCCGGCAACAGATATTACTAAAGAGTGGATCGAACCGGTTTATGTGCAGATCGATATGCGCTCGCCTCAAATCATCCGCGGCCCGGAAGAGGCACTGGCTTTCCTGGCGAACGACTGGGTCGGATCCCGAACGAAACACGAATTCGCAAGAGAGATTTGTGCGGCCGCCGTGCTGGGCCAGATATCCAACGCCACCGCGCGCCTGGCTTTCATCGACGCCGCCGCGGATGCAAGGATCATGACCTGCGCACCGCTTCCCGGCATCAAAGGTGAGCAATAAGTCCCCCCGCAGCACATCACATCGATCGCGCCTGCACAACTGCCGTTTCCCGGAATGCCTTGTCGTGCGGGGAATTGTCGGGTCCGTGTATCGGCCATACCGCCTTCTTGCGGGCGGCTTTTGCATCGGAATGTTGGGTGTTGGAGAAGGCTACGATGCGGCCCTTGATGCGCGTCAATGCGACGATGCAGCATCGGATTTTTAATGAAAACGCTCGATATGAGCAATCAGTGGACTGCACTAGGTCCCTTGCGACGCTTTGATGCAGTATCCTCTTCAGAAACAGGAGAAAATCATGGCTGAAGTAACAACCAAACTGCCCGTCAAGAAAGAAGAAAAGCCGGTACAGCCAGCGGGGACCCCATGGTCACCCTTCGAAGCACTTCGTACCGAGATCGATCGCCTGTTCGACGACTTCACCCCCTCCTCCTGGCGGTCGTCGCTCGACCGGGCCTTGTTCGGCAGGGTGGTCCCACCGCTGAACGGATGGTCGCTGGCGCCGGCAGTGGATGTCGTCGAAAAGGACGCGGCCTTTGAAGTGACGGCGGAAATTCCCGGCATCGATGCGAAGAACCTCGAAGTCAAGCTTTCCAACGGCGCCCTGACGATCCGCGGAGAAAAGCAGGAAGAAAAGGAAGACAAGCAGAAGGAATATCATGTGTCCGAGCGACGCTACGGCTCCTTCCAGCGCAGCTTCCAGCTTCCCGAGGGCGTCGACGCCGACAAGGTGGAAGCCACCTTCGAGAAGGGCATCCTGAAGGTCAAGCTCCCGAAGAGCGCCGAGGCAAAGAAGAACGAACGCAGAGTCGAAATCAAGGCCGCGTGAAACGATCGCATTCTGAACCAACGGTGCGCACCATGTTGATGCGCACCGTCCATGTCTGCCGGGACCGCTGATAATGCGGCCGACAGAAGGAAGATAAGGCTGCAGCGACAGACATCCGACTTAGGCCAGCAAAAAGTCGGTCCCCTGCGTTCTGATCCACGCGCGGTTGCAGGATGACGTTGAACGGCAGGTCAAGGCCTCCCTGAAGGCGACGGTCGGACGGGCCTGGTTTGAGAAAAGGCATCAACCATGAACGCCAGCCCCACGCGAACAGATGAAGCGTTGCTTGCCGGTGCCGGATGTGCCCTCCCGCAACATCAGGACTGTGATTTTCGGCTTGTGCGAATTACGCAAGACGAGTGGCAAATCGTCGCTTTATCGGATCCCGCCCGCGCCTGGATTCGCGAAGAATTATGCACACCGTTGAGGCAATGTGTGGGCGATGCAATCGTCGTCGACATAGTGAGCGCCAACATTTTTGTGAAAGCAGCACACGATCAAGGCCTCAGAACCGAGTTTGTCGGAATAGCGGGCAAGGATGTCTTGTGAGACGACGTTGGCCACAAGCATTGCCTGCGCAACGTGTCACCCTGAGCTTCTGTTATAGCCAAGCCTCGCGCGGCTGCGCGCCTCTGGGTCAGGTATCGAGCTGGTTACGCGCCAGTCGATCGACTGAGCAGGTAGAATGATGCGGTCAAGCGCGGACAACCATGGGAAATGGATGGAGCCGGTGACCGTGCAGATTGGCCGCCGCGCGCCGGAAAAGATCCAGACTTCAGCGGAAGCGCTTCGATTCCTGACCAACAAGTGGCCTTGTAAGAGCGGCCTTCAGTATCAAACAGCGAGGGACATCTGTTCAGCAGCTATACGCCGGCAAATAGGTAACGATGCTGCTCGCGCGAGCTTCGTTCTCGCAGCATCAGAGGCGAAGTTGATTATTTGATGCGGCAAGAAAATACTCCTCCTTTCCCGTCGGCGAACGTCTCTTTGATGCAATTAAAATTTGGGGGGACACACAACGGTGTGAATCTCCCGCGGAATCGGGTTTTCATCGCGCTATATGCCATCTCTCGAACAACAGCCCATTCAAGAAACGACCTGACGAGCGTACGTTACGGGCTCCCGCAACGATGCAGCGCGACACGGGCCAAGGATATATACCTGCTCGTCCTGTCCTCCCAAAGCGCGGGCAAAACCGCTGAACCGTCCAGCAGATGTGAATAACACATGCGTGCCCGCAACGTGGCACGGAAGGCCGTGTAGAAAGACCGCAATCCGCTCGACACATGGTCCGTAAGCGCTTGCTGCAGAAGCTGCAAGACTGTCTCGGCTATAGCCGGCGCTCCCAGGAAGGCGCACTCCATTCCCAGGAACGCAATCTCATCGAAGGGGTCGATCATGCGAAGCCGGCGGTCGAATTCAAGGCAGTCGAAGATCGCGATAGGCTGGGAGAAGCAGATATGTTCCGGCCGCAGGTCGCCATGTCCCTCGACATAACGCCCCTCCTGGATCCGCTGCGTGATCTCCTCGCGAAAGCGATGAAGAGCGCAGTCGAGATCGTTCAGAAGGTGCCGGATCGCCTGGTGATCGACATCGAATTCCGCGTGCCTCAATATCTGCCTGTTGACCTCGTTCTCGCATTCCAGCATCCGGAAATGCTCAAGCGGATCGATCGCCGGACGTTCTGCGACACGATAGAAAGCTGCTAGGCGGTCAACCAACTTGTCCAGATGATCGTCGGTAACGGCACCAGCCTCGATAAGCCGGTCCAGCATGAATTGTTCCGGCAGGCGCCGCATTTCCAGCAGCCATTCCACGACCGTTCCCTGGCCGTCGAGTGCAAGTCTGCCATCCTTCTGGCTGACCAACGGGACAACCCGAAGATAGGTATCCGGCGCCAGGCGCCGATTGAGGCGCAGCTCCTCATGACAGTTGAATTCGCGTGCGGCAAGGGTTGAAAAATCGATGAAGGGACGGACCACCGGCTTCTTCAGTTTGTAGACACGATCCCCCCGCAAGAAGACCCAAGACATATGGGTCTCCAGCGCCGTCACCGGAAGGCGCCCTCCCGGATACGCCTCCGAGCTGCTCAGGAAGCCGACCTTTTCATCCAAAGAAAGCATCTGGTTCCCTTCCATGATCGATGATGTGATATGTTAATCTGTGCGCCACTGCGCGCCTTGACGTTCCTCAATGCCTCTGGGCACACGTCACTTGACCTTGGTCATCGCGGCCGCTTCCAGGCAGATTACCCTGCTCCGGACGAGAAGGAGCATTCCATGACCATGATGGCGAAACTCAACAAAACCCTAACCCGCCTGTTCCAACGCCTCGACAGTGCGCCGAGCCCTGTGGATGAACGCCTATCGGCGGTGCTCCAGGAATGGCTGGACCGGCGCCAGCAATTGATCGCACCGTCTCCCAAGGCGCTGATATTCCCGGGTTCCTCAGCCGCAGATCAGGGCTTCATCTTCCAACGAGATCCGTCGGCCCCGCGGCGTTATCTGCTCACCTCCGGAGCGAACTCTGCGGAAGTCCTGATCGGCGAGGTTTCGACGGGTGACCATCTGGAAACGGCAAGGAACCGCCGGGGTGCCGTGCGTCTGCGCCGGTTGTTCGACCTGGTCGGAGAAACCGGGGAACCCATCCTGGCGTTGTTCGGCACAAAATCGGCGGAGGGCAAATCCGTCTATGTGGAACTCCTTGTCGCTCCGCTTTCCAGCAATGGAAAGAATATCGACGCCTTCTTGTCCTGCGTCAGCTCGCGGCAAGTCGCATCGGCCGCGACGAAAACCGTCCCCCACTGGATACAGCCGACCCCCCTTCTGTTTGCCTTCGAAAGCAGCAAGCACCTCGGCGAGCGTGTGGCGGCGGAACTCGGTCTCTCGTTGAGCCCGATCGAGGAGCGCGTCTTCGAGGACGGCGAAGAAAAGACCCGGCCGCTGGCGCATGTTCGTGGGCGAGAAGTCTATGTCGTTTCTGGTCTCGAACGATCCGGGAGCCTGAGCGTGCACGACCGGCTCTGCAAGCTCCTCTTCTTCATCGCAACCCTGAAGACGAACGGCGCGGCACGCGTGACTGCTGTCGTCCCCTATCTGGCCTATATGCGCAAGGACCGGCAGACGAAGGAACAGGACCCTCTCAACTCCGCCTACGTCGCCAGGTTTTTCGAAACAGTTGGAACGGATTGCCTGATCACGATGGAGACACATAATCTGGCGGCCTTCCAGAATGCTTTCCGATGCCACACCATGCACGTGACGGCCTACGAAGCGTTCGCAGCCTTTTTTGCCAACTTACCCCGGTCGGCAAAGGTAAGCGTCGTCTCTCCGGATCTCGGCGGAGCAAAACGCGCGGACATGTTCCGGGAGGTGCTGGAAAAGGCTCTTCACCAGCCGATCGGCAAGGCATTTCTCGAAAAGCAGCGTAGCCAGGGCGTGGTGAGCGGCGACCTTTTTGCTGGCGATGTGAAAGGACGGGTCGTCATCATCCTCGACGATATCATCAGCTCGGGAACGACGATGGCGCGTGCCGCACAGGCCTGCGCGGAACGCGGCGCCGCTCAAATCTGGCTCTGCGCCACGCATGGCCTGTTTTCGAAGGATGCCGCGGTCGGCCTTGCGGCACCCTTCATCGATGGCATCCTTGTTACCGATACCGTCAATATCGGAGAGCTTCATCGCGGCGACAAACGGCTGACCGTTATTCCCGTAGCGGCTCTTATCGCAGATGCCGTTGCTCAGTGTCATGAATCTGCGGCCGGATAGTCCGGCCGCAGTCATGCGGTCGTCGCGGCCCGGAAATCAGGCCGCGAGATGTTTCTGAATATCGCCTAGCGAAAGATTAACGAGATCCTTGTCATATTCCGCCACGATCCGGCTCTTGACCGCCTCGGGCATGGCTCGCCGCAAATCGGCAAGCGCCTTTGGCGGAGCGACGACGAAGAGCTGGTGAATAGCCTTTTCTTTGCAAATGGCCTCCAGCTTTTCGGCGACCATCGAGACGAACCGATCCTCTTCCTGTTCATGGAAGTCGGTCTGGCCGAGGCTGCTGCGATAACTGCCCATAGCGGCCCGGCCCGGCCTGTCCGTCCCCTGCTCGCGGGCTGGAGCATTGTCTGGCGCCTCAATGACCTCTTCAACCTCGAGTATCAGATTAAAGGCAGTCCCGGTATTGCGAAGCAGGAGAGCTTTTCTTGCATCCGCAACAAGAATTCTCGCGTTATAAGGGATAATTGTTCCGTTCATCACATGACCCTTTCATGTTGATCGCCGTCAGTTCGCCACTCGCTGCGTGACCTGTCGATCCAAGCCGCGCCGCAAACGCGGGCTTGATTACCGTGCAAAAAACACCGGAAATTCGCAGTCTTCAAGGATCGAGGCTGTGACGCCACCGAAAACTCTCTCCCGAAGGCGCGAATGACCATAAGCGCCCATGACGATCATGTCACAGCCGATCTCGAGCGCGTGTTGTCGAAGGACGTCTTCGACGCTCCGTTCGCCACTCGCAACTTGTTCGACAACGACTTTGACGCCATGCCGGGCGAGGAATGCCGCGATGTCAGCACCCGGCTCTCCACCATTCTTAAAATAAGAGCTATCGGGATCGACGATCACCACATGCACTGCATCGGCTTCAATCAGCATATGCAGCGCCTCCTTGGCGGCGCGTGCTGCTTCGGCTCGCGAGTTCCAAGCGAGAAGGACATTCTTCGGCCTCAGGCTTGATTTCCACTTTGCCGGCGCCAATAGAAGCGGGACATGTGCATCGAAGACGGTGCCAGCGATGACCGCCTTCCTGATGTCGCTATCTCGGCGGGCACCATTCCCAAGCAAGACGAGATCGGCGTAGAGAGCCCGCATGCTCAGATTGTTTTCGAGGATGAAGCGATCATCATATAGATAGTCGGTGTCGAAAGAAATTCCGTTCACCCGACACATGTCCTCCGCGTTCTGTCGAACGTCGAGCAGTGCGTTAATCTCAGCTTGCCTCTGTTCGATCCAGGCGGTCGCAACGGGATAGTCCGATGCGATTGGTGGCAGAGCTGTTCCAATCGCCAGGATCGAGAGATGAGCATCGAGTTCAGTACTCAATTCAATCGCCTTGCTGATGTCCGGTACGGCATCTTTGGCACCGACGACGGCAAGTATGGTTTTGAACGACATGAGGATTCCTCCAATAGGCCTGGTTGATTATAAGCGTAAGCGTATCAGGCCGGCTTCGAAGCGCGATGATCTTTGTCAATCGCGCGAGCGGAGAGGCGTTGACAGTGGTCAAAGACCCGCGCCGCTGGTGAGTTCAATCTGACGGTATAGCGGGCGTACAGAGATATCTGGCAACACGTGTCCCGGTAGCCCTTAAAACCACAGGAGCCGATCATGCCGCACAAGCAAGTCCTTTTCAGAACTGAAGCCCGAGGAAAGGTGCTTCGGGGAGCGACGCAGCTCGCGGACGCCATTCGCCTCACCCTTGGCCCGAAATCCAAGTCGGTTCTCATCGAGAAAAAATGGGGAATGCCGATCATTTGCAATGACGGCGTGACGATTGCGAAAGAGTTCGACCTCAAGGATCCTGAGGAGAATCTTGGGGCAAGAATGCTGCGCGCCGCGGCGGAGAAGACCGGCGAAGTCGTCGGTGACGGCACGAGCACCTCGACCATCCTGGCACATGCAATGCTGGCAGACGGTCACCGTAACGTCGTCGCCGGTGCGAATGCGATCGACCTGAAACGCGGCCTCGACCGGGGTCTCACACGGGCGATCAAGGCTCTCCACGAGATTTCGCGACCGGTGACGACCGACAAGGAGAAACAGCAGGTCGCAGCGATTTCCGCCCACAACGACGAAACCATCGGCACGCTCGTTGCCGAAGCCATGGCCAGGGTCGGCAAGGAAGGCGTCATCACCGTCGAGGAATCGAAGACGATGGAAACCCGTCTCGACGTCGTCGAGGGCATGCAGTTCGACCGGGGCTATATCTCGCCCTATTTCGCAACGGACTCCGAGAAGATGGAGGCCGTTCTGGAGGATGCAAGAATTCTGCTCTTTGACCGGAAGATTTCAGCTCTCGGCGACCTGGTCGGTCTGCTGGAGGAGATCGCGAAATCCGGACGGGCTCTCCTCGTAATCGCAGAGGATATCGAGGGCGAGGCGCTCGCCACCCTGATCGTCAACCAGATCCGCGGCGCCCTGCACAATTGCGCCGTGAAGGCACCGGGCTTCGGCGATCGCCGCAAAGAGATGCTGCAGGATCTTGCAGCGCTGACTGGCGCCCAGCTGATTTCGCAGGATCTCGGCTTCAAGCTCGAAAGCGTCACCCTCGACCAACTCGGTAGCGCAGCGCGCGTCCTTATCGACAAGGAGACGACGACAATTATCGGTGGCGGCGGGAACCAGCTGATCATCAAGGGCCGATCCGACCAGATCCGCAAGGAAATCGAAAAAACTACCAGTGATTACGATCGGGAAAAACTGCAGGAACGCCTGGCAAAACTCGCCGGTGGTGTTGCCGTCATCCGCGTCGGGGCGCCTGCCGAAGCAGAGATGAAAGCAAAAAAGGACGCCCTCGACGATGCGATCAGCGCCACCAAGGCGGCCGTGGAGGAAGGCATCGTTCCGGGAGGCGGCCTGGCCCTGCTACGTTGCGTGAAGGTCGTGGAACAGGAGGAAGATCTCTGCGAAGGCGACGAGCGGACGGGCGTGCAGATCCTCAAGCGGGCGCTCGAAGCGCCGGCGCGCCAGATTGCCGAGAACTCGGCCGTTGATGGCGGAGTTGTAATAGCCCGGATGCTCGAAAGCGAAGGCGCCATCGGTTTTGACGCAGCGCGCAACCGCTATGTCGACTTGCTGGAGGAAGGCATCATCGATCCGACCAAGGTCGTGCGCGTCGCCCTGGAGAATGCCGTCTCGGTCGCAAGCGTGCTTCTGCTGACGGAGGCCACCATGACCGAAATTCCGGAACCGGTCATTCCCCAAGCTCCTGCTCCGATCGGAATGTAGGCAGAGCAAGACGTGCAGGGCTGGCCGTCCTGCTCGTCCTCTCAGGCGATGGCCATTGCAGCCCCCCGCAACGCAGCACTCGGGCCCGTTACGAGGTAAACTGGGGCGTCGGGCATCCTGTGGGATGCACCTCGTGCGGCCTCGAAGATTGTCTTGAAAGCAGCGCCATCCAGAAACTGCACGAGCTTTGCAGGCAAATCCCCGGCAAGATAAATACCGCCCCGTGCGCCGGTCGCGAGCGCTACATCGCGTGCAAAGCGTGCGAGCCAAAGAGCATAGCGCTCCAAGGCGACGATCGCGACAGGATCGCCATGCACGGAAGCGGCGCTCAATATATCAAGAACCGTCGAACTGGATTGCGCTGTGCCTGCTTGCCGCGACGCTACGTTATAAAGCGCCATCAATCCATCCACCGCCAAGAGGCTTTCTGCAGTCCTGTCGCCTATATCCTCATGCACCTGCTCCAGGAACCAAAGGTCCTCATCATTCGCGGCACCGAAAGACATGTCCCCTGCCCTGGTCGACAGGATAAGGTTCTGCTGCCCTGCGGGAATGGCGACAGCCGTCCGAACCCCCTCCCCGATGATGGCAACCGTTCTCGGGCCACCCCCGGTCTGGATCGCACCGGCGATCTGGTGCAGATCGTGAGCGGACAGCAGTTCCGTGACCTTTGCAATGGCTTCGGCATCGGTGGCGACCTCGACGCGGTCGAGTGAAAGTGCCGATTGAAGCTCCCGTTTCTTGACCGTCCTTGGCGAATTGAAAATATGGGCTCGATCCCCCTCAACCGAACCTGCGATCGCGAGGCTCACGATCTTAGGGGGCGTCCCCAGGGACTTCAGATAGGAAAAGAGTGCCTGCTGAACCGAGGTAAAATCCTCGGTCTTGAAGTTAACGAGATGATCAATCATCAGCTCATCGACATCAGCGACGGCAAAACGCAGATGGTGGCACCCAATTTCACCGACAACTGCATGTCGGGCCGAAGACATCGACATGTCACGCCTCCCTGTGAAGTCAACTTCGCTCCACATTGACAGCCATCCGCAAATGCACCTTGACGAGGATCAACGCCCGCGCGGCCTCCCCCGCTAATCTTGGACATCGTCGGATATGCCAAGATCCGATCCCAATATCTCGAAGGAAAATGCGATGAGCAATGCTATGCAAGCTGTCATCTGGTTCGAGGAGCTGCGCCGCAGCGATGTCGCGAAGGTGGGAGGCAAGAATTCCTCCCTTGGAGAAATGATCCAGACCTTGTCGCAGAAAGGTATCAGCGTGCCGGCAGGCTTCGCGACGACCGCTGATGCATATTGGAACTATCTCGAGGCCAATGACTTGCGACAGTCGATCGTAGCGCTCGTCGCCGATTGGCAGGAAGGCAAGGCCAGCCTTGCCGAAACCGGCGCCGCAATCCGGAAGCTCTTCCTGCATGGCGATTGGCCGAAGGAAACGGCGGATGCCATCGTCGCCTCCTATGGCGCACTGTCCCGCCGTGCCGGGAGCGACGATGTTGCCGTCGCGGTTCGATCGAGCGCGACGGCCGAGGATCTCCCCGACGCGAGCTTCGCAGGCCAGCAGGAAACCTTCCTCAATATAAAGGGCGAAAAGGCGCTGCTCGACGCCTGCCGCCGCTGTTACGCATCGCTATTCACGGACCGGGCTATTTCCTACCGCCAGACGAAGGGCTTCGACCATATGAAGGTGGCGCTGTCGATCGGCGTCCAGCAGATGGTGCGCTCCGACCTCGGCGGCTCCGGCGTCATGTTCTCGATCGACACCGAGACCGGCTTCGACAAGGTCGTGCTGATCAACGCCGCTTGGGGGCTGGGCGAAAATGTCGTGCAGGGCATCATAGATCCCGACGAATATCAGGTCTTCAAGCCCCTGCTGCAGGACACCTCGCTGCGGCCGATCATCGCCAAGACCTGCGGCGCGAAGGACAAGAAGATGATCTACGGTTCTGGGGCCGCGCCGACGATCAACGTGCCCACCTCGAAGGTCGAGCGGGCTGCATTCGTTCTCGAAGACGAGGCGACCCTGCAGCTCGCCCGCTGGGCCGTGGCCATCGAGGAGCACTACGGCTGCCCGATGGACATGGAATGGGCCCGCGATGGAAAAGACGGCCAGCTTTTTATCGTCCAGGCACGGCCTGAAACCGTGCAGTCGACACGCCAGGGAGGTTCCTTCAAAAGCTATGCGATCAAGCGGAAAGGCCTGAAACTGGCGCAGGGTCTGTCGATCGGCGATGCGATCGTCTCGGGCCGCGTCTGCCTGATCGAGACGGCCAGGGATATCGACAAATTCATCGATGGCTCCGTGCTGGTGACGTCCACGACCGATCCGGACTGGGTGCCCGTGATGAAGCGTGCGGCCGCCATCGTCACCGATCACGGAGGGCGTACCTCGCATGCCGCGATCGTCAGCCGGGAACTGGGCCTGCCGGCCGTCGTCGGCACCGGCAGCGCCACCGAAATTTTTCATACCGGCCAGGAGGTGACGGTTTCCTGCGCCGAAGGTGACAAGGGCTTCATCTACGACGGCATGGCGGAATACGAAGAAAAGACGCTCGACATTGCCGACCTGCCCGCCACCCGCACGCAGATCATGCTGAACCTCGCAAATCCCGGCGCGGCATTCCGCTGGTGGCGCCTGCCGGCCGACGGCGTCGGGCTCGCACGCATGGAATTCGTCATCAGCAATGCCATCCGCATCCATCCGATGGCGCTTGTCCGCTACGACAATCTCAAGGACGAGGCCGCCAAAAAGGAAATCGCGGCACTCACGCAAGGCTATGACGACAAACCGGACTATTTCGTCGACAATCTGGCGCGCGGCCTTGCCCGCATCGCGGCAGCGTTTCATCCCAAGCCCGTCATCATCCGGATGAGCGACTTCAAGACCAACGAATATGCCGGCCTGCTGGGCGGGGCGGAATTCGAGCCGAAGGAGGAGAACCCGATGCTCGGCTTCCGCGGCGCGTCCCGCTATTATTCGCCACGCTATCGCGAAGGCTTTGCGCTGGAATGCCGCGCCATCCGCAAGCTGCGCAATGAGTTCGGGTTCCGGAACGTCGTGGTGATGATCCCGTTCTGCCGTTCGGTCGGCGAAGCTGAAAAGGTCCTCAGCGTCATGGCGGAGAACGGCCTGAAGCGTGGCGTGGACGGATTGGAAATTTACGTCATGTGCGAAATTCCGTCGAACGTGATCCTTGCGAAGGAATTTGCACAGCAGTTCGACGGCTTCTCGATCGGTTCCAACGACCTGACGCAGTTGACCCTCGGTGTCGACCGCGATGCCGGCGACCTCGCGGACCTGTTCGACGAACAGGATCCGGCCGTCAAATGGATGATCCGCAGCGTCATCACCGAGGCCGGTAAGGTGGGCGCCAAGATCGGCATCTGCGGACAGGCGCCGAGCGATCATCCCGACTTTGCCGGTTTCCTGGTGGAGTGCGGCATTGACAGCATTTCCGTCAGTCCCGACAGTTTTATAGCGGTGAAGCGCAAGGTGGCCGAAGCCGAGCGGCGAGAGCGGACGAAGGTCGGCGTAACTCCGGATCGTTGAGGTCGGATCTAAGTTGCAAGAGATGAAACCCGCGATAACCGCCTATGGATTTTGCGCCGATCGGGACGGCGGGCGCCTATCCCGGCATGCCTGTCTGGCTTGCCCCCAAAACGGCTTTGCGGCACGTCTTCCGTCTGTCCCTCGCAGGCAGGCTATCGTGCCAGGAAAATCGGCCGTTTGGGATTGCCGAGCATGGATCGAGTCACGCCTCCAAAGATAAGCTCTCTTAAGCGAGAATGACCGTAGGCGCCCATAATGATCAGATCCGCGCCAACGTCATGCGCGCAATCGTCCAGAGCCTGATGAGTTGTGCGACCGTCGCTCCTCAAGACGTCGATCCGGGAATCAACATGAGATCGCAAAAGATAGGCGCTCAGTTCCTGGGCGGATTGTTGATTATTTGCATCTGGGTCGACGATGGCGATAGTGACTTCACGTGCCGATTTCAGCAATGATCGACCTCGTTTGACGGCCTGGATTGCCTCAAGCGAACCGTTCCACGCGATCACGACGTTTTCGGGCTCGATCGTCGCAATCGTCTCGTTCGGAACAAGTAAAACAGGCAGGTTTGCGTGGAACAGAGCACCGTCGATGACAGCATTCCTTAGAGCAGGGTCTTGCAGGGTTCCTGGCCCCAATACCATCAGGTCGGCATAGCGAGCATCTTGGCCGACGATGTTGTCGACGTGGAACAACTCTGTGTAGCACTCAGTGACGTTATGCGGCGTCAGCGCGTCGGCCAGTAGCTTTTCGACTTCATCAGCACGTAAGCGAAGTTTCGCCTGGTCGGCTTGCCGTTCCTTCCGCCAGGCCGTTGAAACAGTCACCATATGGGCGCCAACCGGCGGCGGCGCAGCAATTGAGATCAGCAGAACGGAAAGATGCGCGACCGCAGATCGCGCTAATCTTGCTGCTGCTTGGATTTCCTCGTCACCAGCGTCGCTTCTCACCGCGGTTAGGATTGTTGAAAAGCTCATCGTCCATTCCTCCCAATATTGACGGAGACGTAGGTGATCTGCCCATCGCTCACCTTGATTCTTGTCAACTCTGCTTTCCCGAACCGCGGCTATAGAATGTTCCGACAGTCATTAATCCAAAAAGGTCCGCAAATGCCACACGCAGGTCCAAGCCCGAGGATTTCTTTCCACGGAGCAGCCGGCACCGTTACCGGCTCATGTTTCCTCCTCGAGGTTGGCGCCAACCGCATCCTTGTCGACTGCGGGATGTTTCAGGGCTCGAAGACCGAGAAGGAGCTGAACTACCGGCCGTTTCCATTCCAGCCGTCCTCGCTGGATGCCGTCATCCTTACTCATGCCCATATCGATCACAGCGGCCTCCTCCCGAAACTTGTCAAGGATGGCTTCGCAGGTTCCATCTGCTGCACTCCGGCAACGATGGATCTCTGCGCTGTGATGCTGCCTGACTCAGGGCATATTCAGGAAATGGAAGTTGAGCAGCTCAACCGGAGAAACGAGCGTCGCGGCCGAAAGTCTGTCGAACCGATTTACACCGCCGCCGACGCCATGGCCACTCTGGTGCAGATGAGAGCGCATCCCTTCGAACAATGGGTCGAAATTTCACCGAGCGTCCGTTTCCGATTCTGGAACGCCGGTCATCTCCTCGGCTCAGCCTCCGTGGAGCTCGAGATCGGTCCAGGCACAGACCGTCAACGAGTTCTTTTTTCGGGCGACATTGGTCCTCATCACAAGCTGTTCCAGTTCGACCCGACAGCACCATCCGGTTGGGATTACGTCATATGCGAAAGCACTTACGGAGACACCGATCGTGACGATCCTTCAGAAGAAAACCGGCGAAACATGTTGCGTGACGAAGTCTGCCTTGCGGCTCGTCATCCCGACGGGGCACTGCTTATCCCCTCATTTGCCGTCGAGCGAACACAGGAATTGCTGGCGGACCTTGTCGAGTTGATGGATCGGAAAAAGATCAGCCAGTGCCCCATCATCATCGACTCCCCGCTGGCATCACGGGCGACGGAGGTGTTCAAGAAGCATTCGCGAGAGCTCGAGAACGGCGATCTCCTGCGGCACGCAATCGAGGCGAAGAATGTCCGGTTCACCGAAAGTGCTGAACAATCGAAAGCGGTCGACAACATCAGGGGCTTCCACATCGTTATCGCGGCAAGCGGCATGTGCGAAGCCGGTCGCATTCGTCATCGGCTGAAGAACTGGCTGTGGCGGCAGGAGGGGACCGTTCTTCTGGTTGGTTATCAAGCAAATGGAACGCTGGGCCGTTTTTTGGAAGATGGCGCGTCGACCGTTCGGATCCAGGGTGACGAGATCGCCGTTCGGGCAAGCATTCGCAAGCTCGATGTCTATAGCGGTCATGCCGATGGACCCGAGCTCGCGGTATGGATTGAGGCGCGCAAGCCGATACGGCGCGGCATTTTTCTGGTGCATGGGGAACTGCCGGCAATTGCGGGATTGAAAGCGCGCATTTCGGCAAGCCTGCCTGGGGTTGCAGTAATACAACCCGCCATCGACGTCACATACGAGCTCGGCAGTCGAGAAGCTGTCATTGCATCGTCCGATAAGACACTGCCCCGGCTTTCCGCTTCACAGGTCGGGCGTGCGGACTGGCATAACGATTTTCAGACACTGGTTCTCGACCTGCAGGATTCGCTGGTCAAAGCAGCCGATGTGAAGGCTCGAAACGTCATTTTAAGGAGGATGAGGCGGGCGCTCAGCGAAGATAACTGAGACGTTTCTACGAGGCCACCACCGGCGGCGGTCCACATCATCAGCTTTGACATGTGCCGTCGGTAAGGACGCTCTTCACTTTCGGCACGATTCTTGTCCGGCGTTGCTGGTCCCAACCCTGAGGCCTGCGAAGTCGTCGCGTGTTTTCGCGAAGCTATGCCGGTCGGAGATGAGACATACGGTCTCTAAGAATCCCGCCGGGGAAAGCGCGCCGATCCGTCTCACGAGACAGATCGGACATTTCATCGGGTCCGGTTCACACGGGCTGAAAAGACCGGCTGCCGTTACCCGGACGTCATCTCGCCGCACCCTGCTCCAGAGACGAACAACGGCTTGAGCCGTGTCAATGTCGCCTCCCCAAGGTCTTGGCAGTCTCTGTTTGCGCGATCGCGACCAATTCGTTCCGCGGTCGCCCAAGATCAGGTGGAGATCATGAGAAGTTTTATCCGTTTCCTCAAGTCGAAGATTAGCGGCTTCATTCTCACGAAAAGCGCCGATCGCGAGGCGGAAGAACGCCACGTCGCCGTTCCTCAGCAAGTCGACCTTCCGCTTCCGAGCAATCCAATGGAGGAGGTCGCCGTTCCAGCATCGATCGATGGAAGAGACATGGCAAATGGACGGCTGTAAGCCGATTTATATCGACTGGCGGAGCAACTCATGCTGTACCCCCACGTTCGTGGAGGAAGCACCTGGGGCTCTGGTCCCAGACATTCGGTGCCTTCTTAAGGCACCAGAACCGCGGCACCATTCAAGTGCCCCGCGCGCAGATCCGCCAGCGCCTGGTTGGCATCGGCGAGCGGATACACGGTCGTATAAGTCGTCACCTTTGCTTCGTTTGCGATTGGAAAGAACTCTTCAGCGTCCTGCCTGGTGAGATTCGCGACAGATTCAACACTCCTTTCTTCCCAAAGCAGCGAATATGGCATCTGCGGTATGTCACTCATGTGGATGCCTCCACAAACGACCTTTCCGCCCTTGCGCACCGCCTGGAGCGCGGAGGTGACAAGATCGCCAACCGGCGCAAAGATGATGGCCGCATCGAGTTTTTCCGGCGGGCCCTCGTCTGAACCGCCGGCCCAGGTTGCGCCGAGATCCAGCGCAAAAGCTTGTGCTCGGCGGTCTCCGGGCCGCGTGAACGCATAGACTTGTCTTTCCTGCCATACACAGACCTGGGCGATGATATGGGCAGCCGCACCGAAGCCATAGAGACCTATTCGCTTGCCGGATCCTGCTTTTTTCAGCGCGCGCCAGCCGATCAGTCCGGCACACAGAAGCGGCGCAAGCGAAACGGGATCGGCATCCAGTGGCAGATCAAACGCATAATCGTTGTCGGCGACGACATGGGTGGCAAAGCCGCCATCCCGCGTGTAGCCAGTGAACAAAGGTTCATCGCACAGATTTTCCGCGTGTAAACGGCAATAGTCACAATGACCGCAGGTATGACCGAGCCAAGGAATTCCGACCCTGGAGCCGATGCGCGGCGCAGCCTGCCCCTTGCCGACTGCTTCGACGATTCCGACAATCTCGTGGCCAAGCACGAGCGGAAGCTTGGGATTTTTGAGATCTCCGTCGATGACATGTAGGTCCGTCCGGCATACCGCGCAGGCCTCAACCCGGATGAGCAACTCCTTCGGTTTCGGAACAGGATTCGACCGTTCGACGAGCGTGAGGGGCTTTCCAACTTCGTATAGGATCATTGCTTTCATGGGAGCCCCAAAAGAAAGTGCCGCGAGTCGGCAACGCCAGCCCGCGGCACAACGTTTCAAGATACCCGGATATGGTCGACGACCGAGCGGACGCCGGCTGCCGCCCAGGCGGCGCGCTCGGCGGCTTGACGCTCCGACCATGCATCGACATGGCCTTCCAGCGTCACCCGGCCGTCGGCGACGTTGACCTTAATCTTCTGCGCCTCCACCTCGGCATTCCGCTTCAAGGCGTCCTCAATACGCTTCTTCACATCGTTGATTGAGACCTTGGGCGTGACATCAAGCTGGTTGCTGACGCCCATCACGCCGGTCAAGGCGCGCACGGCATCGGCTGCGGCCTCTTTCTGGTATTGCCATTCGACCTTGCCCTTCAGTGTCACCCAGCCTTTCTGGACCTGGACCGTGACGGCGTCACGCGGAATGACCGTGTTCCAGTTGATCGTGTTAATGGCACGCTTGGCGATTTCGTCATCAGCCGTCGGGTTGGCACCGAACGGGCGCACCTCGATTTCTTCGGCGATGCCTTTCACGCCCTTCACTCGCCGCACAATCGCCTCGACCGAGGCCTTTTGAGCATAGGTCGGGACATGACCGGTGAGGGTCGCGACCCCTGCATCGACCGCAACGCCGATGTTGGCCGCATCGATACTCGGCTCGAAGTCGAGTTCATCGATGATGTTCTGCCGCAGAGTACTATCGTCCATGATATTTCTCCTTCTAACGCTCATCATGAGCAAAGCGATGATCAGGGACTGAAACGCGATCGCCATTGACTCTCGTCAACGGGGCTGCGGGATCGCGCTGCTTAGCTGACGCTATCGGCTCTCCGCGTCCGGCCAGTGAAACGAGCTGTCGATGTGATTATAGATGTTACCTCGCGGCGCGATGAAAATGATCCCAAGGACAGTCAGGACCATCGCAAGAAGCATCCACAGCAGTAGGTGATCAAGAAAAAAGCGGCGAATCCTGCTTCGCAACGTCTTGTCCGTCATTTTCACCTCCCGCCGCAGATTCAGTACAAGGATAGCGATCTGCAACAGCACTTGTTTGATCGATCGCAAGGCAAAGGACTGTCGGTATTGATTATATTTGTAAGAGGCGTTGCTCAACGACACGCACGAGGTTCAAAATGACTGCTGACCAAGCCAGACGGCGCGCGCTTGAAGAGAGATATATCCTCGACTTCCAAATGCTTTTCAAAACGCGGACACGCCGGGACCTGCTCTTCGCCACGTGGGCGGCGACAAAACTCGGTCGACAAGATCCTGCTGATTATCTTGAAGAGGTTAGGAGCGCTGGGCGCGCCGCTCCCGGTGACGATGATATCCTTCAAAAGGTTTTGGCGGATTTTCGAAGCGTGGGGCAGGAGATCACCGAGGAAGATCTGCGCTCTGTCATGAACGAGATGATGTTCGACGCCGCTGAGGAGCTTGAAGCCGATCGCATCAGCCGACAACCACGTCAAAGCAAATCTTGACTGGTGGGTCTATCGCCTGGGAATCTCCGCTCCGGCGAAGATCAACGATCAGAGCAAGGCTCTTAAACTTCAAGAACCCACTCATTGGACGAGGCCTCGGGATGATCCATGGATGAATGGCTAAGCTCTTTGCGTCCCTATCTTCTTGGGGCCTCGGCCCTGGGGATAACCATTGCCTTCGTGGGTTGCATGGCGGATTTCCCGATCTCTTTGCCACCTCTCTCACGGTCTCCACGCTTGTGGTCCTGCTGGCGCTCATTGCCCAGATCCTTGTGCGTCTGAGAAAAGGGGAAATCGGTCTCAATATCATCGCATTACTGTCGATGGGCTCGGCACTCGCCATCGGTGAATATCTTGCCGCCGGCGTCGTCGCTTTGATGTATTCCGGCGGTCAATATCTCGAGAGTCTTGCCGAAGGTCGCGCTCGCCGAGAAATGACAACTCTCCTATCGCGGGCTCCTCATCAGGCAATCCGACGCCGTGGAGGGGAATTGCAAGAGGTTCCCGCCGATGCGATCGAAGTAGGCGATATCATTGTCGTGCGACGGGGAGACCTCGTGCCGGTCGATGGGATTGTTCATGAGGATGTCGCCACCCTCGACGAATCGGCACTGACGGGCGAGCCCCTGCCCGCCACCAGAAAAAAGGGGGATGCCATCATGAGCGGAGCAGCCAATGCCGGCGACCTCTTCAGCATGGTGGCGATGAAACCCGCGTCGGAAGGCACCTATGCCGGAATTGTGAGACTGGTCGAGATTGCCCAGCGAAGCAAGGCGCCGATGGCAAGGCTTGCGGATCGATACGCGGTCTTCTTTTTGATCATAACGGTTATCCTCGCGCTCGCGGCCTGGCTTTTTTCCGGCGACCCGGTCCGGGCAGTCGCCGTCCTCGTCGTTGCGACGCCCTGTCCGCTCATCCTCGCGGTCCCCATTGCCTGGGCAGCAGGCGTATCGCGTGCCGCGCAGATCGGCTTGCTGGTCAAAGGCGCGCGTGTCCTGGAGGCGCTAGGCAATATCCACACCCTCGTGATCGATAAAACTGGCACGCTAACGGAAGGGACACCCACCCTTCATGCGATCGACTCGGCCCTTCCAGAAGACGAATTGCTGCGCCTTGTCGCATCGCTCGACCAGGCATCAAGCCACGTCGCAGCAAAGGCGTTGGTCGAGGCTGCACGGGCCCGCGACCTCAAGCTCGTCCATCCCACAAATGTCTCGGAAAAGCCGGGAGAAGGAATTGCTGGGGAGGTTGACGGACGCCGGGTCGCTATCGGCGGCATCGCCTACATTGCCTCCAGGTTCGGGTTCACGATCAACCACGCTGATCGCCCCGGGACCGTTGCGGCGGCCGTCGCCGTCGATGGAGCATTCGCCGGCGTCCTGCTTTTCTCGGACAAGCTGCGGGATGGAAGCGACCGGATACTGGCAAGCTTCAAGAGGCTCGGCATCGCGCGCATGATCCTTGCGACGGGTGACCGTAGCGATGTCGCCCGTCTGATCAGCTCCGGATTACCGTTCGATGAGGTAAGGTCGGAACTCTCCGCCGAGCAGAAAGGCGACATCGTCAAAGCCGAGAAAACGCGCGGGGCCGGTGATGATGATTGGCGATGGCATCAACGACGCTCCCGCGCTTGCTGCGGATGACATTGGCCTCGCCATGGGTGCTCATGGCTCGGCCGGAGCCGCTGAAGCCGCGGATGCGGTGCTGCTCGTGGAAAGGCTCGACCGCGTTCTGCAGGGGATTCAGATTTCCAGAGGCTGTCGCGGGATCGCGATACAGAGCATGCTTGCGGGGATCGGCCTGTCGATCGGCGGCATGACCGCCGCGGCATCAGGTTACCTGACACCGATCCAGGGTGCTCTCTTCCAGGAGGTGATCGATGTGGCGGTGATCCTGAACGCCCTGCGCGCCCTTTGGATAAGTCCAGCCGAACAGGACGACTAAGGTTCGCCGGAAACAGCCGATTTACCCACGGTCCCTGAGGAAGGCAGAAAGAACGGCTTCATCGGTGAGCTGCCGAAAGTCGAGATAGTGGTCGCCGACGGCGCCAAAGTCGCACGGCGTTTCCAGGCAGATTACCTCATCAGCTTCGCCTTTCAACCGGGCGACGACCTCAGGCGGGGCAACCGGAACCGCCAATATGATCCTGGTAGGGTTCCGGACCCTGAGTCCCCTGATCGCGGCCGTCGCGGTTGCACCCGTCGCCAGTCCGTCGTCGACAATGACGGCGGTCCGGCCGCTGAGGCTTCCTTCAGCAAGGCAACCGGCGTAGACCAACCGTCGGCGGTTGATTTCGTCAAGCTCCAGCCGGCAACATGATTCGAACACGTCAGAAGAAATCCCTGCATGTGCGATGATGTCGTCGTTGCGAACGACGATCGGCTTTTGGCCATCGACAACGGCTCCCATCGCCACTTCGGGGTTGCCGGGCAGGCCTATCTTGCGCACGAGAAGCATTGCGAGCGGAGCCTTGAGCGCCTTGGCGACTTCCGCCGCAACTGGGACCCCGCCACGGGGAAGAGCGAAGATTGTGCAGGGTGAGGCTTGATAAGCCTTGAGGGCCTGAGCCAACCGCCGTCCCGCCTCGTTGCGATTGGTAAACATGGTCTGCTCCTTCGACCCGTGGGGCTTTAATTCGCCATTCAGCTTTTCACACCAGACCGCGGGAAGATCGCCGATCAGAGGTGCCGGGCACCTCTACCTCATGCCTGCCGCCCCGTTCTCTGTCGTTTATGCCTCGGTCCGATGGGCCATCTCAACGCGCATAAGGACAAGGCCCGGGAACATCGGCAACCAGAGCGTCAGCCCACGAAGCATCAACGTCGCCGCAAGGCTGGCCTCCGGGCCTACGCCAAAAAGATGCAAAGCCATGATGCTGGCGCTCTCGAAACTGCCGAGACCCAGTGGCAAGGGAGCGAGGGTGGCAATCACCGAGGCAATCAGAAAACTTGCTAGTGCAGCGGCCGCGCCGAGGTCGACGCCGATCGAACGGGCGATGCACCAAAGTGTTGCGGCATCGAGAAGAAACACCGCGCATTGGCAGGATGACGCCCACAAGATAATCCGGGAGTCGCGAATTGCCCGAGGATCCATTTCCTGCAGCCAAACGGCGAGATAGGAACCCGTCCTCCAGCGTAACAGGAATCGGGGCAGAATCCGATCCCGGGTCCGGTCGACAAGAGAAAGACAGGCCAGTATCGCTGCGGCCAGCAGGACGAAGGCAAGCAGGACGGGAAGCCACTCGTCTCCGGTCAGGTGACGCTGCCAGATGAAGGCGAATACGATTAGCGCAAGAACGAGATAGACTGCGTAATAGGACAACGTATCGACAAGAAGGCCTGACAGCGCCACCGGCCCATCGATCCCGCGCCGCCTCAGGGCGCCAAGAACAATGATCGTGCCGCTGAGGCCGCTCGTCGGCAATATCTGGTTGGCGAACAGCTGAAGAAAGCCGATCTTCAGGAGCGTGGCGAAGGGCAGCCTGCTATGTGCATGATCGAGAACGATCTTCCAGACCAAGGATGCGAAGATATAGGTCAGGACCTGGCATATCAGCGCCGCGCCGAGCCAAATGGCATCCGCCCTTTCGATCAAGGAGAGAAATAGCTCCAGGTCGTTGAAATGCAGCACGAAATAGACAAGACATACAAGCCCGCCGATTCCCAGCACCCAGCCCAGCAATATCAGCAAGGTGGGACGGACGGTGATGTTTATCGGTTTGATGAGCTTTCCCACCGGCTTATCGCCTGACTGAGAGTCAATCATGGCCGTGTCCCGCTTCACTTTAAAATCACGAACCGATCGCGACAAACCGCGTCTGTCCGTCTCGTCG
Source organism: Neorhizobium galegae (assembly GCF_017877055.1). Classification (GTDB taxonomy): domain Bacteria; phylum Pseudomonadota; class Alphaproteobacteria; order Rhizobiales; family Rhizobiaceae; genus Neorhizobium; species Neorhizobium galegae_D. The sequence goes on along the minus strand of NZ_JAGIPG010000004.1, from coordinate 510,757 downwards.
CACGCTGAGGAGCAGAACATCACGCTCCTGTTTCGCCGTACGCACCACCTCCATGGGTGAGTGGATAGATTTCTGATTGATCGCGACGATGATGTCCCCCGCTTGCAGACCTGCATCCGCTGCTGCGCAGTTGTCTTCCACAGCTACAACGATTGCGCCGTCCGCAATGCCTTCGGGGTTATTACTTGCGTCGGGAGACGCGAGCACGACGCCGGAAAGGTACCCTTCCCCCTGCAGGCTCTCTTTCTTGACCTCTGGTATCGGAAATCGATCTTGGTCGGAGAGGGTCGCTTGTACATGCAGTTCATCTTTGCCGCGCCGAAACCGGATCTGGACTCGCTCGGAAGGAGCGTGAGCGCCAACGATGTTCCGAAGGACGGCCGCGTTCTGGATGGCATCCTCATCGACCGCAATGATCACGTCCCCTGCCTTCAATCCAGAATCGGCCGCCGATGAACCACCATTGACCTGGCTTACAACTGCACCCGCGTCGGCCGTCACGCCGAGAGCCTTGGCCAATTCAGGAGAGAGATCTTGAATGACGACGCCGAGACGGCCGCGGCGGATCGAGCCGTCCTTGATCAGCTTGTCCATCACGTCTTTCGCCATCGAGACCGGTATGGCAAAGCCAATGCCGATATTGCCGCCGGACGGCGCAACGATTGCGCTATTGATGCCGACTAATTTGCCATCCATGTCCACCAGCGGGCCACCTTAGTTCCCAGGATTGAGAGAGGCGTCAGTCTGGATGAAGTTCTCGTATCCATCGATCCCGAGCCCGGCCCGGCCCAAAGCACTGACGATCCCGAGCGTCACCGTTTGGCCCAAGCCAAACGGATTGCCGACGGCGGCAACATAGTCGCCAACCTGTAGCCGCATGGAATCGCCAAGTTCGATGGCCTTCAGTTTGTGAGCTGTGATCTGAATGACAGCAATATCAGTCTCAGAATCAGTTCCGACCACCTTCGCATGGAAAGTGCCGCCGGCGGCCAACGTGACGACGATGTCATCAGCATTCTCAATGACATGGTGATTGGTGACGATGTAACCCCGCGCCGCGTCGATGATGACCCCCGAACCGGATGTCCGAAAGCCATGTTTCGACGGCGCCGGGTCTATTTGCAGACCGAAGAATTCCCTCAGGGTCGGGTTACTAAGTAACGGATCGATATCCTCCTGCACCTGGCCACGTACGGAGATGGTGACGACTGTCGGGATCACCTGTCTTGCGATCGGCGCAATGGTATTTTGCGGGGATGCCGAGGCGGGTAGTGTAACGGCGAAAAGGCTCGCCATAAGAAGGGCCGAAAATCTCATGAGCGGCAACATGTCGAATTCCTGTCCTTGGGGTTGGAAAGAGGCACACTATGTGGCCAGCTCGGGCGGAACTTTTGGGTAGGGATCACTCGAGGCTTATGTGGTCCCGTGTTTTCGTGGGAAGACGATCCCGGGGAGATGATCCGTTTTCGAAGACCTGCTTTTGAGGATACGGCGTCCTGTATAGGCCAGGATCGCACCGAGGCTGAGGCACGTCAGGAGAAATCGCAGAGCGACCGCCGCTAGGCCACAGTCAGCCGATTGTCGACAGCGGTGACGCTCGGAGCCGACCATGCCGCGTATTCGGCGACCTGCCGTTCCTTTACCCCATGTACTGTCCCCTCCAAGGTCACCGTATGACCGGAAACAGCAACCCGAATGGCCTCTGCCTCGACTTCCGCGTTGCGCGCCAGAGCCCGCTCTATACGGCCCTTGATGTCCGGGACCTGCGCGGTCGGCCGGATTGTCAACAGGTTTCGGACCTCTGTGACGCCTCCGAGCTTGTTAACCGCCGCTTCGGCGGCAAGGCGTTGAAAATGCCAGCGTACTTCGCCGCTCAATGTCACACATCCCCGCTCGACCTTTACATCGATCGCACCGTCGGGTAACGCCGTGTCCCAAGAGATGATGTCGAGCGCGCGGGCGGCTATCTCGTCGTCAGCCCGCTTCTTTCTTTCGGGATAGCGAACTTCGATATGCTCAGCGATTGCCCTGACACCCGTCACCCGGCGGGCCGCCGCTTCGGCGACCGCCTTCTCCACATAACTTTCAACATGTCCGGTCAGCGTGGCGACGCCATTCTCGACTGCGACGCCGATATTTGCCGCGTTCACGCTGGGCTCGAATTCCAGTTCGGTCAGCACATCCTGGCGGATCAACAGATCACTCATAAGTTCCTCCTCTCGCTCGTTGTTAAAGAAATCTTCGCTCTTTTATCGATCGCTTGCGTTGCGGAAGATCAATGGCCGCGATCGAGGTCGTTTGTCCTCAAGTCGCCTGGTGTGGGTAGGCCAACCCATCCTCTGAGCTGCAGTAAAATCAAGATTCGCGGAACGGGCGCGGTGAGCAGCCTACCGTCTTTGCATTCTGTAATTGTGCTAACGCTGAAGGACAGATCAGTACGGGAGTTGTTTCAAACAATGCTCGCGACAGTCTCAAGACACACATGGCGATGCCCTCGCTCGATATTACCCGAGCGACGGGTGGTCATGATGTCTGGGACTTCGACAGTTCTCGTTTCAGGTTCAAACGCTTGAGCGAGGTCATGCTATTGCCATGCCAAACAAAACCGCGCGTGAACCAACCCAGAATCCATACGAGCGGCAATAATAAGTCGCGCAATATCCAGGCAAGTGGTGACGTGAGACCCAGCGGCCACCGATAAACCGCCGCAAGGGCAACTTCGGCGGAATACCAGCATGCGATCAGCACTGGAAGTCCGATCCACGGCATCACGTCCGTCATCGCCAGGATGCTGTACAGAACCACCGCCGGTAGCACCCCTGTTAGAATTTCGGCCGAATAGGCCAAGGGAAAGGACGACCGCCGCAATTGCGCCCAACGCAGCTGTCTGGTCCAAACTTGAGAGTAGGTTCGGTGACCCAGTGGCTGCTGAAAAGGCTCACGAACGACGGCAACCTTTTTGCCAGTGCGACGAGCAATCTTTGTCGCGGCTGCGTCCTCGGCAATCTCGCTTCCGAGGGCCGACAATCCACCCGAATGCTCCAGCTCCCGGCGTGAAAGCATCATCGTCTTGCCTTGAACATACCCGATCCTCAGGAAGTCGGCCACCAGTTGCCAACGCGCCTGATATGTATTGAGGAACGCCGCCTCCAGAGCTGCCGCCGGCCCTTGTGTCTCAGTTCCAATGGGCGGCGAACAGACGAATGAGTTTACCGGAGACCAGCACTCGCGGAGATCATCGATATAACCGGGAGGGATAAGGACATTGCTGTCGGAAATGACGATGCGGTCATACTTCGCAGCGCGCCAGCCTTTCCAGAGGTTATTCAGCTTTGGATTTTGGGAGAAATGGTCGTCGCCCATGAGCAGGCGCGCATCAGCCATGTTGTGGGCCGCCAGAAGCTCGCCAACGAGTGGTATTGCCGGGTCGTCGGGCGAGGCTATGCAGAAAAGAATTTCGTAGTGCGGATAATCGATCGCAAAACTGCTTTGCAGTGTACGGCGCAGGTTGTTTTCCAGTCCGCATACCGGCTTTATGATCGTCACCCCGGCACGAACGTCACTCGCGGACCTTCTCCAACACACCTTTCGCAAGACCGCTAGAGTTATGCTGACAAATTGCGTCCCAACCAGCAAAGCCAGAAGAGCTGAGATGATGCCTGGTAGGATATCCATTTTAGATCTGCTCGCGATGAGGAAGGTCGGCAGCCCTCGGAAGCTCGCGACAATCCAATTCTGTATGCCGGCCATCGGCATCGTCTTGATACCAAGTGCTGACTTATGCGCCGATACAGGTAAGCGATGCGCTCGTTTTTTGTCCGATGGATGGCGCTTGTGTGAGCCGCCGTCGGTGGAAGTTACTAAATCGCTCAGGACTAACCGTTTTATGAAGTTTATTCTTTTGTAAGGAAATCCTTATGGTTGCGTGTTAGCCCCACGCCGGTTGCTAGATTCGACCGGTCTGCCCTGGCGGACTGGTCTCACGTCACTCGGAATTGCCCGCGCCGTGAAAATCTCGCGGCGCCGTTATTGCATCCGTTGTTTTATCGAATTCACCCTATCTTGCCAGGAAAACCGCGCGTTTAGGGTTTTTCAGCATCGACAGGGTCACGCCGCCGAAGATGCGTTCCCGCATACGGGAGTGGCCATAGGCTCCCATGACGATCAGATCCGCTGCAAGGTCATCCGCATACTGGTTGAGCGTCTCGGCAACGGTCCTGCCGTCGCTCCTCAACACGTCAACGGTAAAGTTGACCCCGTGCCTCGAAAGATAGGTGCCGACCTCACCGGCCGGTTCGCCATCGTTCGTGCCCGGATCGACGATCCCGACATGGACCTCCTTGGCGGATTTCAGAAGCTCGATCCCCTGTTTGACGGCCCTCACAGCTTCGAGACTATCCTTCCAGGCGACCACGACGGAGGTGGGTTTCAACGTAGGTTTTCCGTTACCAGGAATAATAAGAGTGGGCACCTCCGAATGGAAGAGCGCTCCGTCGATGACGGCATGCTTGAGAGATCCATCGGCAGCCGCATCCGGGCCGATAGCAACAAGATCGGCGTACCGGGTCTGATGGGCAACAACGTTGTCCACGGAGGTCAATTCCGTATAGATGTCGACGATATCGTGAGCGACGTTCGCGTGCTGCAGAATGTCTTTCACGCCGGTCAGCCGTTCGGCGAGCTTGGCCTTGTCCCGATCGCGCTCTTCCAGCCATGCCATCGAGGCGTTTTCAGCGAACTCGCCGATCGGCGGTGCCGCTGCCATGCCCAGCAGCAGGATAGACAGATGCGCTCCCGACGAGCGCGACAACTCGATGGCGGTATTCACATCCCTGTCGCCATGATCCGATCTGACGACACTCAATATTGTTGCAAATGACATTATCTTCCCTCCGCTTGTTGCTGGAGGAAGATTGGCCCAACTGGCGCGGCTACACCTTGATGTTTGTCAACCTGCCGGGGTTCCGGAATTCCACTCACGGCACTAAGACGGCTGCACTGTTGAGCCTTCCTTGCCGTAAATCGGCAAGCGCAGCCACGCCTTACCTCGCTGCGCATGATCGACCAGGTCACCCTTTTCGCCGTATTGAGCACCAGCCTCCTGGATTCCATGGATCCGACGGACATCTCCGCCTCGCAAGGCTGCATGCCATCGCAGGCCGCGATGCCCAGCGCGACAGCCTCGTCGCCGCAATTCACTCGATGATCCCAAACGGCATCGCCGGAAACGGCGGCGTCTCGTCATGACGAACGGCTTCAGCAATGTCGAGGCCCGGGAACACCTGCAAGGCATTCGCACCTATTCGGACATGATCGACACGCGATCGCTACCGTCCTCTCCCTCTTGTCACCGAAACCGGCGGTTGGTAACAGCGGCGAGAGAACTGTCCACGCAATCGTCACCTTGTGCGCCATGCGCCGGCCCGCTCCACAGCACCCCTCATCACGCTTCCTCACACTCTCCAATTTCAAAAATGGATGGATTTTTAGATGTTGCCGCGCAGCTTGACGGTGATCAATGGAGCGGCCTCGTTAAGGTGATCTTCTTCCCTCAGTTTCAAACTCAGGGAGATGAAGCTATGGCTTCCGCTGACATCAAAGTTACTGAATCGGCCAGTCCCGATTCCGTCGTCAAAACGGACACAAAGACACGAAAGCTCCGGCTCGGATCATTAACCGCGCTCGTCATCGGTTCGATGATCGGGTCAGGAGTGTTTAGCCTTCCCCAGAACATGGCAGCTGGCGCCGGTCCGCTCGCCGTCCTGATCGGCTGGGCGATCACGGCCGCCGGCATGCTGGCCCTGGTTTTCGTGTATCAGTCTCTGGCCACACGCAAGCCGGAACTGGATGCTGGCCCTTATGCCTATGCGAAGGCCGGGTTCGGCCCGTTCGTCGGTTTCAACAGCGCTTGGGGTTATTGGCTGAGCGCTTGGATCGGCAACGTCTCCTATGCGGTCGTCGTCTTCAGCGCCCTCTCCTACTTCTTTCCGTCCTTCGGTGAGGGGAATACCTGGTCGGCCATCATAGGCGCCTCGATCCTACTGTGGTTCGTCCACGCACTAATCCTGGCGGGTATCCGCGAGGCCGCGATCGTCAACCTCTTCGTCACCATCGCCAAGATCGCGCCGATCGTCCTGTTCATCGGCGTGGCGGTTGTTGCCTTCAAGGTGGACGTATTCTCCGCCGATTTTACGGGTCTCGGTAATGCGAGCCTCGGCTCGATCACCGCCCAGGTGAAGAGCACCATGCTGGTCACGCTCTGGGTGTTCATTGGCATCGAAGGCGCCAGCGTCTTTTCGGCCCGCGCCGAACGCCGCAAGGACATCGCCGCCGCAACGATCACCGGCTTCCTGACCTGCCTGGCTCTCTATGCGCTGGTATCGCTGCTGTCGCTCGGCATCCTCAACCAGCCGGAGCTCGCCGCACTCAAGAACCCCTCGATGGCAGGCGTCCTCGAAGCGATCGTCGGTCCCTGGGGCGCGATCCTGATCAATATCGCGCTTGTGGTGTCGGTCACAGGCGCATTCCTGAGCTGGACGCTTCTGGCGGCGGAAATACCGCTTGCCGCCGCCAAGGACGGCACCATGCCTTCCTTTTTCGCAAAGGAGAGCGGCCGGGGCGTTCCCTCGACATCACTGCTGATCACCAACCTCCTCGTTCAGGCCTTCCTGCTGGTGACTCTGTTCGCGCAGAGCACCTATCAGGCACTGTTCTCGATCGCCTCCGCCGCGATCCTCGTACCCTATATCTTCTCGGGCGCCTATGCGGCGAAACTGGCGATCACGGGCGAAGCCTATAAGCCGGGAGAGCGCCGCACCGGGCCGATGATCGCCGGTCTGATAGCCACCGTCTACGGTCTCTGGCTCGTCTATGCGGCAGGCCCGGCCTATCTCTTCATGTGCGCCGTGCTCTATGCGCCCGGCCTCATCTTCTACGTTGCCGCCCGCCGGCAGAGCGGTCAGAAGGTCTTCCAGCCTGTGGAAGCCTTCCTCGCCTTCGGCCTCATCGCGGTCGCGCTGCTTGCCGCTTACGAAATGTGGACCGGTGCGGTCAGTCCCTTCTGAGGAGATAGGACAATGAAGACTTTAGGTGTTCATTCCGAAGTCGGCCGGCTCCGCGAGGTGATGGTCCATCGGCCCGATCTCAGCCTACGTCGGCTCACGCCGGACAATTGCAAGGCTCTGCTCTTCGATGACGTCCTTTGGGTCAAGCGGGCGCGTCAGGAGCACGACGCTTTCGTCGATGCGCTGCGGGAACGCGGCATCGTGGTCCATTCGCTGGGCGACCTGCTCGCAGAGACGATGGACAACGCCGACGCGCGGCAGTGGCTGCTCGGCCGGCGGATCGAGCCGCCGGTTGTCGGCGAGGACATGGTTGTCGAGTTACAGGCGTGGCTCAACGAAATGCCGTCCGCGGAACTTTCGACCTATCTGATCGGCGGCATCGCCCGTGCGGAACTGCCGTTCGAACCGATGGGATTGAGCGGAAGGGCGCTCGCGCCGGAGGATTTCGTGTTGCCGCCTTTGCCCAACCAGCTCTTCACCCGCGATAGTTCCTGCTGGATCTATGGCGGCGTCTCGATCAATTCGATGTATTGGCAGGCGCGGCGGCCGGAGGCGGCCAATGTCGAGGCTATCTACCGTTTCCATAAGCGCTTCCAGGGGAGCGATTTTCCAATCTTCTCGGCAGACGGAGAAGAGGCACCAAGCCTCGAAGGCGGCGATGTCATGCCGGTCGGGAACGGCGTCGTGCTGATCGGCATGGGCGAGAGAACCACACCCCAGGCGGTGAGTGCGCTTGCCAGCCGGCTGTTCACGGCCGGCCTCGCCACCCGGGTCGTCGCAGCCTTGATGCCGCGCGACCGCAGTTTCATGCATCTCGACACAGTCTTTACCTTCTGCGACCGCGATCTGGTCACCCTGTATCCCCCGGTGGTCAACCGGTTGCGCAGTTTTTCGCTGCGCCCGGGCGATTCCGCTGAAGCGATGGACATCCGGGAGGAAAATGCCCCGTTCACAGAAGTCGTGGCCGAAGCCATGGGCCTCAAGGCCCTGCGCATCGTGGCGACCGGCGGCGACCGCTACGAAGCCGAGCGCGAGCAGTGGGACGACGGCAACAACGTCGTCGCCGTCGAACCCGGCGTGGTCGTCGCCTATGACCGCAACGTTTATACCAACACGCTTTTGCGCCGCCAGGGCGTCGAGGTGATCACCGTCGAAGGCGCCGAACTCAGCCGCGGCCGCGGTGGCGGGCACTGCATGACCTGCCCTCTCGTTCGTGAAACCATCTAGGAAAGTCAATCATATGCCCATCAATCTTATTGGCAGGAGCGTCCTATCGCTTGACGACCTTTCACCCGATGAAATCCGCTTCCTGCTGCGCATGGCGGCCGAACTCAAGTCAGCCAAACTCGGTGGATACGAAGTGCCTCGCTTAGTGCGCAAGAATATCGCGCTGATCTTCGAGAAGGACTCCACCCGCACGCGAAGCGGTTTCGAGGTGGCGGCCTATGACCAGGGTGCTCATGTCACCTATCTCGGCCCTTCCGGCAGCCATATCGGCCACAAGGAGTCCGTCAAGGATACCGCGCGCGTGCTCGGCCGCATGTACGATGCGATCGAATTCCGCGGTTTCGCGCAGTCGGCGGTGGAAGAGCTCGCGCGGTATTCGGGCGTCCCGGTCTACAATGGCCTGACGGATGTGTGGCATCCCACCCAGGTGCTCGCGGATTTCATGACAATGCGCGAGTTCACCCACAAGCATTTGTCGGATATGGCACTGGCCTTCTTGGGCGACGGCAGCGACAACGTCGCCCTGTCGCTTGCCGTCGGTGCGGCCAAGGTGGGGATCGACTTTCGCCTGGTTTCCCCCAGGGCGCTTTGGCCCGACAACACTTTCCTCGATCATGTCAAGGCCGAAGCCACCAAGGCCGGCGCCAGGTTCACCCTGACCGATGACATCGCTTCAGGCGTTCGGGGTGCGGACTTCGTCTATACCGACGTCTGGCTTTCGATGGGCGAAGACGAAAGCGCCTGGAAGGAGCGTATCGATCTGCTCTCACCTTACCGGGTGACGCGGGAGATGATGGAAGCGACGGGAAATCCTTACAGCAAGTTCATGCATTGCCTTCCCGCCTTCCACGATGCCGAGACGGAAGTCGGCAGGCAAATCGCCGAGAAATACGGCATAAACCACATGGAAGTCACCGACGAGGTTTTCGAATCCGGGGCCTCCATTGTCTTCGATCAGGCGGAGAACCGCATGCATTCCATCAAGGCACTGCTCGTCGCGACGATCGGAGGCTGAGATGCTGATCGTTGCTGCCCTTGGGGGCAATGCGCTGCTGCGTCGCGGGGAGCTGCTGACTGCCGAAAACCAGCGCGCCAATGTGCGGCGGGCCGCGACCGCACTCGCCGCATTGATTTCGGCGGGTCATTCCCTAGTGATCACCCACGGAAACGGTCCGCAGGTCGGACTTCTGGCGCTTGAAACGGCCGGCCCCGATGGTGCAGGCCTGCCGCTCGACGTTCTCGGCGCCGAGACTGAGGGCATGATCGGCTATATGATCGAACAGGAGCTCGCCGGGCTGCTGAAGGGACATCGCTTCGCCACGCTGCTGACGCTCGTCAAGGTGAATGCAGACGACCCCGCCTTCCATAAGCCCACCAAATTCATCGGCCCCGTCTATGCGGCTGAAACCGCCCGAAAGCTGGCCGCCGAGCGTGGCTGGAAGATCGCGCCCGATGGAGAGAAATGGCGGCGCGTCGTCGCTTCGCCGCTGCCCCTGACGATCATGGAGGCGGACGTCATTTCGCTGCTGGTCGGTCAGGACGTGACGGTGATCTGCACCGGCGGAGGCGGGATTCCCGTCGTTGAGAGACCCGGCGGAGGACTGGCAGGGATCGAGGCCGTCATCGACAAGGATGCGGCCAGCACCCTGCTCGCAGAACAGCTCGACGCCGACATGCTGCTTCTGTTGACCGATGTGGACGCCGTCTATGCCGATTTCGGCACGCCGGCTGCACGTCCGCTGACAAAGATCGATCCGGCGTCGGTGGATGCAATGCAATTTCCCGCAGGATCGATGCGGCCGAAGATCGCCGCGGCGTCGCGCTTTTCGGCGGGACCTGGGCATCGCGCCGCGATCGGCCGTCTGGAGGATGCCGCGGCGATCGTGGCGGGTGTAAAGGGAACGACTTTCTTTTCGGATCGCACCGACTGAGCACGAAGCGCCGCAAGCCGGCCGGTTCGTCCCCCGAGGCACAATCGGATCGACGGCGCCGGTTTGCTCCGGCGACGCAATCGCAAATGTCGGTGTCCAGGGCATCAACGCCGACCTGCATTTGGAAAAACTGTCCTATTGGGTCACGTAAGAAGTCAAACCAGCGACAGCAATGGCGACACCTGTAATTGCGGCGAGCGATGCGCTGAAACAGAATGGTCCGACCGTAGCGGCTAGTGCAACCCGTCCAATTGCGTTTGCCGCCATCGCCACCAGTATCGCATGGCCGATGATGGAGGTTGGCATCGCTTCTGCCGCGCCTCGCAGCGCGGTCAAGACTGCAACATCTACATCGACGAAGCCAGACAGGGTCACCGTAACGAGAAGTCCCGAATCGCCGAGATAGGTCACGAGGAACGCGCTCAAGGTGACGGTCACAGCAAAGATCCCGGCGAAAAATAAAAGAGGAGCGATTTCGAAGGGATTCTTGGCGCTTACGTCTACGGCGGATCCACCTTGAGGCCACAGCACCATCGTCATCCCGAGACCGGCAAAGGGGACGGCAGCACCGGCCGCTTCCGGACCGACCTCCATGATCAGGCGGGGCGCGACAAATGCAACCAGCCCCACCACACGTAGTACGGACACCATCGCGGCGAGCGCTGCAGCGCCGGCTAACGAACACGATCCGGCATTGGTCTTGGCAGATCGCGCAAGAACCAGTGTAACTGCGGTGGATGACACGACAGCGCCGGCGAGTGCGCTCAAAAGGATGCCATTTCGTGACCCGAAGATCCGAACGGCGATATAGCCAACGAACGACAGGCTTGCGGTCAAAACGGTGACGAACCAGACTTCCCATGGGTTGAGCCCACCCCAGGGATCCATGGTGTGGTTTGGCAGAATTGGCAAGATAACGGCCGTCATAACAGCCAGCACCAACGCAGAACGAAGCTCGACCCACGTCAATCGCTTCAGAAAGCTATGCAGAATCTCCCGGCTTGCAAGCGTTGCCGCCAGAGCTGCGCCTCCCGCTGCGGCAGCGACCGGGTCACCGGCCACCGCCAGCCCACCCAGCGCAAAAACAACCAACGCCGCAACGACCGCGGTGACGCTGTAGTCGTCGTCCGCGTTCGCCTCGCGTAACTTGAACACGATAAACGTTATCGCAAAAGTCAGAAACCCAATCGGGAACATCCATGAACTTTGCAAAGCAGACGAGAGAGCACCTATTACCCCGCCAAGAAGACCGGATATTCCAAAGGTTCGAATTCCAGCGGTCCTGCTCCCGGCAGGTGCATCGCGCTCTCGCCAGCCTCGCTCCAAGCCGACCAACAAACCAATCGCCAGAGCAAGGCCCAAGCTGGCAATAACTTGATTCATAATCGACTTTCAGCGCAGCGGTGAACACAAACCTGCGAGACCTGCCTTGATAGGGCGGCACAGCAAAACAGTAACGTGCTATCTTTATTGCAGATGCTCCGACACCAGAAGCAAGCTTAACAGTTTAATTTGCGCTCGATTTGATATCCCTCAATTAAACGACAGGCCTTTCCAGCTTCGCGGACATGCGAAGGCAAGAAATAAAGATTCGCCGCCTTTTGTGCATCCCCAGTTTCTTCAGCGCGAGATCAGGCGATCGGTAGCTTCACCTGAACCTGGACGCCTTCATATTTCAAAGGTCTGGGAGAGATGACGTCCACCTCAGCCCCGACGCGGTCAGCAATGGCCTTGACGATGGCGAGCCCCAGACCGCTTCCGCCGATCTTTCCGTCGCCACGTTCGAACCGTCGCATCAGCCGGTCCGTGGCATCGGCGGGCAGTACCGGTCCATCATTGGCGAAGTTCAGCAGACCGTCTGGCCGCAGCGAGACCTCAACGACACCATCCTGCGCGCCGTGTTTCAGCGCGTTCTCTATCAGGTTGCGGCAGAGAATGCCGACGGCATCGGGGTCCAGCGTGGAAAGAACCGGTTCTTGCGGAAGGGTCAGAACGATCCGCCCCTCCCCTGCCCGCGCAAAATCCTGAACGATCATCTGCAGGACGGTTCTGAGATCGGAAGGCTCGTCGCTTTGCAGACGTCCGCCTTCGGCGCGGGCAAGCTGCATCAGCTTTTCCGACATGCGCATCAACCGCTTCAGCGTGGTCTCGATTTCCGTCGCCCGCTGACTGGTCAGCTCTTCCTTGGTCTCGGAGCGAATGCGCTGCGCCTGCGCGATTGCGCCGGCCACCGGCGTACGAAGCTCGTGCGCCGCATTGGCTGCAAAGGCGCGCTCGGCGTTGAACGCCGCCGTCAGGCGGTCGAGAAGTTGATTGACGCCCGCCGAAATCGGAAGAAGCTCGCTCGGCAGTCCGCTGTCTGGAAGAGGTGACAGATCCTGCGCGCCGCGATTGGCTAGCTCCTGCCTAAGTGCGCGCACCGGTCGTAAGGAGCGACGCACCGCCACAAGGATCGCCAACAGGCTGAAAGGGATCACTACGATCAGCGGCAGCACGAGGCCCAGCAGCATCTTGCGTGACAATTCCGTGCGATGGTCAAGCGGTTCGGCAACGGCAATCGTCAGGTTCCCGTCTAAGCTTGTCTCGTAGTAAAGTTGGTGCGTTTCAGTTCGGAGAAACCCTGGCTTTGCGAACGGGGGAAAGATCGAGGCGTCCGCCCCCCTCGAACTGAGCAGAACCTGCCCGTTCCGGTCACGCACGATGAAGGTTACGTCTTCACCGTAGCGAGCCTCGCGGCCGATGCGTGTTTCGCGGTCGTTGTCCCCGTCCTCGTCGTGTTCGATAGAATCGCGGCGTTGATGACCCTCGCGTAAATCGTGCCGGGCAATTGGCAGGATACGCTGCGCCGTGGCCTTTAGCCCGTCATCGAACACCTCCTGCATTTCCCCGCCGAGGCGATGTGCCGTTACCGCCGCCGCCGCAAGCCACAGCAGCGTCACCGAAAGCCCGACCGCAAGCGCCAGGCGCGTCTGAAGCGAAGTACTGAATTTCATGGCCGTCCCAGACGATAGCCAAGCCCGCGCTCGGTTTCGATCACATGCGCGCCGAGCTTCTTGCGCAACCGGCTGACATGGACTTCGATCGCGTTGCTGTCGATTTCCGTATCGAAGGAATAGAGCCGCTCTTCAAGCTGCGCCTTGGAAAGGAGCTGACCGGGACGCTGCAGGAAGGCCTCGAACAGTACCCATTCGCGCGCCGTAAGAGCCACGGCCTTGCCGTTCAGCGTGACGCTTCGGGCGGCGAGGTCGATACTGAGGGGGCCGAGCGAGACGATGGGATTGGGGTTGCCGGTATAACGGCGCGCCACCGAACCGATGCGGGCCGAAAGCTCCGCAAGATCGAAGGGCTTCACCAGGTAATCGTCGGCACCGGCATTCAGTCCGGCAATGCGGTCGGAGACTTGGTCGAGCGCGGTCAGGATCATGACCGGCGTCACGTCGCCCCGCCCGCGTAGCGCCTTCAGGAAGGGAATGCCAAGGCCGTCGGGCAACATGAGGTCCAGCAGGACCAGATCGTAGACCGCCGCGGCAAGCGCGTCGCTCGCCCGATCCAGCCGGGTGACCCAATCTACGGAATGCCCATCGGCGGCGATCTGATCGCGAATGGCCGCACCCAGCGCGGTATCGTCCTCGATCAGCATGACCCGCATCGTTACCTCCCGTTTCTTTCATCTCCTAGTCCGCCTGCCAGCTTACGGGAAGCTGAAGCAATGTCGCGCGGTTTGTCAGGTGCCGGTCAGCCTGCGACGCGATTGATCAGCCCGACAACGAGAGGAAACGATGATGAAGACCGGCATGCTGCCCATCTTGGCCCTGGCCGTCATGGCCGCGACATCCGCCCAGGCAAAGGACGATTGCGACGTTTCGATCGGCAGCTGGAAGGCGCGCGAGGCTGTCCGCGCCATGGCCGAGGAACGGGGTTGGACGCTGAAACGTATCAAGATCGACGACGGTTGTTACGAAGTCTACGGCACCGACAACAGCGGCCGCCGCTTTGAGGCGAAAATCGATCCTGCGACGCTTGAAATCATCAAGATCGAGGAACGCCGTGAGCATCGCTGACCTCCTCCCAATCCCCATCAAGATGCCCAACGGGAGATAATCCTATGACTTACCGCAAACTTCTTCTGGTCGCCTGCGCCGGCACCGGCCTTCTCGCCGCCGTTGGCAGTCTGGCCATGCCGGCCGTCGCCCCGAAGATTGATACCGGGACTGTGCCGGCCGGCTATGACGAGCGCGACGACGATGGTCACCACGAGGGGCATCGCCGCCATGGTGACGACCATGGTCGCCAAGCTTCTTCCGACGGCTGCCCCGGCGATGACGACGACAACGGTGCCTGCGGCGGTCGTGGCGGCGCCATGCAACAGCAGAACGTCACCCCGCCCGCCAACGGCCTTTTCACGTCCGGCTCCACACCGCGCGCCCAGATGAACTGAACCGCCAAGCCAGCCAAGGAGAATATCGATGAGAATGAAATCGCTTTTTGCCATGCTTGCCGTCACCACGGCGCTCACCGTTCCCGGCCTCGCCATGGCGCGCGAGGTAACTTTCACCACCAACATGCGCAACTATGGCGGCGACGGTGCTTATCTTGCGTATTATGTCACCGATGCGCAGGGCAAATATGTCGGCAGCCTGTGGATGGCCGGCGGCAAGACCAGGTATTACGAGCATCTCAGCGGCTGGTACCGCGCCACGAGCAGCAATGCCGCCGAGATCAACGGTATCACCGGTGCCAGTGTCGGTGCAGGCCGTTCGCTGAAGGTGACGGTCGATCTTGCCGATACGCTGTTCGACGCCGGCTATCAGCTTCACGTCGATTCCGCCGTGGAAGACATGCGCGACAGCCCGAACGAGATCGTCGTGCCGCTGACGTCGGGCGGCTCCGGCCAGAAGGTGAAGGGCACCCGCTACATCGCCGACTTTACCTATACGCGTTGATCAGGAAGGGCGCTCGTCATGGTTCGGTCGCTCCACCGCTGGTTCGGGTTAATTGCCGCGGTGCTTCTCACCGTGTTCGCGCTGAGCGGCGCGGCACTGTCGATCTTCCCCGCCGCGGAGGCGCTTACCACACCTGCCGCGCAGCAAATCAGCGTCGGGGAACTCGCCGCACGTATCCAGGCGGCAGAACCTTCGGTGGAGCAGATCAGGCGTGCGCCGTCTGGGCGGATCACCGCCTACTACTACGAGGGCGCCCAGCCCGCCTCCGCGGTCATCGACCCTGCCACCGGCACGCCTATCGGAAGCGCTGATACCTCGGGACCGGAGCGCTGGTTGACCGATCTCCATCGCTCGCTTTTCCTCGATGATACCGGGCGCTTCGTGACTGCGGGCGGTGCGGCCATTATGCTCGCCCTTGCAATATCCGGGCTGTTCCTGCTGGCGCGCCGCGCCGGCGGCTGGCGCTTCATCCTGAAGTCCGTTCGCGGCACCGGGTATGGGCGCTTGCACGCCGTCGTCTCCCGCCTTGCCCTGCCAGGTCTCTTTCTCTCCTCGCTCACCGCTCTCTGGATGACGGCTGCCATTTTCGGCTTCCTGCCCGAAAGCGGGAGTGCACCGACCTTCCCGACCGACGTCAGCGGTGGGACCGGCGCCGCGCTCAGTTCTGTCGCTCTGCTTCAGGAGACCCCGGTCGATGACCTGCTATCGCTGAATTTCCCGGCCACGGGCGACGCAACGGACGTTTTCACGCTCAAGACAGCAGAAGGCGAAGCTTACATAGATCAGGGTAACGGCGCGCTGCTGGCTTGGTCGGATGCCGGCTGGGTCGATCGGGCCACGCATCTCATCACCATGCTGCATACCGGGCAGGGCATGGCATGGCTCGGCGTCATCCTCGGCCTATCCGCGCTTTGCGTGCCCGTCCTCGGCTGGACCGGTGTGATTGTCTGGCTCAGGGGCCGGCCCGGCCGGAAAACGTCCTGGGCTGCCGCTGGTGATGCTGATACGATCCTGCTCGTCGGCAGCGAGAGCGGCACGACCTGGGGATTTGCCAACACGCTGCAAGCCACTCTGTTCGCAGAGGGACTGCGTGTCCATATCGGCCCGATATCTGATTTCGACCCGGCCCGCTGGCCCAAGGCGCGGCGTGTCATTCTGCTCGCCGCCACCTATGGCGATGGTACGGCCCCCGCCTCTGCCGGTGGCTTCACCGAACGCTTCGAGCGTATGCCCGCAAAACCTGGCCTGCAGCTCGCCGTGCTCGGTTTCGGCGACCGAAGCTTCCCGGCCTTTTGCGGTTTCGCCGCAGAGATCGCACGGATCGCGGAGGAGAAGGGCTGGGTCCCCCTTGTCGACTTCGATACGGTGGACCGCCAGTCGCCACAGGATTTCGCCCGCTGGGGACGCAGCCTTGCTGCGACGCTTGGTCTCGATTTCGAGCTGAACCATCACCCGACCACGCCGAAGACCTGGAGCTTGCAGCTCATATCCCGCCGCGACTACGGGGCAAGCATGCAGGCGACCACCGCTATCCTGCGCTTTGCCCCGCCCAAGATTTCGCTCTGGCAGCGCTCGGCAGGCAAGGGTTTCCCGCTGTTCGAGGCCGGGGACGTGATCGGCATACTGCCGCAAGGCTCCGATCTGCCACGCTTCTATTCGCTTGCTTCCTGTACGAAGGATGGCTTCGTTGAAATCTGCGTACGCAAGCAGGCCGGTGGTCTCTGCTCCGGTCTGTTGACGGCGCTGGAGCCGGGTGAAACCATTTCCGCTTTCCTGCGCCCCAATCCGAGGTTCCGCCCCATGCCAGGACGCAAACCGGTCATCCTCATCGGGGCCGGCACCGGCATTGGTCCGTTCGCCGGTTTTGCCCGCGCCAATAACGCGTGCCGACCCATGCATCTGTATTTCGGTACCCGCCATCCGGCCAGCGATGCACTTTACGCAGAGGAGGTTTCCGACTGGAAGGAGAGTGGACAGCTGACATCGGTGTCGACCGCGTATTCGCGGACGGCGACGCCGGCCTATGTGCAGGACATTCTGCGCAGTGATGCGAACAGGCTCGGCAAGCTCGTCGCGGACGGCGGGCAGATCCTCGTCTGCGGCGGACGGGAGATGGCCGCAGGCGTCGCCGCCGCCCTTGCCGATATTCTCGCGCCGCAGGGCGTGAGCCTTGCCACTCTGAAAGCCGAGGGACGTTATGCCGAAGACGTTTACTGACATGACGCGCCATGCGATGAACGGAGCGACCATGGGCACGCGCTGGTCGGCCCTGTTCCACATGCCTGCGGATTTCGACGCCGAGGCCGCTCGCGCCGCTATGGCCGAAGCCGTGGCCGACGTGGACCGGCAAATGTCGACCGGGAAGCCGGACAGCGATCTCAACCGCCTGAACGCGGCAAGACCGGGCGAATGGATGGCGCTGCCAGCGCGGCTGCTCACCGTGCTGGAAGCGGGTCTTGCCGTCGGCCGCGCCTCTGATGGCGCCTTCGATATCGGCATGGGTGATGCCGTCGCCGCTTGGGGTTTCGGGCCGGTGGAGGCGAACGAAGACCGGATCAAGGCCGCCCGCCTTGTGAGCCGTCGCCCGGCCCATGAGGTCCTGGAACTCGACAAAGGCACCGGACGGGCCCGCAAGCACGCAAACATGCGCTTCGACCTCAATGGTATCGCCAAGGGATATGGTGTCGATCAGTTGGCGGAGGCTGCGCGCGAACACGGTATCGAAGCCGGCCTCTTCGCCATCGACGGTGAGTTGCGAGCGCTCGGCATACAGCCCGACGGTCGCGGCTGGACTGTCGCCGTTGAAATGCCCGACTTCGAAATGCGTGCCCCGCACTCCATTCTCGAACTTCACGATACCGCCGTCGCCACATCCGGCGATTACCGACACTGGGTCGATGTCGGCGGACACCGCTTCTCACACACAATGGATCCGCGTCTGGGAATGCCGCTCATGCATTCTCCGGCATCGGCAACCGTTATCGGCCGCGATTGCATGAGCGCCGACGCCTGGGCGACGGCGATGATGGTTCTCGGCGAGGTGCGCGGTGTTTCGCTCGCCGAAAGGCTTGGGCTGTCTGTCCTCTTCCTCAAGCACGGCCAGCCGAAAGGGACCGGGTGTGGTTTGTTTACTCGTTGACCAGGCGCCGACTTCCTATCCGGTTCTGCAAAGTCACGCTACGCGTCACCGTTGGAACCGGAAGCTATGTCGCTGACCTCTGCCATCGATGCGCGCCGGAGTCACAGCCTGATCCGGGGCCGAGCAAGGGCCACAAACGGTGGTGACGGGATTTGACTGGCGGAGGAGTTGTGGACCACCAATGCCTCCAACCAAAGCCGCTGGCAAGCCACTTCATTCTTATGATAACCGAGAGCGTCTGAGCCCGAGCGTTGTGGCATCGACTGTTGCAGCCTAGCTGAATGGCGTCATCTCGCGAGCAAAACCGGTCGCTCGGGGTTTTCGATCATGCACCACGTGACGCCGCCGAGGATGCGCTCACGCAGACGGGAATGACCGTATGCGCCCATCACGATCAGATCCGCCGCGACCTCGTCGCCAAACTCATTGATTGCCGCACCGACTGTTCGACCGCCGCTCTCCAACACGTGGACGCTGAACTTGACGCCCGCCCGCATCAGGTAGGCTGAAAGCTCAGGGGGCACAGCTTGATCATCAACTGTAACCACATAAACGCGACGGGCAGATTTTAGGAGTGGTAGACCTCTTTTAACAGCTTGGGCGGCCTCGATGGAATTATTCCACGCCAGTATGACTGAGGCAGATTCGATCGTGGGAGTTGCTCCATCGGGAACCAGAAGCACCGGCACGCCGGAATGGAAAAGGGCGCCGTCGAGCGCCGCGTTTCTCAGCATGGGGTCAGTTATGAGATGAGGCCCCAGAATGACCAGGTCGGCGTAGCGCGCCTGTTCACCCACCGCGTTATCGACGTGGAGGAGGTCCGTGTAGATTTCCGTAACATCGTGGGCAATCGTTCCGCCACTTAACAAATCTTCGACCACTGCGGCTCGTGCCCGAAGCTTCTTTTGATCGGTTTCCCGTTCTTTCTGCCAAGCCCTGGAGACACTTTCCGCCTGCACCCCGACCGGCGGAGGGAGAGCGACAGAAATCAGCAAGACCGACAGATGCGCAGATGCGGATCGGGCGAATTTCACGGCGGCATCGAGGTCGGCATCACCTGCGTCGCTCCGGGTGACGCATAGGACGGTTGTAAATGGCATTGCCAGCTCCTCCAGATATGGTGAAACCAATGTAGGCGGGCCGAGGGCGCATCACATTGACTTTCGTCAAGGCCGGTCATTCGACATACGGGTCTGCACGATCACTCTCGGTATTCGTCTGCTCGGCTTAGAGCCCCGGTTGCTGAGCAGGCGGTTCAGGAATGGTGCTTCTCGCGGCATCACTTTACTATTGATCCGGGTCAAGCCCGACACTGACGCCTCGTGCTAGCCTCTGCGCTGTGGCAATCACAGGCGGGTTTTGAGTAGGACATAAAATGCTGGATTACCGGATTGCAGCGCGAAGGATCAATGCCGAAGGCAGCGTCGCCAATGCGAGGACGGCCGAGATCCAGCTGGAGTCGGGGCTCTCAGGTTCTCCTGACGCCTTCAATCCGGCCGAATTGCTGCTCGCCGCAATCGGCTACCGCTTGGTGAAAAGAATTGAGCACGTCACACCCATGCTGGATTTCAAACTCGGCGGTGTCGAGGTCAGCCCCGATGCAGTCCGACAAGAGAACCCTCCCCGCATCATCTCGATCGACTATGGACTCGTCGTCGACAGCAATGAGAGCGATAGGCGGCTGGAATTGCGCCACAAGAACGTGCTGAAATACGGCATGATCTCAAACACCGTGGCCGCAGCGACGCACCTTGATGGTACCATCAAGAGGAAGTCATGAGCCGGTTGCATCATGAGAACCATCTCGTATCCCGTATCGGTTGGCTTAGGGCGGCAGTCCTTGGTGCCAACGACGGTATCGTCTCGACGGCTAGCCTGATCGTCGGTGTCGCCTCGGCCTCTGCTGAAAGCTCCGAAATATTGGTCGCCGGCGTGGCGGGAATGGTGGCTGGCGCCATGTCGATGGCGGCCGGCGAATATGTGTCGGTTAGCTCTCAGTCAGACACCGAACAGGCAGATCTTGCCCGCGAGAGGCATGAGCTCGCGACCCAACCAGAAGCCGAACGCGAGGAGCTTGCCCAGTTTTATGTCAAACGCGGCGTCGAGATCGAATTGGCGCGGCGTGTTGCCGACCAGTTGATGCAAAAGGACGCACTCGAAACGCATGCACGAGACGAACTCGGCATCTCGGAAGTCACGACGGCGCGGCCTGTCGTCGCTGCTCTGACATCCGCCCTCACCTTCGCTGTTGGAGCTGCGATGCCCCTTGGCTTGGTGTTGGTCGCACCATCGCATAGCCTCGTGATGACAGTCTCGATCGCTTCGCTTCTCTTTCTCGCGCTCCTGGGAGCAGTTGGAGCTAGAGCCGGCGGCGCCAACGTTTTGAAAGCGACCGTCCGGGTCACCTTTTGGGGTGCCTTTGCAATGGCGTTGACCGCGGGAATCGGAGCGCTCTTCGGTTCCGCAGGATAAGTCGCCTGTCCTCATCCCGCCGCCAGCCACTGATTTCCGGTACTGCATCGCCCAAAAGCCCTGCTGGATGTGTCACAACAGAAAAAAACAATCGGGGTTCTCTCAAACGGCGAGGAAAGAAAACCATGTTCTATCCGAACTCCGACCGCTTGAAGTCTGCACTACTAATCCTGGCTGCGTCAGGTCTTGCGCTCGGGCTGGTTCTTTATGCTTTTGATAGGGCCGATGCGGCCAAACTCGCGTGGCAAGCGGGCGTCATCCCGGTTCTTGCCGCACTAATCATCGAAATCCTACACGGTCTCTGGCGTGGAGAGGTCGGACTGGACATCGTGGCGGCACTTTCAATGTCGGCGGCATTGCTGTTCGGGGAAACGCTCGCAGCATCCGTCGTTGCCGTCATGTATTCTGGTGGGACCTTTCTGGAGAATTTTGCCGAGGGGCGTGCAAGGCGCGAAATGAGTGCACTCCTCTCGCGTGTGCCGAGATCCGCCACGCGTCACACCAAAGACGGCCTCGAAGAGATCGGATTGCAGGATATCGAACCGGGCGATCTGCTGATGATCCACCAGGGCGCCGTCGTGCCGGCAGACGGTGACATCGAAAGCCCGCGGGCGATCCTCGACAAATCGGCGCTGACCGGCGAACCCATGCCTGTACGACTGGAGCATGGTCAGGAAGCAATGAGTGGGTCGACCAATGCCGGCGATGCTTTTGACCTGCGGGTCCGGCATCGTGCGGCAGACAGCACCTATGCCGGCATCGTCCGGCTGGTCGAGGCAGCTCAGGCATCCAAGGCGCCGATGGCCCGGCTGGCCGACCGGTATTCCCTGCTGTTTCTGGCCGTCACCATCGCATTATCGACAGCGGCTTGGTGGCTCACCGGTGATCCCATTCGCGCGGTGGCTGTTCTGGTCGTGGCAACACCATGCCCGCTGATACTTGCAGTTCCAGTGGCTTTGGTGGCTGGTCTGTCTCGAGCGGCACACTTCGGCGTCCTCATCAAAGGAGCAAAGCCCCTGGAGGCTTTGGCAGGGATCAGCACGTTGATCCTCGACAAGACCGGTACACTGACAGATGGACGACCGCAGATCGTTTCCATCGAAACCCACAACGGCATGTCACAAGGCGAGGTTCTTTACTTCGCGGCCGCTCTGGAACAGGCGTCGAAACACCCGATGGCCCAAGCGATTGTCGCGGCAGCACACCGACAACGGGTCGTGCTGCCTGTCCCGGAACATGTGAGCGAACGGGCCGGTGAAGGCCTTTCCGGAACAGTCGCCGGCCGGGAGGTCGCCGTAGGAGGCGTCGCCTTCGTGAGTACGAAGGTCGGCGTTAAGCCGACAGGGAGCCTGGCCATGACGGCGGGGACCGTGGTCGTCGCCCTTGCGGTTGATAACAGGATCGCGGGGTATCTCACCATGGCGGACGCGCTGCGATCCGGCACCGCGGAGCTCATCGCGGGTCTACGGCGGTTAGGCATCAGCCGCATCTTGCTGGCGACTGGTGACCGCCGGGCGGTCGCTGAGACGGTGACCAAAGGGTTGCGGCTGGACGCAGTCCGCTCTGACCTCACACCGGACCAGAAAGTTCTGCTGGTATTAACAGAGCGCAAGAATGGGCCGGTCATGATGGTCGGCGACGGGGTTAACGATGCGCCAGCTCTTGCTGCCGCCGATATTGGGGTTGCTATGGGCGCCCGGGGGGCCGCCGCCTCCGCAGAGGCGGCGGATATCGTACTTCTGGTCGACCACCTGGACCGCTTGCTCCCAGGCATTGAAATAGCAAAACGCTCGCGACGTATCGCGCTGGAGAGCGTGGTAGCTGGAATCGGAATGTCCATCTGCGGAATGATCGCAGCCGCACTTGGATATTTGACGCCCGTGCAGGGGGCTCTGCTCCAGGAACTGATCGATGTGGCCGTTATCCTAAATGCTCTTCGGGCGCTGAGGATCAAGCCAACGTTCGATCAACGGTCCGGTGCACCCAGTAGACTCCCGCAATAATATGCTTCAGCGCCCCGAATTTCTCAGGTTTAATCTGGCGATCGGTGGTTCGTTGCATATTGGTAGACTGCGAAACCGCAGGCTACGAGATGCAAAGGACGGGCGGAGCCACAAATCCGAGCACTCCCAGCACCCAGCAACGAAACCCGCCGCCGTTTCCCTCATCTAACCGTCCTTCGTGGATCGCAGCTCAGAGACCGGAGCCAATCCAACCATCCCCACGCCGATCCTGAAGGGCGACCTCATCGGCTGCCGAATAGATAAAGCCGGACGCTCAGCCTCGCGCCCCCGCCCGGTGCATCGTCGATTTCCAGTGTGCCCCCATGGGCTTCCACTAGATTGCGGGCGACGGCGAGGCCAAGACCGGCCCCGCCGGTCTTGCGGGCACGGGAGGGTTCCAGACGCACGAAGGGCTCCGTCAGGAACTCGCGCCAATCGGCTGGAATGCCCGATCCCTCGTCGTCGATCGTCACTCGCAGCCACTCCGCCTCGATCACAATCGCCAGATGCGCCGCACCGCCGTATTTGAGCGCGTTGTCGATCAGGTTTGCGAATACCCGCCGCAGTGCCAGACGATCGCCAATTACCAGTGCCGTCTCGGGCGGAAGGGTGGCCAAGGTGATGCGCGCCCCTGCAGCCCGGCGGTCCATTACCTCCGCCCCCAAAAGCGGCATGAGGTCGAGGAGTTCCTCGTCCAGAGCTCCGACACCGGCGCGGCCGGCCAGTAGCGCATTGTCGAGAAGCTCGATCATATCGTCTATGTCGGCTGCGGCCTTTTCCCGTTCCGTCTCGTTCGGGATGTGCTCGACGCGAAGCCTCAGTCGGGTCGCGAACGTGCGCACGTCGTGCTGGATACCGCCAATCAGCGCCAACCTGGCTCGGACGATCGCATGCAGGCGTGTCTGCAACCGATCAAAGGCCTTGAGCAGCGCCTGAGTTTCGGGCGCTGCACCTTTCAGCTTCGGCAGCACGATGGGCGCCCCGACGGGGTCGATCCGATCGACGACGGCGGCGAGCCGGGTTAGCGGGCGGATTTCCCGATGCAGAACGATCAGCGCCGCGACGGCGAACAACGTCCCGATCAACCCAGCGCCGAGCCCCGCCGGCAGGCCGAACCAGGAGACGATGAAGGGCGTGCGGGTTTCCATCACCAGCACCCGATCCGGCGAAAGACGGAGCCGGAACTGGACGGGATTGAGCACGCCCTGAAACAGACGCGGCCGCCGGAACCTGCGCTCCGGAACCAGAAGGCGGATCGACAGCAGGTCGTCGCCGAGAACCTCTCGATAGATTCCGTAGCCCGGATCCTCCCAGAGATCGAGGGCATTTTCTGGCGCCAAATCAATCTCGACAACACTCAGATCGAGGATTGGCGAGCTCACCGCGTCGATCAGCGCCGGCCAACGGGCGGAAGGTTCGCTCTTCAAAAGCGTGACGATGGCGGCAATCTGGCCGGGCGGCGGGTTGGACGCGGTGCGGCTAAGGCCGTTGGCAAGATAGTAGAACGAAATCAGCACAATCCAGAGCGCCAGGAAACCCGCCCCTCCGATTGCGATGAGCCGCCTGGAAAGGCTCAAGCGAAACATCATGTCATCTGCCGCACCGGCACCGTCAGCAGATAACCGCCGTTGCGCACGGTACTGATCAGATTGCTGCCAGGGCTTGCCGCTTCGAGTTTCTTGCGCAGCCGCGAGACGAGAATATCGACAGTGCGGTCGAAGGGATCGGCGGTGCGGCCGTGGGTCCAGTCAAGAATCTGGTCACGCGAGAGAACCCGGCGCGGCCTGATCACGAAGCAAGAGAGAAGTTCGAACTCTCCACTCGTCAGTGAAACGACGCCTTCCGACCCGGCTTCGAGCTGGCGTGCATCGAGATCGGCGACGAAACGATCGAAGGCGTAACGTCGGCTCGGCCGCTGAAATACCTGGGGGGCGGTGCGGCGCAACAGTGCCCGGACGCGCGCCAAGAGTTCGCGGGGGCCGAACGGTTTGACAAGATAGTCGTCGGCCCCGAGTTCGAGGCCGACGACGCGGTCGGTCTCGTCGCTTTTCGCGGTCAGCATCAGGATCGGCAACGGCCGCGTTGCACGGATGCGCCGGCAGACCGAGAGGCCGTCTTCGCCAGGCATCATCAGATCCAGGATCATCAGGTCCGGCTCACGCCGCAGAAGCACCTCGTCCATGGCGCGCGCATCCTCGGCCGCCTCGACGGCAAAACCTTCGCGCGACAGCAGATCGCCAACGAGCTGCCTTATGTCGGCATCGTCATCGACGATCAGAATCGTGGGCATGGATCGGTCCATGGCACAACCATGAACAAGCGATTTGCCGAAATCAAGAGCCGGCCGGCCGTTGATACAAAACGCTACAAACCGGCGACAAAGGCCTACAAATCGAAACCGGCGCGACATAACCGGCATACATCGCGCCGCCATCCTCACTAACGTCGGCGATCGATCCCCCGCTTTCGTCGATGCGACGATCCACATCGAAACGAGGATGAAACGATGACCAAGACACTGACAGCCGGCCTGCTCGCCGGCACTTTCGCTCTGCTTTCGGTCGGTCAGGCAAATGCCTGGACCCGCGACGGCTCGACTAGCAGCCCACGCGGCATGGCCTCCGTGCATGCGAGCGGCGGCTGCGCAGGCGGTTCTTGCTCGCGCAGCATCAATCGCACTGGCCCAAACGGCTACAGCACGTCGCGCAGCGGCTCGGTCTCGTGCGACGGCGGCTATTGCACCGGCTCCCGGACCACGACCGGCCCGAGCGGCAACACGGTTACCCGCTCGGGCGGTTTTCATCGCTACTGACCCGAGGCGCGGCGCCCGGCGGCTTCCCGCCCCCAGCACGAGCCGCCGGGCAATCCTTTTCGCGAGGTTCTCCCATGTTCCAGAGTTCCGTCGATCCGTCGCTGCGTGCCGGCATCCTCATCATTGCGGCCTCCTTCATGCTGCTTGAATATCTGATCGGCAGGCTGGCGAGGCACGACACGCATGACCTGAAAGAATCGGCGGCGTCCTTCGGGGTCGCGGTGATCCATGGCCTCGTGCGCCCTCTCGAAGCTGCCCTCGTCGCCGTGCCGTTCATGCTCGCCTACCGGCACCGTTTGTTCGACATCGACATCACGACGGCGGCCGGGCTGCTGGCGCTCTTCGTCGCGGTGGACTTCGTCTATTATTGGCATCACCGTGCCTCGCATCACATCCGCTGGCTCTGGGCGACGCATGCAGTGCATCACTCGCCGACCAGGCTCAACCTGACGGCGGCGATCCGGCTCGGCTGGACCGGCAATATTTCCGGCCATTTCCTGTTCTTCGTGCCGCTTGCTTGGGCAGGCTTCCATCCGCTCGGCATCGTCGCCATGCTCGGCCTCAACCTCGCCTATCAGTTCTTCATCCATACCGAGCTTTCGCCGCGTCTCGGCCCGCTCGAATGGGTGCTGAACACGCCTGCGCACCATCGGGTGCACCACGCGTCCAATGCCGGCTGCCTCGACAAGAATTTCGGCGGCATCCTGATCGTCTTCGACCGGCTGTTCGGCACTTTCGCCGAGGCACCGAAGACCGAGCCTTTCCGCTACGGCCTGCGCGGCCGCCCGGCCTCGCTCAATCCGGGGCGAATCGCGCTTGGCGAATGGGCCATCCTTTGGCGGGATTTCCGCCGCGCAACCGGCCCGACCGCCAAGCTCCGGGTGCTGTTCGGACCGGTCGGCCCCGCCCCGCGGCCGATCGAAAGACCTGCAAATGACAGTCTTCCGACCGACAACAACTCCACCACCAGAACCGAAGAACTATCCCCATGATCCGCAAACTCCTCATTGCCCCAGGCCTGCTTGCCCTCCTCCTTGCTGCGCTCGCCGGCACGGCCTCGGCCCAGCTGCAGATCTCGCCCGAAACGCGGCAGCAGGCGTTCAAGGTCGCCCGCGCCTGCCGCACCGACCTGAAAACCTATTGCGACGGCGTCGAGCGCGGGGATGGTCGCATCGCCGCCTGCCTCAGGGACAATGCGCAAAAGCTCTCCTCCTCCTGCCGCTCGGCGCTGAGTGACGTGATGCAGCACTGAATTCTCACCTTCGAAAGGAAAATCCGATGTTCAGGAAACTGCTTCTCGCACTCGCGATGCTCGCCGGCATGACATCCGTCGCAGCCGCCGCTACCGCCGCGATCGCCACCGGCAATGTCAATCTGAGGGCCGGCCCCTCGACCGCCTATCCGGTCGTCACCGTCGTACCGGTAGGCGCCCGCATCACCACCTACGGCTGCCTCGACGGCTATAGCTGGTGCGATATCGGGCTCGGCGCCATGCGAGGCTGGGTCTCGGCGAACTATATCCAGGTCGTCTATCGCGGTGCGCCCGTGGTGCTGACGCCGGCCCTTGCCCCGCGCATCGGCGTCGTGGTCGTCGGCTACAATCGCGCCTATTGGGATCGCTACTACGTGCGCTACCCGTGGTACTCGAGCTGGCGTTATTACCCGCCGGTTGTCGCGCCGCGCGTCAATTCCTTCGACCGGACGGTAGAATGCGCAAACGGCACCTGCACCGCAACCCGCTCGACGACCGGCATCTATGGCGGCACGGCCACCCATAACCGTACCTGCGCAAACGGCGAATGCACCGCGACTCGCGAGGTCGACGGTCCCCGCGGCAACACGGCGTCGAGGGTGCGCAACTGCAGCCGGGTGGACCAATCCTGCTCCGTCACCCGCACCGGCCCGCGCGGCAACAGTCACACCCGTTTCTTTGGACGCTGACGCGGCGCAAGAGGTCATGCGATCCCACTTGCCGCGTGCCGCGTAGTTCTGCATCTCGCGGCGGCAGACGACGTCGAAGAAGAACCGCTCGACGAGTTCTGCCTTCCGCAAGACGGCGGGCCGTAAGACCGTATGTCCGTCTTCGTGGCCGAGGTGGCTCGCCCTACACTGGTCTTCCGAGGGTTGCTCGGATAGGCCGAGCCGATCCTCATCACAGGAGGACGAGCTGTGGCAGATTATAGAGAAGTGTTCGTTGGAATCGATGTTGCCAAGCGGAAGAATGCGATTGCTGTAGCCGAATCCGGCCGAGAGGGAGAGATTCGCTTCTGGGGCGAGGTTGATGCATCGGTAATGCCCCGTTCATTCTGCCCATGTCGGGGATGACGTCGAGGTCTATTACCGCTGGCATCCGTATTTCGGCCAGAGAGTTTCTATTTGCCGTGTCGAAGAACGAGCGACAGGTCGGTTTTTGAAGGTTCTGGGGCCGCCAGGTGTCGTGGTCGCGATTTCGGGCTGGATGATCGATCCTGTGGTGTGCAGCGGCATGACCATGGGAACGGCACGCGTCGATCTTGCGGCGCTGATCGAACTGAACAGACTGGTCTCAGGCGGTGCGAAGGCGGCACTCTTCCGAAGTGGACGTAGAATCACTCAGGAGGACCATGATGAGCTCCCGCAATACGCTGGTGCCGGCGTCGGGCCGACAGCTCGACCTGATATTCAAAACCCGGACGCTCGATGGACTGAGCGACAAGGATCGCAAGAAGGCGGTGTCAACTCTGGCGTGCCTGATCCGGCGTCTGCCGGTCAAGGGATGAATGTGGGCGTCGGCTATTGTAAAAGGTCAGATAGCGGCCGATGCCAACACGGGCCTCGGACACGGTCTTGTAGGCGTGGAGGTAGACCTCCTCATATTTGATCGAACGCCAGAGCCGCTCGACAAAGACGTTGTCCCGCCATGCGCCCTTGCCGTCCATCGAGATGGCGATTTCCGCCTTCTTCAGCACTGCCGTGAAGTCCATGGATGAGAACTGCGATCCCTGGTCCGTGTTGTCGCGACGATGCACGCATCGCGCTGAGATGTCGGGCTTGCCATAACGGACAAGAGCCTCCTCGACCGCCTCTATGCAGAAAGCGGCTTCCATCGTGATTGATAGCCGCCACGACAAAACCCTCCGGCTGAACCAGTCGACGACAGCGCAGAGATAGACAAAACCGCGTGCCATCGGAATATATGTCAGGTCCATTGCCCACACCTGGTTGGGCCGGGTGACCGCCAGCTTTCGCAGGAGGTAGGGATAGATTTTGTGTCCGGGCGCTGGTTTGGACGTGTTCGGGCGACGGTAGATCGCCTCGATGCCCATCTTCTTCATCAGCGTGGCGACGTGCAGCCGCCCAGTTTCCAGCCCTTCTCCCCTCAAGAGCCCTTGCAACATCCGACTTCCGGCAAACGGATAATCGAGATGCAGTTCGTCGATCCGGCGCATCAGAGCCAGATCGCCGTCCGAAACTGGACGCGGCAGATAATAGACGCTGCCACGGCTGAAGCCGAGAAGCTTTGCCTAGCGTGCGACCGACAATTTATGGGGCAGAACAAGATTAGAGCGAAATCGTACGCTAAGCGAATTCGCGCATATTTTCCATAGTTTGCCGCCTGTGCTGAATATGAAATTTTAGGGTGAAGTGCTATTTAAGACCCAGTTTTGGGGACGAATATTGATCTCGCGCATCACTTCCTCGGCTAAACGTACGATTTCGCCCTAATCTTGTTCTGACCCCTGATAGGCAATGAGAGCTTTCTCAACATTGCCGCGTGCCAGATCGAGCGATGCCTTCCGCATCCAGTCCTCGCGCTGGCGATAGATGGTTTCGAGTTCGGCATAGCCAATGCGATCGACAATCGCGCGGAAGGCAGCACCCGCGTCGATCGGCTGGAGCTGTTCGGCATCGCCGACGAGCACGATCTTCGCACCTGCTCTTACCACTGCATCGACAAAGCCGGCCATTTGTTTCGAGGCAACCATGCCGGCCTCGTCCATGACGAAGATCGTCTTGTCGTCCAGAACGTCACGGCCGCGGCTCCAGCGCAGCTCCCATGACGCAAGCGTCCGGCTCTGAATGCCGGCTTCCTTCTCCAGTCCCTCGGCCGCCTTGCCGGCAAGCGCACCGCCAACGACGCGATATCCGGCCAGTTCCCAGGCCTCACGAGCCGCCTTCATCATCGTGGTCTTGCCGGCCCCGGCGCGGCCGACGACGGCAGCGATGCGGGCAGGTCCGGCAATGCGCTCGATCGCTGCTTTCTGCTCGTCGGACAGCCGTTCATGTCGCCCTAAGGTCGCATTCAGTAGAGCCTCAGAGACGGCATGCGTCCCCTTGGCCGACAGCCATATGGCCTGCCGTGCCATCGTCGCTTCCAGCCGGATCATCGCCCGCGTCGAATAACGCGCGGGCAGCTTCTCGCCCGTGGCAAAATCGATGGTGTCGCGTTGCAGCCGCAGCACATCCGGGTTCAGGATGATCTTCAGCATCAATTGCTGGAAGAGCTTCGGATCGTCGACATAGCGATACAGGACCTTGGCGACGTCTCGCTCGTCGAACACGCTCTTTTCCCGCGTGATCAGGTCGAGCACGATGGCAGGATTCTTCAAAATGCGGCGGGCGTTTTCCGTGCGTCGGTGCTCGTTCAGTTCGACCCGTTCGAGCTCCGGCCGGACACCCTGTTGCTCTGCCTTGCGCTCGATCGCCTTGGCCCCGACGCCGAGATGAATGGTGGGCTCAAGAGCGATACCCTGCTTTTCGTAGGAGCGTCCATCGATGCGAAGATCGATCCCGGCAAGCGCCAAATGATGGTTCTGTCGTTCGAACCAGCCGTCGCGCAGCACATTGAAATCCTCCGTCGACCCGGCCCAGAGTTCGTAGAGGATCTTCCCGGACTTCGTTCGTACCGCCTGGCCGTCCTCGCCGATGACCGCGACTTTCTTCGACCCAAAGCCGTCCTCGGAGAGCGGCCGCAAAGTGGTCATCAGATGGATATGCGGGTTGCCGGGATTGTCGTGATAAACCCAGTCCGCCACAATGCCCATTGCAAGGATGTGTTTCTCGACAAAATCCCGGACCAGGGCGATGTTCTGCCCTGACGACAGTTCCAGCGGCAGTGCAATCGTCAGGTCCCGGGCAAGCTGCGCATCGGCACGCTTCTCGAAAGCTTCGACCTTGTTCCAGAAGGCTTCCGACGCTCCAGAGACAGAACGATCAGCGACAAGTGAACGAACCCACTTCGGCGCGCCAGCGGGCAACACAAACTCTTCGTGGAGCAGGCCCTGCTTGCGGGTGTAATCGATGGTGCGGGCTTCACGCTCGTATTCCATCTTTGCACAGTGCCGGTACGCCGCAGACAGCACGACACTGCGGCCGGAGCCACGGCTGACGATGCTGGCTGAGAAATGGGCGATGGCCACGACGAAGGAAGCTCCAGGTTTGAACCGCGTTCGTCCGGAGCGGCGGGGGCCACATGGCCCCGCCAGGGCATGAAAGCAACACGTCGTATCGCGACGTATAATTGCGCCCTTGGAGCCATTCCTTCGGAACGGCCGGGATCATTCACCAAAGCATCGCCAATGGCGATCTGCAGATCTGCAGATGTCCTTTTGGGGCCATCCGGGAGAATCTGGGCGTCGCGAACGCAACGCCCAGACATCAAAGGAGCGACCGGAATGAAGAAGCCGTCATCGAGGATCAGGGAAGAAATCGCCAGATTGCAGGACCAGCTCAAGCAGGCAGAGACCCGTGAAGCCGAACGCATCGGACGTATCGCGCTGAAGGCTGGCCTCGGGGAGATTGAGATCGACGAGGTCGAGCTTCAGGCGGCCTTCGAGGAGACCGCAAAGCGGTTTCGCGGAGGCAAAGGTGCTGCGACCGGGAGAAAGAATGCCGGCGAGGGCAGAAGCGGCAGCGAGCCGTCCACGGCGCAGTCGCCTGGCGCGGATGCGGGCGGGTCTGGTGAGATTTGAGCGGATGGCGAAATCAACGACAACAGAGGCGCGCAAAAAGGACACGCGCGAAAAAATCGAACTCGGCGGCCTGATCGTCAAGGCAGGCCTTCGCTACGAAAAGCGTCCTCTACTGCTCGGTCTGCTGCTCGACGCAAGCAAGCGGATCAGGGGCGACGAAACTGAGAAGGCCCGGCTATCGGCAATCGGCGCGGAGGCCTTCGGCAATGATGGCGAATAGGCTGCTTCTGGCAATCCTGCCCGCGGCGATCATGGTCGCGGCGATGGTCCTCATGTCAGGCTTTGAACATCGGCTGGCGGCGCTCGGAACATCGGCGCAGGCGAAGCTGATGCTGGGCCGAGGCGGGCTCGCCCTGCCCTATATCGTGGGCGCTGCGATCGGCGTCGTCGCTTTGTTCGCCGCCCATGGTTCAGCCAATATCAAGGCGGCCGGTCTGAGCGCATTGGCTGGTGGCGTTGCGGTCATCATAACCGCCATCGCACGCGAGACGATTCGCTTGGCTGCTATCGCCAACGACGTGCCACCCAAACAATCGGTTCTCGCCTATGCCGACCCGGCAACGATGATTGGCGCTGGTGTCTGCTTCATCGCAAGCGTCTTCGCTTTGCGGGTTGCGATCAAGGGGAATGCCGCTTTCGCAATGGCGGGACCAAAGCGGATTGCCGGCAGGCGCGCCGTCCACGGCGAGGCCGACTGGATGAAGATGCAGGAGGCTGCAAAGCTCTTTCCTGAAGACGGCGGCATCGTCATCGGCGAGCGATATCGCGTCGATCGCGATAGTGTTGCCGCTCTGCCGTTCCGGGCCTATGACAAACAAAGCTGGGGCGGCGGTGGCAAGGCGCCCCTACTCTGTTTCGACGGTTCCTTCGGCTCGTCGCACGGGATCGTCTTTGCCGGTTCGGGCGGTTTCAAGACGACCTCGGTGACGATCCCGACCGCGCTCAAATGGGGAGGCGGTCTGGTTGTGCTTGATCCGTCAAGCGAGGTGGCGCCGATGGTCAGCGAGCATCGGCGCCAGGCGGGCCGGAAGGTGATCGTGCTCGATCCAACCGCGTCTGGTGTCGGCTTCAACGCGCTGGACTGGATCGGCCGTCATGGCAATACGAAAGAAGAGGACATTGTCGCCGTCGCCACATGGATCATGACCGACAATGCGCGCACGGCGTCCGCCCGCGACAACTTCTTCAGGGCGTCGGCGATGCAGCTTCTGACGGCGCTGATCGCGGACGTCTGCCTGTCGGGTCACACAGCTGAAAAAGACCAGTCCTTGCGCCAGGTCCGCGCGAATCTGTCCGAACCCGAACCGCAGCTCCGGGCACGCCTGACGAAAATCTACGAAGGGTCAGAGTCCGACTTCGTGAAGGAAAATGTCGCCGTCTTCGTCAATATGACGCCGGAGACATTTTCGGGTGTCTACTCCAATGCAGTCAAGGAAACGCACTGGCTGTCCTACCCCAACTATGCCGCTCTGGTCTCTGGGGACAGTTTCTCGACGGACGATCTCGCAAACGGTGAGACGGACATCTTCATCGCGCTCGATCTGAAAGTGCTGGAAGCCCATCCAGGCTTCGCTCGCGTCGTCATCGGTTCGCTGCTGAACGCGATCTATAACCGCAACGGCGATGTGAAGGGTCGCACCCTTTTCCTGCTCGACGAGGTGGCACGCCTCGGCTACCTGCGCATCCTCGAAACCGCCCGAGACGCAGGCCGCAAATACGGTATTACGCTGGCGATGATCTTCCAGTCGCTCGGCCAGATGCGCGAGGCTTATGGCGGGGGAGATGCGACGAGCAAATGGTTCGAATCCGCGTCCTGGATCTCGTTTTCGGCGATCAACGATCCTGATACCGCCGACTACATTTCGAAGCGCTGCGGCGACACGACGGTCGAGGTCGACCAAACCAATCGCTCGTCCGGATTGAAGGGATCGTCGAGATCGCGGTCGAAGCAACTCAACCGCCGGCCGTTGATCCTTCCGCATGAGGTTCTGCGCATGCGCGCCGACGAACAGATCGTCTTCACCTCGGGCAATGCACCCCTTCGATGCGGGCGCGCCGTGTGGTTCCGCCGCGAGGACATGAAAGCCTGTGTCGGCGAGAACCGGTTTCACAAGAACTCTTCCGGCACGCATGAACCGGTTGTGCGATAGATCGAGGGCGCAACGATGCGATATTGGGAAGCATGCGAAGCAGGGGTGACGGCGGCCGAGGCGATCGAGGAATGCCGCAAACATGGCATCACGGCGTGGGTTCGCGAAGCCGACGGCGCGCTTATCGATAAGGAAAGTGGAGACGTCAGTGGTCTTCCCGACGACTGAGGAGAATTCTATGGCGGAGATGTCCTCGGCTTGCTCGGATATTGATCGACGCCCGTTTGCCCCGACGGCGCCTGGTGTTTACGGGAAGATCGCGACCCGAATGGGCGAAGACCGCAGGGCATCGTTCGCCTCGGCGAATAGAGCTGTACGCCGCAGGCGGACCCGCCCAGAAATTTTCGGGTTCGAACTTCACGAAAATGAATCGGTGAGACGCAATCGATTCACATCTCTCGTTGGACGAAAATTGGCGGGCGAGCGATTATGCTGCCATGCTCATTCAGCCCTACCAGCTTTACGTCGAACGCACGGACGAAGCCCGCAACATGGCTCGGTTCTATGCTATGACGATCGAGCCCGACTTGTTCGGCGAGGTCTGCCTGACACGCCGTTGGGGTCGGATCGGAGCATACGGCCAGATGAAGGTCCAGCATTTTGCCAGAGAGCGAGACGCTGTCGCTGCCTTCCTCGATCTTCTTCGACAGAAGCGAAGCCGCGGATACCGGGTCACCCCTTCGGCAGCCCGTCACTGACGGTCGGCGATCTCTTGCGGCCTCTGGCTCAATTCCATACATCGACGATGATGAGACAGGAGCATTTGACGTTTGGCATATCCGCATGATCTCCGGCTTCTCGTCCGGAAAAAGAGAAGGCAACGCAATCGCGCGATCCTCGCGATGATCTCTGGCCTCGCAAGCGCCGCTGCCCTGGCGGTCAATGCTCCAACGATGACGCTGGCCGCACCGCATATGACTTCGGTAAAGTTTGAAAAATGCACCGGCGGCCATCGAACCGCCTGCGTTATCGATGGCGACACGCTGTGGATCGGAGGCACGAAAATCCGGATCGCCGACATCGATGCACCCGAGATCAGCGAGCCCAAATGCGCCTCGGAACTTGCTCTCGGTAACCGGGCGACCGAGCGGCTGATCGAACTTCTGAACCAAGGTCCATTCGAATTGCAGGCATGGCCGGGTCGTGACAAGGATCGCTATGGCCGTACCCTCCGGAGCCTCACGCGACATGGCCACAGCCTCGGCGATATTCTGGTCTCGGAAGGCCTGGCCCGGACCTGGGCAGGACGTCGCGAACCATGGTGCTAGCCGGCTCGGCCGATGAAGGCCGAGCCTGTCGGCGCTCACGCGCGCCGGTCCCATTCGGTTTCGATGTTGAGCTCAACGTCCGCGAAGAACGGAATCTTAATCGCGATCTTCAGGCCGACTTTGCCCTTGCGGAAGAGGTGGCTGACAACCTTGCCAAGGGTGCGAAGACGGCGGCCGGTAGCGCTGAGAAATTTTGCGAGCTGTTGCATCGTGGATCTCCTGTTGACTGCTGTTCATTGCGGGGATGAAGAGCGGACAGGGAAGGAGGGCTGCACCCACAGGGCCGAAGCGGAGCAGAGGACCTGATGGCGACCGAATTTTGATTCGCGAGGAGCCGCAGGCGGGGAAAATTCTGGTGTCATCAGGTTGCAGCCAGACGCCCGGGACGCACCATCCCTGATGTCAATGAAATCGGATCAACAGGAGATCTTCGGTACCGCATGATGCACACGACGCGATTTGGGGCCGCCCCCTTCGAAAGGCGGCTCCGCATCAACGCAGCCGTCCATCTCGGCAATCGCCAGCTTGGGTTCCGCCTGTGCGAAGTCGAGTTTGGCTTCGATCTGGCGACGCGCGCAAGCATCGACAGCGTTACGCAGTTCGGCAAGAAGTTCTCCGATTTGGCGTTCGAGTTCGAAGGTCATCGTCTGATCTCCTATGTGAAAGACGAACAGCGACGCCGGAAAGGGAGTGACGATGTCAGGGATCGCCAAAGCGACCGGCGACGCCGGGGAGTGGGGGAGCCGATTTCGTGTTGGCGGCTCTGCTGCCAATTCGAAATCGGGGGGACCGCTCATCCTTGACGACGGCAGTCCCGTCGGCATCATCACCGGATACTGAGCAGGTTTTCCTCCTCTCGGTGGCTACCCAAAAAAGCCGGACCTGGCTCGATGCCGGGTCCGGCTTTAACTACCGATGGGAGATGGCTCCGCTGGTGGTGGCCTAACAAGCGCCGAACGCACGCGAAAATGGGCTTTTCGCATTGACTTTGAGTAACGGCGAATCAAAAGCTTGCCGGCCTAACAGAGGAGAACACTGATGGCCGACGAAACCACGATCGAGACGACTGCGACCACCGAAGCGCCGGCCGCAGCTCCCGCCGAGAAGAAAACCCGCAAGCCTCGGGCACCGAAGGCTTTGGGTGAATCCAATACCATTGATGCGACTACTGCACCCGTTGAAAAGCCGGCCAAGAAGACACGCGCGAAGCGTGGCTCCAAGACCGCTCCGGTGAAGGTTGAAAAAGCGGCTCCCGCACCCAAAGCGGCCGCCGCTCGCGCACCTCGCGTTGAAGCCGCTACGTCCGCTCCCGCCGTCACCTCTGTTGACGTCATTGATGACATCGCCGACCTCATCAAGCTTGAGGAAGAGAACAAGCAGCTTCGCAAGGAGCTCTCCGAGAAGCTGCGCGCCGAAAATGCGGATCTGCGTAAGCGCCTGGGCAAGGCCTGAGTTTCGGTTTCTGAGCGGCGCCGCGCATTTGCATGCGACGGCGCCGTCGATCTTTCGCCTGATTGAGCCGAGACCAATGCGGTCCTGGTGACAATGAACGACCGCGGCTGTTTCCCTTGCCGCCATGCTTTGAAGGTAATGTGATGAGAACACCATGGAGATTTGTGGCTGACCTGGTGTCGCGTAAACCGAAGCCAGAGAGCCCTGCAGTCGCAGCGAAAACCTTTGCGCTCGAGTACAAGCCGGTTCCTGAAGAGGAACACCCGGGCATCGAACCGGCGGCAGTCGATCGCTCCGCTGAAGCCGGCTCCGATGCGCAATTCGAGGCAAGCTTGCTCGATCAAAATACCGGCTCGACTGACGTCGAACCAGCGGCACCCGTTGCAGCAGAGGCTGCTGCGGCCCCAGTTGGTAAGGAAGAGCCTGCTGCTCTCCTTACCCCGCAACAGCCCGAGGAGAAGTCGCCTGCTCCCACGCTGACTGAAGTTGCCGAAACGCTGGTGAAGCGAGCGCCGGCACGTCGTAAGAACATCAATCCAACCGTGGAGCCTGTGGTTTCCGCCACCGCCGAGGTCGCTCCTGCCGGGCTAAAATCATTCATGGATGAGATGGCCGACCTCGACGCTGAGGTCGATGCGTTGCGGCGTCAGCTTGCAAAAAAGCTCATCCAGCAGAACGCGCAATTGCGCAAGATGATCGCCAGGTTCGACGGGCGCTAATCTTGCCCCCATTTCCGATAAGGGAAAAGGCTCCGCCGGTGGCGGAGCCTCCTGATTTCAGTCAGTCTCGGTTCGGGCGGGACCAGATGAGCTGGAGGCCATCCTCGCCTTCCACCTCGGCGAGCGTGGCGTAGATCGGAGCCGGGAAACTCGGATCGTCGAGCTTGACCGAGAGGTAGTCGCGGCCTTGCTCGGAGGTCTTCTGCCAGGCCGCGCCCAGCTCGACGCTACCGGCGTAGACGCGGAACTGCGGGCCCTTGTCTGAGGGGTTCTCCACCCGGGCGATGCGGGCCTTGACGTTGAGGGCGAGAGTGCGGATGGAGCCGGTGAAGCCGTTTTCGGTGGAGGTGAAGGTGCCGATGGTTGCCATTGTCGTATTCCTTTTCTGGTGTTCGGGCCGCGCCCATCGCGGCCTCGATGGCTGTCGAACAGACAGGTGACGATCGGACCGCACCTGATAAGGCCGAAACAAAGTGGAGGGCGGCAACTGCCACTTTTGTTAGTCGGAGAGGAATGGCGGCGCAGCCGGCGGGGGTAAGAAAAGTGGTTGTTGCCGTTGCGGGAAGACGATCGAGGCGCAGCCGGTCTCCGGTCAGACATGCCTCATCGAGCCCGCAGATGGTCTGCCGGAAACTCTGACGGGAAGGGATATGGCGATGGCGTTCGGCCGCATTCGCCATGGGTAGAAACGGCATTCTGGAGCCACTTCCAGTTGGACCGCCGTCGTTGCCTGCTTCAATCGGGGACAAACGTTCCTGCTAACATTGGCCCGTTTGCTGACTGTGCCCGGTGCGATATCGTTGCGCTTACGAATCGTAGCCTGGAAGAACAATGCGTCAGCAGACCAAGCCGTTCATCGTCGAACGCAAACCGTCCCGTAAACCGAAACCCGACGCCGCAAAACCGTCGATCTGGGGAAGGCTGGATGCTGACATTGCACAAGGTCTTAGTGACCAGCGTGAGAAGGATCAGGCGGCCGCCACCGGTGGTGCCGACCGCGCTTACGGGTCAGGCCGCAGCCTTCACACCCGCCTCCGGCTGCAAGGAATGAAGGAAGCTCACGGCCAGTTGAGCATGGGCTGCCGCCTGAAAGATCGCCCGCTTGTCGTTGGCCAGGACCGAGAGCCACGACTGCAGATATGACGCGTGATCCGGCCGCGGCTCGAGCTCCGGCGCGATACCGAGGTCGGCGCAGAGGAAGCAACTCCCAAGTTCGGCAATGAGTTCTTCCCTCGCCCGCTCCGTCCGGTCCTTGGCATAACGCGACAGGTCACGTCCGACGCGATCCTCCGCCGCCGTCCAGTGGGTCGCCTCATGACTGAGGACGGCAGCGTATCCGGCTGCATCGCGAAACGCCTCGAAGGGCGGCATCTGGATATAGTCCATGACCGGAGAATAGTAGGCCTGGTTGCCACCATGCCGGATGACCGCGCCGGTATTGCGGAAGAAGCGATCAGCACTCTCAATCGGCTCGATCGGATCAAGGACCTTGGCGGGCGGCGCATAATAGCTCTCGGGCAAACCGTCGATCTGCTCGACGTTGAACACCGAATAGGCCTTCAGGAACGGGATCTGCCGATCGACCTCGTTACCGTTCCCGTCCGCTTCAGACCTTGTGAAACGACTGGCGAAGACAACGGTCGAGCCGGTCTCGCCCCTGCGCACCGCCCCGCCGAGTTCGAGCGACTGCTTGAACGTCATCCACATTGCCGAGACGAAGCCACGCGACATCTGCTCCGACCATAGGAGCAGTACGTTCATGCCTGAATAGGGAAGGCTATTGTGGCGCACCGGCCGGGTGATGCGGCCACTGGCGTTGGCTGCGCTCCACGGCTTCATCCAGGGTCGCACCCCTTGTTCGAGATCCTCGACGATCCGATCGGTGATCCGCGCGTAGATGTCCACACGGTCCAATTCTGATTTCTTTGCCATAACTTCTCTCTCCTTTTCTTAGGACCGCGCCGATCGCGGTCCGTCGCGGAGGTCCGAAGTCAGGGGCCGATGGTGTGGCCGTGCACCGGAACGGCCGCAACAGCGTGGAGGACGGCAAAGCCGTTGCATGGGCACCCGGCTCCTGCAGGACCGCCGAGCGGGACGGGCCGCGATCGGGGCGTCTCCAGTCTCCTTTTCGACATGAGAAAAGGCCGGCGCTCTAGGCACCGGCCTCGGACCCGGTACAAAGGCAGAGTGCGACCCCGCCAAATGTGTCATCCGAATGCGGCCATCTGAACCTCGGCTGCTTTGCGGTCGAGCGATGCGCCCGGGTTTTCCACCGGCCGGTCGAAGGGCTTCCATGTCTCCCCAACGACCTGTTCGTAGGCCGCCACCGCGCCCTCGGCTGCCATGCGCAGCGCATGGGACTGGATACCCATGTCGGCCGCGAATTCCCGCTTGCGCTGTGCGGCGCTGTCATAGCCGACCGGACCGTCGAGATCCTCATCGCGGGCATCGTTCGATGCCTTGGCGGTTGCGTCGCGTGCCTCAGTGACGGCGCGGGAGTAAAACTGCCCGGCGCCGTGGGCCGATCCGACGAAGGCCCCGACGATGCGCTGCAGATGGATCTGCATGGCCCTCTCGCCCAAGCCTTCCGAAAGGCTATCGGCGGTCTCGACGATCAGCCGCTCATGCAGGCTGCGGATGCCATCGCTGTCGACGAACGTGGTGCCGAAGCTTTCAGCGATCTTGAGTGCCTGGGCGGCGTCTGGGCAGGTGTGGCGGACCATTTCGAGGGTCGCTCCTTTGCGGAGTTGCGAGATCCGTGCGTTGGAGCGGTTTGGAGTTGCGGGCTTGGCCATATCTGTTCCTTCCTTGGCTGCCGAAGCGGTTCCGGCCCGTGCCGGTCTGCCCTTCGATGCGGACGACCAGAACCGGCAAAGGACGGGCGGCTTCACAGGTCCGATCCGGCTTGAACCAGCAGAGCAGGTCTGCGGGCCAGCAGGTTTTGACCTGCTTGGGAACGCGGGCCTGCCCTCGCGCAGTGAGGTTGGATCGGCCGCAACGCGGCGCGACGGCGGCCTTGAAACGACCGGCCGCCGGTTCAGACCACAGCGAATAAGAAGGGCAGTCCGGCACGGGCCGGATTTCTGTCTCGAGGGGCAAGGAACGGTTTATGGCCATGCCCGCCATCCCGCCGACATCGAAGTTAGGCAGGTTCCGCATCCGCGCCTTCGTTTCGGTTCCGCCTATGTCGCCGGATAATGCATAGGCGCATCGTCGCGATGCTGGAGTTCACTGATGACCTGCTCTTGCATCGCGTGCCTGCAGGTGATCATGTCGAGCTCGACCCAGCACTCGAAGGTGAGGCGGTCAATGAGCTCCCGATAGTAAGTACGAGGGCCGGATCTTCGACGCGTCCGGCTCTGGACGTTCACTGTCGTCGCCTGCCTACTCGCGCGCGCCATAATCTGCCGGGTCAGGCATTCCAGATGCCGCTGGGTCGCTCGCCAGGCTCCGATTGCCTTCGCCAGCGGTTTCGAAGCGCGGATGTCGATCATGTGACATCCCCGGGCTTCGGCAGCCGATGAAGAAGGATGGCCAGTCATTTTCAGCGTGTTGCGCGAGATTGACGACGAAGCCGTCCGCGCTGGTGGTAAACGCCACCCCCCGAAAATCGGGGGTGGGTGCTGCCATGTTCGACTGGCAGGCGGCGGTCATGCTGCAGCCCTCTGATCGAAGTCAGCGTCGTGCTCTTCGTCGTCAGACAGATCCGGATCCTGCAGATCGTTCTGATCCGCCGCCTCATCGATTTGCCGTTCCTGATCCTCGGCGGGGTCGTCAACACGATCGCCTTCGTCATCATGCGGGGCCGTGCCGATGGTATCGGTGGGAGAGCTTGCCCGGATCCAGTCGAGCAATTCGTCGGCTGGCGGCGCAAAGCGTGCAGAGGTATGGACGAAATGCTCACTCGCGAAATGCTCGACGAGCGCTGCGCGCGTCTCACGAACCTTCTGCTGCGGCTGCACGGAAGCCTCGGCGCACGACGCCTCCAGCGCCTGGCGAGAAAGGCACGAGAGGAATTCCTCCGAACCCATGTTCGGCAAGTATTCGTCGGCGCCGACCGCCTCGCCTGCGATGCGCGAAACCATGCCGCTATTCGACATGCCCCGGCGGCACGACAGAACGTCGATCAGCACCGAGCGAACGGAGACGCGAAGCGTGTCCTGATCGAAGGCGAGCTTGCCCTGCTCATCAAATAGAGAGGCGGCATGGCGCGAGAAGCGCTTGCCGCCATAGATTCTGTCGGCAGCTTGGAGGACGGGACTAGGCTCGCAGCCCCAGAAGGGCCAGACCATCGGCGAGCATACGCTTCAAGATCAGTTTCCTGCTTTCCGGTGCAGCTAAGGCAGCTTCCGGGATAAAAACAGCAGCAGGCGGTGGATCGGCGGCCTCGGATGGCGGGACCGGCAGAGGCTCTTCGGCCACTGCGGCGACCACAACGTGCGTGATCGTTGTTTCATCCGATTTGACCGCGACGGTGACCTGTCCTCCGGAGCGGAGGCGGTCGACGCCCTTTTGAGCGGCCTCCTGCTCATCTTGAGCTTCGACCAGCGATGTCTGCGTTACGAGAAAAAATGGCATAAGTTCCCACGGAGTATTTTGATTGAGGTCTCGTCTGCAAAGCGGCTTCGGTCAAGGTGCAGGACCATGTTTGCGGACACCTCCGATACAAAAAAGGCGCTCGACCCGTGAGGGGAGCGCCTTCTTCTGTATCCCGGGACAATGTCAAACGCCGCCGCGATTGCAGCGAGCAGGACATCGTCTCATCGGGAAGTGATGCCCAGATATTATCGGCGAAGAGCAATTTCAAGTCGCGACCTAGGGGCAGCGCTAACTGATCGAGCCAGAAGATGAAGCTTGCACCGATGGCAACTGCCGAGAGGAGCCCCAGCACGCCACGGAACTTCCCTTGCGCGTATGGCTCAGGGCGATGTGATTGTTGCTGCAGTCGGACAAAGGCCTTTCCTCGGTCCGTCTTGCAGAGGTACTGGGGGTGAGCCAGCCCACTGCCTGGCGGATCGGTCATGCGTTGCGTCTCATGGTGGCGCGCGAGCATACGCTCGACAGCACGTTCGAAGTGGACCATTTCTATCTTGGCGGAAGGCCCAGAAAGCATGCCGATGATCCGCCGCCCGGAAGAGGCCGCAAGGGGCAGACAAAAACTGAGAAGACGTCGGTCATGGCGATCGTGCAGCGACCGGCAGACATTACCCCTGGCTCCACCGCCGGCGACGCCCGCGCCGCTGTCGTTACCGGCCTTTCATTGCGTGCTGCCGTAGGCGCAATTACAACACAAGTTGAGCTTCATGCGCATTTGATGAGTGACGAGGCCAAGGCATTCATGGCCATTGGCGAAAGCTTCGCCGCACACGAAACAATCAACCACTCAAGCCGTGAATATGTCCGGGATGCCGTCCACGTCAATTCAGTTGAAGGGTTCAATGCACGGGTCCGCCGAACCATCGCAGGTGTTTTTCATCACATCAGCCCAGAACTTGCCGACCTATATTTCCACGAAATCGGTTTCCGCTGGTCCCAGCGCATTGTTACCGGACAGGCTCTGCGAAAAAGCCGAAATGGCAAGGAAAGCATGAAAACCCTTTGGTCGCGGGTGCCTCCCGCACTGCAGTTGTTATTGCAAGTGTTCCGCGCTGCCACCGGCCGCCAAATGCGCAGAAGCCCAGAGGGGGGCATCACCATCAAATCGGCCGTAGCTGTCTTTGGTTGATAAAGGCCGCGTACGATTTCGGACTGCTCTTGTTCTGACCACTTAATCACGGGTTTCTTGGCAGAGCCCTGGCCGTCTCCATGGAAATCCTCCGGTCAATCCCGTCACACGCAAGCATATTACCGGAGTTTCTCTTCCTATTATTCGGAAAAGGTACAGGCCTGTACATCTGCGATCCGGCGGAGTCAGGCGCTGGCCGATCGGTTGACCTGCCAGCTCGTGCTATTGATTGCGTTCTTCCAGAATCTCGTCATTGATGTCACGGCCACGCGCGAACACGCCGAGAATGAACACCTCATCGCCGCGCACCGAAAATGCAATGCTGACGTTGCGCCGGTAGCCGATGATCCGCAGGCCGGGGATGGCGCTTTCCCGCACGGTGCCACGCTCGGGAAAGGTGCCGAGCGCTTCGATGTATGTGATCACGGCGTCGACATAGTGTCCAGCGATCCCTGTACCCGCTTCCACGGCGATGTCGGCGTAAAGCTTGTCGAGTTCCGTCTCCGCCTTGGGATGATAGATGATCCGGTAGGCCATGCCCTACTCGGCTTTCGCCGCATGTTGCCGACGCTTGGCCTCAAATCGGGCACGCAAGGTTTGAGCGGGAATGCCTATGGACGGATTCTGCATCAGCTCTTCATAACGCCCCGGGATTTCTTCATTGAGCCACCGCTCACGCGCGGTCTCATGGTCTTCCAGTAGCCGCAGACCTGCGCGGACAACCTCACTGGCGTTGTTATAGCGGCCGGATTCCAGCTGCTTTTTCACAAATTCCTCGTAGTGATTTCCAAGCGCGACGTTCGGCATGGGGAATCCTTTCGTTGCCGTCCAGTATCGGGCAAACTTCAACAGATGGCAATAGATGTCAAACTTTGACGGCCACTCTCTACGGGCGCCCCGCACGTGCATCGGTCGCAGTTTGGCTAAAGGTGACGTATCCCACTGGCAGAGGGTCACGACTAGAACTATCGGTTCAGCCATTTCCGCAGAACTAAGGAGCGCTTTCGATGAAGCGTCGCGCCCCGGCACCATTTCGCGAGCATCAGGAAGACGCCTGTGTACGGGATGGCTTGTACGCCGCCATGTAGCGATCAGGTGGCCTTGGCGGATTTGAGCACAGCGCAGCCAGATTCCTTCGCTATTGCGCCTCGCGGAAGGAGGGCGTGCCATTTGAGAAGGACCGCGTCCCTAACCAAAAAAAGACCCGACTGCATGAGCCGGGTCTATGTAGGAGACAAACCGCTCTCCTGAGAGGGAACGCGTTCAACTTACATGCGATCCTCTGGATGTGGAACCAGCGCGTTCACAATTACATGGGGTGTGTCTTTTGGGCCTGTTTCCAGTTGGTGCCGTTGGCAT
Source organism: Neorhizobium galegae (assembly GCF_017877055.1). Lineage (GTDB taxonomy): Bacteria > Pseudomonadota > Alphaproteobacteria > Rhizobiales > Rhizobiaceae > Neorhizobium > Neorhizobium galegae_D. The sequence continues at coordinate 466,542 of NZ_JAGIPG010000004.1, read as the reverse complement.
CACCCCAGTTCGCACCCATTGCCGCTGCTGATGAAGCCGGTCTGACCATCCGACCTACGCGATACTACACTTCAGAGTGCCGCTGCGTGGAGCAACGTTGCGGTTGGGGCAGACGGGGAGATGCCTGAAAGAGAAGGAACATTCGGTTCAGTTGTCGCTTTGAATTGCTAGAGCATCAATAACGGTTCTACCCCTAGCCGAGATGCTCAAAAAAGGCTCGTTCACAGGGAGCCTTCCTTTATTTGACGAAGCCTGGCAATTGCTGCCCGGGCTTGGTCCGCTAAGGAACGGCCCAATGGCGCGTCAGCCATTGGGCCTGTCTAACATTGGCTTCTTTCCAACGGACCCTGCATACGATAACGAACGTTTGGTGCTCCGCTTGCGGGTAGCGGCAATCTTAGCTCGGGATGTTCGAAGGGGTTCATTCCACCGATCGCCAGATGTTGCTAGCAATTCAGGCCCAGATGTTCTCGTCTCGCAGCAATCTCCTATCCGCGACTATGTTTGAAGCCCGGCGTTGAAAACAGGGAGCGAGTTGGCTAGCAAGGGAAACTCGCGATCGTCCCCGTTCACGCCGGGGTCCTTCGAGGTTTTCAGTTTGTGTGGCAGGAGGCATCTTTGCTGAAAAATGTGACGTTCATCACTACACTACTCTTCAGCGGTTTGGTGCTGGCGGAAGATCAGAATCTAGTACTTTCGGGCGGACAGGTCAGCGTGCCAGTCGGGTTGACGGTGCAGGTCAAGGCACTGAGCATTGGTAGCGACGCGACCAAAATACGCCTTCAAGCGAGCTTCGACAGCCACAAAACCAACTTCGTCAACATGAACGATCAGGAGAATGCCTACATATCCTGGGGAGACGGCGAGCAGGAGCGGCTGCACATGCGCCAGATCGCGGACAATAAATGGATGAGGGTCGTTAACGGGACTACGATGGAAGGCGATCTGGTCTTTCCCGGTGTAATTCCTTCAAACGTCAAGAAGATTGCGCTCGTGTTCAATGCGGGAAATTCAGGTGACGACACAAGTGCCCCGGGGGTGACGATACCGCTGGAACTGAAGAAATGAAGGCAGCCTTCATACTTGCCGTTCTCATGGCCACTCCGGCCAATGCCTCGGACTATGTCGTGAAGATCATCAAAGAATCCATGGAGGAGCAGCAATCGGAATTTCGCGAAATAGAGTTTCCCCAGCCGAGTTTCGTTGAGAAAATGCAGCCCAGTAGTGGAGGTTTCTCAACGGAGGCCTCTTCGTTTGGGTTGAAAAATATGAACAACGAAACGCGGGTGAGGACGGAGACGGCCCTGTCCGAACTCCGCGCGAAGCCGCAAGGCGGCAGTATCATCGTGGACCTGCCGAGCGATATCCTATTTGATTTTGACAAAGCCGACATCCGTCTTGACGCGCGTCCAGTCCTTTTGAAGCTCGCCGGGGTCTTGAACGCGATGAGCGAAAGGCGGGTTTCCATCATCGGCCACACGGATTCCAAAGGAAGCGATGAATACAACGACCGCCTGTCAAACCGCCGGGCAATCTCCGTGAAAAACTGGCTGTCAGAAAGCGGCGTGAGGTCAGTAATAACGACAGAGGGGAAAGGCGAACGGTCTCCTGTCGCGCCCAATATTACGGAGGGCGGTATCGATGATCCCAAGGGTCGGCAATTGAACCGGCGGGTCCAGTTTATCATTGGAGACGAATGAGATGGCAATGACGGTTTGCCCTGAATGCGAAGGCAAGGTGTCCGACAAGGCTCTCGCATGCCCGTCATGCGGCTATCCACTGGGGCAACAAAAAGGTGGAAGTGCTTGGCCTGACGTGCTTGGTGGTATGGCGGGGACATATATCTCGGCGCAGGCGCTTGTTACGATCATAGTTGGAAGCATCATGTTCACCACTTTTGCCGCCATCGTGATCGCCGCCGTCTTGAGTTAGTGAGCAAGCCAGAGACGTCAAATTGGTCGTGGGGCCAGGAGGATCACCCTTGGTGAGGCCGAGTTGAGGGGTCGAAAGGCGAGCACGATCTCCGGGTCGAGACTGGTGTGGGAATGTGAGAACCTGTGGAAGGAGCTGAAACGCCACGCGCTCCCATCTTTCGACATGCTCTAGCCTAGAGGGTCAGGGGAAGGGTGGATCACCCCCCCGACACCTATTCCTGGGGAAATTGACCTCCAAGATAGGCGGGCCGGACAATTCGTCGGCCGACGTGCTTCTGTTGCGCTAAAATCGGTCGACGAATAAATCTAAGGAAGCTACACTCCGATGCCCTTTTTCCTGGTCAATCATACCTCACTTGTCGAGGCGGATGATGAGATCGCGGCTGCCCAGAGGACGCTCGCCAGGCTTCGAGATGGCGATAAACAGACTTTCACCGTCAAGTTCGATCAGGAAAACGTGACCCAAGTCGTTCTCCAGCTTGCGCAAGCGGTGCCGCCCCCTGATTCGCATCCCATCGCACCGGAAATCGGTGCCAGCGACGCGCTGAAGAAAACGCCTGCGCTTATGGCCCATCGCGACATCCCCGATGCAACAATACACAGGAACCGTCTAGGTAAAACCATCACCAGCCTTCTTATTTTTGCGGTCGGTCTTTGTCTGGGCTTCGGTGCCTACGCCGTCACCCAATTGTAGTCGCTCGTCCAGGAAATGCCGCCCACGGCGTTAACTATGTACGCCGCCCGTCCAAATGGTTTTGCAACGCACCCGGACTAGCTGCATACATCATTGTGGCTCCTCGACCGCCTCCTCGGCGACGGGTTCGTCGATGATATCGGCCGGGGAAGACCGCGATGCCGCCGCAGGCGATCGGGCAGCCGTATCGGCCGGATGATGTTTGACCATGATCGGCGGCGCCGATGGCGTCTGATGGAAGGTCGGGATGTTGAGCTCGCCGATCGAGGGGGAATCGCGATAACCCCCGTCGGTGACGACGCCTTCGACGCCGCGTACCATCATGCGCATCATGAGATCTCGCCACAGGATCCAGCTTCGGCATTGCCGCGGGAATCGATGACGAGAACGTCGCCGGGAGGCACGGATTCGACGGCGATGCGTTGAAGATCCTTGCGGTTGTCCCGCTGGAAGACGTTGCCGAGGTCCGGGCGATAGGGAATATACCGCATGGTATAGGCCTGCCCTACCATGCGACGCTTGCCCGTCATGACGGGTCCGACGCCGATCATGAACGTGTTGTCGAAACCTCTTTTGAGGAGGAGCTGGTCACCGTCCGCATCTTTTCCCTTGTGTCGTTATCGAGTGTGCCCGGTCGATTTTCAAACACGGCTTTCAGCTCCTTTTGATTTCAACGCGTCGATATCGTCGCGAATGCAGGCCTTGTCGTGGTTTTCGCCCACCCGACGCATTGCAGGGCGATCGTCTCCGCAGGCGGGCAGGGCGTAGGGGCAGCGCGTGCGGAACGCATAGCCGGAAGGCGGGGAAATAGGCCAGGGGATATCGCCCTTGAGCAGGATGCGGGCGGGCCTGGTGCCGGCTCGCGCGACAGGCACGGCGGACAGCAGCGCCACCGTGTAAGGATGCGCCGGGTTGGCGAAGACCTGGTCCGTCGGTCCGATTTCGAACTGGTCACTTCGGGACGATCGCCAACGACATGAGCAAGGAGCGCCGCCGCCGGCTGCGCAAGCTCAGACGACATCCACAGCTACGAGACCCGATTATCGATCGACTGAAGGCCAAATGGTCACCGGAACAGATTGCCGGCCGGCTGACGGGATGGGCCCAGTCAGCATCTGGCCGGAAACGATCTATCGCTTAATCTACTGCAAGGAGGATTATCCGCTTGGCCTTTACGAGTACCTGCCTGAGCGACGTTGCCGACACTTGCCGCGTGGGTCTCGCAAGCCGCGTGGCGGCCTCAACCGTTTGAGTGCCCGATCTCGCAACGATGAGCAGTTTTTGCGTGTAGAGACGCCACACGATCGCACGCGCGGATCTGGGTTTGCGATAACGCAAAGAGAGGGTTCGCGGAGCAGCTATAGTGCCCTTTAGCAAGGCGGAGAGCTATCGCGAGGGCTGAAGGTGAACACGTCAGCTTTGTAGCCAACCTTGCACATGGCGCAGCAGGTTGTTCTGCGGCCTGAGGGTGGGAAACCGATGCTTCCCGCAAGCGAGCGAAAGGATGAAGGGCATGGGGACGTTCAGCGTCTGGCACTGGTCGATCTTGTTGGCGGTCTTCTTGCTCCTCTTCGGGCGTGGAAAGATCCCCCAACTGATGGCGGATCTTGGCCGAGGGATTAGCGAATTCAAGAAGGGCATTCGAGAGACTGAAAACAAAGGTGAAGGTCAGCCTGCCGGAGAGGGTGAGCCCAAGTAGCTTGTAACAGTAAATTACTTAAGTCGGCCACAGAGTCGGAGCAGAAGGGAAAGGCCGCGGACGAGGCCGAACCCCAAAAGACACTCGCTACTCTTGGTTCGGTTAGGATAGCTTCTCCTCCAGCCGCGCGTCCTGATCGCCAATTTGGCGCCGCCATTTCGTCACCACGCATCACATCACCTACCGGAAGCGACCTCCCTGTTCGCGCGCACTGAAATGACGTCCTTGACTATCCGACGGATGCGAACCCGCGCCTCTTTGCTGCAAGTAATCGCGACGAAGCGAAGGGAGCAGATCGTCATCGCGAGGGTCCTGATTCTTGGGTAACTCAGTCGCAGTCACAATTTCAGCCATGCGTGACCATGCCCGCCACAACATAGCTTCTGCGGAATGCACTCGATGCTTAAAAGATAGCTTGGCAATGGTGTCGCGGCTAGCTTTATGGCGAGCTCCTATTAGCAGCAAAAAGACGTAGCCTTATAGCTAGACGCTGCCTTCCAGACGCGCTCCTGCGAAGCCCGTAAGCATCGCTTCTATCGATCCGGCATTCGGCATGAGACAAGCGGCCGTTGCCAAAGCATCTGCCACAGCCGCCGAGGGAGCAGAGATCGACACGGTGTCCCATCCAACCAGGGTTGGCATTCCCGTTGCGGGATCAAGAATGTGACCGTACTTTCCGCCGTCATCGAAGGTCGTCCCAAGGGGAGCGGATGAGGCGAGCGCGCGCTGGCGCAACTTCAACGCCTCGCCAGTCTTGAGAAAAACCGGCCAGCCGCCGCCTTCTGGTTGACCGCCAAGAGCCCGCAGTTCGCCTGTGTCAATCAAGATGTTGTTGAGACCTTCAGCCTCCAGCAGCGCTGCCACTCGGTCGGCAACATACCCCTGACCGACCCCGTTGAGTGACAGCGCCATGCCGTGTTTTAGGGTTATCCCTGCCACATCCAGCTCAACCATGTGCCAACCAACATTCCGTCTTGCTTGTTCGATCGCCCGCGCCTCCGGTCGTTTGCCTTGGGCGGCAGCTTCGGCCCAAAGTGCCCAGAGCGGCTGAATGGTTGGATCGAAGCGGCCGCCGGTGGCTGCATGAACACCGCCAGCCAGCGACATGCACTCCAGTAACTCGAAAGGCGGACTGGCGAGCTGCCCTTCACGATTGAGAGTGGCGAGAGAACTGTTAGGGCGATAGAGGCTCAGGATATCCTCCAGTCGATTGATTTCTGCCATAACTCGTCGGCTAATGGCTTCGCCATCCGGATGGTCGATACGGATTGAGGCGCGCGCGCCAAGAGCCTGCCCGGTCCAGAGACGCGACGTCCGCATGGAAGCGTGCGCGGCCGCCGGCAGCATGGCGAAGGCGGCGGAAATCGTGATGAGGCGACGACGTGTTATCGGCATGGGTCAGCCTCCAGTTTTGTTGTTCAGCGCGCGCAGGCGGTCTTGAAGGTCCGCGTTGGTGCTCTCTTGGTTTGTATCGCTCTCGACCGGCGCGAGAACCAAGTCGTCGGTGATTTCGGCGAGCCTCAGCACCTGTCCACCCTCGGCGCGAGCGAATTCCTCTGCCCGCGCTCGGCTCGAGAATGGCACCGTTTCCGGCGCCCCCATACCGCCTTGCCTACCGGAGCCGATGACATAGAAGGCATTGTCAGCAGTGATCCAGTTGCCGTCCCCAGGCTCATCCCAAGTGGCGGTGGCAGCACCCATGTCATTGATATAAAATGCCACGATGGGTGCGACCTGCTCGGGCGCGCGGGTATAGGCAATGGCGTCCCGGATCTGACTGAAGAACAACGGCGCCGGATTGTCCTTGAGGAAGACCTGAGCTTTGGGGCCAGGATGCTCCATAAGATTCATCTGGCAGTAGTGACCGAGCGTTTCGGGCGTAAGATCCTGGGGTGTGATGTTCTGGCTCACCTCCTGCTTGCACGCAGTCAGTAGCGCGAGCATGGCCAAGAAGAGTGCGGGGCACATACGGTTTATCATGGTGTCACCTTCCGAAAGGCTGCGGTCGCAACCGCGACGGATGCCAGCGGCCAGAGAAGAAGAGACGCAGCCGACTGCCAAATTGGGATAGAGTACGCCGCCCCTCCGATGCCGCCCGCCGCAGCGACCGCCGCCGCCGCGGAGAGATTGAACACGCGGAATGCATCGGCCGGATTGGCGAGCAGAGCGATGGGCAGCGCCTGCGTTGTGAAGGCTCCGCCACCGTCCGAGACGATCAGCGCCAGCAAGGCGAGATCGTAGAGAACAACAGCAACCAGCCAGACGGCGACAGCGAGCCCAGCTGCCCCAGAGGGCCGTCGCGCCAGGGACGAGAGTGTGTAGCCGGCACCGAGAAAGGTCGCGCCGAGCAGAACCGAGGACCAGATCAGCCGCCATAGAGAGGCCAGACCGGCCACCGCACCGGGATCCGACCAGACGGCGACCAGCGCCGCCGCACCATATCCGAGGGCGACCGCGAGCGCGAGGATGGCAAGATGCGCAAGCAACTTGCCAAGCAGGATCTGCAGACGCGAGACCGGATAGGTGAGCAGCAGAGGAAGCGTGCCGCGCTCCACCTCGCCGGCCACCGCGTCGAAGCTCATCAACAGCGCCAGCAGAGGAACGAGGTAAACGGCAAGCGAGGTCAGCGACGCCACCGTTACGGACAGCCGGTCGACGCCGACATCGCCGGTGGGAGCGGAGCCGGCGGCAGCCAGTACAAGCGCGAAGAGAACCATCATGCCGGTAGCGATCGAAACCCACCGGTTGCGGAATGCGATGCGGAACTCAGAGATGGCAGTGGCAAGGATGCGATTCATTGCCCGTCCCTCCGGCTGAAATGGCTGTAAATGTCCTCGAGGCTCGGCGGGATCACGTCGAGATCCGCCACCTGCTGGCCCAGGGCGGCGATGCCGGCAAGGAGCGCCAGCTTCTCCGACTGGACGCAGGCGATGCGCAGAACGTCGTCTTTGCCAGGTATGCCCTGGGGAAAGGCTGCGGCCAACGCTGCCTCATGGCCAACCGCTGAGCGAACCAGAAGCACAGTCGGCAGCGCCGCGCGCGTGCGCAAATCGGCGAGCGTGCCTTCGGCCACGAGTTTTCCACCAGAGAGGATCAGAATGCGGTCTGTGCGCGCCTCCACCTCTGTCAGGACATGCGACGACAGGAGGATCGCGGTACCGTCCGCCGCAAGTCCATCAAGCAGTTCATAAAAGTCGCGGCGTGACACCGGGTCGAGGCCGGATGTCGGCTCGTCGAGCACCAGCAGGCGGGGGTGGCCGATCAGCGTCTGAGCGAGCCCCACACGCTGACGCATGCCCTTGGAATAGGTGCCGATCCGCCGCTGCGCAGCATGCGAGAGGCCCACACGCGCCAGCAGTTCCATAGCCTGGCTTGGGCGTTCGCCCCGTAGAGAAAGATAGTGGCGGAGTTGCTCTTCCCCGGTCAAGGCCGGATGAAAGGCGACGTTTTCCGGAAGGTAGGCCACCTTCGCGCGCGCCTCAGAAGACCCCGGACGCGCACCGCAGACCGACACGTCGCCGCTTTCGAACGGGACGAGGCCAAGGACGATCTTCATTATCGTCGACTTGCCAGCGCCGTTATGACCGAGCAAAGCGGCGCGCTTTCCAGGCTCCAGACACAGCGAGACATCTTGCAACGCCTCCACGGACTGAAACCGCTTAGTGAGACGAGAGATCGTCAGAGTCGGCGTCATCATGATTTCCTTCGGTCCAGCGGTTGGCGGCCTCAGCTTCATAAGCGAGAATTTCGGGCCGGACGGATATGGTCAAAGAGTGCATCAGGGGCGCGCTGTCGCGCACGCCTCCGGGCAGCGTTGCTGGGAAATCCCGTTGGCTCCAGCGCACGAGTTGGACAGCGGGCGAGCCGGTGAGTAGGCCCGCAGCCGGTTGTGACCAGAGGATCTGGTCCATCAGGTCGTTGGGCCGATAGAAGCTGTCGGCGACACCGTCGCCGTTGAGGTCGAAGGCAGGATGGTCGGACCAGAAGTTTCCCTTGCCCTCGTGGCTCCATTCCATGTTGCGGGTGCCGACATACTTCACCTGTTCCCGGTTAGTGATGAATGCATTGTCGGTCAGCACGTTCTTTTCGGAGCCGGCGGTGAAGTGAATGCCGATGCCGCAGCCCTCAAAGCGGTTGTGCCAGATGACGTTCTTGTGCGCGTTGTAGATGAAGAGACATTTCTTCGCGCCACCGCGGATCAGGTTGCCCGTGACGTCGGCATTGTTGGCGTAATTCAGCATCAGCCCATGCTCTCGGTCACCCAGGCTGAGATTGTTCCGGATCTTCGTCCGGTCCGAGAACATGATGGCAAAGCCGAGATGATTTCCAATCGAGATATTGCCAGTGACCTCGGTATTTCGGGTATACATGAAATGCACCGCAAAGCGCAGATCCCGCATGACATTGTCACGATAGTAGCTCTTCGCGCTTGCATTGGAGAATATGCCGTCTCGGCCGTAGCGAATCCTGTTGCGCTCAAGCCGCGTGCCCGGGCTGTTCCAAACATAGATGCCGTTGCCGCGTTCGTTCATCCGGGGGCTGCGGGTGCCAATGATCTCGTTTGTCAGAACGGCCGCGTCGCGTCCGCCATGCACGTCGACGCCATGCAGGTTGCCCGTGACCATCAGTCCTTCAATCCGGGCGCGATCAGCGCCCTCGATGATCTTGACGCCGGCATCGAGGTTCTGGTTCACGCGGCCGGAGCCCGTGACCGTAAAGCCGGTCAGGATCACATCTGGCGCGGCAATCGTCATCACGCTGCCTTCGCCGAGCCCATCAACCACGGCCCCACGTGGGCCGATGATCGTGAGGCGCCGATCAATGATGACGGGGCCCCCATAGGCCCCGTCCACGAGCTTGAGCACGTCGCCGGGCTCGGCACCGGCGACGGCTGCTGCCAGGCTGCCCTTCCCAGGCATGACTTCACGCTCCGCGGCTGATAGCGGCGAAGTGAGAAGAAGGCCGATCAGAAGGAGAGACAGGCGCATCGATCAAGCAGCCTTCGGTTCGACGAACATGCGGCCGCGCATTTCCATATGCAACGCATGGCAGAACCACTGGCAGTAGTACCAGTAGACACCAGGGTTGGCGGCAACGAAGGTAATCGAACTCGTCTGCTGGGGCCCGATCTCCATGGCGACGCCGTGGTTGCCCATGGTGAAGCCGTGGGTCAGGTCATCGATCTCATCAAGATTGGTGACGATGACGGTGACTTCGTCGCCTTCCTTGACCGTAAAGCTTTCCTGGCTGAACGCAGGCGCCACCGAAGTCATGTAGACTCGGACCTTGTTGCCGTCCCGGACCACCTGATCGGTCCACTCGTCGATGTTGACGCCATCGGCTTCGGCCTGTTTGCGGGTTTCCGCCCACATCGGGTCCTTGCGGTCCCAGGTGGAACGGATGTTCGATAGGATGGAAGGCGCAACAGCGATCGCGTCATGCGGTTCGGCGAAGTTCGGGCCATCGTGCACGAGCTTCATCTTATCGCCGGAAATGTCGATCAACTGATCGTTCTCCGGCTTTAGCGGGCCGACATTCAGGAAGCGGTCCTTGGAGAACTTGCACAGGCACACCAGCCAGTCATTGGACGCGTCAAGCGTCTCGCCCATGACCGTCTTCAGGTGGCCGGGCTGGTACTGGACGTCCAGCTTGTCCTTGATCGGATTGACCTTTTCGCCAGCAAACGCCTTGATGGCATCCGCGATGTTCCACTTCACCACCTGGCTGTCGAGGAAAAGCGAAGTATAGGCATTGCCGCGACCGTCAAACGCGGTGTGCAACGGGCCGAGGCCCAGTTCCGGTTCCGCCACCACAGCGCTGCGCGGATCGGCATTCTTGTAGAACAAGGCATCGAATTTGGTCACGTCGAGGACCGTGACCGTCGGCGAGAGCTTGCCCCCGATGCACAGATGCTTCTTGTCCGGCGCCATGTTGCAGCCGTGCGGATTATTGGCGATCGGGATATAACGGGTGAAGAGGGACTTTGCCTCCTTGCGACCATCCAACACCTTGACGCCGTTAATCTCCTTATACTGGCCTGCGGCGATGGCCTTTTCGATCTCGGCAATGTTGAAGACCACGACGTGGTCCATCTCTGACTTGGTCATCTCTTCCAGCGTCATGCCCATTTCGGAGTTGTAGCTGGTCGAGAAGGCCCATTTGCCTTCGTAGTCGGCATCACAATTGTCTAGATTGCCGGATACCTGCACCTGCCATGCCACGTCCCACTTTTCGGCATCGACTGCGGTGAAAATGTTCACATAACTAGATAAATCCTTCATGGTCGAGCCGTCGTTGACCAGCGGCGCCTCGTCTTCGCCGTTGCAGAAAACGTAGTTCGTCTTCGGCCATTTCTGCGGACGCATTCCGTGGATGCCCTTGGCGTTGGGGATTTCCAGGATGGCATCAGTCTTCATCACATCGCAGCGGACCCGCCCCACGCGAGTGTTGGCCTTGTCGTTCATGAAAAGATAGCGACCGTCATATTTTCCGTCCGTAAAGGACATGTGCACATGGTGCAGGTCGCCGTTGTCGTGAATCTTCTTGCCGTTGGCGGCGAGTTGCTTCTTGGTCTTTTCCGACATCGTGCGCTGATGGATTCGGATTGATTCATTTGTCTGACCCCAGCCGGTAGCTGAGCAGCGATTGAATACTGGTACCCGCATAAATTCGCGCATGGAGGGGATGCCGAGAATACGCATTTCGCCGGTCTGGCCCGAGGACCAGAAGCCGTAATAGTCGTCAAGCTTACCGGGTGCGACGGAGCCATCGCTCCCGGTTGCAGCGTTGGCTGGCGTCGCAAGGCCGACAGCGCCGAGGCCCAGGACGGCAGGTCCTGTCATTCCAGCCAGAACAGCCCCACCGGCTGTAGCACTGAACAGAGCCCGGCGGCTCAGCCCTTTGTTTTCGTTCGGATCCATCATCGATTTCCTTCTTGGGTTAGACTTTGTTTGCGGGAACTTGGACCGGAGCGCCCCCCGGACTTGCGGCCAGCTTTGCCCGTGATTTCATTTTCTTGATCACGACCGGGCAGACGGATTCTGACTGGTAGAGGACCTGACAATGCAGACAGTTGATGCATTCGTTGGGATTGATTTCCCCGGTCTTGTGGATCGCCTGGACCGGGCATTGGATTGAACAGGTTTGGCAGGGATTTCCGCATTCGTGATACCGCTTGAGCCAGTCGAACATGCGCAGCCGAGCCGGGATCGCCAGCGCCGCGCCGAGCGGGCAGAGATATCGGCAGTAGAAGCGTTCGACGAACAGCCCGGCGACCAGGAGGGCCACGGCATAGGCCACAAACGGCCAGGCGCGGATGAACTTCAGGACAATTGCGGTCTTGAACGGTTCGATCTCTGCAAGATGCTCGGCCTGCTCGATACTCATTAGCGAGGCGCCAAAGAGACCGAGAAAGATCATGTATTTTATTGGCCAGAGCCGCTCATGGAGGCCCCACGGAAGAGTCCATTGGGGGATTCGCAGCTTGCGGGCGATCTGGTTGGTAAGTTCCTGCAGCGCGCCGAAGGGGCAGAGCCAGCCGCAATAGGCCCCCCGGCCCCAGAACAGCAGGGCCGCTGCAACTGCAAACCAGAGGATGAAGGTCAGGGGATCGAGCAGGAAGGCTTGCCAGGAGAAGCCGCTGACCAGACTGCCGAACAGCGCCATCAAATTAACGACGGAAAGCTGAGCGTTGGCATACCAGCCAAGGAAGACCAAGGTCACGACTAGGAAACCCATACGGAAGATGTAGAAGCCGCGGGCATTCTTGGTGGCGAAGCTCTGGAAGAAGAATACGCCGGTCAGCACCAACAGCATGGCGGCGACTATGGCGATCTCGACCTGCTTGTCGCTCCAGATCCGCTTCCAGAGTTCCGCCTGGGCGGTGTTCTCACTCTTGTTGACGGCGGCAGCGACCTCCTTTGCCTCCTTGGCCGGAGCGGCGATTGCGCGCCGATATCTCTGCGGCAGTTGGTAGCCGAGATCGAATGTCTGGAAGACCTTCTCTACTGGACCGACCTCGCGCTGCACCAGCAGCTGGATGCGGAACGGCTTTGCGGGATCGAAACCGACGCCCGCGGGAATGCGGAACAGGTCCATTTCGGTAAATTCCGGCGCGCCGGGGAGCGCGATTCCGCCAAGGCGATGATGGTCGCGGTCTCGGAAGCGCACGGACACGTCGTCCTGGATCAGCACGATCCGGTCGAAGATGCCGCCACGCACATACCCCGACCCCTTGAAGGAATAGAGGCCGCGTCCTGCTACGGCGATGGCATGCTCGCCGACGCCCAGCCATTTGCGAAGGTTGGCCTCCTCGGCCGGCCCGAGCAGGGCACCGCCGATTGCCGGAACCGAAACCAAGGCCACCTGCATCTCGACGAAAGTGGTCTGCGGCGCCGCGGTCAATGCCCGATCGCGGGCGCGCGGATCGGGATGGGCGGCGAAGGCGCCATTGACCTGCCCCACATCAAGCGAGAGCCGGCGTACCGTCCCGTCGCCTTCGGCCTCCGGCCAGTCGGCCGGCTGTTTCGCCGCGGGATCGATCTCGAAACGTGGCCCAGCATCAGCGGCTTCCGGCACCAGCCGACCCAAGCCGAGGGCCCGGGCGACCTTTAGGCCGGAGCGGACAATCGAATCGTCGATCACCATCACGGTCACGGTGGCACCGGAGATGATATTCACCTCATGGGCCGTCCCGCCGGATTTTGCCTCGGCGACGAGATCCAGGCCGGCATAGCCCGCAACTAGTGCCTTTACCTTCGCTTCTGGAATTCCGATGAGGACGATTGGCTCCGAGTGCTTCACCAACCGCACGCTGACGATTTTCGCATCCAAATCTACGGCGACGAGGGTATGGATCGGCTTGCCGGAATAGCCGGTCGTGCCGACGAAATCGGATGTCACGAAAACCCACGCAATGGTTTGGCCGTCCTTTAACACCGGAGCGACGGCCAAGTCCTTCCGCATAGGTCCGAGGGCGTCCGCACCCGGGACCAGATCCGAGATGTTTGTCTCAGGCAGATACTGTTGCAGAACCGCGGCAGCGCCGGCGGAAACCGCAAAACAAAGGTAGGTGCAAAGCAGAAGGATTGGACGAAAGATTCGCATTCGGGTTCCCGGAAATCACTGCTGCAGCAATAAGCGGTCGCGCAACATCATCATTGCGCAAGATCAAACTGCCGATTGTTTTCTCGAAAAGCAGAGCAACTAGATTGGCGGTGGACAAGTGGCGCTCTGGGTTGACCTTTTGGGTGGTTCACCGATCCATCACTCTGCTGCAACAGGGGCGGTTTCATCGGAGTCGGAAATCTGGTGAAATTCCGGTACTGACCCCGTGGTCGAGCCGAGCCGAATGCGGCATCACCAAGCGACCGCTCGTTCTCACCGTTCCTGCTCAACATGTTGGCGATGTGCCTGCGCCATTGCGTTTCGTAGGTCGTCGATAGCCGACGCGGCCGGCACCGGTGGGTCTTCGAGTTCGTCTGGCATCTGCCAGCCCGGCTTTACGCCCTGCATGTTGGGAAGATCGTGCGCGATGCCTTTATGACAGTCGATGCAGGTCGCTTTTCCACTCAGGAGATAGCGGGTATGGATGTCTGCGGCCCTCTGCGTCTGCTTCGATAGGTCCATAGCGACAGAGGAATGACAGTTGCGGCACTCCAGACTGTCATTGGCCTTCAGGCGGTGCCACTCGTGTTGAGCGAGGCGCAGTCGCTGATCGAGAAACTTTTCGCGGGTATTGATCGTTCCGAAGATCTTTCCCCAGACCTCTTTCGAGGCCTGCATCTTACGGGCGATCTTGTCGGTCCACTCATGAGGGACATGGCAGTCCGGACAGGATGCTCGCACACCGGAGCGGTTCGAGAAGTGTACGGTTCGGGTCATCTCCTCGTAGACATTTGTGCGCATCTCGTGACAACCGGCGCAGAAAGCTTCCGTGTTCGTGACTTCCAGCGCGGTATTGAATGCACCCCAGAAAACCACCCCCCCGACAAAGCCTCCCAAGGTCAGGAATGCCAGGCTAAGAGTGGCAGCTGGCGTCGTGAGCAGCTTCCAAATCCAGCCGGCCAATCGCGTAATCCTCCCCATCTCTAGTTTCCCCCCATGGGTTGGACCCCCATCTGGCTCATGTCCCGAAAAGTATTGCCCAAAAGCGGCTTCACATCGGCCTGGGGGACATGGCACGCGGTGCAAAAATACCGGCGGGGGGAAACGTCAGCGAGCATCTGACCCTCGCGGGTCATGTAATGGGTCACGCTGATCATGGGCGCTCCAGCACCTTGGGTGAACTCACGCTTGTGACATGAGAGACAGCGATTGGTGTTTACCGACAGCTGATAACCTTCGATGGAATGGGGGATGACGGGCGGCTGATCCGGGTACGCGCGCATCTTGCGCACGTCATCGACATTCCACTTTGGCATCGGCTTCGCTCGTACCTGCCCCATCGCATCCGCGGGCCCTGATAGATCGGGAACCATCTGCGCGATTGCGAACGTGCCCGAGAACACACCGGCGGCAACCGCTGTGACGACGGTCCAGTGACCACGAGCTATGCGACGGGGAGTATCTTGACTGCGCATTTCTTGTAATCCGTCTGTTTGGAGATGGGATCGGTGGCGTCGAGCGTGACCTTGTTGATCAACTGGCTGGCATCGAACCAGGGCACGAAGATCACACCTGGCGGCATGCGGTTGCGGCCGCGAGTTTCGACCCGCGAGCGGATTTCTCCTCTACGCGAGACGATTCTTATCTCTGAGCCCTGATTGAACCCGCGCTTTCGGGCGTCGTCAGCGTTCATGAAACATCGAGCACCAGGAAACGCCTTGTACAGCTCCGGCACCCGCATCGTCATCGAGCCGGAATGCCAGTGTTCAAGAACCCTCCCCGTCACGAGCCAGAAGTCGTACTCCTTGTCCGGTGACTCGGCGGGAGGTTCGTAAGGAACGGCAAGAATGACCGCCTTCCCGTCCGGCCTTCCATAGAACCTTACCCCTTCCCCCGGTTTGACGTATGGATCATACCCCTCGCGATAACGCCATTTTGTCTCCTTGCCGTCGACCACGGGCCAACGCAGCCCCCTCTCCTGGTGGTAGCGGTCGTAAGGTGCAAGATCATGCCCGTGGCCACGACCGAAGGAGGCGTATTCCTCGAATAGGCCCTTCTGGATGTAGAACCCGAACGCTTTGGCTTCATTGTTTGCATAAACCGGATCGATTTCGCTCAACGGGAAGCGGTCCACCTGACCGTTCTTGAACAGCACGTCGAAGAGGGTCTTGCCTCGGTATTGCGGGTGCTTTTCCAAAGTCTCCGGCGGCCAAACCTCCTCTGTCGTGAAGCGCTTGGAAAACTCTGCCAATTGCCACAGGTCTGAGCGGGCGTCACCCGGTGCCTGGACGAGCTGGTGCCATACGTGAGTCCGGCGTTCGGCATTGCCATATGCCCCCTCCTTTTCTACCCACATAGCTGCCGGAAGGATGAGGTCGGCCGCCATCGCGGTGATGGTGGGATAGGCGTCCGAGACGACAATGAAGTTGTCCGGGTTCCGATACCCCTGGTAGGTCTCGTTCTTCGTGTTCGGCGCGGCCTGGATGTTGTTGTTGACCTGGACCCAGTAGAAGCTAAGCTTGCCATCCTTTAGCATACGGTCTTGCTGGACCGCATGGTAGCCCGGTTTGTCCGGGAGGTGCCCCTCGGGAAGCTTCCAGATTTCTTCGGCATGGCGTCGGTGCTCTGGATTGGTGACCGTCATGTCTGCAGGTAGACGATGCGCAAAAGTCCCAACCTCGCGCGCCGTGCCACAGGCCGAAGGCTGGCCGGTCAGGGAGAAAGGCCCGTTACCCGGCTCGGAGATCTTGCCCGTCAACAGGTGGAGATTGTAGAGCATGTGGTTCGCCCATACGCCCCGCACGTGTTGATTGAAGCCCATTGTCCACAAGGACATAACTTTTCGGGACGGATCGGCATAAAGCTCGGCCAGCTGCTTCAGGAAGCCCGGGTCCGATCCCGTCAGCGCTGCGACCTTTTCGAGAGTGTAGTCGGAGACGAACTTCTTGAAGGAGTCGAAATCCGTGGGCTCCATATTACCCGGATTGGCCGCGTTCCCCGCCTTTAGTTCAAGCGGGTCCTCCGGCCGGAGGCCGTATCCGATATTAGTCACTCCTTTCATGAAGGTAGTGTGTTTTTGCACGAAATCTTCGTTCACCTTCCCGGTCGTGATGATGTGGTTGGCGATGTAGTTCAGGATGGCGAGATCGGTGCCAGGCGTAAAGATAATCGGGACGTCCGCGAGGTCCATGCTGCGATGGGTGAATGTCGAGAGGACCGCTACCTTCACATGCGGATGACCGAGACGCCGGTCGGCCAGACGCGTCCAGAGGATCGGATGCATCTCCGCCATGTTCGAGCCCCACAGAACAAAGGCGTCTGCGTTTTCAAAGTCGTCGTAGCAGCCCATCGGTTCGTCCATGCCGAACGTACGCATGAATGCGGAGGCCGCGGAGGCCATACAGTGGCGCGCGTTGGGGTCGAGGTTGTTCGAGCGAAACCCCGCACGCATCAGCTTGGTGGCCGCATACCCTTCGAAGATCGTCCACTGGCCTGACCCGAACATGCCAACGGCGGTTGGCCCCTTTTCCTTCAGGACCTTCTTGCACTGCTCGGCCATGATGTCGAACGCCTCGTCCCAACTGACCGGCTCGAACTCTCCGTCTTTGGCGTACTTGCCATTGCGCTTTCTCAACAGTGGCGTCTGCAGACGGTCTTCGCCGTACATGATTTTGGAGAGAAAGTAGCCCTTGATGCAGTTCAAGCCACGGTTGACCTCGGCCTGCATGTCGCCATGCGTCGCGACCACCTGGCCTTCCTTGACACCGACCATCACCCCGCAACCTGTACCGCAGAACGACATGGAGCTTTCGACCACTCTATTTCGAGTGATTCGACGCCACCTGGAACGGGCTGAGCCCTCGACGGATCGCAGGAGCTCCCTAGTGCGATTGTCGTGCATTAGCACTCAGACGCCTCAGGAGTTCCAAGCTAAGGTTGGGTGGAAGCTCATCCATCAAGACGAAGCCCGCATGCTTCGCCAAGGCTGCTTCGAGTAACGAGATCCGGGTCTCATAGGATGCTTTCATCCGTTCGTGTTCGTCACGACGGATCCAGCGGCGTCGAAACCACCCCAACATTTGACTACCCCTCGCGGTCATCCGCCCTGCCTCAATCTATAGCAGTGACGCCACCGTTGTATCACGCATCTTCACCTTAAAAATTATCGCTTTTAGGTGTTGCTTGGCTGCCTCACCAATCGCGCAGGTCACGCCCAAAAGCGTTCGTGATGGCGATTCAGCCAAAGGCAAACGTCTTTCAGGCCCATATGACGAACGAGCGGAGGATCAACTATCGAGAAGTTCACGAAGTCGATTTGCCAAATCCCGCGAGGTGTATGGCTTCTTCAGCCAGCTTCCGGAATGAGCCAGTTCGCGCCCAGCAATAGCAGGCTCGGCGTAGCCGGACGTGAAGAGGATTTTGATGGCCGGACGCGATAACCGTACGCGCTCCGCAAGCTCATCCCCCGTCATACCTCCTGGCATGACAACGTCGGTAAAGAGCAGCGCGATATCACCGTTATGATCGAGTTGGTCCAGTGCCTCCATTCCGTTGCTCGCCTCTATCACTTGATAGCCGAGGTCGCTAAGTCGCGAAACGGCCACCCGCCGAACCCTAGGATCATCTTCAACGACGAGGATCTTCTCTGTGCCATGGGGGATGGCCGTCAGAGCGGCTGCAGTTCCACCACCAGCTGTCAAACCAACTTCTCGCTGCGCAGCTGGCAGGAAGATCCTGATGCTGGTCCCCTGCCCCGGCTCGCTGTAAAGTTGAATATTGCCACCTGACTGTTTGGCGAAACCATATACCATGCTTAGGCCAAGGCCGGTCCCGGAACCCACGCCCTTTGTGGTGAAGAAAGGATCGAACGCCTTCTCCTTTACCTCCGCCGTCATCCCTGACCCGGTATCGGTAACTGATACCAGAACGTACTCGCCGGTCCTGATATGGGGGTACATTTGAGCATAATCCGCGTCGAGCTTGACCCGAGAGATTTCGATAGTTAGCCTTCCGCCTTTCGGCATGGCATCTCGAGCATTGATGACCAGGTTCAGCAATGCGTTCTGAAGCTGTGAGCTGTCCACAAGAGCCTGGTTGGAACCGCCGGATACGATCGTTCGAAGCTCGACAGTTTCCCCGAGCGTCCGACGCATCAAGTCCGAAAATCCGTTGACTAGTTGTCCGATGTCGACGAGTTTTGGATTGAGCGGTTGGCGCCGACCGAACGCAAGTAGCTGGCCCGTTAGTTTGGCACCATCCTCCGCTGCATCCTGCGCCTCGAGCAACATTGGGCGGAGCCGCTCGTCCGAGAGCTTGCTTTCCATCATCTCAAGATTACCACTGATGACGGTCAGCAGGTTGTTGAAATCATGTGCCAACCCACCGGTCAACTGGCCGATCGCCTCCATCTTTTGCGACTGGCGCAATTCTTCTTCGATCTTGTGTCGGCTGGTGAGATCTCGGACGAAGCCTGTGAAGATTCGTCTACCCTTGGCGACGGCCTCTCCGACCGATAATTCCATCGGGAACAGCGATCCGTCTTTGCGCAGCCCTGTTACGACGCGGCCGTATCCGATGATGCGTCGTTCGCCGGTCGTTAGGTAACGAGAGAGGTAACCGTCATGGGCGTCCCGGTCGGGGTTCGGCATCAGTATCTTGACGTTGCGGCCGCAAACTTCTGCAGACGTGTATCCAAACAGACGCTCAGCCGCCGCGCTGAACGATGAAATCGTCCCCTTTTCATCGATGACGACCATAGCGTCAGGGACCGTCTCAAGGATGGACATCAGGTGTGCTTCCCGTTCGGCAAGATCGACTTGCATAATTTTCAGATCCGTAACGTCATTGCTCGTTTGGATGACAATTGGGTCTTCTCCTGGCAGCGTCTGAACGAGAGCCCACCGCGTCGATACCGAAAGCAGCCGGCCGTCCTTGTGACGATGGGTAACCTCGCCGCTCCAAGACTTCTCCTCCTGGACCAGCCGCCGGACCTCCTGCACGGGCCGCGGAAACTGTGTCTGAAGGAGCTCATGGACCACCATTCCAAGCGCTTCGTCCCGGCTCCAACCATAGAGTTGCTCGCAGCCCATGGTCCAACCACGGATAATGCCGTCCATGCCATGGGCGACGATATTGGCCTGAGCCAGCAAGGATGTAATGATCTCTAGCTGCTCCGCGATTCCGCCGTCCCTGATGCTCTTATCCGACATCGCCGCTCCTGACGGGGGTTCCTAGTGGCGGCGCTGGCTCCCCTGGACAACCAAATCATGCCGCATGTCCGAGCAATCATCATCATCACCAGCAAGTTGCGCAAGCAAAACCGGTCTTTCCACGCTGATGGAGTGGCGTGCGACCGCATTCTCGATCCGTAAAACCCGTTTGTTGATCAATTTGGTGATCGTGCGGGATACCGTCTCGATGGTCAGGCCGAGGTAGTCGGCGATGTCCTGCCGGCTCATAGGGAGCTCGATACTTAGACGCCGTTCACCGAGCAATTCGCTCTTCTTCAGGAGCTTCAGGAGGAACGAACACATCCTTTCTTCCGCGCTTTTGCAAGACAAGAGCACCATCTGGTCCTGCGCCGCCGCCATTTCGTCAGACACAAGGGCGGAGACTTCCGTGCGCAGCCGCGGACTTTCGTCGATTCCCGAGTCGAACTGGTTTCGGGTCAGCCTCCGGACTGTCGTCGATGAGACCGCATCGGCGCTGTAGAGATAACGCTTTCCCAGCGATATCCCAACGATGTCGCCGGCATAGAGGAAGCCGGTGATGACGCGACGACCGTCGGATATGATCTTGAAGATCCTCAGCGTCCCTTCAACAACCTGAAACACATGCGCAGCCTCGTCACCCTCTAAGAACAGCGATCTGTTTCCGCTGCGATGCTCAACGGGCTGTTTACTGAAAAGGTCGCGCAGGCAATTTGCCCCATCTGAGGGTGCGTGTTTGCGGGTGAAATGAGCAGTATGTTCGCTTGCAATATACATGGTAGCCTCCGTCCGTTGCAGAGTAGTAGACCTTTGCTGCGTAACGCGAGGATGCTGCTTTGGTACCAACGAGTGTCCAATTGTAACAGGTTGTAACTTCGGCCCGACAATGCGGTAGCTTCGGAGCCCGAAATTCTTCTGGTGTACGACGATGCGAGGATGCGCCATGTGCCCGTCCGTATTTCCGTGTGAGCGGGTGCTGACGCGCCATTTCCTGATGGAACAGAGCCGCGCTCGCCATCTTGCGGCCTTCAACCGGACATTCGACGCGCAGGTCACGCGGTTGCGCCGCAAGATCGAGGCCGGGAGCAGGCGCCCTCAACCTGTCAAGTCAGTGGGCGGCGTCGGGGATATCGCGCCGCTGCTGTTGAATTTCCGGGGCCTGATCTGTGTTAAGATCATAGAGAAGGCCTTCGGATGGGACCGATGCCTGCTCCGGCTCAGCGACGATAGACCAACCTAGCGGTCCAGCCGGCCAAAAGTGCAGCTTATCGTAGCCGAACGCTCGCGCCCGTTCCTTCGCCACATCAAAAAGCTCGCGAGCCACTCCGAGTTCGTCGAACAAACTAACCGACGCGAAAATCGGGACCTCTAGTTCGCGCGATTGTCGCTGATGGTTGACGAATATATAGCAGAGGCCTCGGATGGTTCCCGCAGGATCGGTCACGGCAAGCCAGCTCCGCCGCTGAATCACTGTCCCTGTTGCCAACTTCCATTCGTCGAAGGACACTGAAGGAAAAAGATGCCTAACGATTGCGTATCCGCGGGCAATTTGGCCTTGGCGGAGCGTTCCCACCTTATAGATGTCTGACATTCCGATGCCTCCCGGTTTTACTCCGTCGATCATCTGATAAACGGCCCGGGCCGCCATTGACGGTGATCAATGCGTCCAAGGTCGCCCGGGGACAGTGGCCTCGTAAAACGTCTATGGAGTCAACCGATGGTCAAGACAATGAAGGCCGCCGTCGTGCATGAGGTCGGCAAGCCGCTCGCGATCGAATGTGTCCCTGTGCCTGTGCCGGGGCCGGTCGAGATCCTAGACGACGCGCGGGTTTGCCGCCACTCTTCAGTCTGTTCTTTCGGAGCAGGGACTTCGGGTGCATGTCGCGCCGACGACGGGCTCTAATCCGGCCCGCGGGCCGAAGGCGCAGCGGATCATCGTACTTGCGGCCACCTATGGCAATGGCGCGGCACCGGCCTCCGCAGGCGGCTTCCTCGACGACTTCGAGCGCTGTCCGGTAATACCCGGTCTTCCGCTTGCCGTGGTTGGTTTTGGCGATCGCAGCTTCCCGGCATTCTGTGGGTTTGCGGCAGAGATCGCACAGGTCGCGGTTCAAAGAGGCTAGTGGAAGCTTACACCCTTCGATACGATAGACCGCCAGTCCCCGCAGAATTTCGCCCGCTGGGGGCACAGCGTTGCGAAAGTGCTGGGCCTCAAGTTTGAGCTGAACCATCAAAGGGCGACGCCCAAGACATGGAACCTGTCGCTGGTTTCGCGACGCGACTAGGGTGCTGACGTGCAGGCGATGACCGCAATCCTTCGCTTTGCCCTGCCGAAAGCCTCGCTATATCGGCCTGAGCGAGAATCTCCTCGGCATAACGTTCCGAATTGTCGGGCGGAAGATACCCCAGCCCAAGGGTGCGGCGGTTGTCCCAAATGCCCCAGTCGTTTGCCGAGACCCCATAGACGATCTCGCACCCTCGCGTGTCCGCCTCCAGCGAGGCGACGGTCAGGTTCTGCATATCCGGGTGGCTGATCCAAGTCACCAGCGTTCGGCGATCGTAAGGTCTTTCGACGCAGGTTCCGATCCGCAGACTTTCGGTGAGTCATTACACGGCTGTTGAACAACCTGCAATTCTATGGTCGTTTGCCAGTGTCCCGCGGCGGAGTAACTCCTTTCGTAACGGCGAGAATCGCACCGACCATTCCCCCGGTGACGATACCTGCCGAACCGCCTGCCAAGGCGGCAAGTACGCAATAGCCCAGCACAGCGAGGCTGACGTCAGGCGTCACCACCACGGCGGCGATTGCGCCCACCAGCGCGCCTATCACTCCGAAGACGATACTCAGCCCGGTTACCGCATCGGCCGGATCAACGATCAGAATGCGATGTAACCTGGTCCTGGATGGTTGTTCCGCAGGCGTGTCCTGTCCTGTTTCAGTAGCCATGCTCGCTCCTTTGTCTCAGTCCTGGAACGCAATAGACCCCGCTCGGGT
Organism: Neorhizobium galegae; assembly: GCF_017877055.1. Classification (GTDB taxonomy): domain Bacteria; phylum Pseudomonadota; class Alphaproteobacteria; order Rhizobiales; family Rhizobiaceae; genus Neorhizobium; species Neorhizobium galegae_D. Next base: position 443,906 of record NZ_JAGIPG010000004.1, on the reverse strand, counting down.
TGCCGCAGTCAACCGGTCGCGTCATCGTCCTCCAACAGTATTCTTTCGGCCGCGCCATCGAGGTCTTCGTATTGCTTCGACCGCATTGACCACAGAAAGGCCAGCAGGCCCGCCGCTCCCATCGCGACGGTCAAGGGGACCAATACGCTCAGAGCTGTCATGCGCCCGCCTCCACCGCTTGGTGAGGCCGAGGCATTCGCACCTCCTCCATCTGTTTCTCGCCACCAGATAGCCTGAGCGCGTTTGCTACCACCAGAATGGACGATGATGACATAGCCACGGTCGCGATGAGAGGTGTTACGAACCCGGAAAGCGCAAGCGGCAGGCTGACGGTATTGTAGATAACCGCCAGCGCGAAGTTCTGCCTGACCAGTCGCATCGCCTTTTTTACCGCTTCGAGGCTCTCTTCGACCACCGACAAGCTGTCGCCCAGAAACACGAAGTCGGCGGCGCTACGTCCGATGTCGCTTGCCGTTGACGGTGCCATCGACACATGCGCAGCCCGTAACGCGGCGGCGTCGTTTATCCCGTCTCCGACCATCAAGACCTTATGCCCGCGAACCTGCAAGTCGGCGATTGCCGTCACCTTATCGCCTGGCAGTAGACCGGCGGAAAATCCTTCGATGTTCAGGAAGCGGGCGATCCGCGCGACGGCGGGCTTGGAGTCTCCCGACAGTATCCGAACATCGATCCCCCCCGCTTGAAGGGATTTGACCAGCTCGGCTGCGCCGGGACGCAGTGTTTCCCCGAACGTGAACATCGCCATTGTCTGTCCGTTCCGCGACAGGCTGACGGCGGATAGCTCCGCTGCCCCTGACGTAAAGCCCGCGCTTGCCGCCCACTCAACCCTGCCAAGTCGATAGATATCCGCGCCGATCGTGGCCTCGAGGCCGTAGCCAGCAAACTCTCGCGTCTCGTCGAAGGTGATCAGCTTTTGGCCCGAATTCGAGTGAGCTGCCGACAGTGCCCAGGAGATCGGATGATTTGACAGACGCGCCATCGACCCGGCAATGGCAAGGTGTTTCTCCGATATTTCATCGAGATTGAGAAGGCTGGGTTGACCGGTCGTGAGTGTGCCTGTCTTATCGAACACGACGGTGTCGACTCCGGCAAGGCGCTCGAACGCGGAACCGTCGGTCGCCATTACTCCCCGGTCAAACAGGCGTCGCGCGAGGACCACCTGGACCATCGGCACGGCGATCCCCAAGGCGCATGGACAGGTGATGACGAGAACCGTGATTGCGATGGTCAGCGCTCGATGGATATCGCCGGTACCGTAGAACCAGCCGATCAGGGCAAGCAGAGACATGGAATGAACAACCGGGGCATAAAGAGCCGCTGCGCGGTCCGCCAGGCGTCGGTAGCTCGAACGACTGTTTTCTGCGGCTGCGAGCATTCTCGTCATTTCCGAGAGAAGCGAATCCGCAGGAGCGACGGAGGCGGTCAACACGAAGGGTGCACCCTGGTTGATCGCGCCCGCCCGAACCTGGCTTCCGAGATCGATCGCCTGCCAGGCGCTTTCTCCGGTGACGAGCGAGCTATCCAGTTCTGAACGGCCCTCGACAACGACGCCATCGGTGGGGACCCTGCTGCCGACTGCCACCAGCACCCGCGATGCGGGGTGAACCTCGTTCAATGGGACGTAACGGACCGACCCATCGGCCGCCACGACGTTTGCACCTTGAGGCATGAGGCGCGCCAGTCCTGCTACCGCCGACTTCGCCCTGCGCCTCATCATATGATCCAGCAGACGCCCCCCGAGAAGTACGAACAACAGCGATGTACTTGCTTCAAAATACGCTTGCGCCGCATTGCCAATGGCGTCGTAGAGGCTTAGCCCGAACGACAGGAGCACGCCCGCGCTGATCGGCACATCCATGTTCATCCGGCCGTGGACCAGCGCGCGCCACGCCGAGGCGTAGAAGGCGCTCCCGGAATATAGGACGGCGGGAAGAGCCAAAGCCGCGGACAGCAGGTGAAAGGCCTGCCGCGTTCCTGCGTCTGCACCGGCCCAGACTGAAACCGAAAGCAGCATGATGTTCATTGAGCAGAACCCTGCGACGGCAAGGGCGCGCAACAGGTGCGAATGAACGCGATCCTCCTCCCCCATATCGTTCGTCGGCAGATGGGACGAGTAGCCGACAGCTGACAACGCGCCCGTGAGATCGGGGGGGGCCCCGCGATCTCCTTTCCAGTTCACGACGACCGTCCGCAGCGAGAGGTTGGCCCGGGCGGCCTCAACGCCGTCAACAGCCGCCAGGGCAGTTTCGATCGCCCGGATGCAGGACGCGCAGTGCATTTCAGGGACGGACAGGGTGGTCTGCCGAACTCCGTTCCTCAGCTCTTTGCTCGAGAACGCGACTTCCTCCGGCGAGCATCCGTCAGAATGCCCGATGCCTATCGCAGCAGTGCTCGAGGCGCAGCACGTCATGACTGTCTACCGCATCTCTTTGTAAGCGTGCCACGTCGCGTGGCCGAGCCAGGGGAAAATCACGATCAATCCAATAAGCCCGGTGGCAACGCAGATCAGGAAGAGCGCCAGTACGATCGCGCCCCAAAGCAACATCGGCCTGAGGTTGTTCCACACGATCGCCATGCTCACGCCCATCGCCGTCATCGCATCCACCCTACGGTCGAGGAGCATCGGGATCGAGAATACGCTGATGGCGAACGCAAACCCCGCGAACAGGCTTCCGATCAGACTGCCGACCAGAAGCATCGCCCAGCCGACTGGAGTGGTGACCAGCATGGCCGCGACGTGGTCGAGGCCCGGAAAGGGTCGGACCCCGAAAAACAGCGCGTAGACCAGGACGGCCGCTCGCATCCACAGGAGCATGAGCATCGTGAGGACCATCCCGGTGAAGAACACCTGAGCTCCCGCGAGAGGCTGCACGGAAAGCATTGACCCGAGGGTGACGCGTTGGCCGCTTTCGATATCGCGGCTCTTCAGATAGAGCCCCGCGGCGACCAGCGGCCCGACGATCATAAAACCCGCGAGCGCCGGAAACAAAAAATAGTCTCTTCCGGTATCGTACATGTAGACGATGAAGACCAAGGAGGCGACAAACACCGCGACACCGTAGATGAGGCTCGGGACAGGCCGGGTCCAGAGATCACGCCATCCAGCTGCAAGCCAGCGAAAAGGCGCTTCGTAGGAGACATCGCGCTTGTATCGCTTGTTGCGGGTCTCCTCGATATCCGACAGCTCGGAAACCAGAACGGGCGTGTTGTCTCTAGTGGCCATCGTGATCTCCTGACATCAACATGCCGACTTGGCGGCCCGGTATGCTCCGGGTGAGCCGCCCCTTTCCTTGAGATGGGGGACGCAGTCCGGCTGTGTGGAGACGGCAACATAGACGAGATGCGCGTTCGCCAGCAGCACCAGCAACGCCGCCGCCGAGAGTATCAACAACGGCCTGAACCATCCACGACTCTTTCCCGCCGTCTCACTCATTCAGGGTTCCACTTGCCCGAGCGCGTTCACATAAAGCGCGAGGATTTTGATCTCGGATGGCGAAAGCCGCTCGTCCCACGTCGGCATATGTCCCTGCCGCCCTCCATGGATCGTATCGATGATGCTTTGCAGGCTCCCGCCATAAACCCACTGACGGTCCGTTAGGTTCGGTGCCCCGACGTCCGGCTTGCCTTTCGCGTTCTCGCCGTGACAGGCAGCGCAGGTGGTGAGAAACACCTCACGGCCCTTGTCGATCTGGTTGACGTTCTTGGCGGTAGATGTGGTCGGATCGTTCAGCGAGATGACGTAGGCGGCGACGTCGAGAACCTGCTGACGGTCGAGCATCTCGTCCCTGCCGAAGGCGGGCATCTGGGCAATACGGGTATCGGGATGCCTGGAATTGATACCCACCATCAAGGTCTGCTGGATTTTCTCCGGCCCGCCACCCCAAAGCCAGTCATCGTCCGTCAGGTCGGGATAGTTGTTGCCACCCTTTCCGTCGCGGCCATGACAGGCTGCGCAGTTGTCGCCGAAGAGCTGCTTACCGGTGGACCGCACCGTGGCCATGAGCCGCTCGTCCGCCCGTATCTCGTCGTAGGACATGCTGCCGATCTTGCTCATCCATGAGGCTCTGGCGTCAGCCCCCTCACGCAAGGTCTCCTCCACGGTCGTCTTTTGGTCGATGCCCAGTAGCCCCTTCGTGTAGGTCCTGCCGAGCGGCCATGTCGGAAGCAGGAACCACCACAGCACCGCGAACACGTGCGTGACGATCAGGAACAGCAGAACGCCCCGCGGTATCGGGGTATCCAGCTCCTTGATGCCGTTCCAGATGTGGCCCGTGGTCTTGCGGCCGCTGACGGGGTCAACCTCTTCTACTTCCATGGGCCATCTTCCTTGTCGAAAATTTCCCTCTCGGCGCTTTCGAACCTTTTCCTGTTCGAAGGCAGGAAGGTGTAGACAATGACACAAATCGAAAAACCGATCAGATAGAACAGACCCCAGCTCTTTGAGATTGCGACGATCGTATCATGCGTAAAATCCATCGCGTCCTCCTAATTGTTGGGGTTAGGCATCTGTTCGGGAGCCGCCGTGCTTTCGTAAGCGGCTTTCGTCAGTTGTCCCAGAACCTGGAGATAAGCGACGAGCGCATCCATTTCGGTGATGTTCGTCGCCACGCCGTCGAATGCGGAAATCTGCGTTGCCGCGCCATACCGCTCGGATACGCCCGCAGACTGGTCGCTGTCCGGCACAGCTTGGCCGCGGGCATCGGCAGAAGCGTTGGCGATCATGTCGTCGGTATAGGGCACGCCCACTGCGCGCTGCGCCTGGAGCATGAGAGGCAGATTGCCGAGCTTCAGGGGCGTCGTGGCGAGCCATCGGTAAGACGGCATGTTGGATTCCGGGACCACGTCCCGCGGATTACTCAGATGGGCGACGTGCCAGAAGTCCGAGTACTTGCCGCCGATGCGGGCGAGGTCCGGTCCAGTGCGTTTCGACCCCCAGAGCATGGGGTGGTCATACTTTGACTCAACAGCGAGCGAATAGGGGCCGTAGCGCTCCACGTCGTCCCGCAACGTCCTGATCATCTGGCTGTGGCATGCGTAGCATCCTTCGCGGACGTAGATGTCACGTCCGGCGAGTTCCAGCGGCGTGTAGAGGCGCATATCCTCAACGTTTTCGACGGTGTTGTCGATCGTAAAAAGGGGAGCTATCTCGACGATCCCGCCGACACTGGCGGCAGCGACGATAGCCAGCATGAAGCCCGTCGCGGACCGTTCCAGTTTCCTGTGAGGCGTATCGGTCATGTTCCTACTCCGCGGCCGATGGAACTGTGGCTGAATGTTCGCCAATGGGCAAATCATCACCCGCAGGAGACGGCGCGGGGCTCGGACTCCGGACGGTCATCCAGACGTTGTACGACGCGACGACCGCGCCGATGAGGAACAGCAACCCTCCGAACGCGCGCGCAATGTAATAGGGGTACATCGCAACCAGAGTATCGACGAAGGAATAGACAAGGGCATTGTCTTCGGAATAGGTCCGCCACATCAGCCCCTGGATGATCCCGGAATTCCACATCGCGAAGACGTAGATGAGCGTACCGACGAGTGCGAGCCAGAAGTGGACCTCCACGAGTGTCGCCGAGTACATCCGTTGACGCTTCCAGATCGACGGCACAAGGGTGTAGAGCGAACCGAACGTGATCATTGCGACCCATCCCAGCGCGCCAGCGTGAACATGGCCCACCGTCCAGTCCGTGTAATGGGACAGGGAATTGACGGGGCGTATCGCGAGGAAGGACCCCTCGAACGTCGAAAGCCCGTAAAAGAACGCCGCCATCATGATAAAGCGCAAGGTGGCGTCGTCCCGTACCTTGTGCCACGCGCCGTTGAGCGTCAGCAGGGCGTTCCCCGCCGAAGCCCAGGATGGTACCAACAGCATCACCGAAAATGTCATTCCGAGGTTCTGCACCCAGTGCGGCAGGGCCGTATAGTGAAGATGGTGGGAGCCGGCCCACATATAGAAGAAGGTGATGCCCCAGAAGCTCAGGATCGACAGGCGGTAGGAGAAGATCGGCCGCTCCGCCCGTTTGGGCAGGTAGTAGTAGAGCATGGCCAGAAAGCCGGCAGTGAGGAAGAAGGCGACGGCATTGTGGCCATACCACCACTGCACCATGGAGTCCTGCACCCCCGCCCAGATCGTATAGCTCTTGGCCTGCGTGAACGAAATCGGGACCGCCAGGTTATTGACTATGTGCAAAATGGCGACGACGAGAATGAAGGCCATGTAGTACCAGTTTGCGACGTAGATGTGCGGCTCCTTGCGCCGCGCCAGCGTTCTGACATAGAGGACGAAATAGGCTACCCAGACGACCACCAGCCAGATATCTGCGTACCATTCCGCCTCCGCGTATTCCTTCGACTGGGTGACGCCGAGAAAATAGCCGGAAACCGCGATCAGACAGAACAGGTTGAAGCCGAGGAGAACGAACCAGGGAGAAAACTGGTCGGCGAGACGCGCCCGGGAAGTGCGCTGGACGACATGGTAGGACGTCGTGATCAGGGCATTCCCGCCGAAGCCGAAGATCACGCCGGACGTATGAGCAGGACGGATGCGGCCGAAACTCGCCCAGGAGGTATCGAAGTTGAGGCTCGGCCACGCAAGCTGCGCCGCGGCCCAGACACCGATGAACATGCCGAAGATCGCCCATGCGAGGGTAAAGCCCACACCGACCTTGATCGGGTCGTCATAGTACTTGCTCAGACGGGCGGGATCGGGAGCTGGACCAAACGCACTGGACATGAGCACGAACAGAAGGCCAACGCTGCACAAAAGCACCATGACGCCGTGAATGCCGAGCGGCTCCATTCCCCCCATAGCTGCCATTGCTATGCCGATAACAGCCATGAATACCAGAACCAACCCTGCGAGGTCGCGTTCTCCCGACGTCAGCTGACCCATCAAGCCTTTACCTCATATAGCGGTCAATACATAGCTCATGCATACGCTTCGAATCCCCAAATACCATAACTCTAGGTATCGGCAAACAATGGGAGCAATTTGGGCCTGCACCAAGTCAAACCCATGGGAGCATTCTGAGAAAATGCACCAAGTGCCGCTCCTCCGGTCCTACGCTCATCAATCAAGGCGATCGTAGCTGATCAGATCGAGTTGCGAGGCACCAGTTTTGAGAGGCGTGGTGCGAGCGATGAGCGCATAACGTCTGCCCTCCTCAAGCGGCACGGGCATCAGCGCGGGTACGCTGGGGTTTACGTAGAGAACGACGTCCCTGCCATCCGCTGTGTTTGGACATGAACGGCTGGGCCGACATGACGCGAGCGCGGTTCGTTGACCATCAGCTTGCGATCGGCCGCGTCGGGGTCCTTGGAGATGACGGTCGCGTCCACCCTCAACAGCTTCCGAAACGTCGGATCCGTGGTTGGATTGAAGGGCGCGCCGGTCTTCTGCCGCTCCTCCCGTTGTTTGATATCTGCCGCATTCAACTGGTCAAAGCCCTCATAGCGCAGCAACCACTCCAGGGATTTCGTGTCTCGCATGATACTATAACTGGCGGTGGCAGTCAGGGAGCTGGCAGGTTGCGGCTTTCCGCCCTCTTCAATGACTTTTAAGAAGCTCTGCAGGTTACTCTTCAACACGTCGGGACTGTTGTATTGCACCAGTAAGCCAGGCCCAAGCGCCACGCCGACCTGTTGAGCCCGGAGAGACAACCAGAACGGCACCGTTGCCCACGTCAAGCCTGGCCTGCGGCCGGCACTCCTTGAGGCTTCCCGGCATTGCCGGCGGGATACGATGGCGCCGCGTGAACCTTCCTCTGCTTTCTCGGCTCCGGCTTCGAGCATTCGCGCGATTCAGGATGCTGGATCGAACGCCCCGTTGAATGACCGTGTACTGTGCGCCACCGATGGAAGTTCGCGGCCGTCGACATCTACGGCTCGAGACACTAAACCGACAATGTTGCTTTTCCGCGCAATGGCGGAACGCGGTTTGTGGTGAAGGAGTGGAGATCCTTCGTTTCTCGACCGGACGGCTAACTCAGTCGGCTTTGGGTCAGCCCTCTTCCCGGATCCGCCTGAGGCTCTGTTGCACGAACAGCCTGTCCAACCCAGGACGAGGGTGCGGCCGCCATCTGTACGGCTCCGGCTTAAACGCCAGAAGCAGCAATATCCGCATCGAGACGTTCGCGAGCCTTCTTGGGCAGTTTCGCAGTCTTTATGGCCTCCAGGTTCGCAGGAGCGTTGCCGACAACGATGAGGCTAATCATGCCCATGCCAACATGTGGCGCGCATTTCACGGCATAAGCACCCTCGACGTCGAACGTGATTTTCACGCTTTCGTTCATCTGGCCCTTGAAGGGCTTTGCGCCTTGCGGGATCAACCCGTCGATGGTTTCAGCGTTGTGGGACTTGTCGGTCGGGATGAAGGTGACGGTATCGCCCTTGGCGACCTTGAGGGAGCTCGGCTCGAATACCATCGCGCCGTCCTTGCCCTTGTTGAGCATTTGCACTTCGAAATCGGCGGCCGAAGCCACCGTTGTGCAGACAGCCGTTGCGATTGCCGCGCCGACCAGGGATGCCAAAATCTTCTTCATTTCCTTACTCCTTTTCTCGAAAGCCCTCGGCTTCGTTGGAACTCACACTAGGGTAAAAAAGCCGGTCCTCCTTGACCTATGACAAACGGTTCGGAGTTTGCTGCGGCCCGCTTTGACGTCGGCTTGCGCGGATGGCGCGAGTGACGATCATGTAGTCCAACCTGCCTGGCGAAGCGTTTTCAGAAGTGGCGCATACCACCGGGTGGACTTGACCAGGCGAAAACCTAGATTGTCGGGCGGCGTGCCCACCGCGCAACCGCCGCCTTTCGGATCCCGGATGAACGAACTCATCGGCGAGCGATGCGGGCCGACAGTCACGTAGACGCCACAAATCTCCTCCGACGCGCGAACGGAACCGTTCGCATAGAGATGGACCCTGCGATGGCAGGTGGAAGTCCATTCCCAGATGTTGCCGCCAAAGTCGGCTAGACCATATTCGTTCTCCCCAAAGCTTCCGGTCGGCCGGGGCACGGGATCACCTGTCGCCCGCTCGCGCGCTTCGCGCTCGTAGTCGGCCAGCCATCGCAGCGCGGGGTTCTTGCTGTCTTGATCGAGGCCGAGAGCATCGTCGGGGAACCGCTTGCCCGCGGCCTGCGCCAGCTGTTCGTCGGTTGGCAAGGTCCAGTATTCGCCGGTCACATCAGAAAGCCAGTGGGCATAAGCCGTGGCATCGTCGAAGCTCACGCCAGTGGCGGGAACGTCCGGCCTTGACGAGGTCGCTTCAGAGGATTTGCAGGCGCGCGAGGCGACGCACTCCCGGTATTCCGAAGCAGTGACGTGATTTTTCATGATCGTCAGGCTCGACGCTGCAACCACCGTCTTCATCGGGGGATCGATGGGCGCCGTGCCCTTCAGAAACTCTCCATCGCTCCTGTAGCTGTAGGTACGAGGAGGGACGACGACCGTCGCGGGCTCATAGATCGCGCCCTCTGGGGGCGCAGGCTTCATGAAACCCACCTGGTGGAAGATACCCGCCGCCAACATAGCGATCAGCGTGATCGGAAGCCCGGTATGGAGGAGCGGGAGTTTTGGCCTGTCGTATGTCCATCGCATGTTCGCCTCCCGAGGCGAAATCTAGCTTGCAGGGGATGAAGGCCGGCCGGGAGCATGACAGTTCATGCTCCCGGCCGTTTCCGATCAGGTGCCGCTCGGCGCCAGGACCGACGTCATCAAGTCGTCGTTCCAATCACCGGTGACCTTGAAATGTGCCGCAGCGCCCAGCTCGAAGGCCTCGATCAGGTTGTGGTTGACATAGGCGTAGATGCCGGGCTGCTGGAAGGTGTAGAATGCAGCGCCAGCCGCACCGCCCGGGATGAACCATGTTTCCTGGTCGATCTCTGGAGGGTTGGCGAACTTGCCCGTGGCCCAGACATAGTCGCCATGGCCGCCGATGAGATGGGGCCGCGTATCGCGGTTTGCCTGCGAATGGACGATGAGCACCCTCTCGTTGACGGCGGCGGTCATGGCGTTCTGGCCCGTCAAGGCACCGACCGCCCCGTTGAAGACGATGTGCGTCGGGGTCAGCGTCCGCATGACCGACAACGTGTCCTCATAGGCTTCGCCGGCGCTGTTATACTTCTTGAACTTGCCGTTCTCGTCGCGCGGGACGTAGAAATCCTGTTCACCCACGTAGTAGATCTTGTCGTAGGTCAGCGGTTTCCCGTTGCCGTCCTTGAGGCCGTCGCGCGGGAGCACCATGATGGCGCCGTTCATGCCCGCGGTAACGTGCCACGGCACCATTCCGGGAGGTGCGCAGTGGTAAACGAAGACGCCGGCCTTGGTTGCCTTGAACCTGAGAATAGTCTTCTCGCCGGGGTTCACCACCGTCAGCGCTCCGCCACCCAAGGCGCCGGTGGCCGAATGGAAGTCGATATTGTGCTGGAGTTCGTTGGTGTCGGGGTTGATGAGGGTGAGCTCGACGTAGTCGTCCTGATGGACCACCATGAGCGGACCCGGAACCGACCCATCGAAGGTCATCGCATTGATCTCGGTTCCTTCCTTGTCGATGACGAGCTTCTTCTCCTGGATGGTCAGCGTAAATTCGACGACCTTCGGCGGACCATCGGCTTTCTGGGCATGGGCATGGACGAAAGGCGGCTTCACGAGCTCGACCTTCTCGCGACGGAGGCGCGAGAGGTCGCCTGGCTTCATCTTTGCGGGGGGCGCTTCGACCGCATGGGCGAAGGAAGCCTGCACGACCGGTGCGATCGCGCCAACAAAGGCTGCCCCCGCAAGGATCGAGCGTCTGGTCATCTGAATCTTGTCGGTCATGGTTTCTTTCCTTCGGAACAAGGGGCGGAATAAATCGCCGTCCTCTGGAAATAGAATTTATGTCCACGCCAACTTCTTCTCTTTGACGTGAAACAAACAGGGCATGGGCATTTGCTTGCGCTTTCGCAAGAAAACGGGGGAATCTCCTATGCGCGTCTGGCTCTGAAAGTATCGCAGGCGGTCTTAGGTTTCGGAAGATGCGCCAACATCTGTAGATCCTTCGGCAAGAAATGCGATGAGGTCCGCAGATTAAAACACGCCCCTTAACCACCTATAGATCCGGCATGAGAATGGATGGCACCCGTCTCGATCATTTCGGAAACCGTAGTGCGCAAGATGATGGCTCCGATCGCAGGGAACTCACCGTGCTTAAGCCGGCGCATGAATGGTCGAGATCTTGGTGACGGATGCGGGTAGGGCGCGTTCTGCGAATGTCACTGTAGCGCCGAGTTGACCTTTCCTAAGCGATGGCTTGAACACGATCATCCCGTCTAGGGATTTTCGTAACGCCGGGGCCGGATGGCGCAGCCGGTACGCAGTGCAGGGTATCCCTTTATGCTGCGCCCGGGGTCTTTGAACCTGGAATACGCCCAGTGATTTGGCGAAATCTGTCAATTTGCGCAAGCGCAAAGACAGCCGCTCCTTTCTTCTCAATCTGGGGGGCATGAAAGCAGATGCCACAATTCCCCGCCACTACGGCAATCTCCAGGATTTCCTATCCCTTCTGGAAAGCAGGGGGCGGCTGAAGCGGATTTCGCAGCCCGTTTCGCTGGTCCATGAGATCACCGAGATTCACAGCAGGATTCTCGTGGAAGAAGGGCCGGCGCTGCTCTTCGAAAAGCCGGTCGATGCCGGCGGCAGTACCGTCGCAATCCCGCTCGTCGCCAACCTGTTCGGAACCCGCGAGAGAATTGAGTGGGGCCTTGGGCTCGGAGCCGGCGGCATAACGGGGCTTGCCGATTTCCTGAGCGAGCTGCGCGAGCCGCGGCCGCCCAGATCGATGCTCGACGCGTGGCGAAAACTTCCGCAGCTAAGGGCGGCGCTCTCGCTGAACTCCCGCTCGGTTTCGTACCCGTCGTGTCAGGAGATCGTCTGGCAAGGCGCCGGTATCGATCTTGACCGGCTGCCGATCCAGTCCTGCTGGCCCGGCGAGCCCGCCCCCCTCGTAACCTGGCCGCTGGTGATCACCCAGGCGCCGGACGATCCGGCGGATGTCAATGTCGGCGTCTACCGGATGCAGAAGCTCGGCAAGGACCGGCTGGTCATGCGCTGGCTCGCTCATCGTGGCGGCGCAAGACACCACCGGATGTGGCAGGCGCTCGGCCGGGACATGCCGGTGGCGGTCGTCATCGGCGCCGACCCGGCGACAATCCTCGCGGCCGTCATGCCACTGCCGGACAAAATGAGCGAGCTGAATTTTGCTGGCGTCCTGAAAGGCAGGCGTCAGGCGGTTGCGCCTGCGTTTTCCGTACCGCTCCCCGTTCCCGCGGAGGCCGAGATCGTCCTTGAGGGCACGATTTCCGCCACAGAGATGGCGGACGAGGGACCTTATGGCGATCACACCGGCTACTACAATGCCGTCGAGAGCTTCCCGGTGCTTTCCCTTTCGGCGATCACGATGCGCCGCAATCCGGTTTATCTCTCCACCTATACCGGCCGCCCGCCGGACGAGCCGTCCAGGCTGGGCGAAGCCATGAACGACATTTTCATCCCGCTGGTCAGGCGCCAGTTCCCGGAGATCAGGGATCTTTGGCTGCCGCCGGAGGCCTGCTCCTATCGGACCATGGTGGTGTCGATCGACAAACGCTATCCCGGCCATGCTCGACGGATCATGATGGGCCTCTGGTCCATGCTGCCGCAGTTCAGCTACACCAAGCTGATCATCGTGGTCGATCCCGACATCGATGTGCGAAGCTGGCCGGACATCATGTGGGCGATTTCCACCCGCTTCGATGCCAGCCGTGACCTTATGCTCGTCGACAACACGCCGATCGATTACCTCGACTTCGCCTCTCCTCAACCGGGCCTCGGCGGCAAGCTTGGGCTGGATGCCACGACCAAGATCGGCTCCGAGACCACACGGGAATGGGGCCGGATTCTCAAAATGCCCCCCGAAATCATCGAGAAGGTCGACCGGATATGGGCGTCGCTCGGCTTCGACGGGACTTCGTCGTGACCGGCCGGACATTTGTCACGAAACCATTATCGGCAAACGGCTTTCCAAGGTTTCAACCAGTGTCGTAGAACGTAAAAAGGGCGTTGAACCGGCAAGCCTTGCCGCAACACCGTCGACCTGAGGAAGAGCGATGCATATCGAACGCGACCCGAACGGCGACTTCATCCTGGAATCCGACGAGATTGCCGGTCGGTTCGGGCTGACTCGCGACGATTTCCGGCAGAGAATCCGCCGGGGCCTCGTGACAAGCACGGTCGAGCGTGGCGAAGCTGAGGATATCGGAACGTCCCGCCTCAGCGTTCGTCTCGGAAACCGCGTGTGGCGCGCCGTCCTCAACAACGAAGGCGAGGTTCAGAACGAGGTCGTGACTTTCGTCCGCGGGAGAGGCCGATCCGACGGATCCTGACGCCGATTGCCGGCCTGCTGCAATCGACGTGCACCGGCCTCTCAAAGAACCATCGTTCCTCTTTGCGCTGGCTCAAGCACGGCCGCTCCCGCAATCGATAGCCTGTGCCTGCATTTCAGCAGGACGCATGAATATGGAATTTCCCCGCGCACTCGCCATCCCCTTGGCCTATATGCCACTTGCCGCGATCGAGCGGGCGACAGGACTGCTGTTTCAGCGCCTGCTCAAAGAACATCCCGACCTGTTCGAGCGGCTGGGCGAGTACAAGGCGAAACGCTTTGCCTTTCTTCCAAGCGACCTGCCGCTGGCCTTCATCGTGGAGCCGGCCGGGCCATCCATCCGCGTCACCCGGAAGCCGGCGATGCAGGACCTCGCCGACGCCTCCGTCGAAGGGCCGCTCTTCCTGTTGCTTGCCCTGCTCGAAGGCCGCTGCGATGCCGACGCGCTGTTCTTCTCGCGCGACCTTTCCGTCACCGGCGACATGGAGGCGATGCTGGCGATGCGCAATGCCCTCGATGGCACCGACATCGATCTGCCCCGCGACCTGTCGAGGCTCGCCGGCCCTCTTGCGCCCCTCTTCGGACGGATGGGACGGGATATCCGGCGCCGTGCACTGAACAACGAGACGTCCTCATGGAACTGATCTGCCCCGCCGGAACGCCGGCCGCCTTTCGCGAAGCCGTCGATGCAGGCGCCGACGCCGTCTATTGCGGCTTCCGCGACGAGACCAATGCCCGCAATTTTCCCGGCCTCAATTTCAGCCGCGAGGAATTGCGCGAGGCGATCGCCTATGCCCGCCGGCATGGCACCCAGACCTTCGTCGCCCTCAACACCTTCATGCGTGCCGGAGACGAGGAGATCTGGTACCGCGCCGCCGCGGACGCCGTTGCTCTTAAAGCCGATGGGCTGATCCTTGCCGATTTCGGGCTCATGGCACATGTGGCTGAACGCCACCCCGAGCAGCGGCTGCATGTCTCGGTGCAGGCCTCCGCCTCGAACGTCGATGCGATCAACTTCCTCGTCGAGGCCTTCCATGCCAAGCGGGTCGTGCTGCCGCGAACGCTCACGATTGCCGACATCGCCCGCATCGCGCCACAGATCCGCTGCGAGATCGAGGTCTTCGTCTTCGGCGGGCTCTGCGTCATGGCCGAGGGCCGCTGTTCGCTCTCCTCCTATGCGACGGGGAAGTCGCCCAACATGAACGGCGTCTGCTCGCCGGCAAGTCATGCGCGTTATCGCCAGGAACGCACGGAACTGGTGTCCGAACTTGGCGATTACACGATCAACCGCTTCCTAGCCGGCGAAGCGGCCGGCTACCCCACCCTGTGCAAGGGTCGTTTCGATATCGCCGACAGCCCCGCCTATGCATTCGAAGACCCGGTTTCCCTGGATGTCATGGGCGAGATCGATGCGCTTTCGGCAGCGGGCGTCAGCGCCCTGAAGATCGAAGGCCGCCAGCGCGGCAAGGCCTATGTCGCCGAAGTGGTCTCGACCCTGAAAAAGGCCCTGTCGGCCGGACCGGAGCAGCGAACGGCGCTGCTCATGCGCCTGCGTGGCCTCAGCGAAGGCCAGAAGACCACGTCGGGCGCGTACGAGAAGCGCTGGAGATGAACATGCACCACACCACTTCACCCTCCCTGACGATAGGACCCGTCTATTATCTTTGGGACGGCCCCAAATGGCGCGACTTTCATTTTCGCCTCGCCGACGAGGCGCCGGTGGAACGCGTGGTGATCGGCGAAACCGTCTGTTCCAAGCGGCAGCATTTCATCGAACCGCATATCGCCGAGGTCATCGAGAGACTGGAAGCGGCGGGCAAGACCGTGGTCCTCTCGACCTTGTCGCTTGTCACCCTAGAGCGCGAAAGCCGGCAGATCCGGGATCTCGTCGCCGACAGCGAACATGCGATCGAGGCCAACGACCTCTCCGCCCTCGGATTGCTGAACGGCAAGCCCCACAGCATCGGCCCATTGGTCAACGTCTACAACGCGCCGACGGCCAGACTGCTCGCCGACCGGGGAGCGACCAGCATCTGCCTGCCTCCAGAATTGCCCTTCACGTCGGTCGAGAACATCGTCGCCGGCGCGCCCGCAATCGCATTCGAGGTCTTCGCCTTCGGCCGCATGCCGCTCGCCATCTCGGCGCGATGCGCTCATGCGAGATCCAAGGGCAAGATCAAGGACAATTGCCAATTCGTCTGCGGCGAAGATCCGGACGGCCTGCCGGTGAAGACCCTTGACCGTCAATCTTTCCTCGCGCTCAACGGCGTGCAGACCGTGTCCCACACCTGCCAGGCCCTGCTGGGCGAGCTCGCCGGCCTCGCCGCATGCGGTATCTCGGGGATCCGCCTGTCGCCGCAGGACTGTGACATGGTGGCGGTTGCAAAGCTCTACCGCGCCGTGCTGGACAACGCCCTGGACGCGGACAAGGCGATCACGCTGCTGCGCGAAATCTATCCCACCGCCGCTTTGTCGAACGGCTTTCATCATGCCCGCGAAGGTGCGGCATGGGTTGCGCGTGCCCGCGATACGGCTCATGGTCGAGCTTGAGCACTTGCCTCACGAGACGATCAGGCGCCAAGAAACAGAAGCGGATCCGCGCCCACCAAAGCCGCATGTCCCCCGCCGAGAAGCCAGACGAGCAACGCTGCCGCGCAAAGCGCAGCGGCGGCCATCGGCATATCTACTGTAATTCCAACCTTACCATTGATCGCAGCTGCGAACGGAATGACCGAAGTCTGCGACGAGGCCGTCGGCCAGGCTGCCCCCAGCGATCGACGTGCCCTCCTTTCGAGCATGAACAAGCCGGCGGCGGAAAAGGCGGCAAAGCCGCCAAACAGGAGCAACGAACGCAGATCTCCGTTCGCAGGAATGTGCCCGACCGACCAGCAGAGAAAACCCCAGAGAACCGGATGGCGCGTGACGGACACGATCGCATCCGGCTCGCCTCCCTTGCGGAACGAGATCGAGACGGGATTGCGGCTGAAGAGGCCGGCAAGAACCAGGAAAAGCCCGATGGGCGATAGCACGAAGGCAGGCCAGGCCTGCCACGGCCTCGGTTGCCAGATTTCCACGTAATCGAGGTTCAGAGCGGAAAGGAAGAGCCAGGCCAGGGCTGCGGTGGAAACGACGGAATAGGCGGCGATATAGCCTCCATGCCCCATCCACCCGATCAGCGCGCCGCGGATCTTCGGGATTGCCGGGATGGAATGCAGGGCGATGAAGGCCGCAAAAGCCAGCAGGAACTGCGTCATCACACGGCCGCTACTGTTGCCAGAAAAGAACGCCCGCAATGGCCACGGAAAAGACGACCGCCGCCAGCGAGCTGTAACCCTGCAGGACACCCATCCGTTTCAGGGCGATGGCGAATATGACAATGATCGGGGCGGCCATCAGAAGGCCGACTTGTGCATCAGACATGGCAAATCCTTGGTTTGCCGTCATCCTACCCCCTCCAGCTGCCGTTTCTTTGCGATATGACAAAGAGCCGGACCTGTATTGCCTCCATTTTCCGGGACGGAAGAATACCGGAGGTTTCGGAATGGCGGCAATCTCGACCAGCGAAGAGAGGGATGAAGGCGGCGACCTTCTTCTCTGGGTGCTCGTCTGGGGCGAGCTTGCGGCGTTCGGCATCCTGCTGACCGGCTATGTCGTCATGTCCATGCTGCATCCGGAAAGTTTTGCGCTCGCAAAGCTCCATCTCGCGCCGCGGCTGGCGGGGTTCAATACCGTCGTGCTGCTGGCGAGTAGCTGGCAGGCGGCGCTTGCCGCCATTTCCCAGGGAAAACCTCGCCGGCAGCGCCTGTTCCTGCTCGGCGCGGCATTTTTGGGATTCCTCTTCGTCGCCCTCAAATTCGCCGAGTACAGTTCCGAATGGACGGCGGCAGGGGACGAGAACCTGCAGACCTTTTTCGAGCTCTACTTCCTCATCACCGGCTTCCACCTCGCCCATGTCGCGTTCGTTGCCACCCTCTTCGTATTGGCGGCGATCAGGCTCGAACGGTCGACGATCGTCACGCTGACGACCATCTGGCACGTAATCGACATCGTCTGGCTGGTGATGTTCCCCCTGATCTATCTGAGCTAGGAGGCCGGAATGGACGATTCGAAACTCTTCGGCAGCGCCAACTGGATCATGATGCTCGGCATCGTCGGCGCATTGATCGCCGCGCAATGGAAGCATGAGGTGATACCGGGGGCAGTACTTGCGATCATCCTCGTCATGACCATCGCCAAGATACGGCTCATTGTGCTCGACTTCATGGACCTGCGGGGGATGCGGCCCAATCTGGCCCGCGCGCTGATGATCTGGCCGATCTTCTTCTCTGCCTTGTCGCTGGGCAAGGTCGTACTGGCCACCTTTCTCTAGGGCCACGCCCCCGGCGCAAGGAAGGCAGATGCTTACCTTCCCGAAAAATAGCGGACTTCGCGGGCAACGCTTTTTTGTTTGGTAAATCGCAAAGAACGCTTCCGGAAAGCCGCTCATAGAAGCTTCACGGGTCATCGTCCGCGTTCGCGGATATCGCCCCGCAGCAACCCGCAAGGCATCCGCACAAAGGGGACATGAGGATGGCAGAACGCCTCACAAAGACCGGGGCACGTAACGTCTTTTACGGCGGCTCCGCGTTCTTTTTCGTAATCTTTCTCGGGCTTACCGCCCACAGTCACTACTACATGCGAACCACGTCCACGGACGAAGCCACGCTCTCGGATTCCGTCGGGCGCGGCAAACACGTCTGGGAAAAGAACGCCTGTATCAACTGCCATACGATACTCGGGGAAGGCGCCTATTTCGCCCCCGAGGTCGGCAATGTGTGGAAGCGATGGGGCGGCGATACCGATCCGGACACAGCCCGCGCGACGCTGAAGGCCTGGATGGCCGCGCAACCGAGCGGCATCGAAGGCAGGCGGCAGATGCCGCAGTTCAACCTGACGGAACGGGAACTCGAAGATCTGGCCAACTTCCTCGAATGGACGAGCAGGATCAAGACCCAGAACTGGCCGCCGAACGATGCCGGCTGATCTCACGGGAAGGGAAAAACATATGAAATATCAAACCCAGAAGGTCGCCATGCTGTATTTTTACGGCGCGCTCGGCCTGTTCATCGCCCAGGTCCTGTTCGGCGTTCTGGCGGGAACGATCTACGTCCTGCCGAACACGCTTTCGGAACTGCTGCCCTTCAACATCGTGCGGATGGTCCACACCAACGCGCTCATCGTCTGGCTGCTGATGGGCTTTATGGGCTCGACCTACTACTTGCTGCCCGAAGAGGCCGAAACGGAGCTGTTCAGCACCAGGATCGCGGTTGCGCAGTTCTGGCTTTTCCTCGTCGCGGCGGCGATCGCCGTGGTCGGTTATCTGTTCCACTATCATGAAGGCCGCGAGTTTCTGGAACAGCCGTTCCTCATCAAGGTCGGCATCGTCGTCGTCGCTCTGATGTTCCTGTTCAACATCACGCTCACGGTGCTCAAGGGCCGCAAGACAGTTGTCACCAACATCCTGATCTTCGGCCTCTGGGGTGTGGCGATCTTCTTCCTGTTCGCCTTCTACAACCCGATCAATCTGGCGCTCGACAAGATGTACTGGTGGTATGTCGTCCATCTCTGGGTCGAGGGCGTCTGGGAGCTGATCATGGCCTCGGTGCTGGCCTTCCTGATGAT
The DNA here is from genome assembly GCF_017877055.1 of Neorhizobium galegae. GTDB lineage: Bacteria > Pseudomonadota > Alphaproteobacteria > Rhizobiales > Rhizobiaceae > Neorhizobium > Neorhizobium galegae_D. Next base: position 424,829 of record NZ_JAGIPG010000004.1, on the reverse strand, counting down.
CAAGCTGAACGGCATCGACCGCGAAGTGGTTGAAAAATGGCTCTACGTGATCGTTGGCCTTGCCCTCTTCTCCGGCATTCTTGGCACCGGCCACCATTTCTACTGGATCGGCGCCCCCGGTTACTGGCAATGGATCGGTTCGCTCTTCTCCACCCTGGAAGTGGCGCCGTTCTTCACCATGGTCATCTTCACTTTCGTGATGACCTGGAAGGCCGGGCGCAAGCATCCGAACCGTGCCGCACTTCTCTGGTCGATCGGCTGCTCGGTCATGGCCTTTTTCGGCGCGGGCGTCTGGGGCTTCCTGCACACGCTGTCGTCGGTCAACTATTATACCCACGGCACGCAGGTCACCGCAGCCCACGGCCACCTCGCCTTCTTCGGCGCCTACGTCATGCTGAACCTTGCCGTCATGGCATACGCCGTGCCGGAACTTCGGGGCCGCAGCCCTTATAACCAATGGCTTTCGATGGTCAGCTTCTGGATCATGTGCACGGCGATGTCCGTCATGACCTTCGCGCTGACCTTTGCCGGCGTCCTTCAGGTACACCTGCAGCGCGTCCTCGGCGAAAGCTTCATGGATGTCCAGGATCAACTGGCGATCTTCTATTGGGTCCGGCTCGGATCGGGCGTCTTCGTGCTCATCTCGGCGCTGATGTTCCTCTGGGCCTTGTTCGTACCGGGGCGCGAACGGCGACCCGCCGGGACGCCAAGCATCCAGCCGGCCGAATGATGCAGCGCGGCTCCGTCTTTTCACCGACGGAGCCGCGTTCTTCCATCCCTCCAAAGATCAGGACATTCAGATGACCGTGATTTCTCCGATAAAGCCGGCCCAGGCCGGACCAATCCCGCACTACATTCCCGCAGGCAACGAATGCGAGTTGTTCGAAACGGCCTGGAAGAGGCAGCTTCCGCTTCTCCTGAAAGGCCCGACCGGATGCGGAAAGACCCGCTTCGTTTGCCACATGGCCGAGCGTCTCGGACTGTCGCTTGCGACCGTTTCCTGCCATGACGATCTGGCTGCCGCCGATCTGACCGGCCGGTTCCTCCTGAAAGGCGGCGAAACCATCTGGGTGGACGGCCCCCTGACGAAGGCGGTGCGCGGCGGCGGCATATGCTATCTCGACGAAATCGTCGAGGCGCGGAAGGATGTCGCCGTCGTCATCCACCCCTTGACCGACGACCGCCGCATCCTGCCGCTCGAAAGAACCGGTGAGGTGCTGGAAGCCCCGCCGGAGTTCATGCTGGTCGTCTCCTATAATCCCGGCTACCAGAACATCCTCAAGGCATTGAAGCCTTCGACCAAGCAGCGTTTCGTCGCCATCGAGTTCGACTTCCTTCCCCGGGAGCAGGAAGTGGCGATCGTTGCCGCGGAAAGCGGTCTTTCCGAACGGCATGTCATACCGCTGGTCACCCTTGCCCACCGCCTGCGGGCCCTCAAGGGGCACGACCTGGAGGAAGGGGTTTCGACGCGCCTGCTCGTCTACTGCGCCACGCTGATCGAAAGCGGGCTCGACCCGCGCCGCGCGATACGGGCTGCCATGATCGAGCCGCTGACGGACGATCCGGACGTGCGCGCGGCGTTGATCGAAGTCGCGAATGCCGTCGTTGCCTGAGGTGCTCTGATGCTGGATTTTCTCGAGCTGGAAGAAACCGTCGGCAAGGCCTGGCATCGCCTGGTCGGCCAGACGCGAAGCCTGCCACGCTATCCCGAACACGCGGTGGCGCTGGACGACATGAAACCCGTCCTCGCATCCTGCTTCCGCGGGTTCGGGGGCGATCATGCGGTCCAGCTCGTGGCGGCCCATCAGCGCACGTCGAAACACCGCCTGAAGCTTCGCCAACTCGTCGGGCTCGGCGAGGAGCGGATTGCCCGTTCCGGCCGGGATTTCGCACGCGCAATGCTGCCTGATGTCATAGACTACTTTCCGGATCGCAGCCTGAACCGGGCATTGTATGTCTGGCTGACGGCCGCCATCGCTACATTGCCCGAGACCCGGCCAGCCTCGCCGGATCCCCTCGCACAGGATCTCGAGCGGCTGCATATGGCATTCTCCAATGTCGACGAGACGCTTATCGCATTTCCGGGCCTGCGCCGGATCTATCGAGATTTATGTCAAGCAACACTTACCGAGCGTCGCCGCGGTAGGCTTCCCTCGTTGGAACGGCTACTGGAAAGCAGGATCATCAGCCTGCTGCGGGCAGGCGCAGGCCTGCCGGACGACACGCCAAGCGCGATCTTCCCGCGCCATGCCCCGCCCGGCTACCAGCCGATGATGGACGTGCCGCTCTGGCCGGAATTCTTATCCCATGAGGAAAGCCGTTCTTCGGCGGAGGATTCGGAAACCCCGCTCGGCAATCCGCAGGGTCCGGCGGGAAAGAAACGGTTCAGCGCTGAGCGCGAGCGGGAGGACGAGAAGCGCTCCGAGCGGAGCCCGTTCATCCTCAACCGCTTCGAGAAAATTCTGGCGATGACGGAAATGGTCAATGTCGACCGGCCGACCGACGACAAGCCCGAAGAGGACGGCAAGGCGGCCGAGGATCTGGACGAAATGGTTCTCGGGCGCCGCAAGGAACGCCCCTCTTCACGTTTCCACTTCGATCTCGACCTTCCGCCGGAAATGGTCGATCTCCAGGAAATCGCAGCCGAACTCACCTATCCCGAATGGGACTACCGGAAAACCACCTATCTGAAGAACCATTGCCGGGTCCTTGCCGCCCCGACATCAGTCAGCGGCGCCCGCCTCGAAACATCGGAAGACACGAAGGCGCTGGTCAGGAAGGTACGCAAGCAGTTCGAAATACTGCGGCCGCGCCAGGAAATGCTCAAATCGCAGCTGGACGGCGTGGAACTCGATCTCGACGCCGTCGTCCGGCGCCGGACCGATCTGCTTGCCGGGGGACAGGCAACGGACCGTATCCATGTGGCAAGCCGACCACGCATCCCCGATCTCGCCGTCACCATTCTCGTCGACGTGTCTCTCTCGACCGACGCCTGGATCGACAACCGGCGGGTTCTGGATGTCGAGAAGGAAGCGCTTCTCGTTCTCGCGCAAGGCCTGAGCGCCTGCGGCACGGACCACTCCATCCTCACCTTCACCTCCCGGCGCCGCTCCTGGGTGCGGGTCGAGACCGTGAAAGGCTTCGACGAGCGGCTTTCGCCAGTCGTAGAGGACCGGATCGCCGGCCTGAAACCCGGATATTACACCCGCCTCGGAGCCGCCCTGCGGCACGCCACCGCGGACCTCGCGAAACGCCCCAACCGGACCCGGCTGCTTCTCGTGCTGACCGACGGCAAGCCAAATGACATTGACCACTACGAGGGCCGTTTTGCGATGGAGGACAGCCGCCGCGCCGTGCAGGAGGCGAAGCGCCTCGGCGTCAACATCTTCGCCGTGACGGTGGACAAGGATGCGAAATCCTATCTGCCGACGATGTTCGGACGCAACGGTTATGCGGTTGTCGGTGATATTTCAAAGCTTCCGGCGGCTCTGCCCGCCATCTATCGCGGCCTGACGGGATAGGGGGATCCCGGCCGCGCGGGAGTTCCGGCTCGGCGGACTGCCGGACCTCCATTTTCCGCTCTGAACCCTATGCCGCCTTGCTGAAAGACCTGCCGCTCTTGTTCAGATAGGCATCGAACGCAGAGGCTGCGGCTCTGACGATGAACCGGTGATCCTCCGAGACGCGGATATTCCCGCCCTGACGCTCGATCAGCCCGTCCCGTTCAAGCTCATCCAGCCGATCATTGCCCCGCAACAGAAGGTCGGCATCGAAGCCGTGCGCCGCCGCAAGTGCGGCGACATCCACCGCGAAGTCGCACATCAGCCTTTCGATCACGTCGCCGCGCAGACGGTCTTCCGGGGTGAGACGATAGCCCTTGGCGACCGGCAGTTCGCCCTTCGACACCCGGGTCGCATAGAGGCCGGGCGGAACCTCGTTCTGGATATATCCCTGCGGCAACCGGCCGATCGAGGAGGCACCGAGCCCGATCAGCGCCTCGCAGGCATCCGTCGTATAGCCTTGGAAATTCCGGTGCAGCCGGCCTTCGGTCTGCGCAAGCGAGAGGTCGTCGTTAGGCAGGGCGAAATGATCGAGGCCGATCCTGACATAGCCCGCCGCCACCAGGGCGTCTGATATCGCGGATGCCTGAAGCGCGCGTTCCCGTGCATCGGGAAGCGCCGCCTCGTCGATGAGACGCTGGTGTTTCTTGAAGCTCGGGATATGCGCGTAACCGAAGACGGCAAGACGGTCCGGCCGCATCCTGACGGCCGCGTCGACCGTCTCGACGCGGATTCGACGGTCTGAAACGGCAGCCCGTAGATCAGGTCGAAGTTGATCGCGTTGATGTCGTTGTGCCGAAGATGCTCCACCGCATCCATCGTCGTCTCGACGCTCTGGATGCGGTGATCGCCTTCTGGACCTTCGGGTCGAAGCTCTGGACGCCTAGGCTCGCGCGGGTGACGCCCGACTCCCCGAGCGCCATCGCCATCTCCCGGGTCAAGGTGCGCGGATCGATTTCGACTGCCGCATTGATGCTCCTCGCAAAACCGAGACGGTTGCGAAACGCATCCATCAACGCGATGAATTCCTCCGACTTGATGATCGTCGGCGTGCCGCCGCCGAAATGGATTTCCCCGAGGCTGAAGCTGTCGGCTCGAGCGGATGCCAGAAGCTCGATCTCCCGGTGCAAGATCTCGATATAGTCGAGAATGGGCCTGTCGCGCTCGGTGATCGTGGTGTGACAGCCGCAATACCAGCACATCGACCGACAGAAGGGAATGTGGATATAGAGCGAGGTGGGTTGTCCTTCGGGCAGCCGCTTGAGCCAGGCCGGATAGTCGAGGGCGTCGAAATCCGAGCTGAAGTTCGGAGCCGTCGGATAGCTCGTGTAGCGCGGTAGCCGTGCATCGCCATATTTCTCGATTATCGCTGCGGACATGTCGGGCTCCTTTCAATTTTCTTGAAAGAGCATTTAGCTGCCCGCAGCCGCCTCTCTTTGTGCGAAATCAACGACAGCGTCGTCTTTCTGTAAAATATTTGTCCCGACGCAAATTCCGTCGATCGGGCCGCTGCTAACTCATCGAGGCGGCCGGGATCGGCCAGGCCGCTGCACCAGCTCGAAAGGCCCAGAACAAACCATGTCGGATATTGAGATCCCCTCCATCGATGTCAGGACGCTCGCTCCCGCCGAACGTCACCCGAAGATTTTTGGCGTGCTGACGTCCCTCATCCCCGGCGGCGTCATGCATGTCACCAGCGACCATGATCCCCGGCCGCTGCACTACCAGATCGAGAGCCGGTATCCGGAAGAGTTCGACTGGCAATATCTCGAACAGGGTCCGGATGTCTGGCGCGTCGAAATCCAGCGGGCGCAAAGCTCCGGCTGCGACTGCTGCTGCGGTCATTGAAAGACGAAAGCCATGCCCGGCGCCACTCTCTCCCCCTGGACGATATCCTATTTCGCGACGGCGCTGGTTTGCCTGGTCGCCGGGCTGGCCTTGACGATATCGGGGTTCGGGTATCCATCCGCTCCCATCGACGACCCGGCCTCGCTGGTGATCGTTCACCTGATCGCGATCGGCTGGCTCGGTCTCCTGTTTGCCGGATCGCTACTTCAGTTCGTACCGGTAATCGCCTCGCGACAGCTGCAATCCCCCCATCTCGCCCTCCCCGCCTTGCTGCTGACCATGATCGGGCTCCTCCTTCTACTCGGCGGGTTCCTGGGGCTGGCCGATCTCGTGCCCCTCTGGACATGGACACTGCCGGCCGGAGGCCTTCTCTTGACGGTGGCATTCGCGGGCCTCTGCTGGATGGTCGCGGGCACTCTCGTGGCAGCGAGGCCGTACTCGCTGCCGACAAAGTTCGTCGCCCTTGGCTGCGTGCCACTGATCGCCACGGCGCTGGTCGGGCTGGTGTTTACCCTTTCTCTCTCCGGCCTCACCGATGATCCGCATCTCGTCGGGCTGGTTCTATCGGCCGGGCCGGCGCACGCCTATCTTGGCCTGTTCGGATGGATGACCATCACCGCGATCGGCGTCAGCTATCGCCTCCTGACGATGTTCCTGCTGTCGCCCGAAAAGACGCGCGGGATAAGCCGGGCGATCGGCTGGCTGTTGGCCGCCGCTCTCGTGGCCGCCGGCTGTGGCATTTTCTCCGATGGAACCGGCTTGCCCGCCGACCGGCCGCTTCACCTGGCGATAGCGCTCTCGGGACTTGCCTCTCTTTTCTACGCGATCGATATCCACTCGATCTTCCGCGAGCGGAAACGCAAGTCCGTGGAACTGAACGTGATGGCGAGCCTGGTGGCGATCGGCATGCTGCTCCTCTGCTTCGTTCTTTTCGCCGCCTCGATCGTGATCGGCAACCCGGCCGGGATGGTGATGCCGATCGCCCATCTCTTCACGTTCGGATGGCTGACCGGGCTCGGCCTCGGGCAGCTCTACAAGATCGTGGCATTCATGACGTGGCTGGAGTTCTACGGCCCTGTTCTTGGCCGCACAGCCGTCCCGCGCGTCCAGGACCTCGTCAACGAGCGGCGGGCATCCCTGTGGTTCGCGCTCTATTTCACCGCGACGGCAACGGCGACCGCAGTCTTGATCCTCGACATGCCGGACATGTTCAGGGCGGCTACATTCGCTCAGCTCGCGGCTGTCTGCGCTCTCTCCTTCGAGTTCATCCAGGCCCGCCGCCTCGCCATGGTTCCGGCCGCGACCCGGCTGCCATCGGCCGTCGCCGCACGGCGGCTCATCTTACCAAGCTTCAACGGGAGGTCACGATGACCCAGGAATTCAAGGAACTCGATGTCAGGCCGATCCTGAAGAACGGCGGCGAGCCGTTCGAAACGATCATGACGGCGGTCGGGACGCTGCAGCCCGGTCAGGGACTGAAGCTGCTTGCGCCCTTCAAGCCGCAACCGCTCTACCGCGTCATGGATGCCAAGGGCTTCGATCACTCCGTTGTCGAACTCGACGGCGGGGATTTCGAGGTCCGCTTCACGCCGCGCCGGCAAGAACCGGTAGCGCTCTCCGAAAACGCGGTCTCACCCGAACTGTGGGCGGAACCGTCCGTGCAGCTCGACCTTTCCGATCTCGATCCGCCGGAACCGATGCAGCGAATTCTCGGCGCGGCCGAAGCGCTCAACCCAGGCGAAGTGATCTTCGCGGTGCTAGCACGCGAGCCGGTCTTCCTGTTTCCGGAACTGACGCGCCGGGGCCACCAATGGGTGGGCAATTTCGATCGGGACGGCAGCGCCTACCGCATCATGATCCGCATCGGCAAAGGGGGTGCCGATGCCTGACACGTCCGAGCGGGCCAACCTCATCGAACAGGTCAGGCAACAGCTCTCCATGGTCATCGATCCGGAAATGGGGCGCAGCGTGGTGGACATGGGCCTGATCTACCGCATCGAGGCGGATCGGGTCGGCGACATGCACATATCGATGACGACCACAACGAAAGGTTGCCCCGCCTCGACCTTTCTGAAGGAAGCCATCCGGGCCTGTGCCGCATCGGTCGCCGGCGTGAAGAGCGTCGAGGTGGAGCTAACCTACGATCCGCCGTGGAACCCTTCGATGATGACGCCATGAAGCTTCTAACGCTGACCAGGCGCTGGAGAGAGACACGGCACCACGAAAGGGCGCCGCTCGTTTCGCAAGTGGGGTATGTCCGGGACAAGCGCCATGCGGTCTACGAGATGGTAGCATCCGGCGCTGCGGACGATCCGGCATTGTTCATCATCGAGGAAATAGAGCGCCTGAGCGAGTCGATCATCCGGGAGATCTGAGGCATCTCGCCGGGTTGTCCGGCGCCCATTTCGGAACGCCTATCCCCCCGTTATCCCTTCGTGCTTTCGGCCAGCACCTGCAGGCCTTCGGCATCCTTCACCAGCAGCTTCTGACGTCCGCCTTCGACCAGCCCCTTCACCTCCCATGCGCTTATGATCCTCGAGACGGTATGCAGTGTGGTGCCGGTCATCTCGGCTAAGTCCTGCCGAGAAATCGGGAAGTCGATCCGCACCGCGTCGCCTTCTTTGCGGCCCGCATGCTTGGCCAGTCTCAGAACCGCGTGAGCGACCCGTTGCTCGACCTCCTGTGTCGACATTTCGCGGATACGGGCATGGGCTTCTTCCAGGCGCTGCCCGATCGTCTGCATGGCGGTGACCGCAAGCCGGGGATTGCGATCGACGAACTGGGGCCAGAGTTCCGTCGGCCAACAAAGCGCGACGCTTTCTGCGACGGCCATCGCCGTGCCGGGATAGTCCATGCGTTGAAGCGCCTTGGCAAAACCGAAGAGATCGCCCGGGTGGACGACGCGCACGATGATCTGCTGACCGTCTTCGGTGACCTGCGTTACTTTCAGCCTGCCATGCAGAAGCAGATGGAAATGCGTTGCGGCCGCCCCCTGTTCGAAGACGGCTTCGCCGACCGGCACCCGACGTGATGTTGCGTGAGCAAGAAGCGCTTCCGTATCGGCATCCTCCATCCTTTCGAACAGGGGAAAACTTCTCACGAGACTTTTATCGATCTTCAACGGCCTATGCTCCGCTACGGTCTGGGCGAACCTAGCACAGCCCGCGGCGAGATCGAAGATGCGCTATTGCCGCGTCGGCAGCAAACATTCCCGCGTCTGCTTGCGACGCCGCAATGAAGGGCTTCGCCGCCGCCGCTACAAGGGTGCCGAACAAGGAGTTCCGAAGATGACGACAATTCCGGCCGGGCGGCGATCTGGGAGCATCCCGAGGGGACTTTCCACAACCGCCCCCATCATATTCTCCTACGGCTTCCGGCCATTCTTTCTCTCGTCCGCCCTCTGGGCGGCCGTCGCGATGCTGTTGTGGTTGGCAAGCTTGGCTGGGCTGATCGACGTGGCGGTTTCCTACGGCACCGTCCATTGGCATGCACACGAGATGCTGTTCGGTTATGCGAGCGCCGTGTTGGCGGGTTTTCTGCTGACCGCTGTTCCCAACTGGACCGGCAGGCTGCCGGTGTCCGGTTGGCCGCTGGTCTTCCTGTTTCTCGTCTGGGTCTCCGGCCGGCTGGCGCTTCTTCTGTCCGACTTTATCGGCACCATGGCCGCCATCCTGGCCGACAGCGCCTTTCTGCCCCTCCTCCTCTTTATCTGCGTGCGCGAAGTGGTCGCCGGACGGAAATGGAAGGATCTGAAGGTCATCACCGGCCTCGTCGCGCTCTCCGCTGCAAACATCCTGTATCATCTGGCGGTGGCCGGCGGGCAGCACCCGTCCCTGGGGATCAAGCTTGCCCTCTCGGCCTATACCGCAATGATCCTCATTGTGGGCGGGCGAATCATCCCGAGCTTCACCCGCAACTGGATCAACAAGACCGGCCGGACGGATTTCCCCGCCGCCTATGACCGGTTTGATACGGCCGCCATCCTGTGCGGGGTCGCCGCCCTAGCCGCCTGGGTCATTCTGGACGACGGAGAGCTCGTTGCGGGGGCGGCAGGACTGGCGGCGGCCATGCAGGCTATCCGGCTCGCGCGCTGGCGGGGCTGGACCACGACCGCGGAAATGCTGGTGACGATCCTGCATATCGCCTACCTCTTCGTGCCGCTGGGGCTCCTTGCGATCGGCCTCGCAGCCGTGAACCTCTTCGACCAGACGTCCGTAATCCACGTCCTGAGCGTTGGAACCGTGACCACTATGATGCTCGCCGTCATGACACGGGCAAGCCGGGGCCATACCGGGCGGGTCCTGACGGCGTCGCGAACAACCGTCGCTTCCTATACGGCAATCGTGCTCTGCGCCATTATAAGGCCAAGCGCCGGCCTCTTTCCGGAATTTACCAGCCTGATCTATTCGCTTTCCGGCGCCGCATGGCTTGCCGCTTTCGGCCTCTTTGTCCTCGAATACGGACCGATGCTGACCCGCGTGCGGCGGCGGGTGGTGGAAGGATAAAGCACCGGTCTGGATTTGGCGAGCATCCTCAGGCCGCCTCAGCACGCTATCTGGTAAGGAGGGCTCACGCGATCCGGCATGACATCTAGGTATCGACGAGAGGGAACGCTCCGCCTGCAGTTCAGAGGAAGACCGGTGCGCAAGTGACACGGTTTGGGCCGCCAGTCTTGTCCAGCGCGCAGTCGGCAAGATGCCCGGATCTAGCGAAGCGGTACCGGGCTTGGAAGGATGGCAGTCTCACTCGCAGGCCTTGATATCGGGCGAAGCGCGCGCCGAAGTTGCGGCCTGAACAAGCAAATGAAACTGGCTTCTCGGTCGCGCCATCTGGCGGCCGGGCCTACTTGCTGGGTTGCGGCAATCAGCTTCCGAAGACGGGCTAGCTTGAATAGGAGACGTAGTTCCCAGCACCTCCCGCCGCCAATGTTACGCAATCCCCCGACCCTAACCGGCGGCTTCGAGGAACTTTAACAGCAAGGCGAGTGATGCCCGGTAGGCAACGATGCGTTGCGCGTCTTCGGTGCCGGCTTTGGATAGAGTGGCGGGTTCAGCCGCAAGTTCAGGGTTTCGCCGCTGCAGATCAGCGATCAGCAGGCGGTAGATGAGAGCTTGCTCTCTAATGAAATCGATGCCGGAATCCTCGGTCATCTCTGTGCCTCTTGGCAAAAAATTGCAGGACGAGACAAATGGTTGCATTGAGGCAGATCAAGCCCGAAGCAGAATTCCGACGATGGCGCGAACAGCGCCTTCGCAGACCGGGTGTCATCACGGGCGGCAGCTAGAAGCGTTCGATCACGGGGCGACGCCGAGATTATGCGGCTCCGCCGGCAGATGAAAGCCGACGCGAGCCAGCCCCGGCTCAACAAGGTTGAACGCGGGTCACTAGAGTTTCCTGAAAGTGCAGCGGATAATCCGCTCCGCTTGGTGGAAGAGGGCCCTAGATGTGGGGTTCCAACCTGCTGGCTTGTCAGTCCGCGGCACGCGCGGCGCATCCCCTCCTCCGGCGTCCAGCACCTGTCGGCCTGGCCTTAAGCCCCGGATGTTATGAAGCCCGCGGGCGAGACTCTTTTTACAATCGATGCAGGCACTGCGTCGGAAGATAGCCGATGTGGATGAGTTGCAACGATGTCCCCGTCGCCAATCATGGTCGCCCACTATCCCGAAATTCCTCATATCAACAGGATGCCGGTCAGCCTGGAGCGAGCTTTCGCAGCTAAGCCCTGGCTTACTGCGGGAACTAGCGGAGCAAATCAACTCATGCGCGATGACTCACTTGCGGCCAAGGCAAGGCTGCTTGCAAATCTATCCAACGAGATCCGATTGGAACTACTTTCGATCATTTTAGAAAAAGAGGTTTCCGTTGGTGAACTGGCACAAATCTTGAACGTGAGTCAGTCTTCCCTGTCGCAACACCTGGCGAGGCTCAGGGATGACCATCTTGTAAGCACCCGGCGAGATGCACAGACGATCTATTATCGATGCAGCGACTATGGAGTGCGGAGTGTCCTGGGGGTCCTTGGTGAGATCTTCGAAACAGACATTGCAAGGCATCAGGATGAATCAAGCTCTGCGCGCCGAACCGCATAGAGAGACTACAACGCTCTCGTCCTTGGCTGGCCTACTGGGCCAATCATCCGGTCGGAGCCGCGCTTTGCCCCCGGGAGGACACATTGGCCTCGGCGTCTCGCTCGTTCGGGCCGCTGGGAAGCTGCCGCACGCCTGAAGCCCGGTCGATCTTGTCTTCTTGTGCTACCATAAGGCTCATGACTTCTCCGCGCGTAATTGGGCGCGACATCAGGAAGCCTTGGACGTTGTCGCATCCCAGCGACTTGAGCGCATCCCTTTGCTCCTCTGTCTCAACCCCTTCGGCAGTTGTATTTAGTCCTTGTGCTCGCGCCATGTTGATAATCGCCTCCACCAGCGCTCTGCTTCGGCCGTCGTGGATCGCCCTGATGAACGACTTGTCAATTTTGAGCCTGTCCACGGTCACGCTCTGCACCCTTGAGAACGAAGAATATCCGGTACCGAAATCGTCGATCGCGAACCTCACTCCGGCGGCCCTAAGCATCGCGATGTTGCGCTCGGTTTGCTCCTCCCCGCTGATAGCAAGGCTCTCAGTAATTTCGATCTCAAGCCGCGCGGGTTCAATCCCCCGTTTGGCGAGCGTGGAGAGAACGCGGAGAGGATATCCGGGAGAACCTATTTCCACTGCAGAAGCATTCACGGCCACCCCAATGGAAGGCAAATCAGCGATCAGGCTACACGCATCTTCGATCACGAATGCGCCGATCATGTGGATGACGCCAATCTCCTCTGCGAGAGGAATGAACACGTCTGGGGAAATGGATCCCAACTGCGGGTGATTCCACCGTGAGAGTGCCTCCAACGAACATGGCTCGCTGCTGTCTGCACAATAGATAGGCTGGTAAAACACCTCTATCTGCGTACCCGTCGTTAACGCTTCACGAAGGTCATGCTCAAGTTTTCGTCGAGTGCGAAGAAGTTCATCCATATGATCGCCGAACAAGGCATAGGTGTTTCGTCCCGCCGATTTGGCGTGATAGAGTGCGATGTCGGCTTGCCGCGTTAGTTCAATGGGATCCGCTTTTCCCTGTCCGATTGCCGCGCCGACGCTTGCGCCAATCGAGACCTGAACGCCGTCGATGGAGAACGGTTCACGAAGGCACTTCACGATGCTGTCGGCAATGCCCCCCACCTCCTCTGAACATGTTCCCTCGATCAGGATCGTGAATTCATCACCTCCGATGCGAGCAATCAGGGAGTCGGGCAACAGCACGCTCATTCGTTGCGCCACGAGACAGATCAGCTTATCGCCTACCGGATGACCGAAGGTATCGTTAACAGCCTTGAAGCGATCGAGATCGATGAAGAGAACGCTGAGGGCCTCCTCTGGAAGCACCCGCTCCAACCGGTCGGCAAGCTCTGAATTGAAATAGGCCCTATTTGCGAGACCCGTGAGTGAATCGTGGAGTGCCAGATGCCGAAATTCTTGCCGGTTGGAATCCAGCCTCACAGACCTCCTCCATATCGCGTGACCTGCAAAGCTCGCTGCAATGAATATGCCGAGGACAGATACACCGATAACGGGCAAGGTCGCACGCAGAACACGGGCGCCGGGCTGGAACGGGTGCCAATTGAAATATCCGATGCCCTGACCCGACTTCGAGATTAAGGCGACCTGCGAATGCTCCTTGTCGGGGGACCCTCCGATCGTGAACTGTAATTCCGCAAACTGGTATTCGTCGCCAATAGTGCGGGGAAAGTCTCCGTCAAGGAACCGCAGCGCAACATGAAGGTTTTCCTCACCAGCCCGCTGCTTAATCTCTCCCGTGTCGGAGGTTATCGGTTTGACGCTGACGACCGCAGGTCGGCTGCCAACGTATGTCAAATCGCTTTCACCGATCGACAGAACTCTATCTGAGACACCATCTTCGTCTCCGATTGCAAGTCGCTGCCTTAGGCGTTTTGCCAGGGGCAAATAGGCCTCGAGAACATCCTCAGACGAAGGAGCGCTGTCCGACTCCGCTATAAACTGATAGATGAGCGACCCTTCGACGGAGAGTACCACAGCGGCATCATGCCCAAAATAGGTGTTCATCCACTGGCCGAGATTGGTCTCCATCCAATCAAGATCTCTTTCTCTTGTTTTGATAACAGCGTCGTCCCATACCGTCACGCTTTCTTGGTCATGGGCTACACCGGACTGTATCTGGGAGACGATCAGGGTTACCAGATCCTTTTGTCGTAGCGCAGCTACCTCGTCTACTTGCGCTGCGGACCAGAAAATAGTTCCTAGGAGTACCCCTCCGACGAGGATCGACGTGAACGTCGGAACAAACCATTTCAAGAGCCACTGCGATTGCCAAGTCATGCGAACATCTGCCTTCTAATCAGACTCAGTCTATCGCGCCTGGGTTAAACCCACGCGAATGGATCTGGTAAATGTTTTAGCATCTTCTGATTTTAAGGCCTTACCTGTGCCGCATAAGTCAACACGCAGCGATTGGAGACATGCTCGAGCAATGGGCACGGACAACCTCTGACCGTGTCGCGACAAAAATCACCTGACGTCTCGCCGGCGCTCCCAGGATGACGTTCCTATGCTTCCGCCGCCGCGATAATGACGCGAATTAGACTTCCCGATGAGCCGACCAGACCTATGCAGCAGAAACCTGCTTCGCGGTGCGGTTGGTTTGACTTGAGATCTATGAAAGGCTTTCCCCCCGGAGCGAATGGAGCATCTGCCGTCATAACGACCTCGCGGAGGCCTGGGATCATATTTCTCGGTCGCTTGCGGTAGTGCGGCGGACGACGAAAAAGACGCCGCCGGAGTTTTCACGCGTCAGCAAATACCGACTATCTTCCCTCATCTTTTTTAGTGGCCGGAGGGACTGCGGCCAGGTGCCGCCCTCTCGGATCTGCGGTCTGTCCTTCGAGCGGCCGTTTTTTCCCAGGGTTTTGCTTTTTAGCTTGGATGCCGATCGGCGTCCTCTCGCGACAAGATGGCCCTTAGCTGACTTCGATATCCCGCCAGCGAGATGATAACTTCCTGTTCCCGACGGGTGGGGGCGTGTGAAAGATTGTCAAGGTAGGGATATTCGCGCTCGATATCGCAGATCATTTTTTGATACAGGACGCATCGATCGCGCATCTGGAGTTCGATTGGCATTGTTGGCTCCCTTCTAGTTAAGTGATCTCTAAATTATAGCTAAAGAGCTCCGACGAGTTTGTTGTGCGTCAAGCTCCAGCCACTTTTGTGGATCTGCGCCCGATGTTGCCGGCCCTCGATCGCTTCATGCATAGGACCTGTGACCGGATTGACTGAGTACAACGCCAGGGCCTGGCGTCGTAACAGGTCGCGGATTCTGCCATTTGACTGCGGCAACTTGTCGGGAATAGTACCCACGGATAATCCAGATCGCATCGAGCGCCAGCGTGTGGCGCCCGGTCTCTCGTCGTTGGGCCGGCTTCAACCGTACCGATCTGCGTTGGCGGCTACAGCGGCTTCTCAGTGACCGTAGCCAGCGGTGCAGCCTCACCCTCTAAAATCAGTCGCGCTCTCGCCCATGCGCCCTCGTCCGCGTTGAGCGCGGTCTGAAGCCATGCGAGCGTGAGCCGCCGTGTTGCTTCCAGCACGTCTGGCGCTTCAGTCTCTGTTTCCTTTGCGTCCAGTGCGGCGATCCCGCCAAGGCCATGCCCGACGCCGTGCATCATCAGCATTGCTCTAGCGCCCGGCGCGTCATGAAACGCATCCGCATGCCATTCGGGGCCGCGCGTCGTAAAATGCGGGTTGTCCATATCACCGCAAACGACGAGGTTGCGTGTCGTCAGCGTCGAGAAATCGACGTCGAAGAACGGAAACCGGTCAGCACTCTCAGGCGTCATGTCCTTGCCGCCGCGTCCCGGCGTTGTCAGGAGAACGCCCGCCGAGATGCGTGGATCGGAGAAGTTTTCACCATCCACCTGTGCACCGAGCAGGAGCCCGACGGTGTGACCGCCGAAGGAATGGCCCACCGCGCCGATGCGTGCATGATCCATCCGCCCAGCAACGGCCGGCGCCTGTCTCTCGATCTCCGGCAGTTGGTCCAGGATCGCCTTCATCTCTTCGACACGCTCACGCCAGAAGAACGGCGCGCCGGTTGAATCCGACGGCAAGCCGCCAACCCGCGAACTCGCATGCGTCGGCTGGATGACGACGAACCCTCTCTCCGCCCAGAACTGGACAAGGGGAGCGTAGCCGTCCTTTGAGGGGATATAGTTGGAAGGACCGTAGCCATGCGATAGCAACACGACCGGCAGCTTGTCGCCGTTTGCCGGCGCGGTCAGACGCAGTTCCAACGGCTGGCGGCCCGGCATCGAGAGACGGATCGGCGTGTAGGCTACTGTCAAAGTGGTTTCAGGCGTCGGTATATGCTTGGCGAGATTGATCAGATTGTTCATGGGTCTGGACCTCCAAAGGTGGGTTTCGGATGGTGATGTTCAGGCGAGCAAATGACCCGCTTCGCGGTACGAGGTTTCCGCGTCGGCGCCGGCTGGGATCTTCATCGGCGCGTCGATCTCTGTCACAGACCGCCACACCGCCTCTGCAACCGCATCCGATGTCGTGACCTCTGTGCCAGACCGCAGCTTCGTCATGTAGTCGTCGACGAAGGCGGTATATGGCTCGGGAATTTCCATGCCCATGCGCGAAACAGCATTCTTCCCGAAGCCGGTCGTCGGCGCCGAGCCAGGCAAAACAAGTTTAGCGCGGACGCCGAAAAGCGCCGCCTCGATCGCGAAGCTCTCCGTGAAGGCATTGAGCGCTGCCTTGCTGGCGCTGTAGACCGAAAGTGCTGGCAGCGGTCTTATCGTGACGGCGGAACTGACGTTGATGATGACGCCCGAGCGACGGACCCGCATCTGCGGGAGAACGGCTTTCGTCATCGCCATCGCACCGAACACATTCGTTTCGAACAGCTCACGGATCTTCGACATCTCTGAGCCTTCGAGCACATTGAGCATGCCGACGCCGGCATTGTTGACCAGAGCATCAATCGTGCCGGCGGCTTCGACCGCCTTAGTAATGCTGTCCGCGCTGGTTATATCCAGCGGCAGGATTTCCAGCCTGTCTTTCGATGGAAACAGGTCGTTTTGCGGCGTGCGCATGGTCGCGACGACGTCCCATCCGGCGTTCAAGAATTTCTGCGCGATCGCAAGGCCGAAACCGGACGAGCAACCGGTGATGAGGATCTTTGGCATGTTCCGTCTCCTGACATTTAACAAGGCTAAAGATGGACCTGATCACCCGGACCTGCTATATGCGTATGTCCGAGATTGTTTAGCGGAAGTCCGAATTGATGACCGATCCCGTCGCCGAAGTCGTTTCCCTACTGAAACCAAGACCTTCCATCTCAAAGCTGGTGACGGGTGGCGGTCAGTGGCTTGTTGAGCGCACCGAGCTTGGAAGCCCCTTCTACTGCGCCGTGGTCGAAGGACGTTGCCTGATGACGATTGCCGGCCGTGAGCCGATGGTGCTCACTGCGGGTGACTTCGTCCTGGTCCCAAAGATCTTCTCGTTCACGATGAGCAACATGGAGCCGCCGCCACGCGGCGCGCTTGCCCATCGCCTGGAAACCAGCCCCGGTGTTTTTCGCCTGGGCGACCCGGAAGCGCCGGCGGAGATCAAGGCACTAGTCGGGCATTGTGCGTTCGGTTCGGATGACAAAGCTCTTCTCGTATCGCTGCTGCCGGAAGTCATCCATGTTCATGGGGAAGAACGACTGATGGCCCTGGTCCGCATGATCAATGACGAGACGAGGGCCGACCGTGCGGCGCGCGAAATGGTCCTCCACCGGTTGCTCGAGGTGTTGTTCATCGACGCGTTACGATCGGCAGCAAGCGCCAAGCCGTCGCCGGGTCTCCTGCGTGGGATGGCTGATCCGCTGCTGGCGCCGATCCTGCGACGCATCCACGCAGATCCGGGTCGCAGCATGACGGTGGAGACGCTTGCCCAGGAGGCTGCGATGTCTCGTTCGACCTTCTTCGATCGTTTCCGCAAGGAAGTAGGGGTTGCGCCGATGGAGTATGCGACCGGATGGCGCATGGCGCTCGCGAAAGAGTATCTCCGCGAAGATGTCGCAATGGCCGACATCGCCCAGCGCGTCGGCTATGGATCGACAAGCGCCTTCAGCGTTGCCTTCAATCGGCATGTGGGAATGCCGCCTGGGGCGTATTCTCGCGCAGTTGCTGCTGCGGCTTAATACGTCCGATCCTTATCCACCGATATAGGCGGCCAACTCTTCAGGTGTTCCCTTGGGAAAGACCTGCTTCAGGAAATCGAGGAAAGCAGAGACACGCGCGCTCAAGAGGCGCCGCGACGGGTAGAGCGCCCAGAGCGCGACTTCGGAATTCTCGATGTCGCCCCAGTGCTTTAAGGTCCCATCAGCGAGATCTTGAGCCACCAGTGAGATCGGAAGCCTTGCCGGCCCAACTCCTGCCCTCACCGCATCCCGCACCATGATGCGCGTGAGAATGCTAAAAAGCGTTCAGCAGCAGATGGGAGAATACCCATGATAATGTACGACGACTTGAGCGCGATGTGACGGTAAACCGGGCCCTTGCCCGGCTCACCTTATCGGGCGTCGCGGGGAGGCGACGGGCCGGGAAATGGTGGACGTCTCGGCAAGCTGCCCTAGTTAGGGCCGCAACACCGGAGGCCCGATCATGGATTTGTTCTATGCGCCAGCCCTCGTCGGCGGCTCAATTATTCTTGGAATTACTCTCATCTATTTTGCATTGAAGTAGATGGAGTCTCGACCATCCTAATTTTAGCAATCTCTAAACCAGTCCCGAACGATAGCCGAACGGATTATGCACGTTTAAAGAATGCCGAATTCGCCCGACTACTTTTGAGGTAGGCGCCACGGGAGGGACGAGTTATCTAAGTTGCTCCGAGCAGATTGTCGCCAAGCTCAAAGTAGCTCTTGCCGCGATGAGGCCGTCACGCCTGCACTGGCCCCTCTGGAACCTTGGATGTGCATGTTGGTTTGATTTCCAGGAGGAGATCAAGATGTACCGCACACCACCCTACCGGCACGAATTCGTGTTTTATTGCTGCCAGACCGTAGCTCTCGGCTGCCTGATCGCCGGGGGGGTGTGGTTGGCCATCAACTGAGAAACGGTGACATGGGAAAGAATGGGATGATCGGCATTCTCGCCGTTATCGTTATTATCCTGCTCGCCGCATTTTTGACGCGCGGGCCCAGTCAGCCGAACTCTGCCGCTCCGATCTCGAATACTCCCCCTGCCGTCGCGCCCCCTGCGAAGAGGTAGTCGCTTCCACTTTTGGCGGTCTAGCCAGCACGTCCATTGGGACGTATGTTCAAACCGGCATGACAGATATTTCAAGAAAATCTGGTCGCAGGGCTGGAATGGTAGCAGGAGGCATAGTCCTACTCGGCGCCGTCGTCTCCAGTCCATATTTTGTGTTTGCCGAACGCCACACCTCCGCCCCTCAGCAAATAGTTCCCAATGCAGGTATCGCATCGCCTGCCGCTGAGGGTAAAGGGCAACGCTTGCGGCCTACAGCGAAGTCACCCTGAGGAAAAGACGACGCGCAAGGCGACATCGGGCGTGGACATTCACGGATTGATCACCAAGACACCAGCGTCAGCGTCGGGACTCACCGCCTTGAAGAAGTGGCTTACCGCAGTGGCCCCTCTGGCCCTACCCCCGTGCGGGAGAGGCCTGCCGCTGCTGGCCTCGCAGGGACCCTGCGCTGCATTGCGGGCCTCAAATGGCACGAATTCCTGAATGGCAAGCCACGGCTTTCTGGTCTAGGCCAGTCGCGACCGAGGCGTATGTGGGCTGTCCCGGCCATTGTTCGCTCTTCATCTTTCATTCCGGCGTAAGCTTCCTCTGGCATGGGATGATCTGGTCGAGGGACAGCCAATGCACGAAGAGAAGATCGATGAGGCCGAGCAATCAATATCTCACGCGAACGACCTCGCCGAATTACTGCAGCCACTCACTTGACCGTTTGCCTCCGGTTAATTTCGATATTGATCGAGGTCCCGTCGGGAGCGGTTTTTGGGAGGTGGGGTTTTGGGTCCTCTAGACTGACGAAAGGTGAAGCATGCCCAGATACTACTTCGACGTCATCAACGGTGAAGGACCGATGCAAGATGATGAAGGGGTTGACCTTCCTGACCCCGATGCTGTTCGCAGAGAGGTAGCAATGATTGTGACTGGTCTCGCGCGAGACGAAATCTCGAACGAGCAAGCGGTCAAAATCCTAGTCAACGTCCGTGATGAGGCGGACGCCAAGGTGTTCGTTGGCCAGTTGCAGTACTCGGGCGATTGGCAGGGGTAACCCCTCCCCGGCAGAGCGGTAACCTTATCCTCCACGGTCGCAGCCCGCGGGGTATTGCGAAGACGTTCGTAATCTTCCGTATAAACATTTTATTTTTGGGCGACAGGGTTGGAACGCCTGCAACCGTCTTTAATTCTGCGGCATGGATCTGACTGGCGAGCAACGAAAGAAGATGATCGAGGAAGGCAAGACGCGGCGGCCGTCAAAAAGGACAGGCGCGCTTGCAGGTATCTCGGTGACGAGAAACCTGAGTGGACCTACATATGGGTGGGCGGATACAACTTCATTATGAGCCAGCTTTCAGCTTTTCCAGTGCGGGACTGAGGTCCTACCTCGGTTGATTTGCCGATGAAGTGCAGGAGGTCCGCAGCATGGTAAAACTCTTTCTCGGTCTTTTGCTTGTGGTCACCGCATTGTGGACCATAGGTCTCATGTGGCTTGCCTACTTCTATCTGCTCTAAAGCAGTTCAAACCGACGCTACTCACCAGGGATTTGAAAGCGATATTGGTGACAAGTTGTGGGCGCTCGATCAGGGCTGTTCGCCATCTTCTGGTCTGCGCCAGGCCACTCAGCAGGCGTCCAAACTTTCGCGCCGCAGACCCTGGCGACCGTGTAGTGGATCGCATCCTGATCATCAGGCGTGCGCCACGCGCGCCGATCAGGACGTCCCTACGATGGCGCTAGCCTTCCGGGACGGCTGGCCCTTCGAGGCGTCACCAATTTTGTTTTGGCACAAGTGCTAGCTGTTAAAGGCTCTCATCAGGCGTTCGCGCGGCGCGAGAGAGGCCTCTGGTAGGAGACGTCGGTGCGGTCCCATGAACCCACCGGGTAGCCGTTTGGTGTATCGAAAATTGTGGCGTCAGCCTCTGCGCGCCAGTCGATGTAAAGTTTACGGAGCTTGATACGCCACTCGCCGTTTTCCTTCGTCAGCTTGTCGATGTATCGCCCGCCCCCCAAGATGACGGTCTTTTGGTTTCGCCGCCGTAGCGCGTACAGACAATAGGATTCCGCATGCGCGGTATCACCATCTATTTCGCAATTGTGAGTAGTAATGTTGTGCGTGTGCGACAGCGTGTGTTCGGCGTGAAACTCGTTGGCCCATTTCGCGAAGTCCACTGGATTACCATCGAAGACACCATGTTCATCGATGCCGTCGGCGTGGTAAACGCTGATGATCAGCTCATCATCATGCCTGTCGATTGCTCTGGCATAACGGTTGACGCAATCAAGTATTGCTTGCCGGTCAAGGAGGTATTGGACCTCCGGAATATTTGAACTGAGCATAAATCCTCCTGAGGCTCCCACCGTTTTTCGAGTACCTATTCCGCCCACCGACACCTAGTGCAACAGAGCATTGCCTTGGCGAAAAATCGGTGTACGCTCCAAGATTATGTCAATGACATAATAATACAAGGGAGGAATACATCGTGAAATTCTTACATGGAATGGCCTTGGCCCTTGGCCTCGGCCTAACGGGTCTGGCTGCGCCCGTGACAGCGGCCGAGGACTGGAAACTCGCTTCCGCCAAACGCGCGCCGGATATCGGCGCTGCATTCGACCAGGAATTTGCCAACGCCGTAGTGGGAGCGAGCGGCGGTCTCGGCAAGATCGAAATCCAGTTCGTCGGCAACGAACAGGAAATGGTCCAACAGGTGCTGAGGGGACGTCTGCATTTCGGGGTCACGTCGCCGCTCGCACTCGCCGCGGCCATGCCGGACATAGCGGTGCTCAACGTGCCGTATCTGTGGATCTCCCGGGAGGAACGCGATTACGTCTACTCGCATCAGCTCAAGGATCCGCTTGCCGCGATGTTCGACGAGAAGGGCCTCGTCCTTCTCTCCGTCCAGGAAGCCGGCTACAACGGCGTGTTCTGCAAGATGAACTGCTCCGACCCGGCCGCGTTGAAGGGTCAGAAGACGCGGGTATCACCCAGCGCCAGCGGACGGATGTTCTGGGAATCGGTTTCGACCATTCCTGTCCAACTGCCGCTGTCGGACGTCTGGCCAGCGCTCGAACAGGGACTGGTCGTCGCGGGCGATCTTCCGATCGGCTTCTATTCGACGACGCCAGGCGCGGCAGTCGCCCAGCATTTCGTCTATACCGATCATATCCACAGCCCCTGGCTCTATTTCGTGAACAAGAACGTCTGGGACAAGATACCGGCAGACAGGCAAAAGGCGATCAAGGTAGCGCTTCCCACACCATTCTCGACGACCGACCGCTTCCTCGCGGATCAGGATGAACGGGCGCAGGCCTTCGTCAAGAAGGGTGGAACGCTCTACAAGCTGAGCGACGAGCAACGCGGCAAATGGGCGGCGATGGTAACCCCCAATATCGACAAGTTCGTCGGGACGATGAGCGATCGCGTTAAGACCATCTATGAGGCGGTCAAGAAGGGCAAAACGGAGTTCGCCGCGCAGAAGCGCTGATTGCCAGCTTCGGGTGGCGCCTCCAACGACGCCACTTCCTTACCCTATCCGGAGGTTCTTTCATGAGCGCGCTTTTCTCTCCGCTCGCGCTGCGCTCGGTTGTTTTGCCGAACCGCATCGCCATGTCCCCGATGTGCCAGTATATGGCCGATGATGGCATCGCCTCTCCATGGCACATGGTCCATCTCGGTTCCCGGGCCGTCGGTGGAACCGGCCTGGTGATCGCCGAGGCGACCGCCGTCGAACCCACGGGACGGCTCACGCCCGGATGCCTCGGCCTTTGGTCGAAGGCCCACGCCGAGGCCCTGCGACCAGTGACGGATTTCATAAAATCGCAGGGTAGTGTGCCGGCCATCCAGCTGGCGCATGGTGGCCGCAAGAGCGCCCGCAACCGCCCTTGGGACGGCAACGATGCTCTTCCCTCCGAAGCAGCATGGCCGACCCACGCTCCAAGCCCCCTGTCGTTCGGTGACTACCGGCAGCCGCATGAGATGACAGAGGCTGATCTGGACAGGATAGAGGCCGCCTTCGTGGAATCGACGAGGCTTGCTCATCTGGCAGGCTTCAGGGTGCTGACACTCCATTTCGCGCACGGATATCTGTTCCACCAATTCTATTCGCCGCTGACGAACCTGCGCGACGACGCTTGGGGTGGCGATCCGGAACGCCGGCTCGCTTATCCGTTACGTGTCGTCAACGCCATCCGGGCGGCCTGGCCGGAAGTGCTCCCGCTTGGCCTCAGGCTGAGCTTCGAGGACTGGGCTCCGGGCGGGTTCGGCCCCGATGATGCAACCGCCGCCGCCGCCAAATTCCGTGACGCCGGGGTGGACGTTATCGAATGTTCGAGCGCCGGCCTCGTCCCGGATGAAAAAGTTTCGGTCTATCCAGGATACCACGTTCCATTCTCGCGCCGCGTCCGCGCCGAGACCGGCGTGGCGACGGCGACAGTCGGCGTCATCTTTGATCCGCATCAGGCAAATTCCATCATCGAGGACGGGTCGGCGGATCTCGTGATGATGGCGCGAGCACAGCTGGACGATCCCTATTGGGCCCATCGCGCTGCCGAACAACTCGAAGACAACTCGACCTGGCCACTGCCGTATCGGCGGGCAGTCCGCCGCTTTCGCGGCTTCCAGGAGGAATTCCCGATGGGAAGGGGAGAACAATAGCATGACTGCCGATCAAAACGCCCCCGCCTCCTCACCGGCTGCGGTGGTGGCACACCGTTTACTGAGCGCGATCTTCAAGCTTGAATGCAGCATTGCCGTCGTATCGCTGTGCCTCTCTGCTGGCGCGCTGATCGCGGATATCATTACCCGCGAGCTTTTCCAGTTCGGCCTTTTTGGCGCGCTTCGAGTAGCCGTCTATTCCACGGCCGTTGCGGCGCTGATCGGCTTCCCGATTGCAATTGCCACCGGGTCGCATATCCGGGTCTCGACACTGGACGGGCTGGTGCCCGAGCGTTGGCAAGCGGCGCAAGGCCGCGTCGCCAATATCGTCAGCGCCGCGATCTGCCTCTTCTTCGTCTATTGGGCGGTCTTTTACGTGTCGCAGACCCGTGATTTCGGCGAAACGGATCCATCTCTCGGCATCGTCGTCTGGCCGATCCAGTCCGTTCTGATCTGGATGTTCCTCTCGGGTGCAGTTCGCTACATCACCTACGCCCTGTTCCCGGCCCTCCAGCCACAAGAGGCGGAGGCCGCAGCATGAACGCGTTCGCTTTACTGCCCGTCTTTCTCGTTCTGACCGCTCTTCGCCAGAACGTCATTTTGACACTTGCGGTACTGGTCGGCATGATCCACGTTTTCATCGCCTCGAACAGCGCGATGGAATATCTGATCCAGGACCTGTGGTTCACGCTAGATCGCGAACTTCTCCTGTCGATCCCGATGTTCATCTTCGCGGGCGTCATCATGTCCCAAGGGACGATCGCGGCCCGGCTGGTGCGTATCATGACGGCCCTGACAGGTCCCTTGCCCGGCGGACTAGGGGTCGCGGCGGTGCTCGCCATGGCGATGTTCTCGGCAATTTCCGGTTCCGGGATAGTCACGATGATGGCGATCGGATCGCTGATGTATCCGGCACTGGTCAAAAATGGTTACTCCGTGCGCTATGCTCTTGGGGTACTGTGTTCGGGCGGCACGCTCGGGGTCATCATCCCTCCAAGCATTCTCATGGTACTCTACGGCATTTCGACGGATGTCTCGGTCACCGACCTGTTCAAGGCCGGCTGGGGGCCGGGTCTGTTGATGACCCTCCTCATGTCGATCTACACGGTTTTCGTAAACCTCCATACCGATCGCACCGCCTTCTCCTTTTCGGAGCTTTTTGCAGCACTCAGAGACGGCATTTCCGCCATCCTGATGCCGGTTATCCTGCTCGGCGGCATCTATTCGGGTATCTTCACGGTCACGGAAGCCGCGGCCGTGTCTCTCGGATATGCTCTGGTCGTCGAGACGCTGATCCACCGGGAGCTTTCGACGAAGGAAATTTTCGCCATCGGCGTCGAAACGGTGAAGCTTTTGGGCACGATGATGCCGATCATCGCTTTCGCGGGCAGCCTCAATACAATTCTGGATTACGAAGGTGTGCCACAAGCACTTGTCACCTGGGCACAGACGCAGTTGACGAGCGAGTGGCAGATGCTCGTCGCCGTTAACCTGCTTCTCCTGGTCGCCGGCGCATTGATGGATGAAGGGTCCGCAATCATCATTCTTGCACCGCTTCTCGCGCCGATCGGAGCAGCCTACGGGTTCGATCCGGTCCACTTCGCCATAATTATGATCGTCAACCTGCAGATCGGCTATGTCATGCCGCCGGTTGCGATCAACGTCATCATCGCGGCGGCCGTCTTCAAGCAGAGTTTCCTCACCGTATGCAAAGCGGTAGTGCCGTTCATCGCAATCATGCTTATAGTGCTTTTCGTCGTTATCCTCGTTCCCGGCCTTTCGCTTTTCTACCGGGGATAGTAATCTGTGCTTGAAAGGAACCCATGGCTCCGCCAGCAGTCAAGAAACAGACCTACGACAATGGTCCCGAAGCGGCCGCACCTGTGGGGGGCGTGCTGAACGATATTCTGGGTTACAAACTCCGGCGTGCGCAGCTTGCGACGTTCGAAGAATTCGCGCGCCACTTCCACGATCTGGAGTTGCGGCCGGCGGAGCTTGCTCTTTTGTTGCTCCTCAAGCGGACGCCAGAGGCGGGTCAAGCGGAACTGACCAGCCTTCTGGTGCTGAAGCGTGCCAATTTCGTGGCTCTCGTCAATCGTCTGGCCCGTCGCGAGCTCGTCGAACGCAGCCCCGTCGATGGGGACCGGCGTGCCCGAAAAATCACCTTGACGACTAAAGGCCTCTCTCTTCTTGAAGAAGGGGAAAAACGCCAGCGAGCTTACGAGCAGCAACTCCTCCAAATACTTGGTGGAAATCGCGCCCGAGCGGATTTCCTCACTGCGCTTGATCGGCTCATCAACTTAGCTGAGACAAGGGATTGTAGTTCTACGCCTAGGAGGGATGTGAACCAGAGAACCAGCGGCTAGATTGCGCTCGTGAAAGTGGAGTACCTCGTCCGGACGCACCGGGCGCCCGGGACCGAGCAGGCGTGAGTTTTCAACGAGGTAGTCGATAAAGCACCTGACGCGCGCCGGCGTGTGCCCCGCCAACGAACACCGCATGGATTTCCTCAACCTCTCCAGGATTGAAGTCTTCCAGAAGCGGCACCAGCTGTCCCGATTGAATCGCCTCCTCTGTGGTCTGCGTCCCCACGCGCGTAATACCTACGCCTTCTGTGGCGAGTTGTCCCAGTGTCTCGTCATTGTTGCCTCTACGCTGCCTTTGATGGTCAACGATAATCGCGACCGTCTTTCCGAAACGGCCAAGTCGCAAAAAGGTAAATTCTCTCCGGAAAAGACGGGAGATTTACTGACTGTGTTGAAGTAGATTCAGCAACTCATGCAAAGGAACGTACGCTGGGATGGCGCCTTTACATAGACGAAAGGAGCCGCCTTTTTCTCTCGACGTAACGTTGGATACCAAGCCGAGCATCCGCCCCTGAAGCCACAGCAACTGCTTCGCAGGCCTCAAGGGACGCTTCTTTGGCCGCTTTAACGGCATTACAAGCTTTTCGCCTTAACGTAGAAAGCATGACTTCGGGCGGATTTCTAATGAGGCTGAAAGTTTGTTTGCTTCTGATGATGCTGGCGCACTCAGGTATCGACGTCGCCAACGCAGCCGATTCCACTCCCATCCGCGCGTCATGCTGGGCATCTGCCGGTCTGTCGGAAAATATCGTCACTATTGCGCGCAACGACGAGAGATGGTCCTGCTCGGGCCAAGAAGTTTCCATTGATGCAGAGCGCGTGCTCCTTCGCTTCGAAATCGCGGCGGACGATGCTGTTCCCAAACACCTGCTTTCTAGACGGAGCGCGCTTGAAGCGGTGCATCTGGTTGCGATTGATCAAGATGGTGAGGTCCGTCAAAGCTTTATTCCCGCCTCCGCCTTGCCCAGTTCGATTGTCGGCGGATATTTCGAGGCGTCCCTCCCAGACGTGACACGCCAGACCACCCAGGTCGTCGCCGCGTTCGACCTGCCCAGCCATCGAATGACCCTGGAGAGAGCGTACCTCGCATCTGAGGACACTCACGGCGAGGACCTGCGATTCCTGCTGATCCTGGCGGGGCTTGCAGGCATGCTCGTGATGCCCCTCATCTTCAACGCAGCATTCTATCGCGCTTTGCGCGAACCATTTGTCCTCTGGCATGCGGCTCTCACATTCTCGCTCCTGATGACAGTCGTTATCACGTCTGGCCTGTCAGTCGTGTTTTTCGATCCTCCGGCTATGACGTTGAGCTGGATGACGACGTTAGCATTCGGGATGACGATTGGCTCGGGAGCTATGTTTACCTACAGCTTCATCGAGCCAAGGTTGATGCATCCGTTTCTGCGACGCATCCTGCCCTTTTGTGCCGTATGGGCAATCTTCCTAAGCGCGTTTCACGCAGCCTTCCCGTTCGTGGCACGTCCCGTGCAATCGAGCGCGTATACGGCGGCGTTTGCACCGGTTCTTGCTGTTTTCATCATTGCAATGATCGATTCCTTGTGCCGCGGGAGCCGCGCTGCAAGGTTCCAGGCGATTGGATACGCTCCGATGGTACTCGTCGGACTGGTTCGTCTAGTGACGGGCACAGTCCCCGGGTTGCACAGTATAGATGCCATGCTGCTTTTCTATATCGGCTGTATATGTGAAGCTTTTTTTACAACCCTTGGCGTGGCAGAGCGCCTCGTGACCATTAAAAGAGAGCGCGACCGCGCACGAAACGAGGCTGATCTGCTAGAACGGTTGTCGGAAACCGATCCGTTGACCGGGCTACTTAACCGGCGAGCCCTCGAGCGACAATTCGAGCAGCTTCGAACTGAAGACTTCTCCGCACTTGCTGTGCTTGACCTTGATCATTTCAAGGCCATCAACGACTTGAACGGCCATAGCGCCGGCGATCAAGTCCTGCGGGCTGTGGCGACTTCACTCCAGCCAGGCCCCAACGTGCACGCATATCGCCTTGGTGGTGAAGAATTCGTGCTTCTCCTGCGTGGCGACGACGCCGACATCCAGGCCGAACTTCGACGCCAGGCCATCTCAGTGACTGTAGCTAACGCGGTTGCGGGCCTTAGTCGACCTGTTACTGCCAGTATGGGTATATCGGACATCGGTGGCGGCGAAGATTTTTCCACCCTTTATGATCGAGCCGATAAGCTGCTTTACGAAGCTAAGAGTGCAGGGCGAAATCGAACCCGCAGCACATTCAGGCAAGGTCCGCCGATCACGCCGCAGGTAGCTTCGGCTATGGCCGGCTGACGGAAAGCAAGCTCCAAACGCCATGCTGCGGAGCTTCGTTTCGCTGAATGTCATAGACGCTGGACTTGGATAGGCCCCGAACAGCGATGGAGATTCAAAAAGAGGCCCGCCGAAGCGGGCGAGTTTGTAGAAGGCCGACGGGGAACAGCCATTGGGAGAAGCGCTGCAATCAACCTCCGCATTCGCTCCTAAACTTATAGCAATTAATGGAAGTTGCGAGTGGAGACGGATTTTTCCAAAACCTGGTCAGGCCGTTTAGTGGTTATGGGTGGTGAGCATTGCCGAGACCGGTAACTTGTCTGGGGCTAGGCGGCCCGTAGGAGCGGCGGTTGGGGTTTGAACAGGGAAGGCACGTTTAGCCCTGACTGTCGGAACGGTGCCCGCAATCGATCGCGAAGTTCACCATTGATCTCGGCCGCCCGAACCTGCATGAGCATGTGGGCACCATTGAGCGTCCAGCGCATTTGTTGCTTCTTGAGCATCCGCCTGCCGACCAACGAGTTCACCGCCGACTCAGCGAGGGTGGTGGCGACACAAAGTCCGGCTCGGGAGCGCTGTCCATAGTTGACGATCGCACCTCGGTTCGATCGAATATAGGTCAATAATTGCGAAACGAGGCTGTGAAGCCTTTCGAGCGAGAAAATGCCTTCTTGCTCTGACGGCTTCAGCCGTGCCAATAGCCCCTCGAGACTACGGATGGCGCGATCGACACGTCCGTGCCACAGGCGCCATTTCACGCCTGTGATCTCCCTGTCGATGGACGAGAGGCTTCGGAGAGACCGGATTGGGATCGTTCGATGCAGTCCGCGATCTGCTGCATGGGACATGGGCGGTGTCGATGCTGATGACGAACTCTTTGCGTCGATCACCAGGAAGCGGCATTTCGAGTTGATGCCGCTCCTCCATTGTCCTTGTCGCGAGCCATTCTTCATTTGAAAACTGGTCGTCGATCCGCTCGCCGACCCTGATTGTACGCTTGCGCACGGTCGCGTGCGTCTCGGTTGGCTCAACAGGAAGAAACTTAGCGAGTACATTCGCTGCCTGCCTGTAGGATATAACGCTTGCCAGCTGCGCCGTCAGTTCCATCAGCTCGGACGTCGCCCGATCGGGGCAGATTTCCTTCAGCGGCGCGAACGCACCCACCATGCCTGGATAGCAATTGCTGCACATCATCCAGCGGGGATTGCGAACCTTCACTGTGCCAAAGACGGTTCTGATGCGACGCGTCGTGCAATCCTTGACGGCCCGGAACGTATGGCAGTCCGGGCAGACTCGGCAATAAAGGGAATAGGTCTCGGCCTCATGGTTCACAACGGCGTTCTGCAGCGCTTCCATGATTTTCTTGCCGTCCTCGATCGACAGGCCGAGGTCACCGTCAAAAAGCCGCTCCCAGGTCTTGCCGATGCGAACCTCCTTTCGGAAAGTATCACCGAACTCATTCTTGCCCTCGATCGTGATCGTCCATTCCACTGCCATCGTCGCCCTTCATCGAAGCAACCAAGGTGGCCCGGCCGACGCTAATAGTTCGTCCACACCCCAGAAAAGTTACCGGTCTCAGTCACGGACGTTTCGCAGTTGCACTTAATTTGAGATTCCTTGCCCATAGAACCTCAAATTAAATGCGAAACAAAGAAATAAACGGCCGCATTCTTACGTTTAAGTGCCAAACGACACCGGATTTCCGCCCAGAGCCGTTGGAAGCGTCACTTGTGGTCCCTCATCGCCAAAACCTGTCACGCCGTGTCCGAGCGTTCATGGGATGGATCGAAGAGGTGCCCGGCCTTATCTCGAATAGCTTGGTCGCCGCTCAGCGCCAGAAGGAGACATCCGCCTGGGCGCCGATCAAGGTCGCTCCTCCCTGCACCTTCAGACTAAGGCGACGCCACGGCGACAGTGGCCGCGTCGCACGATCATCGCTGAACCTGGCTCGGCTTATGTGATGGCTAGCGACGCAAGAACCCTCTGGGCGCATTCCATCCCGTCGATCGACGAGCTTCGGTATTCAGTACTTTGCTCGAACTGAAACCCGGGACATGAAGGTAGGCAATGCCGGTTGCGTTCGAAAAAAGAGGGCTGCGGCGTATCTGAAGAAGACGCTGGATCAGCTAAAGACGAGGACGCCGGTGGTTCCGGTGAAAGGCAAGAACTACGCGTTTCCGCAGCCGACATTGATCGCGGAGATGGAATTCCGCGACTGGACGGACGACGGCAACCTGCGGCAGACATCTTACAAAGGCCTTCGGGATATTCAGGACATTCGTCATCAGCCAGCTTCACGACAACGGATACGGCACCAGCGGCATTGTCTGAGTCGTCGTCCTTGGCATCGAAGATATTGGTAATCTGCCTAACGCGACAGTCGCTGGGCGCAGTTGTATTTATTCCCGTGGACTCAGTGAAAATAGAGTGCAAGAAGGATCAGCACCCATCTCACAACCCCCGAGGACCGAATATGAAATTCAATGGCATACGTCTGGCTCTTGCTACCGCTGCTTATACTATCGCGTCGACTGCGCTTGTGCCTAATGGCGCGCATGCAGCAGAGTACTCTTTCACAGCTACCAACGGAACCAAATCTCCCGTTACCAAAGTACTCGTGTCGGAAAACAAGAAGGACTGGGGATACTTCGACATTGGCAGCGGCATCAAACCAGGTACCACCGTAGATCTCGTATGGGACAAAAGCACAAATAGCGAAAGCTGCACTCAATGGGTCAAGGCAAACTTTGCAGACGGCAGCGAGTCTGAACCCGCCAAGTTCGATTTCTGCGAAGATGGACTTGAGATCGAGTTCTAAATTCACATAGCCCACAGTGACGGGTGACCGCCTCAAGGGCGGTCACGATGCGCTTCGAACTCAGCGTGACGAGCGCCTGCCTTATCCCCGACGCTTCAACTCTGCCTCGATTGCAGCATTAGCTTCCTCGCCATTGCTGATTGGTTTATCGCTGAGCTTTGTCGCGAGGTAGCGGCGCTCCTGTCAATTGAGATCGCGCCAGCCGCCGGGGATTGTCACGCCATCCGCTGGCGTCGAATGCACTAGCACCACCGGTCTCACCGCCCACGATCAGGTCAGCAATGGCCTTCTGCGCACCGATCTTGTAGGCCTGAATTTGGGAAGACGGTATCGCGATCGTGTCCCTCAAAGCTCGGATTGCCGTCACTGCGAGCGCCAATAGACGCTGTCGTTCAGATCTGCCCAGGCTCTCAATCTCGTTGGCGGCTCGCACCAATTCGGAATGAAGTCGGTCGTGGAGCTCATCGTAGCTTGTTTCGATCGGACCATTTCGGCTTAAATCGTAAAGGCGGCCAAGGTGGGACGCTGACGGGAGGACGTGGAAAAAAGGCTTTCTTTCCAAATGACCACTGTTCTGGCGATCGCAAAAACGGGAGCTGTTATAGCTCCCGTTCCCACTGCCTGATCAGAACTCTTCCCAACTTTCGTTATTGGCGGCAACGGCTGCAGAGCCTTTGCCGGTAAATGCCCGGGCGATCTTGTTCACCATCCCGCGGGCAGGCGAAGTGACGGGCGCCGATTCGCTGCTCGTCGTTAAGGGCCTGCTGCGGGGCGGCGCATGGTCGGAAGGTGCAGCGCCCACATGGAATCGCGAGACGAGCTCGCGCAGGCGGCCCGCCTCGGTGGCGAGTGTTGCACCGGCCGCATTGGCCTCTTCCACCATGGCGGCGTTCTGCTGGGTCACCTGGTCCATCTGATTGACCGCAGTGTTGACCTCCGACAGACCCACCGATTGCTCGCGCGATGAGGTCGCAATCGCATCCATATGCTGGTTGATGGTGACGATATAGGCCTCAATCGTCTTGAGCGCTTCGCCCGTCTGCCTGACAAGATGCACGCCGTTGCCGACTTGCACGGACGAGTTGCGAATGAGATCCTTGATCTCTTTGGCAGCCGTGGCTGACCGCTGCGCGAGCTCGCGCACTTCCTGCGCAACAACCGCAAAGCCCTTGCCGGCTTCGCCGGCGCGTGCAGCTTCCACACCAGCGTTCAACGCCAGAAGGTTGGTCTGAAAGGCAATATCGTCGATCACGCCGATGATGCTGGAGATCTGGTTCGATGACTGCTCGATCTTGCCCATGGCATCGACCGCATTCGCGACCACAGCACCCGACAGGCGGGCGCTGTCGTTTGCCTGGATCGCCACCGTGCGGGCCTCTTCAGCACGCCTGGAAGAACTGGCGACATTGGCGGTGATCTCGTCGAGCGCTGCGGCGGTTTCTTCCAGTGAGGCTGCCTGCTGTTCGGTGCGCTTTGAGAGATCATCAGCACTCTGGCTGATCTCGCGCGAACCGGAGTCGATCGAATTCGTCGTTTCCGCGACGGACGACATCGTGTCCTTCAACTGCCCGACCGCTTGATTGAAGTCGGCTCGCAGGCTCTCGAACTCTTGGGCGAAAGAATGCGACAGCTCAAAAGACAGGTTGCCAGCGGCAAGCTGCTTGAGCCCTTCGGCCAGGCCCGAGGTTGCCTGTGCCATGGCTTCGGCCCGAAGACGTTCCTGCTCCGCTGTTCGGCGACGCTGCTCTTCCGATTGCGACCGCTGGGTGTTCGCTTCCTGCTCTAACCGGCGGTTTTCTAGCGCGTTGGTTCGGAACACCTCGACGGCGGCCGCCATCTCGCCGATCTCATCGACCCGACCGGCGAACGGAATGGCCGTTTCGGCATCACCGCTTGCGAGCCTTTTCATTGAGGCGGTTATCGCCTGAATGGGGCGGATCATTGTCGCCGACAATAGCAACAGTGAAGCGGCAATGACAATGATAGTGGCCGCGAGGCCAACGACAATGCTCCAGAACGTGTGGTTGGCTGCGTTTGCAGAGGCCGCGGCGCGCTCGTCAAGCAGCGAGGCTTCTTCGTCGGATATCTCTTTCGCGATCGCGCGGATGGAGTCCATGTAAGTCTTGCCTGCGCCTGAGACCTCCATCGCCCGAGCCTGATCAACGGTTTTGGCATCGCGCATCAGCGCGATTTCTTTGCTCATAACCTCCCGGCTCCAACCTTTCACCTGGCCTTCAAGGTCCGTCAGCCTCTTCTGCTGAAGAGCATTGTCAGAGGTCAGGCTTTTGGTCTGTTCGAAGGCTGCCCTGAACTGAGCTTCGCCAGCTTTTTGAGGATCGAGAAACTTTTCGTCCCCCGCCAGCAAATAACCCCGCAAGCCGGTCTCCTGATTGACCATTCCAGCGATCATACCGTCAACTGCTCTAAGAACTTGATACGTATGCTCGGTCCAGACGGTCGCCTCCTGCTGAGTGGTAGACGAATTGACTGTGACGAGATTGACGGTAAGACCAACAAGGAGGATTAAGCTGAACGATGCGACAAGCTTGATCATGGTCCGAAGGTTAGCAATAAGGACAAACACCATATTCTCCAGGGCGGGGGGCTCCCGCTTCATGCAGATTCATTGCAATAGGGAACAGGTGAGTCCATCTTCATACGGACCCCTTAATTTAGAGGGGCTTTGATTAAAAAACAGTGAAATACCAACTGATCCTGGCAGCCGAAACCTCAAAGGCGGCAACTAAGTTGGGAGGCCTTGAATGGATCCGAACCGGTGACCGGTGCCCAAAATCGCTAACTGGTCCTAAACCGTTAGTTCGCAGATCCTTAGAGCGCACTCGTGGAACACTATCCTGACTTTCGAGCCGCCAGGGATGCAGCTCCCCAACTTATTACGACCGGTCGCGCATATGCGGTATCTCCATCTTCTCCTAACAACCGGGGCCATCACCGCCTGACCTTTAACCACGTCGTCCTTTAAATAGTCACAACCACTGCCAGATGGCCCGTTGGGCCAGCGTCAGGGCTGGCTCGTATCGGTTCGCAGGGCCGAGTGGCTGCAATAGGCAAGACCATACAATCCTACCGACAGGAGCAGGAACACCGACGAGACACCTGCCCCGGCGGCAACCACGCCGACCGACATGGGCAACAGGAACTGCGCCAGGCGATTGCCGGTGAGGCGCAGCGACAATACCAGTCCGCGGCTCGTCGGGGGCACAATGCTGGTGACCCAGGACATCGAGATCGGCGTGGCCAGCCCGATGCCAATCCCGATCAGCACCAAGGCCAATCCAAACACCCATTCCGATGGCGGCAGACCAAGCAGCGTCAGCCCCAGGCCCGTCGCCAGCAGTGCCCCCACCAGCAGGACACGGCGGCCAAGCCGGGAAAGCAGCCAGCCGAAGCACAGACGCGAAAGCAGCGAAGCCAGCGCCCGCACCATCAGCAGAGTGGCGATGGTGGTGGCCGGGATCAGCGCCTGTGCACCAAGCACGGGCAGGTAGATCACTAGCAGGTCGACCGCGCATATGACCCCGACTCCGGCCAGTATGGCGGAGACCACACCTTTCTGGCCAAGCAACTGGCGAACCGGAAGCTGGATTTCGGGTTTGCTGTCGACGGCCGTCCTGGCGGCGGGCCGCATCAGCAGGACGCAGCCAAGGCTTATTACGCCCACCACCGTCGCCGCCGCGAACAGGCGCCCCGTATGAGGCACTGTTCCCGCGCCGGCAAACAGGGCAACCACCAGAGGCGCGACAATATGGGAAAACGAAATGAACGCGGTGTAGTGACCGAACATACGTTCGCGAAGGGCATCGGTGGGCTGATCGGCCGCCGTGGCGTGCTGCGACAGCAGGCAGAGCAGATGCCCGGTGCCGAGAAACGCAGTCAAGCCAAGGAGAGCAAGGGCCGAGTTTCCGGCAACCAACAGCCCAAAGACCGATATCAGCACGCAGCCGGCACCCAGCAGGAATGCGCCGCGCGCGCCATTCGTATCGATCCTGGAGCCCACGCGCGTGGCGAGGAGTAACGGCAGCAGCGAAAATACGGCCCCCACGGCGCCGATATAGAGGTCCGACAGACCCATCTCGACGATCCTGTATGACGTCGTCACCCGCGCGACCATGATCACCACCTGGTGGAGCATGACATGGAGCACGAAGGTGCTGACGGCGAAGCTCGGCAATTGCCATTTGGGCGTGAATCTTCTTGTCAAACCCGCCTCCGGTTACAGCTCGCGCACGTCATCGCAGGCTCCAGGCCGTTTGCTGTGGCAGGGGGCGTTCACACGGGGTCACCGGTGGCCGTACGAACGCGGCCAAATGCGTCCGACAGGCATTTTAGAATCTCCAACGGAAGCGGGGCGCCGTGTATCGCTTCGATATTCTCATCGAGATGAGCTATACTTCCGGTACCTGTCATCACCACATCGATGCCGGGGGTATGCCGGCAGAAGCGATAAGCCGCCTCGGTATAGGATCGAGCGATGCCTGGCGCCAGCAGGAAGTCGAGCGGCTCGGCCGCGTCCAGGACCCCGGCCTCCACCTCGCCTTGTGCCACCAAATGTTGAACCAGATTGCGCAAACCCTCTGCATGGGCCAGGGCGCCCCGGACGGCATACATGCACATCACGCCTTTGCCCTTCTCCTTGGCCTGAGGCAGGATCAGTTGCGCGGCAGAGGGATTCACATAGTTGTGCCCCAGCATCAGCACATCCCAGGCGTCGTCATCAACCGCCTGCCTCATCACCTCCCGCTTGGTATCGACGCCGAAGGCCTCTGTTATGCCGAGGAATCCTATTTTCCCTGCTTCCTGCAAGAGCTGCATCTCGGGCACCAGATGGTCCCGGCAATAGGCATATTGGTGGGGCCTCACACCGTGAAGATGCAGAATGTCGATCTTTTCCGTGCCAAGCGCACGAAGGCTTGCCTCGACGCTTTGCAACACCATCGACGGCTCGATGAAATCAGTGCTCTCATAGGACGAGCCCGGCAGGGTCGGGCGAAGCTTGCTCGACAGGACGACACGGTCGCGCAATTCGGCAAGTGCCGCCCCCACGACGGGCTCCGTGCCATAAACAGGGGCGGTATCCAGGATCGTCACGCCCCGATCTACGGCGGCGCGTACCAGATCAATCGCGTGCTGCTCAGAAGAGCCTGTTTTTAGACCAAGGCGGCTAGGTCCGCCGGCACCAAGGGCAACCACGCTGACATCCAGGCCGGTACGTCCGAGATTTACCTTTTGCATGTTGTTCCGTTCCGCCGCGCAAGAAGATGAGCTGGTTCGCCTCGGGCCGCAGGTGGCGTCAGGTGCCCGCGCCTGCCTTTGGTGTGATGACCGGATTGACGAGGCAGCCCACGACACCGATATCGACCTCGATCCAGTCTCCGTCCCTAAGATAGACTGGAGGTTGCCGCCGATCGCCGACGCCTCCCGGCGTTCCCGTAACGATGACGTCGCCGGGCGCAAGCGGGGTGAATGTCGAGCAATAGGCGATCAATTTCTCGATCGGGAAAATCAGATCCGATAGCTTCGCATCCTGCATGACCTGGCCGTTGAGGCGCAACTGGATCGGCAGTTGCCGGTAGTCGCCGACTTCGTCCGGCGTCACGAGCGCCGGCCCGAATCCGCCGGTGGCAGGGAAGTTCTTGCCCGGCGTGAACTGGCTGGTGTGGCGCTGCCAGTCGCGCACGGAGCCGTCGTTGTAGCAGGCATAACCGGCGACCAGATCAAGTGCGTGTTCCTCGCGCACCTGATAGCCGGCGGCGCGGATGACGATGGCGAGTTCAGCCTCGTAGTCGAAACGGTCTGAAATGGCGGGCTTGTGCAGAGCCTGCCGGTGGCCGACCTGTGATTCGGCAAAGCGCGTGAAGACCGTCGGAAATCCTGAAGTCGGACGCGCGGTTTCGGCACGGTGATCCTCGTAGTTGAGCCCGATGCACAATATCTTTCCCGGGTCGGGAACGACCGGTAGCAACCGGACCTGCTCCACAGGTATGTCGTCCAATGACTCTTGCCATGTGCCGGCCTGCGCAAGTAGTCCAGCCGCGATCGCCTGCTTCAAAGTGACCACGTCAGGCGAAAGCTTGCCGGTGAGATCGACAATGCGATCCCCCCTCAATAGACCGAAACCTTGCCGATCGTGGTGACTGAAACTCACAAATCTCATTAAAAAACCCTCTGGATGTTCGCGGGGCAGCTCTCCGGGCGGGGCAGCGTCCGAAATGGACGAAACCCTTGGTTAGGATGTCGTGCCGCTCAAGCCTCTTCCTCGAAGGCGACCTTGCGCCCTTGGCGTATCTGCGGCAGCACGATGATCAGGCACATGACGGCCGCCACGGACAACATCACCACGGACAGCGGGCTGCGATAGAATATCGCCAGATCACCGTTCGACAGGAGCAGCGATCGGCGAAAGTGCTCCTCCATCAGGGGACCGAGGATGAAACCGAGCAGCAACGGCGCCGCTTCCGCCCGCATGCGCCAGAACAGGCAGCCCAGCACGGTGAAGCCGGCGGCAATGTAGATCGGCAGGACCCGGTTCTCGATGCTGAACAATCCGACGCAGCAGACGGCGAGAATGATCGGGAAGAGCACCCAGTAGTGGACCTGGATAAGCCGCACCCACAACGGAATGAGAGGCAGATTCAGCACTACCAGCATGGCATTGCCAATCCACATCGAGGCAATCAGGCCCCAGAAGATTTCCGGATTGGACACCATCACATAGGGGCCGGGTGCGATATTGTGCACCATGAGCGCGCCGATCATCAGCGCCATGACGCCGTTGCTGGGAATACCGAGGGTGAGCATGGGGATGAACGAGGTCTGAGCGCCGGCATTGTTGGCGGCTTCCGGACCGGCAAGCCCGGCCACGGCACCATGGCCGAATTCCTCGGGTTTCTTGGAGACACGCTTCTCGACGGCATAGGATGCAAACGACGAGATCATGGCGCCGCCCCCCGGCAACAGGCCGAGCAGCGAGCCGATGGCGGTGCCCCGCAGGACCGGAAACACGGATTGTTTGAATTCCTTGGCCGTCATCGTCAGGCTGCGCAGAGAGGGGGCCGTGACCTCTCGGGTCTGATTGCTGCGAATATTGGCGACGATATCGGTGAAGGCGAAAAGCCCCATGGCCACGGCAACGAATTCGATTCCCTCCGTGAGCGAGAAGGATCCGAAGGTGAAGCGATAGGTTCCGCTGTTCACATCGGCGCCAACTAGACCGAGGATCAGCCCGGTCAAGACCATGGCGACGCCCTTGATGAAGGAACCGTGGGCCAGCAGCGTGGCGGCGGTGAGCCCCAACACCATCATCGCGAAATATTCGACCGGTCCGAACAGAAAGGCTACTTCCGCCAACACGGGCGAAAACGCGGCGATCAGCAGCGTGGCGACCGTTCCGGCGAAGAACGACCCTAACGCGGCAATGGCCAGAGCGGCGCCGGCCCGGCCCCTGCGCGCCATCTGGTGCCCGTCGAGGCAAGATACCACGGAGGAGGACTCACCGGGCAAGTTGACCAGGATCGCGGTGGTGGAGCCACCATACTGCGCGCCGTAATAGATGCCGGCGATCATGATCAGGCCGGAAACTGGCTCGAGCGTATAGGTCAATGGCAGCAGCATGGCGATGGTCGCCAGCGGGCCAAGCCCTGGAAGCATGCCGATCGCGGTGCCAACCAGGACACCGATGAAGCAAAAGAGGAGGTTGTTGAGCGAGAGCGCCGCGTGGAAGCCTATATCGAGGTTATTGAAGAATTCCATGGGTCAAACCGCGAGCAAGGGCACAGACATGCCGAGGAAATAGACAAACACGCCGTAGCAGAAGGCGAGCAACCCGAGGCTGAGCGCGATTACCCGTTTCCAGGTAAAATGCTCCGACGCCCACATGGCGATTGCGACCTGGACCGGAAGAGCGACAAGCAGACCCACCGTAAGCAGCAGAAATGCGAATACCAGGATCGACAGGCTGATCAGGATCGTCGGCCGGAGCGGCAGCGGCCTGGCCTTCTCGCCTCCACCCAGTATCCCTTTTGCCAGGATGATGGCTCCCAGAACGGCCAGAATCGACCCCAAAATGAAGGGGAACATCCCGGGTCCCATCGCGGCTATCGTGCCCATCCGGTATTGCAGCGACAGCGCTGCTGTAGCGGCGCCGAAAAAAGTGAAGAATAATCCGGCCTCGATATCGGCCCGCCCGTTCGTCTTGAAGATCACCTTGAGAACCTCACTGGCATATGTGGAGCAAGCTTCGAGGCCGGGCCAAATGCCTTGAGCACGCGGCCCGGCCTCTTCCGGTCACGATTTACTCGGGCTTCAGGCCGATATTCTCGATGATGGTCTTGCTCTTCGCCATCTCCGTTTCGAGATAGGATTTTGCCTCGGCGGCCGTGCTTGCGATGCCCTGGATGTTCTGGCCGGCCAGTCGATCCTTCACCTCTTTTTCCGCAAAGATCTTCGTCAGCGCGCTATTCAGCTTGTCGGTGATCTGAGATGGCGTTTCCGGAGGGGCGATCAGTGCCAGCCAATTCTGGTACTCGTAGCCCGGAACGGAGTCGGCGATGGGCGGGATCTTCTCCGTGCCCATCTCGCCGGTGCCGGTATGGGCGAAGAACTTCATCTTGCCGCCTTCGGCAAAGGGGCGCACTGTCTCGTAACCGGAAAGCACCATGTCGACAAACCCACCGGCGACGTTGTTGAGACTTTCGCCAGCCCCCTTGAAGGGGATCTCACGGATCTCGATGCCGGCGGTGCTGTTCAGCAGCCCCAGGGCCAGCTGGGCGCCGGAGCCACGGCCTGAAGAACCCGCCGTCAACTTGCCGGGATTGGCCTTGGCATAGGCGATCAGTTCCCTCATGTCCTTGAAAGGCAAGTCGCTTCGGACGCCGAGAACAAAAGGATACGAGGTCAGGATAGACACCGGGACCAGCTTGTTGGTGTCGTAGGGAAGATTGGCGTACAAGAATGGGTTGTTGGCGATCGCCCCCGTCACCACCATCAGGGTGTGGCCGTCCGGCTTGGCCTGCGACAGCAAGGCGGTGCCGATCACGGAATTGCTGCCGGGATGGTTTTCCTTGACGATCGGTTGACCCAGCATCTGCGAGAGCTTGTCGGAAAATACCGCAGCCGCCGCATCCGTGCCGCCGCCCGGAGCATAGGGAATGATGAATTTGATGGGTTGCGTCGGATATTCCTGGGCCATGGCGGTACCGCCCGATACCCCTAATGCAACTACGAAAGCCGCCTTCAGCCCCAAAGCGCGGATAATCTGTTTCATTGGCTCCTCCTCCCGATTTGAGCATGTGTCGCCGTGCATCCGGGTAGCATCGCTACGCCACGAAGCACCGAACCCTTGGAAATCTCCCGACGCTCCCTCCGTCAGTAGCTTGCCAGGAGAGAACACTAGCGAAGCAGGACAACGTTGTCTATGATGTTTTAGATGCTATTATGTGTAATCTGCGGCGTTACGTGACGACGGCTGCACAAGGGGATGGAAAAGCAACGAGATGGCGGATGAAAGAGAACCGAGAAACCCGACATTGGTCGACGTGGCCAAAGCGGCAGACGTTTCCGTGAGCACGGCCGCGCGCGTGTTGCGCAAATCCGGCTACCCGGTGGACATCAAGCTCAAGGAAAAGGTGGACGCTGCGGCAAAATCCCTCGGTTATGTCCCCAATCTTGTGGCGCGACGCCTACGTGGCGGCAAGCAAGGGGTCGTGGGCCTTGTCATCGGCGACATGCTCGACGCCCATTACGGCATGATAGCGGAAACGGTTACCCAGCGCGCCGAAACCGCCCACTCCACATTCGCCATGGTCTGCAACATGCAGCGCGATCCCCTGTTGGAAATCAAATACCTGCGGAAATTGCTGGAATACCGGGTCGACGGCATAATTTTAGCCGGCGGCGGCTTTGATCAGTGGACGCATCATGAGGCACTGGCGGAGACCGTCGAGGAGTTGAAGCGTGCCGGCACGATAATCACGTCGCTCATGCCCCGGAACATCGAAGTCCCTGTTTTCTCAGCGGATAACGAAGCCATAGGCCTGACAAAGGCCCAGTTTATCGTGGAAAACGGCCATACAAAGATCGGCATTTTGCTGGGTCCTGCCCGCAACCAGATGACCAAGCTTCGCATGCAGGCTATGACGAGCCACCTCTCCGGCTGCTCGGTGGATTACGCCATTGCCAACATCGAATCCACGCCCGAGGCGGGTGCGCTGGGTGCCGCCGAAATGCTGACGCGCAACCCCGATTTCACGGCCCTGATCTGCGGGTCCGATGCCATTGCCTTCGGCGCAATCAACCATCTGCGTGCGGAAGGCATCGACATTCCGGGACGGATTTCCGTCATGGGACTCGGCAATACAAGGCTTGCCACGCTCTGCACCCCGGCACTGACCACCGTGGAAATGAATTTCGATCAGGCGGGGCGGGCAGCCTTGGATTTCATTGCCTCCCACGACCCCTCGGCCGCTCACGCCCCGGGCGAAGTCATCCCCCATTCGCTGGTCCTGAGAGAGTCCTTCTCCCGACTTGACGGCGTTGTGCCACAAGACATGGCGCCTTTCGGAGCCCGCGAAAACGCACAATCATGAAGCAGGCGTTCTTGACACCGGAGCGAAGCGCCCGTAAGGCAAGACAACGTTGTCTGAACAGAACTGGTGATATCCCATGATCTCGAATTCGTCCAAGATCCGGACAGCCCTATCGAGCCCAAGGGCTATTGCGGTCGCCGGCGCATCGGAACTGGAGGGCGGCAACTATTATGGCGCTCGCGTGCTGGCAAACCTGGTGCAGGGTGGCGCAAGGGCGCAGATCTACCCCGTCAACCCACGCCTTGCCGGGACCAGGCTCCATGAACTGCCGGTCTACAGCTCTCTCTCGGATCTGCCGACCACGCCGGATCTCGTCTTCGTGGTAACGCCGACAAAGTTCGTGATCCCGACCCTCGAGGAGGCTGCCGGAATGGGCGTTGCGACGGCGGTGGTCGTGACCGCCGAGAGCGGCAACGAAGACGAACGGCGCATTTTTCGCGAGCGGGTTGCGCAGATCGCAAGATCCTCCGGCATGAGGATTATCGGGCCAAACTCCATGGGCGTGATGAACGGCATGCTTAGTCTGAATGGAAGTTTCGCATCCGGCACGGCTAACGGCCGGGTTCCTCCCGGCAGCATTGCCTGCCTTTCACAAAGCGGCGCCACCCTCTCGGCCATGTTGCAATGGTTCGGCGATTCGAGCGTCGGCTTCTCCTGGATGATCAGCA
This sequence comes from Neorhizobium galegae, assembly GCF_017877055.1. Lineage (GTDB taxonomy): Bacteria > Pseudomonadota > Alphaproteobacteria > Rhizobiales > Rhizobiaceae > Neorhizobium > Neorhizobium galegae_D. The sequence goes on along the minus strand of NZ_JAGIPG010000004.1, from coordinate 382,701 downwards.
CGGGAGACGAAAGCGCGACCGGCATCGAGCCGTTGATGGAAGCCATGGTCGATGACCCGGAAGTCCGATCGATCATGTTGTTTCTGGAAGGGGTTAGTGACGGCGCCGCCTTCCGCCGTGCCGCACTAGGCGCAAGAATAGCCGGCAAGCCTGTGACAATGCTGCAGGTCGGCAAATCGGGCAAGGGCCGTGAGGCCGTCGCCTCCCACACCGGACGCGTTGCCGGAACACGGGAGGTGTTTTCCGGTCTCGCTCGTGAAACCGGCATCATCGAGACCGAGGGCTTTGTCGAATTCTTCGCCACGGCGCGGACGCTGTCCCAAAGGCCAACGCGCCGGAACAACCTTCCCCGCAACCGCAGGGCTGCATTGCTTTCGGTGTCGGGCGGCGCCGCTTCGCTTGGGGCGGACCAGATATACTCAATGGGCTGGGAACTGCCGGGCTTCTCCGCGGTGACGACCGCGGCGCTGATGGAGGCGACCGGGCAGCCGGGCGTCCATAATCCCGCCGACCTCGGCGGTGTGTGGCGCAACCCCGACAAGATGACCAAGGCAATCACCACAATCGCAAAGGACGAGGGCACCGACACGATCTTCATCTCGATGGGTGCCGGTGGTGTGTTCGCGCAGGCGGTCGCGGAGGCTATTGTCAGGGGTGCCGATGCCGTCACCCAGGACGTTTTCGTCGCCTGGGTCGGGATGACGGATGTCGTGCACAAGACTTTTGACCGGGCCTCCGTCCCGGCTTTTCATGACCTCCCCCTCGCCGTGGCGGCCGCGGAGGCCTGCGCCAAATTCAGCCAGAACCAGAGGGACGTGGCACAGGCAGCGGAGTTGATCGACGTCCTGGCACAGGCACCCGCCGCTGCCCCGCGCACGGCTGGCGGTTCGGGCCACTGGACGGTTACAGAAGCCTTGAGCGACCTTAAGGAGGCGGGCCTGCCCTGTGCCGCTTTCGACGTGGTCGCTTCGCTGGATTCTGGGGAGATCGGTGCAGCTGCGTCACGGATCGGTTTCCCGGTGGTGCTCAAGCTCAGTTCGCCAGACCTCAACCACAAATCCGATGAAGGTGGTGTCGCTGTCGGCCTGAAGGATATGAAGGCGGTGGAGGCCGCCGCCGCGGCGTTCGAGGATATCGCCCATCGCCTGCGGTTAAATCATGTCCGCGTGCTGGTTCAGAAGATGGAGCGCGGCATCGAACTGCTTGTCGGCATCAAGCGCGACCCATCCTTTGGGCTGGTTCTCGTCACCGGGCTGGGCGGAACCCTTGCCGAACTTCATAGCGAAGTCGCCGCAACGGTGCTGCCGACGACACGAGCGATGCTGAGCGATCTTTTGTCAAGAAATAATAGGGTGAATGCGCTGTTGGACGGCTATCGCGGACAGCTCGGCGCCAATCGGGAGGCGCTGCTGTCGTTTCTGGAGGCCTTCGCCCGGTGGGCAGAGGAGAAGGGCGAGGCATTGCAAGAGGTCGATCTGAACCCGGTGATGGTGTCGGGGGACCACATATCCATCGTCGACGCACGGGTCGTCTGGAATTGAAGCGGTAAAGGGAGGAAAACAAGTGCCGGGTGGAGACAACGGAGCCTCGATCATCGGGGTCGGCAATACACGATACAGCAGGAAGGCGGATGGGTCAGCCGAACTGCTGGCAATTGAGGCCGTGCTAGCCGCAGCCGCCGACGCCGGGATCGACCCCAGGCAGATCGACGGCATCATTCCCTATCCTGGCCATGTTGGCGATGACGTCATCCAGGCCGAGCTGGGGCTAAGTCCGCGCTTTCGCACGACGGTCGACATGGGCGGCTGCAGCGCCGTTTCAGCCCTGCGCATCGCCTCCATGGCGGTAATGAGCGGGGCGGCCAGGCATGTGCTGCTGTTTCGCGGGCTGAAGGGAAGCTCCGGAGCACGCAAGGCGGATCGACCTTCGTTTCTCCCCGGTCAACCGTTCCGGCGCCATCTCGAGCATGTCTATGGGATTAACACCCCGGCTCAGCGTTATGCAGTGCTGTGCCAGCGCTACAAGCACGAATACGGGCTCGACCGACGCACCCTTGGCGAAATCGCCATTGCCGCGCGGGCGCATGCCAATCTGAACCCCGGGGCCCAGATGTATGGCCGTGAGCTAACCATGGAGGATTATCTCGCCGGCCGGCTGATCGCCGATCCCTATACGCTGTTCGATTGCTGCCTTGAAACGGATGGCGCGAGCGCCGTGATCGTTTCGGCCCGCAATGACGGCCGCGATATCCGCATTCTCTCGGTTGCCGAGGCGCAAGGAAACTCTCCCGACGACACATCCAACCGGGAGCCATTCCTGGAAATAGGACTTACCCAGGCAGCCAACGATGTGTGGGCGGACCTGGGCGTCGGCCCTGAGGACATGGACGCCGCCATGATCTACGACTGCTTCACCTTCGAGGTGCTGCATCAGATCGAAGAGGCCGGTTTTGCCAGACACGGCGAAGCTGCCACGCTGATCGCCGATGGCGGTATCCGCCTGGGCGGAAAGCTCCCGATCAATACCCATGGTGGCATGCTTTCCGAGGCGCATCAGGCGGGCCTCAATCATGTCGTCGAGGCGGTTCGGCAGTTGCGCGGCGAATGCGGCGCCCGCCAGGTGCAAAACGCCCGGCTTGTTGCCGTGACCGGCTGGGGCCAACTGGGCGACGGCAGTTTCGCAGTTCTTGGAGGAAAACATGTTTGATTTCGACCAAATTCCGGTGCCAGACCTGACCGATCCCAACTTCGCGCCGTTCTGGGAAGCTACGCGCGAACGAAAGCTGAAAATCCAGAAATGCGGCGATTGTGGGACGCATCGCTGGCCGCCCCGCGTTACCTGTCAAAGCTGCCGGTCCACAGGCCTGGAATGGGTGGAGGTGGTGCCACGGGGAACACTCTATACTCATACGACGGTCGGACGCGCGACCGCGAAGGGCTTTTCCAACACGCCCTATACGGTCGGGTTCGTCACCTTGGATGAACCTTCCAATGTACGCGTCATCGGCAATGTCGTCGACGTCGAGCCGTCTCAACTGGCGATCGGCATGGCGCTGGAAGGCCGCTTCGTGCCGGCGGGGCCGAGTGGGGAAATGACCCTCATTCACTGGGCGCCGCCGACGACCTGAATTCGGGGCAAGACAATGGGAGTAAATGGGATGGAGTTGGTTTACAGCAAGGTCGAAGATCGCGGACATATCCGCATCGTCACCATCAACCGGCCGGAAGTGGCCAATGCATTGAACCGCGAGGCGAGCCACGAGCTGGAGGCTGTTTGGAATGATTTCGCCGAGAATGACGATCTGTGGATCGGCATCATAACCGGAGCGGGCGACCGGGCCTTTTCGGCCGGTAATGACCTGAAGGCCCAGGCCGCCGGCAAACGAGGGCCGCGGCCTCAAACCGGTTTCGGTGGGCTCGCCATGCGTTTCGATCTTGCAAAACCGGTAATCGCGGCCGTCAACGGCCTGGCGCTGGGCGGCGGGTTCGAACTGGCGCTGGCCTGCGACCTGATTATCGCGACGGAGAACGCCTACTTCGGCCTGCCGGAAGGCAAGGTGGGCATGATTGCCTCAGGTGGCGGCGTTCAGCGGCTGCCGCGCATCATCCCGCAAAAGGAAGCCTTGGGAATTATCCTGACCGGACGAAGGGTCACGGCGGAAGAGGGGCGCAGGCTCGGCTTCGTCAACGAGGTGGTCCCGACGTCAAAGGCGCTGGATGCGGCCCTCTCCTGGGCCGACCAGATTTTGGAACAGGCGCCCATTGCCGTGCGTGCCGCCAAGGAGGCCGTGTATGCCTCGATGGACAAGCCGACACTGGAGGAGGCCATCAGGACCGTCTACCCGATACATTCCAACCTGACCGGCACCGAGGATTTCATCGAGGGGCCGCGTGCCTTTGCCGAAAAGCGCAAACCTGTCTGGAAGAACCGCTAACGCGGATATCGAGAGGAGCACCTAAAACCCTTATTGTACCTCGGTCAGCAACGGAAATCGAGCAATTATGTCCTGCCTGGAGGAGGCACAGGAGGGATAGTCGTGAAAGTCAGCAATCCGTCACCATCATTGTACAACGAGGATCTAGCGCCTGCCGAGGAACGCAAGTGGGGCGCATTCAGTATCTTCAACGTCTGGACGTCCGACGTGCATAGCTTGTGGGGGTACTATCTCGCCGCCAGCCTGTTTCTTCTTTGCGGCAGCTTCATCAACTTCGTCATCGCGATCGGTATCGGGTCGCTGGTGATCTTCGTCCTCATGAGCATGGTCGGCAATGCGGGCGTCCGCACCGGCGTGCCGTTTCCCGTCCTTGCCCGAGCGTCGTTCGGCACATTCGGGGCCAACGTGCCAGCGCTTGTGCGCGCCATCGTCGCCTGCTTCTGGTATGGAGCGCAAACCGCTGCGGCCTCGGGTGCAATTGTTGCGCTATTGATCCGCAACGACGGTCTGCTTGCCTTCCATCAGAACAGCCACATGCTCGGTCACTCGACGCTGGAACTTATCTGCTTCGTGATTGTGTGGTCGTTGCAGTTGTTGATCATCCAGCGCGGCATGGAAACGGTCCGCAAATTCCAGGACTGGGCCGGTCCAGCCGTGTGGGTCATGATGCCGATCCTTGCAGTCTACCTGGTGGTGAAATCGGGCACGTTCTCTTTCGGATCAGAAATACCACGCGAAGTACTGATCGAGAGGACCCAGGACGCCGGCGTTCCGGGCGAGCCCGGCTCGTTTGCGGCGCTGGCGGCGGTCGCTGCAACCTGGATCACCTATTTCGCAGCGCTCTATCTCAATTTCTGTGATTTCTCACGCTATGCGACGAGTGAGAAGGCGCTTCGCAAGGGTAATCTCTGGGGCCTGCCGATCAATCTACTCGCCTTTTGCCTCGTTGCTGGCGTCACGACAACGGCAGCCTTTGCCGTTTACGGCGAGGTTCTCCTGCACCCCGAGCAGATATCCGCAAAGTTCGACAGCTGGTTCCTTGCCCTTCTCGCCGCTCTGACATTCGCGGTAGCAACGCTTGGCATCAACGTCGTCGCCAATTTCGTATCTCCGGCTTTCGATTTTGCGAATGTCTTCCCACGGCATATCAGCTTCAAGCGAGGCGGATATATCGCCGCGCTGATTGCGCTGCTCCTTTATCCATTCGCGCCGTGGGAAACGGGTGCTGCCCATTTCGTGAACTTCATCGGCTCGACGATGGGGCCGATTTTCGGGATCATGATGGTGGATTATTATCTGATCCGCCGCAGCCAGCTGGATGTGGGCGCGCTCTACAATGAGGGCGGAGAGTTCCGCTATCAGAACGGTTGGCACGGCGCAGCCTTCATCGCCTTGGCGATCGGCGCGTTGTTCTCCTCAATCCTGCCGACCTTCACGTCGATCCTGCCATCGTGGTGGGGCACCTACGGATGGTTCTTCGGAGTGGCGATCGGCGGGGCGATCTACTTTCTGCTCAAGATGGGATCCCGTCGTCCCGCTTTCGCTGCACGAGTATAGAGCAGCTTGCTCATCTATTGGCGGCTGGTCGGGGCCGCCAAACCCCAATTCAGTTCCAGGCGACACTCGGAAGCTGAACGACGGCAAGCGGCAATTAACCAGGCGGGAAGTTTGCGAATAGATGAAGATGACTGAACGGCCCTCCATGCTTTCCCCGTTTGGGGTTCGTAATTACCGTTTCCAATGGTCCTCTGATCTGATGACGTCCTGCGCGACGGAGATGGAAACCATCATTTTGGGGTGGTTCATTTTCATTGAAACGAACTCAGTTCCGTTGCTCACACTCTTCGCCTCGCTGCAGTATTTCGGAACGCTGATCGCCCCTGCCTTTGGCCTGGCCGGCGATCGACTTGGGCATCGCAACGTGATTCTTTACATGCGAACCACTTATGCACTGCTCGCTGTAGTGATTGCCGTTTTGGCATTAACTGGTACCCTTTCGCCTCTGTCAGCTCTTGTCATAGCCGGACTCGCTGGCCTTCTACGGCCTTCCGACATGGGCATGCGAAACGTGCTGACAAGCCGGATGGTGGCAGGTGACCGTCTCATGAGTGCGATCAGCCTGTCGCGGATTACCACCGATTCCGCCCGGATTGTCGGAGCATTGACCGGCGCGAGTGTGGTTGCGCTCCTCGGCATCCAATGGGCTTACCCATTCATTGTCGTGTTTTATCTTGCCAGCGCAGCCTTGATGGTTGGCATCCATCAACCATCTTCCAAACCCCCGGCTGGCGGGGTTGTGCTGCCATTCACGCCCGTAAAGGATTTCATCGATGCCTTGAGAGCGCTGGGAAACTCTCCGCCCCACCTTGCGGCGATGCTACTGGCTTTTCTGGTGAACCTGATGGCCTTCCCGTTCACCTTGGGCCTTCTGCCCTACATCGCACGTGAAGTGTATCAGGCTGGCCAGGCCGGCTTGGGCTATCTGACAGCCGCAACCGGCATCGGAGCATTGGCGGCCTCGTTGCTGCTTGGCCACTTGGGCCATTCCGTGCGACCGGCCCGGATGATGTTGGTCTTCGGCGCCGTATGGCATTGCCTGATATTATTGCTCGGTCAGACTGAAAGCATGCTTATGGGATTGACTGTCCTTGCGATGATTGGCGCAGCCTCGATCCTATGTCTCCTGCCGTTATCTGTTCTTTTGCTACGTGGGGTGCATCCCGACCTTCTCGGTCGGATCATGGGGATCAGGATGCAGGCCGTTTACGGTCTGCCAATCGGCCTCCTGGTGTCCGGACCGTTGATCGACAGCGTCGGGTTCTCGTGGGCGGCAACACTGTACGGTGGAGTGGGGCTTATCCTTACCGTGATGATCGGCCGCCATTGGTTCCCGCATCTGTGGCCAGCGTCGGTTATCAGTAACCACGGGTAAGATACGGGTTGGGCTTGCGATAGAAAGATCGCTGACCAAAAAAATGCCCGGCCATCACAGACCGGGCAGTCGTCACATCGAACGTTGGGAACGGTTTCGATGCAAATCGGCGTCATCGCCTTCACATTCGACGAGCAAGGCGCCATCAGCGACATCACGGGAATTTACGGCGGCCTACAGAAACCGAGCGGGCCTCTCCCTGCCGAGATTACCAGGCTCACCGGCATCACCGACGACATGGTGGCGGGTGAGGTTATCGACAAGGTGGCGCTTCGGTCCCTGATCGATCCAGCCGATCTGATCATCGCCCATAATGCCGGGTTCGATCGTCCGTTCTGCGAGACATTTTGGTGGAGGATTGGATGAGATTGGAACCGTCGACCTGCAGTTCCAAAAAGGCACAGGCGGCCCAGGACTGATAAGTGGTAATCCGGCTGCTCAAATGGGCTTGGATGGCACCTCATTCCAGTGGAGCAAGGAAACGGCTTGATCCTCGTCTAACATTGACCCGAGAATCGCAGGGTCGAATTAGGCCTTTGATGTCCAGCCGAGACGGTGGTTGTGGTGACCTTGTTGTCTCGGTTGATGGCGCTTACGATCGCACAGCGCTCCACACGTTGTGGCATCCGACCCGAGCATCATCACGAGACGTCGAAAACGACCATGACCCCGGCACTTATAAAACAGGCTTGACTAAGTCCTGCAATGAAACGGCCGAAACACACCATGATACCATCAAGGCGTGGCATAGATGAGCTGCCGATAAGGACCTGATCCGAAGCAGAGAAATCTGCCAGAGCCGCATCATGAACGGGTTGCAAAAAAGCCTTGCATGGCTTTGGCGGCCTTGAGCAATTCCGGCAAATACTTGTCGACTATGGTTGGCCCGTCGTATGTGATCGTGGCGCTGGTCGACAGGCCGTAGCGTACTCGTCCACCGACTCGGATCGGCACCGCCAACGAGGCCATGCCGAGGGCCGTTTCCTGGTTCGTGTAGATCCAGCCCTGCTGACGCGCCTGCTCCATCTGCTCTCGCAGTTTGGGCAATTCGTTGATCGTAAACGGTGTTACCGCCGGCAGGACATCATCATTGCTGTAAAGCTGAGCGAATTCGGCCTCTGACATGTCGCTCAACATGATCTTGCCGGAGGACGAGGCGTTGGCCGGAAATCGCGTGCCGACGGACATGTAGTCGCGCTGCAGGCGCTTTGCGGTGGCGCGGGCGATGCAAACGACCTCGCGGCCATCGAGTGTCATGACGGAACAGGACTCGTCGAGCTTGTCGGAAAGTTCGACGAGCCGCGGTTGGATGAGGCTGAAGGCCGGCAGCGAGGCGAGGTATGAATAGCCGAGCTGCAACGTGCGGGCGGAGAGATGGAAGCGGCGGTCGCTCTCGTCATAGATGACATAACCGAGCTTCGACAACGTCACGAGCACGCGGCGTGTGGAACCGGGACTCAGGCCCACTTTCTGCGCAACCGCACTCAAGGTCATCGACGGCGAGTTGGGTCCGAACGATTCAATGACCGCCAACCCCTTTGCCAAGGACTTGATGAAGTCCGGATCGTCGTCTTCAGGAAGACTGCTGCTCACCGATTGCCTCGCTGATATTCACTTTTCTCTCATTCGCCCCATGCCGGCTGAGCCGTCAAGAGCAAACGCAAAACCTTAACCCCATGTAAGCTGGGAGGCACCGGCGGGTTCCGGCGGAATATCCCAGCGCGCGGGCGTCTCCGAATAACGGACGATCGGCAGCGGATGCTCGATCGCACCGAACGCCGTATTGCTGATGGTAAGCTCGTCGTCAGCCGGCCGGGGCAATGCTCTGATGCCGTGCAATCCATCCGGCCACTCCTCGCGGGGAAGCTGGCCAAGTTCCTGCAGCCACATGGAGCAGGACGTGAGCGATACCTTGACGTGATAGCTGCCGCCCTCTCGCGCCCGGCGCAGAAGCGCGCTGGTGACGCCTGCGGCACCGAGATAACCGGCAAGGTAGTCGTTCAGCGTGAAGGTGGATGCGAGCTGCGGTCTATCAATGCTTCCCTCCCCTACGGCAAGTCCACTCACGACCTGGCCCAGAGGATCATAGCCGGCGCGGCTGGCCCAGGGGCCATCGTATCCATAGCAGCTGACCGAGACATAGATGATGCCCGGACGAAGCTTCGCCAGCGCCTGTGGGCTAAGCCCACGTGAATCAAGCGAACCCGGCCGCCAGGAATGGGCGAAGACATCCGATCCTGCGACCAGCTCGCGGAACCGCTCGAGTTCGCCGGGACTGTCGAGATTGACAAAAGCGGAGCGTTTACCGAGCCCGGTATCGACGACGATATGGGTCGGGTCTGGCTGGTGCGGCGCCGAGATATGCAGCACATCGGCACCTTGCTCCGCGAGCTGGCGGGAGACGACCGGTCCGGCAAGCACATGGCCCATATCCACAACACGGATGCCGGAAAGCGGCCGGTCGCCGGCCTCAAAAGGCATGGCCGGCCCGTCGCCGATCTTTTCAATCTCGACAGGCGTACGGCTCGCAAGATGCCGGCCTTGCGGACTTCCTAGCCACTCATCCTGCGTACGGGCAATCGCGCCGATCGCCTTTGCTTCGGCCAACGCCTCCTCCAGATCGTCGGATCTCCAGCGGCTGACAGCCCTCTCGATCGATTCCGTCGTGGACGAGCAGTCGAGGAAAGCCAGGAGGCGGCTGAAATGCTCATGGTAGAAGGCGTGCCGCAGCAGGTACATCCGCCGCCCGTCAGCCGTTTCGAAGAAGACTTTGTCCTCTGAAGCGGGTCTCAGCAACTGCAACGGATGGCCGTCGCGACGCAGATAGGAAACCGTTCTGAGACCGGGTACTGCTGCACGTCGCAAATCGACGCCGATCGACTGCGTTCGCCCCCCGCGCATCCGCCAGATCTCCGATATACCGACCGCGTTCGCCGCCAGTGCTACTGCCGAGGCAAGGCCTGGGCGATAACGACTCGGCACGACGGGGTCAGCGCCGGTGAACTCGACTGAGGCGTAGCTCGATCCTGGCGACGCGTCGGAAGACATGCCGATCCGTGCCAATAAATCCGCCAATGCCTCTTTCGCCAAATAGCTCATTGCATCTCCATTTTCCGCATTGCGGAGAAATCTCCACTATTCGAAAATAAAATGCGTGGCGAGGGGACATATGTCAAATGGAAGATTGGGCCGTTCCGCGCTAAAACGTGTCGGCGTCCTGTTGACAAGCCCATATGCGGAGCGCATCCTTACGAAATACGGAAATATTTCCGATATGCGGAAACTTTGGGAGGAGTGAATGTCCGTGAAATTGATGGGCCTGTCGCTGAGCTTCGTGCTCGCTTTGGGAAATTCTGCCTTTGCCCAGCAGGATTATCCCAACCGTCCAATCCATATGATCGTGCCGCTGCCTGCCGGTTCTGCCGCAGACGGCGTGGCGCGCATCGTGCTTCCGGTCGCTGAAAAATATCTTGGACAGCCGTTCATCGTCGAGAACGAAGGTGGTGCCGCTTCGATCCCCGGAACGGCACGCGCAGCCAAGGCCGCACCGGATGGTTATACGCTGCTCTGGGGCACGGTTGCGACGCAGGTATCCAACCCGAACATGTTCAAGGCCCTGCCTTATGATCCGGCCAAGGATTTCACCGCCGTGGCGCGCGTTGCAGGCCAGAGCATGATCCTCGCTGTGCCGACCTCTAGCAAGATCGACAATGTCGCCAAGTTCGTCGCGAAGGCGAAAGAGGCTGGCAATCTGAGTTACGCCTCAGCCGGCATTGGCACATCGGCGCATCTTTGCGCCGAACTTCTGAAACTGAAGACCGGCGTCAAGCTGCGCCATATTCCCTATCAGGGGGGCACCCAGTCGGTTCTCGACCTGATACGCGGCGAGACCAGCATGATGTTCTATTCGCTCGCGCAATTCCAGCCGGGCCTGCAGTCGGGTGAACTGAAGCTGATCGGCATTGCCGGTGACCAGCGCTCGAAGTTCACCCCGGATCTGCCGACTTTGAAGGAACAGGGGTTCGACGTGGTGTTGAACTCCTGGTACGGCGTCTATGCCCGCAGCGGCACGCCATCGGCCATCGTCGACAAGGTTGCGGACGCCATCAACAGGGCGCTGAAGGATCCGGGCGTCATCGCCGCGCTGGATAAGACCGGTAGCGAGGTCTACGCGACCGCTACGCCGGCCGAATACCAGACCTTCACCGATACCGAACGCAAGCGCTACGGCGAGATCATCGAAGCCGCGGGCATTCCGAAGAGCTGAAACGAAATCGGGGGCCGGCTGACACGGCCCCTTCCAACCTCACGATACATGACTTTCCGCTGGCCGCGCGCCGGCGACGATATCTCACATCCCGGAGTAGACCATGCCTCATCCAGGCTCCGAAGCCGTCATAGCCGGCATTGGCGAACCGCCCGTCGGTCGTCTCGTCGGCACCAATCCCACCGAACTCCATATTGAAGCGGCAATGCTTGCGATCGAGGATGCTGGCATCGACAAGCACGATATCGATGGCCTGATGACCTCTGGCACGTTCCTGAACGACAATATTCGCCACCACATGATCATCGGCGAGCATCTCGGTCTTCATTGCAAGACGTTCTGCGATACGCTGCGCACGGGCGGCCAATCCTATCTAAACGGCGTGCAAGTCGCCAAATGGGCCGTGGAAAGCGGGCTATGCAAGGCGGTGCTGCTGCTGCGCGGCGACACAACATTGAGCGGCGTGCCTAAGGGCACCGGTCTCAAAGCCTATATAGATTACGGCGCCCATCCGCTCGAATTCGAAGTGCCTTTCGGCATCACCGTGCCGGGCGTCTATGCGATGATGGCGCAGCGTCACATGCATGAATTTGGCACCACATCGGAACAGCTGGCGGCGATCGCGGTAGCCTGCCGCAAGCACGCCTCGATGAACCCCAAGGCATTCAAGCGCGATCCGATCACGATCGACGACGTCATAGCTTCGCCGATGGTCAGCACACCGCTGCGCCTGCTCGACTGCAGCCCGATCTGCGACGGCGCCGGCGCGATCCTGATCACCTCGCTCGAACGGGCGCGCGACCTGAAGGCGAAGCCGGTCCGCATTCTCGGCACAGGCCAAGCGCAATCCTATTATCACCTCGCCCACTTGGCCCGGGCGACCGGCGCCCGGCCAGAGGACAAGTCGCGGTACAGCCTTACCCGCTCCGTCCAGTCCGTCGCCGCGAAGGAAGCTTTCGGCCGCGCGGGAGTGAAGCCGAGCGATATCGACGTCGCGCAGCTTTACGACAGTTTCACCATCACCGTACTGATGCAGTTCGAAGCGCTCGGTTATTGCGCCGAGGGAGAAGGCGGGGCGTTTGCGGAAGGCGGGCGCATCGAGCTTGGCGGCGAACTGCCGATCAACACAAACGGCGGCCTGCTCTCCTTCGGTTCGTCAGGTGGCATCAATCACATCATCGAGGCGGCACGGCAAATCCGCGGCGAATGCGGCGATCGGCAGGTGCCGGATGCGCAACTCAGCCTGGTGACGAATGTCAGCGCCGTTGCCTCCAACCATTCCATCGCCATTCTCGGCCGCGACTGAGGAGCCTGCACATGTCCCGTTCCCTTCCCACGCCTTCCAAGATCTCCCAGCCTTTCTGGGATAGCTGCAAGGCAGAACACATGCAGATCCAGCGCTGCGAAGACTGCGGCGTTTATGCCTTCTACCCCGTCTACATCTGCCCGGAATGCGCCTCGCGAAAGCTCGCCTGGATGCCCGTCAGCGGTAAAGGAACGATCCACACCTTCACCGTCGCTGCGAAATCCAGCTTCGAAATACAGGGACCGCTGGTCGTTGCGCTCGTCGAACTGGAGGAAGGCGCGATGATGGTTTCCAACATCAAGACCGCCACGCCCGAGGCGCTATCGATCGGCTCTCCGGTACGGCTTACTTACGAGGAAGTCTCAGACGAGATCACCTTGCCGATGTTCGAACCCGCCTGACCGGTTCGCAGGAGATATATTCATGAAAGTTGCCACTGTTGAAACCGAATCCGGATCGCGTCCGGTCGTGGTCGTAGAAGATCGCATCCTCGATATTGCCTCCGCCTGGAAGTCGGGTGAAAGCGGCCCGGCGCCGAACTCCGTGCTCGATATCGTCCGAAACTCGCCGATGCTCGCCGCCCTCCGACAGGTCGTCGAGGCTGCAGGCTCCGATCTCTGGTCACCACTCGCCGGCGCAAAGCTGCTCGCGCCCATCCCTCGCCCGGCAAAGAACGTCTTCTGTGTCGGCCGCAACTACAAACTCCATATCGAGGAAGGTGCGAGAGCGCGGGGCGTGCCGGCCGAATATCCACCGCTGCCGGAGTTCTTCACCAAGCCTCCGACCACCGTTATCGGCCCCGAAGCGGAAATCCGCCTTCCCGGCAATACTCAGAAGCTCGACTACGAAGTCGAACTCGCCTTCGTCGTCGGCCGCACCGGGCGCGACATTTCGGTGGAGGATGCGCTCGGCCACATCTTCGGCTTCACGGTACTGAACGACGTCACCGCCCGCGACCTGCAGCGCGCGCATGGGCAATGGTTCAAGGGCAAGGCGCTCGACACCACCTGCCCGATCGGCCCCTGGATCGTCACCGCCGACGAGTTCGATGTGACACAGGAGCACCGGCTCTGGCTCACCGTCAACGGCGAGATCCGCCAGGACGCCTTCATCTCGGACATGGTGTTCGACTGCGCCGCGATCCTCTCAAGCCTGTCGGCCGGCATGACGGTGGAAGCGGGTGACATCATCACCACCGGCACGCCTTCCGGCGTCGGCCTCGGCCTCAACCCGCAGATCTGGCTGAAGGACGGAGACGTCGTTGAAGCCGGCATCGAGGGTATCGGCAGCATCAGGAACACCGTGAGAGCGGTCTGACCCGCAGGCCATCTCTCACGACAAGGAGACTTTTATAAATGGACACCATCAACTCCCAGAACGACGCCCGTACCGAACACAAGGGCGCACTCTCCGGCATTCGCGTGATCGACGTGTCGCGCGCACTCGCCGGTCCCTATTCGACCATGCTGATGGGCGATCTCGGAGCCGACATTATCAAGCTCGAAATGCCGGGCACCGGCGACGAATCCCGCTACTGGGGCCCTCCCTTTGCGACCTATATGTCGTCGAACCGAAACAAGCGCTCCGTCGAGGTGGACCTGCACACCGCGGAAGGCCGGCAGATCTTCTTCGACCTCGTCAAGACCGCCGATATCGTGGTGGAAAACTTCCGTCCCGGCACGATGAAGCGCTTCGGCCTCGATTATGAGACCGTGGCGAAGATCAAGCCGGATATCATTTACTGCTCGATCAGCGCCTATGGCCAGACCGGGCCGATGGCGCATCGCCCAGGCATCGATCTGATGGTGCAGGCCGTCAGCGGCCTGATGTCTCAGACCGGCGAGAAGGACGGCCGGGCGATGAAGGCCGGCGGGCCGATCGCCGATATAGTCGGAGGCTTTTCCGCCGTCGTATCGATCATGGCGACGCTGATGGAACGCCGTGAAACCGGCAAGGGTCGCTATATCGACATCGCGATGCTGGACGCGCTGATGATGGTGCTGAACCAGCAGATCGTCACCTATACCGCGACCGGAAAACCCTATGCACGCGTCGGCAACGCCCATCCGCTGATGGCTCCCTACGAAAGCTTCCCGGGCTCCGACCGCGAATTCGTCATGGCGGTCACCAACGAAAAGGCCTGGAAGGCCTTCATCTCTATCCCGGAATTCGCCTTCCTCGACGATGTCCCGGAATTCAAGAAACAGGTCGACCGCAACATCAACCGCGTGAAGATGCTGGAGATGATCTACGCCGTCTTCAAGACGAAGCCGGCCGACCATTGGCTCGCCGAACTCGACAAGCGTGGCATTCCTTCCGAACCTATCCTCACCCTGCCGGAAGTGGTGACCATGCCGCATATCCTCGAGCGCGGTTCGCTAATGGAAATCGAATATCCGCCGGGCTCCGGAGACAAGGTCACCATTCCGGGCATGCCCTGGAAGGATGTCGCCGCCCCGCGCGTCAGGCGAGATCCTCCCGGCCTCGGCCAGCACACGCAGGAAGTCCTCGAAGAGCTTTATGGCCCGGGATATTCGGCCAGATCCGCCGGCCACAATCCGGTGTAAGCTGGCCGGACTTCATCGACGGCACTGAGGAGGAATTGCCATGATTTGGGATCGAGATGACCTGACTTCAGGTCTGTTTTTTCTGGGAATAGGCCTGTTTTTCGCAGCCAACACGCTGTCGTCACTGGATATCGGCACGGCGGCGGCGATGGGACCGGGCTTCTTCCCGCTCGCGCTTTGCATCATCCTTACGCTACTCGGCATCGGCATCCTGATGAATGCCCGCAAGCCTGCACAGGGCGAGGAAGAGCAGCAGGTCGAACGCCCGCCGCTCAATTGGCGCGCGATCTTCTTCGTGATTGCAGCTCCGGTCGCTTTTGGCCTGATGCTGCGGAGTTTTGGCCTGGTGCCGGCGCTTACGGTCACCATCGCGCTTGCGGTAGCAGCCAGCCACACGATCGGCATCAAGCGCGGCCTCGCCATCGTCATCGGCATGACCGCCTTCTGTGTCGTCGTCTTCTATTACGGCCTGCAGGTTCCGGTCGATCTCTTCAACCCCGCTCTCTTCTAGCCGCGGGAGGTCTCATCATCATGGATATTTTCAACGGCATCCTGCTTGGCTTCAGCCAGGCCGCCACTCCGATGGCGCTGCTCTTCTGCCTGATCGGCTGCATCCTCGGTACACTCGTCGGCGTCCTCCCCGGTATCGGCCCGAGCGCCACCATCGCCATGCTCCTGCCGATCACGCTGGGCTTGAACCCACTGATCGCGCTCATCATGCTCGCCGGCATCTATTACGGCGCCCAATATGGCGGCTCGATCACCGCGATCCTCGTCAACGTGCCGGGCGAACCGTCCACCGCCGTGACGGCGATTGACGGTTATGCGATGGCGAAACAGGGCCGCGCCGGCCCGGCGCTCTCCATCTCGGCGATCGGCTCCTTCGTGGCCGGCACGGCTGCAACGCTGGTGCTGGCGGTGGCATCGCCAATGCTCAGCCAGATCGCGCTGAAATTCGGGGCGCCGGAATATTTCTCGCTCACCCTGCTCGGTATCATCCTCGTCGTCGTCCTTTCGCAGGGCTCCCTGCTGAAGGGTCTCGCCATGGCGACATTCGGTCTGCTGATGGGCCAGGTGGGAACCGACGTCTTCACCTCGGCGACGCGCTTCACCTTCGGCCTCGATGAGCTGCGCAGCGGCATCGACTTCATTGCCGTATCGGTCGGCATATTCGGGGTTGCCGAGATCCTTCGCAATCTCGAAGCTAGTGACGGGATCAGCCGTGCCGTCCACAAAATCACCCAGCTAATGCCCAACCGAGAGGATTTCCGCCGCAGCGCCGGGCCGATCTTCCGCGGTACCGTGCTTGGCTCCTTCCTCGGCGTCTTGCCGGGCGGCGGTGCCTTCCTGTCCTCCTTCGCGTCCTACGCCGTGGAGAAGCGGCTTTCGAAACATCCGGAACAGTTCGGCAAGGGCGCAATCGAAGGCGTTGCGGGACCGGAAAGCGCCAATAATGCCGGCGCACAGACCTCCTTCATCCCGATGCTGACGCTCGGCATTCCCTCCAACGCCGTCATGGCGCTAATGGTCGGGGCCATGGTCGTGCAAGGCATCCAGCCCGGCCCGCGGGTGATCGTCTCGCAGCCGGAATTGTTCTGGGGCCTGATCGCCTCAATGTGGATCGGCAATGTGATGCTCATCCTGCTGAACCTGCCGCTGGTCGGTCTTTGGGTCCGGATGCTGCGCATTCCCTATTCGGTGCTGTTCCCCGGCATCCTGGCCTTCGCCTGCATCGGCACGTTCAGCGCCAATGGCATCGAGATCAATCTCTACGTGCTCGCGGCATCCGGTCTCGGCGGATACCTCCTGACCCGCATCGGCTGTGATCCGGCACCCTTCCTGCTCGGTTTCGTGCTCGGCCCGATGGTGGAGGAACATTTCCGCCGCGCCATGCTGATCTCGGAGGGCAATCTCGCCGTCTTCGTCGAGCGGCCGATCAGCGCCGTATTGATCGTCATCACTGTTGTCATCGCGCTCCTCACCTTCGTGCCGTCGCTGCTTAGCGCCCGCAAGACCGTGTTTGCCCATGCCGATGATTGAGGACCGGGCCGATGGCGGCCAGAGAGGATTTCCATGCATCAGGTGACATTAACCTTCGACAACGGCCCAGACGCCAACGTCACTCCGCTTGTGCTGGACATCCTCGCCCGTAGAAGCATCAAGTCGACCTTTTTCGTTGTGGGGAGCCGGCTCGCCGCCCATCGCGCATCGACGGAACGGGCGCATGCGGAAGGGCATTGGATCGGCAATCATACCTGGAGCCACTCGATTCCGTTTCGGGATCGGGGCGACAGCGATTTCATCCGGTCGGAAATCGACCGCACCCAAGATGAAATCGGTGCATTGTCACATCCCGACCGGCTTTTCCGCCCCTATGGCGGCATGGGCCGGCTGGACGGGGCGCTTAATACCAAGGCCGTCGATCATCTCGCCGAGAGGCACTACACCTGTATCTTGTGGAACGCCGTGCCGGGCGATTTTGCCAATCATGAAGGCTGGGTGGAAACCGCCTTAACGCAGGTCGCCACCATCGGCTGGCCGCTTGTCGTGCTGCATGACGTGCATGCCCGCGCCATGCAGCATCTCGACCGCTTTCTCGGGCGGCTGCAAGATCGCGGCGCGATGTTCGAACAGCGATTTCCGGTAAATTGCATCGCGATGCAGCGCGGGCAGAGGACCGACCTGCTCGACAGCGGCATCGTCGCCAATTGAGATCAGAAGGGGAAGATCATGACCGCCAATAGGATGAGGATTGCGCTGATCGAGGGAGACGGGATCGGTAAGGAAGTTGTGCCGCAAGGCGTGCGTGTGCTTGAAGCCGTGGCGCGCAAATTCGATATCGGCTTATCCTTCGACAGTTTCGATTTTGCCTCGTGCGACTATTACGCAAAACACGGCCAGATGCTGCCAGATGACTGGAAGGACAGGATCGGCGGACATGATGCAATCTATTTCGGCGCCGTCGGCATGCCCGACCGTGTGCCGGATCATATCTCGCTCTGGGGTTCGCTGATCCGGTTTCGCCGCGAGTTCGACCAATATGTCAACCTGCGCCCCTGCCGGCTGATGCCGGGCGTGCCTTCGCCGCTGGCCAACCGGACGCCCGGCGATATCGATTTCGTCGTCGTGCGCGAAAATACCGAAGGGGAATATTCCTCGGTTGGCGGCATCATGTTCGCCGGAACCGACCGGGAATTCGCGGTGCAGGAAACGATCATGACCCGAACAGGTATCGACCGCGTCGCACGTTTCGCTTTTGAACTCGCACGCAAACGGGATGCCAAACACCTGACGTCGGCGACGAAGTCGAACGGCATCTCGATCACCATGCCCTATTGGGACGAGCGGGTAGAAGCCGTCGCAGCAGACTTTCCGGATATCCGCTACGACAAATATCATATCGACATTCTCGCCGCGCATTTCGTGCTGAACCCGGATCGTTTCGACGTCGTCGTCGCTTCCAATCTCTTCGGTGACATTCTCTCCGACCTCGGCCCCGCCTGCACCGGCACGATCGGTATAGCTCCATCCGGCAACATCAACCCGGAACGGCGGTTTCCGTCACTCTTCGAACCCGTCCATGGATCGGCACCGGATATTGCAGGAAAAGGCATCGCCAATCCGATCGGGCAGATCTGGGCAGGTGCGATGATGCTGGAGCATGTGGGTCATCCCGAAGCGGCAGCAGCTATCGTCAAGGCGATCGAGCGGGTTCTGTCGGAAAAGAACCTGCGGACTAGGGACCTCGGTGGAAACGCGGATACCGTGGCCTGTGGCAGCGCTGTTGTGGACGCGCTTTAGCTCAACCAGCGAAGCGGTTCTTCAAGAAGAGCGCGCGGCAACAGGTAGTCCCAGTAGAGCTACCACGAGGCATATCACTTAGAGCCGTTCAATGGTTGGAAACCGAGCCTGTCAGTAATGAATGGCTGCTTTTGTGGTCCGAACTGAGATAGTCCGCTCTTCAACATAAGCTGGACATACAGCCCCAATAAGCCGAGCGGCTACTCAGGAAAATCTTGTGGGCCGCGTGAATGGCTCGAATGAAGGCGCAAAGAAGTCGTTTTACGCTTCGGTGCGACGCTGTCTTTCCAACACGACTGATCACTCCCATGACCAACAAGACCGGATCTATTGATGTGAAAGGACTCGAATGTTGGTTTCCACGCGGAACTGAGCCGGTTATGGAGTGAACCCCTCGGGCTGGACAACGGGGCAGGGAAAAACTGATACACTCTGCGGGCCTCAATCGGAGAAGGCTCATGAAGTCCCGAGGTCCATATCGACGGCATTCGACACCGTTTAAACTACAGCTTTGCCAGGATATCCGAAACGGTGTCATCGGGCGGCGCGACGCGCAGCGCACCTACGGCGTTTCGGCCAATCTCATACAGCTATGGCTAACGCAGTTCGATCGTGGCGAGCTGAACGATGAAGAAGCTGAGGCCAGCGTCATTGCGGAGTACGAAGCACATATCGCGGCGCTCGAACGCAAGGTCGGCCAGCTTACAATGGAGCTGGACCTGGTGAAAAAAACACCGCGCCAGCCGATCGCCGCCGACAGCGCGAGCTCCTCCATCATCAGCGGCCCCCGGCCTGCTCTGTCAGACGGGGGTGCAAAATGATCGATCTCCCGAGGAGCACCTATTATTACCAATCAACGGCAAAAGCTTTAAATCTCGGCGACAGCGAGCTGGTTGCAATCATAGAAGACATCCAGGACGAGCTGCCCTGCTACGGATACCGGCGCGTGACGCACGAGCTTCGGCGAAGAGGCCACCTCGTTAATCACAAGCGTGTCGCCCGCGTCATGCGGGCCAATGGCCTCGGTATCAAGCCTCGCAAGCGGTATGTTCGCACGACGGATAGCAACCACGATTCGCCGATTTACCCGAACCTTTATCGCAATGTGATCCCGTCGCGGCCTGACATGGTCTGGGTGGCGGACTTCACGTACATCCGCATCGCCGCTGGCTTCTGCTATCTTGCTGTCATTCTCGACGCCTGCAGCCGGAAAGTCGTCGGCTATGGCCTGTCGAAACGCCTGGATACGCCGCTCGCTTTGGCAGCATTGCGTTCGGCGATCGAGAACAGAAAGCCCCCACGCGGCTGCATTCACCACACGGACCGCGGATGCCAGTACGCAAGTGAGACCTACCGAAGAGCGCTCGATGCGGCAGGCTTACAGGGGTCTATGAGCGCCGTCGGCAACCCTTATCACAATGCGCAGGCAGAGAGCTTCATGAAGACCCTGAAAGTGGAGGATATCTACCCAGCAGGCTACGAGACTTTCGCTGACGTAGCCGAACAGTTGCCTAAGTTCATCGAGCAGATTTACAATGCCAAACGGCTGCATTCAGCCCTTGGCTATTTGTCGCCAGCAGAATTTGAAACCCAACTCGCCCAGCAGGCGGCTTAGTTTGCATTGTTTCGATGGTCCAGCCCGAGGGGTTCACTCCGCACCAAGGCGGCCCCACTGCGCCGTGCCAACGGGCAGGACCTCGATCTGCAGGTCGTTGCATAATCCGGAGGCCAGTAGCATGTCGATCGCTTCTGTACACGACGCTTCCGCGCCAGCAGGGGGGCAGGCACCGATGGCGCAATTTTTCATTCCGGCCACAGCATCACTGCAAGAGCGACGGCCGCGCACCCTGAAGCACGGCGATACATTCGCCGTCTTCGACCACAATGGTGACGCGCTTTCTGGGCCCGGCAGCCCGGAAGGCGTTTTCCATCGGGACACGCGGTACCTCTCCCATCTCCATCTGACGATCAACGGCAAGCGCCCGATGCTTCTCTCGTCGACGCTGCGCGACGACAATGCGACGCTGACCTGCGATCTCACCAATCCCGACCTCTTTGATGAGACGGGGAAGCTCACACTTGAGCATGATCTCATTCATATGCGCAGGACACGCTTTCTGTGGAATGCCGGTTGTTACGAGCGCTTGGCCGTAAGGAACTACGACGAGCGACGACAACAAGTGCGTATCGAAATTTCGTTCGGGGCGGACTTCGCCGATCTGTTCGAGGTTCGCGGAACCGTCAGGGCGAGGAGGGGCCGCCATCTTCCGTCCGTGATGGAACAGGATCGCGTTCTTCTCTCCTATATCGGCCTCGACGATCTGAAGCGCGTCACGCAGTTGTCGTTCGATCCCCGCCCAGACGAACTTGGGAGTGATCATGTCATTTATGATCTTGATCTGGCGCCACATGAAACGCGGTCGCTGTTCATCCGGATCTGCTGCGACCAAGACAAAGACCGGCCTCTCGGCTACCAGTCTTTCTTTCTGGGCCTGCGGGATGCGCGCCGTGCATTGCGCTCCTCTTCCTCCCGCGCGGCATCGATCGTCACGTCCAACGAAATATTCAACGAGGTGGCGCGGCGCAGTGTCTCCGATCTATATATGCTAACGACCGATAAGCCCGAAGGTCCCTACCCCTATGCCGGCATCCCCTGGTTTAGCACTGTTTTCGGACGTGATGCGCTGATTACCGCGCTCGAAACGCTGTGGCTTGATCCGCACATTGCCCGCGGTGTCCTTGGCCATTTGGCCGCAAACCAGGCCACGGAAGTCGATCCGGCTGCAGACGCCGAACCTGGAAAGATCCTCCACGAAGTGCGCTATGGCGAAATGGCTGAACTGGGTGAAGTGCCCTTCCGCCGCTATTACGGCAGCATCGATTCCACGCCATTGTTCGTCCTGCTGGCAGGGGAGTACCTGAAGCGAACAGGCGACCTTGCCACGATCAACCATCTTCTGCCAAATATCGAGGCAGCGCTCACCTGGATCGACGCGCACGGCGATCGCGACGGCGATGGTTTCGTGGAATACGGGCGGTTAACGCAAGAAGGCTTAATCAATCAGGCCTGGAAAGACAGCCACGACTCGGTATTCCACGCCGATGGTACGCTCGCCAAAGGCCCGATCGCCATTGCCGAGGTTCAGGCCTACGTCTACGGTGCCTGGCAGTCCGCAGCCGAGATCTTCCGCCGGCTCGGCAGACCTGAACGCGCGGCAAAGTTCCTGGCACGGGCCGAAGGCCTGCGTCGTGCCTTCGATACGAGTTTCTTCGACGAGGAACTCGGCACTTTCGTGCTAGCGCTCGATGGGAACAAGCAGCCTTGCAGGGTCCGCTCTTCAAATGCCGGTCATGCCCTGTTCACCGGTATCGCCTATCCCGAGCGAGCCGTCCAGGTTGCCAGGACACTGATGAGCGCCTCGTCCTTCTGCGGTTGGGGCATCCGAACCATCGCCTCCACCGAGGCACGCTACAATCCGATGAGCTATCACAATGGCTCTGTCTGGCCGCATGACAATGCAATGATCGCTAGCGGCCTCGCCCGCTATGGCTACCGAGCTGAAACGGCAAGAATTTTCGAAGGGCTCTTTGCATCTTCGACATATATCGACCTGCGCCGTCTTCCCGAACTCTTCTGTGGCTTGCCACGCCAGCGGGCTCAGGGGCCAACCTTCTACCCTGTCGCCTGCTCTCCACAGGCGTGGGCGGCTGCAGCACCCCTCCTTCTGCTGCAATCCTGTCTCGGCCTCGACTTCGAGCCGGATGCTCGGATCATCAGCTTCAACGAGCCGCAACTGCCCTCGTTCATGGATGAGGTAATGCTGCAACACCTACGGGTCGGAAACGGCTCGGCCGACGTCGCAGTTCGCCGCTCAGGACGCAGTGTCGTGGTAGACGTCGTCGATCGCCGCGGCGACATTCGGGTACTCACGACGGCATAGACCAGGCAGCTTTTGCAAGGCGGCCTGACTCCCGCCTTGCCTATTCCGGGTCCTCTTCGTCTGAAACCAGCAGATCGACCAGGGTGGCAACCATGCCGCTCGGCAGACGCCGCCCTTCACCTATCAAGGCTTCGTCGTTGTTGGCCCAGGCAAACGCTTCGGAGAGTTCAGCCTGCGTCGCACCCGTCGCAACGACCTCCGCCACCAGCGTTTCGTCGACAGGCCCAAGGATGGCGGTTACGTCGTCGGAAGTCATTGTCATATTCGGTACTCCTTTCTGGATCTGTTCACATCTGAGTTCACCGGAATCTGGTGACGGAGACGAAAAAATCAATTTTTTACACCAGGCAATTCCACAGCTCTTGAAACTGCAAACTACTGAATTATATCAATATTGTTCGATTGCCCAATGGGGATCGACAAGTCCAGGAGGCGCCATGTGCTCTTGGCGTCTCCTTGTATCCATGTTGCTTACAAGGAGGATATGGTTATGAGGACAAACCTCGATTTTTCTCCCCTGTTCCGGTCGAGCATCGGCTTCGACCGAATGCTGAACGCGCTCGAGGCTGCAAGCCGCATCGAGACGATCGACAATTGGCCGCCTTACGACATCGTCAAGACCGGTGAGGATGAGTACCGCATTGCAATGGCGGTAGCCGGCTTCTCGCAGGACGAACTGACGATCACGCAAGAGCAGAACATGCTCTTCGTATCGGGTCAGAAGGCGAATGCCGACGATGTGCAGTATCTGCATCGCGGTATCGCCGGCCGCTCGTTCCAGCGCCGGTTCGAGCTCGCCGATCACGTCAAGGTCGTCGGCGCCGGTCTCGTCAACGGTCTGCTGACCATCGATCTCAAGCGCGAAATCCCGGAAGCGATGAAGCCGCGACGAATCGAGATCGCGACCGAGACGGCTCTGCCGAAGGCCGAGATCAAGCAAATCGACGCCGAGAAGCAGGCGGCTTAAGCTCCAGCAACAGCACAGTTGGCAAAGACGGCGCCGGGCACATCGTCCGGCACCATCAGAGAAGCTTGCCAATCGAACCAACCGAAAGGAGAAAACCATGAGTGTTCGTGACCTGATCCCCTGGGGCCGCAACAATGGCAACCAGGTTCCGACTGTCCTGCGCGATGACGACCGTGATCCGTTCCTGTCGCTTCACCGCGAGGTGAATCGCCTGTTCGACGATGTCTTCCGCGGCTTCGGCTCCGGCATGCCGTCCCTCGGAAACGGCTCTGCGTTCAGTGCCGGCTGGCCGAGTGTCGAGATCTCCGACACCGACAAGGAGATCAAGGTGACGGCCGAAGTGCCGGGCCTCGAAGAAAAGGACATCGAAGTCCTGCTCAACGACGGCATCCTGACGCTGAAGGGCGAGAAGCGCTCCGAGAGCGAAGACAAGGATCGTCAGTTCTCCGAGCGCTACTACGGCCGTTTCGAGCGCCGTATTCCGCTTGGCGTCGAAGTCGACGAAGACAAGGTCGATGCCAGCTTCAGGAACGGCGTTTTGACCGTGACCTTGCCGAAGACCGAAAAGGCGCAGACGCAGGTCAAGCGGATCGCCATCAAGAGCTAACCAGTGCAACCGTCCGGCGGCCGGCCTTAAGGGGGCCGCCGGCATCCTTCGCCAACAGGGAGGGATAAAAAAGTGATGGAGATTTTCAGAGAGACGCATCACCCAGGCAAGGGGCCGGTTTTCGATATCCGGCCTTCGAATGATAACCGGCGGAAAGCTCTGTCTGTCGGCCGTTCTATATTTCCCGAGGACGCCGTCGCCCGCATCTTCAGGCCGTCCCGCTCGGCGATGACATCAAGCAACGCGCGGACGAAAGGCTGGTGGCTTGTCTTCGAGCGCCGCAGCCCGCCGTTCATCGAGCCTTTAATGGGCTATACCGCCAGTACCGACACGCTGACGCAGGTGGAGCTGGAATTTCCAACGCTGCGATCCGCCATCCGCTATACCGAGCGGCAGGGTCTGACCTATGTCGTGCAGCGTCCGGTAAGCAAGGCTGCGGCTCCGGCAAAGCAAAGAATTCGCCGCCGAGCGAACCAGCCATTTCACGCCTTCTCCGATGCGACATTGGAGCGGCTCGGCCTCGCCGCGCTTCAGGAGAGCTACGGTCAGGCAATGGACGAGGCGGCGGAACGGAACGATGCTTCCGGGCCCGCGACATTGTCCTTACCCATGGATGTCGCCTGTGATCCGACGCTGCCCCTCGAAGCAAAGCGCTCGATCCTGATGAACCGGGCATGGACCGAATATCTGGTCGACCAGGCGGCCAACGAAGGCATCCCGGAGAACAAACGTCCGTCGCGCCTTCACGAGGTCGAGCAGGCGCTGCTTGCGCTCGAACGAGACGTTGAGGACCGTACCACTGCCGATCGGAAAGCTGCATGAGGTGCGCCCATGGACCCGCATGTCGTTTTCGATTGCCAGGAGATTGTGCCGAACAGGTTTACGCTGACGATGGCCGCAGCTGCCCGCGCCCGTGCCCTCAACCGCGGTGCGCAGCCGAGGCGTGATCTGCCGCATGCAAGCGTTAGCGATCTTGCGCTGCATGAAATCGCCGATGGCGCGTTCACTCAAGACGAGCTGGCGCCATTCCTGCCCGGATCGGCAGCAACAACACTTCTTCCGACTCCTGATCCAACAACAACCGAGCTTTGCGGCGACGGCGCGGCAAGCGCTGCCGCCGCATCCGTCTCCTCTACGCAGGAGACGGTTCATTGATGATGCAACCAACCGATGAGGAGAAATGAACGATGCTGAAAACCCTGTCTTCGAACAACCGGACCGCTTTCGATATCGTCAATATCGTTGCCGGTCTTGGTCTTCTGGTCTCGCCGTGGCTGCTTGGCTTCACCGCAGAGACCTATGCCGCCTGGAATGCCTGGATCGTCGGCGCGGCCATCGCCGTGATCGCCGCCGCTGCCCTCTATGCCTTCTACGAGGCGGAGGAATGGGTCAACCTTGTGCTCGGCGTCTGGGCCGTGGTTGCTCCATGGGTTTTCGGCTTCGCGGGCGTGACGGCTGCAACGTGGGTCCATGTCGTGGCCGGTATTGTCGTCGCGGTGCTCGCCGTCGGCAACATCTGGCTCAGCCATAACCGCCCGCTCTCGACCGCCTGATCCTATGGAAGCGGGTCCGGATCTTCGGACCCGCTTCTTTTTCCAAGTCCTTCGTGCGTCGTGCCCGAAGGGAGGCCAATCATTAGATTCAAGGAGCAACCGATGTTCGATCTCGCCCCGAGGCTTCGCACGATCGCCATTTCCGCAGCCGTCGCAGCCGGAGCCATTCTTTTCACCATGAACCCGCTTCCTGCGCAGATGGCAGGACCGGTTTCTTCGTCCACCGGCCTGCCGACATTGGCGCCGATGCTGGAACAGGTCACACCCGCCGTCGTCAATATCGCGGTCGTCTCGCGAGCGCCTGCGCAAGACAATCCGCTCTACAGCGATCCCAACTTCCGACGGTTCTTCAACCTGCCGGAGCAACAGCAGCAGGCCAGGATGAGCGCCGGCTCGGGCGTCATCGTCGACGCCGCCAAGGGTTATGTGCTCACCAACCATCACGTCGTCGACGGCGGCACGCAGATCTCTGTCACGCTGAAGGATGGCCGGCAGCTCTCGGCAAGACTGATCGGCAGCGACAAGGAGACCGACATCGCGCTGCTCCAGATCGATGCCAGGAACCTCACGGCCATCCGGCTCGGTGATTCCGATGCCCTGAAGGTCGGTGACTATGTCGTTGCGATCGGCAATCCCTTCGGACTTGGTCAGACGGTCACCTCCGGCATCGTCAGCGCGCTCGGCCGCAGCGGGCTCAATATTGAAGGTTATGAGGACTTCATCCAGACCGATGCCTCGATCAACCCCGGCAATTCCGGCGGCGCACTCGTGACGCTCGATGGCAAGCTGATCGGGATCAACACGGCGATCCTCAGCCCCGCCGGCGCCAATGTCGGCATCGGCTTCGCAGTCCCGAGCGATATGGCCCTATCGGTGATGAACCAGCTGGCAGCCCATGGCGAGGTCCGCCGCGGCAGGCTCGGCATCGGCATCCAGGACCTGACGCCCGACGTGGCCGAGGCGCTGAAGCTCGGTAAGCTGCGCGGCGCCCTGATAGCCAGCGTCGAAGCCGGTTCGCCGGCTGCGCGGGCCGGATTGAGGACCGGCGACGTGGTTACTGCGATCGACAATCGCCCCGTCCACAGCGCAACAGATCTCAGGAACCGGATCGGCCTCACCCCGGTCGAAACCAGGATCAACATGACGGTAAAGCGCGGCGATGGCGAGCGGGTGATCGCTGTCAAGATCACGTCGGAAGACCGGTCGTCCGCCGACCTCTCCGGCACGCCCCTCGATGGCACCAAAATGCGGGAAGCATCTGCCGAGGAGGCTCGCCAGGCCGGTGCCCCCGGCGTTGTGATCGAAGGCGTCACCTCGGGCAGCATGGCGGCCCGCAGCGGATTGCAGGCCGGTGACATAATCGTGGCGGCCAATCGCTCGCCGGTCTCTTCCGTCGCGGATTTGCGCAAGGCGCTTGCCGACAAGCCGGCAATCCTCGCGCTCGAACTGATCCGCGATGGGGGCCCTCTCCTCCTCGTGGTCCGATAGCGGAGCGGTGATCAAATGGTCCCGCTCATGCGAAGTGGGACCCAATCGACCTCTCCCCTTGCCCTCCAAACCGGAGACCGGGCCGCCTATATTAGAGCGGAATTGATCGCAGTGTATGTTACCTGTGACAGGAGATATGTATGAGCCGAGATCCATACGAGATTCTGGGCGTGAAACGGGATGCGCCGCAAAAGGAAATCCAGAGCGCGTTCCGCAAGCTGGCCAAGAAGCTGCATCCCGACTTGAACCCCGGCGATAAAAATGCCGAGGCCAAGTTCAAGGAGATTTCCGCCGCCTACGAGCTTTTGAGCGATGAAGAGAAGCGCGCCCGCTTCGACCACGGTGAGATCGATATGACGGGTGCCGAACAGGCGCCCCGTAACTTCTATCGTGACTACGCCTCAGCAAGCGGACCAGGTGAGCCTTATCACAATTCTGGCGGCTTTGCCGATTTTGGCGATGCGGACGATCTGTTTGCAAGCTTTTTCTCGCGCCGCGCCAGCGCCGGCGGCAGATCCGCTTTCCGCGCGCCGGGACGAGACCGTCATTTCTCGATGGAGATCGATCTTCTCGATGCGGTGAAGGGCACAAAAACCCAGGTCAAGCTACCCGAGGGTCCGGCTATCGAAGTGCAGGTTCCCCCCGGGACACGTGATGGCCAAACGCTGCGGCTGCGGGGCAAAGGCGAACCCGGGTTCGGGGGCGGTGCCGCCGGCGACGCGCTGATCGTTATCAGGGTGCGGCCTCACCGCTTTTTCACGCGCGACGGTGACGACATCCGCCTCGAACTGCCAATCACGCTGAGCGAGGCCGTGCTTGGCGGCAAGGTGCGCGTGCCCACTCCCTCCGGCCCAATCGACCTAGCCCTCCCCTCCAATTCCAGCAGCGGCAAGGTCTTGCGTATCAAGGGCAAGGGTGTGCCGCGCGGAAATGGCAGCGCCGGTGACGTCTATGTGACTGTGAAGGTCGTGTTGCCCGACCGTCCGGACGAAGATCTGACCAGCTTCATCAAACGCTGGGCTTCTGGAACGACACAAAATCCGAGAAAGGGCATGGAGGGCTGACCATGGACGATCATGAATTCTGTCTTCGCCTCAAAATCGAAGTAACCGAGCTCGAACTGTGGATCCGGGAAGGTTGGCTGGCGCCGCAGATCGCCGAGCACCAACGCCGCTTCCGGGATGCAGATCTAGCTCGCGCCCGGCTGATCTTAGATCTGACGCACGGCATGGGCGTCAACGAAGCCGGAGTTGATATTGTCATGGATCTTGTCGACCAGCTTCACGGCATGCGCGGCGCGATGCGCGACATCATAACGGTCGTCAGCGGAGAGGATGTTGCAGTCCAACAACGTTTGGTAGCAGCTCTGGACAAGCTCCACACCATTTGGCGAATGTGAGAGGATTCGCGGCAGGTAAGAAAGCAATCTCGTGGCGGATGTTCCTATGACGACATCATTGAGGCGCTGAAGACGTTGGACAAGAACGATGAGCGCGAGGACGAGGTTCGTCCGCCGCGATGAGAGCGAGCCTGCTGTAAAGCTGTAACACTCCCTTTAGGCAGGTCTGCGGCTTCACCACTACCAGCCTGTCATTGATGTTTCGAGAAACCTAAATATAACGAGAAGGCATCTTTCAACGACGATGATGCGCGCGCTCCGGCCCGGATCACGCTAACAGTTTTGAAAGATGAGTTATGCCGAAACGAAAAGCGCCAGCGGTTGTCAGCACAGGCATCTCCGGATTGAACGAAATTCTGCGTGGTGGTCTGCCGGCATCCAATCTCTATATGCTGCAAGGCGCTCCGGGCTCCGGAAAGACGACAGCAGCGCTACAGTTCCTTCGCGCCGGGGTGGAAGCGGGAGAGAGCTGCATTTACGTGACACTGTCGCAGACGGCGGCAGAGCTTGAAGCCATTGCTGTCTCACACGGCTGGACACTCGACGGCATTCGGGTCGAAGAACTATCGACATCCGGCTCGGTCAGCGAAGCCGATGACCAGAGCATATTTCTGACCGCAGACCTCAGGCTCGACGAGACGCGAAAGGCGATCGAGGCAGCGATCGAAGAACACAAGCCGCGGCGCCTTGTTTACGACTCCCTCCTCGAAATCCGCCTGATCACCGGTGACTCCCCAAGGTTTCGTCGCGAACTGATCGGTTTCAAGTCCTTTCTTGCCAAGCGCAACGTCGTCGCACTTCTTCTTGACACCCAGACAACCGGCTATGACCGCAGTGGCGAGGAAGTAGAGGGGCTTGCTCATGGGGTCATCCGTTTCGACAAGTCACTGGAGGAGTACGGCGCTGTGCGGCGTCGTGTGGAAGTTTCCAAGATGCGCGGTGTCCCCGTTGCCGATGGTTATCACGACATGGCAATCCGGGAAGGTGAAGGGGTCATCGTTTTTCCTCGTATTATGCCCAACACTGCATCTGAGGCCACCAAGCCGGAACTGATCAAATCAGGTGTTGCAGCGCTCGACGACATGTTTGGCGGCGGCCAGGAGGCTGGAACTACGACGCTGGTCATCGGACAGTCGGGCACTGGCAAGTCGACTATGTCGTCACTCTATGCGACCGCAGCACTCGACCGCGGCGAGAACGTTGCGCTATTCTTGTTCGAAGAGAGGCTGGAAACGTTCTTCCGCCGGTCGGAAGGCCTGGGAATGCAGCTTCGGCAGTTCCATAAGGATGGAAAGCTCATCCTGCGGGATTTCAATCCGAACGAAATCTCACCGGGTGAATTTGGTCAAATCGTCCAGGACGCGGTGACGCAAAACAAAGTCCGCGTCGTCGTCATCGATAGCCTGACCGGCTATCTGAACTCGCTACCGCATCGGGAAAAGGCGGTCCGCGACATCCAATCCCTTCTCAAATTCCTGGCTCGTTCGGGCGTGCTGACGATGCTGATTGTCGCTCAGCACGGCCTGATCGGTCAGAATGTCGGCATCGACGTAGATGTCAGCTTTCTGGGCGACACCGTGCTCCTGCTGCGGATCATGGAGCATGAGGGTCGGCTGCGCCGTAACATCACCGTCGTCAAAAAGCGCCACGGTCCCCATGACCTCAACATTCAGGAACTGCTGATAGAAAGCGGCAGCGTCAGCGTCGTTTCCTATAACCCTCTTCCTGACCCGAAATGAATGAAACACCGAGTGAACTTGATTGGGTGCTCATACTTGCCCCGTTTCGCAAAGACGCCGACTACATCGAGGCGTCCTTGCTGGAGCAGAACATCGCAGTCCGCCGTGGCCAGGCTGGCGAGGACCTAGCTGAAAATTTAGCGCTTTTGCCGGGCGTCATCCTCATCACCCATGAGGCGCTGAGCCCGCCCGTCGTCGCAACCATTGGCGATCATCTCGCCGGCCAGCCTGATTGGTCCGAAGTGCCAATCCTGGTCCTGCTTGAGCGCGCGGCTCCCGTTGCACAGATCCGCACTCAGCTTCAAAACGCCTGGCCCAGCGCCCGCCTCCAATTCTATACACGCCCAGTCGCGCGACTGGAGTTGGCCAATAGCATCCAGACCAATCTGCTCGTCCGATTGCGCCAGAAACAGGTGCGCGATGCCATTGAGCGCGAGGTCGAGCTGCGGCTGGAGCTCAATCATCGGATTAAGAACATTCTTGCCAGCGTCACCTCGATCTTTCAAATGACGCGACGCGGCGCGTCTACGGTTGATGAGCTTGCGGCAGATTTCACAGGCCGGCTTCGTGCTCTGTCCGACGTCCACACCGCAGTGTTCGAAGCAGGCGGAGACGAAATCTCACTGTTATCCGTGATCGCGGTAACCGTCGCACCCTATAACGGTGAGAGCTTGACTCGGATCAATATTGCCGGCCCGGACCTCCTTGTCGGACGGATCACTGCGACAACCATCGCCCTTTGCCTCCACGAACTGACGACGAATGCCATCAAGTACGGCGCACTGTCTCAAGGCGACGGCAGCGTCAACATTGCCTGGTCCGTTTCGGAGGAAGATCCGCCCGTGTTTTCAATGAACTGGATCGAATCGGGCGGCCCCAAAGTCGTTCAACCGACGCGGCAGGGCTACGGCACAAAATATGTTCGCTCGGCTCTCGCCTCGCTCTTGGGGGCAGCGCCGACGATCACGTTCGATCGCAATGGGTTTCGATGCCACGCCGCGGGTCCGCTAGCAAGACTTGTGCGGCAGTCGGCGGAAGCTGTTTGATACGGTATCCGTTATCGGAAGGTTTAAACACTTACTGAAGACATTCCCGAACCTGGCGGATCATATTCGTACGAGAGACGTTATCATGCTCTTGGACCAATTTATCTGCCTGTAAATCATGATGGAGCGTTGGGGATGGGCGGCAACGGTATAACGGTCCTTGTCGTGGAGGACGAGGCTCTCGTTCGGATGGATATTGCGCTATTGCTAGAGGACGAAGGTTTTCAGGTGCTGGAAGCATCGAACGCTGACGACGCCATCAGCCTGCTCGACGCACATCCGGAGGTTCGTCTGATGTTCACCGATATCGATATGCCTGGCAGCATGGATGGCTTGAAACTTGCGGCCGCGGTTCGAGATCGATGGCCACCAGTCAAGATCATCGGGTCATCGGGTCATCGCCACATGAGCGATGATACCCTTCCGTTCGTCGGCCGCTTTTTCACTAAGCCCTATGATCCGTCACGCGTGATTCACGCGATACGCGAAATGATCTAACACGATGACGTCCTACGCTGAGCGAGACCGTCAAGCCGAGGATGCCGATGCTAGCAACTCTGCAATCGCAACCGCCCACCATGATGCCCGATGCGATCATTACCTTGAAGGCAAGCAAGACAAGACTTACTGGGCTTTGATCGCCGACGGCCAATCGTTTGAGGGCTCGGCGATCTGGTGATCTGGGATCTCTTTCATCGTATCACGAAGCTGGGCAGATTCCTTCTCGATCATGTAGATCACCGCGGATCTCTCGGCACCTTTAGCGACGAGCTCATCGATCAACGCGTGCAGACTCGGTTTGACCTCTTTCAAAATGTTCTGGTTGTCACTCATCAATTCCTCCCATTTTCGCTCCGTGTTGGCCGACGCTCCTCCTTGGGTCTTAGCCAAACCGCCCTGCATTCGCGTCATCCGCCAGAACCAGACTTGCGGGCGGCGACCCACTCTCGTCGCCTCCGACGATTGCGGAAATGTAAGTCAGGGCATTTTTCATTCCGTTCATCGTGTAGGGCTTTTCGATTGCACCGAGTGCGCCGGCAAACCCTTCCGGGATCTTCTTGATATTGCCGCTCACGAAGACATAGGGGATGCCCGCAGCTGCTAGTTCGCGACCCACGTCGATCCCGGTCGGGCCATCCATGAGGTGGATATCGACGAATGCGAAATCCGGCTTCGAAGTGCAGATCTGCTCACGCGCCTGGCTGCTGCTCATGGCAAGTCCTGTGACCTGATGGCCCGCCATCTCCACCTCACTTTCAAGCTCCATGGCGAGCAGCATTTCGTCTTCGACGATCATCACTTTCAATGCGTATTCTCCTGTTTGTCGCCGACAAGTAGCACCACGTCGACAACCGTCTTGCGGCCATCCTGTTTCCGTTCGATTTCGGCGCCGAGCTGCAAAGCAGACGCCTCGATCAACATGCGTCCGAGCTCGGTGCTTTCAATATCAGGCTCAACTGGTTCGGATGTGTCCTCGACACGGATCAGAAAGTGACCGTTGAGGCGTTTGACCACCACATGGATGTCGCCGCCGCCGTCCATGAGGCCGCGTCGAACTGCATCGCCGACCAACTCATTGACGATCAGCGACAAAGGCGTGGCTTTGACAGCGGGCACGAGCAGCGGCGAAAGATCCAAAGACAGACGGATGTCGTTGCGGCCAGTGGCATCGACAAGATCTGTCACCAATTCCTTTGTGAACTCTGAGATATCGAACTTCGACACGTCGTCAAGCGTGAACAGCTTTCGCTGAACTGTACTGAGGGCCTCTATTCGGTTGAGGACCGACATGAGTGTCTGCCTTTGCCGATAATCGGTGGTGATGCGTGCCTGCATTTTTACGATGGAAGCCATAGTCAGCAGGTTATTTTTCACCCGATGGTCCACCTCGTGGACCAGCAGCGTGCGCGCCTCCAGTGCCGCCTTAAGGGTGGCGGTGTTTTTTGCCACCTCCGCCTCCGCCTCATGGCGCGCAGCCGCCAGGTCTGCTTCCCGGCTTTTGACCGTTGTGAAATCGAGCTGGGACGCAAAGAAATAGATGATTGTCCCTGCCTCGTCCCGGACGGGGCTGATGAATACCGCATTCCAAAACGTAGTGCCGTCTTTTCGGTAATTAAGAATATCGACAGCAACATCGTGGCCGGCCGCGATGCCCTCCCGAATCCTCGCGATCGTTGCTTTGTCAGTCTCTGGACCCTGCAGAAAACGGCAATTGCGCCCGATTATCTCGTCATCTCTGTAGCCCGTGAGCCTTCGGAAGGCTTCGTTGCAGAAGATGATCGGATTGTCGGACTGGTTCGGATCGGTGACGATCATTGGCATCCGGGTCGCCTTGAACGCGGCCGCAAATGGATCCTCGCTTACATGTCCGGCGACGAGACGGTCGCCAGCGTTGCGGGCATCGGTCCGATATTGATCCTTTTCTTGCATGGCGGTCCTAATCGTAATGTCCGCAACAAATGCCGCGGTTGGGGAATTGGTTCCGGTTTTTGTCAGGGCAAAGACGTTATCGTCGCCTCGATCTCGCAAATCACACCGGACGGATCATAGGCGATTGTCGATTTGCCGTTCAGCTCCGCGGCCAACAAGCGTTCGACGAGGCGGGACCCGAAGCCCTTGCGGGTCGGAGGGAGAACCTCCGGTCCGTCCATCTCCCTCCAAACGAGGCGAAGATCTCCGGTTTCTTCAGCGTAGCTCCAGCTGATGGCAATTCTGCCTGTCGCATTGGAGAGTGCACCATATTTGGCAGCATTTGTGCCGAGTTCATGGAGAGCAAGCGAGAGTGACGCAACGACCTTTTGCGGCAGCAAGACGGGATCACCAGAAACATCAAACCGCTCCGAAGGATATGGAGCGATAGCCTGCTCTACCACAGCCTTGAGATCGGCACTCTGCCAATGCCCCTCTGCAAGAAGGTCGTGGGCATGTGCCATGGCCGAAAGGCGCGCCTCGAAAGCGGTAACCGCACCGCTGGCCTCAGCATCTTTTGCCAGGGTCTGACGGGCAATCGCCATGACCGTCGCAAAGACATTCTTCACCCGGTGGTGCAACTCGCCAATTAGCACTGCCTGAAGCCGATCCGCTTCCTTTTTCGCAGAAATATCGTGAGCGATCTTGGATGCGCCGATAATCCTGCCGGCGCTGTCGTAGATTGGCGACACGCTGAGGAGAACATCGACGAGATGGCCATCTTTGTGACGGCGTCTGGTTTCGTAGGGCTCCACCGTCGATCCGACCCTGACACAGTTCAACAGCGTCGGCTCCTCGTCGATCCGATCAGCAGGCACAAGGATCAGTACAGACTGACCGATGATCTCGTCCGCCTTGTAACCGTAGAGCCTCTCCGCCGAGGCGTTCCAGGACGTGATAGTCATATCGAGATCGATGCCTAGGATGGCATCATTGGAAGATGCAATGATGGACGCCAGCTGGCGCTCGACCTCCTGCCCTTTTTTGCGTTCGCTTATATCGATCGAGACGACCGCAACCTGGCGAATCCTACCGCTATCGTCTCGAAGCGGTGAGACGGTGTTGTTCACCCAGACGAGACTGCCATCTTTTCGGACGTAGCGCTTTTCGAGATCGAAGCTCTCGCCGGTCTGTGCAAGCCGCTGATACAATCGGGTTTGCTCGGGCATATCGTCGGCATAGGTGATGTCGCGGATGTTCTTGCCGAGCAGCTCCTGTTCGTCGTAGCCAACAATCTCGCAAAATCGCTTGTTGACGTGCAGGATGTCACCATTGAGGCTCCCTTGGCCAATCCCGGCCGCCGACTGCGATATTACCGCCCGCAGCCGTTCTTCGCTTGCCTGGAGCGCCCGATCGCCGCGGACGCGATCCGTGGTCTCGTTGACAATGCAGAAGACGCCGCAAACCGTCCCGTTTTCATCGCGGACCGGGGAATAAGAAATGTCAAAATAGACAGTTTCCGGGTAGCCGTGCCGCTCGATATAAAATGGGCGGTCCTTGGCGGCGACCGTCTCGCCTTTGTCCAGGACTTGACGCAGGAGCGGTTCGAGGTCGTCCCATAGCTCGCTCCAGTTTTCTCGTGCCGGGCGACCGAAAGCCTTCGGGTGCCGTTGTCCGATCGACGGTGCATAGGGTGCGTTGTACAGGGCGACGAAGTCCGGCCCCCAGAACAAAACGATCTGCGCCATGGAAGGCAGCATAATGTCGACAGTGGATCTCAGGCACGGAGGCCAAACCGAAGGCGGGCCAAGCATGGACTGGTCCCAGAGCCCCCGCTCAAGCATTCGAGAAATTTCGTCCTGCCCTGAGAAAGTTGTCCCCGTTTCGTTCTGCATCGGCGCCCACTCTAAATCGTTGCGACGTCGCAAACGTTCGTCCCAGTGCTCAATGTATAGCGTGAGATGGTCGCAGCAAGGTCTTTTCGCAATGAAATCAGCTTCTAATCCGACAGACCGCTACCGATTTCAGCTCACCAAAGCAGCAGACTTGACCCTTTCTGGCTGATTTCCCATATGTGCGCCGCGAGAAGGGAACGGGTATGCGCGCTTTTTTAGAAACGTCATTCGGTCCGAACGAATTGTCGGTTATCGACCAATCATTCAAAGACTGGCTGGAAACTCACCATGTGACCAAGAACAGCGCAGAGGCTGAGCTTGCCGCTGCGATCATCATAAACCTGTATCGCGAGGGACATGACACCAGGCAGGAATTGGACACTGCCATGTCCCTACATCGCGGTCTTGCCGATCTTGGCGAGTTGGCATCGCGCTCTTGAAAGGATGTGAACTTACGACCCGCATATCTGTCCCGAAATTTGACGGCTATCTTAAATAACCTCAGCAGCTTAAACTCTGGCAACGATTAAAGAATAGCATAACTTTGACCAAAACCGCTTAGGATCTTGTTCCGCTCAAGAACTGATGACATCATCAACCTATACGATCGGCACTTAACCAAGTGGTGGACTAAGGTTGCATGAGCGAAGCAGCGCATGAAAGACATCTGGGATACATTCCTGATCATGAAACGAAAGTCGACCTACTCCGCAATGAGGCGATCGCAAAGACTGTAATAAAAAATCTCATCACCCGCAGTGATGATCGCCCGATCACAATCGGTGTCCACGGCTACTGGGGCGCTGGCAAATCCTCAGTCCTGGAAATGATCGCCGCCCGGTTCCCCGATCAGGGGAAAGACACGTTGGTGATCCGGTACAACGGGTGGCAGTTTCAGGGATTCGAGGATGCCAAGATCGCACTGATCGAGGGCATTGTGCACGACTTGATCGAGAACCGTTCGCTCGCCACCAAGGCCACCGAACAGGTTCGGAATATACTGAAGCGTATAGACTGGCTGAAGGTTGCTAAGCGTACTGGTGGTCTCGCGTTCAATCTTGCGACAGGACTGCCGTCACCGGAACAGCTCTCCGACATCGTTGGCTTCATCGGAAGCGATGGTGAGTTCGTGGGTCGGCGTGCGGATGTCGCGGGTGGCATCGTGGAGGACGAGATCCTCGAGATGCACGAGTTCGCCGTCGATCCAAAGCGAGGCACAGGCGTCGGCAAAATTTTGCCGCTCGAGGAAGCCCTGCCCGACCGGCGCGCGGGCGATGCGCTCGTCGAGGCGCGTGAGTGCGGTAGCGGCGTCGAAAGCCGGTCGCATCAAGTCACTCATGCTGATTTTCGCGAGATCGTAAGCCATTGAAATTATGGTAAATGATTTGCTAAAGGAAATCTATGTCGGAGTTCGGGTTCGCCACTGGATAGATTGCACCAGCGCACCGCTGGCCATCGATAAATACCCCTTATCGATGGTATAAGCCTAAATGTCAGATCTTTTTTACTTGTGCCTTTCATCGCTATATTTTGATCTTGCGGTGATATGGTATTTTTACTTGCTGTGCCGGCCATAGGCATCATTCATCGGATCGGCGTTGCACGACCAGCAACGTCAATTCCGGGCTGCACGCAGACGTGCCAGCCGATCGGATCTAAGCAGGCCAGTGGTTCTTCGGGACAGATGTACGGTGGTCCTCATGTCTGCTCGATGCTGCTGGCCGCCCGATAAACCTTTGTTAAAAATCAACTCCTATTTCCGCTCGCCGTCTGCATTGGTGCCGAGTATTTTGGAATGCAAGCATGCGATGAGCGAAATCGGGTGCGCCTTAGAGCTCTCGAGCGGCTCGTTATGTACCGGACTCGCTTCGGCAACGGAGGCGGACCGCGGCCGGACCATCTGACCAAAGCTACGGGCCTTTAGCGTTGGCCATCGAGCTACAGTTCGCTAACGTGTTGCTAAAATCAGATTTCTGCGACATCGAAGAAGTCAAACGCAAAACCGGAAGTAAACTTGGCACTATCGCGAAAGCGACGGAGAAGGCGGACCTTGGATATCCCAGAGCGTTTTCATATCACCGAAACCGGTGGATGGCTGGTGAGCCACAGGATGAACTCTGCCCTTCCCGGCTATCTGATGATCAGCTCGAAGACGGACACGAATGATCTGTCGGAGCTGTCGGAAAGGGCACTTGGCGAACTCGGACCATTGCTGGCGGCAGCTCAGAAGGCGTTGAAGCAGAAATTGCATGCCGAACGGGTCTATATCGGCCGCTATGGACACTCTCCCGGCTATCCAATTCATTTTCATGTGATCCCAATCTATGATTGGGTTGAGGCCCTGTTCTGGAAGGACGAGCGATATCGTTTGCTTGAAACCTTCGCAGAGGGAGCAGGAGAAACGCCGACAGATGGCGCTGAACTGACCTTTTCTGTCTGGCGAGAGTTTTGTGAACGTGCGGAGCCGCCGGCAATCCGGGGGCCTTCGGTCAGCGCGGTGATCGAGCTGTTGCGGCTAACGTTGAAGCCTGAGAAGGAAGGAGCTTATGAAAACTGCGATCGTATTTGACTGCGAGTTTCTTTGCCTTGAGGGCTCGCAACGCAGGTTCTGGTGTGCAGCCCATGACCCTGATCCCGTTATCGCTCAGATCGGTGCTGTAAAGCTTGGGCTCGAAGCCGATTTTCCAATTGTCGATACCTTCAAGGCCTATGTCCAGCCGACTGATCGATATGGCAATAGGTACGCGCTAGATCCCTTCTTCACAAAGCTGACAGGCATCACCGAAGAGAATATCGAGGCCGAAGGTGTGGCACTGCCGGATGCGCTAACGCAGGTAGATAGCTTTTCGGGCGGAGCGCAGTTCTGGTCATGGGGCAAGGACGAGCTGAACATGGTGGCGATCAGTTGTTATGTGGCCGGCATTCAGACCCCAATCCCGGCCCATCGTTTCGACAATGCTGTCAAGCTACTGCTCGCGGCCGGGATGCCAGTTGAGGATCTGGCGAAGACGCCGAGCAACAAGCTCGCAGACTACTACAGTGTCCAGCATCCGCCTTTGCAGGGCCATGACGCGCTCGATGATGCGCTTTCTGTTTCATATACGCTGCAACACCTTATGAAGGTCGGGCAGTTGAGGCCGGAGGTGTTCGATGTCAAATGATGTGAACGCAGGTCAACATGACAACGAAATCATAGCTTGGCGTCGCGATCTGCACGCCCACCCGGAATTGGGTTACGAGCTTCCCCGCACGGCGTCCTTCGTGGCCGAAAAACTCCGTGCGTTTGGCTGTGACGAAGTAGCCGAGGGTATTGGCAGAAGCGGCGTTGTCGGCGTTGTCCATGGCCAGAGCACGTCATCTGGCAGGGTAATCGGCCTCCGCGCCGACATGGATGCGCTTCCTATTCACGAAACGACAGGACTTTCCTACGCGTCCACGACGGAAGGCCGGATGCATGCTTGCGGGCACGACGGGCACACGGCGATGTTGCTGGGTGCTGCAAAGGCGCTGGCAGAAGCACGCAACTTCGATGGCACCGCCGTTCTGATCTTCCAGCCAGCGGAGGAAGGACAGGCGGGCGCGAAAGCAATGTGCGACGATGGCTTGATGACGCGCTGGGGGATCGAGAGGGTATTCGCCCTTCACAACGAACCGGGCCTGGACGTTGGTCGTTTTGCCACCCGCACCGGCCCGTTTGGGGCTGCCGTGGCGAGCTTCAAGATAACGGTCGATGGCAAGAGCGCCCATGCTGCCAGCCCTCAGGCCGGCATTGACGCGCTGCTTCCCGCCGCCAACATCCTCATTGCCCTGCAAACCATCATTGCGCGCAACGTTCACCCGCTCAAAAGCGGCGTGATCTCCTTCGGATCGTTGCAGGGCGGAAAGCCTGGAGGAACGTTTGTCGGGTCGAGCGAGCTGCGTGGCTTGGCCCGCTGGTTTGAGCCGGAGGTGCGAGACACCATGCATCGACGTATCATCGATATTTCGGAGGGAATTGCAGCGTCCTACCGGGCGACTGCGACAGTGACATTCAGAAACCTGTATCCCGCAGTCGTCAATCATCCGGCAGAAACAGCGTTGGCTGTGGAGGTTGCCCGTACCGTCATGGGAGAGGATTCCGTCGATCCCGACCACTCGCAGCTCATGGGCTCTGAGGATTTCGCTTTCATGCTCGAACAACGGCCAGGAAATATTGCGCTCCTTGGAAACGGCAGCACGGCGGGGCTGCATGACCCTGGTTATGATTTCAACGATGCGGCGATTCCCTACGGTGTCGGCTACTGGACACGTTTGGTCGAAACAGCAATGCCGGTGCAGAAATCCTGGGACCGTTCCGATGCAGATCATTTTTAGGGCCCTTGTGAGGAACGATCTTCTCGAACTGCGCACGTGGTTCGAGGATGCCGAGTTATCACGTCGGCTGTCACTTCCGACTGATGAATGGCTGCACATGTCGCGAATGCGAAT
Organism: Neorhizobium galegae; assembly: GCF_017877055.1. Lineage (GTDB taxonomy): Bacteria > Pseudomonadota > Alphaproteobacteria > Rhizobiales > Rhizobiaceae > Neorhizobium > Neorhizobium galegae_D. The sequence continues at coordinate 342,383 of NZ_JAGIPG010000004.1, read as the reverse complement.
CATATAGATCTGAAACCCTCAGCAAGGTGACGAATACGGTCACCGCCCGTGGGGGCGCTTAGGTCCGTTTCAGTGATTACGTCGGTCATGCCCGATCTCTCCGGGCTATATTCAGGTGATTTCAGATGAAGCGGTTATACATCCGCAGCGAGTTTCACGAGCTTGTGTGGTCTGCCCCCGGCGATGAACTCGCGGAAAAACTGGGACTTAGCTCGAAAGCCCTCAGCCGGCTTTGCCAACACCATCTCATCCCTTTTCCGTCCCCGAGGTATTGGTCAGGAGTGGCTGAGGGGAAGCCGCCGAAGGTAACGCCTTTACTGCCTGTTGACAACGAGGAGCTACAGGTAGTCAATCTGGACGGTCCTCAAACCAATAGAAGCGCTTACGCAGCAAAAATCATTGCAACAGCAGCGGCGGCGTCAAATGGAAATGGCCCTCCACTCCCCCGAAAGCCTCCCAGTCCAGCCCCTGCGAAACACGAGGTATCAAAGACCGAGCCAAGTCCGCCTCCCGAGCGTTTTCTAGCGCCAGTCGCGAAGATGCATCCAGTAATCAAGGAGTTCGATCGAGACCTTCGAAGCAGCTCCCTGAACCACGCAGGTGAGCTTAATCTCGGCGAAACTGCAATTCACCCCCGCAGTCGGCAAAGGCTAGCAATATTTCTTCACTATCTGGCCACCGACCTTCAAAACGAGGGCATCGATCTCCGCCGAGAAGACCAGCGGTTGGTATTCTTCGATGGCCCGGATAGTACGAGGATCTATTGCAAGGAGCAAAGAACGCGAACTAAACACGAGCCTACAGCGGCCGAGCTTCGCGCGCTCGAGAATGCCAGGCGGTCACGTGAGTGGGGCCAATGGCCATCCATCCCCGATTATGACTACGAACATTCGGGTAAGCTGACGCTGGAAATAAGCGGCTGGGGCGGGAATCTTCGCGGGAAATGGTCAGATGGCAAACACCAAACGTTGGAACGGGTGTTTGACAGCATCAAAGTCGGGATCTTGGCACGGATCGCATACGAGCGGGAGGAGCGACTTGAGAGAGAGCGGCGCCACCGAGAATGGGAACACCACCAGCATCGCAGGAAACTCCAGAAAGGCAGAGTAGAGCGAGAAGCGAAGCGAGTTTCGTTTCTGAAGCAGTTAGCCGAGTTTCAGCGTGAAGCCTCGGATCTGAGGATGACTATCTCCCAAACGGCGGCGCCTGGTACCAATACCGAATATGACCGAATGCTTTTATGGGCGAAGGATCGGCTCGCTCATCTTGAGAGCCTGCAAACGAGGGAAGCGGTCGCCGAAAAGCTGAAGCAAGAGAAGCTCTTTCCCGACCATGACGACCTCCATGATCCAGAGGGCGAGCTGCCAAGTTGATAGGCAAGGCTTTAACCCGGCTATGCTCGAAAGATTTTAAGCCGCTGAATGGGAATTCTTGTTCCAGGAATCCCCTTAGCGCCGCCGACCAAAGTCGAGGTGCTCAAGACGAGCCCTCATAGCAATATTCGCTCATTTTCGAACAAGAAGATCTGTTAGTATGGCTCCAAAGATTTACAGACGTTCAATGAAGTGGGCATTAGTACGCTTCGGGATTGGCTATGTGTGATGCTTTCTGAGCGCCCAAATTTTATTTGGCACTTGGCCCGACTGGTGCCGCTGGCTGCCTTGCTCGCGATTGGCGCCGCTGTCAATGTTTCGGCTCAGACAATTGCGGGCTACGCTATCGGTGAAAACCATCTGAAACTAAATGAACTCGGCAACGCCGAGTGGCAATACGACTACGGCGAGTATACAAGCGCCACGTTCAATGTCGGCCCTGCTATCAGCATATCGAGCGCTGTCGAAAAATCGACGGGTAAGGTCGTCCGCCTGGAAGCCAGTTGGAGCGGCCGAGGTAAGCCGCAGCCGGCATATTTCTCGGACTTCAAATTTGGACTGACTGATCTGGCCACCATCAGGCAACGGCTCGGCAGTTCGGGCGCGCTTCCGGGCAGTGGCGCACCCGTCCTCAGCAGCTCGGACGGTGGCGTCGAAATCTCAAGCTTCTATGAAGTTGCCAACTCCCAGATCATCGCATCTTTCATCACGAAAGTCAGCCGTGACGCACTTGTCGATCTCCAGCGCCGATATGGAGCTGAGACCTATGCGCATGTCGCAAAAGTTGCCACCCTTCAGTCAGTGGTGATTTCAGACGCTGCTTATTTCAAGAGCCTTCGCGGGACGACATCTATTTTCGATGTTGGATACCGCTCGATTGCCTGGGAACCAGCGGCCGCGCTGACGATGGATGCAAAGCGGGAAATCTCGCTCGCGCGGATTAAGCCATCGCAATTGCCGGTTCCTCGTGTCTATTCTGGCCCGAACAACCTTCCCGACCTCACCGGTCAAAGCTCATCGTTCAGGACCCACCAGGCCAAGATCGCTGACGGAATGGCGTCCGGGCCATCCTTCGCCGGCGAGTTTGCAGTTATTCAGATCGGTTGCGGATCAAGTTGCTCGAATGCTTTTGTCGGCAATGTACGCACCGGCGAAGTGTTCAAGCTGCCGAAAGGCGGCAAGGACAATCTGAACCTCACTCTTAAATACGAGCTTTCCAGCCGGCTGATGACCGCCCAGTGGTCCGAGGCGGAAACCGGCAAGTGCTTTGTTGAGTTTTTCAGCTTCGATGACGGCGAATGGGTTGAACTCTTAAGGCGCGACATCGGATCGTCAGATCGCTGCCTGGCCTCTCTTGCTGAAAATCTGAGATAGCAAGAAGGTACCGATGACTTCTTTTCGTTGTGCCGTTCGTTGATCAGCGATATCTATGTTTCCGTTGCACGACGTGGCAGCCGGCAGAGTACCTTAAAATGGAAGTAACAGACCCTCGTACCCCGATATCAATCGATGAGCACCTTCGGCCTTGGCTATCCGACGCCGCTCTCCGCTTTCGATACCTATATCCCCAGATCGCGCTGCACATAGACGGAAACACCGTCAGCTTCCGGGGTGAAGCAGCCGACGATCCTGGCGTTACGAGAGATTTTCTGTTTTGCATCTACCGTCAGAAGATATTCGCCGAAACGCTGCCCTTGCGGAAAATGCTGATTGAAGGCGTCACGGGTTTTGCAGATCGTACCCCTTAAATTCCGCCCGACCGATGACGGGGCCCTGCTGTTCGCGGACGATGCCGGCGGGTATTTCAAGGCCGACCAAGATTTCCTGGAACGGTACGTGGACGACAGCCTCACCCAGTCCGACCACCGCTTCCTAGACGTCAACGGACACGCTTTCGACGGTGTCGGTGACCTCGCCTATTCCGGTTTCGAGTACCGATTTGCGAGCCGGCTCTACTCTCCCGCGGAGCTGGACTATGTGATCCTTGTCCCGACGCTGAGATGCAATCTCTCATGCGGCTATTGCCAGGTCTCCCGCGTCAACGAAACCACCCCTGGATTTGACTGGAACGGCGAGACGCTGCAGGCGGTCCTGCGATTTCTGGGTGGCTTGTCGACGAAGAGGATCAAGATCGAGTTCCAGGGCGGAGAACCACTGCTTCGACTTGATGTCATCAGGCATGTACAGGCTTTCTGCCGATCGAAGTTCGACCATTGCGAATTCGTGATCTGCACAAACCTGCAGGAGGTCAGCCCCGAAGCATGGGCGGTTCTGGAAGAACCCCATGTGTTCACCAGCACATCACTCGATGCCGACCGGGCTACCCACCAGGCCCAACGGACCAAGAACGCACAGAAGACATCATCATTCTTCGATAACTTTGATGCGGCCGTGAACCGGTTAGGCCCGAACAAAATCTCAGCACTCCCCACAATCAATCCTACCAATCCGCCTCCTGCCACCGCGGTGATCGACACCTTCGTCGGCTACGGGATCAGGTCGATCTACTTGCGCCCGGTGAACCACCAGGGATTCGCACGCAAGCGGTTCGATGCCCGATCGAGTGCTTCTTCCTGGAACCGATATCATTCCTCGTTTATCGACGCCCTGATCGACTTCAACTGGGACGCAGATGCACCTCTCGAGGAGTATTATTTTACGCACTGTCTGCGGCGTGTCCTGCGCTCGGGCCACAATCATCATGCCGACCTGCGCAACCCGAACATCATCGGTTACAGCTATGTGGTGATCGATCATGATGGCAAGTTTTACCCGACTGACGAAGCCCGTATGGTAAGCCGCGTCGGCCAGTTCGATCTTTCAATGGGTGACGTATTCAGCGGAATAGACCGCGACAAGATCGACATGCTGAATTCCGAAGCGCTGAACAATTTTCATCCTGACTGCGTCCACTGTCCCTACCAGGCATTCTGCGGTGTCGATCTTGTCGACGATCTGTCCCGCTATGGGCGGATTGATCTTCCCAAACACCTGACGGACTTCTGTCAGCGGCACACCTATATCTTCGACAAGATTTTCTCTCTGATCTATTCGGAAGATCCCAAGGTCGGCAAATCCCTCGCCATCTGGTCCGGAGCACCCCGCTTTGACTCCTCGTTCGCGAAGGTCCATCGATGATCGATCTGCGCCTCAAGGTCGATCCTTTACCAATCGTGGAGCCGCTGGTCGTGCGGCTGCTCGATCAACCCGTGGACAATCGAACCGAGCACGACGCCATCATTCTCGATATCGACGGCGATCGGCGAGAATACGAGTATCATGGTTTCTCGTTTACGGTGTATGCACGGCCTCATGAAAGCTTGGACGGTGACGTGCTCCTGGTTCTGCCCGGACAGGCAAGTGCGCATCGCCTCATTCGGGCGAATTCAAATCACAACACCTTCTTGGTCACCGAGCAATGCGACCAGCTATGTGTCATGTGTTCGCAGCCGCCAAAGAAGTACCATTTCGACCTGTTCGACCAGCTTGCCATCGCGGCCTCGCTCGCCCCGCGCGATGCAGTGATCGGCATCTCCGGCGGTGAACCATTGCTCCACAAGGAACGGCTGTTTCAGATGCTTTTTGCCGTCAGCGCCAGCCGGCCCGACCTGCGTTTTCACATCCTGACGAATGCGCAACATTTCGAGCCCCAGGACGCGGAACGGCTTGTCGCACTCGGTTCGGATCGCATCCTCTGGGGTGTGCCGCTCTATTCCGCTAACCCTAAGACCCATGACAGGATCGTTGGGAAGGAGGGGGCGTTCGCCAGCCTTGAACGTGGGCTTGCGACACTGATGCGGGCGGGGGCCTCTGTCGAACTTCGAACGGTCGTCTTGCAACAGAATTGGGAGGACCTGATCGGCGTTGCGGAGTTCATCGCGACCCGCCTCGGGTTTATCTCGGTCTGGGCGATTATGCAGCTTGAAAGGATCGGCTATGGCCGGATGAACTGGGCATCGTCCTTCAAGGACACGTCTGCGGATTTTGAACAGGCCGCGCGCGCGATCGATATCGTCACCGCCCGCGGTCTAAAAGCGTGGCTTTACAATTTCCCGCTCTGCTCGGTTCCTCAGGACTATCGCGGATACGCGCCATCGACGATTTCCGACTGGAAACGAAAATATCTCGATTTTTGTGACGGCTGCGGTGCTCGCGAAACTTGTGGTGGCTTTTTTCAGTGGTATGATCACAAGGAGGGGTTTAATGGGCTGGGGCCAATATGAAATCGCGGATATTTCTGATACCGTCCTTTTTGGCGGCGGGGTTCCTGCCGACAAAGTCGGATGCAATGCCGATAGCGGACGCAGGGCTTACAAAGAGCCCTATTCCTTCTATTCTGGAGCGCCTTCGTCTGAACCATATCTTCACGCTCGCGGGACATCGCTCGCACAGCTCCCATCGGTCCCATAGCTCTCACTCCAGCCATCGATCCAGCAGTGGTAGTGGCTACAGCTACGGCGGTTCGAGTTCGCCAACCTATACTGCCCCTTCCCCATCATACACGCCGCCGGCAAGGTCGGTCTATCCGACCGTACCCGCGGCACCTGTTACGCCAAGCGTACCGGCAAATCCGGCCCCTCTTCTCAGCGCGCCGGCAACAATACCCGCGCCTGTTCCGCTGAAGCCACTTCCTGGCAATACGGACAAATTCAAACGCATCACGATGCAGGTTCAAACCGCGCTGACGGCTTACGGCTACTACTCCGGTCTAATCGACGGTCAGGTGGGGCAGGCCTGCAAAACTGCGCTGATCGCGATGCAGACCGACTATAAGCTGAAGGTCACCGGAACGATCACTCCCGAAGTCCTTGATACCTTCGGGATTGCAGCAAACTAGATCGAGACAAATTCTATCTAAACCGGAGGTCCCTTATATGAATATTTCATTTGAACGGAAGTCATTTGGCGGCGATATGTTCATCGACAGCCTCGAACCGCGCTGCCCTTGCCCGCTACTGTATTTTTCCGGCCCTGAATTCTGCTAAAACTGTTGGAGATGGACATGGGCTAGTGATCGATGTCAGCTTCCGCCCGCAAACCCTGGATCATTGTCGGCGCGATCGCGATAGTCGCGATTTTCGTTAATTTGTTGCCGAAACCCGAGGCAAGCACCCCTGAAAAACCTTTCAGCGGGAAACAACCGATCCAAGCGGATAATCCCAATACGACCATCACAAGACCAGCTTCAGATAACGAAGCGAAAACACAAACAATCTTGATCCAAAGCCAGGCAGTGAACCGCGAATTCCGAGATATCGATCCGGATCTGAGGGCCGCTTTCGATGCGGCCGCGCAGATTGCATTGGCCACTCCGCGAGACAGTGGGAATGACTGGAAAAATAACAGCGAGCCGTCACTTCCGACCCTCGAGAACAGAGAGGTTAGAGCCACGCCGCCGGTAGCGACAGCGCCGGCCGTGCCCATCTCGCCGGGCGTACCGGATCCTCCGAGTGCCGAAATCGCGAAAACGATCACGAACCTCAACATGCGCGAGGGACCAGGAACGCAATATGTGCTCGTGGAAAAACTCGCTACAGGTGTGTCAGTCGCCGTTATCGGGACGGAGGCTGGTTGGGCTCATGTCCGAGTCAAGATTTCTGGCCGGGAGGGGTGGGTGAATCCGAGATATCTGGCGCGTGACTGACAGATCGTCGCCCGCGCGTTGCGCGCCGGGGCGCTGCAGGCTTCGCTGACAATGCAGTGCGTCACCATCTCTGAGAAGGTTGTGCAGCGGTTGATGAAACAAGAGAGCTTGGTGGTCTCCAAGCCAAAGCGGCGCCATACGGAGCATCCGGTCTGTGCGGATTAGGCGATCAAGTCGAGCTTAAACCGCACAGCCTGTCTGGGTGCAAAAACGACCGATAATCTTGCATTATCGGACATATGATGGTAGCCTCCGAAACCATGGAAAATCCCCCGGCAAACACGTCCAAAATCGCCGATATTGCTCATGACGATCTGCCCGACGTCGTCGACATTGTCATGGAAATTGGTGCCTCCGCCCCGCAAGCGACGGTCGCCTCGCGGCCGACACCCCGTGTCTCGGCGCGACTGGAAGCCCTCGTCGAGACCGCGACCGCCTACGCCAACGCCGCCAGTTCCGAAAACACCCGTGACGCCTACGCCAAGGACTGGCGGCATTTTATCGCCTGGTGCCGCCGGGAAGGTTTTGAGCTCATGCCGCCGTCCAGCCAGGTCATCGGCCTCTATATCGGCGCCTGTGCCTCAGGCGATCCGAAGCGCGGGGTCCCTCCCCTTTCGGTCGCCACGATCGAGCGGCGTCTGTCCGGCCTGGCGTGGAACTTTACCCAGCGCGGCGTGCCGATGGATCGCTCCGATCGGCATATTGCGACGGTGCTTGCCGGCATTCGCCGCAGGCACGCAACGCCGCCACGGCAGAAGGAGGCGGTGCTGGGCGACGACATCAAAGCGATGGTCAACACGCTCGGCCATGATCTGCGGGGTCTGCGCGACCGGGCCATCCTGCTGCTCGGCTTCGCCGGCGGCCTACGACGCTCCGAGATCGTCGGGCTCGACATCGTCCGCGACGATCGCAGCGACGGCCATGGCTGGATCGAGATTTTTCCCGAGGGTGTGCTGGTGACGCTGCGCGGCAAGACCGGATGGCGCGAGGTCGAGGTCGGCCGCGGCGCTTCCGACCAAACTTGCCCCGTTGCTGCGCTGGAGAGCTGGATCCGCTTTGGCCGGATCGCCAGAGGTCCGCTCTTCCGGCGCATCTTCAAGGACAACAAGACTATCGACGTCGAGCGGCTCTCCGACAAGCATGTCGCTCGCCTCGTCAAGCAGACCGCGCTCGCCGCCGGCGTCCGCTCCGATCTGCCGGAAGGCGAGCGGGCATCGCTGTTCTCAGGCCACTCGCTGCGCGCCGGCCTTGCCTCCTCGGCAGAGATCGAGGAACGGTACGTGCAAAAGCAGCTGGGGCACGCCTCGGCCGAGATGACGCGCAAATATCAGCGACGGCGCGATCGCTTCCGTACCAATCTTACCAAGGCGTCAGGGCTTTAAAGGCCCCTCCCCTGCCCCGGTGATGAAATCGTTAGGTCAAAAATGCGGGCTGGATTTTCAGCTTAGCGTTTCATTGAAATCGGGAAGTAAAAGCCACAGCGGCGCCAGCGTCCGAAATCGGCCGCAGCAGGCTTGAGATGGGCAATTTGGCCAAGTCGTAAGACATTGAAATCATGGTAAATGATTTTCGAAACGGACACCAGCGGATAGTTTGTGTCCGTCACTGCATGGTTCTATGGGCTTGCGTGCTAACCATCGATAAGTAACCCTTATCGGTGGTCACAATAAAAATTAACACAATCAACAGAAATTCTTAATTTATATTTAGAGAAGCGCGGTTAATAGATTGATAGACGAGAAAATTACACGTTTATACGCATATTCCTGCCGACGATCTACGTATTCTGAAGGACCCCCGCCAGAGATCAATACACCGAAGCGAAGAGATCCAGCATCCCACCATCCCCGCTGTCTTTGGTTGGCAACGCATGCAGCGTATGGTCTGGGTCCTCATCGAGGGCGAATGGGCAGATCGTACCGGTCCAGCAGACGCCCAAGGGATCAAAAAAACTCAGCCGCCATTTTTCATCCCGACTTGCCGCCCAGTGCGAAGCCGCATCAACGAGTGACATCAACGCATCGCGGCCTGTTATCCCGTGGCTCTCTATGTCTCTGGACACCATTTTCCACGTCTCCTGCCGGTGGGTGACACCGAACGGATGCCTATATGGGAGATACTGCCGAGACCCATCGCGATAGCCGATCATGATAATGTCACCGGCAAATTGAACCTCGTCATCGGCCATGACAACCTGACCTGCGGTAGATATCATTGATGTTCTTGTCACACGCGGGAAGATGCGCCTGAAGCCTCTCAGGCAACTCTCCGCAAACTCGTCAAAAAAGAGGCGCTGCTTCCGCAGGAACATTTCATTGGCGCGCTTGAGGTCTGGATTGATCGCATACCAGCGCGCTTCTGACGTACTGGTGATTGTCATGCGACTATCGGGCAGGCTTGGCATCATCTGGAGACTTGATCCACGCCCGAGTTCGGAGGCCATCAGGCTTAGGAGCGGCAGATCGTGAACATGTTGGTCGGTTGACATGGCTTTTTTCCTTTTTGGAATTTGAAGAAGACGAAGAGTTTTGCCGCCGCTTTGCAGAACACATGGCGTTCGCAAAGCGCGGCCAGTTAGCTAGTGCAGCGTGACAGTATGGCTGGTATCCGACGCTCGATGCAGCGGCCCCTCGCTTTCCCGCACTATGCGAACGCCGTTTTTCTCAAGCCTCCAAGCATAAGGAGCTGGAAGGACGAACGCCTTGACAAGTTCTGCAGCTGGCAGATTCCAATGCTTGGCGAAGGCGTCGAAGCTGGCCGCGAGCAACTCGTTTATGTTGGCATCGTTGTAAACATCGCGACCTTCCACAAAGACATTCGTGAGCGTCTCGGCGAGCGGCCGGGTAAACCTGTCTATGAGAATGTAATGGTCACGAATGCCAATCCAGCGATCGGGTGCAACCCGGCGTTTGTCCTTGATCTTTCGACCTTGAGGCGGCTCGGCTGTAGTCACGATCCTCAAAGGGGTGATCCATTCGGGCATCGATTCGCGATCAACGGGCGCAGGCAGATCAATGATCTCGTGTCGCCCCTCTTCGATGTTGATAAAGTGATGCAGATTGCTGATCATGCGTTCGGCTTGCTCAAGAGCATCATGAGTGCCATCGCCGACTTTCGTCGTGGCGAGGATTTTCTTCTTCAAGACTAGATTGAGATATGCAGACATAGGTTCTCCTGCGGACCTCCGAGCGGGAAGGTCCGACTAATTTGTTCGATGAGATTGGACGGTGAACGAGAGCCGGATTTACGCGGCGTCAGTCAGCAACAGGCTCAATGCGGCTTGCATACCCTCGAGGTAGTCGAAGGAATAAGATCCAAGCGAGACGCCATATTGATCGGCGACCATACCGTGCCCAGCCTTATACTGGCCCAGCGGCATCGCGATGATGTCGAGAGGCTCGATCTCGGTATTTGTTGCCGCGCACTGCCTGACGTAATCGGCTGCAATTTTCGAAAGCGCAAAACCGCATTCATCCGGGGTTTCCCCCCGTGAACGATTGACCTGCCCGAGGCAAACCTGGCTATCAAAGGTAACAAGCAGCAAACAGAACTTTTCGCGATCGACGATGATCCGGCAAGCATGCCGCATATAAGCGAGAGCCTGATATCGATCGTCGAAGTTTAATCCGGGATAATCTGCGAGATCATAAATATCTATCGTCGGAGATAGTCTACCGTTCACGATAGCATCAGCAAGAAGAACAGTTTTTGGATCGCGCTCCATGCGTTCATTGATGGAGAGGTTAAGGGGATGGCGGGACATATTGTATTTCCGGGAGTTTCGATACTTAAAAGGGTTCCGCCAATTGCTTCGCTCGTCAATTACCAAAGTGGCGATTCCAGAGTCAAAAATATCAAGTATATGATATTGCTTGTCTATTTTTTCTGAGCGCTCTTGGCTTTCATTTATCCTCGCCAGAGAGCATCGGGCCTTCCACCTGCCGGTAGCTGAACCTGCCCCCTCAATTGCAAAACGTGAACATGGAGCTTCTTCAGGCCGTCATGGTCTGCCTCTGACAGATGCGTCGACTTCCATCCACGTCTCACGGCCGCTTCTTCCAAAGGGCCGCACCTCTAACTCATCCCAAAAGGGTGTTGCGGCCGACAGAATATTCATTGAGCCTGCCTTTGGGCGTCAAACTGGTACGCAACAATGTGGGTAGAATTAAACAACGAAGAAGTCGCAGTGGTTTTGGAGAGGGTGGATCATCCGTCGATTCTAGAAAAGCTTAAAGCTCATCAACATGCCGATGCCGCCGCGTTCAGGAAGGCTGCCGACTGCTTCAGCGACTACGTCCATGTGCATGATGACGCACCGATCGAGCGCACGCGCAATGGCGCTTATGTCATGACGTGGTTGTGGGTGCCAAATGAGCAAGCCGGGTTTCCCAGGCTCAACGATTTTGACGACTACGACGTAAGCGAGGAATGTCTGGAGCGCCTTGAAGCCACGCAGCGATTTGATGTCGAGGCATTGGATGCGGGAGCGGAGCACCCACTGGGTTGCGGCACGGTCGATGGGTGTCGTTGGCGTTTGCTGTTGGAAGCAGGACTGCTGACATTCATCGTGCAACGCGGCCCGCAATCTCTCGCCTGGCTTCACGCAGAGACGAGCCGCGAAGGTGCTGACAAAGATTTAGAGGATGAACCAACGGAGGAGCGGTGCCTGCGTTTCATGCTCGAAGCGATCAGCAAGTTTCGCGAACAGCACTCGATGTAAGATGGAGGTCGCCCTGACCCGCACTGCGCCAGCAAATCGACCGGGCAGCTATATTGGAGCCAAACCCGGACGCGTTAAGCCCGACGAACAGTCTGGAGCAGCCGAGAGCGAACGCCTGGCCGTGATCCTCCTCGCGACCCGTCCAACCAAAAATTAACCATAGTTCAGGGAAGTTCCACAGCAGGATTGCCAGCCGGATACTTCGAATCTATAGGTACCCGGCGCGAGCAACATGGCTTGCACAATAGCGGCTCCCGCCGGTGCTGGAACACCGAACGAGAGCCTGACCCTCAACCTTGGTAAGAAGGAATCGGGCTACATGACCCATACCTCTATCTTCCCTCGCGGAAAAGCATCCGCTACTTTGTCCTCCCCTCCCTCATCCTTGTCACGACGGGCTGACACGCATCACACGATGTCGTGCGCAGTCGTCTCAACACCTGCGCATTCAACCGTCGCTCACTGAGTTTCAGACAGGGATTTTCCATGACCACCATTTTGACCGGCCTCGTGGCCGAATGCTTTGACGCGTCCGCAGCCACCCCCATCCCGGGCGATATCCATCAATTGGTGCAGGAAGCGCTGGAACGCACCATGCACCAGGAAGCCACCCGCCAGGCGGTCTCTGGCGATTCCGAAGGTCTGGCCGCTTTGGGCCGCAGCATTACCGTCGATGAAGGCCGCCTTCTTGAGAGCATCGTTGTCGCTCTCGCGCGGCGCAACGGTGATTTCGCCGTCCTGAGCGGCATGAAGTTGCCGGTATCTGACGCAGCCTTGGCGCTGATTGAGCGCAATTCGGATGAAGGGACGATCAGCTCCCTATCACTGGATCCAGAGGGACGATCGCGGCGGCACTATCATCCTGATCTGGTTCTGGCCAACCGCCGCACCTCTGAGGCCATCGTCATCGATGTCAAGCGAAGCCTCGGCGGCTATCTCGGCGGATCTAAACTCAGCGAACTCAAAAATCGGATGCAGGCGGCAGGTCTCGTGTTGCCCGATATCCTGTGGCGCGATCACCAGCGCCTCGCGGTTAAGCGGGTGTCGGTCGCAATTATCGATGGATCGCGAACCGATACCGATGTCTCCGATGGCATCTGGTCACTGGCTCGGCTCGATGAGCTGACAGGTGTACCCGGTGCGGGGGTCATCGCGCAATCCGCGACCATAGCTTATCGCCGTGGGATTTGTGACCTTTGGGCCAGGGCAATCCGGGATGCAGTGGGCAGCGCTGCCAACCACATCGTGGACAGCGCCGACAAGGTGAAGCCAGCTGTGACAATCGACCCCCCGCAAGCAAAACGACCGCGTGGAAGGCCACGCAAAACAACGGCCCCGTTGCGGACAGTTACGGTCGGGTTGTTTCGACCGGGAACAAGCGCGGTTCACTAGACTGCTCAACCACGTCACTGATCATTGACCCGACTGCGATCGGAGTCGCCGCTCCGACGCACCCTCGGCTGTCGTCCCATCATTCCCACACGTCCACGCATCGAACCGAGCGTCATTCACCACGCTCGCCAGTGACGCGTGCCATCGTGGCCTTGAGCCATAGACAGGATTTCACAATGCAAAAGCAACGACCTCGCACCAATCGTCGGCCACGCCGCATGACCTCTGTCAAGGATTATGCGCTCTATTGCAGCCTGATCCGCACTCTCAGACAGCACCGTGCATTCGTGCGCGGCTCTAACGCCTTTGTCATTCTTATTGTGCCAGAGGGTTACGATACCGGCGACTACAAATGCAGTGCGATCGATGCCCTTCACGGCGGTCAAGAACGCTACGAACGTGACAACATCGACTATTTTTCGATCAGGGCCGAACGCAAGGAAAGCACGATCCTGTCGGATTTTGCCGAACAGTATCAGTCGAAGCAGCGCCTGCTTGCCTTTGCGGAAAGCCATGCGGCGATTCCAACGCCCTTGCGACTTGCCGCCGACGCGATCCTCGACCTGCCACCAATCTCAGCGCGCGACCTCCAGGCCGCTTCGCGGATGATCAACCAGGTCGAGATAAGTCTGGAGGAAGCAGCGCGAATCCTCGCCCATCCGCTGGCGCTGGTCTGGGCGACACTGCGACCCGGCCGCAAGGCTCTCGATGTCTTAAAGCGCCTTGAGGGGACCGCCTCCCAAGCGCCTAAAATAAGATCCGAGACCGAGGCCCCGCCATTGAGCGAGATGCACGGCTATGGCGCTGCCAGGCAATGGGGTCTCGATCTCGCGAAAGATCTCCGGGCATGGGCGGCAGGTGAACTGCCCTGGTCGGAAGTCGACCGTGGCATCGTGCTCTCAGGGCCTCCAGGCGTCGGCAAGACAATCTATGCAAAGGCCCTCGCGAAAGAGTGTAAAGCCAACCTGGTCACAGCCTCCCTCGGGCAGTGGCAGGCATGCGGTCATCTCGGCGACCTGCTCAAGGCCATGCGCAAGGATTTCGCTCGCGCAAAAGAGCAAGCACCTGCGATCCTCTTCATCGATGAGGCGGATAGTTTTGGCGACCGAAACAGCTTCACGCATGATCATCGCGACTATTCCGTTCAGGTCATCAACGCTTTCCTTGAATGCCTCGACGGCGTCGATGGACGAGAGGGCATTGTTGTCGTCGGCGCGACCAACAAAATTACACGTATCGATCCCGCGATCGTCAGGTCGGGACGGCTGGACAAGCATGTCGAGATTCCCCTGCCCGATGCGGCGGATCGGATCGCCATCCTTCATCAGCAACTGGATCAGGCAATTTCGGTTGGCAATCTCTCGGCGCTGGCCGCATGCACCGACGGCATGTCCGGAGCGGATCTCGCAAAGGCTGTACGCGACGCCAAGAGGATTGCTCGGCGTACGGGAAGGGCTATCCTGGTCAGCGATGTCGCCGCCGCTCTGCCAGAACTTGTTCGACTCGATCAGGTGTACCTGCGCGCCAATGCCATTCACGAGGTCGGCCACACGATTGTTGGGCTGCGTCTCAACCACGGCGTATACGTCAGAACGGAGCTTGCGGATCGTGTTCTTGCGGGTCGGTCGACATCGACAGGCGGGCACGCAGTCTTCGACCTGCCGTCCTTCCATCGCCGCGATCGCCAATATTATCTCAATCAAATTGCCGTCTGCCTCGGAGGCATCGCGGCAGAGCAAATGATACTCCGAACAACCAGCGACGGCGCAGGGGGCGATGATCGCTCCGATCTTGGCATGGCCACACGATTGGCAACACTTGCGGAGGCGCAATTCGGCATGGGGGAGAGGCTGCTTTTTAGCAAAGTAGCCGATGACGACGATCTCGAGCGTCTGCGGCGGACCGATCCCCACCTTCGCGCTCGCGTTGATCACGTGTTGAAGATGGAACTGCAGCGCGCCAGCTCGATTCTGCTGGAGGAACGGTTGTTGATCGACCGTTTGACGGACGAATTGATCGCCACCGGCAAACTGACGCCGGAGCGAGTTTCCGCGATCGAAGCGGAAGTGCAAAATCGAACCCACATAAAGGCGGTTCGCTCGTCACTGCAAAAAGCGCATCGCGAAGCCTGAGGACATCGGCACTCCGGGCGCGAATGTCCGGGGTGAGACCTTGCAACGCCCCTTTGAAGTAGCAAACGCGCCTCTTGCCATTGTCTTGCAGGCATTCTCACATATGCCGACGCGCCTTGCCGGTAAGATAAGTCATGACGACGTGTTTTAAATCAAAACACGTTGCACACTCTCGATTCAAACGCTGACATTTTCGATTCAACGCGGTAGGTTCCCGATTCAAATTTACCCGACCGCGATTCTTGGTCGAACGCCGTTCGCGATGCCGCTGATTCCGCCTTCGACATCGTCGATTCGAACGGTAACGGCGTTTACAGGCCGGGCCAACTCATTATGAGTTCAAGGCGTGTTTAGCGGCCTTTATTGCCTTCCCCACGGACCGTTGAATCGGGACACCACGCATCGGGTCACTTCTTGCTCGTAGGAAGCTGTCGGCATTTTTTGCTTGACAGGCTTATGGATCGGCCACAGCCTAATTACAGTTTCCACGCAGATTTCCCCATTATGAACAATAACTTGATCACCGGAACGCCTGCGGGCGTCCATACGATACCGTTTGCTCCGACGAGGATTGCCGTACTCTACTCGGCGTTCGGCATGGAGGTCACGCCATGGAGCTGAACCGCGATCTCAACACCCAAAAGTTAACCTCATTCAACCAGATCCTGCCATTTATAGGTGACGGTGCCGCCATCTACGTCAGCCAGCCGGTGCCTATCGGCACGGACATTACCGTGACCCTCACGCCGACGGACATCAAGGTGGATGCTCGGACCGAGGACCCTCTTGACCGCGATTGGATATCCGCGCTGTGTAGGCAACACGAGG
The DNA here is from genome assembly GCF_017877055.1 of Neorhizobium galegae. Lineage (GTDB taxonomy): Bacteria > Pseudomonadota > Alphaproteobacteria > Rhizobiales > Rhizobiaceae > Neorhizobium > Neorhizobium galegae_D. Next base: position 326,294 of record NZ_JAGIPG010000004.1, on the reverse strand, counting down.
CCGCGCTCCGAAGCCTAGCGATAAAAATCTTGAGCCACTTACAGGCGAACTCGGTGCGGCTTCTGGGCAAATTGGTGCAACCTCATCCGCACCTTGCCGGGTACATCGACATCTACAGAACCCTGGCGTTCAACGATCACGGATGCATTCTCGATTATCCGTATCAGATGCAGATTTTCGAGGAAGACTATGGGCGGATTCCACGCTTCGTCGTCTCAGTCACAAAAGATACGGCCAAGGCTATTCAAACGATAACCCGGGATGCGACAGCAGCGTTCAGCCGATCAGATCTACTTAATGAAGACGACAAGGTTTGGTTTGAGGGATTCTACTGGATGTCAGTCCATCAGACCCGGTATCACCCGAGCTTCTTCGTACCCTATGAGCATGGTCGCTTTTCCGAGATGGAGGCTTGCGAATGGATGAGCAAAGTCGTCCGCCAGGGATTCCCTGATATCGTCTTTGTCCGCCATTTAGATGGAGTCGAATGGCCGTGACGCAGACCAATCAAGCTTTTTCGATATCAGTCGGCACGCAGCTGCACCACATCGATTTCCATATGTGGACACGGTCGTTTGCCCTGCTCCACACGCAATACTGTCCGCCGCTCCACCGACGGTCTTCGATTCCGCGTACGATATTTTCGATTCTCGGGCGAACGGCGTTTGCAGGAGACGTTGATGCCTAAATCCAAAGCCACACGGCTTCGAGAGCAGAGAGCGCGGCAACAGGAATATCGCGATGCGCAGAAGAAGCTACGCCGCCCCGGCCGCGACGATATCGCCCGGATTGCGCTGCAGTGGTTGATTGTCAACACTGCGAAGCTTGCCGAGCGCGAAGGCAATCCGGCCCGTATGAACAGGGTCGAGGAAGCGATTTTGGAGAAGCTGGTCGAGCAGGGATTTGATCAGGCGGCCTCAGACCGGGCGCTGGGCGATCTCATCGACAGATATGTCGACGGTGGCTGGGATTTCCGCCGCAAGCCACATCTTTGGGCAGGCGATCACATCAAAGGCGACGGGACCAAGGACCCAATGGATGGCCCCTTCTGACCCAGGAAACTGTCACTAACGCCGTTTTCACGAAAGGATCATCGCTCCCCCCGTTACTTCTTTGAACGGCGTTTGTGATTGAACCGGTGAGGCCTCGGGTATCTGAGCCCGCCACGGAGCCCGTCGCTTGTACCGGGCCTGTCTTCTCCCTAGGTACCAAGCATAAGGGGCCTTCATGAGCAAAAACGTCATCGTCTACGCGCGCTATTCGACCGATCGCCAGGACGAGCAGTCGATCGAGACACAGATCGAACGCTGCCAGGCGGTCATCGACCAACATGGCTGGCACCTCGTCGACACTTTTCACGACAGCGCCGTCAGTGGCACGAGCTACAAGCGCCGGCCCGGCATCCAGCAATTACTGAGGCGCGTGGAGCGGGGCGGCATCGACATCGTGCTCTGCCTGTCGACAGATCGTCTCTCCCGAGACGTCGCTCACAGCGCACAGATCGGCAAGAAGCTGAGCTATCACGATGTCGAGCTTTGGACCGCCAGAGCCAATGCCCGCATCTCCGATATCGAGATGAACATCGGCGCGGTCCTCAGCCAGGAAACGGTCGAGCAAGGGCGCTACCGGACCCGCGAAGGCATGAGAACCACGGTCCAGAAGGGCAAGGCCGCCGGCGGCATTGCTTATGGCTACCGTGTAAAGCAAGCCTATGACGAACGAGGGGACCGCATTCCCGGTCTGCGCGAGATCGATGAAGCCGAAGCGCGGATCATCATCTGGATTTTCGAGGAATATGCCAAAGGGCGATCGCCGAAAGACATTGCGGTCGAACTCAACGGTCGCATACCCGCCGTACCTGGACCTCGCGGAGCCAAGTGGCGCGACACGGCCATTCGGGGACATGTCAGCCGTGGCACCGGCATCCTGAACAACGAACTCTATATCGGCCGCGTCGTGTGGAACCGGCGCGAGTATCGCAAGAACCCTGATACAGAGAAGCGGGTCGCGCGCCCGAATGACCGCGATGATTGGGTTGTCAGGGAACAGTCCGATCTGCGGATCGTCTCAGACGCGCTCTGGACTTCGGTCAAGAAGCGGCAGTTGGAAGTCGAACAGAGCTTCTCCCATACGACCACAAACCGCCTGAACAAGGCCCACCGGCCACAATATCTGCTGAGCGGCATTCTCGAATGCGCCCATTGTTACGGGCCATATGCCATTATGGCGAAGGATCGTTACGGCTGCACCAATCGGAAGAAGAAGCTGCCGACCGACCATCTCGGCGGAATTGTCTGCACGAACAGCAAAACGATCAACCGTTTCGAACTCGAGGAACGGGTGGTGTCGGCGGTGCCGGACAATCTGCTCGGTGCCGATAATCTCGACCGCATCAACCGCGACATCAAGGCGGCTGTTGCACGAGGACAGCAACGGGCAGTCGTGGAACCCGAACGGCTACGAACCGAGATCACCGCAATTGTGACGAAGCAAAAGGCAATCGGCGAGAAGATCGCCGAACGACTGATGGCAGGGCACGCCGCCATCCCCGCGCTTGATCATATGCTCGATGAACTCGAACATCAGCGCCTGACACTGGCTAGCCAGTTGGCCGCGACGCCATCAACAGCCGCACCCGTGGTGACACCACCCCTTAACACCGGTATGCTCCAGAGCGCGATCACAGCCGTCAAGACGATGCTGTCAACGCGAAAAACTGATGTCGAGGAGAGCTGGATATCAATCACCCGCCAGCTCCTGCAAAAGGTGGTCATCGCACCATCAGCCGACGGCAAATCGGCGGAACTGACCATCCACGGCCGCCTCGCCGCCATCCTGGCGGCACAAGAAGCCTGGCGCGAGGTCTCGCGGGAGCTGCGGGATCAACAATCGGCGGAGTTTGTCCGCAAACGTTCCGCTGGGGAGTTCAAGTCACTTGCCGACAAGACAAGATTCCTACGCCGCTGCGAAGCCTTGCTGGCCGAGCGTGAGCAGGAATGGATGCTGTTACAAGTCTCAGTGGTTGCGGGGGCAGGATTTGAACCTGCGGCCGCAACGAAAACTGTTGAGCTAAAAAGGGCGGCGAAGGAAATAGTCAAAAGCTGAACCGTGGCCGCAAAAATCGATCAGATCGGAGAAGGGACAGGAGGCGTGAGTAGTCCTCGATTTCCATCTCCCAGTTCCCTGCCCCAAGCTCCTCGATCTGGAACCTCCCCGTAATGCCTCTTTGAAACTCAAAACCCAGAGATGCTCCACCGTGCACCACGATGATCCATCGTGACCGAGAGTGACTTAACGTGATCCACAACCACCCGAGCGGCGGCCCCACTCCATCTAATGCAGATATCCAAATGACGCACTTGATCGCTCGCGCAACAGAGGCGATGGGAATTGCGGTGCACAACCTTATCATTATCGGAAGGGTCGATATTGCAATATGAAGGGGCTCGGCGTCATCTAGAGATCCGCCGGCCGAGAAGAGCAATAGACCCATAATTTTGATTTCGCAGGGCTATTAGCTCTTGATGGGATATGAATCTTCGGCAATCAGGTTGTTGACGGTAACCCGCCGAGACCAAGCGAGAACCTTTGCTGCCGACTGCTCACCCCACTCTTCCAGCCCTACGACTAAACGTGCCCGGCAATCGGTTTCGGCAGATAATCCCGCTCGAGTTCCGCGACATCCTCGGCAGTCAAGTTAATCTCCAACGCCTTGATGGCATCCTCGAACTGTGCCGGCTTCGAGATGCCGACGATCGGTGCAGTAATAGCCGGACGGCTCGCGACCCAGGCATAGGCGACCTGCGCCATTGGTTTTCCGTGATGCTCCGCCACCGCCTTAAGGGCGGCGATCACCGCATCGTCGGCAGCCTTCGTCCGGTCGTAGAGCGCCCGCGCCGTCCCGTCCGTCTGGCTGCGCGTTGTCTCGCCATCGGTCCGACCGGCCAACCGGCCACGGGCAAGCGGGCTCCAGGGCACGACGCCAACACCTTCGCTGAGGCACAAGGGCAGCATTTCGCGCTCTTCTTCGCGATAGATGAGGTTGTAATGCGGCTGCATCGAAACGAATGGAGCCCAGCCATTCTGCCGCTGCATCCCAAGCGCCTTCATGAACTGCCAGGCATGCATGGAGGATGCGCCGAGATACCGGACCTTGCCGGCCCGAACCACGTCGTTCAGGGTCTCCAGCGTCTCCTCCAGTGGCGTGCCATAATCGAAACGGTGAAGCTGGTAGAGATCGATATAATCGGTCCCGAGACGCTTCAGGCTGCCGTCGACGGCATCGAGAATATGCTTGCGCGACAGACTGCGGTCGTTGATGTCACTACTCATCGGATGGAAAAGCTTGGTGGCGATCACCAGCTTGTGGCGGGGAACGAGATCCAGCAGCACCTTGCCGGTAATCTCCTCGCTCTTGCCGAGCGAATACATGTCCGCCGTATCGAAGAAGTTGATGCCGAGATCGACGGCCTGCCGGATGATCCTGGCGCTGTCTTCGGAACCTAGCACCCACGGTGCCCATTCGCTCGATCCGAAGGTCATGCAGCCAAGTGCGAGCCGCGAGACTTTCAGGCCGGTGCGGCCCATGTTGACATAATCCATTGATACACCCCGCCGTTCAGGAATGGCCGCTTGCGACATGATCCTCGCTCGTCGGGCACTATAATTGGAATCTTTGAGGGCATTCAATCGCCTTGCTGCTAAAATATGCAATTTTTTACGAAGGGGATTGCCATCGCTGTATCCCGTGTTACGGTTGGTGTATCAAACGAGTAATACACAGATGTTCACGATTGACGCCTCCAGCATCGACCGGTCGCTCCCGGTCCCCGTCGGCAAGCAGCTATACGGGCTGCTGGCCTACATGCTGTCTTTCGGCGACATGCCGAAGGGGGTGAAGCTGCAGTCGGTACGCCAACTCGCAGCCGAACTCGACATCGCGCCGATGACCGTGGCGGAGGTCTACAAGCAGCTCCGTGCCGAAGGGCTGGTCGAGATCCGGGCCGGGCTCGGGGCCTTTACCGTCTACGAACCGAACCGGCAGATCGGCCGCGTCGCGCCGGCAAACCTGCTCGGCGCGGATATCGACAGCCTGCTCGAAAAAGCCGAACAGCTCGGGATTGCCCCGGTCACGCTTGCCTCCATGGTGCAGGCGCAGGCAAGGCTGAGGAAGCCGCGGGCCCATCTGAATATCGTTTTCGTCGGGATCTTCGAGGCGCCGGCGCGCGACTATGTGGAGCAGATCCGTCCGACGCTTGCCGCTAACGACGTGATCACCCTAGTCACCGCTGATCAGGTGCGTGACAACGCCGAAATCCGCGAACAATGCCGCAATGCCGACCTGGTCCTCACCTTCGTACATCGCGAGGCGGAAATCCGCGGGTTCGTTCCGGAGGCCAATATCCTGGCGATCCGCTTCATTCCATCCGAGCGGACCCGGCAGTCGCTTGCGCTTCTCGATCCGCGCACCCGGATCGCAGCCGTCACGCAACTCAAGGACTATATCGCCATCATGCGCCCCAGCGTGCGCGAATTTGCGCCGCATATTTCGGATATCACCGTCGCCTGGTCCTATGCAGAAGATCTGCCGGACATCATCAGCCGCTGCGACGTGGTGATCTATGCATCAGGCGCCGACCATGTCGCCGATCTCGCCGGACCGAACAAGCGCTGCTTCGAATACCGCCATTCGCCGGATCCGGGCGTGCTCGAAAATCTTCTGGCGCCGGCGCTCGCCGAACTACGTCACAACAAGATCGCCGATGGCGAGGCTCCGACCAAGGTCTCGGACCTCACCTCACGGAGAACCAAGACCCGCTGATGCCAACGCTTTGAATCCATCAAAACCAATAAGGGAACAGGACATGAGCAAAGCACTATCCGTCACAGCCGCATTCCTGCTTGCAGGACTTTCCTTCACCGCGCTGTCCACGGCCGAGGCCGCGACGGTTACCATCGGCACCGATGTGGATGCCGGCACGCTCGATCCGCGGCTTGCCCGGGATACGACAGCCTACCGCGCCACCGACCTCCTCTATTCCGGCCTCGTGCATCTGACGCCGAGCCTTGAAGCCAAGCCGGACCTCGCCGCGAGCTGGGAAACGCCCAATCCTACGACCTGGATCTTCAAGCTTCGTCCGAATCTGAAATTCTCCGACGGCAGCCCGCTGACAGCCGCCGACGTGGTCTTCACCTTTACCACCATCCTCAACAAGGATTTCAACGCGCCGATGCGGGCGCTCTATACGCCGATCTCGGCAGTCGAGGCGGTCGATCCGCAGACGGTGAAGTTCACGCTGTCCGCGCCCTACGCGCCGCTGCTCAGCTATCTCGACATCGGCATCGTCTCGAAGGCACTCGTCGAAGGCGGTGCGGACATGGCGTTGAAGCCGGTCGGCGCCGGCCCGCTGAAACTTTCCTCCTGGACCCGCGGCAGCGCCATCGAAATGGAAATCAACCCGAACTACTGGGGCGAAAAACCGAAGGCCGATAAGGTCAGCCTGAAGATCATCGGTGACGGTTCGGCCCGTGCCCAGGCCTTCGAGGCCGGCGACCTCGACATCATCCAGTCGCCGCTGGCACCGCAGGACGTCAAGCGGCTGGCGGCGGACAAGCGTTTCGGCAACGTCGTCCAGGCCGGCCTCGGCGTCACTTACATCAACTTCAACGTCAAGGACCCGCTGCTCGCCAGCCCGAAGATGCGCAAGGCATTCTCGATGTTGATCGACCAGAAGACCATCGTCGAAGACATTTTCCAAGGTGTCGACGAGGTGGCTTCGTCCGTCATCCTGCCGTCGTCCTGGGCCTATTCCAAGGACATCAAGCAGCCGGGCTTCGATGTCGAAGGCGCCAAGGCGCTCTTCAAGGAAGAAGGCTGGTCGGACACCAATGGCGACGGCATTCTCGACAAGGGCGGCAAGCCGCTGACGGTCACGCTTTCCACCCATAGCGAGGACAGCAATCGCGTCCAGTCGATCGAATTCATGCAGGCGACCTTCCAGGCGGCCGGCGTCGACGCCAAGACGCAGATCACCGACTGGCCGTCCTTCTCGACCAACTACGTCCAGAAGAGCCAGCACCAGATCGCGCTGCTCGGCTGGCTCAACATCGTCGATCCGGACCGGCTGCTGTTCGGCCAACTCTCGACCGGTGGCCCGACCAACTGGGGCGGTTATTCCAACCCGGCTGTCGACGAGACGCTGAAACAGGGCCGCTCGGCAACCACCCAGGCGGATCGCACCAAGGCCTATCAGACTGCCGCCAAGATCCTTGCTGACGACCTGCCCTACTACATCGTCTCCGACCAGGGCTATCAGCTCTTCTATTCGAAGAAACTGCCGTTTGAAGTGCAGGCGACCTCGCGCGGCAACATGCGCGGCATGATCGGGCTCAAGGATTGAGACCCGGTTGCGGGCCGGCCCGTCCCCGGCCCGCGTTTCTTGATGCATATTGCGGTTTCAGGTGATCCGATGGCTTTCTCACAGCGTCTCGGCGCGCAGTTCTACGCGAAAATCCATAGCGATATCCGCGCCCGGATGGAGGCCGCCGGCATCGACCTGCTGCTCCTCGATTCCAATGACGACGTCATCTACACGACGGGCTTCTCGCACTATACGACGGAACGCCCGGTGGTTTTCGCGATCACGGCCACAGGCGCATTCCTGCTCATTCCCGAACTTGAGCGCAGCCACGCGGCGCATCAGGAGATTGCCGCCGAGCCGATCGTCTATTTCGAATTCCCGGGCATCGACAAACCCTTCGACGTGCTCGGCCGTGCCTTTGCCGGCTTCAAGGGCACCGTCGCCTACAGCCATGCCATCTCGCTTGCCCGCGTGCCGCAGATAGAAGCGGCCTTTTCGAACGCCGAACGGGTGATCCCGAGCAATATCGTCCAGCAGATGCGGCTGAAGAAACATCCCGAGGAAATACGGTTGCACCGGGAGGCGGCCCGACTTTCCGACAAGATGGTCGAGGTCGGCGTCGAGATGATCCGCGACGCCATGCGCAAGGGCGGCGCGCTGCCGAGCGAGGTCGAGATCGAATCCTACGTCTCGCGTCAGGCGATGCGGACGATGCACGAGGAACATGAGGACGTCATGCTCGTGCAGAGCCTCGCAAGCGGCCTGGTCTATTCCGGCCAGCGGTCGGCCTTTCCGCACGGCATGCCGACCGGCAATCCGGTGAAGATCGGCGAAAGCATCATCCTGTCGCTGGGCTGCCGGGTCGGCGGGCGGGCGGCCGAGAGCGAGCGCACCTTCTTCATCGGCGAACCATCGAAGGTCCAGCAGGAGCATTATGCCGTTGCTTTCGAAGCGCAGCGCATGGCGACCGCGGCCCTGATCGCCGGCAGGACCTGCGCTTCGGCCGACAACCTGGCACTCGCCTTTATCCGGGACAGCGGCATGGGCGAATATCTACTGCATCGCGTCGGCCATGGCATGGGCATCATGTTCCACGAACCGCCATGGGTGGAAGGCGGCGACCAGACCATTCTCGAACCGGGCATGATCACCTCCAGCGAACCGGCGATCTTCGTGCCGGACTTCGCCGGATACCGCATCGCCGACACCGTTCTGATTGCCGAGGGCGGTCCCGACAGCATGACCGTCTATCCCCGCCAACTCGACGACATCGTCGTCGCGTGAGGACCCGAAATGAGCTTCAGCCAACGTCTCGCACCGGAATTCTACGCCAGGCTCCATCGTGATATCCGCGCTCGCATGGAAGCCCGGGGCATCGGCCTGCTGCTGCTCGATGCCGCCGATGACGTGCTCTACACGACCGGCTTTTCCTTCCGGCCGAACGAACGTCCGGTCGCCCTGGCGCTGACACGGACGGATGCGATCCTCTTGATCCCCGAACTGGAACGCGAACATGCCGAGCGCCAGACGATGGCGGCCGAAACGCTGGTCTATTTCGAATTCCCCGGTGTCGAGCGCGCCTTTTCGCTGCTTGCCCGCTCGATCGGCGACATCAGGGGCGATATTGCTCATTCCTACGGCCTGTCCGTCGGCCGTGCGGCTGAGATCGCCGGCCTCTTTCCGAACAACCGCGTCCTGCCCACCGACATCGTCACGAAGCTCCGCCAGGTCAAGTTTCCGGAGGAAATCGTCCTGCACCGGGAGGCCGCGCGGATTTCCGATGCGATGGTTCGATCCGGGGTCGATCTCGTCACCGAGGCCTTCCGGGCCGGCAAGCCGCTGCCGAGCGAGATCACACTGGAAGCGCATGTCGTGCGCCATGCCCTCGACATCATGGACAACGAGCACGAGGACATCATGAATGTGCCGACGCTCGCCGGCGGCCTCATCTATGGCGGCCCGAATTCGGCCTATCCGCACGGCCTCATCTCCAGCCGCCGCATCCGGCCGGGAGAGAGCTTCATCCTGTCGCTGGGATGCCGGGTCGGCGGGCGCTCGGCGGAAAGCGAACGCACCTTCGTGCTCGGCGAACCGAGCAAGGAGCACGAGAGATATTACGCCATCGCCCAGGAGGCCCAGCGGATCGGAACGGCGGGCCTGATCGCCGGCCGTACCTGCGCCTCCGCCGACATAACCGCGCTCACCTATATCCGCGAACAGGGCATGACGCCCTATCTGAAACATCGCGTCGGCCACGGCATGGGCGTCGCCTTCCACGAGCCTCCGTGGGTCGAGGCCGGCGACCAGACCATTCTGGAGCAGGGCATGATCTGTTCGAGCGAGCCGGCGCTCTACGTGCCCGAAGTCGGCGGTTTCCGCCTCGCCGATACGGTTCTGGTGACGGAATCAGGCCCCGAGCCAATGACGACCTACCCTCGCCGCTTCGATGAGGTCGTACTGTCATGACCCGAACCTTGATCGAGCCAAGGGGGATCTCCCCATGCTAGCCTACATTGTCCGCCGACTGCTCCTGCTGATCCCGATGGCTGCCGGCATGGTCATCGTCACCTTCGGCCTGCTGCTGCTGATCCCCGGCGATCCCGCTTCGGTCCTGCTCGGCCAGGAAGCTTCGCCGGAAGCGATCCAGAACCTGCGCAATGCGCTCGGCCTCAATGACCCCTGGTACATCCGGCTCGGTGCCTACTTTGCACACCTGCTGCAGGGCGACATGGGCCGCTCGATCTTTCAGAACCAGGCGGTCTCCGAGATCATCGCCGGCAGGCTGGGCGCAACGGTGGAGCTTGCCGTCGTCGCCCTTATTCTTGCCTGCCTGATCGGCGTCACGCTCGGCGTCATCGCCGCGACCAGGCAGGGCTCGATCATCGACACGGCTGCGATGGTGTTCGCCCAGCTCGGCGTCTCCATGCCGGTCTACTGGCTCGGCCTTCTGCTGATGCTGCTGTTTGCGGTGACGCTCGGCTGGCTGCCGTCGATCGGCCGCGGAGTTCCGTTTCCGAAGGCATTTCTGGCGGCATTCAGCGGCCGGCCCGGCGTATTGCTGGACTCGTTTTCGCATATCCTGCTGCCGGCCTTCGCACTTGCCGCCAATTCGGCCGCGATCATCTCGCGCCTCGTCAGAACCGCGATGCTGGAAGTACTGCGCGAGGATTTCGTGCGAACCGCCTATGCCAAGGGCCTGCGCCGCAAGCGCGTCATCGTCCGGCATGCATTGCGCAACGCGCTTCTGCCGGTGCTGAGCGTCATCGGCCTGCGCTTCGGTGCGCTGCTTGGCGGCGCGGTCCTGACGGAAAGCATCTTCGCATGGCCGGGACTTGGCCAGCTCACCATCACCGCGATCTCGCAGCGCGACCTTCCACTCATCCAGGGCATCGTGCTCACTTTCGCGATCATCTTCGCGCTGGTGAACCTGGTCGTCGATCTTCTCTATGCGGTCGTCGATCCGCGCATCCGGTTGGGTTAGGCTCATGCGAGTGGGTAGACGTTTCCGCAATACATCACTCATTCTCGGCGCCATCATCGTCCTGGCGATCGTCTTCAGCGCCGTGTTCGCGCCCTATCTCTCGACGCATGGCATCGAGCAGATGGACATGCGCAACCGCTTCTCCGGCCCGACGTTGACCCATTGGCTCGGCACAGACAATTTCGGCCGCGATCTCTGGTCGAGACTGATCTACGGAGCGCGCGTATCACTGATGATCGCCTGTATCTCAGTCACGGTCTCGGCGATCGTCGGCACCGCCGTCGGACTGACCGCGGGTTATTTTGGCGGCTGGACCGACCTGATCCTGATGCGGATCACCGACATTTTCTTAGGTTTTCCGGCGATCGTCCTGGCACTCGCGATCGTCGCGGTGCTCGGCCCCGGCATCGTCAACGTGGCGATCGCGATCATCGTCGTCGCCTGGACCGAATATGCCCGGGTGGTGCGCGCCACGACCCTGATGCTGCGCGAACAGAACTACGTGCAGGCAGCGCGGGCACTCGGCGCTCATCCGTTGCGTATTCTCCTCAAGGAGATCCTGCCGAACGCCACCGGGCCGATCATTGTGCTCGCCTCGCTCGGCTTCGGGACCGCCATCATCGCGGAATCGGCGCTCAGCTTCCTCGGCTTCGGCCTGCCGCCGCCGGCGCCGACCTGGGGCTGGACGCTCGCCTACGGCACGCGGTTCATGCGCGACGAACCGTGGCTGGCGATCATCGCCGGCGCCACGATCATGATCACCGTGCTCGGCTTCAACCTGCTCGGCGACGGCCTGCGCGATGCGCTGGACCCCCGCCACCTTTCCCGCTCGGCGGGCAAGAAGAAATAGGCAGAACTCTTCGATCAGAGACGCAAAAACGACAGCGAAAGGAAACATCCATGGTCAAGTCGATCAACAAGCTTCGCCATAAATTCACGACCCACGCGGACGGCAGCGATGCCGTGATCTTCATGCATGAGCTAGTGGGTGAGCAGGACGGTCCCACGGTTGGGATTTGCGCCTCAATCCATGGCAATGAAAATACCGGCTCCCAAGCTATCCTCGACCTGTTCCGTATCATCAAGGACATGCCGCTCAAGGGCCGCATCGTCCTGCTGCCGGTCGCCAACCCGCGTTCCTTCGCCGTCAACCACCGCCACAATCCGCTCGACCAGCTCAACCTCAACCGCGAATTCCCCGGTGATCCGCGCGGCACCTACAGCCAGCAGCTTGCCGATGCACTGGCGCATGAGTTCTACGCCAAGATCGACTACAATCTCGACCTGCATTCCGGTACCGACCGGCCGACGGTCGATTACGTCTACATCTGGAACGACGAGGCACTGTCGCGTGCTTTCGGTTCGAAGATCCTCTATCGGCCCACCGCCGGCAAGGCAGGTACGGTTTACGCGGGCACCAGCAAGTCCGTCTCCATGGATCGCCACGGCACCAAGGTGGTGACGATCGAGCTCGGCGGGGGCATCGTCGACCAGACGCCCTATGCGAAGCGCACCGTCGACGGCCTCATGAACCAGCTTCGCCTGATCGGCTCGATCGAGGGGCACGTGAAGCCCAATCCGAAGCAGGTCGTGGTCACCGAACTCGTCGGCATCCGCCCCAAGCACGGCGGCTGGCTGGAGCCGCTGTCGCCGGCAAACGGCGAGATCATCAAGGGTGGTTCGCTGCTCGGCCGCGTCGTCAGCCCCTACGACTTCGAGACGATCGAGGAAATCCCGACACCGTTCGAAACCGGCATCATGGTCATGCAGCATCTCACCCGCAACCTCGTCGAGGCAGGCGACTATGGCTTCATGGTCGGCAATATCGAAGGGTCCACCGACTGATCGGAACCTCCGGCAGATGGATTGAATGAATGGAAAATCGGGCAATGGAACATGCCGAACCGGCACTTGCGGTCAGCGACCTGAACGTCGAGATCGTCGGGGAAAATGGGGCCTTCCCCGTCGTCTCCGAGATGAGCCTTTCGGTGCGTCCCGGCGAGACGGTCTGCCTCGTCGGCGAAAGCGGCTGCGGCAAGTCGATGACGGCGCTGTCGCTGCTCCGCCTGTTGCCCGACAGCGCCCGCGTCGCATCCGGCTCGATCAGGATCCATGGCGAGGATTTCCTTGCCATGGATCAGCGGCGGGTCGAGGATTTTCGCGGCGACCAGATCGCCATGATCTTCCAGGAGCCGCTGACGGCCCTCAACCCCGTCCTGACGATCGGCGAGCAGATCGCCGAATCCGTCCGCCAGCATCGCAAGGTCGGCAAACGCGAGGCTTTCGCCCGGGCCGTCAAATGCCTGGAACTGGTGCAGATGCCGGATCCGGAACGCCGGGCCCGGCAATATCCGCATGAACTCTCCGGCGGCATGCGCCAGCGTGCGATGATCGCTTTGGCGCTCGCCTGCGAGCCCAAGATCATCATCGCCGACGAGCCAACGACCGCGCTCGACGTCACGGTGCAGGCGCAGATCCTCGGGCTGATTGCCGATCTTCAGAAGCGGCTCGGCACCGCCCAGATCCTGATTACGCATGACCTCGGCGTCGTTGCCGAAATCGCCGACCGGGTGATCGTCATGTATGCCGGGCGGCGGGTCGAGGAATGCAGCGTCTACGAACTCTTCGACAACCCGCTCCATCCCTACACGATCGGCCTGATGGGTGCCGTTCCCCACAGAGCGGGTGGAATTGTTTCGGCACGGCTGACCGACATACCCGGCACCGTGCCGCCACTCTGGGACCTGCCGAAAGGGTGCGCGTTTGCACCGCGCTGTCCCGGCGCGTCGGCGCGTTGCCTCGAAGAACGGCCACCCTTCATCGAAAAGACACCCGGCCATTTTGCCGCCTGCTGGGAGCACGACAATGGCTGAACTTGCCCCTCCGCTGCTGGCGGTCGAAGACCTTAAAGTGCATTTCGCCATCCGTTCCGGCGTTTTCCAGCGTCGCGTCGGCGAGGTCAAAGCCGTCGACGGCGTTTCCTTCGATATCCGCTACCGCCAGACGCTCGGCCTGGTCGGCGAAAGCGGATGCGGAAAATCGACCACGGGCCTGGCGCTCATGGGGCTGGTGAAGGCGACGGACGGACGGATCGTGCTTGATGGCGAAGCGGCGCTGGCCCGCAAGGGCAGCGTACCAAAATCGCATCGCCGGCGAATGCAGATCATCTTCCAGGACCCGTTCTCCTCACTCAATCCGCGCCAGCGGGTCCGCGACATCATCCGGGCTCCCCTCGACATCCACAATATCGGCACCCCCGAAGAGCGGCGTGCCGAGGTCTCCAAGCTGATCTCGCTGGTGGGCCTGCGGCCCGACCAGGCCGACAACTTTCCGCACCAGTTTTCGGGCGGCCAGCGGCAGCGGATCGGCATTGCCCGGGCATTGGCTTTGAAACCGGAGGTCATCGTCTGCGACGAGCCCGTTTCGGCGCTTGACGTCTCGGTTCAGGCGCAGATCCTCAACCTGCTCGCCGACCTCCAGAAAGAGCTCGGGCTCTCCTATCTGTTCATCTCCCATGATCTCGGCGTGGTCGAGCACGTTTCGGACCGGGTGGCCGTGATGTATCTCGGCAAGATCGTCGAGATCGGCCGCAAGACCTGGATCTTCGGCAAACCGCTGCATCCCTATACGGAACTGCTGCTGCGTTCCGCGCCGTCGCACGATCCGCATCATCGCCACACGTTCAGCGCGGCAAGCGACGACATTCCGAGCGCTACCCGAAAGCCCGTCGGATGCGCCTTCCACACCCGCTGCCCGCTGGCGACCGACATCTGCCGGCAGGTCGATCCACCCCTCGAGGAGAAGGGCGAGGATCATTCCGTCGCCTGTCATCACCGCTGAAATTGGAGAAGACTGATGATAGAAACGCTTCTGCCAATACTGTCCGAACCGGGACAACCGCAACGCCTGTTCGAGGCGCTGGATCCGGCCCTTGCCGAAACGGTCGGCCACAAGCTGCTGACCATGCTCTATGTCGACGGCCAGGAGGTTTCGCGCATCTATTCCAACATGCCGGAAGCCTATTCAGTGTTCGGGCGCAAGCCGATGGGGGTAACCCCCTGGGGCGAACTGGTGCTGCGCCAGCAGAAGCCGTTTCTCGGTCGCGACGCGCAGGCGATCGCATGGGCCTTCTTCGACCATGAACTGATCGCCAGCCTCGGCCTTGGATCGGCAATCAACATTCCGGTCGTTTATGACGGCCAGACGATCGGCACGATCAACCTGCTGCACGAGGAATTCTTCTACGAGGAAAGGCATGTGGAGATCGCCAGGAAATTTGCCCCTCTGCTGATCCCCGCCTTCCTCGAAGCCCGCCGCGCCGGCGGCGCATCCAAAGCCTGAGAAGGAACAGATCCGTGGCCGCCATCCTTTTCGAAAATGCCCGCATCGTCGATGGAACCAGCCCGGAGGCAAGCGAGCCGATGTCGGTGTTTGTCGAAGGCGATGTGATCCGCGAGGTATCGCCCTCGATCACCAGCGCTGCCGCCGAACGCATCGATCTATCCGGCAAAGTGCTGATGCCGGGCCTGATCGATGCGCATGTGCATGTCATCGCCGGCATGGCGAACCTCGGGCAGAACGCCAAGCTTCCCGATCCGATCGTCACGGTGCGCGCCTTCAAGATCATGGGCGAAATGCTGATGCGCGGCTTCACCACCGTCCGCGATCTTGGCGGCGCCACATCCGGCCTGCTTGCGGCAACACAGGAAGCGCCATGGCCGACGCCGAGGCTCAACATCTGCGGCAAGGCGCTCTCCCAGTCCGGCGGCCACACGGATTACCGCGGCCCCTACGACGATACACCGACCCCGAAGACCGGCCATATGCTCGGCAATCTCGGCCGCATCTGCGACGGCGTGCCGGAAGTGCGCAAGGCCGCGCGCGAGGAGCTGAAATCGGGCGCGCATTTCATCAAGGTCATGGCAAACGGCGGCATCGCCTCGCCGACGGATCCGATCCATTTTCTCGGGTTTTCGCGGGAGGAGCTGATCGCCGCGGCCGAGGAAGCGGAGAACGCCGGCACCTATGTCGCTGCCCATCTCTACACCGACAAGGCGATCCGCCGCGCAATCGAATGCGGCATCCATTCGCTGGAGCACTGCAACCTGATCACACCGGAAACGGCGAAATTCGCCGTCGAGAACGGCTGCATCTCGGTGCCGACACTCGTCACCTACGAGAAGCTCGGCGTCGAGGGCGCGGCGCTCGGCCTGCCGCCCGCCTCCGTCGCCAAGGTGGATTCTGTGCGGCTTGCCGGCATGGAATCGCTCTCGATCATGCGCGAGGCAGGCCTGCCGATGGCCTACGGCACCGATCTTCTCGGCGAGATGCACAGGCACCAGTCCGAGGAATTCCTGATCCGAGCACGCGTGCTGCCCGCTCACGAGGTCATCGCCTCGGCAACCCATGTCGCGGCGAAGCTGCTCAGGATGGAGGGCAAGATCGGTTGCGTCGCAGCCGGCGCCTTTGCCGATCTGATCGTGGTCGACGGCAATCCGCTCGACGACATGTCGCTGCTCACACATCAGGGCGCCCATATGCCGATCATCGTCAAGGACGGCGGTTTCGTGAAAAGCCACGCATTCAAATAGATGGCGCTTTTCGACCAGGCTTCCGGCTGACGGCCGGCACCTGCTCGTCGTCGCAACGAGCCTTCAGATACAACGAACAGCGGAGCAAAGTGGATGGAATTGGGAAGAGAATTGGCGGCGATATCGGCCGGTCTTGATATGCTCTACCGCAGCCGCAATCGCAATGCCGGCATTCTGGACGCCGAGGGGCTGATACCGGTCGCTGTCGCCGAGGTCGTGCCGCAGCGATTTGACAGCTACGAGGAGGCAGAAGCCGCGCTCCTGTCCCTGCGCGACCGTCTTGGGCAAGCGGAAACTGCACTGCGTGGGGACTGGCTCGACGAGATGTCCGATTCGCTGCTTGCTTTGATCGCCACGTTCCGCGGCGATCCCATCACTTTCGCCGAGAGACTGGAGCGGCAGATCCGTGTCGACGTCCGTGACATCCCCGATGAGGTCATAACGGGCTATCACAAGGGCATTCGTCAAGCACTGGACGAGCTCGGCTTTCGAGGCGGGAGCCTTTTGGAGGACTTTGGGCGTTGGGAAGAGCATGCTCGAATACCGGAGGACAAGGTGCTCGACGTGCTTGCAGACTTTCAGCGCAAGGCGCGGGCGCGCTGCGGCGCTTTGGCGACCGCATTGAACGCCTGCTGGCTGGACGACGAGTGGATAAAGCCGGTCGCCCGACGGGATGTGCCGTATTCGGCCTATTGTGACTTCCCCGGCAGGCAGGTGCTGCTGAATGTCGGCTTTCCGTACACTGCGTTCAGCCTCAAGCATCTGGCGGTGCACGAAGCGTTTCCCGGCCATCTCGTTCATCTCAAGCTGCGCGAACGGCGCGTAATGGAGGGCCTCATGCCGCTTGATGCGGCTCAAGTCGTCACAAGTTCGGCAAGCTCCGCCCTCTTCGAAGGCATTGCCGATAACGGCCTGCAGTTTCTCGACTGGATCGAAACGCCGGAGGATCATCTCGGCCAACATCTGCAACGTCTTCGTTCGGCACTCAGGTGCCGTGCTGCCTGGAAGGTGCTCGGTGAAGGCCGATCTCTCGATGAAGTCGTGCCGGGGATTGCGGCGGCTTCCCTACAGTCTTCCGACGTGACCAAGTCCCGCCTCGCCTTTCTTCACCATGACCTGCGCGCGCCATTTGTCTATGCATATTGGTGCGGTGAGATGGCTGTGGATCAGGTGTGGTCCAGGACGGCCATCGAAGAAAGGGGCACATTCTGGGCCTATCTCTACGGCAACATGCACACGCCAAAGACATTGCCGACACATTGGAACAGCCGCGGGTCTTGAGCGGACTCGAACTCTCGGCATCAGATTTGTCTCCGCCGCTTCGAATCATATCAACTGCTTAGCTTTCGAATCGGAAGACAGCCTATTCTCCAAACGGGAGTTCAATTTCTTCGCGGTTTTTTGCGCCCTCGATCAGGACCGTGTGGAATCGCTCGCGTCGGCATTCTGAAACGCCGACGAGGCCGCGGATCCCGATCGATGTGGAACTGGCCGGAAACTGGCATCGACGCCTGCAGCAGCTCAACGATCGGAGGCAGACTGTCTTCAACCTCTCGACTTATGGCATAGTCTTGGGCGATGTCCGCATCACCGGTCAGGATCGCAGCCATGGGAAGGCGGACGCCCAGCAGTGCTGAATAGCACTGAAAGGCCACCGTGCCGATGAGAACACCCCGGAGCCGAAAGAGACCGCCATCGGCAAGAGCCTCAACATCGCAGCCGCTTACGAGATAACTGCACACTCAAGAAAAGTTTGCGACAAGGCCACTTAGTGCAGTCCCGTCGTCGTCGTTGATGCCCGTCCTCACGAGAGGGTTAACTCATGAGATATCGAAATTGCCGCGTCCCTATCGAAAGGACGAGCCAATCGGGAGAGAGCTTCCTGGCATAAATACCCTCTCGTGCATCCGCCGGTAATCCGCCGCGAGCGCATCGAACTCATCTCGGCGCATATGACCGCTATCCCACAACGCTCCGAGTTTATAGGTGATATAGCGGCGGATTGTCTCGGCTTCTTTCCGATGTATATCCAACCACGATTCGACCTGATAGGCGATCCGTTCCTGACGATCCGTCATCTCGTTCGGACCGATGTAGGTCTTGACGACGAACTCGGCTAACGCGCCGAATGTGATGGGCCGGGTACGCCAGCCAGCCTTCGAGATAATTTTATGGTCACCAGCGATCGTGTCCGGAGACCGCCTGACAAACCGTCCGATCAGAAGCCCGTCCATGAAAGGGATCGCCAGCTCCGTCTCGATGAGTGACGACGGAGCATCGTGAAGCGCGAGGGTCGGGATTATGATTGTTTCGACCAGGCGCTCGCCGATCGCACGGACCGCCGCTTCGTTGCTGCCGCATCGCTGGAGCAGCCGGTGCGCCGCATGCTCATAGAAGCTCGTCAAGGTGTCGTGCGCCCGCATGGAGGCTTGCTTACGACTTCCCCACGCCGAAAACATCGCGATCATCATGAGACGGTTCGCGGTGCCCTCCACGTGCTTGGGGTTGATCCAATAATGGAGCATTTCGTAGTCGCCGGATTGCGGGCGCCCGCGCGTCGGGGCTGAGATCTCCAGATCGCACCAAAGCGGATTGAACGCTGTCTTGGCGCTGTTGTGGAGATCGACGGCCATTGCCTGCATTTCGGGAAGCGTCAAACGGCTCTGTTTTTCGAAGTGCGCCATTACCCTTTCATGAAAGGTCCTGAGCACTTCTCCGGTATGCTGCTTCAGCGCGTCCGTGAGGCCGCGCGTTTCGGCGCGCACAAGCCCCTTCGACAACCGCTCGTCGATCACGACCAATTGACACCCTTCGTTGACGATCATTACTCACGTGCCGCTTTTTACCCCATCCTGCTTGCAGGTGCGAGCCTGTTTGAACTGCGGATTTCCTTATGGGGCAATTGAGCCTTTGTGGCGCTCGATGTGATCCGATCGCGGCTGGCCGACAGGCTCTCATCGCGTTCATGACGACAGTTCTCCGCACGCCCGCTCGCGAGATCGTCCAACGTGTAACGATCGAGACAGGCAAGGCGCGACTGCTCCGCTTCCTGGAGGGATGAAGTCGACGGCGCGATATGATGGAGCACGTTCCTGATGGGGAGCTGAAGGGTATGGACAATCATTCCAAGCGGAAGCGTCTCGGCGCCTTCCGCAAGTGTCAGGCCGCCTCCGCGGCCCCGATGGCTTGCCAGCCAACCCAGTTGTGTCAGGCTGGGCGCACCGGTCAACTGAAGGCAGTTGACCGATGTGCAATCTCAAATAACACGGGAGAGCTTGAGTTCCTGCAGACGATCCACAGCCGCAGCGAAGCCGTCGAGCGGAATGGAAAAAACCAGTCTCTTCCCCGTCGAGGCAGCCCGCGCGTAGATTTTGAAGTTCTCCGCTGCTCGAAGACCCGTCACGGTTTCTGCTTTCATGTCCAATCTGACCACCCCGCCAAGAGGGCCAGAGGAAGCAAAGGGCAATTTGGGGAATAGTTCACCACTGTCCACCTGCAATCGGACGCCTTCGGTGTGTTTAAGGCCATGAGGCATCGTCAGGACACCGAGCATCGCGCCGGCTCCTGACAGCCCCAGATCAATCAAAGGTTTCGAGGCCGGCCCCATCTGAGCACGGCGAAAGCGCGCAACATGAACCTTCCGACCTTCTCGACCGACACAAACGACGCTCCAATTGCCGAAAAATTCACCGGACAATCCTGAACCGGATAAAGAAGGCAGCGGAGCTCCTTCATTGCTCGAGGACGGCATTCCTTGGGCGGCCGTGGTCGAAAGCAAGGAAGGCAGGAACGGTTGACGTGTCATCGGCATTTCCTCCTGTTCTGCCACGGGCGCTTCTCGCTACCTTTGCTCGCGGCGGTTCTTACTATGGAGCCCTCATCTTCATCCCGCCGGGACGAGCGAAGTCAGGACAGCTTTCGCGTCTCCGCGAAACGCGATGAACGACAATTGATGTCATGGAAGAAGAAGTCCTCGCCGTCATCTGAACGTCTCCTCTGCGACCCTCTGGACATGGCGGAAAGCAGCCTCCGCGCCCGCTATGACTGAACGTTCCTGGCTATTGCCCAGGTCCATTCTATCGACGGCGGCCGTGAATGTGCGCCAGTGGAGGCCCCTACCTTCGGGAGCACCGGCTAGGTGTCGTGCGCCAAAATTCTCGTTCAGGTCGAGCTTGGAGGCGTATTTCAGGAGAAAGGCAGCGCCGAGATTGGAGCCTTCGATCACATAGAGCCAACCCAAAGCTTCCACCACGTCGACACCGCTTGCCGCGCTGAAGCGAGGAGGTTCCTCGGTGTCGGGGAGACGCAGGTCGAGATCGGCGAAATCCTGTTCGATCAATTTTAGGCGCCGGCGGCCTTCAAGATCCGGCAGCATCGCGTCAAGCGCAGGCATGAAGAACAGCGCGTCGAGATCACGATGAAACAGATATTGCATCATCAGGAACCGGCCGTATCGCGGCCGGCTGGCGAAGGGATCGGCCGCAATGATAAACTTATCGAGACGCTCGTGCGCCTCATGTGTTGCGGCCTTCAAACGCTTCGTGCGGCTCTCTTCCCTTGCTGATGAGAGTTCCACCATTTCCACTGCACTCATTCCGTTTTTTCCTCTGCTATCATGATCAATTTGTCTTACTCTTCCCGGAAGGCCCGATTGATCTGGTCGGATAGCGGCTTCACGAGATAGGAAAGCGCCGTGCGCTCGCCCGTCTGGATCATCGCTTCAGCCGGCATACCGGGCACGAGTGTCAGGTCCTTGAGTTTCGCCAATTCCGCGTGCGGCACCGAAAGGCGCACCAGGTAAAAGGAGAAGCCGGTTTTTTCGTCCGTCGTCAGATCGGCCGCTATGCGGCTGACATATCCGTTCAATTCCGGCGTGGTCCTCAGATTGAAGGCCGACATCCGAAGCACCGCTTTGTGACCAAGCTGGATCTGGTCGATGTCCTTCGGGGCGATCTGAACTTCCAGGGCCAGATCGTCGCCTTCCGGCACAATCAACATGATCGGATCGGCGGGGCTGATCACCCCGCCAACCGTGTGAACTGCGAGCTGGTGGACGATTCCCGATTGCGGCGCGACGATATCGATCCGTCGCAGCTCGTCTTCAGCGGCCACCTTGCGCTCGACATATTCGCCAACCTGCGCCTGAACCTCTCTCAGCTCCCGGCCGACTTCTGTCTTGAGATCCTGATCGATCTGCAGGATCTGCAGACGTGTTTCAGTGATGCGGCCGGCCGCCTGCGCCTGATAGGCGATCTTCTCGCCTCGTTCGCCGCCATACGTTGCTGCCTGGGTTTTGAGGCTGTTGAGCCGTTGCACTGAAACGATGCCGCGGCTGTGGAGTTCCTGCTGCGAGGCGATCTCCGACTCCAGAACCTCGAGACCCTGAGCATAGGCAACTTCCTGGGCCTTGAGTCCTTCGATCTCGTGCTCGAATTGGTTGATACGTTCGGCAAGCTGGGATTTCTGGCCCTCCCGGGATGCCCTGCGGAATTCAAATAGGCGCGTCTCGCTATGGATCGCCGAGGCTACGTCGGGAGCCTCGCGTCGCGCGAGGAGCCAATCGGGAAAGGCCACCCTCGCCAGGTCGTCCCGCTCGGCTTCGAGCCGCGCCAGCCGGGCTGCCAGCTCATCCAGCCGCTTGGTGACGATAGCGAGATTGGCGCGCGTCTGGGTAGCGTCAAGCCGCATGACGACATCACCGGCT
This sequence comes from Neorhizobium galegae, assembly GCF_017877055.1. GTDB lineage: Bacteria > Pseudomonadota > Alphaproteobacteria > Rhizobiales > Rhizobiaceae > Neorhizobium > Neorhizobium galegae_D. The sequence goes on along the minus strand of NZ_JAGIPG010000004.1, from coordinate 304,157 downwards.
TTGACCTCCTCGCCTTCGCGAACCAGGATTTCGCCGACCACGCCGCCGGTCGGGTGCTGGACCTTCTTGACATAGGAATCGACGACGAAATGCCCGGATGCGACGACCGCACCCGAGAGGTTGGTGACGGCCGCCCACGCTCCGGCTCCACCGACGAGCACGACACTCGCCAGAAGGCCAACCATCAGGTGGCGGCGAATTGAGCGGGAAACGTCGCTGTTCTGATCAATGCCGGACATCAGGATCCTCCATGCTGCCATCATCAGTCGTGTCGGCTTGGTTGGATCCTGGTACGGGACGCCCCGGATTGGCGATCACCCGCAAAGGCGTCATTCCAAAACCGGTCGCTGGAAAACTCTTCGCGCTCCCGCCTGGCGCCGCCACGGCGCCCTTTCCGATCTTGGAAAGTACTTCATCGCGTGGACCAAACACCTTCTCCCGGCCGCCTTCCATCACCAGCACCCAATCCACGGCCCCGATGGCGCTCGGCCGATGGGCAACGACAACCGCGATCCCTTTGCGTGCACGTACGGAGGCGATCGCCCGCACGACGGCGAGCTCGCCTTCCGCGTCAAGATTGGCGTTCGGTTCATCAAGAACCACCAAGAAGGGATCGCGGTAGAGGGCGCGGGCAAGACCGATGCGTTGGCGCTGGCCGGCTGAGAGCGCCGATCCTGCCTCGCCGATTGGCGTTTCGTAACCCTGCTCGAAGCGCAGGATCAATTCGTGCGCGCCCGCAGCCTTGGCCGCGGCAACGATCTCGTCAGGATCAGGCTTGCCTTCGAACCGGGCGATGTTTTCGGCAATGGTGCCGTCGAACAATTCGACGCCCTGAGGCAGGTAGCCGATATGACGGCCGAGCGCTTCCCGGTCCCATTGCTCGAGACTTGCACCATCGATGCGTACCTTGCCGGAGGCGGGCATCCAAGCCCCGACGATGGCGCGCGAAAGGGTCGACTTGCCGGAGCCTGATGGACCAATGACGCCGAGCGCGCTTCCAGCTTGAATGGCGAATGCTAGACCGGTCACCGTCGGTCTCTTCTCGCCGGGCGGAAGTCCAGGCGGGACGATCGTCACATTTTCGATGCGCAATTCGCGCTCCGGTGCGGGTAGCGCCATGACAGGAGCGGCTTCCGGGATCTTTGCCAGGAGATCCTTCACGCGTCCCCAGCTCTGGCGCGCCATGAGGAACGGTTTCCAGCTTGAAATGGCCAGGTCGACCGGAGCCAGTGCCCGGCTCATCATGATCGAGCTTGCGATCATGACACCTCCGGTGGCCTCCTGCGTGATCACCAGATAAGCACCAACGGCGAGAATGGCCGATTGCAGCATCATACGCAGTGACTTCGAAATGTTACCCAGTCCGCCTGCCACATCGCCGGTTCTCCGGTTGGCGGCGAGATATTCCGCGTTGGCCTTGTGCCATCGGGCAGCGATCCGACTTGCGAGACCGAGCGCCTGAACGACTTCGGCATTACGGCGAGCCGCCTCCAGCAGTCCATTGCGGGCCATGTTGTGGGTGATCGTGTCGCGGATCGGCTTTTGCGACAAAGCATTCGTGACGAGCGTCAGTGAGACAAGCATGATTGCGCCGACAAGTGCCGTCATGCCGATCCAGAAATGAAAGAGGAAGCAGATGCCGAGATACAGAGGCATCCACGGCAGGTCGAAGAATGCAGTCGGTGCATTGCCAGCAAGGAAGCCTCGAACGTTGTCGAGATCGCGAAGTGGCTGCAGCCCATCACCCGGCATGCGCGTCAGGAGCGGAAGGCGGACGACGGCATCGTGAACGCGCCCGGAAAATTGCCCGTCGAAACGCTCTCCGATCCTCAGCAGCACACGGGCGCGCAGAATGTCGAGCAGCGATTGGAACGCGTAAAGTCCCGCGGCAAGCATGGCGAGACCGACCAGGGTCGGCACGCTGCCGCTTGCCAGGACGCGGTCATAGACCTGCAGCATGAACAGGGGCGAGGTCAACGCAAGGATGTTGACGACGCCACTGATCAGGGCAATTCCAAAAATACTCTGCTTGAGGGGGAAGGTGACCGCCGCAGCTTGAAGCTGCGACGGCACCCGAACCTTTGACCGGTTCGTCATCTGTCAATCACGCGATCGTCGACGGGTCAGCGACGAACTGGAAGTCGGCGCTGGTCAGCGAGCCAGCGAAGCCGGCGAGCGTGATCGTATTGCCGCCAAGCGTCACGGTATTGCCGCTAATATCGGCCACCGCGTCGAATGCGGCGAAATTCGCCCAGACGTCGCTATCGAGGACGATGTAGTCTTCACCGTCGGTGAAGTCGTTGATCACATCGGTGCCCCAATTGGCTTCGAAGTAGAAGTAATCGGTAGAATCGAAGCCGGCCAGAGTGTTGTTTGCGCTGGTGCCTACCTGGATCGTGCCGACATCGTCGAAGTAGTCGTAGACATAGGACGAATTGGCGGAGACGAACCCGTAGACGAGATAGTCGAAGCTATCCTGAGGATTGACGTTGAGATCGCGGAAATCGAACGTCAGTTCGACCTCCGTGACAGAGTAGAGCCCACCGGAGCTGGTCAGCCCGTAACCGAATTCAAAGGTGTCGGCGGTGCCAGTCAGATTTCCCTGTGTGTAACTGGTGAAGTCACCGTCAAGCACCGCGGTGTAGGCCGAGGAGTTGTTGCCTTGATACCACTGGTCGTAGGGAGCGGTCGTAGGGTTGAAGCTGCCGTAGCGCCCCGGCGTTCCGAGAGAGGGAACCGCAGCAATGTAGGAATCGATGTAGTCGACGAGATCGGCGCTTGCGTCGGTCGTGTAAATCAAGAGTGACATTTCCATACTCCTTGGTTGGTTTCACTACTGTTTGTCCGCTTTCAGCGAACCTCGTTTCCGCGCCGCCGGCGCGAAATCCTAGAATTTGAAATTCAGCGACACCGTCGCCGTGCGCCCTGGTGCGGGATAGCTCGTCTGTCCCAGCGCCGGCATGTACCGGACGTCTGTCACATTGTTGACGGCGAAGCGGAGCGTGGTCTTTGGATTGAACTTGTACGACCCGTAAATGTCATAGAGCGTGTAGTCCCCGCTTTGCCACGTGCTGACCAAGGCGCCGCTCAAGGAGCCGCCAATGTTGCCATCTGCGGCGCCCACATGAGTGACACGCCCCCCAAGCGTCAGCTTCTCCTCGAAGAAGCGCACGCCGCCATCAAGGGTGAACTTCGTCTTCGGTGGAACGAAAAGGATATAGGACGTCGTCAGATTGGACGTGCCGTTATAGGTGTAGTTTGTCGCATAGTCGGCATCGAGATAGCTGAACGAACCGCCAATATAGTACCGACCGGCGTCGTAGCTGGCCTCCAGTTCGACGCCCTTCATGGGTGTCTTGCCATCAAGATTGACGTAGGCCAGATAGTCCGTTTGATTGGCCGAGAGATCGATTTGACCCATGGCGATGTAGTTGTCGACTTCGCGATAGAAGGCGACAACCTTCATGCGCAGCGCGTCACCTGACTGAAACACATCGTCATATTTGAAATTGGCCCCGATCTCGAACGTATCCGCCTCTTCCGGCTCGATCGAAGGATTGGGCGCGAAGACGGTGCCTGCGGAATAGCTGCCGACGTGCGACCCGCCTATAACCGCTTCCGTGATGGTCGGCGGTCGATAGCTATGGGAGTATTTTGTGAATAGCTGCAAGCCATCCGTTGGCGTTACCGTTACACCGAAAGTTGGAGAGAACCCTCCTCCGGATAGATCGGCATCCACTTCGCTCAACGAAGCGGGTATCGTCGTACTGTTGGAATATCGAGCGCATGCGCCGTTTGGTCTCCACAAGATACATACGCCGGGGATTGTCCGGGCGGGCGTGATGACGCCGGTTGTGCCGCTTATCTTGTAGTGATCGTACCGGATGCCGGCATCGACGGTCAGCCACGTATCGTGCTCGAACTTGGCGTTTGCGAAGCCGCTAACCACGTCGCGCGTGCCGGAGCCGTTTGCGCCTTGGTACCACCAGGCTGCCCACGGATCGTCGTCGATCAAATCGCCGCTGGCTGACGTGTCGCCATCGTCGCGAAATGCCTCGATGCCATAGTTGAGCGCCAGATCTGCGAATGGCAGGGTAAAGCGGCTGGTATTCTCCAGGCTGCCGCCAATCCCCTGCATCTCGTAAGTGACCGAAGCTGCGCCATAGGCCGGGCGAGCGGCGCGATCTTCCTGATCCTGCGTGCGGTTGTACCAGAGCCGCGCTTTCAGATCGATCAGTTCGCTGTCCGGGTCCCAGCCGAACGTCGCGGTGACCGTGTCATTCGTGATATCGTTGATGTCGTCGAGACCGCCTTCACTCGCAGCGCTGTAGATGAACTCGGACTTGTAGCGAAGCCAGCTGAGATCCAGCGTTGCGTCATCGGTCGGTGCCATCTCCGCCTTGAGAAGACCGGACCAGACCTGCGAGCCGTCGATCGTGTTCGGATTGGCTACCGTATTGTAGTTGGCGCCGTGTTCGCCCGGTTCGTATTCGCCGATATTCTTGTAGCTGATACCGCCGAGGATCGAAAAGGAGTCCGACAAACGCACTGCAGCAGAATCAGATCCGGCAAAATGATAGGCGTTCGTACCGGTCGTCGCGTCGAGCTCGGCACCCCAATCCCGTCCAGGCTCGATCAGATCGTCGGCCGTCAGCGTTCGATAGTTGACGGAGCCACCCAATGTTGCGGCACCGCCAACGCCAGAACTACCGCTTTTCTCGATATCGACCTCGCGGATGAAGGACGGATCGATGTAGGTCTGACCGCTCGAGCCATGCGCGCTCCGCTGAAAATTCTGCCTTGCGCCATCGATCATGGTGTTGATGCGGGTCTGATCTTGCAGACCGCGGATATTCACGTTGGTGCCAGGATTTTGTGCATTGTCGCTCGAAACATTGACGCCGGCGACGCCGGAGAACAGCTCTCGCGTCGTGCGTGTTGGGGCGTTCTGGATCGCCTCGCGGCTTATCACACTGACACTGGAAGGCGTCTCGTAGACCCAATCTGGCGTGCCCTGATAGCCAGGCCCGGAGGCGGCGTTCCGATTAGTCTTTGCCGTGATGATAATGGGAGCCAACGTCGTCGAGCTGTCGTCAGTGGCAATCCCGTTCACCGTCTGTTGTGCGCCGATGACAGCGGCGCGGTTGCTTGTGAAATGATAGGGGATGCCGGTCCCGCTCAGGATCTCGGCCAGCGCCTGTCGTGGCGTCATGCTGCCGCGAACCGCTTTGACCGCTATGTTGCGCGCGGTTGCTCCGGACGCCTGTGTTATCTGAATGCCTGATTGCCGGTTAAATGTGGCAAGCGCGCTTGCAAGCAGCTGTGCCGGAATATTGAACTCGCGAACCTCGCCCTGGCCAGCGATTTGCGGTGCCTGGTTCGAGGCGGCCGTCTGAGCTCCCGCACCCGGCATGCCGCAGAAGACCGCGATAGCGGCCGAACTCCATAAAAGGACGCTGCTCGCCTTTCCCCTGCTTCTAAACACTTCGTTCTTGCGAACAGTCCCCAACGCCATGATGCCGTTGTTTCTCCTGATCTGCGGCACCTCGGTTCGGCTGCCTTCGATCTAATAGACAAACTGGCATCATCGCTATTTCACAGGAATCTTCGGCTTCCCGCTAAATCATGATTTTTATTGTCATATTTTTTAGAAACGAGACACGACGCGAAAGAGGTTCGAGACCTTGCGAACCTTGCCACCATAGGGATCGACCAGAGCGCCGAGTGCCTGGTCTGGGGCATTGAGGTCGTAAATCCCCGTTACTCTCTGGCGCGCAAGTGATGCGTCAGGAATTGAAATCCATGCGGAATGGTACCGTTGGAGCTGTTCGATGACCGAACCGATTGTGGCGTTGGTGACGTAAAGACGTCCTTCGCGCCAGGCGCCTATATCCGCGACATCGGCTTTTTCCTCGCGGACTCCACCCGTCGAATGATCGACCATGATGATTTCACCGGGAATGAGGGTGCGGTCGACCGGTGCGCCGGCGACAGCTCCTGTCGCCTTCACGGAGCCTCGAGCAAGTCCGATCGCAATATTGTCTTCAGCTATGCTCACATCGAAGGCCGTCCCGAGAACCTCTACGGTGACATCCCCTGCGGCAACTCTGAACGGGTGTGCCTCATCATGCGTCACGTTGAAGAATGCTTCTCCCGAAAGGAGAGTGACCCGCCGCTCTCGACCTGCAAAACCGATGGCGATGGCAGAGTCCGGCGCGAGAAGAACGGTGGTGCCATCGGCGAGAGTGACGGTCCGAGTTTGTGCAGTTTCGGTCCAGTAGTCGGCCTGCAGCCGGATGAGAAAGGACGGCGCGACGAAGACCAGAAGACAGATCGCCAGGCCGGCGGCCACAGCACCACCCACGATCAACCGTTTCCGAACGCGCCGCCGGGCGGGCTTGCGAGGATAAAAGTCGGATGCTTGACCCATCGCCTTCCACAGATGGCAGGTTTTTTCCCATTCGCGTCGATGCTCGGGAGATTCGAGGATCCAACTCTCGAACGCGCCGCGCAAGCCCGGTTCGTCAGGGTTCTCCCGCATCCGGACCAGCCAGTCCAGAGCCTGGTCCGATATCGCGCGTGCGCGTGCATCGTTATCTGAGAAGATCATCGATGGTCTATTTCCATGCCGCGACCACGACAGAGGCCGATCCCCTTGTTTTCTTCTCTATAGACAATCGGGCAAAGCGATTTTTTCATGGAATACGATCTTTTTGGTGATTTCGTGCTTTCTACTGGCCTAGCGCCATGTGCTGCCTTATCTCTTCCATTGCATTCTTCAAAAGCCGGTAGACAGTCGGTGCAGAGATCTTAAGACGGTCTGCGATCTCCGACATTGTCAAACCTTCATGGCGATACATCTGCAAGACCGTCCGCTCCCTATCCGGAAGACTCTCGATCACGCTCGCGACACGCTTCACCTGCTCGCAGAAGAGAAGGTCGTTCTCCGGCGTGTCGACAAATTGCGGAAGCGCCCACCAGGGGATATCGCCCGGATCCACGGCCCTTTCCCGTTTCTTGCGGGAACGTGCATTGAAAGACAGGTTGCGGACGATGCGGTAAAGGTAGGTCTTCGGAGGTGTAGGTTCCTCGTCCTGATCAGGTACGAAGCGCAGGAAGGCTTCCTGCACGATGTCTTCCGCTTCATCCCTGGAACCCGTCAGAGGCACGGCATAATCGACCAATGCCTTGCGATGCTCCATATACATCGCGAATCGCGTGCCCTTTTTTCCCAAGCCCATAAATCAACTCGAATACGTGAAATATCAAAGACAGTGGTCTCCCAGCTTTCCAAAAGACGTATGGAGTGAGCTACGCAAAGTGCAACCTCCAGGATCACGTCGCAACCACTGCCTATATCATCGATATTGTTCAAGACTGCAATAAACATGAGTAAGAAAATCATGTTATTTTAATCCTGGTTAAGGGTCAGGCGAGGCGCAGTTGTGAAAACCGGTGTCGTTTCGCAGTTTAATCGGTTTCTTCCTCACTTTGTGGTTCACCTGCCGTTAGCGAGGTTGTCGCTATGGGCGGGCATGCGAACAAAATCGAAATGGTCGCCCGGCCCAGGGGTCAAGATAGTGGGTGTCGCGCTCGCTGTTGACGACGGGTGGATTGTTTCCGCTGCTGGATCCGCGATCAGCATCTGACCCGATTGTGGACGACGAAGCCGAAGTAGGCATGGCTGGTCCCGCCGTAGTCTCCAGGATCCGCCAGTCCAGGGTCAGTCGGTGACAGTGAAACTCCTGGCGAGCGGTTGATGGAGCGGCGCGGCATGCCGGACAGCGACGACACCATTCTGCGGCAGTTGAAGCGGGATGCTGCGGCGGCTCAACGCAGTTCCGAGGCACGCCCTCTTTCCCAATTTGCTCGCCGCCTGCCCCCGCGTGGAAGAAATCTGGCTCTTCCTCACTCGGCAACCAAGAAGGTTCCGATGGGCGGCTGTGATAAAGAGCATCCTTGTCGGTCGTGCCGAGTAGAAGCAAAACCCAGCTTATTTTGAGGTCCGCCTGAGTGAAATAATGTTCCCTGTGTCTTCATCGGCTTTTTGGGCATCTGACCTGTTTCGATTGTGTGCGAGCGCCCTCCGATCGCTGCGCTCCAGGGCATTCGATCCCGCGTGATCAAAGTAACGCGCTGGCGTGGTACCGAGTGTTCGCCTGAACATCGAAATGAACGCGCTGACGCTCTCGTATCCAAAATCGCCGCCAATGTTGGTGACCGAGTCACCTTGAGCAAGCTGTTGCAGCGCCAGGCCGATGTGCGGTTGTTGTCTCCAGCGAACGAATGTCATCCCGGTCTCGCGCTGGAACAGCTGGCTCAGCGTTCGGGTGCTTGTCCAACTCTAGCACAGTGCGCCGTCCGACAAAACCTAGCCGTACTGCCGGCTGGGCCGGCGATGGCGCCAGACCAAGTCTCCAAAACGTTTTGATTGACTCCCAAAACGTTTTGGAGGATGGGTATTTCAATTCGGGAGGAAGATCTTGGCTAATCTGAAGCAGCTGGCACATTCGCTCGGACTGTCGATTACCACGGTGTCCCGGGCACTTGATGGTTATTCCGACGTGTCCGCGGCCACCCGTGAGCGGGTTCGCGAGGCCGCAGAGGCCGCAGGTTATCGGCCGAATGCCTCCGCTCGTCGGTTGCGTAAGCAGCGTGCTGAGTTGGTCGCCGTGACGCTGCCGAGTGATCCTGGCCACGTCGGCCCTCCTCATTTCCTTGACATGTTGTCAGGCTGCGCCGAACATCTCGCCGCGGCCGGTCTCAATCTCGTCATCGCGCCTGTGCCGCGGGGTGTCAGCGAACTTGAAATATGCCAGCGTTTCGTCGATGGGCGTCGCGTCGACGCCATGCTGCTGGTCCGCACCAAACGCCAGGACGAGCGCGTCGAATACCTCCAGTCGCGGGGCATTCCCTTCGTCACCAACGGCCGCACCGAAAGCTTAATCCCCCATCCGTTCATCGACGGCGATGGTTTTGCCGGGTTCCGCGCCGCAACGCTGCGCTTCCATGCAGCGGGGCATCGACGCATCGGTCATATCGCCGGTCCGCAGGAATATTACTTCGCGCATGTCCGTCGCCGCGGCTGGCAGGCGGCGATGGAGGAATGCGGGCTCGCGACCGATCTCTGCGCCGAAGGAGCGCCGCTCGAACAAGGCGGTTATCTCGCAGCCCTCGAACTTCTGCGCCAGCCATCGCGTCCGACGGCCCTTGTCTGCGCCACCGACGAAATGGCGATCGGCGCGCTTCGGGCACTGCGCGAAGTAGACGGCGGCAGCCAGATCAGCATCGTCGGTCATGACGACCTGTCGATGGGCGCCTTCACCAGCCCGCCGCTCTCGACCATGCGCATGACCGGCGAGAACCTCGGCGCGACCTTCGCCTCGTTGCTCCTGCGCGCCATCGCGGGAGAGCCCGCCGAAGATCTTCAGGAGCTTCACGCGATCGAATTTGTCGACCGCGACAGCCACCGCCGCCCGCCCGTGGCCGCATAGACAGCAATGCATTCAAGACGCACAAAATGAAGGAGGAGAAGATGAAACATATCGTGTCACTTACAATTCTGGCTTCGACCGTGCTGGCGTTTGCCTCGCCGGTGTTTGCCCAGACGGTTTTCGTATCCACCCAGCTTCGCCCGATCGAGGAGGCGACCGTGGTCCGGCAGGACCTTTTGAAGGATGCCGGCAAGGTCGATTATGTGGTCGAGGAGCCGCCGCAGTTCGCAGTGCGCATGGAGGCAGAAGCGCAGGCCGGCAAGCACACCGTCAGCCTCGTCGGCGCGCTGCATGGCGAGCTTTCGCCGCTCTCCGACAAGGGCCAGCTCGAACCGCTCGACGAGCTTGCCAAGAAGCTTGCCGCCGGCGGCATGCCGCAATCGGTCCTTGATCTCGGCAAGCTCGGCAAGCCGACACAGCAGTATATTCCCTGGATGCAGGCGACCTATGTCATGGCCGCCAAGAAGGAAGCCCTGCAATACCTGCCGAAAGGTGCGGATATCAATGCGCTGACCTACGACCAGCTAATCGAGTGGGGCAAGAACATGCAAGCTGCCACAGGCCAGCCGCAGATCGGTTTCCCGGCTGGTCCGAAGGGCCTGATGGCGCGCTATTTCCAAGGCTATTTCTATCCGTCCTTCACCGGGGGCGTGGTGCGCACCTTCAAGAATTCCGATGCTGCAGCCGGCTGGGAGAAGCTGAAGGCGCTCTGGGCCTATGTCACCCCGAACTCGACCAATTACGACTTCATGCAGGAGCCCCTGGCCTCGGGCGAAGTCATGGTCGCCTGGGATCATGTCGCTCGCCTGAAGAACGCCATCTCGGCCGCGCCGGATGACTATGTCGTCTTCCCGGCACCGGCCGGCCCGAAGGGGCGTGGCTACATGCCGGTTCTGGCAGGGCTTGCCATTCCGAAGGGCGCACCGGACATCGCAGGGGCCACGAAGGTCATCGAAACGCTGACGGCAGAGAAGACCCAGCTGCTGACGGCTTCGAAGGTCGGCTTCTTCCCGACCCTCAACGTCCAGCTGCCGCCCGACCTCGACAAGGGCGTGGCGCTTCTCGCCGGTGCGGTCACCAAGACGCAGGCCTCCAAGGATGCCGTGATCTCGCTTCTCCCGGTCGGCCTCGGCGACAAGGGCGGCGAATTCAACAAGGTCTACATGGACGCCTTCCAGCGCATCGTGCTGCAGAACGAGCCCATCGCCGACGTGCTCGCCAAGCAGGGCGCCACCATGGCCAAACTGATGACCGACGCCAAGGCGCCTTGCTGGGCCCCGGACGCCAAGAGCGACGGCGCCTGCCCGGTTCAATAAGGCACCATCCGACAAGCCTCCCAAGGCTGATGGCATCCGGGCGCGAATGCCCGGATGCCAAATCCGGAGGAGCGGCGGCAGCGGACCGCCCGGTACCTGCATTCCGTCACGATGCGGGCGGCGGAGAGAGGAACAAGTCGATGTATGATCAATTCTCAAAGCCCCCTTGCGAGGGCAATCGATGACCCAGAACCGACCCTGGATCCCCTATCTGCTGATCCTGCCGTCAGTCGCCTTTCTGGCGCTGCTCTTCGTCGTGCCGCTGGTGCAGACGATCTGGCTGGCTCTTTCGGACAATGGCGCACCGTCGCTGGCGAATGCCGAGCGCATGGTGACCGACATCAATTTCACCCGCTCGGTCAGGAACACCTTTCTTCTGACGATCGTCGTCGTGCCGGTGCAGATCGCCATCGCGCTCGCCATGGGCACCATGGTCGCCAAGGTCGGCCGCGGCCGCGAGACCATTCTCTGGATCTGGACCATCCCGCTTGGCATTTCCGATCTTGCTGCCGGCCTTGTCTGGCTGTCGATCCTGCAGAATACCGGCTATTTCAACTCGCTCCTCTTCAGCCTCGGTGTGATCGGCCGGCAGGCGAGCTGGCTGTCCTACCAGACGCCGGTCGCGCTTTTCATCGCCATCGCAGTTGCGGAAATCTGGCGCGGCACGGCGATCGTCATGGTCATCATCGTCGCCGGCCTCAACCAGGTGCCGAAGGAGTTCAAGGAAGCCGCCGAGATCTTCGGCGCTGGCCCATGGACGCGCTTCTGGCGCATCACCCTGCCGCTGATCCGGCCGGCTCTGCAATCGGCGCTGATCCTGCGTACCGTGCTCGCTTTCGAGGTGTTCGCAGTGGTCTACGCGCTCGGCGGGCGCAATTTCCCGGTCCTCGTCGGCGAGGCCTATAACTGGCAGAACCAGAACCAGAATTACAGCGTCGCGGCGGTCTACGCGGTGCTGATCATGATCATCTCGCTTGCCGCGACGCTGATCTATCTAAAGGCCCTGAAAGTCGATCCGGAGCGCCTGCCATGAGTACGGAAACCATGAGCGCGACGGAGACAGCTTCCCGTCCCGCAAGCTTCGCCTCCTCCCGCCGCTGGCTCCTGTGGAGCGGCATTGCGGCGCTCTGCGCCTGGGTTCTGGTGCCGATCTACCTGGTGGCGTTGGGGGCACTCGGCGGTCGCCAGGGCGTCTATATCTGGCCGAAGACGGGCTTGCCGACCGGGATTTCGCTCGAACCCTTCATTCTGTTCCTGAAAACCGAGGGCGTCGTCCAGTCTTTTCTCAACTCGTTGGGGGCAGCCGGCATCACGGTGGCGCTTTCCATCCTGCTGGGCGCGCCGGCCGGCTATGCACTGGCCCGCTACGATTTCAGAGGCAAGGACAGCTACCGGCTTCTGGTGCTGCTGACCCGCGCCTTCCCCCTGGCGATCCTGGCGCTGCCGCTCACCGTCTCCTTCATCCGGCTCGGGCTCTATGACACGATCATCGGCGTTGGCCTGATCCACACGGTCCTGGCTCTACCCTTTGCGGCGCTCGTGACCCAGGGCATATTCCTCGGCGTTCCGAAGGAACTCGAGGAGGCCGCCTGGGTGTTCGGCTGCACCCGCGTCCAGGCCTTTTTCAAGGTGGTCGCGCCGCTGGCTTTGCCCGGCATCGTCGCCACCGCCGTGTTCGCCTTCGTCATATCCTGGAACGAGGTGTTCGCCGCCTCGGTACTGACGGTGCGCAACCGCACGCTCACGGCCTATCTGCTGACGGTGCTGTCGGAAAGCCCGATGCACTACCGCTTTGCCGGCGGCCTCATGCTCATTCTCCCTTCCGTTGTCTTCATCTTCGCGGTCAGGCGTTACCTCTTCGCGATCTGGGGCATTTCCTCCAAATAACGGGACCATCGACATGGCCAATATTGTCATTGACCGCATCCGCAAGAGTTTCGGGGCGTTCCAGGCGCTGAAGGAGATCTCGCTGACGATCAACGATGGCGAGTTCGTCTCGCTGCTCGGGCCGTCAGGCTGCGGCAAGACCACGCTCCTGCGCATCATCGCCGGTCTTGAAACCTCAACCTCGGGCGATGTCCGCATCGGCGACAGGTCGATCATCGGGCTGGCGCCCAAGGATCGCGGGCTGGCGATGGTCTTCCAGAATTATGCGGTCTTCCCGCATATGACGGTCTACGAAAATGTCGCCTTCGGCCTGCGCATGCAGAAGGCGGACGACGCGCGGGTGAAGGCGCAGGTGGAGAAGGCGGCCGGCCTGCTGCATATCGAGCCGTATCTCGACCGTTATCCGAACAAGCTTTCGGGCGGCCAGCGCCAGCGCGTGGCGGTCGCCCGCGCGCTGGCCGTCGAGCCAAAGGTGCTGCTGATGGACGAGCCGCTCTCCAATCTCGACGCCCTGCTGCGGCTCGAAATGCGCACCGAACTGAAAACCGTGCTGCAATCGGCGGGTACGACGACGATCTACGTCACCCACGACCAGACCGAGGCGATGGGCCTATCGGATCGTATCGCGGTCATGCACAACGGCGTCGTCGAGCAGGTCGGTCATCCGGTCGAGATCTACAATCATCCGGCCACACGGTTCGTCGGCGGTTTCATCGGCAATCCTCCGATGAACTTCATCAAGGTGCCGGTCTCGAACGGCCAGGTGGTGGCCGGCGCGGAACAGCTCGCGGTGCCGGAAGATGTCGGCAATGAAATCGTACTTGGCCTGCGTGGCGAAGCGGTCGAACTGGCGCCGCTGCCGCAGGGGATTGAGATGAAGGTGCGGGTCGCCGAGCCGATGGGATCGCATCTGCTCCTGACCGGCTCGATCCACGACCAGCCGGTGCGGGTCATCCTGCCGGCGTCCGAAACCGTGAAGAGCGGCGACACGATCGGCCTGAAGCTCGACCGCAAGCGCATTACCTGGCTTTCGCCCGAAAGCGGCAAGTCCTTTCCGGCCGTTTCGGCCTGAGCATACCGGAGTACCCGACATGAACGTGCATATCACCGAGGCGAAACGCATCCTCGTCGCCAACGACCGCGGCGGCTATACGGTGCCGACCGACAGGCTCTACCCGTTCCAGTGGAACTGGGATTCCGCCTTCGTCGCCATGGGGTTCGCGCTTTATGACACCGACCGCGCCTATCGCGAACTGGAGCGGCTGATCGAGGGGCAGTGGGCGGACGGCATGATCCCGCATATCGTCTTCCACCAGCCGAGCGACACCTACTTCCCGGGTCCGAACGTCTGGCGCACCCGTCACACGATCCCGACTTCCGGCATCACCCAGCCGCCGGTCTTTGCGATCGCGCTGCGCAAGGTGTTCGAAGCGGCCGGCAGCGGCGCCGAGGCGCGCACCCTGCCGCTCTACGAGGCCGCGCTGAAATGGCATCACTGGTGGTATTCCGCCCGCGATCCGGAAGGCACCGGCCTGGTGGCCCTGCTGCACCCTTGGGAAAGCGGCAGCGACAACTCACCGGCCTGGGACATCGCGCTCGCCCGCGTGCCGACCACCACCGACACACCGGTCGTGCGCAAGGATACCGGCCATGTGAACGCCTCGATGCGCCCGCGCGACGAGGACTATAACCGCTTCATACACCTGGTCGACACCTATGCCGCCTGCGGCTGGGATCCCGCAAGGCAATGGGAAAAGGCACCGTTCAAGGTCGCCGAGATCCAGACCACCGCTATCCTGCTGAAGGCCGGCGAGGACCTCGAACATCTCGCTCGCGAATTCGGCCGGATGGAGGACGCCGCCGAGATCGCCGCGTTCAACGAGCTCAGCCGCAAGGCGATACTCGCGCAGTGGCGCCCGGCCCTGTCACGCTTCGTATCGCGCGACCTGATCTCCGGCGAGGATGTCGAAGCCGCGACACAGGCAGGCTTCATCCCCCTCCTGTCGCTCGACCTGGAGAAGGGCATCGCCGATGCGGTGGTCGATGAGATGAAGGCCTGGTCGAAGGGCCTCAAGGTCGCCTTTCCGACCACTAAGCCGGGTATCGCAGGCTGGGAACCGAAACGCTACTGGCGCGGCCCGGCCTGGGCGATCATCAATTGGCTGCTGATCGACGGCTTCAAGCGCAACGGTCATCCGGAAGCGGCGGAAGAACTGCGCAGATCGACGGTCGAGGCGATCGAGGCGGAAGGTTTTGCTGAATATTTCGACCCCGTAACGGGCGAAGGCTGCGGCGGCCTCGGCTTTTCCTGGACGGCCGCCGCTTATATGTGGCTTACGTGGACATAAGATCAGCGGAAAGCGGCAGATTGCGACATAGTCGAACGACTCGAGTGCTTGTTGCCCGACATGTGCGCGAGGCAAGATAAAAAATTCCAGTGCCCGTCTGATGCCAGGAAACGCCCGATGGAAAGGGATTGACCTGACGGAAAAGGAGTCACGCGACGCCGGAACTCGACACCAGCAGGCGGCAGGCTTTTTCCACAGAATATACTGATCCGTTTGGAGCAAAAGCATTTCCGTTTTTTCAGCCTCTTACGTCCGGATGCATAGAAACGTCTCTATAAATTTAAAGCAATATTAAGGGCCGCGCCGATCGTTGGGTCGACAGTGTTTGCCCGGCGTAGCCATATTCCCCGATCGTGAGTGCCCTTTATCTCGAGTGAGACATGGCTCCCGCTCAGCAGTCGATTTCAGCCAGTAGCGGAGTTTCATATGTTCATTCGTGTACTCGATTGCATCAGCACCGATCATAATCCGACGCTTGTCGTCCTGGCGATTGTTGTCGCGCTCTTTTCGGGCTTTGCACTGTTCACGATCCTCGACCATGCCAGAGCGCGACACGGACGTATGAAGAACGTTTGGGTATTTGTGGCTGCCTTCGCGGCGGGTGGCGGAATTTGGTCGACGCACTTCATTGCCATGCTGGGTTTTCAACCTGCTGCGTTTGTGAGCTACGATGTAGGTCTCACAGCAATGTCAGCCTTTTTTGCAATTGCCTTTGCCTCAGTTGCAACGCCCCTGTTACTGTCGCCTAGTCTTGTCACCGCTCTCGCGGGCGGTCTTCTTCTCAGTGCCGCAATTGGCATCATGCACTTCATCGGCATGAGGGCTCTGCTATTTGCCGGCACTTTCGAGTGGCATTTGCCTCTCGTTGCGCTTTCGCTCTGCGCGGGCAGCCTACTGGTGATCGCGGCGACGTTCGCTGGACGTCGACGTGCTTCGGTCGGGTCTCGCCTTGTCGCGGGCACTTTATTCGGTACAGCTATCTGCACCCTGCATTTCACCGCGATGAGTGCGGCCCTTCTTAAGACAGACCCGTCTCTTCGAGTTGCGGATGGGAACCTGTCGGAATTTCTCCTCGGACTCTCCGTTGCCGTGGTCACAACATTGATCGTGGTCTTCAGTCTGGTGACGGTTATGCTTGATCGACGTGCTCACGACGCGACCGCTGACGCCCAACAGATGCGATGCATTCTTGAGGCCGCACAGATCGGCATCCTTGTTTGTCAGGATGATGAGGTCATCTCGGCAAACAAGGCATTCGAACGGCTCGTGGGCTGTGAAGGGTCGAGTATCGAAGGTCGTGCCGTTGCCGACTTTTTTGAACTCCCGGCATGCGTCAATCGTCACACACCTCGCCTTTACGAGACCGAAGGGCAACTAAGGACGGCCAATGGGGTGTGGGTGGACGTTGCGCTCAACACAACACCGATCCTGTCCGGAGACACGTTGCGACATCTCGTCGAAGTTCGCGATATTGGCGATCATAAACGTGCTCGTGATCGCTTGGACTACCTCGCCAACCATGACGAGTTGACGGGACTTCCGAATCGCAGGCTGTTAAATGCCGAGCTGCGAAAAGAGGCGCTGTCCAATCAGGAGTTTGGGCTACTGTGGGTCGATCTCGATCGTTTCAAGGAAGTTAATGACACGCATGGGCATGCGATCGGAGATGCTCTTCTCCACGCGGTGGCGCAACGCTTCCGCTCGGTTCTGGACGAGCAGCATTTGCTTGCGCGTGTCGGTGGAGATGAGTTTGTCGTTCTGTTCAAGCACTCATCAAGACAGGGCGATCCTGCCAGCGCGGCTGAAAGCCTGTTGAAGGCAATGGTCAATCCGATTGTCGTTGACGGCCAAATGCTGGAGGTCGGGATTTCTATCGGTCTGGCAAGATACCCCCATGACGCGAAGTCGACAGACGCTTTGATGCGCCGAGCCGATCTTGCTCTTTATGAGGCAAAGAAGACCGGCCGCAGCCGCTACGCCGCCGCCTCGTAAGTCTTGCGTTGGCGGTTAGGTGGCGATACTGCCATGGCTCCTTCGCGGTTGCGCATCCACGGCCACCGCCATGGCCGGTCGGCGATTAAATCGTCTCCTCTGGGAGTGTAACTGGGGCTCTCCTGATTGACGAAATATAGTTCTTTAGGACCGTCTGGACAGTATCTTCTGCCGTCTGTCCAGGCATCGCCCATTGCGCGAAATGACCATCGATGTACATACGGGCAAGCCCGTACACGAGCGCCCTTCCGGCAATCTGTGTTTCCATGATGTCGTTTGAATGAAGCAAATTTCGCCGCTTGGCCTCCAGCATCGCTCCTTCGACAAGCAGACGCACGGCGTCGTTGTCCCGGCGTAGGGATTCAGAATTTTCCCAATCAATCAGGCTCCGCGTCGATATGATCTGGAAATGTGTCGGGTTTCGAATCGCCCATCGCAGATAAGCGGCCCCACCGCTGCAAACCGATCAACCGGATCGTCAGTGATAACAGCCTCCACCGCGCTGACGATCTCCAGCCTAAGTGCGATGCCGATTGCTCTTCGCGCCTTCGTACCGGAGCTAGCGCTTGACCTCGGCCTGGCAGGCCTGGCAGCCGCGTTGATTTGGCTTTCGATGTGGCTATGGACGCGCGCAAGCACATTCGCCCAGCCTGCCTACGAAGTGTAGCCTCCGTGCGTTCACGCCGAAGCGATTGGCGTATGAGTGCGGCACGGCGCTGCGCTTATCGCCCTTGCGATCGGCGCGCTGTCCTCCATCCTGCCGACCTTGACGTCGATCCTTCCATCATGGCGGGGGACCTACGGATGGTTGATGCCGTAAGGGCATTTCCCCGCGAAAGCGTGCTCATCGCCCTCCGAACGGTGACGTCTATGCGGCCGGCCCCAGTGTTGCATCACCAAGTAATCACCGGCGACTTGCGTAGCCACGCATCCCTGTTCACCTGATCGAGAATGAACGTTGCCACGTCTGCCCGCGAGATCGAGCCGCCGTGAACGTTGCTCAGATCCGTCAGAGCCCTGATCGTGTTACCCCCAGGCTTGTTGTTGAGGATCGACGGACGGACGATGGTCCAATCGAGATCGCTGTCCTTGATCCTGGCCTCCTGGCGGTTCTTGTCGGCGTACACGTTGCGCAGGATCAGCGGGAAGATCACATTGTCGAACAGGAAGCCGCCGTGTCCTTTGCTGTCGCCTGCGCCGATTCCGGTGATTGCGATCAGGCGCGAGACCTGCTCTGCTTTCATCGCTTTGATGAGGGCTTGGGTCGCGGTCGACAGAAGCGTGACCTCCTTGAAAGGGCTTGCCGGCGTTCCTAGAGCGCTGATGACGGCATCCCGACCTTTGATCGCCTGGCGCAGTGCCTTCTCGTCGCGGGCATCTCCGACAACGAGCTTTGCCCCTTTGAGATCGGTGGCTTTTTCCGGCGAGCGCACCAGAACGGTGACATCGTAGCCACGGGTCAGTGCTTGGCTGACAATATGGCGGCCCGTGGGTCCGGTGGCGCCGAGGATCAGGATTTTCGGTGCTGCGGCAGCATTGCTTTCGGTAAGGGAGGTGATCATTGTCTTGGTCCTCTTGAACGGCCGGGCGCCTCGTCAAGAGGCGGCCCGTTTTGATTTCATTGCTGGGGTAATCAGAGCTTGCCCTCTGCGAGCAGTTCGCGGGTCCGCTTCAGCGTCGACAGCAGCGCGGACTTGTAGCCCTTGTCGCTGTCGAACTGCGTCTGCTCGGCCTGTTCTTCCGGGCCATCAGGCTGCTTGCCGCGCAGGCCGATATAGCAGTAGAATTTGAGCTGCAGCGCGCCGGCTTCGTCT
The DNA here is from genome assembly GCF_017877055.1 of Neorhizobium galegae. Lineage (GTDB taxonomy): Bacteria > Pseudomonadota > Alphaproteobacteria > Rhizobiales > Rhizobiaceae > Neorhizobium > Neorhizobium galegae_D. The sequence continues at coordinate 285,306 of NZ_JAGIPG010000004.1, read as the reverse complement.
TCGAACAACTCGTTGACGATGGCACCTTCGCGCGGGCCGGTGGCTTGGAAGAAGGTGACCTTGTTCTGGGGCTCAAGCGTGATGATTTCACGCAGGTCGGAGCCGGCAATGGTGGCTTCGCGCACGAAGTGGGTCGCACTTTCCTCGACGACATCGCAGCGGGTGCAGAGACCGGGCGGGAGAAACAGGCGTGCATCGCGCGCCTTCAGTTCCAGACCCTTCCAGATCTGCTCGCGAGTGAGCTTTGTTTCGCCTTCCGGATTTACGGGAACGGTTGCGGTCGAATAGATCATGGTGATGGCCCTTGTTTTGAGATGTGGGACGACCCGCCTCAGGCAGAGGCCGCAGTTTCCGAGGCAAAGGCGCGATAGGAGCGGAGCGGACGGCCGAGAAGCGTCGTCAGGCGCTCGACGTCGCCGCCCTCGGGCAGCATGCCGTCGGTCAGGAACCGCTCGCCCATCATGCGCATGTCGTAAGCCATCCAAGGCGGCATGAACTGCTTGAGGTTCTGCTCGAAGGCAGCCGTATCGCCACCGCCATAGTTGATCGGGCGGGCGAGCACGTCTGACCAGATGGCGGCGATATCCGTTCCGGTCAGCGTATCGGGGCCGACAAGGTTGATGCGCGTCAGCGGAAGCGGCTGCTCCGCCTGCTCGCGGCGCAGCAGTTCGAGGGCAGCGATCTCGGCGATATCGCGCACATCGATCATGGCGAGGCCCTTGTCGCCGACCGGCATCGGATAGACGCCGTAGCCGGTAATGGCGTCCCTGATCATCAGATCGTTCTGAATGAAGTAGGCAGGGCGCAGAATGGTGGCGGTCATGCCCATCTGCTCGATCATCCGCTCGACGCCGAACTTGCCGGCGAAGTGCGGCACGTTCACATAGACATCGGGATGAATGACCGACAGATAGACGATCCGTTCGATGCCGGCGGCGCGGGCCACATTCAGCGCAATCAGAGCCTGGGTGAATTCGTCGGCCACGACGGCGTTCAGCAGGAACAGCGTCGACACTCCATCAGAGGCGGTACGAAGCGAGTCGACGTCGAGAAAGTCGCCTTTCACCACGGCGACATCGGCCGGAAAGTTTGCCTTGGAGGGATCGCGAACGAGAGCACGAACGTCTGCGCCGTGGTTGACGAGGTGCTGGATGACTTGGCTGCCAATATTGCCTGTGGCGCCGGTAACGAGGATGGTCATGGAAGTATCTCCAGGTTTATTTGCTTGACACCCCGAATATGGATGGTTCACTGACGGCTCGATAGACGGTTAATCTGGACACTCCGTCTCACAGGTGGAACACTCATGGACCTGCTCGCTCTTGCCGATTTCAACCTCGTTGCCCGCCACGGTGGCTTCGGCAAAGCAGCGCGGGCGTCGGGGCGGCCGAAGGCGACCCTGTCCCGACGGGTAACAGAGCTTGAGGCTGCCCTCGAGCTTCGACTGTTCGAGCGTGGCGCGCGCAGCCTCAAGCTCACCGAAGAAGGGCGCGCCCTTTACGAGCGGACAGCCGCTCTGCTGACCGAACTGGACGAAACGGCAACGGCGATTGCATCGGGCGCCGAGAAGCCGCGCGGCCGATTGCGGATCAGCGCGCCGCTTCTTCTGTCGCAGACCGCCATGGGTAAGATCGCGGCCCGTTTTGCGCTGAAATATCCGGAAGTGCGGCTGGAAATTACGACAGAGGACCGAGCCGTCGATATGATCGAGGAAGGATATGACCTCGTTATCCGGGTCAATCCAGATCCGGACGAAGCCCTTGTCGGCCGCGCCTTCCTGCGTGACCGCCTAGTCGTGGTGGCGAGTCCCGATCTGGCCCGCCCGGCACCGGGCCACCTGGCGCCCGGGGTCGTGCGCGGAACCAGTGCGCAGCAGACCTGGACCGTCATGTCCTCGAAAGGGCCTGCGAAGATCAAAATCCAGCCGGTCCTCGCTCTGTCGTCGCTGATTATGGTGCGGGATGCGGTGCGGGCAGGCGTTGGCGTCGCACGACTGCCGATATCTCTGGTGAGCCATGATCTGGCCGAAGGCACTTTGTTGCACTGGGGCGATATCGAAGGATCGGAGATCGCGCTGTGGGCGCTCTACCCATCCCGGCGACTACTCAGCGCTCGTGTTTCGGCATTTCTGGAGTTTCTCAAGCAGGCTTTCCCAAATGGGACGCCTGACGAGTTGGCAGCTTACATTGGCAGGTAGCATCGTCTGGAACGCTTGATCATGTCGCGGCGAGATAGCCTGTCCATCCGTCACCCGAGACGGTTTGCGAGGTTATGAAGTCGGCAAACGCTCTTAGCGGTGCCGGTGCGGACCGTCGTGAGAAATAACGGACCTTCGAAGCTCGTCCAACAGTCCGTTACGTCGAGACGAGCGCCAGGGACCATCCCGTTCGCTGGACCACCATCTGCAGATAAATGGGTGGTCCGTAAAAACCGACGCCCCAGCCGAATATTGCCAGAACGATGGTCGCAGCGACCACGTCCCAGCCGAAAAAGGGTGCTGTTTCAGATGTTGATAAGGATGTCATGGCGGGCTGCAATAGAGATTGGCCCTTATTGCAGCCTCCAGGACGCGAAGCTTCGGTCATGATCGAAGTGTTTGCGTTTGGCCGCTAACGGCAGCACAAGCCTGTCCAATTGCCTCTACAACTGCGTTCCACACTGACTGAATGAAATGGGGATGTGATGGACACGGATGCGCCGATCGCGGTATAATGCCAAACGTTGCAGCATTCACTGCGACACCTGAAAGCGTCCTTCTTCAGATTATCGCGGGTGGTTGCCGGTCGCGCAGCAGCGCCCGCAATGCTTCCATATCGCCGGAAAGCGGGCGGTCATCAGCATAGTGCGGCACGTATGCCCGAACAATTTTCTGGACTTCCTCGGTTCCTCCAGCGCGCGGAGCGACCGTCTCCAAAAAATCATGGGCTTGCGCGGCAGCCATCAATTCAATCGCCAAAATATATTCGACGTTGTCTATGACGGCGAGGAGCTTGTTTGCGGCGGCGGTCGGATGCGCAAGGAAATCCTCTTGCAGGGCAGATGTCAGCCCACCGTCCATGGAGGCAGGAGCAGCAAGGCGACGGTTCTCGTTGCTCAGCGCCGCAGCCGTATATTGGGCAATCATGAACCCGGAATTGCTGCCGGCATCACTCGCAAGAAAGGGCGGCAGACCACTGACAAGCGGATTGACAAGCCGATCCGTCCGCCGCTCGCTCATTGCGCCGATCTGGGCGATCGCAATCGCAAGACCATCGGCCGCCTGTGCAAGCGCCGGAGCAACGGCATGCGCTTGCGACGAGACAATCGGATTTTCCGGCGTGCCCGAGATCGCGGGATTGTCGGTCACCGAGGCGAGTTCCTGATCGACAATCTCGGCTGACCGCTCAAAAACATCGCGCGTGGCACCATGCGCATGCGGTATGGCGCGCAGGCTGAGGGCATCCTGCGTACGCCTACCCAGCGCGGCGGTCACCAGGCCGCTGCCTGAAAGCCGATCGCGCAGGGATGCACCGACAGTCGCGATACCCTTTGAAGGGCGCAGCGCAAGCACCGCTTCGTCGAACGCTGCGATCTGGCAGCCGGCAGCTTCCAGGGTGAGGGCGGCGATTGCGTCAGCCCAGTCGAGCAGCCGGGCTGCACGCGAAAGGGCAACGCTCGCAAGCCCGGTCGCGCAGGCGGTGCCATTCACGAGGCTCAGCCCCTCCTTTGCCCCCAGGGCGAGCGGCGCAAGGCCAATCGCCTTCAACGCGTCGCGCCCTTGCATCGGCCGGCCGGAGACGCAGGCGGCTCCTTCTCCGATCAGGACGAGAGCGCAATGGGCGTTGTGGGTGAGATAGCCGGCAGAACCTTTCGACGGCACATCGGGAATGCAATCGCTTTCCAGAAAAGCGATCAGATGGCTGACAATCTCCGCCCGTACGCCCGAATGGCCATGTGCAAAATTAGCGATCTGTGCGGCAATGATCGCTCGCACTTCGCGCGGTGCCAGGAGCGGACCGACACCGCAGGCATGACTCAGTATGATATTATGCGACAGGCGGCTTTGCGAAGCACGATCGACGATCGTATCCGAGAGAGCGCCGACGCCGGTATTGATGCCGTAGGCTCGTACGCCGCTTGCAACGATGCGCTCGACGATACGGGCCGCGTGCACGATACGCTCCGCCGCAGCCGGCGACAGCGCAAGTGCCTCCCCTTCGCCTACTAGAGCGATGTCGCGCCAGCCGAGGGTATCCCCGATCGTGACGGTCATTGTCCGCTTCCGAAATGACCGATGAACTGGCGGAAGGCGGGCGATGCACCGGCTCCGAACATGTCCTCCGGCGGGCCGCTGCTTTCCACGAGACCTTCGCGCATGAAGATCACTCGATTGGAGACGTTGCGTGCAAAGCTCATTTCATGAGTGACAACGAGCATGGTCATCCCCTCCTCGGCAAGCGCGCGCATGACGCGCAACACCTCGCCGACCAGTTCAGGATCGAGAGCAGAGGTCGGTTCGTCGAAAAGCATTACTTTCGGTTTCATTGCAAGGGCGCGTGCGATCGCGGCACGCTGCTGCTGGCCACCGGAAAGATGTGCCGGGTAAGCATGACGCTTGTCGGCGATGCCGACCTTTTCGAGCAGCGCTTCGGCTTCCGCTATGCACTCGGCTCGCGGTCGTTTGAGGACGTGTACCGGACCCTCGACCACATTCTGCAGGATGGTCATGTGAGACCAAAGATTGAATTGCTGGAAAACCATCCCGAGCTCGGAGCGGATATGGTCGACCTGCTTCTGGCTCACCGGCTTGCTTCTGCCGTTCTTGTGCACCATCCGGATCTCTTCGCCATCGACCCAGATCTCTCCACTCGTCGCCGTTTCGAGAAGGTTGATACAGCGCAAGAACGTCGATTTGCCGGAGCCCGATGCTCCAAGCAGCGAAATCACATCGCCGTCCTGAGCGTCAAGGGAAATGCCGCGCAATACTTCGTGGGTGCCGTAGCTCTTGCGGATGTTGCGGACCGAAAGTCGGGTTACGCCGGGCATGGAGGCTCCAATCGGGTTCAGTCTAATCCTACGCCTTCAGCGCCGCAGGACGGCGCGGCGATGTCGGGAGAGCGAATATTCGAGCAGGGCCATGCCCTGAAGGATGACGAAGTTGAGAACAAGATAGATGATGGCGGCACAGAGGAAGATCTCCATCGTGCGGTAAGTCTGCGAGATCAGACGCTGAGCCACACCCGTCACTTCCCACACGGTAACCAGGCTTGCCAGTGCCGTCGACTTCATCATCAGGACGATCTCGGTCGAATAAGCCGGCAACGCATGCCGGAAGGCAATCGGCGCCAGGATGCGGCGAACCAGCAGGAAGCCCGACATACCAATCGAGCGGGCGGCCTCGATCTCCCGTGGAGAAACTGCACGAATGCCGCCGCGGAAGATTTCCGCCGTGTAGCCGGCCGTACAGAGCGCCAGCGACAAGACCGCGCAGACGAAAGGTTCTCGTAGGAACGGCCAGAGAAAGGAATAGCGGATGAAGCCGAATTGGGCGAGGCCGTAAAAGACCAGGAACATCTGGATCAGAAGCGGCGAACCCCGGAAGACAAAGACGTAACCTTTGGCAATCGCCGAAAGAACCGGATTGCCGCCGACGCGCATCCAGACAATCAACAGTGCCAGCACGCCGCCAAAGAAGATCGATGCGGAAAATAGCGCCAATGTCATTGGCACTGCCTTCAGGAGCGTGATCATGGTCTGCGATAGGAAAGGGAAATCCATGATCGCTCCTCAGGCCTGACCCATCGCGGCTGCCGGCATGCTGCGGTTGGCTCGCCGCTCGGCACCGTTGAACACGCGGTCGGAAAGGCTGGTCAGAATAAGATAGAGCGCGCCGCCGACGATGAAGAAGAGGAAATATTGCCGGGTGGAGCCGGCCGCAACCTGGCTGGTCCGCATCAGTTCAGCAAGACCCGTCACCGAAACCAACGCCGAGTCCTTGAGGCTCAACTGCCAGACATTGCCGAGACCGGGAATGGCAAAGCGCCAGACTTGCGGCATGATGATGCGCCGGAAACGCAAGCGGCCATGCATGCCGATTGCGGATGCCGCTTCGAGTTCGCCCTTGGAAATCGCAAGATAGGCGCCACGGAAGACCTCCGCCTGATAAGCGCCGGAAATGATGCCGACCGCAAGCGCACCAGCCGCAAAGGAGGGCAGGCCGAGAAAACCCTCGTAGCCCATTGCCACACCGATCGCAGTCACCGCAGACGATCCGCCGAAATAGATCAGATAGATGATCAGCAGTTCGGGAATGCCGCGAAAAACGGTCGTGTAGAGATTGCCGATCGCAACGAGCAGCCAATTGCCGGATAGTTTGGCACCGGCGATGATCGTCCCGAGTACCGCGCCAATTGCAAGGGCGGTCGCTGTTACGGCCAGCGTCGTCAATGCGCCGAGCAGCAGAAGCGCTCCCCACCCTGTCGAGCCGAAGCCAATCAGTTCCAGTGTCGCCATATCGGTTCCCCGCGCTGCCGCTTTAAGGGCAGCTGTCACAATAACATACGGTCCCCGGCGATAAAGCGGGGACCGGAGTTTCGGCCAGAGCCGATGCTTATTGCTGCGGGCTGACGTCGACCTTGAACCACTTCATCGAGAGGTTCTTGACCGTGCCGTCCGCAAGGGCCGACTTGATCGCCTCGTTGAACTTATCGCTCAGGTCCTTATCTGCCTTGCGCACTCCGAGGCCCTCGCCTTCGCCCCAGATGGGGCCGATGATCTCGGGACCGGTAAAGGCAAGCGCGCCATTTGCGGCTTCGAAAGCGTTGTTGAAATAAACGGCGTCATCGAAGCCGAGGTCGATACGGCCATTCTGCAGGTCGAGGTCGCGGTCGGCGCCGGTCTTGTATTCGCGGATTTCGGCAACACTGCCGAAATTGTCATACACAAACTTGGCGTAGACTGTTGCGGCCTGGATGCCGATTGTCTTGCCCTTGAAGGCTCCCTTGAGAGCTTCGATCTCCTTCACGCCGGTCTGGCCGGGCGTCATCTTAATGGTCAAGCCGGTGCCTGCCGCATTGGAAAGGGGGCTATCCTTAGCCGCCGCGAAGGCGGCAGGTGTCGCGGCATAGGGAATCGTAAAGCCAATGATCTGCTTGCGCTCCTCGGTGATCGATAGCGCATCCATGATGACATCGAACTTGCCGGCATTAAGCGCGGGAATCATGCCGTCCCAATCGGACGCGACAAGCTTGCACTCGATCTTTGCTCGTTCGCAAAGAACCTTGGCGAGTTCCGGTTCGAAGCCGCCGAGCGAGCCGTCGGCGTTGGTCAGGTTCCAGGGTGCGTAGGCGCCTTCGAGCGTTATGGTCGCCGTCTTCCAATCCTTGGCGGCGAGCGGGGCAGCGAATGTCGCGAGCGCAAACGCAGTGGAAAGAAAAAGCGTCTTGAATTTCATGGCATGCAATCTCCTCTGAAGTTGTCATTGACCTTGTGGCTACATGAAACCAGTCTGCGCCGGCTTGCCTGTCGTCATCGATTTTACTCAAATGACCGATCAGGAGGTTGTATAGGGTACCATATGAGAGATTTCATGATATGCAAGAGAAAAGTCTGTTTGCAGGGCAGATTCCCTCGATGCAAAAGGAATGGGCAATGAAGCGTCCCAGCGAGATGAAACGCGAGTTTTCGGAAAATGATACCGCGCCGCTTTACGCCGGTGTCAAACAGATGATCCTGGGTCGCATTCACAGCGGCGAATGGCCGCCGAAGCATCGTGTACCTTCTGAAAACGAACTCGTTGTCGAACTCGGGGTCAGCAAAATGACCGCCAATCGTGCGCTGCGGGAGCTTGCCAACGAGGGCGAGTTGGTGCGCATTCAGGGTGTCGGCTCGTTTGTGGCGGAGCGCAAAGGCTATTCTGCACTGTTCGAGGTGCGCAACATTGCTGACGAGATCGCCGAGCGCGGAAACACGCATGAAGCGGCCGTCATAGTTCTCGCGAGAGAAACTGCCTCACCGGAAGTGGCTGATGCGTTGGAACTCGAAATCGGTGGCACCGTCTTCCATTCGCTCATCGTGCACAGTGAAAACGGTGTTCCGGTGCAAATCGAAGATCGCTTTGTCAATCCGTTGGCAGCGCCGAACTACCTGGAGAAGGACTTCTCTTCTTTGACGCCGAATGCCTACCTCACTGCTGCAGCGCCATTGAGCGGGTCCGAGCACGTCGTCGAAGCAACAATGCCCAGAAGCTGGGAATGCAAGCTGCTAATGATTTTAAAAACGGAACCGTGCCTTGCGATCCGCCGGCGGACTTGGTCGGGCAACAGGGTCGTCTCGACTGCCAGACTTGTTTACCCGGGCCACCGTTACCGCCTGGAAGCGCGTAGTGGAAAGATATCCGATGAATAGAGTCGAGTTCCATATGGAAGATAGGGTTGCAGAGTCTAGACACCGGGGCGCGGAGGTTATCGTCGAACCACTCTTCGCCCGGGCGAATTCCCGTTCGCGACAGCCGCAAAAAATCGAATGCTTCATCTTGCTCGGGTCAGACTGCGCCGCTCGCTTTCAGTGCCATGTGATCCCAATATGGGTTGAGGCCCTGATCCATCAGGGGTCTAAATCAAGACGAACCGCCGGCTCACAGAAATCCCGGGCGGCGGATTAAGGCCTCGAGATCACCGATGGTCAATGAGATCGTCTCGTGTATTGAGCAGGATCTAAGACAGCCTGTCAATCGGCGCGGAATGTTGGAGGGTGGCAAAAGCGCAACTCCCAGATCTTGCTCGACCTTCAGGATCTGGCGATCGATTGCAGATGCAGAGACGTGAAGCTTATCGGCAGCTTTCCGGATCGACTTCGTTCGGGAAACCTCGACGAAATAGATGAGGAATTTTGAAAACACAGTCATGCGCTATCTGCCTGCAACGTCGCCGCGGATACTGTTGGTATATCCGACACCGCAGATATCCGGCGATAAATGTCACGGGCCAGTTCCTGCAATATGCAAAGCCAGCCAACATGAAAATCGGCTGGATAACGACCACGTTGGGCGCCAGCCCGCAGCGTGGTTCCGTACTTTGGGGCTTCTGGCTCTTCCTTAAAACGCGTCCTCTCTACAAATTTCTATCAACAAGAAATCCATAAGAGGGGCTTTAAAATGAATGATGTTTCGGATTTTTACAAACCAAGTCTCAATAGACGTCGCTTCCTCGCAGCCACCGGGCTGGGTGCAGCGTTCGTTGCCGTAGGCCCGGCCAATGCTCAGGGACGAACCGCTGTGCGGATTCAATATGACTGGTTGATCGACAATGCGAAGATCGGTGAAATCGTCGCCCTGCAACGTGGCTTTTTCAAAGACGATGGCATCGATCTGACGATCAGCCCCGGCGGCCCCAACGCCCAGACCGTACCTCCCGTACTGGCGAACCAGGCACAGGCGGGCCAGATGGGATCCAATCAGGTGCTCGCCGCCTGTGGCGAAGGAATACCGCTGAAAATGTTTGCGACGACGTATCAGAATGCGCCGCTCGTCTACGTTTCGCTTCCAAGAGCGCCTGTTCGCAAACCGGCTGATCTGGTTGGCAAGAAGGTTGCAGTCACCCCGAACGGTCGGTGGTTGATGAACCTGATGCTCACTGTGAACAACATCGATGCAAGCAAGGTGGAAATCGTCACCGCAGGCGCAGATCTGTCTCCCCTCCTGCTGGGTCAGGCCGATGTGGGCGTCGGCTTCTCAACCAATACGAAAGCATTGTCAGTGCTCGGTGCCGATCGAATCCTGATGAGCGCCAAGGATGCCGGAATTCCTTACTATACGGGTACGTATTTCACCTCGGCAGAAGATTACGACAAGCGGAAGGACGGCTTGAAACGATTTGTCCGCGCCGTCGGCAAGGGTTGGCAGTGGGCTTACGAAAACCGCCGGGATGCCGTCAACATCATGTGCGACGCCTATCCGAACATGGATCGCGAGGTTGAACATCAGACGGTCGACACGGTCATGAACCTCGCGTTTTCAGAGGACACCAAAACTTTCGGCTGGGGATGGATCGACAGCAAACGCATGCAGGAAGAAATCGATCTCTTCAACAAGGGCGGTGGCTTTAAAAATCGCGTTCCCGATCTCGGCGGCGTCATGACCCAGGAAATTCTGGAACAGACAGCGGACGCTCGTCCGCGGTTTGGATAAGCCCGATGGCGCATAGTGCATTTTCATTGCATGAACTGGGTGTGACGTTCGGGCTAGCGGACCGGTCCGTTGTCGCTTTCCGGGATGTATCTCTGGAAGCAGAGGCTGGTCAGTTCATCGTATTGATCGGCCCATCTGGCTGCGGAAAATCGACGCTGCTGCGTACCATAGGCGATCTCCTCCCGGCCAGCCTAGGCTTGGTTTCGGTCTTCGGCACTGAGCCTCGAAGCGCTCGAATGGAACGGAAAATCTCATTTGTTTTCCAGGACGCGACCCTTCTGCCTTGGCGTACGGTTCTTCAAAACGTTCAGCTGCCATTGCAGGTGGGTGGATGGAGAAAAACCGGGCGGCCGAACCGCAGTCCGGAGGACATGATCGCTCTCGTCGGGCTTTCCGGGCGCGAGAACGCCTATCCTCGTGAGTTGTCCGGAGGTCAGCGCCAGCGCGTTTCCATAGCACGCGCCCTCGTAACAAACCCGGACATCCTGCTGATGGACGAGCCGTTCGGAGCCCTCGATGAGATCACCAGGGACCGATTGAACGAGGAATTGCTGCGCATCTGGCGGGAAATCGGCACGACGATCGTCTTTGTGACGCATGGCCTCTCCGAAGCAGCATTTCTAGGCGAAAAAGTTGTCGTGATGAGTGCCAATCCAGGGCGCATCATGCAGGTGGTCGATCTGACGGAGCGCAAGCCCGGCAACAGGATAGATCGCTCATCGGCGGAGTTCTTTGAAATCGCATCGGAGCTGAGAACCATCCTCCATCGCGCCTATGGGGAGGCTTGAAATGGTCAGCTCATTGAAGAACTGGCTCTGGCCGGTTGTTGGAATCGTTTCTCTTCTGGTCCTCTGGCATGCCGCGGTCGTCGTCTTCCAGGTGAAGACGTTCGTCGCACCGAGCCCGCTCGCCGTGGTCGCCGCGCTGTGGACGAACCGCTGGCTTTTGCTGAACAATCTCTATCCGACGGCGCTCGAGGCGATCAGCGGTTTTGCGCTGGGCAACACCGTTGCCGTTCTGCTCGCCACCCTATTTATCCATAGCCAGACATTGCGGCGCATGTATTTTCCGGCCGTCGTGATCTTCAATACCATACCGATCATCGCGCTTTCGCCGATCCTGATCCTGATCTTTGGCCTGACCGTGACGTCCAAGGTCATTATCGCGGCCATCATCTGCTTGTTTCCCACACTGGTGAATATGATCAGAGGCTTCGAGGCCGTTTCGGCATCGGAACTGGAACTCATGCGCATCATGGCCGCCAGCCGGCGGGAAGTCTTCTTCCGTCTTCGGCTACCCCGCTCGCTACCCTTTCTTTTCTCGGCTCTGAGAATTGCCAGCACCACCTGCGTCATCGGAGCTATCGTCAGCGAGTGGATCGGTGCACGGGACGGTATAGGTGTTCTCATCATCCAATCGACATTCGAATATCGAACCGAAGTTCTTTACGCATCGATCGTGACTTCTTCCGCTCTGGCACTGACGCTTTTTGGAATAGTCGCACTCGTTGAGGCGGCAGCCGTGCGGTGGCGCACTAACTGATTGGAATTCATCATGAAAAAAGTTTTGATCGATTCCGATACCGGTCTCGATGATGCGATGGCCTTTGTTCACGGCATGCTTATGCCGGAGATCGAGATTGTCGGCGTGACGGCTGGCCATGGCAACGGAGCGACAGAAGATTGCGCCTATCATGCCATCGAGTTGATCGAACTGATGGGGAAGAACATTCCCGTCGTGCGTGGGGCGGAAGGCCCGCTGATTTCCGGCTGCGGTTTCGCACCCGAAGTTCACGGGCTTTATGCCCGAGGTGCACTTGGAAAACTCGATTATGCATCGAAGGTCACGCCGGGCTATGGTCCGGTTTTCATGCTCGAACAGATCAGGCGCTATGGGCCTGATCTGACGATCGTCGCGATGGGGCGGCTGACGAACCTCGCATTGGCCTATTGCCTCGACCCCGAATTGATGAAGACCGTCGGATCCATCATGTGGCTTGGTGGTGCGCATTCGACGTCAGGCAATACGAGCCCGACCGGCGAAGCAAATCTGGATGGAGATCCCGAGGCCGCGCGGATCGTGTTGCGGCCGGAACTTCCCGTCACAATCGTTACGCTCGACGTCTCTATGGATGCCCGGATCACCGAGTCCGATGTGCAGGCGATGAAAGCAGTCGCTCATCCTGCTGTCCAGCATCTGACGAAGATCCTGCCCTTCTATCTCGATTTCTATGAATCTATTTTAGGTATCCGAGAGTGCTCTGGCCATGTCGGCCTGCTTCTGGCCATGGTCGCCCATCCGTCCTTGATCCGGAAAACCTACAGATTGCCGGTTCGCGTTGAAACGGCCGGTGAGTTCACCAGGGGAATGCTGGTCGTCGACCGACGTAGCCTTCGTTCGAACACCGCTCCGGCCAGCACCGAAAACGGCATCGAAATCATCTGGGAGGTCGATATCGAGAGATATCATCAGCTTTTTATGAGCGCTATTTTGTCCGCCGCCGCGTAGGAAGCCCGATGTCTGATCTTCTGAATACCCAGGCGATACCGAAGGTTGAACTCCACCTTCATCTGGATTGCTCCCTGAGCTTCCGGTCGGTCAGCGCTTTGATTTCCGACATGACGTTTGAGCGTTACCGCGCCGAATATCTAGCCCCGCCCAAGTGTCGAGATCTGGTTGATTATTTGGGTTTTCTTGCTGCACCACAAGCACTGCTGCAAAACGTTCGTGCCTTGAAGATCGCAACCCTCGACCTCTTCAGGCAATTGGAAGAAGACGGTGTCGTCTATGCGGAAATCCGTTTTGCCCCTCACCTCCACCTGGCTGCCGGGCTGAAGCCGCAGGATGTCGTTGAAGCCGTTCTCGAAGGGCGGTCGGAGGCTCAACGGCAATATTCGGTCGAAAGCCGGATCATCCTGTGCACGCTTCGACATTTCGATACCGCTATGGGTTTGGAAGTCGTGAAGCTGGCAAAGATATATCAAGCACAGGGAGTTGGCGGCATCGATCTCGCCGGTGACGAAGCCAATTATTCGCTCGACGCTCATATTCCCGTTTTCCGGAAAGCTAGGGAACTCGGAATACACGCCACGGCGCATGCCGGCGAGGCGCTCGGAGCAGAAAGCGTGCGTGAAGTCGTCGAGAAATTGGGAGTGCGCCGTATCGGACACGGCGTCAGATCGATCGAAAGCCGGGCTGTGATCGATATTCTGAACGAAAGGGATGTTCACCTGGAGGTCTGCCCTTCCTGCAATATCCAGATCGATGTCTTCGACCGATATGAGGATCACCCCATAGACCGTCTGGCCCGCCAGGGACTATCTGTCGGGGTGAACACGGATGCGCGCGGCCCGACGGATCTGACGCTTTCGAATGAATACGAGAGGCTTCGCGAGAAGTTTGGCTGGACACCAGCGGCATTTCAAAAAGCAAACACGAACGCACTCGCCGCTGCCTTCATCGACGCGACCGATCGGGACAGGATTATGCTACGACTCGTCTAGGGCCGCGATACATTGGAAGTTCGAATGCGATATTGGCACGACTACGCGATCGCTTGGGGTGAGATAATAGACGAGATCGCAACTGGCACCCCTGCGGTGAAGAGTACGCAGATGCTGCGCGTGCTTGCGGAGCGCATATTGGATGGCACGCTGCCTGCAGATGCGCAAGTTCCACCCACACGACAGATAGCCTCCCGCCTCAGTATGGGCCGTAACAACGTCCTTCGCGCTCTGAGCATGTTGGTCGACCAGGGCTATCTGGTGGCGAAGCCGCGGTCCGGGTTCTACGTCGCGAAGGTCGCGACTCAAGCGCCACGATCATACGAGACAACAGAAAGCGTCGAGACGATATGGCGGTCTCGTCTACCGACGCCTCCTATCGCGAAGGTACGACGCCAATCCTTTTACATCGGGTACGACATCCCTTTCCGCGGTTCGGGCTTCGACCTCCACCTCTTTCCGGCCAACGCATGGCGCGACTGCGAGAGAGAGGCCATGAGCCTGACCCAGATTTCAGACTGGGGAAGAGACAGCGTCGAAGCAGACGACCCTCGGCTTATCAGCCAATTGAGAACCCAGATCCTGCCAAGCCATGGCATCTGGGCACGGCCGGAAGAAATTCTGATCACGCTCGGCGGGCAAGGCGCGCGCTATCTCCTGGCCCGGCTGCTCGGCGGGCCTGGCGTATCTTTCGGACTTGAAGACCCTTGTCTGCCAGATTTCCTGGAGGTTTCGCGACTGTCTGGGTCGAAGGTTGTCAGCATACCGACCGATCGCGAAGGCGCTATCCCAGGGCCGGAACTGGATTCTTGCCAGGTTGCCGTTCTGACGCCAGGACACCAGTTTCCGACGACGGCCGTCATGCCGCTTCAGCGACGTCACGACATTCTGAAAAGAGCAGAGCAGAACGACTGTGTCCTCATCGAAGACACATTCGAAACCGACCTGCTCGATGGACCGGAAAAGCTTGCCACGCTGAAGAGCATCGACCGATCAGGGCGTGTCATTTTCATTGGAACCCTGTGCCGTCAGATGGCGCCGGGGCTCCGCATCGGCTATGTGGTGGGACATCCGCACGTCATCGAACAACTCCGTGAATTGCAGAGGCTGGTGCATCGTCATACGCCCGGAAACACGCAAAGGGCACTCGCTCTTTTTATCGAAAGGGGGCATTATCGCCCGTTCGTTAGGAAAGCGCGGCTGGAGCTTGAGCGACGCGGAAATCTACTCAAGCGCGCGCTGGCTGATGACATCCCGGAGATCTCCGTCTTCCATCGAGACGGAACCTCCTCATTCTGGTGCGAACTGCCCCTTTCAAAGGATGGCACGCGATTGACCGAAATGGCGCAGGATACAGGCCTGCTCGTGGAAGCGGGCGAAAGCTTCTTCCATACGTCAACGGCACCGCGAAATCACCTTCGACTTTCCGTGGCTTCGGTCACCGACGATCAGATCGTCGAAGGTGTGGGAAGACTTGCAAGACTACTCTAGGCGCCAATTTCGAGCACTCTCCTTTTGTCTACGCGACGTATCTCGATGGGAAAATGACATCTGGCGCCTTTCCGCCGGCCGTACTATTCCTGATGAAATCGCTTGCCAGAATGGCGTGCGGATATCCAAGCTCGATTGCGCTTGCGTCGTTCAATCGGGCTACCTGTTCAGCAGACAATGTGACCTCGGTAGACAGAAGCGTATCCTGAAACTGTGCGAGGCTACGCGGGCCAAGGATTGGCAGCACTCCCCTCGACCTTACCCAGGCTATCGCGACCCGCGCGGGATTGCTGGATGTTTCCCTTCCTATGACCTCCAGCAGGTCGATGATCGCCGTGTTTCTGCCATCGCTTTCGGCATGGAACAGGCCGCCGCCCATGGCTTCTTTGCGGCCGGTCGCTCCGGCACGATACTTTCCCGTCAAGACACCGCCGCCGAGCGGCGACCAGGCGACCATGCCCAGCTCGAGCGCCGAGGCCATCGGCAGGAATTCCCGGTCTGGCGTCCGCTCGACAAGACTGTATTCGAATTGCAGCCCTGCGACAGGAAGCGTGTTACGAAGTTCCGCGATCGCCGTCGCCCTTGATATCCGCCACGCCGGAAAGTTTGAGAAGCCGGCATAGATAATCTTTCCGCTTCTCGCCAGATCATCCAGGCCTCGAAGGATTTCCTCCACTGGCGTCACCTGATCGGCGACATGTACCCACAGCATGTCGAGGCGATCGGTTTTGAGGCGCTTGAGGCTGCGCTCGACGGACCGGATCATCGTCTTGCGACTATTGCCTGTCTGTAAAACACCAGAGCCGGCGCGATCATTCTCGGTATATTTCGACGCGATTACCACCTCGTCGCGAAGCGACTGCGTCAGCGAGCCTATGATCTCCTCGGACTCTCCCGCCTGATAGGTGTCTGCCGTGTCGATGAAGTTGCCGCCGGCCTCCAGATAGGCTTGAACGATCTTCTCGCATTCGGACAGCTCGGCGCCATATCCCCATCTCGTACCGAACATGGCGGTACCCAGGACATATTCGGAGACCCGAAGCCCCGTATGCGCGCCAAAAGGAAGATACTTCATGCTTGGTTTCTCCTTGCGTGGATATGGCTAGTCAGCTTATCTGGCCGCGGGTCAAAGGCCGACCTCGGCGAGGATCTGACGGACCTTTTGCGTTTCGTCGGAGTTCAGTAGTTGTTGTGGTCTCGCCACCATGTTGGTGGAGATCACGCCTCTTTCGCGCAGGGCTGTCTTGGTTGCCCCTGAAAGAGCAGCGCTCAGACCAATTCTACCCATAGCCACGCCAGTGATGTCGAACAGCACACATAGCCGTTCCTGCTCCCGGCGCGCTCCCGCCAGATCACCTCGCTGAACCGCATTCCAAAGGCGTACGTAGCCGGCCGGATCTATATTGCCGAGACCTGGAACGACCCCATGCGCGCCCATGGAAAGCGCGCCATCCACGACCAGTTCGGAGCCGGTGAATGCGGAAAAATCGGGGTGATCGGCGAGGGCGAGAAGAATTTTCCGGAAATCCCGTTCGTCGCCGCTCGAATCCTTCAAGCCGATGATCGTGCCTTCCTGGGCAAGCTGGACGATGGTCTGCGGTCTTAGTTTGACCTGCGTGCAGAATGGAATGTCGTAGGCAAGGACTGGTATATCGGCTTTTTCTCGGATGTACCGATAGTGATCGGCGATCTCGACCGGATGCGTATGAGCATAAAACGGAGCAGTCGCAACAACCGCATTCACTCCAATCGCCTTGGCGACTGCGGCATGTCCGACAACGCGATCCGTAGCCGTATCGATAACACCTGCAAAGACCGGCAGTCTACCATCATTGATCTTGACCGCATGCTCCAGCAACCGGACGCGTGCGGCCGCGTCGTGGAAAACGGCTTCTCCGCTGGTTCCCAGCATAAATAATCCGTGGACACCCGCGTCAATCATGAACTCGATCAGACGAGTGGTGGAATCAAGGTCGAGATCGCCGGAATTGGTCAAAGGAGTAGCGAGCGGCGGGACGACGCCGGAAAAAAGGGGCATTGGTCTGTTCCTGACGGGATGGATTCGAGCATTCCCGATCAGCGCGAGATCCGGAATGCGAGTTAGGCAAACTGAAGACTTCAGTTCTGCCCGGCGTCGAACGTGACTTTTTCGAGGCTCATAGCCTTCAAACCGTATTTATCGAGCAGCTTGCCATACGTACCGTCGTCGATCAGCGACTGGATACCAGCGCCGATCGCATCCCGCAATTCGGTATCCGGTTTTTGGAAGGCAATGCCGAAGAGCGATGCATTCACGACATCGCCGATCTGGGCGTAGGAGCCGGCTTGAGTGCTCTGCAGATAGAGATACAATTCCTGGGCGATCATCGCCGCTTCGTAGCGGTTTTGGCTCAATCCCAGTTGCACGGGAAGATCGTCTGTGACGATCGTGATCGGGGTTTTAGCTTTAGCGACACAGGTCTTTTCGTTTATACCCTTCAGAACGTCCCCAAGCAGCGCAACGAAGCGAATATAGGCGACACTCTTGCCGCAGAGATCATCCCAGGATTTCACGCTCGAAGTCTTGTCCGAAGTCGTCATCATGACATAACCGGATCGCAGATAGTCGGCGAATGTCAGTGTCTCACGCCGCTTGGCATTATCGGCGATCCCGGCTCCGATGAGATCGAAACGACCTGCTTGCAATCCTGGAAAAAGATCCGGGAAAGTGGCAATCACCACTTCCATTTTCACGCCCATTTTCTTTTCGAGGGCCGCAAAAAGGTCGACGCTGAGACCGGTCAGCTCCTTGGTCTTGGGATCGATATAGTTGAATGGCGCATACTGGTTCTGCAAACCGACGCGAACCGCCTTGCTCTGGTACTTTTCCGGTAGCGATGCGGCGGATATCATCGACGCCGTGCCAAGCAGCAGCATCCCGGCGCCAGCCAAACTCCGCATCCAGCGAAATCGCGTGATCTTTTCCTGTGACATTGTTCCCTCTTGTTGTTTTGTGCTTCAGCTGCTGCGTTCCCAGCGTCGCTGTTGTAATATTCACCTGCTATTGATCTGGAGGAAGAACCAGAGCGATGGAAAAGCCGGAACCATAGGTGACCCGCAAACCGGCGGGTCAATGCCGCACGGCGGCCAGGAATTCGCGGGTTCGCGGGTTTTTCGGATTGCCAAGCAGATCACCCGTCTTGCCGGCTTCGACAATGGCACCACCGTCCATGAAGATGATGCGGTTCGCGGCCTCGCGCGCAAATGCGATCTCGTGGGTGACGATCACCATCGTCAGACCAGAACGGGCCAGTTCTTTCATGACGAGAAGCACTTCTCCCACAAGTTCGGGGTCGAGCGCCGATGTCGGCTCGTCGAACAACATCACGGACGGCTTCATGGCCAATGCGCGTGCAATCGCCACACGCTGCTGCTGGCCACCCGACAGTTGAGAAGGATAGGCATTCGCCTTGTCGGCCAGCCCCACACGTTCGAGAAATTGAAGGGCACTTTGAATTGACGCGGCTCGCAGCTCTTTCTTCACGCGCACCGGACCTTCGATGACATTTTCAAGAACGGTCATATGCGGGAAAAGATTGAACTGCTGGAACACCATTCCGATCTTCGACCTTTGCGCCGCCAACTGCCGGTTGGACAGAGCGTACAGGTGATTGGCTTGCTCGCGGTATCCAATGATCTCGCCGCCGACCCTGACGATGCCGGAAGTGGGACGTTCGAGCTGATTGATGCAACGTAGCAGCGTGCTTTTGCCGGAACCGGAAGGTCCAAGAATACAGACGACTTCCCCTTCTGCGATGTCGCAGGACACGCCCTTGAGCGCTTCAACTGTGCCGAAGGCTTTTCTGACTTTGGATATCTCGATGATAGGTTTCATAGATCGGCCTCACCAGCAGCACTTCCGCGACTTGAGCGATTGTAATAGCGCTCGATGTAACCCTGCACGATGGATAATATGCCGATGACAAGCGCATACCAGAACGCACAGACCATAAGCATTTCAATCACGCGACCGCTGGCGAAGTAGATCGATTGCGCCGAATAAATGATTTCCCGGTACTGGATGACGCTCGCGAGCGAGGTGTATTTCACCATGCCTATCGTTTCGTTTCCGAGCGGCGGAACGATGACACGCATGGCCTGGGGAATGATGATCCGATAGAGCGACTGACTATAGGTCATGCCGATCGAAGCCGCCGCTTCCACTTGCCCCCTGCCGACCGAGAGCAGACCACTTCGAATGACTTCGGTCGTATATGCGCCTTGTGCGATCCCGAATGCCAGCAATGCCGCGACGAACGGCGTCAGTACCTGGGTGGTCGAAACCGAGACCACGAACGGTATCGTGATCTGCGGAAAAATCAGAGCAAGATTATACCAGATCAGCAGCTGCAGGAGGATCGGCACGGAGCGGAAGACAAACATATAGCCGCGGGCGGTATAGCGAAGCACGGGGTTCTTCGAACCCGCCATCAAGGCGACGGTAACAGCCAGCATTACGCCGACGACCATTACGAAAACCGTCAGGATCATTGAATTGACGATCCCCGCCATGATGTCGCGATCGAAAAGATATTCACCGACGACCGCCCAGGCGATCTTCCCGACGACAAAGGCCCGCACGATGATGCCCAGCAACAAGATGATCAGAGCCACGGCCAGATATCGGCCGTAGTGAATTTTGCGAACGAAAACATACTCGTCAGGCGTGTTCAGGTCATTCTTACTCATCCAGCCTCCTATAACCTGCAGCCCTACGTTCAGGACACTTCAAAGAGACTGTATCTGACCCCGTCCGCCAGCCGTTGGCCGATACCGAAAGCGACGACGCGGTTCAACCAATCCAGCGGTTGCGATGCCGTCTCGAAACGCGGCGATATGCGGAAATAATAAGCATCGGCCGGCAGCTCTTTGCCGGCAGCGAGGTCTTGCATCACGGTCACCGAGCCATGGCGAATACCAGTATAGGACATCAGGATCTGGTCGCCGCCG
This sequence comes from Neorhizobium galegae, assembly GCF_017877055.1. GTDB lineage: Bacteria > Pseudomonadota > Alphaproteobacteria > Rhizobiales > Rhizobiaceae > Neorhizobium > Neorhizobium galegae_D. The sequence goes on along the minus strand of NZ_JAGIPG010000004.1, from coordinate 265,158 downwards.
CTCGTCTCCAATACGATCCTGGCATCAAGATGGAGAGACCCGTCTCTCTTTTCCGTCAGCCAGTCGCTTCCGCCGGGATGAACTGTCGCAGCGAGGCCTGGAATATCACTCGAGACCTGTCCGCCTTTCACAATCGCAACGCGTTTCGGCCCGGATGCCGTCGTTCCCACGGAAAGGGCGGGAGCGACCTGAAGCTGCATAACGAATAGCGGCCGGATCTTTGGCTCGCGCAGGACAGCCGGGATGGTTTTCCAATTACTTTCCATAGGTTCTCCAGGGTAAGATTCCGCCGGTTTGGTCAGTAAGGCGTATCACCACCATCGGTATTGACGGCCTGGCCGCGGATGATCAAGGCATCGTCGGAGAGGAGGAACGAGATGGTTCTCGCCACCTCGTCGGGTGTGATGTGCCGCTTCAATTGCGAACTGACAAGACGTGGGAATATATCGTCGACGTCACCACCGCTCACGCGCGCATAATTTGCCGCCGCCGCACGGAGCATGTCCGTGCCAATCCCGCCAGGGCACACGCAGTTGACGTTGATGTCGTACGGCGCAAACGAGGCAGCGAGGATTCGTGTCATGCTGATCAGCGCGGCCTTGCTCGCCCCATAGGTGATGGATTGCGTATGGCCCTTCTTGCCGGCTTCCGAAGCCACGTTGACGATCGCGCCACGCCTGCCGTTCTCGGCCATCGATCTCGCCGCGAGCCGTGCGAGTTCGAAGGCGCCATAGACGTTGACTGCCATCGTCGACTGCCAGTCGTCCCAACTTGCATTAATTGCGTCGCCGCGACGAACAAGCGCCGCGTTGTTGACCACACCGTCGATGAAACCGAGCTGCGCTGTCGATTGCTGGAAGGCCGTCTCGACGGACTGCTGCTGGCCGAGATCGCAGCCTATGCCAACGACTTTTCCCTCGTATTTGGCAACTGTGGCACTTAGCGCGTCTTCTCGCAGGTCCAAAGCCGCCACGGTTGCTCCCTCGGCAACGAGAAGCGCCACGAGCGCGCTACCGACGCCGCCTGCCGCTCCCGTCACGATGAACTTCTTTCCCTCGTGAACCGGAAAGAACCTTGTCTTCTGCCTTGACGGCAGTGGACCATGCGGAGCGGTTACCCAAAATTCGGACATGTTCTTAAATCCTTCGATTTCCATCCAATTAATCTGATAGTAGCGCTGGGGAGGCCTGACAGAAGAACCACCTTCGCAGAATTTGGAGGACCAATCGCTATTGCCGCAAGATATGCTCCTTGCTGACTGATCTGGTAACTCGATAGGCCTCGGCTAGAACGCGAACGCTTTTCTCTATTTGATCTTCTTTGACGCCTGAAACCGTCAGCCTCAAACAGTTGGAGGATCGGCCATCGACCGCGAAAAAATGAGACCCGGCCTCCACAAGAACACCTCGCCGCCTTGCTTCTGTAGCGACGGCATCGCTATCCACGCCCGCCGGCAATTCTCCCCAAAAGCAGGACGTTCCCACCTGATGGTGCCAGATAAGTTCCGGCAGATCGCGCCGAGCCATGGTCAGCAGTAATTGTCCACGGCGCTCAAGGATTTGGGTCGTCTGTTTGACGAACCTGCGATAATAGCCCCGTTCTATGAAGATCGCGAGCGACCTCTGATTATTCGCCGGAGGATGGCGGTGTACGAGACGTCGCAACATTCGCACATGGTCGATGAAAGCGGATGGCGCGACGATGAAGCCGATCCGGAGTCCGGGAGCCATGAGCCGGGAAAGGGTTCCGATATAGATCACCCGACCCGAGACATCATCCGCCTTGAGCGCCCTTGGCCCTCCCCTTTCATTGATGAACTCCGTTTCGAAAGTGTCCTCGACAACGACGAAGTCATTGAAGTCTGCCCGCTTCAGTATTTCCTTCCGTCGTTCGGCAGACAGAAGCGCGGTCGTCGGATTCTGATGACCTGGCGTTAGAAAAACGGCATCGCAGGCATCCATGGCTTCCGATGGAAGCACGCCCTGAGCATCGACTGTCAGGCCAACAGCCATCGCGCCCGAGAGTTGAACGGTTCGCGCCAGGTCGAGGCTGCAGGGGTTCTCGATTCCGATATGCGTTCCGGCTCGCGCCAGAACTCGCGATACGAGATATCGACCTTCCTGCGCTCCGACGGTGATGAGAATCTCGTCCGGCCGCGCCCATATACCGGATTGAGGAAGCACGTGGAGGCGGATCTGCTCGATCAGCCCCACATCGTCCCCATCGATCATGTCCCGCCCCCATTTTGCAATCTCCCCGAGGCCGGAGGCCGCACGCTCGCATTCCCGCCAGTGACTGGTCGGGAAGAGGCTGAGATCGAACTCGCCGAATCTCAACGATATGCTGCCGCGCACCGCGTTTGTCATGGCGGACGACTGCGGCAGGAGACGACTGGATGGTAGCCTCTTTTCCCAGTCAGGGCCTTTATTTATCTGGCTTGGGGAGCGATCGCCAGTTCTCGCCTGGCGTGATGCGCCTATGAAGATTCCCGACCGCTCCCTCGAATCAAGGTATCCGTTTTCCACAAGGCAACTGAGAGCGAAAAGCACGGTGTTTCGGCCGAGACCAAGCTTGCCTGCCATGACCCGGGTCGATGGCAACCGGGCGCCGCGTGGCAGGCGGCCGGCATCAATCCACTCACTTAGCCCCTTTGCCAGAGTAGCGTGGGTCAGCTTCTCTTCCGAGGTCACAAGGCTTGTCAAAACATGATCCCATGCGATGCTCGATGCACCCTGTCGTGTCATCCAAGTACCTTCCATATCATTGCCTGAAAACACGTATTCCGTTCGAAAGGATTGCGCGGAAATCGGGAAGATGGCAAAGTCCACTTATTGGCAAGTGGCTCAAAGGTGAGTGTTGAGCAAGGTCAGCGCGTATCGCCTCAGCAGACTCCTCGGGAATTGGTCTATCGGTGACGGCACTTTGGCCGAACGCCTGAAGAACGCTTTGGTGGACCTCATCAATGACAATGCCATGCCGATCGGTAGCGACTTGCCATCCGAACGCCCGCTCGCCGAAGCGCTCGGTACAAGCCGTGGAACGGTGACGGCCGCCTATGCAAGTCTTCGGGAAGCAGCCTTGATCGAAAGCAGGCACGGGAGCGGACATCGAATCCTGCGCTCTTCAGCTTATTTACATGTCGCAGAGCGCCCGAATGTGAGTTTGCGAGGGCATGAGGGCAGACCACCGTCGGCGATCGATATGTCCAGCGGCGCCCTTCAACCGTCACCCGTCGCTATGGAGGTCGTCGCCGGAATTCAGGGTAAGGATCTGCTGCCCTCTGTTGCGGATGTGGGTTATCTGTCGAGCGGCATGCCTCATCTGAAATGGGAGGTTGCCCGATACTATTCCGAACTCGGTCTACCAACCCATCCGGATAATATTATCATCACGAACGGAGCCCAGCAGGCGATCTGGCTGTTGTCGAGTATCCTCGTGAGGCCAGGCGACGCCGTTGTCGTGGAGGACCCAACCTATCGCGGAGCCCTGGAGGCCTTCCGGCACCAGAATGCCCGATTGATTTCCGCACCGCTTGGCCGAGATCTACGGCTCGACCTTTCCGCACTCGAAACCCGTCTATCTCGTCGCCCGAAGGTCGCCTATTTCTTCTCCGACGTTTCCAATCCACTTGGCCGGACCTTGTCTCAGGATGTGAGATCGGCCGTATCCGCCATGCTTCAGAAAAATGAAGTGTTTCTGATTGAAGACGGCTCGCAGAACGAACTGGGCTTGACCGCGCAACTTCCGAACACGCCGCTCGCAGGAAGCCTTGACGAAAACCGATCGGCACTGATTGGAACGATGTCGAAGCTTTTCTGGGGTGGATTAAGAATAGGCTGGATACGTTCGGGACGTGGCCTGATCAAAACTCTCACAGCCTTCAAAGCAGCCAGCGACCTCGGCAACCCCATCATGAATCAGGCGATTGCGGCGCGAATGTTTCCTCATCTGGCGCAGGCGCGGGCCCATCGTCGAAATGAGCTACAACACCATCTTTCGAAGTTGCGACAGGAGTTGGTGCAGCGACCATCTCGCTGGTGCTGGATCGAGCCGGACGGCGGCACGGCGCTCTGGATCAAAATGCCGGGCGTCAACACCGTCAGTCTCCGGCAAAGCGCATTGCGTCGCAACTTTCTTTTGTCAGCGGGTCCCGACTTCTCGCCGGAAAACGGCTTCCAGGATTCTCTAAGACTGCCTTTCGTGCGTCCGATTGAACTCCTGCGCAGCACGCTGGATATGATCGAGGACGTTCTGCAGATCACGCACGGCAGCGAATAGTAGACGGGGATTCGGCGAGCTCGTTCAACACTGGTCATGCTCAAAAGGTTTGACTGGTTCTTCACCTCGGAGGCTCAAATACATTAGCCTGCTTTCAGACGGACGGAGAGCCGGAACAAGAGCAGCGATATGAGTGCCGAGATTTTAAATCCAGATATCAGCAGGGAACTGACTCCAAGCGTAGTGATCGCCGCCACGCTCGATACGAAGCCTGGCGAAGTCGAACTTTTGCTCAAAGCGTTCAAGCGGCATGGCCTCAGTTACATCCTGGTTGATTGCGGAGTGTTGGGTTCGTCCACGATGAAGCCGGATATATCGGCAACACAAATCGCGGCGCTCGCAGGATCCGACATCGATGATCTGCGACGGCTGGCGAACCGGGAAGCTACTCTTCGAACGATGATGGAAGGCTTGTCCGTCTGCCTCGACACACTGGTGTCCCATGGGCTGGTGCGCGGTTTTTTCGCCATGGGCGGTGGAACGAACACGGCTTTGGCCAGCGCGGCCTTCGCCCGGCTTCCATACGGCATCCCCAAACTTCTGGTCGCAACGACGGTTTCAGGCGATATGTCCCGCATCGTCGATGCCAAGGATGTCGTCCTCATCCATTCCGTCGTCGACATTCTTGGAACAGGGCAGTACCTGCGATCGCTTCTCGACCGGAGCGCTGCTGTGATGAGCGCGCTCGTCACTGACGCCCAAGCGCATCGCACAAGTTCGCCAGCGAACTGTGTCGGCATCACCGCCTTCGGATCCACGACGCGGGCGGCGAATGCAGCCTTCGAACGTCTGAATTCACTCGGCCATGAGGTCCTCGTCTTTCACGCTCGCGGCAGCGGTGGGCGAGCCGCCGAGACCTTCATTCGGGAGGGGCGCATCAACCTCATGCTGGATCTGACGACCACGGAAATCACGGATGAGGTTGTCGGAGGCTTTCTTACGGCAGGTCCGACCCGTCTCGACGCGGCCGTGGAAAAAGCGATCCCTCAAGTCATTCTACCCGGCGCGATAGACATGGTGAATTTCGGACCTATGGAAACGATCCCGGCAAAATTCCATGGGCGCCAGTTTCTCCGGCATACGCCGACGACCACGCTGATGCGGACGTCGGCGGAAGAGGCTGCAAGCGTGGCTAGATTCATCGCCAGCAAACTCGAACGTGCGACCGCACCCGTTGCGGCCATCGTTCCCACGCGGGGGTTCTCTGCCTACGATGCGGAAGGAGCGCCTTTCTTCGATCCGATTGCCGATCAGGCATTTGTCGAGGAGCTCGAGCACGCGTTGCGAGCAGATATCTCTCTCATAAAGATCGATGCGCATATCAACGATCCAGAGGTCGCCGAGCTCGCGACCGATACTCTGTTGCAACTTGCCAGAAATAACCATTGACGAGGCAGAAGATGACGAAATTTTCGCGAAATGACGTGTTGCAGCGGCTGACGACCGAAACGGCACAAGGCAGGTCAATTCTTGCCGTCGGCGCGGGGAATGGCCTTTCAGCGCGCTGCGCCGAGCTTGGCGGAGCCGATCTCATCGTCGTCTACAACTCCGGCTACTATCGGGTGAACGGACTTCCCAGCCTTGTCGGCGCAATACCCGTAGGGGACGCCAATGAGGTGATGTTGCGACTTGGACGCCAGTCCATCATGCCCAAAAAACGGACCATTCCGGTTATCGCTGGCGTCTATGGCATCGATCCGACACGTGACATCGACGATCTGCTCGACGAAGTTAAGGCGATCGGATATTCCGGCATCATCAATTTTCCTACGCTCAGCCGCCACGAGAACAGCAACTACAGGATCGACCTGGAAAATGCAGGTCTCGGCTTTGCATGCGAGGTCGATATGATGCGCAAGGCAAGGGAGCGTGACCTCTTCACGCTTGCCTATGTCTACAACCCGGAGGATGCTCGCGCTATGGCACGGGCCGGCGTCGATGTGATCGTCGGCCATATGGGTTTGACCATTGGTGGAGACATCGGCTCGAAGAGCGCCATTGGTATAGATGCCGCGATCACCCGTATCGGTGAGATCTTCGATGCTGCGCTTGTGGCAGATCCAGACGTCATTCTTCTTTCGCATGGCGGACCGATCTCGACGGCAGAGGATGCGCAATATGTAAATCTGAACTCCAAGGCCGTCGGCTTTGTCGCGGCATCCAGCTTCGAGCGCATCCCGATCGAGATCGCGCTGAAGAAGGCTTGCGACGACTTCAAGTCCATCAAGATTAGCTGATGGGCAACAGCCGAACGTCAGTCGGAAGACAAATATCGCGTTACTCCGACCTAAAACTGGCGACTTCCGCTCATACCGAGACCTTTCCAGGTCGGCTGACCCTTTAGGTACAGCCAAGACCACTCGGTATGACCATCTGTCGCGAGTACAAGCCGCAACGGCTTCCTGTCGTGATTAGGCGGATCGAACAGTACGGCTCGCGTATTCGTTGTGGAGGCGCTGTTGGTTCAGAGCATCCTGTTTAGGCGCGACGCCAAAAGTTCTTGAATACTCTCGGCTGAACTGCGACGCGCTCTCGTACCCGACCTTGTAGGCCGCTTCGGCAACATTGGCAGCTTGCGTGACCATGAGGCGGCGCGCCTCCAGCAGTCGTAGTTGCTTCTGGAACTGGAGCGGAGTCATCGAGGTCAGTGCCTTGAAGTGCTGGTGAAACGAAGACTGGCTCATACGTGCAACATCGGCCAACTGCTCGACCCGCAAAGTTTCCGCGAAGTTGGTGTGCAACAGGGATACGGCCCTCACAACACGTTCGATGTTTGTTTCCGGGCAGGCGAGTTTGCAGATCTCACCGCCATGCGGGCCGCTCAACAGCCAATAGCAAATCTCACGCACGATCGACGGCGCCAGGATCGGAATCGCCTTCGGAGTTGCCAGCAGTCGAACGAGGCGAAGAATGCAATCGGAAAGCGGTTGATCCACCTTGGCGATAAAAGCGCAAGGGCCGGTCGCGTGGGACTGCGGTGGCGGCGCATCCAATTGTTCGAGAACCTCGCGAACCGTTGCAACGTCGAAATCGACCATGACGCCGACATAGGGCGTTGCAGCGCTGGCCTCGACGATCCTTCCGGTCGCCGGGACGCCCACACTGACGACCAGGCACTCCATGCTGCGGTAGTTGAGATGTTCATCGCCGAACTGCAACTCCTTCGCTCCCTCCAGCACGACGCATAGTGACGGCCGATAGATGTTGCGCATGGGCATCATCGATTGAAACGAGCGGACGATATTGAAGCCTTCTATGGCCGTCGGGAACAGGCCTTGCCCGCCACCCTGGTCTTCGATGTAGGCCGATACGGCAGAGAGCAATGGAGAATTCAAACGGGGCTCCGGCTGTTTCAGGGGCCACGGCAATATGTGGCTCTTCGCCGGCATCATCGCCTCTTCTGCAGGAATAGGCAAGTTTCTTGAAGGTTCGGGCATTCTGGTCATTGGACACTCCATCTAGCTTAAGGGTGCAACCAAGCGAGGAGTGACCCCAAGATGACAGAAATTGTCGCCCGGTCAATAGACCCGTTAGAGACACGAGCGCCACCCGTTGCGTCCAACCGGGAATACGTAAAAGGCCTGCGAATGGCCGCCATATGCATCGTGCTTCTCCTGATCAACGCGTTCTCGCAGATCGATCGAATACTGCCGTTTATCCTGGCGGAGAAAATCAAAGCAGACCTGTCGCTGACCGACACCGAGATGGGCCTTCTTACGGGGCTCGCTTTTGCGGTTTGCTACGCACTCCTCTCATTGCCGCTTGCCCGCGTCGCAGATCGGGGATCACCCCGGTTCGTACTCGTGTCCTGCGTGCTGGTGTGGAGTGTCATGACCACACTCGGTGGTTTTGCCGCCAGTTTCCTGTTCCTGGCCCTCACACGTTTCGGCGTCGCATTCGGGGAGGCTGGCGCCGTCCCGGCTGGTCATGCTCTCATTGTCCGCAAAATCGGCCCTGAGCGCCGCGGCCTCGCAATTGGTCTGTTCGCAATGGGCATCCCCTTGGGCACGATGGTGGGATTTGCGGCAGGCGGCGCGATTGCGGATGTCTTCGGCTGGCGCGTCGTTCTGATCGGTGCTGGAGCCCTCGGCATCTTGATCGGGTTGTTGACCATTCTTGTTGCCGGTCCCACTCCGCCTCTCCCAACAACAGCCGCTCGCGATGAATCATTTCTGCGAACCAGCCTTGACCTACTGTCGTCTCCGGCGTTCCGCTGGTTGTTCACGGGCACCATTTTCTTGGGCTTCGCAGGCGCGCCTTTCTATGCCTTTTCCATACCGTTTCTGATCCGCACCTACGGTTTTACCGCGACAGAGGTCGGCGTTTCATTCGGCATGTTGCAAGGGTTGATGGGGATCATCGGGACTTTGGGCGGTGGCCGATGGTTTGATTTTGCCGTTCGCTCAGGCACCGGTAAGGTGCTCGGTCCTCCGGCAGTTCTGTTCCTGATCGCCAGTGTAACGACGACTGCGGCACTGTTTGCCCCGACTGGCTGGATGTCCATTGCGCTCTTCGTGCCTGGAATGCTGTCATTTTCATTCATGCTGCCGTGGGGCTTCGGCGCCGCGCATCTGATCGCCGGTCCCGGACGTCAAGCGCAGGCGACCAGCCTCGTCATGATCGGAAGCGGCCTCCTCGGGCCTGCACTGGGCCCTCTGATCGTTGGCATAGTCAGCGATGCCGCCAGCGCAGCCGATATTTCAAACGGCCTCGGCCTTGGCTTGTTGATCGTGCCTCTGTCGACCGTGCTGGCAGGCATCACTCTCCTCATCGCGAACCAAAGGGTTGGCGCCTTCCTTCGCCAACCCTGACCGCAAAACCCCACAGCAGGCTGAAACATTCGAAACGTCATAGGAAATATTCCAATGTCCAGCACAGACAATTTCCGGCACACGTTCCTCGCCCTGGTGGCGGCCGTGCCCCCCAACTCTTGCGTCAGCACGGGGAAGAGGCGCTTCGCGGCATACCGGAGGCCACCCCGCTTCGTCGGTTGGGTCAGCCGGAAGATATCGCCAATGTCATCGGCCTTCTCTGCTCGCAGGACGGGGCGTGGATCGATGGTCAAAACGTCTTCGCGAATGGCGGCATCGCCTGATGGATGACCGCTGCGGCGTACATGCGCCGCAGCGGATTCGGAACCGGATACTCTTACAGGGCACCCTCGTCATGAAATACAATACATTAGGAAATACAGGCCTTTTCGTCTCGGAGCTGTGCCTTGGCACAATGACCTTCGGCGGCAAGGGGGTCTGGGCCAATATGGGTAACGTCCAGCAAGACGACGCTCAGGCTCTGATCGCCCGCGCACTTGAGCACGGGATCAACTTTATCGATACCGCGGACATCTATTCGAGCGGCACGTCAGAAGAGATCGTCGGCCAGTCACTTAAAAATCTCGGTGTCCGGCGAGAAGACGTGGTCATCGCAACCAAGGTCTGCGGGCCCATGGGCCATGGGCCGAACGACGCCGGCAATTCCCGGGGCCACATCTTCGATAGCGTCAAAGCCAGTCTGAGACGACTACAGGTCGATCATATCGATCTCTACCAGCTTCATAACGTCGATAACGTAACTCCTATCGAGGAAAGCCTTGCTGCCTTGGATGCGCTGGTCCAGCAGGGTCTGGTTCGTTATGTCGGCGTGTCGAATTGGTCGGCCTGGCAGATGGCGCGGGCGCTGGGCCATAGCGAGCGCCTTCAGATCGCGAAGATTGTGACCTCGCAAAACTACTACACGCTCGCAGGTCGCGATATCGAGCGGGATATCGTTCCGCTCATCAAGGCCGAAAAACTCGGTCTGCTGGTTTGGAGCCCGCTTGCAGGCGGGCTGCTTAGCGGCAAATTCGGCCGCAACAAGCAGGGCGAGGAAGGTAGCCGCCGGACCATTTTCGATTTTCCGCCGGTCGCTATGGATCGAGCGTACGACGTGATCGATGTGATGGAACGCATTGGCGCCGACAAAGGTGTCAGCGTTGCAAGGATTGCGCTGGCATGGCTGCTGCATCAGCCGCACGTCGCAAGCGTCATCGTCGGTACGAAGACGGTCGCGCAGCTCGACGACAGCGTCGGGGCGTCAGAGATCACGCTCAGTGCGGATGAGGTCGCCCAATTGGAAGCTGTCAGCAGGATCGCTCCCGAATATCCGGCCTGGATGCAGCGAACGCGCGAGGTCGCGGCAAGGCCACCCCTCAGCAAACCGATCGACGCCATCGAATAGGCTCGGACCCGGAGCCGCCCCGCTCCGGATCCGTGAAGGGTCGCCTCACCCCATGGCGACCTTCTGTCCGCCGAAGACGTGCCCCGAACAATGCGTCTTCGGCGGACATCTTGCCCCACCAGAAACAGAAGGAACTGACAATGTCACAACCGTGGACACTTGACGACATGCCGTCTCAAAAGGGCCGGACGATCCTGATCACCGGAACCGGTGGCTTGGGCTTCGAAGACGCGCTTGCGCTGGCCCAGGCCGGCGGCGACGTGATCATCGCAGGGCGCAATCCGGCGAAGGGTGCCGAAGCCCTCCGGCGCATCAAGGAAAGATCGCCCCAGGCATCGGTCGCACTGGAGATTGTCGACCTCGGCGACCTCGCCTCAATCGAAGCGCTTGCGAAAAGACTGAACGAAACGCGCAATCACATCGACGTTCTCATCAACAACGCGGGCGTGATGACGCCACCAACGCGCCAGACGACCAAAAACGGTTTCGAACTGCAATTCGGCACGAACTACCTTGGCCACTTCGCCCTGACGGGCCACCTCCTGCCGATGCTCATGCGGGCAAACGCCCCACGCGTCGTGACGCTTTCCAGCATTGCCGTGCGAGGCGCAAACGTCGCGATCAACTTCGACGATCTGCAAGCGGAGCGGAGCTATAAGCCCATGCCTGTCTACGGTCAGTCGAAGCTGGCATGTCTGATGTTTGCTCTCGAACTCCAACGGCGGAGCGAAGAAGCGGGCTGGGGTATTACGAGTATCGCCGCGCATCCGGGGATATCGCGCACGGATCTGCTTCACAACGGCCCCGGTCGCCGCAGCGCTCAGGGCCTTCTCAGATCTTTCCTATGGTTTCTGTTCCAGCCTGTTGCACAAGGAGCGCTGCCGACCCTGTTTGCGGCTACATCTCCAAAAGCCCGAGGTGGTGGCTATTATGGCCCGGATAAACTCGGCGAGACCCGTGGACACCCGACCGAAGCGCAGACCCCGCGACAGGCGATGGAGAAGCATGTGGCACATAAGCTTTGGGAGATTTCGGAAAAACTGACGGGAATATCGTTCGATGCACAGGTTCCTCCTCGCGAGCTCGCCGGTCTGGACGCGACAACGATCAGACGGGAGGGGTGAGATATGGACCCGCTCGGAAACCTTGTCGACTGGATTGCGGTCTATGGCATATTCGGTCTGTTTGCCATCGGGCTGGCGGAACGTTTCTTGCCTGCCCTGCCCTCTTATGGTGTTCTCGTTGCCATAGGTATCGCGGCCGATGGCGCCGTCTGGTCTCTCCACACCGCTGTCATCGCGACGACGGTCGGGAGTTTTATGGGGGCCCTGGGTCTCTATCTTCTTATACGCGCTGTCGGAAGAAAAAGGTCGGTTAAGCTTCTCTACTGGGTCGGCAGACGGGTGGGTCTATCGCAGTCACGTATCGACTGGATATTGTCCTCGCTGCGTGCCCGGGAAGGAGCGCTTACGATCCTGTCGCAACTCATTCCCACCGTGCGGTTGATCTCGCCCATAGCGGCTGGGCTTTTAGGCACGAATACGCTGCGGTTTGTATTTGGAGTAGCAGTCGGCATCGCTCTTTGGAACGGCTTTTTCATCGCCGGCGGCTACCTGGCTGTGCTGGCCATTCCTGGCATCAATTCGTCCGCGCTCGCGCTAAAGATACTGGTCCTGCTTGTTGTCGCGGAAGTACTCACAGCCTTCGTGTGGCGGCTTCAGCGACGATATTCGATGCGCCTCAACCCGGGAGCCAGCCCGCGATGACAAGTAAAACTGCTGATGCGTTTTTGTTTTTTCGAGCGTGGCTTTCCGCGCCCCTTCGCGTCGCCTCCGTCACACCATCAGGGCGTGCGTTGTCTTCTCTTATGACCGCCGAGATATCGGCGGAGACGGGCACAGTCATCGAGTTGGGTCCTGGAACCGGCGTTTTTACGGAAGCATTGCTGCAGCAAGGTGTTGCTGAAGAAAACCTCGTGCTGATCGAGTACGGTGTGGAGTTTGCGAACCAACTCAGCGATCGCTTCCCAACCGCAAAGACCGTCCAGATGGATGCTGCTCAGTTGCGCAAGTTGCCGCTTCGCGCCTCAGCGCCTGTGGGTGCTGTCGTCAGTGGCCTTCCTCTTCTATCGATGCCGTTGCGCAAGGTGCATGCTATCCTGGAGGGGGCATTCTCGCATCTTCGCCCTGGTGGAGCATTCTATCAATTCACTTACGGGCCACGATGCCCGATCGCCAGACCTTTGCTTGACCGTCTGGGCCTGAAGGCAACGTATATCGGCTGGACCCTCGCCAATATTCCACCTGCAGCCGTCTATCGTATCAGTCGACGAAGACCGCGCAGGGCACTCGAACCGGTACATCAGGATTTGTTGTTCGAAGGTCAGAAAAATCCATCCTAGCCAGCAGCGGCTAGACCTGCATGGCTATTCTTGTTCCGGCGGAATCCGGCACGCATTAGACATGCCATCACAGCCCGACGCGGTCCTTCAGCACCCGGCCAAGCTAAATCCGAGAGATCGCACATGCATCAAGCATTTTCCGTCGTTCTGCTTGCCGCTGTTTCGTTGGTCTGCCTTTCGCTGTTGTTCTTCCACGCATTGACGAGAGTGCCCTCATGGCCGCTGGCGGAAGCGGAAGCGGCCGATGTTGTTGCTCTCTTGCGCGATGCGAACCTTTCTCGCTCGGCTGTGATTTACGATCTGGGATGTGGATGGGGCTCGCTTCTGATCGCGCTCACCAAAGCTTTTCCAGACGCCCATGTGAGGGGCGTGGAGATCTCGCCTTTCCCGTGCTTCGTCGCCAGGCTGCGGACCAGACACCTCCCTAACGTCTCGGTAGTGGGAAAGAACTTTTATAAATGCGATCTGGCAGATGCCGATGCCGTCACGTGCTATCTGATGACCAGCGCTATGCCCAGATTATCGAAATTCCTGGACGAGACCGTGCGCCCGGGCACCACCGTCGTGACAGTCACATTCTGGTTTCGGGACCGGTCACCGAAGATGGTAAAGAACGGTCCGGGTTTGCGCGGTGCTGTAGCCTTATACGTCTGGCCAGCGAATTCTGCTCCAGGCCACACTGGGTGAACTTCCTCAAGCTCGGCCGCGGCAGCTGGTGCAGGAGGTTTGGCTTTCATCGTTGGACAGGGCACCATCGGCGGCACTTTGATGGATGTCGGGTTCGACCTCTACGGCGCTCTCATGGTGCTGAGCGCAACCATGTCCTATCTCCACGCACGGCCGGGCCCAATGGCGGAATTCAGCGACTGGCTCGACGCCCTCATGGTTTTCTTTTTCTACATCTCGAACTTGATTGTCGCAGAATTCGTCATCCGCGCAGGTCGGCAAAAGCGTACCGGGAGCGCCGACCTCTCAGTATCGGCCTTGTTCGTGGCCGCGAGCGCTTTCATTGCCTTCGTCATCTGGATGTTCGCCGCCAATACATGGGGTCCCAAAATCGCCAGTGGCCTAACGCTATAGCCGCCTAGAGGATCAGGCATGTTTTTTGTCGGATCGGGTATATCCGATCAAGTCGCGCGATCCTAATTTGTCGTTATCAAAGGGATTTAGTCCATGTCTTACACGCTTTCGGTCAATGGCCGATTCCATGATGTTGACGAAGACGGTGAAACCCCGCTTCTGTGGGTGCTTCGCGATTCTTTGTCACTGACGGGTACCAAATACGGCTGCGGCGCAGCTCAGTGCGGCGCCTGCACCGTCCACCTCGACGGGAGGCCGGCTCGATCCTGTTCGATCGCGGTGCGAGCGGCCGTCTCGGCGCAAATCGTCACGATCGAAGGCATGGACGGCGCCGAAGCAGTTGCCCTGCGCGACGCCTGGGTTAAGCACGATGTGCCGCAATGTGGGTTTTGCCAATCGGGGCAGATCATGAGCGCGATTGCACTGCTGCGGAACATCAAACAACCTACGGATCAGGATATCGACCTTGCAATGAGCGGCAATCTCTGTCGATGCGCCACTTATACCCGAATTCGTGCGGCCATCCACGATGCGGCAGCAAAGCTCGGTACGTCGACATGACACGACACCCGTCTAAAAAGGGAAGATGGCGTCATCGGGTCAAAATCGCGTTTGCGTCGATATTCGGGATGATTTTTGTCGCCGCCGCCGCGGGCCTTGGCTACGCCCTTTATCCCCGAACCATGCCGCAGACCCAAATGATTGAAGACAGACTGCAGCCCGCCGAACTCGATCGTTTGCGTCAGGTGTCAGACTTCGATGAGATTGCCGATCCGACCGTGCGGTCTGTGGCGCTATTCGAAGAAGCCGGCCGTGTGATCGAGCATCCACGCTGCATGAACTGCCATCCGCGCACTGACCGTCCTACCCAGACAGAAGCGATGCGCCCGCATACCCCCTGGGTTACACGTGGCGCCGATGGCCGTGGCGCACCGACGCTTCGCTGCTCAACATGCCATCAGGCCGAAAACTTCGAGGCGTCCGGTGTGCCGGGAAACGCCAAATGGAGGCTCGCTCCGATCGAGATGGCCTGGCAGGGCAAGACGCTCGGCGACATCTGCAGGCAGCTTCTGGATCCGGCACGTTCGCACATGACCCGTGAGGAGCTGCTTCATCACATGGCGCAAGACGAGCTCGTTGGCTGGGCCTGGCATCCGGGCGCAAACCGCAGGCCCGCGCCCGGCACTCAGGAAGCGTTCGGATCATTGATCAAGGCTTGGCTCGATACCGGCGCAGCGTGCCCATAGTCAGCAGGCTCAAGTGAGAGCAGGATGGCAACAGGAGAATGTCCGTGACCGACTCCCCAGACAGGAAGCCACGATTTCGAGTGACCCGCCGACGCTTGATCCTCGGTGGATCGATGATCGGTGGTGCGCTCGTGGTCGGCTATGCCGCAACCAACCCGATGCAAGCTATCGGCGCCATCCTGCAAGGCGGCGGCGACGACCCGGAGCCAAGCGCCTTCGGACCATTTATCCGCATCACCGATGACGGCTGGGTGACGATCGTCAACAAACAACAGGAACTCGGCCAAGGCATCCACGCAGGGCTCGCCGCAATCGTCGCGGAAGAGCTCGACGCGGACTGGAATAAGGTGCGTGTCGTTGACGCGCGCAGCAACTTCCGCGCCTACGGTGTGCAAATGACAGCCGGTTCAAATTCGATTGCTTCGAACTGGGATCTGATGCGCAATGCGGGTGCTGCGGCGCGCACCATGTTCGTCGAGGCGGCGGCGGCTCGCTGGGGCATGCAAAGCAGTGGTGTCGTTGTCCGCGACGGTGTCCTATCCCATCCTGGCTCCAATCGAACGGCGACCTTCGCTGAGCTCCTGGCCGACGCGTCCCGGCAGACCCCGCCCCAAACGCCGGTACTAAAACGGCGGCAAGACTATCGGCTGGTCGGCACCGACCGCGTGCGGCGCAAGGACAGCCTTGCTAAGAGCACCGGGACGCAAATCTATACGCAGGACATCCAGCGCCCAGACTTGCTCGTTGCGATGGTCGCCCATAGTCCGCGCTTTGGCGGAAAGCTGCTGCGATTCGATGCATCTGATGCATTGAAGGTGAAGGGCGTCAGCCATGTGTTCGCCATCGAGACGGGTGTGGCCGTACTCGCGGAGACGACGTTTGCCGCTAAGCGGGGGCGCGACGCATTGCGTATTGAATGGGACGATAACGAAGCTGAGATGCGTTCCTCTCCCGATCTTGTGGCCTATTTCCACGACATCGCAGCCGGCCGCACCGATGTGGAGCCCGGCAGTTTCCAGTCGACGGGTCAATCGCCCGAGGCACCTTTCGACGGCGACGTCGTGGAGTTTGCATTCGATTTCCCCTATCTGGCACATGCCCCGATGGAAACGCTCGATTGCGTGGCGAAAGTCGATGGCTGGGATGTTGCGATCACATCGGGCGCTCATCTGGCGACGGTCGATCAGGTTCAGGCGGCCCTTACCGCGCGGACCGTTCCGGGCCGGGTCGACATCGAGGTGATCCCTGCCGGCGGTTCGTTCGGTCGCCGCGGTGCGATGAGTTCTGACTATCTCGTCGAATGCGTGCGGATTGCAAAGCGCGTCGAGGGTCGTTCGGTCAAGTTGATCTGGAGCCGTGAGGATGACATGAGGTCGGGCTATTTCCGACCGATGTCGCATCATCGGGTTTGGGTCCAGGTGGGTTCGGACGGGTTTCCGGAGCGTTGGCGCTTCCATTCCGTTTGCCAAAACCTGCTTCCTCTCGCCCCCAATTTCACGGCGACTGAGGGGATCGCAGACTCGCCCAATCTTTCGACCGCAGCGACTGTCGACGGCAAGATTTTTACCCCAGCGTTTCCGGTCATCGTCGGGTTCTGGCGTTCGGTCGGCAATTCGCATACCGCCATGGTGATGGAGCACGTCGTGGATCAGCTTGCGCGCCGGGCCGGCAAGGATCCGGTATCCTATCGCCGCTTTTTATATCAGAAGGCCGGCGACACGCGCCGGCTGGCGGTACTTGATGAGCTTTGCGCCAGGGCAGGCTGGGATACCCCACTCGAAGCGGGTTGGGCACGGGGACTGGCGAT
The DNA here is from genome assembly GCF_017877055.1 of Neorhizobium galegae. GTDB lineage: Bacteria > Pseudomonadota > Alphaproteobacteria > Rhizobiales > Rhizobiaceae > Neorhizobium > Neorhizobium galegae_D. Next base: position 248,129 of record NZ_JAGIPG010000004.1, on the reverse strand, counting down.
TCACCAAGCATTCGGAACGATCGTCGGCCAGGTCGCCGAAGTCCGATTGCTCGATGGCCGGCCAATCGTGCGTCGCGTGGTTGCCGTTGTCGATTGTGGAATTGCGGTTGCGCCCGATCAGATCGCCGCACAGATCGAAGGAAGTATCGGCTTTGGGCTGTCAGCCGCCTTGTACGGTGCGGTCACGCTCAAGGAGGGACTTGTGCAAGAGACGAATTTTGATCGGTACCCAGTCTTGCGGATGAACGAGATGCCCGCTGTCGAAACCTATATCGTCGCGTCTGACAACAAGCCGACTGGAATGGGTGAGCCGGGAGTGGCACCAATCGCGCCAGCGGTTGCCAACGCGATCCTCGCGTTGTCGGGTACGCCGACGCAGCGCTTGCCGTTGCTGAACAGCGCAATGAACGCTGGGTTCTCGATTGGATCCTGAGCGGAACGCGAAAGCCGCAAGCCCTGCTGCGGCCGCTGTGCCTACCTCTAATGCCATTGCTAAGTGTAACTAATCAGTCCGCGCTGGATTTCGCGGCTAATCTTTCCGCCTGGCCTGACTTACGTTGAAAGAAATATGCGATTTCCAAGCTTCATGCCGAAACGGATGACGCCCAGCATTGTTGCAATCCAACAGGAGACGAAATCCAGATGTCAGACCCGCATGATAGGCAGTTTCTCGAGATCACCCGGCGACAGGTTTTAGAGGCCGGAACGATCGTTGCAGTGTCTGGAATGCTGCCAGTGGCGGCGCAGGCACAAGCGTCGAGTTCGCAGCTTGCGCCAGAGAACGGCGTGACTGTCCAGGTCAGGTTTCAGATCAACGGCCAGCCAAGTGTGCTGGAAATCGATGCACGAGCGTCCTTGCTTGATATGTTGCGCGAACGACTGGGTCTCGTCGGCGCAAAAAAGGGCTGCGACCACGGTCAGTGCGGCGCCTGTACTGTTCACATCGACGGGCGCAGGGTCGCTTCCTGTCTGACGCTTGCCGCCAAAATCGATGGCCGCGATGTTACAACCATCGAAGGTGTCGGTAGCGCGGACACTCTGCATCCGATGCAACAGGCGTTCATTGACCATGACGCTTTGCAGTGCGGCTACTGCACGCCCGGCCAGATCATGGCGGCAATCGCCTGCGTCAAGGAAGGCCATGCGTCGACGCCAGAGGAAATCAGAGAATATATGAGCGGCAATATCTGTCGGTGCGGAGCCTATGTCGGCATTGTGGCTGCGATCGAACAGGCAGCTCCCCAAATCGAGCGGGGCTGAAACATGAGATCGCTATCCTATATCCGCGCCAAAACTGTTCGCGAAGCGACCGAAGCATTTGCAGCGGCAGGCGAAGGGGCCTGTTACATCTCCGGCGGCACCACTCTCTACGACCTGATGAAACTTGGTGTCGAGCGCCCTCATCACCTGATCGACATCGCATCGCTCGAGGGAGCCGACCGGATCGATACGGGCGGCGACGTTCTGTTCTTTGGTGCTGGAGCGCTTATGGCCGACGTTGCCGAAGATGAAGTCGTCCGCCGCGACTACCCGGTATTGGCCGAGAGCCTCTCGAAAGCCGCCTCTCAACAGCTTCGCAACATGGCAACTGTCGGCGGTAACCTGCTGCAGCGAACGCGGTGTCCCTATTTTCGGAACGGAACAATCGGCGCCTATCCCTGCAACAAGCGGGAGCCAGGTTCCGGATGCGCGGCGATCGGCGGGCTTGACCGCACGCAGGCCGTGCTGGGCGTCAGCGATGCTTGTACGGCCGTGTCACCCGGTGACTGGCCCGTCGCACTGACGGCGATGGACGCAAGGATCCAACTTCAGGGGCCAACCGGAGAACGCACGATCCCCATTGCCGAGTTTTACCTATTGCCCGGTAAAACGCCCCATTTCGAGTTCGCGATTATGCCCGGCGAGATTGTAACCGGGATATCTGTTCCGAAGACAGAGGCCGGCCGACGCTCAACCTACCTCAAAGTGCGCGACCGAGAATCCTATGCTTTTGCCCTGGCCTCGGCCGCCGTGGCGCTAGCGATGGATGGGGATCACGTGCGACGGGCGCATATTGCTCTTGGCGGCGTTGCCACCCGGCCTTGGCGCGCGCGCGAGGCGGAGTCGCTTTTGAATGGTCGAGCGATCGACGCGGAGATTGCGTTGGCTGCCGGCAGAGCGGCATTCGCCGATGCCCGAGCCGGCAAGCACAACGCATTCAAGATTGAACTTGGCGCTCGCACCCTTGCCGATGCCATCATGACAGCTGGAAGGAAGATGCAATGACGCAGGAACAGACTGCTGACCGCCCTCGGGTCGATGCTTATGAAAAGGTGCTGGGTCGAGCACTATACGCGGCAGACCAGCCGATCGCCGGTCTGCTTCATGGGATGACGGTTCCAGCGACAATCGCCAAGGGACGTATTGAAGCGATTGACCTGACTGCCGCAACGAATGTGCGAGGCGTCGTTCGCATTTTCACACATGACGATTTCTCGCAGATCAAGACAACCCCTGCAGCCCGTGGCGCCTATGGCCGACCTAGTAAGGGTTATCAGCCGATGACTGGCCCGATCGTCCGTCATCGCGGAGAGCCGGTCGCTCTCGTCGTCGCCGAGACGCTGGAGGCGGCGATAGAAGGCGCTGAAGCCGTCAAGGTGCGTTATGCCGAAGAGGCGTTCAGCGCAGCGATGGAAGACGACCGTGCGAGCCGCGAGCCGGAGCCCGAGAGCCAGCTCTCGTCCGGTGATGCGGAGACTGCCTTCGCTACAGCCAGTCATCGTATCGATGTCGAGTATCTGCATCCCCAACAGCATCACAACCCTATTGAACTCATTTCGACGACCGCCGCGTTCGAGGATGGCGAGCTCAGGATTTATGAGGGAACGCAGGCGGCGTCGGCTTTCGCTGGCGGCCTTGCCGGCATGATGGGAATGGACCCAACCCGCCTGCGTGGCGTTAGCCCCTACACCGGCGGAGGTTTCGGACAAAAGAACGGCATTCAGGAGCAAAGTGTGCTTGTTGCAAGCGCCGCCATTCTACTGCGCCGTCCCGTGAAACTCGTAATGCCCCGCGGTCAGCTGTTCCATACCGCATCCTATCGCCCAAGAAGCCGCCACCGCGTTCGGCTCGGTGCAGACGAACAAGGGCGCTTGCTCGCAGGGCTTTATGAAACGGTCCAGCAGAACAGCCGGTATGATGGATTTGGGTGTGAGCACGGCGCCAATCCTCCGCGCATGTATGGCTATGGTGCCTGGCTGGGAAGTGACCGCATCGTCCGGGTCGATACCCAGACCCCCGGCCATCAGCGCGCGCCCCATGAACATCCCTCGAGCTATGCGACCGAATGCGCGATGGATGAGCTTGCCGAGGCTGTCGGAATGGATCCCGTTGAGCTCCGTATTGCAAACGACGCTCAAAGGGATCCGATCACAGGCAAACCATTCTCATCGCGCCATCTCGCGGACTGTTTGAGGCGCGGCGCGGAATTGTTTGACTGGAACCGACGTTCGCGCGAGCCGGGCGCGTTGGTCGCGGAGAATGGCGACCTCATAGGTCTTGGCGTCGCATGCGGGAGTTACAAGGGGTCGATGACGCCCGCTGTGACAACGCTTCGTCTTTTCGCAAGCGGAAGATGCGAAATCGCAACGTCCGGTCACGAGATGGGACAAGGCATCCGCAGCGTTATTGCAGCAGAGCTCATTGATGTTCTCGGCGTCGATCCAGAGAAACTGGATATCCGCATCGGCGACACCGGACATGCGCCTCAGCATGTAACCGCCGGTTCATGGGGGACGGGCAGCGCTGCGCCAGCAGCGCGAAGCGCCGCCGTGAAACTGCGCGAAGAGCTTAACCTTCTGACCGGCAGCGCATTGTCGGAAGAACCGATTCATCTCCAGCTTGCCCGGACCCGCCGTCCCGTCCTGGAGGTCACAGTTAATACGATCCCGCTCGGCAAGGACGCACAGGTGATCGAGCAATTGCGCAGAGGCATTCCGTCCACTACCGGGCCTGAATATCCCGAATTTATGGCGTTCAGCTGGATCGCCCATTTTGCTGAAGTTCACTTGGAGGCGTCAACCGGGCGCGTGCGCGTCAAACGCGTCGTCAGCGTTGCCGACTGCGGCCGGGTCATGAACCGGCGCACGGCAGAAAGCCAGGTCAGGGGCGGTGTGATCTGGGGCATTGGCGCGGCACTCCGCGAGGTCGGTGAAACAGACCCTCGCTTCGGCGGTGTGCTCAACAACGATCTTGCCGAATATGTCGTACCAGTCAACGCCGACATAGGCGCCATCGATGTCGATTTCATCGACCAACCGGACTTCAAGCTCAACCCATCGGGCGTCAAGGGTCTGGGAGAAGTCGCTATGGTCGGAGCGACCGCAGCCGTAGTCAATGCGGTCTATAATGCGACCGGCAGACGGATCCGGCATCTGCCAATTCGCATCGAAGATCTGCTGTAAAGCCATTCCTAAACGGCAAGGCATGCGGGACTTAGAAAGGGTAAACATTGCCGATTCTTGTGCACAATCGCGTAACCGAAGAGCGGCACGTTCCTACAGCCTTTCAAATTGCGGGAGTGCCTCCGCCCTCATAGCCTCATGATGCTGATTGGTTGCAGCACTGCTTCTTCCAGAGCCGACATCCGAATCGGATCGGCAACGGCGTAGGCAGGGTCGGCGATCATGTCTACGAAGGATTTCCGTTTCGGGTAGCGCACCAGCGCCACCGCGTCCCAGGATTGACCGGGTTCGGCGCACAGCGTTGGCGCGCCGTCGCCCGCGAAGAGGATTTCAGCGCCATACCGGGCGACGATCGGTCCCGCCATGGCGAGGTAGTCGAGATAGCGCTGGCACCCCCCATCTGCCTTGAACCGAAGCAGATTGAGCATGACGATAGGCTGGTTATCGTCTTCGGCAAGAAAGCGGTCAATATCAGCGGTGGTGACTTTAATCATCATAATTCTCCGGTAATGGGGGCCACAGCCTCGTTCAGTCTTCCCGGCAAATTATGCAATCGTGTCTGCACGTTCCATAATGCAAACCCCAGAATACTTTATCTAAAGCCCAAGAATGGACCCCTTCCTTGATATTATCCGACTGCTGCGGCCGCGTGCCGCTCTTCTGGGTCGCGGCATGGACGCCGCCGGTGACTGGGGCCTGAACTTTCCAGCGCTGGGAGACCTGTTGTTTTGCTGGATAGAAGACGGCACTTGCCAGTTGATACGACCTGGTTGCGATCCGCTGTCGCTGGAAAAGGGCGACTTCGTGCTGCTGCGGACAACGCTTTCCTTTACGCTGACCTCAAATAGGGAAGTAGAGCCATTGGACAGCGTCGCGGCGGTGGCCGCCAAACAGGAGGGACGGTTGAAGCTGGGCTCCGGTCAGGAAAGACCGATTTCGCTTCACATGGGCAAATTTCTGTTTTCGACAGCCAACGAGGATCTCCTGACGGGGCTTCTCCCGCCCATCGTTCAGATCCCCTCTCGTTCGCCCAAACTCCACCGGCTTCACAACCTGCTCACACTGATGGAATCCGAAGGCCGCGACCCTGGACCGGCCAGCGAGTTCATCATCGTCCGTCTCGTCGAGCTGGCGCTGGTCGAAATTCTCAGGATGCCTGCATCGGGTCTTCCGGAACAAACTGTCGACCCCGCCAGCAGCGGCCTGCTTGCCGGCCTTCGAGACCCCGTTGCGGCGAAAGCAATTCGTGCCATGCACGAGAATGTCGGGCGAGAATGGACGGTCGAGTCCCTGGCGAGGCTTTGCGGTGTCTCGCGGTCCGCCTTCGCCACGCGCTTTCGTGCCATCGTCGGGATCGGTCCGATCTCGTACCTGTTGCGATGGCGCATGGCGCTTGCCAAGGAGGCGCTCAAGTCTGGAACGGCAAGGATGGAGGAAATCGCCTTTTCGATTGGTTACAAGTCGGCGAGCGCGTTCAGCACCGCGTTCACACGCGCCGTCGGCTGCTCGCCGAGCCGCTTCGCAGAAAGCTCGTCCCGCTCCCCATAAGGGAGGAGCCTTGAAGCCCGCCACCGTTCTGATTGGCCTTCACTGCAAAGGGTCAGGCCTTGCTCTGCATGCTGTGATAGATGTTGGCAGTGATATTGTCCCAACCGGCCAGGGCGATTTCCGCGACGGCTTCGAGTTCAGCGCGATCTGCTCCATCACGGGCGCGGATCGCCATGCCGCTTTGGACTGTCTGCACGAACCTCGCCAGTTTGGTCGTGTCTGCCGTGGCCTGGAGGTCCCCATCGCCCTTTGCTTTGTCGAAGCGGGCCTTGAGGAGATCGAAACCACCCGCACGGGTCGTTCGCATGAGTTCGCCGAGTTCGGAATGTCCTTCGCTGCCCACGGTCGCGAGCGTCGCCATGCACCCATGCGGCAGATCGCAATCTCCACCCGTCATGGCGATCGCGGAATCCTGAAGAAATGCCAGCGCCGCCTCTCTCGCGGTCGAAGCAGCCCTGAAGCGCGTCCAGACCAACCCCTCGTAGGTCGTGTAATAGTATTGGAGCGCTTCCGCGTAGAGCGCGTCCTTCGAGCCAAAGGCCGCATAGAGGCTCTTTGTTCCGATCCCCATTGCGTCCGTCAGATCGGCGATCGAGGTGGCCTCGTATCCCCTGATCCAGAACAGTCTTGTCGCGGCTGCTAGCGCGGCCAGGCGATCAAATTCCCGCGGCCGACCGCGTGTGGGGCGTGTCGGCATTGGGAGATCCGGAGGGGTTGGAGCTTTATTATGCATCGATCACTGCATAAATTAGTTGACGGCGCTTTGCAATGGGCTTACCGATTTATGCATCGATCACTGCACAAAAGGAAACGATCATGGATTTGCTTGGAAAGCGCGCCCTGGTGAACGGTGGTTCACGGGGAATAGGGGCTGCGATCGCGATTGCGCTCGCCGAGAATGGCGCGGATGTCGCGCTCACCTATCAGCGCTCAGCGGACAGGGCTGCGTCCGTGGTTCAGACTATCGAGGAGAAAGGCCGGCGCGGGCTTGCCATCCGGGCCGACAGTGCCGACCCGGAGGCCATCGGTCGCGCCGTCAGCCAGACGGTCGACACACTCGGGGGGCTTGATATTCTGGTCAATAGTGCGGGCATCGGAACCGCCGGCATGACCGCGGATTTGGCGCTCGCCGATCTGCAGGCCATGCTTGATGTCAACGTTCGCGCGCCCGTCCTTTTTGCACAGGCAGCAATCCCGCATCTCTCATCCGGCGGCCGGATCATCTCGATCGGTTCCTCTCTGGCTGAACGTGTGCCTTTCCCGGGCGTTACGGCCTATGCCATGTCGAAATCGGCGCTTCTGTCGTTCACACGCGGCCTTTCGCGCGAACTCGGCCCTCAAGGTATTACCGTGAATCTCGTTCTGCCGGGATCAACCGACACGGAGATGAACCCGGCCAATGGCGAGAATGCCGATTATCAGCGGAGCCTCACGTCGCTTGGTCGGTTTGGTGAGCCGCGTGAAGTCGCCGGCGCAGTCGCCTTCCTGGCGGGTCCCGCTGCAAGTCTGATTACCGGCGCAGTTCTCAATGTAGACGCCGGCTTCAACGCCTGATTTGATCCTCCGCCTTCTTCGGACGTCGGACTTCACGGCGTCCGATAGCCTCGAATCACGCTTTGATTGCTGTCGGAAAGGGCTCACAGCCAGTCGATGCTTGGCTTAACACCCGATAAGCACAATCGGTTGAAGAGCGCTCAGCGGGAAGCGAGCATGGTTACCATCGACCGTGAACCGCCGAACGGAAAATTGCCGCCGTCGACAATGCGATCGCTCCGCCTCCATGGCATGCTCGCGCACGTTGTCATCAAGTCAGTCGACGAAACGATCAGCCCCGAGCAAGCCGCCGATGCGATGTTCAGGAGCAGAACAACTCAAGGGAATCAATACGATGATCGTTGCAGGTAACCCCAGGATCCCGCTACTTCTGCAGTCTACCTCCCGCTTGTCGGGACAAGATATAGCCCGGGAAGCACAGCAAGGAAAAGCAGGTGGAAATCTCCCCTCCGTCTCTCTTGATCCACGATATGGCTCGAAGCTTGCGGATGCGCTGTGGTCGATGGAGAGCAACGGCGTTGTGTTGGACCAAAAGCCTAACCGCACCGCTCTCAGTAAAGACGAGAAACCCGATGCGGGTGACGAGTTTCTGAAGGTGTCCAAGATGACGCCGGCCGAACGTATCCGCTATTTCTTCCTGAAAGATCGGGAGCTTAATGAAGACAAGCTGGCGGCAATGAGCCAAAAGGATCGAGAGGCGATCGAACAGCAAATCAAAGAGGTTATCCTTCAACAACTCGGGTTGGAAGACGAAGACGGCAAGCCTGACGACGCCCCTCAGCCCGCACCAGAGGGGGATCCCGTACCCTTGGATGCGACGACGTAAAGCTTGGTTAAGTTGAGATCATTTGTAACGCGATTGCCTGAATGATTCGACGACGGCTGAACACAGCACCTCAGATGGTCGCTCGATAGTTGACTCGAGCTACGTCACCTGCCGCAGGGTGGGGCGTTTCGACCGTTTGTTCGAGAACGGCAGACCTGTCGCAGACAGCTAAGCTCGCCGCACGCGTTTCAAAAGTTTCCGTTGGTGATTGCCCGCACGTCTGCAATCAGAGTTGATTGCTTCGATCGGTCGTAAGCGCGATTTCCCGTAGAGGCCTTGAGACGCGCGCACCGGTTTGGATCGGTCATTCAGGCTGTGCAATTGCAATGCACACAATGCACGACAAATCAAAACGAGAAAGTACCAGGGCGACTGGGCCTTCCCGCTATAGATGCCATCCTTCGTCAGACTACGAAATCAAACCGTCCGAACTTTCCGTCACGGGTTTGCTTGATATCCAGGAGGAGTGCCTCGTGAAACAGTCTGTCTCCGGCATTTCTGGCCTCTCCGGGAAAATAGAGTTGAGTGGTGAGGACGCGCCCACCTAGCCGCTGGACCTTAAAATGGAAATGGCGCGTTCGACCGGGATAAAGCGCGGGCACGATGGTGTTGAACCACCAGCGGCCTTGGGCGTCAGCGAACTGGTGTCCGCGTAGGCGAAAACCCACGCTGTCGTAGTCGCCATTTTCATCCGCTTGCCAAATCTCGATGAGGCTTCCAGGCAGAGGCCGGCAGCGACTGTCGAAGACGAACCCCGCGACGGTGATCCGCTCGCCACCGGGCGCGTGGGGATAGAGATCGCGTTCGAGCGGGGAGTTCGGCCTGAAGAAGGGGCCGGCTTCCCGTTCGAGGGTCGGTTCGTCTCCATCGTCACATGCGAGAGTCAGCACCAGGTCGGGAGCAGCCTGCGCGAACGCCTTCATTCTCGTCACGTCGATGAGAGGCAGCGTCAGAAAGGCCGTCAGAAGCGAACGTCTGGTGGAGGGCAAAGTCGGTCTCCCAGTGATTTGTTTTACGGTGACTACGAAATAGTCGCGAGGCGTTACCGCAGGCGCTGTGCGGAATTCGCCTGTGCCTCCCGGATAAGGCCTGAATACATATTCTCTTTGCCGGGATACCACGGCATCGTGCCGATGGAGCCGAAGCCGGGAATCGTGTCCATATGTGCAACCATGCGGGCACGCATGCGCTCGTCCGGAAGCGGGCCTGTCATCGCCTGGACATTATCACTCATGTGGTCGGGGTTGGAGGTGCCGCAAAGCACACTTGTGACGGCCGGATGCGCCATGACCCATTTCAGGAAGAACTGCGCCCAGCTCGTCGCGCCGAACTCCTCGGCGAAACCAGGAAGCGGCCGTCCTTCGACGATTTTCATCAGACGTGCCTTTTCCAGCGGCAGGTTGATCAGCACGCCGACGCCCTTGTCGGCAGCGGCCGGGAGCAGGCGACGCTCGGCATCGCGATTGAAGATTGAATAATTGGTCTGGATGAAGTCGACTTCGTCACGTTCGACGATCGCCAGCAATTGCTCCTGCGCCGCCGACTCGTGGTGGGTCACCCCCACATGACGGATCAGGCCTTCCTGCTTCCATGCCTTCATCAACGGGATGATGACAGGCGCATTGGTGATGCTGTGGCATTGCATGAGGTTGATCGTGTCGCGCCATGTCCGCATGCGCGACTGCCGAAAGCTTTCCGCGGCATGGCTTTCATCTCCGAGATATTCTCCTGTCGACCAGACCTTGTTGGCGAGGAACATCTCGCCGGATCCTTCAAACTCGCCCATGAACTGGCCGACGCTGACTTCGGCCGAGCCGTAGAGTGGCGAGGTGTCGACGACGCGGCCGCCTGCGGCCACGTACCGTTCGAACACCTGCCGGAGAGCGTCGCGGCTATCGCCAGGCTTCAGGTCGAAGGTCAGGAAAGTGCCTAGACCCAGGGCTGTGACCCGTTCGCCAGTGCGTGGCAAGCTGCGGCTCAGCAGATCCGGGTTTGATCCAGTGGCTGGCGACACCATATTCGTTTCCTGGGTCTGCGCCGTAGCGTTGGTGGCGAGTGCCAGCCCTGTTGCTGCGGCACCCACCGTGCAGAGGAAGCCACGTCTATTGATCTTTGACTGGTCCATGGGATCTCTCCTGTTTTGTTAACCGTCAAAAATGCCAGTTGGCGGGCACCCAGGCGTAGCCGCCATCGGTCTTCAGCATCCGGCCGAGGCCGGGGAACGGAAAGTGGAAGCCGAGTACGGGAATGCGCTCAGCGGTCGCCCTATCGAAGATGCGCCGACGGGAGGCAAGGGCCGTCTCCTTGTCGCGGTCTGGGCCTGGAAGCCAGGGCCTATCGACATTGACGACCGGATGATAGGCAAGATCGGCTGTCAGCAGCAATTGATCGTTCCCGGAATGGACAAGGAAGGTCGCCATGCCTGGCGTGTGGCCGGATGCGACGAACGTCGTCAGACCCGGCACGATCTCGGCGCCAGCTTCATAAAGCTCGATATCCTTCATGACCGGTGTGAGGCTGTTCTTGATATTCGCCGCGAAGCGCATACGGAATTCCTCCGGGACCGGCATGTAAGAGAGGTCCGGATCGGTTCGGACGAAGAAATCCCAATCTGCCTTCGGAACAAAAACGGTGGCGCGAGGAAAGGCCTTGCCGCCGTCTGCGGTTCTCAGATTGCCGACATGGTCGGGGTGGGTGTGGGAGATGACGATCGTGTCAATGTCCACAGGCTCTAGACCGATCGCCGCGAGATTATCGAAGATGCGCCCGCCGTTCGGGCCCATGGTCTTGCCGGCTCCGGCCTCGATCAGAATCCGCCGCCCGCCGGTCTCGATCAGCAGCGTGTTGAGGTTGAGCGTCATGTGGTCGGTCGGCAGAAATGCTTGTCGCAGGACCTCCTGAAGCTCGGCTTCCGGCGCGTTACTTGCATAGATGCGGGGCGGGCCACCAATCACACCATCGCTCAGGACAGTCGCACTTATTTCGCCGACGCGGAAGCGGTAGTGACCGGCATTGCCGGCCACCGGGGACGCGGCCTGGGCGTTGGCTCTGCGGGAGCCACCCAGGCTCGGAATGAGCATGCTCGATGCGCCCGCGACAGCGGACAGCATGATAGCGCGTCTGTTGAGGGTGAAGGCGTTCATCGGTATTCCCTTCTGCATTGGGTACTTTCCGCTTCGCTGAATAGCGCGGTCGAAGTGACCGAAAAGGAAGCAGATCAAGCACAAGCGTCAAACTCTGCGCCAACCATGACACGGGTCGATTGTTCTGATAACCTGCGTTAAGTTTATCAGCCTGATTAGGAATACTTCTCAATGGATCCAATTCGCTTGGACAGTTTCGATGTCTTCGTGGCCATCGTGCGTTGTGGCGGTTTCCGCGCAGCAGCACTTGAGCGAGGGGTCTCGTCATCGGCCTTGAGCCAAACGATGAACACCCTCGAGGTGGCCCTCGGCATCCGGCTCCTCAATCGAACGACGAGGAGCGTGTTTCCAACGGAGGCAGGACAACGTCTTCTCGAACGTTTGGCACCCGCGTTGAGCGACATCAGGCTCGCCATCGCAGAGGTCGATGAATTGCGTGATAGCCCATCCGGAACTCTCAGGATCAACGCGCCGGCACCGGCTGTCGATCATTTTCTCTGCCCGCTGGCGTTCGACTTCATGGACGCTTATCCCGAGGTGAAGATCGAGATCATCAGCGATGCGGCCGTCATCGATATCGTGGAACAGGGTTTCGACGCGGGCGTGAGGTTCGGCAAGCAGCTGGCCCAGGACATGATTGCGCTGCCGCTAGGACCCGCGCTTCGTTATGCAATCGTAGCTTCGCCTGACTATATCAGTAGGTGCGGACAGCCGCAGACACCGCACGAACTTGTTGGTCACGACTGTATAAGACGCCGTTTCCCTGGTGGCACGCTCGTCACCTGGCGCTTTGACGAGGGAACCGAAGAGATCGAAGTCACTCCAACTGGACGCTTGACGGTGAGTTCTGCACACAACGAACTGCAAGCTGCGCTGGCGGGCAGAGGAATCGCCCATGTCTTCGATGACTACGCCAAGCCGTATATCCAAACCGGCCGGCTGGTGGAGCTTCTCTGCGACTGGAGCCCCACCTTGCCGCACTGGTTTCTATACTACCCCAGCCGCCGCCTCCCGAGCGCAGCCATGCGTGCGTTTCTCGATTACATGAGGAGTTACCACTGGAAGGCGAAGGATGCCCTCGATCTAATGCGATTTGACCAGCAGCTTGCGTAGAAGCAGATCGGAGCATCTTCTAAATCCGGCGTTGTTCGGCCGCATCGAACTCGCTACGCGGCTGGACCAGTCGATGCAGATGATAGCGCTCCATGATCTCGGGCGCATCAACGCGCAGATCCTTTGCCAGCCAGACCTCCATGTCGGCCGGGTGATAGAACTGTCGGGACAAGACATCACAAGCAAGGATCTGCAAGACGCCTTCTCACGTGCGGCAGGCCACCCTATTCACTACCAGCGGTTTTCCGAGGAATTGCTGAGCGAGAATAACTTTCTGAAACGGCTGACTGCTCTCGTCGATAACGGCGTGGTCGCAGGGATCGCAGACATCGCTGCCCTCGAACGTGAGTTCGGACCCATGTTGAGGGTGGAACAGTGGCTTTCCGGTCCAGGAAAAACGTTGTTCGAAAACGCACTCAGCGCCGAACCGTCAAGTATCGGATTACGATGACGCGTGAAACAGCAGGAGGGATCTTTCCCTCCTGCTGCGGCGAGTAGGCCCAGCTGCCCTGTCCCAATCGCGCCATGCGTACGTTTCTCGACCATACGAAGAATTTCGATTGGCAGGCCAAGGAGTAACTCGTTCTTGCCGACGTCATATAAGGAATTGATAGCTCACCGGCACGAAGCGGAATCCCGCGCCGAAGGGCTCGACATAGCCGACCGACGGGTGAGGCATGTGATAGCCGATAAACGGGATTTTCTCGGACGCCAGCATGCCGAAGATCCTTTTACGGCTGCTGGCAGCAGCGCCTTTGTCCATGTCGAACGACACTTCCCAATCCGGTTTCTGCAGGGAAGCAACGAAATGGTTCGCCGTATCTCCCGTCAGCAACAGATTGCGCCCTGTCGATTCCAGTAGGAACGCCATGTGGCCGGGGGTGTGTCCGGCAGCCATCACGCTTGTGACACCCGGTGCTATCGATGCGTCGGCTCCGATGAAGGTCATCTTCTCCCTGAGCGGCAGGACCTTCCTCTGAACAGCTGTTGCATGCATGGCGGCCGGCGTCCCGGATACATCGGCCGAGGTCCAGAAGTCCCACTCCGCCTGCCCGACAACATATCGTGCCTGGCCGAACGTTGGGCGATCGCCTTCCATGAGCCCGTTGATGTGATCGGCATGCAGATGAGATATCGCGACGATCGTCACATCGGAGGGCGCATAGCCTGATGCCGCGATACGGCTCGCCAGCTGCCCGGTGCCAAACTCCCTGCCTTCAGGCCCGTTGCCGGTGTCGAACAGGATGAGGTCGGTGCTCGTGTTCACGAGCACCGGGTTGAATTGCCCGATCATCCGATCCGACGGCAGGAAATTCGCCTCCATCAGAGACTGGACCTCGCCGGCATCCCGATCGGCACCGAAGGTCGGATGAGGTCCGTCGAATGTCCGCATGCCATCGAGAATGACGGTGATCTCGAACTCACCCAGCATGAAGCGGTAAAAGCCGGTGTTGGTGATTTCCGATTTCGGTGGAGCGGCCGCAAAGGCAGCGCGTGTCATGATCTGAGGCATTGAAAGCGCCAGCGCGGTTACGGCTCCTGCCCTGAACATGGAGCGGCGATTGAAAAGCATGCTTTTCCTCCGGATAGCTCAACTTCGTTTTTGGTCATGCTCGAAGGGCGGACGCTCGCAAGGTAGAGACCTTATGCAAAGGACCACCCGTCGGTGCCTCATTTGACGCGCTGCCATTCGATCCTGATTTCAGTGCCTTCCGGCCTACGGAATTGTTCAGTCATGCGGTCGCCGTCAACGACCAGCCTCAGATCATCACGTGTTCGCACGCTGCCAATCCAGTTCGGAAATGTCGCCCCTTCGACACGGTTTCCGCTGAATTCTCCCTTCTCATCCACGGTGTAGGTTCCGAAAAACCCGATGCTGCGTGACATGGCCATGCGATTTTCGTCGTCCGTACCCTCACCGCGAGCGTTAGAAGCAAACCGCGGGATGTCGGCGTCGGTGAGAACTTCCACGAAGTGCATGTCGGGAGTGAAGACGAGAAGACCGTTGGGTTTTTCTCCATAGGCGGAGATATTTTTCCCACCGGGGTCGATCGTCGCCGACATCATCCGCCAAGTGCCTACTACCTGATTTTCTGCGGCAGTCTGCGCGAAGGCAGAAGACGAAATGCTGAGGGCAAGGGCCAATATAACCGGTCGAATGGACATGTTTTTTCCTTCCTGTTCATGAGGTCTGTGTTTCCGCCGCTGCTGCGGTTCACGGATCCTGCTGATCGGCGGAATTCGCCACTCCGCGCTGCGCCTCAAGGGCAGACAGGCGTGCGGAAAGAGCCTGTGAGATAGATGAATAGGCCGTGCTCCCCAGCGCCAGCCGCAATGGCGGCGCCGCGCTCTCGGCGGCTGATATGATTGCGGCTACGGTGCGCGCGGCATCTCCCTTGATCTCGAAGCTGCCCTCGGCAATCGCCCGACGAACGGCCCCGGCAGGGGTTCCGTCGTAGGTATCCATCGGTGTCGTACGGACGAGATTGGCTCCGAAATTCGTGCCGGTCGGTCCCGGCTCGGCGATAATGAAGTCGATACCAAAAGGCGCCACTTCCTGTGCGACGGATTCGACGAAGCCCTCGATGCCCCACTTGGTTGCGTGATAGAGGCTGAAGCCTGGATAGGCGATCTGCCCTCCTTCGGACGAGACCTGGACGATCCGCCCGCCGCCTTGCCTCCGAAGAAGGGGCAGCGCGGCACGGATCAGATGGATGGATCCCGTGAGATTCGTGGCGATCTGTCGATCGATCTCTTCATTCGTCAGCTCTTCCGCCGCACCGAACAGTCCGTAGCCGGCATTGCTCACGATCACGTCCATACGGCCGTGCTGCTGGAAGGCTGCTTCAACGGCTAAACTTATGCTCTCCGGCTCGACCAGATCGAGCGGAACGACATCAAGGCGCTCGCGGTAAGTCTGCTCGAGTTGGGTCAGTGCCCCAGGGCGGCGGATCGTTGCGACCACCCTGTGTCCCTGCGCGAGCAATTGCTGCGTCATCTCGAGACCGAGCCCCGAAGAAGCGCCGGTGATGAACCAAGTCTTTGGCATGTGAACTCCTCATTTGTTCATCTTCGAATGTAGGCCTGCGGGATTGGTGATATAAGATCCTCAATTTGAGATGAGATGGTGAGGATAAATCACGAATGGTGCGCCCCAGCCTGAACGATCTCGCCGCCTTTGCCGCGGTGGCCAATCACCAGAGTTTTCGCAGAGCGGCCGACGTCATGGGCGTTTCGCGCTCCGGCCTCAGCCACGCGATCATTGCCCTCGAGGCAAAATTGGGCGTCCGGCTCTTCAACCGGACCACACGCAGCGTCTCGCTGACGCATGCTGGCGCACGCCTACTCGCATGCCTCGATCCGGTACTTCAGGATCTCGATCAGGCGCTCGATACGCTCTCGGAGGAACGTGGTACCCCAAGCGGCACTCTGCGGATCAATGCGAACAAGAGCGGCGCCCGCATCCTGCTTGCTGACGTCGTTCCGCGCTTTCTCGATCTCTATCCCGACGTCGAGCTTGATCTTGTTTCGGAAGGTCGGCTCGTCGATATCGTGGAACAGGGGTTCGACGCCGGAATACGCCTGCTGGAAACCGTCCCGAAAGACATGGTCGCGGTGAGGTTCGGGGGCGACGTGCGTTTCATCGCCGTGGCGGCTCCTTCCTATCTGGACGGGAAAGCAAGACCGCATACGCCTGACGATCTTTATGCGCATTGCTGCATCCGCCAACGCCTTCCCAGCGGAAAGCGCTATCGCTGGGAGTTTTCCAAACGCGGCGCCGAAGTCGCGATCGATGTGCCGGGCAACCTCACACTCGATGACAATGATCTTCTCGTGCAGGCGGCGGTGGACGGCCGTGGCATTGCCTATGTGCCGGAATACTTCGCCCGGCCGTTTCTGGAGTCCCGCCAACTCGTGACCGTACTTGACGAGTGGTGTCCGCCGACACCGGGGCTGGCACTCTATTACCCGCGCAGCCGGCACGTGCCGTCCCCGTTACGGGCCTTCATCGACCTCCTGCGAGAGGTGGACAGGTCACGATAACGGGGCGACGGTGAATGGCGTCCGACCCGCCAGATGGATTGGGAAGATCTGCGGCCTGAAGCCGTTGCCGCATCGCGGTTGCTCGCCTGGTACGTCAAGGCGTCGCTGGCTTACGTCGCAAGATCATGCCGCCATGGTGCAATGTGTTCGCATCGACGAAATCGCCGTCGGCGGTGAAGCCTGTGTCGTCCCAGTACTCGATATGCGTCCCGTTGACTTGGTAGCGCCCCTCGTAGGCGCGCTCGCGCTGACCGCGAGCCTCGACATAGCGTCCGCTCGGCAGAAGTTCATGGCGAACACGGTTGTCGTCGGTGATCCACATGCCAGCGTAGGGATGGTTCGGCTGCAAATTGGCCTCCTGTGCTTCTGCGGGTTGAATTGAAAGGGTGGCGGTGATGAGTGCCGCAAGTGCCTGTCGCATGGTCTGGCTCCATTAAGCGTGAATGTTCTCGGTCTTGAGGTGATAGCGCATGGGTGCGCGGTGCCGTTCGGCAGGTATTAAGTTCTGCCGAGGCAGCCGGCGTTGGTCATTGAGAACGCGGCGCGTTGTTGTCGATAACCTGCTGATAGGCAACGAGGTCCAGGAAGGCTTCCGCATTAACGACGAGGCCGTCCTTCATCTCGAATATCCAGACAAACTGGTTGCGATAGGGTGCGCCCGAGGTCGTGGTCGCTGTTCCGTCGAAGCGGATGATGATCGCGTCGCCATCGGCAAAGATGTCGTGCACCTCCGGCACGACCGGCGACGCAAGGCGGCTGGTCAGAGGGCGCGACGCCTGTTCGATGAAGTCCTTCTGGTTGCGATAGGTGCCGGCAACCGGCCCGGAGCCGTGGATCGTCCAGACGACGTCGGGAGCAAGAAGCTCCGCGAAGACATAGGTGCCCCTACGCCATTTTTCGAAGGCGGCTTCGACGATAGCCTTGTTCTGTCGTTCGATTGCTGCACCGTCCGGAGCCTGCACCTGCGTTGCCGCGGTGTTGGCAATAGCTGTGCCCGGCAGGCCGAGCGACAGCAATGCCAGTGTGATTAGAGCTGCACGGCTCCGGCCTGCGACCCGGTGGTATGTCGGGAGAATGGTCATGGTATCGGTCCTTTCCTGTTGCTGAGGGCTTGATGGGACCTGTCGACCGAAAATGAGGCTGAGTGCAGCGTCGACGGGCCTCACGTCGTTTCCACGGTCAGTCGCGGCGTTCGACCGCCGCACCGCCGAAGATCAATTGCTGGACGAGGGGACGTTGGGTGAAGCGAGTGGGAAAGACGGGACTCGGTGCGCTGATCCGGTTCAGTCGATCCAGTTGTTCCGGTGCAAGTACCAGATCCAGCGCTCCCAGATTGTCCTCGGCCTGGGCGAGCGTGCGGGCGCCAATGATGGGAGAGACGACGGCCGGATTGGTCAGTGTCCAGGCAAGCGCCACCCGCGATGGCGTGGAGTTGGCCTCTTCGGCGACGGCTCGAACCTCGCCCGCAATCTCGATCGCACGTTGGTTCAGATGACCGGACGAAGCTATGACACCCTTCCGGCTAGCAGACACAGTCGCTTCTCGTGAATCCTCAATGTCGGCGAGGGAATATTTGCCCGTGAGCACGCCACCGCCGAGCGGGGACCACGGAAGCACTCCGAGGCCCAAAGCCGCAGCCGCTGGCAGAAGCTCGTGCTCGACGGTCCGCTCCACGAGGCTGTATTCGATCTGCAGCGCCACGAAAGGGGACCAGCCGCGGATGTCGGCGAGCGTCTGCATCTGTGCAACGCGCCATGCAGGCGTGTTGCACATGCCGAGATAGAGCACTTTCCCGGACCGAACGAGATCGTCGAGCGCTCGCATGACCTCGTCCGGCCGGGTCGTCATGTCCCATGCATGGAGATAAAGGAGGTCGATGCGATCCGTGCCAAGCTGCGTGAGGCTCTGCTCGACGGAGCGCACCATGTTCAGGCGGTGGTTACCTCCGGAGTTCGGATTGCCCGGGTCGCGTGCCATCGTAAATTTCGTTGCAAGGACGATCCGCTCGCGCTTGTCGCCGATGAAGCTCCCGAGCAGGCGCTCGGCGCGACCGTCCGTATAATTTACCGACGTGTCGACGAAGTTGCCGCCCCGGTCGACGTAGAGATCAAAGATACGGCGGGCCTCGTCGCCGTCCGCTCCCCATCCCCAGTCGGAACCGAAGGTCATCGTTCCGAGGCTCAACGGCGAAACTCGCAAGCCCGACCGTCCCAGAAGTTTGTAGTGATCAAGCGTCATGTCGGCTGTCTCCTGATTGTGAAATCCAAGGTAGACGCGCCAGGGAGAGCGAACAACTTGCCCAATGATGACCACCATGGTAACTAATTCTAACCAATGGCGACCGATCTGAATGGCATCTCTGTATTCCTGGCCGTCGCCGAAGCGCGGAGCTTTCGCGTGGCCGCGGAGAATTTGGGCGTCACAAGGCCCGCCGTCAGCCAGGCCATCCGCCGTCTCGAAGACCGGCTGGGTGTGGCGCTCGTGCAGCGCACTACGCGCAGTGTCAGTCTCACAGAAGCCGGCGAACAACTGTATCAGCGGGTGGCGCCGGCGATTTCCGAAGTCGGACTGGCGCTCGACGCGACAGCGGACCGCGACAGCGCGCCGAGCGGGCTGTTGAGGCTGGCGGTGTCATCCATCGCCGAGCAGTTCATCTCAGGGCCGCTTCTGACGCGTTTCGCGGACACCTTTCCCGCCATTCAGATCGATGTGACCGTCACGGACGAGGAATTCGACATTGTTGCGGAAGGCTATGACGCGGGGGTAAGGCTGGGCGAAGTCATCGACCAGGACATGATCGCCGTTCCGGCGTCGGGCGAGCAACGTCAGGGCGCCTTCGCTGCGCCGTCCTACATCGAACGTTTCGGCAAACCCGAACATCCTTCGGAACTCTCCACCCATCGCTGCATCGGCTGGCGCCCAGCGCCACACCGCGCACCCTATCGTTGGGAATTTGGCCAGCATGAACGGGAGTTTGACGTGGCGGTCGATCCGCAGATCACCACCAATGACATGTGGCTTATGATCCGAACAGCCTGTGCCGGCGGCGGCATCACCTTCGGGATGGAAGACACCTTCAAACCCTATGTCGAATCCGGTCAGTTGGTCCCTCTCCTTCAGGAGTATTGTCCACCGTTTGCCGGCTTCTTTCTTTATTACCCCAGCCGGCGCAATCTCCCTCCGAAACTTCGAGCACTCGTCGACCATGTAAAGCGGTGGCGATAACATCCGCCCCTGATATCGCTGGCGTGACACTCACGACCGAGCCGGGCCGGCGAGGTCGATCTGGAACACCCCAAGGCCAAAGCTGCCGTGAAGCCATGCGCCACGTTCGTCGATGGCGGCCGTCCAGCGTTCTGGCCGAGCACTCTGAGAACACCGCCCAGTCGGTGCTTCTGTTCGAAGCTCTCGACCAGACGCGACGGCATGCCGATCTCGCTCTCGCCTACACCGAGGCATGGGAGCGCGGCCCAGCATGGCAGGACGGCATTCGCTTCGGGGTCGGTATGTTCAGCGAAACGGAGAAGGAACGATTGGTGGATTCCCTCCGGATCGGAGAACAGCAGATCGGTGAGGTTGTCACCATGCCGTTCTCGTAAAGCAGGCGATTCACGAGGCGGGAGCGCCGTGAGCCGTCCAAGCCTCACTAATCGGGAAGCGCGATCCGCGATAGAGCTACCGCTGCCTTAAGGGCCGTGAAGAATTCATCTGAACGGACGCTCATGATCTTGGTGACTTGTCCGCCGTGGTGAACGGCGATGAGGTCCGACGCAAACCCCTTTTTAAATGCCACGTCGTCAATGGCGGAAAGAGTTAATGTCCATTCCGCGGCGCGGGGAGATTTCAGCACGCCTTTTTGGACAAAGTGAACGTCATCCGCTCGTAGGGAGAACTCGCCGCCGACCCAGTATCCCCGATTGCGCGAAAGCATCCATGCCGAGGTTGGAAGCAATATCCACTTCCATGTCGGGATTTTAAAGTCGCTCGGCAGAGGATTCAGCCAAGCTGCAGGGATGGTGATAGTCGTCGTTCTCGTCAAAGCGTGGTCCTCAACTCTGTCGAACGCAACTATCCAAAATCGTCGGCGCTGCCAAGGAGGTGACCTGAGCCCCGGGTGGACGCACGCCGCGCCATTTCCGTGGGTGTCGCGCCGAACCGGCGTTGAAAAGAGGCAGCGAACCTTGCCGTGTTGGTGAAACCGTATCGGCGGGCGATCGTGTTGACCGAAGCGCCGGATGTACCGGAAGCGAGCTCGCCACGCGCCAGATCGAGCCGGATAGCGTGCAGCATCCCCAGGGGCGTGGTACCGCGGAAATGGTTGAATACGGCGGTCAACGTTCGCAAACTGCATCCGGCGGCCGCAGCGACATGCGACATTCGAATAGGCTGTGCGCTATGAGCGCGCATGAAATCCTCCGCTCGCCGAACATAGGCTGGAACTGCGCTCCCGGCTGTACTGGCTAGCCGATCAGTATAGTTGTGTGCGGCGCCGCGAAGGACCAGGGAGACAAGCAGGTCCGTCAGAGATGCGAGAGCGACCGGACTGCTCACCACGCCGTCCTCCTGCTGAAACTCCTGGATAACGAAATCAAGCTGACGTTTCAGGCTTGCTGCCAGCCCGGCGCTCCAATCGAGATGAGTTTCGAAGACAAGTGGCTGGCGCAAGTTGTCATCGAGCATGTGTTCGAGCGCACTCTCCAAATCAGTCACCTTAAAGAAGACGTTCGTTCGTGCGTTATCGTCGCTAATCGATAGCCGAGTGCTCGGATCGGGTCTCCAGGCGAGTCCGACATGTTTACTGGCTGTTGTAGATTTTTCCCCTCGTACGAATCTCATATGGCCTGCGAGCATTGTCGTGAAACAAAAAAGATCTCCTTCGTCGCCATCGACGGAGACGTCGGTCGCAAAACTGCTATCGACGTAACTTGCCAGAATCGAGCCGGCGCCCCGCGTTGCGAGTGTAAAAATCGGCTGATCAAATCGTATGCGCCAGAGCGCACGATCCTGCAGTTGGTAGGTATAGACGCGACGCGAATTCGCAACACGTTCGCTCACGCGCAAAGTACCGCTGAGGTCTTCTGGATCCTTCGCACGGACAATATCGAACATCCCTAGCAGCGCAGGATTCAATAAAGAGGTTGCCATATAAATTCCCCCATCCTCGCCATCCTTGTCAATCGCCCGCCAACTTAGACAAAATCGGCAGCGTGTGGACGAATTCGGCAACGAAATCCGGGTCGCCGTCGAAATCATCATCACCCACATCATTTGATATGGCAGTGTGAAACCAGTCACTATGCTTCGTAGCGCAATTCCTCTCAGGGGCAATATAAAATAATGCTGCAATACAAGCCCATCGCCGATCATAACACAGTTAGTTTAGACGGAGTCTCGGCGCAGGCGTTATCAGATACGATCGGAGCTATCTATGATTGCGCCCTCGATCCGCACCAATGGCCGGACGCGTGTCGAAGTATTTCCGATCTATGTGAAAGCTCCGCGGGCGGAATATGTGTGCACGACATGAAGCACACGCAAAATGACCAATTATTTGTTTTTGGATACCAGACGGAATTCTTGGAGAAACTGGGTTCGCACTACACGCAAAGTCCGATGGCAGAGGCCGATATCGTTTCGAACATCGGCGACGTCAGAGTCCTCTCCATGAACCCCTCCGACTTGCTCGGAACCAGGTTCTTTCGAGACGTGCTGAAACCCTTCGGAATCCAGGATATCATCTGGTTCCCGGCTTTGCGAACCGCGGGCCGCATGGCGTCCATGCATGCCTCCCGAAGGGTGAATGTCGCGCACTATCAAAAGCGCGATATCGATCTATTCAGGCTTCTCGCACCGCATGTCAGCCGTGCGCTCGCCATTTCGGATGCGCTCGATATCAGAACGCTAAATTCAGAGATCCTCGAACGTACGCTCGATGCACTCGTTGCGGGTGTTTTCCTCACGGCAGGCGATGGCCGCGTCGTTTATATGAACGCCGCCGCCGAGCGCCAGATCCGAACGGGCAACTCCATTCGCATCATCAACAACCGGCTTTCTCCCATTGATCGGGCGGCGCGCGCCGCACTGTCGAGGGCTATTGAACAAGCAGGGAGTGACGACGTCGATATCGATATGACGGCATATTCCCTGGCCATCCCGGATGCGCAGGGCACAGGCTATGTTGCGACCGTTCTTCCAGTCCAGAGCGGTCGGCGCCGCAGCACTGTCGCGCCATTTGCAGCTTCATGCGCCGTGTTCATGCAGGATCCTGTTCAGGCGCCGCTCATGCCTGGTGAAGCCTTTGCAAGGCTTCACCAGCTGACCGGCAGCGAGCTTCGCGTACTGTTGACACTTGCCCAGGGATTGGGCGGAAAAGAGGCGGCTGACATGCTCGGCATCAGCGAGCCGACCGTGCGCACGCATCTAAAGCACATCTTCTCCAAGACAGGCACGTCCCGGCAGACCAAGCTCCTGCAGCTGTTGCACAACTCGACGCCACCGATCCGGGCTCCGCAACGGACCGTTCTCTAGATCCCGAGGACGTACTTCTCCAAACCCGCAGACCGCAGCGCTTGCGCCATCGTGTGCCCGCGGTCCGTTTTGCCTATTGGCTGTCCGTGATCAACGGCGATGGCGACGATACGGCAGGGAAATGGCTCAGCGAACACCGCGTGTCCGCCGGCAATGGCCGTCAAGCCAGGACTTTGATGACCGCCGCAAGAATGGGCACCCGCATCATTGGTTCGGATGATGCGGGTGCCAGCAGACTGCCTAACATCGCTCAATTGCCCGAGCGGGGATCGGAGGCGTGGCCTCCTCTTCAATGCTGAACGCATCACGCATACCCAGGATGAGGAGATGAGCAATGAAACGAGACACCTTTGATTGGCCAAGCATTCCAGCAAAAGTGCCGCGAGCGCTTCTCTGCGGCCTTTTCCTCACAAGCGCCTACCTCGCATCAACGATGGCTGCAAAGACGCAAGTGCACACAGGACACTTTGTCCACGAGTGTGCCCTGAAGGATATTGCCGTCATCACCCTGATCGAGGATCACGGGACTGCCGAAAACCTGCCCGCAGATCAGCTGCACAACGCCGCGCTGATGCAACTGCGCGCGCGCTCGGCTTGCTACGAAGGTCGCATCGACGAGGCGCTCGCACTCTATAACAGCATTCTCGACCTTGAGACCATCGCATCGGCTAAGCGCTAGAAACCCACGTCAAGCAGGGTGTTCGAGGGCCAAAATGCCAACGCCGATCTACTTCACCGGAGCGCGCGCAATCATAGAACCGGTATGCTTCTAAGGCGGGGGCACGCACCGGCTTCGGTCAAAATCTCAGCCTGATCCTGCCTAACCCACAGGGCGCCCTCCAAAATTGATCTATCTCAGCAACGCCATATAGCCGCATCGGCAAAAAATGGTGCCGGTATCGTTGGTTCCGATGATGCAGCGGCACCAGCGGATCACTTAGCTTCACTCTAGTTGCCAAGAATTTTCGGGAGACCATCGATGTCGGAAACACTCTCCAACACGCCAGAGACGAACGGCCTCGCTCGCGAACTGGTCGAGCCAGTAGCAAGCAAGGCGGCTTTCTACTTCAACTTGGCCCGCCGGCATTTGCGGCAGGCCCGAACCCAAAAGATCCTACGCTCGCTGAGCGACGAACAACTCAGGGACGCTGGCTTCGACAGGTCGCTAATCCATCCTGGCCCGGAATTGGAGGTCGATGCTCGCCTAATGAGCGCTCTGATGTCGCTGAGGTGAAATACCACCTCATCGTCCAGCGGGTGCGGGATGGACGCCTAAGAACGAACATCGGCAAAGTCTCGGCCCTCAACGACGCCGTCGCCGCGTTCAACCCAACCGAGCGACGCACAGGGAAGGCGATCATGCGCGTTCGCCCGTGAGAACCTGGGGACGCGATCGATCATCGTGCCATCGAATAACCAACTCGGTCTTCGAATTGAACCTCGACGGTCGGAAGCTGCAACGTCGGCAATGATGCCACGTCATGCATGCGCGGCCGAAGTGACGTTCCTCCAACCTTCGATCTGCTCGACCGAGTGCCTTGCGACCAGTGTGGTATGGCGCGGACGTCAATGACCTCGGACGCCCCCAAATCCTTCAGCCGTTCGGCTTTCTCCCTGCTGGTCGTTGTCGCGATAACGCGGGCGTCACTGGCCTTCGCCAGCTGGGTTGCAAAAGCGACACGGCCTCCTCGGAAACGACTTTGTGGCTTGTGGGCCAGCCATCAACGCAGTGCCATCAGATACCATAGCGCCGATCGAGTTCTTTGAGGGCCGACTGCACTTCATCGATCGAGACTGGCTCTGGTGTTCCTGGCAGCTGACGAAGCGCCGGCTTCGAGTCGACAGCGTAAAAGTCCGAGGCCCAGGCCGCGAGGATCGTTCGCTTGTCATCAAGAGAGAGAGCCGACGCTCTCACCACCTGGATTGGCCGCAGAAGCTGCGCGCCCTGAACCAAGACTGTCGGTCCTATCGCCATCGCATTACCGGCCGCCTGCTGCAACATGTCGTGCATCATCGATCCTCACCTCACGTGCGGATCCCGATCGCGCCGCAGGCGCGAGGCGGCGATCGAATTGGTGTCCGGCGCCAGCAGATCGTGTTTCTCGGCAAAGGCGGCGAAAAGGCCGCGCGCGGTCTCGGCGTCGATTTCACCGCAGAGCGCGGCGTTGCATGCCTTGAGCGCGACCGTATGCGCGGCGTCTCGCATTGACACCGGCCATTCGACGAGATGCCGGTAGGCGTCCATCACGCTACGAACCTCTGCCGGGAATCCGAGGCCGACAAGAATGGAAACAGGCTGTCTGAACATATCAGGTTTCATCACTCTCTCCTTCCTAACCCGGAATGCTGATGGGCGCCGTCGCAACGGCGCCCCTGTTCAACCGATAATGCGGATCAAGCCGCCTTCTGTGCTTCAATTTGCGCTGGAGCAGCAGAGGTCAAAGCGGGAGCGCTCTGGATGGAGATCTTGCGCGGCTTCAACGCCTCCGGGATCTCGCGAACCAGATCGATCGACAGCAGACCATTGCTGAGGTCGGCCCCGTTCACCCTGACATGATCGGCCAACTCGAACCGGTGTTCGAACGGCCGGCCGGCAATGCCGCGATGCAGATAGCTCTCCGCGGATGCCTCCTGCTTCTTGCCAGTGACGACCAGCAGATTGGACTGGAAGGTGATATCGAGATCATCCTGCGCGAAACCCGCCACCGCGATTGAGATCCGGTAGCTGTCGTCACCGGTCTTGACAATGTCATAGGGCGGCCAGTCGCTGATCGATCGGGCGCGCTGGGCGTTTTCCAGAAGATTGAAGACCCGGTCGAAGCCGACGCTCGAGCGGAACAGTGGTGCATAATCGTAAGATGTTGCCATAGCCATATCCTCCTTGAAGCAACATGGGTACGGAAGCGTCGAAAGACGGTGCTCCCAGCAAGGCCAGCCCTTCTTTAGCGGCTGGCGGCAATCGATTTGGTTTTTGAGATTTTCGGTTTCAAGAGCGCGGCCAGAAAAAATTCTGGCCTTTTTTCTCTGTCGGCGCCACTCAATCTAGCGCGTAAACCGCGGCATTATCCTGGACTTCGCGGAGGCCCTTACACACCCGGATATTAGGGTGGATCACAGGTCGATCGCTTTAACGCCCGAGATTACGCGTCCGTCTGGTCGTAGACGGCGACCCCAGATTAGTTGCCTCGAGAATCATGTTGAGGGGCGTCTGGGCTGCCCGTCGAACATGCGTGAAACCACCCGACCGGATCACGTCGGACAAACGTTGCTCTCCTGCTTGCGCACCAAGCGCGAGACCCGTCTCCTGAGCAAGCGAGGTCGGAACGCAAATCATCGTCGAGGCGGAGTAATAGAGCCGTCCCACTGGGTTGATATTCTCCTCCAGCGTATCTCCTGCCATGGGCTCCACTACCATCCAAGTGCCGCCGTTCTTCAGTGCACGTCGGATATGAGCCGCCGCGCCGTTCGGATCGCCCATGTCGTGCAGGCAGTCGAAGCAAGTGATAAAATCGAAATCGCGACCCTCGAAATCCTGCGCCCGGCCGACTTCGAAATGGACATTCGTCAATCCGTGCGCCTGGACATGCGCAGTCGCAGCGGCAATCGAGCCCGGATGGAAGTCGTAGCCTGTAAACCGCGACGCTGGGAACGCCTGCGCCATCAAGATCGTCGATAGACCATGTCCGCATCCGACGTCGGCTACCTTCGCCCCGTTCTTCAGTTTGTCGACGACGCCGTCGAGCGCCGGCAGCCAATCCTGCACAAGCGCATTGACGTAACCAGGGCGGAAGAGCCGCGCGACAGCACAGAACATGCAGCCGGCCTGATCGCCCCAGGCCACACCCCGGCCGGTCTTGAAGGCGGCCTGTACCTTCGGCTGGTTCTCGGCCATCGCAGCGGCGGTATCGAACGCGCCGATCAGATTGACCGGGCTGTCCGGTGCGGCAAACACGAGAGATTGCTCGGGCGTCAGCGAGAAGCGCCCTTGCTCGTGATGCACATAGCCCGAGGCGGCCTGGGCTGCCAGCCACTCGCGCACATAGCGCGGCGCACAGCCCGCAGCCTCGGCGAGTTCGTCGGCCTTCGCTGGGCCGATCTCCTTGAGGGTGGCATATAGCCCGAGTGCATCGCCGATCCGAACCAGCGGCACGCTGACTGCGCCGCCAAGATCACCGAGGACCCGGCCCACGAGCTCATTGAGAGCTGCTTCGTTGAGTTCCGACATCTCGCATTCCTCCCCATCCTTGGACGGCGTCTTGCCATCCGTGACGTCGAGGATGGAATAAGTCGCCTCCACGAGCATGAGGCGATCGTCCCGCGCCGGCGAACAATCCCGCTGATTGGCGGGACATACGTCCCGTCCACCGCACAGAGAGCAGCTAGCTGTCCGGGACTAATTGGAGAGTGCGATGACGATCGCCTGCGCGCGGCTATGCACGCCGAGTTTGCCGAAGATCACCGACAGCTGATTTCGTACGGTTTTGACGCTCTTGCCAAGCCGTTCTGCGATCGCACGGTTGTCGAGGCCTTCCGCCACGAGGTCGAGAAGGGCCGCCTCGGCGGGTGTGAGATCCGCCTCGCTGACGGCGCGCGGTCGTACGGGGCTGTCCTGCCCGAGAAAAGCGGCGAGTTCTGCCTGAAATACGCCCCATGCGGGTTCATCTGGCAAGAGCACGTGGTTCTTGCTCTCTAACGGCACGAAGCTGGCGCCTGGAATTGCGGCGGCAAGCTTGCAGCCCTGGTCGAACGGCACGCGCACGTCGCCACGGCTATGCGCGATCAACGTCGGTACGCGAAGCATCGTCGCAAGCTGCAGCACATCGATCCCCTGCATTTGCCAAAGCAATTGCGCCGCAACCTCAGGTGTTGCAGTTAGGCGCTCCAGATCACCCCACCAGCGATGCTGCTCAGGCGTGCCGTCGGGGATGAAGAGGTTGGTGAAAAATTGACAAAATGCCGGATTGTCTCGTCCCCAGCCGATGCGAACGAAATTGACAAGTGTTTCGGCTTCCAGCCGCTCGGCCTCAGTCTGAGCTCTCGTCCGGGCGCCCTGGCCATACGCGTTTAGGAGAACCAGATGCGAGACCCGCTCTGGATACCTCAGCGCATACGCGATAGCGAGTGCGCCGCCCTGTGAAAGACCGAGGAGAACAAAGCGCGGATCCTCGATCGAAGCAGCAACGGCATCAAGGTCGGCGTGCCACGCGTCGAGCGAAAGGTCGGATACATGCCGGTCCGACAGGCCGCAGCCGCGCGGGTCGTAGCGTACAAACCGGTTCCGGGCAGACATCGCCCGGAGCCAGGGCCGCCAAACCGGGCTCTCGAGATCATAGTCGACGTGGCTGAGCCAATGCGCCGCCCGCAGGATCACCTGGCCCTGTCCACAAGACGCGACGGCGATACGGGTGCCGTCTGCGGAGGTACAAAACCGTATGGTCTGGCTGAGTTTCATCCGCCGAGAATATCGTAGGGAACGGTCGCATAACAGACCTATCCTCTCCCCATCAATTGGTGCCCCGACGGCCAAGTGCTACGCTTGGAAATCCGGTAGTTCGATCAGGGCATCTACTTTGTCGCCAATTCCTCGACCATGCTGGCGATGTCGTGGATGAGAATGCGTCCTGCCCGCCGGTTTCGCGCAGTGCTACGTATCGAGTTCGGCAGCCACCCTGCTGTGCTCTATGCCGGCGTCACCTCTGCGCCCAGCGCCTGGCCTCGACTTTCAGGCCGAATCTCGCCACCCCGCCCCGCCAGGCCATGGCTCTAGTGCTTCGACCTGCAAGACTCGGCCCACGTCGCTTCGACGCAGTGAGCCAGACCGGCCGCTGGCCGATCGGCGACCGCAATGGAGCCTGGCCGGGTCTGGAGATCGAGGGAGACGAACAGCTGGATGGCAAGTTCAGCCTGATGCAAGCTCGATCAGTGGCAGCCGCCGGTGATCCCATGGAAGACCCGGATCGACTGCAGAATATCGAGGAACTGGGCACGCGCTGGAGAAGGCCGGGCTCATGCTCCCCGGCCGCCTCGTCGCGCAACTTGCCGCGGCGTCGAGGCAGGCGCGTCCCAACCACCTCCTTCGCGCCGCCTACGCTCTGGATCTGCTAGGGCGCACGGAGCCCGGCTTGCCCTTCTTTCGACCAGTCAGTCGAAGAGATCAGGCCAGTGTGCTGCGAAGGTACGCCGCAACGTCTAGTCTACCGGAATATCAAATCTCAGGCGGTATCGGCGAGCGGCAACTTCGGCTCTACCGGCTTAAGACCGAAATGCGACCGCAAGGTGCCGCCTTCGTATTCGGTTCGGAAGAGATTGCGTTTGCGTAGGATTGGAACAACTTCGGTCGCAAACACTTCGAGCTGCTTGTTGACGATCGGAGGCATGACGTTGAAGCCATCCGCTGCTCCGGTCCTGAACCAGTCCTCGATGATGTCCGCAATCTGCTCCGGCGTTCCGGTGGCGGTGAAGTGCCCTCTTGCGCCAGCCAGCTTCTGAAGCAACCCGCGCAGTGTCAGACCTTCCTTGAGAGCGAGATCGACATACCCCGTTGCACGGCTCTTGGAGGCTTCGACCTGCGTCGGATCGGGAAAATCGCCCCGTGTCAGAACGCGGTCGAGCGGGATGCCCGAGAAGTCATGCCCGCCGAACCGCGCTGAAAGCCGGGCAAGGCCGATCTGAGGGCTTGTCAACGCGTCAAGCTCCTCCCAAACCTGCTGTGCTTCATGCGTGGTCGATCCGATCGCGGCGCTGATGCCCGGCAGGACCACGATATCCTCCGGCCGGCGCCCGTAGCCTACCGCCCGCCTCTTCACGTCGGAGTAGAAGGATTGCGCGGTTTCCTTGCCAAGATGCGCCGTGAAAATCGCCTCTGCCCAACGCGCCGCAAAGCCGCGACCGGAATCCGACTGGCCCGCCTGAATATAGACTGGACGGCCCTGCGGGCTGCTCGGCACGTTCAGCGGCCCCTGCGTGCGATAGTGTTTCCCGTTGTAGTTGGCCGGCTGGATCAGAGACGGGTCGAGATATTGACCGGTTTCCCGATTGTCGTGGATCGCTTCGGAAGGGAAGCTTCGCCACAGCGCGTCGACCGCCTCCACAAACTCCTCGGCGATCGCATAACGGTCGCCATGGCCGACATCCTGCTCCAGACCATAGTTGAGGCCAGCCTGCGGAGCCCAGGACGTCACGATATTCCACCCGGCGCGTCCACCGGAAAGATGGTCGAGCGAGGCGAACTGCCGGGCATGCGTATAGGGCAGGCTGTAGGTCGTCGAAGCGGTTCCGATCAGGCCGATCCTGTCTGTACGGGCAGCCAGCGCCGAAAGGAGGGTGATGGGCTCCATCGCACCGCTTGCCACTAGCCCGCCGTTATTGGGAGCGACAAGAGTATCGGCGAGGAACACCGCGTCAAATTTAGCAGCCTCGGCGATCCGCGCGGCCTCGACGTAGAGTTCCAGATCGGTGAGCGCTCGGCGCGTCGAATCCGGATGGCGCCATGCGCCCTCATGGTGGCCGCGGGGCATCAGGAAAAGGTTGAAATGCAGCTGACGCGTCATGGGGCTTTCTCTCAGATGAGGTTTTGTTCAACGCCGAAGCTGGTAAGCAGCATGCGACGGAGTTCCATAAGGACGGGATGGCCGGGGCTGCGCGGATGCGGCAGGTCCACCTGATGATCCTCGGCGATCCGCCCATCCCTCAGGACCAGAATGCGATCAGACAGCAGCAACGCTTCATCGACGTCATGGGTCACGAGGACGACCGCCGGCTTGGTCTGCTCGACCAGATGGAAGAGAAGACCGTGCATCCGGATCCGGGTCAAGGCATCAAGGGCACCGAACGGTTCGTCCGCCAGCAGGAGTTCCGGCCGGCGCAGCAGCGACCTTGCAAGCGCCGCCCGCTGCTTCTGCCCGCCGGACAACGTGGAGGGCCAGACATCCGCCTTGTCACCGAGGCCTACGGCTTCCAGCATCGTACGCGCTGTGGCTTTCGCGTCAGACCGCCGCAAGCCGAGTGTCAAGTTGTCGATGACGCTCATCCAGGGCAACAATCGCGCATCCTGAAACAGTACCGATGTGTTATCCGGCCTCCGGAACTCTCCCTCGGTCACCGCATCGTCGTCCAGACCCGCGAGCGCCCGCAGGAGTGTCGTCTTGCCGGATCCGGATTCACCGAGAAGGGCGACGAACTGACCCTTGGGGATTTCGAGTGTGATGTCCTTTAGGATGGTCTTGTCGCCGAAACCGCGGGACAGATTACGGAGCGACACCGACGAAAACGAAGAGGTGTGAACGTTCATGCTCCCAATGCCCTCCGATAAGCGAGCGCACGGGCCTCGATCAGCCGAACGACGGTATCGGAGACGAGCCCGAGGATCGCATAAATGAATATCCCGACGACGATGACATCGGTCTGCCCCCAGTCGCGCGCGCGGTTCATGAGATATCCGATTCCCGTTTGGGTATTGATGAGCTCAAGAACGACGAGCGCCGTCCAGCAGAGGGTTACAGCCAGCCGCAGCGACACGAAGAAGCCAGGCAGAGCGCCGGGCAGGGCCACCTTGCGGATGAATTCGCCCCGCGTGAGACCGAGCGTGCGAGCGAGTTCCACATGGCCGATATCAATTCCCCGCAGCGCCGCGTGGGTGTTGATGTAGACCGGCACCAGAACCGCGGTGAAGATCAGGAAAATCTTCATTGCCTCGCCAATGCCGAGCCATATGATGACGAGCGGAACGAGTGCCAGCGTCGGGACGGCGCGCTTGATCTGCACTACGCCGTCAATCAGCGCCTCTCCGCTTCGGGTCAGCCCGGACAGGAGAGCGAGCAGGACGCCGACCGTGACACCGAGGAAAAGCCCTGCATAGGCGCGGCCAGCCGACGCCATCAGGTGCGGCAGCAGCATGCCATCGGCCAGCATCTCGTATCCGGTCACGACTGCGGTCGACGGAGCGGTCAGCGTATAAGCCGAGAGGATCCCGAGGCGGGAAGCAGCCTCCCAGACAAAAAGCAGCAAGAGAGGACCGATCAGTCTTGCTCCGGCCGGAAGCCGACCCGGCGTCAGGCGAACGGCTTTACCGGTTCGCGCCTGCTGATCGTCGCCGGGCTGCGCCCGTTGCAGTCGCGCCGCAAGATACGGATATGAAGTGTAATCTGTCACGGTTCCTCCTCGTATCTTTCAAAGATCGACAAACCGATTAGCGCGCAGCCACGATGACGGGATCAAAGGTGTTGGCGAACGACGTCCTGGCGTCAAAACGCTCCTTGATTGAACCGGCCTGATAGAGGATATCAATCAGCTTCTGGTGATGGGGGATGGCTTCTGCCGATGTTTGCAAGACAAGCGGCGATTCTGCCGCCAGGATCGCCGCCGTATCGTCGGGCGAGATTCGCTGGAAATCGGTATAGTAGAACTTCCCCCAGGTCTGCCTGTTGCCATTCGCCCACTTGGCCGCGCGGGTGAACGCGCCGAGAAAGGTCTCGATGGCCGCGATCTTTTTCGGATCGGCAAGAACCGCGGGTCGGGCATAGAAATAGCTGGTGCTCGGCAGGATCTGGCGTTCGACCGGATCGAGAACCGGCGAGGCCCCTGCCTGTTTCGTCAGTCGGGTAACATGCGGTTCGGTCAGAACGGCGACGTCAACGGCTCCGGAGCGCACAGCGTCGGGAAGATCGGCAACGCGCAGATTGACGAGCTCGACATCCTTCAGCGAAAGACCCGCACGATTCAGGGCTTCGATCAGGAAGACTTGCCTGCCGGATCCTTCGACATAGCTGAGCTTCCTGCCCTTGAGGTCCGCCAGCTTGTTGATCACCAGACCGGGACGGCTCGTCAGGCGATATTGCGCGACGTCGCGCGTGAACGTGCCGATGACCGGGAGAAGTGTGCCTGCGGCTCGCGCCTGGATAGGCGGCGTATCACCGACATAGGCAATATCGATAGCACCGGCGCGCATCGCCTCGAGAATGGCGGGGCCGCCGGCGAAATTGGGAAAACTTGCCTTGAACCCGAGCTTCGGTGCCTCCCCGCTCGCATCGAGAAGATTGCGAACGAATTCGCTCTGATCGGCAACAGCAAGCGTCGTGGTTGGATCGACCGCAGCAACAGCTTCAGTCGGACGACCGAGCGCGAGGCCCAGTGAGAGGGTGGAGGCGAAGGAAAGGAATGTACGTCGGTTCACGGGTCGGTTCCCCAGCTGATAATCGGTGTCGAACACCGGCCGGGATAAAAGTGCAGTGAAACGATAGATTTTATAAGAAAAGGATTTTTCTCAAACCGACGTCTTATGACAATTTCGTTCCGCTGCGCCCCGTGGTCCGAACTATCGATCCTGCGTGGCGAGTCCCGGAGGCTGAAAAACCAGGTCTGCTGCCGCCCGGACACTGCTCCAATGTTGTGGATGGGGCTTTCGTGCGTTGCGCGCCCGCTGAGAAAGCTTGCCAGCCATGAGCGCAGGTTCATCTGGAAAAGCCAGCAAATTGACTCTCTGGACCAGGTGAGAACAACTCACCGCTGCTTGACACGCGGCGGCCCTGCAAAACCCATGCGGTCGCGCAGCGTTGTACCCTCGTATTCCGTGCGGTAGAGCCCACGCTCCTGCAGGAGCGGAACCACCATATCGACGAAATCCGTCAATCCTCCGAGAAAATGCGATGGCATGATGTTGAAGCCGTCCGCCGCACCCGTCGTGAACCACGTCTCCAGCGTATCGGCCACATAGTCCGGCGTGCCACAGAGAACCCAGTGGCCGCGGGCGGCGGCAACGAGGTTGTAGAGATCGCGAAGGCGCATATTCTCCCGTCTTGCCTTGTCCAGCATGACCTGGGCAAAAGCGTGATAATTGTCCGAGGGGCCGATATCGGGGATCGGTCCGTCGAGGTCGAACTGGCTCATGTCCACGCCGAAGCGGTCGCTGAGGATGGAAAGCCCATTGGTCTCGCTGATGAAACCCTGCAACTCGGCGAGCTTGTCATGTGCTTCGCGCTCGGTCCGCCCGACGATGGGCATCACACCTGGCAATATCACCATCGAATCCGTAGAGCGTCCGTATTTCGGCAGCCGCCCCTTTACCGAGGCGTAAAAGGTGCGCGCCTCGTCGAGATCCTGGGTCACGGAAAAGACGACATCGGCGGACTTGGCCGCAAGTTCCTGCCCCGGGCCCGATCCACCGGCCTGCAGAATGATCGGCTGCCCTTGCGGGGAGCGGCTGATGTTGATCGGCCCCTTGACCTTGAAATGGGCGCCGTCGTGACTGAGTGCACGGACCTTTGCCGGATCGATATAAACGCCGCTTTCCCGGTCGGCGACGATCGCATCGTCGTCCCAACAATCCCACAGGCCGCGTACGACCGTGAGGAATTCCTCGGCGATCTCGTAACGTTTGGAGTGGTCCGGATGGATCGTCCCAAAATTGGCCGCCGCCGCCGGATTGGCCGTCGTCACCGCGTTCCAGGCGGCGCGGCCGCCGCTGATATGGTCGAGCGAGGCGAAGGCACGCGCAACCGTGAACGGATCGCTATAGGTCGTCGACATAGTGGCGCCGAGACCGATATGACGCGTTGCGCCAGCAATCGCGGCGAGAAGCGTGAGCGGTTCGAGCCGCGCCGTATAGGATGGGTGGGCTCCAGGATCAGCATTGAGGTTGTCGCCCATAAAAATGAGATCGAAAAGGCCGCGCTCCGCCTCCATGGCAATGCTTCTGACCATCCCGATGTCTTGAAAACTATCCATCGCCCCCGGTACCCGCCATCCGGCGACATGGCTGCCGGTGCCGAGGAGGAAAAGGCCGAAGTGAATGCGACGCGTCATAAGATTGCTCATTTCCAGAAAATGTAACGCTGCTCGACGAAGCTGATCGCACCGAAGAAGCAGAGGCTGATTGCCGACGCGACGATGATCGCCGCCCAGACTTGTACGAAATCGATCTGCAATACGGCCTGGTAGATCACCCAGCCGAGGCCGCCATGGGCTCCCAGCATCTCCGTGACGATGGCGACGATGACGCTGCGGACGGTTGATACCCGCATGCCGGCAATGATCAGCGGCAGCGCGGTCGGAAGACGCAAGCGCCATAACGCCGCCATCCGCCCCGCGCCGAAAGATCGAACCAGATCGACCGATCTACGATCGACGCGGTCAAGCCCTGCAAGGGTGCTCAGGAAGACGGTGAAGCTGACCGCAACCGCGACCATGACGATCTTCGACGTCATGCCGATGCCGAACCAGAGCAGAACGAGCGGCGAATAGGCAACCACGGGCACCGAGTTGATGGCAGTCGCAACCGACATGACGACGCCGCGGGTGCGGGGAACCATGCTCACTCCGACGGCGGCGGCAATGCCGATGACGCAGCCCAGCAGATAGCCGGCCAGCGCCTCCGTCGCGGTGAAGCGGGCAGCCGCGGCGAGTTTGCCGGCATCCGTGATCATGCCGCTGAGAATGCTGCTGACGGAGGGAAGGACATAGGCCGGCAGGTTGAAACCGCGGGCACTCAGCTCCCAGATCGCAGCGAGAAGAAAAGCTCCGGCGAAGCCGCGGCTGATGCGGCGCGCGTTGTTGCTTGCAGCCACGGTCGTCATTGTTCCGCCCCCCAGAAGACGATCCGCCGTTCGGCTTCGGAGACGACGGCATAAAGGCCGATCCCCAGGCAGGCGGAGGCGACGATGGTTACCCAGATGCCGACGACATTCTCGTTGTACATGGCCTGCAGCAGAAGCACGCCGAGGCCTGTCGTATCCCCGAACCATTCGCCGACGATGGCGCCGATCAGCGACAGCGACGAGGCGAGCTTGAGGGCGACGAAGATCTGCGGCAGGGCGGCCGGAAGATAGAGCCGACGCAGGATCTGGCCCTCCTTGGCGCCGAAGCTGCGCATCAGCGCGACCTGGCGCGGATCGACGGCCGCGAACCCAAGGAGAGCGTTAACGGTGACCGGCAGGAAGCTGATGTAGAAGGAAATGACGGCCTTGGCGAGCAGCGTATTACCGAACCAGAGAACGACGACCGCGCCGAAGGCGATGACCGGAATGGTCTGCGACACCACGAAGAGAGGAAAGAACAACTCTCTCAGCATGGTCCAACGGTGGAAGAGCACGCCCGTCGCAACGCCGAAAAGACTACCGGCCACGAAACCGATGACCGTTTCCAGCAAGGTACGCCACATGCTGAGCAGATAGGCCTGTGGCGTGGCCCAGAAAGCGGCTGCGATCGCACTCGGCCGCGGCAGGTAATAGGGTCTGATGCCTAGCACTAGGACGAGCAGCTCTACTACAGCCAAGAATGCCGCAATCCAGATCAGGGATTTCAACAAGGAAACAAACCTGCCCGCCTTAGCGGCGGACAGGGATGGACTGGCCACTATGGCACCGGACGGGCCAGAGACGCTCATAGGCGCTTTTCCGCGACGGGGATCTTCGACAGGAAGCTGTCGTTGAACGCGGCGTCGAGATCGACGGGCTTCGAGATGACCTTGTATTCGGCGAGAAGGCTATTGGCCGAACCGACGGCTGCCTTGTCGATGGCGAAGAGACCATCGGTGCCACCCTTGCCGGCGACCATCAGTTTCTTGATCTCGGAGAGCATGACTTCCTGCTGACCGCGATCGAGGGTCGGCGCCACTTTCATGACGATGTCGATGGCCTCTTTTTCGTTAGTCAGGGCATATTTCCAACCCTTGATGCTGGCGCGTAGGAATTTCTCGACCAATTCCGGCCTTTCCTTGGCGGTTTGTTCCGAAACGATCAGCGTGTCGCGCGGGAAGGAAACACCGCTGTCTTCAGGAACGAAGATCCGCAGGTTGTTCATGCCGGCGCGGGCAGCAACGATCTGCAGCTCGTTGTAGCGGGTGGCCGTCGCAACATCGACCTGCTTGTCGATGAACGGGGTCATCGAGACCTGCTGCGGCTGGACATCCACTTCGCCCGGCTTGATGCCGGCCTTGGCCAACATGGCCGACAGGACGTGGTTTGCACCGGTGAACCAGGCGGTCACCTTCTTGCCCTTGAAGTCCTGCACCGTCTTGACCGGGCCATCCTTGTAGGTGACGAAAACGAATGGCGTGACCTGGTGCGCCACGCCGATGCAGACGATCGGCAGGCCCTTGTCGCGCGCGGCGAAAACGCTGTCGGTGCCGCCCGAAAGACCAAACGTGTCGGCGCCGGTCGCCACCAGGTTTTCGGTCAACAGATTGGGACCGCCGGGGTTGATGGTGAGGTTTATCCCCTCATCCTTATAATACCCCTTTTCCAGCGCGACGTAGAAGCCGGCGAACTGGGACTGGGTCAGCCATTTGAGGCGCAGGCTGGCATTGACCATCTGCTGGGCAGCGGCCGGGGTCGCGCTATAGGCGAAACCTTGAATGCCGATGACGGTTGCGGCAAGCGCCGCCAGGAGCTGTCGTTTTTTAAGCATGGTCCCTCTCTGTGCTTTTGATTGGTTATAGGTTGCGTAAAGTCGTCTCCTCCCGACTTATCGGCGGTAATCCGATCCCTCCCGTTCGAGCTGGCGAAGAAACGCGGGCCATTCCCGCTCCCCTGCGATCAGGATGTCGCCCTTGTTCTCCCAGAACTGGAGGGCGGCTTTTTCGCAGACCTCGTGCGGCGGGGTCAAAAGTTCCGCACCCGAAGCCTGCAGGTCGAGCTGGATGCGCGCAGCGCGTTCGAAATAATAGAGCAGCATGAATGCCTCGCCCGGCGTACGGCCGAGCGTCATGATGCCGTGGTTGCGCATCAGCATCACCCGGTTGTCGCCCATATCGGCGATCAGGCGGGCCTGTTCATCCATGTCGATCGCCACACCTTCGTAATCATGGAATGCCTGGCGCTTGTAAAAACGCATCGCAAACTGCGTCAGCGGCAGAAGGCCGTCCTTCTGGCAGGAAATGGCAGTGCTCGCATCGGAATGGGTATGAAGGACGCAGGCCGCATCGTGTACTGCCTTATGGATTGCGCCATGAATGACGAAGGCGGCCTTATTGATCGTGTAAGGTGTATCGTCGAGCTTGTTGCCGTCTATATCGATGCGCACGAGGCTGGATGCGGTTATTTCGGCGAAGAGGAAGCCATAGGGATTGAGCAGGAACTGATCGTCGTGCCCTGGCACACGCATGGAAATGTGGTTGTAGATCAGGTCGTCCAAGCCCAGACGCGAGACCATGCGGTAGCAGGCAGCGAGATCGACACGCGCCTTCCACTCGGCCTCGGGAATGTGGGCAGGACGTTCGGCATATTCTGCGGTCATCGGTATTTCCTCTTTTATTCTAATGTCCTGAAGTCATGAATGACTTCATGCTTTCCTCCTCGATCGCGTCGAGGAGCGTCTTCTTCAGCGTGATGAATTCCGGCGAGGTGACGATGTCGGCCTTACGGGGACGCGGCAGGTCTATCTTCTGCTCCAGCTTCACCTTGCCCGGCCGGGCGGTCATGACAAGAACTCGGTCACCCAGGAAAATCGCCTCATCGACATCGTGGGTGATGAACAGGACCGTGCGCCGGTGTTTCTGCCAGACGTCAAGCAGCCAGCGTTGCATCATCGTGCGTGTCAGGGCGTCCAGTGCGCCGAACGGCTCGTCGAGCAACATCAGGTCGCGCCTGAAGAGAAAGGTCCTCATCAGCGCGACGCGCTGGCGCATGCCGCCGGAAAGCTGATTGGGATATTGGTTTTCAAACCCGGCAAGTCCAAATTCTGGTAGCATCTTCAGCGCTTCCGCTCGGGCCTGTGTGCGTGGCATGCCTTCGATCTCCAGCGCCAGAATGGCGTTGTCGATAACGTTCCTCCACGGCAGGAGCAGATCTCGCTGCGGCATGAAGGAAACCTGCCCAAGCAACTCGGATGCTGCGGAACTCTTGCCGCGAAAACGCAGGATATTGCCCGGATCCGGTTCTTCCAGCCCGGCGAGGATGTTGAACAGTGTACTCTTGCCGCAGCCGGAAGGGCCGACAACCGTGACCAGTTCACCAGGATGGATGGTTGCTTCCAGACTATCCAGGGCGACCACCGGGCCGAAGCTTTTGGATACGTTGCGAAGTTCGATCAATGGATTGTCGCCAGAGGAGCCCCATGCAGGCTCCGAAGTGATCTGCACGGCTTTGGCCGGCCCTAACAAGCCCGCAAGACCGCGCGCTCCCGGGTTTAATCCGCATGCATAATCCTCACTCCAGGCGATCGACATATCCGTCATTGAGAAGGCATCTCCGTGCATGCAGTTATTACCATTACGGATACAAGCAAGCCTCGTGCCAAACTGGTGATATTTGATTTTGGGCTCATCGAGCGCAAGTTGATCGATTTTCCTATCCCAAATTGCCAAGTTCCTGCGCCGGCATCATCTGAATCTTAGCCAAAATATCCAATAGCTAAAAATATGCATACATGGTGCGCATATTTTGGACGCAAGATGACTGCTATTGCGGCACGCTCCGGACGAGTGGGCCGGCAGATCGTCAAGTTTGAGCTCGCTCCGCTTGTGCTTCTGACGGTGGCACAGCGTTTGCATTAAAATCTCATCGCCATGCCGCCACAATAAATGTTGGCGGCTCAACATATCGGGAGAAAGCATGCAGGATGAACCTAGGCGAGTGGCCTATGTGGCGCACTGTCTCATGAACCAGAATGCCAAGGTCAGCGAATTCGCCAAATGCGCCGGCGTCTTTTCTCCGCTGGTCGAGCGCCTTGTGAAGAACGGTTTCGAGCTACAGCAATTGCCCTGCCCGGAGATGAGCCACATGGGTGCCGCCCGCTGGTGGGCATCCCGCGAACAATACGACACGCCCGGTTATCGGCGCCATTGCCGCAACCTGGCAAAGAGCGTCGTGGATCTCGTGATACTGCATCAGGAAGCCGGCTACGATGTCGTCATCGTCGGCCTGGATGGCAGCCCGTCGAGCGGCGTCCGGCTGACCAGCACCAAGGCGTCCTGGGGCGGCCGGCCGGAAGGCGCCGTGCACGGCGGCAGCGACCGGCGGCCGGGCATGGGCATCTGGATGGAGGAGCTGAAGTTCGAGTTCGAGGAACGCAGCCTTGCATTCCCCCGTGCCACGGGCGTCGCGATGGATGCGCAGGACTTCGACCTCCAGAAGGCAATGGTCGAACTCGACGAGTTCCTGACCGAAGGCACGGAGAATGCCGCGTGATCCGCGAAGACCTGAGAAGCCGCCGCATTGCGGTCATCGCCGATTTCGTCGTCAATCCCGGATCGGCACTCTATGGCAAACGGCAGGCGCCGCCGACCGGTTTCATGGACGCGCTGGTGGAGCGCGGCTGGGGCATCATGAAGATGCCGCCACATGTGGCAAAGCTGGAAAGCTGCGAGAGGCTGATCGAGGTTTCCGTGGGCGACCTTATCGACTACCGCAAGAACGGCTATGACGTGGTGATCGCCGCCGTGGAAGATTTGCCCCAACAGGGCGTCTGGCTGGACGCGATGGCAGCCTGCTACAAGAAACTCGGCAAGGATATGCCGCCGGTCGTGGCCATTCGGTCGGATGCTACGGCAGCCGACGCCGATGCGCTGGATGGCTGACTGACCCCGGCGGCCTGACAAGCTCCAAGACATTGGGACCGACCCGCAGGATATCCATCCTGCCGGTTTCCAAGCCCTCAGTTCTGCGCAAAAGCCTGCTTCAGCATTTGTACGAAGCCGGCGGTGGATGCCTTCTCGATGACGCGGGCATTGACCTTGTATTCCGGCCAGCGATTGCCGAGCTTCGGCGGATGGATGGCTGAAAAGCCGCGCGTAATCTCACCGGAAGTCTCAATGCGAACAACAGCGTCGCGCGAGGATTCGATCAGGTCAGGATTGAGCAGGCAGGCGCAGGTGAGCGAATCCGGATGTGTGCTGACCGGCCGCCCATAACGCGCTTCGGCGGTTTCGCGCGGCACGGCAGAAACCTTCCGGTAGAATTCGGACAGCGGCGTCTGCATCGCAAATATCTCGTCCAGCTGATCGCCTTCGAGAAGCCCGGACCGCATGGTCAGCGTCCAGGTGGAGAGCGTAATATCGAAACCCGCTTCGAAGACGATGCGCGCAGCTTCCGGATCGATGAAGAAATTGTACTCGGCGCAGGGCGTGATGTTGCCAACCGCGTTATCGGTGCCGCCCATGATCCAGAGATGGCGCACCGCCTTGGCGATCCGCGGCTCCTTCATTACCGCAAGTGCGATATTGGTGAGCGGCGCTTGAGCCAGAATATCGATCTGGCCGGGTTCGGCCATGACCCTCTCGATGATGGCATCCACCGCATGCATCGTTTCCGGCCGCTGCCGGGCGATCGGCAGGTTCACGCCGCTCATGCCGTCATTGCCGTGCATGGTCGATGCTTCCCATGGCTTGACCATGGGGCGGCGCGCGCCAAGGTAGACCGGCACCTTGCCGGAGAAACCGGCGACCTCGATGGTCGCCAACGCATTTTCCACCTGCTGGTCGAAAGGCACATTGCCGACGCAGATGGTGACTGCCTCCAGCGTCGAGCCCGGCGTGCGCATGGCGAGCAGCAGCGAATATGTATCGTCGCCCGCCGTATCCGTATCGATGATCAGCCGCATCTCAATAAAACTCGAACCCCATCGTGCGGGCATGATAATAGAAGCCGCCGTCCTGGACGATCAGGAATTCGGCGCGGGTATCACCGTCGTTGTGGTGGCTGTGCTTGGCAGCCGGCGGCGTGACCAACGTTGCCCATGGCGACCAAGCGCATTTGGCATCCGCCACCATAGAATAGGCTGGGTCGCCGTTGATGACCAGGGTGATGGCGGCGGAGTTGTGTTTGTGTGGCGGCTGGAAACTTCTCGGTTTCAACGTGTTCAGCGACAGCGTCATCGTTGTCGTAATATTGCGGCTTGCTTCCGTCTTTTCGGCCGAGAAGATCAGCGCGTGGCCGGACGTGCCCGCATTGGCATTGCTCCCGTAGACGACGTCGAGCTGGTGACTGATCTCGCCGGCCGGGTAGTGCACGAAGCTGACGGCCGCCTGCTCGCCGGTGATCGGCATCGAGGCATCGAACATCAGCTGCGGATCATTGCCCACCATCCAGAAGATGCTGTCCTCGCTTGCCGTGATGGCCGAAACCACTCCGCCCGGCAGCAGGAAAACGTCGCCCTTGCCGAGCAAGACCTTCTCGTCACCGACAGCCAGAGCCGCCTTACCCTGGATCACGTACCAGATCGACGCGGTGTTCGTGAGCTTCGTATCCAGCGTCTCGCGGGACTTGACCACCGCATACCGCGCCAGCATCAGCGGCGTCGTTGCCGGGAACGGGCATTTCATCTCGGCCGACAGATCGCAATTGATAAAGCCTGTCTTTTCGAGCGCGAAAGCCGCGGTCGGCTCAGCAGTGAAAATCTTGCCAGGCACCGGCGGCAACTTGATGTTGAAGGCATTGCCGGAATTGAAATAACGGCCGCGGGCCTCTGCGGCATTGGCTGGATTGCTCGGCAGCTGGACCGACATTTCGGCCATGTCGTTGACGGTGCTCATGATGCGTCTCCATGGTTATGTGAAAGACCCGCCTGCTCCAGGAGCAGATCGAGAAGGACGGCCGCGCCGGCCGCAACATGTTCCGGTTCCGCCCACTCGTCGGGATGATGGCTGAGGCCACCGCGACAGGGGATGAAAATCATCACACTCGGTGCAAGCGGCGCCATCTGCCGCGCATCGTGGCCTGCCGCCGAAAGAACGTCCAGTGCCGGATAACCATACCTGGCGGCAGAGCGCCATATCGCTGTCCGGAGCCCTTCGTCGAATGTGTTCGACGGGGCATCGACCAGACGTTTGATATGAAGGCCGCACGGATGCACCTCCTCGGCAGCGATCGTTTCCAGGCGCAAACCAAGCCGATCGAGCATGGCATTGTCCGGATGCCGCAAATCGACGCGGAAAACGGCCCTGGATGGCACGACGGACGGTGCGTTGGGCTGGATTTCCAGCCG
Source organism: Neorhizobium galegae (assembly GCF_017877055.1). Lineage (GTDB taxonomy): Bacteria > Pseudomonadota > Alphaproteobacteria > Rhizobiales > Rhizobiaceae > Neorhizobium > Neorhizobium galegae_D. The sequence goes on along the minus strand of NZ_JAGIPG010000004.1, from coordinate 205,017 downwards.
GCCGATGGTGAATTTCACCGCGTTGTCGACTACCATCTCCTGTTGCATGCGCACGGCCATGCGGGCAAAGGCCTGTAGCGCGTCCTGTCGACGCTCCATCGGCTCCGTCCCGGCATGCGCCTCGCGTCCGGAAATGACGAACTCGTAGGTTTTCTTGCCCTGGATGCCGGACACCACGCCAATCACCGCACCGGCGCTTTCAAGCACATCCGCCTGCTCGATATGCGGTTCGATGTAAGCATGAACGGGAAAACCGAGCGGCCGACGCTCTATTTCGGGAAAGGCCGCGTGCACATTTGCAAGTGCCTCCGCCACGGAGACGCCGGTGGCATCCTTCACTGCCATGACCTCCTCCAATGTCCGCTTGCCGGCGAAAAGCTCGGACCCCATCATGCCGGGGGCAAACCGGCTGCCCTCTTCGTTCATCCAGGCCACGACCGTAATCGGCCGCTCGGGCACCAGGCCTGCCTCGGCGATTGCCGTCACCGCTTCGAGCGCCGCCAGCGTACCGAATGCCCCATCAAAAAGACCGCCCGTCGGCTGGCTGTCAGCATGACTGCCGGCGACGACGGGCGATAGGTGGGGAAACTTGCCTTGGAGCGTCAGAAAGAGGTTTCCGGCCGGGTCGGTGGACGGTGTCAAACCGGCTTCGGCGCCCCATGCGATGATGCGGCGCCAGCTCAGAATTTCCTCGGCCGAAAGAGCCTGTCGATTGACGCCCTTTTCGGGCAGGGCACCATCTCTGCCGAGTTCCATCAGCCGCGACCAAAGCCGCTCCGGAGATATCGAGGCCAAGGCGGTCATGGCGCTATTCCGTCCGCATCACCTGCCCTGGATCGGCCCGCGGATCGCGCACCTTCCAGGCGCCTGCTTCCACCTGTGCGATAAAATCGGCTACCAGCGAGTTGAACAGCGCCGGCTCTTCCAGATTGAGCGTGTGGCCGGTCTTCGGCAGGATCGCAAGGCCGGCGGCCGGAAGCGTCTTCTTGAGGAAAATGCTTGGCTGCAGGCAATGGTCGTCTTCGTCGCCCGTCATGATCAGCGTCGGTACCATCATCTTCTTCAGCTCGTCTTCCAGATCCCAGAAGGACGGCCGGCGGCACTGCACGCCACGCATGGTATAGGCCGCGCCGATGGCCGAGTGCCGCGACAACCGTTCGGCAAACGCGGCCCAGCCGCGCGGATCCTTGTTCTGGAACTGCACACGGCTTGCGCCGAGCGAATAGATCTTGGCAAAGCCGACCGGGTCTTTCTCGAAATTGTCGGCGACTTTCAGCGACGTATTGCGGAAATAATCGGCCGTGGCGCGCTCCGTGCCGTAACCGGCGCCGGCGACCGTCAGTGAGAGAGCCCGTTCCGGGAACCGCAGGCCGAAATGCAGCGTCGCGAAACCGCCCATCGACAAGCCGACGATATGGGCCTTCTCGATGCCGAGCCTGTCGAGCACGGAAAGGGCATCTTCTGCAGCCAGCGCCTGCGAATATCGTTCGACATCCGCCGGGATATCGGACGGAGCATAACCGCGGGCAGCATAGGTGATGCAGCGGTTGCGCCGCGGGAAGAAGCTCATCTGCGGTTCCCAGGCGTCGTAATTGCCGCCGAACTCGTGGATGAACAGGATCGGCGTTCCGGTCTCGCCTGCCGTTTCACAATAGAGCTTGATGCCATCCTTGCTGGTCACGAACATGAACCGGCCTCTCCTGTAATATGCTTGGTTCCTGGACCGGCCCCTAAAAGAGAGCCGGCACGTCGTTCAGTGTGCGCGCGGTCGCGATATAGCCGGGCAGCCCTTCGCAGAAGCGTTCGGCCCAGGCTGATGGCACCGAGGTCGAGACCTTGATGAACCGGTCGCCGAAACGCGCCGTGTGGTAGCGCCCCTGGCGGATCATCACGCCCTCGCGGCGGGCCGCCTCGACGATCGCTTCGGGCGAAACGCCGGTGGCCGCCGTTTCCAGCACGAGGAAATTGCCGTGCGACGGCTGGACCGGCACCGTGATGCCGGCCGCTTCCGCGGCCGCGACGATCATCGCCTTGTTCGCCCTGTCGATAGTCCGTACGTCCTTCATCCATTCGGTTTTGACCGAAAGCCCGGCCATCGCAGCGCGCTGGGCGACGACAGATGCCCCGAGCACGGAGGTCGAGGCGGACGAAAACTCGTCGACCAGTGCGGGGGACGCGACAAGCGCGCCGATGCGCATGCCGGCGAGCCCCAGCCATTTGGAGAAGCTCAGCGAAACGACGGTGCCTTCCGGAGCGACCTGCAGGACCGGCGTGTGGTCGTCTGCGAAATCCCTGTAGGTGCAATCGTGGATCATCAAGGCGCCGACCGAACGGGCGATCTCGGCGAAAGCCTCGATTTCCTCGCGGTCGTAACGGATGCCGAGCGGATTGTTGGGATCGACGATATAGATGATCGCGCAACGGTCATCGACGGCGGCCCGCAGGGCATCCGGGGTCAGTTTGTATTTGGTCGCCGGATCGTAGATCGGGATCTGGATGACCTCGGCACCGGCCTGTTCGGCAAACATGCACGGCCATTTCCAGGTCGGGTCCGTGGTCACCAGCGTCGTGCCGGGCCTGGCGCGCGCTTTACAGATCATTGCCAGCGCATTGACGCCGCCTTCCGTCACCAGCGCTTCTGCGGACAGGACGCCGAGATCGGCGACGATCCCTGCTCGCAGCGCCTCGAAGCCCATGGGCGGCGCGTAGGCGTTGAATTCGCAGGCTTCGATGGAGCGGATCATTGCTTCGCGCACGGCGGGATGCGCGGGGATGTGATTGGTGTTCTGTCCCATCCACGCCAGATCCGGCGTCGAGAACAGGTCGTCGAAATAGCGGTTTCGAATACGCGCGTCGCTCATGATCGTCAGATCACCGAACCACGCGCGGCGATGCCGCCGTCGATGGTGACGACCGTGCCGGTGATGTAGCCGGCCTTGGGCGAGGCGAGGAAGGCGCAGAGATCGGCGACTTCTTCGGCCGTGGCCGGGCGCTTGCCCGGATACTTGTCGTAGAGTTCCTTCCAACGGCTCTCATCACCGAGCATGTCGATCGCCTTGCGCTTCATGATCTTGAACATGCGCGCGGTATCGACCGGCCCGGGATTGACGCCGATGACGCGGATACCCTGATCGAGGCTGCGGCCGCCGAGTGCCTTGGTGAAGCTCATCAGCGCTGCGTTACCGGTCGAGCCGGCAAAATAGGCGGCATCCCAGTTTTCGCCGGAATTGCCGATGACGTTGATGATGACGCCGTCGCGGCCCTTGCGGCGTTTCCAGAATTCGCGCGAAAGCGTAATGTAGCCAAAGACCTTGAGATCGAAACCGCGGCGGATGGCTTCGTCGGTGACGTCCTCGATCGAACCGGCGGGGATATCACCCGCGTTGTTTATCAGGATATCATAGTCTCCACAGGCCTTATCGAGTGCGACCATGGCTTCGCTGGTGCTCAGATCCGCCTCGTGCACGGTGAGGTTCACCGGGTATTGGGCGAGTTCCTTCTTCAGGTCCTGCATGGCGGCGCCGTTGCGGGCGGCAAGGTGGAGGTGGCATCCTTCAGCGGCGAGGACCTTGGCGATCGCGTAGCCGATGCCCTGGGATGCTCCGGTGATGAGGGCCGTTTTGCCGGCAAGATTGAGTTCCACCCTACGTCTCCTGTGATGAATACATATTTGTCTTTTTTGCATACGCCATTTACGCGGCCTGTCCATAGCTTTTTTAAAGGAACTTGAAATTTTCTGCCATATAAGCGGAATAACTGCCATTATTATTCTAACTTGCTTCATATATAAGCAAATAGGTCAGACATTCAGCCAAAAAAATGAGCAGATAAAGCGGTTAGCCAAAAAAATCATCGGCGTATACATTTATCTCTTGCACGAATACATTTTCCATCCCTAATGTCTGGATGGCGGGATCAGCGGGTCTCGGAAATTTCAATGGAAAAGGCCTTACAGCCGGCATGGCAGACGTTCAGCTAAAAAAGGTGGGCAAGACCTACGAGAGTGCCTCGGCAACCACGATCGATGGACTTGACCTGCATATTCGCAGCGGTGAATTCGTGGTGCTGGTCGGCCCCTCGGGCTGTGGCAAGTCCACGACGCTGCGCATGATTGCCGGCCTGGAAGAGGTCAGCAGCGGCGAGATCTGGATCGGCGAGCGCCGGGTTGACGAGCTTGATCCGCGCGAGCGCGACATCGCCATGGTTTTCCAGAACTACGCGCTCTATCCACATATGACCGTCGCCCAGAACATGAGTTTCGGCCTGCGACTCGCCAAAGTGGACAAGGCGGAAATTCGCCGCAAGGTCGAGGAAGCCGCCAAGCTGCTGGAGATCTCCACGCTGCTGAACCGGCGGCCGAAGCAGCTTTCCGGCGGCCAGCGGCAGCGTGTTGCCATGGGGCGCGCCATGGTTCGCGATCCGGCAGTCTTCCTATTCGACGAACCGCTTTCCAACCTGGACGCCAAGCTGCGCGGACAGATGCGCACGGAAATCCGCCGGCTGCACAAACGCCTGAAGGCGACAACCGTTTACGTGACCCACGACCAGGTCGAGGCGATGACGCTCGCCGATCGCGTCGTAGTGCTGAACAACGGCAAGATCGAGCAGCAGGGCACGCCGCAGGAACTCTATGAACGTCCCGCCACCCGCTTCGTGGCCGGGTTCATCGGCAGCCCTTCGATGAACTTCCTCCCCGCGCAGGTCGCCCTGGACGGCGGCACGCTGGTGCTGAGACTCAACAATGCCACCCTGCCGTCGCCAGCCGATCGGCGCGATGCTCTCCTTCCGTATGTGGGGAAGACTGTCGAAGTGGGTCTGAGGCCGGAACACTTCCTGGCCGGCGACGGCGAGCCGGATCTTTCGGTTCCCGTCGAAATGGCCGAACTGCTCGGCCCCACCACGCTGGTTCACTTCACCCTTGCCGGCGTGCCCTGCGCGGCCATGCTTGCGCCGCAGCATGCCCACCCCGAGGGTAGCCAGCAGCCGCTCCGCATCGCGCATGACCGCATGTCGCTTTTCGACCCCGATACCGGCGGCGCCATCTGAAATTGCAATCGGATAAAACACCAGAAGGAGAACGGCTGATGAAGATCTATCCTATCGTTTTTGCCAGTCTGCTCGGCGCCACGGCGCCGAATGCAACCGGCGCCCAGGCGCAAACCGCGGCTGCCTGCACCGGCGAAACCGTGACGCTACGCATCCTGCGCACGCCCGGCAACTATCCGTATCCGAAGCCGATGGAAGCCTGGCAAAAGGAAAACCCTTGCGTCAAGTTCGAAGTCAATGAAGTCCCCTTCCCGCAGCTCGCGGACACGATTTCGGTCCAGGCAGCCAGCTCCAATCCGCCTGATATCATCGTCTATGACGGCCCGAACACCCAGTCCTACGCGGCTGCCGGCATCCTGTTGCCGATCACCAAATACCTGCCGAAGGGCTGGGATGACGACATCCTGCCGGCCACCAAGGCCGAGCACAGTTACAATGGCGAGGTCTATTCGCCGGGCATCGAGCAGACCACCGTTGCCATGTACTACAACAAGAAGCTGGTCGAAGCCGCAGGCGTAAAACCGCCGCAGACGCTTGCCGAGGCATGGACATGGCCCCAGGCGCTCGAAGCCTTCAAGAAGTGCCAACAGGGTCCGGCTGGTGCCGCCACGGTCTGGGGCCTCGGCCCGACCCGCTTCGGCAACGGGCAGCCGGGTCTCGTCTATCAGGACCTGACCTACCAGCGCTCCGCCGGCGACCCGAAGGCAGCCCCGACCAGCAGCGCCTACAAGACCTTTTGGGCGTTCGCGCCGGACGGCAAGACGGCTGAAGGTTATCTCAATACGCCGGAAGCCGTCGAAGCGCTGAAATTCTACCAGTCGATGTTCAATGCTGAAGGCGTTGCGCCGAAGGTCGGCATTCCGAATGCCTTCTTCGATTCCAAAGCCTGCTTCTACATCGACACCCCGGCCGCCGGCAACGCGCTGATCAAGGATCCGAAGATCGATTGGGGTATCACGCCGCTGCCGTATTTCAAGACGCCGGTCGTGCATACGGGCTCGACCACGTTCGGTGCGACCGCTCGCTCCAAGCATCCCGAGATCGCCGCAAAGTTCGTGGTCGATATGTCATGGGGCGAATATGCCTATATGAACGTCAGCCAGCGCGGCAATCTGCCGACATTGAAGAGCCTGTTCTCCCGCTTCGACGTCTACAACAAATATCCGATGAAGGTATTCGTCGATCAGCTGCAGTCCTGGGGCCAGCCGCGCCCGCCGGGCCCGAAATTCGCCCAGTATGACAAGATCGTCAGCGAGGCTCTTCGTGGCGTTGCCTTCGGTGGCAATCCGGCAGAACTGATGGCGGACGCTGAAAAGAAGGTTCAGCGTATCCTCGACCGATAATGACAATGGACGCGAGAATGTCGACAGGCGAACAAACCCTTACCGTTTCGGCGGGTGCAAAGACCCGGCCACGCAAGGCCGCCACCCGGCGGCAAAAGCAGGAGCGTCTGGTCGCTGTCGGCTTTCTCGCGCCTTTCATGCTGCTGCTGCTGATCTTCCAGTACGTTCCGCTGCTGGTGATGGCGCGAAACAGCTTCTACGACTATTCGCTGCTCAACCCGGCAGCGGAGAAGTTCGTCGGCCTGCGCAACTTCGCCGACATGATCGAATACGACGATGCCCGGAGAAGTTTCGGCATTACCTTCCTCTTCGCTTTCGGGGTGGTGGTTTTCGTCATCCCGATCGCCTTCGCGCTTGCCCTCTTCCTCAATTCGAAACTTCCGGCACGCGGCCTGGTGCGCACCATGATCATGCTGCCGGTCGTCACGTCCTCGGTGGTGATCGCGACGATGTGGTCCTTCCTGCTCGACCCGTCGAACGGATTGATCAACGGCGCGCTGGATATCGTCGGCATCGCCCGACAACCGTTTCTGACCAGCACCCAGCAGGCCCTGCCGTCACTGATCGCCATGACGCTGTGGCAGCAGGTCGGGTTCGGGGCGATCCTGTTTCTGGCCGGTCTCCAGGGCGTGCCTTCCGAACTGGGCGAGGCGGCCCGCATCGATGGCGCCACGCGGTGGCAGGTGCTGTGGAACATCACCATACCGCTCCTGTCGCGGACCACGCTGTTCGTCGTGGTGATCATGACTGTGTTTTCGCTGCAAGCCTTTGCGCCCGCCTTCCTGATGACCCAGGGCGGACCGCAGGAGGCGACGAACCTGATCGTCTACCACATCTACAATACCGCCTTCATCATGCAGCAGGCCGGTTATGCCTCGGCGCTCTCGCTCGTGCTGCTGCTCGTCGTCCTCGCCATCTCGATGGTCCAGATGGCTCTCCTGCGATCCCGTTGGAACTACTGACATGAGAACGACCCGCATCCGCCGCACCGCGCTTACTCTCCTGATCATCCTGTTGATCATCGCCTGTTTCCTCGCGCCCTATGCCTGGGTCGTAGCGTCGTCGCTCAAGAACCAGTTCACCGTGTTTGGCGACGTGACGCCGCTCTCCTGGCGCGCCTTCGTGCCGGTCGGCGCGACGATCGAAAACTACGTGTCGCTGTTCGAGCGCACGAATATCCTGAGAGCCCTGTTGAACACGGCGATCGTCGCGACCGGTCAGGTAGTGTTCACGCTGCTGCTGTGCTCGATGGCCGCCTATGCGCTGACCCGCATCAAGTTTCCTGGCGCCAACGTCGTCTTCATGCTGATCCTTCTGACCTTCCTTCTGCCGATCGAAGCGATGATGGTGCCCCTCTACCAGGTGGTTTCCGGGCTCGGCCTTTCCAACACGCTGGTCGGGATTATGATCCCCTGGATCGCCAGCCCCTTCGGTCTCTTTCTGCTGAAACAGGCCTTCGAGGAACTGCCCGCCGAGCTGGAGGATGCGGCACGCATCGACGGTGCCGGACATGTGCGCATCTTCTTTTCGATCGTCCTGCCGAACGTCAAAGTTCCGATGGTGACGCTTGGGCTCATCACATTCCTGTTCTGCTGGAACAGCTTCCTGTGGCCTCTGGTCATCGTCCAGGATCCGGCGCGACAGATCATCCAGGTGGCGATCGCCCAGCAGGGTTCGCCGACCCAGCTACCGAACTGGGGCGAGACATTTGCCGGAGCGACGGTCGCCACGGTGCCGCTCATCCTGCTCTTCCTGATCCTTCAGAAGTACTTCACCCAAGGCATGGCCACCAGCGGCATAAAGGGCTGAGCGGATGAGCGATCTTCATCTGCTGGACGCACCTTTCGGCGGCCAGATCGGCTATCGTACGCTCGGCGCCGCGGGAGATTGGCTGGTGCTGATCCATGGCTGGTGCGGCAGCGCCGATCACTGGGATATCATCGGACCCGAACTGGCCCGCAATTTCCGGGTGCTTGTACTTTCACATCCCGGTTTCGGTGGCACTCCCCCACCGCCTGCAAGCGGCCAGACAATCGCGGCCATGGGCGCAGCGGTTGCGCATGTCCTCGATCATCTCGACATTTCGGGCGCCATCCTGGTCGGCCATTCCATGGGCGGTCCCATCTCCACGGAGACGGCGATTGCCGCGCCGCGGAGAGTGGCCGCGGTGATCGGTCTCGATACGCTGTCCGACCGGGACTATTACGGACGTGTGCCGGATGACGAGATCCGGCGTCGGCACGAGGATTTCCAGGCCGACTATCCGGGCCGGATGCGGGCCATGGTCGACATGATCGTTCATCCGACCACCGAAGATGCCATGCGAGCCCGGATCACCGAGGGCATGCTGGCCGCGGCGCCGGGCGACTTCGCGCTGGATATCAAGGACGACCTGTTCTTCTGGAATGCCGAAGATCGCTGGCCCCTGGTAACCTGCCGGAAAATGCTGCTGAATTCACCTTACGTGGCGCGTCTGGCGCATCCTGAGCCCATGCCTTGTTTTGCCAAAACCACGATCGCCACCTACGATTCCGGCCACTTTCCCATGATAGAGGCGCCGTCGATGATTGTGGACAAGATCAGAAGTTGCATCGCCACCCTGGTATACTGATTATATGATCTTGAATGCAGCAGAGAAATAAACGTATATGCGCGCCACCAAAGCCAGACTGGTCATAAGCAAGGCCAGCAAAGGAACATTTGAATTGAACCAGGATGCGGCTCGCGTGACCACTATTGTCCCGACACGTCAGGCGACACGATCGGACGAGTTGCGCGACCATCTGGAAGAAATGATCCTCGATGGCCGCCTTGCACCCGGCGAACGGCTGGACGAGATGGAACTGTCGCGCCGGTTCGGCCTGTCGCGCACGCCCGTCCGCGAAGCCATCAAGTCGCTGCTCGCCATCGGCCTGATTGAGACGCGCGGCCGTCAGGGCACACATGTCGCCCTCCTGTCCATTCCGGCGATCATCGAAATGTTCGATGTCATGGCGTCCCTCGAAGGCCTGTGCGCCAAGCTGGCCGCGCGTCGTGCCACGCCCAGCGAGCGAGCTGCCATGCGCGCAGTTCACGAGGATCTGGTCAAAGCCTATGAGGGTGGCGATCCCGTGGCCTTCTACAAGGTCAACCAGCAGTTCCACGACCTGCTCTACGAAGCGGCACATACACATTTCATCGCCGAACAGGCGATCCAGCTACGACGCCGCATCGGCGCTTATCGCCTGCGCGCCACCTACCAGCCGGGACGGATGCTCGGAACGCTGACGGAGCATGTGCGGATCATGGATGCGATCGATGCGGGCGACCCCGACGCCGCACAGAAGGCGGCAAGCGATCACGTTCAGCTTCTGGGCGACCAACTGACCGACTTCATTTCTTCGCTGCCGCCTCGTATGAGCGGCGCTCAATAGATCGGAACCCGATTCGGCAACGAAATCTCGCAGTTCCTGACTGAAGAGTGACGTGAGCTCACTCCATCGGATCGATCAAGGCTCATTCCGGCCCCACACCACCACCCCGTCCCGCTGGTAGCATCCGCCACTCCAGCTATATAAGCACTACCGCGGGCGCTTCGGACTTGGTGAAGCGGCTGGCGAAGACAACGGTCGAGCCGGTCTCGCCCTTGCGCACGGCCCCGCCCAGTTCGAGGGATTGCTTGAACGTCATCCACTTCGGCGAGGCGAAGCCACCCGCAGATCTCATCCGCAAAGCGGTTGCGGTCAAGATGCAGCACCTCCTTTGCGGTCGCCTTCGAAACAAAAAAAGGCGCTCGACCCGTGGGGAGCGCCTTCTTCTGTATCCCGACACAATGTCAAACGCCGCGGCGATTGCAGCGAGCAGGACATCGTCTCGTCGGGAAGTGATGCTCGGATATTGTTGACGAAGAGCAATTTCAAGTCGTGATCTACGGTCAGGGCTAACTGATTGAGCCAGAAGATGAAGCTTGCACCGATGGCAACTGCCGAGAGGAGGTGGCAACGCCTCGCGCATGCTCGGCGCTCAAAAGCCGATCGGCAAAATAGCGCGATGGCGTGGTCCCAAGCGCCTTCCTGAACATGACGATGAAGGCCGTCGTGGATTCATACCCTAAGTCGCTCGCCACCTGTTGGACTGTTGCACCGCCGGCAAGTTCCCTCAGCGCGATCACCAGTTGTAGTTGACGCCGCCAACGGCCGAAGCTCAATCCTGTCTCTTGGACCATAAGCCTCTTCAACGATCGCTCGCTGACGGCGACATGCTCAGCCCATTGGCCGAGGGTACGGCGGTCGCTGGGATCTGCCAAAAGAGCCGCAGTGATCAGGGCGATTTTTGGATGGTCAGATACGGGTAGCTCCAGCCCCCCACGCGGCATCAGCGCGAGCTCATCGAGCATGACCCGCACGAGGCGATCGACATGAGCGTCGCGTGCATCGCTTTCAGATAGTTCCGCTACTCGGAGTATCATCTCCCGCAGCATCGGCGATACCGAAAGCGTGCAGCATTCAGCCGGGAGCATGGCCACGCCGGGCTCGACAAACAGGTATGTTAGACGAGCATTGGACGTGACCTGATTGCTGTGAGGAACGCCACCGGGTACCCAAAATCCGCAGTCGGGGGGAACGATCCAGACCCCACTTTCCGCTCTGCAAGTAACCGCGCCATGGAGCGCCACGACCAGCTGACCCTGCCGGTGCTGGTGCGGCAGCCCCTCGGCTTCATAGTCGGCGAAGTCCATTCTGATTGCCATCGCCGGCCCATGCGAAAGGCTCAGATCGCAAGCGATACTGCAGGGAGGTCGGTTATTCAATGATTGGCCCGATTTCGAGATCATATGGCATTATCTCCAATTTTACTCGCGACACAATCCTTTAAGATCCTGGTCAAACAACTATAGGAGATTAGCCATGCGTATCGCCGTGGTTGGCGCGACCGGCAGGATCGGTGCCAAACTGACCGAAAACCTCTTGGCCAAAGGCCATTCAGTCAAAGCTCTTTCGAGAGGAGGGCCCGCCCTCGATGTGCTTGTCGCGAAAGGAGCAGAACCGTTCCTTGGCAGCTTCGACACAGGTGATGGTGAGCTTGGCAGGTTCTTTGAAGACGCTGACGCTGCGTTCCTGATGGTCAAAACCCTTTGGGCGGCGGAGGACTTTCATGGGCACTACCCTGCGGTAGCGCTTCGATTTTTCGACGCACTTCGGGATTCCCCGGTGAAATTTGCCGTTAGCCTAACCGGAATGGGATCCGAGATCAGCGGGAACACCGGCCATTTTCAGGGCTTCCATATCCTGGATCAGATCCTCAACCGGTTACGCGACATCAATTTGGTGCACCTGCAGGGCGGCTGGTTCATGGAGGACCTGTCCAGGTGGGTCGACTCGATCGCGCAGCACGATAGGATCGGCTGGTCGCTCGACCCCAACGTCAAAGCTCCTTGGGTTGCCATTCAAGACATTGCGGAGTTCGCGGCAAAGGAGTTCGACACGCCGCCTGACCAGCATCGGTCGGTGAAGCAACTGGGCATCGATTACACGATGTCCGAGATCGCTGCGATTATCGGCCGGGCGCTCGGTAGAGAGGTGGACTATCGCTTCGTCGATACGAGCGATCGCGAGGTCGAAACGATATTCCAAGAGAGGTTCGGAACTCTCGAACGGTGGGTCTATGATAAGGCCACGTTGGCTGCTCTTAACGATGGGCGTGTAAAGTTTAACGATGATCGTCCGTCGCTGCCCACGACAATGGAAGAATTCGTCAAAGATACCGTCAGGCCGCTGGTCGAGAAGGCGCGGACGGATGGCGTCAAAAAAGAGACCTTCCTGACGTGGGGCTCAAAACGATAACTGCCGCGTTATAAAGACATAGTCTCTGCCCAGAAGGCTGATCGGCGGCGCCGCTTTGTACCATGGCAGATGCGGCCCGAGCCTGAAGAGATGTAAGCTCTACAGGCTCGCTCAGATCGGTGACCGCTTGGGATTGTCCAGGGCTTCAGAGCCGCCGATGACGTTCGTCAATCGCAAAACAGGCGCCGAGGTGCGTTGGGGCTTCATCGACCAGGAAACCGGCGAACAGGTGAGCCCGACCGATCTCGAAATCATTGAAGGACCGGGTGCAGACGAGTTAGTGCGTTGGCGCCTTTCCCACGCCACCGATCGCCACCGGCATCAAGTCGGCGACATAAAGGGCGCGCCGGCTAGCACAGACACCATTGGGCCGGTAGAAACGACGCACTGAACTAGGGCCGCTTCGCGCTCCAACGACAAGTGCCGCCGCGCCACACCCGCCGATTTCTACGCTAGGGCACTTGATGCTACGATCCGCCCACAGCGCCGCCTTGCGTCACTGGGGGCTGATCGTATCGTGCATTCAAATATCTATGATTGTCCCAGAACGAAGTCGAAGACCGGTTCAGGTTGTCCCTGGACCGTGATGACCAATGACGGCATGGCCTCAACTGTCCCTTCGGCAAGATCAGCAAGCATCCCCAGCGACATGCCCAAGGCGGACGAGAAGTGGTCATGCGGCGCCGTTGTGAGATCTCGCAACAATGCGCCGGCGCGTCCGGCATGACGCATCGCGGGCATTTGCTTGCCTTCCCGGATCTTTACCCCGGTTGCGGATAGCAAGATCAATCCCTTGAGGAAGGCCCGCAACGGGCTTCCTCTGTTTGCAATCTGCCAAAGTCCTTCCCACGCCTCGTGGGCTTCCCAGTAGTACCCGTGATTGAAGAGGTCCTGGCCCCAGGCGAATTCCTCAGAGTCGAGAGATGCATTTACCAAAACGGGCTGAACACCGTAGCTGTGTCCTCCAGGATCACGGACTGGATGCGGCCCCTTGCCCGGCAAGTAGGCGTAGCTGGGGAATGATCTATCCGGAAATAACCGAGGACGTCCCATCGCCCAAAGTCCTCAATGTGCAGCGTCGAAATCAGCATGCTCTCAACTCGTCCGATAGACAACACATCGTCTAAGTTACCGGGCCGCTAAGTTACACGTGCGACACGCCTTGATGACCCGGACCATCATTTTGCCAGTCTCTCACCTTTCAGTTTTAGAACAACGACTACCCCGTCGGGCGACCAGTCGTATGTAATCGTCCCCCCAAGTTGACCGGATACACTTCGGTTGAGCAACTTGCTTCCATAGCCCTCATTCCCATTTGGGGGTTCTACCGCCGGCCCGCCCCGCTCGGTCCATGTCAGCGTGACGTCGTCATCGTCTGTAGACCCTGAAAGGTCGAGTGTTCCCGTATCCACCGAGAGGGCGCCATATTTCAAGGAGTTTGTCGCCAGCTCATGGAAGATGAGAGACAGCGCGGTTGCAGCGACTTCCCCTACGCCCATGCGCGGCACCGCAACCCGAATACGCCCTTTGAATGCTCCAAGATCTTCATAAGGCGAAAGCAGGACCGATAGGAGGTCGCCCAAAAGGGCAGCATGCCCCTGATTTCCGGGAATGGGACGCACAAGATCATGGGCACGACCGAGAGCCGCCAGTCGCCCTGTGAGTTCTTGCGCCATCTCCTTCGCGGTTGTTGTCGATTGCGAGGTGATATTGGTAAGGCCCATGGCAATGGCCAGGAGATTCTTGACGCGATGACTCATTTCGCCAGCCAGCAGCTCGTTGCCTTCTTCAGCCTGCTTGCGTCCGGTGACGTCCAGAAAAACTCCAAACATCTGACCCTCATGAAGCGCGGCGTCATCGCCAAGCCCCCGTGCCGAGATCCACCGGATCTCATCTCCAACCATAATTCGGAAATCGATCTCGTAGGCTCCGACAATTCCGCGTGTCGCCGTGAACGCGGCCCGCACCCGATCCCTGTCCGCCGGGTGGATATGGGCTGAAAGGTCTTCGAATTTTACCTCGCGGCTTTTCACAAGTCCCCATAGTTTGAATGCCTGCTCGTCCATGGCAAAACGATCGTTCGTTACTTCCCATGACCAAAGCGCCACGCCCGCCGCATGGATGGCGCGACGCAGGTTTTCAGGCTTCCAAAGAGGATGGTGAGGGTCGCTAAACGGCATAGAGGCATCTCCATGAAAAATGGTCGCTTCATTTACTACCGTGGAAATCGAAAACTATCCTTTTTCTTCACGTGCGGCAAAAATGGTCGTCCGCCTTGAGATCCCATCAGGGGTGAGTAGCGGCCTGCAGCGTGGCAGAGTGAGGTCGCTAGAAAACTCTCTGGAGGCCAACCATGCTGATGACAGCAGATCAATCTCAAGCGCAAACCGCTACTCTCGTCGATCTTGGCGCAATTTTCGTCTCGTTGGGATTGAGCAAGTCGACCTGGCTGGTGACAGATCTGTCACCTTGCAGCGAGAAGGTGTCCCGACACTCCATCATCGGAGGCGACATTGCTGGCCCGCTCGCACAAAGAGAGAATCTTTGGCGGCGGCAGTTGCAACCCGGACCGCTTGGCCCATGCGTCCATTTGCGCCTGCCGAAGCCAGTCGCGTGACTTAATCTGGCCCACGGGGTCTCTTAGGAACCCGCGGCTATCGCTTGACGACAACACATTTCACCTCAGCGAGGAGCCCCGGGTGGGCGAGCTCGGAGACACCTATACGAGTCCACGCATAGGTTCCCTTCGGAAACACCTCGTTTTTAACAGTCCGGAAAACGTCCATGTGCCTGGACATTTCGAAGTGATAGCTTGTCATTTCCACGATGTCATCGAACGTGCAATGAGCGGCTTCGAGGACAATCCGCAAGTTGTCCCACATAGCTCTGAATTGCTCTGACGGATCGTGAATAATCTCGAGATCCTTTGTCCGTCCAACTTGGCCAACGACGTAAATTGTGTCTCCGACTTTAACCGCGGGAGCATAGCCTGCTCGGCTGACGATCTCCTGCATCTCGTCGGGTATGATGATCTCTCGATCCATAGTGGTCCTCGCAATCTTTGCTGGTTGCTAGCGGCGCTGGAACATGCGTCGCGAATTCTCAAGCGCCGCGGGGTAACAAAGTGCAAATGGCCAGCGATGTCAGATAATCCTTCACTTCGCCCGCCGGAGTGAACTCTGCATATTTGCAGTTGTCGAAGAGGTTCATCACGTGGCTCAAAACGGTGATGAACCTCACAAGGTGTCAGGCCAACTCAGCCGATGACGCTCTTCATGGTTAAGCCAGAGATGGCTGCATTTTGGAAGGCTCTTTCCCAAGCTCAGGTACATGTCTCAAAATAGCTGCGTCACGTTCCCAGACGTGACGCAGCTCGCAAGTTCATCGAGACAAGCGCGTTACGCAGAATGCATGCCGCAGCTATTTGGCAGCTCTGGCTGCTTCCTCGATAACCTTTGCGACTGCAGCGGCCTGCGAGATATAGATAGCGTGGCTGCCCTCTACCTCTGTCACCGTTGAACCGGCACGCTTGTACATCCAGCGCTCCAAGTCGGGGTTTATCGTCATATCGTCCTTCGCGACAATTGCGTAGCTAGGCTTCTCGTGCCAGGCTGCAACCAGAACCTGCGCATTGGTGGCGACGACGGCGACAGGCATTTGAGACCGGGCCATGAACTCGGCTTGATCCTTGGGCAGATCTGCCCCGAAATCCGCACCGAACTTTGCCCGGTCAACAAGCAGGAAGCCATCCTTGGACGGTTTGATATCGTTGGTGGGTGACGGCATCGCTTGGAGCAATTGTGCGGTGCTTTCGCCCTTTTCAGGCTGCAGCGCAGCGACATAAACAAGTGCCTTGACCTTGGGATCGTCACCTGCTGCCGTGATGATCGTGCCCCCGTAGCTGTGACCGACGAGAACGACGTCTCCGTCCTGCTGATCAAGCACGCTTCTGGTAGCTGCGACGTCTTGGTCCAGGCTTGTCAGCGGCTGCTGGACGATGCTGACATTATAGCCGTCGCGGGTCAGTATGTCATACACGCCACGCCAGCCCGAACCATCCACCAGAGCGCCATGGACGAGCACGATGTTTCGTGCATCGGCTAGGGCCGGGGCTGTCACGGCGGCAGAAAACAAGAACACGGCTGTGAGGCCGATGGCTGCTTTGCTAGAAATGGACATGGTCGGTGCTTCCTTAAATTTTGTGTTTCGGATGACTGAGACTTCGATGATCGCGTCATGGACATGTCTCTCCCCTAATCAGGGAGAGACGGACGTAATGGCTTGCATTACTGACTGCTTGGCGACAATGGACGCCTTGATCGGCACGCGATCATAGAGTCGATAATGCCTTGGTTCATCAGGCGCACGCAGCCGAAGACACGGCCTTGCCGATCGAGCGCCATTGAGGGTTGCCGTGCAGGCGGTAAAGCGTGTCTTGACCGTCGGAGAAGATGTAGAGCGCACGCGCACCCAGTGGGTTCTTCAGGCCCGGCTCCATGCCACCGTTCTCGATCGAGAATTTGGCGAGTTCCGGCTGACCGGCAACCATCTCATTCGGTGGCTTCCAGCGGGGCCACTTCTGACGCCACTGGATGACGCCCTTGCCCTGCCAGGCGAAGCCCTCCCGGCCGATGCCGACGCCGTAGCGCATCGCCGTTCCGCCCGGCTGAACCAGGTAGAGAAAGCGCGAGGGTGTTTCCACGACGATAGTGCCGGGGCGCTCGCCAGGCGGATCGATGACCTGCTGGCGATAGTAGCGCGGATCGATCTGCTGGTAGGGAACCGCCGGATCAGATAGCCGCCATCTTCAATCGGGCCGTACATGACGGCCAACTCGGCATCTGTCGGCGCCGGGGCGACCTGGACGGGGCGTATTGGACCTGGGACAGGCGTCAGTTGCTGCCCCACCAGCCGGCCGGGGCCGGAGGTGGAGGCGCAACCTGCCAGCCCCGAGACCGCAGCGATCGCCGAGAGCGATAGAAAGCTGCGGCGAGACGTTTTGTGTTCGAAGCTCACGCTCATTCGCCGTCCTGCCACCTGCGCAGATCCGTTTGGTCGTGATAGCCCATCCGGTCGGGCGTGGTGATAAACTCAATCGTCGTGCCCCATGGCATGCGGCAGTAGCAGACCTTGTTTCCTGGACCTTTTTCGGTTGCGTACGGAATAGCGCGCGGCGCGGTAAGCGCGGTGCCTCCGGCCTTTTCGAAGCGCGCTACCGATGCGTCGATGTCGTCGGTGTAGACGCCGAAGTGCGTGATGCCGATGTCGCTCGGTCTAACCGGCCGCGCTTGTTCGGGGCCGTGCATTTCGAAGAGCTCGATATCCGGTCCGGTTCCGATCTTCACCATCGCCTGCGCACGCACGATCGTTCCAGGGAAAGCGCCAGTGGCCCGCTCGAATTCTGGTCCTTGTCTCGGCGGATCCTGCGGTCCGAAGGACTGGTAGATCACCTGGCCGCCAAAAGCTTCTACCAGGAATGATTTTGCTGCTTCGATGTCGGGCACCGTGATGCCGATGTGGTTGACGCCGTGAATGACAGGTGGGGTCATGATGTTTTCCTTTCTTGTTTAAGCGATCGAACGCGATGGGTGCGGGCGCAACTCGCCTGCAGTGCAGAGCTTCAGTTAACCTTGAGGAAATCGACCAGAGCGGCGGCCACTTCATCCGGACGCTCGTCCGCGACATAATGGCTGCATCGCGGAATCGCGCCGCCTGTTACGTTGCTAGCGAACTCCTTGAGCATCGGGACCATTTGGCCGCCAAAGCGCTTGTCGCCGCCAAGTCCAAGCACCGGGATGTCGAGCGGTTGCTTCTTGTACTCAAGCGCGGCGGCATGATCGCCAGCAAGGGTGCGATACCATTCCATGCCACCACGCGTGCGCCCAGGAAGCGCCATCGCTTTCGCGTAGATTTCGATGTCCGCTGTTTCGAAGGTGCTGTGATCGTAGAATCGCTCCGCCATGAAGGCCGAGATATAGTCATACTCACGACCATGGATGAGGCGCTCAGGGAGGTCACGGTTCATATGGAAGGCGAAGTGCCAGATCTTCGCAGTCGTCGCCTCCCATTGGCTCCAGCCTGGCAGCGGAACGTCGAGGACGGCCAGGTGAGTAACAGCCTCCCGGTAAATGGCGGCTTGGGGCAAAGCCACCATTCCACCAATGTCATGGCCGCACACGGCGTAGCGTTCATGCCCAAGGGCAACCATGACCTCGTGCGCGTCGCACGCCATCGTCGACTTGTCATAGCCGTCAAGCGGGCAGTCGGAAAAGCCGGCGCCGCGCAGATCGATGGCCACCACGCTGAAATGCTCGGCCAGTAGCGGCATCACATGGTGCCATTCCCACCACGTTTCCGGCCATCCGTGAAGCAGAAGGATCGGCGGACCGGAGCCCGCGGTGACGGCGTTGATCCGGATGCCATTCACCAGCACAAGTTGTTGGGTGAACCCCTCCAGAGATGCACTCATGATAATTTTCCAGTCGGTTTAAAGTTCAGAAATGAGGTTGCGGCCAGCGCTCAGTGCCGGTCGAAATCGGTGGCAATCGTGATGTCGCGCCAGGTATCGATATCGCTGCGAAAGGAAGCCAGCTTTCGCTCAGCGATTGAATGCGCGGCGGGGCCAAGCGGCAAATGAAGCGGGGCGTTATCGGCATCGACGGCTTGCAGTATCACCGCGATCGCCTTGTCAGGATCGCCTGCCTGATTGCCGTTATTAGTTTGGCGATAATGCTTGCGCGAGCTCGCGGCGTATTCTGGCATCTCGTTGGCCACCATCGTGATCGAACGTCCAAGGAAGTCCGTGCGGAATGGACCAGGCTCAACGATCAGCACGCGGATGCCGAATGGCTTCAGCTCGCCGGCGAGCGCTTCGGAAAGCCCTTCCACGGCAAACTTGGCGGCATTGTAATAGCCGCCACCGCCGCTGCCCGCGATGCCTGCCCCGGAGGACATGTTGACAATCGTTCCGCCCGAACGTCGGAGGACTGGTAAGGCTGCTTTGGTGGTTTCGATCAGACCGAAGACATTCACCTCGAACATCGGCCGATATTCATCGGGAGTGCCCTCCTCGATCGCGCCGAACAGTCCATAGCCGGCATTGTTCACGAGGACATCAAAGCCGCCGAATGTCTCAACCGCCTTTGCGACTGCGGCCTTGGCTGCCGCCGCATCCGTCACGTCGAGCGGCAAGGTGATCATCCGGCCGCCGAAAGGCTGAGCCACGTCTTCGATCGTTTTGACATTGCGGGCCGTCGCGACGACCTGATCACCGCGCTGTGCTGCAGCGAGCGCGAGCCGCTCGCCGAAGCCGCTTGAGCAGCCTGTGATGAGCCAGGTTTTCATCAGTTTGTCTCCGAGTTGTTTTCAAAAGATGACTTGAATCTAGAAGTTTATATTTGTACTTGAAGTGACAGTATTGTACTTCCGACGTTCATTTTTGTAAGGGCATGGCTGTGGAATGGAGTGACGTAAAAATCTTCCTTGCTATTGCGCGATCCGGCACGCTCGGCGGCGCTGCGCGTGCCCTTCATACAAGCCATCCGACGGTCGGCAGACGGCTGCGCGCCCTTGAGGAGGCGATCGGCCACACACTCTTCCAGCGGACTGCGGACGGTCTCGTGCTGACCGAGGAGGGCCATGGGATCATCACGCTGGCAGAGCAGATGGAAGAGGGCGCGCTGGCCATGGAGCGTCGGCTTGCAGGGCAGGAGCAAAACCTCAAAGGCAATCTGCGTATCTCATCAGCGGACTGGTTCGGCGCCTATGTCCTGCCTCCCATCCTGGCAGATTTCTCGAAAGCCTACCCTAATGTAGACGTCGAGATCCTGACCGGCACTCGCCTGTTCAACCTCGCCCAAAGGGAGGCCGACGTCGCTTTTCGTATCGTTCCGTTCAACACTGCCGATGTCATTCAGCGGCGGCTCTTCAGGCTCGAATACGGCGTCTACATCGCCGAGGAGTCGCCTGACCCCAAATATGGCGACGGGACTGGTTTCCGGCTGATCACCCACGATACTTCGACCGGGCAGTTCCCCGATATCGCCTGGCTCGTCGAGAGTTTCCCGAACGCGAGACCCGTCCTGCGATCGAACAACCGCAACGTCCAGGGGCGAATGTGCAAGCAGGGCGTAGGGATCGCCGTCCTGCCCCGCGTAGTGGGCAATCAGATCCCGGGTATCCGCAGATTGGAACTGCCCAAGCCCCCGCCGGCGCGAGACATCTGGATGGGATATCACCGGGACCTACGACGTCTTCAGCGTCTTCGCGCGTTCATCTCGACCGTATCGGACCATCTCGCGAATGCGCCCGCATGGTAAGCCGCCCGAAGAAGATTTGATTTTCCCTGCCGTCCGGCTGCATTCAACCGCTGCGGTAGGAGACAGGCTCGGCAGACACTTTACTTCTCGGCCGCAATCTCCCTGTGCCGCTCCACCACAGCACCCACGATCATTCTCATCAGCCCTTCGACAAAGTGCTGACTTAGGCCGACATCATTGGCGATATTCCTCAGTCGATCCAATTGGCGTCGCTCTCGCTCGTTATCGATCGCCGGCATCGCCCGTTCGGCTTTCAAGTGGCCGACTTGCTCGGTACAGCGAAAGCGTTCAGCTAGGATATAGAGGAGAGCTGAATCCAGGTTGTCGATGGTCCTCCGATAGGAAGCAAGTTGCTCTGCCGGATCATGCGTCATCATTTGAATATCTTCCAAGCGGTTTCATTGGCGCGAGGTAGAGCTTACGAGATGGGATGCATACTGCGACGCGACAGGGCGATCGTCAGCCATATTGCCGAAACCAGGAAGTAGAATGCCCCGACGCCAGCGTACCCCGCGACCGTGGAGATAGAAGGCTCCTGCGGCATTTGCGCTTGAAAGATGAAGAGCGCGCCGGCCACAGCGGATTGGCCACCGCTCAAAATCATCGCCCACTGACCTCCACTCGTTTTCCAACGCTGCACGGCAGTCCCAAGCTGCAACAGCCCTGAAAAGATCGCCCAGAGGCCGAAAGCGCCGAGAACCCAGTTCATGTTCATTGTCAGCGCCAGGATCACGGCAATCATCATGACCGAGCTCGCTGCGACGTTGATCGCTTGGCTCCGGTTGGCGGCAAGGCCACCGCTCCTGGCCGCATCGACAACGTTCGCGAGTGCATCCCAAGCGGGATAGATGATCAGCAGTGCGGCAGCCACCGCAAAGGAATGCCGTCCGGCAGTCAATGCAGCCGCGACCCACAGCACTGAGAAGGCCGCTCTGGTAAAGTAATACTGCTTGAGCCACTGGTCGTTGCCGCGCGGGGCACGGGAGATCTGGTTGTTCGACATTGTTTTCTTCCACTTTCTGATTGGTTGATGAGATTGCGCGCGCGAGCTCTGTCAGAAGAAGCCGACATGCTTGCCAAATGGGGTATTCTCGTCCCACTCATGTCGGCCGATCCGATCGCTCTCGCCGGAGAGTTTCCCGACTGGCTCTCGCGAACTCTCAAGGTGCTGTGAGCTGTCGTGAGATGGAACTTTTGCCCCACCGCCGTGGGCGCCCTTCAGGCGCATACGCTTCTCGAATGCATCGCTGATCGCCTCCTGCCGCTTGGCGACCCATCGGCCGTCAGGATCGGAGAGGATCGAACTGGTTTGATTGATCCCGACCTGTCGTGAAGGCGCGGTCGCTGAAATCGGCATGACTTTCTGGACTTTGCGTCTGCTCATGGACTGTCATCCCGTGGTTTACCATTTGATGGCCTTAGATACCGGCGTACCATTCGTAGCCGCGGTCTTCCCAATAGCCGCCGTTCCCGCCCCACAGGCCAGCGAAGCTATCGACCAGTTCGATGCGCATGATGTACTTGGCCTGTTTGTAACCCAGTTGCCGCTCGACCCTGAGACGCAAGGGGGCGCCGTGACCGACGCTGAGGTCCTGGCGGTTCATCTGGTAGGCGAGGATGGTTTGCGGATGAACCGCGTCGATGAGATCAATGCTCTCGTAGTAGCGGCCGCTTCCATCGAGCGTCTTTTCGAGTTCGTCGGCACAATGCAGTACGACATAGCGCGCCGTTGGCTTGATCCCGGTCAGAAGCAACAGTTGGGAGAGCGGAACGCCCGTCCATTTGCCGATCGCACTCCAGCCCTCGACGCAGTCATGGCGGGTGATCTGGGTGCGGGAGGGAAGCGACTTCAGATCGGCGAGCGAAAACGCCTGCGGCCGATCAACAAGACCGTCGATCTTCAGTCGCCAGTTTGCAAACTTGCCTTCCAACAGTTCCGCATATTCCTCGCTGTCGGGAGCACTCGTTCCATTGACACGGAAGGAGGGAGAGATGTCCTTTTCATCAAACTCACGCGCCAGCGCATCGCGCCCCTGAATCAGTCTCTGCGCCTTCATGGTCAGGTGCTCGGCTGAGCGAAGGACATTGGCGAAGTCGGCGTTCTGGTCCAGCAGATCACACCCGGAAAGGGTCAGAGCACTTGCGCCAAGCGTGCCGCCGATGAGAAAGCGGCGTCGGGTGAGAAGCTTGCTCATGATTGTGGGCCTTTTTCCTGGATAGCATAACGTCCAGTGATCATCGAGCGGATGTTGTTCCAAGTCCCGGATAGGACGACCATTGCCACATGGACGATGACGAAGATGACCAGCCCCGACGCTGTGATGAAATGGATGGTCCGCGCGGATTGGCGCCCGCCGAAGATCTCGACGAGGGCGGGGAAAGCGGCGTCAACCCCGGGTGACATCGTCAGGCCTGTCAGAACCATCAGAGGCAGCAGAATGACAATGACCGCCAGATAGGTGAGCTTTTGAAGGGCATTGTAATGTTTGGCCTCCTCCCCTTCCGGAAAGCGTAACCGAGCGTGGTCGAGGATTTCGCGGCCGAGGTGGCGCGGCGAAAGCTCATGGGGCTTTGGTGCCAAGTCTTTGCGGAAATGTCCGCTCAGCACGCTGAAACCGAGATAGACAATGCCATTGATCACAAACAGCCAGGCGAAGAAGAAATGCCAGCGCCGTCCAGCCGCAAGATCCTGGAATGAAGGGATGGTTGCCCAGGATGGAAAGGCGCGTGAGGCCTGTTGGCCATCAACCTGGGAAACGCCAAGGACGCCCGTCGTGGGAATCTCTAGTCCGGCGATGCGGACGAAGCCACCCGGATTGCCGCCTTCGTCATCAGAGCCAATGGTCAGCACCGCAGGATCGCCATTCGCGCCGTAATGTCCCCAGTAGAGCTCGGGGTGGGCATTGAAGATCTGCAGTCCGCTCAAGAGAAGGAAACTCAGGCAGAGCACGTTCAACCAGTGCGTGAGCCGGGTCACGACGGAGTGGCGGCGGATGAAGATCGTCCGAGGGTATTGGACATTGTCATTGGAGGCGTTTGCGCTCATCTCAGCGTCTCTCGTCTGTGACATTCCACGGCTGCAGATGAAGCAGCATCGATCCGTTGTAACTGGCCGAAGCAGAGGCGGCTGCTCCGGCCAGTGACGGCGTGGCTTACATGGGGGGAACCACGCCATTCTTGCCGACGACCACCTGGTGGGCGACGGGCCCGGTCGCAGCCTTTTCGGCAGTGATGAAGACAACGGCGCCGGGAATGAGATCATCCTTGGTGGCCGCAGCAATGGTCACGACAGGCGTCCCATCCGGAATGGCGATCTTCTTTTCCTTGCCATGATAGGTGACGGTAACGGTCCGGCCATCGACGCCTTTAACGGCATCTGCGACCGTCGCATTGGTCATGCTGCTGTCGGGCTTCAGATCCCAGCCGTAGCTACCTTCGCCAAGGCCCTTCATAGCCGGCGGGAAAATAAGGACTTCAAGCGCGCCATCGCCACCGTCTGCCTTCGGAAGGGATGCGATTCCGACAAAATCACCGGGCTTGATGTCAGTGACTTTGGCATTTGCGACACCGGCGACCTTCCAGTCGTCGGCAAGCGCGATATCGACAGTCTCACCCTCGCGGGTCTTCACCTTGAGCGTCGATCCCGCAAAGGTGACTACGCTGCCGCGGACGTGGATCGGCGCGGCTTTCTTATCTTCGGCACGAGCGGGTGCCGCAACGGTTGATGCGGAAAGGATAGTCGCCAGGCCGAGGGCCAAGACTGGGAAAATATTTCTCATTTTCTCTTCCTACTAGTTGGTAGTTCCGTTGAACGCGAGCGTACCTGAGGAGCTAGGCTGCCGCAGGATTAGTGGGAGACGGTGGGCGTGAGACGATTGAGAGCTGGTGCAAGGATCGTCCCGAAAACCTCCGGTTTCCCGTAGGCTCTCGCGGAAAGCATCGCCCCATAAACCGTCGCCAGAAATGCTTCGGCTTCGACGTGAGGTTCACTGGTGAGCGTCAGAGTACCTTGCCTGGAGCCGCGCTCCATAACCGAAGCCAGCCACAAAGAGATGAAGCGAAAGAATGCCGTCACCTCTATGGCGACTTCCGGCGGGAGGGAGGGCAACTCGCTGGCAAGCAGAGCACAGACACAATACGGTCTGCTCGCGTCCTCTATGCATTTGGCCCAGTGGTTTGCGTAGACCTTGAGGATGTCCAGTGCATTCGGAACGTTCTGTTCGAGGACTGCCACGGTTGCCTGACCATCCTCCCGATAACGCTTGACCAGTTCACGCACCAGATCAACCTTGCTGGGGAAATGGTGGTGGATACTGGCCTTGCGAATGCCGACAATCTCCGAGATATCGGCGTAGCTGAAGCTATTGTAGCCGCCGCTCATCAGGAGGTTTCGGGTGGATGCCAGAATGTCGTCCGAGGTGGTTGAAAGATTGCTCATGCAACCTGTCTACCTTCTAGTAGGCAGAAGGTCAAGAACAAAATTCGCCTTACGTCAGCCGTCCGTGGAGACCGTCACATCTTTCCACGCTTCGATTTCCTGCTGCAGACGCTCGATCCGCGCCGTCACGTGCTTGAGCGCATCGCTGCCAAGGAGAAGTTGCGGCGGAGGATTATCGGACTCGACGAGGACCAGCACGGCGGAGGCCAGTTTTTGAGGATCACCGAGCTGCTTGCCACTCACTGCCTGACGCGCCTCTCGGATCGGATTAAACAGGTTGTCGTAATCCTGGATAGAACGGTCCGTACGGACCATTGAACGACCTGCCCAGTCTGTACGAAATGAGCCGGGGCAAAGGGTTGTCACGTGAACACCGAACGGCGCCATTTCCGAACGCATGACCTCGGAAATGCCCTGAAGTGCGAACTTGCTGCCGCAGTAATAGGCGATACCGGGCATGGTGATCATGCCGCCCATCGACGTGACGTTGACGATAAAGCCGCTGCGGCGTTCACGGAACCTTGGAAGAAACGCCTTGGCCACCGCGACGGCGCCAAACACGTTCACGTCGAACTGGCGGCGCATCTCCTCGATCGGCGATTCCTCAAGCACACCCTCGTGCCCGTATCCTGCGTTGTTGATCAGCACATCGACTGGGCCGTGTTCTTCCTCCGCCTGCTGAACCACGGCAGGAATGCGCCCGAAATCGGTGACGTCGCAAAGAACCGGGTGGAGCGCTGAGAGATTCTTTGACAGCACGTCACGCGAGGCTTCGGAGCGGATGGTCCCGATGACCTTGTGACCGGCTTCGATTGCGGCAGTGGCAATCGCCAGCCCAAAACCCGAGTTCGCTCCCGTGATGAAGAAAGTCTTTGACGACATATCTGAAACTCCTCGATTAACCGTCGATGTGCCAGATAATCTAGAGACCGCGTCAATTCGATTGCTAATTCTCTCAAACTTTTGTCAAATCCTATGAACTGCAAAAAGCCGCCCTCCACACATGACCAGCTTGTCGCCTTGGCTGGACACCGAGCTCCCCGTCTCGGCTACAATCAGACTGCGCTCGGCTGCGTCCGGATCCTACGTACGGAAACGGTGCTTAATGACGTTCCGGTTCTCTATAAGCCGGGGGCCGTGTTCGTATTGCAGGGGAGCAAGCACGGCATCTTGGACGGGGAAGTCTACCTCTACGACGAGGACCATTATCTTGCCGTTTCGGTACCCGTTCCCTTCCGGATGACGTCTACGGCCAGTCCACAGCGGCCACTGCTGGCTATCTATCTTGAATTCGACATGCAGATGGCGGCCGAGATCGCCATGCAGGTCGAGAAACACGCCGGTCCCGCAAGCGCCAAGCCGATAGGGCTCCTCTCGAGCAAAATGAGCAAAGACATTGAGGGCGTCCTGCTACGCTTGCTGATGATGCTCGGTAGCCCGATCGAGGTCGCCGTGCTTGGAGGCTCTATCCTGCGTGAACTGCATTATCGGGTCATATCAGGCCCGCAAGGTGGCGCAGTGATCGCGGCCTTGCAGCGGAAAGGAACGTCGGGAAAGCTGGTCGAGAGCGTGGCGTGGTTGCGGGAGAATTACGCAGCCGAAATCGCCGTCGCGGATCTCGCTAAAAGCGTGGGAATGAGTGTCCCTTCGTACCACGTTCATTTCAAGGACCTGACGGGCTCAAGTCCGATGCAGTATGTGAAAGCGCTGCGACTCCATGAGGCAAGGCTGATGATCGCCCGCAAGAGCGGGACAATTGCAGATGTGGCTGCATCGGTCGGCTATGTCAGCCCCGCCCAATTCAGCCGCGATTTCAAACGGCATTTCGGGCGTACCGCATCGGAAGAGGTGAAGTGGGTCCAACATCACCTTGGAGATCAGGCCTAATTGCCGAATTGGTATAGTAAGCGAGTACTGGTTGCGCGAACGGAAAGGCCGACGCCGTACGGCAATCCGGGCAGGCGTACAATCGAGCTCGAGGCGCGGCGGGCGTAACGGTCACCTTCGGGATGGAGGGCACCTTCAAACCCTATGTCGAATCCGGTCAGTTGGTCCCTCTCCTTCAGGAGTATTGTCCACCGTTTGCCGGCTTCTTTCTTTATTACCCCAGCCGGCGCAATCTCCCTCCGAAACTTGAGCACTCATCGACCATGTAAAGCGGTGGCGATAACATCCGCCCCTGATATCGCCGGCGTGACAGTCACGACCGAGCCGGGCCGGCGAGGTCGATCTGGAACGCTCCAAGGCCAAAGCTGCCGTGAAGCCATGCGCCACGTTCGTCGATGGCGGCCGTCCAGCGTTCTGGCCCAGCACTCGGAGAACACCGCCGAACCCGACAGCATCGAGCCTTGACATTCGTTCGCTACCTTGCAACTATCGTATGGTAGCGAACGAAATGAACAAGGCTTTTCCATGCGTGATCAGGCGGACACCAAAGATCTTTCCGTGGGAGCATGGACGAAGCGGTGTTACTTCGCGGGTCGGGCCCTCATGGACGAGCGTCTGCGGCCCTTCGATCTGGGATCCACACAATGGTATGTCCTCTGGTATCTCGTCAACAACGGCCCGTCCGTCCAGCGCGACCTAGGCCGCGCACTCGAGCTCGAACGCGCGACCTTGAGTGGAATCATCGCCACGCTCGTCCGCAAGGGCCTGATCGTGCAGAAATCGGACGGAGGCGATCAACGTCAACGTCTGCTGACGTTGACGGCTGCAGGGGAAGCGCTATGGCGCCGGATTCCTGATCTTTCTTTCATTCACGACGCTGCCTTCGGCGGGATCGACGAGGCGGATCTGGCCACGACCATCCGTGTTCTCAAATCAGCGACCGAACGGCTGCAGACCCTGTTGCGAAAGGATTGAGCAAATGACCGTATTGATCACGGGAGCCACCGGGCTCGTTGGTGAGCGACTTCTGCCGCGGCTGGCGGAGGCCGGCTTTGCCTGCCGCGTCCTGCTTCGGGCGGGCAAGGGCTGCCCCGAAGGAATAGAAGCCGTGACGGGCGACATTCTCGATCCCTCAACCCTGACGAGCGCCGTCCTCGGGGTTTCTGCTGTCGTGCATCTGGCAGCCGTGTTTCGCACGCAAGACGCCGATCTCATCTGGAAGAGCAACCTCGACGGGACACGCAACCTGATTGCCGCCGTGAAGGCCCATGCTCCCGACGCGCGGTTCATCATGTCGAGCACCAGCCATGTCTACAATAAGGACAATCCGCATCCGGGAAGGGAAGACGACCCTGTCGATCCACAGCACGCCTATCCCGCAAGCAAGGTGGCCGCGGAGAAGGAACTGCGCGAAAGCGGGTTGAACTGGTCGATCCTTCGCTTCCCCTTCGTCTATGGCGATGGTGACGGACATCTCGAATCTCTTCCCGAGCACGTCAGCACCTGGCATCCCGCGCAACGCATGAGCACGATCCACCATCGTGACATCGCCCAGGCGGTCACGCTGGCGCTGGATGGTGCTTTCGATCGACACGTCGTGAACTTGGCCGACGAAGCGCCCTCCTCCATCTACGAACTTGCGGGCATGGCTGGGTCCCGGTTGGTTTCAAGTTCCGAACCCCTTGCAAATCCATGGTACCTGCACGTCGACCCATCTCTCGCCCGCAGCCTGGGTTTTCGCCCCAGCATAAGGACCGTGTACCAGGCTTGGCAGGAGGGACTTTCCTAAGGCGAGTTGTAGAATTTGGTGACCCGGCTTGGCTTTTTAGCCTGTAAGCCACCTCGCTGGGCCGCCCCTCACCGGCATTGTTCACGTTTTGACTAAAACATTTTAATTTACTTAAATAGCTATAAAGCAAGCGCTCGCTTTAGGTCGTCATGCTCAAAAGCACTGACCATGCGATTGATTTCGCTGCTCCGCGCGCCAACTGCCTTGGCGGTCTCACGCCAGGTCGTAGGCCGGCGACAGCGACCAGCCGGCCTTACCCAACCACAGGAATCCATGATTGCGCAGATGATGGTCGACATTGGAGATCAGCACGTTGAAGACCACCCGACGATAGAGAGCATGGGCGTCCGTCTTCCCCTGCGCGCCGTGTTGCGCAAGCGCATCGACAATTTCGGGGTAACTGCCGCGCTCGCCATCCTTGGCGCCCATCATTGCCATCGCTGACAGAAATGGAATGCGGATGGCGCCGTTCCGGTCGAAGCGTCGAGACAACATGACGGCTTTTCCGTCCTCGACCAGACGCAGGCTCAACGGGAACCGGTAATAGGGCCAGACCCCATGGGCGATGATCTGCAGTGGGAAACCATCGCGCTTGGAGCTGATGGCAGACATTGTCATGCTGCCGTCCCTATGCTGCGAATGCTGATGCGGGGCTTACGCGATAACACCGTCGAATAGCCTTGAAGCGCCGGTTCGCCGACTGCCATCGACGAATCGGCATATTCTCCCCCCAGGCAAATAGAGGATAAGAATGCGGGGAGAATTACCCCGTTCGGTCCCGCGAATGCAACAGGTGCGGCCCAAGACCCATGCTCGTGCGTCTCAGGAGCCCCGAGCCAATCAACAATCTCGATGACAATTCTGCTTACGCGCTCGCACTGCCACCCGCCGGCTGGGTCTGCTCCAGCAACCAGGCGCGGAACTTTTTGATGGGAGGCCGGCTGTAGCGGCTGCGGGTATAGGCGATGTGGAAATGGTGTTCGGAGCTTGCAACGCTCGGGGAGATCTGCCGAAGCCGTCCCTGGGCGATGGCGTCGGCGACGAATTCGATCTCCGCCATCACGATGCCCAGGCCATGTTCGGCCGCCGCATAGGACATGCTCGAACTCTCGAACGACCAGCCGTGGTCGCGCGGGACGACAGGGACCCCGGCGGCTTCGCACCATGTCTGCCAGTCGTTGTAGCGGCGCAGGGTGTGGATGATCGGATAGTCCGAAAGCCGTTCGATATCGACCGGACCGAGGCTCGGCGCAGCAACCGGGCACAAGGTCGTGACGAATAGCGGTTCTATAATGAAATCAGAGAGTTCGCTTTGCCGGTGAGTGGATAGCACCACCGCGTCGCTGATGTTTGCATCCAGTGCGTCGCCGGGATTGAGATAGAGCGACGTCACCGAAAGATCGGGGTGCCGGCGGGCGAGGTCCGGCATGCGCGGCGCAAGCCAGTGCAGGGCGAAAGACCGCGACAGCCGCAAGACGACCGAGCTTCGCCCCGTCATCGCCTTCAGCGCCGTATGCCCTTCCTCGAGCGCCGTGATCGGCCCTCCGACCAGTTCCAGATAGACCCGTCCGAAATCCGTCAGCGCAATCTGCCGTCCGGCGCGCTGGAAGAGCGGTGTCCCCACCTGCAGCTCCAGCTGGCGTATCTGCTGGCTTACCGCCGACTGCGTGACGTTCAGCGTCTCTGCGGCGCGGGAGAAACTGCCGAGCCGGGCAGCTTCGGAGAACGAACGCAGCAGATGGAGTGGGGGCACATGCATGGAGACATTAGTACACCTTATGGAAACCCTTGAAAATACTCGTTTGACTAAAGCATGCCGTAATTCTTAGCATTTCAATAGCGTGATGCATAAATAGGCAAATCTGCTACGGATTGCGGTATGTAATTGGCAATCTACTAGGCATGTTGGAGCCCACACCATCGCATTACGCCTGCGTCAGGACAAAAACCGCAACGGAGGTTGGATCAATGGAATATGGATGGGAACCTTATCTGTCGGAACGCGACAAGCAGCATACGGAGCTTTGGGGAAAGAAGGAGCTGAACGGCTTCGGTGAAAAGCCGGCGCTGCTCCTCATCGATATCTATTACTCGGTCCTCGGGCTGAAGCGCGAAGACATCTTCGAGTCCATGAAGACCTGGAAGGGCTCGACCGGGCTCGAAGGCTGGGAAGCCGTCGACAAGACCGCCGAACTTCTGGCCGTAGCGCGCAACGCCGGCGTGCCGGTCATCCACGTCAAGGGGCTGCATTCCGGGGTGAACCCGTGGGGTCGCCGCAACCGTGCCAAGCCCAAGATGCCGCAGGAGATGATCGAGAAGGGCCAGCAGATCGTCGACGAGGTCAAGCCAATCGCCGGCGAGCTGGTGATCGAAAAGGCTGCCCCGTCCGGTTTCCAAGGCACACCGCTTGCCTTCCAGCTACAGAGCCTCGGCATCGACACGCTGATCGTCTGCGGCGAAACCACGTCCGGCTGCGTCCGTGCCACCGTGGTCGACGGCGCGACGGCACGCTTCCGCATGGGCGTCGTCAAGGAATGCGTCTTCGACCGCACCGAAGCCTCGCATTACATCAACCTCTACGACATGCACCACAAATATGCCGACGTGGTCTCCCTCGACATGGCCAAGGAATATCTCGCCGGCATGGCCGAGCCGCTGCGGAAGGCAAGCTGACCTGTGCTTCCGGCCTGCGCGGCTTCCTCGCGCAGGCCATCCCTTTCCACCAGTCGGCGCGGCCTCCTCCCCTTGTCAGCCGCGTAACACAGGGAACCAACAATGAAATTTTCCAGTCGATCCTGGCTGTCCGCCGCCTTCCTTGCCGGCGCCACCCTGCTGGCCGCGGTATCTCCGGCCCGCGTTTCCGCCGCGGCGGAGGACAAGACCCTCATCGTCCGCTTCTACGACGACCCGGCGGGCTTCGACCCGTCCAACATCTTCCGCATCGAAAACGAGAACATCGCCTTCAACATCTTCAGCGGCCTGACGACCTATGACAGCAAGACGGGCCAGATCGTCCCGGATCTCGCCACGTCCTGGGAAACCAAGGACAACGTCACCTGGACCTTCCACTTGCGCAAGGGCGTCCAGTGGCAGAAGGGTTATGGAGAGTTCACCGCGGCGGACGTGCTCTACAGCTATAAGCGCGTCCTCGATCCGGCCACCGCATCCCCCTACGTTTCGGAACTGACCGGCATCGACACGATGGAGGCTCCCGATCCCTATACCGTGGTCATCAAGCTGAAGGCGGCAAACGGCGGCTTCCTGCACACGGTGGCCAACTACCACCAGGGCCAGATCGTCAAGAAGGAAGCGATCGAAGCGGCCGGCGGCCAGGTGCGCTGGAAACCCGTCGGGACCGGCCCCTACTACCTGGATTCCATCGACGTCAACTCCCGGATCGTCCTGAAGCGCCATGACGGCTACTACAAGGGTCCGGCACCGATCGCGACCCTCGACTTCCACATCATCAAGGACGATGCCACCGCGGCCATCGCGCTGCGCAACGGCGAGATCGACCTCCTGATGCGCCAGAGCAAGGAGGAACAGCTCCAGATCCTCAAGGATGCCGGGTTCAAGATGAACCATGTCGACAATTACGCATCGTCGATCAAGGTCATGAACCTGTCGGATCCGATCCTCAAGGATGTCCGGGTACGCCGGGCGATCGCCTATGCCATCGACTATCCGGCAATCACCGCGGCGATCGCGCCGACGCTGCAGGCGCCCGCCTATTCGATGCTGATGCCGTGGATGGACGTCTTCTCGAAGGACGCGCCGGAATACAAATACGATCCCGAAAAGGCCAAGAAGCTTTTGGCCGAAGCGGGTTACCCCAACGGCTTCACGCTGAAATCCCTGAACACCTCGGCGCAGGGCGTCACCGAGCAGCAGCAGTTCGAAATCGACTACCTGAGCCAGGTCGGCATCAAGATGGAGCTCGAGTTGGTCGATACGCCGACGTTCAACCAGCGGCGCAACAAGGGCGACTTCATGACGGCCACCCGCCTTCTGCCGGCGGTCAACCCGGACATGATCCTGTTCAGCTATCTGCATCCGGACAACATCGCGCCCAAGGGTCTGAACGGCGCCCGCTACAACAATCCCGAACTGACATCGGCGATCGAGGCCGCCCGGGCCGAAGCCGATCCGGAAAAGCGGATGGGCCTCTACGCCAAGGCGCAGAAGATCGCCATGACCGATCTTCCCTACATCCCTGCCCTGGCCAACAATGTCTACTGGCCCAGCAAGCCCAACGTCACCGGCGTCAACATCAACTACCTGGCGCAAGTGAATTTCTGGGAAGTCGACAAGTAAACCGAAAGGGGATCGCCGGCCATGCTGACCTATAGCTTCAAGCGTCTTGTCCAATTGTTCGTGACGGTTCTGGGTGTCGTCACCCTGGTGTTTTTCACCATGCGACTGATACCCGGAGATCCGATCTCGGCAATGGCCGGCGACAACCTCTCCGGCGCTGCGCTCGATCAGATGCGCGGCCAGATGGGGCTGAACGATCCCCTTCCAGTTCAATACCTGACCTACCTCGGCCGCCTGGCGGTGCTTGACTTCGGCACGACCGTCACCACCAAGCTGCCGATAGTAGGCCTGATCCTCGGCGCCTTGCCGGTCACGGTGTCGATCGCGCTCGGCACCATCTTCCTGACGGTCCTGATCTCGATCCCGCTCGGAACGCTTGCCGCCTACATGGCCCACAAGGGCAACCGGATGCTGGACAATATCATCACCGGCGTCGCCATGGTGCTCGACCTGATGCCGCCGTTCTGGACCTCGCTCGTCTGTCTGCTGATCTTCTCGCTCACGCTCGGATGGTTTCCAGCGAGCGGCACGGTCTCGCTCGACGATCCGGCGATGCTGCTGCGCCGCATCGCCCTTCCCGTCCTCGTCCTGTCGATGGCCCAGATCGCGACGCTGGCGCGCATCACCCGCACCTCGGTTCTCGAAGTGCTGAACGAGGACTATGTGCGGACCGCCCGCTCGATGGGTTGGTCGGAACTGCACGTGCTTTTCCGCCATGCTTTGAAAAACGCCGCCCTGCCCATCGTTACCGTGATCGGGCTGAGCTTCGGCAACCTTCTGAACGGCACCGTCATCGTGGAGTTCATCTTCACCCTGCCGGGCATCGGCAACCTTCTCGTGGGCGGCATGAATAGCCGCGACTATCAGATGGTTCAAACCCTGATCGTCTTCTACGCGATGATCTTCGTTGCGATCAATTTCACCACCGACCTGATTTACCGCGTGTTCGACCCGCGCGTGCAGTTCTGATCCGGAGACAGAATCATGGCCCTCATCTCTATCCCCCTGCCCGCCCATCGATCCATCCAGTTCAATTTTTCGAGCCTGAACGGGACCATCCGGCTCCTGTCCAATCGCCGGGTGCAGCTCGCATTGATGATCCTCGTGCCCATCCTGCTGCTGACCGTGTTCCGTCCGTTCCTGCCGATCCCCGGCCCGCTGGAGACCAACCTGCGCGCGATGACGAAGCCGCCGTCATTCGTGCATCTGTTCGGCACCGACCGGATGGGGCGCGATATTCTCAGCCGCACGCTCGCCGGCGTGCAGATCTCCATGTTCGTCGGCTTCGCGGTGGCGCTGCTGTCGCTTACCGTCGGCCTTGTCATGGGAACTCTGGCGGGTTTCTTCGGCGGAGTGATCGACCGGGTGATGATGACCATCACCGACATCTTCCTCGCTTTTCCCTCGCTGCTGCTCGCCATCGGCCTCGTATCGGTCATGGGGACGGGGATGCTGCCGGTCGTGCTCGCCATCTCGCTGTCCGACGTGCCACGCTTCATCCGGCTGCAGCGATCGCTGGTGCTCAGCCTGAGATCACGGGCCTACATCGACGCCGCCCGCACGGTGAAGGCATCGCAGATGTGGCTCATGACCCGGCACATCGTCCCCAACACGCTGGCACCGCTTCTCGTGGCGGCGTCGATCGCGGCCGCCAACGCCATCCTCGTCGAGGCGGGCCTGAGCTTCCTCGGGCTCGGAATCATGCCGCCCGCCCCCTCGCTCGGCAACCTGATCCGCGACGGCCAGACCTATCTCGAACAGGCGTGGTGGATTTCCACCCTGCCGGGAGCGGTCATCCTGCTCATCGCCATCAGCCTGCACTTCCTGTCGGACGGCATCCGCCAGGTGCTCGACCCCCGCTCGCGCAAATGACGTTCGCGCAAACAACCGTGGCTCAAGATCGGGATCAAAATCGATGAACGAACTCCGCCCCATTCGCAGCGCGCTGCTCGACGTCCGCAACCTGCATACGCATTTTCTGACCGACAAAGGCACCGTCAAGGCGGTGAACGGCGTCTCCTTCCAGATCAACCAGGGCGAACGTGTCGCGATCGTCGGCGAATCCGGCTCCGGCAAGAGCGCCATGGCGATGTCGCTGCTGCGCCTCCTCGCCTATCCGGGCAAGGTCGTCTCCGGCGAAATCAATCTCGAAGGACGCGATCTCAACCGGTTGAGCGAACGTCAGCTCAACGAGGTGCGCGGTCGCCTGGTCGGTACGATCTTTCAAGACCCCATGTCGTCCCTCGACCCGGTGATGAGGATCTCCAACCAGATGATCCCGCCGATCATGCGCCATCTCGGCCTGTCACGGGAAAAGGCCCGGGCCGAAGCAATCAGCTGGCTCGACCGCGTCGGCATTCCCGACGCCGCCCGCCGCATCGAATCCTATCCGTTCGAGATGTCGGGAGGCATGCGGCAGCGCGTGATGATCGCCATGGCCCTGTCGTGCAGGCCGCGGCTGGTCATCGCCGACGAACCCACCACCGCGCTCGACGTGACGATCCAGGCGCAGATCGTCGAGCTCCTGAAGGAGCTGACGGCGGAGACCGGAGCGGCGATGATCTTCATCACCCACGACCTCGGGCTCGTCGCCCGTTTCGCCCACAAGGTGGGCGTGATGTATGCGGGCAAGCTGGTCGAGTTCGGCCCGGTCAAGGACATCTTCGCCCGCCCGCGCCATCCCTATACCCAGAGCCTGCTGGATACGATCCCGCCGGTCGATCAGCTGGAGCGCCGCCGGCTGGCGCAGATTCCGGGCTTCCCGCCGGACATGAAACTGCCCGTGACGGGCTGCGCCTTCAAGGACCGCTGTGCCGGCGCGCATCGCCGCTGTTTCGAGGTCGCTCCTGAGCTGGAACCGCGCGGCCACGGCCATGCTGCAGCGTGCTGGCTGCCGGAGGGCCTCGGCGCCGGCCGGCAGATGGAGCGCGCCCTCATTCCACCGATGGAACCGGCTGCGGATGCAGGCGAGGACCGCGTCGTCGTCGAGATTAACAACCTACACAAGCATTTCACCACTCGCAGCTCCCTGCCTTGGCGCAAACCGCCCACGGTGCGGGCCGTCAACGGCATTTCGCTGCGTATCCGAAAGGGCGAAACGCTCGGCATCGTCGGCGAATCTGGCTGCGGCAAGAGCACCGTCGCGCGACTTCTCCTCGGCCTCGATCCGGCAACATCCGGAGATATCTTTATCGACGGCATGGCTCAGATGGTGTTCCAGGATCCGTCCTCGTCCTTCAATCCGAAGATGACGCTTTTCAACATCATCCAGGAACCGCTGGTCGTGACAGGCTGGGGTACCAAGGCCGAGCGCGAGACTCGCGTGCGCGAACTTCTCGGCCAGGTCGGCCTTGACGAAAGCTACATGCATCGCTACCCGAGCCAGCTTTCCGGCGGCCAGCGACAGCGCATCGCCATCGCCCGTGCCCTCGCCTTGAAACCCTCCGTGGTCGTGGCCGACGAGCCGACGTCAGCACTCGACGTCTCGGTACGGGCGCAGATCATCAACCTTCTCGTTGATCTCAAGCAGAAGCTCCGCGTCAGCTTCGTCTTCATCTCCCACGATCTCCTGACGGTCAGCTATATCTCCGACAAGATCGCCGTCATGTATCTCGGCGAAGTCGTGGAATACGGCCCGGCCGACGAGGTCTTCAACAATCCGGCTCACCCCTATACGCAGGCGTTGATCTCGGCCGTGCCGATCCCCGATCCCGAGGCGGAAGAAGCGCGCATCCAGAAACCGTTGTCGGGCGAGCTACCGAGCCCGCTCAACCTCCCGGTCGGTTGCTCCTTCGCATCCCGTTGTCCCAAGGCGACGGACTATTGCCGCACCCACAAGATGGTCCTGAAACCCTATTCAAAAACCCGCGAGACGGCGTGCCACTATGCAAGCTAATACCTTTCGGCGCTTCGGGATTTTCGGCGGAGGCCTGTTCTTCGCCATCACCGGCATGGCGGCGCCGTTCTTCACGCTCTATGCCGCCGAAATGGGAGCGTCGACACTCGAAATCGGCCTGATCGTCACCTCACGCGCCCTGCTGCCGATCATCATCGCCATGCCCACAGGCCAGTTGATCGACAGCATCGGGCCGATGAAGATGCTGCAGGTCGGCGCGGTCCTGCTGCTGATTTCGCTGCTCAACACCGTCTTCGCGATCAGCGTGCCGATGCTGACGATCTCGCAGCTTTTCATGGGCGCCTGCATCATCATCATGGCCACAGCGCTGCAGGTTCTGGTGTCAACCGGCGACCGGGAGACCCGCAACAAGGCGATCACCACCTATTCCATGTGGATGTCCGGCGGCAGCATGCTCGGGCCGCTGATCGGCGGGCTCCTCGCGTCTTGCTTTACGCTTCCTGCGGAAGGTTATCGATCCACCTTCATCGCCTCGGCCGTAGCCACCACAGTATTCATGCTGCTGCTCGCCTGGCTCAGCCGGCGTTACCCACACCCGGTTCCCGAAGACGGGGAAATCCGCTCCATCCTATCGTTTCGTGGCGTCACGACGAGCTACCGGCAGGGGATTGGCCTCACCGCGCACCGCCCCGTACAGTTCGGCCTCGTCGGCACATTCATCATCATGTACATCCAGGCGCTCTATAGCGGCTTCCTGCCAGTCTATCTGGACCAGTTCGGTTATTCCGCCTTCCAGATCGCCGCGCTCCTTTCCTGGCAGGGACTGGCGGGAATGCTGAGCCGCTTCGTCATCAAGGCGCTGATGCGGCGCTTCTCGCTGGAGCGTATCCTCACCGCTGCCGGCCTTGTCGCCGCCATCTGCGTCGTCCTGACACCGATCGCCGCGCCCAATGCGGTGCTGACCTATCTGCTGATGTTCATCCTCGGTGCCGCAGCGGGCGTGAACCTGCCAGTGAGCATGATGATCATGGTCGATGCCGTCGGTGAGAACCAACACGGCAAGCTTATGGGGCTGCGCCTGCTCGTCAACCGGTTTTCCCAAACGATCAGCCCGGCGCTCTTCGGCGTGCTCGGCAGCTTCGTCGGACTGACCACCGCCTTCCTCGCGGGCGGTGCGGTCCTGGTCGCCACCATGTTCGGTTTCTCGGCTTATGCCAGCCACATGTTGCGCACCAGTGCCGCGAATGCCGCGAGCCATCACCCCCCAAAGGAGGACTGACATGACCGAACGCATCTGGGACAAGTTTCTGACCGAGCGCGACAAAGCGGTGTTCGCCGCAGCCGGCTTCGGTGCGCTGGCCGAATGGGGCAAACGGCCTGCCCTCGTCATCATCGACGTGAACTACGCCTTCTGCGACGAGGAGCCGAAGCCGATCCTCGAAAGCATCAAGAAATGGCGCACCTCCTGCGGCGAAGACGCCTGGGAAGCGATCCCCGTCCTGCAGAAACTAATCGCGGTCTGCCGCGGCAAGGGCATTCCGGTCATCTACACGACCGGCACGCGCCGCGCCGACAACTGGGACTCTGGCTCGTGGAGCTGGAAGTCCAGCCGGCGCAGCGAAACGCCGGTTACCGAAGTGACCAATCGCGACGGAAACGACATCGTCGACGAGATCGCCCCCGGTCCTCAGGACCTCGTGGTCCGCAAGCAGAAGCCTTCCGGCTTTGCGGGCACGCCGCTGCAGTCCTACCTGCAGCTCCTCGGCTGCGACAGCTTGATCGTCACAGGCACCACCACTTCGGGTTGCGTACGGGCGACCGTGCTCGATGCCTTCTCGCAGAACTTCCGGCTGACCGTTGTCGAAGACGGCTGCTTCGACCGCAGCCAGGCAAGCCACGCTATCAACCTCTGCGACATGCATGCCAAATATGCCAATGTCCGCCCCAGCGAGGAGGTGGTCGAATATCTGAACACGCTTGAAGACGGCATGTTCGACCTGCCTTCCGGCCGGGGCATGGCGGCTCGTATCGCTGCCGAATGATCTCCAGTCTCCGCCCGGCCTGATCCGGGCGGAGACTGCCCAGCCGCCAATATCAAAGGAGGAACCTATGACCCCCGACCGTTTTGAAGACCATGCCTGGGCGGATGTCATTCCCGCCGATCTCGTGAAGCTCTATGCCCCCTACCAGCGCGAAACCTTCGTCGGCCCGCGCCCGGCGCTCGTGCTGATCGACCTCTACAATCTCGCCTATCGCGGCGGTCCGGTTGCGCCGGTGAGCCTGGTTGATCAGTATCCGAGCAGCTGCGGCATCTATGCCCACAAGGCAATCGAGCCGACCAAGAAGCTGATCGCCGCTGTGCGTTCCGCCGGCATCCCGATCTTCTACTGCACTTCCGACAACCGCCCGATGGCGGCACCCCAGGGTGTCGGCGCGACGCGGCGCAAGAAGCCTTCCGCTGTGCAGCGCTTCGCCGACGATTACGAGATCTGGGCCGATTTCGCGCCGCAGGAAGGCGACGTCGTCATTCGCAAGCAACGCGCCAGCATCTTCCAGGGCACGCCGCTCATCTCGCACCTCAACCTTCTCGGCGTGCAGAGCCTGATCGTCTGCGGCGAAAGCACCAGCGGCTGCGTTCGCTCCAGCTGCGTCGATGGCTATTCCAACGGCCTGCATGTCAGCCTTGTCGAGGAATGCACCTACGACCGGCATGAACTCGTCCACAAGATGAACCTCTTCGACCTGCATCACAAATATGCGGACGTCATGCATGTCGAAGAAGTCATCGCCCATCTTGATGGTACCGGGGCGAGGAAGGTGGCGGCCGAATAGGCCCCACCGGTGTTGTCGCGTAAACCCGCATCAGCATTTGCAGCATAGGGACGGCAGCATGACAATGTCTGCCGTCAGCTGCAAGCGCCATGGTTTCCCACCGCAGATCATCGCCCATGCGGTCTGGCTCTATTACCGGTTCCCGTTGAGCCTGCGTCTGGTCGAGGAAATGCTGACGGAGCGCGGCACATTGTTTCCGGATTGCGCCAGGCTCGTTTCATGTCGCATCGACGTGGTCGATGGCATCTTCCCGAATCTGCAGAATGCGGTCGATCAGGCCCCATTCCAATGCCTCTTCCGCCGTCATGAAGCGGTCGCGATCCATCGCTTGCTCGAATTCTTCGTAGGTGCGGCCGCAATGCTTCGCGTAGAGCCGTGTCATGCGATGCTTGGTCTTCTGCATTTCCTCGGCATGGATCAGCATGTCCGATGCCTGACCTTGGAAACCGCCCAGCGGCTGGTGAATGTGGATGCTGGCATTGGGAAGCGCAGTGCGTTCGCCTGGCTGGCCGGACATCAACAGGAACGAGCCCATCGAGCGGGCGGTCCCCATGCACAGCGTATGCACCGGGGCGTGAATGTAACGCATCGTATCGTACATCGCGAGACCGCTGGTTACGACGCCACCTGGCGAATTGATGTAGAGATGGATCGGCCTTTTGGGGTTTTCGGCTTCGAGAAACAGCAATTGTGCGCAGACAAGTGCCGAGACGGTGTCGTTTACCTCCCCGCTGAGGAAGATGATCCTCTCACGAAGCAGGCGGGAATAGATGTCGAAAGACCGCTCTCCTCTGCTGGATTGTTCGACGACCATAGGGACGAGTTGCATCACTTCGCGCATCGGCGAACTCCAATCACTCGAGATTTTGGGGAAGGCTTGCCGCGTCAGGCGGCGAGCATGAGGGTCTGGCTGTTGCCGTTGGCGACCGTTTTCGTCAGCCGCTCGAAGGTCGCGCCGGTCAGCTCGTGGACGATCCGCAGGCTGGTTCCGCCCAATCCATTCGGGGCGATCGTGAAGGTGACGGTGCTTTCGAGGTACGGCGGGGTATCATCGTGCAATTTGTAGCGGATTTCCTTGCCCGGCGTTTCGGAGAGCGACTGCGGATCGGCAAGCGCCTCCCTCGGCAGCCACTTCTCCCGGAATTCCGCGATGCTGATAGCCCGCCAGACCTTCTCCGGCGACGCGTCCAGTTCGTATCTCTGCTCGAAACCGCTTTCCTGCACCTTCGCCTGCACTTCGGTTTTCACGTCGTTCATTGATCCATATCCTTCAGCAAGAGCTTGAGAGCGTCGATGCGAGCCGGCCAGTAGGCGCGGTATTTCGCCAGCCATTGCGCGATAAGGGCCAGCCCGTCCGGATCGACTTCATAGTTCACGAAGCGGCCCTCCTTTTGCTCCCGCACCAGCCTTGCCGCTCGCAATACGGCGAGATGCTGAGACATCGCCGGTTGGCTGATATCCATTCCCTGACGCAGGGTGCTGGCATTCATGCTGCCGTTCGCCAGCTTTTCGAATATCGTGCGGCGAGTCGGATCCGCCAGAGCGCGGAAAATATCATGTTCGATCATGGAGACACATAAGCACACACTTATGTGATTCGCAAGCCTGCCTGAACCCGGACCGAAATTTCGTGGTGGTCGGATTGACTCGAGTCCGAGCGCCCTGTTTGCGGCGCTGATCATGGCGCGGGCGGTCGTTTACGTCGCGCCGGTGCGATCGGCGAGCAAAGTCTGCACGCAGCGCTGTCCATGTCGTTTCCAGCCGCAGCGCCGCCGGGCGGAGCGAGCCGCAGGCAAGCGTAGCAGGCGGAGGAAACCCGCGCTCCCATATAGCGCCGTAGGGTTTTCCGGAGCCTCGTGGGAAACGACCGCCGTGGACCACGGCCTGTGTCTCAAAGAATGTTCGCACTGTTCTGGCCATCCGCTCGGTGCGAGCGGAGCGCGCTCTATGCCGACGGCACGGAGCCGGCTCTTCGGCCGTCTCCGCCGATCCCGGTGACGATCACTTGTCCAGCGGCTGCTCACGCATCCGGCACTGAGGCCCATGGCGGGCCGCATGTTTGTTTCCGCCCCATGACAGCGCCGACTAGGCCGATCAAGCGGCCCTTGGTCTGTCCTGTCAGACGGCTGCGACGCCACCATCCACGAAGAGTTCGTGGCCAGCGACGAAGCTGCTATCTTTGGATGCCAAGAAGAGCACCGCCCGCGCCACTTCGTCCGGCTGTCCCAATCGCCCAAGCGGCACCCCCTGAGTCAGGGCGTCTTCCGCTCCCGGTCGCGTGTCAAGATAGCTGCGAATAAGGCGTGTCTCAGTACCGCCAGGTGCCACGACGTTGACGCGAATGCCTCGCTCCTTGAGGTCGGTCGTCCAGCTTCGCGCGAACGAGCGAACTGCTGCCTTGCTGGCGTTGTAAAGCGACTGACCTGGTAGTCCTTTAGAGCCGGCGATCGAGCCATTGAGGACGATCGTACTTCCGTCGGTCATAAGCGGCAGTGCTTTCTGCACGGTGAAGACCATACCCTTAACGTTCAGGCCGAACATGGTGTCGAAGTGAGTTTCGTCGATCGCCTCGAGCGGAACAACCTCGTGAATTCCGGCATTGGCGAAAACAACATCGACCTTGTTGTGGTCACGCTCGATACGTTCGTAGAGCCTAGTCAGGTCGGCGAGGTTGGTGACATCGCCTTGTACCCCGATAGCCCCGTGGCCGATATGTTTCAAAGCTTCATCGAGCAGTTCCTGCCGGCGTCCGGTAATGTAAACTCGGCCGCCTTCCTCTGCGAAGAGTTTTGCCGTTGCCAAGCCGATACCGTCGCTCCCGCCGGTAATCACTACGACCTTGTTTTCAAATCGCCCAGTCATCCGAATGCCTTTATACAAAAATGGAGGGTTGCTCCACTTTTAATAAGGAGGCACTCTCCACTTAGCAAGACTGTGTAGGAAAAAATGAGCGACGAGTCTGGGCTGCGAGCCGATGCACAACGCAACCGCGAACGTATTCTCGTCGCGGCGGAAGAATTGTTTCTCGAAAGGGGAGCGGGAGTTGCGCTGGAGGAAGTCGCGAAGCGCGCGAAGGTTGGAATTGGCACGCTGTATCGCCGTTTCCCGACACGCGAAGAGCTCCTAGCCGCCACCAGCAACGGGAGGTTCCTGTCCGTCGCGGAAGCAAGCCGCGCGCGAGATGCAGATCATGATCCTAACGCCGCCATGCGCGCGTATCTCGAAGAGCTTTCGATGAGCACGAGCACCTATCAAAGTCTTGCCGCTTCTCTGGGGATGGTCATTGAATGTGGTACGCCCGGCTGCAATGCAATTACCGCCGAAGGCAATCGCTTGCTTCGGCGCGCGCAAGAAGCTGGCATGATCCGGCGGGAGGTCACTTTCGCCGATCTTATCTATGTAGTTAGCGCAATTTCTATTGCGCTCGATAAGGACGGCCCAACGAAAACGCGCGTCGCTCATCTCGTTGATCTGTTCCTCAACGGCATCAGCGTGCGCTGACAGATGTAGACCCGCGAGCGGTTGGATTAATCGGCGACCTTGCCTGATTTTTTCAGTCGGTCGCTATCAAGTCATTCAGGACGACGACGCAGACGGCCAGGCTTGAAATTCAGCGAAGTGACTCGCTCCGACCTACTTGCGATAAGGTCGCCTTTGCTTTGCAAAACCATTTCCTTTCCGCCAACCGTCCAACGCCCTCCTGCAGAACCGACGGGACGCTGCCAAATGGAATGCCCGCTAGTGGGGGATGACCGATGAGCCCTTAGCGACTGAAATGGAATCGAAGAACGACCGTGATCGACGCCCAGACGGATATCACCTTCTGGCGCAATCCTGCCGCAGCCACGGCTAAGGCGAGGAGCCGCCGGTTCTGAACCCACCAACTGCAAAGATTACGATATGAAGCGGTATGCGGTTCGTAGCCCTTCAACTGCGGGCTTTGCTGCAACAATGTCCCGAAAGCGTTGATCTGTGCACCTGGGCAATCATCTATTGGCAAAATCGCGGGCAGCCTGAATGAACGCAGTAAAGGCAGCCGGCGGATTCTTCCTGCCAGGGTAATACAGCGCTAGTGGCGCCAAAGAGGGGGTCCAGTCCTCAAGAACCCGCACGAGTCGCCCGGCCTCAATGTCATCGCGCACATCCGCCTCCATGACGTATCCGAGACCAACTCCATCCTGAGCCGCGATC
The DNA here is from genome assembly GCF_017877055.1 of Neorhizobium galegae. GTDB lineage: Bacteria > Pseudomonadota > Alphaproteobacteria > Rhizobiales > Rhizobiaceae > Neorhizobium > Neorhizobium galegae_D. The sequence continues at coordinate 161,181 of NZ_JAGIPG010000004.1, read as the reverse complement.
CTGACAAGGCTTGATTCATCGAGGGTGATCGAGCCTTGCACATCGATCTGGACAGCATTCCCGTCCTTCTCAAATTTCCACCGAAACAAGGCGTTGTTGGGAAGACGCGCACGGATGCAGCGGAATCGGTAGAGGTCGGCCGGAACGATTGGTGTGCCATGAGTGCGCAGGAAGTCCGGAGATGCGACGACGGCATTCCTGCGCTCCAGACCGAGTTGAACGGCGATCATGTCATTCGGCACCAGATCGGCCGGCCTCAGGCCCAGGTCGAAGCCGGCCGCAACAATGTCGACGAGCCGCCCCTCCGTGACCAGATCGACATGCACCTGCGGATAGCGCCGCAGAAAGGAGAGGATGATTGGCGCCATCACCTCTCGGGCTGCCGACGCAAATGCATTGATGCGCAATGTGCCGGTTGGAGTCTCTTGGAGCGATTGAGCCGCGAGCATGGCATCGTGGATGTCGGTCATCGCGGGGCCAACGCGCTCGACGAAGGTCCTTCCCGCATCGGTGAGCGAGACGCTCCGCGTTGTTCGGTTGAAGAGGCGAATGCCCAGGCGTTGTTCAAGCTTTGCGATGGCATTGCTCAAGGCTGTGGTGGACATGCCGAGGTCGAGCGCGGCCGCGCGAAACGAGCTTTGGCGGGCGATGGCGAGAACAGCATCCAGGTCGGCGAGAACAGATCGCGTCATTATCCCTCTTTCCGCAATGCCTCATCCTGCTTTGTCCCAGTTATCATGTCAATCATCCAGCCTTAGATTGTCCTGGTCGGCCTCAAGAGGGTCGCGGCCCGCAGCCGGTAAGGGCTGAAAACATGATTGGAGGACTAAAATGACGATCAAACTACCCAAAAGCATCGAAGCCTATTTCGACGCCGACCGGGACGGCAGCCCCGATGCTGTCGCAGCCGCCTTCACCGAAAACGGCAGCGTGAAAGATAAGGGCAAGACCCATAGGGGTCGTGATGCCATTCGCAAGTGGATGGCTGATGAAAGCAGGCAATACAGCTACACGGTGGAACCCTTCTTGATCGCCACTGAGAACGGCAAGACCCAGGTGGCGGCCCATGCCGTCGGCACCTTCCCTGGCAGCCCGATTGATCTGCGGTTCCTCTTCGTCCTCGCGGGCGACAAGGTCGCCGAACTGGAGATCACCGTATGACCCCGTTCCTCACATTGCAGGGGCGGCGTGCCCTGATTACCGGCGGCACTTCGGGCGCCGGCGCCGCAACCGTGGCGCTGTTCCAGGAGCTTGGTGCCCGTGTGCTCACCACCGCTCGCACCAAGCCGGCGGATTTCTCCGGTGCGGCATTCGTCGAAGCCGACCTGACTACCAAGGCGGGGGTTCAAGCTGTCGTCGATGCGGTGCATCGGGATCTTGGCGGACTCGATATCCTTGTGAACGTGCTGGGCGGCTCGTCGGCGCCCTCAGGCGGCTTCGCTGCGCTCAACGACGAGGAGTGGGACAAGGAGTTCAATCTCAACTTCTTCCCGGCGGTCCGGCTGGATCGCGCTCTGATCCCCGGCATGGTCGCTCAGGGACGTGGTGTCGTCATCCATGTCACCTCGATCCAGAGAAATCTCCCGCTACCGGAGGCGACGACCGGCTATGCCTCGGCCAAGGGAGCACTCAACACCTATAGCAAAAGCATCTCCAAGGAGGTTTCTCCGAAGGGGGTGCGGGTGGTGCGGGTTTCTCCCGGCTGGATCGCCAGTCCGGGGTCCAATGGTCTGGCCCTGCGCATAGCCGAGCAAGCCGGTATCAGCTACGATGACGCGTTGCAGGTCATCATGAACTCGCTCGGCGGCATACCGCTCGGACGACCCGCTAAGCCGGAAGAAGTCGCCGACCTGATTGCATTCCTTGCATCGGACCGAGCAGCGTCAATTACCGGGACAGAGCATGTGATCGACGGTGGGACGGTTCCGACCGCTTGAGCACATGACGGGGTGCCAGCCCATCACGACCTTCATTCGTTGATCGGATCGGTGAGGACCTAGCTAGAAAATTGCCCGTGGCCGCTGCGGTTGAGCTATGCCGCCGCGGCCACCGAGACGGCTTCTTGGTGCCATGCCTGCCACATTCGGCAGGGCCGAAAATTGGAGTGGGCTCGCACATCAGCGAGTATCTCGCTCTTCACCTTGTCGCGGCTCATCACATTTTCCGGATGCACAGATCGCGGATGCGAATCCGCTTATCTCGCGGTCGTCCGGCTCCAGGGCTCACTCGCAACTTCGCAGAAATGTGAGCCAAAAAAATGATATAAATGATAAAATCGTTGTAATTGAAACTAATGCAGGCTACTTGGGGCCGCCCACGACGAACCAGGAGAACATGAGATGGAACAGACAATACCAACGAACCGAGCCGCAGCCGGCCTGCGTGGAGGCCCCGATGGCCTGCTGGTGAGCGAACAGAACGACTTCGATTTCATTGTCTGCGGCGCTGGCTCCAGCGGGTCGGTGGTCGCCGCCCGTCTGGCGGAAGACAGGCAGGCTCGTGTTCTGCTGATCGAGGCTGGGGGCGATGACGAAGCGGAAAGCGTCTCGAACCCCGCCCAATGGCCACTCAATCTCGGAACCGAGCGCGATTGGGGTTTTGTCGGGCAGCCGGCCCCGGAACTCGCCGGTCGCCGCCTTCCGCTCAGCATGGGAAAGGGCCTTGGTGGTGGATCGAGCATCAACGTCATGGTCTGGGCCCGCGGGCATAAGGAAGACTGGGAACATTTCGCAGCTGAGTCCGGTGACGAGCGCTGGGGATACAAGTCGGTGCTCGGTTACTATCGTCGTATCGAAGACTGGCAGGGCAAGTCCGATCCGTTTCGCCGGGGCACTGGTGGTCCGGTCCATGTCGCTCAGCCGGATGCACCGCAGCCGATCGCGCAGGCGCTTGTCAGCGCGGCCGGGATGGTCGGGATCCCGGTCTATGACAGCCCGAATGGAGAAATGATGGAGAGCGCCGGCGGTGCATCCATCGCGGAACTGCGCATCAATGGCGGCAAGCGGGAATCGGTCTTCCGCTCCTATGTCACGCAGATAATGTCGCATCCGAACCTGACGGTTCTGACGGGTGCTCTCGTGACTCGGCTTCTGTTCGACGGACGGACAGTCATCGGCGTCGAAGCCCTGGTCGGCGGCAAGCGTCGGCAGTTCCGCGCTCGCCATGAGACGATCCTGTCGCTGGGGGCGGTGCACACGCCCAAGGTTTTGATGCAGTCAGGCATCGGTCCCGAGGACGAACTGCGAGCCCATGGCATCTCCGTCGTTCAGCACCTCCCCGGTGTCGGTCGTAACCATCAGGATCACCTCGCTTTCGGTTGCACCTGGGCTTACCGCGAGCCGCAAGGCGTCGGTGGCAGTGGTTGCGAGGCGACGCTTTACTGGAAGAGCGATGCCAGCCTCAGCCACCCTGATATCCTGCAATGCCAGCTCGAATTCCCGGTGCCGGCACCTGCGGAGGCGAAGATCGCAACGCCGGAACATGGTTGGACGATGTTTGCCGGTCTCGCACAGCCGAAAAGTCGCGGGCGGCTGCGCCTGTGCGGCCCTGAGGCGAACGACCCAATCTACATAGAGCCCAATTCATTGAGCGAGCCGGAAGACATGGTCGCGGCCCTGGCTGGAGTCGAACTGTGCCGGGAAGTCGGAAACAGCGAAGCTTTCACCCCTTTGGTGAGCGGGGAAGCAGCGCCGGGTGCGCGCGATCGTGCCGGGATGATCGACTTTATTCGCAAGTCCGCGGTCACCTATTGGCATCAGTCATGCACGGCCAAGATGGGTCGTGACAACATGTCGGTGGTCGACAATGAGCTGAAAGTCTACGGTATCGAAGGTCTCCGTATCGCGGATTCCTCGATCATGCCGCGGATCACGACCGGAAACACGATGGCGCCTTGCGTCGTTATCGGCGAACGGGCTGCGGATCTGATCCGAGAGCAGCACGGCCTGACACAAACGCACCGCGTCGCAATCCGCTAGCCGCCCGGGCCAGGCAATCCACCATTGAGAACTGTTCACCTGTGGCGGAGAAGGCTCCGCCACATCGCTCCAACCTGCGACCGACCCGGAACGAACCTACACCGACCAGATCATCAACTTGGACTACGTCGACAGCGTCGCCTACGCCAGTCTGTGGCAGGATACTTGCTTCCGTATCCTAAACGTATCGCATTCGCCGTTTTGGGAAGCGCCGGAACTCATCAATTGCCTGCTCGCCGACTTCCTAGCCGATGTGACGCGCGCCCGGTCATGAGCCAGCGGCGATGCTATCCAGGCTTTATGCGAAGGCTGCGAGCCGGATGCTCTCCGTCTCCGGCCAAAGGAGCCGATTTGACACGGTCTATCCGACGGTCAACTCTGTTTGACAAGCACCGTAAGCAATTGCCATTTCTTGCAAATTTATCATTTTTTACTATATCATCGTCTACAGAAGTGGACGACACCGTGAAAGATGTTTTGACGACAGCCAAAGCCGCTGAATTGCTGGGAGTGTCAACCCGGACCGCGCAGCTGTGGGTCGAAAATGGCCAGTTGCCCTCCTGGAAAACCCCCGGCGGACACCGGAGAATTCCACGCCAGGCGGTGCTGGACCTGATTGAGAATCCAGTTCACGAAGAGCCAGTCGTCCGGGCTCACGCGATAATCTTTGCCGGTGAGGGTCGGGCGGATCAGTGGCGTCAGGTCGGTCTTCCGGCATTGGGGCTGCTGGTCGATGTGTCTGAAGACATGGAAACGATCCGGGCTTGGCTTGCAACCATCCCGCCAATGCTCGTCATCGTCGAAAGCGCTGATCAAGACGACCGCAAGAAGTTGCTGTCCTCGCTGGAAAGAGACGTTCGATTTAGCAAGACGATTGTTATCAATTCGGCCACCCGAAATGCAGCCGAACCTGTCAAGGTCGGCGCGAATGGTGTTCGGACGAAGATGCAGTCAGATGTCCCGGCGAGTGCTACAGCAATCGTCGAATTTTTACTTGAAGATGGGCGTGGTGCGACTCAGCCCACGTCTTTTCGCACGCCGTGGAATGAAGATGCGCGGCTGAGAGCGGTCACGCAGTCGGCTCTGGTTGGCTCGGAGCCGGAGCTTGGCTTCGATCGGCTGGTTCGGTTGGCCGCGCACGCGACCAACGCGCCGATTGCGATGTTCACGCTGATCACGGAAACCGAGCAGTGGTTCAAATCCCGCGTGGGTTTTGACGGCGTTTCGACGCCGCGGGATTGGGCATTCTGCAACGAGACACTTATCGCCAACGAGTTCACCGTGCTCGAGGATCTCTCGAAACGTGGAAGTCTTGCTGAGAACCCCACGCTGTCTGAGCCCTATGGGTTTCGCTTCTACGCCGGTGCTCCCGTTCGCGATCCGCTCGGCTTCATCCTCGGCTCCATATGCGTCATTGATGTGGTGCCGCGAACGCTGAGCGGTGCCGAACGCGAAGCGATGACGACAATTGCTGATGCGGCATCAAACATGATCCGCACCCGGGTGCTGGAGCACGAACTGCAAGATCTGCAAGGGAGCAGATAGTAACACCGCGGAGGCGGAGCCTTCCCAAGCACTAGAACGGTAGCCTCGCGTTTTCCTTCACCTCCTTCATCACGAAGAAGGTCCGTGTCTGGCGCACGCCCGGCAGGGCGATCAGCTTCTGGCCGTGCAGCTTGTTGAAGTCGGCCATATCGCGCACGCGGATCTTCAGGAGGTAGTCGAAGTCGCCGGCGACCAAGTTGCAGTCGAGCACTTCCTTCAGTTCCAGGACGGCGCCTTCGAAGGCACCGAAACTCTCCGGCGTCGAGCGGTCGAGCACCACGCCGACCATCACCAGCGCGCCGAGGCCAACGGCAGCGGGCGCCACCTCCGCCCGTACGCCAGTGATGTAGCCCTCCTCGAACAGCCTCTGGGTCCGTCTGTGACAGGTCGCAGCGCTAACATTCACACGCTCGGCAAGGTCCGCGTTGCTGAGCCGGCCCTCGGATTGCAGGGCACGCAGGATCTTCAAGTCAATCCGATCAAAATCCTCGACGGAAGAATCTTTCATTTATGTAATAGTTTCCAAAAGAAATCGAACTTTATGCCAAAACAATAGCCTGTATTGGGAAATTCATCAACGAATTTAGAGAACACCTTTCATATCATTTCCGCTAGCCTTCGACCAGAAAAACACGGAGGCCCTGATCGATGTCACTGCTCGAAAAGTTCGAACGCTATCCCCTTACGTTCGGCCCAACGCCGATCGAGCATTTGCCGCGGCTGACAGAAGCGCTGGGCGGCAGGGTCCAGATCTACGCCAAGCGAGACGACTGCAATTCCGGTCTGGCCATGGGCGGCAACAAGCTTCGCAAGCTCGAGTATATTGTGCCCGACGCGATCGCGTCCGGCGCCGACACGCTGGTGTCGATTGGCGGCGTTCAATCGAACCATACCCGCATGGTGGCCGCGACGGCGGCGAAGATCGGCATGAAATGCGTCGTCATCCAGGAGAAATGGGTGCCTCATTACGATGCGGTCTATGACCGCGTCGGCAATATCCTGATGACCCGGCTGATGGGCGCCGACAGCCGGCTGGTCGATGACGGTTTCGACATCGGAATCCGCCAGAGTTGGGAAGACGCGATCCAGTCGGTGAAGGATGCCGGCGGCAAGCCTTATCCGATCCCAGCGGGCGCATCTGTGCACAAGTTCGGCGCGCTCGGCTATGTCGGCTTTGCCGAGGAGGTCGCGGCCCAAGAGAAGGAACTTGGCTTCGCTTTCGACTATATCGTGGTCTGCGTCGTCACCGGATCGACCCAAGGCGGGATGATCGTCGGCTTTGCTGCGCAGGACCGGGCTGACCGCGTGATCGGCATCGACGCGTCGGGCACGCTCGACCAGACCCGGGCGCAGGTGCGTGGCATCGTGGACGCCACCGCAGACCTCGTCGGCCTCGGCCGAGCGGTCCGGGAGGACGAGATCGTCATCAACCCCGATTATGCCTATCCCGCCTATGGCGTCCCCTCGGAGGAGACCAACGAGGCGATCCGGCTTGCCGCACGTACCGAGGCGATGATCACCGACCCCGTCTACGAGGGCAAATCCATGCAGGGCATGATCGATCTCGCACGCAAGGGCTTCTTTCCCGAGGGTTCGCGGGTTCTCTACGCCCATCTCGGCGGCGCGCCGGCGCTCAATGGCTACAGCTATTACTATAAGGACGGCTGATTTCCGCAGGCCGAACCGACGTCAACTTTCGCCCTTCTCTCGCGGAACATGGCCATGATCGACACGCGGCATCTCAAGACAATCGAACAGCGCCTGCTGTGGCTCTCCCACTGGATGATCCACCATGCCAACCACATTCGACCGAAGGTCGACGGCATCAAGACCGGGGGACATCAAGCGAGCTCCGCCTCCATGGTCTCGATCATGACGGCGCTTTATTTCTCGGCACTGCGACCGGAGGATCGTGTCGCCGTAAAGCCGCATGCCTCGCCGGTATTCCATGCGATTCAGTATCTGATGGGCCGACAGACGCGGGAGACGATGGAGAATTTTCGCGGGTTTGGTGGAGTGCAGAGCTATCCGAGCCGGACCAAGGATGTCGATGACGTCGATTTCTCCACAGGGTCGGTCGGCCTCGGCGTGGCCATCACCGCGCTCGCCTCGATCGTGCAGGATTTTGTCCGCGCCAAAGCCTGGGGGCAGGGCAGGGTCGGTCGCATGGTCGCGTTGGTCGGCGATGCGGAACTCGACGAAGGCAATGTTTACGAAGTGCTGCAGGAGGGCTGGAAGAACGACCTGAGGAACTGCTGGTGGATCATCGACTACAACAGGCAATCGCTCGACGGCATCGTTCGTGAAGGCCTGTTCGAACGCGTCGAGAAGATTTTCGAGGCCTTCGGCTGGGACGTCGTGCGGGCCAAATATGGCGTGCTGCAACGAGCCGCATTCGAAGAGCCGGGCGGGGCCAAGCTCCGCGAATGGATCGATCGCTGCTCCAACCAGGAGTATTCCGCGCTTACCTTCATGGGCGGCGCGGTCTGGCGTAGGCGGTTGATGGACGATCTCGGCGACCAGGGTGATGTCTCGGCACTCATCGAACGCCGCAGCGACGCCGAACTTGCCGCGCTGATGGAAAACCTTGGCGGCAATTGCGTGGTGACGATGGCCGAGGTCTTCGCTGCCATCGACCACGACCGGCCGACCTGTTTCCTCGCCTATACGATCAAGGGCTGGAGCACGCCGATCGCCGGCCACAAGGACAATCACGGCGGGCTGATGACCACGACCCAGTTCGCCGAGTGGCAGGTGCATATGGGCATCGCGCGGGGAGAGGAATGGGAGCCCTTGGCCGGCGTGGCGGACCCTGCCGCGCTCAAAGCGTTCCTCCCGTCCGTGCCATTTTTCGCGGAGGGCGCGCGCCGCTATTCCGACAACCGGCTGGAGGTGCCGCGGATCGCGTTCGACGCCAATAGGGAGATTTCGACCCAACACGCCTTCGGCAAAATTCTCGACGATCTTGCCAAGGGCAAGTCCAGTCTTGCCGAACGGATCATGACCACGTCGCCCGACGTCACCGGGACGACCAGCCTTGGCGCGTGGGTCAATCGTCGCAAGCTCTTTGCCCGCAAGCCGATGGCCGATGCTTTCATCGAGCACCGCATCGCCTCGACGGCGAAATGGGAATTCACCCCGGAGGGGCAGCACGTCGAGCTCGGCATTGCCGAGATGAACCTCTTTCTGCTGCTGGGTGCTGCGGGGCTAAGCCATTCGCTGTTCGGCAAGCGCCTGATCCCCATTGGCACGGTCTACGACCCTTTCGTCTGCCGCGGCCTCGATGCCCTGAACTATGCCTGCTATCAGGACGCCCGTTTCATGATCGTCGGCACGCCCTCGGGCGTGACTTTGGCACCCGAGGGCGGGGCGCACCAATCGATCGGCACGCCGCTGATCGGGATGAGCCAGGACGGGCTCGCCGCATTCGAACCCGCCTTCGCCGATGAACTCGCGGTTATCATGGAATGGGCCTTCGACTACATGCAACGCAACGGGGACGGCGATTCAGACGAACGTACATGGCTGCGCGATGAGACCGGCGGCTCGGTCTATCTGCGGCTGACGACCAAGCCGCTGGAACAGCCATTGAAACGCGTCGATGGCGATTTCCGGCAGGGTGCGATCGACGGTGCCTACTGGCTCAGGAAGCCAGGGCCAAACTGCTCCGTGGTCATCGCCTATCAGGGTGCGTTGGCCGATGAGGCGATTGCGGCGGCCGGCATGCTCGGAGAATACCGCCGGGATATCGGAGTCCTTGCCGTCACTTCGGCCGACAGGCTCAATGCCGGCTGGACGGCTGCGCAGCGAGAGCGCGCTCGTGGCAATACGAAAGCACGAAGCCATGTCGAGCGGCTGTTCGATCCGCTGCCCGGTCACTGCGCCATGGTCACCGTCATCGATGGCCATCCGGCGACACTCTCCTGGCTCGGCGCGGTGGCGGGCCACCGTACGATCCCGCATGGCGTCGAGCATTTCGGGCAAACCGGTACGATCGGCGATCTCTATAAGCATTTTCGGATCGACCGGAATGCCATCGCCTATTCTGTCATCGCTCTGACGGCTGGAAAGCGAACTCCGTCGCACGAGGCCTTGCTGTTCCCATGATCAATCCGCCGCATGATCGAACCCGAGCCCAAGCCCTGGACATCGCCTCACGAAGGCGCAGACCAGCTGCCCAGCTTTGCGTAGATATCATCACGCAATTGTCTGACCTCGTGGTTGAGCGCACCAAGTTGATCTGGCGTGTGCCCGGAGCTGTCCAGAAGTGCATCGCCCAGGCAACCGGCCCGCGACCGGAGCGCGCGGCCCTCATCGGTCAGCCCTATGACCACCTGACGCTCATTCTCAGGATTGCGCGTCCGACGAAGGAGCCCTGCGCTTTCCAGGCGCTTGAGCAACGGCGTCAAGGTGCTCGATTCAAGGGCGAGTTTTTCACCGATATGCCCGACTGTCTGCTCGTCCTCCTGCCAGAGCACGTTCAGCACGAGGTATTGCGGATAGGTCAGGCCGAGTTGGTCAAGCCAGGGCTTGTAAAGCCGCTGGATCGCCATACCCGCCGAATAGATAGCGTAGCAGATCTGGTTGTCGAGCGGTACGGGGTCGTTTGATTTCTGTCCGGTCATGAGGGTCTCCTTCCGCTCGATTTATAGCTAACGTTTTCGCGAAAAGATATATTGCGATAACAATTATGATTGACAGTCCTCCAGGAGGCCGCTACACAACGATTATTGCGATAACAATTATTGCAATAATAAAAGGAGAGAGACAATGAACACCAGCATCATCGCCGCCACCGCAGCAATCGGCATCGCCACCGGTACCCACTCCGCTGAAAAGATCCCTGACAACCAGGTCGTCAAGAATGTCGTTCTCGTCCACGGCGCGTTTGCCGACGGATCCGGCTGGCGCGGCGTCTACGACAATCTCACGCAGCGTGGATACAAGGTCACGATCGTGCAGAACCCTCTAACCTCGCTCGCCGACGATGTTGCCGCCACCAAGCGAGCGATCGAACGCCAGGACGGCCCGACCATTCTTGTCGGTCACTCCTGGGGCGGCGTCATGATCACCGAGGCCGGCGTTGACCCCAAGGTCACAGGCTTGGTCTATGTCTCCGCACTTTCGCCCGATGCTGGCGAAACAACCGCGCAGCAATATGAAGGCTACACGACGCCGCCGGAGTTCGTGATCGAACCGACGGCTGATGGTTTCGGCATCCTGAAAGCTGGCACATTCAAGGCGGGCTTTGCCGCCGATACGACCGACGAAGATGCCGCCTTCCTGGAAAACTCCCAGGTGCCGATCAATCTGTCGTCGTTCGGCATCAAGCTCGAGAATGCTGCATGGCGCACCAAGCGGAGCTGGGCCGTCATCGCTCGTCAGGACAAGGCCTTCGACCAGCGGATGCTCCAGGACATGGCCAAGCGTATCGGCGCGAAAGTGACCGAGGTCGACGCCAGCCATGCGCTGTTCTTCACACAGCCGGGCGTTATCGCTGACGTCATCGACGAGGCTGCAAGGAACACGAAGCAAGCCGCCCAGTGAAACCTGATGCGAAAACCTGGCAGGCGGCGAAGAGCCGTCTGCGAGTGTCCGCCAGCCCATGCCCCCTGTATCCGATACCTCAAGCATAATGGCGAGGGGCTCCGTCGGACCAGCCAGCAATGTTTGACGTCACGCGCATTTTCGGTGTCCAAGAACCGCAGCAGCTGCGCCTCAACTCGGCCTCGGACGTGGACATTATTTCCGCATGACGCCTCTGCATCATCAGGGCGCGATCCTAAGGGCGCTCTTGGCCCGAAGTGCGTTCACGTGGTCATGGGTTCCGTTCCCATCAACTGCCGCACTTGCGGAATCGCGCGGTTCCGCTTGATGCTCGAGCACTCTGCCCAACCAGGCTACTTTTGGCCCTATCCGTCAGCGTTCGAAATAGTGCCCGGATTGATCTCGATCACTGATGACGCCGCTGATGCGCGTAATCTGACCTTTCAACCCAAAAGGGAGGTTACCATGCCGCTGAAGCTGAAGTCAGGATTTTTGACATCCTCCGGAAACGAGGGGCGTCTGTTGATGGATACAGGGATCTGCGACCAAGTCGTGGTGGTTACCCACAATGCGCTTGAGGCCGTCGCCGATCCCCCGCGCGCCGACGAATTCAGACTGCAGGAACATATCGAAGTCTTCTGCCGGATCGCCAGCGACAAGTTCGACGGAAAACAGTTCGATCCGACCGGCCATATTCGCGTGACCTCCGAGGACGTCCGCAACTGGCGCAGTCGTGTCCATTAATATCGGCGTTCTCTTCTCGGCAGCGCCGCACGGTCAAGAACCGGAGGTTCAAAATGAGCGATACCCAGGTTACGGCTCTCGATCACACCATTCAGCAGACAAACCTCTGGCTGAAAAAACTCGTGAAAGAGCATCATTTCGCGGATCGGCATCAGGCCTATGATGCGCTTCGCGCCATGCTCCAGGCCCTGCGCGACCAGCTCACCATCGAACAGGCACTTCACCTGAAGGAGCACGGAAATGGTCCCGGCAACAGATATCGCTAAGGAGTGGATCGAACCAGTCTATGTGCGGATCGATATGCGGTCGCCTCAAATCATCCGCGATCCGAAAGAGGCACTGGCCTTCCTGGCGAACGACTGGGTGGGATCGCGAAAGAAACACGAATTCGCAAGGGAGATTTGTGCGGCCGCCGTGCTGGGCCAGATATCCAACGCCACCGCGCGGCTGGCTTTCGTGGACGCCGCCGAAGATGCAAGGATCATGACCTGCGCACCGCTTCCCGGCGTCAAGGGTGAGCAATAAGTTTCCCGCAGCACACCGCGTCAATCGCCTACCGAGCTGTCTTTTCCCGGAATGCCTTGTCGTTGCAGGGAATTGTCGTGCCCGTGTTTCGGCCGTACCCTTCTTGCGGGCGGCTTCTGATCGGTATGTCAGCCTTTAGGGAAGCTTACGCCGCGGCCCTTGATGCACGTCAATGCCACGACGCAACATCGGACTTCAAATGAAAACGCTCGATATGAGCGATCAATGGACTGCACCAAGTCCCTTGCAACGCCTTGATGCAGTATCCTCATCAGAAACAGGAGAAAATCATGGCTGAAGTCACAACCAAACTGCCCGTCAAGAACGAAGAAAAGCCGGTACAGCCAACGGAGAGCCCATGGTCTCCCTTCGAAGCACTTCGTGCCGAGATCGATCGCCTGTTCGACGGCTTCACCTCCTCTTCATGGCGGTCGTCGCTCGACCGGTCCTTGTTCGGCCGGGTGGCCCCATCGCTGAACGGATGGCCGCTGGCGCCGGCAGTGGATGTCGTCGAAAAGGACGCGGCCTTCGAAGTGACAGCGGAAATTCCCGGCATCGATGCGAAGAACCTCGAAGTCAAGCTTTCTAACGGCGCCCTGACGATCCGCGGAGAAAAGCAGGAAGAAAAGGAAGACAAGCAGAAGGAATACCACGTGTCTGAGCGGCGCTACGGCTCCTTCCAGCGCAGCTTCCAGCTGCCCGAAGGCGTCGACGCCGACAAAGTGGAAGCCACCTTCGAGAAGGGCATCCTGAAGGTGAAGCTCCCGAAGAGCGCTGAGGCAAAGAAGAACGAACGCAGAGTCGAAATCAAGGCCGCATGATACGATCGCATTCTGAACCAACGGTGCGCACCATCGTTGATGCGCACCTTCCATGTCTGCCGGGACCGCTGATAATGTAGCCGCAGAAGGAAGATAAGGCTGCAGCGACAGACATTTCCACTTGGGCCCAGCAAAGGCCCGGAACCTGAGCCGTCGTGGTCCGAAGATCAGGCCGCCAGATGTTTCTGGATCTCGCCCAGCGAAAGGTTGACGAGATCCTTGTCATATTCCGCGAACGATTCGGTTCTTGACCGCCTCGGGCATGATAGTTCCTCCAAGCGGCTTGGTTGATTGCTGACCCAAGCGTATCGGGCCGGCTTCTGCCCGCGATGATCTTTGTCAATCCCGCGAGCGGAGAACTGGCTCGGAAAAACTGCACAGCCGATATAATTGGAATTTCTGCCTGACTTTGGCTTAAAAGCCGGAAACAGGAGAGAACATGTCGAGGCGACAGCGCCGGAACCACAGCCCGGCTTTCATCCAAGTCTGATCCCGCGCGTGACGGTTCGCCGAAAGCGTCTTTCAGGCACCAAATGGATGGAGTCATACGAACGTCGGTCTTAAGAGGCCGGTGCGGATTTGTGCTTGATGAACACAGAGGCCACCACGACCATGAGCCAACGAATTTCTGATTTCGATGCGGGCCTGCTAATGACCCTCGACGCCATGCTGAAGGACAAAAACGTCACACATGCCGCAGCGCGACTGAACATCACGCAATCGGCCTTGTCGGCACGTCTGACCAGATTGCGCCAGCTTTTAAACGATCCGCTCTTCATACCGGCGGCATCGGGGCGTGGAATGATCGCGACACCGCATGCGGCGGCACTGGAGCCTGAACTGGCACGCCTGCTCGAACGATTCAACGACTTCATCAATACCGCCCATCTCTTCGATCCTGCGACGAGCAAACGGATTTTCCGCATCGCTGCAACCGACAATCCTGCCGCGATCCTGGCTCCCGATCTTGTCCCTCTGTTTCAGGACCGAGCGCCGCTCGCAAAAATCGCCTTCACGCTGCCGGACAAGGCGAGGATAGCCGAGCATCTGGAGAACGGAGAGGTCGATCTGTTCGTCGGAGCCGCGGAAGACGCCGCAGCCGACTTGATCGGTCAGACCTTGTTCCAGGAAGAGTTCGTCACGGCACAGCGACGCGGCCATCCGCGCGGATCGACGGCAATGACGCTGGATGAGTTCTGCGATGCGGACCACCTTCTGATCTCGACCAGCGGCGGCCACTTCTCCGGCATGATCGACGATGCGCTTGCTGAAGCCGGGCGTGAGCGTCGCGTGTCGGTGTCGATCCAGAGCTACGCCCTGGCGCCCCTGGTGCTGTCCAGTACGGATTGCATCTGCACCCTGCCCCGGCGGTTCCTGCAAAGGTTCGAGGACACGCTCGACCTTTTCGCGCCGCCGCTTCCTCTGTCCATCTTCAGCATGAACGTTTTCTGGCATCCGAGGATGCGAACGGATCCAGCGCATATTTGGCTTCGGAAGCTGGTCATGGAAATCGCCAAAGCGACAATCTGGTAACGACAGGGCCGACGCGGACTGGCATCGGCCCTGATGACCGCCTGTCGGAACTTCTGCAGCAGGGAGTCACTACCTTATCAGCCCTTTGATCGAAAAGCGTATCAAGGCGCGAGTTCAACACCCAGACATCGTCGCCCACGCGTGTTGCCGCCGCTTGCTGAAACGAAAAAAGCCGCTCGAAAGCGGCTTCTGAGAGGGAGAAAGGCTTCTATTCAGGCGTATAGGCCTCCCGGAAAAAGGCGGAGATGGCACGAAAGGCCCGCATCCGGTTCTTTTCCAGAAGCGCCATATGGGTGGCTTCGCCGATCTCGATCCAGAGGCGGTTCGGCGCCGAAGTCAGCTCCTGGAAATACGCCAGCGCCAGGTCGATCGGGACATCGATATCCCACTCGCCATGCAGCAGCAGCACCGGAACCTGAATGTCCGACGGTTTGTAGTAAGGTTTACCTGCGCGCCAGTAGTCCCTGATATCCTGGATCGGACCATTGGTCGCTCGCAGCTTGCCGGGTTCCCTGGCTTCGCTCCAGGGGTCGTCCGCCAGCGTCGCCATCGCCCATTGTTCGAACCATCCTTGCGGAATGATCGTCGCGCGCGCGTGTTCGGGTGCGGTGCCGAGCCAGCGCTGGAGGGTATTCATGACTGGCACCAGCCGGTAGGCTGCCAGCTCGCCGCCCATGTCCAGGGGGATCGGCCTTTCGCTCAGCCATTGCGGGGCGAGAACAGCCAGCTTCAAGACCTTGTCAGGGTTGGCAGCGGTGTATGCTCCGGCCACCGTACCACCCCAGGACATTGCGAACACATTGACTTTGGCAAGGCCACGATGACGCAGAACGAAGTCCACCGCCGAGCCGAAGTCCCGGACGCCGACGTCGGTGCCTATGAGCGGCGGATTGAGAGCCGGATCCATCTCCATAACCTCCGGCCGGGAGGACTTGCCGTAGCCGCGGACATCGACCGTGAAGACGTCGAAACCCTCGGAAGCAAGATAGTCCATGAATGAGAACCCGCCGAGTGGAACGTCGTAGAGGCTTTCGGAGGAATAGGTAGCGCCATGCACCATGACGATGGTCGTTTCCGGCACAAACCGGCTCATCCCGGCGTGGCGCTTGTTGCGGACATGGAGGTCGATGCCGGGAGTGTCGCTTGGAATTCGGTACTCTTCGACCACGATGGCGTCGATGCTTATGTGATTGGTCATGTCGTCCTCAAATGTAGGTCCAGGAGAATCCATCCTGCGTCCGTGCGACCAGGCCGGCGGAGGAAGCGGGGAAGTGCGTGGCGAGGTACAAGGAGCGGGTATCCGCAAGACGGCCCAGCATCGACTGTCGCGAGGCCGAAGCCTGATCGTGGAATTCGCAGAACACGGTATTGAGATCGGGATGCCGAACCTGAACGGGACTGTGCAGGATGTCGCCACCGAAGATCGCGGTCTCCCCGCCCGACGTCACGGCAATCGACATATGTCCGATGCTATGGCCGGGTGTCGGGATGAAATCGAAGAGATCGAGGTAGCGTCCTCCGCCAGGCTCAATATAGTCCACAAGCCCCGCGTCGATCACCGGCGCGATGCTGTCTTCGTAGACGCCGGAACTCGGAATGTTGGCCTCGTTGTGGCTTGCCGGGCTCGCGTAGTATTCGCACTCGGCGCGTGGGAACACGTAACGGGCGTTCGGGAATGTCGGCACCCACTTACCCTTTTCGAGACGGGTGTTCCACCCGCTATGGTCGACGTGAAGATGAGTGTTGAACACCAAGTCGACCTTGTCCGGATCGACGCCCGCAGCGCGGAGCCGCGCGATGAATGGAATGGACTGCCGATCGAAGATCGGATTTCTCGGCCGTTCCTTGTCGTTTCCTGAACCCGTATCGACAAGGATCAGATGGTCCGGCGTTCGAACCACCCAGGTATGAATACTGAGCCGCAGGCTCTTGCCCTGGTCTTCGATATTATCCCGCAGGCTGGGATCCGCCGCGATCCGCTCGGCGGCGTTTTCCTTCGGATAGAGGAACGAGACCGGGACGTTGCTGAGTTGCTGCTCCTCGACTTTGCTTATCGTAACGTCGCCGATGCGATGTGTCTTGCTTTCGCTGCTCATGGCAATCCTTCGTGCTCGATGCTTCTGGCCTCCGAACATAGGAAGCTGGCGCGGGCGCAAGGAATCGAACCGAATCATAGGTGGGATCGACAGGATCGATTGGTCGAGGGACGGAAGATCGGGCAGTTCTGGGCCGTGCTGCCCGACGATGGCGGCGACCTCTTCCAGGGATGACGATGATGAACCTGTATTTCCACGCCACGCCGAACTCCATGAAGGTCGCGGTGCTGCTGCATGAACTGAACCTGCCTTTCGAAGTCACCCCGATCGATATCTTTAAAGGGGAGCAGCATTTGCCGGAGTTTCGAGCGGTCAACCCGAACGGCAAGGTTCCCGCCCTCGTCGATGAAGGCATCACTGTCTTCGATTCTCATGCGATCCTGCTCCACCTTTCAGTGAAGCACGGACGGTTCATTCCCACAGACCTGTCGAGAAAAGCCGCGATGCTGTCCTGGCTTCAGCTGGTCGCGACCGGCCTGTCTCCCTACTCGGGACAGGCAATCCACTTCCTGCACTATGCGCCCGAAGACCTTCCCTATGCGAAAAACCGCTATGTGAAAGAGGTCGAGCGCACCTATGAGGTACTCGACAAGCGGCTTGAGATTTCCGAATGGTTGGCTGGCGACGACTACACAGTTGCGGACATGGCACTCTGGGGCTGGGCAGCGTCGGCGGACTATATATTCGGAGATAAGGGCCTGGACGATTTTCCCGCGGTCAAGCGTTTCATGACGACGATGTCGGATCGCCCGGCCGTTCAGCAGGCATTGGCGTTAAAAGCGGAATACACCTTCAAAGCGGTGCTGGATGACGAAACGAGAAAGGCACTTTTCCCCGACAACACGAATCGCTAGGCCCGGCACCGTCTTCGGGTAGACGGTCACGAGAAGTCCATTGCTACGCGACGTACGCGAACACCTCGCGGACGAGAACCTGCCAGCTATCGGGGTCCGTCGCCGTCAAAAGCGCTCCAGTGCGTCTCGTCGCATCGTAGACCGAGCCATCCAGGCAGGCCACGTAGGCGCCGGCCTCGGTCGCGATCAATGTGCCCGCAAGGTGATCCCAAGGGGTCAGCCGGTCGAGCATCACGAAATGGCCGTGGCCGCTGGCGAAGGCGCGATACATGTGCGCAGCGCAGCGGTGACTGGAGAACATCCGTGGTTTCGCAAGCTTTGCCAGAATGTCAGGCTTGACCGCTGCGGGCAGAAAGTCTGTGGAGACATAGCCTGTCATCTCCGCCAAAGGCGTCGGCTCCGATATCTGGAGTCGTTTTTCGGTCCCATCGCCGCGGATCAGGAATGCACCGCCGCCCTGTTCTGCCATGACCCAGTCATCGCTCATCGGGTCGTAGATGATGCCGGCAATGGGCTTGCCGTGCCGCACGATCGCCGCCATGACGCCGAACAGTGGCATGCCCGCCACGAAATTCGCCGTCCCGTCCAGAGGATCGACAACGACCGCCAGTTCGGCCTGGTCAAGCCGATCCAACAGGCCGGGGTCCTTCGATGCACTTTCCTCGCCCACGAACAGCGCGTTCGGCAACATGCGTGTAATCTCCTGGCTGAGAAAGCGCTCAGCGGCTTCGTCGGCCGCCGTAACCAGGTCCGTTGCATCTGATTTCGCGCGGACGTCGAGGTCCCTCACCTGCTGGAACCGGGGAAGGATTTCTTGGCCGGCAGCTTGACGAAGCTTATCGCCAAGTTCTCGAAGATCGAATTCCATGACGTCCTCTCTTTCTGCGGTGATGGGCGAGCCTCAAACGGATGCCCTGGGCCTCGCCGCCTGATGTGCCGCGATGTAGGATCGCAACTTCTCCATTTCGTCTGTTTGCACGGCAGAGAACCCGGCCCGCAGCAACCGGCCCCAGATCGCATCCGGATCTTTGAGAGCTGCGGTGTCCGTGAAGCCCGGAGAGGCGACGCCATTGAGCGTGTTGACCCACAACGTAATACCGGCGTCGTGGAAACGCTGCTTGATCGCCTCGACTTGGCTGATGTCCTTGAATGAGACCTCGCAGATCAGCGGCTTCAAACGAAACACGAGCTCTACCTGTTCATCAGCATCGTCTTGCTCCAGATGGGTGCGCGCAATGAACGGGACGTCGTGGAACATGATATTGTCTTTGATCCAGCCGAGGTCGTCCTCGGTCTTGAGGTCGGCCCAGAAATCGACTTGCTGGTCGACACCCATTTTCTGGGCATAGGCCAGGATCTCCGGAATGACGTGCCGGTGCTTGACGTCTAAATGAATGAAGATTTTGTCACGCGTCAGCTCGAGCATGTCGCGCAGGCTGGGAAGCTTCTGGTCGGTCAAGGCATTACCCGGTCCGCCATCGCGGTTGCGCAGCGCAAGACTGGTCAGTTCCCGAAGTGTCAGTTGCTCCGGTTCCCTGTTCAGGCCGGTCATGCGCTCCAGGGTATCGTCGTGTAGAAGCACGAACTCGCCGTCGGCGGTGCGGCGCACGTCGATCTCGACGATATCGTAACCGGCCTCAATCGTTCTTTGGATGGATAGCAGGCTGTTTTCCGGCGCATCCTTCCAGATGCCACGATGGGCGACAATCGCGCATTGGCGATGTCGATCGGCCATGTATTCGAAATAATTCATTTCTTTTCCTTGGTTGCGGCGGTGAACGCCCCCGCGATTGCCTTGCCTGTCACCGCATCGAAGAGATGCAGCCGTTGCTGCGGACATGAGAGCAGCAGCACGTTGCTATCGGGCGCTTGCGAGCCGAACGGCGTCGTGATGCGCACCATCGTGCCGGAGAGGTCGGCAGCCAGGATCGAATGTGATCCGAGATCCTCATGATAGCGGACGTCCGCCCTCAGGGCCGAGGCGTTGGCGGTGGTGTAAACGGCGATATCTTCGGGGCGAATGCCCAACTGAAAGCTACCTTTCAAACGGCATTCGGCGACAGCCTGGCCATCGGACAGACGCAACACGGTTCCGTCGCCGCTCACCGGCAGGATATTCATCGGCGGCGAACCGATGAACCTCGCGACGAAGACGGAGGCGGGGTTATGGTAGATCGCCTTCGGCGTGTCGTACTGCTCGATCTCGCCCTTGTTGAGGATCAATATCCGGTCCGCGAGCGTCATCGCCTCGACCTGATCGTGGGTGACGAACACAGTCGTGGCGCCAATCCGTCTATGCAGTTCCGCAAGTTCGACACGGGTGTCATGCCGCAACTGCGCGTCGAGGTTCGATAACGGCTCGTCGAACAGAAGGACACTCGGTTCGCGCACGATGGCGCGCCCGATCGCAACCCGCTGGCGCTGACCGCCGGAGAGTTGGCTTGGCTTGCGGCCGAGATATTCGGTGAGGCCGAGCATCTTCGCGACCAGTTCGACACGAACCCGCCTTTCGGCCTTCGTCATTCCAGCAATCTTGAGGCTGTATGCGATGTTGTCGAAGACGGTCATGTGCGGATAGAGCGCATAGTTCTGGAAGACCATGGCACAGCCGCGTTCCTTGGGCTCCAGTTCCTGAACCTCACGCCCGTCAATGACGATTCTTCCGCCACTGACCCTTTCAAGACCCGCGATCATCTGCATGAGGGTGGATTTGCCGCAGCCGGATGGCCCGAGCACCACCGTGAACTCCCCTGCCCTGAACTCGACGTCGAGATTCGGAATGATCGGCATCTTGCCGTAGCTCTTGGTCACTCCGTCGAGCCGGATATTGGCTGCCGCGACATGGATCGCGGGGTCGATGGCATTCATTGTCATTTCTCCGACAGGACGAGGCCCTGCACGAGATACCGCTGCAAAAGAGCGATCATCGTCAGGGGAATGATGGATACGAGGATGGCACCCGCCATAATCAGCGGGTAGTCGGGGACAGCGCCTTCGTCAGGAACGAGCCGCGCCAGGCCAACCACAGCCGTCTGCATTTCCGCCGTCGAGGAGGCGACCAGCGGCCACAGATACTGTGTCCAGCCGCTGAGGAAGGTCAGCACGAAGAGTGACGCAAAGGTGGTGCGCGACAGGGGCAGCAGGATGTCAACCAAGAACCGGATCGGCCCTGCTCCGTCCATGCGCGCTGCCTTGAACAGATCCTTCGGCAAGGTCAGGAAGAATTGTCGGAACAGGAAAGTCCCCATTCCGTGTGCAAGCAGCGGCACGACCAGTCCTAAATGGGTATTCAGAATGCTCCATTCCGCATGGAACGGTGCGCCAAACAGGCCTGCGACCGCATCGTTTAGGCCTGTCGCATCGAGGACGGCATTGAGGGGCGAGAAGATATTGGACGCGACCTGGTAGGTCGTGACGAACCGCATGTCGAGCGGGAGGATCACGGTTGCCAGGATCAGCGCGAAAACGATACTTGCCCACCGGACCCGAAAGTAGACGATCGCATAGGCCGAGAGGAAAGACAGCACGCAGCCCGCGACCGCATTGCCGACCGCGACGATGAGGCTGTTGACCATTTGCATCGGGATCGACGTCTCGGTGAAGATGCGCTTGAAATTGGCGATCAGATTCCCGCCAAATGACCATGTCAGGCCATTCTGGAGCATGAACTCATAAGAATGCGAGGCTGTGGCGAGGGTCAGGTAAAGTGGGCCGAAAATGAAGATGACGCCCATGATCAGGATCAGGCTCGCGACGATGTTGATGGAGCGTGCGTTCTCGACCATGGTTACCGCTCGTAGTTGATGCGCCGGCCGAGCAGTGCAAACTGTAGAGCGGCGACGAAGATGAAGAAGACCATGAGGATTGCGGTCTGGGTGGACGCACCGGACAGGTCGTAGCTGCCGAAGCCATCGAGATAGATCTTGTAGACAAGAAGCGTCGTGGCGCCGCCCGGACCGCCCTTGGTAATCGTGTCGATCAGCGCAAAGGCCGAGGTGACGCTCTCGGTGAACTCCAGGACCAGCGTCAGGAAAAGCTGCGGCATGATCAGGGGCAGTTGGACGTCGAGAATACGCCGCCAGGGGCCTGCGCCATCCATGGCAGCGGCTTGTATGATGGTGTGCGGAACGGCACGCAGTCCGGCAAGCAAGATAACGAAGTTAAACGGTATGTTGCCCCAGACATGTGCGGCAATTAGCGTGACATAGGCATCGAAGCTGTCAAAGCCTGGATTCCAGGTACCGGGAAACAGCTTGTTGAGTGGCGCAAGGACCCCGACAAACGGGTTGAAGATGAATGAGAAGACCAGGCCGATAGAGGCTCCAGCAATGCCCTTTGGCCATACCAGGACGTTCCTCGCCGGAAGCGACATGCGCACCGCGCGGTCGGCAGCAATCGCCAGAATGAGCGGAACGAGAACAGCGAGGGATGAGGCCGTTGCCATAAAGATCAACGTGCGCCAACTGGCTTTCCAGAACTCCGGATCGGAGAGCACGCGGGCAAAATTGTCCCAACCGACGAATTCGGAGCCGCCACCAAACGGGCGCTCCAGATAGAAGGACCAGTAAAACGCCTGGAAGACCGGCGCGTAGAAAAAAAGAATGACCAGCAGGAACAGTGGCGCCACGAAAAGCAGCGGCAGCCATCGATGCCGGAACATGGTGGATTCAGTAAACATGACATACCCCGAAATGTGGGAGCGATGCGGGGCAAATGAGCCCCGCATCGTGATTTAGGATCAGGGTAGTTCTACGCCCTTGTAGGTCTGCTGGAAGCGGCGCAGCAGCTCGTCGCCACGTTTCTTGGTGTTGTCGAGCGCAACCTGCATGGTCTGCTGACCGGCAAACGCCTTCTGGGTTTCTTCCGTCCAGATCTGCCGGAACTGGATGTAGGAACCCAGACGAATTCCGCGGGTGTCAGGCGTGGAAGGCTTGCTCATCGACTCGATGCCGACCGCCGCTGTCGCATATTTCGGCGACTTCGCCTCGGGGCTCTTGGCGATGGCGTCGAGGACGTCATTTGTGACGGGCACATAGCCGGTCGCCGCCACGAAGGAGATCTGCTGGGCAGGCTGGCGCAGGAAATTGAGGAAAGCCTTGGCACCCTCGATTTCCGCCTTGTCATGTCCCTTCATGATGTAGACGGACGCGCCGCCAACCAGCGTGTTGTGACGTTCCTGACCCTTGTACATTGGCGCCATGCCGACAGTGATTTCATATTTCCCCTCAAACGCCTTTGTGTAAGTGGAGTAGGAACCGGAAGAGGCTTCGACCATCGCGCATTCACCGGAGCTGAATGCCGCATTCAGGTTTCCTCCCTTGGTATCTGGGTTCAAGCGAACCAGACCTTCATTGCGCCATTCCACCAAGTTGGACAGATGCTTCGCGACGAACGTAGTATTGAAAACATATTCAGCGTCGAGACCATCATAACCGTTGTGCTTACTCGCGATCGGCAGGCCATGGCGAGCCGAGAACTGTTCGAAGACGGCCCAAGGCTCGGCATTGGTGACGAAGGGGCAGGTGCTGCCGGCGGCCTTCAGCTTGCGCGCCGCATCGATGACCTCTTCCCATGTTTCCGGGGTCTTGGTGATACCAGCCTTCTCGAGTTCAGTTTTGTTTGTGTAGAACAGCAGGGTCGAGGCGTTATAAGGCTGGGCGAAAAGCTTGCCCTTCGGCGTCTCGTAATAGGCGCGGGCGCCGGCAATGTAGCTATCCCACTTCACCTCAGGCAGAAGGTCCTGGACGGGCTCGACAGCACCCGACAGCATCATATCGAGCGTACCGGCATCAAGCACCTGAAGCAGGATCGGAGCGTTCTTGGCGCGGTAGGCGGCGATCGCCTTCTGCATCAGGACTTCGTAGCTTCCCTGTCCGACGCAATTGACCTTGTGTTCACTCTGTGCGGCGTTGAACGCGTCGCATTGGGCCCTGATGGCCACCTCGACGGGTCCTATGTTGCCGTACCAGAAATCGATGTTCGCGGCATTTGCGGACGCTGCGGTCGCAAGAAGCGTGGCTGACGCCGCCAGATTGGAAAGTCGCATGATGCCCTCCTGTTGGAACGTCGCCGAGCCCTCCTCGGCGATTATGGCGATGCCTTAGTTACTCAGATAGAGTAACAATAATATGACGGAGCGCAAGCCCTTGAGAGCGGAAAAAATCAACGCTAGTAATAGGTAGTGCATATTGGTCGCCCGCCGTTAATACCTGGGCGCAGTAACTAGGAGAAAGGCGCATGGGTTATTCTCCGGAGCCATTGATTGCCCCCCGTTTTTACCGAGGGACGGATGACGCGGTCGCGTCCCCCAACGAGCGCAGCATTTTGCGGCTGATCTGGCGCAATCCGGGCATTTCCAGAACGGAGCTCACCGGTCTGAGCGACCTCGCACAGCAGACCATCCACAGGCTCCTGGACCAATTGGCGGAGCGGGGAATTGTTCACCTTGGCTCACCTAAGCCGGGTTTGGGGAAAGGACAGCCAAGCCCGATACTGAAACTTGAGGGAAGCTACGCCTATACGTGCGGGATGTCGGTCAATACCGACGTCATCGATGTCTGTCTCATGGACTTTGCCGGACAGGTCCTTTGCGCAACCGACGTGCAGATTCGCGAGCGCACGGTCGATCAGGCGCTCGAACTTGTGTGCGGCTGGGTGCACAAGCAGCAGAAGGTTTTGGATCTCACGGATGAAGCATTTTTCGGGGTCGGGCTGGGGATCGCCGGCTTTCACGTGAGCGGTACCAGCTTCAATGCGTCCCTTCCGCTGCATGCGTGGTCCCTGATTGAGCTCGGCCCGCTTCTCACGCGCCATTTCGAAAAGCCGGTCTGGGCCTTGAACGGCGGCAAGACGGGTACGATCGGGGAGGCGATGTTCGGTGTTGGCCGTTACATCAAGGATTTCGCCTATCTCAGCTTCAACTACGGTTTCGGCGGCGGCTTGATCAACAACGGCGAACTGCTGCATGGCGGCAACGGCAATGCCGGCGAGTTTTCGCAACTGTATGAGGACGAGGAAATCACCCGGCGGCCCGCCCTACAGTTCATCATGGAACGTTTGAACCGGAACGGCATCGACGTGCCCTCGATTACCTATCTTCGAAAATACTTCGATCCGCGCTGGCCCGGAGTCCATGAATGGCTGGATGAGATCACCCCAGCCTATAATCGTTTGGTCAACGCGATCTGGGCTGTGTACGATCCGCAGGCCATCGTCTTCGGAGGACAGATCCCGCCGGATCTGGCGCACTTGATGATCGAAAGGACACGGCTCTTTGGAAAGCCCAGGTACGGTGTAGGGCGGGCGAGCCCCAAACTTCTGGTCTCGGAAAGTCCCACGGACGCCGCCGCTATGGGGGCGGCCGTCACGCCGTTCAAGCTGACGTTCTTTTGAACAATGACGGTAACCTCGTTCCTGGAAGGAACCGGTAGGTGACCTGAAAAAGTCGCAAACCGCCAACCGCTCCCAGATGACACAGCGATCGGCCGTCTTTTCAGCGGAAGCTACTCCATATGTGCGATCTCCGACGCGGTATGCGCTTCGATTGCAATCCCTGGTGTCTTCCGGCCGAGATTTATCGATGGAGGCGGCGTTATAACGTTGGCCCCAGTACATTATTGGGACGCAGATATACGGCAAGCGGTTTTCCGCTCAGAATGCGATCAACCACATCACCGGCCTCGGCGCTGAGGTGAGGCCGACGAACGCATGCCCTCTCCCGTCGACCAGACCGTCAGCTCGATACTCGACTTGGCCGTGACCCTGCCAACCATGAAAAGGTTCGGCGATGCGCTTGCATGAACCTGGAAAGCCTCGTTCCCAAGGAACCGCGCAAGAGCTGAGAAAACGTTGGATGATCGCCCGAGGAGATATCCGGTGGCAGCGGAGCCGAGCTTCTCACATGGCTTTTTCATCACTGCTGCCCAGATCGATGACCCGTGTGGATATTGTCTCGGCAATATCCCGATCGTGAGTGACCAACAGGATGGCGAGGCCCGCCTCGGCGGCGATCTCCTGCAGGAACGTGATGACCTCTTTTTGGCTGACCGGGTCGAGGCGGGAAGTGGCCTCGTCTGCGAAGAGGAAGGCGGGATTGAGCAGGAGGGCTCGCAGCAGCGCAAAACGCTGCAGTTCTCCGCCAGAAATCTCACCCGGCCGGCGATCGAGCAAGCTCTCCGGCAGCCGCAACCGAGCCAGCAGGTCCTCCACTCTTGCCCAGGTCTCGCCATGCAGGCGAACCAGATCCCTTACCCCTTTGCGGATCGTCTGATGCGGCGCGAAGGCGGCAGGCGGGTCCTGGTAGAGCTTCTGGAAACGCAGAGATGAGAGGTCCGCGCGTCGTTCGACCAAGCCCGCGTCGGGCGGGTTCAGGCCAAGAAGGATGTTGCCGATCGTCGTCTTGCCGCATCCGCTTGGGCCGACAATCGAGACGATCTCACCGGACGCGATTTCGATATCAAGCCCGGAGAACAGCGTTTTGCTGCCGTAGCTTTTTTTCAGGCCGCGCCCGGCGATAACCATCTCGCCCGATGCCGCCGGCACCTGTCGCTCCCACTGCGATGGCTCCGACGAAAGCAACGCTTTGGTGTAGAGATGCTTGGGCGCCTTGAGGACCGTTTCGGCAGGGCCGGACTCGACAAGCCGGCCGTTCAACATGATGCCGATGGTTCCGCCGAGTGCCCGGGCAACGGCGACATCGTGGGTGATGGTGAGGAGGAGGCGTCCATTCTCCACTTCCCTGCGCAGACGGGCCGTCACCTGGTCCCTGAGCATCGCGTCCAGGCCTTTGGTCGGCTCGTCGGCGATCAGCAGCTCGCTGCCGGCGGCATGGGCCATGGCGATGGCCGCCCGCTGGCCCATGCCCCCGGAAATCTGGAAGGGGTAAAGCGCCTCCGCAGACGACAAGGAAACCTCCAGCAGATTTTCCTTCGCCGCAGCCGCACTTCCGGCAGCATCCCTACCCTTCACATAGCGATGGATTTCCGCCACCTGAGGCAAAACCCGCATCGTCGGATCAAGCGCCAGCCAGGGTTCCTGCGGCAGGAGGCTGATGCTACGGCCCCAACGGGAACGACGTTCGGAGGGTGCTTCAGCGAGAAGATCCGACCCTTTGAACAAAATGCGTCCTATCGCATGCAGCCCCGGCGGCAGATTGCCCATGATCGCCTGGGCTACCAGGGATTTTCCCGATCCACTTTCCCCGAGAAGCGTCAGGGGGTGTCCCCTGCCCAACGACAGTGAAACGTCAGAGACAATGGGCCCGTCCGCCGTGTGGATCGAAAGGTCGGTGACCAGGAGATCGTTCCTGACCTGAATATTCATGCGCGCTCCCCCTGAGCCAGGAGCTGCAGGCCAAGGACCAGCAGGAAGATCAGTCCCGCGGGAAGCAACACCTGCACCGGCGCCTCGGCAAAATAGGGCAGGAGTTCAACGATCATGCTGCCGAGCTCAGGCGTGGGAGGCTGAAGGCCGACGCTGATCGCGCTCAGTGTCGACACGGCGATAATCGCCGTTGCCATGGCGAAGGCTGCGAGGGTTGCGATCATCGGTCCGATGACAGGCAAGACATAGCGCGTGAGGATGTAGCGCGAGCCGAAGCCCAGCATCCGTGCCGCTTCGATATGCGGCTGGGACAATACCGTTTTGGTCGTCGCCTTCGTCACGCGGTAGAACTCAACCCACAGGGTCAGCGCCAGGCCGAGGAAGAGCGGACCGTAGTCGCCGGGGGAGAAGGCGAGCAGAAGCAGGACGAGCATGAGACCGGGCAGCGCCAAAACGACGGTCGCCATGAGTTCCAGCCCCTTCTCCGCCCAGCCGCCTCTCCAGGCCGCGAGCAGGCCCAGCAGAACTCCGGGCATGGCCGCCGCCAGCGTGGTCAGGAAGGCCATGCCAAAGGAGAGACGCGCGCCATGAGCTAATCGCGCGAGCAAGCTGCGTCCGTAATGGTCGGTGCCGAGCAAGTAGTCGCTGCCGACCGGGGCGAGGCTCGCGCCAAAATCCTGGGCCGACGGATCCACCGGTATGACGACTGGTCCGATTGTCGCAAAACCGCCGAGCAGAACCAGAAGTCCGGCGCCGGTCAAACGCGCCGCTCCGATGCCCGATTTCGGTTGCACGTAGGAGATATGATCGATCGTGCTCATGCCGTTCTCCTCGTCCGCGGGTCGAGCCAAAAGGTGAGAAGGTCGATGGTCGCGTTTATGGCGACGAACATCAGCCCCATCACCAGTGCCGTCCCCTGGACCATCGGGACGTCCCGCTCGACTATGGCATGCACCAGCGCGTGACCAATGCCGGGATAGGCAAACAGCGATTCCACCACGACGACGCCTTCGACCAGATAGATCGCCTGCAGGCCAAGGTAGGAGACGACGGGGATGGCTGCGTTGCGAAGCCCGTGACGCCGTACGACCACCGCCTCCGGAAGCCCCTTGTAGCGGGCGAAAGCGAAGTAGGGCGCCCGTGCAACAGCCGCGACGGCATTGCGGGTAACGCGGCTCGACATGGCTGCAAGCCCGAGCGCCAGGGTCAGCGCCGGGAGTAAGATCTCGCGTGGCGAACCGAAGCCTGCCGGCGGCAACCAGCCGAGTTGCCGGGAGAAGATCAGCATCAGGATCAGTCCGAGCACGAAGGGAGGGATGGCGCGGAAGACGACGGCCCCGGCAAGCCCGGAACGGTCGGCGGCACCACCGGGTTTCAGGCCAGAGATGAGCCCGACGAGCGGGCCGATCAGAAGCGAGATAAGCAGTGCGGTCGCAGCCAACCAGACGGAAGCGCCTAGCTGCACCTGCAGTTCATGGGCCACCGCTCGGCCCGTCACGAGCGAATGGCCAAGATCGAGCCGCAGCAGGCTGCCGATCCACTCCAGGAACTGCGCCGCAATCGGACGGTCGAGCCCGAGTTCGAGCCTGACCTTTTCCGCCGCATCGGCGATGCGGGCATCGGGACCGTAACGGCCGGCCGCGATGCGCATAGCTGCGTCACCGGGCAGCGCGCGCATCAAGGCGAAGCACACGGCTCCGACCACGACGGCGACAATACTGGCCTGCAACAGGCGCGAAAGAAAGAAGTTCTTCATGGCGCCTTCCATCACTTTGCCCAGCGGATGGCGGAGAGGCGGTAATTGACTTCAAGGGGATCGACCTCGACGCCGGCAATCCGCTTGCTGGAGACGATGGCAAGCTCCGACCAGGTGACCGGGATGCTTGGCAGTTCCTCCTGAAGGATTTCAACGGCACGCGTCTGGAGCGGCAAGCGCGTGCTGGCATCATTTGTCGCAGCAAGTCGCTCCACGATGCCCTGGATCTCTTTGTTGTCCCAACCCATCGAGCCCCAGTCGCTCCCGCCCGGGCCGTAGTCCTGGAGCAGCGTTCCGATCGGGTCAGGGACGATCGAGTAGAGCCGTGACACCAGTCCCATTTCCAGCGTGCCATCCTGGTGCCGCGCCGGGATTTCCGAACTGTTGCCAACGGAGACCTTCACGTCGATGCCGATCTGCCGAAGCTGGGCCTGCAAGGCTGTCGCGATCGGCGGCAGTTCCGGCCAGCTCGCATAGGTGAGAAGAGTCACGCTGAAGCGTTTTCCATCCTTCTCCAGGATGCCGTCACGACCAGGTACCCAACCTGCCGTCTTGAGCAGCGTCTTTGCCTTCTCGACGTTTCTCTCAAGCGGCGGAACATCGGGAGAATTCCAACCCTTCATGGCCGGCGGAAAGAGCTGGGTTGCTGCAAGATCGCTGTTGCGCAGGATGACTTTTGTGATGCCGACACGGTCGATCGCGGCACTGACTGCCTGTCGCTCTTCCACCTGGTCGAAGAAGGGCGATGCTGCGTTGACTTTGAGGATGCGGGTGCGGGGGATGGTGGCAATCTGGACGTCGAGCTTCGGGTTTGCCTTCAAGCGGTCGACCGAAACAGGCAACATGGAAAAGACAAGGTCCGCCTCGCCACTTTCGGCCATCAGGGCGCGGGTCTCCCCCTGCCCCACGGCCAGATAATTGACCTCATCAATTCCAGGAGTGCCACCCCACCAACTATCCGAGCCTTCAAGTTCAAGCCGCGCCGGCGGCGTCAGTGCCTTCACTTTATAGGGCCCGGAACCCACGATCCTGGTGATCTTGCCGGCAGTGTCGAAGGAGGATGGCGCCAGAATGACGGTGCTGAAGTGAACGAGATAGGCCGGCAGCGCGGAGAACGGCTTCGTCAGGCGAATTCGGATGTCGTGCCCTTCGCTTGCAATGTCCGCGATCGGAGCCTGCGAAAAAACACCGACACCCGCCAGGGCACGCCGAAGGCTGATCGCCGCGGCTTCGGCGGTTACCGAGGTTCCATCGTGAAATCCGGCGTTGCCGCGGATCGTGAAGCGCCAGGTCAGATTGTCATCCGAAACCGCCCATTTTTCCGCAAGAGCGGGAACAAGCGCACCCTTCTTGTCGGTCGTCACGAGCGTTTCAGCCACCTGAAGGCGGCTGAAGACATATCCGGTCTGGGCCGGTTCGATACCGGTGATCTCCCACGGACCTGCAACCTTTAGGGTATCGGCCAGGGCATGCGCTACCGGCATCGAGGCACCGAGCATCAGCGTGAGTAAAAGCGCGTTCGCAATGCGCATTGTGTTCTCCATTCGATTGGCTGTTGTTGCAAATGTCATGCGTTGGGATTCAGCGGAAAGCGTGTGGGCTATGTCCTCCGTCACGTCCTGCATTGCTTTATGGATGGAGCGCTTCGCCCCTCCCTGCGCCTGCATCACGAGGATTGCGGCTTAGGGTCTCGCCCGCGACAAAACGGGCAGTCGCCAAGCGAGGCGCTGGAAACGGGGTAGGCAGCCGCGGCCGGGCGGCTTCGAAGTTCTGAGGTCCCCGACATCAGATGGATTTACCGGAACCCTCGGCACTGGCGATCACAGTTCGATGCCGACGCCACACCTCCCCGCTCATGTCATGAAAGCGGGGCATGGCCCTGATGGCCAGGCTGACGGTTCTCGAATTCCAGGTGACGTCGCTCATCGCATCCTCGGGGTTGTCGGCGACTGCATACGTAATGTTATTACGTTCGTCAATTGGGAATGTAATGTGCTAACATTTTGAGTGAACGGTCCCCCGACGGGAAATGTTGCGCCGGCCTCGCCCATGCCAGCCTGCGGTCACCTCAGGCGGCTTAGGTCCACGGCCCGATTACGAATGATGGCCTCCATGGCGAAAAAGCCGGTCACGGTCGCCAGGTCGAAATTGGTGATGAGCTTTTGGTAGAACGCGTCGTAGCCGGAGATTCCGCGTGTGACGACCTTGATCAGATAATCCCAGTCTCCGCCAATCCGATAGAAATCGATGACTTCCGGCAGCCGGTCGACATGCTTGCGGAAATCCTCGGACCATTCCTTGGAATGGTGACGGGTCCGGATCATCACGATCACCGTCAGATCGAAGCCCAGCATCTCGAGATCGACCTCGGCGCGTGAACCTCCCACCACGCCGCTTGACTGGAGCCGCTGGAGCCGACGCCAGCAGGCATTTTGCGAAAGCCCCACCTGTTCGGCCAGATCCCGTTGCGAGAGTGCGGCGTTGCGCTGGAGGCAGGTCAGGATTTTTAGATCGATATGATCAAAATTTACAGATTTATCGATCATGTGACCCGCATTTCCGCTCGTTATCTGAAAAATAGGTGAAGTTTTCGGACCGTGATCGAGATTAGAATCGCTGTCAATTGCTGTCTGGAGACTGATGATGCGTGAGCAGGCCGATCTTAATCCATCAAAGGAACTCGTCACCGTTCTCGGCAAGTTCAAAAGCAGCCTCGAAGCCGCCGATCCGATCGCGGCGTTGAAAGACGGATTGATCGGTTCGAGGGCGAAAGTCGCCGGGCCGTTCGGCTTGAAGGATCTCGTTTATGCCGACTACGTCGCCTCAGGCCGTGCGCTCAGGCAAGTCGAACAGTTTGTTCTCGACGAGGTCCTGCCCTATTACGCCAACAGCCATACGGAGGCCTCCTATTGCGGGGGAATGATGACCCGCCTGCGGCGTGAAGCGCGGTCGGTCATCAAGGAATGCTGCGGAGCAGATAGCCGCCATGCCGCCATTTTCGCGGGATCCGGCGCAACGGCGGGCCTCAATCGGCTCGTCAACCTGCTGGGCGTCACGGATGCGATCGCTTCCGGTCAGCGGGTCTGCGTGATCATCGGACCTTACGAACATCACTCGAACATCCTCCCCTGGCGCGAGAGCGGCGCAGAGATTGTCGAAATCGCTGAAGGCAGCGGCGGTGGCCCGGACCTTGTCCTTTTGGACGAGGCTCTCCAGGGCGCCGGCGCCGACCTGACAATCTGCTCGTTTTCGGCCGCATCGAACATAACCGGCATCTCGACCGACGTTGCAGCCGTCACCAAGCTTGCGAAGCAGGCGGGCGCCAAAATCGTCTGGGACTATGCCGGCGCCGGACCTTACATGCCGATCTCGATGACGCCGGAACAGGGGGCCGAGATCGACGCGATCGTGGTATCGCCGCACAAGTTCCTCGGCGGCCCGGGTGCCTCGGGCGTGCTGATCGTGCGGCATGACGCGGTCGTCACCGACAAGCCGTCCTGGCCGGGCGGCGGCACCGTCAAGTTCGTTTCGCCCACCTGCCACGACTATAGCGACAGCCTAGAAGCCCGTGAGGAAGCTGGAACCCCCAATGTCGTCGGCGACATTCGTGCGGCACTTGTCTTTCTCGTCAAGCATGCGATCGGACTAGAGAAAATCCGGCGGCTGAACGACGTCTTCACGCGAAGGGCGCTCACCGCCTGGCAGGACGTGCCCCAGATCGAGCTTCTCGGCTCCCCCTCGATGGCGCGCCTGCCGATATTCTCGTTTCGCATCAGGGACGGGAAAGGCGGCTATGTTCATCAGCAACTGGTCACCCGCATGCTCAGCGACCGGTTCGGCATTCAAGCCCGAGGAGGCTGCGCCTGCGCAGGTCCCTATGTGCACCGGTTGCTGTCGATCGATCCCGAGACGTCGGAGCGGATCAGGCAGGCGATCCTCAACGGCAACGAGATCGAGAAGCCGGGCTTCACGCGGCTCAATCTGAGCGTTCTGCTTTCGGACGAGACCGTCCTGTTTATCCTTGAGTCCGTCGCACAATTGGCGCGGGATGCGGCATCCTATACCGATCTCTATACGTTCGATCCCGCACGGGCGATCTTTTCTCCGCGTGCACCAGATCTACCGGAGGCTAGCTATGCATAGACCTGACGTCGCTGCATTCTTCGATCCGCGTACCTGTTCGATCCAGTACGTGGTGAGCGACCCGCAAACCAGGGCCTGCGCCATTATCGATCCCGTTCTCGACTTCGATGAGAAATCGGGTTCGACGGCGACCCATAACGCCGACGCCCTGTTGGACCATGTCCGCCAGCAGGACCTGCGTCTCCAATGGATCCTCGACACTCATCCGCATGCCGACCACTTCTCGGCCGCCGCCTACCTGAAAAGAATGACCGGCGCCCCGATTGCGATTGGCGCTCACGTTGTCGATGTCCAGAAAATCTGGGCGCAGATCTACAATTGGCCAGATCTGCCTGTCGATGGCAGCCAATGGGACCGCCTGTTCGCCGATGGAGAAACGTTCTCCATCGGCAATATCGAGGTCGGTGTCATGTATTCGCCCGGCCATACGCTTGCGTCCATCTCCTATGTCGCCGGTGACGCCGCTTTCGTTCATGACACGCTGTTCATGCCGGACAGCGGCACGGCCCGCGCGGATTTTCCCGGTGGTAGCGCAGGTGCTCTATGGTCAAGCATCCAGGCCATTCTGGCACTGCCAGGGAACACACGTATTTTCGTCGGACACGACTATCAGCCCGGCGGCCGCCAGCCGCAGTGGGAAAGCACGGTGGAGCGTCAGAAAATGGAAAACATCCATCTCAAGCAGTCTCCCAGCAAGGACGAGTTCGTCGCCATCCGCGAAATGCGGGATCGCACCCTGCCGATGCCAAAGCTGATCCTGCATGCGCTGCAGATCAACATCAATGGCGGTCAGCTTCCGCAACCGGAAGCCAACGGCATGCGATACCTGAAACTGCCCATCGGCGCGTTTCAAGACAGCGTCTGGTCCTGAGTGACTCGCGAGCGTTCACGCTTGAACGCAAAGCCACGTGTGCGGTTACCGATCGCGTTGGCGGAGAAAACCGCACAGACTGTCGACTGCAAAACGACGATTTTCGGAAGGCATCCCTCGCCCGCGAGAAACGCATTGCGAGGTAATCGGCGCACCTGCCTCTGCTTACCCGCGATAAGACTATGTCGATGAAATTCCGATTCGTCGACACCCCTTTATGGCCTACCGCTTACCTCGACACGTCATAACAATCTACGAAGATCGGCACCCCGAAACGAACTTGCAACCGGCCCTCCCCTGCCTCCGGCCGCTGTATGGAACCAGGAGATCCTGCGGGCATAACGTGGAGGTATAGGCGGCGATCATGGAGTTACGGATTGCCACAACTGATCTCAGGCCCGCCGACTCCGCTTCCTGATGTATCGACGGCTTTGAGCCGGAATATCGTTGCAACGCCGATCGGCCGTTTGTTTTGACAGAGCGACGCACGCACGCCCGGTCGGCAAGAAAACGTCGCGGCATCGCTGATCCTTTATGGAGACGTCCACACCCCGCGGATCAAGCCTCCTCCGCAGCGACGGCAATACCTACTCTGATGAACAGGGTCTCCTCACGACAGCTTTTCCAATCGAGCGGCTCATCCGCGAGGGACGCGGCACCTCACCCGGCCGTGGTTTTACAACCAGGATTCCGAGAACATCGCGCTGTTCATCAACGGCTAAATCCGTACCCGCCGAGTCGTTGGTTCCTGATATCCTGTCGATCAAGATTTGCTGGAAACCCCGCCTCCATCCTGGCCGCAAGATCATCCGAAAAGCGAACCCGCCGCAACCGCTTGCTAGGCTTGACCCGTTGAAGCACTCGGCGACCCTGAACTCTTTTCATAGCCAAGACCGTCCGCCCCCCGCTGCTGGGTAGTCGGCGGCGAAGTCCGCGGCCCGCTCGAGCGGACGGCAGCCGCTCTGCCATATTCATGGCCCGCCTCATCAAACATACCTAACTGCCACGGCTCACGTGCCGGCGGAGGCTATTTGGCTTTGCATTCCCCGTAGAGATGAAAACGGAACGAAGTCCCCGCATCACCCTGCCCGCTCCTTTGCTCTCGGACAGTCGCGGCCTCAGCATTGGGGCCAGGACAACGGCCATCTGGCCCCGCCCCGATCAACGCCACAGATCGCGCATCGACATCTCCTCCCGCGGGCGGGCTCAATAACGTCCTGCGATCACCCGCTCCAGATCTCCGAAGAATTCGGCAGTAGTCCGCGGACTACTGCCAATGAAAGAGGATATCGTTGGCCGGCTCCACGGCCAGACTATCTTGCCAGACCTCATACGAGGAGTAGTCCGCGGACCACTCCTCGTAGGGCTTAGATTTAGCTCGCGTCAGATCGCCACAAATGGAGGGCCGTAGGGAGCGTTGAGGCCCGCAAATTGAGAGAAAACAGCGGAAAATGAGGGTTTGGTTAAGCGTTTGTAAATCGGTAACGAATCGGAGCATAATATAACTGCGCAGTTAGAGCGCTTTCTGTGAAAATTGCGCAGTTAAACGGGAAATCAACACATGCAGCCGAGTCTCGTTATCCAGGACGATCAAGAGCATCTTCCTTCACTTCTGGCAACAGACGCCCAGGAACTGTCCTATCAGCTCCAGCAGCACCAGGCCAAAATCTTCCCGCCACTCTCCCAAAAGACGATGCGGTTCTTTTCTCCTGCCGAGGCTGCAGGGTTCATCGGCATCGGCGAGGGTTATCTAAGGCAGGTCGCAGCCGAGGGCCATGGACCGGATCCGCTCGCCAACGGGCGGCGCCTTTATGGTGCGGATGACATGGACCGGATTCGCCGCGTTCTCGACGAGCGAAACGGAACCCCGAAATATGTCCCGGCCCGCAAGGGCTCCGACAAGCTGCAGATCGTATCGGTCATGAACTTCAAAGGTGGTTCAGGCAAGACGACCACTGCCGCCCACCTGGCACAATATCTGGCCTTGAGAGGCTATCGCGTCCTGGCGGTGGATCTCGACCCGCAAGCCTCTCTTTCCGCCCTGTTCGGACACCAGCCGGAATTGGATGTCGGAGAGGGCGAGACGCTCTATGGAGCGATCCGCTATGAAGATCCGCGGCCAATCGCCGATATCGTGCGCGCGACCTATACGCCCAATCTCCATCTGATCCCTGGAAATCTCGAGCTGATGGAGTTCGAGCACGAAACTCCGAAAGCAATGGCATCCGGAACCGCGGAGACGATGTTCTTTGCCCGGATAGGCGAGGCGTTGACCGAGATCGAAAGCCTCTACGATGTCGTGGTGGTCGATTGCCCGCCGCAGCTCGGGTTCCTGACGATGTCGGCGCTTTGTGCGGCGACCTCTGTATTGATCACCGTGCATCCGCAAATGCTCGACGTTATGTCGATGTCGCAGTTCCTGACCATGACGAGCGAACTCATGTCCGTGGTCGAAAGGGCAGGGGGTCGGACGAGTTATGACTGGATGCGGTATCTCGTCACGAGATTTGAACCGAATGACGGCCCGCAAAGCCAGATGACCGGCTTCATGCGGGCGATCTTTGGCAACCGCATGCTTCAGAACGCGATGCTGAAATCGACCGCGATCGCCGATGCCGGCGTGACGAAGCAAACGCTCTATGAAGTGGAAAGGTCGCTGTTCGTACGCGGCACCTACGATCGGGCCTGGGAGTCGCTCAATCTCGTGAACGCGGAGATCGAGGCCCATATCCGATCCACGTGGGGAAGGAAGTAATTAGATGGCACGAAAGAACCTCATCGAGATATCCTCGTCCACCTCGGCCCGTCCCGAGCCAGTCGCGCCCAGGGACAATCGCCCTATTGCCGGCTTCGTGCCACAGGCCCGCAATCCAGCGCCCGTGGGCGGGATTACCAAGACGCTCGGCAATATCACCGAAAAGGTCGAACGAGCAAACGATCTTGAACGGCAGCTGGCCAAAGGCCAGATCGTCGTCGACATCGAGCCAGGCCTTGTCGACGCCTCCTTCGTCGAAGATAGACTGGAGATCGATGCCGTTCAGCTGAACGAGTTGGTGGAGCAGATCCGCGAGCATGGGCAGCAGGTACCGATCCTCGTGAGGCCGCACCCGCAGGTGAAAGGCCGCTATCAGGTCGCCTACGGCCATCGGCGACTGGCCGCAGTCAAAAAACTTGGCATCCGTGTGCGAGCGGTTGTCCGCGAACTCACCGATGATCAGCTGGTGGTCAGTCAAGGACAGGAAAACAGCGCCCGCACGAACTTATCCTATATCGAGCGGGCACTTTTCGCCTTGCGGCTCGAGCAGCGTGGTTTTACCCGCGACATCATCATGGCGGCGCTGGGCGTCGATAAGGCAGCGCTCTCCAAGATGCTGATCGTGACGCGGCAGGTGCCGATCACCTTGATCACAGCCATCGGCGCCGCACCGGAGATCGGCCGCAGACGCTGGCTGGAGTTGGGAGAGCGCCTTGAAAGTGTAGAGCCTGAGCTGGTTCTGGCGGAGTTGTCCGCGGACAACTCCGGGCACCTATCAAGCGACGAGCGGTTCCACCGGGTGCTGGCACTGGCCTCCAGGAGGCCTGCCGTAACAAAGGCACCCTCAGTTAACGCGCAAATTTCCGGAGTTCCGGTCCAGTTCAAGAAGACCGCATCGAGTGCGACCTTTGTTTTCGACAACAAGGCCGCGCCTGGGTTCGACCAATTCGTGCAGGAGAGGCTCGGGAGCCTCTTTGCAGAATTCCAACAGAATAAAGGAGCGTAAACCGCAAAAGAAAAAGGCCCCCAAGCGACATGGTCGTGGAAGCCCTTCTCAGATCTTAGCAAATCCAGAATCGCATTTCCTCGAATCACTGTCAAGAGTTTAGGCGCCGTTTGGGCGAGCAGATTTCTTTTGCCTTAGCGAAAGTGAAGGCAAATGGAGAGTAGATATGTGACGACGCCCTTTGGGCGGCGGGCAATGTCGCTTGGGATGTTGGTAAACCAGCAACTGGCCGAAGCGATTGAACCCGGAACTACCCGTAACAAATGGAAATTGTTCAGAGCGGTCTGCGAAGCACGGCCGTCATTGGGCGTCACCGATCGCGCCTTGACGGTGCTCGATGCGCTGTTGACCTTTTACCCGGATGACGAGATCTCCGAGGCGAGGGGGCTCGTCGTGTTTCCTTCGAACGCGCAACTCTCCCTCCGCGCCCGGGGCATGACCGCCGCGACCCTGAGGCGACATCTTGCGGTTCTCATCGATGCCGGCCTGATCCTGCGCAAGGACAGCCCGAACGGGAAACGTTACGCGCGCCGCAGCAGGACAGGAGAGATCAATGAAGCCTTTGGCTTCAGCCTTGCTCCCCTTCTGGCACGTGCCACCGAAATCGAGAGCCTGGCCGCTCAGGTGGTTGCCGACCGGGAACTGTTGCGAATGACCCGGGACCGGCTCACCGTCTGCCGGCGTGATGTCGCAAAGCTGATCGCAGCAGCTTTCGATGAAGGCGTCCCGGGGGACTGGGCGTCGATCCTGGACATGTTTCGAACGCTGGTCGCGCGGATCCCACGTGTCGCTACCCTCAAAACCATCTCTCCCATTCTCGAGGAGATGGTCATGTTGCGCTCGGAAATTATCAACCTGTTGGAAATCCGAGTGAAAACGCAAAAAATCGACGCCAGGGAGTCTCAAATTGAGCGCCACAAACAGAATTCGAATCTTAAATACAATTATGAATCTGAACAGCGCCTGGAGATCACGCGTACCGCGCCCCCACAGAACGAACTCGAACCACTAAGCGCACTGATCAGAACCAAGCAAAGCTGGCAGAGGGTGGGCCACAACGAGGTCGCAGCTGCGAAATCCCTGCAATCCTTCCCGCTCGGCCTCGTACTTCAGGCCTGCCCACAGATCGCCGACTACGGCCCCGGCGGGAGGATCAGCAATTGGCGCGACCTCATGGCGGCTGCGGTGGTTGTCCGCACCATGCTCGGGGTCAGCTCTTCGGCCTATGAGGAAGCGTGCGCGGCGATGGGGAGGGAAAACGCTGCGACCGTCATCGCGTGCATTCTCGAGAGGGGAGGGCACATCAACTCGGCCGGCGGCTATCTGCGAGATCTCACCCGCCGCACCGAAAGAGGCGAATTCGCTATTGGTCCAATGCTGATGGCCCTTGCCCGGGCGTGCATTCCCGGCGGTCGGATGGCGAGCTGAGCCATGTGAGCCTTCGGCACCTCGCGAGAGGCAAGATCGGCATATTCCTGTCGTCGACGGGGTGTGCGCTTAATCCCGAAAATAGCCGGAGAAACCGCTCACGGCGACTAAGCCAGTGATCCGGTGTCAGCTAGTTCGGCCCGCTCAAGGTGGACGAGAAGGATGGGTATCGGCCGCTCTCCCCGAGGATCATCAGGACGGAGTGGCTTGTATCCGGTTGGCGTTCGGTCGGCGGAGGTTGAAAAGATTGCCTGTGAGGATCAGCCCCGCGCCTATCGCCGTAAAGCTGTCGATAGCCTCCGCATATAGCAGATAACCGAGGAGAGCCGACAACGGCACCCGCAGGTAGTCCATCGGCATTACCACCGTTGCATCGGCATGAAACAACGCCTTGGCCATGCAATAATGCGCGAAAGTGCCCGAAAACGCGATCAGGAATATCCACGGCCACATTGCTGCGGATGGCCAGACCCAGACGTTCAGGGCCGGTACTATTCCGATGACCGATTGAATGACGAGCATCCAGAAAATGATCTTCGTTGCACTGTCGGAACGCGTCAGTGCCTTTGTGGTGATGAAGGATATGGCGAATACAAAGGCTGCTCCGAGCACGATGAGGTGCCCCGGGTTCAGCGCTGCCGCGCCAGGGCGCACGATCAGTGCGACGCCGACCAGACCAAATAGGATCGCCACGCTTTTACGCCATGTCAGCCGCTCCCCGAGAAATGCGGCGGCCATCAGAGCTGCCCAGATGGGAGCCGTGAATTCGATCGCGATGACCTGCGCCAGCGGGATCAGTGTAAGGCCCATCAGCCAGGCAAACTGGCCGATATAGTGGGCAGCGTTGCGGCCTATGTGGCTCGGAAGAATGCCGGTTCTCATCGCCTTGATGCCGCCTTCGCGATGGACAAGCGGCAGCAGCATGAAGAAGGCGATGACGGAACGCATCTCCATCACCTGAAAAACGTCGATCTCGCGGGTTACGGCACGGCCCGAGACGGCCATGAGCAGGAGCAGTGCGATGGATGTCATCATCCAGGCCGCCGCCCTGATATTTGACTGCTTATTTTCCACGTATGTCTTTCTTCCCGCCGCGCAGCGTGGGGATCACAACTGGGCTCGGCCATGCACCGGGGCGGCTTCTCCTGGCCGGGGTAGATACGACGGAAGGTCTATCGTTGTGAATAGTCCGGCTTCCAATCACTCGTGCCTGCGTGCGGACGCTGGGCTAATATTCGGCGGAAGCGGCAGATCTGCGCGATCGGTTGTCTTCGTTCTCCACTGCTACGAAGGTAGGAAAGCCATCAGGCGGCGCCGAGGTCTCCCTTTCTGACCTCACATCAATCTGCCCCAGGCCGGGTCCCATTGAACCTCTTCAGAAAGCTCGACGTAGATCGGCGGCTTGTCCGGTCCGCGGTTCCTGTTCTCGGCCATCCGGAAGGCAGCTTCCGGTTCCATTTCCTCCCCTGGAAAAATAGCGTCGTCTTCGAAGAGCTCGGCAATCTTGCGGATAAAGCCGCGGATCTCGTCGCCGGAATGATAGAACTTGATGATAAGGGCGCCAGGCGCGGGCGTGCCGCCGCGATAACGGTAGCAGGTATGCATTGTCTCCTCCATCGTCAGAGCCTTCTCCCCGACGCTTGGAAAGCAGAAATGTTCCGGCACCGGATGCGGAAAGCCATAAAGCTTGGTAAGATCGGTGTGTCCTTCAAGGCGAAGGGCATTACCGCTGTGCTCCACGATACCGCGTCGGCAAGCACTGGCCTATCCATGGAAGCCCTTCAGGCTCGAGCTACTGCCAGCCGTAGAGCGATGAAGTAGCCTAGCTGCTCTCCTTCTCCTTGCGGCCAACCTGGCTGGCGACGAGCTTTGCCACCAGATGGACGAGGTTCTTCGCCTCAAATCGGCTTTTCAGCTTGTCGATTCGATGCTCGATCGTCCTCGGCGACAGATGAAGAGCCTCGGCGATTTCTTTCGTGGTCTGTCCTTCGATAAGAAGCTGGATGATGTTGTCGTCCGTAATGTCGGTCTTTGCATCCCGCACAGGGGAGATGAAGAAACGGCCCTCAACAAGGCTGATGCACCAGCCGGGCTTTCCATCGCTTTTCTGCGGAAGGATAAGACGTTCGTAGCCTATACGGACACCGAGAAGCTTGGTCCTCACGAGCTCGAGCGTTGGGCGCCCAACCTCTATCGCACGTGAATAAGTGGGAATGATCGCTTCGTCTATGAAGCTCCGATCAAGATCACGCAGGACGGCATCGGGAAACTGTTGCCTCATCTGGGTCAGCAGATGGCTCTTGAAGCCAAAGTCCTTCACCCGACGGAACCGCCAATCATAAGGGTCGTCGGCTGCAGTCGTGACGACCGAGAGCGCCATCTTGATGCTTAGTCTGTTCACGATCCCTGCGTAGAGGGCTTCCGGACCCGAGGTTCCATTGGACTGCAACCATGTATCGAGCAGATGCTGCGAGAGTGAATTAAATGAACCCATGTTCGCGTATAACGAGAGTAAAATGAGTAGTTTGTTTCAGTATGACTAATCCGATCTTCGTTAGAAAATGATTGCCAGTTGAGCCGGAAACCGGAACAAGTCACCAAAACCTGTGCGTACGTTGCCGAAATCGTGTTTGCAACTATCCAAATCTTCCTGCCAATGCGTTAGCAACTGTTAACTCTACATAATGTCTTTCCTCAAGCTATTGATGCGACGGTATTTTTCCCGTCGCCCATTTCCAGAAATCTAACTTTTTCACCGGATGTTGTCCCTTCGAAAACGGTGGGCTCTTCAGGAGCATTCCAACTCGCCGACGGTCAAGGAGTAGCCATGTCGTATGCCGAAGTCCTCGTGTCTGACACTCAACTTTCGCAGAATACCTCACCCCAACATGATGCCGACATCCTCCCCGCCGCAGAGAGAAAACGTATAACCATCAATGGCTCGGAAGTTGATGCCGAGCGTATCTCAGGCCGAGTCGTCGGTTCAAGAATAAAGCAACACAATCATATATATACGACACATCACAATAATTACATGTCAAGCGGCGATGTGCAGGTATATTCAACTGTTCAGAATGAACAGTGGGAGACAAGTGAAGTTAGGTTGCGCTTTCACAATGGCAATGAAAAAGTATACAACTTGCCATTTCCCGTTAATGTGGGCGACGGAGACCGTCTTAGCATAATAAAGTTGTACAATACCAAGGACGGAAAAGGATATACGACAGCCGCTCAAAATCACACCACCCAACAATGGTATTCAAAAGAAGGCGCTGACCTGCAGCGAATGGTCGGCAGTCTTGGCCTGTTTAAGTTGGCGGTTGTACTATTGAGCAACAAGTCGGCTTTAATTGTTTATGTTTTGATGGCGATTTTCATTTTCGCTATATTTGGCAACGTTATATTGGCATTTTTCGGAGCCGTTCTGCTAACTGGCCTATTAGTCTTGGCTTTTCAATATCTGGTTATCCTGCCGTGGACCGTAGTTGTTTGGCCAAAAGTAAAGCGACAATTCGAAGCGTTTTTTGAGGATTTTTCTGCGTGGCAGTAGGACACCGGAAGCAGGACGACTACGCTAGGTCAGTCTGCGAAACCGAGTCCGATCCGAATTGGATGCATGGATTCAAGGACCCGACAGGGAAGCCGCAGGAATAGCGACCATGAATGTCCTATGCGGGAGGCCGCTCAGTGCGGTCAACGGGCATTAACTACACGTATTGCCACGCCGCAGACAGGTTTCAACGAGGGTAGAAACCCGCTGGATTTTCCGCAAATCTAAGACATAGGCTCGATTTAGATGCCGGATCAGGTTCTCCTGCCGCTCGGCTGATGCGGCGTCTTGTTCCAGAAAAAGGGTTTTGACCGCAGTTCGGTCATCGCCCGCCAGGCAGCAACTGAGGTCATGATCCAGTAGAGCGGAACGCCGATCCAGCGCCAGCCGACCAGGCGTCGTTCGTGCTCGATCATCGGTCCTCTCCCGAGCCCGAGGAAGATCAGGTAGCTGCCGAGGATGTTGATGGTGTCGATGATGAAAAGCGAGAGTACCCCGACCGGGATTCCGTCCGCGGGCGCTTCCAGCATGTAATAGGTTCCAAGTGTCATGAAGACGACGATCAGCGGATGCAGGAGCGAAGAGACCAGCATCCCTCCGATCATCAGTTGAAAGATGCAGAAGCCTGGAAAACCCATCTCGTCGATCAGTCGGCGCGGCTGGCGCATCAGCACCAGCCAGGTCTGCAGCCAGCCCTTGAACCAGCGGCTGCGCTGGCCGAGCCACACGCGCATTGTCGTCGGCGCGTCTTCGAGCGTTTGGCGGGCCATGACATCCGAGCGATAACCGAGGCGATACAGGCGAAACCCGAGATCCGCGTCCTCGGTAACGTTGAACGGATCCCAGCCTCCGGCGGCGCGCAAGGCGTCGGCGCGGAAATGATTGGATGTGCCGCCGAGCGGCAGCGGCATTTTCCGCCGCGCCAGCATTGGCAGCAGCCCGCGGAAGAGGCCACAATATTCGAGCGAGAACAATGCGCTGATCCAGGATTCGCGGGCATTGGTGATGATCAGCGGCGCCTGAAGGCAGGCGATTGCCATCGGCGACGTCCGGAACCGCGCATGGGCCTCGCGCAATTGCTGCGGATGCGGCCTGTCTTCCGCATCGTAGATCGCCAGGAATTCGCCGCGCGCAGCTCCCAGCGCGTAGGTGAGCGCCTTGGGTTTGGTACGCGGCATCGCGGCGGGCACCTCGACGATCTCGAAATGCGAGGCAGGCTTCAGAGCCCTCAGCGCTGCGATCGTTTCCTGGTCGTCGGCCTCGCAGATGAGCTTGATGTCGAGTAGGGAAGGCGGCCAGTCGAGCCGCCCGAGACTCACCAACAGCTGTTCTGCCACCGCAGCTTCCCGGTAGAGCGCGACCATCACCGTATAACAGGGAAGCGCGTCCTCTCGAGGCAACAGGGCCACCGGGGTCGCGTCTGCGAACTGTTGCCGGGTGAAGGCGGCGAACCGCAGGCCGAGGGACACGAAATAGATCAGAGACAGAAGAACATGCAGGAGAAGCAGGGTCTCGGTCGGCATGGCGATCAGCGCAAAGGCGAGGGCGGCCGATCCAAGCCCGGCGTAAAAACCCTGGGTGCCGGAGAGCACCATGCGGGCCGAGAACTCGGGAAAACGATCGAACAGTCCGTTGATCGCCTCGCGCACACGTCGCGTCGCGCCGGATCTCCAGACGGTCCCGCGGATTGCCGATGGAGTGGTGATCGCAAGATCCTGTCCGAGCAGCGGCATTGCAAGGAGCGCCGCCTTGAGGTCGGCGAGCCGTATCGCTTCGGGCACGACCGCCACTTGCGGCGCCTTGTGCCGATGGTTGATCCTGACCTGGTTCGGGCGTTGCAACTGCGTATCGAGCCCCGGTATGTCGGCAACGGAGCCCGGATCGATCGCTGCGATGAAGGGAAGGCGAAGGTAGCGCGCCATGGCGCCGTAATAGGCCGCCTCGTCGACCTGACCGCTGTGAAGCAGTTCGCTCTCGATGCTGGTCCCGTTGCGCCGTGCCCTGTCGGTCAGCATAGCAAGCAATGGCCTGGAGAAGCCGAGCGCCGAAAGAGCGACGAGTTCCTGGTCGTCGGCTGCGGCGCCAGGCCCGGCCGACAGGTTTCCGGAAGGCGCCGAATTGTTGTGCGCATCGTCTTGCACCGGCAGCGCTGCTGGCGGATATTCCCTCAAGCGCATGTCTCTGCTACACCGCCCGCAAGCGAGTGCCCCAACCTGTCCCGATCTGGATCATAGAGATGCATCCCATGATTGCATCCCCGAAAATCAAGGGGTTCTTCAGTCTTCTGCGGCTTTGCCTTCTCACCGGAGGGATTGCTGCCGCTGCGGTCCCGGCTCGGGCTGCCGAAGGCAGCAGTCCCCTGCCGCTGATGTTCGATGCCAAGGAGCGGCTCGCCCGCCCTGATCTTTCCACCGTCATCCGGGTGCGGATTCTGACCAGCGTCGATTTCCCGCCGTTCAATTTCGCCGACCAGACCGGCAGGCTTG
Organism: Neorhizobium galegae; assembly: GCF_017877055.1. GTDB lineage: Bacteria > Pseudomonadota > Alphaproteobacteria > Rhizobiales > Rhizobiaceae > Neorhizobium > Neorhizobium galegae_D. Next base: position 116,223 of record NZ_JAGIPG010000004.1, on the reverse strand, counting down.
CCGGCTTCAATGTCGATCTCGCCCGCGAAATCTGCGCCGAACTGAAGATCGAGGCGAAGTGCCAGATCCAGGCGCTGCCCTTCGACGAGCTGGAGAAGGCCCTGGAAGGCGGCGCCGGCGAGGTCGTCATTGCCGGCATGGCAGTGACGCCGGAGCGGCGCCAGCGGTTTGCCTTCTCGCGGCCTTATCTGGGCGTGCCGGCCCGTTTCGCCCGCAACCTGAAGGCCAGGATCGACGGCGACACGGCGGCAGCGCTTTCCGGCAAACCCGTCGGCGTCGTCAGGGGGACCGCCCATGAGCTGATGCTGAAGGCGTTTTTCCCGAAGATTACCGCCGTATCGTTCGGCAATGACGAGGCGGTGCTGGGGGCCTTGAAGACGGGCAAGGTGGATGCCGTCTTTTCTGATGGCCTGAGGCTGCCCTTCTGGGTGGCGGGCCAAGGTTCGGCGAAATGCTGCGCCCTCTTCGACGGCCCCTATCTATCGGAGAAATTCCTCGGCGAAGGTCTGTCGATCATGCTGCGCAAGAACGACCCGCTCTTGACGGCCGCCTTCGACCAGGCACTGAGCGTTCTGTCGCGCAACGGTCGCCTGCAGGATATCTATCTGCGCTACTTCCCGAATGGACTTTATTGATCAGCCGCGAGTAGGAGCAGTTTCCTACTCACTCACTGGCTTGCCCAGATGATGCGGGCTATCCATTCCACGTCGGAAAGATCGAAGGTGCGGTTTGGATGTTCCGGATTGAGGGAGAGAAGCTCCACAGTCCGGGCGCTCTGGCGGGCGAGCACTTTTGCCATCACCTCGCCTTCCTTGGTCTTGAGGACCACGCGGTCGCCGCGGCGCACCTGCGCGCCGGGCTCGACGATCAGCACGTCGCCGTCGCGATAGAGCGGCATCATCGATTCGCCCTGGACTTCCAGTGCATAGACGCCGGCCTTGCGGGACGGATCGACCGGAAACTCCACCACGTCCCAGCCCTGGCCCGCCGGAAACCCGCCATCGTCGAAAAATCCGCCGGCGCCGGCCTGCGCAAAACCGAGCAGCGGGATGGAGCCGTTCTGCGGCGGGAAATTGCCTTCCGGGATCGAGGAGCGGCCGGGAACGGTGGGCAGGTAGCTCATGAACTGGTCGATCGTCGCGCCTGTCGCTTCGAGCACCTTGGCGATCGATTCGGTCGACGGCCAGCGCAACCGTCCGTCCGGCCCGAGCCGTTTCGATTTGTTGAATGAGGTAGGATCGAGGCCGGCGCGTCGCGCCAGCCCGGAGGGCGTCAGCTGGTGGCGTTGGGCGAGCGTATCGATCGCGCTCCAGATCGTAGCATGTGACAGCATCGTCGTCCGTACCCGTGACCGGTGCGCGAGACAAAGCCGGACATGCCAGCGCTCTGCGAACCTCTCGATCAGAACCCTTAACCGATCAGACTTTTGTCGATCAGACCCTTGAACGCTTCGTTCCAGCAGGTTGCCGGCTCGCGCGCACCCCGAATTTTAACGGAACCTCAGCCTCGCGTAAAGGGATGAGAGGAATAAAATCCTGTTTCTGTCCTGGCCTGGGTCAGGCCACCAGCGCCATGTTGATCTTGCCGAGCTTGATTACCGCCTGGGTGCGGCTGTCGACATTGAGCTTGAGGAGGATTGCCGAGACATGCGCCTTGATGGTCGCTTCGGAGACGCCGAGTTCATAGGCGATCTGCTTGTTGAGCAGCCCCTCGCCGAGCATGGAAAGCACGCGGTTCTGCTGCGGCGTCAGTGTTCTCAGCCGCTCGATGATCTCGGTGAGACCCGGGTCTTCTTCCGGCCCTGAAAGGTCGCCCTTCGGCGCCCAGATGTCGCCTTCCAGCACCGCCTGGATGCCGGCGCGGATATCGTCGAGCCCGGAGGACTTGGAGATGAAGCCGGAAGCACCGAGCTCCAGAGCCCGGCGGATGGTGGCGCAATCGTCGCTGGCCGAGACGATGACGATCGGCAGGCCGGAAAATTCGGCGCGGAGCGACATCAGTCCGGAAAAGCCGCTGACCCCCGGCATGGCGAGGTCGAGCAGCATCAGGTCTGCTTCGGGATTGTTTTCGGCCGCACGCCGCGCCGCGTCGAAATCGCCGGCCTCGATGATGACGAGTTCTTCGGCAATGCCCCGCACCGAATGGCTGAGCGCGCCGCGAAACAGCGGATGGTCGTCTGCGATGATGATCGTGAGTGTCTGCATTTCCACGCCCCCTCCCAAGAGCATAGTCGTGCCAATGAATCTGAAGACTTTGTAAACCTCTCGCCGACCCGAAACAAGTGCGGGAAATCACGTACGATTGGGCTGTGGTTTATCGGCTTCCCGCTCATTCGCAAATTCGCCGACGATCGCCATGAAGCGCCGCATGAACTTCTCCATGATCGACAGCGAACGATCGACTTCCGCATCGCTTGGCAGCGCTTTTGGCAAGGCGTCCGGCGGAATGTTGCTGAGCCGTTCCTCGAGCGCGGTGACGCGCTTTGCCAGCCTGTCGAGTTCCTGCTCGTAGGCCGCCCTCTCGTCGGGCTGCATGCGGCAGGCGAGCGTGCCGTTTTCGTCGCGGCAGAGCGTCATCGCGCCGGTTTCGGTATCGAGGCGGACGATGCCGGTTTCGGTGCGCTGAAGCTGGAAACGGTTCGTCTGCGGTTGTTGCGCGGCGGCGGCGAGGGGCAAGAGCAGTGCGCAAGTCATCAATGCGAGCGTTTTCATATCGTGGTCCTCCTGCTGTAACGGTGGACAAGTGCCGGGCTTTGCGGCAAACGGTCGGAGAATAGCAGGTCCCCGAGAGTTGATGATGACGGATATAGTGTACAAGATCGTGCCGGAAACGCTTTGGCGCCAGGCAAAGCAAAAAGGTGTCTTCGAGGGCGCCGAAATCGACGTGAAGGACGGCTATATCCATTTTTCCACCGGTGCGCAGGCGAAGGAGACCGCAAGGCTGCACTTTGCCGGCGTCGCCGGTCTGATGCTGGTCGCGGTCAACGCGCCCAGTCTCGGCGAGGCGCTGAAATACGAAGCCTCCCGCGGCGGCGATCTTTTCCCGCATCTTTACGGCACCCTACCTGTTTCGGCCGTCCTTTGGGAAATGCCGCTCCTGATCGGCGTCGACGGCCTGCATGCCTTTCCGGAGAGGATGCCATGATCGGCCCCTTCGCCGGGCTTGCCTCGCGCAGCCTCTTCGTTTTCGATCCGGAAACCGCGCACGGCCTGTCCATCGCTGCGTTGAAGACCGGCCTCGTGCCCGCCTGCCGCCTGGCCCCCGATCCGCGGCTTGCTCAGACGGTCGCCGGCATCCGCTTTGCGAACCCGATCGGGCTTGCGGCCGGCTACGACAAGAATGCCGAGGTGCCCGATGCTATGCTGAAGCTCGGCTTCGGTTTTACCGAGATCGGCACGGTGACGCCGAAACCGCAAGCCGGCAACGACAAGCCGCGCATCTTCCGCCTGGTGGAGGACCGCGGTGTCATCAACCGGCTCGGCTTCAACAACGAAGGTCATGAGGCGGCGTTCGCCCGCCTGACCGCACGGCGCAGCGCGCCGGGCGTGGTCGGCGTCAATATCGGCGCCAACAAGGATGCAGCCGACCGCGTTGCCGACTATGTCGCCGGCATCCGAAAGTTCTATGCGCTCGCCACATATTTCACCGTCAACATCTCCTCGCCCAATACGCCGGGCCTGCGCGATCTGCAGGCGCGCGACAGCCTGAAGGTTTTGCTCGAAGCCGTTCTCGCCGCCCGCGCCGAGGAGGCACTGCGACATGGCCGGACCATTCCGGTCTTCCTGAAGATCGCCCCCGACCTGACGGAAGAGGGGCTGGATGACATTGCGGCCGAGGCCACCGCCCATCCGCTCGACGGGCTGATCGTCTCCAACACGACGCTTGCCCGAGATGGGCTCAAGGATCAGGCGCAGGCGAAACAAGCGGGCGGCCTTTCCGGCGCACCGCTCTTCCGGCGCTCGACCGCTGTCCTAGCCAAGGTGCGCAAACGCGTCGGTCCGAACCTTGCCGTCATCGGCGTCGGCGGCGTTTCGAGTGCTGCGGATGCGCTGGAAAAGATCCGCGCCGGGGCCGACCTCGTGCAGCTCTATTCCTGCATGGTCTATGAAGGGCCGGGCCTGCCGGCTGCGATCGTCAAGGGGCTCTCGGGCCTTCTAGACCAGGAAAAGGTCACATCGATTCGCGAGTTGCGCGATACCCGCCTCGATCAATGGGCTGAGGCAAAACTCTGACGCGCCTTGCGCGGCACCATGGCCGCCAGGAAAAAGCCCCGCATCAGCAGGAACAGGTTGAGCGACAGCCAGAGCCCGTGATTGCCCATCAGCGGCACGAGTACGGCGAGGCCGACGCAATAACCGGCAAATGAGACGAGCATCATGTTGCGCATCTCGCGCGACCAGGTGGCGCCGATGAACACGCCGTCCATCTGGAAGGCGAGCGCCCCGGTCAGGCCCGTGACCGCCGCCCAGCCGAGATAGACATAGGCTGCCTGCCGCACGTCTTGCGAGGTGGTGAGAAGCTCGATGATCGGCTGGCCGAAGAGGACGAAGAACAGGCCGACGATGCCCGCCATCACGAAGGACCAGAGCCCGGTCAGTTTCAGCGCCCGGTCGAAGGATGGTCGATACCGCGCCCCGACCGCCCGGCCGGCGAGCTGTTCGGCCGCGCCCGCGAGCCCGTCGAGGAAGAAGGCCGACAGCATGAAGATGTTCATCAGCACGGCATTTGCCGCCAGTGTCACAGCCCCGAAGCTCGATCCGACCCGGGTCAGCACCGCGAAGGCGCCGTTCAATATCAGCGAGCGGATCAGGATATCGGCATTGAGCTGGAAGAGCTGGCGCAGCTTGGCAGCGTCGAAAATGTCCGCCCGCGACGGCCTGTCGGCTGCGGAAAACTGCCGGCTGACAATGACGAGGCCGATCACCACGGCAGTCACCTCCGCCGCCGCGGTCGCCCAGGCGACCCCTGCCACACCCCAGCCAAGAACGAGGCCGAACAGGATGGCGAGCACGATATTGGTGCCGTTGAGGATGATCTGCAGCGTGAGCCCGAGCATGCCCTGACCCCGCCCGAGTACGAAGCCGAGAATGGCGAAATTGGCAAACGTCGCCGGGCTTGTCAGCACCCGGATGCCGAAATAGTGCCGCGTCACGTCGGCCACGGCCGGATCGCTGGTCATCAGGTCCGGCGCATATCGAAGGATCAGTGGCGAGAACGCCAGCATGATCACCCCGAGGCCGAGCGCGCTCAGAAAAGCGCGCCAGAACACCGCCTGCTGCTCTCGGCGGTCTCCTCGGCCGAAGGCCTGCGCCACCAGCCCGGTGGTCGAGGTGCGGAAAAAGCTGAGGCTGCCATAGATGAGGTCGAAGAGTATGGCGCCGATCGCCAGACCTGCCAGCGCTTCGGCCTGGCCGAGCTGCCCGACCACCGCGGTATCGGTGAGGCCGAGCAGCGGCGTCGTCAGGAAGCCGAGCGTCATCGGGATGGCGATGCCGAGCACCAGCCGGTGCGTCACGTCGAACGGCTTGATTGCTCCGGTCTTGTGGTCACGCCCCCCGCTCTCCATCGGTCAGCCGGAAAGGACCATGGCCCAGTAGGGCCGAGCGCCCGTTGAGGTTCGGGCCATGGCGACCCCAAGCCCCCGGTAGGAGCCGAGCATGTTTTCGAGATGTTTGGGTGAATCGATCCAGGCCTGCACGGCGGCTGCGACCGTATCCTGCCCGCTGGCGATGTTTTCGGCTGCCGGCAGCGCCACGTCACTGCTCTTCATCCGGGCGCCAAAATCGTCGCCGAAACCGATCAGGTGCTTCATCTCGTTGGCCTTGGCCATGCGCACCGCCTGCCGGGCCGCCGCCTTGCGCGCCGGCATGTCGAGCGCCAGCGCGGATAAGCCACGGCTCTGGCGCAGCTTGTTGACCATGGGAAGAGCGGCTTGCGTCTCATCCTCGGCACCCGCTGTGGGCGTCAGCACGGCCGTGGTGTTACAGCCGGCGAGCACCAGCGCCATGCCTGAAAAGACGAGAAGGTCCCGCCGCGAAGGTCTGATCAGGGAAGTCATGTCAGCGGCGGTAGCTTATAAGACGCAGGATGATGAAGATCGGAATGACGATGATCGCGCCGAGCACGAGATAATTGCCGACCCGTCCGAGAGCCCGAAAGCCGTTATACCAGAGGTCCAGGAACCAGTAGCGGATCGTGTCGCCGATATTGTCCGGCGTGAAGCCGAAGAATGCCAGAACGAAACCCACCAAAAGACACACCACGATCAGCTTGATGATCGTGCGACCCGGTGTATCGCCCAGGAACTTGTTGACCCCGTCCGCCATCCTTGTCCTTCTCCGAATTGCAAATGAGAGATAATCGGCAGCCGTTGCCACCGCAAGCGTTTCCCCTCAGATAGAACTTGAGTTTTTTTGTGGCTTCGGCAAAGAACCTCCACCTTTGAGGATCATCCATGTCGCCCAGCCCGTTTTCCAGCCAATTCTCCTCGGGCGATGCCACCGCCGATCGCCGCGCCGATTACGCCCGCATGCTGGCCGAGGGCGGAGATTTCGCGGCCGCGGCCGAGCTGATCGAACAGGCGCTCGAACTGACGCCCGGCTGGGCCGCCGGCTGGTTTCGGCTCGGCGAATATCGTGACAAGGCCGGTCTCGGCACGGCAGCAGACGCCTACCGTCAGACCTTGGCGCTGCGGCCGGACGACGTTTTTGGCGCCCGCCTGAAGCTCGCGCTGATTGGAGCGGAGCAGACGCCCGACCGGCCGCCGAGCCGTTATGTCGAAGGCCTGTTCGACGACTACGCCGACCGGTTCGACACGGCTCTGGTGGGGAAGCTGGGCTATTCCGTGCCCGGCAAGCTGGCGGCGCTGGTCATGCCGCACGGGCCTTTCCGCAATACCGCCGACCTCGGCTGCGGCACCGGCCTGTTCGGTGCCGAAATCCGTGGCGCGACCGAACGCCTGGAAGGTTTCGATCTTTCGCTCAACATGCTCGCGAGGGCGCAGGCCAAGGGCCTTTACGACCATCTCGGCCAGTCCGACCTCAGTCTCGCATCGAATGAATCCGGCCTCTTCAGCGACTTGGCGGCTCACCGCGCCGATCTCGTCTCCGCCGCCGACGTGCTGATGTATCTAGGTTCGCTCGAAACCGTCTTCCCACTAGTGAATGACTTGCTTTCACCTCGCGGTTTCTTCGCGTTCTCTGTCGAAGATGCGGGCGAGGGGGCTGGTTTCGTGCTGCGGGATTCCCTGCGTTATGCCCATTCGGAAGCTTATATCCGCACGCTGCTTTCACGTTTCGGCTTCGATCTGCTGAAGGTGGAAAACACCGTCATTCGCATGGATGCCGGAAAACCCATCCACGGCATTCTGTTTCTGTCGCAAAAGCACGGCTAAACCCGCCGTTTCTTGCTTTTTTCAGTGCCCGCCGATGGACACTTGAAGACCCTTGCCGACGGTTTTATTGCAGTGCAATATCACTGAAAACCTGAGGGGTCCACATTGGCTGAGCAACAGCAGAGGCGCGGTCTCGGATTTTACAGCGCCGATCCGGCGCAGCACACGTTGCTGGAAGATGCTCAAGGCCTGTTCATCGGCGCCATGGTGTCGGCGCTCGGCTTTTATTTCCTGAACGAGGTCGGCCTTCTGACCGGAGGCACCGCGGGCGTCGCCTTCCTCTTGCATTATGCGTTCGGGATTTCGTTCGGCCTGCTGTTCTTCATCGTCAACCTGCCGTTCTATTACCTGTCGTTCAAGCGACTTGGCCTCGCCTTCTCGCTGAAGACCTTTATCGCCATCGCGCTCGTCTCGGTGATCACCGAGGTCGAGAGCCACTTCTTCCTGATCCAGTACCTGCATCCGTTCTGGGCGGCGCTTCTCGGCGGCCTTGTACTCGGTTACGGGCTGCTCGGGCTTTATCGCCACCGCGCCTCGCTCGGCGGCGTCGGGATCCTGGCGATCTACATCCAGGAGCGTTTCGGCATCCAGGCGGGCCTCATCCAGTTGGCCTTCGATCTCTGCGTCATGCTCTGCGCCTTCGCGGTCGTTTCGCCCATCACCGTCGCCTGGTCGGTGCTGGGCGCCGTCGTGCTCAATCTCGTGCTCGCCATCAATCACCGCTCCGACCGTTATATCGTCGCGCGGTGATCGAGGCGGAAGCTTTGATCAGGCGGCCTGGCTGGAAGGCTTGTCGACCGGGTGCTGGGAGCGGAAGCCGACGGCCAGCCGGTTCCAGGTGTTGATGGCACCGAGGGCGACGGTGATCTTGACGATCTCGTCGTCGGTGAAATGCCCCTTCAGGGCGTCGAATGCGGCGTCCGGAATGCCGGTATCGGCAATCCGGGTGACGGCATCGACCCAGCCGAGCAGGGCGCGTTCCTTGTCGTCATAGACCGGCGATTCCCACCAGACGCACATCATGTTGATCCACTGTTCCGAAAGGCCGTCATGCCGTGATTCCTTCACATGCATGTCGACGCAATAGGCGCAGCCGTTGATCTGCGAGGCGCGCAGCTTGATGAGGTGGATGAAGCGGCGCTCCAGTCCGGAGGCCTGCACGTAGTTTTCGAGTGCCGTGACGGCCTTGACGGCTTCCGGAGCGGCTTTGAACATGTTGAGACGGGGATGCATGGTCTTCTCCTTGGGGTTATGGCCGCTTTCAGCGGGCCGTTCTGCGTTCGTTGAGTTCGAGGAAGGCGCAGCCGCGCGCGGCGATCCCGCCGTCGTCGGCTGCACTGAGGTCCGCCAGGATGTCGGCGATCGTCACCTTGGCGAGTTCGGCGCGATAGGCCCTTTCGGCCTTCAGCATCGCGGCGTTGATGCCGCAGGGTTTGGTGAAATACCGTCCCGGCAGCGGGTTCGGCCCCCGTTGGCGGATTTCGGCGCAACGGAAGGCCGGGGCCGGTCCTTCGACGGCGAGGACGATGTCGAGCAGCGTGATCTCCGCCGGTTTCTTCGCAAGCCGATATCCGCCTTTCGGACCCGGCACCGTTTCCACCAACCTGGCGCCGGACAGTGCCTGGAGATGTTTCAGCAGGTAGCTGGTCGAAACACCGTGGAATTCCGCCAGTGCCGCGGCCGACAGCACTCCGCCTTCGGAAAGGCTGGACATCATGCTGATGCTGTGGATCGCCTGTTCGACGCCGTCGCCGAGTTTCATTGCTCATCTCCATATCGTGGATAAAATTTATCCACGATTATCGCGTCATCGTCAAGCCCCTTCTTTTTCGTCCGCTTTCTCTTAACTTAACGGCGTGGATATCGTCGAAACCCATTCTTCCGGCCGTGACGCCGCGCTTCTGCCCCGGCCGTTCCAGAAATGGTTCGCGGAGAAGGGCTGGCAGCCGCGCGCCCATCAGCTGGAACTGCTGGCCCGCTCCACCTCGGGCGAGAACATGCTGCTGATCGCGCCGACCGGCGCCGGCAAGACGCTCGCCGGTTTCCTGCCGTCGCTGACCGATCTCACGCGCCGCGGCAATATTCCGCCCGGCTCCGCCTTCACCGGCATCCACACGCTCTACATCTCGCCGCTGAAAGCGCTCGCCGTCGATATCGAGCGCAACCTGATGAAGCCCGTCTTCGAAATGGGCCTCGACATCTCGATCGAGAATCGCACCGGCGATACGCCGCAGGCAAAACGCCAGCGCCAGAAGCTCAATCCACCCGATATCCTGCTGACCACGCCGGAACAGGTGGCCCTGTTGCTCGCCAACAAGGAGGCCGAGCGCTTTTTCAAGGACCTGAAATACGTGGTCCTCGACGAACTGCATTCGCTGGTCACCTCCAAGCGCGGCCATCTCCTGTCGCTCGGTCTCGCCCGCATCCGCAAACACGCGCCGCACATGCGCACCATCGGCCTCTCCGCCACTGTCTCGGACCCGATGGACCTGCAACGCTGGCTCGTTCCCCAAGGTGAGCAGCCGGCCCCGCCCGCCGGCCTCGTGCATGTCACCGGCGGTGCCGCACCCGATATCACCATCATGCGCACCGAAGACCGCATCCCCTGGTCCGGTCATGTTTCCACCTACGCGATCCCGGAGGTCTACGAGGAGATCAAGCGCCACAAGACGACGCTGATCTTCGTCAATACCCGCTTCCAGGCGGAACTGCTCTTCCAGGCACTCTGGACGATCAACGATGACAACCTGCCGATTGCGCTCCATCACGGCTCGCTCGATGCCGGCCAGCGTCGCAGGGTGGAAGCCGCCATGGCCGCCAACCGGCTGCGCGCCGTCGTCGCCACCTCGACGCTCGATCTCGGCATGGACTGGGGCGATGTCGATCTCGTCGTGCATGTCGGCGCGCCGAAGGGCGCTTCCCGTCTTGCCCAGCGCATCGGCCGTTCCAACCACCGCATGGACGAACCGTCGAAGGCGATCCTCGTACCCGCCAACCGTTTCGAGGTGATGGAATGCCAGGCGGCGCTCGACGCCAATTATCTCGGCGCCCAGGATACGCCGCCGGTCGGCGAAGGCGCGCTCGACGTACTCGCCCAGCACGTGCTCGGCATGGCCTGCGCCGAGCCCTTCGATCCGGTCGAACTCCACGACGAGATAACCTCCGCCTCGCCTTATGCAAATCTCTCCTGGGAAATGTTCGAACGCATCGTCGATTTCGTCGCGACCGGCGGTTATGCGCTGCGCTCCTACGAGCGTTACGCCAAGATCCGCAAGACCAAGGACGGCCGCTGGCGGGTCTCCAACCCGGCCGTCGCCCAGCAGTATCGCCTCAATCTCGGTACGATCGTCGAGGCGACCGAGCTCAATGTCCGGCTGGTGAAGCGCAACGCCCAAGGGCTGGCAAAGGGCACGGTCGGCCGCGGCGGCATGTCGCTCGGCAAGGTCGAGGAATATTTCCTTGAACAACTCGTCCAGGGTGATACCTTTCTCTTTGCCGGCAAGGTTCTTCGCTTCGAAGGCATCCGCGAGAACGAGTGCCTCGTCTCCAACGCCTTCTCGCTCGATCCGAAAATCCCCGCCTATGCCGGCGGAAAATTTCCGCTCTCCACCTATCTCGCCGACCAGGTGCGCGGCATGCTGGCCGATCCCGACCGCTGGGGCGTCCTGCCGGATCAGGTCCGCGACTGGCTGAATATCCAGCGCGAGCGCTCCATGCTGCCGAAGAAGGACGAGCTCCTGATCGAGACCTTTCCGCGCGGCAAGCGCTTCTTCATGATCGCCTATTGTTTCGAAGGGCGGCTCGCCCACCAGACGCTCGGCATGCTGCTCACCCGCCGGCTGGAGCGCGCCGGCGCCCATCCCCTCGGTTTTGTCGCCACCGACTATTCGCTGGCCGTCTGGGGCCTCAACGACATCGGCGCGATGATCAGGTCCGGTCGCCTCGGCCTCTCCGACCTCTTCGACGAGGACATGCTCGGCGACGACCTGGAAGCCTGGCTCGACGAGTCGTATATGCTCAAGCGCACCTTCCGCAATTGCGCCGTGATTTCCGGCCTGATCGAGCGCCGCCATCCGGGCAAGGAAAAGACCGGCCGCCAGGTGACCGTCTCGACCGATCTCATCTACGACGTGCTGCGCAGCCACGAGCCGGACCACATCCTCCTGGAGGCGACGCGGCGGGATGCGGCATCCGGTCTTTTGGATCTTGCCCGATTAGGCGATATGCTGGCGCGAATCAGGGGGCACATTACCCACCGCGATCTCGACCGCGTCTCGCCGCTCGCCGTTCCCATCATGCTGGAGATCGGCAAGGAGCCGGTGCCGGGCGAGGCGCATGACGCGGTGCTGCAGGAAGCCGCCGACGAACTGATCGCTGAGGCGCTTGGCTGATGCGAACCGCTGGACTGGAAGACGACGAATTGATGCACCGCCTCGCGTTGGCGCGAACGATTTCTGGGGGAGTGGCCGCAACCGGCGCGGAAGAGATCGTCGTGAACGGCGTCCTCGCCGTCTGCGATCCTTTGGGAGGTCTCTATCTGCCCGAAACCGGCATGCTCGTCGTCTCCGACCTGCATCTCGAAAAAGGCGCCGCCTTTGCCCGCCGAGGCATGATGTTGCCGCCCTACGATACGATCGCGACGCTCAATATCCTGTCGGCCGTGATCAACCGCTACGACCCGAAAGTGGTCGTCTCGCTCGGCGACAATTTCCATGACCGCAAGGGCTCCGAACATCTCCCCACCGATCTGCGCTCGCTCATCACGGCGATGGCGCTCGGCCGCGACTGGATCTGGATCAACGGCAATCACGATCCCGACGGCACGGTGGATCTTCCGGGCACCTGCACCGACGAACTCTTTTATGGCGGCCTCGTTTTCCGGCACGAACCGAGCCTGATTTCCGGCCCCGGGGGAAGCAAGGGCGAGATCGCCGGCCATCTTCATCCGTCAGCGACGGTCCGACGCCGCGAAAAATCCGTGCGCCGCCCATGTTTTGCGAGCGACGGCATCCGCCTCCTCATGCCCGCTTTCGGCGTGCTCGCCGGCGGCCTCGACCTGCGCCACCGGGCCATGCACGGACTGTTCGACCGCGAAGCTTTGGTCGCGCATCTGCTCGGCCGCGACCGCATCTATTCGGTGCGCTACGCCAATCTGATCGGTTGAGTGTCTGGTTTAAACCTCTCCAAGCGCCCTACCACATGCGCGGACGCGGATGCCATCCATCATCGATAGCCCTGACGACGCCGAACAGGCTGGACTGACAAGGATTATGGTCTCGTCAGATCCAACAACCAGCGTTCCGCTTAGGGAAACCTGTCCAGATGAAACGATACCCAATCCTCATGCTCGACCGCATTGAGGGTTATGCGGTGACCGCCGAGCCGGAGGGTCGGAGAGTTCAGTGCAGTTCGCAGAATGGACGGCTTCGTGCGAACATGCCCGACATAACGGCAACTGTCGCCGTCGCGAAATTCGGTGACATTGTAATCGACCAGCGCCAAGACTGTCGTGCCGGCGGCGAGTTCCCCTTTTAGGCCTTCAAATACGGTCATCATTCGCTGTCCCCCGGGCCAAGGGAGCATTGTGCGCCGCAATACCGAAGGTGTAAAGCACTGCATGATCGGCCGGTTTTGAACGAACATCCGCAGCCGGCCCGGCGTAGACCAGATCTTACCGATAGACCAGTACTGGCGTCTTGGAATGCGCCAGCACTTTCATCGTCACGCTGCCGAGCATGAAAGCCTTGAAGCCGGAACGGCCGTGCGAGGCCATGGCGATGACGTCGCAATGGTAGGTGCCGGCGGTTTCGATGATGGTGCCTGCGGGATCGAGGCTGCCGAGCTTCACCGTTTCGCAGGCGACCAGCCGTTGTTTCGCCGCTTCCTGGGCGTTGGCGAGAATCCGGTCGGCCGCCTCGTTGTTCTGCCGGTCGTATTCCGCATAGGCGACTTCCATGCCGGTCGGATTGAGCGTCAGGACCTGCAGCGGTTCCATCACCACCAGAACGGTGACTTCCGCGCTAATTTCGCGCGCGAAATCGAGCGCTTTTTCGAGCGCGCTGGTCGAGAGCGGAGAGCCGTCCGTCGGAATGAGAACATGTTTGAACATCTGTGCCTCCTTGTTAGCTTGGTGACATCATCGCCGCTGCGCAGGGTCGTTCATTGATCCAGCGCAAGCCGCAGGCCCGGGCCTTCAGGACGACGCAATCACATGCCCGGACCAGGGATTGATGCCGTCCCGCAGCCAGTGAACGGTATCGTGCCAGAAGCCTTCCCGATGCCGGGAGTGGAACAGGCTGAAATGTCCGATGGCGGCCAGGCCGTAATCCTCCGGCTTCAGCAGCACCTGCGTCACCTGGGCATTGCGATAATACCATAGTGTGCGCCGGATTGCCGCAACCGTGCCGATATCGTCGTCCGACATCGTCACCGCCAGGATCGGCGCTGTCACCGCCTCGAACCGCCGCAGCACATCGCCCCGTTCGGCGGTGGGGTGGGTGCGCTCCATCTTTGCTCCACGAAAACTCCATTCGTTCGCCACGCCTGCCGGCAGGTCCTCCAGCCATCCGAGATGCTTTCCGGGGAAATAGCCGAACATCGCCGTCAGCGCCGGCATCACCACATGCCACTTGAGGAATAACCGCAGGCGATGGCCGCTCGCATAATCCGGCCAGTAGGCATATTGCGCCCCCATGGTCAGCATCCGGTCGATGCGGTTGGCGATCGGCGAGAGGCCGGGCAGGTAGCCGCCGATACTGTGGCCCACGGCATAAAGCGGTTGCCCCGGTCGGACCGCGTCCATGAACCTCAGCGCGGCGTCGAAATCCTGCTCGCCCCATTCCCGCCAGCGGTAGCCGCATCCCTTGAGGCTCGCGGGGCGCGAAAGGCCGATGCCGCGATAGTCATAGGTCAGCACGTCGAAACCTTCGCCGGCCAGGAAGTCGGCGTAGTAGTGATAATAACGGGCGAGCACCCCGGTCGCCGGATTGATGATGACGCTGCCGATGGCCGGCGTGCGGGCAGGCCAGAGGTGTCCATGGACAACGACGCCATCCCGGCAGGCCGTACTGACAGGCTCCCCGGCGGGCCGCGACGAACGGGCGTCGCCCTCATTTTCCCGACCCGCAGGCGCTTCGCATTCCGTATCGGTCATCGTCCGTCTCCCTCGGAACGGTGACCATATATCGCGCTCGGTGAGGCGCAATTAGCCGAAGGGAGAAGGCGGCTCAGGTCGGAAGATCCGGCCGCGCAGCGCGGCCGGTCGTTCGCCTGCGGCGTCAGGCCGCCTTGCTCACCGCATAGGTCAGGATCACCGCGCCGTTGGCCGCCGCATTCGAACTCAGCAGTTTGAGCTCAGTCTGCTGTTCCGCCTTCTTGAACAGGGGGTTGCCGGAGCCGAGAAGCACCGGGGCGATGCACAGTCTATATTCGTCAACGAGGCCCTCTTTCATCAGCGAGGCCACCAGTTCGGCGCTGCCGAAGATGAAGATCGTCTTGCCGTCCTCGCCTTTCAGCCTGGTCAATTCGGCAACGGGATCGCTGACGACCCGCGTATTGTTCCACGGCGCATCCTTGAGCGTCCTGGAGACCGCGATCTTGGCGATATTGTTCATGTAGTTCTTGACTTTGCCGCCTTCCTCGGCGGTCGGCCAGTACGCTGCCATGCCCTCGTAGGTCTTGCGGCCGAACACCAGGAGGTCAGCCTCCTCGCCAAACTGTTCGGAGAGCTTTTCCAGCTCCGGCCCCCAGGCATAGTTGTGGAAGGCGAGGTCCCACGGCTTCTCTCCCTCGAAATAACCGTCGAGGCTCATCAGGTTCCAGACTACCAGCTTTCTCATGTCATCCTCCTTTGTGTTTAAACCAGTTGCAAAAAGCAAGCAGTTGAAAGTTAGCCAAACCGATTGTAGAATGCAAGCGGTATTGGAGAAAAAAATGAACGAAGCATATCGGTCGGGTTGCCCGATCAATCTGACGCTGGAGGTTCTGGGAGATCGCTGGAGCCTGATCGTCATCCGCGACATCATGTTCGGCAATCGCCGTCACTTTCGCGAACTGCTGCAGAATTCCGAGGAAAGCATCGCTTCCAACATCCTCGCCGACAGGCTGAAGCGGCTGGTGGAACGAGGCCTGCTTTCCCGAGAGGACGACCCAAGCCACAAGCAGAAGGGGATCTACAGTCTCACCGAAATGTCGATCCGGTTGGTGCCGATCTTTGCGGAAATGGGCGCCTGGGGCCGCCGTTTCATGCCGGTTTCTGAAGAGCTTTCGATACGCGCACAACTGCTGGAGGAAGGCGGCCGGCCGCTCTGGGAAGATTTCATGGAAGAACTGCGGGTCTTGCACCTGCATGCCCCGCGCGATCCGGCCAAACCCTCCGTCTTCGACCGACTGCGCGCCGCCTATCTCGAAGTCGTCGCCCGCAACGCCGCAGCGGCCGATGCCGCGGAATGATCAGTCCTTGCGGAAGACGATGCTGGCGCCCCAGCCGGTGATGATGGCGATCAGCACGCAAAGGAAGCCGTAGGCGATGGGCCGATCATGCGCCGCGTCGGTGATCGCCTGCTCGATACCGGTCTTGACCACCCGCAGCGGCATTTCCCGCTGGGTGATCAGCTGGCCGCTCTTGAACAGGTAGGCGCGCACCATATGCATCCCGTCCGGGATGTTGGCCGGCAGTTTCAGGGACGCGCGGAACAGGCTCGAGGAGACGAATCGCACGCCGCTCGTGTCGCGCTGGTAGAGCCCGTTTGTCAGCTTCAGGCGCCGATAGGCGTCGCGGAATTCGCCGATCATGCCGGAATCGGGGATGTAGCCGACCGGGTTCAGCGCCAGGTGGTCGATGCCGACACCGATATTGTTGAGGCTCGGCGCCTCGTCGATACTGTCGATCATCCGGGTGCTGGCCAGCGAATAGCTTTCCGGCACCTGTTCGAAGGTCATCCCCTCGGTGTTCATCCAGATCCCGAAGACGCGCTCCTTCTTGCGCACCGTCGCATAGTCCTTCGGGCCTTCGAGCGTCACCACCACGTCATACTGGCCGATCGCCAGGAAGAGTTCGTCGGCATTGGTGAGCGCCCCGAAGATCGTCAGGTCGGCACCGCGGAAATCCGAGGTGATGGCGATTTCGCTGGTCGAAGTGCCGATCTCCAGCCCTTCCTTCACGCCCGATGCCTGCCCGAACGGCACCTGTGCCTGGACCGGAAAGCCGAGCGCCAGCAAGGGCAGGAGGAGGGCGATGCGGAGAAGCCGGCGCATCAGTAGGACATCCCCCCGACCGCGACCGAATAGACATCGCTCGGCGTGACGATCAGCCCGACCGCCAGGCGAATGCCGACGGCGAGCACGAGCAGCGCGAGCAGCGCGCGCAGCTGTTCGCCGCGCAGCTTCTGCCCGACACGCACGCCGTATTGCGCGCCGATCACGCCCGCCACCATCAGGATCGTCGCCAGCACGATGTCGACGGAATAGTTGGTCGCCGCCTGCACCATGGTCGTGTAGGCGGTCACGAAAATGATCTGGAACAGCGAGGTGCCGACGACCACATTGGTGGGGATGCGCAGGAGATAGATCATCGCCGGCACCATGATGAAGCCGCCGCCCACGCCCATGATCGAGGTCAGCACGCCGATGCCGAAGCCGAGCCCGACGACCGGAATGGCGGAAAGGTAGATCTTCGACTTCTTGAACCGCATCTTGAGCGGCAGCCGGTGCACCCAGTTGTGCTGGCCGGGGCGCTTGACCGGCAACGGATTGTTGTTCTTCGCCCGACGCATCGCCCGGACGCTTTCCTGCAGCATCAGCGCGCCGATCGAGCTCAATAGCACGACGTAGAGCAACGAGATGAACAGATCGAGTTGTCCGATACGCCTCAGCCAGGAGAAGACCCAGACGCCTGCCGTCGCGCCCGCGAGGCCGCCGACAAGCAGGACCGAGCCGAGCTTCATGTCGAGCGTGCCGCGCCTGAAATGGGTGATCGCACCCGAAATCGACGAAGCGACGACCTGGTTGGCGCCGGTCGCGACCGCCACCACCGGCGGGATGTTGTAGAAGATCAGAAGCGGCGTGATCAGGAAGCCGCCGCCCACGCCGAACATGCCCGAGAGAAAGCCGACGGCCGCGCCCATGCCCAGAATGATGAAGATGTTCACCGACAGCTCTGCGATCGGCAGGTAGACAGTCACGGCAGAACCTCGACACGGCAAAAAGCGACGCCCTCGCGGGCGGTTCGCGATGTGGTTGTCCGCCCGTTGCGGGTATGGAAACGTGATCTCACATGCCATGTGAACAGGGCATGAAGGGTATCACCCGTCATGCGCCCCGGCGCTGCTCCAAGTCAATTCGCAAGTGCCGGATAATGCGGCAATTTTACTGTTTTTGTGATGGCGTGATTAATATCGCGCAACTCCCCGATCCCGGTCGGGTAAGTAGACTTACTTGTTGCGGGCCAGCAGTTCCTTCACCAGCTCATCGGTGATCTTGCCGTTCGGCTCCTGGCCGACCGAAGTCTGGAAGGCCTTGATCGCGGTCACGGTCTTGGCGCCCATCTTGCCATCGGCCGTGCCGGCGTCGAAACCGCTCTTGTTCAGGATCGCCTGGATGTTGCGGATCGCTTTTTCCATGTCGACCGAGGCGGTGGTCAGCGGCTTGCCGGAAGCCCATTCATCCGGGAGGTTGACGGAATTGGCCTTCGGATCGAGCGGCTTCACTTTCCACTGGTCGACCTTGGCGCGGGCGCTTTCGAGCTGTTCCTTGCGCATCGCGTTGCCCACTTCGTCGCGCTTCTGGGCGGCGTCCTTGTCGCCTCCCTTGGCGGCGACCGCGAACCACTTGTAGGATTCCTCGAGATCCTGCTTCACGCCGTTGCCGCGGGCAAGCAGGATGGCGAGGTTGAACTGGCTGTCGGCGACGCCGAAGTCGGCGGCCTTGCCGAACCAGGAGACGGCGGCCGCATAATCCGGCTGGCCGGCGGCGCCTGAAGCATAGAGCACTGCGAGATTGTGCATGGCGCTGGCATTGCCGGCGTCGGCGGCCTGTTTGTAATAGGTCATTGCCTTGGTCAGGTCGCGGGAAACGCCCGTGCCCTTTTCGAAGAGGTTGGCGAGCCGGTATTGCGCCGGCGCCAGGCCGCGGTCGGCGGCGAGCTTGTACCAGTTGGCTGCTTCCGAGAGATCGGTCTTGACGCCCTTTCCGTCGGTAAAGCGGGCGCCGATCTCGAAGAGCGCGTTCGGGTCGCCGGCAGCGGCGGCGTCGGCAAGCGACTTCGGTTCGATGCCGACCGGAACCACGATCGCCGCCGGAGCGGCGGCCTTGGGAGCGGCGGCGAAGGTGTTCTGGGCCGGAAGCGCATTACCGGCCGGCTCCATTGCGGAGGGCTGGCCGGTCGCCGGGCGCGGATCGGTCAGATGGTTCGCGGTCCTCGCCGGGCCCGACGCCTGTTCGACGGGTTGCGTCGGCGCGGCTGCGATATCCGCGTCGTTTTCGGCGCCGTCGGTCGCAGCCTGATCCTCGATCGTCGGGAGTTCGTTGCTGCCGCTCATGTTGGCCGGAGCGGCCGGCCGGGCCGGTGCCTCGATCGTCGGCGCAGGTGCCGCGGGAGCCTTCGTGCCGCTTGTCAGCGTCTTGGCGAGCGGCATCGCCATCAGCACCAGAAGCACGGCGCCGACCGCCATCAGGATCGGACGGCGATGCTGCGAAAGCATGGCACCGAGACCCTTAGTCCCGGAAGCCTTGGCGGCCTTGCGCAGGTCCTTGGAGGGCGAACCGCCCTGCGAAGGGTCGGTTTCCTGGGCAGCGGCCTTCGCGGCGCGGCGGGCGGCGGCGATATAGTCGGCGCGTTCGGCGGCACTCGTCCGGTCATTGTCGAATTCGCCGGCGACCTGGCTGGCGCGAACGCGCTCGAGGATCTTCTTGACGTCGGGGGCGCCGGAGCCTGGCTCCAGAAGGTCGTTTTCGCGATCCGCCGGCAGCACGTCGGAGGGGTCGAGCGGCGGCGTCGGCTCGATGACGGTACGGCCACCCTTGGGTGCCTCGGCCTTTCCGCCGGGCAGGAAGCGGCGGGAAAGCTCGGTCAGCAGGCTGGTCTTGGCGGCCTTGTCCTTGGTGGCGGTTTTCGTGTCGGCATAGTCGGCGCGAAACGAGGTCTCCTCGGCGGGCAGATCCTGGGGCACCTTGACCCGTGTTCCGAAGGTCGCGGCCGGCTGTTCGTCCGCCTCGGCCTCTGCCATCTCGTAGCGCATCAGCTCTTCGGCTGCAGCGACGGAAAGCTCCGCGGCCGCCGGCATGGCCGGGGCGGGGCGGCTTTCGTAACGAGCCGGTTCTTCGTGATGGCGGTCCCGCTCCGCATGAGCGGAGGCGACAAGCCGTTCTTCCATGCCGTCCAAGCGGTCGGCGATCTGCACCAGCGTGCCGTGGAGGGCTTCGAAGGTCTGGTGGGTGCGGTCGTCCGAATGCCGGGTCAGGTCTTCGAGGTGGCGAAGGTCGTCTGCAAGCGCCGAAAGTGCCGCCATGTCGGCGGCGGTGCCCGGTGCGCCCGCCATGCCGTTGCGCGAATAGGCTTCCACCACCGTCTCGGCGGCCTGGCGGGCGGCCTCGATGATGTATTCGTCATTGGTCGCCATATAGCTTTCGAGCGCCGTCATGCGGTTTTCGAATTCGGCGGGAAGGGCGCCTGCACCCTGCTGCGGCTGGCTGATCAGCACCGAAAGATGGGCAATCTGGTCTTCGAGACTGCGAAGCGCGCCGTCGTCGCCGCGCGGCGACGCCGTTGCCTCGTCGAGCCTTGCCGCAATGTCGGTCAGCCGGTCTTCGATCCGTCCGAAAGCGTCTTCGTCCACCGCCGACGGGACATGCGGCTGATAACCGATTTCCTCGATCCGGCGGGCAAGATAGTCGAGCCGTTCGGCGAGCACGTCATTGACGCTACCCTGCTCCAGTCCGTCGATCTTGCGGGAAATATCGGCGAGATAGGCGGAAAGCTCCGGGTCCTGGGAAGGCTTCTGGGCCTGTTCCAGGATCAGCGACAGCTGTTCGAGCCGTTCCTCCAGGCGCATCGCGGCCTGTTCGTCGGTGAGTTCCTCGATACGGCCGGTCAAGGCCTCGATGCGGGCGGACAGCGCTTCGGTCGGATCGAACTGGGCATGGGTCGCCCGGCTTATCGCATCGATCTGGTCGGCGAGCGCGCTGATGCGGCCGTCCAGCCGCTGCAAGAAGGATTGGTCGATCAAGGCAGAGGCCGAGGCGCGGCTGCCGGCGGCGATCGCCCGGCTGATCTCGTCCAGCCGCTCATCCAATGTCGCGAACTGTTCGGCGATGACCGAATCGTTCGGCTGCATGCGCGAACCGAGCTGTTCCATGGCGCTTGCCACCGTGATCAGCTTCTGTTCGAGCGCGCGGATGACCGGGCTGTCGCTCATTTCGCCAAGCTGGCTCTTGATGTCGTCGATCCGATAGGCGAGCGAGACGAGCTCTTCGCGCAGCGCTACGGAGTCGAGGCCGTGCATGCGATCCTCGAGACCCTGCCAGCGGGTTTCCATCCGACGCACGGAATCTTCGCGGGCAAGGCCGCTCATGACGGCCCGCAGTTCCTCGAATTCGCTGCGCAGGCCGACGGCCTCCGGCATTGCCTGATGACCGAGCTGGTTGATGCCTTCGGCAAGCCGGGCAAGGTCGCCGCGCAGGTCCTCGGTAAAATTCTGGTCTTCGGCAATGGATCTGATCGAGCGGATTTCGGAGCGCAGCGCCGTCATTTCGCGGGCGACGCTTTCGGAAATGTCCTGCTTCAGCTCCTGGCGCAGGCCGACCAACGCCTGGGCGATGTCGCGCATGCCGTTGTCGACGTGCTGCTGCGGCTGCGGTGCCGGCATGCGCGGCTGTGTGACCGGGCGACGGGGTTCCTCGCGGCGTTGCGTTGGCACGATCGGGCGCTGTTCGGCGTAACGGGGCGCTTCTGCGCGGAGGGGGGCCTGGCGCGCCGGCGGGCGATAGGCTTCCGGCGGGCGCAGCTCCGTACGGCGCGGTTCGACATAACGTGGCTCTTCACGGCGTAGATCCGGTGCGCGTTGGCGCTCGGGCGTGGCGCCACGATCGCGGTTGGCGTCGAGCATGCGCTGGCGCTCGCGGATCTGGGCGAGTGGATCGCCGGAGAGTTGCGGTTCGCGATTGGCGGCAGCCGCCGCTGGCCGGCGCTCCTGGCGCGGACCGGCAGCCTTCGGCGCGCGGCCGTCGCGTGCAGTACCTGACATCAACCCCTCGATACGCGCCTCCAGCCCTTCGATGGTGCGGTTCAACGCATCCAGGGAAGAGCGGTCGCCGGGACGGGAAGGGGTCGATCGTGATCCGTTCATGTGCTCGCTCGTTTCGACGTTGTACCTGCCTGGCTCCTCGTCAGCAGCCGTTGTCAGGGATACGAAGTTCCGCCGACCGGCTATGCCTTGGAGATGCCTCACGCAGGACTTGCCATTTTCAGCGGACGCGGGACGTCTTCAGGTAAATGTACTGCGTCGCCTAAGAGCCCACTATTTCCCGAAACGTGGTAAACAAGTCGTTAACCTGAACGAAAATTTTAACCTTTTCGACGCGTTCGGCTTCCTTTGCCGTGATGATCTTCCGGTTGCCCGCTCTATCTTCCTGCTTTCCCATCCAGCTTCGCAACTGTTCGGCCCGTTAAGACCGTACGCGGGACGGAGGAATGGCGATGGTGGAGATCGTTAAAGTTCCTGACGCGCGGAATTGACGTTTACGCGAACGTCAATTATTCCTTGTAGAAAGAATGCGGATCTTGCCGTGAGCCGAAGGCCCTGGCCCGGGATCCCGAGACGAGGATTTGGAGGAAGCTCGACCATGCCAGTGTACAAGGCCCCGGTAAACGACACGCTTTTCATTCTCAACGACGTGCTCGGCATCGAGCGCTACGGCAACCTGCCGGGCTTTGCCGATGCCACTCCGGATATGCTGGAAGCCATCATCGGGGAAGCCGCCAAGGTGGCCGAGGACGTTCTCTTTCCGCTCAATCTTTCCGGCGACCAGGAAGGTTGCACCCGTCACGACGACGGCACGGTATCCGTGCCGAAGGGTTTCAAGCAGGCCTATGACCAGTATTGCCAGGCCGGCTGGATCGGCCTTGCCGTGCCGGAAGAGTTCGGGGGCCAGGGCCTGCCCTACACGCTGCATGCCGCCGTCGGCGAATACATGTCGTCGGCCAACATGTCGCTGATGATGTATCCGGGCCTGACCCAGGGCGCGATCGCGGCAATCCTCGTGCACGGTTCCGACGAGCAGAAGAAGACCTATCTGCCGAACATGGTCGCCGGCACCTGGTCGGGCACCATGAACCTCACCGAACCCCATTGCGGCACGGATCTCGGCCTGCTGCGTTCGAAGGCGGTGCCGCAGGCTGATGGTTCCTACAAGATCTCCGGCCAGAAGATCTTCATCTCCGCCGGCGAACACGGCATGACCGACAATATAGTCCACCTGGTGCTTGCCCGGATCGAAGGCGCGCCGGAGGGCACCAAGGGTATTTCGCTCTTCATCGTGCCGAAGTTCATGGTCAACAAGGATGGATCGCTCGGCAAGCGCAACGGCGTGACCTGCGGCGCGATCGAACACAAGATGGGCATCCACGGCAATGCTACCTGCGTCATGAACTATGACGAGGCGACCGGTTACCTGATCGGGCCCGAGAACAAGGGCCTCGCCGCCATGTTCGTGATGATGAACGAGGCCCGCCTCGGCGTTGGCCTGCAGGGCCTGTCGATCGCCGAGACGGCCTACCAGAACGCTGTCATGTATGCCCGCGAGCGCATCCAGGGCCGTTCGCTCTCCGGCCCCAAGGCGCCGGACAAAAAGGCCGATCCGATCATCGTCCATCCCGATATCCGCCGTTCGCTGATGACCATCCGCGCCTTCAACGAGGCCGGCCGCGCATTCCTGCTGTGGACCGCGCTGAAATCCGACATCGCCCATCGCTCGCCGGATGCGGCCGAGCGCCAGAACGCCGACGATCTTCTCGGCCTCGCGACGCCGATCCTCAAGGGCGTCATGACCGACAAGGGTTTCGAACATGCGGTGATGGCCCAGCAGGTGTTCGGCGGCCACGGCTATATCGAGGAACACGGCATGAGCCAGTATGTCCGCGATGCCCGCATCACCATGATCTACGAAGGCGCCAACGGCATCCAGGCGCTCGACCTCGTTGGTCGCAAGCTGGCGCTGAATGGCGGCCGCGCCGTCATGGCCATGTTCAAGGAGATCGGCGATTTTTGCGAGGAGAACCGCGCCGACGAGAATATGGCGCCCTTCACCAAGGGCCTCAAGAAGGGCTTGAACGATCTGCAGGCCTCCACCATGTGGTTCATGCAGAACGCCATGGCCAAGCCCGACAATGCCGGCGCCGGCTCGACCGACTACATGCACCTCTTCGGCCTGGTGACGCTCGGCTACATGTGGGCCAAGATCGCCAAGGCAGCGCAAGACCGCCTTGCCGCCGGTGACGCCCGCGCCGACTACCTGAAGAACAAGCTGGTCACGGCGAAATTCTTCATGGAAAAGATCATGCCGGAAACCGCGATGCGGAAGGTCCGCATCGAAGCCGGCGCCGACAGCGTGATGGAACTGGCCGCCGACGCGTTCTGATTTTGCGCCGACGCGCTGCCTCCCCCTTGCGGGGAGGGCTGGGGAGGGGTCTTCTCTCCCGTACCGAGATTTGAGGCAATATAAATTGCCACCCAGGGAGATGACACCATGACCGAAGTCTTCATTTACGACCACGTCCGCACGCCGCGCGGCCGCGGCAAGAAGGATGGGGCGCTGCACGAGGTACCGTCCGTCCGGCTCGCCGCCAAGACGCTCGAGGCGATCCGCGACCGCAACGGCCTCGATACGTCCAGGGTCGACGACATCATCATGGGCTGCGTCGATCCGGTTATGGATGCCGGCGCCGTCATCCCCAAGGCCGCCGCCTTCGAGGCCGGCTATTCGACCAAGGCCCCGGGCATGCAGATCTCCCGCTTCTGCGCCTCCGGCCTCGACGCCGTCAACTTCGCGGCCGGCAAGGTTGCGGCCGGTTCCGACGACATCGTCATCGCCGGCGGCGTGGAGAGCATGTCGCGCGTCGGCATGGGCATGTCCGGCGGCGCCTGGTACATGGACCCGTCCGTCAACTTCCCGGCCTATTTCATGCCGCAGGGCGTCTCGGCAGACCTGATCGCCACCAAATACGGTTTTACCCGCGACGACGTCGACGCCTACGCCGTCGAGAGCCAGAGGCGCGCGGGCAAGGCCTGGGACGCCGGCTACTTCAAGAACTCCGTCATCCCGGTCAAGGACCAGAACGGCCTCACCATCCTCGACCGCGACGAGCACATGCGCCCGACCACCGACATGCAGTCGCTCGCGTCCCTCAACCCGTCCTTCCAGATGCCGGGCGAGATGGGCGGTTTCGAAGCTGTCGGCATCCAGGCCCATCCGGAAATCGAGCGCATCAATTACGTCCACCATGCCGGCAATTCGTCGGGCATCGTCGACGGCGCCGCGGCCGTGCTGATCGGCTCCAGGGCGGGCGGTGAAGCCATGAACCTGAAACCCCGCGCCCGCATCAGGGCGTTTGCCAATATCGGCTCCGACCCCGCGCTGATGCTGACCGGTCCGGTCGACGTCACCGAAAAGCTACTCGCCCGCTCCGGCATGAAGATTTCCGACATCGACCTCTTCGAGCTCAACGAAGCCTTCGCCGCCGTGGTTCTGCGCTACATGCAGGCTTTCGACATCAGCCATGACAAGATCAACGTCAATGGCGGCGCGATCGCCATGGGCCACCCACTCGGCGCCACCGGCGCGATGATTTTGGGCACTGTGCTGGACGAGCTCGAACGCCGCGATCTCAACACCGCGCTGGTCACCCTCTGCATCGGCGCCGGCATGGGTACTGCGACGATCATCGAACGGGTCTGAGGCTGCTGGCTAGGCGGGCAGGCCCTCTCCCGCTCCGTCATCCTCGGGCTTGACCCGAGGATCCACGCCCGGAGCGGTGGATGGTCGGGTCAAGCCCGACCATGACGGAAGCGAGAGAGTAGCCCGGACTACCGGCACAAAACGAATTCAAGGGAAGAGGAAATCCCATCATGAGCACCTACAAGAACTTCACCGTCGAAACCGACGCGGACGGCATTGCTCTCGTCACCTGGGACATGCCCGACAAGTCCATGAACGTCTTCACCATGGAGGTGATGGACGAGATCGAGGCGATCGTCGATGCGACCGTTGCAGATGCGGCGGTCAAGGGCGTCGTCTTCACCTCGGGAAAATCGTCCTTCTCCGGCGGCGCCGATCTCACCATGATCAAGTCGATGTTCTCGATGCTCACCGAAGAGCAGGCGAAGGACCCGGCCACCGCCGCCCAGAAACTCTTCGATGCCGCCGGCCGCATGTCCTGGCTGTGGCGCAAGGTCGAGTTGAACGGCAAGCCCTGGGTTTCGGCGATCAACGGCACCTGCATGGGCGGCGCGTTCGAGCTGTCGCTCGCCTGCCACGGCCGCGTCGCCGCCAATTCCAAGTCGGTCAAGATCGCCCTGCCGGAAGTCAAGGTCGGCATCTTCCCGGGCGCCGGCGGCACCCAGCGCGTGCCGCGGCTGGCCAACGCCCAGGATGCCCTGCAGATGATGACGACCGGCTCGTCGCTGACCGCCCAGCGCGCCAAGGCCATGGGCCTCGTGCACCAGGTCGTCGAGCCCGCCGAGCTGATCAACGCCGCCAAGCAGATGATCAAGGACGGCCTCAAGCCCGTCGCCCCCTGGGACGAGAAGGGTTTCAAGGTCCCCGGCGGCGGCATCTGGACGCCGGCTGCAGCCCAGCTCTGGCCGGCCGCCCCCGCCATCCTGCGCCGCGAAAGCGCCGGCAACTATCCGGGCGCGCTCGCCATCCTCAAATGCGTCTATGAAGGCCTGCAGCTTCCCTTCGATACGGGCCTCAAGGTCGAACAGCGGTATTTCACCGAGATCCTGCGCACCACCGAAGCGTTTTCGATGATCCGCTCGCTGTTCGTCTCGATGCAGGAACTCGGCAAGGGCGCCCGCCGCCCGGCCGGTATCCCGAAGACGGAATTCTCCAAGGTCGGCGTCGTCGGCGCCGGCTTCATGGGCGCCTCGATCGCCTATGTGACGGCCTCCGCCGGCATTCCCGTCACCCTCATCGACCGCGACCAGGAAGCCGCGAACAAGGGTAAGGCCCATTCCGAAAAGCTGGTGGCCGATCAGGTCGGCAAGGGTCGGATGACCAAGGAAGAGGGCGAAAAGCTGCTCTCGCTGATCACCCCCACCCCGGATTACCAGGCGCTGTCCGATGCAAGCCTGGTCGTCGAAGCGGTGTTCGAGGATCGCGCGGTGAAGAAGGCGGTCATCCAGGCCGTCGAAGCGGTCATCCCGGAAACCACCATCTTCGCCTCCAACACCTCGACCCTGCCGATCACCGGCCTTGCCGAGAATTCGAAGCGCGCCGACCAGTTCATCGGCGTGCATTTCTTCTCGCCGGTCGAAAAGATGATGCTGACCGAGGTCATCCTCGGCGAAAAATCGGGAGACAAGGCGCTCGCCGTGGCGCTCGATTTCGTCGCCGCGATCAAGAAGACCCCGATCGTCGTCAACGATACCCGCGGTTTTTATGTCAACCGCTGCGTCTTCCGTTATATCAACGAAGCCTATGACATGCTGATCGAAGGCGTGCCGGCTGTCATGATCGAGAATGCCGCCAAGATGGCCGGCATGCCGGTCGGCCCGCTGTCGCTCAACGACGAGGTCGCCGTCGATCTGTCCCAGAAGATCATGAAGGCCTCGATCGCCGATCTCGGCCCCAATGCCGTCAAGGCGGAACACATGGCGCTGGTCGACCAGCTGGTCGACGTCTTCGACCGCCGCGGCCGCAAGAATTTGAAGGGTTTTTACGAATATCCGGCGAAGCCCGCCAAGAAATTCCTCTGGCCCGAGCTGAAGACCCTCTATCCGCAGAAACGGGCCGACGAGGTGGATGTCAACGTCCTGAAACAGCGCCTGCTGGTGACGATCGCGCTGGAAGCCGCCCGCACGGTCGAGGAAGGCATCGTCACCGATCCGCGCGAGGCCGACGTCGGCTCCATCCTCGGCTTCGGCTTCGCCCCCTATACCGGCGGCACGCTCTCCTACATCGACGGCATGGGCGTGAAGACGTTCGTGGACCTGTGCGAAAGGTTAGCCGCGGCCTACGGCCCGCATTTCAAGCCGACTCCGCTCTTGAAGGACATGGCGGCGAAGGGCGAGACGTTTTACGGGCGGTTTGATCCGTATGGGACGGTGGGGAAGGCGGCTTAGGCTGGCTTCCTGGTGATATTGGTCGGCACGCGGGCAATGCGATTTTGCCCACGTAGCCGATTTAACAATTAGCAAGTCGGCTCAGGTTGTCTTCGATCTCATCAATGCTTGTCAGCATCTGGTTACGGCTTGGGTCATCCAAGTGCCGAAATGCCCAGCCATGTTTCTGTATCAATTTGATAATATTAAGGATATTGAGGCAGATTCGCGGAAGCCCGTTCAACTCAATCGACCATCCCTTTGGGGTGAAATGTGAAAAGTCATTTCTTAGTTCATGCAATTTCGCAAAGGAAGTTTTTTGCTCCTCGCTAAGCTCAAGGACTGATCCAAGCCCCTCTACCTGCTTTTCTTCTTGCCATAAGCGTTCAAAAAGGACCGGCGCTTCTGCGAGGCGTGCAGCGGGGTATGGGTCTCTTGGACTATCTTCTTTTGGTTTTCCACCTTCGGTTTTCCGGCGTCGATCACGCTCATGCCACTCAAGTGTTTTCTTAATGGATTTTTCGCTAAGTGCTCCAAGCTGCGCCGTACCTGATAAATGGCAAACCATGGCCCCTTGAAGGGCGCTGTGCATTGTCACAATTAGGTGCTTCCAAAAGGCCGGTTGCTGATCGACTTGAGCAATCATAAATGAGCACCCGAGCAGAGATGTCAGTACATCAGTTTGCTCATCAATGTTTAGCCATCGGGTTTTGCTATTCGTCATGCCTGCGCTTTCGTAGCTTTTAGCGGTAATTGAAGGCAAGCCGATATCTGATTTCACCAAATCTCATATTAGAAATCCCACCATTCCGGATTTATATTATCGAACAGCTCGATCTTCTACTGCCGGTACCATCGCTTGAGCGACTTCTGGCGCTGACGATGGCGTCGTGGGGGAGTCTCGTCAATCCCTCCGTTTGTGAGCGTGGATCCTCGGGTCAAGCCCGAGGATGACGACGTTGAAGGTCGTGCCGGGGCGCGAAACAGCACGGTAATACTCTCTCATCTTTTTCTTGAGCACTCCAACTCTACCCTCTCGGTCGTCATCCTCGGGCTTGACCCGAGGATCCACATCCCACCCGCGACCTTACCATCCTCCCAACTCCGCATACAAATCCCGCCATTCCGGGTTCACCCTCTCGATTAGGTCGATCTTCCACCGCCGATACCAGCGCTTGAGCGACCTCTCCCGCTGAATGGCGCTGACGATGTTGTCGTGGGCTTCGTACCAGACCAGCCGCTTGCAGCCGTATTTCGAGGTGAAGCCGGGGTGATGTTCCTCGCGGTGCTCATAGATGCGATTGGCGAGATCGGAGGTCACGCCGATATAGAGCGTCCCGTGCTTCTCGTTGGTGACGATGTAGACATATCCCGCCATGCGAGCATGATGGAATGGTTGTGTGGTGCCGTCAATCCGGGCATTTGTGGGGAGGGGTAGATCCTCGGGTCGAGCCCGAGGATGACGACCGAGAGGGGGAACAGAGGCGTCCGACGTTACGCCGAGAACCCCCCGACTGGTGTTGTGTCGAATCCGTGGCACCACCTTTAACGTCGTCTTCCTCGGGCATAACCCGAGAATCCATCCTTCGTTCTGCGAGAACACCTGCCCGCGCTCCCCCGTTCCGCCAGCCCTGACACCCCTCGGGCTGCCCAACCCAACCCCCGCGATTTTGCCTCTCACCTAGCCTCCCGCCGCTTCCCGAACACCGATTTACCCTCTATGTTGCCCGCATTCATCAAGTTCAGGTTG
The DNA here is from genome assembly GCF_017877055.1 of Neorhizobium galegae. Taxonomy (GTDB): domain Bacteria; phylum Pseudomonadota; class Alphaproteobacteria; order Rhizobiales; family Rhizobiaceae; genus Neorhizobium; species Neorhizobium galegae_D. The sequence goes on along the minus strand of NZ_JAGIPG010000004.1, from coordinate 86,765 downwards.
CAGGAGGGGTAATGTTTGCAGAGATGAAATACCGTCTGGGTGGCTTGCTGGTGCTGCTGGTCGGGGCGGTCGTGGGGTGGTCCGCCATATGGCAGCCGCTCCATCAGGCGCAATTGGGTGCCGACACCGTCGCATGGATGCCGCGCATCGTCGTTCTGCTGGCCGTATGCGTGGTTTTCGGTCTCTATTTTCTCGTCACCGGCAACCGCTACCCCTATCGCGATGCCGAGCGCAGCACATTGACGACGGCCGGATGGATATTGTTTGCGATCACAGCCGCGGCTGGGCTTGGCGGTTTCTTCTGGATGGACATGACGTTGAAGTCGCTCGGCTACAACTGATCCGGCCCAGGCGCCGGAACCCGCTCAAGTTTTGCCGGGTCGCTCCAATTGTCTCAATGGCTTAGCCCCTCCGTCGTCCCCGCCCTCGCCACCTGTGCCTATAATCCGCTCGCTTCCGTCGCCGGAGTGTTTCGCGAGACGTTCGCGGGCAGGCGGAGGCCGGCGCCCTCATTGGAACCGTAACGTGCGGGGAAGGTGAGGGAGGTGAAAGCCATGGCGGCGATGTCTTCGGATGAAGCCGCCTATCAAGTCTCCCCCTGGCCGCCAGGCCGGGTTCGGATTAGCCGTGCAAGTGGCAAGCCTGTCTCGAAAGGACGGGCGGGAACACAGCCACGCAGTGGGGCGAGGTGATCACCTGTAGGGGCCGGAAGCCTCGAAAAGACGCCGAAGGCCACGCGAATGCGGAGCCACCATTACAAAATCAAATGAGGTTCCGCATTCGTGTGGGCTCTCCAAACCAGCAAACGACACGGGCCGGGCCGGCCGCGTGAACGAAGAACCATGCCCGGACAAGGAGGGCGAGCGATGGCCTTGAGCGAGGCGGAATGGAAGCGCAGGCAGGAAGAGGAAGATGCCGAACCCCATTACTTCGGAATGACCTGGGGCGAGTTTCGGCGGCTGCCGGAGCGGAAGCAGCAGGAGACGCGCCAGAGGCTCTCGCAGCTCGGCGCCACCCATGTCGGCTTCTGGAAGGACTGTACGCTCGGCAAATGCCGCCGCGCCAGACGCTGCGTCGGGTTTCTCTCCGAGGCGCAATACAAGGCCGGCTACAATGCGGCCTATCCGCCCTGCGCGCGGGGTGAAGAACCTCGTCGTGCGAAAATCTATTATGACGGGATCTGCCGGCTTTTTCCCGAGGGAGACGAGCAACCCAAATACGACGGCCGCCGGCAAACCGGGGAGGAGGACGAATGACGGCGCCGATAGCGGCCGGTTCCAGGAGCGGTTGGCCCGCTCACGCCTGGTCGAGCGCGATCGTCAGGTCGGCGATCAGGTCGTCGGGGTGTTCGATGCCGATCGACAGCCGGATCGTCGAGTCGAGCACGCCGATCCGCTGGCGCACCTCGGCCGGCACACCGGAATGGGTCATGGTCGCCGGGTGGCTGGCAAGCGATTCCGTTCCCCCGAGGCTGACCGCCAGCTTGAAGATCTGCAGCGCATTGAGGAACCGGAACGAGGCCGGCTGGCCGCCCCTGATGTCGAAGGAGAAGGTCGAGCCGCCGCCGGTGCATTGCGCCGCAAACACCTTTCCAACCGGCGAGGCCGGGTCGTGATAGGGCAGGTAGTGGATGGCCTCGACATTCGGATGGCCGCGCAGGAAATCGGCGACCGCGAGTGCATTGGTATTGGCCTTTTCCATGCGGATCGACAGCGTTTCCAGGCTGCGGCCGAGCATCCAGCAGGAATGCGGATCGAGCTGCGTGCCGATCGCCCCGCGCAGCGCCTTCACCTGTTTCATCACCGCCTTGGAGCCGAGTGCCGCGCCGGCGATCAGGTCGGAATGGCCGCCGACATATTTGGTCAGCGAATAGAGCGAGATATTCGCCCCGTGCTCGATCGGCCGCTGGAAGACCGGGCCGAGCAGCGTGTTGTCGCAGGCGATCACCGGCGTGTGGCCCTGTTTTGCGCCGATCGCATCCGCTACCCGGCGGATCATCGCCACGTCCACCAGGCTGTTGGTCGGGTTGGCGGGCGTCTCGATCAGGATCACCGAGACGCGGCCCTTGCCCATTGCCTCACCGGCTGCCGCCGTGACCAGCTCTTCGCTGACCCCGTCCGCAAAGCCGACAGCCGCAACGCCCATGTTGAGGAAGGTTTTGGCGAGCAGCGTTTCGGTGCCGCCGTAGAGCGGTTGCGAGTGCAGCACGCAGTCGCCAGGTCTGACGAAAGCCATCAGCGTCGTGGCAATCGCCGACATACCGGAGGAAAACAGCACGCAGCTCTCCGCCTGCTCGTAGACCGCCAGCCGGTCCTCGACGATCTCGCTATTGGGATGGTTGAAGCGCGAATAGACCAGCCCCGCCCCCGTCCCCGCCGGCGGCTCCTTGCGGCCGGAGACGAAATCGAAGAAGTCGCGGCCTTCCTCTGCGGACTTGAACACGAAGGTGGAGGTGAGGAAGACCGGCGGCTTCACGGCGCCTTCGGAAAGCTCCGGGTCGTAGCCATAGTTCAGCATCTGCGTCTCGGGATGGAGCTTGTGATTGCCGATATGCGTCTTCGAGGGATGCGGGGCGGTCATGAAGGATCTCCTGGCTTGAAAACAGCGGATGCCATGAGCGGAGATAATATTGCAAAAGGCCCCGCCAAGGGGGACCGTCTGCGAAAGCCGGATTGCTCAGCGCGTCGCGACGGGGGTCGGGCGCGCAACGGCGGCTGCGGCTGGACGGGCGGCAGGTGCGGATTGATGCGGGGCGGGCGTGGCAGGAGGGGCGGAGGGCACGGCCGGCTCTCCCCAGGCCGAGACCGGCTGGCCGTCCCTGGTCGCCACGCGCGTGTCGTAGAGCGTGAGCGAGGCCTCGACCTGCCGCATGTCGGCGCAGCGGTTGATGATGCCGCCGATATATTGCACGCAGTCGCTGGTGCTGCCCTGCACCGAACCGGTCGCCCAATCCTTGACGATGCCGTCGGCGCCGACCAGGAAATAGGAAAGCCGGTTGTTCTGCGAGACGGTCGAGCGGCCGACGAGCCCACCGAAGCTCGAACCGGACTCGGTTCTGGCGGCCGGCGCGATATGCCGGTAGATGGTCATCCCGTTTTTCAGCTGGGTCGCGCCGATCATCGGTCCGAAGGTTGCCTCGGAGCCGGAAAGCCGCGCCAGCGTCGACTGGCCGACATTGGCGACCTCCGCATAGGGACGGCCCATCGCATAACTGGTGAAGGAGCGGTTGGCGGCGTTTTCCGCCTTTTCGGCCACCTGCGAACAGCCGGTGAGAGCCCCAGTCAGGGCCAATGCGAGCGCCATCGAAAGAGTTGCCATCAACCGCATGCGTGCCCCCTGTCCGCAGCGCCCCCGCGCCGAAAATCTGGTCGGTTCCGGGTTGATCGGCAAATCCGCCGGGTGCCCTCGAACCAATGCGATAGTGACTATCAGATTTGGCAGGTTTTGAAAGCGGCGCCGCAGTTTGTTTCCCCAGTCTCGCCAGTTCACGGTTCTTCGCTTCCGCGGGCGGAATGTCGAGAACATGCCGTTGACCCATGCGCACGGGCAGGGCTATCACTGCCTCCGTCAATAAGGGAGGATGCCCGCGAAACTCCGGGCATCATGATCAGAATGCCACGCCTTTCCGCCTCTACCCCGCTTGCCCCCCATGTCATCGCACCCGGTTACGATCGGGCCGCACTGAAGCCCGGTATCGTGCATATCGGCCTTGGCGCTTTTCACCGCGCCCACCAGGCGGTCTATACCGATGCGGCATTGGCGGCGGAGTTCGGGGAATGGGGCATCGTCGGCATCAGCTTACGTTCTGTCGATATCGTCCATGATCTCGCCGCGCAGGACGGGCTCTATTCGGTCGTGGCACGCAGCGCCGCCGGCGACAGCGCGCAGGTGGTCGGCTCGGTGGTCAAGGGCCTTTCGGGCACCGAGAACCAGGCGGAAATCCTGGCGCTGCTGGCCGACCCGGCGATCAGGATCGTCACCATCACGGTCACCGAAAAGGCCTATGGCGTCGATCCGGTCTCCGGCGGGCTCGACCGCAACCATCCGTCCATCAAGGCCGATCTGGCCGATCCGACGTCGCCGACCGGCGTGATCGGTTATCTGGTGGAAGGCCTCTCCCGTCGCCACGCCGCCGGCCTGCCGCCGTTTACGGTGCTCTGCTGCGACAACCTGCCGACCAATGGCCGCATCGTCCGGAAGCTGGTGATCGAGATGGCCGGCGCCCGCGATCCGGCGCTCGCCAACTGGATCGCCGGCCAGGGCGCCTTTCCCTCCAGCATGGTCGACCGCATCGTGCCGGCCGCGACCGACGAGACGCGGGAGCTGGCCGAAACATTGATCGGCGCCGAAGACCGGCTGGCGCTGAGCACCGAGCCCTTCATGCAATGGGTGATCGAGGACCATTTCCTCGCCGACCGACCGAAATGGGAAGCCGGCGGCGCGCTTTTCGTCGACGACGTCGAGCCTTACGAAAAGATGAAGCTGCGGCTGCTCAACGGCTCCCACTCGCTGGTCGCCTATCTCGGCCAGCTGAAGCATCTCACGTTCGTGCGCGACGTCATGGCCGTGCCGGAATACCGGGCGCTGGTCCGCCGCCATATGGCGGAGGCGGTGACGACGCTCGATCCGGTGCCGGGCATCGACCTTGGTCACTATATGGAGCAGCTGATCGAGCGCTTCGAGAACCCGACGATCGCCCACAAGACGCAGCAGATCGCCATGGACGGCACCCAGAAACTGCCGCAGCGCATTTTTGCAGGTGCGATGGAAGCCCTGGCGAATGGTGGAGATGCGTCGTCTGCGGCTTACGTGGTGGCTCTCTGGATCGCCTATGCCCGCAAGACTGCCGAGATCAACGATCCGCGCGCGGAGGAACTCAAGGCCGCCGCCGCCAGGATGACGGCGGGCGATCCGTCGGCGCCCTTCTTCGCAATTCCCGGCCTGTTCCCCCAGGCTCTCATGGAGAATAGCGCATGGCGTGCGCGGGTGAATGCAGAGCTTGAAAAAATAAACGCCGGCTGATGCCGGCGTGCTCTTTTATCAACCCTTGAACGTGTAGTCGGCGATGGATTGCGGTTTCATCTCGATCGAGAAGCCGGGCCGCGACGGCGGCATGTAGGCCGCGTTCTCGATGATGCAGGGATCGACGAAATGCTCGTGTAGGTGGTCGACATATTCGATCACTCGGCCTTCCTTGGTGCCGGATACGGCGATGTAGTCGAGCATCGAAAGGTGCTGCACGTATTCGCAAAGGCCCACGCCGCCGGCATGCGGCCAGACGGGAAGGTTATATTTGGCGGCGACCAGCAGCACCGCCAGAACCTCGTTCAACCCGCCCATGCGGCATGAATCGATCTGCACGATGTCGATCGCGCCTTCGGCGATGAACTGCTTGAACATGATGCGGTTCTGGCACATCTCGCCGGTCGCGACCTTTACCGGGTGGATGCCATTGCGGATCTTGCGGTGCCCGGCAATGTCGTCCGGGCTGGTCGGCTCCTCGATGAAGAAGGGATTTGCGAAGGCGAGTTTGTTGACCCAGTCGATCGCCTGGCCGACTTCCCAAACCTGGTTGGCATCGATCATCAGGAAGCGGTCGGGGCCGATCACCTCGCGGGCGATGGCGAGGCGCCGGATATCGTCTTCGAGATCGCGGCCGACCTTCATCTTCACATGGTTGAAGCCCGCATCGACCGCCTCGTGGCAAAGCCGGCGCAGCTTGTCTTCCGGATAACCGAGCCAGCCGGCCGAGGTCGTGTAGCAGGCATAACCCTCGCGCTTCAGCACCGCGATGCGCTCGGCCTTGCCCGCCTCAGCCCGTTTCAGGATCGCCAGTGCGTCCTCGCGCGACAGCACGTCGGTCAGGTAGCGGTAGTCGACGATATCGGCGATCTCTTCCGCCGACATTTCGGAAACCAGCTGCCAGACGGGTTTGCCGCGCTGTTTGGCGAGCAGATCCCAGAAGGCATTGACGACCGCGCCGGTGGCGAGGTGGATGGCGCCCTTGTCCGGGCCGATCCAGCGCAGCTGGCTGTCGCTGGTCAGGTGCCGCCAGAATTTGCCGGGGGCGGCGGCGAAGGTTTCGAGTTCCTGCCCGACCACCAGATGCCGCATCGCCTTGATCGCCATGCAGCAGATGTCGTTGCCCCGCCCGATCGTAAAGGTCAGGCCGTGGCCGGCAAGATCTCCGCTATCGGTATCGAGGATGACATAGGCCGCCGAATAATCCGGATCCGGGTTCATCGCGTCGGAGCCGTCCAGGCTCTGCGATGTGGGAAAACGGAGATCGAAGACGCGGAGATCGGTGATACGGGTCATGGTTTTTTCGTATTGCCTCAGATGGTCCAGCCGCCGTCGATGGCGTAAGCCTGGCCTGACGTATAGGTGGCGCCGGCGAGGTAGAGGGCGAGCTCGGCGATTTCTTCCGGGGTGCCGAGCCGGCCCATCGGCTGGCGGGCGATGAAGGCGGCGCGGGCCTCGTCGTAATTGCCCTGGGCCCGCATGCGGTCCTGCAGCGAAGGGCTTTCGACGGTGCCGGGGCAGATGGCGTTGCAGCGGATACCGTCGGTCACATAGTCGGCGGCGACGGATTTTGTGAGCCCGATCACCGCCGCCTTGGTGACACCATAAGCGAAGCGGTTGGGCACGCCCTTGATGCTGGAGGCGACCGAGGACATGTTGATGATCGCGCCGTCCTTTTGGGCCAGCATGCCAGGCAGCACAGCCCGGATGGTGCGGATCATCGCCTTGACGTTGAGGTCGAGGGCGAAGTCGAAGTCACTGTCCTTCATCTCGAGGATCGAGCCGCCATGGACGAACCCGGCGCAGTTGAAGAGGATATCGACCGTGCCAATCTTCTCGACGCAGGCCACGATTGCCGCGTTGTCAAGCACGTCGAGCCTTGCCGTCTTCAGGGTGTCGAGCTTCGGCAAAGCAGCCAGCAAGCTTTCGTTAATATCGGTCGCATGGACCGTTGCGCCAGCCTCGGCAAAGGCGAGCGCCGCCGCCCGGCCGATGCCCTGGCCGGCTGCAGTCACGAGTGCGGTTTTTCCATCAAGCCTGATCGTCATGTCTTGTCCTCGAATTGTCCGGTCAGCCATCAATCATGATGAAAGACCTCCTCCATCATCGCCCACCATTCCCCTTCTTTGCGGCTATCGAGGGGCTTCTGGCAAGGGATGGTGAACGACCACCATTCCTGGTTTTTCGGATCGGCGGCTATTTTTGCCATGTCGCCTTCGAAATCCGTGCCGTGATATTCCCAGGTGCCGAACAGCAGGTTTTCCGGCTCGTGCAGGAAGATCGTGTAGTTCCTGATATTGGCGCGGCTGATGAGGGCGAGCACCTCCGGCCAGACCGCCGCATGCAGGCGCTTGTATTCCGCGATCATCTGCGGCTCGATGCCGATCACCATGCCCATCCGCTGCATCATCGCCTCCTTTAGATTTCCACCAGCGCCTTGACGACGCCGGCGGCCGGATCGGTCAGGCCTGCAAAACGCTCCGGCACTTCCGACAGCATCATTCTATGGGTGATCAGGGCTGCGGGGATCCTGCCCTCGCGCATGGCCTGCATCACTCGCTCGAAATCCACGACCGTGGCGTTGCGGCTGCCGAGCAGCGTCGTCTCGCGCTTGTGGAATTCCGGATCGGAAAAGGTGATGTCGCTCGAAACGATCGAAACGAGCACGTAGGTGCCACCATGGGCGACGAAACCGAACCCGCGTTCGATCGCTTTCGGATTGCCGGTCGCATCGAAGACAGCGTCGAAGAAGTCGCCTCCGGTCAGCGCCGAAAGCTGCCCGTCGTCGTCGGGACCGAGTTGAACCGTGGAGGCGATGCCGAGCTGCTGGCGGGCGAAATCCAGTCGGTCGCGACGGCCATCGAGAAGTGTCACCGCTCCGCCCTCAAGCGTCGCGAAGATCGCGACCGCAAGCCCGATCGGCCCGGCGCCGGTGACCAGTATGTTCTGCCCCGGCTCGATTCGCGCGCGGGCGACCGCATGGGCGCCGATCGCCAGAAATTCCACCATGGCCGCCTGATCGAGCGAAAGGCCGCCGGCCTTCAGCACGAATTCCTCCGGCAGGCTCAGATATTCAGTCATGCCGCCGTCGCGATGCACGCCGAGGACGCCGAGGTTGCGGCAGCAATTGGTCCGGCCCTTGAGGCAGGCATGGCAGTGGCCGCAGGAAATGTAGGGCATGATCGAGACGGTATCGCCGACCTCGAGCACACTGTCGGCCGGCGCTTCCTCGACCGTGCCGGCGAGCTCGTGGCCCATGACGCGCGGATAGGAGAGATAGGGCTGGTTACCGGTAAAGATGTGCAGGTCGGTGCCGCAGACGCCGATGCGCCGCAGCTTCACCAGCACTTCACCCTCGCCGCGAAGAGGTTTGGGCCGGTCGATGGCGCTGAGTTTGCCTGGTTCATCGCAGATGATCGTCAACATGTTCTTACGCTCCGAGCCGATAGAAACGCCGGGCATTGCCCCCGAAAACCTCGTCATGAGCGTCGGCAGGCACGATGTCGAGGCACTGGTCCAGCCAGGCTTGGTAATCTCCTGCAAGCCGCAGCACCGGCCAATCGCTGCCCCAGATGACCCGCGCGGGGCCGAACAGGTCGAATATGGTTTCGGCATAGGGCCGCACCGCCTGGGGCTTCTGGTCGCCCGCCTCGGTCAGCAGGCCGGAAAGCTTGCAATGAACGTTCGGCAGTTCGGCGAGCACTTTCATGCGCGCATACCAGTCGATGAAACGGCCTTCAGAGATCGGCGGCTTGGCACCGTGGTCGATCACGATCGGCAGATCAGGGTGTCGCCGGGCGAAACCGAGCAGCGGTTCGAGATGGCGCGGCAGCACCAGCGCATCGAAGACCAGATGATGTTCGAGCATGGCTGCCACGGCAGCATCGAGCGCCGGATCGCCGATCCATTGGTCGTCGGCGATATCCTGCAGCATCGGCCGGAGCCCTTTGAGCTTCGGGTGCCGGGCCAGCCGGGCAATGGCTGCCGGCGCGTCGAGCGCCTTCATATCCGTCCAGCCGACCACGCCGAGGATGAAAGGCGTCCTGTCGGCGACATCGAGCATGAATGCCGTATCCGCCTCACTTTCCATGGTCTGCACCAGCACGGTGCCGTCGACGCCGGCCGCATCGAGAAGCGGGCGCATATCGTCGGGCAGGAAATCCCGGTGGATCGCTTGCAATTCGGCCGGCGGCCATTGACCCACCCGGTCCGCGATCCGCCAGAAATGCTGGTGCGTATCGATCCTCATAGCTCAGGCTTCCTGGCCCGGCAGCGCCGCACCCTCGGCGATCAGCCCGCGGGTTTTCAGCCGCGACCAGAAGGAGGCGGGGATCTCTTCGCCGAACCAGTCGACATTCGATCTGATCTGCTCGGCGGTGCGTGCGCCGGAAACCACGGTCACCACGGCCGGATGGGCGAGGGGGAATTGCAAAGCCGCTGCCTGCAGGCTGACGCCCTCTTCCTCACAGGCAGCGCGCAGCACGTCGACACGGGCGAGGATATCGGCCGGCGCGTCGGTATAGTTGAACTTGCGGTTGCCGGCGAGCAGGCCGGAATTGAACGGGCCGGCCACCACGATGCCGACGCCCTGTTTGGCGCAGTCGTCCATGAAAGCGAGGCTCTGCTGTTCGAGCAGCGTATAACGGCCGGCGAGCATGGCGACGTCGATATCGAAGACCTGCATCGCGTCGCGGATGATCTCCCATTCGTTGACGCCGAGGCCGACCGCCTTGGTAAGTCCGTCCTCACGCAGCTTCTTCAGCGCGCGAAAACCGCCGCCGGCTGTCAGCTGGTACCAGTAATGCTGGTGCTTGTCGCCATGGGTCATGCTGCCGATATCGTGGATGTAGAGAATATCGGGCTTGAGGATGCCGAGCCGCTGCTGGCTTGCCTCGAAGGACCACATGATGCCGTCATAGCTGTAGTCGAAGACCGGCCGGAAGGGCAACGGCTCGACATACCCATCTTCCTGCGAGCCGACCGTCTCGTCCGGTTGCATCACCCGGCCGACCTTGGTGCTGAGCACGTAGTCGTCGCGGGGCAGGTCGGTCAGCATCGTGCCGAGCCGCCGTTCCGAGCGCGTGTATCCGTAGAAGGGGGCCGTATCGTAATAGCGGATGCCCGCCTCCCAGGCGGCTCCAAAGGCGCCAGCCGATTCCTCGTAAGAGGTCTTGTGGTAGAGACTGCCCATCTGCGCGCAGCCGAGGCCCATCTGGGTCACTTCGACGGAGGCGTGGGGTAGCTTGCGGCGCTCGGTGACATTCATGAGATAGTCCGAAGTCCTTGGGGGCAGGATAACGGACGCGCATCATTCGCGATGCGCGCCCGTTGGGGGTAAGGTTAGTAGAGAACGTTCTTGGCTTCCGGCTTGTCGATATTGTCCTTGGTGACGACGACGACACCGGTATCAACGAACTTTTCGACCTTCTCCTTGTTGATCGACTGCAGCACGGTCTTGACGCCGAGTTCGCCCATCTGGAACGAACCCTGCACCGCTATGGCCGACAGCGTGCCGTCCTTGACGAATTCCTGCAGGTCCTGGTTTCCGTCAAAACCGATCGCGACCACCTTGCCGGCCTTGCCGGACTGCTTCAGCGCCCGGCCCATGCCGATCGCGGTCGGCTCGTTGGCGCCGAAAATGCCCTTCAGGTCGGAATTGGCGGCCAGCACGTCGGTCGTCTGGTTGAGCGCCGTCGCCATCTGGGACTGCGAGTAGAACGGCCCGACGATGGTCAGCTTCGAGTTCGCCTTGATATAGTCGGTGAAGCCGCCGACGCGGCCGATCTCGGAGCCGGCGCCCGCCACGTAGGACATCACGGCGATCTTGCCTTCCTTGCCGACCTTGTCGATCAACGCCTTGGCGGCAAGCTCGCCGGCCTTCTTGTTGTCGGTCGCCAGGAACGACTGGTAATATTGTTCCGAGCCCTTGGCGAGCAGCGAGTCGACGATGACGACCGGGATGCGGGCTTCCCAGGCCTTCTTGACGGCCGGAACCAGCGCGTCCGGATCGGACGGCGCCAGCACGATGCCGGAAACCTTGCGGTTGACGGCGTTCTCGACCATGTTGACCTGGTCGGCGATCGCCGATTCCGCGGCCGGTCCCTGGAAGGTCATGGTGTTGCTGCCCCCGCCGGCCTTCATGGCGGCATCGGCACCCTTCTGGACATTCTGCCAGAAGGTGGAATTGACGGTCTTCACGATGACGGCGATTTCGCCAGCCTGGGCCGAGAACGCGGTCAGTGCGATCACGGATGTCAGCAGTGCGGCAGCAAGCTTTTTCATGTCTTCCTCCTCTTTTTGTTGGCCTGAAACGGCCGGTTTGGGGGAGCTCCTCACTCCCTTGAAGTCTCGCGGGTAAAGGTCCGCGTGCCCTTATCTCAGCGGCGGTTGCGCAACTGGTCGATCCATACGGTGACCAGGATGACGAGGCCGATGATGATCTGCTGGGTGAAGGCGGAGACGCCGTTCATGTTGAGGCCGTTGCGAAGGATGCCGATCACGAAGGCGCCGATCGCGGTTCCGGAAATGGTGCCGACGCCACCGATCAGCGAGGTGCCGCCGATGACGGCGCTGGCGATCGCGTCGAGCTCGTACATCACGCCCTCGTTCGGCTGGGCGGTGACGAGGCGCGACATCAGCACACAGCCGGTCAGGCCTGCCAGCGTGCCGGAGAGGACATAGGTGAAGCTGACGATGCGGGTGACGTTGACGCCGGAAAGCCGGGCGGCATCGGCGTTCGAGCCGACCGCATAGATATGCCGGCCGAGCACCGAGCGGTTGAGCATGTAGGAGACGGCGATCGCGATCACGATCATCAGGATGACCGGGTAGGGGATGCCCGGGAAAACGATGGTCGGGAAACCGTCGTCGCCGATGTTGACGACCCGGAAGAGCGAGCCGTTGCCGAGCTCGCCGAAGGATTCGCCAAGCCCCGAGACGGCCCGCGCCCCGGTGATCTGCAGCGCCACGCCGCGGGCGATCATCATCATGCCGAGCGTGGCGATGAACGGCGGCAGCTTCATCCTGGTGACGAGAATGCCGTTGATGAAACCGCAGGCCGAGCCGGTGAGAATGCCGCAGATCATGCCGAGCCAGACGGGCATTCCGAAATCCTTGACCGCCAGCGCCGCGATCACCCCGGATAGCGCCAGCACCGAGCCGACCGACAGGTCGATGCCGCCGGTGATGATGACGCAGGTGGCGCCGATGCCGAGAAAGGCGATCGAGGTCACCTGCAATGCCACCGTCATGCCGTTGTCGATGGTGAAGAAGGCGCTGCTCGTTGCCGAGAAGACGCCGATCAGCACGAAAAGGCTGCCGAGCGCCGCGAATTTCTGGATGATGTCCTTCTGGCGGTCGCTGAGCGCGCCGCTCTTCTGTTTTGCAACTTCGGTGATCTCAGCCATGTTATGCCCTCATCCTGCCGACCGAGCGTAGCCGGAGGCGTATCGCATGATCTCTTCCTGGTCTGTTTTCGCAGTTTCCAGCACGCCGGTGATGCGGCCCTGGTGGAAGACCGCGACGCGGTCGGTCATGCCGAGAATTTCCGGAAGCTCGGAACTGATCAGCACGACGCCGATGCCGCTTGCCGCAAGCTCGTCCATGATCCGGTAGATGGCGAGCTTGGCGCCGACATCGATGCCGCGGGTCGGCTCGTCGAAGAACAGCAGCTTCGATTTGCGGAACAGCCACTTGCCGATGATGATCTTCTGCTGGTTGCCGCCCGAGAGGAGGCGAACCGGCTGCTTGATCGAGGGCGTACGGATGTTGAGCAGATCGATATATTGCTTGGTGGCCTTCGCATGCTTGGCGAAGTCGATGACGCCAAAGCGATTGGAGACCGCCTCCATGTTGGCGAGTGTCATGTTCGCATCGACCGTCATCTTGACCGCCAGCCCCTGCGCCTTCCGGTCTTCGGACAGATAGGCGATGCCGGCAGCGATCGCGTCGCGCGGCGAGCTTATGTCGAGTGTCCGGCCGTGCAGGGCGACTGTGCCCGCGTCGAGCGGATCGGCGCCGAAGATGGCGCGCGCCACTTCCGTGCGTCCGGCGCCCATCAGGCCGGCAAAGCCGAGGATCTCGCCGCGGCGGAGCGTGAATGAGACGTCGCGGAAGACGCCCGTGCGGGAAAGGCCCTCGGCGCTGAAGATGATCTCGTCGCTCGGAACCGAGGTCCGTTCCGGAAACTTCTCTTCCAGCGAACGACCGACCATTCTCGAAACGATCGCATCGACGCTGGTGGCGGCAAAATCGTCGGTGGAGATATAGCGGCCGTCGCGCAGCACGGTGACCCGGTCGACGATCTCGGCCATTTCGTCGAGCCGGTGCGAGATATAGACGATGCCGACGCCCGACGCCTTCAGGTCGCGGATGACCTTGAACAGCTTTCCCGTCTCCTGCTCGGTGAGCGACGAGGTCGGCTCGTCCATGATCAGCACTTCGGCGTCCAGCGACAGCGCCTTGGCGATCTCGACCATCTGGCACTGCGCGACGGACAAGCCCCGCACCGGACGATCCGGGCTGATGTCGACCCCGAGCCGATCGAGGCAGCGCTTGGCATCGGCCCGCAGCTTCTTCCGGTCGACGAGAAAACTTCCTCCCAGGAAACCACGCCGAGGCTCGCGGGCGAGATAGATGTTCTCGGCGACCGTGAGGTGCGGCACGAGATTGAGTTCCTGGTGGATGATGGCGATGCCGGCCGCTTCCGATTCCCGAGTCGAGGAGAAATGCCGTTCCTCGCCCTTGTAGGTGATCGTGCCGGCGCTCGGCTGGTAGACGCCGCTGACGATCTTCATCAGCGTCGACTTGCCGGCGCCGTTCTCGCCGCAGACGGCATGAACCTCGCCGGGGCGGAGGTCGAAATGGACGTTGGCAAGCGCTTTGACGCCCGGGAAGTCCTTGCTGATATTGTCGAGGCGGAGCAATGGCTGGGTCGTCGAAGCCGGCGAGACGCGGGCCGGCAACACGGCGGCGCCATGCATAGTCTGCCCAAGCTCGACTGGCCGATTTTCCACATTTTCCTCCCCGGGCCGGTCAGGCCCTTTCGCCGGCGGCTCCTCCCTCCGGCGTCGATAATGGGTAAACCTGAGGACGGAAGTGGTCAAGCCAATTTTTCACAAGGCCGCCACAGACTTGAGAAAGGCAAAAGAAGGAAGGCGTAGAACTGGAAAAAGTCGTTAAAAATCAAAAGCTGAAAATTTGCTTATTGCTCTCCGCACGCCTACTGATATGGTAAGGCCACATTATCAGGACGGCGAATTCATGAACGGATCCATCAAGACGGCAGAACCGCGGCGGCTGTATCAGCAGATAGCCGATCAGATCCGGGTGCTGATCCAGGGCGGTCAGTTTCCGGCGGGTACGCGCCTGCCGGCCGAGCGGGAGCTTGCCCAGCAGCTTGGTGTCTCGCGCCCGTCCTTGCGTGAAGCGTTGATCGCGCTCGAAATCGACGGGAGCGTGGAAATCCGAATGGGGTCGGGCATTTATGTGACGGCCGAGCCGGACCGTCGGCCATGGCAAAGCGGCTCCATGGGCGAAAGCCCGCTCGAACTGATGCAGGCAAGAGCTGCCGTCGAAGGAGCGGTCATTCTGCTCGCGGCAGCAAGGATCACGCCGGAGACGTTGCGATCGCTGCGCCAGACGCTCGACCAGATGCGCACGGAGATCGCCGAAGGGCGCAAGGCGCTGGATCTCGACCGGCTTTTCCACCTGACCATCGCCAGCCAGTCCGGTAATTCGGTGCTGGCGCATATCGTCGGCGACCTGTTCGACGAGCGCCACAGCCCGATGTCTGCGCAGATCCGGGTGCGGTTCGAAACCCCGCAGACCTGGGGGGCTGCTTTGGCCGAACACGAGGCGATCTATACGGCGCTGGAGACGCGCAATCCGCTTCTGGCCCAGGCGATGATGCATGCACATCTGGAGGAATCGAAACAACGCTGGATGAACCACGAGACACGGTGATATTCCTGTGGCTGTTTCGGGAGGAAACAAAAAAATGGATCTTGCGACTTCACCCATCATCATCTTGAACCCGATTGACGACGTCGGCGTTGCAAGGCAGCCGATGCGGGCTGGCGGACCGACCGGCTACGGCGATCTTACGGCCCGCGAGTTGATCGGCCGCGGCCACAAGGTGGCGCTGAGGGCGATCCCGAACGGCGGTGAGGTGAAGAAATACGGCCAGGTAATCGGTATCGCGACCGAGGACATCGCGCCGGGCAGCCATGTGCATCTGCATAACCTCGCCATGCTGCCCTCCGAGCACGAGCACCAGTTCAGCGTCGATATCGAGGAAAAGGGCATGCTGCCGGAAGCCGAGCGGCGCACCTTCATGGGGTTTGATCGCGGCGCCGGCGGTGCCGGCACCCGCAACTATATCGGTGTCATCTCGTCGGTGAACTGTTCCGCCACGGTCTCCCGCTACATCGCCGATTATTTCAACCGGCTGGGCGGGCTGGAAGGGTTCGACAATATCGATGGCGTTGTGGCGCTTACCCATGGCGGCGGTTGCGCGCTCAACAACAAGTCGGAAGGCTACCGGCTGCTGATCCGTACCATCCAGGGTTATGCCCGGCATCCGAATTTCGGCGGCATCCTGATGATCGGGCTCGGCTGCGAGACCAACCAGATCGCCCCGATCCTCGAGCATTACCGTATGGAAGAGGGCGACCGCCTGCGGACCATGAACATCCAGCAGTATGGCGGCACCCGCAAGACCATCGATGCGGCGATTGCCATCATCAAGGAGATGCTGCCCGGTGTAAATGCCGCGACGCGCACCCCGCAGCCTCTCTCCAAACTGAAACTGGCGCTCGAATGCGGTGGTTCGGATGGTTATTCCGGCATTTCCGCCAATCCGGCGCTCGGCTATGCGTCGGACCTGATCGTCCGCAACGGTGGCACCACTGTGCTCTCCGAAACGCCGGAGATTTACGGCGCCGAACATCTGCTCACCCGCCGCGCGGTCACGCCGGACGTGGCGAAAAAACTGCTGCAGCGGATCGACTGGTGGCGAGATTATACCGCCCGTAACGGCGACGAGCTCAACAACAACCCGTCCCATGGCAACAAGCTAGGTGGCCTGACCACCATCCTGGAAAAGTCGCTCGGCGCGGTCGCCAAGGGGGGCTCGATGCCCTTGAAGG
Source organism: Neorhizobium galegae (assembly GCF_017877055.1). Taxonomy (GTDB): domain Bacteria; phylum Pseudomonadota; class Alphaproteobacteria; order Rhizobiales; family Rhizobiaceae; genus Neorhizobium; species Neorhizobium galegae_D. Next base: position 70,596 of record NZ_JAGIPG010000004.1, on the reverse strand, counting down.
CCGTCTACGAGTTCGCCGAGACCGTCACAGAGCCGGGGTTCGTGTTCATGGATACGCCCGGCTACGATCCGGTCGCCGTGACGGGGCAGGTGGCGGGGGGCTGCAACGTCATCTGTTTCACCACCGGCCGCGGCTCAGTTTCAGGCTTCAAGCCGTCGCCCTGCATCAAGATCGCCACCAATTCCGAAATGTACGAGCACATGAAGGAAGACATGGACCTGAACTGCGGCGGCATCGTCACCGGCGAGGAGACGATCGAGCAGGCGGGACTCCGGATTTTCGAGGATGTGATTGCGGTAGCCTCGGGCAAGAAGACGTTGAGCGAGATCTACGACTACGGCGACAACGAATTCGTGCCGTGGCAGGTCGGGGCGGTCACTTGAAAACGCCCTCTCCGTCATCCTCGGGCTTGACCCGAGGATCCACGGGCTGCGGTACGGATGCTGGATCCTCGGGTCAAGCCCGAGGATGACGACAGGGAATGTTGCAACGTGTTGAAATTCAAAGGGCAGCGGCCTGAGCCGCTGCCCTTGTTTTTGAATTGACCTTACATCGTCTTACCGGATGACCATCTGCTGCGGTGCGCCGGGCTTTGCCGGCTGCTGCACCTTGACCGGGGTCGGTTCCGCCGTGCCGAACAGCTTGTCGCGTTCGCGCCACAGGGCCGGCAGCGATAGAAGCATGATCGAGACCAGCGCAATCGCAGTCTTGGTGAACTCGTTGAGCTCCGGCGTCCGTCCGTCGAAATAATAGACGAAGTAGACGATCGCGACGTGCCACACATAGACGTAGAGCGAGTGGCGGCCGAGCAGCTGCAGGTACTTGATCGAGAACACCCAGGTGATGGCGCCGGCGATGCGGCGCACCCATTCGTCCTTATGTTTCGGGCCGGCGACGATCAGCCAGGTGACCAGCGTCGCGACGGCGGCGAAGTTCAGGAGGTAGACTGGCCCGAAATCGGCGCGGATTTCCATCGAGGCGAACTTGCCAATCATGTGCGGCGGCATCAGCTCATGCGCGGTGATCAGGCGCAGCGGCAGGAAGAACAGAACCATCAGCAGCGCCACCTTCGGGATGAAGGTATTGTCCGGCGACAGGATATTGCTCCACTTGATCTTGCCGGCCGAGGTCAGCGCGCCGAGCACGAGGCCCGAGTAGAACACGACCTGCCAGCCGAGCAGGTTGAACGACACGCGGATGCCCTGGTCGTCAGCGCCCATGACCAGATCGTTGAGCGGCGTCGTGGCGATCTGCTGCAGGCCGAGCTGGGCCGCCATCCACAGGATGACCGAACCGGCCACCACGTAGTGCCACTTGTCCTCCAGCACGAGCTTCACCAGCATCGGCGCGAAGAGCATGTAGACGATATACTGCGGCAGGATATCCATGAAGGTCGGCTGGTAGAGGAAGGTGGCGATCGCGGCGAGGCGCAGCGGGTCGTCGAAGGTCGTGTAACCCAGCCAGTTGAACCAGATGGAATAGGCGCCGGGCAAAAGCATCTGCGCGGCCAGCACAACCAGCACGATGCCCATCGCATAACGATAAAGCTCGAAGGCACGGTTGTAGATGGCCGTGCGGCCGGCCGCATAGCCGTTTTTCAGCATCTTCTTGGCATAGACCATGCCGATCAGCAGGCCGGACAGGAAAACGAAGCCCTGGGCGTCCTCGACGAAGGCGAGCTGATTGTGGTTGATCTTCACCAGAAGATAGCCGCCGGCGAAGATCAGGTGGTTGAGCACCATGAAAACGAGGAAATATCCTCGCATACCATCAATAATATCAAAGCGTTTCATCGGTCGCCGTCTCCGTCTCTGCCGGTTCCGATAGCTTTCGCCCTTCGGTCCGTAAGGCCTCTGCGGGCCAGGATGTACGCGGCTAAACGCGGCAAAAAGCCGGACAGTTCCAGCCCTATTCGGGCGTTTAGACCTGATCTACCGTAAACTGTGCGTGATGACTCCGCGATGAACGCCAGGTTGGGTGAGGTTCACACTATTCGGCTGCGACGCGCTTGAGGCCTGCAACCTGCGTGAGGTAGGCCCGCATGGCGGCGGGCTTCACCGGCTTGTGCTGCACGCTGATGTCGTGGCGCTCCGCTTCGGCGCGCACCTCGGGCGTGCGGTCGGCGGTAATGATCAGCGCCGGGATATCCGCCTGGTATTTCTGGCGGAGCTTGAGAACCGCCTCGATGCCGTTGCCGTCGTTGAGATGATAGTCGGCGATGATGATTTCCGGCGGCGGTTCGCGGCGATCGACGATGTCGTCGAGGGCGGCAAGCGAAGCCGCCTGACCGACGGTGCAGCCCCAGCCGGTGATCAAGAGCGCCATCCCCTCAAGGATCTGCGGCTCGTTGTCGATGCAGAGCACCCTGAGCCCGTTCAGCGGCTGGGAGCGCTTGCGGCGCTCGACCTGGTCGGCGGCGCGCATCGTCTGCGAGGCGGTCAGGTCCATGGGCACCTGCACCCGGAAGGTCGTGCCGCGGCCGGGCGTCGAGGCAAGCTGGACCGGGTGGTTGAGCACCCGTGAGATGCGGTCGACGATCGACAGGCCGAGCCCGAGGCCCGCCGCGGTCTTCGCACCCTCGTCCAGCCGGGCGAATTCCTTGAACACGGTGCGGAATTTCGACGGCGGGATGCCGATGCCAGAATCGAGCACTTCGATAATCACCTGGTCGCCCCGCCGGCGCGCGCCGATCAGCACCTTGCCGTCGATCGTATATTTGATCGCGTTGGAGACGAGGTTCTGCACCAGCCGCCGCAGCAGGTTGGCGTCCGAGCGCACCTTCAGCGAGGTCGGCATGACCACGAATTCCAGGTCTTTTTCGCGGGCCATCGGGGCATAGTCGGTCTCGATGCGCTTCAAGAGGTCCTCGAGCGGCACGGTGGTGAAACGCGGCTTCATGGCGCCTGTATCGAGCCTCGAAATGTCGAGAACGGCGCCGAGGATCGCCTCGACGGATTCCAGCGCCGAATCGATATTGCGGACCAGCGAACCGTTGTTGTCGGACGCCCCGAGCCGCTCGACCAGCGCCGAGGAATAAAGCCGGGCGGCATTGAGCGGCTGCAGGATGTCGTGTCCGGCGGCGGCAAAGAACCGGGTCTTGCCGATATTGGCCTCGTCGGCGGAGGCTTGCGCCTCGGCAAGCTCCTTGTTGACCCGCGTGAGTTCGGCGGTTCGCTCGCCGACCCTCTGTTCCAGCGTCTCGTTTGCCTGTTTCAGCGCCTGGTCGGCGGCGACGCGCTCGGAAATGTCGGTGAAAGTCGCGACGATGCCCTTGTCCGGCATGGCATTGGAGCGCACTTCGATGATCCGCTCGCCGCCGTTCAGCACCAGCGAGAACGGAGCGTCGAGCGTCTGGAACTGGCGGATCACCTCCGCCTGATCCGAGGCCGCGAGATCGCCCCGTTCCGAGAGGATGGCGACCATGTCGGCAAGCGGAAAGCCGACCTGGCCGACCTGCTCGGGCAGGTCGAGCAGGTTGCGGAAGCGCCGGTTCCAGATGGTCAGGCGTTCGGAACTGTCGAAGACGGCGATGCCCTGGTCCATCTGCGACAATGCGGTCTGCAGCATGTCCTGGTTATATTGCAGCGCCTCGCTCGCCTGGTCGAGCAGCCAGGCGGTGTCGGAATTGGTGTCCTCCGCCTTCTGCAGGATCAGCGACAGCACAAGCCGGGCGGAAGACGAGCCGATCGCGCTGCCGAGCAGCTGTTCGGAGAAATGGATCATCGCCATGTCGGCGGGCTGATCGTCGTTGAACTTGCGGCCGGCGGTCCTCTCGTAATTGGAGAAGGAGCGCTGCATGCGTTCCTCGCCGAGATAACGGGCGATTGCTGCTTTCAAATCGCCGACGCCGACGCGGGTCTTCCAGCCGCGCGTGGCAAATTGCGAACGCAGGTGCCTTTTGACGAAGATGCCGGCCTGGATGCGCTCGACCGGACGCGGATTGCGCGACAGCGAACCGAGCACGAAGGCGAGCATGTTGAGCGTCAGGCTGAAGATCGTCGCGTTGACCAGCGGGTCCGTCAGTGGTCCGGAGAATATGCCGGTGCCGGGGAACAGGAAATTGAGGACAGCGGTCGCCACATGGGAATTGTCCGGCCCGCCGAGGCTCGGCACGAACAGCAGGTAGGCCCAGGCAAGGAAGCCGAAGGACATGCCGAGGATCGCGCCGCGGGCATTGGCGCGGCGCCAGGCGAGGCCGCCGAGGAGGGCAGGAGCCACCTGCGCGATCGCCGCGAAGGCGAGCAAGCCGATGGAGGCAAGCCCGGACTGGCTGTCGGCCATGCGGTAATAGGCATAGCCGAGGATGAGAACGCCGAAGATCGCGACGCGGCGGATGTGCAGCAGCGTGCGGGTAAAGTCGGAGCGCTGGCCGGAGCGGGCGGCCATCAGCCGTTGTCTCAGGAAGATCGGAATGATGATGTCGTTCGACACCATGATCGAAAGCGCCACGGATTCGACGATCACCATGGCGGTGGCGGCGGAAAAGCCGCCGATGAAGGCGATCAGCGAAACGACCTTCAGTTCGCCGGCAAGCGGCAGCGTCAGCACGTAGAGATCGGCGTCGCCGGTGCCGCCGAAGGTGATCAACCCGGCCATGGCAACCGGCAAGACGAAGATATTGATGGCGATGAGGTAGAGCGGCAGCAGCGCGCTCGCCACCTTGCGCTCCTTTGTCGTGCGGTTCTCCACCACCGTGACGTGGAACTGCCGCGGCAGCATGATGATCGCAAACGCCGACAGACCGATCAGGACCAGCCAGCGGCTGATCGGCGTCTCGTAGGCGAGTGCGGAACCGACAAGCATGTTTTCGGATGCCTTGGCGAGCAGATCGGACGGCCCGTCGAACAGAATGAAGAACACCGAAAAGCCGACCGTCGCAAAGGCGAGCAGCTTGACCACCGATTCCATCGCGACCGCGAGGATCAGTCCGTCCTGATGCTCCGTCGCATCCGTATGGCGGGTGCCGAAGATGACCGCGAAACAGGCCATCATCAGCGTGACGATCAGCGCCAGGTCGATGAAATAGAGATTGCCGCTGCCGATGCCGTAATCCGACGGGTTGACCATGGCGGCCACCGAGCTCGACACCGCCTTCAGCTGCAGCGCGATGTAGGGGATGGCGCCGACCAGCGCGATGATCGCGACGATCATCGCCACGGTGGAATTCTTGCCGTAGCGGGCGGCGATGAAATCCGCGACGGAGGTCAGCTTCTCGGCCTTGGCGAGTTCGACGATGCGCCGGATGATCGGCATGCCGAGCGTGAAGGCGAGGATCGGACCGATATAGATGCCGGTGAATTCCAGGCCCTTCTGCGAGGCGAGCCCGACGCCGCCGAAATAGGTCCAGGAGGTGCAGTAGATCGCAAGGCTGAGCGCATAGACGATCGGCCTTCCGTTCTTCGACACGCCGAAGACACGGCTCCGCCTGTCGCCGTAGCTCGCTACCGCAAACAGCAGCAGCACATAGGCGAAAGCCGAAACAAAAATGATCCAGCCTGGAAGCATCGGTCCTCCCCGCAGGGAATTGCGGCAGCTCGAACATTAGGGGAAAAGCAATCGCTTGGAAATCAGGAGGCCTCTCGGCAAAAAGTCCAATAGACGGTCGGATTTAGGGTTTGCGACGCATCTTTTCAGCCGCGCCGAAAACGCTATGTTGGATATCGTTCAGTCTGAAACGCCAGGGGGAAATTGGCCATGTCAATGATCAGCGAATTCCGTTCCTTTATTGCCAAGGGCAATGTCGTCGATCTCGCGGTCGGTATCATCATCGGCGCCGCCTTCACCGGTATCGTAAAATCGCTGGTCGATGATATCGTCATGCCGATCGTCGGCGCGGTCACCGGCGGCGGCTTCGATTTCTCGAACTACTTCCTGCCGCTGTCGAGCGCCGTCACGGCGCCGTCGCTCGCTGCTGCCCGCGAACAGGGCGCGGTCTTTGCCTACGGCAATTTCATCACCGTCCTCATCAATTTCCTGATCCTCGCCTTCATCATCTTCCTGATGGTGAAGGCCGTGAACAAGATGCGTCTCGCCGATGAAAAGAAGTCGGCCGACGAAACACCCGCGCCGCCGCCGGCCGATATCCAGCTGCTCAGCGAAATCCGCGACATTCTGAAAGCAAAGTGATCTTTTGATCACGCCGCGACGATTCATCATCGGAATCGATCTCCGCGTCACGGATTATCATGGGATTCCTTGGGCTTCCTGCGCTAAAGAAGTGGGAAACAAGCCAAGGGAATTCCATGTCGATCATCTCCAGTCTCAGCCCCCGCGCCGTCGCGGCGCCCGAAAGCGGCATCGTCGAGGTCATCACTTACGCCCGCGGGCGGGAGGGATTGATCCCGCTCTGGGCCGGTGAAGGCGATCTGCCGAGCCCGGATTTCATCAACCGCGCCGCAACCGACGCCCTGCTCGGCGGCGAGACCTTCTACACCTGGCAGCGCGGCATTCCCGAACTGCGCCAGGCGCTGTCGGATTATTACACGCGGCATTTCTCCGTCTCGCTGCCGGTCGAGCATTTTTACGTCACAGGATCCGGCATGCATGCGATCATGCTGGCGGTTCAGGCCGTGACCTCGCCGGGCGACGAGTTGATCTACCTGTCGCCGACCTGGCCGAACATCATCTCGGCGATCGAGATCTCCGGCGCCCATTCGGTCGGCCTGCCGCTCGATTTCGTCGGCGGCCGCTGGTCGCTCGATCTCGCCAAGCTGGAAGCAAAGATCACGCCGAAGACCAGGGGTCTGTTCATCAACACGCCCGCCAACCCGACTGGCTGGACCGCAACGCTCGAAGACCTCAAGAACATCCTGGCGCTCGCCCGCAAGCACGGCATCTGGATCATCGCCGACGAGATCTATGCCCGTTATTATTACGGTGGTGCTGCCCGCGCTCCGTCCTTCCTCGACATCATGGAGGAAGGCGACCGGATCATCTTCGCCAATTCCTTCTCCAAGAACTGGTCGATGACCGGCTGGCGGGTCGGCTGGATCGTCGCTCCGCCGGAAATGGGACAGGTGATCGAAAACCTGGTGCAGTATTCGAATTCCGGCGTGGCGCAGTTCCTGCAGCGCGGCGCCGTCGTGGCGCTTAATCAGGGCGACGATTTCGTCAATGCGAATATCGCCCGGGCCACCCAGGCCCGCGATATCCTCTGCGATGCGCTGATCGCCACCAATCGGGTCGAAACCCTGAAACCGGATGGCGCGCTTTACGCCTTCGTCAAGGTCGATGGCATCACCGACAGCCGTAGCGCGGCGCTCGATATCGTCGACAAGATCGGCGTGGCGCTGGCGCCCGGCTCGGCTTTCGGCAAGGGCGGCGAGCTTTTCCTGCGCGCCTGCTTCCTGCGCGATCCGAAGCAGATCGAAGAGGCCGCTGGCCGCCTCTCCGATTATATCAAGCGTCTCTGACCCGATTCGGGACGCATTCGGTAAAATTCGAGCGATTTGCTCAAGAGCCTATTTGCCTTGGGTCCAGATAAACCCGGCGCGACCAGCGTCGGGTAAGCATTGTTGAAGACTGCCCATGTTTTTGTCCTGCCAACGATAAGAAAGCAGGGAAGTATAGACATGGCAGTTCTGGTGACAGGCGGCGCGGGTTACATCGGCAGCCACATGGCCTGGGCTTTGCTCGACGCCGGCGAGGAAGTTGTCGTTCTCGACCGGCTATCGACCGGTTTCCGCTGGGCCGTGCCGGCTGAGGCGCGCTTCTATCTGGGCGACGTCGGGGACCGCGCGATTCTCGCGCAGATATTCGCGGAAAACAACATCGATGCGATCCTGCATTTTGCAGGCTCGATCGTGGTGCCGCAATCGGTCGCCAACCCACTGGATTATTACGAGAACAACACCGGCAATACCCGGCTGCTTGCCGCAGCCGCGATCGCCGCCGGCATTCGCCACTTTGTCTTCTCTTCGACGGCTGCCGTCTATGGAGACCAGAAAGACGACACTCCCGTCTTCGAAAACGCCGACCTGCATCCGAAGAACCCCTATGGTCAATCGAAGCTGATGTCGGAGATGATGCTGCGCGATGCCGCCGCGGCGCACGATTTCCGTTTCGTGGCGCTGCGCTATTTCAACGTTGCCGGTGCCGATCCGCTCGGCCGCACGGGACTATCGACCGAAGGCGCCACCCATCTCATCAAGATCGCCTGCGAGGCCGAACTCGGCAAACGCCGTGGGGTCGACGTCTACGGAACCGATTATGCGACACCGGACGGCACCGGCATCCGCGACTATATCCATGTCACCGACCTGGTGAGCGCCCATCTGAAGGCCTTGAGCTACCTGCGTCGCGGCGGCGAGCCTCTGATCGCCAATTGCGGCTATGGCCGCGGTTATTCGGTCCTGGAGGTTCTGGATGCGGTGATGCGGGTCGGCGGCCGCAAGTTCGAGATCCGCTACGGACCGCGCCGACCCGGCGATGCGGCAAGCGTGGTCGCCAATTCGACGCTCGCACGCCGCCTGCTTGACTGGAGCCCGCGCCATGACGATCTCGATCTCATCGTCGAGACCGCGATTTCCTGGGAGAAGGGTCTGGCTTCCCGCAAGGCCGAAGACCTCAAGTCGCTGCAGAGCAGGCTGGCTTCGGCACGCTTCTAGCGTCCCGATCGACACAGATATCCGTGGAACATCCTCGGCCTTTCTGGGTTTGACCCTGGGCGGGCAAACCCAATCCACCGGTTCTGCCGGTGGTCTAGCGGAGGAAATCCCATGACTTTCAAGCTTATTACCGTATCGCTCTTTTCCCTCGGCCTGGCGGCCGGCGGGGCGCTTGCCCAGACCAGCGGCACGGGGAATGCAAGTCCTAGCGGAACATCGGCGAGCGATAAGAGCGACAGCCAGAAGAAGATTGACCCCAGCGCCACCAACAGCACGAGCGGCGGTGCCATGGGCAATGCGGCTGGCACGAAGGACACGCGCACCAACTGCGCTCCGAACCTTCAGACCCGGGGTTCGGCCACCACGCCCGACCCGACCGGCACCGCATCGGTTCCCTCGGGCCAGGCTGGCACGAACACCAACGGCCAGGCCACGAACTGCTAAAGCCGAATATATTTCCGCGAAAAAGGCCGGCCCCTCCGGCCTTTTTTGCTGCCGGGATATTCCGTCGCATGGCGTCTTTAAGGCTTTGGCGATAAAAAGAGGCCTTCTCGATATCGGTATGCCATGCGACGCGCCCTGTTTTCCACATTTCTGATATTGCTGCCTCTGGCGGCGGGTGCTGAAAATCCGCCCGCCCGCCCGCCGGTCAGCCGGCCCGCCAATGCGAGTGCAGCACTGGCTCCGAAACTGGTCGAGCCGCATCTGCATGTCGCACGTTCGGGCAATGCCGTTCGCCCCCGGGTCGCGCTGACCTTCGATGCCTGCATGGGTCAGGCTGACCAGCGCATATTATCGACGCTGGTCCGGGAACGCATTCCCGCGACCATTTTCGTCACCGCCCGCTGGCTGAAAAAGAACCCGCAATCGGTCGCAATCTTTCTGCAGAATCTCGATCTGTTCGAATTGCAAAACCACGGCCAGAACCATGTGCCGGCGGTCGATGTGCCGGTCCTGATCTACGGCATCGCCGCTGCCGGGTCGCCGGAAGCCGTTCGCCAAGAAGTGTCAGGCGGCGCCGATGCCATGCTGGCGGCAGGTTTGGCCGCGCCGCGCTGGTTCCGCGGCTCGACCGCCAAATATGATCCGTCCGCCATCCGCCAGATCCGCGATATGGGGTATCGGGTCGCCGGGTATTCGCTGAACGGCGACGGTGGCTCCCTGCTCGGTGCCGACGTCGCCGAAAAACGCATCGCCGCCGCCAAGGACGGCGATGTCGTGCTGGCGCATATCAACCAGCCAACCCATGCGGCCGGCGAGGGCGTAGCTCGCGCGCTCATTGCCCTGAAACGACGCGGCGTCGAATTTGTCCGCCTTTCGGACGTCGATGGCATGGGTGATGACGACACGACGCAGTGAGCGCGGCAGGCTGTCCGGCTGTAATTTTTGACGCAGATCGGGGAGAGACGGGATCCGTCTCTCCCCGAACCGTTATCGGCGCTGGTTGGGATTTAGCGGACGATCTGGACGACTGTGCGGGTCTGTGGGTCGACGATCACGCGCTGTTCGTTCACCACCGCATAGGCGTATTTCGGGCTGTCCGGAACCGGGGTCAGCACCACGGTCTCCGGGATGGGCTTGCCGACGACGATCTTCTGCTTGATGACGACGGGCGATGTCGGGGCAGGGGCCTTTTCAACATAGGTAACGACGCGCTCCGGCGGCGGGTCGATGGCGGTCCCGGCAACCGCGCCCGCGACGCCGCCAACGGCTGCACCGACCGGACCTCCGATGATCGCGCCGGTGACAGCACCGCCGGCGGCACCATTGACGGTACCTTGCTGGGCCGAGGCGACAGGGGCGAGGACGCCCAGCATTGCGGCGGAAAGAACGAGGATCTTGGTCTTCATCATGGTTCTCCTTCTAGGTGTTATCGGGCTGGGTGTTATGGGGCGGTGTGTTGGTTGGCACCGCGCCCTTGGAATGCGATCGAGGCCGTCTATCGCGTGACGGGCGCCGGCGCCTCGATCTTCGGCAGGGTCACATTGATGCCGACGTCACGGTTTCCGAGGTAACCCCCTTCGAAGAGGAAGAGCCCGCCTGCGATGGCGGCGATCAGGAGGACGACGGCGGCCCAGCCGCCGCTACCGCCCGTATGGATCACTGTCGGTTCCCGGTCACTCATGGTTTCCTCCTGCGTTCAGCGCTCAGCCGACCAGGATGTAGACGATCTTGTGGCTCGAAGGCTCGACGATGATGATCCGCCCGTCCGCAAGCACGAAATATTCGTAGCCGCGATAGGCAGGCACGATCTCGACGATGCGCGGCGGCAACGGATGCAGTTCCACCGTCGTCGGAATGGCGACCCCGACATTGACCTCGACATCCACATTGACCGGCTCGACCTTGTTCTGGACGAGGATCTTGCGCACTTCCGTCCTCTGTTCGGCCGAGATGTTGATGCTACCGGTGACCTCGTTGGAAGGTTTATCGGTAGCGGCCTGGTTTGAGCCGGGCTGCTGTGTGCCGTTGTTCTGGCGGGCAGTGTCATCGGTTGCCGGTTTAGGGGCGTCCGTTCCCGAGCTCGAACCGGAATTTGCGGTCGTGGAACTGTCGCTCTGGCCGGTAGGTTTCTGCTGTGCCGTGTTGTCGTTGGCGCGCGGCTGGGTAGCCTGTGCCTTCGTCGGATCGGCCGATTTTTCCTGAGCTGCGCTATCGCCCTTCGGCTTCAGGCGCTGCTGGTCGCCGGCCTGGGCTTGGGCGTGGGTGTTGCCGCCGGCCGAACCCTGTGGCTGTTGTGTCGTGGCGCCCATATCCTGCTGCGGCTGACCCTGCTTGGCACCGGATGAACCATCCGAACCCGGCACGATTTTGCGTGGCAGTATCGGAGCGGCCGAATTGCCGCCGTCCTGACCGGCCGCCGGTGCCTGACTTTGTGCGACCGCCGGCACGATCGAAAGCGTTGATCCGGCCAGAAGCGCAATCGCGAGCGCGTGTTTCATTGATGGTATCATGATGTTTCCTCCATTTTTCTGGCATTTTCTGGTTCGCCTGCGAACCCGTGGGTGGGCCGCACTCACAGCTTGGAACTCTGACTGCCACGGCTCGTTCCGGGCTTTGGGCTTCAGTCGGGCGGGGCAGGGACTTCGGCCCGATCGTTTTTGGGCCTTTGGTCTGACGTGGCTGGGCAAAGGTCCAAAGAGGGATGAAATAGAGGAACTGCGCTGATAAGGTGCCGTTGATCCTGGAGGTTTTTCAGGAGGTTCCGTCATGGACAACAGCGTTTTCCAGGCCAGATGGCTATTGATCCCCGTCGCAGGGCTTTTTGTCTTCATCGCCACTTTGGGAGCGCTTGCTGTCTGACAGATTCAGACCGGTTCCTGCGCGATCATCGGTCCTTTTTCAGCGCAGAACCTTGCCCGCCGGCTGCCCGTATCGCGGTCGGCGGGCTCTTTGACCGGCAAGAGTGCAACGGTGCCATCAGGGCGGGCGTCCGGTTTAGGCTTGCAAAACAGTTCAAAAATGCTGCACGCAGGAGAGGGCTACCTAGGAGCGAGAGATGCCGACGCGTAGAATGCTATTCTTGAGCGGAGCACTCACCGCAATTATTGCAACCGTGCTGCCTTTGAAGGTTATCGCTGGCGCGGACGGCCTCTTGCGCGTCACGCTGTCGAGCGTTGCGGCCCAGGAGGGCAATGGCAATGGCGGGGGCGGCGGCGGCGGAAGTAATGGTGGAAACGGCGGCTCCGGAGGGAACAGCAACGGGAACGGTAGTGACAATGCCGGCGGCGGGAGCAACAACGGAAATGGTGGCAGCGGTGGAGCTCACACCGGCGGCGCCGGTGGCACGAGCGGAACCGGTACAGGAGCCGGATCGGCTCCGGCAGGCGCAACCACGACGCCGCGCAGCGCGACCGCTGCTCCCTCGCGGCCTTCAGCTCCGGCGAACCCAGGGCCGGCAGCTCCATCGAAAGCCGGCGTCGAGGTCGATATTCGCGGAACCTCGATCACCGTCCGCCATCAAAACGGCGCGACGGAGCGGATTTCCCAGGGGCGTTACGAAATGCGGGATTCGCGTTCCCGCACGATCGTCAACCGGACCGCGACACCCTCGGACATCTCAAGATTGCGGTCGTTCGGCCGCTGAGCGTTGATCGGTCGCATCGCGAAGAGCGAGTGCTGCCTCCGTCCGGTTGGTCACCTTCAGCTTCGACAGGATGCGGGTCATGTGATGCTTGACGGTCTTTTCATGAAGATCGAGCTCCCGCGCCACCCGCTTGTTGCTCAGTCCGGATGCCACGAGGCTGAGGACCTCCTGTTCGCGGTCGGTCAGTTCCGACAAAAGATCGGGCTTTGGCGGGGTTTCGCTCGGGGCGGAAAGGCCGGCGATCAGTCGCGCCGAAAGGGCAGGCGAAACATAGCTCTCCCCGGACGCCACGGTTCTGACCACATCTGCCAGGCCGCGCGAGCCGACGCCCTTGAGGACATAACCTTTTGCGCCGAGCTTCAGCGCGGTCGCGATGTCTTCGCTCGTCTCGGAAACGGTGAGCATGACGATCTTGAGATCCGGGCAGTAATCCAGCGCTTCGGCAATCGCCTCGAGACCGTTGCCGGGCATGGAAATGTCCATCAGCATCACGTCCGGGCACAATTCCCGCACGATGCGCAGCGCGTCGTCACGAGACCCGCCTTCGCCGACCATCTCGAAATCCTCGATCTCCCCGAAGCTGCGCGTCACTCCTTCGCGGAACAACGGATGGTCGTCGACGACCGCTATCTTTATTCCTGCCATCATGCCTGCTCCATTTCATGCACGTTCAGTGACATTCTGACCGTGGTTCCGTCCTTCGATGTGGTGATCGCGAATGTGCCGCCGAGGCTTTCGATCCGCTCCCTGAGCCCTGCGAGCCCGAGACCTTCGGGGCGTATGCGTTGGGGATCGAACCCCGGCCCCCGGTCGGCAACTTCGACGACGACATTGCCGTTGTCAAAACTCTGGCGAACGCTCTGGTCTATGCCGCCGCCATGGCGGAAGCCGTTGTTGAGCGCTTCCTGCACGAAGCGATAGATGCAGATCTTGGCGGAAGGCGAGAGCGGTCGCGATCCGCTCGACACCGACAGTGCGACAGCGACGCCCGTGCGCTGCCGGTGCGCGTTGACGGCGCGCTGCAGCACCTCCGGCAGTTCGGCAGTTTCGATCTGTGGCAGAACCAGGCCGCTGCAGATGCTGCGGATCTCGTCCATCGCCTCGTCGAGGCGGGCCTTGATCGTGGTGACCTCCGCCTCGCGGGCGGTCGGCGGCGTTGCCGGATCGGTCAGGAGCCGGCTGTCCACCCGCAGTGCCGCATAGGCCACAAGCTGGGCCGGCCCGTCATGCAGGTCGGCGCCGAGCCGGCGCAGGTAGCTCTCGTTGAGGGCGGTGGCGCGCCGCGAGGCGCGCTGAGCCCGCGCGTGAAGAGCCTCGTTTTGCGAAAGCAGGTCGGAGAGTTCCGCGACCCGCTGGGTCAATGCCTGTCGCTGATGGTCGATCGTGCGGCTGCCGCGGAAAACGATCGCCGAGAGGATCAGGAAGAAGGCGAGCGTGACGCCGGCCACCGCCGCCCAGCTTCGAAGCTGCGCCTGATAAAGGCTGCGCTCGAAATCGTCCGCAACCTCGTAGAACTCCGAGACCGCGACGACCTCTCCCGACCAGGGCTGCAGGATGGGATTGTAGATTTCGAGAAGCGGAATTCCGGTCGCTCGCTCGATCTTGCTTTCAGGGTCTTCGGCAAGCCCGAACCGCGCCACCATCTGCCCGGAAAACGCGGTTTGTAGACCTTCGCTCGGCCCGTATTTCTGTCCCACCATGCCTTTGTCCGTCGCATAGAGGATCGTGCCGTCCTTGCGCCAGAGCTTGAAGGATATGACCTGGCCACCGAGCGCGCCCTGGCCGAAGGTCTCGTCGAGCGCACGGGTGGTGACGTCGTCGAGCGTCTGGTCGGTCTTCATGTCCGGAAGCAGCGGGGCGATGATGCTGTCGACATAAAGGGCGGTGGACGCCGCCGAATTGCGGGTGACCGCCGCTTCGATGAGGCTGGTCACAAAGGCACCGACCAGAAGCATCGCCGCGAAGGCGACCAAGCCTCCCGCCAGCAGAAACTGCCGGGCGAGGGATTGGTCGTTCCAACGATCAAGAATTGCGCCGAGCCGCATCAGCATGCCGTTCCGATGACCCGCACCCATGCGAGCCGATGGCGCGCAACGCACAAGGGTGCCGATGCGTTGCATTGCGAGTGGATTATTGGATCCCGGACGCAAACGCCCGCGCGGCAATAGCTGCATGGGCGTCCTGAAGTGCTGGGGGTCGAGTTCTCAGTGTAAACCGGCTTCTCCCTTATCGATCCCGCCTCGATTGGATGAGGTTCGCCAACCCTTTGCCATTGGAGGATTAGCAAGAAAACGGTCGTCGTCCAACGGCAGCTGTTGATCGGGCCGGTATCGCGGAGGAAAAGGCCGCCTGGTCGGCCCTCGCGAACAGAGAGCCAAGATGCGGGCGTTTCATCAGGCCGTTCCGGGCATATTGAACTTGAACAGGTAGTCGTGCTCGGTAAGCTGATCCAGGAGCGTATAGCCCTTGGCTTCCAGGAAGCTCCGCATCCGGTCGATGTTCCGGCACTCTATAACCATGAACCTGAAATTATGGCGATCGAAATCCACGCCCATCAGGACCTCAAGTTCGGCACCTTCCACGTCCAGGGACAACACGTCCATCAGCGCTGGCGCTTTGCCCTCGTCCAGGATCGTGCTGAGCGGCTTTGCTACTGCGCCGAACTCGAATGTCGCTTCCCGATTCCTCAGGAATTGTCGTGAGCGCTCCAGATGGGCTGGTACGCTCTCTAAATCGACCTCGACATTCGTGGAGACGCTCATCAGGTTGCCATAAGTCATGTCCACATATTTGTGTGGATAACCGAAGCGCACGCACGCATTGCAGAATATGGCGTTCTTCTCGCTGCGGTTCTTTCTGCATTCCAGAAAATTGTTCGGCGAGGGTTCTATGAGGATGCCGCTCCATCCGCGATTTTTCTCGAAATAATAGGTGTTGGACTGGCGAATGCCGTCATTGGCGCCAAGTTCCACGTAGAACCCGTTGTCGTAATCGACATATTTCTCGATCTTCCGATCCAGCTCGTTGAGCCCGAAATACGGGCTGACGGACTTCTTCTTTTTAAAGGGAAGACGTAGTTTGGGCATCGAGATTCACTCCGTAGGTCCGCAAACGAGGGGGCGGGTCCAGATTCGGCAACCAGGGACGGGCCGCGGCACCGGTTCCTGTCAGCGTTTGGGGACTATCTTCCTCAGGAGGCGCTTTAGCCCCTTTTCCTTCTTCTTCCGATAGCAATGCTCGCGCATATAGGTATCGTCGGCGAGGAAGTTCGTGGCGGGCACCTGCGGGTGGCGGAGCGGAAACTCCAGGCCCTGGCGGGGAAGGTCGGCCAAGCTGCTCTCATCCAGCGTGTGGGTCGCGTCCGCCCGGAAACCCAGGTTGCTGATCAGGTTGTGCTGCGGCTGTATGCTGATCTGCCGTTGGAGCCACTGCGAAAAGTGAAACTGATAGCCCCAGGCGTCGAGCCCGCCTTCGAACACCCGATTGAACGCCTTGATCCAGTGTTCGAATTCTTCAGGATGGGCGACGGTGTTGAGCCAGCCGTTCTCGCGCAAGGTCCCCCAGCGCGATATCGACACATCGTAATTTTGCCAGACCCGGCGCCAGGTAGCCCAGCCCCAGATGAGCGGGTAGCGGCTGAAGAAATAGCTATCCTCGACGGTTACCTTGCCATTCGTGAGATTCGAGCCCGCGATGGAACCGACGCGCTCGTCATCCTCGTATCTGTCCAGAAGTTCGGTGCAATAAGGGAAGAAGCTGGGATCCGGCAGGCAGTCGTCTTCAATGATGATCGCGCGGTCGGTCTGCGAGAATACCCAGTCCAGTCCGGAGGAAATCCGCTTGCGGCAGCCCAGGTTGATGTCGGAATAATTGCGGAAGACTTCGCAGTCCCAGTCGATGTTCTCGACCACCTGCCTTGTCCTGGCACATTTCTCGGCTTCGTTCGCGCGGTCCGCGCGCGGACCGTCTGCGATGATGAACAGCTTGCTGGGGCGTGCCTTGGCAATTTCCTGGAACACCAGTTCGGTGAGATCTGGTCTGTTGAAAATGATGAAGACTACTGGGGCGATCGGTTTTGCTTCGTTCATCTATCCACTCGATTACGGACCTGAAGGGATCGAAATCGCCGTCCAAAGTCTGGAGACCGCCTTTAAACGGATGGAGTTGCACGACACCGGCTCAGCGTCCATTCCGTCCGGTCTCGTAAACCAGATTTGTCCTTTGAGCAAGCGAGGGACGTGCCGTAGATGGGGGCTTTCGGAGGTCGAAGGTGAACGATCCGACCCTTTGCCTTGCCTCCAGTTCAGGCTGACACGCACATCCTCGATGCCAGGCGGGACAGTAGTCGCCTTAGCCTGTCTTCGGCGGCGTATCTTTCACGTGCAAAATGCTCCAGGCGCTGGCGGCCAAGCTCCTGCCACTGGCTATCGCCCGGTCCCTCAGAAAGCCGTTCGATGCAGTCGGCAAGCGAATGGGCGTCGTCCGGGTCGAAAAGAAGTGCGGCATCACCTACGAAATCGGCAAATCGCTGCGGATAGAGGACCGGTTTGCCCAGCACCCATGCCTCCATGGGCGGAAGATTGGATGGGCCGAAATAGCTCGGCATGACCAGCGCTTTAGCGCCCTGATACAAGAGGCTCATATCCTCGGACGGCACGAAGCCGAGGAAATGTGTGTTGCCCGATACCCCGAGACGTTCCGATATGCGCCTGATCGCTCCGGCATGTCCCTGATCGCCACCTGCGAAGACGATGGTGGGTGCGGTGCCGTAGCGCTTGGCCAGAAGCGAGCTGGCCTCAAGCAACCTGATATGATTCTTGTGTGCCCAGAATTGCGCCGGATAGAAAAGGTAACCTGGGGCAAGGCCGTAACCTTCGAGCATCTTAGCGAGTGCGTCGGGAGATGAGGACGCCTCCCCCAGCAGCGGCGCGGGAGAAAAAGGCATCTCTATGAAGCGGTCGCTTGCGACGCCGTAGCGCTGTGATGCCAGTTGGCTGGTGTGGAGCCCATCCGTCAATGTCGTGGCCGCCTTGACGACCGCACGTGAATAAAGCTCTTCGCGCTTTTCGAACTCGCGCTTTTCGGTGACCTCGGGGAATTCGGGATGTTCCAGATGGCAGAGGTCCCAGATCGTGAAAATGTAAGGCGTCGCCTGGAGGTCGAGCGCATATCCGCTGGGGGCGGTGAAGTAGACGAGATCTATTCCCAGCCGTTTTATCTCAAGCTCGAATTCCGTCATCTCTTCACGCCGCCTGCGCGCGGACTGGAAGGCCTGGGCGACCTTCTTGGACAGCTTGCGCTTCGGCTTGACGAAATGCCTGGCCTTCAAGCCATGGGCGGCAAGGGTCTCGATATTGCTTTCTATGGTCGTGTAGATTTCGACGTCATAGGGTTCCGGCGCGATCCGTAGCATCTGCAGGGCGGCAGTGATCGATTGGTTGAAACCGCCCCCGACGGAAATCCTCTTTTCCAGAATCACGGCGAGCTTGAGCCGGGACTTCGCCACTGCATCCTCTGCCGCCATCGTCAATGCCCGGTTTTCTCAACGAGATAATAGACACTCCAGGTGTCTTGCGAAGGCGAATTCCGGGTCAGCCACTCGCCGGTCTCTTTCAGCTTCAAACCGGCAGCTTCTATGTGGCCTTGAATTTCAGCCGGGAAAAAATACCGCATCGGATGGAGTTCCTCGAAACTCGAAATCGCTCCGGTCTTCTTGTCTTCGATGAAGAAGGTGAACTTGACAGTGACGACATGCGCGCTGGCATCGTGCTGTGGCTCCGCAATCCGGATGATCTTGAGATTGTCGTTTTCGGCCCGGCGAATACGGGTTTCAGGGAGCACATGCTCTACGGCCGGCCCGTGCCAGAGGTCGAAAAGAGCGACGGATCCATTTGACATGTGGGCGCTCAATGTCGCGAATGCGGCCGCCACGTCGGCTTCATCGGTCTGGTAGCTCATGACGTGGAAGAGCGAGACAACTGCATCGAACGACCGTCCGGCCTCAAAGTTCCGGAAATCGCCCTGCGTGAAGCGCGCGCGCCCTTCGGGGATATCGGCCTCCATGCCTCGCGCATGTGCCTGCTCGAGCATGTGGGCGCTCAGTTCGACGCCCAGAGTTTCGAAGCCGCTTTTGGCCAGCATCAGATCGTGCTGGCCCGTGCCGCATCCGAAATTCACCAGAGTGCGGGCGCCCGGGACAATCTCCCGCACCAGTTGCGCGACGAACTCAGCCTCTTTCGCATAGTCCTTGCCGGCATTGAGCGTGTCGTAAATTTCCGCGTAATTCGCGAACACGCTCATCGAACGATCTCGCGGACGGCACTGGCGACCTCGTCGATATCCGCATCCGACAGCCCGAGACCGCTTGGAAGATAAAAGCCGTTGGCGCCGATATGCTCCGAAACCGGGTGATGTTCACCTGCGAAAAGCCCCATCTTCTCGAAGACCGGCTGGCGATGCATCGGCCAGAAGAATGGGCGCGTGCCGATCTTCCGGCTGGACAAGGCCGAGACGATCTCGGCACGGTTCTTTTTCGCCGAAGGCCGCACCACGAGGCCGAAAACCCAGTAGATATTGTCGGCATAGTTGGTCGAGCGCGGAGCCCTGTCGAAGCAGTCGAGGTCGCCCAGGCGCTCTTCATAGGCCGCGCCGATCGCTCTCTTGCGGGAGACGACGTCATCCAGTTGTTCGACCTGCGCCAGGCCCAGCGCCGCCTGCAGGTTGGACATCCGGTAATTCCACCCCAACTCGTAATGCACAAATCTCTGCTCCTCGATGAAGCAGAGGTTTCGAAGCGAGCGCGACCGCTCGAGCAGTTCGGGGTCGTTCGACAGGACCATGCCGCCTTCGCCCGTCGTGACATGCTTGTTGGGATAAAAGCTGAATATGCTGATATCGCCGAAACTGCCGCAGGGCTTTCCCTTGTAGGTCTGCCCGTGCATCTCGGCGGCGTCTTCGATGATTTTCAGGCCATGACGCCTGGCCAGGTCGAGGATCGGGTCCATATCGACGGGCAGCCCATAGATATGCACCACCATGATCGCTTTCGTGCGGGGCGTGATGCGCTGCTCGACAGCCTCTGCCGTCATGTTCCAGGTGATGGGATCGCAATCGACCACGACCGGTGTCGCGCCCGCGCGAACGACGGCCGCGGCGCAGGAGATGATGGTGAATGTCGGAATGATGACTTCGTCGCCCTCTCCGATCTTCAGAGCCTTGACGGCGACATCCAGGGCGCATGTGCCGTTCGCGACCGCGACGCCGTCCGCGCGCGAAACCTTTGCGGCAAAGGCTTTCTCAAACCGGCGAACGAAGGGACCTTCGGAGGAGACCCAGCCGCTCTCGATGCACTCTGCGAGGTATTCGGCTTCTCGCCCCTTGAATGACGGTGTGTTGACGGGGATCATGGAGCCTTCACCTTCTGGTCTGGATCGATCGAAAAATGGGTGGGTGGCAAGGAGATGATTTCCTGCTCTGAGGCCCCTTCGAAGATGGTTTTGTCTTCGTTTCCGGCATAGGGGCCTTGTTTGACCTCCAGCATCTCGACGGGCTCCAGCATCTTGAAAGCGTGTCCGCCGGATGTCAGCATCAGCACATCGCCCGCGCCGAGCTCTTCCGACCCGATATATTGCTGTTCCGATGTATAGAAATCGGCCCGCAGGCGGCCACTCTTGATGACGAGCACCTCCTGGGTCAGATGGACCGCGCGCTCGTTCAGATTGTGATAATGGGGTCTGATATATTCGCCTTCGGGGCGTTTCATATAGGCCAGCTGCTGCGAATAGCTTCCATCCGTCACGAATGTCACACCCGGCGAGGTGAATTTGCTGGATATGATGATCGCAATCTCTGTCCCGTTGAAACTTATCCGCTTAATCATTTTTCATCCCAGGATGTGTGGCCCATCGGAAGCGTATACCCCTACCGTTGCAGTGTATCTAGCACCTGTTGGGGACATCCAGAAGATTTCGTAGCTCAAATCAGGCAGGCGGGCCTAAGAAGGCCGATCCTGTCTCCGGTTCGGTATGGCCGTTTATGAACCCTCTTGCGGGCCATGCAACGACGGGTCCAAGACGCGCAGAAGCGGATTGGCGGCCAGGGTGTTCTGGAAACAAGCGGCTGCGCGGGCGGTACCCTCCCGAAAGTTCGATGGATCGGTGGCGACGCGCAAGATAGCTTCCGCGAATTCCCGATCGGTCGTCGCAGCCACGCCATTCCCGTGGGAAAGAAACGCCATCATCGACATCCCTCGAGTATGGATGACCGGCTTGTGCGCAGCGACGGCATCTTGAACGACACCGGATCCCTGAAGGCTATAAATAGCCGTTTCGTAAGGCAGCAGAACCGCATCTACCGAATGAAAAAGCCGTTCGAATTCCGCCGGTGAAATACGATTGTCCTGCGGAGAAACAAAGACATTCCGCTCGCCCTTCAGAAATTCTTGTAAAGCCGCGTAGACGCCGCCCTCACGAAAATCCGCCGGCGAACCTTGGATGACGAAATCTATTGGCGCCGTCGATCCGGCCTCCGCCAACTCGGCAAGTGCAGCGACGATATCTGCAAGCCTTTGGCTGCCCTTTTCCGGTCTCGGTTCTCCGAAAACGCCTATTCGAAATCTATCGCCCCGATCGATCCCGGCACTGGGGGTCATTGCGACAGGCATGCTGCAAGGCAGGTAAAACCCGCCTTCCACAGGCATGCCAAAGTTCTCGCGGAAATAGGCGGCGAGTTCTTCTGTCTCGGTGAACAGGAAAACATTCGTCGGCAGTGTCCTGAGGACCGTACTCATCCGCTTCGAGCGCATCCTTTCGTTTCGGTCACCCAGTTCCGAATTGAGAAAACGGAGGCAAATTCTGGGTGCTTTATCCGCTAATATAGTCGTCAGCTCAACGGCTGACTCAAAAGTATCGAGGTCTGCCGTCGGCACGATGACAAGATCACCCGGATCCAATTGCAGGTTCCGGCATATTTCGGCCAGTGGCGCCCCGAATGCCGAAAGGGGCAAGCGGAGCGTATGCGCAGATTTAACGGCGCCGAATATTGCGCCTAATCTTTGGGACATATTCCCATATTGCAGTCGCGATCGCAGCCTAGCGAGCTTGATGGACTTCGCGGTAAGCTTTCCCGCAGCCGTTCCGAGGAATCCGTCATAGGATTCTCCAGCCACGACATTTGTATCATGGTCCGGGAGCAACATGCTCAATGCAGAAATCTGGGTATGATGATGCCCGCGATTGTGCTCGAGCTTTCGCTCCACGATCAGAAGTTTTTTTCGCTTTATCGCCTCGATCATCGCCCGTACCCTCGCGCAGCCCCGCGTCCACCATTCCGTCGGACGACCTGAAGGCCACGTTCTCGGCCCTGAGATGCCCGGGAGACCTGCCCGCTTTTCAACCGCAAGGCAAGCTGAACGGTTTGAGAACTTAACGTGCCCTTGGTGAAGACAACCTGCAGACCTGGCCCACCATGGCTGGGGCTTTTATTCGAGTGCACTCTCTTCGGGGGCCTTTAGGTTGTTCAAACGGGCGTACAGGCCGTCCTTGCGGTTGGCGAGCTGTTCATGGGTGCCTTCTTCGACTGCCCGTCCTTCATGCATGACGATGATCTTGTCGGCGTTGACGACGGTCGAGAGGCGATGGGCGATGACGACGACGGTTCTGCCGTGCATGGCCGAATCGAGGGCCCTTTGCACGGCGGCCTCGGATTCGTTGTCGAGCGCCGAGGTGGCTTCGTCGAGAAGAAGGATCGGTGCGTTGCGCACGAGTGCGCGTGCGATCGACAGGCGTTGCCGCTGACCGCCGGAGAGGGTCATGCCGTTTTCACCGACCGGGGTTTCGTACCCCGCCGGCTGCATGAGTATGAACTCGTGGGCATGGGCGAGGCGGGCGGCCTCCTCGACTTCGGCATCGGTGGCTTCGGGCCGTCCATAGCGGATGTTGTCGCGGATCGTTCCTTCGAACAGGTAGGGCTGCTGCGTGACATAGGCGAGGCTGTGACGCAGCGACGCCTTGGTCACATGGGCTATGTCCTGTCCGTCGATCAGGATCTGGCCTTCGGCGGGATCGTAGAAACGCGGGATCAGCGAGATGATCGTGGACTTGCCGGCACCCGACGGGCCGACCAGGGCGGTGGTCTTGCCGCCTTCCGCGATGAGGTCCACCCCCTTGAGGATCGGCTGGCCGCTGCCATAGGCGAACACGACGCCCTTCAGCTCGATCTGCGCCTTGGTGACGACAAGGTCGGGTGCGTTCGGATTTTCCCGCTGCAGCGGCTGCATGTCGAGCAGGTTGTAGATCATCCGGGCGTTGATGACGGACCTTTCGAGCTGCACCTGCATCCGGGCCAGCCGGCGGGCCGGGTCATAGGCCATCAGCAGGGCCGTGATGAAGGCGAAGAAGGCGCCGGGGGCGACATTATCGTAGATCGAACGGAAGGCGGCATAACCGATCACGCTGGAGATCGCCACGCCTGCAAATGTCTCGGTGAGCGGCGCGGTGCGTTCGGACAGGCGGGCAATCCGGTTGCTCTGTCTTTCGGACGTCTCGATAATGCGCCGGACCTTGGCTTCCAGCTGCTGTTCCATGGTGAAGGCCTTGACGACGGTGATGCCCTGGATGGTCTCCTGCATGGCGCCCAGCACCTTGCTGCTGACCTCGACGGCTTCGCGCGTGACGCTGCGCAGCCGCTGCGACAGGTAGCGGATCGCAAGAATGAGCGGCGGCGCCACGGCAAACACGATCAGCGAGAGAACCCAGTCCTTGGAGATCATCACGACGATCAGCGACGCCAGGGTCAGCAGATCGCGCGCGGTCGATGTGACCACCAGGTTGAGGACGTCCCTTATGCCGCCGATATTCTGGCCGATCTGCCCTGCCAGTTGGGCCGATCGCGATTCCGCGAAAAAGCCGACCGACAGCTTCATGAGATGCGAATAGAGACGCTGCTGGTAACGGGCGACGATATTGTTGCCGATCTTGGAGAGCGTCACCGCCTGCCCGTAGGTCGCCAGGCCGCGAATGACGAAAGCTGCAAAGATCGCAAAGCAGATGACGAGGACCATGTCGGCCCGTTTGTTGGCAAAAGCCTCGTTGACCACCGACTCCATGATCCACGCCGTGAAGGCGGTGGACATGGCTGTCGCGACCAGACAGAAGATCGCAAAGGCATAACCGCGGACATGATCCTTGCCGTTTTCGGCGATCACCCGCTTGAGGACGCTGGTCACGGCGCCAGAATCCAGGTGGTTCTTCCTGCTTTTTTTGCCGCTCAATTGGGCTCCCGCTCGCCGCACCCGACGATTAAGTTCTCACATAGGCGGCGTATTAAACGCTTGGGAACCACTTTCCAACCACGCCAAACACGATTTCTCCACACCCGTTGCAAGGACGCATGCGGGCTGAATGAGGCAAACGGCATTGGATATCGGCTCTGATTTGCCTCCCGATGATGTTCAAGCGTTGGCTCCTGCCGGCTTCACATACGGTTCCACAACTGCGCTGGAGCCGACATCCGCTTTTCCGGTTTCCGATGCCGTGGGGCTGGATAGGCGAAAACGATCGTCGTCAAGCGGCACCTCTTTGGAACGAAAACCAGGATTCGGCGAATCCGGCAAAATGATGGTGGCTATCTAGGATTTTGACATCAAAGTGCTTCTCGGCTAGGTGGCGATATGGCTTATAGGGAAGCAGGCATGACCGCGAGAATATTGGTAACCGGTGGAGCTGGGTTTCTCGGATCCCACCTCGTTGAGCGCCTGCTCGATCGAGGAGACGAGGTACTCTGTGTCGACAACTTCTTTACGGGTACGCGCGGGAATGTTGAGCATCTAATCGGCCATCCGCGGTTCGAACTGATGCGCCACGACGTCTGTTTCCCGCTCTATGTTGAGGTTGACGAAATCTACAACCTCGCATGCCCCGCATCTCCTGTTCACTACCAGCACGATCCCGTCCAGACGACCAAGACCTCCGTCCATGGCGCCATCAACATGCTCGGGCTTGCAAAGCGGGTACGGGCAAAGATTTTGCAGGCTTCGACCTCCGAAGTTTACGGAGATCCCAGCATCCATCCCCAGGTCGAGGAATACTGGGGCAATGTCAATCCGATCGGTATCCGTTCTTGCTATGACGAAGGCAAGCGCTGCGCCGAGACGCTGTTCTTCGATTACCGGCGCCAGCACAAGCTACGAACGAAAGTGGTGCGTATTTTCAATACCTACGGGCCACGTATGCATCCAAATGACGGCCGTGTAGTATCCAACTTTATTGTTCAGGCTCTTAAGGGCGACGACATCACCATTTTCGGTCAGGGCGAGCAGACTCGCTCGTTCTGCTATCGCGACGATCTAGTGGAAGCCATGCTGAGAATGATGGCGACCGGAGACGATGTTGTCGGCCCTTTCAATATCGGAAATCCGAACGAGTTCACAATACGGGGTCTGGCGGACCTCGTCCTAGAGCTGACCGGATCAAGATCGAAGTTGGTATTCAGGCCGTTGCCTTCCGACGATCCGATCCAGCGTCAGCCAGACATTTCCAAGGCAAAGCAGTTTCTCGACTGGCAGCCGACGGTTGAATTGCGGGCGGGACTTGAGAAGACGATCGCCTATTTCGAGGAACTGCTTGCGCATGCAAGATAGATCCCGGATTTTGGGTCAAAGGTGCCAGCACGTTAAGGTGCTATTGGTGACGAGGAATGATGAGCTTGCCGACCTCGCCCCAATACTGATTGTCCGAGGATTTGATGTTTTACCATTTTGCCCGGCCGCAGGATAAAGCCGTTCTAACGGTGGACGAACCCACGGTGGTTAGCCGCGCTCTGCCAAGGAACTTCGAGGAAAAAGATGCCGACCTGTTCAAGCCGAATCTGAGCTACGATGTCCCTGCAAGCCAGATTCTGCAGCTTGAGAACATCACCGCGCGTGCCAATGGCTGGCTTTATCAAGGCCACACCTTGTTGAAAGACGGCTTTGCCAGCGGGCGCCAGCTTGGCGTTATGCGGCGCCTGAAAGCGCTCGGGACGTTATACCGTCTGCCCATTGAGCGGATTTCCAAAGGGGCCTGGATCACAGACAACTGGAGCCGCAATTATTTTCATTGGCTGACGGATGCGATGCCGAGGCTTCAACTGGCGAAGGAACAGGATCATGACCTCCACTTGATCCTGCCCTTCTCTTTCCAATTCGTTCCCTTTGTCGAGCAGGCGCTCTTGCCATTCCACCTTAGTTCCACGACGTTTATTCCGGAAGAAAAGACTTTCACCATTGAGAAGCTGGCACTTCCTGCCCACACCGCCACAACGGGCAATTACAACGAGCGTTTGATCAGATCTGTTGCGGAGAGATATCGCCAGGCCTTTGGGACCGAGCGAAAGCCGGACCGGCGTATCTATATCAGCCGCAGCAAGGCGCCGGTTAGAAGGGTGCTGAATGAAGACGAGATCGTACCGGTTCTCTCCAGGCATGGTTTTGAGGTGATCCATGGCGAGAGCTTATCCTTCTCGGAGCAGGTGCGGCTTCTAAGTGAATGCAACATGGTTGCCGGCCCGCATGGCGCGGGCTTCGTCAACATGTTGTTCATGGCGCCAGGCGGCTCGATCCTGGAAATTCATCCGCGGGATACGAAGACCAATAATTGCTACTTTACGCTCGCCTCGGCACTGTCGCATCCTTACCACTATATGCTGGCGGATACTGCTTCCACGCATTTGGAATCCCATCACGACAACATGATTGTCGACCCCGGAGAGCTCGACAGAAATCTCGAACGTATGTGCTCCATGGCACGCGGTTCGGTCTGAAGACAAATTGCATAGCCCATCGATTTCCAGAGCCCGCCGGCAAGGTCACCGCATCTGTACTGTTGCCGTTTCCACTGGATCCTCCCCCGGGTTGGCTTCACAGGCCTCCGGGCGGAAGATATGATGTTGAGATTGCCAGCGAGCCGATTGTTGGGCTTCCTGGGTCTTATTCGAAGCAAGGAAATAGCGTGTCAAGCAAAATGAGTTTCTCGAGGCTGCTCCGATCAATCGCCGAAGAGATTTCCGACATCAAATTCCTGCTCCGGTCCGGCTCAGGGCTGAAAATCGTTCTCAAATACATGAAGTTCCGCAGAAAGCGGCGCAGCATCGAGAAGAAATACAAGCCTGCGACCAAGGCCTTCGTGGCGTCTGAAGTGAATGGCCTGCTGCTTAGCAATGACTGGTTCGTCGGTCACCTTCCAATCTGGATGTGGTTGTTCGATCGCTTCGATCTCCGCAGCAGAGCCGGCCTGAAGGCGCTCGAGATCGGCAGCTGGGAAGGCATGTCCGCTTTTTTCTTCCTCGAAACGCTGCCGAACGCGACGTTGACCTGTGTGGATACCTGGGCTGGTTCTGATGAACACGACAAAGAGGCGATGTCGGCCGTCGAGGGTCGGTTCAATGCGAATCTCGTGCGTCATGCCGGACGAATGACCAAGTTCAAGGGTACGTCCTACGCTTACTTCATGGAAAAGCCAAAGGACCTTAAGTTCGACTTCATTTACATCGACGGCTCGCATCTCGCGGACGACGTGATGATGGATGCCGTGAACGGCTTTGCAGCACTCAAGCCCGGCGGAATAATGATATTCGACGACTATATCTGGGGCTACTATGCCGACGCGAACGACAATCCGGCGAATGCTATCCACCGCTTTCTGGAAATGAAGAGGGGAAAGTTCGAACTTGTCTACCTGTTCCGGCAGGTCATCATCCGCAAGACCTCGGCATGACGCCTCAATTCATGCCGACGCCTCACGGCCGAATGTGAATTCTAACCACTCTCTTCCGGCGCCTTTAGGTTGTTCAAACGGGCGTACAGGCCGTCCTTGCGGTTGGCGAGCTGTTCATGGGTGCCTTCTTCGACTGCCCGTCCTTCATGCATGACGATGATCTTGTCGGCGTTGACGACGGTCGAGAGGCGATGGGCGATGACGACGACGGTTCTGCCGTGCATGGCCGAATCGAGGGCCCTTTGCACGGCGGCCTCGGATTCGTTGTCGAGCGCCGAGGTGGCTTCGTCGAGAAGAAGGATCGGTGCGTTGCGCACGAGTGCGCGTGCGATCGACAGGCGTTGCCGCTGACCGCCGGAGAGGGTCATGCCGTTTTCACCGACCGGGGTTTCGTACCCCGCCGGCTGCATGAGTATGAACTCGTGGGCATGGGCGAGGCGGGCGGCCTCCTCGACTTCGGCATCGGTGGCTTCGGGCCGTCCATAGCGGATGTTGTCGCGGATCGTTCCTTCGAACAGGTAGGGCTGCTGCGTGACATAGGCGAGGCTGTGACGCAGCGACGCCTTGGTCACATGGGCTATGTCCTGTCCGTCGATCAGGATCTGGCCTTCGGCGGGATCGTAGAAACGCGGGATCAGCGAGATGATCGTGGACTTGCCGGCACCCGACGGGCCGACCAGGGCGGTGGTCTTGCCGCCTTCCGCGATGAGGTCCACCCCCTTGAGGATCGGCTGGCCGCTGCCATAGGCGAACACGACGCCCTTCAGCTCGATCTGCGCCTTGGTGACGACAAGGTCGGGTGCGTTCGGATTTTCCCGCTGCAGCGGCTGCATGTCGAGCAGGTTGTAGATCATCCGGGCGTTGATGACGGACCTTTCGAGCTGCACCTGCATCCGGGCCAGCCGGCGGGCCGGGTCATAGGCCATCAGCAGGGCCGTGATGAAGGCGAAGAAGGCGCCGGGGGCGACATTATCGTAGATCGAACGGAAGGCGGCATAACCGATCACGCTGGAGATCGCCACGCCTGCAAATGTCTCGGTGAGCGGCGCGGTGCGTTCGGACAGGCGGGCAATCCGGTTGCTCTGTCTTTCGGACGTCTCGATAATGCGCCGGACCTTGGCTTCCAGCTGCTGTTCCATGGTGAAGGCCTTGACGACGGTGATGCCCTGGATGGTCTCCTGCATGGCGCCCAGCACCTTGCTGCTGACCTCGACGGCTTCGCGCGTGACGCTGCGCAGCCGCTGCGACAGGTAGCGGATCGCAAGAATGAGCGGCGGCGCCACGGCAAACACGATCAGCGAGAGAACCCAGTCCTTGGAGATCATCACGACGATCAGCGACGCCAGGGTCAGCAGATCGCGCGCGGTCGATGTGACCACCAGGTTGAGGACGTCCCTTATGCCGCCGATATTCTGGCCGATCTGCCCTGCCAGTTGGGCCGATCGCGATTCCGCGAAAAAGCCGACCGACAGCTTCATGAGATGCGAATAGAGACGCTGCTGGTAACGGGCGACGATATTGTTGCCGATCTTGGAGAGCGTCACCGCCTGCCCGTAGGTCGCCAGGCCGCGAATGACGAAAGCTGCAAAGATCGCAAAGCAGATGACGAGGACCATGTCGGCCCGTTTGTTGGCAAAAGCCTCGTTGACCACCGACTCCATGATCCACGCCGTGAAGGCGGTGGACATGGCTGTCGCGACCAGACAGAAGATCGCAAAGGCATAACCGCGGACATGATCCTTGCCGTTTTCGGCGATCACCCGCTTGAGGACGCTGGTCACGGCGCCAGAATCCAGGTGGTTCTTCCTGCTTTTTTTGCCGCTCAATTGGGCTCCCGCTCGCCGCACCCGACGATTAAGTTCTCACATAGGCGGCGTATTAAACGCTTGGGAACCACTTTCCAACCACGCCAAACACGATTTCTCCACACCCGTTGCAAGGACGCATGCGGGCTGAATGAGGCCGTTCGCCGCCGTGGGTAACATCGCGGTGTGATACTTGTTCGGTCAATTTGCGCGGAAGGAGGCGAAATGCAGGAAGGCCTTGCGTGCGGCGGCCAGGCTTCTGTGCGGCCGATGTTTCATCGCCATCTGCTGCAGCACCGGCATGGCCTCCGCTACGTCCACAGTCCGACCTCGAGCATACTCCTGCTGCACAGGACTGTGTTGTAACGGAGGGCAGCACGCCGACCTCGGGCTCGGCCTAACCAGCTTACCGAAAGCAATGATTGCTACACGCGTGGGCAGCCGGGGGCTTTGGAGATCATCACGGAATCCGGACGGCCACGGCCTCCACCGCGCTTGCCGTACCCATCGATATAATAGTACCTTCGGTTCTCAGCGTTGATGTAAGGGTCGTCCAGGTATCGTGAGGCAGCGCCCAGAGCTTCACGTGGGCCGCAGCCTGAACGTTCATATCGCCGCTCGCGGCGATCGTATCGCCGATCATAGCCATCCGGGCGCTCGATCCGCATGCCACGTTCTCCGAACTCAAGTTCGAAGCCTTGGGCGGTAGCAGGTACAGGTTGAATGCTGATGCCGACAAGCAGGGCTGACATGCCCGCCAGCAATCCGAATTGTTTCGCTTTCATTGTTTCTCTCCAGCAACGGTAATAAGCCAAACTAGCAGAGCTAAAATGAACGGCAGCATAACAAGTTCCGTTGGTACCCGGATCATCGCTCTTGACGTTCATGCCTCATATAGAAGGGAGAATTGCTGAGAGGTGGCAAGAAGCGCCTCACCGGAGGAGGCACGGCATGTGCTGCGGTTCGGGACACGTTTTTTATAGTCCCTCGATTGACGGGAGCCGTTACTAAGAACGTAAGATACCGGGTAAGACGCCTTTTTAGGCGAAAAATGGTGCTGCTAGAGAGATTTGAACTCTCGGCCTCTCCCTTACCAAGGGAGTGCTCTACCCCTGAGCTATAGCAGCGTCAGCCGGCGCGAAAGACCCGCGTCGTCGGCAGCGGCCTATTGCCATAGGTTCACCGGCAGCGCAAGCCGCAAATTCCAAGTTCTTTGTCGGGGAATGGGGAAAACGTCGCTTCCGCTTTCAAGAATCCCGGTTTTTGGGTATGGAGAGCCATGGCGAATGATGACGAACTGCACGATTCTCAGGGCGGAGAGACCGGCAAGGGCCGCGGCGAGCGGCACCGCAGGGCGGTTGAAGCCCGCGAAGCGCAGCGAAAGGCGAAGGCTGCAGCCAAGCTTCGCGAGAATCTGATGCGCCGCAAGACGCAGGCGCGGGCCCGCCGGGCGGGCGAAGAGGATTCGACCCAAGGACTGCCTGCCGTAAAAACGGACGAATCATTGTAGCTTATGCGCCGAGACAGGCTGGCAGACAGGCTATTCCGGCAGGCCATTTCAGCAATCATTGAAGCAGCGGCGGATTTCGTCTAAGGACGCCTCCTTTCGCGCTCAGAAGGAAGAGTTACAACTTATGGATCGCATCAGAATTGTAGGCGGCAACGAACTCAAGGGCACCATTCCGATCTCGGGAGCGAAAAACGCCGCTCTGCCGCTGATGATCGCCTCCCTTCTGACGAGCGATACGCTGACGCTCGAAAATGTGCCGCATCTGGCCGACGTGGAACAGCTGCTGCGCATCCTCGGCAATCATGGCGTCGATGTCGCCGTCAATGGCCGCCGCGAGCGCCAGGAAGAGGGCTATTCGCGTACCATCAACTTCACCTGCCGCACCATCGTCGATACGACCGCTCCCTATGAGCTGGTCTCGAAGATGCGCGCCAGCTTCTGGGTCATCGGTCCGCTGCTTGCCCGCGAAGGCCAGGCGCGGGTTTCGCTGCCGGGCGGCTGCGCCATCGGCACGCGTCCGGTCGATCTCTTCCTCGAAGGCCTGCAGGCGCTCGGTGCCAACCTGGAAGTCGACGGCGGTTATGTGAACGCGACGGCCCCCAAGGGCGGCCTGATCGGCGCCACTTACGTCTTCCCGAAGGTTTCGGTGGGCGCAACCCACGTGATGATGATGGCGGCGACGCTTGCCCGCGGCACGACGGTGATCGAAAACGCCGCTCGTGAGCCGGAGGTCGTCGATCTGGCAAAATGCCTCACCGCCATGGGCGCCAAGATTTCCGGCGCCGGCACCCGGACGATCACGGTCGAGGGCGTCACTTCGCTCTCCGGGGCGCGCCACCGCGTGCTGCCGGACCGCATCGAGACCGGCACCTATGCGATGGCGGTCGCCATGACGGGCGGCGATGTCGTGCTCGAAGGCACCGAAGCGTCGCTGCTCGACACCGCGCTCGACACGCTGCGTTTGGCCGGCGCCCATATCACCGAAACGGAAAGCGGCCTGCGCGTCGTGCGCAACGGCAACGGCATCCAGCCGGTCGACATCACCACCGAACCGTTCCCGGGTTTCCCGACCGACCTGCAGGCGCAGTTCATGGCGCTGATGACCCGCTCCTCCGGCGTCTCGAACATTACCGAGACCATTTTCGAAAACCGCTTCATGCACGTTCAGGAACTCGCCCGCCTTGGCGCCAGGATCTCGTTGTCCGGCCAGAAGGCCCGTGTCGAAGGGGTAACGCGTTTGAAGGGAGCCCCGGTCATGGCGACCGATCTGCGCGCCTCCGTCTCGCTGGTCATTGCCGGCCTTGCCGCCGAAGGCGAAACCATGGTCAGCCGCGTCTACCATCTCGATCGCGGTTTCGAGCGGCTGGAAGAAAAGCTCACCCGCTGCGGCGCGGTGGTCGAACGCGTCAGCGACTGATCGATCCGCAAGGCTGATATTTTGCGAAGGACGGCAGGGCATTGCCCTTGTCGTCCTTTTTTGCATTTCTATCTCTTTGAAACGTCCATTCTCTTTCCCGCCTCATATTGTTTGATCCGGCACCCCACGGAGATTTCCCCATGACCGATATTCAAGCCCCCGTCTGGTTCATCACCGGCTGCTCTACCGGCTTCGGTCGCGAGCTCGCCAAGCTGACGATCGATCGCGGCTGGCCGACCGTGGTCACCGCCCGCGGCAGGGATCGGGTCGCCGATCTCGCCGACGGCAGGGATCATGTCCTGGCGCTCGATCTCGATGTGACGGACATGAAGCAGATTTCCGATGCGGTCGCCGCCGCCGAGCAGAAATTCGGCCGCATCGACGTGCTGGTCAACAATGCCGGCTACGGCTACCAGGCGTCGATCGAGGAAGGCGAGGAGGACGAGATCCGCGCGATGTTCGATGCCAATGTCTTCGGCCTGTTCGCCATGACCCGCGCCGTGCTGCCGGGCATGCGGGCGCAGCGCCGAGGCCACATCCTCAACATCACCTCGATGGCCGGCTTCATGGGCCTTCCGAGCTCCGGCTATTATGCGGCGAGCAAGCACGCGGTCGAAGGGTTTTCCGATGCGCTCGCCATGGAAGGCGCGCCGCTCGGCATCAAGGTCACCTGCGTCGAGCCGGGTCCGTTCCGCACCGACTGGGCCGGTCGCTCGCTGAAGCAGACGCCGAGCCGGATCGCCGATTATGCGGAGACGGCCGCCGCCCGCATGGGCGCGACTTCCGGCTATAGCGGCCGCCAGCCCGGCGATCCGGTGCGCGCCGGCGAGGCGATGATCGCCGCCACCGAAGCGGATCAGGCTCCCCGCCACCTGGTACTCGGTGCGATCTGCTATAACGCGGTCACGCAAAAGCTGAAGGAGCGGCTCTCCCAGATCGAACTCTGGGAGGAAATCAGCCTTTCGGCGGATTTCCCAAGCTGAATGTTGGGCGCTGAGGAGGCCGCTTTCGGCCCGAAGCGCACTTCTTGATCAGGTTCGATTGCCAGGCGGCTGCAAGCACCAGGATCGCGGGTCCATCAAAGCTGACGGGCGTCGTAATGAAGGCGGTTGTCTTCGATTTCTCGCTGATGGGCCGCCGCCCAATCGGCGAGTTGCCGCGCGGTTTCCGACAGGGAATGTCCGAGCGGCGTCAGCGTGTATTCGACCTGCGGCGGGGTGCTGTGGCGAACGGTGCGTTCGACCATGCCGTCGCGTTCCAGTGTCTTGAGCGTCCTTGTCAGCATCTGCTGCGAAATGCCGCCGACCTGCCGTTTCAGCTCGTTGAACCGTCGGGGCTCCAGCCGAAGCGATACGACGACCTGGATCGTCCATTTGTCGCCGACCCGGCTGAGGATTTCACTCACGCCTCTGCAATCGGCTTCTGCGTGCGAAACGGTCACATCCATCTGACCAACTCCCAAAGATATGCTTTTGACGGGCATTTTTAGGTCACATAAATGGTCGTGGTCAACATTGCAGACCTTGTCTCCGAAAAGAAACATCGAGACAGGTCCATCACAAGGAGACCACCATGAACCTCTTCTATTATCCGGCCGCCTGCAGTCTCGCCGATCACATAGCGCTGATCGAGACCGGGCTTCCCTACAAGCTCCTGAGCATCGACCACGACAGGAAAACCGAGGACGGCCGCGATTTCCTTTCCATCAACCAAAAGGGTTATATCCCGACCCTTGAGCTGGAAGACGGCGTATTTCTCACGGAAAACCCGGTTATTTTAAACTATATCGCCGAGAAGAGCGGCAAGCTTCTTCCGAAAGACGGCATTGCCCGGTGGCGGGCGCTCGAGTCTCTCGCTTTCATGGCCTCCGAAATCCACGGAAGCTACCAGCCGTTTTTCAGGGACTTCCCCGAGCCGGAAAAGGTGCGTGCCCGCGAAAAGCTTGCGAAGGCTTTCGCTATCCTGGCCGACCAGATGGGTAACAAGAAATTCCTGGTGAGCGACAAGATGACGATTGCGGACTGCTACTTGTTCTGGGTCCTGATGGTCGCGCCCAAGAGCGGCGTCGAGCTGCCGGAAAACCTCAGCAAGGCCTTCGACCGCATGCGGATGCTGCCCTCCGTGATCCAGGCGCTCGCCGAGGAAGGCCTGAACTGATCAGGTGGCTGTCCTGGATTGACCTCGTGCGTTGCAGGCCAAGCACATCGCGATGAGTGGTCCGCTTGACCTGGAGGCGCAGGCGTGAACCGATGGCCATGAAATCAAAGCTGCCGTTTCCGGCGGCGAAAACCCGTCATTCGAGGTTCCGCATTTCGGTATCCATCCAGCCGCAGAATTGCCGCACCACCCGCGATTCCGAGCGGCGCTGGTAACGGTACGTTCCGGCCTCGACCGGCTGGTATCCGGGCAGCACAACCAACGCGCCGGACCGTGTTTCCCTTCCCGTGAGGATGGTCGGCGCGAGCACCATCCCGAGACCGGCGACGCAGGCGTGAAGAGCCGCATCGTCGGTGTCGAATTCATGGGTGACGGAAAGGTCCGCGGGAGGGATACGGAATGTCTCGCACCAGAGCTTCCAGTCCCAGTTGCCGACGGAGCATTGAAGCGCCGGCAGGTCGGCAACGGTAATCTGCCGGCTGCCGGGCTCTCTTGCCAGCAGGCTTGGAGACGCAACCGGCCGGCGCAGGTCGCGCGCCAGGAACTCCCATCCTTCAGCGGCTTGTCCAGCCCGGAAATGACGGATGCTGACATCGCTGTCCGGGATGGCGGGAAAACTTCGCGCCGAACCGGTCTCCACCCGGACGCGGACGTTGGGGCAGAGAGTGCGGAAACGATCCAGCGACGGGATGAGCCAACGCAGTGCAAACGACGTCGTCGCATGGACGCTGATTTCGGTTTCGTCACGATAGAGCGCGTCGGCCGAACGCTCGATCAGCCCGATCGCGGGCGCGACTTCCTGATAGAACCGTTGTCCCGCGTCGGTCAGCGAAACGGTGTTGCTTCCCCGGCGGAAGAAGCTCACCCCGAGCTCGTCTTCAAGCTTTTTCAGCTGGTGGCTCACCGCGCCGGAGGTGACGCCGAGTTCAGCGCCTGCGGCCGTCAGGCTGCCGGTCCGGGCGACGATCGTGAACACCCGGACGGAATTGAGAGAGATGCGGTGCTTGCCTTGCATGAATTTTCCTCACTCTCCCCTCGAATTCCTCGTTTGAGCGTCTGACGAAAATCCAGCACAAGCGAAGATAAAAAGCCTTTCAGGACAATCGATACGTCCAAACCGAGATTTAAGCCGACACCGAATTCATAACATGAGTAACGGCGGTGACAGCATTAATTCCTTTAATTCTCGCACTCGGAAGGTTCGCTGACCGAAGCGCGGTCCTTCCTCACTTCCCAGTCAGAAACAACAGCCGCCCGTGCCCCCGAGGTCTCGAATGATTCCCCTTTTAACTCACTTCCGCTCTTCCACAGTCCGTGCCGTTGCCGCCCTGTCGCTAACCCAGTTGATCGGCTGGGGCACCACGTTCTGGCTGCCCGCGGTCACCGGGCCTGCAATGGCCGGCGAACTGGGCATGGCGCTCCCCATGGTCATGGCAGGGCCGACGGTCATGCTGGTCGTCATGGCCATGGTGTCTTGGCCCCTGAGCGCCAAGTTCGAGCGTCATGGCGCGCGCCCGATCATGGTTCTGGGGTCGCCGCTGGGTGCCGCCGGCCTGCTGGTCATGGGCCTGGCCAATGGTCCGGAATCCTATCTCCTGGCGTGGATCATTCTCGGCCTTGCCGGCGCCTGCATGCTGACGACACCGGCGCAGATCGCAGCGGCCGAGATCGCCGGCGACAAGGCGCGCCAGGCGCTCGGTGTGCTGGTCCTGGCCGGCGGGCTGACATCGGCCATCATGTGGCCGCTGACGGGGCTTCTGCAGGCTGAGTGGGGCTGGCGCACGACCACACTCGCCTATGCCGCCCTCATGTTTCTTGTCTGCACGCCGCTGCATTGGACGGCGCTTGCCCGCCGGCCCGGAGAAAAATCCGCTGCGAAGACGACGGCCGAGCCAGCCGCTATCGACCGGCCACGCTTCGTCCTGCTGGCCATGAGCTTTGCCGCCAATGGCTTTTTCACCTGGGGCTTTGCCCTCACCATCATCATCCTGTTCCAGGCTCAAGGTCTCGATCATGCCAGCGCGCTGGCGGCCGCAGCCTTTATCGGTATCGCCCAATGGGCGGGGCGGCTGCTGGATTTTCTGGGCGGCCGGCGCTGGTCGGGCTTCGTCACCGGCCTTGCCGCCACGGCCCTGTTCCCGCTGAGCTTTACCGTCCTTCTACTGACCAGCAATTTCGCCGGCGCCATGCTGTTCGCCACGCTCTACGGCTTTGCCAGCGGCATCAACGCCGTCACCCGTGCGACGCTGCCGTTGCAGATTTTCCCCGCTGGCGCCTATGCCCGCGCCTCGGCACAGCTCGCCGTGCCTCTCAACTTCTCTTTCGCCGCCGCCCCACCGGCATTCACCGCCATTCTCACCACCGCCGGCCCCCACGCCGCCCTGTGGCTCGCCCTGGTCATCTCGATCTTCGCCTTCTCGGCGTTTCTCGGCCTTCTGTTGCTGCACAACAGAATTCACTCCAATGTCGATTTAGCCGGTGGCAGGTAACCGGCATTGCGACCGGGGACGAAATGCGGCCGAACGGCATTTTCCGCCGTGTTTCGTCAAAGGCTTGGCAGATTTTTGCGCCGCCGGCGTCCCCGCAGCAGAGACATAGGATCATAATAGCCGCGTCATCGGATGGGAACCGGGTTCGCGAACCGGCTGCCTCACGAAGGTTCGAAAGCGCCTGGTTCCGGTGATGGTCGTCAAAGCGGCGAGGGAGGGCTTGGAAATTCTCCGCAAACCGCAAGAGGCGATCGGGGCAGGCGGAAACCTACCTCGCCAACTACTCCAATGCCCTGCCTGCCCCATTCCCGCCTTTGAACCGTGTCGCACGTCAGTCGGCGCGGATAAAGGTGCGTTCCGTCTCGCGAAGCGCCGTTGCTTCTTGCCACGCCACATCCTATCTCAAGCCTTGAGAACATTTGCGTGAACGCGCGCCTCTGGATGGATATTAGAAGCGATGACCGACTTGAAGCTGCTGGCCCTCGACACGGACGACCTGGGCGTCATTTCCGCCCATATGCAGGATGCCGTTTTCAAGGTAGGCGATGTCCGCTGGTCGCAGCCCGAACAGAACTTTTCGCTCGCTGCCAACCGTTTCGTCTGGGAGAATGCCTTGGCCAGGCAGCGCAAGGGTTTCGAACGCCGCCGCGCGGCGATCGTCTTCAAGCGCGTCCAGGCGGTGCGCTCGACCGGCATCAACCGCGGCCGCAAGGACGAGGTCCTGTCGCTTTTGGCGATCACCTTCTTGCAGAAGGGCGAGGGTCCGGAAGGCACGATCGAACTCGTCCTGTCCGGCAAATCGACGATTGCGCTCGATGTCGAATGCATCGAAGTTGCTCTTGCGGATGTCGGCGGCGCATGGGAAACGGCGTCTAAGCCCCGTCATCCCTGATCCGGCCCCTTTGCCCGAATGGCCCGACCGGGATAACATCGTTTTTTGAGTTGGAAGGAATATCCGCTTGGCAATCTGGCTGGATCAGGCGTCGCAGGATTTTGAGGCGAAGTTTTCCGCATTTCTCTCCACCAAGCGGGAGGTCTCGGAAGATGTGAATACGGTGGTGCGGGCCATCATCGACGATGTGCGCGCCCGCGGCGATCAGGCGCTGATTGATTATTCCGCCCGTTTCGACGGGATCGACCTCGCCAAGGTCGGGATCAAGGTCACCGAAGCCGAGATCGATGCGGCCTTCGCCGAGACCGACCGGAAGGTCATCGACGCCCTGAACCTCGCCGCCGAACGGATCGAGCGCCATCATGCCCGGCAGATGCCGAAGGACGATATCTACGAGGACGCGATCGGCGTCGGCCTCGGCTCGCGCTGGACGGCAATCGAGGCGGTCGGCCTTTATGTTCCGGGCGGCACCGCCAGTTACCCGAGCTCGGTTCTGATGAATGCGGTGCCGGCAAGGGTTGCCGGCGTGCCGCGCGTGGTCATGGTCGTGCCGGCCAACGGCGGCAAGATCAACCCGGCCGTGCTCGCTGCCGCCCGCATCGCCGGCGTCACCGAGATCTACCGTATCGGCGGTGCCCAGGCCGTGGCGGCACTCGCCTATGGCACCGAGACGATCGCCCCGGTCGCCAAGATCGTCGGCCCCGGCAATGCCTATGTGGCGGCCGCCAAGCGGCATGTCTTCGGCACTGTCGGCATCGACATGATCGCCGGTCCTTCGGAAGTGCTGGTCATCGCCGACGGTGAAAACGATCCCGACTGGCTGGCGGCCGACCTGCTCGCCCAGGCCGAACACGATGCGGGCGCCCAGTCGATCCTCGTCACCGACAATGCCGGGCTAGGCCGCGCGGTGGAGGCTGCCGTCGAGCGGCAGCTGAAGACCCTGTCGCGCTCGGAAACCGCTGCCGCCAGCTGGCGCGATTTCGGCGCCGTCATCCTGGTGCCGGACCTGAACGCGGCTTTGCCGCTCGCCAACCGTATCGCCGCCGAGCACCTGGAGCTTGCCGTTGCCGATCCCGACGCGCTGCTGCCCGGCATCCGCAACGCCGGCGCGATCTTCATCGGCCGCCATACGCCGGAAGTGATCGGCGATTATGTCGGTGGCTCCAACCACGTGCTGCCGACGGCGCGCTCGGCCCGGTTCTCCTCCGGCCTTTCGGTTCTCGACTTCGTCAAGCGCACCTCGATCCTGCGCCTCGGCCCGGATCAGCTCCGCCAGCTGGCGCCGGCGGCGATCACGCTTGCCCATTCCGAGGGGCTCGATGCCCATGCACGCTCCGTCGCGATCCGCCTCAACGGCTTGCCCCTCGACGACGAGGGCTGACGGATGGGGCGGGCGGTCTACCGGCTCTACGACGTCGTTCTGGACGACTCGATCGGGCGCTCCACGCCCGATGTGGAACATGAGCGGGCGGTCGCCATCTTCGATCTCGTCGAGGAAAACTCCTTCGAGCCACTCGGCCATGCCGGCGGCCCCTACAAGCTGAAACTTTCGCTCGTCGACAGCAAGCTGGTGCTCGGCATCACCACGGACAAGGACGAGCAGGTCGCGACCCATATCCTGTCGCTGACCCCCTTCCGGCGGATCATCAAGGATTATTTCATGATCTGCGAAAGCTACTACGAGGCGATCCGCTCCTCGACCCCGAGCCGCATCGAGGCAATCGACATGGGCCGGCGCGGCGTCCATAACGAGGGCTCGCAGACGCTGATGGACCGCCTCGACGGCAAGATCCGCGTTGATTTCGATACTGCCCGGCGGCTTTTCACGCTGGTCTGCGTGCTCTACTGGCGCGGCTGAGCATGGAGGCAATGCCCGCCCCCGAGACGAAGGCCAAAAAACCAGGCGCCATTCTTTTCATGTGTGGCTTCAACGTCATCCGTTCGCCGATGGCGGAAGCCATTGCAAAGCGGCTGCTGCCACCCGATATCTACGTCCAGTCGGCGGGGGTGCGCTCCGGCGAGCGGGATCCTTTCGTGGATGCAGTCCTGGAGGAGGTCGGGCTTTCGATCGGCCGCCACCAGCCGCGTACGCTGGAGGAACTCGAGGACGATTTTTTCGACCTGATCGTCACGCTGACGCCGGAAGCCCACCATGCCGCACTGGAACTGACCCGTTCAAACGCGGTGGACGTGGTCTACTGGCCGACCATGGACCCGACCGCTGCAACGGGCACCCGCGACCAGATGCTGGATGCCTATCGCGAGGTTCGCGACCATCTCTGGAAGTTGATCGACGAGCGCCTTTCCGGCATCAGCCGGCATCCGGCCGAGACGGCCTGAAACGGCCCGCCTCGACGCTCCACGCAGGCCGGTTGAAACGACATTGAGAATAGCGCTCAAGCTAGGTTCACAAAGCGGACATGATTGTGTAGTTTCCGCGCAAATTTCCGGGCGGGCGAAAACAAGCTTTGCCGGCCCAAACCCAACACAGGAAGAAAACCTATAGATGGCTAAAGAAGAAGTCCTCGAATTCCCGGGCGTCGTGACCGAACTCCTGCCCAACGCGACATTCCGCGTGAAGCTCGAAAACGAACACGAAATCATTGCCCACACCGCCGGCCGCATGCGCAAGAACCGCATCCGCGTTCTCGCCGGCGACAAGGTGCTCGTCGAAATGACGCCCTACGATCTGACCAAGGGCCGCATCACCTACCGCTTCAAGTAACCTTATCATTCGCGGCGGGCTCTCATGGCGCTGGAACAAAAGCTGATACTGGCCTCCGGTTCTCCGCGCCGCCTCGACCTCCTCAACCAGGCCGGTATTACGCCGGCGCGGCTGATGCCGATGGATATCGACGAGACGCCGAAGAAATCCGAACATCCGCGTTCGCTTGCCCGAAGGCTGTCAACCGAAAAGGCCGAAGCGGCGCTTAACGCCATCAGAAACGATCCGGCCTGGCGGCACAGCTATATCCTGTCGGCCGACACGGTGGTCGCCGTCGGCCGCCGCATTCTCGAAAAGACCGAATATACGCAAGAAGCCTCGTCCGCCCTGCACCTGCTCTCCGGGCGCGGCCACTGGGTCTATACCGGCATCTGCCTGATCACCCCCGGCGGCCAGTTCCGCCAGAAGGTGGTCCAGACCAAGGTTCGCTTCAAGCGGCTTTCCACCCGCGAGATCGAAAACTACATCGCGTCGGGGCAGTGGCGCGGCAAGGCGGGCGCCTACGCGATCCAGGGCATTGCCGGATCCTTCGTCCAGAAACTCGTCGGCTCCTACAGCAATGTCGTCGGCCTGCCGCTTTTCGAGGTGACCGGGCTTTTGGCGGGCGAAGGCTTCGACGTCGCGGCGGCCTGGCCAGAGGGCTGACAAGGCCTGGCAGGGCATTGAGGCAAAGAGCCGCCAACATGCATGTCTCCATCCGCTTCCTCAGGCGCCTCCTCGCCCGCTGAAGCGCCATTTCATGCCCCCAAGAATAGGAGTGTCCAACGATGGCATCCGAACCCATCAAGACCGGCGGCAAGGTCGAGCCGCTCAGGAAGACGAGGCCCTGCCCGGAATGCGGCAAGCCGTCCTCGCGCGACAACTACCCCTTCTGCTCCGATCGCTGCCGCACGCTCGACCTGTCGCGCTGGCTGAAGGGCTCCTACGCGATTCCGGTTTCGGACGACGAGACCAAGGCCGACGGCTCGGACGACTGAGCCGGACAACCGAGAAGCGGACAAGCGGGTGACTGTTTTTGTTCAGGAAATCGCGATTTTCGCAAACCTGTCAAAAAAGTGGGTTCCGGCGCTGGACATGGCCGAACAAGATGTTATAACCCCGCTCGCTCCGGGGGAAACGCCCCCGCCGGTCCCGACCGGAAGGCTTCATAGGCCTCGATGCCCGGATAGCTCAGTTGGTAGAGCAGCGGATTGAAAATCCGCGTGTCGGTGGTTCAAATCCGCCTCCGGGCACCATTTTCCTAAAGGAAATCAAGCGCTTGGCGCAGTTGCGCTTTTCATCGTGTTGCACCCGTGTTGCAAAAGATTCCCAATGATTTCAACGGTGATCTAGGTGTTGCAATTAAGTCCATGCAACACGTTTGCAACACGAGAAGGCTGGCTCTGGGAGTGCTTGCCACAGACGCTCTTCACCCTATCTTCCGCAAAGGAACGGGGGATAGCGACATGGGTATCTTTGACGGCCTTCTCGGGCATGGATCGACGGTAGACCCCAATGATCTGAAGCGCCGTCTAGACGGCGTTTTGATCGACGGCGAAACGCCGCAACTGGCCTTCAAGGTAATTCGCGATTTCTTTGTCTTCACTCAGTCCCGCATCATTCTTGTCGACATCCAGGGCTTGACCGGTAGCAAAGTCGACTACACCTCAATTCCATACAAGGCGATCACCCGCTTCTCAGTTGAAACGGCTGGAACGTTCGATCTCGATTCTGAACTCAAGATTTGGGTTTCCGGCTCCAGCACCCCAATAGCCAAGACTCTGAAGAAAGGCACGGACGTCCGCGGCATTCAAAGGGCGTTGGCGACTGGAGTGCTGAGGTAGCGAGCCGAAATCGGGTAGCAGGTCTAAACGGGATGCCGAAGCCTTACGCCAGCGCCAGTCTAGATGAGGCTTTCCGCAAGGCGGCCCTTACGCGAGGGCTTGCGCCGGATGCGCCATGGCCCGAAGTCGAAAGGGTCGCACTGCCAATGTTCGCGCAGGTGCCGATAAGGCGAGTTGGGACAGTGGATGAAATCGCCGATGCCGTCGCCTTCCTCGCAAGCCCGCGTGCGAGCTATATCACTGGGGCAAATCTGCGGCTTGACGGTGGAATGTGGCCCGGCCTCTAGACGGATACGAAAGGAGCGCCACGCCCACGGATCGGCAATCGGTGCTGCTCCAAGTCCGACGAACCGATTGCGGCCTCTAGGACGCGAAACCGCACCAACCTTGAACTGTTGTTATAGCGTCGGCGAAATCATGTGGCGCCTCCCAGGGCAGATTATGTCCGCACCCGACCACTCGATGCTCGTGTCGTGCTTTGAACATCGGGGCATGATCAGCCGTTCCGCCGGGCTTTAACGGATCTTGCGTCCCGTCGATAGTGATCGCGGGAACGGTTATGGGTGGCTTTTCGGCCAACCGCGTTTCCAGATCAGCCAGAGCGGGATCTCCCGCTGCGTTCCCGAAGTCGAAGCGATAGGAGTGGATGACGACATCGACGAAGTCCGGATTGTCGAAAGAGGCCGCTGTGCGGTCAAACGTCGCGTCGTCAAACGCCCAGGTCGGCGACCACTGCTTCCAGAGG
This sequence comes from Neorhizobium galegae, assembly GCF_017877055.1. Taxonomy (GTDB): domain Bacteria; phylum Pseudomonadota; class Alphaproteobacteria; order Rhizobiales; family Rhizobiaceae; genus Neorhizobium; species Neorhizobium galegae_D. The sequence continues at coordinate 27,590 of NZ_JAGIPG010000004.1, read as the reverse complement.
ATCCTGCACAAATCGCGGCGGTGGAGAGCCAAGCACTCGCGGCCGCGCTCGTGCTGGAACAGATGTTGGTACCAGACAGCCTGTTCCAGGCTGGGCTGGTAGGCATGGCCCAGCCGCTTCACGTCGATAACGTCGTAGCCCGCATAGGAGACCAGGCCGGCCACTCGATCAGGCCACAGTGCCGATGCAACGCATGAAGCAAGGCCACCCCAGTCATAGCCGGCGAGAATGGCCTTCTCGATGCCAAGGGCGTCGAGCAAGTTGATAACATCCTTGCCGAGAGCAGCCTGCTGGCCGCTTCGCATTGTGGAGCCTGATAGGAAGCGAGTGGGGCCAAAGCCTCGTAGATACGGGACAATCACCCGGGCTCCCGCTTCCGCCAGGCGAGGTGCAACCTCGTCATAGGCGTGTATGTCGTACGGAAACCCATGGCTCAGCAACACAGGCCAACCTTCGGGCGAGCCGTGTTCAAAATAAGCAATTTCGAGAGTGTCTGTTTTGACTGTTCGCATGAAGGTCCTCGCATCTGGAACTGCTTCGTGACGCACTCTCTTTGCGAGCGCCTGCCATAGCGGCGGCTTGGGTAGCTTTCAGGACGCTGAGGAGCGGGTGCGCACGCGGGTTATCATTGCAGTTGCTGTTCAACGACTGCGGCGAAGTAAGAAGCCCCAAAAGGCAGAGCCTCGTCATTGAAGTCAAACCACGCGCTGTGAAGGATCCGGCCATTATCATCCGGGCCATTTCCGATCCACCCGTAGCATCCGGGCCGGTCTTCAAGCATGAAGGCAAAGTCCTCCACAATCATCGTCTGCGGCGGGTTTGTCTCGACCTTGGTGAATACCGATAAACCTGCAGCTTCGGCCGCTCGCGCTGTGGGCTCGGAGTTAACGAGGGTCGGATATTGCTGAGCATACGACACCTTGCAATGGGCACCTGTCGACAACGCTATACCTTCGACGACGCGGCGAAGCGCCGGTTCCGCTGCCGCGCGTGCTCGGGGAGAGAAAGCTCTCACCGTGCCTCGAATGGTGACTGTGTTCGGCAAGACGTTGTAAGCGTCCCCACCATGGATCTGCGTCGCGCTAACGACAAGGGCGTCGAGTGGATCAGTGTTTCGCGCGGCAATTTGCTGAAGCGCGACGAGGATATGACCGGCCGTCAGAACAACATCAGCGCCCTTGTGTGGTTGCGCTGCGTGCATGCCCTTGGACAACACCTCTATCTCAAAGCTATCGCCCGACGCCATCATCGGGCCGGCCTTAACCGCGAAGGTTCCGACGTCCATTCCCGGCCAATTATGCAAGCCGTATATCTCGTCGCATCGAAAGGTTTTGAACAATCCTTCGCGGATCATTCGAGCCGCCCCGCCATCCGCGCCTCCCATTTCCTCAGCCGGCTGAAAGATGAAAACAACGCGGCCCGAAAAATTGCGGGTTTCGGCAAGATAGTGTGCGGCACCCAGCAGCATGGCTGTATGCCCATCGTGCCCGCAAGCGTGCATGACCCCGCCGTTCCTCGAACGGTGTCCAAAATCGTTGCGCTCCCCGATAGCGAGCGCGTCCATGTCGGCGCGAAGACCGATGGAGCGTTCGCCTCTTCGACCCCCGTACAGGACGCCAACGACGCCGGTTCCGCCAATGCCTTCGCTGACCTCGATCCCGAAGGACCGAAGTTTGTCAGCGACGAACTTTGCTGTTTGATGCTCTTGGTAGGAAAGTTCTGGATTGGCATGAAGATGACGCCGCCACTTGCTCATCTCGTCATGGAATTCTGCGATCCTGTTGATGACCGGCACAGTCAGTACTCCGTGTTCTGAATGTCGCGATAGGCTAGCCGGAGATGCTCCGTCAGGCGGTCAATTGCGTCGTCCGCATCCGCGTTGCGGCAGGCCTGCAGCAGTTCGCGATGCTCGGCAGCCGATTTCTCCGATCGGACAACGATGGACTTCGCAATCGTTTCCGCAAAAGCAGATGCCCTGTTGAGATGCTCGATGGTCCTCATGAGCGTTCGCCGGCCTGAGGGATGGTAGAGTGCATGATGGAATTCCCAATTCAACTGGGAGAGCTTGTAGAGGTCGCGTTCTGCGTCAGCTGCATCGAGCGCCATCTCTGCCTTGGCGAAATCAAGCTTTGTGTGATGCTCAAGCGCAGACTTGAGTGCAAGCGGTTCCAGCAGAAGGCGCATATCAAACAGATCGCGCACCATTTGCGGATCAGGTTGTGCAACACGTGCTCCCTTGAAGCCGACCGCCTCGACTAACCCTTCCTCGGCGAGTGACTGAAGCGCGTGCCGGAGAGGAGTGCGACTGATACTCAAGTGTCCCGATAAGGCTTCCTGCCTAAGTGGCTGACCGGGACGATATGTCCCACTCAGGATAAGCGTCCTAATCTTGTCGGTCGCCGCTTCCGACTGAGTCTTTTCAGTATCCGAAATCATAATTGTATCCAATAATAAAAATGCTATGCTGTCAAGTAGCGGTACATGCGGGAGAATGAAGTAATGGCCCGGTTGCCACTCACTCCGATTTTACGTCGCTGGAGCGCGGTATGGCCCGGCGAACCAACCGCATGCCAGTCTGATTAGCTGTTTCCCAAGCGCCTTCGTGAGCTACGATGAAGCTGGGCGAGCGCGTCGTGGAGTGTCGGAGGCTGCGGATAACCTCACGGGAGTCCGCAGTTAGCTATATTTTTTCCCAGCTAAGCTGGTCGGCAGGACTGAGCATGCAGTCCGCTTAATCACGCGTCAGAAGTTCGAATTGGTTCAAGAGCGAAAGTTACTTTTACTCCTGACTATGGCCCACGTCGTGGTAGGATCAGCAGGTATTACCGGCCAAGAGGGTTAGTTGCGGACTGTCTCTGGTTCCCGCTGAACACGCCGCCGCGGTAGACTTCCGCCTTGGGATCGAACGAAAATAACATGACGTCGGACGCAACTAATGCCGTCGGATGCTTATCAAACCCGGTTAAGAACAGGCTTTCGCCTTCCGAGACGACCTGGTCGCCCAAGGTGATCTTTCCGCTATAGACGTAGAGCAGCATATTGCGTCCCGTATCCGTTATCGGCAAGCGCAGCTGAACGTCGTTGCGGATGCGGGCATCGAAGACTCGGACATCGGATCGTACCAACAGCGGCGCCTTGTGCGGTCCGGCGATCAGCCGCCAGCTATCGACGCTGTTTTCTTCAGGGAACTCATGAAACTGCACGACAGGTTCGAGGTCGGCGGCGTTCGGTCGGAGAAATATCTGCAGAGCCCGCACCGGATTGTCCCCGAGCATCAGTTCCTCGTGCTGGAAAGTGTGTCCCGCGTTCATCATCATGAAGTGGGTGTTGTCGAGCCTCTTCTCATTTCCGACGGTGTCGCGGTGCAGCATCTCGCCGCCGCGTATATAGGTGAGGATTTCGTCGTCCTTGTGCGGGTGCATGCCTATGAGATGGCCCGGCTGAACCTGGGCGCGGTCGATCCTGCCGATGGGACCGATCCCGCTGTCGTCGGGTGTCAGTGACAGCCCCGGATACATGATCTCGACGTCGAAACCCTGGCCGATGTTGCCGCGCATACGTCCTGCAGGGATTTTAATGATGGTCATTGGACTGTTTCCTTCGATCTCGGGCGCGGGCGACAGTCGCCCGCGCCGAACGCAGCGCTTTCAGTTTTCAGTGGTAGTTCAAGATGCCGACGAGCTTCTGGCCGAGCGGGCTCGTCCAGTCGACGGCGAGTTCGGAGATGATCTGATCGACGGTGGTGATGATCGCGCCGGCCTTTTCCATGCGCCGCAATGCGATGTCGTCGCCGTATTTGGTGTAAGAGGCGGAGGCGTCGGCCGAGACCTGCACCTCGTAGCCTTCGTCGAGCATCTGGAGGACTGGGAAGGTGACGCAGATTTCCGTTGTCACGCCGGCGACGAACAGCTTCTTGCGGCCGGTCGCCTTGACGGCTTGGTTGAAGCCGTCATGGTGCATGGCGTTGACGATGCCGGGACGCTTGACGCGGGCTTCGAACGCTTCCGGCAGGATGGCTTCCAGCTCCGGCAGCAGCGGCCCCTGGATCTGGTCTTCCATGCTGGAGGTCAGGATCGTCGGGATGTTGGCGGCTTTGGCGATCCGGGCGAGCTTGAGTGCGTTCTGCTTGACCAGGTTGATATCGTGCGAGTGGGTCCAGGCCATCGTGCCGATCTGATGGTCGATCAGCAGCATGGCGGAATTCTCTGGGGTGAAGACGTCTTTATGCATTGTCGTGTTCCTTTTTGCGTTGTCGGCGGCTGTCGGGTTGGATTTCGGTCCGCTCGATGATTGGAATTTAGCGTTGCGATAGACGGCACGGTAGCTCTACAGTCGACCACTCTGTGCAACGAAAAATGGAACGCGGGAATGATCAGCTTCGAGGACATGCAGACCTTCGTTGAGGTGGCGGACGGCGGTGGCATCACGGTCGCCGCGCGGCGTCTGGGACTGCCGAAGTCGATCGTCAGCCGACGGCTCGTCCGCCTCGAGGGCGAGCTCGGCGTCCAGCTTCTGGCGCGCACGACCAGAGGAGCATCACTGACGGAAGCGGGCGCTTCCTTCCGCGAGCACGCCGCCCGCATGTGTCTGGAAATGGACGTCGCGCGCGAAGAGATGCTGCCGACCGGGGATTTGCGGGGCCGCCTGCGGGTGGCCGTTCCCTCATCCTTTGGTCCGGGACACTTCGCACCGGCGCTGGCCGAGCTCGCCCGCCGCCATCCGCTGCTGCAGCTTCACGCGCATTACAGCGACCGATACGTCGACCTTGTCGCAGAGGGTTTCGACTGCGGCATCCGGGTCGGGTATCTGCAGGATTCGAACCTGACGGCGCGCAAGATCGGCGCCTTCGCAGCAGGCCTGTTCGCCAATCCGGAATACCTGCGTATCCACGGCGTCCCACAAAAGCCTTCGGACCTGCGCGAACATCAGGCCGTCCTGCAGGGCACCGAAAGCTGGAAGGTGTCCGACGGTAGCCGGACGGTCGTCGTCAACGCTCAGGGGCGGTTCAAGGCGGACAGTGCCGTTGGGATCGCCGAGGGCACGGCGGCCGGGCTTGGCGTTGCCGCTCTGCCGGTGGTGATCGCGCAAAGCTACGTAACCGCCGGCAGCCTCGTGCCGATCATGGCCGAATATGGCTTGCCGGAGATTGGCGTCTACATTGTGCGGCCGCCGGGATCGCACGTGTCCCGCAAGGTCAGGGTTCTGATCGACTTCTTTGTCGAGAGGTTTTCCGCAAACGCTAGCGCTACCTAACGCAAAAAACCCTCGAACTGTGTCGCCGAACGCCGCTCCTGGAACGCAACACCCCAGTCGCGCATAGCCATCAGCACGGGCGCGAGCGTCTGCCCGAACGGTGTGAGCGAATACTCCACGCGCGGAGGGACTTCGGCGAAGACTTCTCGGGCGACGATGCCGTCGGCTTCGAGCTCGCGGAGCTGCATCGTCAGCGAGCGCTGGCTCGGGTCGCCGACCAGCCGGCGCAGCTCACCGAACCGGCGCGGTCCGCCCAGCAGCCGGTAAATGATCATCGGCTTCCACTTTCCTCCCGTGACATCGACGGTGGTCTCGACGGGGCATTTCTGGCCAGCGGTCATCACGCTCTCCAATAGTGTACTTTCTATCCCTATAGGCAGAACTGTTGCCTACTTGCAAGCTTGCATGCGTCGCGCCTAGTTGGAGGCAGTTATTTACGAGGTGCATAATGCGAGCTGCTTTTTACGAACGACAAGGAACTGCCAGGGCGGTGCTGAGAGTGGGAGACCTACCCGATACGCAACCCGGCGCGGGAGAAGTCCGGGTGAGAGTGGTCGCCTCCGGCATCAATCCTTCCGACATCAAGACGCGAACCAGATTTGGCGGCAAGGCCATGCCGTTCCCTCTGATCGTACCGCATCAGGACGGAGCGGGCGTCATCGACGCCGTCGGCCCCGGCATCCCCGAGACGCGCATCGGCGAGCGCGTCTGGATCTACATGGGCCAATGGGGTCGGGCATTCGGGACCGCGGCGGAATTCGTCGTCGTGCCCTCCGTGAAGGCCGTAAGGTTGGTCGACAACGTATCCTTCGAGATCGGAGCGGCGCTCGGCGTCCCTGCGATGACCGCGCATCGCTGCCTGTTCGCCGACGGAGACCTGCGCGGCAAGCGGGTTCTCGTTCAAGGTGGAGCAGGCGCCGTCGGCAATGCGGCGATCCTTCTTGCGAAGTGGGCGGGGGCATGGGTGGCGGCGACGGTGAGCCGTGAGGAACAGGCGGAGGTCGCGCGTGCGGCGGGGGCCGATCTTGTCGTCAACAGGCACGAGGAGGACGTCTCGCAGACCGTGCGGTCGGCGACTGACGGCCATGGCGTCGACCGTATCGTCGACGTCGATATCTCCGCCAACATCGACGTAGCGGTCTCCTGTCTGGCCCGCGACGGCGCCGTCTCGGCCTACTCGACGGAATCTCCGCAGGCCAGGCTGACAATCCCGTTCTTCCCGGCGCTGCTGGGCGGCTTCTCGTTCCGTTTCGTCTACGTCTATAGCATGCCGGAGGCAGCGATGCGGCAGGCGGCCGATGAGGTTTCGGCCTGCGCCGCGTCAGGGGCATATGCTCCGCGGATCGCGAAGACGTATGCCCTCGACGCAGTGGCCGATGCGCACGAGTTGCAGGAGAGCGGGAAAGCTGTCGGTAAGGTTCTGGTCAGATTGGGGAGCGGGTGACGGGCGGAGTTCAAGCTCCGCTCGTCGTGGCTATAATCAAGCAATGATAGCCTTTGGCTCCAGAAATGCCTCCAGGCCAAACACGCCGTATTCGCGGCCGATGCCCGACTGCTTGAACCCGCCGAATGGAGCGAGAGGTTCATGGGGTGCACCGTTGATCACGACGCGTCCGCTGTCGAGCCGATCCGCAAGCGCCTGCATCCGCGAGGCGTCGGTGCCATGCAGATAGGCCTGAAGTCCATACGGGGTGTCGTTGGCGATGGATATGGCCTCGTCCTCGTCGCGATAGGCGATCACCGTCAGAACCGGGCCGAAGATTTCTTCACGCGCGATGCGCATCTGGTTGTTGACGTCAGAGAATATGGTCGGCTTCGTGAACCAGCCACGATCCAGTCCGGCCGGCCGGCCCAGGCCGCCCATCAGGAGGTTGGCGCCCTCCCGCGTCCCCAACTCGATATAGGACTGGACGCGGTCGTACTGCTTGCGGCTGACCATCGGTCCGATCATCGCGTCCGGATCGTCGGGGGCGCCGACCTTGAACGTCTCGATCTCCCGCTTCAGCCTGGCCAGGACCTCGTCGAGCCGATAGGCGGGAGCCAGGATGCGGGTGCCGGCGATGCAGGCCTGGCCGCTGTTGATGAACCCCATCCGCAGTACGGCGGGAATAGTCGCATCCAAATCGGCATCGTCGAGAATGATGTTCGGTCCCTTGCCGCCAAGTTCCAGCGTGACGCGCTTGAAGGTGTCGGCACCACTTCGCAGGATTTCCCTGCCGACCGCCGTGGAACCTGTGAAGGTCACCTTCGCGATGTCCGGATGCCGGCTGAATTCCGCGCCGACGACATTGCCAAAACCGTTCACGATGTTGAACACGCCCTTCGGCAAACCCGCTTCATGAAGACACTCGGTGAGGATCTGCGTCTGTATCGCACTCATCTCGCTCGGCTTCATGACGATGGTTGAGCCGGCGGCGATGGCGGTTGCGAGCTTCGAGGTGATGAAGCCGATATTGCTGTTCCACGGGGTGATGGCGGCGGCGACGCCGGAGGGCTGCATTACCACCCGCGCACGGCCGATACGGCGCTCGAACTCATAGTCCTCGAGGACATCCGCCATCGCCAGGAAGCTTGAAGCTGCATGCGGGATGGCGAACCGTGTGAAGGTTTGCGGAGCGCCGTATTCAAGCGCCATTGCTTCCGTCAGATCGGAGACGCGCGCGGCGACGGCTGCGCTCAAACGCTTAAGCATCTCGATACGCTCGGCTTTTGTTGTTCGTGAGAACGCGGGGAAGGCGCGTTTCGCGGCGGCGACAGCCTCACGCGCATCTTCCATGCCGCCAAGGCTTACCGTGCCGATTTTCTCCTCCGTGGATGGATTATGGAGGTCAGCAGTCTCCGATCCCCTCGGTGTGACGAAGCTTCCGTTGATATAAATCTTGTCGATGTTGCGCATCTCAAACTCCTTTTAGCTGTCCAGCCATAACTGGCATTTCGGGACTGTCCTGATAAGCTATTCAAAGATGCTCAGCCTGTTAGGAGATTACGGACAATGATGCGCGGCTCACTTGCTGAACTGGAGGCTGTCCTTGCCGTCTCTTCACAGGGCGGGTTCCGGGCGGCAGCTCGAGAACTTGGGATCTCGTCGTCGTCGCTCAGCCAGCAGATCGCTGCACTCGAGACTCGCATGGGAGTGAGGCTGTTCAACCGCTCGACGCGTAGCGTCGTCCTTTCAGCGGCGGGCGAGCAGTTCGTGGCAGGCGTTGGCCCGGCGCTGGAGGCGATCCGCAGCGCCGTCGAGCATGTCGATGAACATCGGGCAGAAGCCACGGGCGCCTTGCGGATCAATACATCCGTCGGGGCCACACGGATGATCCTGACACCGCTTATCCTGGAATATATGCGACGGAACCCGCAGATGGCGGTGGAGATCGTCACCGAAGGGGCGCTGGTCGACGTCAACGCCAGGGGCTTCGACGCCGGGATCAGGATCCGGGAGGCCGTTCCTCCTGACATGGTGGTCGTCCCGATCGGCGACAGCATTCGTCCTGCCATCGTCGGTTCGGTCGAGTATCTTCGGAGGCATGGAACGCCAAAGGCCCCGGCGGATCTTCAGCACCACATGTGCATCCGCGCCCGTATGGCGAGTGGTACCATCTATCGCTGGGAGTTCGAGCGGCGAGGCGAGAGCTTTGCGCTCGACGTTCCAGGCAAGCTCGTCCTCGACGATAGCGACCTGATGCTCCGGGCCGCCCGTGATGGAGCCGGACTCGCCTATCTGAACGAATGGCAAGTCGCAGACGATCTTGCTGCGGGCAAGCTGGAGCAGGTGCTTTCTGACTGGACCCCGCCCTATCCCGGCTTATGTGTCTACTATCCTGGAAGACGCAATATTCCAGCGAAGCTCCGCCGGCTTGTCGACTTGATCCACGAGGTTCGGCAAAGCAGCGATGTCGGGGGGTCGTATTGAATTAGGAGTTTCGATGAAGCTTGAAGTGGATTTCAAGCCAGGTCTTGACGCCGTTATCAGGAGGGAGGTCGCATGTGGCGAACCTCCCTCCTTGAAGCCTGATTTAGCTCTGGATGAATGCCAGCATATCCGCGTTCAGGACATCAGGATTGGTCGCAAGCATGCCGTGCGGGTAGCCCGGATAGACCTTCAAGGTCCCATTCTTCAGCAACTTCACGGCAAGATTTGCGGAAGCCTTGACGGGAACGATCTGGTCGTCGTCGCCATGCAGGACGAGCGTCGGCACCGAAATCTTCTTCAGGTCCTCGGTCTGATCAGTTTCCGAGAAGACCTTGATCCCATCATAATGGGCCTTGGCACCGCCAATCATGCCCTGGCGCCACCAGTTCTGGATGAGGCCCTGCGAGATTTTTGCGCCTTCCCGGTTGAAGGGGGCAGAACAAGATTAGTGCGAAATCGTACGCCAATCAAATTCGTCTATATTTTCCGTGGTTTGTCGCCTGTACTGAATATGAAGTTTTAGGGTGAAATGCTTTTAGGACCAGTTTTGGGAACGAATATCGATCTCGAACATCACTTCCTCGGCTAAACGTACGATTTCGCACTAACCTTGTTCTGACCGCGTCATGATCTTATCCCTGAAGCGGGTGGTCAGAGGCGATCTCTGTCCACCTGCTCGGGCGACGCGATCATGCTTTCGGAATGAATGGCCGGAGAGCGTCCACCAATTCCGTCGGTCCGTGGCGAACCTCCCCGGCGTTTGGCTCAACGTCGACCAGCCCGCCCTTGTTCTTGGCGTCGTTCGATTTGATGAGAAGGTCCGCCAGACTCGCAGACATACCTTTCGCGAAGATTCCTTCCCACTGCGACCGAGGAACAGGCCGCGCACGGACTGTCTTGCACGACAGCTCGCTCAGCGCCGTCGCCACGTCAGCGGCGCTATACCGGCGTGGCCCCTCCGCATGGATAATCGAAAGCGGTTTCTCCCATTCCGGTAACAGCAACAGATTTGCGGCGATCACGCCGAGGTCCCGCGCGGAGATCGTCGGCTGCTCCATGTCAACCGGGTCCTGGAAGGACGGTAGCACGCCCGATTGGATGGCATCGGGGATGCCGCGTGCCCAGTTGTGCATATGCTCGGCTGATCGCAGGATCAGTATATGGCTTTGAAGCCCGCGTAGCCCCGCCTCGAACTCATGAAAGACGCTCGGCATGCCGATGTCGTCGGCGACGTGAGCGCCATAGTCAGAAATCGCCAGAACTTGCTTAGTACGCGTCTGAGTGAGAGCCGCGACAGTGCTTTCGGCCGATCGGCACATATCTTCGGCAGGGTCTGCCGCTTGGGGTCGCAAGGGCAGGATGACCTGTACGGCGTCTGCGTCGCCGATCGCGCTGGCGAGCGCTGCGGAGTCCTGAAGGTCCGCCACAGAAATCTCACATCCGATCTCGCTGAGCCGTGCCGCCTTTGCCGCATCGTGAAGGATCGCCCTGACAGGGACGCCCGCGTCACGCAGCGCTTTTGAAGTTGAATAGCCGACGTTGCCCGCGGCTCCGATAATTGCGAACATGCTAGTCTCCTTAATGTGGGACACCAGCCTTAAGAAACCGGCTGTCGCGTTTCGCACATAATCAGCCGGGGCTTTGCAAATTCAGTCAGATTTCGGGCGCGGGGCGGTCGATCTTACCAGATGTAAACCTGAGACTGTTCGGATATTACACGAGAACGGCAAATAGCCGTTCTCCAGCGCCGAAACGGTCAGTGGTTGATGATATCGAAGGTCGACGCGTAGCGGTCTTCGCGCTCGGCCGTCGGCCACGAACTAAGGAAACAGAGAACCGGGATCGCACAGATTCAGACAGACCTTTGCAGTTTCGGTCATATTTGACGATCCCGACGCCCTGCGGATCGAGAAGCGGGGGGATCAAGCGGTTGGGCGCCCGATTTCACCAGGGGTCTGACCAAGAAGGCGGCGCATTGTCGTCGCCATGTGGCTCTGATGAGCGAAACCAGCAGCAAGTGCAATCTGACTGGCAGGCATCGTCGTGGTGGCGATCAGCGCACGTGCATATTCGACCCTGCGGCGGATAACATACTGATGCACGGGTGTTCCGGTGCTGTTGCGGAACAGAGACTTGAGCCGCGTGGAACTGACCCCGGCCACGGAAGCCAGATCGGCAAGATGGAGCTTCTGATCGAGATTGGTTTCGATGAACTCAATGAGTATCCTCAACTGCCGCGTAGACATTTTGGGGCCGCTTTCGGCGTGGGTCCGTGCTTTCCCTAATGTGGCGATCTCGATCAAACGAACAGCCAATGCGTTCGCCAGAAGATCGATGTAAAGCGGATCGGAGGGCGTATCTGCTTCCAGATCGGCCTTTATGGCCCAGCCGATCGCTTCTATACGAGCATCACGCAGTTGAAGCCGGGGGACGAGATCGATTTTATGGATATCTCGTCGAAGCTCCTGCGCGACTTGATCGATCAATGTGGGGCGCAAAGTCAGTCGCAGGATCTGGCAGGCAGCATCATCCTCCCAGATGCCGTCTACGCCGGCCGGGATGAAATCAATGTCGCCGGGTTTCTGCACCCCCCGTCTCCGCGAGCCGCCTACCAGACAGTCCGCATTAACGGGCGGTCCGAAGTGCATACCGAGGACGTGCAGTTCCCCACTCTGTGCCTGCGCTTGGCCGGCGGGGATCTGGACGAGGTCCGCTTCAAGCGAATTCCAGTTTCTCCCGGCACTGGAAAAGAGAACATCACGTTTTGGCTCGGACAGAAAATTATTCATGCGCCAAAACCCTCGCGCGCTACGGTCTGACGAAAATCAGATCCTTCAAACGGTATTGCAACCGCCCTCACAATGCGTCGCGGCGCTGCGTTCCGAAGGGATTGTCGATGATGTAGCGCCAAATCCCATCGTCACCGCGCCGTATAACGTCTGATGCCGCTCCCTTCATGTTAACTGTCGTGCCATCGAGAGCAATGCCATCGTACGACCAGTCGCAAATCAGAAGCGCGGTATCGCCAGTAGTAAACAGATGCGCTTCGCCATGTCCATCTGCAGCCCGAGAGATGCCTGTTACATGAAAGTTACATGAGGCACGACTCCGAAGATTTTTTTTGTAACGCGTTGAAAAACTTGGCGCATCCGACGCGCTTCGAACGCATGACCCCTTCCTTCGGAGGAACGCGAAAATAGAGGGGTCAGCCCTTCCGAGGGAAAACAACGTTGGGGGACTCCATTGAAATCGGCCAAAACTGTCTCGAGTTAATAGCTTCCAAGAAACCACCATCGGCCTGCAGGATGAGCAGCCGAGAGGTTCGATGGCCGTCGATGTAAAAGTACCGATCGCCTTTTTGGTCGGGGATGCGGAGCACTTTTATGACATGCCCTTGGGCGTCCTGACATAGGATTGCTTGAGTAGGATCTGGTGCCATCTCCACGATTCTCCCGCCTCGCCGAGAATGGAACAGCGGTTCGTACGAATCAACAAAATCCTCCCTTCAAAATACCACCATGGAAAATTTGCAGTTCCCGCGTTCTCCAGTGCCACGCTAAGGTAGCGTGCCGACCGGGGCCATCCTGATATCCGGCCGTACGCAATTCATGTCTTTCGCAACCTGTTCGCCGAGGCGAACGCCCGTATCAATCTGCGGCTACAGGCGACCGCAATTCTCTAAAATCGACGCTCGCTGCGCCGATTTTAGAGACCCAGAAATCGGGACTCGGTGCTGTGGTGTGTCGGTCATGTTGGCGAAGAATGCGTGGCGGAGGCCACCAGGCCACCGCCGCGCGCTCATCTCGATTAGCTCTTGATGGCGATGCGCTTGACCTGCGACTGGACCTTATCGGTCTTTGGCAAGGTGACAGTCAGCACGCCGTTTCTGAAAATGGCGCCGACCTTGTCTTGCTCGACTTCGACGCCAAGCGGGATGCGGCGCTCGAAACGGCCGTAGTAGCGCTCGGAGAACTGACGATCCTTGTCCTCGCTCTCGGAGCGCTTCTCGCCCTTCAGCGTCAGGATGCCGTCATTGAGCAGCACCTCGATGTCCTTCTCTTCAAGGCCGGGCATCTCGGCGGTCACCTTGATCTCCTTGTCGGTGTCGGAGATCTCGACGCTCGGCCAGCCGGCACTGAAGGCAGAAGCGCTGCCGAAGGCCGGCAGGCCGGAGCCAAAGCCGCGGAAGACGTCGTCGAACAGGCGATTGACCTCGCGATGCAGCGACAGGAAGGGATCCCGATCGTCGTCGCGCAAGAGACTTGGAACCTGGTGGCCATTGTTGCGGCCCCAGGGAATCAGATCACGAACACTCATGGTTTTCTCCTTTCTGTTGGTTCGATTGGCAAAGCTTTGCCGATGGCGCCGGACGATATGCCCGGCGCCATCTTTGCCAACTGTGCTGTTGCTGGAGCTTAAGCCGCCTGCTTCTCGGCCTCGATCTGCTTCGTCTCGGTCGTGGGCATAGCCATGTCGGTCGAAATCGCGATCTGGCGCGGTTTCATCGCTTCAGGGATTTCGCACTTGAGATCAATGGTCAGCAGACCGTTGACGAGACCGGCGCCGACAACCTTGACGTGATCGGCGAGTTCGAACCGGCGCTGGAACGAGCGGCCGGCGATGCCGCGATGCAGATATTGAACATCTTCGGCATTCGCCTTCTGGCCCGATACGACGAGCATGTTCTGCTCTTGGGTGATCGTCAGTTCGTCCTGCGAGAAGCCGGCTACCGCCATGGCGATGCGGTACTCGTCCTCACCGGTCTTGACGATATCGTAGGGCGGCCAGTTGTCGATCGTCTCGATGCGGCTTGCAGCCTCGAGCGCGTTCAGCATTCGGTCGAAGCCGATGCTCGACCGGAACAGGGGAGAAAAATCGAGGTTTGTCCTCATAGCCATATCCTCCTTGTAAGCAACATGGATACAAGGAGACGCCAAGAGCACATGGCGCCTCCTGGACTTGTCGATCCCCATCGGGCAATCGAACAATATTGATATAATTCAGTAGGTTGCTGTTTCAAGAGGCGTGAAATTGCCCGACATGAAAAATTGATTTTTTGTTTTCCGTGACCAGATTTGCATGAGGCCAGATACGGTGAAGTCCAGAAAGGAGCAGCGGATATGACCATAACCTCAAATGATATCGTCGCCGTCCTCGGGCCTGTCGATGAAACGCTGGTGGCTCAAATCATCGCGACAGGTGCAACCCAGGCTGAACTCGCCGAGGCTTTTGCGTGGGCGAACGACGACGAGGCCATGATTGGCGAAGGGCGGCCTCTGCCGGCTGGCAAAGTCGCCGCCCTGATTGAACTGTTGGATGCAGATGAGGAAGAGCCCGAATAGGCTAAAGGTGGTCCCGCGCCATCTCGTATTGATTGCGCATGGCCCCTATGCGGTCGTGAGCACGCGCACATCGCCGCGGCGATCGATGACATCGACCACAACTTGTCGACCTGAGCGGCGAATGGCGACGTCGGCCGAGCCAGTACCAACCCGCAGGCGCCGTAAGACGACCTCATTGAGGAAAGCGGGTAGCCGTGGTTCGTTGAGGCTGATGAGCTGGGCATCCGGTTCGAAATCGAGACCTAGGCAAGACCGAAGCAACAGGAGAGGCGCTGCCGCCGCCCATGCCTGGGGCGAGCAGGCGACCGGATAGAAGGTCGGCCCCTGCGCGCGCTGGCGCGACATCCCGCAAAAGAGTTCGGGGAGCCGCCGCAGATCGATATAGGTCGACGCGGCAAACAAGCCCTCGAAAATCCGAGCGGCTTGGGCACGGTAGCCATAACGAGCGAGGCCGCTGGCAATCAAGGCATTATCATGCGGCCAGATCGAGCCGTTATGATAGCTCATCGGATTGTACCGCGCTTCGGTCGACGGGATTGTGCGGATACCCCAGCCGCAGAAAGAGGAAGCGCCCATCAAGGTGTGGGCAACAACCTTCGCCCGTTCCGGATAGGCGATGCCGGTAAACAATGCATGGCCGGAATTCGAGGAGCGGACCCGGCAGGCGCGCTTTTCCCCGTCGAGCGCCAGTACGTAGGTGCCGAGTTCCTCGTCGAAGAAACTTACGTCGAAGGCGCGACGCAGGCCTTCCGCCCTTGCCTGGAATTCTGCCGCCCGTTCCGGCCGCCCGAGCCGGCGAAAGATCTCCGCCGCGGCCTGCCAGGCGCCATAGACATAGGCCTGCACCTCCGCGATCGCGATTGGGCCCTTGGCGAGTGTCCCGTCGGAATGAAACACGGAGTCGTGGCTGTCTTTCCAAGCCTGGTTGATCAGCCCTTCTTCCGTCTGCCGACCATATTCGACGAAACCGTCGCCGTCGCGGTCACCATGCTCGTTGATCCAGGTCAGGGCCGCCTCGATATTTGGGAGGATGGTTTCGAGGGTAGCAAGGTCCCCCGTGCGCTTGAGGTATTCACCTGCCAGCATTACAAACAGGGGCGTCGAATCAATGCTGCCGTAATAGCGCCGGAAGGGAACCTCACCGAGTTCCGCCATTTCGCCGTAGCGCACTTCGTGCAGGATTTTGCCAGGTTCGGCATCAGAAGCGGCGTTGATCTCCGTCGCCTGGTTGGCAGCTAGGTGTCCAAGCACCCCGCGAGCGATCTGCGGATCGAACCAGAGCGTTTCCAGCGCGGTGATCAGTGCATCGCGGCCGAAGACCGTGCTGAACCACGGGATGCCGGCATAAGGGTACGGACCTTCCGGCGTGTCGGTCATCAGCATATAAAGGTCGGAGACACTGCGGCGGGCCAACTCGTTGAAGATCTCGTTGGACGTCGCGATCGATGCCGCACGCGCTGACGAGGCACGCAAGGCGCGGCGCGCGTCCCGCAAGGCAAGAAAAAACGAACGGTGGCCCGGCCGCCCGGCCGCAGCCTGATCGCAGCCGACCTCGATAAAGAGTGACCGAGCCTCGTGCGGCTCAAGATGGAGATCATAGGCAACGAGATCATCGCGAACTTCGTCCGGCCGCGGATCGAAGGAAATGTGGGTTGATCGCTGACGTTCGTCCAGACCGATGTAGGACAGAAGGACCCCGTCCCTTTCTTTAACGATGGGAACGGGGCGGCCCTTCTTTGCTCTCACGGTTCCGCGCACTTCGAAGAGATCGGCAAAATCGGCCCCAAACGCGATTTCGATGCGAATGTGCTGACGCCGGTCGTCGTAATTACGAATACTCAACCGTTCGAAGCAGCCGGCATTCCAGAGGAAGCGGGTCCTGCGCAGGTGGACAAGGTCATGCGCGAGCGAGAGCTTGCCCTTGTGATCGAATATATCGGGGTTGGTGAGGTCACAGGTCAACGTCGCGTTGTCGTCGCGCAGCGTCGACGACAGAAGCATCGGCCGTTTGCCATTGATCGTCAGGTGAAGATGGGAGAGATAACGTGTATCCCGATGAAACAAGCCCTCCGGACTGCATGGTCCGGAAAGCACATCGCCATTGTGGTCGAAGACGGCGAAGGTATCGCCGTGCTTCAAGGTGCGCGGCCGTCGCTCCTGCAGCGACGCGGTGGCCGGAATGAAAAACTGCGCGATCGGCGCTTGGCTTGCTGCCGTCACGGAATCGCCGTCTGCCGAAGCGACCGACATTTGATGGCCTCCCTTTTACGCCACGATCTGAAGATCGAGGCCTTGACCATTGGTGCGGCGCAACGGTGCTGCCTTCATGCGCACACCGGGCAGGTTGCGGTAGATATCGAGATAATCCCGCGCCATCCGTTCAGCGCTGAACCGCTTCTCGAATGTGGCGCGCACCTTCTTCCGATCCATTCGCAGAGCCCATTCGACGTTTTCGGCCGCTTCCGTCACGCTGTCCACGAGTATCCCCGAGACACCATTGTCAATCACCTCTGGCACCGAGCCCCATCCGAATGCGATGACGGGCGTGCCGCAGGCCATCGCCTCGATCATGACAAGGCCGAAGGGCTCCGGCCAGTCGATCGGAAACAGCAGGGCACCGGCATTGCCCAGGAAGGCAGCCTTCTGATGCTCGTTAATTTCGCCGATGAACTCGACATTTGCATGGCTCTTCACCAACGGCTCGATCACCGTTTCCCAGTAGGCCATGTCGGCATTGTCGATCTTGGCGGCGATCTTCAACGGCATGCCGACCTTCGTGGCGATTTCGATTGCCCGGTCCGGACGCTTCTCCGGCGATATCCGCCCGAGGAATGCAAGATAATTCCCCTTGGGTTCTTCGGTGAACGGAAGAAGATTGGCGGGCAGGCCATGATAGACCGTCCCGGACCAGTTGACCGGAGGCATCGGGCCACGCTGATCGTTGGAGATCGACACCAACGGAATATCGGGAAATGCCCTGTAGAAGGGCTTGAGGTCCGGCAAGTCCAGCCGCCCGTGCAAGGTCGTGACGGTGCGATCAGCAAAATCCCGGATCAGCGGGAAATGTAGAAGATCGATGTGGAAGTGGAGAACGTCGAATTCGTGCGCGCGGCGGCGGATTTCCTCCAGCATCACGACCTGATGCGGCAGGTGGTCCCTGACGGCCGGGTTGAGCCGCAGCGCGACGTCTGAGCAGGGCGCCAGCTTGGCATCGGTGACGGAATCGCCGCTGGCAAAGAGGGTCACGTCATGGCCCTGGGCCACAAGTTCTTCGGTGAGATAGGAAACAATCCGTTCGGTTCCTCCATAAAGCTTGGGCGGAACACTTTCGGCAAGCGGCGCGATCTGAGCGATCTTCATCGGCAAAACCTCCTCGAATGAGCAAAGAGTCGTCGGTAAAAATCAGATCCGCATCCTCTACGAGGCACGCGGCAGGCAAGTGGAATGTCTACATCTCGAATGGCTGTCGGCGACGTCCTCCTCTTCGGTAGCTGCACAGGCCAAAGCCGCCAAACCGGCGGGCCTGCGGTCTCTGGCGACGGGCCCTGTCGGCGTTGAAGGGAGCGGACGGACCTCGGTGCCGGCTGCTGCCATCCACTTTGTCCAAAGTCTTCAGCGCCTCAATGATCTCGTCATAGGTGACTGCTTCATCGGTTCCGGGATAAAGACGAAGAGCCGGGATGGACTCGATGGCGAAGATATCGGATGCCCAGGAAGCGAGAATTGCCCGCTTCTCATCATTGCCGATGTCCCTGGCGGCAAGGACGTCATGCGGGTGGTCGAAATGTTTGGCCGGATGAAGCAGATGCGCAGCAGTAGCGTGCTCCGGAAGTGAATTACTGTACGTTTCCTTTCTCATGTGTTGGCTCCATTGATAAGATCGATGGGCTCGTTGAGCGGCGGCTTTGGGATCTCGAATTGGCTCGCCCCGGGCGAATGGGGCGAGCCATGATGATTGCTTAGAAGTCCATGCCGGCGCCGGCAGGCAGGGCCGGAGCTGCTTCCTTCTTCGGCTTTTCGGCGATCATTGCTTCGGTGGTCACCAGAAGGCCGGCGACGGAGGCTGCATCTTGGAGTGCGGCGCGCACGACCTTGGCGGGATCAATGACGCCCTGTGCGTAGAGATCTCCGTATTCACCGCTCTGGGCGTTCCAGCCGTAGGAGAACTCGGCCTTTTCGCGCAGCTTTCCGACGATCACAGAACCTTCAGCGCCAGCGTTTTCTGCGATCTGCCGGACAGGAGCCTCGATTGCGCGACGGACGATGTCGACGCCGACACGCTGATCCTGGTTGGCGGTACCGAGATTGTCGAGCGCCTTGACGGCCCGCAGGAGCGCTACGCCGCCGCCTGGCAGGATGCCTTCCTCGACAGCCGCGCGGGTCGCATGCAACGCGTCGTCGACACGGTCCTTCTTTTCCTTGACCTCAACTTCCGTCGAACCGCCGACGCGGATCACGGCAACGCCGCCGGCAAGCTTGGCAAGACGTTCCTGCAGCTTTTCGCGGTCGTAGTCTGAGGTGGTTTCCTCGATCTGGGCGCGGATCTGCGCCACGCGACCGTCGATCTCGGCCTTCGATCCGACGCCATCGATGATGGTGGTGTTCTCCTTCTCGATCGCCACCTTCTTGGCGCGGCCAAGCATATTGAGCGTGACGTTTTCGAGCTTGATGCCGACGTCTTCGGAGATGACAGTCCCGCCCGTGAGGATGGCGATGTCTTCGAGCATGGCCTTGCGGCGGTCGCCGAAGCCCGGAGCCTTGACGGCAGCGATCTTGAGACCGCCACGCAGCTTGTTGACGACGAGCGTCGCAAGAGCTTCGCCTTCGACGTCTTCAGCGATAATGAGCAGCGGCTTGCCGGACTGCACGACGGCCTCCAGGACCGGTAGCATCGATTGCAGATTGGAAAGCTTCTTCTCGTGGATCAGGATATAGGGATCCTCGAACTCGACGCGCATCTTCTCGGCATTGGTCACAAAGTAGGGGCTGAGATAACCGCGGTCGAACTGCATGCCTTCGACGACTTCAAGTTCGGTTTCAGCCGTCTTAGCTTCTTCGACGGTGATGACGCCCTCGTTGCCGACCTTCTCCATGGCCTCGGCGAGATAGCGGCCGATCTCCTCGTCGCCATTGGCCGAGATGGTGCCGACTTGGGCGATCTCTGCGTTATTGGAGATCTTGCGCGCGTTGGCTTTCAATTCCTTGACGACGGCGTCGACGGCCAGATCGATACCGCGCTTTAAGTCCATAGGGTTCATGCCGGAGGCCACCGCCTTGGCACCTTCCTTGACGATTGCCTGGGCAAGAACGGTGGCAGTCGTGGTGCCGTCGCCGGCAATGTCGTTGGTCTTTGAAGCGACCTCGCGCAGCATCTGCGCGCCCATGTTCTCGAACTTGTCTTCCAGCTCGATTTCCTTGGCGACCGAAACACCATCCTTGGTGATGCGCGGAGCGCCGAAGGACTTGTCGATAACGACGTTGCGGCCTTTGGGGCCGAGCGTCACCTTGACGGCATTGGCCAGCACATCGACCCCACGCAGCATGCGTTCACGGGCATCGGTGTTGAATTTGACTTCTTTCGCAGCCATTTTTTCACTCCTTCAATAGGCAGCTTAGTTTGACTGATGGATAAGGCGCCTCAGGCGGCTTGTCTCTGCTCGGCCTGGGCTTCGATGATGCCCATCACATCGCTTTCCTTCATGATCAGCAGGTCTTCGCCGTTGATCTTGATCTCGGTGCCGGACCACTTGCCGAACAGGATGCGGTCGCCGGCCTTGACGTCGAGCGCTTGGATCTGACCGGCCTCGTTGCGGGCGCCGGGGCCCACGGCGATGACCTCGCCTTCCTGCGGCTTTTCCTTGGCGGTGTCGGGGATAATGATTCCGCCCTTGGTCTTTTCTTCGGATTCGACCCGGCGGACGAGAATGCGATCATGAAGCGGTCGGAACGACATGTTTTCCTCCGTTGGACAAAAAAGATGACGCTTATTCCCCTACCCGGACCGGATAACCAGTCCGGGCGGGTGCGAACCTCGTCTGAGCGCTCGCGCGAAAAATCTATTTTCGACCTTTTTCGATTTCAAGAGGTCAGACCGAGAAAATTAGCACTCATGCTAAGCGGCTGCTAACGCGCTGTAAAGGAACAATAAACTGAGTTGATGCGTTCAGAAATCCGTTGATGGCCGCAGAATTTTGCGCCACTTTCGCAATATCGTGAAACGGAGATGAAGCATGCGATTTTCATCGGATTTGGAGCGCCAACTCAACGGATATGGTCTCACCACCGCGCACATCCTCTACCGCATTCCCGATTTCGAGAGCGTCCTGCAGACCTATGTCTGGCAGGATTACGATCTGGCACCGGATTTTCCGGAAATGCAGAAGTTCCTTGAGTTCTGGGAGGCCAATCTCGACGGGGCGCTGCATTCCGTCCGCTACAGCCATCAGCGCCTGATCGGGCCGAACGAATGGCGGCGCGTCGAAGGCGAATTCAAGCTTCACTGAGGTCTTGAAACCCAAATTTTCGCTTCCTAGCTCTTTGCGCGATCGAGGCTCCGATGAGCTCGGTCACTATCCCACGTCTATCCGGAGTGAGATCGAGAATGGAAGAGAAGATAAAAATCATCAAAGACCTGAGCATCGAGGAACGGGAAGAGGTCTTTGCCGATATCGCGCGCGTTCTGGAGGGAACTGCGCGCGAGGCATATGTTGAAGGTAACCGCGGCTTTGCCGTGCTTTCCGCGAATATGGCCGAGGCGATCCGTACCAATGCCGACGAACTGGCGCGCGACGATCTTCAGAACGCCGAGCGCGTGCTGCAGCAGGCAACGTCGGTGATCTCGCAGTTCAATGCCGTGCATCCCTATCGGATGGTGAGCCACGCACGCCACTAGAGATATGAAGAACTAGGTTTCAGACGTCTCCCATCAAGGTGGGAGCGAGCCTTTCTGACAGGCTCGTACAGCCTGTCGCCATGCGTCTCAGAAAGGATGGGATGTGCGCGGCGTGCTGGCTACCGGGCTCCGACTTGAATGGCTCGATCAACGTCTCAAGGAACGCAGGGTGCTAAAGGGCAATGCGGTCACGATTGCCGACGGTGACGGGATCATCCTGGCGCGTGATCCGTTCCGGAGCGTTTTGTCGGGACACACATCCCGGAGGTTTTTCAAGGTCTCATTCACGCACCGCCGCCGGGTGTCATTGAGGTGGTCAGCCGACCAAATATGGTGCGCTGTCGAACGAGGACGGCCGCATCGAAATCTCCTGGAGAGCGTCTGCGGGGAAGTCGTATTTCGGTGGGCGGAGAGGGGAGGGCCAGCTGTGATCGCTCCAAGCCGACAAGGCTTTGGCTCCCGCCTCATTCACGGAGCGTACCGAGCGCCTTCAGACAAGGTTTGCATTCGAGCTCGACGGCCTCGTTTTCGATCTGAGTTTCACCCTTGACGTCGTCAGCTAGGATTATGGGCGGCGATTTGCTGGCGACGTCACGTCGTGTCAATAGACGTGCCTTCGCCTCCGGGGAACCGAGCGACGTTGTTCGCGTTTCCTGCGAGCAACCGCGAGCGGGACAGGGCTTTACTATATGGACCAAAAACTACCGGGCGATGAAACGTGGGCAAAGCGATTTTCCAGCCGCTCGCTGGAAAATGCTCACATCCAGCGTCTGCAGTCATTCCCAGGCGCGACGTTCGGCTTCCTTCTCAGATACGCCGCGATCCTCGTAGCTCTCGGCGATGTGGTCTGCCTTGCTTTCCTGCTTATCGGTGTGCTTGGATTTGTCACCACGGGACATCGCACTTCCTCCTTGGTGATGATGAAAACGAACGCCGGCTTGTAGCGTTGGTTCCCAGTTAGGGAGACTGTCGCGGGAACAAAGGTATGGGCAGCACGTTCGCAAATTGCTCTCTTCGATCCAGCAACCACTAGAATTTCGGTGTCATCATGAACGATAAGCCCTCTTTGAGCGACCCTCGCAGTCTCTATCCCGCACCGCCTTTCCCCGGCCAGCCGCAGCACGCGCCAGGTCTTGCCCGCAAGATGGAGCCTACACCCGATCATGGGGAGGAAAGCTACCGCGGCTCGGGAAAACTCCACGGTCGCAAGGCACTCGTCACGGGCGGCGATTCTGGAATCGGCCGTGCGGCGGCTATCGCCTTTGCCCGCGAGGGGGCCGATGTCGCTATCGCCTACCTTCCGGAGGAGGAGGCGGACGCCAAGGAAGTGATTCGTTTGATCGAAGCAGAGGGCCGCAAGGCGGTCGCGCTGCCGGGCGATATCAAGGAGGAGGCATGGTGTCGGGAACTCGTCGATAAGACAGTCTCCGGTCTTGGCGGTCTCGATATTCTCGTCATCAATGCCGGGCGGCAGCAGTACCGCGAGACGATCGAGGAGTTGTCGAGCGACGATTTCGACAAGACGATGAAGACCAATCTCTATGCGCTGCACTGGATCGCGCAAACCGCCGTACCCCATATGCCAGCGGGATCTGCGGTGATCACCACAGCCTCGATTCAGGCCTATCAGCCGTCAGCGATCCTGCTCGACTATGCGACCACCAAAGCCGGCATCGTCGCCTACACCAAAGCGCTCGCCAAACAGCTGATCGAGCGTGGCATTCGCGCCAATGTCGTCGCACCCGGGCCGGTGTGGACGGTGCTGCAGCCAAGTGGCGGACAGCCGGACGAGAAGGTCAAGAATTTTGGCAAGGACAGCGATTTCGGTCGCCCCGGCCAGCCGGTCGAGCTGGCTCCGGTCTTCGTCCTTCTTGCTTCCCAGGAAGCCAGCTTCATCAATGGCGAGGTCTACGGTGTCACCGGCGGCAAGGGCGTCGCTTGATCGAACCATCTTCACAGGTCGACCATGTCGCAAGTACTAACTCTGAAACATGTCTCCGCGGGTGTCCTGAATATTGCCTATTGCGAGTCAGGTCGGGAGATGTCGTACCAACGATTCCATGCGATGCCCACGCCTGTGCGATGGGCCTCTCAATATCAGCGGCCCAGCACCGCCATCATAGCCAAAGCTCGCTATTCGGCCACTTGAGGCTCGACGCCTGCGATCTATATGCTTCTCACCTCTAAGTCACGCTGCACAGGTAGGACATGTCCGAAAGATCAGATGAAGTGGAGACCATCGACGCGCCGCGCATTTCCAGCGGTGTGGAAGGGCTTGATGTCATCCTTGAGGGTGGCGTGGATGAAAACCGCTTGTACCTCTACGAGGGCCGCCCCGGCACAGGCAAAACCACGATAGCTCTGCAATTCCTCCTCGAAGGCGTCCGGCAAGGGGAGCAGGTGCTGTATATCACGCTGTCGGAGACGGAACGCGAACTGCAACTTGTCGCCAAACGCCACGGCTGGTCCCTCGACGGCGTCACCCTCTTCGAGCTTGTTCCTCCAGAAACGACGCTCGATCCGGATCGCGAGCTGACGGTGTTTCATCCGGCGGAGATGGAACTGAACGAGACGACGAAGCTCATCCTCGACCGGGTGTCCGAGCTCAACCCGAAGCGGGTCGTCATCGACAGCCTATCCGAGTTGCGTCTGCTTGCCCATAGTCCTCTACGATATCGGCGACAAGTGCTTGCGCTGAAGCACTATTTCACCAGCCGGCAATGTACAGTCATTCTTCTCGACGATTTGTCGTCTCAGCAAAACGACCTTCAGCTTCATTCCATTGCGCACGGTGTCGTCTTGCTGGAGCAGACCGCGATCGATTACGGCGCGGAGCGGCGGCGTCTGCGGGTCGTAAAAATGCGCGGCGTCAAGTTTCGCGGGGGCTATCATGATTTTATCATCGAGAAGGGCGGGCTCCACGTCTTCCCCCGGCTGATCGCAGCGGATCACCATCTTGCGTTTGAAGAGGAGTTTACCTCAAGCGGCATCGCTGAACTCGATCAGATGCTGGGTGGCGGGCTCGAACGGGGGACAAACGCCTTGTTTCTCGGCGCGGCCGGTGTAGGCAAGTCGTCGCTCGCGCTGACCTATGCGTTGGCAGCTGCCGACCGGGGCGAGCACGCCGTCATTTACGCTTTCGACGAAGGACGAGGAACCCTGCAGGCGCGAGCCAGGACTCTCGGCTTCAATTTGCAGAAACATCTGCAAAGCGGGATGATCCGCTTGCAGCAGATCGATCCGGCGGAAATGTCGCCGGGCGAGTTTACGGCCAACGTCCAGAGAAGCGTCGAGAACGACGGTGCCCGCGTCATCGTCATCGACAGCTTGAACGGCTACATGAATGCAATGCCGGACGAGCGTTTCCTGATCCTGCAGATGCACGAATTGCTGACCTATCTCGGTCAGCGCGGTGTCATGACGATCCTTGTTCTCGCTCAACATGGGCTCGTCGGTCCTCTTGAAGCGCCGCTCGACCTGAGCTACCTGAGCGATGCCGTTGTGATGCTGCGTTATTTCGAGGTGCACGGCACGGTTCGCCGTGCGATCTCCGTCGTCAAAAAGCGAAGCGGCAAGCACGAGCATAGCGTGAGAGAGTTCAGTCTGTCCGATAAGGGTATACGGCTTGGGCCACCGACGGCCGGCTTCATTGGCGTGCTGGCTGGATCGCCCCATTTTACCGCGGCTCCAGCAGTGAGTTCAGCTGACGGACATGATAGCGTTAAGTGACTTCCAGCCCGAATCCGTTCTCGTCTTTGCTCCGATAGGTAGGGATGCGGCGGCTTCGGTCGACCTCCTCGTTCGCAGCGGAATTCCTGCCAAAGCATGCGGCGATCTTTCCGCGTTTGTGAGAGCACTTGAAGCCGGCGCATCAGCAGCGTTTCTTGCCGAAGAAGCGCTATTTGGAACACATGCCAGCTCGTTATACAAATGGGTCGCCGACCAGCCACCGTGGTCGGATCTCCCCTTCATCCTCCTGACAAGCCGCCAGGAACAAATGGGCATCGAAGCATGGCGGCAGGACCTGATTGCCAGGTTACGCAATGTGGCTCTTCTGGAGCGGCCGGTCCAGGCGTTGACGCTCGTCAGTGCCTTGCAATCGGCGATTCGGGCCAGGAAGCGGCAGTTGCAGCTGCGCGCACTGCTGGAGGAACGCGAGCGTTCGGCACAGCAGCTTGAGCAACTCGTCGTGGCCCGAACACAGGAGCTCGAAGCGGCCAACACCGCTCTGCGAGCCCAGATGCGCGTCCGGGCCGAGGTCGAGGAGAAACTTCGTCAGGCGCAGAAGATCGAAGCAATCGGCCAGTTGACGGGTGGCGTTGCGCACGACTTCAACAACCTGCTCATGGTTATTTCCGGCGGCCTCGAAATGCTTGACCGGCAGGCGGACCCGGCGAGGCGCAAGCGGCTGATGGACGGCATGCGGCAGGCTGCTGAAAGAGGATCGGGCCTGACACGACAGCTGCTGGCTTTCTCCCGGCGTCAGGAGCTCAAACCGCAAACCGTCGACCTGGCGCGCCAGATCGGCGGTATGCGCGAGTTGCTCGACCGGAGCTTAAGGGGCGACGTCCACGTTGTCATTGATCTCTCACCAGATCTGTGGCCGGTCGAGGTCGATGCCAGCGAACTCGAACTCGTGGTTTTGAACCTCGCGGTCAATGCGCGCGACGCGATGCCGAACGGGGGCACGATTAAGATTACTGCTGAGAATGAGGCGGCATGGGCAGAACCCAGCGGTCAAGGAGACTTTGTCCGCCTCGTCATCGCCGACGATGGCTGCGGAATGACGCCTGAAGTGCAGGCGAGGGTATTCGAGCCTTTCTTCACGACGAAGGACGTCGGCAAGGGGTCGGGCCTTGGTCTCGCTCAGGTTCACGGGTTTGCTCAGCAGTCCGGCGGGAAGATAGAGATCGAAAGTGCAGTGGGGAAAGGAACCACGATCTCGCTGTTGTTGCCGCGCTCCCCGAATCGTCCTGCGTCTGATCAGCACCACCTGGTCGATCTGCATGTCGCGAGCCGGCGGGCAGAACCTGCCGGCAACATCCTGTTGGTCGAAGATGACGACGAAGTCGCGGCGCTCGTTGCTGAGATGCTCGACGAGCTGGGATTTCAGGTGGTGCGGGCCGCGACGGCTGCAGCTGCACTTGGCGCGTTGGCCAACGGCCGCACCGTCGACCTCGTGTTCTCCGACATCATGATGCCAGGCGGCATGAACGGTGTGGAACTCGCGAAGGAGATCCGCCTGCGTCGCAACGATCTGCCCATCCTGCTGACCAGCGGTTATTCGGAGGCAGCCAAACAAGCGGCGGAGGCCCAGGGGATCAAAATCCTGCGCAAACCCTATCAACTGGCCGAGCTCGAAGAGGCGCTCCGGCGAACCATGGCCGGTGGAGACAGCAGTTGAGCCTGCGACCTACAAGAACGGGGGTGGCTCGACAGCGATCGGAGCATCGATCACGCGCCAACTCCTGCCGCTTGCCCATTGCTTGAATTCTCGCCACATCTTTTCAATGCAAACCAAGGGTGTTGTGTCGCGCCGCGCGATCTTCACCGCAACGACCAGGCCATAGAATGAACACTGCCTCCCGATTCCCCGCCGAACGCCTCCAGCAGGTGCTCGACAGCGCCGTTGATACCGGGATCATCAGGCTCGACGTCAATGGCACAATCACCGGCTGGAGCAAGGGCGCCGAAGCCCTCCTGGGTTGGTCGCAAGACGAAATGCTCGGCGAGACCCTGGTGGCGATCTTTCCGCCGGAAGGAGCCGCCGCGCTCCTCGGGGCGGAACTGGCCTACGCCAGGTCCAAGGGAAAGGGAAGCGGCGAAGGGTGGCGGTTGCAGAAAGGCGGTGGCCGCATCTGGGCCGTCGGCGAGACGCCCCGATAATGGATGATGAGAGAAAGCTTGTCGGTTTCGTGAAAGTGTTGCGGGATCGCACCGAGCAGCGCGAGACCGAGATGGCGCTGCGGGAGCGTACCCGCGCGCTCGAGATCCTCAATCGATCCGGAGCAGACCTCGCGCGCGAAGACGACCTTGAGAAGGTGGTCCAGCTGGTGACGGACGCCGGTGTCGAGCTGGCATCTTCAACTTAACGAAGCATGGACTAGGATGCTCGGCCATGACTGACCGAGATCCTCTTTACCGCCGCCATCGTTTTCCCGCCGAAATCATCGGCCATGCCGTATGGCTCTAT
>NZ_JAGIPG010000003.1 GCF_017877055.1 Neorhizobium galegae | reverse complement strand
AAGGAAGAGAACATTCTCTACGACCGCGACGAGCACGGCGAATATTTCCAACTCTACAGCATGACCTATGGCGAGGGCTTCTTCTTCGAGATCGTCGAACGGCGCGCCTATCGCGGCTACGGCGCTCCCAACGCCATCTTCCGTATCGCGGCGCTCAAAAAGGCGCTCAGGCCTGAAGGCATGCCGACAAGGTAACTCGCCATGGTTGGGTTTTCGCTTGAAAAACACAGCGGCAGTGCGATCTCGCGGTGCGGTCGACGTCTCCCGGTTGAATGTACAGTCTTCGCTTCCATCATGTTGCGCTTCTGTGCGGTCAGTTCAACAGGATGCGCTCTCCGGAAGCTGCGGATCGCTTGACGGCGTCGATGACCTTGAGGGTCTGAAGGCCTTCGCGGCCGCTGACTAGCGGCTGCTCCTCGCCCCGGATGACCTTGCAGAACTGCCTGATCTGCAGGACGAGCGGATCCTGATCCTCGACATCGACCCGTTCGTTCTCGAAGGGCTCCCACCAGCTTCGCTTAACGGGGTTGCGCCAGATTTCGAGAGACGGAATGGCCAGGGAGCCATGGGTCCCGCCGACGACGTAGCAGGCCTCGTCGGCTTTTGGATAAACGGGGTTCTCGCCGGTGGTCATCTCCCAGCTCCAAGGGGCGACGACGGAGTCGGAAACCGATGCGGTGGCGAGAATGCCGTTCCTGAACTCGATGAGAACCACGGCTGTTTCCTCGACGGCGTTGCTGCGGACCGCATTGGATTCGCGCGCCTGCACGGCGGCGATATCGCCGAAGAGGTAGCGAAGATTGTCGACGTCGTGGATGAGGTTCAGAAAAACCGGGCCGGCTCCGGCCTGTCGACGCCAGGCAATGTCGAAGTAATCGTCCGGCTTGAACAGCCAGAACATCGCGTTGACAACGAGCACGCGTCCGAGCCGGCCGCTGTCGATAATTTCCTTTGCTTTCTGCATCATCGGATTGTGCCGCCGATGGTGCCCGGTCAGGAGCGGAACGCCCTTGGCTTCCGCGGCGGCGATGAGCCGCTCGCCCGACGCGATATCGTCCGAGATCGGCTTTTCGATCAGGGCCGGTATGCCCGCTTCGACCGCTTCCAGTCCATTCTGGACATGGACCTGATTGGGTGTCGCGACGATAATCCCGTCGGGCCGGTCGACGGCAATCATCTCGGCGAAGCTTGCGAACCACTTGACGCCCGCTTCCGCCGCAATCTTCTGCCCGATCGGCGTGGGATCGACCACCGCACGGAGTATCGCGTCGGGTTCATTCAGGACATGTTGGATATGCCGTTTTCCGATAAGGCCGGCACCAAGCACAGCCAATCTGACTGGAGTGGTCACGGTCGCCTCATTTCTTCTCGGAGGTCTTAATCAGGGTCGCTACGCGGCGGATGCCGAGCTGGTATCCTTCGGTACCGAGGCCGCAGATCACGCCCTCCGCGCGGTGCGAGACAAACGAGTGATGCCGGAAGCTTTCGCGCTTGTGGACATTGGAAATGTGGATCTCGATGACCGGGCCTTCGAATGTGTTCAAAGCGTCGAGAATGGCCAGTGACGTATGTGTGAAAGCCGCCGGGTTGATGACGATACCTGCGCCATCTTCCCGTGCCTCGTGGATCCAGTCAATGATTTCATACTCCCGGTTGCTCTGGTGGAAGCGGATCTCGTGCCCTAGCTCCGTTGCCACTTTCCGGCAATCGGCTTCGACGTCGGCAAGGGTTTCATAGCCGTAGATATGCGGCTGACGCTTGCCGAGCAGGTTGAGATTGGGACCATTCAAGACGTAGATCAGGCTCACGAGAACTCCTTTATTTCATGAAGCCGGCGTCTCAGGCGAGTGTGCTCTCCTGAAGCGCAAGGGTGGGGTCGGATTCGTAGAGATCGACGCGAAGGCCGAGCCGGCCTTCGGCCAATGCAGGGGCGGCGGCGGCCCGCGCCTCCTCAAAAACGGCTTTCAGAAGCTTCTGCCTGGCTTCCAACGGGCGGCCGGGCGCCATGCGGATGATGATCTGGATGAACTGATTGTCGGGGTGCTCGTCACCGACGCAGGAAAAGCTTGCCTCCCGCGCAAGCGTCCGTACGGCTTTCGGTTCGACGATCCCTGTGTCGCGGATGCAGCGGTGAACCACTGCCGTCAACGCATCCATAGCGACCCGATCA
This sequence comes from Neorhizobium galegae, assembly GCF_017877055.1. Lineage (GTDB taxonomy): Bacteria > Pseudomonadota > Alphaproteobacteria > Rhizobiales > Rhizobiaceae > Neorhizobium > Neorhizobium galegae_D. Next base: position 859,520 of record NZ_JAGIPG010000003.1, on the reverse strand, counting down.
CCGGCACCCCGGCTGTAATCGATGATCACATGCGGCATCGTCGGAGACCTTTCAAAGCGTCGCGCGGCATAGCTCGGCGAAATGACGGGACATCCGCTCAGCATCCGGTTCGATACCGGTAAAGAGCTTGAAGGCCGCTGCAGCCTGGAACACGGTCATGCCGCCACCTGGAAGGGTTCGGCATCCTGTTTTCCGCGCCAGCGCGAGAAGTTCGGTTTCCAGCGGCATATACACGATATCTGCAACCCAGTGGCGCTGATCGAGCCAGACCGCATCGATCGGCAGGCCAGGATGGCTTTTCATGCCGGTGGGTGTGGCGTGGATCAGGCCGTCGGCAAGGCGCATCGCTGCGCCTATGTCGGTGATCGGGTCCGCGCATTGCCTGGAGAACCGATCATTCAGTTGGGATGCCAGACGTTCGGCGCGCTGGCTGTCCCGGTCGAAGATCGAAAGCCGTTCGATTCCGAGCTTGATTGCCGCATGTGCGACCGCGACGCCGGCGCCGCCAGCTCCCAACAGGACGGCACGGGATCTTGCCACATCCGGCAGACCGCACTCAAAATTCTTATAGAAGCCATACCAATCGGTGTTGTGGCCGATCCGCTCGCCGTTCTGGAAGACCACGGTATTGACGGCGCCTAACATCTCGGCATCCTCGGAAAGCTGCGTCAGATGGGCGATAACGGTCTGCTTGCAGGGATGAGTTATGTTGCTTCCGGCAAATCCCCGCCGCTCCTCTTCGTCGAGAAGTGCGGGGAGGGCGGATACCGGCAGGCTGCGTTCCGTCAGGTCGAGAAGCTCGTATCGGTAGTCGAGTCCCTGGTGCCGGCCTTCCACTTCATGAAGCGCCGGCGATTTCGACATCTGGATCTCCGCGCCTATAAGACCGACAAGAAATTGCTGGTTGTTCATGGGCATACTCTCTTCAGGCCGGCCTAATGATGAGCCAGAATTTCACCGAGGAAGGTCTTGGTGCGTTCGTGCTTCGGCGATTTGAAGAAGATTTCCGGCTCCGCTTCTTCGATGATCTCGCCGGACGCCATGAAGATGACGCGGTCTGCCACCTGCCTTGCAAAACCCATTTCGTGGGTAACGCAAATCATCGTCATCCCGTCGCGGGCCAGCGAGATCATCGTATCGAGCACCTCCTTGACCATTTCGGGATCAAGCGCGGAGGTCGGCTCGTCGAACAACATCACTTTCGGTTCCATGCAGAGCGCGCGGGCGATGGCGACGCGCTGCTGCTGGCCGCCCGAAAGCTGCGCCGGATATTTCTCCGCCTGATCGAGGATCCGGACCCGTTCGAGATATTTGCGCGCCAGTTTTTCGGCATCCGCACGGCTTGTTCCCCTTACACGCATCGGCGCCAGGGCGCAGTTCTGCAAAACCGTCATGTGCGGAAAGAGATTGAAGCTCTGAAACACCATGCCGACTTCGCGGCGGATCGCATCCACGGCCTTGCTGCTGCCGTCCAGCAACTGGCCTTCAACGGTTATACTACCGTCCTGGATTGTCTCGAGCGCATTGATGCACCGGATCAAGGTTGATTTACCGGAGCCGGACGGTCCGCAAAGAACGATCTTCTCGCCTTTGCGAACCGACAGATCGATGGCCTTCAATGCATGAAAGGCGCCGTACCATCTCTCCACTTTTTCAAGTGAAATGAGCGTCGACTGGTCTATGACGGAATTGGCCACGGCACCCTCCTTACGATCTTCAGTTAACGGTGAACGGAATGTTCGGTATGGATTCCGGGAACTTCGGCAGTTCGATACCCATCCATTTCTTGGTAATTGCGGCCAGTTCGCCACTGGCCTTGATCTTGTCGATGAAGGCGTTGACTGTGGTGTTCCAGTCCTTTTCACCAAGCCGTGTTCCAACGCCGTTGTAGGTTGTCAGAAACTCGATCTTGCGCTCGTATTTCCCGGAGGCGGCCGCATCGAGCCGCTGGCCGTAGAACTGGTTGCCGCCGACTGCCTTGACCTGGCCGGAAATCAGCGCCTGGATCGTTGCGGCGTCGTCATCGAAACGACGAACGGTCGCGGTCGATCCGACGGCGTCGCTGACGGCCTTGTCCTGCGAACTCGACTTCGGCACGCCGATTTCCCAGCCCGCCAGATCGGCGACGGCCTGTGCCTTGTCGGCCTTTGCCGCGTAGAGAGCGATGGTGTTGGCGGCATAGGGCTTGCTGTACTGGATCGACTTGGCGCGCTCCTCGGTCATTGCCATCGTGGCGAACAGAATGTCCACCTTGCCGGTCGTCAGCGCCGGGATGCGGTTGGCGACGGCGAGCGGCTGGAACTGAACCTTGACGCCAAGCTCCTTGGCGAAAAGCGTTGCCACGTCGGCGTCGAAGCCGTCCTGGGTGCCGCTCGAGTTGACGAAGCCCCAGGGCGCATTGTCGCCCTGGATGCCGACGACGATGGTGCCCTTGGACTTGATCTCCGCCACGCTGGCGGCCGAGGCCGTCGCTGTGCCAACCAAGGCGAACGCCGCGGTTGCGAGCGCGACCCCCATCAATTTCCTGCGATTGCATTGCATTTCATTCTCCTCCTCTTTGATATTGCTTCGTGGGAAGCTTCAGCGGGCGGCTTTAGCCATCCGTTTCTCAAGACCGGTCCCGAAATGGGAGAGGGGCCAGCAAATGATGAAGTAGATCACGCCGACGATCCCGAAGACGAGAAGCGGCCTGTAGGTCTGGTTGGATATGATCTGCCCGGCGCGGGCGAGTTCGATAAAGCCGACGATCGCTGCGAGCGACGTGCCCTTGATCAGTTGCACCAGGAAGCCGATGGTCGCCGGCATGGAAATCTTGAGTGCCTGCGGGAGGATGACATCCTTCATCCGCGACACGTAGTGCAGTCCTAGCGCGTTTGCGGCCTCGGCTTGTCCCTTCGGAACAGCCTCGATTGAGCCGCGCCATATCTCGCCGAGAAACGCGCTGGCGTGAAGAGTGAAAGCGATCGCGACAGCAAGCCAGGCGCTAACATCGATGCCGATCAGCGCGACGCCGTAATAGACGACGAACAACTGCATCAGAAGCGGCGTACCCTGGAACAGGGCGATATAGGCAGCGGACGCGGTTCTCGCGGCGGCGTTTCGTGATGAGCGGATCAATGCGATCAGCATGCCGAAAATACCGCCACCAATGAAGCCGATGACCGCAAGCAAAGCCGTCCACTTGAGCCCTTGCAGAAGGAAGAGGAATTCGTTGGCGCCGACAGGTCCCATGGTAGATCCTCCTATCGTGCCGGGTAGCTGAAATAGCGGCGGGAAATCAGGGCGAAAATGCCCATCATGACGCTCGATATGACGAGGTAGATCCCGGTGACCGAGAAATAGACCTCGAAGCTTCTGAACGTATCGGACTCGATCCGCTGGGCCGCCGAGGTCAGTTCATAAGCCGCAATAGAGGTGCAGACCGATGTCGTGAGCGTCAGCATGATGAACTGGCTCGTCAGCGACGGATAGATTGCGCGCAGCGCCGGCTTGAGCACGATCAGGCGGAATACATCGGCCTTGTGCAAGCCAAGCGCGTAACCTGCCTCGACCTGACCCTTGCTGATGCTTTCGACGCCGCCCCGGATAATCTCGATCGCATAGGCGCCGCCATTGATGCCGAGCGCGATGATCGCCGTTGCCGTCGGATTGAGGCGGATGCCCATCAGGGGCAGGGCAAAATAGATATAGAAGATCTGCACCAGAAACGGCGTGTTGCGCACGATTTCGACAAAGGCGATGACGGGAGCCCGCGCGATCTTGTTGTGCGAGGTCCGGGCGATGACGCCCAGAATACCGATCAGCAGGGCGAGCGCCATGCCGGCAAATGCGAGGCCGAATGTTCCTAACGTCGCCCACAGCAATTCGGGGGCGCGCTCGAAGACCGCACCGAAGTCGAACTTATAATTCATGGAAAGTTTTCCTCCTCCCGGCGCGGCCTCCACCGCGCCAGACCAAGAACGTCCTAGTTTCCTGATTGCAGAATTTTCCGCGCCTTCAGATTGAGATTTCTCAGATGCGCCAGCGGAGCCACGTCTCCGACCAACGGAACCTCCACCGATATCGCGGCTTTATCGGCAAGTTTGCTCAGCAGTTCTTTCAGGGCCAGCTTACCGTCACCCGGAGCCAATCGTCCCGCCCGCGCTTCATTGATCATATCTTCGGGGCGCTTGGGGGCCGACCCCATTGCGTCGCAAAGCTGGACATGCTGAACGATATCCACATTGATGTCGTCAACGCTTCCACCGTTTCTGAAAAAATGGATGGCGTCGATCAAGGCACCTGCATTGTCCTGGCCACAGACCTCGACGAGTGAAGCGCACTCGTTGTAGGTCTTGACTGCGCGCCAGCCCATATTCTCAAGGTCGACGGCCATGTCGTAGCGCGCGGCAAGTTGGCAAAACTCGATGAAATTGCCGATCAGCCGATCGCGATTCTCGTCGTCGCCGCAGGTGGACAGGCGTCTGGCTCCGATGTCTGCTGCAGCCGCAACGATGTGTTCGACCGAGGCAGCGCTGAAATCCGGACCGATAACGAAGAACTCGATATCGAAGACCTTCATATCTTCGCTGTCGAGCAGGGTTCGAAATTCCGATGCTGCCTTACTGCCCTGCGGCAGTTCGTAGTAAGGCGCGCCCACAAAGGCGGGATGCAGCCGAAGCCCGACGGAATTGAATCCCGCTGTTGCGGCATCCTTTACGAATTGCGCCGGTGGCAACTGGATTGCGGAGAAATGCGCAACGCCGACCGGGATGTCTTTCATCTGTGTGGCATATGTCATCTCACGACCCCGGTGCGGGTGAGGTGACCAAGCAGATTGGTCCCTGTGCGATGGATGTGTTGACGGAGCTGCTCTGCAGCGTAATCACTATCTCTTGCAACCGCCCCCTGAGCGATCTCACTGTGCTCCTGGCTTACGTTTCGGTCGCCGGACGTTTGCGTCAGGAATGTTCTGCGATAACGGTCATTGAGATTGAGCAGCGTTTTGCAGAAGTGAAGCAGAAGCGGTTTCCCGCACCCTGAAATAAGTGTGAGATGGAAGTCCCGATGGACCGCTTCCCAATGCTCCAGCGTTTCCGGCTTGTTCGCATCTCGTTCGGCGCGGTTGAGCTTGTGAAGCATGCGCATGACATTGCTTTCCCATTCCACGTCGCCAACCCGGATGGACTCCTTCAGGGCGAAAACCTCGAATTCTTCACGCAGGCTGGTGATTTCCTCAAGATTTGCGAGCGAAACGGGTGAAACGCGATAGCCGCGATTGTCCTCGAACTCCACCAAACCATCGGAGATCAGGCGCGCAAGCCCTTCGCGCAAGGGGCTCAAGCTGACGTTGAACGACTGCCGCGCCCTGTCGAGATTGATCTTGCTGCCAGCCTCAAGGTCTCCCGAAATAATCGCTTCACGCAGCCGGGATGCCAGCTGGCTACCGATCGTGTTCTTCCCGTCATCGGAAAAGCCACCGTTTCCGGCTTGTTCGTTGGACAGGTTATGGGCCTCGGACCGCTGCTTCATAAAACCTCCCAGGCAAAAGTCGCCTGCTGTCGATGATCGATAAGATAAACGATTATTCTTGTCAACGGGGTCGAGGTAAAACGCCTAGTGACCCACATAATTCTTGTATCGTTTAATGATAATATCGTTGTTAATCAGTCATATAGGCGTATTTATACCGCAAGTGATGGCGCCTTCAGTATTTCCGGTGTCGTTGGTGGCTTGACAAATAATCGATTATTTTTGTAACGGTGCCGTATTGGGAGGTGACAAATGGTCATTAAAACTGAAAGCGACGTAACGCCCGCCGTGGTTGCGGCGATGGGTCGGACTTCCGATCCCAGGGTTCGGGAGATCCTCGTGGCGCTGGTGAAGCATCTTCATGCTTTCGTTCGGGAAGTGCGGCTGACCGAAGTGGAATTCCGGGAGGCAACGGCGATCTTGAACGAGATCGGCCAGATGCAAACAGACAGCCACAACGAGTTCGTCCTCATGTCGGGCTCCCTGGGTGTGTCGTCCCTCGTCTGCCTGCTCAACAATGGTGATAAGGGGCAGACCGAAACATCCCAGTCGCTTCTCGGCCCCTTCTGGCGCTTGAATTCCCCAAGGGTTGAAAACGGCGGCACCATCATTCGGTCAGACACACCCGGCACGCCGCTTTTCGTTCAGGCTCGAGTCGTTGACCGTGAAGGCGAGCCGATCTCAGGCGCCGAGGTCGATGTATGGCATGCGTCCCCGGTCGGCCTCTACGAAAATCAGGATCCCGATCAGGCGGAGATGAACCTGCGCGGCAAATTTATGACCGACGAGGACGGGCGCTTCTGGTTCCGAACCGTGAAGATGGTTGGTTATCCGATCCCCGTCGACGGCGTGGTCGGACGCTTGCTCAAAGCCCAGGGCCGCCATCCCTATCGGCCGGCGCATCTTCATGCGCTGATCTTCAAGCACGGCTACAAGACGCTGATCTCTCAGGTCTTCGATCCCAGCGATCCGAACATCGAATCCGATGTGCAGTTTGGCGTGACCGCGGCACTGACCGGCAACTTCGTTCGCCATGACGAACCGCACCCGACCGACAGGGACGTTCAAGGGCCCTGGTTCTCGCTCGCTTATACCTATGTCATGGAGCCTGGCGACGCCGTTTTGCCGCGCCCGCCGATCAAGTAACGCAATTTCCGGAGCCGGATCATGATTACCGATGAACAACGCCAGGCGGCGGCGGATGCCATATTGAAGGCGGAGACCGACCGGAAGCCGATCGTCCAGCCAAGCAAGACCTATCCCGATCTCGATATCGAGGACGCCTATCGCATCCAGGCCCTTTGGGCGCAGTCGCGTGTATCCCGTGGCGCGCGGATCGTCGGTCACAAGATAGGCCTGACGTCTCGCGCCATGCAGATGGCGTCCAAGATGACCGAGCCCGACTATGGCGTCATTCTGGACGATGCGCTTTACAACGACGGGGCGCAGATCAAGGCGGATTTGTTCATCAAGCCGCGCCTGGAAGTCGAGCTGGCTTTCATAATGGGGGAAGATCTCGAAGGAACGGGCACCCGGATCTACGACGTCATGCGCGCGACCGAGTTCATCGTGCCCGCGCTCGAGATCATCGATTACCGGACCGAAGTTCCGCGCGCGATCACCGACACGATCGCCGACAATGCAGCTTTCGGGGCAATCGTTGTCGGCGGACGAGTCGTTCGTCCCATGGATATCGACATCCGCTGGGTTGGTGCGACGCTTTCGAAGAACGGAATTATCGAGGAGTCCGGCGTTTCGGCAGCGATCATGGGCCATCCGGCGGCTGGTGTCGCCTGGCTCGTCAACAAGCTGCATGCCGTCGGTGGCGGTTTGAAGAAGGGGCAAATCGTCCTTGCGGGCTCTTTCACGAGACCGGTCGATATCGTCAAGGGTGATGTCATCCAGGCCGATTATGGGCCAGTCGGCTCGATCGGTGTCTCCTTCGTGTGAGGTCGGCGATGGATCTTCCTGTCAACAAATTCAAGGCGAAACTGCGCGCCGGGCATAGCCAGATCGGGCTCTGGTGCGGGCTTCCAGGAAGCTACGCGGCGGAGATCTTAGCGCCAGCCGGGTTCGATTGGCTGCTGTTCGATACGGAACATTCCCCCAGCGACGTGCTGACGGTATTGCCGCAACTACAGGCGGTGGCGCCCTATGAGGTCGCGCCGATCGTGCGACCGGCGGTCAACGATCCGGTGCTGATCAAGCGTTTTCTGGATATCGGCGTTCAATCGCTGCTGATACCCTATGTTCAGAACGCCGACGAAGCGAAAGCCGCAGTGGACGCCACCCGGTATCCGCCCGCCGGTATCCGAGGCGTTTCCGCTCTTACGCGTGCCACGCGTTTCGGCAGGGTCAAGAACTACGCACAGCAGGCGGAGCGGGAACTCTGTGTTCTCGTTCAGGTCGAAACGCGGGCGGCCATGGCTCATATAGAGGCGATCGCATCCGTCGAAGGCGTGGATGGCATATTCATCGGGCCAGCCGATCTCGCCGCCAGTTTCGGATATCCCGGACAGCCTGGCCACCCGGAAGTGGTCGAAGCCATTGAAAAAGCAGTTGCTCTGCTCAAGCGCCTCGGGAAGCCGGCGGGAATTCTTACACCCGACGAGAAGTTCGCGGCCCGTTGCATAGATTTGGGAGCGCTGTTCACGGCCGTTGGTGTCGATGTCGCCTTGCTGGCGCGCGGCGCTGAGGCCTTGGCAGGCAGGTTTGCGGAACGGGTGTGAACCATGGCGGTTCCGGACAAAGTTGTTTTCGAACTTGCACCAACGGGCCTAATCCGTGCTGCCGTGCATGTCGCAAATCCCGCACTTGCGCGTGTGGATGAGCGGACGGGTGCGCTTGTCGGGCCAAGTGTCGATCTGGCGAACGCATTGGCGGCGGAAACGGGCTGCGTCCTTTCGATCCTGAAGTATCAATCGGCGGTGGCGATATTGGCGGCGGCGGATCGAAACGAATGGGACGTCGCTTTTATCGCAGCAGACCCCTCGCGCGCAGATCGCTTTGCGTTTTCGGCCCCCTACGCGTTCGTCACCGCGACCTATCTCGTTCCGGTAAAGTCAGATGTCTTCCGCGTAGCGGATATGGACCTCTCCGGCTGCCGGATAGCGACCGCACAAGGGGCCGCCTATACCAAACAACTCGAACGTCAGCTCAAGAACGCGACGATTGTCTATGCCGACAATCCACCCGCAGCGATAGAAATGCTGAAAGCTGGTCTCTGCGATGCGGCAGCGGGGTTGAAGGGATCTCTTGGACTGGTTGCGGAGAATAATCCGCAATTCCGGAAATTGGATGACGCATTTTCCGAAATTCCGCAGACCCTTGCCGTCATGAAAACGATGAAAGCTGCAGCGGCGTTTATAAGAAATTTTGTTGAACGTTATGTCGCAGCCGGTTGTGGCGGGTCGCCCTTACAAGGGCCATCCGCTCGTTGAGCGGAGCACGCCCCATGCCGATGATACGGAGCCGGCTTAAGCTTCGCCTTCGGGAACTGCCGGCGAAGCAGTTCGCCGTCCCGTCTTTCCGAAGAACGCCATATTCTTGAATATTGCTACCGCGCAGGCTGAAAAAGCTCGATGAGATTGCCGGCGGGATCGACGAGCAGAATCTGCGAACCGCCCGGCCCGGTGACCACGTCATTGCGAAAGCTGACGCCTCTTGCGCGTAAACGCGCCACCTCGGAGGCCAAGTCATCGACGATAAGATGAATGCGGTTCCAGCCGCCCGGCGCCGGTTGTTCGCCATCGGGCATCGGCCGGCCCGCCGAACTCATTGGACCGCTTAGGAGTAGCCGCAATGCGCCGCGCCTGACGTCCGCGAACGCCGGCGCCTGCTTTGAGATGAGGGAGAAGCCGAGATGGCCCACATACCATTCCACCGCAGTTTCCACGTTGTCGACCATATAACGGACGTTGACTGTTTCATCGACCATCTCTGCCTCGCAAGGTTTGAAAGAAGCTCAGGGAGAATAGCAAAACGGTCGTGATTGAAAACGGGTAGACGCTCTCATGTTGGGAAGGTGATTCATCTCAATTGGGATATCACTGTCGCAAAACCGTAATGTCGCGTCTCTAGGTTTAGAACGGCTCTAAAGCAGGATGATTTTGGACCGCATTTCAACCAGTGGAGGTATTCGATGGACCATCTTTCGCAAAAGATTTTTCCGACGACCCAGCTCGAAGACGCCGATGGCGAAGGTCACAACACGAGCGCCAACCCGACGATGGGCGAAATCGTCGGCAAGCGCTTTTCGCGCCGGAATTTCCTGCAGGGTTCGCTGGCTGTCTCTGCTATCGCGGCCACGGTCAGCCCCTTCGCTCTGATGAGCGCCGACGAGGCGCGCGCACAAGGCAAGAGCAGTTCTGCATTCAAGTTCACCGAGGTGGAAGCCGGCGTCGATGCCAACCATCACGTCGCCGAAGGTTATAGTGCCGATATCCTGCTGCGCTGGGGCGATGCGGTCCTGCCGGGCGCCCCGGAATTCAATCCGACCAAGCAGACCGCCGACGCCCAGAGCAAGCAGTTCGGCTACAATAACGACTATGTCGGTTACATTCCGCTCGAAGGTTCCAGCGAGCACGGCCTGCTCGTCGTCAATCACGAATACACCAATCCGCATCTGATGTTCCCGGGCCTCGTCAAGGTCGTCGACGGCAAGATCAAGCAGGGCGCCCTCAGCAAGGAGCAGGTGGATGTCGAAATGGCCGCCCATGGCGGCACCATCGTCGAAATTCGCAAGCAGGGCGGCAAGTGGCAGGTCGTCGCCGACGGCAAGTACAATCGCCGCATCACCGCCAATACGCCGATGGAGATCACCGGCCCGGCTGCCGGGAATGATCGCCTGAAGACCAATGCCGATGCGACCGGCACCCGCGCCATCGGTACGATCAACAATTGTGCCGGTGGCGTCACGCCCTGGGGCACCTACATCATGGCGGAAGAGAATTTCCATGGCTATTTCTCCGGAAAGCTGCCGGAAGGTCATAGGGAAGCCGCCAACTACAAGCGTTATGGCGTTCCGGAAGGTGGCTACGAATGGGCCAATTTCTACGACCGCTTCGATCTCGCCAAGGAACCGAATGAGCCGAACCGCTTCGGCTGGATCGTAGAGGTCGATGTCATGGATCCGACCTCCACGCCGAAGAAGCGCACCGCGCTCGGCCGCACGAAGCATGAAGGTGCGGAGTCGATTGTGGCCAAGAACGGCAGGGTCGTCTTCTATCTCGGAGACGACGAGCGTTTCGATTATGTCTACAAATTCGTGACCGACGGCACCTTCAATCCGAACGACCGCGCGGCTAATATGACCCTGCTCGATCAGGGCACGCTTTATGTCGCCAAGTTCAACGAAGACGGCAACATGCAGTGGCTGCCGATGGTTCACGGCCAGGGCCCGCTAACGGCCGCCAACGGCTTTGCCAGCCAAGCCGACGTGCTGATCGAGTGTCGCCGCGCAGGCGATGTGCTCGGCGCTACCAAGATGGACCGTCCGGAAGACGTCCAGCCGAACGGCGTGAACGGCAAGGTCTATGTCATGCTGACCAACAACACCCGCCGCAAGGCAGACCAGGTGAATGCCGCCAATCCCCGCGCGGAAAACGCCTTCGGGCACATCATCGAGATCGCTGAAAACGACGGCGATTTCACCGCGACCTCCGGCAAGTGGGAAGTGCTCCTGAAATGCGGCGACCCGTCGGTTGCGGCGGTGGGTGCGACATTCTCGACCGAAACCACGAAGAACGGCTGGTTCGGCATGCCGGACAACTGCGCTGTCGATTCCGCCGGTCGCCTCTGGGTATCGACGGACGGCAACAATAACAAGCAGACCGGACGCACCGATGGCCTATGGGCAGTCGACACGGAGGGTGACGCCCGCGCGACATCGAAATTGTTCTTCCGCGTACCGGTTGGAGCAGAAATGTGCGGCCCGCTCTTCGCACCGGATGACGAGACCGCCTTCGTGGCCGTCCAGCATCCGGCTGATGGCGGCGAGGACTGGCCGGGCCATGGCCGTCCGTCCTACTACGAGGACCTCTCCACCCGCTGGCCGGATTTCAAACCGGACATGCCTGTACGACCAGCCGTAGTGGCGATTACCAAGATTGGCGGCGGCAAGATCGCCGTTTGAACCTGAAATGCGGCCCAAGCCGCAACAAGGGTGGCAGTGAGGCTGCCAGCCAGCAGTGAAGGGTTAGCGGCCGGGGTGCGCGCATCACCTCGGCCCCCCTTTTTATGAAATGCTCCCTGCGCCTGCTTGAGCGGGAGCCGCCGCTTCGGTTTTCGACTAGATAGCGGCGAGGCCGACCGCCCCAAGCCCCATGCCGAGTACCACCATCCATGGCGGCGCCTTCCAGACGACAAGCAGGAGGAAGTCTGTCAGCGCCAGCGCGAAGTCGTGGGCACCGACGATCGCGCTTGTCCAGACCGGGTTGTAGAGAGCCGCCCCGAGAATTCCGACGACGGCAGCGTTGGCGCCGCGCATCGAAGCCTGGGCCATAGGCTGCTTCCGGAAACCATTCCAGAACGGCAGAGCGCCGAGGAGCAACAGGAACCCGGGCACAAAAATTGCGGCAAGGCATATGGCTGCGCCAAGGATGCCATTTGGAGCAGGGCCCATGACGGCACCGAGATAGGCGGCAAAGGTGAACAACGGACCAGGGACCGCCTGAGCGGCACCATAACCCGCCAGAAAGGCGTCATTCGTTACCCAGCCAGAACTGACGACCTCAGCCTGTAGCAAGGGCAGCACGACATGGCCGCCGCCAAAGACCAGCGACCCAGAGCGATAGAAGGAATCGAACAGTGCGAGACCTTGAGAATCGACCGCCGCCGCGACGATGGGCAGTCCGACGAGCAGCAGGAAAAACGCAGCAAGGCATCCGGTTCCGACAGTCCGTGAAACCCGGAAGGAAAGATGGGTTGTCCCCGTGACGGGACCGTTGCGGCACAGGGCAAGGCCTGCCAGAGCACCGAGCGAGATGGCCGCAATCTGTCCGGCCGCACCGGCCGCAAACACGACGATGAGAACGGCGACGAGCGCGATGCCCGCCCGCTCCCGATCGGGGGTGAGGCTCTTTGCCATGCCCCATACCGCCTGCGCTACGATGGCGACAGCCACGACCTTCAGACCATGCAGCAAGCCTGCGCCGATTGGCCCGTCAAATGCCGTTGCCGCCATTGCGAATATCACCAGCAAGATTGCCGACGGCAGCGTAAAGGCGGTCCAGGCGGCCAAGGCGCCAAGCGGGCCGCCGCGCAGCAGGCCGAGGGCAAAGCCGACCTGACTTGAGGCGGGGCCGGGAAGAAACTGGCAAAGCGCCACGAGGTCGGCATAACCTGCCTCGTCGATCCATTTGCGGCGCACGACCAATTCGTCGCGGAAATAACCGAGATGGGCGATCGGGCCACCGAAGGATGTCAGACCGAGCTTCAGGAATGCCGAAAAGACTTCACCCGGCGTGCCATGCGGATGCGGCTCGACTGTCTCCTCATGAATTGCTTCCGCCGATGACCTCACGAAACAACTCCTTTGCCTTTTCCCTGGCCATTTCGAGAGCTGCTACTCCGTACGGTGTTGCGTTGTAAATCCTGCGATGCGTGCGGCCCACCCGCTCCGTCCGCGAGGTGAGATAGCCCTTCTTCTCCATGGAGTGCAGCATCGGATAGAGTGTTCCGGCCGAGACCTTGTAGCCATGATGCGCCAGTTCCTCGATCATCCACAGACCGTGCAGGTCGCCTTCGGCCGCGTGATGTAGGACGGGAAACCGGATAAAGCCGGAAAGAAGATCCTGATGTTCCATCCACCACCATCAGATAACCCACACTCTCGAAAAGCGATATCGGGAACCGAGACTAGAGGCAAAGAGTTTGGGCTGCAACCGCCAAAGGGGTTACTTATCGATGGCCAATGCTACACTTTGTGCAAATGCCGGGCTGGCGCATGTCGACAAGCGGTTTTGGAGCGTATGCACTTCTCCAGCCCGACCGGGGCACTTGTCATATCGGCAAGTCGGTTCTGGCCAAAACACGGCTCGTATCGAAGCCGCGCATGCGGTCCTCGGTTCACATCCTGTCAGGACCTTCGATCGTCCTTCATATCAACCCCCTTTATCAAGCGCATTCAGGCAGCAGCAGCCCTTGATGGTTTGAGACCGAGAATCCGCACCGCGTTATCGTAGAAGATCTTCTGCTTGGTCGCGGCACTCATCTCGATCTCATCGAGAAGCGTCAGGCACACGGCCGGATCCCAGCAGGGATAGTCCGTGCCGTACATGACATTGTCGGCGCCGAAATATTCGATCGCGAATTTCTGGCCGGCCGAATGCGGCGAAACCGTATCGGTGAACATCTGGTGCAGATAATGGCTGACCGGTTTCGTCAGGCCCGCGGTCCTGGAGTTCTTGTCCATGCGGCCAGACTGGTATGGCAGCGCGCCACCCGTATGCGACATGACGATCTTGAGGCCCGGATGACGCTCCATCATGCCGGAAAGGATGAGCCGCGACGCTGCTGCGCTCACTTCGACCACGCGGCCGAGGCTCAGGTGCAGGGCATCATTATAGCCCTGCATGACATCGGCGAAAACGGCATCGGTCGGATGCAGGAACATCGGCAGGCCGAGTTCCGCGACCCGCTCGTAGAACGGCTCGAGCCGGATATCATCGATCATGCCTTCCTTGCCGACGCTGCCCGGCAGATTGACGCCCATCAGGCCAAGCCGGTTGACCGCATCGTCGAGCACTTCGATCGCCACGTTGGTATCGACGAGGGGAATGGCGGCGGACGCCCAGACACGGCCCGGATAACGTCGCTGTGCCCAGGCCATTTCCTCGTTCCAGGCAAGTGCCGCATCACGACCTTCCTCGACGGGAAGCTCGGAAAAATAGATCGACAGCGGACCGATCGAGCAGACTACGGAAATATCGTGGCCGAGACTGTCCATATAGGCGAGCTGCTCGTCGAGATCGAACCACTCCTTCCAGCTCGCCACCGTGCCGCGGCGCCCATTGGCCCCGTGATAGGTATAGCCGCCGCGCGCATTCACGACAGCCTTCGGAAAACCTTCGCGCTTCAGAAGCGGTTCGAAAATCGACCGCGGCCACCAGTGGAAATGGGAATCAATGATCTTCATGACACGAACCTCGAAGTTTCAGCGGTTGCTATCGACGCGCCAGGAATCTGTCCTGGTTTCCAGGAACGACAGGATCTGGGTCAGCAGCACGCCAAGCACGATGACGATCACGATCGACACCATCATCTTGGTCGTCTGCATCAACTGACCGTAATAGGTGATGGCGTAGCCGAGGCCGGCATTGGCGCCAAAGAGTTCGGCCACCACGACACCGGTCAGCGCGCGGCCGACGCCGAGGCGAAGACCGGCCATCATCACCGGCACGGATCCCGGCAGCGCGACACGCAGGAAGATGTCAAGCGGCCTGGCGCCGAAGGAGCGCGCGGCGCGGGCAAGGTCGCGATCGGTATTCTTGATGCCGGACAGCGTGTTCGCATAGATCGGCGTCAGCGCGAACAGGAAGGCGATCGCGATGATGGTCGGCGTGCCGTAGCCGAGCCAGGCGACGAACAGCGGATAGAAGGCGACTGTCGGAGCCGAATATTTGAACCAGATGAACGGTTCGAGCGCCGATTCCACATCCGCGAACCAGCCGGCCAGCATGCCGAGGATGATGCCGACCACGGTGGCAAGACCGAGAGACCAGGCAAAGCAATAGAGCGTTGCCGCTACATTTGTGGCGACCGAACCGTCTTCGAACTGAGTGATGAATTCGGCGGCGACCTGGCTTGGCGTCGATATGAAGAACGGATTGATGAAACCGGTGTCGACGGCGATCTGCCAGAAAACCACGATGCCGATCATCGACAGCGTGCCGAGCACAAGCGCCTGGCGGCGATAGAAAAGTTCGGCGATCATTTCGACCTCCAGTCGCGGACCTTGTTCTCCACCGAGCGGACCAAGACGGTCAGCGTGTAGCCGAAGGCGCTGACGATCAGTGCATAGACGAGCAGGCGGTCGATGCGCATGGCGGAACCATAGAGATTGAGCTGGTAACCGATGCCCGCCTGCGACACGAACAGCTCGCCGACGATGACGCCGAGCACGGCACGACCAACGGCGAGCCTCAGGCCGGTCAGCAGCGCCGGCAACGAGCCGGGCACCAGGACGCGCGTAAAGATGTCGAACTTGCTTGCGCCGAACGAACGCGCCATCCGCAGAAACCGCGGATCCGCCTCGCTCATGCCGGCCATGGTGTTGAGAACGATCGGGAAAACCGCCCCTAAGAAAACGACGGCGATCTTCGGCGCCATGTCGATGCCGAGCCAGATCACCATGATCGGCAGCAGCACCAGCGTCGGGGCGATGTAGAGCGCCATCAGCGGCGGATCGATCAGGTAGCGGGCGATCTTCGACGTGCCGAGCAGCACACCGAGCGGAATGGAGACCACGATCGCAAGGATGAAACCCGCAAAGAATTCCGTCAGGCTGATGCGCGCGTGAAAGAGGAAGTTATCGTTCTTGAAGACGTCGATAGCCGCGAAGAACACCTCGGTCGGCCGGCTGGTGAAGCGGCCGTTCACCCAGCCCATGGCGGGCGCGATCTGCCAAAGGACGAGGAATGCGATGACGGCCAGCGTGCCAATCACCGCCGAGCGGGATGGGTGCAGGAAGGAAAGGGAAAGCTGCCGGGCTTCCGCCGGTTCGGCGGTCATCTCTGCCGATCTCATGCGACCTCCTGCACCAGCTGCATGCTGGACATGTCTTCAGCCAGATGGGCGCGCAAACGCTTGCGCAGTTCGTGGAAATCCTCGCTGTCGAGGATCGCCTCATTGCGCGGACGCGGCAGATTGACCTTGATCACTTCCTTGATATGACCCGGATTGCGGCCCATGACGACGATCTTATCGGCCAGGAAGATCGCTTCGTCGATATCGTGCGTCACAAACAACGCCGTCTTTTTGTCACGCTCCCAGATGCGCAGCAATTCGGTGCCCATGATCTCGCGGGTCTGGGCGTCGAGCGCCCCGAATGGCTCGTCCATCAGCAACACTTGCGGATCGACGGCGAGCGCCCGGGCGATGTTGACGCGCTGGCGCATGCCGCCGGAAAGCTGGTGCGGATGATAGTCGGAGAAGCGGCCGAGACCGACGAGGCGGATCATCTGCATGGCCCGTTCGTTGAGATCGCCGCCGTTCCAGCGCTGCATTTCGAGCCCGAACTTGACGTTGCCGCGCACCGAACGCCAGGGAAGAAGCGAGGCCTCCTGAAACACGACGGCGCGATCGGGACCCGGACCATTGATCTGTTTGCCATCGATCTGGATCGAGCCACGCGTCAGGCTGACGAGCCCCGCGACTGCCATCAGAAGCGTGCTCTTGCCGCAACCACTCGATCCGACGATAGTGACGAATTCGCCCTTTTCGACCGACAATGCGACATTGTCGACAGCGGAAAACACCTCGTTGCTCTTCGGCTTGCGGTAATCGATCCCGAGATCGCGGATTTCAATCTGCGCCACTTTCATTTCCTCCTGGAGCGGGCCTCCGCCCGCTCTCGTTATATTCTCATACAAATGGAAGGCTTACTTGGGCTTCCATTCATTATAGGTGTCGTGGAACGTGCCGACCCAATACTTCTCGACCGGCATGGGCGCCTTGTAGGTGCCGTTCATGATGCCGACGTCCCAGAAAGCCTTCATGCCCGCGTCGCTCGCCAGACGGCCGTCTTCGAAGATCTCGTCAATGAAGTCGTCGTAGCCGCGGTTGAGATAGGTTTCCTCGAGACCGAGCTTGGAGGCCAGAAGCTTGACCGATTCTTCCTTGTGGGCCTTGGACCACCGTACAGCCTTGGCAAAGCCGCGGAGCACCGCCTTGATGGCATTCGGATCGTTCTTGATGAAATCCTCACGCGCATAGAAGCAGTGGAACGGGAAATCCGGGGCGATCGACTTCTGTTGCAGGATCAGGTTGAAGCCGCGATCGGCCGCCATGAACTTTTCCGGCGTCGCGAAGATGTTGACTTCGAGCTGGCCGGCTTCCATCGCAGCGAGGCGCGGCACGGAGCCGCCACCCTGGACGATCTGCACTTCGCTCTTCGGGTCGATGCCCTTGGTCTTCAGCGCATAACGGGTCAGGAAGTCGGTCGACGAACCGAAGGTCGAGATGCCGAAGCGCTTGCCCTTGGCTTCTTCGAGCGTCTTGATCGACGGCACCGAATACCAGTCGAAGACGGCCATGTTGAAGCCGCCGTAGAAGATCTTCACGCCCTGGCCGGTTTCGACCCCGACAAGCGCTTCCGAGAAAGCGCCGACGCCGATATCGACCGCGCCGGCGACCATGCCGCGCACCAGGTCCGTGCCGCCCTTGAAAGCGACGATCTTCACGTTGATGCCCTCTTCCTTGAAGAAGCCCTGGGCATCGGCAACATAGATCGGCAGCAGGGTCGAGGTATTGAGCGGAAGGCCGATCGTGATGTCCTTTTTCTCAATCGCCTGGGCGCTCGCCGCCTGAAAGGACAGCGCGGCAAATGCCGCCGCAGTCGCCATGGTTTTCAGAAATTTCAGCATTCTCTCCTCCTTGTGATGCCGGCACTCCCTGCGGCATCCGTTTTTCATAAGTTCCAGTGTCCCTTCAGGCCGCCTCGCTCCTCGGGAAAGAGGCATCCGTAAGCTCCATGAGGAGGCTGCGGGCCTCCTGCACCGCGGCCGCATCGGCATCGGCAAGCGCGGCTTCCAGCCGCTGCAAATGCCGCGCCGTCTTGGCGGGAAGGCTTTCGATCTTGCGGCCGAGCATAGCCTGCGCGTCCTCACCACAAGCCTGAGGCCAGATGCCCTCGCGTGTCTGTCCCTTTTCAGTCAGGACAACACGCGCAGGCCAGCCTTCGCCGGCGAGCGTCTCATCGGCCGTGATCGTGACGAGCTCGGCAAAGGCCAGGACTTCCGCATTGAAGGGACGTGAGCGATCCACATCCGTCAGCCTTGCAGGCTCAAGGGCAGCGATGCCGAGCTGCAGTCCCAGATGGGCGATGGTCGACAACCGATCTTCGGCCATAAGCGGCCGGCTGGCGACGGGTGCTGCCACGGGTGGCAGAAAAACCTCGACACTATCGACGGCGCCGGGATCGACGCCCTTTTCCAGCAGATGACGGAAAGCTTGTATCGCATTGACGCCCTGACGGGCGGAGACGAAGGGCTTCATTCCGACCCGCGCGATCGCCAGCGGATCGACATGGGCAGGTTCCAAGGCAACGGCTGCCGCTGCCTGTCCCTTCATCCAGCCTGGAGAGAGGAGTTCGAGGTCGCCTTTGATATCCGCTTTCGCAGCGAGCGCCGCTCGAATGCCCTTCAATACCGCTTCGCCGATCACCAGCCAGCGGGCCGACGGCATGCCCGACGGACGGCCGTTGCGGCCCGAACTGCCCGCCATGGACAGCACCAGCGCCTGCGCAACCTGTTCGTCCGAAAGACTGAGCGCTATTGCTGCACTCACCGCCGCCACGGCAGGTGCCGCAAACAGGCCCGGCCAGGTTTCCGGCAAGGCCGAAACGCCGCCGACAGCCTCCGAAAGCGCCACCCCAACGGCGTGACCGGCGGCAACCGCCTTCACATAGACCGCATGATCCTGAGCGAAAATCAGCGCCGCCGGTACAGCCATGGCATCGGGCGTCGCGCAGGAAGGCACGTGGATCGCGTCCCATTCCGTAAAACGGATAGCCGCCGACGCGCCCGCAGCAGAGGAGAGTGCGTCGCGGGCACCGGTTTCGCGATAGAAGGCGAGCAGTGAGGAACCTTCGGTCGCACCGGCACCAGCCGCCAGACAAACAAGCGCGTCGACGGTATGCGAGTTGACGAGATCGCGGAGGCTTTCGTCCGCGCCATCGATCGTCAGAAGAATGGAAACGAGGTCGCCTGCGTTCATTCGGCTGCCTCCCGCATGGAACCGTTACCAATCCCGACCGGCCGCGAGGCAACGATCGTCTCGCCGTCGAGGGTAAACGCGGTCGTCAGGATGCCGTAGGGGACCGGCGCGGCAAGTGGCGTTCGCGCATCCGCCACGACCTTCAGCGGCCGGGTGCCGTGGGGCGCTTCGAGATGCCAGTCGATCAGCTTGGCGCCATTAGGCAGATAGAAAGCCGAAATCGAGCCGTCGGCCGGCAGGGCGGGAGACGCCCGGTCCAGCTCCGCGCCCACGGAGGAGAGGCGCGCGGCGATTTCGGAAACAGCAGAGAAGGTTTCGATGCGGCGAACCCAGACGCCGTTGTAGGCGATCGACAGGCGCACCGCGAAGGTGCGGCCGAGTTCTTGCCCGCCGGTGCGGATGAAACGCCGATCCTTGGAAAGGTCGGGAGCGACAGCAACGTAGCATTCCTCGGCGCCCGCAAGCCGCACGGCGCGCTCGACCGGACCGGTGAAATCACCGGCATATCTGCTGTCGATATCGCCAGCCTTGAAAGCCTCGTGGGCGATATTGTTGGTGTGGCGCACGAGATCGAGCTCGGCGCGATCCGCCTGGCCGCGAACCGCGGTGAAAAGCTCCGTCGCATCGGAAAGCTCGACTGGCAGGACGGACAGGATCTCGTCCACCACGCCGCCCGGCATGCGGTCGAGTTCGACCACGCCGAGGCGCTTTGCATCCACCTTGGCGAGCCGCTCGCCGGCAAGCTTGCCCGGGAAGGGCGAATGAGCCACTTCGAAGGTCGGGGCCACGGACTTGACCCATTCCCCGACGCGCTTCGACAGCGCCGTCAAGAAGATCGGCAGGCCTTCGCGCAGCACCAGGACGAGGCCATCCGACCAGTAGGGCGTAAACCCGGAAACCCAGGTGACGCCGGCCGAGCGCACATGGTTGGTATAGATCAGCACCCCATCGAGGCCGGCAGCGACGATCGCCTGCTGCAGGTGGGCCTGCCGCGCCTTTACGTCCGCGAGGGAGAGTTCATTTTCGCGCCACTGGATCAGACCGTGTCTCATGCCGCCGCCCTCCGGGCGCCGACCGAGAACAGTTCGCGCGGCGTCCTCGTCAAGATTTCCGGCCCGTCGGCGCGGACGATCAGCGAGTCACCGTGCACGAAATAACCGATTTCGGGATTATAGGTGTTCGGGTGCACGATCAGGGACATGCCCTCCTCGATTACCGTGGATACGTCTTCGAGAATATGCGGCTTGGTATCCGGAAAGAGACCAAGGCCGTGGCCGCGCACGCGGGTATATTCGCTGGTCACATACTCACCGAGACCATGAGCGCGAAAAATGTCGTTCTCGGCTCGGGCGATATCGGCTGCGGTCACGCCGGGCTTGACTACCGCAAGGCCGGCTTCCAGCGCGTCGTTGTAGATACCGAAAACCTTGCGCTGCGCCTCGTTCGGTTCGCCGATCACCAGCGTGCGGCAGATCTGGACGTAATAGCCGTTGACGCAAGGGGTAAGCTCGGTCGTCACCAGATCGCCGGATTTCAGGATCTTGCCGAGCGGTGGCGCCATGCCGCGCACTTCCGGGCCGCCGACGCCGATGATCATGAAATTGTCGTCGACACCTTCGTTGCGGAAGAAGGACTCGATCTCGGCGATCAGCTCGTAATCCTTCTTGCCGACGGCGGCAGCATTGCGGAACACCGCATAACCCTCGTCCGCCAGCCGTGCGGCGCTACGCACGGCATTCAACTCGTCGGCGGATTTCACCATCAGCAAGCGATCGACCAGCGCGGTCGCGTCCTCGAAACGCAGGTCGCCACGCTGGGCGGCAAGTCCATACGGCAGATGACGTTTCGGGCCGGCAGCGATGCGGCTGTTGCCGAGCCGGGCGATGATGCCCGACACCGTGGCGATCAGGTCGCCCGCAACGACGGTCTTGACCTCGGGGCATTCGACCGCGGCGCGCTCGCCTTCCAGCTCGTCGTCGAGATAGAGGGTCACCTCGCCATCGCGCGTGACGACCGCCAGTCCCTCACCTTCCAGAATGCCGAAATCGGCGGCATAACGCAGGTAGTCGTTCTGCCAAGCATTACCGTAGAGCACGAGGCCGTCCAGCCCTGCCTCCAGCATTGCCTCGATCAACCGTTTCTTGCGGATTTCGCCGATCATCGCCATGTCCTCAGCCGTTCACTGCGATGCGGCGCGGCATCTGCGGCTCGACATAGCCGTAATCACGGACAGCCGCTTCCTTCGAGACGAGACCATTGGCGATATCCTCGTCCAGATCCGAGCGCGAGCGCTTTCTGGGATCTCCGTAGCCGCCGCCGCCGGCGGTGAGGAAGGTGATGCGATCGCCCGGCGTGAAGTGCACGTCGGTCGCCTTGTTGACCCGCAGCTGCGTGCCGTCGGCGCGGTCGATGATCGCCACGCTGACCTCGCCGGCATGGCCGCCATGCAGGCCCCAGGGCGGGGTGACGGTGCGGTCGAAGTTGATGTTGCCGCGGCAGGCGCGCAGGCAGCGATAGGTGAGCTCGATGCCGAGGCCGCCGCGATGTTCGCCGGCACCGCCGGAGTCCGGACGCAGGGCGTGCTTCTCGACGATGAACGGATACTTGATCTCCTGCAGCTCGACCGGCGTATTGCGCACGTCGCCCTGGCAGACCGAGACAGCAGCGGATTCGCCGTCCTCATGCGGGCGACCACCCCAGCCGCCGCCAAAGATGTTCATCAACAGGAAGCGCGAACCGTCGTCATAGAAACCGAAGAACGAGCAACCGCCCATGTCGCCCTTATGGGCAGCCGGGATCAGTTCCGGCACGGCCGGCGCCAACGCCTTGAGGATCGTGTCGATGACAGTAGGTAGCGCGATACTCCACTGGCCGAGCGCGGCCGGCGGACGGGCAGATAGGATCGTGCCGTCCGGCAGGTCGACGTTGAGAGCACGGAAGCAGCCTTCGTTGACGTCGAGTTCCGGCGAGGTCAGCGCCTTGAAGGCGACGCGGGCCGCCGCGATGCCGCCCGAGCGGCCGGAATTCAGCGGACCGTTGACCTGCGGATGCATGCCGTGGAAATCGACGGTGATGGTCGAGCCTGACACGATCACCTTGACGGCGATGCGTAGCGGCGTCGCGAGATCACGGCCGTCATTGTCGAGGAAGCTCTCGGCGGAATAGGTGCCGTCCGGAATGCGTTCGATCACCTGGCGGGCGGCCTTGTCGGTCTGGTCCCAGATGGTCTCGACGCAGCTTTCCACTACGCCGCGACCGTAACGGGCGACCAGTTCGGCATAACGCTTGGCGCCGATCTGGCAGGACGCCACCTGGGCACGCAGGTCGCCGAGGCTGGCATCCGGATAACGGATATTGTCCTGGATGATCTGGTAGAGCGTGTCGTTGAGTTCACCGGCCTTGTAGATCTTCAGGGACCGCATCTGCAGGCCTTCGGAGAAGATATCGGTGGTCGCGTTGGAGCCGAAACCCTGGCGACCGCCGCCGATATCTACCCAATGGGCGCGGTTGGCGGCAAAGCCGATCAGCTCGCCGTCATGGAAGCAGGGCGCGTAGACGACGACGTTGTTGAGGTGCTGGCCGCAGATATGGCCATGGTTCATCACGAGGACGTCGCCCTCTTCGAAACCCTGGAGCCCGTATTTCTTGATGCCGTCCTCGACGGCGATGCCGAGATCGGCGAGGAAGATCGGCAGGCCGCCGCGGTTCTGCGAGATCATCCGGCCGGTCGTGTCGATCAGGCCGCAGCAATAGTCGCGGACCTCATAGATCATCATGTTGTAGGCGGATTTGCAAAGCGCCTCGGCCATCTCGTCGGCATAGGCGACGATGGCATTGCGGACGACTTCAACGGTGATCGGATCGTTCTTCATCGGGGTCATGTCTTATTCCTCGCTCTGCTTGGCGAGCGTCACCAGGAGATGGCCTGCCTCATGGACGACGACTTCGTCGCCGGGATGGATCAGGATGGTGGAATTCGGTTCTTCGATGACCGCAGGGCCGGTGAGCTTGAAGCCGGCCGGCAGCGCCGGGCGCCAGTAGATCGCTGTCTTCAGCGGCTTTGCCGCATCGTTGAAAACCACGTCGCGGCTGCCGACTTCTGCTTCAGCTTCCGGCTCCCACGGGCGGGACAGCCATTCCTCGGCGACGTTGTCGGTGCGGGCAGCAGTCAGGACCAGGCGCAGGCTGACGATTTCGAGCGCTTCGGTCGGCGCTGACTGGCTGTAGCGGCGGTCATGCTCGGTGTCGAAACGCTTGCGGACTTCGCTGGTGTCGCCGGACAGCATGCCGGTATTTTCGATCGGGATCGAGATCGCATGTTCCTGGCCGACATAACGCAGGTCGGCGAAGAAGCGGTGATCCGCCTTGTTCTCGGCAATCCCGTCGCGCTTCATCTGTTCGCGGCCGGTGGCAACGAGCTCCGCATAGACCTTCTCGACGCCAGCCTCGGAAAGCTCGCCGACGCGGCCGATGAACGTCTGGACGAAATCCTGGCGCCAGGACGCCATCAGCATGCCTAGTGCGGAGAAAGTACCCGGCAGTTTCGGGATGATGACCAGCGGAATGTAGATCTCGCGGGCAATGGCGATCGCATGCAGCGGACCGGCGCCCCCGAAGGCGATCATCGCGGTATCGCGCGGGTCGATGCCCTTGTTGATCGAGACGGCACGCACCGACAGCGACATGGAACTGTCGGCGATCTTCGCAACGCCGAGCGCTGCCTCGACCGGATTGAGCTTCAGCGTATTGCCGACCTTGCTCAGCATCGCCTGTTCGGAGGCCGCCTTGTCGAGCGGCATGCCGCCGTTGAGGAAGCGCTGCGGATTGATGCGGCCTAGAATGAGGTCGGCGTCGGTGACGACGGGCAAGTCCGCCCCCTTGCCATAGCAGGCAGGGCCCGGATCGGCACCGACGCTCTGGGGACCCACATGCAGACCACCCGCATTGTCGACCCAGGCGATCGAACCGCCGCCGGCGCCGACTTCGACGATGTTGACGACCGGCAGCTGCATCGGCTGGCCGTCGGCTTCTTCACCGATCACGTAACCGGTTTCGATAGCCGGCGCTCCATCGGTGATCAGGCTCGACTTGGCGGTCGTACCGCCCATGTCGAAGCCGATGCAGCGCTTGAGGCCAAGCAGCTTGGCCAGACGCCCGGCGCCGATCATGCCGGCCACCGGACCGGATTCCATCATCGAGACCGGCTGTTCCTGCGCCTGGCCAATCGACATCACGCCACCGTTCGATCGCATGATATGGATCTTGCCGTCGAAGGCGCCGGAACGGAGATAAGTTTCGAGACGCTTCAGATAACCTTCGACGCGCGGGCCGACGAAAGCGTTGAGCGCGGTGGTCGAGGAGCGCTCGTATTCGCGGTATTCGCGCAGGATTTCATGCGACAGCGTCACGAAGACATTCGGCAGCGCCTTGCGCAGCATGTCGCCGACGCGGCGCTCGTGATCGGGATTCGCCCAGGAATGCAGGAGGCACACCGCGACGGACTCGATGCCGGCCGCTTCGATCTCGGCGATGACGGCCGCAACCGCCTTCTCGTCCAGCGCTTCGAGCACTTCGCCCGATGCAAGCACGCGTTCCGGAATCTCGAAGGTCAGGCTGCGCGGCACCAGCGGCTGCGGGCGTTTGAAGAACAGGTTGAAGGCCTGGATGCGGTTCGAACGGCCGATCGCATAAACGTCGCGGAAGCCGCTCGTGGTGATCAGCGCGGTGCGGGCGCCCTTGCGCTCCAGCACCGTGTTGATGGCGATCGTCGAACCGTGCAGAATCTCGTTGAGTTCGTTGGGATCGCAGTTCGCAAGCTCGAGGCTGCGGGCGATGCCCTGGGTCGGATCGGCCGGCACGGTCGAAGTCTTCGACGTCACGATCCTGCCGTCGACATAACCGACCAGATCGGTAAACGTACCGCCAATATCAATTCCGACAATATTCATGCGTCCTCCTGCCCGCATGGAGCCCATGCGGAATATTGTAATCTTTGCGGATTGGGCCGAGACCTCGGCCAGCGGTGGCAGGAACACTCCGGCTGACGGCTAAAGCGTCAGGCTCCTATTGCGATTGTTCATGTCATTCCTCATCCTCGAATGACATTTGATCCATTCGAACGATAACTAGCAACGGGTTGAGGGGCTTTAGGTTTGATAGCCTATAGGCTATAGGTTATCACCATGTTCAATATCACGCTCCGGCGCATGGAAGTTCTGGTTGCAGTGGTCGAGGAGGGAAGCTTCGCGGCCGCCGCCGATCGTTTCGGCATCGCCCAACCCTCCGTCAGCGCCCATATCATGGCGATCGAGAAGGAAATCGGCGGCCAGATCTTCGTGCGCCGACGGGGCCGCAAGCCGTTGCTGACCGAGATCGGTCGCAGCGTTTTGCAACATGCGCGCGAGTTCCTGGCCGAGGCCGACGACATGCGGGCAGATGTCGTGAAGATCCGAGGTGAGACCGGTCAGCAGGTCGTTCTATCGTGCCAGAGAAGCCTTGCCAATTTTGTTCTGCGAAAGGATCTGACAGACTTTGCGATAGCGCGGCCGGATATCCAGCTCGTCCTAAGAATTGGCAAACAGGAGGATGTTTTTTCGGAGGTTCGCGATGGCGTGGCCGACGTCGGCTGTTTTCTGGGTAACGAAGACCTGCGAGGCGTCCGGGCTGAAACTATCGGCCGGGAGAAGCTGGTTCTCATTGCCTCGCCGAACCACCCGCTTGCCCACCGCAAGCGTGTCAAGCCGCAGGACGTGGCACGCTACGACTTCGTAGGCCCTCCGCCTTCTTCGCTGTTTGGACGCGGTGTCTCGAAGCTTTTGGCGAATGCCGGTATTAGCCACGTAAAGGTCGCGGCGCAGGCGACGGAGTACCAGTTCCTGCGCGAGTTCGTGGTTGCTGGTGTAGGCATTGCCTGTTCGCTGGAACGGAGCGTAGCGGCTGATCTCGAGCGCGGTGATCTGGTTAAGGTCGATTTCGCTGGAGATGAATTGGGCTTCGATGTGCGGCAGATTGCATCAACCCGCCGCGCTTTGCCCAAGCCAGCCAGTGACTTGATGGAATTCCTCCGCTCCAGACACCAAATGCCCGGTTAACAGGGGATGTCTTGTGAGATCCCTCCTCAGTCGGGGAGATCGCGGGCGGATCGGCCGTAGGCCTTGCCCTTCATCCACCCGCGCGCAGTTCGTTTAGGTGACGACAGACCCTCTGCGGCACTTCGAGGGGTCGAGGTCGCCGCCGGCGGCTTAGCCTGCACAAAATAGGTTGGGCTAAAAGAGCAGCAATTTTGATCATGAGGTCGGATCGGTGGCGGCTGGTGCGTCATAGAAGGACCTGCTTCCTGGCTCCATCAATCGACAAGAAATGCGGTCGCCGGTGGCATCAAGCCCAGCGCGTCGGATGCATGTCAAACGCGTTGGGCTTCGGTCGAGGCCGGCTAGCGGATGACCTTACCGTTTTCCGCGACAAGCCGCCCCGCCTTGAAGACCCTTCGGCCCTTCGGAAATGCGACGACCGCCTCCGGCAGATGAGCGGCCGGGAGCGTCACGAAATCCGCCTTGGCTCCGACCTCGATCCCGTAACTCTCGATCCGCAACGCTTTCGCACCTGCTGTGGTGACGATGTCGAAGGCTGCCTTCAGTTCCTCATCTGTATAGAAGCCGGAGCGGTACCCAATGATTTCCGCCCGACGCAGCATGTCGCCATCGCCATAGGGCCACCAGGAATCCCGAATATTGTCGCTGCCGCTGAAGACGGTGACGCCTTCGCGGCGCAGCAAAGCGACCGGCGGGAAGACGTGATTGCCCGGCGCATTGGTCATGATCGAGACGCCGCTTTTCGCGATGGTGGCGGCAATCTTGCGGGCCGCATCCGGCGTGAGGTCACCCAAGGCGTAAGCGTGGCTGACCGCGACACGCCCCTGCAAGCCGAGCGCGGTGGTCCGGGCGCAAATCTCCTCGATCGTGAAGGCGCCCATGCTTCCGGCGTCGTGCAGATGGATGTCGATATCGACGCCATGTTTATCCGCCACGCCGAACACCACGTCGAGATGGCCGTTGACATCCCGGTCGAAGCTCGCCGGATCGAGGCCGCCGACAAGATCCGCGCCGAGGCGAATGGCTTCGTCCAGAAGCTCCGGCGTGCCGGGGCTTTTCAGAATGCCGCTCTGGGGAAAGGCGACGAGCTGGATATCGATGACGTCCTTGTATTGCTCCCGTACGGCAAGCACCGTTTCCAGCGACCTCAGTCCGACCGAACCGTCCACCATGACATGGCTGCGCATCTGCAGCGTGCCGTTCGCGATGCAGAGTTCGAGCTGGTTGCGGGCGCGTTCCCCCATCGGCTCGGCCTCCGCCATGTTCTCCGCCTGGAAGGCGACTCGCTCATGGACGTCGAAACCATTGGTGCATGGGCGGTGCGGTACCCATTTGCCACCGTAGAAGCTGGTGTCCAGATGGATATGTCCCTCGACGAAACCGGGAACCAGCAGATCCCCGGCAATGTCGTTGACCGTGCCCGCCGTCGCCGCCGAACCAGCCGGATCGATCGACTTGATCCGGCCATTCTCGACGCCGATGTCGTGCAGAAGGCCATCGGCCGTCCTTGCGTTGGTGAAAACCGTGTTCATTGTATTCATGGAAATTCCCTGATCCGTTTACGACGCCGCATGTTCAAAATTGCGGCGCAAGATGGCAGGCGACAGCTCCGCCGCCCTTCCGGGCGCGCACGGCCGGTGCGACCTGACTGCATATGTCCAACGCGAGCGGACAGCGCGGATGGAACGAGCAGCCTTTCGGCGGATCGAGCGGGCTGGGGGGCTCGCCGCCCATCAATTGCCGGTCGCGATTGGGCGAGGCGACGTTGGGGATCGTCTGCAACAGCAGCTGCGTATAGGGATGCTGTGGATTGGCGAACAGGACCTCCGTATCCGCCTCCTCGACGATCCGGCCGAGATACATGACGGCGATCCGGTCCGCCATGTGACGCACGACCGCAAGATTATGGCTTATGAAAAGATAGGTCAGGCCGAGTTCGTCCTGAAGCTTGCGCATCAGGTTGAGGATCTGTGCCTGAACCGAGACGTCCAGCGCCGAGGTCGGCTCGTCGCAGACGAGGAATTCCGGCTCGCTCGCCAGCGCCCGGGCAATCGATATGCGCTGCCGCTGGCCACCCGAGAATTCGTGCGGATAACGTCCTGCATCATCCGGCGAAAGACCAACGACCTTCAGCAACTCGGCGACGCGCACGGCAGTTGCCTCGCCACTGTCGCGTAGTGCGAATTCGCGGATCGGCTCGGCGATGATGTCGCCGACGCGCCAGCGCGGATTGAGGCTTGCATGGGGGTCCTGGAAAATCATCTGGGCTTCCATCGGAGTGCCATCATTCGCTTGCGCAAAAATGATGGCACCTTCGGTGGGCTCGTAAAGTCCCGTCACCAGCCGCGCCACCGTCGATTTGCCGCAACCAGACTCCCCCACAAGCGCGAGGCATTTGCCCTTCTGGACGACGAAGGTCACATCCTGGACCGCACGCAGATACCGTTTCGGCTTCCGCTCGATCATCCTGTTCAGCCAGGGCGAGGAGACGTCAAAGACCCGCGTGAGCTGGTCGACTTCAAGGGCGTTCAATGGACTTCTCATGCGACGCCTCCATCATGGAGCAAACAGGCTACAGCGCCTTGCCCTTCGGGCATCAGGGTCGGTCGAACCTGAAGACAGCGCGACCCTGCCTCGGGACAGCGGGGATTGAAGGCGCAGCCGGGGGGAACGGCATTTAAGCGAGGCATCGCGCCATCGATCTGCGTGAGCCGCTCGACGCGGGCGCCGAGTGCGGGGATCGAGCCCATCAGCCCGCGCGTATAAGGATGTTTCGGCCGGGCCAGCACATCCTCGACGGCGCCGACTTCAATGACGCGGCCGGCATACATGACCGCCACCCGATCGGCCGTCTCGGCAATGACGCCCATGTCGTGGGTGACCAGCATAACGCCGGCACCCTGCTCGCGGCAGAGCCTGCGCAAGAGCGTGGTAATCTGCGCCTGGATCGATACGTCCAGCGCCGTCGTGGGCTCGTCGGCAATGATCAACTGCGGATTTCCGGCCAATGCCAGCGCGATCACAACCCGTTGGCGCATGCCTCCCGAGAACTGGTGCGGATGGTGATCGATACGCTCCTCGGCGCCGGGAATGCCGACCTGTTTCAAAAGGTTGACCGCATGGACACGGGCCTCCGTCCGGTTTCGGTCGGAATGCAGCCTGATCGTTTCGACCAACTGCTGGCCGACGGAGAAAAGCGGGTTGAGCGAAGTCAGCGGGTCCTGGAAGATCGCGCCGACCATGCGACCGCGCACGCTTTCCATTTCATCATCGCTGAGATTGTCGGTGCGCTTGCCGGCGATGCGAATTTCGCCGGAGGAGACTCGGCCGGGAGGTTCGAGAAGGCCGAGAACGGCCATGCCGGTCATCGATTTTCCGGCCCCCGACTCGCCGACCACGCCGAGAATCTCGCCGCGTTCGATCGTCAGCGATACATCGGACAGGGCCGTCAATATTCCCCTGCGTGTCGGAAATTCGACTGAGAGGCCTTTGACTTCGAGGGCAGGGGAAGGGCTGGCGGTGCTCATGACGATGGCTCGTTCTCGACCAGAGGATAGCTCGGCGGGAAAATCTCCTGCACCGGTGGATGGCCGAATGTCCGCTCGGGATACCGCGCGATCAGCCCCTCGAACTGCGTCTGAACCTGGGCCCGCGCGGCCGCAAGGTCGATCCCGGCCACAGCTCCGTCGCGCATGCAGAGGCGGCCATCGACGATCGTCGCGCGGGTGACGCGGCCGGTCGCACCATAGACAAGCGTCTGGATCGGATCGATGCGCGGCGCAATCATCCGATCGGCCATATCAAACACGGCGATATCGGCCTTGGCCCCCGGCGTGATGCGCCCGATATCCGGGCGTTTTAGCGCGTCGGCGCCGGCGAGCGTCGCGGCATCGTAAAATTCGGCCGCCGATCCGGCATCGCCTTTGCCTTCCGCGAGCCGGTTCGCCATCATGCCGACGGCCATGTTCAGCACCATGTCGGGCGGTGCCGTGTCCGTACCCATGCCGAGACGGATGCCTTTCGCCTTCAGCATCGAGAAGGACTTCAGCGAGGAGCCGTGGCGCGCGGATACAAGTGGGCAATGGGCGACAGTCACGCCGTTCGCCGCATAACACAGCAGATCATCATCGGTCGCCACCGTTGCATGCGGCGCGATCAGGCGGGATGAAAGAACGCCGAGGCGATCGAGCCATTGCGGGGCGGTCATGCCATGCAGGCGCCGGACGGTCTGCAATTCCATTTCGCCCTGCGCCATGTGCAGGCGCACGGGCATGTCCAGTTCGTCCGCATGGGCAAACGTCCGATGGAGCAACGCCTCGGTGCAGGTCTCCACCCGATCCGGGGCGAACATGCCCGAGACCAGTCCGCCGGCGGAGCCCTGCACCCGCTTGGCAAACGCTGCTGCGGCTGCCAACTCGCCAAGACCGCGCTCTTCGTCGAAGACAGGCTGCATCGTGCCCGCCTCGTCGAGGATCACGCCGCCGGTGCGATAGGCCGGCCCGAGCCAGACGCGCAGGCCCAGATCTTCGGCGGCGACGGCAGCCGCCTCGAATTCCGCCACCGTCTCGCCCCAAGCGCGATAGAACAGGGAAGCAATCGGCAGCGCCGAGGTGATGCCGTTTAGCAGAAGCTGTGCGAAGGCATAACGCTTCTGGAAGGCGAGTTCCTCTTGCGAATACATCTCGTAGGCCCGGTCGGCGTAATCCGCGGGCCAGACTCGGCCTTTCTTCCAGCCGGGCTGGTTGTCCATGCCGAGCACGGTCGTGTCGAGATCGGAGAGAGCGTCGAGATCGACGAAACCCGGGCCGATGAGAGCGTCGCCCATGTCATAGCGGGCAGAAAGCTCCCCTTCGAACCGGCGACCGACCCAAATGACGCGATCGCTCTCGATGACCACTTCACCGTCGGTGATGAGGCGGCGGCCTTCCGGAAGGTCGGCGATCGCGAAACGCGACGCAAGCGCCCAACGGCCGGCCGGCCGTTTGCCGAGGGGGAGGGCGGACCAGGCTGTCGTCATGGCCGGGCTCGCAGGCTTGCACCGTCGCGTGCCACGACGTTTCCGGCCGTGACCACCAGCTTGCGCGGCTGATGGGTGACGATTGCCTCGCCGACGCTCTCGCCCTCGACGATCACGACATCGCCCCGACCGCCGACTTCAAGCGCGTGCGCATGCCGGTCCATGGCGATGGCGCCGCCGGTCGTGCAGACGTCGAGTGCCATCAACAGCTCGTCGTCGCGCCGCAGGTTGTTCTTCATGCCGAGCAGCATGGCGCGCTCCAGCATGTCGCCATTGCCGTAGGGTCCCCAGGTGTCCCGGAAACCGTCGATGCCGGCGCCAAAGCGCACGCCGGCCGAGCGCAGGCGCCTGAGGGAGGGCACTTCCCGCGATGGCGGGGCAGTCGTCAAGATCGGCACATCCAGCTCGGCGCATGTGTCGATCAGCGCCTGTGTTGCGTTCCAGTCCGGATCTCCGAGGCAGAAGGCGTGGCTTACGGCGACCTTGCCCTGCATGCTCAAGGCCCGGATACGCTCGAAGGTCATTTCCATGGAAAAGGTGCCGAGCGCGCCGCCTTCGTGGAGATGGATATCGATACCTTTCCCGTATTTCTCGGCGATTGTGAAAATCGTGTCGAGATGCGCCTTGGGGTCGCGGTCCATGCCGCAGGGGTCCAGCCCGCCGACCAGATCGGCACCCATGGCCATGGCCTTGTCCAGTAGCTCGGCGGTGCCGGGCCGGCGCATCAGCCCGGATTGCGGGAAGGCGACGATTTCGATCTCGACCACGCCGGCCAGCTGGCGCCGGGTTTCCGTGACGCCTTCCAGCGCGGCCAGCCCCTGGTCGGTGTCGATATCCACGTGGGTGCGGATCAACGTCGTGCCATAGCCGACCGATTGCAGCGACTGTCGCATCGACTGGACATGCACGTCGAGACCATATTCGCGCTTCACCTTGCGTTCGTTGTCGATCTTGTCGATCAGGCGCGGGCCGACTTCGTTGACATACCAGGGATAACCGAGAAGCGACTTGTCGAGATGGGTGTGGGCATCGACCAGGCCCGGAATAGCGATCCGGCCGCCCCCGTCCTCGACAGGGATATTCTCGGCGGAGAGCCCGCGGCCGATTGCGGTGATAACGCCATCCTTGATCAGAATGTCGACGGCAGCGCCGCCCATCGGCCTTGCATTGGTAATCAGGAGATCGGTCATGGTCATGCCTCAGCGCAGTTTGGGGTTAAGGGCGTCGCGCAGCCAGTCGCCGAGCACGTTGATGGAGACGACGAGAAGACAGAGATGCAGGCCTGGAAAGAGCACGATCCACCAGAGGCCGGAAAAGAGGTACTGGTTGCCGATGCGGATCAGCGTGCCAAGTGACGGCTGCTCCGGCGGCATTCCGACGCCAAGGAAGGACAGTGTCGCTTCGATCAGTATGCCCAGTCCGAAATTCAGGGTTGCCGTCACCAGCAGCGGCGTCGTGGTGTTGGGGAGGATATGCTTCAGCAGGATGCGCCATGTCGGCACCCGGATCAGCCGGGCAGCCTGCACATATTCCTTATTGCGCTCGACCATGGTCTGCGCCCGCACCGTGCGGGCATATTGCACCCAGGCCGAAAGCGAAATGGCGAAGACGATCACGCCCGAAGCGCCGACCTCGCGCAGATAGGGCGGCAGAAGCTGCCGGGCGAGTGCCGATACCAGGATGGCGATCAGCATGGTCGGCATGGAGAGGAGCACGTCGCCCGCCCGCATCAACAAGCCATCGGCCCATTTGCCGTAATAGCCGGCGATCAGCCCGAGCGCCGAGCCGATCACCAGCGCAACCGCGACGGAGGCTGCGCCGATGACGATCGAGGCGCGGGAACCGTAAAGGATCGCCGAAAGCAGGTCGCGCCCCTGGACATCAGTGCCGAGAATGAACGGCCACTGCCCGTCCGCCATCCAGACCGGCGGGATTTCGGCGTTGAGCAGGTCCAACGAGGCCAGATCGTAAGGGTTCTGCATCGTGAACCACGGAGCAAGAAAAGCCGTGCCGATCAGGACGATCAGCAGGACGGCGGCGGCAATCGCGGACGGATGCTGGGTGAAACTCCACCACAGATCCGATTGGCGCAAGCGTGCGAAACGGGACGGGGCGGATTGCTTGACGGGTTCGATGGCGGTCATACGAGTCTCCCGGCGCTTTTCACGCGTTGCGCAGACGCGGATCGATGACCGCGTAGGCGATATCGACGAGCGTGTTCAGCGTCACGAAGATGAAGGATACGATACAGAGATAGGCCGCCATGACCGGGATATCGACGAAGGTGACGGCTTGCATGAACAGCATGCCCATTCCCGGCCACTGGAAAACCGTCTCGGTCACCAGCGCGAAGGCGATCAGGTTGCCGACCTGCATGGCCGTCAGGGTGACGACCGGCATCAGACAGTTCTTCAGCGCATGGCGAAACCAGAGGGGCCGGCGTTTGACGCCCCGGGCGCGAGCAAACTTGATGAAATCCGCACGCAGCGTCTCGAGCATCTCAGCCCGGACCAACCGCATGACGAGCGTGATCTGGAAAAGCGAGAGCGAAAGTGCGGGCAGGACCACGGCGGCACGGCCAGATGCAGTCAACAATCCGGTTGACCACCAGCCGATGCGCATCACATCGCCACGGCCATAACCCGGTAGCCAGCCCAGCGTGACGGAAAACGTCAGGATCAGGATAATGCCGACAAAGAAACTTGGAAGAGAGACGCCGACGATCGAGCTGAACTGCAGTCCCTCCGCCCACCATCGCCCTCGCCCGATCGCGGTGAAGACGCCGAGCGGAATGCCGATCACCAGCGACAGGAAGGTGGCGATGATGACCAGTTCGAACGTGGCCGGGAACCGTTCGGCGATCAGGCCGATCACCGATTGCTGATTACGCCAGGACAGGCCGAATTCGCCCTGTGCGGCATTCGTGACGAAGCGGACGTACTGGACGAGAAAGCCATCGTTCAACCCGAGCCGGCCCCGCAGTTCGTCGCGGTCGGACTGGGTCGCACTCTCGTTCACCATCATCTCCACCGGATCTCCCAGAAAACGGAAGATCAGGAAAGCGAAGAAGGCGACCGTCAGCATGACGAGAACGGCATTACCGATCCGCTTGACGAGGAAGGCGAGCATGGCGGGGGTCCTTGATCTGGACGAAGGAAGAAACCGGCCCCCGCCGGGCTTGTTCCGCGACGGGGGCCTTGAGGATTACATCTTCACCAGCCACAGGCGGGGAAGGTTATCCGAAAAGAGCGGGAAATCCTTTACCTTCGCGCTTGTCGCCCAAGCGAGAGGCTGCTGATGCAGCGGGATCATCAGGGTGTGATCCTTGGCGATCTTCAGCGACTGTGCTTCCATCGCAAGGCGCTTGGTCTGGTCGAGTTCGATGGCGGAGGCTTCCGTCACCTTGTCGAACTCCTTGTCGGACCAGCCACCCCAGTTGAAGATGCCGAAGGAGCCTTCCTTCGT
Source organism: Neorhizobium galegae (assembly GCF_017877055.1). Classification (GTDB taxonomy): domain Bacteria; phylum Pseudomonadota; class Alphaproteobacteria; order Rhizobiales; family Rhizobiaceae; genus Neorhizobium; species Neorhizobium galegae_D. The sequence continues at coordinate 824,501 of NZ_JAGIPG010000003.1, read as the reverse complement.
ATGCAGGACCTGCGACGTCAGGCTGTAGGTGTCGAGCATCGGCAGGGTTGCCCAGCCAAGCGTATAGACATCCACCTTGCCGGCCGAACGCTTCGGCGTCTGGACGGCGCGCGGCCCCTGATCCAACTTCGGTTTCAAGCCAATGCGCGACCACATGGAGGCGACGGCCTGGCAGATCTGTTCTTCGTTCACCAGGCTATCGGCACAGTTGAATTCGAACTCGAAACCTTCGGCGCCGGCTTCCTTCAGAAGCGCCTTGGCCTTTTCCGGATCGGCCTTGACGGGCTCGTCGATCGCCTTGTCATAACCTGGGATCTGCGGGGCAACGAGGGCGCCGGCATTGCGCGACTTGCCGCGCATCACCCGCTTCTGGATGAGATCAAGGTCGATAGCGAGTTGCATCGCCTGGCGGACGCGCAAGTCCTTCATCGGGTTCGACGCCCCCGACAGAAGCTGATCGCGCTGGCTGAAGCCGATCATGACGGTGCGAAGATCGGTACCTTCGAGAAGCTTGACCTGCGATGAGGCGGCCTCGAGACGCGGCAGATCCTGCACTGGCGCCTGGTCGGTAAAGTCGATATCACCGGACAGGAGAGCGGCCACGCGGGTCGCGCTGGACGCGATCGGCGTCAGTTCGATCCGGTCGATATTGTGCTGCGGCTTATCCCACCATCCGTCATACTTGACGAAGACGGTCTTGGCATCCGGCTGGCGGCTTTCGACCTTGAACGGGCCAGTGCCGTTTTCGTTATAGGTGGCATAACCCTCGACACCCGAGCCGACATCGGTCGGGGTCTCGGCCTTGTTGTCCTTCAGCCAGCCCGCATCGAAGATGTAGATCGTCGTCAGGTCGTTGAGCAGCAGCGGATAATTGGCGGAAACATCGATCTCGATCGTGTGGGCATCTATAACGCGCGAGGCCTTGTAAGCCGGAATGTTGCCGCGGAGCGGCGATTTCGGGTTCGTGGCGCGCAACAGCGAAGCCTGGACATCCTCGGCGGTGAAATCCGCGCCGTTGTGGAATTTCACGCCTTCACGCAGCTTGAAACGCCAGGTGGCGGGCGAGATGATTTCATAGGACGTGGCGAGTGCGGGCTCGATCTTGAGATTGCGATCGTAGCGCATCAGCCCTTCATAGGCGTGATTGAGCACGCCGAGCGCGAAGCTGTCCCCGTAGGAATAAGGGTCGAGCGAGCTGATGTCGCGCGATGCACCCCACTTCAGCGTTCCGGCCATCGTCGGCGTCGACAAGGCGAGCAGGGCAGCCCCGGTCACCAGCAGTCTGCTTGTTCTGATCATTTCATTCCCCTCACGTTGTATTCAATCCGACGATTGATTTGCATGCATGTTTCCTGCGAAAAATTGACCGACAACATCGAAATGGCTGCGACATGCCACTTTTGACGCCGTTGATAGCGGCATTGATCAAACGCTAGATGATCTCGTATGCAATTTCAAGGCAAAATTGAATGCGATCTTTGCGGCTAGAAATGGTACAAAATTTGTGCAATATGCCGCTTAAAATGTATTCGAGCGGAAAGCGAAGCGATGTCCACGAATCTGACCAGAAGCGACGCGATCTACGCATCGCTTCGTCGTGCCATTCTCGAACAGGCCCTGAAGCCTGGAACAAAGCTCCCGGAAGACTCGATCGGCGATACGTTTGGCGTGAGCCGAACGAGTGCACGCAATGCGCTGGTCCGCCTTGCCTCCGACGGGTTGGTGGAAATCAAGCCGAACCGCGGGGCAGCCGTCGCCATGCCGACGCTGGAAGAGGCGGAAGAGGTCTTTGCGCTCCGCCGCTGCCTCGAGCGGGAAGTGATCGAACGCCTGTGCAAGCGCATGCCGAAAGACGGTATCGACGCCCTGGTCAGCCATGTGCGGGAGGAGGAGCGGGCGCTTCGGGCCTCCTCGCCCCGTTCCATCCGTCTCGCTGGCGAATTTCACATCCTCCTGGCGGAACTGACTGGCTCGAAACTGCTGATCGACTTCATCAGCCAGGTCGTTTCGCGTTCTTCGCTGATTCTGGCCCGTTTCGGCCGCCCGCATTCTGCGGAATGCGGTATCGACGAGCATATCCACCTTATCGAGGCGTTGAAGAACCTCGATCCCGTTGCGGCGAGCCGCATCATGGATCATCACCTTCATGCGGTGGAGGATCGTGCCAAGGCGGACGAAAAGGATGATGGTCCCGACATTACTGAGATCCTCAGCCGCTACATGTCCGCGTCGGAATGATGAACTGAAGACCGAAGTCGGGCGCGACTGCCGAAAGGAAGAGGTTTTGCCGGAGGATTTCATGCGCCAGACGAGCACCGCTGCAGCACGGTCCCGGCGCGGCATGGTCACCACTCCCCACCACGCCGCGAGCGAGGCCGGTGCCAAAGTGCTACGCCGCGGCGGCACAGCAATCGAAGCGGTCGTTGCGGCTGGTGCGGCGCTGACCGTTCTTTATCCGCATTTCTGCGGGCTGGGCGGAGACGCGATCTGGATCGTCGCGGACAGCACCGGCAGACGCAAGGCGATTATGGGCATAGGGCAGGCGGCTGAGGTTTTGCCCGAGCTCGACACGATTCCAATACGCGGCCCGCTTTCGGCCCTGACGACCGCTGCCCTGATCGACAGCTGGGGTGAAGCGCTCCGCTACTCGCGGGAGAACTGGCAGGGAACCGGAAGCCTCGCAACTCTTCTCGGCGATGCCATCGAATTGGCTGAAGGCGGTTTTCCGGTCAGCCGATCCCAGTCATATTGGCACGAGTTCCGGAATGCGGAGATCGCGGACTGGCCCGGCGTCGGTACATTTTTCGTAACGGAGGGCACGCAGAGGCAACCGCAACTTGCCAAGGTGCTGGAACGGCTGGCGCTGCATGGCCATCGCGAATTCTATGAGGGGGAACTCGGCCAACAGATAGCCTGCAGCCTGGAAGCAGCCGGCAGTCCGATCCGTTTCCGCGACCTGGGAAAGACATCCGCCCAGGTTGTCGAACCCATTTCTCTGACCTATCGGAATGTCGAACTTCTCGCCCCGCCCCCGCCTTCGCAGGGACTGACGACGCTTGCCATTATGGGCATCCTGTCGAAACTCCCCATGCAGGACATTGATCCCGCTTCCGCCGACTTCTACCATCTGTGCGTCGAAGCCGTGAAACAGGCTTTTCTCGACCGCGGTCGCATTGCCGATCCGGATCATGTCAAGCAGGCATGCAATGAACGGCTTGCCGACGAAGTTCTAGCACGCAAGGTCTCAGCCATCGACCCGCAGAGAGCCATGCCGTGGCCTGCCCGCTTCCAGACCGGCGATACGGTCTATCTCGCGGCCGTCGATGCGGAAGGGCGTTCAGCCAGTGTCCTGCAAAGCACCTATTATGATTGGGGAAGCGGCGTATTGCTGGGTGACACCGGCATCCTATGGCAGAACCGGGGAGCTGCCTTCAGCACCGATCCGGCAAGTCCCAACGTGCTCGCGCCGGGCAAGCGACCGTTTTACACGCTCAACCCGGGCATGGGGTTGCGGGATGGCAAACCTTGCCTCCTCTACGGAACGCAAGGGGCAGACGGCCAACCGCAGACGCTCACGGTCCTCCTGAGCAGGTTGATCGACCACGGGTTTGATCCGCTTTCGGCGCTCGACGCGCCGCGATTCCTGCTCGGCCGCACGTTTTCCGATTCAAGGGACAATCTCAAGATCGAAGAGTCCGTCGGCGAGGGTGTCCTTGGCGCGCTGTCCGCTCGCGGGCATGAGACGATCGCCATCCCGGCACTGAACCCACTATCCGGTCAGGCCGGCGTCATTCGCGTGGGCGGCGACGGATGGATCGACGGCGCCCACGACCCGCGCAGCGACGGCTGTGCCATGGGAATTTGAGGCAAGAGATGCAGGCTGACCTTGTTCTCCGCAACGCCCGCGTCTCGCGGCAGCCGCATCCGATCGACATCGCGATCAGGGCCGGTCGCATCGTCGATATGCGACCGCAGATTCGCTGCGATGCGGTCGAGGAGGAAGACCTCGATGGAAAATTTGCGTTTTCCGGCTTCGTGGACAGTCATATCCACCTGGACAAGGCCTGCATCCTGGAGCGCTGCTCGATCTGTGCCGGCACACTGGAGGAAGCGGTACGCGAGACCGCCAAGGCCAAGGCTGGGTTTTCCGAAGAGGACGTCCATGATCGCGCCTCAGCGATCGTCCGCCAGGCCATTGTTCACGGCACCAACCGCATGCGGACATTCGTCGAGATCGACCCGCGCGCTGGCATGCGATCCTTCGAGGCCATCAAACGGGTCCGGGAGCGTTTTGCGTTTGCGATCGACATCCAGATCTGCGCCTTCGCCCAGGAGGGGCTGACCCAGGAGCCCGAAACGGAAGCGATGCTGGATGAGGCGCTGGCGACTGGGGCGGACATGATTGGCGGCTGCCCCTACACCGACCCGCGCCCGGAAGAACACATCCGACGAATATTTGCTCTCGCAAAAAAACATGACGTCGATGTGGATTTCCACCTCGACTTCAGCCTCGATCCGGCAAAGACGGACCTGCCGGCCGTTGTCGAGGCGACACGCGCGAACGGTTATGGTGGACGTGTCGTGATCGGACACGTTACCAATCTTTCGACCTTGAACCCAGCGGACCGTTCGGCAATCGGGCGGGAGATCGCCACGGCCGGGATCGCCCTGACGGTCCTGCCAGCGACTGATCTTTTCCTCATGGGGCGCAATCACCTGTCCAATGCCCCGCGCGGCATCGCACCTGCTCATCTGCTGCTTGCCGACGGCGTCGAGGCCGCCATCGCGACCAACAACGTACTCAACCCCTTCACTCCGTTCGGCGATGCATCGCTGGTGCGCATGGCAAACCTGTATGCCAATGTCATGCAGCTATCCCGCGACAAAGATATCGACCAAGTGTTCGAAATGGTGGGCAAGCGGGCCGCCGCCATCATGCGTGCCGAACACGGCCTTTCCGTTGGAGGAGCGGCGGATATCGTCGTCCTCGATGCAGTAGATCAGCGCAGCGCAATCCGTACGGTCGCCTCGCCTCTTGCCGGTTGGAAGGCCGGCAGGAAGACATTCGTCCGCCCGAGAGCGCATATTCTGGAACACGGAGGCCTGGCCGGTCGATAGGGGACTGACCGAGCGAGGTGATACCAAAGCGGGAACCAAGGCCGAGCGCTGCGAGATAAGCGGATTCGGCGATGCCGAATCCCGATTGGTCCGAACATACCTCCATCGAATTCGTGACGGAGGCGGAGCTATTTGGATTTATTGCGAGAATTTCGGCAACGTATTGACCCGAGGGATTGGGCGCACATAGACGAGATGTTGCTCAAATTAGATATACCACGTAGTATATTTCTGGCCTGGGCTGTGTCAAAGCATGTTGGTCAAGATTGGCGGAATCGAATTCCGTGTTAGAAGTCATGGCTCATCTCGGCGCTGGAGACAAATCCGGAGTCAGGCAGAGACGTTGGGGCCTCGCGGGGGTACGGAGAGAGATGTGAACAGGACTGACAAGTCGGCGGTTTCATCGGAAAAGCGTGGGAAATCGCTGACGGAGCAGGCCTATGCGATATTGCGTGAACGCGTCATAATGGGTGAACTTCCGCCCGGTGTGGACGTTTCGGAGCCGGAATTGGCCGATCAGTTGCAGATGAGCAAGACGCCGGTGCGGGAAGCGCTCGCGCGTCTTTGCGTCGAAGGCTTGATGGAGGCGTTTCCCCGTCGCGGATATCGTGTCACGCCGGTGACCCTGAAGGATATGAACGACCTTTTTGCAGTTCGGGGCGTGCTCGAAGGGACCGCGGCGGCTCTGGCCGCCCAAAGCCTGACCGAAGATGAACTCGATGCCCTCGACGGGTTGGCGGATGCAAGTTACATCGTTGGTGAAGATGTCAGCACCAAAACGTTCGTGACGTCGAACGAGACGTTCCATTCCGCGATTGCTCGGGGATCGCGCAATCCGCGCCTGCATTCGCTGGTGATGAGCCACCTGGAAGAATGCGCCCGGCTTTTCTACATGGGAACACGAATCCGCGACATCAATCCGGAGACGATCAACGACCACCATCGTATCGTGGCGGTGCTCCGGCAGCGTGACAGCGAGAAGGCCCGGCTTGCGATGATCGAGCACAACGAGAATACCCGCAAGGGGCTGTTTGCGGCGATGGTCGCCAATCCGCAGTCAGGTATCTCGCTTTAACGGGCTGCTCGGGCCTTTGCGGTATCAGTTCTGCTTCACCAGGTGCCCCGGGGCGTGCTCGCGATATATGGCCTCGACCGGGACGTAGTCCGCCGGTCTGATGGCACTGCCGATTTCCATCCCGGGCTGCGCCTTCCGCAGGTGGCGGCGAGCGGGATCGGCAATCGGCACCGCGTCGAGCAGGCGCTTGGTATACGGATGCTGCGGTCTGCTGAAAATCTGCGCGCGCGAGCCTATTTCGACGATCTCTCCCAGATACATGACCGCCACGCGATGACTGACGCGTTCCACTACGGCCATATCATGGCTAATAAAGAGGAAGGCTATCTTCAGGTTCTCCTGAAGTTCAAGCATCAGATTGACGACCTGGGCCTTGATCGAAACGTCCAGTGCGGAAACCGCTTCATCGGCAACGATGAGACCAGGGTTAAGCGTCAAAGCGCGGGCGATGCTAATGCGCTGGCGTTGGCCGCCAGAGAATTCGTGCGGGAAACGGCGGGCCATCTCAGCCGTCAGGCCCACCGCCGAAAGGAAGTCGTCAGATTTCGACGGAGAGAACTGTCAAGTAATCGACTCCTGGCGGCTTTACGGAGCGGAAAGCGAGTGGTTCCGACCATATTCGGCCGCGTAAGATATTACGTAAGATATTTCATCTTGCCAAGAAGGTTCCGATGAACGAGGATGATTTCACGGAGTGATCGTTTCCGGGAGAGGGTGTCATGGCCGATGACGTTCGCAAATCAGTTCTTCTTACGCCGCTCGACCTGAATGGGCTGCGCAATTCAGGCGCGGATGTGACGGTTCTGGCGGTCCACTCGATCAATCCCTATACCGGCCAGCCGTCCTTCAAGGGGCAGCGGATCGAAGGCGCGGTCGATACGGAAGCCTATTCTGATTTTCAATCGCCGCCATCCGTGGAGGGCGGTCAGCGCCCGCTTCCCGAGATCGGAGTCCTACAGGAAAAGGCGCGCCGATGGGGGCTGCGGCCGGAAAGCACGATCGTCATCTATGACGGGGACCGCAGCATGACAGCCGCCCGCGCCTGGTGGGTGCTGAAATGGGCGGGTCTGCCGGATGTCCGCGTACTGGACGGCGGGTTTCCTGCCTGGGTATCGGCCGGTCTTCCAACGACGGACGCCATCACCATTGTGCAGCCAAGCACGATTGGCTTGTCGCCGGGGCATATGCCTGTGTTTGACGCGAGCGATGCTCTTCGCTTCGGGAAAGAGGGAATACTTCTCGATGCGCGCATTCGGCCCAATTACATCGGTGGTCCCATTGCGGAGGGTCAACCCGCGCGTGGCCATATTCCTCGTGCGATCAGCGCGCCTGCGCTGGATAACGTTACCGACTATGGCAACTTCACCGACAGCGCCACGCTGAGAGAGATGTACCGCGCGCTGGGCGTCGATGGCTCTTGCGACGTCGGCGTCTATTGTGGTGCCGGCATGTCGGCCGCACACACCGTGCTTGCGCTTGCCGCCATCGGAATACCGGCGGCGATGTACCCGGGATCGTGGTCCGCATGGGTTTCAGACACGACCCGTCCCGTGATTACCGGTGCCGATCCTTTTTGATTGATGGACGATCAAAGGACAACCATCCTTAGGGCGAAATTCTCTTATCGTGGTGGATGGCAGGCGTGGTTTGCGCATCCAGCACAAAAAATGTGCGTAGACACTCTTTGTCTAAAACAGTGTCACTTCGACTTTACATGTCTAAGCACCATTGATATATTTCGTAGTATATCAGTTGAGGCGCGAGTGCCGATTGATGCGATGTATGGAAGCGGGTTCCGAAGGGCCCATGGCCAGGGAAGGGTCGTAGCATGAATATCTGGAAGGGTCTTGCGGCAGCGGTGGTCACCGTGCCGCTGATATCGGCGGGCACACACGCGCAGGCTCAAGATCGCTCGAAGACGCTTGTCGTTGCGGTTCCTTCCGATCCGGTCGGCCTTGAGCCCGGCGGCAACAAGGCGGAGCCGGTCGGCAGCGAAATCATCCTCAACGTCTTCGATACGCTGGTCGCCTGGACGTCGCCGGAATTCAAACAGCTCGAAGGACGTCTGGCGACGAGCTGGACCATTTCCGCCGACGGCAAGGAATTTACTTTCAAGCTGCGGGATGGTGTCAAGTTCCAGGACGGCACTCCTTTCGATGCGGCTGCAGTGAAATTCTCACTGGAGCGTACCAAGGCCACCAATTCCTACGTCAAGGCGACGTTCGACCTGATCAAGGACATCGCCGTCGTGTCCCCGACCGAGGTGAAAATCACGCTTTCCGCTGCGTACCCGGCCTTCCTGTCCATTCTCGCGCAGCCGCAATCGGCCATCGTCAGCCCCGCGGCGGTGCAGAAGTTCGGCGATAGGTTCGCCGCCAATCCGGTTGGTACCGGTCCGTTCGTCTTCAAGGGCGCGCAGGCCGATACGAATGTCGTTCTGGAAGCCAATCCGGACTATTTCCGCGGTGCTCCGAAGCTTTCGAAGATCATCTATCGCGTCATTCCAGACGCCTCCACCCGCCGTCTGGAGCTTGAGAGCGGCGGTGTTGATATCGTTCAGCAGCAGGGCCAGTTGTCCGCAATCGCCGCCGAGGATATCGAGGCGCTGAAGAAGAACAAGGACATCAAGATTCTCGAGACGTCGAGCCAGATCATTCGTCAGCTCGAATTCAACAACAACAAGAAGGACGGTCCGTTCGCCAACGTCAAGGTTCGCCAGGCGATTACGTATGCGATCGATTACGATGGTCTCCTGAAGGGCGTTTTCGGCGGTACGGCCGAGCGCGTCTATGGCCCGCTGACCACCAACAGCTGGGCCTTCAACCCGAAGATGAAGGAGCTGGCTCCGAAATACGATCCGGCGCTCGCCAAGAAGCTGCTGGCGGAAGCCAAGGTCGACCCCTCGAGCCTTGATCTGAAGCTCTACAGCTTCCAGGGTCCGCTCTGGGGTGCGGTTGCCACCTTCGTGCAGGCGAACCTGGCCGATATCGGCGTTAATGCCACCATCCAGCAGACGGAGTTCCCGGCGCTGCGTGCGCTGCAGACTTCCGGCCAGTTCGACGTCGCGCTCGACGGGCGCCAGCCTTGGTACAACGACCCGGACGCCCACATCACCATCGGTTACCTCTCGTCGCTTGCCAACACGGCCATGACCTTCCGTATGCCGGAAGATAAAGTGCTCGACGATCTTGTCCTGAAGGCTCAGCAGACCTCCGACATGGACGCCCGCAAGCAGCTTTACTTCCAGGTGCAGGAAGAGATCGCCAAGAAGGTTCCGGGTGCCTATCTGTTCAGCCCCAAGCTGATCGTTTTCCAGCGTGCCAACGTCGAGGGCCTTGTGGTCAACAGTGCGCCGCCGCTCAACGAATATTGGTCCGTCTCCAAGAAGTGATAGTCTTCTCCCAAGACTAAGGCGGGCAATTTTCGGGCTGCCCGCCTCCTTGCTGTCCTTGCCCTGGCGCGGCGGGAAGGCGTCTATCCGCCCGACCCTGTGCGGGCGGCTTTACAAATGAGTTGAGAGCATGGCGAGTTTCATCATACGCCGCCTGATCGCGCTGATACCCGTCATGTGCATCGTGCTGGTGATTGTCTTTTCACTGGTCCGGTTGATACCCGGCGATCCGGCCGTGACGTTGCTCGGTCCGGGCGCGGCTCAGGAGCAGATCGATGCGCTGCGGGCCCAGCTCGATCTCGATCAGCCGGTGATCCTGCAATTTGCCAACTACGTATTCGGTCTGTTGCAAGGCGATCTCGGTTTCTCCCTGAAGTCGGGCCAACCCGTGACAAACGAAATCCTGATGCGCCTGCCGGCGACGATCGAGCTTTCGGTTCTTGCCGTCATCGTCGCCATCATCTTTGGCATTCCGATCGGTGTGCTGTCGGCCGTCCGGCCCAACTCCATCTTCGACCACATTACCCGCGTCGTTTCGCTGATCGGTGTGTCGATGCCGGCCTTCCTGCTGGCGCTCATCCTGCAGCTGATCTTCGCGACCTATCTCGGCTGGCTGCCTGTATCGGGACGAATGAGCTCCTTTTTGACGGCGGAAACCGTGACCGGTTTCGCCATTCTCGACGGCATCATCACCGGTAATTTCGCGGCGGCATGGAGCGCGGTCCAGCATCTCGTTCTGCCGACTGCGGTGCTCGCCGCCTTTCTCGCCGCCACGCTTGGCCGCTTCGTGCGTAATACCATGCTCGACGTGATGGGTGAGGATTTCATCCGTACTGCCAGGGCCAAGGGGTTGCGGCGTTCGGATGTTGTGCTGAACCACGGCCTGCGCAATTCGCTGCTGCCGGCGATCACCGTTATCGGCCTGAAATTTGCGGAAATGCTTGGCGGTGCAATCTTGACCGAGACGATCTTCGCTTGGCCGGGCATCGGCCGTTATATGTTCGAAGCGATCAAGAATCGTGACTATCCGGTCATTCAGGGCACCACGCTGGTCTTCGCTCTCATATTCGTCCTCACCTCCATCATCGTGGACCTGCTCTATGGAGTCCTCGATCCGCGCGTGCGCAAGAGAATGGAGTGATCGTGCGTGAGCTCCTGACCTTTTTGAGACGCAATACGCTGGCCGTGGTCGGCCTTGTCATCCTCGTCGCGCTCATTGGCTTGATCACCATCGGGCCACCGGTTTCGCCCTATGCGCCGACCAAGCTCGATATCCTCCATAAGCTGGAGGCCCCGACCTTTGCTCACTGGCTTGGCACCGACGCCTTCGGTCGCGATGTGCTGACCCGCATCATGTATGGCGGCCGGGCGACGCTGACGATCGGCGTCGGGGTGGTTGCCATCGCCTTCGTGATCGGCGTTTTCTTCGGGATGCTGGCAGGCTTTGCCGGAGGCTGGCTCGATAGCATCATCATGCGTATCGTCGATGCCATTCTGGCTTTCCCCGCGCTGGTACTGGCGATCGCGCTTGCGGCGGCTTTCGGGCCGAGCCTCCAGAACGCCATGCTTGCTGTTGCCGTCACGTTGGCGCCGCAGTTCGCGCGCGTCGCGCGCAGCCAGGCGCTGAGCATTTCCGTCAAGCCCTATGTGGAGGCCGCAATTTCACTTGGTCTGCCCACCCATCGAATCCTGCTGCGCTACATCTTCGTCAACGGGCTCGGCCCCTTGCTGGTGCAGTCGACGCTGGCGCTCGGCAGCGCTATTCTGCAAACCGCCAGCCTCGGCTTCCTGGGCCTCGGTGCCCAGCCCCCCCTGGCGGAATGGGGTGCCGACGTTTCTGCAAACCTGCAATTTGTCCGCAGCGCCGCCTGGGTGGCTCTCGCTCCCGGAATGGCGATCCTGTTGGCCGTTCTTTCCTTCAACCTGATCGGCGATAGCCTGGCGGATTGGTTCAATCCGCGTCGCCGCAACGAACTCGAGTAAGGTTGCCAGTGCGCCCGCTTACCATCAGCCTGGAAAAAGTGGATTTCCTGCCTCCGACGCGGGTCACCGACGATACCAGCGTGCTGACGCTGAAGAACCTCGTTTTCGAACCGCTGCTGAAATGGGAGGACGGTTTCGTGCGGCCGGCGCTGTTCGACCGTTGGACCCATTCGGTTGACGGCCGCAAATGGCGTTTCCATATCCGCGAAGGCGCAATCTTCCATGACGGCAAGCTCTGCGTGGCGGAAGACATCATCGGCTTCATCGATGGCATCCTCGAAGCTGTCGATACGTTCGGGATGAAGTGGTCCTATGCGCGCTACCTCAAGGATGCGCGCATCACGGCGCAAGGACCGGACGTCGTCGGTGTCGAAAATCCCGATCCCATCGCCGATATCCTCGACATCTTTTCCGAGTTCTATATCTGCCGTCTCGATGCCGGTGGCCTGCCTGTCTTGGGTACTGGACGTTATCGGGTGGCGGAATTCGAACCGTTGACGCGCGCTGTGTTGGAGCGGGTGAACGGTGAAGCCGGACCGCAGCATATTGTGGTGCTGGCGGAAAAACATGCGGAAGCGCGCTACGCTCAACTCCGGGGCGGCAGTATCGACGCCGCGCTCAATTTGGAACGGGTGGAAGGCCGCCTCGTCTTCGACGATGCCTTTGAATGGGGCAAGGCGATCAATACACTGTCGGTCATGTACTATCTGAATTGTAGCCAGGGCGTCTTCCGCTCGGCGCAGGCGCGACTTGCTGTAAACCATGCAGTGAATACCGCAGCGATTGCCGACGAGATTTTCCACGGTCTTGCCGTGCCGTCCTCGACCATCGTCAGCCCTTTCCATCTCGGCGCCGGCAAGGCGAACCTCTCTGCCATCGGCCACGACCCGGAAAAGGCGAAGCGGCTGCTCGATGATATTGATGCGGGCGGGCCGATCCGGTTGCGTACGCCGACCTTCATGCCCGAACGTTCACCGGAAGTGAGCCGTTTCGTGGCGGCTTCGCTAGAGGCGGTGGGGCTCGAGGTTGAAGTCGAGACCGAGCTGGACCGGCCGGAATATGCGCGCCAGATCGGCCGCAAGGAAATGGGCGACATGGCGATCTTCGATTCTTCGCCGCACAGCACCTACCGTATCCTGAACGACAAGATTTCAGCCAAGACGAAAGCCGTCTGGTGGCAGGGTTACGACGACCCGGAGACCGAGGCGCTGATCGCCGCCGCCAACCACGCCGTCGATGACGCCGAGCGGGAACTGGCCTACGCGCGCTGTCTGACCCGGCTTCATCAAAACCCGCCCTGGCTTTATCTCGTTCACCCCATCGATGTCTTTGCGGCGCGTAAAGGCATCGGCGGGCTATCGATCGATCACAAGGGCACGCTCAACATTCGCTGAGTCAGGGATAAGACATGGAAAAAGACTACTCGATCACCTTCTTCTACTACGAAGACATCCACGCCGTCGCTCCCTTCTACGAAAAGGTACTCGGCTTCGAACTGGTACTGGATCAGGGCCTGGCGCGCATCTATCGCATCGCCGGCAAGTGCTATTTGGGCATCGTCGACGGTAATCGCGGCCACCTGAAGCATCAGGAAAAGAACGCGGTCCTCTTGACCATTGTGGCACAGGACGTTGAAGGCTGGCACAGCCGCATGAAGGAAGCCGGGGTGAAAGGCTTGTCGGGGATGCTGCGCGGCACCTATTGCGAACACTTCTTCTTCGAGGATCCAGCCGGCTACGCAATCGAAATCCAGCGTTTCCATGACCCGGATGTCGCAAAACTGTTCTGATGGGGCCGATCAGATGACCGTACCGACCGTGCTGCGTGCTGCGCTGTTCTCGAAAGCTCGTGAATTCGGACTGGCACCGTTGCTGTCGTTGCCGGACGGTTCGGTGGCGGATCTGCAGACCGGTTATATCCCGTTGCTCGTCAATTTCAGCTTCGAGGACAAGGCCGCAAAGGGTCTGCGCAAGCTGAAGGACCAGACGGAGCCGGAACCGGCCGTGTATTTCTCGGCGCTCGAAGTGGTGAGAGACAATCCGGCATTGCTGCTTTCGGGAGAAACCGGCAGCGGCAAGACGACCTTCGCGAAGCATCTCGCTTTCAGGCTCGTTTCCGGCGGTTATTCTCCCCTACCACTTTCTCGTAACGATCGCGGTGCCGTGCATTCCGAAAACTGGGATCTGGACGATGTCCTGCCGCTCTACGTCCCAGTCGTTGCCGACAAGACATTAGCGACGTTGCTGGAAGATACCCTTCCGGGATTGGCGCGAGCCTTGTCCGACGGCGCATGGGCGGCATCGGATGCAACCCTGCTGCTTATCCTGGACGGCGTCGAGGCCGCCGGCACCGGCGGTATATCCCTCCTTAACGAGGCCTTGCTGCTTCAGGCCCATCATCCCGGCGTGCGCCTGCTGGCCTTGGGCGAAGCTTCCGTCGTCAAGGGCTGGCCGATGCCCCAGGGCTTGGTCCGTCATGATCTCCTGCCATTGCTTGGCGTCCAGCGTCGTCAAGCGGCCGCAAAACTTGCCGGCCTCGATCTCGAGGCGACGGGGATCGCGCTTGGCACCGCTGCAGCCAATCCCGCCCAGTTCGCCATGGCAATGATCGGCGGCGACGCCGGCCAAACGGCTGAAGCCGCAGCTGACAGCTGGCTTCTGAAGGTGGCCGGCGACAAGCAGACCGCAAATTTTCTCTGCGGCCTGGCTTTCGATGCCCTCACCGGCAAGCTCGACGATCCGGGCGTGATGCCGGTGAGCCGCGTGCGCCAACTGCTTGCCGCCCGTCATCTTGCCTCCCAAGCTGCGGAAGAAGCCGTCCGGCCCTTCCGTACCGAGCCGGCGCTCTGGGCACCGGTGTTGAAAAGCCTGGCGGCTCGCCTTTCCGGCTCGGACAGGGCCGTTTCCCTGATCGAAGCTCTGATCAGCGGAGAGGGCGACGACGTCCTGCGCGGCGGGCTGCTCGCCGCGGATATCATTACCGGTCCCGGCGCGCTGCGGGACCGGATTGCCGCTCTTCTCCTTGCGATCATCGGCGACGGCGCACTGACCGCTCCCGAGCGGGAAAAGGCCGGCCGCAAGCTTTCGGTCTGGGGAGATCCTCGCGATCTCGAAGCGCTGGCGGATGTGCCAGGCGGCAGCTTCACCTTCGGCTCCAATACCCATCCCAATTCGGCGCCGCCGCATCGAGCCGTCGTGGGTGATTTCCGCATCGGCCTCTATCCGGTAACGAACGCGAGTTACGGCACGTTCATTGCGGAAACCGGAAGGCCTTGGCGCAGCCCCGACGGCTTTTCCGAGGACCGCCGCAATGCGCCCGCGACGGATCTGACCTGGCGCGACGCATGTGCCTATTGCGACTGGCTGACCGATCGCTGGCGAGACGCGGGTAGGATCCGCGCCGACGAGATCGTCCGGCTGCCGTCCGAAACGGAATGGGAACGTGCCGCGCGCGGCGACCAGCCGGATTACGGCGACGAAACGATCGTCTATCCCTGGGGCAGCATCTGGCGGGATGATGCGGCCAATTCCGAGGAGGCGGGTTTCAACAACACCTGCACAGTCGGACTGTTTCCCAGGGGCCGCTCCCCCTATGGCTGCTACGACATGGCCGGCCAGGTCTGGGAATGGGGCACGACGCTCTGGGGCGAGGACATGGCGACGCCGAGCTTCACATATCCCTACGCCGACGATGGACGGGAAGCACTGGATGCTGCGCCATCCATTCGTAGAATATTGCGGGGCGGCTGTTTCTCCAGCGGCAAGCTGAAGGCCTGCTGCACCTATCGCGGCAGCCTCGAACCCGACGGCTTCTGGCGGGGAAACGGTTTCCGCATCGTGATCGCCAAGGCGGCGCGCCACGGAGGGTGGCAATGAAGGCCCTCGCAGAGCCGCGCCTCGAGGGGTTCTATGACGAGCGGACCGGATTGAACATGTCATGCGCTGCCGCGGACTTTATCGAGGAAACTATGTTGACGGGTGGGGGCGCAGCGTAATTGCTACCGCAGCGTGAGAGATTATGTGAGCAATTATGATATAAATCTCATCTTTGAGATTTCCCTTGCCGACATGGAGATACTGTGAAAGCTTGGCCGCTTTCCGAGGCGGGACTGGTAGGATGCGGGCGTAAACCCCAGCAATGCCAATAGTTCTCCCCCTTAGCAGACATGGAGTTATCGGTGGGTCAATCGGAGCGGATGATCGATATCGCGAGTGTTCACAAAACATTCGTTGCGGACCATGGAACGGTCACGGCGCTGGAGCCGGTCAGCATCACGATCAGGAAAGGCGAGTTCATCTCGATCGTCGGCCCATCCGGATGCGGCAAGTCGACGCTTCTGCGGTTGATCTCCGGTCTCGACCAGGCAAGCGGCGGTACGATTACCCTCGACGTGGCAGGCGCCGTGCGTCCGGTCGGTTTCGTCTTCCAGGAACCGGTGCTGCTGCCCTGGAAGACCATCCTCGAGAATGTCCGCTTCCCCCTCGATACGTCCGGCGTCCGTCGCGCTCAAGGTGACAAGACCGCGCTCGACCTGATCAAGATGGTCGGGCTTTCAGGTTTCGAAAAGGCCCTGCCGCGCCAGCTGTCCGGCGGCATGCGCCAGCGCGCCGCCATTGCCCGCGCGCTATCCGACGATCCGCCGATCCTTTTGATGGATGAACCCTTCTCGGCCGTCGATCTTCTGACCCGCGACAACCTCAACGACGAGTTGCTTCGGATCTGGCAGTCGACCGGAAAGACCATCCTGCTCGTGACCCACAGCGTCGAGGAAGCCGCTTACCTCGCCGACCGGGTGATGGTGATGACGGCCCGGCCCGGCAAGCTGAAATGCGTGCATGACGTCGATCTTGCACGCCCGCGGGGCGAAGACACCAAGCTCGATCCTACCTACCACACACTCGTTGCCCAGTTGCGGCGTGACTTGAGAACGCCCGCCGGGGAGGCGCATTGATGAAACGGCGCCTTTCCGCGGCGGTCGATTACGCTCTGGCGCTGCTCGTGCTTCTGGCCGCCTGGTGGTACGCAACCGGCCCGATGGCCATGCCGACCTATTTGCTGCCCTCGCCGCTTCGGACCTGGAACGCGCTTGCCGGCATCGCGATGACCGGCGAATTGTGGATGCATCTCGGCTTCACATTGCAGAACATCATCGCCGGCCTCATCCTCGGCTGTATCGCGGGCATCGCGATCGCCTACGTCATGACGCGCTTCCCGAAGCTTGCTACTTGGCTCGATGGCCCGCTGGTCATTCTCCAGACGGCACCGAAGATCGCGCTCGCGCCGCTTTTCGTGGTCTGGTTCGGCTTCGGCATCATGGCGAAAATCGTTCTGGTCTTTTCGCTGGTGTTCTTCCCTGTCTTCATCGGCGCTGTCGCCGGTTTCCGGACGCTCGACCCGAAGATGAAGGATCTTTCGAAGCTGCTCGGGCTGAGCGGACTGCAGCGTTTTCGCCAGATCGAATTGCCGGCGGCCATGCCGGAGGTCTTCGTCGGGCTGAAGATCGGCGCGGTACAGGCACTTGTCGGCGCCGTATTGGCGGAATGGATGGCGGGCAAGGTCGGGCTCGGTTACCTGATGACCTTTGCATCCGCGACGTACAAGACACCGCTTCTGTTCGCGGCCGTGCTGACGACCGTGGCCCTCGGGCTGCTTCTGCATGTGGCGCTGACGATCCTTGAACGCCGGCTGCTGTCGTGGAAAGGCGTGGCGAATGGCTAAGACCAGCGCTGCCTTCCCCTGGAAAAATGGCCGTCCCCCGCATTTGCCCTGCGGGCCCGGCGACATTGCCGAAAATGTGCTGACACCCGGCGATCCGGACCGCGTCCGCCTGCTGGCCGGCATGCTGGAAGACGTCACGGATTTCGGCCGCAAGCGCGAATTTGCCGTCATTACCGGCACCTATGAAGGCAAGCGCCTGACGATCTGCTCGACCGGCATCGGCGGCCCCTCGACGGAAATAGCCCTGGTCGAACTCGCCATGCTCGGCGCTCGGCGCGTCGTGCGCATCGGAGGCATGTCGGCGCTGGCGGCAGAGTATAATGTCGGCAGTTTCGTCGCCGTCGACCGGGCGATCGGCGACACGGGTACTGCGCTCACCTATCGTGCTGCCGGTGGTAAGGCTCAGGCATCTGCTCGCATCACGCAAGGCCTCGTGGATGCGGCGGCCAGCCTCGATCTCGTCTGCCGCCCCGGCATGGTCGCATCGACCGACAGCTATTATTTCGGTCAGGACCGCCGTTATCGCCCGCTGGAGGGCGCGGATCATGGTCACGGCAATTTCATTGATGCTTTCCAGGCCAAGGGCGCCATCGGCGTCGAAATGGAAAGCGAGATCATTCTAACGGTTGGAAGCGCCGTCGGCCTCGAAACCAGCTGCCTACTTGGTGTCCATGGAAATCGCGTCACAGACGACTGGCTCGACGACTATGAGGCAACCCAACGAAACCTTCTGCGGATAGCCGGAAGGGCATTTTCCTCCAATGAATGGGAACTCAGGAGCCAACCATGATACAGTTTCGCGTCATGACTGCAGCAAGCCTTATGGCCCTGCTCACTTCACCGCTGTTCGACTCCGCGGCTCTGGCCGCCGACAAGGTCGTAATGCAGATCGACGGCGCCGCCGTTCCGTTCTATGCTCCGCTTTATGCCGGGGTTGAGAAGGGCATTTTTGAAAAGAACGGCATCGAGGTCGAGTTCATCTATGCCGGCGCTGCGGACATCCTGACCAATATCGCTGCAGGGAATGTCGATTTCGGCTTCCCCAACGGTGACGCAGTCGTGGCCGCCGCTGCCAACGGCTTGCCGGTCAAGGTCGTACACACGACCTACCAGCGCGGCATCGGTGCGCTGCTCGCCAAGGAAGCGAGCGGTATCAAGACCTACAAGGACCTGAAGGGAAAAAAGATCGCAGTTACGAGCCTGGCCAGCCCTAACTACCTGCAGCTGCAGGTGGGCCTGAAACAGGCAGGTCTGTCGCTCGGCGATGTTACGGTCGAGGTGGTCGCTACGGGCGCGATCATGCAGTCGCTGCAGTCCGGCCAGGTCGATGCGATCATCTTCTCCGAACTGCGTAAGTACAACCTGGAAGCCGACGGTACGAAGGTTACGATGATCCTATCGAACGACTTCCTGCCGTCTTTCGGCAACGTCGTCGTCACGAGCGCCAAGAGCGTTTCGCAGAGGGCAGATCTGGTCAAACGTTTCACCACCGCTGTGACCCAGTCCTACGAATGGGTCATCGACGGCCATGTCGGCGATGCGATTGATATCTCGCTGAACAAATACACGCCCACCTGGCCGAAGGAGCAGAAGGCGATCCTGACGACGGCCTTCGAAAAGACGTTCGTGCCATCCGTCTGGCAGAGCCCGCTCACCAAGAACAAGGGCCTTGGCGCCGCTGATCTTGCGGGCTGGCAGAAAAACGCCGATATTCTGGCGGAATACAAGGTGATCGACGCGGCCCCCAAGGCTGCTGATTTTGTTGTCGATCCGTCCACGATCGGTAAGTAAGCATGATCCTGCGTGGCATAGCGGGCCTGATCGCGACCCTCGTCCTTTGGACGGCGGTCGTCCATCTCTTCAATGTTCCCGCGTATCTTCTTCCGGGGCCAGTTGAAGTCCTCTCGCGTATCGCTTTCCTGTACGAGAACGCCAAGCTGCTTCGGCATATCGGCGTCACGCTTTGGGAAATCGTTGCGGGATTCGCGCTCGGAACGATCGTCGGAATCCTCTCCGGCGTCGTTTTCGCGCGTCTTCCACGCATCGAACGTTTTGCCACGCCGCTGATCCTGCTTCTCCAGACCGCGCCGAAAATCGCGATCGCGCCTCTGCTGCTTCTCTGGCTCGGCATTGGTCCGACGCCGAAGATCGTGCTGATCGCGATCGTTACCTTCTTCCCTGTCATGCAGGGCATGGTCACGGGGCTGCGATATGGAGAGGGTAGCTTTCGCGATCTCGCAAAGGTGCTGAAGCTCAGCGCATGGCAGAGTTTCTGGCATATCGAATTGCCATCCGCGCTCCCGGCGGTTCTGGCTGGCATGGCGGTTGCGACCACGCTTGCCATGACGGCTGCCGTCATAGGAGAGCTGATGGGGGCCAATGAGGGGCTCGGTTATCTCCTGTCATCGGGCCAGGAAAACAGCGATACCGCCGTGGTCATTGGCATGGTTGTGTTGCTGTCCCTGATCGGGTGGGCCTTTTACGAGGTGGTAGAACTCATCCGTCGCCGTTCAATCAGCCGTTTCGAGCTCAACTGAAACGATTGCCATGGCCCGTGTTTTCCTCTGCGTCCTTGATTCCGTCGGCTGCGGCGGTGCGCCGGACGCTGGCCGTTATGGCGATGAAGGATCCAATACTCTCCTGAATATCGCAAAAGCCTGTGCCGAAGGGCGGGCCGAGGAGGGCAGGAGTGGACCGCTGACGCTGCCTAACCTCGATGCTCTCGGATTGGGCGCTGCTATCCTGCTTTCCTGCGGCCAGCAGGCGCCAGGACTGGCGGCCGCGGCAAGTGCCCCCGATGTCCGTTGGGGCGCGGCGCAGGAAAGTTCCGCCGGCAAAGATACCCAATCCGGCCACTGGGAGCTCGCCGGCGTTCCGGTGACCCGCGACTGGCATTATTTTCCTCGCACGGTTCCCGCCTTTCCGGCTGACCTTATCGGTGACCTAATCACCCGTTCCGGCATTCCCGGGACGCTCGCCAATTGCCACGCCTCCGGCACCGAGGTACTGGACCAGCTTGGTCTGGAGCATATCGCGACAGGAAAGCCGATCGTCTATACGTCCGCCGATAGCGTCGTGCAGATCGCCGCGCATGAAACGCATTTCGGCCTGGAGAGACTGCTCGATCTGTGCCGGATTGCAGCGGATATCTTTCATCCGCTCAATGTCGGTCGCATTATCGCCCGTCCCTTCCTTGGCGAGATGCCGGGCAGTTTCGTCCGCACTGCCAACCGCAAGGATTTTGCCATCGCCCCACCGGCCGCGACGATCTGCGACAGGGTGGTCTCGGCGGGCGGCGCGGTGCATGCGGTCGGCAAGATCGGCGATATATTCGCTTACAAAGGCATTACCGACGTCTCGAAGGGTATTGACGACATGGCGCTGTTCGACCACGTTCTCGGTTGGTGCGATCGCGCGGCACAAGGCGATCTGGTGTTCACCAATTTCATCGAATTCGACAGTCTCTGGGGCCACCGGCGCAATGTCGCCGGCTACGCGCGGGCGCTCGAAACGTTCGATGCGCGCCTGCCCGAACTGACCGCGCGGCTTCGCGAGGGCGATCTGCTGATCATCACGGCGGACCATGGCAATGATCCGACCCGGACCGGAACAGACCACACCCGCGAACGGGTGCCGGTCCTTGCAACGGGGCGGGGGATCGCCCCCGCCGAGCTCGGCATCTGCGCCTTTACCGACGTTGCAGCAATGGTGGCGTCACATTTGGCGCTCGTCTGAACAAAGGGCAGTTCAGCCGCCGATACCGAAGGTCGCACCGCGCGTCGCCCAGCCCGTCATGCGCTTTTCGACGAAGGCAAACATCATGTACATGATGATGCCCATTAGCGCGATCACCACAAGGCCGGCAAACACCAGTGGTATATTGAAGTTGGCGGATGCCTGGGTCATCAGCGTGCCGATGCCGCGGTTGGAGGCAAGCGTCTCCGAGATGACCGAGCCAACGAATGCCAAGGTGATCGATATTTTGAGCGACGCAAACAGATAAGGCATCGAGCGCGGAATGCCGATCTTGCGGACGATGTCCAATTGGCTGGCACCCAGCGACCGCAACACGTCGCGCAGGTCCGGCTCGATCGTGGCAAGTCCGGTCGCCACGTTGACGGCAATCGGAAAGAAGCTGAGCATGAATGCGGTGACGATTGCCGGCACGGTCCCGATGCCGAACCAGACGACGAGAATCGGCACGATCGCGACCTTTGGAACCGAGTTGAAGCCCACCAGCATCGGATAAAGACTGGTATAGGCAAGTCGTGAGGAGCCGACCAGGATACCGAGGAAGGTGCCGAATGCGACGGCGACGGCAAAGCCGACCACCGTGGTGTAGAGCGTCTGGCTGGAATGAAACCAGATGACAAAGGCGTTGTTGTAAAGCGCCACCGCGACCATCGACGGCGACGGCAGCACGAAGGGCGGGATGTCGAAAGTCTCGCAGGCCAGTTCCCAGAAGATGAGCAACGCCAAAGGCAGGACAATCGGACCGGCGCGTTCCATCATGTTCATCGCGCTGCCCTCGCAGGTGTAGTGGGCGCACCGGTTGCCGCCATTTCGATCGGCATTCTCTGGGCACGGATGTCGGCGCGCAGCTCCATTACGTTTTCGTTGAACGCGGGATCGATGAAGGTCTGCTCACCCCGCGGGCGGCTGAAGGCGCCTGTATTGACCGTGCGAGCGACGCAGCCCGGCCGATTGGACATCACATGCACGTCATCGGCGAGATAAAGTGCCTCGCGCAAATCGTGAGTGACCAGGATCGCGGTGAAGCGCCGTTCCAGCCAAATCGTCTGCAGGACATCCCATAGCTCCTCACGGGTAAACGCGTCGAGCGCGCCGAATGGCTCGTCGAGCATCAGAAGGCGCGGCTGATGGATCAGCGACCGGCACAGCGAGGCGCGCTGCTGCATGCCGCCGGAAAGCTGCCAGGGATAATGATTGGCGAAACTCTCAAGACCGACGATCCGCAGAAGGTCCATTGCCCGCTCGGTGAATTCCTTTTTTTTCGCCCGCAGCTGGTGGCGTTCGGGACGGACCACCTCCAGCGGCAGCATCACGTTTTCCAGCGTCGTACGCCAGGGCAGGAGGTTCGGGTTCTGGAACGCCATGCCGACGATGCTGACCGGGCCGGAGATTTCATGGCCATCGACCACGACAGCTCCGGTGGTGGCGGGCATCAAGCCCGTCACCAGTTTCATCAACGAGGATTTTCCGCAGCCGGATGGGCCAACCACCGCGGCGAAGGAGCCCTCCGGTACTTTCATATTCAGGTTCGATACCGCCAGCGTCTTTCCATAGGAAAGGCTGACGTCGATCAACTCGACGAGATTTTTCATCCAGGCCGCCAGAACTGTGGTTTTGCTAAGATTACGAGAGATTTACTTCGGCGGAATCCGCTCGGCGGCCGGCGGCAGGAATGCCGTCGTGTAGATCTTTTCCGGAGCCGGCGCTGCAATCTTGTAGGCATCGGCATTGGTCTTGATGGTCAGGGCCATACGGGCAGGATCGACGAAACCGAGGCCGTTCTTTTCGAACAGGGGCGATTTCAGAACGCCCCTGTCGATCAGGAACTGCAGGCGCGCCGTTTCCAGCTTGATGTCGTAGAGCGGCTCTATTTCCTTCATCGCCTGCATGCCCGCTTGCGGGTTCTTCAAAAGCGAGATTGTGCCGGCTATCGATGCTTTGACGAAGCCCTTGATGATCTCGGGGTTCTTGGCGATGTAGGCGGGCGTGGCGACCAGTGCGCTGCCATAGAGGTCGAGACCGTTATCGGCATAACCGAGCACGGTGATATCCTTTTCAGGCACGCCGGCGGATATCAAGTTGAACACGGATGTCGAGGAAAAGCCGGAGATCGCATCGACCTGGCCCTGAACCAGCATGGTTTCGCGCAGGTTCGGTGCCATGGTAACCCAGTTGATCGAGGCCGGGTCGATCTTGTTGGCCCCGGCGAAGGCGCCGAACATCAAGCGGCTGGAATCGGCTTCCGGCGCGCCAAGCTTCTTGCCGGCAAGATCCGCCGGTGTCTTGATGCCGGATTTCGCCAGCGCAATGATCGAGTTCGGGGTTTTGTCGAACACCTGGTAGAAGGCGATCAGGGCACGCTCCGGGTTCTCGGCATTGAACTTGATCAGCGAATTGATGTCGGTGAAGCCGATGTCGTAGGCGCCTGACGCAACCTTGACGATGGTGTCGCCCGAGCCGTAGCCGCGGTCCATCGTGACCTTAAGGCCGTTGGCCTCAAAGCTCTTTTCCTTGAGCGCAAGGCCCCAGATGGCGTGGTTGCCTTGCAGCGTCCAATCCAGTGAAAATTTGACGGGCGTCAGGGTCTGTGCGGCGGCTGAGATTGCGGAGCCGATCAAGATTGAAGCGGCAACCGACAGCGCTAAAACTGCTCTTTTCATTATGTTCCCTCAATTTTATGGTGAAGACGAAGTTTGTATCGCATAAATTAGACGTCGTCTAGAAAATTTTCCGAATTCTCGTAAAATGAAAAGAAGCAGAATTGCATTTACGGCGAAGACGGAGGTGTCGTGGCTATCCCGGCGGCGATTTAAGTCTCGGTTGTTTGGATACGCCAAATGGCGCGGTTTGAGCAACCGGCAGAAGCGTGAAGCTTGGTCTGGAGTTACATTGGAACCGGTTGCGGAGGAGCGTCGGTCGTTACCGCGGCTGCCGCACACCCTATGCTTCATGCTGGATGGCAAGGCTCGGGAATCGTGATGAACAGCGGATCAACGCGCCGTACGTCCCGCGCAAAAGCGAGCTTCCCGAGGCCCGACATATAAGCGCCCTCAAGCGCCCCGCCTCCGTCACATGCAAAATCTGACGCTTGTAACAGGTCCTATTGAGCGGACTCCATGATCGCTTCGCGCAGCACGGCAACGCCCTCTAGAAAGTCGGCAAGGTCCATGTCTTCTTCCGGGTTGTGGGAGCCGTTGCGGTTGCGCACGAAAATCATGGCGCTCGGTACCCCGGCAGTGGCAAAGACGGCTGCATCGTGCCCCGCACCGCTTGGCATTTCCTCGGCGGGGATGCCCAATGACTTCGTAGCGTTTCCCAAGCGTTCGATCCATTCTCTATCCATGATGGCCGAACCGGAATCGACCCGGCGATCGAAATTGAAGGCAACACCGCGCTCCTCGCAGATCGACGCGCACTCGGAAAGAAAGAGGTTGTAAAACTCCTCCAGGGTGTCGTGGCTTTGGCTGCGGGCCTCGAAACTGAAACGCACGTGGCCTGGAATGCGGGCAATTGCATGCTCCTCGGGCACGGTGCCGAACAGGCCAGATGTCACAACAAGATCTCTGCCGCATTCCAGCAATGTGCGCCAATGGTGGTCGATGCGCGTCATCAACTCGGCAGTGGCGAAGACCGCATCATGCCGCAACCAGCGTGGTATCGCACCTGAATGACCGGCCTCGCCGACGCATTCGATTGCGCGGTGCCTTATATTGCCGCGAATGCCCGTGACGATACCGATCGACTGCCCGCGGGCGATCAAGACCGGTCCCTGTTCGATGTGCAGTTCCAGCCAGACCAGAATCCTGCTGGCGTCGAGCAGGCGTTCTCCGCGCTTTATGCGTTCGACATCGGCACCGACATCGCGCATGCAGTCGCCAAGGCTCCGTTGCGTATCGCTCGACTTGGCGGAAAGATCGACCTCTGTGAGTTCTCCGAAAAGCGCTCTGGAGCCGATGTAAGCCTTGCCGAAACGGGCGCTTTCCTCTCCGCGCAGACCGAACAGCTTGATCGAGCGCCGCGGTATAAATCCCTCCGCCTTCAGCCGACCGAGGACCAACAATCCCGCGACGACGCCAGCGGCGCCGTCGAAATTTCCGCCTTGAGGCACCGAATCCAGATGCGATCCGCAAGCGATATAGGGAAGCTCCGGTTCGCTCCCGGCGAGTGTGACGACAAGGTTGGCGCCGTGATCGCGATGCGTGGCGAGGCCCAGTTCCCTGGCGACCGTCTCGACTGCGTCAAGCGCGAGGCTCTCGCCGCTTCCGTAACTTGCCCTCGTGATCCCGACGCCGTCTCCCGTCAGTTCTGCAAGCCGCTCGAAGAGCTGCTGGCCAACTCGGAGCTCGTCAAAGCTGTCTGCTGAAGCCATATGCGCATTGAATACGGTCATTACTGCGGATCCAGCCAGGAGAGGTCACTCTCGTCGGCTTCCTCGATCAACAGTGCTCCGGTCAGGGCCGAAGCCCGGTTGATCTGTCGGTGATAACAAAACGCCTGCAGGTCCTCTATGATCCGGGGCATGATGTTGGGTTGAAGAAAGGTGGCCGTTCCCACTTGCACCGCGCGTGCGCCGGCCAGCATATATTCGATTACGTCCTCGGCGGATGAGATGCCACCGCAGCCGATGATCGGAATGTCGACCGCGTTCGCACACTGGAAAACCTGGCGCAGAACGATCGGCTTGACCGCCGGGCCGGACAGCCCCCCCATGACATTGCCGAGACTCGGTTTGAACGTCTTGAGATCGATTGCCATCGACAGAATCGTGTTGGCGACAACCAGCGCATCCGCTCCCTCGGCTTCCCCGGCACGCGCAACTGCCGGCATGTCTCCGGTATTCGGGGTAAGCTTGATCCACAGCGGAAGATCGGTGGCGGCGCGCAACGCGCGCGTCACCGTGGCGGTCGAGTCCGCGTTCATGGCAAACGCCTTGCCGTCCTCCTCGATGTTCGGGCAGGAAATGTTCGCTTCGATGGCGGCTACGCCGGGGAGCGAAAGATCGCGGGCCAGGCAGGCAAAACCGTCTGCAGTAGGCGCCGAGATGCTGACGACGAGCGGCGTGGATAAATGGGCATAAAGCGGGATAATCTTCTCGACGAAATGCGCAACGCCTTTGGATGGGATGCCGATCGCATTGATCATGCTGTTTGGGCGCTCGACGACGCGGGGGGTCGGGTTGCCGGCCCGGACTTCTCTGGTGACAGTCTTGGTGACGATCGCGCCCAGGCGGTCGAAATCCATCACCTGCGACAGGCCTTCAGCGAAGGTTCCCGACGCGGGCATGATGGGATTCTTCAGCGTCAGTTCGCCGATCTTCACCGACATGTCGATATCGGTCTCAAGCTTCATGGCAGAGTCTCTAAAAGATCGAACACCGGACCGTCCCAGCAGACCCGGCGATTGACGATAGTGCCACCGACATTGAAGTCCCTGACGCAGCAAAAACAAAGCCCGATACCGCAGGCCATTTGTTGTTCGATCGCCACCTGGCCCGGCAGCGAAAACTCCTCCGCGAGGCGCTGCTGGACCCTCATCAGCCGGCTGGACCCACAGGTGAAAAAGGCCTGGCAGCGACCGTCCGTGATCAATTCGCGCAGAATACGCTCCACATTGGCCGGGCCGCTCGTCGCCTCCTGATCCGTCACCTGTATGACGGTCGCCCCTTGCTCCTCGAAAAGCCCGACAGAGACCATGAGGTCAGGTCTGCGAGCGCTGAAGACGGCCGTGACGCGGGTGCCGTTACGCCTTGCGGCCTTCGCCAGCGGTGCAAGCGTGGCGAGCCCCGCGCCGCGTCCGACTGCGACAATATCCGTCAAGCCTGGATCGAGTGCGAAACCGCGTCCGAGGGGCCCCATTATGTCAAGCAGGTCGCCGCGCTTCAGGGTCGCAAGGCCACGCGTTCCCGAGCCGACGACCTTGTAGAGAAACTCGATCCGTCCCTGGTGCGGGTTCGTGCCGTAAAGGCTCATCGGGCGTCGTAGAAACGGCTCTTCGCCCGGCAATTTTGGGCAAAGCAGGCTAAAAAACTGCCCAGGTTCGGCAGCCGCGGCCACGGGGCCGCACTCGACGACCAGATGATAATATTCCGCATTGACCGCGTCATTGGAAACGACACGGGACATTTCCGCCACCACCGTGGGCTTGAACGGACGCGGAACGCTTTCGCGGACCAGGCCAATCGAACCGTGGTCATCGCGGGAAAAATCGCTCAACTGCAATGGTTCAACCGTCATGGGGAACCATTCGGACGCCCCGCGACGTCAACAGGCCGCTGTCTGACGAAAGTGCCCGCAGAGGCAATGACCATCCAGGAATCAGCATCGATATCTCCTTCTCCTGGGACGCTCCATAAACAGATAAAAGGCAGCATTGCATATCGACTTCTCATTTACAAGACAAAATCTCAAATTTGCGACGGCCCTGATATACGCTTTTCATGATCGGCTCGGACCAACTGTCATGTCGGCGTCGGAGCAAGATCGGAGGTCCAGCCGGCATTGATAAGGGCGACGCCCGCCATGATGGACGCCATGCCGAGCATTTTCTTCTCCGTCAGGCGCTCTCTGAAAAAGAGATTGGCGAGAATTACCGAAACCGGAAGGCTTGAACGCCTCAATATTGCGACGATGGACGGCATGCTGTCCGGAAAGGAAACGGCGTAAAACGAGAAAATCTCCCCAAAGGCTATCAGTAGGGATGCAAGGCCCAGATAGAGAAGCGGCAGATGCCCACCGTCACGCCTTCGCCAATTCCATTTTAGCGGGCGGGCGAGGGCCGGTCGCGTGGAAAATGCCAGAAGAAGAGTGAGAAGGCCCATGCGGTAGGCATCGGACAGCGCCTGCAGAACGAACAGATTGGCCGGGACTGTCGATAACAGGTGTTTGTCATAGATCGACATCAAACCAGAACAAGTCGCGGCTATGATCGTAAGCACCATATTTGCCAACCAGAGGTGGTCGGATGCCGGTGCCACGATGCTGGAGTGGGCTGCAGTCTTGCGCTCCCAGGCCACCAGCACGACACCACTCAAAATGGCCCCGATCCCCAGATATTCCGGGGCGTTCGGGCGATCACCGTAGAAGATTGTGCCTGCAACGACCGAAAGTGCCGGCGACAGTGCACGCAGGGCCGCATAGGTTCCCAAGGGCAGATTGCGCAGAACGATGAATATCGGCGCATAGGCGCCGAATTGTAACAGGGATCGGCCGATCACCATTCCATGCGCCGCTGGTGACAGGTGCACCGCCTCAAGGGCGGCTGGCGCGAGACCGAGCATGAGAAATATCGGGATCCATAGAATTAGACCCAGGAAATACAGCGTGAAACAGGCAATGCGCGGCTGAAGATTGGGCAGTGCCATCTTTAGAGCCAAGTCGCCGCAGCCAAGTGTTACGCCCGCGAGCGTGGCAAAGGTGACCCACATCGTGTCGTTCCTCCGGAGCTTCGATTCCGCCGTCGCGGGTATGTCCCGGATTCTCTTCGAACGAATGAAGGGGGCGCTGCCGGCTTGGTGCTATATATGCGGCGAAATAGGGCTCAATGGGTGTCAAAGATCTTCCGATAACGGTCGAGATGTTGCTCTGTCGCGTTTCTCTCTGCTTCAGACGGGTGTTCCGCATCCGTGGCGGGCGGCAGCATCCCGAACTTCATGATGCAGAGCATCAGCAGCATTCGGGCCTTCGTTGCGGTCAGGTTCGACCCGCCGATAAAACTGCGGCTGTGACGGGCAAAACCTTCCGTATTGCCGCGACCGACGCATACTATCGGGAGACCGCAATAGACCGCGCGTTCGAGTGCCGCCAGTTTCGAGGCGGATGCAGGCTTGCCGTAGGGCGAGAGCCCTTCGAGAACGAAGCCGGCAAGCGGATGAGACGTCAGGCATTTCCGCAGAATTGCGACGATATCCACCTCGTTTTCCGGATGAATGCCGAAGTCGTCCTCGGAGTAGCTGTAGTCCTTGACGATGGACACATAGGGAATGGCGTCGTCGCGCAGGTCGCCGGAAGGGGTTTTGATCGGAATTTCGATGCGTCCTATCGTGCCATCGCGTTGCGTAATCCCGCAGACGGATGCAGGCAGCCGGCTGATATTCAACTCGGACTGGTAGGTGTGTTTGGCGTTGGGGGTAAAGCAAAGCCGAGAGCGGCCTTCAGATGCCGCGCCGATAATGCCGCCATGTCCGCCGCTGGCGGCGAAGCCGCCGGGTCGCGCGTCGACTTTCACAACCTCCCTTGCGGCGAACACACGTTGGTCCTGTACCAGAACGGCTCCCGCCCGGTTGTGTCCTTCCGCATCGGCCCAGCAACCGGAAGAGATGTAGTGCACGGAATCGATGAGGTTGCGCGGACCGTCATTGCTCGTTTCGCCGTGATAGCGCTGCGATGCATTTCCGCAAACGGGTACCGTCACGTCGAGAACGAGGTTTAACCAGTAAATCGTTTCCTCGATGCGAGGACTGCCCTGTGTCCAGATCGCTCCGTCATAATGACCGTCACGCAGGATTTTTTGGGTGGCGTTGGCTATTCGGGCCAGCGTCGTTCGCGGGGGCGATCTGCTCAAATGCGGGGGTCTGTAGGGAAAGAAGTCCCTCCCTGAAACCTCGATCGCACCGGTGCCATCGGCGTGACCGCTGCTTTCGCCGCTCGGAACGCCGTTCATGTAGCCACCGGATGGGGCGACGCGGTAAAACTCCACATCCGCAATGTCGTGGATTGCGCTGCCGCGTCCTTTCGGGTCCACACCCAGCCTGTCCACTTCCTCGAAGGTGCGGCTGCCGTCCGGCATGAAAGGTTGGCGGCTCATTTCCCGCGCGGCAAAGGATGACACGCCATCCGTTTCCCAGGCGCTTCCGTCCCGCTGTCGGGCCATATAGGGCAGGGGATAGTAACCGTCCTCCGGCCTCAGCTCCACACGAAAGACAGGCCGATTGGCCGTGGCAGTCTCCGTTGTACTGAAATTGCCCTGGCTATCGACGTAGCCGTCCGGCGGCGCGTAGAGATGAGCAGCGTCGGCCTCGAGCGGATGCGCGGAGAACTGCTCGATGTAAACGTGGACGGGTACAGCCAGTCTCTGCGGGCGCAAGCTGTCGTAACGCGATGGGTTTCCATCGACATCGGTTAGCAAGGGGAGAGCGTGAATGGCTCGAGCCTTGTTGGATGTCACCAGTGGCGGAGTATTGTGGATTGTCGCGTTCGGCCCCGCCAGATGGGCTATGCGGGCCTTATTGGTGCCATGCCGGGCGTCACGCATGCTCGGCGGCCCTTGCGGAAGCGGCAACGTCCTGGCCGAGCCGAATGTCGTGCCGTGCCAGACGTGCCTTCAATCCCGGATAAATTTGCCTGCCGAAATCCTTCAGGTCGTCGATGAAGTCGATAAAGGTGAGTTGAATGGCATCGAATTTCGCGTCTGTCGCGACCTGAGCGAGTTGCTCGGCAATCGTGTCGTAGGATCCGATGATCGGTGCTCCGGTGCCGAAGCCGATCATGCGCGGATTGCGCAGAAAGGACGTCCGGCCTTCGGAAGAGTCCCGATTGTCCCTCTCGAACGAGGCGATGAGGTTGTCGAAAGCCTCGTTGTCCCGGCCGTCGAGCAAGCGCTCGAAACGATCGTGAGCGGCCTGATCGGAGCTGCCGGCCACGATCAGCATGTTGGCTGAAACCTTCAAGTCGCGCCCCTCTTCGGCAGCGAAGGCTTTTACATGGTCCACTTTTTCTGGACGGGCGCCGACAAATTGATAGTTCGAATGCTTGGCTCCGAAACGGAGGCCTTCATCGGACAGTCCGGCTGAGATGATCGGCGGATAGGGCTTTTGGATCGGCTTCGGATCGCAGACGCAGTTGGTCAGTTGAAAGAAGCGACCGTCGTGGGTGAGGCGCTGTTGCGTCCACAATTGCTTGACAACAGTCAGCCATTCGTCGGCATATTCATAGCGGAAGCTCTCATATCCTTCGGGCACGACTCCCATCTGCTCGAGTTCTTCAAGCGTGTTTCCGGTGACGATGTTGACGCCGAAGCGGCCGCCGCTGATTTCGTCGATCGTGGCAATCATTTTCGCCGCGACGACGGGGTGAAAGAGCAGCGGGTTGATGGTTGCGAACAGCTTGATCCTGTTCGTCACGCCGGCCAGCGCTGCGCTCATGACGACCGGCTCGATCGTCTGTTCCCAAAAGCCGCTCCTGCCGCCGAACCCCATCCATTTTCCCATTGAAAAGAGGAAGTCGAAGCCGGCCTCTTCCGCAAGCGCCGCGATGCTCCTCTCAAGCGCGAAGGTCGGCTGATATCTTGGTGCCGTTGTGGACATCAGAAAGCCATTCGTGCCGACCGGCATGAAAACGCCAAGTTCCAGGGTGCGCATGGGATTCCTTTCAACAGGTGAGAGAGGGTTGAGGAGGTATCAATTGCCTTCATCATAAAGCTGGGTCACCGCAGCCGCCGCCGTCTGGACATCGGCGAGACCCGCCCTCCTCACTGCTGCTGCTGCGCGTTCTCTTGCCTTTCGCTTTATGTCGGCTTCGTCCAGCGAGTTGATCCTGCCGCCCCTATAGAGAGCGCGTCCGGCGACCCAGGTCTCGACGATGGAGTTGACGGACGCGGAATAGACGAGGGTCTGAAGCGGATCGTGATAAGGCGTCCACTCGATGTGATCGGTATCGAACAGAATGAAGTCGGCCTGCTTGCCGACCTCGATGGAGCCGATCTCATCGTCCCAGAGCAGGGCGCAGGCCGCCTCGATGGTCGCCATTCTCAGGGCCTTGCGCGCGCCGACCGCGTCCGGATCAATATGGGCATCCTTGAAGAGGCCGGAAACGATATGCATCTGGCGCATCAGATTCAGGTTGCCCGCAGCAGAAACGCCATCTGTTCCAAGGCTGACCGTTATGCCCCTGTCCAGCATTTCTTTGTAGCGGCCTATGGCGCTGGCACCCTTTCCCAACTTGAGGGAAGAGCAGGGGCAGAAGGCGACCTTGACGTCTCCGGCGGAGAGAGCGTCCAGGTCTTCGTCGTTGACGGCGACGCAATGAGCGATCACCAGGTTGCTTCCCAATCCCCCCGCCGCCTGAATTCTCGATACCGGCCAGGCGCCGTGGTTTTTCTCGCATATGCGGGCCTCCTCGATAGAGGTCGCCAGATGATAGGTCGTGCCGACCCCCAGGCGCTCCGCCAGCGCCCTTGCACCGACATGCAGCTCCAGCGAACAGGGCTCCTTTCCTTCGATGTTGACCCAGCAACGGATGCGCCCGTCGGCCCCGCCATTGAAGCGGTGGACGCAATCTTCAAGCGCAGCCAGGGCCGTTTCGGCATCGTCGAAGAAATGATGCCGCATCATTTCTTCCGACCAGCCGGGCGGAATGTCCCTGGGGCGGTTGTCGGCGGCGTGCCGTCCGGTGATGCCGCGGATTCCGGACTGCTCGATCGCGTCCACCACGTGGGCCGGATCGAATTGCGAACCCATATCGAGGAAGCATGTCGTCCCGCTGCGCAACATCTCGCAGATGCCAAGCAAAGCACCCCAATATTCATCCTCGCGATCGATATGCGCATAGAAGGGCTTTGCCCAATTGAAGACCCAGGCCCGAGTGTTCAGGTTGTCCGGGAATACCCCCCGCGAAAGCGTCTCCGACAGGTGCACATGCGTATCGATGAAGCCTGGGCAAAGCGCCCGTTGCCGTCCATCCATGATCGTATCGAAGGACGCTCGATCGTGGCGGCCTGCCACCTCGGCGGCCGGCCCGACATCGGCGATACGCTTGCCTTCGAGCACGACGCTGGCATTGCGAAGGATGGTGTCGTCATTATCGACCAGAAACAACGCGTCGAGGTTTTCGATCAATGTCCGCATGACAGATCTCAGGCCTGAAGCGCAGGAACCCGGAAGGTCCTGAGTTTGTGTCCCACATTGTCGCACCGTATCTCCGACACGGTCCCGCCGTCGTAGTCATTCATGACCTGCTGGATGGCGGCGACAATCCCGGTCCGGAAAGCCGGATCATCCATTTCCGGACCCATTGCGAGGATGGAAGAGCCCCAACTGCTCATGGCAACGCCGCTGACGCCCATTTCACGTAGCTTTTCCATGACGACGGGCACCACTTCCGCCTGGCACTCGATCTGGTGAGATTTCCATCGGCATTTCTGTAGCTCGTTGATGCCGCGGGCGAAGATTTTCGGATCGTCCTCGATCACGGCGGGAATAAGCATCATCATTGTGATGTGGCTCACCGCCCGGACGTCTTCCATCGGGATGGGGCAGACCTGGGCGAAGAGCTGCTGCTCCAGCGCGCCATGGATCTTGCGGGCGATGGGGGTGACAAGCAGCATCGGCCAATCGGGCATGTCATAACGCGCGAGCAGGGGGCCGGGCGGGATGTCCGTGGCCCAGCCGGACGTCATGAACGCACCCGCCTTGACTTCCGCCCGATGGCCGCAGTCGACGACAAAGCCTCCCTGGTCGAAGCAGTTGGAGCCAATGCCCGACGTTCCGCCGCGTCCGACAAAGCGGGCGAGTTCGCGACCGGGAAACTCATAACCGTAAAGCGTCGTATAGGCTTTCGCGATTCCAAGCAGCAGAGCCGTCTTCGAGCCGAGCCCGGCGTGTGACGATACGGGCGACTTCACGAAAATGTCGACTTCGGGCAGGCGCAGCTTCTGGTGCAACGCCCCGAGTGCGGCCTCAATGGCGTTTTCGGCCTCGACGCGGTCTTCGGGGTCATCGATATCGCATGTGATGGCGTTGCGACCCGTCGCTTGCGTCGCCGTGATCTCAAATCTTGGACTCGAAAGCGCGAAGCCCACTCCCCCGTCCACACGATCGGAAAAAGAGCCATTCAAATCTGCCAACGTCAGATGGAAGCGGCTTGGCGCACTAACGCTTACACGATGATACAACATAATGGAAAATTCCCTCTTGCTGTCGGCTTGTTGCTGTCCGCGACCCTTGATTGAGCGGTGCGGCATGTCGCTGCCGATTTGTTGGCCTGGAAACCATATTAATAAAATGAAATTGTGTCTATATAAATAGATTTTATTTATATAATGGTCTGTCGGCTCGGCGCGTGGTTTTGAGGCCGTGGCCAATGTAATGTCCTGTCGCGCCCGCGACCACGCGACTTCGCCGAAACCGGAGGGAGCGGCGCTCAGAACTTTTCCATCTGGCTGCGCACCTTGGAGAGAAATTTCCGGCGTGTCGCGTCCGTTGAACGGTTCATGCCGTAGTGCGCAAGGTAGACGGTCTTGGCCATCGGGTGGATCTGGGCTCGGATGACGCGCGTAACCACCTTGCGTGGTGGATCCCCGACAAGAAATGCTTTCGAGCGATCCGCTCCATACGTCGTCACGGCGGCCAGCTTTCTGATGTGCTGGAGAACGTAACGCATGCGCTCATCGTGCAGTTCAAAGGATACGCCAGGCAGAAAGACCCGGTCAAAGAACCCTTTGAGCATGGCGGGAAAGCCGAAGTGCCAGATCGGAGTGACCAGTACCAGCGCCTCGGCATTCTTGAGGCGTTGCACATAGGATTCCACGTTTTGGCGATTGATGGGAACGTCGTGGTATATCAATCGCTCATGGCGGGTCAGAACCGGTGTAAACCCCTCTGCATAAAGATCGCAGCAGTCCACCTGATGTCCGGCCTGCTCCAGGCCAAGTCTCGTTTGCTCGAAAAGGGAGGCGCCGTAGCTTGATTCAACGGGATGAGAATACAGGAGAAGGGTTCGCATTTTTCTGTCCGTGTCGTTGTGTACTGCCTTCACGGCAGAAACAGAAAACCAAGGGTGTTCACAGCAATTCCGAGATCTGTGCGTAGCCGATTTCCGTCCGAAATCGCATGAAGCCAAGGAGCGGACGATGCCGGCAGTTGTGCTGTCGCCAGAGGTCTAGCCGGCGCGCAGCTGCTGCTGTCGCCGTAGCCTTGGAAAAAGCGCGTAGGCGTTCTCGACCGAGATCTTCAGGCAGTCTTCTGCCGAGAGACCGCTCGCCTCGATCGTTCGCAGCGGGGTCATGTCGGCGGGAGGAAAGGAGTAGTCGGTTCCCAGGACGATTCTATCCGGGGATACGCTTTCAGCCAGGAAGCGGAGGATTTTCGGGCTATGGACAACCGTGTCGAAGAAGAAATTCTTCACATAATGAGACGTTTCTCGCTCCGCGACATATTGCTGCTGTGCCTTGTTCATCCGCACATAGAGCCGATCAAAACGCCCCATGAGGAATGGCAGCAGACCGCCCCCGTGCGAAATCAGGATCCGCAATCCCGGAAATCGATCGAGCACGCCCGAGCCCACCAGCGATCCAATCGCCAAAGTCGTATCGTATGGATATTGGACGACCTGCGTGAGCGCATATTTCTTGATCCGCGCTCCCGGCACGGCCTGGACGGGGTGGATCATGACCGGCACGTCCATTTGCTGGAGTTTCGACCACAATGGATCCAGGTCGATATCGCCCAGGTTGACGTCCTCCACATTGGCAGCAAGACATATGCCGACAGCTCCCATCGAAAGCACCGCATGTTCGACTTCGGACGCTGCAAGCTCGGGTTCATTCAGCGGAATGGATGCGATGAACGAGAACCTGTCGGGATATTGGGCGCAAAGATGCCGATAGGCGCTGTTCATGAGCCTGTGCCACGCCGTCGCCTTTTCCTTCGGCAGCGAATAGGCGAAGATATCGGTCCATTGACTGAGCACCTGATGGGAAACGCCCATCTCGGCCATGCCCTGCAATCTTTGCTCGACCGTCTCCACCAGTTGCGGAAAGAAGGGACGTACTTTGAGACCATAGTCAAAGTGCAGTGCGGGTATCGCCCCGGGCGTATCACGGTGCATGGTGATACCGAAATCCTGAGCCCGCTCGTCCAGGACATCCAGCACCTCTTTGGGAACGTAGTGGGCATGCGTATCAATGGCCATGTCTTTTGCCTTTCATGAACAAGTCGTTACCGCCGCCGGAGCGGGGAGATGAGCCCGTCGTCTGTTTTGGACAGGAGGTCGAACAGGGCTTTCGGCGTTATCGGCAGCCGCCGCGGCGCTATTTTCGCGGCGAACGCATCTTCCACAGCCGCCGCGACTGCGGCACCGGCAGCATTGATGCCTCCCTCGCCCGCGCCCTTCAGTCCGAGCGGGTTCGTGGGGCTCGGCCAATCCTCGAGCAACAGAATTTCGAACGCCGGCACATCGACGATCCTCGGCGTCACGTAGTCGGCAAACGAGGTCGTCAGGGGCTGGCCGTCGCTGGAGAATGATATTTCTTCCATCAGGGCGCCGCCGATGCCTTGCATCGCGCCGCCCAGCAATTGAGCCTTGACGAGATCCGGATTGACAGCCCGGCCGATCTCGTAGGCAATATGGTACTTCTCCACCGTGACACTCAGGTCGTCCGGATCGACCTTCACCTGGGCTATGTGCACGCCGTAGGGGCAGGCCATGGCTCCGGAGCTGAAATCGGCTTCGGCAATGAGCTGCGTGGAGTGAGCGGACGCGTCGATCATGGCGCGCAGTTCGGAAAGAGCCACATTCCGGCCGTTGATGCAGCAGCCGTCGCGGCGAAGGGTGATCACCTCTGTGGTTGCGCCGAGGAGCGCGGCGGATGTTTCGATCAGTTTCCGGCGGAAAATACGACTGGCCTCGTGGATGGCCGAGCCAGCCATGACGGTGGTGCGAGAGGCGAATGTCCCGCCACTTTGGGAGATGCGATCCGTTTGCCCACGCACGATACGGAAGACGTCAATCGGGAAACCAAGCCCATCCGCCGCGATCTGTGCCAAGGCCGTCTCCATGCCCTGCCCGAGCGAAGAGGTGCCGGTGACGATCTCTATCTTGCCGTCGGCCGCCAGTTCGAGACGGGCTGTTTCGTGGAGCGCGGTATCGGTCTTCTCCACGAACATGGCCAGGCCGATACCGATGCACTCGCCTCGCTGCCTGCGCTCTTCGGCGGAGCGTCTCAGTTCCGGAAGGTCGAAGGCCCGTATCGCCGTATCCAGCGTCTGGAGATAATCTCCCGAGTCATACACGACCCTTTTCCCGGTGGCTTCGATTTGCCGGTCGAACGGCATGTCCGCGGCGCTGATGAGGTTCCTGCGGCGAACTTCCACGGGGTCCAGCTCGAGGGTCCTGGCAATCGCATCAATCATCCGCTCCATGGCAAAGGTTGCCTCGAATCGGCCTGGTGCGCGATATGTTCCGCAAGGGGTCTTGTTGGTCAGGTGCACCGTCGCTGTCGCCTGATAGGCCGGAATGCGGTACGGTCCGGGCAGAAAGGCACAAGACAGGTCGGAAACCTTGATCTCGTGGGTTCGAAGATAGGCGCCTTGGTCCGTCGTAATTCTGGCGCGCAAAGCCGCAATGATGCCTGTCTTGCTGACGGCCGCATTGAGGTGGATAGTCTGATCGCGGGAGTGGTTGATGGCGAGGAAGTGCTCTGACCGGTCTTCGATCCATTTAACGGGGCGGCCCAGCCGCAGCGCGGCAAAGGCCACCAGAACATCCTCCGGGTACAGTTCGCCCCTGACGCCAAATCCCCCACCGGCATGCCCCTCCCGCAAGACGACGCCGCCGATATCCAGAGACAATATCCGGGCGAGTTCCTGGCGATTGGCGTGCGGAACCTTTGCCGCGCCATAAAGGTCGAAGCCGGCTGCAGCCGGATGCGGCACCGCGATTGCGCCCCGCGTCTCCATCGGCACGGCCGTTTGCCGCGCAAGTCGGCATGAAATGGAGATTTTATGTTCGGCCGCCGCGAACGCCGCCTCGACGTCGCCGTAGCCTTTTTCAATCCGCGCGACTTCATTGCTGCCGCGCATGCGGGCCTCGGTCCGGGCGTCCGTTTCAGTTCCGCAGTCGAGAACGGGCGGCCGTATTTCGGCATTGATCGCGATCAGCCGGCCTGCATCTTCGGCAAGGCAGGGATCGGTGGCCAACACAATCGCGGCGGGTTCGCCGACGTAGCGCAATTCGTCCAATGCCATAACTGGCTGCCGATGCTGCAGCAGGTCGCGGTCGGGTATACGGCGGAACCCGATGGGGGGAAGTTCGCGTATGTCGTTTCCGGTCCACACCGCGACCACACCCGGGGCACTGGCGGCTTTGCCGACAGTCACGTTCTTCAAGCGAGCATGGGCATAGGGGGATCGGACGACATGCATATGCAGCATGTTTTCAAACGCCAGCGAGCCGACAAACCGAGTGCTGGCTTGCAGCAGGTCGTCGTCTTCCACCCTGTCGATGGACTGGCCTATCATGTTCATGGTCCCGATCCACGTTCGGCGCGCGCTGCCAGAAGATCGGCGACCGCCGACACGATGGGACTATATCCGGTGCACCGGCACAGGTTGGCGGACAGCGTCTGAATGGCCTGATCGAGCGACAATTCGTTCCGCAGTATGTAATCGGCCAGGACCATGAAGCCCGGCGTGCAATAGCCGCATTGTATCGCCCGATGTTTTTTGAAGGCGTTTCGGATTGCAGCGAGCGAATCGGGGTTGGCCAGGGCCTCTGCCGTTCGAATATCGGCGCCGTCGGCCTGAACGGCGAAAAGTAGGCATCCTCTGATCGGTACGCCGTCGACGCTGACCGTGCAGGACCCGCAATCGCCCTGGCCGCAGCCCATATGAGCACTTTTCATGCCGCATTCTTGACCGAGAACATCGGTCAACGATCGCCGGGCCGCCACTCGCAGACGCTGGGTGACGCCGTTCAACGTGAAGGAGATGGTGTGAAGCTCGGTGTCCTCCATCAGCACTCCACTGCCTGCGCGATTGCACGCGTCGTCGCCACGACAGCGAGGTGTTCGATATAGGGCTGGCTTTCGCCGCCCTGTTGTCGAACTGCTGCTGCTGCGATTTCGACAAGATCATCACTGCCGCTGACGGAGGCCCGGCGACCGGACAGCCAATCTTCCAGCGCGTGCAGACGGCAAGGAACGGGCGTGCAGGCGCCAATGGCAATACGGCAATCGCGTACGCGAGCATCTTCCAAGGTGATGGCGACCAGGGCGAATGCGGAAGCGGGCCGGTTTGGCTGCGGGGCGAGTTGGGCAAACCCATACCGCCATTCTGCCGGGGGAACCTTGATCCTGACATTGGTAATAAGATCGTCCGGTTTCAGCGTCGTTCTGCCGTCCCCTTTTACGAACTGTGTATAGCGCTCGCAGCGCGTGCCTCCGGCATTCTCGATGACGATGTCGGCATCCAGCAGAAACGACAGCAAGGCCCACTGCGCTTTCGGACTGGCATTGGCGAGGCTGCCGCCGATGGTTCCTCTCAGCCTGATCGGCAGGTTTCCGATTGTGTCTGCCATTCGACCAAGAAGTTCCGCAAAGCCGGACGGCAGTGAAAGAAAGCCGATCGCAGCTTCACAACAGAAGCTCTGATGGCGGACCATCGCTCCGATTTCCAGAACGTCATTCACGACGGCGAGCTTCGACAGGTCGGCAATCCTGTTGAGATCGACGATATTTTCAGGAGTTGCCTGACGCAGGTTCATGCGCGGGACCAGACTCTGCCCGCCGGCGAGGATTGCTGCATCCGCCTTATGCCGAGAGAGAAGCTCCAGGGCATGATGAAGTCCGGACGGTCTGTGATACCGGAACGATGCGGGATACATTGTGCCACCGAGAGTTCTGCGTGTTGCGAGCGAGCGGGGGTCGGCAAATAGGAGCCTTCTCAATGAAGAGGCGGGCTTGCGAGGTGTTGAGAGCGCGGCTGCGTCGTCGACTGGCGTCCAGTTCGGGGGGCGCTTCCCGAAAGCGGCGCTCGGTCCGTCGGTTGTCAAGGTGCGCTGCCATCACGGCAACGCCGCCGTAGAATTCCAATTCGTGCGCACTTCGTAGATCGCAGAATTTCCCGCGTGCTCCCGGATTTCCACGGACTCGAGCGATACGCGCCCCTTGGTCATCTCAGCGGTAACCTGCGACACATGATCGTGCACGTGCTTGGCCAGCGCCTCGCAACCCACTGCCGGCAGAATGCGGAGGTCCACCAGTCCGGCGGCCGCAAGATCTTGAAGTCGGGGCAGTTCGGGGTCGTCGGCGGCAGCGATCATCGTGTGGTCGAGAAGGTCATGCAGCCACGCTTTCACGGGCTTCAGAGAACCGAAGTCGAGGCACCAATTGCGGTGATCGAGATGCGGGGTCGCAAATACCAGCTTCACTGCCAGGGCATAGCCGTGGACAAGCCTGCAATGCGAGTCTGCGCGCCATTGACGGAAACAGCACGACAACCCTTCATTGTGATCGTAGCTCTTGGTCGATCTGTAGATTTCCATCGGCCTGGCGCCGGCTCGGGCAGGACGGAGAGTGGGATCGGCGAATGTGTCCATCGTTGATCAAAACCTCTCCAGCGCTTTGCATTCCTGAAGGAAATCAGACTTTGCCGCTTGGTCCGTCTCGAATTTCCCGTAATAGGCGGTCGTTATCATACGGCTGGCCTGCGATGCTCTGATGCCGCGGTGCGTTTTGCACATGTGAACGGCACTGATGCGGACGGCAACGCCCTCTGGCTGTGTTTTCTCGTAAACGAAGTCGCCGATCTGCCTTACCAGCTCCTCCTGGATTTGTAGCCGGGACGCGAAATAGTGGACGATGCGGTCGTATTTGGACAGGCCTATGATCTTGCCGTTGGTCGATGGCAGTACGCCGATATAGACGCTGCCGTGAATTGGCATGAGGTGGTGCGCGCATGTGGAGCGAAGTTCGATCGGACCGGTGACGATAAGGCCGTCGAAGGCGCCAACATTTTCGAACTCGGTGATCTTTGGCGGAAGGGAATAGCGACCGTCCAGTGTTTCGCACACGAGCATCTTGGCAAAGCGCTTGGGTGTGTCCCGTGTATTGTGATCGTTGACGTGATCGATTTTCAGGACGTCGAAGAGCTCCCGGATCTTGGCGGAGGCTGACTCGATCATCTCCTGCCTGTCCTCTTCATCGAGGACCCCTTCAATTGTCTGGTTTCCGAGACGGGAAAGTCTGTTGAGCTGAAGCACCGCTTTCTCCTTAAACTCAGGCAAATGCCCAATGTCATGTTTTGCGAATTAGTCCATTTATTAAAATCAAGTCTCTTTCTATAGACGGCGATCGTCAAGCAGTTTTTTTGAAGGATTTGTGACGGGGTGCCGCAGGGCACGTGGTTCGCATCGATTGTGCTCGGCGATTTCTTTCCCGGCTGATGACTTTTGAGGGGTCTTTTGCACCGTAAGGCTGCCTATAAACTCGGTACTCCGACCACTCCCGAGCGCTGGACTGACGTCGGCGGGACGGGGGGCGGGATCTGAATTCGGAGGATGGTGGCCGATAAGCCGATAACGACCGTCATCTCGGGCGCTTGGTCGTGTCGACGAGGTGAATGAGGATAGTTCGGCGGAACGGTTGTTTTTGTGGAAGATGTTGTCTTCCCGAGGCCTCCAACATGATCTGCATTTGGGTCTCTCCGACGCGGCATGAAAAAGTTCTCATTTTTGAGAATGTCCTTGACACATCTCGCGTTACGGCTTTAGCCTCTGTTTTTAGCATCCTTAAGTAGGAGATGCCCTATGGTGCAGACAGAGAGTCGGTCGCGTAACTTCAAGACGATCGGCGTCGTCGCTGCGCGCTTTTAAGCCCAGACATTGTGACGTTTACAGGTGGTCGGTGGTGCCGGCCGCCGGCCTGAGTTGTTTTTCGAGACCCGATGTTTATGGCTGCTGCTACCAACGATGAATTGTCGCCACCCTTTTTCTCCACTCGCCGACAGCTGAGCCGGCCCTTGAGCAAAGCCGCGAGTGAGATGGATCTCCCTCTGAAGACGACGGCGTCTGGTCGAGGTCGCGGGGCGAAGGCTCCGATTGTCTGCATGATCTGCGTAGGAAAAGGCGAGGGCTTGCATCATGCGCCCCGTGCCAAGACAACAAGTGCACTTATCGCTAAGCATGTGTCTTGCCCCTCTTTTCTCAGGGCCCTGATGAGTGGGGCCGAAATCGTTCGAACGTTTTTCCGAAGGAGGTTGTTTCCATGTTCAGCAGCATGATCAAGGTCATTGACGACAAGGGTAGAGCAGTGAAAGCCTTTAGCTGCGTCGCCAAGGACGCTTATGAAAAGGCCGTCTCAGATCCGGAGCACGCGGCTGCCTATCTGATGCTTGCTATCGTGGCCGATAAACTCGCCGAGCAATATTATGAGTGTATTCTGCTGGATAGCCACGTCGACAAGGAGTTTAAAAGGCTCCTGACCTTCGCCGACAACCTCGACAAAGCTTACGCTTCGGCCGACGTGAACGAAACGCTGAAGGCTGTCTCGGACGTCGCCCGGCAGATCGCCAGCAACCGTTAGCGAAGTGTTCGAAATTATGGAAATGGGTGGCGCGGTGCCTGATGGAAATGATGCCACCCATGTCTCGACCTTTTCCGACTGACCGGGACGCGGGTTGTTCGAGTTTGCCTGCACGTCTGCCTGTTCGTCCCGGAGCACAAGGCTGGTAGCCCAGTAGCCCCCATGTCCTGTTGCGGCCGCAGCCCGCAACCACGCTCGGCCGGAACACCTCGGACAATGCCCCTCGCGACACAACCAGCGCCGGAAACCGCTCGGCAATCGGCACAGGCTATTCCGGAAGCCCGGCTGCTTCTCTCCATGAATGCCGGGCAGGTACGTCATGTGGGAACTACGCTCACTGAAATCGTTTGATGCTCCTACTCTGTCGCGGGTCGGCGGAGCTTTCCATGCGAAGATCGGATGCTTGTCCTGACTTTGCTGCGCTTCTCCGATAACCCAAAAATCCGCCAGATCTGACATCGCGATTGACACGTTTCAAAAATTAGATAAAATTCCAGAAATAGACACAATGAAAATTATTGAGATGCTGCTTCGCGAAGCCGGCGGTATCGACGCTGGTCAGTTACCGCCTTGCGATAGCACCACAGATTGTGGAGGCCATTCGGTGAAAAACATTCCCGTTGAATTTTCGCATCACGCTGATGCTCGCGCAGATATCGAAGCTCGCGGTTACACGAAAAGGCCGCTGCAACTGGACCGGG
Source organism: Neorhizobium galegae (assembly GCF_017877055.1). Classification (GTDB taxonomy): domain Bacteria; phylum Pseudomonadota; class Alphaproteobacteria; order Rhizobiales; family Rhizobiaceae; genus Neorhizobium; species Neorhizobium galegae_D. The sequence continues at coordinate 781,471 of NZ_JAGIPG010000003.1, read as the reverse complement.
ATCTCGCATATATGCTCGGCCGCATGGCGTCTGGCTCATGGGATCTGCCGGCAGATGAATATTACAAGACTGGCAAGCGTTATCGCAGTTTTGACCAATACAGCGCCCTCGTGACCGATGCGGGCGTTGAGGTCCGCCATCTTGGGGAAGTTCGACCCTATCTTCAGGATGTGTCGCACAATCCGGAACTGGGCGGTGTTGAGCGCCGATATGCACCGCTTGCAACTGATCTTTCCACCGATATCGGCATCTACAAGCTGATATCGCAACAGGTGGCCAGGTTGCCGCTCTCGAATGCCGGACAGGCTTATCAGGTCAATCTCCACGTCATGCGCTACTGCGCCCTGCCCGGGCAACGGTGCGAGACCAGCCCGCCCGGCTATCACAAGGACGGCGAGCGCTTCATTTCAGTGGTTCTCTTGACGTATTGCGGCGCTGACGGCGGACGTGTCCACATCGCGGACAATGAAAAATCCGAGCTAGATAGTTTCCTGATGCGGGAAATGGGGGAGAACTACATTATAGACGATGAATCCGTCTATCATAAATTGTCGCCCGTAGAGATTTTGGAAAATAATACATTCGCCTTCCGGGATATTTTACTTCTGGATTTCATTCCGCTTCAAAGCTGAGGCCGTCGGTTGTCGTGCCAATCCGCAGTAGAGGAAATATTATGGATGTCTTTCAGTATCTCGCTCCTGGAAACTACGAAATGGAGGAGTGGTCGAGGCCGGATGAAATGGCGCTCTTTGGAGCATTCTGGGAGCGTGTGCAGGCCGAGTTGGATGTATTGGAAGATGCCACGATTGCTGACCTGTGCTGTGGAACAGGCATGTCGCTCCTTGGGGTGATCTCTCATCCGAACATAAAAACGGTAACGGGCGTGGATATCGATGCGCGGAACATAGCGTTCGCCCGGCAACGTTTCGGCTTGTTCGACAATACAACCTTTCACGTTGCGGATGTCATTGATTTTCTGAAGGCGAACAGGGAGTACGACCTGCTGCTGTTGTCGTCTGCCTATCATCACATCGAGCATGCGATGCAGCCGGCTTTTGCGGAGCAGTTGTTCAGAGCCCTCAGGCCGGGGGGTAAGGCGGTATTCGCAGAAAACATCGTGCCGTATTTCGATGCGCCGCTGACAGAGCAGTACAAGGCAGCCGTGGTGCGGTTCTACGCGGCCGCCCGCGACGACACCAGGCGGCGCAGGCCGAATATTTCGGATCGCATCATTGGTCTTATCGAGGAAAACGTAACCCTCGCCGTTCGCGGCGAAGTGGAGTTCAAGGTATGTCGCCAGCATTTCCTGTCCCAACTGCAACAGGCAGGTTTTGAGATGGTGTACGATGCCAGGGTGTGGCCTGAGGACGGGCCGCTTCCCGATGATTCCGGAAACCATGTGTTTGTCTTCAGGAAGCCTGACGCGGCATAATTGCGCTGAGGCTTTTCATCAATACGTGCGTTCTCTGCTCCGTTCGTGTGCCGGATGGGGGTCTATGGTGAGAGATACCGCGAAGCCACGACAATGAGCGAGCGCCACCGTGCCACCGAACGAACTTCTGCTGACCTTCCTGGTGACGGCAACGTTATATGGCTATGTGCCTGGGCCGGCGATGCTGTTCGTCGCGGCGCAAACCGCGGCGCGGGGCCGTCGGCACGGCCTGATGACCTCGTTCGGCATCCATCTCGGCACATATTTTCATGTATTTGCCGCTGCATTCGGCATTACCGTGCTGCTGCACTTCTTTCCGAGCGTGTATATCGGCATGAAGATGGCCGGGTCGGCTTACTTGATCTGGCTCGGCTTTGGTTTGTTTCGACGTGTCGAGGACATGAAGACGAACGCGCTTTCGGACAGATCGTCCAGCGAGGCTCAGGCGCTGTTCGAGGGTATGTTGGTGGAGATCCTCAATCCGAAAACGGCGTTGTTCTATGTTGCCTTTCTTCCCCAGTTTACCCGAATTGAAGACGGACAGACGCTATGGCTTCAGCTTCTCGTGCTGGGCTGTATTGCCAATGTGATCTTTTCCTCGTCCGACGTCTTATGCGCTCTTCTGGCCGAAGTCGTACGGCGACGTCTCCATCGTTCCACGGGAAGACAGCGTCTCCTGCGTGTCCTTGCTGGATGCTTGCTGATCGCATTGGGTTTGCATCTGGCCGTCATGCCCGCCTTGTAAGGAAGGCCCGCCTGCATGCCCCTGGGGGTTTACTCCACGCCGTATTTTTCGATCAGCTTGATCAGATAATCGGCTGCATCGTTGCCCTTCAAGGATTGTTCCCACAGCCGTTTGGCGATGTTCTCGTGCAGGGAGATCGCTTCGGCAGAAGAAGTTATAAAGCCGACGCCGACACGGACATTGGGTTGTTCGCCCAAGCGAAAGGGACTGATGGCCAGCACCGATCGGGTCGACTGCCGGAAGATCTGGAAGGTTGTCGAGGGCACGGTCTGCGGGATGATGCATATCTGCACCCCGATCGGTTGCACCCGCAGCAGTTCGAGGATATGCAGTGTTTCCTGCTTTGCCAGGACGCGGCGCCTTGTCTGGATTTCGTCCGGCAGGTCGTGGCGGCCGATCAGGCCGTGCAGGAGAAAGCGTTCAAGGTCCGACGAGGCGATCAGATTGACCAGCAGTGGACGTCGCTGTTGATAGGTCGCCTTGCGCTGCTTCAGGATCTCGAGCAATTTCTCGACAGCGTCCGTCGTCGCCTTGTCGTCGGCATCGGAATCGCGGAGGACCTCCTTCAGCATTTCATCATAGGCGGGCGACGTCAGCAGATAGGAGATCGGGCCGAAGAAACCGATGATCTGCTCGCTTTCTTCTTCGAGTTGCCGCATCCGTTCGAAAAAGGCGACTGCGGTGTCGACATATTCCATTCCAATGCCAAGCAAGCTCGGGAGAGATACGTCGAGGACGCTGGTGATCTTGGTCAGCGTATCGATCTTGAAGATTTCTCCCTTTTCCGCCCGATAGAGGGCCGCGCGGGAGATTCCCAGCTGGGCAGCGAGATCCTCGGGCGACAGACCGCGACCCACCCGATAGGCGTGGAGTCGGGCGCCTATGTCGCGAACCTGAATCGTCTCAGCATTTAAGTTCGAATTCTTCATCATCGACCATGGTGCAGTAGTGAGTTGGAAGTCTGGCGCTGTGGCTGCGTTATAGCGATCCTCGACCGACAGGCAAAGGTAATGTCTCACAAATAGTATAATTCCATATTTTGTCCCAATCGCAAATGCAGCACCCCTGCCGAGGCGCCATCTTGCTGATCAGAATTCATGCCCATTTTCTTTACCCGACGGACATAATTGCGCTGGCTGAGCCCTGGTGATTTCGGTGGCGGCGACGGGCGATGACGCTGCTATCCGGCATCGAGACGATGCGTCTTCGCCCTTTGGCCGATTATCACGCATCGTCGACAGACGGTGAAGCCAGAAGCCGTCACGCCCTGTCTCGAAGCGCATCGTGGTGGGATCGTTTGCCAAATGATCTGTTGACAGCCTGCGGATGTCCACTTAAGTAGATTTAATTATCAATATATATATCAATCTCAAATTATGTCTCGCCGATAATATCGGCGCGGGGACAGTGTCAGGCTCGTTGAAGTGTCGATGGAGTTCAGGCAATGCAAAAAAGGGTTTACGTCGAGCGTTTTTTCGACATCCTGGCAATGGCGTCCGGAGAACCGCGGCCTTGGCGTATTCCTGCCGGCGAGACGTTGCGTGTCGGCTTCAGCTGGAAGGCAAAGGCGGAATATGCGTTTTTCTATCTCGCCAAATCGAGGGGTTTTTACTCGGGCGAAAAGCTGGAAGTCGTCTTTTGTGAAGGAACAGGGTCGCCCGCGGCCCTTGATGCCTTGCATCGGGGCGAACTCGATATCCTGATCCTGCCGTGTACTTTTGCTCTGACCGCCATAGAGGGTGGCGCACCGATCAAGATCGTTTCGCTTTACCAGGCCGCTGCCCCGGTTTGTCTGATTTCTCGCAGCCAGTGTCCTGTCGTGCTACCGAAGCAACTTGAGGGAAAGAGGGTTGCGAAGCTGAGCGGTGAGACCGGGACCGCGTTTCTGGCCCGTTTTTGCGAGGACAATCAGGTAAATTACGACAGGATAAACTTTGTCGACGTGAGTCCGGTCGACAAAATTGGCTCTTTTCTGAGGGGCGACGTGGATGTTGTCAGCGTTTACCGCACGAACGAACTTCACGTACTTGAAAGCATGGCAAACTTTCCATTGACAGAACTTGATGTCGCGGCCTTCGGCCTGCATCTTCCCGGCATGTGCGCGGTCGCAAGTGACGCAACGATTGGCGCCATGGCGGAGCTTGTCGATCGTTTCCTGTCGGCAACCCGCAAAGCCATTTTTGCAGGATTGGAAGAGCGGTCCGCGCTGATAAACGTCGCTCGGCAGATGCCCGGAGCGCATCCCGACGCTGGGATTGTCGCGGCCCAAATCCGTGAGTTGGTTGCCACGATAAACTGCCTGGAAGGCAGCTCGGTCAACGTCTTGGCTGCAGCTCACGAGCCGCTTTCCGGATGGGAAGCCGCCAATTGAGGGGTGCGGCGTCGGGTCCGTATTCCCAGAAGCCCCTCGCCTTCAACAGAATGGGCTTGACAATAGTTGATAATTTGACGCTATATCTCTTTTTTGAAATGATAATAATAATTTGAGATTGTGTGCCTTGGTGCATACATCAGACGCTACACGCGTCACAGCAAGCACAAGGGGTATTTGCGTGAGCTTTGAAGCAGCATTTCAACGTATCGGCGACGACATATCACCGTTCTGTCTTGGCATCGATCCTGCACCCGGCCTTCTGACGGCGGCGGGGCTGCCGAACGACAAGGCGGGCCTCCGGATCTTTTACGAACGCCTGCTGGACTCCACCCAGGGTCTGGTCTCGGTCGTAAAGCCCCAGGTCAGTTATTTCGAGCGCTTCGGTCCCGACGGTCTGGTTGAACTGAAGCGGCTCATCGATATGGCGCATGACCGCGGGTACCTGGTCATTGTCGACGCCAAGCGCGGCGATATTGACGCAAGCTCCGCGGGTTATGCGGAAGCCTATCTCGGCCCGTCCAGCTACTACAATGCTGACGCACTGACGGTCACGGCCTATCTGGGCTTCGGCGCCCTCGATCCGATTTTCGATAGGGCGGCCGAACATGGCAAAGGCGTCTTCGTCGTTGTCATGTCGTCAAACAGCGAAGGACAACCGATCCAGACAGCGATCCTGAAGGATCGGGACCAGAGCGTCGCGGCCTATCTGGTGGAGGAGATCAACGCCTACAATGAGCGCCGGCAACAGAAAGTGATCGGCGCGGTGCTCGGCGCCACCCGCGAGCTTCAACAGCTTGAGGGCCTGATCGACGCCTTGGGCCAGAACCTGATCCTCTGCCCGGGCATTGGCCATCAGGGCGCCACATTCGATGATCTCGGAAGGACGTTCAGCAAGGCTCGCCGCAACCTTATCCCGATCATGGCCCGCAGCATCGTGAGAGAAGGGTTCAGCAACAACATCCTGCGTTCGGTCATCCATGAGCGGAACAACCAGGCAGTCACGTTCCGTCGTGGCCCCACCGGACCGCTGATGTAATGGATGGGAAGAAGTGGGCATGCTGTGCTCGCCAATGGACCGATATACGCCAGGGCTTCCCGCCAAGAAGCCGAAGGGAATTTTGAGATGACGCCCGAAGGTTTGGAAGTCCGTTGTCTCGCATGTCGAGACATCGCTGCATCGGGGCTGCCATGACCCGCTTGTCCCTTCGTGTTGTCGAAGAGCGTTTTCGGGTTGACGGAACCTTCACGATATCGCGCGGTTCGCGCACAGAAATCCGCGTGGTCACCGTCGAATTGCGCGATGGCACTATTTGCGGGCGCGGCGAATGCGTGCCCTATCAGCGCTACGGCGAGACCGTCGAAGGCGTAATCGAAACGGTCCAATCGCTTGAGCAAGATCTCTCCAACGGACTGGACCGCATTGGGCTGGTGACGCGCCTTCCCGCCGGCGCGGCGCGCAATGCCATCGATTGCGCCTTCTGGGATCTGGAGGCGAAGAGAAGCGGCACGGTGGCCTGGAAATTGGCGGGTCTTTCGGCACCGGCGCAGCTCAGCACCGCCTACACGCTCTCTCTGGGGGATCCCGATTCCATGCGGAACGCGGCCGCGCGGAACGCCCATCGTCCTCTCCTCAAGATCAAACTGGGTTCGGATCGCGACGTCGAGCGTATCGAGGCCGTGCGCTCCGGGGCTCCTCGCTCTACATTGATTGTCGACGCCAATGAGGGCTGGACAATCGAGCAGTATCTCGATCTTGCGCCACACCTGGTCCGCCTGGGCGTGGCCATGGTGGAGCAGCCACTGCCTGCCGATTCGGACGAGGCATTGCGCGGAATCAGTCGCCCCCTGCCGATCTGTGCGGACGAGAGTTGCCATGACCGGCATTCTCTCAAGTTCCTCGCGGGAAAATATGACGCCATCAACATAAAGCTCGACAAGACTGGCGGTCTGACCGAGGCCCTGGAATTGAGGCGGGATGCTCTGGAGGCAGGGTTCGACGTTATGGTCGGTTGCATGCTCGGCACTTCGCTGGCCATGGCGCCGGCCTTTCTTGTCGCGCAGGGCGCCCGGTACGTCGATCTCGACGCGCCACTTCTGCTGGCGGAAGACCGGGAGATACCGGTTCAATACAACGGCTCGCTGATGGAGCCGCCGAGCAGGTCTCTTTGGGGCTGACTCCAGTCGCCCAAGCATCCACATGCCGACTGGATCCAACCTATAAGCCAATCAAGCTGGCAGGTGCATCCCGGCCGTTTCGCGATTGATCGACTGGGCATGTTCACGCATCGACGGTGTCGAAGAGGTAGTTGCTGCCGAAGGTCGGGCCGACTGACAGGGTCGTGAACCAGTCGCGGGTGGCGACGTATTCGACCTGCTGGTAAATGAAAATGTAAGGGGCAGTCGAAACAACCTCGTCCTGCAGCAGGCGGTAGCGTTCCGCTCTCAGATCGGGATCCGAGATTGTCAGCGCATCGTCGGCTATCCGGCTTAGCTCCGGCGCGGACCAGCCATTGCGCCACGCGAGAATACCCGCCTCCTTTTCCGAGCCATTGTCCGCGTTCTTGAGGAAGGCCTTGGCGTTGGAATTGGGGTCCCAATAATCCGTACCCCAGCGACCGCAGTAAAGATCGTGCTTGCGGCTGCGAAACTTTCCGAGCACCGACTTGCCGGTATCGGGCAGCAATGTCAATTCCACGCCCACAAGCGCCAGCGATTTCTGGAAGATGGAAGCAACGCCCATGACCGTCGGGAACTGATGTACGTCCATGGAAATCTGGAAGCCGCTTCCCAGGCCGGCCTCCACCAGCAGGCGCCGAGCCTCTTGCGGATCATAGGCGAAGCGGGTCTTGTCCTCGCTGCCAAGCATGCCGAGCGGCAGGAACCCCTGGTGCACACGCCCCGAACCTTCCAGCCATTGCTGCTGCATGGTCTCATAGTCCACGAGATGCTTGAAGGCGCGAATGACCTGCGGTTTGGAAAGGACGGGATGCCGTTGATTGAGGCTGATAAAGAGTATCGCCCCTTTAGGTGCGGCTGACACGCGGCAAACGCCACTCTGTCGCGCGATCTCCAACTGCTGGAAATCAAGGCTGCGGGCAACGTCGATCTTGCCTTCAAGGAGAAGGCCGAGCTGGGTCGCTCCGTCTGGAATATGACGATATTCGGCGACGGCGAGGGAGGTCCTTTGCCGGGAGAACTCATTCCTTGTCAGCGCGACCGCCTGGCCCGGACACCAGTCAGAAACCGCGAACGGCCCGGACCCCGCAGTGTTTCTCTTCAGCCAGTTGTTGCCGAAGGTCGGCGCATCGGCGTCTGCGCCGCAAACCTGCTCGACCGTCTTCCTGTCGACAATCGACGCCGCGTTGGACGTCAGGCAATTTAGAACGAAACTCGGCGCAAAGGCGGCATTCAGCGTTAGTCTGAAGGTCTGCTCATCCTCCGCCACGGCCCGTTCGCTGACGTTTTCGGGCGTCAAGCCGAGCTCGTTCAGGATTTCGGCAGGTCCTCTGGCGAAGGTGACCGCGCGTTTGAAGGACCAGGCGACATCATCGGCCGTGACGGGGTTGCCCGACGAGAACTTCAAATTCGGGCGCAGGCGAAACGAAAATCGCAATCCGTCGGGTGAAATGGCCCAGCTTTCCGCCGCCTCCGGCTTGATCCTCGATAGATCGTCCCGGTCGAGCCGAACCAGCCGTTCATACACGTTACCAAGAAGCTCGGAGACGGTGCGTTCATAGCCCTCTGCCGGATCAAGTGTCATCAGGTCGTCGATCGACATTCCCATGACCAGCCTGTCGCCGTTCCGGTAGGCTCTCTTTGCGTCGTTTTCAGAAGACATTTCTTTGACCTCGCAATGATAACGCCGTCGACCCGATGGGGCGGAGGTGCCGATCGCGTCGACGCAGTTCTGCTTCGTCGGTCACACGTTCTGGATCAGAAGCTCGCGCACGGATCGTGTGCCGGAGTTGAACAGAAGCCGCCGGAACTCGAATTCGAGGACCGTCTGCGGATCGTGGAACGGCTCTGTCAGGAATTCCTGTTGTGTCAGGTGCAGCGCTTCCTCTGCCGAATAGAAGTTCCGCGTATCTGCGTCGAGCAGGGCAGTGTCCGCCTCGTAGATTCGCGTGACGAGATCGCAAGCCGAAAGCACTGCCGCCCTGCGGTCCTCGGCGGAGCGTCCACCCGACCCGTACCAATCGATAATGTCCTGGCCAAGCGGGCGGAGCGGCTCGGGCAGGCGCTTCAGGTTCTGCATCACCCACTTGGCCTTGCCATTGGTGCTGCCGGCGAGATGGCACAGCCCGGCCGCCTGATCCATGAGAAACATGGTGCAGACCAGCAGACTGGTGTCAAAGTCGCCCGAGCCCCAGGTGCCCATCACATCCTTGAATTCGGGGTAGCCGCCGGTCCGGTTGCGGTATTGGACGAACGACATCTGTTTCCAGAAGTCTGCCGAGAACAAACTGGCAAACTCCTCTCCGCCGGTGAGGGCGATGCCGACCTGCATCTTGTGCAAGCCGTCTTCATAGGCGTGCGGCATCTTCTTGCGCAGCGTCTTGGTGCGCTCTCGCGCCTGACGATAGAGGCCTTGAACCTCGTCTTTCATCGCCTGGATTTCGGCGCGTGTGTAATATTCCACATCGATGGCGAAACCATCATCGCGGATGTAGTCGACGAAGGTGCGCAGCCCGCCATTCTGTTCGATGATGAAGCTGTGATCGCCAACGTGCCGGACCGGAGGAAGCTCGTCGCAGATGATATAGGCGTCGAGGTCGGAATGCTTGCTGCCAATGCCCTCGACGAGGGTGCCTGACAGGATGACGATGTCGCCTTTTTGTGGGGCGCATCGCTGCATGACTTCGTCGCGGGTGATGCGGAGCTGTCCGTTCAGAAACGAATAGGTATCCTGCGGGGATGAGGAAAGATCCATGTCGCACCTCGAGTTTCGATAAATGAGATCATTCTCAATATTTACACTTTGGCGCCGAAGTCAACATCCGGTCACCGTGAGACGCTCGCCATCCGTCGCCGGGGCCGAGCTGCGCTGACCGGGCGCAGCAGGGCCAGGTTCGCAATTGCGTATTGAAAACAAAGGCATCGATATCAATCGCGGCTTTTGTCCTGGTTTACTGCCGAAAGCGGTTGCGCGACAGGAATGGGTGCTGTATCAGTTTTGCGACACGTCTAGAAAAAAGGATGGTCGTTTGCTGCTTGTCCTCTACTACGCTGCGGTAACCCTGGCCGGTGTGACGCGCGGTCTCTGGGTCGTCGCGCTCGGCTGGTCATCGGCCCTCGTCGGCGGGTCGGTCACCCTGATCGGCATCGCCTTTCTCGTCGGTCACCTCATCAACGTCCTGCTCGCCCCGGGCGTTGGCGCGCTGATCGACCGGCGCAGCCGCAAGCGTCTGGCAATCATCGGCCAGGCGCTGTTCGGTGGCGCCATGGCGCTGCCCGGCCTGGCCTGGCTGCTCGGCTTCGAGCTCAGCTACGCGATGATCCTTTTCGTCGCGTGCTGCATCGCGGCGGCAGGACTTCTGCAGGGCGGCGCGCTCGACGCGATCCAGAAGTCTATCGTCGAGCAGGCTGATATCAGGCGGACCAACGCGATCGTCAACGGACTGCGGCAAGGCTCGATGATCGCCGGTGCCGGCCTTGGCGGGCTTGCGCTGATGTGGTTGCCGCTCCATGCCGCCTTCGCGCTTGGCGTGATCCTCTGCGGCCTGGCGGTCCTCTGCGTGCTCGGACTGCCGGACGCCTACCCGCCCTCAGGTGGGCGCCGGAGCTACATGGCGCAGGTGGCGGAAGGCTACCGGTTCTTCGTGCAGAAGCCGGAGCTGGGTCGGCTCGCGGCGCTGATCGGGCTCAGCACGTCCGTGGGGCAGCTGTCGAACGTGCTGCTGCCGATGCTGGTGCAGCGCGAGCTTGCCGGCGGCAGCGGGCTGTATGGATTGATCGACGCCCTGTGGTCCGTGGGAGGGATCTCGGCCGCGGTTTTCGCCGCGCGAATCCTGCAGCGGTTCAATCTGGATGGCTTCGAGTATCTGGCAATCGTCGCGCTCGGGCTTCTTGCAGCCAGCATTTCGGTCACCGCCTATCCGGGGGCGGTCGCGGTCATCTATTTCCTGATGGGCTTTGCGTTCTCGTTCTCGAAGATCCTGTGTGACGGGCGAATGATCGAGCTGGCCGACCTGGAGTCGATCGGCCGGGTGCGCACCCATACACAAGCGGTCACCAGCGCCTTCGGACTACTGGTGTTTTCGATGCCCGCAGTCACCGGCCTGGAAGACGTGAACCTCCAGTATGCCTTGTGGGGCACAGGCATCGCCACCATCGCGGCGGGGATCTATCTCCTGGACCTGCAGGCCAGCGGAAACCGTGCGGCGCTTCGCCAGGCAAACAGCGAAAATGAAACGCATGAATGAACGTCATCCCTGCGCTGCGATGTTGGCTCACGATTTGGCGTTTTCAGCCCAAAGCGGCCGGGCGACGAAGATCGAGCGACCAGGTACGCGGCTTTCTGAACGTGGTGCAAGCGTGGTGTCGAAGAATGGGAGCAAGCCTTGACCAGAATCGTTATTCTAAATCGGGCGGATCCGAGACGCATCCGGTATGATCAGGTCATCGATCACCAGCGTCACGACGTGACCTATATCGGTCAGTTCCTCGACCAGAAATCGCTGGCCAACGCCACGACCTTCCCCGCGAGGTTGGCGGATCTCGATGCGGATGCTCTGCCGGCGCATATCGAAGAGGCTTGCGCGAATTGCGACTATCTGGTCGCCCGCGGCGAACGCGATCTGCTCCTTGCCGCCCGGATCCGCGAACGGTTCAACATTCCCGGCGATTCAGTCGCAAGGGTCCTTCCCATCCGTGACAAGCTGACGATGCGGATGGCTGCGCATCAGTCAAGTCTGAAACAGCCTGCCTTTTGGGCGCTTGCCAAGTACAAGCGCATCAGCGCCTCGCTGCCGCCTGATCAGAAACTCGTCCTCAAGCCACGTCTTGACGCAGCCAGCAACGGCATATGGATCGGGCCGCGCGCTGGCCTGGACGCGCGCATCGAAAACCTTGGCGAACGCGACTGGCTGGTCGAGGAGTTCGTGCCGGGAGACATCTTCCACCTCGACGGACTTTTGAGCGGCGGCGAGCTGACCCTGCTTCAGGCGTCGAAATATGTGAACACCTGCTTCTCCTTCGCATCGGGCTCAGCTCTCGGCTCGACGCAGGTCGACAATCCGGAATGGGCGAGCCTGGCGGTAACGGACATTGCCCGGGCGCTCGGCTATCGCGATGGAGGCTTCCATCTCGAGATGATCGTCGATCGGGACGGACAGCCGTTTTTCCTGGAGTTCGCGGGCCGTATCGGCGGCGCTTACATTGCCGAGGCGTTCGAGCTGAAAACGGGCGTCAATCTCCACCATGGGGATCTGCACTGCATACTGGGCGACGTCGCCAAAGTCGACAACGGCCGCGGCCGAGCCGACATGTTTGGCTGGTTCCTCTTTCCCTATGGCGCAGAAATCGACTACGGCTCCGTAGGCCAGGTTTTCCGCCGTGAACTTGTCCAATGCCACATCAATGCGCGTCCGGCCAAGCCGGATGTGCCTTCCTACAGCGAAATCCACTCGCCGTTCGGCGGGATCGTCCGCGGTTTCGAGTCCTGCGAGGGCGCTATCGATTCAATTGTTCGCTACGTGACCACGAAGTCGAACTCCCTGGCCAACATCTCTTGATGTGGATCGAAACCATGCCGATGCAACAACCGTTGACACACTTGCAGAGACACACCTGGGAGCATCGTTTCGCAAACCGGGCCAAGAACATGAATGCGTCGGAGATCCGCGACCTCTTCGCCCTGCTCGACAATTCGGAGATCATTTCCTTTGCGGGAGGGTTCCCCGACGCAAATCTTTTCGCCTTGCCGCAATTTCGCGATGGCTATCAAAAATCCCTCCAGGATAGCCCGGCGATTTCGCTTCAATATTGTGCGAGTGAAGGATATTTGCCGTTGCGGCGCTGGATTGCCGATTTTATGCGCCGGCAGGGCGTCGTTTGCAGCTCAGACAACATCCTGATCACGTCCGGTGCACAGCAGGCTATCGAATTTCTATCCCGCCTGTTTCTGGAGATGGGTGATCCGCTCGCCGTCTCAAAGCCAAGCTACCTTGGCGCGCTACAGATATTCGACGCATATGAGCCCGACTACCGCTTCTTCGATGGCGACGGCGTGAGCATGGCAAGCCCAGGAGCCGGCAAAGCCCAGCCTTTGAAACTTATCTACGCCAATCCGGATTTCTCCAATCCAACGGGCGAAACGATGGATGTGACGGCACGGCGACGCCTCATTGCCCTTGCTCGCGCAAATGATGCGCCTCTGATAGAAGACGGGGCCTATTCTTCACTGCGCTACGAAGGCGATCCACAGCCGACTATCATGCAGCTCGACATCGCGGATTCTGGCTCTATCGAAACGTCGCTGGTCGTCTATTGTGGCAGTTTCTCGAAGACGATGACCCCGGGCATGCGCATCGGCTGGATTTGCGCAGCGAGCCAACTGATCAACAAGCTTACGCTGCTGAAGCAGTCCAGCGATCTGAACAGTTCGACCATCAATCAGATGGTCATGCACCGTGTTGCAGACGAAATGTTTGACGCGAGTGTGAACACCTCGCGAGAGGTCTACCGGCAGAGGCGCGACAACCTGATCAGGGCGCTCGAAGACTATATGCCGCGCAACGTGACCTGGCGAAAACCAGAGGGTGGAATGTTCGTTTGGCTGACATTGCCCGAAGGCATCGACGCCAAGACGCTGCTTGCCAAGGCCATCACAGGCGAGCGTGTCGCCTTCGTTCCCGGTCGCCCCTTCCATGCCGATGGCTCCGGCGGCAACACGCTGCGCCTGTGCTTCTCGTCCTGCGCGCCCGAGCTTGCGAGAGAAGGCGTGCTGCGATTGGCGCGGCTGATCGCTGCTGAAACGGCAGAATCTGACGCGATGGCGCAGGCATCGACATAGGCGCCCGGGTGCAAGCAGTGATCATTCGCGCCCTGAACATCTCAAACACCGATGCTTCAGCGCAGGGTTGGAACGGCCCTATTGGCGCAGGCGAACACGTCGGACCGGCGACTGGTCCGCGTCAGGCAGGCTCCCTGAAATGTCCGAAGCACAGCGCCGTTGAAATTGGTTTCATCAGGTTCCCACTCTACGTGCCATTGCACACCAAAGGCGAATATCGACGTCGTCGTCACACGCACGGCTTCGATTGAGCCATCCGGGGCGACCGCTTCCACGGTCAACCCTGATCCCAGATCCTTGATGGCTTGCACGTGGAGAGAATTGACCGGTACCGCCAGGGGATCGAGTCCGCATTCAATGGCAAGCGTCTCAAAAAGCGTGTTCTCGACACAGCGCAGGGTATGCGAGGGAACAAACTTTTCAGCGCGGGTTGAAACGTCCGACGGCGCGCGGTGATCCAGCCGGCCGGGCATACGATGAACTGCCTGATGGAGCGATCCGCCAAAAGCAACGTTCATATCCTGGATCCCGCGGCAGATTGCCAATACCGGGACGCCCATGGCAATCGCCAGCGGGATGAGCGCTTGTGTTGTGACGTCCCGCTGCGGATCATATTTGTAATCGGGATCGGGCCTCTCTCCGTAAAGCGAGGGGTCCAGCATGGTTGGCGCACCGGTAACCAACACGCCGTCCAGGCGCGCGAGCAGGCTTTCGAGCTGGGGCCGGCTGGCGTCAACCGGAATAAGGATCGGGACGGCCTCAAGAAACCCGGCGACGACTGCAACGTAGCGATCAAGCACCGCATGGAAATCCGATCCAAGGATTTGCTTGGTGCAACACGTCAGGCCGATCAGCGGAAGCACGCCATTGCTTGTCTTGCGTAGCGAGGACATCGTAACCGTCCGCGTTCTAGATGCCATCGATCAGAAGCAGTCGGGTGGGCTTCACGCCCTCCTCGTAGACACGCGAGCGATACCTGTATTCCGTCTCCGCATAGTCAGAGGTGGCAGCCGAACCGAAACAGTTGGCATGTAGCGTATCGAGCGCCGCGCGCCCAGCCGGGAAATAAGGGTTCGCAAGCAGCTTCTCCCTCGATGCCTCCTGGATGTCATCAACCAGATCCAATGTGTTGAAGACAAACTGCTCCTTCGAACGGTGGTCCGAGACGCCGGTCATGTAGAAAAGGTCCAGGAAGCGAACACGAATTGCGTCCGGAACAAGCAACTGATCCAGATAAGTCAGCAGCCATTTTCTTCGGACATTGGTCGATCCAACAAGGTGGAGGTAGGCTGACATCTGCTGAATCAGATTTTCGCGAGCCAGATCGACGGAGCGGTCGATTTCGCGCTTGTCCCAGGCGCCCATCAGGTCAAGGAGGACGGAGAAATCCGACGCAAACCAACGGTATGCCACATAGCAATATTGCCAGCGCGATATTCCTCCCATCAGCTGTTGGAACCGCGGTTCGTTGCGCAGGACCAGGCAATTGAACAGCCGGTGAATTAGGTTCTGCTGCCGCACGGTGAGCACCTTGGTCAGCAGGACAAGGTTGTTGCAGGCGTAGTCATAGATCGTCTTGACCTGATCAAAGAGCGCTTCGACCTCGGCGAATGTGTCGAACTCGACATCGACCTTGACGCCCGAGTTCGGCACCACAGTGTGGACCAGGAAGACCTGCTTGCCGCGCGAAGTCTCGTTCAGGATGTCTCGCTCGACGCTAAGCACCCGGTGATGCCGACGGTAGATGACTTCTTCGCAGGCGCGTCGCTCTTCCGTGAAAACGTACATGTCGAGATCGGAAAACTTGTTGCCTATCCCCTCGATAAGCGTACCGGCGGCGATCGCGACGTCCCCGTCTCGCAAATAGATCTGGCTGTCGATGAACGCCTGATCAACGCTGACACGACCGCCCAGAAGACGGATTCTGTTTTCGGTCAAATCCATTGCAAGTCACCCCGTATTGGCCCTCAAACGCGGGGCGAGTTCTGAAAAAGGGTCTAGAAAAGGCAACCGAACGTATTCGCTTGAAATACGCGTCTCGCGGCCATGTAGCTCCGGCACCCACTCGATGGCGGATAGGCGTCCGGCAGTCCGAGCACGCAGAGGACCGCCAGACCGCAGAGCCAGGGTTACCGCAGCGTAGTAGAGGACAAGCAGCAAACGACCATCCTTTTTTCTAGACGTGTCGCAAAACTGATACAGCACCCATTCCTGTCGCGCAACCGCTTTCGGCAGTAAACCAGGACAAAAGCCGCGATTGATATCGATGCCTTTGTTTTCAATACGCAATTGCGAACCTGGCCCTGCTGCGCCCGGTCAGCGCAGCTCGGCCCCGGCGACGGATGGCAAGCGTCTCACGGTGACCGGATGTTGACTTCGGCGCCAAAGTGTAAATATTGAGAATGATCTCATTTATCGAAACTCGAGGTGCGACATGGATCTTTCCTCATCCCCGCAGGATACCTATTCGTTTCTGAACGGACAGCTCCGCATCACCCGCGACGAAGTCATGCAGCGATGCGCCCCACAAAAAGGCGACATCGTCATCCTGCGACCAGCAGGCGCGAACCGGCTGAACGTGCGGAAGCAAGCCCAAATGGTTTCACAGCGCTTGGAGATGACGACCCCGGACATGTCGCCGGTCTTGGTGAAATCAAGGAACCCGGAAGCGGCGCTGTCGAGACGGGCGTAGTTTCGCAAATCCAATTGACCAGCAGTTGCCGCTTTCAGATCAAAGAACAATTTTCGAGAGAACAGAACCGATGATTCCAGTCAGCAGTCTCGACCCGTCGCGCATTGGCAAGGTGTTTCGCCCCAAACGGGCGAATCGTGGCCTGTTCATCACAATTGACGGCTTCGATGGTTCGGGCAAATCCACCCAGATCGAGAGGCTGGCGCAACGGTTCAGGGACGCTGGACGAGAGGTCGTTTTGACCCGGCAGCCAACCGATTGGTATCGCGACGCGCCGATTGTCGAGCATTTCCACGACCACGGCGGCAGCGCTGAAAAAGCCCGCATTCTGTCTCTGTTTGCGGCCGCCGACCGGCATCGGCATGTCATGGAAGTCATCGATCCGGCGCTGGACCGCGGGGCAGTCGTGATCTCCGACCGATATGTTCTCGCGACGTTTGCCGTCTTCACGCACCGAGGCGTCGACCCCGATTTTCTGATCGAGATCAATGGTGGGGTGACACGTCCGGACTTCGCGTTCTACCTCGAGGTCCCTACCGAGGCGCTTCTGCAGCGGCTGCGCGCGCGCGACGGCGACAGTCTCAAGCACGAAGAAAAGTCATCTGAACGTATTGACTCGATCAAGGCGCGATGGACTGCGATGAAGCCGCTCCTCACATTCATGGACGGCACAGGGCAGCCTGCCGAAATCAGCCAGAGAATCTATGCACACTGCAGCCAGCCCTTGGCTGTCGCCGGGTGACGTGAGGGGAAGCGCCGGCACCGGATGATCATGGCAGGCGCCGTTCCTGCAGGGGTTCTTCGTCACAGCCGTCAAACTCGATGAGGCCAAAGCGAGCCCGTAAGCGCCTCGCTCGTCACCAGATTGGCGCCGGCCCTGGCGAACTGGGCATTGTAGCGGCGAATGATGGCGGCGGCGTTCTCTTGCGGCTGATCGAGCGTGCTGTGGGCATCGGAAACCACCGTCACCTTCAGCCCGGCGGCCATCGCGCCTTCCACCGTGCCAGCGATGCAGAAATCCGTTTGGGCGCCGAGGATCACCACTTCCGGCGCGCCCTGGCTCTCGATCCATTTGCCGAGTTCCGGGTTGCTGAAGGCGTCCCGCACCGACTTTGCGAATGTCGGCTCGTCATCCCGTTGGCCGAGTGCCGGCCAGACGGGCCAGCCGGGCTCTCCCGGCGCCAGCGGATCGCCCTTAGGCCCATCGTGACGTACGAAGGCGATCGCCCGGCCGTCGCGCCGCGCCCAGTCGATCACCTTGCGGGCGCGGTCGGTGAGGAGATCCGCCTCGTGGAGTGGCGGCTCGATACGGCCGTCGAACATGTTGGTCTGCAGGTCGATGATGATGACCGGCGCTTTTTTCGCTGATGTGCTGGACATGGGATCAGCCTCCATACCAGACAGGAAATTGCCGATTTCCTGTGGCATTGCAACGGAATTTTACGGCTACCCTGGATCGATCGTAGGCATGTTGAAACCTGTCGATGGAGCCTGACAGCCGAAAAAAGGCGATCCGGAGCTTCCGGTACCCGTCCCGATAGGCCTCCCCGAAGGAGGGGGCGCCGGCCCGATCCCCGCCGCCCTCTCTTGTTTGCGATCTGGCGATCAGCGGCAGACGCGGGTGGTCTTGACGACGACCCGGCCGTGGTAGCGGGTCTTCACCTTCTTGACCATGCAGTCGTGGCGGGGACGATGCGGACGATAGACTTCGCGGACGGTGTGACGCGGGGCGATCCGCTCATTGGTGGTGATGGTAACACTTGCGGCGTCGGATGGGCCGGCGACCGAGAGAATGGAAGAAATGGCCAGAGCCGATGCGAGAAGTAGGTTCTTCATTGGGTGTTTCCTCAATCTTTTGCGCGACATGAACGCAGGTTGAGGAAGGGGGTTCCACGGACGGGACTGAAGTCCTATGCCCGGCTGTTCAAATGACCGTTTGCCTATTCGACAGCGTAAACTCGCCGGCACCGGTCAAGGCGGAAAACAATCCTACCTCAGCAGTCCCTGGCCGCCGTCCACGTAGATCGGGGTGCCGGTTACATGCCGGGAGCGGTCGGAGGCGAGGAAGGCGATCACTTCGGCGACGTCCTCGCTCTTTCCCGGCTTGCCGTCGCTGATCGGAACCTGGCCCTGCGGCCATTTCACCGGAATTGCGGTTTCCTCCTCGTGGCGCAGATTGGTGTTTTCACTGATATTGGTCTCGATCTCGCCAGGGCAGACGGCGTTGACGCGGATGTGGTGCTTGCCGAGCTCCAGCGCCAGTTGCTGCACTATCGCCACCTGCGCGGCCTTGGTCGCGGTATAGGCGGTGGCGCCGGGTGTCGTGAACGTGCGGTTGCCGTTGATCGAGGAGACGACGATGATCGAGCCGGCGCCCTGTGCCTTCAGATGCGGCACGGTGAGGTGAAGCGTCAGATAGGTGCCGCGCAGGTTGACGGCGATCGTCCTGTCGAATTCTTCCGGTTTCAGGTCGTCGATCGGCGCCCAGACGCCGTTGATGCCCGCATTGGCGACGACGATGTCGAGCCGCCCGAATTTTTCCGCAAGCCGGTCGATCGCCTCGCGCATCTGGTTCTCATCGGAAACGTCTGCCACGAGCACCAGCGCCTCGCCGCCCGCCTCTTCTATTTCCCGGGCCGTGCCGTCAATTTCTCTTTTCGTGTGCCCGAGTACGCCAACCTTGGCGCCGTCTCCCGCGAGCTTCAGGGCCGCCGCCTTGCCGATCCCTGAACCTGCCCCCGTTACCAATGCCACCTGAGATTTGAGTTCCATCAGTCCATCCTGTCGCCGGATAGCGGCTTCTGCCGCGCGCAGACGAACGGCAGGGACGGGCTCAAGGTTCCGTGGGTCGGGCCGGATATTGTTCGTTGAGAATGCGCAGGCCTTCGGCGAATTTCGAGCCATCGCCGCCCATCTGGCGCATCTGGGCAAGATTGTCGGTAAGGTCGGCGCGTTTCACAGGCCGGGCGAGCGGGTTCTCGATCGAGCGGCGGACGAAGGCGAAATATTCCTCGCCGTCGCGCTTGCTCATCGCATCGACTGCATCGACGACCGCTTGTGAAAAGCCCTCTTCGCGCAGCCGCTCGAACGTCCAGCCGGGACCTTTCTCGACCACGTCATGCAGCCAGGCGACCTGCTTTTCGTTTTCGCCAGCCACGTTTTCAGCGACTCGTCTGACATGGTCGATGAATGGACCGCCGGTCTTCGACGACTGCCCTTCATGCGCCTGGGTCGCGATGGCGATCGCCTTGTCGATCTGTTCGGACATTTGTTTGTTTCCCTTCAGTTCGGCGGCCTCTCCAGGGGCGGTGCGCGACGACTGCGTCAATTGCGATCTTCTTCGAACTGCTGGATGGGAAGCGGGTTCAGCCAGTTCTCCCGGCGCTTCACCCATATCTCATAGACCGGTTCGAGATCGGTCGGCGCCATGTCGAGCGATCCGACACGAATCTCGATCTCGTCGCCGTCGCTCTCGTTGAAGACGCGCGAGCCGCATTCGGGGCAGAAGCCGCGTCCATGGAAATACCTGACCTCGCCTGTGCTTTCAAAGCCATGCCGCGGCCAGATGCCGAACGTGACGAAGCTCGAGCCGCTTTCCTTCCGGCAATCGGCGCAATGGCAGAGCCCGATCCTGAGCGGCGCATCCTTCACCGAATACCGCACCTTGCCGCAAAGGCAGCTTCCAGACCGGATGATCATGCTCGCTCCTCCTTCTTCCTCTCCCGGAAACGCAGTTAGGGCAGGGGAGGATGAAGGGAAGAGATCAGGCTGGTTCCGGGGCCGGGTCGACGGCGCTGGCCACGAGGGAGCCGGGATGGAACAGAACGGCTCAACCGGCGTTTGAAGCGGGCACTCAGATGGATGGTCGCCATGCGCTCCTTTCTTGCCTCCGCCGCATTCACCGCGTTTGCCTTTTCGCCGGGCTTGGCTCTGGCGGCCGAAGGCGATTTCTTGAAAACGCTTGCCGGCGACTGGAACGGCAACGGCACGGTTCTGACCCGCATCGGGGGCAGCCCCATCGATGTCACCTGCAGCTTCACCTCGACGGCCGGCGCGACCACCCTGTCGATGCGGGGAACCTGCCGCGGCCTGCTGGTCGTGCGGCGCAGCATATCAGCCGACCTCCGGGCTTCGGATCGGGGTTATCGTGGCACCTATGTCGGTCCATCGGGCCAGCCTTCGGTCCTTTCCGGCAACCGGCGAGGCAATGCGATCAATCTCGGCGTTCGCTGGGCAAGGGTAGTCAATGGTGATCGGACGGCCAACATGAGCATCGAGAGGGTCGGCAACGATCGCCTCAGGCTCCAGACCATCGACAAGGATCTTTCGAGCGGCAAATCGGTGGTCACCAGCCGTATCGATCTCAGCCGCTGACCGACCTCACGCCAGCGTCTGCCTTTACTCCACCTGGCCGAGCTTGCCGGGGTTCATGATGCCCTTGGGGTCGAGGGCTGCCTTGATGGCGTTCATCATATCGACGGCATCGCCATGTTCGCGGCGGAGATATTTCAGCTTGGAAATGCCGATCCCGTGTTCGCCGCTGAACGTGCCACCCATGTCGATGGCGCGCTGGTAGAGGCGTTCGGCAAGGCGTTCCGCTTCCGCAAGCTCCTCTGGGATTTCCGGCTTGATCAGGTAGCCGACATGGAAATTGCCGTCACCCACATGGCCGATGATCTTACCGATCACGAAGGAGTTGTCGATGTCCTCGCGGGCGGCGAGCACCGCTTCGGCAAGCCGCGAGATCGGCACGCAGACATCTGTCGTGAAGGCCTTGCAGCCGGGGCGCAGCGTCTGGTTGGAATAGATCGTCTCATGGCGGGCCTTCCACAGCCGTTCGCGGTCTTCGGTGCGGGTCGACCACTGGAAATCGGATCCGCCGAGATCGGCGGCGATTTCGGCCACGGTGTTCGACTGTTCCTCCACCCAGCGCGGACTGCCGTGGAATTCCAGAAACAGGGTCGGCGCGAGTTTCAGGGTGAGGCCGGCATGCCGGTTTGCTGCCTCGACGGCGACCTCATCGAGGAATTCGATGCGGGCGACAGGAATGCCGCTCTGGATGGTCGCAACGACGGCTTCCACCGCGCCGCGCATCGTCTCGAAGGCGCAGACCGCCGAGGCGATGGTCTCCGGGATAGGGTGCAGCCTGACGGTGACTTCAGTGATGACGCCGAGCGTGCCTTCGGCGCCGACGAACAGCTTGGTCAGGTCGTAACCCGTCGAGGACTTTTTCGTCCGGCGGCCGGTGCTGATGATCTTGCCCTGGGGCGTGACGACGCGCAGCGCCAGCACGTTTTCGCGCATCGTGCCATAGCGGACGGCCGTGGTGCCGGAGGCCCGCGTCGAGGCCATGCCGCCGAGCGAGGCGTCGGCGCCGGGATCTACGGGGAAGAACAGGCCGGTATCGCGGATATGGGCGTTGAGCTGCTTGCGGGTTACGCCCGCCTGCACCTGCGCGTCGAAATCCTCGTGGTTGACCTGGACTATTCTGTTCATGCGGGTGAGATCCAACGAGATGCCGCCCTTCAGCGGGATCGTATGCCCCTCCATCGAGGAGCCCGCCGCAAACGGGGTCACGGGAATGCCCGCTTCGAAACAGGCGGAGACGACGCGCGCCACCTCGTCCTCGCTTTCGGCATAGACGACCGCATCCGGCAGCCGCGTCGGCTGGCGGGACATGTCGTGGCCGTGATGCTCGCGCACCGCTTCCGTGGTCGAGAGCCGGTCGCCGAAGTGGAGCCTCAGGGCGTCGATGGTGGACTGCAGACTGGGCTCGGTCATTTCTTCTCACCCGTCAGCATGCGGTGGTAGCGTGACCGGGCGATTTCCTGCCGTGTGATGAATTCCAGCAGAACCGGCACGCCTTGTCTGGTCTGCTCGATGCCGCGCTTGATCGCCGGGATGATCTCACTCGGTTCGGTGACGCGTTCGCCGTAGCCACCAAGCGCGCGGGCGAAGGCGGCATAATCGCCGGAAATGTCGGTGGAGCGGTATTTTTCCGTCGACACCTTCATGATCGGCAGTTCCATCGCCATTGAGAAATTGTTGAGCAGGATTGACAGGATTGGCAGGCGTTCGCGCACCGCGGTTTCGAAATCCATGCCGGTAAAGCCGATCGCGGCATCGCCCCAGACGTTGATGCAGAGCTTGTCCGGATGCATCAGCTTGGCGCCCATGGCAAGGCCGAGGCCATAACCGAGCTGGGTCGTCTTGCCCCAGCCGATATAGGTGAGCGGCTTGACCGATTTCCAGAACGGCGAAAGCTGGTCGCGCGGGCTGCCGGCATCATGGGTGATGATGGTGTTTTCGATATCGACGGTGTGCTGCAGGTCCCAGAGAACGCGGTAGGGCGACAGCGGCGCTTCGGGCGCGGTAAGCTTCGGCATCCATTCCGCCAGCCATTCGGCCTGGATCCTGGCGATCTCGGCGGCAACTTCGGTGTGGTCGCGCGCCTTGACCTTGCGGGCTTCGAGCTCGGCGAGAACCGCGTCGAGCGTCAGCGCCGCATCTCCGACCAGCGCCACCTTGGCTTCGATATCCTTGTTGACGTGGTCGGGATCGAGCGTCGCGTGGATGACGGTCTTGTCGAGCGGCATCTGCACGCCGAAGGCGGTCTCGGTGAACGAGCAGCCGATGCCGAAGATCAGGTCCGATGTGTCGAGGAAGTGGCGAAGCGTCTTGGAGATCGCCGCACCACCGGCGCCGACGGAGAGCGGGTGGGTTTCCGGAAATGCGCTCTTGCCTTCAAGGCTGGTCGAGACGGGGATCGCCAGCAGTTCAGCGAGCTGTTTCAACTGCGGCCAAGCTTCGGCATAATGGATGCCCTGGCCGGCGTAGAGGATCGGGCGCTTGGCAGCGAGCAGCAGATCGACCGCGTCGCGCACGGCAGCCGGGTCCGGCCCGTAGCGGGTGGACAGAACCGGCCGATAGTTCAGAGGTTCGGGCACTTCGTCCTGCCACATGTCGTTCGGGATCTCGATCAGAACCGGACCGCCGCGGCCGTTGCGCAGTTTAGAGAAGGCGCGGCGGAAGATGTTGGGGATTTCGGCAGCCGAGGTGATCGGCTCGGCGGACTTGGTGATGTCGCGCATCGAGCGGGTCGCGTTGTAGTTTGGGTCGATATGCGCGACGCGGCGCTCGTAACCCATGGGCAGCACCAGCAGCGGCACCGATTCCGAATAGGCCTGGGCAATGCCGCCATAGGCGTTTTCGGTACCTGGTCCGAGCTGCATGGCGAAGACGCCGATCGTCTTGCCGGAGCTCAACCGCGACATGGCGTCGGCCATATGCAGGCCATGACGCTCCTGGCGCACGATGATCGGGCGGACATCGGCCATGGCCGCGTGTTCCAGAACATGGTTCACCGGGTAACCGCAGATGACCTCGATCCCCTCGCGCTTCAGGATTTCCACGATGGCGTCGGCAACTTTCATGGGTTTCTCCTCCCCGGAGACATGGTCGATTAGAGGTGAGGTTGGAAATCTTCCGCCGTCCAGGCACCGGGATGGCGCACGGGCGCTCGGCGGGCCTCTTCAGTATTCAGCAGCCCGCTCTGGCCGAGCGTGATGCGGTATTCTTCAATGAAGGCCTGCGCCATATGGGTGGCGCCATGGTCTCCGAGTGCGGCAAGGCCGAGCATGAAGGCACGACCGGCAAAGGACGAATGGGCACCGCAGGCAATCGCGCGCATCATGTCGACGCCGGAGACGACGCCGCTGTCGAACAGCACGGTGCCGCGCGTGCCCACGGTGCGGGCAATCTCCGGCAGTACGTCGATCGTCGCCGGTGCCGCATCGAACTGGCGGCCGCCGTGGTTGGAGACGACGACACCGTTCAAGCCGAGTTCCAGCGCCTTTTCGGCATCTGCCGGGTGCATGACGCCCTTGACCATCATCGGCCCGGGCCACGTGTCGCGCAGACGGGCGATCTGTTCCCACGGAAAGCCGCCGCCGATATGTTTCTGCACGAAGGCGGAGGTGGTCACCCGGTCCGGCGCGCCGGCGAAACCAGCCATGTTGGCGAAGGTCGGCATGCCCTTGCGGCGGATCGCGTCCAGCCAGAAGGGGGCCGCGGCCGCGGCCAACATCGTCTTCGGCGTCAGCTTGAAAGGCATGGTGAGGCCGTTGCGAAGATCCCGCGGCCGCTTTGCGCGCACCGGCACATCCAGTGTCGCGACCAGTACCCTGGCGCCCGCGACACGGGCGCGCTCGGCCATTTCCAGGCTGTACTGGTGATTGTTCGGTGCCATCGGGTACAGCTGGAACCACGTGACGTCAGACGCCCATTCCACCACCTTCTCAATGGTCGAGCAGGCAAGCGTGCCGACCATGTAGGGGATATTGTGGGCCTGCGCGGCCTTGGCGAAACGTTCGGTCGCACCCGGCCACATCATGCCGTCGAAGCCGATCGGCGAGATGCCGATCGGGGCGGCGTAACGATGGCCGAAAAGCTCGACCGAGGCATCGACCTTGGATACGTCGATGCCGTAGCGCGGAACGATTTCCACCGCTTGCAGCGCAGTCCGGTTTCGGTTGAGGCCGGTTTCATCCCCGGCGCCGCCCTGCAGAAATTCATAGGCGAAACGCGGAAGCCGCCATTTCGCCCGTTTCTCGAGATCCCCGACCATCGGATAACGCCGGCGGAGTTCGGCCAGCGTCTCTATCGTCCTTGCGTCGTCTCCGGCTCCCCCCATGACGACGCCTCTTAGTAGGAGACCATGACTTCGAGCATGGCCTGCCGGCCGCTCTTGGTCGCGGTAAGCGCCCGCTGCAGCGCCGCCGGCAGGTCGGCACCCGTCTCGACGCGTTCGGCATGGGCACCGTGGGCGCGAGCGATGGCCGCATAGTCCGGGGCCGGGTCGAGCGCGGTGATCGGCATGGTGTTGGCGGTCGCGGCGCTGCCGTCCGGATACATGTAAAGCGTCGAGCGGCGCACGGCGTTCCAGATGCCGTTGTTGAAGACGATCGTCAGCAGCGGCAGCTTCAGCGCGGTTGCCGTCTGGTGGCAGGCGACAGGGTTGGCGAACATGTAGGAACCGTCGCCGATCGTGGCGATCACCTGGCGGCTACGGTCGCCGAGCTGGGCGCCGAGTGCTGCGGTGAGGCCGAAGCCGAGACCGCCGGAAAGCGGGGTCGAGAAGTAGGACTTCGGATATCTGAAGCTCATCACCGAGGGATCGATGCCGAGTTCGTTTACGATAGTCGTTTTCTCGTCCATGATATCGGAGACGCAGCGGCTGACGAAGGCCGGCGTCATCGGCGAACCATTGCCCATGGCGGCGCGCCTGTCGGCGGCTTCGGCCTGGGCTGCCTTGATCTTCGCCCACTTCTCGCGACGTTCGGAGAAGGTTTCGCTGGCCGACACACGTTCGGCCATGGCTGCGGCAAGGGCTGCGATCGTCTTGTTGGTGCCGCCGGCAAGCGCGATGTCGATCTCGAAGCTGCGGATCGGCACGCGGCTATGCTGCGGGTCCGGACCGATGGCGATAACCTTGGCGCCTTCCGCAAGGCCCGTATGATCGGATATCCACGGCACGGCGGCATTGATGACGACGACGACGTCGGCTTCCTTCAGCACTTGGGTGGAGTCCCGCCCGATCATCATCGGGTGGTCGCTCGGCAGTGCCAGGCGGGTCGCCCACATTTCGACGGTCGGCAGCGCGAATTTCTCGACGAAACCGGCGAGCGGTTCGAAATCCGGTGCCAGTTCCGGGCTCTGGGTGATGACCAGCGGGCTCTTCGCCTTGGAAAGCAGGTCGGCAGCTTCAGCAACCAGCGCCGGATCGGCCGGGCCGAAGGTCGTCGGAGTGACCGTCGAGCGCTGATTGGTCTCGATTTGGGCGCCTTCGGCCAGCGCCTCGCGCGGCAGGCTCAAATAAACCGGGCCACGCGGCTCGCTCATGGCGATGCTCACGGCGCGGTCGATGACGATGCCCGCCTGTTCCGGGTAGCGCAGCTCGTAATCCCACTTGACCACTTCGCGGACCATGCCGCCCTGGTCGAACATTTCCTGGCCCCAGTGGATCGGCGAGGAACGCGAGCCGAAGCGGCCCGCCTCGGTGATCGGCGTACGACCGGAGAACATCATGACAGGCACGTTTTCGGAGCGGGCGTTGATCAGGCCCATGACCGAGTTTGCAAGACCGACATTGACGTGGACGATGACGCCGGCAGGCTTGCTGGTCATCAGGTAATAGCCATGCGCCATGCCGACCGCGACACCCTCATGCGGGATGACCAGGGCTTCCGGCATCTTCAGGCCGCTTTCCGGCTGGCGCGCATAGGCCTCGATGATCGACGGAAAGTCGGTGCCGCCATTGGCGAACAGGACATCGATGCCGGCGGCCTTCATGTGGGTCAGCACGGCCTCGGCGGCGAATGTCCCGGTCGGTTTTTCGTGTTTCATAACTCTCGTCCTCTTGGAGCTTTTTTGGACCTGAACCGGATCAGGTGATGCTGACCGTCTTGGTGACCATATAGGCCTCGACGCCCTCGATCCCGACTTCGGAACCGTGGCCGCTTGCCTTCACCCCGCCGAACGGGGTTTCCGGCATGGAGATGTTGAAGGAATTGATGCCGACCATGCCCGCTTCCAGCGCATCGGAAAGTTTTGCGATGGTCTTGTGCGAATTGGAGAAGGCATAGGCGGCGAGGCCGTAAGGCAGTTCGTTCGCCTTGGTGACCGCGTCGTCAAAATCCGAGAAGCGGTTGAGCACGGCAACCGGGCCGAACGGCTCCTCGCTCATGATCCGCGCGTCGCTCGGCACGTCTGCGAGAACGGTTGGGGCAAAGTAGAAACCCTCGTTATTGACGCGATGACCGCCGGAGAGCAGCTTGGCGCCCTTGGAGGTCGCGTCCTGCACCAGCGCCTCGATCGCGTCGCGGCGGCGGCCGTGGACGAGCGGACCCATGCCGGTTGCCGGATCGAGGCCGTCGCCGACCTTGATCTTGCCGGCACGCTCGGCAAAACCGGCGCAGAAGGCATCATAGGACTTTTCCTGCACGTAGAAGCGGGTCGGAGAAACACAGACCTGGCCGCCGTTGCGGTATTTGCGCTGCACCGACATGTCGAGCGCGGCCGTCTGGTCGGCATCGTCGAAGACAAGCACCGGCGCATGGCCGCCGAGTTCCATCGTGGTGCGCTTCAAGCTTTCCGAAGCAAGCCGGATCAGGTGCTGACCGACCGGGACCGAGCCGGTGAACGAGATCTTGCGGATGATCGGCGAGGCGAGCAGGTGGCGGGAGATGAAGTCCGGCACGCCATAGACGACGGCGATGACGCCGGCCGGCACACCTGCATCGATGAGGCACTGGGCAACTGCTGCGGCCGAAGCCGGGGCCTCTTCGCCGGGCTTGTAGATCATCGTGCAACCGGCTGCGAGCGCCGAGCCCATCTTGCGGGCGGCATTGCCGACGGGAAAGTTCCAGGCGGAGAAGCCGGCAGTCGGGCCGACCGGTTCCTTGACGACCTGGAAGCGGGTTTCGCCGATCCGTCCGGGAATGACGCGGCCATAGGTGCGGCGGCCTTCCTCGGCGAACCACTCCATTTCTTCGGTGGCGAAATGGGTTTCCAGCCGTGCCTCGGCGATCGGCTTGCCCATTTCGAGCGTCGCAAGAGTAGCGATCTCTTCCTGCCGGTCGTGCATCAACTGTGCTGCGCGCTTCAGAATGCGTCCACGCTCGCGTGGACTGGTGGCGCGCCACGCCGGGAAGGCGCGCTTGGCGGCTTCGAGCGCCCGATCGAGATCCTCGACCGTTGCATGCGGCACCACGCCGATCGCCTTTTCGGTCGCCGGATTGATGAGCGGTTGCGTCTTGCGGTCGCCATTCTCCAGCCAGACGCCGTCGATCAGCAGCCGTGCGGACTGGTAGGCCTCGGAAGAGGGGGCGGGATTGGTCGCGATATTCATGATGGTTTCCTCCTGCGTCATGAGACGAGTGCGTTTGGCATTCGTCAATTTCGGGCTTTTCTCGAGCCCCGCTCTCTCATCCCTCTCCAAGGAGATAAAGCAGGGAGCCTGATATTGTCAATTACGACATTTCGCGCAGCCTAGATGGCGACCGTGCCTCCGTCGATCGGGATCACCGCGCCGGTCATGAAGCTCGAGGCCTTCGATGCCAAAAGTAGCGCGAGGCCCATGATCTCGTCCGTCTCGGCGATGCGGCCGAGCGGTACGGTGTCGGCGAAGGCCTTCTCGATTTCCGGTTCGCGGATGCGCCCGCCGGCGATATTGGTGCGGAAGGGGCCGGGCGCGATGCCGTTGACCAGCACGTTGTAAGGTGCCAGTTCCCAGGAAGCCTGCTTGACGAGGTTGACGACGGCGCCCTTGCTGGAGGCATAGGCGTAACCGGTCATGGGGTCGCCGCGCAGGCCGGCAATCGAGGCGATTGCGACGATGCGGCCGCTTTTCTGCTTCTTCATATGCTTGGCGGCCGATTGAATGGCGACGAAGGTGGCGGTGAGGTTCACGTCCACCACCTTGTTCCACAACTCGTCACTGACATTCTCGATCGCGCCGGCCTCGGTGCGGGAATTGGGGCCGCCGCTGATGCCTGCATTGGCAACGAGGATATCGAGGTGTCCGTGCTTTTCGGCGATGCCGTCGATCGTCTCGCGCAGGCTCGCGCTGGCGGAAACATCGACCTTATGGGTTTCGGCGGAAAAGCGCTGGCCGTTCAGCCATTGATAGGCGGCGGCGAGGGTCTCGGCGTTGAGATCGAGCAACGCTACATGCGCGCCATTGGCGGCCAGCGCCTTGGTGATCGCAAGCCCCAGGCCGCTCGCAGCGCCCGTCACGATCGCTACCTGACCGTGGAGATCAAACAGTTTTTCGGCCTGCATTCCTATCCTCCCTCCGAACCGGGCGAGCATGACCCTCCCCACCCGAGCGGCGCCTACTTTGTATGCAATTACCGAAGATGCAAGTTAGAAATTTGCTATTATCAATCAAAATTTGACAGAATCATATTGACCCATCTGTCAAGGTTATACAGATTGGCCCCAAGGGAGGCCTTCGGGCGGGTGCAGAGGAGCGCTTCCCGCCTGCGGTAAACGGCACTTGGGAGGGCGGAAACCGATGAGCTTTACCGAAAGTACGGAGACGATAACCGGCTGCAAAGTCCGGTTCATGCGGAAAGGGACTGGTGCGCCACTCCTGTTCCTGCATGGCGCGAGCGGCGCCTCGCGCTGGCTGCCCTTCATGGAGAAGCTCTCCGAAACCCATGAGGTCATCGTACCGGAACATCCGGGTTTTGGCGCCTCCGACAGTCCCGAATGGCTCGACAACATTTCGGACCTCGCCTTCTTTTATCTGGATGTCTTCGATCACCTCGACCTTGAGAAGGTCAACCTTGTCGGCACGTCGATCGGCGGCTGGCTGGCGGCCGAGATCGCCATCCGCAATGCGACCAAGCTCAGTTCCCTGACCGTCGTGGCGCCCGCCGGCATCCGGGTGAAGGGCGTGCGCAAGGGGGACGTCTTCATGTGGAACCCGGAGGAGACGGCCCGCAACCTCTTCCACGACCAGGCATTTGCAGAAGCGATGCTGGCGGCCCCGCCGCCGTCGAAGGAAGAGATGGAAATCCTTCTCAGGAACAAGCTCACGTCGGCCAAGCTCGCCTGGGAGCCGCGATTCCTCAATCCGGACCTGCACAAGTGGCTGCACCGTATTTCTGTGCCGACGCTGATCGTCTGGGGCGACGACGACAAGGCGATGCCGGTCGGTTACGCTCCGGCCTGGCGCGATCTCATTCCAAATTCGCGGCTTGAGATCATCGAGAACTGCGGACATGTCCCGCAGATCGAAAAGGCCGACCGTTTCGTCGAACTGGTCAGTGGCTTCATCGGGGAGGTTACGCGATGAAATTCTACTTCATGCACCTGATGCCCTATGCGGATCTCGATCTGTCCTATGACGAGAAGCACAATTCGGCGTGGGTCACCCTGCCGAATACCTATTACGACCCGAAGAAGGGCCACCAGCTCTACAATCGTTATCTGGACGAGCTCGAATATGCCGACCAGCTCGGTTTCGACGGCATCTGCGTCAACGAGCACCATTCGAACGCCTACGGCCTGATGCCGATCCCCGGCGTCATGGCCGGCGCGCTCGCCCGCCGCACCAAGAACGTCAAGATCGCCATTCTCGGGCGCGCCCTGCCGCTCCTGAACAACCCGCTCACCATCGCGGAAGAATTCGCGATGGTCGACAACATCACCGGCGGCCGCCTGATCGCCGGCATGGTGCGCGGCATCGGCGCCGAATACCATTCCTGGGGCGTCAATCCGGCGTTTTCGCACGAGCGGTTCCAGGAAGCCCATGACCTGATCCTGCAGGCCTGGACAAAGCCCGGCCCGAGCGTCTTCGAGGGCAAGCACTACAATTTCGAATACGTGAACGTCTGGCCGCGGGTCTACCAGGACAATCCGCATCCGCCGATCTGGATCCCGAGCCAGGGTTCCAGCGAGACGATCGAATGGGCCGCCCATCCGGACCGCAAATATACCTATCTCCAGACCTTCGCCTCGGTGGCGACCGTCGCCCGCTACATGAAGATGTACAAGGACGTCGCCGCCGGTTACGGCTACGAGGCGACCGAGGACCAGCTCGGCTGGTCGCTGCCGCTCTACGTCGCCGAGACCGACGAGATCGCCCGCCGGGAAGCCAAGGAGCATATCGAGGCCTTCCTGCAGAAGTTTCTGCGCATGCCGATGGAGATGCTGCTGCCGCCCGGCTACACCTCGGTGAAGTCGATGGTCGGAGCGATGTCGGCCAAGGCCGGCCATTCGATGAAGCAGACGATCGACAGCGTCATCGAAGAGGGCAAGTTCATCTGCGGCAGTCCGGCGACGGTGCGCGAGAAGCTGGAAGAATACCAGGCCCAGATCGGCTTCGGCCATCTGCTCACGCTTCTGCAGTTCGGTACGCTGCCCGCCGAGCTAACCCGCAAAAACATGGAGATCTACTCCAAGGAGGTTATGCCGTATCTGCGCAACGTGACCGCCAGGCGGGTGGCTTGAGGAGGAGATGCCGATTTGATGATTTTGATAAGGCTATGAGGCCTTTGGGCGTAGTCATATCACCCAAGGTTCATCTTGATGTGCGGTCGCGATTGTCGTCATTTGAGGCGCAGGACCGCACAATTGTCACCCCCCAGTCGCTGCGGTCTTAGCGGCCGGCGCCCCAAAAGCCGGCCGCTCCCCTGGGGGCTATACCCCTTGTGCTAGGTCTTTTGGACGAATTGAGGACTTCCCAGTCCGGAGTACAATACCGTTCTCCTAAGTCGAGCGTAGAAGAGGTTACGTCTTAGGAGGGGCCCGCGCAGGGGGAAAAGGCGCGGGCCTTTTATTTTGCAGCACAGCATCAAAAAGGTGATGCTATTTGCCAAATTTCATGCATGTTCGCCGCGGGCTGGGGCGAGACATGATTCCAAAAAACAACGATGGATGCTCGGATGATCTTCCGAACGGAGACGATTATTCAGAGCTTACCGATGGCGAACTCCAAGAGTTCGCTTTTGTGCTGATCGAGGCACTGACAATTCCGCCGCTGTCGGCCTGTACCAGGTCGGGCGTTGCGGAGCTTGCCCCACAACAGGAATGAGGGGGGAGGTAATTCCCCGCCCTCCATGCCTCCATCTCAGCCTCTGGCGGCTGCTTCCAGGCCGGCGATTTCGAATCCACCATCGGCAGCATGGTCTAGATGACCAGATTCTTCCGCCGGCCGCCGATAGTTCGGTGTTTTCCCCGCAATGTCTGTGTTAGGAGGCGTCCAACACAAGACGATGAGATTGGCCAATGCTTCCCTGGATCCAGCTTGACCGCGCAACCATTCCCGGCGAGGGCGGCGAGTTGCGCCTGAAGCAGCGCGGGGCCGAATTTTCGATCATGCTCGGCTCGACGGAGCTGATGAACAGCCGGCTGAGCGGTTCGGAAGAGGCGCTGGCGACGCTTTCCTGCGAGCGGATTGCTGGCCGGAAAAATGCCCATATGCTGATCGGCGGTCTCGGCATGGGGTTTACGCTCAGAGCAGCCCTCGGCGCCCTGCCGGGCGATACCGGGGTCACCGTCGCGGAACTGGTTCCGGCCGTGGTTGACTGGGCGCGCGGGCCGATGGCTGATTTTCACAAGGGTACGCTCGACGATCCGCGTGTCGATATTCATGTCGGCGATGTCGGCGCGCTGATCCGGTCGCGCAACGCTGCTTACGATGCCATCCTGCTCGATGTCGACAACGGCCCCGATGGGCTGACGCGGGCCTCCAACGACAGCCTTTATAACCATGCCGGTCTTCGCGCAGCCAAGGCTGCGCTGCGCGGCAACGGCGTCCTCGCCGTCTGGTCGTCGGCGCCGGATGCCGCCTTCACCCGGCGGCTGCGGGACGTGGGATTTATCGCCGAGGAGATTTATGTGCGCGCCAACGGCAAACGCGGCGGGCGCCACGTCCTGTGGATGGCCACCAATCGGTAGCAGTTCGGCAACGGCCGGTCGGCGGGAGCCCAACGAAAACGGAGCTATCGCATCACCTCATTTCGCTCCGTCTTCATGCTCCAGCGAGCCCGAAGCTGTCGGCAACAGCGAGAAGAGATGGGCGTTCATCGCCGCCTGCGCCCATTCGGGATTGCGGGCTCTTAGCGCGGCGAGGATTTCCCGGTGCTGGGCATGGGTGCGGCGTGTACGAACCTCGACCGGCTCTGAATAACGGTTGAAAATCGAAGCCGGCAATTCCAGCGAAGAGGCGAGGATTTTTTCGAGCCTCGGGCTTTCGGCGGCGGCAGCGATCACCGCGTGGAATTCGGCGTTGAGCTTGTCGAACCCTTCGAGATGTTCGTTCCAGCCGAGCTCCTCGAACTGGGTCTCCATCACCCGTTCTAACTCCTGAAGCCGCTGCAGGTCGGCTTCCGAAATGCGGCTGGCGGCGCGGCTGGTCGCATGGCCTTCGAGAATGGCGCGCAGGCGAAAGATCTCGATCGCGTCGTCGAGAGAGAAATCCGCGACGATTCCCCGCCGATAGCGTTCCAGCACCACGAGGCCTTCGGCGTTCAGCCGGTTCAAAGCCTCCCGGATCGGCGTGCGGGAAACACCGATCGCGGCGGCGAGCTGGTTTTCGAGCAGCTTGTCGCCGGAGCGCATCTCGCCGGTGAGGATCAGGTGCCGGATGCGATGATAGGCGGTTTCGACGGCGCTCTGCGTCGCCCCGTCCTTGACTCCGTCTCTGGTTGTCTCGTTCGTCAAGCCGCCACCTGTTCCTTCTTCATGATGATGTGGGGAGATTACGATAAACTATCCAATGAGGCCAATCGCCAATAAGTGTATACCAGGTAAACAATATAAGCGTTAGAACGGCAATATCGCCTTGACTTCCGCTAGAAAGGTATACAAATATTTCCTCAGGAGGCCTGATAAGGCAATCGGCTGCGGCCGAAGGAGGAGACCGCCATGACGCAGACCCGCAAACCCTTTATCGTCGGTATCGGCGGGACGCAGCGCCCCGGCTCGAGCTCCGAGCTTGCCCTGCGCTACTGTCTCGCGGCTGCCGAAAAGGCCGGCGCGGAAATCGACCTCATCTGCGGCGCAGAACTTGAGCTGCCGCTGTTCGATCCGGGCGTGACGCACCGCCCTCCCGCCGCCCTTCGTCTTCTCCAGTCGCTTCGCCGCGCCGATGGCGTCATCATAGCAACGCCGAGTTATCACGGCGGCATGTCCGGCACGATCAAGAACGCCATCGACTATATGGAAGACATGCGAGGCGACGCCCGCTCCTATTTCGACGGCCGTGCCGTAGGCTGCATCGTCTGCGCAGCCGGCGATCAGGCGCTCGGCTCGACGCTGATCGGGTTGCGCTCGATCGTGCATGCGCTGCGCGGCTGGCCTACCCCTTATGCGGCGACCATCAAGTCCAACGAGAAACCTTTCGTCGATGGCAAACCGGCTCGCCGCGAGGTTGCTCAGCCGCTCGAAATCGTCGCGTCGCAGGTCGTCAGCTTCGCCGGAATGGCCATGGCAAGCCGCGTCGAAGATGTCGCGCCGCGTCTGGTTGCCAGCAACTGATCCAATTTTCAATCACCATCGTCGGATCCGTTGCCCTCATCCGGCGGCGGTCTCAGCGGAGCTTTCCATGAAGTTCAATTTCTTCCACCTGATGCCTTATCCCGACTACGACAAGCTGCCGCACGAATGGCCGGTCAGCACCCACGGGATCGACAGCACCCGCATCCAGGCGCTCTACAACGAATATATCGACGAGATGGTCGACGCGGAGAACTACGGTTTCGACTGGGTGGGCTGCAACGAGCACCATTTCAGCCCCTACGGCCTGATGTCGAACCCGAACCTGATCGCCGGCGCACTCGCCCGCCAGACCAGCAAGGCGAATATCGCCATCGTCGGCAACCTGCTACCGCTCCTGAACCCAGTCCGCGTTGCCGAAGAATATGCGATGATCGACGTGATGTCGGGCGGGCGCCTCGTCGCCGGCTTCCTGCGCGGCATCCCGCACGAATACATCGCCTACAACATCCCCCCGAGCGAATCCCGCAGCCGGCTGCGCGAAGCAACCGAGCTGATCATCAAATGCTGGACCGAAGACGAGCCCTTCGGCTGGGAAGGCGAGCACTATCAGTTCCCGGCCATCTCGATCTGGCCAAAGCCGATCCAGAAGCCGCATCCGCGCATTCTGATGTCCGCCAGCAATGCGGAATCCGCCGAATTCGTCGCCAAGATGCGCGCCATCATGGGCATCACGCTGATCCAGGACCTGTCGATCGCCAAGGCTGCCGTCGAGAATTTCAAGAAGACCGCGCGGTCCTACGGCTGGGAGCCGACGCCGGACGACATCCTGGTCGGCCAGCAGATCTGCATCGCCGATACGGACGAGGAGGCCAGGCATCACATGGCCTCCGCGCAGACCTATTTCCACCAGACGCTGATGCGCCCGCAGCGCTCCGCCCAGCAGCTCGTTCTGGGGCAGAGCCGCTACTACACTGAGGCCGATGCCGGCGAGAACTTCCAGAAGCGCCTCGCCACGCTGCGCGGCCGCACGGTGGAAGAGCAGATTGAAGCCGGTTCGATCATCTGCGGCAGTCCTCAATCGGTCATCAAGCAGATCAAGCGCCTGCGCCAGGAACTCGATTGCGGCCTGCTGAACCTGACGATCAAGGTCGGCAACATGCCGGGCAGCGTTGTCCGCCGCGGCATGGAACTGTTCCGCGACCGCATCGCCCCCGAAGTCGCTGGCCTGTAAGAGGAGTTTGATCCATGACCTTTGAATTGAAGACGATCGAGCTTTCCCGCGGCAAGCTCTCCCATCATGTCGGCGGCACCGGCACGCCGGTCGTCTACCTGCATGCCGCCGGCGGCGTGATGCTGACCGAGCCACTGAAGGCGCTGACCGGGAGCCACACGGTCTATGCGCCGATCTGCCCCGGCTTCGACGGCACGGAGGGCAATGAAAACCTGAAGACGGTGCAGGATTGGGTGGCCATGGTCGCCGAGTTCGCCGAAAAGCTGGTCGGGCCGCGTTTCGACGTCATCGGCTCGTCCTTCGGCAGCTGGACCGCCTTGTGGCTTGCCGCCGAACATCCGAAAATGGTCGATCACCTGATCCTCGGAGTGCCGGCCGGCTTCCGCTTCGGGGGCAAGGGCGGTTTGCCCGCAGATCCGGAAGAGCGTTTCAAGGCACTCTACGCCCATCCGCAGAAGATCAAGTCCACGCCGAAATCGCCCGAAGTCATGGCCAATAACGGTAAAACCTACGAGCGTCTCGCCAATAATGTTCAGGTTGACGAGGCACTCAGTGCGCGCCTGCCCTCGATCGAGGCGGTCACGCTGATCCTGCTCGGTACGGAGGACACGGTCGTGCCGGCGGAGGCAGGCGCGCACCTGAAGCGCAATATCCCGACATCGCAGCGCGCTTTCATCTTCGATGCCGCCCATTCGATCGAGGTCGACCAGCCGGAACGTACGTTGCGGCTCTGGACCGATTTCCTGAAGCGCGGCCCCGGCTACGTGCTCAACCAGGGGCCTGAGGCCGCCTGAGACGTGAGTCCCTTCCCAGGGAAGCTTGGCCCAGACCTCGGTTTGGGCTTTTTTTCTTGTAGGACCCTTCGGTTTCCCCCATTCCCGGGGGCTCGACTGTTTTCAAAAGGAAAGGCTTTCGAAGCCAATTTCCGCGGATATGGTTTTTCAACATTGACGGATATAATGTGTCTATTATGAATTGATTTGCGTTTCGCTTCAGGACGGCCCAAGAGCCGCATGCGGAATGCCATCGTCCGGGATATGTGGGACGATGTGAATGGGAGGAACGGCATGATCGGTGAAGAAGTCAGGCGCAAGGAAGACAACCGGTTGATCACCGGCAAGGGCCAGTATGCCGACGACCTCAAGTTCGAGAACACGGCCTATGCCGCCTTCGTCCGTTCGCCGCATGCCCATGCGATCATCCGCAGCATCGATACGTCAGCTGCCCGCGATATGCCGGGCGTGCTCGCCGTCCTGACCGGCGAGGATATCGTTGCCGCCGGCATCGCGCCGATCCCGCATGCGATCGGCAGTTCGCAATTCGGCTCGGACATCCGCATCAAGAACCATGACGGCACCGAGCGCGCCCGCACCCATCACCAGGCGCTGCCGACCGACCGGGCGCGTTTTGTCGGCGAGGCAGTCGCCATGGTCGTCGCCGAAAGCACCAATCTCGCCAAGGATGCCGCCGAAGCGATCGAGATAGACTGGGAGGAACTGCCCTCCGTCGTGCGTGGTGTCGACGCGCTGGAAGAGGGCGCGCCGCAGCTTTGGGACCATGTCCCGGGCAACAAGGCGATGGACGGCGAAGTCGGCGACAAGGCCGGCACCGCAGAGGCCTTCGCCAAGGCGGCGCATGTTCTCGAATTCACGAGCTGGGCTCAGCGCGTCACCGGCGTCCATATGGAACCCCGTTCCTCCTCCGCCGAATACGATCCGGAGACCGGCAAGTTCACCATCCACGCCTCCGGCGGCCATGGCGTGGTGATGATGCGCGAGCAGATTGCGGCATCCCTGGGCGTCGACATGGCCTTCGTGCGCGTTGTCGCGCCCCGCGATGTTGGTGGCAATTTCGGCACCCGCAACGCCACCTATCCGGAATTCGTCCTGCTGCCCTATGCCGCCAAGCTCACCGGCCGGCCTGTCAAACACCAGGCGGAGCGCATCGAGGCGTTCCTGTCGGATTTCCAGGGCCGCGACCTGCATGTCAAAGCGCGCCTGGCGCTCGACGCGGACGGCAAGTTCCTCGCTTTCCACTCGGTCAATACCAGCAATATCGGCGCCCACACTGTCTCCTACACGCCCCTCAACAAGGGCATCCAGCTGATGACCAGCCTCTACCGCGTGCCGGTCGCGCATGTGGAATTCCGCGCGGCGATGTCGAACACCGTGCCGACCATCCCATACCGTAGCGCCGGCCGTCCGGAAGCCATGTACATCATCGAGCGGATGATCGATCTTGCCGCCCGCAAGTTCGGTTTCGACCGGGTGGAGCTGCGCCGCATCAACATGATCCCCGAAGAGGCTTCGCCCTATTCGAACCCGATGGGCGTCATCTATGACAATGGCGACTATATCGGTTGCATGGACAAGGTGCTCGACATGGCCGACTGGAAGGGTTTCGAGG
The DNA here is from genome assembly GCF_017877055.1 of Neorhizobium galegae. GTDB lineage: Bacteria > Pseudomonadota > Alphaproteobacteria > Rhizobiales > Rhizobiaceae > Neorhizobium > Neorhizobium galegae_D. Next base: position 743,569 of record NZ_JAGIPG010000003.1, on the reverse strand, counting down.
CGCGACGCGCTGAAGCCCGTCAACGCGGCATGTATCGCGGCATTGGCCTTTCCAACTATATCGAGGGCACCAGCGGCGTGCCGCGGGAGCGTGCAGAGATCACTGTGGACCCGACCGCCGGCATTGTCGATGTCGTCATCGGGACGCAGAACACGGGACAGGGACACGAAACGGCATTCGCCCAGCTGGTCGGCTCCTTCCTTGGCATTTCCCATGAGGTCGTGCAGATCCGCGCTAGCGATACGGATTTCGTCTCGGCCGGTGGCGGTTCGCATTCCGGCCGCTCGCTGCGTTTCGCTAGCATCGTCATGCACAATGCGACCGCCGAGATCATCGAGCGCGGCCGCAGGATTGCCGCCTTCATGCTCAACGTCGAGCCGGAGAAGATCGACTTCACCGATGGCCATTTTCGGGCCCGCGGGTCGAACGGCGTGGTCAGCCTGTTCGAGGCGGCCCAGGCCGCGGAAAACGATCTCGGCCTGCCGGACGAGCTGCGGGGCGTGCTTGCGGCGATTTCCGACGAGACCACCCACGGGCTTGCCTATCCCTATGGCGCCGCGGTTTGCGAAATCGAGATCGATCCGGAAACCGGTTTCTTCCATATCCCACGTTATTCAACGGTTGACGATGTCGGCAAGGCGCTGAACCCGATGATCGTCGACGGCCAGACCCATGGCGGCATCGTCCAGGGTGCCGGCCAGGCGCTGTTCGAATGGTCGCATTACGACCGCGAGACCGGCCAGAACCTGTCCGCCACCTTCATGGACTATCAGGTGGCACGGGCGTCGGATTTCCCGAGCTTCGACACCCATATCAGCGAAGTGCCGGCCAAAAGCCATCCGCTCGGTTTCCGTCCGGGCGGCGAGGGTGGTACGACACCGTCGCTCGGCGTGACGATCAACTCCATCACCGATGCACTCGCCGATCTCGGCGTGACCCATATCGAAATGCCGGCAACGCCGGCCCGGATCTGGGAAGCGATCCGGACGGCAAAAGCCAAACAAGAAGCGTGAGGAGAAAACATTGTCCGAAGTCCTGATTAATACCCGGGGGAACGTCCTCGAGATCACCCTCAACCGTCCCGACAAGGGCAATGCGCTGACGCCCGAGATGGCGCAGGCGATCACCGCCGCGCTGAAGTCGCTGTCGCCGGAAACCCGCGTCGTGCTGATGAACGCCAAGGGCGGTGATTTCTGCACTGGCCGTAGCGCCGCCATGCCGGCCGCCGGTTCTCGTGCCACCGCGCTCGACCTGCGCAACGCGATCTCGGATCCGGTTCTCGATTTCTATGAAGTGCTGCGCGAAATCCCGGTTCCGTTCATCACCGCCATCCGCGGAAAGGCCGCCGGCGTCGGTTGCGCCATCGCCGCCCTCGCGGACGTGGCGATTGCTGCCGAAAGCGCCACCTTCCAGGTGCCGGAAATGAACCACGACATCGCCCCGACGCTGGTTCTGAATGCGCTCGCCGACCGGGTTTCGCGCGCCACGCTCGCGCGCATGGTCTTCACCCGCGATGTGATCCCCGCCACCGAAGCCAAGATGCTCGGCATCGTCGGCATCACGGTTGCCGATGCCGGCATCGATGCGGAAGTGGAACGCGTCGTCGGCCAGCTCGAAAAGAACTCGGTGCCGACCGTTCGCGGTATCAAGGCCTTCCTGTCGATGAGCCCGGAAACCTCGTTTGCATCGCGCAAGGAACTGGCGGCGCTGATCAACTGCGTCGCGACGGGGGAGAAGTTCCGCTGATTCCATCGCCGCTGTGAGACCCCCTCATCTTCTCCCGCTGATAGACGGTGCTGCGGATTGGGCAATCTCGAAACCAATACCCTTCGGTCAGGTGGTAAGCCTTCCGATCATTGACGGTGTGCCGCCTCGGCGTGGAATCCCGCAGGGCTGGGGCTGGCGCATCTAGGGAGGATGCTATGCAGGAAGCTGATATGCAGAAAGTCGATGCACTTGTCGGTCGCCTGGTGGGCGATCTCGGCGCTGGCGTGTCCGGCGTTCTCGTCGTGCTTGGCGACCACCACTTCGAAGATCATGTTGAACGGGGTTTCGCTCGCCCGCCGGAAGTGTGAATAGCCTGCGTCTGCGAGCCTGAGCTGCTTCGGGTGCACAAGCCGGAGTGAAGCCCTGACGCCACGAATTGCCGGTGGCGTCAGGGCCGGCCCGCGGATAGATGCACAGCCCCGTCGCTCAGACATGCAAAGTCGGTGTCTCCGGCCCCAACTCGGTCATTGCGGGATTAGGCGTGCTGCCTGATGCTGTCGGGGGTTTTCCCCGTCCAGCTGCGGAATGCCCGATAGAAGGAGTTGGGCTCGTCGAAGCCCAGCAGGAATGAAATCTCCGACGCCGGGAGGGCCGTTTTTTCCAGATAATGGCGCGCCAGCGCTTCCCGCGTCTCCTTCAGAATCTGCTGGAAGCTCGTACCCTCGGCTTCGATCCGGCGCTGGAGCGTACGCTTGCTCACCGCCAGTTTGTTGGCGATGGCCTCCATGGTCGTCAGGCCGCTCGGGATGGCCTCGTGAAGTGCGGCCCGGACCCGTTTCGCGACGCTCACCGATGCGTCGAGGTTTGCCAGACGCTGGCGCAGGTCAGGTTCGAACGCCGCCCAAAGAGGCTCGTTCGACGTCAGGAACGGGCGGACGGCATCGGATTTTGCAAACCTGATCGTATGACGAGGGCCACGGTGGAGACGAGCGCCCAGGAAATCCTCATAGGGCGCTGACGGCGACGGCAGGTCTGTCGTGGTTACATCGATCGGAGAGATGCTCTCTCGGGTGCCGATTCGGACAAGGGTGACACAGAAAAGCAGCTCCATTGTCACCAGGGACGCCGGAGGGCGCCGCGGCCCATCCAGCCAGGCGAACTCGATGGTCAGCATGTCGCGGTCTTCGCGTACTTCCATCTGCATCGGGCCGATCAGCTTCTTGTATTTGGCGACGCGCTGGGTGGCCACCAGCAGATTGGGACTGCACAGCGCCGCGAACAGGGGCGGAGAGAAGGATTCGGCGCGGACGGCCTCGCAGACTCGAATGGGAAAAAGAGGGTCGCCCTTCTCCTGTTCGGCACTTTCCCAGAGACGATAGTAATCCTCCGGCTCAAGCCGCACCGAAGGCTGGTGCAGCAAATCGTCCGGAAGGCCGGCACGGCGCAGCACATTCGCCGGCACGATGCCGAGGTCCGCGAGCAAGGTGCGCCAGGTCGTGTCGAGGGCGTAGGTGAGCGTTTGCATGAGGAACCTTAGAATCTCGTCGCGCCAATTGTCTATCGCTCCGCGTCAGGAATGGCGCGGAGCGACAGGAGGAGTGTCAGAGCCCGAACTGCGCTTTCATGCCGCCGAAGAAGGTCGCGTCGTCGGATGCCGCCCGACTTGCGAGTATCTGGACCGCGTCCGCGCCTGCCGCATAGCGAAGCTGGTCCGTTCCGTCAGTGGCAGCTCCGTAGATCACCTCGGCCACCAGTTCAGGCTCAGAAGCCTTCTCCATCATCGGGCCGAAGAAGCCGAACAGCGACTGCACGAGCGGCTGGTATTCGGCAAGGCTCTCGTCATTGCTCATGTCGAACGAGCGGCCGCCGAAGTCGGTCCTGATCCCACCCGGTTCGATGACCTTGACCGCGATCCCCAGCGGCGCGAGTTCATACTGCATCGACTCCGACAGGCCCTCCACGGCGAACTTCGTACCGTGATAGAGCGTGCCCAGCGGGAAGGCCATGCGGCCGCCGATCGACGAGATGTTGACGATGGTCCCGCTGCGGTTGGCGCGGAAATGAGGAAGCACGGCCTGCGTCGTCGCCAGCAGGCCGAGGACGTTGACGTCGAACTGGCGACGGATCTTGTCGAAAGGTGTCACCTCCAGCGGACCGTATGCGCCATAGCCTGCATTGTTCACTAGAGCGTCGATCCGCCCGAACCTGGCGATGCCCGCATCGACAGCCGAGCGGATGGAGGGGGCGTCCTGAACGTCGAGACGGGTAACCAGCACGTTGTCGAGCTGGGTCAGTTCGGTCTCCCGCTCGGGCGTGCGCATCGTGGCGATGACATTCCAGCCGTTCTGGTGGAAGAGCTTGGCGGTGGCGCGTCCGAGGCCGCTGGACGTGCCGGTGATGAGGATGGTCTTGGTCATGGGGTTCTCCTTCGTGTTGATGAACACAAAGGTAGGGGCAGACCGCGCCACGCGCACTGGCGAGAGATGCCAATCGACTATCGGATCGCGCCAGGAACTGCAGCTTTAAAGCGCCAACCCCTCAGTCACCAGTGGAGCCAAAGCCTCCGTCGCCGCCGGAGAAATCTGCACGATCGCCCGCGCATCGAGATCGAACACCACCGCGATCGACTGCATCGTGCCGAACACCCGGCCGGTGAACGGATCGACCATCCAGAAGATCAGCGACATGACGCGCTGGTCGGTCTTCTGCAGACCACCCCAGATCTCGAAACAGTCACCGACGCGTGGGGTCTCGCCATAGAGAATGCGGAATTCCAGCACCGCTCCACCGATCTTGCCGGGCGGCGGTTCAGCGTGCTTGCTGACGATTTCGCGGATCGGGCCGGTGAGCTGCTTCACGCCGCCGCCGACCGCGCCGATGAATTTCTGCGGGCCGAGGCGGTCGAAGGCATCGCAGGCTTCCCGTTCGATCAGGCTCATCGCAGTGCGCTTCAGGCCGAGCGCAACCGCCCGGTCGCGGGAGGCGCTGATCGTCACCGGTTCGTCGCCGGTGCCGCGGGCGAGCGACTCCCTCGGGGCCTCGACCAGCGAGCTGGCGGCCTTTTCGCGGAAGGCCGTGGGCCAGGGGCGCGGCGTCTTCAGGTCAGCCGTATCCACATGGGTCAGCCGCACCCTGAAGCTCGCGGCAAGCTGGCCGGAATGGCTGTTGTGCAGCATGAGAACCGCAAACGCCGTCGTCTCGCCGATATCGAGGAAACCTGCGGTCATGTGCAGCGAGGTGCCCGCATGGCCCTCGCGATGGAAGCGGATATGATGCTCGTTATAGGCGATCGTCGTGGCGGACGAGGGCGAGAGGAGGCCGGACAGGCCGTTGAGACCGAACAGAACCGCGAGACCCTCGTTGGCGCGGGCTACATAATATTGCGTGTTCCAGTGAGCGTTCTCGTCAACTTCCCACTGGCGCACACTGCCGCGCCAGACTTCATGCATTTCGTCTTGCTGTGCACTCACGCCGGCTCCTCCTCCAGAACGATACGTCCCTTGACCTCACCTCTGGACAACCGGTTCATCGCGTCGTTGATCGATGATTTAGGCACTGCCTCGTAGGGAATGGCATCGAGTTTTCCGCTTTTTGCGAGCTCCACGAGGTCGCGCAGTTCCTGTAGCGTGCCGGTGATGCTGCCGATCAGGCTGAAGCCCCCCTGCGCCATGCGCATGGTCGGGATGGTGAGTTGGCCGCCGAACATGCCGACCATGATGATGCGGCCGCCGCGTGCCAGCGCCGGGAAGCAAAAGGCCGCCGTCTGGCTGTTGTTGACGAAATCGATGATGGTGCCCACCGGTCGGCCGACCGCATCGACGATCGTCTTCGTCACGTCGTCGCCGGTGGATAGCATGGTCTTGTGGGCGCCGGCATCCGCGGCGATCTTCAGCTTGTCCTCGGAAACGTCGACCACGACGATGTTCTGGTGACCGAGCGCCTTGAGGATGACGATGCCGCTGAGGCCTAACCCGCCGGCGCCAACCACGACGATTGCTTCATCGGGCCGGACCGGCATGGCCTTCCTGATTGCCGAATAGGCGGTGAGGCCGGAACAGGCATAGGTGGCGACAAGTGCCGGGTCGAGATCGCCGATGTCGATGAGATAGCGGCTGTGCGGTACCACGACATGGCTGCCGAAACCGCCGGGCCTGCGCATGCCAAGCGGCCGGCCCTGCATACAGAGGTTATCCTGCTCGGCGTGGCAGACATCGCACTCGCCGCAGCCGAGCCAGGGATAAACGAGCCTGATGTCGCCGACCTTGACGTCGGTGGCTTCAGGGCCGACGGCAGTGACGGTGCCGAGGATTTCGTGGCCGAGGGTGAGCGGGTGTTTCATGCCGATGCTGTCGATCGACACCTTTTTGTCGCCCATGTCGAAAATGCCCTTCCACAGGGTCAGGTCCGAATGGCAGAGCCCGCAATGGGACACCGAAACGACGACTTCACTGCCCGTGGGCTGCGGGTTCGCCTCCTCGACCTCCCGCAACACTTCCGACGCCTCGAAGACCTTCCATGACCGCATGATGCCGCTCCTCCCAGATGCATGGGAATGAATATCAGGCCGCCTGTTATGTGGCAATCGGGAAATGGGTGGCTGGCTTGAGAAGATGGCCTGAGGGGCTGGGATGCCCCATATATTCTTCCATCGTTCCTGTGACGAGCACAGGGATGAGGAGGGGAGACGCCAGGCCTTCCTCCAGGCGGGTGCAGGCTACTCCGCCTTCTCCTGCCCCTCGATCGCCGCCTCTGCACCTGCAATCGCCTTGTCCAGCAGTTCCAGAAACACCTGCCGCTCCTCGGCAGACAAAAACCGCAACAAATCCGCCTCGTGCTGCGGCATCGAAGTTTCCACGAGGGCGGCGGCCTCGAACCCTGCCTTGGTGAGCCGCAGTTCATAGACGCGGCCGTCATCAGCGGCGCGATCGCGTTCGACCAGCTTCTGCTTGACGAGGGGTGCGAGTGTCTGGATCAGCGTCGGTGGTTCGATGCGCAGGCGGCGTGCGAGCGCGATCTGACTGATGCCCGGATACCGGCGGATCAGCAGCAGCACGCCGCCCTGGACCGGGGTGACCGCCAGCGAGCGGGCGCGGAACCAGTTCTGCCAGTGGCTGCCGAACAGCGCCTGCAGGCGCCGGATGCGGATACCGACGACACCGTCGAGAAGGACGGCATGCCCGTCCCCCTCTGCCGATGGGTTAGGGTCCGAACTCATGTCTTGTCCCAGTTGCCGTAGACCTTCACGTCCATCTTGCCGATGCCTTCGAACGTGCCGTGCATCACGTCGCCGGGAGCGATTGGCGCGACGCCTTCCGGCGTGCCGGTCATGATGATGTCGCCCGGATGAAGCGTGTATGCCTTGCTGGCGAATTCGATCAGTTTCTGGACGTTGAAGATCAGCATACTGGTGTTCGACTTCTGGCGGCTCTCGCCGCCGATCGTCAGTTCGAAATCGAGATTGTTCGGGTTCGGGATTTCGTCGGCGGTCACCACATAGGGGCCGAGCACGCTGAACGTGTCGAGCGACTTGCGGTAGCTGCGCTCTTCCGGGCCGCGGATGGTGATGTCGTAGCAGATCGCGTAGCCGGCGACGTAATCCAGCGCATCGGCTTCCGACACGCGAAACGCCTTTTTGCCGATGATGACGGCGAGTTCGATCTCGTGGTCGGTGCGGCGGTCGGCCCAGTCGACGACGACGCCTTCCGACGGGCCGATCAGCGAGCTCGTCGCCTTCAGGAACACGCCGGCCTCGGCGATTGGCTTGATCTTCATGCCGTGATGCAGCTGGTCGCTGTCCAGCACTTCGTCGAGATGAAGCCGGTAATTGACCGGCGCGCCGACGATCTTGCCGGGATTGGCGATCGGGCTCAGCAGTGCGATGTCGGCCAGCGGCTTGGAAGGCGCCGTCTTCGCCATCTCTTCCATGACCGGCCGCAGCTCGGCGAAATGGGCCATGAACTGGTCGCCATGCGGGAAGGGGTAACGGTAGTTCGGCAGGCGGTCGAGGACGCTCGTGATGTCCTTCACCTGATCGCCGACGACCACGCCGAGACGATTATCGTCATAGCGGCAAAAACGCATGATTTCTCTCCCTGATCCTGGTGTCCGCTCAGACGCGGGTGCGGTCTTCGCGGAAATAGCCGAGCTTCTCCTGCGCCACGCGGTCGGAGAAGCAGAATACGACGACGTCCTCGTTCGCCTTGAACGAGCGCCACGACCAGCCGGGCACGACGATCACGTCCTTCGGTCCGAAGTCGAAGGTTTTCGCGCCGATCGTGATCGAGCCGGTGCCTTCGGCGATGCACATGACGATATGGTCCGTCGAGCGGATCTTTGCCGTTTCCATGCCCTTCGGGAAATGGCTGAGCCAGGCGGACATGGTCGGCATCGTCCAGCCGCCATCGAGCGGATTGGCGTAACGCAGCGTCGTGCCGATATAGGCATCGATCTCCTCACCGCGCGATACGCGGTAAAGTGCCTCGCGGCTGCGCTCGTACGGATAGTTGAAGATCGGCGTCGTCTGGCCATAGGGGCTGGTGCTGCCGATCGGCAGCATGCCGGAACCGAAACGGGCAAGAGAGTCGCCTTCCGGCCGCAGGATCTCCTGTTCGGCGTCGTTATAGTCCTCGCGGAACACGGCTTCGAAGAAGGCGATCATCGGCACGTCGAGACCGTCGAGCCAGGCGGCCGGGTCGGTGCCGTCATTGCCGTGGTCGTGCCAGGCCCAGACCGGCGTGATGACGAAATCGCCGAAGGCCATGCGGGTGCGCTCGCCACCGACGGTCGTATAGGCGCCGGAGCCTTCCAGCATGAAGCGCAGCGCCGAGGGCGTGTGCCGGTGGGCCGGCGCCACTTCGCCCGGCATGATGATCTGGATGCCGGCATAAAGCGTCGACGTGGCCCGCGACTGGGCCGGGAAAGCGGGGTTTTCGAGGATCAGCACCCGGCGCTCGGCCTCTTCGGCGGTCAGCAGACTGCCGGATTCGAGGATCAGCGGGCGGATGTCGCCATAACGCCAGCGATGCGGCTGCGCCCTGGAGGTCGGCTCCGGCGGCAGCATGCCCTTCATCACCTCCCAGAGGGGCGCCATGTTGTGGGGCTTGATCCGCGCATAAAACTCTTCCCGTTTCGCAGCGGTGGCTGCATCGACCTCGTGCATGAAACCCTCCTCTTCGGCTCCTCCAGCCGGAGATCGTAAGGTATACTAATTAATTTGGCGGGGTCAATTGGCGAAGCAGGCGTGATCGCCCCTCACTCCGCGCCGGGGGGCGCGGCCACGTTGCGGCATATCCCTTCTCCCCGTGAAAAATGGGAGAAGGTGGCCGCAGCCCGATGAGGGGCATTTCAATTTCCCGGAAGTTCTTTGATCACCGCCCCGCGGGGCTCTTCACCCGCGTCGGCTTCGGCGGCACGGGGGGCTTGACATTGTCCTCGCTCTTCGCCCCCCTCCCAGGTGCGCCCAGCCGCTCCGAAAGCCGGTGCGCTGCGGCGAGCAGAGCGTCGATGGTCGGCTTCTTGCGGGGGCCGGCGAGCTGTTTGTCGGAGCCGAGCACGGTCATGGTCGCGACGATCCGGCCGCTATAGTCGAAGACCGGCGCGGCGACCGCGGCGAAGCTCGAATTGATGCTGTTGACCGTCATCGCATAACCCTGGTGGCGCACGGTTTCGATGATCTTCTGGATTTCCTTGGTCGTGGTGACGCGCGGCGAGAGCGAGGCTGCGTCATCCGACGCACCCCGCTTGGCAGCAGCGATCTCGTCCTGGCGCACCGCCATGGTCTCGCTCTCGTTGAGATAGGTGAGGAAGACCTGCCCGGTTGCCGAGGTGAGGAGCGGCAGCACGTAGCCGAGGCGCACGGCAAGCGATCCCTGCCGCTCGCCGTCTACCTTGGAAACGATGCCCGGGCCGCGATCACCCCAGAGCGAAAGATAGGTGGCGAAGCCGGCGGTGCGCTGCAGGGCCGCAAGCTCTTCGCGTGCGAACTCCACCACGTCGAGCTGGCGGATGGCGGACAGGCCGAGCTGGATCGCGAAGCGGCCGAGCCCGTAGTGACCGGTGACCGGATCCTGGAAGGCGACGCCTTCCTTGACGAAGCTGACGAGGTAGAGATGCGCCTTGCTTGGCGGCATGCCGGCGGCGGCCGCAATGTCACGCAGGGGCAGCGGGCCGTTCGCCGCCTCCATGGCGCGGATGACCTGGAAGCCGACCTCGATCGACTGAATGCGGCGCTGGGTCCATTCCTCCGGCGCCTTGGCCTTATCTGACGGCATCCTAAATCCCCTGTGTTCCCAGATGATTATATCTATATTTGCAGCAGGTCGAGCCGGCTTTATGCGTAGTTTTCCACAGTCCGAAAGGCGGCAGCAAGGTCATTCGCGTCGAGCATCCGCTCCTGGTTGACCATGAACGGGCTTTTTGCGCATCGGACGGCAAGGCTTTCGATCGCCCACTCGTCGATATCCGGCATGCCAAGTGCCGAAAGCCGGCGTGGCATGCCGATCTCGTCGTAGAAGCCGAGCAGTGTCGTCAGTTCCTGCTCAGCACGGCCCTCTGCAACGGCCTGCACCAGTGTGCCATAGGCGGCATGTTCACCATGCAGCGAGTGTTTTCGAACCGTTTCAATTGCCCCGAGCTCGGTTGCGACGGCATGGGCGATGGAAAGGCCGGTGTTTTCGAACGCGACGGCGCTGAGCCAGAGGATCGCTTCGATGACGGCTTCGAGATCCGGCGTCACCTCGCCGGTGCCGGCCACCCGCATGGCGCCGGGCCCGTGTTCGAGCAGCATACGATAACAGACATCGCCGAGCATCACACCCGTCTTCAGCGGCCGAGTGCCCTGCTTGGAAAGACCGGTACCCTTCCAGGTGCCTTCGGTCTCGAATTTCGCGGTCAGCGCATCGCCGATGCCGCCGAGCAGCAGACGGGCGGGGGCTTTGGCGATGATCGCCGTATCGACGATGACAAATGCCGGGTTCTGGTCCATCTGTTCGACGGCGATCATTGTGTGATGGTCGTCGTAGATGACGATACCGCGCGTCGAGGGGGCGTCGGTGGAAGCGACTGTCGGGACACTGACGAAGGGCAGGCCGGTGCGGCGCGAGACGCCCTTGGCGACATCGAGCGTGCGGCCGCCGCCGATGCCGACCACGACTTCGCCGCCCCCGGCGCGCACCAGTTCGGCGAGGCGGTCCATTTCCCTGTAGGTGACGTCCGCATCGAAGGGGATGACGGTCGGCGAAATATCCTGCCGGTTGAGAGCCTCGGTCAGATCCGGCTCGATATGGGGAAGCACGAGCGAATCGCAGATCGCGACGACCGAACGGCCGAGCGTCGCCGCCTTTTCGCCGAGCTGGCTCAGAGCTCCTGGGCCTTGAATATAAAAGGCCGGCGCCCGGAATATACGCGTCATGACTCCCCCCGGAATGCTGTAGCGTCGAATGCTATACAACATTATCAAAGGAAATGGGAGTTTAGCTAAGGTCGTATTGACTTGAGGGCCATATATCCGGCCTGGAACTCATACCAGATCTGCGAGATAGGTGTTTTCCGCCCGCGACAGCGCGTAAGCCGCCGGGTCGATCTCGGCGATGATCAGGGCCTCACCTTCGGCAGGCGCCTCGGCAATCAGCTTGCCGTCCGGTGCCGCAATCCGCGACAGGCCGGCATAGGCGAACAGATCGTCGGAGCCGGCGTGATTGATATAGGCGACAAAAACCTGGTTCTCGAAGGCGCGGACCGGGATCATGTGTTCGGCGATGAACTGACCCGACCAGCCGGTCGGCAGCGCCGTAGGCACGACGATAAGATCGGCGCCGCCCTTTGCCAGTTGCCGGACGTTTTCCGGGAACTCGACGTCGTAGCAGATCAGGAAGCCGAGTCTGATGCCCCCGAGCGTGACCAGAACCTGTCGGCGGTCTTCCTGGGCGAACCACTTGCGTTCATAGGGACCGTAGAGGTTGCATTTGCGGTAGACGGCCGTCTGGCCTCTGCCGTCGGTGAAGAAGATGCTGTTGAAGGTGTTTTCGAAGGTCTTTTCGGCAAAGCCCGCGACGATCGCGAGCCCATGGTTCGCGGCGATCTCCGACAGCCGGTCGGTCACCGGGCCATGGGCGGGCGTGGCGAGATCGGGAAATTCCTCCGCCGCGCCATAACCGGTCAGCGCCAGTTCCGGCGCGATCAGCAGTGCCGCGCCCTTGGCGGCAGCCTTTTCGGCCGCCGCTTCGATCTTGGCGAGGTTCGCCTCGACGTCACCGACGACAGGCTGCATCTGGAAACCGGCGATCTTCATGGGCTTTTTCCTTTAGCGCTCGTCCGACATGGCGCCAAGCAGTTTCGGCAGGTCGCCGAACCGCGCCACCAGACCGAAGACCACTGCCGCGATCACCAGGAACAGCACCGTCACCGCCGCCATGGTCGGCGTATAGCCGTAGCGCAGCGCATTGAAGATCTTGATCGGCAGGGTTTCCATGGTGAAACCGACGGTCATGTAGGCAACGATATACTCGTTCAGCGACAGAACGAAGGCAAAGGCATAACCCGAGACGAGATAGGGCAGGATCAGCGGCAGCACGACGGTGCGGAACACGGTGCGGTCGTCGGCGCCCATCGTGGCGGCCGCTTCTACCAGCGAACGGTCGATGGCCGAAAAGCCGAGCGACAGGGTCACCAGCGGCAGGGTGACGAAGAAGATGCCGTGGCTGATCACCGCCGTCCATGGTTGGCCGTAAAAGCCGGTGGTCGCCCAGAAGGTCAGCAGGCCAAGCGCGGTGATGACCGGCGGCAGGGTGAAGGGCGCGACGCCGAGAAGCTGGAATATATTGGCCCAGGGCGCGATCCGCCGCCACAGGAACCAGGCGAGCGGCAGGGCGATCAGCAGTGCCAGAAGCGCCGAAGAGGCGGCAAGCGTCAGCGAGGCGATCAGCGCATTGCGCCATTCGGCATTGGTAAATATCTGGCCGTACCAGGAAAGCGAAAAACCCTGCGGCGGGAAGGCGAGCGTCTGGCGCGCATTGATCGAGACGCCGGCGACGACGATCAGCGGCAGGGCCAGGAACAGGCCGACGACGAAGAAGAACAGGCGGCGCAGTGCTGTCATTTCGCTTGCCTCTGCTGTCCGGCATAAAGCGCAAGCCCCACCAGTGCCAGCGACACCAGCACCAGGAAGACGGCCATGGCGGCGGCGAACGGCATGTTCGACTGGTAGATCGCCTGGTCGGTAATCAGCACCGACAGCGTCCAGTGCTGCGGCCTTCCGAGCAGCTGCGGCAGCAGATAGGAGCCGAGCGCAAAGATGAAGACCATGATCAGCGTCGCCAGAATGGTGTTGCGCAGCGCGGGAACCACGACGGTGAAGAAGGCTTTGACGGGCGAGGCGCCGAGCGTGCGCGCCGCTTCCGTCAGTGTCGGGTCGAGGCGGACGAGCGCCGGATAGAGGACCAGGACCGTATAGGGGAAGGCCTGATAGGTCATGGCGGTCATGACGGCGCCGAAACTCGGGGTCAGCGCCTGCGGCTGCACCATCAGCCCCAGCCAGACGAACAGGTTGGTGATGCCGGCGGTGCGTGAAAACAGCGTCGACCAGGCAAAGCCGATCATCACTTCCGAAAGCGAAAGGATGGAGAGCAGCGCCACCAGCCAGACGATCTGGATTTTTCGGGGCGAGCGGGAGAGGAGATAGGTGAAGGGAATGCCGATTACCACGCAGGCGACGGCGACCGCGACGGCGAGGAACAGCGAAAACCCGAGCACCTTGCCGAAGAACAGGCTGAGGAAGCGCGCGTAATTGTCGAACACGAAGGCGGCCGTATAAAAGCCGCCCTGTTCGCGCTGGAAGAAGGATACGGCGATCATCGTGGCGAAGGGCACCACGAAGAATACGGTCAGCATGCCCGCCGGGAAAAAGAGCGGTCCGTAATCGGCAAGACGCTGCGGCGGTTCGCGTCTCATCTGGCGAGCACCACGCTGGTGGCGGGATCGAGCCTTATGCCGACGCTCTGCCCGACCGAGACGTCCGGCCGGTTGCGCGGCGCGGATACGGCGATCACCTGGGCTCCGCCTGCCTCCATGAAGGTTTCGATGGCGCCGCCGAGATCACGGATGAAGGTGACGGTGCCGGCAATAGCGCCGTGGCCGGGGGCGGTGAGCTGCACGTCTTCCGGCCGGACCGACAACAGGCCTTTCGCCGTGCCGGCGGGTAGCGCGATGCCTTCGACCACCTCTCCGAGTACACTGGCGCGGCCGGCGCTATCGGCCTCGACGGGCAGGAGGTTGGTCTGGCCGATGAAGTCGGCAACGAAACTGTCGGCCGGGCGGCGGTAGATATCGACCGGGGCGGCTGCCTGGCGGATCTCGCCGCCGTTCATGACGACGACCGTATCGGCCATCGTCATCGCCTCGCGCTGATCATGGGTGACGACGATGGTGGTGATGCCGAGCCGCTGCTGCAGCTGGCGCAGCTCCACCTGCATCGCCTCGCGCAGTTTTGCGTCGAGCGCCGATAGCGGCTCGTCGAGCAGGAAGAGTTTTGGCGAGATGGCGAGCGCGCGCGCGATCGCCACGCGTTGCCTTTGGCCCCCGGAGAGTTTGGCTACGGAACGATCTGCAAAGCCCGGCAGATGGATCATCGCCAGCAGTTCATCGACGCGTTTTTTCTGGGCGTCCTTGGGCGTACCCCGGATGCGCAGCGAATAGGCGATGTTCTCGCCGACCGTCAGGTGCGGGAAAAGCGCCAGCGACTGGAAGACCATGCCGAGCTCGCGCCTATGGGTCGGGACAGTGGTGATATCGGCCCCACCGAGTTCGATCGAGCCGCCGGTCGGCAAATCCAGGCCGGCGATCATCCGCATCAGCGTGGTCTTGCCGCAGCCGGACGGCCCGAGCAGGCAGACGAACGTGCCATCAGGAACCGAAAGGCTCACGTCGTTGACGGCCGTGAAATTGCCGAACTGCTTCGTCACGTGGCTGAGGTTCAATCCGGACATTCGGTCTCCGCGCGTCTTTGGGCGGTTGTAGATAACATGAATTGCCCCTCACCCTCTCCTCCTGGGGGAAAGGGTGAGGGGCAGCCCAGATGATGACCTTATCCCGCGATCATCTCCGTCCACTTCTGGTTCAGGAAGTCGGACTTGGTCTGGTAGAGATCGTAGCGCGGGATGATCGGCTCGATATCGGAGGAGACGGAGGCGAATTCGGCGGCGGTCAGGTCGAGGAGGTCGCGCTTGACGGTCGGCGAGGTGCCGACTTTCCGCGAGAGAGTCGCCTGAATGGCCGGCTGGCACATGTAGTTGATGAACGTGTGCGCTTCCTCGCTCTTCTTCGAGGCACGCGACAGCGCCCAGCAGCCCGAATCCTGGATGCCGCCTTCCTTCGGGAAGGTCGAGCGCACTGGGCTGCCCTGCGAGGCGGCAAGGCCGGTGACGTCGTGGTAATATTGGCCCATCGGAATTTCGCCCGACTTCAGCGCCTGTTCGAACTGCGCTTCGTCGCGATACCAGAGGCGGACGTTCGGCTTCACTTCCGCGAGCTTTTCGAGCGCCTTGAGGATGCCCTCGTCGGTGTCGAGAGCCTTGGTCCCGCCCATGAAGGTCTTTGCCGTCACTTCGAGCAGGAAGGAGTTGGAGACGAGCGCGAGCAGGCCGAGCTTGTCGGCATTGGCCTTGTCCCAAAGAGCTGCCCAGGAGGTCGGGGCTTCCTTGTAGACCTGCGTATTGGTCACCAGCGTGATGTACCAGGAAACGGCACCGATGCCGGCGATCTTGCCGTCCGGATATTTGTTGACGAAGTGGTCGATGAGGTTCTTGGAGTTCGGCAGCTTGGCGGCGTCGAGCGGTGCCCAGAGCTTGGTCGACTGACCCTTCAGCATGGCGACCTGCGACATCATCGAGACGTCGGCCGGAGCGGCACCCGCCTTGGCGGCCTGTTCGAGCTGAACCAGCCAGGCTTCGCCGGTCGGCTCGGCGACGGATTCGATGGCGATGCCGGTCGCCTTGGTGAAGTCCGGGAAAATGTTCTTGTCGAACGAATCCTTGAAGTAGCCGCCATAGACGCCGACCTTCAGCGACTTCTCCTGGGCGCGCAGCACCGAGGGCATGGCCAGCATGGAGGCGCCGGCAAGGCCGGCACCGAGCACGCCGCGGCGGCCGAGTTTGGCGTTCAGAATGTCACGCATGATTTTCTCCTTTGTTTTTAGGCCCGCCGGTTTTTGCCCGGTTGGCGAGTTCCCTTGTTGTCTGCAGTTTATGTCAGGCGCGGCCCTTCACGGAAGGGCTGAAGACCATCAGGCTCAAAATTTCGAACAATATCTGGGCGCCCGCATGGGCGGTGTTGTTGGTCGCGTCATATTGGGGTGCGACCTCGACTACGTCGCCGCCGACGATGTTGATGCCCTTGAGGCCGCGGATCAGCTCCAGCACTTCGCGGGTGGTGAGCCCGCCGATCTCCGGCGTGCCGGTACCGGGCGCAAAACTCGGGTCGAGGCTGTCGATATCGAAGGAGACATAGGTCGGTCCGTCGCCGACGATCTTTTTCGCCTTCTCGATGATCGCCGGAAGCCCCATGCCGGTCACTTCCTCTGCGTGGATGACTGTCATGCCGGACTCGTAGGAGAACTCCCAGAGGTATTCGGCAGCACCCCGGATGCCGATCTGGATCGTCCGGGTGGGGTCGAGCACGCCGTCGAGCACCGCGTTGCGGAACGGTCCGCCATGATGGAACTTGGTCTCGTCGAAAAAGCCGCTCGTGTCGCAATGGGCGTCGATATGGATCATGCCTACCGGCGTCTTTTTGCCGACTGCTTTGAGGATCGGATGGGTGATCGAATGGTCGCCACCGACCGACAGCGGCAGCACGCCAGCATCAACGATCTGGTTGATGCGCTTCTCGATGTCGTCGTGGCTCATTTCCAGCCGATATCGGCTGCGGAAAGCCACGTCGCCGATATCGGCCACGTTGAGCTCATAGATCGGCGCACATTCCATCACGTGGTTGTAGGGGCCAACGCGCTCAATGGTGCGCAGCGCCCGGGGCCCGAAGCGCGAACCTGGCCGGTTGGTGACGCCGAGATCCATCGGCATGCCGACCATCGCCACCTGCAGGTCGCCGAAATCCGGGTTTTCCGCATCGAGCGGCCTGTAGGGCGCATCGAGAAGTGTCGGAATGCCCGCATAGGGCGCGACGCGGGTACCGGCCTTATCGAAGATCTTCTCGCCGACCTTTTTGAACTTCGGATCGAAGATCTCGCCGCCGGGGCTGTCGAGATATTTTGCGCGCAATTCGCCGAGCTTCTTCGCGTCGAATGTCATGATCGCCTCGCCTGTCTGCCGGCTGCTTGTGTGCAGCCTAATTTTTGTTCCGCCGGGCTTGTCGCCCTTGTTTTCATCATTATCCGTCAGGTGCGGGTGGAAAAGCAATTGAGATTGTTCTAGCAGTAGCTGTGAGAAAAACTAACACTTAAGATCAATTTGGGATCGATATGACCAACCGCCTGCCACCCCTCAATCCGCTGCGCGCCTTCGAGGCGACGGCCCGCCGAGGCTCGGTTTCGGCGGCAGCCCGAGAACTCAACGTTACCCATGGCGCGGTCAGCCACCAGATCAAAGCGCTGGAAGGCTCGCTCAAGGTCTCGCTGTTCGAGCGCGGCGCCAAGCGACTGAAGCTCACTTCCGAGGGGGCTCTCTTGCTGCCCGCCGTCAGCCAGGCCTTCGGTGAGATCGCCGCCGCGACCGCGCAGATGAAGCGGCCGGCGACTTCAGGCGAACTGTCGATCACCTGCGTGCCGGCACTTCTCTCCTTCTGGATCGTGCCGCGCCTCAATTCCTTTACAGAGCAGTTCCCGGGTGTCAGGCTGAAGCTCGCCGCCTCCAATGATCCGGCCGTGCTGCATTCCTCGGATGTCGATGTTGCCGTCCTTTACGGCGACGGCAACTGGCCGGATGCCTGGACGCGGCTCTGGAGCAACCTGCAGCTCTTTCCGGTTGCCAGCCCGACCCTGCTCAACAGCCGGCCGCTGCGTTCGACGCGCGATCTCGAAGACCATATCCTGCTGCATGGCGATGCGGACGGGCGTGAATGGAACACCTGGCTTTCCGCCGCGGATGCCGTCGACCTGCCGCGCCGGCAGCAATATTTCATGGGCGACGCCCGGTTTTCGACGGAAGCGGCGCTGCACGGCCAGGGGATCGCGCTCGGCGACACGATCACCGCCAGCAAGCTGATCGCGCGCGGCGAACTGGTCGTTCCTTTCGACTTGAGCGTTCCCGCCAACGACGCCTTCTACGTCGCCTGCCGGCCGGCCATGCGTTCGGCGCCGATCGTGCGGGTGTTCATCGACTGGCTTTTCGCCTCGCTGGAGGCCGACCAGCTCGCCGAACCGCATACCTCGGCGCGCACCCTGTTGCGCAGCCGCCGCGCCTGATATCTATCACCCTATCTATTGTCCGGGCGACCACGAGACCGAGGTTTACCTCGCTGGAGAACCCGGCTAAGCGTTTTCAAAAACCTATTCCTGCTTCTCCATCTATTGATTTCCTAGAGTGTCCGATGCTTCGTCGCTTCTTTGCCTATTACCGGCCCTATCGCGGCCTGTTCATCCTGGATTTCGGCTGTGCGATCATTTCGGGCATGCTGGAACTAGGCTTTCCGATGGCAGTGAAGCTATTCGTCGACCGGCTTCTCCTCAGCCAGGAATGGCTGCTGATCCTGCTCGCCTCGGCGGCGCTCCTGGTTATCTATGTGATCAATACCGGCCTGATGGCGATCGTCACGTACTGGGGCCACATGCTCGGCATCAATATCGAGACGGACATGCGCCGGGCGGCCTTCAACCACCTGCAGAAACTCTCGTTCAGCTATTTCGACAACCAGAAGACCGGCCATATCGTCGGGCGCCTCACCAAGGACCTGGAAGAGATTGGCGAAGTCGCCCATCACGGGCCGGAAGACCTGTTCATCGCGATCATGACCTTCATCGGTGCGCTTGCCCTGATGTTCTCGGTCAACTGGCAGCTGGCGCTGATCACCGCCGTCGTCGTGCCGCTGACCGCCTGGGTCACCAGCCATTTCGGCGGCCGCATGACCCATAATTTCCGCCGCCTGTTCCAGCGCGTCGGCGATTTCAACGCCCGCATCGAGGAGAATGTCGGCGGCATCCGGGTGGTGCAGGCCTTCGCCAACGAGAGTCACGAGCGAAAGCTCTTCGAACAGGACAACCAGAACTACCGCCGCGTCAAGCTCGATGCCTACAAGCTTATGGCGGCCAGCAGCTCGCTCAGCTACATGAGCATGCGGCTGACCCAGATGGTGGTCATGGTCGCCGGCGCCTATTTCGTGCTGTCGGGCGAACTGACGGCCGGCGGCTTCATCGGCTTCCTGCTGCTGGTCGGGGTCTTCTTCCGCCCGGTCGAGAAGATCAATTCGGTGATCGAGACCTATCCGAAGGGCATCGCCGGCTTCCGGCGCTTCACCGAACTGATCGATACCGAGCCGGATATCGCCGATGCGCCTGATGCGGTCGACATCGATCATCTCAGGGGCGAGATCGCCTATCAGAACGTCTCCTTCGGCTACAGCCCGGACAAGCCGGTGCTCGAAAACGTCAACCTGGCGATCCGCGCCGGCGAAACGATCGCCTTTGTCGGTCCATCAGGTGCCGGCAAGACGACGATCTGCTCTTTGCTGCCGCGCTTCTACGAGATCGGTGCCGGCAGCATCACCATCGACGGCATGGACATTCGCAGGATGACGAAGGTGTCACTGCGCCAGCAGATCGGCATCGTCCAGCAGGACGTCTTCCTGTTCGGCGGCACGCTCCGTGAAAACATCGCCTATGGGCGCCTCGGCGCCAGCGAAACGGATATTATCGAGGCGGCGCGGCGGGCGCGGCTTGAAGAAATGCTCGCCGGCCTGCCGCAAGAGCTCGACACGCTGATCGGCGAGCGCGGCGTGAAACTCTCAGGGGGGCAGAAGCAGCGCGTCGCAATCGCCCGCATGTTCCTGAAAAACCCGCCGATCCTGATCCTGGACGAGGCGACCTCCGCGCTCGACACCGAGACGGAACGCGCCATCCAGCGCTCGCTTGCCGAGCTCTCGCAAGGTCGTACGACGTTGATCATCGCCCACCGGCTTGCCACCATCCAGGGCGCCGACCGCATCGTCGTCATCGACGGTAACGGCATCCTGGAGGAGGGCACGCATCAGGACCTGATCGCCAAACGCGGCGCCTATACCAGACTTCACGCGGCGCAGACGGGGATGATGTGATAATGTCCATGGACTGATTCACTGCCGCCGGATCGCATGGAAACTTCGCTTTATCTCCCCGTCAAAACCTTTCTCGAGAGCTTCGGATACGAGGTTAAGGGGGAGGTGGGTGGTTGCGATCTGGTGGGGTTGAGCGAGGCTGATCCGCCGGTCGTGGTGATCTGCGAGCTGAAGCTCACGTTCAATCTCGAACTGATCCTGCAGGCGGTCGACCGGGCTGGGGTTTCGGACGAGGTCTGGATCGCTGCCCGGATTTCCGCCAATGGCAGGGGCCGGGAGGCCGACAAGCGGTATCGCGATCTCTGCCGCCGGCTCGGAATCGGCATGCTCGGCGTCTCCGATCAGGGCGATGTGAGCGTGCTGGTCAGTTCGGTTTCGCCCATGCCGCGCACCAACCCGAAACGGCGCACGCGGCTGGTCAATGAACATCGGAAACGCAAAGGCGATCCAGCCGTCGGTGGCAGCACGAAGGTGCCGGTGATGACCGCCTATCGTCAGCAGGCGCTCGCCTGCGCCTCGGCGCTTGCCTGCGGCCCGCTTCGGCCGCGCGACATGAAGCAGGCGGCGCCCACTGCCGGCACGATCCTTCGCGCCAACTATTACGGCTGGTTCGAGCGCATCGACAAGGGGATCTATGGACTGACGGATGTGGGGCGGCAGGCGCTGGAGCGCTGGCCGCAAACGGTGTCGGGCCAAATCGGGCAGACCCTGCCAAACGATATCGGCGAATAGCCCCGCACAGTTTGGAAAGAAGCCTCTCGGGCATTCTCTGCCAATTGGAAAAGCCGCCCGCCTCGAAAGGCGGACAGCTTTGGGTATCTCTCAAGCACCAATCTTACGGCTGCGTACCGGTGCCGCCAGTTGCACCACCGGCCGGCGGAGTGGCCGGAGCAGGGCTAGCTGCCGGCGGAGCCGCCGGGGTGATCGGTGCCGGTGCGGGTGACGACTTGGAGTTGTCGGTTACCGGCGGGTTGGTCGAAGACGTGGTCTGCGGGTCGGTCGAGGAACCGCCCATCTGCGACCATACGAATGCGCCGACCAGAATGACGGCGATCACGGCGACCCACGGCACCCACGAAGAGCTGCTACTGCGACGGACTTCCGTTGCCCGGAGGTCCGGATCGCGCGTTTCGAACTTTCTGTCATTGGGATCAAAAGTCATGATTGCTTCCTCCTTCTGCAGCCTGACAATGCCCCGGTGCGCGTTTGGTTCCCGAATTCGTGAACGACGAAAGCAGATCGTGCCGAATTAACGTGCAAATCGCTTGGCGCCTGCTACGCAGGCAACCACCGCAAGCGTCGCCGCGAACATGCCGAGACTGACCTTTTCGCCGAGAAGGGCGGCGGCCAGAACCAGGCCGAAAAAGGGCTGAAGAAGCTGCAGCTGGCTTACCCCCGCAATGCCGCCGAGCGCCAGGCCGCGGTACCAGAAGATGAATCCGATCAGCATGCTGAACAGCGAGACATAAGCGAGACCGAACCAGGACGTGCTGTCGATATCCGGGAATGAAGCCGGCATCGCGGCGAGCGACAGAGCTAGCATGACCGGCAGGGAAAGTGCCAGCGCCCAGGAGATGACCTGCCAGCCGCCGAGCTTGCGCGACAAGCTGGCACCTTCCGCATAGCCCAGCCCGCAGGCGATGATCGCCCCCAGCATCAGGAGATCGCCGACCGAGGACGCAGCCTCTTCTTGAAACAGCGCGAAGCCGACGACGATGGCACTGCCGAGACAGGAGAATAACCAGAAGACGGCTTTCGGGCGCTCGCCGCCCCTCAGCACCCCGAAGGTCGCCGTCGACAGCGGCAGCAGGCCGACGAACACGATGGAGTGAGCCGAGGTGATGTGTTTCAGCGCCAGCGCCGTCAGCAGCGGGAAGCCGATGACGACGCCGAGCGAGACGACGGCCAGCGGCAGAAGATCGGACCGGGCCGGGCGTTTTTCGCGAAAGGCCAAAAGCAGGCATATGGCGAGCAGCCCGGCGATCGTGGCGCGCGCCACGGTCAGGAACAGCGGATCGAAATCAGCAACGGCAATTCGGGTGGCGGGAAGCGACCCGCTGAAGATCAAAACGCCAACGAAACCGCTGATCCAGCCGCTTGTCGTGTTGTTCATCCAAAGTCTCCTGTATTTTTGCCAAGCATCGCCCTGAACGTCTCCCTTTGACGTTCATCGCAGGCATTCCTTGGGTATTTCCCGCTATCGGCCGCAAGCCATGGCGGCGCCAGAGACAATGCGATACAATTTCCAGAAACTGTTATGGTTTGTGGAGCAGTACGGTGGATACAAGGGCGGAACAGAAGGGCGGCGGCCAGCGTATCGGGGCCGTCATGGGGGAGATCCGCAGCCGCATCGCCGGCCGCGGGCTGGTGCCCGGCGCACGGCTTCCTTCGGTGCGCGCCTTCGCCAAGGCGATGCATGTCTCCGCCTCGACGGTGGTGGAAGCCTATGAGCGGCTGACCGCGGAGGGGCTGATCCGCTCCCGGCCGGGGTCGGGTTTCTACGTGTCGAGCCCGCTGGCGCCCCTGTCGCTCTCCGAGATCGGCCCGAAACTCGACCGGGCCGTCGATCCATTCTGGGTATCACGCCAGGCGCTGGAGGATGGCGACCTGTTGAAGCCCGGTTGCGGCTGGTTGCCGCCCTCCTGGATGCCCGAGGCGGCGATCCGAAGGGCTTTGCGCAGCCTGTCGCGCAGCGAGGACCGGGTCCTGTCGGACTACGGCACGCCGCTCGGTTCGCCGCAATTGCGGCAGCTCCTTTCCCGGCGCATGGGCAAGCACGGCATACCGGCCGCCCCGGACCAGATCATCCTCACGGAATCAGGCACCCAGGCGATCGACCTTCTCTGCCGTTTTCTGATCGAGCCCGGCGATGCGGTCCTGGTCGATGATCCGTGCTACTTCAATTTCCACGCGCTGCTGCGTGCGCATCGCGCAAAAGTCGTCGGCGTGCCGATGACGCCGGCCGGGCCGGATATCGAGGCTTTCGGAAAGGCGCTCGAGGAACACAAGCCGCGGCTCTACATCACCAATTCGGCGATCCACAATCCGACCGGCGCGACGCTTTCGCCGGTGGTGGCGCACCGGTTGCTGAAACTCGCCGACCGGGCCGGGCTGACGATCATCGAGGACGACATCTTCGCGGATCTGGAACATGAGCCGTCGCCGCGCCTTGCCGCCTTCGACGGGCTCGACCGGGTGGTGCAGATCGGCAGCTTTTCGAAGACGCTGTCGGCTTCGGCGCGTTGCGGCTTCATCGCCGCCAGGCGGGAATGGATCGAGGGCCTCGTCGATCTGAAGATCGCCACGAGCTTCGCGGCGGGCCGGCTGTCTTCCGATCTCGTATTGCTGCTGCTGACCGACGGCAGCTACCGGAAACATCTGGAAGAGTTGCGCGTCCGGCTTTCGCGGGCAATGGAGGCGACGACAGGGCGTCTTGCAACGCTTGGCATCACGCCTTGGCTTCAGCCGCGCGCAGGCCTGTTTCTCTGGTGCAGGCTTCCGGACGGGATAGAGGCGGCAGATGTGGCGCGCGCCTGCCTTGCCGACAATATCGTGATGGCTCCGGGCAACGCATTCAGCCTCTCCCAGAACGCCGGCAGCTTCCTGCGCTTCAACGTGGCGCAATCGGAGGATGCGAGGATATTCCAGAGCCTCGGGCGGGCGCTCGACGACCTCGGCGGATAGCGGGCCGTGAGTTGTCAGCCGGGGCTCACTCGTCAGCTATTCTTGTCCGAGCGCGCGTAACCCGGGATTTGGAAACGTCGCCAGCCACATTGACGTTACCTCCAGGGGAGCGCGCGGGGCCGGTTTTCGCAGGTCCTGCGCGCCTGTTCTTTTGTGTCTCTCGTTCTGGGCGTCTAATTCTGCGCAATCGTCGTGCGCGGTGACACCCAGTTGTGCCACTGCTCTTCCGAACCGTGGAAGGCGTTGAGGTCGATCTTGCCGTCGACGCCGTGCGACAGGCCTGAGCCTGAATATTGCCAGAACAGCCACCTGCGACCTGGATAGACCTTCGAGGGATGCTGGGCGACCGCGCGCAGCCAGAAGGGATAGTTGAGCAGTTCGCCGGACAGGTTGTCCTCGTAGAAATCCGGTGCCGTGTAGATGATTGGCCGCTGGCCGTAATGGCGCTCCAGCTTGTCCATGAAGACCTGCATCTTTTCGAGCACCCGGGCGCGGGAAAGTTTCGCCTTGCAGTTCGACTCGCCATTCCATTCGACGTCGATCACGGGCGGCAGCGCGTCGGGATCGCGCGGGACGTTGCGGATGAACCAGTCGGCCTGTTCGCCGGCGGTGCGGCACCAGTAGAAGAAATGATAGGCGCCACGCCTGATGCCGGCCTCCTTGGCTCTTCGCCAATTGGTCCTGAACATCGGATCGAGGTGGTCGCCGCCGTCGGTGGCTTTGATATAGGCGAAGTTGGCGCCCTGGGTCCGAAGCCTCGCCCAGTCGATGTCGCCCTGCCAGCGCGACACGTCGACGCCGTGCACCGGATAGCTTCTCGGCGAGACCCTGCCGAAATTGATCGGCTTGGCATCGCGGAACTGGCGGCTGTAGATCTGCATGCGCCCCCTGCGGGGTACGGTTTCCAGCGCTGGCTCGTCGGGCACCAGCATGGCAACCGGCCGCTCGGCTGGAAGCGGCATGCCGACCGTGGTTTCCCGCGCAAAGGCCTGCGGCGCCGGCATCGCGCCGGTCCAGGCGATATCCTGCTGTTGCGGTAAGGTCTGCTGCCGGGGCGCTTGCACCGCGCCGATCCGCGAGGTCTTGCCGACACCGACCGATGGGACGGGGGCGGCGGGCAGATCGACTGAGCCCGTCTTCTCCTGGGTTGCGACATTGGCCACCAACTCGTCCGGACCGGATGCCGAGGCGCAGCCCGCCAAGGCGAGGCAGGTGACGAGGAGTGCTGGCACAGCCGATAAACGCATTTTGAGACCCGTACGCAAGACAACAAAGACGGCCGCCCCTGCCGTCGATAAACCCCTGACAGGAATTGCTAACGGAAAATTACCAAAAAATGCTGAATCCAATCTTTACGCGCGGAGATGTTCTGATATCAGCCGCGCGGCGGGATCAACCGCGCCGGATTTCCCACAACCGTGGCGCCCGGTGGCACGTCCCGCGTCACCACCGAGCCAGCCCCGACGATCGCCCCATCGCCGATCGTGATGCCGCCGAGGATGATCGCGCCGCCACCGATCCAGACGTCGGCGCCAATGTTGATCGGGCGGCCGATCTCAAGACCCTGAGCGCGCAGGACGGGGTCGCGGTGGTGATCCGCGCAATAAAGCTGCACGCCCGGCCCCAGCATCGAGCGGGCACCAATTCTGACCGGTGCGGTATCGAGGATCGTGCAGCCGGCATTCAGATAGACGCCTTGCCCAAGAAAGACATTGAAGCCGTAGGCGCAGTGGAAGGGCGCTTCCAGAAACGCGTCGGCCGCTGCGCCGAACAACTTGCCCAGGGCAGGTGCCATCGCACCCCGCGCGGCGGGCGACATGGTGTTATGCGCATGCACGGCCATCCGCGCCTTGTCCCTCAGCGCATCGAGTTCCGGATCGAGGCAGCAATACCATTCGCCGGCCGCCATCTTTTCGCGTTCGCTTGCCATCCTGTCTCGTGGCTCTTCCCGCTTCAGCGTTCCGCCCCGGCCTTTACCCGGGCGGCCTCGCGTCGCGCAAGGCTTTCGGGCGGCCACATCGCCTTCGTACTATAATATTCCTCGAAGACATTGGCGCCTTCCGGCAGGCCGACCCAGGCGACCTTCGAGCGGGTGAATATATGGACGTCGGGTGAGAACTCGGCGCGCCTTTCGAGCGTCTGGACCCGGACGAACAGCATCCATTGGCGCCGGCCATAGTCGCTCCAGACCGCTGTCTGGCATTGCGGACAGCGGTAGATATCGTGGGGCAAGCCACTATCGGTCTTCATGGCCACTGCGACCGGCCGGCTCTCGGTGATCTCGACCCGGTCGGCCTCGACCAGCGCATTGATGGCAAAGGCGCCGCCTGTCTGATGTTGGCAATCGGTGCAATGGCAGCAATGAATGAACATCGGCCGCCCATGCATGCGATAGCGGACCTTGCCGCAGAAGCAGCCGCCTTCGAATATTTCACTCATGGTCTGTCCGCTCCCTCAGATTACTCATGTCGAATATGAAATATTCCTCAATCCTCCCGCAACGCAAAATGAACAAGACGAGATCGGCATGTTCTGCTTTAAAGTTCGCGAACACGACATGAGCAGGATCAAACGCATGATTAAAGAGCGGATTGGTATCGTCGGCCTCGGCCGGATGGGCAGCGCCATGGCCCGGCGCCTTTCAACGCAGGGATTTGCGGTGGCGGGATGGACGCGCAGCGGTCTTTCGCCCGACAAGGCGACGACCCTCGGGATCGCCGCCTCCGACGATCTGGCCGCACTTCTCGATGCTTCGGATATCGTCATTCTGGCACTGCTCGACGATGCCGCGGTGCACGCCATGCTCGGTGAGTTCACTGCCGCCGATCTCGCTGGCAAGCTGATCGTCGATACCAGCACCGTCAGTCCCCAGACGCTGCGCGCCCATGAAGCCGCCATGGGCGAGGCGGAGGCGGCCCTCCTCGATGCGCCGATTTCCGGCGGGCCGGAAATGCTGCTGGCGGGCACGGTCGGCCTTTATATCGGCGGCGCGGAGAAGGATTTTCAGCGATTCCTGCCGGTCGCGGAAAGTCTCTCCAACAGGATTCACCATGTCGGGACGCTGGGCGACGGCGCGTCCGCCAAACTCGTCAACAACATGATGCTGATGGGGCTGTGGCAGATCATGAAGGAAGCCGTCGAACTCGGTGGCAAGGCGGGGCTTGGGCGCGACAAGATGATCGAAATCCTCTCCGGCAGCCCGGCGGCGAGCCCGGCCATGCGGTCTCGGCTTCCTGTCATACTCGGCGAGACCGAGGCGGTCGGTTTTCCGGTCGCCGGCGTGCTGAAGGACATGGAGGTGGTTCTTGATCTTGCCCGCGGGCTTGGCGTCGCGACCCCGGCCATTCAGGCGGCGCGCGCCAGCTTCGAGAAAGCGGCGGCGCTTGGGTTTGCCGAGGCTGATCTCGGCACCGTCGTGCGGTTGGCGCTCGAAGGGAAAGGCTGAGCCCGGGCGAGGCTCAGCCGTGATAGCGAGGTTAGAACGTCCGGCCGAGGCGGGCGTCGACCGATTGGCTATTGCCGCCGCGCAGGGCGAAGAACAGGAAGATTGCCGCCCACAGAATGGATTTCTCCGCGCCGGCGAGACCCTGGTTCTGTGCGATGCCATGGAAATAAACGGTGACCAGAAGCACGATCATCGCCGCGAAGGAGGCCGGGCGGGTGAAGAGGCCGATGGCGACGAGGATGCCCCCGAAGAATTCCGTGGCGGAGAGCAGCGGCGACCAGAAGGCGCCCGGATAGAAGCCGAGACTTTCCACCATGCCGACCGCGCCGAACGGATTGGTGATCTTGCCGAAACCATGGGTGACCAGCAGCACGCCGGCCGTCACGCGCAGGATCGTCTCGACGATCTCATGGGCGGAGGTATAGACAGGGGCGAGCGCCGGAATGATCAGGCGGGAGCGGGTGGTGGATTGAAGAGCCATGGGACCTCTTTTTATGAAAACGACGAGACTATCGTGGTGCAGCCCAAATTGACGTTCGCGCCCTTTCTGTCGAGATGCGCGCGTTCAAAACCTGACCGTCCTGGTTGACATTATTGTGAGACCGAATTGACTAGGGTAGAAGGCAAAACATGATGGAAAAACCGCGCATTACGATTCTCTATTGCACCCAGTGCAATTGGCTGCTCAGGGCCGGCTGGATGGCGCAGGAGCTTCTGCAGACCTTTGGCGACGCGCTCGGCGAAGTGGCGCTGATCCCCGGCACCGGCGGCAATTTCGAGATCCAGGTGAATGGCGAACTCATCTGGGAACGCAAGCGAGACGGTGGGTTTCCCGGACCCAAGGAGCTGAAGCAGCGGGTGCGCGACATGATCGACCCGGACCGCGATCTCGGCCACCTGGACCGCAAGGCGAGGGAAGACAGCGAGAGCCGAGGCCGCCCGTGACAGATCCGTGAAGGTTTTTTGGCGACAGGCACGGAAACTTCAAAAAGCCAGTTGACAGGGGAAGGTCACACCCGTACATGGCTCTCCGTCGCCCAGATGGCGGAATTGGTAGACGCGCCAGCTTCAGGTGCTGGTACCCGAAAGGGTGTGGAGGTTCGAGTCCTCTTCTGGGCACCATTCCGATTTGATCCCTACCAAGATCAAATACTTAACGCCTTTCTAAACAATTGCGCGTAGCCCGCCGGCTCCCTTCGGGAGCCGCTTCGCTGAGGTCTCAGGGTTGCATGGCGTGTTGCCTGCGCATGGTGTCGGCCGAGCCGCGAACCACCTCGGAAATCTGCAGGAGTTGGGTGACCAAGGGCGTTGAATTGCGCCAGATCATTCCGATGGTGCGTGAGGGCCGCGGCGCTTGGAAGCGGGAGATCGAAACCTGTGCCGAGCGCGTTTCCACCGGCACAGCCATTTCCGGTATCAGTGTGATGCCGATACCGGCGCTGACCATCTGCACCAGCGTCGACAGCGAGCTGCCTTCCATCACCTCGCGGAGGCGGGTCGTCCCTATTTTGCAGAACGACAGAGCCTGATCGCGGAAGCAGTGGCCTTCCTCCAGCAGAAGCAGGCGCATTTCGCGCAGAGCCTCGCGCTCGGGTACCGGCTTGCCCTCGTCCTCGCGCCGCCGGACCAGAACAAACTCCTCGTCGAACAATGTGAGCTCGGTCAGGAACGGTTCCGATACCGGCAGGGCGACGATTGCGAGATCCAGCTCGCCCTGAGCCAGTTCCTGGACCAGCTTTGCCGTCTGTGTCTCGCGCACCTGTATTTCAATTCCGTCGAAAGTTCTGTTCAGATCGTTTATGATCGCCGGCAGCAGATAGGGCGCGATCGTCGGGATGATGCCGATGCGCAGGCGCGCCAGGAAAGGATCGCGCGAAGCCCGAGCGAGGTCCGCCAGTTCATCCACAGCCCGCAGGATGTCGCGAACCCGCAGCGCGAAGGTCTGGCCGAAGGCGGTCAGTTTCACCTCGCGGGCATTCCGCTCGAAGAGGTCGCCGCCCACTTCCTGTTCGAGTTCCTTGATCTGCATCGACAAGGCCGGTTGAGAGATCGCACAGGCGTCTGCCGCGCGGCGAAAGCGCCCATCCCGCGCCAGGGCTTCGAAATAACGGAGCTGCTTGAGGGTAAGATTTTTCATAACCCCAGCTTATCGCAGCGATCAGTAAATCCAACTTAAATTTATGAGCCGCTTCCGATAAGAAGGGATACGAGGGAGGGTGCGCGATTGGCTTGCTCCGACCAGCAGGCGGGGACTACAGTCGAAAACAGCGCAGCCGGACCGGGCGGTCCGGGAGAAATTGCCCTCTTTTGCACGGCAGATAATAAAAGTAATCAAGGAGATAGTCATGGATGCGAAATCTAGCGAAAACGCCGGCAAATGTCCGGTCGCCCATACCCCTCGCGGCAGATCGAACCGCGACTGGTGGCCTAATCAGCTGAATGTCCAGATCCTTCATGGGCACTCAGTGCGCTCCGATCCGATGGGCGAGGCGTTCAACTATGCCGAAGAGTTCAAGACGCTCGATCTCGAGGGCCTGAAGAAAGACCTTCATGCCCTGATGACCGATAGCCAAGAATGGTGGCCGGCCGACTTCGGTCATTACGGCGGCCTGTTCATCCGCATGGCCTGGCACAGCGCCGGCACGTACCGAATCACCGACGGCCGCGGCGGCGCTGGTCAGGGGCAGCAGCGTTTCGCACCGCTCAACAGCTGGCCGGACAACGTCAACCTCGACAAAGCCCGTCGCCTGCTCTGGCCGATCAAGCAGAAATACGGCAACAAGATTTCCTGGGCGGATCTGATGATCCTCACCGGCAATGTCGCGCTCGAATCGATGGGCTTCAAGACGTTCGGTTTCGCCGGCGGCCGCGCCGACGTCTGGGAGCCGGAAGAGCTCTACTGGGGTCCTGAAGGCACATGGCTGGGCGATGAGCGCTACAGCGGCGAACGCGAGCTGGCAGAACCGCTCGGCGCAGTGCAGATGGGCCTCATCTATGTCAATCCGGAAGGCCCGAACGGCACGCCGGATCCGCTGGCATCCGCCCGTGACATCCGCGAAACCTTCGCCCGCATGGCGATGAACGACGAAGAGACCGTGGCGCTGATCGCCGGCGGCCACACCTTCGGCAAGACCCATGGCGCTGGCGATCCGTCGTTTGTCGGTATCGACCCGGAAGGCGGCGAACTCGAAGCCCAGGGCCTCGGCTGGGCGAGCAAGTTCAACACTGGCATTGGTCGCGATGCGATCGGCAGCGGCCTGGAAGTGACCTGGACACAGACCCCGACCCAGTGGAGCAACTACTTCTTCGAAAACCTGTTCGGCTTCGAATGGGAGCTGACCACGAGCCCCGCCGGCGCCAAGCAATGGGTGGCGAAGAATGCCGAAGCTTCCATTCCGGACGCCTTCGACCCGTCGAAGAAGCAGCTCCCGACCATGCTGACCAGCGACCTGGCACTGCGTTTCGACCCGGCCTACGAGAAGATCTCGCGTCGCTTCCTCGAAAACCCGGCTGAGTTCGCCGATGCCTTTGCCCGCGCCTGGTTCAAGCTGACCCATCGCGACATGGGGCCGAAGGTTCGCTACCTTGGTCCGGAAGTGCCGGCCGAAGACCTGATCTGGCAGGACGTGATCCCGCCGGTCGATCACGATCTGGTCGACGACCATGATGTCGCCGACCTGAAGTCCAGGATCCTGGCATCCGGCCTCACGGTGCAGGAACTGGTCTCGACCGCCTGGGCTTCCGCCTCGACCTTCCGCGGTTCCGACAAGCGCGGCGGTGCCAATGGCGCACGCATCCGGCTTGCACCGCAGAAGGACTGGGAGGCCAACCAGCCGGCGCAGCTCGCCAAGGTCTTGGGCGTTCTCGAAGGCATCCAGAAGGATTTTTCCGCGACCCATACCGGGAGCAAGAAGATCTCGCTGGCCGACCTGATCGTGCTTGCCGGCGCTGCCGGTGTCGAGAAGGCTGCAAAGGCAGGTGGCAATGACATCGCCGTGCCCTTCACGCCGGGTCGCATGGATGCGTCCGAAACGCAGACCGACGCCGCTTCCTTCGCCGCCCTGGAACCCCGTGCCGACGCTTTCCGCAACTATGTCAACAACAGCAGGAAGCAGTTTATGAAGGCTGAAGAGGCCATGGTGGATCGCGCCCAGCTGCTGACGCTGACAGCACCGGAAATGACGGTTCTCCTCGGCGGCCTGCGCGTGCTGAAGGCCGGACAGCCGGAACATGGCGTCTTCACGGACAAGCCCGAGACGCTGACGAACGACTTCTTCGTCAACCTGCTCGACATGGGCACCGAATGGTCGCCTGTTGCCGGTCAGGATGGCGTTTACGAAGGCCGTGACCGCAAGACCAAGGCACCCAAGTGGACAGGCACCCGCGTCGACCTGATCTTCGGTTCGCACTCGCAGCTTCGTGCGATCGCCGAAGTCTATGGCCAGTCCGACGCCAAGGCAAAGTTCGTCAAGGACTTCGTCGCGGCCTGGACCAAGGTCATGAACGCCGATCGTTTCGATCTCGTCTGATCGACCAAAATCGCCCGGACGTAGCGGAGCTACGTCCGGGTACCTTTTTCAATGCTGTTAAAATGGCGGACTTTTCAGGTCGGCACGAAAGCCGAGGCGATCGCCAGCACGAATCCGAGGATCGTGGCGCAGACGGATAGCGCTTCGCGGGTCTTTTCGGAGCTGACACCCCATCCCTCGCTGGTGAGGTAGCGTGCGATCAGGCCGAGCGAAACCAGGCCGACGCAGCCGAGGAAGGCGAAGAAGTAAATTCCGTACTCCATGTTGGAGATCTTCTTGGTCAGCACCTCGGTAATCCCGACCAATGTCGAAAGGGACAGAAGCAGGCTGCCGATGATAAGGTATTCGGCATGTTGCGATCGGGCGGTCGAATATAGCGACAGGATCGTGAACAGGAACGCGACCAAGACGATGGCGATGTAGCTGCCGCTGACATGCCCTGTCGCGGAAATCGACATGAAGATCGACGTCAGGATGAACAGCGCTGCCGCCAGGATGATCTTGTATTTCGAGTTGAAAAACTGGCGCATATATCGATCCGCTCTAAACTGGCCGCCTGCGGCGCGGGCAAAGGCCATTTCTCGGACTATGGGAAATTCGGGGCGAGATGAACAGGTTGCCAGCCTGCTATTCAGTGGAAATCCACGCCCGAGTTCAGGCAAGCCGCTTTTGCTGGATTGCGTAGGCGCCGCCCGCGCTCATCACCGCCAGCAGATACCAGGTGACGGCATAAACGAGGTGGCTGTTGCGGAAGCGGATCACCGTCAATCCCCCGACGGGAAGGCCGCCCGGGATCGGCGTCGCGTCGGCGTCGATGAAATAGGGCGCCACCTTTTCGAGGCCTTTTGTTGCCGCGATCGCGGCCACGTCGCGCGAGTACCAGCGACCGCTGGCGGGGTCGTTGGAGCGCAGGAAGGCGCCGCCCGGCTCGCTGATGCGGATGAGGCCGGTGATCTTCACGGGGCCTTCGATCGCGCCGTCCGCGCGTGCCGCCGGATCGCGGCGGTCGGCGGGGATGAAGCCGCGGTTGATGAGGACGGTGGTTCCGTCCTTCTGTTCCAGCGGCGTCAGGATCCAGAAGCCGGGACCGAGGTCGGTGACGGCCTGAACCAGTGTTTCCTTGCCGTGGTGAAAAACCCCGGCGGCGGTGACGCGGCGATATTCGTCGTTTTCCGCGTTGATCGCGGGCCAGGATGGCAATGAGGGAGCGGGTGCCGGCGTCGCGGTGACGCGAGCGTCGACGCGGGCGATCAGATCGAGTTTCCAGAAAAGCCGCTGCACCTGCCAGGTGCCGAGCCC
The DNA here is from genome assembly GCF_017877055.1 of Neorhizobium galegae. Taxonomy (GTDB): domain Bacteria; phylum Pseudomonadota; class Alphaproteobacteria; order Rhizobiales; family Rhizobiaceae; genus Neorhizobium; species Neorhizobium galegae_D. The sequence continues at coordinate 710,650 of NZ_JAGIPG010000003.1, read as the reverse complement.
GATAAAGATCAGCGTCAGGAAGAGCATCGCCCCCGTGAAGATGAGCCGGGAACGGGCCGGCTCCGCATCCACCGTTTCTCCGGTCAAAGGATGATCGACAGCCATGCGTCTATCCTTTCGAGGCTCATCCCCTCCGGGGATCACGGCATGTTCTTCATCATCTCCGGCGACATCGGCATCATGTTGGTGTTCAGATGATGCATGACCCACAGCGACCCGGCAAGCGTGATGCCGACCAGAACCAGGGTAAACAGCAGCGCCATCATCGTCCAGCCTCCTTCGGAGCGCGGGTTCATGTGCAGGAAATAGACCATGTGCACGACGATCTGGATGACGCCGAGCCCCATGACGAGGAAGGCGGTGAACAGCTTGCTGTCGATGGCGCCGCTCATCACCAGCCAGAACGGAATGGCCGTCAGGATCACCGACAGGCTGAAGCCGATCAGGTAGCTTCTTAGCGTGCCGTGGCCGGCCTGGTGGCCGTTGCTATGGCCATGATGGGCCTGGGAGGCACTTTCGTGAGCGGGAGCGTGCGGGGTTTGGCCGTGCGAACTCATCCAAGGACTCCCATGAGATAAACGAAGGAGAAGACGCCGATCCAGACGACGTCGAGGAAGTGCCAGAACATCGAAAGGCACATCAGGCGGCGCTTGTTTTCCGGGATCAGGCCGTATCTGCCGACCTGCACCATCAGCGTGATCAGCCAGATGATGCCGAAGGTGACGTGCAGGCCGTGGGTACCGACCAGCGTGAAGAAGGAGGAGAGGAAGGCCGAACGGGTCGGCCCGGCGCCCTCGTGGATCAGGTGATTGAACTCGTAAAGCTCTAGGCCGAGGAAGGCGGCGCCGAACACGCCCGTCACGCCGAGCCAGAACAGGGTCTCGGTCTTCGCGCCCCTTTCCATCTGCAGCATGGCAAAGCCGTAGGTGATCGACGAGAAGAGCAGCATTGCCGTGTTGATGGCGACAAGCGGCAGGTCGAACAGGTCGGCGGGCGAGGGACCGGCTGCATAATTGCGGCCGAGTACGCCATGGGTGGCGAAAAGCACCGCGAAGATCAGGCAATCGCTCATCAGGTAGAGCCAGAAGCCCAGCATCGTGCTGCCTTCCGGATGATGATCTTCCGTGAGGTAGAATTGCGGCTTTTCGGTTTCCATGCCGTTGGATTGAACTTGCGTCTGGCTCATGGTGTCAGGCCCGTTCCGCGAGCAGCTTCGAGCGCGCGTCCTCTGTTGCCGTCACGGTTTCGGCGGGAATGTGGAAATCCCGGTTATAGTTGAAGGTATGGCCGATCGCCGTGGCGACCATCGCGATGAAGGAGACGGCCGCCAGCCACCAGATGTACCAGATCATCGCGAAGGCTAAGACGATGCTGATGCCAGCCAGGATAATCCCGGTGCCGGTGTTCTTCGGCATGTGGATCGGCTTGAAGCCGCCGAGCGGGCGTTCGTAGCCGCGGAGTTTCATGTCGTACCAGCTGTCATGATCATGCACGACCGGCGTGAAGGCGAAGTTGTAGTCCGGCGGCGGCGAGGAAGTCGACCATTCCAGCGTGCGCCCGTCCCATGGATCGCCAGAGGTCTCGCGCAGCTGGTCGCGGCGCATGAATGAGACGACAAGCTGGATGATGAAGGCTCCGATGCCGCAGGCGATGATCCCGGCGCCGATGGCGGCGATGACGAACCATATCTGCAGGGAAGGATCCTCGAACTGATTGACGCGGCGGGTGACGCCCATCAGGCCGAGCACGTAGAGCGGCATGAAGGCGACGAAGAAGCCGATCTGCCAGCACCAGAAGCTTATGAGACCCCAGAACCTGTCAAGCTTGTAGCCGAAGGCCTTCGGCCACCAGTAGACGACGCCCGCCATGAGGCCGAAGAGCACGCCGCCGATGATGACGTTGTGGAAGTGGGCGATCAGGAAGAGCGAGTTGTGCAGCACGAAGTCGGCCGGCGGGATGGCCAGCATGACGCCGGTCATGCCGCCGATGACGAAGGTGACCATGAAGCCGATCGTCCAGTACATCGGCAGCTCGTAGCGGATGCGGCCGCGATACATGGTGAAAAGCCAGTTGAACATCTTCGCGCCAGTGGGGATCGAGATGATCATCGTCGTGATGCCGAAGAAGGCGTTCACGCTCGCGCCCGCGCCCATCGTGAAGAAGTGGTGGAGCCACACGAGGTAGGAGAGGATCATGATCACGCAGGTGGCATAGACCATCGAGGCGTAACCGAACAGCCGCTTGCCGCTGAAGGTGGCGACGACTTCGGAAAAGATGCCGAAGGCCGGCAGCACGAGGATGTAGACTTCCGGATGGCCCCAGATCCAGATGAGGTTGATGTACATCATCGGATTGCCGCCGAGGTCGTTGGTGAAGAAGTTCGTTCCGACATAGCGGTCGAGCGACAGCAGCGCGAGCGTTGCGGTCAGGATCGGGAAGGTTGCAACGATCAGCACGTTGGTGCAGAGCGAGGTCCAGGTGAAGATCGGCATCTTCATGAAGGTCATGCCCGGCGCGCGCATCTTCACGATCGTGGCGATCAGGTTTATGCCCGATAGCGTTGTGCCGACGCCCGCCACTTGCAGGCCCCAGATGTAATAATCGACGCCGACGCCCGGACTGTAGTCGGCACCCGAGAGCGGCGGATAGGCGAGCCAGCCGGTGCGGGCGAATTCGCCGACGAAGAGCGACATCATGATGATGACGGCGCCGGCCGTGGTCATCCAGAAGGAGAAGTTGTTGAGGAAGGGGAAGGAGACGTCGCGCGCGCCGATCTGCAGCGGCACCACGTAGTTCATGAAACCGGTAACGAAGGGCATCGCCACGAAGAAGATCATGATCACGCCATGGGCAGTGAAGATCTGGTCGTAGTGATGCGGGTTGAGGTAGCCCTCGTTTCCGTTGAAGGCGATCGCCTGCTGGATGCGCATCATGATCGCATCGGCAAAACCGCGCAGCAGCATGACGATGGCGAGCACGATATACATGATGCCGATCTTCTTGTGATCGACGCTGGTGAACCACTCGCTCCACAGATAACCCCAGAGCCGATATCGTGTCACGAGCCCGAGAATGGCGATGCCGAGCAGCGCGACGACGATGAAGGTCACGACGAGAATCGGCTCGTGATAGGGGATGGCTTCAAGCGTGAGCCGTCCGAAAAGGAATTGCGTCAGGGTGGTGTTACCGAACATGGGTCTCTACCAGATCTGTTGAAACGCGGCCTTACGGCCGCGCCGGGGCATTGTTGTTGAGCTGCGCCGGCGCCGCGCCGCCCGGATTGCCTCCGGGCATCGTGTGGCCTTGCATGTCGTGGTTTGCCGATGGCGCCTGCGATTGCGGCTGCCCGGAATTCTGGTCGACGCCCTCGGCCGGCTGATCGCTGCGGGCCGGGTTGCCCGTCGCCGGAAAGGTCGCGGCAGGTGCCGCATGGCTCGCTTCGCCCGCATGGCGGTTGTCATGCTCTAGCCTGGCGCGGTTTTCGTGGCTCTCAATTCCGCCGCCGCCCGTCATGTCGATATGCATCATTTCGTCCATGCACATCTTGCCGGGCGTGGCGCACATGTTGAGTACGGTCTTGTAGAGACCGTACTCAACATTGGCGAAATAGCGCACGGGTTCCTTGGTGCTCGGCTTCTCGAGCTTCAGATAGGCGTCGCGGTTGAGCGCCGTGCCGTTCTGCTTGACGCGGGCCACCCACTGGTCGAAACCGGCCTGGTCGACGCCATGGAACTTGAAGCGCATGTGAGAAAAACCGTCGCCGCTGTAGTTCGAGGAGAGGCCTTCGAATTCGCCCGGCTTGTTGATGACGGCATGCAGCTTGGTCTCCATACCAGGCATGGCGTAGATCATTCCGGCAAGCGCCGGCACGTAGAAGGAATTCATTACCGACGAGGCGGTGATCCTGAAGTTGATCGGCACGTCCACTGGGGCCGCCATCTCGTTGACGGTGGCGATACCGTAGTCCGGGTAGAAGAACAGCCATTTCCAGTCGAGCGCCACGACCTCTACCGTGATCGGCTTTGTCTCCGCCGGCACGGCGCGCTGGGCGTCCAGCCGTTCTAGCGGCCGGTAAGGATCGAGCTTGTGGGTGCTGATCCAGGTAACGGCGCCGAGCGCGATGATGATGGCGAGCGGTGCGGACCAGATGATGACTTCGAGCCACGTCGAATGGTGCCATTCGGGATCATAGGGCGCACTGGTGTTGGAGCCGCGATAGCGCCAGGCGAAGAACAGCGTGAGGAAGATGACTGGTACGATGATGATCAGCATCAGCACCGTGGCGACGATGATCAGGTTGGCCTGCTGTTTGGCGATATCGCCGGCGGGCGACATGACGACCAGATCACATCCGGAAAGGCCTACAAGGACCAAGAGAGCGAACAACCGTGCTACGATTTTCAACTGAGGGGTCATCTCGGGCTCAAATTTGCGTTTTGTCTAGTTCGGAATAGGCTTGTTCCGGTCCAGGCTGAAATGAGGTCGTTCGTCGCAGTGCAGCAATCTGTCGCAGTGCAGCAAAAAACCGCATGGCCTTCAGCACCGTTTTGCGGCACGACCGGCATACTCGGCATCTACCTCCGCCAACCGGAAATCTAGGACAACCGACCGGGCTGACCAGAGGGTGTGGACGAGAAGACGGTGGCGGCTTGCCGCAAATGTCAGGTTTTTTTAGCCTTGTTCCTTGATCTCGGGTGCATGTTGATCAACATTTCGGGACGAGGCGAACTATCGCCAGGAGGAATTCATGACCACGGTCGTCAATCCCGCGTCAACAGGCCCGACATCGTCCGGCCTCGAAAGGGACGCCCGCCGCATTCATGACGACAAGCCGATTTCACCGGGCAGCATCGCGCTTGGCGTGATCATCGGTCGCATGTCGGAGTTCTTCGACTTCTTCGTCTACGGGCTCGGCTCCGTCCTCGTCTTTCCAAAGCTGATCTTCCCGTTTGCGCCGACCCCGGTCGCCGCAACGCTGATGTCGTTCGCGATTTTCCCGCTCGCCTTCATGGCGCGGCCCGTCGGGTCGTTCGTCTTCATGTGGATCGACCGAAATTATGGGCGCGGCACCAAGCTGACGATCGCGCTGTTCCTGCTCGGCGGCTCGACGGCCTCGATCGCCTTCCTGCCGGGGTACGACACGATCGGCTACTGGGCCGTGGCATTGCTGGCGCTGTTCCGAATGGGGCAGGGGTTCGCGCTCGGTGGCGCCTGGGACGGGCTCGCCTCGCTGCTCAACCTCAATGCGCCACCCAACCGGCGCGGCTGGTATGCGATGATCCCACAGCTCGGCGCACCGATCGGCTTTGCGCTGGCGAGCATCCTGTTCGGCTATTTCGTCGCCAATCTCTCGGAAGCGGATTTCATTTCCTGGGGTTGGCGGTATCCGTTCTTCGTGGCGTTTGCGATCAATGTTGTGGCGCTGTTCGCCCGCCTGCGCATTGTCGCCAGCAAGGAGTTCGGCTCGGCGCTCGAAGCCAACGAGCTACAGGCCCGGCCGATCTTCGAAATGCTGAGCAAGCACGCCCATGACGTCGTGCTCGGCGCGTTCGTGCCGCTTGCCAGCTTCGCCATGTTCCACCTGGTGACGATCTTCCCATTGAGCTGGGTGACGCTCTATGGTGGACAGTCGGCGGCGGAATTCCTGTTCGTTCAGGTGATCGGCGCTGCCGTCGGCATTATCGGTATCATCCTGTCCGGCTTGATCGCCGACCGCATCGGTCGCCGTAGCCAGTTGATGATCGGCGCTATCATCATCGCGATTTTCTCGTTCTCGGCGCCGTTCCTGCTCGATGCCGGCGGCAAGGGGCAGGATGCCTTCATCATCATCGGCTTCGGGATCCTCGGCCTTTCCTTCGGCCAGGCCTCGGGCGCCGTCTCGTCGCGCTTCGGGCAATATTACCGTTATACCGGTGCAGCACTCACTTCCGATCTCGCGTGGCTGATCGGTGCCGGCTTCGCGCCGCTGGTGGCACTCGGCCTCGCCAGCAGTTTCGGCATCATCTTCATCGGCGGATATCTGATCTCCGGTGCGATCTGCACCATCGCTGCGCTCAGCCTCAGCCGGGTTCTGGACCAGAGCGGCGAGCCGGGCGGACAGAGATAATTCTGTCACCGTCGTCTCGGCGCGACAGCGCGCCTCCTTGATCTCCCCCCTTGGGGGAGATGTCATCGGAGATGACAGAGGGGGTGGCGCTACGAGCTCAACTGCTGAAGAGTGTGCCGCGTCACCCCCCTCTGCCCTGCCGGGCATCTCCCCCGCAAGGGGGAGATCGGCAAGACGCGCCCTCTTCTTTATTGAAAGAGGAGCGAGTAGCTCCCTCAAGCAGCCTTCTTGGCAAGCGTCGGCCGCGTCGCAGCCGCCTTCTCGACCATCGCCGTCACTTCTGCACGGCGCGCACCGGTCAGCGGCATGCGCGGCATGCGAACGCGCTCGGAGCCGCGGCCCATGATCTGCTCGGCGAGCTTGATCGACTGGACGAGGTCGTGCTCGGCATCGAGATGCAACAACGGCATGAACCAGCGATAGATGGCGCGGGCCTCGACCCAGTCGCCGCGGGCGGCGGCGGCCACCAGGGCAACCGATTCCTGCGGAAAGGCGCTGGTCAGGCCAGAGACCCAGCCTTTGGCCCCCAGCATCAGGCCTTCGAGGGCCACGTCGTCGAGGCCGGCGAAGATATCGAAGCGGTCACCGAAGACGTTGATCAGGTCGGTGAAGCGGCGCGGATCCGGTGCGCTTTCCTTGACGGCCTTGATGTTCGGCACGTCTTCGAGCTGGCGCAGCACGTCGGCGCCGATATTGACGCGGTAGGCCGGCGGGTTGTTGTAGAGCATGATCGGCAGCGAGGTGGCTGCAGCGACCGTCTTGAAATGCGCGACCAGTTCTTCCGGCTTCGGTACATAGACCATGGCCGGCAGCAGCATCAGGCCATCGGCGCCGAGCTTTTCGGCGTCGCGGGCATAGGCGACGGCGCGGCGGGTGTCGAATTCGGAGACGCCCGTTACGACCGGCACGCGGCCGTTCACCACCTCGACGGCGGCCTTCAGGATGGTGCGCTTTTCCTCCGGATCGAGCGAGTTGTTCTCGCCGCAGGTGCCCATGACGATCAGGCCGTTGACGCCGTCATTGACGAGCGCATCCTGCACGCCCTGCGTCGCCTTCAGATCGATCGAGAAGTCTTCGTTGAATTGTGTCGTCACTGCGGGGAAAACGCCGCTCCAGCCTGTGGTCATAAAAAGCACTCCTCTGGTTGATGGGTCATACTATGCGCGGTCGCGCTGATATCTGTCACGCGAAGGGTTCGGCCGGCCCCTTGCTCGGCTGGGTGAACCATTGCGGACCGGTTTCGGTCATGTGGATATGGTCTTCCAGACGGATGCCGAAACGGTCCGGGAAAACGATCATCGGTTCGTTCGAGAAGCACATGCCGGGTTCGAGCACGGTTGCATTTCCTCGCACGATATAGGGCTCCTCGTGGATTTCGAGGCCCAGCCCGTGCCCGGCGCGGTGCGGCAGGCCGGGAAGGACATAGTCCGGGCCGAGCGCGTGCCTGGCAAGCACCTCGCGGGCCGCGTCGTCGAGGCTGCCGCAGGTGGCGCCGAGGCGGGCGGCCTCGAAAACGGCCTGTTCCGCCTCGCGCTCGATCGCCCAGGCGGCCGCGAATTCCTTCGTTGGCTCCTCCAGCACGTAGGTGCGGGTGAGATCCGAATGATAACCGTCGAGCCTGCAGCCGGTATCGACCAGCACCACGTCGCCGGGCGCATAGACCTGGTCGCCGTCGGCGCCGTGGGGAAGCGAGGTCGCGACCCCGAAGGAAACGATACAGAAGCTCGATCCGCCGGAGGCGCCGAGTGCGCGATGCTGTTCGTCGATATGGCGGACCACGTCGGAGGCAAGCACGCCGGGCTTGATGAAGGCATGGGCGCGGCGATGCACTTCCAGCGTCAGGTTCATGCCGTATTGGATGAGGTCGATCTCGGCCTTCGACTTCCGGAGCCTCAGATCGCGGATCAGCCGGCCGCCGTCGACGAGCCGGTCGGCCCCGAAGACGGCGGCGAGCTGGTGGTAGACGAACAGCGGCAGCGCGTCGTCGAGCGCAAGCTTCATATTGGAAGGCAGAAGCGAAGCGACCAGCACCGCGCTCGCTTCATCCTCCTGCCAGACGGCGATCTCGCCCGGTAGATGGGGCAGGCACTCGACCCGGCTCTGTTCGAACCCCGGCACGATGTAGGTCACCGATTTCGGCGTCACCAGCGCGCCGAGCAGGCGCTCGCTCTGGTGCCAGACGAGGCCGGTGAAATAACGCAGGCTCTCGCTCGCGCCGAGCAAAATGCCGCCCAGTCCCTTTTCCTCCAGCGACGCCTGCAGTCGGACAAGGCGCTGCCGCCGCTCGTTGTCGGTGATCTTCGGGACGGGGTGAGACCAGACCATTCCGCTTCCTTTCGATTTCGCCGCGGTTATATCGCTTTGTAGTCAGTTTGTCGACAGAGATATTTGGCGCAGCTCGGCGGCCCGGCATTCTGCTGTCGCCGATGTCAGCGAAACCGGCTGATGCTGTAAGGTTCGATATCGAGGGCGGGGGTTCTGCGTGCGGCAATATCGGCGACCAGCCGGCCGGTCGCCGCCGACTGCGTGAGCCCGAGATGCCCGTGGCCAAACGCATAGATGATCGCCGGCGTCGCGGTCGAGGCACTGATTACCGGCAGGCAGTCGGGCATGGAGGGACGAAAACCCATCCATTGGCGACCGCCCTCGGTCTTCAGGTCGGGCAGGAAGCTTTTCGCCTTTTTCAGCATCGCCTCCGAGCGCTTGTAGTTCGGCGCCAGTGTCAGCCCGCCGAGCTCGACGGCGCCTCCGACGCGGATACCGGAGGAGAGCGGCGTGACGACGAAGCCGTGGTCGTTGAAATAGAGCTGACGGTGGAGCGGGAAGGCGCCTAGCGGCAGCGTTGTGTTGTAACCGCGCTCGGTTTCGAGCGGGGCATGGTCACCGAGGCCGGTTAAGATCTTCTTCGACCAGGCGCCGCCGGCCAGTACGACGGTCTTCGCGTCGAAGACTGCGCCATCCGCAAGGATAACCCTGGCGCCATCGTTTATCGGCTCGATGCGGATGACTTCACCAATTCTCAGCGATGCGCCCCGGGACATGGCGTTACCGAACAGGGCTTGGGTGAATTCCAGCGGATCGGAGACCTGCAACCCGGAGGGCGTAAAGATGCCATGCCGGAACTGCGGCGCAAGGCCCGGCTGCAGGGAATCGATCTCGCTGCGGCCAACCTTCTGGAATTCAAAACCGGCCTTGCGTTTCGCCTGCCAGTCGTCAGATGCGGCATTGAGGCTTGCCTCCCTGTCGTAGAGATCGAGCGTGCCGGTCTGCTTCACCATTGCCCGAAGGCCAGCGCGTTCGACGGTTTGCAGCATTTCGCTGCGCGCCATGGGCATCATCCTGGCATGCACGCCCACGGTGCGCTCATAGGCCGGCCGGGCGCTGGCACGCCAGAGGCGCCACAGCCACGGCACCATGTTGAGCGCATAGGAAGGCGGCAGGCTGAGGGGGCCGAGCGGATCGAGCAGCCATTTCGGCGCTTTCCACATCATGCCGGGTGCGGCGATCGGGATGATCTCGGGAAAGGCGAGAATGCCGGCATTGCCGCTGCTCGCACCCCGCGCCACTTCGCCTCGCTCGATGATCAGCACCGAACGGCCGTCCTCCAGCAGGTAGTGCGCCGACATCGTGCCGATGATGCCCGAGCCGATGACAACGGCGTCGACCGAAGTGGAATCCATGATTTCTGTCCTGTGAAACGAATGCGGAAGGTGGCGGGTCAGGAAGCGGCAAGATCGATCGGATTGCCGAGATCGCGGGCGATATAATCCTGGATTTGCCGGACGATCTGTTCCGCATGCTTGATGGCAAGCCTGTCGGAGCGCTCGACGTCGCGCGCTTCGATGGCGGCGATCATCTCCTCGTGTTCGTCGACATACTGGCGAGGCAGCCGATCATCGAACGTACGATAATAGAGGCGCAGGATGCGGCGCCCCTCGTCGAGCAGCCGGGCGAAGAAGGTGGTGTAATAGGAATTGCCGGCAAGTTCGGCGATTGCCACGTGGAATTCCCGGTTTGCCTCGATCATCGCGAAGGCGTCGTGGGCGGCAACCGCTGCAGCAAACTCCGCCTGCCGCTTGCGAATCTCGCCCATCGCCTGCGGCGTCGCGCGCATGGCGGCACCGCGGGTAGTGACGCGGTACATCAGCGTTAGCGCATCGAAATAAGGAGGCAGAGAGGCGAAATCGATCGTCGCGACGATGGTGTTGCGGTTCGGCAGCGTGGTGACGAGGCCATCGCCGGAAAGCCGCAGCAATGCTTCGCGGATCGGGGTGCGCGACATGCCGAAACGCTCCGACAACCGAACCTCGTCGAGCGGGCTGCCAGGGGCCAAGGTCATGGCGAGAATTTCCCGGCGCAGGATCGTATAGACACTCTGCGTCCCGGAGCCGCGGGTGCGGGGGATATCCGTTTCTGCAGGTTCGTTCTTCGCCATCGTTTACCGTATCCGCGTCGCAAGCCAATGCGGCAGGACAATTGCACACGTGTTGTCGACAGGAAAGCCCTCAGGATGAGAGAACGGATGTGGTGCAGTTTGATTGCATCGATGTCCTGCGAGCCTCAATCGCTGACCTCGGGCTGGCCTCTTAGCGTGGCAGCGATGACCCGCGCTGCCGCCAGCCTGCCCGCGACGATCGCGCCTTCGACATAACCCGGATAGGACGGGGAGAGCTCCGACGACGCGAAATGTACCGGCGAAACGCCTTCGTTGATGATCTCTTCCGCATAACGCGCATCCAGATCGATGATCACGTCGCTATAGGCGCCGCCGCTCCAGGGATCGTCGACCCAGTCGCGGACATGGATGTCGCGCGGATTGCCGCCTTCGGGGCCGAAAGCTTCGGTCAGCTGCTCGCGGATGAAGGCGGTGAGTTCCTTGCGCGGCCGCCCGTGCCATTGCTGAGCTTCCGGGCCACCAATGAAGATGATCAGGCCCGCATAGTCGCCACGGCTGGCGTCGCAGGCGTAGAGGCCTTGGGGTTCGTGCCACATGACGGCGCCGGAAAGCCCCTGCTCGCGCCAGAACGGCTTGTCGTAACTGACCTGCAACTTGATCGAAAGGCCGGGCGCCCAGGTGGAAAGCGCCTTCTGCAGCCGCTCTGGAAGAGCGGGCGAAAACGCAAGCCGGCGGATCATCACCGGCGGCACCGCCAGGATAAGGCGTCTCGCCGAGAACTGTTGATCGCCGGCAATGACAGTGACGCCGGTATCGGAATAGTCGATGCCGGTCACCGCGATGCCAAGGCGCAGCCGGTCGCCGAGCCTGGCGGCGAGTTGGTCGGCCAGCGCATGCAGCGTGTCCGGCAGGAACATTTCCATTTCCGAATAGGTATTGGTGATGCGCCGATCGTTCGAGGCGAGCCAGGTGAAAGCGACTTCTTCAGGCGCGCGGCACCAGAGGCCCTTGATCAGCCGCAGGAAGCTTTTCCTGATGTCGGCCGACACGTCGTCCTGTCGTGCCACCCAATCGGCCACCGTCAGTCTCGCGAGATCCGGATCATCCGGATCGGTGGCGATCATCCTGTCGCGAAGCGCATCGACCCCCTGCCAGCGCGCGAAACCCTGTTGCGGCGAGACCGGCGGCCGGTAGATCATTTCGCCGTCATAGTGGGTCATGACCGGCGTCTTGCCGCTCTCGCCGATCAGCGCCATCAGCTGGCTCATATCACGGCAGAAGAACTGCCCGCCGGTATCGACGCGCGTACCGTCCGACAGCGTCTCGGACTCGACCTTGCCGCCGACCCGGTCGCGCGCCTCGATCAGCAGCACGTCGAGCCCCGCATCGACAAGCTCCAGCGCGGCGCTCAGGCCCGTGAACCCCGCGCCGACGACGATGGCATCCCGCTCAGGCATTCTTTTCTCCGACGATCTTCCTGCCTTTGCCATTACCGCAAGTGGTTGAGGACGTCCATCAGGCCGGAAGGGAGCGATCAGGATCACGCCGCGCTCGGGCATCGATACCCGAGGGCGGCGGACCGGTTAGTCGAGCGGCAGGATCAGGACATCGCGGGCCGGCACCTCGATCTTGCCGCCGTCACGGGCATGTCCGACCGGCCAGACGGCCTTGCCGGCGGCAAGCCGGCCATGGCCTTCGGCGAGCTTCACCTCGGTCGCCTGCGCCGCGCGGGTCGGATTGACGAGCCAGAGGAAGCTGCCCTTTTCGCTCTTATGGATACGTGCGAACAGCGCCTTGTTCGACAGGGCCGCATGCGGCGCGCAGCCGCTCCAGCGCAGCAATTCGGCGAAGAAGGCGCCGTTCGCCTTGCCCTGCGACTTGTAATAGGCGACCGACGGATTGGTGCCGATCAGCAGCGTGCGGCCCTTGCCATAAGCGTTCTCGACCACGGCAAGCCGTCCGTCGTCGAAATTGCCGCGCGCGGTGCCGCCGGTTAGCACATAGGACTGCAGGAAACCTCCCCCATCGACCGCCGCTCCGCCCAACTCGAAATGGATGCGGTCGCCGATATCCGGCATGAACTCGACCTGATCCTCGCGGGCGCCAAACACCTTGTCGAGGCCCATGTTCGGTTGCACCTGCCCGACATGGCCGCGGTCGCCGAAATAACCGGGGCAGGCTTCGGCAATCAGCGTGCCGCCCTTTTCCACCCAGGCGGTAAGCCGTTTTGCCTGCTCGGCGGTGAACATGATCGGATAGGGGAAATAGAGGCGGTCATAGGCATCGATATCGTCGATATGCACCCAGTCCGGCTGGACGCCGTTTTCGAGGAAAGCACGGTAGGCACCCCACATGGCTTCCGGGTAAGGTTTTTCCTTGCGGTCATAGTTCAGCAGGTAATCCCATTCTTGCGTCTCGGGAACGACCAGGATGCCGATTTCGCCGCACACCGGCTTTGCCTCCCAAAGAGCGGCCTGTGCCGGATCGTTCGCCCATCTCGCCATGTGGCTCTGCATCTTCGAGCGCGGCGTGCGGGCGCCGTCCATGCCATATGCACCGAAGGCGCCGAAAAGCGGCCCGTCGAGCAGCGGGCGCCAGCGCAGGTTCAGCACCCCGCGGGCACCACCCGCAAATGAGGTCATGCTCCACAGGCGGATATCCTCGGGCTCGGCGACGCGGCCGTCGTCCTTGTCGCGGCCGATCACCTGCGGCTGCAGCCACAGCGGCCCGCCCTGGCGCTCGGCATGCCAGAAGGGCTTTCCACGCGCCGCGGCGCGGTTGATGTCGACGCCGTACCAGTTCTTCCAGGCCTCCGAACCCTTGCGGGCCTGGATCCAGGTAAAGCCGTAGACCTCGACCTTGGAGGCGGCAAGCCAGTCGTCGCAGCCGTTCGCCGCCATATTGGGGATCGCGCCTGATATCCCGTGGGCCGCGATTGTATTCTTCTGGTCGACGGCGCGGATCGTGTCGATGCGCCACTGCATCTGGTCGTAGAAATTGTCGCGCTTGAACTGCAGCCAGTCGATGCATTCGGGATAGGGCGCTATGTGGACCGGCGGCTCCACGTCCTCCCATTCCGCATAGCTGTAGCGATGCCAGGCCTTGGCGAGCGTTTTCAGCGTGCCGTATTTCTTTTCCAGCCATGTGCGGAAGGCGGATTTCGCATAGCTGCTGTAATCGACATCGGCGGAATAGTTGCACTCGTTCCAGACGTCGTAGCCATAGATCGCCGGATGGTCCTTGTAACGGGTGGCGAGTGCGGTGAGGAACCTGCCGGCAGCTTCCTTCACTTCGGGGCAGTTGAGCGTCAGCGCGCCGGCGCCGCCGCCATTGTTTGAAAAGCCGCCGGTCGCCGCCGAGACGCCCATATAGGAGCCGAGCCTGGTGCCGTCGGCATTGACCTGCAGCGCATCGGCATATTTTCGCACCGCCCAGTCGGGCACGGCATGGATGAGCTCGGCGATAACCGTCTTGATGCCGTTTTGGGCGGCGAGGTCCATCTGCCGGTCGTATTCCTCCCAGTCATAGACGCCGGGCGAGGTCTCGATCGCGCTCCACATGAACCAGTGACGGAAGATGTTGAGGCCGTCTTCTCCCGCCGTTGCATAATCACGCTCCCAGTCTTCGCGGGGCGGATTGGACTTGCGGAAATAGACGGCGCCGTAGGGGAATTGGATATCGTTTCTAAGCATGGTCCTGTCCTTCTTCATCGATGTTCGGACATGGCTCCGCCCTCCGAAGAAAAGCTCCGGTTTGGAAGCGGCGAAGATGGCGTCCGGTTAGTTCCGAAAAGCGTTGATCTTAGCGAGGCCCTCCGGCGAGATGGGGCTTCATCCACGTCAGGCCGTCGCTGGTGCCGGCTTTCGGCCTGTATTCGCAGCCGACCCAGCCGTCGTAACCGAGGCGGTCGAGCTCCCGGAGTATGAAATCATAGTTGATCTCGCCAGTGCCCGGCTCGTTGCGGCCAGGATTGTCGGCGATCTGGACATGGGCAATCCGGTCCTTCAGGCGGCTGAAGGTGGGGATGAGATCGCCCTGCATGATCTGCATGTGGTAGAAATCGTACTGGATGTAGAGATTGTCGGAGCCGACCCTATCGAGGATGCGTTGCGCATGATCGGTCGTCGTCAGGAAGAAGCCGGGAATGTCGCGCAGGTTGATCGGCTCGATCAGCAGCTTGACGCCGGCGTCTGCACAGCGCGGCGCGGCATATTTCAGATTTTCGACCAGCACCTTTTCCAGGGTCTCGACATCGGCGCCCTTGGCCACGAGGCCGGAGATGACGTTGACTTGCCCGCAACCGAGCGCCTTGGCGTAGTCAAGCGCCAGGGCGACGCCGTCGCGGAATTCCTGGATACGGTCCGGCAGGCAGGCGATGCCGCGCTCGCCGGCGGCCCAGTCGCCCGAGGGCACGTTGAAGAGGGCCTGGACGAGGCCGCTCGCCTTCAATGCATAGACGACTTTTTCCTTCGGTTCCGCATAAGGGCCGAGATATTCGAGCCCGCCGAAACCGTCTTTCGCGGCGGCGGCGAAACGATCGAGGAAAGGGAGGTCCTGGTAGAGAAAGGAGAGATTGGCGGAGAATTTCGGCACTGGCACTGTCCTCAGAGTACGGGCGCGACGAAGCGGTGCCGGTGCAGCATGCGCTTGTCGCGGGGGTCGGGATTGGGAACGGCGGAAATCAGGCTCTTGGTATAGGCCTCCTGCGGGGCGGTGCAAATCTGCTCGGCCTCGCCGAGCTCGACGATCTTGCCGCGATGCATGACGGCAACGCGGTCGCAGAAATAGCGCACCACCGAAATGTCGTGCGAGATGAAGATGAAGCTCAGGTTGAGGCGCTTCTTGATATCGAGCAGCAGGTCGAGGATCTGGCTGCGGATCGACACGTCGAGCGCCGACGTCGCCTCATCGGCGATGATGATGCGCGGATCGAGCGCAAGCGCCCGGGCAATGCCGATGCGCTGCCGCTGGCCGCCGGAAAAGGCATGCGGATAACGTTCCATGCCCATCGGATCGAGCCCGACGAGACGCATCAGTTCGGCGACGCGTTCTTCGAGCGCCTTGCCCTTGGCCAGGCCGTTGACGATCAGCGGATCGCCGATCACGTCCTTGACCGTCATGCGCGGATTGAGCGAGGCGAACGGATCCTGGAAGACGAGGCGGACTTCCCGGTGAAAACCGCGCAGCTCCTTCTTGGTCAGGCTGGTGACCTCGACTTCGCCGCCATCCTTGTCGCGGTAGATGACGCTGCCCGTTGTCGGTTCGACGGTGCGCAGGATCAGCCGGCCGAGCGTCGTCTTGCCGGAACCGCTTTCGCCGACGATGCCGAGGTTTTCACCGGGATAGAGATCGAAATTGGCGTCATCGACCGCCCGAAGCGAACTGGTTTTGCCGTGCCAGCCGAACGTCTTCCCAAGATTGCGGACGGAGAGGATCGGTTGCAGCGGCTGCGACGATGCAGCCGCCGCCGGCACCCGACCTTCGACATGGCGGGTGAGCTTCACCGTCGAGGCGAGAAGTTGCCGCGTATAGGGATGCTGGGCCTCGTGATAGATCGCATCGACGGGGCCGCGCTCGACGATACGGCCGAAGCGCATCACGGCAACATCGTCCGCGACCTCGGCGACGATGCCCATGTCGTGGGTAATGAGTAGCATCGCCATGCCGCGTTCCACCTGCAGCCGTTTGATCAGGTCGAGGATTTCGGCCTGGGTGGTGACGTCGAGCGCCGTCGTCGGTTCGTCGGCGATGAGGATATCGGGATTGCCGGCGAGCGCCGTGGCGATCATTGCCCGCTGCCGCATGCCGCCGGAAAATTCGAAGGTGTAGCGGTCGGCCATCTGATCCGGATTGGGGATTTCGACCTGGCGCAGCAATTCGACCGTTTTCGCCCGCGCGGCGCGTTTGTCGAGATCGCTGTGCAGGCGGACTGCTTCGATGATCTGCGAGCCGATCGTATGGACCGGCGACAGCGAGCTCATCGGTTCCTGGAAGATCAAACCGATCCTGCGGCCGCGAATGGCGCGCATGGCCTGGCCATCCGGATCGAGCCTGGCGATGTCGGTGACCGCGCTGCCGTTGCGCAACAGGATGCGCCCGCCGACGATGCTGCCGGGCCTATCGACAATCTGCAGCAGTGAGCGGGCGGTGACGCTTTTGCCCGAGCCGCTCTCGCCGACGAGGCAGAGCGTCTGGCCGCGCTTCAGCTCGAAACTGACATTCTCGACGGCATGCAGGATATGGGTTCTCAACCGGAAATCGATCGAGAGGTTTTCGACGGAGAGGACGACGTCTTCGGCAGGATCGGTCATGGGTTCCTCCTCAATTGTCATAGGGATCGGCGGCATCGCGAAGGCCGTCGCCGAAGAAATTGAAGGACAGCACGGCGACGATCACCGCAAGAGAAGGCCAGATCAGCAGCCATGGGGCGGTTGCCACCGTGCGGATGTTCTGGGCGTCCTGCAGCAGTACACCCCAACTGACGACCGGCGGTTTCAGGCCGATGCCGAGGAAGGACAGCGAGGTTTCGGCAACGATCATGGTCGGCACGGCAAGCGTCACGACGGCGAGAATATGGCTCGTCAGCGACGGCAGGATATGGCGGAAGATCAGCCGTTTCTCGCTCGATCCGTCGAGCATGGCGGCGGTCACGAAATCCTCGCTTCGCAGCGCCAGGAAACGGCCGCGCACCTCGCGCGCAAGACTGGTCCAGCCGAGCAGCGACACGATGATGGTGATGACGAAATAGACGTTGACCGGCGACCATGTGAGCGGGATCGCCGCCGCAAGACCGAGCCAGAGTGGGATGGTCGGCATGGCGCTGACCACCTCGATCATGCGCTGGATAACGGTATCGACCCAGCCGCCGTAAAAGCCCGATATCGAGCCGAGCACGACGCCCAGCACAAGCGACATGGCGACGCCAACCAGGCCGATCGACATGGAAATCCGGGTGCCGTAGACCAGCCGCGAGAAGACGTCGCGTCCGAGGCGGTCGGCGCCGAGCAGATACATCGGGTCGTTGGGGTTGAGCGGACCGATCAAATGGCGGTCCATCGGGATGAGGCCCCAGAGTTCATAACGTGGGCCTTTGACGAACACGCCGATCGGCACGACCTTGGTGTCATCCACGACGAAGGTGCGACGCAGCGCCACCTTCTCGATCTCGACCTTGTAGCCCTTCACATGGAAATTGAATTCAGTACTGCCGTCCGGCTTGGTGACGAAGAAGCTCAAGCCCTGCGGTGGCGCATAGGTATATTGCGGCCGAGAGGTCGAAGGCAGGCTGGGTGCCAGGAATTCGGCAAACAGGCCGATCAGATAGAGGATAAGGATCACCGCACCCGCGAACATCGCCACCTTCTGGCGGACCAGCTTGCCGGCGATCAGCCTCCAGGGGCCGACGGTTGCGGTCGAAACGGTTTTGCCCGCTTTCAGCGGACTGATCGAGGGGCCGTCGGCGACGGTATGAACGGGGCCGGAATAGGTTCCGAATGTCTCGTGCGTGCTCATGCGGCCTCCCTCAGTTGAACCGGATGCGCGGATCGAGCAGCGCCAGCAGCAGATCCGAGAGCAGCATGCCGACAAGGGTGAGGGCACTTAAAAGCAGGATGAAACTGCCGGCGAGATACATGTCCTGCGAGACCAGCGCCCGAAACAGAAGCGGGCCGGCGGTCGGCAGGTTGAGTACGATGGCGGTGATCGTCACGCCGGAGACTAGATGCGGCAGCACCCAGCCGATCGCCGAGACGAATGGATTGAGGGCGATGCGCACCGGATATTTGAGAATGACCTTGTATTCCGGCAGGCCCTTGGCGCGGGCGGTGATCACATAGGGCTTGTGCAGTTCGTCGGTCAGGTTGGCGCGCAGGACGCGGATCAGCGCCGCCGTTCCCGAGGCCCCGATGATGATGATCGGGATCCACAGATGGGCGAGGAAATCGCCGACCTTGGCAAGGCTCCAGGGGGCTTCGGCATATTCGGGAGAGTTGAGACCGCCGACGCTCTGGCCGAGATAGCGGTAGGCGAAATACATCAGCACCAGCGCCAGGATGAAGTTCGGCACGGCAAGCCCGATGAAGCCGAAGAAGGTGAAGACGTGGTCGCCGATCGAATGGCGGCGGACGGCGGAATAGATGCCGATCGGCAGCGCGACGATCCAGACGAACAGCAGGCTTAAGAGCGAAATGACCAGCGTCGAACCCATCCGGCCCCAGATCAGGCCGGAGACGGGCTGGTTCCATTCGAACGAATGACCGAAGTCGCCGCGGCTGACGATGCCCCAGATCCATTTGAGATACTGGATGTAGAAGGGATCGTCGAAGCCGTAGATTTCCTTCAGCCGCTCGATCTGGGCCGGATCGACCGCCTGGCCGCTGTCGCTCATCGTGGCGATCATCGACGTCAGGTAGTCACCCGGCGGCAGCTGAATGATCAGGAACGAGATCAGCGACATGCCGAACAAGGTCGGGATCATGTAGAGCACGCGCTTGAAGATGTAGCCAAGCATCGGAATAGTTCTCCTCCCGTTGAAGACGCCGTTTCGGCGTCACCTTCGGATCTCCATCCGCTTCCGGCCCCTCCAGGCCGGAAACGCTCCTCCATTTCAGTCTCCCACCCTATTTCCAGGTGAGATGCAGCACTTCCAGCCGCTCTATTCCAGGCACCTCCACTTCCGCGCGTCCGTCCTTCACGCTGAAGCTTGCCGTCCTGTCCGCAACCACCAGCCAGGCTTTCGTAACTGACTTGCCCTCTGGAACTTCCACTGAAACGGTCTGGGCCGCCAGCGGATAATTTTCGCGGATCGGCCCTTTCATCATCATCGGATTGGTGAGGTTGAAGAGGCTGAGGGCGATACCCTCGGCGTTTTCCCTAAGTGCCAGGTCAATGACGCCCGGGCCTTTGACGGTGACGCGCGGGGTCTTGCCGAGCGCCCAGTGGACGGAATTGGACAACAGGCGACCGTGATCGACCGCAAAGACTTCCCAGAAGATTTCGCCGATATTCCACGGAATATAGACCGTGCGGCCACCCTTGCCGGTTTCGCAGGCGATGACCGCCGCCCCTTCCGGCGCCTTGCGAGGATAGACCTCTTCCATGGGAAGATCCGGGAAATCGGGAACGTAGAGGAAAGGCGTTTCAGCGCCTGCCGTCGGCTCGACATGGATCAGCCTTGTGCCGCCCATGATCCGTTCGGCTCCATCAAAACCCTTGTTGACCGGGTGGTCGCCGGACAGGGCCACATAGGTGTTCTTGACGATGCCGCGCGGACCGGAGACGAATTTCGCGCCAAGCACGTCCGACAGCCCGAATTCGGGCCGCGTCTTGCCGAATTCATCGCGAAGCGAGGTCTCATAGGAGGCGACGACGCTGCCGCCGCGCGCCACATAGGCGCGGATCGCCTCGTTCTGTGCATCCGAAAGGCAGGACGCGTTGGCGAGGATGATCACCTTGAAGCGGTCGAGATTGTCCTTGGTGAGCACCTGATCGGACAGGAGTTCGAAGGGAAGGCGCGCCTCGACCAGGGCGTGGTAGACGCCGAGATCGTGTTTTTCCGCCGCGTGACGTTCTTCCGGTGCCCAGTGGCGCAAGGTCGTCGACGGGTCGATCACGGCAATTTCAGCGGTCGGCGTCATGCTTTCAAGGACCGGTTCGACGGCCGATTGAAGGACAAACGCCTCGGCGACCGGCTCCACCCAGCGCTTGTCGGGCACCACGCCGTTGAACTTCGTGAACCAGGCGAAAAGCCCGTGGGCCGTGCCGTTGTTGATCCATAGCTGCATTTCCTCGCCTGAGGTCACCGCATCCTTCCAGCGGTATTCCTCCTCCGGACCGATCGAGGTGATGAGCACCACGGGACGATCGGCGAAGGTGGCACGGATGCGCTTGCCGTTGCGGCCGGCCGACCAGCCGAGCTCCAGCCCCTTGCGGCCCTGATGGTCGACGACGAGGAAGGGGCAATGTCTGGTGATGACCGAGAGATCGAACTCCATCAGCGACGCGCCGCTCATGTTGGGGATGAAGCTCGCATGCGGCCGGATGGCTTTGACCGCGTCGTCCCATTGGGCGATCATGTCCGTCAGCGCACGGCGGCGCCATTGCAGCCAGGCCTGCCAGGCCGGGTCCTCGGCATCCGCCTTCTTCGGCAGGGCGTAACCGGACATGTCCTTGAAACGGCGGGCGCTGTCCTCGCTGTAGTCGACGCCGTGGCCCTGCCAGCGATTGGCGAAAATCGCATCGATATCGTATTCGCGGACGATCTCTTTCACCACCTCCGGCATGAATACCGAATTGTAATCGCCATAGGCATTGGTGACCCAGACGTCCGGGTAGGCCCAATGGCGGCGCGGTGTGCCGTCGGCATTGATCATCACCCATTCCGGATGGGCCCTGGCCGCGTCGTCATGGATGGCATGGGGATCGACGCGGGCCATGACATGCATGTCGAGCTTGCGGGCCGCATCGACGAGCGCGCCGAAAATATCCTTGTCGCCCAGATACTGGCTGACATAGTGATAGGGAACCTTGCTTGGATAATAGGCGATGTAACCGCCGGCGCTGAGGCATACGGCATTGGATTTCGTGCGCTTGAAGACGTCGATCCAGAAGGCCGGGTCGTATTTGTCCGGATCATCCTCCACGAAGGTCAGCTGGGTCCAGCGCGTGGCGGTCCTGAACCAGTCCGGAGTCCGCAAGGTGTCGGTGTTCTGTCGTCTCGCCTCGAGCATGATAGCATCCAGTTATCGAAAAAAAAGGGGCCCCGTGGCGCCGGTCGGATTACGCCGGCGCCCGGAAAACATCGGAATGGGCGAGGCCATCAGACCTTGTAGAACTGCTCCGGCATGGTCGGGGCAGGGGTCGGCCAGCCGAACGAGTTCGGCATGGTCTTGGTGATGTTCTTCATGTTGTTCTTGACGATGCCGTAGCCGTCCGGCGGCTGCGAAATACCGAAGACATAGAAGGTTTCCGCGGCCCCCTGCAGGATCTGTTTCATGATCTCGCGCTGGCCCGCCTGGTCGGAGGTCGCCTTCAGCTTGTCGTAAAGCGTAAGCAGCTTCTTGGTGTCCTCCGGCGGTTCCTCGGCATTGGCATTCTTGGGATCGAGATACCAGAGCTGCCAGGCCGGGGCATACATCGCGTTGCTGTCGGTCGGTACGTAGTAGCGTGGATCGAGCATCGCCGCGACGCCGCCATTGGCGCCGAACTGGTGCGCGGTGGCATCGAAGTCGCGACCTTGGCGAACGCGCGTTTCCCAGAGCGAACGGTCCATGGTGCGCATCTGCGCATCGATGCCGACCGCCTGGAACATCGGGATGACTAGCTGGAAGAGATCGAGGAAGATCGGGCGTGCCTGGTCGATCTCGAAGATGATCGTCAGCCGCCGGCCCTTCTCGTCGAGACGGAAATTCTGCCCGTCTCGTTTCGGGACCAGCTCATCGAGCATGGCATTCGCCTTGTCGACGCTGTACTCGGTGAACTGCTTGGCGAGCTGGTCGTTATAAAGCGGATCGCCTTCCTTGATTGACGGCTGGGCCGGCGCACCCTGGCCGACCAGCACCGCGTCGATCAGCGTCTGACGGTCAAGCGCCGTCGAAAGAGCTGCGCGGAACTTCTTGTTGCGGAAGAGTTTTCGCTTTGTCTCGTCGTTGTGGTTCAGGTTGAAGATGAAGTTCATGACATTGGCCTCGGTCGAGGTCAGCGTGTAGAAATCATAGTCGCCCTGCTTGCGCGCGTCGTAGAGCACCGACTTGTTGTTCGGTGTGGCGATATACTGGTCCATCAGGTCGATTTCGCCCTGCATACATTTCAAGAGCAGGACCTGCGGGTCGGCGACCATCTGATAGACGATGCGATCCATATAAGGCAGCTGGTTGCCCGCGGTATCGACCTTCCAGTAGTAGGGATTGCGCTCGGCCACCGCGCGCTCGGTATTTTCGCCCGGCGCGATCGTGAAATACCAGGCATTGAGGGTCGGCTTCTTCGAGGAATTGAGGAAGAAGGCATTGTCGTCCTGGAAACCCGAGGCCGACTGGAATGCGGCGATCCAGCTCTGGAAACCGCGCTGCTTGGCAAGCTCGTCCGCCTTGGGATTGTAGTCGATATGGAACTGTTCGAGATAGTGTTTCGGGCAGCGGGTGGTATGATCCCAGTTGGACCACGCGACCTGCAGCGGGAACATGCCGTTAGGTTTCTCGAAGATCACCTTGAAGGTCTGCTCGTCGACCACTTCCAGCTTGGCGGGCTTGCCGGCGGTCTTCCAGTGGCCCTGGCTGGTGACGGCGACGCGTTTGTCGGTCAGCACGGTATCATACCAGAATTTCACGTCGGCGGTGGTGTAGGGATGCCCGTCGGACCACTTCATGCCCTTGCGCAGGCGGATGGTGTAGACCGTGGAATCGGGATTGCCGTCGAAGGCTTCCGCCACGTTCAGCGTTACGCCGGACCAATCAGGCGTATAGCGCAACAAGGGCTCATAGGCCTGGTAGCGGAACAGCATGGAGAGCGATCCGCCGCCGACCAGCGCCAGCTTCCAGTCGCCTCCGTATTTCCCGACGCTTTCGACAGGTTTGATGACAAGCGGGTTGGCGGGCAGCCGATCCTTGACAGGGGGAAGGGCGCCGCTGGCGACCTTGTCCTTTAAAAGGCCTGCTTCCTTGTAGTCGACGGCTAGTGCCGGCAGGGCCGGCAAAATCAAAACGGCCGAACTCCCGGCCAGAAACGCACGACGTTTCAGCTTGATCATGAGTGTCTCCTCCACACAGTCCCCGCCGTTACCTATTATTTCCCTTGGGCGTGGATAACGAAAAGTTTGCATTCGAATACTGTTAGGTAAAGTGTTATGTAGCCTTGTTTGGAAAAATTGCGTTGTGCAGCGCAGAAGTGCATCAAAGGGCCGGTTGCGGAGGGTGTGGGATGAAGAGCAGGGGACGGGTCACCTTACAGACGATCGCGCGCGAGGTCGGCCTCTCGAAATATGCGGTGTCCAGATCGTTGTCCGGCAAGAGCGGGGTCAGCGAGGAAACCCGCGAGCGGATACGCCAAACGGCAGAGCGCCTCGGCTACAGCAAGCCCGCCAACCAAGCCGCGTCCGGCGATATTGCGGTGGTCTTTCACGACCTCGATCCGGTCAATAGCGAGCTATACATGCAGATCCAGAACGGCGTACAGGCCGAGGCGCACAGGCTCGGCATGGGGCTTCGACTCTTATGGACCCACAGCCAGGGTCAACTTGAAGAACTGGCGCGCACTTGTGCTGGATTGCTGCTGGTCGGACCGCACGACCGCGAGGCGATCCGCGCTGCGATGGCGACCGGCACTCCGATCATCCGGTTCGGCTGGGTCGATCCGCTAGAGGATGCCGATCAGGTCTCCGGGACCGATCACGAGGCAGGGCAGGCCGTGATCCAATACCTGATAGACCTCGGCCACCGTTCCATCGCCTATGTCTATGGAGTCCCCGGCTATCGCGGCCGCCGCGAGCGCTTTTATGGCGCACGCGAAATTGCCGAACGTTACCAGGGCGTTACGTTACATGTCCTGCAGTTCGAGGAGGAGAATGGTTTTGCCGAAGCCTATCGGGGGCTGAAGGACAAGGGTGATCGGCCGACCGCCTTCTTCTGCGCGCATGATGGCTTGGCGCTCACCGTGGTTTCCGAACTCCTGGGCCAGGGCTATCGCATTCCCGATGACGTATCAGTGGTCGGTTTTGGCGATTTTTCGCCGGCAAAGCAGATTTCGCCGGCTCTGACGACGGTGCGCATGGAAGGCCAGGAATGTGGAGCCGTTGGCCTGCGGCTCCTGCTCGAGCGGATCGAGAACCCGCGCCAGCCGGGAACGCCCGCCCGCAGGGTTCATGTCGTGTCGAGGATCGTCGAGCGCCGCTCCACCGGCCCATGCAAGGCCACCGCGCATCCAGGCGATCGCAGCGCGCCTCGGCAGGAACCGCGCATAGTTTCCGTCTGACGGTTCCTGCCATGGGTGGCGGATGGGCTTCGATGGCCTATTTGAGGCTCTTCATATCCACCATGTCCATGTCGGTGAAGGACTGGTTGTCGCCCGCCATGCTCCAGATGAATGCGTAGGCGCCGGTGCCGGCGCCGCAATGGATGGACCAGGGCGGCGAGAGCACGGCCTGTTCGTTGCGGATGATCAGATGGTTGGTGGCCGCCGGCCGGCCCATCAGGTGAACGACGAAGGCGTTCTCCGGCAGTTCGAAATAGAGATAGGCTTCCATCCGCCGGTCATGCAGATGCGCCGGCATGGTATTCCAGACGCTGCCGGTTTCCAGCCGCGTCAGCCCCATCAGCAATTGGCAGGTCGGAAGCACTTTCGGATGTAGATACTGGTAGAGCTTGCGCTTGTTCGACGTACCACTGTCACCGAGATTGTTCTCGATCGCGTCCGCGCTGCTGACGATCCGAGAGGGCAAGGTGGCGTGCGCCGGCGCGCTGTTGATGTAGAATTTCGCCGGCGCCGACGGGTCGTCGCTCTCGAAGAAAATCTCCGTCGTTCCCATGCCGAGATAGAGCCCGTCCATGGGCTGGAGTTCGTAAGCCTGGCCATCGGCGATGACGCGGCCCGGTCCGCCGATATTGATCAGCCCGAGTTCGCGGCGCTCCAGGAGGTAATCCGCGCCGACAAGTTTCGCCAGCTCGCCGCCGACGCCGAGGCTTGCCTGCGTCGGCGCCGCCCCTGCCACTAGCATGCGGTCGTAATGGGTGTAGACGGCCTGCAGCGTCCCCGCGACAAAGATATCCTCGATCACGAAATTTTCACGCAGGTCCGCGCTCGTCATGCGCTCCGACTGGCTGTAGTGAACGGCATGGCGCGTCCGGACATCGATCGTCATGATCTGTTTTTTCTCCTGTTTCTCGGGCCGCGTTGCTAGCGCTTGATCGCGGCGCTGAGCTCGACCCGCTCCTCGGTCCGCCCAGACTGGGGCATGGCCGATTGCGTGTCCAGCAGCGTTTCCGCATAGGCCATCATCAGTGGTGCAACACCCTTGATATCGTCGGGGCGGATTTCCTCGGAGAGATAATAGCCGACAGTTCCGTCACGATAGCGACCGTTGAAGCCTCCGAGACCTGCAACGCAACAGATGTTGTGGAGCCTGCGCCTTCCATCCGCATCCCGTCGCAGCTCCTGTCCTGCCAGCGATTTCAGGCTCGCTCGACCGGCCCCGGCAACCTCGGGCGGGCCGCCGAGCCGCGCAAGCTTCTGGAGGAAATAGGCGAACATCGCAGTGGCCGAGCTTTCCGGATAATTCTGCGCCTCGTCCGGCCTGTCGATCACCTGCAGCCAGCGATGATCCGCGGTGCGAAGGGCGATGAGCCGGGATGCAAGAGCAGCGGCGCGATCGATCAGTCCCCTTCTGGATGCGCCGGCGGGCAGGTTTTCGATGATGTCGACGAAGGCCATTGCCAGCCAGCCGATCGACCTTGCCCAATGCGCCGTCGAAAGACCGCTTTCCGCATCCGCCCAGGGCTGTTGCCGGGCCTCGTCGTAACCGTGGCGATAAAGATCGGCCTGCCGATCATAAGTCAGGTCGAGCGCCGTCCTGAACTGCCGGAGCGCTTCCTCGACGGCCGGGGGCTTTGAGACCGCTTGGGCGTATTCCACCTTGAAGGGCAGCGCCATGTAGAGCCCGTCCAGCCAGATCTGATGCGGGTAACGCAGCTTGTGCCAATAGACGTCGCTGCCGGTGCGCGGATGCGTTTCGAGCTGCCGCGCCAAGGGTAGGGCGGCATCGAGCCAGCGGCTTTCGCCTGTCAGCCGGTAAAGAAACACGAGAGCGCGGCCGGGCAGGATATTGTCGATGTTGAACTCGTCGATCTCGTAGCCGACCAGCCGGCCCCGTGCATCGATCTGTTTGCTCACCAGCCGGATTAGATGATCCAGCCATTGGCGCTCGCCGGTCGCTTCGTAAAGCGCGATCAGGCCGCGATAGAGGCAGCCGTCCTCGTAACACCAGGCTCCGCCTTTATAATATTCATAATCGCGTGCGTAGGTTTCGAAATAGTCTTGAAGCATCGGATTTCAGTCTTGGGCTGGATGAATCGAAACGGGAGAAAGCCGCGCGAGACGGCTGAAAACGGTGTTCTCCGCAACGATCCCGGCATGCCGGAGCGGCAGGAGAAGAGACGCCATTTCCGGCACCTCGGCTTCGGCATCCGGCGCGAAGGAGACGGTGTAGTTCTCGAAGACAATGTCGCGGATCGCCGCTTCCGGCAGGCCGTAGAAGACGGCGGCTGCCGTTCGCGCGCCGGTAACGGTGACGTTCTCGACGGAGATCGAGCTTATGCTCGGCGTTTCCAGGGAGACCGGCAGCGGTGACCGGGACTGGACGTAATCTGACTGGCCGTCGGCATCGCAGAAATAGAATGAATTGACGGCGACCGGGGTTGCGACGTCCTCTATCAGGCTGTCGGCAAGACTGATACCGGCGATCGTGCCGCCGCGTCCCCGGCGCGTCTTGATGCGCAGCCCCCGATCGGTTCCCCTGAAGTGGCAGTTGCGGATGGCGATGTCGCTTATGCCGGCGCTCATCTCGCTGCCGATGACGACCGCGCCATGGCCACGCTCCATCAGGCAGTTCTCGATCCGAACATGCTCGGTCGGGCGGTCCGGTCCGCCGCGCGGGCTGCGTTTGCCGGCCTTCAGCGCAATGCAGTCGTCGCCGACCGAAATGTGCAGGCCGGCAAGATGGATATCGGAGCTGCTTTCAGGGTTGAATCCGTCGGTATTTGGAGAATCCGGATCGTTCTTTATGGTGAGGTCCGCCGCGATGAGCCCCTTGCAGAGGACCGGATGGACCGTCCAGGACGGCGAGTTGCGGATGGTAAGGCCGGAAAGCGAGACGTCCTCGCAGGCCGAAAGGAATATGGTGCGGGGGCGCCTGGCGCCCTGGCGTGTTTCCTTCGGCCAGGACCACCAATCGCCGCGGTCGCCGCCGCCGTCGATGATGCCGGTGCCGGCGAGACGCACGTCGCGGCAATTGATGGCGTTGACCAGGCTGGCATAGCAGGCCTCCGCCACGCCTTCCCATGTGCCAAGAATTCGGCCATCCGGATGACGCGCCGGCAGGATCGGATAGTCTTCCCTGGTGGCGATTGCCGCAAGCTCCGCGCCGTCGTCGATGAGCAGAGTCATATGGCTTCTGAGGAAGAGGGGACCGCTCAGCCAGCGACCGGCCGGTATCCTCAACGTGCCCCCGGAGACGAGTGCCGAGATGGCCCGTTGGATCGCTTGTGCATTGTCCGGCGCCTCCTGCGTGGCACCGAAGTCGCGGATGTCGATCAGCGCGGTTTCCTGCCGTGTGGCGAATTCGAGCCGGGCATCACCTGCATGGAATAGGTAGGTTGTGCCCGGCTCCAGTTGGGTGACCGTGAGGGCGACAGTGCGTGTCACCCCCTCTGCGACCAACGCGCCATCGACCTCCTGAACCTCCCAGGCAAGCGCGTCATCGCGTGTGTGAAGATGCCTTTCGGCATCGACGCGGAAGGTCGCGCCGCGGGGGCCGGCAATCAGGAGTTCGATGGCGGCGTCCGTCACGTCCTCAGATCCCCGTCAGCGCCTGGTTGATGCCGGCGATGATCTCGGTTGCGGCCTCCTTGGAGGATTGCTGGCCATAGGCGAAGGCTTCGAAATTGGTGTCGAAGACTTCGGTGACGCGCGGATGCTCGTTGAGCGGCGAGACGCCGGGGCTGGTCGGCTCCATCACCCGCTTGTAGGCTTCCAGCTGCACCGGCTTGATCTTGCCTTCCTTGGTCAGCGTATCGAGCGCCACTTTGCTGGACGGAATGCCGCGTGTCGCGCCCATGATCTTGACCGCTTCCGGATCGTTGAGCAGGCAGTTGAGCACCTGGGCGGCACCCTTCGGGTCCTTGCTGTTCCTGGAGATCGAGAACAGCATCGAGGGCTTGCGATAGACGCCGTCGGTCTTGGCGCCCTCGATGGTCAAGAGCTTGACGGGCACGAGCTCCTGGCCCTTTTCCATCGGTGTGGCGATCTTGCCGTAGGTGCTGTCCCACTGGTAGGTGCCGGCGATCTGGCCCTTGGCCCATTTCTGGTTTTCATGCAGCGGCGTGTTGCCGCCGGCGGCGACCTGTTTCCAGCTCTCGATGACGCCCTTGTCGACCAGCGTCTTGTAGAATTCCAGGCCTTCGGCGAGTTCGGCTTCGCTCCAGGCGACCTTGTTGGTGGCCGGGTCGATCAGGTCCTTGCCGGTCTTCTGGGTGGTGCGCAGGATCACCATCAGGCGGGCGTCGAGTGCGGCGCCTTCGAACGGAAAATACTCCTTGCCGAGCTTTTCCTTCATCTTCGGTGCTGCGGCGATCAA
This sequence comes from Neorhizobium galegae, assembly GCF_017877055.1. Taxonomy (GTDB): domain Bacteria; phylum Pseudomonadota; class Alphaproteobacteria; order Rhizobiales; family Rhizobiaceae; genus Neorhizobium; species Neorhizobium galegae_D. The sequence goes on along the minus strand of NZ_JAGIPG010000003.1, from coordinate 681,811 downwards.
CTCTTCCCAGGTTTTCGGGATCGGGATGCCGGCCTTGTCGTAGGTCGTCTTGTTGAACATGAAGACGCGGCCGGTCGTGGAGACGGAAATGCCGTTCAGCTTGCCCTTGACGGAGCCGCTGTCGAGATCCGACTTCGACCACTGGGTGAGGTCGATGATGTCCTTGTACTGGTTCAGGTCGGCAAAGCCGTCGCCGTTCTTTGTGAACAGCGGCAGCCAGGGCCAGTTCACCTGCATGATGTCGGCCTCGGTGCGGCCGGCGAGCTGCGTGGCGATCTTTTCCTGATGGCCCTGGAAGCCGGTGAATTCAGGCGCGATCGTGTGGCCGAATTTCGTGCCGCAGACTTTCAGGGCCTGCTGGGTCGCGACATGGCGGTCGTCGCTGCCCCACCAGGACATGCGCAGATCCGAAGCGAATGCGGTCGAAAGGCTGGTGGCGGCAAACAAAGCCGCCGTCATGAACATGGTTCTCATTTTGGCTCCTCCCAAGTTGGAACAATGAAGTTTCAAATCGCCAGGCTGATGTTCTCCCCGGACTGGCGGTCGAACAGATGCACTCCCTTCGGGTCCGGACTCAGCCGGACCCAGTCGTCGCGAAGCGCGCCGCGGTCGTAGGACGCGGACGGCACCACGGCGATGAGGCGTTTCGGGCCGATGTCGACATAGAGGTAGACTTCGTGGCCCATGAACTCGATATGGGTAAGCTTGCCCTTGATGGTGCCGGGCGTTTCGGCCGCGACGATGCGCAGGTGCTGCGGGCGGATGCCGAGCGTGACGTGCTCGCTGCGTCCGGAAATCCGTTTGGTGAACTCGTCGCCGAGCATGATCACCTGCTCTGCGGCCCGCACGCTGTTCTCTCCCTCGAACGTGCCGTCGAGGAAATTCATTTCCGGGCTGCCGATGAAACCTGCGACGAATGTGTTGGCCGGGCGGCTGTAAAGCGTCACCGGATCGGCGACCTGCATGATATGGCCGTCCCTCATGACGCAGATCCGGTCGCCCATGGTCATGGCTTCGGTCTGGTCGTGGGTGACGTAGATGACGGTCGCCTGCTGGCCGTCCGCCTTCAGCCGCTTGTGCAGGTCGGTGATGCGCACCCGCATCGAGGCCCGCAGCTTGGCGTCGAGGTTGGAGAGCGGCTCGTCGAACAGGAAGACCTGCGGTTTCTTGATCAGCGCCCGGCCGACCGCGACGCGCTGCGCCTGGCCGCCGGAAAGCTGCTTCGGCAACCGGTCGAGCAGCGGATCGATCTCCAGAAGTCCGGAGACATGATTGGTGGCCTGTTCGATCTCGACGGCCGGCCGGCGTTTCAGCCGCATGCTGAAGGAGAGGTTCTTGCGCACCTTCATATGCGGATAGAGCGCGTAATTCTGGAAGACCATGGAAATCCCGCGGTCGCCCGGCGTCTTGTCGTTGACCAGTTCGCCGCCGATGCGGATCTCGCCGCCGGTCACCCGTTCCAGCCCGGCGATCATCCGGAGCGTCGTGGATTTGGCGCAGCCGGACGGGCCGACGAGCACCATGAACTCGCCGTCTTCAACATCGAGGTTGATGCCATGCACGGCGCGGAACGAACCGTAGTCCTTTTCAAGGTTTCTCAGCTGAAGACGCGCCATGTGACTATCCTTTGATCCCGCCGGAGGAGATGCCGTCGATGAAATATTTCTGGGCGAGGAAGAAGACCGCGAGGGCCGGCGCCAGCGACAGGACCGACATGGCGAGCACCCGGTTCCATTCGAAGGCTTCGGTCGTGTCGATCGACAGCTTCAGTGCCAGCGAGATCGGGTATTTGTCGACCGAGGAGATGTAGATCAGCGGGCCGAGGAAATCGTTCATCGTCCACATGAACTGGAACAGGCAGACCGAGATCAGCGCCGGCATCAGAAGCGGCACGACGATGAAGATCAGCGTCTGCCAGGTGGTCGCTCCGTCGACCCGGGCAGCCTCCTCCATGTCGCGCGGAATGGCGCGCAGGAACTGCACCAGCATGAAGACGAAGAAGGCATCACCCGCAAGCGCCGAAGGCACCCAGAGCGGCAGGTAGCTGTCGAGCCAGCCGAGATCGCGGAAGATCAGGTATTGCGGAATGCGGGTGACGACGTTGGGCAGCAGCAGTGTCGCGATCAGCGCGGCGAACAGGATCTTCTTGCCCGGGAACTCGAAGCGGGCAAAACCATAGGCGACCGCCGTGCATGAGATCGCCGTGCCGATCACCTTCGGAATGACGATCCACAGCGTGTTGATGAAGAATGTGCCGAAGGAATAGGGCGTCGAGGTCTTCCAACCCTTGATATAACCGTCGAGCGTCGGGTGTTCCGGCCAGAAGCCGGGATTTGCGAAAATCTCCGAATTGGTCTTGAACGACGCGCCGATCAGCCAGATCAGCGGATAGAGCATCAGCAGGCCAACGGCGGTCAGCAGAGCGTAACGCAGGGCGGCATTGAAGCGGTGGCGGCGCGCTTCGCGGCTGCGGACGATGTCGATGTCACGGGCGGCGGGCGTGTTCTGGGAGAGGATGTGATCGGTCATGGTCAACTCCTCTTGTCGCCGGCGTAATAGACCCAGTGGCGCGAAGACCAGAAGGCGATGAGGGTGAGGGCCATGATGATGAGGAACAGGACCCAGGCGATCGCTGACGCATACCCCATGTCGAAGCGCTTGAAGGCCTCGTCATAGATGTAGATCGGCAGGAGATAGGTGGATTTCAGAGGGCCGCCCTGGGTGATGATGTAGGGGCCGTTGAATTCCTGGAAGGCCTGGACCATCTGCATGATCAGGTTGAAGAAGATCACCGGCGTGATCAGCGGCAGGGTGATGTAGACGAAACTCGTCCACTTGCCGGCACCATCGATCGAAGCGGCCTCGTAGAGCGTCTTGTCGATGCTCTGGAGGGCTGCGAGGAAAATCACCATGGCCGAGCCGAACTGCCACAGGCGTAGGAGCGTGATGGTGAACAGCGCGTTGGTCGGGTCACCGAACCAGTTGACCGGCTCGAAGCCGAGCATGGTGAGGCCCATGTTGACGAGGCCGACATCGGCGAAGATATAGCGCCAGAGAACCGCGATGGCGATCGAGCCGCCGAGGATCGACGGTACGTAATAGGCCGTCCGGAAAACGTTGATGAACTTCAGCTTGTAATTGAGGATCACCGCCATGAAGAGCGCGAAGACGAGCTTCAGCGGTACCGTGGTGAACACGTAGATCAGCGTCACCCAAAGCGATTTCCGGAATGTCCGGTCGTTGGTGAACAGCCGGATATAGTTCTGCAGGCCGGTGAAGACCGGCTCGTTCATCAGGTTATAGTTGGTAAAGCTCAGATAGAGCGACGCGAGGAAGGGCAGGGCAGTGAAGACCAGGAGCCCGATGATGAAGGGCGACAGGTAGAAAAGCCCCAGAAACCTGTTGTCGCCACTCATGCCGCCTGCCCCAATCTGGCGTGGAGCGGGACATCGACGGCAACGGTTCCGTCATGGGCGAGGTCAGCAATGAATTTCGTCGCCCAGTTGAGCAAGCTGTCGCCGATACAGGCGGTATTGAACGAAGAGACACTTCCTTTATTGTGCATAGCAACCTCTGGCACTTCGATCCGCGGACCGACCTGACCCGTCAGGTTTCCGAGAAAGAAACGCCATTTCCTCCCATTTCTGTCTCAGACGTGTTGAGATCTCAGCTCCCGGGCGGATATTCTCATTTTGCCTGGGAGATCAAATCGACGAATTCGGGGAAAAGGATGGAGAAAATCGAAGGTAGCATCCTGTCGGCGATTCCGATGAACGCGATGGCGTTGACGCTCACGCGTTCAACCATAAGGATGCAGCATTCGCCTACCTGGGGCGTCGACAAATCGAACAGCGTGCATGATCTGATCATCTGCCTGACGGGGTCGGCGCGTTATGAGGTCGAGGGCGAGACGATCGAGATGGCGCCCGGCAGGGCAATGTTACTGCGCGCCGATACGTGGTTCTCCGGCCGCTCCACGTCACAGGAGAATTATACCGGCATCGCCCAGCATTTCACGCTCGACCTTTTCGGGCGGCTCGACCTGATCGCGCAGATGAACCTGAAGCAGGCCGTCACGCTCGCCCGCTGGGAGATGATGGAGCCGCTGACGCGCTATTATCACGACAACTCGCCGCCCTATTCGACGACGCTGCTTCAGCATCACCTCTTCATGTTCCTGTTGATCGAATTCATCGAACAGGCGCATATTGGCTGGAAGGAGCAGTCGGTCGGCAACGTCAACAATCCGGATGCGCTGTCCTTCTCGGTTATGGTGGCGGCGAGCCAGATCGCGGCCGATCCACTCGACGAGGAGATCGTCGGAAGAACGATCGATTCGGTGCCCTACAATCCGGATTATTTCAAACGGGAATTCCGCAAGCGTGTCGGCTGGACGCCGGACAAGTTCCAGGAATTCAAGCGGATGGAGCGGGCCATGGGACTGATGGCGGGTGGCTGTACGGTGAAGCGTGCCGCCGAGCTTTCCGGTTATACGGACGCCTACTATTTCTCCCGCATGTTCAAGCGCTATATCGGCATCAGCCCGCAGGGCTATCAGCAGTCCGAGAAGCGCAGCCGCGAGGGCGCCTTCCCGAGGGGCGAGGAGGATGGCCAGCTCATCTATCCGCTGACCCGCTGAATAGGTTGAAGCCTTTGGGCCGGGTTCAAAGGCTGGATCGCGCGGGTTTCAGGGCAACTTTGCGGCAGATTGGCAGCCCGGCGCCGGAATTTCTCCGGCGCCGGGTGATCGTTCAGCGAGCTATTTGCCCGCCTGCCTGGCCGCGCGCTCGATGACGTCGGCGACCTTCTCCGGTTGGGAGGCGAAGACGGCATGGCTTGCCTTGATCTCGGTGATGTCGCTGCCGGCTCGCCGGGCCATGTCCCGTTCCAGTTCCGGATTGATGGAGCGGTCCTCGGTGGCGACGATCGACCAGCTTTTCCGGGTATGCCAGGCGGGATTGCCGACCTTGGCGGAGAAAGCCTCCTTGGCGGCAAACACCTGAGACCGGGCAAGGAACCGTGCTTCGTCCTTCGGCAGGTCCGCCGCGAAATCGCCCGGGAACGCGGCGGGGTCGATATAGAGATATTTGCCGTCCTTCGTCTCGCGGATGTTCATGCCCCCAGCCGGTTTGGAGCTGGCGAGGCTGAGCAGGCTTTCGCCCTTGTCGGGCTGGAACGCCGCCACGTAGACGAGGCCGGCGACATGCGGGCTGTGGCCGGCTTCGGTAATCACCATGCCGCCATAGCTGTGTCCGACGAGCAGGGTCGGGCCGTCCTGCAGGTCCAGCACCCGATTGGTGGCGGCGATATCGTCGGCCAGCGAGGTGATCGGCTGCTGAACGATCGTCACGTTGAAGCCGCGCTTTTCGAGGATTTCCGTCGCCTTGCGCCAGCTTGAGCCGTCGGCCAACGCCCCGTGGACGATAACGATGTTCTTGACTTCTGCGGCCTGCGCTGCGAAGGCGATGACACTGGTTGCGAAGGCAAGTGCGAAAGTGGAAATACGTCTTTTCATGAGCTTAACTCCTGTCAGTTGATGTGAGATTGGGTTCTGGGATGAGGTCTAGCCGAAGGTGAAGGCATAGGCTTCGACGCCGGGATCGAGGAAGCGGATCTCGAAATTGCGCGCTTCGATATCGCCGGCCTGACGGACGAGCTGGTAGAGCTTTGTCGCAGTCACCGTGCCGTTGCCATCGGCATCGATATCGGCGCCATGGTCTGTTCCCGGAGCCTTGCCGTCGATTGTCACTTTAAAGCGCACCGGCTTGCCGGCTGCGCCGGAGCCGAGGACGAGATGCAGGTCGCGGGCGCTGAACCGATAGGCGATGCTGCCATCCGGCTGGCTGAGCGTCGCCTGTTCCGCCCCGACGGTCCAGGTGCCCGAGAGGCCCCATTCGTTGAGGCTGGGTTCCTCGATCGAATAGTCGCGGGCGGCGTCGGCGCGCAGGGTTTCCCGGGAGGCGAAATTCGTGGCTCGCTTGTAGCCGAGATAGGTTTCGCCGGAGCGGACATTGCTGAGGTCCGGGCTAATCTCCGCGCCCTTGGCGTCGGGCACAACCGATGCGGTTGCCGCCATCTCGCTTCCTGCTTCGCGTAGCAGGTCCTGGATGGCCTGCTCGGACTGCTTGTAGTTACCCTCGCCGAAGTGATGATAGCGGATCTGACCCTTGGCATCGATCAGGTACTGCGCGGGCCAATAGCTGTTTTCGAAGGCACGCCAGATCTTGTAGTCGTTGTCGATGGCGACCGGATATCCGATCTTGAAGTCGCCGACGGCCTTTTTGACATTGTCGATCTTCTTCTCGAAGGCAAATTCCGGAGCGTGCACGCCGATCACCACGAGGCCCTGATCCTTGTACTTCTCGGCCCAGGCGCGGACGTAAGGTACGGTGCGGATGCAGTTGATGCAGGAATAGGTCCAGAAATCGACGAGCACGACCTTGCCGCGGAGCTGTTCCGTCGTCAGCGGGGCAGAGTTCAGCCATTCGACCGCGCCATCGAGCGAAGGCGCACGACCCTCGACCGGCAGGTCGCTGCGGAACGGCCGGGCGGTATCGGCTGTGGCCGCCATCATGCCGTTGCTGGCGGTTTCCGAGGGCGAGCCGGTTGCGGGTTTGGAATGCAGCCTGTCGAGCACGGCCTGTTCGAAGGAGGCGGTGCTGGCATAGGACAGACGAGCGAGTAGGCCGGTATCGAGGCCGAGCGCAATGACTGCGACGCCGGCAAGCACGGCGGCGCCCAGGACCTGGCGGATGCGCTCACTGACGCCGAGCGAACGCTTCATTCCGGCAAAGACCTTTCCGCCGACGATCAGTGCAACGGCGAGGGATGTGGCCGCGCCGGCGGCATAGGCGGCGAGCAGGACTGTCGTTTCGAGGTTGGCGCCCTGCAGCGCAGCACCGGTGAGGACGAGGCCGAGGATGGGACCGGCGCACGGTGCCCAGAGCAGGCCGGTCGCGACGCCGAGGACAAGCGAGCTAGCCACTGTGGGTACGGTACCGGGTTTGCCCGAGGCATTCAGGAGCCGGTTGCCGAGATCGACGACCGGCCGGGTGACGACGCTTGCGACGCGTGGTGAAAGGAGACTGACGCCGAAGACCGCCAGCAGAATAATCGCGGCGAGCCGACCGTATTCGTTGGCGTGGACGGCCCAGCTGCCGCCGACGGCTGCAAGCGTGGCGACGAGCGCAAACGTGGCGGCCATGCCGACGAGCATGGGCAGCGTGCTCCTGACGAACGGCTGTCCGGCGCGGGCAAAGACGAAGGGAAGGATGGGGAGGATACATGGGCTGAGGATTGTCAGCGCCCCTCCGAGATAGGCAATGATAAGAAGCGTCATCATCGTTTCCTTTGAAACCGGATGTTCGGGTTCTGGGCGGCGATGCGGCTCGACCCGCAACCGGGCCAATCTGGTCGGCGCGACGTATCCCGGATGTGTCCGGGTTCGTGGGGAAATGTACCGAAATGTAGAAATCCGCCGGCGCGCTACACAGCGACACAAATCGCCAGGCGCGGCGGAAGGCAGCTGATCGACGGTGCCCGAATTGTATCAGAACGTATCTCGGTGGCCGTCTGCTACATCCTCATTCAAAACCGCCGGGTCGGGACACATAGGGGATACATGGTCCCGGCTTTCTTCCGATCGTGATCAATACTGATTGGAGAGATCGATGTCCGACCTAATCAACCACCAGCGTCGCCGGTTCTTCGGCGTTGCCGCCATGACCGTCGCCACAGTCGAATTCGGAATGGCCGGCCCCGCCGGCGCCCAGTCTTCGCCGCCTGCTGCAACGCCATTGAACGCCGGCACCAACGCTTCCTTCGAAACGCTGAAGCAGGTCAAGGCGGGCGTGCTCGATGTGGGCTATGCCGAGGCCGGTCCGGCAAACGGTCCGGTCGTCCTGCTGCTGCATGGCTGGCCCTACGATATCTACAGTTTCGTGGATGTCGCGCCGCTGCTCGCCTCGGCCGGTTATCGCGTCATCGTGCCCTATCTGAGGGGTTATGGCTCGACCCGCTTCCTGTCGAAAGACACCCCGCGCAACGGCCAGCAGTCGGCCGTTGCGGCCGATATGATCGCTCTCCTGGATGCGCTGCGGATCGACAAGGCGATCGTTGCTGCCTTCGATTGGGGCGCGAGAACCGCCAACATCATGGCGGCGCTCTGGCCGGAGCGTTGCAAGGCGATGGTATCGGTCAGCGGTTACCTGATCGGCAGCCCGGAGATCAACAAAAAGCCTCTGCCGCCGAAAGCCGAGCTTGCCTGGTGGTACCAGTTCTATTTCGCCACCGAGCGCGGCCGGGTGGGTTACGAGCAGAACCGGCGCGATTTCAACCGGCTCATCTGGCAGACGGCCTCACCGACCTGGAAATTCGATGACGCAACCTTCGAAAGGTCTGCCGCCGCATTCGACAATCCCGATCACGTCGAGATCGTCATTCACAATTACCGCTGGCGGATGGGCCTTGTCGAAGGTGAGACCCGGTTCGATGCTCTTGAAAAACAGCTCGCCACGGGGCCGACGATCTCGGTGCCGACCATCACCCTGGAGGGGGATGCGAACGGCGCGCCACATGCCGAGCCTTCGGCCTATGCCGGCAAGTTCTCCGGAAAATACCAGCATCGCACCATTACCGGCGGGATCGGCCACAACCTGCCGCAGGAGGCACCGAAGGCCTTTGCGCAGGCCGTTCTGGATGTCGACCGGTTCTAAACCTCTAACGGCTGCCGCGGAGATATTTCTCCGCTTCGCGGCAGCCATCCTCCGGTTTAAGGAAGGAAGAGCGGTGCGATACCGTTCCCATGGAAAAGGGATCTGAAGTCCAAAGATGGATCATGTCGACCATATCTTGATCGTCGATGACGACCGCGAAATCCGCGAGCTGGTGTCGAGCTATCTGAAGAAGAACGGCCTTCGCGCGACGGTGGCCGCCGATGGCCGTCAGATGCGCAGTTTTCTCGAAGCCAATACGGTCGACCTGATCGTGCTCGACGTGATGATGCCGGGCGATGACGGGCTCGTGCTCTGCCGCGAACTCAGGGCCGGCAAGCACAAGGCGACGCCGGTCCTGATGCTGACCGCCCGCAGCGACGAGATGGACCGGATCATCGGGCTCGAAATGGGCGCCGACGATTATCTGCCGAAACCGTTTGCCGCACGCGAGCTGCTGGCGCGCATCAAGGCGGTCCTGCGCCGGACGCGAATGCTGCCGCCCAACCTGCAGATCAGCGAGGCCGGCCAGTTGCTGACCTTCGGCGACTGGCAGCTCGATACGGTCGGCCGCCATCTGCTCGACAAACAGGGCACGGAAATCGCGCTGAGCGGCGCCGAATACCGGCTGCTGCGTGTCTTCATCGACCATCCGCAGCGCGTGCTGAACCGCGACCAGATCCTCAACCTGACCCAGGGCCGCGATGCGGACCTCTTCGACCGCTCGATCGATCTGCTTGTGAGCCGGCTTCGCCAGCGGCTCGGCGACGACGCGCGCGAGCCGACCTATATCAAAACGGTGCGCAGCGAAGGTTATGTCTTATCGGTTCCCGTCGAGATTTCGGAGCCCAAGCCGTGAACGCCAGCGTCCCCTGTTCCGGCAAATGGTGGCCGAGCACCCTGCGTGACCGGCTTTTCCTGATCCTGTTTGCAGGCCTCGCCATCGCCTACGGTCTCTCCTTCAGTATTCTCTTTATCGAGCGCTACATGTCGGCAAAGGCCGTCATGCTGGGCACGCTTGAAAACGATCTTGCGACATCGATCGCCATTCTCGATCGGCTGCCGGCCAATGAGCGCGCCGATTGGCTCAACCGCTTGAGCCGCGGCAATTACCGCCTCGTGCTCGGCCCAGGGCTTGCCGGCGTGCCGGACATGTCGGGCCGCGCCGCCGAGATCGCCGGCAAGATCGAGGAGGCGGTTGGGCATCGGTTCCCGCTGCGGGTGGAATCCATTCCCGGCGACAGCAGGCGATTGCAGGGTCATCTGACGCTTTCCGACGGCTCGCCGCTCACCATCGACGTCACGCCGACCGGTGTCATGCCGATCGCCGAATGGCTGCCTTACGTGTTCGCCGTCCAGATGGCGCTTCTGGTGATCTGCACATGGTTTGCGGTCCGGCAGGCGATCCGCCCGCTGGGAGACCTCGCGGCTGCCGCCGATGCGCTCGACCCCAACAAAAAAGGCCCGCCCTTGAGCGAGGCCGGCCCGAGCGAAGTCGCCCATGCCGCGCGAGCCTTCAATGCCATGCGCGACAGGATCGCCCATTATCTCGAGGAACGGGTGCAGATTCTCGCCGCCATCTCCCACGATCTCCAGACGCCGATCACCCGCATGCGGCTGCGCGCCGACATGGCGGACGATTCGCCCGAGAGGGACAAGCTGGTGCATGACCTCGGCGAAATCGAGCGGCTGGTGCAGGATGGCATAGCCTATGCGCGCAGCGCGCATGGCAATGGCGAGAAGGTTTCCCGCATCGACCTTGCCTCGTTCATCGACAGCATTGCCTATGATTACCAGGACACCGGCAAGTTGGTGACCGTTGTCGGTCTTGTCCGGGGAACCGCGTCCACCAAACCGCACGCGCTGCGCCGCATCCTTTCGAACTTCATCGACAATGCCGTGAAATTCGCCGGCGCCGCCGAGGTCAGCGTCGAGCGAAGACGCGAGGGCAACATCGTCATCACGGTCCTCGATCGCGGGCCGGGGATTCCGGAAGACATGCTGGAGGCGGCCATGCAGCCGTTCTTCAGGCTGGAGCAATCCCGCAACCGTGAGACCGGCGGCACGGGGCTCGGCCTTGCGATCGCCCAGCAACTGGCCGCGGCGATCGGCGGTTCGATGAGGCTCTACAATCGCGCCGGCGGCGGGCTGGCTGCCGAAGTCACCATCCGCTGATATCGGAAATCGGCCGATTTTTCGAAGCGTTTTGTATGAAAGGATGTCCGGTGAGGTCCGCGCTACGCTTCGATACATTTCCGACGGTTTCGGAAACATGCCGGATACGTCCATCCCTCAAACCACTCCCCGTCAACGGATGTCGCAATCGGCGACACGAACAAAGGAGTGTTCCATGACCAAGATCGACAAGGTTCTCTATACCGGCAAGACGCACACGACCGGCGGGCGCGACGGGTTCTCGCGCAGCGACGATGCGCAGCTCGACGTCAAGCTTTCGCCTCCGGGCAGCGCCCATACCGGCAGCAATCCCGAGCAGCTCTTCGCAGCCGGATGGTCGGCCTGCTTCATCGGCGCCATGGGCATTGCCGCAGGCAAGCGGAAGATCAAGCTTCCCACCGAGACGGCAGTCGATGCCGAGGTGGACCTCGGAACCACCGAAGGCGCATACTTCCTGCAGGCCCGCCTCAACATCAGCCTGCCGGGTATCGATCCGGAACTTGCCAGGGCGCTTGTCGAAGAGGCTCACCAGACCTGCCCCTATTCGAAGGCGACCCGCGGCAACATCAATGTCGAGCTGATCCTCGCCTGAGGAATCGCGATGGCGCGTCGCGCCGGATCGGCCGCGGCGCCAGGTCATAACTGCCAACACGACGAGGCAGGGGCCTCGTCCCCGGAGAACCCCATGAAATTGGTGATCATCTGCATCCTGGGAGCGGCCGTCTTCGCGGCGCCCTGCATATACGACCTAACCTCGCTGGAGCCTTCGGCTTTGGCAGGTCTCCTGGCCGCAGGTTCCTCGTTCTGAAAGTTCCCGTTCGGAAAGCGGCGGACCGGAGGCACGAACCGGGCGCCGTCGCTACGCTTCTCGACCTCCACGCTGTGCTCGACCACGGGACCGTAGTGTTCTAATCCTCGGGATGCGGATAGCCCGGCATGCGGGTGATCAATATCGTCACGCCGCCGGGCGGTTTTAAGCAAACTGCAACGAGCGCACGTTAGGCAATGTGGGATGTCGCGGCCGCAGCAACGCGGGCGTTCTTGGAGGGACCTTGGGCATGAGCCAGCCAATTCTGATCTGGGGCGCCGGCGCGATCGGCGGCACGCTGGGTGCGGCTTTCATCCGTGCCGGCGAGAATGTGATCTTCGTCGACAATGTCAAGGAACATGTCGAGGCGATCAACGAGAGGGGACTGAAGATCGTCGGTCCGATCTTCGAGGACATCGTCAAGGCCAGAGCGTATCTGCCGGAACAGCTGGAGGGCGAATATCAGCGGACTTTTCTCTGCGTCAAAGCCCATCATACGGAGGCGGCGGCAAGGTCTCTCGTCCAGCATCTCCCCGCCGACGGATATGTGGTCTCCGCCCAGAACGGGCTCAATGAACGAGTGATTGCCCGCATCGTCGGAGAACATCGCGTCATCGGCTGCTTCGTCAATTTCGGGGCGGATTATCTGGAGCCGGGCGTGGTGCAGTACAGCGGCCATGGCGCCGTGGTGATCGGCGAGCTCGACGGGCTTTTCACCGATCGGGCCGAGGATATCTATCAGTTGATGCGGCAGGTCGAGCCGAAGGCTTTGATCACCAGCAATATCTGGGGCTTTTTGTGGGGCAAGCTCATCTATGGTGCGCTGCTGTTCGGCACGGCTCTCACCAATGACAGCATTGCCGATGTGCTCGAAAATCCGAGCGCCCGCCCGGTCCTGCGTCGGCTTGCGCTGGAAGTGGCGACGGTGGCGGCTATCAACAACATCCAGCCGGAAGCCTTCGATGGGTTCGATCCAGCCGCCTTCGGGCCGCTGGCCTCACCGGAACAGACTGACAAGTCGTTCGACGACATGGTGGCCCATAACCGCAGGTCGGCAAAGTCGCATTCAGGCATCTGGCGCGATCTTGCCGTGCGCAAGCGCAAGACTGAGGTGGACGCGCAGGTTATGCCGGTTGTCGAGATCGGAAAGGAATCGCGTGTTCCGACGCCGCTTGCCGCCCGCCTGATCGCCATGATTCACGAGATCGAGGATGGCAAACGGCCTCTCGACATGGCCAATCTCGCAGAGCTGGCGACGGTGACGGCATGAACATTTCGTTTGACGGCAAAGTGGTGATTGTCACAGGTGCCGCCCACGGCTTCGGACGGGCGATCGCGCAGGGCTTCGCGAGCCGCGGCGCGGCGGTGCATCTCTGCGACGTCGATGCGGCGGGGCTCCAGGAAACGGTCGGGCTCTGCGGCCCCAAGGCCGAGGCGCATGTACTGGATGTCGGCAATCGCAGTGCCGTGCAGGAGATCGTCCGGGCGATCGAGGTGGCCTCCGGCGCGCCGGACGTCCTGGTCAACAACGCCGGCGGCGTGCGCGGGCAGGTGGGCCGGCCGATCGAGGAGATATCCGAAAGCGACTGGCAGACGATCTTCGACGTCAACCTGTCCGGCGCCTTCTTCATGGCCCAGGCGGTCGCGCCGGGCATGAAGCGGAAAAACGCCGGGCGCATCATCAATATTTCCAGCGGCGCCGGCCTCGGAATTTCGCTGACGGGAATCCAGGCCTATGCCAGCGCCAAGGCCGGCCAGATCGGGCTGACGCGTCAGCTCGCCCATGAACTGGGGCCGTGGGGCATCACCGTCAACAATGTCGCGCCCGGCTTCGTGCGCTCGAACCCGGCGACCGAACGACAATGGGAGGCGATGGGCGAGGAAGGGCAGGCGCGGCTCCTGCAGAATATTGCGCTGAAGCGCCTCGGTACACCCGACGACATTGCGGCGATGGTGATGTTCTTCGCATCCGACTTCGCCGGCTGGATCTCCGGGCAGATCATCAGCGTGGACGGCGGCAAGTGAGTTCAGGCCGAGGAGGGTATCCCACCTTCCGGATTGAACTCAATTACGAAAACCGCTGAACCACCTGAGATAACGAGGTCGCCCGTCACTTCGGCACCGAAGGCAAGGCAATCAAACGGTCCGAGATCAGTTTTCTCCGAACCAAATGCAATCGTGTGCCTCCCGGTGGCAAGAACCAACCTTGGAGATGGGGATGCGGGCAGCGACACGGGCGTCGGATACCTGATGACGCGGTGGGAAAACCGCCCGCGCCGCGTCATCACGTTGAGGTCTGTCGTCACGCCATTGAGCAGCGTGGCCACAGCCGGCCTGTCGGCAGGAAACGGATAGGGCTCGGAACTATCCTCAAGAGTGACGGGCCTGCAGCCGTCGATCGTCAGCTCTATCCCGCCGCCCGAAAGGACCGACAGGGTTCGGTCCACATCCGCAAAGGTCGAGAAAGCCCCGTCTGAGGCGATGGTCGCTATGCTGACACGCCAGTCGAAGTCCTCCATCGATGCGCCGGCGGGAAAGACGGCGATCTCCACCGTCTCGCCGCCTCCGTTCTTCCACGGCATTCGCTTGTAGTCGGATGCGCGCAGGATCTTCATGGGTTCAGTTTCCGAGAATGCCGGGCAAGCGAAGTCCGTTTTCCACAGCGCAATCCACGGCGATCTCATAGCCTGCATCCGCGTGACGCATGACGCCGGTGGCCGGGTCGTTCCAGAGCACCCGTTCGATCCTGCGGTCGGCGTCCTCGCTGCCGTCGCAGCAGATGACCATGCCGGAATGCTGCGAAAAGCCCATGCCGACGCCCCCACCGTGATGCAGCGATACCCAGGTGGCACCGGAGGCCGTGTTCAGGAGCGCATTCAGCAGCGGCCAATCGGATACCGCATCCGAGCCGTCCTTCATCGCTTCCGTCTCCCGGTTGGGAGAGGCGACCGATCCGGAATCGAGGTGGTCGCGGCCGATCACGATCGGCGCTTTCAACTCGCCGTTGCGGACCATCTCGTTGAAGGCGAGGCCGAGCTTGTGGCGGACGCCGAGGCCCACCCAGCAGATGCGCGCCGGCAGGCCCTGGAACGAAATCCGTTCGCGCGCCATGTCGAGCCAGTTGTGCAGATGCGTATTGTCCGGCAGCAGTTCCTTCACCTTGGCGTCGGTGCGGTAGATATCTTCCGGATCGCCGGAGAGGGCTGCCCAACGGAACGGGCCGATGCCGCGGCAGAAGAGCGGGCGGATATAGGCCGGTACGAAGCCGGGGAAGGCGAAGGCGTTTTCCAGCCCTTCGTCCTTGGCGACCTGGCGGATGTTGTTGCCGTAGTCGAGCGTCGGGATGCCGGCGTTCCAGAAGGCGATCATCGCCTCGACATGTTCGCGCATCGAGGCGCGGGCTGCTTTTTCCACCGCCTTCGGATCGCTTTCGCGTTTGGCCTTCCATTCGGCCATCGTCCAGCCCTTCGGCAGGTAGCCGTTGATCGGGTCATGGGCGGAGGTCTGGTCCGTGACCATGTCCGGGCGGATGCCGCGACGGACCATTTCGGGGAGGATTTCCGCGGCATTGCCGAGCAGGCCGACAGACTTTGCCTCGCCCGCTTCCGTCCAGCGGGTGATCATCTCCATGGCTTCGTCGAGCGTTTCCGCCTTCGCGTCGACATAGCGGGTGCGCAGGCGAAAATCGATGCTGTCCGGATTGCATTCGACCGCCAGGCAGCAGGCGCCAGCCATGACGGCGGCAAGCGGCTGCGCGCCGCCCATGCCGCCGAGACCGCCGGTCAGGATCCACTTGCCCTTGAGATTGCCGCCGTAATGCTGGCGTCCGGCTTCCACGAACGTCTCATAGGTGCCCTGCACGATGCCTTGGGTGCCGATATAGATCCACGACCCGGCCGTCATCTGGCCGTACATGGCAAGGCCCTTTTTGTCGAGTTCGTTGAAATGGTCCCATGTCGCCCAGTGCGGCACGAGGTTGGAGTTGGCGATGAGAACGCGCGGCGCATCCTTATGGGTCCGGAAGACGCCGACCGGCTTGCCTGACTGCACCAGTAGCGTTTCTTCCTCCGTGAGGGTCTTCAGCGTCGCGACGATACGGTCGAAGTCGTCCCAGGTGCGGGCGGCGCGTCCGATGCCGCCATAAACGACCAGCTCGTTCGGGTTTTCTGCCACATCGGGATCGAGATTGTTCATCAGCATGCGCAAGGGCGCTTCCGTCATCCAGCTTTTGGCGTTGAGCTGGTTGCCGCGCGGGGCGCGGATTTCACGGATATTGTGGCGGGGATTGGTCATCGGAACGTTCCCTTTATCGGTTGTTGTTTTTCTGTGACACGAGGTCGAAGGCGATCCGCTCGATCCGCGTCAGGATATCTTTGAGATGGACTCGCAGACGCTCTGCCTTGGCCGGGTCGTAGGCGAAGGGCGGGGTCTCCGCCGCAAGATGGGTAGACTGGGCAAGCTCCATCTGGATCGCGTGGACGCCGGTTTCCGGTCTGCCGTAATGCCGGGTCGTCCAGCCGCCCTTGAAGCGACCGTTGATGATGCTGGTATAGCCCGAAGCTGCGGTCCTCACAGCGAGTGCCGCCTGTTCGATCGCCGGGGCGCAGGTCCTGCCCATGTCCGTGCCGATATTGAAATCGGGCAGGATGCCCTCGAACAGGAACGGAATATGCGAGCGGATCGAGTGGCAATCGTAGAGTACGGCTATTCCGTGAATGGATTTTACCCGCTCGATTTCGGCTGCAAGTGCGGCGTGGTAGGGCGCATGAAAATCCCGCAGCCGATCGGCGGTGTCGGCCCCGGTCGGCGCGGCGCCCTGCTTCCAGATGCTCTTGCCGTCAAAATCCGTCTCCGGCACGAGGCCGGTCGTGTTCTGACCGGGATAAAGGCTCGCACCTTGCGGGTCGCGATTGGCGTCGATCACATAACGGTGGAATGTGGCGCGCACCGTCGTCGCATCCGCCAGAAGACCGTCATAGAGCCGGTGGATGTGCCAGTCGGTATCGGCAAGCAGACGGCCGTTGTCGTTTAGCCGGTCCCAGACCGCTTTAGGCACTTCGGTTCCCGTATGCGGAAAACCGAGAATGACGGGGGAAGTGCCCTGGCTGGTTTCAAAGACAGCCATTCACGCCTCCAGGACCGGGAGGATATCCGGTGAGACGGACGCAGCGAGCGCCCCTGTGGCGACGAGATCGGTGGCCGCCTTCAGGTCGTTCGCCATGTAGCGGTCCTCTTCCAGGCTCGGAACGACCGCGCGGATGGTGGCGATCACCTTCTGAAGTTCCGGGCTGGTCGTCAGCGGGCTGCGCAGTTCCACACCCTGGGCCGCGGTCAACGCCTCGATGCCGACGATGGTCGCGAGATTGTCGGTCATCTGGAGAAGCCGGCGCGCGCCATGGCAGGCCATAGAAACGTGGTCTTCCTGATTGGCGGAGGTCGGCGTGGAATCGACCGAAGCCGGATGCGACATTTGCTTGTTTTCCGACATCAGGGCCGCGGAGGTGACTTCCGCGATCATCAGCCCGGAATTGAGCCCCGGCTTCTTGGCGAGAAAGGCGGGCAGCCCATAGGAGAGGGTCGGGTCCACGAGCAGCGCAATGCGACGCTGGGAGATCGCGCCGATTTCGCAAATGGCGAGTGCGATCTGGTCGGCGGCAAAGGCCACTGGCTCGGCGTGAAAATTGCCGCCCGAAACGACGGTGTCATCCGAAAGTACCAGCGGATTGTCGGTCACTGCGTTGGCTTCGATCTCGAGCGTGCGGGCGACCGAGCGCAGGAGGTCGAGGCACGCACCGTCCACCTGGGGCTGGCAGCGGATGCAATAGGGATCCTGCACCCGTTCGTCGCCCTGCAGATGGCTTTCGCGGATGGCCGAACCCGACAGCAGCGCGCGCAGAGCCGCGGCCGCGTCGATCTGGCCCTTGTGGCCGCGAAGCGTGTGGATATCCGGGTGGAAAGGTGCGGAGGAGCCCATGGCTGCATCCGTCGACATCGCACCGGTTACCAGTGCTGTCTGGGCGGCACGATGTGCGCGGAACAAGCCAGCCAGTGCCAATGCCGTGGAGGTCTGGGTGCCGTTGATCAAGGCAAGGCCTTCCTTGGCCGCAAGCACGACCGGTTTCAATCCGGCTTTCGCAAGGGCGGCGGCGGCGGGCAGCAACGTGCCTTGATAAT
Organism: Neorhizobium galegae; assembly: GCF_017877055.1. Taxonomy (GTDB): domain Bacteria; phylum Pseudomonadota; class Alphaproteobacteria; order Rhizobiales; family Rhizobiaceae; genus Neorhizobium; species Neorhizobium galegae_D. The sequence continues at coordinate 663,943 of NZ_JAGIPG010000003.1, read as the reverse complement.
ATGCTTCGCCTTCGCCCATCATCACGGCCGCCATATGCGCGAGCGGCGCCAGATCGCCCGAGGCACCGACTGAGCCTTTTTCCGGAATGAGCGGGATCACGCCTTTTTCCAGCATAGCCTCGATCAGGCGGACCAGTTCGAGACGGACGCCGGATGCGCCGCGCCCGAGCGAGATGAGCTTCAGCGCCATGACCAGGCGAACGATATTCTCGGCAAGCGGCGCGCCGACGCCGCAGCAATGCGACAGGATCAGGTTGCGCTGGAGCGTTGCGACGTCGGCGCTGTCGATCTTGATCGAGGCCAGTTTTCCGAAGCCGGTGTTGATGCCGTAGACCGGCTCGTTGCCTGCGGCAATCTGGGCGATCCGGGCCGCGGCCTTCTCGATCCCCGCGTCAAACGAAGGATTAATACGGGCCGGCGTACCGTTCCAATAAATGTCCTGAAGCTCGCGGAGGCTCACCGAGCCGGGTGTCAGAACGATGTTCATGCGGAAACCCTCTCGCCCTTGTAGATCCGTGCCGTCAGCGGATTGAAGCCGATGCGATAGACAAGCTCGGCCGGCCGCTCGATATCCCAGATCGCAAAATCTGCGGATTTGCCGACTTCAAGCGTGCCGGTTTCGGCCTGAAGGCCGAGTGCACGCGCGGCCTCCCGCGTGACGCCGGCAAGGCATTCCCCGACCGTCAGGCCGAACAGTGTCGCGCCCATGTTCATGGTCATGAGCAGCGAGGTCAGCGGTGAGGTGCCCGGATTGCTGTCGGTCGCAAGCGCGATCCGGGCGCCGGCCTCGCGCAATGCCTGGACGGGCGGCGCCTGCTTTTCCCGAAGCGTATAGAAGGCACCTGGCAGCAGCACGGCCACCGTGCCGGCTTCAGCCATGCTCTTGGCGTCTTGTGCGGAAAGATATTCGAGGTGGTCGGCCGACAGCGCGCCATAGGAGGCGGCGAGGCGCGCGCCGCCGAGATCGGAGAGCTGTTCCGCATGCAGTTTGACGGGAAGCCCAAATGCCTTCGCTCTGTCGAAAACTCGGCTGATTTCGGCGGGCGAGAAAGCGATGCCTTCGCAGAAACCATCGACAGCATCGACGAGCCCCTCCGAATGAGCAGCCTCAAGGCCCGGCAGGACCACGTCGGTGACGTAATCACCGTTGCGGCCCTTGTAGTCCGGCGGTGTCGCGTGCGCGGCAAGCCAGCTCGTGACGATCCGCACCGGCCTGACTTCGCCAAGCCTGCGGGCAACCCGCAGCATCTTCAGCTCGCCCTCGATGTTCAGCGCGTAGCCGGACTTGATCTCGACCGTACAGATACCCTCGGCCAGCAGCGCGTCCAGCCTGCGAAGCGCCTGCTCCAGAAGCTCCTCTTCCGAGAGGGCATTGGTTGCTTTCACGGACGAGATGATGCCGCCGCCGGCCCGTGCGATCTCCTCATAGGTCGACCCCGCAAGGCGCATTTCAAATTCCATCGCGCGGTCGCCGCCAAATACCAGATGGGTGTGGCAGTCGATCAAAGCCGGGGTAATCCAGCGCCCTTCGCAATCGGTTTGGTTTTCGGAATCTTTAAATTCGGCAGGCAGGTCGGCCAGTGCGCCGACGAAGGCTATCCGCCCGTTGCGCACGGCGAGCGCGCCGGCTTCGATTTCGCCGAGGCCGGATGCCGTGGGAGCGAAAGTGGCGATCCGCGCATTGCGCCAAAGCGATGCGGAACCCGCTGCAGCTTTTGAAGATTCTTCCCCATCCATAAGCTTTTTGCCTTTCCTTATGGAGGAACATGTATATACATAATAATTCGAGTGACAAGAAGAATTTTGGTCTCCTTGAGGAAAAGGGAAGGCGCCCATGGCCACGCTTCATGCGCAATTGGCTCTTCTGCCGGAAGGTTGGCAGCAGAATGTGAGGTTGACGATCGAGGCAGACCGGCTCGCCCGGGTGGAGATCGGCGTCGAGGCGACGGCAGAAGACGAACGTCACAAGGTTCTGCTGCCGGCGATGCCGAACGTGCACAGCCATGCCTTCCAGCGCGCCATGGCAGGCCTTACGGAAGTTCGCGGTCCGGGCGACGACAGCTTCTGGAGCTGGCGGACGCTGATGTACAAGTTCGCGCTGTCGATGACGCCGGAGCAGGTCGAGGCCGTAGCTTCACAGCTCTATATGGAAATGCTGGAAGCCGGCTTTTCGCGGGTCGGCGAATTTCATTACCTCCACCACGACAGGGATGGCGGGCATTACGCCAATATCGCCGAGATGGCCGAACACATCGCGGCTGCAAGCGCGGAGGCGGGAATTGGCCTGACCCTGCTGCCGGTCTTTTATGCCCATTCGGGCTTCGGCGGCGCGGAGCCGATCGAAGGCCAGCGCCGTTTCATCCACTCGGTCGATGATTTCGCCAAGACCATGGATGCTTGCCAGCGCCTGACTGCGGCGATGCCCGGCGCGGAACTCGGCGTCGCTCCCCACAGTCTCCGAGCCGTAACCCCGCAGGATCTCAAGCAGGTCGTGCCGATGGCAAGTGATGGGCCTGTGCATATCCATGTCGCAGAGCAGGTGAAAGAGGTCGAGGACTGCCTCGCCTGGTCCGGTGCCCGACCCGTCGACTGGTTGCTCACGAACATGCCGGTCACCGAACGCTGGTGTCTCATCCATGCAACGCACATGACGGAGGATGAAACGCGCCGCATGGCCGACAGCGGCGCCGTCGCCGGGCTTTGCCCGATCACCGAGTCCAATCTTGGCGACGGGATATTCCCCGGTGATCTCTTCCTTGGCCAGAACGGCAGCGTCGGCATCGGCTCGGATTCGAACATACTGATTTCCGTGGCGCAGGAGCTGCGTCAGCTTGAGTATTCCCAGCGCCTTAGCCTGAAGAGGCGTAACGTCCTGGCAAGGCCGGAGGGGTCGACAGGGCGGCGGCTGTTCGAAGCGGCGCTTTCGGGCGGCGGAATGGCGCTCAAAGCGGCCCCCGGCTTGGCTCAGGGCAATTACGCCGATATCGTTTCGCTCGATGTCGAGCAAGTTCCCTACCTTGCCGCCGATCAGATTCTCGATCATTGGATATTTTCGGGCGGCATTGCGGTGGATTGCGTCTGGGCGCTTGGCCGCAAACAGGTCGAAGGCGGACGGCATGTCCAACGGGATGTGATCGGCCGGCGGTTCAGGACGGTAATGCAGGAAATGCTGACACTATGACCAATGGCAAGGAAGCCACCCTCCATCATCGCATTTTGAGCGACATAGAGGGACGGATCGTTTCCGGTGAATGGCCTCCCGGGTACCGCCTGCCTTTCGAGGTCGATCTTGCCGTGCAATATGGCTGCTCCCGGATGACCGCCAACAAGGTGCTGACGCATCTGGCACGGGCCGGGCTGATCGAACGGCGCAAGAAGTCCGGCAGTTTCGTGGCGCAACCGGCGACGCAGGCCGCCGTGCTCGAAATCCATAGTATCGAGGCGGAAGTTCGTTCCCTCAAGCTTCCCTATTCCTATCGGCTGGAAAAGCGGTTTCAGCGCGAGGCAAGCCCCATCGACCGGCAACATCTGGAGCTTTCGGGAGCCGCTTCGGTCCTCGATCTCGTCTGCCTTCATCACGCCGGTGAGCGGCCGTTCTGCCTTGAAGAGCGATTGATCAACCTTGCGACCGTGCCCGAAGCGACAGGCGAGGACTTTTCGAAATCGGCGCCGGGGACCTGGCTTATCAGCCAGATCCCGTGGAGCACTGCCGAACACCGGATTTACGCGCTGTCAGCCGATGCGCAGGTCTCAAAAACGCTCGATATTCCCAGGGGCGCGGCCTGTCTCGTCATCGAACGGCGAACATGGGGCAGCAACGGCCCGGTAACGTTCGTGCGCTTCACCTATCCGGGTGACCGGCATGCGCTGGTCGCCCGCTTCACGCCCGGCGGAGAGAGCTAGTGCGGTCCGGGGCTGCAATTTGCCGGCCCACGGGCTGATCACACTTGGCGAAGCCTTCCATGGCAATCACCACGCTTTCCCATAATCCGCACGCCTCGGCCTAGAAGATGGCCAGATCGATCTCGGCTGGACCTTCACCACGTCCATGTCTGCTGACATGCAACGGGTGCCCGATATCGGCAAGGCGCAAATGAGCGCCCCATGGCGCTTCCGCAGATTTGGGAATCCTCTTTGTCAACAGGCCCCAAGTCACGCGACGCGCCAATGTCGTGTGCACCTGGAAATGTTTGTCCTGCATTTAACCGGTGACTATACCGCGGGTTCCGAGATCGGGGCCGGCTCCTCGATCGCCTGGATCGCGTCATAGGCAGCAAGCACCGTCTCCATCTGCGCCGTGTGGCCCTGGATGAAGGCCGGTCCGTAGATGGTTTCGTCCGGATATTCGGTGATCAGCGTCAGCGGGACCGTATGGCGGTCGTCGATCGAGATCAGGCAGGGGAAACCGTTGACGATGCGGAAGCCGGTCTCGCCGGCATGGGTTTCGAACAGCTTGATCTGTGCAGTGTTATAGGCGACGAGGCCGGGAATGGCGGCAAGGTGGCGGCTGACGCGGTCGATCAGGATTTCCGCCTGCGCCGTCCATTCGGCGTGATGTCGCATGATGAGGAAAAAGCCCTTCGGCACGGTCCACATCGCAAACGTACGCGGCACGTAGCCGGAAAGCGGCCGCGTCCATTCATGCGAAGGATAGCCGTGCAAGTTGACGTGCAGCTTCGCACCGCTCAGGCGTTCCGCCTCGACGCGGATCGCCTTTTCGAAAAGCTCCTTGCCCGAGCGATATTCGAGGTCGTCGCCGAGCGCGGTGTAGCGGGCCGCGTGGTGCATGTGCAGCGGGTTGTCGGCGCGGAGGCGCCAATGCACCTGGTAACCGTCCGGATTTTCGAGCGGCGAGATGACGAAATGCGCGTCTTCTCTTGAGTTCAGCGTCTGTGCGGCGCGTAGCGCGCCGACGATCCCGGTCGTCTCGTTGGCATGCTGGCCGCCGCTGATGATGACGGGTTTGTCGCCGCCTGCGTGATAACGGGCTTCGATGGCACGGCCGCTCCGTGAGCGGGCTTCGAAGGCGACGCCATTTATGGCTGTGAGTTCCCGGCGGATCTGCGAAACCGGGATCGGCGACACGGCGGAGGCGAGGCGCTGCGGCTCAGCCACCGCCTCGGAGGTCCAGAGCGGCCGGGTTTCGATGCGGACCGAGATGGTTTCGCCTTCGCGGATTTCCGGAATGATCTGGCCCGGTTGCAGGCCACGGTCGCCGATCGGACGGCCGGATTTCTTCTGGAAGACTTCCAGCAGCGTGAAATAGAAATCCTCGTGCAGCGCCTCGCGTAGGCTGACGACCTCTTCGCCCACCGCCAGGCGCCGGTCTTCGGCCGGCAGGATGACGGTGATGTTGAGTTCGTCGAAATAGGGTTCCTTCGCCCCCCAGTCATGGGCCGCGACGGCTTCGACGGCGGAGATGAACAGGACTTCGTAATCGGTTTCCAGCCGCTCGCCAATTCCGCCATCGACCGCCAGCCAGCCTGTCGGCGACAGCAGCGTTTCGCCGATGAAATCCGTGTGGAGCCGGTTCGGAGCGAAGACCTTGTGCGTTTCGGTGCCGCCGCTCTTGGCGGTCAGCGTCACCGTGTAGAAGGCATCCTCGTTCCCCGCTTCGAAGGTCGGCTGTGCTTCACCGGCGAGGCCCGCCAGAGGATAGGCTTCGAGCAGGAAACGGTTCTTCGGGCAGGCCTTGTAAACGGGATAGACCACATGCAGGGCCGTGAGGTTCTCAAGTTCTACCTCTTCGAGGAAGAAATGCAGCAGGGGCTTGTAGGCGCTGCGGAACTTTGCCTCGATGCCTTGGGCGGCAAGCTTCGCTTCGGCTTGCCTGCGGCTCTTCTCGTCGTCGAAGACCCAGGCTTCGAGCTTGGTACCCTTGGCGCTGGAAAAGCGTTCGATGAGGGTATCGAGCGTGCGCTCGACCTCTTGTTCGTGGATCAGTGTCATGCGGATGTTCTGCCTGTGGGATCGAGACTGTCGCGCAGCCAGTCGCCGAGGAGGTTGAGGCCCAGCACAGTGAGGAGGATGGCAAGGCCGGGGAAGACGCTGACCCACCAGGCCGTCTGCAGGTAGGTGCGGCCTTCCGCCAGCATGCCGCCCCAGCTCGGAATGGTCGGGTCGATGCCGAGACCGAGGAAGGTGAGGCTCGATTCGAGCAGGATGTTGGTGGCGACGTTGAGCGTCATCAGCACGATGACCGGTCCGATCAGGTTGGGCAGCAGGTGCTGGACAATGATCCGCCAGTCCTTGACCCCGATGGCCCGCGCCGAAAGGATGAATTCGCGCTCGCGCAATGTCAGCACCGAGCCGCGCACCAGCCGTGCATATTGCACCCATTGCGAGACAATCAGCAGGATGATGGTGTTCGCCAGCCCGCCGCCGACGATGGCGATGAAGGTGATGGCGAGCAGGATGAAGGGAAGCGCCAGCTGGATATCGGCAAAGCGCATCACCAGCATGTCCCAGATGCCGCGGTAATAACCGGCGACCAGGCCCATGACGGTTCCGAAGACCACGCCGCCCGCCACCGACACGAAGCCGACCAGCAGCGAGATCTTGCCGCCGGCCATGACGCGCGCCAGCACGTCGCGGCCGAGCGGGTCGGTGCCGAGGACATGTGCCGGCTTCGTGAATGGCGGCACCAGCCGCGACATCAGGTCGATCTTTTCGGCGCCGCCTGGAAAGATCACGCCGGAGAAGATGACGGCAAGGCCGATGACGCCGACCAGAAGGGCGCCGAGGACGAATTCGAGCTTCAGGAAATTCGAGGAAGCACTGCGCGAGACCATGGCTCTCACTCCGTCCGGATGCGGGGATCGACGAGGCCGTAGGCAATGTCGACCAGAAGGTTGATGCCGATGATCATCAGCGACAGGACGGTGATAACCGCCTGCAGCACCGGATAGTCGCGGGCGCCGACGGCGTCGAAGGCAAGCGTTCCAAGCCCCGGCCAGTTGAAGACGCGCTCGACGACGACGATGCCGCCGAGCAGGCCGCCGAACTGCAGGCCGAAATAGGTGATCAGCGGAATGGCGCAGTTGCGCAGCGCATGCTTGTAGAGCACGGCATTTTCACTGAGACCCTTGGCGCGGGCGACCATGATATATTGTGAGCGCAGCGTTTCCAGCATGGTGGTGCGCACCAGGCGGACATTGGTCGCCGTCAGGATGATGCCCATGGTGACGGCGGGCATGACAAAGCTTTCAAATCCGTCCATGCCGCTTGGCGGCAGCAGCGGGATGGAGATGGCAAACAGCAGCACCAGCATGGTCGCCAGCCAGAAATTCGGGAAGGACAGGCCGACGAGCGACAGGATTCGGATCATCTGGTCGGCCCATTTGCCACGGGCGGTGGCGGCCTTGATGCCAAGCGGGATGGAAATCACGATCGAGACGATCAGGGAGGTGAAGGCCAGCGACAGCGTCGCGGGCAAAGCCTTGCCGATCAGTAGCGAAACGGGCGTGCCGCCGAGGAAGCTGTTGCCGAAATCGAGCGTCACGATGCCCTTCAGGAAATTGAAATATTGGACCAGGAACGGCTCGTTGAGCCCCAATCCCTCGCGAATTTTCACGAGATCGGCCTCGGTGACGCTGCCCGCGCCTTGCGTCAGCATCAGCGCCGGGTCGCCGGTGAGGCGGATCGCGAAGGCGACCGTCAGGGTCACGGCGATCACCACGAAAATCGCCTGCGCCAAGCGTTTTATCAGGAATGCGGCCAAATCTCTCGTTCCCTTGTTCTTGTTCGAGCCGCCGCCTCCGATCGAAGGCGGCGGCTGCGCAGTTTTTAGTCGACGGTGACGTCGGTGAACTTCAGACGGCTGTCCGGCACCGGCGTGAAATTCTTCACGCGCTTGTTGATGCCGAAGATGGCGTTGAGGTTGTAAAGCGGCATTTCCAGCGCCCGGTCGGCGGCGTAATGGGCGATTTCCTGCAGCACCTTCTCGCGCTCGGCGACATTGGTGATGGTGCGCTGCTTGGCGAGCAGGTCGTCCATCTTCGGGTCGCTGTCGTAGGGGTTCCACTTTTCCTTGGTCTTGTACATCGCGACCGCAGTGTTGTCGTAGTCGAGCGTCCAGCCACCCCAGGACTGCTGGAACATCGCGCCCGTCTTGCCATTCGGGATGATGTCGTTCAGCAGAACGTTGGTCTCATAGGGCTTGATCGTGGCGGTGATGCCGATCGTCTGCAGGTAGGCGGAGATTGCCTGGGCGACTTCGATGAAGGTCGCCTCGTTGCCGCGAAGGTCGATCTGCAGGGCAGTGCCCGGCGCGACGCCGGCTTCCTTCAGCAGAGCCTGTGCCTTGGCCGGATCGTAGGGAAGCGGCTTCATGGCCTTGTCGAAGCCGAAAGACAGCGGTCCCTGGAAGCTGGCGATCGGCTGTGCCTGGCCGCCGAGGATCGACTTGATGATCGCGTCGCGGTCGACGCCCATGATCAGCGCCTGGCGGACCTTCGGATCCTTGGTGATGCCGTCGCGCGTATTGAAGCGCAGCGCATAGACCGTCGGGCCGGGAGAGGTGACCACGGCAAGCTTGGCATTGCCCTGGATCGTCGGGATCATGCCGATCGGAATGGTCGGCGGAATGACGATATCGACACGGCCGGCCTGCAGTTCGGCAACCGCTGTCGCCGGCTCGGAGATGAACTTGTATTCCAGATCCGAAATCTTCGGAGCACCGCCGAAGTAATCGGGGTTGGCGGCAAGAACGATATTCACCTTCGGCTCATAGGAGACGAACTTGAAGGCACCGGTGCCGACCGGATGGGCGTTGAAATAGGCATCGCCCTTTTCGGCGATGTATTTCGGCGGAACGATCATGCCGCCGTAACCGGCGAGCTTGGTCAGGATCACCGGATCGGCGACCTTCATCTTGAATTCGACCGTGTTGGCGTCGATGATCTCGACGCTGCCGATCGAGTTGTAGTTGGACTGTTGCGGGCCCTTGGCGCCTTCCGGACCGAGCAGGCGGTCGAAGGTGAACTTCACCGCTTCGGCGTCGAAGGCCTCGCCATTGTGGAATTTTACGCCTTCCCGCAGCTTGAAACGGATGCGCATGCCGTTGTCGAGCACTTCCCAGGAAGTCGCGAGACCCGGCACGAGCTTCAGGTCCGGGCCGCGATAGGTGAGGCCGTCGAAGATGTTGGTCGAGACCGAGGCCCAGTTGACCAGGAAAGTGTCGATCGGATCCCAGCTGCCCGGATCCTGCGGCGAGGACACCGTCAGCTTGCCGGCGGCGAGAGCCGAGACCGGCGCGAAAACCGTGCCTGCGAGCGCCATCGCCACGAATGCCGTCCGCAAACCCCTCTGCATTTTTATCATCGTTTTTGCTCCTGTTGTAAAACCGAATGTCAAATCGTCACGCGCCGCGTGCCACGAAATGTCCTGGCGCGATCTCTTCCCGGGCGAGAAGGACCGGTTCGTTACCGACAGCCCGGACCGGGCTCGGAATGTCGCCCTCGATCATCACCAGCGGCTTGCGCCGGCGCGGATCGGCGACCGGCACGGCAGACAGAAGCCGGCGCGTATAGTCGTGCGAAGGCGTTTCGAAGATCTGGCGGCGATTGCCGAATTCCATGATCTGGCCGAGATAGAGCACCGCCACCCGGTGGCTCATCTTCTCGACGACGGCCATGTCGTGGCTGATGAAGAGGTAGGCGAGGCCGCGCTCTTCCTGCAGGTCCATGAACAGGTTGATGATCTGCGCCTGGATCGACACGTCGAGTGCCGAAAGTGCCTCGTCGGCGATGATCAGCTTCGGTTTTGAGGCGAGCGCGCGGGCGATGCAGACGCGCTGGCGCTGGCCGCCGGAAAATTCGTGCGGATAACGGCGGGCATGCGCGGAGGTAAGCCCGACCCGTTCGAGCAGCGCATCGACGGTTTTTGCGATCTCCTTCTCACTGTCGAGAAGGCCATGGGTGCGGATCGGTTCGGCGACCGAGAAGCCGACCGTCTTGCGCGGATCGAGCGAGGCGAACGGGTCCTGGAAGATATATTGCACGTCCCGGCGCAGGTTGTGCCGCTCGGCCATGCTCATCGCCGACAGCGGTTTGCCCGAGAAGGTGATATTGCCGGCCGTCGCCTTCTGAAGCTGCTGGATGGTGCGGCCGATCGTCGATTTGCCCGATCCGGATTCGCCGACCAGCGCCAGCGTCTCGCCCGGATGGATGTCGAAGGAGACCTTTTCCACGGCATGGACGCGGTGGGTGACCCTGCCGAGCAGGCCCTTCTTGATGTCGAAACGCACCACAAGATCACGTACCGACAGCAGCGGTGCGGAAGCGTAGCGGGCGGTATTCTGGACACGCTCGACACCCGAGAGCTTCGGTTCTCCGTCTTCGAGCACGGTCAATGGCAGGCGCTTGGGAAATTCCTCGCCGGTCATGCTGCCGAGCTTCGGCACTGCTGCGAGGAGCGTGCGCGTATAGGCATTGGTTGGCCTTTCGAAAATATCGAGCGCCTTGCCCTTTTCCACCGCCTTGCCCTTCCACATGACCACGACGTCGTCCGCCATTTCGGCGACGACGCCCATGTCATGGGTGATGAAGATGACTGCGGCACCGAGTTCCTTCTGCAGATCTCGCAGGATATTGAGGATCTGCGCCTGGATGGTGACGTCGAGCGCCGTCGTCGGCTCGTCGGCGATCAACAGCCGCGGCCGGCAGGCGAGCGCCATGGCGATCATCACGCGCTGGCGCATGCCGCCGGAAAGCTGGTGTGGATAACGGGTCAGCAATTCCGCCGCATCCGGCAGGCGGACCATGTCGAGCAGGCGCTTCGCCTCGGCGAGTGCTGCATTGTTCGACTTGCCCTCGTGAAGCTTCAGGATTTCGGCCACCTGGTCGCCGATCGTGAAGACTGGATTGAGCGAAGTCATCGGCTCCTGGAAGATCATCGAGATCTCCTTGCCGCGAATGCTGCGCATCCTCTTCTGGTCGAGCTTCAGGAGATCGATCTCACCGCCGGATGTCTGGAACAGAATTCGCCCGGTCGGATAATTGGCGCCGAGCATGTCCGCAAGCCGCATGATCGACAGCGATGTCACCGACTTGCCCGAACCGGATTCGCCGACGATCGCGACTGTTTGGCCCGCCGAAACGGAAAAGCTCAGGTTCTCGATGACGCGCGACGCGCCGAACTCGACCGACAGGTCGTCCACGGCCAGAAGGGGGGTGGAGGCGGTTGGCGTCACTCGGGGAACTCCCTGCCGATGGCGGGGCAGGCCGCCTGATTGAAGGCATCGGCAGCGGAATCCACGAGATGCTCATGACGTTCCGCAAGGCGGCTGTTGGCAGCCACGCCCATCGGCACTCGCTTGCTCTTCCGTCTCTGGCGGCCCCGAATTTCTTTCGGATTTCCCGTCAATTGCCTCATCCCTGCCTTGATGAGAATATGTCATCACTTTGTCGACAATTTGTCAACGGTGCCGCAAGCTGATATTCCCGATCGTCGGAGGGCGAAGGCTCAGATGCTCGCCTACCCGGGCAATTTTACTATTTCCGCCCGTTGAAGATCCCTAAGTTAGCGGAAATGCAGGACAACCGGCGTATTGTCGAATGTTTCCACCTGCATCTCGAAACCGAAGATGGCTTTAAGGGTTTTGGGCGTCAGTAACGCGGAAGGCGTGCCATCGGCGACGATTCGACCCGACTTCATTGCCACGATCCGGTCCGCGTGGGTGCCCGCCTGGTTGATGTCGTGCAGCACGATGACGATGGTCTTTCCGTTTTCGTTGGCGATCGTGCGCAGCGAACGCATCAGTTCGCGGGCGAAATACATGTCGAGATTGTTGAGCGGTTCGTCGAGCAGCAGATAGTCCGTCCCCTGGGCAAAGGCCATCGCTACCAAGGCTCGCTGCCGCTGGCCGCCGGAAAGCGTTTCGACGAAGCGGTCGGAGAGATCGGTGAGGTCGAACTGCTGCAGCGACCGGTCGATGACGGCATAATCGTCGGGTGTCAGGCGCCCGCGCCCATGCGGAAAACGGCCGAAGCCGACGAGTTCGCGCACGCGCAAGCGGCTGGCGACGATCGAGTCCTGCCGGAGGATGGCGAGGATCCGGGCGAGATCGCGGTTCGGCGTCGTGCCGACATGCCAACCGTCGACGCTGATCCTGCCGGCCTGTAACGGCTGCAGCCTGGCGACCAGCGACAGGAGCGAGGACTTGCCTGCGCCGTTTGGACCGATCAGGGCGGTGATGCCGCCCTTCGGGATCGTCAGCGAAATGTCATGGAGGATCTGCGTCTGGCCGTGCCGCAGCGAGACGTTTTCTATCCGGATCATTTGCGGCTCCCGAAAACGAGCAGAACAAGAAAGGCGAGGCCGCCGACGAATTCGATGACGACGCCGAGTGTCGAACTGCTGCCCAGCGCATGCTGAAACAGCGTCTGCCCGCCGACGAGAATGATGACGGCCGTCAACATGGATGCCGGCAGCAGAACCGCGTGACGACGCGTATCGACGAGGCGTTCGGCAAGTGCCACGATCAGGAGGCCGAAAAATGCCACAGGTCCCACCAGCGCCGTCGAAACCGCGACAAGCGCCGAGACGAGCAGCAGCAGCCCGGTGACGGTGCGCGACCAGGCGATCCCGAGCCCAGTCGCCGTATCGGCTCCGAGTGCGACGACGTCGAGCACATGCCGCGCTCTCCAAACAATCACGATGCCGGCGACGGTCAGGATTGCTGCAAAGACGAGAAGGTCGGTGCGGACGTCGTTGAAATCGGCGAAGCTTACGCCCTGGACGACGGCGAAGTCATTGGGATCGATCAGGCGTGCCAGCAGGGAATGCAGGCTGCGGAACAGGATGCCGAAGATGATGCCGGCGAGCAGCATCAGACCCATGTTTGTGCGGCGGCGGAGCATCGGCAGCAGGAGGCCGGTTGCCAGTGCCATCAGTACAATAATCTCGCCACCGAACTTGAGTTGCGCGTCGAGCGCGGCATAGCCAAGTCCGCCAAGCAGGAAGACGAGCAGCATTTGGCCGAACAGGTAAAGCGCGTCGAGCCCCATGATCGACGGAGTCAGGATACGGTTGTTGGTAACGGTCTGGAAGATCACCGTCGAGACGGCGATAGAGACACCGACCTGCAAAAGGGCTGCAAGTTTCGCGGCGCGCAGGGAGAGCACGAAGCCGATATTGCCGCGCAGCCCGATCGTCATGAAAGCAATCATGCAAAGGAGCGCGGCTGCGGCAAGACAGAGAAGGCGACGATCGGGCATGCGCCGACGCTCAGACATCGGAAGACCGCCGGAACAGAAGCCAGAGGAAGATGAGCCCGCCGACGCAACCCATCACCGTTCCAACCGGAATCTCGTAAGGATAGCGGATCAGCCGCCCGAGGATGTCGCAGCCCAGCACCAGGATTGCGCCGCTGACGGCGACGAAAGGCAGCGTGCCGCGCATGTTGTCGCCCATCAGACGGGAGACGATGTTCGGCACAACGAGGCCGACGAAGGGAACCATGCCGACAACGACGACGCTCAACGCCGAAATAACGGAAACGATAATCAGCCCGAGTTGCAGCATGCGGGCGTAGTCGATGCCGAGCCCGATGCTGGCATCGCGGCCGAGGGCCATGATGGTCAGCCGGTCGGCGACGATCCAGGCGATCACCACCATCGCTGCCCCAAGCCACAGGAGTTCGTAGCGGCCGCGCAGGACACCGGAAAAGTCGCCATTGGTCCAGACCGAGAGATATTGCAGAAGGTCGGCCTGCCAGGCGACAAAGGTGACTGCCGCGCCGATTACACCGCCATAAACGAGCCCGAAAAGCGGCACGAGGAAGGGCTGCGTCGGCGGAAACCGGTGCGCCGTCATCAGGAAGAGCAAGGTTCCGAGAAGAGCGGCGGCACTCGCTGCCAGGCTTTTGAACAGAAGACTGGCGGAGGGGAAGAAGAGGGTGATGAGCAGGATCCCGAGCTCGGCGCTCTGGGCCGTTCCGGCCGTGGACGGTTCCACATAACGGTTGCGGGCAAGCGTCTGCATGATGAGCCCGGCGATCGCCAGGCCGGCGCCGGTGAGGATGGCCGCGAGTGTCCGGGGCAGGCGGCTGACGAGCAGGAGTTCGAGCGCCCGCCCGTCCGAGAACAGCCGGGCGATCGGCATGTCGCTGACGCCGACACAAAGACTGCAAACAAAAAAGACCGCGAGCGTCAGACCGGCGATCCACCCCGTTTTCGACGATTGCTGGGCGGCGGCGATGCTCATCTGGCGGCGGTGAACGCCTCGGCGATGGTCGCAACGACACGCTGTATCGACTGCACGCCGCCGGCGGCTATATAGAATTCTGCGGCCGGCAGGTAGATCACCTGGTTCTTCTTCCAGGCCGTCGTCCGGGCGACCAGTTCGTTATCGAGCGTCGCCTCGGCGCCCTGTTCGCCGGAACCGATCGCGGCGGCGCGGTCGAGCACCAGCAGCCAGTCGGGATTTGCCTTGGCGATGAACTCGAAGGAGATCGCTTCGCCGTGATTGGCGGCTTCGATGTCCGGCACCGCCGCCGGCAGATTCAGCGCGGCATGCACCCAGCCGAAGCGCGAGCCAGGACCATAGGCGGTGACTTTCGGCCCGTTGGTCATGATGATCAGGCCCTTGCCCTTGCCGGCAACCGCCGCCTTTGCGGCCTCCAGCCGGGCATCGAGGTCCCTCACGGCGGAAGCGGCCTCGTCCGTCTTGCCGAAGAGCGCGCCATAGGCGGCCAACCGCTCCTTGGACTGGGCAACCAGATCGTCGCCATCCATGGTCATGTCGATGGTCTGCGCAACCTGCGCAGTCGCCGAGGCCTTGGTCGAGGAACGGCCACCAACGATGATCAGGTCGGGACCGAGCGCGCTGAGAGCCTCGAGATCGGGCTCGAAGAGATCGCCCACGATTTCCGCGCCCTGTTTCAGAGGCTCAAGTTGAGGGAGGTATAGCTTCTGCGGAACGCCGGCTGGCCTGATGCCGAGGTGATCGAGCGTATCGAGCGCCGCGATATCGAAGACTGCGATTTTGGCGGGCGAAGTGGCAACCTGCACCGATCCTTTCGCAGTCGGGATGTTCACCGCGTGCGCAGGAAGAGCCAAAAAAGCAAAGGCGGCAAAAGCCGCGACCGTCCTCAAGTTCATTCTCTCACCATGTCTTGGCCGTTGGCCGAATGCCGGATCGGGCCTCAGGCGGCTCGATCCGCTCTCTGCCATTGCAGGACTTCCAGGTTTTCACGAAATGCGAAGCGCACGAGATGCCTCTCGATCACCGATTCAGTTTCCGCCAACCGTTCCTCGTCGGCTGCCGTTGCGAGGATCTTGAGGCCACCGTCACCGGCATCGAGAATGGCGGTGCCGCAGGTAAAGCGGCACTCCCCATGGGTCTCGGAGTAGGAGACGTCGATCTTGTGAGCGAAATGCTTGCACAACTGGACGAGGTATTTTCCGCCGTGCTCGGTGTGCCATTCTGCGGTTGCCTGTAACAAAGCGCTCTCCTTAAGGTGAGTAATAATATCCACTTATATCGCCCGCACTGCCACGGCAACCCAGAGTGCGATTGCCGCACGGCCATGTGAATGCAGATCCTGTTCTTCAGAACGTCGCCTTGGCGGTCAGGAGGAAGCTGCGGCCCGGCTCATAGAGCGGTCTGACGGTTCCAAATTCCTGCCCGTAGGTGGCGCGGTCGGCATAGGTCTCGTCGAAGATGTTCTGGACCTCGGCGCGGAAAGTGAAGTTTGGCATAGCCTCGGGCTTCCATTCGGCAAAGGCGTTCACCACCTCATAGGCCTTGTAGGCCGGCGCCCCGCCGGCGACATGGTCATATTCCGGGGCGATCTCGATATCGCCGCCGATGGTCAGGCCCCAGTCGACGAATGTGTGGGCCGCCGTGATGGTTATGATATCGCCGACCGGCGTTGCGAGATAGTTGCCGGTATCGGAATCGGCAGGAACGCCATCGATATCCACTCGAATATGAGCGTATTTGACCTTCACGTAGCCATTCGCCCACTCATAGCCTGCGCCGAGTTCGAACCCTTGTGATACCATGTCCCGTTCGATGATAGCGCCTGTCGCGGGCGGGCTGTAGCGTACCGCACGCGCATTGTAGATGTCGGTCCGGAAAAGGCTTGCCTCTGCAGTGAAGCCTTCATATTCCGCCTCTAGCCCAACCATGTAGTTATTGGCGGTGACTGGTTCCGGCCCGTCGGTGCCATAGGTCCAGGCCGGGTTCATGACGAAGTTTTCTGCCAGCGGTATGCCGGCCCAGACATGCGAGAAGCCGGCCTTGGCGGTCAGCACGTCCGTCAGGTCGTATTCACCGGAGATATTGGCGCTCAGGCCGCCATTGTCGTAATCCTGCCCACCCACACCGGTGAACCACTGGTAGTCCGCTCGTCCGCCGAATGAAAGGCGGGTGCGGTCCCAAGGCTCCAGCCGTGCCTGTGCATAGAAGCCAACATTCCGCGCTTTTTCCTTCGACGAATCTACGTTGGCATCGAGATCCGCAATGTCGGAATAGAAGTCGACGCCTGCGACGATATTGCCGATATCGAAGGAGAACTTGTTCTCGAACTTCCCATTGAAGCTGGTCGTGTTGCCGGTGGCGTCATATTGATACCCCAGAGAGCTATAGACCGGCACGGTGACTTCCGAGCCGCTATAGCCAAGCACCACTCTCGGATCCCACCAGCCTTCGGGCGACGTGTCCGTATAGGTAAAGACGAAGTTCTGGCGGTCGATCTCGTAATTGCGTGTCAGCGGTTCCCATGGCGGCCGCACGATATGCCCGGCATTGGCGCGGTAGGGGCGCAGCCCGTCGTCGCGGCTGCGATCGTAACTGATCTCGAAGCGGTCGCCGCTCTCCGCTTCATAGGCGAGTTTGCCAAGCCCGGAGAGCAGATCGGTCTCCGTGCCGGACACTTCTCTGCCGTTGCCGCCGACAAAATCGTCGCCTTTGGCAAAATTGAAATAGCCGAGGAACTCGAAGCCCTCACGCTTGCCGTAAGCGGAAAGCCCGTTCGTCACGGTATCGCTGTTGAAGTTGTAGGTCGACGTGACGAAGCCGCCGAAGGATTTGCCCGGCGCCAGGAGGTCGATCGCATCCTTGGTCTCGTAGTTGATCGAGCCGGCGAGCGCGCCGGGGCCGGCGTCGGCCGGCGCGATGCCTGCGTCCACGTCCACCGCCTTCAGCAGGCTCGGGTCGATCAGGTTGGTCGCGTTGTGGTGGAAGACCTTGTTGTTCTGGCGCGCGCCGTCGATGCTGACGGCGAGGTTGGTTTCCTCGACCCCATGGACGTAGACCTTTTGCGACATGGGGAGCGAACTGCCCACCTGTATGCCGGCCTGTTCCCGGAACACGTCCGCGAGGTCGGTCGGGTTGATGCGCTCGAGCTGCTCAGGTCCGATGACGGTTTCTCCGACATCGCCTTCGGCACCCGGCTGGCCCTGCAGGACGATCGGCCTCAGCGTCGTGGCTCCTTCCGCCGGCACATCGCCGGAAGCACTTGTTGGAGTGCCGATGACGGCCGTGCCGTTGGCGATCCTGTAGTTCACGCCCGTCCCCGCGAGCATGCGGGCGAGCGCCTGATCCGGTGTGAGATTGCCGCTGACGGCCTGCGCTGTGACGCCGCGGGACGTCGAGGCAGCGAGGGTTACCTGGAGGCCGGACTGGCGGCCGAAGGCATTGAGAGCCGAAGCAAGCGGCTGAGCCGGAATATTGAAGCTGCGCGTCGCCGTCTGAGCAAGGGCCGGGGCGGCAAAGATCACGCTTCCGCCAATCGCGGCCGCTGCGACCGTTGCCATCAAGCTCACTGCAAAAGCGTTCCGCTTGCCCTTTGCCCCCAAGCCACGCGCTACTTCACTCACCGGCAAAATCATCCGCCCCGTCTCCTGCTACACTGTGTTCGCCAAGGCCCCCCGGCCTGCGCTTCAGGGTAGAGACGACTGCGCCCGGCGCTTTTTTCACCCCATCGCAAAAATTTTCAGGGAATTTTAACCGCCTAGAAAAGCGCAAGCACCCTGAGATAGGGCGAAACGTGGTGCACCCTGCCGCCATAGGGCTGGACCAGAGCTTCGAGCGCCCGATCGGGATCGGAGAGATCGTAGAGGCCGGTGACGCGCCGATTGGCAAGATCGCCGCTCGGGATGCTGATCCACGCGGAGTGATAGTGCTGCAGCTCCTCGACCACCGAGGCGACCGTCACGTCGTTGACGAACAGCCGTCCGTTCCGCCAGGCCGCCATGTCTTCCGGCGCCAGTCTTGCTCGCGACACTTGGCCATCCGTGCGGCTGACGGTCACGGAATCGCCGGGAGACAGCTCGAAAGTGCGCGCCGCGCCGTCGACCGTGAGGCCGACTACCCCGCGAACAAGTTCCACCGTCGTATTTTCGGGCTTGATATGGACGTCGAACGCGGTGCCGAGCACGGTGACCTTCACGCCGGCGGCGGTGACGGTAAAGGGCCGCGCCGGATCGTGCTTGACGTCGAAGAAGGCTTCGCCGGAAAGCAGCGTCACATGCCGTGCACCGTTGGCGAAATCCGTATCGATTGCGCTTTCGGCGCCGAGTTCGACCGCGCTGCCGTCCTCGAGCGTGATCTTGCGCAGCTCGGCCGTCGCCGTCCTGAAATCTGCCCGGTAGCGAATGAAGAGGGAAGGGCCGGCCAACGCCAGCACAAGACAGGCCGCCAGCGCGAGCGCAGCACCCGCAGCCCAGACGCGCCGTCGGCGGCGGGCGGCAAGCATTTTCGCTTGGCTGGCCGGACGCCAGAGGTCTTCGTGGATGGGCGTCGTCTCACCCATCAACTCCCAGGTCTTGCAGGCTTTCGTCCAGGCATCGCGATTTGCAGGCGACTGGTTGAACCAGAGGCTGAAATCGCGCTCGTCGGCGGCTGTACGATGTGGTTCGCGCAGGCGCAGGAACCAGTCCATCGCCTCCTCCAGAATGCTCTCGTCCGTTTTGTCGTGCCCTGCCAAGTCTCAACCTGCTTCGGATGTCTTGCGATCTCTATCCGAAATTCCCCTTCTTGCGTAGGAACGATTGACTGGTCCGGATTTTTCGCATGCGTGGAGATATTCAGGCGTTTTTCCTGTCGAGCGCCGTGGCGATCTTGACCATGGCGGTCCGCACGTGGCGATGGGCGGTAGCGACGGAGATGCCCAGGTGGTCGGCCACGCCTTCGAGCGTATGACCACCGAACCGGTACATTTCCACAGCAATCCGGATCTCGCTTGGAAGCGCATCGAGTGCCGCTGCCGCCACGCGCAGCTCGTCGCCGAACATCACCGTCTGTTCCGGATTGTCGGCGGCTTGTGGAATGGTCCAGAAAGGCGGGTCTTCGGCATGGCCACGATATTCGATCTTGCGGCGCTTCAGGACGTCGAAGGAGAGATTGCGGACGATGCGATAGAGATAGGCAAGCCCCTGGCGCGCCGATTCGCCGGTCGTCTTGCCCGGCGCGAAACGCAGATAGGCTTCCTGCACGATATCCTCGGCCGCCTCCCGGGAGCCCAGGATCCGAGCGGCATAGTCGACCAGCGCAGAGCGGTGGGCGAGATAGAGGCTGTGACGACTTTCAGCTTCCAAGGTCATGGGGTCAGAGTATCTGAGCTCGTCTAATATGCTGACCCAGCGCTCGCCACGATATGCAACGGATGGGTCGATGATATGAATGACATGGTTGGACTACCTATCATGCGACGCATATCTACCATCAAAAACTTGAATGCAATAGTCATATTATGATGACGGCAGCAAAGGCCAGGTTGCCTTTGCTGCCGTCATCAGTCCCCCCGACCCATCGCGACGCTTTGGGAGAAGCGAAGCGGCGAGATAGATGCATGTTTCCGCCTTATCCGGCGGCCCTTCTGAGCCTCGGGGCGGTGAGCGGCACATTTTGGTCGCACCAGTCGGAAAAGACCTCGCCAAGCCTGGCCTTCAGTTTGCGTTCCAGCCGATCGGCCTCGTCAAGGCGCTCGAAGACTGCACCGGCCTGGTTTCTGTCGCCGGTCTGGCCGAGTTTCATGCAGCCGTAATGCAGGTTTTTCAGCGATTGCACGAGCGCTTCGATCTCCTCGCACCAGATTTCGAATTCGGCGGAAGGCAGTTTCAGGGCGCGCCAGAAGAAAGCGAAACCGTGCTCATAGGCATATTTGCGGATGCTGATCACCGGCAGTTCGCGAACCGCCGATGCCAGGTTCGCTAGCTGCAGCCCGTTGCGGCCGTCGATATGGGCTGTGATGATGCCGCGTACGGCGTCGGATAACGGATTGCGCTCAGCGACGAAGCAGGCCTCGAAATAATCCCTGAGGTCTTCCGGCGCGGGATTGCGTGCCTGGGCGTTGTCGAACACGTAGCCGCCGCCGACCGTCGGCTGCATGATCGCGTGGATCACCTTTTCCCGCTCGATCTCGCCTTCCCATCGGTAATCGGGATCGTGCACGAACCACTTGTCCGGGTCGGCGCTCTTCTGCAGCATCAGATAATGCGGGAAGGGGTTCTGGTTGAACTTGTTCTCGCGCTCGGGGAGGTGGAACATGTCGAGCATAACCATGACCGAGCCGGTCTGCGGGCGGCTGTCGACGAGGTCGACAAGCGTGGCGAGGTTGTCGCTCTTCGATTTTGCCGGGTCGTACCACTCCCGGACCTGGACCTGGTAAAGCCGCTGGAACCAGTCGCGGAAGAAGTCCTGGGTTATCTCCGGCGAATGATAGAGGAGATGGAAGCTGTCGCTGACGGTGAATCTCGCATCCCAGACCCCGAAATAGAAGGGCCGCTGGTCGAGCCCCTGCCGTTTCAGACCGTCGCAGACGCAACTGACGAAGCAATGCACCTTGATGTCGTAGTAGGCCTCACCGTGGACGCCCTCATCCGCCGTCCCGCCCGTCATCGGGAATGACGGAATGATGGCCTTCGGCACATAGAGCGCCACGAGATCCGCAACCGTGTCGAGTTCCTGCCGCGCGATCGCTTCTTCCGGCATGGCAAGGCCGTATTCCAGCTCGAGATTGAGGAAGATCTGCAGGATCAGAACGGAATCGAGATAAAGATCCTCGTTGAGGCGCGCTTCCGGTGCGAAGCCACGCATATGCGGATGGGTCATGTGCTCGGAAAGCACGGTTTGGACGGCTTCGAGAATATCTTCGCGCGTCATGAGGCAACTCCTGCTTCGGGGGCTGCGAACTCGCCGGCCGCATGGCGGGCCGCGACCTCGCGGCGGCTGATCTTGCCATTCGCCTGGCGGGGGACTTCTGCGATCTGGATCATTTCCATCGGCAACTGGTGGCTGGCGAGATGGCGGCTGCACCATGCGCGGATATCCTGCGGTGGCACCGGCTGATTGGCGCTGTAGAGCAATGCCACGCGTTCGCCGGCAAAACGGTCGCTCCTGCGGAAGGCGACGGCGTCGGTGACGCCCGGCATAGCCATCACCGCATCCTCCACGTCGCCGGGATAGACGTTGAGACCTGAGACGTTGATCATGTCGTCCATGCGCGACACGAAGACCAGCATGCCGTCCCTGCGGCGGTAACCGAGGTCGCGGGTGTGGATTGCCGCGCCGCCATCACTCCGGACGACGATCTCACCGGCATCGTCAACGCCCGATCCGGTCTCGGCCGTCAGATGCGGCAGGACGAAACCCATGTCCCCGGCGGCACGCATGTCCGGGTTGATGGCGATGCAGCCGGATTCCGAGCAGCCATATTGCTGGAAGAGATGCTCGCTTCTAGCACGGATCTGCACGAACCACGGATCGGGCAGCAGTGTGCCGGAGGTCATCGCCGCATGAAGCTTTTCCCCCTCGGGCAAAAGCCGCGAGAGCGTGTGGAGGATCGCCGGGGAGGAATAGAGGAGCGGCCGCTCGGTTTCGCGCAGGACTTTCAGGAGATATTTGGGATTGGCGGTCTCGACGATGACGGGGACCTGGCCGCGCCTGAGAGCCACGAGAATCCCGCAGATCAGCCCGTAGGAATGGGTGGTCGGGCAGGAGATGACCGGCGTCATGCCTTCGGGCTGGCGGAAGGTCGCAACATAGCTTTCGACCTCCCGGTCGATTTCGGCCCAGGGCCGGGCGATGCATTTTGCTGCCCCGGTCGTTCCCGAACTCATGTGCAGCAGCCGGCCCGGCTTTGGCGCCTCTTGCTTCGCGTCGAGCACTTCGGCCGTCAGGCTGTTGTAGAACAGCCGGTCGCAGTTGGCCGTGATCGCCAGTTTTCGGGCGGCGGCATAGGGTGTGCCGGGATGGATCGGCAGGACGCTGGCGCCGGCCTTGCGGATGGCGAAGAACAGGGAAAGCCATTGCGTCGTCTCGCTGAAGCAGACCGCGTAGCGTCCGCTGTCGTTTTCAGCAAGGCCGATCTGTGCGGCAATGTCTCGCGAAGTTTCATCGAAATAGGCGTGATCGTAGAGCCGTCCATCGATCTGGATCATGGCTTTCTCCTTCGTTCAGACGTCTTGGCAGCCAAGGCATTCGGCACCTCGTGGTGATATTCCGGCTTCAGCGCGAGGAGCTTTCGGGTGATCAGGGATTCGGTGAGGATGAGCGCGCGGTCATGCCCCAGCAGCGACTGCCGGTGCTGCATGCCCTGCTCTTGCGCATAGCCGGCGAGCAGACTTTCGACCCGCTGCCAGAAACGGAACTCCGGAAGTCCGTAGCAGACGTCGAGAAGATGCGAGATTTCCGCCAGGTTGAACACGAAAAGCGTGTCCATCACGAGTTCCCGCAGGGAATCGAGGTTGTCCGTCCAGTAATACTGATCCGGTTCCGCGTGGCGGTAGAGCGGATTCAGCGCAGCGAAATCCGGAACTCTCTTCGGCTCGCGCAGGAAATCGGGCGCAAATTCCACACTCTCGTGGAAATCGCGCAGGATAAGCCGCACCGGCCAGCCGTCGCGGTGGACGAGCAGCATGTTCTGGCCGTGGGCTTCAACGGCGATCCCGTGGGCGACAAGGAGGTGCCAGACAGGCAGGACGGCGACCTCCAGAAGCCGGTTCATCCATGGCATGAGTCCGAAACGCTCGATCCACTCATCCGCAAAGGGCTTTCCGTCCGCTTCGACCATCATCAGGGCGTTGAACGGGATGATTGCCTCACCGGGGGACAGCATCGCCTCGGCGTTCTCCCGCCAGACCGCGCCCAGCTGGCCGGCCAATGGACCTCCGGCATCGGCTATGATCCCGGCATATTCCTGCAGGACGGTGAGGGGAAATTCCCGGCCAAAC
This sequence comes from Neorhizobium galegae, assembly GCF_017877055.1. Classification (GTDB taxonomy): domain Bacteria; phylum Pseudomonadota; class Alphaproteobacteria; order Rhizobiales; family Rhizobiaceae; genus Neorhizobium; species Neorhizobium galegae_D. The sequence continues at coordinate 640,763 of NZ_JAGIPG010000003.1, read as the reverse complement.
AGCGGGTCACCGCGGACGATGCCGGTGATCCAGGCGGACAGCACCGGCGCCGTGCACACCGAATGCGGCTCCAGCGTCCGGCGCGACGAAGTGTTGACGATGTTGAGCGGCAGCTTGATGCTTGCCGCGAGCGGTCGGTCGACATTGAACAGGGACCGGACCGATTGGCTTGCCACGTAGCGATCACCCGCGGGGCCGAGGTAATGCGCCTCTCCCGCGGCGATCCACCCCGTGCCCATGGTTTCGCCAAGGTCTTTCCATTGCCACGGGTGGAGCGGCACCAGCCCGAAATCTCCGGCTGCCAAGCCAAGCCGTTTCCGCCTCGCCTCCAGCACGGCCCACGTCTCGTCGCCGAGTTCGGCCCGCCAGAAGGCGTCTCTGCTGCCCGGTAGCGCCTGAGCGAGATGTTTTTGCGCGACGAGCACCCAGACGAGCTGGAATGCCTGCCCGGCTTCCGGTCCGTAGGCGGCATGATCGGCAAACGAAAATCCGCTTCGGGCTCTGTAACAGGGATGGTACGGATGCCCTTCGTCGATGGCACCTTCCAGTTCGACAAAGGCGAGGGCGCGGCGGTTCTTCAGGGGCAGATTTTGGTGGTTCCATTCGGAAAAGGCGATCGTCTGCTCCAGTTCGCCGAGCAGCTTGCCCCGCGTGATCCCGGTACCGGGCAATGACGGGATGATCGCGCCGAGCGAGGCGCTTTCCCAATGGCCATCCACGGCCCTCATCTCCACCGAGCCCGTCGCGATGCGGGCGCGTCCGAACGGGCCGATCGTGCCGCGGCACCGGAATTCCCGGCCACCGAGCATCCACTGAAATTGCGTCGCACCGTCACAGGCGCTTTCGCGCACCTCTATGATGCCCTCGAACAGCAGTGCCGCCACGAGCTGGCGGATGACGCGGTCGCGAGGCTCTCCCGCGGCTTCAAGAGGCAATGGCATGGCCGGCCCTCGGTGCTGCAAGCGCCATCGGAACCCGCAGCGGGTTCGGGATGGGCCGATAAAGGGAATGCACGCCGCTCGACTGCAGTTCGTCCACATCGAAAAGGCGGGTCGTGAGGTTGGCCTTCGAGGTGATCGTCGGCAGATCGAGAACGTGCCTTGCAAAATCCCGGCCGGCGCCGGACATCGTTTCGGCGCAGTGTTCCAGATGCGCCCGCAGGGCAAATAGGAGTACACCCTCGTCGCAAAGTCCGTCATGGCCCATGCGGCTGATGACGGAGAAGACCTGGTTGACGATCAGGTAATAGGCGAACCGGCCACGGATTTCTGCGTCAGCGAAATAGAGCGAGGCGATCGTTTCCGTTTCCGGCGCATGCCCGGCAAGCAGGCTGCGATACCGATCCGAGAGATAGAAGCCCTGGTTGTCGCGATAGTAGCTGGCGGTCGGATAACCCATGCCGATATCGAGGAGGGCGTTCTGCTGATGGGCTTCGAGAGCCACGCCGTAGTCGTCGTAAAGCCGGATCAATGGCTCGACGGCGCAGCCAAGATAACGCCGGAACCAGGTAAGCGCGGTGTTTGAAATGCCGTCGCCGCCTCTGGCTGCGAGCCTGCGGATGGTCCGCTCCAGTCTCGACAGGTCGCCGGGAAGCGGGTCGGCGGTGAGGGCGGCGACCGTCACGACGCCCTGTGCCCTCGCGCCCTTGAATGGATTCTCGCGCAGGATGACTTCGAAACCGCTTTCCTCCCGACCCGGTATATCGAGAGTGATGTAGGCGAGATCCTGGAGGATGCGGAAATTTTTGGAACGCTCGGCAAAGCCGATGCCCTCTATCAGTTTTGCCATCGCTACCCCGGCTTCAAGCTCCGGGCGGCGATTGATGCGCACGGAATTGGTGATGCGCACGGGAAGCGAGAACTTCAGCATCCAGTCGGAATGGGGGCTGTAGACGGTGCGCACCGACGACGTCGCGGTGAAGAGAGACCCGGCGGGACCGAGGTGACGCAGGCGGCCGTCGCGCTGCATCGTCTGCACGCCCGGATCGAGAAGCAGCGCTTCGGCCTGTAGCGGATGCATGGGTATGAGGCACTCGTCCGTTTCGATGCCGAGACCGGCTCCGGATGCGCCAAGCTCGGAGCGGATGATTTCGTGCGCCTGCATCGTTCGCGCGGAAGCCTCGCGGACATGTTCTGTCTTGGCGGCAAAATACTGTAGCTGGAATTGTCCGCGCAGTTCCGGGGCATATCGTTCCTGCTGCCAGAATGTCATGCCCTGCCGGCTCTTCGGCGTTGGATGCTGCCAGTGGCCGAAGACGAGCGATTGTTCCGCCTCGATGAAATGTCCCTCGTCCGGCGGCGCGGGAGAGGCCTTTTCGAGGTAGAGCGTCATCTGCTGATAGCTGTCGAGAACGCGCGCCAGCAGCTCCAGTTCAAAGCTGCGCAGGGCATCGGTCCGGCCGTCCTCGATCTGCCGGTAGGCTTCCTGGAGGAGGAAATGCAGCGCCGACATCGGCTCGACCGCCCGCCAGGACGTATCGGACACGGTGCGCGTCCACAACCTGCCGAAATGCTGCGGTCCGCAGACGGACGCGGAGACGATCTCTGCGCGCAGCAAGATCTGCTGCTGCGGCAGTGGCCATTCGATGGCATCGACCGTTCCGCTCATGCTGCGGTGGACAATCCGGGTGCCGGAACTGACCTCCCGCAGATAGCAGTTCGCAAAACTCTGGAATGTAGCCGCTTCCGCGGTCTGCCTTGACGATTGCATATGTCTCCATCCCCATTGCGCAAGCCGACGACCATGCAATGGCTTTCCGGTCGGCGTCGGGCGGCCGGAGCCGACAGCCTGTGCCGGTCTTCAGCCAGGCCTGCGCCGACAGTGATCTGGTTGCTGCGGATGGGTTCTCCGGATTGCCGGCTGCGGCACCCGGGCAGGGGGCTGTTTGACCTCTGGCCCTGCAGGAAGAGGAAGAGCCGAGCGTCCCGCATTGTCGCGATGCGGCAGCTTCGTTTTGGTCTGCGGTGCCTGAAGCTGTGATCTCATGGCGGCGAACCCGTTCCTGTCTTTCGTTTTTCCGCGCCTTGCTCTTGTTCTACAGGCGCTCCGCAACAAGGACGATCTGTCCGCTCCTTTTTTTCATCGCTTTCAGAATTTTCGATCTGCGCCAGCAGGCCCAGTTTGGATGACTATCCTGTGGGCGACAAAATAGCGGGGCTTGCCTTACCAAGGCCCTTGGCCTGTGGTTGAATTTCGCAAAGGGAGGAAACATGAAGATCACCAAGCTTGAAACCGTGCGCGTTGCAGAGCGTGCGAACCTGTTGTGGGTCCTCGTCCACACCGATGAGGGGATTACCGGCCTCGGCGAAACCTTCTTCGGTGCCGAGACCGTGGAGAGCTATATCCACGAATACGTGGCTCCGCGGGTCATCGGCCGCGACCCGCTCCAGATCGACCTTCTGGCGCAGGAACTCGTCGGCTATGTGGGTTTTCGCTCTTCTGGAGCGGAAGTTCGGGGCAATTCGGCGTTCGATATCGCCCTCTGGGACATTTTCGGGAAGGTCACCAACCAGCCCATCGCCCAACTGCTGGGAGGCTTCAGCCGCCGGGAAATCCGCACCTACAATACCTGCGCCGGCACGGAATATATCAAGAAGGCGACCGGACAGGCGACCGCCAACTACGGTCTGACCGGTGGCACAGCCTATGACGACCTGAACGGTTTTCTGCATCGCGCCGACGAACTGGCCGAGTCGCTGCTTGAAGAGGGCATCACGGCGATGAAGATCTGGCCGTTCGACGCGGCTGCGGAGAAGACGAAAGGCCAATATATCTCGATGCCGGATCTGAAACTTGCACTTCAGCCTTTCGAAAAGATCCGCAAGGCCGTCGGCGACAAGATGGATATCATGGTGGAGTTCCACTCCATGTGGCAACTCCTCCCGGCCATGCAGATCGCCAAGGCCCTGACGCCGTACCAGACCTTCTGGCACGAAGATCCGATCAAGATGGATAGCCTGTCGAGCCTGAAGCGTTATGCAGAAGTATCGCCGGCGCCGATCTCAGCCTCTGAGACGCTTGCGACCCGCTGGGGTTTTCGTGATTACCTGGAAACCGGCGTCGCAGGCATCGTCATGCTGGACATTTCGTGGTGCGGCGGCCTTTCGGAGGCCCGCAAGATCGCGTCCATGGCGGAAACCTGGCATCTGCCGGTCGCGCCGCATGACTGCACCGGCCCGGTCGTTCTCTGTGCCTCGACCCATTTGTCTCTCAACGCGCCGAACGCACTGGTGCAGGAAAGCGTGCGCGCGTTCTACAGAACGTGGTACCGCGATCTGGTGACGGCGCTCCCGGAGGTGAATAACGGCATGATCACCGTGCCGCCAGGTCCGGGTCTGGGGCTGGATCTCAACCCCGAGCTCGATCGCGCCTTCACCGTCAGCCGGCGGACGTCCGACGTCTCCATTCTCTAAGGTGCAATTCAAATGAATATATCCTCGGCGACCGTGCTCAAGACCGCGAGCATGACCGGTCCGATGCTGATGCTCCTGGGCATGCTGATGTTTGCCCTGAACGATGCCATGGGCAAGTGGCTCGTCGCAAATTACGGGCTTGGTCAGGTTGTCCTGATCCGCAGCCTTGCGGCACTGATCATCCTCGTGCCGATGGTCTGGAAGGCAGGCTTTGGCAATCTGTTGACCGTCGAACGACCGGGCATGCAGTTTTTCCGCGTGGCGTTTTCGACTGCTGAAGTGTTCTGCTTCTATTATGCGGTCATGTACCTGCCGCTCGCCGACGTCATGACCTATTGGCTGGCGGCGCCGATCTATGTTGCGGCGTGCTCGCCCTTCCTGCTCGGCGAAAAGGTCGGCTGGCGGCGCTGGACGGCGATCGCCGTCGGCTTCATCGGTGTCATTATCACGCTCGAACCTTCGAGCGCCATGTTCAGCGCGCCGGCAGTCATTTCGATCGTCGGCAGCGCCGCCTTTGCCTTCATGCTGATCTCCGGACGTTTCCTGCGCGGCACGCCGGATAGTGCGCTGGTCTTCTTCCAGGTCATGGGCGCCGGTGTAGCGGGCCTTGCCTTCGCGCCCGTGGACTGGTCACCGATAACATCGAGCCGCGATTTTCTTCTGCTCGGCCTGCTCGGGATCGTTGCCATGGCAGCGCATATGCTGGTCAACCGCGCCCTCAAGATTTCCGATGCTGCGACTGTCGCGCCGCTGCAATATACGCTGCTGCTCTGGGCGGTGATCTTCGGGTGGATTTTCTTTGGCGATACGCCCCGGTTCGGCATGATGGCAGGGGCGGCCCTGATTGTCGCTTCCGGCCTTTTCATCTTCATCCGCGAACAGACGCTCAAGAAGCGCCCGGCGGTGCTTCCGGCGATCCCCGAATGATAAAGGCTCGCGGCGCCTGAAGCGCCGCGAGCCTGTTACTTTGGAGAATTGACCGCTTCAGACGAAGCGGCTTCTTACTCTATTTGCGGACTTCCTTGAGTTCGGCAACGATGCCGTCGACCACATCGGCGCCGATTTCGGTCTTATGCTTTTCATAAACCACCATCGACTTCTCGCGAATGCGCTTCTGCTCTTCCGGTGAAAGCGTGTTCACCTGAAGCCCGGCCGCTTTGATCTTGTCGAGGGACTTCTTGTTGAGGTCGCCGATCACCTGGCGTTCGACATCGCGGCCGACCACGGCGCAGGCGCGCAGCGCCGCCTGCTCGTCCGGCGCATAGGTATTGAAGATCGCCTTGGAGAACAGGAAGAGGAACGGCGTATAGGCGTGGTTGGTCTCGGTGACGTATTTCTGCACTTCGAAGAACTTCGAGGTGTCGATCGTCACATAGGGATTTTCCTGCGCGTCGATCGCCTTGGTTTCAAGCGCGGAGAAGACTTCGCCGAAGGCCATAGGCGTGGCGTTGGCACCAAGGTTCTGGAAGGTGTCGAGGAAGATGTTGTTCTGCATGACGCGAACCTTCATCCCCGAGAAATCTTCCCACTTGTTGACCGGGCGAACCGAGTTCGACAGGTTGCGGAAGCCGTTTTCCCAATAGGCGAGGTTGACGAGGCCGGCAGCGTCCAGCTTCTGGTTCATCATGTCGCCGAACTTGCCGTCGAGGACCTTGTAGGCTTCCTGCGCGTTGCCGAAAAGGAAGGGCAGGTCGAAGACGCCGAGCGCCGGGACGATGCCGACCAGTGGCGACGAGGACGTCACCACGGCTTCCTGGACGCCGGAACGCAGCGCCTGCGTGGCCTGCAGGTCGCCGCCGAGAGCGCCGCCCCAGAAGGCCGTCAGCTTGATCTTGCCGCCGGACTTCTCGTCCAGGCATTTCTGCATCGCATTGATGCCGTTGCCGACCGGATGGTCGGCATTGATGCCGTTCGAGACACGGATGTTGCGTGCCTTAAATTCGGCGAAGGCCGGGACGGCCGACGAGCAGGCGATAGCAAGGGCAGTGGTGGTCAGTAGAAGTTTTCTCATTTTATCCTCCCATGGATGAGTTTGAGACAGGTTTAATGGAGCCAGCGTGCAGGCACGATGACGAGGTCTGGAAACAGGACGAGCAGAAAGAGCACGAGCGTCTCGGCAATCAGGAACGGCCAGACACCAGCCGTCACCTTTCCGAGTGGAATGCGGGCGACGCCGCTGACCACGTTCAGCACCACCCCCACAGGTGGCGTGATGAGGCCGATGGAGTTGTTCATGATGAACAGAACACCGAAGTAGACAGGGTCGATACCTGCCTGCTTGACGATCGGCATGAGGACCGGTGTCAGGATCAGGATGGTCGGCGTCAGGTCGAGCGCCGTCCCAACGACCAGCACCAGGATCATGATGGCGAACATCAGCAGCATCGGGCGGTCGATCAACGGCTCGATGTAACCGACGACCTCGGCCGGAATATTGGCAGCGGTGATCAGCCAGGAGGACACGAGTGCCGCGGCCACTAGGAACAGGATGACCGAGGTGGTCTTGGCTGCCCGCAGGATGACATGCGGCAGCTCGCTCGGCTTCAGCTCGCGGTAGATCACCATGCCGACGAAGAGCGCGTAGGCGGCGGCGACGACGGCGGCCTCGGTCGGCGTCATGATGCCGGCCTTGATGCCGCCGAGGATGATCACAGGCATGCCGAGCGCCCAGGCGGCACGGCCGGTGACTCGCAGGCGTTCATTCGTCGACGCCTTCGGCAGCGGCTGGACATTGTCCTTCCGCACGACGATGAGCCAGGCGATGATCAGTGACAGGCCCATCAGGATGCCGGGGAAAATGCCGGCAAGGAAAAGCTGGGTGATCGAGACGTTGCCGGCTACGCCGAAGACGATGAAGGCCATCGATGGCGGGATGACCGGCGCAATGATGCCGCCTGAGGCGATCAGGCCGCCCGAACGCGGAACGTTATAGCCAGCCTTGGCCATCATCGGGATGAGGATGGCGGCAAGCGCGGCGGTATCGGCCGCGGCCGAGCCCGAGATGCTCGCCATGATGATTGCCGCCATGATCGCGACGATGCCAAGGCCGCCGCGGATATGGCCGACGCAGGCAATGGCAAAGTCGATGATCCGGCGCGACAGGCCGCCCGAGTTCATCAGTTCTCCTGCGAGAATGAAGAACGGAATGGCGAGCAGGGTGAAGGTATCGACACCTGCGATCATGTTCTGAGCGATGATCTGGGTGTTGAACATGTCCATGTACCACATGAGCACGACACCGCAGAACATCAGCGAGAAGGCCACCGGCACGCCGATCGCCATGGCGCCCAGAAGCGATACGATGAATACGACAAGTGTCATCAGGTACGCTCCGCCATCTGCTCGATCGTCAGGTTTTCACCGGCGAAGATGCTGATCTCTTCCTCCGTCACGCGACCGGTGAGATATCGGAAGAGGCGTTCCAGCGCGATCAGCGACATGCCGGCGCCGGTGAACAGGCCGATGCCGTAGACCCAGATCATAGAAATGCCCGTCACCGGCGCGCTCATGCTGGCGTTGATCTCGAACTGCTGCCAGGTGCCCCAGAAGAAGATTGCCGAGCAGGCGAGGATGATGATGTTCGACAGGATCATGCAGACCAGGCGGCCCGTGCGGCCGAAGAGCGCCACCACGCTTTCCACCCCGAGATGGCCATGCTCGCGAAAGGCAACGACGGCGCCGATGAAACTCAGCCAGACGAAGAAGTAGCGGGACAGTTCTTCGGAGACGGACATCCCGGAATTGAAGGCGTAACGCAGGACGACATTGGCGAAAACCATGATCGCCATCGCCGAGAGCAGGACGATCAGCAGGATTTCCAGAAATCTGAAAAAGAGATTGATTGTTTTTTGCATATTCCCCTCCCGTATTGTCTAAATAAGCCCGCGCCCGGCGAGGTTTTTCATCAAGGCCGATGGCCCAAAGCTCCACTCCCGGCATTTGTCGCCGTGTTCCCGCTGATGGAACGAATGCCCGAGCTTGAAGACTCTATATTCGGTGTCTCCGATTTCATGTGTAATCAGCATCTCCTCCACTGCCCTTACAAGGCGCATCTCCCGCGGCCTGCTTATTGTCAGGATGTCTGACAACTCTCCACCGGTGGTATTTCTAAAGAGAGTTTTACTCGCTGTCCAGCGGCCCTTGACTGCTTTCAGGAAATCTCCTGGATCGATCTAACGGGGCGGCCGGGTAGAACTTAATAAACTTTCAATTGAAGGTCGAGACGACTTGCCGCACCGTGGAGATGATGGCGCATCGCCTCCCGTGCGCGGATAGGATCGCGGCTCGCAAGGGCATCGCGGATTGCGACGTGTTCCGCGATCGTCACTTCGACGATCTCGGTCAATACCGCTGCCTCTCGGGCCATATTGATCGCCAGATGAATTCGCTCAGCGATAAAACCGAGGAATAGCAGGAAGTATTCGTTATGCGTGGAAGCTGCGATCTGGCGATGAAAGGCGAGGTCGGCCAGGACGCCTTTTTCGGTCCACTTCTCTCCGCCGGTCATCTGTTCGAGCGCTTCGTCGAGCTTCATAAGGTCTTCGGCGGTGTGATTGGTGGCTGCGAGACCGGCAGCTTCGATCTCAAGGGGCAACCGGAGCTGAAACAGGCTTTGAAAACTTGCGTGGTCGGCAAGATTGCCCTGTTCAATGCGAATCGACTGCCTGTGCTCAAAATCGGTGGCGAACGCTCCGACACCCTGCCGGGTCTCGACCAGACCCTCATTGCGAAGCTGCGCGATCGCTTCGCGCACGACCGACCGGCTGACGCCGAAGGTCTTTGCCAGAATGTGTTCCGTCGGCAGCTTCTCGCCCGGCGCGATCCGGCCCTCGCTGATCTCGCGTCCGATCTGCGATGCGATCCGCGCGGGCAGATGTTCGTTTCGTCTGATCTGGCTGAAGTCCATTACCACGGCGCCGGCTCTCCCTTGTGACGCTCTTCTATGACTTCCGGGTAAAATTCAACTGGCAGCCTGGGTTCATCACCATGTCGGGATCGATGGCATTCTTGATGGACGTCAACAGGCGGCGCTTCGTTTCCGGAAGGCGCGCATCGAAATCCGCCCGCTTGAGGCGGCCGATGCCGTGCTCGGCGCTGAGGCTGCCATGGAACCGATCAAGCACCTGGTTCAGGATGGTTTTCGACTGGTAGATCCGTTCGAGCCGCTGTTGATGGGGCAGCTCCACGGATGGCAGAACGTTGAGATGGACATTCCCATCGCCGACATGACCGTAGGAGACGCACACGCAGTCGGGCAACGCGTCGTGGATAGCCTTTTCGGCCTCGGCGACAAAGGAAGGCACCTTGGAGAGCGGAACCGAAACGTCGCTGCGCATATGGATACCACGTTTCGCCTGGCCTTCATTCATTCCCTCCCGGATCAGCCACAGGTTTCGCGCCTGCGCCTGCGACGAGGCAATCGCGCCGTCGAGGACGATGCCGTCTTCCATGACGCCCTCAAGGAAGCGCTGCATCAGGTCGGCGATATCGACGAGGCCCGAGCCGGAAACCTCCATGAGAACATAGGAGGGATAGTCGGTGGCCATCGGGATCGACAGATCCGGCATGGCTTCCCGGGCAAGCGTGAAGGCAAGGGGCGGCATGAATTCGAAGGCGGACATCAAATCGCTGCAGTCGCGCCGGGCGCGGCGATAAAGGGTGATCGCGTCCTCCAAAGAGGCGAGGCCGACAAGGGCGGTCGCCACCTGATCAGGATTGGGCGTCAGCTTGATCGACACGGCGGTAACAATGCCGAGCGTGCCTTCGGCGCCGATGAAGAGCTGCTTCAGGTCTATGCCGCGGTTGTCTTTCCTGAGCGTCGAGAGACCGGCGAAAATCGTACCGTCCGGCAGGACCACCTCCAGGCCCAGCACCAGTTCGCGCGTCATGCCGTATCGAAGCACATTGATGCCGCCGGCATTGGTCGAGACGTTGCCGCCGATCCGGCAGCTTCCCTGCGCGCCGAGCGCCAGCGGGAAGAACATTCCCTCTGCGGCGATCGCTTCCTTCAACTCCCATAAGATACAGCCCGCCTCCACGACGGCGGAGAAGTCGTCGACATCGATCTTGCGGATGCGGTTCATGCGTTCCAGGCTGAGGACCACCTGACGCTCCGGCATATCGGGAAGGCCGCCCAGCACGAGGCCTGTATTGCCTCCTTGAGGGACTATGGTGAGGCCGAGATCACGGCAGCCTTTCACGCAAGCTACCACGTCGTCCGTCGAACGCGGTCTCAGGACGGCAACCGCAGCACTGGTCACGTCGCCGTGCCAGTCGCGACAGTATCGCGCCATCGAATCCGTATCGGTCAGGACAAGGTCCTCGCCAAGCATCGATCGCAGGAGGAGGCGATGTTTCCCGACCGGGTCAGTCTGCAGGCTCGTCATTCTCAGTGGTTCCTCCGGATGATCCGTCCCCTGGCTGGATAGTTCGGTTTGCCCCGCGCCTTATTCCCGGCGCACAACTATCCTGTTTTCAAAGGAAGCATATAAGGTTATCAGACAACCGTACAATATAAATTTTGGCGTATCCGGGCAGACGTGCGCTTCGGGTCGAGATGGGAGGAAGCATGCATATTCTGATCATAGGCGCGGCCGGCATGGTGGGCCGCAAACTGACGGCGCGTCTCATCGCCGATGGCGGCGTTCTCGGCAAGCCGATCGACAAGCTGACCCTGTTCGACGTCGTGAAGCCCGATCATCCGGAGGGGTTTTCCGGATCCGTGATGACGAGCGACGCCGACCTCTCGATGCCGGGTGAGGCCGAAAAGCTCATCGGGTCCCGCCCCGACGTGATCTTTCACCTTGCCGCGATCGTCTCGGCGGAGGCGGAACTCGATTTCGAAAAGGGTTACCGGGTCAATCTGGATGGCACCCGCTACCTGTTCGATGCGATCCGCCTCGCGAACGGAGAGGGCGGCTACAAGCCGCGGGTGGTGTTCACGTCGTCCATCGCTGTCGCGGGTGCTCCGCTGCCGTTCCCCATTCCCGATGATTTCCACCTGACGCCGCTTACCAGCTACGGCACCCAGAAAGCCATTTCGGAATTGCTCCTTTCGGACTACACCCGCCGGGGCTTCTTCGAGGGCATCGGCATCCGGCTACCGACCGTGTGCATCAGGCCAGGCAAACCCAACAAAGCCGCTTCGGGCTTCTTCTCTAATATTCTGCGCGAACCGCTGATCGGGCAGGAGGCGATTCTGCCCGTGTCGGATGAGGTGCGCCACTGGCATACATCGCCTCGCTCGGCTGTCGGATACCTCGTCCATGCGGCGAATATGGATGTCGAGCCGGTCGGTCCACATCGCAATCTTTCGATGCCGGGCGTCAGCGCAACCGTCGGCGAGCAGATCGATGCGCTTCGCCGCGTGGCGGGCGAAAGGGCAGTAAACCTCATTCGTCGCGTACCCGACGAGATGATCATGAGAATGGTTGCGGGCTGGGCACCTGGTTTCGAGGCAAAACGTGCGACCGCCCTCGGCTTTACCGCGGAGAAAAATTTCGACGAGATCATCCGCGTCCATATCGAGGACGAACTTGGAGGCCGCCTGTGATCGGAAATCCGCGCGCGGACTGAAGGGTTTGGCCTTCAAGACGAACGGTGCCCTCGCTCAGATGTCGGAAAGCCTCGGAGCGAGGACGCGTCATTTATATGTGGCATTTGAACTTTAGCGATTTATTTCATTCTTCCCGCTTATCCTTCATCCGTAAATTTTTCCGGGCAGATCGGCTGTGCTTGAGGGAGCGATGCTTGGTGCGGAAGTGATGATCCTGCTGGAATCCTGTCCGCTCGCCGCGCTCATTGTGAACGCGGCGGGTTTCGTCACCTTTGCGAATGCCGAGGCAAGAGCACTTTTTGACGAAGCGGACATGTTGTGTGGCACAGGTATCGCCGATCTCCTGCCTGGATGGCCGCTGGATAATCCCGAGGGTTCGTCGGTTCTCTTGAGCTGCAGGGCAGGAGAAATCCGGAACTGCAACGTCAGAGTTTCGTCATGTCCGGCATCAGGCGCGCCGATCACCGTGGTCTGGATCGAGGCCGGGGCGCAGGAAAGATCCGCCGGGCATGCCGCTCGGGAAGCCAATCTTCGCCTGCGATATGTCATCGAGATGTTGCCGCAGGCCGTCTGTGTCTTCGACGCCAAGGACCGTTACGTCCTTTGGAACCAGAGATACGCTGATCTCTATGCCGATATCGCCGAATACCTGACGCCCGGAATTCCGTTCGAGGAGATTTTGAAGATCAGTCTTGCAGGCGGCAGCATTCAGGAGGTAGTGCCGGACCAGGGCGTCTGGCTTAGCGAGCGCATGGCGAAGTTTCGCCAGCCCGTATCACAGGAAGAGCGGCAAATGAAAGACGGGCGATGGTTGCGCTACGACGATCGCCGCACGCCGGATGGCGGCGCCATTGGAATGCGCATAGACATTACCAGCCTCAAGCAACGGGAAGAGTGGCTTCGGCAACTGTTCGACGCAAACCCGATGCCGATGCTGCTCTGCGATGGCGACAGCCTTGCGATTCTTGAAGCCAATCACGCGGCGCTTCAGTTCTATGGCTACGAGCGATCCGTCATTCTTGCCAAAGCCGTTTTCGACATGCACGCTGAAGGCCAGGGCGAGGAGTTCGCCGCGAGGCTCCGCAATCTCAGCGGCGACTGCGAAGCGCGTACCGTGTGGCGCCAGCGAACTGCGCAGGGTAGGGAACACCACGTCCTCATTTATGTCCGGTTGCTCCACGACGGCGGCGATCGACGGCTCCTGCTGACGATCGCGGATGTCAGCGATCGGGTGCTGGCGGAGGCCGAGGCCAACAGGCTGGCGCATCATGATGTTCTGACGGGCCTGCCGAACCGGATGCAATTCTACAAAGCTCTCGATGAGGCACTCAAGCCTGAAGCGAACGAGGGAATTGTCACCGTTTACTGCCTCGATCTCGACGGGTTCAAGCCGGTTAATGATACGTTCGGCCATGCCGCCGGCGACGAGGTCTTGAAGCTTGCCGGTGAGCGATTGCGTTCGGCTGCGGGCGGACATCTGGTGGCTCGCCTCGGCGGCGACGAATTCGCCATCCTCGTGAAAACCGAACACCAGGCGGATATCGGCCTTGCGGATCGATGCATATCGGCCTTGAGCGCACCGTTCAGAATCAAGGGATTGTCGATCAGCATCGGCGTCAGCATAGGAATAGCCGCTGCAAGTGTTGTCGCCGGTGACCGAGAAACGCTTGTCCAGGCCGCGGATCGTGCGCTTTATCGGGCAAAGTCGGCCGGCCGCAACACCTGGCGGATAGCCGAAGACGAGATTATGCCGTTGGTCGTCACGGTCCGCTGACGCGATGAACGTATTTCAGCCTCTTCACCCAGCCGCTCGCTTTCGGGACGTTTGCCGAGTTTCAAAGTGATCCTCAGATCAGCTGCCATGCGACATCTCATGTTCGTAAAGCTGTTCCATGCTCAGGGACGCAACTTCGGAAAAGGGCGTCTGATTGCGGACGCGGCCGGCGCCGAGAATGACGACCTCGTCACAGAAGGAAATGGTGCTGTGATGGTGGCTGACAACGATCGTGGTGCGGCGTCCGGCTCTTAATTTCAAAGTCTCCACGATCGATGCCTCGGATAGACCGTCCATGGCATTCGTGGCCTCATCCAGGATCAGGATTTCCGGATCGCGTACCAGAGCTCTTGCCAGCGCGATCCTCTGTCGTTGACCGGCCGACAGGCTCGCCCCCCGGTAGCCGACGACAGTTTCATATCCGTCAGGCAGCTTCTCGATAAATTCATGTGCTTCGGCAAGTCTGGCCGCGCTTTCCGCCTCGGGGAGGGAGGTATCGTGGCCGTAGACGATGTTCTCAAGAATGGTGCCGTCCACCAATTCAAGATCCTGGCTGGCAAGCGCAATCTGTTGGCGCCACTCAGCGGGATCGATTTGGTCGAGCGATACGCCGTCGACAAGAATATTCCCCTGATCCGGCTCAACAAACCGACACAGGAGATTGACGATCGTGCTCTTTCCGGCGCCCGACCGTCCGATAATTGCGGTCGAGCGGCCCTGGCGAATGTCGAAGCTTACCGAACGCAGGACCACCGGCCGTGTGCTGGAGCCCGGATACCTGAAAGTCACCTGGTCGAACTTGATCAGCTGGCGGAGCCCCCGGATCGGGTGACTACCTTGGGGGGCCGCTGGTTTATCGGAGGAATCCAGTAGCCATCCGACCTCTTCCAGCGCCCCACTCCACCCCTGGATCTGGCTCCAGGCCATCTGCAGCGCTCGCACATGCGGTTGCAGCCTATAGAGCAGGACGACGAAGGCCACGATGACCGGAAAACCGACCCCCACCCGCCATGCGCTGACAACCACGCCCAGAAAGAGCGCGGAATGCAGCACTTCGGTTAGCGGCGGGAGAGCTGCCTGGCGGCTGTTAAGAATGAAACCCGCCTTTCGCACGGCATTCGAAGCCGCGTCGAAGATCGTTCTTTCGCGCGATTCCTGGCCGAATGCACGGATGAGACGCCCGGCGTGAACGAGGTGAAGCATCCTCGCGGCAAGTTCACTGTTGAATGACGTGACATTGCGGCTCGGGCCTTTCAGGCCGGCCGACAGCAAGGCATGGATGGCTTGGATCAGGACAAGCCCAAGTGTGACGCACAGCGACATCTGCCACGAAAGCAGCAGCAGAAATGCGAGCAGGATAACGGCCGCCGATGCATTCACGATCGCGGCTAGGATGGTCTGGACCGCATCCGAGGCCCGCCAGGACTCGTTGGAGATGATGTTCAGCAGCCGCCCTGGGCTTTGCTGCAGGAAGAACGGATAGCCGATCGTCAAAAGCTGGTCGGCGAGACGATGCCGGATCGAATGACCGGCCTTGCCGTAAATGAAATTGGCAAGCACCGCGTTGGCAAAGGCCAGCACGTTCTTCACGGTGATCAATCCGAGAATGGCGGCCGCGATGACGACCAGCCGCGTCTGGTCGTCCAATCCGGTTCCCACCCGTTGAAAAACGGCGGAAAGGCCGGCCATTCCCGAAGCATCGTTCTCGCCGGCAATGATGCTGAGCATCGGGATGACCAGACCGATTCCGGTGCCTTCGAGCACGGCGCTGCTCAGTCCCAGGATAACCACGATTGCCAACAGGCCGGTGTTTTTTCCCAGAGCCTCCCGGAGGAGGTGAGAACTCGACGTGAGGAAATCTAGCATGGCGGCGATTCCCGCTGGGGGTGGCGCAGGCGGCTGCTTCTGTCGACATCCGCCTGTTTTGGCCAGCGAACGGCAAGCAACGCAAACTTCGCTGCTCCGACGAGGTTCATGACCACGATCGTCAAGTGGGACAGCGAGATCTCCGGATCGAAACGATAGCCGCCGAACAGTTCTCGCCAGGCCGATCTGGTCGTCCAGCAGAAATGACGAAGCAGCCAGGGGGCCTTGAACGCGTGCTTGACGCAAAGGCCACCGTTTCCAAAGCTGTAGTCACGGTGAAGCCGCTCGATCGCATCGCGTGTGGTTCGGCCGTGAAAATGCTGGACCGCCATGTCGGGAACATATTCGATCGGAATGCCGAGTTGATAGGCGCGAACGAGGTAATCCGTATCTTCTGCAGACCGCAACAGGCCCCCGGCACCAAACCGTTCGTCAAAGCGCCCGATGCGGACTGCAGCTTCCCGATGCATGGTCATGTTGCAGCCGAGCACGAATCCGCCCGGATGTACATCCGGCGTGAAACGGGCCCGGAATCGCGACCGCTTGATTGTGAAAGGCAGGTCGTGCGGGTTGCCGAGATCGACGCGGCCGCCTCGGACAATACATCGCTCACCTGCCGAATAATGCCGGTTCAGATCCTGCAGATAGGTGCTCTCGACGATACAGTCATCATCGATAAAGATGAAAAATCTGCCGCGCGCCCGCTCCATTCCTGTATTGCGCGCGGCAGCCAGGCCGGGCTGCAGCTCCACCATCCATCTGAGAGGAACAGCGGATTTCGCCGCGATGCGGGATAGGCGCTGGGTTGTATCGTCGGTGGATCCGTTGTCGACCACCACCAGTTCGCAGCTTAGGGAGCAAGCTTGGCAGGCGGCTTCGATCGAGCTGATGCATGCCTCGAGCGCGGCTGCCCTGTTGCGGGTGCAGACGATAAAGCTTGCATCGATGGGGTGACGCCCCTCAGGAGATAAGGGCGGCCGGGCATGTACATCGAGGACTTGCTTATGCTCCATGGACATCAGGCCAGTCCTCGAAGCGGTAACACCGTCTTGGCCGGCACCGATTGATAGTATCGTGCCATCCCATCGAGCCTCCGGATCGCCCCTTCCGACATGCGGCTCAACCAGGGCGCAGCGACGGCGGCTCGAAGCCCGTAGCGCTCCCGCCGCCGGATGACGTCCCATTTTCCCGTGCGCATAAGAAACGCGTGGGTCAGCTCCGGACGTTGCTCATCAGCAATGAATTGGTAGAGGAAATAGAAGAAGCACAAGGCTCCTTCCGCGTAGCTGCGAGCGACTGTACCGGTTTGCTCGGCGACTTTTCTTTCGATCGCGAGCATGCAATCGGCGGCTCGGCGCACCGTATCTGGCGTAACGGCTGCGCCGATATCGAGAAGAGCGTCGGGGTCGTCGTTAAAACCCTGTCGTTCGAGATTTTCGGCGACGATCTTCAGGTGGGTTCGGCGCATTTGCCGCTTGTGCCTGTTTGTAACGCTGTCGGAGTGTATACGATAGGCGATCAGGCTCTCATCGATCATCGCTGCTGGAAACTCGCGTGTAATACGCCTGAAGAGATCAAAGTCCTCCGCGTGGACATAGCTTGCGTCATAGACCAGCATATCTTCGGGAATGACCTTGCGATTGTACATCACCGTCGAATGCAGGAAGATCGTGAAGAACAGCGACAGTATGTGCCAATCCCCAGACTGATAGATGGGATTAGGCGTGCTGCGCACGACGCGGTCGCCGAGAAGCCGATCGACTTCCGTTCCGCTGATCGCAAGCTGAGGCCGCTGCTGAAAGAGCGCGACCTGACGGGAAAAGCGGGTTGGATAGGAGATGTCGTCCGCATCCATTCGGGCGACCAGGTCACCCTTCGCCAGGGCAATGCCCTCGTTCAGGGTGGCAATCAACCCGCGGTTCTCACGTGAGACGATGCGGACGCGATTGTCGATCTTCCGATATCTGTGAAGAATATCCAGCGAGAGATCGTTCGAGCCGTCATCGATGGCGACGATCTCAAGGCGCCTATGGTCCTGACGCAAAATGCTCTCGACCGCGGCAGCGAGATAAGGTTCGCCGTTGTAGACGGGCAATACGACGGAGATCAGCGGGGAGGACATCGTTCGGCTCGCAATGGCGTGGCAAATCGAAGTTCCTGCATTTGCGCAGCCTCCGAAATGGCTGTGGCAGACTGCGCATCATACGTCGGGTCCGTATAACGTAGGTCTCCGGATCCTTCCGGCTTGCCGAAAGACGGGACGGTAGCCTGCTTGCTTCGGGGGACGTATGGGAAATAGCGTTTGAGCTGGTTGAATGGTTTTTCGAAAGCCAGCCACGAGATCGCGGCCAATACCAAAGTTCCCGTGGTCGCTACGAGGAGGCGTCCGATACCCTGTTCCGAGACGTTGAGCGGAATCCAGGGTTGCGCAGTTACGACGAAAGAGAGAACGATCGGATGGAACAGGTAGACCCCGTAGCTGACACGCCCCACAGCGGTAACCGGGGAGAGTTCCAATAGACGGCCGGGAGCTCCCCGCAGGCCGGACGAACAGTATCCGACCAGGGCCGTGAGCGGGATGAGAGGAAAAACCTCCAGTCCAATCCAATTCATCCATGCGAGGGCCGGCGACAGGGGTAGCGGTTTCAGCCACATCAAAATGGCTGATGCAACAAGCAAGGGTGCCGAGCTCACCCGCATCCAGTGCGGCAATGTCTGCGACCGCGCGCGACGGAGCGCAAGGAGCGCTCCGGCCACCAGAGCGTCCATTGATGCCGGAGGAAGAAGGTCCCGCGCGAGCGAAGGCGTCCCCGTGAAGGGCCAATAGAACCGATAGGCGAGCGAGCACGCGATAAGAGCGAAGCAGATCGGTTCAAGCCAACGACGCGGGGCGAGCAGGATGACGAGCGGCCACACGATATAGAACTGCTCTTCGATGCTCAGGCTCCAGGTGTGACAAAGCACCCAGGGCGTCCATTCATCGCGAAGGGCATACCAGAAGTTCGAAAGGTAAAGGGCGTGCCATTTGATGCTGCCGCGAGCCTGCTCGAGATTGACCAGCCAGACGAAGCTCAGCACTGCAAAGTAGGCCGGAAAAATGCGCAGGGCCCGGCGAATATAGAACGACCTTATCGCGGTGCCTGGTTCATACTGAGTAGCAAAGCGCGCTTCCAGCAAGAGTCGGGTTATCAGGAAGCCACTGAGAACGAAGAACAGGCGTACGCCGATATGGCCCCAGTGGGACCCATCGGCCGCGAAAAAATGCGCGTATAGGACCATCGAGACGGCAATGGTTCTAAGGCCATCCAATTGTCGGTCGCGTGCATGAAGCATGGAGCCCCCCAGTTGCGCAGGACTTGTTGTTACTCCCGCGCACCGCTCGCATTTTGCAGCCGTGCCCTTGTTTGGAATCCAGCAAAGTATTTCGTCAGCCTGAAAAGTTTAGGCTAAATCCGGCCGAACTGTGGCCGCCACGGCAGTTTCAGACTTTAGCCCCTCCAGGAAGGTGGCCTTTAGTCCTAACTGGCGACGCAAACTTTCGACCGCACATTGTCTAAAGGATCTCAAGCCCATTAGGCCGTGCATCGCCACGCGTGCCCGCCCAGGTCCCGGTTTAAGCGCTCGATTAAACGAGCGCCAACAGGCGGAATTTCCAGAGGCGTCGCTATGCCGCCTAGTGCGGCCGCAGAACGGATCGCGCTCCTGAGACCTGGCGCACGGGCGTGCCGTAACATTTCTTAATGTGACTACACAGTGCGGCTCCTCCCCATCGCTATCGTGTGACCAAAGAAAGCCAAGGGCGCTCGGCGGCCCACTTAAAAGGTCCACTCAATGATCCCGCTATCGATCATATCATCCACGCTTCAACGCTGCTGCGAGCTTGTCGGGAAAGCGGCGTTGCTCGCATGCCTACTTTCAACGGAGGCGTCCGCAGATGCTCAAAGGCCGGTAACGACGATCGTCGCCAAGCGAGGTGTGCTGACGGAGAGGATCGAGGTGGTGGGCTCGCTCGCGGCACGGGAAGAGATCGAAGTCTATCCCGCTGTCCTCGGCAAGGAGGTGCGGCAGATTCTGGTAGAGGCGGGACAACATGTTGAACGTGGCCAAGCGCTCGCATTCCTGGACACGACTGAAGCCCTGATGTTGTTGGACAAGAATGCGGTAAGCCTCCTTCGAGCAAAAGCTGCCGTGGCGGTTGAGAGCAGCAAGATAGAGGTGGCGATGGTCACTGAGGCCGAAGCGCGCAAGAAGATGGAACGCAGCCGCTCCCTCCAGCCAAAAGGTGCTATCGCTGACAATGTCCTCGACGAAGACTTGAACGCATACGCCCGAGCCGTCGCCGAGTTGCGACTGGCGCGCCAATCTTTGGAGCTCGCCAACGCGGATCAGCAGTTGATCGTTAGCGAGCGGCGGGAAATCGAACTGACTGTTCAGAGGAGCACCTTGCGAGCGCCCGGCTCAGGTCGGATATTGAGCCGGAACGCGCGTGTAGGTGCGATGACATCGAGCTCAGCCGGGCCTCTTTTTGTCATCGCTGACGATGATGATATCGAGTTCGTAGCGCAGGTGACGGAGACAAGCTTCGTTCGGCTGCGTGAAGGTATGAGCGCCGAAATTACCTTGCCAGGACGCGACCAAGCCATCGCAGGAACCGTCCGGCTGAATGCCGCGCAACTCGATCCCAGGACAAGAAGTGGGACGGTGCGGATCGAACTTGCAGACAAAGCCAGACTTGTTCCAGGCGTCTTTGCGCGGGGCAGCGTCAGTATCGAAGACCGGCAGAATGTTCTCCTCCCGGGAACAGCCGTCAAAAGCACAGCGGCTGGCCACAACGTTTACGTCGTTTCAGACGGACTCGTGGATATCCGCCCGGTCCGCATCGGATCGCAGCAAAGCGGCTTCGTAGAAATCGTCGACGGCATCAGGGAAGGTGAGGAGGTCGTCCTGAAATCAGGTGCTTTCCTGAAGGCGCGGGAGCGGGTGAGGCCTGTATTGGCCATGACGCCGGGAACGCGTGCAGACGCATCCATATCTACCCCCGATCGCCTCGGAGCTCGACTTCAATGAACGGAAACATATCGGCTTGGGCGATTCGTAATCCGCTTCCCTCGATCCTCCTATTCCTCATCCTTGTCACCACGGGTCTTTACAGTTTTTCACGGCTGCCCGTTACCTACTTCCCGACCATCGACGAGCCGGCCGTGAATGTGATTGTCGACCAACCCGGCGGCGCGCCGAGCGAGTTGGAGACTGAAGTCACGCGTCTTGTTGAAGACGCAGTAGCATCCCTTGCAGGCGTAGAAGAGATCAAGTCGACCGTCACACAAGGCCGTTCCGTTACCGCCGTCGAATTCGAGCTCGGCGTCATTTCGCCAGATCGCGCCATGGGCGACGTACGCGACGCAGTTGCTAAAATCCGCAGCGATCTTCCCGATGGAATAGATGAGCCTGTCATCGAACGGGCTGAGGAGGAAGCACAAGCGGTTGTGACCTATGCCGTTACAAACCAGGACATGACCGTTGCAGAGCTTTCGTGGTTCGTCGAGGATGTCGTTGCCCGGCAGTTGCAGGGGCTGAAGGGCGTTGGCCGCATTGATCGTGTCGGAGGTGCTGATAGGGAGATTCATGTCGAACTCGATCCTTCGCGATTGCAGGCGCTCTCTCTCACGGCAAATGCAGTTAACGAAAGCCTCATCGGAAGTCAGTTGGATCGTTCCGGGGGGCGCAGCAACCTAAATGGCAGAGAACGGACGCTGACGACCGCTGCGGCGGCGCAGACGATTGCGGACCTCGGTGGTTCTCGTATCCTCCTGTCGGACGACGTCAGTGTGAAATTGGACGATGTCGGCAACGTCCAAGATACCATCGCCGAAGCCCGAGCCTTTGCTACTTTGGATCAAGAAGAGGTCGTAGGCTTCGCCGTATACCGCTCAAAGGGTTCGAGCGAACTCGCTGTTGCGGAGAAAGTGGCCGCCGCACTGGAGAAGCTGAATCTCGAACAGCCGGCGATCCGCTTCACGCTGGTCGACGACAATATGTCCTACACGGCGGGCAACTATAATTCGGCGATACATACCCTCTATGAGGGCGCTGCACTGTCAATCGCCGTCGTGTTTCTATTCCTGCGCGACTGGCGAGCTACGGTCGTAGCCGCAATCGCCCTTCCGCTGTCGATCATCCCGACCTTCTTTGCCATCGATCTCCTGGGTTTTTCCCTCAACATTCTCAGTTTGCTTGGGATCACCTTGGTGACAGGAATTCTCGTGGACGATGCGATCGTTGAAATTGAAAACGTCGTGCGTCATCGCGACATGGGCAAATCCGCCTACCGAGCTGCATTGGATGCCTCCGACGAAATAGGGCTTGCTGTCATAGCCATATCCGCGACGATCATGGCTGTCTTCACTCCCGTCGGTTTCATGAGCGGAGTGGTCGGGCTGTACTTTCGAGAATTTGGACTGACCGTTGCGATAGCGGTGTTCTTTTCACTTCTGGTGGCCCGATTGATCACGCCGATCATGGCTGCAAACATCATGACGAACGCCCCTCCGTCACACACTAGGAGATGGCGTATGGTGTTGGCGTATGAAGGGTTGCTGAAGGTCAGCCTGCGGTGGCGATGGATCACAGTCGGATGCGCATTTGCGGTCTTTGCATTGGCTTTGTACGGCCTGAGCTCTCTGCCGACCGCCTTTTTGCCGGAGGAGGACACGGGCCGTTTGACGTTCTCCGTGGAATTGCCTCCTGGGGCGACTTTGGACGAAACAAGGACAGCGACGGACGAAATAGCCGCCCTGATCCGGCGGGATCCCGCGGTGGAAGGGGTATTCGTCAGGGCGGGGTCGAATACGGCCGGACTGGAAGATGTACGATATGCCGTTGTCCTGATCGATCTGCTCCACAAATCCGGGCGTGACCGTTCATCGTTCTCGATACAAGCCGATCTTGAAAAGGCGCTTTCTTCCATTTCGGACGTCAGGCTGCGCTTTCTTAATACGCGTGGCGGTCGGGATGTGTCTTTCGCTGTCGTGTCCGCGGATGGCGCTCTCGCTCAGCGCGCGGCAGACAACATACTGCAGGAGCTCACCGCCGACAAAAGCTTCGTCAACCCGACTGCCGACAACGCGACAACGCGCCCGGAACTGCGGATAAAGGTTGACCCGGACAAGGCTTCCACGATCGGCGTATCTCCGGCAGAACTTGCCCGCACGATCCGGGTATCGACGGTGGGCGACGTCGACAGCCGACTGCCCAACTTCATTGATAGAGGCAGACAAATTCCAATTCGTGTGCTGCTCCAGAGGCATGCTCACGATGATTTGCCAACCCTTGAAATGTTATCAGTACCGACGACGAGAGGGACGTCAGTTCCGTTATCTTCTGTCGCCGACATCAGCTTCGATGAGAGGGTCGCCGCCATCGAGCGATTTGATCGCCAGCGTCGCATCGAGATTTCCGCCGACATGGCTGACGGCATGACGTCGGGCCAGGGTCTCGAAAGGCTGGCCCAGATCGGTAGCGTCAAGAATCTGCCGGCAGGTGTGCGCATTCAAACAACCGGGGATTCCGATACTGAAGGCGAGGTGTTCTCAAGCTTTGCGGTGGCGATGGGATCAGGTGTCATGCTCGTCCTTGTCGTTCTTATCCTCCTCTTCGGAAGCGTGCTGGCGCCCTGGACTATCCTGGCCTCCCTTCCCCTGTCGATCGGAGGCGTTGCAGCCGGCCTCATGTTCAGCGGCAACGCCGTCTCACTTCCCGTCGTCATCGGAATCTTGATGTTGATGGGGATCGTCACGAAAAACGCCATCATGCTCCTGGACTTCGCCATTGAACGCGAAGCCCATGGGCTGCCTCGGGTCGATGCGATCGTCGAGGCCTGTTCGAAGCGCGTCCGACCCATCGTCATGACCACGTTTGCTATGATCGGCGGAATGGTCCCCTCCTCGCTCGGGGTAGGGGACGGAGGCGAATTCAGGGCGCCCATGGCGATCGCGGTAATTGGCGGTCTGCTCGTGTCCACGGTTCTATCGTTGATCGTCATCCCGTCGCTCCACCTGATCGTTTCCGACTTTGGCGATCGTACCGCTCGGATCTTCAAGCCCCTCCTCCAGTCGGCCGAGATCTGAAGGTTGCAGGCGGCGCAAGCGCGCTTGCACTACCAGCGGAGGGCCGGCCAACCACCTGGCCGGCCCTGCCGTATATATAGCGCATTTCCGGTGAAACCGGATCACCTGAAATGCTCTATCTATTTGTTTTCACGCAGTCCGGACGCAAAACCGCTGACGCACTTTTGCTGGACGTGCTCTAGTAGAGCGGTTTTCCGCGGCGCCGCCACTCCGTCGGTCACGTCAATTCTGCGTCGCGGGGCGAGCGGTTGCGGCGCTTGTCGCCATAGCAGGGCGCGTTCGGTATCCTGTACACTGCGAGTACGAACCGTAACAAAACTTAATAAAGCGAAATATCCGAGGACCAGCCGCCGGCCCACTATAGGGTCCTCAAACAGGGAAAGACTTAATGCAGCCCAATTCAGCGTCCGCGAAGATATTGATCGTGGAAGACGACTTCGAAATCGGCAATCTTCTGGCCTCGACAATTCAGGAAAGCGGGATGCTGCCGACCGTGGCTGAGGACGGAAACGTGATGCAGTCCCTGCTTCGCAGCAATTCCTATGACCTTATTATTCTCGATGTCATGCTGCCGGGCGAGGATGGCCTGAGCATCTGCAAACGCATCCGTTCGGAAAGAACGATCCCGATAATCCTGTTGACGGCACTCGGAGAGGAAGTCGACCGGATCGTAGGACTGGAAGTCGGCGCCGACGACTACATTACAAAGCCCTTCAGCCCAAGAGAAGTGGTCGCTCGGATTCGCAGTCTCCTGCGTCGCGCCTCTTACGGACTTACCAGCAGCTCTGCGCAAAGGAAGCTGCGCTTTGACGGATGGGTGATTGACCCAATGCGGCGCCGGCTTCACGATCCCGGCAACGCTCGCATCGCTTTGACAACAACGGAATTCGATCTTCTGTTGGCGTTCTGCAGAAATCCGGGGAGGGTCATCACCCGCGAGGAACTGCTCTTGTTTACCCATTCCGGGTTGGCGGGACCGATCGAGCGCAGTATCGACGTGCATATCAGCCGGCTCCGTCAAAAGATCGAGGCTGATCCTCGCGAACCAACGCTCCTGCAGACGGTCAGGCTGGGAGGATATACTTTCACCGCGTCGGTGGAGGAAGTCTGAAGTAGATGCCTTGATCGTTCTCCGGCGCTTGGGCGCCTGCTTAGGATCGCCACAGAACTGCATCTGGTAGTTGAAAATATCGCCGCACGGCAACGCGTGTCGCCTGCGGGATCGGAAGCGACCCGCGCAGGCGACACGCCATCTATTCCTCTCCCTGGCGTCAGAATTTGTAGCCGACAAAAGCAGAAACGGAAGGCTGGATTTTTTTCTCGACGACTGGGCTATCCGCGGCATCTCCGGTGAGCACTCCGATGCCCGCTTCACCGCGCACCAGCCAATGATCGCTCAGTGCGTATGTGGCAGAGGCAGAAAAATCGACGCGCTTCAAGCCTGCTTTTGCCTTATATTCAGGGAGGCCTGAACGTGTCGACTGAGCGGCATCGACGCCAAAATAGGCCTGCATATGTTTCTCATCGGCCACGATCGCTTCGGCGCGTGCGCCCAAAATGAGACGCTCCGTGACCGGGGCCGAGTACTCTACCCCAAACTTTCCAATCAAGCTTTCGCTGCCACCGATAGTCTGGTCGACGCTCGCATAGATTTCGACCGGACCCCAATCATAGCCGACTTTTGCGCCGACTGTTGCGGCGAAGTTGATGTCGCCGAGACCGCGGAGGCGATCACCGTCACCCTCATCTCGTCCCGATTCGTAGCCAACCTCAGCGGAGATGGAAAATCCGCCTTGATCCAGGACAGTAACGCTGATCCCACCTGGATCGATTTCCAACCATTCGCCATAGGTGAACACCACGAAGGGGATGGGGCTGGCTTTAAATTCATCACTCCCTTCGTATTTGGGCTCGTAAGAAGCGCCGGCACCAATAATCAGGCTCCAATTGCGCTCCGGTTGGCGTTTGTCGAAACGCTGCTTGTCGAAAGGTGGCTCCGGCGTCTGCTCCATGGTGGTCTGGTCGGCGCCATAGGCGTTTGGGGACAATCCAGCAACGCTGAATGCGGCGCATAAGGCGAGGGGCGAAAGACGCCGCTTGGCTTTTTTAAGATGTAGCATAAGGGCTCCAGAACAGGTTATCAGTCCCCCCAACAGAGGAGCCTGCGACGGCTTGTGTTTCATGCCGGAGCCCTCCGGTGCATGTTTTTTTGTTACGCTTTGTTGCAGACGCCGCGATCGGCAACGAGGCGGCCCTGTCGTAACAAAACGTAATAATCGCGCAGTAGGAAACGCGGGATCTCGTAACGGAGTTCGACTATACTCCTGCTTTGCTGAGCGGCCTCGGCTCAAGCGCGCTTCGCAATTCGAAAAGGGTGCTCATGTTCTTCCGCCGGCTTCCAGGCCTATCGACCATCCATAGTCAGATCACGGGCATTATTCTTCTCGGCCTCACTATTACCGTTTTAGGCGGCTCTTTTTTCGAGCAGCGTGTTGAAAATGAATATCCGATAGTTGACGTTGAGGAGCTCGCCGACAGTGTGTTTACGATAGGTTCCCTCCTCAAAACTGCCACGCCCGAAGAGCGCGACGTCGTTCTTCAGGCAGCCAATCGTGCCGGTTGGGATCTCAATCTGCGGCCTCGTGCCTTGGCGGAAACGTTCAAGAACTCATCGCCGCAGGAAAGCGTCCTGGACGCGACGATAGATTGGCTTTTTTCCCCCGACGGGAGGCAGATGCCACTTGGTGGCTGGCAAACATTTGTTGATGGCGAGCGCGTCGTCTCAACCGAGGTTGACGATAAAACAATCCTCGTTCTGGGCGGTCTTCCAAGCACGGCGTTCTGGAGTGAGGTCCTCGTCCGGGGGCCACACTATCTACTGGCGCTCATCACCTTGATCGTGCTGTTTTCTTCCTTCGGGGTCTGGGCGATCACGCGGCCGCTGCGGAAGATTGCTTCAGCGGCTGCGAATGCCGACATCACGTCCGGCCGGGTAATCTTCGAAGAGAAAGGCAGCGTGGAGATCGTCGCTGTTGCACGCTCCTTGAACGAGATGAGCGATCGTATCACCGATATGATCCAAGGCAGGACGCGGATGCTCCGCGGGGTGAGCCACGACCTGCGCACGCCATTGACGAGACTAAGACTTCGAGTAGAGCGGGTCGGCGACGGGCAATTGCGCGATTTATTGCTGGCGGACATCTCTCGCATCGATAGCCTTCTCAAAGAGAGCCTCAGCTATCTGCGTGACGACCATCATCGAGAGCAGGTGGAAACTATTGACCTGGCAACGACGCTGCAGACGATCCGCAGCGAATTCGACGATGTGGGTCATAAGATCAATTATATCGGCCCCAATCATCTGTCCGCCAATTGCAAGCCTCTCGCGATGACCCGTGCAGTGACCAACCTCTGCGAGAACGCTGTGAAATTTGGCGACAGGGTCACAATCGAACTGAAGCGAAGCGGAGACAAGGTGGTGGTCGACGTATCGGACAATGGTCCCGGGATACCGAAGGAATCACGTGCTAAGGTGTTGGAGCCATTCTTCAAACTGAATCCGGCGAGAACTGAGGGCAACGCTGGGTTCGGGCTGGGATTGTCCATCGTTGCGGAAGTGGTGCAAGCTCACCGAGGAACGCTGGAACTGTTGGACGGGGAGCCGTCCGGGCTGTTGGCGCGGTTAACGTTTCCGGCAACTCTCCAGGCCGACGGCGTCGCGGCCTAGTTTCGGTGAGCGTTTGGGCAAGTGGCTTAATCCGCCGCGTGAAAGCGAATACGCTGGATAAATGCGGCGATATTGAAATGAAGCTGTGCGGGATCGGTAACGATCGCGGCATGTCGATCCTGGCCTAACGCCGCTGCGAACGTTCTTGAATGTCTTCCGGTACTGTTGTGGAGGCATGCGCGCCTGCCTCCACATTGTCGGCAGATCCGGGGGCAGATATGGGATTTGTGCGCCAAGCGTGTGGAACAACGGGGTCCGGGCCGCCGGTGAGGGAAGCCAACATCGCGTCCGCCTGATTGAAATATTGTCTGATCCATGGGACGGGACCGACCCCGAATCGCCTTGTCGAGCCCCAGCGCTGGCCCTTTTCGACCATCGTATCCCAAGGCCTGGGTTTCCCGTGAAAGACGATGATCCTCGCGTTCCGAGGCTGCTTGATCCTCGGCAAAAGCAGATTGATCGGAAAATATTTCGTACAGCTTCTCTTGAAGCTGACACAGAAACTTGTCGGCCAATAACTTCTTTGCCTCACCGCATGTGTCAGGTAGGATTGGTCGTTTTTGAATTGCGCCATAATCGCGTCAGCGTTGCATATAAAATCGTGGTAAATTCCGTCGGCGTTTCCCGCATGAAATCCAAAGACGGACGACTGAGCACCCCGGTCCGGCCTGAAGCTACTTGGCAGGAGGGTCCAGAGATCCGGGTTCCATTCCCGTTGAATCATGAAATGACGGCGCTCTCGAAGCAGCCCGATCAGCGGGGCGAGCGATCGTTGGACCATGACGTCAAGATCGAGGAAAAGCACAACGTCTCCGGGTGGGAAAAGACCCGGTGCAAACACTCCGATCTTGGGCCAGCAACCTCGTCTCCACGCCTGTTCAGGCAGGCCGAGGTTCGGGATTTGGCGAGTGAGAATGCTGGAGGCAAGGCCGCGACGATCGTCCGTCAAGCAGACAAAGTCGAATGGCTCCTCCATGTTACGCAATACACCGGCATACAGAGCATTGACATGGCGGGAGGTGAAGGCCGCGCCCCATTTCATGCAAACAATCGTGACCAACATGCCGCTCCATTCGAGAATCTGGAGACGGTTTAAGCGACTTTGGCGCGGGTGATTGTTTATTGTTATTATATCACATTGCCGACGATTATCATTGATGTCGGCGCTGCGGCTAGGTCTGATCGATATTGTCGAAGGCAAGCTGCAGTCATTTGATTGGATTGAAGTATATTTCAACGGTCCGACGTTGCCATATGGCGCCGAGCGGCGTGGCTGACCGCAGATTCGTACTTCAAGGCCCGAGCGCGTTTGCCTCGGCCTTGGTTGCGAAAGGCGGGAGTGCCTCCGCAATGCGCTACCGCATGGCATCCCGCCGGGCAGCGGCGTCACGGGTAGCCCATTTTACGAAGAGCCGGTTCGTTGCGGAAAGGAACTTGCCAAGTTCGTGAGGGCCGCCAACAAAGGCTAAGGTAGCCCGATCGGGTAACACAATCCTTCATTGACCCAGGCATGCGCGCCATTTTCGACGATGAACACGAGATATTGCGTATTCATCCGGTTGCCAAGACGGCATCATTGCTGCACCACCATGTGCAGGACAAACTCGACTTTGCAAATGGGATCAAAGCTGAATGCGCATACGATATGGTTTCCTTGGCCTGTTCCTTGCAATCGCACCGTCGGCATACTCCTCGGAACTCGGGCCGCCGCCGGTCTTGTCTCCGCTACAGGAGCAAGCGCAAGCTGCTCATTTGAGTGCACAATTCCTGACACGTTATGCTTACAAGCCTATCCCACTTAACGATGCCTTGTCGGCTAAAATTATGGATCGGTTTATCGAGTCTCTGGATTCCGACCGGAGCTTTTTCCTGCAAGCCGACATCGACAACTTCACGGCCGACAGCACCAAGATCGATGATGCCATCGTCGGCGAAGACCTGAAGGTTCCGTTTTCGATCTTCAACATCTATTCGCAGCGAGTTGTGGACCGCATGACATATGCCCGCAACCTGCTCAAACAGGGCTTCGATTTCAGCGTGAAGGAAGACTATCCCCTGTCACGCGACAAAGAGCCTTGGCCGAAATCCGAAGAGCAAAGTAATGATCTCTGGCGTAAGCGCGTCAAAGGCGACTGGTTGCGTTTGAGACTTGCGGGTCAAGGCGATGCGGCGATTCGCGATACCCTCGACAAACGTTACAAGAATATCCTGGAGCGCGTTTACACATACAAGAGTGACGACGTGTTCCAGTCATTCATGGGCGCCTACACCACGTCCGTTGATCCCCACACAGACTATTTTGGCGCCGCCGCTTCGGCTAATTTCGACATTTCGATGAAGCTCTCACTGGTCGGTATCGGCGCGGTGCTGCAGGAGCGCGATGGTTACACGACGGTCCGCGAGCTCGTACCGGGTGGACCCGCGCAACTGTCCGGAAAGCTGGCGGTCGGTGATCGCATTATCGGTGTCGGTCAAGGCGATGACGGCGCCGTAAAGGAAGTCGTGGGCACGCGCCTTGATGAAGTCGTGCAAATGATACGCGGGGCGAAAGGTTCCGTTGTGCGCTTGGACGTCTTGCCAGCAGATGCCGGAGAGAGTGGAAACCGCCGCGTCATCAGCCTGGTGCGAGACAAAATCAGCCTCGAAAAACAGGCCGCAAAGAAGACCGTCCTGCCCATAGGGGATAGCGGTGTCGTGCGCAGAATTGGTGTGATTACCTTGCCGGCGTTTTACGAGGACTTCGAAGCCCGGCGAAAGGGCGACAAAGACTACAGAAGCGCAAGCAGAGACGTTGCCAAGCTTCTTGGCGAGCTGAAGCGGGAGAACGTTGACGGCGTCCTGATCGACTTGCGCGACAACGGTGGAGGCTCGCTGGCCGAGGCGATTGATTTGACAGGCCTGTTCGTCGGGAAAGGGCCGGTGGTTCAGCAGCGCGACGCCGAAGGCAAGATCAAGATAGAAAGCGATGATCTGTCCACGCCCGCCTGGGCGGGGCCGCTCGGGGTATTGATCAATCGCGGCTCAGCGTCGGCCTCAGAGATTTTCGCTGCAGCGATACAGGATTACGGTCGCGGCGTGATCGTCGGCGAGCCTAGCTTCGGTAAGGGTACGGTGCAAACGGTGGTCGATCTTGACCAGGTGGCCCACAACAGTAAACCGAAATTCGGTCAACTGAAGCTGACGATTGCGCAATTTTTCCGCGTCGATGGCGGGACGACACAGCTGCGCGGCGTGACACCAGACATCAGCTTGCCGGGCCTCTCTGACCCCAGGATTCTCGGTGAGGCGAGTTATGACAATGCGCTGCCCTGGGCCCAGATCAAGCCTGCAAATTATGCAGCCGCAGGCAACATGACTGCGTTGCTGCAGCAACTGCAAAGCCGGCATGATGCTCGGGTGCAAGACGATCGGGATTTTCAACGTTTCGTAGAGGACGCTGCCGAACTGAAGGCTCAACGCGAAAAAAGTGTCATCTCCCTCAATGAAGTTGAACGTCGAAACGAACTCATTGCGCTCACGACCCGTCTCAAGGCGCGCGAGCAAACAAACGACGGTTTGGTTCCCGGTAAAGATGATGGATTGCAAGCAAATGAGCGTAGTTTGAGCGCCGACATCGCGATCGAGAATGCCCGCAAGAACGCAAAGGACGTCTTGAGGAACGAAGCAGCCTCCATTGTTGCCGATGAGGTCGATTTGTTGAAAAATGTTCGAAAGCAATAGACATAATGACGACAGCCCGCGGATTTTCCATGATTTCGGCGAAGCCACCTCATCTAAAATGTTCTGAATAGCACGGGCCAAGTCAGCAATAGACCAGCGCGCAAAATTAGGCCAATTTGCAGCTGTCAAGCAGAAGCATAGCCGCCCTTCGTCGGCCGGAGCACAAGAGGCGCGAAAAGCGCCCCACTCAGCCATCGATCGGCCGTTATCGACAATGTTGGAGGATGAATTGGCTGGTCGTCTGGACGGAAAGGTCGCGCTTATCAGTGGCGGCGCGGGTGGGTGCGGCCTTGCCGCGAGCGAGCTGTTTGCCCGAGAAGGCGCTGCAGTCGGGATCGTCGATCTCCCGCATAGCCAGGGGGCGGCGGTCACCGCCCGCTTGCGTGAAGAAGGCCTGAAGGTAGCATTTGCACCCGCCGACGTTTCCGACGAACTGCAGGTGAAACAGGCAGTAGACACGATTTCAGCAGAACTCGGACCGATAACGGTGCTGTTCAATCATGCCGGAACGATCATCATCCGGCCGTTCCTGGAAACCACGGTGGAGGATTGGGATCGGCTGATGGCCATCAATGTCCGCAGCATGTTCCTGATGACGCGGGCAGTTCTGCCGCAGATGATCAAGGCCGGTGGCGGGTCCATCGTCTGCACATCGTCGATCTCGGCGGTCGCCGCGACACCGATGGAAGTTCTCTACGATACGACCAAGGGCGCATGCCACATGTTTGCCCGGGCGATCGCGGTCGAATTTCGCGACCGCAACATCCGCTGCAACGCGGTGTGCCCCGGTTTCATCCAGACGCCGCATGGCCAGAAGGAGGTCGAAGAACTGACCCGCTACGGGATTGACGTCTCGGACGCGGCGATCGCGGCTCAGCAGGGTAGGATGTGCCGGCCGGACGAGGTCGCCAAGGCGGCGCTCTACCTCGCGAGCGACGACGCCAGCTTCGTCAGCGGTACCCATCTGTTTGTCGATAATTGTTTTACAGCGATGTGAGGGGAAAACATGGCTCTGGAAAAAGGCGGCCTGTGGCGCAACTGGGTCGGCAATCAATATTGCGTTTCACAATTCAAGGCGTCGCCGGAAACGGAAGCTGAAGTGGCGGAGCTTGTCCACGAAGCCGACAGGCGCGATCTGGCAGTCCGTGTTTCGGGCTCGGGACATTCCTTCACTCCCGTCGTCGGCACCAACGGGCTGTTGCTGTCGCTTGCAAATCTGCGCGGCGTGCAGAACATCGACCGCGAACGGAAGCAGATCACGGTGGCAGGCGGAACGCGCATCAACGAAGTCGGCAGGACGCTGAAAGAACACGGTCTTTCCCTGATCAACCAGGGCGACATCGACAGCCAGGCCGTCGCTGGCGCGTTTACGACCGGAACCCACGGAACCGGGATCGAGCTCGGAAACCTGGCCTCGTCGATTGCCGGCATGCGTATCGTCACCGCGAGCGGGGATGTTCTCGATATCGACGGTCGCGACAGGGACAGGCTGCATGCCGCCCAGGTCTCTGTGGGAACGCTCGGGATCATCTCCTCGCTGACGCTCAACGTGATGGACGCCTATAATCTGCACGAGCGTCTCTGGCGCGACGATTTCGAGACCTGCATGGAGCGTCACGACGAACTGGCATCAAAGCATCGCCATTTCGGCTTTTTCTGGTGCCCGACACCGGAAAGCCGCCATCTATACTGCCTTCCCGACACGTCTGCGGTATCGAGCACGAACAAGCTGGCCGATGTCTGCGAGATGAAGGTGATGGACATCACAAAAGCCGCTCCGATGGAGAGCGAATTCGAAAAGATCGCCTATAGTTCCGAGGTCTATCCTATCGAATACGTGCCGAATTTCGTCGAACTGGAATATGCGGTTCCTCTCGAACACGGCAAGGCCGCGGTGAGGGCGGTTCGGGATCTGATGCTGAACAAGCACACCAACTGCATCTATCCGATCGAATATCGCTTTACCGCCGGCGATCCCGCATGGATGAGCCCCTTTCACCGCCAGGACAGCATCACCCTGTCGGTGTCGGGTGGTCCAGGTATCGATTACTGGCCTTTCCTGAAGGATGTCGATCAAATTCTCGAGGGATACAATTCCCGCCCGCATTGGGGAAAGATGCATTTCCTCGACACGGACGACGTCACAAGGCTTTACCCTCGCGCCAAGGAATTTCGAGAGCTGAGACGGGATCTGGATCCGAAGGGCCGGTTCCTGAACGACCACTTGAAGATGTTATTTGGATAAGCGTCAAACCAGTCGAGCCTTGACTGGGCGCTTCGGCCACCTCCTTGCTGAGGAGATGGCTCATAGTTGCGGGGTTGCTCGGGTTTGTGCGTTCAGGTGCGATCAGTGTCGCAGCCATCTGGCCAGCGCTCGAATGCCACCGGGCGACCCTTTGGGCGCAACCAAAGGCAATCCGGAACCGCGTTCGGGGCGTAGTATCGTCAAGGGTATGGACCGCCAGCGCGATAGTGGTTATTTGCAGGGCTTGTTGCGATGCTGAAACGTCGCCGAAACATCACCGCATACACCCAAGGCTTCCCAAAGTGAAAAAAGTCCAACGCAGCTTTGCTGTCGAATACAAATCTGGTCGACGAAAACTCAATTCCAAACCGAACTCGATCTGGGGAGACACGGATCTCAAGTCCGTTGCGCAAGATCTGCAGGACGAGGCAATGCCATTTCTGCCGGTAGGTACTCAGGCTGGCAGCAGCGATATGTCGTTCTCTAGAGAAGAACAGGCCGCGGCGTTGTTGACACTGCCGATTGAGCAGGAGACAAAGGCATTGGCTTTACAGGAGACCATAATGGCCGACGAAAACAATACGATGACTAATGCTGACACGCCGGCCGCAGCGGCGCT
The DNA here is from genome assembly GCF_017877055.1 of Neorhizobium galegae. Classification (GTDB taxonomy): domain Bacteria; phylum Pseudomonadota; class Alphaproteobacteria; order Rhizobiales; family Rhizobiaceae; genus Neorhizobium; species Neorhizobium galegae_D. Next base: position 606,719 of record NZ_JAGIPG010000003.1, on the reverse strand, counting down.
TGATGTCCCGAAGAAGGAACGCAAACCTCGCGCCAGGAAGGCCGCGCCTGAAGCGGCCCCCGTCGCAGTTTCGGCGCAACCGGCAGCGGCTTCAAATGCCGCAACTGAAAAGCCGAAAAGAGGGCGTAAGGCAAAGTCTAACGAAGGTGCGACGAGTGCCAAGCGCGCGCCTGTCAAACGTGCTCCGAAGGCTGTACAGACAGCGACTGCACCATCGGTGCCGGCTGTTGATGAGTTCGCGGATCTTCTGCAGCTGGAAGAAGAAAACCAGAGACTGCGTAAGCTGCTGGCCGAGAAGCTCCGTGCTGAGAATGCCGATCTGCGAAAGCGGCTCAACCTCGGCTGAGCGGCAGCATTCGGCCAAGCGCTGGCCGCATTTTCATGCTTATCGCAATGAACATTTTGGCGGCAGTCAATCCTGCCGCCAACGCTTTTGCTCGCAGTCCGCATGCGGGGTAGAATTCGAGGTTGAATAAAATGGCGTCTCCATGGAAACTTCTTGCTCGGCTGGTGTCACCGCGCCGTCAGCAGAGGCAAGAACACGGCTTGACCGATGACGTGAAGCCGGAGGTATTGGCCATCGCCAAGCCGATCGAAACCGCCGCCGACAACGGGTTGAACGCCGCTAATCGTCCGGTCGACGAAAAGCCGGTCGCTTACGATCGATCGGGGGCGGTGCCAGTGGATACTGATCGTTCCGAAGAAACGGCAAGCGGTGTTCATGGCACTGTAGATATCGAAGGCGCCCGGCCCCTGGACGCGGCTGATCCGGCATTGTCCGATAACGCTGATACAGCCGCACACGACGCACCGAAGCCCTCGCAGGCTGGCGAAGGTGCAACGCGAAAGCGCAGCAGCCGGGGCAAGAAAGCGGAAAGGGTTGAAGTCGTTCCCCCACCCTCTCCAGGCGTTCCCACCGTTTCTGACGACGCAATCAGCCTTGATGAAGAGATCAGGCTGCTCCGGAACCAGCTGGCGAGAAAGCTTCAACTGCAAAATGCACAACTGAAGAGGATGTTGGAGCGGTTCGAACGCTGAACGTGTCACTGTCCCCGTTGTCAATCGAGCCAAGTGAACTGGCAGAGCTCTCGTGAAGACGTAATCCATACGGAATCTGCAAAATTCAAACGGCAGCAGAATCACAACCCGTGCCGACCGTGACCCTGTCTCGGCGGAGCATGCGCCGGACATCACAATGTTGCCGGACACCATGCAGGGGCAAGACAAATGCAATTTACAACCGGTCCCGAGCCTGACCTGAAGGTTATATAGAGCACGTCCAGCAAAAGTGCGTCAGCGGTTTTGCGTCCGGACTGCGTGAAAACAAATAGATAGAGCATTTCAGGTGATCCGGTTTTCACCGGAAATGCTCTAGGGCGCCCCATCACCGAGTGCAAAAGCGACCGCGGTGGTGGCCAGGGTCGCGATGAGCAAGAACGCCGCGCCGGCAATTAACGCCGACGGGAGCGACGTCCAGGTGAGCATCGCACTCGAAAAGATGATGCCTATGGAATTGGCCGTCCGGAGCAAGGCGAATATCTCGGCCCTTTTGGACGGGGGCGAGAGCCTGTCGAGGACGACCGAATAGTAGGTGCCCAGAGGCGCTATCATCAGCCCCACGATGACGCAGCCTAACGCCGAGAGTTCGACTGAGTGGCGCAGCGAGACCAGCATTGCCCCGGTGGTCGCCGCTGCAAGGAGAAGGATCACCGTCCCCCGCCGCGCCAGGCGGTTGCGCACGCTCACCCACACTCCGCCACACACGGAGGCGATGCAAAGCGCCACCGTGAAAATGATGCCCAGTGCAGGCTTGAACTCGAAATCTAAGGCCAGGGCTACGGCGCCAACCTCGATGACGCCCACTGCCGACCCACCGGCCATTGCGCAGAACAGCCAGAGCAGGATCGAGGGTCTGATCAGGGTGCCATCCGCGGCAACCGGCGCGGCGGCGCCGGCATGGGGCAGGCGTGGAATCAGGAGAAGCGGCGCGCCTCCCAAAAGGGTCATGACACCGATGGCGAGGGGCGGGGACAATGCACCGAGGAGGGACGCTGCGACGGGCGCTGCGACAAACGCCAGTTCGTTGAGGGTTGCCGCGATCCCCAAGGCCTTGAGCAGCCGCGCCGGTTCGACGATGTAGTTGAGAACCGACCGCATGTAACCGCTCGCCGCTCCATTGACCAGGCCGGCGGCGGCGCCGGCGACGACCATCCAGACGAACGGCGCCTCGCAAACGGCCAGGACAGCAATGATCGCCAAGGCGAGCGTCCTGATGGCGATCAAGAATTTCAGATACCTGACCGCATTATAAGCGCGCCCGAGCCGGGCCACCGGCACGGCGCCAAGAACCTGTGCCACCGTCATTGCCATGACAATCGCAGCACCGCTTTTCGCGTCGCCGGTCAGAGGTAGCGCCACCAGGGCGAAGACGATCGGTGCGGCGGCCTGCGGCGCCGACAACAGGCTATTTGACACGAACCAACGGACAAGGATACCGCGCGCAGGAGGCGTCAGAGACGGGGAGGTATGGGATGCGAAGTTCAATGGTTTTATGTATCCCGGGGCCGCCGCCTATGATTTGGTCTTAAGGGTCGCCCCGTATGGGCGTTGCGATTTTGACCCTATCAGCAACATGCTGGCGTGCAACCGATGGAGTGCAACTCTTGACTTTCCGCGAACCCACCGGTCTTCGCGCATTTCGCCAAGGACAGCAGATGCAGTGGGGCAGGGGCCTCTAGATCTTCTGCTGCAATCTGGCACGCAGACCCTCTATGGCTCCTGGCCGTCGATCTTCCGGCATGACCGACGACAATCATGAGTAAAGCGAAACCAAGCCCCATGACTGCCCCACAAATCCTCATGCTTCCCAAAATTGCGCTTGATGGGTCCTGTTGGTCCGTTACAAGACGACGATGGCCACGAAGCAAAGAATTTGGGATGTATGGCAAAAAAGGCATATAGCGGAACCTCCAAAGTCAATCGCGCCGATGAGCCTCGCGAGCGTATCGTTGCGGCCGCGCGCGAAGTATTTATCGAGCAGGGGTTCGATCTGGCGACGGTTCGCGACATCACGATGCGGGCCGACGTGAACGTTGCTGCCGTCAATTATTATTTCGGCTCCAAGGAAGAGCTCATCAGCGAGGTGCTTAACCTGATGATGGAACCCTACACCCATGCCCGGATAGAGGCTTTGGAAAGATGCGAGGCCTCAGCCCGGCCGGGATTCCCGATTTTAGAGGAGGTCGTCGGGGCTCTTGTCCGACCGATGGTGCAGTTCAGCCGTGATGCCTCAGGGGCCCGTCCTTTGACGCGGCTGATCCTGCAGGTCCGTTCGCGGCCGCGTGAATCGACCAACCGTTTTTTCATACGCCGCGTCGATCCTGCCGTCTTCCGTTTTATCGACGCCTTCAGTCGAGCACTACCGGATATGCAGCGCCGCGATATTTTTTGGCGCTACAATTTCTCGATTGGCGCCATCATGCAGGTCCTGATCGATTCAGACCCGGCTTCGTACCGCCTCAAGCAACTGTCAGGCGGCCTTTGTGACACCGATGACGACGAAGAGATCATCCTTCAGCTCTCGAGGTTTATCTGCGCTGGATTTCAGGCGCCTGTCATCGGTCGATGATCCTAATGGCACAGAGCTTACAAGTATATATCGGTAAAGCAATATATACATTGGTTTTGAATAAAATTCGGCACCAAATCGGAATTTTTTCGTGAAAAATATCTTTTTTATTGCAACCTAAGAAAAATGATTGGGAATATATTTCGAATTTAGGGCGGCTTTCTAATGCCCCTGTGATCGAGCGATTATTTTTCCGACATCGGCGGCCGCTGCTTGATTATTGGGCGATTTGACCAATTAAAGTCATTGACTCCGCCCTGCCTCAAATTATGTTTCAAACACTGTTTAACATCCACGGAGTCATGCAATGACCGCAGCTGCCCCCAAGATCACCGGATCCTTCGTTGCCTTGATCACCCCGTTTGACAAGTCAGGCGCTGTCGATATGGGCGCATTCCGCGCATTGCTTTCCTTCCATGAGGAGAATAACACCTCCGCCGTCTTGATCATGGGCTCGACCGGCGAGGTATCCATGCTGTCGGCTGACGAGAAGAAGAAGATCATCGTCGAGACGTCGAAAATGAAAACGGCCAAGATGCCGATCTTCTTTGGCTGCACCGGGAACAACACGGACGTTACGATTGAAAATGTGAAGTTCGCCAAGGATAACGGCGCGGACGGTGCCATCCTAGCCGCTCCGGCATATATCTGCGCCCCGGAAGCGGACATCGAAGGCTATTTCCTGGAGGTCGCCGATGCGACCGACCTGCCCCTCGGGCTCTACAACAACCCGCCGCGGGTGAAGAGCGACCTACATTGGGACCACCTGCTGCGCATCTTCAAACATCCCAACTACGTCATTCACAAGGAATCCACCGCGCGCGTCGGCCAGGTTGCCCAGGTTCTCGCCGCCCGTCCGGATGTCTCGGTAATGTGCTGCGACAGCCCCAATCTCGGCCTCGTCGTTCCGACAATGAGCCTTGGTGGTCATGGCACCGCCAACATGGGCGGCAATATTGCTCCAGCCGAAATGGCGGTGATGTCACGTCCGTGGACGAGCTATGCCGAAGCCGAAGGGTTCCGCGACAACTATTTGAATCTTCTGCCGCTGCTGCACTACAATTACTCGGCCATCAATCCCGTGGCCGTGAAATCGCTGATGAAGGCTGTCGGACTGCCGGCTGGCGAACTGCGGCGGCCATTGACCGGCCTTGAAGGCGAGGCGCTCGCAAAGGGCATTCGCATCGTCCAGGATCTCGGCCTCGACAAGAAATACGGCTGGAAGCTGCAGTCCGCTTCGGCCTTGGCCGCCTGAGGCCGGGCCGATGGATCTCGGGATATCCGGTCGGAACGCTATCGTTACCGGCGCAAGCCGGGGCATGGGCAAGGCCGCCGCAATGGCTCTCGCGCGGGAGAATGTGGATCTGACCATTATCGCCCGTACGCCCGACACACTGCAGGCGACAGCCGCAGAAATCCGAGCGGTTACCGGCGCCCGCGTCACCACAATCGTCGGCGATATAACAACGCTTGCCGGTCGTGAAGCCGTCCTGTCAGTCTGCCCAAAACCGGACATCCTGGTCAACAACGCCGATGGCGAGCTGCCCGGCGATTTCCGCAACTGGTCTCGTGAGGACTGGTTGCGGGGCATCGATCGGATGATGCTGACACCGATCGATATGATGCGTCTCACCGTGGACGGAATGATGGAGCGCGAGTTCGGCCGTATCGTCAACATCGTGTCGCGGAGCGTCAAGATCGCCCAGGTCGAGCTTGGCATGTCGAATGCGGCACGCTCGGGCCTCGTCGGCTTCGTCGCTGGCCTAGCTCGACAGACGATCGCCCATAATGTGACGATCAACAATATTCTCCCGGGCATAGTCGCTTCGGATGGCCAGCGCCAGCATGTCGAGGTGCTTGCTCAGGAAAGCGGCCGCTCTTTCGAGGAAATCTGGGCCGCCCGTGCGGCACAGAACCCGGCCGGCCGCTACGGACGCCCTGAAGAAGTTGGCGCCTACATTGCCTTCCTCTGCTCGGCGAATGCCGGCTTCGTCACCGCCCAAAACCTGCTGATTGATGGCGGGCAATATCCCGGAACGTTCTGACGGTCAGAATGAAGCGGATTACCTCCCGCCGCTCGCTACCGGGAAAAATCTGCCGATGCATACAATGACTTTCGACTGCATAAATCCCTCTTGGAGCTAGAAGGAATCCATCTATGAATCGCTTCGGTACAGCATTGCTTTCTCTGTCTATGACGCTGCTGGCGGCCGGCCTCGCCAAGGCGGACGACTATCCCAGCCGGCCTGTGTCCATTGTCGTGCCTTATCCGCCTGGCGGTGCAGTCGATGGCGTTGCACGCGTTCTTGCTACCGCGCTTTCGGTCAAGACGGGCAAGACGTTCGTCGTTGATAACCGAGCGGGCGGTGCCGGCGGCGTGGTCGGTTCGTCCGATGTGGTCAAGGCTGCTCCCGATGGATACACCCTTCTGCTGAACGCGTCGATCCATGTGGTCACGCCGCTGATCAACAAGAACGTGCCTTTCGATGTCGTCAATGACTTCACCCATATCAGCGGCATCGCGGCCGGTCCGCTGCTCGTCACCACCAATCCGTCGGACAAGGCGAACACGCTGAAGGAATTCTTCGCCGAGGTAAAGGCGGATCCGGAATCCTACAACTTCGCCACCTCGGGTTATGGCTCGGCTGGTCATTTGGCTGTGGAAGTCCTGAAGGGCGAAGCTGGCGTCGATACTGAAGTCGTCACCTACAAGGGGGCCGGTCCGGCGCTGACCGACATGATTGGCGGCCAGGTACAACTGATCGCCGATCCGATCCTGTCGTCACTGCCGCATGTCAAGGCAGGGCGGCTGAAGCCGCTTGCGGTGACCAGCCTGACCCGCTCGCCACTCGCGCCGGATGTCCCGACCGTTGCCGAGAGCGGCATGCCTGCGCTGGAAATGCTCTCCTGGTACGGCGTCTGGGCGCCGAAAAATCTTGATCCAAAGGCGGCGGAATATCTCGGCAAGATCCTGCAGGAAGTTGTCACCTCCACTGAATTCAAGGACAAGCTGACGGTCTTCGGCTTCGAGCCGATGTACAAGAACAGCGCCGGTCTAAAAACCTTCGTGGTTGACGAGACGAAGCGTTATAGCGAGATCGTCAAGAAAGCCGGCATCAAGGTAGAATGAAGATGACGAAGGCTCCGAAAACCACGCAACATTCGGAGCCTTCGGCAGATCGGCGCCATGTCGCAACCCATTGGGGGTTCTACACTCATGACGGCTTGCATGGCGCCATTCGTCCGATGGCCGGCGATCCCGATCCTGTTCAATTCGGTAGGGAGCTTCCAGCCGACAGGCTTGCGCCATGCCGCATCCTCAAACCAGCCGTCAGGCGATCCTTCCTTGAAAAGGGACCGGGTTATCGTGCCGGGCGGCGGGGAGCCGAGGCATTTGTCGAGGTTTCCTGGGATGAAGCACTTGAACTGGTTGCCGGAGAAATTCGCCGCGTCAGGGACGAGCATGGCAACGGCGCGATTTTTTCCGGCTCCTACGGCTGGTCGAGCGCGGGGCGATTTCATCATGCGCAAAGCCAGCTGAAACGCTTTTTCAACATGAATGGTGGTTCCGTTCGTTCCGTCCAGTCCTATAGTTATGCCGCCGGCGAAGTCATCCTGCCGCACATCATCGGTTCCACCGATGGGCTGATCTCCGGCCACAGCCCATGGAACCAGATCGTCGGCCATGCGGACCTGATCGTGATGTTCGGCGGCACGCCGCTTCGCAACGCTCAGGTCAATGCCGGTGGCGTTTCCCGCCATGAAACCCGCCAGGGTCTGCTTGACTGCAAAAACGCTGGCGCCCATTTCATCAACATAGGGCCCGTCCGGGATGATGCCGCAGACGAGCTCGATGCCCAATGGATGGCCCTGAGACCCGGGACGGACGCTGCCCTGCTGCTGGCCATCGCCCACCTGTTGATCGAGGAGGATCGCCACGACGCGGCGTTCATCGAACGCTACACCGTCGGCTTCCAGGCATTGCGCGATTATCTGTTCGGTAAGGTGGACGGGGTCATCAAGGACGGCGCTTGGGCAGCCGGCATTACCGGCCTTGCCACGCAGGACATCCGCACTCTTGCCCGGAATATGGCCTCACGAAAAACCTTCATTACGATGGCATGGGCGCTGCAACGGGCCGACCATGGCGAACAGGCCTATTGGGCGGTAATCGCGGTGGCATCGCTGCTGGGTGGCATCGGCCTGCCTGGCGGGGGATTTGGTTTCGGTTATGCATCTGTATCGGGCATCGGCCAGCCGGCGCCGGCCGTGAAATGGCCCTCGCTACCACAAGGGCAGAACCCGGTTTCCGACTACATTCCGGTCGCCCGAATTGCCGACATGCTGCTTTCGCCGGGAGCAGAATACGACCATGACGGCAACAAACGGATCTATCCGGAAATAAGGCTGATCTATTGGGCTGGCGGCAATCCCTTCCACCATCATCAGGATCTCAATCGACTGGTCGAAGCTTGGCAGAAGCCCGAAACGATCATCGTTCACGAGCACTGGTGGAATGCCCACGCACGGCATGCCGACATCGTGTTGCCGGCCTCGACATTCCTGGAACGCGACGATCTGGTTGCAAGCGGCCGCGACGGTTTTCTCGGATATTCGACGCACACGGCGGCACCGCCGGCGGAGGTATTCTCGGATCACGAAATCCTGCGCCGCGTCGCGGCACGGCTGGAGACTGAAGCGGCGTTCACTGGCGGATTGAGCGAATCCGAATGGCTGGAGAAGCTTTATGTCGACGCGCGGGCGAACGCCGCGGCAAGCGATATTTCCTTGCCGGATTTTTCCACGTTCCGGAACGCGGGACTGATCGAGGTGGAAAGCCAAAACGCGGGCAGGCCTTTGCTTGCCGCGTTTCGCGCGGACCCGTTTGCCCATCCGCTGCGTACGCCGTCCGGTCTGATCGAGCTTTCCTCGCAGCTCATTACCAGCTTCGGCTATGCCGATTGCCCCGGCCATCCGGCGTGGGTGGAACCGGTCGAATGGCTGGGTGGCAAACTGGCGGCAACCTATCCACTGCATCTCCTGTCCTGCCAGCCGCATGACAAGCTACACAGCCAGTGGGACCATGCAGCACCGTCGCGCCAGACCAAAAGCGGCGGCCGCCAGCCGGTGCGCATTCATCCCGATGACGCGGCGGCTCGGGGATTGGAGCAAGGCGAGGCAGTGACCATTTCGAACGCCCGTGGTGCATGCTTGGCGGTCGTTGCCATCACCGATGCCGTCATGCCCGGCGTCGTGCAGTTGGCGACAGGCGCCTGGTTCGATCCGGCGGATCCCGCGAAGCCCGGGTCGCTGGAACTGAACGGCAATCCGAACGTACTGACGCCGGATCATGGGACCTCTCGTCTCACACAGGGGCCGAGCCCGAACTCATGCCTTGTCGAGATTTCCCGCTTCATCGGCACGCCGCCAGAAGTGCGAGCCTACCGCCCGCCGGATCTGGTCCCCGATCCGCGATTGAAAGCCCCCAACGGAAAGGAATGGCCATGACCTCACGTCTCAATCCGCAATTGATTGCAGGGCTGGTGTTCGTATCGATCGGCGCGGCTTTCCTGTTGGGCAGTCTCGATCTCTCCTATGGCACATGGCGCAAGATCGGTCCCGGTGCGTTTCCCGGCCTGGTCGCCTCGGCCTTGATTGCCATGGGGCTTATTGTCGCCTTTACGGCCAGGAGACATGACGCCGGGGAAGAACCGCCGAGCCTTTATTCCTCGAAGGTCATGTTCATCATTACAGCGATCGTCGTGTTTGGACTGGTCGTTCGGGGAGGCGGGTTGCTGCCGGCGGTCTTCTGTTGCTGCTTCATCTCCTCGTTTGCCTCACGTCCTTTGCGGCCGGTGAAATCAGCGTTGTACGGGCTCGGACTCGGTGCGGCCTGCAGCCTCGTCTTCATCAAGGGGCTCGGCATGCCGATTGCCATCATTGGCCCCTGGTTCGGACTTTAGGGAAGGTCACATGGAGACTCTGAACGCCCTGCTTCTTGGCCTTGACCAGGCAATCCTGCCGACCAACCTGTTCTGGTGCCTGATGGGCACGCTGCTCGGGACCCTTGTCGGCGTCCTGCCGGGCCTCGGGCCTGCTGCCACCATGGCCATCCTCCTGCCTTTCACCATCGGCCTGGAACCGGTGACGTCGCTGATCATGATGGCCGGCATCTATTACGGTGCGCAATATGGGGGGTCGACGACGGCTATCCTTCTCAATCTGCCGGGCGAAGCGTCGTCTGTGGTTACGGCGATCGACGGCTACAAGATGGCCCGTAACGGACGAGCGGGCGTGGCACTGTCGACGGCGGCGATCGGCTCTTTTTTTGCCGGGACCGTCGCCACCCTGTTGCTGGCATTGTTTGCGCCCTCGCTTGCCGAAATTGGATTGCTGTTCGGCCCCGCGGAGTACTTCTCCCTAATGATCCTCGGGCTTGTCGCTTCGATCGTGCTTTCGCGCGGATCGCTGCCGAAGGCACTTGCCATGGTCTTCATCGGCATTCTGGTCGGCCTTGTCGGTCAGGACGTGCAAACTGCCGCTCCGCGCTTCACGCTCGGTTTTCAAGAGATGTCGAGCGGTGTCAGTTTCGTCGTGGTGGCGATGGGATTATTCGGCATTGGCGAGTTGATCAAGGATCTGGAAACCCCGGAAAGCCGTACGGCCATCAACGCACCATTCTTCTCGATGATTCCGTCGCGGGAAGACTGGCGCCGGATGATTGCGCCGATCCTTCGTGGGACGGGGGTCGGCTCCGTGTTGGGCCTTCTGCCCGGCGGAGGCGCGCTTCTCGCTGCCTTCGCCGCCTATGCCATCGAGAAGCGCGTTGCTCGCCCGCCCGAAGGTTTCGGCGGTGGTGCGATCGAAGGTGTGGCATCGCCCGAGAGTGCCAACAATGCCGGAGCACAGACCTCGTTCGTCCCGCTGCTCACACTTGGCTTACCGGCCAATGCCGTCATGGCTTTGATGTTCGGCGCCTTGATCATGCAAGGTATTGCACCCGGACCAACACTGATTTCCGAACACCCTGACGTGTTCTGGGGCGTCATCGTGTCGATGTGGGTAGGCAATGTCATGCTGCTGGTCTTGAACCTGCCGCTGATCGGCATCTGGACGCGCTTGCTGACGATGCCTTTCCACTATCTCTTTCCGGCCATCGTGGTGTTCTGCTCGATCGGCGCCTTCTCGCTTAGCAACTCGGTCTTCGATCTTTGGTTGCTCGGCGCCTTCGGCGTCGCGGGCTACATCTTCGCCAAGCTCGATTGCGACCCGGCACCGCTGGTGATGGGCCTCATTCTCGGGCCGATGATGGAAGAAAATTTCCGTAGAGCCATGTTCCTCGCACGTGGCAATCCCAGCATATTTGTCGATCGTCCGATTTCGGCAGGTTTGCTTGTCCTTGCCGTGCTTGCCATCGCCATGGTCGCCCTGCCGAAGATCAAAGCCGTCCGCGAAGAGGCATTTCAGGAATGAACCAGCTTATTCCCGTTAGGCAGGGTGAAACGCCATGCATGTAGTAGTCATCGGAGCGGGTATTGTCGGTGCGGCGACGGCACTCGAGCTGTTGAAAGACGGGCACGAGGTTACCATCGTCGAACCGGAACAGCCCGGCGGTCGCCACGCCGCGAGTTATGGCAACAGCGGTTGGCTGAGCCCTGCCTCGATCATCCCGATGTCGATGCCCGGCCTCTGGAGGAAGGTGCCTGGCTATCTTGCCGATCCTTCCGGGCCGCTGACCATTCGCTGGCGGCATCTGGCGCGTCTCGCTCCCTGGTTGCTGCGGTTCATGCTGGCCGGTTCGACTGCAGCCAAAGTTGAACGGACCGCGAGAATTCTGGCGAGCCTCCTGCACGATGCTCCGGCCCGGCATGAGGCACTGGCAGAAAAAATCGGCCGGCCGGACCTCATCCGGCGCAAGGGCCTGCTCTACGTATACCCGGATCGCGCGGCTTTCGGGGCCGAGGCTTTTGCGTGGCGCCTGCGGCACGAAAACGGCATTTCCTATCGCGAGCTATCCTCGGCCGAGCTGCACGCACTCGAGCCGAATCTTGCCCTCCGCTACTCCTTTGCGGCTTTTGTCGAGGATGGCGGTCATTGTCCGGATCCGGGAGGCTATGTCGCAGCGATCGTGGATCATGCGGTAGATCTCGGCGCCCAGCGCATCAATGCGAAGGCGACCGGTTTCAATCTTGCCGGCAACCGGCTTTCCGGTGTCCGGACAGAGGCGAGCATCGTGGCGTGCGACAAGGCGGTCATCGCTGCCGGCATACACTCAAAAAAGCTTGCAGCCCTGGCGGGTGACACAATCCCGATCCAGAGCGAGCGCGGCTACCACGTGGTCATTCCCCATGATCTGGCCAGGGGGGAGATGCCGATCATGCCGAGCGATGGCAGGATGGGCAACAATCCGACTCTTGCCGGACTTCGCATTGCCGGACAGGTCGAGCTGGCAAGCGTCGAGGCAAGACCGAACTGGAGCCGCGCTGATATCTTGCTGAAACACGCGAGGAGAACCTATCCGGCACTGTCGGGCATATCCGAAGACAGGACTATCGATCGGTGGATGGGACATCGTCCCTCGACTCCAGACGGCCTTCCGGTGATCGGTTTTTCAAAGTCTTCCGAAGACATCGTTCACGCGTTTGGCCACGGTCATGTCGGCCTTGCAGCCGGACCGGTTAGCGGCGCGCTTGTTGCAGGCTTGATCGCTGGGCGGCAATGTGCCATCGATCTATCAGCGCTATCCGCCGCCCGTTTTCGTTGATCTGCAAACTCCCGCGTCCTCAAAACGCGGGGAGAGTGACATTCTTACTTTGCAGAAACAGGACACTTCAACTTTGCGGCTGCAACACAATATCAGATAATCTATCTTATGGAACTCAGAGCATCGATACACCGCGCGATTATGAAAAGCCGTTCTCATGAATTGGACGGATTAGTGACGCATCGCCGACATCTATTCTCGCCTCGGTTTTGGCGTCGAAGAGATTGATGCTCGAAGGATCGACCCTGAAACGAATTTGGTCCCCCCTCCGACCTTGAAATCGCGGTTCGGCTCTCGCTATGACAGCTTGATTGCCGACGATGGCAGTGACCATGGTGTCCGGACCCGTCGGCTCCACGACGTCGATCACTCCCTCAAGAGAAGCGTCCTCCATCTCGACGACCTTGAGTTCTTCCGGCCTGACGCCGAGCACGCACTCCCGCGTGCCGTTCGCACCCCCGGGACCGCCGAGAGAGACGATCACGCCCTCGCTCGTGAACCGGGCTCCGGCAGAATCCGAAAGAAGTTTCCCCCTAATGAAATTCATTGCTGGAGAACCTATGAACCCGGCGACGAACATGTTGGCAGGGCGTTCGTAGATGGTTCGGGGATCGGCAAGCTGCTGAACATAGCCGCCCTTCATTACGGCCACCTTCGTCGCCAGCGTCATCGCTTCGATCTGGTCGTGGGTGACGTAGACGATGCTGGTGCCGAGACGTTCGTGAAGGCGTTTTATCTCGGTTCTCATCTCGACGCGCAGTTTCGCGTCCAGGTTTGAAAGCGGTTCGTCGAAGAGAAAAAGGTCGGGGTTGCGCACGATCGCGCGCCCCATGGCAACGCGTTGCCTCTGGCCGCCGGACAAATTTGCAGGAAGACGATCGAGAAGATGCCCGATCTGAAGCATCTCCGCCGCCTTGCGAATTTCTGCCTTGCGCTGTTGCTCCGGCACGCCCCGCATTTCGAGCCCGAAGCCGATGTTTCGTTCGACCGACATCGTGGGGTACAGCGCATAGGACTGAAATACCATTGCGATGTTCCGATCTTTCGGCGGTAGGGCAGTGACCGACCGGCCCGCGATGGCAATATCCCCGGCCGACGGTTCGTCAAGCCCGGCGATGATGTTCAACAAGGTGGACTTGCCACATCCGGAAGGTCCAAGCAGTACCAGAAAGCCGCCGTCTTCCAGATCGACATCTATTCCGTGGAGGACATCGAGCGCGCCATAGGATTTGCGGATACGGTTTATGGAAAGGGTGGCCATTGTTTTCTCCTCAACCCTTGATCGCGCCTGCGGTAAGACCCTGAACCATCGCACGTTGAACGATCGCGAAGAGGACGACTACCGGCAGGATGCTCAGTATGCCGCCGGCGGCAAGCACCCCCCACGGCAGCTGGAATTCGCCGACCATTAATTGCAGTCCGACAGGCCACGTTCGGGAGCCCTGCCCTGTCGTCAACATGAGTGCGAAAATGAACTCGTTCCACGCAGCGATCGCGATGAACACCGAACTGGCGACGAGACCATTTCGCGCCAACGGCAGGACGATGCGCACCATGGCTCCAAGCCTTGTGGAGCCGTCGATCCGGGCAGCGCTTTCCAGCTCTTTCGGGGCGGCATCGAAGAAGCCTTTAAGCATCCAGGCAAACAGCGGCAACAGGAAGCTGGTATAGGCAAGCGCCAGTCCGAAGCGGCTGTCGACCAGGCCCACGGTCCGCATCATGACGTAGAGCGGGATGATCACCATAACGGCCGGGAACATCCGCACCAGCAGATAGCCGAGCATGATTTTGTCGCGGCCTTTGAAGGGCAGCCGTGCGAAGGCATAAGCCGCGAGCGTTCCGGTCAGAACGCAGATTACCACGGTAATTGTGGTCACTACCAAGCTGTTTGCAATCAGCACGGGAAAATTCGATTGTGTCCAGATGGCGACGTAGTTTTGGAAAGTGATCGTTCGGGGGATATACTGCATATGCGAGGTGACGATGTCCGCTTCCGTCTTGAGGGAAGTGAGAAACATCCAGAGGATCGGCCCGAGGCAAAACGTCGTCAGAGCTGTAAGCACGACATACGTCAGGATGTCCCCCGCAAGGCGTCGGCTGCGGCTGGTCTTGAGCATTCTCATTCCTTCGTGACGTGCGTTAACCTGATATAGATGGTCGCAAACAGCATGAGGAGGATGAACATGACGACCGAAAGCGCCCCGGCGTACCCGAAATTGAACTCGCGATAGGCAGTCTGGAACGCGTAGAGCGACAGGACTTGCGTCGCATTGCCGGGGCCTCCACCGGTCAAAACGAGCAGCAGGTCAGGCGAATTGACGAGACTGATCACGCGCAGGATGACGGCCGCGGCGATCACCGTCTTCAGCATCGGCACAGTGATCAGACGAAACTGCCGGACGGGGCCAGCGCCATCGACAGCTGCAGCTTTGTACAGGTCCTCGGGAATGCCTTTCAATCCGGCGAGAAACAGAAGTGCGAAGAACGGGAAACCATGCCACGCCTCGACCAGAATAGTCGCGGCCAACGCGGTGGCCGGATCGGCGAACCACGCCTTATAGGTGCTCAGTATTCCTATCCGCACCAGCAGATCGTTGATGACGCCCAGCCGTGGATCCAGCAAGAGAGCCCACATATGTCCCGCGACCACGTTCGGCAGAAAATAGGGAAGCAGGATCAGCACACCGAATAGCTTCGTACCTGGAAGGTTGCGATTGAGCGCCACGGCTGCAACGAAACCGAGCGTCACTTCGATCGCGATGGCCGCCGTCACCCAGATCGCCGTATTTTTCAACGAGATCCAGAAGACCCGATCAGACATCATGGCGACATAGTGCTTCATCCCGACCCAGCCGTTAAGGCCAGGGCGGGTGAGGCGCATTTCCCTGACGCTGATGACGAAGCCGTAGAGCGTCGGATAGGCGACCACCAGCAGAAGTAGGATCAGGCTCGGAAACAGCAGGAGGTAGACCCAATACCGCGTTTCGGAAAGATTTCCGAGCAGCGTGATTGGTCCACGTGGCAAGACTGACTTCATATGATCGCGGCGCATGCCGTCCTCTGTGACGCAACGACGTTGCGGTCATCGCGCCTGGTTGACTAACGAAGCGCGGCTTCGAGCCCTTCGATCATGCGATCGACGGCCTGCACGGGTGTCAACTGCCCGGTCAGAACCGACTGGAAGGCGGGATTGACGACATTTTCCGACCACCCCGCGGCGCCTACGAAACTGTTGGGCAGTCGACCAAATTCGAGCGTCTTCGAAGCGGCCTGATAGACCGGATTGGACTTGATCCGCCTATCCTCAAGCGCCGCCGTCGACGCGGGGAAATAACCCGTCGCTTCCAGCAGGGCGATCGCCGCGTCCGTTTCACCCCAGAAGCTAATCCAGTCCCAGGCAGCGTCGACATTGTCGTCCTTCATGATGCCGTTCCCGGCGTACGCAACACGCGCGATGTGTGCCTTCGGCCCCGCGGGCATGGGAGCCGTGGCGAACTGTTCGCCCGCTTTGAGAGCAGCGGAGATTTCGATCAGCGACCCGGTATGGTGCCAGATCATGGCGGTCTGACCGGTGCGGAATCCCTCCATGATCTGGCGGTAGCTGTCGTTGGGCGTGCTTGGTGGAACGACTTTCTCTTTTAGAAAAAGGCTCGAGTAGAAGCTGACGGCCTCGACTGCTGCCGCCTTGTCGATCGCCGCCTGCCCGTTCTTCACGATCGGAGAGCCGAAGGATTCGATCATGTCGATGACGTATTTGAACGCTCCCGCGCCACCTCGCATGCCGAACGCGTAGCGACCTTTCGCGGGGTTAGTCAGTTTCCTGCACGCGGTGACGAACTCATCCAAGGTCTTCGGCGGGCCTGCCAGGCCCGCTTCCTCGAAATAGTCCTTGCGGTAATACATCCAGTCAACGAAGGCATAAGCTGGAACGGCATATACGGCGCCATCTTGGGACATGCCGGTCCACCGGTTTTCCGGCAGATTGGCCCTGCCCTTCCATGCATTCACTCGCTTGGTAATATCCGTCAATGCGCCCATCGCCGTCAGGTCGGCGAAGCGTTCCGCGATGACCATACCGGTATCCGGCCGTCCACCAGCCACGACCGCGGACGAAACCTTCGCCATGTATTCAGAGTTCGGGATGCTTTCCTGCGTGACCGTGACGCCCGGGTGAGCCTTGCCGAACAGCTCGATGATTTTCAACAGGCCGGCCATCTCCGATTGGCTCGTGAAATGGTGCCAGTAGTTTATCGCGGTCGCCGCATTGGCGGGGCGAATACTGCCGGCAAGTGCCAGGGCCGCCGTCGCGGCGAGAAATTCACGTTTGGTGATCTGCATCTATCCATCCTCCCAAATATCAGATCGCAAATCTGATCGATCAGTCAGAGATAGCAATCTTTCGAAGGCTCGGCAAGGCCAAGACGACTGGACGCGCAGTTCCGGTCAAACCAGTCCCATATTTCGATGTATCGCTGCCTGGAAATGCGCCTGAAGCGCCTTCTCTGCAGCGTCGGCATCCCTGGTGGAACATGCCTCCAGAATATCCAGATGCTCCTTCAATGTCCGAATGAGGATTGGGGGCGTGACCTTCCGTTCCAATCGCAGCAAACGCAGGTAGTTGTGCATTCTGCGATATGCCGTATCGATCAGTGGATTACGCAGTGCCGCGACGATCTGGCCGTGAAGCTCGAGCTCGAGGAGATCCATCTCCGCGAGATGATCGGCGGTAAGTCCATCCCTCTCCAGTTTACGCATAAGCCTGGAATGGCGGACTTCCAGGCTGTTCATCAACTCCTCTTCGGCCTGTTCGGCGAAGACTCGCACAGCCGACCTCTCGATGATCGAGCGGAACTGATATGTCGCACGCGTCAAGTCCAGACCCGGTCGAACGAACTGGATTCCGGAGCGTGGATGGATCGTGAGAATGCCTTCGGCCTCAAGCATTCGCAGCGCATCGCGGAGCGGCGCGACCGGCACGCCGACGATTTCCGAAAGCTCGTTCTGGGAGATGAACGCGCCGACAGGAACCTTTCGTTCGAACAGACTCTCGAGGATGCGCTCATAGGCTACGTCGCTGAGCCGCGGCGCGGCGGACTCGACATCAGCTGATTTTCCCTTACGCGCTTGCGATTTTTTCATACGTTCGATAATACCATTGATAGATCAGTTGCCAAACTTAAACGATCAGAGAGCGCTGTCATGCCCCTATCAGAATTCCGTATAACCCGATTTCAATTCGCCCGCGACAGGGTAATCGGGGACAGTCAGGTCCGAGCCGACGACGTCAACGTCGCGGCCCTCGAACTTGTGGGCGAAAGCGGAAAGACGGGGCTGGGCTTTATCCAGACCCTCTTTCATCCCCTCCCGGATCAAGCCGAGATCGAGGCGGTTTTTGCAAACGAGGTTTGGCCCGGCATCGAAGGCCAGGAAGCCATCGCGTTGGTCCATCGCGTACATCGCCCGAGGGGCGGCAACCAGCGCGCCTTTTCGCTGCCATTTCACGAGGCCCTGCAGGTCGCATTGTGGGACCTTGCCGCCAAGGAAGTCGGACTACCGCTTCACGCGCTGCTCGGTAGCCGTCGTGACCGTGTTCGCGCATACGCCAGCGGTCTCGACTTTCACCTCAGCGACGAAACGTTCTGCGCGCTGTTCTCACATGCTGCGAGCCTTGGATACACGGCGTTCAAGATCAAGGTGGGGCATCCAGATTTCAAACGGGATATGCGTCGTCTCGATTTGTTGAAGGAAGTCGTGCCTGCCGGCTCACAGATAATGATCGATCCCAACGAGGCCTGGAATTCGAAGGAAGCCCTGGTGAAGCTTACGGCGATCCGCGACGCCGGCCATGATCTGTTATGGGTTGAAGACCCAATTCTGCGCCATGACTTCGAGGGGCTCCGGACGCTCCGTCACGCGGTCAACTGGACGCAGATCAACAGCGGAGAGTATCTCGATGCCACGGGAAAACGGATCCTTATGGAAAATTTCGGGACCGATCTGCTGAACGTCCACGGCCAGGTGACCGACGTCATGCGGATCGGTTGGCTTGCGGCCGAGCTCGGCGTCCCGGTCAGCCTGGGCAATACGTTCCTGGAGGTCGGGGTGCACATGGCCGTCGCACTTCCGGAAGTCGAATGGCTCGAATATTCGTTTCAGAATTTCGATCACCTGGTTGAGCAGCCTATCGAGATCAAGGACGGTTTTGCATTTGCGCCAAACCGTCCAGGCCATGGACTTGTTCTCAGCGAAACGGCCCGCAGGGATTGGTCTCGTCCGAAGCGCCTCGGCCGATCGGAACTTGGTGCGGCGCCGATAAACCCTCGCTTGCCATACCTCGCCTGACGTTCGCGTCGACATCGATGGTCGACAATCGATCGGTGAAACAAGGGGCTGACGCCAAACGCCAGCCCCACATTTTTAGTTGTGGTGGATTTCAGTTCCCAACACCTTCAAGCATTCACGAATGAACGCTGCGAGAGCCGTCCAGCCCTTGGCCGAGACCATCGTCCCGTCGACATATGCCTCCGTCGGGGACAGGTCGACATAAGTACCGCCGGCGAGAGTGACTTCCGGCTCGCAAGCTCCAAGCGCCCCGACCTTCTTGCCACGGACGACGCCATCAACAGCGATCAGTATTTGGACGCCGTGGCAGATCGTGAAGATCGGCTTCTGCTTCTCGTGGAAGTGCCGCACGATCGCCTGCACCCGCTTGTCGGTCCGAATGTATTCCGGCCCGCGGCCGCCTGCGGCGTAGACAGCGTCGTACTGCTCGAGCTGCCATTCAGCTTCCGAGAACGTCTTGTTGATCGTGAAGAAATGGCCGAGCTTTTCCGTATAGGTCTGATCTCCCTCGAAATCGTGCAGCGAGGTCTTAATCAGATCACCCGCCTTCTTGTCCGGGCAGATGACGTGGACGGTATGCCCGACCGCCTCCATCGCCTGCTGGAAGACGAAAATTTCATATTCCTCGGTGAACTCACCGGTCAGCATCAGTATCTTCTTGCCTGGCATGGCCTGCTCCTCTTGACCTTATGCGGTGGGGCGGCGACAGCCGCCCCGATTATGTGATTTTCAGAAAGGTGAATCCGGGAAGTAATATTCCTTGGCATTCTCCCGGGTGATCAGCGGCGCGTCGAGCTTCACGGTTCCACGCACGGGCGCCTGCCCAATCAGGTTTGCCACCGTCATGTAGATTGCGGTCTTGATCATTGCCGGCGGATAAGGTGTCTCGACAGGCGTCATCGCATCACCGTCGATGACCTTCTTGACAATGTCCTTCATTCCATTCCCGCCAAGCGCCAGCTTGATGTCCTTGCGCCCGGATTGTTTCACCGCCTCGAGAACGCCGAGCAGCATGTCGTCGTCGTTGGCCCACACGGCGTCGATCTGGGGGTACTTGGCAAGATAGTCCTGCATCAGCTTGAAGGCTTCGTCGCTGTTCCAGTTCGCATACTGGATATCCAGTATTTTCAGGCTGGTACCCTTGATCGTATCTTGAAACCCCTTGATCCGTTCGTCGTCGATCACCGTTGGGATGCCACGCAGGACGACAAGATTGCCCTTGCCACCGAGTTTGTCGATCATGAACTTTGCGGTGTTGCGTCCGACAGCGATATTATCGCCGGCAACATAAAGGTCTTGAATAGTGGGGTCGTTCAGACCGCGATCCACGACGGTGATGAATGTACCGGCATCCTTGACCGCCTTGACCGGCGTCGTGAGTTCCTCAGAGGTGTGCGGCAGGATCACCAGAGCATCGAGTTTACGTCGTGCGGAAAGATCTTCCAGCGCACTCACCTGCGCCGTGGCCGAGGGCGATGTCTTGACGATGACTTCGACATTTGGAAACGCGGCGTTGATTTCCTTGGCGGCGGCCTGAGCATGATAGACGATGCCGGCTGTCCAACCATGGTCGGCCGCCGGGATGGAGACCGCGACAACCTTCTTGTCGGCAGCCAGCGCGTGCCCGGCGATCAGCAAGGTACCGACGGCCACGGCGGCAATCCGTTTAATCCTAAACATTCATTCCTCCCAGAATTGGACCCACAAACATGAACCCGTGTGGTCCGGACACGGGTTATTTCGAAAACCTTTGGATAAGCATGGCGATGATGATGATGACGCCCTGGACACCTGCGACGAGATATTCCGAGACGAAGTCGGACAGCACCATCAGGTTGGCGATCAGTTCAAGAATGACGGCCCCCGCGACCGTGCCCCAGACATGGCCCTTCCCTCCACGGAGCGCCGTGCCGCCGATGACGACCGCGGTGATGACCTGTAGCTCCCAAAGGACACCCGTCGTCGGCGTCGCGGCACCGAGGCGCGGCACATAGCAAATGGCGGCGACGGCGACGCAGGCTCCCTGGATGGCGTAAGCGATCGTGCGGGTCTTGATGATCGAGATGCCGGAGTAGCGGGCGACATCTTCGTTGGCCCCGACTGCGGCGCATTTCCGCCCGTATTTCATCTTGTAGAGAACGAAGGACGCCAGGGCGGCGACAGCGATCGAGATGAGGATAGGATACGGAATACCGCCGACTGTTCCGAAATAGACGGGCCGATAGGCGTCCCGCAGGCTGCGGTCGATCGGGATCGTTCCTCCGTCAGACATGTAGGTGATCAGCGCTCGGAAGATGCCCATCGTCCCAAGCGTGGCGATAAATGGTTCGATCTTTCCGACGGTGACGATGACGCCGTTCAGCAGTCCGCAGGCAAGACCGATGGCGACGGCTATGGCCATGCCGGCCGGGATCGCTAGGACGCCCCAGTCGGGAGCCATGGCATTCATGAACATAATGGTGACGCCGGTGATGAAGGCGGCCATCGAGCCGACCGAAAGGTCGAGCCCCCCGGACGAGATCACGAATGTCGCACCCACCGCTATGATCGCGATGAACGCGCTGCGCGTGATCACGTTTCCAAGGTTGGTGGCCGACAGGAAATCCGGATTGATCAAGAAGCCGATCAGAAGAAGCGCCAGGAGCGCCAGGAATGGACCGACGTCTGTCCAGCCGATGCTCCATTCGCGCTCCGGCCGAAGCGGCGTCGAACCCGTGATAACGGTCATTGTCTTCCTCCCTGCTCCGTTGCTGCCGCCACATCGCTTGTGGCGAGCAGCGCAATATCGGGTTCCGTCATCTTGTCGCCGGCAACCTCTCCCGTGATGCGCCCCTCTCGCATGACGAGGATCCGATCACAGATGCCGATGAGTTCCTGCATTTCCGAAGAGATGACGATGCATGCCTTGCCTTCGGCAACCAGCCGGTGGATGAAGGCGTAGATCTGTGCCTTGTTGGCGATATCGATGCCACGCGTCGGCTCGTCGATGACCACGACGGACGGATTGGTGAGCAAAACCTTGGCAAGCAGAAGCTTCTGTTGATTGCCCCCCGAAAGCTGCCCCGCCTTCACGCCGAGGCTTTTCAACCGAATGTCGTATTGTTCCACTGCTTCGGTCAGAGCAGTCTGCTCACGTCCCCTGTGCATGAGAAGTCCAGGATGGAAGCGACCGAGCGCCGACAGGGTCAGGTTGGGCGCGAGACGCTCCTGAAGCAGCAGCCCTTTTCCTTTTCGATCCTCGGTTAGATAACCGACGCCAGCGTCCAGCGCGGAACGCGCGGAGCGAATGTCGATCGGCTTGCCGTCGAGTTCGACAGAGCCGGTCGCGGAACGAAGGCCCATGATGCCTTCGAACACCTCCGTCCGGCCCGCGCCGATCATGCCGGCAAACCCCAGGATCTCTCCCTTATGCACCGAGAACGAGATATTCTTGGCGAAGCCCGGAACGGCGAGGTCACGAACCTTGAGCATTGCCTGTCCACGGGGCTCAACGCTCCTTTCGGGGTAGAGCGCCGCGAGGTCCCGCCCCACCATCAGTCGCGCCATATCCATCTGGGTAAGACTGTGGCCGGGAAACGTCCCCACCATCTTGCCATCTCGCAGGACCGTCACCTTGTCGGCGAGCCGTTGCACCTCGTCGAGGCGGTGG
The DNA here is from genome assembly GCF_017877055.1 of Neorhizobium galegae. Taxonomy (GTDB): domain Bacteria; phylum Pseudomonadota; class Alphaproteobacteria; order Rhizobiales; family Rhizobiaceae; genus Neorhizobium; species Neorhizobium galegae_D. The sequence goes on along the minus strand of NZ_JAGIPG010000003.1, from coordinate 584,336 downwards.
CTGATGTACAGAACCGCTGCACCTTGGTCTTTCAACTTCAGGATAATGCCAAGAAGCCGCTCGACCTCCTCGCCGGTGAGCACCGCAGTCGGCTCGTCGAAGATAACGAGCTTGCAGTCGTCGAGAAGAGCGCGGGCGATTTGCACGAGTTGGCGGTCTGCCAGGGAGATGTCACGCACCAATGCATTTGGCGAGACAGTGCAGCCGAGTTCCGCAAGCTTCTCCCTGGCGAGACGCCGCATGGTCCGGTCGTCGACGAGCATACCCCGCATCAACTCCCGTCCGAGGAACAGATTTTCGGCGACGGTGAGGCCGTCGGCGAGCAGTATCTCCTGATGCACGAGGACGATGCCGGCGTTCTGAGCCTGTTCGGGCCTGGAGAAGCGAACCTCATGGCCGGCCATGAACAGCGTTCCGGAAGTGGGTTCGGCATACCCTGAAAGAACGCGCATGAACGTTGACTTTCCGGCGCCATTTTCTCCGATGATTGCGTGAATCTCGCCGGGCAGGACGTCGAGAGTGACCTCGGACAGAACTGTCACGGGCCCATATTGCTTCGCGATGCCTTCCGCGCGCAGGACGGGCTGATGCATGGCTTCCTCGCCTCGAGGCACGTTGCTCCTCCTTACCCGATCAAGGCTCACAACAGTCGACATCGAGGCGTCCTCAATCGAAAGCCGGCAGGAGCCGGTCGCGAGAATGCTCGATATGTACGCGCATCGCCTTTTCGGCGGCTGAGGCATCTCCTAGGGCAAAGGCCGCCAACAGAGCCTCATGCTCGTCCAGAGCCTCCTCGGTCACACGCGAGTGGAACATCAGGCGGAAAATGTGAAAGTGCGTGTGCTGATGATTGAGCGTCTCGCGGATGAGTTCGTTTCCGGCGAACTCCATGATCCGGTCGTGAAAGATGGCGTCCTGACGCGCGAACGTGGAGTAGCGGATACGTTCGTCGGTTCCTTCCCGACGGCCCATGACCCCGGCCGCCTCCTGAAGGGCCGCGAGTTTGGTTTTGTCCATCGCGGTCGCGGCTCTGGCCGCGCTGTCCGGCTCGAGCAAAAGACGAAGTTCGTATAGCTCGTCGAATCTGCGGCGGGTGATCTGCGGCGCTGCGCTGTAGCCGATCAGATGGGTCTTGACCACCAGCCCCTCACCCTCAAGCCGCCCCAATGCTTCCCTGATCGGCGTCTGCGAGACGTTCAGTTCTCGCACCAGGTTGTCGACCGTGATGCGGGATCCGGGCGCAATTTTTAGCGACATGAGCTGTGCGAAAATGACCTCGTAGACGCTTCCCGCCAGGCTGTTGCTGCGTTGGATATAGGAACTGCCGACGGCCTCGTCGGAGGGAACTATGGGAGTATTCTGCATATTTTTGCCTCTTGACATGGCCAATCGCTAACATGATGCTGCGACCAATTCAATCCCATATCCTATAGGATTTAATATTGGAGACAAAATTAATGGTCACTCGGGAGTCTGCCCTCCACGTGGCGCCACGTGGCCGTCGGAGACGGAGTCGGTATCTCGCTTCAGCTCAGGAATTCCCTTCGGATCACGACACACCGACCGTCAAAGGACATCGTCAATGACCCATTTTGCCGCCATTCGGCTACCGCCCGAAATTCTGTTCGGGAAAGGACAGCGACACGCGCTCCCGAGAGTTGCTTCAAGATTTGGGACGCGGGCCCTCGTCTGCACCGATCAGCGCTTCGCTCAAACCGCCGTCTTCGCTGAAATCGTAACGGCGTTGCAAGCGGCATCCATCGACGTCCTGATCCACGACGGGGTCCTGCCGGACGTTCCGCGCGATACGGTTGCGGTGTGCGTGAACGATGCGCGAGACTTCAATCCCGACATGGTGATCGGGATTGGTGGCGGCAGCTGCCTCGACATGGCGAAGTGCGCGGCATTACTTCTGAGCCATGGCGGAGACCTGCAGGACTATTATGGAGAGTTCAAAGTTCCAGCAGCGACGCTTCCCGTCATCGCGGTTCCCACCACCGCAGGCACCGGGTCGGAAGTTACGCCGGTTGCGGTGGTCTCCGACCCCGATCGGACGCTCAAGGTCGGCATTTCCAGTCCCTATTTGATAGCCAGCACGGCCATTTGCGATCCGGAACTCACGATGTCGTGCCCGCCCGGCCTGACTGCGGTGGCAGGAGCCGACGCCCTCACCCATGCGATCGAAGCGTTCACTGCAGCTCACCGGGGTACGGATGCCTCTCTTGCTCAGAACCACGTGTTCATCGGCAAAAGCGCATTGACCGATCACTTTGCCCTGCTTGCCATAAAGCTACTCGGCCGCAGCCTGGAGAAAGCCTGCAACGACGGTTCCGACGAGGACGCACGATCCGATGTGATGATGGGCGCACTCGCCGCCGGCTGCGCTTTCGGAACCGCTGGAACCGCGGCGGCTCACGCGATCCAATATCCGGCTGGGGCGCTCACCCATACGGCACACGGTCTCGGCGTCGCCACTCTGATGCCCTATGTGATGAGCTACAACAGTTCCGCCTCGGCGCCGGAACTGGCGGAGGTCGGCGCGGCGCTGGGCCTCGATCAGACGGGCCTTGGGCTACAGGAAATGGCAGAGGCAGCGATCGAGGAAGTCAGACGGCTATTCGCGGCAATCGGCATCACCCCGACCCTCGATGCACTCGGTCTGCCGGCAGACAAGATCGACTGGACGGCCGAACAGGCATTCGGCATCGACCGGTTGATCAAGAACAATCCCCGGCCTTTCGATCTCGAGGCCATGAAACGCCTCGTCCGGGCAGCCTATGACGGCGACCTTGCCGCAAGCGCAATCTAATTCCAGGAGTATTTTTCATGACCGTTGCCCAACCGGACCTTCATCATGATCGTCAATTCCCTGACATTCAGGCCGCTTCACGCGGGCTCTACATCGATGGTGGATGGGTGTCGTCGCAGTCGGGAAAGACCATAGAGGTCATCGATCCCTCGACCGAGGCCATTCTGGCCGCCGTGCCCGATGCGACGATCGAAGACGCCGCCGCCGCGGTCGAATCCGCAGCTCGTGCTGCCGTTTCTTGGCGTGAAACCGCACCCCGCAAACGCTCGGAAATCCTGAGGCGCTGCTTCGAACTGATGATCGAGCGGGCGGAGATGCTGGCGACATTGATTTCGATGGAGAACGGCAAGGCCTTGAGAGACGCGAGAGGCGAAGTCGCCTATGCGGCGGAGTTCTTCCGCTGGAATGCCGAGGAAGCCGTCCGGATCACCGGGGAGTACGGCGTTGCTCCTTCGGGATCGAACAGGATCATCGTCGATTACCAGCCAATCGGCATCTGCCTGTTGATCACGCCTTGGAATTTTCCGGCTGCCATGGCAACGCGCAAGATCGCTCCCGCCCTGGCAGCAGGGTGTCCCGTGATCCTGAAGCCAGCCAGCGAAACGCCTCTCACGGCATATGCGCTCGCGTCGATCTATGAAGAAGCCGGCGTACCTCCCGGCGTCGTCAACGTCTTGACGACCAGCAATCCAGGCCCCGTGACAGCAGCGATCCTCGCCGACCCGCGCGTAAGGAAACTCTCCTTCACCGGTTCGACGGGCGTCGGGCGCACCCTGCTTGCGGAAGCGGCCAAACATGTCATTTCCTGCTCCATGGAGCTTGGTGGCAACGCCCCCTTTATCGTCTTCGATGACGCGGATCTGGAGGCCGCGCTCGATGGCGCGATGATTGCCAAGATGCGCAATGCCGGAGAGGCCTGCACGGCCGCGAACCGCATATATGTCCAATCGGGGATTCACGACGCGTTCGCGGAGGGACTGACGAGGCGAATGGCAGCATTGAACGTCGGTGCGGGAACCGATGCCCTCACCGAATGCGGGCCGATGATCACCAGGAAAGCCGTAGAGAAAATCGGTCGCCTGGTCGACGATGCGAAGACGCGTGGTGCGAAGGTTCTATGCGGCGGCGAGCTGTCGAAGGATCCAGGCTTCTTCTATCCGCCGACCGTGCTTTCCGATGTCCCGGCCGACGCCGATATGGCGCACGAAGAAATCTTCGGTCCGGTCGCACCAATTTCCCGTTTTCAGAGCGAAGAGGAGGCCATAGAACTGGCGAACAACACTGAGTACGGCCTTGCGGCCTACGTCTACACTCGTGATCTTGCGCGAGGGCTCCGTGTCTCATCCAAAATAGAAGCCGGCATGATCGCACTGAACCGAGGCCTTGTTTCCGATCCCGCGGCGCCCTTCGGCGGTGTCAAGCAAAGCGGTCTCGGGCGTGAGGGCGGCCAACACCATGGTATAGCCGAGTTCATGGAAGCGAAATACATCGCTACCAGTTTCTGACAGGAGTGGAGATTTGGAGACCGACCCCTTCCGCATCCGCGGTCATGTCGCGGATTTCGATGCGATCGTAGAGGAGATTGTCGAACGAAGTGCCGCGACGCGCGACAAACTCCCCATGATCGCGGATGTGCCCTACGGGAAAGGAGAAAGCGAAACGCTCGACCTCTTTTTTCCGGCAGGATCACGCGAGAACCTTCCCGTACACATATTCATCCATGGCGGTTACTGGCGGATGTTCTCCAAACGGGACTACTCCTACGTTGCCGACACGATCACAAAGGCCGGCGCAATTGCGGTCATCGTCGATTATGCGCTGATGCCTCGTGCGCGGATGGCCGTACTCGTCGACCAGGCGCGGCGGGCGAAACAGTGGGTTCTCGAGCGGATCACCGAATATGGCGGCGCCCCGTCGCTCCTCACAATCAGCGGCCATTCCGCCGGGGCGCATCTCGCCAGCTTCTTGTTTCACCGTGAGCAAGCGAACTCCGATGTAAATGGTGCATTTCTTCTCGGCGGCCTCTACGATCTTTCACCGCTGCAGGGATCTTTTCTGCAGAAGGAAATCGCGCTTACGCGCGAAGAAGTCGTCGATTTCACCCCTCTGAACCATCAGCACGATCAAAGCTGCCGCGCAATTCTGGCTGTCGGCAGCAACGAAACTCCGCCCTTTCATGCGCAGCTAAACGCCTTTGCCGCGTCATTGAGACAGCAAGGGCTTCCGGTATCCTCCAAAATCATACCGGGCCGAAATCACATGGACAGCGTTCGAGATCTCGGCATTCCAGGGACCGACGCCGGCAATATCTTAACGAGGCTCATTCAGTCTTCTTCTTGAAGGAAGAGCCGCCGCCAAAGTTTGAGTTGACCGTCTTCGATGACGAGGCGACAGTTGCAACCTGCGGCAAGGCAGGAGGAAAACGATGGACGAGAAAGACCGCTGGCGCCACATGGCAAGCGCACCGAGAGACGGTAGTCGGATCTTGGTCACGATCCGCCCTTCCGAACAGGGACCAGCAGAAGTTGACCTCGCGTATTGGTCGAATGGCGATCAGTTCGGTGGTGAAGGCTGGCGCGCCTCTGATTCCTCGCCCGGGCACGTCATCGAATATGCTGAGCCGGAGTTGAAGTGTTGGATGCCGATGCCCTCGGCCAACCTCAATCGCCTCTCACTGCCCTCACCCTGGGAAGGCAGCGACGCCCAGCAGTTCGACGGGTCAGGGATTTAAGAAGTCACGCCCTCGGCGAGCTCAGCTTGCGTTGCACCCGTCGCAATGACCTCGGTACCGAGCGTTTCGCCGGCTGGATCAGGAACCGTGACGACGTCCTGCGAGTTCCGCTTGTCTTGCGTCCATGGATCCGCATGTCATCTTCAACTGTGAGAAGGTTCTGCCGAACCCTTCGCGCTCCCGGCCGCCGCGGCGGCCGGCAACAATCTCTCATAGCGTTCCTCTTCTCCCGTTCGGCGGTAAAAGTCCTGAGACAGCGATCAGGGGAACTCCTCCCCGGCTTAGACGCAGTCGTCCAAGCTCAGCGCAGCATATCATAAAATATGATATAAATCATAAATTCGGTTGACATTCTCAGTCGCTCAGGCAGTATCCGAGCCATTCGGATAGCCGATTAGCACGCTGGAACTGGGAGGATAACGGCATGCTTTCGAGAAGGACATTTATGTGGCTCGCGGGAACATTTCTCGCGACAAGGCCGGCGCTTGGGCAAGTGCCGAGCAACGATTTGCCCCGAGAACAGCTGCTGATTCTCGAAAATCCGGAAGGTACAATCAAAAACGCCGGATGGTTCAACATTTGGGCTATCAATGCCGGTGGCCAGACGACGGGTCTCCATCAGAACGTGATGGACACCTTCTGGTACATCGACCCGGATCACGGCATCGACGGTGTCTGGGACAATTCCCTAGCGACGGAAAAACCGATTTATAACAAGAATTTCACGGAGATGACCGTCAAGCTCCGCTCCGGCATCTTCTGGAGCGATGGCATCGAATTCACCGCCGACGACGTGGTGTTCACGATCGAGACCCACATGAAGACCAGCGGCCTACGCTGGAGCGCCCCGGTCCAGATCAACGTCGCCGCGATCGAGAAGAAGAGCCCGACTGAAGTGCTCTTCAAGCTCAAAAAACCCAATTCGCGCTTCCACGCACTGTTTACGGTTCGCTGGAATGCCATGTGGATGATGCCGAAGCATGTCTTTGAGAAGGTCGGTGACGTTCTCAAGTTCGACTTCAACCCGCCGGTCGGGCTGGGCGCCTATACGCTCCACAATTTCGACCGCGGCGGCAAGTGGTTCATCTGGAAGAAACGTGAGGATTGGAAGCGTACCACGGTAGCCCGGTTCGGCGAGCCTGGCCCAGGTTACCTCGCCTATATTGACCCGGGACCGCCGGAAAAACGGGTCATCGAGCAGCTCAATCATCGTCTCGACGTCATCCACGACCTGTCCCCCGAAGGCATGTTCACGCTCGCCAAGGACTCGCCGTCGTCGGTCAGTTGGTTCAAGGGTTTCCCGTACGCACACCCTGATCCGACATTGCCTTCGGTCATCTTCAACCATCGGCTGGAGAAATTCCAGAATAAGGACGTACGCTGGGCGCTGGCACTGCTGATCGACATCAAGGCCGTCAGTATGGCCTCCTATCGAGGCGCGGCCACCATTTCCGCAATCGGCGTGCCGCCCACTGGACTTTATCCGAAATATTATTTCGAACCGATGGAGCAGTGGCTGACAGGCTTCGAACTCGACACGGGCAAGCGGAAGATCAAGCCGTACGACCCGACTACGGGCAAGCAGATCGCCGACATGCTGCGTCCGTCCCTCAAGGACCAGATACCAACGGACGCGGCAGATATTGCGACAGCGTTTGGCCGCGGATGGTGGAAACCTGACCCGGAGGCGGCAACCGAACTTCTCCAGAAAGCCGGCTTCACCAAACAGGGCGAGCGCTGGCATCAGCCGGACGGGCAACCATTCACCGTGAAAGTCATGGTGGAAGGCGATCTCAGGCCGGTCATGACACGCGCCGGATCGATCATCGCGCAACAATGGCGGCGTTTCGGCATCGATGCGAATATCGACGTCGCCCAGGGAACGATGCTTGACCGGCGAGGCGTCGGCGACTTCGACACCTTCATAGGCTGGAGCGTGGAGACCTGGGGTGGTCACCCTGACCTGTCGTTCTTCCTCGACAGCTGGCATTCCCAGTTTGTCGTCGATGTCGGCAAGGTGCAACCGCCGAGAAACTGGCAACGTTGGAAAGAACCGAGGCTGGACAAGATCATCGAGGAGATCCGCACGATCGATTTCGACGATCCCCGCGGGGTCGAGCTCGGTCTCGATTATCTGAAGCTGGCCACCGAGGAGATGCCGATCATTCCGCTCATGGCCTACAACGTCTTCGCGACCATGGACACGACGTATTGGACCGGTTTCCCGAGCCTCGCAACCAAGCCTTACACGAACCCGGTCGCCAACTGGGGTAACACCAAATACATGATGGTTAACTTGAAGCCGACCAAGCCGGCAAAGTGAGAAACTGCCGCCCGGCGCCTCCAAGCGCCGGGCGGAGACCTCATCCCGATATGCGAGGCATCAATGCGTTCCTACGCCATCTACGTGGCCAAGCGCGTCCTGCAGTTCGCGCTGGTCGTTTTTGTCGGCATCAGCATCACGTTTCTGATCACGCATCTTACGCCGATAGATCCGGTCGAGCATGCCGTCGCTCAAGTCAGTACATTTGGTTTTTCCAGCCCCGAATCCATCGAACTTCTTCGGCAGTCCCTTAAGGAACTCTACGGCGTCGGCGACAATCTGTGGGAGGAATATCTCATTTTCTGGCGACGACTTGCCATGCTCGACTTCGGCCCCTCGCTGTCGGCATTCCCCACGCCCGTGAGTGAACTGATCGGAAGAGCCATCCCCTGGACTATTGGTCTCCTTACAGTGTCCACCGTATTGAGCTGGTTTATCGGCAATATCCTCGGCGGATTGGCGGGCTACTACAGCCGCAATCGGATCCTTCGGATCCTCGGCATGATCATGATGGGGCTCCATCCCGTGCCCTACTACATAGTCGCCTTCGTTCTGTTGATCGTCTTCACATTCCTGCTGCCGATCCTGCCGAGCAGCGGCGGCTACGAGATGAATCTTGCGACCGGCTGGACGCCGCAATTCGTGGGCAGCGTTCTGTTGCACTCCATTCTGCCTTCGCTCTCCCTCATCCTCGTCGGTGTCGGAAGCTGGTTCATGGGAATGCGGGCGCTGGTCTCGAATATCGTTACCGACGACTATGTCACATACGCTGCGCTCGCCGGTGTTCCCGAGAAGCGGCTGGTGACGTCCTACGTGATGCGTAACGCATTCTTGCCGCAGATCACCGGCCTTGCGATGTCGATCGGCGCAATCTTCAACGGTGCGGTAATCACCGAGCAGGTTTTCGGATACCCGGGCATCGGGCGCCTCCTGGTCGAGGCAGTCCATGCGGCGGATTATTCGCTCGTTCTAGGGATCACGTCGATTGCCATCATCGCGGTCTCGGCGGCCGTCTTCATCATCGACATCATCTATCCCCTGATCGACCCGCGCGTACAGGTGAGCCAATGATTGCCGTCCTCAGAGACCTGTTCCGCTATAACGGCGAGTTTGCGATCGGATGCGTGATCATGGCGATCATCCTCGGCATCGCCGCTGCCTCTTTCTTCTCCCCCTACGAGCCGATCGACTCCTACCTTGTGGCCTTGGATGCGCCACCGTCGCTGGAATATGTATTCGGAACCAATTCGCGCGGTCAGGACATTTTCTGGCAATTGACCTTTGCGATTCGCAATACTCTCGCCTTCGGCTTCATCGTAGCGCTCATCAGCCGCATTCTCTCCCTGGTGATCGGGCTGATCTCGGGTTATGTCGGCGGGATCGTTGACCGTATCCTGATGTCGATCAACGATACGTTTATCGTCATCCCACTCTTCCCGCTTCTGGTCCTGCTCTATTTTGTGTTGCGTGACGACATGACCTGGTTCGTGCTTGCACTCGTCATGGCGGGCCTCGGATGGGCCTATGATGCGCGGCTTATTCGATCAGTCATGATAAGCCTCAGAACCCGTGAATTCACCAACACCAGCGTCTTCTCCGGCATGTCCATGCCAAGGATCGTCACGCAGGAACATCTGCCCTATGTGCTCCCGATCGTCTTCTCGACGTTCATGAACAACATGAACTGGTCGATCGGGCTCGAAGTCACGCTTGCGGTCTTGGGCTTTACCGATGTCGATACGCCGACCATCGGCGGCATGATCTTCTGGGCCAACCAGCACAGTGCAATGGTGTCCGGCGTCTGGTGGTGGTACTTTTTCCCAACCCTTTTCGTGACGTTGACGTTCATCGGACTCTTCCTTCTGGCCATCTCGATGAATGAATACATCGATCCGCGCAGCCGGCTCGATCGGATGGGGAATTCCTGATGACGCAGATCTCCGCCTCAGCCGGTCACGGAAACGCGCACGTCCTGGAAACGAGTGACCTTCGCGCCTACTACCGGATGAAATATTTTGGGATCGACCGCGAAGTAAGGGCTGTTGACGGGATCTCGATGCACGTGCGCAAGCACGAGATCTATGGCATTGCAGGCGAATCCAGTTGCGGCAAAACCACGTTCATCAAAGCGATCGCCGCTGCGATCAGACCCCCGCTGGAAATTGTCGGCGGGCAGGTAAACTACAGCTTCATCGACGACGATCTCTACGCTTTGTCCCCGGCACGACGCACCGCCATACGCTGGCAACACCTCTCCTACATCCTGCAAGGCTCGATGAACGTGCTCAATCCCGTTCGTCGCATTCACAAAACCTTCGAGGATTTCGCGTTCCGGCACATGCATTTGCCACGCGCCGAATTCGACCAGGAGGTGCGGCGCCATCTGGAGCGGCTGCGCCTTCCTGCTGAGATACTTCGCTCCTATCCACACGAACTATCGGGCGGGATGCGACAGCGCGTTTGTATCGCGCTCGCGACACTTTGTAAGCCGGAATTCATCATCGCCGACGAACCGACGACCGCGCTCGATGTCGTCGTCCAGAAAGACGTCCTCGCGATGATCCGGGAAACGCAACATGAATTCGGATCGTCAATGATCTTCGTGACCCACGACCTGACGGTTCATGCAAATATCGCGGACAGGCTCGGCATCATGTATGCCGGACGGCTTGTCGAAGAAGGGCGAACGGCTGACGTTTTTGCCAATCCTTTGCATCCGTACACGGCCCATCTGATCGCCAGCCTTCCGACGATCGGCGACAGGCATACACGCGACGGGCTTCACGGAACCCCGCCGAACCTGGCCGATCCTCCAAAAGGGTGTCGTTTCCATCCGCGATGCCCACTGGCGATGGAGATTTGCCGACACGAGAACCCCGCCCTTACCACCCTCGCAGAAGATCACAGGGTGGCATGTTTTGCGGCGAGTTCGGACGTCCTGCCGATCGCTGATGGGAAGCCGAACCAGCCCGAGGCATTGGAGGTCGAGCGATGACGGCTCCTCTTCTGCACCTCGACGGCGTCTCCAGGCTCTACAAACGGGGGGGCTTGCTTGGCCGTCAGGAATTCCGGGCGGTCGACAATGTGTCGTTCCGCCTGGAGGGCGATGAACCTCAAATCTTCACGATTATCGGCGAATCCGGAAGCGGCAAGACGACGCTTGCGAGGATGATCCTCAATATGGTCCGACCAAGCGCGGGGACGATCTTCTTCAAGGGTCGGGACCTGGCTTCGATCCGCGGGACTGGGGCGCGGCGAAGGTTCATGAAAGAGGTTCAGCCGATCTTCCAGAATCCTTTCGAGGCGTTCAACCCTCTAAAACGCGTCGATCGCTATCTGTTCATGACAGCAAAGAACTTCACTGAGGCTCGATCACCCGCGCAGGTGGAAGCCGTTGCTGACAAGGCGCTGAACAACGTCGGCCTTACGATTGCTGAAGTCCGCGGCCGTTTTCCACATGAACTCTCAGGAGGCCAACTCCAGCGAGTGGCGATTGCCCGGGCACTTATCCCCGGCCCGTCGATGCTTATCGCGGACGAGCCGGTTTCGATGGTCGATGCCTCGCTGAGAATGTCCATCGTCAATCTGTTCCGTGCACTGCGCGACGATCTCAAGGTTTCCATCATTTACATCACGCACGATCTTGCCACGGCCTATTACGTGAGCGACAGGATCGTCATCATGCGCAAGGGGGAGATCGTCGAAAGCGGTGCGGCGCGCCTCGTTCTTGATAACCCCCAGCATCCGTACTCCCAGCTCCTGAAGTCCGCCATCCTTTCTCCCGACCCGAACGGCCGCGGCGTGCTGACCGGCGACAGCGCCGCGTCTCAGCAAGCGCGTGCATCGCCCCACCCAGCCGCCCTCGAGACAGAGCCGCAGTCGTATTAGCGGCGAATTATCCATTTCCTGAAGCAAAGTGAGATTTGAGATGATCAAGGCCCAAGCCCGGTTCGACCGGGACTTTATCATTGGTGAAACCGACAACCGTCTGTTCGGCGCGTTTATCGAGCATCTTGGCCGCTGCGTCTACGGCGGCATTTTCGAACCTGGCCATCCAACGGCTGACGAAAAAGGGTTCAGGCGGGATGTTCTGGAGCTCGTGCGCGAGCTCAATCCCACCATCATGCGCTATCCGGGCGGCAACTTCGTTTCCGGTTACAATTGGGAAGATGGAGTGGGGCCGGTCGAGCAGCGCCCACGCCGCCTCGATCTCGCATGGAAATCCGTCGACACCAATCATTTCGGAACCAACGAATTCATGGACTGGTGCCGGGTTGCCGGCATCGAACCGATGTTGGCTGTCAACCTCGGTACGCGCGGACCCGACGAAGCCCGCCATCTGCTTGAATACTGCAATCATCCTTCCGGCACCCACCTTTCCGACCTGCGCCAACAGCACGGCTGGGAGAAACCGCACGACATCAAATTCTGGTGCCTGGGCAACGAGATGGACGGCGGCTGGCAGATGGGGGCGAAGACTGCCGAGGAATACGGTCGCATCGCCGCCGAGACCGCAAAGATGATGCGGATGACCGATCCGACCATTGAACTGGCGGCCTGCGGATCCTCCGGACGAAAAATGGCGACATATGGCGAATGGGAGAGGATCGTCCTCGAACACACGTTCGATCATGTCGAGTTCATATCGCTGCACACCTATCTCAATAATTATGCCGACGATACGCCGTCGTTCCTCGCAAGCCCTGACCTGATGGACAGCTTCATCGAAGAAGTGGTTTCGATTGCCGATGCCGTCGCGGCGCGCCGTCGCTCCCGCAAGCGCATCATGCTGAGTTTCGATGAGTGGAATGTCTGGTATCGCACCCGGCGCGGCGAACATAACCGCGTCAAGGAAGGATGGCCCGTTGCTCCACCCATCCTGGAGGAGGAATACGACATGCAGGATGCGCTTGCCTTCGGCGGCGCATGCATCTCACTCCTCAATCACGCCGATCGCGTCAAGGCCGGATGCCTCGCCCAGCTTGTAAACGCCATTGCCCCCATCATGACGGAAACCGGTGGTCCGGCCTGGCGGCAAACGATCTTTTGGCCTTTCTCGGACTTCAGCAATCTTGGCAGGGGCAGTGTTCTCAGAACTCGCGTGGATACGCCGACCTATGCCACTCGCTACTACGACCCCACGCACACGGAAGACCTGTACGACAAGATCGACGCGGTTCCCTACCTCAAGTTCTCGGCAGTGCATTCCGAAGAGAACAAGACAGTCACCCTTTTTATCCTGAACCGGCACCTTTCCGACGACATGCAGATTGATATCGCGGCAACCGGCTTTGGCGGGCTAAAGCTGCAGCGAGCACATTCGCTGCATCACGATGACCTCAAGGCGAGCAACACCAAGAATGAGCCGGACAAGGTGGCCCCTCACAATCTGAGGGACATAGAGGTGACGAGCGGCAGTGTCACGGTCACCGTTCCCCCGGCGTCATGGAACGTCGTTCAGTTTGGCGCTTCCCTGTGAAGCCGAGGTCGAGGACGGATCGTGCTTGTCCTAGCCCTCGTCAGGCGAGATAGAGCCGCATGATGATGTCCTGATCGTAGTTGCCGAAGCCGCGACCGAAGATGTTGATGCCCCCTGGGTGGGGGGCATGCTCTTCTATGCCGATTTTCATCCTGATCGAATGATGCTCGGCCAAGCCGATGTCGTCGATTGTGACGTTGGAGATCGATACGCCGTCGATAAACGATCCCTGCTTGGTTACGCGCCAAGTCTTCAGCTTTCCGTATTGAGAGCCTTCAAGCTTCCACCACTGTGGCGTATAGACCCCGCGTTTGTCGCCGTAGTCACCGGGTGACGTCCACGTCCCAATGCGATGTTCGTTGATCCACAGCGTTATGTCGGATGGCCAGTTGACGTTCGTCCCCGGCACTTCCGACGAAAGCTCCATGGAAAATTCGATTGCCTCGACCGCTGACTTCACAAGCTTGGCGTTGTTTGGAAATTTGTATTCGACATTACCGCGCCCGAACCAGATCAACGCTGCTTGCACCCGGCCGGGATCCAGAAAAAAATCGGGAACATCCAGCAGGCCGATGACGCCGTCTGGCGAGCAAAGCCCGCAGGGTGCGGAAACTTCGCAGCTCGTGTAGAGCCCTAGAGGCATCGCGACCTCGATCTGGTTGTTCCTGGTTGCTTTTTCAGCGGTGTCGAACCTGACGATGATCTCGTCGTATTTGGCGCTGCAAATCTTCTGATTGCCTTTGGTCGCCTTGACTGAAGAAGTCTCGATGAGACCGGCCTCTTCAAGAGTCAGAATGTTCACGGCAACTGTCGACTGCGGCAGCGACAAGGCCGCGCTAATTTCATTGACGTTTAGCTTTCCCCGATCATGGAGAAGCTGAAGAATGTTGACTCGAATGGGTGAAGCCAGGCCCTTTAGAACCAAGCTGCCGGTACCAGCGGAAACTGTGAGAAAATTCGGCTTCATACTTCAGATCATGCTGTTGCCCTTCATCTGTATCAGGATTTTTGATTTAGTAAGAGCGAATTTTTCGGCGGCTGGCACGTTAGTCGCCCCAAAAATATCAACAAGACCCCTGCCCGCCGTCACTACAGGTGCGATCTGCTGCCGCGTCGTCGACAAGGCCATTTCGGATCTCAACGGCTATTCCCGCGTGGCCCACCACTTTTCCAATCTCAGCAAGGTGCGCCCACTCAGATGCAGCTCGGGTAAAGGTACAGGTCTCGCCCGCTCAAGCCGGCAGAAGCATAATGCGGTGGATCGTTTCCTCGGCGATGCGGTCGTCGCTGTAGAGGAGCGGCACGTATTCGCCTTTCGACCAAATGCTGGCCAAGTCCCGATAGTGCGGCGAGCGCGGATCGCCGGACTGGCCGGGGGTGTTGATGCAGACGCTGTTGTCCCAGTCGCCGACATCCATGACGAGGCGGACGGAGGCGCCGGCGTTGACGCTAAAATCGCCCATCCGATAGGCGGCATGCATCGGCGTCGAGCGGCTGCCTCCCAGCGGCAGCGGGCCGACATTCCAGTCAGTGGCGCCTTCGGCCTTGATACGGCTGGTCGCGTGTTCGAAGAGCGCGCGGTGCAGGTCGCCCCAGCGCCAGGCGGCTGGATCAGGGCCGAGCCGGATTTCGCAATCGGCAAAGCCGGCGGAAAGCGTCGATAGCAGCATGGCGTCGCGATCGGCGGCGTCCCAGAGTGTGCCGGGTTCGCTGAGCAGCACCAGCATCCGGTCGACATCGCCGGGCAGCAGCAGTTGGCGGACGGTCGGGTTCGGTGCGAACCTCGCCAACAGTGCCGGCCGCAGGTGTTTCATCCACCAGACTTCGAAGAGCGTGGCCGGTGCACTCCCCGCTTCAAGACGGTATTCCCAGCCGTCGAAAAGCTTTATGGCGCGCTCCTGCCGGTCATCCAGCGGTTGACGGCTGGCGACTTTTTGAAGCACGGCGCAGATGGTCGCGGCCGGGCGGGAATAGATATCGGTCTGCAAGGCCATCGAGGCCCGTAGCGTGTGTTTGGGATCGGCGCGCAGGACCGACTTGATGCGCTGGGCGCGGCTGACCTCCGCCCATTCGTGGCCGATGGAAGGGGCTGTCGGGTCGCGGTCGGCCGGCAGGTTCATTTCGTTGGCGGAGGCGACGAAGCCATCCGCCGGGTTATAGGCGTACGGCAGATCGCCGGCCGACAGGAACCCATCCCATTCATGAGAGCCGTGGCCCGGCACAGGCAGCAGCCCTTCCCAGTTGCGGCGCACTGGCGTGAAACCGGCGGTGAACCAGCCGATATTGCCGTCCACATCGGCACTGACGTGGTTGACGGACGGCGTGCCCCAAGACCCGAGCGTCTGCGAAAACGCCTGAACCGAACCGCTGCGCATATAGGACAGGCTGCCAAGATAGGCTGCCGACCCCGGCGAGAGCCAGACGGAGCGCATGGCAATGACCTGGCGAATCTCTAGGTTCTCGTGGAGGATCGGGCCGTGGCGGGTGAAGGAGAGCGTCAGCGTCTGCTCGGCATGACCCTTGACCGCGAAATTCTCCTCCACGCGGGTGATCTTCTCCCAGCCGTCGCCATAACGATAGTGTTCCGTATCGCCGTCCTTCGTCTCATAAACATAGACGTCTTCCTGATCGGCGCCGAAGATGGTGAGGCCGAAGGCGGTGCGGTCGTTATGGCCAAGCGAGATGCCGGGCGCGGTCGGTTCGCCGGTGCCGATGGCGTTGAAGCCCGGGGCTTGAAGGTGAACGAGATAACGCAGCGACGGCACTGCATGCGCCCGGTGCGGATCGCTTGCAAGGATCGGCCGGCCGGTTTCGGTGCGCGAACCGTGCACCGCCCAGTTGTTGGACCCTTCCTCCGCGATCGCCTGAACGATATCGCCGAGATCGGTGACCTCCGTCCATTTCCAGACGTCGTCGAGTGCTGCCGCCAGCCGGGCCTTGTCGAAGGTGACGGCCGCGGTGGCAAGCTTGAAGAGACGGGTCGCGGCAAGCGGAATATCGGCGAGCGAGATCCCGTCGGCCTGTTTCAGAGAGACGGGCGGATCGAGTTCAAAGCGCAGCAGGTCCGTTTCGGCGTCCGCAAGCGCCATGATGTTGGCGCGCAGTATTTCCGAAATGCCGTTGCGGGTCAGCGCGTGGCTGCGGATGCGCACCACGTCGTCCGGCTCCCACCGCGACGGCCTGGTGTCGAAGACGGCGAATTCGGGCGGCAGGCGGGCCGGTTCCGCCTTGCAGAGCGTGATATAGGCGTTAATGCCGGCCGCAAAGGCGGTGCAGATCGCCTGCGTATCCGGTGCATAGGAAATCCATTCAGGGGTCATGTCGCCGCGATAGAGGAAATGCCGGGCGGCATGATCCTGCGCCAGATAGCCAGGGCCGAAATCGGCGGCGAGAAGCCCGAGGCCACGCTTGCGCCAAAGGTCGAGTTGCCATAGCCGGTCGCGGGCGGCGTTGAACCCCTGGACGAAAAACAGGTCCTTATCGCTTGCCGCCCTGATATGCGGGATGCCCCAGCGGTCGATGCGGATTTCTGCTTGGGCATCCAGGCCGGTCAGCCGGAGTGTTTCGTTCCCTGGAACATCGCTCATGGCATTCTCCTACGCGTGATGACAGGCGACACGGGCGCCATCGGCGCGTGGCGTCAGTTCCGGCCGCTCTCTCGAGCAGATTTCGGTCGCAAGCGGACAGCGTGTGTGGAAGGCGCAGCCAGACGGGATGTTTGAAGGACTTGGCAACTCGCCGCTGAGGATGAAGCGCTGTTTGGCGCGCTGCACCTCTGGGTCGGCCTCCGGCACGGCCGACATCAGCGCCTTGGTATAGGGATGTTTCGGATTGGCGAAGAAGGTGTCACGGTCGGCCATCTCGACGAACCGGCCGAGATACATGACCGCCACCCGGTCGCAGATGTGCCGGACCACGCCGAGATCATGGCTGACGAACAGGTAGGAGACGCCGGTGCGCTTCTGCAAGGCGACCAGCAGGTTGAGGATCTGGGCGCGAACAGAAACGTCGAGCGCCGAGACTGGCTCGTCGCAGATCAGCAGATCCGGCTCCAGGGCAAGTGCGCGGGCGATCACTACGCGCTGGCGCTGGCCGCCGGAGAACTGGTGCGGATATCGGTCCGCATGTTCGGGACGCAGGCCGACCTGTTGTAGCAGCGTTGCGACACGTTCCTTTAGCGCCTTGCCTTTGGCGACGCCGCGCACGATCAGCGGTTCGCCGATGGTGGCGCCCACCGTGGACCGCGGGTCGAGAGACAATGCAGGATCCTGGAAGATCATCTGCACCTTGCGGCGGATATCGTTGAGCTGCCGGCGATTGGCGCCGACCACTTCGTCGCCGCTGATGCGCACGCTTCCCGAAATGGGAGCCTGCAGGCCGACAATGGTGTTGGAAAGGGTCGACTTGCCGCAGCCGGATTCACCGACCAGCGCCACGGTCTCGCCGCGGGCGATATTGAGGTCAACGCCGTTGACCGCCTTGATCACCGGGCCGGCTTTGCCGAGCAATCCGCCTCGGCCGCCGAAATGCACCGCCACGTCGCGGATTTCGAGAACGTTCTGACGCTCGCTCATGCCGCCACCTCGCGGATTTCCGCCATGCGATCGATATGCCAGCAGGCCGAACGATGGCTTCCGCCGCAATCGAAAAGAGGCGGCTGTTCGGTGCGACACTTGCCGGTCGCGAGCGGACAGCGTTCGGTGAAACGGCAGCCGACGCCGAATTCGTTCGGCGTCGGCACCGTCCCCTCGATGGTCGCGAGGTCCGCCTTCGGCGCATCATCGAGCTTGGGGACGCTGGCCAGCAAAAGGGCCGTATAGGGGTGCTTGGGCTGCCGGAAGAGATCGTGCACCGGCGCGATTTCGGCGATGCGGCCCGCATACATCACCGCCACGTCGTCGGCGATATCGGCGACCACGCCCATGTCGTGGGTGATCAGCACGATTGCCGTGCCGCGATCGGCGACCAGCTTCTTCATCAGGTCGAGTATCTGCGCCTGGATGGTCACGTCGAGCGCCGTGGTCGGTTCGTCGGCGACGAGCACGCGCGGGCCGCAGATCAGCGCGATCGAGATCATGATGCGCTGGCACATGCCGCCGGACAGTTCGAACGGATATTGATCCAGTCGCCTTGTCGGGTCGGGAATGCCGACATCGACCAGCATCTGCCGCGCCTTCTCATAGGCCTCGGCCTTCGAGACGCCGTGATGGGCGCGATAGGCCTCGGCAATCTGCGAGCCGACCGTCGTCAGCGGATCGAGCGAGGCGCTCGGCTCCTGGAAGATGATCGAGATGTCCTTGCCGCGCGCCTTGCGGAACTGTCGCTCGGACAGGGCCGCAAGATCGGTATTTTCGAGCATGATCCGACCGGCGGTGCGGCGGGCGGCGGGCGGCAGCAGGCCGAGCATGGCATAGGAGGTCAGCGATTTGCCACAGCCGGACTCTCCCACCAGCGCCATGACTTTGCCGGGCGCTACAGTGAAGGAGATATCGTCGACGACATTGGCGCCACCGATATCGATGGTGAGCCGATCGACCGTCAGCAATGGATTGGCAGCGGCGTCCATCATGTTTCCTCAGCCTGTCGTCCTGGCCCGTTCGGGACGCTTGTAATTGCCGATCGAATTGCCGCCATCGACGCTGATCACGGCGCCGGTGATAAAGGCGGCCTTGTCCGAGCAGAGATAGGCGATGGCGCCCGGCGCATCCTCGGGACCGCTGGCGCGGCCGAGCGGAATGTTCTTCAGCATGTTGGTGACGTATTCATCGGAAAGCTCGCTCACCTCGCTGCCCGGCGCAAAACCCGGCTCGACGACGTTGACGCGAATGCCGTATTCGGCGAGCTCCATGGCGAACCCCTTGGAGAGCCGCTCGATCGCGGTCTTCGATGTACAATAGGGGACGGAATTCTGGTTCATCTTGCGGGCAGCACCCGAGGAGATGTTGACGATCGAGCCGGCCTTGCCTTCGGCGATCATCAGCTTTGCGAACTCACGAGAGAGCACGAAGGGGGCGCGCAGGTTGACGCCGAAGACGCGGTCCCAGTCGGAGAATTCCATGTCGAGCAGGCTAAAGCGGGTATAGATGCCGGCATTGTTGACGAGTATGTCCGGCGCTTTCCATTCACGCTTCACGAGATCGACGAGTTCGAGCATCGAGGCATCGCTGGTCAGTTCGGTCGCATGCAGCAGAACCCTGGAACGGCCGAGACCGAGCTCGGCGACCGCCTTTTCCAGTCCATCCATTCGGATATCGCTGAGACAAAGCCTTGCGCCTTCCCGGGCGAAATAGGCGGCGATCCAGCGGCCAAAGATGCCGGCGGCACCGGTGATGACGATGGTCTTGTTTTCGAATTCCATGACTTGAAACCTTAATGCGCCAAACGGTTCAACGGGTACGGGAACGTGGGTCGAGCTGGTCTCGCAACCAGTCGCCAAGCACGTTGACGGAAAAGACGAGCAGGAAGAGGCAGACACCGGGAAAGGCAACGATCCACCAGGCTCGTTCGATATATTGACGGCCAACGCTCATAATCGAGCCCCAGCTCGAGGCCGGTGGCTGGATGCCGAGGCCGAGGAAGGAAAGGCCGGCTTCCATCAGGATCATCAGGCCGAATTCGGCGGTTGCGACGATCAGCACCGGCCCGGCGATATTCGGCAGGATGTGGTGGAAAAGGATGCGTGCCGCCCCTGCCCCCGCCAGCTCCGAAGCCTTGATGAAGGGCAGGTTCGCCACCTGCAGCGTCTGGGCATAGGCGACGCGGGTATAGCGCGGCCAGCGGGTGAGGCCGAGCACCAGGACCAGCTTCAGGAAGCCCGGACCGAGCACTGCGACGGTCAGCACTGCGAGCAGGATCGCCGGGATCGACATCATGATATCGACGAGCCGCATGATGAGGATCTCGATCTTGCCCCGGAACCAGCCGGCAATCATCCCCAGCGTCACACCGACCAATGACGAGACGACCACGGACAGCACGGCGACCGAGAGCGAGACGCCCGCCCCATAGAGCGTGCGCGACAGCAGGTCGCGTCCGAGATCGTCGGTGCCGAGCCAGTAAGTGATGCCGCGCATCTCGAAGCCTGGCGGCTTCAGGCGGCCGAGCAGGTTCTGCCGATTGGGATCGGCCGGCGCCACCCAGGGCGCGAAGATCGCCAGAAGCACGATCACCAGGAAGATGATCGATACGACGATGACCGAGAGAGGGACCCGGCGAAGGCGTTGGCGAAGGGCGAGGACGGCGGTGCTCAAAGCCTTCTCCTTATCGAACCAGACGGATGCGCGGATCCACGAGCGCGTAGACGAAATCCGCGATCACGCTGGTCAGCACATAAACGAAGGAAATCAAAAGCACGATCACCTGGACAACCAGGAAGTCGCGAGACTGGATGGACTGGATGGCGAGCTGGCCGATGCCCGGCCAGGCGAACACGGTCTCGACGATGACGGCACCGGCAAGCAGGTTGCCGATTTCGAGCGCGGCGATGGTGATGACCGGGATCGCTGCATTGCGCAGCACATGGCGGAACACGACGGAGCCGAGCGACAGGCCGCGGGCGCGCCCTGCCCTGACATAGTCCTTGCCAAGTTCGTCGATGATCGAGATACGGGTCATGCGGGCGAAGGTCGACATCGAGATCGCTCCGAGCGCCAAAGAGGGCATGATCAGCGAGGCGAAATCGCCAGAGCCGGAGGTGGGCAGCCAGCGCAGCGTCACGCCGAAGACGAAGATCAGCACGATGCCGGACAGGAAGGTCGGCACGCTCTGGCCGGTAACGACGATCGCGGTCAGCAGCCGCTCGAGCCAGCCGCCGCGCCTGGTCGCCGTGACGATGCCGGCCGGAATGCCCATGCCGATCGCAACCACCAGCGCGCCGGCGGCAAGCATCGCGGTATAAGGCAGGCGCGAAAAGACGATATCGAATGCGGGCACCCGCTGAACGACGGAAATGCCGAAGTCGAAATGGGAAAGGCCGCCCAGATATTCGAGATATTGTACCCAGATCGGCCGGTCGAAACCGAGCTGGCTGCGCAACTGGGCGATCATCTCGGCCGACGCGTCCTGCGGCACGAGCAGCAGGGTCGGGTCGCCCGACAGATGCATGACGACGAAGACGATGGTGAGAACGCCGAAGATCGCAATGATCGCCTGTATCAAACGTTCGACGGCGTATCTCAACATGATCGTATTATCCGTCTGTTACTGCTGCCAGCTCATGTCCATGACGAACATGGCTTCGTTGGCGGTCGGCTGCCACTTCAGCTTCTTGTTCGCGCCATAGAGCGCATAGGCCTGGTAGAGGCCGAGGCCCGGAACGTCGTCCTTGATAACCTGGTAGGCCTGCTCATAGAGCTTCAGCCGCTCGTTCTTGTCGAGGATGACACGTGCCTTGTCGACGGCTTCATCGAACTTCGGGTTCGAATATTTGGCCCAGATGCTGCCGGTGCGGAACAGCGGGAAGATCACGCCGTCGACGTCCTGGCAGGCGCAGGACCATGCGCCGAAGGCAAGACCGCCGGCATTGGCGGGGTCGCCCTGGCGGCGCTTCAGGAAGGTCGCCTGGTCGCTGGACGAGATCTCCACCTTGAGGCCGGCTTCGTTGACCATCTGCTGGATGGCTTCCACGGTGGCGCGGCTATAGGCGGGAGAGGTCAGGAATTCGACGGTCGCACCTTCCGCGCCGGCGGCCTTCACCAGTTCCTTCGCCTTGTCGAGATTGTATTCGTATCCCTTGACCTTGTCGGTGTAGCCGAAGACCGGTTCGGCACCGAGCACTTCCACCGGTTTGCCGTAGCCTTCGAGCAGGGCTTCGACGAGCGCCTCGCGGTCGATCGCATAGGCGATCGCCTGGCGGACGCGGATGTCCTTGGTGGCGCCGCCCTGGGCATTGATGAACAGGTAGCCGATGCGCTCGGTCGGAACCGACAGGACCTGCGAATTCGAGTCGTTCTTGATGCTCTCGGCCTGATCCGGCGGCACGTCGCGGACGAGGTCGGCCTTGCCGGTCTTCAGGTCGGCGATGCGGGTCGAAACATCCGGAACGGTGCGGAAGACCACCTTCTGGAACGGCGGCTTGGCGCGCCAGTAGCTGCCGTAGGCTTCAAGTTCGGTCTGAACGCCCTTCTGCCAGTTGGCCATCTTGTAAGGGCCGGAGCCGAGCGGCTTCAAGTTGAATTCCTGGTCGCCGACCCTTTCGACATAGGCCTTCGGCACGATCGACAGCTTGACGAGCTGAGCGAGCAGCGCCGGATAGGGCGACTTGGTGGTCATCTTGACCACGTTCGGGCTCACCGCCTCGGCCTTGGCGATCTGATCGAACTGCGAAAGCTGCGGGCTCTTCAGCTTCGGGTCGATGATGCGGTTGATCGAGAAGGCGACGTCTTCGGCGGTGAGCTTCGTGCCGTCCTGGAAGGTGACGTCGTCGCGGATCTGGAACTCGATCATCTTGTCGTCGAGATATTTCCACGACTTGGCGATCTGCGGAACGATCTCGCCCTTCACATCGCGGGTCAGCAGGTTGTCGAAGATATTGCGGTAGATCGAATAGCTGTCGGTATTCCACTGCAGATGCGGATCGAGCGTCGCC
Organism: Neorhizobium galegae; assembly: GCF_017877055.1. Taxonomy (GTDB): domain Bacteria; phylum Pseudomonadota; class Alphaproteobacteria; order Rhizobiales; family Rhizobiaceae; genus Neorhizobium; species Neorhizobium galegae_D. The sequence continues at coordinate 561,408 of NZ_JAGIPG010000003.1, read as the reverse complement.
GCATCGTTCGGCAGATCGATGGTCAGCGTATCCTTGGTTTGCGCAAGCGCAGTCGAAGCGGTGAGCGCCAGTAGCATAGCGGCTACGGATGCGAATTTGGCAGACATGTTCCTTACCCTCATTGTTGTTGCTGCTGTATTCAAGAACTGCTTACGCCGCCTTCTCTGCGGTCTTGAGGCCGGCCTCGTCGGCACAGTAGCGCGCCAGTTCCGCATGGGTGCAGAACCAGACGTCGCCCTTCGACTTGGCGAGCCGGATGATCTCTTCCAGAATGAAGATCCGCGACCGGTGGCCGACATGGTGCGGGTGCATGGTGAGCTGGAACAGCCCGCCCTCGTCCCAGGCCACTTCGAGTTCGCGGGCAAAGATGTCAAGCACCATGGCCGGCCCCCCATAAGGCCGCGCGCCGGTCATCCGGTCCATCGCCACATAGGGCGCGTCGTCGCGGATCCACTCGACCGGGATTTCGACCACGCCGGTCGGCTCGCCGTCCTCCAGAAGCTCGTAAGGTTCTTCGTCGGCCATCAGCGAGGAATCGTAGAGCAATCCCATCTCGCGGGCGATCTTCAGCGTATAGGGGCTGAAGTCCCAGGACGCGGTGCGCATGCCGACCGGGCGGATGCCGGACAGGCGTTCGAGCGTGTCCGAAGCGCGTAGCGCCAGGTCGCGTTCCGTCACCTCGTCGAGCCGGGAATTGAACTCGTGGATCCAGCTGTGGATGCCGAGCTCGTGGCCGGATGAGACGACAGTCTTCACTTCTTCCGCATTGATCATCGCCGAGACGGCCGGCATGAAGAAGGAGGCCGGCACGGCGTATTTTTCGAGCATCCGCAGGATGCGCGGCATGCCGGCGCGGGCGCCATACTGGCCGCGGCTCATCGTGCCGAAGGACGTGCCGCCGTTGCGCAGTTCCATCGTCTCGTGATCGGAATCGAAAGACAATGCGACTGCCATGCGTGCGCCGTTTCTCCACTTCGCAGGCCTTAAGGAACGCCCCGCGCGCACCTTCTGAACCTTCTGCTGCCAGACACTATCCGGCCAGGTCCAGGGTTCGGAGGCATCGTTTTGCTTATTCGGCGCATTCATGAGATCGTTCGTCCTTATCAGCGCGACACTCGAAAATATGAGTGGCTGCTTTCTGGGCAGAATTGTTATGAGCCGATCCGATAACCATCAATGGGGGTTTCGTTCACATATATGAACTCCGAAATCAAAAGCGCCGGCCGGATTCTCGATCTGCTGGAATACATGGCGTCCAGGCGGGAAGCGGTGCCGCTGGCCCAGATCGTGCGCGATCTTTCTTTCCCCAAAAGCAGCGCGCACGGCCTCGTTCAGACGCTGGCGGCGCGCGGCCACGTGGTCCAGGACGACGCCGGCCGCTACATGCTGGTCGAGGCGACCCGGCATGGCTTTCCGTTCCGGCGCCACGAAGAGCCGCTGGTCGTCGTGGCAAAACCGTTCATGGAAAAGCTGCGCGACGAGTCCGGCGAGACCATCCTGCTGGCGACGATGAACGCCCATTGCGACATCAGGCGGCTGGCGAAATGCGTCAGCCGCCATCGTGTACGCTACGACGTAAACCTCGATGCGGCGATCGCCGCCTATTGCACCGCGACCGGCCGCGTATTGCTCGCCTTCACCCCGAGGGAGGCGCTGGAGCACTATCTTTCCCGTGTCCAGCTTCTCTCCTATACCCGCTATACCGTCACCGATATCGAGCGCATTCGCGAGATGCTGGTAAAGGTCCGTCGGGACGGCTACGCACTGAACGATCAGGAGTTCGTCACCGGCTCGACCGGTATTGCCGCGCCGATCTTCGATGGCAACGGCGCGGCCGTCGCGGCCCTCAATCTCGGCGTTCCGACCGTGCGTTACAACGAGCAGCGCGAGGGCTTTCTGCTGATGGTCCGCAGTGCAGCCGACGATATCAGCCGGGCGCTTGGATACCGTCGCTGAGGCTCATTTCTGATGCGGATGATGGAACCGGTGCAGGTACGGCGTGATTTGGAAAGCTACACTCTTTCCTGCCGGCATTTTGGAACAAACTGCGTCGGCCCGCAATCTTGGAGCGGCTATATCCTTCTCGCTGACACGGATCCGGAGTTTTCAATGGTCGCTCCTTGCTTTTGGCCAACCATAGGAAGCGGTCCGCCGGAAGAGCAGGCAGGCATCCGCGAAATACTCTATAACTGACAGGCGACCCAACCGGCCGCTTGATCGGGCCGGCTTTGAAGTCCCGATCGCTGCAGACACAACAATTCAAGGGAGCTGAAACATGAGCCTTCGTATCAACGACATAGCACCGGATTTCACCGCCGAAACCACCCAGGGCACGATCCATTTCCACGACTGGATCGGCAGCGGCTGGGCCGTGCTGTTTTCCCACCCGAAGAACTTTACGCCGGTCTGCACGACTGAGCTCGGCGCCATGGCCGGCCTTGAGGGCGAATTCAAAAAGCGTGGCGTCAAGATCATCGGCATCTCCGTCGATCCGGTCGAAAGCCACGGCAAGTGGAAGGACGACATCAAGACCGCGACCGGCTTCGAAGTGGAATACCCGCTGATCGGCGACCGAGACCTCAAGGTCGCCAAGCTTTACGACATGCTGCCGGCCGCAGCCGGCGAAAGCTCGGAAGGCCGCACGCCCGCCGACAACGCGACGGTCCGCTCGGTCTACGTCATCGGCCCGGACAAGAAGATCAAGCTGATCCTCACCTATCCGATGACCACCGGCCGTAACTTCAACGAGATCCTGCGGGCGATCGACTCGATCCAGCTCACCGCCAAGCACCAGGTGGCGACGCCGGCCAACTGGAAGCAGGGTGAGGACGTGATCATTACCGCCGCCGTTTCCAATGAGGACGCGATCACCCGCTTCGGTTCGTTCGACACGGTCCTGCCTTACCTGCGCAAGACCAAGCAGCCCACGGCCTGATATCGGTTGGATCAAACGTAAAAGGCCGGTGGAGCGGATCGCTTCGCCGGCCTTTATGTATTTCTGGATATCGCCTTGCAGCGCGTTGTCTCAATAGACTGGATACATGCCCCAGAAGAAGCTTTCCGAATGTTCGCGGTCAGGATCGCGGTTTTCATCACGATCCTCGCGCCCTTTTTCAAGGGGCTTGCGTTCGGCGCTGTCTACGCCTGTTTTATCCGGCACGCGCCGAGTCGCCCCGAACAGATCAAATCCAAACAGGGATAAGCCACCAGCAATCATCGTCAGCCTCCAGTTGGTTGAACGTCATACCTCCCAACTTTCAGGCCAAACCCCCTTCCGGTCAATGTAGTCTATCAAAACTCTATACTAATTCGTTGACACATTTGAAATTGTTATGTCCAAAATGTGGCAATCGGCGAAATAGAGATCTCTGCCAGCTTGCGGTTGCATTCCCTCAGGCAAAGAAGCGGTTGGCAGGCCGCGGCAGGCCGAGATGCTCCCGAAGCGTCGTTCCCTCATAGTCGTGGCGGAAGATGCCGCGGCGCTGGAGTTCCGGAATGACCCGTTGCGTGACGTCGTCCAGACCCTGCGGCAGATAGGGGAAGACGACCGTAAAGCCGTCGCTTGCCTCTTCCGAAAGCCAGCTCTGCATCTCGTCGGCGATGGTTGCCGGCGTGCCGACGAAGGCGAGGCCCGAATAACCGCCATAACGCTGGGCAAGCTGGCGCACCGTCAGTTTTTCCTGCTCGGCGAGCTTGAGGACCTGGGCGCGGCCGGACTTGCTGGCATTGGTCTCCGGAATGTCCGGCAGCGGACCGTCCGGATCGAACGCCGACGCGTCGTGGCCGAGCGCAATCGACAGCGAGGCGATAGCGCTGTCGTAATGCACCAGGCTGTCGAGCACCGCACGCTTGGCCTTCGCTTCCTCCGCCGTATCGCCGACGACGATGAAGGCGGCCGGTAGGATCTTCAAATGGTCGGGATTTCGCCCGGCGGCGACCATGCGGCCCTTGATATCCCCATAGAGCACCTTGGAAGCTGCGAGATCGCGTGGCGAGCAGAAGACCAGTTCGGCGGTCTCGGCGGCAAGCTGGCGTCCCGGTTCCGACTGCCCCGCCTGCACGATCACCGGCCAGCCCTGTACCGGACGGGCAATGTTGAGTGGCCCGCGTACGCTGAGTTCTTCGCCTCTATGATCGAGCACATGCATCTTTTCCGGATCGAAGAAAATGCCGCTTTGCTGGTCCCTGATAAAGGCGTCGTCGGCGAAACTGTCCCACAGCCCGGTCACGACGTCATAGAACTCACGCGCCCGCTTGTAGCGCTCGCCGTGCTCGACATGCTCGTCGAGACCGAAATTGCGGGCGGAATCCGGATTGGAGGTCGTGACGATGTTCCAGGCGGCGCGGCCGTTGCTGATATGGTCGAGCGAGGCAAACCGGCGAGCGACGTGATAGGGCTCGTCGAAAGTGGTCGAGGCGGTCGCCGCAAGACCGATCTTCTCGGTGACCGCGGCAAGCGCCGACAGCAGCGTGAACGGCTCGAACGACGTTACCGTATGACTGCGCTTCAGCGCTTCGACCGGCATGTTCAGCACAGCCAGGTGATCGGCCATGAAAAAAGCATCGAACTTGGCGGCCTCCAGCTTCTGGATAAAGGACTTGATATGCCCGAAATTGAAATTGGCGTCCGGATAGGCTCCGGGATAACGCCAGGCTCCGGTATGCAGGCTGACGGGACGCATGAAGGCGGTAAGGTGTAGCGATCTTGCCATGGGAGTTGCTCTGTTGAGAGGAGAAACGGTCTAGGTCCCATAAACTAGGCACTCCTGTCCGGTGCGCTAAGGAAAGTTGTTGCGCCGATTGCATCGCGCCGGAGAAATTCTCTCTTCTTCCGCTCAACTTGGCGTGACAATCGGCGAATCTCTCGATGTGGCCGCTGAAAAGAGAAAATTCACTTCGTTCGACGCGTGCAATTGAAGCTTTATTCCTTCTCCCGGCCTTCGTGGCGTGGCTCAATGACAGACTTGATCCGGGAGGCGGTACATGAGCAGGGTTTTCCATTTGGCAGAAAAGATCAGGGCGGTGGCTCCATACCTCGCGACAGAGGACCAGGCGATCGAGGTGGCGACGGGTCTTTCGGCGCGTATCGCCGAAGGTTCGAGCCTTCGCGACCGGGAGCGGCTTCTTCCGCACGACGAGATGGAACTGGTAGCCCAATCGGGGCTGCTGGGGATCACCGTGCCCGCCGAATATGGCGGCGCCGACATTTCCAACGCCTTCCTGGCGGAGGTGATCGCCATTCTGTCCGAGGCCGATGCATCGGTTGGACAGATCCCGCAGAACCATTATTCCATTCTTGAAGCCCTGCGCCTTTCCGGCAGTGAGGAGCAGAAGAAATACTTCTTTGCACGGGCGCTGGCCGGGGAGCATTTCGGCAATGCCCTGGCGGAATCGGGAACGAAGGCGGCCGGCGACATCGAAACCCGGCTGGTAGCCGATGGGCTCGGCTATCGCATCACCGGCCGCAAATATTATTCGACCGGCGCGTTGTTTGCCGATTGGGTGGCTGTCTTCGGTCTCGACCCCCAGGGAAGAGCAGTGATGGCGATCGTGCCGCGCGATGCGGAAGGATTATCGATCATCGACGACTGGGATGGGTTCGGTCAACGAACCACCGCAAGCGGTACCGTGGTGATCGACAATGTCTACGTTTCGCCGGATTCGGTCATCAGCTATTACCGGAGTTTCGAGCGGCACGCGCCTCTCGGCTCGCTCGGCCAGCTGCTGCACGCTGCGGTCGATCTTGGGATCGCACGCGCCGCCTTTGCCGACATGATCGGCTTCGTGCGCAGCAAATCCCGGGGTATCCGCAATGTCGGCGTGGAGGTCGCGAGCGCCGACCCTCTGACCATCGCGCGGACTGGTTCGATCGCGGTGAAGCTGGAGGCGGCAAGTGCGGTTCTTGAGCGCGCCGGTCGCAAGGTCGATGTCGCCCAGATCAACCCGTCATCCGAGACGGCGATCGAGGCATCGCTCATCGTCGCTGCCGCAAAGATCCTGACCACGGAGGCCGCGCTTGACGCGACCAACGGCCTGTTCGAACTTGCCGGAACTTCTGCGACCAAGGAGGACCTCAACCTCGACCGGCACTGGCGCAATGCCCGAACCCATACGGTGCACGATCCGGTGCGCTGGAAACATCACGCGATCGGCGATTTTCACCTGAACGGCAATGTGCCGCGGCCGAACGGACAGTTCTAGAAGTCCGCTGCGGCTTGCGATCTACTTGCTGCTGACCTGGGCGTCGTCAAGGCCGCTCGAGCGCTTGGCGACCATCTGCTCCAGCGTCATGTTGTCGAGCACCGATGCGATCGCGTCGCGCACCTCCGTCATCGAGTGGCGGATCTGACAATCTTCCGGGTGATCGCAATCGTCGCAAGGCTCGAACGCCGTCTTGCTGGCGCAGCGGATCGGGGCGAGCGGACCGTCGAGGATGCGGACCGCCTGGCCGACATAAATCTGCGACGCGGGCTTGGAAAGTGCATAACCACCGCCGGGTCCCTTTTTGGAGCGCAGCATGCCGCCCTTGCGCAGTTCGAGCAGGATTGCATCGAGGAATTTCTTGGAAATATTGTTCTGTTGGGCGATGTCGCTGACGAAGGCGGTTTTGCCGGGTTCAAGCTGGGCAAGATGGACAAGCGCCTTGAGCCCGTATTTTCCCTTTTTCGTAAGCATTGAGGATCGAAATTCCGCCTGACTGGTATCCTTCCCGGCGAGACCGCCGGAGGTATGACACCGATACAGGACCGGCGACAAAGGTTCAACGCCGCTTTCCTTCTCTTGTCCTATTCTGCCGAAAGATCGCGCAATGTCCGCGGCAGCGAATTCATGCATTCAGCCCCCGTTTCGGTGATCAGGAACTGATCCTCGATCATCAGCGCGCCGATACCTTGGCCATAGAACGGCGTCTCCAGCGCCACCACCATGTTCGGTTGGATGATTTCCGGATTGCCGGCGGAAAAGAACGGCCATTCCTCGATACCGACGCTGCCGCCGACGGAATGGCCGAAATGGCCGCGATAATATTCCGCAAAGCCATCCCTGCGCATCGAGGCCAGCATGACTGCATGCACGGCGCCGAACGTATTGCCCGGGCGAAGCTCATCGAGGCCGGCGGCGAAGGCACTCTCCAGCGCCTTGAAGATTTCGCGCGCCAACGGCGATGCTGGGCCATGGGTAAAAGTGCGCGCGCCGTCGGAGGAATAGCCATCGACCAGCGCCCCGACATCCGCCTTGATCAGTGCGCCTGGTGTCACCACCGCGGCCATGTCGGAGAGGTCGGTGCCGACCGAGATGAAATCCCAGTGGCTGCTGAGGCCGAAGCCGCCTTCCGCCGCATCCGCCTGGGCGCCGGCCTTCCATGCGGAAGAGAGCTCGGCGAGCGATGCGCCGGGCTTCACCACCGCCACCATCCGCACGAGCCCGGCTTCTGCCGCTCTCGCTGCGCGGCGCAGGCGTTCGATCTCGCCCGGCGTTTTAACGGCCCGCAGACGCCGCAGCACTTCCGAGCCGTCAGCCCAGCTCACAGTCGGCAAAGCCAGTTTCAACGCCTCGAAATCGGCGGCCGGCATGAATTCGAGGTCGGCGCCGATCTTTGACCGCTCGAGGCCGCGCTCCTTCAGCAGATCACCGAGCAGGCCAAAACAGGCGGATCGATCGAACGTTTCCGGCCGCGGACCGGCCGAGCCGAGCTGGCGATAGGCCTCGTTGATCTGATCGACGTTCCCGGCCCCCGTAAGATCGAGCATGTCGATCCAGACGCGATGGGTGCGCAGATCGACATCCGGCACGGCCTTGCGGATTGATCCGGCGGCGTGGTCACTGGCGACTGCGGCAAGCCCCGCCGAGGCATCGGCCGGTACGAGCGCGATCGCCGCACCCGCCCTGCCCCACATGGTCGCGACGCCGGCCGCCGCGCCGATCGCGTACCGAAAGGCTTCAGGCTGGAAGATCACCAGCGCGTCGAGGCGGGCTTGCCCCATCAGGCGCTCCGCATAGCGGCGGTCGATATCGCTCATGGTACTCTCCAAATCCGTCTTTTCTCAATGCCTTAGCCGGCATCAAATGAAATCGCCAGCGGCTGGAACAAAATTCCGCAATGCCTTGGTAGTGGCGAAGAGCGTTTCCCGCTTGCGCCCAAAATCATCCTCCGCCAGCCTTCCAGTTGACAGGGACTTTGATACTAGTCTTCCACGATATCGGCGGTGCGTGGGGAGCTTATTGCACCGTGTTGTGAGGGGTTTCGTAGATGGCGAAGATCAGCCAAACGATTTATGTGTTGAAACATAGGCTTCAGTGGTAGCGATGGCAACGCTGAGACTCAACTTCAATCTAAGCGGAAATAACATTGCGATATACGGTCATTATTCTGAGCTTTGTAACGGCTCTAGCGTCGTGCGCTACTTCACCCTATGACACGCCAGAGATCCGCCGTGTCGGGTCAGCCGGGAGCGCATTGGGCAAGTGCTTGGAGCGGTCCACTAAATCGTATCTCGTTTCCAACAAAGATGCGGAAAAAGTCGCTTCAATGCTTGATAACGCATGCATGGCCGAAAGAAAGGCAATGTCGGATGCTAAGCTCGCGGCTCGTCTGCCGGTGGATTATTTCGATTATGGAAAAGGGCGACACCAAGTCTCATTATGGTGGGTGCGCAATTTACAATAGCATCACACGGGGCGTTCGGATCCGACCGTCTTGAATGCGCGGCTGTCTCGAACGCGGCCGGTCGTCGAGAGCGGTAAAACCCGCAATATCCTCGCCGCTCCAAGCCATGCCTATACGCGGAAACTGTTGGCCAGCATTCCCTGCATGCCGGCTTGGTCCCTTTTCCTATTCAAAGGAGTTCTTCGATGTCCGTCTCTCGCTTTGCTTCAGCCCTAGAGAACTCTCCGACCCCAGCCGATCTTGTGCGCCAGCGCTACGGTTCGGATCAGCCGGCCGCGACGCCGGAATGGAATGCTGCGCTCGACGCCATCCTTTCACACCGCTCCGTCCGCACCTACCTGCCGAAACCAGTGCCTGAAAACGTGCTGCAATTGATCGTCGCGGCGGCCCAGTCCGCTCCGACATCTTCCAGCCTGCAGGCCTGGAGCGTGATCGCGGTGGAGGATGCGGAGCGACGGGCAAAGCTCGCCGAATTCGCCTCCCCCAATCCGCAGATCATCTCGGCACCGTTGTTTCTCGTCTGGATCGCCGACCTCTCGCGGCTGAGGAAAATTTCTGCCGAGCACGGCAAGACCGGTGAAGGTCTCGATTACCTGGAAAGTTTCCTGCTGGCGACGATCGATGCGTCGCTGGCCGCCCAGAATGCGCTGGTAGCACTGGAATCGCTCGGCCTCGGCTCCTGCTATATCGGCGGCATCCGTAACCATCCGGCCGATGTTGGCGAAATCCTCGGCCTGCCGCCGGAAGCCTTCGCGGTGTTCGGGATGACCGTCGGTTATCCCGACCCGGCAGTCGCGACTGAGGTCAAGCCGCGCCTGCCGAAATCCGTCGTGCTTCATCGCGAGCAATATCAGGCAGCGCCACCGGAAGCGGATCTCGCCACCTACGATGCCACGATGAGGTCCTTTCAGATCGGGCAGGGCATGGCAGTGCGCGGCTGGACCAGCGTCGTCGCCAGCCGCATTGCCGACGCACCGGCCCTGAAAGGCCGGCACGTGCTGCTCGATGTGGTGCGACGCATGGGTTTCAAAGTGAAATAGCGGGCGAGGCAGGCCTCAATCCGCGATCGGGACGATCTGGGTCGGATCGATCTGCAGCCAGGCCGGAGCGCCGACCTGGAAGACATCGGCCGGCGGCGCTGCGACGCGGAACTGCAGCCCGCTGTCCTTCGGCTGGAAGACGTAGTCCCAGGTCTCGCCGAGGAATGCGGACTGCCGAACCAAACCCTCCAGGTTGATGGCCTTGTCCTTGGGAGCCTCCGTCGCCGAAAGCTTCATCGCCTGCGGCCGGATCGAGACGGTGACCGGTCCGGAGCTGGTCACTTCCTCACCGATCATTGCCAGCGGCACGCTGAAGCCGGCAAAGTCGATCATGTGGTTACCGCAATTGCCGGAGAGGAAATTCGTACGGCCGATGAAGCTCGCCACGAACCGGGTCTTCGGCCGGCTGTAGAGCGCGTAAGGGCTGTCGATCTGCTCAAGGCGGCCGTTGTTCATCACGGCGATACGGTCCGAAGTCACCATCGCCTCCCCCTGGTCGTGGGTGACATAGACCGACGTGATCTTGAATTCGTCATGCATGCGCTTGATCTCGAAACGCATTTCTTCGCGCAGGTTTGCGTCGAGATTCGAGAGCGGCTCGTCGAGCAGCAGCACCGCCGGGCGGATGACGACGGCACGGGCGAGCGCCACGCGCTGCTGCTGGCCTCCGGAAAGTTCGGCCGGATAACGGTCGGCGAGATGGCTCATCCGCACGGTTTCCAGCACCGCGCCGACGCGTTTCTTGATCTCGTCGGAAGGCAATTTGCGCAGGTTGAGACCGAAGGCGACGTTCTGCGAGACCGTCATGTTCGGCCAGATCGCGTAGGACTGGAAGATCATCGACATGCCACGCTTTTCCGGCGGCACCGAGCCTGATGGTGCCGAGAGCACCTTGCCGTCGAGCTCGATCGAACCGGAGGTCGGGTCGATGAAGCCTGCTATCATCCTGAGCGTCGTCGTCTTGCCGCAGCCGGAAGGACCGAGCAGCGAGACGAATTCGCCGGGCCTGATATGCAGGTCGAAATCCAGAACCGCATCGACGGCACCGAAGCGGCGGCCGAGTTTCCTGAGGACAAGTCCGTCCATTAGCTTCTCCTCAACATGAAGTCGCGTCCGAGATAGCGCATCCCGAGGGCGACGACTGCGACAATGATAATCAATAACAGAGAGCCCAACGCCGCGAGCTTTTCGAGCTCGCCCTCCTCGCTGAGATCGAGCAGCACGACGGAAACGACGCGCGTGGTGGGACCGACCAGGAAGATGGCGGTCGAGAGTTCCTGTGCCGCCGGCACGAAGATCAGCAGCCAGCCGCCGGCCAGCGTGCGCTTCAACAGTGGGCCGACCACATGCCTGAGCGCGGTCACGCGGCCGCCGCCGAGGATCCGCACCGCCTCCTCCATTTCCGGATGGATGCTGCGCACACCGGCCGAGCTGGTGGTGAAGGCGATCGGCAGGAAGCGAGTGATAAAGGCGAGCGCCATGATCGTATAGGTGCCGTAGAGGGCGATCGGTGGCAGCGCGTAGGCCGCGTAGAAGCCGATGGCAAGCACGATACCGGGCACCACATAGGGCGAGACCGCGAGGAATGCGAGCAGGCCCGAGAACGGGATCAGCTTGCGCTGCACGATATAAGCGATGAACAGCGCCAGCGTGATCGCGACGGTGGCCGCAACAATGCCGAGGCCGATACTGCCGACCAGCGCCTTCTGCGAGCTCGAATGCTCGAACAGCACATAGTGGAAATTGGAAAGCGTCAGGTTGCTGAACGAGAAGCCTGTCGTCCAGGAGTCGGAGAAGGCGGCGAGAAGCAGCACGAACAGAGGCATCAGCACCGACAGCGCGACGACGACGAAGCAATAGCCGAACAGCACCCAGCGCCATCTACCGAGCTTGACGATGCGGCGCTCGCCGCCCTTGCCGCTGACCGAGACATAACCCTTGCGGCGCAGGATCAGCTTCTGCAGCCCGAGCATCGCGGCAGTGATCAGCAGCAGCGGGATCGAATAGGCGGCCGCCACCTGGATTCTAAGCGGGAACGAGAAAAATTCGGTGAGCTGGATCACCACCACCGGATATCGCGCCGGGATCGAGATCAAGGCCGGCACGCCGTACAGCGCGATCGCGCCGAGGAAAGACAGAAGCGCCGAGCCGATGATTGCCGGCATGACCAGCGGAAACGTGACCTTCATCGCTGTCTTGAACGGACCCGCGCCAAGGATATTGGCCGCGTCCTCCATCTCCGAATTGATCATCTCGAAAGCCGAGCTCACCAGCACGAAGACGAGGAAAAAGCCGCCGATCGCGGTGACCAGCACAAGTCCACCGAAGGAGAAAATGTTGACCAGCGGTTCTGTCGAACCGGAAAGGCTGTGCCAGACGCGATTGATCCAGCCGGTATTCGGGCCGGCGAGCAGGATCCAGCCGACGCCTGCCAGATAGGGGGGCATGATGAAGGCGCCAAACACGCTGTAGCGAACGAAATTGCGCCCAGGCATGTCGGTGCGGGTGCAGGCCCAGGCGAGCGGCACGCCGAAGGCCAGTTTCAGCACCACGACCACGGCGCCCATCTTCAGCGTATTGGTGAGCGCCGTGATGTGCCGTTCCTTGCCATAGGCTTCGACATAGTTGTGAAGCGTCCAGCCGCCGGTCTTGGCGTCGGTGAAGCTGGAGACGACGAGCGTCCACATCGGCGCGACGATCAAAACGACCAGAATGCCGGCCAGGAAGAGCCAGAGCAGGTTGGCCGGCTGCAGCCGCTGGTGCCAGGGCACACGCATCTTCACCGGCTGGTCTTCCGACCAGGTGGTCGCCGCGGAATGGGAAACACTCGTCATGATCGGCGCTCGCTTTGTCACTGGAGGCGTCGGAAACAAATCACGCCGTCGGGCGTGATGGGCGGAGGCCGGCAGGTGCCGGCCTCCCGGTTACGGTTCAGATCCCGAACGTGTCGCGGAACTTCTCCTGGACCTCAGGCAGCTTTTTGATGCCATCGGCCGTCGCAATCGACTTCGTCTTGTAGCTGCTGAGCGGACGCATGCCGTCTGCCAGCGGCACGCCGGCCCGAAGCGGATAGCGGTAATCCTTGGCGAAGTATTCGGCGATCTCCGGTCCGAGCAGGAAATTCTCGAACAGCCTTGCTGCGTTGGGATGCGGTGCGTCCTTCAGGATTGCGGTTGCCGAGGGCGGCAGCAGGGCACCGTCGGTCGGGTAGACGACGCCGATCGGCACCTTTTTGAGGATCGCGTCCGACAGGATCAGCGGCAGCGGTGCCAGCGCCACCTTACGTTCCCCCGAGGCGACGAGGTTATGCCCGTCGGCCACTGAACGGCCGATCTGGGGCTTGTTTTTCTCGATATTCTTGAAGAAGTCCCAGCCGTAGAGATCGTTCATCAGCACCGTCCAGAGCCCGACGCTGCCGGAGAAGCTCGGATGGCCGATGGCGACCTGGCCTTTCCACTTCGGATCGGCAAGATCGGTCCAGTTCTTCGGCGCTTCCGCCTCGGTCACCAGCTTGGTGTTGTAGGCGATGACGAGAGGCGAGACGCCCGACGTGATCCAGTAGTTTTCCTTGTCGGCGAGCGCCCGAAGTTCCGGCACCATGTCCTTGAGGTTTTCCGGTGCGAACTGGGCAAGCGCGCCCTGTTCTTTGAGCTGCAGCATCTGGCCGTCGTCATTGGTCGACATCAGGTCGCCCTGGACGGCCTTGGCCTGAAGTTCCTGCACGAGGCGCTGGAAGATGACCTGGCCGGAGGCGCGCACGACGTTGCACTCGACGCCGGCATATTTCTTCTTGAACAGGCCGCACATGCCGTCGGCGAACTCGGTAGTCGTCTGGGAGACGTACCAGGTGACGGAGCCTTCCTTCTTGGCGGCGTCGTAGAGCTGTTTTTCGCCGGCCGTCATTTCAGCCGCGCCGGCAAGACCGGCCGCCAGCAAGAATGCCGGAACCAGGCCAGCCACATAGGTAATGGCATGCTTCATGATCTCTCCTCCCTTTGATCCGGCCCATTGCCGGCAAAAAGCCCGACCCTCCCGAGCTTAAAACTTCATGTTTTCCTTCCGCCGCAATCGATCCTCACCGATTATGCTCCTCATCATTCACCGGGGATCAACTGGCGTTCCACCGGGCGCATCAGCGCCAGGAAGTCGCTGAAATATTCGCCCTGGATGACCACGTGGTTGCGCATCGCATCCCGGGCGCGGGCGTCGTCGCGGGCACGGATCGCCGCGAGCACCTCCTCGTGCTCGGACAACGAACTGTTGACGCGCCCGGGGACCCGCAACTGCAGGCGCCTATAGGGTTTCAGCCGGCGCTGCAGCGCATGGGCGTTTTCCGCCAGAAACCCGTTACCGCTCGCCTCGTAGATCACCCGGTGAAATTCGGCGTTTGCGTAATAATAATCGTCCGAATTGCCGGCCTGCTGGGCCGTGGCGCAGGCAGCTTGCGCCTCCTCGAGCAGTTTGAGCTGTTCCGGGCGGATGCGGCGAGCGGCAAGCCGGGCGCACATGGCCTCAAGTTCGCCCATCACCTCGAACATTTCGACAAGCTCGGTGATCGTCAGCTGAGTGACGAAAGCGCCGCGATTGGGCACCATCTTGACGAGACCCATGGTGCTGAGCTGGATCAGCGCCTCACGCACCGGCGTGCGGGAAACCTGATGCCGCGCGGCAAGCCCCGCCTCGTCGAGCCGGTCGCCGGGGGCATAGAATCCGGTGACGATATCCTGCTCGATCGCATCGCGAACGCTTGGTTTGCCCTGCTTGCCTTTGATTTGCACGTTCATAGGCCTATCCTGCCGATGCGACCGCCGCAAAAAGCAGCTCCGCCTGTTGGGTATTCCCGCCCTGTTCCGCGAGATAACGCACGGCGTAAATTGCCGCCGTCACGCCGTCACCAGCGGAGGCCGCCAGATGTGCAACCGAGCGGTCGCGGATGTCGCCGGCCGCGAAAATGCCCGGCACCGACGTCTGCATGTCGAGATCGACGACGATCCTGCCGTCCGGGGCGAGCGTCACCGTATCGCCGAGGAAAGAGGTATTAGGCTCCAGCCCGACATAAACAAAGACGCCATGGCAGGGTATGTCGTCCTCGGCGCCAGTCGAAAGATCGCGGACGGTTAAGGCGTTGACGCCGCCTTCGCCGCGAACTGCGGTCGCCATCGTGTTGAGTCTCACTTCGATATTGGAGGCCTCCCGCGCTTTCGCCTGCAGGGCGGCGCTTGCCCCGAGGCGCGGGCCGCGATGAATGACGGTGATGCGGGCGGCGTGCGGGACAAGCGCCAGCGCCTCGTCGAGTGCGGAATCCCCGCCGCCGACGATGCAAACGTCCTTGCCGCGCATCAGCGGTCCGTCACAGGAGGCGCAATGGGAAACGCCGCGGCCTTCGAATTCCGTTTCGCCCGGAATGCCGAGCGTGCGCTTGGCCGATCCTGCGGCGATGATCACCGCGCCGACGTTAAGATCGAGATCGGCACCGGCGATGCGGAAGCCAGTATCCGTCTTCGAGACGATCTCGATCGTGTCGAGCGCGAATTCGACGCCGGCCTCGTCCGCCTGCATCTGCAGCATCGGGCCGAGTTCGAAACCGGACATGCCCTCGCTCGGACCCGGAAAATTGTCGATGCGGTCGACATTGATCACCTGGCCGCCGGCGCCGAGCATGTCGATGACGATCGTGCGGGCTCCATGCCGGGCAGCGGCGATCGCCGCATTGAGGCCCGCCACGCCGGCACCGATGACTGCGATGTCGTAGTCGTTCGCCATCTCAGCGCCAATCGTCGATGGAAACGGTGGTGCGGTAATGCGCGCCGTAGATCTGCCAGTAGCCGTTGGACTCGCCACCGACGACCACGACGTTGATGTCCTGCGGGCGGAAGATATGGATGAGCTCGTCCTTGCCGGCCTTCAGCTTGCCGGCCATCGGCTCCTCGCCGAACGTGGCGCGGGGATAGATGTAGTTTTGGACGAGCTGCAGGTCCCAGTAACGGCCGGCCGGCATCTGCGCCGTCTCGTAGATGAAATCGAGCAGGTCCTGTTTGTTGACGAACCCGCCGCGGTCGATGAACTGCCTTGCGCAGATCGGGTCGAGCACCAACGTGGGCGCTGTGATCGCATCGGTGCCGAGCAGCATGTCGCGCACGTGCTCCCGCCAGTATTCCTTGCGCAGGCCGAGGCTGAATGTCGTGGAACGGCAGCCGTGGAAGAGGCTGACGGTGCTCGCCTTGGCGTCGAAACCTTTCTGCACATGCAGCGGCTCCCACGGGCTGCGCTCCTCGTTTTCCGCGAAGGTGAGGTTGTTGTAGGTATAGTTGTTGCCGAGCGACCCCATGAAGGTTTCGCCCACAACCGAGCCGCCCTGCAGGTTCTGAGACAGGAGCCCGAAGGCGCGGCCGATCGTGGCATTGGCATGACTATAGGGGCCGAGCGCGCCGACGCCGCAGTTCATGCCGATCTCGTTGCGAACAGGCCCGTTGACGACGGCCATCGCTGCAGCCGAGCTGGAGGTCGATCCGCGGGCGGAGACCTGTGCCGCCGCCAGCGCTAGGATCACGGGGAAATATTCCGGCGATGCGCCGGCCATGACGGCGTTTACCGCGACCTTTTCGACCGTATATTCCCAGAGGCCGCGATTGGTGGTCGGCTGCATGTGCCCGACGACCTCGTCCGGCTTACGTTTCGTGCCGGCCAGCATGTCGGCCACGCGGGCATCGGTCGGCAGGATGATCGGCAGCTTGTCGGTCCAGCTGTTGCGCAGGAAGGCGGCGTGGAGGTTGTCCTCGGTGTCCGGCTCGACGAAACGCGGCGTGCTGCGCTCGAACTGCGCGTCCTCGGCGCTTGCCGAGAGCCCGACGGTGAGTGCCTCGACGATCTCCTTCATGACCGGCTTGCCACTGATCGGATCGAGGCCTTCCACATACGCACGCAGCTCTTCTGGCGTTTTACCCATGACCGGCTGCGGCACGAAGACGAGCGGCTGCTGGGAAAGCCCGCCCATCTTGGCGACCGAGCGGACCACCTTGTCGAACTTATCGGTATGGATCGCCGCGGTCGGCACGCCGTATTTGGTTTCGAGCGTGATCGCGTGGGTGGTGACAGCCGGTGCGCAGGTGCTGCAATGGCCGACGCCGATGATCGCGGCATCTCCGTTCGCCCTGATCTCTTCCCAGAGCTGCGGATCGTCCTTGGAATAGGTGTTCGCCATCTGGCGGATGCGTATGTCGACGGACGGCATATTGCGTGCAAACCAGGCCTCGACCTCCTTCAGGAGCTCGACCGAATCGTCAAAGCGGCTGTCAACGAGATAGACGACCTTGCCGTCGAGGCTGGCGGGCCGATCAGCCGGCTGTTTGCGGCTGACCTTTGGCGGATAACCCATCGGGTTGTGGACGGTGGCAAGCGGCTGAGCGCTCTCCGGCTTCCCCTGTTGCAACATCCCATTTCCTCCCGAAATGATCCGTGCTCGTATGCAATTCATAGTCCACGCGTATACATCAGCCGTCAAGTCCTAAAATCACGATCGCCTATTTTGCGATTGCCGCGGGCTCGAAAGTTCCGGAAAACTGATCGCGGAGTATATTCTTCTGGACCTTGCCCATCGTATTGCGCGGCAGTTCAGCCATGAACGCCACCTTTTTCGGGCGCTTATAGCCTGCCAGACGGCCGTCCAATGCCTTGATGACCTCCTGTTCGGTCAAATGGGCACCTGGTTTCAGGACGATCGCGGCAATGATGCCCTCACCGAAATCCGGATGCTTGACGCCGAAGACGGCGCTTTCCGTGACGCCCGGCATGGCGTCGATCTCCATTTCCACCTCTTTCGGGTATACATTGTAGCCGCCGGTGATGATGAGGTCCTTGCCGCGGCCGACGATGTGGACATAACCATCCTTGTCGATCTTCCCGAGGTCGCCGGTGATGAAGAACCCGTCCTTGCGGAATTCTGAGGCCGTTTTTTCCGGCATGCGCCAATAGCCCGAAAACACGTTCGGGCCACGCACCTCGATCATGCCGATTTCTTCCGTGCCGAATAAGGCACCGGTTTCGGGATCCGTGACCCGCACTTCAACGCCCGGCAGCGGGAAACCCACCGTGCCGGCCACACGCCGTCCCTCATAGGGATTCGAGGTGTTCATGTTGGTCTCGGTCATGCCGTAGCGCTCGAGGATGGCGTGGCCGGTGCGCGCCTGCCATTCCTCGTGGGTCTCAGACAGAAGCGGCGCCGATCCGGAGACAAAGAGGCGCATATGCGCGGTGCTACCCTTGTCGAGCCCCGGATGTTGCAGCAACCGGGTGTAGAAGGTCGGCACGCCCATCAGCACGGTCGCCTTTGGCATCGCCTCCATGATCTTGTTCGGATCGAATTTCGGCTGGAAAATCATCGAGGCGCGCGAGGCGAGCACCACGTTGGTCGCGACGAAAAGCCCGTGGGTGTGGAAGATCGGCAGCGCGTGGATCAGTACGTCCTTGTCGGTGAAACGCCAGCTTTCGACCAGCGACGTCGCGTTCGACAGGAGATTGTCGTGGCTGAGCATGGCGCCCTTGGAGCGCCCCGTCGTGCCGGACGTGTAGAGGATTGCGGCAATATCCGCTCCGCCCCGCGCCGAGGTTTCGGCAATCGGCGTGGCGATGGCGGCAGCATCGCTCAGCGTCCCCTTCCCCACTGGGTCGAGTGTCAGGATTTTCGCGCCGGCGGCCTTGGCGATCGGCTGGAGCGCATCGAGCTTCGACGGGTCGCAGACGAAGATCGCGGGCTCGGCATCGGTCAGGAAATATTCGATTTCTGCCGGCGTGTAGGCGATGTTGAGTGGCAGATAGATGCCGCCTGCGCGGACTGTCGCCAGATACAGCGCCAGCGCCGCGACCGACTTTTCCGCCTGGACGGCGACTCGGTCGCCTGGCCGCAGGCCGGCTTCGAGAAGTGCTCCGGCAAGCTTCGCGCATTGATCGGCGAAGGCGCGGTAGCTCATCGTGCCCACCGTTTCGTCCGTCAGGAGCAGCCGATCCTCCCGGTCGAGCCCGCCGAGCAGCGCGTCGTAGAGGTTACCAGCCATTAAAACACCTCCTGGGAAACCGGTTGGGCCAGCTTGCGCAGCGCCGGCGTCGCCGCGATATGGCCGTTTTCGGCATAAGCCTCGTGATTTTTCTCGATTTCGCCGAGCCGGTAGCGATAGTTGACCATCAGGCCGTATGACTGGCGCATGCCCTTCGGCGACCGGTCGCCGAGGAAATTGAGCCTCTCGGCCTGCGCCCCGTTGCCGAGATGGAAACGGGCAACGGGATCCACCGGTCGGCCATTGCCGCGCCGGACGTTCAACAGGTAATGTGCCCCGAGCGGCAGCATGGCGCGCCGGACCTGGTCGAGTTCGTGTTCGCCGGCAGAGGCCCAGTCACCTTCAAGCCTGGCGATAAGCCGCTGCTTTTCTTGGCTGATCTCCTCGCTGTCGGTCACGCGGCTTTCGCCGCGCAACCATGCGCCGAAGCCCGGGATGGGGGATAAAGTCACGAAATTTTCGAGCCGCGGCAAGTCGCGCTTCAGGTCGTTCACCACCTGTTTGATGAGGAAATTGCCGAGTGAAATGCCGGCAAGGCCGCGCTGGCAGTTGGAAATCGAATAAAACACCGCCGTCGTCGCCTGCTGCACTTCCAGCGGCTGGCGGTCGCGGGCGAGAAGCGCATCGACCGAGGCAGGCAGATGGTCGGTCAACGCCACCTCGACGAAGATCAGCGGCTCGTCTTCAAGTTGGGGATGGAAGAAGCCGAAGCAACGCCGGTCAGCCGGCGCCAGTCGCCGGCGCAGGTCATCCCAGCCATCAATATCGTGCACGGCTTCATAGCGGATCAGCGCCTCCAGGATATTGGCGGGCGTGGTCCAGTCGATCGATCGCAACATCAGGAAACCCCGGTTGAACCATGAGGAGAAGAGATGGCAGAAATCGAGGTCGACCGGCTGCAGCGCCGGCTCCTTGGACAACATGTCCATCAGATGTTCGCGCATCTCGACCAACGTCGCGGTGCCGCGCTTGGCGAAATTGATACGGCGGAAAAGCTCCTGCCGGCGCGGTTCAGCCGCCTCGTGCAGCCTGGCAATATTTTCTGCGCTGGGCTCGGTGTTATAGGCTGCGGCCGCGCCATCCAAGACCGTTCGGTCGGGGCCGAAACGATCCAGAAGCGCGCGCATGAAGGCGTCTCGGTCCGAGGCGCTGACCTGTCGGTAGGCCTCGAGGAAGGCTTCGGCGAGGATGGCGCCGGAGACTTCGCCGCGGCGCGACAGGATCATCTCCGCAAGCCCCACGAGATCGCGGTTCTGCACCGGCGGTGATGAGAGGCCGAACAAGGCCCGGCCGCGACCGGACAAGGACTGGATCAGCTCTCCGATAAACGGTGGAGCGTCCCACCAGCCAAAAACCGGATCCCTGCTGCTCATCTTTTTTCTCCTACCCGTTCATTGCATACAGCAGATAGAGGATCGTATGCAAGTCAAGGTATGAGACTCGGCGCCTTTGCCGTCATTCCATTGCGAGGATCAGGTTGCGCACGACGGGATAGATTTCCTTCTCCCACCGGCGCCCACTGAAGACACCATAGTGCCCGACATTGGCCTGCAGATGGTGGCGGCGCAGGTGCGGCCGCAGCGAGTGACAGAGTTCGTGGGCCGCCGAAGTCTGGCCGAGCCCGCAGATATCGTCGCGCCCGCCCTCGACGGTCAGAAGCGCCGTGGCGTGGATATGGTTCGGATCCACCTTCCGGCCATGGTGGGTGTAGGTGCCGCTCGCCAGTTCCGCCCTCTGGAACACCCGGTCGATGGTCTCGATGTAGAATTCCTCGGTCATGTCGAGCACGGCGAAATATTCGTCGTAGAAATGCTTGATCTTGTTCGCCTCGGCCGTCTCGCCCTGGGCGAGGTGGCGGTAGAGCTTGCGGTGCGCGTCGACATGGCGCTCCATGTTCATGCTCATGAAGGCGACGAGCTGCAGGAAGCCGGGATAGACGCGCCGTCCGCTGCCCGGAAAGCCCATCGGAACGCCGGTGATCAGCTCGCTCTTGAACCAGGACAGCGGCTTCGAGACCGCAAGTTCGTTGACCTTGGTCGGGCTCTCGCGCGTATCGACCGGCCCGGCCATGAGCGTCATGGTGCGCGGGGTTGCCGGGTTCTTCGCCTCCGACATGACGGCGACGGCAACCAGCGCCTGAACGCAGGGCTGGCAGACTGCGAGGATGTGTCCGCGCGGTCCGATCTCTTCCAGGAAACGGATGATGTAGTCGACATAATCGTCCATGCCGAAGCGGCCGGCGGCCGTGGAAACGTCCCGCGCATTGGCCCAGTCGGTGATATAGACGTCGTGATCCTTCAACAGCGTCTGGACCGTGCCGCGCAACAGCGTCGCGAAATGACCGGAGAGCGGCGCGACCACCAGAACCCGCGGGCGGGGCGTATCGACATCGGCGACGAAATGCAGGAGGCGGCCGAAGGGCAGGTCGAGTGCAGTCTCGACTGATATCGGCACGTCGCGATTGCCGATCGTGACCGAGGTAATCTCGAATTCCGGTCGCTCGTGGGTGATCTTGAAGCGCGACATCAACTCGAGTGCCGCGGCGGCATGCCGACCCATATCGCTGCCGGCGCCGAAGAACAAGGTGGAGGACATCAGTTGCAGGCGCCGGGCAAGATCGCGCATCGGAGCGAGGAAATCATCCTGGAGTTGATAGGCCTGATAGAGCATGAATGGACCCCCGCGCCGCAGATATGCGGCAGTGCAAAAATGCTAGTGCAATATGTCTCGCGATGCGAGAAGATTGTCATAGGATGCATGATTGTCCGGCAGGAGTTTTGAACGATGGTACAGGCGACACTGACGATTTCGTCGAAAAACTATTCCTCGTGGTCGCTTCGCGGTTGGCTCCTTTGCCGCATGGCAGGCCTCGATTTCCAGGAACTGCTGGTCGAGATGAACGACGATGCGCGCCAGGAACTGCTGCTCCTGTCGCCCTCCGTGCTGGTGCCGCGGCTGACCCATGATGGCGTCATCGTCTGGGATACGTTGGCGATAGCCGAATACCTGAACGAGATCAGGCCTGATGCCGGCCTATGGCCAGCCGACATCGCCGACCGCGCCCGCTGTCGCGCGGTTTCAGGGGAGATGCATTCCGGTTTCCACAATCTTCGCTCTGCCCTGCCGATGAACCTCAAGGCCCGGCACGAGCGCTTCAAGATCTTTTCCGGCGCGCGCCCGGATGTTGAGCGGGTCAAGACGATCTGGGCCGAATGCCTGGAGGCAAGCGGCGGCCCTTGGCTGTTCGGCGCAAATCCGACTGTCGCCGATGCCATGTATGCGCCGGTCTGCACCCGCTTCCGCACCTACGCGGTCGAACTCTCGCCGAGGCTCGCGGCATACGCGGAGACGGTTCTCGCCTGGCCGCTCATGCTCGAATGGACCGAAGGCGCGCTTGCAGAACCGGACGAAATCGTCGAGTTGGAAGTGGAATTCTAACTGGCGAAAGACATATCGGACATCATGAGCTCGAAACCCTACGATCCCAGCGAAGACGGCGCGGAAATGTCCTTTCGCGAGAAGATGTCCTATTCCGACTATCTGCATCTCGAAAAAGTGCTCGACGCGCAGGCACCGATTTCGGCGGCGCATGACGAACTGCTCTTCATCATCCAGCACCAGACCTCCGAACTGTGGATGAAGCTTGCGATCCACGAGATCGCCTCGGCGATCTCAGCGATCCGCGACGACAATCCGCAGCCGGCCTTCAAGATGCTCAGCCGCGTCGCCCGCATCTTCGAACAGCTCAACAATGCCTGGGACGTGCTGCGCACCATGACGCCCAGCGAGTATACGGAGTTCCGCGCCTCGCTCGGCCAGTCGTCCGGCTTCCAGTCCTATCAATACCGGGCGATCGAGTTCCTTGCCGGAAACCGCAACATTGCCATGCTCGGGCCTCACGCGCATCGGCCTGATATCATCGAGATGCTGGAGGGCATCCTCGCCCGCCCGAGCCTTTACGACGAGGCCCTGATGCTGCTTTCCCGACGCGGATTCGATATCGGCGAGGACGCAAGACGAACCGCCTGGCGCGCGAAACGCCCTGAGAACGAGCAGGTGCTGGAGGCCTGGAAACAGGTCTACAGCTCACCCGGCACCCATTGGGAGCTTTACGAACTCGCGGAAAAACTGGTCGATTTCGAGGATTATTTCCGCCGCTGGCGGTTCAATCACGTGACCACGGTGGAACGGGTGATCGGCTTCAAGCGCGGCACCGGCGGCACGTCGGGAACTTCGTATCTCAAGAAAATGCTGGAGGTCGAGCTGTTTCCCGAATTGTGGCGGGTGCGCACCGTCCTGTAAGACTGCCAGGCTCGACCTTCTCTACGAGGAGCCCGCTAGTCGGCTTGGACCGCCCGAGGCGGTCTACAAGCTGCCTTGGGGATTTTTTCCAATCAAGGTATGCTCATCCCAACGTGAGGGGCGGATGCGGGCGAAGGGACAAAACGGGTTTCGGATGTTTCGATGCCGCATGGCCGGCGTGCAGGCGGTCGTGGCTCGCTCCGACCACCATTTCGCCCGTCACACCCACGACCAGTTCGGCATCGGCGTAATCGAGAGCGGAGCCCAGAAATCCGCAAGCGGACGGGGTCCGGTGGAAGCCGGACCAGGCGACGTCATTACCGTCAACCCGGGCGAAGTGCATGACGGCGCGCCGATCGGGGACGAGGGCCGTTTCTGGCAGATGCTTTATTTCGAGCCGGACGTGATTGCGGTCGCGGTCGCGGATATCCGCCAGGGCCGGCCCGGCGATTTCGAGTTTGCCGATCCGGTGCTGCGGCAACCGCCGCATGTCGCGACGATGCGGCAGCTCTTTACGGCGATGACCACCGAGCAATCCGGCGCCGAACTCCGCGGACAGGAATTACTGCTGACGCTGCTGGCCGAGGCGATGCGGGAGGTGCCGGAGCCGAAACCGGTTTCGCAAGGGATTCGGGCGGCGCGCGAGCGGATTGATGACGATCCGGCCAAAGCGGTCAGCCTTGCCACTCTGGCAGGCCTTGCCGGCCTCAGTCAATTCCAGCTCTTGCGCGCTTTCGACAAGGCGACCGGGTTCACGCCACACGCCTACCTGATCCAGCGGCGTGTCCAGCTGGCGCGAAAACTGATCGCCGGCGGGGCGGGACTTGCGGAGGCGGCGCTGGCCAGCGGCTTTGCCGACCAGAGCCATATGACCCGCATCTTCACCCGCAGTTTCGGGCTTTCCCCACACCTTTATGCCGTTGCCGTGCGTCCACCGCAGGCGTCCGGCGGCCCTTGCTGAGGAAGGCGGATGACGCTTGCCCTCTGTCGCGGGAGTATCAGGCTTTCCGTTTCGGATATCCACCCGCCCCGCCCTTCGCGGAAATCTCGCGGGGTGACATGTATCTCTATCTCAGTCAGCCGAACCCGGGGAGTGGCGGGGCGCGCCCATGCCGTCCGGAGAGCAGCAAACGCCTAGCGGCTGGACCCGCATCCATCGCACCGTCGAGAACCGGGAAGGGATGGTTGAGCGGCTGAAACTGGCGGGCTGCGGCTTCCGCAACGAGATCATCCAGGGGACCGGCGGCAAACAGATCCTGCTCGAAGAGCCGTCGGGGAACCTGATCGAACCGTTCAAGCCGAATACGCCCGCTTATCGCGCCCCTGGATCGGGCACAAAGACTGCCGGGCTTGACGGGCCGACGACGAATTCAGCTCGGGACCAGATCGAAGACGTGATGATGGATGCGTCCGTCGAACATTTCGAGCAGACCCTTGGTCATGTCCCGGCTTTCGTAGCGAACCGGCGATTCCAGGGCCGCGGCCAGTGCTTCGCGGCTTTCGTACATGGTCGACAGCACCATCGGGTAAGACGGAGCACCTTCGTCGCGTTCGATATTATAAAGCACGCGCACTTCCTTGATGCCCGGAAAAGCGAGCCACATCGGCATCAGCTTCTCGGCCACATAGGTCTTGAAGGCGTCTTCCTGGCCGGTGTGGATCGCGCCTTCGAAAAAGGCCTGACGGATGATCATTCTGCTTCTCCGGCTCAGTTGACGGTGGTCGGCGGCTTTTCGCCGGCGAAGTGCGCGGCGATATTGGCAAGCACCAGTTCGCCCATTGCAACGCGGGTCTCGACCGTACCGCTGCCCTGATGCGGCATCAGCACCGTGTTCGGCGCGGTGAAGAAATCTTCGCGGATGCGCGGTTCATTGAGATAGACGTCGAGGCCAGCGGCGGCGATCGTGCCGTCGTTCAGGGCGGCGAGCAGGGCATCCTCATCGACGACGCTGCCGCGCGCGATGTTGATTAGAATGCCCTTCGGCCCCAGCGCCTTCAGCACCCCGGCATTGACGATATTCTGGGTCGCGGCGTTTGCGGCAACGATGACGCAGAGCACATCGCTGTCTTCCGCCAGAGCTACCGGCGAGGCACAGGATTTCCAGGCGGTGTCCTTGACCGGTGAGCGGTTCCAGAAGCGCACATCCATGCCGAAGGCTTCAGCGCGGCGGCCGAAGGCCTTGCCGATCTGGCCGAGGCCCAGAATGCCGAGGCGCTTGCCCTTGGGGCTGTTGCCCAGCGGAAAACCTTCCCTGCCCCACTTGCCGGCGCGCACGAATGCGTCGCCCTTGGCGATATGGCGCAGCACGCCGAGCATCAGCGCGATGCCCATGTCTGCCACGTCATCGGTCAGTACGCCGGGCGTGGTGGTCACGTCGATATTGCGGCTGCGGGTGAATTTCAGGTCCACCTTGTCGGTGCCGACACCGTTGATGGCGATGACGCCGAGCGCCGGCAGCTTCCCGATCCACTCGTTGGAGAGGCCGGAGCCGCCGCCTGTCGCAACGGCGCGGATGTTCGGCAACGCCGCTTCCAGGCTTTCCTTCTGCGCCGGGTCGTACATCCGATGCACCGTATAGGCGGCGTCGAGCTGGTCCTCGATGAACTGCATCATCGGTTCCACAAGCAGGATATCTGGTTTCACGTCCGGAACTCCGTATTTCTATGAATGGCCGTAAGCCCTCAGGATATCTGCCCGAGGAAGATTTTCAGGCGTTCGTTCTTGGGATTGCCGAAGAATTCCTCCGGCGCCGCTGTTTCGAGGATCTCGCCGCGGTCCATGAAGATCACCCGGTCGGCAACCTGGCGGGCAAAGCCCATTTCGTGGGTGACGCAGAGCATGGTCATGCCCTCCTTGGCGAGGTCGATCATGGTGTCGAGCACTTCCTTGACCATTTCCGGGTCGAGCGCCGAGGTCGGCTCGTCGAACAGCATGATCTTCGGGTTCATGCAGAGTGCGCGGGCGATCGCGACGCGCTGCTGCTGGCCGCCGGAAAGCTGGGCGGGGTATTTCTCCGCCTGCTCGGGAATGCGCACCCGCTCCAGGTATTTGCGGGCGGTCTTTTCCGCCTCGACCTTGGAAATGCCGCGCACCTTCATCGGCGCCAGCGTGCAGTTTTCCAGAACCGTCATATGCGGGAAAAGATTGAACTGCTGGAAGACCATGCCGGTCTCTTGGCGGACGATATCGACATTCTTGCCGCCGGCGGTCAGGTCATGTCCGTCGACGACGATCGTGCCCTTCTGGATCGTTTCCAGCTGGTTGATGCAGCGGATCAGGGTCGACTTGCCGGAGCCGGAAGGGCCGCAGATGACGATCCGCTCCCCCCGATTGACCGACAATTCGACGTCCTTCAGCGCGTGAAAGCCGCCATACCACTTGTTGACGCCTTCCATCCTGACGGCGAGTTCGGAAGTTCCTCGCGTGGCCGCGGCCGATGCGTTTGCGTTCACCTCAGTCATTGCGAGGAACTCCCTTTCGATCGTCAGTTCTGGTCTTACTTGGCGTTGGCGACGAAGTCCGGCAGCGGAGCGCCGAGCCACTTTTCATGGATCTTGCCGAGCTCGCCATTGGCCTTGACCTTGGCGATGAAGGCGTTGACGGCCGTCAACAACTCCGCCGAGCCCTTGCGCACAGCGATGCCCTGCACCTGCTGGCTGAGCTGCAGCTTCTGGGTGAAACGACCCGGAGCTGCCTTTTCGATCTGGGCTGCGACGACGTTCGAGACGCCGATCAGCTGAACCTGGCCGGACAGCAGGGCCTGGACGGCGCTGGCATCATCATCGAAACGCTGGATCTTGGCATCCTTCGGCGCGATCTTGGTGACGCCGGTATCCTGGGTCGAGGCGCGAGCGACGCCGATCGTCTTGCCGGACAGGTCTTCCGGCTTGGAGACCTCGGTCGCCTTGGCGCCGAATACGCCGATCGAGATGCCAGCATAGGGCTGGGAGAAGTCGACGCTCTTGGCGCGCTCCTCCGTGATGCCAAGCGAGGCGACGAGCAGGTCCACCTGGTTGCTCTGGAGGTAAGGAATGCGGTTCGGGCCGGTGACCGGAACGATCTGCACCTTCACGCCGAATTCCTTGGCAAGCAGCTTTGCCACGTCGGCGTCATAACCGTCCGGCTCATTCGACGTGTTCATGATGCCGAATGGCGGGAAGTCGACCAGCATGCCGATCTTGACGGTGCCTGCGGACTTGATGCTTTCGACGGTCTGGGCCGATGCGGCGGAGGCACCCATCATCAGGCCTGCGCCGATGACGGCCATAACCATGCGTCTAGAAATATTCATTTTCCTACCCTTTTCTGTTGCGCCGGTTTTCCTCCCTCCGGCTCGGGTCCCGTCAACGTGCCGTTGCGCGGGAAAATCTGAGTTCCATGCGTCGCGCCAGCACCGAAAGCGGCCAGCAGAGGACGAAATAGACCGCTGCCACCGTGCCGAACACCATGAACGGGCTGAACGTTGCATTGTTGATGATCTGGCCCTGGCGGGTGAGCTCGGTAAAACCGATGATCGCCGCAAGCGAAGTGCCCTTGATCAGCTGTACCAGGAAGCCGACCGTCGGCGCCACTGCGATCTTCGAGGCCTGTGGGAGCACGATGTAGCGCATCCTGTTATAGTAGCGCAGGCCGAGCGCGGTCGCGGCTTCCCGCTGGCCCGGCGGCACGGCTTCGATGCAGCCACGCCAGATTTCGCCGAGGAAGGCGCTGGCATGCAGGGTGAGCGCGACGGTTGCGGCAAGCCAGGGATTGATGGCAAACCCGAGGATGTTCATGCCGAAGAACACCAGGAAGAGCTGCATGAGCAGCGGCGTTCCCTGGAAGACGCGGATGAAGCCGGTGGCGATCAGCCGCGGCCATTTCGCATCCGAGACGCGCATGAGCGCGATCAGCAGCCCGCCGATGCCGCCGCCCGCAAATGCGATCGCCGACAGCGCGATCGTCCACTGCGCCGCAAGCACGATGATCCAGAATTCGTTGATGCCGAAAGGCCTGATCAATGGCATGGTCAGGCTCCTATCGGCTCAGCGGATATTTGAAGGCGGCCTTCTCGATCGCCGAGAAGATCGTCGAGAAACCGACGGACATGACGAGATACATGATCGTGATGACGATATAGACCTCGAAACTCGCAAAGGTCTGCGACTGCAGATTGTTACCGGCGGCGGCGAGGTCGTCGGCCGAGATGGCCGAGACGACGCTGGAGGTCAGCATCAGGTAGATGAACTGGCTGGTCAGCGACGGATAGACGGTGCGCAGAGCCGGCTTCATGATGATGTAGCGAAAGATTTGCAGTTTCGAGAGGCCGAGCGCGGTGCCCGCCTCGATCTGTCCCTTCTGGATCGATTCGATGCCGGCGCGGATGATTTCCGTACCGTAGGCGCCGAAATTCACTACGAGCGCCACGAGCGCCGCACTGTTCGGCGTCAGAAAAATCCCGAGCGACGGCAGGCCAAAAAAGATGAAGAAGATCTGCACCAGGAACGGCGTGTTGCGGATGATCTCGATATAGGCGTCGATGACCCAGCGCAGCGGCGCAATGCCCGAGGTCTTGCCCGCAGCGCAGGCGATCGAGACGATCAGGCCGATGATCATTGCCGCCACCGAAAGCTGGATCGTCAGCCAGGCGCCGAGCAGAAGCTGGTCGAAACCCGCAAACACGGGTTCGAAATTGAAATTATACAACTTGGGACCTCCCCAACGATGTCGAAAGAGGCCGCTCCTCTGCGGCGCCTTTCCATTTAGATCGATCTAAAAGCTTTTCGCCCGGACGTCAACCGGAAGCTGGCGGATTGTTGTCAGGCCGAAATGGCCATCGGCCCGCAGGATTGGCGGATATGCAAAATCGTTTCATTAACAACCCTTCGAGCCGGGCGAGTGGGATCGGCCAACCGATCGAGGAGAAGCCTGGCAGCATTCGCGCCGATCGTCACCGGTGCGGTGGAAACGGAAGTGAGCCTCGGCCGCATCGCCTCCGCGTCGGTCACGTCGTCGAAACCGATCAGCGAAAAATTCTGGCCTACCTGAACGCCCCGGTCGTAGAGGCCGGCGGAAAGGCCGAGCGCGATCACGTCATTGAAGCAGATCACCGCTGACGGCTGTTCGACTTGGCCGAAGAGAAGATGCGCCGCATCGGCGATTTCACCGATCTGGGTCGGTACGCGCACGATCAGGTTCGGATCGAGCCCGCGCGACTGCATGGCGTCGCAAAACCCTTCGACGCGTTCGCGATAGGCGGAATGGATCGGCCCCTGGACGGCAAAAGCGATCGTCCGGTGACCGAGCGAGGCAAGGTAATCAACCGCCTGGCGCATGCCCGCCGCATAATCGGCACCAGCATAGTCGACTTCCTCGGAGATCTGCCGGAGCACCTGCACCAGGGGCAGATCCCATTCTGCGAGCTGGTGAAGGAAGGCCGGCTCGGTGCCGGCCGCCGGGCAGACGATGACGCCATCGACGCCATGCTCGCGCATCCGCCGCATCACCATGTCCTGCCGTTCGACGAGATCGCCGCTATTGGCAAGGATCACCACCATGCCGGCCGAATCGATCACCGCCTCGATGCCCGAGAGCAGTTCGGCGAAGAACGGGTTCGTCAGATTGGGCACGATGACGCCGACGGTGTGGCTGCGCTCGGCCCTGAGCCGGGCAGCACCCATGTTGTAGACATAACCGAGCTCGCGCATCGCCTCCTCGACCCGCGCCCGCGTATCAGCGCCGACCAGCGGGCTCTTGCGGATGACCAGCGAGGCAGTGGCGCGGGAGACATTGGCGCGCCGCGCCACGTCGAGAAGCGTCACGCGGCTTTTCTTTTTGTCTTCGAATGGCATCAAAATCACTTAGCAGAGGTATCAGGAACCCGAACGGATCCCTTCTATACATCGACCTCGACATGTGCGCGGTCAATCCACCTGCTATCTTCACCTCATTCAGCCGCCACGAACAGGCCTTCCATTTCCATCAGGAAGGCGAATTCGCCAGTAAGCCCAGGCGAGCAGGCGACCACCGGCCCGCCGCGTGAAAGCAACTCCCCCAGCGGCGGCACGGCGATCGTTGCGCCGGCCTCCGAGGCGATCAGCACCCCGGCCAGCATGTCCCAGGATGAGAGGTGCCGTTCGTAATAGAGATCGGATACACCCTCGGCAACGCGGATGAGGCCGATCGCGGCGGCCCCCATGCGGCGGTAATCGATGCCGCGCTCGTAGAGTTTTCGGGAGATCGCGAGGTAGTCCTCGAAATCGGTGCGGCGGGAATGGCCGAGAATGGCGATCGCGTGGTTGGGATCGCTGGTCTTGGCTGCTGCGATCGGCTTGCCTTCCTTGAAGGCGCCCTCACCGCGGATCGCGTGGAAAACCCGATCCTGCGCGGCGTCATAGATCACGCCCACCAGGATCTTGCCGCTGGAGACGAAGGCGATCGAGACGCCCCAATGGCGAAAGCCTCGGATGAAATTGGTGGTGCCGTCGATCGGATCGACCACCCAGGTACCGCGTTCTCCGGAATGCCCCCCACCCTCCTCGCCCATGAAGGAATCGTCGGGGAATTCGCCGAGCAGTGCTGCGCGGATCGCTTCTTCGGCCCGTTTGTCGGCGACGGTGACGAAGTCCTGCAGGCCCTTGTTCTCGACACCGAGCGTTTCGGGAAGAGCCTCGGCGCGGAAGGCGGCAGCCTCCATGCCGACCCGGCGGGCAACCTCGATTGCGCTCCTGGCGCGGGCTTGCAGGGAGGAGAGATCGAATGCAGATGCCATTTATGCACTTCTTCTTTTGATCAGCGTCACCGGTGTGAACTCTACCCGCGCGACGGCGTCCGGTTCTGACATGCGGCTGGTCAGGAGATCGATCACCTGCTCCGCCTGCACGTCGCAGGGCTGTACGAATGTGGTGAGGTCATAGGCCGACCAGCTTGCCTGAGGGATGTCGTCATGACCGATGACTTTGAC
The DNA here is from genome assembly GCF_017877055.1 of Neorhizobium galegae. Lineage (GTDB taxonomy): Bacteria > Pseudomonadota > Alphaproteobacteria > Rhizobiales > Rhizobiaceae > Neorhizobium > Neorhizobium galegae_D. Next base: position 530,408 of record NZ_JAGIPG010000003.1, on the reverse strand, counting down.
CGAACCGTAGTTCCGCCCAGCCTTTGCGAGTCCGTCGAGTACGCCGCAGGCCATGTAGTCGTTGACCGAAAAGACCCCGTCGATGCCCATGTCGATCAGCGCCTGTGCCGCCTCCTGGCCATGGGCGTAGTCGTTGATGGCGACCGGGATCAGCGGCGCGTCGAGCCCGAGCATCTGGCAGCGGCTCTGAAAGGCCTCGGCACGGCGGCGCGAGGAATAGGAAACGGCCGTGCCCGCGATGACGGCGAGCTTCTTGGCACCCGCTTCGACGAGATGATCGACGGCGGTGTAACCCGACATCCGGTCATCGGAGACGACCCGATCGACGAAGGGAAAATCCTCGCCCTTGTTGACCAGCACGATCGGCACGCCCTCGACCGCGCATTCCTCGAAAATATGCGAGGGCGGTGCATCCGAGGTGATGATGACGCCGGAAACGGCGTAATGCAGCAATTGGCCGATGACGGTGGCGCTGTCCGCTTCCTTGGAGGTCGGCAACAGGATCGGCCGGTAATTGCGGGCGATCAGTGCCCGGGCCAGGTTTTCGAGCTGCTGGGTGCGGAACGGGTTGTCGAGGCCGGCCGCCACCAGGCCAACGAAATCGGAGCGCTTGTTGGTGAGGCTGCGGGCGAGATAGTTGACCCGGTAGCCGAGCTCCTTGGCCGCCTGATACACCTTCTGCCGGGTTTTTTCCGAGACGCTCGCATCCGGCGTGAAGGCGCGCGACACCGCGGCTCGGGAAACGCCCGCCGCACGCGCGACGTCGAAGGAGGTGACGCGGCGGGGCTCGCGAGACATGCCGTTCGTCTCTTTGGGACGCATCAAATCCGGCAGGTCGGTGCAGATGCCGAGCACGGGCAGAGCCATGATGTCTTTGAGCACATCCGGCCGCTCCTCGTGCCAGAGCACGATTTCCTTCCCGTCCGCAAAAGCCCTGTCGATCAGTTCCTCGGTGACGAATTCCTGCGGCGTGTCGCTCGCCTTTTCCCAGCAGAGATGCAGGATATCGGCGCCGGTCGTCTCACCTGCCGCGTGCGGATCGTGGCCGACGCGGATCAACACCGAAAGCGGATAGTCGCAACCCACGTCGCGGAGTTCGCGCACTTGTGCGACATCGAAGGAACCGAGGCAGGCGAAGCGCTGGTTCATGTCCCTCAGGTGTTGCCAGCAGAGAGGGCCGGTTCCCGGACGCTTCAGCTCGACATACAGCCCGCAGCCGGTCTCGCGACCGAGTGCGGCGACTTCCGCGAAGCTCGGCACATCCGGCACAGCCTCGCGCAGCTCGGCAAAGGTCATCTGCGAGATATGCAGATCCTGCTGGAAGACGCGCTGCAGATGGTCGTCATGGGAGACGACGACCACGCCGTCGGATGTCATCTGGGTATCGAGTTCCCACATTTCGGCGCCGAGTTCGGCGGCGCGGCGAAAGGCGGTGAGCGTGTTTTCCCGCTCATGGCCGCTCGCGCCGCGATGGCCGATGCAGAACGGCAACCGGCCCTTGTTTTCCGGCCAGCCGAACTTGCCGAAGAAGGCGGAAAAGTCGCGCGTCAAAGCGTCCATCACAATCTCCGGCCGTCTTCGGCGAAAACGAAGGTCGAGGCGCTGTCGAGGTTCCAGCGCACGCTGTCGCCCGGCTTCACGTCGTCGCGTACCGGCTGGATCGACCGCAGCACGGAACCGTCCGGCAGAACGACGTCGTAGAGGTTCTCGCGTCCTTGCGTTTCCGCAAACACGACCTTGCCTTCGACCGGTATGCCTCCCGCCGTCCCGAAATGCTCCGGGCGGACGCCGAGGCTGAGCGTCGTGCCGTCCGGAATGCCCGAAAGCGCGGCGATCGGCAGGCACAGGCCATTTTCGCCGAGCACGAAAGCCCCCTGCTGAGCCTTGCCCTTTAGGAAGGAGATCGGTGGGTTTCCGAGGAAGCTGGCGACGAAGGATGTCCGCGGATCCTTGTACATTTCCGACGGGGTGGCGATCTGGACGATTTCGCCCGATTTCATGATGGCGATGCGATCGCACATTGACATCGCCTCCACCTGATCATGGGTGACAAGGATCGCCGTGATACCGGTCTCCTTCTGCAGCCTTCGAATTTCCGAGCGCATTTCGAGGCGGAGTTTCGCGTCGAGATTGGCGAGCGGTTCGTCGAGGAGCAGCACATCCGGGCGGCGGATCAAGGCGCGGGCGAGCGCCACGCGCTGCTGCTGGCCGCCGGAAAGCTGAGCGGGGCGCCGGCCCAGGAGATCGCCGATATGGACGAGGTCTGCGATATCGGCGACCTGTTTCTTGATGTCTGCCGAGGCTATCCGCCTCACCATCAGCGGGAAACCAATGTTTTCCTCGACCGTCATATGCGGATAAAGCGCATAGGACTGGAAGACGACGCCGACATTGCGCTCCTGGCTCGGCAGGTCGGTGACATCCCGTGTGCCGAACAGGATGCGGCCGGAGGTCGGCCGGTGGATGCCGCAGACGGCAAACAGCGTCGTCGACTTGCCGCAGCCGGAAGGCCCGAGCAGGGCCAGCATTTCGCCGGAACCGACCTCGAGGTTCATGTCCTCGATGATATTGGTGGAGCCGAAACTCTTGGAAAACTTGTCGAGCAGGATACGCATCAGCCCTTGCTGCCTCCGCCATAGATGTTCATGAGATGCTTCTGGAAAAAGACGTACAGGATCAGCACCGGCACGACGTAGAAGACGCCGACGGCCTTGAAGGTGCCGAAATCGAAATTGTTGTCGTCGATGATCAGGCTGGCCAGATAGACCGACAGGACCTGCACCTTCGCGCCTGGCGCCAGCACCTGCGGCATGATGAACTCGCTCCAGCCGGTGAGGAAGGAAAAGAGCCCGAGCGCCATCACCGCCGGCTTGATCTGCGGCAGCACGAGCCGGCGCCAGACCGTGAAGCGCGACGCGCCGTCAACTGTCCCGGCCATCTCGATCTCCCAGGGCACGGTGTCGTAGAACCCCTTCATCAGCCAGATGCCGAGCGGAAGTTCGACCGCAGCCTTCACCAGGATCACCCCGATCAGCGAATTGTAGAGGCCGATCCACTGCAGCACGATGAAGATGGCGATGATCAGCGTCACCGACGGAAAGGCGTGCAGCACCATGACGCCGGCGAGGAAGAAGCCACGCGCCGGCACGTTGAGGCGCGAGAGCACGTAACCCGCCATCGACGAGACGATGAGGATGACGCCGGTGATGCAGCTTGCGAAGATGAAGGTGTTGAGCGTGACGAGCCAGATGTTCGGCTTGCCGGTCTTGGTCTCCCAGAGGAAGCTCCAATGGCGGAGGGTGAACTCGCTCGGAATCAGCGAGCCGACTTCCGTATCGCTGATCGTGTCGATGAAGAGATAGGCATACATTACCAGCAGCGGCAGGCTGAAAAGGCCGAGCAGCAAGATCACGGGGAGGCTCGAGAAATTCGCCGAGACCATGCTTGACGAAATTTGTGGTTTTTCGACCATGGTCAATCCTCGATCAGCGGCTTGGAGATCAGCGTATCGTAACGGAAGATGCGCAGGTAGATGAGCGACAGCACGATGCCGACCACCACCAGCACCAGCGCCATAGCGGCGCCCAGGCCGTATTCCAGATTGCCGGTATAGTTGTTGAGCGCGGTGTGGAAGGCGGCGAGAGACCAGACTTCCGTCGCCTTCCCCGGCCCGCCGCGGGTCGATAGGAGGATTTCGTTGAAGGACGCCAGGAGCGACAGCGTCTGGTAGCAGGTAACGAACAGGATCGGCCAGCGCAGCTGCGGCAGGATGACGTGGCGGACCTGTTGCCAGCGGCTGGCGCCGTCCACCTCGCTTGCATGGAACTGAGTCTGCGGGATCGCCTTGATCGCGGAAGAGAAGACCAGCATGCCCATCGAGGCGCCGATGAAGCCGTTGATCAGGATCACGAAGAACCAGGCGTTATAGGCGCTGTCGAGCAGGTAGTTTTTCGGCGGATAACCGAACTGGCCCACGAACATCGAGATGAAACCGCTGTCCCAGGTCAGCCATTTCCACAGCAGCACATAGATGACGACCGGCGTGATGCGCGGCAGCAGCCAGATGGCGCGGAAGATGGATGCGGTCGAAGCCGGCATGTAATGGGTGGTGATAGCGAGGAAGAGCGCGTAGCTGACGTTGAATAGGAGCAGCGTCACCGAGACATAGAAGGCGGTGTTCAAGAAGATCTGCGCCATGTCCGGCGAATTGCCAATGATCCGGAAGTTTTCCGTCGTCCAGACCCAGCCGGTATAGGTGGCTTTGGCGACCGTATCCTGTTCGGCCGGCGTCAGCGTGAAGCCGAGCTTCTTGAGGCTCGCCATCAGCTCGTCGCGGGTCTCGAAACGGGTATTGAGAACCGAGCGATTGAAGAGGTCGGAAATCTGCTTGACCTCGCGGGTCGAGGGTCGGTCCTTCAGCGCCTTGATCACGCGCTCCGCCTCCCGCCGCGAGGGAAATACCTCGCCCATGTGGCTGGTGCGCAGTTCGGTGGTGAACCCGGCCTTGAGCTTCAAGGCCTCCAGCGCTGCAAGCCCTTCCTCGTCGACCACGAAGCGCGGCTCGGCAATACCGTTGGCGAGCTCCGGCATGGCGGTCTTCAGGCGGTTGACGGCGCCTTGCGTGACCTGCCAGGCCCCGCCGGAAATGCCGGTCGCGGTGCTCATATTGGTCATGGCGAAGATGGCGGTCAGGATGACCGGCATCAGGAAGAACAGGGAGATCATGACTGCAGCAGGTGCAATCATCACCAGTCCGAGCGTTCGTGACGTTCGCATGGGTGAAGCCTTGGGAGACGGATGGGGTATGGGCGGCGGAGCGAGCGCCGCCCACAGTTTGGGGCGAGGAGTCTCGCCCGAACAGTCAACGACTTATCCTGCCCTGTGCGAGCGAGATAAGCCGCTTGGTATCAGCGGATGATGATCGCTGCGCCGAGCGCCGACTTCAGCTCGGCTTCGGCATCGTTGACTGCGACATCGGCCGTCTTCGCACCCGTCCAGGAGGCTTCGAAATTCTTCCACATGATCGTCCAGTACTTGCCGAAATCGGCATTGTTCGGCATGGCGTTGGCATGCGGCAGAAGACGTTCGGTGGCTTCCGAAGCCCAGCGGTTGGCCGCATAGAGGTCGACCTTGGTTTCGGAAGGCGAGATGCCGAGATGGGCGGACTTGATCGCATGCAGCGCATTGATACGCGGCTCAGAGGCGATCTTGATCAGGTCGGCCGCGATCTGGGTCTCTTCTTCGGTATGGCCGGCCATCAGCAGGTAGGCCAGCGGATGGGTCAGCGTGTTGGCCTTGCCGCCTTCACCGGCCGGTACCAGCGTGAACTGAACGTTGGCGAAGAAGTCCTTCAGGCCTTCCTGGTTGACGAGACGGGCATAATGCCAGGTGCCGCCGTGCCAGATGCCGGCCTTGCCGGTGGCGACTTCCTTCCACCACTGGTCGCCCGGCATGCCGATATGGTTCTTCTTGGTGACGCCGGCCTTCACGAGATCGGCGAAATACTGGTAGGTGCGCTTCATCGCAGCCTTGTCGAAGACGAGTTTGCCTTCCTCTTCCATCACGCCGCCGAAGGACGTGTAGAACTGCCAGTAGTCCGGGCCGTTATTGGTGCGCGGATAAAAGCCGTAGCCGGCCTGGACGAGGCCCTTGTCCTGCATCTTCTTGGCGTCTTCCAGGACGTTCTTCAGCGTGTACTCGCCCTTTTCGACCTTGGCCGGCAGAGCTTCGATATCCGCATCGCTATAACCGATCGCCTTCATGTAGGGCTTCCAGAAGAAGAACGGCCGGGATTCTGCGTCCTGCGGGATGCCGTAGACGGCGCCGTTGAAGGAGGTGATCTCCATCAGGTTCGGATAGATATCGCTGATCGGCCAGCTATCGAGGTCGATGAAATTCTCGACCGGAACGATGAGGCCGGCCTGCGCCCAGGGGCCGATGTCTTCATGGCCGGTGGCGACAATGTTCGGAGCCTTCTTGGCCTCGGCGGCGAGCGTCAGGGCCTGCTTGAAATCCTCCCAGCCGGAATACGGCGTCTTCTGTACGATGATGTTGAGTTGCTCGCCGCGGATGGCGGCTTCGCGTTCGAGAATATCGGCAGCGATGTCGAACGCATCGGTACGATAGTTATCGTTCGGCCCGGAACCGCCGGACCAGACGGAAATGGTTACATCCTTGGCGGAGGCGAAGACCGCGGTCGAGGCGAAGAGAACTGCCGCAAGCGTGGCGGACTTGAGTATCGGAAGAACAGTCATGGTTTACTCCCCGAAGAGCGAAATGGCTTCTTCCGAACCCTGAGAGGCCTATCGGCCGGAGCTGCGGAAGCGCTGAAGATCATCAACAGGAAGCGGTCTAGCGACGCTCCTTAACACCCGGATGACAAAATGTACGCGTGTGCAAAATTTGTTTCAGAAGACGCTTCACACGTCTTCAGATAATCCTGAACGTCCCATTTCGCCGTTTCGATAGGCATTGTCATATCTCCTTCGCCATCTGTTTTGCCGAAGCGATGTCCTTGCTTTGGATGCTCTTGTCCCCACCGCAGAGCAGGACAACGATTTCTCGGCCCTGCTGAGTGAAATAGAGCCGGTAGCCGGGACCGTAAGCAATACGCGCCTCCTACCCCTCGCCGACGGGGCTTCACATCGCCAAGATTGCCAATCTCCGTACGGCGAATGCGTGCAACTATTCGCATTCGGGCATTATCGTCGCGAAGTTCCCCGAACCACTTTGAGAAAGCTGCCGTTTTGCGAACTTGGATCATTTGTAATCCATAGTTCACAACTCGCTGAAGATCAGTCCACGCTACCGCTCCAGAGCCACCGTCTTGATCACCGCAAATACCGGCTTTTCGAGCCTCAGGTCGAGGCGGTCCGCCGAAAGCGCGGTGATGCGGGCGAGCACCATGTCCCCGCCGCAGCGGATGCGGATGCGAACCATGCCGTCGCCGTCCGGCTCGATCGCCGCAATCGCGCCTTCCAGGATGTTGAGGGCGCTCAACCCCTCCGGCCGCTGGGTGGCGACCATGACGTCGCGTTCGGGGATATGCACCCGGACGCTTCTCCCCTCTTCGACCCGAGCATTCGGCACGACGATCTGCGCCTGCGCAAGCCGGATCGTCGCCAACCGATGCGGGATATCGATCGTCTCGACCGTGCCAGTCAGCACGACCCCGGCATCGCGGCGTTCCGTCGATGGCATTGAGAGGACCTCCGACGGCGTGCCGACGGCCTCGACCTGGCCGTCCTTCATAATCACCACGTTGTCGGCAAGCCGCGCCACTTCCGAAACCGAATGGCTGACATAGACGATCGGCGTCGAGGTCTCGTCGCGCAGGCGTTCGAGATAGGGCAGGATTTCGGCCTTGCGCAGGTCATCGAGCGCGGCGAGCGGCTCATCCATCAGAAGGAGACGCGGAGCAGAGAGCAGCGCCCGCCCGATCGCGACGCGCTGTTTTTCGCCACCTGAAAGCTTCCCCGGCCGCCGGTCGAGGAGCAGGCCGATACCCAATAGTTCGACGATCCGATCGAAATTTTCCGGCGCCGCTGTCTTCGGCGCGAACCAGCGGCCATAAGCGAGGTTCTGACGCACCGAGAGGTGAGGGAAAAGCCGGCTCTCCTGGAAGACGTAGCCGAACCGCCGTCTGTGCTTCGGCACGAAAATGCGGCTTTCAGTATCGAGCAGCGTTTCGCCGTCGACCACCAACCGCCCGTGTTCCGGCTTCGACAGTCCCGCGATCACTCGCACGAGCGACGTCTTGCCGGAGCCCGAAGGTCCGAACAGGGCGGTCACGCCGCCATCCGAGGTGAAGCCCGCATCGAGGACAAACTCTCCCAGCGTCTGCCGTGCCTTGACGGTGAGGGTCATTCGATATGGACCCTCTTGCCAATCAGATAGGCCAGGAACTCCGAGGCAAGCAGCGCGGCAAACGAGATGGCGATCGCGACCAGCGTCAACCGCATCGCGCCGGCATCTCCGCCCGGCACCTGCGTGAACGTGTAGATCGCTGCGGAAAGGGTCTGGGTTTCACCGGGAATATTGGAGACGAAGGTAATCGTCGCGCCGAACTCGCCCATCGCCTTTGCGAATGCGAGGATCATGCCGGCGATCACGCCCGGCAGGATAAGCGGCAGCGTCACGGTGATGAAAACCCAGGCGGGTCCTGCGCCGAGTGTGCCGGCCGCCTCTTCCAGCTTGCGGTCGACGGACTCGATCGACAGCCGGATGGAGCGTACCATCAGCGGAAAGCCCATGACGCCGCAGGCAAGTGCTGCACCTGTCCAGCGGAAGGAGAGAACGATGCCGAGATATTCGCTGAGAAAGGCACCGATGACGCCTCGTCGTCCGAACAGTATCAACAGCAGAAAACCGGTGACGACCGGCGGCAGGATGAGCGGCAAGTGGACGATGCCGTTCAAGATCGACTTGCCCCAGAACTTTCCGCGGGCGAGCAGGTAAGCGACGAAAATGCCGAACGGCAGGCTGACGATCATCGCGACGGCGGAAACCTTCAGGCTGAGCCTGATCGCGGTCCATTCCTCGTCGCTCAATGCCAGCCAGTCCAAACGCCGATCCCCATCCGTAGCCGCCATGCAATATATCGCATTGGATATATCGGGACGGGTCTAATGGCTAGGTCCTGGCGGAAAAGTTACTGGAGGATTCGGGAAACGGCGGTGGGAGAGCGCCGGGTCTACCGCTGCTCTCCCTACACCATCGCATTTACAAGATGGTTTGCTGAACGAAGGCCCGTGGAGCCTCGGTTCTCGTGCGCGACGGGTTAGCGGTTGTCGCGGGTCGTGTCGCCGAAGATCGACTGGCTTTCCTGGCGATCGTTGTCGCGGATCTGGATGCTGCCGGTGCGGACGCTGTCCACATTGCCGCCGTTGACCCTGGCGGAAGCATGGGTCTTCGAGGTGCCTTCATAATAGTCGCCTTCGGCGAGGGCCGAACCTGCGAAGGAAGCGGCGGCGATCATGGCGGCGATAGCGGAGATGGAAGTCTTCATTGTCCTAGTCCTTTCAGAGTTCGTCCGGGGCTCAAGTTTGCGACCTGCCTGGCGGACGATGTTCGGTATCTTGAATGAGCTGCGGTTTGTGCCGGTTAGCGGTTGTCGCGGCTTTCATGCCTGAAGATCGGCTGGTCACCGCGATTATCGTTGGTGCGAACCTGGTCGATGCTGCCGGTCCTGACATTGTCGACCTTGTCGTTGGTCTGCACCGCTGCCTGTCCCTTAGTCGCACCCTGATAGTAATCGCCTTCTGCAAGGGCGACGCCGGCGAAGGAAGCCGAAGCGATCATGGCAGCGGCAAGTGTGGATAGAACGGTTTTCATTGTCGTATTCCTCAATTGATGGACGGAGCCGTTTGGGAGCCGGCGTCCGCTAAGTGGTATTGGGGAAGCGCATTGTTTGCTTCCGGTCATGGAGATGGGGAGCCTGATCGAGGTCGCTAGGGTCTGATTTCCAAACGGAATGTTCGGGATTCGAGAACAAACGATCGTGTGAGATGGGTTGAAATCGAGATTCGGGTCAGGCTGACCGGACCGGCTCCCTCTTGAGAACCGCCGACGGCAAGCGAAACGCAGCCCGGAGAGGGATCGTTTCGATGACCCCTTGCGGGAGTCCTTACGGTTGCTTCAGAACCGTAAAACCTTCCTTTTCAAAGAACGGCGCTGCCTTGGCCGACTTCAGATAGTCGAGATAGGCGGCCGCATCCGTGGACTTCGATTCCGACAGGATAGCGATCGGATAGATGATCGGCGGATGGGTGTCGGCTGGGAAGGTGCCGACGATGGCAACACCCGGATCGGCCGCCGCATCCGTCTGGTAGACGATGCCGTAAGGCGCTTCGCCGCGCGAGACGAACGCGAGTGCCGCCCGGACGCTTTCGGCAGTTGCTATGCTCTTTTCGACCGACGACCAGAGCCCAAGTTTTTCGAGCGAGGCTTTGCTGTACTTGCCTGCCGGAACCGCATTCGGCTCACCCATGGCAAGCCTGCCACCTTTGAGCAGGCCCGCGAGATCGAAGCCCGGCCCGATGTCGACCGGCTTGGCGGCATCCTTGGCGGCGACCAGCACGATGCTGTTGCCGAGCCAGTTGAACCTGGTGTCTTCCTTGACGAGCTTCCTGTCGGAAACATACTTCATCCAGTCGAGATCGGCCGAAATGAAGATATCGGCAGGCGCGCCGCTTTCGATCTGCTTGGCGAGCGCCGAACTTGCGGCGTAGGAAACGATGACTTCCCTGCCACCCTGGGCGGCCCATCCCTTGTTGGCGTTGTCGAGTGCGTTCTTCATGCTGGCTGCCGCAAAGACGGTAACTTTTTCTTGCGCTCCTGCGGGAGCAGCAAAGGAGGCGAGTGATACGAAGGCGGCGGCGACCGACGTCACCGCGAGCCTGATCCAGGAATGCAGATCAATGTTCATGATTTCCTCTCCAATCCTTGAGCGAGATATTCCTTTGGATATCTCGCTGGCGAGGTTTTGACTAGCGTTATATTCCGCAAAATATCTTGATCGGGTTGGAGGGCAGGCTCAGATGCCGAGCGCCATGCCGTCTTTGCGAGGGTCGGAGCCGCCCCTCAGCACGCCAGTCTCCCAGTCGATCCAGATCGCCTGGGCACCACCCATCGCCGATTCTGGCGCCTTCACCTCGAAACCACGCTTGGTGAACTCTGGGCTGACCGTGCTGCGCAGCCGGGCTTCCATTTCGACCTGATTGGTGCCGGGCAGCGGGAAAAGGCGCGGAAGGTCGATGGCGCTCTGGAGGTCCATGCCGTAGTCGAAGACCTTCGAGAGGAAATGGGCGTGGCCCATCGCCTGATACTGGCCGCCCATGACGCCGAAGGGCATAATCGCGCGGCCATCCTTCGTCACCATGCCGGGGATGATCGTGTGCATCGGTCGCTTGCCCGGCGCGATCGCGTTCGGATGGTCCGGGTCGAGCGAGAAGCTGAAACCCCGGTTGTGGAACATCACCCCGCTCTTGGGGTCCATGTGGCCGCTGCCGTAAACGAAAAAGATCGAGTTGATGAAGCTGATTGCATTGCGGTCGCCATCGACGACCGAGAGATAGATCGTGTCCTTGTGCGGCACTTCGTCGAAGGGCGGCAGGTTCTCTATCGCTTTTTCGGGATCGATCATACCAGCCAATTCACTGGCGAGTTCGTCCGAGAGCAGGTAATCGACCGGCACATCGACCTTGGCCGGATCGGCGAGCAAACGGTTACGCGCTGCATAGGCCAGACGCGTCGCCTCGACCTCGATATGCAGGCGTTCAGGCGCCAGCGGATCGCCTTTGCCGGGAAAATGCGACAGGATGTTGAGGATCATCAGCGCGATGATGCCTTGGCCGTTCGGCGGGCATTCGTGGATTTCGTGGCCACGGAATGTCGTCTTGATCGGCGTTACGTATTCACCACGGGCGTTGGCGAAATCCTCGAGCGTATGCAGCGCCCCGATGCCGTTCAGGTAGCTCACCATGCCTTCCGCGATCGGGCCGCGATAGAAGGCATCCCTGCCCTCCCGGCCGATGGCTTCGAGCGTATCGGCGAGTTGTTTCTGATACTGGATCGAACCGGCCGGCGGCGCTTCACCGTTGATGAGGAAGACGCGGCTCGCGGCCGGGTCGCCCTTCAAGAACTCCGCCTGGGCGGCAAGGTCGTGCGCCGTGCGCGGAGGCAGGACGTATCCATCTCGCGCCAGCTTGATCGCCGGCGCAAGGATATCGGCCATCTTCAAACGGCCGTGATCGGCCACCAGCCGCGTCCAGGCATCCACCGCGCCCGGCACGGTGATCGTATGCGGCGAGGTGCGGGTGAGGCTGGTGACGCCGAGCGAACGGAGATGTGCGACGGTTGTGGCAGCCGGTGCGCGGCCTGATCCATTATAGGCCAGCACCTCGTCCGTGCCGCCGAGCGACAGGAGAGCGAAGCAATCGCCGCCGATGCCGGTCGAACCCGCCTCGACCACGCATTGCACGGCGCAGGCGGCGACCGCCGCATCCACGGCATTGCCGCCATTGCGCAGGGTGTCGATGGCGGTGAGCGTCGCCAGCGGCTGTGAGGTTGCGGCCATCGCAGTGCGGCCGACGGCGAGCGAACGGCCGGGTAATTCGAAGTCTCTCATGTCGTGACCTCCCTGATAGGGTCATGCATCAAACTTGACGCCCGCCTCCAACGTGCCATTTCGAATGGCGGTAGGCGAGCATGAAATTGCCGGGTCAATGCGTTGATTGCCATCTCGGAATGTTAGGCATATCGCGATACTGGCCCATCCGGGCTTAAGCTGCGATCCGCGAGATTCCCATCTTGCAGCCGGAGGCTTCGAGCGCCGCGCCGGCGACCTCCACGAAGAGGGTGCGGAACCATGAGGCACGGCTGTCCGCATGGTCGACGCGCCGGTAGAGCATGCTCACCGGCTCGGCGGGCAGGTTGATCGGCGGCAGGTCGATCGTTAGATTATGGAGTTGGGCCATGCAGCGGGCGATCGATTCCGGAATAGTGGCGATGGCCGGCATCGCCCGAAGTGCCGTCGGCAGCGCCGAAAAACGCGGCACAGTCGCCACGACATTGCGGGTTTTCCCGTGACGGGCGAGCGCAACGTCGATGCTGGTCGAGGAATTGCCCTCGAAGGAGACGGCCACATGCGGCGCATCCGCGTAGTCGTTGAGGCCGAGCGGCGCATTGAGCTTGATCTGCGCGGGGTCGTAGACGCAGACGGACGACTGGGTGAAGAGCGGTGCGCGGACGTGCCAGGAGGCCGGATCGCCATGCACCGCGACGCTGAAATCGAACGCGCCGTCATCCAGCATGCGCGAAACGTCACGCCGGTCCGAGGCGACTCCGATCAGCCGCGAACCGGGCGAGAACTGCCGCAGACGAGCGGCCAGCGGGCCGAAAAAAGCCGATTCGAGATTGTCGCACATGCCGATGCGGAACTCGCCTTCCCAGCTTTTGGGATCGAATGCGGCCGGCGGACGGATCGCCCGTTCGATGTTCGAAAGCGCATCCTCGATCACAGGCGCGATTGCCAGCGCCCGGGGCGTCGGCTGCAGGCCGCGACCGACACGCACGAACAGGTCGTCGTCCAGTGCCTCGCGCAATCGCTTCAAGGCTGCCGACAGGCCCGGTTGTCCGAGGAGTAGCCGCTCGGCGGCGCGGCTGACGTTCCGTTCCTGCATCAGCACCGCGAAGGCCAGAAGCAGGTTGAGGTCGATCTTTCGAAGGGTCGCATCATTCATCATCATCAGTAATACCTGCCATGGCAATTATCAATTTGCAATGGGTCTCGAAGATGGACACTTTCTCGATCCTCTGCCGGCCCGGTTCGACCTCCCCGCTCCGGGGGCAGCATACACAAGGATTAGAATCCCATGAGCAATCCTCAATTCCGAGGGGCTGCGGGGCTCGCATTGCTGCTGCTCTGCACCGCCAATTTTCTCGACGCGATGGATGTCTCTACTATCGGCGTCGCACTTCCCGCCATCCAGGCCGAGCTCGGCATGCAGCCCACCTCCCTGCAATGGGCGGTCAGCGCGTATGTGCTCGGTTATGGCGGCTTTTTGCTGCTCGGAGGCCGCGTCGCCGACATTTTCGGGCATCGTCGCGTGTTCCTCTGGTCGCTGGCGATCTTTGCAGCGGCCAGCATCGCCGGCGGTTTCGTCGACAGCGGTCCCACGCTGATCGCCGCCCGCCTCATCAAGGGAATCGCCGCTGCCTTCACGGCACCCGCAGCGCTGGCACTCCTGCTGGCAGTGTTCGGCGAAGGGCCACAGCGTGCCAAGGCGCTTGGCCTCTTTGCCTCCACCGGGGCAGCCGGCTTTGTGCTCGGCATGGTGCTCGGCGGCGCTGCGACGCTGATCAGCTGGCGGGCAACGCTGGTGATGGGGGCGCCGGTCGCGATCCTGACCCTGCTCCTTGCGCCGATAGCCCTGCCGCTCGACGCACGCCGTACCGGACCGCGCCCCGGCTTCGACTGGGCCGGCGCGATCACCATCACCCCCGGCCTGCTGCTCTTCGTGTTCGGCATCACCAATGCGGCCTCAGCCGGCTGGGCCGACCTCCTCACCTGGGGCTCGCTGGTGGCCGCAGTCGTGCTGATCCTCGCCTTCCTCGCCATCGAAGCCCGCCATAAGGACCCGATGGTGCCGCTCGCGATGTTCCGCCGCGCTAGACTTACCCATGCCAATATTGTCGGTTTCCTCTATCAGGGTGCCTATATCGGCTTCCAGTTCACCGCCACGCTCTATTATCAGGCCGTCTACGGCTGGTCGGCCTTTGTGACTGGCTTCTGCTTTGCCGGCGCTGGCGCCTTCGTGATGTTCCTGGCCCCTCGTTTCGCGACGCTCGCCCAGAACCGCGGCACGACCGGCTTCATGACAGCGGGCGTGGCGTTGCAGGCAATAAGCTACATCTTCTGGGTCCTGTCGGTCGGCCATATCGACCCGATCCTGCTGGTCGTGCTCTCGCAGATTCCGCTCGGCCTCGGTTATGCCATGACCTTCCCGTCGATCCAGGTCGCGGCGCTGGCCGATATCGAGGAGGATAAATCGGGGCTTGCCTCCGGCATGTTCTTCGCCGCCTTCCAGATCGGCGGCGGCGTGGTGCTGGCGGCAACGTCTGCCGTGTTCAGCGGCGCTCCCAGCTTAGGCTGGGAACCCTATTCCGCCGCCATCGCCTTTGTCGCGACGCTCGCGGTGGTGATCACGCTGATCGCAGCGCTCGGGCCGAAACCTTCGCCGGCAGTCGACCGGTACCAGGCCGCCGAATAGATCTGCCAGTAAACCGGAGTCCTGCTCTTCGCCCGCGCCACCGCTCGGCGCGGGTTTCTTTTTCGGATACCTCAGCCCAATAGCAGAGCGTCTGCGCGGCAGGGTATGTCCATCGCTTCGCTTGCAGTCCGCCCGGCTTTGTCGGACAATGAGACTGAGGAATATAAATTTGACATCAAACTATATTGCCGCATCTCCCCATTCCTAATAGCTTCCACAGCGGGAGGAGTGCAGGAATGACGGTTGAATCATCGATACGACAGGACGCGCAAGCAACGCCTGCGGAGGGCGAGATGCTTGTCCCGGCCATGTTCCAGAATCTGATCGGATATCATCTGAGGGTGGCACAGGAGATGTCCTTCCAGGCGTTTGCCAGGGCGGCCGGCAAGGCGGATCTGAAGCCCGGATGGTATTCGCTACTGACGGTGCTTGCCGACCGGGAGAGCATGACACCGTCGGAGCTCAGCCGAATCTGTGGCCGCGACCGCTCGACGCTTACCTCCAGTCTCAAGGCATTGTCCCATCGCGGACTGATCGAACGGCGAGCGAACCCCGACGATCAACGCAGCTACAGCGTCAGGCTCACCGAAAACGGTCGCAAAATGCAGGAGCGTTTGCACGCGATCGCCGTCGTATACGACCGCCATCTTGACGAGATCGCCGGCAAGGACAAAGCGGTGCTGATCGCTGTGCTCGGCCGGATCGCCGCGACCTTCGGCACGCCCCAACATCTTGAAGATGCGGTATCGCCGTTGCGAGACCTGCCGCAATGATTTCGAACGGTCCTTGGTGAGCCAGCCAGCCTTTCAAGCAATGGCCGGCGGGTCGCCCCGCCGGCCATTTCAGTCTCCGGGCAGAACATCTGTCCTCAGAGGATGTGCGTGCCACCAAGGTTCTGCATCGCGCGGCGTGTCATGACGGCGACGAGATGGGCGCGGTAATCGGCCGGCGCATGCATGTCGCCCATCATCCGCGACGGGTCGATGGTCAGGCCCTCCAGCGCTTCGGCCGAAAAGTTCTCGGTCAGTAACTCCTCGGCCTCAGGCCAGCGAAACACCCCCTCGTTGCCGGCACCGGTGATCGCGACGCGGACGTGGCCGTCGCGATGTTTGGCGACGAAGGAAGCTGCCATCGAATAGCGCGAGGCCGGATTGCGGAATTTCGCATAACCGGCGATTTCCGGGATCTTGAACTCGACGCGGACGAGGATTTCGCCTGGCTCCAATGCAGTCGCGTAGAGGCCCTGGAAATATTCGTCGGCGGGGATTTCGCGGCGATCGGTATGGACGATCGCATCGAGCGACAGCACCGCGGACGGATAGTCGGCGGCCGGGTCGTTATTGGCGGTCGAGCCGCCGATCGTGCCCATGTGGCGCACCTGCACGTCGCCGATCGAGCCGGCGAGGCCCGAGAGCGCCGGGATGGCGGCTTTGATTTCCTTCGAAGCGGCGACGACGGCGTGTTTGGTCGCCGAGCCGATGATCACACTGTCGGCGGTGACTTCGATGCCCGACAGGTCCGGAATGTTGCGGACGTCGATCAGGTGCGCGGGCGCGGCAAGCCGGCTCTTCAACGTCGGGATCAGCGTGTGGCCGCCGGAAAGATAGGAGGGCTCCTCGGAACTCTCAAAGAGTTCGACGGCTTCGGTGAGTGTCTTCGGCTTGTGGTAGGTCGTTGCGTACATGATGTGGTCCTCCCGCTTACTCGGCCGCGACGGCATGCGCCGCGCGATGCTTTTCGGCAGCGTCGAGCACCGCCTTGACGATGTTGTGGTAACCGGTGCAGCGGCAGATATTGCCCTCGAGTTCGTGACGAACGGTGTGCTCGTCAAGCATGCCGTCATGGCGGCGGATCATGTCGACCGAGGCCATGATCATGCCCGGCGTGCAATAACCGCACTGCAGACCGTGATGTTCGTGAAAAGCCTGCTGCACGTCATGCAGCTTGCCGCCTTCGGCCAGCCCTTCGATCGTCGTCACCTGGGAACCGTCAGCCGCGACGGCAAGCACCGTACAGCTCTTGACGGCCTCCCCGTCGAGATGGATCGTACAGGCGCCGCACTGGGTGGTGTCGCAGCCCACATGTGTACCGGTGAGGCCGAGATGCTCGCGGATGAACTGCACGAGCAGCGTCCGGTCTTCGACGTCGCGCGTCTGCGGTGTGCCGTTGACGGTAATGGTGATGCGGGACAAAGGCCCCTCCTCTTTAAAACTCAGGCGGCGAGCGCTGCGATGGCAATGACAGCGACGAGACCGGCGACGACATAGGACATACGGCTGGAAGGCTGCACGGCCGGCGCCGCAGACGCGACAGACGGTCCGGCAGCTTCTGGAGCCGCGGGGGAAATGGGTGCCGATGGTGCAGCTGACATGACTGGCGCGGCAACCGCCGCCGTCGCAATAGCCTCCGCTACTCCGGCATCGGCCGCATGATCAACCATCACGGCCCGCGCCGCAAGCTTTTCGAAGAACTCGTCGGCGAATTTTTTTCGCCGTGGAATCAATCCGCCACGAACCCCTGTTCCGATCACAGCATCGCCTGGTCCGCCCGTCCACGCGCCGGCATTCTTGCGCACAACGAGATCATGAACTCCATGCGGCGGGCGATCCAAACCGGCGCGCTCAAGCCCGGCACCCGGCTGGTAGGAGGGGCCGCTACCGAAAACATGCGAGCAATCCGACGAGCGGCACATTGCGCCCATCGGAAAGTGGCGCTAAGGCGTCGCGATACATTGTTCAGGGAAAAAAGTCCCATGCGCCGCATTATCATCGCCATCACTGGAGCTTCCGGTGTCGTCTATGGCGTTCGCGCCCTGCAGCTTTTGAAGGAAGTCGAGGATGTCGAGACCCATGCGGTGATCTCGCCCTCCGCTTTCCGCACGGCGATCGACGAAATCGACATGAGTGCCGAAGAGATCAAGAGCCTGGCTGACGTGCTCTATAATCACAAGGATATCGGCGCGGCGCTCTCCTCCGGCTCGTTCCGCACCGCCGGCATGCTTGTCGCACCCTGTTCGGTGAAGACGCTGAGCGGCATCGCCAACTGCTACAATGACGAGCTGATCGTGCGCGCGGCCGACGTCTGCCTGAAGGAACGCCGGCGTGTCGTGCTCTTGTTTCGCGAAACGCCGCTGCATGCCGGCCATATCGCGCTGATGGACCAGGCGACCCGCAACGGGGCAATCGTCATGCCGCCTGTGCCCGCCTTCTATTCGAAGCCTAATTCACTGGACGAGATGGTGACCCAGACCGTCGGCCGGGCGCTTGATCTCTTCGATATCCACCTGCCGATGGTCAAGCGCTGGAAGGATGGCCCTGGCTCACCCGGCCAGCACTGATCTGGTGCTCCGGATGTCGATCCTAAAAAGCAGCGAGGGCGTTTTCGATCACGGCCAGCGCGGTGGCAGTCCGCTCATCCGGCTCCGCCCCACGGAAAAACCTTACGACACTTCTGAGGTTGCCAGTTGCATCGCCCGTTGATCCATCGGCGCCCAATAGCGCCCGCCCTTCGGTCTCCAACACCGCCAGCTCGATCCTTTCCGAATTGAGCTCGGCACCCTTCACGCCGTTGCGCAGCATTTCCGTCTCTTTGGTGGGTGCCGGATGCGGCCCGCTCTTCAACCGCCGGCGCACAGCACGCAGCGGTTTGACCACCTCATTGCGCCAGCCGGCCACGAGGCCGTCGAGACGGGCAATATCGGCTGGCGAAAGCGCCACGGAATTGCTGGCGAGCCAGGCGGAAAATAACAGCACCGGTACATCCACGCCACTTTCATCCTGAAGCACCAGGCAGGCATCGCCGACATCGGGCGCGCCATAAAGCCCGACTGCGAAATCCCAAAGCTCCTGCCCAACACCCGCAGCCATCCAGCCCTCTCCATTGCCTTCCGACGGCTTATCAGTTCGGCCCTCGCGCCGCTAGAAATGCCTGAAACCGTTGCCCGGCATCTGAATGAACCTGGTTCAGGCCGCCAAAGTGAACGTACCGTCGTATCAAGCGGCCCGGCGGTGACGCTGGGCCTGGGAGGAGCCGGCGCCGAGCTGGAACCGGCCGACCATCTGGCGCAGCTTCGAGGCCTCGTCGGCAAGACCGGAGCTCGCCGCCGTCGTCTCCTCGACCATTGCGGCATTCTGCTGGGTCACCTGGTCCATCTGGTTGACGGCCGAATTGATCTCCGAAAGCCCGGTCGACTGTTCGCGGGCCGAGCGGGCGATATCGTCCACGTGGCTATTAATGGTGACGATATAGCCCTCGATCGACTTCAGCGATTCGCCAGCGTCGCGGACATATTTCACGCCGTGGCCAACTTCTACGGTCGAGTTCTGGATCAGCGACTTGATTTCCTTCGCCGCGTTGGCCGAACGCTGAGCGAGTTCCCGCACTTCCTGCGCGACGACCGCAAAGCCCTTGCCTGCCTCGCCGGCCCGCGCCGCCTCGACGCCGGCATTGAGGGCCAGGAGGTTGGTCTGGAAGGCAATCTCGTCGATGACCCCGATGATGTTGGAGATCTGGTTGGAGCTTTCCTCGATGCGGCGCATCGCTTCCACGGCATTGGCCACAACTTCGCCGGAACGAGCCGCGGACGAATTGGCTTCCGCGGCGATCTTGCGTGTCTCGTCGGCCTTCTTGGAGGCGGAACTGACATTCGCGGTGATCTGATCGAGCGCTGCCGCCGTCTCTTCGAGCGAAGAGGCCTGCTGCTCGGAGCGTCGTGACAGGTCGCTGGCGGACTGGCTGATTTCCTGGGTCCCGCCATCGATTGCCTCGGCGCTGCCGGCGATCTGCGTCAAGGTGCTGGCGAGTTGGGCGATCGAGGTGTTGAAGTCGTGGCGCAGAGCTTCGAAATCCGCCGAGAAGGCTTCGTCAAGCTGGAAGGAGAGATCGCCTGCAGCGAGCCGGCGC
The DNA here is from genome assembly GCF_017877055.1 of Neorhizobium galegae. GTDB lineage: Bacteria > Pseudomonadota > Alphaproteobacteria > Rhizobiales > Rhizobiaceae > Neorhizobium > Neorhizobium galegae_D. The sequence goes on along the minus strand of NZ_JAGIPG010000003.1, from coordinate 510,735 downwards.
AGGCCACCGCCAAGACCCGATGTCGCGATGCGGAGCCGTTGGGATGCATCGGCTTCGGCCTTTTCCTGCGCGGCGATGCGCTCCGCTTCCGACCGGTTGCGGGCTTCGATCGCCTCGTCTTCCAGCCGTTTGTTGTCGATTGCCGCCTGGCGGAATATCTCCACGGCGGCTGCCATCCCGCCGACCTCGTCCTTGCGGTCCACGCCGAAAATAGTCAGCGTCAGTTCGCCGCCGGCCAGGCGTCGCATGCAATCCTGCAGGCGTTGCAGTGGTCCGACAACGCCTGACAGCACGACTCGGATCGAGAAGCCAACCACGATCAGCGAGATGATGCCGATCACCGTCATCCAAACGGAGAGATTGGCCTTGTCCTTCAAGGCATCCTCGTAGCTCTTGTGCGCGACATCGAGCTGCAGCTTGGTCAGCGCGTTCAGCGGTTCGGCAAGCGGTTCGATAGCCGGGTAGAGCCGCTTCGTCACATAAGTATCGAGAGCCGCCTGATCGCGCTTGCCCATGATCGCCAGAAGCTCGTCGACCGCCTTGGTGCTTTCGGTACGCGCGCTAAGGTAACGCTGGACAAGGCTTTTTTCCTGATCAGTCAGGTAGGTCGCTTGGTAGGTCGCCCATTCGCGGTTGGCGGTGGCGAGCGCTACGCGAACAGTCTGCTCGCCGAGTTCCCAGCCGAATGCGCCGCTGCGTGTCTTGTGAGCGGTGTCGACGATGGTGACCGCATAGGCGTCGGAGACCGTCTTGATCTGTGCCATAGGCTCGACCCGATCTTCGACGATCATGCGAGTGCGGGCCGACAGCGTGTCCATTCCGATGAATGCGACTGTCGTGGTGGCCGCAAGTGCAAGCGCAAGGCCGACAACGCTGGCGACGAGCTTGAATTTAATAGTCATCGACAGGGTCCCGTTGCTGAATTCGAGGTAACGGCCAAATCCGCTTGGCCTTCTATATTTAAGGATTACGTAAAATGCTGAGGATATGCTTAACAGCAGCCGACAAGGAATGGCACAGGCGGCGGTCCGTCCGCCTGGAAATGAAGTTGCTTGCATCGAACAGCCGCCCGCCATTCCAACCGGACAGCATCAGGGAGATGGATCATGAAACTTGCCCATGTCGCGCTTTGGACGACTGAACTCGACAGGCTCGTCGCGTTCTTCGAGGACATGTTCGGCGCCACCGCCAGCCCGCTCTATGAGAGCCACCGGCGCGCCGGCTTCTCCTCGAAATTCGTCACCCTTTCCGAAGGAGCGACGATCGAGATCATGAGCGGCCCCTGGATCGCGCCGGAAACGCCACGCGAACGGGCCGGTTACGCGCATATGGCGATCTCGCTCGGCAACCGGAAGGCGGTCGACGACATGGCGACCAAGGCGGCGGCCATGGGCATCCTCGTTTCCCCGGCCCGCATGACCGGCGACGGGTTTTACGAGGCGGTGATATCCGACCCCGACGGTAATCCGGTGGAGATCACGGAGTGATCCGGTCCGGCGCAGCAGGACATGCGTCGGCTTGCCGTGATCGGTGATGACCAGCGGATTCTCGTTCGCCGCCTGACGCGCTTTGCTCAGGTTCTGATTGAAGGAGGCGGTGGTCATGGATGAAAGGATCATCAGGACCTCCGGAGCAAGTCTAGTATCTTTCTTCGAAAATATGCTAGGCTTTCCCGTCCTTCGATGCAGATGCGATCAGCCCTTGCCCAGCGACCTAACGTTGCCGGCAAGCTCCGCTGCGAGCCGTAGTGCGGCGCCGGTCGCGACCACCATGGAAGGCAGGACGAGCCATTCGAGCGTCCAGGCCGCACCTGAGCGTTCCTGTTCATGCACCATCGATTGCTGCATGCCGGAAAGCTGCACCGCGTTGAAGCGCGCGAGCGACACCAGCACTTCGGCGGCCACCGGGTTCTGCTTGTGGGCCATGGCGGAGGAGCTGCCGCCGCCCGAAAGTTCCATCTCCCCGCCCATCAGGGCGAGAAGTGCCACGTCCTGGCCGAGTTTGCCGAGCGAGCCGGAGATCAGTGCGAGGATGTTCGCGAATTCCGCCAGCCGGTCGCGCTGGCTCTGCCATTGCGGTGCGTCGGAAAGGAACAGTTCCCAGGCCAGAGCCTTGCGCACTTCGGCGGCCTTGTCGCCGAATTTTTCGAGGCTGCCGGCAGCGCCGCCGAATTGCACGGCGAAACCGGTCTCGGAAAAAATATCCAGCCGCTGGCGATGCCGGGTCAACGGTTCTTTCCAGGCGCGGATACGGTCCGAAACCGTGATCGGGATCGCCGCCTGCATGCGGGTATGGCCCATCAGCCGCCGGCTGCCGAACGCCCGATCGATGTCTTCGAAAGCCTTTTCGAGGACCGCGAGCCGCTCGATGAACAAAGAGCAGGCCTGCTTCAGGCGGATCACCAGCGCCGTGTCGATGACATCCTGGCTGGTGGCGCCGAAATGCACGTGCTTGGCGGCCTCGCCGCCGCCCGCCTGCTGTTTGACGGCATCGCGAAGCTGCTTGACGAGTTCGGCGACAACGACGCCGTCGCGCGCGGTTCCGCTTCGCAACTCGGCCATGTCCGGTTCAAATGCTGTCAAGGCTGCGGAAATGCGCTCCGCAGTCTCGGCCGTGATGATGCCACAGGACGCCTCGGCCTTGGCAAGCCCCGTTTCGAAGGCCAGCATCGCCTCGATCTCGGCTTTTACTGAAAACAGCTGTCCGGTCTCGTCGTCACCGACGAGACCGGACAGGAATGGATGCTCGAAAGCCGAGACGCTCATATCTACTCCTGGGCGAACCCTGATTCTTCGATCCTAGATATCGAAGAATATGGTTTCGTTTTCGCCCTGAAGATAGATGTTGAAGGTGACGGTATTACCCTCACGCTTGCCGATCAGGGTGGGAACGCGAACCCGGTGCTCGATGCGCGACAGGATCGGATCCACCGCATTGGCCTCTTCCTCGTCGGAAAAGTACATGCGGGTGTTGAGGCCCAGATTGATGCCCCGGGCGACGACCCAGAAGGTGACGTGCGGTGCCATCAGGCGGCCGTCGCGGAATGGCACCTTGCCGGGTTTGATCGTTTCGAAGGCGAATTCGCCGGTCGCCATGTCGCCCGGCTGACGGGCCCAGCCGAAGAAGTTCGGGTCGGCCTTGCCACGCGTTTCCGACGGGCTGTTGTAAAAGCCGTCGGCATCCGCCTGCCAGATCTCGATCATCGCATCCTTGAGCGGCGTCATCGTGCCGTCATAGATGAAGCCGCGGATGGTGATGCGTTCGCCGCGCGTCTGGTCATTGACCATCGAGCCGGAGCCGAGATCGGTGTCGTAGACGCCGGTAATGCCGGAGAAATTCGGCGTGCAGCCGATATGGACATACGGACCCGCGGTCTGCGAAGCGGATTCCTTGAAATAGGTGAGCGGCTGGACCATCTCAGTTGCCCTCTTTACGGTTCTCGAAGAATGTCGAGCGGCGGCCGCGCAGGACGATATCGAATTTATAGGCCCGCATGTCGTGCGGGATGGTGTTCTGCATGTCGAGCGCGGCGATCAGGCCCTTGATCGCGTTCTCATCCGGGATGGTCTTCACGATGGGACAAATCCAGATCATCGGATCGCCCTCGAAATACATCTGGGTGATCAGGCGCTGGGCAAAGCCGTGGCCGAAGACCGAGAAGTGAATATGCGCCGGGCGCCAGTCGTTGACGCCGTTCGGCCACGGATACGGGCCGGGCTTGATGGTCTTGAAGGCGTAACCGCCGTTCTCGTCGGTGATCGTGCGGCCGAAACCGCCGAAGTTCGGGTCGAGCGGCGCGAGATAGGTTTCCTTCTTATGACGGTAGCGGCCGCCGGCATTGGCCTGCCAGAATTCCACCAATGCGCCCGGAACGCCATGGCCGCGCTCGTCGATGACGCGCCCGTAGACGAGGATGCGTTCGCCGAGCGCCATTTCGCCGGGCTTGGCGTAATTGACGATCAGGTCGTTGTCGAACTCGCCGAGGATGTTATGGCCGAAGACCGGGCCGGTGATCTCGCTCTTGGTGCCTTCGAGCGAAATCAGCGCGCGTTGGGGCGAGCGCAGCACCGAGGTCTTGTAGCCCGGCGTGAATGCCGGCGGATGCCAATCCCTGTCACGGGCGAAGAAGGGTGTCGTTTCTGGGGGTGTGTTTTTCATTTTTGCTCTCCCGCGGCCTTGTCCGCGTCCATTTCAGCATAAGTGGCTTTGGCGATTTTGAAGGCATGGTTGGCAGCCGGAACGCCGGCATAGATCGCCACATGCATCAGAGCTTCGCGGATATCGTCCTTCGTCGCACCCGTATTGGCGGTTGCGCGGATATGCATGGCAACCTCGTCATGATGGCCGAGTGCGGCCAGAAGCGCGATCGTCACCATCGAGCGCTCGCGCTTGCTCCAGTTCGGTCGCGACCAGACCGTGCCCCAGGCGCCCTCGGTGATCATCTCCTGGAACGGCTCGTCGAACGGCGTCTGGTTTGCCTGGGCGCGGTCCACATGGGCATCGCCCAGCACCGAGCGGCGGGTCTTCATGCCCTGAGCGTAACGTTGCGATGGCGCGGCAGGATCGGCCATATATCTATTCCTCGAGTTGTTCGATGAAACCGCGGATCAGCGCGGCATGGGCGGCAGGCGCCTCGACGCAGGGGATATGCGCCGCGCCCTCGATGATTTCGTAACGTGCGCCGGGGATCAGGTCGGCGAGCGATTTGACGACTTCGGGCGGCGTCGAACCGTCCTCGCGACCGACGATGCAGAGCACCGGCACGGCGATCTTCTTCGCGGCCTCGGTGAAATCCGCGTCGCGGATCGCCGCGCAAGTGCCGCTGTAGCCGAAGGTCGGCTGGCGCACGAGCATGTTGCAATAGGCTTGGTAGGCGGCATTCTCCGGTCTGCGGAACGGCGCGGTGAACCACCGCTCCATGATCGCGTCGAGAATGCTGCCTATGCCGTTCGTCTCCACCGCGGTAATGCGCGCCGCCCAGGACTCACCCGTGCCGATCTTATGGGCGGTGTTAGAGAAGATCAGCGCTTTCACCAGGTCCGGGCGGGTCGCATACAGCCCCTGAGCAATCAGCCCGCCGACCGAAAGGCCGCAAACGATGACCTGGCTAAGCTGCAGGTGATCGAGCAGACCGGCGAGATCCGCCGCATGGTCAGCGATCGAATAGGGCGGACTGCCAAGGCCGGAAAGCCCGTGGCCGCGCTTGTCGTAGGTGAGGATCGTATAGTCCCCGGCAAGCTTCGGCAGTTCGTGATGCCAGATGCGGCTGTCGGTTCCGAGCGAATTGATGAACACGAGGACGGGCTTGTCGTCACCTGCGCGCTGGATGTCGTAGTGGATCACAATGTCGTCGATGTGTACAAACTGCATCAGCGCCTCCTCTCGCTTTGATAGATTGCACTAGTTTCCGGTTAGGTAAAATGATATTTCAGCATAATCCCCTAACCACAGGGTTATTTGATCTTGATCAATTCCCGAGTCAAGTTTCGGCACTTGCATACATTCGTCGAGGTCGCGCGCCAGAAAAGCGTGGTCAAGGCAGCCGAAATCCTGCATGTTAGCCAGCCGGCTGTCACCAAGACCATACGCGAGCTCGAAGAGGCGCTGGGTGTCGCCATGTTCGAGCGCGACGGCCGCGGCATCCGGATCACCCGCTATGGCGAGGTGTTCCTGCGCCACGCGGGCGCGGCGCTAACGGCGCTCCGGCAAGGCGTGGATTCCGTCTCGCAGGAACTGTTCGATTCCGCGCCGCCGGTCCGAATCGGTGCACTTCCGACCGTTTCCACCCGCATTATGCCGCGCGCCATGGCGCTGTTCCTCGCCGAAAAGACCGGTAGCCGCGTCAAGATCGTGACGGGAGATAATGCCGTTTTGATGGAACAGCTCCGTGTCGGCGAGCTCGACCTCGTGGTGGGCCGTCTGGCGTTGCCCGAAAAGATGACCGGCCTGTCTTTCGAACATCTCTATTCGGAACAGGTCGTGTTCGCCGTCCGTACCCGGCACCCTCTGCTCGACGGCAAGCGATCGATATTCGAGGGTTTCGCCGACTACCCGGTGCTGATGCCGACGCGTGGTTCGATCATCCGGCCTTCAGTCGAACAGTTCCTGATCGCCAACGGCGTCGCGAGCATTCCAACCCAGGTGGAAACCGTCTCGGACGCCTTCGGCCGTGCTTTCGTACGGTCGAGCGATGCGATCTGGATCATCTCGGCCGGAGTGGTCGCCGCCGACATCGAGGATGGGATTCTGGCGACGCTGCCGATCGAAACCAGCGAGACCCGCGGCCCGGTCGGCCTCACCATCCGCGCCGACGCCAGTCCCTCCACGCCACTGTCGATCCTGATGCAGACCATCCGCCAGGCGGCCGCGGAAATCATGCCCATGCGGTGACTCCCGGCTCGATCTTCACCACATCGTCACCGCAGAACAGGATGACATAGTGGCCGCGCGCCTCGGCGGCCTGAGCCCACTCCTTGAGATCGGAAGAATACGGCTCCTGTTGCCAGATCGTCGGATGGTCGGGATCGACCAGGACCGTCACCTGCGGCCCCTGATCATAGACCAGCATTTTAGACGTCAGCGGCTTCCACGCCTCGGAGACGTCGGGATCCCTCATCCACCGACAGAGGAAATCCCGGCAAAGCTGAGGGCGGTCGGGATAGATTGCGCAGCCCTGCCCTTCCGAGCAGTGCCCGCACCAGGCGTCGGCCGGCTTTTCCAGTGCCGCTATTTCCGGTAGCCGGCAGCAGAGCGTGCAGGTGCCGCAGGATCGCGCCGTCTGTTCAGCTGTCTCCAAAATCTCGTCGCCTCAACTGCCAAAATGCCCGACCGAACGATCGGCCGGGCCAGCGAGTATACGCTGCGGTTCTTCCGCGCAAACGGGGACGGGCGATTTTATGTCGGCCGCAGCTCCGGGAACGTGCGGCGCAGTTCGTCCATCGAGGCGATCACGGCGTCGTCGGCACGCAGCGTGACCGAGATATTGTCGGCGACGTTCAGGGTTTCCTCGAAATGCACCGGCATCTCGGCGCCGCCCTGGCGTACCAGCGTCGCCTCTTTACGAAACCCGTGCTTCAGCAGCCAGTCGCGCGGGGCGCTGAGGCTCACCGCCACATGGAACGCGCCGTCGTCCTCCTTGCTGGCTTTCAACTTGTAAGTCACGGGCGACCTGTCGCCGCCGATGTCGATCTGGCCCGGGTAACCGGCTTCTTTCAGATGTTCACCCATATCTTCGCTCCTTCATTTCGCTGAGCCCGTGGGACAACCGACACTCGCTCGCTTTGTTCCGCGTCAAAGCTCCTGGCGCGATCAAGCCCGGTTGACGGCTGTTGCCTGCCGTGATCGAAAGGGCTCGCGTGAGGAGAAGAGGAAGTCGCGATGATCGACCGGGAACTGCTTGAGGCGTTGTTTGCCGCAGCCGTGAAGGCCGCCGATCCGCTGACTGGCATCGTGAAACACCTGCCCGCCCCGCCGGCGAACGGCCGTACCGTGGTCATCGGCGCGGGTAAGGGCGCGGCCCAGATGGCCGCCGCGCTCGAGGGCGTGTGGACCGGACCGCTCACCGGTGTGGTCGTGACCCGTTACGGTTATGGCTGCGAAACGACGTCGATCGAGATCCTGGAAGCCTCGCATCCGGTGCCCGATGCCGCCGGCCTTGCCGGCGCAAAACGGCTGGTCGAGACGATTTCCGGCCTGTCCGAAAACGACCTCGTCATCGCGCTTGTCTGCGGCGGCGGCTCGGCCCTGCTGCCCGCGCCGCCGGAAGGCCTGACGCTGGAGGACGAGATCGCGTTGAACGAGATGCTGCTTGCCTCCGGCGCGCCGATCTCCGCCATGAACGTGGTTCGCAAACATCTCTCCACCATCAAGGGCGGCCGGCTTGCGACCGCGACCCGGGCGCGTGTCGTCAGCCTGATCGTTTCGGACATCCCTGGCGACAACCCAGCCTTCGTCGCCTCCGGCCCAACCATTCCGGATGCCTCGACGCGTCACGATGCGCTCGCCATCGTCGAGCAATACAAGCTGAAACTGCCCGAGGCGATGATCGTGCATCTGAACTCGCCGGCTGCCGACGCGCCGAAGCCGGAGGACCCGGGCTTTGCCCGGCACGAACATTTCGTCATCGCGTCGGCCGGCGTGTCGTTGGAAGCCGCCGCCGAAGTCGCCCGCGCCCATGACGTTACGCCTTATATCCTCTCCGACTCCATCGAAGGTGAAGCCCGCGACGTCGCTCTGGTGCATGCAGCCATTGCGCGCGAGGTGTCGCTCCGCGACCGGCCGTTCGCAAAGCCGGCGGTTCTCCTGTCCGGAGGCGAGACGACGGTGACGCTGCGAAGCAAGGCCGGCAAGGGCGGACGTAACGGTGAATTCGCGCTCGCTCTGGCGCTGGCGATCGACGGACACGAGATCACCGCACTCGCTGCCGATACGGATGGTATCGACGGCTCCGAGACCAATGCTGGCGCGTTTGCGGATGGCACGACGGCAAGGCGTCTGCGGGCAAGCGGGTTGGACGGCCGCAAACTGCTCGACGGGAACGACAGCTTTTCCGGGTTTTCCGCAATTGGCGACGTGTTCGAGACGGGACCAACCGGGACCAACGTCAATGATTTCCGGGCAATCCTGGTGCGGTAGCCAAACGCCCGGCGTTTGCTCCTCGCCCTTAAACACGCCCAGTGCTTACTGCAGCTGCGGCTTCCTCAGAAAATCGTTCCGATCGGCGGACTTCACCCGAAGCCAGGCCTCCCGCCCGTCGCGCAGGATGCGCATGGGGATTTCCGCACCTGGGGGGCCACTCTCCCAGATCTTGCGGTAGAAGTCCGCGAGCCCATCGACTTCACCGTCGCGTATCTCCGAAATAACGTCGCCGCGCTTGAGGCCAGCCTTTGCTGCCGGGCCGTTTTCGGTGACGCTCATGACCACCACTTCGCCATTGCTTTCGGCCGACATGGCGCCGAGCCAGGGGCGCGGCGGGCGATTGAACTCGCCTCGATTGAGGAGATCGTCGAGGATCGGCTTCAGAAGATTGACCGGCACGACCATGTTGATGTCGGCGATCTCGCCGCCGCGGCTCATCTGCAGGCGCAGTGATCCGACCCCAAGCAGCTTGCCTTCCGTATCGATCAGCGCAGCACCTCCCCATGAAGGATGAGCGGGCGCGATGAAAATAGCCTCATCCAGCAGATATTCCCAATATCCGGCGAATTCCTGCTTGGCGACGATATTGCCGCGCACATATTCTCCCTCGCCATCGGCGAAGATGATTGGATCGCCAAGCGTCGCGGTTGCGGAATCGCCGATCTGAAGCGCCGGCAGATCGAGCGGCGCCATGGCCTGCACGAGGCCGAAGCCGCTTTCCTGATCATAGGCAAGCGCATGGGCCGGTACGACGCGGCCGTCCTGGCGTGTCAGCCAGACGTCTTCTGCTTCAGTGATCAGGTAACCGATCGTCAGAACCAACCCGTTTTCGCGGATCACCACGCCGCTTCCCTCCCGGCGGGTGCCGAGGGTATTGGCCGTAAAGGCGTTGTCCGGAATTGAAGCACGCACGGCCACGACCGACCGTAAACTTTTCGCGATATCCATGACGCAAATCCTGATGAGGCAATACGCGGTCCGGAGCCCCGCAAGGGTCTGCAAGAGGCGTATCATAACCTCTTTAAGGTATGAATGTGAACAGCGTGGAGCAAGAGGCCAGAGAGCTCATGCCCACAACGTGTCTACCTTATATCTAGGCCCCTCCCCGTGTCTCGGGAAGGGGGAGGCATGGAATGATGCTCAGCCCGCCGGCGTCAGCGTGACCGAGGTCCCGGTGGCGGCGACATTCAGGCCGAGCTGGCCGGTGACGCTCACCGTCTGCAGGTGGATCGAGCCGGCGGTACCACCGACGAGGATGTTGGCGCCGATGCCGGCTCCGACGGTAGCCTCCGCGGTTGCACCCTGATAGAGGCCGCCGAGCGAACCGTGGTGGTAACCGGCGGTCGGGGCAAAGACCGCCCAGATCAGCCGCGAACGGGTGGTGAAGCCGAGATCAACACCCATCTTGCGCACGACGCCGGTGTAACGGTCGAGCGGCTCGCTGCCGATTGCAGTGGTGAAGACGCAGTCGGCTTCCTTGGCGGAACCGAGCACGTAACCGACGCCACCGCCGATCGAGCAATCGAGGTATCCGATACGAACGCCACCGCGCTGATCCTGCTCCTCATAAACCGGGACACGATCCCGGCGGGCGATCACATCAGCGGAGAAGGCGGCTCCGGCGCTGGTCACGACCGGTAAAGCGGCGAGCGCCACGGCAACAATCTTCTTCATCCCTATACTCCTTTAATTATTCAGCCGCCCTTGGTTGAGACTCGAGCGGGTTTGGCAGAGTTGGGAAACGCATGTGGCGGAAGAATGATCCAACGTCCGCTGCACACGAATTATCACTGAATTGTTCCAAGCGTGAGTTGGCTCTGTTCCGCCGCCACCTGCGCCAGCGTTTCACCGTATTTGGATAGGCGTGGTCGGGCTTGCGGTCGGAAAGAGAAACCGGGGCCTCGACAAACCTTCCGGAACCGCGGTCATCCAGGCACGTTCCTGGATCTTTCGAGGAGACCGGGATGGACAAGGACAGGAAACTGGAATGGCTGGCGAGGTCCGGGTATGCAGCCAGGGGGATCGTATATGTCCTGATCGCCGGCATGGCATCGCTCTCGACCCTCGGCGGCGGGGAGCCGGATTCAAAATCCGCGCTGCAGATCGTATTGGGACAGCCTCTTGGGCAAATCTGGCTCGGCGTGATCGGCATCGGCCTGATCGGCTTCATCCTCTGGAGAGTGGCGCAATCGATCCTCAACACCGACCGACATCAGAACAATGCGAAGGGATATCTGGTCAGGGTTGGTCTTCTCGTCAGTGCCGCGACCTATACAGGTCTCGCCTTCTATGCGGTCGGTCAGGCCCTGCATCTCGGCTTCGGCGCAGGATCGTCCGGCGACCGCGAAAGCTGGACCGCCTGGTTGATGCAGCAGCCGTTCGGGCGCTATCTCGTCGCAGGCGTGGGCCTTGCAATCATCGGTACCGGCTGCGCCCAGGCGGCCAAGGGCATAAAACGGGGGTATCTTCGCTATCTCGAAAGCGGCTTCGAACAGCGGACCGTGCTCAACGGCATCTGCACCTACGGCCTCGTGGCGCGCGGCATTATATTCCTCATTATCGGCGGGTTCTTCGTTTATGCCGCCTTCACCGTGGATCCAAACCAGGCCGGCGGGTTGGCGGATGCGCTCGCGTGGGTGCGCGCGCTTCCCTTCGGGGCGATCCTCTACGGATTGGCGGCGATCGGACTTTTCGCCTTCGGTCTCTACGGATTGATCGAGGCCCGGTACAGGATCGTTCAGCCGCCTTCGATGGATCGGCCGCTTCGCGCGATGCGGTCGGTCGTAAACTGAAATTGGACAGGGAGTTTGGATGGCATTTCATCAGCGCATCACACGCAGAGTGGTCGAAAGGGTCATGACTTTCGAGCCGATCGGCTTGATGATGATCGCCTTTCTGGCAGGTGGGCTTTTCGTTTTCTTCAGATTGACCGACGAGGTGCTGGAAGGCGAGACTCACGCCTTCGACGAAAAAATCCTTCTGGCCCTGCGCAATGCCACAGATCTTGCGACGCCGCTCGGCCCCTATTGGCTCAATCATGCGATGGGAGACATCACGGCGCTCGGCGGGGTCACCGTGCTGACCCTGATGACCGCAATGGGAGCCGTCTTCCTCCTGCTGTCGCGGCAAAAGGCGATCGCTCTCTTCATGTTCCTGTCGATCGCCGGCGGCTGGCTTTTGAGTTCGCTGCTGAAGCTCGGCGTGGCACGTCCGCGGCCGGATATCGTGCCGCACCTGGTCGAGGTGCACGACCTCAGTTTCCCGAGCGGCCACGCCATGCTGTCGGCCGTTACGTATCTGACGCTCGGCGCTCTGCTGTCGCGCGCCCAACCTTACCGTTCGACCCGCATCTTCCTGCTCGGCGCGGCGATCTTCCTGACATTCATCATCGGTTTCAGCCGTGTCTATCTCGGCGTCCACTACCCGACCGACGTCCTCGGCGGCTGGTGCGCCGGCGCGACCTGGGCACTGGCGTGCTGGATGATCGCCAGACGCTACATCTCCGCGGCGCCGGGGTAACCCGGCGACCTGCTGGGAATGCCCCCTACAATCCCTCACGGCTCGATAAATCCGACCGCCCGGACCCGTACCTCCCGAGCGCCCGGATCCTGAGAAAACAGGATGGCGCCGGAGGATTTGGATTCCGCCGGCACATAGTCGAAGGTGACGTCGGCGTCTTCGACTATGTTGCCGCCATCCAGGATTTCGCCACGTACGGTAACGGCAGCAGCCGTCGCCGTCGCCTTGTTGGCGATATCGAAGGCGATACGGTAGCCGCCTTCGGTCTGGCGCCTCTCGGTGATGGCGATTGAGAATTCCGGCTGCATATCCGCGTACGTCCAGGCCTCATAGGCGACCCAGGCGATCGTGGCGACGACAACGAGCGCCGAAATCACGCCGGTCGCCCATTCGATCCAGTGCGGTTCCTTGACTTCTCTGTGGCGTTTGTTGGCTGTGGTTGTCATGGGAGTTCACTCGCTACAGGATGAGGCGGGCGGCGGCAGCCCCGATGGCACCGGGGAAACTCAGGACGATCGCCGACATCAGCATCTGGGTCGGCCCCGTATCGTCCAGCCGGCCGAAGGTCCACAGCACGTAGAGGCTGATCAGCATGGCGACCATGTAGCCTGGCAGGGTAAAGCGGAAGAAGGCGTGCCACCACGGCGTCTCCTCCGAAATTTCATGGGTGCCCTTGAAGGCGACGGCATAGACAAACCCGTGCATGATGGCGATCGATACGCAGATGGTGACGAGCGCATGCGAGGGTGTCATCTTATAGGCGATCAGGATGATCTCCTCTGTCGGCGCGACGTTGAGGTTGAGGAAGAGTGCACCGACCGCCATCAGGAAAAGTTCACGGCTGTAGCTGGTGGAAATTTCGTCAGGCACCGCGCCTTCCTCCTCATCCTCCTCCTCGTCGTCCTGGTCTTCCTCCTTCCCGGCCTGTCCGCCGAGCTGGGAACGGCCGAGCAGCGCACCGATGCTTGCCGGCACGGACTGTATCGCGATCTTGCCGAGTATTTCGGAGAGCGGCATGTGGGGCTTGATATCCCCGAGCATGATGAGGACCGCCGCGCTTATGACGATGCCCAGGCCATAGGCGATGGTCGCGTCGCGACAGGCTTCCGCTACGGTGGAGGTACGCTCGAAACCGATCCGGTGGGCGAGCAGTATAAGTAGCGGAATGTTGACGATCAGCAGCAGGAACAGGCGCCAGCGTTCGATGTAGAAACCGAGCTGCCAGAGCTCCATTGTCATCAGCATCGGGATGCCGAACAGCATGGCGCCGGCAGCGCCACGTCCGAGACCGATCAGGAAACTTCGGCTTTCGCTTGCGCCATCGCCCCGTTCCGCCCTGACACCGTTCAACGCCGGCTCCCTCCCCTTTTACGAAAAAGCGGAAAGAAACTCGCAAATCGGGTGGAATGTTCCGGCCAATTGAGGACTTGGGAAAGGCGTCACCTATCGAACAGGTCCTGCCACTGCTTTTCACCAACCAGACAGTCGCTGGAAGGCTGGTTGGCGGCCGCCTTCTGCACGGTTGTGCGCGGCGTGAGCCCGCTGATCTCGAGCACAAGCTTGCGGCGCACGGCGACGGCAAAATCCTCGATTTTGTTAACCGGCAGCACGAAGGAACCAGGTCCGCCGATGACGCAGTCGCCGTAATATTTGTCGAGCCCACCGGCCGCGCCCGAAGGGCGCAGCATGATCGCCAGGCCGTTGATGACGATGCCTGCCTCCATGGCCTTGTTGCGAGCCGGCACGACCGGGTTGCCGGAATTGTTCGGGCCGTCGCCCGAAACATCGATCACCTGCCGCATGCCACGATAGGAATTGGCGACGATCATCGTCGCTCCCTGGGCGATCGCGGCCGAAATCGACGTGCGGCGCTGGGTATTGATCGGCCGGGCTTCGAGCTTGGCGGCAAAATTGATTGCGTCTTGCTCGTTTTCGATGACGGTCCAATCGATGATCGAATCCGGCACCACGTCACCCGCCCATTCGAAATAGCTGATGGCGATGCGGCCCGTCAGCCCGGTCTTGACTGCGTCGATGAATTCCTTGTGCTTGAGCGCCTCGACATAACCCTCGCGCTGGACACGGACCTCCTCGTAATCCATGGAGCGGGATGTATCGACCGCGAGGACCAGTTCCACATCGACTTCACCTCCCCTCTGTTGCGCGACCATCGGGGCGGTGGCAGTGGCGGAAAGGCTCATGAGCATCGCGAGTGTTGTAAGCATTGGCAATCCAATCACTGCGTTATCGATTTCTTAAAACTGTAACACAGAGGCGACCGAGGGCGACTCTCCTCCGCGAGCAGGCCTTCAACTTTCGGTGATGGGACTTTTCTGCGCAGCTGCCCTGCGTAATCTGCGATGGGAACCCGCTGCTGCTTCGGCTGCGGCCTGGAGCTCCACCTATCAATTGGTATCTGGACGAGATCGGCGACATGACGAGGTTAACCGGGAAATGTTATTGCGGCGCGGTCGCCTACGAGGTGGAGGACGCCTTCGTCTACGCCGCCAATTGCCATTGCTCTAATTGCCGCCGCACCACCGGTTCCGCATTCAAGCCCTTCGCCGGCATCGAGCGGCAGAAGTTTACGGTGGTCAAGGATGGAGATGGCTTGCTGATCTTCGGGGATGCCGAAAACCATGACGCCCATTGCAAGGCCTGTGGTTCGCTTCTCTATTCACAGGTGCGAGAGGCGGCCTGGGTGCATGTGGCGATGGGCACGCTGGTCGATGCCCCGACTATCCGGCCGACGCACCATATCTTCGTTGGTTCGAAGGCGCCCTGGTACGAGATCACCGACGACCTGCCGCAATATCAGGGCCATAAGGGATAGCTATCCCAGACCGGCCAGCGCCTTCAGCTTCTCGCCTTCAAGTTGGTAGAAGACCCGGTCTTCCTCCCGATCAAACCGGAGCCACTGAAACGGAGCCACTATTCCGATGGTGCAAACTCGAGCCAACTTGGGGTAACGGGCTATTCTGATGGCCGCTGTTGACTTCGCAGCGCGCATATCGACAGAGTGGCGCCGAAGAAGGAAACGCCATGTCCAGGTCAGAAAAATTCATCGTGCTGCCGTTCAAGAAAGTCCGGGGCAACGTGACGCCTGGCGAGATGCGCGTGGCCTCGAATGCCGCTTCCGCCGAGAAGATCGCCCGCGCCATGGCTGACCGTTTCGTGGGGGTCGCGGCCTATTCGGTTCAGGTCGACATGGAAAGCGGCGACATGTCCGATCCGCGCATCCTCTGGCAGTCGGGCGAGATCGCCGACATCGCCGCCTGAGGGCTCCGAGTCGCCCTCCATTCACAGGCGATGCGGGTATCGATCCGGTTATTTCTTGAGGATAACCCACAGCGCGTGCACGATGCCCGGCAGCCAGCCGCAGAGGGTGAGCAGAATGTTCAGCCAGAAATGCAGCCCGAGCCCGACCTGCAGGAACACGCCGAGCGGCGGCAGGATGAAGGCGAGCAGAATGCGGATGATATCCAACGGGCGTTCTCCGGTTTGATAGGTTCGGCCGGTAACGCGCTGGATAGGATATGGTTTCAGAAGATGCTCATCTCAGCAGGGTCTTTGCGATAATCTCCAGCTGAATCTCGTTGCTGCCACCGAAAATGCTCTGGGAGCGGGAGTTGAAATAGACTGCGGAGGCGACCTTGCGCTCCTCGGCGATTTCCGCCTCTTCCGGCAGTTCGTGAAGCGGTCGATGTTGTTCCCAGCGCAGTGCATCAGGGCCGAGGATCGACGCGGCGAGTTCGGCGATCGACTGGCGGATGCGGCTGCGCTCGATCTTCATCGTCGAGGAGGGCACCGAGCCCGGATTGCCGCCTGCCTGAACTTTTGACATGGCCGCGAGCTCCAGCATGTCGTTGGCGTCCACATCCGTGGCAATTTCCGCAAACCGCGCCATGAACAGCGGATCGTCGAACATCTTCCGACCGTCGGGCAGCGGTTCGGAGGCGAGCCGGTGCAGGCGAGCCAGCATAGAGCGCAGCACGCCGCCGGCAAAGGCCCCGCCCCGCTCGAACTCGAGCAGGTATTTGGCGATGTCCCAGCCTTCGCCCTCTTCGCCGATGCGATCGGATACGGGCACTTTCACGTCGTCGAAGAAGACCTGGTTGAACTCGTGCGTGCCGCAGATCGAGCGGATCGGCCGAATGGTGACACCTGGCGATTTCAAGTCGATTAGGATGAAGGTGATGCCTTCCTGTTTCTTGCCCGTGTCGGCGGTGCGCACCAGCGCGAACATCCGCGTGGCGTGGTGCGCCAGCGTCGACCAGATCTTCGAGCCGTTGACGACATAGTGGTCGCCGTCGAGTACCGCTTTGGTCTTCAGGGAGGCCAGATCGGAACCGGAGCCCGGTTCGGAATAGCCCTGTGCCCAGACATCCTCGCCGCTCAGAATGCGCGGCAGGTAGAAATCCTTCTGCGCATCGTTGCCGTAACGCATAATGACCGGGGCGATCATCTTGATCGAGGCGCCGCGGAAATGCGGCTCGCCGGCGCGTTCGCATTCCTGATCGAAGATGTAGCGTTCCGCAAGCGTCCAGCCGGTGCCGCCATATTGCTTCGGCCAGGATGGGGCGACCCAGCCCTTGTCGTTGAGTTTTGCCTGCCACTTCAGACCGATCGCCGGGTCGGCGAGGAAGCTCGGGTTCAGCCGCTCGGCGCGCTTCAGGTCCTCGTCCAGGTGGTTTTCCAGGAAAGCCCGCGCCTCGTCGCGGAAACGGACCTCTTCTTCCGTCATCCGAAGGTTCATGCCTTCCCTCAGCTCCGGCTGGTCGGTATCCCCTGTGCGCAGCAGGCTGCCGGAAAGCACCTTGGTGTCACGAATGATCTCGCCATATCGCTTCAGGTGGTCGGCAGTGGTGCCGAAGGTGTTTTCGATCGCGTAGAGCCGGCGGAACCAGGCGCCGATCGGCATTTCCTCGGAAAAGCCCATGGCGCCGTGCAGCTGGATGGCTTCCTGCGCGACGGAGCGGGAAACCTTGCCGATCTTGGCACGGGCGCCTGAAACGCCGCGGATGCGCATCGGACGCGGCGCATCGACGGAAAGCGTGGCGAGCAGCGCCGAGCCGCGGGCCTCCTGGCATTTCACTGCCATCTCGCCCATGCGGTGCTGCAGCGCCTGGAAGGAGGCGAGCGGCTTGCCGAACTGGACGCGCTCCTTGGTATAGGCGACGGTGGCATCCATCAGCGCATCCATGATGCCGACCGTTTCGAAGGAAAGCGCCGCATTGGCGCGGTCATAGGCGGCTTCGATTTCAGCCAGTGTATCGGCGTCCGCATCGAGCAAGGCGGAGGCAGGGACGGAGACATTGTCGAGGACGAGATCGCTGGCGCGGCTACCGTCGACAAGCTTGACTTCGGTACGTGTCAGACCGGCTGCATTGGCCGGCACTGCAAAGAGCCCGATCGCCCTCTCCGGATTGGTGTTGCCACCCAGCCTGGCGGAAACGATGAAGATATCCGCGAACGGCCCACCCAGTACGAGGGGTTTCTCGCCGGAGAGGACGTAATTCTCACCCTTCTTCGTCCCGGTGGCAGCGATATTGCCGAGGTCGACGCCGGTCCGCCGTTCGGCATGCGCCAGCGCCGGCCGCGACGTACCGGCGATCAACTGCCCAAGGATTTCCGCCTTCTGTTCTTCGGAGCCCAGCTTTTCCACCAGCCCGCCCGCGAGAATGACGGACGCGAGATAGGGCTCGACCACCAGCGTACGGCCGATCGCTTCCATGATCAGCGAGATCTCTACCGCCCCACCGCCGAGTCCGCCGTTTTCTTCCGCAAACGGCAGCGCCAGCCAGCCCAGATCGGCCATCTCGGACCAGATACCGGCATCGAAGCCGGTTTCGGAGGCAAGGATCCTGGTTCGCTTCTCGAAGTCGTAACGGTCCTTCAGGAAACGTTCGGCGCTTTCCTTTAACAGAAGCTGCTCGTCCGAATAGTTCAGGTCCATGGGTTAGTCTCGTGGTTGGATGCGCGCCCTTCTCCCCCTAGCGGGGGGAGATGTCAGCGGAACTGACAGAGGGGGTGGTTCAGCGAACTCTACGAACGAGGAGAATGTGGAATGGGTGGCCGTCTTACTCCTCGCGCTTGTAAGCCCCATGCCCCGGGCGATAGGTCTTGGTATCGAGAAACTGCGAAAGCCCCTTCTCTCTCCCCTTTTCCGGGTCCACGAAAGTCGTCTGGTCGGCCTTGGCGGTCAGGTATTCCGCAGACTCCTCCCACGTCATCTCGCGCACGTACTTGTATGCCATGCGGGCCTGACGCAGCACGGTCGGGTTCTTTTCGAGGAGCACACGGGCGATTTCGACAGTGCGTTCGCGAAGCTTGTCGGCCGGCACCGCCTCATTCACCAAGCCGAGCTGCTCGGCCATCTTGCCGCCGAACTTTTCGCCGGTCATGACATAATACATCGCCTTGCGATCGTTCATCAGCGTGGAGATCGCCTTGGAGACAACGCCGCCGGGGATGACGCCCCAGTTGATTTCCGAGAGGCCGAACACGGCGTCTTCGGAGGCGATCGCGAGGTCGCAGCAAATCAATGGGGTGAATGCGCCGCCAAAACACCAGCCGTTGACCATGGCGATGGTCGGCTTTGCGTAGTGCATCAGCAGGCGCCATTGCCAGGCGCGGGTGGAGCGGTAGGCACGCATGCGCTGGATGTCGGAGCCGCCGTCGGTAGCGCGGAAGAAGTCCTTGAGGTCCATGCCGGCGGAAAAGGCCTCGCCTTCGCCGGTCAGGATGACGACGCCGGCACGGTCGTCGATTTCTAGCGCGTCGAGCACCCGGATCATGTCTTCGGCCAGGCCGACGCTCATGGCGTTGCGCTTGTCCGGACGGTTCAGCTTTACCCAGGCAATGCCGTCCTCGAATTCGACCTTGACGTTCTCTCCGCCCAGATCACTTGCTTCAATGGTCATCGTGTTCTCCTGAAAGGTTCCGGACCTTATGAAAGGCTGGTCATTTTGGTGACGAGATAGGCGTCCATGCCCTCGGTACCGCCTTCCGAGCCGTAACCGCTCTGCTTGACGCCGCCGAACGGCGTTTCCGCCATCGAGATGAAATTGTTGTTGATACCGACCATGCCGGCCTCGAGCGCGTCGCTCACCATCGCGGCGGTCTGGCTCGACCGGGTGAAGGCATAGGATGCAAGGCCGTAAGGCAGCCTGTTCGCCTGTTCGATCACCTCGTCGAAGGAGGTGAAGCGGGCGGTGACCGCGACCGGGCCGAAGGGCTCGTCATTCATGATGATCGCATCCTGCGGCACGTCGGCGAGAACCGTCGGCTGGAAGAAATAGCCGCGATTGCTGCCCCGCTCGCCGCCGGCCTTGACCGTGGCGCCGCGCTGCACGGCATCCGCCACCATGCGTTCCATGGAGGGCACGCGACGGCTGTTGGCGAGCGGTCCCATCTGGTTCGACGGATCGAGGCCATCGCCGACTTTCAGAGCCGACGCCGCCTTGGCAAAACCGTCGACGAACTTGTCGTGGACGCTGTCATGCACGTAGAATCGGGTCGGCGAGATACAGACCTGGCCGGCGTTGCGGTATTTCGCATGGACCATGACGCGGATCGCGTGGTCGATATCGGCATCTCCGAAGATCAGCACGGGCGCATGACCGCCGAGTTCCATCGTGGCGCGCTTGACGCCGGCCTTGGCGGCGAGAACGGCGAGATGCTGGCCGACGGCGGTTGAGCCGGTGAAGGTGATCTTGCGGATGCCGTCCGAGGCGATCAGGTGTTCGGAGACGTCTCCCGGCCTGCCGTGGACCACGTTCAATACGCCATTCGGTAGGCCTGCATCCTGCAGCGCGCGGGCAATTTCGAGCACGGTCGAAGGCGTCTCTTCCGAGGGCTTGATGACCATGGTGCAGCCGGTTGCAAGTGCTGCGGAAATTTTTCGCGCTGGAATGACGCCCGGGAAATTCCAGGGCGTGAAGCCGGCGACGGGACCGACCGGTTCCCTGGTGACCATCCAGCGGGCGCCCGGCACACGCGAAGGCACGATGCGGCCGTAGGTGCGGCGGCCCTCGTCGGCGGTCCAGTCGAGAATGTCCGCCGAGATATGGACTTCCGGAATCGCCTCGCCGAGCGGCTTACCCTGGTCGAGCACCATGCGCCGGCCAATCTCGTTCGCCCGTTCGCGCAGAATATCGGCAGCCTTGCGAATGACCTTGGCGCGGTCGTAGGCCGTCGTCGCCTTCCATGCCTTGAATTCACGGGTGGCAGCTGCCACGGCCCGCTCGAGGTCTTCCAGGGTCGCATGCGGCAGGGCGCCGATCGGCTCGCCGGTCGCCGGATTGATGACGTCTTCCGTCACCCGGCCTTCGGAGCCTAACCACTCGCCATCCACAAAGAGCCTCAATTCACCATAGGGTTGGGTCTGCATCACGGTTTCCTCCCTCGCGACGGCTTTCGAATATCGAAGCGAGGGCCTGTGTCCTCACCCGGTTTTGGCCTGGGCCCGCGGCTCCCCATCGTCATGCTCGGGCTTGTCCCGAGCATCTCAACTGCTGATATTGCAGATCCTCGGCACAAGGCCGAGGATGACGGCAGAGCCTGATCGGCCTTCTTGCAGAATATCGACGCCGGCCAGCGCCTCATCGCACCACGAATAGCGCGTCGAGAGCCAGAACCCCGTCCCCCTCGCCATAGACAACGAGCGGGTTGATATCGACTTCGACGATCTCCGGCGTCGAGCGCATGAGCCCGCCGAGCTTCACGACCACGTCGGCAATCGCTTCGACATCGCGTGCCGGCTGGCCACGGAAGGCCCCAAGCAGCTTCGATGCCTTCAGCTTGTGGATTTCGGCGATTGCCCGCTCGCGGCTGATATCAGCCGGCAGCAAGCGGGCGTCCGCCAGCGCCTCGATCCAGACGCCGCCGAGACCGACGAGCACGACAGGACCCCATTGCGGATCGCGCTTGGCGCCCACCACCATTTCGAGGCCTGGGCGAGCCATGCCCTCGATCAGCACGCCATCGAGTTTCAGGCCCGGCTTATGCGTGGCGATGCTGGCATACATCTTCTCATGAGCCGTGCGCAGCGCCGCCTCGTCGGCGATGTTGACGATCACGCCGCCGACATCGCTCTTGTGAGCCAGTTCGGCCGCCTGCGCCTTCATCACCACCGGATAACCGATTTCGGCGGCGATCCTTGCCGCTTCGCCGGCAGATTTCGCCAAAGAGCCCTTGGGGATCTGGATACCGAGTTCGGAGAGAATCCGCTTGCCTTCGTATTCGACGACAAGGCCGGAGGCCGGGACCTGCTTCATCCGTTCGCCTTCCGGCGCTCGGTCCCGAGTGGCAGCAAGCGCGGCGGCATAGTTCATGACCACCGCCATGGCGCGCAATGCGCGCTCCGGCGAGCGGAAGAACGGGATGCCGCTGTCGCGCACGGCCTTCATGAAGGTCGGATCGAGCGGATAGTCGTCGCCGATGATATTGAGGATCACAGGCTTCTCGGCGGTCGCCGCAACCGGGATGATCGCGTCCGACTTCTTGATCTGCATCGGCGGCGAGCCGCCGGCATGCGACAGGAAGACGATGCCGACGCTCGGGTCCTTCAGCATGGATGCCGTAGAGGTGCCGAAGATAGCGGGATTGGAAAAACCGGTGGTGCCGATGTCGAACGGGTTGTCGACATGGACGTAAGGCGGCACCTGCGTGGTGAGCTCAGCATGTACCTCCTCCGACAGCGTCGCAATCGGCAGGCCGACGCGTTCGCAGAAATCGAAGCAGAGGCCGCGGATGGCTCCGGAATTGGTGACGATGCCCGCCTCGCCCGGTGGCGGCGATGGATAACGGGCGAGGATCGTGGTGACGTCGAACAGTTCGTCGGTCGTCTCGACCAACGCGACGGCCTCGTTGCGCACCGCCGTCTGCATCAGAGCATGGTCGCCGGCGAGCGCGCCGGTATGCGACTGCGCCGCCTGCTTGCCGCGCTCGCTCGAGCCGGGATGCAGCATGACGATCGGCTTGCCGAGTTCGCGGGCGCGCCGTGCGACGGCGAGAAACTTTTGAGGGTTCTTGACCTGTTCGACATAGACCGCGACGACTGCGTTGTCCTTATCCTCGATCAGCCAGGCGACCAGATCTTCAGCCGCGAGCGCCGCCTCGTTGCCGGTGGCGATGACATAGGAGACCGCAATTTCGCGGGAATGCATGGCGAAGCGGATGTTGGCGGCCGTCGCGCCGCTCTGGGCTACGATCGCGACGCGGGCGCGCTCGCCGACGCCGCGCAAATCGACCGGCTCGAAGGTTAGCGGAATGCCGTCGACATAATTGGTATAGCCCATGCAGTTGGGCCCGAGCATGGCCATGCCCGCCTTGCGGCAGATCTCGGCAAGTTCGTCCTGCTGTCTGCGACCGTCTTCGCCGGCTTCGGCAAAGCCGGACGAGTAGACGACGACGCCCGCGACTTCGCGCTCGACGCAAGCAAGGACCGATTCCTTGATCGCTGCCTGCGGCACGATGAGGATCACCACATCGATGCCGTTCGGCAAGTCGCCGATGGTCTTCACGCAGCGGCGGCCGTTGATCTCGTCGCGCGAACGGCTGACGAGATGCAGCTCGCCGGCATATTTGAAGAGCTCGAGGTTCGCCAGCACGCCGCCGCCGATCGAGGCGGGATCCGGCGACGCGCCCACGATCGCGATGGATCGTGGGCGCAGCAGGCGGTCAAGATCGAACGGCTTGGCCGGATCGAGCGCCTTGGGAGCTGTGGTCATCGTATCAGCCATGGGAGCCACTTCTTAATCGCGACGGTAAGCACCAAGGCCCGGGCGGAAGGATTTCTCGTCCAGGAACTGACTCATGCCGGTGTTGCGGCCGTTGTCCGGATCGCGCAGTTCCGTCTGGTCGGACTTCGCCATCAGGTATTCGCCGGCCTGTTCCCAGGTGAGATCGCGGGTGAAGCGGCAAGCGGTCTTGGCCTGGCGCAGCACGAAAGGGTTCTTGCCGATCAGGGTCATGGCGAGCTTGCGTGTCTCGGCCTTCAGCTCGTCCGGCGAAACGGCCTTGTTGACCAGCTTCATTTCAGCGGCCTGCTGGCCGGTAAACGTCTCGCCGGTCATGATGTAATACATCGCGTCGCGGAAGCTCATCGTCTCCAGTACCGACTTGGTGACGATGCCGGCCGGGATGATGCCCCAGTTGATTTCCGAAAGGCCGAAGATGGCGTCTTCCGAGGCGATGGCCAGGTCGCAGCCGACCAGGAATTGGAAGGCGCCGCCGAAACACCAGCCGTTGACCATGGAGATGGTCGGCTTCGGGAAATACATCATCCGGCGCCACTGCCAAGCGGCGTTCGCCCGGAACAGGCGTTCGCGCTGGATCGGCGGCACCTTGTCGGTGGCGCGGAAATATTCCTTCAGGTCCATGCCGGCCGAGAAGGATTCGCCGGCGCCGGTGACGACCATCACCTTGCAGCGGTCGTCTTCTTCCAGCGCATCCATGATGGCGTTCATTTCCCAGACGATGCCCGGGTTGATGGCGTTGCGCTGCTTCGGACGATTGAGCGTCACCCAGGCGATGCCCTCGTCGAAATCCACGGTAACATATTCGCCCCACTTGCCATTGTTCTGGCTGGCGGCAGCCGATTCGGTCTGGTTTTCCATAGCAAATTCTCCCTACTGGGAAAATGGATATCAGGGACCCGAATATGCGTCAAGCGGCTTTCCGTTTCAGTCCTTACGAAAAGGACCCCGCTTCACGACGTGCTGAACCGATGCTTAACCGCGGCCGAGGAACGGCATTTCGACCGGCAGGATGATGCTTTCGTAAAGGTTCACGTCATCTGGCAGCGTCGCCATCAGCACGACGATCCGCGCCACGTCCAGAGGCATCATCGTTGCGGGTCTGACCTTGTCGGTGACGCCGGGAACCAGCGAGCTGACCGTCGAGCCCGGATGCACCATGGAGACCGCGATGCCATGCTCACGACCGTCGACGGCGAGCGAGCGGGTGAGGCCCTCAAGCGCGAACTTGCTCGCCGTATAGGCGGCGGTGTGGCCGCGCGGCACCTTGGACGACAGGCTGCCCATGTTGATGATCCGGCCGCGCTTCTGGTCCCGCATGATGACGAAGGCGGCGCGGCTGCAATAGAAGACCGAGTGCAGGTTCGCCCCGATCACTTCGTGCCAGCGTTCGTTGGTGAGTTTTTCGACCGGCGTATGGTCGGCTATGCCGGCGTTGTTGATCAGGATGTCGAGGCGGCCGTATTTCTGCTTGACGGTGGCGAACAGCTTTTCGACCTGCGCGTCGTCGGTAACATCGGTCGGCAAGACGAGCGCCTGGCCACCTTCGGCCTCGATCTCGGCGGCCAACTTTTCCAATTTGTCGACGCTACGGGCAGCAAGCACGGTTATGGCGCCTTCGGCAGCAATCGCCTTGGCGATACCCCAGCCGATGCCTGAGCTGGCGCCTGTGACAATGGCAACACGATCCTTGATCGAAATCATCTGAAAAATCCCTCCTCGAACTGATGCGCTAAACGCGCGAAATTCCTTCATAAAGCGCTTCGAGGCCGCGGCGGTCGTTGACCCCCAGCTTGCGATAGGCGCGCTGACGATAGGTGACGATGCTCGAAAGCGCGAGGCCGACCTTTTCTGAAATTTCCCGATGCGTGCGGCCGAGCAGCAGGCCGGCGGAAACCTCTGCCTCGCGGCTCGAAAGTGCAAATCCTGCCTGCAGCAGCCGCCCCGCGATCTCCTGTTGCGGCGGATGCAACGGCGCCGTCTGCGACCGGCCCAGCAGGCGCACGTGTTTGACGACCATGGCCATCAACAGCGCGGCAAAGGCTTCTAACCGTTCGACCGCAGCCAGCGGGAACGGGCCGCTTTCGCGGGTGCGATAGAGGCTGGCGAAGATCCGAGGCTCCTCCGAGTGATAGATGGTCAAGCGTTCGAGCACATGGGCTCGCTCGTAGCAGTCGCGGCGGTATTCGGGGTCGCGGATGCCGTTCCAGGCCTGGCGAATGACCTGCACCTTGGCAAGTCCAGGTCCACCGTTCAGCATCTGGCGGGTCACCCGATCGCGTAGCCAGTAACGGCGGGCATAATCGAGCGAGGCGCGCTCGGCAAAACCTGGAATGGTCGAGTGGTAGCCACAGGCAAAGAGATAGGTGAGCGATCCGTCTTCCTCGGCCTGGAAAGCGGAACAGAAATCGGTGCCGGCAATGCCGCGCAGGGTTTCCAGGAATTTTTCCGGGAAGCCGGGCTCCCCGACTTCGTCCATGAGGGCCGCCATCACGGTCACGTTGTCTCCATCAGGAGCAGGCATTGACGCCTCCAAGGTCGGGAACGAATCTGTGCTGGGCATGTCCACCCTGGAGGTGGACATGGGAGGGTCGGCAAAGGCCTACCATCACGACCAATGCAACAAGCCTGGATATGGAGGAACCACCATGGTTGACGCACCGAAGCTTCGCAAACTCTATCACTTTTCCTACCCCTGCCGCGATGGCGAAGAGACCCGCAAGTTCTACGAGGACCTGCTTGGCCTGCCGCTGGTCAACTGCATGACCGCCGACAAGGTGCCGTCGACGGGCGAAGAAAAGCCCTATGCGCATTTCTTCTTCGAGATGGGCGACGGCTCCTACATGGCCTTCTTCGACCTCGGCGAAAACACCATGCCACTCCCCTCGCCGAATACGCCGGACTGGGTCCAGCACTTCGCCATGGAAGTCGATTCCGTCGAGGAGGTCCTGAAGTTCAAGAAGCGGCTGCAGGACGCCGGCGTGAAGACGACCGACGTCATCGACCACGAGTTCATCAACTCGATCTACTTCTTCGACCCGAACGGCCTGCGCCTTGAGATCACCGCCCGCACCGAAGAGCCGGGCTATCTGGAACAAGCGGCTTCGGAAGCCCATGATGCCATGAAGGCATGGGTGAAGAAGAAGGCCGGCATGATCGCCAGGAAGTCGGCGGCGGCTTGAGGTAGCCAATTGGGGGCCGGACGAATCGCCGGTCCCTGACCCTGCTGTGAAGGCGGAAGATGAAATTGGAGCACCACCGTTCCGGAATGGACGGTGGTGCTTTTCATTAAAGCTCACGGTCAAGCCTCCCGATGGTCCGGCGCCCGCTCCCGACGAGCTCCGGCTTGTCTTTCAAGCCAACAATCCCTGGCGGCGGCTCCAGTCGATCACCCGGTCGATGCAGGCTTTGAGAAGCTCCGGCTGGCCGAGGTAATAATGGGTCGCATGGGGGATGGTCATGTATTCCTTGTTTTCGGTCGCGAGCGCCGCCCGGATCGTCGGATTATGTGTCGCTGGAACCGCCTCGTCGGCATTGTTCTCGATCTGTAGCACCGGCGAGCGCTTTATCAGCGCCGCGTTCATCGGACCCTTGGCATTCGAGAGGTCGTAGCTCCACTGCGAAAGCCAGGAGCGCAGCGTCGTGAAGCGGGCAAGCCCGACCGGACCGACGTTCACCGTGCGCGGATCGCCCATATAGCTCTTGCCGATCGGCCGGTCGTTCGGGTCTATCGTGCCGTCGAACCAGCGCACGTCGCACATGGTGCGGTGGACGACGAAGGCACGTTCCTGTTCGAACGATCCGCGGCGCTTTAGTTCCGCCAGCATATCGAGCGCCCAATGGGTGATCTTGCGGTTACGGGCGACCTGGGCGGCGCGGAACCGCTGGATGAATTCCGCCGAATAAGGGGGCTGGTGCGGGCAGTCCGGCGAATAGATGTCGAATTCCGGGTCGCGGAGATCCGGGTTCAGCTCGTCGAGAACCGACGGGTCGAGCCATTCGGTCAGCGTTTCGGCACGCGACAGGTGGGCGGCGATGAAGATCACGCCGTCGGCGGGCTTCAGTCCCGCGTGGACGAGGTTGACCTCGTCGCCGGCCGGCGTGTGGGTGATCGTCGGGTTCTCGGCCTGCGCCTGGTAAAACAGCGACAGCGAACCGCCGCCTGACCAGCCGACCAGCACGACCTTCTCGTAGCCCAGTTCGCCACGGGCATAGTCGAGCCATTTGCCAAGATCGATCGCCACCTTTTCCATGATGAGGGCGGTGTCGTTCTTCGGATAGCGGCTGGCGGCGCACAACACGTGCAGACCGGCATCGGCGAGCGCGGTGGGCATCGGCAGGAGCTGCAGCGTCGAGGTCGGGTGCATGAAGACGTAGACCGTTTTCGACGGCGCGTTGCCGCCGCGCAGAAGCTGGCCTTCGAGGTTCACCTTGCCGGAATTGCCCGCAAAGCCGTAGGTCTCGGTATATTTCGCGGTCTCCGGAAAGGAGACGATCAGCGGGATCCGCTGCCATTCCGCCTTGGTGGTCATGCTGTTCTACCCGTTATGCATCGCCCGCTCGGCCGGTGGAAACCGGGGAACGGGCTTTTGAGATTGAGCCGCGAATGTGCCTTTAAGCGACCGCTTCCTGCGATCTGGTTCCCGCCACGACCGGCACCGAGGTGGCGTCGTAGGTGAACAGCCATTCGTAGCGCTGCTTGACCTTGTCTTCCTGCCATTCGGCATTGACGTAATCCTCGGCGAGCTTCGGATCCTTCAATGCGGCGTTGTGGAAGCGGCTGAGATTACCTTCCGCACCACGAACGATCTTGCCGGTGCGCTCGACGCGGGCCGCTTCGTAACCGGCAAAAGCCGCTTCGTAATTGCCGTTGTTCTCGGCAAGCGCGCGTGCGAGGACGAAGCCGTCCTCGATCGCCATGACCGCGCCCTGGGCAAGGAAGGGCAATGTCGGATGGCAGGCGTCGCCGAGCAGCGTCACGCGACCACGGGTCCAGTCGTCCATCGGCGGGCGCAGCATCAGCGCCCACTTGTAGGGAACGTCGATCGCCTTGATCAGCGTATGAATGTCCTCATGCCAGCCTTCGTAATCGGCAAGGCATTCTTCCGTCGTGCCGGCGACCGACCAGGATTCCACCTGCCAGTTGGAGCGCTCGACTACCGAGACGTAATTCATCAGCTTGCCGCCGCGCAGCAGGTATTGGATGACGTGGCCGCCGGGGCCGATCCAGTTGGTGCCGACGGGCCGCAGCATGCGCTCCGGCAGCCGCTCGACCGGGATGACGCCGCGCCAGGCGACGATGCCGGTAAATTTCGGATCGTCGCGGCCGAACAGCGTTTCGCGGATCTTCGAATGCACGCCATCGGCGCCGACCACGATGTCGGACGTTGCGGTGGTGCCGTCGGCGAAAGTGATCGTCGCGCCCTTGTCGTCCTGGGTTATCCCGACGCATTTCTTGGACAGCTTGATCGCATCGGGCTTGATGCGGCGCACGCCGGCTGCCAACGTCTGGTGCAGGTCGTTGCGGTGGATGGTGATATAGGGAAAGCCGTAGCGCTCGATGGAAAGCGGACCGAGGTCGAACAGTTTCCAGGTCTGTCCGGTGTTCCAGAGACGAATCTCCTTGCCCTGCGCCTGGGAGGCGATCGACATGATGTCTTCTTCGAGCCCGAGCGAAAACAGGATTCGCGTTCCGTTGGCGCTGACCTGAACGCCGGCGCCGACTTCTTTCAGCTCGACCGCCTGTTCGTACACGTCGACGTCAAACCCCTGGCGGAGCAGCGACAATGCCGCCGTCAGCCCACCAATTCCTCCTCCCACAACAGAAATCTTCATTTTGTTATCCTTTGAAATCCTGACGACAATCTCTCCCGACGCACATGCGCCTGTCAACTATTTTTGATAAAGTATAATTGACTTTGTTCAAAACCAATTTCATATCTGCCCGAACACGCTTTCGGACAAGCCCTTGGGAGACGGCTGCTGCAATTGAGAGCTTCAATCCACGCATCAAAAACAGGAAAGGATGCCACCAAATTACACCTGCGATATCTGGTTTCCTGATATAAATGCGATAGGATCGAAAACACTGGGCGGCTGTGGTATCTCATCGACAGGGGAGACCGCGGAATTCGATTGACTGACAAGAGGAATACTCTTGTATATAGTCAAATCTGTTTGCCCATAGACGAATTCAGGGCTGCGAATTCGAGGCGCGGCCCGAGGAACATGCATAATGGCGGTTTGGCCGGCGCCCAAGGGGAGCCAGACCGTTTCACACAGTCGGGTTTTCAGGGAGGAAACCATGGTAATCAAAAGTCCGCAGGATTTCGGCGCGGGCATCTTGTTCATCCTTTTCGGTGCGATCGGCCTCTATGTCGGTTCGGACCTCACCTTCGGTTCCGCCCGCAACATGGGCCCTGGCTATTTCCCGATGATCATTTGCGGCCTGATCGCACTGATCGGGCTGATCGTCACGGTAAAGTCACTGGCGATCGAGGGTCCGGCCATCGAACGCATCCGGTTGCGCCCGATCATCTTCATTCTGCTGGCGATTGCCGCCTTCGGCATGCTGATCGCTGAAATCGGCGCGGTGATCTCCTCGGTCCTGTTGATCATGTTCGCCGCCTATGCACGGCGCGACGTCAACCCCGTCGAGACTGTCGTCTTCGCGGTCACCACAGCGGCGTTTGTCGTTATCATCTTCGTGTACGCGCTTGGGCAGCCGATGCCCGTCTGGTGGGGCAGGTAATCCATGGAAGTCTTTGAACACCTCGCAACCGGCTTCATGGCTGCAGGCTCGCTAGAGAACCTGATGTTCTGTCTGATCGGCGTCGTACTCGGCACGCTGATCGGCGTTCTTCCCGGCATCGGGCCTATTCCTGCGCTTGCCATCCTGCTGCCGATCACCTTCGGGCTTGATCCGCTTTCGTCGCTGATCATGCTGGCCGGCATCTATTACGGGGCACAATATGGCGGCTCTACCACTTCGATCCTGGTCAACATGCCGGGCGAGGCTTCCTCGGTCGTGACCTGTATCGAGGGGCATCAGATGGCCCGCAAGGGCCGTGCGGGTGCGGCACTCGCGATCGCCGCCCTCGGCTCGTTCTTTGCCGGCACGATCGGCACCGTCTTCATCGCCGCCTTCGGTCCGCCCCTCGCCTCGATCGCCCAGCAGTTCAATTCGCCGGATTATTTCGCGCTGATGCTGCTCGGTCTCGTCATGGCGATCGTTCTGGCGCACGGTTCGGTCCTGAAAGCCGTCGCCATGGTGCTGATCGGCCTGCTGCTCGGCCTCGTTGGCACCGACATCAACACGGGTCTTACCCGCTATACCTTCGGCCTTTCGGGTCTGTGGGAAGGCATCGACTTCCTGCCGCTGGTTCTCGGCCTCTTCGGCATCGTGGAAATCATCCGCAACCTCGAGAATCCGCCGCCGCCCCGCGAAGCGATCAGCACCCGCATGCGCGACATGTGGCCGACCAAGAAGGAATTCAGGGAAGCCTATCCAGCCGCCCTCCGCGGCACGGGCCTCGGCTCGCTCCTCGGCATCCTGCCGGGCGGCGGCGCGGTTCTTGCCTCCTTTGCCAGCTATACGCTGGAAAAGAAGATCTCGAAGAACCCGCGCAAGTTCGGCACCGGCGCCGTCGAAGGCGTCGCGGGTCCGGAAGCGGCCAACAACGCTGCCGCTCAGACGTCGTTCATCCCGCTCCTGACGCTCGGCATTCCTTCGAACCCTATCATGGCGATCATGATGGGCGCGATGATCATCCAGGGCATCCAGCCGGGTGCAGCCGTCATGACCACCCGGCCGGACCTCTTCTGGGGCATGGTCGCCTCGATGTGGATCGGCAACCTCATGCTCGTCGTCATCAATCTGCCGATGATCGGCATCTGGGTGAAACTGCTGTCGGTTCCCTACCGCCTGCTCTATCCGGCGATCCTGCTGTTTTGCGCGATCGGTGTCTACTCGACGAGCACCGAGCCGTTCATGATGGTTCTGATGATCGTCTTTACGGTCTTTGGCTACGTCCTCTTCAAGCTCGGCTGCGAGCCTGCGCCAATGGTGCTCGGCTTCATTCTCGGTCCGCTGATGGAGGAAAACCTGCGCCGTTCGCTGGTCATCTCGCGCGGCGACCCGATGATCTTCATCAACCGTCCGATCTCGGCCACGCTTCTGGCGGCGACGCTCCTGATGCTTTGCCTGATCATCTTCCCGCAGTTCCGCAAGACCCGCGAGGAGGCGTTCCAGGAGGAATAACAGACATTCCCAACAGTTTTTTGGAGGAGGAGCCAATGACTGAACAACATCCGAAACTGACGAGACGCACCCTGATTGCGGCGGCCACCATGGCCGCCCTGCTCCCGGGTGTCTCGTTCGCGCAATCCAGCTATCCCAACACGACGATCACCTTCGTATGTGCCTTTCCGGCCGGCAGCGGCGCCGACGTTCTGGTCCGCTTCTTCTCCGAAAAGGTGGCGACTGTTTCCAAGCAGACGGTGATCGTGGAAAATAAGCCGGGTGCCAACGGCAATATCGCCGCCGAATATGTCAGCCGCGCCAAGCCCGACGGCTACACGGTCTATATCCATTCCGGCACCTCGACCGCGGCCAACATGTCGCTGTTCAAGAAACCTTCGATCGACGTCACCAAAGCGTTGCGCGGCGTTCAGTTCATCAACAAGCAGCCCTTCATGATCGCGGTGGCGGCAGACAGCCCGATCAAGGACATGAAGCAGCTCACCGAGCATCTGAAGGCAAAGGCGGGCGATGCCACCTACGGCTCGACGGCAACCTCCGGCAAGGTTCTCGCCGAAGTCTACCTGCAGCTGGCTGGCGTCTCGGCGACCGAGGTCTCTTACAAGACCGGTCCTGATTCCCTGAACGACATCACCAGCGGCCAGCTCGATTTCGCGGCGCTCGATCCGGTCTTCGCGCTTAGCCAGCAACGCGAGGGGCGCCTGCGGCTGCTTGCGGTCGGCTCGCCGCAGCGCATGAAATCGACACCCGAGATTCCGGCCATCAAGGAATATGGCCTCAATGTCGACCAGCTTGGATGGTGGGGTGTGTTCGTGCCGGCCAAGACGCCGGACGATGTGGTCCTGAAGCTGAACGCGCTGTTCCAGGAAGTGCTCGACAAGCCGGAAACGGAAGCCTTCCTGAACAAGTTCGGTGGGGACGTCTACAAGGGTACGCCGAAGGAGGTCGACGAGCTTCTTGCGAAGACCGTCGAGGAGTGGCGTGACTATGTGGCGCTCGCGAAGATTCCGCAAAACTGAGGCCTGTTCAACAGGCTTCACGGGAACCTTTTATGGGAATGACTGGGGCGTTCAAGGGAGGAACTTGTGCCGATGACCACTGAAATCTCACGCAGAAACCTGATGATCGCGACCGCCGCCGCGGCGGCACTCGCACCTTTTGGCGCATTCGCCCAAAGTGCCTATCCGAACGGCCAGATCACGTTCGTCTGCGCCTTCCCGGCCGGCTCCGGCGCCGACGTTCTGGTCCGCTTCTTTGCCGACAAGTTCGCCAAGGTCTCCGGCCAGACGGTGATCGTCGAAAACAAGCCGGGGGCCGCCGGCAACATAGCCGCCATGTACACCGCTCGCGCCAAGCCGGACGGATATACGATCTATGTTCATTCCGGCACGTCGACGGCCGCCAACATGTCGCTGTTCAAGACGCCGCCGATCGATGTCGTCAAGGAGCTGCAGACGACCTCCTTCATCAACAAGCAGGCCTTCATGTTCGTCGTGGCTTACGACAGCCCGATCAAGGACATGAAGGAACTGACCAAGGTGCTGAAGGAAAAGGGCAACAACGCCAGCTACGCGACGGCTGCCACGTCCGGCAAGGTTCTCGGTGAAATCTACAAGCAGGTCGCTGGCGTCGATCCGGTCGAAGTCTCGTTCAAGGATGCCAAGGATTCGCTCAACGACCTGCTGAGCGGTTCTCTCGACTACGGCGTCCACGACCCGGTCTTCTCCCTGTCGCAGGCCAACGAGAAGCGTGTCCGGATCCTCGCGACCGGTTCGCCGATCCGGCTGAAGTCACTGCCGAACATCCCGACCGCCAAGGAACAGGGCTACGACATCGACCAGCTCGGCTGGTGGGGTTCCTTCGTTCCGAAGGCGACGCCGAAGCCGGTGGTCGACAAGATCAACGCGCTGTTCAACGAAGTCCTGGCTCAGCCTGATACCGTCGCCTTCCTCGCGAAATTCGGCGGCGACGTCTATGTCGGCACCCCGGACGAGGGTCAGGCACTGCTCGCCAAGACAGTCGAGGAGTGGAAGACGTATGTGGCCATGGCCAAGATTCCGCAAAATTAATCAACCGATTCGAAAGACCCTCTCGCCATAGTGCGGCAGGTTCTTTCGCAGGGACCCTTACGAACCGCCATAGGAGATGAAAAGTGACAAAATGGCTTAAGAAGATCGCGCAAGCCACCGCCGCCGTGGCGATGCTGGCGGTCGCACAGATTGCAAACGTTACGCCCGCTCAGGCCGCTTATCCGGACCAGACGATCACCTTCGTCTGCGCCTTCCCGGCAGGTTCCGGCGCCGACGTTCTCGTCCGCTATTTTGCGGACAAGGTGTCCAAGATCGCGGGCGCCACGATCATCGTCGAAAACAAGCCGGGCGCACTCAGCAACATCGCTGCTGAATACACCTCACGCTCCAAGCCGGATGGCTACACGATCTTCGTTCACTCCGGCAACTCGATCGCCGGCAACATGTGGATCATGAAGAAGCCGCCGATCGACGTCGGCAAGGACCTGATGACGATCGCGACCATCAACAAGCAGGCCTTCATGATCGCCGTCGCCAAGGACGCGCCCTACAAGGACCTGAAGGAACTGACCGCCGCCATGAAGGAAAAGGGCGACGGTGGCTCCTATGCCGTCAACGCCACTTCGGGCAAGGTCATGGCCGAAGTCTACAAGCAGAAAGCCGGCCTCGAGACCGTTTCGGTCCAGTACAAGACCGCCGCCGACTCGCTCAACGACATCACCAGCGGCGCAATGGATTTCGGCTCCTACGACCCGGTTTTCGCCCTCTCCCAGCAGCGCGAAGGCCGCTTCCGTCTTCTCGGCGTCGGCTCGCCGGAACGCATGAAGGGCGCTCCGAACATTCCGACCCTGAAGGAACAGGGCTTTGACGTCGACCAGCTCGGCTGGTGGGGTGCCATGGTTGCCAAGGGCACGCCGGAAGACATCATCAACAAGATCAACGGCTGGTTCAACACCGTCCTGCAGCAGCCGGAAACTCAGAAGTTCCTGGCCGACCAGGGCGGCGACCCCTATATCTCTACCCCGGCCGAAGCCCAGGCTCTGATGATCAAGACGATCGCGGAGTGGAAGGACTATGTCGCGATCGCCCAGATCCCGCAGCAGTAAGACTTGCTGAAACAGATAAAAAAAGCCGGTGGAAACGCCGGCTTTTTTCGTTGCGGAGAACAAGAGCGAGACCTGCCATATTCCCTCAGGGAGGCATTCAGATGTCAATCACGATAGCTCGGATCGATCCGGTCCAGCTTCCTCAGCATCGCCGGCCATTCCTTCAGCCCCGGCTTGGCCGGCGACATCTCGTACATGTGGGCGGTCAGTTCGGCGATCTTTTCTTCGGGAATGCTGAGGCCTCGCGGCTGGGCGGCCATGGCGGCGAGTTGGGCGCGGGCGGCTTTCTCCAGCCAGAAGGTCCAAACGAACGCCTCGCCCACACTTTCGCCTGATGTCAGCGTGCCATGGTTCTTGAGGATCATGTTCTTGTGCGGGCCGAGGTCGTGGATCAGCCGTTCCTGCTCTTCCATGTTGAGCGCCAGCCCCTCATAGCCGTGATAGCCGATGCGGTTGTAGAAGAACATCGAATGCTGGGAGAGCGGCAGCAGGCCGCAATCGAGCATGGAAAGCGCCATGCCGGCCTCGGTATGCAAATGCATGACGCAGTTCAGCTCGTGGCGCGCCTTGTGCACGGCGTGGTGGATGACGAAACCGGCGCCGTTCACCGGGTAGTCGGACTTGCCGATGATCTTCGCCTCGTGGTCGATCTTGACGAGGTTGCTCGCCTTGATCTCGTCGAAGGCCATCCCGAACGGATTGATCAGGAAGTGATTTTCCGTGCCTGGCACGCGGGCCGAGATATGCGTGTAGATGAGGTCGTCCCAGCCGTAGAGCGCGGCGAGCCGATAGGCGGCGGCGAGATCGACGCGGACGGCCCATTCCTCGTCGGTGACCGAGGCTCGGTCGAATTCGGTGACGACTTCCTGCCCGTCGTCCTGCCCTGCCAGTCCGATGACGTGACGTTGAAATGCCATGTGACTTCCCCCCTAGAGTTCAAAAGCCCAGATTGCGATCGGAACCACCGGCGTCGGCAACGGCGTTCCCTTGAAAAACGCATGGACATTGTCGACCAGCAGAAGGGCCATGGCGAGGCGAGTTTCCGTGGTGGCGCTGCCCTGGTGCGGCGTCATGATGACATTAGGCATCCACAGCAGCTTTTCCGAAACCTTCGGCTCCTTGGCGAACACGTCCAAGGCCGCAAAGCCCAACCTGCCGGTTCTGAGGGCCTCCACCAGCGCCGCCTCATCGACGATCGAACCACGCGAGACGTTGACCAGCGTGCCCTGAGGTCCAAGCGCCTCCAGCACTGCCCGATTGACGATGTTCTTCGTGTCCTCGCCGCCGCGGCTGGCGACGACGAGAAAATCGCTTTCCTTGGCCATCGCGACGAGGTCCGGCATGTAGGTATAGGGGACAGGTTTCTGCCGCGGACCATGATACGAAACCCGCATGCGGAAAGCGTCGGCCCGTTCTGCAATCGCCGCGCCAATATTGCCGAGCCCGACAATGCCGATCGCCTTGTTCTTGAGCGACCGGCCGAGCGGGACTTTTGCCGCGATCGTCGTCCATCGACCGTCGCGTATATATTGGGTCTGGGGCACGATATCGCGGGCGGAAGCTAGCATCAGCGCCATGGCGAGGTCGGCGACATCCTCGGTGAGCAGGCCCGGCGTATTGGAAACACCGATGCCGCGTGCCTTGACGGTCGGCATATGGATCGAGTCGATGCCGATGCCGTAACAGGCGACAAGCTTCAGGTCCGGGAATTTTGCGAGTACATCCGCGTTGGCGCCGACGCCGGGATCGGTGACCAGCACCTGCACGCCTGGCATCTCACCGCCTGCAGCTACGTCGGCGACCGACATTTGCCGTCCGCCCATGCCTTCGAGCGTCGAGACCACCGAAGCCGGCAGGACCGCCGTGAGTACGGCGATACGCATAGTTTTCTGATCTGACGTCACGGAAACGATGCCCTCCCCGGATCGAAATCTTGGAGCCGACTTTATACGGCTCCCTGCCATGACGATAGGTCTTTTCGTCGATGTCGAATGGAATTCGTCATCGACGGATTACCCGTGGATGAACTTCCAGGGGCTCACTTCGCTTTCGAGCGACAGCGGGACTTCGATCAGCCACGGGCCGCCGCGGGTGATCGAAGTCTCGATTGCCCGGCGCAATTCGTCCGGCGCATTCACCCGGACGAAATCCACATGGAAGGCAGCGGCAAGCTTGTCGAAGTCCGGGTTTTTCAGCTCCGAACCGATCAGCCTTCCGCCGAATGCCTGTTGCTGGTCACGCTTCACGTTGCCGAAGGCGGAATTGTTGAAGACGACGGTGATCACGTCGATGCCGTATTGGGCGGCGGTCGCCAGTTCCTGGGCGGCGAACATGAAGCCGCCATCGCCCGATATCGAAACGACCGGCACGTCCGGCCGGGCAATCTTGACGCCGAGCGCGGTCGGAAACCCGAAGCCTAGCGTGCCCTGGAAGCCGGTCGAGATGAAGGTGCGCGGCTCGTAGACCGGATAGCAGTACCACGAGGCGAAGCCCGACTGGCAGACCTCCTCGACGAGGATGCCGTCATCCGGAAGAGCTGCACGGATCGCCTGCAGATATCCGTAATGCGGCGAGATTTCCTGGATGGCCTGCGCCGTTTCCGCCCGTGCCTTTCGGACCGCTTCCCGCCAGTCGTTCGAAGGCGACCGCGGCCTGATCTCGTTGAGTAGGGCAATAAGCGAGGTCTTTGCCCGGCCGAGCACGCCGAGTGCCTCTGGCGTGCGGGTCAGTTCCTCCGCGTCGATCTCCAGCCGGATCACCGGCACGTCCGGCTTCGGTTTCCAACGCCAACCCGGAACTTCGAGTCGGCTGCCGATGCCGATGACGCAGTCGACCTCCGGCCAGAGTTCTCGTGCTTCAGCGATGGTGAGGCCGAGTTCATGGCGATTGGAGACGACGCCGCGGCCGGAGCGGAAAGCGACGACCGGAGCGTGCAGCAATTCGGCAAGCCGCAACACTTCGTCACCGGCCTCGAACGCGCCGGGGCCGACGAAGATCATCGGCCGCTCCGCCCTGCCGATCGCCGCTGCCGCCTCGCCGATCGCTACATCGGCAACCGGATCCGGATGTGTCTCCAGCACCCGCGCGATCTCGAATTCGCCCTCCGCCACGAACTGCTCCCAGGGCATTTCGACCGTCGCCGGGCCGGGCTTCAGCGAGCGCATTTCTCGAAACGCATGGGCTATTGCCGCGGAAATCTCCCCCGCCCTGTCGGCGCGTTCAGCGGATTTGGCGATGCCGGCGAGAACGGCGCGCTGGTCGCGCATCTCGTGCAGATGGCCGCGGCCCTTTCCGAGAAAGGCGGTCGGGACCTGCCCGGTCAGGCACAGAACCGGTTCGTTGCAGCCCCAGGCAGTCAGAAGCGCGGCGCCGGTATTGAGCACGCCCGGCCCCGGTACGACGGAATAGACGCCGGGATTGCCCGAGGCGCGGGCATAACCGAAGGCCATGTAGGCGCAGGTCTGCTCGTGCCGCGGCGTGATCACCCGCATGCCGTCTCGCTGCAATGCATCGAACAGGCCGTAGAGCTGGGCGCCCGGTATGCCGAAGACGGTGTCCACGCCATGCGCGCGGAGCGATGCGGCGATGGAATCGCCTCCGGTGATGATCATGTTGGAATGTCCTTGTTAGACGAAACGGAAGCCTATGAAGAAGTGTGGCGATGCGGCGATCATGACCCTCCCCCCTTCGAGGAGGGTCGCCGGCAGGCGGGAGGAGTTTTCGCGTGGAGCGGAGACCCCTCCCAACTCCTCCCACCCTACAAGCTCTTTCTTGGCGTCGGATCAAGCCCGAACAACTTCGCCGCGTTCAGTCCCAGAATATTCCGCTTTGCCTCCTCGCTCAGGAACGGCAGGTCATAAATCTCCTGCGGCAGGTCGAAATCGAAATGCGGCCAGTCGGATGCGAAGAGCAGCTGGCTCTCGGCGTTGATCATCTCCAGCGTCAGCTGAAGCGCCTTCATGTTGACCGTTTCCATCGGCTGGGTCGTGTACCAGCAGTTTTCGCGCATGTATTCGCTCGGCAGCTTTTTCAGCTGCGGCGCCTCGGAAGGCCGCATCAGGTACTGGTCGTCGAGCCGCTGCATCAGGAAGGGGATCCAGGCCAGGCCGCTTTCCACCCAGATGCTCTTCAGCTTCGGAAAGCGTTCCGGAATGCCGTTGAGGATCCAGTTGGTCATGTGCACCATGTTGCACCACACGAAGCCGAGCGCATGCATGCCGAGGAACCGGTTGATGGTCGACAGCGACTGGTCCTGCCAGTGATAGGCGGCATGGAAGGCGATCGGCAGGTTGCGCTCTTCGAGCATCGCATAGACGCGCATGTAGTCGTTGTGGTGCACCGGCTTGTGGCGGGTGGAAGGCACGCAGAAACCGATGACGCCCGGCTGGTCGGCGAACTCCTCGATGGTGCGTTCCGCTTCCTTGGGCACATTGAACGGCAGGTAGGCGAGCGTCTTCAGCCGGTCGTCCTTGGAGAGCACCTTGTCGATCAGCCAACGGTTATAGGCGCGACCGAGATAGACCTCCATTTCCGGCTGCGGATGCAGGCCGAGCGTCAGCATCGGCGTTGGAAACAGCACCATGTAATCGACGCCAAGAGCGCTCATCGCCCGCCGCGACAGGGTCACGTCGCGATGCACGTCGTCATCGACCTGTTCGCGAATGCCGGCCTGGTGCGGAATGCGGCCGCCGACGTCCTGATATTTGAGGCCCATGTCGCCGTTGAGGCCATAGGAAGCGGTGCCCATCTTCTCGTCGTGGAAGAGCATCGCCTGGTGTCGGATGACCGGGTCCTCGATATATTGCACCAGCTCGTGCCAGGAAATCGTCTCGGTGTGGTGGGCGTCCACATCGCAGATCAACCAGTCCTCGAAACCGCGCTTCCTGGCTGCTTTGTTGGCATGCGCGAGGATGTCGCGCGTGTCGGTAAAGACATCGATCTGCTGCACCGGCAATTCGCGGGCACGATTCTTGTTGGTAATATCCATGTTCGCTCTCCTCAGGCGAAAGAGTGGATTTTTACGTGTGCCTACAATTCGTCCGGACGGCGGCGATACCAGAGCGCCAGTTCCATCGGCCCGAGATGCAAGGCGCGCAGGATTTCCGAAACGGCCGACAGCGCTTCGGTAGCAGTCACGGTCTCGTCGCGGGTGCCGGTCAGCGGCCGGAAGGTGCGCTCCTCACCGTCGCTCTTGGCGACATAGAGGCGGATCGCCGCCGTCATCATCCGCGCCACCGCCTCGTCGGAAACACGCGACGCTTCGCCGGTCTCCAGCAATTCGGCCGTCGCCTTCTCGATCTCCGCGGTAGCGTCCTCGATCCAGCCATAGGGGTCGTTGCGCCCAAGGGGACTGCTGCGAAAAGTGGGTTCAGAGGACGACATAAATCTGCCCCTCCCGGATCGCCAGCTCAGCGCGATGCAGGCGGTATTTGGCCGGCCCGGCATTCCGGCCGGTTTCCAGGTTGAATTCCCAGCCGTGCCACGGACAGGCCACGTGCATGTTCTCTTCATTGTACTGAAGCGTCCGCACCTCTTGCCTTTCATCGACAGGCTCGATGACTTGCGGATAGATGCGGCCCTGACAGATCGGCCCCTGCCGATGCGGGCACATGTTGTGCCAGGCATGCAGTGCACCCTTCACCCGAAAAATGCCGATCTCCCGCTCCCCGCAGGCGACGACCTTGCGGCCGCCATCGGCAATCTCATCCTCCGAACAAACCAGATATTCCGCCAAGGTTCTCCTCCCTTCCTTCGCGCTGATTTCAATATTCTTGAAATCATTCAGTTATATTGTATAAAGATGGATGAAGACGTCAAGCGGAGAGGTCATGGACACGTCGATAAAACAGAAAGCGGCGGGCAAGGGCCTGGAGATCAAGGGCGCCGGCATCCAGTCGCTTGAAAAAGGCCTGAAGGTGCTGATGGCGATCCAGCACGCGGGCCGCGCCATGCGGCTGAACGATATCGCGGCTGCCGCCGGCATGACGCCGAGCATGACGCATGGTTACCTCGTCAGCTTAGTGCGCACGGGTTTCGTTGCTCAGGAGCGGCTTTCCGGCTTTTACGATCTCGGCGATTCGGCACTGCAGCTCGGCCTAGCCTCGCTCTCGCGTACCGATTTTCTCAGTCTTGCTCGCGCGGCGATCTCGCAGCTTGCCGCCGAGCTCGGCGAAACGGTGACGCTCGCGGTGTGGAACGGCGATGCGCCTGTCGTGGTCGACAAGATCGAAGGCCGTTCCGACAGTGTCTACGAGATCAAGGTCGGGTCGCTGGTGCGCCTGTGGCCGACTGCGACCGGCCGGGTCTTCATGGCCAACCTGCCGAATGCCGAGTGGGAACATCACCTGCGCGCCATGATGCACCAGGATGGCGAAGGGGAAACCTCGGCCGCGCGTTTCATAACCGAACTCGCGGATGTCCGCCGCGAAGGGTATGCCGCAACGCTTCCTGCCACAGTGCCGGACTTCTCTGCCGTTGCCGCTCCCGTCTTCGATCACCGCGCGCACCTGAAAGCGGTCGTCACCGTGCTCGGCCGCCAGGATGGCTTCGATATTGCGCCTTCCGGCCTGCCGCTGACCGCCACACTGCGCGCTGCCAGATCCCTGTCGATGCGGCTCGGCGCTTCAGGAAGTTGAGGGTTTCGTGCAACGCGACTTGTGCGGCTGCATTTTCTCCGCTACCCCGC
Organism: Neorhizobium galegae; assembly: GCF_017877055.1. GTDB lineage: Bacteria > Pseudomonadota > Alphaproteobacteria > Rhizobiales > Rhizobiaceae > Neorhizobium > Neorhizobium galegae_D. The sequence goes on along the minus strand of NZ_JAGIPG010000003.1, from coordinate 469,738 downwards.
TCATATAACCGTTTTGAAGAAGGTCGCCGCATCGTGATGGCTGAAGACATGAAGCCCGAAGAAGCAAGCACCAGCGACTGGGTGATGCAGCAGCCCCGGGCAATCTACTTCCTGAACCAGGCGAATCATGCCGTGCGCAGCCGGCTGGAAGTGGCGCTGTCGGCACTGCAGATGACCGGCATTCAATATACGGTGCTGAGCGTCATCGGCAGCCGCGAAGGCCTTTCCTCGGCCGAACTCTCGCGTCGTTTCTTCGTGACGCCGCAGACGATGAACGAGCTGATCGGCGGGCTGCAACGCCGCAATCTCATCACCCGGAAGGAAGACCCGGCCAACCGCCGCATCCTGCGCATGAGCCTGACGACCGAGGGCAAGCGGATGATCAAGGCCTGCGATGCCGCCGCCGATGCCGTCGAGCGGGAAGTGTTTTCGTTCCTGCCCCAGGAAAGCTACCAGCAGCTCCGCGACCTTTGTCGCCTCGTCGCCCGCAATCTTCGCGAGCGCGACGAACCCTCCAAGGGTGAGTGACGACAGCCTCGCCTCTGGCGAAAGTTTTTTGTCATCACCGCGCAAGCCTTTTGCGCCGATGCTTTACAAAACGTTGATTTGACGGTGGCATAGCGTCGGTTATTAGGTTCCCAGAGCCGCCATGATGACGGTTAGAGGCTCGCGCCCAGCTTGAATTCGGGCCGCAGGCCTCGTCCCGAAATCGTCGCAATCACAGCGGTGCATCGATAAGCTCGACGCCCGCTGCAGACTGCTCACGCCACCTTGCCTTGAGATCAAAGTGCCCGGCCGACCGCCCGGTCGTTTTCGAGGCGGGCGATGCAGCCGGCGAGCTTTGCCAGCAGAAGATCGAAATCGATCGGCTTGGTCAGATAGTCCGCCGCCCCTGCCCGCAGACCCGTCAGCACGTTGTCCTTGTCGGTCAAGGCCGACAGCAGGATGAAAGGGATATTGAAGAGCTCGGCGTGGTTCATCTGGATTTCTGCCAGGAGCTGATGACCGTCCATGACGGGCATCGAAATGTCGCAGATTACGATGTCCGGCCAGTACGACAGGATGGCTTCCAGCCCCTCCTGCCCGTTGGCGGCCTCCAGAGTTGCAAATCCGGCGTCCGCCAGTTCCTCGACGATGAGTTGACGAATATCCGCTTCGTCGTCGATGCATAATACGGTAATCATCCTGCTATTTCCTAAGCTGCTCGTTTGATGAGATTTGCGAGCGGTCCCTTGTTCGGGAGCGCCACCGTGAATGTCGTTCCCCGGCCGAGTGCGCTCTCGACCGAGATCGAACCGCCATGCAGGTCGACGATCTGCTTGACGAGGTTGAGGCCGATGCCGGTGCCGGCAATGCCGGTCGCGCTGCGGGCTCGGTAGTAGGGCTGGAAAAGCTTCGGTAGGTCCTCGGCATCCATGCCGATGCCGGCATCCTGGATCGATACATAGGACACGCCGTTCTTCGTCGAGGTCCGGATATGGATGTCCGGCGCCTGCGGCGCATATTTGACGGCATTCGAAAGCAGGTTGGTGAAGACCTGTTCGATCGTGGTGCGATCGGCAAGGATCGTCTCCGGCAGATGCGAAAGGTCCCGGTGAATCGTGTGGGATTTACGAACATCCATCTGTCGGGCACAGCAGGATTCGATGATTTCCGCCAGCGAGAGACGTTCCGGCTGCAGTGTCGTCTTGCCGGTCTCCAGCCGGCCCGCCGACAGGATGCTCTCCATCAGGTCGACCATGCGCAGCACGGCGGCGCGGATCTGGGCCGACTTTTCTTCCACATATTCGGGTTTCTGGTTGGTTTTCGTGCGCGACAGGCGCTGTGCCGCAGCATCGATGATGGCAAGCGGCGTGCGGAACTCATGGGAAGCCATGCTCACGAACTGACGCTGCAGGGCGTTCACATGCCGTTCCTGTGCCAGAAGCCTGTCCAGTTCTTCCCGCTGGCGCTCGATCTCCGCCGTCCGGAGCCTGACGCTCTCTTCGAGCTGGTCGCGGTGGCGCATCAGCGCCAGACGGCTCTCGGAGAGGTCGAGGGTTGTCTTGCGCAGGCCCAGGCCCAGGAAGATCACCACCCCCATCGCCACGATAATGCCGGCAATGCCAACCGGAGCGATTTGCTCGATGAGCATCAGGCCCGGTCGAATGGGCTGCCATGCCATATATCCAAGCGTCGTGCCGGCAGTGGCCGTGACCGGAATGGCTGCAGTTGATTCGGCAGCGTCGGTGGTAAAATGCAGCGTCTCGATCCGGGCGTAACGAGCGATCTTCTCGACCGCGCTGGCATCCAGAAATCTTACGGCAACCGCAATGAATTCCTTGCCCGGTGCGACCGAAACCTCGTCGCTGCTCGGGACGATCGGTCTTGCGCTGACGACAGCCGGCCGGCCGGCGATCGAGAGGATCTTCTCCGCAAAAATCTCGGCAAGCACCGGGGGATTGGAATCGCCGGGTGCGATCCGTCTGTGGAGCGCCGCGCGGATGTCTTCCCGCAAGGCCGCCGCAGCCATTTCATCGCCCAGAAAGGTCAGGGCCGCAATATCCTCGCCGTCCCGCATGGCGAAGACCAGCTCGTTGCGCTCGTTGAACACGTAAGTGCGGTCATGGCTGAAATATTTGTGCATCCATGTACCGATATTGTCGGCAATCCATGGGTGATCGTCTTTGGCGACAAGCAGGACCGCGTCGTTCCACACCGTGACGCTTTCCAGTTCATGCTGTACGGCTTTCACCTGCTCGTCGAGGCCCTGTTCGACGTAACCCTTCTGCCGGGTCAAGGCGAGATCGTCCACCTTCGCCGAGGCAAGCCACATGAAGCCGGCGAGAAGCAAAGCCGTCAGAGCCGTCAGCAATGTCAGCACGATCGTGACGTGCGATGTGATACGGATGTTCTGCTGCATATGCACCGCCTTCTCTCGGCGCATCATGCATCCAAAACATTACATTCCACTAAATTTTGAATGCCAAGGTTGAGCGGAGTATTTTCCATACAGCTGTGGGTGTGACATCGAGCGACTGTGTTTTTCGTGCCGCGTCGGATCGATTCCATTCGTTGAGAGAAACTGCGCCGCTTTCCCAGCTATAACCAGGAAGCCGGGCCTTTCGGTAGTCGACCGTCGGGGTCGGTGACCGTGAGCTTCGGCTGGTCCTTGCCGTTCCAGCGCCAGAGAGCGACGCAGGTTCCGCCCGGCGACATGAAGGATGGATAGACGACGCCATCATGGCCCTCCTGGTGCAGCCTCTCCCTGAGGAGATGCGTTGACGGCAACCGCCCGGCGTCGAGATCATCGCGCCATTCGCAGCGGTGGATTGTCTCGTCGATACCGAAACCGTCCAGAACCTCGGGGCTGGTCAGATCCGCGAGTCGCGCGCGTTCGAGTCGAAGCTGCGCGATCAGGGCCGGGTGCTGTACGAAACCCTGATTGTACTCCGCCCAGGCCGTGGAAAGCTCGCGCGCCGCATAGATGGTCGCGGCGCCGACCGGGTTCCAGCGGCCGCCGAAACGGGCAGCGCCGTCCCCGGAAAGTGGCGCATGCGCCCAGCGCGGCACATAGGCACGCCAGAGGATTATCGGTTCAGAGGCCAATTCAGGCATAAACGCCGGAGCGCACCGCCTCCAGATAGGCAAGCACCTTGTCGGCCTTGCCCTCGCCGACGAGGTCATAGGCCGTCTTGCCGGCCCAGCCGGGGATCGGCTGGTGCTTGAACCAGATCGCCGCGCGGTTCTCGTCGCCGGCCATCTCGCTCGCCATCGCCAGAATGCGAACGACAGGGGAGAGCGCCAGATCGACCTTGCGGGCGCCGCTTTTGGCCGTCAGCGTGTTGCGGGCGACACCGATCAGTTTTGCCAGTTCCGCCTGCGTCAGTCCGAGAAGATCGGACACCCGCCGCGCCGATAGCAGCGCGGACTGGGATTCACGGAAAGCGGCGGCACCGATTTCAAAAGCATGGGCCATAAGAATAGTCCTGATCCGATTTTGATCATCTATTGCTCAATATGAGCTCAGTTTCTGCGCATTTCAAGTGCCACCACTAGTCGTCGTCGTCTTCCAGTTCCGGCTCGACGAAATCGTCGACCGGCAGCTTGCGGGTCAGCAGCCCGGCATCCTCCAGCATTTCCGTGTCCGGCAGGTCGCGCAGCGTGTCGAAACCGAAGGCGGTGAGGAAGGCCGGCGTGGTGATATAGGTATAAGGTGCACCGGGCGTCGGACTGCGCGGACCGGAGGCGAGGAAGCCGAGCTGTCGGAGCGTCGCGATTGTATCGCGGCTCACCTCGCGCCCGAAAATCTTCGAGATTTCGGCGCGCGTCACCGGCTGGAAATAACCGACCGTCATCAACACCAACGCCTGGTGATCGGTCAGATCTGCCGGAGGGGCATTGGCGGCGCCGGAAGCATGGATGATATCGGCAAACTCCGGCCGGGTGCGATGCTGCCAGCCGCCGGCGACCGCCACGAGTTCATAAGGCCGACCGGCGAGCGCCTCGCGGATCTCCTCGATGATCTCTTCGATATCGCAATCCTCTCCGACGATGCGCTCCAGCGCCTTCCGGGTGACGGGCTCGGAAGAGGCAAAGATCACCGCCTCTATCCGTGCCGCCCATTGGCGATGCCGCTCCACCTGCGTCAGGTGGAGAAGCTCCTTGTCGATGACGATTTGCCGCGCCCGCTTCGCCATGTTCAGAGCCCGTAGATGCGGAAGGTGGGGCGGCCGGAAAGCTCGCGCACCGCGTCCAGCTGCTGCAGCCGCTCGAACAGGCGGCGCGATGCAAAGCGAGAAAGGTTCGGCGTTTGCAGGGAGCCCGAGACAGCGTCATCGGAGAGCAGCAGGCGCAGCCCATCCTCCGCCCCTTTCGCACGCAGCTTCGGCGTGACGACGGCAAGCCGCTCGGCGCGCCGACCGATCTCCGCCGCCAGCCGGCCGGCTTCGGTCGCGGCATGCACCAGGGCAAGGCAGATCGCCCGGTCGAACCCCTCTTCGCCTGGTCGGATGCGGCCGCGCCCACCTTCGGCACGGAACACCGAAGAAAAACGCTGGCTCATCAACAGCGGCACCGCCACGGACCAGCGCAGCTTCTGCGCCAGGAGGAGATCGGCCAGCCACCAGCCGAGCGCTTCGGCATCCGGGCGGATCGCGTGCGTTTCGCGGATGATCGCCGCCGCCGCGAACGGCGCGGCTGATCCGGCCAGCCCTAGGTCGTCAAAAGTCTGCGCGAGCGTTGCCAGCGGCTCGTCCCACTTGATGCCGAGCATGCCGGCTATCGCCTGCAGCACCTCTGTATCGAGCGTGGCCGAACGCGAGCCAAGCCGCTTCCAGGCCGAAAGGATCTGCCCGGCCGGGCCGGGATCGTCTCCCGGCTTGCGCAGCAGCCAGGCGTCGCGCAGCCCTGCCTCGTCCTCCGAACGCCCCGCAAGCCGCACCGCCGCCGACGCGCATTTCAGCGCCAGCCGCTGGCGCCAGGCGCCGGCCCAGTCAGGTTCGGCCCGCACGATCTGATCGAGCGGATAAAGCGCGCCACCCGCCACGAATGCCGCGTCCGCGGTGTCCGCGGCAAAGGTCTGGGGACCTGCCCAGCGCGCTGCCGGCATGGGCTGAAACGGCGTTTTCGGTATCACGGCCTTGGGAATCATGGCGGTGAGCGTAAATGCTATGTGCGCTTATAGCCATCGATCGCTCAGTAATCCGCACCGTCGATCGGCGGATTTACACCGTTATTTGCGGTTTACGGGCACCGTCTCGAAAACGCTGAAATCGGCAAACGTGCCGCTGCCGCTGTCGATCAATAGGAGTTGAGTTTTGCGGATCGCCGCGGCGCCCTACATAGGGTGCGGCTGGCCAAGGAGGATTTCAGTTTGTCGTTTCACCGGATGATTGCATCTCTCGCCGTAGTCCTTGCCTTTTCAGCGCCAGTTCTGGCGCAGCAACAGCGCGGTGGTGACGAGAACCGCGAGCGTGGCCGCCAAGTGGAGCAGAGCGCCGGTGGTGGCATATTCAGCCTGATCCCGGCGGATTCCACCACCGAACATGTCTTCAAGGGACCTTCCGGCGACCTGCCCTACACCGCCACGGCCGGCACGCTCGATCTGTTCGGCCAGGACGGCAACCGCTCGGCAAAGATCTTCTATACCGCCTATATCGCCAGGAACCGGGCACCCGGCAGGCCGCTCACCTTCGCCTTCAACGGCGGCCCGGGCGCCGCCTCCGCCTATCTGCATCTCGGCCTGGTCGGGCCAAAAATCCTGGAATTCGGCCCGACCGGCGACAACGGCACGACGCCCGAGCTGAGGGACAACCCCGAAAGCTGGCTCGCTTTCACCGATCTCGTACTGATCGATCCGGTCGGTACCGGCTGGAGCCGCGCCGCCAGCAATGATGCGGCCGGCGCCTATTACGGCGTGCGGCAGGATGCCGACAGCCTGTCCAAGGCGATCGCGCTCTACGTCCACAAGAACAACCGGCTCGACGCACCGAAATACCTGCTCGGCGAGAGTTATGGCGGTTTTCGCGCCGCAAAGGTCGCCGTGTCTCTGAAGAACAGTCAGGGGATGCTGGCTTCCGGTATCATCATGCTGTCGCCGCTGGTCGAAGGCCGGTTCCTCGCCAATTCGGACGATCCCTTGAGTGCGGCGCTGCAGCTTCCCTCGCTCGCAGCGGCAGAGCTGGAGCGCCGCGACCAGTTCACGCCGGAAAAGCTTGCCGATGTCGAACGTTTCGCGATCGGCGATTACCTCGTCGGGCTCGCCGGCCCCTCCCCAACCGGTCCGGCGGCTGATGGGCTCTATGGCCGGCTTTCTGAACTCACCGGCATCCCGAAGGACGTCGTCGCCCGCACCCGCGGTTTCGTCGGCGACGTCTATGCCAAGCAAATGGGGGGACCGGGAAAGATCGTCAGCCCCTACGACGCTGCCTATGCGGTGCCGGATGCCTATCCGGAAGATGCCTCTACCCGCAACGACGACCCGATCCTCGAAGGTTACACACGCGCCTATGGCGCCACCTTTGCCGCTTATGCCCGCAACGAACTCGGTTTTGCGACGGAAATGACCTATTCGCTGCTGAACGAGGAGGTGAACCGCCGCTGGGAGTGGAACGGCAGCCGTGGCGGAGATTCGCGCTCGCTTGCCAGCGCCAGCACCGATGTCCGCGACCTGCTTTCGGTCATCCCGTCCTTCAGACTGATGATCGCCCACGGCTACAGCGACGCGCTCACGCCTTACGGCGCCAGCCGCTACGTCATCGACCACCTGCCGCCCGAACTCGCTGCCGGCCGCGCCGAGCTCAGGGTCTATCGCGGCGGGCACATGTTCTACACCAGGCCGGATTCGCGCCGGAGTTTTGCAAGGGACGTCAGGGCCTTTTACGAGGCCAAGGCGACGGATTGAATTTGCCAGCTGTTCGATGACGGGAAGGTCACCGTGATGTGAATGCGTCGCGCCTTGCTGGTCGGGGCTCGAAACCGCTACTAGCTGCCATACGTTGATTTTCAGAAAGATTTTTCGGTCCATGACCAGCGAATACCAGATGTCGCGGCGCGCCTTCGTTATAGGCTCCGTCTCGATGACCGCGGCGCTTGCCGGCTGCGCCACCACCGCTGAACGGGCTCCGGTCCCGGAAATGGCCCGCCGTCCGATCGAGCCCCCGAGCGAAGCGGAACTGCAGTCCCGATACGCCGCCGTCGAGGACAGCGGCCACCTCCTGCCGGCGATCCCCTACAAGCAGATCGACCCGAAATATTATCGCCAGCGCGTGGTCGATCCGACAGGTGAACTGCCGGGCACGGTGGTCGTCGATACGCCCGGCCGTTTTCTCTACGTGGTAGAGCCCGGCGGCACGGCGATGCGCTACGGCGTCGGCATCGGCAAGGACGGTTTTGCATGGCAGGGCGAAGGCGTCATCCACTGGCGCCAGCCCTGGCCGCGCTGGAAGCCGCCGAACGAGATGGTCGCGCGTCAGCCGAGCCTCAAGAAGTTCTCCATCGAGAACGGCGGCATGGATCCGGGTGTCAAGAACCCGCTTGGTGCGCGGGCGCTTTACATCTTCCAGAATGGCCAGGATACGCTCTACCGCCTGCATGGCTCGCCGGAATGGGCTTCCATCGGCAAGGCGACGTCGTCGGGCTGCGTGCGTCTGGTCAACCAGGACGTCATGGATCTCTATACGCGCGTTCCCTACCACGCCCGGATCGTCGTGCATCAGGATGTGCTTAGAGCCGTTCCTGCCGTATGACGCGACAGCCGAGATGATGTTGTTTCGCCGCGGCTGCATGATGTAAGAAGCCCGGCGCCGCATCGCGGGAAGTGGCGGTAAAAGCGGTCGGAGGCTTAACTGGATCTAGACGACGAGACGCCGCAATCCGATGCACCGACGCCGCGCATGCTCTCCTGGGCGCGCAATTCGACGATCTATCGCATAAACCGGCGTATGCACACGGAAAAGCAGCTTTTCGACGCCATTTCGCGCAAGGCACGTGAGAAATTCGAGGATATCGGCGAGGTCCAAGTCAGGGCGCTCGCCGAGTTCGCCGTGAAGTTCGCCTATGATAACAAGGCGCTGGATGATGCTGCCTTTGCCGAGATGAGCGCTCGCTCGGGCATGCGCGGCGGCAGGTCCAGACGCGCCATTGCCCAGAAACTGTCGCAGAAGGGCGTGGCGAGCGACACCGTGGCGGCCGCCATTGCCGAGGCGGATGATTTCCACGCAGCCCTCATCCTGGCCCGCAAGCGCGCCTTCGGGCCGTTCCGCAAGGGCGAACTCGACGAAAAACGTAAGGCGAAGGAGTTTTCCGCCTTCGCCAGAGCCGGTTTCAGCTTCGATATCGGCAAGAAAATCTTCGAAATGTCGCTCGATGAGGCCGAGGAAGCGCTGGATGCAGGCCGCCACCTCTAGGTTCGATCGACCTGTGGCCTGCCGTCAGGCCTGTTTGAGGGCAGGATCGTCAAGCGCCGGATTGTAGAAGAGCGAGAGCGTAAGGCTTCGTGCGATACGCTCCGCCGTCGCCATGAACCAGGCTTTCGCCTCCTGGGTCGGAGCAATGTCGTCCAGCGTCGCGGCAAACAGCTCCAGCCATTTCGGGAAAAGCTCCGGCGTCATGTTGGCAATGCCGGCATGCGCCTGGACCGGCTTTCCGCCATAGGCGCCGTTGCGGAAGGCGATGGAGGACCAGAAGCTCTTCATCTTCGCCATATGCTCCGGCCAGCGTCCGGAAAGCCGTGCGTCGAAGACAGGTCCCAGTTCCGGATGCGCCAGAATACGGCCATAAAACGTATCGACCAGCTTGCCAATGAAGGCATCATCGATGCCGATCGCCTTCATTTCCGCTTCCGCGCGTTCCCGGATCGCCGCGACATGCGCCGCGCGCCCCTGCAATTCGTCGCTCATCTCAAAACCTTGGATTCCGCTGGATTTGCGGTCAGTCTTATATAGGCATCTGCGGATGCCGGACCCAAGGTCCAACGGACGGTTGCGACGATGTGTCAGGTGTCTTTTGAATGGGAAGATTCCCCCTCTCACGTTAGGGAGGGGGATTGCCAGATTAAACGCGCTCCAACGCCACCGCAATGCCCTGCCCGACGCCGATGCACATCGTCGCGAGCGCGTATTTGCCCTTGCGCAGCGACAGTTCAAGCGCTGCAGTGCCGGAAATACGGGCGCCGGACATGCCGAGCGGGTGGCCGAGCGCGATCGCGCCACCATTCGGGTTGATATATTCGGCGTCTTCCTGGAGGCCGAGCTCGCGCAAGACCGCGATGCCCTGGCTCGCGAAGGCTTCGTTGAGCTCGATCACGTCGAAATCCTTCGGCAAGATGCCGAGACGGGCACAAAGCCTCTGGGTGGCCGGAGCCGGACCGATGCCCATGATGCGCGGTGGAACGCCGGCTGTCGCGCCGCCCATGATGCGGGCGATCGGGGTCAGGCCGTATTTCCTGGCCGCCGCTTCCGAAGCGATGATCAGGGCCGCGGCGCCGTCGTTGACGCCAGAGGCGTTGCCGGCGGTGACAGTGGCGCCTTCGATCTTGTTCAGCACCTTGAGCTTGGCGAGCGCTTCCATGTTGGTCGCGCGCGGATGCTCGTCTTTCGAAACGACCACCGGATCGCCCTTGCGCTGCGGGATGGTCACCGAGGTGATTTCCTTGGCGAGACGGCCGTTTTCCTGAGCCGCCGAGGCTTTCGCCTGGCTACGGACCGCAAACGCGTCCTGGTCCTCTCGGGAGACCTTGTAGTCGATTGCGACGTTGTCGCCGGTTTCCGGCATGGAATCGACGCCGTACTGCTTCTTCATCAGCGGGTTGATGAAACGCCAGCCGATCGTGGTGTCGTAGATCTCGGCATTGCGCGAGAACGCGGTTTCGGCCTTCGGCATCACGAACGGCGCTCTGGACATGCTCTCGACGCCGCCGGCAATCATTAGCTCGGCCTCGCCGGCCTTGATGGCGCGGGCAGCGGTGATGACCGCATCCATGCCCGAACCGCAGAGACGGTTCATCGTGGTGCCGCCGAGCGAGACCGGCAGTCCGGCAAGCAGCGACGCCATGCGGGCGACGTTGCGGTTATCCTCGCCGGCCTGGTTGGCGCAGCCGTAAATGACGTCGGCAACCGCTTCCCAATCGACGGAAGCATTGCGCTCCATCAGCGCTTTCAAGGGGATGGCGCCGAGGTCATCAGCGCGCACGGAGGAGAGCGAGCCGCCGAAACGGCCGATCGGGGTGCGGATATAGTCGCAGATATAGGCTTCGGTCATGATCTTCTCTCTTACAGTTTCGGCACGACAAGATCAGCGACCGGCCCATCGATGTGGAGGCGCGCGCCGGTCATGGCCTGCAGTTCCTCGACTGTCATGTCGACCAGCTTTTCGCGCAGGACGAAATGCTTCTCGACGATGTCGATGACGGCATGGCTCGTGTAGACCCGAGTGATACAGGCAACACCAGTCAACGGAAAGGTACAAGCTTCAACTAATTTTGGCTCGCCGTTCTTGGTGACGTGTTCGGTGATGACGCAGACCTGCTTGGCGCCGTGCACGAGGTCCATGGCGCCACCGACCGCCGGCACGCCCTTTGAACCGACACGCCAGTTGGCGAGGTCGCCGTTCTGAGCCACCTGCAGCGCGCCCAATATGGCGACGTCCAGATGGCCGCCGCGCACCATGGCAAAGCTGTCGGCATGGTGGAAGAAGGCGGCGCCCGGCTTCAGCGTCACGGCCTTCTTGCCGGCGTTGATCAGGTCCCAGTCCTCCTCGCCTTCGGCCGGCGCTTCGCCGAAGTTGAGGATGCCGTTTTCGGTATGGAAGATCGCCTCGCGGCCCGGAGGCTGGTAACGGGCGACCATTTCCGGAAAGCCTATGCCGAGGTTCACATAGGCGCCGTCCTGGATGTCCTGGGCCGCGCGCCAGGCGATCTGGGCGTTGGAAAGCTTGATGTCTTCTCGGGTGTTGAGGGTCATACCTGGGCTCCTGGGGCGTAAGCCACTCCGGCGCGAATGAGGACTTCTTCCTGCTGCGGATTGGGCACTTCGACGACACGGTCGATGAAGATGCCGGGCGTCACCACATGCTCGGGATCGATGCAGCCAGGTGGCACGATCTTCGACACCTGCACGATCGTCTTGGCGGCGGCCATGCACATCAGCGGATTAAAGTTGCGGCCGGCCTTGTTGTAGGTGAGGTTGCCGAGCGGATCGCCGAGCTGCGCCTTGACGATGGCGAAATCGGCCTTCAGCCAGCGCTCCTGCACATAATGGCGGCCGTCGAACTCGGCGATCACCTTGCCGTTGGCAAGTTCGGTGCCGTAAGCCGTCGGCGTGTAGAAGGCCGGGATGCCGGCGCCGCCAGCGCGGATGCGTTCGGCCAGCGTGCCCTGCGGCACCAGTTCAAGTTCGATCTGGCCTGCGAGATAACGGTCGGTGAAGGCGCGCGGATCCGACGACTTCGGAAACGAGCAGATCATCTTGCGAACCATGCCAGCGTCGATCATCGCGGCGATGCCGATACGACCGTTGCCGGCATTGTTGTTGATGACGGTCAAGTCCTTGATCCCCTTGTCGATCAGGGCGTGGATCAGCTCGATCGGCGCGCCTGAACCGCCAAAACCGCCGATCATGATGGTAGCGCCATCACCGATCTCGGAGACGGCTTCCGCCGTGCTCCCGATTGTCTTGTCCATGCGGGATATCTCCTTCGCTATACCCGGCGAACGTGCCCGCCGTGCCTCCGCGAAAACAGATAGATCAGCATGGGAAAGACAGCAAGAAATATGTGCGATAATTGACATTTGTTCATATATCGCACATATTGTGCGAACTGACGATGCGGAGCCCGCACATCCTTGTGGCTTCACATTGCATCGACAAAGGGCGAGACACAGGGAAAATCATGCGGGAAACGGATTTCGTCAGCGGCTTCGCGCGGGGCCTGAAGGTCATCGAGGCTTTCGGCGAGACGACGCCACGGCTGGCGATCGCGGACGTGGCGAAGGCGACCGGGCTCGACCGCGCGACGGCTCGCCGCTGCCTGCTGACCTTGGCGGAACTTGGTTATGCCGACTATGACGGAAAGTTCTTCGTGCTGACGCCGAAGATTTTGCGGCTCGGCCATGCCTATCTCTCCGCCACCCCCCTGCCCCATATCGTCCAGCCTTTCCTCGACAAGCTCGCCGAGGAGGTTCACCAGAGTGCATCCGCAAGCGTGCTCGATGGCACCGAAGTCGTCTATATCGCCCGGGCTTCGCAGAAGCGGGTGATGTCGATCAACCTGATGCCCGGCAGCCGCCTCCCTGCCTATTGCGCCTCGATGGGCCGCGTGCTGTTGGCAGCCATGCCCGAGGACGAGGCCCGTGCGCTTCTCAAGCAGACCAACCTCAGATCCTTTACGCCGCGCACCCTCACCGACCCTGCCGGGCTGATGGAAGAGCTTGCCCGCGTCCGCGAAGAGGGCTTTGCCGTCATCGACCAGGAACTGGAACTCGGCCTTTGTTCAATTGCCGTGCCGCTGGAAAATGATCGCGGCCGGGTGGTGGCCGCGATCAATATCGGCGCACCGGCGGCAAGCGTGCCCGCCGCCGAGATGGCCGAGCGTTATCTGGAACCGCTGAAGGGCGTCGCGAGGCTCCTGAAATCCCTGCTACGCTAAACCCATCAGCGCCGTGAATCGATGAGGCCGGATCGATTCAATCATGTCGTTGGACGGCAGAATCCAAACTTGCGATTCTGCAGGCATGACCAGCGAACCGCTTCTCCTCACCCGCCGCGACCCCGCCCGCAACATGGCCCGGTTCTATGTGCTTATTGTCGAACCGGACCTTTTCGACGGCGCGGCGCTCACCCGCAACTGGGGCCGTATCGGTACCAAGGGCCGTTTCCGCATAGATCTGTTTGGCTCGCGGCAGGAGGCGGAGCACCGGCTTGTAGCACTCGTCCGCAGCAAGGTGAGGCGCGGTTATCGGCAGGGGGCGGAGGCCGGCTGACAGTCCTCGGGCAGCACCCACATTTGGTTGCATTGCCCGCCTGCGCTCGGTGGAAGCGGCGTCAGAGGGGCAGGCCCACATAGTTTTCCGCAAGCGCCGTCGATGCTGCCCGCGAATGCGTCAGATAGTCCAGTTCGGCTTCCTGGATCCTCTGGTCGAATTCGCCCGTGTCGGGAAAACGATGCATCATCGTCGTCATCCACCAGGAGAAACGCACCGCCTTCCATACGCGGGCAAGCGCCTTTTCGGAATAGGCGTCGAGGCCAGTGTCGGAACGGTCCTGATAGTGCTCCCGCAGCCCGCGGAAGAGGTAATGCACGTCGCTTGCTGCCAGGTTCAGCCCCTTGGCCCCAGTCGGCGGCACGATATGAGCTGCATCGCCGACGAGGAACATGCTGCCGAACCGCATCGGCTCGGCAACAAACGAGCGCAGCGGTGCGATCGACTTCTCGAAGGACGGCGCGGTGATCAACGCTTCGGCATGATGCGCAGGAAGGCGGCGGCGAAGTTCGTCCCAGAACCGGTCATCGCTCCAATCCTCGATTTTCTCGTCGAGGGCGCACTGGATATAGTAGCGGCTGCGGGTTGCCGATCGCATCGAACAAAGCGCGAAACCCCGCGGATGATTGGCGTAGATCAGCTCATGACTGACGGGCGCGACATCTGCCAGGATGCCGAGCCAGCCGAACGGATAGATCTTCTCGAAAATGCGGATTGCGCCCTTCGGCACGGCGTTGCGGCTCGGGCCGTGAAAGCCGTCGCAGCCGGCAATGAAATCGCAGTCGATGCGATGCGTGCTGCCGTCTTTTTCGTAGGTGACGAAGGGCAGGCGTGTGTCGAAATCATGGGGCTCGACATTGGCGGCTTCGTAGATCGTCTGGGCTTCGCTTGCCTCGCGACGTTCCATCAGGTCGCGGGTCACTTCCGTCTGACCATAGACCATGACACGTTTGCCACCGGTCAGCCCGTGGAGATCGATCCGGTGGTCGCGGCCGTCGAAGGCGAGCGAGAACCCCCCGTGCGGCAGACCCTCGGCGTGTAGCCTCGTGCCGGCCCCAGCCTGGTCGATCAGCCCGACCGTGCCCTCCTCCAACACGCCGGCACGGACCCGGCCGAGAATGTAATCCTTGCTGACACGATCAAGGATGATGTTGTCGATGCCGGCTTCCGTCAGAAGCTGGCCAAGCAAGAGACCCGACGGTCCGGAGCCGATAATGGCGACCTGCGTTCTCATTGATCTCCTCCCGAGTGTTTTCGTTTGGCAAATTGTGCTCGGCTTCCGCATAGGCGGCAATGGACATTCGAGCCAAAAAATTGGACAAACTGAACATCCTGGCCGGAGACATCAGATGAACAGGCACATACCGACCTATCAGCTATACGGGGAGGATCCGGGGCAGCGGCATGATTTCTGGCTCCATTGCGAAACCATCAAGTCGAGGAGCAGCCGCCACCAGTGGGAAATCCGCCTGCATCGGCATGAGTCATTCTTTCAGATACTGTACATCGAGGCGGGGGCCGGCGACGCGTCTTTCGACAGTAAAACGCACCCCATCCGACCACCGTCGGTAATCACCGTCCCTCCCGGCCTCAGTCACGGCTTCCGGTTCTCCCGCGACATCGAGGGTTTGGTCATCACCATCCTGAGTGCCCATCTCGACCACCAGCCAGGGGAGCGCAGCCGCTTCAGCGAATGGCTCGCGACACCGCACCTAACCCCGCTCGACCCGCTGAATGCCGATGCAGCCTACGTGATACAAACGCTGAAACGAATTGGCGAGGAATTCGACCATCGCAACAACGGGCGCAACGAGCTTCTCGCTTCCTATGTAAAGCTCGCCCTGAGGCTGACCGCGCGCATTTCCCACGCCGACAACCTCAACCAGCTCCCGGCGAACGAAGGCGAACGGCGGATGGACATGTTGAACGGCCTCATTCAGCAGCATTTCCGCTCGCACAAGCCGATATCCTTTTATGCGGCCGAGCTTGGCATCTCGCTGACCCATCTCAACCGCATTGTCCGGTCGATGACGGGCTGCACGGCGCACGACCTGATCACCGCCAAGCTGATAGAGGAGTCCAAGCGTGAACTCGTCTTCTCGCTCGCCTCCGTGCAGGAGGTCGGTCATCGCCTCGGCTTTGCCGATCCCGCCTATTTCTCGCGTTTTTTCATGAAGCAGACGGGGGAAACGCCGCGGGCCTGGCGCCTGCGGGAAATCCAGTTGCTGGAGAAGGCATCTTTCTAAGAGCGACGAGTGCGACGCGGAAGCCGGGCTCAGTTTTGCTGCTGGCGACAGGCTACAGTTCATTCATCGGCAGGAGCCTTGGGGCCTCAGAGCAAGAAATCGGGATGTCGCATCAAGTTCACCGGTTCTCATGTCGATGATCGACATGTTGGGACGATATTTCACTATCCGGCGCATTCTTAAATTAAATAGTCTATTTCTTTTATAGAAAATATCTCACCCTTCCGTGCATCGATTTCCGGATCATGCAACGACAAGGGGAAAATCAACGATGACATTGGTGAAAACAATGAGAACCGTGCTGTTCGGCCTGCTCGCCTTCAGTACCATGAGCGGGGTGGCCGCGGCCCAGACAAATGCGCCCCTTCTTCCCAAGGTGCCGCCCGGGACGGTCCTGACGATCGGGGATCCGGTGACGCAAAAGGCGCTGGAAGTCTCAGGCTTGATCAAGGAGCTGTCGTTTGAAGTCAAATGGGCAAATATCAGTGGGGGCCCACAAACGTCGGAAGCATTCCGCGCCAAGGCACTCGATGTCGGATCGGTGGCCGAAATCCCTTCGATCTTCGCCAATTGGAACAACCTGCCGGTCCGCAACATCGCCTATCGCGAACGCCGCGACCCGATTGCCAATCCCATCTACCGTTTCGGAGTGGCGCCCGGCGCCAGCATCAAGACGCTGGCCGACTTTCGCGGCAAACGCATCGCTTTCAGCCCCGGCCAGGCTCAGGGAGCACTCGTTCTGCGCGCACTCCATGCAGCAGGCCTCAAGAAAAGCGACGTCACACTGGTAGAATTGCCCAGCACCGGCGACGTCTATCCGAAGGCGTTGGCGAGCAAGCAGGTCGATGTAGCGCCGCTCGGGGGCGTCTACATCCGGCGCTATATCACGCAATACGGCCAGGACGGGGCCACGCTCATCGAACACGGCCTGCGCGATGATCCAGGTCATCTCTATGCCCCGCAATGGGTGCTGGACGATCCGGCAAAGGCTGCGGCCCTCGCCGAATATGTCGGCCTTTGGGCGCGCGCGACCGAGTGGGTGAACAAGAACCCGGAGATCTGGATCAAGGAATATTATGTCGCGCAGCAAGGCCTTAGCCAGGATGACGGCGAATATCTCGTCAAGCTGACCGGGGAGCAGGTTGTTTCAGGAGATTGGAGCGAGGTGAAGAAGCGCCACCAGGAGACGATAAACCTGCTGGCGGCCGAGCTCGCCTACAAGTCCTTCGACGTGGAAAAGATCTTCGACAACCGGTTCGAGAAAATCGCCTCCGCCGCCTTGGCGAAGAGCCAGTAATCCCTGCGTCATTCAAGAGGAGATTTGAAGGATGGCAACCATTTGGGATGCGGATGAGGTGAAATCATCCCGGGCGTCCGGCCGTGAAAGTGGATATACCCTTCCCGCCGTGGCGAGGCCCGTCACCGCCCGGAACCGCCGGAGACTGGGACCGGGGCCGGCAATACCATTCGGACTTCAGATCGGGCCGGCACTGCTGGTGCTGCTCTGGGTGGCCGGCTCGGCGTTCGGGTGGATCGATCCGCGGATACTCTCTGCGCCGTGGACGGTCATCGAGGCCTTTGCACGGCTCATCGAACAGGGCCGGCTGCAGGACAATTTCGTGACGTCGGCGACGCGCGCCCTGCTTGGCCTCAGCATCGGCCTGGTCATCGGCACGATCCTTGCCGTCACCGCCGGTCTCTCCCGGATCGGCGAAGCACTGATCGACGGTCCAGTCCAGATCAAACGCGCCATCCCCACGCTGGCTTTGATCCCCCTGCTGATCCTGTGGTTCGGCATCGGCGAAGGCATGAAGGTTACGACGATCGCCCTCGCCGTCATCATTCCAATCTACATTCACACCCACAATGCCCTGCGCAGCATCGACAGCCGCTACGTGGAACTGGCCGAGACCCTGCGCATGAGCCAGAAGGACTTCATCTTCCAGGTGGTGCTGCCCGGCGCATTGCCTGGTTTTCTCCTCGGCCTGCGGTTTGCCGTCACCCTCTGCTGGGTTTCCCTTGTCGTGGTCGAGCAGATCAACGCCACCAGCGGGCTCGGCTACATGATCGAACTTGCCCGCAACTATGGGCAAACCGATGTCATCCTTGTCGGCCTGGTCGTCTACGTGCTGCTCGGCCTCGTCTCGGACGGTCTCGTCCGCCTGCTCGAACGGAGGGTCCTCTCATGGCGCCGCACCCTAGCCAACTGAAGTCAGCATCCCGAACCGTGCATGTCCGCAACCTCATGCGCCGGTTCGCCGCCAAGACGATCCTGAATCGTGTGGATCTCGATATCGCCGAAGGGGAATTCGTTGCCCTGCTGGGCAGGAGCGGCTCCGGCAAGAGCACTTTCCTCAAGGCGCTCGCCGGCCTCGATCACGATGTCGAGGGAACCGGGACGCTTGAAGCACCGGAAAATCTCTCGGTGGTTTTCCAGGACGCCCGTCTTCTGCCCTGGCGCACCGTCATCCAGAACGTCACGCTCGGTCTGCAGGGTGCTGCCGGGCAGGAAGCAGGCAGGAAGGCATTGGCCGAGGTAGGGCTCGAGGGGCGCGAAGCGGCCTGGCCAAACCAGCTCTCGGGCGGCGAGCAGCAGAGGGTCGCCCTTGCGCGCTCGCTGGTCCGCCAGCCGTCCCTGCTTCTCGCCGACGAGCCGTTCGGCGCCCTCGACGCACTCACCCGGCTGAAGATGCACGACCTGCTGCGGGAATTGTGCGCAAGACACCGCCCGGCCGTATTGCTCGTCACCCATGACGTCGACGAGGCAATCTCGCTCGCCGATCGAATATTGGTTCTCGACGATGGTCATCTGATCGAGAACCTGCGGATCGATCTGCCGACGCCGCGTGATCACGGCGACCCGCGCTTTGCTAAAATCCGCACCCAGCTTTTGAGCCGCCTCGGGGTCGAAACTCCCGGACGGCGAGCCGCCTGAGCCCAGCGGAAGTTGTCATCATGACCAGCAGGGTTTAGCTCAATCTCACCACCTCGAACGGAGGACACGTCAATGAGTAAACAGAAGAGACAAATGCGGCTTGGGGCGTTCATCATGGCGACGGGCCATCATGTGGCAGCCTGGCGCCATCCGGCCTCGCAGGCCGACGCGGGACTTAATATCGATCACTACCGCGAACTGGCGCAGACGGCGGAACGGGGCAAGTTCGATCTGGTCTTCGTCGCCGACAGCCCGGCCGGTTGGGAGCGTGCCAAAGACCCGGAAGCACTTCGGCGCTCCTCGCAGGGTGCCCATTTCGAACCCGTGACGCTCTGGGCTGCGCTATCGCAGACCACAAGCCATATAGGTTTTGTCGCAACCGCGTCCACCACCTACGAAGACCCCTATCTTCTGGCCCGCAAATTCGCCTCGCTCGACTATATCTCCAAGGGGCGGGCGGCTTGGAACGTGGTCACCACGGGCGCGGACGTCTCCAAGAACTTCTCGCTTCCCGGCCACCCCGCCCATGCCGACCGCTACGCGCGCGCCGAGGAATTCGTCGATCTGGTGAAAGGACTGTGGGACAGCTATGAAGACGACGCCTTCATCCGAGACAAGGAAAGCGGCGTCTATCTCGATCCGGACAAGGTGCATCTCCTCAACCACAAGGGGCAGTTCTTCTCCGTTGCCGGTCCGCTCAATGTCGGCCGTCCGGTACAGGGCTATCCGGTGATCGTCCAGGCCGGAGCGTCGGAACCCGGCCGCGATCTGGCGGCCAGAACGGCCGAAATGATCTTCACCGCCAACCAGACGATCGAGGACGCCCGGGAATTCTATTCCGACGTCAAGGGACGGCTTGCCCGCTATGGGCGCAGCCAGGACGACCTCTTGATCAGTCCCGGCATATTCCCCGTTCTCGGCGGCACGGAAAAGGAGGCACAGGAGAACTATGACTATATCCAGTCGCTCGTTCATCCTTCCATCGCCTGGAATATCCTCGAGCGCCACTACAAAGGCGTCGACCTTTCCGGCTATTCGCTTGACGATCCCGCTCCACCTCTGCCGCACGATACGGAACTCAACAAAAGCCGCCTCAAGCTGGTCACCGACCTGGTATCGCGAAACAATCTGACGCTGCGCCAATTCTATCTGGCCGTCGCGACCGCCCGCGGCCATCGCACGGTAATCGGCACGCCGGAACAGATCGCCGACGCGATGCAGGAATGGTTCGAGAATGGCGCTGCCGACGCCTTCAACATCATGCCGCCGATCCTGCCCGCCGGGCTGACGGACTTCGTCGATCAGGTCGTGCCGATTCTGCGCAGGCGCGGCCTTTTCCGGCACGAATATGAAGGAACGACTCTTCGCGAGAACCTCGGCCTCAAGCGGCCGCAGAACGGCTTCGTGCTTCGGTCAGAACTTGAGCCAGAGGCTCGGGCAGCCGTATAGCGCCTAGCGCCACATTAAATATCCTGGCCATGAAGATGGCGACACCGCCAATACTTCTCGGCCAGGACTTATGTTCGTCTCTTCCCTGGCAAGACTTCGCTCAGGCGCTCAATGCCCGCTTACGGTCATTGACGAAGCCGATCACTTCCGACTGAGGCATTGCCTTGCCGAAGATGTAGCCCTGCCCGAAATCGCAGCCCTGGCCAAGGAAGTAGGCAAGCTGGGCGTTCTCCTCGATCCCTTCGACGGTGGTCTTGAGGTTGAGACTGCGGCTTAACCCAAGCACGGCGTCGATGATTTTGGCGTTCTTGTCGTTATGGGTGAAGCTCGACACAAAACTTTTGTCGATCTTGATCTTGTCGAACTTGAAGCGCGCCAGCTGCGCCAGACTGGAATATCCGGTTCCGAAGTCGTCGAGCGCCACCTGGATACCGGCGGCATGGAATTGCTCGATCGTCGCGGCGGCAAAGTCCGGATCGTCGATCAGAGCGTTCTCAGTAATCTCGATTTCCAACCTCGACGACTGTAGGCCGGTCTGTTGCAGGATGTGGAGAACACGGCTCGCGAGTAACCTGTCTTCCATCTGAACAGGCGACACGTTAAAGGAAAGCGACAATGCTCCCGGCCAAAGCTGCGCATCGCCGCAGGCCTTCGACAGAAGCTGCTCGAAGAGCGTGGTAATCAGGCCGGTCTCTTCGGCCACGGCGATGAATTGCTGTGGTGAAACGAAAACGCCATCCTTGTTCCACCGAGCAAGCGCCTCGAAACCGCAGAGCTCACCCGTCCTGAGATTGATGAGCGGCTGGTAGAACGGGTCGATCCTGCCCTCGTCAATGGCGCGGCGAAGATCGCCCTCGAGCTTGGCCCGCTCAGAGACTTTCTCCTGCATTTCAGGCTGGAACAGGGAATATTGATTGTGGCCCCGGCTCTTCGCCTCGTACAGCGCGACGTCCGACCGGTGGCAGACTTCCTCAAGCGAGCTACCGTGGTCCGGCAGGCGCGCATAACCGACGCTGGCACCCACTTCCGTTAGCAGGGTGCCGATCCGGACCGGCCGGGAAACCGAATGAATAAGCAACTGCGCGAAAAGCTCCTCCTTTTCCGGCACCAGGTTTCGCGCCACGGCGACGAACTCGTCGCCGCCGAAGCGGAAGACGCATTCGTATTCAGCCAATGCGCAGATGCGTCGCGACACTTCCTTCAACAGGATATCGCCCCCCTGGTGGCCAAGGAGGTCATTGACCTTCTTGAAGCCGTCGAGATCTATCGAAAACACCGTTGCGGTCTGCGGCCTGATATCCTCACCCGTCTCCCGTAGCTTCTCATCCGAGTGCGAAAAGATGAACCTGTCGAAGGCATAGCGGTTGGGAAGCTTCGTCAGATGATCGTGCGTGGCGATATTGTCAGCTTCATCGAAGGCCTTCCGGCGGTTCACCATTTCATTGCGCATATCGAGAATGCGCAGCACCGAATAGGCAAAGCTCGCAAGCCCCGCAACGATGAGTACGATGATGATGAGATGAGCTTTTCCCGCACTGAACGACTGAACCAGCCGCAGCAGCAGATCATCATAGGCTACACAACCGATGAGCAGTACCATCGCGAGTGCCGCTACCTGCGCCAGCTGTCTGCCGGCCTTACTTTCCAGAAAATCCCTCATCTACCCCTCCAACTCCGCGATCCTAGGATAAATGATTAAAGGATTTGTTATTCAGAGTTGTGCGAAAACGTCCTGCAGCTGCAACGGCGGCCCCATGAAGCAGGCGCTTGAGTTCAACTGAGGCGAGAGATTTCCAGAAAATCCTCCCGATTGATGCTCAAGATCTTGCAGAGCCATGCGAAATCGAATGGAGTTGCAGGTCATTCTGTTGAGACGACAGATCATCACGAAGAATGACCGTGCACTGCCGGCTGGTGAAGAAGTGCTTCAGCGCCAGAACCTGGCGCCGGTAGCGCAGGGCGCATAGGAACCATTGAACAAAATCATGTAGATCGCGGAGGACAAGCCTCAAGAGCGCCACCAACATGGCCGCAGTGCTGGATAGCATCGACTGTTCCGCAAGTCGCCTTTCGGAAGCGCGTCATGGCAGAGCGATGTGGAAACAAGGCTGGCCGCCATCCCGTGCTAGGGATCAAGCGTACTCTTGCTCCCAGTACCAAGCCACATACATCCTCTTCTTGTCGTGCCGGCGGCTTTTCAGGAAGGTGCGGATGGAGCGCACGTCCGCTTTTTCGCAGGCGACCCAGACAAAGGTTTCGTCATCGACGGAAGCGGCCGCTTTTTTGGCTTCCTCCGCAAGAATGCCTTTCGCTCCAGCCGGATAATTCCGCCGATGCAGCCAGCGGACATCCAATGAACCTGCTGACGGAAGCGGCTGTTCTTCCGCTTCATCCAGCACTTCGATGATAGCCTGCATCCGGGTGCCTGGCGCCACTTCGGCCGCGATCCGGGCGATGGCGGGAAGAGCGCTTTCGTCGCCGACCAGAAGAATGGACTGTGCCGCCGGAAGGTCGCCGCCTCCCGGCCCGAGCAGCGCCACTTTTTCTCCAGGCTGCACGTCGCGGGCGAAGTCGGCTCCCGGTGTCGCAATGTGCGGAACTGGATGTTGCAGGAAGTCGATCCACAATTCCCGGCGTTCGATATCGACCGCGCGGATCGTGTAGATGCGAACCAGAATCTCGTCTTCCCCCTCGGGCCAGGCGACACGGCCGTCTTCGCGGATTCCCGGCCATACCGGCGGCCTGCCCTTCGGGGGAACCAGAAGGCGGACGTGCATGTCGCCGCCGACAAATGGCGAAACGTCAGCGCAGGCAAACTTCACACGCCGCATGTGGGGGGTCACATCCTCCGACGAAACGACTGTCACCTCGTGGATGTTCGGCAGTGCTGCAAGGATCGAATGCTCGGACCACGTCAATTCAAGCGGGTCCTCTCCCGCAAAGTAGAACAGGTGCTCCGCAATCATCGTCCGATTTAGTTGCAACGCCGCCTCCGACTCACAGGCCAGGTCGATCAGGAGCTTGCGGTCTGCCAACCGAAAGCTTGCGGTACCGTCCTTGCCCTTCAGCAGGGCGTGGTTCTTGCTCCGCTGCACGTCGGCATGCTCGACGAAGTGCTCGCAGATTTCGTCGAGCATACGTTCGGCATCTTTTGGTAGCGCTACGCCGGACAATTTCAGCGGCTGCACTGCACTCATGACCGATTCTCCTTTAAATCCTGCGCCTGCGCCATCCGATGCCGGCCGATCGGCAGCATGATTGGCCGGCCCGACGTCGGGTCTGTAATGACGCGGCTTTCGAGGCCAAAGACTTGCCGCACATTCTCTTCCGTCAACACATCCTCCGGCCTGCCCGCGACATGCACGCGCCCTCCAGCTATCGCGACGAGGTAATCCGCGTAGCGCGCCGCGAGATTGAGATCGTGCAGGACCATCACCACGGTGGTCCCCCGCGCGTGGTTGAGATCGGTCAGCAGATCGAGAACGTCGACCTGGTGATTGATGTCGAGAAATGTCGTCGGTTCGTCCAGCAGCAAAACCTCGGTCTGTTGTGCCAGAGCCATGGCGATCCAGACGCGCTGGCGCTGCCCTCCGGAAAGCTCGTCCACCGGCCGTTCGGCAAGCTCGACGGTTCTGGTCGCCGCAAGCGCGCTCTCGACGGCTTCATCGTCCCTGCGCGTCCAGCGTGAAAACAGGCTTTGATGCGGATGCCGCCCGCGGCTGACGAGGTCGGCGACGGTAATTCCCTCCGGCGCGATCGGCGACTGAGGAAGCAGGCCCAATGTTCGAGCCAATTCCCGGGACGGGATACGGTGGATCGATTTGCCATCCAGCAGGACATGCCCCTGGCTGGGCGAAATGAGCCGGGACATGGTGCGCAAAAGCGTGGACTTGCCGCAGGCATTGGCACCGACGACTGCCGTGATCTTGCCAGGCGGCAGGGCAAGATCAAGCGCATGCAGGATCTCGGCATGGTTATAACCGGCCGAAAGCCGGCTGGCGGTAAGAGAGTGAGCGGAGCGAACGGTCATAGCGAGCCTCCCATCCGGTTGGCCCGTACGATCTGATAGATCAGAAAGGGAGCGCCCAGTGCTCCGGTCACCACGCCCACCGGATAACGGCTTGGCAGAAGGAATTGACCGACATAATCCCCACCCAGGACGAGTATCGCCCCGATCAATGCGGCTGGTATCAGCAACGATCCGTTGCGCCCGACCACACGGGAGGCGATCGGCCCTGATAGGAAGGCCACAAAGGCAATCGGTCCCGTCACCGCCGTTGCGGATGCAATCATGCCGACGGCCGCAACGATAACCAGCATGCGGGTCCTTGCCACCTTGACACCCAACGCCGCAGCCATGTCGTCACCCAGGCGAAGGACTTCCAGGTCGCGCGCCCGTCCGAGCAGCAGCCCGCCGAACGTAGCCAGCGCCAGAAGAAGCGGAAGCGCCTGGCCGAGTTGCGCGCCGTTGACGCTGCCGGTCAACCAGCGCATTGCCTCCTGCAGATTCCAGGCCGGAGCGCTGGAGAGGATATACGCGACGACGCTTTCCAGCATGGCCGAGACGCCGACCCCGACGAGGATGAGCCGCGGCCCGGCAACCCCGCTGCGGAATGACAGGGCGTAGACCAGCAGCGCCACGCCGAGGCCTGCGGCAACCGCCAAGACAGAAACTATCGGCCCGCTCAATGACAGGACGACGATGGCGAATACGGCCGCAACACTTGCACCCGAAGTGATCCCGATGATATCCGGGCTGGCGAGGGGATTGCGCAGCATAAGCTGGAACGTGACACCGCCAAGCCCAAAGGCCAGGCCGGCGAGAACTGAAAGGACCGCGCGCGGCAGCCGCAGCTTTCCGATGGTAAAGGCAGCGCCCGCGACATCATCACCGAGCAGGACACGCAGGACGTCCCCGGGCGGCGTGAAGGACTGGCCGAGCGACAGGGTTACCGCAAAGAGGACGGCCATGGTAGCCAAAAGGATGGCGGTCATGAGAACATGACGCTGCGCGCGACGGCGGCGATTTTCGACAATGAGGCCGATGACTGGGGAAAGCACTGTCACAATTCTCGGACCCGCTGCCGCCTGACAATCCAGATGAAGAATGGCGCCCCCACGAGGGCCGTGATGATTCCCACCTCGATCTCCGCTGGCCTGGTGACGATACGCCCGACGACATCCGCCGCCAGCAAGAGGCAGGCGCCACCAAGCGCGGAAAACGGCAGCAACCACCGGTGATCGAGCCCGACCAGCAGACGGCAGACATGCGGCACGACCAGTCCAAGAAAGCCGATTGGGCCGCAAACTGCCGTTGTTGCCCCGCACAGGAGGATGGCGCCGAACGAGGCGACGGCGCGGGCCACCGCGACGCGTTCCCCCAGTCCTGCCGCTACATCATCGCCCAACGCCAGTGAGTTCAGCTTTCGCGCCGACAGAAGGCTGACCGCGAAACCGACAGCAAGAAACGGCAGCACCGGAACGATGCGCTCAAAGGTTGCTCCGCTCACGCCGCCGATCTGCCAGGAACGGATGCCCCCCGCTATATCCGCTCGCGGCAGCACCACGGCAATCACCATGGAGGAGAAGGCAACCGACGTCGCGGCGCCAGCAAGCGCCAGCTTCAGTGGGGTCGCCCCGCCACGCCCGAGCGATCCTATCGTATAGACGAAAACTGCCGAACACCCGGCTCCGAGGATTGCAGCCCAGATATAGGCCTGCGCAGAGGACATATCGAACAAGGCGACGCCGGTCACGACGGCCAACGACGCACCCATATTGACGCCGAGAATGCCCGGGTCGGCGAGAGGATTGCGGGTCACGCCCTGCATGATTGCCCCAGCAAGCCCGAGCGCGGCGCCGGCAAGCAGGGCAAGTGCCGTGCGCGGGATACGCACGTTCACCGCCGCCTGACCGATGCTATCGACCTGCCCCGCAAGCGCGGCGACGATTTCGCTCCAAGCCACTTCGCGGGTGCCGACCGTAACAGAGAGCGCACAGAGGGAGGACAGGGCCACGACCAATCCGGCCAGCCAGAGGCCGCGGATCCGGTTCGAACGTCGGGAGACGGCCGGCCGAGAGAACGATCGAATGCAGCCGGCCGTCATTTGGACTTTCTGGCCGCTTCCGCCAGCAGATCCACATAATCCTTCAAGACCCATGAGATCGAAAGCGGTGTCGGATTTGCCGCCGTGCCGATCGGGTTACGACCCAGCATGACGAGAGCCCCCTTTTCCACGGCCGGCATCCTGGACATCAAGGGGTTGGCCGCCAGCGCATCGAGCAGTTCCTGGTTTCCATAGGTGACGACGATATCCACGTCGTCGAAGACATCAATCCGCTCGGCGCTGACAGAGCCCGCGAATTTCCCGGGCTTCGAGGCCTCGACGACGCTCCTGGGGGATTTCAGGCCAAGATCCTCGAAGAACCTCACCCGGGTATCGTTCGTCGTATAGAAGTTGACGATGCTCAGGTCGGTCGCATCGAGATGGGTAATGAACATTGCCGATTTGCCCTGGAGCTCAGGGTGCCCGCCAACCACCTTGGCGATGTCGGTTTCGATCCGGGCGATCAATGCGTCGCCCTCAGGGGCCATTCCCATCCCGGCACTGTTCAGACGTATCATGTCCCGCCAGTCCGTCGACCAGGGCGCTTCGGGATAGGCGACGACCGGCGCGATCTGGCTCAGCGTGTCATAGTCCGATTGGCTCAAGCCGGAATAGGACGCCAGGATCACATCGGGCCTGGTGGCGGCGACCGCCTCGAAATCGATGCCGTCCCCTTCGTCGAAAAGCACCGGCTTGCCGGCATGGAGCGCGGTCAGCCTTTCGGCTACCCAGGGCAACACCCCATCGCCGTCATCGTCGCCGAAATTGGCTCTGGCGAAGCCGACCGGTACCACGCCGAGCGCTAGCGGCACCTCATGGTTGGCCCATGCGACGGTCGCAACCCGTTTAGGCTTTTGAGGAATGGCCGTCGTACCGAACGCATGCTTGATGGTGATGGGATAGGCCGTTCCTTCGCCCGCCCAAGCGCCTGCCCCGAAGCTGCCGAGCGCAACCACCCAAACGCATATCGCCGCCATTTTCACGGCCGGAAGCAATAACCGCAGCATCGTCAAACTCCGCAGACTTAAGTGGACTTCCATTTTCAGGTTAAGAGAGCCGCGTCAACCGCCCTACAAGTCCCGATCGACAGGAGGGCTGAGATTTCCGTGGGATCCTACAAAGCGGCGAGAATTTACAATACTAGACAAACCTGCTCAAGTTAATAGCCGTCCCCGGGGGCATATCAGACCAAGCCATTGCGGCCGCCATAACCGGGAGAAATCTCCTCGCGGGCGGGTTGTCAGGATGTCGTTCGGGATGCTTCCCCAGACCTGGCATCAGTCTCGGCGATCTCTCGCCGAATCAACTTCTGGAACGTGAATATTATGGACAACGAAAGAACACGCGGTCGCTCGAGACAGGCCCTTATCCGCTATCGGAATGCGGTCCTTCTGGGTTGCACGGCGCTTGTCGCCTTGACACCGACCGTAGTGCTTGGCCAGGAAAATCCGAATGCCGACACGACGCTCGAACCGATCGTCATTCAGGGCAGCGGCGCCGGCCTCGATACCGACAATGATTCGAAGTCGATCGTCGCGACGAAGACGACCGGTGTTGGCAAGATGCCGGCGGATATTCTGGAAACGCCCGCTTCGGTCTCTGTCATCACGTCCAAGGAAGTTCGGGAGCGCGGCGCGGACAGCATTGAGCAGATCGTGCAATATACCGCTGGCGTGGTCACGGACTATTACGGTTCGGACGACCGTTACGACTATTTCAAGATCCGGGGTTTCACTCCCTTTACGTACCGCGACGGACTGGTCATCGGCCGAACCTGGAGCGGGATCCGGGAAGAGCCCTATGCCCTCGAGCGCATTGAGGTGTTGAAAGGCGCCAACTCCACGGGCTTCGGGGTTTCCGATCCTGGCGGCTCGGTCAACTATGTCACCAAGCGGCCGAAGAGCGAACGTTTCGGCGAGATTTACGGCACCGGCGGTTCGTTCAATCATAAGGAGGCCGGGTTCGACTTCGGCGACAACATCACCGAGGATGACACCCTCTCATACCGCCTGACTGGCAAGTTGCAGCGGTCGGACGCCGAATACGACTATTCGCAGGACGACGAAAACTTCATCATGGGCGGCCTGACCTGGCGCCCCACGGCGGCCACGAGCCTCACATTCGTCTTCGATCACTTGGACAAAGACGGGACACCCAGCGGCGGCGGCCATCCGCGGGGTACGGATTTGGACAGGGATCGCTTCTTCGGCGAGCCGGACTATAACTACGATACGACGAACAGGAACACGTACAGTGTCATGCTCGACCACGATTTCGGGAATGGCCTGACCTTCAATTCCAGCGCGCGCTACAGCAAGTCCGACACCGGATTCGGTTACGTCTACATTTACGACGCGCTGGGTGCCGACGATCCCACGGGTATGGTCGACCGCAATTACTTCGGCAGCGACAAGTCCTCCGAGCAGTTCATCATCGATGCGCATCTGCTCTATGAGACGAATTTCAACAACGTGGAAAGCCGTACGCTGCTCGGCGTCGAATATAACAAGTTCGAGTCGAAGAATGACAGCTTCTATACCGCCGCATCGGCCATAAACTGGCAAAATCCGGTCTATTCGGGCGGACCCGTATCGCTGTCGCCTTATAGCAGCGTAGCAAGCGACCAAAAGACCAAAGCGATCTATCTGCAGCAGGATCTGACCTTTTTCGACAAGCTGACGGCAAGCATCGGCCTGCGCAACGATTGGCTTGACCTCAAGGAAACGAACCAGCTTACAGGTTCCGCATCGACAGGCGATTTCAGCGAACTCACGAAGCGCTTCGGTCTGAGCTATAAGCTCACGGACGAACTCGCGGCCTATGTCAGCTATGCCGAATCTGTCGCGCCGCCGAGCGCGGGTACCGAGCCTACGGTGGGCAAGCAATACGAAGCCGGGATCAAATATCGGCCGGACGCCTTCCCCGCCTTGTTCACCGCTTCCATCTACGACCTGACCATGGAGAACATCACCACCTACGAAGCTCCAACGTACCTGCCCGCGACGGTCGACAAGATCCGGCATCGCGGCATCGACCTCGAGGCCAAAGCGGAGGTGACGAACAATATCAACCTCATCGCATCCTATTCCTATATCGACTCAAAGATCGTCGAGAACGGTGGCACGTATGATGGCAAACGCTTCGCGCAGGTTCCGGAGCATCTCGCTTCGGTGTGGGGTACCTATACGATAGAAGGCAACGGAAGCCGCGGCGATATGACCTTCGGTGTCGGTGCCCGCTACACGGGTTCGTATTACTTCGACAACGCAAATACCCGGAAGTCGGACGGTGCCGTCGTCTTCGATGCCGCCTTCACCTACAAGATCCAGGAGAACACGACATTCCAGCTCAACGCCAGCAATCTGTTTGACGAGAAGCATATCGCCAATGACGACGGGGGAGCGTATTATTACAATCCCGGCCGCGCAATCTATGCGACGCTGCGTCAGACCTGGTGAGATACCCGTCCTGCCCGGCAACCATGCCGGGCGGGGCAATTTACTGGCCTAATGGGTTTGCCGTATCCGGCGCCAGGCGGCAGGCGTATCGCCGGCAATCTGCCTGAACGCCTTCGTCAAATGTGCCTGGTCGGTGAAGCCCAGCTGGGCCGCGATTTCCGCAACGGCCAGATCGCTTTCAACGAGCAGCCTTTTCGCCAGGTCGATGCGCCTTGCCAGTTGCCATTGCAGCGGCGTTTTACCCGTGGTTTGCTTGAAGACATTGGCAAACCAGCTTTCCGACAGGCCAACGGTCGCCGCCATTTCGGCAACCGTCAGGCGGCAGTCGCTCAAGCCGTCGATATGTGACACCAGCTTGTTCATCTGCGCCTGGGTCAGCCTGCCATTGTTTTTTTCGGTTTCATGGTCGGGGATGTCGAGAAGACCGGCGACGATGCTGCCCACAAGACTTTCGGCATAAACGGCGTGCT
Organism: Neorhizobium galegae; assembly: GCF_017877055.1. Lineage (GTDB taxonomy): Bacteria > Pseudomonadota > Alphaproteobacteria > Rhizobiales > Rhizobiaceae > Neorhizobium > Neorhizobium galegae_D. Next base: position 439,614 of record NZ_JAGIPG010000003.1, on the reverse strand, counting down.
TTGACGGATTTGATATTTCATCGACCAGCAAACCCGCCAGCGTCTCGATGGCGCCGACATCCTGAAGCTCCACCGGCCGGCGCACCGCGGCCAGAGCGGCGGAGGTCCCAACCGAGGGCGACAGGAACCGGAGCAACCGATCCTTGTGGATGTGCAGGTTGAGGTGTGAAAAGCGGTGTTTGGTTTCGCTGCTGGTCCACATGGGAACACCGGCGGGAACATAGACCGCACGGGTCATCGGCCGGTAGTACTGCGAGCCGTCTCGATTCGACATGCGGATTCGAGCCGACACGTCGTTGAAGAAAATCATGATGCGCGGGTCGTCCGCCAAATAATAGCCCGTGGCGCCTGACTGACTTTCCGCTTCCCAGAAAACACTCACCAACCCGTCGAAGCGACGCCATTTGACCGGAGCGACAACCCTTATCCCCTCCGTATGCCAAGTCATGGAATGCCAATAACTCAACGCCGGTATCCTTCGCCATCTGCCACTGGAATCATCTACCTGCTGCAAAGGCCTCTCAACAAGCTTGCGCAGGCAAGGCCTCATAATATGAGAATTTGTGTCATGTATATAAGGCCTGCGGGCGGATAGTAAAGCTCCGCACCGCAAAGCCCGCTGACCCGCCACGGCGACGCCTTCCTTCTTGACAAAGGATGCCATCCGACCTCCACCTCACCGGGTCATAGGGGATAAATCTTCACGATCCTGGTCAGCCGGCATCGCCGCGGCCTGATCCGGCGCCTTGATCCTCGTCACGATATTTATGGATGCCTTTCCCGGTATTCAGGCCATGCGGGAGAAATTTCGATGAACATCCAACATCCACTTTTCGATCTGCGCGGGCGCCATGCCGTCCTCACCGGTTCAAGCCGGGGCCTCGGCCTTGCCATGGCACGCGGGCTCGCCTCCGCCGGAGCCCGAGTCACGCTGAACGGGCGCGATGAGGCCACGCTTTCCGCGGCAGTAGAACAATTGACGACGGAGGGGTACGAAGCCTCCGGGTTGGTCTGCGACATAACCAGGGCCGACGAAACCGAGGCCGCGTTCGCCGGCATCGGTGCGGTCGATATCCTTGTCAACAATGCCGGCATTCAGATCCGCGCGCCCTTCCTGGAGCACAGTGCCGAGACCTGGCGGCGGATGTTCGACACCCACGTGATGGGCGCAGTGCTTCCCTCGCAAGCGGTGCTGCCTGGCATGATCGAACGCGGTGGCGGCAAGATCATCAACATCTGCTCGCTGATGAGCGAAGTCGGCCGCAAGACCGTCGTGCCCTACACGACAATGAAAGGCGCGCTGAAGATGCTGACCCGCGGCATGGCGACGGAGCTTGCCCATCACAACATTCAGGTCAACGGCATAGGCCCGGGCTATTTCGCGACCGAGATGAACCGCGCGCTGATGGACGATCCGGCTTTCGACACCTTCGTGAAGAACCGCACCCCCGCCGCTCGTTGGGGCCAGCCGGAGGAACTTTCCGGCGCAGCAATCTTTCTGGCCTCCCCGGCGTCGGATTTCGTCAACGGTCAGGTGCTCTACGTCGATGGCGGCATCCTGTCGGCTCTTTGAGCCGCTTCGCTTCCGCAATGTCCGATCCGCGTCAACAAAAGCGGAGCATGTGCCTTCATGGATCCGTCAGGACATCGGTGAAGCCGTCAGGCGTCAGCTTTTTGCTGGCTGGTAGCCGAGTCCGGCCGAGGCGGTGAGCCCTGCCATGCGCAGGAGTTCGACGTATTCTGATTTCCGGCTTTCATCGAAGCGGAACATCGGAAAAGAAATCGACATCGCGGCGATCGGCTTTCCGAGATAATTGAAGATCGGCGTCGCCATGCACCGCACGCCCGCCTCGCTCTCTTCCACCTCTTCAGCAAAGCCACGACTGCGGGTTATATGCAGTTGCTCAAACAGTTCCTGCGGATCGGTGATGGTGCGCGGGGCGAGCTTTGTCAGTTCCATCTTGTTGATCCGCTCACGGATCTCATCGTCATCGCGCCACGCAAGAAGCGCCTTCCCAAGCGAGGTGCTGTGCAGCGGATTACGTAGCCCGAGCGTCGATTTCATCGACAGGCTGTAGGCGGAATCGTATTTGTGAATATAGACCACCTTCTGGTCGCGATCGTCGAGAATACCGAGATTGACGGATTCGCCCGTTACCCGGGAGAGCTTTCCCATGGCTTGATCCGCCACACGCAGCAGGTCCGTCTGTTCGGTCAGCGAGCGGGCGCCGAGGCTGAAAAGTTTCAGCGTCAGGCCGTATTTTTCCGTCTCCGCATCCTGCTCCACATAGCCGAGTTCAACCATGGTCTGCAGCAGCCGATGTGCCGTGGTCTTCGAGGTCATGGCCCGTTGAGCGAGATCCGCGAGACTCACCTTCTTTCCCTCCACCAACGCCTCCATCACGGCGAAGACCTTGAGGACGGCGGCGACATTTTCGGTTTTCTGGTTCAACTCGGACATAGCGCTTGTTCTGCTTTTTTCGAAATCCCATTCTGGAATTTAGAAAAACCTCTGTCAAGATCACAGATGGGACATTTGGAAGGTTGACTGAGAACCACATTGCAACTGAAAAACACGGTTGAAAAGCCATAAGGAGTGTGATTTCCTAAAATCCGGAACAACATTCCGAATATATTTGTGGAGGACGTCCGGCATGCATCCGCTGCTGCGGCAAAAGCAACACCTGATCCAGCGCGGCGACGTGTGCGGTCTGATCGATCGGCTGATCGACAACCTTGTCCATATCGAGGACCGCACCGGCGAATTCCTGCTGCGCCTCGACGACGGCCGGGTTATCGACACCAAAGGCTGGGCGGGCTGGGAATGGACCCATGGCGTGGCGCTTTTTGGCCTTCTCAAATATTGGCAGCTGACCGGCAATCAGAAGGTGATGGAGATCATCGTCGATTGGTTTGAAGCCCGGCTTGCTGAAGGAACTCCCACAAAGAACATCAACACCGTCGCACCGTTTCTGACGCTTGCCCATCTCTATGAACTCACGGGGGATCCTCGATGGAGGCCCTACCTGGAAACATGGGCCGAATGGGTGATGCACGAGATGCCGCGCACCCGCGAAGGCGGGCTGCAGCATATCGTCTACAACAACGTCAATGACCAGCAGATGTGGGACGACACGCTGATGATGAGCGTGCTGCCGCTTGCCAAAATCGGCCTCGTGCTCAAACGGCCGGAGTTCGTGGAAGAGGCGAAATACCAGTTCCTGGTCCACGCCCAATATCTCTGCGACACGCAAACCGGTCTCTGGTTCCACGGCTGGACGTTCGACGGCAATCATAACTTTGCCCGCGCCAGATGGGCACGCGGCAATAGCTGGATCACGATCGCCATTCCCGAATTCATCGAGCTCCTGGATCTCGCCGAAAACGATCCCGCCCGCCGCCATCTCGTGTCCCTGCTCGGCCGGCAGGCAGCCGCGCTGAAGCTGCACCAGCATCCGTCGGGCCTCTGGCACACACTGATCGATGATCCGTCGAGTTATCTGGAAGCCTCGGCGACCGCCGGCTTCGCCTATGGCCTGATGAAGGGCGTACGCAAGCGGTATCTGGGCATCGAGTATCTGGAAACCGCAGAGCAGGCCATGAAAGGCGTAATCGACAACATCAGCCCCGAGGGAGAGCTCCAGCAGGTATCTTTCGGCACGGCGATGGGCAGCGATCTCGATTTCTATCGGCAGATCAAGCTGACATCCATGCCCTATGGGCAAGCGATGGCGATGCTCTGCCTGACGGAGCTTCTGCGCGGCTTCATCTAATCAGCCGCGCCGAGAAAGAATGGAGCGTGTCCGGCAGGAGGAGCCGGCATGAAGAAGTCAAGAACAACCACAACGCATCCGGTGCCGACAAGGCGCTCCGGGTCAGAAGGAGGAGGACGAAATGACCAAACTGACGAGACGAGCATTATTGGGCACCATGGGTGCGGCGGCAGCCGCTTCTGCACTTCCGGCCATGCCGGCGTTTGCTGCCGATCGTTCGATCCGGCACTACTGGTGGGGCAATCCGGAGCGCGACAAGCGCACCTTTGCCGTTATCGACACATTCCAGAAAAAGAACGCCAGCATCAAGGTCTCAGGCGAAACGATCGGCTGGGGCGACTACTGGACTAAGATGGCCACCCAGACCGCAGGCCGGAACATGGCCGACCTCGTGCAGATGGATTACCGGTTCCTGTTCGAATACGTCAATCGCGGGGCGCTGAAGCCTCTCGACGAATTCGCCGGCAAGAGCCTGATGATCGCCGATTTCGACAAAGGGCCCCTCGATGGCGGCAGGGTCGATGGAAAGCTCTATGCCCTCAACATCGGCTCCAACAGCCAGGTCATGGTCCACAATACGCGCGCCTTCCAGGAAGCGGGCATCGACACCGACCTGATCAACTGGACCTGGGACGACTTCGCCAAGGTCTGCGAGAAGATTACGGCCAAGTCCGGGGGCAAGATGAAGGGGTCGGACGATCTCTCCCTGATGATCGAAACCTTCGAATCCTGGGTTCGCCAGAACGGCCGGGAATTCTACAGCCCCGAAGGCAAGGTCACGGCAACAGCCGGCGACGTCACGAGTTGGTGGCAGATGTGGGCCGATCTGCGCAAGGCGGGAGTTGTTCGCGACAAGAACAAGACCGTTATTCTCGATCCGCCGATTGCAGAATCCGGCATCGCCGTCGGCGACACCGCCATGTCCCACTACTGGTCAAACCAGCTGGTCGGCATCCAGGCTGTGGCCAAAGACAAGATCGGCGCTGCCATGGTGCCCCACAAGGCGGGCGGCCAGCCCGGCCAGTTCATCAAGCCCTCGATGTTCCTGTCTCTCAGCCGAGACGCCAAGGACACCGAGGCCGCAATTGCCTATATGAATGCCTGGGTCAACGATCCTGAGATTACCGGCATTCTCGGTCTGGAACGCGGCATTCCTTGTTCGCCCAAAATCCGCGCGGCGCTGGCCCCGAAGCTCACGGAGGTCGAGAAGCTCTCCGTCGATTATTTCACTGCAATTCAGAGCAAGGTCGGCCCGCTGCCGGTGCCCGCCCCCAAGGGAGCCGGTGAGGTACGAGACGCCTTCATGCGCATCGGCACCGATGTCGTGCTTGGCAAGGTAGAAGTGGCGAAAGCCGCAGGCACCTTCATCGAGGACGCCCAGTCGATCATCGAGCGCGCCCAGTAATCGGCGCGGGAATATCAAGGCCCCGGCGATACCTGCCGCCGGGGCCTCTCTTCCGACAACAAGGTCGTTTCGATGAAGCGTTTTTTTGCCCGCAATGCACCGGCCTATGTATTTCTTCTTCCGTGGCTGATCGGATTTTTCCTGCTCGCCCTGGGGCCGATTCTTGCGTCGCTTTATCTTTCCTTCACCCGCTATGACATGGTGAGCGCGCCCCGATGGATCGGCTGGGGTAATTACGAATACATGTTCACACGGGACCGGCGCTTCTGGAAAGCGCTGGAAGTGACGTTTACCTATGTTGCCCTGGCTGTGCCCGCACGCCTGATCATGGCCCTCGGCGTCGCGATGCTGCTCGACAAGGGCCTGCGGACGATCGGCCTTTACCGAGCCATCTTCTATCTGCCGTCGCTGCTCGGCGCATCCATTGCCATCGCCATCCTATGGCGCCAGCTTTTCGCGGCCGACGGTGTCGTCAATCAGGTTCTGGCGATGGTGGGAATTCAGGGAGCCTCGTGGATCACCGATCCCGACACCTCGCTTTATACGCTCGTCGTGCTGGCCATGTGGCAGTTCGGCTCGCCGATGCTGATCTTTCTGGCGGGCCTGCGCGGCATACCGCGCGATCTTTACGAGGCGGCGGAAATCGACGGGACGCCCGGTTGGCGGCAATTCACCCGCATCACCTTGCCGCTTCTTGCACCGGTCATCTTCTTCAATCTGGTGTTGCAGACCATCGATTCCTTCAAGACCTTTTCCAGCGCCTTCATCATCTCCAACGGCACCGGCGCTCCTGCGGACAGTCTTCTGTTTTATACGGTCTACCTGTTCAACGAGGCATTCAAGTTCTTCCGCATGGGTTATGCCTCGGCGCTTGCCTGGTTCCTGCTAGTCATCATAGCGGCCTTCACGGCGATCGCTTTCTTCACTTCCAAATATTGGGTGCACTATGAAAACGAGCGCGACTGATCTGGAACTCGCCATCCAGATGGACGAGGCCGCGCGCGTAGCCCACGAGCTGCGGCTGAAGCGTGACAAACGCGAGCGCAACGCCCGAATCCTGAAGCATATCTTCCTGATCCTCGTGTCATGCGTCATGCTCTATCCGCTGTTCTGGCTGCTCGCTTCCTCCTTCAAGCCGGAGAACGAGATCTTCGGCAGCCTGACGCTCTGGCCCTCCGAGTTTCGGCTCGATAATTACACCAAGGGCTGGTACGCCCTGCCAATCTCCTTCACCGTCTTCTATGTGAATTCGGCGATCGTCACCGGCCTGTCGGTGATCGGCAATCTGGTCTCATGCTCGTTCGCGGCCTATGCTTTCGCGCGGCTGAACTTCACCGGGCGCAGCTTCTTCTTCGCACTGATGATGATGACCCTGATGATCCCCTATCACGTGGTTCTCATCCCTCAATATGTTCAGTTCCTGAACCTCGGCTGGGTCGATACCTATCTGCCCCTGGTCGTGCCGCGCTTCCTCGCCTCCGATGCCTTCTTCATCTTCCTGATGGTGCAGTTCTTTCGCCAACTCCCGCGCGAACTGGATGAAGCGGCCATGATCGACGGCTGTTCGCCGTTCAAGATCTACTGGGCGATCATATTGCCGCTTTCACTGCCGGCCATGGGCACGGCGGCGATCTTCTCGCTGATCTGGGTTTGGGAGGATTTCCTCGCCCCGCTCATCTACCTCAACGACATCAAGAGCTACACCGTGCCGCTGGCGCTTCGCCTCTTCCTCGATCAGGAAGGACAGTCCGCCTATGGCCAGATGTTCGCGATGTCGGTCCTTTCACTGGTCCCGGTCGTCATCTTCTTCGTCCTGTTCCAGAAACTCATCGTGCGCGGCATCGCCACCTCCGGAATGAAATAGGGAACAAGACGCATGGCAGGATTGACGCTTCGAAACGTCGGCAAGCGCTATGGAGCGCTGTCCATCATCCAGGGGCTGAACCTGGACATTCGCGACGGCGAGTTCCTGGTTCTCGTCGGCCCATCGGGCTGCGGAAAGTCCACGCTCCTGCGGATGATCGCGGGCCTCGAAGACATCAGCGAGGGAACGATCTCGATCGGCGGAAAGGTCGTCAACGACTTGCCCGCCTCCAAGCGCGAGCTCTCCATGGTCTTTCAAAGCTATGCCCTCTATCCTCATATGAGCGTGCGAAAGAACCTGGCTTTCGGCCTTCAGAACTTCAAGGTCTCGCGCACCGAGGTGGAGCGGCGGGTGGCAGAGGCGGCGCGCATCCTGCAGATCGAGCCGCTTATGGACCGCAAGCCGCGCCAGCTTTCGGGCGGCCAGAAGCAGCGCGTCGCCATCGGCAGGTCGATCGTGCGCGAGCCGCAGCTTTTCCTGTTCGACGAGCCGCTTTCCAATCTGGATGCGGAACTGCGCGTCCAGATGCGGGCGGAACTGGCTTCGCTCTACGCCCGCCTCGGCACCACCATGATATATGTGACCCACGACCAGGTGGAGGCGATGACCATGGCAAGCCGGATCGTGGTCCTGCGCGGCGGCAAGATCGAGCAGCTCGGCACGCCCCAGGAACTCTATACCCGGCCGCAAAACCTCTTTGTCGCGGGCTTCATCGGCTCGCCGAAGATCAACATGCTGCAGACAAGAACAACGCGCGGCTCCGGCAAGACGGTGGTGTCGGTCCCAGGCATGCCTGATTTCGCGATTCCTGAGCTCCCAGCCGACGACCAGGCGCTGACCTTATGCGTGCGGCCTTCGTCGCTGCGGGTCGGCAATGGCGATGTCACGGCCCAAGGCACGATCCGGCTGGTGGAATATCTAGGCAGCGAAACCTTGCTGCACATCGCCCTGTCTTCGGGCCAGGTGCTGCTGGCTACCGACAATGGGCGGACGCCCTACCGAATGGGTGACCCGGTCACCATCGGATTCGACCTCTCCGACCTCCACTATTTCGATAGCGCAGGTCAACGCATCGAACCCATCCAGAAAGAAAGCCAAGCACAGTGAAGATCGCCATTGTTGGATGCGGTTCACGGCATCAGATGTTCCGCAATTCCGTTGTTGAAGATTATGCCGACAGACATGAGATTGTTGCACTCTGCGATAGCAACGCGCATCGTCTCGGCGAAGCGGCCCAAGCGGCCTCAAAGCCCGGAACGAACGGTGTCGCCACCTACCTCGCCGCCGATTTCGACCGCCTGATTGCGGAACAGAAGCCGGATACGGTCGTCGTCGCAACGCCTGATTTCCTGCATGCCGATTACATCGTTCGTGCCTTTGAGGCCGGCTGCGACGTCATCTGCGAAAAGCCGCTGACAATCGATCTCAGCCGTCTCAAACAGATCGTCGATGCCCAGGCGCGCACTGGCCGAAAGGTCACCGTGACCTTCAACTACCGCTATTCGCCGGCACGCACCCAAATCAAGGAACTGATTTCATCGGGAGCGATCGGCACGGTAACGGCGGTCGATTTCCGCTGGCACCTTGACCGGGTTCACGGTGCCGATTATTTCCGCCGCTGGCACCGCCAGAAGGAGAATTCGGGCGGGCTCCTGGTCCACAAATCGACCCACCATTTCGATCTTCTCAACTGGTGGCTGGGGACCGCGCCGGCGGAAGTCCTGGCCTCTGGCCGTCGCGTCTTTTATCGACCGGAAACGGCGGTGGACCTTGGTCTCGCGGGTCGTGGGCCGCGCTGCAGCGACTGTCCCGTGGCCCACAAGTGCGATTTCCGGCTCGACCTTGCAGCCGACGAAAACCTGCGCAAACTCTATGTGGAGGCAGAGCACGAAGACGGCTATTTCCGAGACCTTTGCGTATTCGACGAAGAGATCGGCATCGAAGATACGATGCAGGCGCATATCCGCTACGCCTCGGGCGTCACCGCCAATTACACCCTGACTGCCTATTCCCCCTGGGAGGGGCTGGAAATCAAGTTTCAGGGTACCAAGGGCGACATCACCCATCGCCATGTCGAGGTCCATGGGGTGTTCGGCGGTAAACGCGCCCATGCGGATGAAGATGCGATCACCACGGAACTTCACCTGGCCGGCGAGCCTCCACGCCAGCTTGCCGTTCCGAAGGCAACAGGGGATCACGGCGGCGCGGATCCGGTCATGCTGGGTTATATCTTCGATCCGGAAAGCATGCAGCCCGACCCCTACGGCCGTGCCTCCGATCATGTCGCCGGCGCCTGGTCCATCCTGACCGGCATTGCCGCCAACGCTTCCATCGAAACGGGCTCGTTGGTCAACATACAATCGATGCTTCGCGCTCGCGGCATCCACCTGAACAGGTAGTTCCCATGGCTTTCAACCTTCGCATCGGCGTCATCGGCATAGACCACGGACATATCTACGGGATGATCAACGGCATGCTGGATGCCGGCGCCACGCTCGTTGCATGGACAACCGGCGAGGAGACCCCGGAGGCAGTCCGCAAGACGTTCCAGGAAACCTATCCGGATCTGCCCGCCCGCTCGATGCAGGCCATCCTCGACGACGAAAGCATTTCCCTTGTCCTTTTGTCCGGGATCAACAGCGAGCGCGCTCACGTCGCGGTGGTAGCGATGTCGCACGGCAAGGACGTTCTGGTCGACAAACCCGGCTGCACCAGCCTGGAACAGCTGGCAGGCATCCAACGCACCGTCGAGGAGACCGGGCGACGTTGGGTCGTGTCCTTTTCGGAACGCGTCTCAGTCGAGAGCGCCACTCTGGCGGATCAGCTGATTACTGAGGGTCGGATCGGCAAGGTGGTTCAAACGGTTGGCCTTGGGCCGCATCGCCTGAATGCCCATCTCAGGCCGGCATGGTTTTGGGACCGGACCCGCTGCGGCGGGATTCTTGCCGACATCTGCGCCCACCAGTTCGACCAGTTTCTCCATTATACCGGATCGACTGAGGCCCGCGTTGTTTCCGCCCATGTGACCAATGTCGCAAATCCGGATCGGCCTGCATTTCAGGATTTCGGCGAGGTGCTGCTGGAAGGCAATGGCGGGCGCGGTTATGCCCGAGTGGATTGGCTGACGCCGGACGGTCTTCCCGTCTGGGGCGATGGCAGGATCACCGTTCTGGGAACGGAAGGTTATATCGAGCTGCGCAAATACATCGATATCGCCGGTCACGACGGCCAGGATCACGTCTTTCTGGTCGACAAGTCCGGCGTGCAGCGGTTCGAGGCGAGAGGTGCCGGAAAACCGTTCTTTGCCCGCCTGGCTGCCGATCTGGAAAGGCGAACCGAAACGGCCATGACCCAGTCCCATGCGTTCCTTGCCACGCGGTTGGGGCTGCAGGCGCAACTCATCGCGCAAGAGAAAGCAGACCGATGACGGAGCGCATCCGTGTCGCCGTCATCGGCGCGGGTATAGGCAAGGCTCATATCGCCGCTTATGCGCAACTGGCCGATCTTTTCGATGTCCGTTATGTCTGCGATCTCAATCTACCTCGCGCTGAGGACGCGGCGCAACAGGCTCCAGGCAGCCGCGCCGTTCCCGACATCAACGAGGTCTTCGCCGACCCCCAAGTGGATCTGGTCGACATTTGCCTGCCGCCGCGACTGCATGCACCGATGACGCTTGCCGCTCTCGAAGCAGGAAAACACGTCGTCTGTGAGAAGCCTCTTGCCGGTTCAATAATCGACGTGGGCCGGATCGCCGAACTTTGCGAACGAACGGGGCGGCAGGTCTTTCCGGTATTCCAGTATCGCTACGGCGCCGGCTACCGAGCTGCGCATGAATTGAAGGTGCGTGGTCTCTTGGGCCGGCCTTACGTGGTGGCGCTGGAGACACACTGGCAACGCGGATCTGACTATTACGCAGAGCGCTGGCGGGGCACCTGGAAAGGCGAACTCGGCGGCGTGCTCGTCAGCCATGCCTGTCATATCCACAATCTGATGACTCACCTTGTGGGAGATGTGGTGGAGGTTGCCGCCTTTCTCGATACCCGCGTCAATCCCATCGAGACCGAGGATTGCGCCGTGCTTTCGATGCGCACAGCAACCGGTGCGCTGATCACGTCTTCGGTCACCTTGGGTGCAGCCGGAAACAGCTCGCGGCTGAGGATGTGTTTCGAGCATGTCACGGTCACATCTGGCGCAGAGCCCTATCAGATAGGCGCAGGTCCGTGGAAATTCGAAGCCACCGACTCCGCGCGGCAGCCCGAGATCGATGCGGCAATTCGAGAAGTACCCGACGTGCTTCCACGATTTTCGGGGTTATTCGCGGATGTTCACGCGCGCCTCACCGGCGCACCTGACCTCTACCTGCCATCGCTTCAGGAAAGCTATCATTCGATCGAGCTTGTTACGGCGATCTATGCCTCCGCAAGGGAAAGCCAGGTCGTACGCATGCCGCTTTCCCCAGATCATCCCTTTGCCGCGGGCTGGCTGCCGGTCTGAACAAGGCAGTATGCCGTTGCGAGAAATCGCGGAGCCCGAAAGGGTCGCTCAGGCGGTCGTCCCCGCTCAGCCGGCTCTCTGAACCTTGCCGCCGGGCTTGCCTTCGGTGGCTACTTCGCGCGCCACACGCGTCACCTCCCCGGCAAAGCCATTGATCTGGTCCATCACAACCTATCGCGATCGACCCATCCGCGGTAGGCGAGCGAGGGGAAACTTGTCAAATATGCGAGTTAGCCAATTGACAATATAAGCAAATTTCGCTCAAAAAGATAACAACAGATTATGCGGTCCAATATGCTGGTTATTCTTGCCGACGACCTTACCGGCGCGCTTGATTGTGCGGCCCCGTTTGCCGGCAGGGGGTTGCATGCTGAAATCGCGTTGAATGTGGAGGCTATCGAATCGGCCTTGCAAGCCAAACCGGCGGTTCTTTCGATCAACCTCGGATCTCGTGAAGTGGGGGCGGAGGCTGCGCGGGAGGCGACTGCCCTGACCCTGTTGTCCCTGCCATCGGACATCGTGCTGTTCAAGAAGATCGATTCCCGCCTCAAGGGCAATATCGCCGCCGAACTCGACGCGACGCCTTTTCACCTTGCTCTCGTCGCGCCTGCGATACCTGATTTTGGACGAAACGTACGAGCGGGACATATCGAAGGTTTTGGCCTGAGCAAGCCGCTGAGCGTCACCAATGCGCTTGGCGTTCATGCCGAACGCGCCATCATTCCCGACACCCTTTCACAGGAGGACATGTCTGCGGCCCTGGCAACCGGCCGCGAGGCCGGGGCTGATCTTCTTGTCGGCGCCAGGGGCCTCGCCGAGGCGCTGGCCTGTCACATGACCGGTCGCCAGGTCGCCGAACCGGCCCTCCCTGAACCCGGCCCCGCCCTTTTTGTCATCGGGTCGAGAGACCCAATCACGCTCGCGCAAGTCGAAGAACTGCGGCAGTCGGTAGTGCTTGACTATATTGCGGCGCCGAACGGGCGCGCGGAGAGGACCGGACCACTGCAGCATTCCGTGACGCTGGTTCAAGCCACGCCGGATGGAAAGGACGATCCACCGCTTCTGGTATCGAACAGGCTGGCGGCCAGCACAGTCCCGGACATGACTGCGCCGGTCGCCACTCTGCTTCTGTCGGGCGGTGCGACTGCCGAGGCCGTCTTGAAGGCAATGAATGTCTCGAGATTCCGGCTTCTCGGGGAATGTCTGCCGGGCCTTGGCTTGGCTTATATCGACGGCCAATGCATCATCGCCAAATCCGGCGGATTCGGGACGCCAGGCACATTATGTGAGATCGCAAGAATAGCTATGGGCGAGAAGGGTTGAACGATGGGGCTTGAGAGCGGTACTGCCCGCAGGGGCCTTCCCGATATCGTCTTTGAGCGGATGTTACGCGCGATCAAGTCGGGGGCATACGGACCGGATGAACGGTTGCCGACCGAACATGAGCTAGCCAACGAATTCGAGGTGTCGCGGCCGGTCATTCGCGAAGCGCTGAGACGGTTGCGCGAGCAGGGACTGATCTATTCGAGACGCGGTGCCGGCAGCTTTGTGCGGGCACTCGGCCTCCGCGAGCCGCTGGGTTTCGGCCAGTTGGAGAATGTCGCCGATCTCCTCAACTGTTATGAGTTTCGCATGACGCTCGAGCCCGCCGCCGCCGCCGCCGCGGCAGTGCGTCACGACAAGCAAAGCCTGGCGGCCATAAAACAGGCCCTGGAATTGCTGCGTGACGCCACGAACCGCCAGACCCATCGCGAAGACGCCGACTATCAGTTCCATCTGGCTATCGCGCGGGCGGCGCAGAACAGCTACTTCTCCACTGCGATGGAAGCCCTGAAGGACCACATTGCCGTGGGTATGAAATTCCACGGCGCCTCCGTGAAAAGAGAGGCGACCGGGCTGGCGAAAGTGTTCGGAGAGCACGAGGCGATCGCCGATGCGATCACACGCGGAGACCAGGAAGCGGCGCGCCAGTTGATGCTGGACCATTTGAAGGGTTCACGCGAGCGGCTGTTTCAATCGTCGCACCGGTGAAACCTGTACACGCCACTGGAAATAACGGTGTCCGGCGCCTGCGGCCGGACGATCGTCACTTCAAAATGCCGCCTCGTAGATCCCCAGAACATCGCGGACACTCATTTCGGCCGGGTTGTTATCCATCAGCCGCCGGATGGCATGCGCCTCAGCGGCATAGAGGGAAAGCTCGTCCTGTTTGGCGCCGTGGGCTGCAAGCGACATCTGGATGCCAAGCGTTTCGCAGAAGTCGTGTGCGGACGATCGTAATTCATCCGAGGAGAGATTGTCGCCGAGGCCCAGCGCCACAGCCACCTCCGCAGTCTTCGCGGCAACGACCGGCTGATTAAAAGCCAGTACATGCGGGAAAACGATGGCATTCGCCAGACCGTGCGGCAAGTTGAGCCGCGTCCCAAGCGGATAGGCGATTGCATGGCCGGCCGCAGTATTGACCGGGCCAAGACAAATGCCCCCATAATAGGAAGCGAGCATCAGCCCTTCGCGGGCCTCCGTATCCTGCCCGTCCCTTACCGCACGCGCCAGATATCGCCCGACAAGCCCGAACCCCATCCGGGCAAAGCCATCGATCATCGGATGGGCGCGGCGGTTGGTAAAGGCTTCGACGCAGTGAGCCATGGCATCGACACCCGTCGCGGCCGTCACAGCCGGAGGTACCGAATAGGTCAGTTCAGGATCGAGCACCGCGAAATCCGCGATCATATGCGGGCTTTCCACCGCGATCTTGGCTCGCTTTACAGGATCGGTGATGAGCGAGCGGATCCCGGCCTCCGAGCCTGTACCCGCCGTGGTCGCGACCTGGGCAAGTCGCGTGCGGCGACCGGCGACGCGATTGGGACCGGCAACGTCTTCGAGAGTCTGCTCGGAATCCCACAGCACCGCAACAAGCTTGGCGACATCCAATACGGATCCACCGCCGAGGCCGACGATCAGCTGCGGACGAGCCTTGCCGGCAGCCGCCAGCGCAGCATCCAGAGTCGAGGTATCCGGCTCGCCCGGAATGGCGTCGAATACCGAAAACCGGCCGGGTAACAGCAGACGGTCGGCGAAGCCTGCCGTGATCGGCGTGGCGATCACCAGGGTCGAGGTAACATCGCCGGCCCAGACGCCAACCTGACTGATCGTTCCGGCACCGATAGCGAGGCGTAACGGCTGGTGGAGTGTGATGGGTGCAATGGCCATGACGTTTTCCTTACCGAACCCCCGCCACGAGCTTGCGCGCGTAGGCGATGGCAGAATTCATGTTGCCGTGATTGGCGATCCCCTTGCCGGCGATATCGAACGCGGTGCCGTGATCGACGGAGGTGCGGTCGATGGGCAGGTCGACCGAGACGTTGACGGCCGTATCGAAGGCGACGAGCTTGATCGGGATATGGCCCTGATCGTGATACTGTGCGACGACCAGATCGAAGGCCCCCGAATAGGCCCGGTGGAAAACCGTGTCGGCGGAAATCGGACCGTGAACCTCTATGCCTTCGGCACGAGCGGCGGCCACGGCCGGCGCAATCTGATCATCGTCCTCCGTACCGAAGAGGCCGTTTTCACCGCAATGGGGATTGATGCCGGCAACCGCGATACGCGGACGTTCATAGCCAATGCGCTTCAGATGCGCGTCGCCGGCGCGGATCGTCGCTAGAACCCGTTCCGTCGTGGCGCGCCGGATAGCCTCCTGCAGCGACACATGGGTCGAAACGTGGATCACCTTGAGGCGATCGGACGCCAGGAGCATGTATGCCGCTGCCGAACCGGTGAGGCTGCGCAACATGCCCGTATGGCCGTCATAGTGATGGCCGGCGAGATTGAGTGCCTCCTTGTTGATCGGCGCCGTGACGATGCAGCCGATCGAGCCGGCCTCGGCATCTCTGACGGCTCGCTCGATGAAGCGGAACGCGGCATCGCCCGCCACCGCCGACAACTGCCCCCAAGGCAGAGGTGCGCCCTCGACCGGAAGATCGACCACGTAAGGCGTGAGGTCGAGCGTGACCCCTACCGCATCGCGCGCCGCCTCCAGTGTCGGCAGATTGCCGTAGATCCGCGTTGCGGAGCGATCGGCATCGGACATCTCGGCCAGCGCCTTGACTGTTATTTCCGGACCGACGCCACACGGGTCTCCCATGGTGATACCGATGATATTGCTCATCAAACTCTCCCGTCAGTCGCGTCTGCCCAGCCCGCAGCCAGGCTCACGTATTTGATTGCCCGCCTGTGATAGGTATAGGCGATGTGCAACGCCCCATCCGGCGCTTCCAGAAGCCAGGGATAGGACATTTCCTTGTTCCGGCCATCGGTGGAATCGTTGGACAGGCAGGTGCCCGGACCGTCTTCTATCAGGATACGGACCGGAAAGCTTGACCCGCCATCATCCGAAATACAGACGCAAACCGGCGCGCGCGTCACACCCCAAACTGGTACGCAACCGCCCGTCGGATCGGCATCGGGCCTTTCGTCGCTCTCGCCGAGTTCGTCGTAAAGCGAAACGCGGCGATCGTCGGAATGAGCCGCGCTTACCGGATTGCAGATCATCGCAAGCCGACCGTCCTTCAACCGGATAACCGCGATCGAGGAATTGTTATTCGGCACATCCGTTGCCTCGGGCACCGACCAGGATCGGCCGCCATCGGCGCTTTCGCTTCGGTAGACGAAATCCGCCTGCCGCCGACGGAAGAATGCCGCATGACCGCCGGCCGGCAAGGCGACAGGGCTCATGTGGACGCAGCCGGTCGATTGCGGCAATTCTTCAAGGCGCCAGGTTTGCCCGGCATCGTTCGATATCCCGATTGCTGCCGTGTCATGGCTTCCATTCCACTTCTGGCCCGGGCGTTGAACGCAGCGGAAGATCGGCAGAAGCCATGCGCCGTCATCCCGCACCGTCAGCGGAGCCCGGACAAAACACCCTTGCGGCAGATCGAGATAGCGGCCGGCCTCCGATGTCAGCCTTGTCGCGTCGTTCTGATCGCGCCTGATCTCGGCGACGCGGATACGGCATTGGTCCTGGTTACCGGAAGGCTGTGACGTATGGAAAAGCCAGAGCCGGCCATCGGGCGCGGTGAACAGAACAGGGTTCTGTTCGGAATGTGCATGATCGAAGCTCAGCCTCTGCGGCGGACCCCAGAGGCCGGAGCCTGGCAAGAGGACAGACGCGAAGATCGATATGTCGGACTTGCCTTCCAGCGAGCCGCCGAACCAGGCGCAGATCAGCGCGCCGTCGGCCGCGAGATGCAGGAAGCTTGCGTGGTTCTGCACCATGGGGGAAGGCAGGAAGGCTTCGTGCCTTTCAGCTGCCACCATTCGTACCGCACCGGTCATTGCCGCCGCTATTTCGTCAGGGCTCATAAAGCTCTCCTCTCGGTGCCGAGAATTACCAGAAACGCAAAGTTGTCAAGTTTTATAAAATGCGCATGCTACCGATATCGAGCACACCATAGGCAATAACATACTGTATATGAATGATTATTTTCACCGCCATTTTTTCTTGAAAAATAACATAGCAAAACAATTTGACAAAGTATGCGGGACAGAACATGGTTTAGGGAAGATAACACAGGAGGAATATGGCGATCGCGGTGCAGCGAATTACGGGAGCCTCCGAAGTCGCCACCGATCTCCTTTACGGGTCGGCTCGCCAATCATCAAATCAGCCGTTCATCCACCGGGCTACGGCAGGTCGATCGGAACGGTGCTGGTCAATTTATATTCACTTGGGAGGTGAACCACATGAAGAAGATGCTGATGATGAGCGCGCTGATCCTTGGATCTGCGCTTCCGCCGGCTTACGCAGGGTTCGGCCCTATCAAGATCGTGCTGCCTGAGGAAGCCGATCTGCTGGAGCCGTGCATGGCGACACGTTCCAATATCGGCCGCATCATCATGGAGAACGTCAGTGAAACACTGACCGAACTCGATGTCCGCGGCAAGAAGGGCGTCATGCCGCGCCTTGCCGAAAAATGGGAGCAGACCCAGGACGGCAGTTGGCGGTTCCATCTCCGCCAGGGCGTCAAGTTCTCCAACGGGACGACATTCGACGCCAAGGACGTCAAGCACAGCTTCGATCGCGTGATGAGCGACAAAAACGCCTGCGAATCTCGCCGCTATTTCGGCGGCATGAAGATCAGCGCCAATGTCGTCGATCCCTATACGATTGATTTCAAGGCCGACCCGGCCCAGCCGATCCTGCCCTTGCTGATGTCGCTGGTGACGATCGTTCCGGAAGAAACCCCGCTGGCATTCATCCGCGAGCCGATAGGAACCGGCCCCTATGCGCTGAAGAACTGGACGCCGGGTCAGCAGATCGTGCTGGCCGCCCGCAGCGACTACTGGGGCGCCAAGCCGCAGGTAACCGAGGCGACCTATCTCTTCCGCTCCGATCCGTCCGTGCGTGCGACGATGGTGAAGGCCGGTGAAGCTGACCTTTCTCCCTCGATCTCGCAGCTGGATGCGACCGATCCGAAGACCGACTTCTCCTATCTCGACAGTGAGACGGTCTATCTGCGTCTCGACCACAACATTCAGCCGCTGAACGACGTGCGGGTTCGCAAGGCGCTCAATCTGGCCATCGATCGTCAGGCATTCATCGGCACACTGGTGCCGGACGGTGCCGTGCTGGCGACGGCGCTGGTTCCGCCGACCACGCAGGGCTGGAACCCGGACGTCAAGGTATTCCCCTATGATCCAGCAGGTGCCAAGAAGCTTCTCGCGGAGGCCAAGGCCGCCGGCGTGAAGGTCGATACGCCGATCACGCTGATCGCCCGCACGGCAAACTTCCCGAACGTCACCGAAATCATGGAAGCGGTTCAGTCTCAGCTCCAGGAAGTCGGCTTCAAGGTCGATCTGAAATTCGTCGAAGTGGCCGAGCACGAGAGCTACTATTCCAAGCCTTTCAAGGAAGGTCGTGGCCCGATCATCGTCGCCGCCATGCACGACAACTCCAAGGGCGATCCGTCCTTCACCATGTTCTTCAAATATGCTTCGCAGGGGACGCAGTCGGGCTTTTCCGACCCCAAGGTCGACGACCTGATCAAGCGGGCCTCGGCGGCAGTCGGCGATGAACGTGCAAAGCTCTGGTCGCAGTTGATCGCCTATCTGCATGACGACGTCGTTGCCGACGGCCTTCTCTTCCACATGGTCGGCTTCTCACGAGTTTCGCCGCGCATCGAGTTCAAGCCCACGATCGCGACCAATTCGATGCTGCAATTGTCCGAGATCAGTATCAAATAAGCTGGGCATATCGGCTGCCGATTTCCAATCACGATCAAAGGGCGGCGGGTACGCATCCGCCGCCACAATAGTCGAGGGCGACATGCTCAGTTTCATTCGTAAGCGCTCCGTGGCGAGCTTGGTTTCGTTGGTCGGGCTGCTCGTGCTGGTGTTTTTCCTGTCCCGCCTGACGGGCGACCCGGCCGCTCTCTTCCTTCCCGTGGAGGCCTCCGCCGAGATGAAGCAGCAGTTCCGCGAGCTTCACGGGTTGAACGATCCGCTGATGGTCCAGTTCGGACGTTATGTCGGCGACGTGCTGACCGGGAATCTCGGGGAATCGCTTCGCAAGGCGCGGCCGGCGCTGGATGTCGTCACCGAAGCTTTCGTGTGGACGCTCTGGCTTGCCGTGATCACCATGTCGCTCGTCACGGCCGCCGCAATCGTCGTCGGCTCGCTCGCCGCGTTCCGGTCAGGCGGCTTCTTCGATCGGCTTTCCTCGATCATTTCACTCGTTGGCGCGTCGGTCCCGGATTTCTGGCTGGCCATCGTCGCAATCGTCGTCTTCTCCGTTAACCTCGCATGGCTCCCGACCTCCGGCACCGGCTCGATCCTGCACTGGATCCTGCCGATCGGCGTGCTGTTCGTCCGTCCCTTCGGCATTATCGTTCAGGTCGTGCGCGGCTCGATGATCGGCGCGCTCTCCTCCGCCTATGTGAAGACGGCCCGTGCAAAAGGCGTCAAGGCCGGCCCGATCATCTTCATCCACGCCCTGCGCAACGCCATGCTGCCGGTCATCACCGTCATCGGGGACCAGGCGGCGAGCCTCCTGAACGGCGCCGTGGTGGTCGAGACGATCTTCGGTTTCCCGGGGGTCGGCAAGCTGATGATCGACTCGATCCTGCAGCGGGATTTCAACGTCGTCCTTGCCGCGATCCTGGTGACAGCGCTGGCGATCTTCCTCATGAACCTGCTGATCGACCTTGCCTATGCGCTTCTCGATCCGCGCATCCGTCATTGAGGAACGCAAGGATGAGTGTTTCCACCTCCGATACGACAATCACCCACGAGCCTCCCTTCCCGGTCCGCATGGCGCGAATGCTCTGGGCCGATAAATTCGCCTTATGCGCGGTCATCTTCCTGCTCGTGATCATCGTGCTTGCCCTGGTCGGGCCATCCTGGCTCGGGGAGCTCGCCACCAAGCAGAACCTGCGCGGCCGCAACCTCGCGCCGTTCGACTGGAGCCGTGAATGGGTGTGGTGGATGGGGGCAGACGCTCTCGGCCGGCCGCTGCTCGCCCGCATCATCGTTGCGACGCAGAACACGCTCATGGTCGCCGCCGGCGCGGTGATCCTGTCGTCGGTCATCGGCACGCTGCTCGGCCTCATCGCGGGCTTTTCCTCTCCCCGCGTCGGGCAGGTGATCATGCGCCTGGCAGACGTCATCATGTCCTTCCCCTCGCTGCTGATCGCGGTCATCGTCCTTTATCTTCTGGGTTCCTCAATCCTGAATCTTGTCGCCGTCCTGTCGATCACCCGCATCCCCGTTTACCTTCGCACCACCCGCGCCGAGGTGCTGGAGATTCGCGAGCGGATGTTTGTGCAGGCGGCACGTGTCATGGGCGCTTCGCAGAACCGCATCCTGTTCCGCCACATCCTGCCGGTCGTTTTCCCGACGCTCACCACGCTGGCGACGCTGGATTTCGCCTATGTCATGCTGGCCGAAAGCGCCCTTTCCTTTCTCGGCATCGGCATCCAGCCACCCGCGATCACCTGGGGGCTGATGATTTCGCAGGGGCGCCAGTATCTCACCAATGCCTGGTGGCTCTCGTTCTGGCCCGGGCTTGCGATCATCATGACCACTCTGTCGCTGAACCTTTTGTCGAACTGGCTGCGCGTCGCGCTCGATCCGGTTCAGCGCTGGCGCCTGGAAATGAAAGGCCGAAAGAATGGCTGAGCATTTGCTGGAAGTTCGCAATCTCTCCGTCGAATTCCACACGGCCGCCGGCGTCGTGCGAGCGGTGCGCAATATCTCCTATTACCTCGACCGCGGCGAGACGCTGGCGATCCTCGGCGAAAGCGGGTCCGGCAAGTCGGTCTCCTCTTCGGCGATCATGAACCTCATCGACATGCCGCCCGGCCGGATCAGTTCCGGCCAGATCCTGCTCGACGGCGAGGATCTGCTGACCATGCCGGCCCATACGCGCCGCGAGGCCAATGGCCGGCGGATCGCGATGATCTTTCAGGACCCGCTCAGCCATCTGAACCCGGTCTATACCGTCGGATGGCAAATCCGCGAGGCGATGACGACCCACGGCATGCCGGCCGGGCAGGCCAGGAGCGAAGCTCTGCGCCTGTTGACGCGGGTCGGCATTCCCGATCCGGAAGGCGCCATGGGCAAATATCCGCACGAGTTTTCCGGCGGGCAGCGTCAGCGGGTGATGATTGCCATGGCGCTTGCCCTACGTCCCGACCTGCTGATCGCCGATGAGCCGACCACCGCGCTCGACGTAACGGTTCAGGCCGAGGTGCTGGCGCTGTTGAAGGAACTGCAGCAGGAAACCGGCATGGGCGTGCTGATCATCACCCATGATCTCGGCGTGGTGGCCGAAATCGCCGATCGTGTGGTCGTCATGGAAAAAGGCGAGCTGGTCGAGACCGGCACGGTGCGCGATGTCTACAAGAACCCGACGCATCCCTATACTAAAAAGCTGATCGGTGCCGCCCCCGGGAAGGGCGAGATGCACGTCGCGCAGAAAGGGAGCGAACCGCTCCTCAGCGTCCGGGACGTCCGCAAGCGCTACGGCTCCTTCGAAGCGCTGAAGGGCGTCTCGTTCGACCTCAGGGCAGGCGAGACCATGGCAATCGTCGGAGAGAGCGGCTCGGGCAAATCGACGCTCGCCCGCGTTCTCCTGAGGCTGGACGAGCCGGATGCCGGCACGGCGCACTGGAAGGGACGCGATCTCTTTCAGCTCTCGCCGTCGGAACTCTACAAGCTCCGGCGCGACCTTCAGATGGTGTTCCAGGATCCCACCCAGTCGCTCAATCCCCGCATGACGGTGTTCCAGCTCGTATCCGAAGCATGGGCCATCCATCCCGATATCCTGCCGAAACGTCAGTGGCGGGAGCGGGTCGCGGAACTGCTCGTGCAGGTCGGCCTTTCGGCCGAACACATGGGCCGTTATCCGCACCAGTTCTCCGGCGGACAACGGCAGAGGATTGCGATCGCCCGCGCGCTGGCGCTCGAACCGCAGCTGATCGTCTGCGACGAGGCCGTGTCGGCGCTCGACGTATCGGTGCAGGCCCAGGTCATCGCGCTTCTCGACAAGCTGCGCCGGGACATAGGCATCTCCTTCATCTTCATCGCCCACGACCTGCCCGTCGTTCGCGACTTCGCGGACTACGTCATGGTGATGCAGAAGGGCGAAGTGGTGGAATTGGGAACAGTCCGGGAGATCTTCGAGGCGCCTCGCGAAGCCTATACGCGAGCGCTTCTGGCGGCGAGCCTCGATCCGGACCCGGATGTTCAGGCCGAACACCGGGCCGCCCGTCTCAAACGTGCCTGATATAACGCCGACCGGCGGACAAGCGGAGTTGATTGAATGACCAGAAATGCTTTTGTCGCACTTGTGACCTGCTTCAACCAAGACGAGACGATCAACTACGAAGCCACGCGCGCGCAGGTGCGCCGGCAGGTGGCGGCAGGCAACAACATCATGTGCGCCGGCACCAACGGCGATTTCACGGCACTCACCCACGAAGAGAAGATCCGCCTGACCGAACATGTGGTCGACGAGGTGGCGGGGCGCGCGAAAGTCATCGTCAATGCTGGGATGCCGGCCACCTTCGAGACGGTGCAACTGGCCAAAGAGTTTGACCGGATCGGCGTCGATGGCATCGCCGTCATCACCCCCTTCTTCATCGCCTGCACGCAGGACGGATTGGCCCGCCATTTCTCGACGGTGGCGGATGCGGTCAAGACACCGGTCTATCTCTATGACATCCCGGCCCGGACCCAGAACCACATCGAGCCGGCGACGGCCGCAAAGCTTGCCGGGCACGGCAATATCGCCGGCATCAAGGATTCCGGCGGCGCTCAGGAAACTCTGGCGGCCTACCTTCAGGTCTCGAAAGAAAACCCGGGTTTCGAGGTTTATTCCGGGCCGGACCACCTCATCCTATGGTCGCTGCAGAACGGTGCTGCAGGGTGCATATCTGGCCTTGGGAACGCCCTGCCTCATGTGCTCGCCGGCATCCTTGCGGCCTTTAACTCCGGCGACATCGCGGAAGCGGAGCGTCAGCAGGCGATCTATACCGCCTTTCGCACAGAACTTTATGCCCTGGGCTTTGCGCCCGCCATGGTCAAGCGTTCGCTTTACCTCCAGGACAAGTCAGTTGGCGCGAGCAGACAGCCCGCCCTGCTTCCAGACGAGGCTCAGGACGAAAAAATAAGGAAGATCCTCAAAAAATACGAGCTGCTGTAGGGTTTTGACCCCGAGCTTGATGGCGCAACATGTGCTTTGATGGAGGAGCCGAGCGGCATTTGCTGACCATAACCGTGGCCAAGTTTCTGAGAAACTCCGGTCATAGTCCTATTTGGTGATCACGAAGACAGCGTCCGGTGCCCAGCTAGGGGCAGAAGCTTCTTCGGTTAGCAGCCGCCCGCGTCGGTCATCACCTCAAAGGCTTACATGCCGGCACCCACTTGAGCAAAATATTTGCATTTGCCGGTTTTATTCGCGGTTTTCTTTCAATCGCGACGTCCTATTTTCTGTCATCTAGTCGCCAGCAAGCACTGCTGAAAGGATGACCCAAATGTTCCGGCTGAAAACCATTGTCGCAGCGGCCCTTATTCAGGTGGCGGCCCTCACCCCTTCTCTCGCCGGCGAAAATCTCGCTGCCATCAAGTCCGCGGGCGTCTTCAAGATCGGCACCGAGGGAACATACGCGCCCTTCACCTTTCATGACGCAAGCGGCAAGCTCGCCGGTTTCGACGTCGAGATCGGGCAAGCCGTTGCCGCGAAACTCGGCGTCAAGGCTGAATTCATCGAAGGAAAGTGGGACGGTCTTATCGCCGGCCTTGATGCCAAGCGCTACGATACCGTGATCAACCAGGTCGGCATCACCGAAGCCCGCAAGCAGAAGTATGATTTCTCCGATCCCTACATCGCTTCCAAGGCGGTACTGATCGTTCGCCAGGACAACGGCGACATCAAGGGATTTGCAGATCTCAAAGGCAAGAAGTCCGCCCAGTCTCTGACCAGCAATTTCGGCAAAATCGCCGAACAAGCAGGCGCCGAACTGGTGGGCACGGACGGTTTCGACCAGTCGATCCAGCTTGTGCTGACACGCCGCGCCGACGCGACGATCAATGACAGCCTCTCCTTCCTCGATTTCAAGAAGCAGAAACCCGACGCGCCGGTAAAGATCGCCGCGCAGCAGGACAATGCCGATTATTCCGGTATCATCATCCGCAAGGGCGAACCGGAACTGCTCGGCGCAATCAACAAGGCATTGTCGGAGATCAAGGCCGACGGTACCTATCAGAAAATCTCCGACAAGTATTTCGGGCAAGACGTCTCGAAGTAGGCTGCCAGTTCCCGCTCTTGACGTACATGGATATAACGTCCGGCGCCCGCGCCGGACGCGTCATTTTTTGAGGATCACGTCGTGCCGCATTGGCTTCAATTGATGTCGGATTCACTTCCGACCCTCTTATGGGCGGGCATCCGTTTTACGGTGCCGCTGACATTGCTGTCCTTCCTGATCGGGCTCATCCTCGGCCTGATCACGGCGGTCACCCGGCTGTTCGGTCCGGCGCCGCTCGCGCTGATCGCAAGGTTCTACGTCTGGGTGATCCGCGGCACCCCGCTTCTGGTGCAGCTTTTCGTGATCTTCTACGGCTTGCCGAGCATCGGCATCCTGCTCGACGCCTTCCCCGCGGCGCTGATCGGCTTTACCCTGAATATCGGCGCCTACAGTTCCGAGATCATCCGCGCCGTCATCTCCTCGGTCCCGAAGGGGCAGTGGGAAGCGGCCTATTCGATCGGCATGTCCTGGCGCCAGGCGATGAGCCGTACCATCCTGCCGCAAGCAGCACGCGTCGCCGTGCCGCCGCTTTCAAACACCTTCATCTCGCTGGTCAAGGATACCTCGCTTGCCGCGGCGATCACTGTGCCGGAGCTCTTCCAGGCCGCCCAACGGATCGTCGCGACGACCTATGAGCCGCTGATCCTCTATATCGAGGCGGCCCTGATCTATCTGGCCTTGAGCTCGGTGCTGTCGTCACTGCAGAACAGGCTGGAAAAGCGCTTCGCCCGCTATGGCGGCATGCTGGAGTCAAACCGATGATCGAGCTTTCCAACATCGAAAAGCGGTTCGGCGACGCGGTTATCCTGAAGGACATCAGCCTCGGTATCCCGGAAGGAAGCGTGACCGCACTCATCGGTCCCTCGGGCGGCGGCAAGAGCACGCTGCTGCGCTGCATCAACCTCCTGGAGATCCCGACGGCCGGCTCCGTCCGTATCGGTGACGAGAAGCTCGACTTCGAGCCGGGCATGAAGATCGGCTGGAAGTCGATCCAGAAGATCCGCCGCCAGACCGGCATGGTCTTCCAGAACTTCCAGCTCTTCCCGCATCGCACTGCGATCGAGAACGTCATGGAAGGGCTGACGACCGTTCTGAAATGGCCGCAAGAAAAAGCCCACCGCCGCGCCAGCGAACTGCTCACCAAGGTGGGAATGGCGCATAAAACGGATGCCTGGCCGTCGGAGCTTTCCGGCGGACAGCAGCAAAGGGTGGCAATCGCCCGGGCGCTCGCGCCTTCGCCCCGGGTTCTGCTCTGCGACGAACCGACCTCGGCTCTCGATCCTGAACTGTCAGCTGAGGTCATCGATGTGCTCGGCCGGCTTGCAGCCGAGGGAACGACGATGGTGATGGCGACGCACGACCTGCGGCTTGCCTCGCGGATCGCCAATCACGTCGTTTTTCTCGAGAGCGGGAAAGTGGTGGAGTCCGGCACGGCCGAAGCGATTTTCAGCGATCCGAGACAGGATCGCACCAAGAGCTTCATCTCGTCGATCAACGCGGCGCAGACGACCTATATCTAAGTGTCGTTCTTCATGCCAGCGACTGACCAATCTGCGCGCATTCTTCGTCCGTGTGGGATGGAGGTGGCTCAAAGCCCGCGATGGCACTCTCCTGTTTTTTCGTTGGAATTCTGCAAAGTTCCTTTCTTCCGACGGCGACAATGCTAGAGTTTTGATCAGTGCTGTCGCTTCACGTCGACCGGGGGACGAATGAAGGGTTTCATAACAAGGGCCGTGGCGGCGGCGATCGTCGTATTTGCCCGCGCGGTCACAGCGGTTCGCGCCATATGGCCCGAGGAAGGCCTGCCGTCCCGCCCTTGCATCTATTTCGCCAACCATTCGAGCCACGGTGACTTCGTTCTGGTCTGGACGGTGCTGCCGCCAAGGCTGCGTCACCATGCTCGTCCGGTTGCCGGTGCTGAATATTGGCTGAAATCACGGCTCAACCGCTTTATTGGCCGTGACGTTTTCAATGCGGTTCTGATCGCCAGGGAGCGGGACAAGAGGACAGAGGATCCGGTTGAGCAGATGGCCTCGGCAATCGATGCCGGCTCATCGCTCATCCTTTTTCCGGAAGGCACGCGAAACCAGTCCGATGCCCGGCTTCTTCCGTTCAAAAGCGGCATTTTTCATCTGGTCGCGGCGCGCCCCGACATCGATCTGGTTCCGGTCTGGATCAACAATCTCAACCGGGTCATGCCAAAGGGGGAGATCGTCCCGATACCACTGATCTGCACCGTCACCTTCGGTAGCGCCCTGCGCTTGGCGCCGGATGAAGCCAAGGACGCTTTCCTTGAACGAATGCAGACTGCTCTTCTAGCTCTGTCCCCCAAGCCTGCCGGGAGTGGTGAATGAGTGCCGCGAGTTCCGATCTGTTGACGCTGGTGGCCGGTATTTTCGGCGTGCTCATTCTTGCATCGGCCGTCGGTTACGTGCTGCAGCAGCGCCTCTCGCCGAACGGCTCGAATGCGGCGATCGAAAACCTCAATGCCCGGATCAAGGCCTGGTGGATCATGGTCGTCCTGATCGGCTTGGCTTTCGTCGCGGGCCGCATCGGGGTTCTCGTTCTCTTCGGTTTTTGCTCTTTTGCCGCGCTCAGGGAATTTGTGACCCTCATCAATACCCGCAGGGCCGATCACTGGGCGCTGGCCGCAGCCTTCTTCATCGTGGTGCCGGTTCAGTACTATCTGCTTTGGGCTGAACAATACGGCATCTTCTCGATCTTTATCCCTGTCTATGCGTTCCTGCTGATGCCGATCATATCGGTGCTCAGGGGCGATACGGAGCGCTTTCTGATACGCATTGCAGAGGTGCAGTGGGCACTGATGATCTGCGTGTTCTGCGCCTCGCACGTCCCGGCGCTGCTGACCCTCAACATACCGGACTACGACGGCCGCAACGTGCTGCTGATCGCCTTCCTGGTCATTGTCGTCCAACTGAGCGACGTGCTGCAATATGTGTGGGGCAAGCTGTTCGGACGCACCAAGATCGCACCGAAACTGTCGCCGTCCAAAACGGTCGAGGGCTTTGTCGGCGGCGTCATCAGCGCCACTCTGATCGGTGCCGCCCTCTGGTGGATAACCCCGTTCACGCCCGTTCAGGCAGGGCTTCTCGCCTTCATCATCACGCTGATGGGCTTCTTCGGCGGCCTGGTAATGTCGGCGATCAAGAGGGACCGCGGCGTCAAGGACTGGGGCAATCTCATCGAAGGTCATGGCGGCCTCATCGACAGGCTGGATTCCGTCGTGTTCTCGGCGCCGATCTTCTTCCATATCGTGCGCTATTGGTGGTCGCTGTGATGCCGGACGTGCTGAAGCGCCTCGCACGCAGCGGGACGATACATGTGCTGTTCGCTTTTCTTGCCATGGGCGGCTGGGCCGTCTTTGCCAATCGCGCCTATGCAATGCCAAGGCCGCTTTATTCCGGCCTGGTGCAAGGCGTCATGTCCGCCTGCCTGACACTCTTCCTGAAATCGGTGATCGACGGACTTTCGAAGCGCTTTCACGGTCTGGCACGGTTATGGGCGCCGCCGCTCATTGCCTGCCTCGGCTCAACCGCTGTTCTCGTTGCGATCCATGCCGCGAGCGGCACGCCGGAAATCTTCAGAACCGTCGCGGTTCCGCTTCTGGTATCGACGAGCTACGCCACGATCTACAATTATTCGATCTCCGCAAGACGAGGTGCCGGGACATGACCGAGACAGGCGACAGGCGGCCGCTGGCAAGCCGCAACACCCGCTGGGCAGGCTCGATCGCGCGATGGATGGCGTCGAAAACCATCACCCCCAACCAGATATCCCAAGCCAGCATGGTCGCGGCAGCTCTTGCCGGTAGCGCCTTCTATATGGCGGGACAAACGGCCGGTTGGGTGCGCATCGCCTACCTGCTGCTGGCCGTGCTTTGCTGCCAGGGCCGGCTGCTTTGCAATCTGTTCGACGGCATGGTCGCCGTCGAAGGCGGAAAGGGAGAACCGGACGGCCCGTTCTGGAACGAGTTCCCGGACCGCGTCGCCGATCTCCTGATCTTCGCGGGCGTTGGATATGGGATCGGCATGCCGGGACTCGGCTGGGCCGCCGGCGCTTTTGCCGTGTTGACGGCTTATGTCCGGGAACTCGGCCGGGCCACGGGCAATCCGAGCGACTTCTCCGGCCCGATGGCCAAACAGCATCGAATGGCAACGATCACTGCGGCAGGATTGGCATCCATCCTGGAACCATTGTGGGGCGGATACAATCAGATCCTGATGATTGGTCTCGGTATCATCGCGCTCGGCGCAGCCTTCACCGCACTCCGCCGCTCGAAGACGTTGATCGTGCGTCTTAGATCCCTCTGAAAGGCCTTGGAGCAGGCTATCGCGATAAGCGGCCAAAGTCGCGATGCGCCGCTTCGGTATCGCTTGCTCGCGATTTAAGAGACTCTACCTGGCCGGTTTGGCACGCTGGTCGAAAGAGGCACGCTCTATCCCATGCCGTTGGAGCTTATCGTAGAAGGTCTTTCGCGGAATTCCGAGCGCCTCGATCGTCCGGCGGACATCGCCTCCGTTGCTGGCCAGCGTCTCGCGGAGGATTTCCGCTTCATGCTGGTTGAGGCGCTGGGGTAGCGTAAGGGTGGCAGCCTCTGGCGACGCGACCGCGCTGTCGTCCTCGCCTGCCAGCCCGAGGACGAAACGTTCTGCGAAGTGGGACAGCTCGCGAACGTTGCCGGGCCAATGATGGGTCTCGAGGTGATGGCGGATAGAAGATGACAGCGCGGGCGTTTGCCGGTTGAACCGTTTGGCGGCCCGTTCGCAAAAGAATCCGAAAAGGAGGAGGATGTCGTCGCGCCGTTCACGCAGCGGCGGAATGGAGATGGTGACGACGTTGAGCCGGTAGTAGAGGTCTTCGCGAAATGCGCCACGCTGCGAGGGATCGCCGAGATCGACCTTGGCAGCCGCCACGACCCTCAGGTCGATCGGCCGCGTCTCGTTGGTGCCGAGAGGTGCCACTTCACGCGCCTCCAGGACACGCAGCATATGGATCTGCGTGGCGGGCGGCATGCTTTCGATTTCATCGAGGAAAAGGGTGCCGCCGCTCGAATATTCGATCCTGCCGACGCGCTTTTTCTGCGCGCCGGTAAAAGCGCCGGGCTCGTGGCCGAACAGTTCGCTTTCGATGATGGTTTCGGGAAGCGCGCCGCAATTGAGCGCGACGAAACTGCCCTTCGACCGCCGGCTCCATCGATGGATCAGATTGGCAACCACCTCCTTGCCGCTGCCGGTCTCTCCGGTCACGAGAACGTCGACGTCGGTATCGGCAATCTGGCGAAGCGTTCTCCGCAGCCGCTCCATGGCCGCGGTTTGGCCGATGAGCGGCAGGTCGTCGCGTGCCTGTTCGGCCACATCGCGGAGAGTTCTGTTCTCCAGTATCAACCGCCGCTTTTCTGCAGCGCGGCGGATGGCCTGCACCAGACGGTCCGCGGCGAAAGGTTTGGTGATGAAGTCGTAAGCCCCGTCCTGCATCGCCTTGACGGCCATCGGTATGTCACCATGGCCGGTCATCAGGATAACGGGAAGGTCCGGGTCGAGCTTGCGGACGCGGTCGAAGAGCTGCAGCCCGTCGATCTCGGGCATGCGGATGTCGGAAACGATGACGCCCGCGAAACCATCGTCGATCCGGACGAGCGCGTCGGAAGCCCTCGAAAATCGAGAGACCGCAAAGCCCGCAAGCTCGATCGTCTGGGCGGTGGCCTTGAGAAGGTCGGCATCGTCGTCAACCAGAACGACAGGTGTTGGATTGCTCATGATACCGCCTTGCGCAGATAGACAATAAAAGTCGTGCCGGTTTCGCCGCTTTCGACCTCGATGCGACCGCCATAATCAGCGACGATATCCTTCGAGATCACCAGACCGAGGCCGAGCCCCTTTTCCTTGGACGTGTTGAAGGGCGAAAAGAGCGAACTTCTAACCGTTGGATCAATGCCGGGACCATTGTCGGAGACCCTGATCACGATCTCATCCGGCAGCGTCTCCACGGAGACGTTCACACTTGCCTCGGTCCTGCCCTCCAGCGCTTCCAAGGCATTCTGGAAAAGATTGATCAGCACCTGCTCAAGGCGGACGCGATTGCCGATGACGGCAAGGTCGGGTGGCGGCAGATCGATCGCGAGTATCTCGAGCCGGCCGGCGAAGCGGCTCCTCAAAAGAACCACCGCGCCTTCGATGGCACCCCGCAGACCGACGGCTTCCGGCGGCGTTCGTCCCTTGCGCCCGAAGGCTTTGAGTTCCTCGGTGATCATGCCGATCCGCTCGGTCAGGGCAGCGATCTCGCCGAGATTCTCCTCCGCCGATTCTTTCCGGTTCCGTTGCAGGAAGACACGAGCGTTGTCGGCATAGGCCCGGATTGTCGCGACCGGCTGATTGATTTCGTGGGCAACCCCGGCAGCAACCTGACCGAGGATCGCAAGGCGGTTTGCCTGCACGAGCTCCTGCTGCACCACCTGCAGTTTCGACTCGGTGCTGCGGTGGTCGGCAATCTCTTCCTGCAAGAGGTCCCTTGCGCGGCTCAGATCCATGGTTCGTTCCATGACACGGCGTTCGAGCTCTTCGCGCAGGGCTTTCTCCGCGGCGATGCGAACGGTGATCATCTGCCGCCGCCTCAAAAGGAATGCGATCAGCGCCAGGATCGGAACGAGCACCGCAAGCGCAAGCAGCCGCGCTTCGCGTACCGCCGCTGCGACGGACGGCTCGGTCGGCACGAGATATTCGAGGCGCCAGGATGTCGAAGGGACCGGCGTCAGAAGGCGAACATACTCACCTTCGCTCGTTCCCGGGAGAATTGCTGAAACGATCGATGCGCCACCGGAGAGCGGTTCCTGCCGCACGATCGGAAGAGGCGTCAAGGGCGCATCACCGAATTGAAGGCTATCGCGGATGGCACCAAGTCGCTCCGCTGGCAGCGGCGCAGTTGTCATAAAGCGCCACGACGGAATGCTGGTGATCAGGACGACACCATCGGCGTCGGTGACGTAGACGGGACGGTTGGCCTCGCGCCAATCGCTTTCGAGCTGGTCGAATTCCATCTTCACCACAACGACCCCGAGCGCACCGGCTTCGCTTTCCGCACGCCGCGAGATGTACAGCCCTGGGCGCTTGCTGACACTGCCCAAGGCGAAGTGCTCTGCCGTTCCGTTCTCCATCGCCCGTCGGAAATATTCCCGGAACGAATAGTCGTTGCCGACGAAGCTCAAGGGTTCGCGCCAATTGCTGGAGGCGACCGCAACACCATCCCGGCCCGTGACGAAGAGGACGGAGGCATGGGTGCCGACCACGAGCCCTTCCAACTTTCGGTCGAGGGCACCGATGGCTTGAGTGCTTCTCGACGCGAGCGCTCCGACCACCTGTTGATCCTCGGCAAGAAGCAGAGGTAGCGCACGCGGTCTTTCCAGCACCGCGCTCAACAGCGCAACCTTGAGATTGGCATCGGCGCGCCCCTGGTCGAGGACCGTTTCGAGCGCGGAACTGCGGCCGTAAAGACCGGCGGCATAGAGAGCGGATATCAGGATCGTGGCGGCTGCGAAGGCAAAGACGGGCCATGGCGTCCACGCGAAGGCGGGCATTCTGACGAATTTCTCTCGACCGCGCTGCTCAAGCATCACCGGATTTGTGCATAAATCCGCATAAAAAGCAAAGGCCAATGGCGGAAAACCGCACGACGAGCTTTAGAAGCCGCCTTCTCCACTTCAATTTAGACAAGATGAATCAACCGGTTAGGCGTCAGCCGCCGGTTTGGCACGCAGGTTGCTCCAGCAAAGCTAGCAGCACACCTGCAGCAACAGTAACGCCGCTGCCCCGGGAGGCCGATAGGTTGGGGCGCCATGGAGGATATGATGAACGCAACGATTTCCGACGTGCAGACGCACGGCAAGCTTCCTTTCTACCGTCATCTCTATTTTCAGGTTCTCGTGGCAATTGCCGCCGGCATCCTGCTTGGTCATTCCTACCCGGATGTCGGCGCTTCGCTGAAGCCGCTCGGCGATGCCTTCATCAAGCTGGTGAAGATGATTATCGCGCCGGTGATCTTCCTGACGGTGGCAACCGGTATCGCCGGCATGGCCGACCTGCAGAAGGTCGGGCGTGTCGCCGGAAAGGCGATGATCTACTTCCTGGCCTTTTCGACGCTCGCGCTCGCCGTTGGCCTCCTCGTCTCGAACATCGTCCAGCCCGGCGCCGGCATGCACATAGATCCGGCCACGCTCGACGCCAAGGCGGTGGCGACCTATGCGGCGAAGGCGCATGACGCCACGATCACCGGCTTTTTGATGAACATCATACCGGACACGATCGTCGGCGCCTTTGCACAGGGTGATATCCTGCAGGTTCTGTTCTTTTCGGTTCTCTTCGGCATCGCACTTGGCATGGTCGGCGACCGCGGACGTCCGGTTCTCGATTTCCTGCAGGCATTGACCGCGCCGATCTTCCGTCTCGTGACCATCCTGATGAAGGCTGCCCCGATCGGCGCTTTCGGCGCCATGGCCTTTACCATCGGCAAATACGGCATCGGTTCGATTGCCAACCTCGCCATGCTGATCGGCACATTCTATCTCACCTCGCTCCTTTTCGTTCTGGTCGTCCTCGGTGCCGTCGCGCGCTACAACGGCTTTTCGATCATCTCGCTCATTCGCTACATCAAGGAAGAGCTGCTCCTTGTGCTTGGCACCTCTTCGTCGGAAGCGGCACTGCCTGGCCTGATGGCAAAGATGGAACGCGCCGGCTGCAAGCGCTCGGTGGTCGGCTTGGTTATTCCGACCGGCTATTCCTTCAATCTGGACGGCACGAACATCTACATGACGCTTGCCGCACTCTTCATCGCCCAGGCGACGGACACGCCGATCACGCTCGGCGACCAGATCCTGCTGCTGCTCGTCGCGATGCTGAGTTCGAAGGGAGCTGCAGGCATTACCGGAGCCGGCTTCATTACCCTGGCGGCGACGCTTTCGGTGGTTCCATCCGTGCCGGTCGCCGGCATGGCGCTGATCCTCGGCATCGATCGCTTCATGTCGGAATGCCGGGCGCTCACCAACCTAGTCGGCAATGCGGTCGCGACCATCGTTGTCGCCCGCTGGGAAAAAGAGCTGGACCAGACACAGTTCGCAGCCGCCATGGCAGGTGGCATCGACGCCGAAAACGCGGTGTTGATACCGTCGGGCCAGCCCGCCGAATAGCCGCCCGCTTCCATCGCAACCGGAAGGGCGCCGTCCGCGGCGGCCTTTCCTCAATTTCCCGGTCGCTTCCCGTCTGCCAAAGATCGTCGGACG
Source organism: Neorhizobium galegae (assembly GCF_017877055.1). Lineage (GTDB taxonomy): Bacteria > Pseudomonadota > Alphaproteobacteria > Rhizobiales > Rhizobiaceae > Neorhizobium > Neorhizobium galegae_D. The sequence continues at coordinate 405,983 of NZ_JAGIPG010000003.1, read as the reverse complement.
CCCTTGCCGACCGGAGCCACGGATATGGCCCGCCGCGACGCGCACGGTCTTCCCGCCCCGATTTGGCGCTGCCCTATTCTTCAGGCACTCCCTCGAGCAGACCGTCATACACCTCGATGAGTGCATTGGTGATCGCCTGCCCCAGCGCATTGCCGGCGACGCGTACCTCGTCCTCCGTGCCGCCGCGCGAAGCTTTGGCCAGGTCGAAGCCCTGTTCGCTGACGATCTGCTTGGCCACTTCGATGGCCCAGAGCCCGAAGTCGCCGCGATTGTCTATCTTGATCGAGTCATCCATCGCGATCTGCCTGTTGATGGATTCGGCTTCTATATCGCCTCGGCAACGATGGCCAGCATCCATGAGCATAGTATCCAGTCGGGCCGAAAGAAACGGACGAGGATCATAGGCTGGATCGCACTGCGCAACTACTCCAGTCCCCAGTCGGGATGTCCCGCGGGCTACTCGCAGTCAGGGTGTTGCTCACACTTGTTTCTGTTTCGCGCGCTTCGCGAGCGCGATGGCGAGAGCCGCATTACGATCGTGCTCTTCCCTAGCGAGGCGGGCTTCGCGAAGACGCAGGGTCTTCGCCTCCCGTACCTGCGCAACGTAATCGAGTTCCTCGACCGCGTGGTCGCGAGCGAAGAACTGCGATTGAACCTGGTCGAAGGCCGCCTCGGCCTGCTGCCGAATCTTGCTGTGCGTCATGGTTGTTCCTGTTTGCAGATCTGCAGAATGGAAAAAAGGCCGGACATGATGTCCGGCCTTTAAAAAATCAGCTTCCAGCGGTGCCAGTACATCCGTGGTCAAAGCGGAAGCCGCTACTGGTTAGGCAGCCTGAAGGTTGCAAGCCGACATCTTACCGGACTTTGCGTCGCGTTCGAGTTCGTAGCCGATCTTCTGGCCCTCGACGATTTCCCGCATTCCGGCACGCTCGACGGCAGAAATGTGTACGAACGCATCAGCGCCGCCGTTGTCAGGCTGGATGAAGCCGAAGCCCTTGGTGGAATTGAACCATTTAACTGTGCCTGTGGTCATGATGATGAACCCTTTCAAAGCAAGATTGAGTGACCCCAGAGCCAAAGCCCTGTGGATGGTGATAGCGATTGATTTTGAAAGGGAAGTTCGTCAGGCGCGGTGCTAATCGCGCGGCAACCAAAGTTCAGCAAGCAAAAGATCGATAAACCACCAATAGAGGCTGTCTGCGGATAAGTCAACTTTTAGTTTTGACATGTTGTCTGAATAGCCCTCAACGGGGATTGCGTTGCAGTGGGACAACGTCAACATAGCTGACGGCAGCGCGTCCTGCCGAAAAAGGTTCTCAAAGGGGAGCTGAGTCCGCTCGGCTGGGTGCGGACTATCGGGACAGCGAACTGGTGTTGCGGTTGGCCTGTCCATACGCCTTGCCTGCAAGTGCAGGACCGCCATATAAGGCGCGATGACGTCTGATTCAAAGATATTTGTCGGCCTCCGGTCGACCCGCAAAAAACCGGCTCCGCACCACGAACCGAACCATCCGAAATGCCAGTGGGACGGTTGCGAAAAGGGTGGTGCTCATCGCGCTCCTGTGGGGCGGGATGCCGAAGGCCTTTACCTGCTGTTCTGTCCGGAGCATGTAAAGGAGTACAGCAAGGGTTATAACTTTGCACCAAACCTCTCCGATCCTTTAATAGCGCGCTATCAGAGGGAAGCGGCAAGCGGCAGCCGCCCGACCTGGGGCACCGGTATCAACAAGGCATCGGAGATGCCGCTCCCCTCCATGGCCCGCTCCGGCTCTGCAAAGGCGATGAACGCACGTAAAAGCGCTGCACAACGCCAAGCGGCAAAGGCGAATCTCCAGCAACGTAAGCTCAAGGTGTTGGAAGCCAAGGCCTTCGAGACGCTCGGCCTTTCGCCGGATGCTACGCCGGAGGAGATCAGAAGCCGCTACAAGCAGAGGCTCAAGATGCATCATCCGGATGCGAACCATGGCGAGCGCAACTCGGAGGATCAGCTTCGGGCGTCCATCGAAGCCCATAAGATCCTCAAGCTCAACGGCTTCTGCTAAACGTGCGGCAAGTGATCCGCTGGCGGTCTCGATGCCAGCGGTCAGTACCTCCGGCTAAGAGAGGTGACGTCGCCACGGATGCCGGATCACGACCAGAGCACGAATTGCGCTAGCACTCTCAGCGCAAGAGTGCTAAGATTATCTCATCGGGAGCCCGCCATTGGGCTGCGCTCCCGCTCAGGAACCCAAAATGAACAATACCATTTTTCGGCCGTTGCACGACCGTGTCGTCGTGCGCCGTATCGAGGCTGAAGCCAAGACCAAGGGCGGGATCATCATTCCCGATACCGCCAAGGAAAAGCCGCAGGAAGGCGAGATTGTCGCGGTAGGCACCGGCGCACGCGACGAGAACGGCAAGATCGTTCCTCTCGACGTCAAGGCAGGCGACCGCATTCTGTTCGGCAAGTGGTCCGGCACCGAGATCAAGTTCAACGGCGAAGACCTGTTGATCATGAAGGAAGCAGACGTCATGGGCGTCATCGCCTGATCTTCGACCGCTTCTTTATTTCCTTTTGACGAGACCATGGGGCCAACGGCCCGGGAGTTTTCCATGTCTGCCAAACAGATCAAATTCGGCCGTGATGCACGCGAGAAGCTGCTGCGCGGCGTCGATATTCTCGCCGACGCCGTCAAGGTAACGCTCGGCCCGAAGGGCCGCAACGTGGTGATCGACAAATCCTACGGCGCGCCGCGCATCACTAAGGACGGCGTTGCCGTCGCCAAGGAAATCGAGCTCGACGACAAGTTCGAAAACATGGGCGCCCAGATGGTCCGCGAAGTCGCGTCGAAGACCAACGACGTTGCCGGCGACGGCACCACGACTGCGACCGTTCTCGCCCAGGCCATCGTTCGCGAAGGCGGCAAGGCCGTTGCAGCCGGCATGAACCCGATGGACCTGAAGCGCGGTATCGACCTTGCAGTCACCGCGGTCGTGAAGGACCTGCTTGCCAAGGCCAAGAAGATCAACACATCCGAAGAGATTGCCCAGGTCGGCACAATCTCGGCCAATGGCGAGAAGGAAATAGGCCAGTATATAGCCGACGCGATGCAGAAGGTTGGCAATGAGGGCGTGATCACGGTTGAAGAAGCCAAGACCGCCGAAACCGAGCTCGAAGTCGTCGAAGGCATGCAGTTCGACCGCGGTTACCTCAGCCCCTATTTCGTCACCAATGCCGAAAAGATGGTGGCCGAGCTGGAAGATGCCTACGTGCTGCTGCACGAGAAGAAGCTCTCGAACCTGCAGGCAATGCTCCCGGTTCTCGAAGCCGTCGTCCAGTCCGGCAAGCCGCTCCTGATCATCGCTGAAGACGTCGAAGGCGAAGCTCTTGCAACGCTCGTCGTCAACAAACTGCGTGGCGGCCTCAAGATCGCTGCCGTCAAGGCACCGGGCTTCGGCGACCGCCGCAAGGCCATGCTGGAAGACATCGCCATCCTGACCGGCGGCACTGTCATCTCGGAAGACCTCGGCATCAAGCTCGAAAATGTCACGCTCGACATGCTCGGCCGCACCAAGAAGGTCTCGATCACCAAGGAGAACACCACCGTCGTTGATGGCGCGGGTACCAAGTCCGACATCGAAGGCCGCGTTGGCCAGATCAAAGCTCAGATCGAAGAAACCACTTCGGACTATGACCGCGAAAAGCTGCAGGAACGTCTTGCCAAGCTCGCCGGCGGCGTTGCCGTGATCCGCGTCGGCGGTTCGACGGAAGTCGAAGTCAAGGAGAAGAAGGACCGCATCGACGACGCTCTCAACGCGACGCGCGCAGCGGTCGAAGAAGGCATCGTGCCTGGCGGCGGCACAGCCCTGCTTCGCGCCTCTATCCTTCTCGACATCAAGGGCGAGAATGACGATCAGAATGCCGGGATCAGCATCATCCGCAAGGCCCTGCAGTCGCTGGTTCGCCAGATCGCCGAAAATGCAGGCGACGAAGGCTCGATCGTGGTCGGCAAGATCCTGGAAAGCAACACCGACAACTACGGCTATAACGCCCAGACGTCTGAATATGGCGACATGATCGCCATGGGCATCGTCGACCCGGTCAAAGTGGTTCGCACGGCCCTGCAGAACGCAGCTTCGGTTGCCGGCCTGCTGGTGACGACGGAAGCCATGATTGCCGATCTGCCGAAGAAGGATGGCGCCGGCGGCGGCATGCCTGACATGGGCGGCATGGGCGGCATGATGTAAACGGGTTCAATCGGGAACTCGGAATAAGCCGTTGGTGGTGAAGGGCTCCGTTCGATCGGGGCCCTTCGGTCCGATATGCAGCGGCAGCGTTTCGTGGCAGCGAATTTGGCTGGGCCGCAGCCGTTGCCAACCGTTCAGCGCAAGATGAGAGCCAAATGATTGTATTGAACAGGCCGCGCAGTTCCGAACCTTATCCAGACAGGGATATCGGTTGTCAGGAGGCCCTGGAGCAGGTCTTTCTTCAGCTTGCGAAGGGACTGACGCCGGACGATATCGTGGCGACGGCGGGCGGGGATCTGCCACCCGTTTTGGCCGGCCTTGCAAAACGCGCCGAAAGCGTCGGCTGGACGCTGGAAGAAGCGGAAGTCGCCCTCAGCGAACTGGCGCAGAACCTGCTGGATGACATGTCGCAGATGTAAGCTCTCTTTTAGGGGTTCCACGGCCGCTCCGGATGCCGGGGCGGTGCAGAAATGTCAGTGAACTCTATGCAGAATTCAACCCGAAAGCGTCACGCGCCATCGAGCAGGCAGCGTCTCCCGGAACGCATTCGCGGCAAACGTCAGGCCTGATATCGTAGACTAGGCACGATGTGCTGACACCGACCTGCCCTGACAACGCAGAACAGCGGGATCCTTCACAACGCATTCCTCCTTCGTCCGCAGCAACGAAACGTGCCGGCAGCAGATCGAGGGCAGCTTCGCTTTCCATGGAGAATCTTGGCCAATCGGAGGAGAAGGAGCAACACGCACCGCATGCCTGGCAATCAAGATCGGTCGATAAGGTCATGGCCATCTCTTATCACGGCACCTCCAGAAACTCCAACAATGTCCGTTTACGTAACAACGAAGTGCCGCATGCCTTGAAAGCGAGGAGAATGAGCTATAGGCTCCCGGTCGCGGCAACGGCCGTGCAAACATCAGGAGCCTTCATGCCTACCGGTACTGTCAAATTTTTCAACGAAGACAAAGGGTTTGGCTTCATCACGCCCGAGAATGGTGGAGCGGATGTGTTTGTGCATGTCTCTGCACTGGAACGAGGCGGATCTTTGAGAGAGGGACAAAAGGTAAGCTATGAGCTAGGCCAGGACCGCAAAACTGGAAAGTCAAAAGCCGAAAACGTCAGCGCCCTTTAATCGGCAATGCGCGTCTAGACAACAAAACGGGGCAAGCCCAAAAGGCGAAGCCAGTGAGACGCCGGCGCATCAATTGACAGCCGCCGGCCTCTCCCATCTCCTAATAGACACCAAAGAACGATGCCACGCCTGAGAAGTGGCCGGGTTGGATTTAGGTCCCTCCCCTTAAGATCGCTTTTTATGCCTCCGATCATGCAGGTCGCGTTGGCGGCAGAACGAAGGTATCACTGATATCAGCTCGCGGCGTTTTCAAGGACACCGGCGATGGTGGTAACGTGAGCTACAAAGCTCCGAGACACCTAGCCGCCTTGAATGCCTGCAGAACCTGCCGTCGTTCCCTCTTCCGGTCCCGGATCTGCTGGCGGCCGGCGTCGCCCGAAACGAGCCCGTGGCTGATGCACATGTCGACGTCTGCCGCCCTCCACCATCCGGAAAGGGACAGCTATTCGCAACGATCTGTCGGCGTAAAATCCCATAACGCGTTCCTGAGCGGCGCAATTAGCCCAATGCCGCGCCGTTAGTCGCCACGAACACGGAATAGAGCGATCTGGTAGCGGTAATGAACAGCCGATTCTTGCGCGGTCCGCCGAAGGTGAGGTTTGCGACCGTCTGTGGCACGAGGATCTTGCCGAGCAGCGCTCCGTCGGGCGAGAAGCAATGCACGCCGTCGCCGGCGCTCGTCCAGACATTTCCCTTCACATCGACGCGGAAACCATCGGGCAGGCCCTTGTCCAGACTGCAGAAAATCCGGTCATTGGCGAGACGCTTGCCGTCGACGACATCGAACACGCGGATGTGCCGTGGCGCCTTGATGTCGTGGCTGGAGGCGGAGTCGGCAACGTAGAGTTTTGTTTCATCCGGTGAAAAGGCAAGGCCATTCGGTTGTCCGAAATCGATGACGACCGCCTCAAGGTCGCCGCTCACCGGATCGAGGCGATAGACGTTACGTGTATCCTGCTCCGGCTCGGCCCGGTAACCTTCGTAGTCGGACTTGATGCCGTAGGTCGGATCGGTGAACCAGACGCTGCCGTCCGAGCGCACAACGACGTCGTTGGGTGAATTGAGGCGCTTGCCCTGGTAGCGATCCGCCAGAATGGTCAACGACCCGTCGACCTCGGTCCGCGTCACACGTCTGCCGCCGTGCTCACAGGAAATCAGCCGGCCCTGTCGGTCGCGGGTATTGCCATTGACGAAATTCGATGGCGAGCGGAACACCGAAACACCGCCCTCCGGTGCCCAGCGCATCATGCGCTGGTTTGGGATATCGCTCCAGATCAGGCAATTCAGGTCCGCGAACCAGACCGGTCCCTCGGCCCAGCGGCAGTCGGAATAGAGTTCCTCGAGCGCCGCGCTGGCGACGATCAACTGCCGGAAGGCTTCGTCGTGAATCTCGTAGATGGAGGTTTTCTGCGGCATGGGAATATGTCCGATTGGAGTTGTTCATCGGCTGGATTGACGGCCGCCGGCGAGGAGAATGACGGCGATGATGATGAGGCCGGTGAGGATGAGGCGGAACCCGGCACCGAAGCCATAGGTGTTGAGCATCGACACGACAAGGAACATGAAGAGCGAAGCGCCCCATATGCCCGGAATGTTGGAATTGCCGCCCGCGACTGCGGTGCCGCCGATCACGACGACGGCAATCGACATGAGCAGGTATTCGGACCCCATATTGAGTGCTGCGCCGCCGGAGAAGCTCGCAAGCAGGTAGCCGCAGATCGAGGCGAGGACGGCGCATAGGATGTAGGTGACGAGCCGCGTGCCATCGACCGGAATCCCGGTCATGCGAGCGGCAAACGTGCTTTGACCGATCGCCGAGATCCAACGACCATAGACTGTCTTTTCGAGCAGGACCCAGGCGATCACCGAGAGGATGAGCGCGACGATGGCGATATTGGGAACACCGAACAGATTGGACGTGGTGAAGCTCGCCAGTATCTCCGGGGGCTTGATGCGCAGGCCGCGGTTCGTCCAGATCGCCGTCGACTGGATGATGAAGCTCATCGACAGCGTCGCGATGATCGGCGGAATGCGCAGCAGCTTGATAAGCACGTAGTTGCCGATACCGATCCCGAAGCCGAGCAGGATCGAAACCAGCAGGCCGACAACGATCATGCCGTCCTGCACGTCCATCAGCTTTAGCGCCAGCGTGCCGGAAAGCGTCATGGTGGCGGGCACGGAGAGGTCGATATTGCCGGGGCCGAGCGTGATGACGAACATCTGGCCGAGGCCGACGATGACGGAGAAGGCTGCGAATGTAAGGGCCGCCTGCGACAAACCGAGCGAGCTTGCTCCGCCGGTGAAGAGGACGGTGACGATCCAGACCGTAATCGTGGCCGCGAAAGACCAGATCCAGGGTTTGGAGAAGAGAAGGCGTGTGCCGTTCATCGGCTCTTCTCCCGCTTTTCCAGCCGGTTGAGGAGGAGGCGCAGTCCCAGCACGACGATGAGGATTGCTCCTTGAGCGCCGATCTGCCAGTCGGGAGAAATGCGCATGAAAGACAGGAACGAACCGGCAAGTGTCAAGGTCAACGCCCCGATGACGGCCCCGATCGGCGAGACCTTGCCTCCGACGAATTCGCCGCCGCCGAGGATGACACCCGCGATCGACAGCAACGTGTAGCGCAGAGCGATATTAGCATCCGCCGAAGTTGTGAGGCCGACGAGCGCGATGCCGGACAGCACGGCGAAGAAGCCGGCCAGCGCATAGGTTCCCGCACGGATGCGGATGACCGACCAACCGGCGCGTTCGACCGAGCGGACATTTCCGCCGACACCGCGGATCAGCACGCCGACGGACGAGCGCATGATGACGAAATGGGTGATCAGCGCGATGACGATGCTGGCGACGATCGCCATCGGCACGAAAGGTGGCCGAGAGGTCATCAGCCAGCGGGCCCAGCCCGGAGCTTCGCCGCCCGGAGATGGCAGCATAAGGACTGCAAGCCCGCCCCAGACGAAGCTCATGCCGAGGGTCACGACGATCGAAGGCAGTTCTCGAACGTGGATGACGACGCCGATCACGGCGTAGGCCACAATAGCGCCAAGGAAAATCAGCACACCGAGCGTGGGGGAGGCCTGCAGGAACGTCGCCGTCACGCAGGCGCAGAAGCTGACGAAGGCCCCCATCGACAGGTCGAGGTCGTTCACCGCCATGATGAGCATCTGTGCCACCGTCGCGAGCGCGATCGGCACCGCGAGATTGAAGAGCAGGTTCAGGCCGGTATAGCTCATGGCGCGCGGCTGCATGTAGAAGACGGCGGCGAGCAGCAATGCCAGCGAAGCGGCAGGGATGACAAGACGGATCGTGCTGGTGGATATCCTCATGCCGCTTCGCCTCCGCTGAAGGAGGCTTCCAGCACATTCTTCTCAGTGATCTCGTCGCCCGCGAGTTCGGCGACGATCGCCCCTTCTCGGAAGACATAGACCCGGTCGCAAAGACGTATCTCGTCCATTTCCGTCGAATACCAGATGAAAGTGCGGCCGCCTGCCGCTTCCAAGCGGAGGATGTCATACACTTCCTGCTTGGTGCCGACATCGACGCCGCGCATCGGGTCGTCCATCAGCACGATCCTCGCGCTCGTCGCCAATGCGCGGGCGAACAGCACTTTCTGCTGGTTGCCGCCGGAGAGCGACAGGATGCGGTTTTCCATATCCGGCGTACGGATCTCGATGCGCTTCTTCCAGCCGTTGCCGAGCGCGCCTTCACGGTCACGGTCCACGATGGTCCGGGCGGAAAAATCGCCAAGCGAGGCAATGCTTAGGTTCTTCAGGATGCTCCAGAGCGGGAATATGCCGTTCAGGCTGCGGTCGCCGGCAACGAAGGCGATCTCCTTCCGGCGGGCGGGCCACCAGTTGCTGTTGCGGGAAAGATAGAGATCGAGAAGCGTTTCCGTCTGGCCATGGCCTCCGAGGCCGGCAAGGCCGATCATTTCGCCACGATGGGCTTCGAAGGCAAGGCCCTGCCCTCGTCGCGCGGGCATGGCAAGCACCGGCGCGCCGTTGCGCTTGTCACCCGCGCGCTGCCACTCCTTTTCGCGTGCCACGTTGCCCATGGCTTCGACGAGGCTGCGTTTGCTGAACTCCGATGCAGAGCGGTCGGCGACGACCCGACCGTCCTTCATCACCACGATGCGGTCCGAGGTGGAGAGGATTTCGCCGAGGATGTGCGAGATCAGCAGGACCGATCCCCCCTCGCCGACGAACCTGCGGATATAGGCCATCAGCTGCGCCGCCAGCCCAGCGTCGAGCGAAGATGTCGGTTCGTCGAGAATGACGAGTTTCGGCTTCTGGTTCAGGCCGGCGAAGCTGACGGCGATCTCGACCATCTGTCGCTCGGCAATCGAGAGGTCGTCGATCGTGCTGTCGCAATCGATGCCATGGCCGGGAAAAATTTCCTGCAATTGCAGTTTGACGAGGGCGCCCGCCCTGCTGCGCCAGTTCCAGCCTGCGAGTTCCGCGTGCATGATGCGGGCGTTCTCATTGACGGTCAGGTTAGGGCAAAGCGACAGTTCCTGGAAAACGCAGCGAACGCCATTGGCTCGCGCGGTCGAGATGCCGTGCTGAGCGCGGACACCGCCATAGCTGATTTCGCCTGCATGGGGAGTAAGACCACCGTTGATGGCGTTGACGATCGTGGATTTGCCGGCACCGTTATGTCCGACCAATCCGACGCATTCGCCGGCGTGGATGACAAGATCGGCGCCGTCCAATGCCTTGACAGCGCCGAAGGTCACCTTGATGCCCCGGGCGGCAACTACCTCTTGTCTTGTTATCACTTCATTCATGCGAAACACGTTGTCGACAGTTCGGGAAGCGGCCTGGCTCGGATCGGGACACGGCGCGCAACGGCGCCGCATCCTGTCTTGGGGGGATCAGCTTACTTGGCTGCGCTGATGACTTTCTGGGCGTCTTCCAGCGAATACTCGACGTTGGCGACGCCACCCTTCTGGGTGCCGGCGAGATTGGTTTCGAGATTGCCCTGGTCGATGCGCAGGAAGGGCACCACAAGGTCCTTCTTCACCTGCTTGCCGTCGAGGATCTGCTGGGCCACCCAGAAGGCAAGCGTCGAAACGCCGGGAGCGATGGAGACGGACATCGTCTCGTAGCCGTTCTTATCTTTCTGCTGCTTCCACCAGACGAGTTCGTCCTCGCGGTTACCCATGACGATGGTTGGAGTGGGACGATTGGCGGCTGCAAACGCCTGGGCCGCACCGTAACCATCGCCGCCCTGGGTTACGACGGCGGTGATTTCCGGCAGGCTCGGGAGGATGCCGGCGACGGCGCGCTGCGCGACGTCCTGCGCCCAGTCGCCGTTGACGGCACCGACGATCTTGAACTGCGGGTTTTTCTGAACACCCGCCTGGATGCCCGCATGGATTTCGTCATCGACAGAAACGCCTGCAAGACCGCGAATCTCCAGCAGGTTCCCGCCCTTCGGCAGCTTCTTGGCGAGATATTCGACCTGGCTTTCGCCCATTGCCTTGAAATCCACGGCGATGCGCCAGGCACACGGCTCGGTCACGATCCCATCGAAGGATACGACGGTGATGCCGGCATTGCAGGCTTCCTTGACGGCGCCATTAAGCGCAGTCGGCGACGCTGCGTTGATGACGATCGCGTCATAGCCCTGCAGGATCATGTTCTGGATCTGGGCGGCCTGCTCGGTCGCCTGGTTCTCGGCCGTCGTGAACGGATCGGCGGCGGCGACGATCTTCTTGGAGACGGCCTGCTTGGTGATCTTGTCCCAGCTCGTCAGCATGGCCTGACGCCAGGAATTGCCGGCATAATTGTTGGAAAGGGCGATCTTCTTGCCCGAAGTATCGGCCAGGGCGGAGACCGGCCCGGCAACGCATGCGATGGCGACAGATGCGAAAAGCATCTTCCTGATGATCATGATTTCCTCCCTAGAGTTCCCGACGGGGTTCTCTCCAGTCCGCTCCTCAACGGTTGTCCGAAGATAGTGATTGCGCTGAGCCCCGTTTGCTCAGTAAAGCGAGCATGGAGGAGAAATCAGATGTTGTATAGGCGCATACAAGCAACCTCCTTGCGGGTATTCGCGCAAAATTTGCGGATTCCCGCAAGACAAGAGCAGCAGCGAGGCGTCTAATAATTGGAGGACTGGAGGATGTCCGTCATGCTCAATCCGGCGCCAAACGCGTTATTTGACCGCTATCTCGGAATTTCCCGGCTGCTGGCAGGTCAACTCGATTTCAACTCGATCATCCAGGCGGTGGCGGCCGAGATCAGCCATATCATTCCGCACGATCATCTCGACGTATGCATCAAGATGCTGGACGGGAAATACCACATCGCCTACGAGAGCGGGCTTGCGACCGCCTGGAGCCAGCAGCCCCCGGCGTTGCTGACCGGTAGCCCGATCCGTACGCTCCTGTCCGGCGAGGTGGATTTCCTGCTTTCGCCGGATGCTTGTACCGATTCGCGCTTTCACTTCGACGGGGCGTTTTCGAGCCCGATAATCGAACTGTCCCTAAAAAGCCGGCTACATGTGCCGCTCAAGGTCCAGGGCGATATCATCGGCGCCCTGAGCTGCTCCAGCCATGAGCACGACAAATACTCGATGGAGGATGTCGAGAACGCCCGCTCGATCGCCGATCTTTTGGCACCTTATTTCTTTGCGCTGAGGGCTGCCGAACAGGCCAAACGCTCGGCGATCGTCGAGACGGAGGCCCGCGCCCGCGAAGAGGGACTGCGGCTGGGTGCGCTAAAGCTGACCGAGGCGCTGGAGGCCGAACGTCAACGGATCGGCATGGATTTGCACGACCAGACGCTCGCAGACCTGACACGGCTCGCGCGGCGCATGGAGCGGCTCTCGGGACTTCCGGACCTGCACGGCGATGCGCTCGAACCGCTCTGCCGTACGCTGCAGCAATGCATGCACGACCTCCGCCAGATCATCGAGGAGGCCAAGCCGACCGTATTGCAGCTTTTCGGCGTGGCAGAGGCGATCGAGAACCACTTGGAACGCTCGGTACGCGAAAGCGGCCTGCCCGTCGCCTGGCGGATGATCGACGAGACCGGTGGAGCAATGCTCGACCTCGACAGGACCGTGGCGACCGCGCTGTTCCGCATTGTCCAGGAAGCGGTCAACAATGCGATCCGTCATGGGCAGCCGAAGACGATCCTGGTGCATCTGCGTACCCAAGGCGACACGCTGTCGATCGAGATCAGCGACGACGGGAGCGGCCTGCGCAGCACCCGCGACAAGGCGGGGCACGGGATAGGCAATATGAAGACGCGAGCGCGGCTGATCTCGGCAAAATTCGAGATCGGCGGCAATCCCAGCGGGCGCGGGACGACCGCCAAGGTGGTGCTGTCGATGGAACGACGGCATGTTGCGGAGAGATTGGCATGAAAGTCTTGATCGTTGAGGACGATCCGCTGCACCGATCCTATCTGCACGAGGCGGTTCGAGCCGCATTGCCGGAATGCGACACGGTCCTCGAGGCGGAAAACGGCCATGCCGGCGAGGTGCAGGCGCGCCAATCGCGGGCCGAGCATGTGGTCATGGACCTGCAGATGAGCGAGCGGAACGGCATCGAGGCGGCCCGCACCATCTGGCGCGAACGGCCGGACACCAAGATCCTGTTTTGGTCGAACTATTCCGATGAGGCCTATGTGCGTGGGGTAGCGCGTATCGTTCCCGAAGGTGCGACATACGGATATGTGCTGAAATCCACCTCCGACGAACGGCTGAAGCTCGCATTGCGCGGCGTCTTCATTGAATCTCAGTGCGTTATCGATCGCGAGGTTCGCGGCATCCAGCAGAAAAGCCTCGGCACTGCACATGGCCTGAGCGATGCGGAATACGAAATCCTGGTGGACGTGGCCCTCGGCCTGACCGACAAGGCGATAGCGCAGCGGAAAAAGCTCTCGTTACGAAGTGTCCAAAACCGCCTTCAACAGCTCTATGAAAAGCTGGACGTCTACGATGAGCCAGGCAATGGACCCGAGGGCTGGTACAATCTTCGCATGCGCGCGGTGGCCGTCGCGTTGCTCCGCAAGGTCCTGAATGCCAGCGCGCTCGAAAGGGGCGAGCGTGAATTGCGCAGCGCGCGCGGGAATTAAGCATCGGGCCTGAATGGCGAATCGGACTGGGTTCTTTGAAGCGTTATTGTGATTCACTTCAATGGGGGCGCATCACGTGGAAAATCTCATTCTGTTGATCTTCCGCCGATTTTCCCGAGCTACATGGTGAACCGCCTCGAGAGAAAAATCAGGAGGACAAGCGGCCCTCCCAAAAGGGCCGCCATCATGATGGCGGATAGAAGAAACCTGCCGAATAGGCGGAGAACGGTTTTGCGGGTCATTGCTTTGCCGAATTCTGCGACTGAAGTTTGTTTTCGCGAACCGAATGCGTCCGCACTCCCCCTGCAATCCAGTGCGTCAGGCTGTCGATGTAGGAAAGAATGACAGGCACCACGATCAAGGTCAGGAGGGTAGAACTGATGAGGCCGCCGATGACAGCATGCGCCATCGGAGCCCGTTGCGCGCCGCCGCCGCCGGCCGCCAGCGCGAGCGGGATCATGCCGGCGATCATCGCAAGCGATGTCATGATAATCGGGCGAAACCGTACGGCGCCTGCATTGACGAGCGCCTCGCTGAGGGGCGAACCCTTGCGGCGCTCCCGGTTGGCGAAGTCGACCAGCAGGATGCCATTCTTGGTAACGAGCCCCATCAGCATGATGAAGCCGATCATCGAGAACATGTTGATGGTACTGCCCGCGACCATGAGGCCAAGGAGTACGCCCACCAGCGACAGGGGAAGTGCAGCCATGATGGCGATCGGTTGGGTAAAGCTCTCGAACTGTGACGCCAAGACGACATAGATGAAGATCACCGCCATCACCAGCGCCTTGAACATGCCGGCCGTCGCTTCCTGAATGTCCTCGGAATCGCCTCCGAATTTTATACGGTAGCCTGCCGGCAGATTTTGCTTGGCAATCATGGCCTCCAGTTCGGCCGTAACATCCCCTAGGGCCCGACCGGATACAGCAGCCGAGATCAGGACCTCTCCGGACATGTCGAGACGACGGATCTCGGAGGCCGCCGGGACGACCGCGATGTCCGCGACCTGATCCAGCCGGACCATGCGCGGGCCGCCGCTTGCCTCATCGCCCGGGACTTTCATCATCAACTCCCCAATGGCGGCGACGTTGGTGCGTTGGTCCTGTGGAAGCCGGACGACAACATCGTAGGTTTCTCCGCGTGCATCAGTCCAGGTGGAAACGTCTTCGCCACCGATCAGCGGCGAGAGCATTCCAGCCAGTTCGGAGATACCGATGCCCAGATCATTCGCCTGCTCATGCTTGAGCCAAACGGAAAGGATGGAGTTTTCCTCGCTGGTGCTTGAATTGATGTCCACCATGCCGGGAATCCGACGCATACCTGTGATCAGATCCGCAGCGATCTTTTCCAGCCGCACCCGATCGTCACCCAGAACGCTCAGTTGGATCGGACTGGCGCCTCCGCCCAAGCCTTCCTGGATGATGGCAATTTTGATCCCCGGTATGACGGAAAGGCGTTCCCGAATTGGATCCGCGACGGTGGCGGGCGTTTGTTTGCGCTGCTCCATCGACACGAGGCTGACGAGAATAGCGGCTTTATGCTTGCCCATGGTGCTGCCGGTGTTGATCGTTGAGTAGGTCGAAGCAACTTCGGCAAACTCATGCAGCGCCTTCTCGATCTGCCCAACCTTGGCCCGGGTGTAATCCAGCGAGGAACCGGCTGGCGTCGTCACGTTGATCTGGAATCGTCCTTCATCCGCATTGGGAACGAATTCGACACCCACCAGCGGAATCATCAAAATGCTACCGACGAAGATGCCGCCAGCCAGCGTGAGCGTGATCACGCGATGTCGCAGCGTCCAGCGGATGATCTCTCGATAGCACTCGGAGAGCCTTTCGAACCCGGCATCGAAGCGCGCAATCAGCTGTCCGATCAGCCCGCGCCTTGCACCGGGCTCAGCATCGGGGTCATGCCAGACGCTGGAAAGCATCGGGTCGAGGGTGAAGGCGACGAACAGCGAGATCAGCACGGCAGCGGAAACGGTGACGCCGAACTCGTAGAAGAAGCGGCCAACCATGCCTTCCATGAACGAAACAGGCAGGAAGACGGCGACGATCGCGGCGGTCGTTGCCGTCACGGCGAGCCCGATTTCATTGGTGCCGTCGAGAGACGCCTTCAGATGCGACTTGCCCATGTGCAGATGGCGCGTGATGTTCTCGCGCACCACGATCGCGTCATCGACAAGAATGCCGATCGAGAGCGTCAATGCCAGCAGGCTGAGCATATTGAGCGTGAAGCCGAGAAAATCGATGACAGCGAGCGTGCCAATCATGGCGATCGGAAGCGTCAGGCCGGTGATCACCGTGCTTCGCCACGAGTTGAGGAACACGAAAACGATGGCGACCGCCAATGCCGCTCCCTCGATCAATGTCGATTGCACCTGGCCGAGCGACTCCTGAATGGGGATCGAGGCATCCGTGATGATTTGAAGTCGCACATTTTGGGCGCTCAGTTCGGCGTTCAGTTGATCGAGCCGCTTGCGCACATCGCTCACCACCTGCACGGTATTGGCATCGCGGACTTTGACGATGGCGATGGCGAGCGCGGTTTCGCCGTTGTAGATCGCACGACTTTCCAGATCCGCCGCGCCATCCTTTACAGTGGCGACATCGCGGAGATAGACAGCCCCACCGCCGCGGCCGGCGACGATCATATCCAGGAAGTCCTCCGGTGCCGTAATCCGCCCCTGCACCTGGATGGTACGCTCAGTAAAACCACTGATCACGCTTCCGGCGGGCCTGTTCTGGTTGGTGGCCCGGAGAGCCTCAATGACTTCGTCGATGCCGATCCCCAATGCGCGCATCCGCGTTTCGTCGATGCTGATGTCCACCTGCCGCTTCTGACCACCGATCAGCGTCGCCTGCCCGACCCCGGCTACCGTCGTCAATTGGCGCAACACCCGCCGGTCAGCCGTGGTTGTGAGCTCTGGCATCCCGAGAGAGGGCGAACTGATCGCGACCGAAAGTATCGGTTCGTCCGATGGATTGAATCGTGCCACGACAGGCTTGTCGGCATCTTCCGGAAGGTCTGCTTCGAGTGCCGCTATCTTGTCGCGAACGTCCTGCGCTGCGGTCGTGCTTGCCACCTCCAGCTTGAACTGGGCGACGACGACGGACCGTCCTTCGTAGGAGGTCGACGTGATCTCATCGAGGCCGCTGATCGTATTGAGCGCCTCCTCGATGGGCTTGGTCACCTCCGTCTCGACAGTTTTGGGCGTGGCACCTGGGTAAGCCGTAGTAACCACAACGACCGGGACGTCGACATTGGGAAACTGATCGACGCCAAGACGCCCGTAGGAAAACGCGCCAAGCACAAGCAGCAGCACCATCATCATGGTGGCGAAGACGGGATGACCGACGGAAATGCGTGTGAGAAACATGTCAGCCGGCCTTCGAGATCGTGACGGTGACGTCCGGTCGCAGCTCAGGCAGCGGCACGGTCACGATCGTGTCGCCGTAAGCCAGGCCTTCGGAAATCTCGAGACTGTCCTTTCCGCCCCATCCCGATCCGACAGTCACCGGCTGGCGAACGAGGCGCCCTTTTTTCAGCTTGAGGACATAGTCTCCTGTCTCGTCCCTGCGCAGCGAGATAGCTGGTATCACAATCGCGTCTTCATTTTGCCGGATCAGGATCGAGCCGGTCGCGAACATTCCACCACGCAGCCGAGCGCCACCGTTGGAGAGCCGGACATAGACCGGAATGAAGCGCGTACCGTGATCGGCGACGGGACTGATGCGCTCCACGTGTCCGGCGACGGTTTGCCCGTCAACCCCGTCGATGTGCAGTTCTGCCCGTTGACCCACGGCAATGCGGTTTACATCCCGCGTGGAGACCAGAATTTTTGCTTCCAGAATGTTCATATCGACGATCGTGAAAAGTTCTGCGCCAGCGCCGACGCGAGAGCCCTTATTGATCGCCCGATTTGAGATCACTCCGTCGAACGGCGCCAGAACTTCGGCATCCCACAAAGCGGTGCGCGCGATGTCCGCTTGGGCTGAAAGGCTCTTCAGTCTGGCCGTCGCGGCGGCAACCTCGCTTCGCGCCTTGTCGAGCTGCTCCTGGCTCGCGATGTTCTTATCCGCGAGTTGTTCGATCCTGTTGAGCGACTGCATGGCAAGCAGCATCTCCGCCGCTGCTACATCGCGATCCCCTTCACGCTGCTTGAGGATTGAGTGGAGATCGCCCGTCTCGAAACGTACCAGCACATCCCCCGCTTTGACCGCCTGTCCCGCGACGGCGCGAACCTCTATGATTTTACCTCCATCCTTGGCGTGCAGGACTGCACGATTGATCGGCTCGAGGTCCCCACTGACGCGCAACCGCTCCACCATTGACGTGGGCCGGATGTCAGCGACCTCCGAGGGGGCCAGTTCCAGCGGTTTATCGAGCTGGTTTGCCGCGACCGCCGCGACGACCTCTTTCACCCGCTCATTCGCATCGACCGTACCGCGTGCGGGATCGATAAACACGACAGCGAGGTAGATGCCTCCCAGGAGCATCCCCGCCTTGGTCAATCTCATCGTCCATTTCAAAGCCATAGCGACATTCCTTGGATCTAATGCACGGCCACCTGCGGGTGCCGCCTCGCGTTTCGCGACTGGATGGCTCCGGTTGCTAGGCTTCGACAATTGCAGCAGCATTACCTGACGGTTCTTTTGTCCCCCGTAATGCTGCCGTAATCTTCGCGGCAGAGAGGGATGGGGCAAGAGAGCGAAGGGACGATGAGACTCTTATTGATTGAGGACGAGAGAGAACTTGCGAACGCGCTGTCGGCGGCGCTGAGCAAGCATGGCATAGTCACCGATCACACCATGCACCTAGCCGACGCTTTCGAATTGACGCGCCAGAACACCTACGATGCGATCCTGCTGGATCGGCGTCTGCCCGATGGGGAAGGGCTGACCTTCATTCCGATGCTGAGGCGGGCGGGCACTGACACGCCGATCATCGTGCTGACGGCGCGCAACGAGCCATTGGAGCGTGTCGAAGGGCTTGATGTCGGGGCGGACGATTATCTGGGCAAGCCGTTTCTTGTGGACGAGTTGATGGCGCGATTGAGGGCGGTTCTGCGACGGCCGCCAACTCTGACGGAACTGCAAATCACGGTCGGCCGGATGGTGATCGATCCCCTGCATTTGAGCGTGACCGTCGAAGCGACCCCGCTCGACCTGCCCAGGCGCGAACTTCTCGTTCTGGCGGCGCTTGCCAAGCGGAAGGACAAAACCGTCCTTCGATCGACCCTTGAGGCGGCAGTCTACAATTATGAAGAAGAAATCCAGTCGAACGCGCTCGATGCGCATATTTCAAGACTGCGCAAACGACTGCTGGATGCCGGCGCCGGCGTCGCGGTTCACAATATCCGAGGCGTTGGATATCTCCTGAAGGAAGAATGATGCGCCTCTCGAACAGGTCGAATCCGTCCCTTTGGTGGAAACTCAGCTGGCAGCTCAGCCTTGTTATCGTCGCCGTGGTTGCCGCGGTGATCATCGGGCTTTGCGTCTGGGCAGCTACGATCATGTCGCCTAACATCGCCATGGAAGAGGAGGTCGGTTCAGCGATAGCTGCGGCCACGTCGCGCGACAGCCAAGGACGTTTGGAGTTGCGAGAAACGCTGGAGCTAAAGGCGCTCAAGGAGCAGAACAGTGCGCTTTGGTATGTGGTGGCCACGATAGATGGTGCGTCCGTGGCCTATGGCACCATCCCCCCACCCTATGCGGATCTCGCGCATCTGGTCCATCTGTTCAACGACGCAGACATACGGAACTCGGCTGCGACAAAAGAGGTCGCGACGATCGATAATGCCGAAACAGCGGTCGGCGAGGTACGGATTCTTTTTGGTGGTGTGGCTGGCAAAGGTTGGCCAGCCTTCACTCTTTTGACCAGGGCCTATCCGATCTATGTCTCTCTGCTTGCCGTCGCTCTGCCAGCGCTCTTCCTTACTGTTCCGCACATCGTCGGTCACGCGCTCGCAAGGGTGAGCGATGTCGCTGACAAAGCATCGCAGATCGAACCCCGTCAGCATGGAGCACGCCTGCCGGTAGAGGGTATTCCAAAGGAAGTCGCGCCGCTGGTGATCGCATTCAACGGAACGCTTGAACGGCTGGAGAATGAGTTCAGGAAACGCCAGCGCTTCCTGATCGACGCGGCGCATGAGCTTCGGACGCCGATCGCCATCATGCAGACGCGGATCGATGGAATGCCCGAGGGCCAGGAACGCAGGCGATTGTTGAACGACGTTGCGCGTTTGGCCGAGACGGCCGAACAGCTCCTCGATTTTGAGCGCAACGACCAGGCGACGGATCTCCAGGAAACGGTCGATCTCATCGAGATCGCACGAACGGTGGTTGCCGACCTCGCCCCCCAGGCGATCGCCGCCGGCTATCAGATCTCTTTTCAAAGCGAGGTGGAAAGGCTCGAACGTCACGGCAGCCCCTCCGCTTTACCGAGAGCGATCAGCAATCTGGTGCGCAACGCGATCGACCACGGCGGCAATCGGGGAATGATCACCATCTCGGTCTCGGCCGGCGGGCGGATCGATGTGGCCGATGAAGGGCCCGGCATACCGGCCGAACATCAGGAGCTGGTTTTCGAACCCTTTTATCGCGTCACCCCCCAAAGCAGAGGAGCAGGCCTCGGTTTGAGCCTGGTGAAACAGATCGTCGCAAACCACCGGGGTCAAGTCAGCCTCAAATGCGGTTCGACCGGAACGCAGGTCGCGATCGAGCTATGATAAGCGACCCATCCGCAATTTTTGACTATAGGCTGTTTCCTACGGATGGCGCCTCACTCGTCGCCTCGCCGGGTGACACCTCCTATCCGGCAGATCGATGGTTCCTGTCGGCGATACCACCATTGCCCAGCGATCTGTAATGCTGCGGCAATCCTTGCTCCGCACTGTCATCCCCGGAACATCCGTGAAGGAGGCAGAAGGCGTGCGCAGAATCCATTCATTGAATCATTTCTCCGGATTGTAGGGGCTCCACCCATGTTTGCTTTCAGATCTTTATGTTTCGCCGTGCCTCTGACCCTGGCGGTAACCGGATGTACATCGGTGCCCCTGAAGGAAGGAGGTACCCTGACCTCCTACAGCAACCTTGGCGTGCCGAAAGGAACGTTCGGCAAGAGGCGCCTCTACGTTGACGGGCGGCATCTGGCCACGGTGAAAACCGTCAGCATCGTGCCGACAGCATACTCCTTCAGCGCCGCATCCCGGATCAAATCGGAAGCCGACCGCTCGCTGGTGTCGAACGCACTCGACCGGGCGCTCTGCGTCGCGCTCAGCGACAAGTACCAGATGGTCTCGACCGGCCAACCGGCGGATCTGACCATCCGATCGGTCGTCACCGACATTGTCCCGACGAACAAGGCGATGGCGGGGGTGGCGACCGCGGTAACCGTCGGCACCGGCTTTGTCCTGCCCGTCAGCGTGCCGCGTTTGCCCTTCGGCCTCGGAGGATTGGCCATCGAAGCGGAGGCCGTCGACGGAGGCGGCGCCCAGAGCGCGGCGATGGTATGGGCCCGCGGCGCAAACTCGATCCAGAACAACCCCCGCGTTTCGGAGGTCGGAGACGCTTATGGCCTTGCTTCGAAGTTTGCGAGCGACTTTTCCCGAATGCTGATTTCCGGCAAAGAGCCGAAAGGACTGAGCCTCTCCCTTCCTTCGAGGCAGCGGATGCAATCCTGGCTCGGCGGTAAACCGAAATACTCCGCGTGTGACGCATTCGGCCGAGCGCCTGGATTGGTCGGCGTCGTCGCGGCCAAATACGGCGCGCCGCCGGAATGGACCGACAAGAAGCCCAAACCGCTCATGACACACTGACGCTCCCCAGCCGCAGGCCGGCACAGGCGTTACCGAAGCCGTTGCGCTTTTTACGGAGGAACGGCGGTCGGACCCTCCAGCGACCAGCCGACTCCGTAAGGCGGCATGGACGGGCGGAGCAATGGCCGGCACCCCCAAGGTCTTGTTCCGCCCGTCCGCTGCTTGCCGGCATTGGCAGCAGGATTCCCCGCCATCCCTTCGTCCGGCCGCACCCACATCGCCGGCCGATTTTCATCGGGGCCTGTAATGTTGCGGCAATTCTCCAACCGCAATTTCTCTCAGAAACCATATCCCGGTTTCCTTAGCTTTTATAATCAGGAGTTATTTTGGTGAGCCAGCATGATCAACATCATCCGGAAGACCGGCATCGCAATACGGTCTTCAGCGGAGTTGGGGCTTCCAACATCATACTACGAAAGTGGCCGATAAGGGCCTCGATCGCGGCATTGGCCGCAGCCTCGGCATTAATTCCGACCGAGTCACTCGCGGCCGACCTTGACGCAGCCGATGCAGCGATTGCCCCTCCCGAGCAGTTCGATACCGTACGCTATGGCGGCATTCGCGGCAAACTGCATGACTGGAAGGTGACGATCGGCCTCGGAGCAATCTATCTGCCCGAATACGAAGGATCCGACGAGTTCAAGGTGCAGCCGTTTCCGCTTATTTCCGCCCAGTTCGGCGAGCGTGTGCACCTGGATACCGGCGGCCTCACCGTCGATCTGTTCGAAACAAACGGCTTCAGGATAGGCGTGACGGGTGGCGTTGACATGGGCCGCAAGGAGGACGACTCGGATTACCTGCGTGGTCTGGGTGACATCGACATGGGGGGCGTCGCCGGAGGGATCGTCAGTTATGAGATCGGTCCGTTCGGGGTCTACGCCAAGTTGGACAAGACCATAGGCGGCAGCGAGGGATTGACCGGCACTTTTGGCGCGAAAGCTTCCCATCGGTACGAACGGTTCATCTTCTCAGCCGATGTGTCCGGCACCTGGGCCGACGACAAGCACATGGAGTCATATTTCGGGGTGACCTCGATCCAGTCAGCTCAGTCCGGCCTGGGGGAATACGAAGCGAAGGCCGGGATCAAGCGCGTCGATCTCAAGGGCTCCATCACCTACATGATGACCGAGACCTGGAGCGTCACGGGCGCCGGCGGCGCCGGCTTCCTGCTCGGGGATGCCAAGGACAGCCCGATCGTCAAGGACGATATTCAACCTTTCGCCATGCTGGGCGTAGGCTACCGGTTCTAAAAACAAATGAGATCATGCGGCAGCTATGACGGCTGCCGCACCTCCGAAGTCATCTCACCATGACGGATCATGTGCGGTCATGAACGCCTCAACTGACCGTTGGGGTGCCTTCCGGCGTTTATGCGTTCACCGCCTAGTTCTGTTTCCACATTGCATTATCGGGGATGGACCGGCTGGGCACGACCACCTGTATGATTGACGGACTGTTCACGTTTTCCAACGCGCCGAGGATCGCGTCCTTGAGTTCGCCGTATGTATGCGCTTCCCAACCTTGGCACCCGAAGACATCGGCGAGCTTCCTGTAGTTCCAGCGGTGCAGGATGCACGAGTTGCGGAACGGCGTGTCGGTTCGAAAGACCGATGCATCGGCGAGCCACTGCTCGACGCCGTAGACCCCGTTGTCGATGACGAAGATGATCGGATTCAATCCGAATCGGGTTTGCGTGGAGAGACATTGCGCGGTCATCTGGAAGCCACCGTCTCCCGAAAAAACCATCACCCGCTGGGACGCGTCCTTGGCGAGCGACACACCAGTCGCAGCCGGCCCCATATAACCTATCGCCGAATAGGAGGATTGGACGATGAAGCCCTGGGGAGCGGCGATCTTGAGCAGCATGCTTCCGAAATAGTTCAGGCTTGCGTCGCTTCCGACGATCGTATTGCCGTCGATGTAGTAACGAATGAAATCGTAGAAACCCTGATAGCTGATCTCCTCCGTCAGATTGCCGAAGGCCGGCTCCGGGTAGTTTTCCTGCGGCAGATCCCGGTGCGCGCACGTCAAGTTCTTCTCAAGCAAGCCATCGAGCAGACCGGCCAGTGAAATCTGGGCGTTGAACACCGCGCCGTACTTGAACGTATCGAGAGAGACAAATGCAGTTTTTTCAAAATCTATGGGCCAGCCGAGATCGTTGATGTCTGTCAGCCAGACGCCGAGCGCCAAGACGAAGTCGGAGTTTTTCATCAGTTCCTGGACTGAGGGCGATGAGGATTGCCCGTCGAACACGCCGGCGAATTGTGCATCCTCCTCCGACAGGATCGCTTTGCTCAACAACTCGGTAACATAGGGGATCTGCAGCTGCCGGATCAGCTTTTCCGCCGTGTCCTGAAGCCCGAGCCGGTCGACCTCGACACCGATCCAGAGCAGCGGATTGGAAGCCTGCTGCAATCTTTCGCCGATCTGCGCGATCGTTTGAGCCAGGCTGTCCGGGTCGGACAAGACCGGTGCAGCGCTCAAGGCGCCGGAAGGAGGCTGGCATTCCAGGTCCACCATATCCTCGAGCAGTTCGATATAAACCGGACGCCGCTGCGTGATGCACTGAGTCAGAGCATAGTCGATCAGCATGGGCGCGAGATGAGGGCTGTCGATGCGCACCGCGGCGGCCGTGATATACTCGAAGACCTGCCGATCCGTCTCGCGTCCACTGATGAAGTGGTGGGCGCTGTAGCCGGTCTGGTCGAAGGTGAGCGTTTTCTTGATGCTTGGCGCCCCGTTGATGAGAACGACCGGTACTCGTTCGACAAAGGATCCGGCGATGGCATTGGTCGCACAAAGCGCACCGGCGGAATAAGTGACGCAGAGAGCTCCAATCCCTTTCAGCCGCGCATATCCGTCGGCGGCATAACCGGCGTTCAGTTCGTTGACCTCTTCTATGACCTGGATGCCGCTCGTCTCGACATAGCTGGTCACCCATTCGATCGAATAGTCTCCAGCAACGGAGAACAGGTGCCGCAGACCCAACTCGTGAAGCCTGTCGACCAGATACCGCCCAACCGAGTATTTTTCGCCCATGGCCTGTGCTCCCATTTGTACGAAAGATGAAGGCTAGAATTGACGCACGTTGCCGAAGAGACGCGGCATGTAGATGTCGAATATTGCCGGGCATTTTCGTTCGGGATACTGTTCGAGCATGAAGCGCTTGAACTCTTCGTTCACCAATCCCCGGCCGGCGGCGTCCATGGCGACGGTCAGATATTCGATGTTTCTTGCGACTTCGTTCCTGTCGGCCGGGACACCATGTCCGGCCAGAAACAGGTCGTAGTCGCTAAGCAGCATCCCCTGCAAAACCTGTATCCAGTGATTCATGCTTTGCGTCAGATAGAGATGGGTGCCGCTGTAGATCAGATCCTGCGCGATGAACACGCCAAGATCGGGAAGTGCTATGGCGAGAAGAAAATCTATCTCGGTATCCACGACCTTATCGAAGACGTATCTCACGCCGTCGATGATTTCCTCGCCGGCGCACACCACTTCCTTGGGTATGGGGACGGTATCCGGTGCGAGGTTGCCCATTTTCCAGTGGTCTTGCCTGGAGGCCTCGCCATCTTCCTTCAGAAATTCGACGGTCTCCGCGAGTGCATAGATGGGAATGTCGTCGAAGGCGGCTGCAAGGCCGAACCAGTGATCGGGATGCCTGTGCGACAGATAGATCCGATCGATGGGCTTGCCGATGCTGTCGGCATATTCCCGGAATTTCAGGGCGTAGGGGACGAGAAACTGTCCGTCGACGAGGACAAGCTTGTTCTCGCTTTCGATGATGTGCGTCGCGTTGGCGATATTGTCATCGGTAAACGAGGAGATGAACGTGTGAAACCGCACACCGCCTATTCGCCGCGCGATGACGATGGGATCGGGCAATTGCGCTACCATCGAAGCCTTCCTCTCTCGAAAATCATTGGATGCGGGATCAGATCGACCTGGCAGCCCGGACAGGCTCCGACAGGCCGGCCACTCGCCATCACCTGCTGGGCGACCGGCCAAAAGCCGCGAGCTTGTCTTCCAATGTCTTCAGCCCGCTACGAGCGACATCGTATGCGCTGTCGCGTCCCGTCTCCGCCTCGTCTTCGCCGGGCCGCCAGAAACGTCTGCGTGTCATCCTCATCGAGCTGTCGAAGGGTGGGATGGCGTTGAAGACTTCCACCAGATAGGGGCCGGTATAAACAGGCTCGATCTCGCCCAGCATGATGTCCCAGGGAATCCAGCTATCGGTCACCGCGCCGCGGTCCGGTGCCGAAATATGGATGTAGTTGAGCTGGCTCTTGCGTACGGCCCGGGCAATATTGTCCTTGAAGATCGCCGGGCCCTGGCTTTCCATCACGACTTGCGCCGTGTCGATGGTCACGCCGCACATGGGAATGTCATAGGTGTCCAGGAAATCGAGTGCGTCCGAGACCATGGTCGTGCCCGGCGTTTCCCAGTTCTTGACCGGTTCGATGGCGAGTTTCACTTTCTTTTCGCGCGCATATTCCGCCAGTTCCTTGAAGGGGGAGCTGGCCGCCGCGTAACGCGGCTTCAGCCAGTCCTGGAGCGCATCGCTCCAGATCTGGTCACCTGAATCGGTCAGCGGAAACACGCCATAGGGATAGAGGAAAGGACCCGACATGATCGTATCCTCTCCGCCGAGCACCAAGGTAATGTCGACGCGTGACTTGAGATAGGCCAGAGCCTGCCTGCGCTGCTCCTCGTAAGGCGATGTGGGATCGAACGTCCGCGTGGTGCCGACGTTGGTCGTGAATCTCGTATCCCTGAAGCCCGCGTGATCGAATGCCCTCTTCAGACGGACATAGTCGTCGACCTCGGTACGATGATCAACCCCGGCCGGCCCGGTGGCGATGTGAAGATCGAAACCGGTATAGCCCATCTCGGCGAGAGCCTGCAGATGCCGGATAAGTATCCGTGTATAGGCCTCGTCATTCGGCCTCAGGTCCGCCGTAAACATGAAGAAGCTGAAATATATGTCTCGCTTGAATGGCTTTTCCATCGTCATCGCTCCAGCTGTCTCTAGGTTTTGAAGTCCGGTTGATCTTCGTGACCGAATTTTTGGATGAGCACGGCTGTCTCACCATCTGTGATCTTGATGCGAAGCTCCTGCTGCGGGAAATTGCCGTCGCCGGGATCACCAGCCGAGTAGCTCGCGCAAATACGCCCGCCCCATTTTCGCGTATTGCAGCGGATTGGCCTTTGCCGGGTCCTGCTCGGCCTCGACACAGATCCAGCCGGCGAAGTCTGCCGCAGCCAACGCCCCGAGGATCTCCGGAAAGGTGCGGATCGAACCATCACCGGGCACGGTGAATATGCCCGCCTCTATCCCCTGCTCGAAGGACAGCCCCTTCGCGTGGATTTCCGCAACGACATCTGCGCGCATGTCTTTCAGGTGAACATGCTTGATGCGGTGAGCATAGGTACGGGCAAGCGCCAGCGGATCGACGCCGGCCGCGGCCTGATGCGCGGTATCCAGAAGCATGTTGACCACGCCGGGATCCGTCTCATCCATGAGCCGGTGGATCGCTTCCGTTTTCATCACCCCGGTTCCCAGGTGCGGATGATAGCAGAGCCGGCGATTACGGGCCTTCGCCTTCTCCCCCGCCTCGTGCAGGCCTTCGATCAATCGTTTCCACTGATCCTCGGAGAAGTCGGGACAATTGGGAAACAGTGCGACGGGAAGCGGGTTGACCGCTCCGCCGAACTCCGAAACGACCAGGTCGGCCCTTCGCGGATCGTCACTGTCGCATTCCATGGTTTCCAGAAAGTCGAGTTGATTGTCGACATTGCTCAGCGTGTGCTGCTTCATCGACTTGATGGTGAAATAGGTGCTGACCCATGGTTCGGAAATCCGGAGCCCCCTCAGTTCGAGTGCAGGCCGCAAGACATCTGGATCAGTCGGATATTTGTGTCCGACTCCACATCCGACATAACCGGCCAGCGCCATTTCGCTCAAAGCCTGTTCGTAAGGGATACCGATATCGATGTTGATGAAATCGTCATTCCACCAGAGCGTGGGGATGACGCCCAGCCAGACCTTGTCGGGCGTCAGGCGATGCAGATTTGTTGTCATGACATGATCCCAGCATTTTGAGGGTGAACGGAAACGGCATCGGGCTTTGATGTCGGGGAACCGGGAAAGGTCGGAATTTTCGGAGGATAGGCCCATGAGCCGTAGCCCGGCGCCTTGGCACCGGCAGGGTGGGCGCCGATCGCCTTCCAGAGCAACCCTTCGATATAGGCGTCGGGAGAAACCACGAAGGTCGCGTCCGCCGACTTGGGCCCAAAGCGTTGCGTCCAGGCGTAGGGCAGTTCGAACCAGGTGCCGGAATACCAGAGTTTGATCAGCGCTCGCGCCACATCGCCCAGCAATTCGCTTCCCAAGATGGTCGCACGCAGCGCTTGGGCACGCGTGCCGTCTTCGGGCGGGGGCAGAGCGACGAAGGCGGCCAGCAGCATGTCGGTTATTTCGCCGCCGACAACCGTATCGAGCGTGCCGAGATAGCGTTCTGCAAGGCCTGTCCCGAGAAGATCGAAACGGGAAAAGGCGGTCAATTCGGCCGAGAGGCCAAGAAATGCCTCGACACGGTTGCTCATGCGACAGCCCCCGCCTGGCATGCGACGCATGGACCGGCAGCATCTCTCCCGATCTCGTAGGTAGGGCTGCCGTTCAGGCCGGGGTGGCCCGGCAACGGATTACGGATGAGCTCGAGCATCATGTTGCGGAACTCAAACATAATAGGCACGGCCTCGAGCAGCAGGCTCGGCTGCCCGTTATAGGCGAGCGTCAGAAGCTTCAGGAATTCTCCGTAGCGGTGGTTGAATGCGATGGTCGCCTCGCGCAATTCCGAGCCGTCGGAAATCTCCGCCACTTTCAGGTTAGGCTTGATGGGATAGGCGCCGTCCCAATCAACCTGCAATTGCGGGCCGGTCGGGTGGCCGGGCTTGTCGCCCTTTAGGTAATACCGGCCTTTGACGAGCTCGTCGAAACGATAGTAGTGGGCGAGTTCGTGCTCATCATCGTCGTAAATGCCACCACCGTCGCCTTCACCCTGTTCGATGATGAGTTCGAGGGCGTCGATCGCGCTTTTCAGGTCGACAACGGGAAACAATTCGCCGCCGCCGGAATAATAGTATTCCGACGTGACCTGGCGCGATCTATCCCCCGTGAAAATGGTCTGGCCTTCCCGCTGCGCCCTCCCCTCCAGCTCTCTGATACCGTCCACGATGGCCGCGTAGAACTCGCCGATACTGTAGAAATGCAGTTCCTTGTTGCTCGGATGGCTGCCAAGCATGGTTTTATGCGGGGGAATTTTGCGGTGAAGCAGCGGGTTGCCGGCTTTCAGGCGTTCAGGACGCGTGGCAGGCCGCTCGATTTTCAGGAAGGTCGTCAACGCCTCCCGGCCGAACGCCTGGATGCCGACCTCGAAATCCGTTTCACCATCCGGCAGGTAAGCGGGATAGCTGGCAACGAAATCCGGCCGTGTGAGGTCCGGCGTGCCACCAACGGCATTCAGAACATTGGCTGCGATGGTGAGATGCAGCATCTCTTCCACGACGATCACACGCAGAACCTGTGCCGCGTCCTGATTGACGCCGGGTATGATCGAATAGAGCGCAGTCAGATAGGGCGGGATTGTTGCGTGTTCGAGCTGCATCGCTCCATGGAGAATCTCTTGCAGCTCGTCAAGCGTCCTAATGCTGCTGTGCGTATGCATGCTCAAGCTCCGTTGAATGTAACTTGGGTACAAGGGACCGTGCCGGTGTGGCCGCGCATCTGCGGCCGTTTTTCTCAATGCAGATACTTCAGGATGTCCCGGCCGCTGCGGAAGCACATGGCCGCCAACGTCAATGTGACGTTGGCCGTGCCGATCGTCGGCATGCTGCCGCCGCCCACGAGATAGAGGTTTTCATGGTCCCAACTGCGCTGGTTTCTGTCCACGACCGAGTTGGTTTTTGTCGTTCCCATGATATGTGTGCCGGCGAGGTGATTGCCCCCACGGATCGCATAGCCTTGCCCCTCGTAGGCCACGTAGCCGAAGTCGCTGGGGGCATAGCTGGTATGATCCTGAGCGCCGAGACGTGCAAAAACGGTCCGGGAAAACTGGCGGGCATAGGCAGCACCCCTCATCGTGTATTCCGGCACGGTGAAGGACAGGATGGGCCGCATGTTGCCTAACGCGTCCGTGAATTGCGGATCCACCGTGATGCGATTGCTTTCGACGGGCAACACCTCCAGCATGACCGCCAGCAGCAGCTGCCGCGAGATGCGGTCGATCAAGCCTCGCCGCAGATCCGCGCCATACAGGTTCCGGTCGTCCACCAATTCGAGAAGATCGGAGGTCGGCGCCCCCGTTGCCCAGCCCCAGCCGTCATTGTGGATATCGATGGCGAACGCTGCCTGCTTTTCGCGGAAAGGACCATCCCTCAAATCCACAATGCCGCCCGTTGAGCTGGTGCCGCGCATCGTGCCGCAAATCTGCGGCATCAGTGCCCAGTTCAAGAGATAGGCATGGTCCATGAGATTGCGTCCGACAAGGCCGCTGGTGCTGCGCAGGCCGGATGAGAGCATGAGGCGCGCCGTTTCGATAGCACCGGCCGCAAGCACGAAGACCTTGCCCTTCACCGTGATCGTCTCATGCGCCGGAGAGGCAGAGTCGTTATAGACCTTCACCTCCAGAGCAACAACTTTCCCGCTGTCGGGATCGATGACCACCTTGGATGCGACGGCCTGCGGCAGCAGTTCGACCAGCGACTGGCCGCTCTTACCCCTGATCCGGAAAGCCTTGGCAAGCGTTTTGCCGGAGTGGTAACGGGCCTGGACGGGACAAAGCGGCACGCAATTTGTGTTGCCCTGGCAGCGGCCTCCCTCTTCCACCTGGTGCGTATCGACCGCGCCGATCGGCCTGTAGCCCCTTCCGCCGTCATAGGCCGGATTGGGGATGCCATTGCGGGCTTGCGGATAAGGCCTGACCTTGAGCGGATAAATTTGACCGTAAAGATCAACGCTTGTGCCATCGATACCGTTGTTGACCTGCTGGTCCAGATAAGACAGCGGAAGGCCGCGCATGGGAAAGACATAGTCGTCGGGGAAGGTCTGTCCCAGGTAGCTCTGGTCCTCGACATCGGCCGAGACGCCGATCTCCTGCTCGGCCAGGCGATAATCCTCCTCGATCTCTTCGAAGCTCAGTGGCCAGTCCAGCCCCTGCCCAAAATTGGTGCGGGACTTGAAATCGGAACGAAGCATGCGGGGGGTCTTTGCCTCCCAGTGCATGGTCGTTCCGCCGAAAATGCGGGTATATGTAGTGTCGCTCACATAAGGGCCGGATTGAACGATATAGGTCGAACTGTCGGTCTCTCCCGCCTGCAGCTTTCGGAGCTGCGGACTGCGAGGCATGGCCGCATTCGCATTCACGGGGAATGGCGATTGGTTATCCTTGGTCGCGGCGGAGTAGAACGTCGTCAGGAGATCGTCGTAACCGACGAGACTGCGGTTGACACCAGTTCCCGCCTCCAGGACCAGCACACGCTTGCCCGCTTCTGCGGCCTGCTTGGCGATGATTGCGCCGGATATACCGGAGCCGACGATCACGATATCGTAGTCGCTAGACCCGGCGACAGCCTGGGGGTCAGCTCTCAGCGCCGATTCAGATGGAAAAAGCACTTCAGTCCTCCATATCTCGAAGAAGCGTAGGCGCCCTCAAGTGGCCGTGGCTAATGCTGCACCCGCAAGGTTCTGAGGATTCTTGCCTTTGGCTTTGCTGCTTCCACTGCTCACCGTCTTCCGGGCGACGGCGGAGCCGGCTCTGACCGCAGACAAGAAGGAAGCATAGCTCCACGTCAGGTTACGCACGCTTTTCTCGTAACCCGTGCTTCCATCGAACTGCTCGCTCAGCTCGTAATGATCGCTGTGATAGACGACGGCACGCAGCATGGCTTCGGAGGAGGCGCGTAGTGCGGCAACTGCATTCGCTGGAGTACTGGAAACACTGATGGAGAGTCCGTCGAAGAAGGGCTTCGAAAGGTCGTCAAGCGGGATGGTGCCGCCCGCCTCGATGGCATTGGCGAGCCGGTATTGAAACTCCGCAAAGTTGGCCGTGCACAGAGCCCAGGGATGCCCGCCGATGACTGGCTGAGCGACATCCCCGTCATAATGATCTCCGGGGTAACGTCCGAATAGTGGACCAATACCTTTACCGGCATCAGCGCCGTTAATTGGATAGAAGGTGGAAACCGACGGGTCGGCCCATTGGCGTCTCAGGATAGCAGCCGTCGCCAGGACTTTCGTATCCGTTGGCTCAATTGCGCCATAGCAAACAGAGGATATGATATCGATATTCGCATCATAGCCAGGTTGCGTGGCGGCATCGAGGACGCTCACATAGAGTTGCCCGTTCCAGTGGGCCGCAAGCTGACTTTTCAACCAGGCAATCGCATCAGCGACTGCTGCAGGAACTGCAACGCCGATCAAATTCTTGGAAATTTCCTGGAAAAATCGCAGTTGCACGGCTCTCGCAAAGAAGGAGTACCCGACATACTCCTCCCACAGATTGGCAGTCTTGTTCTGATAGACCTGCAGGAGATATGACAGATTGGTTTCAATCAGCTGCTTGGCGAGGCTCTGCGTATTACCGTCAAGCTGGTCGAAGGCAATCAGAAGCGCGATCGACTGGATGGCCGGGCCGTCATTCTGTTCGGACCATGGGCGAATATCGCCGGCAACCGTGAAGCAGGCATGGCCGAGCGTCACCGTGGACGAGTTCTTGGCGCCGGTCTGACAGAGAGCGGCGAAGTTCACGTAGTCGACGAGAGCTGGCACGCCTCCCCCTTTAACAGGCGGCAGATCCGCTGACGCAATCTCTATAGCGGTAATTGCGCTATCCCGAACCCAGTTGAACACGTAGTCCTGATCCACGCCTGGTGTATTCGCGGGATAGGACGGTGCGGCAATGACGCAGCCCGGATTGGAAAAGACACCGGGGCTTACAGGATCTTCTATGACATAGCCGCTACTCGTTACGTTCCGCATCAGCAGCAGCAGGAAGTAACGTGACAGGGCCACCAAATCGGTCTGAGCGAAAGCAGGCGCTGGAGTTCTTGCAGGCGTACTGGCGCCCACCGCCGGACCTAATCCGGCCGGGTTCGTGCTTATCATAGCTGGCTCCAAAATCAGTTGTGATCAGATCAGCAAGAAATACTCTGTTGCCACTCGATGGAGATGCTTCCGCCAAATTGGGATCGGAGATACAACTCAGCCCGCCCCTCCCCGGGACTCAACATCCTGCGGAGCGAAAGAACCTTCACCGTGAAATATTCTTGACCATCTCAAATTTCACACTCGGAGATTGAGCGTGAATCCTGCTTCAGTCATGTGAACGCGATCTCCGGCGCCACGAAGTGGCCGAGCACAAATTGCCAGCGAGACAAGAAAACCCGATCGTCTTCTAAATCTTGAAGTTAATGTTTAAGGGGTGCGACCTCAGGAAAGCTTATTCTGGGTACAAAAGACCGTGTTACCGAACTCAATATTTTATCAGAGGCACCGCCAGCTGGATCCGTGTCGCGCCGACGACCAGTAATCATCAGAACCTATCATCTGCCGTCTTAGGAAGACCAGATATCTTCCTCGCGCAGAGCATAGAACCGCTACCTATGCGAGATTTCCTTGTGCGGAGATGTTTATCTTAAGTTGATTCGTCTCGCAACAAAAAAACTCCACCGCCAGATTATTTCTAGGCAGAGCGCTTGAACGCTCCGGCCCCGGTACTTGGGGGTCGTCCTCGATTTGCATGGTTGACTGGCCGTTAGCGGTGACACTGCGATGGGCGACCATGCGAACGAAAACGAAAAGGGCGCCCGACCCAGGAAACGCGAACCTGGTTCGCGTCGGTCATAATTTCGCGCGGGACTCTATCATCCCCATAGCATGCAGTCGCCGTCGGCAATCGGCGACGTGGCTATCGATTTCAAGCGCCCATGTCACTTGCCGACGACCCGCCGATTGGATGATCAGCGGGTCGTCGGGGCATCCCAAGGGAATGGTTCGGGATCAAAGCCCTCGAACTCGACAACTTCGATCAATGGCGCTGCCAATGCCATGAATGGCGACCCTAGCCACTATTTGATTGCTTCGAGCAAGGCCGCGATATAGCCGTAGCAAAAAGCAAAGGCTACGCCCGTGGGATCGCGGCCGCTTATCCTGGGAACGTGATCCGGCATGATCATATAGCGATAGCCGACTTCCATATAAATCTTGAGGGAGCGAACCATGTCCATATCGCCCTCGTCCGGAAAAGTCTCCATGAAGGAGAGCTTTCCGCCCGCGATATTACGGAAGTGGACGTTGAAGATTTTATCGCGCGTCCCGAACCAGCGGATGACATCGTCGATTTCTTGGCCGGGATTCTCCAACATTTCGCCGATCGAACCCTGGCAAAAATTGAGACCGTGATAGGGGTTTTCGCGCATGAGCACGAACTTCTTCAGGCCCTCGACGGTGCCGAGCACCCGGGTAACGCCCCTGTATCCGGGCGGGGTGTAAGGGTCGTGCGGATGGCAGGCAAGCCGCACCCTGTTGCTCTCCGCGACAGGCACGACGCGTTCGAGAAAATAGTCGATCCGCTCCCAGTTTTCATCCTCCGACAGCACGCCCGCCAGGCCCGGCGCGGCCTGCTGATCGGCCTTGTCCCAGCGAAAGGCCTCGTTGAGTGAGCCGCCCCGCCCGGGTTCCATCTGCGTACGCGGGATGCCGATCAGATTGAGATTGTATTTCACCGATGGGATTCCGGCCTTGGCCGTTTCCTCGATTAACCTGCACACCGCGTCGATCTGCCGGTCGCGATCGGGACCCTTGAGGAGGATATCCGGATAGGAGGCCTTCTCGATGGGCTGCGACGGAAGCGGCAGCTGGATCATGTCGAGGATGAGCCCGAAGCTTTCAATCTTGTCGCGATGACGTTCGAGATCTTCCAGTTTCCAGCTCGACGGCGCGCCGGGCGGGTCTGCGCAGATGTGCTTCAATCCCAGTTGAGCGAAAACGCGGTAGTCGTCATCATCTCTCGCGCCAACTTGTGTGCCCACGTACATTTCCAACATCCTCCCTAAGCGTATTATATATCATACGACATAATATGATTTTTTACCGGCTGTCGAGCATCTTCATGCGGCAGGCGTAGAGGTCAGGTAGGCGAAATCATACCAGGAACAGCCAGCTGCCATCGACGTTTCTTTTAATGTTCCCGCGGTAAATTACCTGATAATGCGCATTACCAAGAAGATAGATCGCTGGCCTGTCGCCACTCTAAAACGAAGGCTTGCGGAGGGCTCCCGCAGCGAGCTTGCCATCCCTGGAAAAGTTGGCTAAGTCATCATACAACATCTGAACAATAGGCTATGTCTTTGGTTCACTCTGGGAGGAGTTACAATGAACTACCTTTGCACCCGATTGCTCGTCGGTGCGGCCTTTGCCGTCATGTCTTTCGGCACGCCAGCAGCTTTTGCCGAGACGCCGGCCAATCAACTCGTCATTGCCACTTCGCTTGCGCAGGTTCTTTCGCTGGATCCTCATCAGGCGACGGAAGCCAAGGCCAACGAGATCATGGCAAACCTCTACGATCGCCTGGTTTCGACCGACGGTTCCGGAAAGATTTCCCCGCAGCTTGCCGAAAGGTGGGAGATCGATGACAAGGGGATCACGTTCCATCTGCGCAAGGCGGAATTCGCCTCGGGCAATCCGGTTACCTCAGCGGACGTGGTATACTCTATCACCCGCCTCCTGAAACTCGATCAGGCCGCCGCCGCCAATCTCAAGCGTGTCGGCTACAATGGCGGCAACGTTGAAAAGCTGGTCACGGCGCCGGACGAGAAGACCGTGCGCATAGACCTTTCCGGCGAGGTCACCTCCGAGCTCCTGCTTTATCGCCTGGCGATGGTCATCGCCAGCGTTGTCGACAGCAAGGAACTGAAGAGCCATGTCGTCAACGACGATTGGGGCAATGCGTGGCTGCGAACCAATTCAGCAGGCTCAGGCCCCTTCACCCTGAACAAGTGGACGCCGAACGAGATCGTCATTCTCGATGCCAGCAAGAATTACGTCGCCGGACCGCCGAAGATGCGCCGCGTCGTCGTTCGCCATGTGCCTGAAAGCCAGGTCGAGCGGCTGATGCTCGAGCGTGGCGATATCGACGTCGCGAGCGCACTGACCGCGACCGATCTTGCAACGTTCACCGGCAAGCAGGGTTATGAAATCCAGCGCGTCCCCACAGGCGGGTTCTATGTCTTGTCGATGAACGCCGGCAAGGAGCCGCTTTCCAATCCGAAAGTCCGCGAAGCGATCGCCTACGGCATTGACTACAAGGGCATGGAAAAGGCCATCATGGGGCCATACGGCCGCGCTCGCACGGTTCCCGTTCCGGAAAACTTCGAATTTGCCATTCCGAGCCCGGATTGGAAACTGGACGTGGCAAAGGCAAAGGCGTTGCTGGCAGAAGCCGGGTACAAAGACGGCTTCACGCTGAACCTCAAGACGATCGCCCAGACGCCGCGCATCGATCTTGCAACCGCCATCCAGGCGTCGCTCAGCCAGATCGGCGTGAAGATCAATATCATGCAGGGCAACGGTGCGGACATCATCGCCGCGCACCGGGCGCGAGATTTCGATCTCCTGATCCCGCAAACCGGGGCCTATATGCCGAATGTCCTGGGCGCGATGGAGCAATTCTCGAGCAATCCGGACAATTCGCTGAAGGCCAACAATGCCGGCAACTTCGTATGGCGTTCCAGCTGGGACATTCCTGAGCTGACCGCCATCACGGCCAAGGCTGCGTTGGAGCCGGACGCGAAGAAGCGCGGAGCGCTTTACGTTCAGATGCAGGAAATGTTCGTTGCACAGAAGCCTGCTGTTCTGCCGCTTTTCGAACGCTACGAGCCTATCGTCTTGACCAGCCGCGTGCAGGGTTATGTCGGGCATCCGAGCCAGACGACACGTCTGGAAGGCGTCACCAAGACCGAAAAGTAACTTAACGTCAGGTCAGGCAGCCGATCATGAAGGAACTTTCGTTAGGCGAATTGGGACGACGACTTCTGCATCTCATCGTCAGCCTGTTCATCCTGTTGTGCGTCACCTTCGTGATCGGCCGCGTCATGCCGACCGATCCGGTCGGGGCCATTGTCGGCGAACTCGCCGATCCGAAAGCCTACGAGGCCATGCGCGTCCGGCTTGGCCTCGACTTGCCGCTCTACCAGCAATTCTTCGTCTACGTCTGGGGATTGCTGCACGGCGACATGGGCACGGCCATCCTGACCGGCAACGCAGTCACCAAGGACCTGTCCCAGGCATTCCCGGCAACGCTGGAACTTGCAACGCTCGCGGTGTTGATTTCTACCCTGATCGGCGTTCCTCTCGGGCTGGCTGCCGGTCTTTTCAGGGATAGCGCGATCGACAAGTTCGCCCGCGTCTTCGCGCTGGTCGGGCATTCGATCCCGGTCTTCTGGTTCGGTATCGTCGGGTTGGTCATCTTCTATGCCGGCCTCAATCTGGTCGGCGGGCCTGGTCGCGTCGATGTCTTCTACGAAGGCCTGATCGAGCCTACCACGGGGCTGATGCTGGTCGACAGCCTGCTCGAAGGCGAGACGGAGATATTCTGGAACGCCCTCTCGCATATCATCCTGCCGGCCTGCATCCTCGCTTATATGGCCATGGCCTATATCACGCGCATGACCCGCGCGTTCACGCTGGAACAGCTGAATCAGGACTATGTTATCGCGGCACGCGCCAAGGGCGTCGGTCCGGTCCGCACGGTCATCAGTCACGTCTTGCCCAATATCGCCGTCCAACTGATCACGGTCCTCGCGATCTCCTACGGCAACCTGCTCGAAGGCGCCGTGGTGACGGAGATCGTATTTTCCTGGCCTGGCATCGGTCAGTACATGACCAATGCGCTCGTGATCGGCGACATGAACGCAATCCTCGCGGCGACCATCATTGTTGGTTTCATCTTCATGTTCCTGAATTTCGTCGCGGACATTGCCTACGCGCTTCTTGATCCGCGTACCCGGGAGGCCGCACGATGAGCAATATCGTTCACGACGACGCCATCATCCGGCCGCCGGCAATCGGTGCCAGGATATGGAACTCGACCACCCGTATTCTGCACAAGCTCGCCGACGAGCCGCTTGGCATGATTGGTTTCATCATCCTCGCCATCCTGGTTCTGGTCGCGATCTTTGCGCCGCTGATCGCACCCTACGATCCTGCAGCCCAGACATTGAGCGACGCGCTTCAGCCTCCGAGCCTCGCGCATCTCGCCGGCACGGACGAATTCGGGCGCGATATCTTCAGCCGCCTCGTCCACGGCACGCGCATCACGATCCAGACCGTCCTGTCCGTCTCGGTGATTGTCGGCCCGATCGGCCTCGTGATCGGCGTCGTCGCGGGTTTTTTCGGCGGACGCACCGACGCCATCCTGATGCGGGCAACCGATATCGTCCTGTCGTTTCCATCGTTGATCCTGGCGCTTGCTTTCGCCGCTGCTCTCGGGGCCGGTCTGGGAACCGCAATCGTCGCCATTTCGCTGACGGCTTGGCCGCCGATCGCCCGACTTGCACGCGCGGAAGCGCTTGTCGTACGCAACGCGGATTACGTGGCCGCCGCCCGGCTTTACGGCGCTTCGCCGTTACGCATCCTGTTTCTCTATATCGCTCCGATGTGTATTCCCTCTGTAATCGTGCGGCTGACGCTCAACATGGCAGGCATCATCCTGACGGCAGCTTCCCTCGGCTTCCTCGGCCTCGGCGCGCAGCCGCCGCTGCCGGAATGGGGCGCGATGATTTCCAGCGGGCGAAAATTCATGCTCGATTATTGGTGGGTCGCGGTGATGCCAGGCCTCGCAATTCTGTTGACCAGCCTTGCCTTCAACATCGCCGGAGACACGCTTCGCGATCTATTGGACCCGCGCCATGCCAGATCTTGATGAAATGCCCGTCCTCTCCGTTCGCGACCTGAACGTCCGCTTCGGCCGAAACTCCATTCCGGCGGTCTCCAATGTCAGCTTTGACGTGGGACGGGAGCGCATCGGCATCGTTGGGGAATCCGGCTCGGGCAAATCGACCACCGGCCGCGCCATCATGCGGCTCCTGCCGCAGCGCGCCGGCGTGACCGCCGAGCGGATGGATTTCCTCGGCAGCCCGTTGCTGGAAAAGACCGAACGGCAGATGGGAGGCCTTCGCGGCAAAGACATCGCCCTGATCATGCAGGATCCCCGATATTCGCTGAACCCTGTCCTGACCATCGGAAAGCAGGTTGCCGAAGCCGCAAAACTGCATCTCGGCGTCGGCGGCAAGGATGCCGTCGCGCGCGCCCGCGACATGCTGGCGAGAGTCCGCATCAACGATCCCGATCGCGTTCTGTCTCTTTACCCGCACCAGATATCCGGCGGCATGGGCCAGCGCGTGATGATTGCGATGATGCTTCTGGCTCGCCCGAAGCTCGTGATCGCCGATGAACCGACTTCCGCGCTCGACGTCAGCGTACGCAAGGACGTTCTGATGCTGCTTGATGAACTGGTGCGGGAGAACAATTCCGGCCTGATCCTCATCAGCCACGACATCCGCATGGTCGCAGCTTTTTGCGAGCGCATTCTGGTCATGTATAACGGTCGCGTCGTCGAAACGCTGAGCAGGCTCGAAGATGCGGCGCATCCCTATACCCGAGGCCTGATAGCCGCGATGCCGGATCCCAAACATCCTGTCAGGCGTCTGAAAGTACTCGACCGCAAATCCATCGAAGTGGAGACCAATCCATGATCAAGGTCGAAAACCTCGATGTCGTCTATGGCTCCAAGGATAAAAGCAATCATGTGGTACGCGGCGTCAGCTTCGCCGTGAGCCGTGGCGAAACGCTTGGTATCGTCGGTGAATCCGGTTGCGGCAAATCGACGGTGCTGCGCTCGCTTGCCGGCCTCGAGGGCGCATGGACAGGATCGATATCGTTTGACGGCAAGCCGGTCGGTAAGGTGCGGACGCGCGACGAGTTGAAGCTTGCCCAGATGGTGTTCCAGGACCCTTATGGTTCGCTGCATCCGCGCCACCGCATCGGGACTGCACTCGCCGAACCGATCAGGTCGATGGGCGCTGGTGACGGTTGGACAAGGGTCGCGGAGGCACTGCAACAGGTCGGCTTGCCGGCGCATTTCGCCAGCCGTTTCCCGCATGAGCTTTCCGGCGGCCAGCGTCAGCGCGTAGCGATCGCACGCGCGCTGATCCTGTCGCCGCCGATCCTGCTTCTCGACGAGCCGACCTCGGCGCTCGATGTCTCGATCCAGGCGGAGGTCCTCAATCTGCTGGCAGACCAGCGGGAGGAGCGCAATCTGACGTTCATCCTTGTCAGTCACGATCTGTCCGTCATCTCCCACATGTGTGATCGGGTCCTCGTCATGCAGAATGGCGTATTCGTCGATGAACTCAGCAGGCAGGATCTGCAGACGGGCGTGACGCACGCGAGCTATTCCCGCGAGCTGTTTGAGGCCAGCTTCTTGTAGCCCATCCACTTCGAACCGGCGGCCTCCCGGACAGGAAGATCGCTCGGCTCGCGACTGACACCGGCGCGACAGGTTTAGGGTGTAGGTGGCGAGGCGGTGCGGGAAAAACCATACGAGCCACCAGCGACAGGAAAAGCGCCGGGAAATCCCGGCGCTCTATAATCGAACCTTATATTCGAACCTTCGGTATTAGCGGGCGCGCATTAGGCCGTCGTAATAGTCACCGCTATCGATCGTCTGAGACGCCGGAATATCGACACGCCGATCGCGCTTCGGCTGCGGATAGCCATAACGGGTGACCGAGGGGATGCCGAGTGAATCCGCCGTGACCGCCAGATGGCCGGAGTCGGGAGAGGCGCCCTCATAATATTCGCCTTCCTGCGCAAAGGCACTGCCGCCTGCAAAGGTGGACGCCATCAGGATGGCGAGGATGGTGGAGATGACAGAGTTTTTCATAGTCGTTGTTCCTTATTTTGCCTAATCGGCTTCTGGTGCGACCCAACCGATCGATGTCTTGAATGAACTGTGGATGCTTGCTTCTGGGCTCTACTGCCGTTCGTCGCCGGTAAGACGGTTGTCGCGACGGGTCGGGGAACGGACCTGCGCCACGTCACGCGTGGTATCGGCCTTTGCCTCGGTTTTGGCGGCATCCGCCGGGACGGCGAACGAAACCTCGTTTCCCGAAGTCAACCGCTGGCCGTCATAGGCCAGAACGTGTCCGGCAAAGGAGGCCATGCACGCCGCGGCGACGAGGAACGCAATCTTCTCTATAGGCACAGTCATTTTTCACTCCATTGTTTGGCGAAACCCGCTTATGCGGACGTCGTGTTTGATTTTAAGTCTGCGAGACAGCAGTCGCTGTCATCGATTTTCCAAATGACTGGAGGATCTCCTCTCGGCCCCTTGAACGGTGCTGCCGAAGCTCCCGTGAGCTCTTCGTCCTTCGGAAACGAAAGTAGGCATAGGATCTGCTCCGCCGACTTGAAGCGTTTGTGAGCGGATATTCCCTGCCGATCGGTTGAGTGCTCCCGGGGACGGCCAATGCCAGCCAGCCGGACCGTGTGCTCTACCGTCTTTCGTGATGAGACTATCTCTCGAACCCGTCATCGCCCCGCCAGCGCGGCGTTAAACTTCCGTAAAAAATTACGGCGGCGAGAAAAACAATGGAGAGAGTGAGGCAAATAGAGCCTCCCGCCTCAGCGGATGCATAAAGCTATTCCGATAGAATATCACAACGGTCGTATTTTTTAAAAGAACAATTTTGTGCGTCGATGACAATAATGCTTGGAATAACCTGATATATACTCGAAATCATCGCGCGTACCCGCATTCATACCTAAATCCTTTCCGATCTTATCTCGGGTGGAATGTAGGCGGCTCGATATGGTGATTGCGTCCGGTGGCTCAGGACACTTGAGCTATGGGAGATGATCGCCGCAGATCCAACCGAAATGGAATGCGCGCCGGGGGCCACTTGAAGGCTCACCCGGCGCGTTTAACGTTGCAACCGTCGCTGCAATAACCAGGCCAGCGAAGCCTGGACGGAGAAATCTCGACGTTTGCCCATTGGGGGAAAATCTGACGTGGCCGAAATCGAGAATTTTATCGCGACATTCGGGTCGTAGAAGCTTGGCTTCCGCGACGAACGTTTGCCTGAACGCGGCCTGCTGTTTTGAGAAACCGGAAGACGGCCTGAGTTGATGCCGATCCCGGTCTTATGAATATGCGCCTTGGAGGCTAACTGCCCTTGCAGTCTCCATCCAGAAGCTGCGCCGGGCGACAGTCGGGTGGCGAGCGGAAACATGGCGATTGGACGTGACAGCTTCGAAGGCCACCGGGACCTTTGCGCGTTCGCGTTGCGTCAAGCCTTCGGCAATCATCTGTTCGCCGGTGCGCGCGACCAGCAGATAGGGGTGTCGGTGATGCGCCAGCTTGCTGATCAGCCGGCGGCGTTTCGCCATCGCCTGCGCCAATTCCTGCATCTTCGGAACCGTGTGCAGGATATCCCGCGCCAGCCGAGCCGCGGCACTGTCTTCGAAATGGAACCGAGGCAGCCGCTTGATCTTCCCGACGCTCAATCCCGCGTCTTGGTGAACCGACACGATGTCGTTCAGTCCGTCAGGCACCCACCCCAGGCCGAACATTTCCTTCTCCTCCTGGCGAAGAGAAGGAGGTGCGTCGGCGTCGTAGACATAGTGGCAATCCATCAGGAGTCCGCCAGGCCTCAGGCATCTCGCCACCATTCGGTAGAGATCCAGCGGCCGGTCGAAAAAGGCAGCGCTTCCTCCGCATATGATGACATCGGCCTCCGATACGATATCCGGGAGTGCGGCAGTATCAACGCAGGAAAATATCGCCGCCGAGTCTTCCAACCGTGCCACCTCGCGCGCGACCTCGATGATCGCCTGATTTTCGTCCACGCCGATCACTTCGGCTTGAGGAAAAGCCCGCGCAACCCTGCGGCTGATCCAGCCGGTATTGCAGCCGAAGTCGACGATCTTGCGCGAGCCGCTGGGAAGTGCGGCAATAATCGCCTCCATCATTTCCTCCCCACCAGGCGGCACGTTCTTCTGCTTCAGAGCCGCGACGATCGAGAAATAGTAGTCCTGGGAAGAGAGGGTCTTCATGGTTGACACACCTTGCAATCGTGGCTCTTGGAAACGGGATGGAGCGAGGCGTGGCCCATGGCGGGATGGAAGAGCCAGCGATGGCCGCGCAATGAACTGCGGTGGGTAAGGCGTTCGATGGCGATCTGCGAAACCGCAAAACAAGCGATCAGGGCGTTATCGGCCGGCGACGGCGCGGCTGCGCCCCCCGTGTCGACCAATGCCGGCAATGTCGAACAACAGAAAGGGCAGGCATCATCCGGCTGCGCCACCAATGGCCCCGCGACACAAAAAGGGCCGAGCTGGCCGACATGCAGGTAAGGTGGAGGCACGGGCGCCGTCGCGTGATATTCCGCCAGGAATTGGCGAGCCAGCGAAACATCGTCCTCTGCAAGTATCAGGAATGGTTTACACGTACGGGCCAAGGTGAGCCGGGCAGCTTCCGCCCCATCGGCGAACTGGGTCATGATTGCGACCGCGGCAGAAAAGCGGGAGGCGAGATAAGTTGCCAACCGGTCGCTCTTCAATTGACCGATATCCTCCGCCGTCGCCGAGGTCATCCGTTTTTGGCTGCTTTCTTCGATGCGGCCTCCATCCACCAGGAAGAAATTGCGAGCCCCAAGCGCTGCAAGCTGGGAGGCGATCTGGGAGCCGAGGCTTCCGCATCCGAGAATTACGAAATCCGTGTCGTGAATGACATCAAAGAGATCGGCATGATATTCGAAGGCTCTCATGATCGTTTACCTTGCTTGAACCGGTCGGGAACTGCTGAGAATTCACAGGAACCGCGCTCACCCGTCACGCATGCTCCATCACCGTCGAACTTGACGTTCCCGCCAGCGCGACATCCTGGATGGAAAACTCATCGGGAGGCTGCCTGCCGGCTTTGCGGACCATATGGAGCCGGCCATCGTACCAGAGGCTCAGACCTTCGCCGCTGCCCTGCAGCATCGGGCGGCCCATTCTCGGATCGATGGGCTGCTCCCCCCGCAGAAGCACCTGCCCGAGATCCCAGGCCTGACGATCCACGACACACAGGCGCTGGGCATAATAGGCCTTGCGCCGAGCCGGCGGCTCGCATTCCAGAAGCCGGTCAATGAGCGCCAGGATTGCGGCGCCCCAGGATGGAATGACGGCGATGTCCCGGAGGTCGAGAAGAACATCGCCGCCCAGACGCTCGATCCCCTCGCGGGCGATATCGATGAGCGGAATTAGGCGGGCAGCATACGCAATGACAAAGGCTGCTTCCCGCGCGCGGTGCTCATGCGGTGCTCTGAAAGGCAAGCATGCGATGCGGACGGCGCACTCCCAGGGAATGGCGTAGGCCGTATGCAGGATGCTTTCGAGCGTCTGTAAACTGTGTGTGTATGGCGATAGGTATCGCGGCTCGGCGGGCAGCGATAACGGCGCTGCCGCCATATACAGCCGCAGCAGGACGTGCCCCACTTCGCGCAGAAGCTCAGCGGCAGTCGCCGGATAGTCTTCGGCGTCCAGTTTTTCCTGGGACAGGACCACGACGGCACTCCCCGGCAGGTCGCCGGAACTGGAGAACGAGCTTATCGCGCCGGGCCGGGTTCCGACATAAAGTGTGTGAAGGCCTGCAGTAAGCCGTTGATGGCCACCGGGATC
Source organism: Neorhizobium galegae (assembly GCF_017877055.1). Taxonomy (GTDB): domain Bacteria; phylum Pseudomonadota; class Alphaproteobacteria; order Rhizobiales; family Rhizobiaceae; genus Neorhizobium; species Neorhizobium galegae_D. The sequence goes on along the minus strand of NZ_JAGIPG010000003.1, from coordinate 361,938 downwards.
GACGGTCGAAATGAATTCGATTGCCTTGGTGAGATGATCGTCGATCCGGTCCAGGTCGTGGTCGCTCATCCGGGTCTGTTCGAAGCCGGGATCGGACGGCTGGCAATGAGCGATGCGCTTGCGCATGGTGCGGCTCGCTTCCAGACTGTCGATCAGGACGAGACCGATACCACAGGCAAGCCGGCGGGCAGGACGGCGTTCGAGCGCAAGGTCCTCAGCCACAAGATCAGGCTGCAGGCTGTAGTCCACAACTTCAGAACTGGCGCCGGCGACGTAACTTTCCAGCCCCCGCTGAAGCTCATCCATCCAAGCCGCCAGCGCGGGAGACCGATAAGGGTCGCTTCGCACGGGCAAGAAGGCTGCGGTGGGCAGGAACGCGTCGGCATCATGATATCCGCCATCAGCAAGGCCCGGGAAATAACGGGCCAACGCCTCGACCCTTTCTCCGCAACCCGGCAGTTCGGAAGCGGCGGCAAGAATTCGGGCATAACGGGGTCGCTGTTTCAGCATATTGCCCGTTGCAGCCACATTCACGAAACCGGACTTTGAAAAGAGCGGATTGCGCTGGAGCAAAGCTCTCGCCTGATCCGCCAACGGATCTACCTGATAAGCAGACATCTCAGCTCTCCTCACCCGGACGCTTCGAACCTCGTCATGAGGCGCGCCACTTCAGGGAAGATTAGTTGGCGCCAGAACCGGCCGTACCGACGGCCCTCCAGCTTGAAACCACGATCTCGTCTAGTCTTCCGTTGAGAGGAGCTTCTTTTGAACCCGTCATCGGCACGCCAGCACCGCGTTAAACTTCCGTGAAAAGGAAGCTTCGCCGACAAAAAAAGCCCCCTTTTTGAGGGGGCTTCAATCCTGGTGATCTCGCCGAGAATCGGCTCACGGAGACAATACGGCGGCGATAGCTGCCGGGACATCGGGCAGGCCGAACCCGAAGAAATAGCTCATATCGAGGGCATCTTCGCCATCCGCATTCATGCAGTCGGCGGTCAGTGCGCGTATTCCCGGCGCTACCATCGCATCCAGCCGGGCCGTGGACTGGAGGATTGACTTGACCGAAGGGCCGGAGAGCCGTGCATCGCCACCGTTCTGGCTCTTATATGCGCGTTGGATCAAGGCGCAGATACCCCCCACCTGCGCTGAGGCTCCGGACGTGCCCCCGAACGTGGTGTAGTAACCTCCGCCAATGCCGGGATTGGCTCCTGACGGCACCATGGACGACCATGGATCAGCACCCCGGTCGTAACCGAATGCGCCGGGCAGGTCGGTCGTCAGCAGCGAGAAGTGAGAATACCTATATTCCCGCAGCCCGAATGCCTCATGGTCGTGTTGCGCGGCGAAAGGGGACAGGCGGTCGACGCGCAATTGATGACGATTGAAGACTTCGCCGTCATCGGATGGCGAGACGACTGTAAGCCCCTCCCCGTAATTGCTGTATCCTGAGCGGTATCCCTCGACCGTGACCGCGCCGACGGCGATTATCCCGTTGTCATCGGCAGCCAGATTGGCCGGATAGATCAACTGACTTTCACCGCTGTTGCCTGCGGCGCAAACGATTGGAATATGGTGGCTGATGGCGACGATGAGCTGCTTCAGGATATGCCACGCCCTATCGGGGTTTGATCCCTTTTGCGGGGCTTTCGGCTCCAGCTCGGGGCCCCCCTGCTCGGCCAGTGAAATACGGACGAACAAATCGGCAGCGATTTGATTTTTCCACCGTTCGAGATCGGCCTTCAATTCGTTCTTCGGAATAACCCGGCTGCGCTTCGGGTCCGGCAAGCCGCGTGGCAGGACGATGACATCGACGCGCTGGTGGTAGGCGTAGAGGAATGCGGCGATGAACTGCAGGACATCGTCCTCGAAAGACGTCCTGATCGAGATCAGCCGGGAGAAGGGATCGACACCGAAATAGGGAAGAACGTTGCGATTGGCGCTCGGGCATGGCGTGCCGCCATCACCGTAGAATACGCCCTCGGGGAGAGCCGAGGGACCTCCGTCCTGCGTCGCCACGGCCGGTTCGCCGGCGATCAGGCCGGCACAGCAGGTGCCATGGGAAGCAAAAAGCGACTCCGGATGGAACAGCCGTCGGACAACGCCCTGCGAAGCCGCGTATTCCGCGACAATGTCGTCGAGATATTCCCGATCATCGTTGGATAGGCCGAGATTTCCCAAAGGGGTGATATCAAGCCCGGCGAAGAACGCCTGCTTTTCTTCACGATCGAAGGATGTGGTCGCATCGAGGATTTCGGCCACGCGCGAACCGTAGCGATGGGTCGTAAGGTCGATCGACGCCTCACGATCAAGCCGGGTCGCCAGATTCGGATGATCGGGCGCTATCCCAACATCGATCAGCGCCACGCGGGCGGGATGGGTTGAACCGGTAGCCGCAATCGTATCCCAGACACTTCCCCCGATCTCCGGGTCAGGGACCGGCGACGCGGCAGTCTCGTTCTCGGACGGCGGTACGATCGGCGGCGAACCGTAATCGGCATCGATGACACCCAAGGCCGTCAGATGCCAGAGATAGTAGTAGTTCATCGGTGCAGCTTGCAGCACTTCCATGTCGGCGGACGTCATGATCTTCGTTCTCCCCAAAGAATAGAATCGACCTCAAACCCATTCGTCGTGGACCGCCTGGAAAAGCGGCCCGAAGGCATCATGGAGGTATGGGGCGAAACGCCGGGCCAGATCCCTACCGGCTTGCGTATCGCTCGGATAATGCAATCCTGCCCACTCACGATTTTCAGCAACGTTCTGCGCAATACGGGCGAGTTCGTCCGTTGCCGGATGTTCGGGCAGGATCGTCGAGAAGGCGAATACGATCGAAAAGCACTGGAAGGCATGGTTGCTGGGGTAGGATTCGTGCACCGGCACGGGCAGAAGCGGCCGCAACAGGGATTCGAACTGGTTCGGCCGGAGCCTGTTGAACTGGCTCTTGTAGAGAAGTCCGACATATTCGCAGGCAGTCAAGATCGCCTGAAACAATCCCTCGGTCTGTTCGAACCCGCCGATGTCCTCGATATACAAAGCGCGGGTGAATTCCGACACGGAAATAGTCGCCTCAGCCTCGATGTCGGGCAATCGCCTCGCCCGCTCACGATCGCGCCGCTGCATGGAAAGCAGGACCGCAGCTTCCAGCCGGGTGTAGTCCGGACCGGGTGGTGGCGGGATGTCGAGCATTTCCCAGGTAAAGCGCCGCGCGGCCGTGAACGCGTTGCGCGACGGCTGCTGATGCAATCGGCGCAATTCAAACGCCGGAATGAGCTGCGATACGCCGAGACTCGCGCCGTCCATCGTCGACTTGTTTTTATTCTTGTTCTTATTTTTGTTTTTATTCTTGTTCTTGTTCAGCGTGGCCTTGTTGAGCACCGACTTGTTCGCAACGCTCTTATTGAGGACCGAGGCAGCTGCCATTGTCGCCATCATCAACCGAGGCTCGTCTATGGATAGCTCTTCCTCACGCGAGAGAGACGGCGCAGGGGGAACGGAGGGAGACGGCTCTACCGCCTCCGGAATGGCCTCGACGGGCCTCGGCTCGCAAGGAAGAACCGTATCAGGTTCAACTCTGAATTTATAAGAATTCATGAATTGCACAATCTTTGATTGCGTATCCAGATTTGTTTCCCCTACCATGCCCCGGCCTCCCCAAATGAGATCATCGTGAATGTTGCCTTAGCGAATTCTGGCGCCAGCCTTGATCAGGCCGTCGAGCAGCAGCTTCCCGCCGCCGGTGCTGAGCAATGGATAGCCGGTGCCGCGAAACGACGTTATCGAAAACCCGTTTTCAACCGTATCAAGCCGCTCCACATATTGGCGTGCGGCCTCCAGATTGCCCGAGTGAGCGTGGCTGGAGGCGAGATAGCGCAACAGGCTATTGAAGTTCGGCCGTGAATGCAGGGCATCCTCGCCTGCCGCTATGGCTGCCACGTGGTCTCCCGCCAACCCGGCACTGATGCATTTTGTCGTGTCGAAGTAATATTTGTGAGGGCTGTAGACGCCGAGCTCCTGAACCCACCGCGCCATTGCGCTGGCCTTCTCCGGCTGCCCCGCATAGCAGTGCAGCATGGCATAGAGATCCCACCCCAACGGCAAGGCCGGGTTCAAACGGATCGACTTCTCGAACAGACCGGCAGCGTAATCGTACTCCCGGAATAGGAAAGAGTGGACATGTCCGACCAGCGCCAGGGAGACGGAATTATTCGGATCGAGTTCAAGAGCCTTTCGCGCATAGGCTTGGGCTTCTTCGATCAGATGCGCATCCAGCGCGCTAAAGCGCTGGCCGACCTGGAATGTGCGGATGAAGGACAGCCAGGCGAAGGCAGACGCTCGCGGCTGATATTGAACCTGCTCCTGCAGCCGTTTTTCCGCTTTTTCGAGATCGCCTCTCGAAAGCCGGAAGATCGCGTTCACCGCATCGATGAAGAGACCATCGCGGGTCAGGCGACCGTCGCCGGCGCTCATCTCCTGAAACAGCGACAACTGGTCGACTGCCTGACTGATCAGAGCCGCTGCGACCCCGTATTCGGACCGCTCCATCTGGGTACGTCCGATCATACGGCTGCCAAGCCATATGATCCGGTTGTCAAGCAGATGCTTGATCGCCAGCTCGACCAACACCTGACTGCCATCGAATGTCAGCCGCAGTTGAAGACACAGTGGCAGGCCCATCTTTCGGTCCGGTTGGCCAAGGTGCGGGTCGAAGGAGAGATCGGTAATGCCGAGCCCCAATCCGTCAAAGATCGCCTTGGCGAGCAGGTTCTGAAACTGCAATGCCGCGATCTGCCCCCCATCTCCGGCGCCGATGACAATCGGCGGCTTAAGAGCGATGGTCCACTGAATATTGTCCGGCGAAGGCGGTTTATCCGGATCATTGCCTGCAGCTGCCGAGGGAATATTGGTCGGGCGCTGGTCAGGCAAGCCTGTCAAAGGCAAGAGCGCTGATAGCGTGCTGACGTCGCGGCGAGGTTGCTGCCGCGGTTCGAACACGTCATCGACGCGCCCTTCTTCGATGCGTCGGTACCAGTTCTGTCGCTCGACGGTCAGCCAATCTTCGAATTCAGGATCGCGGATATCCATCCCTTCGAGCAGTTCGTCGGTGATCTGATCCACCAGACGCTCGCTGCGGAGCATCTCCTCTGTGTCGAGCGCGATGCGGTCCATGTCCAGCCACACCGTGTTCTTGTCGGCGATGATGAGATCGCGGGACGAACCCAGGGCCTTATGAATATCCAACAGGGCCTGCCTTAGGCTCGCAGCCGCCTGATCCTCAGACCGGTCGCTCCACAATTTGTCTCTCAGCCAAACCCGCGAGCGGGATCCCCGCGCAGACAGAGCAAGCATCGCAAGAATTGCCTGGGCCTTTTGGGACCGGGGTGTGGCAGATTTTCCTTTGCTGTCGACAAGACTGAACGGGCCAAGCAGGTACATCCGGAACACTGCATGTTTTGCATCCATGCGATCCATCGGCCCAACTCGTGTTGTGCCCCGCTCGATCATCTCATCGAACCTGGGCTGCCCGTCCAGCAGGCAGTCTGACACAAAAGCGGCCCTTGACAAGAGTGCGGCAGGCATACTTGCGATTCGGTAGCGCATGCGAGCGTTGTGGCCATCGACGAATTGAAGCATGAAGAGCATCCTTGGGAACCGCAAAGCTGCCCTAGCGCGCCGCTGTCAAAGCAGCGTCAAAACAGCGTTAAAAGCAGGGGCTCGATGAGTCGCGACGAAGCGGAATCCTGCATTTCTCGGCTTGCTAAACCATTGTTTCGACCCGAGGCGTCGGGTTACCCGGACAATCTGGACACGATCCACGGCGGCGGCGGCGTTATGGCGAAACATCGGCGCGACGTACCGCAACGCTGCTGTCTTCGAGGTGGATGAAGACCATGGAGAGACGCCCGATTTGTCGTCATCGGGCACCTGACCGCATCCCAGGCCCGAGGCCTCATTTGATGCGCTGGTCAGTCTCGGCGTCAAACAGATGGACATCGCCTCCGGCAAACGTCAGCCGGATGGTTTCGCCGGCCATTACCGCAGCCCTGCCATTCAAGGCGACGACGATCTCAGGCGTTGTGGCCGTCGTGATGAACGTTACCGCGCCGGTCGTTTCAACTGCCGCGACGCCCACCTTGAAGCCGGCGGCATCAGCCCCGGCCAGCGTAAGATGTTCCGGGCGGATGCCGACGATCAAGGCGCGCTCGGCCGGCAGCGGACAATCGAAAGGAACAGTTTGCGGCTCGGCAAGATCCAGAACAAGGGCTCTACCGTCAGGCGTAGATCGCGCCGGAATGAAGTTCATCGCCGGCGAGCCGATGAAGCCCGCTACGAAACGATTGGTTGGTCGGTCATATAAATCGAGCGGCTTGCCCTGTTGCTCGATCACGCCATTGCGCATGACGACGACGTGGTCCGCCATCGTCATGGCCTCGACCTGGTCATGGGTCACATAAACCGAGGTCGCACCGAGGCGATCATGCAGCGCCCTGATCTCCTTGCGCATGTGAACACGCAACGCTGCGTCCAGGTTCGAGAGCGGTTCGTCGAAAAGGAATGCCTGAGGGTTGCGGATGATGGCACGGCTCATCGCGACGCGTTGACGCTGCCCCCCCGACAATTCCCGGGGGTATCGGTGCAGCAGATTCGACAGTCCGGTAATGGCCGCGACATCGGCAGCCGCCCTTTTCCTCTCCGCCTTTCTGACCCCGTTGATCTTCAGGCTGTATGTCAGGTTCTGTTCGACGGTCATATGCGGATAGAGCGCATAGGACTGAAACACCATGGCAAGATCGCGCTTTCTGGGTGGCACTCCGTTCATGCGCTTTCCCGCGATGACGAGATCACCGCTCGATATGGTTTCGAGCCCCGCCAGCGAGCGCAGCAGCGTAGACTTTCCGCAGCCGGACGGACCGACCAGTGCAACGAACGAACCCTTGGGAATGGAAAGATCGATATCCTTCAGTGCGTGGTAGGCGCCATAATATTTGTTGACGGCCGAGAGTTCGATTTGGTGGGTCATTTCAATGCTCCCGATGTGAGTCCGGACACGATGCGGCGCTGCAAGAGAACGAAGATGGCAAGGATCGGCGTCACATACATCGTGGCGTAGGCCATGATGTTGTTCCACTCGCTGGTGTTCGGCCCCATGAAGGAATTGAGCCCGACGCTGGCGGGCTGGAGCTGGATGTCCTGGATCATCGATTTGGAATAGACGAATTCGCCGAAGGCCTGCATGAAGATGAGGATGGCGCTGACCAGAATGCCGTTGCGCGCCAGTGGCAGAACGATGTTGAGGAAGGCGCCGATGCGAGAATTGCCATCCACCAGCGCCGCCTCCTCCAGTTCCATCGGAACGGCCATGAAGGTTGCGCGCACAAGCACGACGAAGAAGGGCATGCTTTTCGCAGTAATGGCCAGGATAACGGCAAGGCGCGGATATTCGAGCAGCCCCAGTTGCGAGAAGCCCACGAAGATCGGCGTTATCATCAGCGAGGCGGGCAGCACCTGGAACATCAGGATGAGAAAAAGCCCGATATCCACCCAGATGTTGCGGTAGCGCGCCAGAACATAGGCACAGCCGGTGCCCAACATCGCAATCAGGGCTACCGCACCGAAGGCGATGACCGTGGAATTCCACAGGTAGCGACCCATGTTCCGGCTTTCCCAGACATAGGCGAAAGTGCTCCATTGGGCGGAGGAGGGCCAGAAGCTGGGCGGCGTGGCAAACATTTCCGAGCCGCTTTTCAACGCAGTCACATACATCCAGTAGAGCGGGAACAGATAGATCGCCGCCATCACGATGGACAGGGCGAGCAACAGCCGGTTGCGTGCATTTTCACTCATCCGCGCACCTCATGACGTGTGGAACGCACATAGACGGTTGCGGCAAACATCACGAAGACGGTCATGATGACGGAGATGGTGGCACCCTTTCCGAAATCATATTGCCGAAAGGAAAGATCCCAGGCCCAGTATTGCGCGACATTGGAGGAATTGTTCGGGCCGCCGTCAGTAATCGCGGCAAACAGATCGAACTGCTGCAGGGTGAAGATCAGCCCGAGCGCGATGATCGCACCAATGGTCGAGCGCATCATCGGCAGGGTAATGGTCCAGAAGCGCTGCCAGGCATTGGCGCCATCCATTTCCGCCGCCTCGTAGAGATCTGCCGGAATGGCGGAAAGACCGGTGGCAAGCAGGATCATGTTGAAGGAGGTGCCGAGCCAGATATTGGCCAGGATGACTGCCCAGAGCGAAAAGTTCGGGTCGGACCGCCAGAAGATATTGCTGCTCATCAGGCCGGTTTGCTGCAAGAGAAAATTGAGTACGCCGAAATCCCCGGACAGGATCCAGTTCCAGATGGCGCCAACGACGAGGCCCGGCATCACCCAGGAAACCAGAAACAGGCCCCGCAACCAGGATGCGCCGGGAAAATTGATCCAGAAGAACAAGGCGAGCGCAAAGCCGACGAGGAACTGCCCCGTGATCGACCCCACCACGAAGACAATCGTGTTCTTGAGGATGGACACGGTTTCAGGCTGGGTGAACAGGTCGAGATAGTTTCTGAAGCCGACAAAGGGCCGGATGACGCTGCCAAGGCTGAACATGTCCACTTCCTGAAAGCTCATCAGGATATTGTAGAGCAACGGAAGCCCTGACAGCGCCAGGAGGAATGTGAAGGGCACTCCGACCAGAACCAGGTCGAAGCCGCGGCCATCCGTTATACTGGAGAACACTCTTTTCATCGGAACCTCGCTGAAGCCTGGATGACGGCCCGGCGGTGGGTGCCGGGCCATCACTGCGGGATCGCGGCTGCCTCAGCCCCCGATCGACTTGATCTTCGCATCCGCCTGATCGAGGGCGGCCTTCGGTTCCATCTGGCCTGTCAGAGCTGCCTGTATCGCGTCCTGTATGGCCTTCGAGATTTTTGGCCATTCCGGCGAAGGACCGCGAGGTTGCGCGTATTTCAGCTGTTCCACGAAGGTGGCGAGCGCGGAATCCTTCTGGGGATTGCCCGTGGGCGGAACCGGAAGGTCGGACCGGGCCGGAAGCTGGCCGAAATCCTTGTACATGGTCACATCCTTGGACGCGAAGAATTCCAAAGCCTTGAAAGCCTCTTTCGGATGCTTGGTGCTGGAAAAGATCGCCCAGTTGAAATCGCCCATGGCGGATGAACGCTGAGCGCCCTCGCTCGGTACCGGCAGAAGCGCGGTGCCCCACTGGAATTTGGCATCTTTCAACATCCGGTCGATTTCCCAGGGACCGGAAATCGCCATGGCCGCATTTCCGGCATTGAAGGTGGCCGTCGCGTCCCACTGGCTTCGGGTGAGCGTATCCGGCGAGGCTAGCTTTTCATCCAGCATCTGCTTCCAGACCGTAAGAGCCTTGACGGCACCTTCGCTGTTGATCGTTTTATAGGTGGCGCCGCCCATCTGCGCCCAGGGCAGGAACTGGAAAGTGCCTTCCTCATTGGCCTTGGCGGAAAAGGTGAGGCCGTAGATGTTCTTTGAGGGATTGGTGAGCTTTTTCGCCGTCGTGACCAGTTCGGTCCAGGTCTGCGGCGGCTTTTCGGGATCGAGACCTGCGGCCTTGAACAGATCCTTGTTGTAGTAAAGTGCAATCGTGTTGGTCGCCTTCGGCACCCCGTAATATTTTTCGTCCCAGGTCACCGATTTCAGCGGGCCGGGGAAATAATTCTCCGGCTTGATGACCTTGGATTGCCGGATCATGTCGGTCAGGTCCAGAAAGGCCTTGCGGGACGCGAACATGGCATGGTTGGGATTGTCGATGGTGATGATGTCCGGCGCCTTGCCCGTGGAAAAGGCGCGCATCGCCTCGCTCACCACATCGTCGAACTGAAGCTGGCGATATTCGATCTGGATGCCGTTCTTCTGCGCGTTGAATTCCTTGATGAGGTTCGGCGCGGGCTGTATATCGCGGTCCAGCGACCAGAGAACGAGTTTCACGTCCTCCGCTCTTGCACCCATGCCGGCAAATGACGCGCTGGCCAAAGCCAACGCGATGGAAATCATAGTCCTGCGGATACCCATGGTTCTCCTCCTTCTTGGTTATCCTCATTCTCATCCGGCTGACGCAGAGCTCCTTCTATCGTCAGCCGGCCTGCGCATCAGACCGGGTCGACGACGAACGTGCCGCCTCTTGCCTGTTTCAGATGGTTCAAAGCATGGATCTGGCCTGTCATTTCCAATGCATCCCGATAGACGGGATCATGCCATCCCTCGATGTCGATGGAGCCCGACCAGCCGGCCAGCCGAAGTTCCGAAATAATGTCGGTCCAGTTGCTGTCGCCGAAACCGGGCGTGCGCATGAAAACGAAAGGGTGCTTTCCGAAAATGCCGTGCTCGCGGATCACCTCCCAGCGGATGGTGGCGTCCTTGCCGTGGACGTGGAAAATCCGCTGCGCCCATTTGCGGATCTGCGGCAAGGGCTCGATGAGGTAGACCATCTGGTGGCAAGGCTCCCATTCAAGCCCGATATGCTCGTCTGGCGTCTCGTTGAAAATGAGTTCCCAGGCATCCGGGTTGTGGGCGATATTCCAGTCGCCGGTTGCCCAGTTGCCGTCCATGGCGCAATTTTCAAAGGCAATACGGATGCCCTTGTCGGCGGCGCGGCGGGCAAGTTCGCTCCAGATCTGCCGATAACGCGGCAGGCTTTCCGTCAGCGGCCTGTTGCGGACGCGCCCGGTGAAGCCGGCAACGCAGGTGGCGCCGAAATGATGGGCGTTGTCGATGCAGTCCTTCCAGCCCTGAAGCGTCTGGAGATCAAGCTCGGTTTCTTCCAGCGGATTGCCGAACATGCCGATGGTGGAGATCGTAATGTCACGTCCGCCGATAGCCTCGCGGCAGCGCTTGCCAAGCTCGGCGATATCCTGTCCGTTGGTCGTCTGCCAGAAAAAAGGCTGGAAGCTTTCAAAGCCCATATCGGCAATCTGGGAAATCCGCTCGGCCGCCTGGCCCTTGGTGGCGCTGATCATGGTGCCGATGCGGATGGAATGGTTTAGCTGTCCGGTCATATTGCTGGCCCTTATGCTGCAAGGTCGATGGTTTGCCGTGACCTGGCGCTTTCAATCGCACCAAACACCATGGCAAGGCTCTTGATGTTGTCCTGTCCTGCGGTTTCCGGCACGCCACCGGTTTCGATGGCCGAGAGGAAATCGGCAATGACGCTGGCATGGCCGTGGGTTTCCTCCTCCCTGGCGGCCGGCAGAACTTCAATCGGCGTCGCACCGCGCAGCAACCCGCTCCCGCTTCCCGCAACGGAAGCGCGGAAGGCGTCCTCTCCATCCCAGGTCAGCATTCCGTTCGAGCCGACAATGCGCCACTCGCTTTCCCAACTCGTGCGCTGGCCTTCCGCACACCAGGAGCCGCGATAGGTGAAAACCACGTCGTCGGTCAGTTGAAACACGGCATTGGCGCTGGCGCCGTGGGCATACCAGGAGCCGGGCGGATTTGTTTCCAGGCAGTAGACGGAAAGCGGTGTCTTGCCGGAGACGAAGCGAGCCGCATCGAAGGTATGGATTGCCATGTCCAGCAACAGGACATTGTCCATCCGCTCGCGAAAGCCGCCGAAATGCGGGGCAATGAAGAAATCGCAGTGGATCGCTGTGATCTCACCGATCGCGCCGCTCTCGACGAAGCGCCGCATGCGCCGTACACCCGAAATGAAACGCCGGTTCTGCACCACGGAATGAATGCGCCCCGCAGCCTCGGCCGCGCGAATGAGGTCTGTCGCCTCCTCCATCGAGGTCGCCATGGGTTTTTCGCTCAGCACATGGCACCCGTGGAAAAGCGCGGCTTTCACGACGGAATGGCGGGCGGCGGGAATGACGACGTCGAACACAATATCTGCACCGGTCTCGCTCAGCACGGTGGTGAGATCAGATCCGATCGAGACCGGCTCGAGAGAAAACTCGGCGGCCAAGGCCTGCGCAATCGACACATCGAGATCGACCAGGCCCACGACAGTCAGCGATTGCCTCAACTTCGGCGTGGATTGGAGCGCACGCAGCCACCCTTTGGCCATAGCTCCGCAGCCACACAAAACGACCTTGTATGTCACCGACATCCTCCCATGCAATGATTACGGCGCGACACCTCCTGTGTTGCCGTAAACGTTTACGGCACTATGAACGGAACGATTTTTTTGTCAATACTGCTTCCGAAAACGATTACGGTCGTATGTCGAACCTCTTGAAAGGCTTTCCTGTGACAGGCATCCGCCAACTTGCCGACTACCTGGATATCTCTATTGGCACCGTGTCCCGCGCGCTCAATGGAAAAGCGGATGTGAACGCGGAAACCCGCAGGCGCGTGCTGGAGGCGGCGGAGAAGCTGGGTTATGTCCCGAACCAGTCGGGCCGCTCGCTGCGCAAGGGCTCGACCGGCGTGGTCGGGTTCATGATGCAGACAGGACCGGAAATCACCAGCCAGGGAGACGCTTTCTTCATGAGCGTCTTCGACGGGGTGCAGACCGTGCTTAGCCGCCACAAGCTCGATCTCGTCGCCCTGCTCTGCTCTTCCAACGAAGATCCCTATGCCTATCTGCAACGCACCGTGGCGCGCGGTTTTGCCGATGCCATCATCCTCTCGGCCACCCGCCGCAACGATGCACGGTTCGAACTGCTGCACCGCCACGACATTCCGTTCATCTCGCTCGGCCGCAGCCTGACCGATGTCGGCCAGCCGTGGATCGATCTGGACTTCGAAGGGATGGCGGAGGTCGCGATCAAACGGCTGGTCAAGGCGGGCCACAGAGATATCGGGATCATCTGGCCCCATGGCGATCTCAACCTGGGTTACCTGTTCGCCGATCGATGCCGCGAGGTGCTCGCAGAACATGGACTTACCCTTAAGGAGGATCATATCTTCCGGGCAAAACCGAGCGAAGCGGGGGGCTACGCTGTAGCACACGAGATCGCATCCAGATCTCCACGCCCGTCGGCAATCGTCCTGGTCAATGAGATACTGGTGACAGGGCTTTACAAAGGACTTGAGGACGCAGGCGTCAAGCCGGGCAAGGAGATTGCAATCGTCGGTCGCTACAGTCCTCAGGCTCAGTTCCTCTCTCCGACGTTGACCTGCTTTACGTTGTCGCTTCGTGATCTGGGCATCAGTCTGGCGGAGCATCTGTTGTCAGTCATGCCAGCCTATCAGTCACATTACGTCGGACAGACACCCCGCGTGATCTGGCCTATGACATTGATCGAGGGCGCCAGCGGCTGAACCGCGAACTCGGCGTATATCCGAGGTTGTCGCGGAAGATGGCGCTTCAACCATGGTCCGCCTTGAGGAGATCGCTGTTCGGGCTGAGGCGTTTCGTAAAGGCTTTGCAAAACGCTTGACATCCGGACTGGCTGAGGCAAATTCTCTGCCATGGGGTTGCGATCACCCCACGAGGCCACGGCCGAAGAATCGCGTCCATAAACCCGCTGTAACGGAGGACGCGTCATGCCGTCATTTCTAGAAATCACACCTGACAAGCTTGCCCGCATCATCGGCACGCCCAATCTGCCGACGATCATCGACGTCCGCAACGATGAGGATTTTGGAAGCGATCCTCGCCTGATTCCCGGTTCGGTCCGACGTGACTTCCGCCGTGTCGTTGAATGGGGTCCTGAGGTCAATGGTCCTGCCATCGTCCTTTGTCAGAGAGGACAGAAGCTCGGCCATGGCGTCGCGGCCCATCTGCGGGCGATGGGAAAAGAAGCGGAGACTCTCGAGGGAGGCTTTGAAGCGTGGCGAGACGCACACGGCATGCTGGTCCCCGAAGACAGGCTTCCCATTCGTGACGCCAGGGGACGTACCGTGTGGGTGACGAGATCACGCCCAAAAATAGACCGCATCGCCTGTCCGTGGCTGATCCGCCGGTTCGTCGATCCTTCCGCGATCTTTCTGTTCGTTCCGGCCGGCGAAGTCGCGCTGGTAGGCGATCGCTTCAACGCGACAACTTTTGATATCGAGGACGTCTTCTGGAGCCATCGCGGGGAACTGTGCACCTTTGACGTCATGATCGACGAGTTCGGATTGAAGAGCGACGCTCTTCTGCATCTCGCCACCATCGTGCGAGGCGCGGACACGGCCCGACCGGACCTGGCCCCTGAAGTGCAGGGCCTGCTGGCCATTTCACTCGGATTGTCACGGATGTTCAACGACGACCTTGAGCAACTGCAGGCCGGCCTGTTGGTCTATGACGCGATGTATCGCTGGTGTCGCGACGCCACGGAAGAGACGCATAACTGGCCAAACCCGAGGAAGGGGTGAAGACCATGACTGATACGGCAAAAAGCCTCATCGCCGGCCAGCCAATCGCCGACGGCGATGTCGTGCCTCTCTCCGAAGCAATCAAGGTCTGGGCGCGGGTCGCCGCACTCAGCTTCGGCGGTCCGGCTGGCCAGATCGCGGTCATGCACCGAATCCTCGTCGACGAAAAGCGCTGGGTCGGAGAGCATCGTTTTCTTCACGCCCTCAACTATTGCATGCTTCTGCCTGGTCCTGAGGCCCATCAGCTCGCCATCTACATCGGCTGGCTGCTCAACAAAACGAAGGGCGGCATGATTGCAGGCCTTCTATTTGTTCTACCCGGTTTCATCTCGATCCTGGCGCTGAGCTATATATACGTCCTTTTCGGCGACGTGACCGTTATTGAAGGGATGTTCTTCGGCCTGAAATGCGCCGTTCTCGCGGTCGTCGTTCAGGCGGTCTTCCGGATCGGCAGTCGCGCCCTCAAGAACAAGGTGATGGTGGCAATTGCCGCTGTCGCGTTTGTCGCGATCTTCTTCCTTCATGTGCCGTTTCCGCTGATCATCATAAGCGCGGGCGTCATCGGATACTTTGGTGGCCGTGCCGGGGTCGCTGCGTTCAGGGTCGGGGGCGGGCACAAATCTGGCTCCGGCAAAATCCTCGAAGATCGGGACTCCGTTCTCGGCGAAGACATCCCCGTCCATGCACAATCGAACCTAGCCTGGTCGCTGAAAACCTCAGGCGTCCTTGCCGCGCTGTGGCTCCTTCCGGTCGCTGTTCTGCTGCTGACGCTCGGCCGCGATAACGTATTTTCGCAGATCGGTGTATTTTTCAGTCAGATGGCCGTCGTCACCTTCGGAGGTGCCTATGCCGTGCTCGCCTACGTCGCGCAGGAGGCCGTCGAGCAGTTCCGCTGGCTCCGGCCGGGTGAAATGCTCGACGGACTGGGCATGGCAGAGACGACACCCGGGCCACTGATCATGGTCACCCAATTTGTCGGTTTCCTCGCGGGCCATCGCGATCCGGGAGCGATCAATCCACTGACCGCAGCCACTCTCGCCGCCATCCTGACCACCTGGGTTACGTTCCTTCCAAGCTTCCTCTGGATTTTCGCCGGAGCACCATTCATCGAAAAGATGCGGGGCAACATCGCCCTGACGGGAGCAATGTCGGCAATTACGGCGGCTGTGGTTGGCGTGATCCTCAACCTTGCCATCTGGTTCGGCCTGCACGTCCTGTTTGGCGAGGTTCGGCAGATATCGGCGGGTCCGTGGTCTATGGATATTCCTGTCCTGAATTCGGTTATTTTGCCGTCGCTCGTTTTGACGGCCATCGCCGCCATGTCTATCTTCCGCTTCGGCCTATCGGTCATCACGACGCTTCTGGTGTCGGCAGCTTTAGGAATCGGCTGGAAATTGACGGCCTTGAGCTAATATTTGCCAGACTCCTTGATCGGAATTACGCGTGGGCCATCTGGCGTCCCTAGCTGCACATCGGAGTGGCCTTCGAAGCATTCCGTGGCCGGCGCCTATGCTATCTTCAGATAGTGCTTCCATGTCATGAAATAGGCACCTGCTCGCTTGACAGATTTCTCAATTAACTCATAGTGGAAATTGGTCAGACAGTCTGACCGCCTGCGCATCAAGGGAGTGATGCGCTCGGAGGAATTCGATGTTCGTGGCTTTGGAGCCGCGCCGGCTTTATCGCCAGGTTGCGGAACAGATTCGTGTGCTGATCGATACGGGGGAATTGAAGCCGGGTTCGAGGCTTCCGCCCGAACGGGAGCTTGCCGAGCGATTTTCCGTTTCCCGGCCGACAGTCCGCGAGGCATTGATCGTGCTCGAGGTCGAAGGTCGGATCCAGATTCGGATGGGATCCGGCGTCTACATCAGCAGCGCCCCGAAACAGCCTACCGGTGTCCTGCCGAACGACGAAGGCGGCCCCCTCGAAATTCTGCAGGCGCGCTGCCTGATCGAAAGCGGCATCGCGGAAGAGGCCGCGCGTCTGGTGACGCCTGACGGCATCGCCCGCATCGATATGCTGCTGGAGCGCATGGAGCAGTCACTGAACGACGGCCCGGTCGCTCTTGCCTGCGACCGCGATTTTCACACGGCGATCGCCGACATCATCGGCAATTCGGCGCTGAAGCACTTCACGGGGCTGATCTACGATACGCGGATGTCGCCCTATTTCACCAAGCTCGCCAGCTACTTCGAGGGACCGCACACATGGAAGCTGGCGCTCGAGGAGCACCGTGTCATTCGTGACGCCATTGCCGCGGGGGACCCTGCCGCGGCGCGCGAGGCCATGCGTCGTCACCTGACGCTGGCGCAAAAGAGATTCTCGGAGAGCTTCGAGGAGGAGCCGACCAGAGAACACTGACCGTCCGCCATTGCGGCCGGGTCGACCATACAGTTCCGTTTCACCTGGGAGGAAAGAATGAAACACCGACTGAAGACACTGTTGGGCGCTGCCGCCGTCATCGTAGCCTCGACGCTTTCGGCGCATGCCGAAACCGTGCTGAAATGGGCTCATGTCTATGAGACACCCGAGCCTTTCCACACGGACTCGGTCTGGGCCGCCGGCGAAATCGCCAAGCGGACCAATGGCCGCTACAAGATCGACGTCTACCCGGCCTCACAGCTTGGAAAAGAAGCCGACATCAACCAGGGCCTCAAGCTCGGCACCGTTGATATCATCATCTCCGGCTCCAGCTTTGCGGCGCGAGATCACAAGCCGATCGGCGTCACCTATTATCCTTATATCTTCCGCGACCCGAGCCATCTCCTGGCCTACACGAAGAGCGATGTCTTCAAGAAGCTCGCCAAGGGTTACGAAGACAAGACGGGCAATCACATCGTCGCTCTCAGCTACTATGGAACGCGCCACACCACATCCAATCGGCCGATTTCGAAATGCGCCGATATGGCGGGTCTGAAGATGCGCGTACCGGATGTCCCGGCCTATCTGGCCATGCCGCGCTCCTGCGGGGCCAACACGACGCCGATTGCTTTCGCGGAAGTCTACCTGGCGCTGCAGAACGGTACGGTGGAAGCCCAGGAAAATCCGCTG
Organism: Neorhizobium galegae; assembly: GCF_017877055.1. Lineage (GTDB taxonomy): Bacteria > Pseudomonadota > Alphaproteobacteria > Rhizobiales > Rhizobiaceae > Neorhizobium > Neorhizobium galegae_D. Next base: position 344,611 of record NZ_JAGIPG010000003.1, on the reverse strand, counting down.
ACGACGATCGAAGCCAAGAAGTTCTACGAGGTTCAGAAGAACATCGTGCTGACCGGCCACATCGTCGATCATCTGAATACCGTCGTCTCCAAGACCCGCTGGGCCAGCCTCTCCGACGAGGACAAGAAGATCTTCACGGACGTGATGCTTGAAGCCGCAGCCCGCACGACGAAGACCATCGAAGCCCGCGAAAAGGCGCTCGTCGATGAGTTCAAGAAGAAGGGCCTGACCGTTACCGAAGTCGACAAGGCGGACTTCGAGAAGAACGTCATCGACAAAGTGAAACTCGAGGACTTCGGCTACGAAAAGGCCGACTGGGACGCTATCCGCGCGTTGAAGTGACGATCCCAGCCCCGGCGTGCAACGCGTCGGGGCAACTTCTTGCGATTTTTCATGAACGGAGTGGACCCGATGACGGAGCATTCGCACGCGCCGATAAGCGTGGAAGAAATGGCGCATGCCTTTGAGGAAGAAGCAGCGCCCGTCGACCTGTCTCCCTATGCCATTGAGGATTGGGTGACGCTTGCGGTCTTCTGGGGCATGGCTTTGGCCGTATTCCTGCAATTTTTCACACGCTACGTGCTGAACGACAGCTTTGCATGGACGGAGGAAATCGCCGCCAACTGCCTTGTCGCCGTGGTGTTTCTCGGCTCAGTAATGTGCGTGCGAATGGTTCGGCACATTCATGTGGACCTGCTCTACCGTTTCCTGTCGAAGCGGGCCGGAAGGCTCCTGGAACTCGTGGTCGATGCCATCAGCATCGCCTTCTTCGCCTATATCACATGGCTGATGTGGCGCTATCTCGAGATTGTCGGAGAGGAGCGAATGGTCACGGTCGACCTGCCGCGCGGCATCGTCTTCTACACCGTCTTTGCAGCCTTCGTCCTGATGTTCCTGCGATCCGCCCACAACCTGGTCAAGGACCTGACCGGCACCAAGTCCGTGCGCGAGCAGGCGCAGGACGACATTCACGCGGGAGGAATTTGATATGCTGCTTCTGATCGGATCATTCCTCCTACTGATGATGATCGGCTCGCCGGTCGCCGTGTCCATGGCTGTCGCCTCGCTGCTCTACCTGGTGATCTACGGCGTGGCACCTGACATCATCGCCGCCCAGCGCATGATCGCAGGCGTCGAAAGCTTTCCGCTGATTGCCGTGCCGTTTTTCATCCTGGCCGGCAACCTCATGAACATTGCCGGCGTGACCGGGCGCATCTATCGCTTTGCGCTCTCGCTCGTCGGCTGGATGAAGGGCGGGTTGGCGCAGGTCAACATCATCGGCTCCGTTGTCTTCTCCGGCATGTCCGGAACAGCGCTGGCAGATGCTGCCGGTATCGGCACGATCGAAATCAAAGCCATGAAAGATCATGGCTATCCTGTCGAGGCAGCCGTGGGCGTTACCGCGGCGTCAGCAACGCTCGGCCCGATCTTTCCACCGTCGCTGCCTTTCGTCATCTACGGCATGATGGCGAATGCATCGATCGGCGCGCTGTTCATGGCTGGCATCATTCCCGGCATCGTGATGACGCTGCTGATGATGCTCACCGTCTATATCTTCGCCAAACGCAAGGGTTGGGGCTCCGATACGCCCTTCGAGCTGAAACAGTTGCTCGGCGCCTCGCTTGAAGTGGCGATCGTGCTTGCCTTTCCTGCCACCGTCTACCTGATGATCCTGGCGGGGCTTTCCGTCAACGTCGCGGTGCTGATCGGGCTTGCGCTTCTGGTCGCGCTGGACTGGTATTTCGACTTTTCCGCAGTCATGGCCCTGATGACGCCGGTCCTGTTGATCGGTGGCATGACCATGGGGTGGTTCACGCCCACCGAAGCCGCTGTGGCTGCGGTCCTCTGGTCGCTCTTCCTCGGCCTGGTACGCTATCGGACCATGACCGTGAGGGCTTTGGCCAAGGCATCCTTCGACACGATCGAAACGACGGCCTCCGTTCTGTTCATCGTCACCGCCGCATCCATCTTCGCCTGGCTGCTGACAGTCAGCCAGGCAGCCCAGCTGTTCTCCGACTTCTTGTTCAGCCTGACGGATAACTGGTGGACCTTTCTGATCATCGTCAACATTCTGCTTCTGATCGTCGGTGCCTTCCTCGATACGATCGCCGCCATCAGCATCCTCGTGCCGATCCTGATGCCCGTCGCCGCACGCTACGGCATCGACCCGGTGCATCTCGGCCTCATCATCACCCTCAACCTGATGATCGGCCTGCTGACACCACCGGTCGGCATGGTACTCTTCGTTCTCTCCCGCATCTCCAAATTGTCGGTGGAGCGAACGGCGCTCGCCATCCTGCCCTGGATGATCCCGCTGTTCATTGCCCTCGGTCTCATCACCTTCATCCCGGCGATCACGCTTTGGCTGCCCACCCAGCTGGGCCTCATCCGATAACCGCCCAGGTCCATGCGGTGGACCGGCGACTTCTTGAACGAAAGGTACCAGTGCGATGCAGACGCGCGTTGCCCGCCTTCACGCCCAGCGTGACCTCCGAGTGGAGACGCTGATTTCCCCCGATCCCGGCCCAGGCGAGGTGCTGCTTAGAATGGCGGCGGGCGGCATCTGCGGCTCCGATCTCCACTACTACCAGGATGGCGGGTTCGGACCGGTGCGGGTTCGCGAACCCATTATCGCCGGCCACGAGGCCTCCGGCTTCGTCGAAGCTTTGGGCGCGGGGGTTTCCGGGCTCGAACTCGGGCAACTGGTGGCGGTCAATCCATCGCAGCCATGCGGCAATTGCCAATACTGCCGGATCGACCAGCCGATCCATTGCCTCGACATGCACTTCATGGGCTCGGCCATGCGCCTGCCGCACGAAAACGGCATGTTCCGCGACAGGCTGGTCGTCCCGGCCATCCGGTGCCATCCGGTGGGAAACGGTGTGTCGCCAGGCGAGGCCGCCTGTGCGGAGCCGCTTGCTGTGTGCCTGCATGCCGTCGCCCAGGCCGGAGACCTGTCGGGTCGCAAGGTGTTGGTAACGGGAGCAGGCCCCATTGGGCTTTTGACGGTTGCCGCCGCCCGGCATGCGGGTGCCGCCACTATCGTGGTGACGGATCTGGCCGACGCGGCCCTGTCGCGCGCGCCGTCCATGGGAGCAACCGAGACTATCAACGTCGCTTCCAATCCGGACGGGCTTCTTCCCTTCCAGGAAAACAAAGGCAGCTTCGACGCGGTGTTCGAGTGCTCGGCCTCCGGGCCGGCACTGCGCTCGGCGTTTGCTGCGATCAAGCCGCGCGGGACCCTCGTCCAGGTCGGCGTGACTGGTGACATGACCATCCCGCTCAACGCGCTGGTTGGCAAGGAGATCGTCTGGCGGGGCTCGCAGCGCTTCCATGCCGAATTCGCCAAGTCGGTCGATCTGATCGCCAGGCGTCGCATCGATGTGCGGCCAATCATTTCGCACAGCTTCCCGCTGGATGCGGTGACCGATGCTTTCGAACAGGCCGGGGACCGTTCCAGGGCCTGCAAGGTGCAGATCACATTCGAACAGACTGAAGAAGCGTGAGGGACGAGACATGAGACACACTTGGCGCTGGTTCGGGCCGATCGATAAAGTAAGCGTAAGAGACGCGGCACAGGCCGGCGCGGTAGGCATCGTTTCGGCGCTCCACCACATTCCGACAGGCGAGATCTGGCCGATCGAAGAGATCGCCAAGCGGCACGAGGAGATCAAGGCCGGCGGCCTGGTATGGGATGTCGTGGAGAGTGTTCCGGTCTCTGAAGACATCAAGACGCAGACCGGCGACCGGAAGCGCCATATTGCCAACTGGCAGGAAACGCTGCGGCGTCTTTCGGCCTCGGGTATCTGCACGGTCTGCTACAATTTCATGCCGATCCTCGATTGGACGCGCACGGACCTGCGCTGGGATACCCGCCATGGCGCCAAGGCCATGCGGTTCGATCTGACCGATTTTGCTGCCTTCGATATTCATATCCTCAAACGTCCCGAGGCTTACGGCGACTATCCGGAATGGCTGCAGGAGGATGCGGCTCGGCGGTTTTCCGAGATGGAGGATGCCAAAATCGCCGCCTTGGGCAAGAACATCGGGGCCGGGCTGCCGGGCTCGGCGGACGGCTACACGCTCGACCAGCTGCTGGAAAAGCTCCGCTCTTACCAGGGTATCGACCGGGCACGGTTGCAGCAGAACCTCGTCGACTTTCTGACTGAAGTCACGCCCGTAGCGGAGGAAGTCGGCATCAACATCTGCGCGCATGGCGACGATCCGCCCTGGCCGCTGCTAGGCCTTCCGCGCATCCTGTCGACCGAAGCCGATTACGCACATATGTTGGATCAGGTCGGTGCGCGCGCCAATGGCGTGACGCTCTGCACCGGGTCGCTGGGCGCAAGAGCCGATAACGATCTGCCCTTCATCGCCTCGCGCTTTGCCGATCGTATCCATTTCGTGCATCTGCGGAATGTGACGCGGGACACTGATACGGTCCCCTGCTCTTTCTTCGAGGACGAGCATCTGGAAGGTGCAACGGACATGGTTGCCGTGATCGCCGCATTGCTTTCGGAAGAAGCCCGTCGGCGCAGGGAAGGCCGCGCGGATCATCGCATCCCCATGCGGCCGGATCACGGGCAGGAAATCCTCGACGACCTGACCCGCGGCGCGCAGCCGGGCTACCCCGCCATCGGGCGGCTCAAGGGGCTGGCGGAGCTTCGCGGCATCGAGCGAACTCTGACGCATGCCCGCTATGGCCTGGGGGCATGATCATTCAGAACCGCAGAAGCGCGGGGGTCTCCAACCCGAAGCGTTCGCCAAGTTTTACGAACGCCTCGCGCGTTGCCGGGTCCAGTGGAACGCCACGCTGTTCGCGCTCTTCGGCGACCATCCATTCGCGGTCCCCCGGAGCCATCACCCGCATGCCGTCGCGCGGCGGCGAAGAGCGCAAGACCTCGACATAACGCTGCATGCCGGCGGTAAAGACATCTTCGGGCACGAAGGCGCCGGGCTTCATGGCCAATACGAAAGCGCCAAGAGCGCGGGGGGTGGAAAAATCCGGGCCGTTCATCGGCAGGAGGTCGAAGCTCAGCCGCATGCCCGACAGGACCGCACTCAGGATTTCCACCAGGCCCGCCAGCCCCGCGCCCTTGAAACCGAACTCGCCACCGACAGGCGCCAGCATCTCCGCCAGCGACGGATCACGGATGTCGCGACCCTCGACATCCGAGGCGACGCCGGCCGGAAGCTCACGGCCGAGGCTGCGGTAGAGCTTTACCCGATTATAGGGAATGGCGCTCGTCGCCATGTCGAGCAGCCACGGCCTTTGGCCAGTGACCGGCACGGCAAACGCGATCGGATTGGTGCCGTGGAACCGCATCGCCCCGTCATGAAGGCGCACGAAGCTGTCCGAATTGCAAAAAGCGGCGCCGATATAACCTCTCTGCGCCGCATCCAGCGCATAGGCGCCGGCAGGGCCGAAATGCGAGCTGTTGCGGATCGTGACGGCGCCTATGCCGCATGTGTCGGCAAGCTCGATCGCCTTGTCCATGGCGCGATAGGCGGCAAGCGCCCCCTGGCCGTGATCGGCGTCGAGCAAGGCCACCGCAGGCATGGACTGCGTCACCGTCATGTTCGGACGCTTGTTCACCCGGCCACCGGTCATCGCTATGATATAATGGTCGAGCAGGCGCACGCCGTGGCTGTCCACGCCAAGCCGCGAGCCATGCATCATTGCGCGGGTTGCTGCATCCGCGGTCGGCTCATCCGTCCCGGCGGCGAGAAAAACCGCGCGGCAGAACCGCTCGACATCGTCGATTGCCGCATGGACGGTCTCCTCGGGGGCTGAAGTCGGGCTCAAAACGTCTGTCCTCCGTCGATCACGAGTATCTGGCCGGTCATGAATGCTGCCTCGTCGCCAAAAAATGGCCGCCGTCGAGTCGCGCTGCTTCACACGCCGTCTTCGACGAGAAGTCGAATGACGCTCTGCTTCATGTGAAAACTCATGACCTCCTGTGCCTGCGCCGGGTCGCCAGCCTTGATGGCCTCAAGGACGCGTTGGTGCTCTTCGACGACACGTGGCGCCACCTGGTCGGGCGGCCGTTCCTGTAGCTTGCGGGTGAACTCCATCATCAGCTTGATCTGGTTGCGCATCGTACCAAGCGCGAAGGGGAAATACGGGTTGCGAGTGGCTTGCGCGACGGCCATGTGAAAGGCGAAGTCTGCTTCAAACACGCCCTCCCCGGGCGGCAGGGTCAGCATCCAACGGTGGGCTTCCTCGATGCCGCGGATCGCTTCGGGATCGCAAAGCCGCGCCGCGTCCTCCGCTGCCGCGCATTCCACCACTTGGCGAAACCGCATGCAGCGCTTCATGTCGAACACCGTCTGGATCGACAGCCCCTCAATATCGGCGGCCGACGGCACGACATCAGCCCGAGGCTGAACGAAATTGGCTGAACCTCGCCGGGAAATGATCCGGCCAGCGTCACGCATCTTCACCAGCGCCTTTCGCAGGACCGGACGTGACACGCCGAATTGACGTGCGAGCTCCGCCTCCGGAGGCAGGCGCCCGCCCTCCTGCCAGGCCGGCGCCTCCAGCATTGCTTCGAGCCGCGCTAGCACATGCGACGACAGGTCCCTAACGGCGCGCGTTTGCTGACTTATCTCATCCATTGCCGCATCCTATCCCCGACATTCGTCCTTTCCAATAGGGTCGGACGATTACTAATATTTACTTATATTGACAAATGAGTTCGTTTGCGCGACTCCTTTGAAAGGACACCTGCGCCAAGGTAGCCCGAAAAACCGCATGACCTGAAAAGCCCGACATGACAGAGGACCGGATGCTTAGCGAGCCGAATTCGTCGACACACTCCGTAAACAGCCATCTCGCTCGGCATACGCCGCGTATCGTTTCCGTGCGGGCGATCCCGGTTGCGGGACGGGATAGTATGCTGCTCAACCTCAGCGGGGCGCATGCCCCCTTCTTCACCCGCAACCTCGCGATCATCGAAGATGATTCGGGTCATGTGGGCATCGGCGAGGTTCCAGGCGGTGAGACGATCCGTCAGACGATCGAGGAAGCAGGCCCTCTCCTGATCGGCCAGACGATCGGCGGTTATAACGGCCTGCTCGACCGGGTGCGGAAGACTTTCGGCGACCGTGACAGCGGCGGCCGCGGACTGCAGACCTTCGATCTGCGTACGACGATCCATGTGGTGACTGGGCTGGAATCGGCGCTGCTCGACCTTCTCGGCCAACATCTCGGCGTGCCGGTGGCAGCCCTTCTCGGCGACGGCCAGCAGCGCGACCGCGTCGAAATGCTCGGTTACCTCTTCTACGTCGGCGATCGCCAAAAGACAGGTCTCCTTTATCGTGACGGCAAGAGCGAGAGCGACGCCTGGTTGCGGCTGCGCGATGAGGAGGCGCTTACGCCGGAAGCGATCGTCCGGCTCGCCGAGGCGACGCAGGAGCGCTACGGTTTTCGTGACTTCAAGCTGAAAGGCGGGGTCTTGCTAGGCGACGAGGAGATCGAGGCAGTGACGGCCATTGCTCGCCGCTTCCCCGAAGCGCGCGTCACCCTCGACCCGAATGGCGCCTGGTCTCTGGAGGAGGCGATTCGCCTCTGCAAGGGGCGCGGCGACGTGCTCGCTTATGCTGAAGACCCCTGCGGCGCCGAGCAGGGCTATTCCGGCCGCGAGATCATGGCCGAATTTCGCCGTGCCACCGGCCTGCCCACCGCCACCAACATGGTTGCCACCGACTGGCGTCAGCTCTCGCACGCGATCCAATTGCAGTCGGTCGACATCCCGCTCGCCGACCCGCATTTCTGGACCATGCAGGGCTCCGTGCGGGTCGCACAGGTCTGCCAGACCTTCGGCATGACCTGGGGCTCGCATTCCAACAACCATTTCGACGTGTCGCTGGCCATGTTCACCCACGTGGGCGCGGCAGCACCCGGACGCGTAACCGCACTCGACACCCACTGGATCTGGCAGGACGGCCAGCGGCTGACCCGCGAGCCACTGAAGATCGAGGACGGGCATATCGCGGTGCCGGACCGGCCGGGGCTCGGCGTCGAACTGGACATGGAGCGCGTCGAGGAAGCCCACCAACTCTACCTGAAGCATGGGCTCGGTGCCCGCGACGACGCGACCGCCATGCAATATCTCATCAAGGACTGGCGCTTCGACAACAAGCGGCCGTGCCTAGTGCGCTGACGAAAGAACCACAGGGTCGCCCTGCGCCGCGGCGGCCATCACCAGGAAGCGGCGCCAAGGATCATTGAGGAGGATGAACCATGAAAGCACGAACACTGCTCGCCGTTTCGCTCAGCCTCGGCATCGCTCTTGCCGCAGGCGTTGCCAAGGCATTCCCGGACGGCCCGATCACAATTATCGTGCCCTTCCCGCCAGGTGGCGCGACCGATACGACTGCGCGGCTCATGGAGCCGCACATGTCCAAGGTATTGGGAGCGAACATCGTGGTTGAAAACAAGCCGGGCGCCACCGGCGCGATCGGCGCAGGCCTGGTTGCCGATGCCGAAGCCAACGGCCAGACGCTGATGGTCGCCTCGCTCGGCACCTTCGCCACCAACCCTTATCTTCAAAAGAAGCTCTCCTACGATCCGGTGAAGGACTTCGATCTCCTGACGGTGGCGGTGAGCACCCCAAACGTGCTGGTCGCCACCCCAAAATTCAAGCCGGGCAGCGTGCAGGAACTCGTGGCTGCGATGAAGGAAAAGCCGGAAAGCGTCACCTTCGCGAATTCCGGCACAGGTTCCTCGGACCACCTGACTGCCGCTCTGTTCTGGCAGGCGACCGGCACCAAGGGCGTGCATGTGCCCTACAAGGGAGGCTCCGCGGCGCAGGCCGATCTCGTTGGCGGCCATGTGGACGTGTCCTTCCAGAACCTCGGCGCCATCATCAATTTCGTGCAGGGAGGGCAGATGAAGGCGCTCGCACAGACGGGCGAGAAACGCCATCCGCTGCTGCCGAACGTGCCGACGCTCACCGAACTCGGATACGGCAACATCGTGGTCAGCGCATGGCAGGGCGTCGCCGCGCCGAAGGGTCTGCCGGCCGACGTCAAGGCAAAGCTCAACCAGGCGATCCAAGGGGCGCTCAAAGATCCCGAGATCGTTGCCAAGTTCAACAAGCTGGGCTTCGACGTCGTAGCCAATTCCAACGAGGAATTCGGCACCTATCTCAACAAGGAGATGGCACGCTGGAAGGACGTCATCGAAAAGGGCAATATCAGCGCGGAATAATCCGTGGGTTCACGACCACCTAAGTCTCGCCAGCGGCTTCCTCACAAATAGGGGAAGCCGCCTCAAGGTCTCTTAAAGGGACCTTTCCTGCGTCCTGCCCTCTATCGGCGGCCTCCATGCGAAAGAGATCTTTCATCGACGCCACCACATCCTCGATCCGCTCTGCGGGGCTGCGGCTCTCCAGCTCGACCGGTACGACTTCCAGCACGCTTGACAACTTAAACGACCGGACACCATCAGTTACAATTGTGTACAGTCTTCCATTTTCAATCCTGATACCTTCAGCAAAAAAATCGTCACTGTCCGCGACTGTCACCAAAAACATTCAAAACTCCACGCCATCTTTGGATACCCCATAAGATCGAGCGGAATGCGTCATTTCAAATTGAGAAAACGACGTAGGCGCGGCTAAGTTCGGCTGCTCCTTTCGGTGGTCCCCGGGCGGGGCATGTTCACCACAAACTCTCGTACCGCGACGGGCGTACCATTCTCCGGCATGTTGGTGCGGAAATAGATCATCTGGCGGATATGCGAATCACGAGCAGTGAACAATGATGGCGATGCGGGAAGACCCCCACCATCAGCAATGGTCCCGCCTCGCGACTGGAGTCCGGAATCCAGTCGCTTGCGCTCAATCGTGCAAGGCCAAGGGACCCACGTTAGCGGTTCCGACAGTCGAAACTTGCCGCGCTGTCGATATTCCCATCCCCTTTGTATTGCGCGTAGGACGGGTAGGGGCATAGCGGACGGGTCCGGCCGGGAAAAGCCTTGCCCGAAGCTTCGACACTTCGCGGAGCTTCATCCTTTTCCACCCAGTCGACCAGCTTGCTCAACATGTCGAACTGGTCGAGGCTGGCAGGTCCGCCACGGCAATGGGCCATGCCCGGGACGAGATAGAGCTTGGCCCAGTCCTCCACCCGCTTGCCGGCCCTGGTCGCAGTGCTCATCCGGTTGAAAAAATCGACCGTATCGTTGGAGGAAAACCAGGGATCGCTAACCCCATGGAAGAAAATGATCTTGCTTCCCCGGGCAGCGAAGGAACTGAGATCCGTCCATTGATCGGCGTTGATCAGCCGCTGCTGCGGATCACCGATATCGGCTTTCTCGACGGCGTCGTCCACATCGAAACTCATGGCGTTGTTCTTGAATTGCCGATTGCGTTTGTCATCGAACCGCATGAGCCCCGGAATAGGATCTATGGTGCTCATGACGCCCGTATCGTAGGGAAACGCCACATAAGCGGGCCGACCTGACGCATCAAGCGTCGGTGAAAACGTTTCGGCCACCACGTCCACCTGCTGCTTCATAAGGCAGCCGTCGGCTTTCCCGCCAGGACAAAGGAGGCTCGCCGGATCGAATTTGCAAGCGGCTGTATTTGCGATCATTCCGTCCTCGATGCCATCAAGGCCATCGCAGGATTTCAGTATCCCCTTGAGAACCAGATCGCGATCGGCGTCCGAGAAGGCTTTCGCTCGGTCCGGCGCGCCGTCAGGGCCGGCCGGAGATATCTTGTTCATCGCAACGTTCTTGGCGGCGAGCGACATGTTCGAACGGCTCGTGCGCATGGCGGGAGCCCCGGCGATAATGCCGTCGAACAATGTGGGAAACCGTTGCGCAGAAGCCATGGCCTCGCGCCCGCCGGTCGAGCATCCTGCGAAATAAGAGCGATCGGCAACCTTGCCGTAATAGGCGGTGACCAGTGCCTTGCCGAGCACTGTTACCTTCTCAACCGACCAGCCGGCGAAATTCAGCGTGGCAATCTGATCCGCCCTGAAGGAGGCGTCCCAAGCTTCGCCCTTGTGGCCGCTATCATGCGAGATGACCGCAAAACCACGAGAGAGAGCATTCTGCGTTCCGGCAGCGACGTCCCCTACAGCTGGCCGCACGACGCCATTCAGACCTCCGCCGCCTTGGACCAGAAACCTTCCGGTCCAATTGTCCGGCAGGGCAATTGAAAAGCCAATGGCATAAGGCTTGCCGTCCGCGCCGGTGCGGTGCTCGAACGACCCGCTGACGAGGCAATGCGCCGATCCCTTGTCGTTGACGTGATCGGCGCTCGCGACCTTCATGTCGAACGCGGCCAGCTGAAGGTTCTTCGCCGCCGAGCATCGGACTTCGGGCGAAGGTTCCGCGGCGGCGGCCGGTGTCAAACCGAGCGCAAGGGCAACAAAAGCTGTGGCAACAACCAGCCTGATCATATCCGATCGTCCTCCTCCATGACGCAGCCTCCTCAAGCCGCGCCACAACGCACCAGATTTCAGGCTCCCTGTCAATCAACGGCAGCGCCGCTTGCCTGACCCGGTTGGCTATTGCGGCCATCCGTCGATCGGTTCCGGCTGTGTCGCCAGGATGGACTGGAGCGGCCACTTGATAGCGGTTTTCACGTCCTTCATTGTTGAAATACGACGCGTCGTCTCCACGAAGTCGAGCACGATCTTCGATTTCTCCTCGGCATGCCATGCAACGAGCAACTCGACTTCGGCAGGGATGTCGTCAAGCCGCCGGTAGGCGAGATACGGGCTCGGATTGTGGGCGAGCCAGGAAGGCGCAATCGCAATCCCGACGCCGGCCGCCACCAACGTGCCGATCGCCAAAGTATGCGAGACCTCCTGCACGATGACCGGATAGACGCCGGCGCGGCGCAATGCACCCATGATCGCATGATAATAGCTCGCACCAACGGTCGGGGCGTAGGTGATGATGGGTTCGCCGGCAAAATCCTTGACCGTCAGGTTTTCCTTCTGCGCCAGCCGATGCCCCATGGGCAGCACCGCCACGAAACCTTCCTGCAAGATATGCTCCGTCTTCAGGAAACCCGCCGGGTTGGTCGGGCGGATGAAGGCGACCTGCACCTTGTTGCTCTGGAGCAGTTCGAGCTGCTGCGCCGTCCCGAGCACCTGCACATCGACGGTCATCGCCGGATAGCGTTTTCGAAAGTCCGAAATTACCGGCGGCAGGACATGCGATAGCGCCACATGCACGCCGCTGACGGAAATCGTTCCGCTATCGTCACCGGAAATGGAACGGGTATGCGTGACCGCCCTGTCGATGCCGCCTAGGATTTCCTGGGCGTGACGCAGAAAGATCTCGCCGGCCGGCGTCAGCTTCACGCGTCGGGTCGTCCGGCGGAAAAGCTTGGTGCCGAGGCGGTCTTCGAGCTGCCGGATCTGCTGGCTGAGCGGCGCTTGCGCCATGCCGAGCTTGTCGGCGGCGCGGCTGAAATGCAGTTCTTCCGCGACGCAGGCGAAATAGTGGAGGTGACGAAACTCGATGCCGTATTTCATATCGGAAACATATCAATGCCCCTACGATTTTGTAATAGATAATAATCTATTCCCGTGATTAGTTTTCAAAAAAACGACAATAAGAATTGGAACAGCTGGAGCTTCGGCTCCCGAAACGGAGCGTGATGACGCGTTTCTGGGTGTTAAAAATTCTGCGGACCGTGTTGACGCTTTGGTTCGTGGTAACTTTCGTATTCGTGGTGCTCAGAACGTCAGGCGATCCGGTCGTGGCGCTTGTCGGCGCCGATGCTACGCCGGAGGAAGTCGAGCAGTTCCGCCAGCTCTGGCGTCTCGATGATCCGCTCTGGATCCAGTACTTCCGCTACGTCGTCCAGATGGCGACCGGCCAGTTCGGCATTTCCTATCGCGACGGTCGCGAGGTCATCGACATTATCGCCGAACGGATTCCGTGGACGCTGATCCTCGGCCTCTTCTCCTATATTGGCGCCATCCTGATCGGCGTGCCGGCCGGCATCATCGCCGCCATCAAGCGCGGCTCGGCCTTCGACAACCTCATCATGGCGACTGCCGTTTTCGGCTTCGCGCTGCCGAACTTCTTCCTCGGCATCCTGATGATCCTGCTCTTTTCGTTAAGCCTGCAGTGGCTGCCGAGTTCCGGCACCGGGACCGTCTGGCATCTGATCATGCCCGCCATCACGCTTGCGACCTTCACGGCCGGCACGCTCGCCCGTTTCACCCGTTCCGCGATGCTGGAAGTGCTGGACAAGCTCTATATCCGGGCCGCAGCCGCAAAAGGCGTCGGGTACTGGAAGCGGATCATCTTCCACGCGCTGCCGAACGCCAGCATCCCGCTCGTCACCATCATAGGCCTTAATCTCGGTGAACTGATCGGCGGCGCCATCGTCGTGGAAACCGTGTTCGCATGGCCGGGCGTCGGTCGTCTGCTGGTGACGGCGGTCTCCTCGCGCGACCTTGCGGTCGTTCAGGGACTTGTGCTGATCATGGCGGTGACGATGGTTCTGGCAAACCTAGTCGTGGACCTGCTCTACGGCCTGCTCGACCCGCGCATCCGCGTGCAGAACTAAGGGCCGGCGGATGAAGCGCGTTTCCCCTATTCTCGTCTTTGCCATCGTCATCCTGGCGATCGCGGTCGTCGTTGCCATCATCGGCAATGTCTTCACCTCGCATGGCATGTCGCAACAGAACCTGCTCGCACGCCTGAAGCCGCCGGCCTTCATGACCGGCAGCAATCCGAGCTTCCCGCTCGGCACCGACCGCATCGGCCGCGACATGGTGGCAAGGGTGATCGCCGGCCTGCAGATGTCACTTTCGGTGGCAATCGCCGGCACGATCATCGGTGCCGTCTTCGGTTCTGCGATCGGCTTCATCGCGGCCCATTTCCGCGGCTGGGTCGAGGAGGTGCTGATGATGCTGGTCGACTTCCAGGCGTCCCTGCCCTTCATCCTCATCACCCTGACGCTGCTTGCCTTCTTCGGCAACAGCATGACGCTGTTCATCATCCTCATGGGCCTGTTCGGATGGGAGAAATACGCCCGCCTGTCGCGCGGCGTGGTTCTGTCGGCGATCAACCAGCCCTATGCCAAGGCGATCGTCGCACTCGGCGCCGGTAACGGCCGGCTCTACCTCAAGCATGTGTTGCCGAACGTCGCGAGCGCTCTGATCGTCCAGGTGACCCTGACGTTCCCGCAGATCATCCTCCTGGAAACCTCGCTCAGCTTCCTGGGCCTCGGCATCCAGGCCCCACAGACCAGCCTCGGCCAGATCCTCGGCGACGGCCGCGACTACCTTTCGACCGCCTGGTGGATCTCGGTCTGGCCCGGCCTGGTCATCTTTCTCGTCACTCTTTCGATGAGCATCGTCGGCGACTGGCTGCGTGACCGTCTCGACCCGATGCTGCGCGCCCGAACAACCTGAAAAATGCCGTTCGAACATAAATGAACAAGGGAAGGTGGAACGATGTTTACAAGACGTGAAGTGGGAAGTCTCATTCTGGGCGCGGGGGCGCTGTCTATGGTGGGCAGCCTCCCGAAGGCAAATGCCGCGGACCGGCCGTCGCTCAATATCGCGGTCGACAATCTCTGGGCCAATATGGCGACGATCAACGGCATCTCGACCACGTCGCGCCGTATCTTCCCGAATTTCTACGACAACCTCGTCGATCGCGACTACATCAAGGACGAGAACGGCCTGATCTTCGCACCGAAGCTCGCCACCAAATGGGAGCAGAATGGCACCGTCTGGAAGTTCACCCTGCGGGAAGGCGTCAAGTTCCACGACGGCACGGAGATGACGGCGGAGGACGCGGTCTTCACCCTGTCGCCCGAACGCCTCTGGGGCGCAAAGCCCTTCGAGCCGCGCGGCAAGACGTTTACAGCCGGCTTCAAGCGCGTCGAGGCGACCGGCAAATACACATTCGAGATCGAGACCGAGCGGCCGGACCCGAACATCCCGAGCAAGCTCACCGGCTATATCGGCTTCGTGGTGCCGAAGAAATATTACATGGAAGTCGGCGTCGACGCCTTCGGCCAGAAACCGATCGGCACCGGCCCCTACAAGGTGACGACCTTCCGTTCCGGCGAAATCATGGTTCTCGAAGCCTTCGACGATTATTGGGACGGCCCGCCGCCGGTCAAGCAGATCTCCTGGAAGATCGTTCCGGAATTCGCCGCCCGCATGGCCGGTCTCGTCTCCAAGGAATTCGACTTCATCGTCAACATTCCGACCGACCAGGAAGCGGCGCTCGAAAAATACCAGGGCGTGACGCTGAAGCGCGTCCTGGCCGACAACTACCCGGCCTTCGCCTTCAACACCCGCCCCGATCCGGAAGACAATCCGTTGGTCGATCCGAACCTGCGCTACGCCATGGTCCAGGCGATCGACATGAACGCGATCGTCCAAGCCCTGTTCAACGGCACCACCGAACATCCGGCAGTCCCGTTCAACTTTAAGGAATACGGCAAATTCTACGACCCGAATTTGCCGGTAAAGCTCCCCTACGACGTGGCGGCCGCCAAGGCGCTCGTCGCCAAGACCAAATACAAGGGCGAGAAGCTGATCTGGCACATCACCCGCCAGTATTATCCGAACTACGAGGCAGCAGCCGAAATCATGGTCGAGCAATGGCGCGAGATCGGTGTCAATGTCGAGGCCCAGATCCTCGACAATTTCGAGCTCGTCTACCGCCGGCCCTATCACATGATGAACATGTCGATGAGTTCGGACTTCATCCCGGGCGATCCCTACCAGCCGCTGTGGCTCGACTGGGGTCCGACCGCCTCGCGTTCGACCGCCACCTGGAAGACCTGGGATCCCTCTCCGAAATTCCTGGAACTCGGCAAGAAGTTCGACGAGGCGACCGATTTCGAGGAGCGCAAAAAGGCCTATCTGGCGCTATCCGAGGAATGGCAGCGCATCACGCCCGGCTACTACATGTGGAAGAGCGTCTATAACTGCGCCCACCGCGCCGGCATCCAGTTCAAGTTCAAGCCGAACGGCGAAATGCGCATCTACGGCGACTACTTCAAGTTCGTATGATGAATATCAAACGTAAGCATGCGCTGAAGGACATGACGTTCGCGGAGTTCCGCGAACGTCTTCCCGAAAAGCCCGTCATCCTCCTGCCCTTCGGCAGCCAGGAGGAACAGGGACCCCATGCCCCGATGGGCGATTTCATGCTGACCGAAGCGGTGGCGGCAAAGGTGGCGCAAGCCTCCGATGCCATCGTCGCGCCGATCATCCCCTTCGGTTATGCCGATTTCTTCAAGACCATTCCGGGCGGCATCCAGTTCCGGCCCTCGACCTTCTCCGCCGTGGTCGAGGACACCGTGACCGCCTTCCTCGATCACGGCATCGAGCATATCCTGATCCTGAACGGCCATACCAGCAATGCACCGCTGTTCGACCAGACGCTCCGCCGCATCCGCACCGAACGCGGCGTCTCGGTCGCCTTCATCAATCTCTGGCAGGCGATCCCCGACGCGCTCTGGAAGGAGTTGCACGGCCCGTCGGCCGCGGCAGCCCGCGGCCATGGCGGCGAGCCGCTGACCTCGATCTATCAGTATCTGTTTCCCGAACTGATGCGCATGGATCTTGCCCGCCCCTCGGTGCGGGAAAAGGCCCTCGGCCTGCCAACCGGCGGCGTCAACAATGTGCAGTTCGAGGGCATGCCCGTGCATGTTCCGCTCAATTGCCATGAGGTGAATGCCGACGGCATGCTCGGTGGCGATCCGTTGCTCGCCAGTGCCGACAAGGGCGAGAAGATGGTCGAACACCTCGTCGGCTTCTGCGCCCGCTTCGTGGAGCACCTGCGCCGCTGCGACATGCGCTCGGTGACGGCCTTTTCACCACAAGAGGAAAAGGCGGCATCATGAGCAACGAGCGGCTTTCCATCGAACATCTGAACGTACCGCTGCCGCCGGGCGCCGACCGCACCTTCGCGGTGGAGGACCTGTCGCTGTCGGTCAGCAAGGGCGAAATCCTCTGCATCGTCGGCGAATCCGGCTCCGGCAAGTCGCTGACGGCACTCGCCACCATGGGCCTCCTGCCCCGCAATCTCGGGCGGCCGACGGGCAAGGTGATGTTCGAGGGCAAGGACCTGCTCACCCTCGACGAGGCGACCCGCCGGGACATTACCGGCCGGCGCATCGCGATGATCTTCCAGGAACCGACGGCCGCGCTCAACCCGATCTTCCGGGTCGGCGAACAGGTGTCGGAGACGTTCCGCATCCACACGTCGCTCAGCCAGGCCGAGATCCGCAAGAAGGTCATCGACCTGTTCCGCGAGGTGCAGCTCCCCAATCCCGAGCAGATCTACCATTCTTATCCGCACCAGCTTTCAGGCGGCCAGTGCCAGCGCGTGATGATAGCGACTGCCCTTGCCCTCGATCCCTCGGTGCTGATCGCCGACGAACCGACCACCGCGCTCGATGTCACCACCCAGGCGCAGATCCTCAAGCTGATGCTGGAGCTGCGCGCCCGGCACGATACCGGCATCATCTTCATCACCCATGACTTCGGCGTGGTGGCCGAGATCGCCGACCGAGTCGCCGTCATGCAGACGGGGAGGCTGGTGGAAATCGGCACGCGCGACGAAATCCTCAACCATCCGAAAGCGGACTATACCCGTCGCCTGCTCGCCGCCGTACCGACGCTGACGCCACGCAAGGAGCGCGAAGGCCTCGGCAGTCCCGTGCTGATCGCCAGGAACATCGTCAAGACCTTCGCCCGCTCCGGCCTCTTCGGCGGTGGCCGCACGGTGAAGGCGGTAGACGATGTCGATATCACCATCCGCCGCGGCGAGACGCTGGGCCTGGTCGGCGAATCCGGGTCCGGCAAGTCGACGCTGGCGCAATGCGTCATCCGCCTCGTGCAGCCGGAAAGCGGCGATATCCTGATCTCCGGCGGCGATTTCGCCGGCCTCAACGGCAAGGCGCTGCGCGAGGCGCGCCGCAAGGTGCAGATCGTCTTCCAGGATCCGTATACCGCGCTCGACCCGCGCCAGAAGGTCGGCGATTCCATCGCCGAAGGTCCGTTTATTCACGGCCTTGACCGCAAGGCAGCGATGGCCCGCGCCCTCGACCTGCTCGAAGCCTGTGGCCTCGACCGCGCCTCGGCCACCCGCTTCCCGCACGAGTTCTCCGGCGGCCAGCGTCAACGCATCTGCATCGCCCGGGCGCTCGCCGTCGAGCCTGAACTGCTGATCGCCGACGAGAGCGTCTCGGCCCTCGACGTCTCGGTGCAGGCGCAGGTGCTGAAACTCTTGGCCGACATGCAGGAGAGGCTTGGGTTCGGCATCCTGTTCATCACCCACGATCTCAGGGTCGCCAGCCAGATCTGCGACAATATCGCGGTGATGCGCAACGGCCGCATCGTCGAACGGGGCGATCCTGCCTCACTGTTCGGTGCTCCGAAGGAAACCTACACGAAGGAACTGCTCGCCGCCGTGCCCGGCAAGGGCTGGCAGCACCACGCCGATAAAAACGAGGCCGGGACGGAAAGATCCCGGGAGGAAACCCCATGAAGAAATATCATATCGGCAGCGTGCCGAAACAGGTCGACCCGGAACTCATCGCCAGGTTCGAAAGCGTCGAGGTGGCGACCATCGGCCATTTCCGGCATCGCGGTTTCGTGCACCATTCGATCACCCCGGTGGTCGAGCCGGGCAGGACGCTGGTCGGCACCGCGGTGACGGTGGCGATCCCGGCAACCGACTCCACTCTCCTCCACCACGCGATCGGCTTCATCCGCCCCGGCGATTTCCTGTTCGTCGACCGACTCGGTGACGACCGGCATGCCTGCATCGGCGGCGGTGTCGCCTTCGCAATCAAGACCGCCGGCGCTATCGGCGTCGTGCTCGACGGTCCGTGCACCGATGTCGAGGAAATCCTCGAACTCGATTTGCCGTTCTGGTCACGTGGCGTCTCCGGTATCACCACGCGGCTCAACGATCTCGGCGGCGCGCTTAACCTGCCGATCTCCTGCGGTAACGTTCCGGTCCTGCCGGGCGATATCGTGGTTGCCGATGCGAGCGGCATCGTGGTGATCCCTATCGATGAGGCCGAAGAGGTCGTCGAGGAGGCAATCGCGCGTCAGGCACGGGCGGGCCGCAACAAGCACAAGATCGCAGCCGGCGAAAAGCTCGGCGATCTCTCCGGTGCCAGCCGTATGGTTGCCGCTGCGCTGGAGCCGAAATGATGGAAAATCCGCAATACAATCATCTGCGCGTCGAGCGCGGCGTCTACCGTAAGATTGCCGGCGTCAGCGAACGCGGCGTCGTCACCTCCCAGCACTACGCGGCGGCCGAGGCTGGGGCGGCGGTCCTGTCAGCGGGCGGCAATGCCGTCGACGCTGCGGTGACCGCCGCCTTCACCTTGCAGACCGTCGAACCCTGGATGACCAGCCTCGCCGCCTGCGGCTACATGCTCATCGCCCAACCGGACGGAAAGGTCGAGGTCGTCGAATTCACCGGCCGCGTGCCTTCCTATTTTGACGAGGAATTCTACAGGCCCGATCCCAGCATCAAGACCTTCATCGGCCACCCGGCTTCGATCGACAATCGCAATGTCCGCGGCTTCACGGCGGCCGTGGTGCCCGGCTGCGTGCGCGGCTTCGCGGAAGCGCTGAAACGCTACGGCACGATCGGCTTCGACCGGGCGCTTCGGCCTGCGATCGACCGCGCCCGCAAAGGCATGTATGTCGACTGGCATACGACGCTGGCGATCGCGATCGCTGAGGGCGAGCTAGGGATGGATCCCGGCGCCCGTTCGATCTTCCTGCCGAGCGACCATGCGCCGGAGCCCGGCGCCACCCTGCCGCTCGAACAGCTTGCGAAGACGCTGGAGCAGCTCGCCAACGAGGGTCCGGATTCGCTCTATGGCGGCGCGATCGGCGAGAAGCTGGTCGCCGATCTCAATGCCGGCAGCAGCTCAATCACCCTGGAGGACCTGGCCAATTACGCCCCCCTCCTTTACCCATCCCGGACCATGTCGCTGCAGGGGAAGACCGTGCATGTGGCTGGAGAAACCAGCGCCGGCCAGCGGCTCTTCGACGCGCTCGATCACTTCGACAGGAAGCGCGGCAAAGGCCCGGTCGACGCTGGTTTCTTTACCGCCATGGCGGAAGCCCTCTGGGAGAGCTTCGGCGCGCACCGCAAACGTCTCAACCCGGCCGAGACAACCAACAAGACCAGCACGACGCAGGTGAACGCCGTGGATTCCGAAGGCCGGATGGTCGCGATCACCTTTACGCTGCTCAACCGTTTTGGCGCCCGCGCATTGTCGCCCTCGACAGGCATCCTCCTGAACAACGGCATGTCCTGGTTTGATCCGACACCCGGCCGCGCCAATTCGCTGACGCCCAACGCCTATGCGCCAAGCAATATGTGCCCGGTGGCGATCACCGACGAGAACGGCGCTTTCGCAGCCTATGGCGCCGCCGGCGGCAACCAGATCGTGCCCTCGCTTGCCCAGCTCACCGGGATGATCCTGCATGCCGGCCTCGACATCGAGGAGGCAATGAACATGCCGCGCATGACGACCGGCCCGCACAGCGACATCATTGTTAACGTCGACATGCCGGGCGACCAGATCGAGGCGCTCGAAAAGATCGCCAAGGTGAAACCTGCCGCGGCCGTCGTCTTCCCTCGCCCCTTCGCCGCCCCCGGCATGGTCGGTCGGCGTGGCAATGCCTTTATCGGCATGCCCGACATCACCTATCCAGCCGCTTACGCGGCCACAGCCTGAACGAGACCAAGATGACAGACCTGACTTTCGCCCCGGTCGAGATCGAGGGCGTCCTCAAGATCATTCCGCCGGCCGCACCCGTCGTCCCCCTGGTGTTCGACTCGCCGCATAGCGGCCTGACGCTCCCGGATTTCGAACGCACGGTTTCCGACGAACTGGTGCTCGTGGCCGCCGATACCTATGTGGACGACCTCTTCGACTTTGCGCCTTCCGTCGGTGCACCGCTGCTGATCGCCCACTTTCCGCGCAGTTTCCTCGATCTCAATCGCTCGCTGAAAGATGTCGATCTGCAAATGGTCGAGGGCGAATGGCCCCATCCCACGCGCGACAGCGCCTCGGCGCGCCGCGGCATGGGGCTCACCTGGCGTTATGCTTGGGGCGACACGCCGATGTACGGCCGCAAGTTGACGGTGAAGGAGCTGGAGGACCGGATCGGCACCTATTGGCGCCCCTATCACCGCGAACTGGTGCGACTGCTCGACGAGACCTATGCCGCCTTCGGCAAGGTCTATCACATCAACTGCCATTCGATGCCGGCGATCGGCCATGTGCTGTCGCCCGATCCGGCCGGGACGGTGCGCAAGGACGTGGTGGTCGGAGATTACGAAGGCCAATCGAGCGAACCGGATTTCGTGAAACTGGTGGTCGAGACCCTGGAGGGTTTTGGCTATTCGGTATCGCTCAACGTGCCCTTCAAGGGCGCCGAGCTTGTCTCGGCCTACAGCGCGCCTGGAAAAAACCGCCACAGCATCCAGATCGAGCTCAACCGAAAACTCTACATGGACGAGGATACCCGTGAGAAAATCACGGGCTATGACGAGTTGAAAGTCAATCTCGCCAAGCTCGGCACGGTCATGCGCGACTACGTCATGCACAGTCGCTGAGACGCGCCGGGCGCCACCGGTTCCCCCGGCAAGCGGCCATAAGCTCTCTTTAACGCTCAATACGTATTGTAGGTGTGCAACAGGCCAGTGGCGGAATGGTAGGCGATCCTCATTGACGATAGCGGTTCCCGTTCAATTATCCTCATCTTCGCTGCCCGCGGCTCCAGACAGCCGGGCAGCCTCGATGGTGATCGCCCAAGGCATTGCTCATCGACGGACCGCAATTCTCGTCATCGGCGCGGATGCCGCTAATCTGGACCTCAGCCGATTGCCGGCGGAAAACATCGAGCTTTCGTTTGCTTCAGCCTTCGACCGCCTGGAGAACCTGCAAGCGATCGTGGAGGCGTCACAACCCCACCTTATCCTGCTCGACATAAAACTCGCGGACCTATGCGGTGTCCAAATCTGCCGCCAGTTGAAACACGGTTCGGTGACGTCTGAAATACCGGTGGTCCTGGTTACACCTGAGGGCGATATCGATGGACGGATTGCTGGTTTTGAGGCCGGTGCGGTTGACTGTGTCTCAAGCACGATCGACGGCAGGGAGCTTGGTGCGCGCGTGAACGCGCAACTTGCCTCAAGCAGCAGTCGCAAGCAGATTCTTGACCAGGACCAACAGCTTCGGACCGCACTCGCCAGCATGAGCCAAGGGGTTTGTCTCTTCCATGCAGACGGTACGTTGGCTTTGTCCAACAGTCGCTATGCCGAGGTTTACGGGGTGGACCCGGCCTTGATCCACCCCGGGCAGTCGCTCGAAGAGATTATAAAGTTGAGGGACGACATCGGAGCCTTTCCCACGATGTCCAGGGAGGAGTACCTCGAATGGGCGCAAGACACGAACTCCGGCGCTTCGTCGCAAGTCTGGATAAAAGAGCTTAGATCGGGAAAAGTCATCCGAGGCTGTCATCAGCGTACGGCCGACGGAGGATGGGTCTCGACGCATGAGGACGTTACCGAGGCGCGGCTAGCCGAACGATCTCTTGCTCAAGCGCACGCTCAGGCCGAGCATGCGGAGCAGGAGGCAAGAGCAGCGCATGCGCGCCTTCTGGCCGCCTTCGAGGTCGTCCCGGAAGGCTTGGTACTGTTCGACGAAGATGATCGATTCGTGATGTGGAATCGCCGCTATGAGCAGCTTTACGCTGACAGCGGCGCTCCCCTGGTCAAGGGCATGAGTTTCGAGGACAGGCTTCGCAGCGGGCTTCAGCTTGGCCAATATCCCGACGCGATCGGCCGTGAGGAGGAATGGCTGGCCGATCGATTGGTCCGTCACGCGGAGCCGAAAAGTGCCCATGAGCAGCGCCTGCCGGGGAATCGCTGGGTCCGGATAGAGGAACGACGCGTTTCGGGCGGCGGAAGCGTGGGGATTCGCGTTGATATCACGGATCTCAAGATGCGCGAAGCTTCCTTCCGGCTCCTGTTCGAAGGAAACCCTCTGCCAATGTGGGTTCAGGACCGGGAGAGCCTTCAGTTTCTCGACGTCAACCAGGCGGCTCTTGATCACTACGGCTATGATCGTGACCTTTTTCTTTCCATGACTCTCCTGGACATCCTTCCTCCAGAGGATCGGGAAGGAATGAAAATGGCGGTCACCGGTGCGGAGCATGCGAGCGAAGCCAATCGTTCTCAGAACCACCGGACGGCGCGCGGAGCCGAAATCGAGGTCTTTATCTATTCGAGCCAACTTGCCTTCGATACTCGTCCGGCGTCACTGATTGCCGCAGTCGACGTCACAGAGCGGAAGCGTGCGGAAAGGGCACTGCTTCAGCATCGCGATGATCTCGAGGAAACGGTGCGCAGCAGAACCGCAGAAATTGTCCGTCAGGCTGCGGAACTCGAACGGATGCTCGATCAAGAGCGGCAGGTCAACGAGCTGCAGCGGCAATTCGTCTCGATGGCTTCTCACGAATTCCGGACGCCGCTTTCGATCATCGACGGTGCGGCGCAACGGCTCGTTCGCCGCAAGAACGCGGTGACATCGGAATTTATCGGTGAGAAGACGGAGCAGATCCGCAGCGCAGTTTCGCGAATGCTGGAGCTGATGGAAAGCATCCTCGCCGTCGGACGCCTGGATCACGGCCACATCGACATCGTCCGGAAGCCATGCGCATTGGGGGACATCATCAGGACCTGCAGTGGGCGGCAGGAAAGTATACGCAAATCGCACCGGTTCCTGCTCGATCTGGAGCGGCTTCCCTCGATTATTTACGGCGACGGAGCGGCGCTGGAGCAGGTATTTACCAATCTCTTCTCAAACGCTGTAAAATATGCGCCGGACTCTCCAAACGTCTATGTGACGGGTTGGCAGCAAAACGACTTTATCCAGATTACCGTTCGCGACGAAGGCATCGGCATCGACGCGGACGACTTGCCGAAGATGTTCGGGCGCTATTTCCGGGCGAGAAGTTCGTCCGGCATCGCCGGGACGGGTATCGGCCTGAACCTGGTGAAGCAGGTGGTGGAGTTGCATGGCGGCGAAATTCATGTGGACAGCGTCAGGGGTGAAGGAACCGTCTTTACAATCAAGCTGCCGATAGCGAGGTCTGACCAAATGGAAGCGGACGCGGCCCGCACGTTAAGCGACTAGATGGCCCTGCCGACCGAAACCGTAAAAGTAACAACTCGCAGCCTGAGGTCTTTGCGAGCCGGTTCTGGTCGGCGCAACAGCCCGTCTTGTCGCCGGTCATCTGGGCCCTAAATCCGGCACATGGACGCTGAGCGAACCACAGGTTCTACCAAATCGGCAAGACCGTCTTCGCGGAAACCTCTCCAGAGGCCGAGTCCGGCCATTGTGGAACAAGTCGAGCGCCTGTTGGGTGGGCGCACGCGGAATATCCGGCTCAACGGCGAGTTGGCCCGGCTTTTTCGCGAACGCTCCTGGCCGCAGACTGCCAAGATCATCCGCGCGTGGATGATCTGGGTCAGCGTGCTCGACGTCCTGACCTTGGGCCTCTACGCGATCCTGCTTCCGACCGGAACCGTGATGTCGATGCTCTGGCCGGCATTAATCCTTCCCCCCGCAGCGCTCGTCGCGGCGATGGTCTTTCTGCGGCCGCGCGCCTTATGGCTGCAGGGAGTTTTCCTCCTCTCGGCTGTCTTTTTCATCCTCCTGTCCGTGGCCCTGGTGGGCGTCAACGCCGGTGGCGAGCTTTATGAGCGCCATCTGACCATCATGCTTTTCGTGGCCGTCACCGCCATCATTATATTTCCCATCCTGCTTGGCTGGGCGATCGCGATCGGAGCTTCGGCCCTGGCTATCTACCTCGTGTTTCAACTGCACAATCCAGGGATCGAGGTGGGAAGTGCTCTGGCCGGAACGCTATTTTTTGCAAGCGGCGTGGCAGCAACCGTCGTTGCCCGACGTACAGCAACGATCCTGGCGCACAAGAGCTTCCTGCTGGAATTGCGAGACCGAAGCCGCCTCGCCGAACTCGCCGACGCCAATTCCCAGCTGGAACTGCTCGCACGAACCGACCCGCTGACCGGCGTCGCCAACCGGCGCTCGATGATGGAAACGCTCTATCGTTTCTGGAACGAGGACCTGACACGGACCAGAGGCGCGGCGATGCTGATGTGCGATGTCGACGACTTCAAGCGCCTCAACGACAGTCTCGGGCATGCCGAAGGCGACCGCTGTCTGGTGAAGGTTGCCGGCATCATTCAGAGCAGTATGAGGGACGAGCGGGATCAGGTCGCCCGTTACGGAGGCGAAGAATTTCTCGTCTTCCTCCCAGGCGCTGATGAACAGGAAGCCATGATTGTCGCCGAAAGAGTTCGCACCCGAGTAGAAGCTGCGTCGCTTCCGAACCCCACCTCCCGCGTCGTTCCTTATGTCACGGTCAGCATTGGAGTAGCGGCGCTGAAGCAAGACCGCGAACTCGTCTCGGCGGAGCACCTGCAGCGCCAAGCGGATGCCGCGCTCTACCTTGCCAAGAAGGCCGGCCGGAACTGTCTGATAATCCATGCTCCCGAGACCGGCCAAACCTCCGATTAGACGTCTTCTGCCAGGGCGATTGGCCGACGGCTACAGATGTGGAAAAGGCAGCAACTCCGATTAACGACCAGCGACGATCGTCTGGGACAAGATTTGCTGCTGTCCTGCGACTTCGACTGCGAACGAATAGTGGATCTCGCCGGGCACGCGCGAGACAGCCTCGGAAACCTTCATTTTTTGATAGTGATCAGCCAAATTTTCGACTGCATTCCTGTCTCGAACATAAATTTCATCCTGCGAAAGCTCTCCCAGGTTTCGGCGAAGTTGCGGCGTGAGGGCTTTACCATTGTCGTCGTAGATCGCCCTATACGTATCCGCGCTGGTTGCCGCCAACAATATGTTCCAGATATCCTCCGGCGCAGACCTGGCCTCCAGGAACAGTTCGACCGCGTTTTGAGGCATGTCCATGCCGGCAGCACGATATATCTCCTCTAGGTCATGGGGCGGAGGATCGGTTCGGCTTCGGCTCGTCAAATCCATCAGTAGCCCAACATCAAGCGAAAAAGTGAAATGTCGTCCTGCCCTATGCCAGAGATTGACCGTACCGAGGCTCGAATATCCGAAGGCGACAAGGTCATCAGCCTTCAGTTCTGGCACATTGGCCAACAGCCTGCGGAAGAAACCCTCGAAAAGAACTGGCGTGCAAAGCCAATAGTTCCTGTTGGCATAGTACCCCACGCCATATTGCATCCAGAACTCTATCAGATCCTCCGGAACGCGCCCGGCGCCGCTTTCCGCTTCATCCTGAGAGATCTTCCTTGCGTCATGGGGCTTGCCTCGGGCCTCAAGAAACTCTGCTGCGGTCATCCGTATCTCCTTAAATCGCGATCAGGGCCGTTTGCATTCGGGGGCAGCCGTTTTGGCATTGATTTGTAGCATAAGTGTTGAGGATTGCAGCTTTGCCACCTCCCCATTGTGACCCTATGGACCGGTTCTCGCTGCGACCACCGAGCCCGGAGAACACCGTTGGCTGCCCGCCAGCAACCATGTCGAGAGTATGGATGGCATCCTGGCGAGCAGCCGACTGCTGGGCCCGAGCCATTGCTTGTGCAGGCGATAGGCTAGGATTAAGTGCCCGGATCTGGGTTGCTCGCGCGGTCAGCAAACGCTGGCGCTCGATAGGCCTTGCAGCTTCGCCGATCGACTTGTTAGCAGGATACCGCGCAATATCGGCGGCGGCCGTGCATGGGTCTTTACCATTCAAGACGCCCTGCTGTAGGGCCAGTTGCCTTTGCATTTCCGTTCTCGTGCCGCGCGCAGGCGTTGTGAAATAGATCGGCAGCACATGGCACCGCGGATTACTGACGCGGCCATTTCCGGTCTCAGGAAGCGGGGCAGCCTGGGGACGCGGCCCCGTCAAGGTCTGGGTTTGAGTTTGAGTTTGAGTTTGCCTGCGCTGATATATCTGAGAAAGCGTCTCTTGTTTTATGGATTGACCGCCGTCCCAGATCGGAAGCCGGCCTATCCGTTGGGACGCGTCCTGAACAAGCTGTCGCTCATAATCGTCCTGTGGAATGAAGTCGGAAAAATTGGTCTTGTTGGTGGGGTATAATACACCCAGAGCAAAAGCGCCTATTCCGAGCAAGACGGTTCCAAGACCGACACCGGTTGCAGTCGCGGCACCTCCTCCGACAGCGGTCGCGCCGCCTCCCGCGACTGCGCCGCCGGCCGCCGTCCCCCCTCCAGTAAGCGCCGGAAGCCCCCCCAGAGGGGCCACGTAGCCCAGAACCGCGCCGGGCGGCGTTGCATCCGAAGCAGTGTTTGGATCATCGTTTGCAGCAAGTTGTGCGTAGCGCAATGAGCCCCAAACGGGATCATCGTCCTTGGGCGCAACGAAGGTTCTAGTGTTCCGAACGAAAAGCGCCTCACCCAGGGTATTTCGGCTATTCATCCAGAAGCGATCCAGATGACGGATTACATGGGAGCCCTCCGCCCTAATTTGGGACGCATGGCCTATCGGCTCGCAAATGCTTTCAACCGTCCCCGATTTTACACCTTTTCGCACTCCCGGCTTATCACCGTGCACATGAGTGGTGCATGAGCGCATAACCATGGCCTTTTTCCCGGCGAAGCGCACCGATGGCGTGAAATTGCGGTCATGGCCGCAATAATCTACGATAGGGTAAGGGATTGGTACCACGGACGATCCCACGGGGGTCAGGCAAACGTCCGGCGCAAGCGATACGATCCGCGCTTCGTCGATATCGCGAAGCGCTTCCAACGGGCGGCTGGTCGTCCAGGGACTGGGATATTCCGGATCGCCGATACGAATGTCGCGGACAGACGGAAGGCTCATGTCGCTTATGGTCTCCGTGTACTTAAAATTCCCAAGTCGCCGCGGTCCGATCCATAGTTCGAACGAGCCACCCTCGCGTGACGAACAGTATCTTCCGTCCCTGACTGCGCCGCAGCTACCGGTTCGGGCGGAGGGGCCGGCAGGCGAATGCGCGTCAGCGTGAGCTTCGCGTCGGACGCCTCCGGCAAAGGGAACCGAATACGCCAAGTAAAAATGACCCGGTCATCGAAACGCCAGTCGAAATGCAGCCCGTCAAGATTCAGAACCCGCCAATCACCAGTTCCCTCGCGCAGGCAATGAACGCCAAGCACCAAGCCGGGCAGGCGCCCTTCAGCAACGGTGTGACTGGGATGGAGGTGTCGGATCTCGTAGGCTTCGTCTCCGATCAAATATGGCCTCGCGATAAGATCCGGATGGGCGCATTGCCAAAAACGCGGGTCGAAATCCCGCGGAAGCAGTGGGTGCCGCTCATCCAACCACGCATCGTCATACGTCCCGGCGTATTGCTGGCGGCATCGCCACCAGGGCGATACAAGGCCCAGCCCCTGCGGCTCGATCCGTTCCCGCCAGTCGAGCTTCTGTCCTGGCAGGGTGATTTGCGGTGCGGCGACAGGCACATCAGCCGCTGGCATATCGAGATTCACGATGCCGCAACCGAGCGGATTGCTGGCTTCCACATCTGCCGACGTTTCAGACCCAGGATCGCCCGTACCCGAAATTTCACCACCATAAGCTTTGGTCCAGCAAACCGGCACTAGAGACGCCGGCTCGGCCTCCGTCAGCTGCCAATCCGTGAGTACACGCTTTGCTTTCCTTGCGGAAAATCCGGCCCACTTCTCTTTGATCACGGGGCGCCAAAAGCGTGCACCGTGGACTTCGAGCCGTTTGGCTACCCGGCCGACCTGTAAACTTATCGGCCACGAAGGCATCGGGACGCCGCCCGGCGCATAAGCATTGCCGAGAAACGTGATGTCGGTCCCACCCTTCTCCGGTGTGAGGTCCGTCTGGCGCAAGAGAGGATGAGCGTGAGGGTCTCCACCATAGGCATCCTCCCACTGAAAGTCTTCCTGTTCAGGCGCAACTGCCAGCGGTTCGCCCTGGCGATGCACGAAAGTACCGCGAACTGCCACCACGCAATCGAGATTGCCGACGGTGTCAAATTGGCGGAAGGCCAGCGCAGGAAAAGGCAGCCGATTGACAAGTTCCAAGGCCGCTCCTCCTAATTGAGATCGATCGGCTTACCGCGCATCTGGAAATGATCGGTGGCGACGAAATTGAATGTCTTGCCGAGGATGATCACTTCGCCATTGGCCTTCATGATGAATTTGGAATCGCCGCACTCGATGACAAATTCCTCGCCAACTGCGATCTTCTTGAACTTCCCCACGCTTTCCAAAGATGTCTGGCCCACGTTAGTCACTTTACTCATGCCGATCTGTTCGGCGCGGGCGATACCGATCGTGTCCGATTTGAAAGAACCGACAATGGTGTTCATGATGCCGGGCAGTGGAAACAGGCTAGAGACCGCATCGCCCACGCCGGTACCTGAGCTGGCCAGTGCCGCACCGGCATCGGCACGCGGACTGGGCCCCAATACGACTCCCTCGCGGCTGCCAAGACCACCTGCGCCAAGGAAGCCGAGAGCCGAGGAGGCCAGCGTTCCGGCAAAAGCCGCCACACCTGGCCCGCCGCCGCCGGCAATCTCGGCTGCCTGAGCGACAAGACCGGCCGTGTGGCCAGACAAACCTTGCACCGCTCCCATCAGCGCCATGGCCATCGGCCCTGTGCCACCGACGACGGTGTTCATCGAGCCGCCGACCTCGTGTTTCTGGTTGCCGCCGACTTCGACCGTGCGGTTGGCACCGATCGCCGACACTTCATGCCTGTCGACGCGCTTGGTTCGGTCGTTGAGGACGCGGGTGGTCTGGTCCTTCTGGGCGTGGAAGAACATGTTCTCCCGGCCGGCATCGTCCTCGAACGTCATCTCGTTGAAGCCGCTGCCTTTATGGGTATTGGAGCGCATCACCATGCGCGTCTTGTTGGCCGGCAGGTCGTAGGGCACCCCGTTCGACGGGTTCGGGACGACGCCCGTGACCAGCGGCCGGTCCGGATCGCCGTCGATGAAGGCGACCATGACTTCCATGCCTATGCGTGGAATGACCTGTCCGCCCCAGGTTGAGCCGGCCCAGTTCTGCGCCACGCGTACCCAGCAAGTGTCGGAGCCGTCCTTCTTCGCCTTCCGGTCCCAGGGGAACCAGAGCTTGATGCGCCCGTACTGGTCCGGATGGATTTCCTCACCGGCCGGACCGGCGACGATCGCCACCTGCGCGCCTTCGATCCGCGGGCGTCTGGTTTCCCGATGCGGCGTCATCGGCACGCGGGATGGGGTCGCTTCGAACGTGTTGGTATATTCCGGCTCGTTCGTATTGGTCTCAT
This sequence comes from Neorhizobium galegae, assembly GCF_017877055.1. Classification (GTDB taxonomy): domain Bacteria; phylum Pseudomonadota; class Alphaproteobacteria; order Rhizobiales; family Rhizobiaceae; genus Neorhizobium; species Neorhizobium galegae_D. The sequence goes on along the minus strand of NZ_JAGIPG010000003.1, from coordinate 314,284 downwards.
AGGATCGATCGACGACCTTCTGGGTCATCTTGGTCACCACGTGCTCCTCGTAGACATGGTCGGGATGGGCCACCTCGTAAGGGGTGAACCGACGTCCGACTTCGAGGATTCGGGATGTCGAGGAGCTTGAGACGCGGTCGTGATCCGCCTCGCTCGCCTGCATGCGCAGTTTTTCGGCGCGCTCGGCTTGGGCAACCGTGGATATGCGGGCCGGGTATTCGTAGAGTTCGCGCTTGATCGCCTCGGGCATCTGGACGAGCGACGGCGTCATCGTTCCCGGCACCATGCGCGGCGTCTCAAAATTCCAGTCGGCGCCGGCGCGCTGGCCCGGCACGTAGGAATACCGCCGGCTCCAGTCGCTGATATGGTTGCGGTCCGACGATCCTTGCGCCAGACGCACCCGCCCTTCGCCCTGCGCCAAAGGGGATGGGCCAAGCCAGGAACTGGCGCTGTCTCCCACATGCAGCTTGTGTTTGCCGTCCTCATGGCTGAACCAGTAGAACAGCCCGTCCTCTTCGAAACGGCGGGTGAGATAGGCAAGGTCCGTCTCGTTCCACTGCACCGAATAATGTTGCGGCGGCGGTGGAGTGACGATGCCGGACGTGTCGGGCGCTGGAATGCCGTGCTCGGAAAACAGCGTCTCGACGATATCGATGGCCGTCTTGTCCATCCAGATACGGCAGTCCGAACGTCGCGACAGAAGCCACATCTGCGGCCGCAGCACCATGGAATAGGATCTGAGGCCCCGAGTGACCGGCGGCCCTTCGTTGAGTTCGGTCACCAGGCCGTTGAACGGACGGCGCACGCCACCCTCCCCTTCACCCTGCTGCACCTCGATCGAAACATCCATCAGCCTCCCGATCAGCTCTTCCGGCTTGACCACCGGCTTCTTGGCGCGCACCGACAGCTTGATCTCGAAGAGCGAGGAAACCCCTTCCTCGATCGTCACCCGCTCCGGCAGAAGCTGGTCCTCGCCGAGCGGCGAGACAATTTTCAGGATACGGCTCGCCTGGATGAAATCGGCGGCAAAGGATTGTAAATCGTCCATACGTCAAGTCCCGTCTTGAAACGCTCAACTACTGTTGCTGCGGTCGGGGATGAGTTTTGAGATAACCCGCCAATGCCGAGAAATATTCTGCGAGCATCCTGCTATTGGCCTGGTCGGATACCTGCTTGTAACTTTCGACAAGCGCTTGCCGTTTGGCCATGCCTTCCGCGCTTTGATAAAAGTCCGAAAGAACCAAAAGATCTTCGTTTGGCAGAAGCGCAAGAGTAACCGTCAGCCGCGCCTTTTCTTCCATGCGCGCGACATCCTTGGGCACCGGCTTTTCGTTCTCAGTCCTGTCGCGCAGGGATGCGATGACGCCTCCAAGCTCGGACTTCAGTTTCTCCGGGGATGTGGATGCAAGCTCGGCCGAATTTGCGTCGGAAAATGCCTCCAGCGAGACATACATGACCTGCGCCGTCAGCGCGGTTTCGGCAGCCAGGTCCGGTGCCGCCATCAGATCGGCCAGCTGTCTGATGCGGGAACCGTCATCGGTGGCGATGCGGGCCTCGATCTGTTTTGCAGTCGCCTGATCCTGGCCTGCATACATCTCGGCGATTTTCTTGCGTCCATCCTCGAAGGCCGCGGCGGCCTTGGCCAAGGCTGCCGGGTCTGTTTTCCCGTCAGCGACCTCGGCCAGGCTGTCCGATATCTCCGCGACCATGCCTTTCGGATCGAACGAAGCGCGGACGGCAGGTTCCAGGATGGGTCCAGCCTTGGAAGCCTCGGCATCCCCTCGATCGGTCGCGGCTTTCACGACGCTTCCCACCGCCGACGGCATTGCCGAAAGGCGTGGGCCGACCTGCTCCATCCGAAGAAGAGCTTCGTCGATTTCGCCGGAGGCCGATGCAAGGGCGGGCGCCGATACCGTCATGGCAAAGGCCAGGGCGACATTCCGCGACCACCGCAGAATGGTGCCGGCCCGAGCCGATGACGAAGATAAACCGATCAACTGCATCCGCTGCACCTCAGATCATCCGCACGTCTGTCAATTGCCTGGGGCGGGCGTCGTTGTAGAGCTTGTTGATGATCTGCTCGGCCTTCATCATCTGTGCGTGGCCGGTCGGGTCGAACAGCTTCCTCTCCACAAAACTCTGGTTCGGATAGAAGGGTCCGTTCCCGGTGCTGATGCTGAGCTTGTTGACGCGCTCCCGGATACCGGAGCCGATACTCTCGTATTCGATGCGCTGGCCCGGATCGTAGGACGCAAAAGGCCTGCCGTTGAATCGGGGATGAACGGCCTTCGGGTAACGGGGGTCGGACGGCATCTGCGAGATCGACTTTTCGCCGTATTTCGTTTCGCGGCCTATGGCACCGACGCTTCCGCCATAAGACGGCGCGTAGGTGACGAGCCTGTCGGAATCCAGGACTGCGCTCATATAGAAGAGCAGCTCCATTTTCTCGGCCAGCTTCTTTTCGTCGATGCTGCTGCCGGTCGGCGGATTGCAGAACGGGATCCTGGACGCCATATCGGCAACCTTCCCCTTGTCCGTCTCGCCGATCGAATTGTCTTCCTTCACGCCTTCGATGAATTCATGCGTGCAGATATGGCTGGCACGGATGAAGTCCATGAGACGTGACTCGTAGTTGACCGACGTCGGTGCGGAGACCTGCGTCCCGGTGCTCGTCAGGCCTTCCGCAAGTTTCGTCACCTGCTTGTTGGCGACCTTCTTGGCCTCGTCCAGAACACCGCCCAGCGCGAACATGAACGCCTTGTTGCTGTTGGCGGCGGCCATCAGATTGAAAGTACGGTTGAGATTGTTATTGCAGATCACGCGGACAATCGCGCGGCCCGCCAGCACGCGTACCGAGGTCGTGGCAAAGGCGGCCATCATGACGCTGCCGGTCAAGACCGAAGCTGCCAGCACAAACATCTCGGCGGTGGCGCGATCGCGCTCGCCTTGGGCCTTCATTTCGTTGTTGTAACTCAATACTGCGGCGTCATATGCGCGCACATAGGGGCTGGCGACATTCAGCTCCCATTGGGACTTATATTTGGGAAGCTTTACAAGAATATCGCTCAAGCGTTGATTTGCGGATGCCACGATCATCTCCCATTGTCCAAAGCCGAAAAATATCTCTCAACTGTCTGCGAAAACGTCCGTCATCAGCTCAGGCGGAGACGGGTGGGGTAGCGCATCGATACGACGCCGGCCGAAAAGAGCCGGCGTCGAAAAATGTTGAGAGGCCTTAGGCAGCCCTGGCCGTGGAAAGGTCATAGGACGCGATCATCGGCGACTGCGGCGAATGATTCTCGTCGTACGGCGTGTACTTCACTTCCATCTTGGTGAAGTTCAGCTTGATCGTTTCGATCGGGCGGTCGCCGTTCGAATCGATCGAGTAGCTGGCGATCAGCGTGTTGGTCAGCGAGTATTCGATATACGTGTCGCCCGGGTTACCGGTCGTCACCAGGTGGATCACAGTACGCTTGCCGGTGCGGCCCGAGCAGGCTTCCTGGAAAAGTTTGGTCGACGAGGAGTCGCTGACCTTGGTGAGGATGACTTCCGAGACAGTCGGCTCGGAAGCTTCACGGTTTGCCGCGGAACCGGCAGACGTGTTCATGTTGCGGGCAACGTTCCAATGGATGGCTTCGATATCCATCCACTTGCGGTGCTGTTCATGGGTTGCGTCACCCTGAATACCGTCGATCTGCAGATAAATCGGCATGCTATCAGCTCTCCTATTATCGGATTAAGTGCCTAGTTGCGTCTAAGGCGCAGTTGCCTTTCGTCTTGCTCCTCCCCGGGTGCGCTTGCGGCCCGAGGGTTCTTCATCCGCCTGCCGGCTATGATCCGGTTCGGCGAATTTTTGTTGGACGGCCGTGCTCTTCTCGGCATCGATGCCGAAACGCTTACCGTCGAAATTGATGGTGATGGCGGCGCTCTCCCGGCCTTCCGTGACGGCATCGAGGAAAAAGGTGGAAAGCACGGGCAGAAGATCGCGAGCTATCATGATCTCGATGGCGCGGGCGCCCATCTCGCTGGCTTTCGCCCTGGAGATCAAGGCTTCCCGCGCGTCGGCCGACAGGTCGAGCACCGTGCCGTAGGCCGCGTCGACGCGTTCGCGAATGCGTCCGATCTGGATATCGACGATGCCGGACAGCGTTTCGCGGCCGAGCGGCATGAAGGGCAGCACCGTGGTGCGCCCGAGGAAGGCCGGCTTGAAATGTTTCTGCAACTCGGGAAGCAGGAGCGCTTCGAGCGCCTCGCCTTCCGGCATCGTGTCCGGATCGGCGGCAAGGGCCGCGAGCAGTTCCGAGCCCGTATTGGCCGTCATGAAGATCGTGGTGTTCTTGAAATCGATGTCGCGGCCTTCGCCGTCGCGCAGCGTTCCTTTGTCGAACACCTGGTAGAAGATTTCCTGGACGCCCGGATGCGCCTTGTCGATCTCGTCGAGCAGCAGCACCCCATAGGGCCGGCGCCGCACGGCTTCCGTCAGGACGCCGCCTTCACCATAGCCCACATAACCGGGCGGCGAGCCGAGCAGCATCGAGATTTTGTGTTCTTCCTTGAACTCCGACATGTTGATGGTCGTGAGATACCGGCTGCCGCCATAAAGCATGTCGGCGAGCGACAGCGCCGTTTCCGTCTTGCCGGTGCCGGACATGCCGACGAGCAGGAAGACGGCCGGCGGCCGGCGCGGATCGGTAAGACCGGCGCGGGCAGCCCGCATGGTCGACGCGATCCGCTCGATTGCCGCATCCTGGCCGAGCACGCGCTCCTTCAGCCGCGCATCCAGCGTCTTCACCGTCTCCACCTGGTCGGACAGGAGCTTGCCGACCGGGATACCGGTCCAGCGGGCAACGACCGCGGCGACCGACTCCTTGTCGACGACACGCGGCACGAGCGGCATTTCGCCGGCGACCGCCATAAGGCTTCGCTCGGTGCTGGCAAAAGCGGTGCGGGCGCTTTCGGGCGTCATCGCCTGCGGCGGGAAAGGCGCGACATTGGTGCTGCCGCTCGCCTCGCCGGCCGGAGATAACGGCACGATGGCGGGGTCATGCGAAAAGACCTCTTCAAGGCGATCAGCTTCGCGCGCAAGCCGCATTTCCTCGTCGAACTTCGCGCGCAAGGCTTCGGCTTCGGCGGTGATCGCATCGCGTTCCCGGGCAATCTCGGCAAGGCGCGCAAGGTTTTCCGGCGTTTCGGGCTCGCCTGCCAGCCATCTGGCCTCGGTCCCCAGAAGGTCACGCTCATTGTCGAGCAGCTTCACCGCTTCCGGCGACGTCTGCCGCGCCAGCGCAACGCCAGCCGCAGCCGTATCGATCAGGCTGATCGCCTTGTCGGGAAGCTGCCGCGCCGGCAAATAGCGGGCCGAAAGGCGGACGGCGGCGACCAGCGCCTCGTCGCGGATCCGTACCTTGTGGTGGGACTTCAGGCTCTCGGCCACCCCACGCAGCATCCGGACAGCCGTCTCTTCATCCGGCTCTTGCACATGCACCACCTGGAAGCGCCGCGTCAGTGCCGCATCCTTCTCGATATGGCGCTTGTATTCGCTCCAGGTCGTGGCCGCGATGGTTCGCAATTCGCCCCGCGCCAGGGCGGGCTTGAGAATATTCGCAGCATCGCCCTGCCCCGCCTGCCCGCCGGCGCCGATCAGGCCATGCGCTTCGTCGATGAACAGGATGATCGGCTCGGGCGAAGCTTTCACGGCGTCCACGACGCCATGCAGCCGCCGTTCGAATTCACCCTTCACGCCGGCACCGGCCTGCAGCAGACTGAGGTCGAGCAGCAGCAGCTTCACCTGCTTCAGCCGCTCGGGCACGGTTTCCGCAGCAATCTCCTGGGCGAGCGCTTCCGCGACCGCCGTCTTGCCGACGCCGGCCTCGCCGACCAGGATCGGATTGTTCTGCCGCCGCCGCATGAGGATGTCGATCAGCTGGCGCAGCTCGCGGTCGCGACCGATGACGGGATCGATCTTTCCGGCGCGGGCATCGGCGGTCATGTCGCGGGTATAGAGGCGCAGAAATTCGTTTTCCGCCGATGAAAAGGCCGGCTTCGACAAAACCGGCCCGGATGAGTTATCCGCCTGATCGGCCTTCGCTTTTTCAAGCTTATCATCGAGACGCGTGCGGTCGAGGCTGCGCATCGACGGCGCGATGCCGCGCACCACCGCGCGCAGAGCCTGGTCGGCGGTCAATCCAGCAAGCAGATCGGCCAGGGTAATGGTGCTGCGCCCGTATTGAAGCGAGGCGACGAGCCAGGCTTCGCGCGCCAGCGAAAGCAGGTTCTGGGAGAGTACGAGCGATGCGCCGTCCTCCCGGCGTATATCGGCAATCGCCGCATCGAGCTCGGTGCGCAGCGTTTCCGAAGGGACGCTGAGATCCTCGAAAACGGCAGACACTCCTTGGATGTCCAGAAGCGCCCGAAGCCAGTGGCTGACCTCGACGACCGGTTGCTGATGACGCGCAGCAAGCGAAGCGGCTGTCTCAAGACCGACACGCAAACTTGGCTCAAGCGTTCTGATCAGACGACTGAGATCGATGTGCGACATCCGGCAAGCCCTGTATTTTTTCGTCGGGTGCAGTGTTCTTTCGAGATGCGAGGCAACAACTAGGGCGCTCACCAGACCTTGTCCAGATCAAAAGTTGCGCTATGTCAAAAAATAACGATCTCGATAGTTGTCATGAAACTGTCACCGTCTTCGGGAGCTTGACAAGCCAGTATATGATCAACAGGATGACGAACCGCGAATTTATGCTCCCATTTTTGGAGAATATGATAGCGTGAATGTGCCAAAAATAGCCGATCCATTTGAAGAAAATGCTCCATGCGGAGAAAACGTCCGAACTAATACTTCGGTGCGTGAAATATACTATAGAATTAAGGACGCCAGAAGCGTCGCAAGAACCGCCGAGCGAGGAATAGTTCCGGGTGAAACTATTGGGCTTTCACCTGCCTGGCATGACGTAAACAATCTTGGATTGCAAATCCTTTCTTCCGTGAGCAAGGACATCGAAGTATTGGCCTGGTTGGCCGAGGCTCAGTTGCGGCTGCGAGGGTTCGAGGGATTGCGGGACGTCTATGAGGCCATGATGTCGCTTTTAGACAACCATTTTGACTCTTTGCATTCGATCGGCGACGACGATTTGGAGGAACGGTTTGCGCCCCTCGCCGGTCTGAACGGCGTCGGCGGCGAAGGAACGATCATCCAGGCGATCCGTCTGACTTCGTTGATTCCTGGCGGCAAGTTCGCTCAATTTTCGCTTTGGGATTTCCAGCTTTCCCAGCGGGCGACCGAGAGCGAGCGGCGCCAGGAATTGCAGCAGGCAGCGACGGAAGCGGGTGTCGCACGCATGTCAGGCCACCTGACGGTACTCACGGAATGCATCGCCGCTTTCGACCGTCTGGTCGCTATACTTGACGCCCGCTGCGGTGATCAGGCGCCGCCGAGTTCGAATACACGCAATGTTCTGCATGAGGCGGCTTCTGCAATTCGCGTTCTGGCGGGCATTGACGCCTCCGTTCCTGTTCCGGCACAGCAGGCATCGCACAAGCCGGATCTCAATCCCGCCAACACGAACGAGGCCGAAGCGGAGCCTGCTGCCCAGCCCCGACCGGTCACCGCCGAAACGATTCGTTCCCGCGAGGAGGCCTTCGATCTGCTGATCGCGGTGGCGCGGTATTTTCGCCGGACCGAACCCCATTCACCGATTTCCATGTCGATCGAGACGCTCGTGCGCCGCGGCCGCATGGATTTTTCCGAGCTTCTTGCCGAGCTCCTGCCCGAGCAGCATGCGCGCAACGCAGTGCTGACGGCGGCCGGCATCCAGCCCTCAGCCGACAGGGGAGGTTGAGGGGGTACGACCGCATGCGGGCTGCCGCCCGACAGCAATCTACAAAAGTCTGAATTCGTAATCTGCCGATGGCAGGAAGGAGAATCCCGATGGCAAGTGTGCATGAGAAACTGGAAAGGGTTCGCAAACCCCGGGTCCACATCAAATATGAAGTGGAGACCGAAGGCGCGATGGTGGTGAAGGAACTGCCCTTCGTGGTCGGTGTGCTGGGCGATTTCTCCGGCAATCCGACCCAGCCGTTGAAACCGTTCGGCGAGCGCAAGTTCGTCCAGATCGACCGGGACAATTTCGACGACGTGATGCGCCGCATGACCCCGGGGCTCACCATTTCCGTCGAGAACACATTGCAGAACGACGGAACCGAGCTTCCGGTTTCATTGAAATTCGAAAGCATGGAGGATTTCGAACCGGGCTCCGTCGTCAACCAGGTGCCGGCGCTGAAAGCCCTGCTCAATGCCCGCAACGAACTCCGCGACCTGATGAGCAAGGCCGACCGTTCCGAAGAGCTGGAACGGCTCCTGGAGGAGATCCTGCAGAACAAGGCCGACCTTTCCCAGCTCGTCGCCCAGCTCGGCAGCGACAAGAAAAAAGACGCGGTCAACTGAGTGTCACCGGCGCGCGGGCGACTGCGCGCCTTGAATTCCCGCCCATCTGTTGGTTGGAGCAGCCGCTTCCTCGAAGGCGTCAACACTTCGAGAGCGCAGCTCCCCGGAACAAGGATTTGAGACATGAGCGCTGACACGCAACTGCAAACGACGGAACAGATCGATTTCGTTCCGGATCAGGACCTTCTCATGAAGGTGGTCGCGGCGACCCGCCAGACGGAACCGAACCGCGCCCAGGATCTCCTGCGCACCCTCACCGACCAGGCCCTCAAAGGCACGGTCACCTATGACCGCAATCTGACCGTCACCTTGAACAATGCGATCGCCGAGATCGACAAGACGATCTCCAGGCAGCTTGCGGCGATCATGCAGGCGCCCGAATTCGTGAAGCTCGAAGGCGCCTGGCGCGGCCTCAACTATCTGGTCAAGAACACCGAGACCAGCGTCAACCTGAAGATCCGCGTGCTGAACGCCTCCAAGCGCGAAATCTCCAAGGATCTGGCCAAGGCGGTCGAGTTCGACCAGTCGCGCCTTTTCAAGTCCGTTTATGAAGACGAGTTCGGCACGCCGGGCGGCGAGCCGATGGGCGCGCTCATCGGTGATTACGAATTCGACAATTCGTTTGATGACGTTCAGCTGCTGCAGGGCGTGTCGATGATCGCCGCCGCCGCTTTCGCGCCATTCATCTCCGCAGCCAGCCCGCGCATGTTCGGTTTCGAGGACTTCCGCGAAGTCGCCAAGCCGCGCGACCTCGAAAAGATCTTCGATACGGTCGAATATGCCAAGTGGCGCAGCTTCCGCGACAGCGACGATTCGCGGTTCGTGACGCTCGCCATGCCGCGCGTCCTCGCTCGCATGCCCTATGGCCCGAAGACCAGCCCGATCGACGAATTCAACTACGACGAAACGGGCGGCTCCAATACCGGCGAACTGCCGCATGACAATTATTGCTGGATGAATGCAGCCTATGTCATGGGCACGCGGCTGACCGAGGCCTTCGCCAAGAGCGGCTGGTGCACGGCGATCCGCGGCGCGGAAAACGGCGGCAAGGTCGAAGGCCTGCCGATGCACATCTTCTCCAGCGACGATGGCGATCTCGACCTCAAGTGCCCGACCGAGGTCGGCATCACCGACCGCCGCGATGCCGAACTCGGCAAACTCGGCTTCCTGCCGCTCTGCCACTACAAGAACACCGACTATGCCGTGTTCTTCGGCGCGCAGACGACCCACAAGCCGAAGCTTTACGACCGGCCGGAAGCCAATGCCAACGCGGCGGTCTCCGCCCGTCTTCCCTACATGATGGCGACGTCCCGCTTCGCCCATTACCTCAAGGTCATGGGCCGCGATAAGATCGGCTCCTTCATGGAAGCGGAAGATTGCGAGGCCTGGCTGAACCGCTGGATCGCCAATTACGTCAACGCCAATGACGAGGCGGGCGAGGAATCGCGCGCCAAATACCCGTTGCGCGATGCCAGGGTCACCGTTCAGGAGATTCCTGGCAAGCCGGGCGCCTACAATGCGGTGGCCTGGATGCGCCCCTGGCTGCAGATGGAGGAGTTGACGACCTCTCTGCGGATGGTCGCTCGGATACCCTCCAAATCCTGATGCGACGGCACGCGCGGCGTCCCCTCGCCGCGCGTGATCCTTCCGCCTTTGTTTCACGCAGCTCCAGACGGAAACGCAATCGCATTTTCCGGGAACGGCCCGGATTTGAACCAGGATGACGATGGGTTCTTGCACAGAATGGAGGCGTCGGGCGGACCGGTTGATCGCATTGATCGACGAGGCCCTGAACGCCCAGGTGAACGCGATCCTGCATCACCCCGACTTCCAGGCAATGGAGGCCCGGTGGCGCGGCCTTGCCATGCTCGTGCGCGCATCCGGCCCGAGCGGCGATGTGAAAATCAAGCTTCTGAGCATCGGCGCGCAAGAGCTTGCCCGGAACATGGAACGCGCCTCGGATTTCGATCAGAGCCACCTCTTCGAGCTGATCTACAGCCGCGAGTTCGGCACGCCGGGCGGCGAACCCTACGGGCTCCTGATCGGCGACTACCACTTCTCGCCGGAAGAACCGAAGGGCGGAGATGCCGTCAGCCTCCTGACGCAGCTCGGCATGGTGGCCGCAGCCGCCTTCTGCCCCTTCGTCGCCGGCGCCTCGCCCCAGGCGCTCGGGCTTGAGGACTTTCACGAACTCGGCCGCGTCCAGGATTTTTCCTGGCTCGCCAACGATCCGACCCGCATCCGCTGGAATGCGCTTCGCGCCCGCGAGGACTCGCGTTTCCTCGGCCTTGTCGGGCCGCGGATCCTGATGCGCGCGCCGCTCGAGCCCTACGACCGCCGGCGTAACGACGGCTTTCCCTTCCGCGAGGAGGTCTTAGCGGACGGCAGTTCGCTGCTCTGGGGCAATGGCGCCTTCGCCTTCGCCACCATCGTCATCCGCAATTTCATCGAGTCGGGTTGGTTTGCCGATATCCGCGGCGTCACCCAGGACAGGATCGACGGCGGTTTGTTGAGCACATCGGAATTGCGCCCTTACGATTTCGGCACCGAAAGCAGCGGGCTTTCGACCCAGGCGCCGGTGGAAATCCGCCTGACGAGCGTTCAGGAGCAGCAGTTCTGCGATCTCGGCCTGATCCCGGTCGCGACCACCTATCTCTCGGCCTCGGCGATCTTCAATTCCAATCAGTCGCTGCACGCCCCGCCGCATTATTCCAACGAGCATGCGCGCCAGAACGCCCGGCTCGCCGCCATGCTGCAATACGTGCTCTGCGCCTCGCGCTTTTCGCATTATCTGAAGGTGATCATGCGCGACGAGATCGGCCAGCTCTCCGATGCCAACTCCATCCAGCGGAAGCTCGATGACTGGCTGACCGGATATACGCTCGGCAACGACGACGCCGATCTTTCGCTGCGCACCCGCTTTCCCCTGCGCTCCGCCGGCATCACCGTCGCGGAAATTCCCGGCAAGCCGGGCACCTTCTCCTGCACGGTCCGCATGCAGCCGCATTTCCAGCTCGATGACGTCTCCACGAGCTTCCACCTCATCGCCGAGACTGCGAACCCGGACCAGATCGTTCGCCGTCCCGTTGCCAATACCGAGAGGATGTCCGCATGACGCTTTCCGAAAGCATCGCCAAATCCCTGAGCGACGATGCGCTCGACGCCGCACTCGACATGGCGAAGGCCCATCTGAAGTCCAATCCGTCGGACCAGGAGGCCCGCCACCTCTATATCGACCTTCTGGTGCTTGCCGGCGACTACGAGCGCGCCGACAATCAGTGCAGCCTCGCCGTCACGTTCGCGCCCGATGCGACCATGGGCTTTGCCCTTCTGCGCAACGAGTTGCGGGGCATGGCGGCACGCGACGCCTGGTTCCGGAGCGGCGCCGTGCCGGAATTCCCCCAGGGGCCAAGCGATCTTGACAGGCTTGCGGTTCGCCTTGGCATCGCCCACCGGATGCGGGATTCGGCGGACGCAAGGGAGGCGCTCGCGGCCCTGGAAGATCAGCGCGGCGAACGCCCGATGCTCTGGAACGGCAAACAGGTTTCCGATTTCCGCGACCTCGACGACCGGACGCCACACGCCCTGGAAGTCATCATGACCGGCGGCGCCTATCTCTGGATCGATTTCACCAAAATCGCGACACTCACCGTCGAACCGATCGCAAGGCCGCGCGACCTCGCCTTCCGGCGGGCGGAACTTTCGCTGATCGACGGCGCGGTGGCGCCCGTGCTGCTGCCCGCCATCTATCACGGCACGGCGTCCGATCCGGCGCTGATCCTCGGCCGCGAGACTGACTGGATCGAAGAACCGGCGGGGATCACCACCGGCCGCGGCCAGCGCTGCTTCCTTGCCGGAGACGAACTCGTCTCCTTCCACGATACCGAAAACCTCGAAACCGCGTCGGCGGTCGCCAAACGCAAACAGGTCGCCCATGGCTGATCCGCTCGAACGATATCGCCCGCGTGACCGCGTTCTCGCCCGTTCGATCCTCGACCGGCTGATCGACGAGGCGCCGGATCGCGCCTTCGATCCGCCGATGAACCTCGCGGATCAGGTCCGTGACATGCGGGAATCGATCCGCCGCGATCTCGAAGCCCTGCTGAATACCCGCCGCTGCCCCGAAGCGCCGCCCGCCATTCTGGCCGAGCTCAAGGACGCGCTTGTGAGCTACGGGGTCGACGGCATGGTATCGGCGAACCTCGTGACGGATGAGGCCAAGCTCAAGCTCGCCCAGATGATCGAGCGCCGCATTTCGCTGTTCGAGACGCGCCTCTCGGACGTCCGCGTGACGATCCTGAAGAGCCGGACGATGACGGAGCGGGCTTTGCGCATGCGCATCCAGGCGAGCTTTCGCCTGCATGAGGGCATGCCGCCGATCAGCTTCGAGTCGACGATCGATCCGTCCACACAGCGGTTCCTGGTGGAGGCGGCAAATGGCTGAAGGCTTCCTCAACCGCTACAATGACGAGCTGCTGGCGCTGCGCCGGCGGGCGGCGCGGTTTGCCGATGCGTTCCCGAAGATCGCCGGCCGGCTGCGCATGACCGGCGACGTCGCGGACGATCCGCATGTGGAGCGGCTGATCCAGAGCTTCGCCTATTCCGCCGCCCGCGTCCGCCAGAAGATCGACGACGAATTCCCGGAACTGACGGACGGACTGCTCGAAACGCTCTATCCGCATTATCTGGCACCGCTCCCCTCGATGAGCATCGTGCGCTTCAAGCCGAGCGCCACGCTTGCCTCGGTGCAGACCGTACCGCGCCATACGGAAATCCTGGCCGAGCCGATTGGCGGCGAAGCCTGCCGGTTCCGCACCACCCAGGATGTCGATGTGGCGCCGATCGAGATCGCCGCTGCCGCATTGTCCGGCCAGCCGATCAATGGGCCGCTGTCGCCCTATTCCGGTGTTGCCGGCTGCCTGCGGCTGTCGGTCCGCGCGCTCGATCCGCGCAAACCCTTTGGGCAGCTCGGCGTCGGCAGGCTGCGGCTGCATATCCCGTCGCCCTGGCAGCAGGCCGTGGCGATCCACGAACTGCTCGCCAACCACACGCTCGGCATTGCGCTTGCAAAACACGCCGATGACCGCGAGCCGATCTTCTTAGCCGCCAGGAACCTGAAGCCGGTCGGTTTCGAACCTGAACAGGCGATGCTGCCCTATCCGGCGCCGAGCTTCATCGGCTACCGGCTGCTGACCGAATTTTTCGCCCTGCCGCAGAAATTCCTGTTCCTCGACCTCCACGGCCTCGACGCCTGGAAGGGTGAAGCGCTGGAAATCTTCATCTATCTGGATGAGACGGACGCGAAGCTGGAACGCGCCGTCTCGGCCCGTGATTTCACCCTCAATGCCACGCCGGTCGTCAACCTCTTCCGCCAGACCTGCGAACCGATTTCGGTCGACGGCACCCGCACGGAATATCGCCTTCTGCCGGATGCCCGCCGCCAGAGGACGCGCGAAATCTATTCGGTCGACCGCGTGCTTCTGACCGGCTCCCGCGGACAGGAAGAATTCTGCCAGCCGTTCTTCGGCCGCTCGCAGCGGGCGGGCAACAGTGCCTCCTACTGGCAGGCCTACCGCCGCTTCGACGAGGACGACGGGACGAGCGACATGGAGATCGCTTTCGTCGACCGCAATCGCCGCTTCGCCGGACCGATGGATGCGGTGGCAAGTGTCGATACGCTCTGCCTCAATCGCGACCTGCCGGAACAGCTGCCCTTCGGCGGCGGCCACCCGTTCCTGCAACTGGCTTCGGGCCATGAGGCGGTCGCCGGCGCCGAGGCGCTGATCCCGCCGACCCCTTCGGTCCGCATGAACGATCAGGAAGGCCGCAATTGGCGGCTCGTGTCGCACCTGCTGCTCAATCATCTCTCCCTGTTCGACAACGACGGCGCGGCGTTGAAGGATATCCTGTCGCTCTATGCCTTCCGCGACAGTCCGGAAACCAAGCAGCTCGTCGATGCGCTGATCCGCATCAAGGCCGAAAATTCGACGGCTCGGCTCGGCAGCGGCGGCATGGTGCCCGGCACCGAGATCGCACTGGAATTCGATCCGGCCGCCATCGACCGGCCGTCTGCCTTCCTGTTCGGCGCGGTGCTCGACCGTTTCTTCAGCCTCTACACCTCGGTCAACAGCTTCACCCGGCTGACCGTGTCGATGAGGGGGCAATCGAAACCCATCGCCACCTGGCCGGCACGCGCCGCCGAGCGGCCCCTGCTCTGACGAAAGGATTGCGAACCGAACATGGACCTGACGACCCGCAAGCCAGACGCATCATCCGGTGCACTTGCCGACCTGCTCGAACGCGACCCCGGCCGCTTCGAACCGGTGACGGCATTCCGTGTGGCGCAGGCGGCGGTCGCCGAGTATCCGGGGGTCGAGCTCGACGTCGCATCCCATACGGGCGTCTCTCCCGCCCCGCTCGCCGTCAGCGGCTTCAAGCGGAACGGCTTGCGCGCATCGGTCAAAAGCGCGCTTGCCGGGCTGATCGGCCCGCTCGGTTCCATGCCGCCGGCCTACAATGAAATCATCCTTCGCGAAGAGCGCAACAGGTCGAAGGCCCTGGCAAGCTTCTTCGATCTCTTCAGCGCCCGCATGGCCGAACTGTTCGCCGATGCAAGCGAGAAATATCGCATCGCACGCCGGCTGCGCTGGGGCGGCAACCGCAAGGACAATGCCTTCATCACCACTCTCCTTGCCCTGACCGGCTTCGGCACCAAACGCCTGACGGAACGGAGCGGCGTCGATGAGGATCTCGTGCTGCGCTTCTCCGGCTTCTTTGCCGCCCGCAACCGCAATGCGGCGAACCTGCGCGCGATGCTCGAGGAATTCAGCGGCCTGCCGGTCGAAATCGAACTCTTTCGCGGCCGCTGGCTCACCATTCCGGAGGAGGAGCGCAGCCGCATGAGCCAGCCGCGGGGCGTGCAGCTCGGTGTCAATGCCACCGCCGGCGCCGCCGTCCGCGATTTCAGCGGCGGTTTTCGCGTCGTCATCGGCCCGCTCGGCTACGCCGACTATCTGTCGCTTGCGCCCGGCGGCGGCAACATCAGCGAACTCTTTGCCCTGACCCGGCTTTATGTCGGCTCGGCTCTCGACTTCGATATTCAGGTCATCCTGAGGAAGGAAGACATCCCCTTCTGTCAGCTCGGCCAAGGGGGCAAGGAGGCCGGCGATCCGCCGCGCCTCGGCTGGAACAGCTGGGCCCGCGTCGCACCCGCTGCCAAGGACAGCGGCGATGCGGTGATCGTCGAACGCCTGCGACAGATGGAAGGAGGAGGCGGACATGCGGCTTGAATTGCGCCAGATCGACAGCGACGGTGCGTCGCCCTCCGGCCGGAAATGGTTCTTCGAACGCGGCCGGCGCACACTCGGACGAGCGCCGGATTGCGATTGGCGGCTGCCGGAGGACCAGCGTTCGGTGTCGAAATTCCATTGTACCATCGAACGGGATCGCGAAGGCTTCCTGCTGCGCGATCAGAGCGCCAACGGATCGAGGGTCGATGGCCATGTCGTCCACGAAGGAGAATCGGCGAGGCTCGCCGACCAATCGATGGTCGAAGTCGGAAACCTGGCATTCGAAGTCCGCATCTCCGGTGAACGGGAGGAAGACCTGGAGGACCCCGAGGCCGGCCTTTTGCTCAGCGACGAACCCCTGACCATATCCGCCATCCTGGCGGATATCGCACCCGGCGGCCGTGCTGCCGGAGGCATACTCGGGGAACGCGTCGCGGAGGATTGGTCGATACCGGCCGGGACCGGAAAGGAAGCCTCCAGCCCGTCCCGCAATGTCGAGATCGGCTGGAACGGCCCGCCCGAAATCCGCTCCGCCACCAAGTTTCTTCCGGACGACTGGAATACGGACGAAGGGTCCGACTACGGCAGCCATCTGGAACACGGATCGGCCACCCATGTGTCCGCACCGGCCCTGCGTGTCCGCACCGTGGAGACACTGGAAACCGTCAACGACAACGTCCCTCCGCCGGAGCCGTTGTTCGATGACGATTTCCCACGCCTGTCGATCGGCCGGGCGGGCGAGCTGGCGGAGAGGCTGGAGCCATTGCTTGGCCGGCTCGATGAAGCTCTGGACAACGCTTTTGCCGTCTTCGAGCTGGAGCCCCCGCGCGCCGCTTCCGAGCCGGATATCTTCGGCCGCAGCCTTGAGGAGGCGCTCGTCATCCGCGCCGAGGCCCTGCTTGACCGGCAGATGAGGCTCAACGCCGCACTCGAAGACCTCGTGCGGGAAGCCGGGCGCCAGATGGAGCCGCGCATAGTGGAAGCGCGGATCGATGCCGGGTCTCGCGGCCTGCGCTTCGGCCCCCCTTGGGGACGCAATCGCGACTATTGGCAGGCCTACAAGGCGCAATTCGAAAAGAACGGCAGGACGCAATCGGTCCGCGAGATCTTCCGCGACGCGATGATGCGGGCGGCAGACGGCGGACATGGTGGGGCCATGCCGAAAGGACGGAAAGGAAGCGGCCGATATGAGGAATGAGAACCGGGTGGCCTGGAGCGAAGGCATGTTCCTTCGCGTGCAGCATTTCCAGCAGGCGGACCGCTGGACGGAAAGGCTGGTCCGCACCACCACGCGCGGGCTTTCTCCCTATCCCTGGGGCGTGTCCGAGATCGGCATCGACCGCAGCGCGCTGGCGATTGGCCAGTTCGCTCTTTCGAACCTGCGCGGCATGATGCCGGACGGCACGCCTTTCGAAGCGCCGACCGATGCCGACCTGCCGCCGCCGCTCGACCTCGACGAGAACACCAAGAACGCGATCGTCTATCTCGCCCTTCCCGCCCGCCAGCCCGGCAAGGCCGATGTGGCGCTGAACGGCGGTGCAAAGCTGAACAACGTCCGCCTCGTCGCCTCCCTCTACGAGGCGCCCGACGCCAACGTCGAGACCGATTTCATGGCGCCGATCGATGTCGGCCGCCTCAGCTTGCGTTATCTCAAGACCGGCGACGAACTTGCCGGATACGAGCTGGTCGGCCTCGCCCGCATCGTCGAGGTACGTTCCGACCGTGCCGTCATCCTCGATCCGGAATTCATCGCGCCGTGCCTCAACTGCGCAGCCGAGGCCCGTCTCACCGAGCTGATGACCGAACTGCTCGGCATCGTCCGCCACCGCGCGGAGGCAATCGCCGAAAGGATCGGCGATCCGACCATTCGCGGCACGGCGGAGGTCGGCGATTATTTCCTCCTGCAGATCCTCAATCGCGCCGATCCGATGCTGAAACATGTCCTTTCCAATGCGACGCGCATCCATCCGATCGAATTCTACGAGACCTGCATCCAGCTCGCCGGCGAACTTGCGACCTTTACGACCGAGCGGAAGCGGGCGACCGATTTCCCGCCCTACCGGCATGACGACCTGAAGGCGACCTTCGCAGCCGTTTTCGACGACCTGCGCGCATCGCTTTCGGCGGTTCTCGAACAGGCAGCCGTCGCGATCGAACTCGTCGAGCGCCGTCATGGCGTGCGCGTCGGCATGATCAACGATCGCTCGCTGCTCAAGGATGCAGGTTTCGTGCTGGCGGTCAGGGCAGAAATGTCGGCCGAGGATGTTCGCCGGAAACTGCCGGCCCAGATCAAGGTCGGTCCGGTGGAACGCATCGCCGATCTCGTCAATGTCGCCCTGCCCGGCATTCCCGTCCGGCCGCTGCCGGTCCTGCCGCGCCAGCTGCCTTACCGGTCCGGCACGATCTACTTCGAACTCGACACCAAAAATCCGCTCTGGAAGCAACTCGACACCTCGGGCGCCATCGCCATGCATCTTGCAGGCGATTTCCCGGGCCTCGAAATGGAACTGTGGGCCCTTAGAGAATGAAGAACGAACCCGCATCCACCTGGCAGAACCTGCCGACCATCGTCGAACTTACCGAGGACGGCGTCAAGAAAAAGCAATCGGCACGCAAGATGGCCGAAATGCTGGATGACGTCCTCGAGTTCCCGGAAAGCCATCCGGAAAAGGATCCGCAGCAGGCACCTCCCCGCAAAGGCGGCTGGTCCGTCGAGACGCTCGTCAGGGATTTCCGTTTCGGCGGAGAGGAAGTGCCGACCCTGGTGCGTTCGGCGGCTCCGCTGCTCAACCTCGCCCATGCGCTCCGGTATGCCGAGGAGCAGCCGGACATAGATCAGCTCCGCAAGATCGCGGTCGAGGCCATCGGCCGCTACGAGCGCGATCTTGCCAGCGCCCGCATCAGTCCCGACCGTGCCCGTGCCGCCCACTATGTGGTCTGCGCCACCGTCGACGACGTGGTTCTGAGCAAACCCTGGGGCGTGCGCGCCGGCTGGGCGCGCTCCGGCCTTGTCTCCACCTTCCACATGGACGTGACCGGCGGCGACCGGGTGTTCGACCTGCTCGACCATTTCCACCAAAGCCCGGGCGCCAACAAGGATCTGCTGCTTCTCATCTATCTCTGCCTGTCGCTTGCCTTCGAAGGCCGCACCCGGGTTTCGCCGCGCGGCAACCTCGAACTCGGCCGCATCCGCGACAGCCTCTACAAGACGCTGCTCGGCCAGTACGGTGTCTTCGAACGGGAGCTGTCGCCCCATTGGAAAGGCGTTTCGGCCCGCCATAAGCCGCTGCGCACCGCCGTGGCGCTCTGGACCCTGCTCTCCGTCCTCGCGCTCGCCTTCGCGCTCGGCTATCTCTTCTTCACCCTGTCACTGAACAGCGCCTCCGATGGCACGTTCCAGCGGCTGGCCAGCCTGCCGCCGCGCGATACGCCGAGCGTGCTGATCAGGGTGCCGGAGCGACCGCCGGAACCGAATCCGCCGGTCGTCGAGGTCAAGCCCGCGCCCCCGGTCGAGCCCCCGCCGAAACAGGCGCCGCCGCCGAGCCGCCTCGACAATCTCCTCGCCTTCCTCCAGCCGGAGGTCGAAAAGAAGCTCGTGACGCTCTCGGATTCGAACGGCCGTCTTCTGGTGCGGATCAACAATTCCGGTCTCTTCGATACCGGCAGTGCCGAAGTCAGCGCCAAGTTCCACGATCTCATCCAGCGGATCGGCGGCGCGCTCGCCGCGGAAAAATTCCGTGCCGTCGTGGTCGGTTATACCGACAACGTACCGATCCGCACCGTCCAGTTCCCCTCGAACTGGCATCTCTCGGAAGCGCGCGCCAAGGCGGTCGGCGACATCCTGGCCTCCTTTGCCGGACCGGATGCGATCCTGACTGAAGGCCGCGCCGACAGCGATCCGATCGCCGACAACGCCCGACCAGAAGGTCGCGAGATGAACCGCCGCACCGAAATCCTGGTTCTCACCGATCCGTCGGAAAGGCTGAGCGACGCCGGCCTCAAGGTACCGCCGGTCCAGGCTGAAAGGCCGAATACCGGAACGACGCCGGCAGCTGGAGGAGCGGCACGATGAACCCGTTGAGTTCCTTCTATACGCTGCGCTCCTATGTGGAGGCCTATGCGGGCCTTCTCGGCCGGCGTTTCATCTCCATCATCTGGGTGGCGGCGATCTGCATCGTCATCTGGTTCTACGGCTACCTCGCCGCCTATGGCAGTTTCAAGCCGCTGGCGAGCGTCAATGCCCGGCTGCTTCTGATCGGCGTGATCATCGCCGTCTGGATCGGTTATCTCATCTTCACGGTCATCCGCGACCGTCGCCGCGACAAGCAGCTGGTCGAAGGCATCGAGCGGGATGCCGAGGCGGAGGCCGCCGCCAGCCAGCAGGCGGAGGTGGGCGAAATCCACAGCCGCCTGAAGGAAGCGCTGCAGCTCCTGCGCCGCATCACCCGCAAGCGTTTCGGTTATATCTACGAACTCCCCTGGTACGTGGTCTTCGGGGCGCCCGGTTCCGGCAAGACCACCGCGCTCACCAATTCCGGCCTGAAATTCCCGCTCGGCGATGCGCTGGGCAGCAATTCCGTCCAGGGCATCGGCGGCACCCGCAATTGCAATTGGTGGTTCACCGACGAGGCGATCCTGATCGACACGGCCGGTCGCTACACGACCCAGGACGACCTGGACGGCACCGCCAAGGCCGGTTGGGAAGGCTTCCTCGGACTGCTGCGCAAATACCGGCGCTCGCAGCCGATCAACGGCGCGCTGCTGACGCTTTCGATCGGCGATCTGCTGACCCGCGATGCGGAAGCGCAGCGCGAGGAGATCAGGGCGATCCGCCAGCGGCTTTCGGAACTCGACGAACACCTGCAGGCCCGCGTCCCGGTCTATCTCGTGCTCACCAAGGCCGACCTGCTGACCGGTTTCGTGGAATTCTTCGACGGTTTTAACAAGACCGACCGCGAACAGGTCTGGGGCACCACGTTCGGCCTGGAAGAGAGCTATAAGGCCGCCAATCTGCCGGATCGTTTCCTCGAGGAATTCGCTCTGTTGCAGGAACGCGTTGGCTCCATGCTGATCGAACGCCTTCAGCAGGAGCCGAATCCGGAGCTGCGAGGCCGCATCTTCCGTTTCCCCGCCGAGCTCGCTGCGCTCAAGGAGCGGCTGCACGAGGTGATGACCGAGCTCTGCTCCAGCTCGAAACTGGTCGACCCGCCAATGCTGCGCGGCATCTATTTTGCCTCCGGCACGCAGACCGAAGAAACAAGCCTGCCCTCGGCGACGCGGGCTCGCCGCAGCTATTTCCTGTCGCGGCTCTTCAAGGACGTCATTTTCGACGAGGCGTCCCTGGTCGCCCGCGACAGGCGGCTTTCCCGCCGGCAGGTGTTTTTCCGCCGCACGGCCTATGCCGCCGCGGTCCTGGCGCTGGCGGTCGTACTCACCAGCTGGACCGCCACCTACTTCCAGAATGCCGCTGCCCTTGCCAGTGCCGAGCGGCGCATCGATGCCTACGAACAGCTGGCACGCGGCGTGCCCGTGCGGGACGTGACGGACAGCGATTTCCTGCGCGTACTTCCGGCACTCGACAATCTCGCCGCCGTCACCGGCGAGTTTTCGAAAACCCGCGTATGGCCGGTCAGCTTCGGCCTCGACCAGGAAAACAAGGTGGCCGGCCGCCAGCGTGATGCCTATCAGCGCGCGTTGAACGCACTGCTTCTGCCCCGCATGCTCGTTCAGCTGCAGAAGGAAATGACCGAAGCCAAGGAGGTCGCGACGACCTTCGACGCCCTGAAGCTCTACGGCATGCTTGGCGGGCTAGGCCCGATGGATGCGGATTTCGTTTCGCTGGAAGCGGAAGAAATGTTCACGAGGCTTTATCCCGGCGAAGGCAGATCGGCAGCGCGGCAGGCGCTGATCGAGCATGCCGGCGCCATGGCGCGTGGTTCGCTTCCACCGATCGAACTCGACAGCGCGCTGATCGCCAAAGCCCGCGAGACGATCCGCCCCCAAAACATCCCAAACCGAGCCTATGACATTCTTGCAAGCGACCGTCAGTCGCGCTCGCTGCCTGCCTGGACACCCGCCGGTGCGCTGGGGCCGCTCGGCGAGCAGGCGTTCGAACGCCTGTCCAAGTCTCCGTTGAGGGAAGGCGTGCCCGGGCTCTTTTCCAGCGCAGGCTACCGCCAGGTCGTGCTGCCGAAGATCACCGATGCGGCGCGTGCGGCACTCGAGGAACATTGGGTGCGCGGCGAAGCCAACCCGGCCGGCTCGACGGTCGATACCGTTGCCCAGGCCGCGTTGCAGCTCTATTTCGACAATTTCGAACAGCGCTGGTCAGGGCTGCTGGCGGATTTGAGGGTCAAGCCGTCGCAGACGATCGGCAATGCGGCCGAAACGACCCGCATTCTCGCAAGCGAGCCAAATCCGGTGGAAAGTGTCGCCAAGTCCATCGCCGCGGCGACCGATCTTCGTCGGCCCGGTGCCGAGGTCGCATCCGCGGCCAACGATAGCTTGCCCGCCTCGACCACCGCGCTCGCCAGTGCAGCGAATGCGCCCGACCCGTTCGCCCCGCTGCGCGCTGCGCTCGAAGCGCCGCAATCCGATCCGTTGTCCACAGGGCAATTGCCGACCGGACAGGCGCAGGATGCGCCGAAATCGCAGATCGCCCAGTTGAAGCCGGCCCTGCAGAAAGTGCACGAGCAGCTGTCACGTGCCGTTACCTCCACCGCCGAAGTCGCGAAGGTCTTCGATGTCGACAGTCAGCTGACCAACGCCAATCAGGATCTCCTGCAGCAGGCGCGGCGCCTGCCGGCGCCCGTCGATACGTGGATGGCGGGGCTTGCCGCTGATGTCGGCTCGCTGGCGGTCAAATCCGCCCGCACCCGCATCAGCAATGCATGGACTGCCGAAGGCGCCAATTTCTGCTCCAGCGTGATCACCGGCCGTTATCCCTTTGACCGGGAATCGCCGCGCGATGTGGCGATGAGCGATTTCGTCCGCCTGTTCGGTCCGAAGGGCCTGTTCAAGACCTTCTTCAGCGACAGGCTCGCCGCCTTCGTCGATACCAGTTCGTCGCCCTGGGGGTGGAAGGGTACCTTCGGCTCCGCCAGCATCCCGAGCGAGGCGGTCGCCCAGTTCGAAAACGCCGACAAGATCAACCGTGCCTTCTTCTCCGCAGACAGCGAGACCCCATCGGTCGCCATCAACGTCAAACCGGTCTCGCTCACCGACAATGCCAATGCGGTCATGCTTGAGATCGAAGGAGAGCGCGTTGTCTATTTCCATGGCCCGATCCAGTCGAAGTCGATCACCTGGCCCTCGACCGGACCGAGCAACCTGTCGCGCATCGCCTTCCAGCCCGGAGGCTGGCAGGAGGCCATGACGGAAAACGGCGACTGGTCGCCTTTCAGGCTGTTCGATAGCGCCAATATCACCATGCAGGGCGACGATCTCTTCCGCGCCAGCTTCCGGCAGAACGGCCGGACGGCAGAGTTCGATGTGCAATTCGGCTCCGTCCTCAACCCGTTCCGCCTGGAGGCACTGAATGCCTTCTCCTGCCCCACGCAATTCTGATCGGCACGCCATGAACGAACGCGCGATAGCGGGCCAGATTTCGTCGGAAGCCGACCGTATCGGCTTCTTCGGCAAGCTGCCGACCCATGGCGATTTCGTCTCGAGCGGGCTCGGGCGGAAGCTGCAGGGCGCGCTCGATGCCTGGCTGCAAGCCAGTCTGCAAGCCATCCAGGCCGAGTTCGGCAACCAATGGGAACGCCGCTTCAGATCCATGCCGTCCTGGCGTTTCATCGTCGAACGCGACCTCTGGGGACCGGCAACCCTGGCCGGTGTCATCGTCCCGAGCCTCGACCGTGTCGGCCGCAATTTTCCGCTTGTCGTTGCAGCCCAGCTTCACGGGTTTTCCGGAGACCCGCGCAGCCTTTGCCTCGATGATACATGGTTTATCGCAACCGAAGGCCTCGCCGAGACGTCGGCCCGCCGCGATTTCGACATCGACACCTTCACGACGGGCATGAAGCGGCTCAGGCCGCCCCAGGCCGGTCAATTCGATGACGGGATAGAGCAACGCAGCCTGGTCCCGCCTGGAACGCTCTGGTGGCGGATGGATCCGCAAGACCGGCGGATGAAGGGTTTCCGCGTCAGCGGCGCCCCCGCTCCGTCGGATTTCCTAAAGCTGCTGTCCGACGATGCCGCCGGGGAGGCGGAGCAACCAAAATCCGCCCTCCGCCGGCAAGAGGCGTCAGCGGAGCCGAAGCCCGCACCTATGGAAGCGCCCCAAAGCTTGGGACTCTTCCACAGCTATGCCAGCCATCCCGGAACACGCCTGTCTCTCAACGCCGACAGCCTTTTCATCTCGGCAATACCGTCGATATTCGCGATCGTGGACGGCGTCGGCGATGGCAACGGCGCCCTCGAAGCCAGCAAGATTGCCGCCGGCATGTTGGGCGAGGCTACATCCCATGAAACGATCGAGGCTCTTGTCCAGGAAATCAAGGGGAAGCTCGGCCGAGCCCATGGAGTGTTGCAATCCGGCCTGACCCCGGACCGCTCCGCCCGTTCGGCCAGCGTCGTTGTCTTTGCATCCCTGCATGAAAGTTTTGCGGTTCTCTGGGCGGGAGATGCCCGCTGTTATCTGCTGCGCGACGGCATGATGCGCTGCCTCACGCGCGACCACACGGAAATCGGCCTCAGGCGCTCGCTTGCGAGAGGGATCGGCCTGAAGGGTCAACTGGTACCCGAGGTTGTTTCCGACCGGTTGCTGCCCGGCGACCGGCTCCTGCTCTGCAGCAATCCGCTGCCCCAAATCCTGTCCGAACGCAGCATTGCGGAAATGCTGCTCTCTACGGATATTGACGAAGTTTCCGCCGTCCTGACACAGGAAGCCTTGATCGCCAATTGCCGCGAAAACCTGAGCGCCATGGTCATAGACGTGAAGGCCGATCATGGTTGATCCTCCCGAGGATGCGGATTTTGAAGAGGTTGCGCACAGTTTCGCGGCGCTCTGGCACGCTCTGACCGTCGCCGGGGGCAACGCCCACGGTCCGGAAAGGCGCCGTTCTCTGATCGATCAGGTCCGCAATGCCCTGGACCGGGGCGAAGACCGCCTCGCCGGTCACGACACTACGATCATCGCCAATACTTTCCTGCTCGAAGCCCTGGTCCACGAGGGTGCGACGACACGGGTCCATCGCGCCCGTCATCGCGATCTGGAGAGCCTGCACGCCATCAAGACGCTCCGCCCCGAACAGGCGGACGACCCCGTCGCGCGAAACCTGCTGCTGCGCGAGGCGAGGATCGGAGGCGCGATCCGCCATCCGAACGTGGCCGCGACGCAGACGCTTCTGCGGCTTGCCGACGGCCGCCCGGCTCTGGTCCTCGAATGGATCGACCGCAGCCTTGCCGACCTTGTCCGGGAAGCGCCGCTTTCGGTCGGCGGCATCACACAGATCATCGCCGCCGTCCTAAGCGGCCTCGATGCGATCCACGCGGCCGGCTACGTCCATGGCGATCTATCGCTCTCCAACCTCCGTTATCCGGGCGACGATCTCTCACGGCTGAAGATCGGCGACTTCGGCATCGTGCTTGAAACGGGGCGTCGCCATCGGGATCTCGACATCGCCTTTGCCGGCCGCCCGCAATTCGCCCCACCCGAACAGGTGGCGGGACAGGCCCTCGACGGCCGTTCGGATCTCCATGCGGCCGGCCTTATCCTGTCGACTCTCCTCGATCATTGCCAAGAGACCGGCGCGATCGTGGAGCGCTTGCGCCGGCTCGCCACGGAACTGGCGCGTCCGCAACCGCAGGAGCGGCCCGAAAATGCGAAAGCCGCCCTGCATCTGCTGGGCGGCCTTGACCAAGAAATCCCGGGTTAGGGTCAGTTGCTGCCGGGCAGCGGCGCGGCGGCCGTCGGCGCGCTCTTCTGATAGATCGTGAAGAGCTTGGCGAAATCCACGAGACCCGAATTGCTGGCATAAAGAATGTCGCCGTCCGCCATCTTGAACCGTTGCATCAGCGACAGGTTGGCCACATCCTTCATGTCCACGCGGTAGATTGCCGGCCTGGTCGTCATGACAGTCGTGGTACCGGGGTTCTTGGCAGCGGTTGCCGCCGCGACCTGGCTGTAGACGGGCTGGTTGCGCACCACATAGAAATTGCTGGCATCGGCCCGGTCGTCGAGCAGCCCGCCCGCACGGCTGAATGCCTGCATCAGAGTGAGCTTGCCGGGCTCGAATTCGAACTCGCCGACGCTCTTGAACGCACCGAAGGCGGTGAAAGAAGGCGCATCCTTGCCGATATAGACCTGGTCTTCCGGCAGGAGGTAGATGTTCTGGCGATCCTCGTTGAGCACCCGCTCGAGCGGCGCGCTGGCCCTCTGCTTGCCGCGGATGACGGTCACCGTCGCCGCGGTCGGCGCCGAGGAGGCACCGCCGGCAAGCGCGATGGCGTCGAGAACACGCTCCTTCCGCGCGGTGAGCGGGAAACGGCCGGCAGCCCGGACATCGCCATTGACCGTAAAACCGGTGGTCGGCTTGTCGACGACGGTGACCACGGCCTGCGGGTTGACTGCCGAACCCTTCAGACCGGATGCGATCCGCGCCTGCAGCGCCTCCGGCGAGGATTCCAGCACACGCTGCCTTCCGACGAAAGGCAAGGTCACGGTGCCGGCGGAATCGACGGTGAAACGCCCCAGGTTCAGTGTCTTGCTCTGGGTCGAGGAGAACATGCCTTCCTCGCCGGTATCAAGGATGGTGACCTCGATGACGTCGCCGCGGCGCAGCCTGCTGTCCGCAAATCCCGTGGAGCGCAGGACGCTGAGGCCTTGATCGCCGGCGGAATAACCGAGCGGGGCAACGTTGAACGGCTCCATCGGCGCATTTGCCAGCCGCACGACCGGAATTTTCTGCCCAGTCTGGGGATCCGTCGCGTCGTAGAACCTGCCGGCTGACGGGCCGTCCGACGGTGCGGCACAGGCACTGAGAACCGCGACAAAGACGCAAGGGGCAAGCTTCCGCATCCCGTATCCTTTTGGAAAAGCCTCGTTTCCTTGACAAGTATCAAGGAGATACGTCACGGCAATATGATCTCGGCACAAAAAAGCCATTATGACAGCCTGGGGACGAGTACCTGTGGTTGATGTGCAACTCTACCCCTGCTCGTCGGCCGCTCCGACCGGAGGCAGCCATGATATTTACCGTCAACTGGTCCCGATGGGCACGCTTACTAGCGAGGAATTACGGCGGGCGGCATGCTGATTCGGTCGAAGCTCCGCGCGAGGCTCGCCCGAGGTCGCCGACTTCAATATCCGGATACTCGGCCAATTAGGGGCGGCCATTTGCCGAGCGTTTCGATCAATTTTACCCGGTCTTCCTCAGCGAGCCGCGGCAAGCCGGGAACCCGCACCTCGCCGACGGAAATGCCAAGCTCTATCTCCACGGCTTCCTTGACGACCGTAACGTTTGCGCCATTGCGGTACTGGGTACGCATCCGCTCGAACGGCTCGATGATTTCGATCATTCGGCGAGCCTCCTGATAATCTCCGGACTCGAGCGCGGCATGAATCGCCAGCGAAATTTGAGGCGCGACGTTGACGAGGCCGGACGTGAACCCCCGGGCGCCGGCGGCGGTGAAGGCTGGCGCCCAGCTTTCCGCCAGGCCGCAAACGAACAGCGCGTTGCCCCCAGCGGAGGCCCCGACGGCCCGAGATAGAAGCAGGATATCGGTAGTCGCAAACTTGATGCCGGCGATGTTCGGATGGGCCGCGAGCCGCAGCATGTCGTCAAGGCTGAAACCATCCGCCCTTACGTAAGCGACCATCGGCAGCAGGGAGGCATCGGCGAGATTGCGGAAATAATCGATCTGGGCGGCGGGCGCTGCGAAAGGATCGACCGGCTGATGCGACATGACGGCGGACGCACCGATCGTCTTGGCTGTTCTTGCCATGGCGATCGCCTCTCGCAACGAGCGCCCTACGGCAGCCGTCACCGGCGCCTTGCCGTCGACACCCGCCACGGCCGCTTCGGTGACGACCGTGATTTCCGCCGGAGTGAGCGCATAAAACTCACCGGTATTGCCGGCCGCGACGATGTTGTGGATGCCAGCTTTCGCCACTCGCGCGTAAATCGCACGGGTGACACCGATGTCGACCTCGCCATCCGCTCCATAGGCGGTGATCGGTACACCGGAAATGCCGGTCAGGATTTCGCGGAATGTCTGGATATCCATAAGCGTTTCCTCAGATTGCGAAGCGATGAACAGGCGTGCCGCGGACCCCCGGCTCGAAGGCGTAGATCGTGCCGTCTTCGAAAGTGCCGTTGTTGTCGGTCGAGAGCGTGGTCACGTAGAGAGTAGCGAGATCGGGTCCGCCGAAGCAGGGCATGCTCGGCCCCTTGGCGGGCATCAGATAGGCCTCGACAACCTTTCCGTCCGGCGAGATGCGGTTGAGCCGTCCCCCTTGCTGGCCGGCGATCCAATAGAATCCTTCGGCATCCACGGCGGCACCGTCTGGCCGTCCTTCCTCCACTGTGAAGTTATGCAGGAGGCGAGGCGGACCTGTGACGCCGTGCGCAGGATCGAAATCGAAGATCTGCGCGTAGAGTTGGCTACTGTCGGAATGGTACATCGTCCGTCCGTCCGGGCTCCAGCCGATACCGTTGGAGGTCATCAGGTCGCCATCGATGATTGTTTCGAACGACCCGTCCGGCTTCACCCGATAAAGGCGGCCGTTGCCCGTCTGCGGTATTGCCTCGTCGCGGGTGCCGACCCAGAAGCAGCCGTCCGGCCCGGCCTTTCCATCGTTAAGCCGACTGTTCGGCCGGCCGCCGTCCGGATCGCAGAGCAGTTTCATCGAACCTGTTTGAGGGTTCAGCAGATATACGCCGCTTTCCAGCGCCGCCGCGACGTCGCCATTTTCACAAAGTGCCAGGCAGCCGATCTTCGCCGGCATCTCGAACCGGTCGATGCCGCCGCCGGCCCGCAGGCGGATTGCCGCGGGCGCGAGGATGTCGACGAACCAGAGAGCGCCGGTGCGGTCGTCCCAGGTGGGGGACTCTCCGACCTTCAAGGGAAAGTCGATGACGCGGCGAACCTTCGGTGTAATGATCTTTGTTTCGCTCATCGTGCAGCCTCCGTGAGTACGATCAGTCCGTTCTCGTCGCGGAGCCGGATCGTTCCGTCGTGTTGCGAATCGCAGAAACCGCCCCCTTGGAAGAATGCCGCGACTAGGCTTTCGTCCACGGGTTCCAGGCGAAGATGATCGCGCGTGAAATCCTGTGGCCGGTAGCCTAGCCGCTCGGCGAGTTCATCCTTCCACCAGCCGGCATCATTGCGCGACATGCCATAGACGACGGCCGCAGCGATGTCGGGATGGGTGAGGCCGATCTTCACAAGCTGAAACAGGTCGCGCGGGCTGATCCAGATCGCCGCCGCCCGTTCGCTGTTCGGATAGGGACCGGCATTGCCGATGCGGATCGACAGCGTGCGGATGCCCGCCTTGTCGTAATAAAACCCGGCAACCATCTCGCCCCAGCATTTCGACAGGCCGTAGCGCGTGTCGGGACGCGGCACGTCGAGGGGCGTGATCGTCTGGGAACGGGGATAGAACCCGGTCGCATGGTTGCTGGACGCAAAAACGACGCGGTTCGTGCCGTTGGCGCGGGCGGCATCGTACAGATTGTAGGTGCCAAGAATATTGCTCTGCAGCATGTCGCCGATCTCGGCCTCGCGGGGGAGCCCGCCAAGATGAATGACGCCGTCCATGCCCTCGAGTGCGGCACGCATTGCGTTTGCATCCGCGAGATCGCCCTCGAAGAAGCTTTCGTTCGACGCCAGTTCTTTCGCCGGCCTGATGTCGATCAGCCTGATATGCTCCGCCTCGGGGCGTAGAAATCCCCTAAGCTGCGTGGCGATATTGCCCGCACCACCCGTTATCGCGATCCGTTTCAATGCCCCTCCTCGCGATGCCTCGCATCGCATGAAATCGAAGGCCTCCTAGCCTCCCACGCCCTGGAACATGCGGGCGCGCGCATTCAGTATATGGTTCTTCATAGCGTCATGGGCCGCCGTTTCACGGCGCGCCAGGATCGCCTCAACAATCGCCTGATGCTCGTCCTGCACGTGCCGCACGTGCAGCGGCGTCCGCTTCAGGCTGAGGCTGCGGGTCACCGACATGCCGATCGAAAAATGTGGCCTGAACCAATCGCGGACGGTGACGTGGAACTGGTTGCCGGTCGCGGCGGCGATGGCATCGTGCAGGGACTGGTCCTCTTCTGCACCGAGTTCGCCCATCTCGAGACAGTGTTCGAGGGCCGCAAGCGCCGATAGAATACGGATCCTGTCATGGGCTTGCCAGTTGCGGGCCGCCAGTTCTGCCGCTTCCGCCTCAAGCCCGGCGCGAAACTCGAAGAACCTCTGCACGTCGGCAAGCGATCCGACCGGAACCTGCTTCAGCACCGACGAGTCCGGCCGCTGCCGCACATAGGAGCCGGATCCCTTGCGCGAGACGATCAACTGATCCCTGCGAAGCCGCTCCAGAGCTTCGCGCACCACGGGCCGGGACGCCCCGAACATGACTGCAAGGTTCGGCTCGGAGGGAAGGCGCTCGTTGATGGGAAAACGGCCGTCCGCGATCATGCCTACGATCTTCTCGTAGATGATGTCGCTGAAACGAGGCTCCGCTTTCGCGGCCGCTATCACGCCCGATTGGTTCATCAACGTCCCTTTTCACGTCTCCATTCGCGAAAAGCCTGCTCGGCTTCGGCTTCCGGCGGATAAAGCCCGAAAATACCCTCGCTCGCTCTCACGCGTTCTTCGACGAAATCCTCGAAAACGGTCTGCTCGAAGGCTTCGTCGGCCACCTCTTCAGCCATCGCAGCCGGAATGACAACCACGCCTTCGTCGCCCGTCGCTGCGGATGACGTCGGCCGACCAAAACGCCCGGATGATCGATGTCCTCGCGCGCCCGAATACGGCGCAGTGTGCAGGCAGGCGCGACGAGGCGCGGAGCGCCCTTGTTGATCTTGTGCACGTTGCGAATGAAGACGTGCCGCCGGCCGTGCTTCACAAGCACCGACGTAAGCGTGGCCGTCGAGACGCGTCAGCTTTTGGCGCGAGTCTTCGCGGAAAGTCATGCGTCTCCTCCCTGTCGACATGGCTCTTTTAAACCAGCAGTATTTAACCTGTAAAAATCTGTCAATACTTGTAATCATCTGAAAACCTGCTTATGGTCGTTTCAGCCGATGGGATGGAGGTCCTCGGCGGTCGTGGCGGTTGGGAACCCGCTATCGATCGCCTTTCAGGTCGGCGGTTCATTTGGGAGGAAATTAATGCGCGACGACGAAATCATGTCTTCCGGCGTTACCCGCCGGACGTTCCTCGCAGGCGTTGGCGGGGCCGTTGCCCTGTCGGTTGCGGGCGGCACCGCCAGCGCGGCCGCGACCAAGGAGGCGCCGCAGCTTGCGGCTCTCGTCAAGGATGGCAAGCTTCCGCCGCTTGCCGAACGTCTTCCGAAGAACCCGATGGTGGTGAAGCCTTGGGAAAAAATAGGCACTTACGGCGGCACGCTACGGCGCGGCCTTCGCGGCTCGTCCGACCATAACGGCATCCTGCGCATGGTCGGCAACCAGGGACTGGTGCGCTGGAACATGGACTTCACCGAAACTCTGCCGAATCTCGCGGAGAGGTGGGATGTCAATGCAGATGCTTCCCAGTTCACCTTCTACCTTTTGAAGGGCGTGAAGTGGTCCGACGGCCATCCGTTCACGGCCGACGACGTGGTGTTCGCCATCGAGGATGTCGTCAAGAACAAGGATCTCTACAGCTCGACGCCGGCGCAGATTTCCGTGGCCGGCAAGCCGGTCGTTGTCGAAAAGATCGACGACTACACCGTCAAGTTCACCTTCGCCGCAGCCAACGCGCTTTATCTGGAAAACCTTGCGACCCCGCTCGGCCAGCATCCGACGCTGTTCGCCAAGCACTACTGCAGCAAGTACCTGCCGAAATACAACCCGAACCTCGACGCGGACGTGAAGGCGGCCGGTTCGTCGAGCTGGCCGGATCTCTTCCGTGCCAAGTGCGGCGACATCGAAATTCCGCAGCGCTGGGGCAATGCCGAGAAGCCGGTGCTCGATCCCTGGATGATCAAGGAGGCCTATTCCGGCGGAGCGACCCGCGTGCTGATGGTTCGCAATCCCTACTTCTGGCAGGTCGATACCGAGGGCAACCAGCTGCCCTATGTCGACGAACTGAATTTCGGCATTTCACAGGATGTCGAGTCGCTGATGCTCAACGTCATCTCCGGCAAGATCGACATTCAGGAGCGTCATATCAACTCGCTCGCGAACAAGCCGACGCTGTCGCAGAACATGAAGAAGGGCGATTACCGCCTGCTGTCGCTTGTACCGTCCGCGGCGCAGCAGTGCTCGCTTTACCTCAACATGACCCATAAGGATCCGGTGCTGCGGAAGATTTTTGCGGACAAATCGGTCCGCCAGGCGCTGTCGATGGGCATCAACCGCCAGGAAATCATCGACATCGTCTACTTCGGGCAGAGCGAGGGCTACCAGACCGGACCCCGTCCCGGCCATCCTTGGTATCACGAGAAGCTGGCTCGGCAGTTCACCGAATTTGCGACGGACAAGGCCAATGCGATGCTCGACAAGGCCGGTCTAGACAAGAAGAATGCCAACGGCATCCGTCTTCGGCCTGACGGCCAGCCGCTCTTCTTCGCGGTCGACGTCATCCCGACACTCTATCCCGACCTCGTCGACGTGCTGGAATTGGTGAAGGCGCATTGGGCCAAGATCGGGGTGAGCATGAAGGTCAACACCATCGAACGCGCTCTCTATTATACGAGAGGCGACGACAATGCTCACGACGCGCAGGTCTGGCCAGGTCCCGGCGGCCTCGACCCGATGCTCGACCCACGCGACTTCTTTGCATTCCATCCGCAGGGATCGCGCTACGCCATTCCGTGGACGCTCTGGTACACGTCCAACGGCGCCAAGGGCGAAGAGCCGCCGGAAAGCCAGAAGAAGCGTTTCAAGCTCTATGACGAGGCTCGTTCCACGGCCGATGTCAACAAGCGCGGCGCGATCATGAAGCAGCTCTTCGATATCACTGCGGAAGAATTCGAAGTCATGGGGATCTGCCTCGCCGTCGGTGGCTTCGGCGTGATCCGCAACAATCTGCGCAACGTTCCGGAAAAACAGCCGGACAGCTGGTCCTGGCCAAACCCCGGCCCTGCCCTGCCGCAGCAGTTCACGTTCACGAGCTGATTGGGCACGAGCTGATTTGCTTCGACCGTGCCGCCGCCCGACCGGCGGCGGCACCCTTCCGGTCCCATTGCATCAACTGCCCGAACGACGGTCGAAGGCTTTCGTATCGGCACGCCGTGCAATCCGAATTGCGAGCTTTGCATGCTGAAATTTATCATCAAACGTCTGCTATGGATGATCCCGTCGCTGTTTGCGGTGAGCTTTCTAGCCTTCGTGCTGATCCAGCTTCCGCCAGGCGACTTCGTGACCACCTATATCGCGACGCTCGCCTCGTCCAACGAAGTGGTCGATCAGAACACCGCGGCCGCACTACGCGAGCGGTTCGGCCTCGATCAGTCCATGCTGGTGCAATATCTGAAATGGATCTGGGGAATTCTCTCCCGCGGCGATTTCGGAATCTCCTTTGAATGGCAGCAACCGGTCTCCGGCCTTATCTGGGAGCGCATGGCGCTGACCCTGGTCCTCGCGCTCGCCAGCCTGATCGCCACCTGGGCGATCGCGCTGCCGATCGGTGTCTATTCCGCGGTGAAGAAATATTCGATCGGTGACTATGCATTCACGGCCTTCACGTTCTTCGGCCTGTCGATCCCGTCTTTCCTGTTGGCGCTGGTGCTGATGTATATCGCCGCCGTCGAGTTCGGCGCGGATGTGGGCGGCCTTTTCTCGCCTGAATTCGAGACGGCCCCCTGGAGCATTGCCAAGATGCTCGACCTTCTGTCGCGTCTGTGGCTGCCGGTAGCGATTCTCGCGGTGTCTTCCACTGCGAGCCTGATCCGCGTCATGCGCGCCAACATGCTGGACGAGCTGCCCAAACCCTACGTCACGACTGCTCGTGCCAAGGGGCTCTCGGAGTTCCGGCTGCTGATCAAATACCCGCTGCGCATCGCGCTCAACCCGTTCATCTCGACGATCGCCTGGCTTCTGCCCAACCTGATCTCCGGCTCGGTCGTCGTGGCGATCGTGCTCAACCTGCCGACAGCGGCGCCCCTGCTTCTCCAGGCGCTGATGGCGCAGGACATGTATCTCGCAGGCGCCTTCGTGCTCCTGATCTGCGCTCTCACGCTGATCGGCTCGCTGATCAGCGACATCCTGCTTGCGCTGGTCGATCCGCGCATCCGGCTCGAATAGGAGGCCCGAATGGTCGATGCAACCATCCTCAACGATCGCCCCGATCGCGTCGCCGTCGCGGCGCAATGGCAGCTGATCTGGTGGGCCTTCAAACGGCACAAGCTCGCCATGGCCGCACTTTTCGTCACCGTCGCGATGTACATTGTGGCGATATTCCCCGGCTTCTTTGCGATCAACGACCCGATCCTGCAGAACGCCCGTTCAACCTTCCATCCGCCGCAGAGCATTCATTTCCTCGATACGGCAAACGGGTTCAGTTTTGGCCCGCATTATTACGGGATGAAGTTGACGCGGGACCCGAACACGCTAGCCGCGATCTTCGTCGAGGATACCAATACGAAGATCCCGATCCAGTTCTTCGGGCGTGGCTACACCTATTCGGTACTTGGCCTGTTCGAGACCAACATCCACCTCATCGCCACGACGGACAACACCAAGCCGCTCTATCTCTTCGGCGCCGACCGTCTCGGACGCGACGTCTACAGCCGCACGGTGCAGGGTGCGCAGATCTCCCTGTCGATCGGCCTGGTCGGCGTTTTCCTGTCGCTGCTGCTCGGCATCGTGCTTGGCGGCATTTCCGGATATTACGGCGGCCGGATCGACTTCGTAATGCAGCGTGTCATCGACTTCGTGCTGTCGTTGCCGACCATTCCGATCTGGCTGGCGCTCGCCGCAGCCCTGCCGCAGGGGTGGCCGGCAGCGCTGCAATACATGATGATCACCATCATCCTGTCGTTCACTGGCTGGGCGCAACTTGCCCGCGTCGTGCGCGGCCGCTTCCTGTCGCTGCGAACCGAGGAATTCGTCGCCGCTGCTCGTCTCGACGGCGTCTCGGAAGGCCGGATCATCTTCCGCCATATGCTGCCGAGCTTCTCGAGCCATATCATCGCCTCGATGACTTTGGCCGTGCCGGCGATGATCCTGGCGGAAACATCGCTCTCTTTCCTCGGCCTCGGCCTGCAGCCGCCGACAGTCTCCTGGGGCGTTCTTCTGCGCGAGGCGCAGAACATCCGCTCCATCGCCACCGCGCCATGGCTGTTCATGCCGGGGCTCGCGGTCGTTATCGCCGTCATGGCGCTCAACCTTTTCGGCGACGGTCTGCGTGATGCGGCCGACCCGTACAACAAGTGAGGCGCGGATGACCGATATCCTGTCCATCACGCCCCGTCCTTCGATGGCAGCGGGCAAGACGCTGCTCGACGTGAAGAACCTGGTGACGGAGTTTCCGCTTCGCACCGGCATCTTCAAGGCGGTCAACGACATCTCGTTTTCGATCGAGCCCGGCAAGACCCTGTGCGTGGTCGGCGAAAGCGGTTCCGGCAAATCCGTCACCGCCCGCTCGATCTTGCAGATCATCGACTCGCCCGGCCGCATCGCCTCCGGTTCGATCATCCTCAACCGCCAGGACGGCACTTCGGTCGACCTGGCCAGGCTTGATCCGCGCAGCAAGGCGATCCGCGCGGTCCGCGGCCGCGACATCGCGATGATCTTCCAGGAGCCGATGTCATCGCTTTCGCCGGTGCACACCGTCGGCGACCAGATTACCGAAGTGCTGCGGCTGCATTTGAACATGAGCAAGGCGCAGGCCCGCAAGGAGGCTGCCGAACTGCTCCGGCAGGTGGAAATCCCCAATCCTGAACAGGCGCTCGACCGCTACGCCTTCCAGTATTCCGGCGGTATGCGCCAACGTGCCATGATTGCCATGGCGCTTGCGTGCAAACCTCAGCTACTGATCGCCGACGAACCGACCACCGCGCTCGACGTGACGACCCAGGCGGAAATCCTAGACTTGATCAAGCGCTTGCAGCAGACGACCGGAATGGCTGTTCTGTTCATCACCCACGACATGGGCGTGGTGGCACAGATTGCCGACGACGTGCTGGTCATGCATCACGGCGTCATCAAGGAATACGGGCCGGTCGACCAGATTTTCCATACGCCGAAGGATCCCTATACGAAGATGCTTATCGGCTCCGTGCTGAAGCTGGAGCAGAAGGCGGAGATCCGCCTCGCACGGCCGCCGCTCGACACGACCGCCGAACCGATCCTCGACATCCGCAACCTCTCCATGCATTTCGGGGAGATGAAGGCGCTGAACGACGTCTCGATCGCGCTCCTGCCCGGCGAGACGCTCGGTATCGTGGGCGAAAGCGGTTCCGGCAAAACGACCCTGGGCCGCTCGATCATGCGGCTCTACGATCCGGCATCCGGCGAGATGCACTACCGCCGCGCCGATGGCAGGGTGGTCGATCTCGCCAGGCTTGAGGGGCGCGAACTGAAGGCCGCGCGTCGCGAGCTGCGCATGGTCTTCCAGGACCCGTTCGGCTCGCTCAACCCACGCATGACGGTCGCGCAGGTGATCGGCGAGCCGCTGCTGGTCAACGGCCTGTCGAAGGGCAAGGAACTCGACGAACGGGTCTGCCATCTCATGGATCAGGTCGGCCTCGATCCGGCAGGGCGGGAACGCTACCCGCACGCCTTTTCCGGCGGCCAGCGCCAGCGCATCGGCATCGCGCGCGCGATCACGCTCAATCCGCGCATCATCGTGGCGGACGAGGCGACCTCGGCGCTCGACGTCTCGGTGCGCTTCCAGGTGCTGGATCTCCTGATGCGGCTGCAGGACGAACTCAAGCTCGCCTACATCTTCATCAGTCACGACATCGGCGTCATTCGCTACATGTGCGACCGGGTCGGCGTCATGTATCGTGGCCGGCTTGTCGAAGTCGGCGAAGCGGACAAGGTCTGCAACAACCCCGATCACCCCTACACGCAGGCATTGATTTCGGCCATTCCCCGGCCGGATCCCCGCGACCGCGACCGCTCGAAGCGGTTCCGGTACATCGAACCCAGCCCCCACATCGATCCCAGCAACGTCAAGAATAGAAGTTCTGCGCGATGAAGATCACGGGAATCCGCACCTTTCTCATGCATGTGGGCCAGCCGCACCGTTCGAAATGGGCGTCCGACGACGCAC
Source organism: Neorhizobium galegae (assembly GCF_017877055.1). Classification (GTDB taxonomy): domain Bacteria; phylum Pseudomonadota; class Alphaproteobacteria; order Rhizobiales; family Rhizobiaceae; genus Neorhizobium; species Neorhizobium galegae_D. The sequence continues at coordinate 277,168 of NZ_JAGIPG010000003.1, read as the reverse complement.
CTGCTTCTTCCGGTCAGGGATCGTCGGAACGAGGTTATTTCGGCGGCACCCGCAACTGGCTGTTCCTGAAGATCGATACCGACGAGGGGATTACCGGCATCGGCGAATGCTCCGGCTGGCCGCGCGTCATCGAGACGGCGATCAAGGACCTCGCGCCGCTCCTGATCGGCGAGGACCCGACCCATATCGAAAAGCTGTGGCAGAAGATGATGATCGCCATGATGGGCCACGGCATGCTCGGCACGGTCGGCGGCGGTGCCATGACCGGCATCGACATGGCACTGTGGGACATCAAGGGCAAGGCGCTCGGCGTGCCAGTCTGGAACCTGCTCGGCGGCAAGGTTCGCGACCATATTCCGATCTATTCGCATGCCAATACCGTGGAACAGGCGCTTGCCGTGAAGAGCCGCGGCATCAAGGCGATCAAATGCGGTGGCGTTTCCGATCCAGTCCGAAAGGTCGCCGCGTTGCGCGAAGCGGTCGGCGACGAGATGGATATCGCCATCGATCTTCACGGTGCACCATGGATGACGCCCGCCGATGCCTGCCGGCTGGTGCGCAAGCTTGAGCCTTATGAGCTGATGTGGGTGGAAGACCCGATCGCGCCGGAGAACGTAGACGGCTACCGCCGCATCCGCGATGCAGCGCATGTGCCGCTTGCCGCCGGCGAACGGAGCGCCACGATTTTCGGTGAGCGCGAGCTGATTGAGAAGGAACTGGTCGACATCATCCAGCCGGATACCGGACGTGCCGGCGGAATTACCCAGATGAAGAAGATTGCCGCCATGGCGGAGGCGCATCACATCCAGTTCGCGCCGCATTCCGGCTCGCTCGGGCCGGTCGCCGAATACGCCGCTCTGCATTTGATGGCCGCGATCCCGAATGCGTTGACCCTGGAACGCCTCGACGACGACTGGGAGGGACGCAAGAGCGTGATCGTGCCGCATCCGGTCCAGGAAAACGGCTTGATCGTGGTGCCGGACGCGCCGGGACTGGGCTGCGATATCGACGAGGAATTCGTCGCCCGCTACCCGAGCCAGGGCAATCTTTCCGTACAGGTTCAGCCGGATAGCGGCGCCTATGCGCCGGGCACCTGGGGCGAACATCTCTATGTGCAGACGCGTGTGTCGCGTCGGCAGTATTTCGGCAAGTAAGGACACAGAAGATGAAGATCGACCGCATGCGGGTTTTCATGACCCGCGACAAGGACCGCCCGCGTGTCATCGTCGCGCTCGATACCGACGACGGCCTGACCGGCTGGGGCGAATGCTACAATCACGGGCCGGACAAGGCGCTGCCGCCGCTGCTGGACTATCTTTACGGCTTCGTTGCCGGGCAGGACCCGACGCGGGTGGACTACCTCGTCAATCTGATGATCCAGCAGAGCCGGTTTCCTCCCGGCGCCATGGGACTTGCGGCGATCGCCGGCCTCGACCATTGCCTCTGGGACCTGGCCGCGAAAGCTGCGGGCTTGCCCGTCTACAAGCTGCTCGGCGGCGAGGTGCGCGACAAGATCAAGGTTTATGCAGGCGTCTACACCGCGCCGGACGCACCGGCGGCGCGCGACGAATTCGACCGGCTGAACGAAGGCTGGGGGTTCACCGCGTTCAAGCTCAGCCCCTGGCGGATCGATATGCATACCAACCGCTGGGGCAATGTGGTGAAGGCGTCGGCCGACTATTTCCGCCAGCTCCGCGAGACGGTCCGCGACGACTACGAGATTGCCTTCGACGCGCATGCCAAGATCTACGAACCTGCCGCCGCTCGGCAGCTCGGCAACGCACTCGCACCTTACGACCCGCTGTTCTACGAAGAACCGCTGCGGCCGGAAAACATCGAGGCATGGGGCGAACTCAAGCAGGGGCTCGAATGCACGCTGGCGACGGGGGAAAGCCTCTACAGTCGCTACGAGTTCCTGCGGCTGCTGCAGGTGAAGGGTGCGGATCTGATCCAGCCGGACATCTGCGTCGTCGGCGGGCTTTCGGAAATGCGCCGCATCGCGACGCTTGCCGAGGCCTTTTATGTCGGCGTGGCCCCGCACAACCCGATGGGACCTCTGGCAACGGCGGTCAACGTGCATTTCTCGGCCGCCCAGCAGAACTTCAAGATCCTCGAATACCGCCTGCCGACGGGCCAGGCCTATGTCTATGGCGGGACCGAAGTCGAGACGCGGGAAGCGTCGGCGCGTTATGTCGCCGACCCTTATCTGCCGAAGGACGGCTATCTCGAGCTTCGCCCGGATCGTCCCGGCTGGGGTGTAGAGATGGACGAAAAGGCGATGCAGGAGGACGGCTACGTCCATTGGCAGCGTCGCGTGCCGAAGCGGCCGGACGGGTCTTATGCCTTCGCCTGAAATGACGGGTAAGGATTGGCCAGGCATTCGAAGCGGGCCGCTTGAGGCCCGTTTCCTGCCCGAAAACGGCGGCCGGATGACCCATCTCGTCCATGACCGGCTGGGCGATATCCTCGCGCCCACCGCCGGTCCGGAATTCGAGCCGCTGAACTGGCCAAAGGCCGGCGCCTATCCGCTGTTTCCCTATCACAACAAACTCCTCGGCGCGGCTTTCATGCATGACGGCAGGCGTCATGAAGTGCTGCCGCACCCGGCGCTTCGGACCGATGCCCAGCATGGCCCTGCCCATCGCCGCGCCTGGCAGGTGGCCTCGCTCGGCACCGATCGGATTGAACTGGAGCTCGACTACCGCGCCGATCCGGACTGGCCCTTCGACTTCCGCGCTGTACAGCGCTTGGTGCTCGGTGACGACCGGCTCGATATCGAGCTTGCAATGATCAATACAGGACGGGCCTCCATGCCGGGTGGATTTGGCTGGCATCCGTATTTTGCTGCAAATCTCGGCAGGCCGGCATCCTGCGATGCCGGCAAGATTTGGCCGCCGGGTGACGCGGGTGTTCCAGACGGAACCCGATCTGAAGCTCGGAGTACGAAAACACTGCCGAACGAAGCCCATACCCTTTTTCTTTCGGGCTGGCAGCGCGCCACGGTTATCACCAACGGAGGCGTCGAGGCCTCTTTGACCGCTGGGCCGGAACTGAAACACCTCGTGGCTCATCGCACCGCGGACTATGTCTGCCTCGAACCCGTATCACACGTTGCCGGCGCCTTCGGCTTTCCTTCTGGCAGTGATTCAGGTCTTTTCGTGCTGCGAGCGGGGGAACAGCGCTCGGCAAGCTTTACCTTTTCTTTCAGGGCCCTTTGAAAAAGCGGTGCAATGACGCCACCGTAGCGGCCTAAGAGCTTCTATAAAGGTTTTTATCTTACAAAATTCAATTTCTCGCCTTTGAAGTTCCGCGGGCGCCGGTCAGATGCTTGCGCATGAGAGCCGCCGCGACTTCGTTGTCGCCCGCCTCGAGTCGCTCGAGTATTTCCAGATGCTCCCGGCAGGTAACGGCCACGCGATCCGAGCCATGCTGCCAGTTGTAGTTCGACAGACGGCGAAGCTGGTTCTGGCGGTTCATGGCCTCCTCGATATAGCGGTTTCCAGACGCTGCGCTGATGCCGAGGTGGAATTCCGCGTTCATTTCGAACAGGGTGACGCTGGACGCGTCGGTCCAGGCCGCACTCAGCATTGCCTCGTGCCGTGATCGCATCGACTTGATCCAATCAGCGGAAAGCGAAAAATCCGGCGACAGGATGGCTGCGCATTCGATAAGCAGCCGAAAATCGTAGCTTTCTTCTCGAGCTCGCACGTCGCGAACCGGGTCGAAAAACTGCCACCCATACCCTTTTCGGCGCTGAATCACGCCGAGGCCTTCCAGCTTGATCAGGGCCTGACGGACCGGCGTCCGCTCCTGCCCCGTCAACCGCATCAGTTCCAGTTCCGCGAACTGCTCCGGCAATTCGCCCTCCCGCCGCAGCTTGGCGATCGCGACGAGAAGCTCTTCATCGGCGGGCGGCGCCTCCAGTGTCTCTACCCGGGGAGGAATTGCCGAAAGCGTCATCCCCCTGTTCTGCTCGTGCTGCACGAAGCCCTGCGATTCCAGCAATTCGAGCGCCATTCGAACCGGCGTGCGGGACACGCGCAGCCGGTCCGCCAACTGGTTCTGGCGCAGCCTTGCCCCCGGCTGAAGATTGTCCTCATGGATGACGTCGATGATGCGACGCATCAGGTCCTGCTGAAGAGGCGTGGACGCGTCCGACATTTCCGCTTGCCTTTCCCAATTTTTTGGTTTTTGTTATATGAAATACTTTTTAGGCGAAGGCAACCGTTCTGCCTGCCGCCATACAGCATCTGGAACACGTCATCATGACCTTGCCTCTTCCCTGCCCGCTGATCGAGATTTCTGGTACGCCATTCGAGCGCGGCCAACAATATGGCGAACAGGCCGCAGAGCGTATCCTCAAGGGCATCGGGCACTACAAGGACCAGCTCCATTCCTCCGGCCTGAAAGACAGCGACCTGGCGGCGATGATCGAGCGTTTCGCCAGCGCGATCGAGGATTACGGTCCTCAGTATATCGAGGAGATGCGCGGCATCGCCAGTGCCGTGAACACCGATCTGGCTGCAATCCTGCTGCTCAATGCACGCACCGAAATCCTCAAGCTGGCGCGTCGCCGGGAAAAGGGCCAGGCAGACTTCATCCAGTCGGATGGCTGCACCGGCGTTTTCGTCATGCCCTCCGCCACGCGTGACAACGTCTTCATCCACGCCCAGAATTGGGACTGGAAGGCTGAATGCGCCGAAACGGCGATCGTGCTCAAGATCAGGCGCAGCGACGGGCCCGATATCATCACCTTCACCGAAGCCGGCGGCCTTGCGCGTACGGGCTTCAACTCCGCCGGCATCTCGATCAGCGGCAACTACCTCGAAACCGACCGGGACTACCGGGAACTCGGCGTGCCGCTCGCCATCATCCGCCGCAAGGTTCTGGAACAGGACCATCTGGCGATGTCGATGCAGGCGGTTTACGGAACCCGCAAGTCGGCGTCGAACAACATGATGATCGGCCACGCCCATGGCGTCGCAATCGATTTTGAATGTGCGCCCGACGAAACGTTTCTGGTTCACCCGGAAAACGGAGTGCTGGTGCATGCCAACCATTTCCAGAGCCAAGTTGCGCTGTCAAAGCTGCTCGACAGGGGCGTCGTCAACATGCCGGACTCGCTCTACCGTGACCTGCGCGTCCGCCAGCTGATCGAACCACATGTCGGCAAGGTCACGGTGGACACCGTCAAGACCGCACTTTCCGATACGTTCGAAAGTCCCTGGTCGGTCTGCCGCCCGCCGCGCAAATCGCTGTCCAACAATCAGTCCGCAACAGTCGCCATGATTGTCATGGTGCCAGGCGAAGGCCGCATGGAGGTCGCATTGCTGCCGGCGCTTGGGGCGCACTTCTGGAATTACAGCCTCGACATGAGGATCAGGCCCGTCGAAGAGCCCCGCAAGGCTCAAACGAACGCGGCCTAACCAAAAATCAATAAGGGAACAAATACGGGAGCCTCCAATGAAAATGCAAAGTCTGTTGAAGACGACGGCGGCGGTCGCGCTGCTGGCCACGACTGTCGCGGGCACGGCCATGGGGCAGGACAAGACGATGCGGGTGCGCATCAATGCGGACATCCGCTCGACCGATCCCGGCGTCAACCGCGATGCCAATAGCGACGCCATCGTCCTGCACATGGTCGAAGGCCTCGTCGGGTACAAGGACGACGCCTCGATCGCGCCGCTGTTGGCAAAGTCGGTCGACGTTTCCCCCGATGGCAAGACCTATACGTTCAAGCTGCGGGACGGGCTGAAGTTCAGCAATGGCGAGCCGCTGACCTCCGCCGATGTCCTGGCTTCCTGGCAGCGCTACGTTGATCCCAAGACCGCCTGGCGGTGCCTGAAGGACGTGACTGGGTCCGGCGTTGCCAATGTCACCAACGTGGCGGCGCCGGATGCCGCAACCGTCGTCTTCACGCTGGAGAAGCCGACCGCCCTCTTCCTCGCCACCATTGCGCGCACCGACTGCGGCGGCACGGGCATCTACCACAGAAGCTCGTTCGATGCCCAAGGCAAGTGGGTGAAGCCTGTCGGCACCGGTCCCTTCATGCTGCAGGAATGGCGCAGCGGCCAGTATGTGCAGCTCGCCGCCAATCCCAACTACGTCTCGCCCGGCGGTGAGCGGACCGGCTATGTCGGTGACAAGACGCCGACGATCGCGGGCGTACGCTTCATGGTCATTCCGGACGATGCTGCGGCCAAGGCAGCGCTCTATTCCGGAGACATCGACGTGCTGAGCGACGTCAACAACGCCGATGTCGAGGAACTCTCCGGCAGCGACAAGCTGAAGGTGGACAAGGTCGCCAGCATGGGCCTGACCGGTCTTCTTTTTCAGACCCGCGATCCGCTGCTGAAGGACGTCCGTATCCGCAGGGCGCTGCTGCTTTCCCTCGATATCGCGCAGATCTCGGAAGCCTTGACGACCGGCCAGTCGCCGGCGAACCTCTCGGTCATCCCGGTCCCGAGCCCCTATTCCGGCAAGCTGCAGAAGGAAATCCCCGGCCGCAATCTCGACGAGGCGAAGAAGCTGCTGGCGGATGCGGGTTACAAGGGCCAGCCGATCAAATGGCTGGCGACGAAGTTTTATCCGTCGCTCTTCGATGCCGCGGTTCTCGTCCAGGCGATGGCGCAGGAAGCCGGCATCGCTATCGAGATCGAGACGCTCGACTGGGCGACGCTGCTCGACCGTTACACGGCCGGCAACTACTCCGCCATGTCGTTCACCTACTCCGCGCGCCTCGATCCCTCGCTCTCCTACGACATGGTCAGCGGCAGCAAGGACAAGAGCCCGAACAAGGTGTGGGACAATCCGGAAGGCCTGAAGCTGATCGCCGCGAGCACAACGATCGGCGACGCCAAGGAGCGGCAGGCCCTGTTCGACAAGCTGGAAGGCATGATCCGCGCCGACGTCCCGTTGATCCCGCTCTATTCCGGCACTCGCATTGGCGCCGTGCGCGCCAATGTGGAAGGATACAAGACATGGCCGGTCGGTTATCCACGCATGTGGGGCGTTTCCTTCGCACAAGGGAAATAGCTGATGCACGCCCTTTCGAAATATGTCGCGAAGCGTCTGTTATGGACGCTTCCGACGCTGCTGATCGTGGCCGTTATGGTGTTCTTCCTGGTACGGATGATCCCCGGCGACCCGGCCCAGTTGATCCTCGGCGATAACGCCAGCCCGGACGAGCTTGCCAGTCTGCGCGCCAATCTCGGTCTTGATCGGCCGGTGGCAGTGCAGTTTCTTTATTGGCTCGGCAATGTCCTGCGGGGCGATCTCGGTCACTCCATCTCCAACGGCGCGCCCGTCCTGCCCCTGATGTTCGACCGCTTCCAGGTCAGCGCCACAATCGTACTGGTCGCCGTAGCGCTCGCGACGCTGATCGCGGTTCCGGCGGGCCTCGTGGCTGCATGGCGGCAGAACGAGCATGTGGATGTCACCATCGTCGCCGCCTCGACGCTGCTGATGTCGGTTCCCAGCTTCTGGCTCGGCCTCGTCCTTCTGCTGGTCTTCGGATTGAAGCTCGGATGGCTGCCGGTCGTCGGTTATGTGCCGTTCACCGAAAAGCCCTGGACCGCCATCACCTACATCATCCTGCCGGTCGTGACGTTGATGCTGATCGAGGTCGGCGTGCTCACCCGCATGATGCGCGCCAGCGCCATCGAGATCCTGCGGCTGGAATATGTCATGCATGCCCGCGCCAAAGGTCTTTCGGAACGCAAGGTCCTGCTTCGCCACGTGCTGCCCAATGCCTTCGCTCCGACCTGGACGATGATCGGGCTGGTCCTCGGCGGGCTCCTAGGTGGCATCGCGGTCCTGGAAACCGTCTTCACCTTGCCCGGCCTCGGGCGCCTTCTCGTCGATGCGATCTTCGCTCGCGACTATCCGGTGGTACAGGGATGTCTGTTGTTCACGGCCTTGATCTACGTGATCGTCAATCTGATCGTCGATCTGTGTTATCCGCTGTTCGATCCGCGGGTCGCCGCCTCATGATCAGGCAGCCCGCAAACCTCCTCATCGGCTCGGCCCTGCTGATTTTCATCGGTGGCATGGCCCTGCTGGCTCTGTTCTGGACGCCCCACGAGCCGGCGGCGATCAAGCTCGTTGCCAAGCTGAAACCGCCATCGGCGCAATTCTGGCTCGGCACCGACGAATTCGGCCGCGATGTCGTCTCCCGCCTGATGGCCGGGGCGGTGCAGAGCATGACGGTCGCCGTCCTGACGGTTGCTTTCGCGATCACGGTCGGCACGATTACCGGCCTGATCGCAGGCTACACGCGAGGGCTGGTCGACCGGATCCTGATGGTCTTCAGCGACGCGCTCCTCGCCTTTCCCGGCACCCTGCTGGCGCTCGGCCTCATGGTGATTTCCGGCCCCAACAAATACGGCATCATCCTGGCGCTCGGGATTGCCTACTCCCCCTCCGTGCTGCGTGTTGTGCGGGCAAGCGTACTGTCGGCCAGAGAGCGGGAATATGTCGAGGCGTCGCGCGTCATCGGCAATTCCGAATTCGCCACCATGTTTCGCCATGTCCTGCCCAATTGCACCGCGCCGATCGTGGTGCTCGCTACCTCGATGTTCGGCTGGGTGGTGCTGGCGGAAAGCGGCCTGAGCTTCCTCGGCCTCGGGGTGCCTCCGCCGGCGCCGACCTGGGGCAACATGCTATCTGCGGCGCGGACCTATATCGAAAAGGCCCCGTGGCTCGGGCTCGCCCCCGGCATCTGCATCTCGATGACGCTGCTCGGCATCAATTTGCTCGGAGATGCGCTGCGGGACCATTTCGACCCGAGAATGGAGCAACGGTGATGAATCCAGAGACTTCCCGGCCATTGCTCGACGTTTGCGATCTCCGCGTCACGACCTCGAACGGGCACCCGATCCTCCATGACGTGTCGTTCGATGTCGAGGCGGGCAGCATCGCCGCGCTGGTCGGCGAAAGCGGCAGCGGCAAGACGGTCGCCGCACGCGCAGCCATGCGGCTGCTCCCCAAGGCAATCATGCCCGTCTCAGGAAAGATCCTGTTCGAAGGCAATGACGTCCTGAAGATGACAGGCGGCGAGATCCGCAAAGTTCGCGGCGCCGAGATCGGCATGGTCTTCCAGGAGCCGATGGTATCGCTCAATCCGGCGATGACGATCGGCGCACAGCTGGTCGAGGGGCTGCAGCTGCATGAGAAGCTGGGCGTCGAGGCGGCGCGCGCGCGTACGTCCGAGATGCTGGAACGGGTGAAAATCCCGAACCCCGAAGCCTGCCTCGCCGCGTTCCCGCATCAGTTCTCGGGCGGCATGCGCCAGCGCATCATGCTCGCCTCGGTCATGCTGCTTCGGCCGAAGCTGTTGATCGCCGACGAACCGACGACGGCGCTCGATACGCTGACCCAGCGCGAGGTCATGGAGGTCATGGTCGATCTGACGCGCACCTTCGGCACCTCGGTTCTGTTGATCACCCACAATCTCGGTCTCGTCGCCCAATACGCGAAGAAGGTCTTCGTTCTGGAGCGGGGCAGACTGATAGAATCAGGTCCGGTCGAGGAGGTTCTGCATCGGCCGAAGGAGCAATATACGCGCGCGCTGATCGACGCCCTGCCGAAACGTGACCACGGCCGCACGCCACCCGCCCAAGCGGAGCCGCTCATCGAGGCCCGCGGTGTCGAGGTGACCTTCTCGGGCGCCGGCAATATGTTCAGCGCGGCGGAAAAGAAGCTTGCTGTGAGGGGTGTTTCGCTTGGCGTGCGCCCCGGCGAAGTCGTCGCCGTTGTGGGCGGTTCCGGTTCCGGCAAGACCACGCTCGGACGGGCAATGCTGGGCCTGCTGCCATTGTCGGGCGGAGACATCCTGTTTCGCGGGCGCCCGATGGCATCCGCCGACCGGGCCGCTGCCCGTGATTATCGCCTGCAGTGCCAGCTCGTCTTCCAGGATCCCTATTCGTCCCTCGACCCGCGGCAGAAGATTGCGGAAATCGTCGGCGAGCCGCTCGTACATGGCCCGAAACTCAGCGGCCCGGAAAAGGCCGAGCGGGTGAGTGACATCCTCAACGAAGTCGGCCTTGCCGGACTTGGCGATCGTTATCCGCATGCCCTGTCCGGAGGGCAGAGGCAGCGCGTGGCGATCGCGCGTGCGGTCATCCGCAATCCCGCCTTCGTCGTCGCAGACGAGCCCGTCTCGGCGCTCGACATGACCATCCAGAAGCAGGTACTCGATCTCTTCCGCAAACTGCAGGAAAACCACGGCTTCGCTTGCCTTTTCATTTCGCACGATCTCGGCGCCGTCTCCCGCGTCGCCGACCGGATCGTCGTCATGCAGCAGGGCCTGGTCGTCGAGGAAGGCAGCGTCGGCCAAATCCTGGACCACCCGCAGCACCCCTATACGCAGGCTCTGCTCGAGGCGACGCCGACCCTCGGCGTCGCGGCGTAACGAGGTCAAAATTCGATGAGTAACGCTTCTCTGGGCAGGAGAAATCCACGATGTTGACGGAAGAGTTCGTCGCGATCGAAAGCCGGTTCGGCGCAAACAACTACAAGCCGCTCGACGTGGTTCTGGCGCGAGGCGCCGGCGTCTATGTCTGGGATACGGACGGAAATCGCTATCTCGACTGCCTGTCCGCCTATTCCGCCGTCAACCAGGGACATTGCCACCCCAAGATCCTGGCCGCGATGGTGGAGCAGGCAGGCAAGCTGACGCTGACCTCCCGGGCATTCCGCAACGACCAGCTCGCGCTGTTTTACGGGGAGCTCGCGGCTCTGACGAAATCGCACAGGGTGCTTCCGATGAACAGCGGCGCCGAAGCCGTCGAAACCGCCGTCAAATCCGTGCGCAAGTGGGGTTACGAGGTCAAGAACATCCCCGAGGAACAGGCGGAAATCATCGTCTGCTCCAACAATTTCCACGGCCGGACGCTCGGCATCATCAGCTTCAGCACCGACGAGATGGCACGCAAGAATTTCGGCCCCTTCCTGCCCGGTTTCCGGGTTGTGCCGTTCGGCGATGTCGAGGCATTCGAGGGGGCGATCAACGAAAACACGGTCGCCTTCCTGGTTGAGCCGATCCAGGGCGAGGCGGGCGTGCTGATCCCACCGGCGGGCTATTTCGCAAGGGTCCGCGAACTCTGCACGGCAAACAATGTCATGCTGATCCTGGACGAAATCCAGACCGGCCTCGGACGCACCGGCAAGCTGCTTGCAGAAGAACATGAGGCGATCGAGGCGGACGTGACACTGGTTGGCAAGGCATTGTCGGGCGGTTTCTATCCCGTCTCCGCCGTGCTTTCCAACAACGAGGTGCTGGGCACGCTGAAACCCGGGCAGCACGGCTCGACCTTCGGCGGCAACCCGCTCGCCTGTGCCGTCGCACGGGCGGCGCTGAAGGCACTGACCGACGAAGGCATGATCGAGAATGCCGCCGAGCAGGGCGATTACTTCCTTCGGGGGCTGAAGGACATTCGCAGCGACTTCATTCGGGACGTGCGCGGGCGCGGGCTGATGCTCGCCGTGGAACTGCATCCGCAGGCCGGCGGTGCCCGCCGTTACTGCGAGCTACTCCGCCAGTCGGGCATCCTCGCCAAGGAGACGCATGATCACACCATTCGCCTTGCACCTCCGCTGGTGATCGAGCGCGGGCAGATAGACTGGGTGCTGGAACGGCTGACGCCGGTTCTAAGAGGCCTGCACTGATCAGGAAACGAGGACGCGATGCAGAATTCCCAATCCATCTGGACAATCGTCGACGAAAAAAGCGCTGCCTTTTTTGATCTCAGCGACCGCGTCTGGGGCACGCCGGAGATCAATTACGAGGAGTTCCGTTCCTCAGCCGAACATTTGCGGCTTCTCGAGGCCGAGGGCTTCAGGATCGAGCGCAACATTGCCGGCATTCCGACCGCCGTCATGGGAGAGGCCGGCGAGGCTGGTCCGGTCATCGCCATTCTCGGGGAATATGACGCGCTCCCGGGCCTCAGCCAGGAAGCGGGCGTCGCCGAACAGCGGCCAGTCGTTGCCGACGGCCACGGCCATGGCTGCGGTCACAACCTTCTCGGAGCCGGCTCGATGCTGGCCGCCGCCGCGGTGAAGGACTATCTCGCTGCCCACGGATTGAAGGGGCGCGTCCGCTATTACGGCTGCCCGGCGGAGGAAGGCGGGTCTTCCAAAGGTTTCATGGTGCGTGCCGGCGTCTTCGACGATGTCGACATCGCCATTTCGTGGCACCCCGCGGCCTTCAGCGGCGTCAACAACCCGATCTCGCTTGCCTGCAGCGAGATGAACTTTCATTTCTCCGGCCGCGCCTCGCATGCCGCGGCGACGCCCCATCTCGGACGCAGCGCACTCGATGCGGTGGAGTTGATGAATGTCGGCGTGAACTTTCTGCGCGAACACATGCCGACGACCGCCCGTATTCATTACGCGATTACCGATGCGGGCGGTTCGGCCCCGAATGTGGTCCAGGCCAACGCCACCGTTCGTTATCTCGTGCGGGCGAGAACGCTTCCCGAGCTTCTTTCGCTCGTCGCCCGGGTAAAGCGCGTAGCCGAAGGCGCCGCCTGGATGACCGAAACGACCATGAGGCAGGAAATCATATCCGGCGATGCCAACCTGATGGGCAACGAGCCGCTGGAGGAATGCATGCATGCGCAGCTCGAGCGCCTGGGTGCCCCTGTATTCGACGAAGCCGACAAGGCGACCGCCCGGAAGTTCCAGGCAACCTTCACGCCGGAGGAGATCGCCTCGTCATACGCCCGCTTCCAGCTCAGACCGAAGAAGGACGAACCGCTCTGCGATCTCATTGTTCCGCTCTATGCAGGCGATGGATCGATGGTCGGATCGACCGATGTCGGCAGCGTGAGCTGGGTGGTGCCGACCGTTCAGATGCGCGGAGCGACCTACGCGATCGGTACGCCCGGCCATTCCTGGCAGCTCGTCGCCCAGGGCAAGTTGCCCGCCGCCCACAAGGGCATGGCGCATGCCGCAAAGGTCATGGCGGGCACCGCCATCGAACTCATCCGCAATCCGGCGCTCGTCGAAGCGGCCAAGGCGGATCTTCGGGACCGGCTCGATGGCAATCCCTTCGTCAATCCCATCCCGGACGACGTCATGCCGCCGATACCACTCTCCGTCGACGGGCTGGACGCGGCGCAGTGACTGCGCAGATCCTCAAGAAGACCGACTTCATCTGATCGAAGAATGAAAGCAATGCACATGCAGCAGCTCAACGCCAATTCGCTCGAATCCTACTGGATGCCTTTCACGGTCAACCGGGACTTCAAGAAGAAGCCGCAGATCATCACCGGCGCGTCGGGCATGTACTACCACATGAGCGACGGCCACCGCCTTCTGGACGGGATCGCCGGCCTCTGGTGCGTGAACGCAGGGCATGGGCATCCAAAAATCGTCGAGGCGATCCAGAAACAGGCCGCGCAGCTTGATTTCGCCTCCTCGTTCGGGCTCGGTCATCCTCTCGCCTTCGAATATGCCAGCCGGCTGACAGCCGTCGCGCCCGAAGGGCTGGATCACGTCTTCTTCACCAATTCCGGGTCGGAGGCCACCGATACGGCGCTCAAGCTTGCCCTCGCCTATCATCATGCGCGCGGGGAAGGACAGCGGCAGCGCATCGTCGGTCGCCAGCGCGGTTATCACGGCGTCGGTTTCGGAGGGCTTTCAGCGGCAGGAATGGGACCGCACAAGAAGCAGTTCGGCATGCTTTTGCCGGGTGCGGCCCACATGCCCCATACGCATGATCCCGCCCGCAATGCCTTCAGCCGCGGCCAGCCGGACCACGGCGCGGAGATCGCCGACGCGCTCGAACAGATGTTGCAGACCTTCGATCCATCGACGGTCGCGGCGGTGATCGTCGAGCCGATTGCCGCCTCGACGGGCGTGCTGATCCCGCCGGTTGGCTACCTCGAACGGCTGAGGAAAATCTGCACGCGCCACGGCATTCTGCTGATCTTCGACGAAGTGGTCACCGGCTTCGGCCGCCTCGGCCGGCCGTTCGCCGCCGACCGTTTCGGCGTTACTCCCGATCTCATCGCCATCGCCAAGGGCATGACAAACGGTGCGGTGCCGATGGGCGGCGTCATCAGTTCCAACAAAATCTACGAGACGTTGATGGAAATCGCCCCGCAAGGTGCCGTGGAGTTCTCGCATGGATATACCTATTCCGGTCATCCGCTGGCTTGCGCGGCGGGACTGGCGACGCTGAACGTCTATCTCGACGAAGGCGTGTTCGAGAAGGCAGCGACGATCGAGCCGGTCTGGCAGGAGCAGGCCCATTCGCTCAAGGGTCTGCCTGGCGTGGTGGATATCCGCAATCTCGGACTGCTTGCCGGCATCGAACTCGGCGAAGATGTCGCCAGCGGCAAGGTCATGGCGAAAAAGGTCTACGAATTCTGCTTCGAGCGCGGCGTGATGGTACGGCCGGTGGCGAACACCATCGTTCTTTCTCCTCCCCTCGTCATTTCGGAGACGGAAATCGATATGCTGTTTTCAGCCATCGCCGCCGGTTTGAAGACGTTGTAACGGCGACGGCGGGTGGCATTGCTGACCGGTATGCGTGCGAAAATCGAGATCGACGGCCTGAGCTATGATCTGATCGACCTGCCGGCCGAGGCAGGGGGCGATCTCGCACGCATGCCGTATATCCATAGGATATTGCTGGAGAACGTTCTAAGGACGGCCGGCGACGATGCACCACGGGCCAAGGCCGCCATCGCCGCATGGCTGAAGACGGGCCGGAGCGACGTCGAAATCCCGTTCCTGCCGAACCGCGTCCTGATGCATGACACGACGTGCGGCCCGGCGCTGGTCGATATCGCCGGCATGCGTTCCGCACTGGCGGAAGCCGGAGGCGATCCGGCGCTGCTCAATCCCGTCGTCGCGGTCGACGTTTCCACCGATCACTCGCTGGCGGTCGATGCTTTTGGGACAACCGGAGCCACAGAACACAATATGAAGCGGGAATATGAGCGCAATGCCGAGCGCTACAGCTTCATGAAATGGGCGACGAATACGCTCACCGGTTTTTGCGCTCACCCGCCGGGCACCGGCATCATGCACACGCTCAATCTCGAACGCCTGGCGACCGTCGTGTCGGCGCACCAACGGGATGGCCGGCTTTGGGCCATCCCGGACACCTTGATCGGAACCGACAGCCACACCCCGATGATCAACGGGATCGGCGTTCTGGCATGGGGTGTGGGTGGCCTTGAAGCGGAGAGCGTCCTATTCGCCATGCCGGTCACGCTGCGTGTGCCCGACGTCGTCGGCGTTCGCCTGACCGGAAAGCTGAAGGAAGGGGTTCTGGCCACCGACCTCGCGCTCGTGGTGACGCATCTGCTGCGTCAGATCGATCTCCAGGACAAGTTCGTCGAATTCTATGGGCCTGGCGTCACCAATCTGTCCGCCGGCGACCGCGCGGTCGTGGCCAATATGGCGCCCGAGTTCGGTGCCAATAGTGGCTATTTCCCGGTCGATCGCCGATCGATCGACTATCTCTTGCAAACCGGTCGCAGCAACGCGCACGCGCGGCTTGTCGAATGTTACGCGAAACGCGCCGGCATCTGGTTCGATCCCGAGGCCAATCCCCGCTACAGTTCGACGCTCGAGTTGAATCTCGGCCGCGTTGAAGCCAGCCTTGCAGGCCCCCGCCGCCCGCAGGACAGGATCGCCGTCGGCGAAACGCGCGCAGCCATCCGCAAAATAAAGGGGACCGGGGAAAATCTTGCCGTTGAAGGTAAACCAAACGACGGAGCGGTGGCGATCGCTTCGATCACCAGCTGCACGAACACCTCCGACCCGCGGCTTCTCGTGGCCGCCGGTCTTCTTGCCCGCAAGGCTCGCGCCTATGGCCTGCGGCCGCCGCATTGGGTCAAGACCTCGCTTGCTCCGGGATCGCCAACCGCCGAGCGCTACCTCGTCCGCGCCGGCCTGCTCGAGGACCTGGAAGCGGTCGGCTTCGGCATCGTCGGTTACGGCTGCACGACCTGTATCGGCAATTCCGGTCCTCTGACACAGGCCGTCGCAGACGCGATGGCTGAACGCAATATACTCGCCGTCGCTGTCTTGTCCGGGAACCGGAACTTCCCAGGGCGAGTTCATGCGCAGTTGGAAGCCGGGTTCCTCGCCTCGCCGCCGATGGTCGTAGCTTTCGCGCTCGCCGGAACCGTCGAGATCGACATCCTCCACGATCCGATCGGCGTTTGCGCCGATGGCACGCCCGTGACGCTCGCGATGCTCTGGCCCAGCGCCGCGGAAATCGACCGACTTTTCGCAAAGGCTTCGAGTGTCGGCGACTTCGCTCCGGCCTACGAGGCGGCGGAGGCGAGCCCGGCCTGGAAAGACCTTGCCGCCCCGTCGAGCATCCTGTTCCCGTGGGATGAAAACTCCACCTATATAAGGCGCCCGCCGTTTGCGAGCTTCGGCGAAGGGACCCAGCTCGGCACCTACGAGGCCCATCCGATCCTTGTTTTCGGCGACGACATGACGACCGACCATATTTCGCCGGCCGGTGCGATCCCGGCACGGTCAGAGGCCGGGCGACATCTCATCGAGCGTGGCGAAAACCCCGGCGATCTCAACGTCTTTTCCTCGCGGCGCGGAAACTGGGAGGTCATGATCCGCGGCCTGTTCACCAACAAGGCGGTGCGCAACCTTCTGGCGCCGGATATCGCGCCAGGCTTCACGATCCATGCCGGATCGGGGGAATCCCTGCCGTTGTGGGATGCGGCGCAGCGCTACAAGGCCGAAGGCAGGTCCGTCGTCATAGTCGCTGGCGCGCGATACGGAATGGGCTCGTCCCGCGACTGGGCAGCCAAGGGTGCGGCGCTCCTCGGCGTGCGGGCGGTTCTGGCCTCCAGTTTCGAGCGCATTCACCGCTGGAACCTGATCGGCATGGGCATCCTTCCTCTGCGCCTTGCGCATGATCAGGCGCCGGAGACGCTCGAACTCCGCCCCGGCGATGTCCTGACCGTCCAGGCTGAACCGGACATGATTTCTCCGCGCTGCGATGTGTCGGTATCCGTCAGGCGAACCGACGGCTCTTCCAGGACATTCAATGCGTCGGCTGCAATTGAAACAAATGCCGAGGTCGAACTGCTGCGCGCTGGCGGCATCCTTCCGCTCATCCTTAGGCGTTACCTTGCCAAGTCTGCACCCGGTGCCGGAGGATCCCCGGATGCTCTCCGGGCCTGAGCGCCCTGGAACCATCGCCCGACGCAGGGTCAGATCGCCAGGATCGAGGACGTTCTCAAGAGCCTTGCGGAAGATCATTCGAGCTTGAAGGACATGGCATTGTCCCTCACCGGCAGCCTGGCGGCGATGGGACACAGCATCGCCGGCGACGAAATCATCAAGAACTCGCTGGCCAACTTCGCTTTCGAGAATTACGAGATCGCCGCCTACAAGTCGCTTATCACCATCGCCGAACATGGCGGCTTTCCGGGACTGGCGCCGGCGCTGAAAAGCAATCTCGAGGAAGAGATCGCCATGGCCAAATGGCTGGACGACAATCTGCATAGCGTGACGATGAAGTTCGCCTCGCTCAAGGAAGCGGGCGAACGCGCAAAAATCTGACCAAGGCCGTTCGTTGACCAGTGGATCCTGCGGGCAAGCCCGCAGGATCCAGATTGCGCCATGACTGCCAGTATTCATGAAGTAGCGGAAAACATGCCTGGCGACGGCAAACCGGGACCGACGTATCCTCTGGACGGCTGCCAGTCTGGCGACTCCGACTTCCTTCACAGGCGTTGGCCGGGGCCGGATTTCTCAGAGGGCGAGTTCGCGCCGGAGCGTTTCCAGGCGTTCCATGGCAACAACGCCATCGGTAATCGACGGCGCGGGTGTCGTCGCCCCCGCGAGCGCGGGTACCACATCGGCCAGCAACGAATGGTAACCCTTCGGATCCTCGTTGGCTGCAGCGGTGAAGTTCGGCTTCCACGCCAGCGTGTCGCAGTCCTCCTTCAGCGTTGCACCCAGGTCATCAATCTTGAAGGGCGGATTGCGATGCCAGCGGATTTCGATCACGTCCTCCACCTCGATACGCTGATGGTCGCCCATCAGCTCGATCCGCTCGACCGGCGTGCCGCGCGACTGGATCGTACCCATGGCGATGTTGCCGATCGCTCCGCATTCGAACTCAAAGGCGACATGGAAGAGCAACCGGCCCGGAGTTTTTTCCACCTTGCGCGTCGAGATCGAACGAACTGGCGACACGAGGAAGGACGCCAAATCCATGTAGTGAACGCAGTGATGCAGGAAAAAGCCGGTGTAATCGACATTGCCGGCAAAATAGCCCGGTGCCGTCATATAATAACCGGTCAGCCCGAGCACGTCCCCGAAGCGGCCGGACTTCACGATATTCGCCGCCATGCGGTTGCCGATCGAATAGCGCTTCATGAAGCCGAGCAGCAGCGGCTTCTTCGCCTTTTCCGAAGCGGCCAGAAGCTCCCGCGCCCCGGCGGCGGAACCCGATGGTGGCTTTTCCATGAAGACAGACAAGCCCCGTTCGAGCGCCGCCTTGCCGAAGGCGAGATGCTGATCCGGGCCGACGGCCATCCCGACCGCATCGATGCCGCGGGTCGAAAGCAGGGTTTGCGCGTCCGTCGTCAGGTTGGCAACGCCGAATTGCCGGCCGGCGTCCTTCAGGCGTTTGCCGTCGATATCGCACAGCGCAACGATTTCGACGTCATGGCGCACGAGTTGGGGAAGCAGCATTTGGGTTGCGTGAACGCCGCAACCGATCCAACCGATTTTCAAGGTCATCGACGATATTCCGTAAGCAGGAGGTGGGATTTCATGAATGCACTCGAAGCCGCGAGGCGATCGCTCTCATCCTCGTGCGGCGGACGCCATTGGGCAAACGGTACCCCGAAGCGGTCGTCATTGCGCCGGAACGGTTCCAGCGAAACCGGCCCCTTGTAGCCGATCTCGTGCAACGCCCTGCAGACATCGACCCAATCGGTGGAACCCGTGCCTGGGAAGCCGCGGTGGTTTTCATTGGCCTGGAAATGCACCAGCCGGTCACCGGCGAGCCGGATGGCCTCGGCGATCGAGCTTTCCTCCATGTGCATGTGAAAGGTGTCGAGCATCAGCTTGACGGCTGGGTGATCGACGGCATCCAGCAGTTCTATTGCTTGCTGCGTGGTGCAGAGAACGTCGCTTTCGAAGCGGTTGAGCGGCTCGACGGCCAGCAAAACACCCATTTTGGCGGCGTGGTCTCCGGCTTGCCTCAGGCCTTTGACGCAACGCTCCTTGCGGGCCAGCCGTTCGGCCTCGTCGACCGGCTGCGGGGCACGGCCGGCAAACACGAGAGGATTGCCTGTCAGCGGCCCGCCGACGATCTTCGAACCGAGGCCTGCCGCGCAATCGGCGGTGTATTTCAGGTATTCGACACCAGCGCGATGGGCTTCGCCATCGGCCGACGCAAGGTTACGCTGGAGGTTGACGCGGGCTGCGAGCACGACGCCGAGACCGGCATCGTCGAGCGCTTTCTTCGTTTCCCTGATGTCGAGTTCGCCAGCTTCCGGGACCAGAAGCTCCACGAAGTCAAAACCGTGCTGACGCATCTTTGCAAACAGCGGAAAATGCTCGGCCGTGAAGGGCCTGGCATACTGCATGGAAATCAACCCGATGGGGTTCATCGTATCGTCCTCTTTTACATTCCGTTTCGTCGGCTACGCCGATCATTCCTTGCCCTCATCCCTTGACCGCGCCCTGGGTCAGCCCGCCAATCAGCCGTCGCTGCACGAGAAGGAAAAGAATGGTCGCGGGCATTGCGCCGACCACTGCGCCTGCCGCCAGCAGGCCCCATTCGATCTGGTATTCGCCGATCAGCGTCTGGATCGCGACCGTGACCGGGCGCACGTTCCGCCCGCCGAGCGTCAGCGCATAGAGATATTCGTTCCAGGCGGTGATGAAGATGTAGATGCCGGTCGAGATGATGCCCGGCATGGTCAGTGGCAGGACTATCTTGCGCAGCGCCGTCAGGCGCGAACATCCGTCGGTCATCGCCGCTTCGTCGAGGCTTTTCGGAATGGCGCCGATATAGCTTGTCAGCATCCACACCGCGAAGGGGATCGCCACCGTCGCGTTGGCGAGGATCAGGCCGAAATGGGTGTCGAGGATGTTGAAGCGGCGCATCAGCACGAAGAGGGGCAGGATGAGCAGCACGATCGGGAACATGTTGATCAGAAGGAACTGCAGCATCAACAGCTTGCGGCCCGGAAAACGGAAGCGCGAGAAGGCATAGGCCGCCGTGACGGAGACGATCAGGCCGACGACAACTGTGCCGGCGGCGATGATCAGGCTGTCCAGCATGTTCTTGAGGAAGGATGTCTGCTCGATGAGCCGCACGTAATTGTCGAGGCTCCATCCGAGCGGCGAAAGCGACACTCCCGTAGCACTCAATACTGCGGTCGGCGTCAGTGATGTCAGTATCATCCAGGCGAAGGGCGCCATGGCGAAGAGGACAATCAGCAGGACCGGAAGGTCGGTGGTGATGATCCGGCGAAGGGCGCTCTGTTTCATCGTTCCACCTCACGCATCGTACGGGAGAGATAAAGCACCACGAAGGCGCCGAGCAGGATGGTGAAGGTGACGGCGATCGCAGTGCCATATCCGAAATCGAGGTTCTGGCGCGCCTTGATGAAGGCATAGAGCGGCAGGGTGTGCGTGGCGTAACCCGGACCGCCTCCGGTCATGACGAAGATGACGTCCATGGAATTGGCGACCCAGATTACCCGCAGCAAACCGGCGGTCGCCAGCACCGGCGCGATACCCGGCAGCGTGACATGGACGAATTGCCGCCAGGTGGAAGCGCCATCGATCGATGCCGCTTCATATTGACTGCGCGGAATACCCTGAAGACCGGCAAGGATCATCACCGCGAAGAAGGGGAACCCCTGCCAGGTCAGGGTGGCGATAATCGCGTAGATCGCCACTTCGGGATCGGCGAGCCACGGAACTGCGGACTGGACAATCGACAGGTAGATGAGGATATCGTTGAGCACGCCCGTATTCGGATCGTAGATCCAACGCCACATCAGCGCGATGACAACGCTCGGCAGCGCCCAGGGGATGATGATGAGCGCCCGCGCCAGACCGCGCCAGGGAAACTCACGATTGAGAAGCAAAGCAGCGACAAGCCCGAGCCCCATCTGCAATGGTACCGTCAATCCAATCCAGATGATGGTGTTCCACAACGCCGTCCAGAAGACGGGATCGTTGAACAGCTTAACGTAGTTGCCGAAGCCGACGAACTTGCTGGCATTGGGGCGAAAGAGGATCAGGTCATAGAAGCTCGTGAAGACAGCCTGCACCATCGGCATGAAGACGATGACGACGGTCACCACGACAGCCGGTGCAAGCAGCCAGTACGGCAGGAGCCGCTCTGAATGCCAGCGGAACTGCGTGCGGCGCTCCACGGGAGAATGGTTCGGTCGGGACATGCGGATCCAGCCTCGAGGCGGGGAAAGAGGTCCCGACACAGGACGTGCCGGGACCGAAGGCGACTCTTATTGCGCAAACAGCGTCTGCAACTGTTCCATCATCTGCTTGGGCGTGATCTGGCCGGTCAGTGCTCGCTGCATGTTGGTCTGCCAGGCTGTGTTGACGAATTCCGAGACCGCGGAGGTCTGCGGCAACACCCTGGCGAAGGGCAGAGACTGGACGGTGGCATCGACGAAACGACGCTCGTGGAGCTTCCAGTCGGCAGAGCCGCTCTTCGTGACGGTCAGCTGGCCTGTCGCGCCGTTGAAGGCAACGTTGTTCTGCCCTTCGGCAAGGAAGGAGATCCACTTCCAGGCAGCGTCCTTGACCGAGGACGATGAGAAGATCGCAAGCGACTCGTCACCATACGACGTCCATTGGCCATTGCCGCATTTCGGAACCGGCACGGCGGAGACCTTGTCGCCGAGAGCAGCAACGAGATCCTTGGACGAACCGATATGGTGGATGGTCATGGCTGTCTTGCCGGATTTGAACGCGGCAACGATTTCCTGGAACCCGTCATTCGGTGCGGACGGCGGAATGACCTTGTCCTTCTGGAAAAGATCGACCAGCCATTGGTTGGCGGCCACCGCCTCGGGCTTGGTCAGGCCCCCCGGCTTCAGTTCGGCGCCCTGGGACAGGACGAAGGCGCCCCACTGGTCCCAGCCGCCCTTGCCGCCGCGCAGGCCGAAACCGTAGGTCTGCGGCGCATTGGTGAGCTTGATCGCCGCATTGCGGAAATCTTCGCAGGTCTTGGGCGGTTGCAGACCGGCCGCCTGGAAGAGATCGGTCCGGTAATAGAGATAAAGGACCACGTACTGGATGGGCAGGTAATACTGCTTTCCGTCCGGCCCCTTGTTCAGGTCGAGCAGGTTGTCCAGCAGGTCGGCCTTGCCTTTCCACGCGTCGAGTTGCTTGCCGATCGGCTCCAGCGCGCCCATTTCGGCAAGCCGGGGCTGGGCGAAGAGCTTCACCATTGCCGCATCAGGCGCATTGCCGCCGACCAGCGCGGTATAAAGATTGTCGTAATAGCTGTTCCACGGCACGTTCTCGGCTTCGATCTTGATGCCGGGATTGGCTGTCTCGAACTTCTTGACCAGGTCCGACATCGGGTTCGCCGGGTTGTCGAAATGGTACCAGAAGCGGACGGTTTCCGCCCTCGCCTGACCGAACGCGGCCGAAGCCGCAAGAGCGGCGCTAAGCGCGATTGTCTTCAGAATTTTCATAGTCTCCTCCTCTTGATCGTTCACGTCATCGACGTTGTGTCAGTCGCCTTGCTGCACTGCCTGCGGCCGCCAACGCCTCCCGTGCGGCCGAAAGTTCATTCGTGTTCTGCAGGAAACCGTGGATGACTCCTGGCACGACGTGCAGTTCGTCGTTGCGGCCGAGAGCCTTGAGACGCTGGCTCAGGCCCAAGGTGTCGGAAAGCAGCGGATCCACGGCCGCCGCCATCAGATAAAGGGGCGGCAGCGCGACCAAGGCCGCATCGGAAGCCATGAGCGGGCAGGCAAGCGGATCGCCCTCAATTGCGCGCTCACCGGCATAAAACGACCAGTAGCGTTGCATCTTCCCGCGCGTGAGTCCCGGGCCTTCAGCGAAACGGACGTAAGATGCCGTTTCGAAAGAATGCGCATAAGTGCCGTAAAAGAGCAGTGCCGCATCCGGCAGCCGTCTGCCCTCCGCATGTTCATGCAGTGTCGTTGCGAGAGCAATGTTGGCTCCCGCCGAGTCGCCGGAGATGACCAGCGGACCAGGGCGGACGCCTTCGCCGGCAGTCACCTCAAAAAGACCTCGGAGCGTTGCAACGACATCCATGAGCCCGGCCGGATAAGGGGATTCCGGCGCCAGCCGATAATCCGGCATCACGACCGGCATGCCGCTTTCCAGCGCAAGAACCCGGGCGCAACGCTCGTGGGTTTCCGGCGAGCAGAAGGCAAAGCCGCCACCATGCACGAACAGGATCGCGCCATCCGCGGCATCCGGCGGCACAAGCACCCTAAGGCGGCAGCGAGCTGAACCAAGGCGCGTATCTTCCGCTACCCAGACCTCCCCGAGGCCCGCCATGGCCGGCAGATTGACATTCCATCGCACATTGGCGGCAAGCGTCTGTGCACGACCTTCCGCCGGCGGAAGGGTCGTCGGATCCGGCAGAGGTCCGAGTTCCGCCGCAACCCGCTGCGTCAGCGCCAGCATTTCGTCCGAAAGCGTGTCCGACAGTTGAGAGAGATCGTTCACTGTGTCGCCTCCGGGAAAACTTCAGGCCCGAGATCGACGATGGTCGCGATATGATGGCGCATTGCGGCGGTCGCCCGCCCTGTGTCACCGCTTTCGATCGCGTCGATGATGCTGCGATGCCGCAATGCCGTCGCCTCGAGATCCCGCGCCATCGGGCTGCGGGAAATCTTGAACCGGTGATTATGCACGAGGCAGCGATGAAGGACCGGATCGAGCGCGGGCAGGTTGGCATCTTCGAAAATGCGCCGATGGAAATCGCGGTCGAAAGCCGCAAGCTCCAACTCGTCACCCGCCGCCGCTGCAAGCAGCATCTTGTCGAGGAGGCTATCGAGCTCCTTGACCAGCGTACGGCTGCGAGCGCGCATGACCCGTGCCATGCCGTTGCCCTCTATCTGCTGACGCAACCGGAACATTTCGATTGCCTCGTCTTCCGTGCACTCGGAAACCTGCGTCCCACGATGCCCCCGGCGGCGGACCAGCCCTTCTTCCTGAAGCTGCAGGAGCGCCTCGCGGACGGTGCCCTGGCTGCACTGGAAATGAGCCGCCAGCTCCAGTTCCGTCAGACCGGTCCCTGGCGCAAGCGTTCCGAGCATGATGTCGCGCTTCAACGCATTGAAGGCGGCGCCCGCCTTGGGCGATCTGATCGATGTCGATCTAGCGGAAAAATAGGCCATCTCACTTATCCAGCGGGTTGCGCATTCCAGGAACTATCATTATCGATATTGATATCGATAACTGACGTCAAGCTTGAAAATGTTCGGGAGGACCTCGTGGCTGGCATAGCGTTGAAGAAGATCCGGAAGTCGTATGGCGCCCTGCAGGTGATCCATGACATCGATATCGAGATCCGGAGCGGCGAGTTTCTGGTTCTCGTCGGCCCTTCCGGATGCGGGAAATCGACGCTTCTGCGCATGATCGCCGGGCTGGAGGAGATTTCCAGCGGCGAACTGGATATCGAAGGCCGCACGGTCAACCTGCTTCCGCCCGCGGAGCGCAACATCGCCATGGTCTTTCAGGACTACGCTCTCTATCCGCATATGAGCGTGCGGGAAAACATGTCGTTCGGCCTCAAGATGCGCGGCGGCGACGACCGGGAAATCGAAAGCCGCGTCGGTCAGGCTGCCGACGTCCTCAAGATCAGGGATTATCTCGATCGCCGGCCGGCACAATTGTCAGGCGGCCAGCGCCAGCGCGTCGCCATGGGCCGTGCCATTGTCCGCGAGCCGGCGGCCTTCCTGTTCGACGAACCACTTTCCAATCTCGACGCGGCGCTGCGCGTCGAGATGCGCCTGGAAATCGCCAAACTGCACAACCGCATGAAGGCGACCACGGTCTATGTCACGCACGATCAGGTGGAGGCCATGACGCTGGCCGACCGCATTGTGGTGATGAACGGTGGCGTGGTGGAGCAGATCGGCGAGCCGCTCGATCTCTATCACAACCCGTCGAGCCTGTTCGTCGCCCGCTTCATCGGCAGCCCGACCATGAATACCCTGCCGGCGAAGATCACCTCCGATGGGGAGAGCCTGAAGCTTTTGGGAAAAACCGCAACCGGCAGCATTTCCGGCGCAAGGGCGCTTGCCGGCCAGGACATCACGCTCGGAATTCGGCCTGAAGAACTGACCTCCTGTTCCCCCGAACAGGCCTGGTTCAGTGGCGAACTGATGGTGGCCGAACGACTCGGCAGCCAGACCTACGGCTATGTCGAAGTCGGCCATTCCAAAATGCTGACCGTCGAGTTCCCCCGGGACCGTAATATCGCGGTCGGCGAAACGATACATGTGAAGGGCAATCCCGAGAAGGTGCACCTGTTCGACACCGAGACCGGCAAAAGGCTGAACTGAGTCTGGAACCAGTCAAAGCAGTTGGTGGCCGCACAGCAAGAATGACGGTCGCGCCTTCGCGCGGCACGTCAGCGACGGGTAACACCAACACGCAGGGCGCTGATACGGCCGGCAGCAGCAACGCCAACTGCGGCAAGAGCCGGACGACTGCGGGAGCGGGCGGAAACAACGCCTCCACCTCCAGCGCAAACAGCCCCGTCAACCAAGCAAACTCCTGCTGATCAAGCTCCCTGCTGCAAGTCCCGTTGCCCTCACAGGCTGTGGGGTTTTCTGTGTTCCTACCGAGCGTTCGTCATTTAGAAATCCGCCTCGTGCGAGACACACGACGTGAGACGTAAAAGCGCCTCACGAGCCGAGGTTGCGGTCGTTCGTGCGCCGTGCGAACAGAGGTACCTCCTCGATGTTCGCCAACACGCGCTCCTTCAGCAGGAATCGGCGGACATTCTCCCTGATTGCTGGCAAGGGGAAAATGCCTTGAGCGGCCATTCGACAGGCCTTCGATAATACCTCGTAGGTGTCGCTTCTTTTTTCGATCGGCCACTCGTCGAGAAAGTCAAAGACATCTTCCAGGCTGGCAAGCTCCTGAACATAGCGAGATGTTTTCGCAAACAGCGGTTTGTCGAACAACGTGTTGGCCATCGCTACCTCCTTTCCTCAATCGCCATGGTGGAGATTGATTTAGGAAATGACGCCGTGGGTTCAAGACAGCGAGGTCAACTCCGGGCCGATCATCAGCGGCCTTTAGAAAGGCCCTTACAGTTTGCCCGAAGCGTCATCCTATCCACCCTTAGCAGTCACGCGACAGAGCCGCCCGATACTCGTCGCACCTCGCGGAAAACGCGCCGTTTTACAGTCCTGTGACAGAAATGAAAGAAAGCTGGAAAACTCTGTAACCGGCCTGACACGATAGCGCTCTAAGGAACCGTGAACGCCTTCGCACCTGCGGAAGGCACTTGCGGGACCGGAGAGCTGCCGTGAAGATCATCCAGATTACCGATACCCATTTCAGCCCGGAGAAGTCGCATTTCAACGGCAATTGGGCGCCGCTGCTGACCTGGATCCAGGATACCCGGGCCGATCTTATCATCCATACCGGGGATCTGACCGTCGACGGCGCCGATAAGCCGGGCGACATCACGTTCTGCATGAACCTGATGCGGCAGACTTCGATCCCGATGCTGATCCTGCCGGGCAATCACGATGTCGGGCATCTCCCGGGTTCCGAGCAGCCGGTCAATGCCGAGCGCCTTGCCCGCTGGCGGGAACTCGTCGGAGAGGATCGTTGGTTCGAGGACACTGCCGGCTGGCGTTTCATCGGCCTCAATTCGCTCCTGCTCGGCCATGAAAACGATGAAGAAGAATCCCAATTCGAATGGCTGCGAGAAACCCTCGAGGAGCGTCGCGGCCGCCGCGTCGCGCTGTTTGCCCACAAGCCGCTGTTCGTCGACGAACCGCATGAGGGCGACACGGGGTACTGGAGCGTCCGCCCGACACAACGCAAGCGTCTTTACGACCTGATCGCCGCTCATGACGTTGCGCTTTTCGCGAGCGGCCATCTGCACTGGGCCTGGCAAGGCCGTTTCGCGAACACCGCCCTCACCTGGGGTCCGTCGGCTGCCTTCATCCTCGGCAAGCTCGTTCGCGAAATGCCGGGCGAACGGCTGGTCGGCGCGGTCGTGCATGAATTCGGCGACGACGTTGAAAGCGATATCGTCGCCGTGCCCGGAATGACGGCCTATGTCCTCGACGACGTCATCGAGGAGGTCTATCCGACCAACGCCAAGGAAGTGGAGAGCGCCGAATGACCGCCCTTTCGCTTCGCGGCATCGAAAAATCCTTCTCCGGCAATCCGATCCTCAAGGGGGTCAGCCTCGATGCCGGTCCGGGCGAGTTCATCGCCCTCGTCGGCCCTTCCGGCTGCGGCAAGAGCACGTTGCTGCGCATCCTCGCCGGCCTGGAGAGCGCCGATGCCGGCGAAATCATGCTGGGCGACCGCGATCTGTCGCCGATGCCGGCGGCCGACCGCAACATCGCCATGGTGTTCCAGTCCTACGCGCTTTATCCGCACCTGACGGCGGCGCAGAACATCGCCGTACCGCTCATCATGCGCAAACTTACGCGGGCACAACGCCTGCCGCTGATCGGCCCGCTGATGCCCAGCCAGCGCAAGGCGGTGGCGGCGATCAAGCGCGACGTGCGCGAGATGGCCGTGTCGCTGAAGATCGACCATCTGCTCGATCGCAAACCCGGACAGATGTCCGGCGGTCAGCGCCAGCGCGTCGCGCTCGGCCGCGCCATGGTGCGCCGCCCCTCCGTCTTTCTGATGGACGAACCGCTTTCCAACCTCGACGCCAACCTGCGCGTCCATGCCCGCGGCGAGATCGTCGAGCTGCACCGCCGCGCCGGCGTGCCGACGCTCTACGTCACCCATGACCAGGCCGAAGCGCTTTCCATGGCCGACCGCGTCGCGGTGATGATCGGCGGTTCGATGCTGCAGCTCGCCTCGCCGCAGGTGATCTACGACGATCCGGCGCATATCGAGGTGGCCCGTTTCATCGGCCAGCCGCGCATCAACCTTTTTCCCTCCCAGGTTGGGGCCGATGGTACGATCGCTCTCGGCGATATCCGGGTCGGGCTGCCCCGTGAAACTGTTGCGGCCGGCACATCGGTGACGATCGGCATCCGACCAGAATTCGTCAGCGTCTCCCGCAGCGGCCAGCAGGGCCTGCCAGCCCGCATCGGCCGCGTCGAGTTCCTGGGTTCAGAGATCATCCTCTATTGCCGGCTCGATGCCATCGGCGAAACGGTCGTCGCCAAACTTTCGCCGGCAGAAGGCGCCGGGCTTGCGGCCGGCATGCCGGTGCGCCTGGAATTCTCCGCCGACCAGCTTTTCGTCTTCGCGGAGGACGGCCGCCGCCTGCCCTCGACACCGGTCGATGCTGCGATCAGCTTGGAGACGGCCCGTGGCTGACGCGATCGCTGCTGCACTCCCCGTCGTCAGAAAACCTGCCCGCTCGGCCGCCGAACGGCAGGAGGCACGCGCGGCACTCGTGCTGTCGCTGCCGGCAATGGTTCTTCTGTTCGTCTTCATCCTGCTGCCGGTGGCGGTGGTGATCCTGTTCGGATTTACCGATTACGAGCTTGGCTATGCGGGTTTCCGTTTTGTCGGCTTCGACAATTACACAGAACTCTTCACCGACCGCACCTTCCGCCGCTCGCTGTGGAACACGACGGTCTATACCGCGATCGTCGCGCCGATCTCGATCTTCATGGCGCTCGGCCTTGCGATGCTGATCGAAAGCGAGAATATCGGCCGTTCCTTCTTTCGAACCGCCTATTTCCTGCCGGTCGCTTCGCTCCTCGTCGCCATGGCGACCGTCTGGCAATATCTGTTCCACCCGACCATCGGCCCGATCAACGCGCTTCTGGCGCTCGGCGGTCTGCCGGGTCCGAACTGGCTCGGCGCTTCCATGTCCGTCCTCTACAGCCTGTCGATCATCGGCATCTGGCAATCGGTCGGCTTCAATCTCGTGCTGTTCCTCGCCGGCCTTACGGCGATCCCCCGCGAACTCTATCAGGCGGCGCATGTCGATGGCGCCCGCTCGGCCTTCGACCGGTGCCGGCTGGTCACCTGGCCGATGCTCGGGCCAACGACGCTTTTTGTCACCACGATCAGCATCATCAACGCGGTCAAGGTCTTCGAAACCGTCAAGACCTTGACCGAAGGTGGTCCGAACAAGGCGTCCGAAGTGCTGCT
The DNA here is from genome assembly GCF_017877055.1 of Neorhizobium galegae. GTDB lineage: Bacteria > Pseudomonadota > Alphaproteobacteria > Rhizobiales > Rhizobiaceae > Neorhizobium > Neorhizobium galegae_D. The sequence continues at coordinate 247,867 of NZ_JAGIPG010000003.1, read as the reverse complement.
CTTCACCATCTACCAGGAAGGTTTCGTCTACCTGAAGGTTGGTTACGCCTCGGCGATGACGGTCGTGTTCCTGGCGATCCTGGTGGTGCTGATGTTCCTTCAATACCGCGTCCAGGACAAGCAGGTGCATTACTCATGAACGCCCAAACCTTCACCCTGGGGCGCGCCGTCCGCCTGTCGGTCCTGATCTTCGGGGCGGCGATCTTTCTCGCTCCCTACGTCTTCATGATTTCGACCGCCGGCAAGGCGCAGAGCGACATCTTCTCCTCGTCGCTGTCGCTCATCCCGCAGCACTGGTCCTACGTCCAGAACTTCGCCAAGGCGCTGACACGCGTATCGATGACGCGGCTGCTTTTCAACGGCGTCGCGGTCTGCGCGCTGATTTTCGTTTTCCAGGTGATGATCGCCATTCCCTGCGCCTATGCCATGGCGAAACTGAAGTTCCGCGCCGCAAGGCTGATGATGATGCTGGTCATGCTCGGCCTGTTGGTGCCGATCCACGCGACTGCCCTGCCCCTCTATGTCGCCTTCGACCGCTTGGCAGTGCTCAACAGCTATTTTGCACTGGTTGCCCCCTTCACCATCTCCGTCTTCGGCATCTTCCTGTTCCTGCAGTTCTTCCGCGCGATACCGGACGACCTGATACATGCCGCCCGGCTCGACGGCATGTCGGAACTCGGCATTATCGGCCGCGTGATCGTGCCGAACGCCTGGCCGGCGGTCACCGCATTTGCGATCTTCTCGGTCGTCGCCCACTGGAACGACCTCTACTGGCCGTTGATCGTCGTTTCCAACCAGACCTATGCGACACCACCGCTCGGCCTCCTCTATTTCCGCGCCGCCGAGGCCGGCGACGACTACGGCGCGCTCATGGCCGCCACATTGATCATCACCACTCCCCTCGTTGCGGCTTTCCTTCTGGCACAGAAGCGCTTCGTCGAGGGCATCACCATGACCGGTCTCAAAGGCTGACCGGCATCAACCAGGAGACCATGCGATGAAGCATCTCACCAACATCCTCGCTGCCGCGGCGATTGCCATGACGGTGTCGCTTCCGGCCCATGCCGAAACGACATTGACCGTGCATTATCCCATGCCCGGTTTTTTCAAGGACGTGATGGACACGATCTCGAAGAAGTTCATGGAAGAAAATCCGGACATCAAGATCCAGTTCGCCAACCCGTCCGCGACCTATGAAGAGGGCATCCAGCTCATCATGCGCCAGGCCGGCACGGCGGAAATGCCGGACCTGACCTTCATCGGCCTCAACCGCCTGCGCATGGTTCAGGAGCGCGACCTGCCCGTCGACCTCGCTCCCTTCATCGCCAAGGAAGGCGATATGGGCAAGCTCGGCTTCTCCGACAACATCCTGAAGCTCGCCCAGGTCAAGGGCAAGCAGGTCGGCCTCGCTTTCGCGACGTCGAACCCGATCATGTACTACAATGCCGACCTGGTGAAGGCGGCTGGCGGCAACCCGGACGTTCCCCCGAAGACCTGGGACGAAGTCATCGCGCTCGGTGCCAAGATCAAGGCGCTCGGCAATGGTGTCGAAGGCATCGACTTCCGCTGGCAGGGTGACGACTGGATGTTCTCGGCACTCCTGTTCGGCGCCGGCGGCCAGATGCTGAGTGCCGACGAAAAGTCCGTCGCTTTCGCGGGTCCGGAAGGCGAAAAGGCCGTCAACGTTCTCGACCAGATGGTCAAGAAGGGTGGCCTGCCGGTCTTCACGGCCCAGGCCGGTGAACAGGCCTTCTTCGCCGGCAAGGTCGGCATCGAGTTCAAGACGACCGGCGCGCTGCGCAACACGATCAAGAGCGTCGGCGACAAGTTCGACCTGCGCACCGCGCAGATCCCGCTGATCGACCCGGTCAAGGGCAAGCTGCCGACCGGCGGCAACGCCGTCGTCATCCTCGCCCGCAATGCCGAGAAGCAGCAGGCCGCCTGGAGGTTCGCCAAGTTCGCCGCCGGTCCCTATGGCGCCTCGGTCGTCGTCCCGGGCACCGGCTACGTTCCGAACAACGAGCTTGCCGCCAAGTCGCCAGACTATCTCGGCAATTTCTACAAGGAAAACCCGCTCTTCGTCGCCGGCCTCAACCAGATGGATCGAATGGTTCCCTGGTACGCCTTCCCGGGCACCAACGGCGTCAAGGTCACCCAGGCGATCGTCGAGAACCTGTCGCGCATCGTCGAACAGCAGGCCACCCCGAAGGAAGCGCTGGAAGATGCTGCTTCCGAAGTGAAGGGCCTGCTGCCGCGCAGCTAAACTCCAATCCGGCCTAACCGCACCACGAGCCGTCGCTTCCGATCGGAAGCGGCGGTTTTCCTTTTTTGACGAAGCGTTACCGGATTGCCCGCACCGTGCCGCCCCGTCGCAGCATATAAGCGACGTCGAGATGCCGGGCAGGCGCCGCATTCTCGGCCATGTCCAGCAGCAGCGAGGCCGCCGCCGCCCCCATGCTCGCATCCGGCATCTCCACCGTTGTCAGCGGTGGGTCCATCAGCCGTCCGATGGCGATCCCGTCGAAACCGGCGACAGAAATATCACGCGGTACAGAAAGTCCTTCGCGCCGCAGCGCACTGATGACACCCAGCGCAAGAAGATCGTTGGAGGCGATGATCGCGGTTGGCGACGCGGTCGCGAGCGCCGCGCTGAGATCAAGCTGGTCGTAACCGTCGAGGAAGGAAATCTCGACCGCTTCCAACGGTGCAATGCCGTTCTTGATCATCGCATCGCGATAACCCTCATGCCGGCGACGCGCGCGGTCGGAGGCCGCGAAATTTCCGGAGAGGAACAGGATGCGTCGATGGCCGAGACCGATCAGCATCTGCGTCAGTTCACGACTGGCACCGCGATTGTCAACCGTGACGGCAGCAGGAAACAGCGGGGTCGGCAGGTTGTTGAGAAGCACGGTTGGCGGCAGCGAGGACGTGAGGGCAACACTCGTATCGGGATCGCAGACGGTCAGGATCAGGCCGGTCGGCCGGTCGTTGAGAAGCGAAGCGACTGCGTCCGCCTCGCGTGCAGGGTCGTAGTTCGACTGGGCAATCAGCACGCCATGGCCAGCGACCAGCATGCGGTTCTGGATACTGGAAAGCGACGAGGCGAAGACGGGATTGGTAATGCTGGGGATCAACACGCCGATCACTGGCCGTTGCCCCAGTCTGCCCGCCGCGGAAGTTAGGGGCCGATAGCCGAGTTCCGCCGCCGCACGGCGAACCCTGCGGGCCATACGGTCGCTGACATTGCCATTGCGATTGAGCGCCCGGCTCGCGGTCGCCAGAGAGCATCCGGCTCTTATCGCCACCTGCTGCAATGTCGTCATCAGAAATGCCCTCTTCTGTTTTCCAGACCTCGGGGCCTGCCGGCAGCAGATTTCCTCCCGACATGTAAGAGTTTTATGTCAGCAATGAAGAATTCCGTGCCTCTGGGGCGTGGGACAGGTCGTTCAGCGGGACTGTTTCGGAAATCAGATCTGCGGCGCATCTCTGGGACAGGTCGTTTCCCGACGAAACGCCATTGGGAGGTCGCAGGGCTTAAACCTTTTGATCCGGTTGCCAGCGTGTTTCAAAACCGTAAAATCTGGTTGCGATACTTTGATTACGTAGAACTCGGTCCAACAAGACGTCCGCGCCTTACGTTTTGCCCTAACGATAGTTTGCGACGAGCACATCCGTCACTGCATTCCATGCGTTGTCATACATATCGACCATAGACAGTCCCCCCATGCGTGCAGACGTGAAGCAAGTTCGGCTCCACGGAGCGAGTGAAAGGGAACGAGATGGAAAATCTGCAGTCATATTTTCTCAATTTTCCGCAGTTCGCCATTACATGGGGAATCTTCTTTGGAGCGGGCTTGGTGACCTTCTTCTTCTCGCTATGGCGTAACAGTTCGGACTTTTCATTCAAGGAGATGTTCGAGCACTGCGTTCCCTTCAATGTACTCACATCGAAGAGTTTCCACATGGATGTCATCATCTATGTCTGGAGAAAGTTGACAGACTTCCTCTTCGTCGCTCCAGGCCTCGCGGCCACGGCGTTGATTTCCAGCGCGATCGACTTTGGCCTGCGATCAGTCTTTTCCGATTTTTCGCCGCTCGGCATAAATTACCTGGTCACGGTCTCATGCACGATCCTGATGCTGATCGCCGCCGAGTTCGCCGATTATCTGGTGCACTACCTCGAACACAAGGTGCCCGCCTTATGGGAACTGCACAAGGTTCACCATTCCGCCGATTTCCTCAATCCGCTGACATCCAGGCGCGGCCACTCGCTCCCGCTGGTATATGGCGGCATGGTAGCGGGCGTGATCACCGGCATGGTTGCCGGGATATTCATGTTCCTGTTCGGCATCAGCCTGATAGAGGCCGTTGCGCTACGGGCCGTTGCCAGCAAGATATTCACCCTCTGGACGCTCGACCCCCTCAAGCATTCGCATCTTCCAATCAGTCTCGGATGGTTCGATCACTTCCTGATCAGCCCCCACATGCACCAGATTCACCACAGCAAGGTCGAGCGTCATTGGGACAAGAATTTCGGAACCAATCTTTCGATCTTCGACTGGATGTTTGGAACCGGCTACAGGCCCGAAAAAGGAGAGAAGGCGATATTCGGTATCTCCGGCTACAGCGATGCTTCGTTACAGAAATTCAATACGATCAAGGGCGCCTATCTGGACCCGATGCTGAGGAGCTGGAAGGCGATCGTCACGCTGCTGCGCCCTGGTGTCGGTGCCAAGCCAGGCGCCGAGCGAGATCCGCCGACTTTCGTCGTCGAAAAGCAGAGGAGGATCGAGCAAGGCGCCCAGGCGGGAAACTCGGCTGCGACTTCCCTCGGCACGGCATCTCCTTCGGCGGCATCAAATACCGGGCCGATTGGCTGATGCGCGCCGGCAGCAACGGGTATCGCGGATGAGTTTGGAACCGATCGGGATATTTACGTTCGTTCTGGGTATCTACTGTCTGTTTGCGGGCTACCACGCCAGCATCGTCGTTTTCATCGGCCTATCCGTTTTCGGGGCGGCTGCCGCGATCCTGATGGGATCTGCAAACATCCAGCCAGCGCACCTCTTCCTCGCATTCCTTGCCCTTAGCGTCCTGACCTACCGAAACAAGTTCAGCATCGCGGTCAAGGCGCTGTCCTTTCCCAGGCCGGGGTTCTGGTTGGCCTGCATGCTGATCTACGGAACGGTGCTGGGTTTTTTTGCGCCGCGCTTGCTCGCCCGCATGACAGACATCATTCCACTCGGCGTCACCGAATATCCATCCACCGGAAGCACCGTCCCTTTGGGGCCGGTCTCCAGCAATTTTACCCAGGCGGTCTATGTTTCCGCGGATCTTCTTGCCTATGTACTGATCCTGGCAATCGGATCCACTCTTGCCGGCTTCCGGGCGATCACCGTCGGCGTTCTGGTATTCGCCGGGGCGAATGCCTTCTTCGCTCTCCTCGACCTCGTGACCTATGGCACGGGAGCGCAGGATCTCTTTCTTTATATCCGCAACGCCCAATACACATTTCACGACGATGACGTCGTAGCCGGTGTCAAGCGTATCGTCGGCTCATGGCCGGAGGCGTCGGCATTCGCCGGCATCAGTCTCGCCTCCATCGGGTTTACGGGCACGCTGTGGCTCTGCGGACGCGACCTGAGGTGGAGCGGGGCACTTTTTCTCGTCACGACGCTGCTGGTAATACGCTCCACGTCTTCGGCGGGACTGTTGGCTTTGCCGCTGTGCTTCCTGATCTTGTACATCACAGCCTTCTTCCGCTGCGGCGGACGGTCTGGAACCCGGAACAGCTCGGCGATCGTTCTGTTCGCGCCGCCTCTGATTTGCCTCGTCGCGTTGGCGATAGCCCTCAACGACGAGCTTTTCCGACAGCTCTACAACTATTTTGACCTGCTTATCTTCAGCAAATCCACCTCGCATTCCGCGGTCGAACGCGGCTCCTGGAACACGTACGGGTACCAGAATTTTCTCGATTCCTATGGTCTCGGCGTTGGCCTCGGCACCTCTCGCACGTCAAGCTTTCTGTTCGCCTTGCTCTCGAACGTCGGGATACCCGGAACGATCATGTTTATGCTCTTTGCGATTTCGGCATTTTCGAAACGGCGCGGGACGCCCCGTACCGTCACCTCGGATGTCCGGCTTGCCGCGCGCAACGGCTGCGCCTGCCTGATGATCGGCGCCATGGTTGCGGGACCGACAGTCGATCTCGGCCCTGTGTTCTTCATCCTGGCTGGTCTTTCGAGCGCTGAACCGGAGCACGAAGCCATGGCGGTTCCCTCGCCGCCGTTGCATTCCGGTGAAGGTGAATTCACGACGCGCCCAAAGCCTTTCCGTCAGGCGTAGACCCGGAAATAGTCGACCCGCATATGGGTGATCGTGTCGGCGGGTAAGAGCGGTTGCGGATAGGGGACATCCGAACGCAGGGCAAGCGTGAGGACTGGCCAGAACACGTCCTGATTGGTGTCGAGTTCGGCGGAGCGGGTGATCGTCCAGATCGCCGGCATTCCAGTCTTGGTATCAATGATAGGCTGTCGTTCGAAGTAGATCGTGCATTCCGTATCGGTGACGAGCACCCCGTATCGGCAGTAACCGGCTGTCATATCGATCGGGGTCGGCACACCGGTTCCTTCGTGATGTTCACCGGGTTGCCCCCACTCGTGCAGATAGGCCCCGTAGAGCGTGGGTTCCCAGCCCTTATGCTCGACGACGTCGATTTCGATGCTCGTCTGAGGATGCAAGACGCTGCGGCCGTTCATCATCCAGAAAGCCGGCCAGCTCAGCGGGTGTCTCGGAAACAGCATCCGCGCCTCGAAATAACCGCGCCGCCAACCTTTCAAGATCGTGCCGTCGCGACGAGCCGTCTGAATGTTGCCCGATATCCACTGAAACTCGGCAAATCCATTACCGTAATAATGCGGGACCTCCATCGGCCGGCCGATGTACTTTGCGGTCACCTCCAATGCCCTTCCATCGCTTGCGTTCGGGTCATCAACAATCGCATAGGGATTGAAACCCTCTTCACCGCTGTCTCTGGCGAAGGCCGAACGGCCGTAAAAACCCGGGTCGGAAGTGGTCGGCTTCGGCCCGGCGTTCCATGTCGACCAATCGAGTGCGGTGAATTTGTCCTCGAATATCACAGTTCGTCCGCTTGTTGGATCCTCCAGTGGGGCGGCGGCCTTCGATCGCCAGGCGAGACCGCCGACGAGACCGGCCGAGGCCAGCGAGCCTATGGCGAATGAGCGGCGGGACAGCAACCTCGTCATGATACACCTCACGTCACTTTCGTCGGGCTCGTATAAGCACCTAGGCCGCTGCCGCGCTCCGCAACGCGTTGGCATGCACCTCGACCACCCGCTCCGGGCTGTAACAGTCAATAAACTCCTGCCGGAAGCCGGCATGGGCCTGCTCGGCGCGCAGATTGTCGCAATAATAAACCATCGCGTTCACGAGCTCCTCGCGACGATCCACCGGCACAAGCAGGCCCAGCCTGCTATCAACGAGAATGTCGCTCGGGCCGAATTCACAATCGGTCGCGATGACGGGCAAACCGAACCGCAACGCCTCGCATATGGCGAGCGACCAGCCCTCCCAGCGCGATGTGGAGACATAGACGTCGCTTGCCGCCAGCGCGGGCTGAGGATTGTCGGGATGATGCTCCAGGCTGACCGCATTCCCGAGGTCGCGGCGGTCGATCTCGGCGCGCAGGGCCGCCTCCCCGTCGCCAAAACCGACGATTTTCAGCAGGACGTTGCTGCGTTTCTTCCGCAGTTCGGAAAACGCGGCAAGCAGAATGTCCTGGCCTTTCTGGAACGAGAAGCGGCCGACATTGACAAAAGTCACGGTGTCGTCCGTGCGGGCGTGGTCGACATGGGAGAGGTCGAATTTTCGCACCGGGTTGGGCACCCAGTAATGCGGACGCTTGCTCTTGAACATCGCATTAAATGACTTGAGCTGCCGCGGCGAGGTTCCGAAAACCGACGCTATCTTCGGCAGGAAAAGCGTCTTCATCAACAGGAAAAGTAGCTTGGCCTTGATGTGACTGCACTCCAGTTTGGGATTGCCGTGGAGATGGACCGCAAACCGCCGCCGGATACCGATGCAGGAGGCCATACAGATCACCGTCGGCTCGATCTGGGGCACGACGATCAGGTCATAATCCTTGGCTCCGATGACGTTGCGGAAGTTGCGCATCAGCTCGATCCGGCTCGAAGCCACCCGGTCGATAATGGTATATTTCCTGTCTTCCGTGGGGCGGTTCTTGTGAACCGCGGTGTAGAGCACGTCCACTTCGAAGTCGTTTCCATACTGATCGATCAGGCCGGAACAGATCGTATCCACGACCCTCTCGATACCGGCGAAAGCCCCCGTACCCGGTTGGACGTAGAGAATCTTCAAAGGTGTATGGCCACTAAGTCTTTCGGAGTAGGGCACGGTTGCTGTTTGCATACAACTACCTCTTTGAATTTGTCAGCAGACATTGTACAGTAAAGAGCAACCTCCCATAAAAAACGTCGGAAACATCCCTGCTGGAGCGACAAGTCAAAACGCGGCGACAAGCAAGAAAACCTCTCGCCGCAAGTTCAATAAGATTGAGCTATTGTCGAACAAATTGCAACAGTAAAGGTTTCCTGGATGTCAATCATTGAATTAAATTCAATACCGGGAGAAACTGTACTTCCCCTGTCGCGCTGTGACATCTGCATTGTGGGCTCAGGACCGGCCGGCACGACAATTGCCCAGGAATTGTCGAACACAAACCTGCGCGTCACACTTCTGGAAAGCGGCGGCATGGCCCGTGATCCGCGGGCGGATGCGCTTGACGAGATCGACAATGTCGGGCGTGCGCGCGCGAGCGATCAATGGTCCGTTCGCAATCGAGTCGTTGGCGGAAGCTCCCATACCTGGGGTGGACGTTGCGGCCCCTTCGACCCGATCGACTACGAGGAGCGGCCTTGGGTTCCCCATTCCGGCTGGCCGATCGACGGCGCAGACCTCGAACCCTATCTGGCGCGCACCACCACCCATCTCGGCTTGGCTCTTGGCAACGGCTATAACGATGAGCGATTCTGGTCTATTGCCGGTCGCGAGCGGCCAACGCCGGATCTCGATCCGGATGTTCTGATACCTTTCTTCTGGCAATTCAGTCGGGACGCTGAAGAGGCTTATCCGTACGAATATATGCGCTTCGGTCGCCACCTGGCCAAGCGGATCGGCCCCAACGTGACGCTCGTCACCGGGGCGACGGTGCAGAGCGTCCAGGTATCGGATTCGGGAGGCGCCGTTCGCAGCGTACGATTTGCGACAGCCGACGGCAGCCAGGCTGTCCTGACCGCTCCCGTCGTGGTCCTGTGCTGCGGAGGCATCGAAAACGCACGCACGCTTTTGAACTCCAACGAGACAAAACCTCATGGCGTGGGAAACGACCATGACCAGGTGGGACGTTACCTCATGGATCATTTGCGGGGTTCAGTGGCGACATTTTCCCTCGCAGGCTCCGATGCGCTTCAAAAACGCTTTGGCCGATACAATGTCAGCCGCCATTTCTTTCGCGCCGGATTTCGGCTGAGCCCGGATATTCAACGACGCGAAGAGCTGCTCAACTGCGCCGGCTGGCTCGGCGAGGTGCTGGCGGCGGATGACCCTTGGGATGCCTTGCGGCGTATAGCGGGACGCGTTCCGAAGCTGCCGCAGGACATATTCAGTATCATTGCGAACAGCAATTTGCTCGTCAGGGGATTGAAGGACTTTTTAGGCGCGAAGAACGGCGTGCCGCGCAAGCTGACCGAACTCAACCTGCAATGCATGTGCGAACAGGTGCCTAATCCCGATAGCCGCGTGACCCTTTCGGAACGACGTGATCGCCTGGGCATACGGTTGCCACGCGTGGATTGGCGCAGCCATAGCGACGAGTCCCGCACCATGCGCAGAATGGCGGAATTGGCTGTCGAGGAACTGCCGAAAGCCGGCCTGCCTGCACCGAAGCTTGAGGAATGGGTCAAGGATGGCGCCGAAATTCCCTCGACATTTGTAGACGTCGCCCATCCGACCGGAACGACGCGCATGTCCGAGGAGCCCGGCCGCGGCGTCGTCGATGTCAATTGCGAAGTGCATGGCGTCAGCGGTCTCTTCGTGCTGGGCAGCTCGATCTTCCCGACGGCGGGGCATTGCAATCCGACGCAAATGATCGTCGCACTGGCCGTCCGCCTCGCCGATCACATCAAGATCGAACACCAATATCGAGAACCAGTCCCGGCGGCGGCCCATGCCAGATTTGCCTGAGGCCAAGCCCGTTCTGGTGACTGGTGCGACCGGCAGGATCGGCAAGGTCGTCGTCGCGGATCTGATTGAACGGGGTTATGCCGTACGAGCCACGACGTCGAAGCCACTGGCAGCGGATGGAGGCGAGGTTGACAGTCTCCTTGAGTGGCGGCGGTTCGACTTCATGGTGGATGATGACTGGGACGGCCTCGTCAACGGCTGCTGCGCGGTCCTGCACCTTGCCGCCGAACTCGGCAAGATGGAGCGCATGCAGCGGGTCAACGTGGAAGCGACGCGACAACTTGCCAAGGCCGCCGAGCGTCAAGGCATCGCCGCTTTCTGTTATGCCAGCACCGTTTCGGTTTATGGGAGCGGGCGACAGCGTCTGATCGACGAGACTTCGCCGGTGTTGACTGTCGATCGGGATATCGCCTCGCAATATTGGGCTCTCGACTATGTTCGGATGTACGGGCGGACCAAACTTGCGGGCGAACTTGCGCTGCGCGCGGTGGCAAAACGGACCCGCTTTACGATCCTGCGTCCCGCCGTGGTCGTCGATATCAACCAGTTGATCGGAATCCGTGACTGGAGCCCAATCAAACGGCTGCTTGCCGCGCATCGTCATGCGCATCACATCTATGTTGGCGATGTTTCCGATGCGATGATCTGGTTTATCGTGCGTGGCCTGGCAGGCCGCGGCCTCCCGGGCGAGGTTGAAGTCTATAACCTCGCGGAAGATGATTGCCCCGATCCCCGGCACATCGATTTCATGCGAAAGGCGTTTTCCGTCAGCCACGACCGACGCTACAAAAGCGTGCCGATACCGGCAATTGCCGACTGGCTCCACGACTTCCTGAGATTTAGAACCCTGCCCTTGAGAAACCCTTTATGGCGAATGCGCTTTTCCAACCAGCGCCTCAAGGAGGCCGGCTATCGCTTTCGCTACGGTATGGCAGATGCTCAACGGCTTGCGCTTTCCACCCTCGAAAAGAGTGCCGGAATTAGAGAAGCCGAGCGATGAGGCGCCGCATGAATGCACTCGGGCGCGAAGCCGTGAGCTCTCTCGTACCAGAAAATTTCGAATTCACTTCCAACGGGGATTGCTTCCGCTCGTTTACGTGCCTTCGGACATAAAGCAGATAGAATATCCCGTTCATGGCTACGCATCCCGCCTCAAGCGCCGCCGCAACGAGGAACGCCCAGGTCAGCGCCTCGAAGAGCGAATTACCAAGAACAATTGCCGTTACCGTCAAAACGACGATGACCACCAGAACGACAAGCGTAAAGATCAAAATTGGCAATCGGACCGCGCAAAGCAGACCGATGATGAATGCAATGACCAAATCCCAAGTCATCAGCGTCCTTTACCAGCTTCATCTCCGGTATTTTAGAATTTTATCCTACCATGTGCGGAATGTTCCAAGCAAGGAGGAATTGGCTAGCTTCCGGCACCGAGCTGGTTGACGGTTTTGTGCTGTCGGTCCTGGCCGAATTTCAGAAATTCTTCGGGCGAATGTCTTTCACACGTCTCTCCACCCGCACGACGTCGCCTGGGGCCACTTCATCATTGTCGCTCACGACCAAGGTCTGCATCGCACCGTTGATCGTCCGGTTCACCATTGTCATAAAGGCGGGTTTGCCGTCGGATTCCAGCGCGGCGAGGACTGCGGGAGCGCGCAGTTCGATATTTGCCAGAAGGGCCCGTGCCGTTTTCGCCTTTTCAGAATTGGCCGCCAACCGGTCGCGCAGGTCAACAGCCTCGGCAAGCGCGTCACCTCGGTATTTCTGGCGGAAATCACCCATTTCCTGATCGAGCTTGGCGAGATCCTGCTGCGTCTTGAGAATTGCGAGCGAGACATCCAGGCTGCGGCTTTCGAGATCCGCAAGCCCCTGGTTTGCACCCAGCTGACGAGACGATACAGTCAGCCCCTGGGACACCATCTTGTTGATCGAAGTGAGGTCCTTGGTCGCCATCTCGGTCTGCCTGGCGAGCGAGACTTCCTTGAGCCGCAGTGTTTCGAGCTGGTTCGTTGCCAGAATTTTCGCCTGGCCAAGCCTGTCGAGTTCCGTGTTCATCAGATGCAGCCGGGTTTCGAACAAAGCCTGTTCGTCCTGCATCATGCGCGCCAGGGCCGGCCGCGTGGCTTGCGATGTCAGTTCCTGTGAGAACGAGACCGTGGCTGCTCCGCCGAGAAGCGCCTCGACACGAGCCTGGCGTGCCAGAAGGCCATAATGCTCTATTTCCAACTGGCCGAGGTCTCCCTGAGTAACGAGCGCGTCGCGCTGGAGACCGATCATCTCGGGATCGGCCCCTCCCAGCCCGCCCGCCATGCTGATTGCCTGGATCACGGTCAAGCCGGGAACGTAGCCGTATTTCCCTGGCTTGGACACCAAGCCCGTCACAAAGAATGGTCGATAGACCGAGACCTCCACGGAAGCATTGGGGCGCTTCTGCAAGCCGACCTGTCTCTGGAGCTGCTCTCCGATCAAGCTTGATACGTCATCCAACGTCTTGCCGGCGACCGAAACCGTGCCGATGATAGGGAGCGATAATGTGCCTGCTGCGGAGACGGCGAATTCACCCGTCAATGGCACCCACTCGAATGCCACCCCGGCATTCGGCCGCCATTCGAAAACGCGAATTTTGAGAACGTCCTGCGGGCCGAGCGTATAGTCGGCCGCCCTTGCCGGCATGCCCGGAAAAAATGCCGCAAACCAAATCGCCAAAAGCAGGAGGAGCCTGGCCAAGCAATACGGCCGAAACGCTGATGCGGCCGACGACCTGACACGCATGGTAAACGGGCGTTGTAAAAAGCTCAGTTGCTGCATCCGGTCACTCCTTTGCCCAGGCTGGCTAGGCTATCCGTACGTCATCCCAGATCGGCGCCTGACCGGTGAGGTGATTGGCGTAGGACCTGAACTTGTCGATGAACACCGCCGTCCTGAAATCCTGCGCTCGCGCAACGGCATCGGCGGGATTGAGATCCATTCTGTCGAGGCGTTCCACGGCATCGATGACTGCCTCAACCGATTGGGTGAAGAAAAACACGCCGGTCTTGCCGGCAATGACGGTTTCCGTCGCCCCGCCCCGCCCATAGGCGATCACGGGCCGGCCACTCGCCATCGCTTCAACCGGCACGATGCCGAAATCTTCCTCCCCCGGGAAAACGAGCGCCCTGCAGCGCGCATAATGGTGTTGAAGAACCTCGAAAGACTGAGCCCCCATGACCGTCACGGTGGGCCCGGCGATCTTGCGCAGGCGATCCAACATCTCGCCGCCGCCGATCACCACCAGCTTCGCCTTCATCCGGTTGAACGCTTCCACGGCGAGATCCGGGCGTTTGTAACTCACCAGTTCCCCAGCCATGAGATAATAATCCTCGAGGTCACGGGCGGCGACCGGTCTAAACGCCTGGGTATCGACCGGCGGATGGATGATCTGAGCATCCCTGCGGTAATAGCTCTTCACCCGCTGCGCCACCGTCGTGGAGTTGGCGATGAACTCATCGACGCGGCTGGCCGTCGCGACGTCCCAGGTCCGCAAATAATGCGCCAGCGGTGGCATCATGATCCGCGTCAGCCTGCCGGAGGTTTCATAGTACTTGTTGTACATGTTCCAAATGTATCGCATCGGCGAGTGACAGTAACAAATATGGATGGCCGGGGAGGTAGGTATTACTCCTTTTGAAGGTCCTGACTCGCTACTAATGACTAGGTCGTACGCGCTGAGGTCCAGTTGCTCCAAGGCCATGGGCATCAGCGGCAGGTATTTTTTGTACAGCCGCTTCGCGTAGGGCAGGGAATCGATGAAGGTCGTATGGATGCGATGCTTCCGAATTTCCGGGGAAATCGCAGTAGGATCATAAACATGCGTGTAGATGTCGGCGCCCGGATAGATCCGGCAGAGGGCCTCCAGGACCTTTTCTCCACCCCGCATTCCGACCAACCAGTAATGGACAATTGCCACCCGCATGGAAGTCTCCCCTATGATCAAGTACAGTGCCGAATTGCGCAGCCACTGTAGCAATTTAGGTCGCCTTATAGATCGAAAGAAGTAAACACAATTATCTACCCCCTTTCATTCAGTTTAACCATTCTATATATCGGTAAATATAGGCATATGTACCCTAATTGTTCTAAATAGTGCGCCGCAATAAAAGTATTGTCAAATGAAATACCACGAGCTAACCTGAGTCTGGATGCCGCTCTAAATTATCTGCCCACATCCTTTCGTCTTTTCTGGAGCACGGAGCACGCAGATGAATGACATGAATGTCAGTGGTAATTTGAATGCGGTAAACAGCGCGCATCTCCACGCACCTGAACAATTCGCTTTCTCGAAGATCGGAAATGAAGCGTCGCATCGCCTCTCGATCCCTCTCAAACGCGCTCTCGACACGGCAATGTCCCTTGTGGGACTTATCGTCCTCATGCCGATGATCGTGATGCTGATCGCCCTGCTTTATGCCGTCCAGGGTCGCCCAATTTTCGTTAGGCACCGCCGGGTTGGCAAGAACGGGGTTATGTTCCCTTGCCTCAAGTTCAGGACCATGGTCCCAAATGCCGAGGAGGCCCTGCTTCGGCATCTTGCCGCCAATCCGTCGGAGCGGGCCGAATGGGCAGCCACGCACAAACTGAAGAACGACCCCAGGATTACGCCGCTTGGCGCCCTGTTGCGCAAAAGCAGTGTCGACGAAATCCCGCAGCTCTTCAACGTCGTGCTAGGGCATATGAGCATCGTCGGCCCGCGCCCGATCGTATCGAGTGAGGCGGAATTCTATGGTCGCTACTTCGTGGACTACATCCGGGTTCGGCCAGGTCTGACCGGGCTCTGGCAAATTAGTGGCCGCAATGACATCAGCTACAATGCACGCGTCGAACTCGACATGCGCTATGTCCGCGAACAAAGCATCTGGGGCGATATCGTCATAATGGCCAAAACCGTTCCTGCGGTCCTAAGGGCGCAGGGAAGCTATTGAATATCTCGGGGATAGGCGCCGGTGGCAGCCAGGCCTGCCGAACGGCGAACATCTTCTCACGCTTCCCAGCGAGATAGATTCGGCTGCAGGCTCCTCCTGATCCAGCGCGGCAGTTCGGCTCGTGGCGGCCGGTGGAAGGGATCTAGGGCATACGGCAAACACAATGCAGCAGCATCAAGGGATCAGCACATCTTGCAAGCCAGTTCTGGAATCTTCAGCAGAAACTCTCACCAAAAAGAGACCGCAGTCTACGTGTCGCTATGGTCTCGTTATTCGCCGACCAAGGCTGCGTCCCCTTCCCGCTCACCGTTCGCGATATCTCCTCTCCATCGTCCCGGGGAGCGGGCGAACCATGACGGAGAGCGATCGTGAGCTCAATTGAGCATTGCGCCATCAACGGGCGGTTCCTGACACAAAATGCGACGGGCGTTCAACGCTACGCGATGAACGTCGTCAAGGCGCTCGATCGCACCTTGGGTAATGACGAGCGCCTGCCGATGATCGCGCCCACCGGCACCACGGATCCGGGCTTTGTCCGACTTCCGCTGGTCATGTCCGGTTCGTTCGGGGGGCATGCGTGGGAGCAGATCGTGCTTGCCCGGACTGGCCATGGGCCGCTGCTCAATCTTTGCAATTCGGCGCCGGCCTTCAAAAAGGATCAGATCGTCTGCATCCATGATGCCAACATTTTCGCCGCCCCGGAAAGTTATAGCCCCGCCTTCCGCATGGCTTATTCTCGATTGCAGCCGCTTCTGGTTCGACGCGCCGCCCGCATTGCTACGGTTTCTCATGCATCAGCCCGGCAGCTTGCGCGCTACCTGCCTGTCCGGCGGGAGGACATCGCCGTCCTTCCCAATGGACATGAACACGCTCTCGAATGGGACGCCGGGCGGGCGGAGACCGCGCCACAAGTCGTCGGCGCCATAGGTAAGCGGGACCGCCAATTCGTTCTGGCGCTTGCCTCGCGTGCCAAGCACAAGAACCTTGGCTTGTTGACGAAGGCCGCAGAAGCTCTGGATGGCCTGCATATCGACATCGTCGTTGCCGGAGGGAGCGACGGGATTTTTGCTTCCGAGCTTCTCGAAAAGCTGCCGAACGTTCTCCTCGTCGGGCGGGTTTCGGACGACGACCTTGCCTATTTCCTGAAACACGCACTCTGTCTGGTGTTTCCCTCCACGACCGAAGGTTTTGGGCTGCCTATTGTCGAAGCCATGGCCTTGGGCTGCCCCGTCGTGGCGTCCGATTGCGCCAGCATGCCGGAAGTATGCGGTAAGGCGGCGCTGATGGCCTCTCCCTTTCGCCCGGATGAGTGGATCGGCCATATCGAAGCCTTAAAGCGGTCCGATCTGCTCAAAGGCGAGTTGCGTGGTCGGGGCTTGGAACAGGTGCGCAATTTCTCTTGGACGAACACCGCCGCGGGTTATCGGGAACTGCTTCAAGACCCCGCGAGAGGCCTCGCTCAGCACAGGTCACGTAGCTCGACTGCACCGAGCGTCGCGGTTGTGATTGCGACCCGCGGCCGTCCGGCCGTCGTCAGCGCAACCGTGCGCCATCTTCTCGCGACCCAGACGGTTCGTCCGGACACGTTGGTCGTGTCCTGTACAGACGTAAGTGACGCCGGCGACCTGGTTTCCGATCCGAGAGTGACGATCGTGACGGGGAGGCCTGGCCTTGCGGCCCAACGCAACCTGGCGCTCGCCAACTTGCCTCCCGAAACGGACGTGGTCGTCTTCTTCGATGACGATTTCGTCGCCCATAGAAACTGGCTGGCGTCCGCGGCCTGCGCCTTTCGCGATGAGAGTCGCCTCGTGGGTCTAACGGGCCACGTCGTAGCCGATGGAATCAAAGGACCCGGCATCCCCTTCGACGAGGCTCTTCGCCTTCTGGATACCGCACCGCCGCCTGGTTCCAGGTGGCATGAGCCTTACAGTCCCTATGGCTGTAACATGGCCTTCCGCGTGTCTGCCATCGGCGATACAAGGTTCGACGAGCGACTGGTTCTGTACGGGTGGCTGGAGGATCGCGACTTCGCTGCCGCCCTTGCCAAGCAGGGCGGACGGTTCGTAAAATCGGACGAGGTTTCCGGCGTACACATGGGCGTCAAGAGCGGTCGCGTGAGCGGTGAGCGGCTCGGGTATTCACAGATCGTTAACCCGCTCTACATGATGCGCAAGGGTACCATGACGCTTGCACAGGTTACCGACCAGGTCCTGCGCAACATCGTCAGCAATTTCGGCCGGATGTTGTGGGCGGAGCCATTTATCGATCGACGCGGGAGGGTCAAAGGCAACCTCATGGGCGTTGCGGATGTTCTAAGAGGACGCCTGGACCCTGAGCGCGCTGCTCAGTTGTCAGTTTTCAACCCTCTTCCGCTGAGATCCGGAGGCAAGGCCAGATGACAATCAACAGACCTGGTCCTCTGGAGGGAGCGTCCCGCCTCTGGCGCACGGATCGCACGCCGATAGGCGATGCGGGCGAAGGTCCCCTCGCCCTATTGCGTCTGGTGATTGCCCTTGCCTGGCGCAACAAGATACGGCTCATCGCATGTACGGCCGCGGGGTTCCTGCTCGCCTTCCTTTATGCAAACTCTCTCCCTCGGGTCTATAACGCGACTGCCACGCTTCTGCTGGAGCCCCGGCAATTTGCCTACATCGGCCGCGATATCAATGCGCAGCAGAACCTGGACCTGAACAACGCCGAGAGCGAACTGCAGATCATCCGTTCGGAGCGGCTTCTCTCTGCCGTCTTCGATAGCCTTGTCCTTCAAGGCGACGCCGAACTTGGTCCGCGGCCACCGGAAGAGTTCAGAGGCTTGGCGGTACAGATGCAGGACACGATGTCGACGCTCGTCGATAGTGGATTAAAAACGCTTGGAAAGACGTCAAGGCGGGCTGAAGACGCATTGGACCCGACCGCGGATCCCCGCGAGAACGCCCGCCGCATTGCATTTGCGAATTTCGTCAAGCGGCTGAGCGCGCGACGCGTGGGGCAATCTTACGTCGTCGAGATCGAATTCTGGTCATATAATCAGACGCTTCCTGCCCGCGTCGCAAATGCGATGGTGTCGGGATACATTCTCCAATCGATTGCCTCCAAAGAGCAGATGGCACGAGCTGGCACGGACACGCTGCAGGGGCGACTGGATGCGCTGGCCGCACAGGTCAATGCCGCCAGGGAGGCAATGAGAAACGGCACGCTACCCGCTCTTGCCACACCGGATGCCGATGCCCGGATCATTGGCGCCGCACTTCCACCCCTTGATCCCTCCGGCCCGCGCACGAAACTCATCGCCGCTTTGGGTGGGCTTTTGGGATTTCTGATCAGCATGTCGACCATAGCCATCAACGTGGCCTTTGATCGCCGCGTGCGCAACGCCAGGGAACTCTCACAGGAAACCGGCATTCCATGTCTGGCAACCGTTCCGGACACCGGGAAAACGACAGGTATTTCCTGGCATATCGATAGTCCGGCGCTGCAGCGCTATGCCAGCGTCATCCGTGATCTGAAAATCTCGATCGATGTCGCCTGCTCGCAACGCCGGGAAAGAAACATCGTCGTCGCACTCGTGGCTGCAACGACTGAGAGCGGCGTTTCGACCCTGTCCCTCAGTATGGCCCAGCTTCTAAGCCGAGGCGGCCGTTATGTGACGTTCTTCTATTCGGGGCTGCCGTCGATGGTCGAAGAAACGTCCAGTTCGTCAACCTCCATGGCCGATGTGGCCATCTCCGGTCTGAAGGCGGATCAGTTGTCGTTCGGCGATCTCGACGGCATTGCGACCCTCCCGATCCACTCGAAGGACCTTCATACCAATATTTTCGCCGATTTCCGTCATCCTGGCGTTCTGCGGGTCCTGGAAACCGCTCGGCTGAAGGGGGACGTGATATTCGATCTTCCCGCGCTTGATACGTCCATGGACGCACTTGCATTGGCATTTCATGCCGATGCCGTGCTGATCGTCGCAAAGAGCGGTCGCACGACCATCGACGAAGTCAAAGACGTTCACAACCAACTGCGGCGCGCCGGGGCGCCGGTGATCGGTACCATAATCAATCGGGCAAGGTCATGACCGCCCGGGACACCGCAGCCTTACCGCAGGCGGCTTCCCAGGTGTGGGATACCTCCGGATCCGACCGACACGCGGACGATCAGAACGCCCCCATCTTCAAGCTCGCGATCATCATCACCTGCTTCAACTATTCCCGGTATATCAGGCGCGCTGTTGAAAGCGTCCTCTCGCAAAGGTGCAGCCAGTGCCAAGTCCTCGTGATCGACGATGGCTCCACCGATGATTCATGGGAGGTGATCTGCGGCCTGGGAGTTCGCGCGTTTCGTCTTGCGAATGGCGGCCAGCGCAAGGCCTGCCTTTTTGGCCTGGAGCAGACACGGACACCCTTCGTCCTGTTCCTCGATGCCGATGATGAACTTCTTCCCGGGGCGCTGGAAGTGATCGTCGCCAACCTGGACGATGGCGTCGCAAAACTCCAGTTTCCATTGAAGCGGATCGATGGCGACGGCAATGTCATCAGCGGCCCAATGCCCGAACTTAAGGCGTCCAGAGGGCGTGAGCTGGCAGGGAGGGTATTGCGCACCGGTGCGTATGCGACACCTCCGACCTCAGGAAACGTCTTTAGACGCGACGTTTGCGAGCTCCTGAAGGACGCAGACTACGATCGGGCGGTTGATGGAATTATCCTGTTCGCAGCTCCATTTATCGGCGATGTGGTCAGTCTGCCGCAAACGCTCGGTCTTTACCGGGTCCATGACCGCAACGATTCCGGTTTCGGTGACAAACTGAATACGCAGGCGTTGCGCCGGGATCTTGAGAGGTTCGTCAAGAGAACCGAGCATCTGCGCCGGATCCTGCCGGGCTATGGCTATCGATCCGGCCTGATACCCGCTGAGCATGCTTATTTCTATCGTGAGCGGCGCCTCTATCTTTCGGTGGCGGAGGATAAACGCATTTCCCTGGCAAGCCTCTCCGGACTGGTGTGGCAGCTGTGGCGTGACAAAAATCCGCTGCGGATGAAGGTCTCCATGACACTCTTTTTCACGGCCCTCAGTCTGCTTCCCAGAGAACGCGCCCGTAGAGCGCTTGCCTATCGCCTGGGTGCGTGCACCCGCTCGACACGCGGCCTCATTCGGGCTCTGATCTGACAGATTACCGGTCGACCAGCTCGGGCCTTCCGGCCGTGCGGGCAATCCGCATACCCAGACCGAACAATGTCCCGAAATAGGTTGCCGCGCCCACGCTCGCCGCCGTGGCAAGCTGTATGACGACAGGCAGATCCGATACCGGCATTTCCGTCCGCCACCACGTGACGACAATTGCCATGACGGCAGCGGAAACCAGAACTTTCCAATTGTTCTGGAGCTGCCTCCATGGCCCCAGCCCGAACAATTGGCGAGCCTCGGCAACGTAGAAAACAGCCATCACGGATGCGACCAGGATTCGGGCAATGCTCGCCCCATGGGCGGCAAACAGGTAGAAGCCGATGGAAATGAGAAGAACCCGGAAGCACAGGTCGATCGTATTGAGCCTGAAAATGACAGAGGGACGATCAAGAGCAAGGCTCGCGGAATAAAGCGTCTGGAAATAGGGTATGGGAATAACCGAAAGGGCAAGCAGGCTAAGATAGGGCGCCGCGTCGCTCCATTGCTCTCCCAGCAGAATATCGGTCACGAGGTCTGCCGTCAGGGAGATGCCGACACAAATGGGAAGCGAAACCAGCATCGCGAAACGGCTTGCCTTGAGGAAAGCCATCCTCATCCGGTCCGCATTCGAACTTATCTGCGAAAACGCTGCCATGACCGGCTGCAGGGCCGGGCCGATGATGCTCTGGGTCGGGATGACGGCGATGTCACTTGCGACGGCATAACGCCCGAGCATGGCGTTGTTGCCGGCAGAGCCGATCAGAAAACGATCAAACTGCCAGTTCAAGGCGGACACAAGTTGCGCCGAACTGAACCAGCCGATAAAGCCCGCGAAATCCGAGAGCCGCTTCAGCGAGAACGCAGGCCGATAGGGCGCCACCAGGTAAGAGGCGATGGTGGCCACAAATGCCGTAGTCACGAAATTGACGACGATCGCCCAGTAGCCGCCACCGGCAGCCACGGTGATGATGGCGGCCACAAAAGCGCACAGTTTGCTGATCGTCTCGACCGCAAATGTCGGACGGAATTCGAGGGCGCGGGCAAAATGCACCATGGCGGGGCTCATGAACCCCTTCACGATCGGGCCGAGCGCCATGGCCGCAATGACCGGAACGAGCCAGGGATTTCCATTGATCAGCGAATATGGCCAGGTCGCAATGAGGAAGATCACGGCGATCGCCAAACTTCTCAAGACGCCGAGAGTGAAGCCGGTATCAAGGTGGCTCTTATCGAGCACCTGAAGTCGCACCAGTGCCTGCGTGACCGGCACCTCCAGAACCGTATCGATAACCACAACCAGCGCCATTGCGAGCGCCGCCAGTCCGAATTCCGCGGGAGACAGCAGGCGCGCGAGAATGAGTACGTTGAAAAAATCGATAAACCGCCCGACGAAGCGGGAGAAGACAAGCCAACCGGCACCTTTGAGAGTTGCGAACGCAAGCATTCTTCACCACGCCTCTGTCTCACTGCCGTCATTGTCGAAGTGTGGGCTTCATGAACGACGAACCCCTCTCGCTTCGTTGAAAGACCTTGGGCTGGCTCAAAGGCAGTGCCAGGATCGTGCTGCGCTGTCCGAGACGTCGATGGTCAGACAAGTTCCGTTTGTTGCATTCTCCCGGACGGCTTCAGCGGTTCAGCTTGGCTGAGAAGCCTCGAAGGACGTGCGCCAGACCCACTGCCCGGAGCAAGGCGGGTTTTAGCCGCGGAAACTCCTGGGCAATCGCTCCTTCGCGCCATAATTCAGATTTCATGGCGATCAACTTGCGTGCCATGCCCGCCCTCGTTGTTGGTGCAAGCGTCGCGATAAAATCATTTCGCCCGAAATCAACCGAACGGGGACTGACACCCAGCGCAATCATATCCGCCTTGGACGGGTTGGTGATCGCCTGTTTAAGCCTCAGCCAGGCCCGATCCGCGTCGCGAAGAACCTGCGCGCCACTGGATAGGCCGTCGATATACCGCAACGCGCCGGTGAGGAGCGGATTGCCGTTTGATGGATCGAGACAACCGAAACGAATATCTCCCGAGTTCCCGGTCACGGTGCCGTCTTGCCCTATGCTCAATGTTTTGACGGAAGGTACCACCGGCTCAAAGAGGCTCTCTATGATATGCCAGTACCGCAAGACCACCGTCCTCGTCTTGAAGGGATTGTAGAAGCGATCCTCGACCACCAGACCAGCCACATTGGGGAAATGGTCTTCGCTGAGCCCCTTGTAGTTACATCGGGCAAACTGCACCGTTTCAAAGCGACGCTCCGGCAGCCCGGCGGACAGAAGCCTCTGCGTACTGCCATAAAGCCCGGTGTCGCAGAGTATAATGCGTTTGGCATCACCTATGATCTGTTCGATATGAATCTTGAAATAATCATTCTGACGATCGATCTCCTGGGCGACAGCGCCGCCGCCGGCCGTATCCAACAGGTCGAAGAAGCCGCTCGCATCGAAGGCCTGCTGCCATTGGGCGGGTAGATGGAAAGAACGACCGCCAAGCGCATATGCCACGGCAGCGAAACTTGAGCCTTCGAATTCGCGCGCCAGCTCATCGAGGACAGCCGGGTTTCTGGCCGCCACAGCTGTACGGGCGGCAACGAGGCGCGAAATCAGGATGTTCTCGCGCTTCAATGAAAGAGGTAAGCCGAGCACGGATTGGAGGCGTTCGAAAGCCTCCCGTATGCCAAGTCCCCCGCGCGCGCAAAAGAGCATTGCAGCATCGCCCTTCAAACTCGCTTGCTGGCTATACAGCCATAAAAAGAGACAGAATTCAGCGACGATCGGGCCGAACACATGTTCACCGAATTGAGCCTGATCGCTGATCGACGGGATGGCCTCGCGGGAGCCCAATCCACTTTTGACGTGCCGCATTCCTTCTGCCAGGGCTGCATTGCCCTGTGAGACGAGCCGTCTGATCCGCTTCTTCGGCATATGGATGGTCTGTATACCCATGCTCTTCGGCACGAGACAGTCGGCAAGCAGGTCGTCACCTATGTGCAAGGCGCGGGAGGCGTCCACTCTTTCAGCCTGCAAGACAAGGGAGAACAGGTCGCCCTGTCGCTTGCTGGCCCTCAGATCCGCGCTTGAATAGATCTTGTCCAGAAGGCCCGGGCCGTGAAAATGGTCGATGAGTTCGCCGACTTTTTCACCGGACAACCCCGTATCTGTGATCGCCACCACCCTGACGCCGTTTTGGCGATGCCGTCTCAACAGCATGGCAAAATCGCCATTCGCAAAAAGGGCCCGCTTTTCGATTTCTACCTCGACGGCGATCCGCTTCTCGATCAGGGATTGAGGCAGCCCGAGAATAGTCAGCTGGCGGCAGATGACATCGCAAAGGCGCACCTCGCCTCGACCGCCTCCCATATTCAAGGCCCGATAAGCCATCTTTTCAGCAAGCAGTCTGGCCTGGATGAGTTCATCGGAGGGCAAGGTCAAACCCTGACTTTTCAGAAAACGGGCGAACATCTTTTCACCCGCGATGATGCGTGATCGCTGCGACAGACCATTGCGCATCAAAAGCGTATCAAACACATCCGTGGCAATCAGATCCACGGAATGCAGTGGTCGATTGAAATCATCGAGGCTACGGCGCGGCATCCAACATTCCCTCGCAAATCATCGAAATCAGCGCGCCTTGACGGCAGAGCACGAACCCAAATCACAGATGGAATTTTCCCCGAGCGCCTCCCCAAAAGAGAGGAGGCCTCCACGTCGATAAGGGAGTGTAACAGACATGGACAAACGCCTTCAAGTTAAATTATTATATATCAATCAGTATACCTGCTGAAAATATAGTCATACTTTCACATATTTAAGCAGACACCAGACTTAAAGAGGCATATCTACATTTATCTCAACCGCGCCGCCCGAATGTACTAGATCAAACGATGGAGATTTGCATGAATGAGGCCCACTTCTCCACACCGGATCGGGCGACGGACATAGAATATGACGCCATTGTTCTGGGATCGGGTGTTAGCGGTCTCGTTTCAGCTTCCGTCCTGGTCAAACAAGGATGCCAGAAAATCCTGGTCGTCGATGAATACGAACACATCGGCGGGAACCACATGGACTGGTCCGCGAACGGATACACATTCGACATTGGAAGCCTGATTTTCCAGGACGATTCCCCCTTGCTGACGCATTTCCCCGAGCTGCTCCCTCTCTATGTGCCGATTGAGCCTCGGTGGGGTCGGTTGACCCCTCAGAAAATTGTTACCGATTATCCGATTTCGTTGCGGGACGACATTTTGCGAGCCGGCGCCAGGGGGATGATGCGGATCTTCGGCTCAGTGTTCTATGCCCGCCTGTTCCAGCGCGAAATGAACAACGCAAGAGAGTTTTCCCGCTACTGGATCGGAGCCGAGCTTCTCCGGCGCTCCGGTCTGGAGTCCTATATGCGGAGGTTCTACGGGATCGCCCTCGATCAGATCGATATCGAACTGGCGACGAAAAGGATGTTGTGGATCAGCGAACATGCCTCGCTGGGCAACCTTGTTCGCCGCCTTCTTTGGCCCAAGCGCCGGGGATCAACAAATAAACAGCTTGCGCGCCCGAAAGCCGGATTTGCGCCTCTATACCGGCTTGCTCAACAAAACCTGGAGAAACGAGGCGTGCAATTCGCGCTCGGCGTCAAACCGGTCGCCATCGACCGGTTGGAAAACGGCTTCCGGTTGAGACTGGCGGACGGGGCGGTTACCGCAGCCCGGCTGTTTTCGACGATCCCGATCGAAAAGGTACAGGCTTTGTGCGCCATGGAGCGGAAGCCTACCCTCAATACCACCACGCTCATCGGCCTCTATTTCAGCTTCAGCGGAAACCGTGGCTTCCACCAGCCGATCGTCTACAATTTCTCGCACGAAGGCGCCTGGAAACGGCTGACAGTCTATTCCGACTTCTACGGTCCGGCCCACGGGCGCGAATATTTCGGCGTCGAAGTCGTCGCCGAACAGCCCGGTTACTCGACCGAAATGGCGGAAGCGGATTTTCGCGCGCACGCCTCGGCGAATGGTCTGTTTCGAGGGGATTTGAAACTCGAGGGCAGCCAAGTCCTGACCAACGCCTATCCGGTCTACAGCCGGGGCGCCGCCCGCCAGGCAGAAGAAGCCATCGCTGAACTGTACGCCTTAGGGATACAGTCCTACGGACGCCACGGCGGATTCAACTACCAGCCGACGGCACGCGTCTCCACCCTCGATGCAGAAACTGCTCTCGGGTTTGAACGGAAAGTTTCTCAGCCACCTGAAGCGGTCGAGGTTTCTCCTCCAAATGAGCGGGCAGCTTCACCGCTCCTGATATCCTCTCCGACAACCCCATGAGCGCACCGTGCGGATCTTGCATATTCTCAACCACACCCGACGGTTAAACGGCAATGTGCATGCTGCTGTCGATCTCGCTTGTGCTCAGGTGAAGCTTGGCCACAATGTCTGCATGGCAAGCGGCGGAGGTGACTTCGACAGATTGCTTGCTCGCAACGCTGTCGAAGTGGCGTTCCTCGACCAAGAGAGAAAGCCGCTTGCCCTGCTCAAATCCCTTTGGACCTTACGACGGCTCATCCGGGACTGGAAGCCGGATATCGTGCACGCGCATATGATGACGAGTGCCGTTCTTTCGGCCCCGATATGTCGGTTATCATCGACGCCGCTGATTACCACCGTTCACAATGCATTCGAAAAAAGCGCAGTCCTGATGGGGCTTGGCACTCGTGTGATTGCCGTCAGCGAAGCCGTCGGGAAGTCGATGCAGCAGCGTGGTATCTCGGCATCAAAACTGCACGTTGTTCTCAACGGCACAATCGGATCGGCCCGGTTCGAGGGGCGCGACAGGACGCCCGCATCACTTCGGGGGCGAAGCATTCTTTTCGTGGGTGGGCTTCACCCCAGAAAGGGGCTACCAGATCTCCTGGAAGCCTTCCGCGTGGCACATGAGAAATACCCAGAGAGCCATCTATATATCGCCGGCGGCGGGCCTTTCGAAGCCGCCTACCTGCAATTGGCTACGGAAACGGGCTGTGCAAATGCCATCACGTTTGTCGGCGCGATCGATGAACCTTTTCCCTACATGCTGGCGGCCGACATTTTCGTCCTGCCATCCCATGCCGATCCCGCTCCACTCGTGCTGTCGGAAGCACGAGAAGCAGCTTGTGCCGTGATTGGCACCAGCGTGGATGGAATCCCGCAACTGCTCGGCTTCGGCGAGGCCGGTATTCTCGTCCCGCCGCGCGATCCACAAACCTTGGCAGCGGTTCTTTGCGAACTGTTAGCGGATCCCGGGAAACTGGATATGTGGAAGGCAAGAAGCCAGCTGCATATCAACAATCTGACGATAGAGCGCGTCGCCCGCGAAACGCTCAGCATTTACAAGTCCGTCAGGTCGCCGGGAGCCGAGACCGTCTCTGCTTAGGAAGCTACCGGAACGACCGACATCAACCGCGGCCGAGTTGGCGCTTCAGGTAGCTGTCAGCGTGCGGATCGGCATAGTGAAACAGCGCCGTTGCCCGCACCGCACCTTCATCGATGGGCTCGTTGGTGTGAATGCTGCGATAGCCCCAGAAGAGATAGAGACTGCCCGGAACCATGGACACGTGTTTCATACCCTTTCCCCCGGAAGCGCGCCTCCTCAGGACGCGCTGAGTGAGCGCATTGTCGAGGATCGCTTTGTCGGCGAGGTTGAAGAGGTAACTCGATCGAATCCCTCTGGTATTCGGGATTATCAAGAAGTCGCCTCGTCGCCCAGATTCCGGGATCTCCACCGGTATAAGTGCGGTGATCGCGTAGGAATCATAGTGAAATATCAAAGAGTGGTCTGCCACGCTTTTTCCCGTGAGGCAGCGAAGTATCTGATAGAATTTGACCTCCGGCGCAGGTCGTCCCAGACCGATGGAATATAGGCGGGCAAAGAGAGCCTTGAACTCTGCGGAGTTGCCGAGGTCATCCAGGCCTGATCCCGCGAGCTCATCGCTTTTCAGCGAAACCGTCTGCTGCCCTGCACGCTTGATCGTGGCGGAAACAAAACTTCGCATATGGCCGAGATCTTCGGTCGTAAGGAAGTTGGGAATACAGGAAATTCCGTCTTGGTTGATCTGTTGAGCGATGCCACGAACATCCCCATCCTCCAGTCCACGCAACCAGTATCTTGCATTGCTTAGGTAAGGCATGGCAGGCTCCATGTGAGAACGTAGTTCTGTCCTCGAAGGCATCGGACATTAACCCAGTCGCGACATCGACGGGATCATCCGGAAAAGTAGTCATTCGGCGCGGCAGCGAAGATGGCGCCGCTCATAGCTCCTTGATGCTCCCCACGAGAACGAACTCAGCCGGCTTCAGGTTAAACAACTCGATGCGCAACCGGTGCATGATGCCGTCCGTCATCACTCAATTCTGGTCAGGCAAAATTATCGCCTCCGAGATTAACTACTGCGATCGCCGCTTGTGCTCCAACCAGGCCATGTAGACGATGCCAGCGAAATAACCAAACTGCAGGAGGAGAAAACAAGCTGATGTATAGATAAGCGAGGTGCCGAAATCTCGATCATAATAATATGTAATTATTCCAAAGACGATTGACACGATGGTTATGTGAATCAAGCTCGCTGGCGAAGCCGCCAATTTCACGGACTTTCTTGAGAACAAGCTCATGTGGGTACTCGCTTCGCCCACCTTCCGATGCGCTCATCTGCGAGCGGGCAATCAATCATTCAGCCTTCACCGCTTCGCCGCCGATTTACAGAGGCCCAGCGATGATTGCGTTTAAGGGTTCTCTCGGAAGCGAACAGCAAATCGGATCGGGAAGGAAGGAAACCATTGTGATGATAGCACTACGCCTATCGGTGTATGCCGGCGCTCGCGGCGGATAAAATCATCAGGACTCCTAGTTGAATCGTGGGAGATGTCAGGTTGCTCGCGGGATGTTTCAGGGCTCGAAGACCGAGAAGGAGCTGAACTACCGGCCATTTCCATTCCAGCCGTCCTCGCTGGATGCCGTCATCCTTACTCATGCCCATATCGATCACAGCGGCCTCCTTCCGAAACTTGTCAAGGATGGCTTCGCAGGTTCCATCTGCTGCACTCCCGCAACGATGGATCTCTGCGCTGTGATGCTGCCTGACTCAGGGCATATCCAGGAGATGGAAGTTGAGCAGATCAACCGGAGAAACGAGCGTCGCGGCCGAAAGTCCGTCGAACGATATCGGCTTGTTGCGCGATCCTCTTCGGGACGGCGCATCTTCTCCTCGCGCTCAGCGACGAACGCCAGAATGGCACTTGACCTTCCCATCGTCGGAAGGGGCACTCTTCGTAGAAATTGGTTGGTCATCCAGGATGCCATGGGTCCGCTTCTCTGATCCCTGCTTGATGAAGATCAAAGCAGGTGTCGTCGAGAACCCATAGATTATCCACAAGGCAGAAATAGGCTGAGCAATATGGACTCGCGGAAGCGGAAACCGCTGATTTGGAGGATATGCGTCGCGCTGATTGCTGTCGCGATTCTCTTCAGCGCGCCGGCTTCCCATGCCACTCTTCAGCCGTGCTCGACCGAACACAGCGCATCGATCGATCACCCCCACCAAGGCGACCACCATGCAAAGCCAAAGGTCGCGCTCGGTGATCAGGCCTGCTGCAACAGTATCTGTGCTGTCTGCATAGTGATCCTTCCGTCACCAACGACCACGTCACCGGACATGGCCACCTTGTTGACCCGTATTTCCGATCTTCAGGATCATCTTACCGGGAGAGCCCCCTCTCCCGGCTTCAAGCCTCCGCAATCCGCTGCCTGATGACCCGGCCGCCTATCGGCTGGCCAACCCTTCATCAGCACTGTCGGCATGCCGACATAGATCGAGAGGCATATCATGTATCGCCGTCAATTCCTGAAGACGCTCGCCGTGAGTGCGGCAGTCGTCTCGCCTATCCTCAATTCCACCCGTGCGTTTGCAAATCCCACTCCCACCGATCTTGTCATCGGAAAGCGAACCCTGGACATCAATGGCAAGGCTGCGTCCGTCTTCGGACTGGGCAGCCGCAGCGGCAAGCCCGGCCTCGTGCTGGATGAGGGCACGGACTTCAACATCCGCCTCCTCAACGAGACATCCGAAGACACGCTCATCCACTGGCATGGCCTGACACCGCCGTGGAACATGGATGGCGTACCGGACAATCCCGCCGCCTTGCTGACTGGCAAGGAAACACGGGACTACACGTTCCCTGTCGGCCCTGGCGGCACCCACTGGATGCACGCCCACACCCTGCAGGAACAGAGCCTGCTCGCCGCGCCGCTGATCGTCCGCACGGCGGAAGACCGTGCCCGCGACGAACAAGAGGTCGTGATCCTGCTGCACGATTTCTCCTTCAAGTCTCCGGAGGAGTTGCTTGAAGGGTTGAAGGGCGGCGGCTCACGACATGGCGACATGCAGCCGGGCCACCAGAGCATGATGTCGATGATGTCGAACATGCAGGGACATCAGATGCCGATGAAAGGTATGTCAGCAACGGGCATGCCGATGATGGGCATGCCCGCCATGGACCTCAACGACATCGAATACGATGCCTATCTCGCGAACGACCGCACCCTGGATGATCCGGAGGTCGTCAGTATCGAGAAAGGCGGCCGGGTACGCCTGCGCATCATCAACGGTGCAACCGCCACCGCCTTCACCATCGATACCGGCGTCGTCGCCGGCAGCCTCGTTGCGGTGGACGGCATCGATATAAGGCCCGTTTCGACCAGCCGCTTCCCGATCGCGATGGGACAGCGCCTCGACATCCGGCTGGAACTTCCCGCAGGCTCCGGTTCCTACCCCGTCCTCGCGCTTCGCGAAGGCGCGAAGGAACAGACCGGCATCATTCTTGCGACCAAGGATGCTGCCGTTGGAAAGATCAGTTCAACAGCCTCGGAGACCGGTCCTGTTCTCGGTCTGGGTCTGGAGCAGCAGCTTCGGGCTGCAACCCCTCTCTCCGCCCGGTCACCTGACCATCAGTACGCCATCACACTGGCGGGTGACATGGCCGCGTACACCTGGGGCATCGATCCGCCCGCGCCATTGAACGTTTCCAAAGACAAGCGGGTCCGCCTCACGATGCGAAACATGTCGATGATGGCGCACCCGATGCACTTGCATGGGCATCATTTCCAGGTCGTCGGCGTCAATGGCCGGCAATTCCGCGGAGCCGTCCGGGATACGGTCCTGCTGACGCCGATGGCCGAGGTTGTGGTGGAGTTCGATACCGCCAATCCCGGACGGTGGCCGCTTCACTGCCACCACCTGTACCACATGGCCACCGGGATGATGACTTACATCGCCTACGACGGCGCAATCTGATCAGGAGACCTGACATGGCACACGACCACCATGAACATGCCCACCACGATCACGATCGTCAACACGAAACGAACGGGACGGAGCCTGTGAAGGCTCCGTCCCAAGCTCCCGCCGGAGACGGGATCATCTACACCTGCCCGATGCACCCGCAGGTCAGGCAGATCGGACCGGGGAACTGCCCCATCTGCGGCATGACGCTCGAACCCGAAACGCCTGCGGTCGAGACCGGGCCTAGCTCGGAACTGGTCGACATGCAGCGCCGCTTCTGGATCGGCCTGGTGCTCTCCCTTCCGGTGCTCGCCCTGGAAATGGGTGGCCATCTGACGAACCTGCACATGCTGCTCGGTGCGCAAACCTCGAACTGGATCCAGATGGTCCTGGCGACACCAGTCGTCCTCTGGGCCGGATGGCCGTTCTTCGAGCGAGGCTGGCGGTCCGTTCTGACGCGCCACCTCAACATGTTCACGCTGATCGCCATGGGCACAGGCGTCGCCTGGATTTACAGCGTTGTGGCGACGATCGTGCCGGGCATATTTCCGGAGACGTTCCGCTCCGCCGAAGGCGCGGTAGCCGTCTATTTCGAAGCAGCGGCGGTGATCACCGTCCTGGTGCTGCTCGGCCAGGTCCTCGAACTGCGAGCCCGCGAACAGACAGGCGGTGCGATCCGTGCCCTTCTCGACCTGGCTCCCAAAATGGCGCGGCGCGTGAAGGCCGACGGTTCCGACGAGGACGTCGGCCTCGATGCTGTGGTCGTGGGAGACAGGTTGCGTGTTCGCCCCGGCGAAAAAGTGCCGGTCGATGGCACGCTTCTGGAAGGACGAAGCTCTGTCGACGAATCCATGATCACCGGGGAATCCATGCCGGTAACCAAGGAAGCCGGCTCGAAGCTGATCGGGGGGACGATGAACCAGACCGGCGGCTTCGTCATGGAAGCCGGAAAGGTCGGGCGCGACACGATGCTGTCACAGATCGTCCGGATGGTCGCGGAGGCACAGAGGTCCCGTGCCCCCATCCAACGCCTGGCAGACACGGTGTCCGGTTGGTTCGTTCCGGTGGTGATCGCGATCGCCATGGCGTCCTTCATCACCTGGATGCTGATCGGTCCGGAGCCCAGGTTTGCTCATGGCCTTGTTGCGGCCGTCGCCGTCCTGATTATCGCCTGCCCCTGTGCGCTCGGCCTGGCGACCCCGATGTCGATCATGGTCGGCGTCGGGCGCGGCGCGAGACTTGGCGTGCTGATCAAGAATGCCGAAGCCCTGGAACGCTTCGAGAGGATCGACACGCTGGTCGTCGACAAGACCGGGACCCTGACCGAAGGGCGGCCGAAGGTCACGGCAATCGCACCACGCGAGGGCATTGCCGAAACCGAATTGCTCCGGCTCGCAGCAACCCTGGAACGGTCAAGCGAGCATCCGTTGGCGCTTGCCATCGTCAATGCCGCGAATGAACGTAACGTTCCTCTCGGCGATGCCCAGGATTTCGATAGTCCGGTCGGCAAGGGGGTGACGGGTACCGTCGAGGGCAGGAAGCTGATCCTCGGCAGCCACCGGATCATGGGTGAGGCTCATGTTGACGTGTCCGACATGGCGGCCAAGGCCGAGGAGCTGAGGAATGAGGGGGCGACGGTGATCTTCATGGCTGCCGATGGCGTCCTGGCCGGTCTCTTCGCCATCGCCGATCCCATCAAGGCAACGACGCCGGAAGCCATGCGGCAGCTCGTTGCCGAAGGCGTTCGGGTGGTGATGCTGACGGGCGACAACAAGACGACTGCCCAGGCGGTTGCGCGAAAGCTCGGCATCACCGAGGTCGAGGCGGAGGTCCTTCCCGAGGACAAGAGCAAGATCGTCGCCCGCCTTCGCGGCGAACGCAGGATCGTCGCCATGGCCGGGGATGGCGTCAACGATGCCCCAGCGCTTGCCGCCGCCGATGTCGGCGTTGCGATGGGTACGGGCACTGACGTGGCCATCGAGAGCGCAGGCGTCACCCTTCTGAGGGGCGACCTCCAGGGCATAGTACGGGCGCGGCAGTTGAGCCGGATGACGATGCGAAACATCCGCCAGAATCTCTTCTTCGCTTTCATTTACAACGCAGCGGGCGTTCCTGTCGCAGCGGGCGTTCTCTATCCGGCCTTCGGCATCCTGCTATCCCCTATCATCGCCGCTGCCGCGATGGCGCTTTCTTCTGTCAGCGTGATCGGCAATTCCCTCAGACTCAGGAGCATCAGCCTATGAGTTCGTCCCGTGCATGGCTCCTCACGGCAGCCTCCCTCATCGTCATCGTCGTCTTCTTCATCCTCCGCGAACACTGGGCACATGCCCTCGGTCTCGCACCATACCTTCTGCTGCTGGCCTGCCCGCTCATGCATCTCTTCCACGGTCATGGCGGGCATGAAGGGCACGACCACAAGGATCGCACCCCATGACCCATGAGCGCTCGGCATCCAGTACGACCATCGTGTCCGCCCAACCTGAAGACGTGTTCGCGTTCCGTGATGATCCGACGGTTTTCGGCGCCCACATGGAGAAACCGTCGGGCGAGCAAGGCAGAACGGCTCTCGCCTCGGCTGCAGAACTCGACTGATCGCTGCCCGTAATCGAACTCTGCCATGCCGCTGACCCGACGAAGAAAACCCCGAGCCGCAGTTCAGCTTATGGCGGCGCGGGGCCTTTATGCTCCTCACCCCCTGGCCACTCTGAATGCACGGTCTTGATACCCAAAGCAGGCTTCAGCCCCGAAACAGCGGCAAACGCACAATGATCCTCGCTCCGCGGACCGGAGCATCGTCGATCGCCAATGTTCCGCCATGGGCCTCCACCAAATTGCGGGCCACTGCAAGGCCAAGGCCGGCTCCACCGGTCTTGCGGGCGCGTGATGTTTCGAGCCGCATGAAAGGCTCAATCAGGATTTCTCGCTGATCGATCGGAATGCCTGGCCCCTCATCGTCAATCGTCAGCCTCAGCCATTCCCCTTCAACAATCAGCCTCAGATGCGCCGCGCTGCCATATTTCAGCGCGTTGTCAATCAGATTCGCGAAAATGCGCCTGAGTGCCAGCCGGTCGCCTATCAAAAGTGCAGCCTCGGTTGCAGCCTTCGGTTCCGTCTCGGCTGGAAGGACAGCCAAGGTGACGCGCCCTCCGGCTGCCCGGCGGTCGGCTACCTCTGCCTCCAGTAACGGCACGATGTCGAATAGCTCCTCGTCCAATGCACCGACACCGGCGCGACCGGCAAGCATTGCGTTGTCGAGCAGTTCGATCATGTCGTTTATGTCGGCCACGGCTTTCTCCCGCACCCCTTCGTCCGGAATATGTTCCAGCCGCAGCCGCAGCCGCGTCGCAAAGGTTCGCACGTCGTGCTGTATGCCGCCAATCAGAGCGAGCCTTGCCCTGACGATCGCATGAAGCCGTGTCTGCAGCCGCTCAAAAGCTTTGAACAGTGCTTGCGTTTCGGGTGCGGCACCTTTCAGCTCCGGCAAAGGAACCGGAGTGTCGATCGGATCGATCCGGTCGACGGCTGCGGCCAACCGCGTCAGCGGGCGGATCTCACGGTGAAGGGCGATCATGGCCACGACCCCGAAAAGCGTGCCTATGAGGCCGGCGCCGAGCCCCACCGGCAGGCCGAACCACGTGACGATGAAAGGCGTGCGAGTCTCCATGACCAACACCCGTTCCGGCGAAAGCCGGACACGGAACTGGATGGGGTTCACCACGCCCTTGAAGAGAAGCGGCCGCCTTATCCGGCGCCCCGGCGTGAGGAGGCGGATCGAAAGAAGATCCTTACCCAGCACCTCGCGATAGATCCGATACTCGGTATTGTCCCATAGATCGGTAGTCTCTCCGGGCGGCAAGTCGGTCCCGGTGATCCGCATATCAAGGATCGGTGAACTCGCGGCATCGATCAGCAAGGGCCACCGATCCTCCGGCTCACTCTTCAGAAGAGTGGCAATCGCTGCGATTTGCCCGGGCGGAGGATTGGAAGCCGTTCGGCCGAGGCCATTCGCAAGATAATAAAAGGAGATAAGCGCGATCCACAGGGCTAGCAAGCCGGCGCCGCCAATCGCGATCAACCTCCGAGAAAGGCTTAAGCGCAACATCACGTCACCTGGCGCACCGGCACCGTCAGCAGGTAACCTCCATTGCGAACCGTACTGATGAGATTGCTGCCGGGACTTGCCGCATCCAGTTTCCTGCGCAGCCGCGAGACGAGCAGGTCGACCGTCCGGTCAAAAGGATCGGCCGTGCGGCCATGGGTCCAGTCGAGGATCTGGTCGCGCGAGAGCACCCGGCGCGGCCTCAGCACGAAACAGGAGAGAAGCTCGAATTCGCCGCTGGTCAGCGGCACCAGCCCGCCGGGCTCCACTTCAAGCTGCCGCGCGTCGAGATCGGCGACGAAACGGTCGAAGACGAAGCGCCGGCTCGACGGCTGGAAGGGTTGCGGCGAAGCCCTTCGTAAAAGTGCCCGGACACGCGCCAGAAGCTCGCGTGGCCCGAAGGGCTTGACGAGATAATCGTCGGCACCGAGTTCCAGACCCACGACACGATCTGTCTCGTCGCTTTTCGCTGTCAACATCAAAATCGGCAGCGGCCGCGTGGCGCGAACGCGACGGCAAACCGAAAGGCCATCCTCGCCGGGCATCATAAGGTCGAGGATCATCAGGTCGGGCTCGCGGCGGCGGAAGATTTCATCCATGGCGCGGGCATCCTCCGCCATCTCCACGGCGTAATCCTCTCGCGACAGGAAATCGCCGACGAGCTGCCTTATCTCGGCATCGTCATCGACAATCAGAATGGTGGCCATGGGTCGGTTCATTTCGAAACCATGGCGAAGCGGTTTCACGAAATCAAGCTGCGCGGGACCGCCGATACAAAATGCTACAAGCGAACAACAAAAGCTTACGTTTTGAGAACTGCACGACAAAACCCGCATACATCAGCAAACCATTCTTACCCTCGCATCACCGGCAGATTCCCTGAGACGATTGATGTGACGATCCAAACCATACGAGGATGGAAAGATGACCAAGACACTCGCCGCCTGCCTGCTTGCCAGCACTTTCGCGCTTCTTTCGGTCGGTCAGGCGAATGCCTGGACCCGCGACGGTTCGGTGAGTGGCCCGCGCGGAACCGCCTCTGTGCATGCGAATGGCAATTGTGCGTCCGGCTCCTGCTCGCGCAGTGTCACCCGCACCGGCCCCAATGGCTACAGCATGTCGCGCAACGGCTCGGCCTCCTGCGACGGCGGCACCTGCACCGGTTCGCGCACCACAACCGGTCCGCGCGGCAATACCGTTACCCGCTCAGGCAGTTTCCATCGTTACTGACCTGATCGGGGCGCCCGGCGGATTCCGAACCCCCTGGCTCAGGCCACCGGGCGTTCCTGTTGACCAAGCGAGGTTCTTCCATGTTCCAGAGCATCGTCGATCCATCCGTGCGCGGCGGTATCCTTGTCGTCGCGGCATCCTTCATGCTGCTCGAATACCTCATCGGCAGGTTGGCGCTGCACGATACCCATGACTTGAGGGAATCCGCCGCCTCCTTCGGCGTCGCGTTCATTCACAGCATTCTGCGCCCCGTGGAAGCAGCGGTTGTCGCCACGCCTTTCATGCTCGCCTATCGGTACCGCCTGATCGATATCGACATCACCGGTGCCGCGGGGGCTCTGGCACTCTTCCTCGCCGTCGATTTCGTCTACTACTGGCACCATCGGGCCTCGCATCATATCCGCTGGCTCTGGGCGACCCATGCAGTCCATCATTCACCGACGAAGCTCAACCTGACGGCTGCGATCCGGCTCGGCTGGACGGGCAGCATTTCCGGCAATTTCCTCTTCTTCCTGCCGCTTGCCTTTGTCGGCTTTCATCCGTTCGGGATCGTCGCCATGATGGGGCTCAATCTCGCCTATCAGTTCTTCATTCATACCGAGCTTTCGCCCCACCTCGGGCCGCTCGAATGGGTGCTGAACACACCGGCGCATCACCGCGTTCATCACGCTTCCAATCCCGGCTGCCTCGATAAGAATTTCGGCGGCATCCTGATCGTCTTCGATCGCCTGTTCGGCACATTCGCGGAAGCGCCCGCGACCGAGCCGCTGCGTTATGGCCTGCGTGGCCGCCCCCCGTCAGTCCATCCCGGCCGGATCGCTCTCGGCGAATGGGCGATGCTCTGGCGGGATTTCTGCCAGGCGCCAAATATAAGCAAGAAGCTCCGCGTGCTTTTCGGGCCGGTTGGTCCTTCACCCAGCATCTCGCTCAAACCGCCGCCGGCCGTCAATGACAGTCTGCCGTCCGAAACCAGCTCCATCACCAAAACCGAAGGACTATCCCGATGATCCGAAAGATCCTGTTCGCCCCCACGCTTTTCGCCCTGTTCATCGCGACACTTGCCGGTACAGCATCCGCCCAGACTCAGATCTCGCCAGAGATGCGCCAGAAGGCGATTGCGGTCGCACGCGCCTGCCGCGCTGATCTCACGACCTATTGCAACGGTGTCGACAGGGGCGAAGGCCGTATCGCCGCCTGCCTTAGACAAAACGCCGACAAGCTCTCCTCGCCCTGTCGTACGACGCTCGCAGACATGGCGCAGCGCTGACCAAACGCTCGGAAAGGAAGAACCATGTTCAGGAAACTGCTTCTCGCACTGGCAATGCTGGCGGGCATGTCATCCGTCGCCGCAGCTGCCACAGCTGCGGTCGCAATCGGCAACGTCAACCTGAGAGCCGGGCCGTCGAGCGTCTATCCGGTCGTGACCGTCGTGCCGGTCGGCGCCCGCATCACGACCTTTGGATGCGTCGCAGGTTACAGCTGGTGCGATATTTCGCTCGGTGTTTATCGGGGTTGGGTGTCGGCGAACTACATTCAGGTCGATTATCGCGGCGCGCCAGTCGTGCTGACGCCGGTCGTTGCACCCCGTATCGGCATCGTCGTGGTCGGCTATAACCGCGCCTATTGGGACCGCCATTACGTCCGCTATCCCTGGCATCATACCTGGCGCTATTACCCACCGGCCGCGGCGCCGCGTGTGAACTCATTCGACCGGTCGGTGGAATGCGCAAATGGAGCCTGCACCGCCACCCGATCGACGACCGGCATCTATGGCGGCTCGGCCACCCATACCCGTACCTGCAGCGGTGGCGAATGCTCAGCGACACGCGAACTCGTCGGCCCGCGCGGCAATACGACATCGCGGGTCCGCAATTGCAGCCGGCCTGATCAGTCCTGCTCTGTTACACGCACGGGCCCGCGCGGCAACTCTCGCACCCGCTTGTTCAACCGTTGAGGGGTACATCCGGCCCGGTTCCTGCGGCGGTTCTGGCAATCGTGGAAAACGTTTCCACCGGTTTTACCGGGCGTTAAAGCTTTCCTCAAGGCTGGTATCACCCCAAGGCGCCACGATCTCGGTGGCGCCGCAATTGCGGCCCTCGCTGCGCATCACGCCGACCGGCACCGCGAATGCATAAGGATGGACGGTGCGCTTGGCGGCAACAGTCGGCGCAATTCTGGCGAGTGCTGTCTGTATCTCCACCGACATATCCTCGTCTGCAATAATCTGCGACAGGCTGCTGACATCAATCCGCGGGTGATGGAAAGCCTCTTCCAGGCTCATGCCGAAATCGACCATGAAGCTGATCAGATTGGTGACGGCCGGCAGGATCTTCCGTCCGCCAGCTGCGCCGATCGCAAACATCCGGCCGCGATGTTCGCCGATCGTCGGGCAGACATTCATCAGGCATGCCTTGCCGGGCGCAAGCGAATTGGGTTTTCCCGGTTCCGGGTCAAACCACATGATACCGTTGTTCATCAGCATGCCGGTTGATTGGGATACGACCCGACTGCCGAATTTCGACAGAAGCGTCTGGGTGACATTGACCATGTTGCCGGCCTTGTCGACGATACTGAAAGATGTCGTGCAGGGTGCGGCATCCGCATCGCCGCTTTCGTCGCCGGCATTCTCAAGCCGATCCTGATAGGCCGCCCGCAAGGCACGGGCCATCGCGGCATAACTGCCGGAATCGGGGCTTTTGCCGGCCCGGAGTTCACCTTCCATCTGCCGCAGCGTCGTCACCAGTTCACTGCCTGCGCTGAGACCCGAAGGCGCGTGGATCGTTGCATCCCTGTAGGAGACGGTGCGGGTTGGGTTGACGCGGGCGCGATAGGCTCTCAGGTCCTCGTGCGACAACGGGTTGCCCTTGTCGCGCATGTCGGAGACGAGCGCTTCGGCGAGCTGACCTTGGTAGAAATCTCGCGGCCCGGCTTCCGCCAGACGTTGTAGCGCGGCAGCCATCGCCGACTGGTCCAGCCGGCTTTCCTTGATATCGGTCCAGCCGGCGATGTTCGGCCACTGCCCGTCGACGAGGAAAAGTCGTGCCGCATCCTTGTCCTTCGCCAGCTGGCGCGTCACCGAAGCGATCATCAGCGAGGCATACCAGTCGACGAGCATGCCCTTTTCGGCCAGTGCCACGGCAGGCGCCAGAAGCTCCGCCCAGGGCCGCGTCGCATAACGCTGATGAGCGAGTTCCATACCGGCCACCAGGCCGGGTACGGCAATCGAATGGGGCCCAAAGATATTGCGGTCGCCCTTGACCCGCGCCCAGGTAAAAAGATCCGACACGCCGCCGCTTTCGACCAGCGGATAATCCGAAAGCTTTAGCCCGACCGGTGCGCGCATGCCAAACTCAATCGTCTCGGCACGCGTCTCGCCGGCCCGCCAGAGCGTCATCATCCCGCCGCCCATCGGTCCGCTCATCCACGGTTCGACGACGCCGAGCGCGAAGGAAGTGGCTATCGCCGCATCCATCGCATCGCCGCCTTCGGCCAAGACTTTCGCACCGACCTCGGCTGCCGTCCGATGATGCGCGGCAACCAACCCGCCATCGGTCCAGACGACGTTCTTGGTGATGCGCTGCGTCTTCGAAAAATTGCTCATCGGGCCGTCCTCGCAGATGCGGATGTCAGTTGTCGTTCGGCACGTAGGCAATGACCTCGATTTCCAGCCCGCAATCCATGGGCGTGCGGCCGGCCTGCATGCGGGCGCGGGCAGGCAGCGCCTCGTGGCTGGAGAAATATTTTATGTAGACCTTCTCGAATTCTTCCGCCTGGGTCTGGTCACGCAGCCAGACATTCGTCTTCAGCAAGCAATCCATGTTGGAGCCCGCCGCCTCGACCAGTTTCTTGATATTCTCCATGACGATCTCGACCTGCCTCGAAAACGGCGTGTCGGGCATCGGTGGAACCTTGGTGCCAGCAGCACGTGCGGCGGCAACCACAGCGCAAAACGCCGCGTCGAAGGGCGCTAGCCCCGAAAGATAGAGCATATCGCCGTAGCGGACGCAGAGATTATAGGCGCCGCCATTTTCCGGCACGTCCGCCTTGATGATCTGCTTGTGCATTGAATTGTCTCCCTGTTGGTATTGGCTTTAGCTCGGCTTCCAGCGATGCAGCATGTGGACCATGCTGCGCGCCACGAAGGGGCCGAAGATCGAAACGGCGAAAAGGCGCAGCGTCTGCAACGTCATGACGAAGGTCATGTCGGCGCCGGCATTGACGGCGATCAGCGCGATAGAATCGATGCTGCCCGGCACCGTCGCCAGAAGCGCGCTCATCAGATCGATGCCGGCGACGACCGAAAGCACAGCGCCGGAAACGCCGCAAAGCAGCATCAGCAGGAATGCGGCGCCGACAAGCGACGGCAGTGCGCGGGCACCGGCGCGCAAGATATCCGGCGTCATCCGAAGACCGATATGCGCACCGAAGGCGAGATAGGCGAGCGCCACCAGCCAGGCCGGCACGGCGAGATTGGCGCCGGTAACCTGCAGCGCCCCGCCGAGGGTTAAGGGCACAAGCGATGCAGCCGATGGAATAAAGCGCAGATAACGAGCGCTGAGCGCGCCGACGATTGCCAGACCCAGCACGACCGAAATCGAGACGAGATCCGGCGCAGACCCGGCAGCTGGATGCACAACTGCCGCACCGACGATAAAGAGCGCCGCGACGACCATTGTGGCGATAACCACCATCAGCCGCACCGTCTGGATCAGCGCCACAAGACGGCTGTCGAGCCCATGCTCGTGCGCCATGGCGATCACGGTGCCCGCCATTCCCGGCAGAAATCCCCAGATCGCCACCTCGCCGTCGATCCCCGACGTCCGTGCCGAAAACCAGCCGGCAAAGCAGGAGGCGAGAAAGGTCAGCGCCACGAAAACGATGACGATCGGCCAGATCTCGCCCATCCGCACCAGCAGCGCGGAATCGAGATGGGCGGCGATTAGGCACCCGGCGACACCCTGCGCCATGCGGTGAAGCACACCGGGAATGCGGACCTCGCAGCCGCCCCGCGCCATGACGATGCCGACCACCATCGGGCCGAGCATCAGCGCGGCGGGAAGCGACAGTAGTTGCAGGACCTGTCCAAGAGCGAGGCCCGGCACCAGCAGAAGCAGCCACTGCAACGGCGCTGCCAATGTCAAGACTTTCCTCACGACTTTTGCGGCCGCGCCTCGATGCCTGCTGCGCGCAAGCGATCTTCGACGGCAGCGGCCTGCCGCAGCAGGGCCGGATCCTGTCCGGGGCGGGCAACCAGTTGCAGACCGACGGGCAGGCCTGCCGGACCGAAACCGGCCGGAATGGTGACGCTCGGGCAGCCGAGCAGGGTCCAGCGGATATTGTAGGTCGCAGGCCCGGTCCTTTCGAGGCCAAGCGGTGCCTCCCCGGGTGCGGACGGAGTGACGAGGAAGTCCGCATCGCCGAACAGGGCGTCAAGATTGGAAAGTGCGTGGTCACGCGCTGCAAGCCCGGCCTGCCAGCCTGCAAAGGAGCTCTTCGCCTGCCGCTCCATGAAAGCATGGGTGTCCGGTCTCAGCTTGTCCCAATGAAGGTCGCGGTCGGTGCTGAGCGAGACCGAAGCTTCCCAGCCGAAGACACCGTCCTGTGCCGGCCCGAGCGCTTCGAACCAGTCCGGCACCGCCTGTGCGGACACGTCACCAAGCGCGGATGCGGCCCGTTCGAGCGGTGCGAAATCGGCGACAGGATCATGAACCGGCATGAAAAGACCCATCTTCGAAAGCGGCAAAGTGCTTTCAGGGGTGAGAATATCCGGTGCAAGCTCCGAACGCCGCATGCAGACCGAGACGAGCAGCGCCAGATCGCGGATGTCGCGCGCCATGGGCCCGACGATGTCGAGCGTCTGCGACAGCGGCTTGACGCCAAAGGTCTCGATCAGTTTTGGCGATGGTTTCATTGCCGCGACGCCGCAATAGGCGGCCGGGCGGATGGTGGAGCCGGAGGTCTGCGTGCCAAGTCCGAGCAAGATCAGCCCCGCGCCGAGCGCGGCCGCCGTGCCGCTGGAAGAGCCTCCGGGCGTACGTTTCGGATCGAACGGATTGACGGTGGCGCCGGGCGATGCGGTTGCAAACTCCGTCGAGACTGTCTTGCCCATGATGACGGCGCCGGCCTGGCGGGCGAGATGGACGACCGGTGCATCCCGGCAGGGCTGCCAGCCGGGATAAGCGGCAGAACCATATTCCGTCGGCATGTCGCGGGTTTCGATGACGTCCTTGATGCCGAAAGGAACACCGGCAAGCGGGCCTTCCGGCGCTATCGCTGCAAGTGCACGGGTCTTTTCAGGCGCGTGGTGGATGAACGCATGCAGCGACGGCTCGACCGCGGCGATGCGATCTAGCCAGACCTCGGTCACCGCCTCGGCGCTCAGCGTGCCGGAGGCGACGGCCTTGGCGATGGCGCGGGCGCTCATCGCGGCGATGTCGGCAGAAGCGGTTTTTGAAGAACTGATGGTCATGCTGTCACCTCGGACATGTTCGGGCGACGCATCGCCCATGGGCTGGCGGCTTCAAGCTGGCCGGCCAGACTGAAAAGCAGTGCCTCGGCACCAAAAGCCGCACCGAAATGCACGCCGACAGGAATACCCGCCTCGGTCCAGTAGAGCGGCACGCTCATGGCGGGGCAGCCGGAGGCGTTGAACACCGCCGTCAGCGGCGCGTGGTTCCAGAAGCGCTGAAAGAATTCCTCGACGCCAAGGCCCGCGCCCGAGAGATGGCCAAGTTTCGGAGCAACTTCTGCCGTCGTCGGCGAGAGATAGATGTCGTAATCGGAAAAATAGCGACCCATCGCCCGGCTCGACTGGTGCAGCGCGTCGATCGCGCCGAGATAATCTGTGCCGTATATTGCGTCACCCATCCTCACCCATTCGGCATTGACGGGTTCAAGCAGCGCCAGCGGGTCGGCGATGTTTTTTGCCTTGGCAAGGCTGCGCGTGCCGCGGGCGACGTTCACGGCCGAGACCGTCAGCCAAGCGCGCTTGATGGCTTCGCGATCGTATTTCGGTTCAGCCAGCTCGACCTTGTGGCCGAGTTTTTCGCAGAGCGCAGCCGCCGCTTCAACGGCTGCACGGCAATCGGCATCGCCGGTTATTTCCATTCCGATCCTGAGCGAGCGCGGCGGGCGCGAGACAGCGTCGAGGAAACTGCCTTCGACGGGCGGCGAACCCCAGGGATCGCCGATATCGGCGCCATGGGTGACATCCAGCATCGCCGCGCTGTCACGCACCGAACGGCTGATCGCATGCAGCGTCCCCATGCCACCGATGCCCTCGGCAACGGACGGCCCGGAAGGGTTGCGCAGGCGTGACGGTTTCAGGCCGAAGACGCCGCAGTGGGCAGCGGGGACGCGGATCGAACCCGCGCCGTCCGAGCATTGCGTCATCGGCAGGATGCCGGCCGCGACTGCCGCAGCCGCCCCACCGGAAGAGCCGCCCGGCGTGCGCGTCAGATCCCAGGGGTTCCGGGCAGGCCCGTGGAACGTGCCTTCGGTGGTGAAACTCAGCGCCAGTTCGGGCGTGTTGGTGCGGCCGAGAAACGCAAAACCCGCCTTTCGCAAACGGCTGCCGAGGGTGTTATCAGCCGGGCTTACGACATTCTCGTGAAGCCGCGTGCCCGAGGTGATCGGCATGTCTTTCAACGACACACCGGTATCCTTCAGCAGCAGCGGCACGCCTGCGAAGACACCTTCCGTGGCGTAGGATGTCTCTTCGGGAAAATGATGCACGACAGCGTTCAGGCTGGGGTTCAGTGCCGCAATCCGGGTCCTCGCTTCCTTGACGAAGTGATCTGCCGCTACCGCGCCACGTCGGACCAGGTCCGCCATGGCCAGGGCATCAAGACTGTCATAGTCCATGGTTTGTCCTTTCAAGTCCTGTTTCCGTTCCTACGGTCGCGGCCGCGTGCCAGAGAAGGATCGATGTTCCGGCCGGCAGTCGGGCTTCAAGACGTCGTCCTTTCAGGACAAGCATCCTTCGGCCCAGCCGCCGG
Organism: Neorhizobium galegae; assembly: GCF_017877055.1. Lineage (GTDB taxonomy): Bacteria > Pseudomonadota > Alphaproteobacteria > Rhizobiales > Rhizobiaceae > Neorhizobium > Neorhizobium galegae_D. The sequence goes on along the minus strand of NZ_JAGIPG010000003.1, from coordinate 203,855 downwards.
CCGGCGGCTCCTCGTGCCTCAACCATAAAAACTCCGTCCGGTGGCAGGATCTGCATCGGATCAAATTGCCAGCCCATCGGCCCGGCTTCGATCGCCGTTTCGAAAGGACGGCCAAGCAGGCGCTCGGCTTCGTCCAGCCGACCACTCCAGATGAACTGGCGAACCTGGCTGGAAGAGATCCGTATTCCCTCGCGCTCCTGATCCCTGCATTCCCCGACCACGTGGGTCGCAAAACCGCAGACCCGGCCCATCGCCTGCAATAGCGGTACGTCTCCCGTACGGAACTGGCCGAAGCGGAAATCCGCGCCGGTCACCACGGCCGAGATGCCGAGCCGGGCGACGAGATGATCGAGCACGAAGCTCTCCGCAGGCTGGGCGGCGAATTGCGCATCGAAGGCAGGCGCGTAGATCAGATCGATCCCCGCCTCGGTCAGAAGCCGCCTCTGCACTGCATTGCCCGAGATCAGGAACCCCTGCTCTCCCCGGAAATGATGCCGCGGATGCGGATCGAACTGCAGGATTGCCAAGGGGCACCCCATCTTCCTCGACCGCCGCGAGGCCAGAGCGAGCAGCGCCCTGTGGCCGAGATGCAGCCCGTCGAAATTGCCAAGCAGCATAACCGAACCACGCAATTCGTCCGGCAAGACACCGGCGCCGTCATGGACGACCGGGGCTTGTGAAACGAAGCCGTCCTGCTCCATGGCAACCATGTCAGCCGAGTGTCGCATACCAGTCGATCACTTCTGATACGGGAATGCAGTCGGCATATTTCTTGTGCATGTCGTAGAGATTGGCGAAATGCGGGCTCTCATGCAGGTCGGCGACGCATTCGATCGGCACGATCGTCCGGTAACCGCGCGACAGGCTATCAACCACGGTTGCCCGCACGCAGCCCGAGGTCGAACCGCCGGTGACGATCACCGTATCGACCTTGTGATAGGTGGCGAGCGAAGCGACATGCGTCTCGAAAAAGGCGGACGGCATCTTCTTGTTGAGAATGACGTCGCCCTTGACCACATCGAGGCGCGGGTCGAGAGCTGCGCGCGGCGACCCCTCCTTGATGTTCTGCAAACTGTCCGGCGTATCGGTGCGGGAACCGAAGACGCCGCAATCGTCGCCGGTTTCCGAAAAGGCCACATAGGTCCAGATGACCGGCAGGCCGAGCCGGCGCGTCTCCTCAGCAAGTTTGTTGACATATTCCACCTGCCGCGGATCCGTCTCGTAAGCCGTCTTGTAGACGTCCGGCTGGGTATAGGCGCATTGCAGATCGACATTGACCAGCATCGGCCGGATGCCGAAGCCGTAACGCGGACGCGTGGGGTTCTTGCTCAGATGTTCGAACATCTGGCGGGCGGTCATATCGGACAGTTCCATGTCGGCTCCTGCGGCTGCACTGCAATCTTGGTGGCGAGGCCTCGGGTGCCGGCCTCGCCTTCTTTCGGGGGAAGCTCTTACCTCAGCCCCTGCTCATCCAGTCGAGCCAGCGAAGACGTACCTGGTCTGCGTTTGCCACCCACCATGCCTGGTCGATCTGCACGTTGCGGGCCGAATTTTCCGGATAGCCGGGAAGCTGCTGCTTCATGTTCTCCGGGATGTCGCCATAGATCGACGTATTCGCCAGGCTGAAGGGCATTTTCGTCGCAAAACCGAGAGAGCCCTTGGCCATCAATGCGTAGGCGATCAGCTTCTGTGCATTGGCGCTGCCAGGTGCCGATTTCGGGATGACCCAGTAATCCTGTTCGACGATGCTCTGGTTGAAGGTGAAATCCACCTTGCCGGTCCGTTTCTTTTCATCAAGCGTGCGCGACAAGCTCGACCCCATCAGGTCGACCTCGCCATTCTGCATCAGGACGCCCCACTGGGACGTCTTTTCGACCCAAAGATTGATCTTCGGACGCAACTCGTCGAGCGCCTTGAACGCGTCGTCGATATTGATCGGATAGATCTTCTCCGGCGGCACGCCGGCGGCCATCAGGGCGATCTCGAAGGAAGGCCGGGGCTGCGCATAAAGCGCACGGCGACCCTTGAAGCGGGTCGTATCGGCCCATTCCTTCCAGTCTTTCGGGCCATTCTTGCCGAACAGCGTCGTATTCCAGGCGATGACGGTCGAGAAACCCACCGAACCGACGCCGTATTCCTTGATCACCTTTGGATCGATCTGGTCCTTCGGCACGATCTTGAAGATCAGGTCATAGTCGATCTTCTGCAGAAGGCCCTTCTTCATCGCAAGCTCCATCTGGGTGCCCTCGGCATCCATCAGGTCCCATTCGACATTGCCGACATTTTCCATGACTTCGAGCTTGGCGATGTCAGGCACGGAGGCGGTCGAGACGTTGACGCCGCTCACCTCGGCAAACGGCCTGAACCAGACCTCCTTCATGGCGTCGGTGGAGGCACCGCCCCAGGTGCAGACGACGACGTCGCCCGAGCCCTTCAGCAGCGACATGTCCTGTGCGAGGGCGGGCTTGATACCGGCTGCAAGCGCAAGGCCTGCGGCTCCCATTCCGGCGAGAAAATTCCGGCGATCGAGTTCGATGCCAACATTTTCCGACGGGCCGGCAGGATTGGATGCGTCATTCTCTTTCATCATTGGATGATCTCCGGGTGGGATGGACGAGACAACATTCGGCATGCCGTGCCCCTGGCCGGCGCGAAACCCGCGCCGGCAAAAGGTAGAAATTGCGCTTTATAGAGTGATGGATCGACTTAGCGGCGGCTCAGCCAGTCCAGCCAGCGGGTCTGGACCTTGGCATCGTTTTCCAGCCACCAGCCGGCGTTGATGGTGAGGCTGTTGGCGGAGTTTTCCGGCGCACCGGGCAATTTGGCGAGTGTTTCCTTCGGCAGGCCGTCAAGCGCGGCCTTGTTGACCATGCTGTAGTAAGGCAGGAGTTTCAGCGACGCTCGCTGTCCTTCCCCACGCATCATCCAGGCGACGAGCTTCTGGGCATCCTTGACGTTCGGAGCTCCTTTCGGAATGGTCCAATAGGATTGTTCCATGACGCTCTGATTGAAGCCGATCGCCATCGGCTCCCCCTTCTCCACCTGCGCCATCGTGCGCGCCAGACTCGATCCCATAAGATCGACTTCCTTGTTCTGGATCAGCACGTCCCATTGCGAGGTCTTCTCCACCCAAAGATCGACCTTGGGGCCGAACTTTTCGAGAGCCTTGAACGCCCGATCGATATCGATGGGATAGACATCCTTCGGGGCCACGCCATCGGCCATCAGCATGATTTCCAGCGTCGGCTTCGGACGTGCGTAAAGCGCGCGGCGGCCCTTGAACTTGCTGGTATCGAAAAATTCGGTCCAGCTGGACGGGCCTGTCTTGCCCACTGTCTCGGTATTCCAGGCCATGATGGTGCCGAAAGCGATCGAACCGATACCGTATTTCGTCATCTGCGCCGGATCGAGTTGGTCCTTCGGCACCAGCTTGTACATCAGGTCGTAATCGATCGGCTCCAGCAGGTCGCCCTTCATGGCCTGCAGCATCTGGGCACCTTCGAAATCGACCACGTCCCATTCGACATTGCCGACCTGGCTCATGATCTTCAGCTTGGCAACGTCAGGGATGGAGGTGAAGGTGACGTCGATGCCTGTCGCCTTGGGGAAATCGCCATACCAGGCGGCATGCATCTTCTCGACGGTCGGGCCGCCCCAGTTGTTGACCACCAGCTTGCCGGTTCCCTTGAATTCAGCAGGTACTTCCTGAGCATGGAGGCCGATCGGCAATGACATCGCGAGAGCCACGAGGGCGGACAATCCAAATCTAGATTTCATCGGTCTCTCCTGTTGGAAGGTTGGCCCTTTGGAGTGCTTGGGAGGCATTCAGGGCGGTTGGGTCAAATTTTCTGCCTGTTTGATCGAGGCGGCTTTCAGTCCCTCAATGGGGCATGACATGTGCTGTTTCGGGAACCCAGAAAAGCCGGCGGACGGCGCCCTGTTCGGGAGTGTCGATCGTGCCATCCAGCGGCCGCGTCACCACAAGCGTGCCGTACGCGGTCGCGAACTGCATATGCAGCAGACTGCCGAGGAAACGAGCATTGGTCAGCGTGCCCTCGATCGCCCATTCCGGCGACGACTGGTTCTGGCCGGCGAGACGCACCGTCTCGGGCCTGACGCAGAGGATCGCCTCGCCCGCTCGGGCTTCTGCAAGCGGAAATGCCCGGTCGCCGCAGACTAGACTGCCGCCTTCGGCCATACCGTGAAAGAGGTTGGATTCGCCGAAGAAATTGGCAACGAAACTGTTCTGCGGCTTCAGATAGAGATCGCGCGGCGTGGCGACCTGCTGGACGCGGCCTTCGTTGATGACCGCAACACGATCGGACATGTTGAGCGCCTCTTCCTGGTCATGGGTGACGAAGATCACCGTCTGGCCGAGGCTCTGCTGCAGGCTGCGGATCTCGCGCTGCATATCGACGCGCAGGTTCCGGTCGAGCGCCGAAAGCGGCTCGTCCATCAGCAGCGCACGTGGGCCGAAGGAGATGGCGCGGGCAAGCGCAATGCGCTGCTGCTGGCCGCCGGAAAGCTGAGCGATCCGGCGTTCCGCGAAGTCCTGCATGTGGACTCGTTCCAGCGCCCATTTCACCTTGGCCTGCTGCTCGGTTTTCGAGACGCCGCGGGCGCGCAGCGGATAGGCTACGTTCTGCGCCACGGTCATATGCGGGAAGAGTGCATAGGACTGGAAGACCACGCCGATATCGCGCTGGTGCGGCGGCACGCGGGAAATGTCCCGCTTACCAAGCATCAGGCGACCTGCATCAGGCGTGATGAAACCGGCGACCAGCATGAGAAGCGTGGTCTTGCCCGAACCCGAAGGGCCGAGAATGGTCAGGAACTCGCCGGGCTTGACCGAGAAGTTCGCTTCCTCCACGACGACCTTATCGCCGTAGAACTTGCTCATGTGCTGGAAATCGATGCCATAACCATGTTGCTCTCCGGTTTTGGCACCGCCGGCTTCAGCGGCAGGGAGGATGGCTGGTGTGCCAAGGGGAGGTGCAGTTTTGAGTGCGACGTTCATGGTCTGGTATCCATTGGCAGGGAGGTCAACGGCGGGTGAGACTTGCGAATTCGCGGCAGCAGCGGCAGCAGTTTTTGCACGGCCGACGAGAACACCGGTCCGGGCGACTTTCCAGATGTTCCAGCCTGCAAAGGCGACAACCACAAGGAAAAGCTGGACGGATGCGATCGAGGTAATAGTCTTGTCGAGGCCATTCTGGCTGAGCCCGTCCCAAACTTTTCTAGGCAGGGTCTCGAAACGCGGGCTCGAGAGAAACTGCGCGAGCACGACTTCATCGAAGGAGAAAACGAAGGAGAAGATCGCCGCGGCGATGATTGCCGGTACGAGCAACGGCAGGATCACTTCGAAAAGCGTGCGGATCTGGGTGGCGCCGAGGGAGGCGGAAGCCCGTTCATAAGCCGGATCGAGGCTCGCGAGCCGTGACATGACCGGCATGACGACAAAGGGCAGAACGACGATGGCATGGGCGATCGCCAGCGCCCACATCGAACCGAGCAGACCGTTGCGGGCAAAGACGATATAAAGGCCGACCGAAATCACCATCAGCGGCACTATCATCGGTGCGATGAAGAACAACTTGAGGAACTTGGCGAGCGCCTTGTTCTCGACGCGCGACATGCCGATCGCCGCAGCTGTGCCGGTGATGGTAGCAAGAAGCGTCGCCAGACCAGCCACCTGCAGCGACAGGAGCGCGTCCCGGCCCCAGCGGGGGTCGTCGATCAGGTTATAATACCATTCGAGCGACAGTTCCTTCGGCGGAAAGACGATGGCGCTACCCGCGCCAAAACTGATCGGCACGATCATGATAACCGGCAGGATGATGATGACGAGCATCACCCAGCCATAGGCCTTCAAGGTACGGGCGGCGTTGCCCTGGACGAGGAGTTCCATCATTTCCCTCCCTTGTCGTAGATGCGGTCGATACCGGCGATGCGGTCGTAAAGGAAAAGCAGTCCGAGGCAGAAGACGAGCAGGACCATGGATGTGGCCGCCGCAAGCTGAAGGTTGCCGAGTTGCTGGATCTGGTCGCGTATCGCCATGACGATGGTCGGCGCGCGGCCACCGCCGAGAATGGCCGGCGTGATGAAGAACCCGAAGGCGAGCGTGAAGACCAGCATCGATCCGGCAACAAGACCTGGAAGGCTGAGCGGCATGTAGATGTCGCGGAATACCCGCGCCGGGCTTGCTCCGAGGCTGAGGCCTGCCCGAACATAGGCCGGATCGATCGCCTTCATGGCCGGGATCAGAGTCAGCACCATGAACGGCAAAAGGATATGGACCATTCCGATATAGGCGCCGAGCTTATTGTAGACGAGTTCCAGCGGACTATCGATGACACCGATGCCGACCAGGAGATTGTTGATGATGCCGCGCCGCTGCAGGATGATGATCCAGGCAAAGGTCCTTGCCAGAAAGCTCAGCCACAGCGTGATGAACAGCACGACGCCCATCCAGGCGGCAAAGCGCGAGCTGACGTTGACCATCAGGTAGGCGAGCGGATAGGCGAACAGCGCGCAGAGCAAGGTTGTGAAGAACGCGAGCTGAAGCGTAAACATCAGCAGCTTCAGATAGACCGGCTGCATCAGGTCGATATAGCCCTGAACCGAAAAACCGGTTTTCGTCCCCCCACCAAAGCTCATCCACAGCAGGACCAGCAGGGGCATGACGAAAACCCCGATCATGGCGACGGTCGGCAGCGCCATCAGCGAAACCGTCAGGCCCCGCTGCTGCCTCTGCCAGGCAGTGAGTGTCACAGTCGGCGCGTCAGGCAACAGCCTGTTGGCCTTTTCCGCAGGCTCGGATGCATCGATCGGAGTCATCGCTTCTCCTGTATTCTCCGCCGGTCAGGCATGGGATTGGCCCCCGGCATGGGGACCGATCCGGTTCAGACGGCCATTTCGGGAATGGCGATGCGGCCCTTATCGACGATCGTGAGATTGTCGAGCGACAGCGAGGTTTTGCGCAGCGGGATATCCATATGGCACATCGTGTCGTTCGTGCCGCCAAGCTCGGTATTCGGCCCCGTCGAAAACAGAACATTACCGTAATAGCTCAGCGAGTTGACGCTGATTTCCTGGGTTCGGGTGCGAGTGATTGCCCGGTGGAACCAGGTCGCGGTGTTGAGCAGGCCCCAGCCGATATGGCTGATCGCGTAGGCGCGCGGGTCCTTGAAGCTCTCCATGTAATCGCGCAGCAGCGGCGCATCCATTCCGTCCCCTTCGATATCGGTGACGAAACCGTCCTTGATGGTGAGCTTGACCGGGCTTTCTATCATCCGCTGGAAGGCGGTGACGGTGTCGCCCGGCATGATCATGACCGTCCCGTTGACCTTGCCGTCATGAGCCTGGCTCAGCACCTGGCCGGTACCCATGTGGTCCCAACGGCCGGGGATATCGGTGTAACCATACTGGGTCATCACCCGGTAGCCGCCCATTTCATAGGTGACGTCGGTGCCGACATCAGACCAGATCCGAAGCGTCTTTGCCTTTTCCAGAAGCTTTTCCCCGTATTCGATGCGGCGGCGCAGATCGGTATTCGGGAAGTTCTGGGCAAGCACGTCATAAGGCTCGCGAACGAACAGCATGCGGGCACCGGCAGCGCAGATCTCGTCCTGTTCTGGTGAAAACAGTGTGCCCATGACATCGATGATCAGGTCGGCCTTCTTCAAGGCCTCGATCACCGGCCGGTTGCCTGCGATCGCGGTCTTGCCTGTCGTCTGCCGGGCCGAGCGCTTTTCGCGCAGCGGCACGGTGATCTGGAAGGGCGTGGCACCCAGATCACGCGCCGCCAGCATGAAAGCCTGTGCATAATCCGCGCGGATATCGTCCTCGCAGAGGATGATGACCGTCTCTTCGGGTTTCATCGCGCAGAGCTTCAGCTGCTCAGTGAACAATTTCACCATTTCGTGTTGAGTAGGCATGGTTTGAAATCCTTCAGTCCAGCTCGGCAATCTTCTTGAGGTCCGCAACCATCGCGGACGTATCGAATTCAGCGACGAGACGCTCGCGCATGCGGGGCGCCGGGCTGGCATTGACGTTCTCGAAGAGCGCCACGCGGCCGGCGAGCGACGAGCAGGTCAGATCCCAGATGAAGTTCATCAGCTTCTCCTTCTGCATGCCGGTCACGCCCTTGCCTGGGAGGAGCTCTGCAAGATCCGGGCCAATGTCGGGATTGGCGAAGGCGGCCTTGCCGAAGCGCATAACGAGGCCCTGGCCACACATTTCCTGAAGCACATGGATGATATGTGGATAGTTGCGGATGGCGTAGAGACGGCCGGTGGTGATCATCATCACGTCCGGGCACATCACACCGCTCTCGTTGATCTCGGCATTGGCCTCGGCGGCGAGGATGAAGGCTTCGAGCGTGCGGTTATATTCGATGATCTCGGCAAGCATTGAACGGACACCCTGGATCTGGCCGGTGCCGAGCACTTCGGTCACCATCTTGGCGCAGGCGGCGAAGACTTCCGACTTCACCTTCAGACGGGTCAGCACATGGTAATGGGCAAACAGCGTCGCCTTGCCCGAGATCGCCGAAACATGTTCGTTGCCCAGATTGAAGATACGGTCCTTCGGAACGAAAACATCCTTGAAGATGACTAGCTGGTCGGCTTCCTCGCCCTTGTAACCGAGCGGATGATCGAAGGGATCGGCACCTGGATTGGACAACATCTCACGGCTGACAAGCTTGATGCCCTCTGAATTGATCGGAACCGCACCCCAGATGGCTGCTTCCGCCGGCGTGCCGGGATAGGCGAGATTGGAGAAGAAGATCTCGTTGGCCTGCGCCGCAATCGAGCCGACCGACTTCGCGCCGGAAATATAAACACCGTCCTTCTCAACCCGCTTGACGCGCAGCAACGAGGCGGCCTGGGCGAGCGGAGACGAACGATCATTCTGCGGGCCTGTCAGGCTTTCGGCGCATGTGATCGAGTTCATCCGGCCGAATTCGACATAACGCTGGACGTTTTCGACGAAATCCGGCTGGCATTCCGGAAAGGCGGACTTGAAATCCTTGAACAGATGCAGATGCGCCAGGATGCCGACGGCGAGTGTCGGACCGAGATCCGGCGGCCTACCGAAAGTGCCGACCGTCTTGCGGGATGTATATTCCATCATCATTCGCCGGCCGATCATTTCGTCCTTCGTCTCCGGCACCTGCCAGGAACGACCGGTGACAAGACCGGACTTCTTGTCGAGAACCGTGGTCGCCTCGGCATATTCCTCGCTGAACTGGTCGTCGAACATCGACGCCATCAGGTCGATACCGGCAGCAAGCGCCGGTTCGTCCATTACCTTGGCGATCTTGTTGCCATTCACCCAGAGTTGGCGGCCGTCATCGAGCGAGGCCTTGAACTCCTCGCCGGTTTTCAGCGCATGCTTGGGAATGATTGTCGTCATCGTGTTCATATCTGACTTCCGTCTTCTTCCGGGTCCGGCCCCAAGGTTGATTGGGCAGAATGGGCGCATAGGTTTCCTGCGATCCGGAGGGCCGGATCGGGCAAAAGCGTCGGGCTGTTTTCGCAGCATTCGCGCTGGATCGATTTCCAGGGATGAATTCGGTCGCATTTGGTTGATGCAACGGATCGGCACAACCAAATGCACAACCACAACATATCCTTTATCGAAAGCTAGACTTTGGTTGAGGGCGTTGCAAGCAATAATTTTCACGGGTTTCGTGAAATTTCGCAGTCGCAGCATGGAAATTCCCAAGCTCTATGCGTACAACTATTTGTAATTATTCAGTTATTTTACAGCGCGCGCTTCGTGAAAAAAATTTGAGCACCGCCATAATCGGCTATTTTATGTGCACAACCAAGCAATTCAACCGGCAACCAATATTCAACCAAATACAATATGGACATTTGGTTGCATCAACCATATACATTGGGTCGCATAAAAACCAAAACGGCGACCCCGCAGGGGCTGCCGAACAACAGGCACAGTTTTTCGGATGAAAGCCGGAAACCATATCCGGCTTGTGTCATTTCGAGAAATCTGGAGGAGCACCATGAACGCAGGCATCGACGTGAAAAACCCGCCCAATTCGATAGAGGAGGTTACCCAGGCCATTCTCGGCCTTGCGGAAAACGGCGACTTCCCCCCCGAACGACAGCTTGCCGAACAGATTGGCGTCAGCCGCCATATGCTGCGCAAGGCGCTTTCGACGCTGCGCGACGACAACAGGATTCCGGAAACCCAGTCCCGCAACGCGCAACCATCCAAAGGCAAGCCTCGCAGCGCAAAGCAGGCGATCGCTACCCGCGCCAATATCGCAAGCAGGACGAGCCCGGCGGAATTGTGGGAAGTCCGCCTGCTTCTGGAGCCGGAGATCGCGCGTCTGGCTGCGATCCGCGGCACCCCGACCGAGATCGACGATATCGTTGCCGCCCATTCACTGGCGGAGCCGACGGTTTTCGATCGCGGCAATGACAACCTGTTCCACCGGGCGATCGCGGTCGCGAGCCACAACATCCTAGCCGCCTATCTGCTCGAGCAGGTGATGGATCTGACATGGGAGGAGACGATCCGAACCCGGCTGCCGGCCTACACGAACGAAACCGGCTGGCGGCACCATGAAATCATCGTCGACGCCATTCGTGGCCGCAGGGCCGCCGAAGCTCAACAGGCGATGCACGAGCATCTGGTTGCGATCCTGAAATGGCTGAACGGCGGCGCCCCGTCGACACCGTCGGCAAAATAGAGAACCGACCTCCCCACCAATCCCGAAACGAGCGTCGAAAGGCAGGTGCATGATGATACCGAACGCGATGAATATTGCCGAGCAGACGGATGCGCCGCCGATCGACGCCGAGATATTCAGGGCGGCGATGAAAAAGGTCGCAACGCCGGTGACGATCATTGCCACAGGCGATGGCGACCTGCGCCACGGAATGACAGCCTCGGCAGTTTGTTCGCTCAGCGATCAACCACCGATGATCCTGGCATGCGTCAACCGCAACAGCGCCATCCTTCCGCATCTGCGCGCCAACGGCTACTTCTCTGCGAATTTCCTCGACGAAGGCCATGTGGAACTCGCCCAATGTTTTGCGGGAGTGACGAAGATCTACGGCTCCGATCGGTTTAACTTCGGTAAATGGAGCACGCTTGCCACCGGCGCGCCGATATTGGCGGACGCCTTAAGCGTGTTCGACTGCCGGCTGGAATGTGAATACGAGTCATCCACCCATGCCGTTCTCGTCGGACGGGTGGAAGCGATCGTCAAGGAGGGCTCGACTCGGGCGCTTATTTATTCCGGTGGCCGGTTCGGCTCCCCGACGCCGCTTTGAACGAAGCTCTGGCGGGTCACTAATCCAGTATTTAAGTTTGCCCTTGGAGCGTTTTGAACGACCGACGACGTGATCCATATCGGCAAACGACGTTTCGGAGAACTGGCTGTCGGAGAGGACCGCGTCAAGGCACCGCGGCCTGGTTCTTGTAGCCCCGCTCTCCGCCCGGTTCTCGGCATCTGGCATACCGGCCGCCGGCAAGGTTCGATCATCGATGCTCGATGCGGCGATGCACATCAGGGCATGCTTGGCTCTGTACCCTTACTTACCCTCTCAATTGCGGGGAGAAGGTCCCGGCAGGCGAAATCAGAGGCATGTCACGGTTACCACAGATGCCCTTACGCCCGCTCCTCCCACAGTTTCGCAAGCTCCACCACCGTCTTTACCGCCAGTTCCATGTCCTGGCTGCTGACGAATTCCAGCGGAGAATGGAAGGCGTGGCCGCCGGCGAAGAGGTTGGCGCAGGGCAGGCCCATGAAGGATAGGCGCGAACCATCCGTACCGCCGCGGATGCTGCCGCGCACCGGGGTCATGCCGGCCCGGCTGATCGCCTCGACCGCGTAGTCGACAATGCCCGGATGCTGGTCGAGCACCACTTTCATGTTGCGGTACTGTTCCTTGACAGTGAAGGTGTAGGACGAGCCGGGATAGTCGGCGATCACTTGCCTGGTGATGTCTTCGAGCAGGGTCTCCTTGGTCTTCAGTCCACTTTCCGTGAAATCGCGGATGATGAAGGAGAGGTTCGCCTTTTCCATCACGCCGGACATGCCGGTCGGGTGGATGAAACCATCGCGGCCTCTGGTGGTTTCCGGCGTCATGTCCTTCGGTAGCCTGGCGATGATGCCGCCGGCGATCTTGATGGCGTTCTCCATCTTGCCGAAGGCAAAGCCCGGATGCATGGCGACGCCCTTGATGGCGATCTCCACCGCGTCGGCCGAAAACGTCTCGTCCTCGATCGTGCCGGCCGTCTCGCCGTCCAGCGTATAGCCGAAATCGGCACCGAGCTTCTTCAGGTCCACCTTGTCGACGCCGCGGCCGATCTCCTCGTCGGTGGTGAACAGGATGCGGATCGCACCGTGCTTGACGTCCGGGTTGTTGATGAAGAATTCGGCGGCCGCCATGATCTCGGCAATGCCCGCCTTGTCGTCGGCGCCTAAAAGCGTTGTGCCGTCCGAGGTGACGATATCATTGCCGATCTGGTCCTTCAGCACCGGATGTTCGGATACCCGGATCACCTGGTTCGGATCGCCGACGAGCTGGATATCGCCGCCCTGGTAGTTTCTGACGATCTGCGGCCTGACGTTGGTGCCGGAGAAATCCGGCGCGGTGTCCATATGAGCGCAGAAGCAGATGACGGGCACATTGTTCTTCGAAGTCGTCGCCGGAATCGTTCCGTAGATATAGCCGTGCTCGTCGAGATGCGCATCGGTAATGCCGATCGCCAGCATTTCCTCGACCAGCAGCCGGCCGAGATCCTTCTGTTTCATCGTGGAGGGCTGGGAAGGTGATTTGGCGTCGGACTGGGTGTCGATGACGACGTAACGGAGGAAACGATCGGTAACGCTATCGGCCATGGGGGAAAATCCAAAATTGCGAACGGAAAAATGGAGTTGTAGCGGGTGGACGTGGGCCCGTGAAGGCGGGAAATGAAGGTGGGCGGTTGGATATCATCACGCGCCCAGCCAGGATGCCCCTCTTGCCCGGCGGGGTAGAGGGGCGCGCTGCGGCACACTCTTCGGCAATTGAATTTGCGGCACCACCCCCCTCTGTCACCTTCGGTGACATCTCCCCCACAAGGGGGGAGATCAGCGGGCGCTGTCGCGCCGCCCAAGGGACGGGAGAGCCGGTGAAAGCCCGCAACCTCTATCGCTGCGCTCCGATATCCGATGCCCCTACCGAAGGCGCAGCGTTGCCCCAGCTGTTGCGGACATAGGTGAGCACCGCCGCTACCTGCTCATCCGAGAGCTTCCAACCGAGCGAGGGCATGGAGGGGGTGGTCTTCGCCTGCGGCGTATGCACCGCCTGGCTGCCCTGCAGCACCAGGCGTGTCAGCGTCTCCGAACTCGGCTGTTGCACGATCGAGCTGCCGGCAAGGGCCGGGAAGAGCTGGCTCGCCCCTTTGCCGTCGCCGCCATGGCAGGCGGAACAGGTGTCGTGATAGATCGCCGCCCCTACCTTCATGCGCGCATCGCTCGCGGGGATCGGCTGCGGTTTTTGTGCCGGTCCGCCTTCGGTGCTCTTGAGATAGGTGGCGATCGCCTTGACGTCCTCGTCGGCCATGAGGGAGGTCGAGGCCTGGATCGCCTCCGCCATCGGCCCCGAGGCGATCGTATGCCCGTTGGTGCCGGTCTTCAGGTACTGGACGATCTCGTCCTCGCTCCAGCTGCCGATCCCGATATAGGAGTTGCCGGTGATGTTGGGCGCATACCATCCCTGCAGCGAACCACCCTGCAGTGCTTCGCTGGTCTCATCGGCGCCGAGCACGGTTTTCGGCGAATGGCAGGTGCCGCAATGACCCGGCCCCTGGACGATATAGGCGCCGCGGTTCCATTCTGCCGATTTCGACGGATCGGGCCGGAATTCGCCGGGCGCAAAATTCAGCATGTTCCAGCCCATCATCGACAGGCGGATGTTGAACGGGAACGGCAGTTGGTTGGATTCGACCGGGTTGAAGACCGGATCGACGGTCCTGAGATAAGACCAGAGATTGCCGATGTCCCTGTCGGTCATCCTGGTATAGGCCGGATAGGGCATGGCGGGGTATAGCCGCTTGCCGTCATGGCCGATACCGGTCTTCAGGGCGCTGCGGAAATCCGCCTCCGTCCAGTTGCCGATACCGGACGCCTTGTCGGGCGTGATGTTCGGCGGGATGATCTGGCCGAAGGGGGTTTCGAGCGGCAGCCCGCCGGAGAGCGGTTTTGCCCCCGGCGCGGTGTGACAGGCGGCGCAATCACCGAGGATAGCCTGGTAACGGCCGCGGATGATCTCGTCCGCCTGGTCGGGAGCCTGGGCAAGCGCGAGACCTGCCGAAAACGTCGTAGCCGCAAGGGTGAGGGAGAAAAGGATCTTGCTCATGCCGACACCAGCGGTTGGCCCGGGTTGCGGAGATATTGCTGGCGGATGGCGTCCGCCGCATGGAACGCGAGCGCCCCCACCGTGCCGGTCGGGTTCTTGCCGGCATTGTGCGCGAAGGCGGAGGCACCGATGACGAAGACGTTGGCGACATCCCAGCTCTGCAGGTATTTGTTGACGGCGCTGGTCTTCGGGTCGGTGCCCATGATCGCCCCGCCGGTATTGTGGGTGCTTTGGTAGGGCACCGAATCCCAGCCCTTCTTACGGCGGGTATTGGTGTATTGCCGGCCGCCAAAGGCCTTGGCGATGTCCTCCATCCGGTCGGAAACCCAGTTCGACATGCGGATGTCGTTATCCGGGAAATCGAAGGTGAAGCGCAGCAGCGGCCGCCCGAACCGGTCCGTATAGGTCGGATCGAGGTCCAGATAGTTGCCGCGGGTCGGATAGCTCGAGCCTTGCGAGGAAAAGCCGAGCGTCGACTTGTAGGACTTGACGGTCGCCTTCTTCCAGTCGCTGCCCCAGCGCGGCGTGCCGGGCGGGGTCGGGCGGGTCTGGATCGGCCGGCCGTTGGAGGGGATGCAGTTGATGCCGGCACCGCCAACGAAATCGAGCGGCCCGTGGTCGAAGGCATCGCCGTTAAAATCGTCCACCGTCTGGCCGAGCGCGCCGGCGGCGACGAACGGATTGAAGTTCTTGTCGTCGAAGAACACCTGCGCACCGGCATTGGTCTGGTAGCAGTAATTGCGGCCGACAGTCCCTTCACCGGTATTCGGATCGTAGATCTGGCCGATGCCCGATAGCATCATCAGCCGGACATTGTGGAGGCCATAAGCGCAGAGCAGCACCATGTCGGCCGGCTGGAAGAATTCTTCGCCCGACGTATTCACATAGGTGACGCCGCGGGCATGTTTCTTCGAGACGTCGAGGTCGACATGCAGGACTTCCGACTCCGTGCGGACCTCGAAATTCTTCTTTTTCATCAGCACCGGCAGGATGGTCGTCTGGGCCGAGGATTTCGAATAGTTGGCGCAGCCGAACCGTTCGCAGAAACCGCACATGGTGCACTGGCCCATGGCGATGCCGAGCGGGTTGATATAGTCCTTGGAAAGGTTGGCAGCCGGCGTTGGGAACGGGTGCAGGTTCAGCGACTTCGTCACCTCGGCAAACAGCGTCGGCGCATAGGTCATCTGCAATGGCGGCAGCGGATAGTCGCGCGAGCGCGGATCCTCGAACGGATTACCGCCCTCCTGAATCTGGCCGTTGATATTGCCCGCCTTGCCGGAAATGCCGGCGAGATATTCGAAACGGTCGAAGGATTTTTCCATCTCGGCGCCCGTCACGCCCCAGTTCTGCAATTGCAGCTCCTGGATCCGTGCTGCGCCGTAACGATCCCTCAGGTGGTCGGCGATCTGGAAGTCGCTGTCCCAGAACCGCCAGGTATGGCCGTTCCAGTGAACGCCGGCGCCGCCCACCCCGTTGCCGGGCAGGAAGGAGCCGTAGTCGCGCATCGGCAACGCCGTCTGCGAGGTGTTGTTGCGCATCGTCATCGCTTCGACGGCCGGCTGCAGGAAGAGATCGCGGCGGATGCCGTAACGGAGCTCGTCTTGGGCATAACCGATGTTGAAATCGGTCGCCGTATCACGCCACGGACCGCGTTCGATCGCAACGACATCGAGCCCGTCCTCGGTCAATTCGTGGGCCAGGATCGCGCCTGTCCAGCCAAGGCCGACGATCACGACGTCCTTGCGGGGTAGAATAGTGGTCATATTTTTCAGTCCCTACCTGGTCATCCATTCCATCGAGCCTGCGATCGAGACCGGAGGCAGGGGATAGGGTTGGTTGTGTTTGGAAACGTGGTCGCGGTAGTCGTATCGCGCGCCGGGAAAACCCAGCATCTTCCACGAGGCCATGTCCTTGTTGCCGCCATAGATCGGGTCGGCGAAAAAGCCTTCCATCACGTTGGCGAGCATCAGGTTGAAAAAGGACTTGGCATCCACCTTGTTCGGCAGGGTGATCTTGCCGGCTTCGAGATCCGTGAGGACCGCGTCCTGATCGGCGGGCGCAAGCTCGGCGAAGCGCTTGCCACCCTTGGTTTCGCGGGTGAACGCGTTCAGCGCGGCAATCCCGGATCGGTAGCGCTGAGCCGGCGTGTCAGGCGCCTGATAGCCTTGCGTCGCAAGGCCGGGCATGAACGGGCCTTTGGTATAGAGCCGGCTCGACGTGCCGTAGGATCCCACCAGCTGCCGGTCGAGATAGAGAACGCAGCCGGCATCCTTGCCACCGAGCGAAAGCTCGTCGGCCGGCACCAGCCGGTCGGCGACCGCTTCCATGGTCTGCGCCTCTTCCGGCGTGAAGAACAGCCAGCCTCCCGGCTTCACCTGCACCGGCGGATCGGCGGAACGTGCCTCCCAGGGCAGGCTGCCGGAAATGCTGCGCGCCATCACGGGAGCCGCGCTGCCGGCCAAAATGGTAAAAGCGACGGAAGAAAGGAATTGGCGCCGCGTGGGGCGCTTAAGACAGTGGGTTTCCATAGGAAGACCTCCCCGGAGAGAAAAGGTCGGTGACGCGCCAGAACGACGTGCGCCGATGAGATCGAACCGAACGGTTCAACGATTCACCTAGAGCGCACCCAATCTGCGGCAACCCTTCTGGAACATTAAATCGTCACGGCTGCCGCGCGTCAGGAATCGCCTGATCCGAGCGAGCCGCGATGCCCGAGGCGGGCGGAGATGGCGCGTGCCGCGACCAGCAGCGGTTCGGCAAAACCGTTGAGATTTTTCAGCGACAGGCGCTGGACAGGACCGGCGACTGCAACGGCGCCGACCACTTCCGACTGGGCGTCGTGGATGGGTGCCGCAATGGCGCGCATGCCAAGTTCATTCTCCTCGTCTTCCACCGCGTAGCCAAGTCGACGGATATTGCCGAGCAGTTTCTGCAACTTGTCGGGATCAGTGATGGTTTTCGGGGTTCGCGGCAGCAAGAGGGCCCTAGTGAGCGCAGCAATGCGGCTTTCCGGCTGGAAGGCGAGCATCGCCCGGCCGGCTGCCGTCGAATGATAGGGCGCGCGCATGCCGATCTCAGCGCTGATGCGCACCGCCTGCCGGGACGGCTGGACGCGGATATACATGATCTCCGGCCCGGCCGGCACAGCAAGCAGCACCGTCTCGTCCGTCTCCTGCCTCAGGTCGATCAAAAGCGTGCGCGCTTCGGTCGAAAGGTCCATTCGATTGCGCACCAGCGAGCCGAGACCGAAAAGCCCGAGCCCCAGCCGATACCGGCCGGTGTCATGATTCTGCTCGAGGAAATCCTCCGCCATCAGCGTCACTACCAGGCGATGGACGGTGCTTTTGGCAATGCCGAGACGGCGGGCGAGTTCGGTGATCCCGATCTCCGCATCGTCGCCTTCGAAGGCTTTGAGGATGCGGATCGCCATCGAAACCGAGGAGAGCCTACTCTTCTGCCTGTCCTCTTCGATGCCAGTGGCCTTCATTTCGGTTGTCGCTCCCATGACAGCTCGCGGCACACATCCGGATCACACAACGCCATCGACAAGGCGACTGCAAAAGCGCCGTTGACAGCTCAATGTCCAAGGGATTACTCTATTTGGACCGATGTTCCGTATAGAAGAACACACGACGACGACGGAAGCAAGCGGAAACACCACCGGTGACCGCGCGGCTTGGTGGCCCGCCAGGAACCGGCCTTACGAAACAAAGACTTGAACCGAAAGCTACCAAATTGGACACCCGCAAGACCGTGCCGCTGATCGTCGCATCGGCCCTCATCATGCAGCAGATCGATTCGACGGCGATCGCCACGGCGCTGCCGACGATTGCCGACGCACTTGGCGAACCGCCGCTTGCGCTGCATTCGACGATCACCGTCTACATGCTGTCGCTCGGTGTATTTCTGCCCCTGAGCGGCTGGCTCGCGGATCGTTTCGGCGCCCGTCTGGTGTTCTGCTCGGCGATCGCGCTGTTCACCTTCGCCTCGCTGCTCTGCGCCGCCGCGACCAGCCTCACCATGCTGATATCGGCCCGCGCCCTCCAGGGCTTCGGCGGTGCACTGATGCTGCCGACGGCAAGGCTGATCCTGGTGCGCTCGGTACCTCGAGAGGAACTGGTTTCCGCCATGGTGCTGATGAGCATGCCGGCCGTCGTCGGACCGGCGATCGGGCCGCTGCTCGGCGGGTTCATCACCGGCATCAGCTCGTGGCACTGGATCTTCTGGATCAACCTCCCGATCGGCATTGTGGCGATCATCCTGACGCTTGCGCTCATCGAGAAAATCCCGCCGACAGAACGCACGTCCTTCGATTTTCCGGGCTTCATCCTCACCGGCGCCGGCATCGGCGCGGTCATCTTCGGCTTCGATTCCTTCGCCCGCGGCATGAATTCCAGCGCGTTGGTCCTGGCTGTGGTCGGCTTCTCCCTGCTCGGCCTCTACATCCGCCATGCGCGCAAAACGCCGGATGCCATTCTCGACCTCAAACTTTTTCGGTATCCCACATTCCGATCGAGCGTCACAGGCGGCTCGCTGTTTAGGATCAGCATGGGCGCCCTACCTTTCATGCTGCCGCTGCTGATGCAGGAGATTTTCCACTACACGCCGCTGCAATCCGGGGCTATTACCTTCGTCTCGACGATCGGCGCCTTCGGCATGCGAACCATGACGAGGCGCATCCTGCGTCGTTTCGGCTTCCGCAGCGTGCTCTTCTGGAACGCATTGATCGCCAGCACCTCGATGGCGCTGCTCGCCACTTTCACGCCCGGCACGGCACCGACCGTTATGGTGGTCATCATTCTGCTCGGCGGCTTCTTCCGGGCCTTGCAGTTCACGTCGCTGAACACGCTGACATTTGCGGAAACCGAAGACCCGGAGATGAGTCACGCGACGTCGCTGTCGCAGATGGCGCAGCGCATCGCCCAGAGTACCGGGGTGGCGATGTCGGCGATGCTCTTGCACTATTTTTCTGGCGGCTCCGAAACGCTGACCAACTTCGCCTTCGCGATGTCTTTCATCATGATCGCGATCATTTCCGGATCTTCGTGCTTCTCCTTCTTGCGCCTGTCCGAGACCGCCGGCGACGTGCTCGCGGGCCGCATGAAGGACGCAAAGGAGACGATCGCGGCCGAACGGGCCGACGCGGCGGAGTAACGAGGCGGGCCGTTGTAACAGGGTTAAAGCTCGCCGACATTGGCCGGCGAGCCCTCCGTGGCTGAGACCCGTGTGTGATCGGTTGCAGCCAACGTGAGCAGGCGCGCGTGGGCAGCCCGTCCATGTTTCATGGTCACGGACGCGCCTGTGGGCGGTTCACGGTTACGAAAGTGTTTCGCTCCTCGGTCAGTCCAGTCCCAAGGGACTATTGGATCAGCGAGGCGACGTTGCGTGTCGTTGGAGCTTTGGTGGGCTTTGCGTCGACCGGGACGATGTCAACGACCTCCGAAAGCAGGAACTGCTTTGGAGACCCACAGATGGTGGCGTAGACGATCCGGTCTAATATTTTCAGGCTTTCGGACACGAAGGTCCGTTGGTCGCCATTGTCGAGCACCGATACAACGTACATGTTGATCCCATAGAGGTTAGGCGCGCAGGTCATTCGCGCCCCAACATTTCTAGCCACCCATGGTTAATGGGACGTTAATTCCATCATGGACGGCAAAGTATCGCGGATTGAGGGCGTACGACGCTCACCGATTACCCCACGCCCTTGCAGCCTCCCTTCGTCGCCCTCTGCGAAATCTGCGCCAGGCACATCGCCACCCCTTGAAACAAATTAGTTCGTGCACTAACTAATAATCGCAAAGCTTAGCACGCTAACTTTAAGCTCACGATGAGACCTGATCCGATCACATCCGAATTCTTCGAAGCGCTGACCAAGGTCAGCCGTAAGATTCGCACGGCCTTCAATCAGCAGGTGACGGCGCATGGGTTGACCTATCCGCGCGCCCGCGCCCTGTTCCGCCTCGCCAAGAAGCAGAACATGACGCAGAGCGAGCTTGCCTGCGAGCTGGAGCTCGAACAGGCGACCATGGTGCGTCTGCTGGACCGGATGGAGGAGAACGGCCTGATCGAACGCCGGTCGGACCCCAACGACCGCCGCGTCAAGCTTCTGTTCCTGACCGCCCACGGCGAGGAACAGGCCGGCCTCGTCCGCTCGATCGCCGACCGCATGCGCGAGCAGATCTTCCAGGATATCGATCCCGGTCAGGTGCATGTCGCCATGGCGCTGTTCGAGCGCATCACCGCCAATATCGGCGAGCTGGAGGACGTCGATGTCCTCGCGTGACGCGGTAGCAAGGCAGGAGGACGCAACGATCATTCGGCCGGATTTCCGCAAAAACGCGGAGCCGGCCGAAACCGTTGAGGCCGTCAAGGCGCCGCCCGAACCCTCATCTCCCTCCGCGCCTGCCCCCTCCACGCCTGCTCCGGCCGCGCCGCCGGTCTTCATCCCCAAGTCACGTATGATGATCGCCGCCTATATGCTGGCCGGCACGCTGATCGCCCTGACGCAAGGGCTCGGCATGAGCTTCATCTCCACCAACCAGCAGCAGATCGCAGGCCCGATGGACCTCACCCAGACGGAAGCCACCTGGCTGATGGCGGCCTATCTCTTCCCGAATGCCAGCCTGACGCTGCTGCTCTTCAAGGTGCGGGCCCAATATGGCCTGCGCAACTTCGCCGAGGTAGCGATCGTCGTCTATGTGCTGGTGTGCCTGGCGCATTTCTGGGTCGACAGCTACGAGAGCGCGCTGGCGCTGCGCTTCTTCGCGGGCGTTGCCGCCGCGCCGATGACATCGCTCGGCTTCCTCTACATTCTCGAGCCGGTCTCCCCGGCAAAGAAGATGAGCGTCGGCCTCTGCGCCTCGCTGACGGCGCTTGCCCTTCCCACGCCGGTGACCGGCATCATCTCGCCTTATCTCCTGGATATCGGCGGTTATCACGCGTTCTATCTCGTCGAGATGGGGCTGGCCATGGTCTCGCTCGGCCTCGTCTACGTGCTGCCGCTCGCCTCCCCGCCGCGTGCGAAAGTGATCAGCAGCCTCGATGTCGTCAGCTACATCTTCCTCGCCATCGGGCTCGGCTGTTTTGCCGTGGTGCTCACGGTCGGCAAGCTTTACTGGTGGACGGCGGTCGACTGGCTCGCCTGGATGATCATTGCCGGCATCGCCGCCTCGGCGATCTTTGCGGCGATCGAACTCAACCGTAAGAACCACCTGGTCGACATCCGTTGGCTGACCTCCCGGGAAATCCTGCATTTCACAGGTGCGCTGATGGTCTCCCGCCTCGTGCTGTCCGAACAGACCAGCGGCGCCGTCAATTTCCTGCGCAATGCCGGCATGCTCAACGAGCAGATGGCCGGGCTCTACTGGGTCATCCTCGCCGGGGCCGTGATTTCCGGGGTCGTCTGCGCCATGATCATGAAGCCTGGCCGCGAGCCGCTGATCCACGCGGTCTCGCTGCTGCTTGTCGCGGCGGGCAGCTATATGGACAGCCAGTCGACCATCCTCACCCGCCCGGAACAGATGTATCTCAGCCAGTTCCTGGTCAGCTTCGCGGGCGGTCTTTTCCTGCCGCCGGCGCTGACGATCGGCCTGGGAGCGGCGATGAAGCGCGGCCCGAGCTACATCTTGTCCTTCATCGTCGTTTTTCTCGCCACCCAGAAGATCGGCGGCTATCTCGGCAGCGCGCTCTACGGCACTTTCGTACAATGGCGCGAGCAGTTCCACTCCTTCCGCCTGGTCTCGCAGCTTGCCTCCACCGATCCGCTGGTCGCAACCCGCCTGAAACAGCTCGGCGGCGCCTATGGCAAGGTGCTGACCGACCCGAACCAGCAGGTGGTCCAAGGTGCCGCCCTGTTCACCAAGCAAGTGCAACAACAGGCCTATGCGCTCGCTTACAACGACTCCTTCCTGCTCACCGCCTGGGCCTCGCTCGCAGCGCTTGGCCTCCTTCTCCTCCACGTGGCCTGGCGCAACCGTCACCGGCTTTCGCCAACCCGCAATCCGATGCCTGCCGCCGCTTGATGCCCAGAGCAGATCCCCGGAACGAAAAACAAGAAACGAAACTGCCATGTCCAAGATCTTCCGCTTCATCGCCACCTATGTGGCTCTCGCCATCGGCGCCGCGGGCATCGTCGTCGTGCTCTATGCCTGGAACCTGCCGCCCTTCCACGGCTCGGTCGAGACCACCAACGACGCCTATGTGCGCGGCCAGGTGACGATCCTCAGCCCCCAGCTTGCCGGTTACCTTACCGAAGTGCCGGTCCAGGACTACCAGCGGGTTAACCAAGGCGACCTGATCGCCAGGATCGACGACCGCATCTACGCCCAGAAGCTCGAACAGGCGAAAGCGGCACTGGCGACGGCAGAAGCGTCGCTCTCCAATTCCGAACAGAGCCGCAAGTCGGCCGAAGCCAAGATCCAGTCCGCCGAGGCCGCCGTCGAAAGCGCCAACGCTGCCTTCGATGCCGCAAGGACCGCCTACGACCGCACCCAGAGCCTCCTCGAAAAGAACATCGCCACCCAGAGCGACGCGGAAAAGACCCGCGCCGCCTTCAACCAGGCCCAGGCCGCGGTGCACCAGGCGGAGGCCGCCGAACTGGTCGCCGAACAGGATCTCAATACGATCATCGTCAGCCGCAAGTCACTCGAAGCCAATGTCGAAAGCGCCAAGGCGGCGGTAAAACTCGCCGAGATCGACCTTGCCAATACCCGCATCACAGCCCCGCAGGACGGCACGCTCGGCGAGGTCGCCGGCCGCATCGGCCAATATGTCTCGGTCGGCACCCAGATCGGCTCGATCGTGCCTACGCATGTCTGGGTGGTCGCCAATTTCAAGGAAACCCAACTCGGCGGCATGGCCGCGGGCCAGAAAGTGACCTTTACGGTCGATGCCCTCGGCCATGAGAGATTCACTGGCCGGATCGAGCGTTTCGCCCCGGCCACGGGTTCGGAGTTCTCGGTCATCAAGGCCGACAACGCCACGGGCAACTTCACCAAGGTTGCCCAGCGCATCCCGGTCCGGATCGCCATCGAGCCGCAACAGCCGCTCACCGACAGGCTCGTCCCTGGCATGTCGGTGGTCGCACGCGTAGACCTCGCGCAAGGCGGCGCGGCCCCAGTGGAGGCAGCGGAAATTCGCTGATCGCCGTCCGCCGCGATCCGCGAATCCCGCCCTTCGGCGATCCGACGGAGAACGCCCCGCGCCTGTTCAGTATTTTGGCGCGGGGCGTTTTGTTTTTCAGTCCCGGCCATATCTTGATGGCCGGGGCGCATGAAACGGGTGGACGCCACCCGCTTTTCGGCCTGTAGTGCTCCGGTCCTCGTGAATACCGGAACTTCAATATGCTGCTGTTATTGGCACTGCACGCAATCTCCGCCCGGTGTTGCGACGGTCCGCATCCCAAGTTGATCGAAGCACTGCAGCGCGAGGGGAGCCTGCTTTGCAGCTGCCCGCATCGGAAATGACCAGGGTGCTTCTCCCCATTCCCGGCGACGCCTCCCGATGTCGTATCCATACTGCCTGCAAATGGCCGTGGAGCGTCATTCCCCATTTGACGCGCCGCACCAATTGGCTAACATTGCCGGAAACTCTAGGTATCTCCATGAGCGTCCGTCCTCCCCAGTCTCTCTATCAGCCAGGCTTCACCAATACCGGCTTCAACGTGCTGGAATACGAGTTGCAGTCCGAGCGAGCGGCAGCGCTCGGCCGAGCGGGGCTCAAGGTGGAAGAGGCACTCGCCGCGTTGAATGCGTGGAACCCGGAACGAGACGGCGACGCACGGCGCAAGAGCCTTTGCGACGATGCCGCGGATGCCGTCTGGGGGCTGTTCATCCAGCGCGAGATCTGCGGGCTTCGAAACAATCGCGAAATCGTCAAGCGTTATGCGATCCCGGGCGAGGTCCTTTCAAGGGTCGGGGCGGTCCGCAGGTGAAACCCGGCCGCAAGTGAGATTTGAAAATGCCCGCAGGCCTCTATCGAAGCACTGCGGCTGGAAGATGGATTTAAGCAATGACCAGACCCGTGATCGGCGTGATCGGGAATACCTATAATGTCGAAAACCGCTTTTCCGCCCAGCTCGTCGGCGAGCAGAACCTGAGGGCAATCGCCGAAGTCACCGGCGCCCTGCCGCTGATGTTCGCCGGTAATCCGAACATCACCGACATCCCGACGTTGCTCGATACCGTCGACGGCATCCTGTTGACCGGCGCCCGGGCCAATGTCCATCCGAGCCATTTCAACACCGAGCCGCATGCCCGCCACGAGCCCTATGACCAGAACCGCGATGCCGTGGCCCTACCGCTGATCAATGCCTGCGTGGCCGCCGGCATACCGGTATTCGGCATCTGTCGCGGCTTTCAGGAGATGAACGTGGCGGCCGGCGGCTCGCTGCACCCGGAGATCCGTGAACTGCCCGGACGCATGAACCACCGCATGCCGCGGCTCGAAAACGGCGAGATCCATCCGGACATGACCGTCGTCTTCGCCGATCGCCATGACGTCCAGCTCATCCCGGACGGCGTGTTCGCCCGCCTGCTCGGCCGCGAGACGATCCGGGTCAATTCACTCCATGGCCAGGGAGTAGACGAACTGGGAAACCGCATCGTCGTCGAGGGAGTGGCGGAAGACGGCACGATCGAGGCGATCCGGTTCAAGGAAGCGCAAGGGTTTGCCCTTGGCGTGCAATGGCACGCCGAATATGATCCGCAGATCAACCCCATCAACCGTGCCCTCTTCGAGGCTTTTGGCGAGGCCGTCAGGGCACGCAGGACCGGCTCTTAGACGGAAAATCGCTACCTCGCATTACCGTCGTCGAAGAGCTGCGCCAGCCACCCGCAGTAGCGCAGCTGCTTGTTCCGAAGCTCGGTGTTGCTCATCACTTTGATCTTCAGTGCCACGACAGTGGACAAGGCCGCCGCCGATCCGCCACGGCCAAACACGCAGCACAATTGCATCCCGCCCGCATCGACGCGGTGTCTCAACCGGGCCGCATAGCCCGTTCTGCCGTCTTGGCAATTGGGAAGGCCAGGGATAGCCTGCACCCCGGAAGCTTTGGGAGGGCGTCATGACATCGAGTTTCAATGTCCGCAGCGCGGGCGGTTATGAGCAGCTGATGGGACGCTGGAGCCAGAAGCTGGCACCACTGCTCATCGATTTCGCCGGTCTTAAAGATGGAGAAAAGGTGCTCGACGTCGGCTGCGGCACCGGAAGCCTGACATTTGCGCTGCCGAAAGCAGCCAATCTCTCCGAGATCGCCGCGATCGACTATTCGCCCGTTTTCGTTGAAGAAGCGAAGCGCCGCAACACGGACCCGAGGATCACGATCAGCCAGGCGGATGCCTGCGCACTACCGTTCGAAGACGGATATTTCGACCGGGCGATGGCGCTTCTGGTCCTGCATTTCGTACCGGAAGCAGACAAGGCCGTGGCCGAAATGCGGCGCGTCGTCCGTCCCGGCGGCGTGGTCGCCGCCACCGTCTGGGATCATCTCGGCGGCATGCCCGCGATGCGGATGATGTGGGACACCGTGTCGATGCTGGACGACAATGCCCGCCAGATGCGAAGCCACCATTTCTTCCAGCCGATGATGCGGCCGGGCGAGATGAAGCAAAGCTTTATCCGGCAGGGTCTTGTCGATGTGGCGGAGGTCTCCCTGATGATCCGAATGGATTTCGAGTCCTTCGACGACTACTGGGGACCGATCGCCGCCGGCGAAGGACCGCTCGGCAAATATGTCGCGTCGCTCGAACCGGTCTTGCGCTCGAAAACCGATGCCGCCGTGAGGGAAGCCTATGAGGCAGGCAAGCCCGACGGCCCACGCTCGTTCGTCTCCGTCGCCTGGGCCTGCCGGGGTGTCGTGCCCGCCGCCTGATCGCCTCGAGGCACGAACACAGCCCTCCCGGCGTTTCCACCGGAAGGGCGCTTCTTCATCAGCCCGATGCGGCGGCTCAGTGCGCCGAATGGCTCTGTCCGCCCTTCTTTTTCGCATCATGGGTGTGGTGGCTGTCGCGTTCGCCGCCGCCGCCGGAGACGCGGCTCCTGGAGCGCTGGTCGTCGTCGGCCGGCGGCTTCTTTACCTCGAGCGGTACACCCTTTTTCGCATTGGGGGCATTTTCATGGGATGCGCCCGGCCCGCCCTGGCGGATGCTCGCAGGCGTCTTGGTCGATGTCGACATGGGAACTCCCTATCGGTCCTGCTGATGACCCTGATGGGTCGTGTTGACCTTGGTATTGCCCTGCTGGCCCTGTTTTCCGGGATCGTTCGCCGGCTGAAGTCTGCCACGCTTGATATCGGACGCATGGGTCTGTTCGCCGGAGCCTTTGTGGCTCAGGTTTTCCGAGGGCGTCGGGGGAAGTCTGCTGCTCATGAAGGGCCTCCTTTCTTCAGGTTTGCCACTGGTCTAACCAACGGAGAGTCCCGATGTTCCATCGGAAGAGTTGCCACCTTGGGTCAGGAACCCCGCGCCGCGCTCTCGCGTTCGAACAGGTTGAGAGGCAGGGAGGGCTTTCGATGAACAACTTTCAGGATCAGCTTGCAGCCGTTATGCAGCAGGCCACGCTGCCGATAGAACGCAAGTGGTGGCATACCGCCACCGTCTATCAGGTCTATCCGCGCAGTTTTTGCGACCTGAATGGCGACGGCATCGGCGACATACCAGGCATCACCTCCAAGCTCGACTATCTGAAATCGCTTGGCATCGACGTGATCTGGCTCTCGCCGATCTACAAGTCGCCGATGGACGATAACGGCTACGACATTTCCGATTATCAGGACATCGCCCCGGAATTCGGCACGCTTGCCGATTTCGACATGCTGGTGGAGGAGGCGAGAAAGCGCGACATAGGTCTCGTGCTCGACCTCGTCGTCAACCACACGTCGGACGAACATCCGTGGTTCGTCGAGAGCCGCAGGGGGCCGGGCAATCCGTTCCGCGACTTCTATATCTGGCGCAAACCGGCAAAAGATGGCGGGCCGCCCAACGGCCTCAAGTCCTCCTTCGGCGGTCCGGCCTGGACGCTCGATAACCTAAGTGGCGAATATTACCTGCACCTGTTTTCGACCCGCCAGCCGGATCTCAACTGGGAAAACCAGAAAGTCCGCACCGAGATCTACAAGATGATGAACTGGTGGCTGGAGCGCGGGATCGCCGGTTTCCGCATGGACGTCATCGATTATATCGGCAAGCAGGTGGACCAGGCGATCATCCATGACGGCCCGCACCTGCACGACTACCTGCAGGAAATGAACCGCGAAACCTTCCGCAACCGCGATATCCTCACCGTCGGCGAGACCTGGAGCGCGACGCCCGGCTCAGCGCTTCTCTACTCCGGCCGCAACCGCCACGAACTGTCGATGATCTTTCAGTTCGAGCA
The DNA here is from genome assembly GCF_017877055.1 of Neorhizobium galegae. Classification (GTDB taxonomy): domain Bacteria; phylum Pseudomonadota; class Alphaproteobacteria; order Rhizobiales; family Rhizobiaceae; genus Neorhizobium; species Neorhizobium galegae_D. Next base: position 176,100 of record NZ_JAGIPG010000003.1, on the reverse strand, counting down.
CGTCACCCAGCAATGGGACGAAGTCTATGGCAAATGGCGATCGAAACCCTTCGATCTGGTGAAGCTGAAATCGGTGCTCGGCAAATGGCAATATGCACTTTCCGACGACGGCTGGAATTCGCTGTTCTGGGGCAATCACGACCTGCCGCGCGCCGTCTCCAAATATGGAGACGCGACCGGTTATCCGGTGGAATCGGCCAAGATGCTGGCGACCGTGCTGCACCTGATGAAGGGCACGCCCTTCATCTACCAGGGCGAGGAGATCGGCATGACCAACGTGCCGTTCACCACGATCGAGCAGTATCGCGACATCGAAACGCTCAACATGCATCGCCTCCATGTCGAGGCCGGCCTGTCGCCGGAGGAATTCATCAAGGGCGCCAACGAGAACGGCCGCGACAATGCCCGCACCCCGATGCAATGGAGCGCCGCCCCTTACGGCGGCTTCTCGACAGGCGTGCCCTGGATCGAGGTGAACCCCAATTACTCGACGATCAACGCAGAACGCGGGATGACCGACGAAAAGTCGATCTGGAACCACTACCGCAAGCTGATCGCACTCCGCAAAGCCCATCAGGTGATCGTCTACGGGCTCTATCAGAGCTGGCTCGACAGCCACCCGAATGTATTCGTCTATTCGCGAACGCTCGACAAGGAACGCTTGGTGGTGGTGGCCAATTTCGCGGCCCGCGACGTGACGATCGAGCTGCCGGGTGAACTGAGGATGTCGGGCGAGTGCTTGATCTCGAACTATGAACTGGTGGATGCGCTGGGCGAATACCTGACGCTGAAGCCCTATGAGGCTTTTGCGGTTCTGGCGCGGGAGCCTTGAAAAGGCGCGTCAGTCATCCGCGGACCAGTCAGAGGGAAAATCCATGCCCCGCGTACCGCCTCGCTGGCGGACTCGTAGTCCCCCGATTCCATCATGGCATCGAGACCCTGTTGCTGTTTGCCGAGCGTCAGGGTGATGGATTTGTTGGTGCGCATGTCAGCCTATCCATTTACGCTGCCTTATCTTGCAACACGACAGTGTCTTGCACAGCCTCCGGCAGGCTGGTGACTAGCTCCTCCTCACCCGCAGCAATCTCAGCGCATTAATCGTCACCAGCACCGTTGCCCCGGTATCCGCGAGGATCGCCGGCCACAATCCCGTGAGGCCGATAATGGTGGTCACCAGGAAGACCGCCTTCAGGCCGAGCGCGATCGAGATGTTCTGGTAGATGTTGCGCATCGTCCGCTTCGACAGCTCGATCATTGCCGCGATATCACCGACCCGGCCATGCAGCGCTGCGGCGTCTGCTGTTTCCAGCGCGACGTCGGTGCCGCCCCCCATCGCGATTCCGACATCGGCCGCGGCGAGCGCCGGGGCGTCGTTGATGCCGTCGCCGACCTTGCCGACGACGTAACCCTCGCGCTTCAGCTCGCCGACGATGCGGCTCTTGTCTTCCGGCATCAGCTCGGCGCGTACTTCGATGCCGAGATCCTTGCCGATCGCGGTTGCGGTGCGGGCATTGTCACCGGTCAGCATGACGGTCCTGATGCCGGCATCGGTCAGCGCCTTGAGGCCGGCCCTGGCGTCGGGACGCGGCTCATCGCGCATGGCGATGGCGCCGGCCAGAACCTCGCCGACGATCAGCACCGAGACGGTCTTGCCCTCGTCGTTGAGGCCGGTGATCCGCCGGGAATGGGCCATCGGCAGCGACACCCGCTCGGCTGCGGCCTTGGGCGAACCGAGAAAAACCTCCTGGCCTTCGACGACTGCCGTGACGCCCTTGCCGCCAAGCGCCCTGGCATCGATCGCGGCAGGAACCTCCACCTCGTCATCGGCAGCCTGGGCAAGGATCGCGACGGCCAGCGGATGGCTGGAGCCGGTTTCGAGCGCTGCGGAAAAGCGCAGCACGTCCTCCGCGTTGCGGCCGAAGGCGATGACGTCTGTCACCTGGGGCTTACCCGCTGTCAGCGTGCCGGTCTTGTCCAGCGCGACGGCGGTGATCTTGCCGAGCGTTTCGAGCACCGCGCCGCCCTTCATCAGCAGGCCGCGGCGGGCGCCTGACGACAGAGAGGCGGCGATCGCCGCCGGCGTCGAGATGACCAGCGCACAGGGGCAGCCGATCAGCAGGATCGCCAGGCCCTTGTAGACCCACTCGCTCCAGGATGCGCCAGCGACAAGCGGCGGCAGGATGGCGACCAGAGCGGCCACCGCAACGACACCCGGCGTGTAATAGCGCGAGAAACGGTCGATGAACCGTTCGGTCGGAGCCTTGCTCTCCTGCGCCTCCTCGACCAGCCGCACCACGCGGGCGATGGTATTGTCTTCGGCCGCCGCCGTCACGCGAACCCGCAGGGCGCCATCGCCGTTGATCGTGCCGGCAAATACCGTGTCGTCGATGCCCTTGGAGACCGGCGTGCTTTCGCCCGTCACCGGCGCTTCGTCGATCGCGCTTTCGCCGGCCACGATCACGCCGTCAGCGGAAATACGATCGCCGGGACGAACGAGGATGATTGCACCGACGCCAAGGCTTTCCGCCGGCACTTCGCGGGCCTGGCCATTCTCTTCGAGAAGCGCGTTCTTCGGCACCAGTGCCGTCAGGCTCCGGATGCTCTGCCGTGCCTTGGCGGCCGCGATCCCTTCCAGCAATTCGCCTATGAGGAACAGGAAGACCACGGCGGCCGCCTCTTCGGACGCATCGATGACGACCGCGCCAACAGCGGCGATGGTCATCAGCATCTCGATCGAGAACGGCGTGCCGGCGAGTGCGGCCATGATGGCGCGGCGCGCGATCGGCACGAGGCCGATCAGCATTGCAGCCGTGAAGATATAGGCGTCATAGGCCGGCACCAGATGACCGATCCCGTAAGCGGCTGTCAACGCAATGCCGGCCAGGATCGTCAGCCGGCCCTTGGGCGATTTCCACCACGGACCTTCCATCGACCCGTGATCGTGGCCATGCAGGCCGTCGATCTCTGTCGGGCTCTGGTGGTGATCGTGATGTGCGTGGTCATGCCCGCCATCGTGATTATGGTGGTGGTCGCGCCGCTGGCCTATCTCCCCCTCAAGGGGGGAGATCGCAGGGAGCATGCCGCGCCGCCTCGCATCCTCTCCAGCCTTCTGCCCCAGCGCCCTCAGCGTATACCCGAGCCCCGTCACCTTCTTCTCGATCGCGACGAAATCACCCGTGCCGTCGTGCTTCACCATCATCGTGCCCGAGGCGACCGAAACGGACACCTCCTCGACGCCCGGCATGCGGCGCACGGCCGTATCGATCTTCGTCGCGCAGCTGGCGCAATCCATGCCGCCGACCTTGTATCGTGCCTGTGTCGTCGCGTTCATCGTCTCATTCCCGTTGGATCGAGCCTCCTCCCTACAACCTCTAGCGACTAGAGCTGCAAGGCCCGATCCAGAAAAAATCACTGGCGAAGCGCATTATCTTTGCTGTAAGCCATGGTGAAGACAGGGGCGTCCGGCAAAGCCGGGCTGAGAAGCACCCTTAGAACCTGAACCAGATCATGCTGGCGGAGGGAGTCGTCCGGGCGTTCACCATTGCGCCCCGCGCCTGCCCCGCCGAACGAGGCAGACATGCACACGACAATGCCCCTTGGACAGACCCCCGGCCAGCTGTTGACCGCGATGCGCGCCAAAAATCCGCTCGTCCAGAACATCACCAATTTCGTGGCAATGAATATCGCCGCCAACGTGATGCTTGCGGCCGGCGCCTCTCCCGCCATGGTGCACACAAAGGAAGAGGCCGGCGAATTCGCCCGCATCGCAGCGGCACTGACGATCAATATCGGCACCCTGTCGCCGGATTTCCTGGCCGGCATGAAGGCCGCCGCCGCGGCCGCAACCGATGCAGGCAGACCCTGGGTGCTCGATCCCGTCGCCCACTATGCAACCGCCTATCGCCGCACCGCACTCAACGAACTCATGGAACTGAAGCCCACGGTCATTCGCGGCAACGCCTCGGAAATCATCGCGCTGGCCGGCAGCCAGTCGAGCGGCCACGGCGTCGATAGCGGCGACAGCGTCATCGCGGCCGAAGGCTCGGCCATTGCCATCGCCCAGCGGAAGGCCTGCGTGGTGGCGGTTACCGGCGAGGTGGATTTCGTCACCGATGGCGGCCGCTCGGTCCGCATCCTGGGCGGTTCGGCCCTGATGCCGCGCGTCACCGCGCTCGGCTGCTCGCTGACCTGCCTTGTCGGTGCCTTTGCGGCCAGCACGGACAAGCCCTTCGAGGCAACGGTCGCCGCACTTGCCATGTTCGCCGTCGCGGGCGAGGAAGCAGCCGTTACCGCCTCCGGCCCCGGCTTCTTCTCCCCCATCTTCCTTGACCGCCTCGCGGCCTTGACCGGTGAGTCGCTCGATGCCCAGGCAAGGACCGTCCCGGCATGACCAAGATGTTCGACCTTTCCGTCTATCTCGTCCTCGACCCGGATCTCTGCCGCGAGTTCGGCATGGTCGAGACGACAAGGCTTGCGGTCGCCGGCGGCGCCACCATCGTCCAGCTCCGCGACAAACAGGCGGATACGGCAAAAATGATCGAAACCGGCCGGGCGCTGAAGGCAGTGCTAGCCGGCACCGGCGTGCCTCTCATCATCAATGACGACGTGGAGGCAGCGATCGCGGTCGGCGCCGAAGGCCTGCATGTCGGCCAGAGCGACATGGTCGCGGCGATGGCGCGGCAGCGCGCCGGCCAAGGCATGATCCTCGGCCTTTCGGTCGAAACCGAGGACCTTGCGCGGCGGGTGGATCCGTCGATCGTCGATTATGTCGGCATCGGCCCGGTATTTGCGACCGACACCAAGCCGGACCACAAGCAGCCGATCGGGTTCGACGGGCTGGCGCGCATCGTCGCCATGGCGCCGGTCCCGGCGGTCGCGATCGGCGGCGTCAAGGCGGAACATGCCGGCCCGGCACTTGCCGCCGGTGCAAAGGGCATCGCCGTGGTTTCCGCCATCTGCGGCCAGCCCGATCCGCAAGCGGCGGCCCGCAGGATCGCCGCGGAAATCGAAAGGGCTCGCGCATGACCATCAAAAACGTCCTGTCTATCGCCGGTTCGGATCCCTCCGGCGGCGCTGGCATCCAGGCGGACCTGAAGACCTTCGCGGCTCGCGGCACCTACGGGATGGCGGCATTGACCGCGCTCACGGCCCAGAATACCCAGGGGGTCACGGGCGTGCACGCGGTGCCTGCCGCCTTTGTCGCAAACCAGATCCGCACGATCTTCCTCGACGTGCGCGTCGATGCGGTGAAGATAGGCATGATCGCCAATGCCGAGATCGCCGAGATCGTCGCCGACGTATTGCGCCCCTACCGGGACAGCGTGCCGATCGTGCTCGATCCGGTGATGATCGCCAAAGGCGGATCGCCGCTTCTGGCACTCGATGCGGTGGATGCCGTCACCTACCGCCTGATGCCGCTTAGCTCCGTCGTCACCCCCAACCTGCCGGAAGCCGCAGCGCTGCTCGGCGAGACGATCGCCGTCACCCGCGAACAGATGGCAGACCAGGCCGAGCGGCTGCTGAAGATCGGCCCCAAGGCGGTATTGGTGAAGGGCGGGCATCTGGAGGGCGAGGATAGCCCGGATGTGCTGGCCGATGCCGCCGGCATCCACTGGTTCGAAGGCAAGCGCACCGCGACCAGCAACACCCACGGCACCGGCTGCACGCTCTCGAGCGCGATTGCGGCGGAACTCGCCAAGGGCGCTTCGCCGGCTGAAGCGGTCGCGATCGCCAAGACCTATCTCGCCGGCGCGATCGCCGCCGCTGGCGCCCTCGCCGTCGGCACCGGCCACGGACCGGTATCGCATTTTTACGAGTGGTGGTGAGGCGCTTCTCAAGGTGGAGGGCTCCGATCACGTCGGGGCGCAAAGCTCTTGATGCTGAGCCGTCGAAAAGCGCGCTGCCGGCGGCTTTCTCGCAGTTGAAGATGAGAACATGATCGTCAGGTGACGACCAGTTCTCAGCCCTTCTGCGCTGCAATCTTCTCGAAGACGATTGCGATTTCCTGGCTGCCGTAGGGCTTCTTCAGAAGCACTGCGCCTTCTACTGCCGCCTCGTCGGGAATGCGGTCGTTGCCGGTCGCGAACACGATGCCGACATCGGGAGATAGCTTGCGCGCCTGCTGCGCAAACTCTCCGCCGGAAAGACCCGGCAGGCCGAGATCGGTGACCACAACGTCAAAGCTGCGCGCCTCAATCATGGTCATTGCCTCCTCTGCCGTCGAGGCCTCGGAAACCTCATGCCCCAGTTCGACCAGAAGATCGGCCGTGCTCATGCGGATCAGGAAATCGTCCTCGACCAGCAGCACCGAATAACGCGGCAGAACTGGCCGTTGCCCGATCGGCGGGGCGGGCGGATTGGCTGCGAACGACGCCCTTACCCGGTTACGATGTTGCTGGCCGTTCAGCACGTGGCGGATCTTTCGCGCCAAGGCCTCGCGGGTATAGGGTTTGGAGAGTAGTTCGACTCCGGGATCGAGCCGGCCACCGTGCACGATCGAGTTTTCCGTATAACCGGAGGTGAACAGCACGGCGATATCCGGCATCCGCTCGCGGGCATGCCTGGCAAGCTCGGTGCTGTTCAGCGGTCCCGGCATCACCACGTCGGTAAAGAGAAGATCGACTGGCACACCGCTTTCGATAACACTCAGTGCACCAGCGGCGTCCTTCGCCTTCAGCACGGCATAACCGAGATCGCCGAGCAGCTCGACGACAGTGGCACGCACCTGCTCGTCATCCTCCGCCACCAGAATGGTTTCGCTGCCGCCGGTCACCGGACCGAAATCAGCGTCCGTCACGAGATCCTCGCTGCGTTGGACGCGCGGGAAATAGATCTTGACGGTCGTACCCTGGCCAAGCTCGCTATAGATCTTGATATGCCCGCCCGACTGCTTGACGAAGCCGTAGACCATGGAAAGGCCGAGGCCGGTGCCCTTTCCGACGGGTTTGGTCGAGAAGAACGGTTCGAACACCTGTTCCATCACCTGCGGTGTCATGCCGGTGCCCGTGTCGGTCACCGCCAGCATCACATATTGGCCGGCCGGCACGTCCCCGTGCTGGCGCACGTAATTGTCGTCAAGGAAAGCGTTGCCCGCCTCGATCGTCAGCTTGCCCCCGTTTTCCATGGCGTCGCGGGCATTGATCGCGAGGTTCAGCAGCGCGTTCTCGATCTGGGTGGGGTCGACCAGCACGTTCCAAAGGCCGCCGGAACGGATCGTCTCGACCTCGATATCCTCGCCGAGCGTTCGGCGCAGCAGTTCTTCCATGCCGGTGAGGAACCGGCCGATATTGACGACCTTGGGCTCCAGCGGCTGGCGGCGGCCGAAGGCGAGCAATTGGCTTGCAAGCTTGGAACCGCGCCGCACGCCGGCAAGTGCATTCTCCACCCGGCGACCGGCGCGCTGGTTGCTGGCGACGTCCTTGGCGAGGAGCTGAAGATTGCCGGAAATCACCTGCAGCAGGTTGTTAAAATCGTGGGCGACACCGCCTGTCAGCTGGCCGAGCGCCTCCATCTTCTGGCTCTGGCGCAGCGCCTCTTCCGCCTTCAGGCGCTCTGAAATCTCGGACGCGATCTTCTGTTCGAGGCTGGCGTTCAACGCCTGCAGCGCCTCCTCGGCGCGCTGGCGTTCGGCAAGATCGCGCTCCGCGGCGCGGAAGAGCCGCGCATTGTCGATGGCGATCGCTACCTGGCCGGCAGCTCCCACCACCAGCCGCTCATGCTCCTCGCGGAATTGGCCGGGCTGGGCATGGCCGAAGAAAAGGCCGCCGAGCACCTCGCCGGAGCGCGAGATCACCGGAACCGTAAGATAGCTGCGCACCGGCAGATGGCCCTTCGGCATGCCGAAATACGGATCGTTCCGGCCGTAGCGTGGGTCCGCCATGATATCGTCGGAGCGGATAACGCTCTCGCCGCTGAATGTCGGCGCGAAAACGGCCGTGTTGCGCGGCATCGGAAAATTCTCGAATGCCGACCGGGGGACGCCGGACAGCGCATAGAGCATGTAGCTTTCGCCGCGGTCGTTGATGACGTTGTAGAAGAAGGCTCCGAATTGCGCGCCAGTCAGTTCGACGCCGGCGTCGGTGGTCATCTGCACCACCTTTTCGAGGTCGAGTTCGGCGGAAAGTTCTGCGCCGAGCCGGTTCAGCACCTCGAGATGCCGGGTCTCCTTGAGAAGCGCGATCTCCGCCTTCTTCTGGTCGGTGACGTCGCTGCCCTGGATGAAGATACCGGTCGGCTGGCCGGCGTCGTCGACAATCGGCTGATAGACGAAATCCACGAAACGCTCTTCCGCCGGCTGGCCGGGCTGGCGCGCCAACAGCACGCTCACCCCCTGTCCGAGATGTGGACGGCCGCTTCTGCGAACCTCATCCAGCAGATCGGAAAAACCTTGCTCCGCCACTTCCGGCAGGGCTTCGCGGATAGGTCGTCCGAGCAGCTCCCGGCCGCCGACGAGGCGCATATAGGCGCCGTTGGCCATTTCGAAAACATGGTCCGGTCCGCTCACCATGGCCATGAAGCCCGGCGCCTGATCGAACATCAGCCTCAGACGCTCGCCCTCGCCCTGAAGCCGCCGCTCGGCCCGCACCTTGGCCGTGTTCTCAACGACGATCGCCACCACCCCGAACGGCTTTCCGGCCTCGTCATAGACCGGGGAATAATAGAGATTCATAAATGCCGAGGCCGGCACGCCGGAGCGGTCGAGCAACATCTCCTGGTCGGAATAGGCAAGCGTGCCGCCAGCGAAACAGACCTTCATGACGTTGTCGTTGAAGTCGGCGACTTCAGGCCAGCCGTCGCGCACCTTTGAGCCGAGGATGCCCGGATGGCGCCGTCCGGCAAAATCGGAATAGGCGTCGTTGTAGATCATCACGCCGTCCTCGTTCCACAGCGTGACGATCGGAACCGGCGAACGAAGCATCAGGGAAATCGTCGTCTTGAGGCTCTGCGGCCAGGTGGCGATCGGACCGAGCGAGGTGCCCGCCCAATCGAACGCCGCAATAAGACGGGCCATTTCGCCGTTATCGGAAAGAAAGGCTGTCTCGGCAGTCGATTGATTCATCATCGGGCTTTCGGCGGCGATAGGCGCTGTGCTGCCGTCTTACATGACAACGATCACCTGGGACAGCCTTTTTGACGATCGTCAATTAGGGCATTACTGCGAAAAAGCCATGGGCGCCTACGGCTATTTTCGACGCAGTTCGGAGGGTTTCAAACAAGGTCCGTACGGGCAAAATCGTCGCCCTTGTAGAGCAGCGACAGGCCGCGGTTTTTAGCGCAGGCATAGGAGAAGCAATCGGCCAGATTGAGCTGCGCCGGGTGTCCCCGTCCCTTCCCGTAGTCCCGGAAAGCCTGGATCGCCAATTCGCCATCGGTTTCATCGATGGGGACGATCTCGACGCCGCTGCTTCGGAGAAAGTCCGAAACCACCATCTGGGTCACAAGTGGATCGGCAGTCCGCCTGGTCGACAGGACCATCGTCGCCTCGAGAACAACAAGCGGGCTCGTCAGGAGACGCTCGGCACCCTCCATCCGTTTCGACCAGGCGGGGCCATCATCTTCCTGAGCAAGAATTGCCACGATCACCGAGGTATCGATGAACACTAGTGGCCCCACATCTCATCAATCTCGTCCTTGGTCATCTCACGGCCTTCGCCGGCACCAAGGGCCTTCAGCTTTTCGGCCAGGAAGGCGTGTCGTTCGACGAGCGACCCTCTCTTCTCCTGGGCGGAGTTTTCCTTTTCCAGTTCCGCTTTCAGGGCAACTATCACCGCTTCGGTCAATGTAATCTTTCGTTTCTCTGCCAGTTCGCGGGCTAGTTCATGCGCAAGGGGATCCCGTATCTGCAGGTTCATGGTCGTCGCTCCGATCTTTGTCATGACAGATATCACATCCGTCATGACAAAGCGAGCGAGACCCGATCAACTGCAACGCCCTGCCTGGGCCAACGCCGCGCTCACGCCGGAAAGCGAGAATGTGTAGCTTGTCTGCGTACCGCGCTGGGAGACCGCCTCGAGCGTCATGCTGCTTCCCGATTTCATCGCGGCGATGAGGGCGGCATCGGTGCTCTCCTGTTTCGTCCAGCCGGAATTGCCCTTCGGCTCCAAGGCGAAGGTTCGGCCGTCGACCGTAACCGTCATTTGCGATCCGCCCTTGAGGTCGTAACCCATGATCGCCTGCGGATAGAAGCCGGATCCGGAAGGCTTCGGCGCAACGAGGAAGAAGTTGTCGCCGTGATCGACAGTGGCGGGCTGCATCCGGGTGGGGGTGGTTAGCACGTAGCAGGTCGTGCCGCCATCGCCCTTGTAGGAATAGAGGCCCCAGGCGTCGAACTTCTTCACCATACTCGGTGTAGGCTGGGCAAGTGCAGACGCTGCGGTTGAGGAAAGAGCAAGCGTGGCGAGGGCGAAAAACTTGATGGACAATCTTGTCTCCATGTCGGCAATGGCAGGGGAGCCGCGGCAGCGTTGGCCGCGTGCGGAAGATAGCCCATTCAAAAATCGATCGGTTATCACGAGGTTAATTGCATCGGGCCGGCGCCCCTAAACGAGGCGCTCTACGGGGCCGAATGCCGCCGGATCGTGATCCGCGTTACTCTGCGCCGCCCCAACGTTTCGGGGAAAGCCGTGAAAGGTTGACGCCCGCGGTCACAGCCCGGTCACAATCATGTCAGGCGGCCGTAAATGCTGTGCATATTGCAATGGGTCGAAAGGTGGCCACCAGGGGCCACCCCACGCCGGGAGATTATTCCGGCTTCGTCGCGCAGATGGCGAAGCGCTCCTGCACCATGCGCTCCAGGCCACGCAGGAACGGCATTTTGCGTGCCTGGGCCCAATGGATGTCGGACAATTTTCGATCGACGACGATGTTGACGAAACCCGCCTTGGTCAGCAGATCGACCACCGCCTCCGCCGGCATCGCGTCCGAAAAATAGACGCGCGAGCGAATGTTCTGGTGACGCGCTGCCATGGCTGGGGTCATGTGGCTTGCGGCCGGCTTGCCGGTGACCCTCGACCAAAGCTTCTGCAGGCCTTTGACCCAGGTCTCCTTGCCCATGTTGCCGTCGAGGATCAGCACCTTGCCGCCCGGCTTCAGGACGGAGAACCATTCCGCGAAAGCGGCCGGCGGATCGACCAGCGTCCAGACCAGATGCCGGTTGGTGATGACGTCGTAGCTGTTCTTCGGCTCCATGGTATTTTCCGCATCGCCGGAGACGAAACGGATATCGGCGCCGCGCTTCTTGGCCTTGGCGCGCGCCTGGCCCAGCATCGCATCCGACCAGTCGAGACCGGTGACCTTGAAACCGACATCGTTCATCAGATGCGAGATGACCGCCGTGCCGCAGGCGAGATCCAGCGCGGCACGGCCGGTGCCATCGCCCAGATGCTTGCGGATCAGCCGTTGCCAACCCTTGCGCTCTTCCTCCGAGAAGATCTCATGGCCCACGCTCTCATCGAACGTCGCCGCCCTCTCCGACCAGAAGTCGCGGATTTCATCACGGATGGAATAGTTGGAGTTCATTGAATTCATTATAGGCGCCCCGACAGTCAGACTACTTTGGAAAAGCTCTAAAACATAAAACTTGATTCCAAAAGTCCTATTTCATATGCATGCGGACATTATCAGACATCGGGGGAGTTTCCAGATGAGTTTCGCGAAAGCGCTTGCAACATCAACGGCTGTGCTTGCAAGCCTTCTACCCTTTTCCGTGCTGGCGCAGTCCTTCACCGTCAAGGACGTCGCCGGCCGTGAGGTGAAGTTCGACAAGCCGGTCGAGCGCGTCATTCTCGGTGAAGGCCGGATGCTTTATTCGGTTGCTCCGATCGAAAAGGAAGATCCCTTCGCCAAGATCGTCGGCTGGCGCAACGACCTGTTGACCACGGACAAGGACGGTTACGACACCTATCTCGCGAAATTTCCAAACGGCAAGGAACTGCCTTTCCTCGGCAACCTGACCGACGGCACGCTGCAGACCGAGACCGTCGTCAAGCTGCATCCGGATGTCATGCTGCTGCCAATCGGCAACAAGAAGGCGGCCGACGAGGTGAAGCTCGAGGAGATGCTGAACAAGATCGGCGTGAAGATCGTCTATATCGACTTCCGCGAACATATTCTCGACAATACCGAACCGAGCCTCAAGGTTCTCGGCCAGATCTTCGGTCATGAGGATCGCGCCGCAGCCGTCGCAGCCTATTGGAAGCAGCAGATGGCCCGCGTGACCGACAAGCTCAAGGCCGCCAACCCGAAGAAACCGAACGTCTTCATGTATCGTGCGGCCGGTCTGGTCGAGTGCTGCGGCACCTTCGGCCCGGACAATTTCGGCCTGATGGTGGATTGGGCCGGCGGCCACAACCTCGGTTCGGACTTCCTGCCGGGCTATACCGGCTCGATCAATGCCGAGCAGGTCGTCGCCTCCAATCCGGATGTCGTCGTCGCAACCGGTTCGAACTGGAGCCAGACAAAGGACGCCAAGGACTTTGTGAATGTCGGCCCGACGGCTGCCGCTACCGCCGAGAACAGCCGCAAGGCATTGAATGCTCTGATGCAGAACGCCGCCTTCACCGGCTCCAAGGCGGTCGCGGGCGGCAATGTCCATGCCATCTGGCACCAGTTCTACACGAGCCCCTACCAGTTCGTCGCCGTGCAGCAGATGGCCAAATGGTTCCATCCGGACCTGTTCGCCGATCTCGATCCGGACGCGACCTTCAAGGAGTTCCATGAGAAATTCCTGCCGGTCCCTTATCAGCCGGGTTACTGGCTCGACGCCAAGGCGGCGAAGTAAACCGATATGGCCGAGATCGCCGCATTGCCGATCGAAGCTGAAGCCGGGCGGGAGCGCTATCGCGCCCTGGCCCGCCGCAAGCTTGCGATCCTCGCCGCCATGACGGCGGCGCTGTGCCTGTCATTTGCCGTCGATCTCGCCTGGGGGCCGGCGCGTTATGGCCTCGGCGAGGTCATCGCCGCACTGGTCGACCCCTCCTCCGTCTCGGCTCAGATCCGCGCGGTCGTCTGGGATATCCGCATGCCGGTCGCCGTCATGGCGATCGTGGTCGGGGCCGCATTGTCGGTCGCCGGGGCGCAGATGCAGACGATCCTTGCCAATCCGCTCGCAAGCCCGTTCACACTCGGCATCTCGGCTGCCGCCAGTTTCGGTGCGGCGCTGGCGATCGTCACGAGCGTCTCCATTCTGCCGGTCGCGGCCACCCTGCTCGTGCCGGCCAATGCGTTCATCATGGCGCTGATCGCCACCCTGTTCATCCATTTCATCTCGCAGATGCGTGGCGTCTCGGTGCAGACGGTCGTCCTGCTCGGCATCGCGCTGGTCTTCACCTTCAATGCGCTGCTCGCCCTTCTGCAGTATCTCGCCTCTGAGCAGGCACTTTCCGCCGTCGTCTTCTGGACCATGGGCAGCCTCACCAAGGCGACCTGGCCGAAGATCGGCATCACGCTTGCCGTCCTGCTGATCGCGCTGCCGCTGTTTGCCCGCAACGCATGGGCGCTGACCGCGATCCGGCTCGGCGAGGACAAAGCCGCGAGTTTCGGCGTCAATGTCCGGCGCATCCGGCTCGAAACCATGCTGATCGTTTCGCTTCTGGCCGCAGTCCCGGTCAGCTTCGTCGGCACGATCGGTTTCGTCGGCCTGGTCGGCCCACATATCGCCCGCATGATCCTCGGGGAGGACCAGCGCTTCTTCCTGCCGGGCTCGATCCTGTCGGGAGCGCTTCTCCTGTCGGTCACCTCGATCGTCTCGAAGTCGATCATCCCGGGCGTGGTCTTTCCGATCGGCATCATCACCGCACTGGTCGGCGTGCCGTTCTTCTTCTCGCTCATCCTCTCGAACCGGAGCCGGTCATGGTAGCGCTGCAACTGCAATCGGTCGGTGCCTATCACGGCCGTAAACTTTTCGTGGAAAACGTGACGACACCGGTCATGCACGCAGGCGAACTGATCGCCGTGATCGGCCCCAACGCCGCCGGCAAGTCGACGCTGTTCAAGCGGATCACCGGCCTGCTCAAAGGCCCCGGCAATATCGTCATCGACGGCGCGAAGACGAAGAACTCCATCACCTACATGCCGCAGGACACGTCCGCCAATGCGGTGCTGACCGTCTACGAATCCATTCTTCTCGCTCGCAAGCAGGGCCAGTCCTGGAGCGTCAGCGATCACGACCTCTCGTTCATCGACGAAATCATGAGGGCGCTCAACATCACCTCCATCGCGTTTCGCGATCTCGGTGCGCTCTCCGGCGGCCAGCGCCAGTTAGTGTCGATCGCCCAGGCGCTCGTGCGCGAACCGGAAATCATGCTGATGGACGAACCGACCAGCGCGCTCGATCTTCACCGCCAGGTGGAAGTGCTGGATTTCATGCGGCGGCGGGCGCGTTCGAAAGGCATGATCGTGATGATCGCCATCCACGACCTCAACCAGGCACTGCGCTTCGCCGACAAGGTCCTGGTGATCGTTAACGGCCGCATGCGCGCCTGCGGCAACGCGCGCGAGGTCGTGACGGTCGAGATGCTGCGGGACGTCTATAAGATCCACGCGCGCATCGAGAAATGTTCTATGGACCACGACCACGTGATCGTCGACGGGACGGCACACTAGGAATCGCTGAATCTCTCGGGCTTGCCTGAAAGCCGTCGCTGGCAGGCACCTGCCGATCCATGCCAAAATCGCAAGATCGGTCGAGCGCGACATATTCGAAAGGGCCTAGCTGGTGTCGCCACGGAGAAGAGACGATGAAGGCGGCACTTGAAAACTACCATGCCCGAATGCAGCGGGTGCTGGACCACATAGACCGGCACCTTGACAGCAATCTGGACCTGGAAGCGTTGAGTGGCGTTGCGGCGTTCTCGAAATACCATTTCCATCGGCAGTTCACGGCGACCTTCGGATTGTCCGTGCATCGCTATGTCCAGCTCTCCCGCATGAAGCGCGCTTCATATCGGTTGGCCTACAGAGACGCCGAAAGTGTCACGGACATAGCGATGGATGCCGGTTACGACGCACCGGATGCTTTCGCCCGCGCCTTTCGGCAACGGTTCGGACAATCGCCTTCGTCGTTCCGAAAATCTCCCGAATGGGAGCCGTGGCTTGCAGCCTTCGGGCCTCTTGACAACGCTAGGAGCAAGCTCATGCAGAAGACTTATAGCCATGACGATGTGACGATCCGCGATGTGCCCTCGACGCCGGTGGCGATCATGGAGCACCGGGGCGACCCCGCGACGATTGGTGATACCATCCAGCGGTTCATCGCCTGGCGAAAGGCCAGGGGCCTATCATCCCCAAAGACCAGCCCGATCTTCAACGTCTTCCGTTCGGAGCGGCGGCCCGCATCGCCGGCCGAATATCGGATGGACCTGTGTGCGGGCGTCGATTTCTCGATAGGACCGAATGACGAAGGGGTAGCGGCGGGTCTTATCCCCGGCGGGCGCTGCGCGGTTCTGCGCGTCGTCGGCAATACCGACAATCTGGAGCCAGCTGCTCTCTACCTCTATCGCGAGTGGCTGCCGGCCAGCGGCGAAGAGCCGAGGGATTTCCCTCTTTACTGCCAACGCCTCGCGTTCTTCCCCGAGGTATCGGAGCATGAGACGGTCGCGGAGCTGTTCCTGCCGTTGAAATGACTAGTGCGGTGTACCCTTTTCCACGGTCAGGTGCTTGCCGAGGATATCGTCGTTGGCGAGCAGATCGGCGCTGGTGCCCTGGTAGACGATCGCGCCGCGATCGAGAATGACGGCGTCGTCGGAGAGCGGCAGGACCTTGCGGGCCTTCTGCTCGATGATGATGGCCGACATGCCCTCTCCTTGCGTGATCCGCTGGATCGCCGCGAGCAGTTCATCGACGATGATCGGCGCGAGCCCCTCGGTGGGCTCATCGAGGAGAAGCAGTTTCGGATTGACCATCAGCGCCCGACCGACCGCCAGCATCTGCTGTTCGCCGCCGGAGAGCTGGTTGCCGAGGTTCTTGCGGCGCTCTTTGAGGCGTGGGAACATCGCATAGACCCGTTCCAGCGTCCAGACACCGGGACGCGCGATCGCGGTCATGTTCTCTTCGACGGTCAGCGACTTGAAGATATTGCGCTCCTGCGGCACCCAGCCGATACCGGCCGCGGCGCGGCGGTCGGCGCGAAGCTTCGTCACGTCGCGTCCCATCAGGAGGATCGAGCCCGAATGATACGTGGTGACACCGGCGAGCGTGTTGACGAAGGTCGTCTTGCCCGTGCCGTTGCGGCCGAGCAGCGCCAGCGTACGGCCTTCCTCGATCTTCAGGCTGATGCCGGCGAGAACGCTTGCCTCGCCATAACCCGCGACCAGCTTTTCGGTGACCAGAACCGGGGCGCTCATGCATTTTCTCCGAGATAGACGGCCTTGACGCGCGGATCGGTGGAGATTTCCGCAACCGTTCCTTCGACGAAGACGGCGCCCGCCACCAGAACCGAGATCCGGTTGGCAAACGAGAAGACCAGATCCATGTCGTGCTCGATCAAAAGCACGGTGACGTCGGCCGGAAGGTCGGCGACGATCTGCAGCACCTCGTGCCGCTCGTCCTCCGGCACGCCGGCGGCCGGTTCGTCGAGCAGCAGAACTCGTGGCTTGGAGGCGAAAGCGAGCGCGATTTCGAGCAGGCGCTGCTTGCCATAAGGCAGGATCACGGTGCGCTCACCCATCACGGAGGAGAGGCCGAAGCGCGCCAGAAGGGCTGCCGCCTCGTCGATCACCTTGCCGTAACCGGCGATCGATCGCCACAGATTATGGCCGACCCCTTCACGCTCGGCGATCGCCAGCGCTACGGTTTCGAGCGGCGTGAACTCGTTGAACAGCTGGTTGATCTGGAAGGTGCGGGTGAGCCCGCGCTTGACGCGCCGGAACGAGGCCATCGAGGTGATGTCCTCGCCTTCCAGGAAGACCTGGCCTTCCGACGGCGGCAGCACACCGGTGAGCAGGTTGATCAGCGTCGTCTTGCCGGCCCCGTTCGGGCCGATCAGGGCGTGGCGGGCGCCGCGCTCCACCTTCAGGCTGACGTCGTTGGTGGCGAGGAAGGCACCGAAGCGGCGGACCAGGTTACGGGTTTCGAGAACGATCTCGCTCATCAGCGGTCCTCCTTCTTCGAGAAGCGCTCAGGCAGGTATTCGACCCAGCGCGACAGCCGATCACGGCCGATCAGCACCAGGATGACGAGCAGCAGGCCGATATAGAACATCCAGTATTGCGGCGTGATCACCGACAGCCAATCCTTCACCAGGGTGAACAGGATGGCGCCGAAGATGCCGCCGTAGAGATAACCGGTACCACCGATGACGAGCACCAGCAGAACATCGGCCGAACGGTGGAAGGCGAGGACGTCGGGGGAAACGAAGGCCGTCGTCTGGGTGAGCAGCGCCCCCGCCATGCCGGCAAAGACCGCCGCGATCGTATATGCGGTGACGATGCGCTTGCGGCCAGGCACGGCGACCATGGCCGAGCGCATCGGGTTGCCCTTGATCGCCTTCAGAGACAGACCGAAGGGCGAAAAGGCGATGCGGCGCATGATCATCGTGCCGATGAAGAGCACGCCGACGCAATAGAGATAACCGACCTTGCCGAACAGGTCGAATTCGAACATGCCGAGGATCGGGCCGGGCGAGAAGCCGGAAAGGCCGTCGGCACCGCCGGTCAGCCAGGCCATCTGGTTGGCGACTTCGGCCATCATCAGGCCGATGCCGAGCGTGGTCATCAGCCGGGTAAGGTCGGAGCCGCGCAGGATGAGGAAGCTGGTGAGCAGCCCGAGCACGCCGGAGGTGATGCCCGCGACAATCAGACCCGTCACCGGCTCGGCGATGAAATGCAGCGCCATCAGGCCCGCCACATAGGCGCCGAGGCCGAAGAAAGCGGTATGGCCGAGCGAGACGATGCCGGCAAATCCGAGCACCAGATCGAGGGACACGGCAAAAAGCGCCAGGATGGCGATCTCGGTGAGGATCAGCATCTTCGACGGCAGCAGGAAGTAAGCAGCTATCGCGGCGATCCAGACGATGATCTCGTAGAAACGGATGCGGCTCCGGCGTTTCATCAGCTTCGCAGCACGGGTTTCCGCTGCGGCGGTGGAGGAACTTGCGGACACGGTTGTTTCCTGCGGAAGAACGCTCATCGGCCACCCCTTGAGAACAGGCCGTTCGGCCGCACGATGAGCATGACGATCATCAGCGCGTAGATGACGAAGGGACCGATCGCCGGCACGTAATATTTGCCGGCTACGTCGGCAATGCCGAGCAGCAGGGCGGCGAGGAAGGGGCCGGAGACGGTTGACGTGCCGCCGACGGAAACGACGATGAGGAAGTAGATCATGAATTTCAACGGGAAGTTCGGATCGAGCCCGAGGATTTCCGCACCCATCGCCCCGCCGAGGCCGGCAAGGCCCGAACCGAAGGCGAAGGTCAACGCAAAAACGAGCGGCACGTTGATGCCGAGCCCCATGGCGACACGCCGATCATCGACCGCTGCCCGCAGCCGGCTGCCGAAACGCGTCTTCGACAGGATGAGCTGCAGCGCGACCGCGAGCACCGCACAGATGATGATGGTGAAGAGCCGGTAGCGGCCGATACCCACGCCGAATACGTCCATGCGGCCGGACAGTTCCGGCGGCAGGTTGATCAGCTGCTGCTGGCCGCCCATGAAATAGTCGGTGGCGGCGATCGCCATGAAGACGATGCCGATCGAGAAAAGCACCTGGTCCAGGTGGCTCGCCTGGTAGAGCCATTGGTAGAGCGTCCGCTCCAGCACGAGGCCGATCAGCGCCGAAACGATGAAGGCCGCCGGCAGACACCAGTAGAAAGAGATGCCGTAGCGGTTCATCATCACCACGGTCACGTAACCGCCGGCCATGGCAAAGGCGCCATGCGCCAGGTTGATGAAGTTCATCAGACCAAGCGTTACCGTCAGCCCGCAGGCCAGAATGAAAAGCAGCATGCCATAGGCGATGCCGTCGAACAGGATTGTCAGCATTTGGCTCTTCTTTGAGAGCGACCGCCGGCGATTTTCCGCCCGCGGCCGCGCGCTCGTTTACCGATCAACAGATCCTAACATTCCCACTCGGGAGACCGCGGTCAAGCACAGGGATGCCAGGATATTTTTCGCACGATGCGGCGGAAGCAGCCTCCCGCCGCCTGCTTGTAAAGCGGGCCTTACTTGGCGTCGGCCTTTTCCGGATCCTTGAGATCCTTGAACGTCTGGAACTCGACGTTCTGCAGCTCGCCGTTCACGTCCTTGACCTCGCGCATGTAGATGTTCTGGATGATGTCGCGGGTCTCCGGATCGATCGAGACGGGACCGCGCGGGCTCGTCCAGGAGAGGCCCTTGACGGCTGCCATGAAGGCCGGGCCAGTAACGTCGCCCTTGGTCTTCTCAAGCGCCGCGTAGATCAGCGCCATACCGTCGTAACCGCCGACCGACATGAAGTTCGGGCGCATGTCGGCATTGGCCTTCTTGAAGGCCGTGACATAGGCCTTGTTTTCCGGGCTGTCATGCGCGGTCGCATAAAAATGCCCGGTGATGGTGCCGATGGCCGGCTTGCCCATCGAGTTCAGGATATCGTCGTCGGTCACGTCGCCCGTCGCGATCAGCTTGATGCCGGCGTCGGCGAGGCCACGGTCGGCGAACTGCTTCATGAACAGCGAACCGGCGCCCGACGGCAGGAAGACGAAAACCGCATCGGGCTTGGCGTCACGGACGCGCTGCAGGAAGGGTGCGAAGTCGGGGTTTGCGAGCGGCACGCGGACGGCTTCGACAATCTCGCCGCCCTTGGCCTTGAATTCCTTGGTGAACCACTTCTCGGCATCAATGCCCGGACCGTAGTCGGAAACCAGCGTCACGACCTTCTTGATCTTGTTGGCGGCGGCCCAGGTGCCGACCGGCAGCGAATACTGCGGCAGGGTGCCCGAAGTGCGGGTGATGTATTCCGACGCCTTGGTGATCGAAGCCGTGCCGGCAGCCATGACCACCGACGGGATCTTCGCCTGGGTCGCGACCGGGGCGACCGCCATGGCGAGCGGCGTCAGGCCGAAGCCGGCCAGCACCTTGGCGCCGTCGTTGACGACCAGTTCCTGGGCAATGCGGCGGGTCTGGTCGGCAGTGCCGGCGTCATCGCGGATGACGAGCTCGATCTTCTTGCCGGCGACAGTGTCGCCCTTCATCGCCATGAAGGTCTTGGCGCCGGCCGATACCTGGCGGCCGGTCGACGCGAACGGACCGGTCATCGGCAGGATGAGGCCGATCCTGATGGTTTCCTGGGCGGCTGCGGGTATGGCAGCAAGGCAGCCGAGCGCCACGCCTGCCGCTGCAATGAGCATTCTTCTGTTCAGCATGTATTTCCTCCTCCGAGTGCGGAATTTTCTTATAGGGGCCTTGCCGGACTGGATCCGGACTTCAGCCCGGGCCTGTCACGACCGGTAGCCTATATCGTTGACTGCCGATACGTCAGTCAACGGGTCGAGATGCTTCGACGTCCCACCATTTTCAACTTTTCGTTAACCTCCATGGATCGCGACACCGCGAACCCCGCCCCAGCGCCAATCTCTCCACTTGCCCGGCACATTCGCACCTTAGCCCGGCCGCGTCTCCACGCTCAATCAGTTCATCTGCCGGACTCATAAGTTATGGTTATAGTGGCCGATCGGCCGGGCGCTCGGACCAGGTGGGCAGAAGCTCCAGGAACGCCTGTTGTGCGGCTGTCGGCAGCCAGTCATGTCTCGTCGTCACCCCGATCGGCCGCGACGTGTGGCTGAGGTCGAAGGGCAGCGCCCGCATCAGGCCCCTGGCGATCTCCGCTTCCGCCTGGAGACGGGAAGTGCAGCCGAGGTGATCGCTGGAATCCAGGAGTTCTCGCATCAGGATCAGCGAGCCGGTCTCGACGATGCTCCTCGGCGGGCCGCTTGCCGAACCGGTAAAGACGCTGTCGAAATACCGGCGCATCGGCGTGCCGCTCTGGTTGACGACCCAGGGGAACGCAGCGAGGTCCTCGACAGTCAGCTCCTCACGACCGGCCAGCGGATGCGCCTGCCCCGAAACCATGACCACCGTGTCGTGGAACAGTACTTTCTGCTCCACATCGCCGATCGGCGCCGGCACACGAAGCGCGCCGAGCATGAAATCCACCTCGCCGCGGCGAAGCGCACCCAGCAGATCGGGATAAGGACCCTCCTGGATCTGGATCGGCAGGTTCGGGCGAATCTTGCGGAAACTGGTGATCGCCTTCGGCAGCACGTAGGATTTGGCAAGCGGGGTGGCACCGATGACGATCTGGCCGATCTCGGCGGCCGTCAGTTCCGCAAGATCCGCGTCCGCCTGTTCCAACTCGATGAAGGCGAGCCTTGCCGCCTGAGCGAGCGCATGGGCCGCGCGGGTCGCGACAATACCGTAGGAAGTCCGCTCGAACAGCGGTCGCGCCGCCTCCTCTTCGAGCTGGCCGACGGCGCGGTAGACCGCCGGCTGGCTAAGGCCCAGGCGGCCTGCCGCCAGCGTGAAATTCTCGGTTTCGCGAACAGCGATCAGCGATTTGAGCTGTGCGGTCGTCGCCGTTACCCGCAGTCGCGGCGACAATTCCGACAAGGCGGGATCAAGGTATCCGAAGGCCCGCTTGATGCGCAGCGCCAGGATCTCGCCGGCGCCATTGGCAAAGATCCGCTGCGGCGTGCGGGAGAACAGCGGCAGGCCCGCGGTCTTTTCGATCTTCGAAAGCGCCTGAGTGACCGCCGGCTGGGAGACGAAGCAGAGCTCGGCCGCCTTGGTCACCGAGCCGGTATCGACGACCGCGAGGAACGCCCTCAGGTGCCTGAGGCTGTGATGCAGGATCGTGGATACCGATGCGGGCTGCGAAGAACTCATGATGGGATCTTCTAGCACATCTGTTTTACACCGAAAGCCGAAGCCCGGCCCTCGACCACGCCTCCTCGGCCGCCGCCCTTACCTGGTCCCGTTGGCGATGGCTTCCCTAACCGCAAGCTCCGCCATGGCGAAAGCGGCGTCGCGGGTCCTGGCGGCGGCGACGAACCGGCCATTATGGCAGAAGCTGGCGCCCTCGACGCCGCAGGCCGCCTCGAGATCACGGTCGGTCAGACCAGCCCAGGCCGCCGGCAGATCGGCGCGCACTTCAAAACCTTCATCCGCGCGGCGGATGGTGGTTAGGCACCAGTCCTTGTCACGCGGATGAACGACGAACAACAGATGGTCGGCGCCTGCCTTGATGATCGCCGGGCGGAACGGCATCCCCACAGGAAGTTCCAGAATGCGCCCTTCGCCCGCATCCACGATCGCCTGGTGCACAAGCGCCTCGGCCCGCAGTTTTGCGGCGCTCTGAGCGATCCTCGCCTCGACGAAACTGCGAGCAATGGCAAGTGCCGCGTGGAAGCCGCGGTTTTCCGCTTCCGGGTCTTTTTCGTCGAACACCGGTTTCAGGGTTTCCAGGAGAGCTGGCAGAGTGAGGCCGGCCAGCGGTCCCGCGATCGAAGGGCTGAGCACGCCATTGTCCATCAGATCGACCGGAAGCACGAAGCTTGAATCGAAAGAGGCATGCAAAGTCCCGACATGAGCCTCAGGAAGGCCCAGGGCGGCAAGGTAATCACGGCCATAGTGCTTCCAGACCAATCCGAACGAACTATAGGGCTGGCCATCGTCGCGCAGCGGCGCACCGCGCTGGTGGTGATCGAAGACCTGCGCCGCAGCGTCATAGCCGCCGCCGACGTCATATATGATGCGATCAGTACCGGGCGTGATCCATTCCGGCGCCCGGCTGCGAACGATCCGAGCCCTCGGGAAGAGCCGGGTCAGCACGACGCTCGACAACAGTTCGTCGGCATGGAAGCCACCCGAATGGGTGACGAGAAAATCTGGGGTCATGCCGGAATGCGCCTTGTGGTTCGCGGAAGGTCGGTTTGCAGTCAGCACCTGATAGCCATTGCCGGACGCCGGCTCAACCCGTCATTCTGTGATTTGGACGCGTATTCGACCGTCAAGCGAACACTTCAGGAGATTGCGAGAATCTCCAGCTCCTGCTCCCCGACGTTCACCACATCCCCGACAGCCTTGCCCATCAGCAGCCTTGCGACGGGCGAGGCAAAGGAAATCGATCCGGCCTTGGGATCCGCTTCATCTTCTCCGACGATCCGATAGGTCTGGACGCGCCCATCGTCGCGGCTGAAGGTCACCGTGCTGCCGAAAGCGACATTCTCGAACGACGTCGGGTCGGGAACGAGCTGGGCGGTGTGAACCCTTGCTGCAAAATAGCGCGCATCGCGCATGGGACTTGCCTGCTGCCGCCGCCTTTCATTGACATCCTCGATCGCACTTGCGGCCTCATAGGCGGCGCGCGCCTGTCGGAGCTGCAATTCCAAAGCCATCAATCCCGCTTCCGTCACCAGGTTCGGATGAGGCGAAATCGGACGATCAGGCAGCAGGGTTTCCGCAGCGGTTTCGGAACTCTCTTCCTTGGTGAAGGCAACGCTCAATCTTAAACTCCGTCTGGTGCGAACGCCCTTGCGGTGCATGGAGCGCCTGGCTCGCCCGTTTTTCGGACCCATGCATACGACAACAACGGAGGAACCGCCAATCTCCTCGGCATCAACGATTAATCTCCGCCAGACGAGCCATGCCGGTATCGGGCCACAAACAGACCCGAAACAATAAATGGCGGACCGAGGTCCGCCATTCACATGTCGAAAGTTCCATCCCGCCTTACTTGGCGTTCGGGTCCTTGATCTTCGGGAAGGTCGCGAATTCGACGTTGTAGAGTTCGCCGTTCACTTCCTTGACTTCGCGCATGTAGATGTCCTGGACGATATCGCGGGTGGTCGGATCGATGGTGATCGGGCCGCGCGGGCTCACCCAAGTGGCACCCTTCATGGCTTCGATGAGCTTGGTGCCATCGGTATCGCCATTGGTCTTCTTCAGCGCCATGTAGGCGAGTGTCATGGCGTCATAGCCGCCGACCGACATGAAGTTCGGGCGCATGTTGTTGGCAGCCTTTTTCACCTGGGCGACGAAAGCCTTGTTTTCCGGGCTGTCGTGCAGGGCCGAATAGAAATGGCCGGTAATGACGCCCTTGGCGACCGGGCCCATGCCGTTCAGCAGGTCGTCGTCGGTGACGTCGCCGGTTGCAATCAGCTTGATGCCGGCGTCGGCCAGGCCACGGTCGACATACTGCTTCATGAACTGCGCACCGATGCCGGCCGGCACGAAGGCGAAGACCGCGTCAGGCTTGGCGTCACGGACGCGCTGCAGGAAGGGAGCGAAATCCGGGTTGGCCAACGGAACGCGGATCGCCTCGACGATCGTACCGCCGTCTTTCTTGAACTGGTTGGTGAAACCCTGCTCGATGTCGATCCCCGGACCGTAATCGGAAACCAGCGTCACGACCTTTTTCAGGTTGTTCTGCACCGCCCAGGTAGCCACCGGAACGGCGGACTGCGGGCCGCCCATCGAGGTGCGGACGTAATACTGCGACTGCGGCATGATCGCCGAGGTCGTTGCCGAGGTGATGATCGCCGGGATCTTCGCCTGGTTGAGAACCGGCGCAACCGACATGGCAAGCGGCGTCAAGCCGAAGCCCATCAGCATCTTGGCGCCGTCATTGACGACGAGTTCCTGGGCGATGCGGCGTGTCTGGTCGGCGACACCGCCGTCGTCGCGCAGCACGACTTCGATCTTCTTGCCGGCGACGGTGTCGCCGTTCAGCGCCATATAGGCCTTGACACCCGCCTCGACCTGACGGCCGGTGGACGCGAATGGGCCGGTCATCGGCAGGATAAGGCCGATCTTGACCGTTTCCTGCGCGGACGCCGGAATGGCAACGAGGCCGCCCATGGCGAACCCTGCCGCAGCCATCAATGTTCTTCTGCTAATCATTCTCTTTCCTCCTCTAAGACGAACTGTTCTCAAAGCTCCTGGTGACAGACCGCGTCCTCCTTGCGGCGTCCGGCCCATCACGCCCTGTCGGGATATATCGGGGACATCGCGATCAACAGTCAACGGGCGCGGCAGTTTGGCGTCCGACTATTTTCCCGCCTTCGTTAACCGCTGAACGTGGCCAGACGTTTCCCGAGAGCTCGGCCTGGATTTCGCAAATCCGTGTATACAGGCCCACCTCTTGCGTCGCGTTTTGTCAAAAACCACTCCCGGATACCGCTAACTTCGGCCCAGGTATCGAAACCGCAAGAAAAACCGGGATAGAAAAGGCCTGCCCTGCTCAGTCAGGAAAACCGCCGGCCTGTTGCTCCCCCTCAACGCCGTTAAACAAGCAATAAATCTGTATACATTGCCTGTCAATATTAGCCTTTGGGCCGAAAGCGTTATTTACCCGAACGCGAGCCGCTCGGCCTGGTTATCGTCTCTGCTCTTCGATCAGGCGTTCCAGGGCCTTCACCGCCAGCGGATAACCTGTAGCTCCAAGGCCGGCCATTACCGTTGTCGCCGTCATGGAGACATAGGAGTTGTGATAGATCGGTTCACGGCGATGGATGTTGCTGATGTGAAACTCGATGATCGGCCCCTTGAACATCTTCAACGCATCAAGAAGCGCCAGTGACGTGAAGGTGAAGGCGGCAGGGTTGATGATGATCCCGGCACCCTCGTCGATCGCCTCATGCACCCAGTCGATCAGCTTTTCCTCGCTGTTGGTCTGGCGGAACTCGACCGGACGTTCGCCCGCCGCCTCACGGCACCACGCCTCCACTTCCGCGAGCGTCGTGGTACCGTAGATTTCCGGCTCCCGCTTGCCGAGCCGATTGAGGTTCGGGCCGTTGAGAATATAGATCGGTTTCATCGGTTCACCCCTGATAACCCATTAGGCGCGGAAGCCACAGGACGACGTCCGGCACGAAAGTGATGATGACCAGGCTAACCACCATCCAGAAAATGAAGGGCGCCGCGTCCTTGATGATGTCCTTCACCGGCACGCCGGAAATGTTCGTCATGATGAAGAGCAGCAGCCCGTAAGGCGGCGTGACGAGACCGAGCATGATGTTGACGACCACCACGACCCCGAAATGCACCATGTCGATGCCGAGCGCCTGGGCGGTCGGAATGAAGACCGGCACGATGATCAGGAGGATCGCCGTGCCTTCCAGTACGCAGCCGAGCAGAAGCAGCAGGACGTTGAC
The DNA here is from genome assembly GCF_017877055.1 of Neorhizobium galegae. Classification (GTDB taxonomy): domain Bacteria; phylum Pseudomonadota; class Alphaproteobacteria; order Rhizobiales; family Rhizobiaceae; genus Neorhizobium; species Neorhizobium galegae_D. The sequence goes on along the minus strand of NZ_JAGIPG010000003.1, from coordinate 149,978 downwards.
GAGGATGAGAAAACCGGTCGGCGTCAGGTCCCAGCCGGTCAACAGCACCCGGAGCGTGTCCGGGATATTTTCGATCGTCACGACATAGTTGAAGACCAGAGAACCGGCGATCAACATGCCGATCGACGCCGTCGACTTGGCGCTGAGCAACAGCGAATCGTAGAAGGCTCCGAAGCTGATGCTCCGGTAGATGACCAGCGAGATGACCAGCGCATAGGCGGCGGCGAGCGCGGCGGCTTCGGTCGGGGTCGTAATGCCCGAATAGATGCAGCCGAGCAGCACGACCGGCATCATCAAAGCCGGGAAGGCCCGCCAGGTGATGCGGGGAATATCCCGCAGCGGCACCGGATCTTCGACGGGGAAATTCTTGCGCCGCGCGGTGATCGCCACCTGCATCATCTGCAGGCCGGCCATCAGCAGGCCAGGCACCATACCTGCGAGGAAGAGGTAGCCGATCGAGGCATCCGACACGAGCGCATAGATGACCATCGGGATCGAGGGCGGGATGATCGGGCCGATGACGGACGTGACGGCCGTCAACGCCGCGGCATAGCTTGGCGTATAGCGCCCGTCCCGCGTCATCATGTTCTGCATCATCCGGCCGCTGCCGGCGGCATCGGCGATCGCCGAGCCGGACATGCCGGCAAAGATGATGCTTTGCACCACGTTGACCTGCGCCAGTCCGCCACGGAAGCGGCCGACCAGCACGTTGCAGAACGCCAGCAGCCGTTCGGTCATCGAACCAATATTCATGAATTCCGCGGCCAGCACGAACAGCGGCACCGAAAGGATGAGGTAGTTCGAATACATGCCGTTCAGGAACTGCTCGGCCACCGTGCCCATGTCCGCCCCGGCGAGGAGCAGGTAGAGGATCGAGCCGCACATCATGGAAAGGCCGATCGGCAGGCCGAGGAAGGCGAGCGCCGTGATGATGACGAGCGCGATCGAAAACGGACTTGTGAGGTTCATACGCCCGAGCCCGCCTTGGTGGGATCAAAGGCTTCAGGCGCCCTGCCGCGAACCGCGAGCACGCCGAGCCAGATATAACGCACGATCATCGCGACCGCGAAGACGATGTAGATGGAATAGAGGTAGTCGAAGCGGATTTTCAGATAGGCGGTACTTTCCACCTTCATGAAGGTCACATAGTCGATCACCGCCGGCAGGGAGATGCCGAACAGGACGACGAGCGCGATGGCGCAGATGGTCTGCATCACCCGCCGCGCCTTGTCGCCGGCGCCGGCCCAGAAGAAGTCGAAGCGGATTTCTTCCACCTCCCGCACCACGAAGGCGGCGCCGAAGAGCACGATCCAGATCCACAGCACGACGCTGATCTCGTTGGTCCAGCCGACCGACAGGTTCAGGAGGTAGCGGAAGACGATCTGCAGGACGAAGGCGACAAACATCCCGAGCAGCATCAGCGCCAGGAGATTTTCGGCGCGGCGCCGCAGCCAGCCGCCGGCAGCGATAAGTTTCGAATTCATATACCCCTCCCCCGGAGGCTCAGCCACCAGGCCGGGCGTTTCACCGCTCCGGCCTGCCGCCGCATTTGCAAGGAGCCCGCCCGTATAGGCGGGTCATTTCAGATGGCTGCGACCTTTTCGAGGACGCCCTTTGGCCAGGACTTGGCAAGATCGGACGCCAGGTACTTCTCCTGCGCAAATTTGCGGAAGGCGGCGATGTCCGGCTCGTAAATATTGAGGCCGGCTTTCTTGAATTCGTCGACCAGCGTTTTCTCCTGCGCGAGATGCTGGTCCTCGCTCCACTTCATGGCCTTGTCGGCAGCGGCCTGGAACGCCTTCTGCTGATCGGCGCTCATGCCCTTCCAGATCTTGCTGGAAATGGTGAGCAGGTCGTAGCCGATGAGGTGCGAGGTCATGACGATCTGCGACATGACTTCATAGAACTTCATGTTCTTGACGTTCGGCAGCGGATTGTCCTGGCCGTCGATCGCGCCGGTCTGCAGTCCGGTATAGACTTCCGCATAGGCCATCGGCGTGGGATTGGCTCCCAACGAAGCGCCGAGGAACTGCCATGCGTCGCCACCCGGCATGCGCAGCTTGATGCCGGCCATGTCTGCGGGCGTGGTGATCTTCTTGTTCGGCTTCAAACCGATCTGCCGGGCGCCGAAATAGGTGGGACCGAGAATATGAACGCCGAGTTTTTCGTCGGCCATCTTCTTGAATTCGGCGCCGACCTCGCTCTGGAAGAACTTGGTCACATGCTGCGCATCGCGGAACAGATAGGCCGAAGTGAGCACCGACCATTCCGGGATCTGGTTGGAAATATCCTGCGGAGCGATATTGCCCATCTGCAGATTGCCGCGCTGGATGGCGACGAGTTCGGTGCCCTGTTTGAAGAGGTTGCCGCCGTAATAAGGCTCCAGCTTGTACGAGCCGGCGATAGCCTCGGCGAACATCTTGGTCATCTGGGCGCGGATATCCTGCTCGGAAAATACCGCGGAAAATTTCAGGACCGGCTTGTCCTGTGCCAGCGCAGGCACGGACAGGGCGGCAGTTGCCAATGTGGCGCCGAGAAAGTGTCGGCGAGTCAAATCGAATGTCATGGGCTGGTTCCTCCTCCTCACGGCGCGCCGCCTACCTGCGACGAAGCCTCCCTTGTGCGGCATTCCTCCCGAGAATGCCCTATCTTTGTATTGTACGAAATAGTTCGTATAAGTCAATTCTGTCTTTGTCTGACTTCTCCCGCTTTCATACAGAAGACCAAAAACATCATGTTACCGGAATTCTACCCTGTATTTTCTATTCCATCAGCTATATACGAGAATCCCAAAGGGGGGAACATGCTGAAATCAGAAAAAGAGGCAGCAGAGACGATCGGCGAGACCGTGTTTCGGCGGATACGCCAGGATATCATTTCCGGCGCACTGCCCCCTGGTTCCAAAATCAGGCTCGAGCAGACCAAGGAGCGTTATTCCGTCAGCGTCTCGACGCTCAGGGAAATATTGAGCCGGCTCACCACAGAGAACCTCGTTATCGCCGAAGGGCAGCGTGGATTCGAGGTGAGCCCGGCGTCCCGGCAGGAACTCCTGGAACTGGCGGATCTTCGTATCTTGCTCGAAAGCCATGCGATCGATCTCTCCTTCGCAGCAGGAGATCTCGATTGGGAAGCGCGGATCGTCGCGGCGCATCACAAGCTTTCGGCGATCGAGCGTCAGCTTCTCGAAGGCGATGCCTCACGCACGGTCGACTGGGTACGTTACGATTGGGAATTTCATCAGGCTCTCGTGTCGGCTTGCAATTCCGAGACGCTGATGGCGACGCTCTCATCCGTCTTCGACCGCTTCCTGCGCTACCATCTGCTGGCCGAAAGTTTTCGCGGCAAGCCGGTGGTGGACGACCACCGGCGACTATTCGAGCTTGCCATGAAACGGGATGTCGCAGGGGCGCGGGACATACTGACGCGGCATGTCCGCAACGGCACCGAACACGTCTTGAAAAGTGGCCGTATCCGGTGATTTGGCCGCAAATCGGCATCAGATCCTGGTGAGGCGTTCGGCCGAGACGAGACGACTTCCCCGAGGCCCAACAATCGATGATCTGGGGCCGGCAGACGACCGTGACGGATCAGATGGCAAAACTGTTGGATAGGCGGTCCAGATCTTCCGAGATCGCAGCCGCTGCCGACTGCAGGATCGGTGCGTAGCGTTCGCAAGCCTCCCGCTCCGAACTGAAGGCCGAGGTGAAGTAGGTGAGCCCTATGCTCGCAAGGACCCGCCCGCCCTGGCCGATGATGGGAACGCCGATGGTATTGGAGTTCTTTGGCTCCACGAGAGACGACCGGGTGGCATAGCCGTCTCGATGGACCTTGTTGACAACCCGCTTCAGTTCGGCCGGATGATGACTGAGCGCGTTCTCCGGATCATCCGATCTCTTCAGCACGTCGATGATCAGGTCGAATTCATCCTTGTCGAGGAAGGCCAGGTAAGCCAAGCCCAGTCCGCGCGTCAGCAGACTGAGACGCTTGTTGACCGTGCTGTGAAACGGCGAAATAAAGCTGTCCGGCACCGTGCTGAAGCGCACCACCATCCCGTCGTAGTCCGGCAGGGCAATCGCTATCGGCCATTTGTGTTTGCGGGTCATTGCGATGGCCCAGGCGCGCCCTGCTTCCACGACCAGCGGCCCCTTGTGAAAGCCTGAACTCAAGGACGTCACCAGTCCGCTGACCTGATAGCCGCCTTGGCGTGTATCGTTTTCCACATATCCGGCTTCCTCCAGCGTGCGGAGGATGCGCACGAGAGTAGGTTTCGGAAGCTTTGTCCGGGCATGCAGTTGGGCAATTGTATTGATTGGGTGAAGGTTCAGCTCTTGCAGAACATTCATCGCGCGTTCGATTGCTCGAATGCCCATGGATCCTCCTCCCGTAGAATCTAGATGGCTGTTTCGACTAGCGAAATGCCGGGGATGATAAGTTGTCGCGATCTGGAGTCAAGCTTTAGGGAGGTTCAAGACGTAAGTAGGAGATTGCCATGGCTTCGGCAGACGATGTGAACCGCAATAGACAGGAAGTCAGAAGGCTTATCGCCGGTATTGACGATGAGCTGGCCAGCACTTTGCTGCGTGGCGCGGTTGATCTTCACGTTCACTCCGGTCCTTCGACGATGCCCCGGCAGCTCGACCACATGGAGGCCGCCGAAGAGGCGGCGGCGGCGGGCATGCGCGGGCTTCTGTTCAAGGACCATCATTATTCGGTCGCGCCAGTGATCCCGATGATGGAGAGGCTGTTCGGAGACCGCGGCCTGTCGATGTTCAGCGGCCTCGTGCTCAACAATTCGACTGGCGGATTGAACCCGTTCGTCGTCGACGCCCAGCTGAAAATGGGCGCAAAGCTGATCTGGATGCCAACCGCACAGGCAGCCAATCACATCCGCAGCGCACACCGCAAGACGCGGCTTGCTTCAAATGTCCAGCTTAGACATTCGCCGGCGCTGACACCTCTCGATGCCTATGGGAACATTTTGGACGAGGTGAAGCAGATTCTCGATATGATCGCGGAATTCGATGCCATCCTGTCCTCAGGACATCTGCATGTCTGGGAAATCTGGAAGCTCTTCGATGAAGCGCGTGCCCGGGGTGTCAAGCGCCTGCTCGTCAACCATCCGATGTACGGCCTCCATTTCACCCCCGACGACGTTCGCGAACTGGCTCAGTTGGGCGCCCTCATCGAACAGTCCGCCGGCCTGTATGTCGATTCCCGCTTCAACACCTATACGCCGGAGGAATTCAAGGAACACATCCTTGCCGCAGGCGTCGCGCATTCCTCGATCGGCTCGGATCTCGGGCAGGTCGACAATCCCACACCGGTGGAAGGCATGCGCCAGGCCATCAAGCTCTGCCTGGCACTGGGTTTCAACGAAACGGAGGTGCGGACCATGGTTGCAGACAATCCAGCCAAGCTGGTGGGATTGCCGACATGACCACTCCATTCCGCTGACCCAGCCACATGCAAGTCATCGAGATCGAACGTCCGGGCGGGCCTGAAGTTCTGCGGATCGTTGAACGCCCGCGGCCGCGGCCGCAGGCCGGAGAAGTGCTGATCCGTGTCGTCGCAGCCGGGGTCAATCGGCCGGATGTCCAGCAGCGGCGCGGTCTCTATCCACCGCCGCCAGGCGCATCCGAAATTCCAGGTCTCGACGTTGCCGGGGTCATCGATGACGCCGGTGAAGGCGTTGAGGGGCTTCGGGCAGGAGACCTGGTCTGCGCCCTCGTCAACGGCGGCGGTTACGCTGAGTTCTGCGTGGCGCCGGCCGTGCAATGCATGCCGATCCCGAAAGGCCTGAGCTTTATCGAGGCTGCTTCGCTTCCGGAAGTCTTCTTCACGGCCTGGAACAACCTGATCTGGCTGGCGCGGCTGGAATATGGGGAGACCCTGTTGATCCAGGGCGGCACCAGCGGGGTCGGAATGGCCGGCATCCAGATCGCCACGCGGCTTCGAGGCGCAACCGTCTTTGCGACCGCCGGCACCGCCAAGAAGCGAGCGGTCTGCAGGATCGTTGGCGCGCAAGCCGCGGTCGACTATCGCGATGCCTGGGATGAACACATCCGCGACCTGACCGGCGGCGAAGGGGTCGATGTCATCCTGGACGGGCAAGCCGGAGATCAGACGCAGCGCCAGATAGACCTCCTGAAGGACGACGGCCGGCTGGTCTTCATCGCCAGCCATCAAGGCAGCATGGCGCAGGTGAACATCCGCACACTGGTTCGCCGACGACTGACGATTGCCGGATCGACGCTGAGACCAAGGCCACCCTCCTACAAGGGGCGGCTTGCAAAAGACCTGGTCGATCACGTTTGGCCGCTGCTCGAGGATGGCCGCATTGTCACCCGCATCCATCAGGTCGTCCCGTTCGGGCAAGTGCGGGAGGCTCATCGCATCCTGGACGAAAACCGCCAGATCGGCAAAGTTGTCCTTGCCGTCGACCCGGCGCTTGCCCACACCGTTCCATAACCGCCGCCGACACCTGAGATCCGGGGCCGACGGCGAGCCGATCGGTCGTCAGACCTGCGGCATCGGGTAATCGTCTGCATTGAGGACCCAGCCCGGCTTTTGCGAAAAATCCATCCGCGGCGGCGCGAAGATGTCCACCAGTTGATTTACGCCGGCCGATTCAGCGGTTGTCGTGTGGATCGAGGGCGGCGGGATAACGCAGATTGACGGCGATTCGCAGTAGAGATGCTCGTCCTCCCGCCAGATGTTCATGTTCGTGGTCCAGGGCCAGCGCAGATGGTGCGTAAAGGAACCGCTTAACGCCAGCGAGCATTGCTCGAAATCGTCGTGATGGTGCGGGGACACCTTGTCCCGCTCGCGAGGCCCGATGCGCGGCGACAGGTAGTTGATCATGAATGTCGTGCAACGGTAGATCCGCCCGAACCGGGACGGATCGTCCGGAACCTCCAGCGTGTACCACTTCAACTTCAGCCCGCCGGGCGGCTCCGGCCAGGCTTCGAAGGGGGGGACATTGGGATGCGCCCCAAGGAAGGCATCCGCGTTCGAGGCGATGCTAGCGAGGTCCTCGGACTTCGGTGTAAAAAGGCGCACGATGCTGCCGCCCGTCGATACCCGGATAGAGCTATCGCCCGGCGGCACGAAAGCGATGGAATATCCCGGAACAACGGCGGTTCCCTCTGCGGTCGTGATTTCGACCGAAGTCTCCTTGTCGGGAATTATCAAGGCATATTCGTCGGGCTGCGACCGCCGTGAGAAGAGGCCGCCTTCTTTGGCGTTGCTGTATGCGACGACGAAGTTCTGTCCACGACTGATCCACGTGTCGCCGTTGGCGTCGGCGATCTGGGGCACGGTTTCGTAGAATAGGGCAAGCTGCGAGCCGAAATAGCTGTCGTGCACCTTCGTGCCGTTAGGTTTTGCAGCATTGGACAGATTGGATCGTGGATCACTTTGAACGTACATTGGCATCTCCGCTTTTCTGCCAGAATTGTTGGCCGTCGTCGAAATCGCCTGGCTTGCGCCAGGGAACCGGATTGTCTTGAGGCAGGGCTGAGCCGCGCGTTCCCGGGAAACCGGCCGAGCGACATGCACCACCGACAGGATCTAGCGCGGCTTCGGAAGCTGCTTCCTGAGCCCCAGAATCTCCCGCGCCTCGCCGGCGGTCGCGATGGTGCCTCCCAGCGCTCTTAAAATGCGCACCGCCTTCTCCACGAGCACGGTGTTGCTCGTGGCAAGGACGCCTTTTTCCAGATAGATGTTGTCCTCCAGGCCGACCCGAACGTGGCCGCCAAGAAGCCAGGCCTGCGCCAGCATCGGAAACTCCCAGCGCCCTACGCCAAAGGCCGCCCAATGAGCGCCCGCCGGCAGAAGCGACTTCATGTACATGAGCGTTTCCGGCGTGGCGATTGCCCCGTAACGCACTCCGAGGACGATCTGAAACAGCGCGGGCTCCGCCAGCCTGCCCTCCTGAAGGAACTGATTGGCGAGCTGGATGTCTCCCGTATCGAATACCTCGATCTCCGGCAGTACACCCGCATTCCGGATGATGTCCGCCATGGCCGCGAGATTGCGGGGCGTATTGATGACGACCGAAGAGCCGGAATACATCGTGTTGAAATCGAGACTGCAGATCTCGGGCCGCAAGGAAGCGACATGTTCGACCCGCTGCTCCGGCCGCATCAGCGTGGTCCCGGGCGCCGCGATGCGTGGTTCGTCTTCGCTGGGGACGAAACGCCCGCCCGGCCCGGTCGTGAGGTTGATGATCACGTCCTCGTCAGCTGCCCGCAGGCGCTCGACAACCTCGCGATAGTGCTGCAACTCCATGCTTGGCCTGCCGTCCGGATGCCTCACATGGATATGAACGATCGCGGCGCCTGCCCGTGCAGCATCGATGCAGGCAGCAGCGATCTGCTCCGGAGTGACCGGCAGATAGGGCGTCTGATCGACTGTCGTGATATTGCCTGTGACGGCGCAGCTTATGATGGTTGGATTGGCCAAGGCTTCTGTGTTCCTCGTTGAGCGTCACGCGCGAATGAAGTCGCACTGTCCTGAGATACTGGCTCGCACCCGAAGCTGCGGATCACAATCATTATCGCCGCCCGTTTCGCGAGAAGAAATGCCAGCCGGGTGGGGAATGTTTCGCAGGGAGAAACGAGACCGCAATTGCCTTCGCTCCTGGCAATGAAATGGCTAGGGATCGGTATCGAAAGGTGGCCAGATGACACAACAGCGTCCCGATTTTACCGCATTCCGTGAACGACTGCTGACGCGCCAACGGATGTTCGGCACATTTCTCAAGCTTCCCACGACGCAGGTGGTCGAGATATTGGGAGCGATCGGCTACGATTTCGTGGTCATCGACCAGGAGCATGCCGCGCTCGGGCGCGACATAACCGACCTGATGATCTTTGCCGCGCGTGCATCGAATATCGCGCCAGTCGTGCGCATCGCCGAATTCAGCGAAGCAAACATCTTGTCGGCGCTCGATTCGGGCGCGATGGGGATCATGGTCCCGCATGTAAGCACGGTCGAAAAGGCGCAGGCCATTGCACGCAGCTGCCGGTATACGGGAGGCAGCCGAGGTTTTGCCGGACTGACACGCGCCAGCAATTGGGGAAGTATTGGCGCGGTAGATCATATGTCGCTGCAGGACAGCCGGGTCGCCTGCATCGCCATGATCGAAGATTTCGAAGCCGTTGACCGGACGGGCGATATCGCCAGGGTAGATGGTATAGACGCTTTATTCATCGGTCGGGGAGATCTGACGGCAGCATACCGAGGCGATCCGCAGGCCGGCGCCAAGGTGGCGGAAACAAGCAGGCGGATCGCGGCGGCGGCAGGGGAGGCCGATATTCCGCTCATGATGTTGCCGACCAGCAAGGCCGACTTCAATTTTGCGGCCGAACTCGGCGCGAGTGCGATGTTGGTGTCGAGCGATCATGGCTTCATCCGATCGGCCGCCGCCGCCGCCCTCAAGGAATACTCGGCCTGAATTTATTATCGGCAAGATTTTCGGGAGGAAAAATGCCACTGATCGAAGTTCCGGAACTGGCAGTTCCAAAAGTTGCGCTCGTCACCGGTGGGAACAGCGGTATCGGGCGCGCGGTCGCGGCGCGGCTCGCCAGGATGGGCACGACCGTCGTGGTCGGCTACAACAGCCGCCGGGAGATGGCGGATGACGTCGTCAAAAGCCTTCACGGCAGCGGCCACTGCGCCATGCGCATCTCGATCGATGATCCGGCATCCGTTACCGAGGCAGCCGTCGAATTCGGTGAAAAATTCGGTGGTCTCGATGCCCTGGTCAACTGCGGGGGTGCGACAACCCCAGTCGCGGCAAGCGACCTCGACGCGCTGACCGACGAGATATTCGATCGCGCGGTAGCAATAAATCTCAGAGGCCCCTTCGCGATGGTTCGTGCATTCCGCCCGATGCTGGAGCGAGGCGATAACGCGGCCGTCGTCAATATCTCCTCCATTGCGGCCCGAACCGGTGTGGGAAGCAGCTTGGCCTATATTGCGGCGAAGGGCGGATTGGATGCGCTCACAATTGCGCTGGCCAAGGTGCTGGCGCCCAAAGTTCGGGTTTTCTCCGTTTCGCCCGCCGGGGTGGATACGGATTTCGTTCCTCACCGTACCCGGGATCAGCTGCAAAAAGTCGCAGAACGACTTCCTCTCGCCAGAATCACCGCTCCCGACGATGTCGCGCGGGCCGTGACAGCCTGCATCGTCAACCTCACGAGTTCGACAGGGATCGTCATACCGGTCGACGAAGGTCGCCATCTCTAGCCGGTGAAGCCGCGGATATCTGAGAGGCGGCGGCGACCTCGGTCGCGGCCTTCTCGCTGCTTCCGCATCACCGGCCGATCGTCTGGCGAAACAGATTGCCTGTGACATTGCCAGCGTGAGCCGGCTTTGTATTGTGAATGACTGCGACGCGGTGAAAGGTATTGGTTCGGCTGTAGAACAGACAAACCAGCACGCATAATCGCAGGTTGCATGAACAAATTTGAGAATGGGAGCCTCGGATGAAGCTGAGCCAAGATGTTCTACTGGGACTCTTTTTCGTTGTTTTCGGTGTCGTGTCCGTTTCAATTGCGATGAGTTATCCATTCGGCACTTCAGGTCGGATGGGACCCGGATACTTTCCCGTCATCATTTCGAGTTTGCTGGTGTTGACGGGCCTCCTCGTCCTCTTTCGCGCGCAGTTGGTCCAACCGGAAATACTGCCCGCCATTCGATGGAAGCCGCTCTTGTTGATCCCCGGTGCGGTCGTGATTTTCGGGCTGGCGGTCGAGACACTCGGGTTGCCGCTGGCCATTCTCCTGCTGACGATCTTAAGCGCGGCGACGAGCATCAAATTCCACATCGGATGGAAGGCCGTCGCAGGGTCTCTCGCCTTTGCTGCGCTCTGCTCCGTCATCTTCATCGAACTCCTCGGCCTGCCCATCCCCATGGTGGGGAGCTGGCTGCGAGTTCTCGGTTTCTAACCGTTTTGCAGGATTGACATGGACATTTTCGACGGACTTCTCCTGGGGTTTTCGACGGCAACGACGCTGTCCAATTTCGCCTATTGTTTTGCGGGGGTGCTTCTAGGCACCGCGGTCGGTGTCCTGCCCGGCCTCGGACCGATCGCGACCATTTCCATACTCTTGCCGTTCACGTTCGGGCTGCCGGTCGATACAGCGCTGATCATGCTGGCGGGCATCTTCTACGGATCGCAATACGGAGGCTCAACGACTGCGATTCTGATGAACCTTCCAGGAGAGGCATCATCCGTCGTCACCACGCTCGACGGGCACCAGATGGCAAAACAGGGCAAGGCCGGTCGCGCGCTGGCTGCGGCCGCAATCGGCAGCTTCTTCGCCGGCACGGTGGGAACGCTTTTCATCGTGATAGCGGCGCCACTGCTGGCAAGCCTTGCCCTCACCTTCGGGCCTGCGGAATATTTCTCGCTGATCATGCTCGGCCTCATCACGTCCATGGTGCTGACCAGCGGATCGCTGCTGACAGCCTTCGGCATGGCGCTGTTCGGCATCATCCTCGGGATGATCGGAACCGACATCAATACAGGGGCCGCGCGATATACGTTCGGCTCGCCCTACCTGCTCGACGGTCTGGACTTCGTCGTCGTCGCCACGGGCATATTCGGCCTGGGTGACGTCCTTATCAACCTCGAAAACGAGCGTCTACGGGTGGTCGGGGTCGCGCCTGTCAGCAGCCTGTTCCCGACGGCCGAGGACTGGCGTCGGATGACTGCGCCGATCCTGCGCGGCACCGGCATCGGGGTCCTGCTGGGCGTATTGCCCGGCGCGGGCGTCCTGCTCGCGTCCTTCTCGGCATATGCTCTGGAGAAGAAGATATCGAAGCGCCCCGAGGAATTCGGCAAGGGTGCGATCGAGGGGGTAGCGGCACCGGAGGCCGCGAACAACGCCGCTGCGCAAACCTGCTTCATACCGATGCTGACGCTCGGCCTGCCGGGAACCGCGACCATGGCCCTGATGATTGGAGCGCTGGTCGTGCAGGGTGTCCAGCCCGGGCCGGAAATCCTGTCCCAGCAGCCTGCCCTGTTCTGGGGCCTGGTCGTCTCGATGTGGATTGGCAACCTGATGTTGCTCTTCCTGAACCTGCCGCTCGTGGGCATGTGGGCCAAGCTGATTTCGGTGCCGTACCATTTCCTGTTCCCGATGATCTGCGTGTTCATGGCAATCGGCGTCTACAGCATCAACAACAGCGTTTTCGACGTGTACATGATGGCGCTGTTCGGCGTGCTCGGATATTTCTTCAAGCGGATGGGAGCAGAGCCTGCGCCGCTCATCCTGGCCATGATCCTTGGTCCCATGGCGGAAGAATATCTGCGCCGGACGCTGCTGATCTCCCACGGAGATGCAAGCGTCTTCTTCACCAGCCCCCTTAGTCTTGGAACACTGGTGGTCGCCGCCCTGCTACTCCTCTCGATCGTGTCGCCGCGCTTTCGCAAAGTGCGCGAGGAAGGGCTGCAGGAAGTCGACTGATCGGCACCGCGTCGGACGCCCACATCCTGCCGGCGGAACCAGGCACGGATCCATATATGCACCACTTTGAGGAAATCCTTATGCAACTGGACGACGGCACGCGCCTAAAGGCCCTTCTAGACCGCGAAGAACTCTTCGATCTCGTGCGCCGCGAACGCTTTGCACGTGACCAGCGCCGTTTTGACGTGATGAGCGCATGCTTCCACCGCGAAGCCTATGTCCGAACAAGCTGGTACGAGGGACGCGGCGGTCAGGCCTATGTGGACGCTACGCGCGAGTGGATGAAGGCGACCGGCAACAGCAAACACTGGGTCTTTCCCGCCTTCGCACAAGTGACGAGGGACCGGGCAACGGTGGAAAGCCCGGCGATGATCTTCAACCGTGCGAGGCCTGACGGCGTCGAAATCGACCTTCACGTCTTCTGCCGGTTCTTCTCCCGCGCCGTGCGGGAGGGCGGCGCCTGGAAGCTCCTCACCTTCGAGGTCCTGTTCGAGAGGGACATCGTCAAGCCCGTCAACCCGTCGGAGGCACTTCCTATCGACTGGACCGTCCTGTCGACGATGCGGCCTTCCTACAAGTTCCTGGCTTATATCCAGCACACGCGCGGGGTGGCGGTAAGATCCGATCTGCTGGGCGACGACCAGCCGGACCAACTCAGCGCTTTTCACGAAGGCGAGGAGCGCTGGCTTGCCGGCAAGGACTGATGGCCGGCCTTGCGATTGAACGGACCATTCCAAGCAGCGGAATGGTCTCAGTCAGAGGTTCGCGGACACAATGCGGCACGATAGTGTTGCGCCTATGGAACCCGATTCAACGGGTGGGAGGAGACGTATAATGAACAGGCGGGAATTTATCGTATTGGGCGGGACAGCCGCCATGCTGGCGTCCAGGGGAATTGCGCTAGCCGACAGTTGGCCGAGCAAACCGGTCGTGGTGATCTCGGCCTATCCCCCGGGTGGCACCAGTGACATTATTGCCCGGCTGGTCGCCGACGCCTTGACGGCCAAATACGGCCAGCAATTCGTCATCGAAAACCACGCTGGCGCAGCTGGGGCCTTGGCCGGCGGCAGGCTCGCGCGCGCAGCGCCCGACGGCTACACGATCATGATCAGCGGCAGTGCGCCAATTGCGGCCAACAAGGTGGTGCAAAAGAACCTTGCATACGATCCGCAGGTGGACTTCACGCCGATCTCGATTGTCGCTGAAAGCCCGGCGCTGCTCAGCGCGAGCGCTTCGGCCCCCGCGAAATCGGTCCAGGAACTTATAGCCTATGCAAGGGCAAACCCTGGGAAGGTGAATATCGGAAATCCCGGCGCGGGGACCAAGGGGCACATCGCCGCTGCCATCATAGGCCAGATGGCCGGCGTACAAATCAACCATATCCCCTACAAGGGCTCGCCGCCGCTGCTGGCCGACCTGCTGGGCGGACACATCCACTTCGCGCTCGACGCGCCGTCCAACTATCTTCCCCATATCCGCGAGGGAAAAATCCGCGGGCTTGCGGTGACCTCGGCCAAGCGAATTCCGGAACTGCCCGAGGTGCAGACCGTCGCAGAACAGGGTCTCAACGGCTACGAGCAAACCCTCTGGTTCGGTGCTGTCGGCCCGAAGGGGATGCCCAAGGAGATCGTCGCCAAGATTCATACCGCCATCAAGGAGTGGAGCGATACGCCGGCAGCACAGAAGAAATTTGCATCGCTCGGACTGACACCCGTCGTCAACTCGCCCGACGAAATGGCTGGCTCGATCGAACGCGAGATCCGCTCGATCGAGCCGCTGGTCAAGGCTGGGCTTGTCGAGCCGACCTGAGCTGCTCGGTCGCAGGTTCAATAGGTCTTATGGGGGCCGCGGCCGCAATCACTTGGCCGCGACGCCCTTTGGAGCCCGTTTGGCGGGGCATAAGAGTCGACCGGCGGATCACCGCCCCGACGAGTTGGATCGCAGCGAGACTGGTGGATGAAGGGATGACATCTTCCAAGCGTTCGGTGGGACTTGGAGATACTGCTACAAGGATGGATTGAACTGGATGAACGAATGCCACACTCTGACTGTCAATGGGCATGTGCATGAGCTGGACGTGCCTTCGACAGCGCCGCTGCTGGACGTGCTGCGCAATCACCTGGGGCTGAAAGGCAGCCGGTACGGCTGTGGCTTGGAGCAATGCGGCGCCTGCATGGTCCTGATCGACGGCGTTGCCGCCTATTCCTGCAGCCGGGAGATCGGCACGCTTTCCGGCCGCACCATCACGACGGTTGAAGGCTTGCGGTCCGCGGAGGCATTGCATCCGCTGCAGCAGGCATTCCTCGACGAGCAGGCGGGACAATGCGGTTATTGCCTGTCGGGCATTCTCATCGTGGCCAAGGCTTTCCTCGATCGCAATCCCGACCCGACACGGGCCGAAATCGCCGCAGCACTCGACGCAAATCTCTGCCGCTGCGGTTCGCACCCCCGCATTTTGCGCGCTGTGCTCAAGGCGGCGGCCGACATGCGTGGGAAGATGGCCTGATGACCGCGCTTACCTTCAGTCTCAAGGACAATCCGCGGCTCGACCGCTGGCTCCGCTTTCAGGACGACCACACGGTGCGGATCGGCACCGGCAAGGTGGAACTCGGCCAGGGCGTGCTGACGGCACTTGCACAGATCGCGGCGGAGGAACTGGATCTTCGGATTGACCAGGTGCGGATGATGTCCGGCAACAGCGTCGAGGGCCCAGGCGAAGGTTATACCGCTTCTAGCTGGTCCATCGAGCATTCCGGTGCCGCGATCCGGCTCGTGGCGGCGGAAGTCCGTGCACTTGCCTTGGCGCGGGCAGCGCTGCGTTTGAACGCCGCACCCGACGAGTTGACCGTCGCGGATGGCGCTTTCTTGAAAAACGGTTCGCCGAGCGGCATCGACTATTGGAGCATTGCTGGAGAACTCGACCTTTCCGCCGAGGCTACGGGCGCGGCTGCGCCAAAACCCCAAAGCGCTCACCGCCTCGTCGGCAGATCTGTCCCACGGCTCGACTTGCCCACAAAACTCACCGGGGCCGGCTTCATTCAGGACATGGTGCTTCCGCGAATGCTCCACGCGCGGACTTTGCGCCAGCCCGGGCCGGGCGCGGCGCTTCTACAACTGGATGAGAAGATCATCCAGCGCAGAGCGGGAGGCGGTGTTCGCATCGTTCGCCTCAACAATTTCGTGGCATTCGTCGGTACCGACGAGACCGCGGTCCGCGCTGCCGCCGTCGCTGCAACAGAATGCGCCGTCTGGGATAATGCCCTCAGTCTCTCACCCGAACAGGCGACGCCAGACTGGATCGCTTCCCAGCCCTCGGACGATCGTCTCATGGGCGATCCTCCGCCGGAGTTGGCGACGGATCGTATCTGCGCGCGCTTCACTCGCCCGTTCCTTTCGCACGGCTCCATTGCGCCCTCCTGCGCGATCGCGCTCTACCGCGACGGTGTCCTTACCGTCTGGTCCCATGCACAAGGCATGCACCCGCTGCGGGAGAATATCGCAAGGACGGTCGGACTTTCTCTCGACGCGGTTGCCTGCCATCATGTCCAGGGAGCCGGCTGTTATGGCCACAACGGTGCCGACGACGCCGCCCTGGACGCTGCCCTCGTGGCACTCGCATTGCCCGACCAGCCGATCCGCCTCATGTGGCGGCGCGAAGAGGAATTCGGTTACGAGCCCCTCTCCTCGGCCATGGCCGTCACCGTCCATGCGGGACTGGACGGGGCCGGCCGGCCCATCGACTGGACCACGGAAATCTGGAGTGCCACCCATGGCCAGCGGCCCGGTGTCGGCGGCGCCAGCCTGCTTGCCGCCCACGCCATGAAGACGCCGCCACCTGACCGCAAGCCCTTCGACATTCCGCTTGAACGCGGCGGCGGAGCTGCCCGCAACGGCATTCCCCTTTACGACATTGGCCCGAAGCGGATCGAGTTGCATCTGATCCACGACGTGCCGGTACGGACCTCGTCACTGCGTGGCCTGGGCGCGACATTGAACGTCTTCGCCATCGAAGGCCTTCTCGATGATCTGGCCGGGCGCATCGGCGAAGATCCGGTTGCATACCGGCTGGCCATCCTTTCCGACCCTCGCGCCCGGCGCGTCCTCGAGAAAGCGGCGGCGATGGCGAACTGGTCATCCCGTGAGGCCGGAGGCGCCGGAAGCGGGCTGGGTATCGGCCTGGCCCGGTACAAGAATTCTTCGGCCTATGCGGCGGTCGTCGCTGCCGTCGAGGTGGACGAGGCAGTGCGGGTCACGGATGTCTGGTGCGCCGTCGATGCCGGGCTCGCCATCAATCCCGACGGAATTCTCAACCAGATCGAAGGCAATATCGTCCAGGCCATCAGCTGGACGCTGATCGAGGAGGTCCGCTTCGGCCCGCAGGGTATCGCGACACTCGACTGGGAAAGCTATCCGGTCATCCGCTTTTCGGAAATACCAGAGATTCGCGTCGAGCTTGTCGAGGCCGGCGAATACCCGCCGCTCGGCGTCGGTGAATGCGCAGGTGGTCCAACGGCCGCCGCCATCGGCAATGCGGTCGCCCATGCGCTGGGTACGCGCATCCACGATATGCCGATGACCCGCGATCGGATCATGAAGGCCCTGATGGCATGACGAGACGGCAGGCACGGCCGAGTTCGGATGGGGCATCGACTTTTGGATCGCGCTTCCGGGAGAGCTTCTGCTCGCGCCGAATGAGAAGGATAGTTGAGAATGACGGATCAATCTGTAGCTCCTGGCGGAGTATCGAACCCGACAGGCGAATTGACATTGTTTTACAGTCCCGGATCCTGTGCGCTGGCATCGCACATCGCCCTGGAGGAAACCGGCAAGCCGTTTAGGCCGGTGAAGACGCTGCTCTCGGAAAACCAGCACCTCACTCCGGAATACCTCGCAATCAATCCTCGTGGCAGAGTGCCGGCACTCATCGCGCCGGATGGCAGGGTGATCACCGAGAACACCGCCATATTGACGTTCGTCGCCTTGACCAACCCGGACGCCGGCCTGTTCCCGGCCGACACCCTCGGCCAGACGCTCTGCATCTCCCAGATGGCCTGGTTCTCGAATACACCTCATATCTTCCAGAGAGCGAAGTTCAGGCCTTACAGATTCGTCGAAAGAAAAGAAACTTATGACGACGTTCGCAGCAAGGCGGCGTCTTCCTATTGGGAGAGCATGCAGGAGATAGACGGACTGATCGCCGGCAACGAGTGGATCATGGGCGACCGGTACACGGTGGTGGATCCCTACGCCCTCGTCTTCTACGGCTGGGGAAGGAGCAACGGACTGCCCATGGACAGCTTGAAGAGTTTCACAAGGCATCAGAACCAGATGCTCGAGCGGGCGGCCGTGAGGGCAGCGCTGGAACGGGAGGATAACCCCCACTTCAAGTGAGGGGGATCTCCGTTTCAAGCCGCATCAGCCCGCGTTAATCTTCGCGCGACGAGAATGAAAGAAAGAACTGGTCGGCCAGCTTTTTCGATGTCGCCTGTACCAATCTGCTGCCCAGTGCTGCGATCTTTCCGCCGATGTCCGCATCGGCGCTATAGGTCAGGAGGGTGGCATCACCATCCTGCGCAAGCCTGACAACGCAGTCTCCTTTGGCGAAACCGGCGATGCCGCCGTTTCCCTTGCCGATGATGCGGCAACTCTCCGGGGCCGCGATATCGCAGATCTCGACAGTAGCCGCAAAGGTTGCGGAAATCGGGCCTATCTTGAGCACGACCTTCGCGTCGAAACTGTTCTCGGCCGTCTGCGTCAGTTCCTTGCACCCCGGAATGCAACGGCGCAGGACATCGGGATCGAAGAGCCTCGCCCACACGTCGTCACGTGGCTCTTCCAGCCGGTACTCTCCAGTGATTTCCATAAGGATATCGCTCTTCGCCGTGTGAGCAACGAGCCCTGTGTTCGATGATGATGATGATGTTGGATCAACGGACAGCGGGTTCAGACCGCGCAGTATCGCTCCTGAATGTCCTTGTCCGCCAGAAGTGTTGCCGCGTCGCTGCGATAGACGATCTCGCCCTGGTCGACGATGACCGCCCGGTCCGCAAGCTTCAGCGCCCATTCGACATTCTGCTCGACGAGGAGCAGCGTCGTGCCCTCCTCCCGCAGCCGCCTGAACAGTGCGCCCATCTCCTCGACCAGCACGGGCATGATGCCTTCCGACGGCTCGTCGAGCAGGATCATCTTCGGCCGGGCGATCATGGCGCGGGCTATCGCCAACATCTGCTGCTCGCCGCCCGACATCGTCACACCTTCCTGATGCAACCGCTCCTTCAAGCGCGGGAAGCTGCGGGCGATCTCGTCGATCGCAGCCGCCTCGTCGATCCGCTTGCGGTCGGCGACGAGCCCCAGCTGCAGGTTTTCCAGCACCGTCAGCCCACGCACGATACGACGTTCTTCCGGAACATAGGCGAGGCCGCGGACATAGCGGTCGTGAGCCTTTAGCCGGGATATGTCTTCGCCGTCGAACCGGATGGCGCCGGTGGTGCGCGGCATGAGCCCCATGATCGAACGGATGATGCTCGTCTTGCCCGCGCCGTTGCGGCCGACGAGCGCGACGATCTCGCCCGGTTCCACCGCGAACGATACTCCGTGAAGCACATGGCTCGCGCCATACCAGCCGTTCAGGCCTTCGATTTCAAGCATAGCCATCATTTTGTCCCAGGTAGACGCGGCGGACTTCAGAGTTCGCCTGGATTTCCTTTGGTGTCCCGTCGGCGAGCATCTGGCCATGGTGAAGTACGAGCACGCGGTCGCTGAGGCCGAGGATCATCTTCATCTTGTGCTCGACGAGCAGGATCGTGCGTTGGGCCGCCAGCTTCTCTATCAGAGCGACCATCTCGCGCGTCTCTTCCGGCCCCATCCCGGCAGTCGGCTCATCGAGCAGAAGAAGCGCCGGATCAGCCACGAGGGCGATAGCGATTTCCAGCGCACGCTGCTGGCCGTGTGCCAGGAATTTAGCCGGTGTCGCCGCCCGCGCCGACAACCCGACCGATGCGAGCATTGCCGAGGCCCGGTCCTCGCTATCCCTGTCGGCACTGCGATCTGCCCAGATGTTCATGCGGGACCGGAAAGCCTGTGCCGCGACCCGGACGTTCTCAAGGACGGAAAGGTTGGGGAAGATGTTGGTGATCTGGTAGGAGCGGGCGATGCCACGGTGCACATAGTCGTGCTGTGGCACGCCCGCCATATCCGCGCCGCGAAACCTAAGTGTCCCGCTCGAGGGCTTCAGGGCGCCGGACAGGATGTTGAAGAACGTGCTCTTGCCGGCACCGTTCGGCCCAATGATGGCGGTGATCTGGCCTTCCCGGAAATCGGCCGTCACGTCCTTGAGTGCGACCAGTCCGCCGAACTGCTTGCCGATATTGGTGACGCTCATGATGGGTGCGCTCATCGGCTTTTGCCCCAGGATATCAAGGTGCCCCAGATGCCCTTCGGCAGATAGAGGACAAAGAGGATGAAGATCACGCCGACAATGAGCTGCCAGTTGGATGTCCAGAGCGAGAAGATGTCTTCCATCGAAAGAAACGCCAAGGCGCCGATAAAGGGACCGAAGAAGCTGCCGGCGCCGCCGAGCAGCGTCATCATCACGATCAGACCAGACGTATGGTAATGGAGCGAATCCAGGGGCACGATCGAAAGATGCATCGCCGACAACGTGCCTGCGAGCCCGCAGAGAATGCCTGAAAGGATGAAGGACAACAGTTTGGTTCGCTCGACATCATAGCCGCAGGCGCGCGCCCGCGTCTCGTTTTCGCGGATCGCTTCGATCACTGCGCCGAAAGGCGAATTCAGTACCCTCGACACGAACCAGAGCGCCCCCGCGACCACGATCATGATCGCGTAATATTTCACGAGGGGATCGAGGAAATTTACCGAGAAGCCGGGAAGGTGCAGCGTACTGACCGTAAAGCCGCGCAGA
Organism: Neorhizobium galegae; assembly: GCF_017877055.1. GTDB lineage: Bacteria > Pseudomonadota > Alphaproteobacteria > Rhizobiales > Rhizobiaceae > Neorhizobium > Neorhizobium galegae_D. The sequence goes on along the minus strand of NZ_JAGIPG010000003.1, from coordinate 129,578 downwards.
CCGTTTTCGCCGCCGGTCCAGGAGGAGGCTTGCAGCGCCGCATAGTAGACGAGCTGTGCCAGCGCGAGCGTCACCATCGAGAAGTAGATGCCACGTGTGCGGATGGCGAGCATCCCCATGACCGTCGCAAGCAGGCCCGAAACCAGCACGCCGATCAGCATCGCGATGAACCAGTGGACGCCGAAAGCACCGATCGCGATACCCGTCGCATAGGCTCCGGCCCCGAAGAAGGCCGCATGACCGAAGGAAAGCAGGCCGGTGTAACCGAAGAGCAGGTTGTAGCCCACCGCGACGAGGCCGTAGATCAAGACGTTGACGGCCAGCGCCTGCGAGGGCAGCACCCAGGGCAGGATGCAGAGCGCCAGGATTGAAAGCGGCACCCGCCAGCGGCTGACATTGGAAAACAGTGCCGCGAAGCTACGGCGGGCGGGCGCCGGGACAAGTTCCGCATTTCTGATGACGGACATGGCGGTCTCCCTAGAGTCCAGGTGCGGCGCGGCCATAAAGGCCGTTCGGACGCACCAGTAGAATGAGCGCCATCAGCGCGAACATGACGATCGTCGCCATTTCCGGTGCGAAGAGCGATGTCATGCTGACCGAGACGCCGACGATGAGGCCGGCGATGACGGCCCCGGGAAGCGAGCCCATGCCACCGATGACCGTCACCACGAAGGCTTCGGCCAACACGAGCGTGCCCATTTCCGGGCTGACATTGCGCATCGGCGCAGCAAGCACACCGCCGAGTGCCGTGATGCCGACCCCGATACCGAACACGACCAGCCACAATCTGCTGATATCGACACCCAGCACGCGCATGATCAGCGGATCGGCGGAACCTGCCCTGACGATCAGGCCGAATTTCGTCTTTTCGAGGCCGATCCACAGCAGCAGCAGGACGGCGACAACCACGCCGATGACGAAAAGCCGGTAGAGCGGAAAAAAGCCGATACCGAGGTTCACCACGCCGCGAAGGGCTGCCGGCGTCGAGAACGGAATGCCGTCGGTGCCGAAAAGGATGCGCACCGCCTCGACCAGCACGTAACCGAGGCCGAAGGTCAGAAGCAGCGGATCATCCGGCGAGCGGCCATAGAGTGGACGGATGAGGAAACGCTCGATCAGCATGCCGAACAGGCCGATCATGACCGGCGCGATCAGGAGAGCCCACCAGAAGCTCCCCGTCAGGCCGGCCACGTAGAGCCCCGCATAGGCTCCCACCATGAACAACGCACCATGCGCAAAGTTCACGATGCCGAGCATGCCGAAGATGATCGACAGGCCGAGCGCAACCATGATCAGGACCGCGCCGAGCGCAAGACCCGAAAACAGCTGCATTGCAATCAATTGGACAGTCATGACCTCATCCGTCCCAGGTATCAGCTCTTGAAGCCGAGTTCGGAGCAGGTTCGCAACACGCTCTCCGACGCAGGTTCCGCGGCGACGATCTTGAAGAGATCGGCATCCGATTTCATCGCCTTTTTCGCCTTTGATTCCAGGACGAGTACCGACTGCATCGACTGGTGGTCGCACTTGCGGTAGGACTGCTCTCCCTTGGCGATATCATATTTCAGCGCTTCCAGAGCCGCGATGACCTTCTGTGGCTCCGTCCCGCCCGCCTTTTCGATGGCTATCAACAGGGAAGCGACGCCGGTATAGCCGTAGGCTCCATAGTCGGTCGGGATCGTGCCCTTGTACATGGCTCTGAAGGCGTCGTTGAACGCCTTTGCGGAAGGCATCGTTTCTTCCAGGCCCCAGTAATAGTTCGCGCCGCCGGTGACACCTTCGAAGACTTCGGGATCGACCGCAAGCCGCTGGTTGTGCAGCAGCACCGGCACGACGATCTTCATCTGGTCCTTCACGCCGAAATCCACCGCCTGCTTGATGGAATTGGCCTGGTCGCGGCCGAAATTGCAGATGCAGAGAATGTCAGCGCCCGACGACAGGATGGTCGGGATGAAGGTCGAATAGTCCGCCGCGCCGAACGGGTGCAGGATTTCGCTGACTGTTTGCGCACCGATTTCCTTGGCCGCCCGCTTGAAACCGCGCAGCATCTCGTGACCGTAGGCATAGTCGGCGACAAGATAGGCGACCTTCGAACCCTTCTTGAAACTGTGCCTGGCGACAACCGCGGTCGTCATCGTCGGATTCAGCGCCTCATGGAACGTGTAGGGGCTGAAATCCTTGATCTCGTTGATGGTGTCCGACTGGCTGATCGAGATATACAGCATGCTGCGGGCACGGGTCACCTCGTTGACCGCAAGCTGCACGGCGCTCGAAAGTGCGCCGACCACGGCATGGACCTTGTCCTTTTCGATCAGTTCGAGCGTGCGGGTGGCGGCTTCGCCGGCATTCAGCTTGTCATCGCGCACCAGGAGCTCGACCTTGCGGCCGGCGATCCCGCCCTTGTCGTTGGCGAGCTTTACGGCAAGCTGGGCGCTCCGCACCTGGTCGTTGGCCTCGGCTGCGAACGGGCCGGTCAAAGGCGTCGGAAAGCCGATGCGGATGGTTTCCGCCTGCGCCCGCGCTATCCATGGCATCGAAAGTGTTCCGGCCACACCGGCCAACCCGATAAGGGCTGCACGGCGGCCGATCGGCCTTGAAGCCAGCGTCTCAATTCCGTTTGTCATCCTGTCCTCCTCCTGACATCGGATCGTTCCTGCGTTCAGATCGTGCCGAGCGCCTTCAATATGCGCGTCGGCGTCATCGGTATCTGCGTCAGCACCGCGCCGTGACCCGCAAGCGCATCGTTGACGGCATTCATCGCGGCAGCGGAAGCCGCCGCCGTCCCTGCTTCGCCGCAGCCCTTTGCACCGAGTTCGGTGTCCCGGGTCGGCGTTTCGACGTGGGAAATCTCTATATCGGGCATCTCGCAGGCCATCGGCACGAGGTAGTCGGCTAGCGAACCGTTGGTAAGCTGGCCTTCCTCGTTGTAGAGGCATTCCTCGAAAAAGGCCGCGCCCAGTCCCTGCACCACGCCGCCTCGCACCTGTTCGTCCACCAGCAGCGGATTGATGATGCGGCCGCAATCCTCGACCACCCAATGCTTGAGGATCTTCACGAAACCGGTCTCCGCATCCACTTCCACCAGGCAACCCTGGGCCCCGTTCGTGAACGCGAACGGATAACCCTGCGGCGCATAGTGATGCACGACGGAAAGCTGCGCCTGAGTTTCGGGCGGCAGCGTGTCCGATCGGAAGAAGGCAATGCGCGCGACCTCCGCCAAGCTGATGCGCTGCTGGCCCGTAACCGTCTCGACGATCCAATCCGCGCGGATATCAAGCTCGCCCGGTTGCGCCTGCAGGATGAGGCCTGCAACGGCGAGCAGATTTGCCTTCAGCTTGCGTGCCGCCTGCAGCGCCGTTTCGCCGCCGATGCCCGCCCCACGGCAGGCCCAGGTGGCGCCGCCGTGGGGTGTCGTATCCGTGTCGCCGGTCATCACCCGCACTTTTTCACGATCGATGCCGAGCTGGTCCGCGACGATCTGACCGATGATGGTCTCCGTCCCCTGCCCCTGTTCGGTCACGGAAATCGAGCAATGCACCTCACCGGACGGCGTGAGCTTGAGGATGGCTCCGTCCTGCGCGGAAATCCGCGCGCCGCCCACACCATAAAAAGCCGGGCTCGGGTTGGTGATCTCCACGAAAAGGGCGATACCGATGCCGCGCAGGATACCTTTCTGCCGCAGACCTGCCTGCTCCGCACGAAGAGCGTCATAATTCATAATCGACTTCAGCCGCGCGAGACAGACCTGGTGGGAGAGCTTTTCGAACTGGTACCCGGTCGGCGATGTGCGGGGATAGCTGCTGTCCGGAATGAGATTGCGTTCGCGGATTTCAAACGGATCGAGGCTGAGCTCGCGCGCCGCGGCATCGACCAGGCATTCCGTCACCGCGCAGGCAATCGGGTGCCCGACGGCGCGATACTGGCTGGTCTGCACCTTGTTCTGGAACACGACCGAAAGATTGGCGCGATAGGAAGAGAAGTCATAAGGGGCGCCCATCAGGCGGATGACCTGGTTTCCCTCGACCGCGCTGGTGCGCGGGTAGCTCGAAAAGGCGCCGATCGCGGTTACGTCGTCCACGTCCATAGCGGTGATGCGGCCGTCCCGGTCGAGGGCAAGACGCCCGGTTACCCGGTGGTCGCGGGCATGAATATCCGAAACGAAGGATTCCATCCGGTCGGCGACGTATTTGATGGGGCGACCGAGCAGGATCGACGCGCCGACGACCGCCATCTCCTCATGATAGACATGCAGCTTCATTCCGAACGAACCGCCGATATCCGGCGCGATGACGCGGACATTGGCTTCCGGAATGTCGTAGTGGCGGGAATAGATATCCTGGAACTGATAGGGTGTCTGGGTCGCGTGGTGGGCAGTCAGCCGGTTCTCGCTCGGATCGTAGTCGGCAACGATCGCGCGCGGTTCGAGTGTCACTGCCGTGTGCCGGCCGAAAACGAAGCTCTGCTCGACCGTCGTGTCCGCTGCATCGAGCGCCTCCTCGACGCCGCCGCTGTCGAGTTTCGTGGCAAAGCAGATATTGTCGCCGAGTTCTTGCGACATCGCCGCGGCAGACATGGCCTGGACCGGGTCCGCCAGCGCCGGAAGCTCCTCGATATCGACGATCACCAGCTCGGCGGCATCCTCGGCGATTGCCCTGCTGTCGGCGACGATGAGAACGACCGGCTGCCCTGACCACATCACCTTCCCAAGAGGTAGCGGCACTTGCGGCAGAGACTTCATATTGCTGAAATGTCCGAGTGTTCCGGTCCACGGCGCGCAGATCGATGCCAGGTCCTCACCCGTGAAGACCGCGCAAACACCGGAGAGGGCCTTTGCCTCCTCGATATCGATCGAAACAATTTTTCCATGCGCATAAGGGCTGCGGACGAAAGCCGCATGCAGCATGCGCGGCAGCACGAGATCGGTCACGTACCGCCCCCTGCCTTCGAGTAGACGCTTTGCATTCGGTCGCGATACCGAGCGGCCGATATAGGAGCTAGGCCTGTCGATGGAGCCGGCGAACGCGTTCATGCCTTGTCCTCCGCCATCTGCTGCCGGCGCTGTCTCGCCGTCGTTTCGATTGCATCGACAATCGATTCGTAACCGGTACAGCGACAGTAGTTTCCGGAGAGCGCGTCACGGATGCCGTCGCGATCGGGCTCATCCCCAGAAGCCAGAATCCCGTAGGCGCTCACCAGCATGCCCGGAGTGCAGAAACCACATTGCAATGCATTGCGCTCATGAAACGCCTTCTGAAGGTCGTCGATCGCTCGGCGATGAGTCAGGCCTTCGACCGTCTCGACGGCGCAGCCATCGGCCTGCACCGCAAACATCAGGCAGGCATGCACCGGCCGGTCGTCCAGCAAGACCAGGCAGGCGCCGCAGACACCCATTTCGCAACCCGTATGAGTGCCGGTGAGCTGGATATCCTGCCGCAGGAAATCGGCGAGCGTGGTGCGCGGTGCAACCAGCGCCTCGATTGTCTCGCCGTTCACGGCCAGCGAAATCGCCACCTTGCCGCTCATACGTTCGCCTCCAGTCGACCGAGCAGCCTTCCGAGCAGCACCCTTGCAAGATGCCTGCGCATCTCTGGAGGCGTGTGCTCGTCACCGACCGGATCAAGCTCCGTGCCGAGTACATCCTGTGCCTGCCGGATCGCCTGGGGCGTCAACTGCCGCCCGGTCAGCGCGGCTTCGACCGCACCCACCCTGACCGGCGTCGAGCCAACCGAAAGGAACGCGATCCGCATGCGTTCGACAAAATCGCCCTGCATCTCCGCATCGATGCCTGCGCCGACGATCGCATAATCGCCGCGCCTGCGGGCCAATTCGTCGAAGGCTGTCCGGGTCTTCGCGGTAGCCAGGGATACGTATACCGCGGTGATGAGCTCGCCGGGTTGAAGCGCCGTTTCATAGAGATCGATGAAGAAATCCCCGGCGCCGACGCGGCGGCTGCCTTCAACGGAGGCAATTTCAATGATCGCATCAAGCGCAAGCGTCATGGCGGGAAATTCCGATGCGGGATCGGCAAGTGCCAGACTGCCGCCGAATGTGCCCTTGTTGCGGATCGCCGGGTGCGCCACGAAGGGAGCCGCCTTCGCAAGCAACGGCGCATGTTCCCGCACGAGATCTGAGCCGAGAATTTCGCAGTGGCGGGTGGTTGCGCCGATGCGCAGATGACCGTCGGCGATGGAAAGGCCGCGCAGTTCGTCCAGCCGAGCGATATCGATGAGAAGGCCGGGGGCTTGCAGCCGAAGCGCGAGCGCCGGGACGAGGCTCTGCCCTCCCGCAATATAGCTCGCATCACCATCCGCGCTCACGAAAGCTTCCAATGCTTCCTGCACGCATTTTGGGCGCATGTAATCGAAAGCTCTCGCCTTCACCGGCTCCTCCCAACGTGGCCCTCCGGTTTTGTGACCACTTGGTTACAATATTTCGCAGCTTAATCCGATGGTCAAGGAAAATAACCAACTGGTCTCAAATAAAATTACCACTTGGTCTCAAACGCCGGTCGCGGTATCGCTATGCGAAATGGGTTGCCGGTGACTCGGTGACAGGCATGACAGATCAGGGCAGGCATGACGGATCAGCAGAAGAGCCTTGAGCGCGAAGGTGGCGGAGAAAAACCGCGGCGTCCCAAGCAATACATGCGGGCGAACGAGCGCGAACAGTTCATCCTGCAAGAAGCCGTCCGCTTCTTCGCCGAGCACGGCTTCGAGGGCCAGACCCGCGAACTCGCCAAGCGCATCGGCATCACCCATTCAGCGATCTACCGGCATTTTCCCAGTAAGGAAGCCTTGATCGAGCGGGTCTACGAACATGTCTATCTCAGCCGCTGGGACGATAGCTGGGCTGACCTCATCGTCGATCGGGGCCGATCGCTGGAAAGCCGGCTGACGGAATTCTATTTGCGATATGTGGAGCGTGTCTTCCACTACGACTGGGTCCGGATCTTCGTCTTCTCCGGCCTGAAGACCTTCGACATCACGACGCGTTATCTCGACATCGTCCGCCGGCAGATCGTCGAGCCTGCCTGCCTGGAACTCCGCCACGAACTGGGCCTGCCCGGCCTTGACGAGGCGCCGCTTTCCGAGCGGGAGACCGAATTGTTCTGGGGTCTCCACGGCCGCATCTTCTATCTGGCGATCCGCCGGTTCGTATATGCGACGCCCACCCCGGAATCGCTGGACGACATCGTCCGCGACGGCGTCAGAAGCTTCATGCTCGGTGGCCCCGCAATCGCAAAGGCGATCGTCCGACCGAAACCCTAGCGCGCATTCGCCTGAACCGCTCCGACCCCTGATCTCAGCGGTTCCGTCGTGCCCCCTAATGTGCGCCGAGCATGGCGCGGCGGATCTCGTCATGAGCGATCTCGCCGTCCGAACGCTTGAACTCCCGTTGAATGCTGCCATGGGCCAGCACATAAGCGCGCGACGACACGTCGATCGCCTGGAAGAAGCTCTGCTCCGCCATCAGGATCGTCATGTTGCTCTTCTCGCGCAGTTGGGTGATGGCATTCAGCACGTCGCGCACGACGATCGGCGCCAGGCCCACCGACGGTTCGTCGATGATGATGATCTTCGGCGCCGTCATCAGCGAACGGGCGATCGCCAGCAGTTGCTGCTGGCCGCCGCTCATGGTCGAAGCGATCTGGCGGCGGCGCTCCAGAAGGAGCGGAAAGGTTTCGAAACAGTAGGCAAGGTTCTGCTTCATTCGGTCGCGGACCAGGGGATTGCTGCCCGCGAGCTTGAGATTGTCTTCGACCGAGATGTTCGGCACGAGGCGGCGGCCTTCCGGGACGATCGACAGGCCGAGGCGAACGATCTCGTGCGGTTGAAGTTTCGTGAGGTCGGTGTTCTTGCCGTTCCATTCGAGCACGATCCGACCCGCGCTTGCCCGCACGAAACCAAGGATGCAGTTGAGCAGCGTGCTCTTGCCGTTGCCGTTCATGCCGAGCAGCGCGACCATCTCGCTTTCGTTCAGTTCCAGCGAGACCTTTCGCAGGACCGAGACGGCGCCGTAACCGGCCGACAGGTTTTCAATAATCAGCCTATTCACCGAAATACACCTTCTGAACGAGCGGATTTTCGGCGATCTCGGACGACGAGCCGGATGCGATCAGCCGGCCGGTCTCGAAGCAGACAACCCGTTCCGAGAAGCGCATCACCGCATGCATGATGTGTTCGATCATGATCACCGCGACGCCTGACCGGTTGAGCGCGAAAAGGATCGCCAGGACCTCGTCGATCTCCTCTTCTGACAAGCCCGCCATCGCCTCGTCCGCGATCAGGACCTTAGGATTTCCGACGAGAGCGCGCGCCAGCTCCAGCTTGCGCAATTCGAGCTGGGTCAGCTTTTCGGACGGATCGGAGATGCGGGCCGACAGCCCTACGCTCGCAAGCACCGACCTCGCCCGCTCGTCCTTGCTTCCCTCGACGGCGCAATAATCCAGTGGAACGAGGAGGTTCTCGAGCACGGTCATGCCGGTGAATGGCCGCGGGATCTGGAAACTGCGCGCAATGCCCATCCGGGCGCGCTTGTGGGCTTGAAGATGCGAAATGTCCCGGCCCTCGAAATGGACCGATCCCTTATCCGGCTGGTAGACGCCGGTGATGCAGTTGATCAGCGTCGTCTTGCCGGAACCGTTCGGACCGATGATGCCGAGCCGTTCGCCGGCGCCGACAGCAAGATCGACGGGACCGAGCGCGCGGAACGATCCGAACAGTTTTTCGACGCCCTTGAGGGAGAGAACCGGTTCCGTCACGATCTGGCCCTCCCTTTATTGCGGCCGAAGAGATCGGAAATCCCGCCCGGAGCAAAGGCCACGAAGGCGATCAGCACCGCGCCGACGAAGAGAATGTTGAGCTCGGAGGATATGGTGACGGTGGCGATCTGCTGCACCGAAGCGAGCAGAAGAGCGCCGATTACCGGCCCGACCCAGGTTCGGGTGCCGCCGATCAGCGGCATGGCGATTGCGTTCAGACCGATGACCAGGCTGAAGGCCGTGACCGGTTCGACGAAGGACGTATAGAACGGATAGGGCGCGCCGGCTGCGGCAAGCACCGCGCCGCTCAGGGCGCACGCGACCAGCTTGAGCCGAAGCGTCGGCACGCCGGAACATTCAGCGGCGTCCTCGCTTGCCCGCACGGCCCTTAGGCCACGGCCGATCCAGGAGATTTCCACCCAGCGGGCGAGCGCAACGCTGGCGACCGCGATCACCAGCATGACGGTGAAATTGAATTGCGATGGCCCCGGACTCCAAGCGGGAGGCCGAGGACCGTAGACAGCCATGCCGCTCGCTCCGCCGAGCCCGGAGATATTGTGCACGATGGTTTCGAGAACGACGACCAGACCGAGCGTCGCGATGGCGAAATAGACGCCCTGGATGCGCAATGTCAGATATCCCATCAGCACGCCGAGAATGGCGCCAAAGACCCCCGAGGCGAGGATACAGAGCGGCAGCGGCAGGCCGAATGTGGTGAACAGGAATGCCGATAGATAGACGCCGGCGCCGAAAAAGCCGGCCGCGCCGAAATTGATATAGCCGGCATAACCGCCGAGGATGTTCCAGCCGGTGGCGATCGTCACATATTGAAGGACCACATAGCCGGCGAAGAAATAGAACGGATTCCTGAGCAGCCACGGCATCAGGAAGCCGAGCGCAAGGACGATGATGACGCCCGCCAGGAAGAGAAGGGAACTCTTTTTCATCGCGCAGCTCCGAACAGGCCCTGCGGGCGCAATGCTAGGCCCAGCAGCAGGATTGCGAAGGCGACACCGGGAGACCAGGAGGGATTGAGGTAGCTGGAGACGAGCGCCTCGGCGATGCCGATGATGATAGCGATCACCAGGCTGCCGGGAATGGACCCCATGCCGGCGAGAACCACGATCGCGAAGACGCGGCCGATCTGGTAGCGCCCGGCAAAAGGTTCGATTGGGCCGACCATGATCAGGGCGGCTCCGGCGATGACGGCGGTCGCGGTGGCGATGCCGAAAGCGTGACGCTTGACGGAGGCCGGGTTGAGGCCGGCGATCGACAGCGCCCGCTCCTCGTGCGCGACCGCACGGATCGCGGTGCCGGAATTGGTACGGCTCAAGTAGAGCCACACGGCAGCGATCGTCACGGGGGCGAGAAGTGCCGGGATCAGCAGCCGGTAGGGAACGGTGAGAACACCGAGCTTGAGGCTCGAGCCGATATAGGAAACGCTGACGGACTTGAGCTCGGAGCCAAAGCCGAGCGACAACAGGATCTCGATTACCAGCGACAGGCCGAAGAACAACGTCAGGCTCTGCAGCACATTGGCACCGCCCTTGCGCTCGAAGACGGTCGAGTAGAAGGCGTAGAGCGCGACCCCGAGAAGATAGAAGGGGACGAGGCCGATCACCGCCGCGATGATCGGGTCGAAGCCCCATTGGGCAAGCGTGTAGACGAAGAAGGCGCCGGCGACGACGAGCGTCGGGTGGGCGATATTGGGGATATGGAGAATGCCGAAGGTGATCCCGAGCCCGAGGGCGAGCGATGCATAGACGCTGCCCAGCAGAATGCCCGTCACGATGGCGTTCAGCAGAATGTCGATCGATAGCATGTACAGGGTCCTTGAGCCGGCATCTCGCCGGCTCTCTGGATCGGTTGAGGGATTAGCTGGCGCGCGCCTTGTTATAGGGTCCGGCGAGATCGCCTGTCTTCAGGGATGGCGGGTCGAGGATGACCTGGTGGCCCGGATTGCGGAACTGTTCGAGATCGTTGCCTTTGATGCCGCGCAACTGCACCATCAGGACCCGGCGTTCCTTCCAGTCGCCGATCTCGTTGAAGGCGATCTTGCCGGCGATCGTATCGACGCTGTTGGCATGCAGGAAGGCCGCCATCTTGGCCGGATCGACCGATTTCGAACCGATGATCGCAGCCGCCGCCAGCTGGCCGGCGACATAATAGAAGGGCGGAATGTAATAACCGAGCGGATCGACGCCCTGCTTGACGGCGATCGGCGTATAGCGGTCGAAGAAGCCCTTGATCGCCGGGGTCTGCATGGAAGGCTCGGGAACGAAGGTATGCGAGTTGACGAGGCCGTTGAGTTCCGGGCCGAGCGAGCTCAAAAGTGCGCCGTATTGCGGGCCGATCATGGCGCCGCCAAAAATCTTCACCTTGTCGGAAATGCCGATTTCCTTGACGCCGCGGATGATCGCGGTGCTGTCGGCCGGGTAGGAGGCGATGAAGATCGCTTCCGGATCGCCGGCATTGATGTTGCGGATCATCGAGGAGAAGTCGGAGGTGTTCGGCGGGTAGCTCTGGTTGAACACGATCTCCATGCCGTATTCCTTGGCGACTTCCGCACCGCCCTTCGCTGCGTTCTTGGAGAATTCCAGGTCCGCGTTGATGATGGCGATCTTCTTGACCCCTTGCGCCTTGGCGAGGTCGAAGAAACCGCGGGCCCAGTCGCGGCCGGAATTCGGCCCCCAGGGGCCGCTGTGGAAGAACTTGTCGTGCTTGGCGACATCGTTGCCGGCAAGGCCGAACATGCCGATCATGAACAGGTCTCGCTGCTTGATGAAGGGCATGACGGGCGCCGAAAGATTGGCGCCGTAGGGTGAAAACAGGACGTCGCAGGCGTCGACGTCAACGAGCTTCGAATAGATCGCCGGCACGTTGGCGGCACTGCTCTGGTCATCGTACATGACCAGTTCGACCTTGCGGCCGAGAAGACCGCCTGCCGCGTTCACATCGTCGCGCCAGAGTTCGTAACCGATCAGGCCGTTCTTGGTGCTGGCAAGCGGGCCGGTGAGCGATACGCTGGCGCCGACCCGGATCGGCTTGTCCTGCGCAAAAACCTTGCTCCCCAGGATTGCAGGAGCGGCAAGACCCGCAGCCGTGGCGGCCACGAGCTTGTGAAACTGACGCCTTGTCTTCATAGCTTTTCCCTCCCAAGAAAATTCGCTAGACGAATAAATATTCGCATAACGATAGGCGGCAGGTCTTGCGCTTGTCAATCCCGTGTGCGAACGAAATGCCGAGCAGCAGGAGAAATTCCGATGATTGACAGCAATTCGCCCGAATTCGTCGAGGCGCTGGCACGGGGATTGTCGGTTCTGGAGGCCTTTGACGCCAAGGACCCGGAAATGACGCTTGCCGAGCTTTCCCGCAAGGTCGGCATGTCGATCGCCACCGTGCGGCGCAATATCCTGACGCTCGAGGCGCTCGGCTTCATCCGCCGGCACAACAAGCATTTTCTCCTCGCGCCCCGCATCCTCACGCTGGGGTCCGCCTACCTGAACGCCTTCAATGTCGAAGAAGCGGTCACTCCGGAATTGCACCGGATCACCTCGCTGTTCGGCGACGCCGCCAACATGGCCGTGCTCGACGGGACCAACGTACTCTACATCGCGCATCTTTCGGAAAGCCGCGGCGTGCGGCGCAATGCAAGCCTCGGCGTCACCTATCCCGCCTACGCGACGTCGATGGGTCGGGTGCTGATGGCGGCTCTTGCGGAAGAGGAGATGGATCGGTTTTTCCAGGCCTATACGCCCGTAAAGCTGACCGATTACACGGTGACCGACGAATCGGAACTCCGCGAAATCCTGGTCGAGACCCGCGCCAAGGGCTATTCGATCACCGTCGACCAGCTCGATTACGGCATTACGGCACTTGCCGTCCCGGTCAAGGACAATACCGGACGGGTCGTCTGTGCGATCAACAGCTCCGGCTACACGCCACGGCTGACGCCTCAGGAACTGGTCGAGCAGCGCCTTCCGGAACTGCGGCTTGCGGCCAACCGGCTCTCGCAGCTGTTCAGCCGTTTCCCCGCCCTCGTACATTCACTGGCGCCGGCGAACCCCGCCACCCGCTGATCCACGTCGCCTTCCTAAATTTTCGCAAGGCTCCGCGACAGGGCTTGACACTTCGCGTCATCGAAATTCATTATACGAATATAAATTCGCCAAGCGAATAATTTTGAGACTGGCATGGGAGGTATTTCATGGCGCGATTGAAAGTCGCCGTCATCGTCGGCAGCGCACGGCAGGCGTCGCTGAACAGGCTGCTGGCCCTTGCTCTGACGAAGCTCGCGAAGGCCGACATGGAATTCGAATGGGTGGCGATCCGTGATCTGCCGATATTCGACCAGGAAATTCTGGATGCAGGCACTCCCCCGCAGGTCGACCGGCTGAAAGCCGAGATCGGACGCGCCGATGCGCTGCTTTTCGTGACGCCGGAGCACAACCGCTCAATCTCGGCCATGCTGAAGAATGCCATCGATTGGGGATCGAGGCCGAGGGACAGCAGCGTCTGGGCCGGCAAGCCGGCAGCGATTACCGGCGCTTCTTATGGCCGTATCGGCACGGCGGCGGCGCAGCAGCACCTGCGCACCATTCTCGGCTGCCTCGACGTTGCCGTGATGGGGCTGCCGGAAGCCTTCATCCATGTCCCGCCCGGCCTTATCACCCCGGAAGGCGAAGTGACCAATGAAGAAACCCGTCTCTTCCTGCAGCAGTTCATGGATCAGTTCGATCGATGGGCCAGCCGCTTCGCCGACAAGGCGAACGCTGCAGCCTAACCATTCTCCAAGGACATCAGCATGAAAATCGGCAAGCAATCCGCACCCTACCAGGCGATCTGCACCTCGAATCCGGAGACGATCATCGTGCGGGGCCACGACCTCGTGGACAATCTCATCGGCTCGATTTCCTTCACCGAATATACTTGGCTGCTGGTCGCCGGATCTCTCCCGAACGAAAAACAGCGCCGCATGCTCGACGCGACGCTGGTGGCGATTGCCGAACATGGACTGGTGCCGAGCGTGCAGGCGGCGCGGATGACGCTCGCCGCCTCCCCGGAAGCGGTTCAGGGCGCTGTCGCGGCCGGGCTTCTCGGCTGCGGTTCGGTCATTCTCGGAGCCTCCGAGACGTCAGGTGCCTTCTTTCGCGATATCCGCGAAGAAGCGGAGGTGAGCGGCAGCTCAGTCGAGGCGGCCGCCGAAAAGCTGCTGCGCGGCTTCAAGGAACAGAAGAAACCCGTGCCCGGCTACGGCCATCCTCTCCACAAGGGGCATGACCCGCGTGCCGAGCGGCTGCTGGCGATCGCCCGCGAACTCGGCGTCGCCGGCATTCATTGCGAGATCGCCAAGACGGTCGAAAGGCTCATTCCCGAGATCATCGGCCGGCCGCTGGTCATGAACGTGTCAAGCGCCATCCCCTGCGTGCTGCTCGACGCGGGTTATCCGCTGCTCGCCCTGAAGGGCGTGCCGCTGCTGGCCCGCACCGCCGGGCTGATCGGCCACCTGCTCGAAGAACAGACGAGGCCTATCGGCTTCGTCATGTCTGCCGCCGCCGCCAGCGCCATCGAATACGACGGCCCCGCGCCCGACGGCTTCGTGGCAAACGAGAACTAGGACCTGACATGCTGAAAGCTCTGGACCAAATCCGAATCGTCGAACAGGGCACGTTCATTACCGGCCCCTGCGCCGGCATGATGCTCGCCGATCTCGGCGCCGACGTCATCAAGATCGAATCGGCCGGCAATGGCGATCCCTATCGCAGCTTCAAGACCGGTTTCTACAGCGCCCATTTTCAGGCCTATAACCGCAACAAGCGGGCGATCGGACTGGACCTGAAGAGCGAGAAGGATCGCGAGATCTTCTACCAGCTGATCGCCCAGGCTGACGTCTATATCCAGAATTTCCGGCCCGGTGCTGCGGCGCGTATCGGTGCGGACTACGAGACGCTGTCGAAGATCAATCCGAAGCTGATCTACTGCTCGATCAGCGGTTTTGGCCCGGACGGGCCCTATGCGCAGCGGCCGGTCTACGATTCCGTCGCCCAGGCCGTCAGCGGCTTCCTCAGCGTCTCCATCGACCCTGAACAGCCGCGCTTCATCGGGCCGGCGCTCGCCGACGCGATCACTGGCATCTATGCCTCACTCGGCATCTCGGCGGCGCTGATCGAACGCGGCCGCACCGGCAAGGGCAAGCGTATCGACATTTCCATGATCGAGGCGATGATGCATTTCGCGGTCGAACCGTTCATGGGCTATTTCGCGCTCGGCGAAGAACCGAGCGGCGTCGATCGTCCCCGCCTCGCACAGGCCTTCATCGTGCGCTGCAAGGACGAAAAGCTGTTCGCCTTCCACCTCTCCTCGCTCGACAAGTTCTGGGATGCACTGGTCGAGGCGATCGACGGTGAGGCGCTTGCCAGAGACGACCGGTTCTCGCAGCGGCTGAAGCGCATCGACAATTATGACGCGCTGAACACCGAGCTCAACGCGATCTTCGCGACCCGGACCCGGCTGGAATGGGTGGAGCGTTTCTCGAAATTCGACGTGCCTTTCGCACCGATCAACACGATCCCCGATGTGCTGAACGATCCCCAGGCGCAGCATCTGGAAATGTTCGTGCCGGTCGCCGGCCGTATAGAAGGCGCCGAGCAGACGGTTCGGCCCGCCTATTCCTTCGATGGGGAACACGCAAGGACCGTGAGGGCCGCGCCTGTCGTCAACCAGCACGGAGACGAGATCCGCTCGGCGCTGCAAGGCGATCCGGCAGCCTGGCCGGCCCTGGAAACGGAGACGGCGGCTGCGCCGCGGTAAAAATTCAGTCTAATAGACGGGACAGATTCGGAGGAGAAGATGGCAACCCTGGCAGCGGTCCTCGCGACCACCCACCACCCTTTTTACCTGAAGGCGACAACCATGCCGCCGGAACAGCAGATGCCGCAGGCGGCGGAATGGAAACGCAAGGTCGAGGCCTATCGCGAGACCCTGACCCGCGCCAAGCCGGATATCCTGGTCATGGTCGGCGCCGACCATTTCCACCAGTTCTTCCTCGACAACTACCCGACCTTCCTGATCGGCAAGGCGCCGCGCTACGACGCCACCTTCTATAATGAAGAGCGCGAATTCGGAATCCCGAAATATGTGCTGGAAGGCCATGAGGAACTGTCGAACTTCATGCATCAGGGCCTGATGGACCGCGGTTTCGACTTCGCCTTCAGCCATGAGCTGAAGCTCGACCACTCGATCATCTGCCCGATCATCACCACGCGCCCCGATGCCGACCTGCCGGTCGTGCCGATCTACACCAACATCTTCGCGCCGCCGCTGCCTTCGCCGAAACGCTTCTGGGATCTCGGCCGCGCCATCCGCGAGATCATCGACGAATTCCCCTCCGACAAGCGCATCGCGGCCGTCGGCAGCGGACACTTGTCGCTGGAGCTTGGCGGTCCGCGCCAGTTCAAGGAAACGGGGCCGGACCCGGAATTCGACCGCAAGGCGATCGAATGGCTGTCGACCGGCAATATCGAGGAAATCCTCGCCAATGTGACGCATGAAAGCATGACGAAAAGCGGCAACGCGACCCACGGCTTCATGGACCTGATCCTGATGATGGGCATCGCCGGGCCGATCCCGACCGCCTATCATGACAATCTGGACCTCTTTCACACGATGGAGGCATACTTCACCTGGTATCCGGAAGGAGCAGCCGCATGAGCAAGTATTATGTGAACAAGTTCCTCTTCACCGTCGACCGCGACCCGGAACTGCTTCGCCGCTACAAGGAGAATCCGCGCGCACTCGTCGAAAGCTGGGAACAGTCGATCGGTCCGCGGCTCAACGATGCCGAGCTCTCGACGGTCAATTCGCTGACGGATGCGGAACGCGACGCGCTGATCAACCACGACTATGTGGCACTGTTCGAGATGGGCGCCCACTTTTTCCTGTCGCTGACGATCTTCATCGCCATCTACGACGAGGATTATATGGCCAAGAGCGGCCCGCTTTCCTTCCAGCGCGAGTTCGCGGAAAAGCTGAAACACTGGACCGGCAAGGATTATCCGACCGTCGCGCTCTGGCAAGCAGCCGCGCGCTGACAGACGCACACCAGGCAAGCATCCCGCCTCCGGTTTGGTTGCGGGAGGCATGATCGTTCTTACCTTGGGAGGGGAAGAGCATGTGCAGATTCTGCGACAACCGGGCGCATGCGCCCACGGAACTCGGCGGCGGCTCCGGCAAGGTCATCGCCGCGCCGGCCAACATGCCCGCCGGCATCGGCGATGCCGATCGCCTCACCCTCATCCGCGGCGGTGCGGTGCTTTCGATGGACGGCGCGGTCGGCAATTTTGCCAGGGGCGACGTGCTGATCCGCGGCTCGCGGATCGTCGAGGTCGCCGCCTCGATCAACGCGCCGGAGGCCGCAGTTATCGATGCTTCGGGCATGGTCGTCATGCCGGGCTTCATCGACACCCACCACCATCAGTTCGAGACGGCGCTTCGAAGCCTGCTTGCCGACGCGATCCTGATCAATGACGGGCGGCCGGAAAGCGCCTCCAACTACTACGAGTGGATGCTCCAGAAATTCTCGGTCCTCTACCGGCCGCAGGATGTCTACATTTCGGAGTTGTTCGGCGGCCTGTCCCAGATCGATGCCGGCGTGACGACTGTCATGGACGTCAGCCAGATCCACCATTCGCCGGAACATTCCGACGCGGCGATCACGGCGCTTCGCGATGCCGGGCGGCGCGGCGTCTTCGGATATTTCGAGGGCTGGGGCGATGCGGCAAAATATCCGGGCGACGCCCGACGCATCAAGGCCGAACATTTTGCGAGCGAGGACCAGTTGCTGACCATGGTCATGGGCGGCGAAATCTATCTGCCGTTCCATGAGGAGGCCTGGGCGCTCGGCCGGGAACTCGGCATTCCGATCGCCCTGCACGTGGTCGGCACGTTCGGCATGCGGCCGGTCTTCGACCAGCTGGCGGAGGCCGGAAAATTCGGGCCGGACAACATCTTCATCCACATGACGGGCATGAGCGACATGGCCTGGAGGTGTGCCGCCGATGCCGGCTCGCATATATCGCTGTCGGTGCCTATCGAGATGCAGATGCGCCATGGCAATCCGCCACTGCAACAGGCGCTCGATCTCGGCCTTCAGCCGTCCCTGTCGACGGATGTGGAATGCACCATGACCGCCGACATGTTCACCCAGATGCGCTCGGCGATCACGCTGCAGCGAATGCTGGCGAACGACAAGGCGCTGCGCGGCGAGGAATACCCGAAGCTGTTGTCGGCGATCGACGTGATCCGCTTCGCGACGATCGAAGGGGCGCGGGGCCTGAAGCTTGACCACAAGACAGGCACACTGACGCCGGGCAAGGAAGCCGACATCATCCTGCTCGACGCGAATGCCGTCAATGTCGCCCCGCTGAACCACGTCCCCGGCGCCGTGGTCACGCTGATGGAACGGTCGAACGTCTCAACGGTGCTCTGCGCGGGCAAAATCCGCAAATGGCAGGGCACGCTGCTGGGTCATGACATCGCCAGGCTGAGGTCGGAACTGGAGGCAAGCCGCGACTTCCTGCTGGACGCCGCCGGGATCAGGCCGGATCTGTTCTGAGTGATCCGCCACCCTGCCTACCGGTTCCGTCCACGAGCGAGCAAAGCGTAGCCGCGGACCACCGCCTGGCGTTCTTCGAACGAGGCCACCGCGTCGATGTCGTCGAAACCGTCGGGCGCCCGGGCCTCGACCATGTCGATCACACCCTCGGGTCCGCCCCGGCGGTTCGCCAGGATGATTTCCGACGTGGCAGGCCGGCGCTCGGCGTCGTAGCGGGAAAGGGCCGCCTCGATTTCATCTTGTGTGCGAAGATACCCGGCAAGGCATCGGGCGTCGAGGATCGACTGGCTCGCGCCGTTGGAGCCGACCGGATACATGGGATGGGCCGCATCCCCGAGCAGGGTGACCCGCCCGAACGACCAGCGGGGCAAAGGCTCCCGATCGCAATTGGGATATTCGTAGAAATTCTCGGTTGACTGGATGATGGAGGCGGGATCGGCGAAATCGAGGTGAAAACGATCGCGCACGAAGGGCAGCACCTCGCCCGGGATACCGGACCGACTCCAATCCTCGCGGCGCACCGGCGCGGTGCCCGGCTCGCCCACCTTGGCCATCACGGCCCAGTTCGTCAGCCGCATATTCGGATCCGCGTGATCGACCTCGATCGGATAATAGACGAATTTCGCGAAATTGCCGCCGGCAATCGCCATCGTCCGTCCGTCGCGCCAGATCGGCCAGCGCGTGGCGCCGCGCCACAACATGATCCCGCTCCAGATCGGCGCTCCTTCATCGGGATAAAGCTGCGCCCGGACCGTGGAATGGATGCCATCGGCGCCGATCAGCAAGTCCCCATGTGCCGTGCCGCGCCATCCGTCGTGTCCGCCGAGATGAACAGCGACCCCGTCTTCCGTCTGTTCGAAACCGGCAACCCGGCAACCGGTTCTGATCACATCGGGTCCGAGGCGCGCGATGACCGCCCTGTGGACCACGCCGAGCAGCTTGCCGCGATGGATGCTGATCTGCGGCGCCTCTTGGCCGGCATCCAGGCCGCGTAGTTCCTGCCATACGACCTGGCCGAAACGGTTGGTGTAAACCAGTTCCCGCGTCCGTATCCCTGCAGCGTCGAGACCAGGCAGCAACCCGAGATCGGCCAGAACTGTCACGGCATGCGGCAGCATGTTGATGCCGACTCCGAGTTCGCGAACCTCGTCGGCACGTTCGAAGATCTCCACTTCTATCCCGGCCTCGTGGAGGTGAAGCGCGGCCGTCAAGCCGCCGATGCCGGCACCTGCGATGACTGCCTTCATGACTGGTTCCTTCCTCTCGTTGGAGACCCGCGCCACACCGCAGACCGCGACCATCCATTGCGGCGTCACCGTCTCCTGTATTCGAGCTGCATGGCCACGAAATCGGCCGTGTCTTCCCGATAGCGGTCAGCGATGGCCTTGAGCGTCTCATCCAGCGCTTCCGCCGGTTTGCGGGCAAGCGGCGCTCCGGGCACGCGCATCGTCGATGCGCTTGCGATCACTTCGTCGGGAACGATGCGGATGCCGCCGCGGCTCTCCACGGCATCCGCGCCGGCTGCGAAGGTCATCACCCGCGAGCGGTAGGTACGCGACCAGGCATCCGCGACGAGAGCGAGCGACACTTCGTCCACGCCTTGCGAAAGCTCGATGCGGAACGTTTCCCGGCTCCAGAAGGCGAGCGAATTGCCGATCGCCGTCAATGCGAAAGGCCGCGTGAACCTGAAGGCGCCGCTGTCGTGTTGCGCATCCCAATTCGCGACGCCCAGATCGGCCGCGACAGCCTCGGCTTTCCGCCGCCCCGCAATTGCCTCGATCAAGGTGAGCGACATCGGCATGGACGCGCTGATGCCCGTCGTCGTCGCGACGCGACCGTCGACGAGGAAGCGGCGGTCGGCGACATGGCGGATACTCGGATGTTCCTTCAGCATGGCAGCCAGCGAATACCAGTGGGTCGTGGCTTTCCGGCCGTCGAGAAGGCCGGCGGCCGCCACTACCTTGGCGCCGACGCAGACGCCGATGATCATCGCTCCTTTTTCCGCCTGGTTGCTGATCCAGCGCAGCGCTGCCGGATCATCCTCGCGCACCATGGCCGGGACGATGACGTAATCGGCGCCTTCCGGATGCTGCCTGTCGAAATCCGCGATCGTCGCCTGCGGTTCGACCTTCAACGCCGGATAGAGCACCATCGGCCCGGGCTGCGTCGCCAATGCCACCACGTCCGCCACATCGGCACGGCGCAGGACACCATAGGGCATCAGGTAGTCGGTGATCTCCGTCCCGTCATTGATGCCGACGATGGCGATCACAGGGCGGACGCGTTTGGGCGGCTTCAAGGCCTCGACGGTGGCGCGTGTCTCCTCGCCGGGGATAGGTCTGGTTTCGCCGCCCGACGACCCGGATGGCAGAGAGACTATCCAGCCCCCGGCGACCACCAGGAAGACCGCGGCAAGCCCCAGCCCGCCTCCAAGAACAAACCGCCACGTCATGATAGTTCGCCCGATCGATCGGTTGCCTCTGTTTGCAGGGAAAGTTACCCCTGCTATTGTCTGACTGAAATGACATTAATCGGGCAAAAACTGCCATGGTTCGTTCAATTGCTCTTGTGGTGCATCCAGGTTTCCAGCTTCTCGATACGGCCGGGCCGACGTCGGCTTTCGAGATGGCGGAGCGATTCCGGCCGGGCAGTTATGACCTGGTGCTGATGGCACCGGGCGGCGGCGAGATCGAGAGCTCGTCAGGCCTCAAACTGTCGGCTGCCCCGCTTGCGGATGGGCCGTTCGACACGGTGATGATCTCGGGCGGCGAGATCATCCGCTCCATGGCGGCGGTGCACGAAATTCTCGAATGGCTGAAACGCACGAGCGCAAGGCGCGTGACGAGCGTTTGTTCCGGGGCCTATCTGCTCGCCGAAGCCGGGCTGCTCGACGGGCGCCGCGCCACCACCCACTGGAACAGCTCGCACGACTTTTCCCGCCGCTACCCCAAGATAGAAATGCACGCCGACCGCATCTATGTCCAGGACGGCCACGTCTGGACCTCGGCCGGCATTTCCGCCGGTATCGACCTGGCGCTTGCGCTTATCGAGGAAGATCTGGGGCCGGACATCGCGCGCAGGACGGCACAGCAGCTCGTCGTTCATCAGCGCCGGCCCGGTGGCCAGTCGCAGTTTTCAGCGCTTGTCGATCTCGGAGGGCACACGGGCAGGTTCCTGGCGCTGATCGACTGGATGCGCGAACATCTGGCCGAGCGGCTGACCGTGGAACGCCTCGCGGACCAGGCGGCGATGAGCCCGCGCAACTTTGCCAGGGCGTTTGCTGCCGAAACCGGCACGACACCGGCCAAGGCCGTGGAGCGCCTGCGGCTCGAAACGGCGCGGATGGCGGTCGAGACCAGCCATGCGCCGCTCGAACATATTGCCGAGGCCGCCGGCTTCGGCGACGCCGGGCGAATGCGGCGGGCGTTCCTGAGAAGCTTGGGACAGCCGCCGCAAGCGCTCAGGCGTGGGTACAGATAGCGCTCGGGCGGGGCCATTCGGTCGGGAACTCAGGACGCCGGACCCCCTCCGATGGCCGAGACGCCGGGAAGATCGTCCTTCAGGAAGCACCGGCAACTCTGGCCAGACACCGCAACGGATGGCACGATCCCGGGCGCCCCCTCGGCGCCGCCCTTCCTTCACCTCCGACCGTTTTGTCCGGGTGATCATGCTTTCTTAACATTCGTCAATTTTAATCGCGAGAAAGGTATCGATTCCAATATGTTGCCTTTCTAATTAATCTTCAAAACATTTACCTAAGGCGGGTGCTATGTTTCGCAGCACAAGGAAGCAGAAGCTTCTTTCCGGCATCTGCCTGGCGGCACTAAGCTTCGGCTGTTCGCTCGCGACTTCAGTTTCAGCCGCGACCTATATGGTCAGCAACGAAACCGAACTGAGCAATGCCATCACCGCGGCGAATGCCAGTGGCGACGCCAGCGCAACGATCGTGCTGACGAGCAGCTTCTCGACGTCGACAAGTACCATCTTCCCGACACCCTCGAAGCCGATTGCCATAGATACTCAGGGTTTTACGATCACCGGTGCCACCAACAACGCACCCCTTTCATTTGATCATACCGGTGGAAACACTGTAACTGTCGCGGGTACGTTCGTAGGCGGTGATGGTGCGGGCACGACAGCGGGCGGTTTCGGTCTCTATACAAGGTCGACGATTAACCGCTCTTCGATCGTCAACAACGGTTCGATTACCGGTGGTGCCGGTGGTGGCGCAGGCGGTGCAGGCGGCGCAGGTGCGCGGCTCCTATTCACGAACGTCGTCAATAATGGCACCATCCACGGCGGGGAAGGTCGCGGCGGAGGCGCCGGAGGTGTCGGGGTGGACATGACGCGCAACTCCATTCTGATCAACAATGGTCTCATTGAAGGTGGTCAGGGCGCGACCGGAGGCGCGGGCGTCAATTATAGCGGACCGGGCAACGCAGGCTCGCTGGTGAACAATGGGACGATCCGTGGCGGAACAGGTACGGCGGGCTCATTGAACAGCTCCGGCGTGCTGGTACGCGTCCAGGCAAACCAGATTGTCAACACCGGCACGATCGAAGGCGGAACCGGCGGGGCAGGCATCTCGTCCGGCAGCGCGATCGTCAATCTCGACATCGTCAACAGCGGCACGATCCGTGCCGGTGGGGGTCAGGCGGACGCCATAACCCGGTCAGTCGCGGCGACGACAGGTACGCTGACGCTCGAACTTCAGGCCGGTTCCGTAATCGTAGGCAACGTCGTCGCCGGCGTCGCGCCCACCACCGACACGCTGCGCCTCGGCGGTGCCGGTAATGACAGCTTCGACATCTCTGCGATCGGCGTCGCCGCGCAGTACCGGAACTTCGATGTGTTCGAAAAGACCGGCAGCAGCAAATGGACGCTGACCGGCACGGATACCGCCGCCACCAACTGGACAATCTATGACGGCACGCTTGCCGTGAATGGAACCGTTGGCGGAACCATGGACGTTCGCGCCGCTGGCGTTTTGCAAGGCATCGGCCAGGTGGGAACGACGACCAGCGGCGGCACGATCGCGCCCGGCAATTCGATCGGCACGCTGACGATCGCCGGCAACTATACCGGCACCGGCGGCACGCTGGCGATCGAAACCGTGCTCGGCGGCGATACCTCGCCGACCGACCGGCTCGTGGTGACGGGCAATACCGCAGGCACGACCAATGTCACGGTCACCAATCTCGGTGGAGGCGGAGGGCAGACCGTCGAAGGCATCAAGATCGTCGATGTCGGGGGCACGTCCGCCGGCACCTTTTCGCTGCTCGGCGACTATGTATTCGAGGGCGATCAGGCCGTGGTCGGCGGAGCCTACGCCTATCGGCTCTACCAGGGCGGCGTCAGCACGCCTGCCGACGGTGACTGGTATCTGCGTTCGACCCTGCTCAATCCGGCAGGTGTAGGGATCGGTATGGTCTATGCGCCGAGCGTTCCTCTCTACGAGACCTATGCCGGCGTGCTGCAGACGCTCAACGAATTCGGCACCTTGCGCCAGCGCAGCAGCGGACGGGCGATCGACAACGGACAAGCGGAGAACGACCCCACCAAGGCGATCTGGACCCGCATCGACAGCACGCATGCGCATCTCAATCCGAGAACGTCGACAACCGGCACCGAATACGATCTGGACACCTGGACGATGCAGGCGGGGATCGACGGCATGCTGCATGAAGGCAGGAGCGGCGCGCTGGTCGGCGGCCTCAGTTTTCACTTCGACACGGCCTCCGCGGATATCTCCTCGCGCTTTGGCAAGGGCAGCATCGATACGACCGGCTATGGCTTCGACGGCACCTTGACCTGGTATGGCAATAGCGGCTTCTACGTCGATACTCAGGCCGCCGTCACCTGGTATGACAGCAATCTCAACTCCGGGACGCTCCAATCCACACTTGCCGACGGCAATGACGGCTTCGGTTATGGCCTGAGCGTCGAAGCCGGACAGAAGATCGCGCTGACGCGCCAGTGGTCGCTGACACCGCAGGCGCAGCTGGCCTATTCCTCCGTTCGGTTCGACGACTTCACCGACGCCTATGGCACCGCCGTATCGCTGGACGATGCCGACAGCCTGACCGGCCGCCTCGGCGTCTCGGCCGATTATGATAGCGACTGGAAGGACGCGGCGGGAAGGATCAGCCGCTCGAAATTCTACGGCATCGCCAATCTCTATTACGACTTCCTCGACGGCTCGAATGTCGATGTCTCCGGGATCAAGGTCGTCAGCGACAACCAGCCGCTCTGGGGCGGCCTCAGCCTGGGCGGCTCGCTCAGCTGGTCCGACGACCGGTATGCAGTCCACGGGGAAGCCTTCGCTCGCACCAGCCTCAAGGACTTCGGCGGCAGCAACAGCATCGGCGCCAAAGTCGGGTTCAGCGTGAAGTGGTAATGTGATCGGTGCCGACGCCGCGATATCTACTCCGTCTTTCCGGCGGCAAGCCCGAAAAACTCTTTCCTGTATCCGGCCGACAGCGGTCGGAGCTTCGTCAGATTCTTGAGAACCCGGACAGGCCGCTTGAGAACGTTCCTGTTCAGGAAATACATATGGATCAGGCTGGGCGCCTTGCTGTGCGATCCCTTGTGGGCGACACGGTAGACCGCACCCCGGAACGGCAGGGCATTCAAGGGCGTACCGCGTTCAGCCAAAATCGATTCTATGCGAACATGGCTGCCAAGCATGTCCTTGATCCATGGAAGGGAAACGTCTTCCGCCTTTGACGGCAGTCCGTAGAGGTCCGAACGAATGATCAGCGACGTTCCGCAATAATGGTTGAACTGGTCGCGGCACAACAGAATGCTGCCGCCGTCGTCCCAGATATAGCCCTTGTCGATCGTCCAGCCGTTCCCGTCCGGGTGCCGGGCGGCATATTCGGTAATTCGGGCGCTGACAAAATCGTCATCGTCGACGATCATGAAGAAGCGGCAATCACGGGCCGCCAGCATGCCCGCAAGCACGCGGCGGCCTTTGTCGGCGCGGAAGGAATCGAGAAAATCCTCTTCCGTCGCATCGCCCCGTTCGTGGATGTCGTTCGGCGGAAAGTCCACCCATGCCACCGAGAACTTCTCCGGCAGGGCAGGAAGATCGGCACCCCTGTTGGCGACGATCACTCCCCGCCAGTCGGGATTGGTCTGGTTCGCGATGGATGCCACGGTCTGCGTCAGGTTTCGCTTCAGGATGCTCCAGTCGCGCGCGTTGTCCTGATGCCGGACAGGGATGATGAAGGTCACAACACTCATACCAGCCTCCGGTCGTTGATCTCAGGCAGCGTCATGCCGCGACACCCGCCTGTTCTCTTGCCCATCTGATGCCGTCGTCGAGCGAGGTCGCCTTGTAGGAGAGATCGGTGCCTCCCGAAAAGGCGTTCATGAATCGGCGGATCTTTCCGTAGTTATTGTCGAGCACGGCATGGCTGCGTCCGATGAGAAGCGAGCAGATATGCACATGCAGACGGTCGGTCACGATCGCCTTTCCGCGGGAAATCTGCCCTATGCCGCGCTGGAAGCGGTTGTTGGCCGCAGCATCCAGCTTCCGCAGCCGCATTTCGGAAGGGGTGAGATGCAGCAGCGCAGAGGCAGCCCCAAGCGCTTTTGCGACGCGCACCTTCGATCGGCTCTCGGTAATCCAGTCCTCCTTCGGGATGTCAGGATAGGCGGAAAAGTCGACCGTTCCAACCTGTTCCTTGTCCTGGCGGAGCATTGCGAGGACCGGAAACTCCGGCGCGGCGGGCTCTATCTTGCCGATGCAGAAGGCCATGTCCGGGCAGAGATAGACCTGGCAATCGAAATTTTCCTTGGCGAACTGAAACGACTCCTCGTCGCGCACCAGGAGCACGAAGTTCCTGTGCTTGCCGATCGCGCGCTTGCTTTGCTCCAGCCGTTCTGCGGACTTGTAGTGAATCGACTGCGGAAACTGGACGATCTGCCGGTCGGGAAACAGCTCCATCACGCGCTCCCGGAAATCCTGATGAAATACCCATATATCGCCGAAATTGCCGCCCCCATGGATGAAGATCGGGCCGTTCGGGGCAGAGCTCTTGAGTTCATCCGGTGAGAAATCATCGGTCGTGCAAACGTAGGAAGGCCGCTTTGCGTACCGCTGCTGCAAATAGGCCATCTCTCCCAGCCAGATCGCGGAATCTCCGCAATTCCTGATGTCGGGAAAGTCCAGTATCGCTATCGGTTCATCAGGCCGGATGAACTCCTTAAGGCAATCGTGGGTCCTGTCCTGAAGCTTGGTGATAAGTTCGGATTGCTGAGCACCTGACATTATGCCTCTCTTTCAAAAGTTTAGAAGAACAAGCCCCGCGATCAGGCGTGACTGACTTTGGACAATACCTTGGCGGCGATCTTTCTGACTTCAGTCTCCGGACCGTTTGGGCGATCCATAACCAGCCAGAGAAAGATACTGGTGCCGCAATAGAGAACGCCTCCAAGGCAGATAAGGGCGGCAAGTTGTAGGACCAGCCCGGTATGTGTGGTCTCGACTCCCATGGAGCGATCGGCAAGCGAGACGCCGGCAGCCATGACGGCCGAGCTGGCAAGTGCTCTGAAATTTGCCCATAGCTGCGCGGAGACCGAAACGCTTATGAAGCGCTTCACGATGACCATGTTCACGAAAGCGCTGAAAAGGCCGGTGAGCACACGGCTGAATATCAATCCCGGAAGCCCCCAGAACACCAGGCCGATCGTAATCACCGGGATCCGGACGAGAAGCATCTGCGCGTCGCGGATGAACAGGGTCCGGGTTTGCCCCAGCGCCATGCCGAGGGGCTGATTGAGAGATCCCAATGTCTGCAGCGCATAAACGGAGGCCAGCGCCTGGATGATGAAAATCACCGGAAGCCACTTTTCGCCAAGCACGAGCCTGACCAGGGGATCTGCGATGACCGCCATCCCGATGCCGGCGGGCAAAGCGACCGCCGTCAGCAATGCCTGCGTTCGCTGATAGGCTGCGGCGAGACGCGCGGGATCGTGGCGGACATTGGCAAAAGCGGGATAGATGGTGGCGGTCAGCGGCGCGGTCGCCTCGCGCGTGGGCGTCATCGCGAGCTGACCTCCCAGCGAATAATATCCAAGGGCGGAGCCGGTCAGCAGCTTGCCGATGAGCAGGTAGTCGAAACGCCAGTTGAGCGTGTTGACGATCTGCCCGGCGGTAATCCAGATCGAAAACGAAAAGAATTCGCGCATATGGGAGAAGGTGACCCGGGGCCGGAACGGCAGGATGAAATAGGACGCCACGACATTGGTGACCTGCATCACCAATGTCCCGACCACGAGCGCCCAATAGGTTTGATAGATGACGGCGATGGCGACGGTTGCCACGAATCCGGCAATCTTCTGGGCAACGTTCAGTACGAACTCCTGCCAGAAAATCAGCTCCCGCTGGAGCATGATCCTTCGTGGATTTGCGAACCCGTTGATGAGGAGGCTGAGGCTCAGGACAAGGAGGACGCCGAAAAGGCGCGGCTCGTCATAGATGAGGGACGCCGGATAGGCGAACGCGGCGAACAAAGCGCACAATATCAGGCCGCGGGTCGCAGCCAGTGTCCATGCGGCGCTGAAATGGGATTCTCCCGGAGCCTCATGACGGATAAGCGCTTCGTTCAACGAAAGCTCGGTTATCGTCGTCACGATGGCGAGCATCGTGGTCGCAAGCGCTACGAGGCCGAAATCCGACGGCAGGAGATACCAGGCCAGGATAATGGTGCTGAGGGTCGACAATCCATTGACGATGATCCTTGAGAAGGAGACCCAGAGACTTCCGGTTACCAGGCGGTCAGCGATACTCATGACCGACCTCTTCGCGACAAATACCGATCGTACGTGAGCGACATCATTCCGTAGCTACCCTCTTTCCCGGAGTTCCGGCTCCTTTTCAAGCCGCAGGTTCCGCGCCAATGGTGCGTGAGATTTCCTTGCCGCATTAAAATGGGACGGCCTATCTGCTGGACACTTCGGTCATCGATCTCTCCATGCAATTTTCCCCTAGCAGCCTCGCGCGGATTCCCAAGTGACCGAAGGAGTCGATCGTCTCGTCCGACGGCGCGATCCGGCAGCCTTGGCCAAGGCTGCAGACCGTCGACGACCTAGTTGGCCGGAAATGATGTTGGTTTTGTGGTGCCGTTCGCAACTGCGAAGAGCAGGTGCACAACGTCGAGAAGATGACCGCGTTTCCAGCCCTCGTCGTCCGATTGCTTTTGGCATTCCCGCGATCGGGCGTTAATAGATTATCAAGGCGAAGCCGTCGATGAGGACGATGAGGCTGCCGTCCGAGTCCGTAGAAGGAATAAAGGCCTATCGGGAAAATGCGATGAGTGGATGCTGTTCAGGATCGAGACGGGAAACGGGGCAGGGAATATTCGACACATCCGCAAACACGATCTCTCGCGGCATCCGTGGGCAAACGATTGCCGTCAAGGGTGGCGACACGTTCGTCGGAACGCATGATCCGGTTATCTCCGCCGATGGCGAGGGGCCGGAGCGCAAGGTCTCGCTGCAGGATTATCAGCTCGAGGCCGAGACGGTCACGATCGGCAGGTTTGCCGCATTCGTCGACGCGACCGGGTATGTGACGGAATCGGAACGCTTCGGCTCCTCCGCCGTGTTCGCGCCGCTGCTCGGCGACATCAGCCTTGCGACGGGCGGCGTCGTCGGCACCCCCTGGTGGACGCGCATCGATGATGCCACGTGGCGGCAGCCGGAAGGTCGGGACAGTTCCATCGACGATCGGCTTGACCATCCGGTCACCCACGTTTCCTGGAACGATGCGCTCGCATTCGCGCAATGGGTCGGCGGGCGCCTGCCGACGGAAGCGGAATGGGAGCATGCCGCGCGCGGCGGAAACCGCCGCCGGCGGTATCCCTGGGGTGAGGAGGAGCCGACCGACGAGGCGATCTTCTGCAATATCTGGCAGGGCCGCTTCCCCGACACCAACACGCTCCAGGACGGATATTTCGGCACTGCGCCGGTACGCAGCTTCGCTCCGAATGAGGCCGGCTTCTACAATCTCGCCGGCAATGTCTGGGAGTGGACCGCCGACCCTTTCAAGGTGCGCTCACTCTCGAAACAGGCAAAGGCGCGGAATGAACAGGCGAAGCGCTTTTCCGACAAGGTGCTGAAGGGCGGTTCGTTCCTCTGCCACAAAAGTTACTGCTATCGGTACCGGATCGCAGCGCGGATGGGTCTCTCCCCGGATAGCGCCTCGAGCAATACGGGTTTCAGGGTTGCCTATGACGCCGGGACATGATCGCCGCCTTTGAAGAAGGCGCGGTCCCGCATTCGTCTCATCCGGCATCTTCCGCAGCGCGATCAGAATCGCGCGTCAAACGCTCCGGCAAAGGGATCAATAGGGCTCTTCCGGTTCCACGGCCTACGCCCCATCAACGCCTCCACCACGGCGGCCTGCATCGCCTCATGGGTGGAATAGGCGTTTATATAGGTCGGCACCCGGGGGGCGTCGTAGAGATAATAGGGAAAACCGAAGGAAATCATCACGGTCGGCAGGCTCGTCCACGGCCGTTTCATGGCCGCTCTGAAATCCCCGTGAAGTGCCCGCCAATCGAGAAAGATGCGCCCGCGCGTCAGAAGGGCCTCTTCGCCGAACAGATAGAGGACAAGATCGTGCCCGTCCGCATCGAGCGGCGTGCCGTAGGGATTGAGGGTCACCTCGAAACCCTCGGCAGCCAGCATTTCCGGCAGCTTGAAATCCAGCCTCGCATTCGGCATCGGCTCGACGATCCCGCCGGAAACGACAAGGATGCGGCGATGCTTTTCGGGATCGAGCGGCAGCGTGCCGTTCCTGTCCTTCACCAGAGTCGGGGCGCGAGCGAAAGCTTCGTGAGCGAGTTTTTGGGCGGGAGCCGCACCGGCATGGACCGGCATCTCGACGGTGCGATGCAGGCCGAGCGAAGCCTTGAGGGCGAGGACGCGTGTGACCGCATCGTGGAAACGTTCTGCCGGAATGCGCCCGGAATGGACGGCGTCACGCACCGCAGCAATTTCAGCCTCCGGCCTGGAGGAGAAAAGGACCATGTCGCAGCCACCCGCAATGATCTCGATCTTCGCGTCGTGCGCCGGCATCACGCCGGAGAGACCTGCCATCTCGCTTGCGTCTGAGACGATAAGGCCGTTGAACCCGAGCTCGCCGCGCAGGAGCGCGATATTGAGCGGAGCAGAGACTGAGGCCGGCAGATAGGCTTCTTCGCCGGCATCGGGATCGCGTTCCAAGACATAGGCCGGCAGCGCGATATGCGCCGACATGACGGACTTGACCCCTTGGTCGATGGCGGCCTTATAGAGCGGGCCGAAGGTGGCGCGCCATTCTTCCATCGACAGCGGATTGATCGTGGTGACGAGATGCTGGTCGCGTTCGTCATATCCTTCGCCCGGCCAGTGTTTCACGGTCGCGGCAAGGCCGAGCCGCTGGAAGACACGCATCTGCGCCAGTGCGTGACGTTCGATCCGCGCCGGATCCGAGCCATATCCCCGGGTAGCGACGATCGGGCTGCGAAAGGCCGCGTTGATATCCAGCACCGGCGTGAAGGACCAGTTGATCCCGACGGAACGGGCTTCGCGCGCCATCAGGTCGGAAATCGCCTCGGTCAGCTCGACATCATCGACGGCTGCCAGTGCCAGCGGATTGGGGACGGCCGTGCCGAAGGGGAGGCTCATGCGGGAGCCTTCGAGATCGGCGGAAACGAGCAAAGGCACTTTGGCCTTGGCCTGGATCGCGGCCATGTGCTCGCGTTCCCTGTTACCATCGGCGCCGAAATAGCGGGTGATGCCGCCCGGTTGCAGTTCGCCGAGGCGGATAATCTCCGTCTCGCGGTCGTCACCGCGCGAATTGAGATTGAAAAGCTGGGCTGTACGGGCGGTATCGTCCAGAGACTGAAACGTCCGGGTCACCCAGTCGAGGGCTTCGCGATCGAGATTGAAGGGTGCTTTCGTCAGATGATCCAGTGTCGATGGCATCGATCCCTCCGTTCAAACCTGCTCGGTGAACGCGCGCTCAAGCGCCTCTAGCTTTTCCCGGTCCAGTTCCGGCCAGGCTGTTGCGGCCTGCACGAGCGTTTTTGCGGCGAGTGGGGCGGGCAGCGGTTTGTCGGCAAGGCGAGGAACCTCCGCGATCAGGATGCGGCGCGTCGTTTCGTCGGCCATGAGCTCGGCAATGGGAATATTCGCCACACGAGCCCCTTGTGCGAAATCGCTCGCTTGCGCCACGCTCCGCTGGCCGGAAACCACCTGTGCCCATTGTCTTTCGATGAGCAGGTGTTCGGTCCCCACCGGCCCCGTTTCCGGAAGGCCCAGCCGCTTGAACTGATCGGAGGGCGCATCGGAGGCACGCAATAGTTCGACCAGCAGCCCGGCCATACGCAATTCAATCCTATCGTCTCTGAGCGGTTTTTTCTGTTCGGGATCCGTCTCAAGATCGTAGAGCAGGGTCCCGAAGACCCAGGGTCCCCGGATCGTCCATCCCGGTATGCGCAGGACAGGAGCCCCTTTGGTAAAGGAAAAAGGCTGCGCGAGCTCCGCCTTCGACAGTTCGTCCGAAGAGAAGCGCGCGCGCATGTGGGTCGGCATCAGCGTATATTCATGGAGCGGCGAATTGTCCTCGGTTGCGCAGCAGCGCATATAAACATAACGGCCGTCGGTGACACACACGTGCCCCCCGAAATTCCCGAATAGTCCGGCAGTGCGGACCGGGGCGTCCCTTCTGACCGTATCGAGAAGCGGTTTTCCCTGCATATCGGGCGTCGGTTGGAGACCGAAAAGGTCGAGCAGCGTCG
Source organism: Neorhizobium galegae (assembly GCF_017877055.1). GTDB lineage: Bacteria > Pseudomonadota > Alphaproteobacteria > Rhizobiales > Rhizobiaceae > Neorhizobium > Neorhizobium galegae_D. Next base: position 97,411 of record NZ_JAGIPG010000003.1, on the reverse strand, counting down.
GCGCTATGTCTATGGTCTGGACGAGCGCGGAGCGCCGCTCGCCGGCAACCCTGGCCCGCGGATCCCAGACGAAGAAGGGAGTGTGGATCGTCTCGTCGTACCACGGCATGACGGATTTACCCCACCAGCCCCTTTCGCCGAGCATATAGCCATGGTCCGTGCAGACGATCAGCATCGTATCGTCCCACAGGTTCTTGTCGTCCATCATGTCAAGCAGCCGGCCAAGATTGCGGTCGCACATCGAAAGCAGCGCCAGATAGCGGTGCCGCGCCTGGAGGACCCGTTCTTCCGCCTCGGTCACGCGGTCATAGGGCGGCCAGTCGAAATCCTCGCCGGTATCGGGGTAGAGCGCATGATATTCGGCATAGCTGAAAAACGGCTCGTGCGGATCGAAGGTTTCGATCTGCAGCATCCAGTCGTCCTGGCCGGCGTTGTCTTTTATGAATTGCAATCCGGCATCGAAGGTCCGGGTCTGCGGATGGTCACGCTCGTCCTTGAGATGGGTCCGGTTGATGGGATCCTGCCGCCGCATCTGGTAGAGGAAGTCGACGAGGCGCGTGCGATCCACACCTTCGACGAAGCCTTTCCAAAGGTCGCCTTCCTGGCCGCGAAAAAACTCGTGCGAAGAAAAGCGCGTGTGATAGGTGGCTCCGCCATCCTCCCAATAGTGCTGATGATCGGTGACCAGATGCGTGTAGATGCCGGCGTTTCTCAGCAATTCCGGCACGCTGTCATCGAAAGGCTCGATCGGCGACCAGGACCGGTGGAGAAAGTTGTACCGGCCGGTATGCATTTCGCGCCGCGCCGGCATGCAGGGCATCGAACCGGCATAACAGCGGTCGAACGTAGCAGTCTTGTCAGCAAGCCGCACGAAATTGGGTGCATGGGCGGTCGTGTCGCCATAGGGCGGCAGAAGGCGGCGGTTGAGGCTGTCGAACATCAGGACAATGGCGCGCATGGCTTAGGCCGTCATTTCTAGCGCGCGAAACGCGGCGCGCCGTTCGGCCTGCCTTGCGGGATCGGCAACGGGGGCGGCGAGAAGCAGGCGCTTCGTGTAGTCGTGAGCGGGGCGAGCCGTCACCTGATCGCATTCTCCGAATTCCACGATTTCGCCGAAACGCATCACCGCGACACGATGCGAGATGTGGCGCACCGCAGCCAGATCGTGGGAAACGAAGAGATAGGCGACACCCGTCCGTTCCTGGATTTCGATGAACAGGTCCATGACCCGCGATTGGGTGGAAAGATCGAGTGCGGAGACAGGCTCGTCGCAGACGATAAGGCGCGGAGAGAGCGCCAGCGCGCGGGCAATGGCGATACGCTGGCGCTGGCCGCCGGAAAATTCGCGGGCAAACCGTTCTGCCGCGTCGCTTGGCAGAGCGACCTGATCGAGCAGCTTTCGGACCTGTCGGGAAGCATCGGCACGCGAGGCGAGCCTTCGTGCAACAATCGGTTCCGTCAGGATGTCCTCGATCGTCATCGACGGATTGAGCGAGCTGTAGGGATCCTGGAAGACCGCCTGGATGGCCGCCTGGCCTTTGCGCGCGCGGGGCGGTACCCCGGCGATATTCTCGCCGTCGAACCATATCTCGCCGGAGCTGACCGGGCCGATGCCGAGAATGGCGCGCCCGAGCGTCGTCTTGCCCGAACCGCTCTCGCCCACCAAGCCTACGGTTTCACCGGGGCGGATGGTGAGATTGACGTGTTTCAGGACATGGTGGGCGCCGAAATGGACGTTGACGTTGCGGCAATCAACAAGGATCTGATTGTTCATGCCCGCATTCCTTCCGTCACCGGCGGTCGATATGTGCGAGTCTCTCCATCTTCGAGAACGGAATCGAGAAGCATGCGGGTGTAGTCATGCGCCGGCGCGGCGAAGAGGTCAGCCACCGCGTTGATCTCCACGATCCTGCCATCCTTCATGACGGCCACCCGATCGCAGCTGTCCGCCACGACACCGAAATTGTGGGTCACCAGCATGACCGCCATGTTGAACTCCTTTTGCAGATCGCGCAGAAGATCGAGGACTTCCGCCTGCACGGTTACGTCGAGCGCGGTGGTGGGTTCGTCGGCGATCAGAAGGTCCGGGCTGCAGGCAACCGCACCGGCAATGAGGACGCGCTGGGCCATGCCCCCCGAGATCTCGTGCGGATAGGCGCGAAATACCCGCTCCGGATCCGGCAGCTTCACGCGGGCAAGCAGTTTCAGCGCCCGCCGCGTCGCTTCCGCCCGCGAAATCCCGAGGACCGTCATCATCGGCTCGACGAGCTGGAATCCGATCCGGAACGCCGGATCGAGATTGGCCATCGGCTCCTGGGGAACATAGGCTATGCGCTTGCCGCGAAGAGCCCGGACCTCATCCTCGGAGGATTTTCCGAGATCGATGCCGTCGAACAGGATGGAGCCGGAGAGAACCCGGCCTCCGGGCGACAAAAGCCCGAGGATGGCAAAGGCCGTCTGGCTCTTGCCCGATCCGCTTTCGCCGACGAGCCCGAGAACTTCGCCGCGCCTGAGGCTGAGGCTCACGCCCTTGACGACTTCGCGCCAGCCGTCGTTCGCAGGATAGGCAACGACCAGATCCCGCACGTCGAGGAGCAAGTCGGGTGCGGCTTGCGGCAGCGGTTCGCTCACCGCCAGGGGAAGGGCCTTCGGGGCTCTTACCTGCGCGCCGCCCTGCTGCATGCGGTCGCGGATGGCGTTCGCAAGCAACACCAGCGACGCCACCGTTGCCGTGATTGCCAGCCCCGGCCAGAGGATCGCCTGCGGCGAGACATAGATGTTGGAGAAGGCGTCCTGCAGCATGCCGCCCCAGGTCGGCGTGCTGGGGTCGCCCAAACCCAGGAACTCGAGGCCGGACTGGACGACAATGGCGATGCCGGCGACGATGGAGGTCTGGATCACCATCGGCGCCCGCACCGAAAGCAGGATATGGCGGGTGATGATCCGTAGATCACTAAGCCCCGACACCCGTGCGGCGTCGATATAGAGTTCGTGCTTGACACCGTTGACGAGATTGCGCGTCAGCCGGAAAAAGCCCGGCGACAGCATGACCCCGAAGACCGCCATCGACAGGTAGATCGAGGCCCCGAGCGCCTGATAGAAGGCGAGCAAAACGATCAGCGCCGGCAGTGCCATGATACCGTCGGCGATCCAGCGGGCCACCAGATCGAGCTTCCTGCCGTAAAAGCCGGCGAAGAGCCCCGCCGTCACCCCGATGGATGCGGCGATGACCACCGTGATCAGCGCGCCGAGGAATGTGTTGCGGCCGCCATGGACGAGACGGCTCCATATGTCGCGTCCCGAACCGTCGCCGCCGAGGAGATAACCGTCGCCGGCGACAGCATTGACCTTGAATATCTGAACGGCGGACGGATCGTTGGGGGCAAGCAGAGGAGCGAAGAGCGCCGATGCGATGACGATCAGCAGCGCCAGCGAAGCGACAAGACCCGTCGGATTGGTGAGCACCGAGCGGACGAAATGGCGGCGCTGCGAAGCGGCAGGGATTGGCGCCTGGGCGGTGTCGATATCGCTCATGACATCCTCACCTTCGGATTTGCCCATGCGTTGAGGAAGTCGATCAGGATGTTCACCAGAACGACCACGATGATGAGGGTCACGACCACGCCCATGAGCACGGGCACGTCGCCAATCAGCGCGGCCGAGACCGTCAACGAGCCCATGCCGGGAATGGCGAATACGCGCTCGATGACGGCGGCGCCGCCGAGAAGGGCAATGAACTGTACCGAAAGGACAGTCAGAGCCGCCGGCATCGCATTGCGCAGAGCGTGGCGATAGAGCACCGAACGGGGGCTGACGCCGCGGGCGCGAAGTGTGCGCACGTAGTCCTGCTTGAGCGCATCAATAACTGCGCCCCGGATCTGCTGGGAGGCCGAGGCTATTCCCGAAAGCACCAGCGACGTTACGGGAAGCACCAGGGAAGCCGCCCATGCGGACGGTGAAGCACTGAACGAAACATAACCGGTCGCAGGCAACAACCCGAGCTTGACCGAGAAGGTGAGGACCAGCAGCAGGCCGAGCCAGAAGTTCGGCATGGCAAAACCCGCGACGCTGACGACCTGGATGGCACGGTCCGCCCAGCCACCACGGACAGCCGCAGCAATGCCGAGCATCGCCGAAAGGAGCGCCATCATCGCCACCGCGATCGTCACCATCGACAGGGTGACGGGCAGCCGGCTTGCAAGTGCCGACGCCACGCTTTCGCTCATCGTCCATGACGGGCCGAGGTCGCCGCGGACGGCATGGCTCACCCAATCCCCGAATTGGACCATCAGCGGCCGGTCGAGCCCTAGCCGGCTGTTCAGCGCCGTCACCTGGTCGGCCGTCGCGTTCTCACCGAGAATGTTGCGGGCGACATTGCCCGTGGCGCCGAAAACCATCATGAAGGTTACGGTCGAAACCAGGCAAAGCAGCGCGATGCCGGAAGTGACCCGTTTCAGAAGATACCGTATCATCGGCGTCCGAACTCACTTTGCAGGCGCATAATTGCGCGGCCAGGGCACGATGTTCTGCGCCTGCATCTGGACCTTCACCTGCGCGCTGGAAATGTAGATGCTGTCGATGCGGAACCAGGGCGCAAAGAAGGCATTCTCGACCATGTATCGATTGGCGGCCTGCATCGCGGCATTCTGCTCCTTGCCTGGAGGCGTGTACTGGGCTTTCTTCAGGAGAGCCTCCAGCTTTTCGTCCTTTGCCTTGGAGGTATTCCAGGGGGAGTTTGCGAAGGCGAATTTGTTGAAATCGGCCCAGGGCGACTGGCTGCCCAGACGGAAGAGGAACATCGGGTATTTACCAGACAGCAGCTCGGCGATCGTGACATTCGGCGGAACTTTCACCCAGCTGACGGTGACGCCGATATCCTTGAGCTGCTGGGTGATGATCGGCGTATAGGGAGCAAGCGTGCCGATATCCGGCATCGTGACGCTGAAGCCGTTTGGATAACCCGCTTCGGCAAGCAGGGCCCGGGCCGCCTTCGGGTCATATTGATAGGTTCCGTCGAGCGATGGATCAAATGCCTCGCTTGGCGGAACGAAAGGCTGATCCGTGACTTCGCCATAACCCCGGGCGACGAATTTCAGGATCGCTTTTTCGTCGAATGCCATATTGAGCGCGCGCCGGACGCGGACGTCGGACAGTGCCTTCACCATCTTGCCGTCGCGGTCGGAGAGAAACAGACCCAGCCAGTCCACGGGCAATCTGGAAACCGTCAGCTTGCTCGCCTCGGCCTCGGTGACGACCTGCCCTTCGCCCGCGGCGGCGTCCACCTGGCCGGATTTCAGCGCATTCATCCGCGCGCTGAGATCGTTGATCGGCGCGATCGTCATGGTTTCGAACGGAAAGGCGCCGGCATTCCAATAATCCGGATTGCGCTTGTAGACGTATTGCCGCCCAGTCACCGAGCGCGCCGTGTCGTAGATGTAAGGCCCGGAGCCGATCGGGAGCATTTTGGAATCAGCCTTGCCGAGCGTCGCGGGGCTCGCCATCGCGCCGCCGACGGTCGCCAGATTGAAGAGCATGCCCGGATCTGGCTCCTTGAGGTACAGCTTCACCTCGGCCGGGCTTACGATCTCGACATTCTTGATGGCGCCAGCCATCCAGGTGTTCTGCCCGACGCCATCGCGCAGATATTCGAGGTTTGCCTTCACCGCCTCCGCGTTGAATGGTGTACCGTCGGTGAATTTGACGCCTTCTCGCAACTTGAGCGTCAGCTCCGTGCCATCGCCGTTGAAGCGCCATTCGGTGGCCAGGTTCGGCATCGTCTTGCCGTCCGGGGCAGTGTAGAGCAGCGTGTCGAAGACCGGCATCCAGTATTGGGCGCGATGGCCGATGGAAAGGCCGGCGCGGTCGAAGGTGTCATTATCCAGAATGCCGGCGATCGCAAGCGTCTCGGGACTGTTCCCGACCTCTGCCTGGGCGACCGGCGGCATGGATAAAAAAACCGCCATCAAGGCGGACAAAATCAATCGGTTTCGCATGCTCTCCTCCCCGAGAGCCTGACTGCCCACTCCCCGGCCAGACAGGCTGCATGTAGCGAATAAGATACTGCCAAATACACATTCTTGGCGTTCCGTAGCCATACCAGTTGAGGCAATGCACGAAAAATGCAATTAACGGCGTGACCGATAAACGAAGCTTATCACTGCCATGCTGGATCAGATCACCCACCTCTTCCGTCTTCAAGCGATCGTGGAGGAAGGCAGTCTCCGTCGTGCCGCCGAGCGGCTGAATCTCACGCAGCCTGCCTTGTCTCGATCTCTCGCCCAGTTGGAAGCACATTTCGGGCGACCGCTTCTGGAGCGGCATGCACGCGGCGTTCGTCCGACGCTTTTCGGCGAGAGGGTATTGTCGGAATCGTTGCGGATGATGCGTCACTGGGAAGTGGCCGAGCAGGAGCTCATGTCCGACAGGGCAATAGGCAAGGCCTATCTGCGGATCGGCGCCGGACCGATGTGGCGTCCGGCAATCCTGCCAGAGCTGCTCGTCGACATGCAGCGACGGTTCCCCAAGATCGTGTTCGAACTCAGAAACAGCCGTTATGCGACCTCGCTCACCGATCTCCTGGAGGGGCGCCTCGACATCTTGTTCACGGGCGTGACAATCGATGATCCGCAGGACTTTCGCCTCGTCGCACTTGCGCTGACGAAAGTGATCAACAATGTCATGGCGCGCGAGGATCATCCGATCTTCGCCGCACGCGATGCGGCAGGAGCCGTTCCGCCTGAGCGCCTGCTCGATTATCCCTGGCTCGTCCATTCCGAGCTTCCGATTTATCAAGCAACCACGCAGCACGGTCTTTTCGAGCGGCTGGGGCGGGAGCCCGACATTCGGTTGAGCTGCGAGAGCTTGCATTCGACATTGTCCATTCTTCAGCGGAGTGATTGCCTCTGCCTGCTGCCCGATGCGGCCGTTCTTGCGACCTCCTCGCCGCGCATCGTCCCGGTGCCGGTCAACCTCAATTACAGGCATGCGCGGACGGGAGTGATCTATCGCGAAGAACTGAGCGACTGGGCTCCGGTGCGCCAGCTGATCGCACTCTGCAAGGAGCGGTTTCATCTCGAAAACCCACCGGAGACCGGGTCAAGCGATCAGCAGTGATCAGTTTCCAGCATCGCTTGCTTCTGAAATTGCATTATTTCCGCATGGCCTGACGCGGTATCCTTGACCAAGGCGGTGGGTTCAATGGTTGCGATCATACGTATTCCTGCCACCCGCATGCGAGGGAGGAATACTTGCGACCGAATATCATTTTCATCATGTCGGATGACCATGCTGCGCGGGCGATCTCCGCCTACGGCGCAGGTCTCAACCACACCCCCAATCTCGATCGCCTCGCAAAGGAGGGTGTGAGACATGACGCGACCTATGTGACGAATTCGATCTGCACGCCGTCGAGGGCCGCGATCCTGACCGGCACGCACAACCACGTCAATGGCGTCACGACACTGGTGACGCACATGAACAATCGTATCCCCAACGTGGCCAAGCTTTTGAAGGCGGCAGGCTACCGCACCGGCATCTTCGGCAAATGGCATCTCGGCGAAGGTCCCCTCCACGAGCCGAAGGGGTTCGATGACTGGGCCGTCGTTCCTGGGCAGGGCGACTATTGGGACCCGGCCTTCATTGATCGCGATGGCCGGCAGCGAATTCCGGGTTATGTCACCGATATCATTACCGACAAATCGATCGATTTCATCGAACAAGGCGACGGCCGCCCGTTCTTTCTGATGTGCCACCACAAGGCGCCTCATCGTAATTTCGTTCCCGACCACAAACACAATCATCTCTGGGCGGAAGAGGACCTTCCGCTGCCGTCGACGTTCAACGACGATTATTCCGGCCGGGCAGCGGCGGCGGCCGCCGCGCGCATGCGCGTCCGGTCCGACCTCAACTGGGAGGATCTCGGGCTCGTGCAACCAGAAGGGCCGGCCACAGTCACGGGAGAACTGATGCTGGATCAGATCCCGATTCGCCGCGTGCCTGAACTTAAAAGTGGCGAAAGCATCACCGTGGTATGCGCGTCCACCGGCCGGAACTACGCCTTCACCGATCCACAGGCTTTCGCGGAATTCAAATACCAGCGTTATATGAAGCGCTATCTCCGGACGGTTCAATCCATCGACGACAATGTCGGCCGCCTGCTCGACTACCTCGATGAAAAAGGCCTGACCGAGAACACGCTGGTGATCTACACCTCCGACCAAGGCTTCTTCCTTGGCGAGCACGGCTGGTTCGACAAGCGTTTCATGTACGAGGAAAGTCTGCAGATGCCGTTCCTGGCGCGTTACCCGGCGGCGATCCCGGCCGGCACGACCAGCAGCGATCTCGCTTGCAATGTCGATTTTGCGCCCACCTTCCTGGATTATGCAGGAGTGCGGACGCCTTCCTTCATGCAGGGGCGGTCGATGCGACCCGTGCTGGAGCAACGGACACCGGCAGACTGGCAGCAATTGGTGTACCATCGCTATTGGATGCACAATGATGCGATTCACGGCGCCTGGGCGCATTACGGGGTGCGCGACACCCGCTACAAGCTTATCTACTGGTACAACGACGATCTGGGACAGCCAGGTGCCCGACCGAACGGCGCGCCGCCGGAATGGGAGTTATTCGACTGCGTGGAAGATCCGCACGAGTTGAGGAACGTCGCGGACGATCCGGGCTATGCGGCAGTTTTCCGCGAGATGCTCGATAAGCTCGACACCTATATGGCCGAGATCGGCGACATCGCCGAGCATCCCAGGGGACGGGTTTAGGGATTGTCCCTTCTGAAGATCCAGTCATGGTCCGGGTGGTTCTTGAACCGCCATTTGCGGATCGGCCCGGCCATGACGTTCAGATAATACATCTCGTAGCCATAGGGCGCGCCGCAGGGGTGATGGCCCTTCGGCACCAGCACGAGATCGTGGTCCGAGACGGCCATGGTCTCGTCAAGCGAGCCGTCTTCGGTGAACACCCGCTGGAAGCCGAACCCCTGCGCCGGGTTCAGCCGGTGGTAGTAGGTCTCTTCCAGATAGGTCATGTCGGGGAAATTATCCTCGTCATGCCGGTGCGGCGGATAGGAGGACCAGTTGCCGGCCGGCGTGAACACCTCGGTGACCAGCAGGCTGTCGGCGACGTCCCGCTCTTCCATGGCGATCGGGAAGATGTAGCGGGTATTGGCATCCTTGCCGCGGGTATTGAGAGAAAGCCCTTCCGGCCCGATCACCGCCGCTTCGCGTCCGGGCTTGGCCGGCGCGGTGCAGACCGCGAGCGTGCATTCGGTTGTCGCCTTGGCGCTCCAGTCGGAACCGGCGGGCACATAGACGCAGTGCGGCGGCTTGCGCTCGAAGACGTTCGTCCGGTCGCCGAGCTCGCCGAAAGCCTTGCCTGCTCCGGAGATATCCGCCCTGCCCTCGACCAGCACGAGGATGACTTCCGTATCTCCCGTCTGTTCCGCAGCGCTTTCGCCGGGCTTCAGGCGGTAGAGGCCAAATCCGACATAACCCCAGCCGGCATCCCTCGGCGTCACGTCATGCACCTTGCCGGATGCGCCTTTCGGCTTGCGCAGCAGGTTCGTCATGCGTTGCTCCTCCCCTTGTCGAGGCCGGCGGCTTGCGCCATCGCCTTCAGCGAGGAAAGACCCATGCTCTGGTATTCGAAGGGATTGCGCACGTCCGGGTCCTGTTCGGCCTCGATCACCAGCCAGCCTTCATAACCGTGGTCGGCGGCGATCTTCAGCACTGGCGGAAAACTCACGCCCCCTTCCTTGTCGCCCGGGACGGTGAAGACGCCGCGGCGGACGCCTTCGAGAAAGGAAAGGCCTTCGTTGCGCACCTGCGCGGCGATATCAGGCCGCACGTTCTTGGCATGGATATGCCCGACGCGAGCCATGTGGTTTTTTGCGGCGCGCTCCGGGTCGCCGCCGCCAAACAGGCAATGGCCGGTATCGAGCAGGAGCTTCGCATGCGGGCCGGTATGGGCCATCAGCTTGTCGATCTCGGCTTCGCTCTCGACGATCGTGCCCATGTGGTGGTGATAGACGAGGCTGATGCCCTGCCCGGCCGCAAATTCCGCCAGAGCCTCGACACCGGCGCCAAAGGATTTCCACTCGCTGTCGGGGAGTTTCGGACGGTCGTTGACGGCCTTGCCGTCGTCGCCGTGGATGGCATTCGACGTCTCGCAGACGATGATGACTTTCGAACCCATCGCCTTGAGGAGATCGAGCGCCGGCTGCATAGCTCGTTTCTCGTCCTCGACGGAGTTGACGAGCAGGTTCAGCGAATGCCAGCCGGAAACATAGCGCAGCCCGCGCGGCTCCAGCACCGCCTTGAGCGCTGCCGGCTCCTGCGGAAACTTGTGGCCCTTCTCGATGCCGTCGAAACCGATCTTCGCGGTCTCGTCGAGGCACTGGTCGAGGCTGATATGGGCGCCGAGCGAGCGGTCGTCATCGTTCGACCAGGCGATGGGATTGGTACCGTAGAGGATCATGTCAGCGTCTTTCCTTGAGTGCCGCTTCGTAGGCGGCGCGAGCTTGTGTGACTTCGGCGCGGGCCGAAACCTCCGGCACCGCGACGTCCCACCAGTAGCCCCCGCCTTCCGGCGTCGGGTAGGGATCGGTGTCGATGACGATCACGGTTGCGACTTTGGCTTTCCGAGCGCCGTTCAATGCCGCTTCCAGGTCCGCGATCGAGGTGACCTTGCGGGCATCGGCACCCATTGCCGCGGCATGGGCTGCGAAATCGATCTGCATCGGGTTCGCCTGGTTGGTGTGCGCATAGAGATTGTTGAACTGCTCGCCGCCGGTCGCCATCTGCAGCCGGTTGATGCAGCCGTAGCCGCGGTTGTCGGTGATCACGACGGTGATCTTGACGCCCATCGCAACGGCGGTGGCAAGCTCCGAGTTCATCATCATGTAGGAGCCGTCGCCGACCATGACGATCACGTCACGATCCGGTTCCGCCATCTTGATGCCGAGCCCGCCGGCGATCTCGTAGCCCATGCAGGAAAAGCCGTATTCCATGTGGTAGGAGAGCGGCCTGCCCGCCTTCCAGAGCTGGTGCAGCTCACCCGGCATGGTTCCGGCCGCGCACATGACGACGGTATTGTCGCGCGAGGCCCGTTGGACCGCGCCGATCACCTGCATGTCGGTCGGCAGCAGATTGCCGTCCTTGGGGGCAGCGGTGACAGCATCCGCCTTGGCGAACCAGTCATCCTTGAGGCCGACATTCAATGTCTGGAAACGGTGATCGCCGAGCGCCGCACCGATCAGCTCCAGCCCGACCTTCGCATCCGAGACGAGCGGGATCGCTTCGTGCTTGGCGCTGTCATAGGGCTGGACATTGAGCGACAGGATACGGCGCGTGGGATTCTTAAAGAGCGCCCAGGAGCCGGTGGTGAAATCCTGGAACCGGGTGCCGACGCCAATCACCAGATCGGCGTTTTCGCAAACGGTATTGGCGCTCGAAGCGCCCGTCACGCCGACCGGGCCGAAATTCGATGCATGGTCCCAAGGCAGCACCGACTTGCCGGCCTGCGTCTCGACGACCGGGATATTGTGCCGGCTCGCAAATGCCGCGAGCGTCCCGGTCGCGCCGGAAAAATGCACGCCGCCGCCAGCGACGATGACCGGGTTCTTTGCGGCCCTGATCGCCTCGACCGCACGCTCAAGCTCGTTCTCATCCGGCCGTGGCCGACGCCAATGCCACGTCCTCGGCTCGAAGAAGCTCTCCGGATAATCATAGGCCTCGGCCTGGGTGTCCTGGCAGAAGGCCAATGTCACCGGTCCACAATCGGCCGGATCCGTCAACGTCCGCATGGCGCGCGGCAGCGCGGTCAGAAGGTGTTCCGGCCGGCTGATGCGGTCGAAATAGCGGCTGACCGGCCGAAAGCAGTCGTTGACGCTTGCAAGACCGTCGCCGAAATCCTCGATCTGCTGCAGGACCGGATCCGGACCGCGATTGGCAAAGACGTCGCCCGGAATGAAAAGCACCGGCAGGCGGTTCACATGCGCCAAGGCCGCCGCCGTCACCATGTTGAGCGCGCCCGGTCCGATCGAGGAGGTCACCGCCATCGCCCGGCTGCGGCGCAGCTGTTTGGAATAGGCGATCGCCGCATGCGCCATCGACTGCTCGTTCTGGCCGCGATAGGTCGGCAGGTCCGGCCGGATACCAGCCAACGCCTCGCCCATGCCGGCGACATTGCCGTGCCCGAAGATCGCCCAGACGCCGGCGATGAAGGGCACGCCCTCCTCCGTCATCTGGTTTGCGAGATAGCGCACCATCGCCTGCGCAGCGGTCAGTCTCACTCTTGTCATTGGCCGTTTCCTCCTCCGCTGCCAGCTCTGGCGCGTGCCGTGTCCCAGGCCGTGCAGAGTTCGCGGTATTTACGCACCATGTCGGCCACCGCCTCGTCGTCGCCGATCGCGCCGGCAAACCAGCGCCGCGCCGCATCGCCAAAAATTGTCCGGCCGACGGCAAAACCCTTCACAAGGTCGAAGCGCGCCGCGGTGGCAAAGCTTTCCTCCAGCTCCGCCATCGGCGCATCGAGCCCGAGCACGACGATACCGCGCACATAGGGATCGTGCTTCTCGACCGCGGCGCAGGCATTCGCCCAGGCGGCCTTGCTCTTCATCGGTTCGAGCTTCCACCAATCGGGATAGACGCCGATCTCGTAGAAACGCTCGATGATATCGGCAACGGTCCGATCGTTGACCGGTCCGACCTTCGAGGGGATGACCTCCAGCAGCATTTCCAGCCGGTTGCGTCGGGTGGCGGCAAACAGACGCTGGATCACCTCTTCCTGTTTCTCCCGCATCTCGGCCGGATCATCGGGGTGGTAGAAGCAGAGAACCTTGGCAACGTTCTCGACCGGCCATTCCGTGATGCCGCCGAAGTCGGGACCAAGTTCTGGCTCCAGGGTCAGCGGGCGCGAGCCCGGCCATTCCACCGGCCGGCCGATCCACAACCCCGTGCCCGTCGCCTTGTAAAGCGTCTCGCGGCCAAGCCGCCCGTCGCAAAGAATGCCGTAGCCGTGCCTGCCATCCGAAACGTCGAGCGCGGCCTTCAGGCAGAGCGCCTTGAACTCGTCGATCCGCTCCGAACTCTGGCCGGCCTCATCGGCAATGGTTTCGAGCTGCATGCGGTGATCGAAGGCGAAGACCCGCAATTGCGGCCATTCGCCGGTCCGGTTGGTCGACCAATGAACCTGCTCCAGCGCGCCGTCCTTGCGCAGCGCCTTGTCCCGGATGCCGGTGCGGAAGAAATATTGCAACTCTTCCCAGCTCGGATAGGCCGGCGTGCAGCCGTGGCGCGAGACGGCGAAGGCGCCGCAGGCGTTGGCGTATTTCAGCGCCGTCGGCCAGTCCTCACCGGTGAGCCAGCCCTTCAGCAGGCCTGCCATGAAGCCGTCACCGGCGCCGAGCACGTTGAAGACCTCGATCGGAAAACCCTGCCCCGTCTGGCCTTTGTCGAGGCTGTCGGGAATATCGCCTTCGAAAACGACGGCGCCCATCGGGCCGCGCTTGCAGACCAGCGTCGCCTTGGAAACGGAGCGAACCGCTCTCAGCGCCTCGAGCGTGTCGGTCGAACCGCCGGCGATATGAAATTCCTCTTCCGTCCCGACCAACAGGTCGAACAGATGCAGGCTCGATTGCAGCTTGGCAGTCACCTTGCCGGATTCGATGAAGCGGCTTTCGCCTGCCTCATGGCCCGCAAGGCCCCAGAGGTTCGGGCGATAGTCGATGTCGAGGGCCGTGCGGGCACCATTCTCGCGGGCGAGCCGCAGCGCCTTCAAGACGGCAGCCTCGGTGTTCGGGTGGGAAAGATGGGTGCCCGTGGCGCAGACGCAGCCGGCCTCTGCAATAAAGCCGGGATCGATATCGTCTTCGCAAAGCGCCATGTCGGCGCAGTTCTCGCGATAGAAGATCAGCGGAAACTGGTGCTGGTCGCGGATGCCGAGCAAAACGAGCGCCGTCAGGCGCTCCGGATCGGTCTTGACGCCCCGCACGTCGACCTCTTCGCGGATCAGTTGCTCGCGAATGAACCGGCCCATATGCTCCGCGCCGACGCGGGTGATCAGGGCCGATTTCAGCCCGAGCCGGGCCGCACCCGCAGCGATGTTCGTCGGCGAGCCGCCGATATATTTGTTGAAGGAGGCCATATCCTCCATACGCCCGCCGACTTGCACGCCGTAGAGATCAACGGACGAACGGCCGATCGTGATGAGATCCAGTGACGCCAAGATTTCCTCCCTTGCGGCGGCCGGGCCTTGTGCCCATCGATACCGTCCGGAGCCGGCCGGTCCTCCCCGGCCGCCCCAGTCAGAAATGGACTATAAATTCTATTTTTGAAGATTCCAATATAAACATTCAGTCTGATCGCTTTGTACCCACCGCCACCGACAGCACGATAGCCAGACAAAGCGGCGCCGAGAGCGAACGGAAAGCGCCGAAATCAACCTCCGAGACCGAAAGTGTGATCGCTTCGAACTTCCGCAAGGGGCTGACGATCGTATCGGTCAACGCCACTACCGGGATGCCCCGCGCGCTCACTGCCTCGACCATATCGACCGTCTCTGCCGAATAGGGAGAAAAGGTGACCGCCAGCAGCACGTCGCCGGTCCGGATCGCATTGTGGTTGTCGAGCCCCCCGACGCCGGAATGCAGCATGGCCGGGACGTTCATCTTCTCGAACGCATAGGAGATGTAACTTGCGACCGGAAAGGAGCGCCTGAGGCCGATGATGTGGATCATCTGGGCCTTCGCCAACGCCTCGACGGCGTCGTCCAGGGTCCTCGGATCGATCGTCTTCAGGAGGTTTTCGAGTGAAGCGCGGCCAGCATCGACGAACTCGCCCAGCAGCGCGGACGCGCTGCCCTCGTCCTTTTCCCGCAGATGTTTCAGCCGCGTCGAATAGTCCGGCCAGCCACCGGCGTAGGACTCGCGAAACAACCGCTGCATTTCGGAGAACCCGGAAAAGCCGAGGATCCGGCAGAAGCGCATGAAGGCCGAGGGTTGCACGCCGGCCCCTTCCGCCATCTCGGCCACCGTGGACACGGCAATCCGGTCCTTGTTGGCCGCGACATAGTCGGCGCATTGCCGCAGCCGCTTCGGCAGGCTTTCCGAAACGTCGATCAGCCGTTCTTCGAATTGCTTGATGCTGGCCGGCGCCTTGTCCTCCATTCGGTCCTTCCGTTCTCCTTGACATGGATGAAATCACAAACTAGCAAAATAGAACATATATTCCAAATTTCGATTTGGACAATCTGGAACGCAGCAGGGAAAACGATTGCGTCGCCCGCGCAGGCGGGGCTGGCTGAAACAGCGGACAATGTCACGGGAGGACATCATGGTCACGAAACTCGCGCTTCTCGGCGCAGGCCGGATCGGCAAGGTACATGCGCGCGCCATCGCGGAGGACAAGCGAGCCAAGCTCGTCGCGGTGGTGGATGCCATGACCGACGCGGCGCAAGCGATTGCTGACAGCACCGGCTGCAAGGTCAGCACGATCGACGCGGTCGAGGCCGATCGCGATATCGATGCCGTCATCATCTGCACACCGACCAATACCCATGCGGACCTGATCGAGCGCTTCGCCAAGGCCGGCAAGGCGATCTTCTGTGAAAAGCCGATCGACCTCGACGTAAACCGCGCCAAAGCCTGCGTGGAGACGGTTCGCAGGACCGGCGCCAAGGTAATGCTCGGCTTCAACCGCCGCTTCGATCCGCATTTCCGCGCCGTGCGCCAGGCGATCGACGACGGCAGGATCGGCAAGGTGGAGATGGTGACCATCACCAGCCGCGACCCCGGCCCGCCGCCCGCGGAATACATCAAGGTGTCCGGAGGCATTTTCCGCGACATGACGATCCACGACTTCGACATGGCGCGCTTCCTGCTTGGCGAGGAAATCCACAGTGTCATGGCGTCCGGCGCCGTGCTGGTCGATCCGAAGATCGGCGAACTTGGCGACTATGACAGCGCAAGCCTCATCCTGACGACGAAAAGCGGCAGGCAGGCCATCATCTCCAACTCCCGCCGGGCGAGCTACGGTTACGACCAGCGTATCGAGGTGCACGGATCGCTCGGCTCAGTTGCCGCCGAAAACCAGCGGCCGGTCTCGATCGAAATCGCCAACAAGGACGGCTATACCCGTCCGCCGCTGCACGACTTCTTCATGACCCGTTATACCGAGGCCTATGCAGCGGAAATTTCGGCCTTCATCGACAGCCTGGAAAGCGGCTCGGCACCCTCGCCTTCCGCCGAAGACGGCGTGATCGCGCTGATGCTGGCCGACGCGGCCCTGCGGGCCGTCGAGGAAGGCAAGTCGATCGTCATCGGCGAATAGAGGGTCCAAGGCACCTGGTTTCGGACACAGGCGCCTGGGGTGGAAGGACAGGAGCGCTTCCACAACAACAGCGACGCGGCTTTTCAACGAAAGGCCGCGCCAGGATTGTCTTGCGTTGGAGCCACATGAGCATGCATGATGGACGAAGTTCATCGCATCAGGGGGATGAGGCATCGCTCCGGCAACGGAACATGCGCGAAGAAGTCGGAAATGGCCCGCACGACAATGTGAGACATTGACTGCTCGTCTTGGCGCCTCAAAAACCAGCTTAAATCGAAAGAAATTCTGTTGAAAGCCAAGATAGGCTTGAAAGATGTGGCTCTGGATGCCGGTGTTTCGCTCAGTACCGCATCTCATGTTCTCAACGGAACCGCGCCCATATCCATAGAAGTTCGAGAGCGTGTGCTGAATTCCGCTCAAAGGCTGGGATATCTGGAAAAGCGTAGAAGCCGGGCGACGATCGCTACGCTTCGCACCATCCTCCTGGCGATCACCAGCGATGCCGCGCCTCACAGCGACATCAATCTCGTCAGCTGGACGATGCTCAACAGCCTGCGCCAGGAATGCGAACGCCTCAGCATCCGGATCGTGCCTTTCGTCAGCGCCGGCAGCCGCATCGACGCGGGCGAGGTGCGCCGCATGGCGCAGGCCGAAAACGTCGACGGCATCGTCATCCTCAACGACGACCGGCCGGAACTGATCCGCGCTCTTGCCGCAGGGCGGACGCCGCTCGTCATCCTGAACGGAGAGGACCCTTCGATGCTGGTCGATACGGTGACCGGCGAAAACCGCTTCGGCGCCCGCCAGGGGACCGAGCACCTGCTTTCGCTCGGCCATCGCCGCATCCTGCATCTGACCTGGAAGGGCAGGACCACCATCCGCCGCCGGTATGACGGTTACGCCGACGCGCATCTCGCCGCCGGCCTTGCCGTATCGCCGGATATGATCGTCGAGGCGGAGGGATACGAGCCCTATCAGGGCGAGCAGGCGATCCGCCAGTTGCTGTCCGAAGATAGCAGCCTGCGCGGCGCAACGGCGGTCTTCTGCGCCGCCGACAATCTGGCGCTCGGCTGCCTGAGGGCGCTTGCGGCATTCGACATCCGCGTGCCGGAAGAAATGTCCGTGCTCGGCTTCGACGATATCGTGCCCGGAGAGTTCAGCACGCCGCCGCTGTCGACGGTTCAGTTGCCGACCGACCGGCTGGGAGCCGCAGCAATGAGCCTTCTGGAGCAGCGGCTCGTCGCCAACGATCCGCTGCGGCCCGCCTACCGGCTGGAACTCGGCTGCAAGCTGGTGCTGCGGGGCAGCGTTGCGCCACCCCGCCGGTGAACCTCACTTCATTCCGGTGCCGGCAATGCCGGTGGTGATGTATTTCTGCAGGAACAGGAAGACGACCGTGACCGGAGCAAGGCTCAGGAAGGTCATGGCGAGAATGTAGTTCCATTGCACGGAGAACTCGCCCTGGAAGGCATTGAGTCCGACCTGCAGGGTAAAGTTTTCGCGGCTGCTGAGCACGATCAGCGGCCAGAGGAAGTCGTTCCACCGCCACAGGACCGAGAAGATCGCCAGCACCGCGAGCGCCGGCGCCGTGAGCGGCAGCACGATGCGCCAGAAGATCCGGAACTCGCTTGCCGCGTCGACGCGGGCCGCCTCGATGAGTTCGTCGGGGATGGTGAGCATGTACTGGCGCAGCAGGAAGACGCCGGTCGGCGAGGCGACCGTCGGAATGATGATGCCCCAGAGACTGTCCACCAGGCCGACGCCGACGACGACCAGATAGGCCGGCACCATGACCACCGTCAGCGGTATCATCAGTGTCGAGATGATCAGCACGAAAATCGCCTTCTCGCCCCGGAACCGGTATTTCGACAGCGCGAAAGCGGCAAGCGCGTTGACGATGAGCGTCAGCAGCGTGGCGACGAAAGTGACGAAGACCGAATTCTTGAGAAAGGTCAGGAAGTCGAACCTGGTGAGCGGATCGGTGTAGTTCTCGGTCGCGATGGTGAGCCGCTGGACCGGTGACATGGTCTTGACGTCGACGCTGACCGGCGTTCCGGGATTGCTCGGATCGACCATCTGGGCCTTCAGCCCGATGCGCCGGACCATCGCCATCTCGCGCGGCTGGCCATCGACATCGACGGTCCAGAGGCTGAGCGGGGCGTTGAAGCCGGGGACGGTCTGCTGGACCGCTGCACGCGGCAGCAGCGTCGGCGGAAAGCGGGTGATCTCGGCGGCCGGCTTGAACGAGGAAAGGCCCGCCCATACCACCGGGATGAGCACGGCAAGCGTGCCCAGGACCAGCCAGGCCCAGGAGAGAATGTCGGTGACGCCGATCCGCCCCGGCCGGCGGGTGCGGGTCAGGAAGGCGATGGGGGAGAGGCCTTGCGACATGATCAGGACTCCATCTTGCGGCCGAGCCGCAGCTGTATGAGCGTCAGGGCCAGCAGTACGAGACCCATCAGCACCGAGGCCGCCGAGGCGAGCCCGAAAAGGCGCAGGTCGCTGCCGAAGGCCATCTGGTAGATGTATTGCACGATGAAGCTGTTGGCGGTGCCGGGCCCGCCGCCATTGGTCAGCACCCAGGCTTCGTCGAAGATCTGAACCGAACGGATCATCAGGAGAATCAGCACGACGAGCAGGTTTGGCCCGAGAAGCGGAAGCGTGATGCGGAACAGGGTGCGCCGGGGCGAGGCCGCATCGATCGCGGCGGCTTCGTAGAGGTCCTTGGGAATGGCCTGCAGGCCGGCGAGAAGGATCAGCGTATAAAAACCCATGTGGAACCAGACGGACACGACCACCACGAAGAAGCGCGACCAGCCGACGTCCAGCAGGAAGATTTCCGGCGGCACGCCGAGCATCTGGAGGAAGGCGTTGAGCAAGCCGTTGCGATCCAGGAACCATTTCCAGATCAGGCCGATGACGACCGGCGACAACAGGACGGGATAAAAGAACATGGCCCTGAAGAAACCCCGCGCGGCAATCGCCCGGTTGAGGATGAGCGCCGTCACCAAGGCCACGAGCAGGGTCGCCGCGACGTTGAAGCCGACGAACCACAGCGTGTTCCAGACCGCCGTCCAGAACAGGGATTCGCGGCAGCTTCCCGGACGAAGGTAGTCCTCGCACTGCAGGAGCTGACGGAAATTGTCGAAGCCGACAAAAGGCCGGTCCGAGACAAAAAGCCCGGTGCCCCCGGTGAAGGCATAACCGACCGCAATCGCGATGGGCAGGAAGGTGAATATGCCGAAAAGGATGAGGTTCGGTGCGAGGAACAGGTAGGGCATCCGCTTCCTGCCCATCAGCCGTTCGAACCCGTTGATGGGCGCTTCGACTATGCCCATGACGAAGTCGAGGGCACGGCCGCCGAGATCGGTCGCCTTAGGCGTGCTCATAAGCGTCACTCCGCTGGCTAACGGTCTGCGGCAGAGCCAGGCCGTTGTCGGGGTCGAAGACGTGCACCCGGCCGGACAACGGCATGATCCGCAGAAGGTCGCCGGACCGCGGCGCGAAATGGCCGGTCTGGTGGACGATGATCTGTTCGTCCCGCCCCTCGAGCGTCCCGTAGACATAGGTCTCGGTCCCAAGGCTCTCGTGATACTGGACGACGAACGGCAGTCCTTCATCGCCGACCGCGAAATGCGCGGGCCTTATGCCGACAAGCACGGCCTGGCCTGGTTTCGCCGCGGCGGGATCGATCGACGCAGCGAGCGGCGCGCCGTAACCGACATCGATCGTCACCCCGGCCTCGCCGACCGCCATCACCTTGCCCTTCAGCATGTTCATCCGCGGCGAGCCCAGGAAGCCGGCGACAAAAAGGTTCCGCGGGTTGTCAAAGAGTTCGAGCGGCGTTCCGACCTGCTCGATCCGGCCGCCGTTCAGCACGACGATTTCATCGGCCATGGTCATCGCCTCGACCTGATCGTGGGTGACGTAGATCATCGTCGTTTTCAGCTGGCGATGCAGCCTTGTGATTTCCGCCCTTGTCTGCACGCGCAGCGCCGCGTCGAGGTTCGAAAGCGGCTCGTCGAAGAGGAAGATATCGGGGTTGCGCACGATGGCGCGTCCGATCGCGACACGCTGACGCTGACCGCCGGAAAGCTGCCGCGGCTTGCGTTCCAGATAGGGTTCGATCGCCAGCATGCGTGCCGCCTCGGCGATCCGCGTGTCGATCTCGCCGCGCTTGAATTTCAGGTTTTCGAGCCCGAAGGCGAGGTTCTTGCGCACGCTCATATGGGGATAGAGCGCATAGGACTGGAAGACCATGGCGATCTTCCGTTCCGCCGGGGAAAGCTGGACGACGTCGCGCCCGCCGATCTCGATGCCGCCGGCGCTGATGTCCTCCAGCCCCGCGATGATCCTCAGAAGGGTCGACTTGCCGCAGCCGGACGGACCGACGAACACGACGAACTTGCCGTCGTCGATCGTCAGGTCGATGCCGTGCAGAACGGTCAGTGCGCCGAACGCCTTGGTGACATTTGTAAGTTTCAGATTTCCCATTCCCTGCTCCCGTCAGGTTCAGTCACTTTATGGACGACGCTCTTGACGTTCCAGCCTTCCGGTATCGGTTGCGGCCTCTCGAAATGCGTCTCCTCGATCGCAATCCCCTCTATGCCAGCGGTGAAAAGCGCCGGCATGCCTCCCGGGTAGTCAAAAAGGCCGATCACCCGTCCGTCCGCCCCCTTCGTCCAGGCATTCGCACGGCCGGCAGCGTCGGCGCTCGGTGCGATATCCGCGTTGGTCGGCCTCAGATCATACCGAAGTCCGGTGCCGAGCGGCCCCTTCCGCTGGCGCAACCGCAGCCGTGAAAGCCTGACGCCGTGAATACCCGCGGCGGAAGTCGAAACGAGCGCGATCGCTCCGTCCATCTGGCCGTGCAGATCCTCGACGACGAGGTCGCGGATGGCGCCGGCCGGACGGGCAGGGATGCGGTCCACCACCGTCACCGTCAGCGCCTCGCCCGATCCCCAGAAGCCGTCGAGCGTCTCGTGGCAATCGACCTCTATCCGGGAGAATCGGATATCGGTGATATGCCCGCCATCGCGTGAGAAAAGCCCCAGGCCCCGGTTGGAATCCTGGACGCGGCAGTCCTCGAAGACGACATCCATGAAATCGCCGTAGGATTCCGTGCCGATCTTGAGAGCGCAGCTCTTGCTCTCGACCACGCAGCGGCGCACCCGCACGTTTTCGCATTCCCCGATGGCGCGGCCATCCGGGCCCGCGCTGGTCTTCAGGCAGATGCCATCGTCGGCCGTCGAGATGATGCAGTCTTCCACCACCGCATGCCGGCAGGCGTCGAGCACGATTCCGTCGGTATTCGGCATGCGGCGATTGTTCGACACCTTCACGCCGCCGACATAGACGTTGTCGCAATTGACGAGATGCAGCGTCCACATCGGCGAATCGACGATTTCCAACCGCTCGATCCGGACGCCGCGGCAGGTCTCGAAGACCACCACCCGCGGGCGGAATTCCGCGGGAACGAGCGTGCCCATCGCCTCGTCGGTGCCGGCGATGAAATGCTCGCCTCCCGCGTCGATGCGTCCGGGGCCGGTCAAGGCTATGTCCGTTGCGTTCCTTGCAACGACCATCGCGCGGTTCGACTTCTCGGCGATGACCGAAACCGATGTCTCCTCGTAGGCTCCATAGTCCGGAACCGGGCGCAGCAGCGCTCCCTTCGCCAGATGAAGCTCGACGCCGGATTGCAGTCTCAGGCCGCGGGTGTTGTGGATGCCTTCGGCAAGTTCCACGCAGCCGCCGCCTCGCGCGGCAATCTGGTCGATCGCCGCCTGAATATGCGCCGTCTCGTCCTCCTGCATGGGCTCTATAAGAAGGGACGGGAACCGGTTCATGCCCTATCCTCGCCTTCGAGAAGGACTTCCGTCAGCAGCAGCATCGTCAGCGCTTGGCCATAGGGGGTCGGCAGGTTGGGGATACGGCGGTAGAAGTCGAGATCGTGCCCCATCGGCGTGCCATCCGAAACACCCTGGACGACACCCTCGTCGTCGATATGGGCGAGCACCGCCGCGAGCGCCCGCTCCGCATGCACCCTGTTGGAAGCGTCGAGAATGCCCGCATCGATCGATCGCAGGATGCCGTAGGCGATCCCGGCCGTCGCCGATGTTTCAAGGGGAGACGTCGGGTCGTCGAGCAGCGTATGGAACATGCCATCAGTGCGCTGCAGTCGCTTCAGCGAGCACACCTGGCTCGCTAGCACATTCGACAGGAAACGCTTGTCCTTTTCCTCAAGGTCGGGAACGAGCTCGAACAGTTCGGGAATGGCAACCGTGATCCAGGCGTTGCCCCGCGCCCAGAAGGCCTTGGCGAAATTGTGCCGGCCGTTGAAGGTCCAGCCGTGATACCACAGGCCCGTGACCGGGTCGGACAGATAGCGGGCATGCACCATGAACTGGTAGACGGCCTCGTCGATCCAGTCGCGGCGCCCGCAGGCGACGCCCGCCCGCGCCAGGAACAGGCCGGCCATGAACAGCGTATCGTCCCATAGTTCGCCGTCGTTGAGGCGTTCTTTGACAACGTGCTGGAAGCCGCCGTCCTCGGTCTTCGGAAGCCGGTGGACGAGCCAGTCCGCCCAATCCTCGACCAGCATGCGGAAATCCGGCCGGTCGACATGGTCGATCAGGATGGCGAGCGGCAGCATGGGCGCCGTGCTGTTGATCTGCCGCGGCGGCAGGCCCCGGCCGATTTGCCGGCCGTACCAGGCGACGAGATCGTCGATGGCCTGCCGGTCGCCGGCGGCAAGCGCCCGGCGCAGGAACCCGTAGAGGCCGACGCCGACTTCCCAGTCCCATTCGTCGAACTGGATGCCGCCGCCGGCATCGGTTCCGGCAAGGCCTTCCTTGATACCCTTGAGGCGGCTGAACGCAACCGCGACCTGATCGATCGTCTCCTGCAGGGCCGGTCTGTTGAGGGTTATCGAATCCATCGGTCGGAATGTCCTTTATGCATAGAATGGGTGGTCGCCGTGGCCGGCGGTCGCGCTGTCATAGGTCACGATCGGCACTGGCTGGTCGTGGATGAAGGGTTGCGGCAGTCCGCCGACGGTGAATTCGCCGGCATGGGAGAGCACGAGCATCTCACGCTCCGGCGGAGAAAGACTGAGCACCTTGCTTCCGGTATCGAACGAGACGGAGGTGGCGCGGATGCGCTCGACGAAACGACGGAAAGCGGCTTCGTCGCCCGCGCCCACCACGGCTGCCCAGCCGGTGAGCGCACCCTCGGAGCGCGCCTCGCGCCCCGCGGTCGCTCCCTCGTTGACGAGCTCGAGCCCGTTCGTGGCATGCAGTGCCGCAAAGCCCCTGCCCGAGCGGGTGACGAGCCAGTTTCCATCCATGATGACCTCGTCGAGGCCGTCGCGACCAAGATAGGCATGCGTCCAGGCATGGCGCGTGCCTTCGGTGTCCGCGATCAGCAGGGCGACATCGCGATATTGCATGACGCGCGGGAGAACGCCGTTGCCGGCCCAATAGGACGGGCGCTGCGTGCCCCAGGGATCGTCCTCCCCGGGATGGTTGACCCAGAGCCTCGCCATCGGGTGGCCGGCGAGCCGGATATCGAGCACGTGCTGCTGGTGGCCCCGCCCGCCGGTCTTGTGATCGACCACCGTCGAGAGCTGCGAGGCCTCGGTCTTGAAGAGCACCAGCTTGCCGCTTTCGAGCCCCTGGGTGTAGCGCGCTTCGATCGAGCGTCCTGACGCCAGCTGGGCAAACTCCGGCAGGTCGTCCGGCGGCGCGTAGGAACCGGCACAGAACATCGGAAGCGAAGCGACGCCGCCGTTCAGCCAGCCGCTGCCGAATGCCACCCGGGCGAATGGCACCAATTCCGTCAGCGGGCCGGCCCGCAGCTCCTTGTCGTAGGCGCGCCCCTGCGAGCCGGCGGGAACGCCTGCCAGCGTGTGCAGCGCGATCATCCGGAAGATGAGATCCAGCTGATGGCGCGCACGCGGGGCGATATCGTTCCCGCCCCAGCGTTCGAGAGCCAAAAGACCTATGAAATCCACCGGATAATAGGCTGCGGAATTCCATTCGGCGAGGCCGTGCGCCTCGACGCTGTCGAACCAGCGGCGAAGCCGGTCTTCTGCCAGCTGCGCCTGCTCGCGCCCCGTCCTGCCCGAGGCGGAGAACACGGTATCCGGCATCAACCTGCCGGCGATCAACTGGCTGGTGTGGAAGCACAGAACATGGTTCTCGCTCCAGAACCACATCACATCGTTGCCGGGCTCGTCCACCCAGTAACGGTAGCCGGCGACGGATACGCGAATTCTTGCCGCCGTCTCCGCCGGCAAGGTGTGCCCATATTCTCCGAGGAGCCAGAGTAGCGGCACCATCACGAAATCGGAGCAATCCTCCCGCCGGTCGATGACTTCGAGGGTGGAGGCGATGATCCTGTCCATCGCCTCCCCCTCGATCTCGCCGACTGCCGCCATGGCGAGGACTCGACCGATGCGCTCGGCACCGAAACGGGCGCTGAAGATCAGCGCCTCGTGTTTGCGTTCGGCAAGCGTCGCCGCGGCCTGCGGCAGGCCAAGGCAGCTCATGAAGGCGGCGTCTATATGGCGGGCGACGGTTGCGGCGCCCGAGCCGATCTTCAGCCTGATGCCGTGATATCCGTCCGGCAGGCCCTTGATGGCGGGAGCGGCCAGCCGGGTCTCGCCGGCGCCGAGGGTCAGGTCGGCACGCGCCAGCACGGCCCGGTCATGACCGTGGCTATAGACCTCGATGCCGACAGGCAGATCGGCACCCGGCGCACTGTCGAAGAGGATTTCCAGTGGGCGATCGACGAAAACGTCGCCGGCCGGCCGAATGGCGCGCGCCAGAAGCTCGAGCCGCCGAACCTCCTGCCGGTCCACTTCCGTGGGCAGGGCGATGTCCAGCGGCCTGGTATCGGCCAGTTCCAGTTCGAAGAACCAGATGGTGTCCCGCTCCGCAAGATCTTCCGTCAAGAGAAGGATGTCGTTGTCGCCGGCCTTCAGCGCCAGGACGATCTCTCTCTCGCTCTCGACATTGCGCCGGAAGGGCTCGAACCGCACCTGTTCCTCGCCGTTCACCCAGATCCGCACACCGCCGCAGGTTCTCAGCCGCATCGGCACGCGGCGGGCAGCCTCGGTGCGGAAACTGCCGCGCAGCCAGCGGCTGACATGGGTGGGCACGTGCCAGAAGCCGGTGAACTCGACGCGGCGGTTCGGCCCCGGCAGGTTCAGTGAGGTCGGTTTCCAGTCGTGCTCGGCGCGGATTTCCCGTCCGATCATCTGCGCCTGGAAGGCTTTCCGGCAAGGCAGGTCGCCGACATCCACGAAGCCGTTGATGAAGCGGTAATGGACGCGATCTTCCGCCGGCGCCGGCTCGCCTGGAAAATACGCCTGGCGCAGATCCGAAACGACCCACGCGGTGAAGGTTTCGCCGGGGGCGACGTGATAGCCGGCGGCGCGCGAACGGTCCGCGGCTGTAGGTGACTGCTCCATGACTGCCTCCCAGATCATGAAAATATTTTTATTATTCGAACTTCGCCCACTCCGGCTTTGTAAGCGGTTTCGAATTTAGCCGACAAAACAGCTTGACGTTTGGATTGTCAAGCGTCAAAAAAGAGAAATTCGAAGGTGAAACTCCGAAAGAGAACCTTCCGAATCGTGAAAATGTTTTCATTGGGAGGATGAAAAATGCAGAGACTTCTATCCGGGATAAGTGCATTCGTATTTTCGGCCTTCGCCCTATCCGGCGTGGCCATGGCGGACGCCAAGACGATCACTTTCCTGTTCACCGACGACGACCAGGGTTATGTCGAGCGCATGGCCGCCTTGAGCAAGGAGTTCGAAGCGTCACATCCCGATATCAAGGTCAATTTCGTGTCTTCCGGCTATGATGCGGTGGTGAAACAGCTGCCGGTCCAGCTGGCCGCAGGCAAGGGACCGGACCTCGCCAAGATCACCGACTGGCAGCTGGCGCCGTATTATCTCGACATGCGCAGCTACATGAAGGACCCCGACACCTTCGCCAAGCTCCATGGAGACAGCCTCAACCAGCTTCGCCTGCCCAATATCAACGACCCGAAGTCGATCAACGGTTACGTCGCGTCCCAGACGCTGAACCTGCCGTTCGTCAACAAGACCCTGTTCGAGCAGGCCGGCGAACCGGTGCCCGGCCCGAAGGCCACGCTCAAGGAGATCGTGGAAGCTTCGGCCCGGGTCGCAAAGGCGACGGGCGCGCAGATCCCCTTCACCATGGACCGGTCCGGCCACCGCTTCTCCGGCGGTGCCTATTCCTACGGTTCGGTCTATGTGAAGGACGGCAAGTTCAGTTTCCCGGATGCGGCCGCCCGCAAATATATCGCCGACCTCTATTCCTGGACCCAGAACGGCAGTTTCCCGAAGGAAATGTGGGGCGCAGCTGGCGGCTCGCAGTACAAGAACATGGGCGACGAATTCGTCAACGGCAATGTCGTCACCTATCTCGCCGGCAACTGGATGGTGAACCCCTTCCAGAAGAAGATTGGCAATGCCTTCCAATGGACGGCCATCAATGCGCCGTGCGGCGATGCCGGTTGCTATGCAATGCCGGGCGCGACCGCGATCGTCGGCTTCAAGCGCACCGAACATCCCGAGGCGGTTGCCCAGTTCATCGAATTTCTGGGCTCTGAGAAGGTTCAGCGCGAGATTGCCGAAAATTACGTGATCCTGACGGGAGCCGACATCAAGAACCCGCAATACAAGATCTCGAGCAATGACGCCAAGGCGTCCATGGCGGTCTTCCTGGATAACAAGAAGAACGTTCCCCAGGTCGCGCGGGATTTCGAACGCTTGAAGGGCGGGACGGCGATCTACCAGCAGATCGTCCAGCGCATGAGCCAGCTCATCGTGGGCGAATTGAGCCTGGAGGAAACCTACAAGAACCTCGAGGCTGACGCCGGCAAAATCAACGAGGCGCTGGCGGTAAAGTAACACGATCGGGCATGCCGGGTAGTCAATGCAACCCGGCATGCCTCTATTGAAAGACTTGCTGGAAAAGGGAGCTCCTGATCCGGCGTCAGGTGCTTCGGTTGCCTGTCTCCTATGCCCGACACCGAGAGACCCGCCTCGATATCGCAGAGGCTGCGGTCAAAAGCGCCGCCCTTGCTGGACCCTCCCTAGCGGAATGACGATGCGACGGCTTACCCGGCCGCGGCTCCGACTGCAGACAAGCCGACAGCGAGCAAAGCCATGATGATCAGCAGCCAACGGGCCTGATATACACTCTCTTCCATCTGAATCTCCCTTTTCGAGACGCCAAGAACACCGCGAGTGCCGCCGAAGTTCCGCGGTCGGGACCTTTCCGCCCTCGCACCAGACCTTGGTCGATGCCCCCAAGGACTAAGGTCTAAGCCCTGATTAGACTGAAGCCCCAGGGCGGGAACATGCGCTGCCGACAGCCTGTTTGTCTCGCAGCTTCGGAAACGCTGTCGCGGTCGGAAGCATGAGGAAACCCAAGGAGATAAGATATGAACATCGTTACACGCGCGGCATTTGCCGCGGCGCTTCTCGCGGGCACTACCCTGTCTGCCTTTGCCCAGACCAGCAGCACGGTCGGCACCGGAGGAACCAGCGCTGGCGGCGGCACGTCCAGCAGCACGATCGGGACGGGCGGCAGTTCTGCCGGAACGAATTGCGCACCCGGCACCACCAACTGCGGCTCCGGTTCGGCTTCGACCCTGGGCACCGGTGGTTCTTCCGCCGGCGGCGGCCAGTCGAGCAGCTCGGTTGGCACCGGCGGTTCGGCGGCAGGCTCGGGCAGTGGGTCGGGTTCCGCATCGACGCTCGGCACCGGTGGCACGTCTGCGGGCGATGGCCAGTCCAGCAGCTCCGTCGGCACCGGCGGTTCGGCGGCAGGTTCCGGCAGCGGCTCGGGCTCCGCCTCGACGCTCGGCACCGGCGGCACGTCCGCCAAGGACGGCATGTCGACCAGTTCGGTCGGAACCGGCGGCAGCTCTGCTGGCGCAGCCGGTCAGGAACATGGACAGGGCAAGAAGGCATGTCCTCCGGGCCAGGCCAAGAAAGACGGCGCGTCCTGCTAATCCCATCCATCGGACGAGGGCGGATTGTTCCGCCTTCGTCCTGTCCATAGGAGAGCCGAAATGACCTCGGCATCATTCGCATACAAAGGCACGTTCGCACTGCCGCTGATCCTGGCAACCATTACCGCGATCTCCGCCTTTGCCACCGAAACCATCAAGCTTGACGACGGCACCACCTGCACCGTCATCGAAAGCACGGGTTCGATCGCCAACGGCACGTCCACATCGGTAACAGCAGGTGGCGGCAGCGTTTCGTCCTCGACGACAATCGACGGCAAGACAACCACCATGCACTCGGGCGGCGGCTCGGCTTCGTCCAGCGCCGGCTCGTCCGTCACGACCGGCACGGCCGGCAATCAGGCATTTTCGACGGCAAGCGTCACCAGACCTGATGGGACGGTCATCACTCGGCGGTCGGACGGCACCTGCGACGTCACCAAACCTCGGAAATGAAGGAGATCGGCATGTCTAAGAAGATAACACTGGCAGGCCTTGTGCTTGTGGCCTCGGTCGCCACGACACCCGTGTTTGCACAGGACTGCAACTCGGCCGGGACGGTCGGCTCCGGCGGCAGTGCCTCCGCAGGCGGCACATCGGCAAGCACACTCGGCACCGCCGGAGCCTGTCGGACCGACGATGGCACGACAGCCTCGATCGGCTCCGGGGGCAGCGCGGCGACGGCCGAGGGCAAGGCCCGGAGCCAGACCAAGATCAACGAGAACCCCGAGCAGCTGAAGGCGCAGTCAAAGGCCCAGGCCATGGACCAAGGCACCTTCAGCAAATCGCAGACGAAAACGAGGGTCAAGGGTGATGAGCTGCAAAGCAAGACGCGCAGCATGTCTCATGTCCCGGGGCAGAAGCCGGTCAAAAGCACTACCGACAGCAAT
The DNA here is from genome assembly GCF_017877055.1 of Neorhizobium galegae. Classification (GTDB taxonomy): domain Bacteria; phylum Pseudomonadota; class Alphaproteobacteria; order Rhizobiales; family Rhizobiaceae; genus Neorhizobium; species Neorhizobium galegae_D. The sequence continues at coordinate 68,133 of NZ_JAGIPG010000003.1, read as the reverse complement.
GTGGTTCTGCCGCAGCAGTGACCTGGAAACGACGAACCGGCTCCCACCAAAGAGCGGGAGCCAGAGCCTTCGGCACGCGGACGATCCCCGCATGTTTAGTTCGCCGCCTACGAATTCTGCCGTTCAGCTCGCTGATTGGAACTGAATGCCGGCTGGGGCTTTAAAACCGCGCAGACTTCGGAGGATGAAGATGGACGAAAATACTTTTACGCAACTGAGCACCATGAGCCACCAGCTGCACAAGCGCTCCCTCGCCCTGTCCCACCAGGGCAAGGACGCTGACCTCGCAATGCTGATGTCGGCCCAGGCCGTGACGATGGAAGCGGTCAAATCCCTCGGGGAAGCCTTGAACAGGATCAATGGGCCGCTTGGGCTTGGGGCAGCAGGAGACTAGGCGGCGTCTTTCCGTTCTCCTTCGTGCAATCCCTTTTCAGCGCCATGACAATGCCCAGCCGGAACTTTCCAACGCGACGGCAGGTTTGGCTTTCAGGAGGAGAACGAGATGCACCACAAACCCGGCCACCAACATGAAATGGCGTTTTACATCGGACTGAACGCGGCGCTGGGCTGCCTGATCATCGCCAGCGTCCTGCTTGCGGCAGCGGCCTGAAGATTAGATCCGGGAAGCCGTCGACGCTCCCGAACCGGCGGCGCTCTCTGCGCCATCGCCGGTCGAGGCCTGGTCATGTTTGTCGCCGGCGTGGCGATCGTGGCGTTCTGCCTCTACGTATTCATCGTGCTGTATGGGATCTATGCCCGCACCTGACACCCCGCCTTCCGCCTCAGCGCGGGGAGGAGACGAGGTCCCGGCCGTTCAAATTGCCTGGTTTCGGGTTTCAGATCGGTAACCACCCGACCAGCTAAAGCCTCCGCCCGTTCTTGTCATATGCTAATTGTGACGAAAATTCGCATCAGAACGATACGTCGAGGAAACCCTAAAATGCCCGACCGAATTCCGGGATATCCGCGCGTGCCAGCCACGGTACATTGCTGGTCAGAAGACGTCCCCAGCCAGACTTTCGTCTCGCTGGAAAAGGCCTTGGCCTACTGCAAGAAGAATATTGGCGAGCTTCCGGCAATCGAGATCTTCGTTCATTGCGGCCAGATCCCCGAGCCGATCATCAGCGGTGACGAGTTGGCCGCCCTGATAAAGGCAAAACGGCGCAACCTGGTCTGAACTGACTTACTTCTCCTCACCCGCTACCAAGGCTTGCAATGCAGGTAACGATACGTCTTGGGCAGGATGCCAGCTTGCGACATTAAAGGTGACTGGCTTTATCTTGTTAAAACGAGCCGGAACGGCTATTCGCCATGGCAGACTTAAACCAGGACCTGCCATGCTCCCGCTAAAATCCACATTGACCGCGCTGCTGATCGCTACAGCATCCAGCTTCACTGTTTCCTCGGCATTCGCATCGACGAAATACCCCCTGACAATCGAAAACTGTGGCGCACAGGTCAGCTTTCAAAAGGCGCCAGAGCGGGCGATCGGGCTTGGCCAGAACAGCGCGGAAATCCTGCTGCTGCTCGGCCTCAAGGACAAGATGGCTGGCACCGCCTTCTGGCCGAGCAAGGTTTTGCCGCAGCTTGCCGAAGCCAATGCCAAGGTCAAGCTTCTGAGCGTCGAATTCCCCACCTTCGAATCGATCCTGGCGGAGAACCCGGATTTCGTGGCGGCGGCTTTGCCAAGCCTGGTCGGCCCGAACAGCAAGGTCGCCAAGCGTGAGGACTTCGACAAGGTCGGCGTTCCGACCTATCTCTCGCCTAGCACCTGCCTCAGCACCAAAGACGTCAAGGACCAGTACGGCAGCCGCGCGCAGCTCTGGAACATGGATCTGCTTTACAAGGAAATCGACGAACTGTCGCAGATCTTCGATGTCGCCGATCGCGGCCAGGCGCTGATCGCCGATTTCAAGGCGCGCGAGGCTGCACTTCGCGCCGGCGTGTCGAAAGACGGCAAGAACCTTTCCTACGTCTTCTGGTTCTCCAGCCCCAGCCCGTCGGCGGATGCCTATCTCGGCGGCAAGAACGGCGCCTCCGGCTTCATCGCCGACGTCCTTGGCGGCCACAATGGCGTCACCGCCGAAGCCGAATGGCCGACCCTTGGCTGGGAAAGCATTATCGCGATCAATCCGGATGTGATCGTCGTCGCCAGTCTGGACCGCAACCGCTGGGAACTCGACAAGCCGGAAGCAAAGATCAAGTTCCTGACCACCGATCCGGCCGTCAGCCAGATCACCGCAGTGAAGAACAAGGCAATGGTGGTGATGGACGGTCAGGCCATGAACCCGACCGTACGGACGATCTATGGCGCCGAACAAGTGGCCGAACAGTTAAAGGCCCTCGGTCTTCTGAAGTGACGGAAAAGCGCCGCTCCCTTCAGCAGCTTTTCGCCTCCGCAACCGTGCTGGTGGCTTCGCTTGCAGCCATCGGTCTCGTCGTCGGCATAAGCGTCGGGATCGGCGATCTGCCGATCCCGCTCGCGACGACCTTTTCTGCGGTCACCAATCGGCTGGGGTGGACTGCGGTGGGGCTCAACCGTATCCATGAGACGGTCATCTGGGATTACCGTCTCAGCCGGGCGCTGGTCGCGGCCTTTTGCGGTGCGGGTCTCGCCCTGTCGGGGGCAATCATGCAGTCGCTGCTGCGCAACCCGCTTGCTGAACCTTACGTTCTCGGCATTTCCGCCGGCGCGTCTACAGGAGCCGTCGCAATCGTCATCCTCGGTGTTGGCGCAGGCGCTGTTTCATTGTCGGCCGGGGCTTTTGCCGGCGCCTTCGCGGCCTTCTTCTTCGTGGCGCTGCTATCCAACGGCACGCGCGGCGGCGCAGATCGCACCATCCTCGCCGGTATCGCCGCGTCGCAGCTCTTCAACGCCTCGACCTCATACATCGTCATGACGTCGGGCAACGCCCAGCAGGCGCGCGACGTGATGTTCTGGTTGCTCGGCAGTTTCGGCGGCGTGCGCTGGCCGGAATTGATGTTGGTCTCGATCATCGTCGGCATCGCGCTGGTGGCATGCTTGCTTTATGCCCGCGTGCTGGATGCCTTTGCCTTCGGCGACGAAGCGGCAGCGTCGCTCGGTGTCAATGTCGCGCGCGCACGCATCGTGCTTTTCGCCCTAACGGCGATGATGACGGCGACGATCGTCAGCATGGTCGGCTCGATCGGCTTCGTCGGCCTTGTCGTGCCGCATGTGGCGCGGTTTGTGGTCGGGCCGCTGCATGTTCGATTGCTTCCGGCCTGCGCCGTCGTCGGTGCCGTTTTCATGGTGGTGGCGGACATTGCGTCGCGTACCCTTATCCCGCAGCAGGTCCTGCCGATCGGCGTCGTCACCGCGCTGGTAGGCGTGCCCTTCTTTTCGATCATCCTCTACCGGTTCCAACGCGCGTCATGAGCATCAAGACCGAGAACCTCACCTGGAAAATTGGCAGGAAGACCGTGCTCGACGGGGTTTCGTTCGAGGCACAGCCTGGCAAGACACTTGGCCTGCTCGGACCGAACGGTTCGGGAAAGACGTCGCTCCTGCGTCTGCTCGCGGGTTTGAAAATGCCGCATTCAGGCTCCATCACGCTTGAAGGCAAGGATCTCAAAACGATCGGGCGGCGTTCGATCGCAAAGCGGGTCGCCTTCGTCGAACAGCATGCCACGACCAACGCCAACCTGAGGGTCGTCGATGTGGTGAAGCTCGGGCGGTTTCCGCACCGGTCGATATTTTCCGGCTGGTCGCTCACTGATGACGAAGCGGTCGAGACCGCACTTGTTCGTGCCGGCATGGCCCACAAGCGCAACGACCGTTGGCAGTCCCTTTCGGGCGGCGAGAAACAACGGACCCATATCGCAAGGGCGCTGGCGCAGTCGCCGAAGGAACTCATCCTCGACGAGCCGACCAACCATCTGGATATCCAGCATCAGATCGGCCTGATGCGGCTGGTTTCCGGCCTGCCGATGACGAGCATCATCGCGCTTCACGATCTCAATCATGCAGCGATGTTCTGCGACCAACTGCTCGTCATGCAGGACGGCAGGATCGTTGCTTCCGGAGCACCGGAAGAGGTGGTGACCGAAGCTCTGCTGAGGGACGTATTCTGCGTCGAAGCACGGGTAGAAGCTTCGCCGCACCATTCACGACCCCATATCCACTACCTCGTCTGACAACTTCCACCTACGGCAGGGCTCGACCGCGCCGCCCGCGTCGACGGAACCGAGGGCCGCCGCGCGCACGCCGGCTGGAACAAACAAACCCGGTCATTTGTTGGTTGTCCGTCCGGAACCGGAGGGCACGACATGAAACGTCTTTTCATCGCGGCAGCGGCCGTTCTTTCGCTGTCGACCAACCTCACGCTCGCGCAGGAAACCCCAAACGCGCCTCCCGGCGCCCCGCCACAAGCCGAGCGGGACCGTGCCTCAAACGCATCACCGCCTGGTTCACAGGAACCGGCCGCTGACAGGGACGGAGACGAATGGCGCATGCCTCCCATGGCGGACCGCCGATCGCCCCGGGGTGCGCGCTTCCGCATCGAAAACGGACGAACCACGATTGACCTGCGTTGCGCCGACAGCGAACCGACAAAGGATTGCGCGGATCTTCTCCTGCAGGTGCTGGACCGGCTGGAGCGAGGGAGGTCTTCGGACGATTCCGACTCCCGCGACGACGGCCGGGATCGCTCACGTTATCGCTGAAGCCGCCTAAGACCAGAAGGAAACCAGACCGGTCCTTCTTCAAGCCGCCTCGCCGCAACTCTCGTGGAAGAGAGCCTGCCGGGACTTGAGCAGACGTGCGCGAAGGCCGCCCTCAAACGAACGTACATAAGCTGAAGCGCAGATGAATACGGACTTCAGCAACGGTTCAAGGATCGCGCTGCAATCTGCCAGCGTGTGCACTCTGGAGGAAACCGATGCGCAGGATAATCTTGGCGGCCAGTTTGGTCGCAGCTTGTCTTTTTGGACTTGGAGGCGCGGCAAACGCCATGCCGATCGGAAACATTGCCGTTCCGGCAAAGCCAACCGCCGAAAAGGTCGATTGGGCTTGCGGCCGCGGCTATCACCTGAACCGGTGGGGCGACTGCCGCCCCAACCGCTGGGGACCGCCGCCGCCCCGCTACAGCCATCGGTGGGATCGTCGGGATCGATGGGACTACCGAGGACCGCCTCGCTGGGAATGGCGAGGCCATCGCGACTGGCGCGATCGCCGGGATTGGCGTTGATACGAGAAAAGCCCTTCTGCTCTGCAGAGGGGCTTTTCTCGATGGCGGGGGTTGCCAAAAGGGGCGGGTCGCACGCCTGGCTGAGCCCGGTGGCGCCTGATGCGGACAATATCACCTCCCACGCGACCGACGGATTCTGACGGCAGGGGTTGAATTTTAGCCACTTCTAACGAACATTTGCCAGCTGGGGAGCGTTCTATCGTTAGAAGGAGGAGATCTTATGAAAAAGGATACTAACCGGCAGGTCAGAATTCCTGGGCCACGCGACCACGACGTCGCCGAACACTGCCGTAAAAATGGAATGCGGTTGGAGGACGAGAGGAAGATGCTAAGGCTGCTGGGGAAGCAGGCGCCGGTGCACGAGATTCAGTCGAACTCGCCGCCACGACCGCCGCGCTTCCGCTAGGCGGCACCCCAGGCTTTACAATACTACAGCCCCATTCCCGCCGGTCGCGTCCGGTGCACTCCTTTTGGAATGAAGGCGAAGACTTCCGCAATGCCCAAAAGGTCTGCGGCAAGATGCAGGGTCGAAAGCCACATTTCCGTGCCCTGCAGGCTTCCAGCCTGACCATCGGCGAAGGCGAAGCCCCTTTTTTCCTGCCACCGGTCCGGCGAACCCAGAATGATGTCCTCAGCTACCGCTTCCGCCTGGCCACGCATGAAGTCCGTCTGCTTGAGGCACAGCCAAAGCGGATGGATCGTGTCGAGCAGATTGCAGGCCGTATAGGTCGGGCCGGAAAAACCGCCGTTGTTTCGATAATGCGACATCACGGAATTGATAGCGGCCTCAGGGAATGGGACTGGGATGCCGAACTGGGCATGCGCTCCGCGGGTGAGGCGATAAAAGCCGTTAACCGGTTGCAGGAGCCCCTGTTCCGCGGTCGGCTTTCCCCACAGTCCGGTCGAACGATCGACATGGGTCGTCAGCCAGCCAAAGAGGATTTCCCTGCCCCTGCCGCTCTTGAAATACCGGGCGTTGAGATAAAACGCCGTGGCGATGGCGTCCACCCGGTCGCCGCACCACCATGCACGTGTGCTCCAGGGCAGGGCCTCCAGCCAATCGCAAAGTGCAACGGCGTCCATCTCGACGTCGGAAATGGGGTTGGCGGGCTGCGCGCCGAGTATCTCCAGCGCATAACCGACCGCAAGGATGTTATAAAGAGCCGGGGAATCGTCACGGATATTCTTCGCGGGGTCGGGTGAACGAAACGGATCGGGGAAAAAGCCGGTGGAAGGATCCTGCAGCGCCTGCAAACGATCGACGATTGCCTTAGCCTCGTTCCCCGAAGGCTGTTCTCCAAAACCGGCGGCGATCTCGATCGCATCGCATTCGTGCCTGACGCTCATGTGTGCTGTGCCATCGGCGTCCGCCGATAGATAGCCGTTCGGCGTCAGATGCCGTTCCAGCACATCCCGCCATTCGGTTTCGGCCATCTTGCTGACCCGCAGCAACGCCTGCTCGACCTCGCCCCGGCGCGACTTTCCAGCGGCTGCCGTTTCGCCGCGGCGGCGCACGACTTTGGCCGGCACCCCTGCCGCGATCGCCAGATCGGGAATGTCTTTGGTGACAACGGCCCCGGCTGCGATAACCGCACCGCTGCCGATCGTCACGCCGTCAAGAATGACTGCATTGGCGCCGATCCACACATCATCGCCAATCGTAATGCCGAGCGTCTCGTGAGGCTGATCGTTGATGGGCATATTGGGATCGTCGAAACCGTGGTTGAAACCGACGATCGAAACGAGCGACGCAATGCGCACACCGTTTCCGCACCGGACCTTTCCGGAAATACAGGCGTAAGGGTTGACCGAACAACCGGAGCCGATTTCCACATCTCCCCGCACGAGAGCATGCCCCGCAATCCAGGAACGATCGCCGACGATCAGAGAGGATGTGAAAATGCGGGCATCTCTTGCGATGTAAGCGGTTTCTGCGATTTGCGCACCTGCAGATTGCGCCAGCTTCTCCTTCAATTTCTTTTGGAGATCGCTTTCAATATCCGCAGGTTTGCGCTCCCAGGTGAGGAATTGCAGCCTGGCTTCTCGATCCATCTCGGATTCCGGCTCTGGATCGATCCGCATTCCCTCACTCATCCTGCACCTCCTCCAACGCCTCGAAGCAGGCTTATGCCCATATGCTCCCGGCAGACGGATATCTTCAAATGGCACGCCTATGTCATCATACCAATTTTCAGTATTCGGCCAATCGATGAGATACAGCAGACAAATTTAAGCGTCCAGCTTTAGTTTCGGAGGTCGTTTGGCCCGTTTGATGCTGCCAAAGACAAATGGAATTTACTCTTGGATTGATATGGACCGGAATTTGTCATACACGTGTGATGAATACGGCGCAGATGCGTCGCATCGTTGCAGTGGGGATTGAGCGTGACGACCCAGACCAAGGATCGGAACAAGGGACCGGGATCACTGGTGTCACGGGTGGGCGAAAGCCTTCGGGCAGCCATTGCCGGCGGCCAATACTCCCCCGGTGACAAGCTCCCGAGCGAGGTGGAACTGACGGAAACGCATGGCGTAAGCCGGACGGTAATCCGCGAAGCGGTCGCCGCGCTGCGCTCGGATGGGCTTGTCGAAGTGAGGCAGGGGGCGGGAATTTATGTTCTCAGCCAGGATGCTCCGGCCCCTTCGGGTCGGAAAATCGACCGGGCGCGCGTCTCGTCCGATCTGGAGGTGCTCGAGGTGCGGGCGCCGCTGGAGATCGAGGCTGCCGGTCTGGCTGCCATGCGCCGGTCTCCAGCCCAGGAAGAGGCGATCTTCGAGCGTCATCGTGAAATTCTGCGGTGCATCGAACAGAATGAATCCATCCGCGAGGCGGATCTCGCACTGCATTTCGCCATCGCCGACGCCACCAACAATCCGCTGTTCCGGCAGCATCTGGAATTTCATGGCACCGCGGCTATTCCGCAATCGAGGGCAACACCCGGCGAACGGTCCGGTGAACAGACCGCCTACCGCCGCATGATCCACAAGGAACACGAAGCGATCGTCGTGGCGATCTCGGATCGCAACGAGGAGGCGGCGCGCAATGCCATGCGCGACCACCTGAGAGGCAGCCAGATCCGCTACCGGGATGTGCTGAGGGATTTCAAGGCGTTTTCAAGCTGATCCCGCAGCATATCGGCGACATGGTCCGGGCCGACATTCTGCCCTAATCCGCTTCACGTCCCCAGACCTCGATCTGCGTCAGCGCCGGAAAGGGCGAAGGATCGTCGGCCTTGATCAGGCTGTGCAGCCTGATCCATTCAACCGTCTGTCCCCTCACCGGAAAGCATTGCGCCGCACCCGTTTTGATCAGTGAAAAACACACGGTTTCGGCGTTGGAAAAGGTGACGCTCGCCTCTTCCCACCATGCGTCGTGCGGAAAATCGGCTCGCAGGTAGAGGACGATTTCGTCGATTTTCACCGGCCGACCGAAATCGAGGGTCAGCGTCGCCTCGGGGTCGCGATTGATCCCCCAGCTTGTATAGGGCCAGAAGCCATGATCGTCATTGGCCTTTTCACCGTCGATGGCGTTGCGCGCCGCGAAAACCGCCTCTCCACGCGTCTCCACATTCGCCTTGGCATGCGGAAAGACGGAGGCGTTGGCATGGTCATCCCACGGATTGAGGGCGAGGTTCCGGCGCGCGGCGATTTCCTCCGCCCGCGCCTTGCGCACGCATAACCTGTGGATTCCGCCCTCGAAGGCCCGCGGTGAATAGGGAATGCGCTTGGAACCGAAGGGTACCCCGAGCGCATAGGTCCCGCCCTTCATATAGACGATGGCGGGAGCCATCGCGTCGTCGAGGGCGAGCATCAGATATCCCGGCTCAGATGCTTCGACGACGACCTGATCGCCCTCCTTGTAGACGTTGCGATAGACGAGATAGGCCTCGTCCATAGCCGTTGCCTCGGCGCGAACCTCGCCCGCCACATCCACGACTTTCAGTGTCAATTCCATGCTCGTCCTCCTCAGACGATCCGCAGTTGCAGGCGCGTTCCGGCAAAGGGGATGCGCAGTCGATAAATTCTCGAGGACCAGGAGATGCGCAGGCGGGCATCGTCGATGTCGATTGCGTCAATCTCGACCTCGCCGGCTCCTTCGAGATCGATGCGGCCGAGGCCTTCGAAATAAAGCGCATGGTGGATAATCGGCTCGACGCAGGTCATCAGCGAAAGCACGGCCGGCAGGTCACCCTCATGGATGTCGACGACCTCGATCTCCCGCCCGCGCCGGAGCGTGACGGTTCGCCGATAGGACCGCACGCGCGCCTCGACCGGATAGGCGGTTGCGATGTCCAGAGATATTTGCGCCTGGTCTTCGGTGAACTCGGTATGGACATTACGCGCCGCGAATTCCGCGCCGTCGGCTTGGTTCACCTCTCCGAAAGTCGGCAGGTTGTGGAAACCCGACTGCATGGTCCAGATGTCGTAGCGCTCGGAGGAGAAGGTCTTGGCGGTGTAGGTTTCGACTCCGACGTCGACCAGGAACGGCTTGCCGTCCTTGTAGACCGTCAGGCTGCCGACGTCGTTGTGGTTGTGGCTTTCCCCGTTATTGCCGCCCTTGACGGCGAGCGCGAAGCGGTCGTCGCGGGCAACGAATAGGCCGATCCCGGGATAAAACATATCATCCGGCGGCTTCGGTTCGGTGCCGACTGCCGGCGTTACCAGCAGCTCCTGCACGCGGTACCAGAGGTTCCATTCCTCTGGCAGGTGCCTGTGCCCAGACGACAGCCGGTCGCGCGCGGCGAATGCCGCCAATACGTTCGACCCAACGGCCTTACCGAAGAGATACTCGCGCACGGTGCAGGGTTCCACGACGGCGGCGGAATCGGCAAAGTTGAAATAGTGATGGCCGGCGACATGCATGTTGACGATATATTCCGCCATGCCGCGGATTTTTGGAGCCTTCCAGAGCGGCGTCATCGAAGCTGGAGCAACCGTGTCGAGAATGGCCATCGCCCCGGCCATGCAGAGCGCCGCATGGCGATAATAAACCACTCCCTCCTCGCAGGCCCCGTCCTCCGCGTAATCCTTGATGAAGGCATCCAGGCTGGAAAGGGCCTTCCCGACGATCCGCCGCCGCAGGTCCTGTTCCGTCTTCAGGACAAAGGTCGAAAGCAGGACGTTCTGCGTTATCCACGCCGTCCAGTTGTTCATTCGCTCAGTGCCGTTTCCCATCCACCAGAAATGCCGGTCGAGATAGGGCGACACGATGCGCAGCCGGACCTCCCGCTCGATCCGGGCGACGACCTGCGGACTGACCTCGTCGAGCCGATCTTTCATCAGAGCGGCCACGGTCGCCAGCAGGGCACCCGTCTCCGCCGCAAACAGATCGATGACCGGCTGCTCCGTATCGGGCAAGGCAAACCGCTGTCCGCCCCGCTCGTAGGCGTTGTGAGCCGGAAGCTGCCAGCCGCTTTCCTCACAGATCAGGAAGACACCGTCGACGATTGCATCGATGAAACGCCCCCTGCCCTCGAGCAGCTCGGCAAGAACCATATCGTTCAACATCCGCCGCCGCGAAAAATACAGCGCCTCAAAGCGGGAGCGGTTCCCGTTCAGCGAATATTCCCGGTAGTCGGAAGCCTTGATGAGCGACCACGGCCGGCCAAGCGCCGCCTCCGCATCCCGGATGACTGCGGAACGCATATCATCCGATACGGCATCCCAGGCGGCCCGATCGCCGATCGGCGCGCCGGGCATGAAGTCCCCCAAAACCGGCGGCAAAGACCCGGCGATCTCGCTGAACATCAGCCTTCCTCCATGCGACCGATAAACGACCTCATTCGCCACCTATCATACGTATTTTGAGATGACTACAGAATTCATATGATTTATCCATAAACTTGTTTGACCAATGTGAGAGATGTGCTATCCCCTCGGTAGGGAGGCGGCACGCTCGTGACACAATGGCGGGCCGTGGATAGCCCTTGGGCATCGATCGGAGCATCCTGGTTCGAGGAGGGATAAAGTGTCCATATCGAATTCGACCATTGCCGCGGGTGATGCGCCGGCCGCGTCCCGGCGGCCGAGCAAGGTGTTGTCGCGCCGCCGGCGCAAGATACAGAGCGCGCTGGTCGCCTACTCCTTCATCGCCCCGAATTTCCTCGGTTTTGCCGTCTTTACGCTCGGACCGATCCTGTTCGCCTTCGTGCTGGCGTTCATGCATTGGGACGGCTCCAATGCGATCACCTTCGCCGGTCTCGACAATTTCTGGCGGCTGTTCGAAGACAAGGTCTTCATTGCCGCATTCTGGAACACGATCATCTATACGGTCGTGTCGGTGCCCGCGACGCTTGCCTGCGCGCTCGGCCTGGCGATCCTGCTGAACCAGAAGATTTTCGGGCGCGACTTCTTCCGAACGGCAATGTTCTTTCCGTACGTCGCGTCGCTGGTGGCTGTCGCCGTGGTCTGGAACATGATCTTCAACCCCGAAATGGGGCCGGTGAACATGATCCTCTACACGCTCGGCCTCGACCCCAAGGACATGCCGGGCTGGGCGGCCGACCGGCATTGGGCGATGGTGACGGTCATCCTCTTCGGCATCTGGAAGAGCATGGGTTATTACATGGTCGTCTATCTCGCCGGGCTGCAGGGCATCAATTCCGAGCTTTACGAAGCGGCCGATCTCGACGGTGCCAATTCGTGGCAGAAGTTCATCTATGTCACCGTGCCGCAGCTCGCCCCCACGACCTTTTTCGTGACCGTCATGCTGACGATCCAGTCGTTCAAGGTCTTCGATCAGATCTACATGATCACCCAGGGCGGCCCCGGCACCTCGACGCTTGTCCTCGTTTATCACATCTACAACGAAGCCTTCATTTCCTGGGACCTCGGTTATTCCAGCATGATTGCGCTCGTTCTCTTCTTTCTCGTGCTGGCAGTCACGGTCGTCCAGTTCCGCCGACAGAGGGAGGATTGATCCGTGAAGATTGCCGGACACAAGATCACTGCCAAGAGGGTCGCAATCTATGCGACGGTCATCGTCATCACCGCCGTGATGCTGATGCCTTTCGCTTGGATGCTTTCTGCCTCGTTGAAGCTCAGCCGCGACGTCTTCGTCTTTCCGATCGAGTGGATTCCATCGCAACCGCAGTGGCAGAACTACGTGGACATCTGGACGAAGATCCCGCTCGGCCTCTTCATCTACAACACATCGAAGCTGACGATCATCGTCACTCTGCTCCAGCTGCTGACGTCGAGCTTCGCCGCCTATGCCTTTGCCAAGCTCGATTTTCCCTACAAGAACACGCTTTTCCTCGGTTATATCGCGACGATCGCCATGCCCTGGCAGGTCTATATGGTGCCTCAGTTCCTGCTGATGCGCGAATTCGGTCTGAACAATACGCATCTGGCGCTGATCTGCCTGCAGGCGTTCACCGCCTTCGGCGTGTTCCTCATGCGGCAGTTCTACATGTCGATCCCGACGGAGCTTTGCGAGGCGGCACGCATCGACGGCATGAACGAATATCAGATCTGGGCGCGCATCATGCTGCCGCTGTCCAAGCCCGCGCTCTCGACGCTGACCATCTTCACCTTCGTCACCACCTGGAACGACTTCCTCGGCCCGATGATCTATCTGACCAAGACGGAGCTGAAGACGATCCAGATCGGCCTGCGTATGTTCATCTCGCAATATTCCGCCGAATACGGGCTGATCATGGCGGCATCGGTCGTCGCCCTCATTCCCGTCCTGATCGTCTTCCTGTCGCTGCAGCGCTTCTTCGTCGAAGGCGTCGCCTCATCGGGCCTCAAGGGTTAACGTCATGAATGCCGTTGTGCAGATCGCTCCCCAACCGATCACGGATGTCGAGGTCAAGGCAGCGCTCGATCTCGCCGTCGCCCAGATCCGGCACAATCTGCCGGCCTTCACCTATGCGTCCCAGAACCATTCCAGCGTCGGCAATTTTTATCCCGCCGTCGAGAATACCCAATGGACCGCAGGCTTCTGGCCGGGAGAAATCTGGCTGGCGTTCGAGCACACAGGCGACAAGGTTTTTCAGCATGCGGCGCAGATCCAGGTGCAGAGTTTCCTGCACCGGATCGAGAACCGCATCGAGACCGACCACCACGACATGGGCTTTCTCTATTCGCCATCGTGCATCGCGGCATGGAAGCTGGTCGGCGATGAGGACGGGCGCAAGGCCGCCATTCTGGCCGCGGACCAGCTTGTCGAGCGCTTCCAGCCGATCGGCCAGTTCATCCAGGCCTGGGGCCGCAAGGGTGTCGCGGAGGAATATCGTTACATCATCGACTGCCTGCTGAACCTGCCGCTGCTTTATTGGGCAAGCCGCGAGACTGGCGATCCAAAATATCGCGACATCGCGCTCATCCATGCCCGCACGACGCTGGCAAACTCGGTCAGGCTGGACGATTCCACCTACCATACGTTCTACATGGACCCGGTTACCGGTGCACCTGTTCGTGGTGCAACGAAGCAGGGCTACAAGGACGACAGTTTCTGGGCGCGCGGGCAGGCGTGGGGCATCGCCGGCATGGCGCTTTCCTATCGCTACGAGCCGATCGACGAATATCGCAACACCTTCGACCGGCTTCTCGACTTCTATCTAAAGAAGCTGCCAGCCGACCTGGTGCCCTATTGGGATCTGGTATTCTCGGACGGAGATGGCGAGCCCCGCGACAGCTCGGCAGCCGCAATCGTCGCCTGCGGGCTGCTCGAAATGGCCGAGCTGGTCGAAGCAGACGTGGCCGCGCGTTACCGTGAGCTTGCGCGCCGCATGATGAAAAGCCTCGTCGAGCATTACGCGGTAAAGGACCCGGCGATCTCCAACGGCCTCGTCCTGCATGGGACCTATTCCAAGAAATCGCCCTACAACACCTGCCGCGGCGAAGGCGTCGACGAGTGCGTCTCGTGGGGCGACTATTATTACATGGAAGCCCTGACGCGCCTGTCGCGCGCCTGGTCTTCCTATTGGTGAGAGAATCCGATGGCCAGCATTTCACTGAAAAAACTGAACAAGTCCTACGGCGCGCTGACTGTCGTCCATGACATCGATCTGGAGATCGCCGACAAGGAATTCATCATCCTCGTCGGGCCTTCGGGTTGCGGCAAATCGACGACGCTCAGGATGATCGCCGGGCTGGAAGAGATTTCCGGCGGCGAGCTTCAGATCGGCGGCAACATGATGAACGACGTGCCGTCCAAGGACCGCGACATCGCCATGGTCTTCCAGAACTATGCGCTTTACCCGCATATGACCGTCTACAAGAACATGGCTTTCGGCCTGCAGCTTCGGAAAGTGTCCCGGGATTTCATCGACAGCCAGGTTCAGGACGCTGCGAAGATCCTCGACATCACCCACCTTCTCAACCGCAAGCCGAAGGCTCTGTCCGGCGGCCAGCGCCAGCGCGTCGCGCTCGGACGTGCCATGGTCCGCAATCCGGCGGTCTTCCTGCTCGACGAACCACTCTCCAATCTCGACGCCAAGCTTCGCGGCACCATGCGCGCCGAGATCACCAAGCTGCACAAGCGTCTCGATGCCACCTTCATCTACGTCACCCACGACCAGATCGAGGCGATGACAATGGCGGACCGCATCGTGGTGATGAAGGACGGGCATATCCAGCAGGTCGATACGCCGCAGAACCTCTACGATCGCCCCGTCAACATGTTCGTCGCGGGCTTTATCGGCGCGCCGCAGATGAACATGATGCCATCCGTGATCGAGCGGCGAGGCGAGAGATATTTTGCCTCGTTCGACGGGCGGGAACTGCCATTGCCGGCGCATTTCGACAAAAACCGCATCGCACCCTACGAAGGCCGCGAACTGGTCATCGGCATCCGGCCCGAGAATTTTCACGAATTGCCGCCGGCCGATATTGCAGCGGAAAATCTGGCGCCCTTCAGCGCCCTCATGGAACTCGCCGAACCCATGGGCTCGGAAATCCACCTCAATATCGTCGCCGGCGGGCGCAGCCTCATCGCGCGCGTGTCGCCCCGCTTCAAGGGCGCGATCGGCGAGGAGGTCAAGCTGGTCGTCGACACCACCAATATGCAGTTGTTCGACAAGCAAACGGAGCGCTCGATCCTTTATTAGGCGCGCGGGAGGAGACGGCCATGCAATGGCTGCGCGACATGTGGACGAAGGAAGGGCCGGGCATTCCGAAGAATGCGCCGAAGAAGACCGGTCTCGCCCTTTTCGCCGACACGTTCGCGCGCGAATGGTGGGAGATGGTCAAATTGAACATCCTGTTCATTCTGGCCGCACTATTCGTCGTCACCATTCCCGCCGCCATCGCCGCGACCGCCCGCATTTCGGTCGCCTTCGTCGAGGACCGGAACACCTATCTCCTGCGCGACTTTGTCGAAGCGTTTTTCCGGTATTTCTGGCGCGCGACCGCGTGGGGGCTGGCCTTCACCCTTGCCATCGGCCTCGGCGTCTATGCGATCGTCACCTATGCCGCGACCGCGAAAGACAATCTCGTGCTGGCCCTGCCGCTGACGATCGCACTGGTCGCGACCGTCTTCATCGTCGTGGTGGCCTGCCACCTCGTCGTGCTGATGGTGATGCGTGATCTTTCGGCGCCAACGCTGCTCAGGCTGGCAGCCATTGCATCGGTCGTCCGTCCACTGCCGGCGCTCGGCGCGCTTGCATTCGTGGCTGCGCTCTGGCTCGCGCATATCGTCTTTTATCCGGTGTCCGTGTTCATGCCGGCCACCCTCAACTTTTCACTCGGAATGTTCGCCGTCGCATTCGGCGTCCATCGGGCAGCGGTCATGGTTCTAGCCCTGCCAATGGCAATACAGGCGCATCGCGAACCGCAGGCTGGTGACGCTACGCATATCTAATCCAGAGACACTTCAGGGAAGGAGAACGGAATGTATTTGGAAAAACTCGGGAGATCGGCAAAGTTCGCGATGGCGGGTCTTGCCTTGGCGGGTTCTATCGCAGGATCGGCCTACGCACAGTCGGGGGACGCCGTGACGCTTAAATGGGCGTTGTGGGATTGGGACAAGGTCGCGTACTACAAGCCACTGATAGCGGCATACCAGGCCAAACATCCGAACGTTAAGTTCGAATCCGTCGACCTCGGTTCACAGGACTACCAGCAGATGATCGCCACGCAGCTCGCGGGCGGCTCCAAGGATATCGACATCGTCACCGTCAAGGACGTTCCGAACTACGCGAACCTCGTCCGTGCCGGTTCGATCTCGGACCTCACCGGCTTCATGACGGAACAGAAAATCGATCCCGCGTCCTTCGGCGGCCTCGTCGACGAACTCAAGATCGACGGCAAGGTCTATGCCCTGCCGTTCCGTTCGGATTTCTGGGTCGTCTACTACAACAAGGACATTTTCGACAAGGCCGGTGTTGCCTACCCGACCAACGACCTGACCTGGACGCAGTTCGACCAGATCGCCACCAAGCTCGCCGGCGGCATGGGCGCGAACAAGACCTATGGCGCGCTCTTCCACACGTGGCGCTCCACGGTCCAGCTTCCGGGCATTCTCAACGGCAAACAGACACTGGCGGGTCCGGACTACGCCTTCCTGAAGCCGTGGTATGAGCGCGCCCTTGCCCTGCAGAAGGCCGGCGTCGTTCCGTCCTATGGGTCGCTGAAAACCTCCAACACTCACTATTCGGCGCTGTTCTTCAACGGCACGATCGGCATGCTGCCGATGGGTACCTGGTTCGTCGGCACCCAGATCGCCAAGGTTGCCTCCGGCGAATCCAAGAGCAAGAACTGGGGAATCGTGAAGTTCCCGCATCCGGATGGCGTTGCAGCAGGCACAACCGCAGCGCAGATTTCCGGTCTCGCCGTCAACACCAACTCCACTCACAAGGCCGAGGTGCTCGACTTCATCAAGTTCGTCACCGGCCCGGAAGGGGCGGCCATCATTGCCGGCACCGGCACGATCCCGACCGTTCGCACGCCGGAAGTCACCGCCAAGATCGCATCGCTGCCGGGGTTCCCGCAGGATCAGACGAGCAAGGACGCACTCCAAGCCGGCAAGTCCTTCCTGGAAATGGCCGTCAATCCAAATGCCGCGAAGATCGAAGTTGTTCTTAACCGTGCGCATGACTCGATCATGACCGACAACATCTCAATCGACGACGGCCTGAAGGAAATGACCGAAGGCGTGAAGGCCATCAAGTAACAGCCCGACCCGCGGAAGCGAGTACCTCCGCGGGTCTCTTTTTTTCAATGAAAATGGTTTGCCAGTGATCTACGACCCAGTTCGAGCTAATCCCCTATACGGGAACCCTCTTCTGTCCCGAGACGATCTTGGCCAGGCGGTCCTGGATCTGTTCAAACCGCTTCTTCCCTATTTTTCGCCAGGCGGCGCGCGGGTCCGCCTGAGCGCGACAGGCGCGCATTTCGACCGTGCCGCGGCCGACCTCGAAGGTTTCGCCCGACCGCTCTGGGGTATCGTACCGCTCGCAGCCGGAGGCCATGATTTCCCCCATTGGGATCTCTACCGCCGCGGCCTCGCAAGCGGCACCGATCCGTCCCATCCGGAATATTGGGGCGACATTTCCGATCGCGACCAGCGTCAGGTGGAACTGGCCGCGGTCGGTTTTGCGCTTGCCACGGTGCCCGAACATATCTGGGAGCCGCTGAGCGAAGGAGAGAAGAAAACCGTCGCGGCCTACCTCCTGTCCGCCCGCGACAAGGAATTCATCGACAACAACTGGAAATTCTTCCGGGTTCTCATCGATCTCGGCCTCGCACGCGTCGGCATAAGCTTCGACCGATCCATGACGGAGAAGTATCTCGACGAGACGGAGGCCTTTCGGCTTGGCGAAGGTTGGTATCGCGACGGGCCGGTGAAGCGCGTCGACCATTATATCCCGTTTGCGATGCATTTTTATGCGCTGATCTATTCGGTTCTGGCAAAGGTCGATACCGCGCGCGGCGATGCCTATCGCGAACGTGCCCGGGTGTTTGCGCAGGATATCCGTCACTGGTTCGGCCCGGATGGCGCTGCCCTCGCCTTCGGGCGCAGCCAGACATATCGGTTTGCGGCCGGCGGCTTTTGGGGCGCCTTGGCGTTTGCGGGCGTCGAGGCCCTGCCGTGGGCCGAGATCAAAGGCTATTACATGCGCCATATCCGCTGGTGGTCGAAACTTCCGATCGCCGACCGCGACGGGGTGCTGTCGATCGGCTACGGTTATCCCAATCTCTTGATGAGCGAGAGCTACAACTCGCCCTGCTCGCCCTATTGGGCGATGAAATTCTTTTTGCCCCTGGCCCTGCCCGCCGACCACGCCTTTTGGATGGCGCAAGAAGCGCCCGCGCCATCCTTTGCCGACCCTGTTCCACTCAAGGAACCCGGCATGGTCGCCATGCACACGCCCGGCAATGTCGTGGTTCTCGCCTCCGGTCAGCAGCACGACAGGATGCGCGGTGCCAACGAAAAATATTCGAAGTTCGTCTATTCCACCCGCTACGCCTTCAACATCGAGGCCAACGACCGGCATTTCGCGGCCGCAAGTTTTGACGGCATGCTGGGTCTCTCCGACGACGGCACGCATTTTCGCATGCGCGAGACGCTCGAGCAGGCGCTGATCGCCGGTGACAGGCTCTACTCCCGCTGGAAGCCCTGGAGCGATGTCACGGTAGAGACATGGCTGGTGCCGGCCAACCCCTGGCATATCCGCATCCACCGCATTGTCACGCCCCGCGCTCTTCAAACGACGGAAGGCGGCTTCGCCGTCGAGCAGGCGGATTTTAATACCGATATTGCGGAGCAAGGCAGAGGTTTCGCCGTTTGGCGCGGCCAAACCGACACAAGCGCCATCGTCGACCTCTCGCCTGCCTTCGGGCGAGAAGGCCATGCCATGAGCCCGATCGCCAATACCAACCTCATTCACGCAAAGACGCTGCTTCCCCAGCTTCGTGGACCGATCGAGGCCGGGACGACGCTGCTCGCGACAGCGGTCATCGCGCTCCCCAAAACCGGGATAGACCCGGCATTTCTGGAGTCCGTCCCCGCATGCCCGGATGTGGCGGAACTGGAACGGCTGTTCCGCACGGAAGGAGACGTGGTCCCCGCCTTCGACCTCTCGGGCATCAAGTGAGGTAGGCCACGGTGGCCTATCCCGTACTCCTTCACCGCGTCATCCGCCCCTCACCGATCCGCGCCAGACGAGTTCGGCTTCGAGTCTGCGGGAGTTCGCCTCCCCCGGTGTCACCTGATCGAGCCAGGCGACGGCTTCGGCCGCAATCCGGTCGACGGGTTGGGCAAAGGTGGTGAGATTGTAGGAGGACCAGGACGCCTGCTCTATGTCGTCGAACCCGACGACGCAGAGTTCGGACGGAATGGCAAGGTTGAACTGATGCCGCGCGGCATCCATCAGCCCACAGGCAAGCAGGTCGTTGACGCAGAAGATCGCGTCCGGCCGCTTCTCGCGGGTGAGCAGCCGCTGCGCCAGCACCGCGCCGCTCTGATAGGTGGTGGAGCCGAAACGCTCGACGGTCACCTCCAAGCCGTGTTCGCGACCGGCCGCGCGAAAACCCTCCTCGCGAGCCATCAGGCTCGGCGTCATCGCTTCCGAATTGGCGAAGGCGAAGTTGCGACAGCCGGCGCGCAGCAAGGCGATGAAGCTACGGCGGGCTGCATCGCGATCATTGAGGTTGATCATCAGGGCGCCGTCCCGATCCTCGTCGCGGTTGATCAGCACAAGCCTTTGCCCGCTCTTCAGGCAGAGATCGGTGATCGACCTGTCCGGCATGCCGGACAGAATGATCGAGGCGTCGGCCCGGTAGCTGATCGCTTGCCGGAGCGCCTGGTCGACGCTGTCGTCGGAGCGATCGGTATTGATCAGCATGGCGATCTTCGAGGCGCTCTGGAGCTGGCCGGTAAGGGCTCGAATGAGGCTGGCGCGGTAAGGCGTGTCGAGCTCGGAAACGATCAGGCAGACGATGCCGCTTTCATTGCGCATAAGCCCACGGGCGAGGTGGTTGACGTGATAACCCAGCGCCTCGGCAGCCTCGGTCACCCGTCGCCTCGTCTCTTCCGAAACGCTTGCACCCGGCGTGAACGTGCGCGAAACAGCCGACCTGGACACACCGGCCCGGTCAGCGACGTCCTTGGCGCTGACAAAAATCTTGCGGCTCATCGCCCTCTCCCTTGCCTCAATCAATGCCCATTTTTGCAAGCGAGTGCAACAAGCCGATGACAAGAAAAACGGCTTCAGCCCAAATTCTTTAGCGATTTGTTATTGACAAGATCCGCAACTACGTGGAACCATTGCACACGCTTGCAAAGGCGGGTGATGTGGAGGCGTCACCACAATCTTGGAGGATAATCATGCGTCTGGCTCTCACGGCCGCTGCCGCTCTTGCGGCTGGCTTGACTATGAATGTCTCGGCATCTCGTGCCGCGGAAGAACTCAATCTGATCTGCTCTGCCGACGTGGTCATCTGCGAGATGATGCAGCAGATGTTCCAGAAGGATACCGGCATCCAGGTGAACATGGTTCGTCTGTCGTCCGGTGAAACCTATGCCAAGATCCGCGCCGAAGCGCGCAATCCGAAAACGGATATCTGGTGGGCGGGGACCGGCGATCCTCATCTGCAGGCGGCATCCGAGGGACTGACGCAGGAATACAAGTCGCCGCTTCTCGGAGAGCTCAACGACTGGGCGAAGAAGCAGGCCGAAAGCTCCGGCTTCCGCACGGTCGGCGTCTATGCCGGCGCGCTCGGCTGGGGTTACAATACCGAACTCTTCAAGCAGAAGAACTACAAGGAGCCCAAGTGTTGGGCCGACCTTCTCGACGCCTCGTTCAAAGGCGAGATCCAGATGGCCAACCCGAATTCGTCCGGTACCGCCTACACGGCGCTGGCGACGCTGGTGCAGATCATGGGCGAAGACAAGGCCTATGACTATCTGAAGAAGCTCAACGCCAACATTTCGCAATATACCAAGTCCGGTTCGGCGCCGGTCAAGGCCGCCGCCCGCGGCGAGACGGCGATCGGCATCGTCTTCATGCATGATGCGGTCGCCCAGACGGTCGAGGGTTTCCCGGTCAAGTCGATCGCACCCTGCGAAGGCACCGGCTACGAAATCGGCTCGATGTCGATCGTCAAGGGCGCCCGCAACCTGGAGAACGCCAAGAAGTGGTATGACTGGGCGCTGAAGGCCGACGTGCAGTCGCACATGAAGGAGGCGAAGTCCTTCCAGCTTCCGTCAAACGCCAAGGCAGAAGTGCCGAAGGAAGCGCCGAAGTTCGCGGACATCAAGCTGATCGACTACGACTTCACCAAATACGGCGACCCGAACACCCGCAAAAAACTGCTCGAGCGCTGGGACAAGGAAATCGGCGCGAGCGCCAACTGATCCCGATCGCCATCGTCGCGCTGCGGCTTGGCCTGTAGCGCGACCGGACTTTCCATGCTCTCGATGAGGTCGCGGCCGGCCATGGACAATCGCAATCGCAGACTGGACCTTGTCCTTGCCTTCGGCGCCGCGGCCATGGTCGTTGTGCCGTGGTACCGGATCGAGAAGGGTTTTCTGTCATTCTCCTGGCTGGGGGACTTCCCGGGAGCGGCCTCGGCTGCTCCCGGGATGCTGCAGATCTTCGTGCACGGCCGGCTTTGGCTGTTGGCCGCCTTGCTGGCACTTCTGGGCGCAGCCGCGGCGCGGTTCGTGACCGACCCGATGCGGCGCGGCGCGCTTCTCGCCTGGGCGGGCGGCTTCGGCATCGTCTTTCTCGCCCTCCAGGGGCTCGCGATCGGCAATACCGGCTGGAGCTGGGCGATCACCCAGACGCTCTTCGGTGAGCTCGCCGGTGGCCAGCCGTCGATGGGTGCCGGCGCCGTCCTGATGTCCGTGGTCTTCGTCCTGCTATTTTCCTTCGGCCTTGCCGAAAGGGGGGTGATGCGCGGCGACGCGTTTGTCGTCTCGACCATCTCGGTGCTGATCTTCCTCGTCACGGTCTTCGTCTTTTATCCGATCGGCAGCATGTTCATCGGTGCCTTCCAGGACTTCGACGGTTCGGTGAATTTCGACGGCTTCAGCCGCAACATCGCCGATTCCTCGATCTGGAGCCTCGATTGTCTTGCCGGCGGCAGCCGCTGCGGGATCGCCTGGCGCACGCTTTTCCTGGCGATCATGACGGCTGCGGGCTCGACGCTGCTCGGTCTCGCCTTCGCACTGGTCGCGACCCGCACGCATTTTCCCTTCAAGAAGGGCCTGCGGCTGCTGACCGTGCTGCCGATCATCACACCGCCCTTCGTCATCGGCCTTGCGCTCACGCTTCTGTTCGGCCGCGCCGGTGTCGTCACCCAGGGCCTTTCGTCGGTCTTCGGCATCGAGCCGAGCCGCTGGCTCTATGGCCTCACCGGCATCTGGATCGCCCAGGTCCTTTCCTTCACGCCGATTTCCTTCCTCGTGCTGATCGGCGTCGTCGAAGGCGTGAGCCCCTCGATGGAGGAGGCCTCCCAGACATTGCGCGCAAATCGTTGGCGCACCTTCTGGCGCGTTTCCCTGCCGCTGATGAAGCCCGGCCTCGCCAACGCCTTCCTGATCGGGTTTATCGAAAGCATGGCGGATTTCGGCAACCCGCTGGTGCTCGGCGGCAGTCATGGCGTGCTTTCGACGGAAATCTTCTTCGCCGTCGTCGGCTCGCAGAACGATCCGGCCCGCGCCGCGGTGCTTGCGATGATCCTGCTCTGCTTCACCTTGTCTGCCTTCCTCGCCCAGCGGCTCTGGCTTTCGGGCAGGAATTTCGCGACCGTCACCGGCAAGGGCGACAGCGGCTCCCATATCGCGCTGCCCCGCCCGCTTTCGATTGCCGTACATATGCTCGTCATCCCCTGGATGATCTTCACGCTCGTCGTCTACGGCATGATCATCTTCGGCGGCTTCGTGAAGACCTGGGGCCTCGACAACACGCTGACGCTTGCCCATTACGCCAAGGCTTTCTCCGTCACCGTCCGCGATGGTTCGCTGGTCTGGACGGGGGTTGCCTGGAATTCCTTCTGGACGACGATGGAGATCGCGCTGATCTCGGCGCCGCTGACCGCCGCCGTCGGACTGGCCACGGCCTATGTGATAGTGCGGCAGAAATTCGCCGGCCGCGAGCTCTTCGAGTTCGCCCTGATGATGAGTTTCGCCATTCCCGGCACGGTCATCGGCATCAGCTACATCATGGCCTTCAATCTGCCGCCGCTCGAAATGACCGGCACGGCCCTGATCCTCGTCGCCTGCTTCGTCTTCCGCAACATGCCGGTCGGCGTACGCGGCGGCATCGCCGCCATGAGCCAGCTCGACAAGAGCCTCGACGAAGCCTCGATGACGCTCGGAGCAACCAGCTTCCGCACGATCCGCAAGGTCATCCTGCCGCTCCTGAGGCCGGCGATCACTGCAGCGCTGGTCTATTCCTTCGTCCGCGCCATCACCTCGATCAGCGCCGTCGTCTTCCTGGTCAGCGCCCAGTACAACATGGCGACCTCCTATATCGTCGGCCTGGTCGAAAACGGCGAATACGGCGTGGCGATCGCCTATTCCTCGATGCTGATCGTGGTGATGATCGCCGTCATCGCCGGCTTCCAACTGATCGTCGGTGAACGGCGGCTGCGGCGGGAAAACCGCATTTCGGCCTCGCGCCCCCGCGTTCCGACCTCCCTGCAGCAGGAGAAAATCGCATGAGCCTCACCCAGGCCGGCTCCGTCGTCTTCCAGAACGTCCGCAAGACTTTCGGCGCCTTCACGGCCATTCACGACCTGTCGCTGACTGTCGAGCCCGGCACGCTGGTGACATTGCTCGGCCCCTCCGGCTGCGGCAAGACCACGACGCTGCGCATGCTCGCCGGCCTCGAACACCCGAGCTCCGGCCGCATCCTCATCGGCGGCAAGGACGTCACCATGCTGCCGGCCAACGAGCGGGACGTCTCGATGGTCTTCCAGTCATACGCGCTTTTCCCGCACATGAATTCACTCGACAACGTCGCCTACGGGCTGGAGTCGTCCGGGCTGAGCAGGAGAGAGGCGCGCCAAAAGGCCGAACACGGGCTCGAACTCGTCGGCCTTGCAGGCATGGGACGCCGCCTTCCCGCTGAACTTTCCGGCGGCCAGCAGCAGCGCGTTGCCGTCGCCCGCGCGCTGGTCCTCGAACCCCAGGTCCTGCTGCTCGACGAGCCGCTGTCGAACCTCGATGCGCGGCTGCGCCGCCGCGTCCGCACCGAAATCCGCGAGCTTCAGCAACGCCTGCAGTTCACCGCCGTCTACGTCACCCACGACCAGGACGAGGCGCTTGCGGTCTCCGACAAGATCATCGTGATGAAGGACGGCGAGATCGCCCAGGAGGGCAGCCCGCGCGACCTCTACGAAGCACCGGCCTCGTCCTTCATCGCCGACTTCATCGGCGAGGCGAATGTCGTGCCCTGCGAGATCATCGATATCTCGGGCACACAGGCGACCGTCGGCATCGAAGGCCTGAGGCATGTCGTGCCGGCGCGCGGTGCGAGGCCCGGCCGCGGCAAGCTCGCGGTAAGGCCGAATGCCATCACGGTCGAACCGGCCGAAAGCGCCGCCTTTTTCGGGCGGATCAGGCATACGGCCTATCTCGGCGACCATATCGAATACGAGGCGGAAACGAGCGGCGGGACGTTGTTCATCGTCGACCCGTCGGTCGACCGCCCTCTTCCTCCCGGCACACAGGTCGCCATCGGCCTCAAGAGCCGCGGCATCGCCATCATCGCGGAATGAAAGATCCGCAGACAGGGACACGTTTCTTCATGAACAATAACGAGCAGCAAATCAGGGATCGTCACGCGCTTGCCGAAAAGGTTGCGCGGGAAGCGGGAAAGGTCGCGTTCGCCTATTTCAGCCGGCGCGAAACATTGGTCATCGAAACCAAGGGCGATCCGCAGGATGTCGTTTCGATCGCCGACCGGGAGGTGGAAAACCTCATCCGCGACCGCGTGTCCGAAACATTCGCGGATGACGGCTTTCTGGGCGAGGAATACGGGCTTGCCGAGGGCAGTTCCGGTTATACCTGGGTCGTCGATCCGATCGACGGCACCAGCCCGTTTGTCAGCGGCATGCCCAACTGGTGCGTCTCGATCGCTGTCCTCCATGACAAGAAGCCGGTCGTCGGCGTCATTTTTGTGCCCTGTTACGAAGAAATCTATTCCGCAGCGGCCGGACAGGGCGCCACGTTGAACGGCAAGCGGCTTTCGCTCGACGGGCGCAAGACGATCCGCAACGGGCTGACCGGCATCGGCGCCAACCATCATGTCACGCCGGCTGCCGTCGCCAAGATCGTCAGCGATCTCCTCGAAGGTGGCGGCAATTTCGTCCGGCTTGGGTCGGGTGCGCTGATGCTCGCCTATGTCGCCGCCGGCCGGCTGGTCGGCTATTACGAACCCTACATGCACGCCTGGGACTGCCTCGGCGGCTATTGCATCGTCGAGGAAGCAGGCGGCTGGTTCCTGCCCTTCCCCACGGAAGGCGGGCGGCTGACCAAGGGCGCGCCCGTGCTCGCAGCAGGCCCCGGGGCCGTCAGTGACCTCAAACGCATCGCCGGTGTCAGCGGAGGAGATTCGGCGGCGGCATAGCCGCTGCATCCGCGCGGCGCTCCTAATCTCGGGATCGGGCGACGCGCACAAGAAGGGTCCTGCCGGACCCAATCGTCTGTTCATGGGAAAGGGAGGAAAACATCCATGAAGATCGTTCTTGCTTCGGCAATTGCCGCAACCACATCACTGCTCATGGCGTCGAGCGCCATGGCAGTCACCGAAATTCAATGGTGGCACGCCATGACCGGCGCCAACAACGAGGTCGTCGAGCAGCTCTCCAAGGAATTCAACGAGGGCCAGAAGGACTACAAGATCGTTCCTGTCTTCAAGGGCAGCTATCCGGAAACGCTGAATGCCGGCATCGCCGCCTTCCGCGCCAAGCAGCCGCCGGCGATCATCCAGGTCTTCGACGCAGGCAGCGGCGTGATGATGGGTGCCCAGGGCGCCATCGTACCGGTCGCTGACGTCCTCACCAAGGGCGGCTACAAGTTCGACAAGTCGCAGTACCTGCCCGGCATCGTCGCCTATTATTCGAAGCCGGACGGCACCATGCTGTCCTTCCCTTATAACTCCTCGTCGCCGATCCTCTATTACAACAAGGATATCTTCCAGAAGGCCGGCCTCGATGTCGCCAACCCGCCGAAGACCTGGCCGCAGGTGTTCGATGCAGCCAGGAAGATCAAGACCAGCGGCGCTGCCCCATGCGGCATGAGCTCGACCTGGCTGACCTGGATCCAGACCGAGAACTTCGCCGCCTGGAACAACGTCTCCTATGGCAGCAACGAAAACGGCCTTGCCGGCGTGGACGTGAAGCTCGCCTTCAACTCCGACTTCTTCGTCAAACACTTCCAGTCTATCGCCGACCTCGCCAAGGACGGGACCTTCCGCTACGGCGGCCGTACTTCCGAAGCGAAACAGCTCTTCACATCAGGGGAATGCGGCATCCTGACGGAATCCTCCGGCGGTCTCGGCGACATCATCAAGACCGGCATGAACTACGGCATCGGCCAGCTCCCCTATTATGAAGGCGCCGGCCGTCCGCAGAACACCATTCCCGGCGGCGCTAGCCTCTGGGTCTTCGCCGGCAAGAGCGATGCGGAATACAAGGGCACGGCGGAATTCTTCAACTTCCTGTCGCAGACCAAGATCCAGGCCCGCCTGCACCAGGTCTCGGGCTATATGCCGGTGACGATGGCGGCTTATGAAGACACCAAGAAGTCCGGCTTCTACGACAAGAACCCCGGCCGCCAGGCACCGCTGCTGCAGATGATGGGCAAGGCACCGACCGAAAACTCCAAGGGTGTCCGCCTCGTCAACCTGCCGCAGGTCCGCGACATCATGAACGAGGAGTTCGAGGCAATGCTGGCCGGAAAGCAGGACGCCAAGACTGCTCTCAACAAGGCCGTCGAACGTGGCAATGCCGCCATCCAGCAGGCAATCGAAAAGTAAGCACCGCCCAGGCCGCCCGTATCTTCCCGGCACGGGCGGCCCCGTTCGCATTCCAACGGAGCCTGCCCGTGCAAACCGTCGTCTTTCCGAACAAGATCCTGCCCTACTTCCTGGTCGCGCCGCAGATCATCCTGACGGTCATTTTCTTCTTCTGGCCTGCAAGCCAGGCACTCTATCAATCGGCCATGCGGGAAGACCCGTTCGGCCTGCAGAGCAATTTCGTCGGATTGGCAAATTTCCGGTTGATCCTGTCGGACGAGAATTACCTTCATGCGTTGCAGGTGACGATCGTCTTCAGCGTCGCCACCGCCCTGCTCTCCATGGGCCTGGCACTGCTGCTGGCGACGGCGGCGGATCTCGTGGTGCGCGGCAAGGGCTTCTACCGCACCATGATGATCATTCCCTATGCCGTGGCGCCGGCCGTTGCCGGCATGCTGTGGCTTTTCATGTTCAATCCGGCCATGGGAACCCTGGCCTATATTCTAAGACGCAATGGCATTGCCTGGGACCCATTGCTCAATGGTGATCAGGCGATGGTGCTGGTCGTGGTTGCCGCCGCCTGGAAGCAGATCAGCTATAATTTCCTGTTCTTCGTCGCCGGCCTCCAGGCAATCCCGAAATCGCTGCTGGAGGCCGCCGCAATCGACGGCGCCCGCGGCAGCCGCCGCTTCTGGACGATCGTCTTCCCGCTTCTTGCGCCGACGACCTTCTTCCTGCTTGTCGTCAACACCGTCTACGCCTTCTTCGACACGTTCGGCATCATCCACTCCGTGACCGGCGGCGGACCTGCCAAGGCGACCGAGACGCTGGTCTACAAGGTCTATAACGACGGTTTCGTGAACCTCAACCTCGGCTCGTCGGCCGCCCAGTCGGTGGTGCTGATGGTCATCGTCATCGCGCTCACGGCTTTCCAGTTCCGCTTCGTCGAGCGGCGCGTGCATTATGGTTGAGGTGACCCGATGATTGAGAACCGCCCGCTCGCCATCCTCATGGGGCATCTGATGCTGATCCTCGGCATCGTCATTGTCGCCTTTCCGATCTATTATACTTTCATCGCCTCGACGGCGACGTCGACCGCCATCATCCGTCCGCCGCTGTCGCTGCTGCCCGGCGGCCACATGATGGAGAACTACACCGAATCCATCTCGGGCGGCGTCGAGCGCGTCGTCGGGGTGAGCCTTGAGCGACTGTTGTTCAACAGCTTCGTGGTGGCGATCGCGATTGCCATAGGCAAGATCGTCATCTCCTTCCTGTCGGCCTTTGCGATCGTCTTCTTCCGCTTTCCCTTCCGCATGGGCTTCTTCTGGATGATCTTCATCACCCTGATGCTGCCGGTGGAAGTGCGCATCCTGCCGACCTACAAGGTCATCGTCGATCTCGGCCTTATCGATACCTATGCGGGACTGACGCTGCCGCTGATGGCGTCGGCGACCGCCACCTTTCTCTTCCGGCAGTTCTTCCTGACGATCCCGGGCGAGATGGTCGAGGCTGCCCGTATCGACAATGCGGGACCGTTCCGCTTCATGCGCGATATCCTTTTGCCGCTGTCGACGACCAATATCGCGGCACTCTTCGTCATCCTGTTCATCTACGGCTGGACACAATATCTGTGGCCGCTGCTGGTCACCAATGACGCGAAGATGAACACGATCGTCATCGGCCTGCGCCGCATGGTCGATTTCGCGGATGCCTCGACCCCGTGGAACTACGTCATGGTCACCGCGATCCTGGCGATTATTCCTCCCGTCATCGTCGTGGTGCTGATGCAGCGCTGGTTCGTCAAAGGTTTGGTGGAGACCGAGAAGTAATGGCAAGGATTGAACTCAAGGACGTCCGCAAGGTCTATGGCGGAAACATCGAGGCGATCAAGGGCGTGTCGCTCGATATCGAAGACGGCGAGATGATCGTGCTGGTCGGTCCGTCCGGCTGCGGCAAATCCACACTTCTGCGCATGGTGGCAGGTCTTGAAGGCATCTCCTCGGGCGAAGTGACGATTGCCGACAAACGCGTCAACGAACTGGAACCGGCAGAGCGGGACATCGCCATGGTTTTTCAGAACTACGCGCTCTATCCGCACATGACCGTGCGGCAGAACCTTGCCTACGGCCTCAAGAACCGCAACACGCCGAAGGACGAGATCGATCGCCGCATCACCGAGGCCGCCCGTGCGCTTGAGATCGAGCCATTCCTCGAACGCAAGCCGCGCCAGCTCTCCGGTGGCCAGCGTCAGCGCGTTGCCATGGGCCGCGCCATCGTGCGCAAGCCTGCCGCCTTCCTGTTCGACGAGCCGCTCTCCAACCTCGACGCCAAGCTGCGCGTCCAGATGCGTGTCGAGATCCGCCGCCTGCAGCGTTCGCTCGCCACGACCTCGATCTACGTCACCCACGACCAGATGGAGGCAATGACCCTGGCCGACCGGCTGGTCGTCTTGAATGCCGGCCGGATCGAGCAGGTCGGCACGCCGATCGAGCTCTATGAAAAGCCTGCGACCACGTTCGTCGCGACCTTCATCGGCTCGCCGTCCATGAACCTCATGAAACTCGGCGAAGACGCCGGCTGGAAGATGTCGCCCGATGCGCGACTGCCGAACAATGCCGCCACGATCGGCATCCGTCCGGAGGATATCGTCATCGCCAACGGCAATGTTCCCGGGGCCGTCAGGGCTGAAGTTCAGGTAGCGGCGGTCGAACTGGTCGGCGCCGAAAGCTATGTTCATGCCGTGACCGCGGACGGCAGCCCTGTCGTCTTCCGCGTCCCAGGCCGCTCCGGCATCCAGATCGGCGAGACCATGGCCCTGACGGCCGACGCCACCCGCTTCCATCTGTTCGATGCCGCCGGAAAGAGGGTTTGACGGATGTGCCCCGGGCCTTGTTCCGTCACAAGGTCGCCGGCTGTGGCGCGGGGGCTTCGGCATGACGGGAAGCCAGCGGAAAAGTGGCCAAAATATTCGCCGATTGGCTGGCAAGACGACTCGTTGTCAAGGCCGTCGGGAAACGGAGCTGGACCGGGTGCTTTGCTCGGGAAATGGCACGCCCCTGTTGTTCAAGGGCAAGGATTTTTCTCAAACAGACATTCGAGCGGCAGAAGAAAATGAACGCTAGCGTCCCCTATCGAAGCCGCGGCCGATCGCCATGCCGATCTTGTCGGTCCGTGCCTCAACCGCCGTCTTGATCTTACCGACTGCCGAGGCGACGGAGTTCCGAAGCAGGAGCCCAAGGATCACCCGGGCGTCGTTCCGTTGCAAAGGTCCCGGCTGTGCCGCAGACCATGTCGGCATAGACGGCACTTCGCCATCGGGAACGCCGCCGGCACGGCGGAAGGATGCGAGATGCTGACGGATCGCAGATCGCGCGCTTGCGAACCTCAGTTCGCAGTCCGCGCCAAAAATTCGCGGATCGCCGCGATCACGATCTCATGCGCTTCGACATGGACCGCATGGTTTGCATTCGGTACCTCGAGAAGTTCGCCGCTGGGGATGCTTTCCGCGATCAGGCGCGAATGGTTCGGCGGGCAGATCCAGTCTTGCGCACCGCAGACGACCAGCGTCGGAACCGGGATGTCTTTCAGCTTGTCGCGCAGATCGTAGAGGCGTTCCTTGAACAGTGCGTTGTGGGTCTCGGCATGCAGATGCATGATGCGGGTGCGCTCCAGCGCGGCATCCGGATCGAATTTTTCGTAGTAGAGCGGCTGCAGCGCCAGCCAGATCAGGCGCAGCTCGGTATCGTCCTTGACCCTGTCGGAGAACATCTTGTCGAGCATGTCGAGTGAAGCGCTGGTCGCCTTGTGAATACGCTGCTTGAACACCACCATGGCATCGTCTTCGTGGTGATAGCTGGCAGCGGTGCCGCGCAGGATCAACCGCGACAGGTTCTGGCCGTATTTCACGGCATAGGTGAGCGCGATCATGCCGCCGAACGAACCGCCCTCGAGGATGATCTTGCGGCCGCCGCACAGGTTCACGCGAAAGGCCTCGACGTCATCGGCCAGCTGCTCGAACGTGTAGGGCGGCGTCAGGCTCGTCTCCCCGCAGCCGCGCTGATCATAGGCAATGACGCGGTATTTGTCCGACAGGACCTTGTAGGCGTTGAACTCTCCGCGGCGATCGCCGATGCCGCGCCCGCCATGCAGCGCAATGATCGGCTCGGCATCGGGATTGCCGATGTCGTCGTAGACGAAGGTGGCGTTGTTGAGTGTCACTGTCGGCATGGGGTATCCTATTCTGCTGATATAGCGTCCGAGTGCGTGCGTCTGCCGGGTCGTCGGTCCGGTGGATGCTGGATTCGACAACTGTCATGGGCCAATGGAAGACCACCCCGCCTCGGCGTGAAGCGGGATGGCACAATCTGGCGTCCTGGACTCAGTTCGCCGCAGGCTTCATGTCGAAAGCGCGGACCCAGTCGTCGCCCCGAGCGGTCCAGGTGATGCGCTTGGACAGGCCGTAGGTGGCGGGCTGGGTATAGAGGAAGAGCGCCGGCGCCTCGTCGCACATCACCTCGGTCGCCTTCTTGTAGGCCGCCTGGCGCTTCGCCACGTCCATGGTCGAGCGGCCATCCGCCAGGGCCTTGCCGAAATCGGCATTCTCCCAATAGGCATACATGTTGCCCGGCGCGAAGAGGGTCAGAAGACCATCGGCATCGATCGTCGGCCATGCCTGGCTGAGCAGGCTCATGCGGCCGAGGTCCTTGGTCTTCAGATACTTGTCCATATAGGCGCTGAACTGCATCTCGACGATCTTGGTCTTGACGCCGATCTCTTCCAGTTGGCTGGCGACGGCCTGGACGACTTCCTCGCCGTTGAGGTAGATGCCCGTCGGCACTTCGATTTCGATCGGCTCGGCCGGCGCACCGCCTGCCTTCTTCAAAAGTTCGGCCGCCTTTTCCGGATCATAGGCATAGGGCTTCAGATCGGCGTTGAAGCCGAAATAGCTCTTCGATGTCACCTGGCACTTGGCGATCTCGGCCTGGTCGTTGAAGATCGCCTTGACGATGCCTTCCTTGTCGACGGCGTAGTTCAGTGCCTGGCGAAGCAGTTTGTTGTCGAGCGGCGGCTTCAGCGTGTTGAACTTGATGAAGGCGGTGCGGGTGCTCGGCACCGCGCTGGCCTGGGCACTGCCGCTCGTCTTGATCCGGGTAATTTCCGTGGTCGGGATCGAGTTGATGAAATCGACCTCGCCCGCAAGCAGCGCGGCGACACGGCTGGCGGCATCCGGAATGATGCGGACGACGACCTTGCCGAAATCCGGCTTTGGACCCCAATATTGCGGATTGGCGTCGAGGGTGATGCTCTCGCCCGGCTTGACGGAGGAGATGACATAGGCGCCGCCCGAAGCGGTCTCGGTCGCCGGCTTGTGCCCGGCGGCCCATTTCGGCGGCAGCAGGAAGAACATCGACAGCTGGCCGATCATCGCCGGATAGGGCGAACTCGTCTTGATCTCGATCTCGGTCGGGCTGATGACCTTGACGTCGGAGATCAGCGTGAACCAGGCCTTGATGCGGGCATTGACGGCCGGGTCGCGCACACGGTCAAAGTTCCATTTGACCACTTCGGCATCGATCTTCTCGCCATCGTTGAACGTGGCGTCCGACCGCAGCTTGATGCGCCAGGTCAGATCGTCGACGCTCGTCCATTCGGTTGCAAGAGCCGGAGCGATCTTCATGTCGGGCCCGCGCAGAACCAGCGACGGATAGATGTGGCTGAGCAAGCTAAGGTCGGTGCCGACGGATGCCGTCATATGCGGATCGAACGTGTTGATCGTGTTGGTGATCGCAATGGTCAGCGTCTTGTCCTGTGCAAGCGCCGATGTCGAGATCGTGGCGCCGAGTGAAAGTGCAGCGATTGCCGCGGAGATCGATTTTCTGGTCACGTCCATTCCCTTCTGATTATTTCCCGTTGGTTTTCATGGGTTTACACTGCGTTCTCAAGAGACGCTTTTCCTCTATTTTACGCCCTTGAGCATAAGCGGATCGAATTTGCGAAGATTGCAGAACGTTTCGGTCATCCTCCTGCCGGGAACGACGATCGGCTTGTCCGGGAGTTGGCGGTCATGCTGTTTCCTCCCTTCCGTTCATTTGGCTTCGACAGGGACAGAATGACCAAGCGTGTGCATCAGCCGGTTGGCCCAGCCAAAAATGGCGGCGGAGTGGATGAGATCGACGATCTCGGCCTTCGATATGCCATGATCGCGAAGGGCCTGTACCTGCTCGCTGGTGGCCTGCGACGGCGTCTCGGACAGCGCCTTGCAGAAGTCGACGATCGCCTGGGTCCTGGCATCGAACGGACCTTCGAGGCCGCGTA
This sequence comes from Neorhizobium galegae, assembly GCF_017877055.1. GTDB lineage: Bacteria > Pseudomonadota > Alphaproteobacteria > Rhizobiales > Rhizobiaceae > Neorhizobium > Neorhizobium galegae_D. Next base: position 34,697 of record NZ_JAGIPG010000003.1, on the reverse strand, counting down.
CATAGATCTCCTCGACGACATCCTCGCGGCCGGAGAGTTCGACATAGCGGCGAGCATGGACCGAGGCGCAATAGACGCAGCGATTGACGGCGGAGGCGACGAGCGCGCCCAGTTCCCGCTCGGCCCGGTCGAGGCCGCCCTTGGCATACATGATGGCGTTGAACAGTTTCGTGCGGGCCACGTAGGATTCCGGATCATGCGCCAGCGTGCGCACATAGGGGGAAACCTTGGTGTTGGACGGGGTCACCTGCATCGCAGCCAGCTGTTCTTCGCTCGCCGTGGCAACGTCGACCGGCTCGATATAGGGCGACCAGGAGAGCGCCTTGACCTTGAAACGCGATGTGCTCATTCGACCTCCTCCAGCAGGCTGAGACCGACAAGGACGCGGGCCTCGTAGTTGACGAAGGCAATCAGCTCGGACAGCGCGATGATCTGCGGTTTGCTGAGGCCCGCCTTTTCGAGGCGCTCGATATCCCCCCTGCTGCTGTTGCGCGGCGTCTGGGTGACGAGATCGGCATGACGGATGATGGCGCTGGTAAAGGCATCGGCGGACGCCGCTGTTTCGGCGCCGGAGGCAATGGCGGCAAGGTCCGGATCGCTGCCTGCATCGTCCAGGATCAGATCGTAGACCGCCGCCAAGTCCTCGCGGCCGATGAAGCGGGCCATGCGGGAGGCAAGCGCGGCGCGCAGAGCATGGCTGAGGCCAAAGCCGTGATTTGGACTGAGCACCGTTTCGCGGCACAGTTCCGTGCCCTCCACGAATTCCGGTCGCTCGCGGCGGATCGCGTAGAGCTCGGAGCCCGGCTTCAAGCCGGATAGGATGTCGATCTGGTCCAAGTCACTCATTCCCATCTTAGGTTCCACCTGCGGATCCGGTCCATCGACGGATCGAGATCAGGCATGAATTGGGGGCGGTCGCCTGCGACAGATGCGAGGCGGGCGTAACCGCTGTCAGCGTATTCGGGTTGCCCCCGTGGTCGACGCCATCCGTATCGGGACGAAACCAGCCGCCGGTCGCAAGCACGGCGACGCCCGGCATCAGGCCACTGTCGATCGTCAGCGCCGCGATCGTTCGGCCGCGGTCGTTGTAAAGCTCGCAAAGGTCGTCCTGTTTCAGGGCAAGACGCCTGGCGTCGATCTCGCTCAGCGTGAACCGCTCATAGCCGTTAAGCTTGGCCGCCTGGCTCGCGGGACCATATTCGAGCTGGCCATGCAGGCGGTGGGCGGGCTGCGGAGACAGGAGATGGAACGGATGTCTGGCCGAAAGCGGCGCCCCAAGCCACTCCTCCGGCGCCAGCCAGACGGGATGGCCGGCGATGTCGGAATAACCGAAGCCGCAGATGGCATTCGACCCGATTTCGATCCTCCCGCTTGCTGTTTTCAGCGGGGCCGCATCCGGGTCTCTGACGAAATCTCGAAAATGGTTCGCGGGCGACGGCGCAAGCTCGCCTTCGTCGAGCGCGGCATAACCCCGAACGCGAAACGCCTGGAAATCCGGCAGTTCCGGATAACGCTCCCGATAACCCTCGTAGATCCGGGCAAGCCAGTCGTCGGTCGTCAGCCCCTCGTCGAACTGCTGGCGGCAACCGAGTTCTTCGGCGATCAGGCAATAGGCTTCGTGATCGGTCAAGACACCGGCCGGCGGATCCATCACACGGCGGCTGTAGACCAGCCAGTTCTCGCGCGACGCCGCCGCGACATCGTCGCGTTCGAAGGGAAACGCCGACGGAAGCACGATGTCCGACATCTTGGCGGTGGCGGTCCACATGTTCTCGGTGACGATCACGGTCTCCGGGCGCCGGAAAGCCTCGGCCAGCCGGTTGAGATCCTGATGATGGTGGAAGGGATTGCCGCCGGCCCACCAGACGAGCCGGATATCCGGAAGTTCGAGAACCTGTCCGTCGTAGTCGATCCGCCCGTCCGGATTTTCCAGCAGCTCGGTGATCCGCGCCACCGGAATGAAGCTGCGAACCGGGTTGGAGCCTTGTTCGAATGCCGGCCCTTTCAGGCGCCGCACCGGCTGGCCGACGGAATTGACCGCTGTCAGCCCGAAGGAGAAACCGCAGCCGCGCTTGCCGACATGACCCGCCATCGAGGCGAGCGCGATCGCAGCCCAGAACGGCTGTTCGCCACGCCGCGCCCGTTGCAGCGACCAGGCGACGTTGATCAGGCTCGGCACGTCATGCAGGTCTTCGGCGATCTCGACGATGGTTTGCGCCGGCACGCCGGAAATCGCCGAGGCCCATTCGGCATCCTTGGCGATGCCGTCCGCCTCGCCGGCCAGATAGCTCTCGAAATCGCAATAGCCGGTCGTGCAGCGTTTCAGGAAATCGCGGTCGAACAGGCCTTGGACGAGCAGCGTATGGCACATGCCGAGCATGACCGCGGCATCCGTATTCGGGCGCAGCGGAATATGCCGGACGTTTAGACCGGAGGGCGCATCGCTCGAAGCTGGGCTGAACACGACGATGCGCACACCCCTGTCCTGGCAGTGCCGCAGCCATTCGACGGCGCGGTGGCTGCCGGTCCCTCCCGACTCCACCTGCGCATTGCTCAGCCGGAAGCCGCCGAACCCGACCAGCAGCTGGCAACCGTCGGCAATGTCGTTCCAGGACGGTGAGGTATCGCAGGCATCCTTGTAATTCGGCCCGAGGATATGCGGCAGAAGGACGGCCGCAGCACCATAGGAATAGCTGTTGACGGAAGAGGTGAAGCCGCCGGCGAGATTGAGCAGTCGCTTGAGCTGGCTTTGCGCATGGTGGAAACGGCCGGCGCTGGCCCAGCCGTAGGAGCCGCCGAAGATCGCCTGGTTGCCGTGTTTCTCCCGCACGCGCCGAAGCTCGCCGGCGATCAGGCTTGCGGCCTTGTCCCAGCTTATCTCGACGAAATCTTCGCGGCCGCGCGAAACACCGGTGGCGGCAAGAGGCCCCTTCTCCAGCCAGGACTTGCGGACCATCGGGGCGCGGATGCGCTCCGGATGGTCGGCCAGATCCAGGTAGCCGAGACCCATTTCCGAAGGGTCCGGATCGTGACGGAACGGCAGGAGCTTGCGCTTCCCGTTCGCATCCGTGCCGACTTCGTAAGTGCCGAAATGGGTTGCGAACAGATGCGTCATTTTCTCAAGCCTCCAGCACGAAATGACGGTTGCCGACGGGGCGCAGAACGGCGTCCTCCGGCGGCAGGTTGGCGCCGACGTCGAAGACGAGCGGGCGGCGATTCCGTTCGATATCCGGGTCGGGAACCGGGATCGCCGAAAGCAGCGCCTTCGTATATGCATGCTGCGGGTTTTCGAAAATCGCGTCGCAGGGGCCGATTTCGACGATGCGCCCGCGCAGCATGACCGCCACCCGGTGGCAGAGATAACGGATCATCGACAGGTCGTGGGCGATGAACAGGTAGGTCAATCCGAGCTCGTCCTGCAGATCCTGGAAGAGGTTGACGATCTGCGCCTGGATGGACACGTCGAGTGCGGTGATCGGCTCGTCGGCCACGATGAAGGCGGGATTGAGCGCGATCGCCCGCGCGATATTGACGCGCTGGCGCTGGCCGCCGGAAAACTCGTGCGGATAACGCTTCATGAAGGACGGATCGAGGCCGACTTTGGTAAACAGCGAGGCGACCCGATCCTCACGCTCGCGGCGGGAACCGCCCAGTTTATGAACCTCCAGCGGCTCACCGACAAATTCGCCCACCGTCATGCGCGGATTGAGCGAGGCATAGGGATCCTGGAAGATGACCTGCATGTCGCGCCGGTAAGGCTTCAACGTCGGCTTGCTCAGGCCGGTGATATTCTCGCCCTTGTAGAGGATGTCGCCGCTGGTCGGCGCCTCGAGCTGGAGCAGCACACGGCCGGTCGTGCTCTTGCCCGAGCCGGATTCGCCGACAAGGCCGAGCGTCTCGCCGGGCTCGATGTCGAAGCTGACATTGTCGACGGCCTTCAGTGCCTGCGTCGAACCGCCGAACAAACGCTTCTCGCCGCCATAGGTCTTGCAGAGGTTCTGGACCGAAACCAGCGGCTTCATGGTGCTCTCGCTCATGGCTGCACCTGCGTGGCGGCAAGCTCGGCACGAAGATCGTACCAGGCGGCCGCCTTGTGGCCGGCAACGCTGCCCTCGACTTCGCCAAGCGGCGGCGTCTCGATGCGGCAGCGCTCGGTCGCGAAGGGATTGCGCGGCGCGAAAGGATCGCCGATCGGCTCCTTGGTCAGGTCCGGCGGATTGCCGGGGATCTGGTAAAGCCGGGTCACGCCTCGACGGCCGCCATGCGGCAGCGACTTCAGAAGGCCCCAGGTATAGGCGTTGCGGGGATCGTGGAACACGGCGCGGACCGGGCCGCGCTCCATGATCCGGCCGCCATACATGACCTGAACCGTATCGGCGAGGCCGGCGACGACGCCCATGTCGTGGGTGATCCAGATGACGGTGGTACCGATCTTCTTCTTGAGATCGCGCACCAGATCGAGGATCTGCGCCTGAACGGTGACGTCGAGCGCCGTGGTCGCCTCGTCGGCGATCAGCAGCTTCGGATTGCACGAAATGCCGATCGCAATCATCACCCGCTGGCGCATGCCGCCGGAAAACTCGTGCGGATATTGTTTGGCGCGGCGGGCGGCATCGGGGATGCCGACAAGTTCGAGAAGTTCGACGACGCGGGTCCGCGCCTGGCTTGCCGACATGCCGAAATGCCGCCGCAGCGGCTCGGCGATCTGCCGCTCGATGGTCAGGACCGGATTGAGCGAGGTCATCGGGTCCTGGAAGACGAAGCCGATTTCCTTGCCCCGCACTTCGAACAGGTCGCGTTGCGTCAGTGCCAGCAGGTCGCGACCGTTGAACAGGACTTCGCCGCGGACGATACGGCCGGGCGGTGTTGCGATCAGCCCGACCATCGACAGGGCATGGACACTCTTGCCCGAGCCGGATTCGCCGACGATGCCGAGCGTCTCGCCCTCTTCCAGGCTGTAGGACACGTCGTTGACGGCATGCACGGTGCCGGCCGGCGTGTCGAACGCGACGGTAAGATTGCGGACCTCGAGCAGCGGTGCCATCGGACGCTCAGACCTCCAGATAGCCGCCGGCCGAGCGGGTCAGATACTCGCGGCCGGTCTCGGTGACGAGAACGGTATCGGAGATCTGCGTCGCGCAGACGCCGGGAACGCGGATATTGGGCTCGAAGGTGAAGATCATGCCCGGTTCGAGGACAAGCGAAGACGACGCGTCGAGCGAGGAATGCTCGTGCGCACCAAGCCCGATCCCATGGCCGATACGACCCGGGATGTTGGCACCGTAACCGCGCGCCTTCAGTCCCTCGCGGGTCTTTTCGAACAGGTCCTTGTAGGGCGTGCCGGGCCTGATCAGGGCATCGACCTCTTGGCGGATTTCGAGAATGGCGTCGAGCGCCCGCTTGTTGACGTCCGGCAGCGGCCCCATCGCGACGGTGCGCTCGTTTTCGGCGTGGATGCCGTTGGCGATCGTCCAGATCAGCACCGAGACGGCCTCACCGCGCTGAGGCTTGCGCTGGGTGGGGTTGTCGCAATTGTAGAACATGCGTGGCCCCGAAAGCACCCAGGTGGCCATGCCGTTCTGGACCCCGCCTTCCAGCGAGCCGAAGTCGCAGACCTCGACATCGGGATATTCGGCGGTCCACAGCGTGTTCATCGCATGCATGGAGGCGATGGCGACCTCCCGCTCGTTACCGCCGGCGGCAAGCGTTGCGACTGCCGTATCCATGCCAAGATCGGCCGCCCGCGCGGCGATGCGGGCATTGGCGATCTCGTCAGGATCCTTGATCAGGCGGCAATGGTCGATCAGATGACTGACATCGGCGAATGCCGCGTCCGGCAGCGCCTTGCGCAGCTGACCGGCCCGCTGGATCGAGATGAATTCCTCCTCGATGCCAACGGTCTTGCCGGCCACGCCGAGATCGGCAAGGATCGAGGCCAGCGCATCCTGCCAGTTCGGCCCCATGGTGACCTTGGTCGACCAGGAGCCGTAGAGGCGGATATCCGGCACCCAGGCGCTGGCGCGGCCGTGATCGTCGCGCAACGCATGCACGAGCATGATCGGGTCATCGTCCGGGGTCAGGATGGCGATCACCGGATGGGAATAGATGATCGGGTTGAAGCCGGTGAAATAGAAGCTGTTTTCCGGTTTGAAGGAGACGATGACATCGACGCCCAGCCTGGTCATGCCGGCCTTCAGGCGTCCGACGCGGGGCGGTAACGTGGAACGGGAAAGCTGGTTCATCGCATGGTCCTCAATTTCGGATCGAAATGATCGCGCAGCCAGTCACCCAGAAGGTTGACGCTGAGCACAGTCAGGAGAATGGCGATGCCGGGGAAGGTGACGATCCACCAGGCAGTCGAGATGTAGACGCGGCCGTCGGCCAGCATGCGGCCCCAGCTCGGATTGGGCGGCTGGACGCCGAGGCCGAGAAACGAGAGCGCCGCGTCCATGATGATGATGCGGGCGAGTTCCAGCGTGGCGATCACCAGCGCCGGGGTCATGACGTTCGGCAGCAGGTGCTTGAGCATGATGCGCCAGGTCCCCGCACCGATGGCATGCGCCGACAGGATGAACTCGCGTTCGCGAAGGGCAAGCACCTGGCCGCGGATGATGCGGGCGTAGCGTAGCCAGCTCGTCAGGGCGAGCACGATGACGAGGTTGCGGGTCGAGGGTCCGAGCGCCGCAACCACCAGAAGGGCCAGGAGCATCAGCGGCAAGGCGAGCTGGATATCGACAATGCGCATCAGAACGCGATCGACCATGCCGCGATAGTAACCGGCGACAATGCCGAGCAGCGTGCCGACGATGCCGCCCAGGATGACGGCCGCGGCCGCAATCGCCAGCGTGATCCGGCTGCCGTGAACGATGCGAGACAGGATATCGCGACCGAGCTCGTCGGTGCCGAGTGGGTGGGCGCCGGGCGAAAACAATCCCGTCCAGGTGGGAGCCACCATGCGGGCAAGGAGATTGGACCGCGTCGGCACCGGCAGGCCGAGATAGGGCGCGAGAATTGCGGCCAGCACGAAGACCGAGACCAGCAGGAAACCGAACAGTCCGGCGCGGCTTTTCAGGAGGGCGAGGAAGAACGCTTTCATGGGCCGCACCTATCGCCGACGGATGCGCGGATCGAGCACGCCATAGAGCAGATCGACCAACAGGTTGACGACGATGAAGATGGCGGCGACCAGTGCAACCCCTGCCTGGATGACCGGGAAATCCTGGGCCTGGATCGCCTGCATGATGATGCGCCCGACGCCAGGCCAGGCGAACACGGTTTCGATGACCACCGATCCCCCGAGAAGCTCGCCGGCGATGATGCCGATCATCGTAATCACCGGGATCAGCGCGTTTCGCGCGATGTGCCAGAAGAACACGGTGCGCGGCAGCAGGCCCTTGGCCCGCGCGGTCCGAACATAGTCCTCACGCATGATGTCGAGCAGCGACGAGCGGAGCAGACGGGCGATCGAGGCCGACACGAAGACCGACAACGTCAGTCCAGGCAGCACCAGATGGGCGATCGTTCCCGAGCCACCCGTCGGGAACCAGCCGAGATCGACCGAAAATACCAGGATCAGCATGATGCCGAGCCAGAAAACCGGTGTCGCCTGGCCCAGAAGAGCGGCCACCATGACGATGAATTCCGAGATGGTGCCGCGTTTCAGCGCCGCGATGGCACCGGCCACCGCTCCGATCAGCGTTCCGAACAAAAGCGCGGTACCGGCGAGCGTGGCGGTTACCGGCATGCGTTCGAGAACGACGTCCATGGCGGGGCGCTGGTGCTGGAACGATATGCCGAAATCACCCCGGACCATGGCCAGAACGGAGATGAGATATTGTTCGAGGATCGGGCGATCGAGGCCAAGCGAGGCCCGGAGCGCGTCGAGGTCCTGCTGGCCGGCGCCGACCGGAAGCAGAAGCACGGCCGGGTCGCCGAGGACGCGGCTCACGAAAAAAACGATCGTGACCACGCCCCATATGGCGAGCAGCGATTCTGCCAGCTTGCCGACGAGATAGCGGGTCACGGCCAGGCCCTCGTGCGATGGAGAACGGCGGTCGTCATTCGGCCGCTCCCTTGAGGATGGCCGGGATCAGCGCGGCGGAATCCGTCCACTCGTCGCCGAGCAGCTCCGGCGTTTCAAAGGCGACGAGATTGGCGAAATGGGTTTCGCGGTCGGCGACGAAGAGATTGCGGGCGATGCCGCGCGCAAGCCGACGCCCGCCGTCGCTGACCGCCGGTATGTCACCCGACAACTTGCCGTGGCTGAGCGAGGCCGGGTAGTTGAAGCAATGGACAAGACGCAGCGACGGGCAGCTGCCGGGGACCTTTTCGAGAAATTCGAAATCGGGACCGAGATAGGGAGACGTGGCGAGCTCGCCATTTTCCGTGCCCTTTTCGGGCGTGAAGACGTCGCTCCAGAACTGAATGTAAGGCGCGAAATGTCTGAGTTCGGGGCGGCGATCGAGATCGACCCGAAAGCCCGTGGCGAAGATCGCGAAATCATAGTCGAATTCGCCGCGGCTGGTTTCGACGACGATATGATCGCCGCTTTCCCGCAGGCCGGTCACCGCCGTGCCGAGGAAAAACCGGCTGTTTTGATGTTGCGACACCCGCAGGGTGGAATCGCGCGGAGGCGGCGTCTGGGCACCGAGCACATAGTCGAGAAATTTCCATTTCCACGCATCGCTGAGGCCGGCAAAACCGTGGACGACACCCTGGCTGGCGATGCCGGTGAACTTGTTGATGCGAGGCAGTTCCTTGCGCCGGATGATCATATCGACCTGGCCGGCACCGGTTTCGAGCGCGGTGGCGGCATTGTCCATGGCCGAGGCCCCGGCCCCGACGACCGCGATGCGCTTGCCCTTCAGGGCGGAAAAATCGATCTCGTCGGCGGAATGGGCCCAGAATTTCGGCCGCACCCGCTCGACGAATTCCGGCACGTAACCGCCGCCGAGGCCGTCGCGGCCGGTCGCCAGTACCACGTGCCGGGCATAAAGCCGTTCCTGCCTGCCGGTTTGCGCATCCGACACATCGAGAGCGATCAGGTCTTGGCTGACCGAGATCATCTCGGTGACGGTGACGAGATTGCGGACCGGCAGCTGAAGCACGCGGCGGTACCAGATCAGGTAGTCCATCCACTGCGATTTGGGGATCTTGCCGAGCGCGTCCCATGCCTGCGCGCCGAACTGCGAAACAAACCACGCCCTGAATGTCAGCGCCGGCAGGCCGAGCGCCGGCCCCGGCAGCTGTTTGGGAGACCGCAGCGTTTCCATGCGCGCGAACGTCACCCACGGACCCTCCTGCCCTGCGGGGGAGCGGTCGAGGCAAACGACGTTATGGAGCCCGAGCATTTTCAGCGAGGCGGTCGCCACCAGGCCGCACATGCCGGCGCCGATTACGACGGTGTCGAAAACCTGGACACCATCATATTCGGTCGCCGGCACCCACTCCTTGGGAGGAAGTTCGAGAAACGACAGGTCCTCGGCAAGCCGCTGTTCAAGCGCTTCCAGGCCTTTCATCCGCTGTGCGTCCTGCGCCTTCAAAATCACTGCTCCTGTACGTTCGCGCCGGCGCCGAAAGTGGCATCCGCCACGCGTTCGATATGGCCGGGATCATGCGCCACGAAGCCCGGTATGCGGGCGGCCGACATCCTGATGATCAACTGGATGAGCTCCAGAACACCTTCCGAAAGCGGCTTGGAAGCGGCCGAGAAAATGCCCCAGAGAAACGGGATGTCGACATCGAGCGGCCGGATCTCGACGTTCTTGAGCTGCAGGCCGTAGGCGGTCGCGGGCTCCACGATGGAGACCCCGAAACCGGTGGAGGCAAGCTGCAACGCATTCAGCGCCGCATTGGTATCGACGACGCGCGATGGCCGGACGTCGGCCGTCTGCAGCGCCTGGTTGACGCGGCGGCGCAACCGGAAGGGATTGGCCATGGTGACGAGGCAACGATCGGCCAGGTCGCGAACCGAGATGACGTCTTTGTCCGCCAGGGGGTCGTCGGCGGCCACCGCTGCAACGCAAGGCGCCTGAAACAGGCCATGTACATCAAGGCCCGGATGTTCCACCGGCAGCGAGGCGACGCAGAAATCCGCGGTGCGGGCAAGCACCGACTGGACGGCCGCCTCGGCCGAAATGCTGCGCAGATGCACGTTTCTCGGAATGAGGCCGAACGACATTTCCGCGAGCGCCAGCGGCACGATCCCACTGGCAAATGCCGGGATCGCAGCGATCTCGATCGGCGCCGGCTCTTGCGAAAGGATATTCCTGGCGCGCTCCTTCAGCTGGCCGATGCCGGTCAGGAAACGCTCCGCGTCGGAATGAAAGGCGATCGCCCGCGACGTCGGCGTGATGCGGGGGCCGTTGCGATCAAATAGCGCAAAGCCCAACGAGGATTCGAGTTCCTGGATGAGTCGCGTCACCTGCGACTGCGAGCGGTCGAGCAGGCGGGCGGCGGCGGTGATGCTGCCCGCCGACATGACAGCGAGGAAGACTTCGAGCTGTTTGATTTCCATGGCCGGCCTATAATGCGGAAAGTGCAGCATTGAGTTTTATCAATTCAAATATTGCATGGTTCTCTTTTTAAGCAACCGAAATTTTTGCCTATTACGTGACCTTTCCGCATGTTCTATGCGCCAGATGCCCGCATTGTGGAATGTAATGACCACAGTCCCGCCAACCACGAGATTGGCGCGTCCTTTGGCGAGGTCACTGCACGGCCATCTTGCACCCTTCCGCCGGCAGGCTAGCGTGGATGAAAATCACCGCGGAATTTGAATGGCAGCCAAAATTCTTGGTGGAAACGCCGGATCAGTTCTCAGTGGAAATCAACTCAACAATGAGTGCTTTGGCACCATTCGAGAATGGCCATGCTCGTCATCTCCGTGCCATTGTCGGAGACAATCGTTCGCGGCTTCCCTCGTCGGGCGATGACGGCATCGAGTTCCCCGCGCAAGCCGCCGACCTGAGAGCGACGTATCGGCGACCAGCGGGTGAAGTCGTCAACAACGGCAGAGCGAAAGATCAATGCCGCCCGTGATCCAGCCCGAGGGGCTCACTTCCCTGCTGGGTCAATGTGGTTGCGAGAACGAGCGGCGCGTAACTTCCCGGCCCCACCCTTGGGGTTCGCAACGGTGACGGCAGGCACGGGGTCTTCCTTTGACGCTGCGTGCGTCGAGATGCTTGGCGAAGCTCTACAATGCTACTGCGTTGACGCTGATGCATCAAGCGACGTTCTCCTGCATGAACGTTGATGCGTCAATTGCGAAAACATGCTTGGAAACTGGTTCGGATAGAGTACAGATTTCATGCGCCTCGCTAGTTCAGCTCCCGAGAGCCGCCCCGACATAGCTTAGTATTGAGCCCCAATGGCATCGGCTATCGAACCTACCTGACCTGCCCCAGTCGCTCTCGTTGATAGCTGCCGTCCTGCACGTGACGGCACCAGTCCAAATTGTCCAGATACCACCGTACGGTCTTCTGGATGCCGGTCTCGAATGTCTCGGTCGGTTGCCAACCCAACTCTTGTTTGATCTTGCTCGCATCGATGGCATATCGGCGATCGTGCCCGGGCCGGTCCTGCACGTGGGTGATCAGCGACCTGTAGTCTCTCACAGGATGGTCGATACCAGGAGGAGCCAGCTGTTGCAGGACATCGCAGATTATTCTGACAACCTCCAAATTCTGTTTTTCATTATGGCCGCCAATATTGTAGGTCGACCCAACCTGGCCTTCGCTGACGACCTTGTGAAGCGCACGCGCGTGGTCCTCGACGTAAAGCCAGTCACGTATCTGATCGCCAGATCCATAGACCGGCAGGGGCTTCCCCTCCAACGCGTTTAGGATCACCAGCGGGATCAGCTTCTCCGGGAAATGGTAAGGGCCATAATTGTTGGAGCAGTTGGTCACCAGAACCGGCAGGCCATATGTTCGCATCCAGGCGCGAACCAGATGATCGGAACTGGCCTTGCTCGCCGAGTATGGGCTGCTGGGGGCATAACCGGTGTTTTCGGTAAAGAGGTGGTGGTGGGCGTCTACGGTATCCGCTGGATGAGGCAGGTCGCCGTAAACTTCATCGGTAGAGATGTGATGGAATCGGAAGGCCTGCCGACGCTCGGCGCCCAATCCCTGCCAATAAGTTCGGGCCACCTCAAGCAGGGTGTAGGTGCCAATGATGTTGGTCTCGATAAAGGCCGCGGGACCGTCGATGGACCGGTCAACATGGCTCTCTGCTGCAAGGTGCATGACGGCATCTGGGAGATGCCGGCGGAATACCCGCTTCAGCTGAGGCCGATTGCAGATATCGACGTGCTCGAACATATAACGGCTCGATCCCTCGATTGAACGAAGGTTATCGAGATTGCCGGCATAGGTCAGCTTGTCGACGTTGACCACCGAGTCGCCGGTATTCTGGATGATATGGCGGATAACTGCCGACCCGATAAAACCGGCCCCGCCCGTCACCAGAATTTTCATTCCCGTCGATGCTCTTGTGGGGTCAGCCGATGGCATCTTTCAAGACCCTGACAACGTGTTCCTGCTGCTCAGCCGTCAGATCAACCCACAAGGGCAGACGCACCAGCCTTTCCGACTGGATGTTGGTCACCTGCAGGTCGCCATGCGTGCGGCCATACCGTTTTCCGGCGGGCGAAGAGTGCAGGGGCACATAATGGAAGACCGAGAAGATATCGCTCCTCTTCAGCTCACTGAGTACCTTCTGACGATCGATCTCCGGCGCCAGCAAAACGTAATACATGTGGGCATTGTGCTGGCAATCGTCCGGGACGATGGGCCGGCGAAGCAATCCTTTGGCCTCAAGCGGTTCAAGAAGCGTGTGATAATGTTGCCAGATGCTCAAGCGGTGATTGGTGATGCGCTCGGCTTCTTCAAGCTGGGCACATAGGAAAGCCGCGATCAGCTCGCCCGGCAAGAACGAAGAACCCACCTCCTGCCAAGTGTATTTATCGACCTCACCCCGGAAAAACCGACCACGGTCCGTCCCTTTTTCGCGGATGATTTCAGCGCGCACCGCCAGAGCGGGGTCGTTTACCAGCAGGGCTCCACCTTCCCCTGAAATTACATTCTTGGTTTCGTGAAAGCTGTAGGCCCCGAGATCGCCGATGCTGCCCAGTGCCCGGCCCTTATAGGCTGCCATCACGCCCTGTGCCGCATCTTCCACGACCTTGAGGCCATGGCGTTTGGCAATGCTCATGATGGTGTCCATCTCGCAGGCGACACCCGCATAATGAACCGGGGCGATGGCGCGAGTGCGCGAGGTGATAGCCGACTCGATCAGGCGTTCGTTCAGGTTCAAGGTGTCTTCCCGGATATCGACGAACACCGGAACGCCGCCGCGCAGCACGAATGCATTGGCGGTCGAGACGAACGTGTACGAAGGCATGATGATCTCGTCACCAGGCTCGATGTCGAGAAGCAATGCCGCCATCTCCAGTGCGGCGGTGCACGAGTGCGTCAGCAGCGGTTTGACGCATCCACTTTTGTTTTTCAGCCACTCGTGGCAACGCTTCGTGAAAGGACCGTCACCAGCGAGCATGTTGCCGAACTTGGCTTCCGCAATGTAATATAGCTCCTTACCGGTCATGAACGGCCGGTTGAACTCGATTTTTTCGCTCACTGCTTATCCCCCTGAAGCCTGTGCCACTCGTCGGCGACGCCGCGCAGATAGTCGCTGTACTCGCATGCCGGCATGCGCTCGATCAAGGTTTCAAATTGGGCAATGCTGAGGAACCCTCTCACCAGGGCCGCCTCTTCCGGACAGCCGATCTTCACGCCTTGCCGTCGCTCGATCGCCTCGATGTAGGAGGAAGCTTCGTGCAGCGCGGTGCTGGTACCGGCGTCAAGCCAGGCAAAGCCGCGGCTCAAGCGCCGCACCTGTAGCTTGCCGAGCCTCAGGTACTCCAGATTGATATCCGTGATCTCCAACTCGCCGCGGATGGACGGTTTTACCGCCTTCGCAATGTCCAGCACGCTGTTATCGTAGACATACACACCAGGGACGGCGTAGCTGCTTTTGGGATGCTGGGGCTTCTCTTCAATGGAGATCGCCTTTCCGTTCCGGTCGAACTCCACCACGCCATAGCGCTCAGGATCCTTGACATGGTAGGCAAAAATTGTTGCACCACCCGTAAAGCTGGAGACCGCCCGGGGAAAATCGTCGCCGCCGGAAAAGATATTGTCCCCCAGCATCAGGATCACCTCATCGGAGCCTACGAAATCCGCCGCAATCAAAAATGCTTGCGCAATTCCTTCTGGTCTCGGCTGCTCGCGATACTGGATTGCCACTCCCCACTGACCGCCATCCCCAAGCAAATTCCGGTACCGAGGCAAGTCGTCTGGCGTCGCAATGAGGCAGAATTCCCTGACCCCTGACGCGATCAGAACGGTCAGAGGGTAATAGATCATAGGCTTGTCGAAAACAGCCTGTAGCTGCTTACTGGAGACTTGCGTCAGGGGATACAGCCGCGAGCCCGCGCCGCCAGCAAGAACAATCGCTTTCATTCATGTCTCCTCACCGACACGATCGGCCTCGATTGGATAAAAAACCTCCCATGCTGAAAGATGGTAGCTTTCACATCTTTCTGGCGACGAGCAGTAGTGAACCACCCAGCGGAAGATTCAAACCAGTTCTGATGGGAACACTTTCCGCACGCAATACCCATCGTTGACATAGTCGCGGGTCATCAACCGGCATGCCATCGGATTATGCGGGTATCCTCACGCTCGACATGAAGTTTATCGCCTTCCAGAACACCTCTCCCAGGAAGTTGGCACTCCGCCGTACTCCGGCAGATAAATGACTCCAGATACTGGGCTGATCGATACATGGTGCTTACGAGAGACAGCCTCACGGATGCACCCATTTCATCTTTCTGCTCGATTCGGACCCGCAATTGAACAGCAGATCAAGGATCGTCACGCCATGAGTGAACCCGCCCCAGAGCTGGGGATATTCCGGGTACCCCGTATAGTCGAACCAGGTAAGCTCTATTCCTCGCTCTTTGAAGACTTCTTCATCTACATAGTCTTTTGCCGCGGGGCCAGATACGTACCTTGTGCCACCAGCTTGCGCACAAAGCTCTGCCAGACGCTCTGTCTTTCCATCCACCAACCTGTAGTCCCACGAATTGGAAATCACGGTTTGGATCGAAAGATAATCGCATATTGCCTCGATGAATCGACGGTTGAGCTGCGAAAGGCGAGTTGGCGATTCATTCAGGTAAAGCGGCTCCAACCACACAGCGATTTCCTCAAAGTGTGGGGCACGACGATAGTTCTGGACTAGGCTCTTCCAGTGGGCACTCGCCCATTCAGTGCCCTCTATGTCCGTTTCCCGGATTTTCTGGAGGTACTTCCCCTTAACACGGACGGGAACCGTGAGCCATTGAACCCCTTGGGGCGTTTTGATTTGGTTCCGATTGCGCCAATCGCGTCGGGTATATTGCATGTCGTCGTAGAGTATGAACTCATCCACCGCGGCGATCATGTCGAAATAGCCCTTCCACGGGATGTAGTTGGACTGGACGATAGCCACCTTCTTCACTTCATTTCCTTCGCTCGAATGGCTCGGCAGGCACTCAAAGCCTCAGTCGGTGCCGTCGGCTTATAAAGTTCTTGGGCACGGCTGGCATCATAGCCGCCTGCGCCTTCTGCAGTCCGCCAAGTACCTACCTCCTGATAGCCTTGAGGAAAAGCAGTTCCCAAACTCGACATGAGTTCCGTCGGAATGCTCCGCGGGCCATCGGGCTCAAAGAGAACCCACGCCTCCGCAATCTCTTCGCACGGAACATGGTCCAGCGCGGCCTTAGCAAGCTTCAGGCTGCCTGGATATCCACCTATGATCCAAGCTTGGCCAATATTTTTTGCACCGATAGCATAAAGAATGCCCGGCGACTGGCCTGATAAATCTATCACTGGGGTATCGGGTTCGAAACCGCCATTTTGGGCGGCCGCCACCGCGTCAGCTATATAAGTCGCATACCCTGCGGATAATACCAAAGCGGACCGTTGCGGTCCGATTTCCAAAGTAGTTTCGTTAAGCCTGAGAGGCTGAGTTTGGCGCTGAGGCTGTTCCAGCCCAGTCTGCAGGAGGACTGCCGTGACAGTCTGAGTAGCCAGCGCAAGTGGCATTGCAAACGACCAGTTTCCAAGTTCGGAAACAACTGGCCGCAGCAGCGTTACGCCTGCAAGGAGCCAGAAAATGCCCGCCCAGGCTCCATTCTCCCAATAGTTCCTGTTCGTTCCAAACGCATAGATGTGCGGCATTACCAAAAAGAGGGTGGCTATCGCCCATTGCTCTGCGGAAAGAGACCACAATGGCTTGGGCCGGCCGAATATCAGGCCGGTCAAAACCGCGGCGAATACCACTCCAAAGATGAGTAACCCTTCGAACTCTCCTAGACCTGCTACCTTGTGAACCTGGCTCAAGGCCAGCAATGCGGTCACCGTAAAAAAACAAGCACATGCGGACAGGGAGACGATCGCCCCCTTTGATTTTTCAGACCAGGCACCCCAGATCGCAACAAATGTCGCTGCAAAGACAGACAGAATGGCTAGCTGCCCCGGGCCACGGATTCGAAAATTGTCGATGCGAAGGATTTGACTCATGGTGTGACCACTGCCCAGATATCCTCCGAACTCAACTCCAAGCTGCAGTCGCCTTGCGAAACCCGATATCGATCCGTCGATCATCAGTGCACTGAACAAAAGAAGCCCGATAGCGGTGGCCGCCGTAAGCAAAAGCAATCGAAGCGAAAACTTGCCCGATACTAGTAGGCAGGCCAAAATACCGACAGCCAACGCAACCGCAGTACTTGGCTTGGCCATAAAGGCCAACCAGCCACCAATGCCAATGGTGATCCATCCAGCGAAGCTTTTATGAGTAATTGCTTTGTCAGCCAGCAACAGGCCGATGGCGGTGACGATCAGCGCTTGAAATGCAAGGCTGTTGTAATTTGGGGTGGCCAACCACGTACTGAACACGACAAGGGAGCTGGTGCCCAACCCCGCGGCAGTGACATGTAGGGCGACACGACCTTGGCGGACCTCAGGCGCGAGCGAAGCCAGGTAAGTATAAGCTAAACACCATCCCAAGCTGAAGGTGATTACTATGTTGGCTTGCCTGAGCAAGGCAATATCGCCGTTCAGGAGAATATAAAGAGGCCGGTAAATAAAACCAAACTGCGTTGCCGAAACCTCATAGATAAAAGGGTTCGACATCCATACGAGGTAATAGCTTTCGTCTGTAAAGTCGAGTCCGTAGAAGCTGTATCTGAGAAGCCAGCCCAAAATCATCAATGTTCCCAAAACCGAAATGGCCGCCGTTGCACGGCGCGTAACTGCCACCATCGGATTATTGGTCTTATCCTTCAGAGCCACTCGGCTACTCACTGCTCAATACCCAACTGCAGATAACCTACTCGGTTTACCCGCGATCACCGGCCCCCCCGAATGTTGGAGACCTCTTAACCCGTTTCGATGGGTGATTCCATACTTGAGTTTGAACAGCTCCCAGATTTGTAGACGCCTTCTTTCCTAATTTTGAAGCAAGAAGAGCATCATGAGCAAATCGAATTTCAGCGAAGAGTTTAAGCGTGACGCGGTGCGCCAGATCACGGAGCGAGGCTATCCGGTTTCGGAGGTTTCGCAGCGGCTCGGCGTCAGCCAGCATTCTCTCTACGAGTGGAAGAAGACGTTTGCGGCGTCGAACGCCAAGGGCAACGACGAGGTCGAAGAGATCAGGCGGCTGAAGAAGGAACTGGCTCGCGTCACCGAGGAGCGAGACATCCTAAAGAAAGCTGCCGTGCTTATGGCCGTGTGGCGACGCAAGCCGAAGGACAAGGTGCTGATCTATTCGGACCAGGGCTAGCAGTTCACGAGTATGGACTGGGCATCGTTCATCGTTCCTGAAACACCACAATCTGGTTCACTCGATAAGCCGCCGAGGGAACTGCCATGACAACGTCGTGGCCTGACGGTGTCTACGAAACTCGGGGCTATTCAGTTGAATCAGCTTCGACGCGTGTCGTCACAGCACAATCGATTCATCGATCGCAGAACATGCTCTAGTGAGCGCGACGCGATCGAGTTGATCCGATACCTCGAAGTCAAACATAACGTTTGTTTTCAAGCACCGGATACGTTTATCATGATCGGCCCATAACGACATGAGTGTATCGAATGACTTTGGAAAACGGCGACCTCCTCAACGACGTGGCAAATTATTACTCCGACAAGCTCCGAGCGCATGGAAACCGTGCAGCGGGCGTGGATTGGAATGGTGAGGCGGGCCAGAACCTTCGGTTCTCTCAACTGCTAAAAGTTGTCGACCCCACAGTTCCATACACAATAGGAGACATCGGTTGCGGATATGGTGCGCTGGTCGACTATCTCAAAACTCTGAACCACGATTTCCAATATACGGGCATAGATATCTCCGAGCAGATGGTTTCGGCTGCCAACGCACGGTTCGAGAACCAGCAAAATTTCCGGTTCCTGGTCGGGAACTCCCTGGATGAGCCCTCGGACTATTGTGTCGCGTCGGGCATATTCAACGTGCGGCTCGAGCGATCGGACGAGGACTGGCTGAGCTCTATAATTCATACCATAGAAAAGATGAATGCCTCGTCGCGGAAGGGATTTGCGTTCAACTGCCTCACGTCATACTCGGACTCGGAAAAGATGCGATCCTACCTTTATTATGCCGATCCGCTCAGGCTCTTTGACATATGCAAGCGGCGCTTCTCGCGCAATGTAGCGCTTCTCCACGACTACGGATTGTATGAGTTTACGATAATTGTGCGCAAGGACCCTTAGGTTGCAACCTGCGACAGTGTAGTCGGGGACTGTGTTGAAATTTTCTCTACCCAACAATCGATTAGCGGTTGAATTTCGGCGGGTACGATCCAGAAAAATTTATGCGCTTTAATTGCAACTAAGAAAGCCACGAAACGAAGCATAAATGGAGATCTGCGAGCTGCGAACTCACGGTCTGTTGCAAGCCGCTTCACTGCCTTTTCAAGCATATGCGTATTCATTTTGACGTTGAGAGAAGGGATCCTACGCACCGCTCGTTTGACTGATGAGGTCGTGATCCAGTTAAGCGACGCCCAGATACCCTCGTTATCAAGTAGGTCCGCCTTGGACCTGATCCGGCTGTCAAACACGTAACGTGTTAACCTTTTTGAGAAGAGGGTCGGAATATTAAAATGCGGTTCGTAAGGAAAGGCATAGTTTGCGCAGGTGAATCTGTAAAAACACCCCAGTTTTAGCGCTCGCCCAACCCGCTCGATGACTCGATCGACATTTCCCACATGCTCCATCACATTAATTGAGAACGCATAATCATATACTAGATCGACGTCCAAATCTTCCGCGTAAGCCCCCAGAAACTCGGGCTCAATACCGTCTTCAGCCGCGCACCTAAGGACCAAGGTCCTCATTTGATCAAAGTGTGAAAATCCATCGCCGACGGGTTCAAGTCCAACGATCTGGTAACCTGCAGACTTTAGAAAGCATGTCAGCAGAAAGGAACCTGCGCCAACCTCTAGAATCTTCGCATCCGGGCGCAAAGATTCCAGGTCCCCACGGATATGGTCAACCGAAAATCGCGCTTCTGCGGAATAGGTGTCAAATATGCCGAGCAACTGCGGAGCATTTACAGAAAAATACGCCCTGGCTTTTTCCAGCCATTGATCGATATCCTCATATTTCCTCATTTTGTATCCGCACTTTATGCCGTTTTTAGAGGGAGGGATGGTGTTAGTGGCACCAATCAGTCAGCATCTATTACGACTGACTACAAAGTATAACTCCGAGTAATATTATGAAAATTCCGAGAATCCTCTGTGCATTTAAATTCTCTCCCAGTAGAACGACGCTTCCGAGCGTAACCAGAAATACAGTCATCCCAATGTAGACCGGAAATGCCAAGCTCAGCGCATACCGCTCAACCACTATCATCCACGAAAGCGAGCTGAGAAATGCCGCTACGTAGCCAGATACGATAATGGGATCAATCAAATAGGAAACTAATCGTTCCCAAATTCCTCCATTGAGCACTCCCGCTTTCACAAGTGTGCCTACGCGCCACTTGAGCATCAACTGCCCATATACTACGAAGGAGATGGTCGGAGCCAGTGCGAGAAAAAATCTCATTTATTTTGCCGCAGGTCAGTTTTCGCATGACCGTACCGGTACATATCCAGCATGTCCGGCGGGATGCCCCAGTCGTGGGCTCCGACATCATCATGCAGCCTTTCTAAGTTGGCCTTATGACTTTCGATGATTTGTCGCGTAAGTCCGCCTGGTGAAGGCGTAAAGCCGTGCTGATAGGCGGCGCTCATCATATGCTTGATTGATTTCTCGATTGCTGCCTCGCGGCTAAGAATACGCAACGGCTTGCGTTCGGGATGAAACCACTCAAGGCGTTCATCCGTCTTGTCGCCATGTATGATGTTCGCCAGTATCTCCGAAAGCAGCGGCGACAGATGAAACCCGTCACGCTTGGTCCCGGTGCAGACAACTAGGTTCGAAATCGAGGTCCGGCCGATCAGCGGATAGCCATCCTGGCTTGTCGGACGCCAGCCTACATTGATGCCGACGAGATCAGCCTTGTAAAAATTAACGTTGATCTGTTCCATAGCGGCTTTCATCAGCGTTTCGACGCTGGTAAGGCGGCCATAGTTGTACGGAGTGGGAGAAATAAAATTCGTCGCACCGATCAGGATATGGTCTTGTGGCTCGTCGGGATCACGGAAGAATGGTACGCTGTAAATACCGCACGCGAGCCCCCTGTTAGGCGTCCTTATGACCTTGGTGTGCGGAAAGTCGCGGCTTCTGATTTCAAGCGAAACCCCAACGCCATAGAAAATGCGCTGGATATCAATCCCCAGATCGCTCTTTTCAATCAGATCCGTGACCGTCGCCCCTGTCGCCAGGAGGTAGGTGTCACCAACGAGCGTTTCCCCATTCGAAAGCACAACCCCGGTTAATACCTTAGCCGTCTTCAACAGCCGTTGTGCTTCGGCATCAACGAACCTTACCTGAGGGAACCGCTTGAGAAGATTGTCGAGCTTCTCCAAAATTAGTTTCGGATTGAACCAGCCTTCATTTTCAATGTAGAGGGCGCGTGTTGCTCGCGCCTTCTGTTCCGGCAGATAGTTTGGGATGTCTCTTGGCGAGACATGCCTGAACGGTTCGTCGAATTGCTCTAGGGCATCGACGATTGCATCGTAGTTTTCGTCATCCAGATCATCTGCGGCGGTGTTATTGACAACGTAGGTACCGGTATCAACGCAACCGCCGCCGCCGAAGCCAGAGCACTTCCTGCATCCCAATGGCAGACAAGATGCGCCGGCTTCGATCATTTCATTCTCGAAGCGCGGCCACATTCTCCCCGCTAAATGGCTGAGTTCGAAACGGAACATGTCAATTTCGTGATCGAGCGATCCTTTTTCGATCTCGGCAAACGAGTTCAGCATGGCGCCCGCCGCTCGGGTCGCAGAACCCGCGCGGGCGCGCGGCCCGATGATAGTGATAAGATCCCGAGCGCTTGCCCTTTTCGCGAGGCGAAACGCGGTTGTCAGGGCAATGATCCCGTTTCCGATTATAACTGTTTCCATGAGAACCCAACAGCTGAATTAGATGGCTATTTAACCAAATAGCAGAGGCCCGGATAAGTCGAACTCCGGTAGATTTTATGGGGCACTTTCGTCAGAATGTTGTCCGCGTAAACTTGGCCCTCGGCCTGAACGGCAACACCGCGACTGATCTGCCAGAACGCGACAATGCCACCGGGCACCAGGCGGTCCCAGACATCCCTAAAGGACTTCAGAGTAGGATCGTACGAATTAACGTCGAAAAAGGCTAAGGAGACGAACTCCCCAGGATTTTCTTTGAAAAAGTTCGGGATCTCGACGCGACAATCGCCCTTGATGACTTTGTGCTTGCCGTTGTAGTTCCCCATAGCGTTACTGCGTTCGTGCAAGACGAGCAGCCTGCTAAGAAATTTGGAGTAGTCCTCTCCGCCGAGATCGTAAGTTCCCTCCCTATGGAGCTCGGTTGACTTATCTTTGTCAGAGAATCCCGCATAGCCTTCAAATGTGTCGAAGCAGACAATACGCCGGTTGAAATGAAGAGGCTCGTAAATTGCGCGAAGGTTCTCGCACAATACGGCCGTTTGGCCTCTCCACGTGCCGATATCCATGACAATCCCCGGAAGAGAAACTATCTTCTGATAGATCTCAGCGACGCCTAGGATCCTAGCCAGCAACGAACCTCTTAGAAAAAGACCGAGCGAACGCTCCTTCTCCTCATCCGTTGCTTGATAGGACTGCATGATATCAAAAATTTCTTTCCTCGACTCCAGTGCATCACTTGGTGAGTAGGAAAGGATTGACGACTCGTGACCCGTTGACATGCTCTGATTTCCTTGTCGTGTATTAGAGAATTTCACGGACGATATAAAGCGGCCTGTTTTGTACCTCGGTAAAGACCCGTCCCAGATACAGACCAAGTACGCCTGTACTGCCCACCTGAACGCCGAATCCGATCAGGCCGATTGCGGCAAGTGACGTGTAACCCGGCATAACAGTGGCGCCCAACAGCTTTTGCACGACCACAAAGGTGCCAAGTAAAGCGCCGATAAGGGCGAAGGCGAGTCCAATTCCTGCGATGAACTTCAGCGGTCTATCTGAAAAATAGAGAATTCCCGTCAGGGCAAGCCTCAATCGCTTACGAAAATTGTAGGACGACTTACCGTCGGCCCGTTCCCTGTGAATGATTTCGACGTAATGATGGCGGAAGCCCAGCCATTGATCGAGGCCTTGCGGGAAGCGGGCTTTCTCCGTCAGACTGTTATAAACGTCCACGAATGTTCTATTCATCACTCGCATAGGGGATGTGTGAGGCGGGGAACGGAGGCCCGTGAACAGTTCGAAAATCCAAAAGTACAATTTAGAAGTAATTCGGTCCATCAGAGGGCTATTCCGCTTCCTGTACTGGCCGATTACGAGATCATATTGCCCAGTTCTAACGGCATCGAGCAGTTTGGGAGCCTCGGAAGGCGGGTCCTGACAGTCTACGTTCATGCGCATTACATACTTGCCAGATGCCAATTGAAAACCACAGGCAATTGCCGCGTGCTGTCCAAAGTTGCGCGAGAGATCAACGACTTTAACAAAATTGAAGTCGTTCCGGACTTCTTTGAGAATTTCCAAGGAGTTGTTTGGGCTGCCGTCGTTAATAAAAATCAGCTCCATGTCCGCGGAGATATCAGTTTTTTCAAAGTATGCCTGAAAGACGTGCTGTAGTTCCTCGCAGCAGTTTCTTGCCAAATAGCCATCCCCGTAGATCGGAATTACTATTGAAAATTGCATCAGGTCGCTGCCTCTCCCGGATCGAATGGGCCTTCCAATTAGGGAAAAAGAGTTTTTCTGTCAACGACTGCTACGATGACGCGCCATGAGATGGTGTCGGTGTCATAGTGGTTATAGTTTCCTTGCAAGCGCTGTCCTGATCCCATCTTCCGGATCATCGCTTGATCATTGATGTTCAACCTCGAAAGAGGGCTTGGACATATGTCCATTTCAGAGCTTGCGCTTAAATCCAAGGATGAGCCAGTACGCCGGTTTGGGATGTTCACTGGCAATGGCCGTCGTCGCGAATGGACCGACGATCAGAAGGCGCGGATCATCGCGGAGAGTTGCGAGCCTGGCGTGACGGTGTGCTCTGTGGCGCGGCGGCATGGGTTGACGCCGCCGCAATTGTTCACATGCCGACGGCTCGCCCGAAAACCGGTGATGTCAGGTTAATAGGGAGGAGTGCGCAATGGGCAGGCTTGCATTAATCACGCGGCGATGGCGGCCGCATTCCTCCAATGGGCGATCGCCCTGAGGCGATGCAGGTGGACATCGATGGCTGTCTTTTTCGGGCGGGTTGGGACAAAGAGATTGCGAACCACGGAGAAGACGCTGACGAAACGTTGCAACGCGCCTGCCGAACGGAACCGCTGCATCACCCGCTCCCGTTTCCGCCGCGGCAGGTGCGAGTTTTCAGCACGGTTGTTCAAGCCCTTGTGCGATCGATGCTCGACGTCCGGCATGACCTGACGCCTTGCAGCGCCGTATGAACGGAGCTTGTCAGTGACCATGCGCTTGGGCTGGCATCCCTGCCTCTTCATCAACCGGACCAGAACCCGCTTCGCCGCTTTGGTATTGCGGCGAGCCTGCACAATTTCGTCGAGTCCATAACCGTCTTGGT
This sequence comes from Neorhizobium galegae, assembly GCF_017877055.1. Classification (GTDB taxonomy): domain Bacteria; phylum Pseudomonadota; class Alphaproteobacteria; order Rhizobiales; family Rhizobiaceae; genus Neorhizobium; species Neorhizobium galegae_D. The sequence goes on along the minus strand of NZ_JAGIPG010000003.1, from coordinate 10,419 downwards.
CCACGGCACGCCAGAGCCAGTGTTTCCGCCTGCCGATCGTCACGACCACCTCGTCCAGATGCCACACGTCATTCGGGCTGGCGCTTTCCGCCGCAAGCGGGCGGCATAGTCGAGGCCGAACTTCTTTGCCCAGCATCGGATCGATTCATGCGAAACGACGATGCCGCGCTCCAGCAGCCTCTCTTCGATCAGGCGCAGGCTCAATGGAAATCGGAAATACAGCCAGACTGCATGGGAAATCACAGACGGCGGAAAGCGATGACGTTTATAATTGACCGGGCTCTGGCTCATCACGGCGACATAGCCGCAAAATCTTCCAGCCCCAGTTAACATGACATCGCCCCCTGCCCAATTATCCGCCAACCGTTAAGCCACTGACAACGTGACATCGCCCGGGGGTAGCTACATGGTCTAACTCATTTACCGCCTCAAGGGCCTACGACGTTGCTTTTTTCGAGTGCGTCCGCATGGCCTGCCAAAGGAGTGTTACTTGGCTTCGAAAGCGGGCATGCATTTCTTCAATACTCATTGCGTCAACGCTGATGTACAGCCGAAAAACGTCGCGGGTAATCGCATTCAAAAGCTGGGCCGCGACGATGGGATCGACTTCGGCGGTGATCGAGCCCCGCGCCTGCATCTGGCGCAGCAGCTTCTCCAGTTTTACGGTAAAAATGGACTGAACCTTCATGTAAGAACTGCGCCGCTCATCATTGGCTTCGAGCGCAGCGGCGGAGATCATTCGCCAGACGTTCTTCTGGCGATAGTCGTACGCGTCCTCGAGATCGATGCGCACAAATTCGCAAACTACGTCAATGGGATCACCTTTGGGGTCTTCGATGATGCGATCTAAGGACTTGTCCATCATCTCCTTGCTGATCTCCAGCAGACCCAAGAGTATGTCGCTCTTGGAGCGGAAGTAATTGTATATGGTTGGCGGGGAAACCTCCGCTCTCGTGGCGATGTCTTCCATCGTGGTTTCGGCGAATCCCTTGGCGGCAAAGAGTTCGGCGGCGGCGAAGACAATATCACGGTGCCGGCGGTGTCGCTGGCGGCCCCTCAATCCGAGTTTCTTGCTAAGCTGCTCCATATCTTATCCGTTTTGATCTTGCCGCGAGGCTCTCTTCACAATCGAGGTTCACGGTACCTTTGAAAATTCACTGGGTTCGCCGGTGGGCGGGAGGCAGTCAATTAGGTTCTGCTGAGGCTGACAAGCGTTAGCCTATACGCGATAAAATTCTTTATGCCAGTTTAAAATTTTATGTGAAATCGCATCGACCGACCACGGCGTCGTAAGACCTAGACTTTCATCTGATAAAAACCTTTAAGCCATTTAATTTTTTGTCTTGACTAAATTCAAGCCGACAATAGGGTTGGCCTAATACAGGATCGTCAAAACGAGGAAGCGAGAGCCAGATGCCCGCAGGCGAAGTGCAGGTCGACCGCGTGATGAAGCGTTACGGGCCGGTGCAGGCGGTTCAAAATGTCAGCCTGAATGTCCGAGGGGCGGAGTTCCTGTCGCTGTTGGGGCCTTCCGGCTGTGGCAAGACGACCCTGCTGCGGATGATTGCCGGATTCGAGACGCCCACCGAGGGACGGATTATGATCGACGGCGCGGATGTCACCAAGGTGCCGACCTATCGCCGTCCGATCGGCATGGTGATGCAGAGCCTGGCATTGTTTCCGCATATGGATGTGCGCGAAAACGTGACCTTCGGATTGATCCTGCGCAAAGAGAGCCGCGCGATTGCCGAGCGGAAAGCTGAGGATGCGCTGGCTATGGTCGGCCTCGCAGGCTATGGCGACCGGCTCGTGCATCAGCTATCGGGCGGACAGAAGCAGCGTGTCGCCTTGGCTCGCTCGCTGGTGACCGAGCCCGCCGTGCTGTTGTTGGATGAACCGCTTTCGGCCTTGGATCTGAAGCTGCGCCAGCAGATGCAGGAGGAGCTGAAGCGCATTCAGAAGCGGGTGGGCACGACCTTCATATTCGTCACGCATGACCAAGAGGAAGCGATGACCATGTCCGACAGGATCGCCGTGGTCAACGAAGGACAGATTGAGCAGGTCGGATCGCCACAGGAGATCTATGACAGCCCGGCCTCTTTGTTCGTCGCGAATTTTGTAGGCGATACCAACGTTCTTCAGGCTGAAGTGCTGGGTTCCGACGCATCTGGTACGCAGGTCCGCCTGCTCGGTACTGGCGAGACGGTCAATGCTCGTGGGGCGGCCTTTGCCCAGGGCGCTCGGGTCGAACTGATGGTGCGTCCTGATTACCTTAGGCTGAACTCTCCAGGGGCAGGTACCGGGCTAACCGGTACGATTACCGAGCGGACTTTCGTGGGCAATACCACGCGGTACCTCGTTTCGGTCAACGGGCGAGAGATGAAGGTGCGGGTGCCGCATTCGCCTCAGGTTAATGGCTTCATGCCGGGCCAAGACGTTCTGATTACCTGGCCGAGCGGCGGATGCGTCGCCCTGCCCTCAACTAAAAATTGAAACTAACAATAGAGGGGAATAGATCATGACGAGCAAACTTCCCGTGACCCGCAGAGGGCTGCTTGCTGGCGCAGCGGCGACTCTTGCGTCACCGGCCATCTTCACCCGTCCAGTGTTTGCCCAGGGCAAGGGCGAGGTGATCCAATGCAATTTTGGTGGAGGCGTGGCCACAGCCTTCAAAAAATCCTATGGCGATCTCTTTACCGAGCAGACCGGAATCCCCTTCAAGATCGTTGAAGTGCCGTCGACCGAAACGGCGCTGATCTCCAACGTCTCTTCCCCGATCTACAACTCCTCGTACCACTCCTATTCGGGTTCGATGAAACTGATCAAGATGGGTGTCACGGAGCCGCTGAAGCTTTCGGATTTCCCGGCGCTCAAGGATACGCCCAAGTCCATGCTGCCGATGATCGACGATGACCATGTCTCCGGCATCCCGATCCAGTTCCTGTTCTACGGCCTGGCTTTCAACAGCGCTTCGGCGGCCAAGGAGGATTTCGCCTCCTGGAACTCGCTCATCGATCCAAAATGGAAGGGCCAGGTGACGTTGACCAACCCGGTCTTTGCATCGCTCTACGATGTGCCGTGGTATTCTCGCATGCTCACAGGCGACCAGACCAAGGTAGAAGCCGGCATCGCTCATTACAAGAAGGTCTCGGACAACGCCCTCACCACCTACACTTCGATGGCGCAGAACCAGCAACTTCTGCAACGCGGTGACGCAGTGGCAAGCGCCTACTATTCGAGCCAGGTCTGGATCCTCAAGGAGGGCGGCGGCAGCACCGTGGATATCGTGATCCCGGAAGAAGGGGCTTTGATGATCCCCTATGTCTTCGTCATTCCCAAGAATGCTCCCCACATGGAAGCGGCGATAGAGTTCGCCAAGTTCGCCGGTACAGCCGCCCCCCAGGAGCGCAACTTCGCCAATTCCGGATACATCCCGCTAAACTCGACTGCGAAAATCGACGAGAATCTTCTGGTCGACCGCATGGGCTACACCCGTGAGCAGATCGTCTCGAAGACCTTCAATCCAGACTGGGGCCTCATCGAGAACGGGCGCGAAGCGCTGATCAAGCGTATCGAAGCAGCCCTCGGCTGAGCAGTCAAGTAAGAGGGCCCTTCATGAAGTTCGGACATGCCACATTATTGCTGCTGCTCCCCTGCGTCGGCCTATTAATCGGTATGCTGACAGGCGTCGGCTCTCTAGTGATACAGGCATTTGCCGGAAGCCAAGGGCCCTCTATCGCGAACTTCACCGAATTCACCAGTCGGCCCGAGGTCGTCGGCGTCTTCTGGTATACCCACGAAGTCGCGTTGATCGTGACGCTGATCTGCGTCTTCTTTTCCTATCCGCTGGCGGTCTTCATGGCGATGCGACCGAGGCTGATCTACCTGATTTTGATCCTGCTGCCGCTCATGGTTTCGATCGTGGTGCGCACATATGGATGGGTGGTTCTCCTGGGTCCGCGTGGACTGGTCAACACGCTGCTCATCGACGTTGGCCTGATCGATCGTCCCATGCGGCTGATGTTCAACACCGGTGGCGTGGTCGTGGGGCTTGTGCACATCTTCATTCCCTTCGCGGTCCTGTCGATCCTGGCGGTATACGTAAAGATCGAGAAGAGTTTGCCCGAGGCCGCGATGTCGCTCGGCGCCTCGCCATTCAAGGTGTTCACGAAGGTCATCCTGCCGCTGTCGTTGCCGGGCGTGGCCACGGCTGCAACTATTGTCTACCTGCTGACCCTTGGGGCGATCGTCACACCTCTGCTTCTGGGCGGTCAGCAGCAGACCATGCTCGGGACAATGATCTACAATCAAATGCTCGTCTACTACAACTTCCCGGCAGCCTCCGCCTCTGCAATTCTGCTGACCGCCTCGGCTGCAATTGCGGTCATCCCATTCCAACTTATCGACCGCTGGGCGACCCGCAAGCTGCCCGGCGGCGAGCAGAGCTGAGGACCTTCCCATGAAACTCGGGCCAGCGCTTCTGACCAGCTTTGCTTTCGCCGCGTTCCTCTTCATCCTGGCACCGATCCTGATTGTCGTCATGGCCTCCTTTACGCCGCGCGGCTACCTGGATTTCCCGCCACAAGGCCTTTCGCTGAAGTGGTATGCCGAGGTTCTCGGCTCCTGGGTCTGGTTGCGTGCCTTCATGTTTAGCGTCGCCCTGGCGTTCGTTGCCGCCACGGCGACCACTTTCATCTGCTTTCTCGCAGCGCTGGTGACGACGCGCCGCAGAGTGCCGGGCAAGAGCCTTTTCGAACTGCTGGTACAACTTCCGCTGTTGCTTCCGCACGCGGCGCTGGCCATGGCGCTGTTTTCGCTGGTCTTGTTCATAGGGCTGCGCGGCACGTTCATGGGCCTTGTGATCGCCCACCTGATCGTCGTTATGCCCTTTGTTTATAGTCCCATCGTCAATGGGCTGCGCCAGCATGACCTCAGCCTCGAAGAGGCCGCCATGACCCTCGGCGCCGACCCGGTCACGATTTTCCGCAAGATTACCCTGCCAATGATCCGGCCGGCGCTGGTCAGCGCCTTCCTGTTCAGCTTCATCGTCTCCTTCGATGAAGTCACCGTTTCCGTCTTTTTGATCGGGGTCGATCTGACGACGCTGCCGGTCAAGATCCTTTCCGATATCCAGGCTTCGGCAAGCCCGGCCATCGCTGCGGTTTCAACGCTGCTGATGTGTCTGACGCTGGCCATGGTCTATGTGGTCAACCGCTTCGTCGGCATCCGAATGTTCGTCGAAAACCGGGCCTGATCATTCGAACATCGCCTTGGCCTTAGCCCGCGTTCCGCGGGCTGGCTTTCTAGTGCCAAAATGCAAGAGACCGACATGATAGACAAACGACAGTTTTACATAGACGGGGCCTGGACCGACCCGAAGGAGGGCCGCGACAAGGAGGTCATCGACCCTTCTACGGAAGAGGCCTGTGCGGTCATCTCTCTGGCGGGCCCGGCCGACGTCGATGCCGCAGTTGCCGCAGCGAAGGCCGCTTTGCCCGGTTGGATGGCCACGCCCGCGGCCGAACGCATTGCTACGGTGGAGCGGTTTCTCACGGTCTATGAGACACGAGCCGAGGACATCGCCCAGGCGGTCTCGACTGAGATGGGCGCTCCCATCGATCTCTCACGACGGGCCCAGGTGCCGCTGGCTGTCAAGCACATCAAAGGCTTCCTGGCGGCGGCGAAGGATTTTCCGTTCGAGGCGCCGTTGTCCGATGCCTCTGCCGATACCCGCATCCTTTACGAGGCGGTCGGGGTCTGTGCACTAATCACCCCGTGGAACTGGCCGCTGAACCAGATTTCGCTGAAGTCCATAGCGGCGCTGATCGCGGGTTGCTCGATGGTTCTGAAGCCCTCGGAACAAAGCCCTCTCAACGCGATGATCTGGGCCGAATGCATGGCGGAGGCTGGTGTGCCGAAAGGCGTTTTCAACCTGATCAACGGCGACGGAGCCGGCGCCGGGACCCGACTTAGTGAACACAAGGATGTCGACATGATCAGCTTCACCGGCTCGACGAGAGCCGGCATTGCGATCTCGAAAGCGGCGGCTGCGACCCTGAAACGCGTGCATCTGGAATTGGGCGGCAAAGGAGCAAACCTGATCTTCGGTGATGCCGACGCAGGCGCCGTGGAACGCGGCGTGCGCCAGATGATGAATAACACCGGCCAGAGCTGTAATGCCCCCACGCGGATGCTCGTGCAGCGCGACGTCTATGACGCGACTGTCGAGACTGCCGCCAGTGTCGCGAAATCCATCTCTGTTGGCCCGGCCGCTATGCCGGGTCTGCATTTGGGGCCGGTTGTGAGCCGCGCACAATGGGACAAGATCCAGGGCATGATCCAGCAAGGTATCGATGAAGGCGCGCGGGTGGTTGCCGGCGGTCCGGGGCTTCCGGAGGGCCTCAACTGCGGCTACTTCGTTCGCCCGACGGTCTTTGCCGATGCCACCAATGACATGACGATCGCGCGCGAAGAAATCTTCGGCCCAGTGCTGACAATCATACCCTTTGACACCGAAGAACAGGCCATCGCGATCGCCAATGACACGCCCTATGGCCTATCGAACTATGTCCAGACGGCGGACGGCGCGCGGGCAAACCGCGTCGCGCGCGCGCTCCGATCAGGCATGGTCGAGATCAACGGGAAGCCCCGCGGTCCCGGCGCCCCGTTCGGCGGGATGAAGCAATCCGGCAATGGGCGCGAGGCGGGGGCCTGGGGCCTCGCGGACTTCATGGAGGTCAAGGCTGTCGGCGGCTGGGCAATCTAAGGACCGCAACAAGATTTTCGAACATACATCTAAAGGAAGATAAGATGAAAGCCTGGCTCAATCATGATCACGGCGAGATGTTGCGATGTGAAGACGTCGCCGATCCGCAGGCTGGCGAAAGCGGGTTGGTGATTCGCGTCACGCATTGTGGTCTGTGCCATTCTGACCTGCATCGCTGGCACGGGATTTCGGACCTTGGCAGCCGCGGCGTGGTGCGTCGCCCCAGGCCGGAACACCCAATCGCCATGGGGCACGAGATCGTCGGCGAAATCATTGCGATGGGCCCTGAGGTCAAGGGGCGTAGTCTCGGTGAAAAAGTAATCGTCTACCCCTGGTTCGGCTGTGGAAAATGCAAGGCGTGCATGTCTGGACAAGACAATCTTTGCCGCGAACCCACTCGCAGCCTGGGTTTCGGCAATCACGGCGGCTTTGCCGAAAAGGTGGCGGTCCCGCACGAACGCTACGCGGTGCCACTTGCAGAACTGTCACCCGAACACGCAGCCCCTCTCGCCTGTGCAGGACTGACCGTCCGCTGTGCCATTCGTAAGCTCGAACCCTTCGATGCCGATCAACCTATCGTATTGATCGGCGCAGGTGGCGTCGGACTGACGGCTATTTCGGTTCTTCATGCCCTGGGCCATCGCAACATCATTTCTCTCGACCGGGACGCGGGCCGGGGAGCGGCGGCGCGCGCCGCCGGGGCTAGTCACTTCATTGCCACACCGGAAGGGATTACGACCGCGGACGTGCTCCATCGCCTCGAGGGCAAGGTCGATGCCATTCTCGATTTCGTCAATAGTTCCGTGACAGCCACTATGGCCTTTGAACTTCTGGGCAAGGGCGGGCGCATGGTCCAGGTCGGGCTTTATGGCGGCGAGATGAAACTGCCCCTGCTTTTGCTGACCGGGGGGGCGCTGACGGTTCAGGGCAGCATTACCGGTACGCTGGACGATCTGCGCGATGTCGTGACCCTCGCGCGCGACGGCAAGCTTCCCCCAATTCCCGTTTCTGTCGTGCCACGCGCGGACGTCAACGACGCGTTGCGCCGCCTTGATGCCGGGACAGTGACGGGTCGTCTGGTGCTTGAGGCCGGTCAAATCTGAAGCACCTGCGCTTTTCTTCGAAGAGTCATGATCTGAGGACCCCAACAATGTCGAATGATGCAAGCCGTTTCCAGATCCATCCGGATATGCAGGTCCTGATCGATGCCCGACGACCGTCGCACCCCAATCCGACAGTCGCCGAGCAGCGCGAGAACTGGAATGCGTATGCAGCCCGGCTATCGCGGCCCCACCCAGACACACTCGAGGTCACTGAACGCGTCGTGCCCGGCAAAGGTGTCGAGGTGCCGGTGCGGATCTATCGGCCAAAGGCGGCACAGGGGCTCACGGGCTGCATGATCTACATGCATGGCGGGGGCTTCATGCTGGGGGACCTCGACAGTTCGGATTCCGTCGCGTGGGGCTTCGCTGCAGAAACCGGCGCCACGGTGATAAGCGTGGACTACAGGCTGACGCCGGAGAACCGGTGGCCAGCCGGCTTCGACGATTGCTGTTCGGTACTCGAATGGGCGGCCGCCGCGGGACCGGAGATCGGCATTGACCCCGACAGGTTGACGATCGGCGGCGATAGCGCGGGTGGGCGCTATGCGGCCTGCATGAGCCTGAAAGCGCGGGATGCAAACGGTCCGAAGATCCGGGCCCAGGTCATCATATATGGCAATGGCGGACCGATAGAGAACGCTGGGTCGATGTTGGATTTCGGAACCGGCTTTGGATTGACGGCCGCGCGGACCTCGGACTTTGCCCGGAAGCTGTTTCCAGAAGGAGCGCCGAAAGACGATCCGGTCGCCTTCCCGATCTTCGCCGCCGATCTCTCCCGCCTGCCGCCGACGCTGGTGCACGTGGCGGAGTTCGATCCGATCAGGGATGCCGGCCGGGCCTATGCGGCACGTTTGGTGCAGGCTGGCGTTGACGTTACCTTCCGAGAGGCTCGCGGCATGATCCACGGCTTCATGCGTGCTCGTTTCACCGGTGCTCAGGCGGCCAAGGAGTATAAAGTCATCTGCGATTTTCTTGCCGAGCATATGCGTTGAGCCAGGACGAGAGATCCCTACAATGCTTGTCGATATAGTCACGACCCGCTCAGGACAGCCTCCAGCAGCCTCCCTGTATGTCCACGACCTGTCGCGGGAGCAGATGCCGCGTTCGCCGCAAAAGGGGGCTGTTCGAACCGAGGTAGCCGTGATCGGTGCTGGTATCACCGGGCTTGTGACGGCGCTATACTTGGGGCGGCACGGTATCGACTGCCGTGTCCTTGAGGCCAACGAGCCGGGTTGGGGTGCGTCAGGGCGCAATGGCGGACAGATCAATCCCGGACTGAAGACGGGCCCCAAGACCGTTGCACAGCTTTTTGGTGAGAGAGCCATGCGACGCGTACAAGGCTCCGCTGACGCAGTTTTCGAACTGGTGGGTGAAGAGCGTATTGAATGTGAGATCCGCCGAGGCGGAACTCTACGCGCCGCCACCGACCGGCAATCGCTTGCCGAGCTCCAGGCCCTTGCGAAGGAAGCGAGGGACACCGGTATAGACTATCGCATGCTTTCGTCGGACGCGGTGGCTGCCGTCACTGGCAGCGCGCGCTACGTGGGTGGACTGCTGGACCCTTCGGGAGGGCAGGTGAACCCCTTGAAGTATACACTTGGAATTGCCGATGCGGTACAGCGTGCGGGTATACCCATTCATTGCAATACACCCGCCCTTCGTGCCCGCGAGACGCAGGGTCTCTGGCGCATCGAGACACCGGAAGGCGAAGTTACGGCGGATAGGATTCTGTTCGCGACCAATGGCTATACAGATGGTCTTGTGCCGGGGCTGCGGTGGTCCGTCTTGCCGGTCTTCAGTTCGATCCTCGCCTCGCGACCTTTGCCGCAGGAGTGGCGCGACCGGATTCTGGCGGACGGCCAATCTTGCTTTGAAGTTGGGCCAGTGACCACCTACTACAGGGTCGACAGCAATGGGCGGCTGATCTTCGGGGGTCGAGGACGGATGCGCGATGCTGACGGCCCCGGCGCATTTCCGCAACTGGAGACGCTGGCCGAAACAATTTGGCCGGGGATTGGTGCGGTCGGCTGGGAGTACGGCTGGAACGGACGTGTGGCGTTGACCGCCGATCACTATCCACATGTGCACCATATTGGCAAGAACGGTTATGCCTGCCTGGGCTATAACGGACGCGGAGTGGCGATGGCCACGGTGATGGGTCAGGAGATGGCGGCCCTGCTGGTCCGCGGCGAGACCCCGATCCTGCCTTTCAGCAAGCCTAGTTCCATTCCCTTCCAACCTTTCTGGCCATCGGGCGTCGCGCCGGCCTTGGCCTGGGCAAAGATAAAAGCGAAATATCTCCGTCGCCAATGACGTAAGACGGTATCGGGCGTCGTAAACCTAACGGCCACAAGGGCAGACCATGATGCCGGCCGAGTTCGTCGGTCATGCTCGGGCGATTTTCGCCTACAGGTTCATTGCTGCTGAACGCGATTCGCGATGATGGCTGGAGGAGATGTCGTGGCGAGGGATGTGGAATAGGTTGGCAATCGGATCGTGAATGGAGACGAAGCGCTGCAACTGTCCCTGTGACTTGAAGCGCTTCATGAT
>NZ_JAGIPG010000002.1 GCF_017877055.1 Neorhizobium galegae | reverse complement strand
AGATCTCCACCCCATCGAAACCCGCCCTGGCAATCGCTTCCAGCTTCTCCGGCAGGTCCCCGCTGATCGAAACCGTGGCTATCGACGTCTTCATGCGCTCCCTCCCTGCCCTCCGATTTGTTGCGGAGGCTCCTCGGTGATCCGGCGACCTCCCGCTCCATGCCGGCACCAGATGGGCCATTTTGTACTAAATAGTTCGTAACATCAAATGGAAGATTTCGGGATCACTTTTCTCCATGTCGCCGACTGGGGATTTCCGTCCCCATGCCTCGTGCGGGTCACCATCAACGTCGCGGGATGAGAAACTCTATCCCGCTCAGATCTTCAACTTTGCCGTCCAGGCGAGCACGGTTTGTGCCATCGTCGCGAGATGATCTGCGGTGGAAAAGCCGGAAATTTTCTTGCGCGGCTTCAAGTCGTGGTCGCCATCCTCAAGCCAGAGGATTTCGATGGTTTTCGAGAGTTCGTAGCCGGGTACTTCTTCGCGCGTGCCGAATTCATCGCGGGTTCCCTGGCAGATCAGCGCAGGAGCCTTGAGACCTTTCAGATGTGGGGTACGCAGCTGCTCCGGCTTTCCCGGAGGATGGAACGGATAACCGAGGCACAGCAGACCGGCGATCTTGCCTTCTTCGTAAAGCTCGTCGGCGACCATGCTTGCGACCCGTCCGCCCATCGACTTGCCGCCGATGATCAGCGGTCCTTTCGCGCCGAGTTCGGTGATCGCCGCCTTGTATTCGGGATTGAGGGTTTCGGCCCGCGGCGGCGGTTTGCGATCGCCGGAGGTGCGGCGCGCCGCCATGTAGCCGAACTCGAAGCGCGCCACGCGAAAACCTTTGTCCGACAGGGCTTTCGACGCAGCCGTCATCGATGCCGAATCCATCGGCGCGCCGGCGCCATGCGCCAGCAGAATCGTGACGCGCGCATCCCCCGGCCCCTCGATCAGAAATCGCCCTGACATCTTGCTCCCTCAATTCAGGTTCACTTTTCACATGCGCCTGTCGGACCACGCCGTTGGCGCACGTCCTTTGTATGTGCGAGCCATGGCCGCCCGCACTTTGGCGACTATATCAACGAGAGCAAGGCCAAGTCTCCTGCCCAGCCATTACAGATGGAGGAATGTCATGGACATGCAGAGCCTCACACCAGCAATCGAACTTGCGAGAAAGAACGGCGTGCACTTCCCGAACGAAAGCGCCGCCTACAGGGAGGCGCGAAACGCGCTTCTCGCCGAGGAAATCGAACTCCGCCGTCATATCGAACGCGTCGCCGAGCAGAGACGCCATCTGCCGCCGGGCGGGCATGTGCCGAAGAACTACACATTCGAGGGCGTGAACGGCCCTATCTCGTTCGAAGAACTGTTCGCGGACAAGGAAACGCTGGTCATCTACAGCTACATGTTCGGCCCGGAGCGCGAGCGGCCCTGTCCGATGTGCACGTCGCTGCTCTCCTCCTGGGACGGCGAAGTTCCCGACATCCAGCAACGCGTTGCATTCGCGGTCGTGGCACGCTCGCCGGTGCAGCGCCTCACGGATTTCAAGAGGGAACGCGGCTGGCACCATCTGCCACTCTATTCGGATACGAGCGGCGAGTTCAGCCGGGATTACCATGCGCTCGGCAAGGACGGCAGCGATGACGCGGCCTTCAACGTGTTCACCCGCCGGGACGGAACGATGCGGCATTTCTGGAGCGGCGAGATGGGCGGGGCCACCGCGGACCCCGGCCAGGATCCGCGCGGCGCGCCGGATCTGATGCCGATCTGGACGATCCTCGACTCGACCCCGGAAGGCCGGGCGCCGCACTGGTATCCCAAGCTGTCCTATTAGGACTTAAGTCCTGCGCCCCGATTGCGGCGGAACGAAAGATGATGTCGTCACGTTCTCCGGCCACTTCAACCGAAAGGAAGTGACCATGAAAAAGCTCATCATTTTCTCCGCCGCGATCGGCCTTCTCGCGACCGGCGCCATGGCCCAGCAGAGCACGGTCAACGGTGCCGTGGGCGGTGCCGTGACCGGTGCAATCGTCGGCGGTCCGGTCGGCGCTGCGGTGGGCGGCGTGGTCGGCGCAGTCGCCGGCACGGCGATCGATCCGCCGCCGGCACGCGTTGTGACCTATGTTCGCGAACAGCCAATCCAGCAGTCCGTGGTGGTGCAGGAACGTGTCGTCGTCGGCCAGCCGATCCCGCGGCAGGTCGTGCTGACCCCGGTCCCGGAAGCGCCGACCTATGCCTATGCGGTCGTCAACCAGCAGCGCGTGATCGTCGATCCGCGCACCCATACGGTGGTTCAGGTCGTCGAGTGATCGTTTCCGCATTGCTGATGGAAAGCCGTCGTACCGAAAGGTGCGGCGGCTTGTTCTTGAGGTCACTTGCTGTCTTATCAAATTTTTTTTGAAATCTGACGGAACCAATTGCCGGCTTCGTCGTTTTTCAAGGTTGGTATCCAGGGAGGAAACGAAAGATGCCGCAGGCAAGTTGGCAAAAACCGGTGCGCGTCGCCTTCGGGCAACTCGGTACTGAGGTCATCAACGGACCGTTCGAGGCGCTTGCGCTGTTGACGGATCGGTGGCCGGATATGCGCGGGCCGCACTTTGTCAAGGCGCGCAGCGTCTGCCGGGCAGCGCTCGATGGGCGCAGGTCGCCGGAGGAAGCACGTCTGCAATTCGAAGAAGCCGTCAGCGAAGCGCAATTGCATCTGAACTGAACTAATGAGCCGGCAATGGCCGGCTTCATGGTTCAGAGACCGATGATATCGCCGAAAAGCCGGAGGGTGGAGCCGGAAAGGGCGATCGGCGCGAACAGCACGGAGAAACACAGGCACGGCCCGCGCTTACCCGCGATCGGCCGATGGTCCAGCATTTCGTCCGCGACCGAGACGTCCCCTTCGCCGAAATTGCCGCGGTGGTCGTGAAATTCGCCCTCCAGCACCAATGTCAGCTCAAGTCCATGATGGCCGTGCTGGGGCAGCGCCCTTCCCGGTCGTACCCATAAAAGACTTGTCTCGACATCCTTCGACTTTTCGATGACGTGATGACGCAGTCCCGGGAGTTTCGTTTTCCATCGGATATCGGTGAGGTCCGCACCGGCATAAGCACGCAGCGAGGCGGGAAATCTCGATTTTTCGACGATTCTGGCGGGAAGCTCCGCTGGGCCGGCAGAGGCGAAGATCTCGGCCAACCGCCGCTTGTGGGCCGACAATGCCACGGGTGGTGTCGTATGCAGGATCTCACCGGCAAAGCCTTCCAGCAGACGGGCCAGTTTCGCGGCCGAAGCCTGCATTTCCAGATGCGAACCGACGAGAGCGCGAGCCGGCTCCGGAAGAGTGCCGGACACGTAATGCGCGATCAGAAGATCCAGCCGTTCGAGGTTCTGCAGCATGTCCAAATGCCAGTTTTACGCAAGAAATCCGGTTAAAACGCAGTCCAATCGACGCGCAACACGGTTCCGTATCTGCTTTAACTGTAGGTCTATACGCATGGAGAGAAATTTGGATTACTACTTCCAATATAATGGGGCCGATTTTTTTAAGGGCTTGTCGATACATTAGAGAATGGTGTTCGCAGCCCTCTTTCGGCCGACCCTCGCAACCGCAGATCCGGCTCCGGAAAGACGGATTTTACCGGGGCCAACCCTTTCCGGAAACAGAATTTCTTGCCCTCGGGTCCTTGTCCGTCGAAAAGACCCTGTTTACATGTGCGATGAACAAGAAGGCACCCCGATGACCTCCCATCCCTCCGTCCTCGACGTGATCGGCAACACGCCCCTCATCCGGCTGAACGGCGCTTCCGAAGCGACCGGCTGCGAAATCCTCGGCAAGGCGGAGTTTCTGAACCCCGGCCAGTCCGTCAAGGACCGCGCTGCGCTCTACATCATCCGCGACGCCGAAAAGAAGGGCCTCCTGCGCCCAGGCGGCGTGATCGTCGAAGGCACGGCCGGCAATACCGGCATCGGGCTCACCCTAGTCGCCAAGGCGCTGGGTTACCGCACGGTCATCGTCATCCCGGAAACCCAGAGCCAGGAAAAGAAGGATGCGCTGAAACTGCTCGGCGCCGAGCTGGTCGAGGTCCCGGCGGTCCCTTACAAGAACCCCAACAACTACGTGAAGATTTCCGGCCGGCTTGCCGAGGAGCTCGCAAAGACCGAGCCCGCCGGCGCGATCTGGGCGAACCAGTTCGACAACGTCGCCAACCGGGAAGCGCATATAAAGACCACGGCACCCGAGATCTTCGAGCAGACCGGCGGCAAGGTCGACGGTTTCATCTGCGCGGTCGGCTCGGGCGGCACGCTTGCCGGGGTCGCCATGGGCCTCAAGGCGAAGAACCCCGATATCAAGATCGGCATCGCCGATCCGGAAGGTGCTGCCCTCTATGAATTCTACGCCCATGGCGAGTTCAAGTCGGAAGGCAATTCGATCACCGAGGGCATCGGCCAGGGCCGCATCACCGCCAATCTCGAAGGCTTTACGCCGGACTTCGCCTACCGCATCTCGGATTCCGAAGCGCTGCCCTACATCTTCGATCTCGTCGAGCACGAGGGCCTTTGCCTCGGCGGTTCGACCGGCATCAATATCGCCGGCGCCGTCCGGCTTGCCCGGGATCTCGGTCCCGGCCACACGATCGTGACGGTGCTCTGCGACTACGGCAACCGCTACCAGTCGAAGCTCTTCAACCCGGACTTCCTGAAGTCGAAGGGCCTGCCCGTACCTGCCTGGCTGACGCAGAAGCGGCAGATCGACATTCCCTTCCAGACGGTCTGACCCCCTTAAAACCAGACGGTCTGACCCCCTTAAAAACAGAGTGATGCATGCCCGTTGAAGCTCTCTACCGCGAAGATTTCTATCTATCGACAGCAGAAGCGGTGGTGACGGCCATCCACGAGGACGGCGGTATCGAGCTGGATCGCACCTGTTTTTATGCGGCATCCGGCGGCCAGCCGGGCGATACGGGATTTCTCGAACGCGCCGACGGCACGAAAATCCAGCTCGGCCAGACCAGGCACGGCACCACCAAGGATATCGTCATCCACGTGCCGCTCGAAGGCGAGGCGCAGCCGCTGGCCGGTGAAAATCTGGTCATGCATATCGACTGGCAGCGCCGCTACAGGCTGATGCGTATGCACACCGCCTGCCATCTTCTCTCCGTCGTCTGCCAGTATCCGATCACCGGCGCCGCGGTCGGCGAGGAGGAATCGCGCGTCGATTTCGACATGGCCGACACGATCGACAAAGCCGAAGTCACGGCGAAGCTGATGGAACTGGTCGGCCAGAACCACCCCGTCTACCTGCAGTGGATCACCGACGAGGAGCTTGCGGCCAATCCGGGTATCGTCAAGTCGAAGAACGTCCGCCCGCCGATCGGCCTCGGGCGCGTCAGCCTCGTCTGCATAGGCGAAAATTCCAGCGTTGACAGCCAGCCCTGCGGTGGAACACATGTCTCCGAAACGCAGGAGGTCGGGGCGATTCATATCGCCAAGATCGAGAAGAAGGGCAAGGAAAACCGCCGTTTCCGCATCCGGTTCGGCGAGCCCGGCGCAGAGGCCTGATACCGGGCCCAAAGGAGATTTGACATGAGTGAAACCAGCCGTTTCGTCGTTTCGTCCGAGTGGCTTCACAACGAGCTCGGTAGCCCCGACCTCAAGATCCTCGACGCCTCTTTCTATCTTCCCGCGCAGAACCGCGATGCCGACGCCGAATATGCGGCCGGCCATATTCCCGGCGCCATCCGCTTCGACCACGACAAGGTCGCCGACCATTCGACCGGCCTGCCGCACATGGCGCCGGCGCCGGAGGTGTTTGCCGAGGCCGTCGGCCGGATGGGCATCCGCGAAAACGACCGGATCGTCATCTATGACGGCCCCGGCATCTTCTCCTCGCCGCGCGGCTGGTGGCTGTTCCGGATCATGGGCGCAAGCCAGGTCTTCGTGCTCGACGGCGGTATCGACGGCTGGAAGGCCGAAGGCCGGCCGCTCGAGACCACCATCCCCTCGCCCGAACCGGTCACCTTCACCCCGAACTTCCGGGTCGACAAGGTGATCGACTTCCAGACCATGCTGTCGATCGTCAGCGACGGTACGCGGCAGATCGCCGATGCGCGGCCGGCCGGCCGTTTCGCCGGCACCGATCCGGAACCCCGCGCCGGCATGCGCTCAGGCCATATGCCGGGCGCGCTCAGTCTTCCGTCCGGCACGTTCTCGGTCAACGGCAAGCTGCGTTCGCTGCCCGAGCTGCAAAAGGCGATCGAGGATGCCGGCATCGATTTCGGCCAGCCGGTGGTGACGAGCTGTGGCTCCGGCATCACGGCCGCGATCATCACGCTCGCGCTAGAATCCCTCGGCCATGAGGACAATGCACTTTACGATGGCTCGTGGAGCGAATGGGGCAGCCGTCAGGATACGCCCGTGGTCACCGGTCCGCCCTCGCCAAAAGCGGCTTGAGCACCATGGCCAAGAAGCCCGTTGCCCTCAAAGCCCATGTCACCAGCCTGGAAATGACCGCCCCGCCGAAAACCAGCCTGGCGGTGCCGGTGAATATCCAGACGGCGATCATACGCGCGCCGGAAATCCCGCTTCACTATTACCGCTATCTCTACCGGCAGGTGGGAAAACGCTGGCACTGGTACAAACGGCTGCGCATGAGCGACGAAGAGCTTGCGACCACGCTCCACAACCCGCGCACCTCCGTCACCGTGCTTTACGTCAACGGCGCGCCGGCCGGCTTTTTCGAGCTGTTCAAGGAAAGCGACGATGTCGTCGAACTCTCCTATTTCGGGCTGTTCGAACGGGCGATCGGGCTCGGCATCGGCAAGTGGTTCCTGCTGCAGGCGCTCTATGCCGCCTGGCAGGACAATCCGCAGAAGGTGACCGTCACCACCAATACGCTCGACCACCCGCGTGCCCTGCAGCTCTATCAGATGATGGGTTTTTCACCCGTCTCCACCTACGAGGCTCTGGTTCCGCCGATGACGGATGCCGAGCTCCTGAAAGCGCTCGACGGCTGATACCCGCACCTTCACCGGCTGATCTGCCCCCGGAAGCCTGATCCGTCCGCCACCAACAGGCAGCGGTTACAGCCCCGCTGGTGCAACGGATTTCATTTTCTCCACCAGCGGCAAGTATCGGGTGGCGAGACGCATCCCGCGGGCGCATCTGTTGTGCAGCACGCACAGGAGATCGCCATGACAATCGCCTTCATCGCCATGCCCGCCGCCGATGCCGCACACCTCTGGAACGGCGGTACCGATGCCTACGGCCGCCAGCCCGAAACGATGACCTCTGACGGCCCCGGTTATCCCTGCCGCCATTGCCTGAAGAATATCGATGCGGGCGAAGAACTCCTGGTTCTCGCCTACCGGCCATTCCCAGAGCTGCAACCTTATGCGGAAACCGGCCCGATCTTCCTGCACAAGCAGCCCTGCCGGCGTTACGCGGCTGAGGAGGTTCTGCCGCCGATGCTGTCGAGCACCGACTATATCGTCCGCGGCTACGGTCGTGACGACCGGATCGTTTATGGCAGCGGCGCGGTGACGCCGACAGAGAGGATCGCTTCACGCGCCGAGGAACTGCTGGCCCGCGACGACATCGCCTATGTGCACGTGCGCTCGGCCCGCAACAATTGCTACCAGTGCCGGATCGACAAGGTCGAGGTGTCGATATTCGCCGATGCCACACTTGCGATCTGAAATGCGAAGGCGCGCCGTTCCATCGAAGCGGCGCGCCGTCATGTTCGTTCCGAGGCCTGCTTGAGCCTCAGTTCTGGGGAGTGTTGCCCTGCTCGTCGTCGCGTTCGAGGTTTTCGGCGAAATCGAGCAGCAGCCTGACGATCTCGCCGCCCTTCCTTTCGTCACCCTCGAGCTTGCGAGCGATCACCTCGCGAAGGTTGAGCATGGCGGCATCGACGCTACGTGGCAGCGACGGACCGTTGTCACGGCCGCGCTCATGGCGTTCCTGCCGCTGCTTGATGCGCTCGGCGAGCTGCGACAGCCGGTCGAGGATCGTCGCGGCAAAGCTGCGGTTCTCGTCGAGATATTTGCGGCCTTCGTCGGTGATCGCATATCGCTTCTTGTTACCGTCCGCCTCGGCGACGACGTAGCCCGCCTCTTCGAGATAGGTCAGCGTCGGATAGATAACGCCGGGGCTCGGCGCGTAGAAGCCGTAGGTGAGATCCTCGATATGCCTGATGATCTCGTAGCCATGGCGCGGCTCCTTCTCGATCAGCGCCAATACGACGAGGCGCAGGTCACCCTGCATCAGGAACCGGCCGATACGGCCGTCGCCCTCATCGCCGAAACCCCGGCCGCCGCCGGGACCGCCCCGGCCGCCACGCCCAAATCCTCCGCCAAACGGCCCGCCGCGCGCGGCGAACACTTCCTCGAAACCCTTGCGGTCGCCGCGTTCACCGCAGCCATTGTGTCCATCGAACCTGTGCTTAAACATTTTTGTCTCCTTAGACTGTCTTCGATATATCTAAACATAGCCACCCAGGCGATCTCGTCAAGAATTTAGATATATCTAAATCATATCTGATTGATTTTGAACGAAGAAAAACGCCGGACGCAAAGCGCCCGGCGTCTCTCCAGCCCCCTAACTGATGGCTCGGCGGCCCTTCAGCTCTTCGGTTACGCCACGCTGAGCAGGCTTTCCGGCGCGAAGGCCTCGTAGCCGAGCGCTTCTGCCACCGGCTTGTTGGTCACCCGGCCCCTGTGGACATTGAGCCCGTTGCGGAGATGCCTGTCTTCGGCGATCGCCCGAAGTCCACGGTCGGCAAGCGCCAGGCCATGCTGCAGCGTCGCATTGTTCAGCGCATGCGCCGACGTCACCGGCACGGCGCCCGGCATGTTGGCCACGCAATAATGGACGATACCATCGACCTCGTAGGTCGGTTCGGAATGGGTCGTCGCATGCGAGGTCTCGAAGCAGCCGCCCTGGTCGATCGCGACATCGACCATGACCGCGCCCTGCTTCATGCCCGACAGCATTTCGCGGCTAACCAGTTTTGGCGCAGCGGCGCCCGGAATAAGGACAGCGCCGATGATGAGGTCGGCAGAAAAGACTTCCTCTTCCACCGCGTCGATCGTCGAATAGCGGGTATGGACGCGGCCGTTGAAGATGTCGTCGAGCTGGCGGAGACGCGGCAGCGAGCGGTCGATGATCGAGACGTCGGCGCCGAGGCCGGCAGCCATCCGGGCCGCATGCAGGCCGACGACGCCGCCACCGATGACGGCGACCTTGGCTGGCAGCACGCCCGGCACGCCGCCGAGCAGGATGCCCCGGCCGCCATTCGCCTTCTGCAGCGCGGTCGCGCCCGCCTGGATCGCCAGGCGACCGGCGACTTCCGACATCGGAGCCAGCAGCGGCAACCCGCCGCGCTCGTCGGTCACGGTTTCATAGGCGATGGCGGTAACGCCGGAGGCGAGCAGACCCTTGGTCTGTTCCGGATCGGGCGCCAGATGGAGATAGGTGTAGAGAAGCTGGCCGTCGCGAAGCTGCGCCCATTCGGAGGGCTGCGGTTCCTTGACCTTGACGACCATGTCGGATTTTTCGAAGATTTCCTTGGCCGAACCGACGATCCTGGCCCCGGCTGCCATATAGGCGCCGTCATCCGCGCCGATGCCGGCACCTGCCTTGGTTTCGATTAGCACCTCGTGGCCATGAGCCACATATTCACGTACCGCGCCGGGGGTAAGCCCTACGCGATATTCATGGTTTTTGATTTCCTTCGGGCATCCGACACGCATTCAGCGTTCCTCTCAGGTTGTGGCTTTCGCCGGTTGATGTTCCCAACCAGAAGCAAACCAGAGAATCGCGCGAATGTCCTTGCGAAGACGAATTGCGGAATATCGTATTTTCGCAGATAATTGCGTGAACCAAGAATATTTCGAAGGATCTACCAATGAGCGCCATGGATGCCATTGATCTTGCGATCTTGCGGACCCTGCAGCAGGAAGGCAGGATCTCCAATGCGGAGCTTGCCGAGCGGGTCGGGCTGTCGCCGTCGGCCTGTTCGCGGCGGCTCGACATCCTTGAGAAGAGCGGCACGATCAGCGGTTATCACGCCCGCCTTTCCAACAAGGCGCTCGACTACAAGATGATGGTGATCGTCCACATCTCGCTGTCCGGCCAGTTCGCCAAGACGCTCACGGAGTTCGAGGCGGCGGTGAAGCTCTGTCCCAACGTCCTGGTCTGTTACCTGATGTCGGGCGAATACGACTATATCCTGCGGGTCGCGGCCAAGGATCTCGAGGACTACGAGCGCATCCATCGCGACTGGCTCTCGGCGCTGCCGCATGTGGTGAAGATCAATTCGAGCTTCGCTCTGCGCGAGATCATCGACAAGCCGAATGTCGGTCTGTGAAATGTCGGGTTATGAAATGCCGATGAGGATGGCGCCGGCCGCAACCACGATACAGGCGGCGATGCGCTTCGTGGATAGCCTCTCACCCAGAAACAGCCAGCCGATCAGCACCGCGAACACGACGCTGGTTTCCCGCAGCGCCGAAACCGGCCCCGCCGGTGCCATCGAATAGGCGACCAGTACCGCGCCGTAGGAGACGAGCGAAACCAGGCCTCCGCCGACCGCCTTCATGGTTTCGCGCGACCGCAGATCGACCCGCGGGCGTCCGCGCATTGCCATGAAGGCGACCAGGAGCAGGACGCCGGGTAATACGAACACCCAGGTGATGTAGGCGCTGGTATTGCCGGACAGTCGAATGCCGACGGCGTCGACGGTCGAATAACCGGCAATCGAAACGCCGGTCGCCAGCGCATAGAGCATTGAACCGGTAGAGGCTTTCCCCTTGCCGAGGGCGAGAAGCATGATGCCCAGCACCACAAAACATATGCCGACCATCGAAAGCGGCAGCGGCAGTTCCCTCGCGAAGATCACCCCTGCCAAAGTCACCAGCAGCGGCGCGCTGCCGCGGATGATCGGATAGACCTGACCCAGTTCCCCATGCCGATAGGCGGCGACCAGCAACAGGCTGTAGATCAGCTGGAAGACCGCGGAGCCGACCAGATAGGGCCAAGCTTCAGCGGCCGGCAGCGGCAGGATCAATGCCACCGGCAAGGCGGCAATCGTCATCGCCAGCGCCATGATCGTCATCGTCCAGAACCGGTCGGCGCCGGAGCGCAGGAACGCATTCCAGCAGGCATGAAGCACGGCTGCGAAAAGGGCGAGCAGGACGACGGAGGTGCTCATGTGCGGCTGCCCGCGGCGATTATATCCGATACCGCCTTGCGTGCCGCATCGATGGCCTTGCCGCCCTGCCCCATCTCGGCCATCAAGGTCGCTCCCTCGATGAGCATCAGGATTGCCGTGGACGCCGTTTCAGCTTCGGTACCGGACATCCGTTGTTTCGCCAGAATGTCCACTATACGGCGCCTCAGGCTTTCCTTCTGCCTGACGGCGGCTTCGAAAACGGGATGGCCGGGCGAGCTGTATTCCGCAAGCGCATGGGCAAACAGGCAGCCGTTGAAATCCGCCCGATTGAACCAGCGTCCGTACCACTCGATGATATCGTCGATCATCCCTTCCGGCTGCTTCGACAAAGCGGCCATCCGGTCGAGCTGCTCCTCGAAACGTCGGAACCGCTCATCGAGCACTTCGACGATCAAGCCCTCCTTGGATGGAAAATGGCGGTACATGGTCATCTTGGCCACCTGGGCCTCGGCGATGATCCGGTCGATGCCGGTCGCATGAAAGCCGTCCTGTGTGAACAGCCTGTAGGCCGTTTCGACAATATGCTGCCGCTTCGAGGAGGTTTGCGGGGTCTGCTCGGATGACATGAAATGCACCATGGTGATGAGACAGGTCTGTATCAGACCTAAGGGTATTGCTTTCAGCCGTCAAGTTGCCGCCTCCGCAGATTCGGACCATCGATAGACTTTTACAGATCGACCTAAGCGGACTTCAACAGGTCTTCCCTATTGGTGGAAACAACAGAGGAAGCAACGAGGACTCTATCGCATGACGACCACCAGCATCGGACGGATGAAGACCCGCAGCGCCGAGCGCAAGAAGACCCGCATCCTGGGGACGGTCAAATATTTCAATCAAGCCGTCCAAGGTCGCGTCACCGACCTTTCGGCGACCGGCATGGCGCTCGATCTGGGCGGACGCGTCCTGCATGCCGCAGACGGCAGCCCGGTCAGGGTCGAAAGCGAGGAGCTCGGTATCCTGGAAGGGACCGTGAAGTGGCGGCGCAGCGGCCGGCTCGGCGTGCAGTTCAGCGTCAACAGCAACGCGGTTGCGCAGGTCTCGTCCTATTTCCGCTTTTTTCACAGGGAAGTCCCGGCCTCGCGTTGAGACGGATCGCAGTCTTTTTCGCGGCGCATCCCATTTTCAACACATTCGCGATGTGGCGAATCACCTGATGCATAAACTTGATCAATGTAAAGGCCGCCAAAGCGTGAAATATCTAACCTTCACTGGCGTTTACCGAATATTTACTACTTGCCGTTGAGTCCATAAGTGATAGAATCCTAATTTATTCAGAGCAAACAAACTAAAAACCGTCCTCGTTAAGAGTAGCGGCTGTTCAAGCGTCTACGTTTTTCCCGCCTGCATTGAGCTGATAGCCACGGCGCGCAGGCAAGACCAAGGATGCTTCAATGGTTGCTGTTCCCTTTACCTCACCGTCCCCGACATCGCGGGCGCCCCGCCGGCTCGTGACCTTTGTTACGTGGTTGGCAATGGCGCTGCTGGCGCTGAGCGGCCTTCTGGCCGCCTCCGACGGATCGACCCATTCGGGCTTCGCTTTGGCCGAGGCAATCGTCCTTCTGGCGCTTGCAACTGCTTTGTTCGCAGCCTCTGTCTGGGCAAAGCGGAGGATACAGCGCGATATCGATGCAAAACTCTATCGGCTCGAAAGGTTCACGCAGGCGTTCGGGCAGACCCAGGGCACGTTGCGCAGCATCGACGGCAGGATCGCGTTCTGGGGCACCGGCGCTGAACGCCTGTACGGCTACTCGGAAAAAGAGGCCTTGGGGAAAAACGCGCTCGACCTCCTGCAGACCCGCTGCCCGGTGTCTCTCGAGGACATCAATACAATCCTCGTCCGCGACGGCGAATGGCAGGGTGAGCTTACGCGCCGCCACAAAGACGGCAGAGAGATCCATGTCATCAGCAAATGGTCACTGGACCGCGGCGACACCGGAGAGCCGGAAGTTGCGATCGAAATCAGCACCGACATCACCTCCATCAGGCTCGCCGAACGACAACTCCATCAGACCAATGCCCTCTTGCGCGCCATTCTGGAGACTGCGCCGGGGCTGATCTACGCCAAGGACATGCAGGGCCGCCTCATCCTCGCCAACGTCTCGACGCTGGATCTGATCGGCAAGCCATGGTCCGAAGTCGAGGGCCGCACGGACCTCGACTTCCTGGACAGCAAGACGCAGGCCGAGTCCGTGATGGCCAATGACCGCCGGATCATGGATCAGGCGAGAACGGAAGAATTTGAAGAGACCATCAGCCGCGAGGGCCGCCATCCCCGGGTCTGGTCGTCCACCAAAGCCCCCTTGCGCGATGCAGGTGGCAAAGTCATCGGCCTGGTGGGCGTCTCGGTCGAGATCACCGAGAGAAAACGGATCGAAGAGCGGCTGCAACTCATGGTCAACGAGTTGAACCACCGCGTCAAGAACACGCTTGCGACCGTCCAGGCCATCGCCTCCCAGACCCTGCGGGGCGGCGACCCGATCGTGCGCCAGAATCTGGAACGACGCCTCATGGCGCTGGCCGCCGCCCATGACGTGCTCACCCGCGAAAATTGGGAGGGGGCCAATATCGATGACGTGGTGAACGGCGCGCTGGCACCATTCGGCGAGGGCGGGGACTATCGCTTTGCCGTTTCCGGGCCCTCGCTCCGGCTGCTGCCGCGAGCAGCACTCGCGCTTGCCATGGGTTTGCACGAACTGACGACCAATGCCCTTAAATACGGCGCGCTCTCGACGCTCGCAGGTCAGGTCGCGATCAACTGGCAGGTTGTCGAGGGCGCCAAACCTCTGCTGCGTTTGACATGGACGGAAAGCGGCGGCCCGCTGGTGGTTGCGCCCTCGAGGCGAGGGTTCGGCGTCAGGCTGATCGAGCGCAGCCTTGCTCAGGATCTCGGCGGCAAGGCGTCGGTGATATTCGACCAGCCTGCGGGGATCGTCGGTACGATCGAAGCGCCGCTGGCCGACGTCGCCGTCTCGGCGGAGGTGACGCCTTTCGTGCAAATGGGTGCAAGGTGAACGACACCCATATCTTCGCCGGAATTCGCGTCCTCATCATCGAAGACGAGGCACTGGTTTCGATGATGCTCGAAGAGTTCCTGGAACAGATCGGATGCAAGATGGTCGGCACCGCCTCGCGGCTCGACGATGCGATCATCAAGGCCCGGTCGCTCCCCGTAGACATGGCGCTGCTCGACGTAAATCTCGCCGGCGAAGCCAGTTTTCCGGTCGCCGAGATCCTCACCGCGCGGGACATTCCGTTTATTTTCGTGACCGGATACGGGGCGCTTGGCCTGCCCGCGGAAATGCGCCATATCCCCGTCCTCCCCAAACCCTTCCAGATGGCCCAGCTGATCGACGCGATGCGGATGGCGGCCTATTGACGCCTGGCTTTCGCACTCAACCGGGCGGCATCCGGGATAGAGGCAGCGACCATATATTCCTCTCCTCCAACGCTTCAGAATCCGCTTGGAAATACAATACACGCGGGTCAATATGGCGCCGGATTTTCGCTTACCAGTCCGTTCCAAGGAGGCTGCCCATGTCGTCGCTTAACGATCTTCATCCGATCACCCGCCGTTCGCTGCTTGGAGGCATCGCCGCCTCCTCGGCGTTCGTGATGCTGCACCCGTTTGCCGCCCGCGCGGCCGGCAACCAGGCGCATTTGCGCATCATGGAAACGACCGATATTCACGTCCACGTCTTCCCCTACGACTATTACGCCGACAAGCCGAACGACACGCTCGGCCTTGCCCGCACCGCCTCGATCATCGACGCGATCCGTGCCGAAGCCGGCAATTCCATGCTGATCGACAATGGCGACTTCCTGCAGGGCAATCCGATGGGCGACTACATGGCCTATGAGCGCGGCATGAAGGACGGCGACAAGCATCCGGTCATCAAGGCGATGAACGTGCTCGGTTACGATGCCGGCACGCTCGGCAACCACGAATTCAACTATGGCCTCGATTTCCTGTTCAAGGTGCTGGCCGGTTCCGGCTTTCCTTATGTCTGCGCCAACCTCACCAAGGGCCAACTCGCCTCCGACGCCAAGAAGGACGAGCTTTTCCTGAAGCCCTACGTGATCGTCGAAAAGCAGATCCGTGACGGTTCGGGCGCGACGAGCCCGGTCAAGGTCGGCTTCATCGGCTTCGTGCCGCCGCAGATCATGACATGGGATGCGAAGAACCTCGAAGGCAAGGCGCAGACCCGAGACATCGTCGACGCGGCCAAAGCCTGGGTGCCGGTCATGAAGGAGGAAGGCGCCGACATCGTCATCGCCCTCTCCCATTCCGGCATCGACGGTGGCGGACAGAGCGAGCGGATGGAAAACGCCTCGCTCTATCTCGCGGGCATCCAGGGCATCGATGCGATCTTCACCGGCCACCAGCATCTGGTCTTCCCCGGCACCAAGGTTTTCGACGGCATTGTCGGTGCCGACACCAAGAAGGGCAAGTTGATGGGCAAGCCCGCCGTCATGGGCGGCTTCTGGGGCTCGCATATGGGGCTGATCGACCTGCTGCTCGAAAAGGACGGCAAGAGCTGGAAAATTGTCGATTCCACCTCGGAAGCCCGGCCGATCTACCATCGCGACGATGCCCGCAAGATCGTCGCAGACGTCAAGGACAAGCCGGAAGTCATCGCCGCCGCCAAGGAAGAGCATGAAGCCACACTTGCCTACGTGCGCCGCGCCGTCGGCAAGAGTTCGGCACCGCTTTACTCCTACTTTGCGCTGGTCGCCGATGACCCGTCGGTGCAGATCGTCTCCAATGCCCAGACCTGGTACATCAAGGACATGCTGAAAGAGGGCCAGTACAAGGACCTGCCCGTCCTGTCTGCTGCCGCTCCCTTCAAGGCCGGGGGCCGTGGCGGCGCCGAATATTTCACGGATGTCCCGGCGGGCGACATCGCCATCAAGAACGTCGCTGACCTCTACCTCTATCCGAATACCGTGCAGGCGGTGCTGATCACGGGAGCGCAGGTCAAGAACTGGCTTGAAATGTCGGCCGGCATGTTCAACCAGGTGCAGGCCGGCGCGAAAGACGCGCCTCTCCTCAACAATGACTTCCCGTCCTACAATTACGACGTCATCGACGGCGTGACCTACCAGATCGACCTGTCGCAGCCGACCCGCTTCGACAAGGACGGCAAGCTGATCAATGCGAACGCCAACCGCATCGTCGATCTCAAGTACAACGGCAAGCCGATCGATCCGGCCCAGAAATTCGTGGTGGCGACCAACAACTACCGCGCCGGCGGCGGCGGCAAGTTCCCGGAGATCGCCGGCGACAAGGTGATCTTCGTGGCGCCCGACACCAACCGCGACGTGATCGTGCGCTATATCGTCGAACAGGGCACGATCAACCCGTCCGCCGATGCCAACTGGTCGTTCAAGCCCCTGCCCGGCACAAGCGCCATCTTCGAAACCGGCCCCAAGGCCCGCCAGTACGCGACCGCGGTCAAGGGTGCCAAGATCGAGGATGCCGGTGACGGCGAGAACGGCTTTGCGAAGTTCCGGCTGGTGCTGTAACGGCCAACATCACCTTTCGGCAATATTTGGACGGCAGCCTTGGCTGCCGTCTTTCTTTTCAACAGCATGAGGCAAGGCAATGCCAAAACTCTCCTTCCAGCAGGTCGACGTCTTCTCCAGCCAGCCGATGCGCGGTAACCCGCTTGCCGTGGTGATCGGCGCCGACGCATTGAGCGACGCGCAGATGCAGTCCTTCGCCAACTGGACCAATCTCAGCGAAACGACATTCCTGCTCGAGCCGACCGATCCGAAGGCCAGCTACCGGGTCAGGATTTTCACACCGTCGCAGGAACTGCCTTTCGCCGGCCATCCGACGCTCGGCAGCGCGCATGTCTGGCTCTCGCAGCAACAGACGTCACCGACCGGCGATATCGTGCAGGAATGCGGCGCGGGCCTTATCCGCATCCGCCGTGACGGCAATCGGCTTGCGTTTGCGGCGCCGCCGCTTACGCGCAGCGGCCCGGTGGACCGCGCGCTGGTGGAGCGGATCGCCAGGGCACTCAGCCTGCCCGCCAACCTGATCGAGGATTCCAACTGGTGCGAGAACGGCCCGGACTGGATCGGCGTGCGCCTGCCCTCGCGTGCCGACGTGCTGGCGGTCAAGCCGGACTATTCAGCTCTCGCCGGTACCCGCGTCGGGCTGGTCGGACGCTTCGATCCCGACCTCGACGGCAGGGACGCGCAATTCGAGGTGCGTGCCTTTACCCGCAACGGCTATGAGGATCCGGTCACCGGCAGTCTCAACGCCGGCCTTGCCCAATGGCTGATCGGGTCCGGTGTCGCGCCGGAAAGCTATGTCGCGGCCCAGGGCACCGTGCTTGGCCGCGCCGGCCGGGTGTATGTCGACAAAGTCGGCGACGATATCTGGATCGGCGGAGACGTGGTCGCATGCATTCAGGGTGCGCTGGAACTCTGATCCTGTCGGAGATGCCATCGGCAGGGAAAGTCCCGACCGATGGCTTACGGTTCCCGGTTTAGACCGATCCGGAATGGGCCGACTGACGGTTATGCCGCCGTTGCCCTGGCGAAACCGATCCGCGACAGCAGCAGCTTCAATTCCGCCGGCGGCTTCTGCTCGATGCGGCGGTATTCCCGGCCGTCGCGGGTGCGCTGGACGAGACCGAAATCGAAGAGGTCGCGGCGCAGCATCGCGGCATCGCCGAAGAGGTGCAGCGTGTTCAGAAGTTCGCTGATCTGACGTTCGGTGAACTCCCGGTCCGCCGGTATCTTCGACCACAGGAACCAGAGGCAGATTTCCTGCTGCCCGCGCTTGGCCGGCCAACGAACGAGCCGCCCCTCGCCGTCGAAATGGCGGGCGGTCTTCAGCACCTTCGCCTCATCGGGCGCCGGCTCATCGTCCAGCACCGGGCGCCAGTCAGCGATGACGTCGGCGGTCTTGGCGACCGCTCGAAAGTGCTGGTAGTTGCGGAAACCGGCCGCCTTGGTGAGCAGATTGAGCGTTTCCAGATGGCTCGGCTTGTGGTCGAGCGTATCGATCTGTCGACGGACGGATTTGGCGAAAACCGAAAGGTCGGCGATCTCCATGGGAAAGATGGATCTTGGCATGTCTTATCCTTAAACGTGCCATTCCCTGAAAATCAGGGTGTCGCTGGTCGCCGGCTTGTCGACTCTGGCACGGGATAAGTGCTGATCATCTTTGTCTATGCAGGTTTAGCTTCCCTTTCGGGACGGCGACGCCTCGGTGAACTGCAGACCGTGGCGTCGTTATAGCAGAGGTTGAAACAGCGTCAACTCGCAGCCGATGCGCTTCACTCGTTCCGCGTTCTGAAGAGAATGGTTACACTTCGTGGGCAAGATATTTGCTGGTAAAATCGATCGAAACCGCGTGAGGAGGAGGCCCATCGATGCTTGAAAAGGCAAAGACCGCAGTAAGCTACGGAGACGAGCCCGGCCTGCGCTTCGCCCTTGTCCTCGACGGGCACGGCGGCTGCAGGACGATGAACATGGCCGAGGCCTGCAGCTGGAAGCCGGGAGACGGTCTCGTCTGGCTGCATTTCGAGCGCGATCATCCGGCAACGGCAGAATGGGTAAACACCCATGGCGGCTTCGATCCGCTGGTGGCGGAGGCGCTTCTTGCAGAGGATTCCCGCCCGCGCGTCGAGCCCTTGGGCGACGGGCTGCTGATCATCCTGCGCGGTGTCTGCGCCGCTCCGCCGGAAGAAGCGGAGAAAACTTCTGACGAGATCGACCTCGTGCCCCTGCATATCTGGGTGGACGAACACCGGCTGGTGACGTTGCGCGACAGCGGCCATTATATCACGGCGCTGCGCGATATCCGGCGGGCGCTCGACAACGGCAAGGGTCCCCGGCAGGCGGGGGAACTGCTGGCACTGGTCAGCGACAAGCTCGTCCGCGATCTGGAGCCCGTGCTCGATAGCATGGACGAAGAGGTCGACGAACTCGACGAGCTGATTTTCAAGGGGGAAGCGAGCGAGGTTCGCCAGAGGCTCAAGCTTTTGCGCCGCCGCGCCGTGCAGCTGCGCCGCTATCTCGCGCCGCAACGCGATGCGCTCAACAGGATCGAGCACGACGACGCGCCATGGCTCAAGGAACGGGACAAGCTCCGCTTTCGCGAGGTGATCGACAAACTGATGCGGTTCATCGAATATCTCGACGCCATCCGCGACCGGACCGGCATCCTCCACGACGACCTTTCCACGGTGATCGGCGAGCGGATTGCACGCAATTCCAACAGGCTTGCCGCGTTGGCGGCCCTTCTTCTGCCGCCGAGCGTCGTTGCTGGCCTCTTCGGCATGAATGTCGGCGGCATTCCCGGCGTCAACGACACCTGGGCCTTCCTGATCATCGTCGGGCTCGTCGTGGTTATTTCCGCGGGCACGTTGTGGATCCTGAAGCGCATCGAGTGGCTTTGAACCTGCTTTGATGTGCCCCGGCCGGCACTGCTTCGGCTATTCGGCGGCTTGAGGGATCGTTTCCCGAGATTCCATGCCCAGCATCTGCTTGAAGTCACCGTGGCTTGGGCAGGTCGAAAGCCGGCGCTCCATGGCATCGACCAGCCAACGGCCCGCAGGTCCCAGCGGGTTTGCGGCCTTGCGCATGGCGTAGAGCGGGTATTGGCTCTGCTCGTAGGCTTCGAGATCGAGTGCCACGAGAGTTCCGTCCATGATGTCCCTTCCGGCGACGGACGCGGGCAGACCACCCCAGCCGAGACCACCCTTGATCAGCTGGTGCTTTGTGGCGATGTCGCTAACCCGCCACGTCTTGTAGGACAAGACATTGAAATCGCGGCCCTTCGTCAGGCCGGACGTATCCGTCACGACCATCTGGACTTCCTCGCGCACGTCCGCGAGCGTCAGAGGCCGACCGAGTTTTGCAAGCGGATGTTCGGCGGCGGCGACGGGAATCATGAACGAATAGCCGATCTTCTCCATCACCAACGAATCCTCCTGCCGAAGGATCGAACCGCCTATACCGATATCGGCCTTCCCGGAAATGACCATCTCCATGACCATGCCGAGCTCGCCGACATTGAGGTTGAGGGCCACACTCGGGAATCTTTCCCGGAACTCACGCAGCTCCGCCACAACGGCATCCGACGGTACCATCACGCTCAGCGCCACCGACAGTTCTGCCTCCAGCCCCTGCTTGATGCTCTTCGCCCGGGCGCGCATCACTTGGAGGTCCGCGACGATGCGCCGGGCGTCGGTCAGCAGCGCCTTGCCCGCTTCGGTCAGCTTCGGCTGGCGGGCGCCGCTGCGCTCGAAAAGCGGCATTTCGAGCTGGGCTTCCAGATTGCCGATCGTATAGCTCACCACCGATTGGGCCCGGTTCAGCGCGCGTGAGGCGGCGGAAAAGCTGCCTGTCTCGGCAACCGCCAGAAATACCTGCAACTGATCGAGGGTGGGGTTGGCATCCATGGTCATCATCCAAATTTTCGATAGATAGCTTCGATATTATCTCAGTTTTATCGATGAGCGTCCACGCCTATCTATTCCCTCGAACACAGCGGATCCACCCGCTCTCCAATCCTTCTGCGGGCCCAAGACCGCAGATAAGATCTCCAGACAAGGAAAAAAAGCATGTCCTCCATCCTCCTCGTCACTTCCAGCCCGCGCGGCGACGACTCGCTGTCCAGCAAGGTGGCCCATGACCTCGCCAACGAACTGAGCGCCCGCGACAACGGTCCGTCGGTTGTCCATCGCGATCTCGGTGTCAACCCGATCCCGCATCTCGACAGCGTCACCACGTCCGCCATCCGCAAGCCGGCGGCCGACCGCACCCCGGCAGAAGCTGCCGCCGCCGACTATTCCGACAAGCTGGTCGCCGAGCTGCTGGCAGCCGATACGGTGGTCATCGCCACCGGCCTCATCAACTTCAACATCTATTCGACGCTGAAAAGCTGGATCGACAACGTCGCCCGCGCCGGCCAGACGTTCCGCTACACGGCTGAAGGCCCGGAAGGCCTCGCCAAGGGCAAGAAGGTCTATATCGTGCTTGCATCCGGCGGCGTCTATTCCCAGGGCCCGGCCACCGGCATGAACCATGCCGTCCCCTACCTGACGACCGTCCTCGGCTTCCTAGGCATGACGGATGTGGAAGTCATCTATGTCGAAGGCGTCGCTTTCGGCCCCGAAGCTGCTGAAAAGGCGGTCGCCAGCGCCCAGCAGCGTAACCGGCAGCTCGCTCTCGCCGCTTAAGCCGTCCCTGCGCCTGACGGGACGAGCCTGCCAAGACGGCCGTGGACGTTGTCCCGGCCGTCATTTTTTGCGCGGTAGAGCCGCTCGTCGGCACGCCCGAGCAGCGTATCGAGCGCGTGTCCGTCTTCCGGAGCCGTGGCCACGCCGATCGAGACGGTGACGCATTGGCCGTCGGGACGAATGACCGAACGGCAGATGGCGGTCCGCATGCGTTCAGCGATCATCAAGGCGCTGTCGTGGTCGGTATCGGGCAGGATCATCACGAATTCCTCACCGCCGAAACGGGAGAGATGGTCGCTCGGGCGGGAACCGGCCTGCAGGCATACGGCAACTTCCTTCAGCACCTCATCGCCTTTCAGGTGGCCGAAGAGGTCATTGACCTGCTTGAAATGATCCGCGTCGACGATGATGAGGCTGAGCCCTTTTCCCCGGTCGAGACAGTGGTGAATGAGCTTCGGAACATCGGCCTCAAGGCGCCCGCGGTCGAAAAGACCGGTCAGCCCGTCGACCCCGCTCTTGGCAAGCAGCGCCTGATAACGCTCGCGAAACGTCAGGTCGTTGAAGATATCGGTGATCTCGCGCGTCGATCTGGCGAGGCGCGGGATCTGCTCAATCTTGAGATAGACGGCAAACAGCAGCGAATAGAGCACCACGGACAGCAGCTTGGCATACCACCCGCCGAAGAAGACCGAAGGCGGCGCACCGAAGAGGATGTTCAGCCCTGCGTAAAAGCCGATCTGGTCGAAAGTCAGGACAGCTGCGCCGCTGATCGCGAAACGCAGCACGACATTGCTGCGCAGCACCCGGCCCAGCCGTTCGTAGAGCAGGATGATGCAGATTGCATCGACATAGAGCAGCGCCGTGCCCCACACCATCAGCCACCCCATCTCGCTCAAGAACACCATGTCTGCGGCGCGGCCCCCCGGCAGTGCCACGACCTCGTGTATCTGGAGAATCTGAGCGATGCCCACGGTCAGCAGATTGCCGAGGAAAAGCCCGTAGATCGGCTGGCGGACGACTGCCGCATCCTCCTTCAGGTAAAGGAGCAGGATCATCATCAGCTTTCCGGCAAAAAAGACCGACGAGCCGGGGGAAACGGTGCCGAACGGAAGTTCGATGTAGAAGACCGCGGCGAGGTAGGTCTCCATGAAATGCATGACGCCGAGTGCAGCCAGGAATACCCCGAGGCCGAGTTGACGACGGAAATGCAGGAACATCGTCATGACAGAGAAGTAGATCACCGCTTCCAGAAGGAAGAGGGCCAGATTGAACGCTTGCATCTCGATCCGTTCCACCCCCTGAAGGTGCTATACCGCTGTAACGGCTATCGTTTTACGTGCTCCAACCCCTTGAGGATTATGGCCATTATGCATGACTATGCAATAACGGCCGGTAGGTTTCCCCTTCGAACGTCGGGTAATCCTGGATCTCGGGCAGCTTCTTCGGCACGTTACGGAGTTGAGTTGCGATCGCCGGATCGATTTCGCGCGTGATCTCGCTTAGTTTCCTGGGTTTGCCGAGAAGATAACCCTGCAGCTCGTCGCAGCCCGCATGGGCGAGGAACAGCGCCTGCTCCGTCGTTTCTACGCCTTCCGCGACGACCTTCATGCCGAGGCCGGTGCCCAGGTCGATGATGGTGCGCACGATGATCTGCGCGTTATCGACCTGGTTCAGGTTGTTGACGAAGCTGCGGTCGATCTTGATCGTGTCGAACGGGTAGCGGCTGAGATAGCTCAGCGACGAATAACCCGTGCCAAAATCGTCAAGCGCGATGTGGAAACCCATGCGCTTCAGATCGTTGAGGATCTGCACGGCGCGCTTGTCGTCCTCGATCAGCACGCTTTCGGTGATCTCGAGCTCGATCCGGCGCGGATCGGCGTCGGTGCTTTTCAGCAGATCTGCAAGATCAGCGACGAAATCCGCATGGCGGAACTGCAGCGGGCTGACGTTGACGCTGATATGGCCGTCGATATCGTCCAGGATCCTGCAGGCTTCGGCGAGCACCCAGGCGCCGAGCCGGATGATCTTGCCGGAGGCTTCGGCGACCGGAATGAAATCGCCGGGGCTGATCATTCCGCGCTTCGGATGAACCCAGCGCAGCAGTGCCTCGTAACCGATGATGATGGCGCTTTCCGCCTCGACGCGCGGCTGCAGGTACAGTTCGAACTCGCCCCGCTGCAGGGCGATCTCCAGATCGACTTCCAGTGCCCGTCGCTTTTCGATCAGTTCGTTCATGCCGGGCTTAAACGTTCGGCAGGCGTTTCGGCCGGCATTCTTGGCGTGATAGAGGGCGACGTCGGCGCAGCCGATCAGCGCGTCCATGTCCCCTGCATTTTCGGGGCACAGGGCACCGCCGATGCTGACGCTGATATTGACCTGTTCGCCATGGCCGATATCGATCGGATAGGCCATCGCGGCGAGCAGCCGATCGCCGAACCTCTCAAGCTCGTCGATATCGGACGTGTGGGCGATGATGACGGCGAACTCGTCTCCACCCAGCCGGGCGACGATGTTGTCCGCACCGGCCTCGGCCGCAAGGCGTACGGCGGCCTCGCGGATCACCGCATCGCCGGCCTGGTGGCCATGGATGTCGTTGATGTCCTTGAAGCGGTCGAGATCGACCATCAGGACGCCGCAAC
Source organism: Neorhizobium galegae (assembly GCF_017877055.1). Lineage (GTDB taxonomy): Bacteria > Pseudomonadota > Alphaproteobacteria > Rhizobiales > Rhizobiaceae > Neorhizobium > Neorhizobium galegae_D. The sequence goes on along the minus strand of NZ_JAGIPG010000002.1, from coordinate 1,746,003 downwards.
CCTTGCCGTTTCCGGCCTCCTCCACCAGCTCGGTCAGCCGCTCGGAGAACAGCACGCGGTTCGGCAGCCCGGTCAGTGGATCGTGGAGAGCGAGGTAGCGCATGCGGCTCTCCGCGAGCTTCCGCTCCGTAAGGTCGACGAGGCAGCCGATACGAGCTTTTTCGCCACGATAAAGGATGTCGCGGCCACGCGCCTCGACCGGGATTTCCTCGCCGTTTGCCAGCCTCACGACGATCTCGTGGCTGTTGTCATCGTTGAGGTTCATCAGGTCGGCCACGCGGATCGTCTCGCCGTCGTGGAGGATATCGAAAACGGACCGGCCGATGATCTCGATAAGCGGCAGGCCGACCATCTTGCCAAGTTGTTCGTTGCCGTCGACGATGATGCCGCCCCGGTGGATCAGGATCGCTTCGAACGTGGCGTTCGCAAGCGCTGCGACGCGCTCGGAATCCTCGTCGTTGTGGCGGAGCTCCATCAGCTCTCCGCGGCTGCGTTCCTCTTCCTCGATGTTGTCCATCAGCCGGTTGAAGAGCCCGGTCAGCCTTTCGGCCTCGTCGCCCTTCACCACGGGGAGGCGTTGGCGCAGGTCGGCATTGCCGCCGAGAAGATCGGCCAGAGCGTCCTCCACATGTCCGACGCCGAGGCGCGTCGCATGTTCGGCAAGGTTCAGCCCGTCCTCTTCCTCCCTGGCCGAAACGCGGATCCGCATCAGTCGGTCCGCCGCCCAGAAGAAGGCGTAGCCGAGACCGAAGGACCAGTAGAAATTGACGCCGACGCCGACGAGCTGCACGTGCAATTGCGCAAGCCTGCCGCCGGCCGGCAGCTGATCGACCGGGGCGAGCAGCGCCAGAAGCAGTGTACCAGTGACGCCGGCAAAGGCATGCACGCCGATCGCGCCGACCGCGTCGTCGATCCTGAGGGTTCTCTCGACGAACGCGTTGCCGAAGATCGCCACGGCGCCGCCGATCGCGCCGACCATCAGCGCGTTTGCCGGATCGAGGATATGGCAGCCGGCGGTGACCGCGACCAGACCGCCGAGCATGCCGGAATTCGACTTTTCGGGGAGGATGACGCCGTCCTGGTAGAAGCCGATGACATAACCGACGCAGGTGCCCATGCCGCCGGCCAGAACCGTGTTCATGATGATCGGCGCTACATGGTCGGAAACGCCGAGCGTCGAACCACCGTTGAACCCGATCCAGCCGATGAAGAGCAGCAGCGCGCCGGTGGTCGACAGAACCGGGCTATGGCCGGCGATCCGGACCGGCGTGCCGTCGGCATTGAACTTGCCGATGCGCGGGCCGATAACCATGCAGGCCGCAAGTGCCACCCAGCCGCCGGTCGAATGAACGACCGTGGAGCCGGCAAAATCGACGAAACCCATCTGCGACAGGAAAGCCGATGCATTCGGGAACAGTGCCGAACCCCAGGCCCAATGCACGAACGCCGGGTAGATCAGCCCCGACATGAACAGCGAGCCGAAAACGTAAGCGGACAGCTTCATGCGCTCGGCGACGGCGCCGGATACGATCGTTGCCGCCGTGCCGCAAAACATCACCTGGAAGACGAAAAACGCCGACTGCCAGCTGTCGAGATCCCGCAGGAAATAGAACTCGCTCTGCTTCCCGAACAGGAAACCGTTCGAACGGCCGAAGGCGATCATGAAGCCGACCGCGGCGAAGGCGACGACGCCGAAGACGAAGTCGAGAAGGTTTTTCTGAGCTACGTTGATCGAATTCTTCGAGCGCACCATGCCGGCTTCGAGCAGAAGGAAGCCGACCTGCATCATCATCACCAGCCCGGAGGCGACGAGCACCCATGTCATATCCAGCCGGGAGGTGTTCGAAAGGAGATCATCCGCGAAGGCAAAGCGGGGAATAAGGCTGCCGGAAGCTCCGGAGCCGATAAAAAGCATAAAATATGACCAGCGAGATCGCATTAACAGTCGACCGCAGAAAAGACATCGGAACAGATGCCTCAAGCTATCGCCAATGACTTAATTTTGAGTGTGACTCACAATATTTGCAATCACAATGCGGAACGCAGGTCACGCGGAGCGCGACTTCTCCCCATCCGAAAACAGCGCCGGACCATTCTGGTCGATGATCTGCTGCGCCTTGCGGACGGTATATTCGACCGCGTCGTCCATGGAGGTGAAGACGTCGGCGCGGACGAAATTGCGCACGAATGTCTCGCCGTCGACGTCCTTCTCGATACGTCCGGCCAGCCGGAACTGCGAGCCCTCGCGGATCGGAGCCGGATGAATGATGCAGCCGGCATGCTCGACAGGTTTTACGGAAGCAGCGGGTGCCTCGGCAGCTTTGCCGCCGCCGGAGAACATCGAGAATATATTGGACAGAAACGAAGCCATGGCGGCTGCCTAGCATATTCCTGCACAGGCAGGAAGCGGGGCCCCCAAGGAAAAGTCACGGTCCAGCGTCTCATGGCCACCGTACAATTCAGGAGCCTGACCGCATGAAATGGAAGATCGCCACAGCATCCCTCCTCGCTGTCATCGCTGCGCTTTGGGTCGGAAATACCTCCCTGTTCTCCCGTTTTCCAAACGACAAGCCGCTCAGCATCATTGCCCATCGCGGCCAGCACCAGCTTTTCGATGCCGCCGATGTCAGGAACGACACCTGCACCGCGAGCCTGATGCTGCCGCCGACGCATGCCCATCTGGAAAATACCGTGGCAGGCATGAAGGCCGCCTTCGACGCCGGTGCCGACGTGGTCGAACTCGACGTGCATCTGACGCCGGACAAACAGTTCGCCGTCTTCCACGACTGGACGCTCGATTGCCGCACCGAGGCCAAGGGCGTCACGGAACAGACGCCGATGCCGGTCCTGAAAACGCTCGACATCGGCTATGGTTACACGGCCGATGGCGGCAGAACTTTTCCGTTCCGCGGCCAAGGCAAAGGGCTGATGCCGACCTTGCCGGAGGTCTTCGCGGCATTACCCGAGGGCCGGTTCCTCATCAATTTCAAGAGCCGCCGGGCGGAGGAAGGCGAAGCGCTCGCGACCGTTCTCAATACCGACCCCGCTGCCCGGGCAGCGGCTTTCGCCGTCTACGGCGGCAACGAGCCGACCGAAAGGGCGGTCACGCTGGTCGCGGGCCTTCCCGGTTATTCCAACCGCACGGCAAAATCCTGCCTCCTCAATTACCTGGCCCTCGGCTGGAGCGGACACGTGCCGAAGACATGCCGCAATACGCTGGTGCCGGTCCCCGCCAATCTCGCCTTCCTGCTCTGGGGCTGGCCGGAGCGCTTCTACGACCGGATGCGGGCGGCCGGGTCGGATGTGGTGCTGATCGGCCCGTTCGAGGCCGGAGACGCCGGCTCGTCCGGCATCGACGACCGCGACACCTGGGACATGGTGCCCTCCGGCTTTCCGGGCCTCGTCTGGACCAACGTGATCGAGAAGACCCGGCCGGAGGTGGAGCGCCACGGTTTCTGCGCGCTGCCCTCCAAGCCGTTGATCTGCAGCAGATAGACTTTCCGCCGTCACGAAGCCCGCTTATGATCTCCTTCGGTTCGGAGGGAGTGCCGGATGCAGAGGAGATTCTTGTCATGGCGGACGGTCGGTTATGTCTGCGCGATCCTGATCACCGCCTTGGGGGTGATGTTGATGTCCGGCCCGCGCATGCCCGCTGACGGTTTTCCCGCTTTCGACAAGGCCCGCCTCGGCGCCGACATAGACGCCTATCTCAGCGCGAGCGAAAGCCACTTCACCGACATCCGAACGGGTGCCGCAAAACGCATCGTCTGGGCCGATCCGGCGACCAAAACGAAGACGCCTGTCGCCATCGTCTACCTGCATGGCTTTTCGGCTTCGGCCGAGGAGATACGTCCCCTGCCCGACCGCGTCGCAGCGGCGTTCGGCGCCAATCTCTATTTCACCCGGCTCGCCGGCCACGGCCGCAGCGGCGACGCGATGGGTGAGGCAAGCCTTGAAGACTGGCTGGCGGACTTTTCGGAGAGTCTCGCGATCGGCGAAGCGATCGGCTCCCGTGTGGTCGTCATCGGCACCTCAACCGGCGCCTCGCTCGCTACGCTCGCGCTTGCCGACCCGAAGATCGCACTGCGGATCTCGGCCGCCGTCTTCCTGTCGCCGAACTACGGCATCAACAGCTTTGCCGCGCTTCTGCTGACAACACCGGTCGCGCCGCAGCTTTCGAGGCTGCTGCTCGGCGAAAACCGCGGCTTCACGCCCTATAACGACCGCCACGCCGCCCACTGGACGATCCGCTATCCGACCAGCGCGCTGTTGCCGATGGCGGCCCTTGTGAAGCTCTCGGTCAAAAGCCCGGTCGAGCAGGTGAGGACGCCGGCGCTTTTCCTCTATTCGTCGCTCGACCAGGTCATCCGACCCGACAAGGTGCGCGCGGTCTCCGGCCGCTGGGGCGGACCTCATGAGATTTTCGATGTCGGCAGGACCGGCGATCCCGGCAACCACGTGATTGCCGGCGACATCCTCTCGCCGGCGACGACCGGGCCGCTTGCGGACCGGGCCGTCGCCTGGCTGCAGACCGTGCTCAGATGACGAGGTTCGCCAGGATCTCGTTCTCGGTAATGTCCTGATAACCCATGCCTGCGGCATCGAAGCGTTCGAGCAGGCCGGCGAAATTCTCCGGCCGTGCGGTTTCGATGCCGATCAGGATCGAGCCGAAATTGCGGGCCGATTTCTTGAGGTATTCGAAGCGGGCGATATCGTCTTCCGGCCCGAGGAGATTGAGGAAATCGCGCAATGCGCCAGGGCGCTGCGCAAGCCGCAGCACGAAGTATTTCTTGAGGCCGGAATAGCGCATGGCGCGTTCCTTGACGTCGGGCAGGCGCTCGAAATCGAAATTGCCGCCCGAGACGACGCAGACAACCGTCTTGCCGGCCAGTTTTTCGCGTCCGAGCATCTCCAGCGCCGTGATCGATAGGGCGCCCGCCGGCTCCAGCACGACACCCTCGACGTTGAGCATCTCGGTGATCGTCACGCAGATGGCATTTTCCGGCACCAGCAAAACCTGATCCGGCGAAAACCCCTTCAAAGCTTCGAAATTCAGGTCGCCGATCCGCGCCACGGCCGCCCCGTCGACGAAATTGTCGAGCTTGGCGAGCGTGATCGGCTCGCCGGCCTCCAGGCTCTTCTTCAGGCTCGGCGCCCCCTCCGGCTCGGTGAAGAGAAAATCTTCCCGCTTGACGATATCCTTCAGGTAACCGGTCGTACCCGACGAAAGCCCGCCGCCGCCGACCGGCAGGATGACGAGATCGGGCGTCACGCCTTCGGGCAGTTGCTCGACCAGTTCGGCCGCAACGGTCGCCTGTCCCTCGATGATGTCGGCATCATCGAAGGGCGGCACCATGACGCCGCCGGTCTCTTCCACATGGGTACGGGCCGCCGCGTAGCACTGGTCGAAAATATCGCCGATCAGCCTGATGGTGATGAACGGGCCGCCGAACATGCGGGTCTTGTCAATCTTCTGCTGCGGTGTCGTCACCGGCATGAAGACCACGCCCGGCACTTCGAAATGACGGCAAACGAAGGCAAAACCCTGGGCATGATTGCCGGCCGAGGCGCAGACGAACGTCTTGCCGTTGGCGCCCGAAGCGATCGCCTTGCGCAGGAAGTTGAAGGCGCCGCGAATCTTGTAGGAGCGGACCGGCGACAGATCCTCGCGCTTCAGCCAGATTTCGGCGCCATAACGGCGGCTGAGGTGCTCGTTCATCTGCAGCGGCGTCTCCGGGAAAATTTCCCGCATCGCCACCCTGGCTTCATCCACGCCCGCTTTGGTCACGCCCGCCTTGGTCACGTCTGCCTCGGTCACATCGGCCATCCATTGAATTTCAAGAATGTTCCCGCTATGCCATAGGCTTACGGCTGAGACAAAGCTTCTTTCAGTTGCCGCGAACTTCGGGACAACCATTTTTTGAATGCCAATCTTCTTCGGTCGGTCATCTACATGACGGCGCTCTGCGCGCTCTACCTGTCGCTGGCGATGTTCCTGCCGGCAATGGTGGACCTTTATTACGGGCATCGCGACTGGCAGGTGTTTGCGATGTCCGGCTTCATGGTCGGCGGGCTTGCGGCGGCAGCGGCGCTCGCGACCCATGGCCCCCCGCCGGTCTTCAACAAGCGTCTCGGCTTCCTGCTGGTTAACGTCCTTTGGGCGATGTTTTCCGTGGTCGGCGCCATTCCGCTCTTCCTTGCCGAACACGAACTGTCGTTTGCACAGGCGCTGTTCGAATCGATTTCCGGCATCACCACCACCGGCTCGACCGTGATCGTCGGGCTGGACAACATGCCGCCCGGCATCCTGCTCTGGCGCTCGCTTCTCTGCTGGTTCGGTGGCATCGGCATCGTCGGCTTGGGTCTGTTTGTTCTCCCGTTCCTGAAAGTCGGCGGTGCTTCGATCTTCAAGCTCGAATCGTCGGAGACCAACGACAAGCCGTTCGCCCGCCTTGCGAGCTTCACCCGGGCGTTCCTGATCGTCTACGTCCTGCTGACGCTTGCCTGCACCATCGCATACGATCTTGCCGGCATGGACCATTTCGATGCGCTGAACCATGCGATGTCGACGATCGCGACGGCCGGTTTCTCGACGCACGACATGTCGTTTGGCTATTTCGACAACAACGGGCTTCTGGTCGTCGGCACCATCTTCCTGGCGATCTGCAGCATGCCGTTTTCAGTGCTGATCCTGCTTGCCGTGCGAGGTCGGCTGGATACGCTGCGCGATCCGCAGATCCTGGTTTTCCTTGGTTACCTCTGCGTCATCTCGATCGGCGTTGCGGTCTACCATCACCTGAGGAACGGCATCGAGCTCGACGACGCGCTGATACACTCGTTCTTCAACATGACCTCGATCCTGTCAACCGGCGGCTTTGCGAGCGACGACTATACGCTGTGGGGGCCGTTCGCGGTGCTCGTCGCCTTCTTCGCCACTTTCATGGGCGGCTGCTCCGGTTCGACTGCCGGCGGCATCAAGGCCTATCGTTTCGTGGTGATGGTCAACGTCATCCGCGCGGGGCTCAACAAACTCGTCTATCCGAACGCCATCTATCCCGTGCGTTACGGCAGCCTGACTGTGGATGCCGAAACGCAGCGTGCGGTCTTCCTGTTCGTCAGCCTCTATATTTTCCTCTGGGTAGTCGGCAGCATCGGAATGACGCTGTTCGACTACGACATCCTGACCGCCACCTCCTCGGTCATCACCGCGCTGTCGAATGTCGGCCCCGGCATCGGCCCGATCGTCGGCCCGGTCGGCAACTTTTCAACGATCACCGATCCTGCGCTCTATCTTCTGTCGCTGATGATGCTGCTCGGGCGTCTCGAGATCCTGACCGTGCTTGTCCTGCTGACGCCGGTTTTCTGGCGTCACTAAGAAGGCACTTTGAGGAATTCGACCGGCCCGCCCGGCTCGTCGTCGTCGAAGACGGCACAGGTCAGCTCGCCTCCGAAGACGCAGCCGCTGTCGATATTGGTGCGGTGGCCGATCGTCTGCGGATTGCCGGGAAGCGGCGTGTGGCCGTGGCAGAGATGCCGGCCCCAGAATTCGCCACCCTCGTCGCCGGCAAACCGCTTCCAGATCAGGTCGCGTTCCCGCTGCTCGTCCAGCGGCAACGTCTCGTCGACGCCGGCATGTACGAAAATGCGGTGCTCGTCGACATGGATCAGCGGGCGATGCGCGCACCATGACAGCACCTGCGGCGGCACGTAGCCGTCGAAGGAAACCATCGTCTCGCGGCCGCCATTGTCGAGCCACATGATCTCGTCGTGACCGCTGTTCTGGTGCGAGCGGACCATCATATCCTCATGGTTGCCCTTGAGCGCTGTCCACCGCCACCCTTCCTTCTTCGGCCCCGCCATGACGAGGTCGAGCACGCCCCGGCTCTTCGGACCGCGATCGATATAGTCGCCGATGAACACCACATGTCCGGAGGGCGCGTGATCCTCCACCTGCCTGAGCAGTTCCTTCAACTGCGCCAGGCAGCCGTGGATATCGCCGATCGCAAAGGTAAAGCCCAAAACACGCCTCCATCGAAGTGGATATCCAACGGTTTTCATCGAAAACGGTTGCAGGCAAGGTCAGGCCTGGTGCGGACGGCGGGGATCGAACCCGCATGACCAAAGGCCGAGAGATTTTAAGTCTCTTGCGTCTACCAGTTTCGCCACGTCCGCATGGGCGTCCTGTTTCTTGAACTTGCGCGACCTCGTCAAGCACCCAAATTGCGGAAGCGGTTCGCCGGCCGTGAAAAAAGCGGGGCTGCCGGATGAGCGGAGGGCCAGCGCCGTCTCATTCACGGTCGCATCGGTGGTCGAGGAATATGCAGCATAAATTCTTGACAGATCAGTCTGGAATTCCTATTTCCTGTTCATGGCACGGCAAAAAGAATTCGAGCGGGAAACGGTATTGAAGCAGGCGATCGGGGTTTTCTCCGATCACGGCTTCGAAGGCACGTCCACGGAGGTGCTCCTGAAGGCGATGGGGATCAGCCGCCAGAGCATGTACGACACGTTCGGCGACAAGTGGACACTCTACCTGGAAGCCCTGCAGGGCTACGTCACCGAAAGCGTCGCCTCCCAGATCTCCGTTCTCAACGGAAAAGCCTCTCCGATCAAAGGGGTGGAGGCGCTTCTGGAGAATATGATTCAAACCGCGCTCGCCAGCCCCGCCCCCGCCTGCCTCGGCATCAGTGCCATCTGCGAATTCGGCCATTCGGAACGCGAAGTGACGCTGGTGACGGAGATTTCCGGCCGCGCCCTGCTGTCGGCCCTCGAGACGCGCATTTCCGAAGCGGCCAGCACCGGCGAGGCTTCAGCGGACCTCGTCCCCGCCGAAGCCGCACAATTCATCCTCGCAACGCTCACCGGCATCAAGGTTGCCGCCCGTGCCGGAGCTTCATCCCAGGTCCTCCAGGGCATAGCCCGGACCGCACTTCGAAGCCTTCGCTGAAGGACATGTCTCTCGCATCGTTTTCGCATGCCAAATTCTAGACTGATTGATCCAATAAAGAAGGAAATTTCCATGCCATCTTCTCTCTCGTCCTCTCTCGCCGGCAAGGTCGCGCTCGTCACCGGCGGTTCGCGCGGCATCGGTGCTGCAATCGTCCGCCGCCTCTCGAACGACGGCGCGGCAGTCGCCTTCACCTATTCCGCTTCCGGGGAACAGGCAGCAAAGCTTGCGGCCGAAATCGAGTCGGCCGGCGGCAGGGTGCTGGCGATCCAGGCCGACAGTGCCGATGCCGACGCGGTCAGAGCGGCGGTTGCAGAAACGGCGAGCGCCTTCGGCAGGCTCGACATCCTGGTCAACAATGCCGGCATTCTCGTGCGCGGCCTGGTCGACGACTACGATCTTGCCACGTTCGACCGGATGTTCGACGTCAATGTCCGCGCGGCGTTCGTGGCGATCCAGGCGGCCCTGCCGCATATGCAGCCGGGCGGCCGCATCATCACCACCGGCAGCGTGGCCGCGGAGCGGAGCGGCTTTCCCGGCTCTTCGGTCTACAGCATGACCAAGGGCGCGATCGCCTCGATGACGCGCGGCCTCGCCCGCGATCTTGGCCCCCGCGGCATCACCGTCAACGCAATCCAGCCGGGGCCGACGGCAACCGACATGAATTCCAGCGAGGAAAGCCGTGCCCTCACCAAACCGCTGATGGCGATCGGCCGCGTGGGCGAGGATTATGAGGTCGCGAGCCTGGTCACCTATCTCGCCGGCCCCGAATCGAGCTTCATCACCGGCTCGGCGCTCACCATCGACGGCGGCTACCTCGCATGACGAAAAAGGGCGCGGCGATACTCGCCGCGCCCTTTCCTTCATTCATCTCAATTCAATCAGGCAGCAAGCTTGGCGGCCAGCTTGGCGACGTGGGCGCCCTGGTATTTTGCGCCTTCGAGTTCGATCTCGGAAGGCTGGCGCGAACCGTCACCGTTGGTGATCGTGCTGGCGCCGTAGGGCGAACCGCCCTTGACTTCCTCGGTGCCCATCTGGCCTGCGAAGGCGTAGGGCAGGCCGACGACCGCCATGCCCTGGTGCAGGAAGGTCGGGATGAAGCCCAAAATGGTCGATTCCTGGCCGCCGTGCTGGGTGGCCGACGAGGTGAACATCGAGCCGAGCTTGCCGACCAGCTTGCCCTGCGCCCAGAGGCCGCCGGTCTGGTCCCAGAAGTTGCGCATCTGCGAGGCGACCGTGCCGAAGCGGGTGCCGGCGCCGACGATGATCGCGTCGTATTCGGTCAGTTCCTCGACAGTCGCGACCGGAGCCTGCTGGTCCATCTTGTAATAAGAGGCCTTGGCGACCTCTTCCGGAACCAGTTCCGGAACGCGCTTGACCGTCACGTCGGCGCCTGCCGACTTCGCGCCTTCCGCAACGGCATAGGCCATCTTCTCGATGTGGCCGTAAGCGGAATAATAAAGCACGAGAACCTTTGCCATGATCTTCTCCATTCAGTGTCTGATGTATGAACAAGGCCGTCTGCGGCCAGAACCGAACTCACATGTAACGGCTTTACGCGGGAACGACAGCCCGCGCCGGGGCTACGCACTGTTCAGCATCTGGAGACGACATTTCGCTTGCGGATCATAAATTCGTAACAGACGCGGTTTCTGCATCCCCCACGACAAAATTGCTTCTGCCCTGAAAAAATTGGGCTTAGGAGTGTGGCACTTACGGAGGAATATCCATGTCTGAAGCGTCGCAACCACCTTTGATCGTCACCGCCGCCATGCTCGCCATCGGCGACGAACTTTTGTCCGGCCGGACCAAGGACAAAAATATCGGCCATCTCGCCGATCTCTTGACGCTTTCCGGCATCGACCTCAAGGAGGTGCGCATCGTCGCCGACGAGGAGGATGCGATCGTCGAGGCGCTGAATGCGCTCCGCTCCCGCTACGACTATGTCTTCACCTCCGGCGGCATCGGCCCGACCCATGACGACATTACCGCAGACGCGATCTCGAAAGCCTTCGGCGTGCCCTGCATCCATGATCCCGATGCGATGAGGCTGCTTGCCGACATGTACAAGCGCCGGGAGATGGAATTCACCGAAGCTCGCCAGCGCATGGCCCGCATGCCCGAGGGCTCCAGGCATATTCCGAACCCCGTCTCGACCGCGCCGGGCTTCATCATCGGCAATGTCTATGTGATGGCCGGCGTGCCGCAGGTTTTCCAGGCGATGGTCGACAACGTGCTGCCGATGCTGCGCTCCGGCGCGAAAATGCTGTCGCGGGCGCTGCCCTGCCCCTATGGCGAAGGTGATATCGGCACGCTGCTGTCGGCCGTGCAGAAGGCGCATCCACAGACCAGCATCGGCTCCTATCCGAAATATGACGGGCAGCGGTTCTCGACCGAGATCGTCGTGCGCGCCCGCGACCCGCAGGTCCTGGACGCGGCCGCCCAAGCCGTGGCGGAGATGATCGCCGGCATCGACCGGGCCAAGATCCTCACCAATCCGACGGCCGACGCCTGACCCGCGGCACCCTGCCTTTCCTTCTATCGACGACCACTCCTTGACCGGGATCAAGGCGCGACACACCTATTTATCAGATACTGGTTCCCAATTCCGCAGAACCAGTTGATGAGGAGATACAGCTATGGCCTACAAGACCATTCTCGCCGTTCTCGACACCCCTCAAAACGCCAGGCAGATCACTGATTTCGGCATAGCGCTCGCCGAACGGTTCTCCGCCCATCTGATCGGCGTACATGCCGAAACGCTCGCCGCCGTGCCGCTGATTGCGCCGATGGAAATTCCCGACCCCGCCGCCGTGCAGATCCTCCAGGATGCGGCGCAGAAGGAAACCGCCGAGGTCGAGCGGATCTTCAAGGCCCAATCGGCCCGCGAGGGTCTTTCCATCGAATGGCGCAGCTTCATGTCGTCGGCCGGTTACGGTTCCCATTCGGTGATGGATACCGCCCATGCGGTCGACCTGATCGTCGCCAGCCAGAGCGATCCAGCCCATGCCGATCACCGCGCCGATCTGGAGACTTTCCTGTTCGACAGCGGCCGGCCGATGCTGCTCGTCCCCTATACGATGAAAGTGCCGCAGCCGATCAAGCGGGTGATGATCGCCTGGAACGGGTCGCGGGAAGCGGCGCGGGCAACCTTCGATTCGATGCCGTTCCTCAAAGGTGCCGACAGCGTCGAGGTGTTCTGCGTCGATCCGGGCGACCGCGGCGGCCAGACGCCGGACATGGCGGGCGCCGAGATCGCGACCACCCTTGCCCGGCACGGCATCAACGTGACGCTGTCGACGCAGGGAAAGAGCGGCATCTCTGCGGCAGCGGCGATCGAGAACCACCTGTCGGAAGGCAGCGTGGATCTTTTGGTGATGGGCGGCTATGGCCATTCGCGCTGGTGGGAAATGCTGTTCGGCGGCGTCACCCGCAGCCTGCTCGATTCGATGACGGCGCTGACTTTGCTTTCCCGCTGACAAATCCTTGCGTCACCGGGCGAATTGCCGCTATTAGCGAGAGCCAACAACATGCTTTCGCTAATGGTGGCCAGCCTCATGTCTCTTCCCGAAAAAGCCTTCCCCGTTTCCTGGGACCAATTCCATCGTGATGCCCGGGCGCTTGCCTGGCGTCTTGCAGGTCTCAAGCGGGATTTCCGCGCCATCGTCTGCATCACCCGCGGCGGCCTGGTGCCGGCGGCGATCATTTCGCGCGAACTCAATATCCGCCTCATCGAGACGGTCTGCATCGCCTCCTACCACGACTACGTCAACCAGGGCGAGATGAACCTGCTCAAGGGGATCACTCCCGAACTGACGGCCGACGAAGGCGCCGGCGTGCTCGTGATCGACGACCTGACCGATACCGGCAAGACGGCATCGGAAGTGCGCACCATGCTGCCGAAGGCGCATTTCGCCTGCGTCTATGCAAAACCCTCCGGCGTGCCGACCATCGACACTTTTGTCACGGAAGTCAGCCAGGACACCTGGATCTATTTCCCCTGGGACATGGGCTTTACCTATCAGGAGCCGATCGCCAAGGCGGACCGCAGCTAAGGTCTACAACCCTAACGTTTCGGGCGGGGCGCGACGACGTGGAGTGATCTCCGCGAGAACACGTCCTTCGGCCAGCCGCGAAATCCGTGCCTTTCGGCGTCGTGAAGGCGCGCGGAGGACTTCGTGTGCCCTGAATTTGGCATTCGTCAAGGAACTCGCATCGAGGTTTCGTTCCAAGCGCTATATTTCTGCTGCCTGATGCCGCTTTCCTCATGAGGGCGTGCTAATTTTATATTTTCTTCATATAAAGGAGGAACACTGTCGCCCGTAGGCTTTGCCTGACAATGGCGACACGGGCATGACGCCTGCCGTGTAACACTCCCAGCGTACGATGTCCGAATTCAATCCGCCTGACTGGGATCTCCCGGTCGCGTCTGCATGACATCGAGGCCCTGGATGCGTGATTTTTTGAATAGGATGCCGCTCACCACCAAACTGGCGGCGCTTATCGTCGCGGTCAACATTTGCGGCGTTTCCGCATTGGCAACCTATACCTGGATATCGGAAACACGCTTGCTGATCAGCACGGCGACGACACAGTGGTCACGCGGCGCGGAGCAATTCGCATCGGTTGCGGCCGGCGGCGTGAAATGGGGCAAGGTCAATGCGGTGCGGGAAGCCTACGCCTTGTCGCGCGACAATCCGGCCCTCAACCTGGTCCAGTTCGCCGCGTTCAACGCCGAACTCGCCCCAGTCGACATCTGGGCACGCGAAGGCGTACCAGGCGTCCTGTCCTCCGCCGAATTGGCCCAGGCGATCGGTCAGAAACCCGACGAAACGGTTGTCGATACGACACTGGCTTCCAGAGGTCTGGTCGGGATCATTGTGCCCCTGCCTCCAGACAAATCCGGCAAGGTCACAGGCTATCTCTTCACCGCCTGGTCGGTGGCGAAAATCCTCGCCACGGCACAGCAGGAGGTTTTGAATACGCTGCTTATCCAATTGCTCGTCATCACCGTAGCGGTCACAGCCTTCCTCTTTGCAATGCGCAGACTTGTCGGACGCCCCGTCAGGAACCTCAGTGCGCGCATCATCGCTTTGCAAACCGGCGACCTCACCTCCCCGGTCGAATACCAGCGCAATGGCGACGAGATAGGCGTTCTCTCGCGTGCCCTGGAAGTGTTCCGCGGAGAGGCTATTGCGAAGGTCGAAGAAGAGCGTATCGCCGCCGAGCAACGCCAGTCGCTTGACGAGGAACGCGCCCGCAATGCAAGGATCACCGAGGAAACCAGCAACACGCAACGGGCCGTCATGGCGCAGCTCGGACACGCGCTGGAGAGGCTTGCCGGAGGCGACTTTTCGACTCATCTCGATGGTCTCGGCCCGGATTTCGAAAAACTGCAGCAGGACTTCAACAACATGGTCGAGGCGGTTGCCGCCGCCCTGACGGAGATCAAGGAAGCCTCTCACCAGGTGGAGGATCGCTCCAGCGAGCTTGCTGGTGCCGCCGACCAGTTGGCTCAGCGCACCGAACGACAGGCCGCCGCGCTCCAGGAGACAGCCGCCTCCCTCGGTGAAGTCACAACAACGGTCAGAACCTCTTCGCAAAAGGCCGAGAGCGCCGGGCACCTCGTCGAAGAGACGAAGAAAGGCGCCCATTCCTCGGCAACCGTCGTCCGCAATGCAATCGGCGCGATGGACCGAATCCAGGCCTCCTCCAGCCAGATCGGCCACATCATCGGCGTTATCGACGAGATCGCCTTCCAGACCAATCTCCTGGCGCTGAATGCCGGCGTCGAGGCGGCGCGGGCGGGAGAGGCCGGCAAGGGTTTTGCAGTCGTTGCTCAGGAGGTACGGGAACTCGCTCAGCGTTCGGCCAACGCGGCCAAGGAAATCAAGGTTCTGATCACCAGCTCCAATCAAGAGGTGGCGGCCGGTGTCGGGCTTGTCAACGACACGGGCGACGCCCTTCTTCAGATCGGCGACCAGATCAACCGCATCAGCGACAGCATCGTTTCGATCGTGCAGTCCTATCGGGAACAGGCCATGGGCCTGCAGGAGATCAACACCGCCATCAATCAGATGGATCACGCAACGCAGCAGAATGCGGCGATGGTGGAAGAAACCAATGCCGCCTGCCAGGAACTGCTCTCTCAAGGCCGGCTGCTGCTGAGTTCGGCCAGCAGGTTTACTGTCGGAAAATCGGCCGGAGATGGCGCCCGGACCCACTCCGGATCGGGGAACCATCACTCTCTTTCCGACAAAAGATCCGGCCTTGCTGCTCCCATCAGACAGGCGTCCTGAAGACGCCTCTGCAGCCGCATGACTTCATAAACGTCAGCAACCTATGGAAGGGAAACACCTATGCATAAGATCGTCATCATGCTCCTTCTCGGCAGCACCGTACTCGCCCTGCCGCTTGGCACGGCTCTGGCCGAGGAGGCCCATGTCGCACCGGTGAGCGAATATGTCACCGCCAAGATAAAGCCCTGGCTCAACGATGCCGTGGTGATCTCGGCGATCAAGGCCCAGAACGCTGCCAATGCCAAGCTGAGCGACGCCGATATCCTGGCGCTCGACAAGAAATGGCGCGCCGAGGTCGACAGCTCCAATCGTGCGATGATCGACGGCGTGCTGAACAACGCTCTGTCGAAACTTCTCGTGGAAAAGAAGGAGAAGTCCGAGGGTGCCATTACCGAAATCTTCGTCATGGATGCCAAGGGGCTGAATGTCGGGCAGAGCGACATAACCTCCGACTACTGGCAGGGCGACGAGGCAAAGTTCAAGAAGTCCTTCGGTGCCGGCAAGAACGCGCTCTTCGTCGACGAGGTCGAAAAAGACGAATCGTCCCAGACGCTGCAATCGCAGGCAAGCGTGACGATTTCCGATGAGAGCGGAACGCCGATCGGCGCCGTTACCATCGGGATAAACGTCGATTCTCTCTGAGCCGGGCGAGATTGCTTCGGCGCTGCGGCATCGTTGAGGCCGCAGCGCCGGGACACATAAACCAGACTCTGGCCCCCCGATGACGAGCTTGTTCGGCAAACGTCCTCGCTTTTTCGAACAACCTACGTGGCCAGAGTTCTTGGGCTTAAGCCAGTCAGGACGCCTGGGCCTATTTCTTGGACAGAGCTTCACCCGTCGGGGGCCGTTCGCCAACGACTGATTCTCGTCAGCCCCTTCCAAAAATCCCGGTGCTTGTCATCAGCCCGCGCGGTCCAAAATCAGCGCGGGCTGATCTATTACTAGTGGCTGTGGATTCTTGAAGTGCCTCAATATGGTACGGCCGGACCTTCAAAACCGCGCTGAGCCGGGTTTGTCGTAGGGTATGGCTGTCACGAAATATTTCGGCACCTTCTTACGCAAGCTTCAAGCCGTCCTCGCAACTGCCTGAGAATCCTCGGCTATTTCTTCGTCCCCGTTATCCACAGCCTGACAGGCACAATATCTTGTGGTTACAAAAGCGTAGCGATCTACGCCTTGACGAATCTCTCGGGTCGTCCGACAGTGTCCCTTACGTTGCGGCGGCGACTGGACCGGAATCACGAGGCCGGTTCTTCTTCGAGTTTGACGGGAAAAGACCATGCAGTCCGGCTATGAGGGGCGGGCTGCTATCACGGTCTCCGTGCGTGCTCGATTTTCCGCTCCGGAACAACGGTTGGGACTGGCGGAAAGATTCTGTTAATACTATATGTAGTAGTGTTGCAGCCGTTATCACCACAACATACAGGTTGGCATCTACGGATGGTCACCTGGGATCGGAAACATTCAACCGGCTGCGCGCGTCGAACGCGTGGGCTGGAGCGGCACATCTGCGCTCTTCAATCGGGCGCCAACAGACGAGGGATTTAAGGCAATGCGCATCGAACGTCGTTTCACCAAGCCGGCCACAGGCGCTTACGGGGAAATCGAATTCCGCAAGGGGATCAGCGAGATCCGCAATCCGGACGGCTCGATCGTCTTCCGGCTTGCCGATATCGACGTGCCGGCGCAATTCTCCCAGGTCGCGACCGACGTTCTGGCGCAGAAATATTTCCGCAAGGCCGGCGTTCCGAAGATCCTGAAAAAGGTCGAGGAAAACGACGTCCCCTCCTTCCTGTGGCGCTCTGTAGCTGACACGGAAGCGATGAAGGCGCTGCCGAAGGAAGAGCAGTACGGCTCCGAAACCGATGCGCGCCAGGTTTTCTCCCGTCTTGCCGGCACCTGGACCTATTGGGGCTGGAAGGGCGGTTATTTCACCTCCGAAGAAGATGCCGCCGCCTTCATGGACGAGCTCGCCTACATGCTCGCCACCCAGCGCGTCGCCCCGAATTCCCCGCAGTGGTTCAACACCGGCCTGCACTGGGCCTATGGCATCGACGGCCCCGGCCAGGGCCATTTCTATGTCGACCCCTTCACGGGCAAGCTGACGAAGTCGAAGTCGGCCTATGAGCATCCGCAGCCGCATGCCTGCTTCATCCAGTCGGTCGAGGACGATCTCGTCAACGAAGGCGGCATCATGGACCTGTGGGTCCGCGAGGCGCGCCTGTTCAAATACGGCTCCGGCACCGGCTCCAACTTCTCGATGCTGCGCGGCGAAGGCGAAAAGCTTTCGGGTGGCGGCCGTTCTTCCGGCCTCATGAGCTTCCTGAAAATCGGCGACCGCGCCGCCGGCGCCATCAAGTCGGGCGGCACCACCCGCCGCGCCGCCAAGATGGTCGTCGTCGATATCGACCATCCGGATATCGAGGAATACATCAACTGGAAGGTCAAGGAAGAGCAGAAGGTGGCGGCCCTCGTCACCGGTTCAAAGATCGTCTCCAAGCACCTGAAGGCCATCATGAAGGCCTGCCTCAATTGCGAAGGCGGAAGCGGCGACGATTGCTACGACCCGCTCAAGAACCCGGCGCTGAAGCGCGAGATCAAAGCCGCCAAGAAGGACCAGGTTCCGGAAAACTATGTCGGCCGCGTCATCCAGTTCGCCCGCCAGGGCTACAAGGACCTGGAATTCAAGACCTATGACACGGACTGGGATTCGGAAGCCTACCTCACCGTCTCCGGCCAGAACTCCAACAACTCCGTCTCGCTCAAGGACGACTTTTTGCGCGCCGTGGAGACGGATGGCGACTGGAACCTCACCGCCCGCAAGGACGGCCGGGTGATGAAGACGCTGAAGGCCAAGGACCTCTGGGAACAGATCTCCTACGCCGCCTGGGCGTCCGCCGATCCGGGCATCCACTTCAACTCGACGATGAACGACTGGCACACGTCGCCTGCCGGCGGCCCGATCCGCGGCTCGAACCCGTGCTCGGAATACATGTTCCTCGACGACACGGCCTGCAACCTCGCCTCCATGAACCTGCTGCAGTTCAAGGACAAGGCGACCGCCCGCATCAACATCGCCGATTACGAACATGCGACGCGGCTCTGGACCGTCGTCCTCGAAATCTCGGTGATGATGGCGCAGTTCCCGTCGCGCCAGATTGCCGAACTTTCCTACCAGTACCGCACGCTCGGCCTCGGTTACGCCAATATCGGCGGCCTCCTGATGTCGACCGGCATCGCTTATGACTCTCCGGAAGGCCGCGCCATCGCAGGCTCGCTGACCGCAATCATGACCGGCATTTCCTACGCCACCTCGGCGGAAATCGCCTCCGAGCTCGGCCCGTTCCCGAACTACGCGCCGAACCGCGACAGCATGCTGCGGGTCATCCGCAACCATCGCCGCGCAGCACACGGCGAGACCTCCGGCTACGAACAGCTGTCGGTCAACCCGGTGGCGCTGATCCATTCGGAAAACCCGGACCAGGATCTGGTCGCCCATGCCAAGGCCGCCTGGGACAAGGCGCTTTCCCTCGGCGAACAGCACGGCTACCGCAACGCGCAGGTCTCGGTCATTGCGCCGACCGGCACGATCGGCCTCGTGATGGATTGCGACACGACCGGCATCGAGCCCGATTTCGCGCTCGTCAAGTTCAAGAAGCTCGCCGGCGGCGGCTACTGGAAGATCATCAACCGCGCCGTCCCGGAAGCGCTGCGCACGCTCGGCTACTCGGAAAGCCAGATCGCCGAGATCGAAGCCTATGCCGTCGGCCACGGCAACCTCAACCAGGCTCCGGGCGTCAACCCCGGCTCGCTGCGGGCCAAGGGCTTCACCGACGAGAAGATCGAGGCCGTCAACGGCGCGCTGAAGGCCGCCTTCGACATCAAGTTCGTCTTCAACCAGTGGACCTTGGGCGCCGACTTCCTCAAGGGCACGCTGAAGGTCAGCGACGAACAGCTCACCGACATGAGCTTCAACCTGCTCGAACACATCGGTTTCTCGAAGAAGGACATCGAGGCGGCCAACATCCATGTCTGCGGCGCGATGACGCTGGAGGGCGCGCCCTTCCTGAAGGCCGAACATCTGCCGGTCTTCGATTGCGCCAATCCTTGCGGCAAGATCGGCAAGCGTTATCTCTCGGTCGAAAGCCATATCCGCATGATGGCGGCCGCCCAGCCGTTCATCTCGGGTGCGATCTCCAAGACGATCAACATGCCCAACGACGCGACCGTCGAGGATTGCGGTTCCGCCTACATGCTGTCCTGGAAGCTCGGCCTGAAGGCCAACGCGCTTTACCGCGACGGCTCAAAACTCTCCCAGCCGCTCAACTCGTCGCTGATTGCCGATGACGATGTGGAAGACGCCGTCGAGGAACTGCTGGCCCAGCCGGCAGCCGCCCAAGCCGTGACGATCACCGAAAAGATCGTCGAGCGGATCATCGAAAAGGTCGTCCGCAGCCAGGAAAAACTGCCCGGCCGCCGCAAGGGTTATACCCAGAAGGCGAAGATCGGCGGACACACGATCTTCCTGCGCACCGGCGAATACGACGACGGCCGTCTCGGCGAAATCTTCCTCGACATGAACAAGGAAGGCTCGGCGCTGCGCGCCTTCATCAACAACTTCGCGATCTCCGTCTCGCTCGGCCTGCAGTATGGCGTGCCGCTCGAGGAATATGTCGACGCGTTCACTTTCACCAAGTTCGAGCCGGCCGGCATCGTCACGGGCAATGACGCGATCAAGAACGCCACGTCGATCCTCGACTACGTGTTCCGCGAACTGGCGATCTCCTATCTCGGCCGCCACGACCTCGCCCATGTCGATACGTCGGACTTCAACAACACCGCGCTCGGCCGCGGCGTCTCGGAAGGCAAGGCGGACGTGGTCTCCAAGGGCCTGACCCGCGGCTACAAGCCGGTGCTCGTCTCCGGCACCGGCGGCGACCGCCCGGCCGCCGAGATCAAGGGCTCGGCCACCGCCGCCCCTGCCCGCGCCTCGGCCGGCACCAACGTCACCGCCTTTGCCGGTGCCGCCGCCCGCAAGCTGGAACCGACGGTTGCCATCTCCACCTCCGAAATCGTCTCCTTCAAGCGGGACTACGAGGAGCGCGCCAAGGAACTCGCCGAAGAGATCGTCGAGGAACTGGCCGAGGAACAGGCCGCCACGACAGCGCTCTTCTCCGACAAGGCCGCCGACGAGGCTGCAACGGCGAAGACGGAAGCCAAGAAGGTCGAAAACGAACGCCGGATGCGCTCGATCGCCCAAGGCTATACGGGCAACATGTGCGGCGAGTGCCAGAACTTCACGATGGTCCGGAATGGGACTTGCGAGAAGTGCGACACTTGCGGTGCGACGAGCGGGTGCAGCTAATTAGCAAGGCGCTTTGATGTGGCGCGACAATCAGTATGACATAACGACACTATCGTGACACAAATGCCGCCCGAAACCTTTGGGCGACGTGTGTGTATCGTGATGCATTTAAGCGGCTACCCTAACGCAGCTTGAGCTGTGTGGTCGTCGGAGTGAAGTCTCCGAGACCAAGGCGGTGAGCTGGAATGCTCCAGATGTCGTCAATCCCATCAAGCATTGAGGTCTGGAGATGTCGGTTTTCTGCCTATGCGTAATCCCACGGAGTTATGCCGATGTTACATTGATGCGGCATCAGCTCTCTGAGCTTGATCGCTGCATTTTACGGGCCGGGATTGTCACTCAGCAAACCGTGAGGTCATTGAAAGAAAAATCATCGAAGCGGCTAGGCCAGGGAGCCACGAAAAATAGCAGATAAATCCAAACGTGTCAGTGGCAATGAGAGGGATCGTGTGATTTTCCATCAACGCGAACAGCACAGTTGTGATTCCGAGGGCAGACATTAGTGCGGAGCAGATCATGATGACGACTTCAAACATTCCGATATCCTCATTTTAGTCGTCTAAGCTTTGTTCTACTTTACGTGACTGTCAACATTTTTTCTGTAGCCGGGTGGCGCGTGAATTTGGCATTTGGCCAACTTTTCAACAACCTTCAAATACGGAGGTGATCCGACTGGGGCATCCTGGTTTTTGCCAGCGTTAATGTTGTGTCAAACCGATCTGTCGTCGTGTCACTATGCTTGTCGTAACCGATCTAAAAGCGCCTTAGTTCTGGGAGATTGAAATCCGTTTTATGTCATACTGATTGTCGCTCCACATTTGATGAGCATCTTTGACGAACGCGAAGTAGAGGCGGGCCATCATCGGCTCGCCTCTGCCATTTCGGCTCAAGTCGAAGTTCTCGTGGCGTCAACTGATTTGCTTCGGAAGGCTCTGCTTCATCAGGATGTCGCGCGACACGATCCAGAAGAACACGCGGACTATCTGGCTGCTTCTCAACTTGGCTTTCGAATCGTGAACCAAGTTGGAGCGGCAACAAAATTGCTAGATTGCGGATATTTCGTTCAGGCCGCTGGTCTGCTCCGCGATATTGCCGAAATCGGCATGCTCGCGCTATATTTCACTGAAATCCCTGAAGATGTGCGCCAATGGCGAAAGCTCAGTGGCAAGGATCAGTGGAAAAAATTTAGCCCGATGAAGCTCAACACTAAGCCTCGGCTGAAAGGCACCGCGCGGTTTGCTTCTCTCTACGAGAAATTCCACTTCTTTTCCGACTACGGCACACATCCATCGTCGACATCAATAATAGCTCATCATGACGGCAATCGATTCCACATCGGCCCCCACGTAAACGCGCAGCTTTATATCAATACGTACAGCGACCTAGCCAACCTAACGTGGCACACGACCGACGCATGCGGCAATGCGTATTTCAGCATATTTAGCGTCTCTGCAGCTGATCTCTACCCGAAAGAAACGCAACGTTTTATCGAATCTTGGAATGGCATTGCGCCACCACTTCGTCCTTAGTCTGAACATATTCGAAGAATGCCAGCGGTGCTCCCATCTCCCTCCTTGCGTGGGACGCCTCTTCTCGCCGTGCAGACGCACGGCGGCTGGGGAGGAGAGCTCATCCCGTCACAAACAGCCCACCTGCCTGCTTCGCCCCGCAAACTCCATGAGACCAAGGTCCCCGCCCCACCGGACCTTGGTCCCGAATGCAGGCTCATTGGCCCTAATCCCATGGATTTATATCGGCCGCTGCTCCAGAATGCGCGGCATCTGAAAAGCCCCCAAGCGCGGAGCGTCTCCCGGCTTGGGCAGGGCATATGGAGATCGGTAAATATGAACAAGGTCCTCAAGAACGGCATCGTTGTCCTGGCGCTTGCTGCAGTCTCCGTCGGCGGGGTAACCGGATTTTCAGACCTCGCTTTCGCCAAAGACGGAAATGGTGGCGGCAACGGCGGCGGTAATGGTGGCGGCCATGGCGGTGGAAACGGCGGCGGCAGCGGCACCGATCGCGACAACATCTCGAACCATGGCCATTCCGGCAAGAGCCGGTCGACCTCGGCCAGTCTCGGCTCCGGCAAGGAGCGGGCGAAGAAGGATGCCGACCGCAAGGTCTCGAAAGGAACGGCACCCGCGCAGAAAGCCAAGCCGCAGGCCGTAAAAGTGGCAGGCCTCAGCTCCCTGAAGCGCAATTACCACGCCTATCTCAACACAAGCGATCCGCGGATGGCCTCGCTCTCGGCCTACGTGAAGGCCTATGCCCAGTACGAACTGACGAACGGCATCGATCCCGCCGTCACGGATCCCGAACTCGGCGAAGCCGCCCTTCGCGATGCGCTGGAGGATTTCGCGGGCGCGCCGGTGAGCGACGAGGCCTTTGGATGGGCGCAGGACCAGCTTGGAGTAGGCCCCGCAGTCGGCAAGATCGACCAGGTCCGCGACCAACTCGACCCGGACGCCGCTCTCTGAGAGCTTGCCCTTGAAACCGGCAGCGCCGTATGCCTCCCGGCATACGGCGCTTTGCAGATTGTCGAACCGCACGATACCGTCTCCAGACCCGATGGATCCGAAGAGTTTGCGGTACTAGAGCATTTCCGGTGAAAACCGGATCACCTGAAATGCTCTATCTATTTGTTTTCACGCAGTCCGGACGCAAAACCGCTGACGCACTTTTGCTGGACGTGCTCTAGAACTTGTAGTTCACGCCGGCCTTCAGCGTCTGATCCCGCACATCGGTGCGCGAGGAAACGCCACCCGACGAGCTGCGGACGTCATTGGTCATGGTGTAATTGTATTCGAAGCGGGCCGACAGGTTGTCGGTGAGCTTCTGCTCGACGCCGGCGCCCAGGACCCAGCCCGGCTTCCAGCCGTCCGGACCGGACGTGCCATTCTTGCCGCCGAAGCTGGTGAGTGCGACGCCGGCGGTGCCGTAGACGAGCGTCTGGTTCAAGCCGACGCCGGCCTTGGCCTTGGCGGCCACGCGGCCCTTTTCCGTGATCTTGCCGCCCGGCACGCGGCTTTCCACGTTGCCGAGATGGGAGGCTTCGATTTCCGCGCCGACGACGCCGGAATCGAGGTCCATGTTGTAACCGCCGTGAGCGCCGAGAACGAGGCCCTTGTCGCCATCGAACGGGTTCAGCTTGCGGGATGCCATGCCGAGATCGGCACCGACATAGGCACCCCCCCAACCGGCCTTCGGCGCGCCGGCAGGCTCGTTATAGCTCGGAGGTTCGGAATAGGAGGTGAGGTCGGCAGCCCAGAGGGGCGTGGCAGCGAATGCGGTAAAGATCGCCAGGGCGAAGGGCTTCTTGTTCATGGTTGGCTTACTCCGTACAGCACCTGCATTTCAAACACATGCAGGCGGTTACTCAAAAGGTTACGCATCGCGCGGCAGCCACAGTCATCCCACCCAAGCCCCTCAGGCCCGGACCGCCGGCAGATATCCATCCATTTTTCACGAATTCATAAATACTCTCTTAACTGACCGGCCGCTGCCGCGGTGCCGCCGATCAACAAGTGTAACAGTCCCGAGAGCAGCCCCCTGCGCCGATGCGGGGCGAAGCGGCATCGCCACGAACGGGGGCTCTCTACGGGCGCATCGTGGCTGGATCCTCGGGTCATCCCCGGGTTTAACCCGAGGACGAGGATGACGGAGAGAGCGGCGGATGACGGAGGAGAGGGTACAACACCCAAGGTCGTCATCTGACATCCAAGGTCGTCATCCTCGGGCTTGACCCGAGGATCTACACTCCAGACGCCGACCTATCCGGGCACATTCGGCACCTCCCCGTCAGCCCCATCAAGCACTTAGCCTCCCCTTCATCCTCGCCTTCCCGACCCGTGCTTACAATCTCCCCGTTCCGTCACGGATACACCGGCAGGCGTGCCGGCGAGGCGGGACCGGCGCCGGGTGGATAGGAAAGGACGTAAGTCCTGCCATCCGGGGTTCGCGGACAATGGTCTCCCTCCGGCGACGTGGGACGGGTGAGAAGCTGTCGGACCGACTTCTCGTTTCGTTTTCCATCATGGAGCGCCGGGCGTGCCTGTGAGGCACACAGGGTGATCGGGGCCGCGCCGGGCGGCGTCCGAGGGTTTTTCAAAACCCGGATTGTGTGGCGCAGGTGGAAGACGATGCCGGGCGGCGGTCATGGCCTGCGGTATCATGGTCTGAGAGCGTGCATGACACACTCTCCGGAGGGGCACGCAACCGTTCCCACAACCCCCGTCATCGCAGAGGGACCGAAGTCGCGGATAATAACCGCCGAACGGGGCGCTGAGAGGTGTCACCTATTACTATCTTACGAGGCAGCTTTCAGCGCCCCGTCCGATCGCAGGCTTCAGACACGGCGCGACATCGCGCGTGAACGACACGGCATGCCCTTTCCCGCCCTTCCCCTACCGCGCCGAGCACGAACGGCCACCGAACCAACCCAAGGAGGTGGAAAACGGCAAATATCCCTGCCGCAGGAACCAAAGAGCATCCGGCGTGTTGGAGGGACGCAATCAAGATCAACAAACCGTTATCTTTCAGGAGGTTCACCATGGGACGCGGCATTCTGCTCTGGCTTCTCGGCATTCCACTACCGATCGTCATCCTTCTCGTTCTCTTCATGCGTTGAGGAGGCGAAACATGCCAATTTCATCCACAGGCTCCGCGATCGCAACTCCGGTGGAGTCGTCAAAATCCGCGATCGCATGGGGGCCGATCATCGGCGGCGCGGTCGCCGCCATCGGCATCAGCCTCATCCTCATCCTTTTCGGTTCCGGTCTCGGCCTCACCATGATCTCTCCCTGGTCGGGTGAAAGCAGCTCGGCTGCGACCGTCGGCATCAGCGCGGCGATCTGGCTGGTGGTGGTGCAATGGCTGTCGGCCGCGCTCGGCGGATATCTGACCGGCCGGCTGCGCACCAAATGGGCCGCAGTCCACACCGACGAGGTGTTCTTCCGCGATACCGCCCACGGTTTCGTGTCCTGGGCCGTCGCCACCGTCTTCGTCGCGGGCTTCCTTGCTTCGTCGCTCGGTTCGCTGGCCGGCGCCGGCGCTCAGGCGGTCGGTTCGGCGGCAGCGACCGCCGGCGTTGCGGGTTCGGCAGCGGCGGCAGCCTCCGACAATTCGTCCTCGGGCAATTCGTCCTCGGGCGGCACCGACATGGCAACCTCCTACTTCACCGATGCGCTCCTGCGTCCGCAGCAGGCCCAGGCCCGCGCCCAGAACGACAACACGGCCGCAACCGCGGAAGTGTCGCGCATTCTTCTCAACGGCGCCGTCCAGGGCGGCGTGCCGGAAGACGACAAGGCTTATCTGGCAACCATCGTCGCTTCCCGCACCGGCCTTTCGCCGCAGGATGCCCGCGCTCGCGTCGATGCGGTCCTGAAGCGGATCGAGGATGCCAAGGTCGCAGCCCAGCAGGCCGCGGACGAGGCCCGCAAGGCAGCCGCCACCACGGCGCTGGTCGGCTCGCTGTCGCTGCTCGTCGGCGCGTTTATCTCCTGTGCCGCCGCCGCACTCGGCGGCCGTCAGCGGGACGAGGAAGAAGACCTGCTCGTCGCGACGCGCTACTAACCGCCACGATCATGATCGAGCGGCCATGCGAGAGCGTGGCCGCTCTTTTTCGTCTCAAGGCTTGCCGGCGCGGATATGCAGGAAGATCGGCGCAACGCGGGTATCGGCGACGACCGGTTCTGCCAGCGCCAGCTCTTCCGACGCCATCGGCTCGCCGAACGCCTCGATCACCAGCCCCGTCTCGACGATCATCGAAACCCAGGTGGTCAGCGTCCGGTGGAACCGCGGCACCGAAAACTGCGTCAGCTTCGCCCGCTCCTCGGCGGGAATTTCCGAAAACAGCCAGCGCTCGATCCGCCCGTCCGTCTCGTCGAAATAGTCGGCCACCTGCACGGCCACCGCCTCGCCCGTCTCATCGCGGATATTTTTCCGCGTCGGCGGCACGAAGCAAGGATGCAGGATCGAGAACTGCAGGAAACCGCCGGGCTTCAGGACACGATAAACGCCCTTCAGCACCTGGCGCTGGTCGGCCATGTCCATCATCGACATGAAGGCGGTGACGAAATCGAAACTCTCGTCCGGAAAGTCGATCCCCTGCCCGTCGCCGAGCACGTAAGTAATGCCGAGCGGTTCGCTCTCCCCGGTTTCGCGGGCATAGCGGATGAAGGTCGGGGCGATGTCGAGGCCGGTCATCTCTGCCCCGCGCCGGGCGACTTCGCGGGTATTGGTGCCCTCGCCGCAGCCGAGATCCAGGCCCTTCAATCCGGCAACCGGCGGCAGCATGTCGAGAAAGGCCGGCGTGTTCAGCGCATCCCGATATTTGTCGTAACCGGCCCGCGAATAGATCGTCCAGGTCTCGGCATTGCTCTCCCAATGGGCGCCGACAACAGTCGCATCCATGCTCGTCTCCTCTCAATCGTCGGTTGGGCGGCGAGCTATATCCGCGACGGATGACAAAGGGAAGACGGCGGAAGCAAAAGAAAAAACCTTCCGGCAGCACAACCGCCGGAAGGTTCTGATTGGAACGGTCTTCCGCTCGGAAGTCGGGACCTTACTGCAGCGTGCGCTGGTAAGGCGGCATGTCCGCCGGAGTGCCCGGAGCCACGCCCGCCTCGCCGCCATCGAGGCCGGTCGCCACCACCGAGACCCGGAACTTGCCGTCCAGGCTGCGGTCGAAGATCGCGCCGACAACGATATCGGCATCGTCCATGACCTCGTCGCGGATGCGGCTTGCCGCTTCGTCCACCTCGAACAGCGTCATGTCGGAACCGCCGGAGATCGAGATCAGCACGCCCTTGGCACCCTTCATCGAGATGTCGTCGAGCAGCGGGTTGGCGATCGCGGCTTCGGCGGCGAGCAGTGCGCGGCCGTCGCCGGAGGCTTCGCCGGTGCCCATCATCGCCCGGCCCATGCCCTTCATCACCGATTTGACGTCGGCGAAATCGAGGTTGATGAGGCCTTCTTTGACGATCAGGTCGGTAATGCAGCCGACGCCGGCGAACAGCACCTTGTCGGCGGTCATGAACGCGT
The DNA here is from genome assembly GCF_017877055.1 of Neorhizobium galegae. Taxonomy (GTDB): domain Bacteria; phylum Pseudomonadota; class Alphaproteobacteria; order Rhizobiales; family Rhizobiaceae; genus Neorhizobium; species Neorhizobium galegae_D. Next base: position 1,718,351 of record NZ_JAGIPG010000002.1, on the reverse strand, counting down.
CGGCAAACGTGGTCTTGGCATCGGCGATGCGGAACAGGTTCTGGTTCGGGATGACGATGACGGTATCGGCAGCGCGGCGCAGTTCCTCGATGCCGGCATCGGCCGTCTTCATGCGGCGGTTGCCTTCGAAGGTGAAGGGCTTGGTGACAACGCCGACGGTGAGGATACCGGCATTGCGGGCGGCGTGGGCGATGACCGGCGCGGCACCGGTGCCTGTGCCGCCGCCCATGCCGGCCGTCACGAAGCACATATGCGAGCCGGAGAGATGATCCATGATCTCATCGATCGACTCTTCCGCGGCAGCCCGGCCGATCTCCGGCAGCGAGCCTGCGCCGAGGCCTTCGGTCACATGGGCGCCGAGCTGGATACGCCGCGATGCCTTGGACGTTGCGAGAACCTGCGCGTCGGTATTGGCGGCGATGAAATCGACGCCCTCCAGCTCCTCGGCGATCATGTTGTTGATGGCGTTGCCGCCGCCGCCGCCGACGCCGATCACGGTGATCTTCGGCCGCATTTCGGTGATCTGGTATTTCTTGCCGTCCGTCATCGCAATCTCCTTGGCATCGGCACCCGCCGGGCGGGCGGCCTGGTGGCACCCGAATCACATGTATTTTAGCTGGGCAACAAGGCAGAGGCTTGGCGAAAGAACAAGCTTCGCTGCACAGAAAGCCGCCGAAAGAAATTTTCCACAGTTGCGTGGAACCTTTTTCGGTTACAGCAATTGTGAGGATTCGATCACAAAAGAGAGAGGAGCCCAGCGTATCATGCCTACGTCCGCCGCACGTACGTCCATCGCCCCGCCGGATGACCATATCCTCACCGTTCAGGAGGCTCTCGAACCGCTCTTTCTTGCGCTCGAAGAGGAGGCGGAGATCAAGATGATCGCCGCCGCCGTCAAGGCCGGCTGGTCGGTGGAGGACGCCGTCACGGCGATCGACGAGCTTCGCCGGACAGAGCTCGTGTCCGACAGCTGGGCCCATTGATCCATCACAAAAACTCGTTCGCCCGCGCGCCGAAGATGTCCTAGACCTACCGCACCGCATACAGCTCTGGCGAGGACATCATGACCATCAGGAATATCTGCATCTATGGGGCCGGCGCTCTCGGCGGCGCGTTCGCGACGAAGATCGCGAGCGGTCTCGGCGCGGAGGCGAATGTCTCCGTCGTGGCGCGCGGCGCACATCTTGCCGCCATTCGCGAAAACGGCCTGACCGTCGAACGGGGCGGCGATGCCGCGCCGCTCCATGCGCGTGTCACCGCCACCAGCGACCCGTCGGAGCTGCCGAAACAGGACCTGATCGTCACCGGTCTCAAAGGACACCAGCTTGCGGGTGCGGCCGAGGGCCTTGCCGGCCTTCTCAAGGAAGGCACGCGGGTCATCATGATCCTCAACGGCATTCCCTGGTGGTATTTCCATCGGGATTCCGAAAGCGGGCATGCGGAACGACAGCTCCCGGAACTTGATCCGGAAGGCAAGCTCTGGCGGCTGGTCGGCCCGGAACGCGTTATCGGCTGCGTCGCCTATCAGGGCGCCGAGGTCACCGAGCCCGGCACCATTCGCCTCAATGGCGACGGCCGCTTTTTCCTCGGCGAACCTTCCGGCGCGCTTTCGCCGGACCTGGCGTCGATCTGCGAGCTTCTTGGACGCGCCGGCCTCAATATCATTCCGACCGAGCGTATCCGCGATGCGATCTGGACCAAACTGATGGGCAATGCCGCCTACAACCCGATCAGTGCGCTTACCCGAGGCCGGATGAACAGCATCATGGACAATGCGCCGCTCGCCGCACAGATCGGCAAGGTGATGACCGAAACCAGGGCAGTCGGCGAGGCGCTCGGCGCGGTCTTCAGCGGCAGCGTCGACGAACAGCTTAACCGGTCGGGTGGTTTCGGTCCGGTCAGGACCTCGATGCTGCAGGACCTGCTTGCCGGCAAGGCGCTGGAGATCGTGCCGCTGACCGGCATGGTGGTGGCGCTCGGCAAGCTCGCCGGCGTGCCGACACCGACCTGCGAGACGGTGCTGGCGCTGACCGTCCAGCTGGACCGCGAAAACCTCAGAAACTGATTCAAGTCTTTCCGAACGAGATTCCGCAGATGCCGGCAAGTGCTTGAAACCGCAGCCCATGCCAGCCTTTCGGCCGGCATAGCATTGCCTATGATTTACTTCTTCACCTGCTCCGCCCAGTTCGGCGCGTTGCTCTTGCCGTCCAGGAAAGGCAGCACGGTCGACGCCAGGGCGGGCGATGCGAATGCTTCGTAATGGGTGAGATCGGGCAGGATCGCCAGCCGGTTCTTCGGCATGTTCTCCCGCATCCAGCCTGCATCCTTCAGGCCGCCGCCGAGCTTCTGATAAAACTGGACGATATGCTCCGGGCGTACCATGTCGCTGTCGCCGAAGACCAGCATGACCGGCATGGTCAGCTTGGCGACCGCATCGGAGAAATCGTAATCCCGGCGCATCAGATCACCCATCGCATCGAGAAGCCGCGGGAATTCGGAGACGTCCGGAGCCACGGCCTTGTAGGAGATGAACATCGGCGTGTCCTTCATCATCTCGGCCATGGCACCGGTGACGGACTCCTGCTGCGGGATCATTTCAGGAAAGAAGCCGCTTTTGGCGAACGGCGCCGAGGCTATGACGAGCCGCCGTACTTTTTCCGGCGCCTGAGCCGCCATCTGCAGGGCGATGCCGCCGCCCATGGAATAACCCATCACATCGACCTGGCGATAGCCGAGCTCGGAGACAATCTTGCTCATGTCGGCGCCCATGGCTTCCAGGCTGATCGGACGCTTGCCGAGCGAGGTGCGGCCATGGCCCTGCAGGTCGACGGCGATGACCTGGCGGTGCTCCGTCAGCGCCGGCATGATCGGTGCGAACATATCGACGGAGCCGAGACCGCCATGGAGCAGCAGGAGCGGTTCACCCTCCCCGCGGATCTCGTAATAATAGCTGATGCCGCCGGCCTCGACATGACCCTTCTTCGATGGCTCGGCGAGGGTCGCCTGCGGTGCGGCCGATTTCGGCTCCTGCGCTTCGGCGAATGCCGGAACGAAGGATGCGGCAAAGGCCGCAATTGCGGTAGCGAATATCCTGGTCGACATGACGTCCTCCTCGGGGATCGGTTGGTGATGCCCCAAGGACGGAGTGGAAGGGCGTGGGCCGACAATCCACGCCAAAATTCTTGCCACGCCAAAAATTCCTGACGCAAAGAAAATCCCGCCGCGAGGAGACGGCGGGACAGGCAGATTGGAGGTCAAAATACTATTCTTGTGCGGCGGCTGCAGGGGAAGAAAGCCGCCTAATTGTCTTCGGCGCGGCATGGGGATTGTGCCGGCTGAAGTTGGTCTTCAGAGAACTAAACACATAGGTAACTGCAATGTTCCACCATTCGTTAACGACACATCGTTAAGATTGATGAACTTCTATGCTGGCATCAATGAGGCAGGAATGGCCGTCCCGAATTTCCGCTTTACCCACTACGATCTCAAACCGCAGCGCGCGGGGACGACGATCGAGGTGACGTTGAATGCGGTGAATAACGTGCGCCTGATGAACGCTGCCAATTTTCAGCGCTTTACCGAACTGCTTGATTTCAAATATGTCGGGGGCGTTGCCAAGCGATCCCCTATCCGTCTGGTGATCCCCGAGGCTGGCCACTGGCACGTCATCGTGGACATGGAAGGCCACCACGGGCTGGCGGAATCTTCCGTCAGGCTGATCGGGGCGCCAGCCAATGTCCTGGCCCAGAAACAGGCCTCCTGATCGGTTTCAGCAGAGGATCTACTTGGGGTTTCGTTCCTTGCGAAGCTTGGCCCACCAGTCGAGCCGCTTGCGGATGTCACGCTCGAAACCGCGTTCAGGCGGATCGTAGAATGTCTGCCGGCCCATTTTCTCCGGAAAATAATCCTGACCTGAAAAAGCATCCGGCTCGTCGTGGTCGTAGCGGTACCCGTCGCCATATCCCTCGCCCTTCATCAGCTTGGTCGGGGCATTCAGGATATGCTTGGGCGGCAGCAGCGAACCGTTTTCCTTGGCGGCCCGGGTGGCGGCCTTGAAGGCGGTATAGACCGCGTTGGATTTCGGCGCGGTCGCCAGATAGACGCAGGCCTGCGCAAAGGCCAGCTCCCCTTCCGGCGAACCGAGATAGTCATAGGCGTCCTTGGCGGCATTGCAGACGACCAGCGCCTGCGGATCGGCAAGGCCGATATCCTCGACCGCCATGCGCACCAGCCGGCGGCCGAGATAAAGCGGATCCTCGCCGGCATCGAACATGCGGGCCAGATAATAGAGCGCAGCATCGGGATCGGAACCGCGCACAGACTTGTGGAGCGCCGAGATCAGATTGTAATGCCCGTCCTGCGCCTTGTCATAGACCGGAGCACGGCGCTGGACGATCTGGGTGAGACCCGTCGTATCGAAGACCTCCCCTTCCCGCGCGGCGCGCCAGACTTCTTCGGCAAGCGTCAGCACCGCGCGGCCGTCGCCATCGGCCATGCGGATCAGGCTGGCACGCGCATCCTCGTCGAGCGGCAGCGGCTTGCCTTCGGCCTGTTCGGCTCGGGTGAGAAGCTCGCTCAGGCTTTCCTCGTCATGGCTGCGGAAGGTCAGCACCCGGGCCCGCGACAGGAGAGCGGCGTTGAGTTCGAAGCTCGGGTTTTCGGTGGTGGCGCCGACCAGGATGACGGTGCCATCCTCCATGACGGGCAGGAAACTGTCCTGCTGGGCGCGGTTGAAGCGATGGATCTCATCGACGAAGAGCAGCGTCTGGCGCCCGTCCATTCGGCGCAGGCGTGCGGTCTCGAAGACCTTCTTGAGATCGGCGACGCCGGAGAAGATCGCCGAGATCTGCTCGAAGGCAAGCCCCGCCTCGCCCGAAAGCAGCCGCGCCACCGTGGTCTTGCCGGTGCCGGGCGGACCCCAGAAGATCATCGAACCGAGCGAGCCGCTATCGATCATCCGCCGCAGCGCGCCGTCCTCGCCCGTCAAATGCGGCTGGCCGGTGACTTCGGCGAGCGACTTCGGCCGCAGGCGGTCGGCAAGCGGCCGCCGGTTGGCGACCTCTTCCGGAACCTTCGGCGCGAAAAGATCACCGCTCATCGGAAGAACTGCCGGATACGTTGGCCGCCACGTTCGATCTCGACCCGCCAGAAGCCCGGATCGTCGTCGAGCATGGTTTCCATGCCCTTGGTACTGGTAACCGCGGTACCGTTCAGGGAGATCAGAATGTCCTTCGGCTGGAAGCCGAGGCGGGCAGCGGGAGAGTTGCGCGTCACGTCGGTCACGACCACCCCGGTCTTTTCAGCCGGGATGCGCAGTTCGGTCGCGAGCTTCGGCGACAGATTGGCAACCCGAAGGCCGGCAAACGGATTGCGCCCCTCGATCAGCCGCTCGTCGCGCGGCGTGGTTTCCGGGGCGGTGTTGAGCGCGAGGTTCACCTGCCGCTGGCCGTCGGCGGTCTGGACGGTCAGCACCGCCTGCCTGCCGAGACCGGCGGTGGTCAGCCGATAACCCAGCGCATCGGGATGCTCGACCGAAATGCCGTTGACCGCGGTCACCACTTCGCCGGGCTTGAGGCCGGCCTTGTCCGCCGGTCCGCCCTCGACAACGCGGGTCACCAGCGCGCCGCGGGCGGTCTTGAGGCCGAGCGCTTCGGCGACATCCGAATTGACCGCATCGAAGCTTGCGCCGACGAAGGGGCGTTCGAAGCTGGTCTTGCCTGCGGCAGCCGCCGCCAAAAAGACTTTCACGAGGTTGGCGGGGATCGCGAACCCGATGCCATTAGAACCGCCGCCGCGTGAAAAGATCGCGGTGTTGATGCCGATCAGCTCGCCGTTCATATTCATCAGCGCGCCACCGGAATTGCCCGGATTGATCGAGGCGTCGGTCTGGATGAAGAAGCCGAAATCGCCCGTGGTGACCTGGTTGCGGGCCAGCGCGGAGACGATGCCGCTGGTCACCGTCTGGCCGACGCCGAACGGGTTGCCGATCGCCAGCACCAGATCACCCACTTCAGTCCGATCGGAATCACCGACGGCGAGAACCGGAAAATGCTCTTTCGACTTGATGCGCAGCACAGCCAGATCGATGCTCTCGTCCTTCAGCACGACGTCGCAGGGGAATTCGCGGCCGTCGGCAAGCGCGATCTTGATATCGTCGGCGCCTTCGATCACGTGATTGTTGGTAACGACGAGGCCGTCAGCCGCAAGGATGACGCCGGAGCCGAGCGACGACTGCTTTTCCGAACGGTTCGGCATGCGCTGGCCGAAGAACTGCTCGAAGAAGGGGTCCCCCGCGAACGGATTGAGGCGCTGCACCACCCGCTCGGCATAGACGTTGACGACGGCGCCGGCGGTCTGCTTGACGAGCGGCGAGAAAGAGAGCTGCATTTCCTGGCGGCTCTGTGGCACCACCTTCTCCTGCGCGACCGCCGCCACGGGCATCAGGAGAGCAAGGGCGAGAAGGCCGGTCGACACGCGTTTCGGCATGGTCAGCATGTAAGTCCTCATGTGAGAAAAATCCGGATCGATTTGTAGCGCGAGACGCTAGAAAGGAAAGGTGGCGGAACAACGGAAACGATGGCGAAAACCGTCAAGCTTTTCACCCTATATAGGGCCGATATGCGGAGAAAAACATGACCTGGCTGGCAAGTGCAAAAGGTTGGGCAAAACGGCTGAAACGCGACATCCTGGCGTTGTGGTTCGCTTCGCGCGATCGCCGCGTGCCATGGCATGCCAAGCTCACCGCCGGCGCGGTCGCAGCCTATGCGCTGTCGCCGATCGATCTCATTCCGGATTTCATCCCGGTCCTCGGTTATCTCGATGATCTGCTGATCGTGCCGCTCGGCATCATGCTCGCCGTCAGGCTCGTGCCGGAGCCGTTGATGAGCGAGTTCCGCCAAGACGCCGCGCGCTGGGCGGAACGCCCTACCAGCCGTGCCGGTTTCGCCTTCATCATTGCCATCTGGCTCTGTTGTCTCGCCTTCGCTCTCTGGAGTCTCTGGGAACTGAGGTGATCTCCAGGCGTTGCGCATGGAGATCTGGAGTGCAGCCATGAGACGTTTTACCATCGCAATCGCCTTGACGACCAGCCTTCTTCTCGGCCTGACGCTTTCAGGCCTGCCCCGAACTGCAGCCGCTGCGAGTTTCGACTGCGAACGGGCAGACCTTGCGGCCGACGAGAAGGTGATCTGCGACACGCGCACGCTCAACGATGCCGACGTGAAAATGGTCACCACCTTCGATATCCTCACCGGCCTGATGGCGATGGGCAACCGCGGCAAGCTGCAGGACGAACAGAGCGCCTGGCTGAAGAAACGCCAGGCCTGCGGCGAAGATGTCGAATGCATCCGGGCGTCGTATACGGAGCGGCTGAAGCAGCTGGATGAGGCTTACGAGAACTTGAGCCGGCCGCTGTGAACCAGGCGTACACCTCAGCGCGGTGTTGTGGTTAGAATCCCGGCGATGCGGCGAATGACCAATTGCTTGACCTCGTCGGACAACTTGCCGATCGGTTCGACATGGCCGGCCTCGACGGTATCGATCTTGACGGGACGGACAACGGATGGCGCTGGAAGCCCTGCGCTGGCGTGATCCGGGATCTCGATATCGTCGATCCAAGGGCGATTTTCGGCCGAGGTGATCATGACCACCCACAGCAGGGCCGCATCTTCTCCGATCCCGCCGGACGACACAACGAGTGCCGGGCGGCGCTGTCGAGTATCCCGATCCGTATAGGGAAACGGTACCCGGACGATATCTCCCTGCTCAAAGGCCGGTATAGGCCTTCCGATCGGCGTCGCTATCCCACTCATCGAACGTGGCAAACGGATCATCGACCGGCTGGGACGCGCGAGCGATCAACACCCGGCCATCCGGCTCGAATGTGTAGACCACTTCATCGCCTTCCCGCAGCTTGAGGGCATTGCGAACGGATTGCGGAATGGTCGTTTGTGATTTGCTGGTGAGCCGGCTGGTAATCATCGGCGCCTCCTTTTGTCATTATTGTAAGGAATTTCCTTACCAAAACTAGGAGGGCGCGAACCAAGGAGACTGCCGGCCGCGTTGAACACGGCCGGCAGTCGCTACCTTTACTCCGGCAAGATCCGCACGGCGCCCTTGTCAGCACTCGCAGCAAACGCGGCGTAGGCCTTCAGCGCGGTCGTGACGTTGCGCTTGCGGGGATGCGACGGCTTCCAGCCGAAGGCGTCCTGCTCCTTGCGGCGCTCGGCGAGGACGGCGTCCGAAACCGCGAGATTGATCGTGCGGTTCGGGATGTCGATCTCGATCTTGTCGCCTTCGCGCACCAGGCCGATCGTGCCGCCGTTGGCGGCTTCCGGCGAGGCGTGGCCGATCGAGAGGCCGGACGTGCCGCCGGAGAAGCGGCCGTCGGTGATGAGGGCGCAGGCCTTTCCGAGGCCCTTCGATTTCAGGTAGCTGGTCGGATAGAGCATTTCCTGCATGCCCGGGCCGCCCTTCGGGCCTTCGTAGATGATGACCACGACGTCGCCCGCGACGATCTCGTTGGCGAGGATCGCCTTGACGGCGGCATCCTGGCTTTCGAAGACGCGGGCCGGACCGGTGAATTTCAGGATCGAGTCGTCGACGCCGGCCGTCTTCACGATGCAGCCGTCGATGGCGATATTGCCCTTGAGGACCGCAAGGCCGCCGTCCTTGGAGAACGGATGTTCGACCGAGCGGATGACGCCCGCTTCGCGGTCGGTGTCGAGATCGTCCCAGCGGGCGTCCTGGCTGAACGCAACCTGGGTCGGAATGCCGCCCGGTGCTGCGCGGAAGAAGTTGCGGACCGTCTCGCTGTTGGTGCGGGTGATGTCCCAGCGGTCGATCGCATCGCCGAGCGTTTCTGCATGGACCGTGAAGCAATCGCGGTTGAGCAGCCCGCCCTTGTCCAGTTCGCCAAGGATCGACATGATGCCGCCGGCGCGGTGGACGTCTTCCATATGGACGTCGGCCTTGGCCGGCGCGACCTTGGAGAGGCACGGCACCTTGCGCGACAGCTGGTCGATGTCGTCGAGGGTGAAATCGACCTCGCCCTCATAGGCGGCGGCGAGGATGTGCAGCACGGTATTGGTCGAACCGCCCATGGCGATATCGAGCGCCATGGCGTTTTCGAAGGCCTCTTTGGTGGCGATCGAACGCGGCAGGACGGAATAGTCTTCCTGCTCGTAGTGACGGCGGGCGAGATCGACGATCAGGTGGCCGGCCTCGACGAACAGGCGCTTGCGGTCCGCATGGGTGGCGAGCGTCGAGCCGTTGCCGGGCAGCGACAGGCCGAGCGCTTCGGTCAGGCAGTTCATCGAATTGGCGGTGAACATGCCCGAGCACGAACCGCAGGTCGGACAGGCCGAGCGCTCGATGACCTTGACGTCCTCGTCGCTCATCTTGTCGTCGGCGGCGGCGACCATGGCGTCGATCAGGTCGAGCGAATGGGTCTTGCCCTTCAGGACCACCTTGCCGGCCTCCATCGGGCCGCCGGAAACGAAGACGGCCGGGATGTTGAGGCGCATGGCAGCGTTCAGCATGCCGGGGGTGATCTTGTCGCAGTTGGAGATGCAGACCATGGCGTCGGCGCAGTGGGCGTTGACCATGTATTCGACCGAGTCGGCGATGATCTCGCGCGAGGGCAGCGAATAGAGCATGCCGTCATGGCCCATGGCGATGCCGTCGTCGACGGCGATCGTGTTGAATTCCTTGGCGACGCCGCCGGCCGCCTCGATCTCGCGGGCGACGAGCTGGCCGAGGTCCTTCAGGTGCACGTGGCCGGGCACGAACTGGGTGAAGGAGTTGACCACCGCGATGATCGGCTTGCCGAAGTCGCTGTCCTTCATGCCGGTTGCGCGCCAAAGCCCGCGCGCGCCCGCCATGTTGCGGCCGTGGGTCGTGGTTCTCGAGCGGTAAGCTGGCATGGTGTTGTCCTCGATCTCTTGTTCGGGCCGGCGCAGTCTACCCCTTTCGGGAGACGCGCGCAAAAGCCCATGGTTTTGCGGCTTTCCTAGCGCAAAGCGCCCGGAGTGTCACTATCATGACAGGCCAAAGCGGTACGGTTGGACTTGAGCGTCGGACCAGGCGCCCTCACCTCTCCCGCAGTTCATCAGGATGGACGTCGAAGTGTTCGAGGATCATCTTGACGTTGCGGCGGTGCGACTTGAAGAAGAGGTCGAAGACATCGCCCGCCAGCGGCACGCTGCCGAGCAGGGAGTCGGCAGCGACATTGCCGAGCATGCGGGTGAGCTTTGCGGGCGGCAGGCCGAGCTTGCGCGCTTCGTTGACGATGTAAAGGCCGACCAGCGCACCGCCAGCATCGCCCACGAGCGGGATGAGGCCGAAGACGGAGTCGGCGCCGAAACGGATACGGGTGCCCGGAATGCCGATCGCCGTATCCATCAGCCGCGCGATCCCCGCAAGGCGGCGCAGGCGCCGCAATCTCTCGGCGCGATCGGCAATTGTTTCAATCCGCCCGGCATCCCAGGTGCGTGCCGTCATCTAAAATCTCCTCCTGGCGGGCGAATGCCCTGAGATGAGAACTGAAGAAACCGAAATGGGGTTCCATCGATGGCATTTCCATCTGCAAACCTCCGGTTTTTCACGCAAACGTGGCTCGCAGCAATCTTCGCGCCGCTGTGAAACCTTTCGGTTCCGCGTTACGTATAGGAGCAAGAAGGCACTCGTTGCCGCAGAGGAGATTTTCGACATGTCCGCCTATCGTCCGCCGCATATTCCGGCTTCCGAAATCACCCCCCGCGACATCTACATGTCGCGCCGGAATTTTATGGGCGCTGCGGCCGTCGCCGGGCTTGCCTTTGCGGGCGCCGACACCGCCTTCGCAGCACCGCTGACGGCCAATCCGAGTGCCTACAAGCTGGATGAAAAGCTGACGCCGAAGGAAGCGGTCACCACCTACAACAATTTCTACGAATTCGGCGTCAACAAGGACGATCCCGCCGCCAATTCCGGCGACTTCAAGCCGACGCCGTGGTCCGTCAAGGTCGATGGCATGGTCGGCAAGCCGAAGGAATTCGGGCTTGAGGAACTGATGAAGATGAACCTCGAGGAGCGTACCTACCGGATGCGCTGCGTCGAGGGCTGGTCGATGGTGATCCCGTGGATCGGCTTCCCGCTGTCTGCGATCCTCGACCAGGTCGAGCCGCTCGGCAGCGCAAAATACGTCTCGTTCGAAACCGTGGTGCGGCCGGAGGAAATGCCGGGCCAGAAGGGATTCTTCCAGCCCCTGCCGTGGCCCTATATCGAAGGGCTGAGGCTCGACGAGGCGCGCCATCCCCTGGCGATCCTCGCGGTCGGCCTTTACGGCGAGACGCTGCCGAACCCCAACGGCGCGCCGATCCGGCTCGTCGTGCCGTGGAAATACGGGTTCAAGAGCATCAAGTCGATCGTCAGGATCTCGCTCGTCGAGAAGCAGCCGGAAACGACCTGGAAGAACGCCAACGCCCGCGAATACGGCTTCTACTCCAACGTCAATCCGGCGGTCGATCATCCGCGCTGGAGCCAGGCGACGGAACAGAGGATAGGCGAAGGCGGCTTCTTCGGTGCCAACCGCCGGCCGACGCTTCCCTTCAACGGTTATGCGGATCAGGTGGCAAGCCTCTATGACGGCCTCGACCTGAAAGCGAACTACTGATGGCCTCCATCCCCGCCCTGCCCCGCCGCTATCACAAGGCAAGCGTCTGGGCGCTCTACGTGATCGGGCTCGCTCCTGCCGTCTGGTATTTCTATCTAGGGCTGACGGGCGGGCTGGGCTTCAATCCGGTCAAGGAGTTCGAGCACCAGCTCGGCATCTGGGCCCTGCGGTTCATCATCGCGACGCTCGCGATCACGCCGTTGCGCGATCTCGCGGGGATCAACTGGGTGCGGTATCGGCGGGCGCTCGGGCTGATCGCCTTCTATTACGTGGCTCTGCATTTCTCGGTCTATGTGTCGCTCGACCTGCGCTTCAATTTTGGCGCGGTGGGCGGCGATATCGCCAAGCGGCCCTATATCACTATCGGCTTTGCCTGTCTGCTGATGCTGATCCCGCTTGCGGTCACCTCCAACAACTGGTCGATCCGCAAGCTCGCCCAGGGCTGGAACAGGCTGCACAGGCTGATCTACCTGATTGCCGCCGGTGGGGCGCTCCACTACGTACTGGCGGTCAAATCGGTGACGCTGGTGCCGTTCATTCACATCGCGCTGATTGCTCTATTGCTGGTCTATCGATCCCTCAGGCGGCCGATCCTGAACTGGAGAAGGGGCAATAACAAACCGGCAAAACCCGTCGTTTCCCAGAGGGCAAGGCAAAACGGTTGACGCGACGGATGGATCGGGCACCGCAGTCCGGATAAATGCCTTCAACGCAAAAGAGCCGGATCCATCGATCCGGCTCATCTTATATTCGGCAGCCGTTCAGGCTACTTAGAAGTGCTTGCGGAAGAGCAGCTTGTCGAGCGACAGGTAACCTCCTCCGAAGGCAGCGTAGAGGAAGGCGCCTCCGGTCCAGAACAACGAGGCCAGCTCGGCTTTGCCCTGAACCTGTTCGAGAAAGATGTGCCCACCATCCTTCAGCCGCACCAATGCCTGCGGCGTGAACAGCTCCTGGCCGCCGGCTTTCAGCGCCTCGATGCCGGCAGGCGTCAGGAAAGCTTCGCCATAGGGGTGGGTGACGTGGAACCAGAGCGTGATGGCCAGCATGACGCCATTGGCCAGCGCTATGGGCCGGGTGAAGAGGCCGGCGGCGATGAACATGCCGCCGAAAAATTGCAGGGCGGCGAGGAAGGGCGACCAGAACCAGCCCGGATACATGCCAATACCTTCGACGAAGCCGACCTGCGCGAACGGCGCCATGATCTTCGGCCATCCTTCGATCACCAGCATGCCGCCGACCGCCAGCCGGAATATGCTCCAGGCCATCGGCTGCGCCAGCTTTTCATAGACAGGGGCCAAGGCGGGAATGACGAGTTCGTCTTTTGCGTTATCAAAAACTACATGTTCAACCATTTTTCGTACCTCACGATTTTGTCTTAATGCCGAGACCTTATCGCTTTGGCAGGGGAAGCTCTTGACGCAGGTCAAGCCGGGCGGACGATCACCGAGATCACACCGCGGGTGACCGCAAACGCAAAAAAGCCGGGCGTTTCCACCCGGCTTTTTCAATTCCGACGATGCGGAAAATTATGCGGCTTCGGCAGCGTCTGCTTCGGCAGCAACGCGAGCCTTGTCGGCTGCGCCCTTGGCATCGACATCGCGCTCAACGAACTCGATGACGGCCATGGCAGCGTTGTCGCCCTGGCGGAAGCCGGCCTTCATGATACGCAGGTAGCCGCCGTTGCGGGTTGCGTAACGCGAGGCGATGGCGTCGAACAGCTTCTTGACGGCATCCTGGTCCTGGATCTGCGAGATCGCCTGACGACGAGCGTGCAGGTCGCCGCGCTTGCCCAGCGTGACGAGCTTTTCAACGATCGGACGGATTTCCTTCGCCTTCGGAAGGGTCGTGACGATCTGCTCATGGGTGATGAGCGAAGCCGCCATGTTGGCGAACATCGCCTTGCGGTGGCTTGCGGTACGATTGAGCTTGCGGCCGGCTACTCCGTGGCGCATGGCTATTCTCCTTTAATGCAGGTACCCATTCTTCTTAGGGCCTGCCGTTTCCTGGCACATACAGACATCCGGATCCTTGGACAAGGTGCCTGCTGTTTGACGGGGAAAGGCAGTCAAAACCTGCCTTTTTTGTTTTCAGTACTGGTCTTCGTAACGCTTGGCGAGATCTTCGATGTTTTCCGGCGGCCAGGCGGGAACTTCCATACCCAGATGGAGGCCCATGGATGCCAGAACTTCCTTGATCTCGTTCAGCGACTTGCGACCGAAATTCGGAGTCCGCAGCATTTCCGCCTCGGTCTTCTGGATGAGGTCGCCGATATAAACGATGTTGTCGTTCTTCAGGCAGTTGGCCGAACGGACGGAAAGTTCCAGTTCGTCCACCTTCTTGAGAAGCGCCGGGTTGAACGCGAGTTCGGTAACCGACTCTTCCTCGACGTCCTTCTGCGGTTCGTCGAAGTTGACGAAGACCGAGAGCTGGTCCTGAAGGATGCGGGCGGCGAAGGCAACGGCGTCTTCACCCGTGACCGAGCCATCGGTTTCGATGGTCATGGTCAGCTTGTCGTAGTCGAGAACCTGGCCTTCGCGGGTGTTTTCCACCTTGTAGGACACTTTCTTGACCGGCGAATAGAGGCTGTCGACCGGGATCAGGCCGATCGGAGCATCTTCGGCACGGTTACGATCGGCCGGGACATAACCCTTGCCATTGTTGACCGTGAATTCCATGCGGATCTCGGCGCCCTCGTCGAGGGTGCAGATGACATGATGCGGGTTGAGGATTTCGATATCGCCAACCGTCTGAATGTCGCCGGCGGTTACCGAGCCCGGGCCCTGCTTGCGCACGACCATGCGCTTTGCGTCATCGCCATCCATCTTGATGGCGATTTCCTTGATGTTGAGCACGATGTCCGTCACATCTTCCCGGACGCCCGGGATGGAAGAGAACTCATGCAATACGCCGTCGATCTGCACGGCGGTCACAGCCGCACCGCGCAGAGACGACAGAAGCACGCGACGAAGCGCGTTGCCGAGCGTCAGGCCGAAGCCGCGCTCGAGGGGTTCGGCAACCAGGGTTACCTTGGTACGGCCGGAGGAGGAGAATTCCACCTTGTTCGGCTTGATCAGTTCCTGCCAGTTCTTCTGGATCATCACTTAATACCTTCCGTTCGTTGCCACCATCCAATCGTGGCAACCGAGCATGAGGAGCACCGATCGGGACAATGCCCACCGGCGATATGGGCAAAGCCGCCGAACCTCCAGGGAGGGTCAGGCGGCTATTCCCGAGTTCAGACAGAGGCTGCCCAATTCTCAACACGAGATCCGGCAGCCCCTCAATTTCCGACGATCAGACGCGGCGCTTCTTGCGCGGGCGGCAGCCGTTGTGCGGGATCGGGGTCACGTCGCGGATCGAGGTGATCATGAAGCCGGCAGCCTGCAGAGCGCGCAGAGCCGATTCACGGCCGGAACCCGGGCCGCAGACTTCGACTTCCAGCGACTTCATGCCATGCTCCTGCGCCTTCTTGGCGCAGTCTTCGGCAGCGATCTGAGCGGCGAACGGGGTCGACTTACGCGAACCCTTGAAGCCCTTTGCACCAGCGGACGACCAGGCAATCGCATTGCCCTGAGCGTCGGTGATGGTGATCATCGTGTTGTTGAAGGTAGAATTGACGTGGGCAACGCCCGACGTGATGTTTTTACGCTCGCGTCTACGGACGCGGGTGGCTTCCTTGGCCATTTTATCCCTTTCGTTGATCTCTGCACCGCCGTAATTCCAGCGGCTCCACCTGGGAGTGAGCAGTCAATAGTGATTAGTGAGCAGGACCTAATCACTGCTCACTAACAACTAATCACCCCAAATTACTTCTTCTTACCAGCGATAGCCTTTGCCGGACCCTTGCGGGTGCGGGCATTGGTGTGCGTGCGCTGACCGCGGACCGGGAGGCCGCGGCGATGACGCAGGCCGCGGTAGCAGCCAAGGTCCATCAGACGCTTGATGTTCATCGCGGTTTCGCGACGAAGATCACCTTCGACCTGGTAATCGCGGTCGATGGTTTCGCGGATCTGGAGGATTTCCGAGTCCGTCAGCTGATGGACGCGCTTTTCAGCCGGAAGACCGACCTTCTCCATGATTTCCGATGCGAATTTCGGGCCGATCCCGTGAATGTAGGTCAGCGCGATGACAACGCGCTTCGCAGTCGGGATGTTGACGCCAGCGATACGTGCCACGCCTATTCTCCTTGTTCCAGTTGCCATCCGGCAAGTGGTACTTCTTCCATGAAAGCGGCCAGATGGGCCACCAGTTCAAACACCATACGGAACAGGCCAAAACGACCAGTCCCGGATGTCCTTGCGGGAAATCCGCGCCGATCGCTTAAAGCTGTCGCGAGTTGGCGCGGTGTTTAACGGAATCAGTGCTGAAAAGCAACCGTTCCGCCCAAGATTCTTTAACAGATCGATGACGGCTCAAAGAGCCGCCAGAATATTTTCGATATCGGCCGTGACCTTGTCCATGTCCGCCATGCCATCGACGGCCTTGAGCTTGCCCTTGGCATGGTAATAACCGATCAGCGGCGAGGTTTCCTTGTAGTAGACCTCGAGGCGCTTGGTCATGGTCTCGGCATTGTCGTCGGGACGGCGCTTGAAATGCGTCGAACCGCACTTGTCGCAGACGCCCTCCTGGGACGGCTTCTTGTCCGTATCGTGATAGGTCGTGCCGCAGTTCGCGCAGGAATAACGGCCGGAGACCCGACGCACGAGCTCCTTGTCATCGACACGCAGTTCGATGACCACGGAAAGGTCGAGGCCCTTCGCCTTCAGCATCGCCTCGGTCGCATCCGCCTGCACCAGGGTGCGCGGGAAACCATCGAGGATGAAGCCATTGGCGCAATCGGGCTGGTCGATGCGCTCGGAGACGATCGCGTTGACGATCTCGTCGGAGACAAGATTGCCGGCATCCATGACGGCCTTGGCGCGCTTGCCCACTTCCGTCCCGGCGGCAACCGCTGCACGCAGCATGTCGCCCGTGGAGAGCTGCGGGATACCGTGCTTCTCCACGATCCGCTGGGCCTGGGTCCCCTTACCCGCGCCCGGCGGCCCCAAAAGAATCAGTCTCATCGTCCCCTCTTTCCTCCGCGCAGTTTCGACTTCTTGATCAGACCCTCATACTGCTGCGCAATGAGGTGCCCCTGAATCTGTGCTACCGTATCGAGGGTTACACTGACAACAATCAAAAGCGAAGTCCCACCAAGGGCTAATGGCACGCCGGTGCGGGCCACCAGGAATTCCGGCAGGATGCAGACAAAGACAAGGTAGATCGCGCCGATGACCGTGATGCGGGTCAGCACATAATCGATGTATTCAGCCGTGCGTTCACCCGGACGGATGCCCGGAATGAAGCCGCCATGCTTCTTCAGATTGTCGGCAGTGTCCTTCGGATTGAAGACGATCGCCGTATAGAAAAAGGCGAAGAAGGCGATCAGCAGGCCATAGAACAGCATGAACAGCGGCTGGCCGTGGCCAAGCGCCGAGATGATCATCGTCGCCCAGGCCGGCAGGCCGGCATTGCCGGCAAAGCCCGCGGCCGTCGCCGGCAGAAGCAGCAGCGACGAGGCGAAGATCGCCGGGATGACGCCCGAAGTGTTGAGCTTCAGCGGCAGGTGCGACGTATCGCCCTGGAACATGCGGTTGCCGACCTGGCGCTTCGGATACTGGATCAGCAAGCGGCGCTGGGCGCGCTCGACGAAGACGATCAGCGCGATGACGCCGATGGCGACGATCAGGACGGTGAGAATCAGCGCCGTCGGCAGAGCGCCGGTGCGGCCGAGTTCGAGCGTGCCAGCAAGAGCGGTCGGCAGGCCGGCGGCGATGCCGGAGAAGATGATCAGTGAAATGCCGTTGCCGATGCCGCGCGAGGTGATCTGCTCACCGAGCCACATCAGGAACATGGTGCCGCCGAGCAGCGTCACGACCGTCGAAATCTTGAAGAACCAGCCCGGATCGAGCACCAGGCCCTGGCCGCTCTCGAGACCGGCTGCGATACCGTAGGCTTGCAGCGTACCGAGCAGCACCGTGCCGTAGCGGGTGTACTGGTTGATGATCTTGCGGCCGGCTTCGCCTTCCTTCTTGAGGTTTTCAAGCGAGGGGACGACCGAGGTCATCAGCTGCACGATGATAGATGCGGAAATATAGGGCATGATGCCGAGCGCGAAGATCGCCATGCGCTCCACTGCACCGCCCGAAAACATGTTGAAAAGTCCGAGGATGCCACCGGCCTGGCCGCGGAAGGCCTGCGCATAGGCTTCGGGGTTCAAGCCCGGAAGCGGAATATGGGTACCGAGGCGATACACGAGAAGTGCCGCGAGGGTAAACCAAAGCCGCTTCTTGAGATCCTCCGCTTTTGCGAAAGTCGCAAAATTCAGATTGGAGGCAAGTTGTTCCGCTGCAGAAGCCATGCAATTCTCCGCCTGACCAATTCTCCGGCGGCGGGGGAAATGCCGGGTCCGGAAAGCAGTCTAAAAAATCTGGTTCAAAAAACCGGGCGCGCGAGATTGCCAATGCAATCGGATGCCTCACCCTGTTTTCCGTATGATCCCGGTCAGGCGACCAACAGGATCGCTTCGGGATCGTGAGGCTCACATATGGAGATAAAATCGCCCGGTGTGAAGCACAAACCGGGCGATTTCAAAACGATTTATTCGGCCGCTGCTTCGGCTACGACGAGCAGCTTGATCGAAGCGCCGGCCTTCTCGATCTTCTCTACGGCAGCCTTGGAGGCGCCCGCAACTTCGATCGAAACCTTCGACTTCAGCTCGCCGTCGGCGAGGAGACGAACGCCGTCCTTCGGGCGACGGATGACGCCGGCAGCCTTGAGGGCGGCAGCATCGATCGTTGCCTTCGGGTCGAGCTTCTTGGCATCAATCGCGGCCTGAATACGGCCGAGCGAAACGGTGGCGTAGTCAGTCTTGAAGATGTTGGTGAAGCCGCGCTTCGGCAGGCGACGATAGATCGGCATCTGGCCGCCTTCGAAGCCCTTGATGGCGACGCCGGAACGGGCCTTCTGACCCTTCACGCCGCGACCACCGGTCTTGCCCTTGCCCGAACCGATGCCGCGACCTACGCGGATACGGTCCTTGGAAGAGCCCTCGTTGTCCTTGATCTCATTCAGTTTCATGGTCAATTCCTCCGTCTCACTTCTCGTCGACGACGCGAACGAGATGCTGGACAGCCCGGATCATGCCACGAACGGAAGGAGTATCTTCCAGCGTACGGGTCCGGTGCATCTTGTTGAGGCCGAGACCGATCAGCGTCTGACGCTGTACGGCCGGGCGGCGGATGGGGCTACCGGTCTGCTCGACCGTAACCGTCTTCTTGGCTTCTGCCTGAGTGGCTTTCTTGGCCATTATCGCTCTCCTTATTCTTCCTGCGCATTGCCGGAAGCGGCGCGGCGAGACTGCAGCGTTGCATACTTGATGCCGCGCTGAGCTGCTACGTCCTTCGGATGCACCTGATGCTTCAGG
Organism: Neorhizobium galegae; assembly: GCF_017877055.1. Lineage (GTDB taxonomy): Bacteria > Pseudomonadota > Alphaproteobacteria > Rhizobiales > Rhizobiaceae > Neorhizobium > Neorhizobium galegae_D. The sequence goes on along the minus strand of NZ_JAGIPG010000002.1, from coordinate 1,699,233 downwards.
GCGTCGAACGTGGCGCGAACCATGTTGTAAGGGTTCGACGAACCGGTCGACTTGGCAACGACGTCATGGACGCCGAGCGTTTCGAATACGGCGCGCATCGGGCCGCCGGCGATGATGCCGGTACCAGCCTTGGCCGAGCGCAGCAGAACCTTGCCGGCGCCGTGACGGCCGTTGACATCGTGATGCAGCGTACGGCCATCACGCAGGGGAACGAAGATCAGATCGCGCTTTGCGCTTTCGGTCGCCTTGCGGATGGCTTCCGGCACTTCGCGTGCCTTGCCATGGCCGAAGCCGACGCGGCCCTTCTGGTCGCCGACGACGACGAGAGCTGCAAAACCAAAACGACGGCCGCCCTTGACGACCTTGGCGACGCGGTTGATCGCGACCAGCTTGTCGACGAATTCGCTATCGCGCTCTTCGCGGCTCTGGCGATCTTCGCGCTGGCCTCTTCTTTCTTGTGCCATTGTTCTTTTCCTTTTTCTTTTCCGGGTGCAATGGGCAATTTCCGGGAGCCAACCATCCCCTGCCCGTGAAGGACTAGGATGGGACGACTGATGCGTGCGGCGAACCGCATTTCGCCCGCCTCCCCTTCTTCAGGGATGCGGGCGAAAATTCTTAGAAGCTCAGGCCGCCTTCGCGGGCAGCTTCGGCGAGCGCCTTGATGCGGCCGTGGTAGATGAAGGCGCCGCGGTCGAACACGACTTCCGTCACGCCGGCCTTGGTGGCGCGTTCCGCAACCAGCTTGCCGACAGCGGCGGCAGCCGCAACGTCAGCGCCGGTCTTCAGCGAGGCGCGCAGACCAGCGTCGAGCGTGGAGGCGGCAGCAAGCGTGCGGCCGGCCACGTCGTCGATGACCTGGACATAGATGTTCTTGGACGAGCGGTGAACCGACAGACGCGGACGGCCGTTTGCGACCTTCTTGATCTGGCGGCGAACACGGCTCGCACGCTTGGTGAGTGCTTCTTTTCTCGTTGCCATGATCCGTCGTCCTTACTTCTTCTTGCCTTCCTTGCGGACGATCCGTTCCTCAGCGTACTTGACGCCTTTGCCCTTGTAGGGCTCTGGACCGCGGTATTCACGGATCTCCGCGGCAACCTGACCGACCTGCTGCTTATTGATGCCGGTGACGATGATTTCCGTCGGCTTCGGCACGGCAATGGTGATGCCTTCCGGGGTCTGATAGACCACGTCGTGGGAAAAACCGAGAGCCAGCTGCAGGTTCTTGCCCTGCAGCGATGCGCGGTAACCAACGCCGTTGATTTCAAGCTTGCGCTCAAAACCGTCCTTCACACCCTTGAAGATGTTTTCGATCATCGTGCGGGACATGCCCCACTTCGAACGAGCATCCTTGCTGTCGTTGACCGGGGTCACCGAGACAGCATTGTTTTCGAGTTCCAGCTTGATTTCGTCGTTTGCGACGAAGAAAAGCTCACCCTTCGGGCCCTTGGCAGTCACTTTCTGGCCATCAACAGTGGCCGTGATCCCTGCAGGAACCGGAACGGGTTTTTTACCGATACGAGACATGTTTCAATCCTGTCTGTTCGCTATGGAGTTCCCCTACCCTGTCTTAGAAGACAGAGCAGAGAACCTCGCCACCAACGTTCTGTTCGCGAGCCTGGTGATCGGCCATCACGCCTTTCGGAGTCGAAAGGATGGTGATGCCGAGGCCGTTCGCGACCTGCGGAATGGACTTTACCGAGACATAAACCCGGCGGCCCGGCTTGGACACGCGGCCGATCTCACGGATCACCGACGCGCCTTCGTAGTACTTGAGTTCGATTTCGATCTCGGCCTTGCCGTTACCGTAGTCGATTTCCGAATAGCCGCGGATATAGCCTTCAGCCTGCAGAACGTCGAGGACGCGGGCACGCAGCTTGGAAGCAGGCGTGGACACGGTCGACTTGCGGCGGGCTGCGCCGTTGCGGATACGGGTGAGCATATCGCCCAAGGGATCAGTCATGGTCATCTAACGATCTCCTTACCAGCTCGACTTGACGATGCCCGGCACCTTGCCGAGATTGCCGAGCTCACGAAGCGCGATACGCGACATCCTGAGCTTGCGATAGAAAGCGCGCGGGCGACCGGTGACTTCGCAACGGTTGCGGATACGCGTCTTCGAGCCATCGCGCGGCAGAGAAGCGAGCTTCAGGGTTGCCTTGAACCGTTCTTCGATCGAAAGTTCCTGGTTCATGATGGTTGCCTTCAGGGTCGCACGCTTGGCGGCCTGGTTGGCAACTGTCTTGCGGCGGCGCTTGTTCTTTTCAACTGCGCTGGTTTTCGCCATATGGGAGTTCCTTCTAAACGCTCGTCGTTACGGTTACTGGCGGAACGGGAAGTTGAACTCTTTCAAGAGAGCCCGTGCTTCGTCGTCCTTGGTAGCCGTCGTGCAAACGATGATGTCCATGCCCCACATCTGATCAACCTTGTCGTAATTGATCTCTGGGAACACAATGTGCTCCTTGATGCCCATGGCGAAGTTGCCACGGCCGTCAAAGCTTTTCGGGTTCAAGCCACGAAAGTCGCGAACGCGCGGAAGCGCGATGTTGATCAGACGGTCCATGAATTCGTACATGCGGGCGCCGCGAAGCGTGACCTTTGCACCGATCGGCATGAATTCGCGAACCTTGAAGCCCGCGATGGAATTCCGTGCCTTCGTGATGACCGGCTTCTGGCCGGCAATGGCGGCCAGGTCGGCGGCAGCCACGGAAGGCTTCTTCGAGTCAGCCGTCGCTTCGCCGACACCCATGTTGATGACGATCTTGTCCAGCCTGGGGATCATCATGTCGTTGGTGTAGGAGAACTGCTCCTTCAACGCGGCGCGGATACGGGAATTGTATTCCACCTTGAGCCGCGGCTCATACTTTGCCTCAGCCATCGATCACATCTCCCGTACGCTTGGCTACACGCACCTTCTTGCCGTCGACGACGGAGAAGCCAACGCGGGTCGGCTTGCCGTCTTTCGCGACGATCGCGATGTTCGACAGGTGAATGGACGCTTCCTTGTTGATGATGCCGGCTTCCTGCGTCTGAGACTGACGCTGGTGGCGCTTCACCATGTTGATGCCACGCACGACGGCGCGGTCTTCCTTCGGCATAACCTGAAGGACTTCGCCGGTACGGCCCTTGTCCTTGCCGGCGAGTACGACGACGCTGTCGCCCTTCTTGATCTTGTTCATCGCATGAGCTCCTTACAGTACTTCCGGAGCCAGCGAGATGATCTTCATGTGGTTCTTGGCGCGAAGTTCGCGCGGAACCGGTCCGAAGATACGGGTGCCGATCGGCTCTTTCTTGTTGTCGATGAGGACCGCTGCGTTGTTGTCGAAGCGGATGACGCTGCCGTCCGGACGACGGATGTCCTTGGCGGTACGCACAACAACCGCCTTCATCACGTCACCCTTCTTGACGCGGCCGCGCGGGATGGCTTCCTTGATCGAAACGACAATGATGTCGCCGATGGAAGCGTACTTGCGCTTGGAGCCGCCCAGCACCTTGATGCACATGACACGACGTGCGCCGGAATTATCCGCCACGTCGAGGTTTGTTTGCATCTGAATCATGTCAGGTCGCCTTTTTCTAATGACCGGAACGACCGGGCGTTAAAAACGCCCCGTTTCGGCTTATGGACAGAATCTCGTTGTGCGCGGGTGGGGTCTTGCCAAGGTGGTTTCCTTAAAAGGACCTTCCCTGCGCTCAAAGCAAAAGAACGCTCGTTTCCGAGCGTCCTGCGCCAGTGGGGGCTTCATACAGGATTCTGCGCCGGGCGCAAGGCCCAGACGCAATCCGAAGCAAATTAAGCCTGGGCGGAAACGACCGTCCAGGTCTTGTCCTTGGAGATCGGCGCGCATTCCTCGATGGAAACGACGTCACCTACCTTGTACTGGTTGTTCTCGTCATGCGCCTTGTACTTCTTGGAACGGCGGACCGTCTTCTGAAGCAGCGGATGCGCGAAGCGGCGCTCGACCCGGACAACAACGGTCTTCTCGTTCTTGTCGGAAACTACGACGCCCTGCAGAATGCGTTTCGGCATATTATTTTTCCTTAGGCCTTGGCTTCTGCCGCCTTCTGGCGGGCAATGGTTTTCACGCGGGCGATGTCCTTGCGGACTTCGGTGATGCGCGAGGACTTCTCGAGCTGACCGGTAGCCTTCTGGAAGCGCAGGTTGAACTGCTCCTTCTTCAGGTCGGCGAGCTTGTCCTTGAGCTGATCGGCCGTGAGGCCGCGAACGTCTTCGGCTTTCATGTGCCTTGCTCCTTACTCTGCGATGCGCTGTACGAAGCGCGTCTTGACCGAGAGCTTGGCAGCACCGAGACGAAGCGCCTCGCGGGCGAGCTCCTCGGAAACACCGTCGATCTCGAACATCATGCGACCGGGCTTGACCTTGCAGGCCCAGTATTCGACGCCGCCCTTACCCTTACCCATGCGGACTTCGGTCGGCTTTGCGGTGACCGGAACGTCCGGGAACACGCGGATCCAGACACGGCCGGCGCGCTTCATCGCGCGGGTGATCGCGCGGCGGGCCGCTTCGATCTCGCGGGCGTTGACGCGGTTGGGTTCCTGGGACTTCAGGCCGAATTCACCGAAGGCCAGGTCGAAGCCGCCCTTGGCCACACCCTTGATGCGACCCTTGAACTGCTTGCGGTACTTGGTACGCTTTGGCTGCAACATTTTCTTACTTCTCCGAGCTTATCTTTCGCCAGCGTTGATCAAGCGTTTTCGCGGCGGCGATCGCCACGGTCACCACGATCGCCGCGTTCGCGGCTTGCGGGACCCTGGGCATCGCCTTCCATGGCGCGACGTTCAGAAGCCATCGGATCGTGCTCAAGGATTTCGCCCTTGAAGATCCAGACCTTGATGCCGCAGATGCCGAATGCGGTTTCGGCTTCCGCCGTACCGTAGTCGATGTCTGCACGCAGCGTATGAAGCGGAACGCGACCTTCGCGGTACCATTCGGTACGGGCGATTTCAGCACCGCCGAGACGGCCGGCGCAGGTGATCTTGATGCCTTCGGCACCGAGACGCATGGCCGACTGAACGGCACGCTTCATCGCACGGCGGAAGGCCACGCGACGCTCGAGCTGCTGGGCGATCGACTGGGCGACGAGCGTCGAGTCGATTTCCGGCTTGCGCACTTCAACGATGTTGAGATGCGTTTCCGAATTGGTCATCGTTGCGATCTTCTTGCGAAGCTTCTCGATGTCCGCACCCTTCTTGCCGATGATCAGGCCCGGGCGAGCCGAGTGGATCGTGACGCGGCACTTCTTGTGCGGACGCTCGATGACCACCTTGGCGATACCGGCCTGCTTCAGTTCCGACATCAGGTAGGCGCGGATCTTCAGGTCCTCATGGAGGAGCTGACCGTATTCCGCGTTGTCGGCGAACCAACGGCTGTCCCAGGTGCGGTTAATGCCGAGGCGGAAACCGATCGGATTAATTTTCTGGCCCATTATGCAGCCTCCCCTTTTTCCTCGACTTCGCGCACGACGATCGTCAGATGCGAGAAAGGCTTCTCGATCCGCGATGCACGGCCGCGGCCGCGAGCGTGGAAGCGCTTCATCACGATCGACTTGCCGACATAGGCTTCCGAAACGATCAACGCGTCGACGTCGAGGTCATGGTTGTTTTCGGCATTGGCGATTGCGGACTCGAGGGTCTTCTTCACCGTGCCGGCGATGCGCTTGCGCGAGAATTCGAGTTCTGCAAGCGCGCGTTCGACCTTCTTGCCGCGGATCATGGCGGCAACGAGGTTCAGCTTCTGGGGGCTGACGCGGAGCGTACGCGCAACTGCCTGCGCCTCGTTATCCTTCAGCCGGCGTTCGGTCTTAGCCTTCGCCATGATTACTTCCTCTTCGCCTTCTTGTCCGCGCCGTGACCGTAATAGGTACGGGTGGGAGCGAATTCACCGAACTTGTGTCCGACCATGTCTTCGTTGACGCTGACCGGAATGTGCTTGCTGCCGTTGTAGACGCCGAACGTCAAGCCAACGAACTGCGGCAGGATGGTGGACCGGCGGGTCCACATCTTGATTACTTCACTCCGTCCGCCTTCGCGCACCTTCTCAGCCTTCTTGAGAAGATAGCCGTCAACAAACGGACCTTTCCATACTGAACGAGCCATTAGTGACTTCCTCTCTTACTTCTTGCGCTGGTGGCGCGAACGCATGATGAACTTGTCCGTGGACTTGTTCGAACGTGTGCGCTTGCCCTTGGTCGGCTTGCCCCAGGGGCTGACCGGATGACGGCCACCCGAGGTGCGGCCTTCACCACCGCCGTGCGGATGGTCGACCGGGTTCATGACGACGCCGCGGTTATGCGGACGCTTGCCGCGCCAGACGGTGCGACCGGCCTTGCCGTCGTTGATGTTGCCGTGATCCGGGTTGGAAACCGCACCGATCGAAGCCAGGCAGGAGCCCGGTACGAGGCGCTGTTCGCCGGAGTTGAGGCGCAGGATCGCCATGCCGGCATCGCGGCCGACGAGCTGAACATAGGTGCCGGCGGAGCGAGCCATCTGGCCACCCTTGCCCGGCTTCATTTCGACGTTGTGAACGATCGAGCCGACCGGGATGTACTGCAGCGGCATGGTGTTGCCGGGCTTTACGTCGACGGCCTTTTCGGACGCGATCACCTTGTCGCCGGCAGCAAGACGCTGCGGAGCCAGGATGTAGGCCTGCTCGCCGTCGGTATAGGTGACGAGAGCGATGAAGGCCGTACGGTTCGGGTCGTATTCCAGACGCTCGACCGTGCCTTCGACGTCGAACTTGCGACGCTTGAAGTCGATCAGGCGATAGGTCCGCTTGTGACCGCCGCCGATAAAGCGGGCGGTGATGCGGCCGTAGTTGTTGCGACCGCCGCTCTTGGAGAGACCCTCGGTGAGCTTCTTGACGGGCTTGCCCTTCCAGAGGCCGGACCGGTCGACGATGACCAGCTGACGCTGGCTCGGGGTCGTCGGGTTGTAGCTTTTCAATGCCATTATCTTATACCTCAGAGACCGGTGGAGACGTCGATCGTCTGACCTTCGGCCAGGGTGACGACAGCCTTCTTGACGTCCTTCTGCTTGCCGATGAAGCCGCGGAACCGCTTCACCTTGCCCTTGCGGACAAGCGTGTTGACGGCCGTGACCTTCACACCGAACAGCGCCTCTACGGCAGCCTTGATTTCCGGCTTGGAAGCAGTCTTGGCAACGTTGAAGACGACCTGGTTCTGTTCGGATACCAGCGTCGACTTTTCGGTGATCGAGGGAGATACGATCACATCATAGTGGCGAATGTCGGTCACTTGAAACGCTCCTCTAGAGCTTCCACGGCCGCCTTGGAAAGCACCAGCTTGCCGCGACGCAGGATGTCGTAAACATTGATGCCCTGAACAGGCAGAACGTCGACGTTCGGGATGTTCTGGGCTGCGAGCTTGAAGTTGCTGTCGAGCTCAACGCCGCCGATGAACAACACGTTGGTGAGGCCGAGCGAAGCGAACGAACCGGCAAGCGCCTTGGTCTTTGCTTCGGCGGCAACCAGGTTGTCGACGATGATGATGTCTTCAGCCTTCATCTTTGCAGAGAGGGCGTGACGGAGAGCCAGGGCGCGAACCTTCTTCGGAAGGTCATGCTCGTGGCTGCGAACGACCGGGCCGTGAGCCTTGCCGCCGCCGCGGAACTGCGGAGCGCGAGCCGAATGGTGACGAGCGCGGCCCGTACCCTTCTGCTTGTACATCTTGGCGCCGGTGCGGGAGACTTCAGCACGACCCTTGGTCTTGTGCGTACCCTGCTGCTTCTTGGCGAGCTGCCAACGAACCATACGGGCCAGAATGTCTTCGCGGGGATCGAGGCCGAAAATCTCGTCCGACAGGGCTACCTTGCCGGCGTCTTTTCCCTCGAGGGTCTTGACGTTAAATTCCATGTGCTTGGCTCCCTTACTTCGCGGCCGACTTGACGGCATCGCGAACGACGATCCAAGCGCCCTTGGAGCCGGGAACGGCACCCTTGACGAGGATCAGGCCACGGTTCTCGTCGGTGGAAACGACTTCGAGGTTCTGGGTGGTGATACGCGTCTGGCCCATGTGACCAGCCATGCGCTTGCCCTTCCAGACCTTGCCCGGATCCTGGTTGTTACCAGTCGAACCATGCGAACGGTGCGAAACGGACACACCGTGCGTGGCGCGGAGACCACCGAAGTTATGGCGCTTCATGGCGCCGGCGAAACCCTTACCGATCGAGGTACCGGTGACGTCCACCAGCTGACCCGCCGTGAAGTGACCAGCCGTCAGCTCGGTGCCGACGTCGATCAGATTGTCTTCGGAAACGCGAAACTCGACGAGCTTCGCCTTCGGCTCGACTTCGGCAACGGCGAAATGGCCGCGCAGCGCCTTGGTCGTGTTCTTCACCTTGGCAGTGCCGGCACCCAACTGAACGGCAGTGTAGCCATTCTTGTCTACGGTGCGCTGAGCCACGACCTGGCAGTTTTCCAACCGCAATACGGTTACAGGGACATGCTCGCCTGCGTCGTTGTAGACGCGCGTCATTCCCACCTTCTGTGCAATTACACCTGAACGCATCGGTTCAATCCTTCTCACTCAGCCCGAGACAGACGTCTCAGAGCTTGATCTCAACATCGACACCAGCGGCGAGGTCGAGCTTCATCAGCGCGTCCACCGTCTGCGGTGTCGGGTCAACGATATCGAGAAGGCGCTTATGCGTGCGCATCTCGAACTGCTCGCGGCTCTTCTTGTCGATGTGGGGGGACCGGTTAACCGTAAACTTCTCGATGCGGGTCGGAAGCGGAACGGGGCCCCGGACGCTTGCGCCGGTGCGCTTCGCCGTCGACACGATCTCGCGCGTCGACGCGTCGAGAATGCGGTGATCGAACGCCTTCAGGCGAATGCGGATATTTTGGCCGTTCATTCGACGTTATCCTTGTTGTCTGTTTATCCACGTGCCAACCCAATAGGGCACGGGTTGTTCTCTTACCTTAAGGCGGACCACCGGTTTCAAAGATCGAAGGGGACACCGAAATACGGCGTCCCTTTCCAGTCTTCGGGCCTTTGGCCCACCTTGTTTGTTCATTGCCCGCCTCGAACCCGAAGCAGACGGCAAATCACGCTCGCGCGCCATTTGCTACATTTTTGTGTCATACGCAAGCGGCCAAGGCCGCTTGCGTTAAAACTTACTCGATGATCGAGGCGACGATGCCGGCGCCGACGGTGCGGCCGCCTTCGCGGATCGCGAAGCGCAGCTTTTCTTCCATCGCGATCGGAACGATCAGCTCGACGGCAACCGTGACGTTGTCGCCCGGCATGACCATTTCGGTGCCTTCCGGCAGCGACACGATGCCCGTCACGTCCGTCGTGCGGAAGTAGAACTGCGGACGGTAGTTGGTGAAGAACGGCGTATGACGGCCGCCTTCTTCCTTCGTCAGGATGTAGGCTTCGGCCATGAACTTCTTGTGCGGCTTGACCGAACCCGGCTTGCAGAGAATCTGGCCACGCTCGACGCCGTCACGGTTCACGCCGCGAACCAGTGCGCCGATGTTGTCGCCGGCCTGGCCCTGGTCGAGCAGCTTGCGGAACATTTCAACGCCGGTCACCGTCGTCTTCGAGGTCGGGCGGATGCCGACGATCTCGACTTCTTCGCCGACCTTGACGATGCCGCGCTCGACGCGGCCGGTCACGACCGTACCACGACCCGAGATCGAGAACACGTCTTCGATCGGCATCAGGAACGGCATGTTGATCGGACGCTCAGGCGTCGGGATGTAGGCGTCGACAGCGGCCATCAGCTCGCGGATCGAATCCTCGCCGATCTTCTTGTCCGAATCTTCAAGAGCGGCAAGCGCCGAACCCTTGATGATCGGGATGTCGTCGCCCGGGAAGTCGTAGGACGACAGAAGTTCGCGCACTTCCAGCTCGACGAGCTCGAGAAGCTCGGCGTCGTCGACCTGGTCGACCTTGTTCAGGAACACAACGATCGCCGGAACGCCGACCTGACGGGCGAGCAGGATGTGCTCGCGGGTCTGCGGCATCGGTCCGTCGGCTGCCGAGCAGACCAGGATCGCGCCGTCCATCTGCGCCGCACCGGTGATCATGTTCTTGACGTAGTCGGCGTGGCCGGGGCAGTCGACGTGCGCATAATGGCGGGCCGGCGTCTCATATTCGACGTGTGCCGTCGAAATGGTGATGCCGCGAGCCTTCTCTTCAGGAGCCGCGTCGATCTGGTCATAGGCCTTGTACTCGCCGAAGTACTTCGTGATCGCGGCCGTCAGCGACGTCTTGCCATGGTCAACGTGACCGATCGTGCCAATGTTGACGTGCGGCTTGTTGCGCTCAAACTTGCTCTTTGCCATTTCCGGCTTCTCCGTTCTTATCCCCGTCAGGGGTTATTCTCTAATTGATTGGGCGGGTTACCCCGGTCACTTCTGACCGGAGTACTTTGCCTGGATTTCGTTTGCGACGTTGGTCGGAACCGGTGCGTAGTGATCGAAGGTCATCGAGTACTGCGCGCGGCCCTGGGACATGGAGCGCAGGTTGTCGACGTACTTGAACATGTTCGCGAGCGGCACGTGGGCGTTGATCACGACGGCGATGCCGCGCGATTCCTGGCCCTGGATCTGGCCGCGACGGGAGTTCAGGTCGCCGATGACGTCACCGACGTAATCTTCCGGCGTGACGACTTCGACCTTCATCATCGGCTCGAGGAGCTGGGCACCGGCCTTCTTGGCTGCTTCACGGAAGCAGGCACGGGAGGCGATTTCGAATGCCAGAACCGACGAGTCGACGTCGTGGAAGGCGCCGTCGATGAGGGTCGCCTTGACGCCCAGCATCGGGAAGCCAGCCAGCGGGCCGGAAGACAGGACGCTTTCGATGCCCTTCTGGACGCCCGGGATGTATTCCTTCGGAACAGCACCACCGACGATCTTGGACTCGAACTTGAAGTCGTCGCCATCCGGGTTCGGTTCGAAGACGATCTTGACGCGCGCGAACTGGCCGGTACCGCCGGACTGCTTCTTGTGCGTGTAGTCTTCTTCGTGCTTGCGCGTGATGGTTTCGCGGTAGGCAACCTGCGGAGCACCGACGGTGGCTTCGACCTTGAACTCGCGACGCATGCGGTCGACGAGAATGTCGAGGTGAAGTTCACCCATGCCGGCGATGATCGTCTGGCCGGATTCCTCGTCGGTCTTGACGCGGAAGGACGGGTCTTCGGCAGCCAGGCGGTTGAGCGCGAGGCCCATCTTTTCCTGGTCGCCCTTGGACTTCGGCTCGATGGCGATCTGGATGACCGGCTCGGGGAATTCCATGCGCTCGAGGATGACCGGCTTCAGCGGATCGCAGAGCGTGTCGCCAGTGGTGGTTTCCTTGAGGCCTGCAAGAGCCACGATGTCGCCTGCGAAGGCTTCTTCGATGTCTTCGCGGGAGTTCGAGTGCATCTGCAGCATACGGCCGACGCGCTCGCGCTTTTCCTTGACCGTGTTCAGCAGGGCCGCGCCCTTTTCGAGCTTGCCCGAGTAGATACGGCAGAAGGTCAGCGAACCCACGAAGGGGTCGTTCATGATCTTGAAAGCGAGCATCGAGAGAGGCTCGTTGTCATCGGCATGACGGTCGATCTCGGCTTCGGTCTTGACGTCGATGCCCTTGATCGCCGGAATGTCTGCCGGGGACGGCAGGAATTCGACAACGGCGTCGAGGAGCGGCTGAACGCCCTTGTTCTTGAAGGCGGAGCCGCAGAACATCGGGAAGAACTTGACGTCGATCGTGCCACGACGGATGAGCGCACGGATCTTATCGTTGTCCGGCATGACGCCGTTCAGATAGTTTTCCATGGCTTCTTCGTCGATGTCGACAACGGTCTCGATCATCTTTTCGCGGAATTCCTCGGCACGAGCCTTCAGGTCTTCCGGGATTTCGACGACGTCCCATTGAGCGCCGAGCGACTCGTCGCGCCAGACGAGAGCGTTCATCTCGATCAGATCGACGATGCCCTTGAACTCGGTTTCGGCACCGATCGGCAGCTGGCAGACGACCGCAGTCGCGCCGAGGCGCGTCTTGATCATCTCGACCGAGCGATAGAAATCGGCGCCGGTCTTGTCCATCTTGTTGCAGAAGATCAGACGCGGAACGTTGTACTTGTCGGCCTGGCGCCAGACGGTTTCCGTCTGCGGCTCAACGCCGGCATTGGCGTCGAGAAGAGCGACAGCACCGTCGAGCACGCGCAGCGAACGTTCGACTTCGATGGTGAAGTCGACGTGGCCGGGGGTGTCGATGATGTTGAAGCGGCGCATCTTGCCGTCGCGGCCCTTCCAGAAGGTCGTGGTCGCAGCGGAAGTGATCGTGATGCCACGCTCCTGCTCCTGCTCCATCCAGTCCATCGTGGCTGCGCCGTCGTGAACTTCGCCGATCTTGTGCGACTTGCCGGTGTAATAAAGAATACGCTCGGTGGTCGTGGTCTTGCCGGCGTCGATATGCGCCATGATACCGAAATTGCGGTAGTCTTCGATTTTATATTCGCGAGCCATAGGACTGCCTTTCGAAATTCGATCGAGTGAAGATTACCAACGGTAATGCGAGAATGCGCGGTTGGCGTCGGCCATCTTGTGCGTGTCTTCACGCTTCTTGACGGCGCTGCCACGGTTGTTCGCAGCATCCATAAGTTCACCGGAAAGACGATCGACCATGGTGGTCTCGTTACGCTTGCGGGCGGCAGCGATCACCCAGCGGATCGCGAGAGCCTGACGGCGCTCGGGGCGAACGTCGACCGGAACCTGGTAGGTCGCACCACCAACGCGGCGCGAACGCACTTCGACATGCGGCGCGACATTGTCGAGCGCCGAATGGAAGATACCCAGCGGGTCGGCCTTGGCCTTGCCCTGCACGACGTCGAACGCGCCGTAAACGATGTTTTCAGCCACGGACTTCTTGCCGTGGAGCATGATCGCATTCATGAACTTCGTGACGACCAGATCGCCGAACTTCGGGTCCGGATTGATCTCACGCTTCTCTGCACTATGGCGTCGGGACATACTTCTTGTCTCTCAATTGTTGCGGGCGCTTTACCACGCGGAGAACCTCGCGCAGCGCCGGATAATCAGAATACCGAATTACTTCGGACGCTTCGCACCGTACTTGGAACGGCGCTGCTTGCGGTTCTTGACGCCCTGGGTGTCGAGAACGCCGCGGATGATGTGGTAGCGAACGCCCGGCAAGTCCTTGACGCGGCCGCCGCGGATCATCACGACGGAGTGTTCCTGCAGGTTGTGGCCTTCACCCGGGATGTAGCCGATGACTTCGAAGCCGTTGGTCAGGCGGATCTTGGCAACCTTACGCAGAGCCGAGTTCGGCTTCTTCGGGGTCGTCGTGTAAACGCGGGTGCAAACACCGCGCTTCTGGGGGTTTTCCTGCAGAGCAGGAACCTTGTTACGCTTTACGTTCGCCTGGCGAGGCTTGCGGATCAGCTGGTTTACGGTAGGCATTCAACCATCCCTTACGTTTTTCTCAGTACCCTTTCGGGCCGATCTGATGCCGTTTCCGGCGGCGGCACACACATTTCCTCATGCGCAAAACGTGGCCCGATCCGCTTTTCGGATGGACCACAGAAAGCAGAGGACGCATTCCTCATGCGTCGTGCGTGCAGCATTCGTGTCTTCAACGTGCGTATGGAACCGTGTCTGAGGCATACTCCGGAACGAGTCGTTCCGAACGGGCAAGCCTCACATCGCTTCCGATGCGGGGCGTTTACTGTTTTCCCCCCTGCCCGTCAAGACCAAATCCTAAATTATTGCCCCAAACCCTTGGTTTCGGGGCCAAACGGAGGGTTTCGAGACAGGGTTTCCAGAAATATGAGATGGCCTCGCGGATAATGTTTGGGAATCATCGCCGATCACACTAAAGAGTGCGGGAACCTTCCGTTCCGCCTCGTCTTCGGACGTTACCAGGGATTCGCTCGCGGAGATGACCATGATCGCCACACCCGACAACGACAACAACCTCGACGGGCCGATGGTCTTCATCATCATCGGCAAGGGTTATGAGAAAAAGGGCGCCGAAGGCATCGAGCTGCATATCATGCTGCGCGCACCCGACGACGATTCCGCCGTCCGCGAGGCGCTCAACGCCCTCTCGGAAGAAGGCTTCATCGAGGCCGACCTCGACCAGATCGGCGTCCTGACCGACGAACCCACCGACGAGCCGCACGCCTCCGCCTACCAAGGCGCCCTTGAAGGCGAGGTGGCGATCATCCGGTTCGAGTAGTCTCGATCTTCGAAGAGGCCTGGCTGCCCTCGCCTCCTCCCGCTGGCGGCCGCAAGGAGGCCGGCCCTCCGCTCACCGGCTTTTGTCTCTCTCCACCTCACCAACGGGGCAGCGCCTAACCAAGCCGGTCGTATTCGCGGAGGAGCTGTCGCGGCGTACTTGCCCTCTAAGCATTTCACCAAACCATGCACGAGCCGCCGAACAGTTTCGGCGGCTTTTTTTATGTCCGCCCCCTCGCCGCCTGAAACGAAAAAACCGCCCGGATCGCTCCGGGCGGTTTTTGATGTTCAATCGGCAGCAGCCGGGTTATTCGGCGGCCGGAGCCTTTTCGCCGGCGAGGTCCTGAAGCATCGGGGTGGCGGACGATGCGCCCGAACCCTTCTTGCGTTCTTCCAGGATGAGCTCGTCGCGCGAGGTGGCGATGCGGCGGATCTGGGTCATGGTGCCGCCGGTACCGGCCGGGATGAGACGGCCGACGATGACGTTTTCCTTGAGGCCCTGCAGCGTGTCGGTCTTGCCGGCGATCGCAGCTTCCGTCAGCACCTTGGTGGTTTCCTGGAAGGAAGCGGCCGAGATGAAGGACGGGGTCTGCAGCGACGCCTTGGTGATGCCGAGCAGAACCGGTTCGCCGTAAGCGGGCTTCTTGCCTTCTTCGACGAGACGCTCGTTGGCTTCGTCCAGTTCGATCCGGTCGACATTGTCACCGACGATGTACTGGCTGTCGCCGGCATCGGTGATCTCGACCTTTTGCAGCATCTGACGGACAATCACCTCGATGTGCTTGTCGTTGATGACAACGCCCTGCAGGCGGTAGACTTCCTGGATTTCGTTGACGAGGTAGGAAGCGAGTGCTTCCACGCCCTTGATCGCCAGGATGTCGTGCGGCGCCGGATTGCCGTCGAGGATGTAGTCCCCCTTCTCGATGTAGTCGCCTTCCTGAAGATGGAAGGGCTTGCCCTTCGGGATCAGGTATTCGACCGGTTCGACGCCATCTTCGGCAGGCTCGATCATGACTCGACGCTTGTTCTTGTAGTCGCGGCCGAGGCGGATCGTACCATCGATCTCAGCGATGATGGCGTGATCCTTCGGACGACGGGCTTCGAAGAGCTCGGCGACGCGCGGCAGACCACCGGTGATGTCCTTGGTCTTGGCGCTTTCCAGCGGCACGCGGGCGAGAACGTCGCCCTGGCTGACCTTCTGACCCGGCTCGACCGACAGGATGGCGTCGACCGACAGGTTGAAGCGGGCTTCGCCGCCTCGGGCCAGTTTCATGATGCTGCCCGAAGCGTCCTTGATGACGATCGCCGGCTTCAGGTCGACACCGCGCGGCGTCGAACGCCAGTCGATGACCTGACGCTTGGTGATGCCGGTGGATTCGTCGGTCGATTCCGAAACCGAGATCGAGTCGACCACGTCTTCGAACTGAACCGTACCTTCGACTTCCGTCATCATCGGGCGTGTGTAGGGATCCCACTCTGCCAGACGCTGACCGCGACGCACCTTGTCGCCATCATCCACGAACAGCTTCGAACCGTAGGCGACGCGCTGCGAGGAACGCTCGACGCCGCGCTCGTCAAGGATGGTGACCGCCATGTTGCGGCCCATCGCGACGAGAACGCCTTCGGAGTTCCGCAGCATGTTGCGGTTCTTGATCTGGATCGTGCCTTCGTACGACGCTTCCAGGAACGACTGGTCGACCACGTTTGCCGTACCGCCCAAGTGGAAGGTACGCATGGTGAGCTGGGTTCCCGGCTCGCCGATCGACTGAGCCGCGATGACGCCGACGGCTTCGCCCATGTTGACCGGAGTACCACGGGCCAGATCTCGGCCGTAGCAGACCGAGCAGACGCCCGTCTGGACTTCGCAGGTCAGTGCCGAACGGATGCGGATCGACTGGATACCAGCCTTTTCGATCTCGATGACATCCGGCTCGAGGATCATCTTGCCGGCATCGACGATGCGCGCACCCGTGACCGGGTGATCGATATCGTCGAGTGCGGTACGGCCAAGAACACGAGCGCCGATGGAAGCCACGACCTGGCCGGCGTCAACGATCGCCGTCATGGTGAGGCCGCTTTCGGTGCCGCAGTCGACCAGGTTGACGATGCAGTCCTGCGCCACGTCGACGAGACGACGGGTCAGGTAACCGGAGTTCGCCGTCTTCAAGGCGGTGTCTGCGAGACCCTTACGGGCACCGTGGGTCGAGTTGAAGTACTCGTTAACGGTCAGACCTTCCTTGAAGTTCGAGATGATCGGCGTTTCGATGATCTCGCCCGACGGCTTGGCCATCAGGCCACGCATGCCGCCCAGCTGACGCATCTGGTTCGGAGAACCGCGGGCGCCCGAGTGGGACATCATGTAGATGGCGTTCATCTGCTTCTGGCGACCGGTTTCCGGGTCGAACTCGACGGCCTTGATGCGGGCCATCATGTCTTCGGCAACCTTTTCGGTGGCCTTGCCCCAGGCGTCGACGACCTTGTTGTACTTTTCGCCCTGAGTGATCAGGCCGTCATTGTACTGCTGCTCGTATTCCTTGACCAGGGATTCGGTATCACCGACGATCTTCGCCTTGGTTTCCGGGATGATCATGTCGTCCTTGCCGAACGAAATGCCGGCCTTGCACGCATGCGTGAAGCCGAGCTGCATGATCCGGTCGCAGAAGATCACCGTGTCCTTCTGACCGCAGTGACGGTAGACCGTGTCGATCATCTTGGAGATGTTCTTCTTGGTCATTTCCTGGTTGCAGGTCTCGAACGGCACGTTGACGTTCTTCGGCAGAAGTTCGCCGATGATCATGCGGCCGGGGGTCGTTTCATAGATCTTGGACACCAGCTTGCCGTCGGCATCCATGGTCTTGAAGCGGCCGCGGATCTTGGCATGCAGGGTGACGACCTTGTTCTCCAGCGCATGGTGCAGTTCACCCATGTCGGAGAAGGCCATGCCTTCACCCGGCTCGTTCTGGTTCATGATCGCCAGATAGTAGAGGCCGAGAACCATGTCCTGCGACGGAACGATGATCGGTGCGCCGTTCGCCGGGTGCAGGATGTTGTTCGTCGACATCATCAGCACGCGGGCTTCGAGCTGGGCTTCGAGCGACAGCGGCACGTGAACGGCCATCTGGTCGCCGTCGAAGTCGGCGTTGAAGGCCGTGCAGACGAGCGGGTGCAGCTGGATCGCCTTGCCTTCGACCAGGATCGGTTCGAAGGCCTGGATGCCCAGGCGGTGCAGCGTCGGCGCGCGGTTCAGGAGAACCGGATGCTCGCGGATGACCTCGTCGAGGATATCCCAGACTTCCGGCTTTTCCTTTTCAACCAGCTTCTTGGCCTGCTTGACGGTCGAGGAATAACCCTTGGCGTCGAGGCGGGCGTAGATGAACGGCTTGAACAGTTCGAGCGCCATCTTCTTCGGCAGGCCGCACTGGTGCAGCTTCAGTTCCGGACCGGTGACGATGACCGAACGGCCGGAATAGTCGACGCGCTTGCCGAGCAGGTTCTGGCGGAAGCGGCCCTGCTTGCCCTTGAGCATGTCGGACAGCGACTTCAGCGGACGCTTGTTGGCGCCGGTGATGACGCGGCCACGGCGGCCGTTGTCGAACAGCGCGTCCACAGATTCCTGCAGCATGCGCTTTTCGTTGCGGATGATGATGCCCGGAGCGCGCAGTTCGATCAGGCGCTTCAGACGGTTGTTACGGTTGATGACGCGACGATAGAGATCGTTCAGGTCGGAGGTCGCGAAACGGCCGCCATCGAGCGGAACCAGCGGACGCAGGTCCGGCGGGATCACGGGCACGACCTTCATGATCATCCATTCCGGCCGGTTGCCGGATTCCATGAAGTTCTCGACGATCTTCAGGCGCTTCATCAGCTTCTTCTGCTTCAGATCCGACGTGGTGTCGGCCAGCTCCGAGCGCAGGTCGCCAGCGATCTTTTCGAGGTTCATCGAGGCGAGCATCTCATAGATGGCCTCGGCGCCGATCATCGCCGTGAACTGATCTTCGCCGAACTCGTCGACGGCGATCATGTATTCTTCTTCGGAAAGAAGCTGGTTTTCCTTGAGCGAGGTGAGGCCCGGCTCAGTGACGATGTAGTTCTCGAAATAGAGAACGCGCTCGACATCCTTCAGCGTCATGTCGAGAAGGGTCGAGATGCGCGACGGAAGCGACTTCAGGAACCAGATATGGGCGACGGGAGCGGCGAGCTCGATATGGCCCATGCGCTCACGGCGAACGCGCGACAATGTGACTTCGACGCCGCACTTTTCGCAGATGATGCCCTTGTACTTCATGCGCTTGTACTTGCCGCACAGGCACTCGTAGTCCTTGATCGGCCCGAAGATGCGGGCGCAGAAAAGGCCGTCGCGTTCCGGCTTGAAGGTACGGTAGTTGATGGTCTCCGGCTTTTTGATCTCGCCGTAGGACCAGGAGAGAATCTTCTCCGGAGACGCGATCGAGATACGGATCGAGTCGAAGTGCTGTGCAGGCACCTGCGGATTGAAAAGATTCATGACCTCTTGGTTCATGCCTATCTCCTTTAGGGGCGGAAGCCCTCAGCTTGCGATCGGAGCAGTCCAAATTCCCGGGACGGACCGTCCGATGCTTTAAAACGGTATTAGCCGCGAAATGCGGCGAAAGTTTCCCTATCCTGCCGGCGGATCCGGCGGAGGGAGCAGCGCGCGCCTTCAATCGGCGCGCGCCTTATTATGATCATTCGGCTGCGTCGGGCAGCTGGCTAACGTTTGCGTCGTCGATCTTCGAGTTCTCGAGCTCGACGGACAGGCCGAGAGAGCGCATTTCCTTGACGAGAACGTTGAAGCTCTCCGGAATGCCTGCCTCGAACGTGTCGTCGCCGCGCACGATCGCTTCGTAGACCTTGGTACGGCCGGCCACGTCATCCGACTTCACGGTCAGCATTTCCTGCAGCGTGTAGGCGGCGCCGTAGGCTTCGAGCGCCCAGACTTCCATTTCGCCGAAGCGCTGGCCGCCGAACTGCGCCTTGCCACCGAGCGGCTGCTGGGTGACCAGCGAGTACGGACCGATCGAACGCGCGTGGATCTTGTCGTCCACGAGGTGGTTCAGCTTGATCATGTACATGTAGCCAACAGTCACCTTGCGGTCGAACTGTTCGCCGGTACGACCGTCGTAGAGAACGGACTGACCGGACGGATCCAGGCCCGCCTTGGTCAGCATCGCTGCGACGTCCGGCTCATGCGCACCGTCGAAGACCGGCGTTGCGATCGACAGACCACGCTTGGACTGCTCGGCCAGACGAACGAGGGAATCGTCGTCGAAGCTGGCAACTTCAGCGTTTGCCTCACTCTGATAGGCTTCGGTCAGCTCTTTCTTCAAGTCGGTGATATCGTTCGACTTGCGGTACTCTTCGAGCATAGCCCCGATGCGCTTGCCCATGCCGGCGCAAGCCCATGCCAGGTGGGTCTCGAGGATCTGGCCGACGTTCATGCGCGAAGGCACGCCGAGCGGGTTCAGAACGATATCGACATGCGTGCCGTCTTCGAGGAACGGCATGTCCTCGACCGGTACGATGCGCGACACGACGCCCTTGTTGCCGTGACGGCCGGCCATCTTGTCGCCCGGCTGGATCTTGCGCTTCACAGCGACGAAGACCTTGACCATCTTCATGACGCCCGGAGGCATTTCGTCGCCGCGCTGGACCTTTTCGACCTTGTCCATGAAGCGCTGTTCAAGGCGCGACTTGGATTCGTCGTACTGGCCGCGCAGAGCTTCGATCTCGCCCTGAACCTTCTCGTCCTCGACTGCGAACATCCACCACTGCGAGCGGGGATATTCGGAGATGACGGCGTTGGTGAGCTCGACGCCCTTCTTGAAGCCCTTCGGACCGGCAACCGACATCTGGCCGCGCAGCATGTCCGTCAGACGGCCATAGACGTTGCGGTCAAGAATTGCCTGTTCGTCGTCGCGGTCCTTGGCGAGGCGTTCGATTTCCTCACGCTCGATCGCCATGGCGCGTTCGTCCTTCTCCACGCCGTGGCGGTTGAAGACGCGAACTTCGACGATGGTGCCGAAGGTGCCCGGAGGCATGCGCATGGAGGTGTCGCGAACGTCGGACGCCTTTTCACCGAAGATGGCGCGCAGAAGCTTTTCTTCCGGCGTCATCGGGCTTTCGCCCTTCGGGGTGATCTTGCCGACGAGGATGTCGCCCGGCTGGACTTCGGCGCCGATGTAGACGATGCCGGCTTCGTCGAGGTTCTTCAGCGCTTCTTCCGAAACGTTCGGAATGTCGCGGGTGATTTCTTCCGGACCAAGCTTGGTGTCGCGCGCCATCACTTCGAATTCCTCGATGTGGATGGAGGTGAACACGTCGTCGGCAACGATACGCTCGGAGAGCAGGATCGAGTCTTCGTAGTTGTAGCCGTTCCAGGGCATGAACGCGACGAGCGCGTTGCGGCCGAGCGCCAGGTCACCGAGGTCCGTGGACGGGCCGTCGGCGATGATGTCGCCCTTGTTCAGAATGTCACCGACGGAAACCAGCGGACGCTGGTTGACGCAGGTGTTCTGGTTCGAACGCTGGAACTTCATCAGGCGGTAGATATCGACGCCAGACTTCGACGGATCGAGGTCTTCGGTGGCGCGGATAACGATACGGGTCGCGTCGACCTGGTCGACCACACCGCCGCGGCGGGCAGCAATCGCTGCGCCGGAGTCGCGGGCGACGACCGGTTCCATGCCGGTGCCGACGAACGGAGCCTCAGCCCGTACCAGCGGCACGGCCTGACGCTGCATGTTCGAGCCCATGAGGGCGCGGTTGGCGTCGTCGTTTTCCAGGAACGGGATCAGAGCGGCCGCGACCGAGACAAGCTGCTTCGGCGAGACGTCCATCAGGTTGATGGTGTCGCGCGGGGACAGCATGACTTCGCCGGCATGACGGCAGACAACGAACTCTTCGACGAAAGCACCTTCCGGCGTCAGTTCGGAATTCGCCTGCGCGACGTAATACTTCGCCTCTTCCATGGCGGAAAGGTAAAGCACTTCCTTCGTCACGATGCCGTCGACGATCTTGCGGTACGGGCTTTCGATGAAGCCGTACTTGTTGACGCGGGCGAAGGTCGCAAGCGAGTTGATCAGACCGATGTTCGGGCCTTCCGGCGTTTCGATCGGGCAGATACGGCCGTAATGGGTCGGGTGAACGTCGCGGACTTCGAAGCCGGCGCGCTCACGGGTCAGACCACCCGGGCCAAGTGCCGAAAGACGGCGCTTGTGGGTGATTTCCGAAAGCGGGTTCACCTGGTCCATGAACTGCGACAGCTGCGAGGAACCGAAGAATTCGCGAACCGCGGCGGCAGCCGGCTTCGCGTTGATCAGGTCCTGCGGCATGACGGTGTCGATCTCGATCGACGACATGCGTTCCTTGATGGCGCGCTCCATGCGGAGCAGGCCGAGGCGATACTGATTTTCCATCAGTTCGCCGACGGAACGGACACGGCGGTTGCCGAGGTTGTCGATGTCGTCGATCTCGCCCTTGCCGTCGCGCAGTTCGACGAGCATCTTGACCACGGCCAAGATGTCGTCCTTGCGGAGCGTGCGGACGGTGTCGGCGACTTCGAGGTCGAGACGCATGTTCATCTTGACGCGGCCAACGGCGGAGAGGTCGTAACGCTCCGCATCGAAGAACAGCGAGTTGAACATGGCTTCGGCCGATTCCATGGTCGGCGGCTCACCCGGACGCATGACGCGGTAGATGTCGAACAGAGCGTCCTGACGGTTCTCGTTCTTGTCGGCTGACAGCGTGTTGCGGATATAGGCGCCGACATTGATATGGTCGATGCCGAGAACCGGAATCTCGTCGAAGCCTGCATTGAGGATGATCGGCAGGGTTTTTTCGTCGATCTCGTCGCCGGCTTCCAGATAGATCTCACCGGTCTGGAAGTTGACGATATCTTCGGCCAGATAGTTGCCGTAGAGGTCGTCATTGGTCGCCTTCAGGGCCTTCAGGCCCTTGTCCGTCAGCTGACGGAGAATGCGCGGCGTGAGCTTCTTGCCGGATTCGACGACCACTTCGCCGGTATCGGCGTCGACCATGTCGGAAAGGGTCTTTGCGCCCTTGAGGGTTTCCGGCTGGAACGGAATCCGCCAGCCATCGCCGTCGCGCTGATAGGACGACTTCGTGTAGAAGGTCGACAGGATTTCTTCGCCGTCCATGCCCAGCGCCATCAGCAGCGAGGTCACGGGAATCTTGCGGCGGCGGTCGATACGGGCGTAGACGATATCCTTGGCGTCGAACTCGATGTCGAGCCAGGAACCGCGATACGGAATGACGCGGGCTGCGAAGAGCAGCTTGCCGGAAGAGTGGCTCTTGCCCTTGTCATGGTCGAAGAAGACGCCCGGCGAACGGTGCATCTGGGAGACGATGACGCGTTCGGTGCCGTTGACGATGAACGTACCGTTGTCTGTCATGAGCGGCATGTCGCCCATGTAGACGGACTGTTCCTTGATGTCCTTGATCGACTTTGCGCCCGTATCCTCGTCGATATCGAACACGATGAGACGCAGCGTCACCTTCAGCGGCGCTGCATAGGTCAGATCGCGCTGACGGCATTCTTCCACGTCGAACTTAGGCAGTTCGAATTCGTAGGACACGAATTCGAGCATGGAGGCGCCGGAAAAATCGGTGATCGGGAAGACCGACCGGAAGACAGCGTTCAGACCTTCGTCCGGACGACCGCCCTTCGGCTCATCGACCATCAGGAACTGGTCATAGGATGCCTTCTGGACCTCGATGAGGTTCGGCATTTCCGTGACTTCGGGGATTTTTCCAAAAAACTTGCGTACGCGCCTGCGACCATTAAAGGAAAGGGTCTGAGCCATCGTCGCTCCTTCAAACTTGCATCCGGGCCTGCAACGGACGGGGTTCGCTGGCCAGTCGATCCCGTCGATCAATGGGTATTCTCAATCTCGTCCCACCTCTCGAACACGCCAGGCCGGATTGCCTTTTCGGTTCGATTCGGGACCATCCTCTTGAGAACCCATTACCCAGGAACCGTTTTGACGGTTCCTGGGTAATATGTTCGGAGGAAACCGGCGGGAGAGGAGACCTCTCCCGCCGCATTCCGATATTACTTAACGTCGACCTTGGCGCCGGCGTCCTCAAGCTTCTTCTTGAGGTCAGCGGCTTCAGCCTTGTTGACGCCTTCCTTGACAGCCTTCGGAGCGGCTTCAACGAGATCCTTGGCTTCCTTGAGGCCCAGGCCGGTGATGGCGCGGACTTCCTTGATGACGTTGATCTTGTTGGCGCCGGCATCAGCGAGGATGACGTCGAACTCGGTCTTTTCTTCTTCAGCCGGAGCAGCAGCACCAGCAGCGCCACCAGCAGCAGCAACAGCTACCGGAGCAGCTGCGGATACGCCCCACTTCTCTTCGAGCAGCTTGGAAAGCTCAGCAGCTTCCAGAACGGTCAGAGCAGAGAGGTCTTCAACGATCTTTGCGAGATCAGCCATTTTACTAGTTCCTTATATTCGGTTCGAACTTGATTTGGGTATGAACAGCGAAAAACCGCCTTAAGCGGCTTCCTCGTCCTTCTTGGCGTAGGCCGCGAACACGCGGGCAAGCTGGCTTGCCGGTGCTGCAACAACCGTAGCGACGCGGGTGGCCGGGGCATTCAAGAGGCCCAGCAGCTTGCCGCGAAGCTCGTCCAGCGAAGGCAGGGTCGCAAGCGACTTGACCGCATCCGCAGTGAGCGTGGTTGCACCCATGGAACCACCCAGAACAATGATCTTGTCATTGGTCTTGGCGAAATCCATGACGACCTTCGGAGCCGTTACCGGGTCTTCGCTGAATGCGATCAGCGTCTGACCCTTGAAGAGATTTGACATCCCTTCCGACTCCGTACCCTGAAGAGCGATCTTGGCCAGACGGTTCTTCGCGACTTTGACGGTGCCGCCAGCAGCGCGCATCTTCGAACGAAAATCGTTCATCTGCGCAACTGTGACACCAGCATAGTGGGCCACGACAACCGAACCAGAAGCCTTGAAGACTTCGTTCAGCTCCGTGACAAATTCGCGCTTTTCCGCTCTTTCCACTGTCTGTCTCCAGTTGACGGGACCGCAATCCTGCAGGCCCCATCGGGTTGCCTTTGCCTCAAGGGATCCCTTGATTAGGACCCCAAGCGACGCTTGAGGATCCTGTCCCCTCGCTCTGTCGCCGTAAGGCTCCAGGCACAAGGCACACTAGGCTCGAACCGATTTTACGAGGCGCATGGCACCTCAAAAATCTCGGGTCTTACCCGTCTCATGCAGGCATCAAGTGATTAAGGTCGAAACCACCCGCAATCTCGGACAGGAATTCCCAGGTTTCCCTGGGAAATTCCCGGCCCCGAAGGACCGGGAATTCATGCGACCGGAGCCCGAAAGCTCCGGCAAATCTTTAAGCCGTGACCGTCGACGGGTCGATCTTCACGCCCGGGCCCATGGTCGAAGAAATGGCTACGCGCTTGACGTAGTTGCCCTTGGCGCCAGCCGGCTTGGCCTTGATGACGGCATCGGCGAAAGCCTTGATGTTCTCTTCGAGAGCCTTGGCTTCGAACGAGGCCTTGCCGATGCCGGCATGGATGATACCAGCCTTCTCGACGCGGAACTCGACGGCACCGCCCTTGGAAGCCTTGACGGCGCCCGCGACGTCCATGGTCACGGTTCCGACCTTCGGGTTCGGCATCATGCCGCGCGGGCCGAGGACCTTACCGAGACGGCCGACGAGCGGCATCATGTCCGGGGTGGCGATGCAGCGATCGAAGTCGATCTTGCCGCCCTGGACGATTTCGACGAGGTCTTCGGCGCCGACGATGTCCGCACCGGCAGCTTTCGCTTCGTCAGCCTTGGCGCCACGTGCGAAGACTGCGACGCGAACGTCACGGCCGGTGCCGTTCGGCAGGTTGACCACACCCCGGACCATCTGGTCTGCGTGACGCGGATCAACGCCGAGGTTCATGGAGATTTCGACGGTTTCGTCGAACTTCGCCGTGGCACGAACCTTGACCATCGAGATGGCTTCCGTCAGGGCGACCAGCTTGGTGGGGTCGACGCCTTCGCGGATCTTCTGAATACGCTTTGCAAGCTTTGCCATGTTAAGCCACCACTTCCAGGCCCATGGCGCGGGCGGAGCCCTCGATCATGGCCATTGCGCCTTCGAGATCGGCCGCGTTCAGATCCTTCATCTTCGCCTGGGCGATGGTCTGGATCTGAGCCTTGGTCAGGGTGCCAGCCTTGGCGCCCTTGCCCGGGGTCTTGGAACCCGAGGTGATCTTCGCTTCCTTCTTCAGCCAGTAGCTGACCGGAGGCTGCTTCATCGCGAAGGTGAAGGACTTGTCCTGGAAATAGGTGATGACGACCGGGATCGGCATGCCCTTTTCCATTTCCTGCGTGGCGGCGTTGAATGCCTTGCAGAATTCCATGATGTTGATGCCGCGCTGACCAAGTGCAGGACCGATCGGCGGGGACGGATTGGCCGACCCTGCCTTTACCTGCAACTTGAGCTGGCCCATAACTTTCTTAGCCATTACTCTCTGCCTTTCGTTAGAGACCGGTTTCCCGATCCGACATGCCGGTCTTCGCCGGCGGCTGCGGTTGCGTGGTTCGGCCAAAGTGCCCGGCTAAGGCACCGCTCCTCCCACGCGCTTGCGGCAAACGCCGCACGAGGCCCGCTGAACAAACAGCAGGCCCCATTTCGAAACTCATCAGACCTTTTCGACCTGAGCGTATTCCAGCTCGACCGGGGTCGCACGGCCGAAGATCGAGACTTCGACCTTGAGGCGCGAACGCTCCTCGTCGACATCCTGAACGGTGCCATTGAAGGACGCGAACGGACCGTCCGATACACGAACCTGCTCGCCGATCTCGAAAGTGATCGAGGACTTCGGCCGCTCGACGCCTTCCTGGACCTGGCCGAGGATGCGCTCGGCCTCGAAGTCCGGGATCGGAACCGGCTTGTTGTCGGAGCCAAGAAAGCCGGTGACCTTCGGCGTGTTCTTGATCAGGTGATAGGCTTCGTCGGTCAGATTTGCCCGGACCATGACGTAACCCGGAAAGAACTTGCGCTCGGAATCGACCTTGCGGCCGCGGCGCACCTCGACGACCTTCTCGGTCGGAACCAGGATCTTCTCAAACAGATGCTCAAGCCCCTTCTGGCGAGCCTTGTTCTCGATGTCCTCAGCCACCTTCTTCTCAAAATTGGAATATGCGTGGACGATGTACCAACGCGCCGCCATCTTTTTTATTCTCCAGAAATCAAACGCTGACGTTCAGTACGAGACGGAGCAACCATCCCATGAGCTGGTCTGCAGCGAAGAAAAACAGCGCAGCGAACACAACCATAACCAGAACCATGGCCGTAGAAATCATGGTCTCGCGACGCGAGGGCCAATGGATTTTCGACGCTTCGGATCGCACCTGGCGCAGAAACGTAACTGGATTGGTCTTGGATGCCATTGATTGCCCACGCAATTACGGCGCGTAAAGCTGAACTTGCTCAGCCCCACGCACCGCGTGTCTGTTTTGACCTACATAAACACCCCTTCCCCTTTACACAAGAGGGAAAACAGTGTTCGATGAAATTTCGCCGTTTTGCACGGCAGCCATTTCCCGACAATTCCGCTGCGGATAATTTCGCGCCAATCATCTGAAAATGGCAGGGGCGGCCGGGCTTGAACCGACGACCTGCGGTTTTGGAGACCGCCGCTCTACCAACTGAGCTACACCCCTTCAACCCTGGCGGAACCGAAAACCGGAAACTCCGGCTCGCCGCCAACTGGCTAGGCGCTCCCTTTAAGGGGATGCGCTGCGCTTTGCAAGAGCATTTTTGAATATCGGGACCGTTCTACCTGAGCTTTCGGCCGGACCGGTCGGATGCCTCTACAAAGCGAAGGGTCGGAAGCGCCGACTCGGCGCCGTCTGCGGGGATTTTCTTGCCCGCCAGCCGATCCGCAATGGCTTCGATTGATCGGCAGAGACTCCCGCAAGAGGTCTGGCCGGGAGGCGATTCGCAAGGGGAAGCAATCGTTTGCCCGGCGCTTCCACCAGTAGAAGTGATCGCCGACGGGCATTTACGCTTGCTCCCCACCCGGTCACCGGGCGGCGACTTGCCGACTCGGGTGGATGTCTGCCCGCCTCCCCTGCCGGCATCCGACAATTCCAAGGTCGGTCTGACAGCACCTAGCCTAGCTGCAGCGGGCCTGTCACCGCCTAAGGCTCGGCAGTCTGCGATGTGCCAGGCCGCGACAAGGTTCATTTCCGTTACGAGAGCAAGCTTTCCCACGAACCGACTCTGGGTGAGCCGCCTGGCTGACTCAGCGTCAGGGCCCAAAAGCGAAAGGCCCCGCCGTTGCCGGCAGGGCCTTTGCTATTTCGATGTCGCTATCGATTACTCGATGATCGAGGCGACGATGCCGGCGCCGACGGTGCGGCCGCCTTCGCGGATCGCGAAGCGCAGCTTTTCTTCCATCGCGATCGGAACGATCAGCTCGACGGCAACCGTGACGTTGTCGCCCGGCATGACCATTTCGGTGCCTTCCGGCAGCGACACGATGCCCGTCACGTCCGTCGTGCGGAAGTAGAACTGCGGACGGTAGTTGGTGAAGAACGGCGTATGACGGCCGCCTTCTTCCTTCGTCAGGATGTAGGCTTCGGCCATGAACTTCTTGTGCGGCTTGACCGAACCCGGCTTGCAGAGAATCTGGCCACGCTCGACGCCGTCACGGTTCACGCCGCGAACCAGTGCGCCGATGTTGTCGCCGGCCTGGCCCTGGTCGAGCAGCTTGCGGAACATTTCAACGCCGGTCACCGTCGTCTTCGAGGTCGGGCGGATGCCGACGATCTCGACTTCTTCGCCGACCTTGACGATGCCGCGCTCGACGCGGCCGGTCACGACCGTACCACGACCCGAGATCGAGAACACGTCTTCGATCGGCATCAGGAACGGCATGTTGATCGGACGCTCAGGCGTCGGGATGTAGGCGTCGACAGCGGCCATCAGCTCGCGGATCGAATCCTCGCCGATCTTCTTGTCCGAATCTTCAAGAGCGGCAAGCGCCGAACCCTTGATGATCGGGATGTCGTCGCCCGGGAAGTCGTAGGACGACAGAAGTTCGCGCACTTCCAGCTCGACGAGCTCGAGAAGCTCGGCGTCGTCGACCTGGTCGACCTTGTTCAGGAACACAACGATCGCCGGAACGCCGACCTGACGGGCGAGCAGGATGTGCTCGCGGGTCTGCGGCATCGGTCCGTCGGCTGCCGAGCAGACCAGGATCGCGCCGTCCATCTGCGCCGCACCGGTGATCATGTTCTTGACGTAGTCGGCGTGGCCGGGGCAGTCGACGTGCGCATAATGGCGGGCCGGCGTCTCATATTCGACGTGTGCCGTCGAAATGGTGATGCCGCGAGCCTTCTCTTCAGGAGCCGCGTCGATCTGGTCATAGGCCTTGTACTCGCCGAAGTACTTCGTGATCGCGGCCGTCAGCGACGTCTTGCCATGGTCAACGTGACCGATCGTGCCAATGTTGACGTGCGGCTTGTTGCGCTCAAACTTGCTCTTTGCCATTGAATGCTTCCTGTGAACATAAGGGTGGACCCGGCGACCGGGTTTGGTGTCGCCGTTTAAGGCTTTCCACTAGAATGCGCAAGACATAATTACGACGCGCGCCAGGACAAGGGGAGCAGGCGAAATCGGCCGGAAAATGCCCGAGGACGGCCCGGTTCAGCACGTACTGACTTCAAGATCCAGAACGGCTCTTAACTTCGGGCTTCAGCGAGTTTGCGAGCGCCAGTAGCGCAAATAGCCCCCCGGCAGGCCCGCTTCGACAGGGAGCCGGGGAGCGTTGCACCGACCGGCACGCATCTGTGTAAATCGCTGGAGATTATGGAGCGGGTAGCGGGAATCGAACCCGCGTATTCAGCTTGGAAGGCTGCTGCTCTACCATTGAGCTATACCCGCGGTGTGGTGTCCGATCAGAGACGAATGGTGGAGAGAGTTGGATTTGAACCAACGTAGGCTGAGCCAACGGATTTACAGTCCGTCCCCTTTAACCACTCGGGCATCTCTCCAGTTTTTCGTCCGGATCGTGAGACCAAGTTCGTCAGACCTTGAAGCTTGCCGCCCCTCGATCTGCGCCGCGTATATGACCGCCTCGTTCTCGTCTGTCAACACGAGGAAGAAGCAAAAATGACGAAAATAAATCAGTCGCTCTTTCGATCCGCCTCCCCGTCGAGGGCTTTGCCCGGAGAGCGAGGATGGCTATAAGGCCTGATGAGCAAGGACGACAAACAAGACAAATCCACCCGCGACACCCATTACGCAACGCTTCGGCGCGCCGTGCGCGATGCCAGGCGCGAACGCGGAGAAATTCCGACGCCGCCGCTGAAGCGGCCGAAATCCAACAAGGACT
The DNA here is from genome assembly GCF_017877055.1 of Neorhizobium galegae. Lineage (GTDB taxonomy): Bacteria > Pseudomonadota > Alphaproteobacteria > Rhizobiales > Rhizobiaceae > Neorhizobium > Neorhizobium galegae_D. Next base: position 1,669,607 of record NZ_JAGIPG010000002.1, on the reverse strand, counting down.
GGAAGCCGCCGCAGCTGCAGGCGGAACAGGTCTTCCTTTATGGCCTGCACACGGTGCGGGCGGCTCTCGACAACCCCGAGCGCAAGCTCATCAAACTGTCGGTGACGCAGAACGCCTTTGCAAGGCTCGAGATCGGCGAACCGGAGACGCTGTCCTTTCCGGTCGAATTCGTCTCGCCCCAGGATATCGACAAGGTGCTTGGCCCCGAGGCCATCCACCAGGGCGTGATGCTGGAAACACGGCCCCTGCCCATCCGCCGGCTGGAAGGCTTGAAAGAAAGTCCGCTGCTGCTGGTTCTCGACCAGGTGACCGACCCGCACAATGTCGGCGCGATCATGCGCTCGGCCGTCGCGTTCGGCGCCGGCGCCATCATCACCACCCAGAGACATAGCCCGACCGAATCCGGCGTGCTCGCCAAATCGGCCTCCGGGGCGCTGGAACTCATACCTTATATACAGATTACCAACCTCGCTGACGCGATCGAGGAATTGCACCGGCTCGGCTTCCAGACGATCGGGCTCGATTCGGAAGGCCCCGCCCCGCTCGAAGGCACGTTTGCCAGCGGCCGGATTGCACTGGTGCTCGGTTCGGAAGGCAAGGGCCTGCGCCAGAAGACCCGCGAGACGGTCACCGCGCTTGCCCGCCTCGACATGCCGGGCGCGATCAAATCGCTCAATGTCTCGAACGCCGCCGCGATCGCGCTTTACGCGACACGGCAACATCTCGCCAAGGCCGGTTGAGCCGAGCCGTTTTAGACTCCCATGCGCGGGGCAAACGTGTCATGGGAAGTCCAAGCAACCGACGTGACCAGCCGCCATGGAATTCATGCTCGCCACATTCGAAAAAGCCGCGCTGCTAGCGGGCAAGGCCATCCTGGACATCTACTGGGCCGGACCCAACACCAGCTACAAGGCCGATCGGTCCCCGGTCACGGAGGCGGACGAGCGGGCTGAAGAGATCATTCTTGCCGAACTCGCCAAAGCCTTCCCGGAGATTCCCGTCATCGCGGAAGAATCGGTGGCGATGGGGCGCATCCCGTCGATCGAAGGGCGTTCTTTCATCCTTGTCGATCCGCTCGACGGCACCAAGGAGTTCATAAACAACCGCGAGGATTTCACGGTCAACATCGCGCTGATCGAGAACGGCGCGCCGATCCTCGGCGCCGTTTATGCCCCCGCCCTCAAGGTCGCCTACCTCGGCGGCGGCGGACGGGCGGAAAAACTCGTCGTCGATGACCATTTCGTGGTGACGAGCCGGGAACAGATCGTCGCAAGGCCGGTCGGGAGCCGGCCGATCTGTGTCGCGAGCCGCTCCCACAATTCCGCAGAGACCGAGGCCTTCCTCGAGAAATCTGGCGCCACCGATATCCGCTCGATCGGTTCCTCGCTGAAATTCTGCCTGCTGGCGGAGGGTGTCGCCGATCTCTATCCCCGCTTCGGCCGTACCATGGAATGGGACACGGCCGCCGGAGACGCCGTATTGCGCGCTGCGGGCGGCAGCACGGTCACGCTCGACGGGGCGCCGCTGACCTACGGAAAGACCGGCCGCGCAGACATGCTGGATTTCGCCAACCCGGATTTTATCGCCTGGGGATCGCGGCCTGGAAAGGCGTAGCGTCGTCCTGTTGTCATCGCCCGGTAATATTGGCCAGTCAGGGCGACCGGCTGGGGTAACGCCTGGCCCGAGCCTGATACGGACAGCCAAGCCGACGCGTTGCATTCCCTTTCGGATGCGCTTAGGAAACCGCTGCGCGTGAGATTGCCGGACAAGGATGAGGATTATTGATGCGTATCGTGATGGTTGGATCGGGTTATGTCGGCCTCGTGTCGGGAGCCTGCTTTGCGGATTTCGGACATGACGTGATCTGCGTCGACAAGGCCGCCGAAAAGATCGAGGCCCTGAAAAAGGGCGTCATTCCGATCTTCGAGCCGGGCCTCGAGGCGCTGGTCGAATCAAACGTCAGATCCCGTCGCCTTTCCTTCACCACGGATCTCGGCCCGGCCGTGGCCGATGCCGATGTCGTCTTCATCGCGGTCGGTACGCCGTCGCGCCGTGGCGACGGCCATGCCGATCTCGGCTATGTCCATGCCGCAGCACGCGAAATCGCCGAAGCGCTGACCGGCTTCACCGTCATCGTCACCAAGTCGACCGTTCCTGTCGGCACGGGCGACGAGGTGGAGCGGATCATCCGCGAAACCAATCCGGATGCAGATTTCGCCGTCGTCTCCAACCCCGAATTCCTGCGCGAAGGTGCTGCGATCGAGGACTTCAAGCGTCCGGACCGGATCGTCGTCGGCCTTTCCGACGAGCGCGCCCGCGGGGTGATGACGGAAGTCTACCGTCCGCTCTATCTCAACCAGTCGCCGCTCCTCTTCACCAGCCGCCGCACGTCCGAACTGATCAAATACGCCGCAAACGCCTTCCTGGCGATGAAGATCACCTTCATCAACGAGATGGCCGACCTCTGCGAGCGTGTCGGCGCCGACGTCCAGGACGTTTCGCGCGGTATCGGCCTCGACGGTCGCATCGGCTCGAAATTCCTGCATGCCGGCCCCGGTTATGGCGGCTCCTGCTTCCCGAAGGACACGCTGGCGCTCGCAAAGACCGCCCAGGACTATGACAGCCCTGTCCGCCTGATCGAAACCACCATCGCCGTCAACGATACCCGCAAGCGTGCCATGGGCCGCAAGGTGATCGCAGCTGCCGGCGGCGACGTGCGCGGCAAGAAGGTCGCCGTGTTCGGGCTGACCTTCAAGCCGAACACCGACGACATGCGCGACAGCCCGGCGATCGCCGTCATCCAGACGCTGCAGGATGCAGGCGCGATCGTCTCCGGCTACGATCCGGAAGGCATGGCAAACGCCAGGCAGATGATGGATATCGAATTCGCCAGCGGCCCCTACCAGGCAGCGGAGGGCGCGGATGTCGCGGTTCTGGTCACCGAGTGGAACGAGTTTCGCGCACTCGATCTCGAACGGCTGAAGTCGGTCATGAAGAGCCCTGTCCTCGTTGATCTGCGCAACGTCTATCGCGCCCGGGAAGTCGAAGCGCACGGCTTTGCCTATTCCGGCGTCGGAAAACTGCGCTAAAGTCCTCCGGAAAACGCCGGGCCGGCGGCAACCTCGGGCTCGGCCCCAGGGTTGTGCCGCGCCGGGCCTGCCGATCTCTTCTGGAGCGATCCGGGCGATAGGCATTCCGGCCGCCTGTTCTTGTCGCGAAGGCTTTCAAGCCGGGACTTGATTAGGCATACTGCATGTCGATGATGTTTCGCCGTCTCATGCAGACAGGCTTCTGCTTGTCCTTGGCCGTTCTGCCCTTTGGCGGGAACATCGTTGCTGCGGACGAGCCCACCGCTCCGAAATGCCGATACGAGCGTGCGGTGTCGGACGGGAATGGCCGATTGTGCATCCGCCCCGAAACCTACAATGAGGATCTCTGCCACGTCATGGAGCGGCTGGCGGTCATGAACGGGCTGCCACCGGAATTCTTCGGGCGCCTGATCTGGCGCGAGAGCCTGTTCCGGCCGAACGCAGTGAGCCCGAAAGGCGCCGAAGGCATCGCGCAGTTCATGCCGGCGACCGCGAAGATCCGCGGCCTGCAAAACAGCTTCGATGTCATAGAAGCCCTTGCCGCGTCCTCGCTCTATCTGAGGGAGCTGCGCGACCGTTTCGGCAATCTCGGCCTCGCTGCCGCGGCTTATAATGCCGGCGAAGCCGGGCTGGAAACATTCCTGAAGGTCGGACGGCTGCCGATCGAGACGCGCGACTACGTGTTTGCGATCACCGGTCACCCGGCGGAGACATGGAGGGACAATCCGCCGAAGACGGCGGCTCAGGCCCTCGCCCCGCAAAAGAACTTCATCGACGGATGCCTACAGCTCGCCGCGACGAGGCGTCTCAACGAGACCGTTCTGATCGCATCGGCGGATTGGGCGCCATGGGGCGTGCAGCTTTCCGCGCACTACAATCCGAATATTGCCAGCCAGCTGTTTGCCAACACGATCGGCCGGCTGCCGGCGCCGCTCAACGCGGAACGGGCGCTCGTCGTGCGGCAGAAACGGGGCAATTTCGGCTATCGCCCGCGTTATGCGGCGCGGATCGGCCGCGCAACCAGAGCCGAGGCGACCGACTTGTGCAACAGGATCAGGGCACACGCCGTGCCCTGCACGGTTTTCAAGAACTGAGGCGGGATGCGGCAAGCGAAGGCAGGCCTTCCGCTTGCCGCACATGGTTCTCGGTCAGCAGTTCTGTGCCTGCCCAGGTGCAAGAGTTCCGTCCGCATTGGGCATCGCGGAGCCCGAACCCTGCGGCAAATTGTTGGTCGTGGCGGAGCCGGTACCCTGCGACAGATTGCCGGGCGGGCATTTGGAACCGCCGGAATTGCCGATCGTGCTGCCGGTCGTATTGGAATCAAGCGCACCGCTTCCAGCTCCATTCAGCGGAGTCGTGGTAGTGCCGTTGAGCGTGCCGGAGCCGCTGGCGCCCGAACCCGAAACGGATCCGCTGGTTCCTGCAGAACCTGAGCCAGAAGCGCCGCCGGATCCTGATCCGGTTCCCGAGCCCGACTGGGCGACCGCAGCAGTGGCGAGACCTAGCGACAGTGCGCCAATTGTGAGTATCTTTACAAACATTGGGTTTCCTCTCGTGGGACTTTGCAGACATGCCCTACAGCCATCTAACCCCGCCGACCGCAGAAGGTTTCCGAGGTTCGACCGCTTCCACCGAATAACGGCGGCGCGGGGTCAGTGCGGCCAGGTCCCGAAACTCGTGGGTCGCCAACCGGTCCGGCAAAGACGGAGCGGGAACAGGCGAGTAGGAACGCCGTCGGAATACGTTGGAACGTCTACTTGATTAAGCGATTGATTTTAATGGTGCCCCCGCCAGGGTTCGAACCCGGGACCCCCTGATTACAAATCAGGTGCTCTACCAACTGAGCTACAAGGGCACTTTCGAGTGGGGAGTTACCAGATTTTCCCCTCCTGTAAAGAGAAAATCGCTTTAACATCATACACCATGTATTCGACTTGCGTTGTTTCCCCCACCGGCGATGGCGCAAGGCGCTTGTCCAAAAGCCTGTTTTTCCTGTACTTAATGCCGTCCCGCCGGCATGGTCCTGTCACAGGCTCGTGTTAGCTCAACTGGTTACAGCGTCCCTTGCGCGGCCCCTCGGGCGGCGGCACCCTCAAAGGCCCGTTCATGTCGTCCCAGACGAACAAGCTCTCCATCATCGCCTCGACAGCCCCGGAAGCACAATCCGCACTGGAGGAACTTGTGCGGCTCTACGGCAACGTGCCGACCGCGGAGGCCGACGTGATCGTCGCGCTCGGCGGCGACGGTTTCATGCTGCAGACGCTGCACGATACGATCCATACGGGCAAAAGCGTCTACGGGATGAATTGCGGCTCGGTCGGCTTCCTGATGAACGATTTTCGCGCCGAGCGACTTCGTGAACGGGTGGCCGAATCGGTCGAAAACGAATTCCATCCGCTGAAGATGACCACGGAAAACGAGGATGGCTCGACGTCGGCGGCACTCGCCATCAACGAGGTCTATCTCTTCCGGCAATCCTACCAGGCGGCCAAGCTCCGGGTGGAGATCGACGGCCATGTGCGGCTGGAGGAGCTGATCTGCGACGGACTGATGATCGCGACGCCGGCCGGCTCGACCGCCTACAATTTGTCGGCACACGGGCCGATCCTGCCACTGGAAGCGCCGCTGCTCGCCATGACGCCGGTCTCGGCCTTCCGTCCGCGGCGCTGGCGCGGCGCGCTGCTGCCGAACCACGTCTGCGTCGATATCCACATCCTCGAACCGGAAAAGCGGCCGGTCAACGCGGTTGCCGACAATACCGAGGTGAAGTCGGTGCTGAAGGTGCGGGTGGCGCAATCGACCGAAATCACTGCGCGCATCCTCTCCGATCCGAACCACTCCTGGTCCGACCGGATTCTTGCCGAGCAGTTCAACAACTGACTCAGCGTCAGCGCGCCCAAATAGAGCCTCTTGCCCTTGCGTGAAGCTCAGCGCTTCGGGGTGAAGGCGCGCAAAAAAGTGCGGGTGGCGTTCGCCGCCATCTGGTCGATCTCCGATTCCGGCGTCTGGCGGCCAAGCTGCTGGTCGTAACGCAGGTCGGTTGCGAGAAGTGCCATATATTGGCGGGCCGCGAGCGCCGGATCTTCGATTTCGAGATAACCGCCATGGGCGAGCTGCGCCAGCCGCGCGGCGATGGCCGGATATTTCTTGCCCGGCCCGTATTCCTTCCAGGTTTCGAAAAGCTCAGGGAATCGTGCACCCTCGGTTTCGACCACCTTGCGCAGCCAGCGGCCGTTCGGGTCGCAGATCGCCTTGCGCAGGAGCTGGGCCGAGAAATGCGTCAGTTCCGCCTCGATATCCTGCGGCGCCACCGGGAAAGTATCGAGGACGCGGAAGAAACCGGCGCTGGAGCGATCGGTGATTTCGGCGACCACGACCTTGAAAAGATTATCCTTGTCGCCCAGCTGATTGTAGATCGTCTGGCGCGATACCCCTGCCCTTGCCGCGATCGCATCGATGCTGGCGCCGCCGAAGCCTTCCTGGGCAAAAACGTCGGCTGCAGCGTTGAGGATAGCCTGGCGCTTGCTCTGCGCCGGCGGCCAGGTGTCGTAATCGCGTGGAAGTTCGGCAGACGAATTTTTCATGACATCACTATAGCGGGGCTTGACGGATTGGACAATTGTGTCCAGAATATTTTACATGATTGTTTAGGCCTATCCTCCCAAACGCGGCCGGCTCTCATATTCTTCTCCCATAATCGTCCTCGCCCTGCCGTTACCACGGCAGATGTGGTGACGGGAAAGGTTTTTTCCAAATGCAAAGCAGAGCTCCTTCGCATGCCCTGTCGCTCGGGCTGCTCTCCGCTATCGGGCTTTTCGCCCTCGACATGTACCTCCCGGCATTGCCGACCATCAGCGCAAACTTGCAGGCCGACAGCCACGAGGTGCAGGCGAGCCTGATCTCCTTCTTCGTCGCCATGGCGGTTTCGCAGATCGCCTATGGTCCGCTCTCCGACATGTTCGGCCGCAAGCGGCCGCTCTATGTGGGCCTTGCCCTTTATGCCATCGGTGCGGTCGGCTGCGCCCTGTCGCCGTCGATCGAATGGCTGATCGCCTTCCGGTTCCTGCAGGGCATGGGCGCCTGCGCCGGCGTCGTCATCTCCCGCGCCATCGTCCGCGACCTGCATACCGGTCCGGCGGCGGCCCAGCTGATGTCGCGGCTGATGCTGGTGTTCAGCGTCTCGCCGATCCTCGCACCGCTTGCCGGCAGCATCGTCACGGTGTTCGGCGACTGGCGGCTGATCTTCTGGGTGATGGTCGGCGCCGGTGCCGTCGGCGCCGTCGTCGCGGTCTTCTTCCTGGAGGAAACCCGGCTGCCGGCTGCGCGCAGTGAAAGCAGCCTCGCCGGCGCGCTCAACTCCTATGGCACGCTGCTCCGGGATCCTTACTATCTCGGACTGGTGCTGATCGCGTCCTTCGGCATGTCGAGCTACATGATCTATGTGGCGAACTCGTCCTTCGTGCTGATCCAGCATTACGGCCTGTCACCGACCTTCTACAGCATCGTCTTCTCGTGCAATGCGGTCGCCTTCATCGGCATGTCGCAGCTGAACGGCTGGCTCTCCCGCAAGATCGGGCTGCGCAAAGTGATCCGCGGCGCGGTGTTCGGGTATTCCACGATGATGGTCCTTCTGGCACTCGTCACCTCGCTCGGCATCGATCGTCTCGACGTCATGGCGGCCTTCCTGTTCGGCGGCTACGGCTTCCTGGGCATGATCATCCCGACGGCGGCGGTGCTGGCGCTCGAACACCACGGCCGGATCGCCGGCACGGCGTCGGCGATGATGGGCACGATCCAGTTCGTGACGTCTGCGGTCGTGATCGGCCTCGGCGGCATGTTCGTCGACGGCACGTCGCTGCCGATGGTCACGGTCATCGCGGTGTGCTCGGTCGTGGTTTTCCTGCTGTCGCTGGTCGTGCTGCGCAGCCCGCGCGGTGCAATGGCGGCTGCGGCGGAATAATCTCCGCCTTACCTGACAAAAAGAAGCGGCCGGGCTTTGCAATCCGGCCGCTTTCGTTCGTGCTTCGTTAAAATCCTCAGTCGACGTCGGCGACGTCCACATCCGGCTTGCCGCTGATGCGGTGCGCCAGGGCCGCTTCCATGAACGGATTGATATCCCCGTCCAGCACGTCGTCGGGCGCCGTGCTGGTCACGCCTGTCCGCAGGTCCTTGACCATCTGGTAGGGCTGGAGCACATAGGAGCGGATCTGGTGGCCCCAACCGATATCGGATTTCGAAGCTGCTTCGGCATTTGCCGCTTCCTCGCGCTTCTTCAGCTCGGCCTCGTAAAGACGTGCACGCAGCATGTCCCACGCCTTGGCGCGGTTCTTGTGCTGCGAACGCTCCTGCTGGCATTGCACGACGATGCCCGACGGAATGTGCGTGATGCGCACCGCCGAGTCGGTCGTGTTGACGTGCTGGCCGCCGGCACCCGACGAACGGTAGGTGTCGATGCGGCAATCGCTTTCGTTGATCTCGATGTTGATCGAGTCGTCGATGACCGGATAGACCCAGATGGACGAAAACGAGGTGTGGCGGCGGGCGTTGCTGTCATAGGGCGAAATGCGGACCAGGCGATGGACGCCCGATTCGGTCTTCAGCCAGCCATAGGCATTGTGGCCCTTGACGAGGATGGTCGCCGACTTGATGCCCGCTTCTTCGCCGTCATGCACTTCCAGAAGCTCGACCTTGAAACGTTGGCGTTCGGCCCAGCGGGTGTACATGCGCAACAGCATGTTCGCCCAGTCCTGGCTTTCCGTGCCACCGGCGCCGGAATGGACTTCGACATAGGTGTCGTTGCCATCCGCCTCGCCCGAGAGCATGGCTTCGACCTGGCGCCGGCCGGATTCCGCCTTCAGCGCCTTCAGCGCATCCTCGGCTTCCTTGACGATCGCTTCGTCGCCCTCTTCCTCGCCAAGCTCGATCAGCTCGATATTGTCGTTGAGCTGTTGCTCCATCGCCTTGACGCCATTGATGCCGTCATCGAGCTGCTGGCGTTCGCGCATCAGCTTCTGCGCTTCGGCGGCATCGTTCCAGAGGTTGGGATCCTCCGACTTGTTGTTCAACCAGTCCAGTCGTCTTACCGCCTGATCCCAGTCAAAGATGCCTCCTCAGCAGGCTTATGGCCTGCTTGATTTCGTCGACTACATTGATGATTTCCGCACGCATGGCGCTTGTTCTTCGCTCTTTGTGTTGGGGTTTTAGGTGCCGTGGACATAGTTGCAGCGAGCCCGGATGTAAAGCCCGGGCCGGCCGCAAGCCATTCGCGTCCAACAGGATCAGAACAGGCCCGGCATGCCCGAGGTCACAGCCTGCTGCGCCTGGGGCGAATTGGTGAAGATCTGGTCCTGGGTCATGTATTCGCCGTCGCCGATGACCTGGAAGACGTCTGCCGGGCCGGTACCCGGCTTGAAGGCTTCGACGATCGTGTCCGGCTGGCCTTCCATGGCCGCCATGCCGGTCTTGCGGTTGACCGCGACGAGTTGCATGCCGTCCGGCACGTGGAATTTTTCGGCCGGCGTCAGCTTGGCTGCCTGCGCGAGGAACTCGCCAAAAATAGGTGCGGCAAGGCCGCTGCCGGTGCCGGCACGGCCGAGCGGGGCCGGCGTGTCGAAGCCGATATAAAGACCCGCGACCAGGTTCGGCGTGAAGCCGACGAACCAGGCGTCCTTTTCATCGTTCGTGGTGCCGGTCTTGCCGGCGACGTCGCGGTCCTTGACCGGAATCTTGCCGGCTGCCGTGCCGCGCTGGACCACGCCCTGCATCATCGAAGTAATCTGGTAGGCGGTCATCGGGTCGAGAACCTGCTCGCGATTGTCGACGATGCTCGGTTCTTCCTGGTTGGCCCAGTCATTGAAGTTGCAGCCGTCGCAGGCGCGCTCCTCGTGACGGAAGATCGTCTTGCCGTAACGGTCCTGGATGCGGTCGATGACGGTCGGCTTGATCTGCTTGCCGCCGTTGGCGATGACCGCATAGGCCGAGACCATTCGCATGACCGTCGTCTCGCCCGAACCGAGCGACATGGCAAGCACAGGCAGCATCTTGTCGTAGATGCCGAAACGCTCGGCATATTCGGCAACCAGTTCCATGCCCATGTCCTGCGCCAGGCGCACAGTCATCTGGTTGCGGGATTTTTCGATGCCGGTGCGCAGTGTCGACGGGCCGCCTGAATCACCGCCGTAGTTTTCCGGCCGCCAGACCTGACCGCCGGAGACGATCTCGATCGGGGCGTCCAGGATGACCGAGGCCGGCGTATAACCGTTATCGAGCGCAGCCGAGTAGACAAACGGCTTGAACGACGAACCGGGCTGGCGCATTGCCTGGGTGGCGCGGTTGAATTCCGATTGCGAATAGGAGAAGCCGCCGGCCATCGCAAGAACGCGGCCCGTGTTCGGATCCATGGCAACGAGGCCGCCCTGGACCTTCGGCGGCTGGCGCAGCCTGTAGGTCCTGGCCTGCGGATTGATCGGCTCTACGTAAACGACATCGCCCGGCTTCAGCACGCCGTCGGGCGATTTTGCCGGCTTGCGGGTATTGGTCGAGTCCCGATAGGCCCATTTCATGTCGTCGCCGTTGATCGTGCCAGTCTCGCGAGCCGGGTCGACCTTGCCGGCCGCATCCGCCGAGGGTTGCAGACCGATCGTGGCCGACTTCGCCGAAACCTCGGTGACGACCGCAAGCTTCCATTCCGGCACGTCCGCAAGCGACTTCTGCTTGGCGAGTTCCAGGCCCCAGTCGCCAATCATGGCGATCTGTGCAATCGGCCCATGGAAACCACGGCGCTCGTCATATTCCACCAGACCGTTCTGCAGGGCGGTGCGGGCGATAACCTGAAGGTCGGGATCGAGCGAGGTGCGGACCGAAAGACCGCCCTCATAGAGCGCCTTGTCGCCGTAACGGTCGATGATCTGGCGGCGCACCTCTTCCGAGAAATAGTCCGATGCGAAGAGATGGGTGCCGATGCGGCGCTGCTTGACGCCGAGCGGCTGCTTCTTGGCGTCGTCGGCATCAGGCTGGGTGATGTAACCATTCTCGGCCATGCGGTCGATGACCCAATTGCGGCGCTCGAGCGCCGCCTTTTCGCGGCGGAATGGATGGTAGTTCGCCGGCCCTTTCGGAAGGGCAGCAAGATAGGCGGCCTCGGCCGTCGTCAACTCCGTCACCGACTTGTCGAAATAGGTAAGTGCCGCGCCGGCGATGCCGTAGGAATTCAGGCCGAAGAAGATCTCGTTCAGGTAGAGTTCGAGGATCTTGTCCTTCGAATAGGTCTGCTCGATGCGGAAGGAGAGGATTGCTTCCTTGACCTTGCGGTCGATCGTCTGGTCGGCAGAGAGAAGGAAGTTCTTCGCCACCTGCTGGGTGATGGTCGAGGCTCCTTCGGGGCGACGGCCGGAACCGAGGTTCTGGAGGTTCGAGAGGACGGCTCGCCCAAGACCCGTGATGTCGATGCCGGGATGGCTGTAGAAATTCTTGTCTTCAGCGGACAGGAAGGCCGCCTTGACCCGATCCGGCACCGCCTGAATGGGCAGGAAGAGGCGCCGTTCGCGGGCATATTCCGCCATCAAGGCACCGTTGCCGGCATGAACGCGGGTGGCAACCGGGGGCTCGTAGGAGGCAAGCACCTCGTAGTTCGGCAGGTCCTTGGTCATCCCGGTGAGGTAAATACCCACGCCGGCAGCCACGACCAGAAACAGGACGCAGGCCAAACCAAAGAGATAACCAATCAATCTTACCATATCGGAGCTACCGTTCAGCTTTCATTCGGCGCGTGAAACACACCATCGCATGGTTAGAGGCGTTTTGCACGGTGATTGCACCAGCGCAAGGCGAAAACGGATCAATCGTCCGCCGTCCATTGCATCTGACAGATTATCGAGTAACCGCCTGAATGTGAGTAAAATAGGGCTCTTAGATCCGATTTCCGGCGTCCGCCCTCCCTCACGCGATATTCCCGATGCCTGTGGCACACGCGCCACGCGCGGCAGGCAGAATCAGCCGCCGTTCGCCATCGCGCGGTCACGATAGCGCTTGATAGCATCGACCATGCGGTCGATCACCTTCGAGCGCCACGACTCATCCAGCAGCAGCTTCTCATCTTCGACATTGGACAGGAAGCCGAGTTCGAGGAGCACCGACGGAATGTCCGGGGCGCGCAGAACTTGGAAGCCCGCATAACGGTGGGGATTGTTGATGAGCCCGATCTGCCCTTCGAAGGACTGGACGACATTGGTGGCGAGCGCGATCGAAAACGCCTGGGTCTCGCGCCGGGTCAGGTCGAGCAGGATATCGGCGACCTCGGGCGGGCCGCTCTGGAGTGTGTAGCCCGCAAGCTCGTCGGACAGGTTTTCGCGCGCCGCGAGGTTTTCGGCCATGCGGTCGGACGCCTTGTCGGACAGGGTATAGACGGTCGCGCCGCGAATGTCCTTCTGGCCGAGCGTATCGGCATGCAGGGATACGAAGAGATCGGCGTGGCCCTGGCGGGCAAGCGTCACGCGCTCGGAGAGCGACAGGAACGTGTCGTCGTCGCGGGTCAACAAGACCTTGATCCCCTCGACCCTCTTCAATCGTTCGGCAAGCGTCCTGGCGAACGCAAGCGTGATGGTCTTCTCCGGCGTCTTGGTGCCCGCCCCCGTCGCGCCGGCATCGATCCCACCATGCCCGGCATCGACAGCAACCGTAAAGACATTGTCCTTCTCGGCCATCGCCAGCGCGTCCGGAGCCGCCGCCGTCGGCGTCGCCCAGTTCTGGGTCTTCACCAGGTCGGCAAAAACCTCCTTGGAGGCCATTTCCGCATCCAGGACCAGCCTGTAGCTGCCGTTGTCGTTCGACTGAACCTCGGCGATCGACAGTTTCACCGGCCTCTTGGCGGTCAGCACGATGCGGGCGCTCGACTCACCCATCGCGCCGTAGCGGATGTCCCTGAAGAGACCACGTGCGGCCAGATCCTCGGCGGGGAAACCGAAGGCGGTCGCCGGCAGGTCGACGACTACCCGTTCCGGCGCAGCGACGTAATGGACGGAGAATTCCGGCTTTTTCTCGAACTCGATGACGATCCGGGTGCGCGCATCATCGCCGGCGACCCGCGCGCTGAAGGCGAGAAGCGGCGGCGGCGACGTAGCGCGGGCGGAACTCAGGGGAGGTGTCGCGACGAAGGCTACCAAGAGAAGAACCGCGCAAGCGATTCGCGCAAAAAAACGCTGCCGACTTCCGCCGCAGGCCGTCGCTGCGCTTGCCTTTAAATCCGCCCTCAAAACGCTACCCGCATTCAAAGCCCCGCCGCCTGTCGGGCAACCCGCATCAAAGTGCCCATTCTAGAAGGCATTTGCACGTCAAAAGATGCGAATCATCCGCCCGTTCCCTGCCATCCATAAGGGGTCTAATTCCATCGAGAATATGGCAAACTTGGCTTTTCCCTTGCTATTGTGACAGATAAACCATACAACGCCCGTGAGGGTTAAAGTGTTGACGGGATAGTCTGCCGATAGGCTGGCCAGCCTTTTCGGGACCTGGCGCCGACGACCGACAGTCATCCGCCGTCGCTACACTTTTTCCTGATACACGATCCAACCGGCGGTGGCCGGAATAGTACCGGGTGGCGTGCCACCCACCGCTCATGCGGAGCACATTCATCGGGCCCATGCGGGCCTATGGTATCGTCATTCTCGTTTGGTTTTTGATGTCGCGGCACAATTTGCAGAACCTGGAGAGACTGAGGGAGCAACGCTCCCCATCATCTTTCCGGTTGCCGTCACAACCGTGCCTGACGGGAACATCTTTATCCGGCGCAACGACCGCATTGCATGACGGGCCTGTCCTTGTGGCAGGCTTTTCTGCATTCTCCCGGCGGCGCCGAGGAGCAGAATTTCAATGGCAGACAAAATGCTTATCGACGCGTCTCACGAAGAGGAGACGCGCGTAGTTGTCGTTCGCGGTAACCGGATCGAGGAGTTCGATTTCGAATCGCAGCATAAAAAACAGATACGCGGCAATATCTATCTGGCGAAGGTGACGAGGGTCGAACCCTCACTGCAGGCCGCCTTCGTCGACTACGGCGGAAACCGTCACGGCTTCCTCGCCTTTGCCGAAATCCATCCCGACTATTATCAGATCCCGCTTGCCGACCGTCAGGCGCTGATGCAGCAGGAAGCCGAGGATCAGCGCAAGATCGCCGAGGCGGAAGCCGCTGATCCGGTGGTCGACCTTGCCCACCAGGAACAGCCGGATATCGGCATCGCTGCCCCGGCAGCCGCTGTCGAGCCCGCAAGCGAAGCCGGTGCGGAAGCAACTGAAGCAAGCCCGGTCGAGGCTGTCGCCACCGAAGAGGCTGAAAAGCCGAAAGCCAAGCCGCGCCGCAGCCGCGCCCGCAAGAAGCCGGCAGAAGAAGCAGCGGCTCTTGAAGCCGGAGCATCCGAGGGTGAAGGGGCTCCTTCCTCCGAAAACAATGACGACGACGGCTCGACGCCCGGCGAAATGGCCGCGATGGTCGAGACCGATTCGATCTCGGAAGACGTCGACGCCCGCCGCGGCGGCCGCAACGACGATTTCGACGACGACGACGATGACGATCACGGCGAGAAGGAAGTGATCGAGTCGGTCGGCGCCGAAGACGCCATGGAAGAAGTTCCGGACCGCGTCGTGCGCAAGCCGCGCAAGCAGTATCGCATCCAGGAAGTCATCAAGCGCCGCCAGATCCTGCTGGTTCAGGTCGCCAAGGAAGAGCGCGGCAACAAGGGCGCTGCCCTTACCACCTATCTTTCGCTCGCCGGCCGCTACTCGGTTCTGATGCCGAACACGGCGCGTGGCGGCGGCATTTCCCGCAAGATCACCCAGCCGCAGGACCGCAAGCGCCTCAAGGAAATCGCCCGCGAGCTCGACGTGCCGCAGGGCATGGGCGTCATCCTGCGCACCGCCGGTGCGAACCGCACCCGCGTCGAAGTCAAGCGCGATTTCGAATACCTGATGCGCCTGTGGGAAAACGTCCGCACGCTGACCCTGAGCTCGACCGCCCCTACCCTCGTCTACGAGGAAGGCTCGCTGATCAAGCGTTCGATCCGCGACCTTTATAACAAGGACATTTCCGAGATCATCGTGTCCGGCGAAGAAGGCTATCGTGAAGCGAAAGACTTCATGAAGATGCTGATGCCGAGCCATGCCAAGGTGGTCCAACCCTATCGCGACCTGCATCCGATCTTCGCCCGTTCCGGCATCGAGGCGCAACTCGACCGCATGCTGCAGCCGCAGGTGACGCTGAAGTCCGGCGGCTACCTGATCATGAACCAGACGGAAGCACTGGTTGCCATCGACGTCAACTCCGGCCGTTCGACCCGCGAACACTCGATCGAGGAAACCGCGCTCCAGACCAACCTGGAAGCGGCGGAAGAAGTCGCCCGCCAGCTTCGCCTGCGCGACCTTGCCGGCCTGATCGTCATCGATTTCATCGACATGGAAGAGAAGCGCAACAACCGCGCTGTCGAGAAGAAGCTGAAGGATTGCCTGAAGAACGACCGCGCCCGCATCCAGGTCGGCCGCATCTCGCATTTCGGCCTGCTCGAAATGTCGCGCCAGCGCATCCGCGCTTCGGTTCTCGAATCGACAACGCAGATCTGCACCCATTGCGGCGGCACCGGCCACGTGCGCTCGCAGTCGTCGGTCGCCCTGCACGTGCTGCGCGGCGTCGAGGAATATCTGCTCAAGAACACCACGCATGACATCACCGTGCGCACCACGCCGGAGATCGCGCTCTATCTCCTCAACCACAAGCGTTCCAGCATCGTCGACTACGAGAACCGCTTCGGCGTCTCGATCTTCATCGAATCGGATGTCAGCATCGGCTCCAGCCATTTCGCGATCGATCGCGGCGAGCCGGTCGAAAACCCGGTCAAGATCGAAAGCCTGATGCAGTTCGCGGCCATCCCCGTCGAAGAGGACGATGACGACATCATCATCGAGGCCGACGAGGAGGAAGAAGAAGAGACCGTCGCAGCGGCAGCGCAGCCGGCAGCTGCCAATGCCGAGCGCGCCCAGCAGCAGGGTGATGACCCGAACGGCCGCAAGCGCAAGCGCCGCCGGCGTCGTCGCAACCGTGGCGGAGAAAAGGGCGGAGACGTCCAGACCGCCCAGGGCGGCAACGACGACATGGCCGACGGCGACGAGGATGGCGATGAAGGCGAGGACGACGTTTCCGAAACCGGTGAAGCATCCGGCTCAACGGTTGCCGCCGATTCGGACTCGGAAGAAAACCGCCGCAAGCGCCGTCGCCGCGGCAAGCGCGGTGGTCGTCGCAATCGCAACGGTGAGGACGGACAGGAACTGAGTGCTTCGGAGGACGGCGAAGCGGCCGACGAAGACGCATCCGGCGAAGACGTCGCCGCCGTGCTGGTAGCGGCCGTAGCGGAAGCCTCTGAGGAGATCGCCGCCGAGGCTGTGTCGGCGCCCGCCGAGGCGGAAGCCGCATCTGGCGGCAAACCGGAAGCCAAACCGCGTCGTTCGCGTCGCGGCAAGGCAGCGACTGCGGCCGACGCACCGGCTGCGGAAGAGGTCCCGGCTGCAGAAGACGTTCAGGTGACTGTCGCCGCTCCGGCTCCGGTGGAAACCGTCGTCGAGCAGGTCGAGGCAGCACTCGGCGAAGAGCCGCAGGCTCCCGAGACAGCTCCGGTCGCAGAAACTCCCGTCGAGGAAGCTCCCGCCGCAGCAGCCGAGCAGGCAGATGCCGGCGAAGCGAAGCCGGCCCGAGCTAACCGCGCGTCCAACATCTCCTCCTCAGCCGAGGCGGTGGTGAAGAGTTCCGACCCGGTGGCAGCGCCCGAGGCCGAAAACGACCCGTCGAAGCCGAAGAAGGCCGGCTGGTGGCAGCGCCGCGGCTTCTTCTGAGCCGACTGACAATCCATGAAAAACGGCCGCGTTCGACGCGGCCGTTTTTGTTTTTACCCGCCTTCACACTGAGAAACTGCATCAACTTCCTGCCGAAGCGATTCCGGAAATGCCGTCAACCTGTTGAAACCAGACTCCATTCCACCATCCTGCCAAGCCTCATACGCAGTTGTGAACTGGCGGGAACCGCGCGGAAATGATTTTGAGGTTTTTTGGAAAGCCCGACTGGCTTACTTTGGGCACAAATCGCAACAATGGTGCGCGGGGATTCGTGTGCCCGACCCAAGAGGATATGGATGACCCGCCTGTTCAAGACGCTCATTTTCAAGACATTGGCCGCCGGCTCGATGCTGGCCCTGGCACTTTCCGCGGCCGCCCCGGCCGTCGCGCTCGACGACCAGCAGAAAAAGGAAATGGGCCAGTTCATCCGCGAATACCTGATCCAGAATCCGGAAGTGCTGGTCGAGGTTCAGAACGCGCTGGAAGCCAAGCAGCAGACACAGCGCGTCGAGCAGTCGACAAAAGCGATCGCGGACAACAAGCAGGAGATCTTCTCGTCGCCGACCGACATCACGCTCGGCAATCCGAAGGGCGACGTCACCGTCGTCGAGTTCTTCGATTACAATTGCGGTTACTGCAAGCGGGCGCTTTCCGACATGGACGACATCCTTTCCAAGGACAAGAACGTCCGCTTCATCCTGAAGGAATTCCCGATCCTCGGTCCGGACTCGGTCGCCGCCCACCGGGTCGCCAACGCCGTGCGTCTGGTCGCGCCGGATAAATATGCAGAGTTCCACCGCGAACTGCTCGGCGGCAAGCCTCACGCCTCGGAGGCGGCGGCCATCGCGGTCGCCAGCGCGCTCGGCGTCAAGGAGGCGGCGATCCGCAAGTCCATGGCCGACCAGCCGAACGACGACTTGGTGCGCGACGCCTACCGGCTCGCCAACGCGATCGGCATCACCGGCACCCCGACCTATGTGGTCGGCGACGAAGCCGTGTTCGGTGCCGTCGGCCTCGAGGCGATCGAGCAGAAGGTCGCCAACGTGCGTGCCTGCGGCAAGGCGACCTGCTGACAGGGTAAGCCCTGACCAATAGATGTTCCATCGCAGTGGACTCACGGGCTTTCGGCACGGCGGGGGCTTTCCCTTGCCGCCTCGCCGGTCTATAGGTGGCCCCTGAATTTCAGTGTGGAACAATAGAATAGTGATGAGCAAGACGGTCTTCGTCCTCAACGGCCCCAATCTCAACATGCTGGGCAAGCGCGAGCCGGGCATCTATGGCGCAGCCACGCTGAAGGACGTCGAGAACGACTGCATCGCAGCCGGCAAGGAACTCGGCTTTACGGTTGATTTCCGCCAGAGCAATCATGAAGGCGTGCTGATCGACTGGATCCACGAAGCCAATGAAAAAGCCGTCGGCGTCGCCATCAACGCAGGCGCCTATACACATACCTCGATCGCATTGCACGACGCCATCAAGGCGATTTCCGTGCCGGTGATCGAGCTTCATATCTCGAATGTCCACGCGCGGGAGGAATTCCGCCATCATTCGATGATCGCACCGGCGGTAAAGGGCGTGATCTGCGGTTTTGGCACCGCGAGCTACATTCTGGCGCTGCACGCCTTGAAATCCATTACCGCCTGACAAGATAAACAGAACAATAGGGTTTGCCATGTCTGACAAGAAGAACGGTATCGACAAGGGACTGATCCGCGACCTCGCGAACATCCTCAACGATACCGACCTCACCGAGATCGAAGTCGAACAGGACGATGTGCGTATTCGTGTATCGCGCGTCGGTACGACTCAATATGTCCAGGCCCCGGTCGCAGCGCCCGCCTATGCCCCGGCTGCAGCTCCCGTAGCCGCAGCAGCGCCCGCAATCCAGGACAACAAGAACGCGGTCACTGCGCCGATGGTCGGCACCATCTACCTCTCCCCGGCCCCGGGTTCGCGCGCCTTCGTCGAAGTCGGCGCCACCGTCAAGGAAGGCCAGACGCTGCTGATCATCGAGGCCATGAAGACGATGAACCAGATCCCGTCGCCGCGCTCCGGCAAGGTCACGGAAATCCTGGTCAACGACGCTCAGCCCGTCGAGTATGGCCAGCCGCTCGTCGTCATCGAGTAAGGCGCATCCATGATTTCCAAGATCCTCATAGCCAACCGCGGTGAAATCGCGCTTCGCGTGCTTCGCGCCTGCAAGGAACTCGGCATCGCGACCGTCGCGGTCCATTCCACTGCGGACGCCGACGCCATGCATGTCCGGCTCGCCGACGAAAGCGTGTGCATCGGCCCGCCGCCGTCGCGCGACAGCTATCTGAACATCCACCAGATCGTCGCCGCCTGCGAGATCACCGGCGCCGACGCCGTGCACCCGGGCTACGGCTTCCTGTCGGAAAACGCCAAGTTCGCGGATATCCTCGACGCGCACGGCATCACCTTCATCGGCCCGACCGCCGACCATATTCGCATCATGGGCGACAAGATCACCGCCAAACAGACCGCGCAGGAACTCGGCATTCCCGTCGTTCCCGGCTCCGATGGCGAGGTGAAGCCCGAGAACGCGATGGAAATCGCCCGCCAGATCGGTTTCCCGGTGCTGATCAAGGCGACCGCCGGCGGCGGCGGACGCGGCATGAAGGTCGCCAAGACCGAGGCCGACCTGGATGAGGCCGTGTCGACGGCCCGTTCCGAAGCGCTCGCCGCTTTCGGCAACGATGCCGTCTACATGGAAAAATATCTCGGCAAGCCGCGCCATATCGAAATTCAGGTGGTCGGCGACGGGGAAGGCAATGCCATCCATCTCGGCGAGCGCGACTGCTCGCTGCAGCGCCGCCACCAGAAGGTCTGGGAAGAAGCCAATTCCCCTGCCCTCAACGTCGAACAGCGGATGAAGATCGGCGAGATCTGCGCCGATGCCATGCGCAAGCTGAAATATCGCGGCGCCGGCACGATCGAATTCCTCTACGAGAACGGCGAGTTCTATTTCATCGAGATGAACACCCGTCTGCAGGTCGAGCACCCGATCACCGAAGCGATCACCGGTATCGACCTCGTGCACGAACAGATCCGCGTCGCCTCCGGCGCCGGCCTGTCCGTCCGCCAGGAAGACATCGTGTTCTCCGGCCATGCCATCGAATGCCGCATCAATGCCGAGGACCCGCGCACCTTCGTGCCGTCGCCCGGCACGATCACGCATTTCCATGCGCCCGGCGGGCTTGGTGTGCGCGTCGATTCCGGTGCCTATGCGGGCTACCGCATCCCGCCCTATTACGACAGCCTGATCGGCAAGCTGATCGTGCACGGACGCACCCGCGTCGAGTGCATGATGCGGCTGCGCCGCGTGCTGGACGAGTTCGTCGTTGACGGCATCAAGACAACGCTTCCCCTCTTCCAGGATCTCGTCGATAATCCGGATATCGCCAATGGCGATTACGACATTCACTGGCTGGAAAACTACCTCGCCGGCGACAAGACGCATTAGGGAGATCGATGGCAGGGCGACGCGGCAGATATTACCCGGCGATAACCCCGGAAATCCTGTTGCGCGCCTATTCTATCGGCCTTTTCCCGATGGCCGAATCCGCCGACGACCCGGAAATCTTCTGGGTCGAGCCGGAAATGCGCGGCATCCTGCCGCTCGACGGCTTCCATATTTCGAAAAGCCTCGCTAAGGCGGTCCGCAAGAGCCCGCTCGACATCCGCGTCGATACGGCATTCGAACGGGTGATGGCTTTCTGTGCCGAGCCCGCCGGCGACCGGCCAAGCACTTGGATCAACTCCACGATCCGCAAGCTCTACAACGAATTGCACCGCATGGGCCACGCGCACAGCGTCGAGGCCTTCGAGGGCGATGAACTGGTCGGCGGTCTCTATGGTGTTTCGCTCGGTTCGGCCTTTTTCGGCGAGAGCATGTTTTCCAGGCGCACGAACGCCTCCAAGATCTGCCTCGTGCATCTTGTCGAGCGGCTCCGAAAAAACGGTTTTACCCTGCTCGACACACAGTTCACGACCGAACATCTGAAGACGTTCGGCGCAATCGACGTCCCCAAGGACGACTATCTCAAGCTCCTGAGAATCGCGGTCGATTCACCGCACCTGAAATTCTAAGGGAAAATCAGTTGGTCGCCTTTGGCGGCGGCACGTCGGACTTCTGTTTGCAGCCGGTCAGCCAGACGTCGTAGATCGGATGCTCGACGGCGTTGAGGCCGGGGCTGTCGGCGAACATCCAGCCGGTGAATATCCGGCGGATCTTGCGGTCGAGGGTGATCTCGTCCACTTCCACGAAACCGTCGATCTTCTGGGCTTCCGTCTCGTCGCGGGAATAACAGACCTTTGGCGTCACCTGCAGCGCGCCGTATTGGACGGTCTCGTTGACATAGACGTCGAACGTGGTGATGCGGCCGGTGATCTTGTCGATGCCGGCGAAAACCGCGACCGGGTTGTTCAGCCGCGCCGCAGATACACCATCCGCCGCAAGCACGGATGCCAGCGCGATCAACGCACCGATCATTTGCTTGCGTGGAGAAACCGTCATCAATCCCATATGCTTCCCGTCCCGGCGATCCCGTCGGCGTCGAGACCTAGAGTGCGATTGTGGCCAAAACAGGTGTCAGTTTCCAGGCGTCCAGGCGTCGTAATCGCCGGTAACGCGAGGGCGCTCGCCGGTCGCGGCAAGCGAGCCCTGCGGACGATAGGCGAACGGCGTGCCCGTGCCGTTCAACTTGTGCGCCTTTTCCCATTCGCGGGCCTTGTAGTCTTCCTGCGAGGGAGCGATGTCGGTGCGGTAATGCATCCAGCCGTGCCAGCCGGGCGTGATCGCGGAGGCTTCGGCGTAATCCTTGTAGATCACCCAACGCTTCGGCTTGCCCCAGGAGGTCATCGGGCCTTCGTAATAGACATTGCCGAGTTCGTCTTCGCCGACCTTCTTGCCGAAACGCCAGGTGAAGAACCTGGTGCCCATGGTCTGTCCGTTCCACCAGGTAAAGATCTGCAGCAGGAGGTTTTTCATGGATGTTCCGTCGGCTTGGCAAACAGGATGACGATCGAAGTCGCTGATCCGCTTATGCCGCTTGGCGCCTTCGATGTCCAGTGATTCCAAATGTCGCGCACGGTCATTTGAGCTTCATCTTGAAGCCGAAATGGCTTTTGGCGAAGCCTAGCCGTTCATAGAAACGATGGGCATCGGTGCGCGCCATATTCGAGGTGAGCTGGACAATCCGGCAGTCGCGGCGCCTGGCTTCCTCGATCGCATGATGGATCATTTGACCACCGATACCCTTGCCGCGCATGTCGCTGCGCGTCTGTACCGCCTCCAGGATCATCGACAGCGATCCCCTGCCGGTCAGGGTCCGGTTGAAGAGGATCTGGAACGTGCCGACCACCTCGCCTTCCAGTTCGGCGACGAAGAGCTGCTCGTTCTGCGAGGCATCGATGACGTTGAAGGCCCGCAGGTAGTCTTCATAAGCGTCGTCGTCCGTCGTGTCGCCGTGACCACCCGTCTCGTCGGCGGCAAAAAGTTCAATGAGCGCCACAAGATCCGTTTCGCGAGCTCGGCGGATAATAAGGTTGTCCGTCATCTCTTTCCTTTCAACGCAGAATCGGCATGATCCCGGCCGAACCTTAGAAGGGCTGAGGCGATGACACAAAGACTTGGGATGATTTTATTGGCAGCCGTCTTGGCGGTATGGCCAATGGCGGTCTTTGCGGAAGGCCGCGGAGCGGTCGGTTTCTCTCAGGCGCCGGAAATGAGCAGCGGCGTATGCTTTGCATCCTCGATCCGCAAGGCACTCGACTGCGCCAAGAACAAATGCATCAAGGAAGGTGGGACGGCCGAGGACTGCCTTGAGACCACTGCCTGTTTCCCGGCCGGCTGGAGCATCGACATTTTTGCGCAGTCGAAGGAGGGGCCGCATTGGCACGAGACCTTCTGCGGCTTCGACAGCAAGGAGGCCGCCATCCAGGCGTCCAAATCCGTTTGCAACACGAAGCGCCGCAAGGACCTGATGGAGTGCAGCCTAGTGGCGATCTACGACGAGGGCGGCAAGAAATTCGAGCCTGCGCAGTGACGGCGGCCGTCAGACGGGTAGCCGCTTCTCCATGATGATCGCCGGCAGGCCGGAATTGGGGGCACCCCATTCCTCCATCCGATCGACCTCGGAAAACCCGAGCCGCTCGTAGAAGGACATGGCGCGCACGTTCGGCAGCGCCACTTCGACCCGCATGATCTCGGCATCCGGAAAACAGGTTTCGAGTTCGGCGAAGATATCCCGCCCGATGCCCTCGTTCTGGCAGGACGGCTTGACGTAGAGCTGGTGCAGCATCGCCGTCTTCACCATTTTCGGATACATGGCGGCATAACCGATGCCGCCGATGTTCCTGCCGTCGTCAGCGACCAGGAACTCGCCGCCGCGCTTCTGGATGCGCGCCTTGACGGCGCCAGCAGAATGCCAGCCGTCGACCATTCTCCTGACCTTGTCGGCCCCGTAGAACGGATCATAGGTATCGTGAAAGGTCGCCGCCAGCAGGGCGCGGATCTGCTCCACGTCAGCTTCACCGGCAGTGCGGACGAAGTAGACCATCGGGCCTACTCCTCTTCGATCCCGAGCTTCGCCTTGACGAGCGCCTGGACCGCCTGCGGGTTGGCCTTGCCGCCGGTCGACTTCATGACCTGGCCGACGAACCAGCCGGCAAGCGTGGGCTTCGCCTTGACCTTGGCGACCTGGTCCGGGTTGGCGGCGATGATCTCGTCGACGGCGGCCTCGATCGCGCCGGTATCGGTGACCTGCTTCATGCCGCGTGCCTCGACGATTTCCGCCGGATCACCGCCCTCGTTGAGGACGATCTCGAACAGGTCCTTGGCGATCTTGCCGGAAATCGTCCCGGCCTTGATGAGGTCGATGATGGCGCCGAGCTGAGCGGGAGAAACCGGAGTCTCTTCAATGTCTTTGCCGGTTCTGTTCAAGGCGCCCAGCAGGTCGTTGATCACCCAGTTGGCAGCAATCTTGCCGTCGCGGCCTTCGGCAACCGCCTCAAAATAATCGGCGATCGCCTTTTCCGACACCAGCACCGAGGCGTCGTAGATCGACAGGCCGAGCTCGCGCACGAAACGCGCCTTCTTGTCGTCCGGCAGCTCAGTTAGGCCCGCACGCAGCTCCTCGATGAAGGCATCGTCAAATTCGAGCGGCAACAGGTCCGGATCGGGGAAGTAACGGTAGTCGTGCGCGTCTTCCTTGGAGCGCATCGAACGCGTCTCGCCCTTGTTCGGGTCGAACAGCCGAGTTTCCTGGTCGATCGTGCCGCCGTCCTCCAGGATGCCGATCTGGCGGCGGGCTTCGTATTCGATCGCCTGCCCGATGAAGCGGATCGAGTTGACGTTCTTGATCTCGCAGCGCGTGCCGAATTCGGCGCCCGGACGGCGCACCGAGACGTTGACGTCGGCGCGCATCGAGCCTTCGTCCATGTTGCCGTCGCAGGTGCCGAGGTAACGCACGATCGAGCGCAGCTTGGTCATATAGGCCTTGGCTTCGTCGGAAGAGCGCATGTCGGGCTTGGAGACGATCTCCATCAGCGCCACGCCGGAGCGGTTGAGATCCACATAGGACATGGTCGGATGCTGGTCGTGCATCAACTTGCCGGCATCCTGTTCGAGATGCAGGCGTTCGATGCCGATCTCGATATCCTCGAACTGGCCCTGGCGGTCCGGACCGAGCGAGATGACGATCTTGCCTTCGCCGACGATCGGATCCTTGTACTGGGAGATCTGGTAGCCCTGCGGCAGGTCCGGATAGAAATAGTTCTTGCGGTCGAACAGCGAACGCTTGTTGATCTGCGCCTTCAGGCCGAGCCCGGTGCGCACCGCCTGCTTGATGCATTCCTCGTTGATAACCGGCAGCATGCCGGGCATGGCGGCATCAACGAGAGAGACGTTGGAATTGGCCGGCTTGCCGAACTCGGTCGAGGCGCCGGAGAAGAGCTTGGAATTGGAGAGAACCTGGGCGTGCACCTCCATGCCGATGATGACTTCCCAGTCGCCGGTGGCGCCGGGAATGAAGCGTTTCGGATCGGGCGTGCGGACGTCGACAAGGGTCATCTGATGCTCGTGAAATGGTCTCGATTGGGTTTTCTGGAGGTAGAGCAATTGGCGTTGCGGTGCAAGGCTGGTGCGCGAAAGCATCGCTGTAGAATGCTGTCGTTCATTCAGCCGGTTTTAACCGGACTCTGGTGAAATTACGGAATGGAGCTTTCAATCCCACTCACGCTGTTTATCCTATATCTACTCCTGAACGTCATCGTATTCTGCGTTTATTGGTGGGACAAGCAGGCGGCCATCGATGGCACATGGCGGATCAGCGAGCGCACGCTCCTGAGCGTAGCCTTCATCGGCGGCAGTCTGGGCGCGGTGGCCGCGCAGCAGATGCTGCGACACAAGACCCGCAAGGAACCTTTCCGCACGTTGCTGATGATTATAGTCGCCCTCCACACGCTCGGCGCAGCGTCATGGCTGCTTGCTCCGGACTTGACGCGGCGGGTGATCGCGGTCATCGCCGGGGCGATTTAGAAGCTCGGTCCGTAAGTGTCCGGCGCTTCCGCGACGAGGCGCTTCGACAGGCCGACCGATTGCACGTCCCGGTCGATCTTGGGCGAATAGATGGTCGAGAGCCAGTTGATGGAATAGCCCTGCTTTTCGAAGAAGCCGACCGCCTCGGCATTACGGGCGTGGGTCTCGATGCGGGCGACTTCGAACCCCTGGTGGACGATCTCTGCCTCGATCTCGAGGAGAAGCGCCCGGCCGAAGCCGTGGCCCTGGAAGGCCGGATCGATCCAGAAGTCGGAGATCAGCTCGTCGAGCTTTTCGCGCGCCGCCCAGCCGGCGAGATTGCCGCCTTGTTCGACGACGGTGATGGTGAGCCAGGTGGAGCGCGTGAAATTCTGGAAGGCAGTGCGGGCGCTGGAACGCATATCGGTCATCTCGCCGATAGAAATCATGGCCTTCTCCCAGGAGCGGAAGCCGATTTCCGCCAGGATATCCACCTCGTCCTCGCGCGCATTGCGAATATGGGCCATAGTTTCCCCTGTTGCAGTTGCAGTAGACCACTGAGTCCGCGCTTTGACCAGTGCAACAAATAGGGCGTTTCCGTCCGGCGCTTGACGGTTAGGGAAAACCCGCCTAGTGCGGATTTCGCATTGATGGAGTTTTGATGTTCTCCTCCGTAGAGACCCGCTAAGGGGCCGGCCCCGCGTCAAGCCGCGCCGGCCCAGACAAAAACGAGAGCCCCGACGTTTCGCGACGCCGGCAACGTTTTTGCGCGCTCGTCTCCGAGCGCTTCTCCGGACATCAAGACAATGGATATTTCCCGCGCCGAACAGCGCATCCTCCACCTGCTCGCCCAAGGCGGCAGGATCGAGATCACCCGCGACGACAACAGAAAAATCGAGAAACTGCAGCTCGTCACCCGCGAAGGCTGGGCCTTCTCGGGGCTGGACCTCGTCACCTTCCGCAAGCTCAAGCAGAAAGGAGCGATCAAATCCCAGGGCGGCAAACCCTACCGCATCACAGAACGGGGATTGGTACTGGTGAGGGCCGAGCAGGACAATCGATAAAATCAAATGACGGATGCGCGTCGCAATGGCGCGCGTCCGGGCCTGTCAGAGGAGTGCTTCAAGCTCCGCGCGCATGGCTGGCCATTCTTCGGCAACGCCCCCTGCCGAGCGCCGTTTGCCCGCACGGCGATACCAGTAGTCAGCGTTCCAGTCGTCGCCTTCGATGCGGTGGCAAAGCGCGTGGCCCCAGTCGAACGGCGGTTCTCCCTCATGGGCCTGGCAGATGTTATGGGCCGCCTCCCATTCGGCGCCCATGGTGAAGCCGGAGGTTGCGAGGCGGTCAAACGCCTCGATCAAACGTGCGAGATCCGGCTTATCCATGAACCACCTCCCCGGCGACCGCCTGAGATCGGCGGCCGTCATCGTATGGATTGCAATTACCTTACCACCACTTCGCCGGCGTGAACCGGCCGGCGGCCTGTTCGATGACATGGGCGGTGCGGAACAGCGTTTCTTCCTCGAACGGCTTGCCGATCAGCTGCAGGCCGAGCGGCAGGCCCTTGGCGTCGAGGCCGGCGGGAACCGCGATGCCCGGCAGGCCGGCCATGTTGACCGTTACCGTGAAGATGTCGTTCAGGTACATCTTGACCGGATCGGAAGCGAGGTCCTCGTCGGCGATGCCGAAGGCGGACGACGGCGTGGCCGGCGTCAGGATCGCATCGACGCCGGCGTCGAAGACGATCTCGAAGTCGCGCTTGATCAGCGTGCGGACCTTCTGGGCCTGCAGGTAATAGGCGTCGTAATAACCGGCCGACAGAACGTAGGTGCCGATCATGATGCGGCGCTTGACCTCGGTGCCGAAGCCGGCGGCGCGGGTCTTCTCGTACATGTCGACGATATCCTTGCCATCGACGCGCAGGCCGTAGCGAACGCCATCGTAACGGGCGAGGTTCGACGAAGCTTCGGCGGGGGCGACGATATAATAGGCCGGCAGCGCGTATTTGGTGTGCGGCAGGGTGATGTCGACGATCTCGGCGCCGGCATCCTTCAGCCAGGCGATACCCTGAGCCCAAAGCTTCTCGATCTCTTCCGGCATGCCCTCTACGCGGTATTCCTTCGGAATGCCGATCTTCATGCCCTTGAGAGACTGGCCGAGCGAGGCCTCGTAATCCGGCACCGGCAGATCGACGGAGGTGGTGTCCTTCGCATCGACCGACGCCATCGACCTCAGCATGATCGCCGCATCGCGCACGTCGCGGGCGATCGGGCCTGCCTGGTCGAGAGATGAGGCAAAGGCGACCGTTCCCCAGCGCGAGCAGCGGCCATAGGTCGGCTTGATGCCGACGGTGCCGGTGAAGGCGGCCGGCTGGCGGATGGAGCCGCCGGTATCGGTGGCGGTGGCGCCGGCGCAGAGGAAGGCGGAGACGGCCGCGGCCGAACCGCCGGAGGAACCACCCGGAACGAGCTGCTGGTTGGAACCGTTCGCCCGCCACGGGTTGACCACCGCGCCGTAATGGGAGGTCTCGTTGGAGGAGCCCATGGCGAACTCGTCCATGTTGAGCTTGCCGAGCATGACAGCGCCATCGTTCCAAAGGTTCTGGGTGACGGTCGATTCGTATTTCGGCTTGAAGCCGTCGAGGATGTGGCTGCAGGCCTGGGTATGAACGTCGCGGGTGGCGAACAGATCCTTGATGCCGAGCGGAATGCCTTCCAAGGCACCGACCTGACCGCTGGCGCGGCGCGCGTCAGAGGCCTTCGCCATGTCGAGCGCCTTTTCCGGGGTCACGGCCACATAGGCGTTGAACACCGAGTTGGCGGCATCGATCGCGGAAAGATAGGCCTCGGTCAGCTCGACCGAGGTGAACTCCCCGGCTTCGAGCTTTTCGCGGGCTTCGGCAATGGTAAGGCTGGTGAGTTCGGTCATGGTCTCTTCAAACGGTTCGAATGCGAGCAGAGGAAGTTCGGCGGGGGCGCTATGCAGCGCTCACTCGACGACCTTCGGCACCAGGAAGAAATTGTGGTCGGTCGACGGCGCATTGACGACGATATCCGCGGCCTTGTCGCCGTCGGTGACATTGTCGGCGCGCTTGCGCATGTCCATCGGGGTGACCGAGGTCATCGGCTCGACGCCGGTGACATCGACTTCGGAAAGCTGCTCGACGAAATTGATGATGCCATTCAGCTCGCCGACCATGCGATTGGCATCTTCCTCGGTGACCGCAATGCGGGCAAGGCGCGCGACGCGCTTGACGGTGGCGAGATCGACGGACATGGCATGACTCCGGGCAAGAAAATTCCTACCCGCTATAATCGCCGCGTCCGCCCTTCGCAACAGGGAGCACGCCTCAATTTGAAGAGGCGCACCGCCCGGTGCCGGTGACGATCAATAGTTCAGGCCACCACCTACAGGTGGGATCTCGACGCGGGTGCGCGAGCCTTCCATGCCCCTGACGAACTTTTCCGGGGTCTGGTCGACGATCGGGAAGCCGCCGTAATGACACGGAATCACATGTTTGAAATCGAAGAAACGCTGGCAGGCAAGCGCGGCGACTGCGCCGCCCATGGTGAAGCGGTCGCCGATCGGAACAAGACCGATATCCGGTTGATGTAATTCGTTGATCAGCGCCATGTCGCCGAAGATATCCGTATCGCCCATATGCAGCACGGAAGGCTCGTCGTCGAAATGAAGCATCAGGCCGTTGGCACTACCGAGACTATGGGAAACGCCATCATCGGTGATCTGGGCCGAACCGTGATGCGCCTGGGTCAGCGTCACGGTAAATCCCGGCAAGGCTACCGTGCCGCCGGTGCCAGCAACGTCCACCTTCGCGACGCCCTTTTTCATCAACCACATTCCAAGATCATAGTTGGCGAAAACCGTGGCTCCGGTGTCCTGGGCGATCTGGATGGTGTCGCCCACGTGATCTCCATGGCCGTGTGTCAGGAGAATATGCGTCAGACCTTCGGTGGCCGCTTTGACATCATGGCCTGCAAAAGCCGGGTTTCCTGTGAGCATCGGATCGATCAAGATCTTGGCGTGGGCGGTCTCGATGCGGAAGGCGGCATGGCCGAGCCAGGTGATCTTCATGGAAAACTCTCCTTCAATATGATGCGGGATGGTAACGACACATAGCCGATATGGGTCTAAAGGGAAGTGGGACAGAAGATGGGACAAAACCCTCTCCGACCACCCTATTGGATCCCCGGGATGAAGAACGCATGACAGTGATGACCATCGAGGAACTGGCTGAGGCCCTTAAACCTGGACAGGCGATTGCCGGGCTCGACCTTGGCACCAAGACGATCGGGCTCGCCATGTCGGATCTCGGCCGAAAGTTTGCCTCTCCCCGTCCGGTCATCAAGCGGGTGAAATTCACCAAGGATGCCGAAGTGCTGCTCGCCTTTGCCGGGAAGGAAAAAGTGGCGGGCTTCGTCATCGGCCTGCCGACGAACATGGACGGCTCGGCCGGTCCACGCGTGCAGGCGACGAGGGCGTTCGTGCGCTCGATGTCGGAAAAGACCGCCCTGCCCTTCGTCTACTGGGACGAACGGCTGTCGACGGTTGCCGCCGAGCGGGCGCTTCTGGAAATGGACGTATCGCGCGCCAAACGTGCCGAGCGGATCGATTCCGCTGCGGCAAGCTTCATTCTTCAAGGCGCTCTGGACAGGCTCTCGTCGCTCGGCAGGGAGACGGATTTCGCCAGCTGACGCTTCCCCCACCAGGCGGCGATCTCGCGGCGCTTGCGGAAGGCGACAATCGCAAACACGACTAGGCTGTCGAATGCGATGGCGCGCGCCACCAATGGCGGAATGGTTTCCGGCGGGATACCGAGGATATTGCCGTAGATCTGAAAGACCAGATCATGTGTCTGGCGGGTCAGCATGAAGAAGCCGAAGCTCATGTCGTAGTAGGAAAGCCCGTACCAGCTGGACAGCAGCAGGACCGGACCGGCCCACAAAATCAGGAACCACTTCATGCAGTTCTCCCCCTCGGCTCTACCGGATACAGTTCCAGAGACACGAGCCATCTCGATAGAGCCATAAGGCTCAAGGCCACGGCAGGGATGGCAATGTCCATAGCTAGCGCCGCGAAGATCGTCGTCATGACGATCAGCAATGCTATATTCCGGATTTCAGTTCCCATACGCGGATACTCGGCGAACGTCGTAGTTAACAGTGCGTTAACGCCGAACTTAAGCCCGCAGGGATTTACCGCAACGGAAACCGGGGGAGATGGTTAATTTCGCAAGGCCGCCTGTGGATAAAGCAGGTCAGGCTGCCGGCGACTTCGGTTTCCTCGGAATATAGGGACCGCCGGTTTCGCCCCATCCCCATTGCGGCATCGGCGCATGTTCGTAAACCTTGGCTCCGGGCTGCGAATTGGCGACCGCAAGCCGCGTTCCCCATTCGAGATAACCGACCAGCGCGGATGTGAACTCCGGGTCTGCCGGAAGTTCCAGATCCGTATAGGTATCCAGCAGGATATTGATCCATCGCCGACGCATCGGCTCGGTCAGGTGCCTTTCAAGATGATGGCGTACCATCGCCGGATGACCGCCACGCTGCTCCGAGTAGAGCTTTGGTCCGCCAATGACCTCGGCGATGAACATGGCAACGTGCCGTGGATGTTCCTGGTCCATCCCGGAAAAGACCGGACCGAGCAGTTCATCTGCCGGAACGCGCCGATAAAATTCGGTCGTGAGACGCAAGAGTGCGTCGAAGCCGCCGATCCATTCATAAAGCGTTGGCACCGTCATGGCGCTCCCTCCCGTATCTCTACAAAAGATACTGAGCGCCGCTCACCGCTTCAATCCCTGACTTCCAGCAGGACGAACGTCTGCGGCGAAAAGGTCAGCCGTAGATGGCGCGGACCAGGCGGCGGAGCGCGTTGCCGACCTTGTCCCAGTCCTTCTCGGTCTTCAGCGCCAATCCGGCGAACTGGCCGCTGACCGCGGCTGATATAACCAGGTGCTGGATGGCTGCAAACAGCAGCGCATTGGTGGTCGCGGCATCGACGCCCTTGGGCGGCGTCAGCGAGCCGCGCATCTTTTCGAGC
The DNA here is from genome assembly GCF_017877055.1 of Neorhizobium galegae. GTDB lineage: Bacteria > Pseudomonadota > Alphaproteobacteria > Rhizobiales > Rhizobiaceae > Neorhizobium > Neorhizobium galegae_D. The sequence continues at coordinate 1,638,050 of NZ_JAGIPG010000002.1, read as the reverse complement.
CATTTGCCGAGCGCCTTTGTGCGCGCTTCCGATAACCGGCGGACCTGCGGCGTATCCTGCGAGACCTCCCAGGCGACGATCTTGCAGACCAGCGGGTCGTCGCGCAGCGCTTCCATGAAATAGATGGAGAGCTTTTCCATCAGGTCGCCATAGGTGAGCAGGAACATGCCGCCCGTATCTTCGGGAATGCGATCCTTGACCCAGGTACCGAGATCGGCGCCGATCGCCTCGATCAGCCCGTCGAGGCCGCCATAATAGCGGTAGATGAGTTGCTTGTCGCAGCCGGCCCGGCGCGCCACCGCGTTGATGCCGAAACCCTGGAACCCCTGTTCCGCAAGCAGATCGCGGGCCGCCAGGAAGATCGCCCGCTCGGTGCCGGCGCGGCTGCGCACTTTGGCGACCGAACCTTCTTGCGCTGTGACTTCAGGGATCTGGAGCATTTTCCGCCTGTTTCGGTTTCGTCTTGACCCACCGCGATAGTCCGAGCCATCCGCCGCCGCAAGCGGTCTCAGCCGCCATGCACAGGATTGCACACCCTGCACCTGAATTCGGGGGGCCGCGCATTGCACTCTCGGGATGGGAGGACTAACGAGATCGTATTCTCCCACCGACGTGTCCTCCCTAATGCTCATCGTATTCCAAAGCGTTCTGCCGATTTTCCTGCTGGTTCTTCTCGGCATGGGATTGAAACGCGCACCGATCATCAATGCCGATTTCTGGGACGGGCTCGAACAGTGCAGTTATTGGGTCATGTTTCCCGCCCTGTTGTTTTCGACCATGGCGAAGGCGGATTTTTCGAATACCGAGAACCTGACAGTCAGTTTTGCGGCGATCATCTCCGTGCTCGTCATGTCGGGCGGGTTGCTGCTGGCATGGCCGCTGCTGCGGAACCTGCGCGTCGGCGGGCCGGCCTATACCTCGCTCTTTCAGACCGCGACGCGCTGGAACGCGTTCATGGCGCTGGCGATCGCCGCCAAGACCTACGGCCAGCAGGGGCTGACCATGGTCGGCCTGGTGATGGCTGCGATCATCATCCCGCTCAACTTCATCAATGTGACCGTGCTGCTGTGGTTCTCCGGCCATGACCGGAACTACAGGGCGATCCTCTATAGGGTCTGCACCAATCCGCTGATCCTCTCGACGGCGCTCGGCATCGTCGTCAACGTTGCCGGCATTCCGATCTACGAACCGGTGATGGTGGCGGTCGACCTGTTGTCGCAGGCGTCGCTCAGCCTCGGCCTGATCACGGTCGGCGCGGGCCTGCGGATCATGGACGCACTCAAACCGAGGCCGATCACGCTCCTCGCCGTCTTTTTAAAGCTGATCGCCTTTCCGATCGTCGCCGTCGGTGTCGGAGCCCTGTGCGGAATCCAGGGCAACGCGCTTGTCCTTCTGGCACTGAGCGCCGCGGTGCCGACCGCGATGAACGGCTATCTGTTGGCGAAGCAGTTGAACGGCGATGCGGACATGTATGCCGCGGCGGCGACCCTGCAGGTCGTCGCCTCGTTCCTCACCATTCCGGTCGTGATGACGGCTGTCGCCTACGCGGCTGCAGGATAGAGCAGATCGACGATATAGCGCGCGTCGAACCGGGCATCGAGCATGCCATAGGTCGAGCGCCAGCCGCCGGCGAGCCGCGTTTCCAGGAAGGCATCGGCGATCTTTCCGGCTCCGAGCCGCACCAGTTCGGATGCCGCTGCCGCAAGTGCCAGCTGCTCGACCAGAAGGCGGGCTGCGCCCTCGTCGGTTTCGCAGAGCGCCATCGCGGCGCGCAGAACCTCGACCGTCTTGCGGCCCGCGGGACCGAGATCCCGTTCGAAACCGGCAAGCACCGTGTCGAACAGGTCCTTACCGCGTGAGAGGACCCGGAGCACGTCGAGCGCCATCACATTGCCCGAGCCTTCCCAGATCGCGTTGACCGGCGCCTCGCGGTAATGCCGGGCGATCGGCCGTTCCTCGATATAGCCGTTGCCGCCGATGCACTCCATCGCCTCGTAGATCAGCGCAGGTGCGATCTTGCAGTTCCAGTATTTGATGACCGGCGTCATGACGCGGGCAAAAGCGGCGTCGGCCGGGCTGCTGGCGGCCCTGTCGAAGGAATCGGCCAGCCGGAAGCTCAGCGCCGTCGCCGCGGCAACATCGAGCGCCATGTCAGCGAGCACCCGAGTCATGAGCGGCTGATCGACGAGCTTCTTGCCGAACACGCTGCGGCCGCGGGTGTGGTGGACCGCCTCGGCAAGCGAGGCACGCATGATGCCGGCGGAGGCGAGCGCGCAATCGAGGCGCGTCAGGGTGACCATGTCGAGGATGGTGCGGATGCCGCCGCCCGGTTCGCCCAAGAGATAACCGAACGCGTCGGTGAACTCGACTTCTGAAGACGCGTTGGAGCGGTTGCCGACCTTGTCCTTCAGGCGCTGGAACTGCAGGCCGTTCGCCGACCCATCTTCCAGCAGCCGCGGCACCAGGAAGCAGCCGATCCCGTCGCCGGTCTTGGCCAGCATCACGAAACCGTCGCTCATCGGCGCCGACATGAACCACTTGTGGCCGGAAAGCCTGTAGATGCCTTCGCCGACGCGCTCGGCGGTCGAGCGGTTGGCGCGCACGTCGGTGCCGCCCTGTTTTTCCGTCATGCCCATGCCGAGCGTGACCGCGCTCTTCTGCAAGGCCGGCCGATTCGTCGAATCGTATTTGCGCGACAGGATTTTCGGCGCCCACTCCTTCTGGACGCGGGGCGAGGCCATCAGCGCGGCAATCGAGGCGCTGGTCATGGTCAGCGGGCAGAGATGACCGCATTCGAGCTGCGCCGACAGATAAAAACGCGTCGCACGCGCCTTGTGCTCGTGGCCCTTGGCCTCCGGGATGTTCTCCCAGACGGAGGAATGCAGGCCGGTCTGCATCGAACGGCGCATCAGCGCGTGCCAGGCCGGATGGAACTCGACAACGTCAAGCCGCTCGCCGCGCGGACCATGGGTCTTCAGCTTCGGCGGGTTCTCGTTCGCCATGCGCGCCAGTTCCTGCGCCTCCGGCGAGGTGACGTAACGGCCAAGCTGGTCGTATTCCTCGCGGATGGTGCGGTTCAGCGTGCTCGTCAGGTCGACGACCAGCGGATCGGATCGGTAGGCATTGATGCCCGACCAGGGTTTAGGCTGGTTCAGTTCGGCAAATTTTTCTTCGGCGCGCGACATCTGGTTCATGAAACGGGTTCTAGCGGAAGTTACGGGGCCTGGGAACGGCGCCGGTTCAGGATTTCTGGCGTTCTCAACAAAAGGCCGCACCCACGTCGAGAAACCACTGTGAGCATCAATGGACGCGAGATATGTCCCGCGCCCGCTTGCGGCTCCTGCCGCCAGACCTTATAGACCGCCGAACGCAAGCGGAGACGTGTCCATGGTCTTCTTCCCTCACCGCCATCTGATTGGCATCAAGGGCCTTACCGAACAGGATATCACCTTTCTTCTCGACAAGGCCGACGAGGCCGTGAAGATTTCCAGGCAGCGGGAGAAAAAGACCTCCACGCTGCGGGGGCTCACCCAGATCAACCTGTTCTTCGAAGCTTCCACCCGCACCCAGTCATCCTTCGAGCTCGCCGGCAAACGCCTCGGCGCCGACGTGATGAACATGTCGGTCGGCAATTCCTCGGTGAAGAAGGGCGAAACGCTGATCGATACGGCGATGACGCTCAATGCGATGCGCCCGGACGTACTGGTGCTGCGCCATTCCTCGGCCGGTGCCGCCGCACTCCTGGCGCAGAAGGTCGCCTGCTCTGTCATCAATGCCGGCGACGGCCAGCACGAGCATCCGACCCAGGCGCTGCTCGACGCACTGACCATCCGCCGCTCCAAGGGCAAGCTGTCGCGCATCATCGTCGCAATCTGCGGCGACGTGCTGCATTCGCGCGTCGCCCGCTCCAACATCCTGCTGCTCAACGCCATGGGCGCGCGGGTTCGGGTCGTGGCGCCTTCGACGCTGCTTCCCTCGGGCATCAAGGACATGGGCGTCGAGGTTTTCCACTCGATGGAAGAGGGTCTGAAGGATGCCGACGTGGTGATGATGCTGCGCCTGCAGCGCGAGCGCATGGCCGGCGCCTTTGTGCCGTCGGTGCGCGAATATTTCCGCTTCTACGGGCTCGATGCCGAAAAGCTTAAAGTCGCCAAGCCGGACGCGCTGGTCATGCATCCCGGCCCGATGAACCGCGGCGTCGAGATCGCCTCCGAGGTCGCCGACGGTCCGCAGAGCGTCATCGAGCAACAGGTGGAAATGGGGGTCGCGGTCCGCATGGCCGTGATGGAGGCCCTGCTCGTCTCCCAAAACCAGGGAGAACGCGCATGACCCCGACCGTGCTGAAAAACCTGCGCATCATCGACCCGTCCCGCCAACTCGACGAGACCGGCACGATCATCATCGGCGCTGACGGCCGCATCCTCGCCGCCGGCAAGCAAGCCCAGAACCAGGGCGCACCGGAAGGTGCGACGGTCCGGGATTGCAAAGGCCTCGTCGCGACGCCGGGCCTCGTCGATGCCCGCGTCTATGTGGGCGAACCGGGCGCCGAACATACCGAAACGATCGAATCGGCGAGCCGGGCTGCGGCTGCCGGCGGCGTCACCTCCTTCATCATGATGCCCGACACGGATCCGGTACTCGACGACATCGCATTGGTGGAATTCGTGCAGAAGACGGCGCGCGACAAGGCCGTCGTGAACGTCCATCCCGCCGCCGCTCTCACCAAGGGGCTCGCCGGCAAGGAGATGACGGAGATCGGCCTCCTGCAACAGTCGGGTGCGGTGGCCTTCACCAATGGCCGGCAGGGGCTTTCCGACACGCTGCTCCTGCGCCGGGTGATGACCTATGCGCGCGAATTCGACGCCGTGGTTTCTCTGGAACTGCGCGAAAAATATCTTGGTAACGGCGTGATGAACGAAGGCCTGTTCGCTAGCTGGCTGGGCTTGTCCGGCGTGCCCAAGGAAGCCGAGATCATCCCGCTCGAACGGGATCTACGCATCGCTGCCCTGACACGGGCGAAATATCATGCGGCGAAGATTTCCGTGGCGGAATCGGCCGAGGCGATGCGGGTCGCCCGCGCCCGCGGCGCCAACGCCACCTGCGGCGTCTCTATCAACCATCTGGCGCTCAACGAGAACGACATCGGCGAATACCGGACCTTCTTCAAACTGTCGCCGCCACTGCGTACCGAAGACGACCGCGTGGCGATGGCCGATGCGGTGGCCGACGGTACGATCGACATCATCGTCTCCTCGCATGATCCGCAGGACGTCGATACCAAGCGGCTGCCGTTTGCGGACGCCGAGGACGGCGCGATCGGCCTCGAGACGCTGCTCGCCGCCGCGCTCCGCCTGCATCACGACGGCCGCGTGCCGCTGATGCGGCTGATCGATGCGATGTCCACCCGCCCGGCGCAGATCTTCGGCCTCGATGCCGGCACGCTGAAGCCCGGCGCCAAGGCGGATATCACGCTGATCGACCTCGACGAGCCTTGGATCGTGTCGAAGGATATGATCTTGTCGAAGTCGAAGAACACGCCGTTCGAGGACGCGCGATTCTCGGGCCGCGCCGTCTCGACGTATGTGGCCGGCAAGTGCGTCTACACGCTTTAAGGGGAGCAAGGGCGTGAGTGAACTCTTCAACTGGCAGATCAGCCTGCCCATCGCGCTGGCCGCACTGGCATTCGGTTATCTGCTTGGCTCAGTTCCTTTCGGCCTGATCCTCACCCGCGCCGCCGGGCTTGGCGACATCCGCTCGATCGGATCGGGCAATATCGGCGCCACCAACGTCCTGCGCACCGGCAACAAGAAGCTCGCGGCGGCCACCTTGCTGCTCGACGCGCTGAAGGCAACCGTCGCAGCGCTGGTCGCCTGGTATTTTTTCGGAAAGGAAGCGGGGCTGCTGGCCGGTTTCGCGGCGTTCATGGGCCATCTCTTCCCGGTCTGGCTCGGCTTCAAGGGCGGCAAGGGTGTCGCCACCTATATCGGCACGCTGCTCGGCGTCGCCCCCTGGATGGTGCTGGTCTTTGCCGCAATCTGGCTCGGCGTCGCCAAGGTCAGCAAATATTCGTCGCTCTCCGCCCTGGTTGCAACTCTTGTCATTCCGGTTGTGCTGTGGTTCTTAAACGAGCCGAAGATTGCGCTCGTCATGGCCGTCATGACCGTGATTTCCTGGTGGAAACACGAGGAGAATATCAAGCGGCTGATCGCCGGCACCGAAAGCAGGATCGGCCAAAAGGGATAGACCGGGGGAAACAATGCCGGATGGCAGCGCAAGGCGAACGGGAATTGCGCTGACGGAGAGGCAGAGGATCGCCTGGCTGAGGCTTATCCGCTCCGACAATGTCGGCCCCGCCACGTTTCGAGATCTCATCAATCACTGTGGCTCGGCGGAAAACGCTCTTGCCATGCTGCCCGAACTTTCCGCCCGCGGTGGAGCAACCAGGGCGATCCGGATTGCCGGCGTGCAGGAGGCCGAGCGCGAACTCGAAGCCGCCCATCGCTTTGGCGCTCGCTTCGTCGGCATCGGCGAACCCGATTATCCGCCGGCGCTGCGCCAGATCGAAGGCGCGCCACCGCTTCTTGCGATGAAAGGCGAACTTTCCGCCGCAACACGTCCGTCGGTCGGGGTCGTGGGGTCGCGTAATGCCTCGATATCGGGCGCCAAGTTCGCCGCGATGATCGCGAGAGATTGCGGCCGTGCCGGTTATACGGTGACGTCAGGTCTTGCCCGCGGCATCGATACCGCCGCCCACCGCGCCAGCCTCGATACCGGAACGATCGCAGTGCTGGCCGGCGGTCTCGACCAGCCCTATCCGCCGGAGAACGTACCTCTGCTCGACGAGATCACAGAGGGCGCAGGCCTTGCCGTGAGCGAAATGCCCTTCGGCTGGGAGCCCCGCGCACGGGATTTCCCCCGCCGCAACCGGCTGATATCCGGCATTTCGCTCGGCGTCGTGGTAGTCGAGGCAGCGGAGCGTTCCGGCTCCCTGATTACCGCCAGGATGGCGACCGATTTCGGACGGCTTGTCTTCGCCGTTCCCGGCTCGCCGCTTGATCCGCGTTGCCACGGCACCAACGGGCTTCTGAAACAGGGGGCGATCGTCACCACCGGGTCGGCCGACGTCATCGAAGCGCTGGCGCCGCTCTCGCAACTTGATCTGTTCAACGGTTCTGTGGTGGAAGAACCAAAGAAATTCAGCGACATACTGCCGCCCAATGACGACGACCGGGCGATCATCGTTTCGGCGCTGGGGCCGACGCCGGTCGAGGTGGACGACATCATCCGCCATACGGGACTGCCCGCCTCTACCGTTTATCTCATCCTGCTGGAACTCGATCTCGCCGGTCGACTGCATCGGCATGTCGGCGGTCTCGTCTCAATCGCGATGGATGCCTGAGTCGCGATGGAAGACCGAGCGGGGACGTCGGCCTGCCTGTACATCCCCCGCCTCCACATAGGCCATCTCGATAAGATAACAGAGCATATCGGCTCCCTCCCCCAGGGCAACCTGCCGGAGTTCTCCGAGCATCTGCCTTATATAAGCGATATTTTCCCTGGTATCGTCCTCGCGCCGGCCGTTTGTCTCGCTCCGAGAAATCATATTCTATCCTGTCAAAAAAAGTCGGCCACCAGTCCAAATAAATTCACCTTGAGGTATGTGGCGGACCATATCGCATTTATTTAAGATTGCAACCAATTGCAAATCTTCTTCAGGTTGCACCTCGTTGTACCCTATAATTTGGCATACGCCCCTTGACCGCGAGGCAAACGCCCTCCATGTCGGGAGGTCAAGATTTCCGCCTGGACCGCAAGGGTTCCGGGCCAAGCCTCTATTGCAGAGAAGCAAAATGAATGTTGTCGTCGTAGAATCTCCCGCCAAGGCCAAGACAATCAACAAGTATCTCGGCTCCGGCTACAAGGTTCTCGCCTCGTTCGGCCATGTGCGCGATCTCCCAGCCAAAGACGGTTCCGTACTTCCCGACCAGGACTTCGAAATGCTGTGGGAAGTCGATAGCGCCTCCCAGAAGCGCATGAAGGATATCGCCGACGCCCTGAAAGGCTCGGACGGCCTGTTCCTCGCGACCGACCCGGATCGCGAAGGGGAAGCCATTTCCTGGCACGTGCTCGATCTCCTGAAGAGGAAGAAGCTGATCGGCGACAAGCCGGTCAAGCGCGTCGTCTTCAACGCCATCACCAAGAAGGCCGTGCTCGATGCGATGGCCAATCCGCGCGATATCGACGTGCCGCTGGTGGACGCCTATCTCGCCCGCCGAGCGCTCGACTATCTGGTCGGCTTCAATCTGTCGCCGGTTCTGTGGCGCAAATTGCCGGGCGCCCGCTCCGCCGGCCGCGTGCAGTCGGTTGCGCTGCGCCTCGTCTGCGACCGCGAGTCGGAGATCGAGCGTTTCGTCTCGGAGGAATACTGGAACCTGTCGGCGCTCCTGCGCACCCCGCGCGGCGACGAGTTCGAGGCGCGCCTCGTGTCTGCCGACGGCAAGCGGCTGCAGGGCCGCTCGATCAAGAACGGCGAGGATGCCAACCGCCTGAAGGCACTGCTCGACGGCGCGACCTATCTGGTCGACACGGTCGAGGCCAAGCCCGTCAAGCGCAATCCCGGCCCGCCCTTTACCACCTCGACGCTGCAGCAGGCCGCCTCCTCCAATATCGGCTTCAACGCCTCTCGCACCATGCAGGTGGCGCAGAAGCTCTACGAAGGCGTCGATATCGGCGGCGAGACGGTCGGTCTCATTACCTATATGCGTACCGATGGCGTGCAGATGGCGCCGGAAGCGATCGATGCCGCCCGCAGCGCCATCGTCGACCAGTTCGGACAACGTTACCTGCCGGAAAAGCCGCGCTTCTATTCCACCAAGGCGAAAAACGCCCAGGAAGCCCACGAAGCGATCCGGCCGACCGATTTCACCCGCACGCCGGACCAGGTGCGCGGTTACCTCGATTCCGACCAAGCTCGTCTTTATGAACTGATCTGGAAGCGCGGCATCGCCAGCCAGATGGCATCCGCCGAAATCGAGCGCACCACGGTCGAGATCCTCGCCGACAACAAGGGCGAGAAGGCGGGCCTGCGCGCCGTCGGCTCGGTCATCCGTTTCGACGGCTTCCTCGGCGCCTATGTGGACAGCCGCGAGGATGCCGAAAAGGGCGAGGACGACGATGAAGACGGCCGCCTGCCCGAGATCAATGCCCGCGAAAAACTCGACAAAAACAAAGTGAATGCCAGCCAGCACTTCACCGAGCCGCCGCCGCGTTATTCGGAAGCCTCGCTGATCAAGAAGATGGAAGAACTCGGCATCGGCCGGCCGTCCACCTATGCCGCGACGCTGAAGACGCTGAGCGACCGCGAATATGTGACGATGGACAAGCGCAAGCTGATCCCGCATTCCAAGGGCCGGCTGGTGACGGCCTTCCTCGAAAGCTTCTTCACCAAATACGTGGAATACGACTTCACCGCCGATCTTGAGGAAAAGCTCGACAAGATCTCGGCCGGCGAACTCGACTGGAAGCAGGTGCTTCGCGAATTCTGGCAGGATTTCTTCGCCCAGATCGAGGACACCAAGGAACTGCGCGTCACCAACGTGCTCGATGCGCTGAACGAGACGCTGGCGCCGCTGGTCTTCCCGAAGCGGGAGGACGGCAGCGATCCGCGCATCTGCCAGGTCTGCGGCACGGGCAACCTGTCGCTGAAGCTCGGCAAATACGGCGCCTTCGTCGGCTGCTCGAATTATCCGGACTGCAATTACACCCGCCAGCTTTCGTCCGAAGGCGGCGCGGATGCGGAAGCGAACGGCCTCAACGAACCGAAGGCACTCGGTGCCGATCCGCATACCGGCGAGGAACTGACGCTGCGTTCGGGCCGGTTCGGACCCTATATCCAGCGCGGCGACGGCAAGGAAGCCAAGCGTTCGTCGCTGCCGAAGGGCTGGAAGCCGGAGGACATCGACCACGAAAAGGCGCTGGCGCTCATCAATCTGCCGCGCGACGTCGGCAAACATCCGGAATCGGGAAAGATGATCTCGGCCGGGCTTGGCCGTTACGGACCGTTCCTGCTTCATGACGGCAGCTATGCCAATCTGGAAAGCATCGAGGACGTGTTCTCGATCGGCCTCAACCGCGCCGTGACCGTGCTTGCCGAAAAGCAGAGCAAGGTAGCGGCCGGCGGCGGCCGCACTCGTGGCACGCCTGCGGCGCTGAAAGAACTCGGGGATCACCCGGACGGCGGTTCGATCACCGTGCGCGACGGCAAATACGGCCCCTATGTCAACTGGGGCAAGATCAACGCCACGCTGCCGAAGGGGCTCGATCCGCAGTCGGTGACGATGGAACAGGCGATGGCCTTCATCATCGAAAAGGGCGGCAAGGCACCGTCGTCCAAGGCAAAGCCGAAGAAAGCCGCCGCCAAGACAGCCACCGACACGAAGAAGGCGGCACCGAAAGCCAAGACGGCAGCCAAGGCGAAAGCTCCGGCGAAAAAGGCCGCCGCACCCAAGGCGAAGAAGACAGGCACGTGAGAGAACCACGCGATAGATCGAGACATCAGGGAAAACGCCCCGACAAGGTTGCCCGCAGTCACGCCGCTTCCGCAACGGAGAAGCCGGTGATCATCCACGGTGCCGTGCCGCCGCGTGACGTCCTGCTCGAATTCATCGCCGAAAATCCCGACAAGGGATCGAAGCGAGAGATCGCCAAGGCTTTCGGGCTGAAGGGCGATACCCGCGTCGAACTGAAGGACCTCTTGCGTACGCTGGAAGAGGAAGGCCTTCTCAAGAAGAGCCGCAAGTCGCTCACCCGTCCCGATGCGCTGCCGCCGGTTACCGTGCTCGACATCACCACCCGCGACAAGGACGGCGAACTGATCGCCCGGCCCGCCGAATGGCCGGAGGAGCTGGGTGCGGCGCCGGCAGTGCTTGTCCGCCAGTCGTCGGACACTCGCGGCAAAGGCAGGGTGGCCGCCGCAGGGCTCAACGACCGGGTGCTGGCAAAAATCTTCCCGAACAAGGACCGGACCGGTCCTGCGTATACCGCCCGCGTCATAAAAATCATCGACAAGCGCCGCGGCGCCTCGCTCGGCATCGTCCACAAGCTCGCCGATGGCGAACTGCGCCTGCTGCCGATCGACCGGCGCGGCGAGGAAATGGTGATCGAGCCCGCCGATATCGGCGAGGCCAAGGACGGAGACCTGGTCGAGACGGAAGTCGTTCGTTCCGGGCGCTTCGGCCTTCCCCGCGCCCGGGTTCTGTCGATCGTCGGCACGATCGGCTCGGAAAAGGCGATCTCGATGATCGCCGTCTATTCGCACGGCATCCCGCACATCTTCCCGAAACAGGTGATGGACGAGGCCGAGGCGGCGAAGCCCGCCACCATGGCGCAACGCGAGGACTGGCGTTCGCTGCCGCTGATCACCATCGACCCGGCCGACGCCAAGGACCATGACGACGCGGTCTATGCCGAGCGCGACCCCTCGCCCGACAATCCGGACGGCGTGATTGTCACCGTCGCGATCGCCGACGTCTCATGGTATATCCGCACCGGCTCTCCGCTCGACCGCGAGGCGCTGAAGCGCGGCAACTCGGTCTATTTCCCGGACCGCGTCGTGCCGATGCTGCCCGAACGTATCTCCAACGAACTCTGCTCGCTGCGCGAGGGCGAGGACCGGCCCGCACTTGCGGTGCGGATGGTGTTTTCGAAGGAAGGCCGCAAGGCCGGCCACACCTTCCACCGGATCATGATGAAGAGCGCCGCCAAGCTGTCCTACCAACAGGCGCAGGCCGCGATCGATGGCAAGCCGGACGACAAGACCGGGCCGCTGCTCGAGCCGATCCTGAAGCCTCTCTGGCATGCCTATGAGGTGATGAAGCGCGGTCGCGACCGACGCCAGCCGCTCGAACTCGACATGCCGGAGCGCAAGATCATCCTGAAACCCGACGGCACCGTCGATCGGGTCCATGTGCCGGAACGGCTCGATGCGCACAAGCTCATCGAGGAAATGATGATCCAGGCGAACGTCGCCGCTGCCGAGACACTGGAAAAGAGACGGCAGGCGCTGATCTACCGCATCCACGACACGCCCTCGCTCGCCAAGCAGGAGACGCTGCGCGAGTTTCTCGCGACGCTCGGCATTCCGATGGCCAAGGGCGGCCAGATGCGCGCCAACTCGTTCAACGGCATTCTCGCCAAGGCCGAAGGCACAGCGCATCAGGTGATGGTCAACGAGATGGTGCTGCGCTCCCAGAGCCAGGCGATCTACAGCCCCGAGAATATCGGCCATTTCGGCCTCAACCTGATGAAATACGCGCATTTCACCTCGCCGATCCGCCGCTACGCCGACCTCATCGTGCATCGCGCGCTGGTTGGCTCGCTGGGCTTGGGCGAAGGCGGCATCAAGCCGGAAGAAGAGGCGCAGCTCGACGATATCGCCGCCGAGATCTCGACCTTCGAGCGCCGCGCCATGGCCGCCGAGCGCGACACGATCAACCGGCTGATCGCCCACCACTTGAGCGAGCGGATCGGCGAGGAATTCGTCGGCCGCGTCTCCGGCGTCACCAAGGCGGGACTATTTGTCTCGCTTCCGACCTATGGTGCGGACGGATTCATCCCTATATCCACGCTCGGCAACGACTACTTCATCTACGACGAGGCGCATCAGGCGCTTTCCGGAGAGAAGACCGGTCTCGGCTACCAGATCGGCGATACGGTCGATGTGCGGCTGAAGCAGGCGATCCCGCTTGCCGGCGCGCTGCAGTTCGAAATGCTGAGCGAGGGCAAGAAATTGCCGACCGCGATCCGCTCCTTCCATAAATCGGGGCGGCGCGGCCGGGCACAACCCGGCACGCGGCCTCCGCGGAGTGGCCGAAGGAGATAGGAATGCAGAAACAGGGCGAACAGACAGTCCGATATGGTGGCGCACAGGAGGCCGAAAGGCCGCTCGGCCGCTCCATCAAGCGGGGCTTGCTCTCTACCTGTCCTGCCTGCGGCACCGGCCGCCTGTTCCGGGCTTTCCTCAAACCGGTCGATACCTGCGCCGTCTGCGGCGAGGAAATCCATCATCACCGCGCCGACGACCTGCCGGCCTATCTGGTCATCGTCGTCGTCGGCCATGTGCTGATGACCGGTTATCTGCTGACCGACATGGCCTTTCGGGCCTCCCCCTGGGTGCATCTCGCCATCTGGGTGCCGCTGGCGATCCTCGCGGCGCTTTTGACCATCCAGCCGATCAAGGGCGGCGTCATCGGCTTCCAGTGGGCGCTGAAGATGCACGGCTTCGGGGGCAAGGAGGATGAGGCGGTCGACCCAGGCCGGGGCGGACCGATCGGATGACATCGTCTGCCGAGGAACAGGCTCCGTTCGCAATGGACGCGCCGAAGCATGCGCGCGTGGCCGGCGTGGCGCCCAGGGACGCAGCTTCCCTGATCCTGATCGATCGCTCGGATGTGGCTCCCCGGGTCCTCATGGGCCGGCGCGGCAGCGGCCATGTGTTCATGCCGGACGTCTACGTGTTCCCGGGCGGAAAGCGCGATGCCCGCGACCATGCGCTTCCCTTCAGCGCCGATCTCGATCCGCTCGTTCTCGAAAAGCTGGTTACCGGCACCGCGGCCCGCATGACCTCGGCCCGCGCCCGGGCCTTGGCGCTCGCGGCCCTCAGGGAACTCCACGAGGAGACCGGGCTTGCCGGCGGCGGCGCTGCAAACCTCTCCCGCCTGCGCTACGTCGCCCGCGCCATCACGCCACCTGGCAATGTCAGACGCTACGACACGCGCTTCTTTCTCGCATTCACCGACGAAACCGTCTTCGACATGGCGCTTCTCGGCGACTCAAACGAACTTCAGGACGTGCGCTGGCTTGACATTGCCGAGCTTTCGGGTCTGAAACTCCCGCGCATCACCCAGGCGGTTATGGAGGACGTGAAAAACCTGATGGCATCCGATCCGTCTTTACCGTTTGGAAGCCCGGTGTCCTTCTACTTCATGCGTCATGGACGATTCGTCCGCAGCCGACTGTAAGGAATATTGAATGGCTCAGCCGACGACAGACGCCAACGGCCATGTCGAAAAGATTCACTGGCCATCGCTGATCGCCGCCATATCCGCCATCAGTGCAGTGGGCATCGCCATCGGCCTCGGCCTGCCGCTCCTCAGCATCATTCTTGAAAAGCGCGGAATTTCCTCCACCCTGATCGGCCTCAACGCCGCCATGGCCGGCGTCGCCTCGATGGTCGCGGCCCCGATCACCACCAAGATCGCCCATGACTGCGGCGTGGCGCGGACCATGATGTTCGCCGTGCTCGTCGCTGCCATCAGCGCCATCGGCTTTTATTACGCGGATGCCTTCTGGATGTGGTTCCCGCTGCGCTTCACCTTCCACGGTGCGACGACGACCTTGTTCATCCTGTCGGAATTCTGGATCAACGAGGCAGCCCCGCCACGCCGCCGTGGGCTCGTTCTCGGCATCTATGCCACGGTGCTCGCCATCGGCTTCGCGATCGGCCCCCTGCTCTTCTCCGCGCTCGGCAGCGACGGCATCCTGCCCTTCCTGGTCGGGGCGGCGATCATCATGCTGGCCATCATCCCGATCTTCATTGCCCGCAATGAAAGCCCTGTCCTGAACACCAAGCCCGACCGGCATTTCTTCCACTATATCTTCCTGGTCCCGACAGCGACGGCGGCGGTGTTCGCCTTCGGCGCGGTGTCGGCGGGCGGACTGTCGCTGTTCCCGATCTATGCATTGCGTTCCGCACTGACCGAACCTCAGACCGCGGTGCTGCTGACGGTGATGGGGATAGGCAACATGGCCTTCCAGATCCCGCTCGGCCTCTATTCCGACAAGCTGAGGGACCGGCGGCCGCTCCTGACAGCCATGGCCGTCCTCGGCGTTGCGGGATCGCTGGCACTGCCCTTCCTGATCCAGAACTGGATCATGATGGCGGTGGTCCTGTTTTTCTGGGGCGGCTGCGTCTCCGGCCTCTATACGGTGGGCCTTGCGCATCTGGGGTCGAGACTCAGTGGCGCCGACCTTGCCGCCGCCAACGCGGCTTTCATCTTCTGCTATGCGGTGGGCACCGTGGCCGGTCCGCAGGGCATCGGCGCTGCCATCGATATCGCCGGCAATGACGGTTTTGCCTGGGCACTGGCGGGATTCTTCGGCTTCTATGTGCTGGTTTCCCTCTGCCGAATGCTTTTCCGGTCAAAACGGAGTTGACTTTTCGGGCGCGATTTGTAATTTCGCGCCAGATTTCGCCGTGGACCCAACCCGCGTCCGCGGCTTCATTTTTTCTTAGAGGCAGAACACCATGGCGAAAGCTACGACCATCAAGATCAAGCTGCTGTCGACGGCTGACACCGGTTTCTTCTACGTCACCACGAAGAACAGCCGCACGATGACCGACAAGATGACCAAGACCAAGTATGACCCGGTCGCCAAGAAGCATGTCGAGTTCAAGGAAACCAAGATCAAGTAAGTCTTGACCTAAGGGTTTGTCGAAGGGCGCCAGCCGATAGGGCTTGGCGCCTTTTCTTTTGCGTTTCACCCTGCCGGGTGATCCAGAACATGACAGGCTGCGTAGAAACGGAAAAGCGCCGCTCCAGAGGCCTGGAGCGGCGCTTCCAAATGGGGGTCGACCAGCCTGCAATCACGGCACGAGGAACCGCTTTGGTATGCCTGCCAGTCGACCGACCCCACGACCCAGGAGATGCGGCGGACCTGAGCATCATGGGGTATCTATGTACCATTTCAGGTACACTGTCTGGTCGGGGCCAAAATTGCGCAAAACGAAAAGAAAATCAACACAATCTTAATCTCGAACCGAATTCTTCACTGTTGTTGGTTAAAATCCGCGGCCGCTACTGATATTTTTCCGGTTTTCCTGCCATAAATCCAAAGTTACTCCGGGCGCTTTATGTGCTTACTTTGATCTAGCCCTTAGAAAGGCCTTCTAGGTTTCAAGCACATCCTCGGCGAGCGCTGTCTATCTTCTCAGCCATGCAAAAAGATCAACGCCAATTCAAACAGCTATTCTCCGCCGGCAGATCTGAAAAATGCGCGGATACATTCGAAATTTCTTGAATGCGCTGCAGCAGTCCCCTTAACTGACTGCTGTTCATAAAATTCTTCCATTAATTCGTACCTGTAAAAAATTGGGTTCCATCCAGAAATAACTGGGGACCGGATGCCTTGTCTCGGTGTTTTCGCCGTCCGGGAAGGCGGGCGGGAATTTCAGGATTTACTGATTCTCTACGCGGCTGCGGCAACCACTCGGTTGCGCCCGCCGTTTTTCGCTTCATACAGCGCGCGGTCCGCCTGCTTTAGGAGCTGTTCCGGCGTCTCGGCGCCCTGCGTGCTGCAGGCAAGGCCGAGCGAGGCGGTGATATTGAGCATGATACCGGCCGTCTTCAGGTGGAACGGCTGGCTCTCGATGATGCTGCGCAGCCGTTCGGCAATCGCAGCGGCCGACATGGCGTCGGTATCGGGCATGACGACCACGAATTCCTCGCCGC
Organism: Neorhizobium galegae; assembly: GCF_017877055.1. Classification (GTDB taxonomy): domain Bacteria; phylum Pseudomonadota; class Alphaproteobacteria; order Rhizobiales; family Rhizobiaceae; genus Neorhizobium; species Neorhizobium galegae_D. Next base: position 1,621,542 of record NZ_JAGIPG010000002.1, on the reverse strand, counting down.
CGTAGCGGCAGGCAAGATCGGCCCCCCTGACGGTCGAGCGGACGCGGGCTGCGAACTCCTTCAGCACCTCGTCGCCGGCATCATGGCCGTAGGCGTCGTTGACCGACTTGAACCGGTCGATATCGGTGATGCAGACGGACAGCGGCCGTGAGCGTGCAGCAGACCGGTTGAACAGCACCTTCAGGTGATTGTCGAGATAACGCCGGTTGTTGAGGCCGGTCAGCCCGTCGGTGACGGCAAGCTCGATCGTCTGGCGAACACTCATGCGCAGGCGATCGTTGTAGCGCTTGCGCTTGATCTGGGTGAGCACGCGCGCCATGAGTTCGTTCGGGTCGATCGGCCTGACGATATAATCGTTGACGCCGAGGTCGAGCGCCCGCACGATCAGATCGTCGGCGCCCATTTCAGTCACCAGCAGCAGCGGCAGGAAGCGCGTGCGCTCCAACGAGCGCAGCTGCGAGCAGAGCCTCAGCGGATCATATTCGTCGAAATTGGCGTTGACGACCACCAGATCGACCGGGCTCTCCGCCGCTTCGAAAAGTGCTGCCTGCGGATCGGACATGGCAATGACGCCGGCGACCGGCTTCAGCGCCTTGATGATGCGTTCCTGCGAGCTTGCGCGTCCGTCGACGAGCAGGACCTGGGCCGTCTCTTCGCGGCCGTCAGCCCCCTTCAGCATGTCTTCCAGGCCGATATTGCTGGCGGTGTCGGCGCGGATGCGCAGTTCGTCGCTGAGCGTCTTCAGCCTTACCAGGCTTTTCACGCGCGAAATGAGCTGCAGGTCGTTGACCGGTTTGGTCAGGAAATCGTCGGCACCGGCCTTGAGGCCACGCACGCGGTCGGAAGGCTGGTCGAGCGCGGTGACCATGACGACCGGAATATGAGCGGTGCGCGGATTGGCCTTCAGCCGTTCGCAGACCTCGAAACCGTCGATGCCGGGCATCATGATGTCGAGCAGGATCAGGTCCACATGCGTGCTGTCGCAGATCGCCAGCGCCTTGTAGCCGTCATCGGCGGTCAGGACGTCGAAATACTCGGCGAGAAGCCTGGCTTCGAGCAGCTTCACATTCGCCGGAATATCGTCGACTACCAGTATCCGCGCCGTCATGAGATCCGTCCCGTTTTCACGCGTCGCCGAGATATGTTTTAATCGTCTCGATGAACTTCGGCACCGAGATAGGTTTCGAGACATAGGCCTCGCAGCCACCCTGGCGAATGCGCTCCTCATCGCCCTTCATGGCAAAGGCGGTGACCGCGATCACCGGAATGACGTGCAATTCATCGTCTTCCTTCAGCCATTTGGTGACTTCCAGACCCGAAACCTCGGGTAGCTGGATATCCATCAAAATCAGGTCGGGGCGATGTTTGCGTGCAAGATCAAGCGCTTCCATACCATTGCGGGTCTGGATGGTATCGTATCCCGATGCTTCGATCAGGTCGCGGAAGAGCTTCATGTTCAGCTCGTTGTCCTCGACGATCATGACCCGTTTGGGCATGGCGATCCGTTCCTTAAATCCCGGCTTGCATGAGTGCCTTCAGTATATAAGCTCCCGGAACGGCCGATTCCACAGAGCGCCTATCAGGCACGGTAAAGCCATTTAGTTGAAAAAGAGGTAACTCGGCAGACAATGCGGCGCGACCCCGGTAATACTCGAAACAACAGAACCCAGGCGGAAGAGACCGCGGCCGCCATTCTCGGATGGCTCGCCAGCGAACCCGATATGCTCGGCCGTTTCCTCGCCCTTTCCGGCGTCCAGCCCAACCAGTTGCGCAATGCGGTAAACGATCCGGGCTTTCTCGCCGGCATGATCGATTTCTTGATGGGGCATGAGCCGACTCTGCTGGCCTTCTGCGAGGCGACGGATACAAAGCCTGAAGCCGTGGCAGCAGCCTCGCATCACTATTCCGGCCCCGGGCTCGATTCCGGCGACTATTGAGATGACCGAGATCCTCGACCTTTCGCATGTGCGCCTCGGCGACCGGCCGCTCGTCGTCTGCGATATCGACGATGTGGTGCTGCACTTCGTGGCCCCCTTCCAGGAGTTTCTGCGCGGCGAAGGCCATGAACTGCTGCCGCGCTCGTTCCGGCTCACCGGCAATATCGTCTCCGTTGAGACCCAGATCGCGCTTGAGCACCCGGATGTGCGCCGGCTGATTGAGGCTTTCTTCGAGGCCCAGGAGAACTGGCAGATCCCCACCGACCTCGTCGTCCAGACGCTCGACGCGCTGTCGAAGGATGCCGACGTCGTGTTTCTCACCGCGATGCCGCCGCGCTATCGGGAACACCGCCGCCGGCTTCTCGACCAGATCGGCCTCACCTTCCCGATGATCGCCAGCGAAGAGCCGAAGGGGCCGATCATGCAGCGCCTGCATGCCGGGCGCCCCCTGCCCTCCGTCTTCATCGACGACATGGCGCATAATCTTCATTCGGTGCGGGATCATGTCTCTGAGTGCCTCCTCCTCCACATGATGCCCGACTCGCCCCTGCATCTGCTTGCGCCGAAACCCGCCGAAGGCATCGTCCGGGCAACCGACTGGGCCCATGCCGCCGAGCTGATCCGTAGCCATATCCAGCCCAAAGCCGCCTGACATCTAGAGTTCCAGCCGCATCAGCGGCCGTCCGTCCTTGCGGCGTTCCACCACGTCGAAGCCGGCGGCGTCGAAGATCGCCGTCGAGCCGATGCACAGCGTCACCGATTTCGACTGTTTCACATGATCGATCGGACAGGCATCGACGAAACGCGCTCCCATCCGGCGCGCATAGTCGATGGCACCCGACAGCAGACGGTGGCTCAGCCCTTTGCCCCTGAGCTTCGGCGTCAGGAAAAAACAGCTGACCGCCCAGACGGAGGGATCGGTTGCATCCGCCTCCTCCAGCGGGCGCGAGACGGTGCGTGGCGAATTGAACTGCGGCACGTCGTGCCGCGGTCCCACCTGCACCCAGGCCACCGGTTCAGCCTTCGAATAAGCCAGAATGCCGGGCGGCGGACCGGCGGTTATGCGGCCGCGGATATGGTCCTTCCGCTCCTGCGGCTGCATCTTCGTGCGCACCGCCTGGGGCAGGCGCAACGCGACGCACCAACAGTGATAGAAGGCCCCCTGCGGGCCGAAGAGCATTTCGAAATCCTCCCAGCGTTCCGCCGTCACGGGCTCGAACCGAAGATCGATATCCACGCCAAACCTCTACGCTCTCCCTTGTGACTCACAAGCTTAGGCTTTAACGTCACAATGTTCAATCTTTGTTCTCAGCCATGACGCCTACGCCTGACAAGACACCCGGCTTCTGTCGCGACTGCCTTGCGGAGCAGAAGGCGGAAGTGCGCCGTTGCCGCGCCTGCGGCAGCCCGCGCCTCGTCTATCACAAGGAGCTCTATGGCCTGACGCTGGCGCATATCGATTGCGACGCCTTCTACGCGACGATCGAAAAACGCGACAATCCGGAGCTTGCCGACAAGCCGGTGATCATCGGCGGCGGCAAACGCGGCGTCGTCTCGACGGCCTGTTACATTGCCCGCATCAACGGCGTCCGCTCGGCAATGCCGATGTTCAAGGCGCTGGAACTCTGCCCCGACGCCGTCGTGATCCCGCCGAACATGGAAAAATATGTGACGGTCGGGCGGCAGGTGCGCGCCATGATGCACGACCTGACGCCGCTGGTTCAGCCACTGTCGATCGACGAGGCCTTCCTCGAACTCGCCGGCACCGAACGGCTGCATCATGCTCCCCCGGCCCGCATCCTCGCGAAATTCGCCAAGCGGGTGCAGGACGAGATCGGCATCAGCGTTTCGGTCGGCCTCTCCTATTGCAAATTCCTCGCCAAGGTCGCTTCCGACCTGCAGAAGCCGCGCGGCTTTTCGGTGATCGGCCAGGAAGAGGCGCTGGAATTCCTGGCGACCCGACCCGTCACCACCATCTGGGGCGTCGGCAAGGCGTTCAACGCGACGCTGGAGGCGGACGGGATCCGCACCATCGGCCAGCTCCAGACCATGCAGGAAGCCGACCTAATGCGCCGCTACGGCTCGATCGGCCAGCGGCTCTACCGCCTCTCGCGCGGCATCGACGATCGCGAAGTGCATCCGAACGAAGCGGCGAAGAGCGTTTCGGCCGAGACCACCTTCTTCGACGACATCTCGCGTTATGACGACCTCGTGCCGATCCTGCGCCGGCTTTCCGAGAAGGTCTCGGCGCGGCTGAAGAAACACGGCATCGCCGGGCAGACCGTCGTTCTCAAGCTGAAGACCGCCGACTTCAAGAGCCGCACCCGCAACAAGCGGCTCGAGGACCCGACCCAGCTCGCCGACCGGATTTTCAGGACCGGCCTGTCGCTGATGGAACGCGAGACCGACGGCACCAAATTCCGCCTGCTCGGCATCGGCGTCACCGATCTCGGCGACCCCGCGCGTGCCGATCCGCCCGATCTGGTCGACCGCCAGGCAGGCCGCCGGGCGGCCGCGGAAGCGGCGATGGACAAGCTGCGCGACAAGTTCGGCAAGGCTGCCGTCGAGACCGGATATACTTTCGGAAGCCGCCGCCGGGATCAATGAAATGTGATCCGTTATTAACCATAACGTTAAAACTACTCGCGGCGCGGATAACCTTCCTTAAACCTCGTGCGCTAATATGCGGGTCTTGTATTGCGTATGGGGTCGGTCATGTTGCGTCGCCTGGTGTTCGGGTTAGGTCTTTTGTCTGCGACCATGCTGTCGCATGCGGCTTTTGCGGAAGGTGCCCGCACGCTGCAAATCATCGTTTCCAAGGACAAGCAGTCGCTCGTCGTCTATGACGGCGAAACGGTTGTCACCACCTCGAAGGTTTCGACCGGCAAGCAAGGTCATTCGACGCCGAGCGGCATCTTCTCGATCCTCGAAAAACAGAAATATCACGAATCCAACCTCTATTCGAACGCGCCCATGCCGTGGATGCAGCGCCTGACCTGGTCCGGCATCGCGCTTCATGAGTCGAACAGCGTACCGAACTATCCCGCCTCGCACGGCTGCGTGCGGATGCCGGGCGCCTTTGCCAAGTCGCTCTTCCAGATGACCGAGCGCGGCGCGCATGTGATCATCACCGATGCGCCGGTCGTGCCGCAATTGATCGAGAACGCCAACCTGTTCCTGCCGCGCAAGCCGCTGCCGACAGGACCGCTGCTTTCCGACGTGCAGCTGAGGACCTCGTCGATCAGCAGTAGTTCCAAACCGGTCGATTCCAAGCCGGTCGAAGTGGCGATGAACGTGGTGCCGAACAACCCGTCGATCGTCCATCCGACGACAGACGCGTCGCCGACAACGACCAAGCCGGCCGCTGTTGCCGCAGAGGATGTCGCACCGCTGCGCATCCTCATCACCCGCCGAGGCGAGCGCGAGGCGCTAATGGACGCACAGATCCTGCTGCAGCAGCTCGGTTTCGACACCGGCGGCGGCGACGGTTTCGCCGGTCCGATGACCCGCAGCGCGATTGCCGGTTTCAAGCGCTGGAAGAACCTGTCGCCCAAGGGCGCGCTGGTGACGCCGGAATTCCTCGACTCGCTCTATGAGACCGCCGGCCAGCCGCGCCCGCCGATGGGCCAGATCATGGTGCGCCAGAATTTCCAGCCGTTGTTCGAGGCTCCGGTCGGCATCAAGGATCCCGAAATCGCGCTCGGCACGCATTTCTTCAGCGTCGACAAGGTCGAGCGCAAGGAAGAGACGGCCGAATGGCACAGCGTCACGGTTCCCAACGGCCTCAGCGCTGCGATGAAGCAGCGGCTCGGGATCACGGTCGCCGACGATCCCTATGCGCCGGGCGCCGCCGCAAAGGCGCTTGCCCGCATCGAAATCCCGGCCGACATTCGCGACCGGATCGAGACGCTGATCAGCGACGGCTCATCTCTCACGATCAACGACCAGGGCATCGGCGCGGATACCGGCGATGGCACCGATTTCATCACTGTCACCCAGCCGGTACAGCGGGTGGCCGAAGCGCAGGCCTCCATCATCAGGCCGCAGCCGGTCAGCCAGCGGCGGACGGAGGCGAAGCCCCGCGCCTATGGTCTCTACTGAGTCGCGTATTTCTACGCATGTCATTATCGCAAAACCGCTGCACACTTTTGCGCGACATGCGCGTTAGACCAGCTCGACATCGAGAACGCCCGGCGCTGTGCGAAGCGCCGCGGCGATTTCCGGCGAGATGCGGTATTTCTCCGTCAGCTCCACCTCGATCTCCCGCTTGCCGTCATCCTTGATGACCACGAAGGATACCAGCCCGTCGCCCCGGGCATTCAAGTGCCGCGCGACAGTGCGCAGCGGGCCTGAATCGCGCACGAAGACGCGCAGCGCCTTCTGCATCTGCACCGATTTCTCCTCGAGCGACTGCGCCGTCTGGATGCGCAGGCCGATGCCTTCCGGCCGTTCCTCCGCCTGCACGGTGATGACCAGCGACTTGCCGGGCTCGAGCAGGTCACGATATTGCGCCAGCCCCTCCGAAAACAGCACCGCCTCGAACTGGCCGGTCGCATCCGAGAAGGTGACGATGCCCATCTTGTTGCCGGTGCGGGTCTTGCGTTCCTGCTTGCCGGTCACCGTCCCGGCCAGCCGGCCGGCGGTGGCGCCCTGTTTCACGGCCGCCGAAAAGTCCGCGAAATTCTGGACGCGCATCTTGGCGAGCACATTGGCATAGGCATCGAGCGGGTGGGCGGAGAGATAGAAGCCGAGCACCTGATATTCGCGCATCAGCATTTCGGACGGCATCCACGGCGTAAACGACGGGAAGATCAGCGTTTCCGGCCCGGAGGCGGAGGACGAGCCGAACATGTCGTGCTGGCCGCTGACCTTTTCCCCTTGTGCGCGCTGCGCATAACCGATGATGCGGTCGAGACCGCCGATCAGCTCGGCGCGGTCGCGGCCGAAACAATCGAAGGCGCCGGCCGAAATCAGGCTTTCCATGACGCGGCGGTTGACCTGTTTCGGATCGATCCTGAGGCAGAAATCCTCGATGCTGGCAAACGGCACATCGCCGCGCACTTCGGTGATGTGGTCGACCGCCGACTCGCCGACGCCCTTGATGGCGGCGAGCGCATAATAGATCCGGTTGTCGCCGGTCTCGAAATGCCGGAACGACGTCTGCACCGACGGCGGAATGACCGCGATGCCGAGGCGGCCCGCATCCTGCCGGAAATCGTTGAGCTTCTCGCTGTTCGCCATATCGTAGGTCATCGAGGCCGCGAGGAACTCGACCGGGTAATGCGCCTTCATGAAGGCCGTCTGGTAGGAGACGATGGCGTAGGCCGCGGCGTGCGATTTGTTGAAGCCGTAGTTGGCGAACTTGGCGAGCAGTTCGAAGATATTGTTGGCCTGCGGCTTGGAGACGCCGTTCTTGATGGCGCCATCGACAAAGCGTTCGCTCTGCTGGTCCATCTCCGCCTTGATCTTCTTGCCCATGGCGCGGCGCAGCAGGTCGGCCTCGCCGAGCGAGTAGCCCGAGAGCACCTGGGCGATCTGCATGACCTGCTCCTGGTAGACGATAACCCCTTGGGTCTCCTTCAAGAGATGGTCGATCATCGGATGGATCGACTCGATCTCCTCCTCGCCGTGCTTGCGGGCGTTGTAGGTCGGAATGTTCTCCATCGGGCCCGGACGATAAAGCGCCACGAGCGCGATGATGTCCTCGATGCAGTCTGGCCGCATGCCGATCAGCGCCTTGCGCATGCCCGCACTTTCCACCTGGAACACGCCGACCGTCTCGCCGCGCGAGAGCATTTCGTAGGTCTTGGTGTCGTCGAGCGGGATCTTGGCGAGATCGACCTCGATGCCGCGCTTGCGGCAGAAATCGACGGCGGTCTTCAGCACGGTCAGCGTCTTCAGGCCGAGGAAGTCGAACTTCACGAGGCCCGCCTGCTCCACCCATTTCATGTTGAACTGGGTGACCGGCATGTCCGAGCGCGGGTCGCGATACATCGGTACCAGCTTCGACAGCGGCCGGTCGCCGATGACGATGCCGGCGGCGTGGGTCGAGGCGTGGCGGTAGAGGCCTTCGATCTTCTGGGCGATATCGAGGAGGCGGGCGACGACCGGTTCCTTGTCGGCCTCCTCCTGGAATTTCGGATCCTCCTCGATCGCCTTCGACAGGGGCGTCGGGTTGGCCGGGTTGTTCGGCACCAGCTTGCAGATCTTGTCGACCTGGCCATAGGGCATCTCGAGCACGCGGCCGACGTCGCGCAAGGCGGCGCGCGCCTGCAGCGAACCGAAGGTGATGATCTGCGCCACCTGCTCGCGGCCGTATTTCTGCTGCACGTAACGGATCACCTCTTCGCGGCGGTCCTGGCAGAAGTCGATGTCGAAGTCCGGCATCGAGACGCGGTCGGGATTGAGGAAGCGCTCGAACAGAAGCGAGAAGCGCAGCGGATCGACGTCGGTAATGGTCAGCGCGTAGGCGACCAGCGAGCCCGCACCGGAACCACGGCCGGGACCAACCGGGATGCCCTGCTGCTTGGCCCATTTGATGAAGTCGGCAACGATCAGGAAGTAGCCTGGAAACTTCATCTTCTCGATGACGCTGAGCTCGAAGTCCAGCCGTTCGCGATAGTCCTGTTCGGTATAACCGCGCGTGATGCCGAGCGTCGCGATGCGCTCTTCGAGACCTTCCACGGACTGGCGGCGCAGTTCCTCCGCCTCGGCGCGCTCGGCTTCCGCCGGATCGTCCGTGGCGCCGGTGAAGCGCGGCAGGATCGGATTGCGGGTTTTCAGCACGAAGGAACAGCGGCGGGCGATCTCGACCGTGTTTTCAAGCGCCTCCGGCAGGTCGGCGAACAGCTTTGCCATCTCGGCGCGGCTCTTCAGATAATGGTCCGGCGTCAGGCGGAATCGGGTGTCGTCCGAGACGATCGCGTTATGGGCAACAGCCATCAGCGCGTCATGGGCATCGTAATCGGCCTTAGTGGGAAAGAAGGCTTCGTTGGTCGCGACTAGCGGCAGGTCGTGATCGTAGGCGAGCGTGACGATCTTGTGCTCGTGGCGCCGGTCATAGGCGCCGTGGCGCTGCAGTTCGACATAAAGCCGGTCGCCGAAGATTTCCTTGAGCTTCAGGAGCCTTGCTTCGGCAAGCGTGGCATTGCCTTCCTTCAGAACGGTATCGACCGGACCGGTGCCGGCGCCGGTCAGCGCGATCAGACCTTCGGTGCCGCCGTCCTCCAGCCAGGAGCGGCAGATATGGATGGACTGATGCCCCTCACCGCCCAGATAGGCCCGGCTGATAAGGTCGACCAGCCGTTCGTAACCGGTGGCATTGGCCGCCAGCACGACGATCGCCGGCAGCTTGGCGAGCTGCTGGTGGCTGTTGCGGCGCTCGTCGGACTGGTCTTCCATATCGATCGACAGCTGGCAGCCGATGATCGGCTGCAGGCCGTCGCCGATCGCCTTCTGGGCGAATTCCAGGGCAACGAAGAGATTGTTGGTATCGGTGATCGCGATCGCGGGCTGATTGTCCGCGATTGCCTTCGAGAGGATCTTCTTGAGCGGCAGCGCGCCTTCAAGCAACGAATAGGCGGAATGGACGCGAAGGTGAACGAATTGCGGGGTCGCCCCCAGCGCTTCCGATCCCGATTTTACGTCCACTGTATCTGCCATATCTGCGCCATATCCATCTCATGAATCAGGCTATTGTCCGGCGCAGGGACTTCAGAGTCCAGTTCGGATTTCCCCCCTCAACCGCTTTCGGCCGGAGGGCTCCGATTACATGGCCATCATGATCATCGAAAGGCTGGCCACGAAGGTGGCGATTGAAGCGAATGCGGCAATGTCACGAAGCAGGTCAGTCATCGTCGTCTCCCGTGTTCTCTTATGTTTTTATTTTGTTCTCATTTTGTTTGAGAGTCAACAAAAGAACAGACCGGAAACAAAACATGCCCCGATATCCTCCGTCACCTGGTAAACGATCCGTTAACTTGAGATTGAACGCATGCGGGCACGTCCGGACTTGGATAACCAATCCGGGTACGCAATGGTTCGGACGAGGCGCTGAAAGCTGCCTCGTAAGATAAGTAATAGGTGACACCTCTCAGCGCCCCGTTCGGCGGTTAATATCCGCGACTTCGGTCCCTCTGCGATGACGGGGGTTATGGGAACGGTTGCGTGCCCCTCAAGAGAGGGCGTCATGCACGCTCTCAGGCGACGATGCCGCGGGCCATGACCGCCGCCCGGCATCGTCTTCCACCTGCGCCGCACATCCGGGTCCTTGAAAAACCCTCGGACGCCGCACGGCGCGGCCCCGATCACCCTGTGTGCCTCACAGGCACGCCCGGCGCTCCATGATGGAAAACGAGAAGAGAAGTCGGTCCGACAGCTTCTCACCGGTCCCACGTCGCCGGAGGGAGACCATTTTCCGCGAACCCCGAAGGGAAGGACTTACGTCGTTTCCTGCCACCCGGCGCCGGTCCCGCCTCGCCGGCACGCCTGCCGGTGTATCCGTGACGGAACGGGGAGATTGTAGGCACGGGTCGGGAAGGCGGGGATGAAGGGGAGGCTAAGTGCTTGATGGGGCTGACGGGGAGGTGCCGATTGTGCCCGGATAGGTCGGCGTCTGGAGTGTAGATCCTCGGGTCAAGCCCGAGGATGACGACCTTGGACGTCAGATGACGACCTTGGGTGTTGTACCCTCTCCTCCGTCATCCGCCGCTCTCTCCGTCATCCTCGTCCTCGGGTTAAACCCGAGGATCCAGACAGCACGTGGGTTATCCAGCGGAAGTCCGCCTCTTCACATCTCGACGACCTTGCCGCCCTCGATCGTCACGCGGCGGTCCATGCGGCTGGCGAGGTCGTGGTTGTGGGTGGCGATCAGGGCCGCGAGGCCCGACTGGCGTACCAGCGCCTCCAGCGCGTCGAAGACGTAGGATGCGGTCTTGGGGTCGAGATTGCCGGTCGGCTCGTCGGCGAGAAGCACGCGCGGGGCGTTGGCAACCGCGCGGGCGATCGCTACCCGCTGCTGCTCGCCGCCGGACAGTTCGGAGGGACGGTGCTCGGCGCGGTGGCCGATCCGCATGTAGTCCAGAAGCTGGCTTGCCCGTTCCTTCGCTTCGGCCTTGGAAAGGCCGGCGATCAGCTGCGGCATCATGATGTTCTCGACGGCGGAAAACTCCGGCAGGAGATGGTGGAACTGATAGACGAAACCGATCTGGTTGCGGCGCATCGCAGTGCGCTCCGCATCAGGAAGCCCGTTGCAGGCCTGCCCGGCGAGGAAGACCTCCCCGGCGTCCGGATGTTCGAGCAGGCCGGCGAGATGCAGAAGGGTCGATTTACCGGTGCCCGACGGGGCGACCAGCGCGACGATCTCGCCGGTCTTCAGGTCGAAATCGGCACCCTTGAGGATCGAAAGCGTGGTCTCGCCCTGGCCATAGTGACGTTCGACGCCCGAGAGCTGCAAGACGGTTTTGCGTGCCATGAAGTATGCCAAGTCCTATTCGTATCGAAGGGCCTGGACAGGATCGAGCCGGGAGGCCCGCCATGCCGGGAAGATGGTGGCGATGAAGGAGAGAACCAGCGCCATCATGACGACCGAGAAGGTCTCGCCAAAGCTCATTTCAGCCGGCAGCTGGCTGAGGAAATAAAGCTCCGGATCGAAAAGGATGGTGCCCGAGATCCAGGAGAAGAACTGGCGGATCGATTCGACGTTCAGACAGACGACGACACCGAGCAGGACGCCCGCGAACGTTCCGACGAGGCCGATCGCCGCACCGGTCATGAAGAAGATGCGCATGATCGCGCCCGCGCCCGCGCCCATGGTGCGCAGGATGGCGATATCGCTGCCCTTGTCCTTCACCAGCATGATCAGGCCCGAGATGATGTTGAGCGCCGCCACCAGCACGATCAGGGTCAGGATCATGAACATGACGTTGCGCTCCACCTGGAGGGCGGAAAAGAAGGTCTGGTTGCGCTGGCGCCAGTCGGTGATGAAGATCTGGCGGCCGGCCGCAGCTTCGATTTTCGGGCGAAGACCGTCGATATCGTCGGGATTGTCGACAAACAGTTCGATCGACTGAACGAGGCCTTCGGCATTGAAATAGAGCTGCGATTCCTCGAGCGGCATGTAGATGATCGTCGCGTCGTATTCCGACATGCCGATCTCGAAAATGCCGGAGACGGGATAGGATTTGACGCGCGGATTGACGCCCATCGGCGTCACGTCGCCTTCCGGCGAGATCAGGGTGATTTGGTCGCCGGCCGACAGGCCGAGCTGGGCCGCGAGTCTCGAGCCGACCAGCACGCCCTGCCCCGAGGCAAAACCGACCATGTCGCCCGACTTGATGTTGCCGGCGACTTCCGACAGCTTTTCGAGGTCCTCCGGGCGCACGCCACGCACCAGCGCGCCGGAACCCGCACCGCCGCGGCCCGACGCCAGCGTCTGGCCCTCGACCAGCGGCAGCGCCATCCGCACACCCGGCACGCCTGAGAATTTCTGGGTGAGTTCCGCGTAATCCGTCAGCGGCCCGTCGATCGGCTGGACGATCATGTGGCCGTTGATGCCGAGGATGCGCGAGATGAGCTCGGTGCGGAACCCGTTCATCACGGCCATGACGATGATCAGCGTCGCGACGCCGAGCATGATGCCGATGAAGGAAAAACCGGCGATGACCGAGATGAAGGCCTCGCGGCGGCGCGACCGCAGATAGCGCCAGGCGACCATCCGCTCGAAGGCCGAGAAAGGACCGGCCGCACGCGCCGCGTCCGCCTTTACCGCTTCACCATTCGCCGCGACGCTCGCCATGCCGTCTCCTCAACCTGCCGTCGGCGGTAGATCCGCCCTGTAGCCCGACCGGCTTATCGGCCGGCGAGCCTGTTCATGGCCGCTTCGACGGTCAGCGTTTCGCGCTCGCCGGTCTTGCGGTCCTTGACCTCCACTTCGCCGACTGCGGCGGAGCGAGGCCCGACAATCACCTGGACCGGCACGCCGATCAGGTCGGCGGTCGCGAACTTGGTGCCGGCGCGTTCGTCCGTGTCGTCGTAGAGCACGTCCTTGCCGATCGTTTCGAGGCCGCCATAGAGCGTTTCGCAGATCCGGTCGCAGGCCTCGTCGCCCGGCTTCATGTTGATCACCACGACGTCGAACGGTGCGACCGATGCCGGCCAGATGATTCCATTGTCGTCATGCGATGCTTCGATGATGGCGGGAACAAGGCGGGTCGGGCCGATACCGTAGGAACCCATGTGGACAGGGTGTTCCTTGCCGTCCGGACCCTGCACCTTGGCGCCCATCGGTTCAGAATACTTGGTGCCGAAATAGAAGATATGGCCGACCTCGATGCCGCGGGCGGACAGCCGGTCCCCTTCGGGAATGACGTCGAAAGCGGCCTCGTCGTGCATTTCCGAGGTCGCGGCATAGATGGAGGTCCACTTGTCGAAAACCGCCTGCAGACCGGCGACGTCGTCGAAATTGGTCTCCGCGCCGGGAATGTCGAAATCGATGAAGTCCTTGTGGCAGAAAACTTCCGACTCGCCGGTATCGGCCAGGATGATGAATTCGTGGCTGTGGTTGCCGCCGATCGGACCGGTATCGGCGCGCATCGGGATGGCGCGCAGGCCGAGACGCGCGAAGGTACGCAGATAGGCGACGAACATCTTGTTATAGGCGTGCAGCGCACCTTCCTTGGTGAGATCGAAGGAATAGGCGTCCTTCATCAGGAATTCGCGCGAACGCATCGTGCCGAAACGCGGACGGATCTCGTCACGGAACTTCAGCTGAATGTGATAGAGGTTGAGCGGCAGGTTCTTGTAGGATTTGACGTAGGACCGGAAAATGTCCGTGATCATTTCCTCATTGGTGGGGCCGTAGAGCATGGGGCGCTCCTGGCGGTCCTTGATGCGCAGCATTTCCTTGCCGTAATCGTCGTAACGGCCGCTTTCCTGCCAGAGCTCAGCCGACTGCAGCGTCGGCATCAGCACCTCGATCGCGCCGGAGCGGTTCTGCTCCTCGCGGATAATAGCGTTGACCTTGTCGAGCACGCGCTTGCCGAGCGGCAGCCAGGAATAGATGCCCTGGCTCTGCTGGCGGATCATGCCGGCACGCAGCATCAGCCGGTGGGACACGATTTCCGCTTCCTTGGGGTTTTCCTTCAGGATGGGCATAAAATAGCGGGACAGGCGCATCGAGATTTCCGCGGTTGCCGGGCCTATCCTTCAATCCAGGAATCGCCCGTTTCTTCAGTGATATGGCGAGGGTACATAGCCGTTCCGGGGCTCCAAGGGAACCCGCCCCCGCATGAATCGCACGATGTCACGATTCCGCGCCGGGCATCTGCAGACCCGCTAAAAACGGGGATTTCGTGGCAAACGTGCGACATTTTTGTCAACTCAAAAATTTTATCGAAGTGTAGCAAAAATACAAAAAAAGCGGATGACAAAGCACATCCTTTGAGCTAGGTTCAGCCCACAAAAGAGGCAAGGAGTTCAAATTCTTGCCATTTCGCGGTCAAGTCTTGGGAGGATCAGATCTTAGGCGCGCTTGTCGCTGCCCCGGTAACGGTTACAGATCACGCGAAACTAGAAACAAGGCTTAACCGCCTTGTTTTTTTTTGCTTTTTCACCAGCCGAACAGCTGCGCCAGCGTCTTCGCCGCCGCTCCTATGCCCTCAAATGATGACAGGGAAATGACAGGCTCCCGATGATCCTGCCTTATTCTTGCGCTTCAGTCGAAGGTCGGCACGATGACGGGAATATCGGCAATGCCGACGCCGAAATAGACGGATGCGACGTGGTAGCCGGCATAGAGCACTGTCGAGATCACCGTCGTCAAAAGCACGACGCGGCCGCCGCGAAACTTGCTCGGGGCGCTTTCCACGGTCCCACTGGTCACTTCACCATCTTCCTGCTGGCTGCGATAACCGAGCGGAAGGACGATGAAGAGCACGGTCCACCAGATGATGAAATAGATGGCCGCGACCGTCAACAGAGGCATGATTTCGACTCGATTCCGGTTCGAAGAATTGGCGCCTTATAGGCTGAAAGGCAGGCAAGCTCAAACCTGAAGGCCCTGACGTGATGTCACAGCTGTGGGAATCATACCTGTTCGAGCTCGACCAGGGTGCCGTTGAAGTCCTTCGGATGCAGGAAAAGCACGGGTTTTCCATGAGCTCCGGTCTTCGGATTGCCGTCTCCGAGGACCCGCGCACCGGCCGCCTTCAACTGGTCGCGGACAGCGATGATATCATCCACTTCGTAGCAGATATGGTGCATGCCGCCGGACGGATTCTTCTCGAGGAAGGCCGCAATGGGAGAATCGGCGCCCAGCGGTTCCAGGAGCTCCACCTTGGCGTTGGGGAGTTCGACGAAGACCACGGTGACACCGTGCTCGGGCAGGGCTTGTGCCTGCGAGACGCGGGCGCCGAGCGTGTCGCGGTAAGTCGAGGTCGCGGCGGCAAGATCCGGGACGGCTATAGCGATGTGATTGACGCGTCCGAGCATGGTTTGGTCCTCCCAAGTGCAGGTTAGGCGGTTTTGGAGCAGCTGCCTATAGAGATGCGGACGGTGCCGCGGGCTCCCTATGATCTCCCCCCTTGAGGGGAGATGTCACCGAAGGTGACAGAGGGGGATGGCGACGGTGCGGCAAATACGGTTGCCGATGAATATGTGGAGGTCCCCCCTCTGCCCTGCCGGGCATCTCCCCCTCAAGGGAGGAGATCGACTCGTGGCACCATCTCACTCCAAAACGGACGTCCGACCCCCGCCCCTCAGAGGCGAGTAACAAACACCGTCACGATCGGTTTCTTGCCCCAGGCCTCGTTGGCGGCGGAGCGGACGGCGCGGCGGATCGCCTCGCGGACCATGTCGAGATCCTTGCGGCGGGCGCGCGGGATGCTTTCGACGGCGCCGAGAACGGCGTCGTAGAGCGTATCCTCCATGTCCTCGCCCTCGTCGTCGAATTCCGGCAGGCCGAAGGCGATGAGATCGGGGTCGGTCACGAAGTCATAGCGGGTGTCGAGCAGGACGTTGACGGAGACGTGGCCGACGAAGGAGAGCTTGCGGCGGTCGCCGATGCCCATTTCCTCGAAATCACCGATCAGCTTGCCGTCCTTGAAGATGCGACCATGCGGCGCCTCGCCGATCACCTCGGCGGGGCCGGGTGCCAGACGCAGGATATCGCCGTTGCGGACACGCGGAATGGTCTTGATGCCGGCGGAGGCGCCGAGTTCGGCCTGGGCGGTCAGGTGAGCCGCTTCGCCGTGGACCGGCACGAGGATCTGCGGGCGGGTCCATTCGTACATCTGCACCAGTTCGCTGCGGCGCGGGTGGCCGGAGACGTGGACGAGCGCGTCGCTGTCGGTGACGATCTTGATACCCTGCTCGATCAGGCCGTTCTTGATCTCGATGATCGCCTTCTCGTTGCCGGGAATGGTACGCGAGGAAAACACCACCGTATCGCCCGATGTCAGCGCCACATGGCGCATCTCGTCGCGGGCGATCTTGGCGAGCGCTGCGCGCGGCTCGCCCTGGCTGCCGGTCAGGATCACGACGATCTTGTCGCGCGGGATATAGCCGTATTCGTCCTCGGCGATGAAGGGTTTGAGGCCTTCCATGATGCCGATGTCGCGGGCGACGCCGACGACGCGCTTCAGCGAAGAACCGAGCAGCAGCACTTCGCGGCCTGCAGCGTCCGCTGCCTGGGCGATCGAGCGGATGCGGCCGACATTCGACGAGAAGGTGGTGATCGCCACCCTGCCCTCGGCCGCTTCGATGATCTGGCGCAGGCCCTCGGAGACTTCCTCTTCCGATGGCGAAACGCCCTCGCGCATGGAATTGGTGCTGTCGCACATCAGCGCCAGCACGCCCTCGTCGCCGATCTTGCGGAAGCGCGCCTCATCGGTGAACGGTCCGAGAGACGGCGCATGGTCGATCTTCCAGTCGCCGGTATGGACGACATTGCCGAGCGGGGTGCGGATCACCAGCGACATCGGCTCGGGGATCGAGTGGTTGACGCCGATCGCCTCGATCTCGAACGGGCCGATATTGATGCGGTCGCCGGCCTTGAAGATCGTCACCGGAATTTCGGCGCGCGACCCTTCGTATTCGCGCTTCGCTTCCAGCATGCCGGCGGTGAACGGCGAGGCATAGACGGGCACGTTGAGGCCCGGCCAGAGGTCGTTCATCGCGCCGTAGTGATCCTCGTGCGCATGGGTGATGATCATCGCCTTGAGATGGCTGCGCTGGCTGGCGAGGAAGCGGATATCCGGCAGCACGAGATCGACGCCCGGCAGCTCCGGCCCCGGAAAGGTCACGCCGCAATCGACCATGATCCACTGGCGCTTCTCCGGCGTTCCATAGCCGTAGAGGGCGAGGTTCATGCCGATCTCGCCCACGCCGCCAAGCGGCAGAAACACCAGTTCTTCTTGGTTTGCCATTTTCTTTGTCTATTCCATTCCTTGAAAAAATACATCACCGGCGGCGATCGACATCAGCGCGCCCAATCCGGTATCGAGCAGCAGAAATCCCTTGTCATCGATACCTGCGAATGTGCCAACAAGCGAGCGGTCCGGCAGGTTCACGGTGATTTTTTCGCCGATGCCGCAGGCGACTTCGCGCCAGCGCCGGCTGATTTCGGGCGTGCCCCGGCCCTCGTCCCAGGCTTCCAGAACTTGTGCCATCTCCCTGAAAAGATGCGCGAAAAGCTCTTCCGGCGAGATGTTGGCGCCATGGTCGGCAAGCCGGGTTACCGCGTAAGTCGCACTGTCGGGCATGTGGCGGATATTGATGCCGATGCCGATGACGAGCGCGCGGCGGCCGTCCGGCAGCCCCTCGCCTTCCAGCAGAATACCACAGGTCTTCTTGCGGCCGATCAGGATATCGTTCGGCCATTTGACGTCGAGCGGCTCGCCGCCCGGCGGCAAAACCGACCTGACGGCGGCGTGGACGGCGACTGCGACCGCGAGCGGCAAAGAGCCGATCCTTTCCGGTGGCGCAGGATCGATCAGCAGCAGCGATGCGTAGAGATTGCCGGGTTCCGACGTCCAGGCCCGGCCACGGCGGCCACGGCCGGCGAGCTGGCGCATCGCGGTCAGCCACAACAAACCGGAATCGCCCGCGCGAGCGCGGGCGAGACATTCGCTATTGGTGGATCCGACTTCGTCGAGCGCCTCGTGGCGGAACGCATCGAGCGAAAAGCGGCCCCTTGCTCCCGGCATTCTCAGAAGAAGGACTTCGCGGCCGCGCTCGCCGCCGTGCCGATCGGTCCGCCGATCAGTACATAGGCGACGACGAAGAGACCGGAGAGACCAAAGACCAGGCGCAACTCGCCGGAGATGCGGGCGAACTCGCCCTTGGCTTCATCGAACCACATCAGCTTGACGATGCGCAGGTAATAATAGGCACCGACGACCGAAGACAGCACGCCGATGATCGCCAGCGCATAGAGCTTGGCTTCGATCGCCGCGACGAACACGAAATACTTGGCGAAGAACCCTGCCAGCGGCGGAATCCCGGCCATCGAGAACATCAGCGCGGTCAGCACCACGGCCATGAACGGCTTGGTGGAGGAGAGGCCGGCGAGATCGTCGACATTCTCGACATTGCCACCTTCCTTGCGGCGCATCGCCATGATGCAGGCGAAGGTGCCAAGCGTCATGACCATGTAGATGGTCATGTAGAGGACGACGCCGGAGACGCCGGTCTCGGTGCCGGCTGCGAGGCCGACGAGCGCATAGCCCATGTGGCCGATCGAGGAATAGGCCATCAGTCGCTTGATGTTGCGCTGGCCGATCGCGGCGAACGAGCCGAGCAACATCGAGGCGATCGAGACGAAGACGATAATCTGGCGCCAGTCGGCGACGATCGGCAGGAAGGCGTCGGAGACGATGCGCACCAGGATCGCCATGGCGGCGACCTTCGGGCCGGCGGCGAAGAAGGCGGTGACCGGGGTCGGGGCGCCTTCATAAACGTCCGGCGTCCACATGTGGAACGGTACGGCGGAGATCTTGAAGCAGGCGCCGGCAAGTACGAAGACCATGCCGAAGATGAGGCCCATGCCGCGAGTTTCGGCCGAGAGAACCTTGGCGATGCCTTCGAAGCCGGTATTGCCGGTGAAGCCGTAGACCAGCGACATGCCGTACAGCATCATCCCGGAGGAGAGAGCGCCGAGAACGAAATATTTCAGGCCGGCCTCGGTCGAGCGCAGGCTGTCCCGGTTGAAGGCGGCGATGACGTAGAGCGCCAGCGACATCAGTTCCAGCGCGAGATAGAAGGCAATCAGGTCGTTCGCCGAGATCAAGAGCAGCATGCCGAGGGTCGAGAGCACCAGCAGGACCGGGAACTCGAAGCGGTTGAGGTGGTCCGACTTGGCATG
Source organism: Neorhizobium galegae (assembly GCF_017877055.1). Lineage (GTDB taxonomy): Bacteria > Pseudomonadota > Alphaproteobacteria > Rhizobiales > Rhizobiaceae > Neorhizobium > Neorhizobium galegae_D. The sequence goes on along the minus strand of NZ_JAGIPG010000002.1, from coordinate 1,602,246 downwards.
GCCGACGGACATGACCATGGCGGTGATCGAGCCGACCAGCGCCAGCACCTTCATGAAGCGGCCGAAGGCATCGAGCTTGAAGGCGCCGCCATAGGCCACGCCCTCGCCGGGCATGAAGATCAGCCAGAGGCCTGCGACCGCAAGCAGCGCCACCGCAAGCCCCGTCACCGTCGGCGCGGACTTGTCGCCGGAAAAGACGCCGATCATCAGAAGAGCGAGCGCGCCCACGGCCAGGATGATCTCCGGCATCGAGAGCTGCAGGCTTAGGGAGAGAATTTCAGCGGTCATGTCCAGTCGTGTCCCGTCTCAGTGCGCGTTGAGCGCAAGCGTTTTCGCTGCTGCCAAGGCTGCGGAATAATTGTTCACCACGAGGTCTACGGAGGCCGCCGTCGCATCGAAGATCGGCGCTGGATAGAAGCCGTAGAAGATGGTGACCGCGATCAGCGGATAGAGGATGAGCTTTTCGCGGCCGGAAAGGTCGAGCAAGCCTTTAAGGCTTTCCTTTTCGAGCGCCCCGAAGATCACCCGGCGGTAGAGCCAGAGCGCGTAGGAGGCCGAGAGGATGACGCCGGTGGCGGCGAACAGAGCCACCCAGGTGTTGACCCGGAAGACACCGATGATCGTCAGGAATTCGCCGATAAAGCCGGACGTGCCGGGCAGGCCGACATTGGCCATGGTGAAGATCATGAAGGCGACGGCGTATTTCGGCATGTTGTTGACGAGGCCGCCATAGGCCGAGATTTCACGGGTGTGGAGCCGGTCGTAAACGACGCCGACGCAGAGGAAGAGTGCGCCGGAAACGATGCCGTGCGACAGCATCTGGAAGATCGCACCCTGCACGCCCTGCACGTTGGCCGCAAAGATGCCCATGGTGACGTAGCCCATGTGGGCGACCGAGGAATAGGCGATCAGCTTCTTGATGTCGTCCTGCATCATCGCCACCAGCGAGGTGTAGATGATGGCGATGACCGACAGCGAGAAGACCAGCGGCGCGAAATGTTCCGACGCGATCGGGAACATGGCGAGCGAGAAACGGATCATCCCGTAGCCGCCGAGCTTCAGCATGACGCCGGCCAGGATGACCGAGCCTGCGGTCGGTGCCTGGACGTGTGCGTCCGGAAGCCAGGTATGCACCGGCCACATCGGCATCTTGACCGAGAAGGCCGCAAAGCAGGCGAGCCACAACCAGGTCTGCATGCCGGCCGGGAAGCCGTATTTCAGGAGTTCGGTCATGTCGGTCGTGCCGGCCTGCCAGTACATGGCCATGACGGCGAGCATCATCAGCACCGAGCCGAGCAGCGTATAGAGGAAGAACTTGTAGGATGCGTAGACGCGGTCCTTGCCGCCCCAGACGCCGATGATGACGAACATCGGGATGAGGGTCGCTTCGAAGAAGACGTAGAAGAGCACGACGTCAAGCGAGACGAAGACGCCGGTCATCACCACTTCCAGAAGCAGGAAGGCGATCATGTATTCCTTGAGGCGCTTCTCGATCGTATTCCAACTGGCGAGCACGCAGAAGGGCATCAGGAAGGTCGTCAGGATAACGAACAGCATGGAGATGCCGTCGACGCCGAGATGGTAGGAGATGCCGGTGCCGAGCCAGTTGTGCTTCTCGACCATCTGGAAGCCGGCATTCGAATTGTCGAAGCCGATCCAGATGAAGAGCGAGACGATGAAGGTGAAGACCGTCGTGAACAGCGAGACGTTGAGGATGTTGCGGCGCCCGAAGGGGCCGTCTTCCCGTGTCAGAAGCAGCAACAGCACGCCGACCAGCGGCAGGAAGGTGACCGTCGAGAGAATTGGCCAGTCGGTCATTAGATTGAGCTCCCGAGCATCATCCAGGTGACGAGGGCGGCGATGCCGATCAGCATCGCGAACGCGTAGTGATAGAGGTAACCGGACTGCAGCCTGACCACCCGGTTGGTGACGTCGACCACGCGGGCGGCAACGCCGTTCGGGCCGTAGGTATCGATGACGCCGACATCACCCTTCTTCCAGAGGAACCGGCCGAGCGCCTTGGCGGAGCGGACGAACAGGAAGTCGTAGAGTTCGTCGAAATACCACTTGTTGAGCAGGAACTCGTAGAGGACCTTCTGCGAAGCGGCCAGACGACGGGGCGTCGAGGGCGACTTGATGTAGAAATACCAGGCGGTGACGAAACCGATCAGCATGGCGATGAAGGGGCTGAGAGCCACCAGCGCCGGCACATGATGGAATTCGTGCAGCAGCTCGTTGTGTTCGGAGGTGAACAGCGCGCCCTTCCAGAATTCGAGATATTCCTCGCCGTAGAAGTAACCTTCGAAGAGGACGCCGGCCAGAACCGCGCCGAGCGCCAGGAGATAGAGCGGGACCAGCATGACGCTTGGCGATTCATGCACATGGTGCATGACATCGGCGGACGCGCGCGGCTTGCCGAAGAAGGTGAGGAAGGCAAGACGCCAGGAATAGAAGCTAGTGAAGAGAGCGGCGATCACCAGAAGCGTGAAGGCAAAACCCGAGACCGGCGAATGCGAGGCATAGGCGGCTTCGATGATCACGTCCTTGGAGAAGAAGCCGGCGAAACCGATCGGCGTGAACGGGATGCCGACGCCAGTCAGCGCCAGCGTGCCGATCGTCATCATCCAGAAGGTGATCGGGATGTGCTTCCTGAGGCCACCCATGTAGCGCATGTCCTGCTCGCCGTCGACGGCATGGATGACCGAGCCGGCGCCCAGGAACAGCAGCGCCTTGAAGAAGGCGTGCGTGAAGAGGTGGAAGATCGCCGCGCCATAGGCTCCGACGCCGAGCGCCACGAACATGTAGCCGAGCTGCGAGCAGGTCGAATAGGCGATGACGCGCTTGATGTCGTTCTGGACGAGGCCGACGGTCGCCGCGAAGAAGGCGGTGATCGCGCCGATGACGGTGACGACCAGCAGAGCGTTGGGCGACAGTTCGAAGATCGGCGACATGCGGGCGACCAGGAAGACGCCGGCGGTGACCATGGTCGCGGCATGGATGAGCGCCGAAACCGGGGTCGGGCCTTCCATGGCGTCAGGAAGCCAGGTGTGCAGCAGGAACTGCGCCGACTTGCCCATCGCGCCCATGAACAGCAGCAGGCAGACGACGGTAACGGCGTTCGCCTTGTCGAGCGACATGCCGAAGATGTTGACGACCGCCTGGGCCGCTTCCGGCGAGCCTGCGGCCGGAAGATAGGTGGCGGCAGCTGCGAAGATCGTCTCGAAGCTGATCGAGCCGAACAGCACGAAGACGCCGGCAATGCCGAGCACGAAACCGAAGTCGCCGACGCGGTTGACGATGAAGGCCTTCATCGCCGCGGCCGAGGCCGACGGCTTCTTGTACCAGAAGCCGATGAGCAGGTAGGAGGCCAGACCGACGCCTTCCCAGCCGAAGAACATCTGGGCGAGGTTGTCCGACGTGATCAGCATCAGCATCGCGAAGGTGAACAGCGACAGGTAGGCGAAGAAGCGCGGGCGATGCGGATCGTGGTGCATGTAGCCGATCGAATAGACATGCACGAGCGTCGAGACTGTGTTGACGACGACGAACATGACCGCCGTCAGCGTGTCGACGCGGAACGCCCATTCGACGTCGATGCCGCCGGACTGGATCCAGCGCATGACCGGGACCTTGATCACCTCGCCTGCTTCGCCGTGGGCGAGCGCGACGTTGAAGAAGACGATCCAGGAGAGCACGGCGGCGATGATCATCAGGCCGCTGGTGACGTATTCGGACGCCTTCGCGCCGATCGAACGGCCGAACAGGCCGGCGACCAAGAAGCCGATCAGGGGTAGGAAGACGATTGCCTTGTAGATCATGACCCGATCAGCCCTTCATCATATTGACGTCTTCGACGGCGATCGAACCGCGGTTGCGGTAGAAGACGACGAGAATTGCAAGACCGATCGCCGCTTCGGCGGCCGCGACGGTCAGAATGAACAATGCGAAGACCTGGCCGACGATGTCGTTCAGGAAGGAGGAGAAGGCCACCATGTTGAGGTTGACCGAGAGCAGGATGAGCTCCACCGACATCAGGATGATGATGACGTTCTTGCGGTTCAGGAAGATGCCGAAAACGCCGAGCGTAAAGAGGATGGCGCTGACCGTGAGATAATGGGAAAGACCGATTTCCATTTTTCTGTTCCTTGTTCCCGCCTCAGACGCCCTGGCCCGGCTTGACCTTGACCACCTCGACGGCGGTCGCGGGCGTGCGGGCAACCTGCCTGGAAATATCCTGCCGCTTGATGTTGGTGCGGTGGCGCAGCGTCAGCACGATCGCGCCGATCATCGCCACCAGAAGCACCAGGCCGGCGATCTGGAAGAAGTAGACATAATTCGTATAGAGCACGTCGCCGAGGGCGGCCGTATTGGTGCGGCTCGCCGGGTTCGGGATCGGCATGGTGATCGCCTTCGCCGCTCCCGGGGTCAGCACGCTGCCGCCGACGACGACCACCAGTTCCGCAGCCACGATAAGGCCGACCAATATGCCGATCGGGGCATATTGCAGCACGCCCGAGCGCAGTTCCGCAAAGTCGATATCGAGCATCATGACGACGAAGAGGAAGAGAACCGCCACCGCGCCGATATAGACGACCAGCAGGATCATCGCCAGGAACTCGGCGCCCGTCAGCAGGAAGAGACCGGCGGCGTTGAAGAACACCAGGATGAGGAACAATACCGAGTGCACCGGGTTCTTGGCCGAAATGACCATGAACGCCGACGCCACCGCGATGAACGCGAAGAGATAGAAGAAGATTGCCTGCAGACCCATCGTGGTGCCTTTTCGTCCCTCACCGGGATCGGGGCGATTGCCCCTACCCGTCGAAACCCGGCCTTGTGATATGCGCCGGGCATTTCATCCAGATGTCACCGGCGCGCTGCCCGCTGAATGGGGGCGGCGCCGGATAAATCACCCCGCCTCAGCGGTAGGGCGAATCGATTGCGATGTTGCGAGCGATTTCGCGCTCCCAGCGGTCGCCGTTTTCCAAGAGACGCGCCTTGTCGAAATAGAGTTCTTCGCGCGTCTCGGTCGAGAATTCGAAATTCGGGCCTTCGACGATCGCATCGACCGGGCAGGCTTCCTGGCAGAAACCGCAATAGATGCACTTCACCATGTCGATGTCGTAACGCACCGTGCGGCGGGTGCCGTCATTGCGGCGAGGACCTGCCTCGATGGTGATCGCCTGGGCAGGACAGATCGCCTCGCAGAGCTTGCAGGCGATGCAGCGTTCCTCGCCGTTCGGATAACGGCGCAGCGCATGCTCGCCGCGGAAGCGCGGGGAGACTGGGCCCTTCTCGAACGGATAGTTGATCGTCGCCTTCTGCTTGAAGAAGTAGCGCATCGACAGGAAGAACGCCCCGACGAACTCCTTCAGGAACAGCGAATTCACGGCCTGGCCGAGACTTGCCATATTATTCTCCAATGATGCCGGAAGCGTGGACGGTCATGGTCATGCCCATCCCATCAGCTTCAGCACGAATGCGGTGATGACGACCATGGCGAGCGACAGCGGCAGGAAGATCTTCCAGCCGAGGCGCATGAGCTGGTCGTAGCGGTAGCGCGGTACGAAGGCCTTGACCATGGCGAACATGAAGAAGACGAGCATCGACTTCAGCATGAACCAGACGATGCCCGGCACCCAGTTGAGGATCCAGATATCGACCGGCGGCAGCCAGCCCCCGAGGAACAGGATGGTCGTCAGCGCGCACATCAGGCAGACGGCCGCGTATTCGCCGAGCATGAACATCATGTATGGCGAGGAGCCGTATTCGACCATGAAGCCGGCGACCAGTTCCGATTCCGCTTCGGGAAGATCGAAGGGCGGGCGGTTGGTTTCAGCCAGCGCCGAGATGAAGAACACCACGAACATCGGGAACAGCGCCAGCCAGTGCCAGTCCAGGAACGAGGCCGGCAGGCCCATCATCGTGCCGAGGCCGTCATGCTGGGCATTGACGATGTCGGTCAGGTTCAGCGAGCCGACGCAGAGCAGAACGGTGACGATGACGAAGCCGATGGAGACTTCGTAGGAGACCATCTGCGCCGCCGAGCGGAGCGCGCCGAGGAACGGGTATTTCGAGTTCGAAGCCCAGCCACCCATGATGATGCCGTAGACTTCGAGCGAGGAGATCGCAAAGATATAGAGGATGCCGACATTGATGTTGGCGATCACCCATCCGTCCGCGAGCGGCACAACGGCCCAAGTCGACAGAGCCAGAAGCACGGCAACCAGCGGTGCGAGCAGGAAGACGGCCTTGTTGGCGCCGGCGGGAATGATCGGCTCCTTGAAGACGAACTTCAAAAGGTCGGCGAAGGACTGGAACAGGCCGAAGGGGCCGACGACGTTCGGGCCGCGGCGCAGCTGCACGGCTGCCCAGATCTTGCGGTCGGCGAGCAGGACATAGGCGATGAAGACGAGCAGGCAGACCAGCAGCAGCAGCGACTGCGCGACCATGACGATGCCCGGCCAGACGTAGATGGAAAAGAACGAGTCCATGTTCAAAATTACTCCGCCGCAGCCTGGAAATTGTTGCGGGCCAATGCCGAGCATTCAGCCATGACGGCAGACGCGCGAGCGATCGGGTTCGTCAAATAGAAGTCTTTGATCGGCGACGCAAACCCGGACTTCGTCATAGCAGCAGCTTTTTGGCCGAGTGCGGCAATTTCGTTCACCGAACCTGCCGCGATCTCGTCGATGGCGGCGAAATGCGGATAGTCCGCATAGAGTTTTGCACGCAGGGCGCCCAGCGAATCGAAGGACAGTTTCTTGCCGAGTACGTCGGAGAGCGCGCGCAGGATTGCCCAGTCTTCGCGAGCCTCGCCCGGCGCGAAGCCGGCGCGGTTGCCCATCTGGACGCGGCCTTCGGTATTGACCCAGGTGCCCGATTTTTCGGTATAGGCCGCACCTGGCAGGATGACGTCGGCATTGTGCGCGCCGGCATCGCCATGGCTGCCGATATAGACGGTGAACTTGGCGCCCTTCTTCGAGAAGTCCAGTTCATCGGCGCCGAGCAGGAAGAGAACGTCCATGCCGGCAAGCTGGGCAGCGGCATTGGCGCCGTTCGCACCCGGCACGAAGCCGAGATCGAGGCCGCCGACGCGGGCGGCGGCGGTGTGGAGAACGGCAAAGCCGTTCCACTCTTCGGTCAGCGCGCCGACCGAACCGGCAAGCTGGGCAGCGGCTGCGAGAATAGCCGCACCGTCCGGAGGGGAGAGAGCCCCCTGCCCTACGATGATCATCGGGTTCTTGGCAGCGCGGAGCTTGTCGGCAAAACCGTTCGCACCGGAAGCGAGATCGGAGAGCGTTTCAGCGCCGGCACCGAGATAATCGTAGACATAACGCAGCTCGCTGACTTCGCCGATCACGCCGATCGGGAAATTGCCGCGGCGGAAGCGCTTGCGGATGCGGGCGTTGAGGACGGCTGCCTCGAGGCGCGGATTGGCGCCGATCAGAAGCAGGGCGCCGGCCTGTTCGATGCCCTCGATGGTGGGGTTGAAGAGGTAGCTTGCGCGGCCGAGCGACGGATCAAGCGCCGTCCCGTCCTGGCGACAGTCGAGGTTTTCCGACCCGAGCGAGCGGATCAGCTCCTTCAGAGCATACATTTCTTCGACCGAAGCCAGATCGCCGGCGATCGCGCCGATCTTTGCGGCAGAGGTGCCGGAAACGGCTGCCCTGATGGCGCCGAAGGCTTCGCCCCAGGAGGCTGCCTGAAGGCGGCCGTTTTTGCGCACGTACGGGCGGTCGAGGCGCTGGGTCTTCAGGCCGTCCCAGATGAAGCGGGTCTTGTCGGAAATCCACTCCTCGTTCACCTGCTCGTTGACGCGCGGCATGATGCGCATCACTTCGCGGCCGCGGGTATCGACGCGGATCGCCGAGCCGACGGCGTCCATGACGTCGATCGATTCGGTCTTGTTGAGTTCCCACGGACGGGCGGTGAAGGCGAAGGGACGCGAGGTCAGCGCACCGACCGGGCAAAGGTCGATGACATTGCCCTGCAGTTCCGAGGTCATGGCGCTTTCGAGATAGGTGGTGATCTCGGCATCCTCGCCGCGGCCGATCAGGCCAAGCTCGGAAATGCCGCCGACTTCGGTGGTGAAGCGGACGCAGCGCGTGCAGTGGATGCAGCGGTTCATCACGGTCTTGACCAGCGGTCCGATATACTTGTCTTCGACGGCGCGCTTGTTTTCCGTGTAGCGGGAACTGTCGATGCCGAAGGCCATGGCCTGATCCTGCAGGTCGCATTCGCCGCCCTGGTCGCAGATCGGGCAATCCAGCGGATGGTTGATCAGCAGGAATTCCATCACGCCTTCACGGGCCTTCTTGACCATCGGCGTGTTGGTGAAGACTTCCGGCAGCTCGCCGTTCGGGCCGCCGCGGATATCGCGCACGCCCATGGCGCAGGAGGCTGCCGGCTTCGGCGGGCCGCCCTTCACCTCGATCAGGCACATGCGGCAATTGCCGGCAACCGAAAGACGTTCGTGGAAACAAAAGCGCGGTACCTCGGCGCCGGCTTCCTCGCATGCCTGAAGCAGCGTGAAATGATCCGGAACTTCGACCTCTTTGCCGTCAACCTTCAGCTTAACCATCGTCTCACTTACGTCCTTGGTTCCATCCTTTGGGTCTCCTGGGGGTCAGGCGACTCGGGGACATATTCTTTTATTTCAACAGGGCTTTCGCCTGGCCGACCCAATCGTCGCGGCTAATGCGTCCGTCGAGCCCCAATTCCTTGTCGAAGCGGGCAATATCGGCTTCGCTCCAGGCTGCGACCTGCGCGAGGTTCGTCACACCCAAACCGTTCAGCACTTCCACCAGTTTCGGACCGACGCCCGAAATCTGCTTCAGATCGCCGCCGGCAGGCGCCGTCGCTACCTTCGCTTTGGGCGCCTTTACCGTCTTCGCCGCGACTACCGGCTTCGCAGGAGCCTTCGGAGCGGCGGCCTTTGCCGTCGCAACCTTGGCCTTGGCAGCCGGCTTCGTGACCGGTTCGGCCTTCGGCGCCGGTGCAGCAGCCCTGGGCGCCGGGGCAACCGCCTTGCGAGCCGGTGCGGCCGGCTTTTCAGCGATTGGCGCGGGCTTTGCGGCTGCAGCCGCAACGACCGGTGCCTGTACTGGAGCCGGTGTTTCCGCAGCCCTGGGCGCTTCAAACGGAGCCTCGGCAAGCGGAGCCTCGCCGGCAGCCTTCTGGCGATTGCCTGTTTCGATCGCGCCCTGCAGCGCACCGAAGAAGGCACCGGCCATCTGGCTGGCGATACCGAAGCTGATCGCGGTTGCGGCAGCCATGTTCGCCATCAGCGGATTGAGCTTCATCGCGTCCGAAAAATCGGGCAAACGTGCTGGATCGAACGCCGGACGATCCGCCGCCTTCCCTTCATGCTCCTGGCCCGGCTTTGTCACTTGACTACTCCGCAGCTTCCAGGACGGCGCCGTGCGCCGTCGCGTTTCGGGTATACTGGTCGATACGCGCTTCAATCTCCGGACGGAAATGCCGGATCAGGCCCTGGACAGGCCAGGCCGCCGCATCGCCGAGCGCGCAGATGGTGTGACCTTCGATCTGCTTGGTCACCTGGAACAGCATGTCGATTTCGCGCTTCTGGGCATTGCCCTTCACCATGCGCTCAAGCACGCGCCACATCCAGCCCGTGCCTTCGCGGCACGGCGTGCACTGGCCGCAGCTCTCGTGCTTAAAGAAGGCCGAGATGCGGGCGATCGCCTTGATGACGTCGGTGGACTTGTCCATGACGATGGCGCCTGCCGTGCCGAAGGACGAGCCGACGGCGCGCAGGCCGTCGAAATCCATCTGGCAATCCATGATGTCCTTGGCCGGAACGATCGGGCAGGATGCGCCGCCCGGAATGACCGCCAGCAGATTATCCCAGCCGCCGCGGATGCCGCCGGCATGCTTGTCGACCAGTTCGCGGAAGGTGATGCCCATCACTTCTTCGACGGTGCACGGCTTGTTGACGTGACCGGAGAGCATGAACAGCTTGGTGCCGACATTGTTCGGACGGCCCATGGACGAGAACCAGCCGGCGCCACGACGCAGGATGGTCGGGGCGACCGCGATCGATTCGACGTTGTTGACCGTGGTCGGGCAGCCGTAGAGGCCCATGTTCGCCGGGAACGGAGGCTTCAGGCGCGGCTGGCCCTTCTTGCCTTCGAGGCTTTCGAGCAACGCGGTCTCTTCGCCGCAGATATAGGCGCCGGCGCCGTGGTGAACGTAGATGTCGAAATCCCAGCCGAGCTTGTTGTTGCCGCCGAGCAGGCCGAAATCATAACATTCGTCGATCGCCGCTTGCAGCGCTTCGCGTTCGCGCATGTATTCGCCGCGCACGTAGATATAGGCGGTATGGGCGCCCATGGCGAAACCGGCGATCACGCAGCCTTCGATCAGCGTATGCGGATCGTGGCGCATGATATCGCGGTCCTTGCAGGTGCCGGGCTCAGATTCGTCGGCATTGACCACGAGGTAATGCGGACGGCCGTCCGATTCCTTCGGCATGAAAGACCACTTGAGACCGGTCGGGAAGCCTGCGCCGCCACGACCGCGAAGGCCGGACGCCTTCATCTCGTTGATGATCCAGTCCCGGCCCTTCTCAAGGATTTCCTTGGTGCCGTCCCAATGGCCGCGGCTCATCGCGCCTTTCAGGGACTTGTCCTTGAGGCCGTAGATATTGGTAAAGATGCGATCCTGATCTTTCAACATGATCTATTCCACAAGTCCGTCGCGATTAAGCCGGTTGTCAGTCGATATATTGCAGCCTTTTTCAAAGGCCGCACACAAATTCTCAAATGTCACGACTCACCTTCAGTCGTGGTCTTGCGCCGCGTGCGCTTCGGCTTCAAGTCGCCGGAGACCGCGCCGGGTTCCGGCGGGGCGCCTTCCGCGGCACTGCCGGGCGTCTTCGGAGCCGGTTTGCTCTTGGCGGTCGCCGGGAGCGGCTGCTTTTCCGCAGCCTTGGCATTCTCGGCGGAAGCCGCCGGCGCCGTTGCCGGCGTCTTCAGCGACGGATTGGTTTCAGCCGCCGTGTCCTTCGGACGGGCGGCATCGGCCGGAGGAACGCTTGCAGCGGCAGCGACCTCTTCGGCGCTCGGATGCGGGTCGAGATTGGTGCGAACCGGCTTGATCTCGTCGTTCAGCGTCTGCGGGCCACCTTCGGGGGCCGAGAAGATGCGGTCGATCTGCGGGCCGGGCTTGATCTCATGGCCCCTGCCGGCTTCAAAAGCATCGATGATCTCTTCGAGGCGCTCGGGCGTCAGATCCTCATAGGCATCCTTGAAGATGATGACCATCGGCGCGTTGACGCAGGCGCCCTGACACTCGACCTCTTCCCACGACAGCGTGCCGTCGGCGTTCAGCGCGAACGGATCGTGATGGATCTTGTGCTGACAGACCTTCATCAGGTCTTCTGCGCCGCGCAGCATGCAGGGCGTGGTGCCGCAGACCTGGATATGGGCGCGGGTGCCGACCGGCTTCAACTGGAACTGGGTATAGAAAGTCGCGACTTCGAGGACGCGGATATAGGGCATGTCGAGCTTGCCCGCGACGAACTCGATCGCCGCGCGGGTCACCCAGCCATCCTGTTCCTGCGCACGCATCAGAAGTGGGATGACAGCCGATTGCTGCCGGCCTGCCGGATATTTCCTGATCGTTGCCTCGGCCCAGACGGAATTCTCGTCATTGAAGGCGAAAATTGCCGGCTGCACCTGGTCTTCGGCTAATCGACGAACGGACATTCTTTTCCACGCCTTATCAGTTTATGGATCCACACCGCGATCTCGTGAGCGACACGAATTCGCAGGCATAGGCAGACTTGTCTTTCTGCATGAACACTATGAACTTTGTTCCACTGGGAACGGAGGTTTTGATCTCGTATCCGTCGGACAGGAGATCCTTCATCGACTTCGATCCGCCGCTTTGCGTCGTAATCGGGCCATCCGTCTGGGCCTGCTGCGCGAACGCAGCCGGAGCAGCAGACAGAAGGCCCATGAAAACGACGGCGCGGATCATTAGCGGTCCACCTCGCCAAAGACGATGTCGAGCGAGCCCAGCACCGCCGAAACGTCGGCCAGCTGGTGTCCCCGACAGATGAAATCCATCGCCTGGAGATGGGCGTAACCCGGCGCGCGGATCTTGCAGCGATAAGGCTTGTTGGTGCCATCGGCGACCAGGAAGACGCCGAACTCGCCCTTGGGGGCTTCGACGGCCGCATAAACCTCGCCGGCCGGCACGTGATACCCTTCGGTATAGAGCTTGAAGTGATGGATCAGCGCTTCCATCGACCGCTTCATCTCGCCGCGCTTCGGCGGCACGACCTTGCCGTCCGTTGACGAGAACGGGCCGGTCCTGGCGTCGCCGAGCAGGCGGTTGACGCACTGCTTCATGATCTTCACCGATTCGCGCATCTCGATCATGCGGATCAGGTAACGGTCGTAGCAGTCGCCGTTCTTGCCGATCGGAATATCGAATTCCATGTCCGAATAGCACTCGTAGGGCTGCGCGCGGCGCAGGTCCCAGGCAGCGCCCGAACCACGCACCATGACGCCCGAAAAACCCCAGGCCCAGGCGTCTTCGAGCTTGACGACGCCGATATCGACGTTGCGCTGCTTGAAGATGCGGTTGCCGGTCAGCAGTTCGTCGATGTCGTCGAGCTTGGCCGGGAATTGGTCGCACCACTTGCCGATATCCTCGACCAGTTCCGGCGGCAGATCCTGATGGACGCCGCCCGGACGGAAATAGGCCGCGTGCATGCGAGAACCGGAGGCGCGCTCGTAGAACACCATCAGCTTTTCGCGCTCTTCGAAACCCCAGAGCGGCGGCGTCAGCGCGCCGACGTCCATAGCCTGCGTGGTGACGTTCAAGAGATGCGAGAGGATGCGGCCGATTTCCGAATAGAGCACGCGGATCAGCTGGCCGCGGATCGGGATCTGGATATCCAGGAGCTTTTCGACGGCAAGCGCGAAAGCATGTTCCTGGTTCATCGGCGCGACGTAATCGAGGCGGTCGAAATAGGGAACCGCCTGCAGATAGGTCTTGGTCTCGATCAGCTTCTCGGTGCCGCGGTGAAGCAGGCCGATATGCGGATCGACGCGCTCGACGATTTCACCGTCAAGCTCCAGCACAAGGCGCAACACGCCATGCGCCGCCGGATGCTGCGGTCCGAAATTGATATTGAAATTGCGGACGTTATGTTCGGTCATTCTGCTTACTCCATGCCGGGCGGAGTGACGCACCGGGCGGGAAAGAAGTGCGGACGGACGGCGCGGCTGCGCCGATCCTTAAGCTTTCGCCTTTTCATCCCCGGGCAGCACGTAGTCGGTGCCTTCCCACGGGCTCAAGAAATCGAAACTGCGGAATTCCTGGCGCAGCTCGACGGGTTCGTAGACGACGCGCTTGGCGTTGTCGTCATAGCGAACCTCGACGAAACCAGTGGTCGGGAAATCCTTGCGCAGCGGGTGGCCCTCGAAACCGTAATCCGTCAGGATGCGGCGCAGGTCCGGGTGACCGGTGAAGAGGATGCCGTACATGTCCCAGGCTTCGCGTTCGAACCAGTCGGCGCCGGGATAGACCGGGCAGGCCGACGGAACGGGCTCGTCCTCGGCGGTCGCGACCTTGATGCGGATGCGCTGGTTCTGGCGGGGCGACAGGAGATGATAGACGACGTCGAAACGCTTTTCGCGCGCCGGATAGTCCACGCCGCAGATATCGATGAAGCTGATGAACCCGCACTGCACATCGTCGCGCAGGAAGGTGAGCAGCGGCAGCAAGGTTTCCGCCGTCGCAGTCAACGTCAGCTCGCCATAGGCGATCTGCGCATCCGCCACGAGGGACGGGCGCGCTTCGCGAATGTAGGTCGAAAGCTCGTTCAGGGCTTCACTCATGATCTTGTCCAATTACCCTTGGCCTGTGGCCCTCAGCGCTCGATCGTGCCGGTCCGCCGGATCTTCTTCTGCAGCAGAAGCACGCCGTAGAGCAGCGCCTCTGCCGTGGGGGGACAGCCCGGAACATAGATGTCGATCGGCACGACGCGGTCGCAGCCGCGCACCACCGAATAGGAATAGTGGTAATAACCGCCGCCATTGGCGCAGGAGCCCATGGAGATGACGTAACGCGGCTCCGGCATCTGGTCATAGACCTTGCGAAGCGCCGGCGCCATCTTGTTGGTCAGCGTGCCGGCGACGATCATCACGTCCGACTGGCGCGGCGAGGCACGCGGGGCAAAACCGAAACGCTCGACGTCGTAGCGCGGCATCGAGAGCTGCATCATCTCGACCGCGCAGCAGGCAAGGCCGAAGGTCATCCACATCAAGGACCCGGTGCGGGCCCAGGTGATCAACTCGTCGGTCGAGGTGACGAGAAAACCCTTGTCGGCGAGCTCATTGTTGATCTCGCCGAAGAACGCGTCGTCGCTGCCGATGGGCTTGCCGGTATTCGGATCGATAATGCCCTTGGGTTGCGGCGCAACGAGAGTGCTGCCGGTGTCGACTACTCCCATTCCAGCGCTCCTTTCTTCCATTCATAGATGAAACCGATCGTCAGAACGGCGAGGAATACCATCATCGACCAGAATCCGAACCAGCCAATCTCACCGAAGGACACGGCCCACGGGAAAAGGAAGGCGACTTCGAGATCGAAGATGATGAAGAGGATCGAGACGAGGTAGAATCGGATGTCGAACTTCATGCGCGCATCGTCGAAGGCGTTGAAGCCACATTCGTAGGCCGAAAGCTTTTCCGAATCGGGCGCCTTGTAGGCGACGGCGAACGGCGCAACCAGAAGCGCGATGCCGATCACCAGGGAAATGCCGATGAAAATCGCGATCGGGATATAGGAAGTGAGGAGTTCACTCATTGTATTCGATCCCAGCTTGCCTGAAGCGTCGGGAGACGACGCCTAATATCAATGCACAGGCAAAGCGAACGTGCATTGCAACAAGCCGTGGTTAGCGCAGCCGAAGCCCCGGCGCAAGCGTTTTGAATGTCGCATCCTGTGCCAAAATAGAGCATCTCAAACGATTAGCGGCGGCTGTATCACAGCGACAACCAAAGACGGCGAGCAGGAAGGCCGATCAAAGCCGGATCATTTTCAGTGAATACGCTTTTCCGTGTGGTAAATGGCGCGAGTGACGGGGCTCGAACCCGCGACCTCCGGCGTGACAGGCCGGCACTCTAACCGACTGAGCTACACCCGCGCATATTGCCGACTGTCGGCACGCCCTTTACGCGAAAAGCGCAAAAAGCGGATTGTTCGAGAAGAGAATGGCGCGAGTGACGGGGCTCGAACCCGCGACCTCCGGCGTGACAGGCCGGCACTCTAACCAACTGAGCTACACCCGCGCATTTCTCTTGAGGCCGAAACCTCCTCACCGGGCGACCTCGATCGCTCGGTTGAGCGGCTAACTAAGAGGTTCGGGATCGGGTGTCAAGCGCGTTTCAAGACAAAAGGATGACGTCCCGTCGCTTTACCCTCCCCTGCCCCATGAACGCGTCGGTCCAGTCGGCTCTTCCCCAAAATTTTCAAAAAAACATCATGAAGGCCCTTGCGGTTTTTCCGCGATCCGCATAGATCACGGCCACCGACGCGGCGGGCCCTGAGGCTCCGCAATCGCGAACGGGCGATTAGCTCAGTTGGTAGAGCGCCTCGTTTACACCGAGGATGTCGGGAGTTCGAGTCTCTCATCGCCCACCATTCCCACTCTCTTTCCTGCTTCTGATCCGAGTTTTCTCTCTTCCGGGAGATCAAATCACTGCGTCTCGCGTTCGGTCGAGCGCGCGCAATCTCATTCAATTCTTTTGGCTATCGCGGGGAAGAACTTCCGCCGTGAGCGCGACAGCTCGCTCCATTCCGGCCGCCTCATAACCTCCGGGTCCGTGAGACATATCAAGCATTTGGTCGATACGCCCTTCCTCACGGCAGCAGCCATTCTGTGAATCTTTACCGCCACTTCGTCCCCGCTCCTCAACCCGTTCCTAAAATCAGGTTCTGAAACGCCCGCCTACGGAAAACCGTTTGGTGCGGCTTGGAACCCGAGGAGACAGGAATGGGAAAACATCACCTCAGACACAGCATCCACGCAGCGGGCGCCGGATGCGCTCGGCTCTTCTGGCGCCGGACGGCGCACGTTCGCGGCGGGAGGGGATGATGCTGGATCTCGGACTTTCCCTGACAGGCGCCGGCACTTTTCCCATCAGCAGCGGCGAGCCGCCCGAGGAGGACGGGCTCGTCCTGACGGATGCCGAAGGCAACACGCTTGCCGACGCGGAAAACAATCAACTCACGATCAGCCGATTCATCGGCCTGGAGGACTGACACGATGCCATCGCGCCAAATACCGAAACTCTACATCCCCTCCAATGCCACCGAAGCGGCGATCCGGGCCGTCCATGCGGCAGCGGTCGCGGCGGGGGGCGGCACTATCCTGCTGCCGGATGCGGTGATCACGCTCACGGAACCGCTCCCGGTCGCCTCCGGCATCGGTTACCGGGGGGTGCAGCCGGTGCTCGACTATCTCAACGACACCCTCCCGGACAGCGGGTGGGATTTCGTCGGCGGCACCGTGCTTGCCGGCGACGGCTCGTTTCCGGCTTTTGCCGCCAATGACGCAGACCTTGGCTCGCCGTCTGGAACGATCACCGCCGATTGCATTACCGGCTGGCGATGCGAGCATATCGGCTTTACCGGCTTCACACGCGCCATCAGCATCGGCGCGGTGAACCATATCGGCCTGCAGTTTTCCGCCGTCCGCGATCTGTTCATCTGCGACTGCAGCGACTGGGGCATATTCCTTGCCAATTTCATGCACACGGACGTTTCCCGGGTCTGGACGCATCTCTGCGGGAACGGCCAGTATTACGCGTCGTTGCTGCCGGGCTCGACGCTGATGCCCGGAAACAGCCGCTTCGATTCGCTCTTCAACATCATTCCCGCCGATGGACGAGACAATCGGCTCTGCCGGGGTATCGTATTCGAAGCCGGCGGGGACGGCGCCCGTCTGAACGAGATGTATGCCGACCGCCTGCAGAACAACGCCTTCAACAGAACCGAACTTCTGGCCAGTGCGACCTTCTCGAACGGTTCGGCGAATATAGCCGTTCCCGACGGCGGCAAGTTCCGCGCGCGCATGCCGGTCGCGTTCACGAGCAGCAATTACGGGGTCACCGCCGGGCGGATCTATATCGTCAAGTCGGTGAGCGGCAATACGATACAGATCGGCAACGCCTTCACCTCCACGGCCATGATCGCGTCCGGCAACGGCTCGCTGACGCTCTCGTCCTGGGGCATGCCCTGTTTCGAACTGGCCGCCCGCAATGGAGGCGCATTCGTCTCCAACTCACGCTTTCTCGGCGTCGATGCGGAAGGCGGCTCCGGTGCGGGAATTTACGTGGAGAACGCGCAGGGCTGCGATCTCAACATTTCCGAAGTGCCCGGGGACAAGAATGCCGATATTGTGGGGCGCCGCGTGGGCTTCAGCCGGTTCTACAGCAGCAACACCACGGTGACGGATTTCGATACGGCTTCGGCGACCAGCCAGTTTCACGGCGCACGGGGGATTGGCCGTCAAGCACTGTTGTCGGGCATGTGGACAGACCAGACCCGCGGCGGATTGGCGGCGTTCAACATTCGTGGCGACGCTTGGGAGAACCAGGGTGACCTGGAAGTCAGGGGCGGCAACAGCTTCATCTATCCCCGCTTCGGAATGGGCATGAAGTCGACGCTCAAGACCGCAAACACCGTGCTCCATCCACTGGATGCCGGCCTCGTCACTTTCGACGGCTCATCGACGCTCCTCTGCACGCTGCCCGCGATCACGAATTCGTCGGATGCGTCGTCGCTGGTAGGATTGCCGTTTCATATCGTCAACGCCGGATCGGCAGATCTGGCGGTCAATACCAGCGGCGCACAGCTCTTCAACAAGATCTCGGGCAAGACCGGCTATACGTTGAATGCCGGCGAAAGCCTGCTGGTGGTCGCCGCCGAAGGAGCGGGCTCGACGCTTTTCTGGGCCGCCTTCCCGAGCGCAGGGGTTGCCTGAACCGCTGCGCTTCACGGGCTGTCGCTTCAGAGCGGCAGCCCCGTCAATCGCGCCAGCGCCGCGCGCCTTTCCTCCGGCGTTGTCAGCGCGTGGAGCGACCGGTCGAATTCGATGACCTTCGCGCCGACGAGGAAACGGTACCAGTAACCTTGCAGGACATGGTAGATCAGCCCTTCGCGGCCATCGAGGAAGCCCAACTGGCCGACATAGCGGAATAGGAAATAGCAGAGCGCAGCGACCTGAAACGGGAGCCGGTTATAGATCTGCTCTTTGATGCGCCGTTTAATGGAGGCCTGACGTGAGGAGACGGCTTGCGAACCGGCAGGTTGTTTCAAAAACAGGCCATGGCGTCGGCCGAGCACGTCAACGGCCTCAAGGGTTGCATAGGCGTTATGCTTGCCCGTGAAGAAGCTGAGATCGTTGAGATTGTGATCCGAAAACGGCGCATCGAAAAGCACCGTACGTCCCTTCACGACGATGTGCTCGTCCATCCAGCGGTCCTCGACATGTCCCTGCCCCCGCCGCCAGATGCGGGTGAGGATAAGTGGATAACGCCCGCCATGGCGAATCCAGCGCCCCAGAAAAATGTGCTTTCTCTTCAGGTTCACCCCCGCGACATCGGCAGCGAGAGAGGGGAGCTTCTTGGCGATCTCGACCGCCAGTTCAGGTTCGATCACCTCATCCGCATCGAGCCTCATGATCCAGTCGGCGGTGATCGGTGCATTATCGAGCCCCCACTGGAACTGCCTGGAATAGTTGATCCAAGGGTTGCTGAGCACGGTTGCGCCGAGCGACCGGGCAATCCCGACCGTGCCGTCGGTCGAAAAACAATCGATGACGAAGACCTCGGACGCGAAGGGTGCGACGCTTTTCAGCGCGCGAGCGATATGGAGCTCTTCGTTATAGGTGAGGATGAGGACGGCGAGGCTGGCCATTCGACGAGGTGTCCCAATCAGGAGTTCAATCGCGCCGGAAAGATGCCGGGCCAGTCCTGCTCGAAGCGCCGCCGCAGTTTCCGGGCGGGATTGCCTGCGTAGATCGTCCAGGGATCGAGGTTGCGGAACGTGACGGCGCGGGCGCCGAGCACGGCGCCCTCCCCCACGGCAACGCCCGGCCCGACAAACGCTTCCGCCGCGATCCAGGCATTCGCACCGACGACGATGGGTCTCGTAACCAGCTGGAAATCGGCACCGTCGACATCATGCGTGCCGGTGCACAGATGGGCGCCCTGGGAGACTGTCGCGTGGATGCCAAGTTCGACGCCATCCATGCAGTAACAGTTCACACCCCTTCCGAGACAGGAATACGCGGCCATGGCAAGGTTCGGCGGATACCAGACATCGACGCCGGGATAGATCCGCGCCGTGCGGTCGATCCGGGCTCCGAAACGGCGCAGCAGGAACCGGCGCCATGCAAACAGCGGCACCGGCGTCCAGCGGCCGAAAAGGCTCCAGACGAGGTTCCATGCGAGCCGGAACAACCGATGTCTCAGCGAGAAGCTCGGGGCTCCCGCCCGCGGACTGTACGTCTTCGCGTCAAGCGGCTTCATGAAGGCCTCGTGCGGAGATGGAGTGCAGGATGGCGATGAGATCGCGCGCCGCCGTCTCGATGCGGAAATGCCGTTCGAAGCCCGCGCGGGCATGGGCGCGCATGGCGCTTTTACCGTCGTCGGAGAGAGCGAGCCATGACCGGAGCAGGCTTTCGATGCCCTGCGATGTATCGGCCCCGACGAGACCGCCTCCGCTCGCCTTCACGTCGCGCCAGATATTGACCTTGTCGGTCAGCAGGACCGGCGTTGCGCAGGCCATGGCTTCCGCGACGACGATGCCGAAGTTCTCCTGATGCGACGGCAGGACAAGGGCCTCGGCGGCCCGCAAGGCACCCCACTTGGCATCACCTGCGACCATGCCCGGCCAATGAATGCGATCGGTCATGCCCGCCTTTGCGGCTTGCGCCAGCAGTTTCGACTTCAGCCCGGATTGATCCGGCCCCGCCATCACCAAGTCGAGATCAGGCTCGATCGCGGCGATCTTCGCGAAGGCTTCAATAAGAAGATCGCAGCCCTTCTTTGCATGGAAACGGCCGAGGAACAGCAGGAACCGTTTGTCCTTCAATTCCGGCAAAAGCCGGTGAAATGCGGCAAGCTGGCTCTCCGCCCCGGCTGGCGGATCGGCCGTGCCGAAGGCGACGACACGCTCCGGGTAACCATGCCCCCGAAAAACGCCGCGCGCCCGGCACCTCTCTTCTTCGCAGGTAAAGAGCACCGCCGCCGCATCCCGGAGAACCCTGCCCTGCCAGGCAAGCCAGAACGCCTGCTTGGCAATGTGCTTGAACGGATGGGTTTCGCGGAACCATGGATCCATCATGCCGTGGGCGAAGACGACATAAGGCAGGTCCGCCCGCCGCAAGGCCGACCATCCGCCGACGGAAGCATGGTTCCACAGCCCGTGGACGACTGCGGCATCGAAACGATGAGCGTTCGCGGCGATCCAGCGAGCCAATTCCGGCGTATAACAATACCTCGGGGTCCATCGCCCGCAGGCATGAACGGGAAAGGGAAACTCTCCCGCATAGGGCGTCGAGGGCTTGTCCAGCGTAACGACTTCCACCGCATGGCCCAGACGCGCCATTTGCAGTCCGGTCAGCCGCAGCGCCTCGATCGGGCCTCCGGTTTCGGGATCGGCGCTGGCGATGATATTGAGGATTCTCATGGCAGCTCCGCGATGATCTTTTCGAGATTTCCTTTGAAGTGCTCCATGAGATAGCCGGAGCGAACTTTTTCGGCCCCCGCCTCTCCCATTGCCGCTGCCATGCCTGGTTGGGCGAGGAGCATCGCCATTTTCCGGGCAAGCGTTTCGATATCTCGCGGGTTCACGGCAAACCCGTCGATACCCTCGCGAACGATCTCCGCCGCGGCATCCTCGGTGCCGCAGATCACCGGCAGGCCGTGCAGCCAGGCTTCGAGAAAGACGATGCCAAATCCTTCCTTGGACGAGGGCATCGCGAAGAGAGAGGCTTGGGCATAAATCCCGGCCAGCCCCGCATCCGAGACACGGCCAAGGAATTCGACCCTGTCTTCGACCGCAAGCTCACGGGCCAGCGACGCCAGTTCCCGCTTGAGAGGCCCCTCTCCGACGACCTGGAGAACGCATTTCACATTCCGGTGCTTGAGCAGAGCCACCGCCTTGATCAGGGCGTCGATATTCTTGCCGCGGTCATGCCGGTCCAGCCGAGCGACCGTCAGAATGTTGCGAACGCTCTTTCCGGGCTGCCGGTCGATGCGGTCAACTGCGTTCGGAAAGAGCCTGAACGTCTCGGCGGGAAGCGCGAACGCCTTCCGCATCCTGTTTGCAGTGAAGGCGCTGACGGAGGCAATGCGATTGAGCGCTCTCGCCATAAGCGGTTCATAGAAGCGCATGCGGCGATAGGCAGGGTCGTCCCAGACCTCGTCGCCGTGGACGAAAAGCACGAGCTTGATTCTCGGAGCGGCCAGCTTGCAGATGAGCCCGACAGGCAGGAGGTTGATATGCCCGAGAAACAGGATGCTGCAGTTACGGGAAGCGGCAGCGGAGCGAACGATGAAGTCCAGGCGCCGAGAGCCGAAGGCGCGGATTGCGGCCGACGCGACTTCGGGGATGTCGGCGTCGACATCGCGCATGATGTGCATGACCGGCCGCCTCCAGCCTCGGTCGCCGGAAATCTCCGCCAGGGCAGCGACAACTCTTCGATTGAAGCGCTGGATTCCGCCTACCCGGCCATAGGTGTCCAGGGCCAGGAACAGAATGCCGCGATTGTGGGCCTCCACCTTCCTCATCGCGCGCCGCCTTGCTTTATCTCGGCGACCTGCTCGGCGATCCGGCGGGCTAGGACCTCGTTGTAGGTCCCGTTCGCGAACGTCCGCCGGTGCCCGGCATCGGCGATCGTTTGGCGCCTGCTGTCATCGGCCAGAAGCCGTTTGCAAGCCTCTGCGCAGTCATCCGCTCCGTCGAAGAAGACGGCTTCCTCACCCTCTTTGTAAAGCCGTTGATGATGCGGAGTGCGGGGAGCGCACATGGCGGTGCCGATGGCGGGGATTTCGGCGGATCGCGTCGTGTGCAGGTCGGCATTTTGGCCGTTCAGCAGAACCAGGGCGATCTTCGCGCCGGCGACTTCTCGTGTGTAGTCGGCGCCTTCAAGATAACCGGATCCGATAAACCGGCGGAGCAGCCGATATTCCGGTGCCCTGTTCCAGCGCGGGCCGTGGATCATCAGCGGCACGCCCTTTTCGATCAGACGCGCCATGACGGCGCCGCGGCCGGGCATCCAGGTGCCGACAAAGACGACATTTGACGACCGGCCGCTTTTCTCCTCCAGCGTCGGAGAGAGAGGGCGGTGCACGACCTCGTCCGCACACTGCCAGATCGTGTCGATCCGTCTTGCACCCCTCCTCGCCATCATCGCCTCGATGCCGTCACGGCGCACGGTGACGACCAGATCGTAGTACGGGAGGGCGCGGTGAAGGATACTCCAGCGGAGGCGCTCCGGAGACGGGTCCAGATAGGGATTGTCGGCGTTGTAGTTGACGATGATCGGTGCCGTCTTGCGGATGACGTCCAGGGCGGCTGGTCCGACCACGTCGCCACAATCGACCAGGGCAAAATCGAGGCGCTGGCCGCCGATCCGCCGACCGAGCCCGTTTGCCACGAGGCGGTCGATGCCGGGGCCGCCGGTCCTGTTCAGCCACGACGCCCAAGGGGGCGGCAGGTGGGCATAGGGCGACAGATGCACAACATCGAAGCCGATACGCCCGAACGCCGCTGCCCGCTGCAGGCTGGTCCCCGATTCCGCGCCGACATAGAGGAGCCTCATAGCAGCTTCACGCCCCTCGTCAGCCAGAACATCAGAACGTAGAGCAGCACGATCTGCGGCAGCGCCCGGACCAGGTTGCCGGCCTGGACCGCGACGGATTCATCCATGAGGCCGTTCATGAAGAAGCGGACGATGCAGATGCAGGCCAGAGCCGAAAACAGCACGTGTCCGCCCTGCATCCGGATCGTGAGCGCGTCGCCGATAGTGAAATTCGCAAAGGCGAAGATGGCGAATACGACCACATAAAACGCGCCTAAAACCACGAAGCCATCGGCGATCGACGAGCCGGTGCGGTACCCTCCCAGCTCGTCGCCGGTGACGAGAAAATTGTAATAGTCGCCGGATGAGAAGGCGTTGCTGGATTTGTCGAGTTCGGGCGCGAAAAGATTGAGAACCGGCGTCGGAAGCAGCAACAACAGCTGATTGATGGCGTTCTCCCGCGCCAGCCCCTCGCCGGTCTGCGACAGCGCAAGTCCGAGCGCGACGTTCCGATCGATGTATTTTGTGGACACGAAGCGCGCCAGAAGCGGGTTGTCGATGTAGATTTCGTTATAGCTGCCGCCGGTCAATATCCGCTCCATCTCTCGCCGGGACAGCAGCGCCTCCTCGTCGAAATACGTGGCAATTGTCGAGAGGACGAGATCTTGCGACGGGATGTCGGAGCGTTCGTCACGGGCAATGACCATGGCGGTCGCGAGATCCGAGAGGATGCCGGCCGGGATGGGGCTGAGCAGGACGGCGACCGCTAGCCAGATCATACGCCGCCTCGTCAGGATGAAGCGCCCGATCACTGTCGCAACGAAGAGGCAGATCAGCACGATCAGGACAGCGACCGCGAAAACGCCGCGGCTGTTGCGCGCCAGCGCGATATAGAGCGCCAGGGCGCAATAGGCGGTCAGCGCCAGCCAGTTGACCGAGCGTTTCCGGTCCGGCGGGTCGATGAGGTAGCCCGCAACCGGGATCAGGAAGGGGGCGACCGAGAAGTGCGACAGGCCGGCGAGCAGCTTGAAGGCGATATCGCCGAAATTGTCCTCGCCCCAGCGGTCGGCATGCGTATACCAGGAGGCGAACGATCCGAGCAGCCCCATCCACCATAACTGCCGGTTTGTCGGAGCGAGATAGAGGCCGAGCGGCGTGGAGATTTTTTGGCGGATCGTGGCGGTGATCGCCTGCATGGCCCGCGACTGCGTATAGAACCAGTGCAACGCCACCGCCCATACCTGCAGAAGTGCCAGGACGGAAAACGTCGTTACCGGTACTTCGAGGTTGAAGGTAAGCGGTTTCCAGGCGAATGTCTGGACGATCAGGGCGGCCAGGCTCGAATGGACCTGAAAGCCGAGCACCATCAGCGTCGAGATCGGGCATCGTTCGATCCGTCTCGGCTTGGTGCAGTAGGAAAACACCAGGATGCCGATCAGTCCGACTGAAACGGCACAGAACATGTTGGCCGTATCAGGCGATATGGCCAACTGGCTTGCCGTACAGAGCAGGACCGCAATCGCCACGCCCCAGCGGGCTTGGGTGACGCAGCGGGAATTGCCGCGAGGTTGCCGTTGTACCGAACGCCTGCCGAATACCGCATCGCCGTCCGCCAGACCTCCGGTCCCCATCATGGCTTGTCTCCCGCGAGAGCGGCACGCTTCCGGGTGAGATTTGGAAAATGATGCGAGAGAGTGGTCCGCATTTTGGCTGGCAAGGACCGATAGGCCATCCACGCCGCCAGCAGCGAGCCCATCACAGCCGGAATGGATGTCCAGCCGACCGATCGAGGCCAGACCGCCAAGGCGAACAGTCCGACGATAGCCGAGATGCAGCCGCAAACGGATGCGGCGAAGGCATGGATTGGTGGGCTCAACCGCAGCTTTCGGAGCACGGAGCCGGCGGCCACGGCATAGATCAGGACGCTGGTGATTTCGGCCGTCAGAAGCGAGAAGCCGGCGCCGGGCAGCCCCCATGAGGTCAACGTCAGATAACACCCGATCACCGTGACCAGCAGAGACATGCCGCTCGCGGCGACCTGCGGCAGCAGGGTATTGGTTCCCCGGACGATCGAAACCAGCGGCTGGGCGAAACCGTAGACGATGATGCAGGCGCAGAGCGAGCCGAACAGCAGCGGGTCCAGGTGGAAGTGGCCACGGGTCCACCAGAGGAAAAGGCCGGGCGCCGCCCACTGGAGCAGAATGCAGGAGGGGCCGATGACGACCAGCACGAAAATCCAGCTCAGAGTGACCGCGGTTTCCGCCGGCCCACTCTCCCGGTCCCTCAGATAACGCAGAAGCTCGGGTTCGACCGGGCCTGCCAGGGCATTGATACCCTGCGTCGCGATATTCGACAGCGTCCGGGTCGCGGTAAACGCACCGAGAAGGCCAACGCTGGCGAGCGGTGCGATCAGCAGCCGGATGCCCTGCTGGTTTCCGATGGCGAGCAGTTCGCGGAGCGATACGATCAGGCTCCGCACGAGGTTCGACCAGCTCCTGCGCAGATCCGGCACGGCAAAGCCGATTTCTTCGCGCCGCCAAAGACGAAAACAATCGAGATGAATGGCGATGTTGACGGCCACATTGGCGAACGACGAGAGGATCACGGCGTCGAGGACGTTACCGCCGGAAAGGACTGCCGCGAGGGCCGCGAGGTTGACGGCGATCAGCAAGGCAAACCGCCACCACGCCATCCTCGCGTAATAGCCGAAGGGGACGAGCGCCCGCCCGAGAATGCCGCCCACGGAGCTGGTGACGAGCCAGGTGAGCGCATAGACGATCATCGAGGCCGTAAGCTCGTCCACCAGTTCCGCAGGAACGAAATCTCCGAACACCGTGTCGGCCAGTCCGAAGGTCGGGACAGCCGTCCAGAAGCACAGGAGTGTGCTTCCAAGGAGAAGGGCGATGGGAATGGACGAGGCGAAGTCGCGCCTTACGGCATCCCTGGTGGCGAGGCGTTGGAACTCGTAACCGAGGTAGTTCTGATGGCCGAGGTCGAACACGACAGACAGGGAATGGAGCGTCTGCAGCAGGATCCAGAGCCCGAATTGCTGCGCCGACCACCAGCCGAGCATGATCGGCACGCTGATCGCCTGGATCAGGATATTGGCGGCAATGAACGCCCCATTGGCGATCGAGCCCGAGATTAGCCGTACTGACACACTCATCGAAAACGCGACCTACGGCTACACGGTTGACCTTCTCAATAATTTCCGCGCGACGATGCGGACGTCCGTCGCACGGTCGGCAAGCATGTTTTCCAGGAAATCGACAAAACCGAGCGGCGCGGTTTCCTGGGTCAGGTTCATGAAAGAAGAGGCGAAGGCCGGCTGCCTGCCGGGAAAGCGGATCGCCTTCGGCCAGAACAGCGGTGTGACCGGATGGAGGTAGGAATGGGCGGGCGTCCATCCCAGCCATTTCAGGCGGAACCATTTTTGCGCATTCACCTGATGCGCGTGTCCCCAGCTGGTGATCTTTTCCCACATCTCGGCATCGCTCATGACGTAACCGTAGTGGTAGCAGGGCGCATCGACGAGAATTGTCGCAGCCGGGGTAGTCTTTCGCGCCGTATCGAAGCGAACGCCGCTTTTGCAGCGGATAGCAAAACCCGCGTTCACATCCCTGATCGAGCCATCGCCGCCGGTCAGCACCAGCTCGGGCGTTTTCCAGAAATTATGCCATGGAGTCAGGATGCGGTCATGTCTGCGGTCCGCCGCCATGAATTTCAGCAGTGTTTCCCAGCCGCTATCCAGATAGAACTCGTCGGCGTCCTGGATGACCAGCCAATCGAAACCTTCGATCATCGCCCGATCGAGGCAGTCGTTGCGGGTGTCCTCCTCGGTCTCGAAGTCGGTGCAGATCACCTCGATCTCGCAACTCACGCCTTTTGAGCGGGCGAAGGCGATCGCTTCATCCACCTTGTCCCTGGTCGTCGGATTTGTCCTCGTGGCGCGAGAACCGGGAGCATAGGCCCAGGGACGCTCCGGCCGGACGATGAAGATCTTGTCGACGAAACGGCCGCAGTTCTCGACGACGTGCGGCAGAAAACGATCGACGTTGTAGGCGAGGATGTGACCGGCGATCCTCATGGCTCACCGCCGTCGATGAGCTGCCTTATTGCGATGATGGCCGGCCGTTTCGACAGGCTCTGCACGAGAGCATCCTGAGAATGCGGCTGCCATGCGTCCCGCTCGGACATCGCACGGAGAATACAGACCGCCAGGTTTTCCGGATCATTCGGCGGCGTCAGATAGACCGCGTCCTCGACGAACCGCGCAAGTTCCGTTCCCGCGTCGGCGGTGACAAGGACAGGCCGTCCGGAAGCAAGCATGCCGCCGAGTTTCGACGGCAGTGTCAGGTCGGCGGCACTCCTGTCCTGCGGCAGTACGTGCAGATCCGGCATGTTGAGGAACGCGTTCAGCCTGGAATAGGGCTGGAAGGCCAGGAAACGGAGATTCTCGAGATGGCCGTAGCGGGCTTCGAGTTCCGGCTTCTGCGGCCCCTCGCCGGATATCACGAAATGGATGCGCCGCTCGCCTTTGAGACGCTCGGCCGCATCGAGCAGCACGTTCAGGCCCTGCTTGGCGCCGATACTGCCCGAATAGAGGACGACGAAATCGTCGCGGCCGAAGCCAAGCTCCGCACGGTAGGGGCTGACGTCTTCCATGGGGTGGATATGCGCCAGATCCACCCAGTTGCGGACGACGGACAGTTTTGCGTCCGGAACGCCTTTCCCGACAAGGCTTTCCGCCATGCGGTTTGAAATGGTGACCAGCCGGTCGAACCTGGCAAGCACACCGCGCTCGAAAACGTGGCCGACCGTCTTCAGCCAGGCCCTGGAGCTCAAATGCCCGACCGCGAATGCGGCATCCACCTCAAGGTCGTGAACATGCAGCACGGTCCGCGCGCCGACGCATTTGGCGGCAAGCTGCGCGACGGGAGCGGCAAACAGCGTCGGCTCGACGCAGAAGACGGTGACCGGGCGGCGGCGCAGGATCTGCCAGAAGACCAAAGGCGCCGAGGTGAGCGCGAAGGAGAGCGGCGCGAGGAGCCGCCAGATGCCGCCCATCTTCCGCCGCAGCATCAACGGCGCTCTCAGCACCGAGATACGGCCTTCCATCTTCGAGGAATAGCGGTTCCGATATCCGGGCTGAACCGCCCAGCCGGGGTAATGCGGCGGGGTGGTCACCACCGTGACGTCCATGCCCTCGGCGGCGAGATATTCAGCGATCTCACCGGTATATTTGCCGACGCCCGCCGTTTCGGGGGCGTAGTTCATCGCATAAACGACCACGCTTTTTCGTGGCGATGTGGCAGCTGCCGTGGCCAGCCCCGGTGCGGCGTCGAACGTTTGTTCGCATTCGCTGAGGGGCTGGGCGGTTGCTGTCATCAGGCAGCATCTCCGCGTTTGCGCTCGAGATACTCGCCCTTGAGGAAGGCTCGGTAGGCATCCGTTATGCCTTGCTCCAGCCCGATCCTCGGCGACCAGCCGAGCGCCCGCAGCTTGGCCGCGCTCATCAGCTTGCGCGGCGTGCCGTCGGGCTTGGTGAGATCGTGGGAGATATCCCCCTGGAAACCGACGACCTTCGACACCAGTTTGGCGAGCTCCAGGATGGTCACGTCCTCGCCGGAACCCACATTGACATGGGTCTCGGCCGAATAGGTCTTCATCAGATGGACGCAGGCGTCGGCGCAATCGTCCACATGCAGGAATTCGCGGCGCGGCGTGCCGGTGCCCCATACGGTGATGTCCGGAAGGTGGCCGGTCTTCGCCTCATGCGCCTTGCGGATCAGTGCCGGCATGACATGGCTGGATTTAAGGTCGAAATTGTCGCCGGGGCCGTAAAGGTTGGTGGGCATGGCCGAGATGAAGTCGCTGCCATGCTGCTTGCGATAGGCCTGGCAGAGCTTGATGCCGGCGATCTTGGCGATCGCGTACCATTCGTTGGTCGGCTCCAGCGAGCCGGTCAAAAGCGACTCCTCGACGATCGGCTGGTCGGCGAATTTCGGATAGATGCAGGAGGAGCCGAGGAACATCAGCTTTTCGACGCCGACCTTGTGGGCGGCCTGGATGATGTTCGCCTCCAGGATGAGATTGTCGTAGAGGAAATCGGCCGGATAGGTGTCGTTGGCGAGGATGCCGCCGACCTTGGCGGCCGCCAGGAACACCGCGTCCGGGCGGTTCTTCTCCATCCAGGCCTCGACATCCGCCTGGCGCGTCAGATCGGCATCACCGCGCGACGCCGTCAGGATCTCGCAGCCTTCCGCGGCCAGGCGGCGGACGATCGCCGAGCCGACCATGCCGCGATGTCCCGCGACATAGACCTTCTTCCCCGCAAGGCTGTAGATCGTCTCAGGCATGGGAGAGGCCCTTGTTGCCGCCCGAGGTCGGTACATTGCGCGCCATCACCTTCAGGTCTTCCCGGACCATTTCGGCGATCAGCTGATCGAGGTTGGTCTCATGCTTCCAGCCGAGCTTCTGGTGCGCCTTGGTGGGGTCGCCGATCAGGAGATCGACCTCCGTCGGGCGGAAATAGCGCGGATCGATCGCCACGACGCATTCGCCCGATGTCGTGTCGTAGCCCTTCTCGTCTACACCCTCGCCGCGCCACTCGATCGGCATGCCGACCTTGGCGAAGGATTTTTCGACGAAGGAGCGCACCGTATGGGTCTCGCCGGTCGCCAGGACATAGTCGTCCGGCTCGTCCTGCTGTGTCATCAGCCACATGCCGCGCACGTATTCGCGGGCATGACCCCAGTCGCGCTTGGCGTCGAGGTTGCCGAGAAAGAGGCGTTCCTGGAGGCCTAGATGGATGGCGGCGGCGGCGCGGGTGATCTTGCGGGTGACGAAGGTTTCGCCGCGGATCGGGCTCTCGTGGTTGAACAGGATGCCGTTCGAGGCATGCAGGCCATAGGCCTCGCGGTAGTTGACGACGATCCAGTAGGCGTAGAGCTTGGCGACTGCATAGGGCGAGCGCGGATAGAAGGGCGTCGTCTCGCTCTGTGGCACTTCCTGCACCTTGCCGTACAGTTCCGAGGTCGAGGCCTGGTAGAAACGGGTCTTCTTGGAAAGGCCGAGGAGCCTGATCGCCTCGAGCAGGCGCAGCGTGCCGGTGCCGTCGGCATTGGCGGTATATTCCGGCGTCTCGAACGAGACCTGCACGTGGCTCTGGGCGGCCAGATTGTAGATCTCGTCCGGCTGGGCTTCCTGCACGACGCGGATGAGGTTGGTCGAATCCGTCATGTCGCCGAAATGCAGGATGAAGCGCGGGTCCGCCACATGCGGATCTTCGTAGAGATGCTCGATGCGGTTGGTGTTGAACGAGGAAGAGCGCCGTTTGATGCCGTGGACAGTATAGCCCTTGGATAGCAGCAGTTCCGCAAGGTAAGCGCCGTCCTGGCCCGTTACCCCGGTGATCAATGCTACCTTGCCGTTGCTCTTCACATTTCCAGTCATCATATCCCCCTAACGGAACCCGTCAGTCTTTAAGTGAAACGTGCACGTCGATGCGCGCAATGTGCCAGTCGCAAGCACTGGGAACACCGTTGTGATGCCCCCCGGAATGCGGCGAATCCGAGACATACAGTGATTCGTAGCATCCCGGGCTTATGCCAAACATTGCGATCAAACGCTTCAGAAAAGATCGTCGGCTGTTGCTAGGTTCCTTAATCCTCGTTTTCATTCTGGTTGCGGCATCGACGGAAACCCGCCTCGGATCAGGATGGGCCTTCATGATAATAGTGCGAGTAGCGCGATGCATAATAATCCGAGGAACCATATCCCTCATAAAGCTTCATCCTGGCGGCATCGACCTTGTTGAGGATTACCCCGAGGCAACGGCCGGCGACCTGCGGTTCGGCATTCAAGGTATCCTTGACGGCTTTCCGGGATGTCCCGCCCCATTCGACGACCATGATGAAGCCATCGACGCGCGGAGCGATGGCCCTCGCATCGACGACGGGGCCAAGCGGCGGCAGGTCGAGAACGATATAGTCGACTTCACCGGCCACCTGAGCCAGCAGCCTGCCCATAGCAGCCGATGCCAGCAGTTCCGATGAATGGGGTATCCGTCGCTTTACGACCGCTGGGAGAAATCTCAGGCCGGTATCGGGATCGGTCAACATCGCGGAGGCAGGTGCACGCCCTTCCAGCAGAACTTCGAGCAGCCCCTCTTGCGCATGCGGGCCCAGCGTCCTCGTGGCACCCGGGTTGCGAAGATCCGCATCGATCAGCAGCGTCCTACCACTCCCGGCCAGCGTCTGGGCGAAATTCATGGCGATCGTCGATTTACCCTCGCCCGGCAGCATCGAGACAATGCCGATGACCTTGTAGGCCCTGTCGATATGGACGTCCGTCGCGATCCGGGCGCTGCGCAACGTTTCGGCAAAGGCGGAAGACGGATGCTCCAGCGCAAAGGCGGACACCCTGTTTTTCCTCCAGACCTCTCCCTTTACCGGCTCGGCGGGAGGCCTCCTGTCCGGTGGCAGCTCCACGAGCGGTACTGACCCGAGATATTCCAACCCCAGAACGTCCCTCACCTGTTCGCCGGTGCGGAAGAACCGATCCCTGAACTCGCGGAATGCTCCGAGAACTCCGCCCGCGCCGCAGCCAAGCGCGAGGCAGAGCGCCAGGACCAGCGACGGCCGCGGCTCGCTGGCAGCCGCCGGCGGCGTGGCACGGGAAATGATCCGCGCCTCCGTGACGGGGAAAGACTGCTGCTGCAACGCCTCCTGATAACGCTGCAGAAAAGTCTGGTAGAGGTTCCGGTAGGTTTCGGCGGCCCGTTCGAGCTCCCGCAACTGCACCTGCGTTTCTCCCGCGGCGACGCTGATATCGGTGGCGTTTCGCACCCCTTGGGTGATCTGGCGCTCACGCGACCGTGCGACTTCCAGCTCGCTTTGGTAGCTCCTGGCGATCCGCCTGATCTCGTCGAACATCAGCCGGTCATATTCCGCCATATCCTGGCGAAGGCGGCCTGCCTGGACATGGTCCGGCCCCAGCCGCCTCGATATCTCGGCTTCCCGCTTCGACGACTCCAGGTACTTTTCCCGCAACGAGCTGATCACGGAACTGTCCAGCGCGTCGGTGACGATCGCGTCCCTCTCGCCGCTCGCGATGATCGCTTCGATCCGCTCGGAACGCGCTCGGGTTCTGGCCGTATCGGCGCGCGCTACCGTCAGGGCGCTGTTCATTTCGGTAAGCTGCTGGTCGGAGACGAGCTTGTCATTGGCAACAACGAGGCCGTTGGCAGCGCGAAATCTCTGGACTGCGAGATCCGATTCCAGCGAGCGCTGTCGCAGTTCCTCGATGCGCTCCTGCAGCCAGTTGCCGGCTCGCCGGGTGGCATCGTATTTGGCGTCCAGCTTGTCGGTCAGATAGGCATCCGCGATCGCGCCGGCGACGGCTGCTGCAAGCCCGGGCGATGTCGCCGTGAAAGAGATTTCCAGGACATAGGAACGTCCAACGCGCGAAACCCTCATATTACCGAGGAGCGTGGTGAGCGCCTGACGGCGATTTGCCTCGATCTGATCGGGACGTGACTGGCCATCCCCTCGCAGCCATCGCCCGACATGGAGGATCGACCGCAAGTCTGAAGCCACGGCAAGTATCAGGTCGCGGCGACCGGCCATGAATTCCGGATCATCCTGCAGCTTCAGCCTATCGACCACCGACAGGCCTATCGTTTCGGAGCGCAACAACTCGACCTGGCTGAGAACTGACGCCTCGTCGTCCATGACCCCGCCGATCGTCGACAATTGCTCGACGACCTGCCGGTTGCCGCGGTCGATCAGGACGCTGGTCCTGGCGGTATATCGAGGCACGGCAGTGAGGAGGTGCCCGATGCCGAGTGCCAGGAAGACCGCGATGCAGAGGCCGACCACCCGCCATTGGCGCCGGACGATGGCGATCAGGCCATCCATGTCCAGCTCCGGGGCTTCCTCGTCGCGAGGTTCTTGCTGGTGGCGAGTGAGAAAAACGGGCCGCTGGTTCATCGCGTCACCCAACCGATGTGCGCTAGGCTTCTAACCCACCCGGGGCGGCCGCAAGCGGCCTGAATGTCAGTCGCGCCAGGCATCATGACTGCTCGCAATATCCCGGGTGGAGGCGGTGACCGAATTGAGGATGGTAAGGAATTTCACGAGTTCGACCGCGTCGGCCGTCGATACGTAGATCACGTCCTTGTCCTGCATGGGAAATTGCTGGACGGCGAAGAACGCGGCGGGATCGCGCAGATTGGCGCGGAAGATCACCGGCACGTCCCGCGCCTTGAACCGGCTGACGTCGAGGCTGATATTGCGCAGGATATCGCGCTCCACGAGGCGGTAGAGCAGGACCGATTGCGGCTCGGCCTTGTCATCGAGCAACCCGCCGGCCTTCGCCAAGGCTTCCCCGAGCGACAGATTGGAATCGTCGAAATCGAAGCGTCCACTTTCGCCCGTCAGGCCGAAGGCCAAGAAGGTCCGGCGATTGCGATCGACGAAGATCGTGTCGCCCGGCTGCACATAAATATTCTCCTGCGGACGCTCGCTCAGCGTCCGATAGGCGACGGTGACGCTACGGCCTCGACGCTGGAGCGTCACCGTCGCCTCCTCCTTGGGGACGCTTAAACCGCCGGCCTCGGAAATGACATCGATGATGCGTTCGCCGGCCGGGCTGAGTTCGATTTTTTTCGCCTGCTTGACGTCGCCAAGGACCGACGCCCCCATCGAGCGGCTCACCACCGTCGAGATGACCACCTGGGGCTCGATAGCGCGGTTGGCGAGCCGCTCGGCGATATCGAGTTGCACGGCATCGACCGGACGGCCCGCGGCCTTGACCTTGTTCGCGTATGGGATGCTCAATGTGCCGTCGCGGCCGATCGTCTGGTTCGGCAGGGTGATATAATTGCCCGGGCGGGCGCCGGCATCGGCGGGAATGAACAGGCCGCCGCTCTGCGCCTCGAAGACGGAGACCTGAACGACATCGCCAACACCGAGCATAATCGGCGGCGGGATGTTGCTTCCACCGTTGAAACCGGTGCTCAAGCTCGGGCTTGCTGACTTCGGCAAACCGGCCAGGACGGCCTTGTTGATATCGACGAGCGCGTAGTCGATGCCGGCCCTGTTGCCGGCGGCGGAAAAGGCCTTTACGGTTGCATTGGCTTCAACGGCGTGTGGATCCGGACCGGACCTCGGCAGTGCCGTGCAGCCGGACAAAAACACAATAGTAGCAAGCGTTAAAATAACATCCAAGGAACTAAGCATACGCCCCGCCATACAACCCAAAGTATGGTATCGGTTTAGCCGATGGGCGAACCCGGTGATTCTAAGGGGTAAGCCGGGGGCGAATCAAAAATCTCCGTGCTGTGGCAGATCAACAACATGGCTGGTTAATTATTTATTATCCACAGGATAC
Source organism: Neorhizobium galegae (assembly GCF_017877055.1). Taxonomy (GTDB): domain Bacteria; phylum Pseudomonadota; class Alphaproteobacteria; order Rhizobiales; family Rhizobiaceae; genus Neorhizobium; species Neorhizobium galegae_D. Next base: position 1,567,997 of record NZ_JAGIPG010000002.1, on the reverse strand, counting down.
AGATCCTTCGCTGCCAACGCTGTCGAACGGCCTTGTCCGGCTGCGGAATTGTCACACAGATGGCGGCGACGATCGCCGGTATCCGTGTTCAAAAGTCCGGCGTTTCGGACGTTGTTAACACTCCATGGGGCATCCACTTCTCATTGGCGGCGGGATCGTACATATCAGGCGGATGGCGGTAAGCATGCGAAAGTTGACGGACTGGTTTTGGGGACGCCGCCCGGCCCGACAGCCGAGGCCTCGCCGCCGCCGGATCGATCTCGGTCAGAACCCGCCCTCCTATCCGATCTATGCGATCGGCGATGTGCACGGCTGCCTCGACCTGCTTCGGGATGCCGAGGCGCGCATCGCTCACGACATCGAAGAGAACCGACGTCCCGGCATGGTCATCCTGCTCGGCGACTATGTCGATCGGGGGCCGGCTTCGAGCCACGTCCTCGAGCACCTGATCAGGCCCAGCGAGCACGGCCTGAGGCGGATAGCGCTCTGCGGCAATCATGACGACATCTTCATGAGGTTCGTGGACGATCCGGAGCGTTATTCCGAATGGTTGGGAATGGGCGGCGAACAGACGCTGCTATCCTACGGCCTGGACCCCTACCAGTTCGGCGCGCGCGGCAGGAAGCGCGGCGCCAGGTTCGGCGACCTGCTGATGGAAGCCGTGCCGGTGCCGCACAGGAAATTCCTCGCCAGTCTCCCGGCCAGCCTGACGATCGGCAAGCTCGTCTTCGTCCATGCGGGCCTGAAGCCGGGAATACCGCTCAAACAGCAGACCGAGGAAGACATGCTCTGGATCCGCGACGCCTTTCTTGAGACCGGACCGCGGCTGCCGCTTCTCGTCATCCACGGACATACGCCGCAGCCGGAGCCGGATTTCGGACCCGGCCGGATCGGCATCGATACGGGCGCCTATTACTCCGGCAGGCTTACGGTCCTCAAGATCGACGGGGGCCGCTTCTCGTTCCTTTAAGAGACGGAGGATACCCGGCGAGCCAAAGCCGATGCCGCCGGAACAGCAGAGGCTTGCAGTGCCGCCCGATCGGCATAAGATTCCGCTTACCGCATAGTGATTGAGCAGTTTCAGGTCGGCCCGTGTTATGTAGTGGAGGGGGCCGAACGCGGGCCGTCCTCGATCGGAAACGGAGCCATGCCGGAAGAGGATAAGGCAGACATACGGACGCCAGCCGATCGCCGCCGCAGGCAGCGTTCGACGGTTCTGGTATTCGGCTTTTTCCTTGCGGTCGTGCTGGCCGCCCTCGCGACGACCGTGCTCGCCGTCAACAACGGCCGGAACTACAAGCGGCTGGTCCGTCAATTCGCGCTGGAGCAATACCTTCTTCCCGCGCCACCGGCACCGCCCTTGCGGGTCGGCAGGCATAAATCGCTCCCGCCGGCGAAACACTATCCGCCCTGGCTTCTCAAGGCGAGCCTCGAGCGGATGGCGATGTTCGAGAAGACCGAGGCACTTTCTGCCGAAGACCGCTGCGGGCTGTTGCGGGACGACAGGGGCACGACACCCACCTTCACCCGTTCGGGTGACGACTGGGAATGCCTGTTCTTCAAGGAATTCGGGAACGCGCCGGAACCGGCCGCGCTGTTCATCCAGGCCCGCGGCACGGAGCCCGACATCGTCAGCAGCTTTCGCATCAAGGTCAGTCTGACGGATCTGGCCACGGAGCTTGTGGTGCTCAGCGAAGCGATCGGGGCCACCGAGCGTTTCGGCCTGCCGATGACACGGGAGACGCGCAGCTATCTGATCGAGAAACTGGCGGGGCGCACCGAGTTCAGCTCGATGGTCGAAAACTACCGGATGACGTTCAGCCGGGAGATCACCGACGCGCGGCGCTACAATCTGCTGATCCTGCCGCGCCGGCAGACAGCCGGTTGCGGCGAACGCCCGTCGCCCCCGCCGGACAGGTGGACGACGCCGATCTATCGCATGCCGGTGGCCTGCCTGGCGCTGCGCAGCCTGTCTCAGCCGCAGTCCGCTTCTTAGCCGCGCTCCAGCTGGACGAGATCGAGCCCGTCCCCCAGCTCCCGGCGCGCGGTCTCGACCAGGCTCATCTGGTGGGTAAAGAGGACCGTCTGGAATTTTTCCCCCGCCGCCGCGAGGGTCCGGATGCCGGCGGCTGTCCGCTCGTCGTCGAAGGTCTGAAAAATGTCGTCGAGGATCAGCGTCGCCGGCTCGTTGCGGCTGCAATAGTCCTCCAGGAAGGCGAGCCGCAGCGCCAGATAGAGCTGATCGCCGGTGCCTTCGCTCAAGCCGTCAAGCCTCACCTGCTCGCCGGTATTCCGTTCGACCGCGAGCTGCAGTTCGTCGCGCTCGTCATAAACCTGGACGAGGCGCGAGAAACGGCCGCCGGTGAGATCGGCAAACACCTGCCCTGCCCGCTGCATGACCGGATCTGCCTGACGTTCGCGATAGGCTTCCATAGAGCTTGCCAACAGGCCGGCGGCGAGCTTCAGCACCACCCAGCGCCGCGCCAGTTCCCTGGCTTCCGCCTCGGCGCCAAGCTTCTGGAAGACGGCGCGCTCGGCGCCAATGCCGGTTTCGAGCTCTCGCCGCCGCCGCTCGCTATCGGCCTGGGCAATGCCCAGCGCCTTCAGCCGCTCGACCTGGCGGGCGTCCTCGGCATCCAGCCGCTCGATTTCCAGGCCGGCGGCGATCCTGTCGAAACCGACAAGCGCAGCGCGTGCCTCGTCCTCGGTCGCGCCGTCAGCCTGTTCGGCAAAGCGGCTGCGGCATTGCGCGAGGCTCGCTTCCAGTCGGTTGCGGTCTCGAAGGTCACGGAGAAGGCCACCGGCCTCCTCGATATCCTTGGATGCGGCGGAGGCGAGCCCCCGCAGGTCCGCCACAAGTCTTTCCGCGTCGGCCGCGTGCCGGGCCATGGCGAGTTCGGCGCGCTCCAGCGCTGTCATGAGTGTGGCCCGCTGGTTTGCGGCGGTCTTTGCATCCGTTGCGCGGTCATTCAGCGTGCCTGCTGCGGCATCGGCGGGCAGCGAGACCAGGCCCGGCGCCACTGCGGTGGCGAGCGCTTTCACCTCCGCTTCGAAATCCTCCATGTCCCGCGCCATGCCCTTGACGCGGCGGTCCCGGTTTTCCCGTTCGGAGAGGAGATCGGGAACGGTGCGCCAGACATCCAGTGCCGCGAGAGCCATGTCGACCGTCGCGTCTTCGGAAAGGCCAGCCAGCACCGCGGCATTGGAGAACGTCGAGCGCCAGCGTTCGATATCCCGGCGCAGACCGGTCTCGCGCTCCTCCAGCTTTTCCAGCGTCTCTTCGGCGGAGTGGCGTTTGCCTTCCAGCGAACGGCTTTCGGTCCAACGCTCGGTCAGTTCCCCGATCCGGCGTTCCAGCCCGCGGGCGAGTGCCAGCGGCGGCAGTGCTGACGCGGCGAGACCGATGGCATCGGCCAGCGCCAACAAGGCCGGCTTGAGTTTTTCCTCCCTCAGACGCAGCGTCTCCAGCTCGTCGCGCGCCTCGTCCAACGCACCCGACAGCAGCGAAAGTCCGTCGACGCTACGACGCCATTCGATCATCCGCTCGGGTGTGGACGGCACAACCGGGGCTGCGTGGAAAAGGTCCTCGAATTCGGTGACCGCGTCGGCGGCGGCAATGCCGCTTTCCTTCGCGGCGATCTCGGCAGCGCCGAGCGCCTGTTGTAGTTCCCGCTGCCGCAAGGTGAGCTGGGCATGGCGCGAGACACGTTCGGCATCGGCGAGCGCCGTATCGGCCAACCGGTCCGCATCCTCCACGGCGATCTTCAGTTCGCTGAGTTGTTCGGCCGAAGGCTTTACCCCGAGCGCATCGATCTTCTCGTCGCGGCCAGTTCTTGCGGCTGCGATATCCTCGCGGGAGACGATTCGCCCCTGCCCTTCGAGCGCCGCAAGCTGGCCGGTGATCGCCTTGGCCTCGTCGCGGATGCCCGCGAGCTTCTGAGCCGCCTGGCTGCTCTCCGCCTTGGCTGCGTCGATCAGCCGGCGATGGTGCGTGAGCGTTGCGATATCCGGTAGCGGCGCCGAGAGAAGACGGTCGATATCCTTGACCGGCGGGTCGAGGCGCGCGGCCGCGGCGGCGAGTTCACTTTCCGCACGGGCAACCCGCACCTGCAGGGTTTCAATGCCGGAGAGTTCATTGATATCGGGGCGCAGCGCGGCGAGCTGTTCCGCCCAGGGTTTCGGGTCGATCAGCCGGCCATCCGGGCCATGGTCTCCGAGCCGCCGCAAAACATCCTGCACGTCCTCGATCTGCTGGCGAAGCTGTTTCAGGCTGCGGTCGAGCTCACTGCCCTCCTCGACGAGCTTGCGGAGGCGCACGAGATCGGCATCGGCCGGCTGGGCGCGCTGAAGTTCTTCGAATTTGCCAAAGCCGAGCCGGCGGGCCGCCTGGGCGATGCGCTGGTCGAAATCGTCCACCTCGCCGCGCACCCGGGCGATATCTTCCCGCGCCTTCAGATAGGCGCCCTTGTCCGCATGGGCGGCCAGGACCCTGGGCGTGGCTGCGATCAATGCGTCATCGACATGCACGGCGCTGATTTCGTCGCGCAGACGCGAGACCTCGGCCTCCGCCGCCTTGAGCGCTTCGGCGTTCTTGTGTTCTGCCTCCAGAGCACCGGCCAGCCGCTCCTCGAGGCCAACGGGCAGCAGGGCCAGCGCCTCGTATTGCGTAATCGCCTCTCGCTCGCGGTCGATCTCCCGCAGCACCGGTTCAAGCCGCAGCAGCTTCCGCAACCGATCGAGGGCACGCTTGGTTTCCTGCCGCTCCGCCTGCACGGCGGCGAGATCGGTTTCGATCTCGGCCTGTTCGGCGAGCAGCTTTTTCCAGTCGCCGGATTTCAGCTCGTTGTCGCGTTCTGCCTTGCGCGCCTCGTCATGGCTGTCGAGGACCTGATAGAACGAGCGGTCCTTGGAACGACGCGGCGCATAGATGCCGTCGGCTTCCGCATCGAGCGACTTGCGCAGGTCCGAAAGCCCGGTCAGTCCTGAGGCTGCGGAAAACAGCAGGCTGCCAATCTCGCCGCCGCTCTTCAGCATCGTCTCTCCGCCGGCCCTGAGCGATGCTGAGTCGAGCCCGAAGGCGCGCTCGAACACATCGCGGGACAGCGTGCCGAGGAACGGCGCCAGGGCGTCCTCGGCCAAGGCCTCTTCCATCTCGTTGGCGGCGAGCAGCGTGTTCTTGCGGCCGCGGCGGCGGCGGAATTCGAGCACCTGGCCATCGCGGGCGGTGATCGCGGCACCGACGCGAAGCGCGGTGGCATCATGCAGGAAACTGTATTCGGCGGCCGTCGGGAAACCGAACAGCAGGTCGGAGATCGCCGACAGCGCCGAGGACTTTCCGGCTTCGTTGGGTCCGTAGATCACATGGAGCTTGGCATCCGGGCGGAAGGTGAGCGTCCGGTCCGTCAGCGCGCCGTAGCGCAGAATGTCGAGGCGGTTGAAACGCATGGATCAGCCCGCCCTCGCCGCACGCGAGAGCAGGAGATCGCGGGCCTCGGCCAGCAGCGCTTCGGCGTCGTCGCCGAGCGCCAGGTCGCCAGCGCCGATGCCGCCCGGCAGGCGGGCGGTGATCTCGGCGATCTTGGCATTGGCATCGGCGAGCAGTTCCGGGGCGAAGCCGCCCATCGGAATGAGGCCTTCGAGGCCGAGCATGTCGGTCGCGACGCTCGTCCCGTTGATTGCCGGTTCGAGCCGCATCTCCAGTTTTTCGAGCCAGATATCCTGGTGGGAACGATGGCAGGCGGCCTGGACCTCGTCGCGAAAATCCTCGGCGCGGGCCGTCAGCTCGTTGCGGAAGCGGCTCTTGCCTGTCAGACGGATGCGCAGCGCCAGCGGCCGGCCTTCCATCCGCTCGACGACATCCTCCAGCGCGCTCTCGATACGGCGCAGGATCGCCGGGATGTTGTCGTCCGGCTCGACTGCGACCACGAGTTCGGCAAAGCGGGCACTGTCGGTGATGATCCGCTCATGAGTGATACGGCCGTCCTCGACGGTCACCAATACCGCGCCCTTCGCGCCCTGCTCGCGGATCGACCGGCCCTGGAGATTGCCCGGGAAGACCACCAGCGGGTCTTCGGCGACGATCTCGAAATCATGCACGTGACCGAGCGCCCAATAGTCATAACCGCGCGAGCGCAGATCTTCGACCGAGCACGGCGCATAGGGCGCGTGCGGTTCACGACCGGTGAGCGACGTGTGCAGCACGCCGATGTTGAACCAGCCCGCTTCCGGTTTCGGATAGGCGAGCGACAGGTTGTCGACGGCCGAACGTTCTGCAAACCCCTGGCCGTGCAGCGCCACCTTCAGATGATCGAGCTTGAAACTGCCTGGCCTGTTGACCGGGAACTCGCTGACATTCTTCGGCAGGGTGATCGTCTTGGTGATGACGCTTTCGGCGTCGTGATTGCCCTTCAAGAGGAAGACCGGAATGCCGGCGCGTTCCAGCCGCGCCACTTCGCGGTTGAAGAACAGGCCGATCTTGTTGTCCTTCCAGTCACCGTCATAGACGTCGCCGGCGACGATGAAGAAATCTACCCGGCACTCCACCGCCTGGTCGACCAGGCCTGAAAACGCCCTGCGGCTTGCCTCGATGAACAGTTCGGCAATCGCGGCATCCTTCAGCGCCAGCCCCTGGAAGGGACTGCCGAGATGCAGGTCGGCGGCGTGAATGAATCGGAAGGAGGTCATCGAATCGCTTGTTTCGGTTGCCGGAGCAGATCAGGTGTTTTAGGCAAATGCCGGGCACGAAGAAAGCTCGGGGTTCCGCAGCCTGTGGATAGCCCAATCAAACTCGGAGGACATCATGAGAAACCACGCGTTCGGACGCACATCCTTCACCGTCAGCGAGATCGGCTTCGGCGCCTGGCAGATCGGTGGCTCCTGGGGCAATGTCAGCGAAGCGGATGGGGCCAAGGCGCTGGAAGCAGCGCTCGATGCCGGCGTCACCTTCATCGACACCGCCGACGTCTACGGTGACGGGCGCTCCGAAAAGATCATTGCCGGTGTCCTGAAATCGCGCGGCGGCGATCGGCCAATGGTCGCGACCAAGGCAGGCCGGCGCCTGAGCCCGCATGTCGCGGACGGCTATACCAAGGCCAATCTCGAAGGCTTCATCGACCGCAGCCTCAAGAACCTCGAAATCGACAGCCTGGACCTCGTGCAGCTCCACTGCCCGCCGACGGAAGTCCTCTACCGTCCGGAAGTTTTTGGCGCGCTCGATGATCTGCGCCGCGCGGGCAAGATCAGGAATTACGGCGTCAGCGTCGAAAAGGTCGAGGAAGCGCTGAAGGCGATCGAATATCCCGACGTCACCAGTATCCAGATCATCTACAACATCTTTCGCCAGCGCCCGGCCGACCTGTTCTTCAATGAGGCCAGGCGGAAGAATGTCGCGGTCATCGTCCGCGTACCGCTCGCCAGCGGGCTGCTGTCGGGCAAGATCACCCGCGATACCGCGTTTGCCAAGGACGACCATCGCAACTTCAACCGTCATGGCGATGCCTTCGATGTCGGCGAGACTTTTGCCGGCGTGCCGTTCGAAGTGGGCCTCCAGGCGGTCGAGGAAGTCCGCAAGCTGGTGCCTCAGGGAGCGTCGATGGCAGCCTTTGCGCTGAAATGGATTCTGATGAACGAGGCCGTTACCGTCGTCATTCCGGGCGCCCGAAACGAGGCTCAGGCCAGGGGTAATGCGGCGGCTTCAGAGCTTGCCGCACTTTCGGCCGAGGTGATGACGGCAACCAAGGAAATCTATGCGCGGCTGGTTGCCCCGCACGTGCATCAGCGTTGGTAGGAACGGCGAGCCTGCCGATCAAGAATGGCAGATCGAACACCGAGGCCCGCCAAAATACGATCCTCAGAAACACAAAAAGGCCGGGCAGAACCCGGCCTTTTCCGTTTCAGCCTTGAAGGGCTCAGTTGGTGCCCTTGAGATCGACCGGGAAGAACAGGGTCTCGCCGGAGCTGTCATCGACGCCGTCGTTGTCGGTGACGGCGAAGGCCTTGCCGGACTTGTCGAAGGTGAAGCCTTCCAGCTTGTCGACCACATAGCCGTTCGAAGCCTTCAAATCCGGGATGAAATCGTGGGTTTCTTCCTTCTTGACCACCGGCAGTTCGGTGCCGATCTTGGCCGGTTTCAGGTCGGCGATCGCCACCCGGTAGAGCTTCTTCAGCTTGGCGGCATCGCCGATCAGGTTATCGCGCTCGATGATGTAGACATAGTCGCCATGGGCGGTGATTTCAGAAAGGCCGACCCAACCGGCCCCGGCCTTCTCGAGCGAGTAGCGCACGGCGCCCCATTCCTTGGACTTCGGCTTGTAGGAGACGAGCTTGACGGTACCCTTCGGGTCATCCTTCCATTCGCGCTGCATCGCCATCCACAGGACCATGTCGTCGCCTGACCCGACCGTCGTCACGCCTTCGAAACCGAAGCGGGTCTCGCCGGCGAGCAGGTCTGCGGGCAGGCCGATCTCGGCCTTGATCTCGCCCTTGGCATCGACGTTGTAGAGGCCGTGGCCGGTCAGCTTGGCCGAGTCGCCTTCCGACGCCAGCCAGAAACCGCCCTTGCCGTCGAGCGCGATGCCCTCGATGTCGAGTTTCTGGGCCGGCTGGCCGCCGCGGGTGATGCGCAGGACGCCGGTGATTTCAGCGGGCTTCCTGGTGGTGTCGATGGTGAAGATCGACGGCTGCATATTGTAGACCGAGTCGCTGACGGCATAGAGGATGCCGTCCTTCTGGGCGTCGCCGACCAGGCCCGAGAGCGCGCCCCAGCCGAGCACATTGCCGTCGACGTCCTTGGAGACGAGCTTCGGATAGCTGGCCACGCCTTCTTCCAGGGCGTAGAGCATGACATGCGAACGGGCGCCGCCATCCTTGCCGAGATCGACTTCATTGGCGGTGGCGAAGAGATTGCGGCCCGGAATGGCGACGGCGCCTTCCGGCGAAATGCCCGAGGGCAGGATCTGCATGAGCTGTGGCTCGGCGCCGGTGTCCTTGTAGACGGCAGCGACCGATGCGCGTTCGGCGAGCAGGAAGATGTACTGCTGGCCGTTGAAGGTCGCGACTTCCATGCCTTCGACTTCGATGCCCTTCGAGCGCGCGCGCTTTTCCGGGAAATGGCCGAGGCGGGCAACCGCGCGCTCCAGCGAGGCGCCTGACTCGTAGAGAACCTTGCCGGTGCGGTCGAAGATGGTGAAGCCGCGCGAGCCGCCCTTCCAGTCGCCCTCATTGGCGACGACCAGGCGGTTGTTGTCGAGCCACTTGACGGCGTCAGGCTCGCGTAGCGCCGAAGCCTTGCCAGTGAAGGACAGCTGACCATCGGTCTTGTTGTCGATGCCTTCGAGATCGGCCTTGCCGGCGGAGAAGTGGCCGGTGACCTGGCCGGTCTTGCCGTCGATGATGACGATCTCGTTGTTTTCCTGCATCGTCAGGGCAATTTCGCCCTTGTCGTTGATGGCGACGAATTCGGGCTCCGGATCTTCCGGCGCGACACCGGCAAGGCCGGTCAGCGTCACGTGCTTGATCGAGGCGCAGTCGGCGGTGCCGTCCTTCAGGGAGACGATCACCAGGTCGCCGGCCGGCATCTGCGGGAGGGCGCCATCGTTGACCTCCTCGTCGCGCTCGTTCTCGATGGCGATCGCGGCAAAGGTCTTGTCCTTGGAAACGGTGATCGAATCCGGCTGGCCGCCGAGATCGCAGGTCAGGTCGACCTTCTTCGTCACGATGTCGACGACGGCGAGCATGCCGGTCGGTTTCTGCTTGCTTTCGCCGGTGTTGACGGCGGCGAGAACCTTCTTGCCGACTGCCGCAACCGAGGTCGGCTCACCCTTGAAGGTGACGGTGCCGAGCGCCTTCGGAGCCTTCGGATCGGTGATGTCGATGAAGCCGATCGCGCCGAGCGGGCTGTCGGAATAGATGAGCGTCATGCCGTCTTCGCTGGCGGTGACGATTTCGGCCGAGCTGACGCTCAGCTTGTCCTTGTCGGCGGGAAGATTGGTGGCGACGGGGAAAGATGCGATGCGGTTGAAAACCTGTTCTGCGCTCGCCGGGACGGCGACCGAGGCAAGAAGTGCTGCGGTCAACGCGGCACGAAGTGAAAACGTCATAGAAAGCCCTCCTGTCCATGAAACACAGGTGGCTTGTGAGCCACGGTCGTGACAGGCGGATGACAGTTTTCGCATCCAGGGTCGTGGCGGGCGGAAATTAGCGGCTCGTAAAAAAGGCCCGGGAAACCCGGGCCTTTTCAGATGCGAGACTGTAACAGGATGCCACGAAGGCAGCGCGTTAGCTGTTGACTGCGTCCTTCAGGCCCTTGCCGGCCGAGAACTTCGGCACGTTACGTGCCGGGATGTCGACTTCGGCGCCGGTCGACGGATTACGACCCTTGGACGCTTCGCGACGGGAAACGGAGAAGCTGCCGAAACCGGCAAGACGGATATCGCCGCCCTTCTTCAGTTCAGCCTGTACGGTCTCAAAAACGGCGTCTACAGCGGATGCGGCATCAGCCTTGGAGAGGCCGGCCTTCTCGGCCACTGCGGATACCAACTCATTCTTATTCATGTTTCCACCCCTTTCAAACGGTTTTGGAACGACTCATGTAATCGGGGCAGACAATAGTCAGGCGCCCGCCCGTGGCAACCCAAAAGCTCCGCAATCGCCTGAAAAACAAGGGGTACGCGTTATTTTTCACAAAAAAAGCCGGCGTTGTGCCGGCTTTTTTCATTGCTGGTGCCAATTTGGCATAACCAAAAGGCTAACGATCAGTGCGCTACAGGCACGCCCGCGTCGTCAACGCCATCGACCGTGGTGATCAGCGGCGTTTCCACCGTGCCATCCCATTCGATCGCTTCCGGCTGGCGGACGAGCGCGTGACGGATCACCTCGCCCATGCGGGAAACCGGAATGATTTCCATGTTGTTCTTCACGTTGTCCGGAATCTCGGCCAGATCCTTGGCGTTTTCTTCCGGGATCAGAACGGTCTTGATGTTGCCGCGAAGGGCGGCAAGCAGCTTTTCCTTAAGGCCGCCGATCGGCAGCACGCGACCGCGAAGGGTGATCTCGCCCGTCATCGCCACGTCCTTGCGGACCGGAATGCCGGTCATGATCGAGACGATCGCGGTTGCCATGCCGACGCCGGCCGACGGGCCGTCCTTCGGGGTCGCCCCTTCGGGAACGTGGACGTGGATGTCCGACTTGTCGAAGCGCGGCGGTTCGATGCCGAAATCCACGGCTCTGCTGCGGACATAGGACGCCGCCGCAGAGATGGATTCCTTCATGACTTCCTTCAGGTTGCCGGTGACCGTCATGCGGCCCTTGCCCGGCATCATCACGCCTTCGATCGTCAGCAGCTCGCCGCCGACTTCCGTCCATGCGAGACCCGTGACCACGCCGACCTGATCCTCGCCCTCGGCTTCGCCATGGCGGAACCGCGGAACGCCCAGATAGTCAGAGATGTTGGCCGCGGTGATCGCAACCGACTTGGTCTTGCCCTTGATGATCTCGGTGACCGCCTTGCGGGCGAGCTTCATCAGTTCACGCTCGTAGTTACGAACGCCGGCCTCGCGGGTGTACTGCTGGCTGATCGCCATCAGCGCATCGTCGGTGACCGAGAATTCGTTCGGCTGCAGGGCATGTTCCTTGATCGCCTTCGGCAGAAGGTGACGCTTGGCGATCTCGCGCTTCTCATCCTCGGTGTAACCGGCGATGCGGATGATTTCCATACGGTCCATCAGCGGCGCCGGGATGTTCAGCGTGTTCGCCGTGGTGATGAACATCACGTCGGACAGGTCGTATTCGACTTCCAGGTAGTGGTCCATGAAGGTCGAGTTCTGCGCCGGATCCAGCACTTCGAGCAGGGCCGAAGACGGGTCGCCGCGGAAATCCATGCCCATCTTGTCGATTTCGTCGAGCAGGAAGAGCGGGTTGGATTTCTTGGCCTTCTTCATCGACTGGATGACCTTGCCGGGCATCGAGCCGATATAAGTGCGGCGGTGACCGCGGATTTCGGCTTCGTCACGGACGCCGCCGAGCGCCATGCGGACATATTCGCGGCCGGTCGCCTTGGCGATCGACTGGGCGAGCGAGGTCTTGCCGACGCCCGGAGGGCCGACGAGGCACAGGATCGGACCCTTGATCTTGGTCGCGCGGGCCTGCACGGCCAGATACTCGACGATGCGTTCCTTGACCTTGTCCAAGCCGAAATGATCCGCTTCGAGGATCTTCTCGGCGTTGTTGAGGTCGGCCTTGACCTTCGACTTCTTGGCCCACGGAATGCCGAGCAGCCAGTCGAGATAGTTGCGCACGACCGTGGCTTCCGCCGACATCGGGCTCATCTGCTTGAGCTTCTTCAGCTCGGCATCGGCCTTTTCCTTGGCTTCCTTGGACAGCTTGGTCTTGGCGATGCGCTCTTCCAGTTCGGCCATCTCGTCGCGGCCTTCCTCGCCGTCGCCGAGCTCCTTCTGGATCGCCTTCATCTGTTCGTTGAGGTAGTACTCGCGCTGGGTCTTCTCCATCTGGCGCTTGACGCGCGAGCGGATGCGCTTCTCGACCTGCAGGACGGAGATCTCGCCTTCCATGAAGCCGAGTGCCTTTTCGAGGCGGAGCTTGACGCTGACCGTCTCGAGCATTTCCTGCTTTTCGGTGATCTTGATCGACAGATGCGACGCAACCGTATCGGCCAGCTTCGAATAGTCCTCGATCTGACTTGCGGCGCCCACCACTTCCGGCGAGATCTTCTTGTTGAGCTTCACGTAGTTTTCAAATTCGGAAACCACGGAGCGCGACAGGGCTTCGACCTCGACCGCATCCTCGTCGGGTTCGGCAAGAACGCTCGCCGTCGCCTCGTAGAACTCTTCACGGTCGGTATAGCCGTCGATCTTGGCGCGCGAGCGGCCTTCGACCAGAACCTTGACTGTGCCGTCCGGCAGCTTCAGGAGCTGCAGCACATTGGCGACCGTGCCGACCTTGTAGATTGCCGAGGGTTCGGGATCGTCGTCGCCGGCATTGATCTGGGTGACCAGCATGATCTGCTTGTCGGAACCCATGACCTCTTCGAGCGCACGAATGGACTTCTCCCGTCCGACGAACAAAGGCACGATCATATGCGGAAACACCACAATGTCGCGCAACGGCAGGACCGGATAGGTTTCACCGCCGGGTGCTGCAGACGTTGAATTCGTCATTTCATTTCCTTTCATCGTCCCGTTTCCGGGATACGTCCCGGGCAAATCACCCGGGCACTTCACTCTCGCCCAAAGTGGAGTTTTCGAAATTTGATTTCAAGCCTTGCAAGGCCGCCGCCGCATGGGATTGTGACAGGGGTATTACAAAGCGTGCGCACACTACGCCACGCGGAACGCCAAAGGACACGGGACGCGACTGACTAAAGACCGTTACCTGCGATCACATGCAGGCGAAGCAGTCCAAGTGTCGATGATCTTCCCGCACCGTCTCTAATGCAAGACGAATATGGTGCAATTCTTCGCGAGGCAAAAATGGTGGAAAAATCAAAATAGACAAGGCTATCCACCAACATAAAAAAGAGGCCCCGAAAGGGCCTCTTCAGGGTGCTGGACAACGACCGGATCAGGCCGAAACGTTCGCCTTTTCATCCTGCCGGTCGGCATAGATGTAGAGCGGCCGGGCGTTTCCACGCACGACGTCGTCCGAGATGACCACTTCGCGCACGCCTTCGAGCGTCGGCAGCTCGAACATGGTGTCGAGAAGAATCTTCTCCATGATCGAACGCAGGCCGCGGGCGCCGGTCTTGCGGGTGATCGCCCGCTTGGCGATCTCGCGCAGCGCATCCTCGTGGAAGGTCAGATCGACGTCTTCCATCTCGAACAGGCGCTGGTACTGCTTGATCAGCGCGTTCTTCGGCTCGGAGAGGATCTGGATCAGCGCATCCTCGTCGAGGTCTTCAAGGGTCGCCAGAACCGGCAGACGGCCGATGAATTCCGGGATGAGGCCGAACTTGACCAGGTCTTCCGGCTCCAGTTCGCGCAGCACTTCGCCGACGCGACGGTCTTCCGCCGACTTGACGGAGGCGCCGAAGCCGATCGAGGTCTTTTCGCCGCGGGCCGAGATGATCTTGTCGAGACCTGCAAAGGCGCCGCCGCAGATGAACAGGATGTTCGTCGTGTCGACCTGCAGGAATTCCTGCTGCGGATGCTTGCGGCCGCCCTGCGGCGGAACCGAGGCAACCGTGCCTTCCATGATCTTCAGAAGCGCCTGCTGCACGCCCTCGCCCGACACGTCACGGGTGATCGACGGGTTGTCGGACTTGCGGGAGATCTTGTCGACTTCGTCGATATAGACGATGCCGCGCTGGGCGCGTTCGACATTGTAGTCTGCTGCCTGCAGGAGCTTCAGGATGATGTTTTCGACGTCCTCGCCGACATAGCCGGCTTCGGTCAGCGTCGTGGCATCGGCCATCGTGAAGGGGACGTCGATGATGCGGGCGAGCGTCTGGGCAAGATAGGTCTTGCCGCAGCCGGTCGGGCCGACCAGCATGATGTTCGACTTGGCAAGCTCGACATCGCCGCCCTTGGAGGCGTGCGCCAGGCGCTTGTAATGGTTATGAACCGCGACCGACAGGATGCGCTTGGCCTGCTTCTGGCCGATGACGTATTCGTCGAGGACCTTGATGATGTCCTGAGGCGTGGGAACGCCGTCGCGGGACTTGACCATCGAGGTCTTGTTCTCTTCGCGGATGATGTCCATGCACAGTTCGACGCATTCATCGCAGATGAAGACGGTCGGTCCGGCAATCAGCTTCCGGACTTCGTGCTGGCTCTTTCCGCAGAAAGAGCAATATAGGGTATTCTTGGAGTCGCCGCCGTTGCTGCCGCTGACTTTGCTCATATCACTTTCCTTCCAGCACTCCGCACTCACGTCAAAACGGGCGCGGTCCACTCTACCGCTTGCCGGCGCGCGCCCGACGGGCCTTGCGCGCCTGCCTTGCCTTAAGGGTACTCTACCGATCCTGCGCACATCATGCGGGATCAGCGGCAACGAAACCCCTAAGAAACGAATGCTATGTCACAAAAGTTCAACACAGCATTAATAAGTACTAATAGCGCTTTCCGTGCGACTTGAAACCCCTTTTTGCTCACATCGGGGTGAGGTGCACGGGTCGCGCCATCAGACTCAGTCTGCGGAGCCACCTTCCATTTCCTGACGCGATGTCAGGATCTTGTCGATGACGCCCCAATCCTGGGCTTCGTCGGCCGTCATGAAGTGGTCGCGGTCGAGGGTCTTTTCGACTTCCTCGTAGGTGCGGCCGGTGTGCTTCACGTAGACCTCGTTAAGACGTCTTTTCATCTTCAATATGTCACGGGCATGGCGCTCGATATCGGACGCCTGGCCCTGGAAGCCGCCGGAGGGCTGGTGCACCATGATGCGCGAGTTAGGGGTTGCAAAGCGCATGCCCTTCTCGCCGGCGCACAGGAGCAGCGAGCCCATGGAGGCGGCCTGGCCGATGCAGAGCGTCGAAACCGCCGGCTTGATGAACTGCATCGTGTCGTAGATCGCCATGCCGGCGGTCACGACGCCGCCGGGCGAATTGATGTAGAGGGCGATTTCCTTCTTCGGGTTTTCCGCTTCGAGGAAGAGAAGCTGGGCGCAGATCAGCGACGCCATATAGTCTTCGACGGGGCCTGTCAGGAAGATGATGCGCTCTTTCAGAAGACGCGAATAGATGTCGTAGGAGCGCTCACCGCGGTTGGTCTGTTCGACGACCATCGGCACCAAGGCCATTGCGGTATCAACTGGATTTCTCATGTCCGTCCTTTGTCAAGCACTTGCCGAAGGCGGATAGGCGCTCCGGAATCAAATGGAATGGGTCATCCCTACATAGAGTGTCAACGCCCGGTACTTCAAGACGGAGCATCCGATATCCTTAACTGCCCGGGGATGCGCGAGGCTGACCGCTATTACGATTCTTCTCGGATCACAGCCGGCAGAGGCGCCGTTTTGCCTGATGGCACAGGTTTTTGCGCGATCAGGGTAAAGCAGGCGTGAATATCGTCTCGAAAATTCCGCCGCGACCGGCCAAACCCAGGATTTTCTGCGATCCGTGCAACGTCGTCTTAAAGACTGCGTGGCATTCTTGCCGCGCTCGACATCGAGTATGGGAGTTTCGGGTGGATATTTTAACGGGCCTGATGATCTGGGCGGCGGAAGCGCTGACGCTCGCCGTCCTCCTGTGCTCACGCTGGTATTACGAACGGGACCGCTTCTATTTGAGCTGGGGCAGCGGCTTTGCGCTGCACGGCATCGGTGTCGTGCTGGTCACGTTGCGCGGCGATATCCCCGATTTCATCTCCATCCAGATCGCCAATACGCTGGTACTCGCCGGTGTCGGCCTGTGGATCGCAGGCCTCCTGCAGTTCGACCGGAAGCCCGTTGAAGCCTACATCGCCATCCCGGCACTTCTTTGGGTGGCCGGCATGTTCCTTTATCCGATACGCGAGAACTTCGCCTATCGGGTGGCCCTTCACAACGGCGCGACCATGGTCGGCCATGCGATCATGATCTATATCCTTCTGAGCAACGACAGCGCGTCGAAGATAACGCGACGGGTGCTGTCGGTATTCCTCGCCATACAATTTTGCGCGAACGGCGTCGTCGCCGTTCTGGTGGTTGCCGGCGAGGCGAAAACCATCGGCGTTTCACCGCACTCCGCCTGGCTGCTCTTCCCGGCGGCAATCTGTTTCATCGCCAGCATCATGACCGGTGCAAAGCTGCTGACCGAGCGGTCGGAACACAAACTCAAGACGCTTGCCGTCACCGACCCCTTGACCGGCGTTCTCAACCGGCGCGGCTTGATCGACCAGTTCCATGCCTTGAAGAAGCTCGAGAACGAGCAGAAGCCGCTGATCGCGCTCCTGCATTTCGACCTCGACAACTTCAAGCAGATCAATGACCGCTGCGGCCATCAGGCCGGCGATTCGGTGCTGATCGCCTTTTCGCAGGTCGGCCAGACTTCGCTGCGCGGCCGCGGCTTCTTCGGTCGCATGGGCGGCGAGGAATTCGCCTCCATCCTGCGCGTCGCCGACATGATCGAGGCCGCGAGCATCGCCGAGGCGATCCGCCTGACGCTCAAGCGCCAGACCATCGACGCGGGCGAGCATAGTATCACGGTCACCGTCAGTGCCGGCATCGCGCTCGCGCCAGCCGAAACCGCCGACCTCGACCTTCTACTCAGTGCCGCGGACCGGGCGCTCTATACCGCAAAGGAGAGCGGTCGTGATCGCACCGCGATCGATACCGGCACCGAGGCCTCGGTCGTCCCGGCCGTCGACCGACAGGGTGAGGACGAGGCACCGGCCGACGTGCGTGCCAGCCACCAGGTCGCAGCTCTCAAACGCCTGGCATCGCTCGGCAAGCGCTGACGTGCTCTTGTCCTCTTCGTCCTGAAACCCACATTCGTCCGCAGGGATAAACGCGGAGGGTGCATCATGCGGGCAGGATTTTCGGGGATCGGACTTTTCGCGGGCATTTTTCTTTCCTCGCTGCTTTCCGTCTCGATGTTTTCGGCCGGTACAGCGCTTGCGCAGCAGGCGTCCGATACCGTTGCGCCGGAGCGGGCAACGGGGTTCACGTCCGCCAAGCGCGTCGAGACGAAAAATTTCATGGTCGCCGCCGCCAATCCGCTGGCGGCCGAAGCCGGGCGCGACGTGATCGCCAGCGGCGGCAATGCGATCGACGCCCTGATCGCCGTGCAGACCGTGCTCGGCCTTGTCGAGCCGCAGAGCTCAGGCCTCGGCGGCGGCTCCTTCCTCGTCTATTACGATGCGGCGTCCAACAAGCTCACCACCTTCGACGGCCGCGAGACGGCGCCGATGGAGGCAACGCCGAAACTTTTTCTCGATGCACAGGGCCAGCCGCTGAAATTCATGGATGCGGTGGTCGGCGGCCGTTCGGTCGGCACGCCAGGCACCGTGCGCCTCCTCTCCGAAGTCCATAAGCGCTACGGCAAGGCCGACTGGGCGAGCCTGTTCGAACGGGCGGAGAAGCTTGCCACCGACGGCTTCCAGGTCTCTCCCCGTCTGGCTTCGCTGATCGCCGGCGAGGGTGACCGGCTGAAGAAATACGACGGTCCGAGGGGTTACTTCTACGACCCATCCGGCGCGCCGCTGAAGGCCGGTACCGTGCTCAGAAACCCTGCCTATGCGGAAACGCTGAAGGCGATTGCGACCGGCGGCGCTGATGCCTTCTACAAGGGGCCGATCGCCGAGGCAATCGTCAAGACGGTGCGCGAAGCGCCGGGCAATCCCGGTGTCCTGTCGCTCGCCGATCTGGCCAATTACCGCATCAAGGAACGCGAGCCGGTCTGCGCCGCCTACCGGGCGCTGGACGTCTGCGGCATGGGTCCGCCCTCCTCCGGCGCGGTGGCGATCGGCCAGATGCTCGGCGTGATCGAGAATTTCGACATCAAGGGCTTCGGCCCCCGCAACGCCGACAGCTGGCGGATCATCGGCGACGCGCAGCGCCTCGCCTTTTCCGACCGCGAGCGCTACCTCGCCGACCCGGATTTCCAGCCCTTGCCGATCAAGGGCCTGTTGAAGAAGGACTATCTCGGCAAGCGCGCCGCCCTGCTTGACGGCACCAAAGCTCTTGTCTCCGACCAGGTGAAGGCCGGCGAGCCGGAATGGGACCATGCGCTGCTGTTCGGCCGCGATGCGGCGATCGAGATGCCTTCCACCAGCCATTTCGTCATCGTCGACGAAGAGGGCAATGTCGTGTCGATGACTACGACGATCGAAAGCGGTTTCGGCTCGCGGCTGATGACCAACGGCTTCCTGCTCAACAACGAGCTCACCGACTTCTCCTTCAAGACCCATGACGGCAGTTTGCCTGTGGCCAACCGCGTCGAGCCGGGCAAGCGGCCGCGTTCCTCGATGGCGCCGACGATCGTGATGAAGGAGGGCAAGCCGCTGCTCGCGATCGGTTCGCCCGGCGGCAGCCAGATCATCGGTTACGTCGCCCAGGCGCTGATCGCCTATATCGACTGGGGCATGCCGGTAGAGCAGATCGTCGCCCAGCCGCATTTCATCAACCGGTTCGGACCTTACGAGATCGAGGCGGGCACCGAGGCCGAAAAGCTTGCCGAACCATTGAAGGCGCTGGGTTACGAGGTGAAGCCGGGCGAGATGAATTCCGGCCTGCACGCGATCGAGATCACCGCGAACGGACTTGCCGGCAGTGCGGACCCGCGCCGCGAGGGCGTGGCGGTCGGTGAGTGATCAATCGGCGCCGTAAACGAGCGCTGTCTTCGTCCTGCCTTTCTGATCGACGAACGGCGAACCGCTGAGCACGGTCATCGCCGTCCAGGCATTGCGGACCACCTTGGCATCCGCCTCGCCGTCATCGAGGGGAAAACGAAAGCTGAATTCGGCGGCGATCGGCTCCAGCGCCTCGTCCTCCTTCCACCAGAGGATCAACGCGCATTCGGCTTTCACCTTTTTCGAGAAGCCCAGCCAGCCATCCTCGAAGACGTGCTCGATCACTTTCAAACCCGAAACGGTCTCAACCTTTTCCTTCAGCGGCGGCAGCGACCCGCCGTCGAGTTTCTCGAAAGGAGCGAGGCAGGCGCCAACGGTCGGGAGTTTTTTCCGGGGGCCGATCCCGGCCTCGACGGAGCGGCTGAAAAGCGCCCAGAAGCCCGGCATTCCGGATCGCGGAACCGCCTTGACGTCCTCTTCGAACTTGCCCCGTCCGCGCCCCTCCCGCAGCCGGAACGCCTGTGCCCCAGCGAGCAGGCGGTCGCCATGGCGGAATTTCAGCGTCGCATTCCAGTCGCCCTTGCCGGCGACCGGCCGTCGCAACCGGAAAACGAGGTCCGACCGCTCGTAGAGGGCCTTGTCCGGCGTATCCAGGAAAAACACGTTTCGCTGCTTGTCCGGATCCAACAGATCCAGCTTGCCCCTTGCCTCGATCCCGGCGTCACCCAGCCGACTGCCGGTGTCCGTCCAGAAATCCGCGGCCCTCGAACGGCAGGCGGCTTCGTCGCCGGCAAACTCCTGCGCGTGCAGCATCAGCTTGTATTCGCGAGACGACAGCTTCATCCATTCCCTCCCCAAGGCCGCAGCATCCCTTGCATCACCGACCATGAGCGCAATCTTGAATTGCGTCAAATCGGCCCACTTTTCCCACCCGCCGAAATTCGCTAGGTCTCCAGGCATGACCATTCTGCCCGATTTCCTCCGCATCGATCCCGAAACCCGCCGCGTCTCGCTCGACGGTCGCGACCCGGCCTTCTACGGCGACCCGAATCGCGTCTACTCGCTCCTCCACGAACATTGTCCGACCTTCTATTGGGAAGAGCAGCGGCAGTGGTTCTTCACCGGCTACGACCATGTGAACGGCCTGTTGCGTGACCGGCGGTTCGGACGCCAGATCCTGCATATCGCCAGCCGCGAGGAACTCGGGCTTCCCGAACCCCTGCCGCATCTCGAAAACTTCGATCTCGCCGAGCGGTATTCGCTGCTGGAGCTCGAACCACCTGAACACACGCGGCTCCGCACGCTCGTCAACCGCGCCTTCGTCTCCCGCCATATCGAACGGCTCCGGCCGGAGATCGCAGAACTTGCCGAAAGGCTGATCGACGGGTTCGAGGGCCAAGGCGAGACGGAATTGCTTTCCTCCTTCGCCGACATCATTCCGGTGACGATGATCGCCCGGATGATCGGCATTCCGGACGAGATGGGGCCGCAGCTTCTCAAATGGTCGCACGCTTATGTCGGCATGTACATGTTCAAGCGGACCGAGGCGGATGAGCATGCCGCCGACCGCGCGGCCAAGGAATTCGCGGATTACGTCAAGGGCCTGATCGCCGAGCGCCGCCGGGAGCCGCTCGAAGACCTCCTCACCCACATGATCCACACGGAGCACAAGGGCCAGTATCTCACCGACGACGAGCTGGTCTCGACCACCATCGTGCTGCTCAATGCCGGCCACGAGGCGACGGTGCACCAGATCGGCAATTCGGTGCGGGTGATCCTGGAGAGCGGCATTCCGCCAGCAGACCTTTTCCGCGACGAGGCGGCGACCGAGCGGACGGTCGAGGAGACGCTGCGCATCTGTGCGCCGGTGCACATCTTCCAGCGCTGGGCGCTCGAGGATGTCCAGATCGACGGGCTCGATTTCAAACACGGCGACAAGGTGAGCCTCATCCTTGCCGCCGCCAATCTCGATCCGAAGAAATTCTCCGACCCGCTGGCCTTCAGGCCCGATCGGCAGGAGGTGCCAAACCTCTCCTTCGGCGCCGGTATCCATTTCTGCATCGGCGCACCGCTTGCAAGGCTGGAACTCAACACCGTGCTGCCGATCCTCTTCCGGCGGCTGCCCGGAATGCGGATCGCCACGCCGCCGGTGGTCAAGGACGTCTACCATTTCCACGGGCTGGAGCGGCTGGATCTGGCTTGGTGAGCGGCATAGAAACGGCTTATCGGCAGCGAATCAAAACGGTCGCGTAAACCGCTGAAAACAATGCAAAGAACCACCGCGCAACTGCGGACGCATGCCGCAGTTGCGCATCGATTGTCGCGATCAAGCCTTAGCGGCAACGCCGTACCGGGCCGCCGGCTTGTTGAGCGACAGGTAGGGACGCAGCTGGCCTCGGGCGGCCGTGTAAGTGTCATAAAGCTGCGTATCGGCGAGCGACGGCATGGTGACGAGTTCGCCGCGGTCGAGACCGGCAAGCGCCGCATCGACGAGGTCGCCCACTTCCATGACCGTATTCGGGTCGAGACCATCCATCGAGCCGCCGACGCGATCGAAGATTTCGGTGCGGGTATAGCCCGGCAGGACTGCCTGGATCGTGACGCCGGTGTCCTTCAGCTCGGAAGCCAGCGCTTCCGTCAGAGCAAGCACGAAGGCCTTGCTGGCGGCATAGGTGCCGCTGAAGAATTCTGCGGCGAGTGCGACGGCAGAGGCGATGTTGACGATGGCGCCCTTACCCCGGGCGGCGAAGGCCTGGGCTGCCACAACGGCGAGACGATTGGCGGCGGTGACGTTGAGATCGACCATCTGGTCGAGATAATCCGGATCGGCCTTCAGCAGCGGACCCTTCGGGCCGATACCGGCATTGTTGACGAAGAGCGTGATCGAATCGTCCTCGCGCAGGCGCTTGTCGACCACGACCACATCGGCACGCTGGCTGAGGTCGGCGCGCAGCACGTCTGCCTTGATGCCATGTTCGCTCGCCAGTCGGCCGGCAAGCGCCTTCAGGCGATCCGCGTCGCGGGCGACCAGGACGAGGTCATAGCCGCGCTTGGCGAGCTTTTCCGCATAGGTCGCGCCGATGCCCGACGACGCGCCGGTCACGAGTGCGGTTCCGAGTTTCGAGGTATTGGTCATGGTCCATCTCCTTTGGTTTTGGCTGGGATTCTGGCCGGCGTTTCCGGCATCTGGAATTTACTGGTATATGCCACTATATATGAAAGGCACGATTTGAAGCTGCAAGGGGCGGCCGCAAATTTTTCATCGGAGTGGAAGGGCCAGCCAAAAGCGGGCATTGTCCCGCGACAGGATCGGAACAAGACATGACGGACAAAGACAAGCAGGACAGGCAGGGGCAGAACGAAGACGGCGTCTGGCTTCACTGCAGCAATACCGCAGTGCGCCGCGCCTCGCGGCATCTCGGCCAGCTCTATGAGGATGCGATGGGCGATACAGGCCTCAAGGGAACGCAGTTTTCGCTGCTGTCGCAGATCGCCAGATCCAACGAACCCACGTTGAAAAACCTCGCGGAGGCGATGGTCATGGACCTCTCGGCGCTCGGCCATACGCTGAAGCCGCTGATCCGCGACGGGCTGGTGGAACTGGTTCCCGACGCCCAGGACCGTCGCGCCAAGCGCGTCCGCCTGACGGACGCCGCCGCAGCCATGCAACGCGACCTCACCGCCCGCTGGCAGATCGCCCAGAACCGTTTCGACAAGGCTTTCGGCAAGGAGAGATCGGAAGAACTGCGGCGGACGCTGGCGTTCATTTCGTCCGATGAATTCGCGAAGGTCTTTAAGCGGGATGACTGAAAGGTCGGCGGCCCCCGCCCTCAGACCCTGATCACATAGTCCTTGCGAGTCGTTTCAACGACTTCCCAGGTTCCCTTGAAGCCGGGTCTGAGGATCATGCTGTCGCCGGCCTTGAGGTGGACCGGCTCGCCACCCTCTTCGGTGACGATCGAACGGCCGGAGAGGATGTGGAAATATTCCCACTCCTCATACACGATCCGCCACTTACCGGGCGTCGCTTCCCAGATGCCGGCATAGAGCCCGCCGTCGGCTTCCTCGACGTTCCAGGTGCGGAATGTCGGGGTGCCGGAGACCAGCCTGTCCGGTGCCGGGGCGCCCTCTTCCGGCGCGATGGGCGAGAGGTCGAATTTGATCCAGGCGCTCATTGTTGGGTCCCCTTTGCCACCGGCTTCCGGCGGACGATTGACGGCGGATTCGTCGCCTCACCAGCGCTGTTATCCCTTCTCTCAGATCTTCGACAAGGCCTGATCGAGGTCGGCGATGATGTCGGCGGCATCCTCGATGCCGATCGACAGGCGCACCACGTCCGGCCCGGCGCCGGCGGCGATCTGCTGTTCTTCGCTCAGCTGCCGGTGCGTCGTCGAAGCCGGATGGATGACCAGCGAACGGGTATCGCCGATATTGGCGAGGTGGGAGAAGAGCTGCAGGCTTTCGACCAGCGTCTTGCCCGCCTCGTAGCCGCCCGTGACGCCGAAGGTGAAGACCGAGCCGGCGCCCTTCGGCGAATATCGCATCTGCAGGGTGTGGTTCGGGTCGTCTTCGAGGCCGGAATAGCTGACCCAGGCGACCTTCGGATGCGCCTTCAGCCATTTCGCGACAGCGGCGGCATTGTCGCAATGTTTCTGCATCCTGAGCGGCAGCGTCTCGATGCCGGTCAGGATCATGAAGGCGTTGAAGGGCGAGATCGCAGGCCCGATATCGCGCAGGCCCAGCACCCGGCAGGCGATGGCAAAGCCGATATTGCCGAAAGCCTGGTACAGGACGATGCCGCCATATTCCGGGCGCGGCTCCGAGAGCATCGGATAATTGCCCGATTTCGACCAGTTGAACGTGCCCCCGTCAACGATCACGCCGCCCATGGAATTGCCGTGGCCGCCCATGAACTTGGTCAGCGAATGGATGACGATATCCGCGCCGTGTTCGAGCGGGCGGACGAGATAGGGGGTCGCCATCGTGTTATCGACGATCAGCGGAATGCCGCGTCTTTGCGCAACCTCGGCAATCGCCGCGATGTCCACGAACGTGCCGGCGGGATTGGCGAGGCTCTCGATGAAGATCGCCCGGGTACGCTCGTCGATGCCGGCCTCGAAGCTCGCCGGATCGTCGGTATCGGCCCAGCGCACCTGCCAGTCGAAGTTCCTGAACGCATTGCCGAACTGGTTGATCGAGCCGCCATAGAGCTTTCGCGCCGCGATGAAATTGTCGCCGGGCTGCATGATCGTGTGAAATGTCAGCATCTGCGCCGCATGGCCGGAGGCGACCGCGAGCGCCGCGGTGCCGCCCTCGAGCGCCGCCACCCGCTCCTCCAGCACCGCCTGGGTAGGGTTCATGATGCGGGTGTAGATATTGCCGAACTGCTGCAGGCCGAAAAGGGCAGCGGCGTGGTCCGCGTCGTTGAAGACGAAAGACGTCGTCTGATAGATCGGCGTCGCCCGCGCCCCTGTTGTCGGATCGGGCTGCGCGCCCGCATGCACGGCCAGCGTCGAAAACCCCGGATTGAGTGTCGGCATTTTAGTCCCTCCCCTTGAAATGGCGCTCGCTTTGATGGCGCTGCAACAGACCCCGGCGGTTGATCACGATCAAGGTACATCGTTCTCCAGAACCTATCCTCCCAGGAAATAGAGAGGAGTTCACAATGGGCAACACGATCTCTACCCCGGAAAATCTTACCGGCAGGCTGAAGCGCTGGTGTTCCGCCACATGGGCGGCGATCAACGAGGCGAAGCTTCTCGCCAGCCTCGATGACGAGACCGTCAAGCTGTTGGCGCAGGACAACGCCTTGTCGGAGCAGGAACTGCGCGAACTGATCGCCAAAGGCCCGCATGCGGCCGACGAGATGCTGGCGCTGATGAAGCTGCTCAACATCGATCCGGAGGAAGCCAGACTGGAGGATCCGGCGGAATTCCGAGACATGCACGTCACCTGTGTCCATTGCGGCGAGAAGACCCGCTGCCGGCGCGAACTTGCCGACGGCAGCGCCGCCGCCGACTTCGCGAGTTATTGCGGCAATGCCGAGCTGCTCGACGATATGTGCAGTCGACCGGAACTGCTCGCTAAATAACGCCGGCTTCGGTGGACGTCTCAGGCGACCAGGCGGGGATATTCGATCGCCGGGCAGCGGTCCATGACGACTTTGATGCCGGCGGCTTCCGCCTTTTCGGCAGCCTTGTCGTCACGCACGCTGAGCTGGCCCCAGATCACCTTCGGCCTGGTTTCGAGCCCGATCGCCTCGTCCACGACACTGTCCAGATATTCAGCGGCGCGAAAAACGTCGACCATGTCGACCGGCTGCGGCACGTCCGAAAGCGTCCTGTAGACCGTCTGGCCGAGGATCTGCTTGCCGGCCTGGCCGGGATTGACCGGAAACACCGTATAGCCTTTGGAGAGCAGGAACCCCATGACCCGGTTGCTTGGCCTGTCCGCATTCGGGGAGGCGCCGAGAAGCGCGATAGTCCTGGTGCCCTTCAGGATGTCGGCAATATAGGCATTGTCGTAATGGTCATGGTTCATGACGGTGGCTCCTGCAATAGTGTACCTCTGGCGGCGCACCGCTTCTGCGCTATGTAAGTCCGGGTCTCGTCAAAAGGGATGAGGATCATGAAAAAAATTCTCGGCTGTCTCGCAGTCATTGCCTCCGGCACCCTCCTCTCGGGCGAGCCGGCCGCCGCGATATCGCGCTACAATTCCACCGGCATGTCCTGCGCCGCCGTGCAGCGGGCGATCGGCCGGGAGGGCGCGGTGATCCTGCGTTATCCCTCCCGCAACAAGGCGCGGATGACACTCTACGACCGCTATGTCATCGACAGCGGCTACTGCGACGGCCATGAGTTCGCCGACCGGGTGACGGTACCGGCGGCCGATACGCCGAGCTGTCCCGTTCGGGCCTGCAAAAGAAGACCCGATCCGGAAGATTGTTTTCCTCTCCAGGCAGGCTGCCTGAGATTTTAGGCGGCTTCTTGAGTGAAAAATCGAGAATGCCCAGCATGCTGACGTTCTTCGAACGTTCAGATTAGATTCCCTCTTTGTACCTGCACATATTAGCACCATCTTATGGTTGAATTAGAGAACGCTACTAGATTTTGCTGAGGCGAACTTATTTCTCTGAACATTTGTCAGTTTTCCTCCGGATTGCGCATGCTGTTGAAATGTGAGCACGTGACAGCTATTCCGCGGCGACGGAATCCGCATAAAACCTTCAAAAAGCATGGACCTCGCCAATTCGGTTCCCACTCGCCACCTTTCTGCCTATACAACCTTTGATATACGCATAACAAGCAATAAGCACGATGGGTGGGCAACTCGCCCTGCCATCCCAACAGGTTTTTCCGGGCTTCCGACAGCCGTTCCCAAGCCCGATTTGCCGCGCGGCCGGATTCCGGCTCGCGGGTATAGGATGGGTTTTCTTTCCCATTAGAAGAGACAAAAAGATGGGGCCGCTCGTCTGGTTTGACAGCCGCGACGGGCTGGGCCAGCAATTTGGTATAACCTGCCTTCCATTTCGCTCGAAAAAGTGTGGTATCATAAAACCACATAGATAAGCTATTGATTTTGCTTGATCTATTTTTCAGCCCGACAAAACCGTCACCTTGACGCTTTCGGTCTCCCTCGATATAAGCCGCCCCAGATTGCGGACCCTCTCGGCCCGCTTTCTTTTTGCCGGCCTCGGCCAAGGCAATCCAAGCAACAAGAAACGCCCTGCATTCGAACCTTTCGAGTGTCACGGGTTCTAGATGAAAGAGTTAAAAACATGTCAACCTTCGTTCAGAAGCCCGCCGAGGTGGAGAAGAAGTGGGTGATCATCGATGCCGAAGGCCTCGTTGTCGGTCGCCTCGCCACCATCGTTGCAAACCGTCTCCGCGGCAAGCACAAGGCCACCTACACCCCGCATGTCGATGATGGCGACAACGTCATCATCATCAATGCGGAAAAGTGTGTCCTCACCGGCAAGAAATATTCCGACAAGACCTACTACTGGCACACCGGTTATCCGGGTGGCATCAAGGAGCGCACTGCGCGCCAGATCATCGAAGGCCGCTTCCCGGAGCGCGTCATCGAGAAGGCTGTCGAGCGCATGGTTCCCCGTGGTCCGCTCGGCCGTCGCCAGATGAAGAACCTGCGCGTCTACGCCGGTTCCAACCATCCCCATGAAGCACAGCAGCCGGTCGCTCTCGACGTGGCATCGCTGAACAGCAAGAACGTAAGGAGCGCCTGATAATGGCCGATCTTTCCTCCCTGAAGGACCTCGCGCCGGCTTCCGAAGCTGCCGCTCCGGTCTATGTCCGCAAGGTCGACAGCCTCGGCCGCTCCTACGCGACCGGCAAGCGCAAGAACGCCGTCGCCCGCGTCTGGGTCAAGGCCGGCACCGGCAAGATCACGGTCAACGGTCGTGACTTCTCGACCTACTTCGCCCGCCCGGTCCTGCAGATGATCCTGCAGCAGCCGGTCATCGCCGCTGCCCGCACCGGCCAGTTCGACATCGTCGCGACCGTCACCGGTGGCGGTCTCTCCGGTCAGGCCGGCGCCGTTCGTCACGGCGTTTCCAAGGCCCTCACCTATTTCGAGCCGGGCCTGCGCGGCGTGCTCAAGAAGGGTGGCTTCCTGACCCGCGACAGCCGTGTGGTCGAGCGTAAGAAGTACGGTAAGGCAAAGGCCCGCCGCTCCTTCCAGTTCTCCAAGCGTTAATCGCTTCTGGTTTCAGACTTTCAAAGGGCGGGGCTTCGGCTCCGCCTTTTTCGTTTGCGGACGTCCTTCACATTGGGCTCATATCGGCAGTTCGGTCGTCGATTTCAGCTCGCGCAGGACAAAGCTGGACACCACGTTGCGCACATGCGGGTTGCGCATCAGATGGCGGGTCATGAAAGCCTCATAGGCCTCGACATCCCGCGCCCTGATCTTCAGCATGTAGTCGAAGGTTCCAGAGAGCGCATAACATTCCATGATCTCCGGCCGGTCGCGCACGACCGCAGCAAAGGCCTCGATCGCCTCCTCGTGGTGATCCTCGAGCGTCACATGAGCGACGATGCAGAGCTTGAGGTCGAGCTTTGCCGGATCGAGAAGTGCCACCCGCTTGCGGATGACGCCTTCGGCCTCCAGTTCCTGGATCTTCCGCCAGGCGGTGCTTTGCGACATGCCGGCCTTCTCCGCCAGTTCGGCCAGCGACGAGCCATCCCCCGCCTGCACGAGCTGCAGAAGCTTGCGGGCGGCCTGCAGGTTTTCTTTCATGACGGCATCTCCTCCCGAAATATCCTCCCATTATCTACGCTCATTCCGGCAAAGCTGAAATGATTACCCGCGCTTTCGGAGATATAATGATGATCTGACAGCCGGCGGCTGGAGCACCCGGCTTTATTTCATCACCGAACGGGAGGGCGCTGATGGCCAAGCTAAGCACCTACACGGCAAACCTGCCGGATGCAGACGGCATCTACCGCTACACAAGCGAAGAAGACCTGATCTGGAGCGAGCTCTACCAGCGCCAGATGACGCTTCTGGCCGACAAGGCCTGCCGGGAATATCTGGACGGGGTCAAGGCGCTCGGGCTGAAGCCGGACAAGGTTCCCCAGCTTGGCGATGTGGACCGGCGCCTCAACGAGACAACCGGATTCGGCGTGGAGGGCGTACCCGCCCTCATTCCACCGTCGCGTTTCTACGAATTGCTGTCGCAGGGCAAGTTTCCGCTGGCGACCTTCATCCGACGCCGCGAACACATCGACTACATCGAGGAACCGGATATCTTCCATGAGGTCTTCGGCCACTGCCCGCTCCTCACCAACCGGAGTTATGCCCATTTCGTTCGCCGCTTCGGCGAAAAGGCCGTCGGGCTCGGGAAGGAATATTCCTGGCACCTGTTCCGGATCTTCTGGTTCACCGTCGAGTTCGGTCTGATCGAGACGCCGCAGGGACGCCGCTGCTTCGGCGCCGGCATCGTCTCCTCTCCCAACGAGACGCGGGCCGCTATGGAAGGCCGTGAGGCCGAATTCCGGCCCTTCGATCTGATGACGGTGCTCAGGACCCCCTATCGCATCGATATCGTCCAGCCGATCTACTACGTCATCGACAGCTTTGCGCAGCTGGAATCGATCATCGAGGAGGATATCGGCGCGCGCATCAGGGATGCCAAGGCGCTTGGGGATTTTCCACCGGTATTCGAAGCCAAGGCTTCCTGAACGGGGAATTTTCTCCCTCCGGCTTGCCTTGTCGGGCCTTATTGTCCAACGTCCCGCCACCTAACGATGGAGGGACGCCATGGCAGAAAAGTCGATCGACCATGCCTTCACTGCAAAGAACCTGACCTCGGCCGCAACCGACCCGACTTTTGCCGGTGCGCTGTCCTTCATGCGCCGCCGCTTCAGCAAGGATCTGGCGGGTGTCGATGCCGTCGTCTGGGGCATTCCCTTCGATGCCGCGACCTCCAACCGGCCCGGCGCCCGCTTCGGACCGCAGGCGATCCGGCGGGCGTCGGCGATCTTCGACAACGATCCGCAATATCCGTTCCGACGCGATCTCTTCGCCGAGATGGCCGTCATCGATTACGGCGACTGCCTGCTCGACTACGGCAACCACCAGAAGACCCCGGCTGCGATAGAGGCCCAGGCGAATGTCATTCTCGACAGCGCCGCCTTCCTGCTGACGCTCGGCGGCGACCACTATGTGACCTGGCCGCTGCTGAAAGCGCATACCGCCAGACACGGACCGATGGCGCTGGTGCAGTTCGACGCGCACCAGGACACGTGGCTCGACGACGAGGGACGGATCGACCACGGCTCCTTCGTGGCGCGGGCGGTACGGACCGGCATCATCGATCCCGCCCGGTCGATCCAGGTCGGCATCCGCACCCACGCGCCGGAAGATTTCGGGATCCGCCTCCTCTACGGCCATGAGGTCGAGGAGATGACGGCGGCCGAGATTGCCAAGGCGATCCTCGATCACGTCGGGGCAACGCCGGCCTATCTCACCTTCGACATCGACTGCCTCGATCCGGCCTTTGCGCCGGGCACCGGCACGCCGGTTGCCGGCGGGCCTTCGAGCGCGAAAATCCTCTCGGTCCTGCGCCAGCTTGGGCCGCTCGATATCCGCGGCGCCGATGTCGTCGAAGTGGCGCCGGCTTATGACCATGCGGATATCACCGCCATTGCGGGCGCGACGGTTGCAATGTATATGCTCGGACTTCGCGCGGAACGCCGCGCGGGCGCGTTAAATTTCTGAATCAACTTGCTGGTAAAATGAATCCGGCATCCAATCCAAGGCACTGATCTAACAGGACAAGACCATGACAGCGAAAATCTTCATCGATGGCGAACACGGCACCACGGGACTGCAGATCCGCACCCGCATGGCCGGCCGCCGCGACGTCGAACTGCTGTCGATCCCGGAAGCGGAGCGGCGCAACGCCGCCATGCGCGAGGATCTCCTGAACAGCGCCGATGTCGCCATCCTCTGCCTGCCGGACGATGCCTCGCGGGAAGCCGTGACCATGCTTGCCGGCAACAACAAGGTGCGGGTGATCGACACCTCGACCGCCTTCCGCGTCGATCCGTCCTGGGCCTATGGCTTTGCGGAAATGGACAAGGCGCAGGCGGACAAGATCAAGGCCTCGCGGCATGTCGCCAATCCGGGTTGCTATCCGACCGGCGCAATCGCCCTCATCCGGCCGCTGCGCGCCGCCGGCATCCTGCCCGACGGTTATCCGGTCACGGTCAACGCGGTCTCCGGTTATACCGGCGGCGGCAAGCAGCTGATCGGCCAGATGGAAGACCAGTCGCGTGAAGACGCGATCTCGGCCAACAATTTCCTCTACGGCCTGAACCTCAAGCACAAGCACGTGCCGGAGATGAAGATCCACGGCCAGCTCGACCGGGCGCCGATCTTCTCGCCGTCGGTCGGCCGTTTTGCGCAGGGCATGATCGTCCAGGTGCCGCTTTTCCTTGAAGATCTCAAGGAAGGCGCGACGATGGAAAGCATCCACAAGGTGCTGGTCGAGCATTATGCCGGCCAGGACATCGTTACCATCGTGCCGCTCGAAGAGAGCAAGGCCCTGCCGCGCGTCGATGCGGAAGAACTGGTCGATACCGACACGATGAAGCTCTTCGTGTTCGGCACGCCGGGCGGTGCGCATGTCAATCTCGTCGCCTTGCTCGACAACCTCGGCAAGGGCGCTTCGGGTGCTGCCGTCCAGAACATGGACCTGATGCTTTCGGCCTGATGGCGGGAAGCTTTTCCTTTCCTGACGACTGGCGGATCGAAACCGCCAGACAGATCGCTGATACCGTCGTCGGCACCGTCCTTGAAGTGACGCGTGCCGGCGGTGAGATCGATATCGTCAAGATCCTGAAACCCAAGGTGCTGGAAGACAGTCTTCGCGGGGCCGATTTCATGGCGTGGCGGGATGGCGTCGGCTGCATTCGGCTGATCGCGCGTACGGACGAACTCCTGCTGATGGAACATGCGGGCAAGGTGACACTGCGCGAGCATATGGAAACGCATGGCGACCGGGATGCGACCAGGATCGCGGCCGAGGTGCTGACGGAATATCATCGCCCGTTCGACATGGCTCCGCCCGCGAGCCTGATGCCGCTTTCCCGTTATTTCCAAAGCCTGTTCGAGAAGACCGAAGCAGACCGCCGCGACGGTGTTGCTAGCCCGTTCATCGAGGCGGCGGAATTGGCGGAGATGCTGATCGCCGATCAACGGGATATCAAGCCGCTGCATGGCGACCTGCACCACGAGAACATCATGCTCGGCCCGCGCGGCTGGCTGATCATCGATCCGGCTGGCCTCATCGGCGATGCAGCGCTCGACGTCGCCAACATGTTTTCCAATCCGCTCGACCGTTTCGACCTGACGCGCGACGAGGAGCGCATCGCGTCGATGGCTGGCGTGTTTGCCGAAACGCTGGGGCGGGACGTCCGTACCATCCTGCGTTATGCCTTCGCCTATGGCTGCCTCTCGGCCGCGTGGCATGACGAAGACGGCAATGCCAAGGACCGCGACGACGAGCTTGCGGTCGCCGCCGCGGTCCATAGCGTGTTGCGACAAGCTTAGGCGAATGTCCGCTTCAGGCCGAGATGGACGGCGAGCTTCTCGCCCGGGCCATGCACGGCGGCAAACAGGAGGCCGGCGAGGAAGGTGAAGTGGTCGACGAAGAAGCCGAACTCCGCCTGATTGGCTTCCCAATGGCTCGGACCATGAAAGGCGAAGGCCAGAAAGATGACATAGGCGCCGGCGAGCAAGGCGGCCTCCGAGAAGAACGCGCCGGTCAGGAATGCGATGGCCAGCCCCACCTCGAAGATCGCCGCAACCCAGGCGAGGAACAGCGGGAACGGAAATCCGGCGCCTGAGATGAAGCCGGCCGTCGCCTGCATGTCGAGAAACTTGAATACTGTCGCCATGACGAACAGGCCGCCGAAGATCAGCCTTGCGACGAGAATTGCGATTGTCTTTGCCATAACCCTGCCCTCTCCTTGGCCGAAGCCCTTTGAACTATGTCCCAAGGACGGGCGATGGCCACCACTTCCGACACGCGGCCGAAAATTTTT
This sequence comes from Neorhizobium galegae, assembly GCF_017877055.1. Taxonomy (GTDB): domain Bacteria; phylum Pseudomonadota; class Alphaproteobacteria; order Rhizobiales; family Rhizobiaceae; genus Neorhizobium; species Neorhizobium galegae_D. Next base: position 1,535,215 of record NZ_JAGIPG010000002.1, on the reverse strand, counting down.
CTCGGAGAAAAGACAGGCGGGAATCGATCCGCCCGCTTAGGCAAGGTTTCCATTCAATAGGCCGGAGATCAGCTGCGCGTGACGATCGCGGTCTCAGGCGGATATTCGCCGACGAAACCGCGCCAATGGGCGACGGCAAAGCCGAGCACGATCAGGGCGACGGCCTGATGCGTCAGCGCCAGATCGAGCGGCACCTGCATGACGAGCGTCGAGATGCCGATGATCGCTTGAACCGTCACCAGCCCAAACAGCAGGACGGCACGGCGGGCATGGGTCGAGCCGGGAGCCAGCCGAAGCGAGGCGATCATGTGCACGAGGGTCGCCGCCCACAGAACATAGGCGCCGCAGCGATGGACGAACTGCACCGTCTTCGGGTTCTCGAAGAGATTGATCCACCAAGGCTGCTGGACGAAGAGATCGGCGGGGATAAGGGCACCGTCCATCAGTGGCCAGGTATTGTAGGAGAGGCCGGCATCGAGCCCGGCCACCAGCGCCCCGAGATAAATCTGGAAGAGGACAAGGAAGGCGATCCCGCCCGCTGCCCACTTGGATCTTGCGGTCGGCGGGAGGTCGCGGCTGTGCGGCGCCAGCCCGCGCATAATCCAGATGCAGGCGGCGAAGATCAGACAGGCGATGACCAGATGGGTGGCGAGCCGGTATTGCGAGACGCTGACCAGCTTGGTGAGGCCGGAGGACACCATCCACCAGCCGATGAACCCTTGGAAACTGCCGAGCGCCAGCAGGCCGACCAGCGGTCCGCGCAGTCGCTTTTCGATACGGCCGGTGAACCAGAAGAAGATCAGCGGCAGGGCGAAGACCATGCCGATCGAGCGGGCGAGGAACCGGTGCGCCCATTCCCACCAGAAGATCGACTTGAACTCCTGGACGGTCATGTCCTTGTTGATCTCCTGATATTGCGGAATGCGCTGGTAGAGGCGGAATTCCTCGTCCCATTCCGCAGCCGATAGCGGCGGGATGACGCCGTGGATCGGCTTCCATTCGGTGATCGACAGGCCGGAGCCGGTAAGCCGCGTCGCGCCGCCCACCAGGACCAGACAGAACAGCGTAAAAACGACGACGCCGAGCCAGATGCGCACGGCCTTGCGGTCGCGCTTGCGGCGCGTGGTATGGTTCAGGACATCGATGATTACAGCATCGGTTGCCGACATGGGTATGCTCCTGTCGCTCAAGCCAAAGGGACGCGGCACATGGCAAGCATCCATCAAGCATTTCGCGTTGCTTTGCCCCATCAACCCATGCAAAACAAGCCCCGGCGCTTTGCGGCATGCGGTCGCGGATAGGAGAAGACGTCTTGGTCCCGCGTTTGAGAAGTTTCATCGGCACCATCCTGATCATCATTCTGGTGATCTTCTATGCGCTTGCCGCGACGACCTTCGCGACGCTGCTGCTTGGCACCGCGCCCTGGTGGGTGCATTTCCTCTACTTCCTGATCAGCGGCCTCCTCTGGATCCTGCCGGCCATGCTGATCATCAAATGGATGGCCGGGCCACGGCCGAAACCTTGAACGGTTTTACCGGCGGTTAACCAGCGGCAACGGTTTCGCGGGGCTCAAGCCCGGCGGTAAACCGATTTTTGGTGCCCTCCCCCTATCTTGCCGGCCAAACGGGATGAGCGGGCGAAGCCATGCAGCAGCGGAAAATCCAAAACGAAGAGCAGACCGAGGAAGAGAGCTTTCCCGGAACCAGTGATCCGACGATCCGGTTCTCCGACCTCACCCTCGTATTGAGCAACGATCTACGCTCCGTAGAAGCGGAATGGCGGCGCCTCGAAAGCCTGGCCAAGAACTCCTTGCATCAGGGTTTCGAGTGGTGTTTCGCCTGGGCCCAGGCGCATCAAAGCGAGCTCGTGATCGTTCAAGGCGTCGTCGATGGTCGCACGCTTTTCATCCTGCCGCTGGAAATCATCCCGGAACGCCGCGCCCGGATCGCCCGCCTGCTTGGGCACCGATTCAACAACGTCAATACAGGCCTCTTCGATGCCGAACTTGCGGCACCCGATGCGGAAGAATTGCAGAATTTCGCCTATGGCCTAAGGCACGCGCTCTCCGACAAGGCGGATCTGGTCGTTCTCGACAATATCCCGCTCGTCTGGCGGGGCATGCGACATCCGCTCGCCGCGCTTGCTTCGATCGAGAACCAGAACCATTCCTTCCAGCTGCCGCTCTTTCCAAATTTCGAGGCGACGCTGGCGCAGCTCAATGCGAAAAGCCGCCGCAAGAAGTTCCGCTCGCAGAGCCGCAAGATCGAGGCGATCGGCGGCTATGACCATTTCACCCCGACCGATCCCGCCGAAAAACACGCCCTGCTCGAAATCTTCTTCCGCCAGAAAGGCGAACGGCTGAGACTGTTCGGCCTGCCGGACGTCTTTCAATTGCCCGGCATCCAAGATTTCTTCCATCACCTCATGGATGTCCCCGCCAAGGGAACCGATACGCCGCTGACGCTGCATGCCATCCGGCTGCGCGGCGAGCATGACGGGCATATCGCGGCGATCGCCGGCCTGTCGCGCAAGGGCGACCATGTCATCTGCCAGTTCAGCTCGATCGACGAGACGATCTGCCCGGAGGCGAGCCCCGGCGAATTGCTGTTCTGGCTGATGATCGAGCAATCCTGCCGGGAGGACGCCTCGGTGTTCGATTTCGGCGTCGGCGACCAGCCCTACAAACGCAATTGGTGCACCCAGGAAACGGTTCAGTACGATATGTTGCTGCCGCTGACCTGGAAAGGTTCGGTGATGCGGCCGTTCCTGATCGGAGTGACCAGAGCGAAGGCAGCAGTCAAGCGCAATCCGCATCTCTATGCGATGGTGCAACGCTGGCGGTCCCGCCGGTGCCCAAAAGCGTCGGAAGCTCCCGCCTCCGACGCAGAACCGCCAGCCGAATAGTCAGGCGGCGTGGCGTTTGCCGGGACGTGGCGAATGCCGGTCGGCGGTCTGCGCCATGATCAGCAGGTTGCCGTAACCGGCCGCATCGAAATCCGTCACCAGTTCGGCAACCTCCTCATCCTTGAAGCCCGGAACCGACAGGATAATTTCTGCCATCGCGTTGCGGGTCAGGCGGGAGATGCCGGCGATCTCGGCCGGGCCGCATTCGATCAGCACCAGGTCATAGGCATCCGCCAGCGCATCGATGATCATCGACAGGCGATCGACGCCGCGCATCGCACGCGCCGGGTCCGAGGCGCCGTGCGGAATGATATGCGCGTCGGAAAGCCGATCCGGATGGATCGCGTCGCCGAAGGCGGTCTCGCCGCAGAGGAGGTCGGTAATACCGGGCAGTTTCGGATTTTCTGCCATCATCTGGGTCGGGGTGGCAGAACCGGTCATGTCGACCAGCACGACGGTGCGGCCGCTCTCGGCAATCTCGCGGGCAAGCATGACGGTCGCGGTGGAACCCTCGTCACCGCCTGGTGAAATGGCGATCGCGACAGGCACATCGTGCCGCTGCAGGTAGTGCGCGACCGAGCCGATGGTGAAGCCGCTATCATCGACCTCCGCTACGGCTTCCTCTGCTTCGCTCTCCTTTTCCGACAGCGACTGTTCGGCGATCCTGGCATAGGCGAGTGCTGCCGCGTTCTTCGCGCTTTCGCGGGCCGGATCCGGCCGGTCGAAACGGGCGGCCTCGGCCTGCATCTGATGGACCGGCAGCGGCGCCGCGGCGGGCGCCGATACGGCAGGTTCCAGCACGGTATCATCCTCGCCGTCACGAACGCCGGACGGGCGCAGCGCGCGGCCGGAAAAGAGCTCGATGACGATGACGATCAGGCAGCCGAAAATGAACGTCGCGAGCGAGACGACGATGACGATCGGGATGATCTTCGGGAAATAGGGTTCCGACGGTTCGACGGCTTTCGAGACGACGCGGGCATCGGCCGGGCTCGAATTGCCCTCGAGGCGGGAGCTCGCTTCGCGGTAGCGTGCCAGATAGGTCTCGAGAAGCTGGCGCTGGGCGGCGGCCTCGCGTTCCAGCGCACGCAGACCGACTTCCTCTTCGCCCGCCTTGGCGGAATCCGCCTTCAACCCGTTGAGCTGCCCCATCAACTGGCGTTCGCGGATGCGCGACATTTCGGCTTCGTTGTCGAGGCTCGCGAGGATTTTCTTGGTCTCGCTCTCGATCTGCTGGCGGATACCGGAAAGCTGGCCGCGCAGGCCTTTCAGCCGCGGATGACCTTCGAGCAGCGAGGTCGCGGAGTCGGAGATCTGCGCCTGCAGGTTGGCTTCGGCTTCCTTCAGCCGCTGGATGACCTGCGAACCGACGACATCGCTCAGCGTGTCGGAAGCGCGGCCGGCCTTCAGCGCCGCCCGGACGTTTTCGGCGCGGGCCTCGGCATTTGCCCGCTCGCCGCGGATGCGGGCAAGCTCGGTCGAGATGTCGTTGAGCTGCTGGGTCGAGAAACTGTTGGTCTCGGTGGTCTGGAACAGGCCGTTGGAGGAGCGGTAGTCCGCCACCTTCTTTTCGGCCTCCTTGACCTTCTGGGTCAGGTTGGCGATCTCAGGCTCCAGCCATTTGGCGGTCTCGGAGTGGGTGTCGAGCTTGGCACCGCTCTGGAGCTGGAGATAGACATCGGCCATCCTGTTCGGGATGTCGGCGGCAAGCTTCGGATCGCGCGAGGAAAACTCGATGGCGATGACGCGCGAATTCTCGACCGCATAGACATCCAGCTTCTCGCGGAACTCCTGAATCACCCGGTCTTCCGGATCGAGCTTCATCGGATCCTGTTTCAGGCCGATCAGAACCAGCGGGTCTGGCAGGAAGGACTGCGCGGCCGGATCGAATTCCTTGAGCTTGGCGAGGTTGAGGTCGCGGGCAACGCGCTTGATGAGATCGGTCGATTGCAGCAGCTGCGCCTGGCTGGTGATGTTGAGCGAGTCCAGAAGCGGGTCGTTGGCCTGTGCGGCAGCGTCCCCTCCCGACAGGTTCGGCGAGCGGGATTCGATCAGCAGCCGCGTCTCGCCCTTGTAGCTGGGCTTCATCAGGCTCGTGCCGACCAGTGCGATCGCGGCTGCGACGATCGTCGCGCCCAATATCCTGCCCTTGCGTTCCCAGACCGCCGAGATGACCCGCCCGAGGTCGATATCCACGTCCTGATTGCCACCGTTTACGCCTGACATGATACGCTCCAACTGATCGGTTTCGGCGAAGAGTAAAGGATCATGGTAACGCGAGGGTTAATGGCCAAGTACAGCCGTTAAAGCTCCAAGAAAATCCCCAAATTCCCGGCCTCTTTACCGGGCATTAACCCTAACGGATCGATAACGGGGACAGATGGTATGAACAGCCGGAGCCTCGAACGCGGAAATGTCCTTCGCCCCCTTCAAACGCGTGATGGCCAAACAGGTGCTGGCGTTAGCCCTCGCTGCGACGGCGCTTGCCGGCTGCACGAGCTACGCGCCCGCTCCGAAAAGTTTCCAGCAGGCAGCTATGCAGCCGTACAGGCTGGATAGCGGCGACCGCCTGCGCGTCAGCGTCTTTGAGCAGCCCGGCCTCACCAATACCTATACGGTCGATCAGGCCGGTTACATCGCCTTTCCGCTGATCGGCCAGGTGGCTGCCCGCGGCCAGACGCTGCCGGCGCTGGAAGGCTCGATCGCGTCGCGCCTGAAGCAGGGTTATCTGCGCGATCCGGACGTTACCGCCGAGATCGACCGCTACCGTCCCGTCTTCGTCATGGGCGAAGTCGGCCGGCCGGGACAATATTCCTACGTGCCGGGTATGACCGCCCAGAACGCGATCGCGATCGCCGGCGGCTTCACCTCCCGCGGCAACCAGCGCGATGTCGACGTCACCCGCAAGATCAACGGCCAGGTGATCACCGGCCGCACCGTCATCTCTTCCACGGTGCTTGCCGGCGACACGATCTACGTTCGCGAGCGGCTGTTCTGACCGGTCCATGGCGCAGAGCCCTCCCTTGCGGATACTCCACTGCTTCAGGTCGCCCGTCGGCGGGATTTTTCGCCACGTGCGCGACCTCGTCGAGGAGCATCGGGCGGCCGGCCATGAGGTTGGCATCCTGTGCGACAGTTCGACCGGCGGAGCGCATGAGGACCGCCTCTTCGACAGCATCCGGCCGCTGCTTTCGCTCGGCCTCACCCGCATTCCGATGCGCCGCGCAATCGCCCCTTCCGATTTCGCCGCCATCTACAGGAGTTACAAACATATCAAGAGCTTGCAGCCGGACATCTTGCACGGGCACGGCGCCAAGGGTGGCGCCATTGCCCGGCTGATCGGCTCAGCCCTGCGGGTCAACAGGTATCGCGTAGCCCGCCTTTATTCGCCGCATGGCGGCAGCCTGCATTTCAGCCGGTCGAGCCTTTCCGGCCAGGCCGTGCTGCGGCTCGAACGTTTCCAGGAGCATCTCGGCGACGCTCTCGTCTTCGTCTGCGACTACGAGCGGCGCACCTACGAGGCCAAGGTCGGCAAGCCGCGCAAGGTGTCGCGGGTGATCTACAACGGCATCAAGGATGCCGAGTTCGAACCGATTGCCACCGGCCCGGCGGCACCACATTTCCTCTATATCGGCATGCTGCGCGACCTCAAGGGGCCGGACGTCTTCATCGATGCCTTCGCCCGCACCGAAAGGGCGGTCGGTCATCCGCTTTCGGCCCTGATGGTCGGCGATGGCCCGGATCGCGACCGCTACGAGGCGATGATGGCCGAGCGGGGACTGGGCCGCCGTATCCAGATGAGGCCGGCGATGCCGGCGCGCGATGCGTTTGCCATGGCAAAGATCGTCGTTGTCCCCTCCCGTGCAGAGGCGATGCCCTATATCGTGCTGGAGGCCTTAGCCGCCGGCAAGCCGGTGATCGCCTCGCGGGTCGGCGGCATTCCCGAAGTGCTCGGCGAGACCAGTGCTGCCCTTGCCAATCCCGGCGATGCCGAGGATCTCGCCCGCGTCATGACACAGGCGGTCACCACGCCTGGCTGGCAGGACGCGGTGATGCCGAAACCGGACGCTTTCAAAGCGGTGTTTTCCGCCTCGGTCATGGGCCGGGAAATGCTGAACCTGTATCAAGATCTGACAGGTTCGAGGTCTGATTCCGGCCGCGACTAAAGGCTTCCTTCACCTCTTTTTGGTAAGCGTTTCGCATTGCTTCCAGTGTCGCCCGGGCTTCCGCCGCCGCCGGGCTCGGAAGACCAAAGGGATCGGTCCATGAACCAGCCGAACAAGTCCGAGCAGTTCGATGTCGAAAGCCTTCGCAAGAAGGTTTCGGAACTCCGTGCAGCCGACGAAAAGCACGATCCGGCGAACGCCACGGTGCTCAATCCGTTCGCCCGCCAGATCGCCGAGCAGTTCCGCAACGACAGCTATTCGCCGACGATGCTGATCGGCCTGTTCCGGCTGTTCGAGCTCCTGGCGATGCTTGCCATCGGACTTGGCGTCGGGGCGCTTTTCGCACCGATCGATCTCACCGGCTTTCTCGCCCGCTTCGCCCTCATCGCCTGGGGCTCGACACTCACGGTGCTGCTTCTGCAGGTGGCCGACACCTATCAGATCCCGTCGCTGCGTGGCGCCTCGCGCAGCGCCAAGCGGGTCTTCGTCGGCTGGACGATCGGTTTTTTGCTGACCGCATCCACCCTCTATCTCGTCGAACCCAAGCCCTATCCGCTTACCGGCCTTTTCGCCTGGCTGGTCACCGGCGCCGCTTTCCTGTTCCTCGAACGGCAGCTCACGGCCTTCGCCATCCGTCACTGGGGCCGCAACGGCGTGATGGAGCGCCGCGCCATCATCGTCGGCGGCGGTGAACCGGCCAAGCAGCTCGTCCGCCAGCTCGAACAGCAGCCCGACAATGACATCCGCATCTGCGGCATTTTCGACGACCGCAACAGCGAACGCTCGCCGACCGTCGTCGCGGGTTACCCGAAGCTCGGGACCTTCGCGGAGCTCATCGAATTCGCCCGCCTCGCCCGCATCGACATGCTGATCATCGCGCTGCCGGCCAGTGCCGAGGCCCGCATCCTGCAGCTGCTGCGCAAGCTCTGGGTGCTGCCGGTCGATATCCGCCTTGCCGCCCATGCCAATCGACTGCGCTTTCGCCCCCGCTCCTACTCGCACGTCGGCGCCGTGCCGATGTTCGACATTTTCGACAAGCCGATCCGCGACTGGGATTCGGTCGCCAAGCGCGTCTTCGACATCGTCTTTTCGGTGGTCGGCCTTCTCCTCACCTGGCCGATCATGCTGGGCGCGGCTGTCGCTGTGAAGGCGACCTCGAAGGGGCCGATCCTGTTTCGCCAGAAGCGCCACGGCTTCAACAACGAGATCATCGACGTCCTGAAGTTCCGTTCGATGTATGCCGACCTCAGCGACCAGACGGCGGTCAAGGCCGTCACCAAGGGCGACCCGCGCGTCACGCCGGTCGGCCGCTTCCTGCGCAAATCCTCGATCGACGAACTGCCGCAGCTGTTCAATGTTCTGCGCGGCCAGCTTTCGCTCGTCGGCCCGCGCCCGCACGCGGTGCTCGCCCAGACGGGAACGCGCAAATATGTCGACGTGGTCGAGAGCTATTTCGCCCGCCACCGCGTGAAGCCGGGCGTCACCGGCTGGGCCCAGATCAACGGCCTGCGCGGCGAGCTCGACAGCGACGAAAAAATCCGCGCCCGCACGGCCTACGACCTCGACTATATCGAGAACTGGTCCCTGCTTTTCGACCTGAAGATCCTGTTCCTGACGCCGATCCGGCTTCTCAACACGGATAACGCCTATTGAGCACGCTCGACTATAGCCGACCGGGCGGCCATTTGGCGGGTTTCGACGGGCGGCTTGCCGCCGTGAAGCTGGCTGGTTCCGGCCTGATCGCGTTTGGCGTCTTCCTGTCCGGCTTCGTCATTTCCGAGCCTGCCCCTTACGAACTGATCATGGTGATCCAGATCGGCATCTGGTTCCTGCTCGGCCTGAAGATATCGCGCACCGTCGCGCCGCTTCTCGCGATGCTGCTGACGTTCAACATGAGCGGCCTGTTCTCCATGTTCGTCATGAAGGACATGAGCGAGGCTCCCATGTATTTCGCCGTCTCCACCTTCCTGGCACTGAGCGCGGTCTTTTACGCGGCGATCATCGAGAACGACCACCGGCGCCTGAACCTGATCTTCAAGGCCTGGGTGATCGCTGCGATCATCACCTCGCTGCTCGGCGTCCTCGGCTATTTCAACGCCTTTCCCGGCTCGCACGTCTTCACCCGCTACAACCGCGCCATGGGCGCCTTTCAGGACCCGAACGTCTTCGGCCCCTATCTCGTCGCCCCCCTCCTCTACCTCCTCTACCGGTTGCTGACCGGACCGCTGATGAAGGCTCCGCTGCTGATCGCCGGCATTCTCATTCTCGCGCTCGGCATCTTCCTCTCCTTCTCGCGCGCCGCCTGGGGCCTTCTGATATTTGCCGGTATCGCGCTCGTCATCGTCATGCTGCTGAAGGAGCGCACCACCGCGTTCCGGTTCAAGATTCTTGCGATCGCCGGCGGAGCCGCGATCTTCCTCATCCTGGCGCTGGCGATCGCGCTGCAGTTTCCGCAGGTCTCCGACCTGTTCACGAACCGCGCCAAGCTGGTGCAGGAATATGACGGCGCCCGCCTCGGCCGCTTCGAACGTCACAAGATCGGTTTCCTGATGGCCATGGAACGGCCGCTCGGGCTAGGCCCCATGGCCTTTGGCAAGATCTTTGGCGAGGACGAGCACAATATCTGGCTGAAGACACTGACCACCTACGGCTGGCTCGGCGCAATCACCTATCAGATCATGATCTGGTCGACACTCTGCTTCGGCTTCCGCTACATGCTGCGTGAACGCCCGTGGCAGGCCTATCTGATGATCGCGTGGGTGATGATACTGGGTCATGCGATCATCGGGAACGTTATCGACACCGACCACTGGCGGCATTTCTACCTCCTGCTCGGCATCGTCTGGGGCTGCATTGCGCTGGAACACCGCTTCATCCGGTCGCAGCGACGATCCCCTCCGTCGTCGGCCAAGACCGCTTGACTTTGAGGCCTGGCGCTCCAGATTTCCTACTATGCTGACGGTTTCTCAAATCCGCGCCGCACGCGCGATGACAGGAATGACGGTGGAGGAACTCGCCGCCGCATCCGGGCTTTCCAAATCCGTGATCGAAGAAGCCGAGGCCTCGCATGTCTTCGCGAACGCAGCCGTCACCGATCGGCTACGCTCCATATTTGAATCGAAGGGCGTGCTTTTCCTCGGCGCGGGCGAGGACGACGCAGGCGCCGGGCCGGGGCTGAGGCTACGACAGCAGTTTCACGACGAGGGAATCCGCCCCCAGAACCTCAACGCCGCCAACGACGACTGAAAGTCGCTGCAGCGCGGGAACTCTTTGAGATCTCATGCGTTTCCCCGCCATTAGACGATATGCAGGGGGCACGCATGACACGCACGAACAATCTCTACCTGGTTATCGGCGCTTTGCTCGTAGCCGTCGTCGGCCTCGGTTTTTACGTCTATCGCGAAGAAACCAAGCCGAAGGGCGTCGAGCTCAGCATCGGCCAGAATGGTATAAAAGTCCAAGAGAAGTGAGGGTTCGTTAGAGGATACATTATTAACGATAGAAGCTCAGAGTTGTCTGGAACAAAATTCGCCCGGTGAGTTTAGTTTCAAATAAGCAAGAAAGGGGATACTTATGACCACGCATATGAATCTCGACGAGATCGACAGTAAAGGCTTGAAGAAAGTCTGGAGCGTTGCCGAATTCGCCAAGCGTTATCGTCTTGATCGTGGAGAAGAAACCCGCCTGCTGAAGCTTCTCGGACCGTTTGCCTCCCAGCAGGAGCTGCTGATGAATGCGAGCCGCGCACCGCGTTTCCGCTAGACGTCCTTCAGATATCCCGTTCGACTTTTTGCCCAGATTCCATGCCGAAGTCGAGACCTGTGTAGCGTCGGCTTACACTTGAGATCTCCCTTCACAGGAACCTTTGCCATCCTCTTCTAGTTGGTCTGTCGTGAACCAATTGGCGCCTAGACGGTTGAACCGCCGCGCACAAGGAGGATAACCATGATCAGACTGATCTCGAATATCGGGCTTGCCGTTGCCCTTTCGTTAGGCGCCATCGGCGCCTTCTCCGTTCCCGCTTCCGCACAGGATATCAAGCTGCGCGTCGGGCCAGATGGCGTGCGGCCGATGATCCGCGACCGGGACCGCGATTATGATCGTCGCGGCTGCAGCCCCGGTGAAGCGCGTGCCGCGGCCCGCCACGAAGGCTTTCGCGACGCCCAGGTCGTCCGCGTGACGAGCCGCAGCATCACCGTCGAGGGCTTCACGCGCAACGGGCCGGATCGCATCACCTTCGCCAACCGCCGCGGCTGCCCCGAAATCTGACCTGCCGCCGGGGCTGATCGCGCGACCGACCTCGAAAGCCGCGCCCGAATTCGGGACGCGGCTTTTATGTTCACCGGCGCATTCTTGTACCGACCATCCTCTTTTTCTTCCGATCGAGGGATTTTGAGCTTGCGCCGCGATAGCGGAGCGACTAGGGAAAACATGCTCATTGAGCAGGTCGGGGCGTAGCGCAGCCCGGTAGCGCACTTGACTGGGGGTCAAGGGGTCGTCGGTTCAAATCCGGCCGCCCCGACCAATTATCCCCTTGAAATCTCAGTCAAAATCAGGATTTTGGATGTTCTCCCCGAAAGGGGAAAACGGAACAAAAACCGCTCAAAATACGAAGATCAGTGCATAAAGTCCCGGAAAAGTCCCGAACTCCCGCGCCGATGTTCTCCCTTCGTTACGTCTCCGACTACCTACGAATCCTCCTCATTAGTCACTGACGGCTTCCCAGAATGTCCGTCCGAACCGAGTGAAGCTGATTTCATAGAAGTAAATCTCAAATAATTCGCCGTTTCGCTCATCGGGGGGTTCTCCGATTCGCACTTGATGATGCTCGGTAAGCCCGAGGTTGGCCAAGTGCGATACATACATCTCGATATTTTCGCGAAAGCTAATCAGCGCTGTGGGAGCCAGATTGTAAGAGCGTTGACGTTTAAGGCTTGGCGGGTCTGCGCTGTAATCCTTAATGATTTCCACTTCAAAACCAAGTCCACCTGGTGTGGCTATGGCCTCCAACAGGACAGCCTCATCAGAAGATAATTGACGGATAATCGACGGGAAGGCGGGATGAGCCTCGTTCACACGGTCCTTGTCAAATGCTCTGGAAAGCAGATTTGAGAACAGCTTTGCGATATCTCCGTCAATGGGTTCGTATTTGATGCCTTCCAGCACCGGGCCAAGGATCTGAGGCGGTGGCGCAATTCTGCTGGCTTCGGGAACCCTGCGGATGGCAGTGTTCAGAAACTGACGATATCTGTCTTGGATGGCAGCTGTGAACTGGATGGGCGCCAAGGCCAGGTGCAGCGTCTTTATCATATCTGACAGGATTGACCCGGACTGTCTCATTGCCGGTGAAAATCCATCAGAGTAGGCGTCTTTCGCGATCTGCTGCGCCACTTCGGTCGCTATTGCGATTACCAGGTCTTGACCTTCTGCCATGTAAATCCCGATCGTTGGCCTTTGCGGAGGGCGCGCCACGGTGGCGCGGTTCATCAACCACACCACGAACGGATCTTCGTGAACAGATGTCGGGTCCGCTCGCGACATGATTTTTAGCCGCGCGACCACGGAATCTGTCCTTATGGCGTGAGCGCCCTATCATCCTCCTGATGATCGATATCCCTGCCCCGCCCGTCCCGCCCGACCGCGACAACCGCCACCTCCTCTGCCAGATGGCGATCGAGGTCCCGCTGCAAGAGATAATTCACGCCGCGGTGAAAGCCGGATGGGAGGAGACCGAGGTGCTGACGGCGATCATAGAGATGGCGGATAACCTGGTGCTGGCACACGGATCGAACGCCGAGCTCGACGCACTGCTGAAGGCGATCAAGCGCAGGATGGAATGACTGGAACGACTCCTTGTCGACGCCGTTCGATTCCACACGGAGGTATAGCGTCATGGATCCGAAGCGTTGGAGTAAACCAATCACATATGAGGAAGACGGCCGGGGTGGATATCGCACGATCACCAGCACCGGCGAGGCCGCTCGAGTTCTGCTGAACAAATGGCCGATCGCCAATGGTCGCCAATATCGCCGGGCGCGCCAAGTGTGCCTTGACGTACTGGAAGGGAAGCGCATGCCATCGGAGGCGAGGAAGGCTTTCCTGGACGCGGCAAAAGAGGCCGACGTTTTCGTGCGTGATCAATGAAGCTGATAAAGGCTCGGATGAATCTTCTCTGGCCCTAATTGACTCGCCGGCATATGAGAACATAATTAGAACATCGAGGCCGCCATGGCGGGCGGCTATCCACGTATCACCTACAGTTTGACCGCGCTTCGGCGCGAAGGAGTAGCCATGCCTGACGTTCTGGAGGTCATTGATCCCGATGTTCCCAATATCGAGTATTTTTGGGAGTTGGCGGAAAGCGATCGGGAGCCGTCGCCGAAATTGATCGAGCTGATGGAGAGCTATGGCGGCCAAGCAGCGTACGAAGTCTATTCGGCCGACATCTCAGCGCGTCAGGGTACGCTCAAATGGCCAACCATCTCTTGGCTGGAGGTCGCTTACAGCACGACCACGAGGGTCGGCCTCATCGTCTGGAACAGCGGTGTACCGGCCGATGCGGGTAGCGAGATCCCCAAGCAGGCAATTGCGGGATGGCCCGATTGTGATAGCCCGGAGCACGCAATCAAGCGTCAACAGGAAAAGCTTGCGGAAGACGGCAAGCCGCCAATCGTCGGCATAACCAAGTGCTTCGATGGAGAGGAGCTGCACTATCGGGTTCTGGGCCACGAACAGCCTGAGGAGGCTCGCCAATGATACGTTTTGCAAAGTCGGAAAGCAAAGCGACGCCAAGCCCGGCTGTTGCCGTACTCGTGGAGCCAGAAGCGGCGGAACCGCCTTTGGCAAGGGAAGATAGCCCACCCCCAGCCGCTCCGCTGGAGCTGTCGTCTGATTTGCCGCAGAAGAGATCGAAGCGACGCGCTGCCGCTCCCAGGAAACCGCGCGCGGTTGAGACGGTCGACGCGGATCCTGCTCCCCTCCTCCTTAATCTGGAAATGTGATGACCATGCAGCCCGAACCCCAGACGTCAGCCGAAATCGACACCCAATGGGAGATCGAGGCAGTGCTCGCCTGGCACGACGACGATGCGAAAGCGGCGATCGCGACGCTGCTGGAGGACAACAGACATTTACGAAAGCAATTGGCTTTGGCTGAGTTCGCCGGCAGCCGAGGTTTCGCCCGCGGATGGCGGCCGGCATACGAGCGCATCGCGGGGGACACCAAGACCCCATGAAGTCCTCGACGCTTTCCGACTATCGAGGGCAGAAGATCAAAGTGATCTGCGAGGACTGCGACATCCTAAAGACCTTCGAGGGTGACGCTCTTTTCAACGACCACGGCGATGCGGATATGCCGGGCCTACTCGGCGATCTGTGCAAAACGTTGGGCTGCAAACGTTCGAAGGAAGGATTTTATAACCGCTGCAGCCTGGTCTACTATTTTACACACGAGGAATGGATGGCGAAGAGCGGGATGGTGAGCCGCGAGGTCTATGAAATCGCTCTGGGCAAACGTCTGGCTGATCTTCAGGAATGGGAGGTGCTCCACGGCAGATGCCGTTGCGGGCGGCGTGGGCCGCTCAATAAGAGCAATCTCGCCCGACGATACGGACCCAATGCCCGCTTAAAAGAGCTCGAGAGCAAGCTGCTTTGCAAAGAATGCAAAAAATACGATAGCGTAATCGATATTTCGTCACTGCCGAGGTGAGAGTGAATGTGCAACCTCTACAATGTCACCACGAGCCGAGAGGCTGTTCTGCAGTTCACCAAGTCCTTCCGGGACAAGGCCGGCTGGAACCAGCCCTCGCTTGATGTCTATCCCGGCTATCAGGCGCCTGTCGTCCGCGTCGGGGAGGATGGGCAGCGGGAGATCGCCAGTCTGACATGGGGCATGCCGTCGCCGCCGGCCTTCGTGAAAAACTACGATCCAGGCGTGACGAACATCCGCAATGTCAGCTCGCCGCACTGGAGGCGTTGGCTCGGCCCAACCAGCCGCTGCGTTGTCCCCTTCACGTCTTTCGCGGAACCGGATCCTGCAAGGAAGGTCATGGGCGGCCGCGTGCCGAACGCCTGGTTCGCCGGCAGCGAGGATCGCCCCTTGATGTTCTTCGCCGGCTTCTGGACGCCCTGGCGCGGTATTCGCAAGGTCCGCGACGGAGAGCGCGAATATGAGTTGTTCGGATTCCTGACCACCTCGCCGAACGAGATCGTCTCTCCGATCCATGAAAAGGCAATGCCGGCGATCCTGACAACGCCGGAAGAGGTCGACATGTGGCTCACGGCGCCGTGGGAAGAAGCAAAGCACCTGCAGCGACCGCTACCGGGAAACATGCTGGTGATCGTGGAGCCGCCGGCGAAGCCCATGGAAGAGGAACCGCCGCTGCTATGAGTGAGGAACGCACGACAACCCATCCCTCCGCGCCGGTTCATTTCGAACACTGGTGCGAGGTCGAGGGCTGTAACAAATGGGGCGGCCTTGGCTTCGGCAAGGGAGCACAGCCGATGCGGTGGTGGTGCGCCGAGCACTACCCCCATTGGGACAGGAAGCCCGATGTTTCACAAGATTCCTGACTGGTTCGTCTTCGCGGTGATGTGCGTTTTGTTCGGGCTGGTAGCCGCGCGGCTTATCCTCGGATTCGCTCTGGGCTAAAACGAAAAACGGCCTCCCCCGCCCGTGAAGGCAGAGGAGACCGTAAGGTCCGCCATCGAATGGGCGGACGGAATATGCTCAGGAAGTATTGGGCGGTCATCAAATTCGCTTGCGGACTAGCCGGGCGGCCGGGTAATCCGCTGGCATTCGCCTCGCCGACGCTTTCGCCATGCTTCCCAACAAAGCCGCACCTCCTTCAACAGAGCCGGCACTACCGGTATTGCCACTGCCGCCAACATCACCCAGTCCGTCTTGATCATCATCCAACCCTCCAGCGAACACCACACGCGATCAAGGATACAGGGGTGTTGCTAGATGGGGATATTGAGGGGTGATTGAGTGCGGGCTGATTTGCCTATCTCTCTGATTTTCCGTCGTCTGGGGAGTTCAGCACCGCCGAAACGAACGATGAACATCCCCCGCCCGAAAGAGATCGGAGCCTCGGCCGGATGTATGGCAGCGGCAGCGCATTAAAAATGCTCCGACGACCCCCATCGTCCGGAACCTTTTGCCCCTCATCTCAATTGAAATGATGCAAATCCGCGCAAACCGCGGAAAGGTGATGCGCCATCGGGAGGATGAGTTGAACGCCAACATGTCGGCTGCGATACGCGCCGTGCCGTCTGAAGCCAGAGAAGCCGTCTTCAACGTTTGGGGCCACAGGGCCTTTTTGGCAATCGGCCTGTCGATCGCCGCCGCCGCCATCGCTTTCCTGAACTACGAATTTAGCGGGCTCCTCACATCATTGGCGATCGGTGTAGGTATGGTGTTGTTCTGCGCCGTGACATTGATTGGCGGGATTGCAAGCTGGTTGTTTTTCACCGGCCTGTTCTGGAGGAGGTCAGAGGCCCGCATGCCACCACCGCGGATACGGCGGCTGGCGGACGATGATATACCAAGGCGGTTTTGGTTCTCCGGTTTTGTTGCGACCTTGCTTTGGATTGTTCCGCTATATGCCTTGGCGCTGGGCCTTGTCTCCGCCACCGAGTGACCATCGCACTACGACATGGTTTGGGAAGTGCGTTTCGCCGCTCGTGACCGGTATCTGGCAACTTGACTCTCGTTGAGAGGGTGTCATTGCTGATGACATGAGCCCGGACCGATTCAACGAATGCCTGCGCCATATCCGCTGGACGCCAATCAACTTTGCATCGGCTTTGCAATGTGATCTTTCATGGATTGAAGCGCTGGAAACGGGCAACGAAGAGGTGCCCGCTGGCCTTGCGGCTTGGCTGGAAACGCTCGCTCAAGCACATGAAGCTCTCCCACCACCGACCACCTACCGGCTCCAGAGGGCAATCCTATGACGGTGAAAGGGGGACCTCGCTTCGATATCCGAAAGGACAGCGGCGCGACGTGGGAGATATTCGACACCACGACAGGCAGGACGGTGTTCGTCGGAGGGAAGCCGCGATCACGGCTGAAGCTCGATGAAGCAGACATCTACGTGGACCTGCTGAATTCCGGCGATCAGACACCTGACGAGGAAACGTTGCAATGAGCACCCTTCCCGACTTCATCGCTGAGCTGGTGCGCGCCGCGAATGAGGTGGGGAAGTGTTCCGAGTTCGAGCGCGGCAACCTCTTGGATCGCGCCTACCGAGCGATCCGCGACGGCCGCGACCAGGTCGGCACGGCTCAAGATAGCCTGGGCCGGGATCCGTCGATCGACTTCCTCACCATGTCTAGGTCGATGCCGATGTTCAGCGATGAGGAGATCAAGGCGGCGCTGTTGGAGGCCGCCGGCATGGTCCGGGCTTTGAGGATCATCATCGACGCCAAGAACGACGCTGTCTTGAACAGCAATGAAGGGGAGAGTACCCCGGTGGCTCGCTGCCGAATTAGGAACATGTCCAGCGGCCCGCTGGTTAGATACCGAGGATGCGCGCGAACCGTCTTTGAAGGCTGACGCTGCGCACCGGGAGCCCTGCCCGGTCCCTAACTGGCAGGGCTTTCTCTTGGAATCCTCACCCCTCCATTACTTGTCTCGATCACCGCGGAACGGTTTCGTCCTCCAGCGGTTAGGTTTGCATACGGAGGCTGGAAAGGCTCACGTCGTCGAAGGACTGAAAGGCGGCGAGAACTTTTCCGGGAGATCGGACGCAGTGCGACCGCGCTCTACTCCCGACATGGAGCCCTGCCGGTCAGTCCTGCCGGTGGGGCTTTCATTGGATCAACGCCTACTAGCTACCCGGTAATGCCACCCGTTGTCTCTCGACCCGATCGAGGCGTTCCCGAAGATCGAGAATGATATCCCGCTGACCGTAAACGCTCCCCTGGGCAGTCTTCACCTCGTCGATCTGGCGCTGCTGGTCCTGGAACCGTTGATCGTAGTTCGCCCATACGCGGTCAAGTTCTTCACGCGGGACCTGGGCGTCACGGATTTCCTTGAGCGAGGCTTCTGATCGCGCACGGTCTTCAGATCCGCGGTTCGTCCGCCATTCCATCTCCTTTTGCGTCACCATCTTCTCCGTGATGATCGTGATCGAGCCCTTGAGGTCGGTCGTTGCGCTCTGGATTGGCCAGTAAACCAACCCACCGACAATCGTGCAGAACGAGAGGGCTACCGCGATAGCCTGCCACTGCGGCTTGTTGCGCTCCGCCATGTTGGTCGAGAGCGCGGCGACAGAAGAGCGCATCTCCGATGACATCGCGGCCATTGACGATTCGATCTGCTTGAAGCCCGATCGCATCTCACCCTCAAGGTCAGATTGGCGCCGGCCAAGATTTGTAACCCGCTCACCGAGCTGGGCAGTCATGGCATCTGTGTAGGTTCGCTGGTCGATGCCGTTGGCCATATCGTCGTTCCCTGCCATTGGTCCTGCCGCCCTTTCAATGCTTCAGTCTGAATTTTGATTGTTCTGGTTCCGGTCTCGTTGAACCTGCGGCCGGCGACTCCATGTTCGCTCATGTGCGGAGGCACGATCATGCTGACATGCAAAGACTGCCGCGACACCGGGTGGGTGTGCGGGACACACCCGACAAAGCCATTCACGGGAACACACGGATGCGGCTGTGGTGCTGCCGGGATGCCCTGCCCCCGCTGCTCTCCGCGGTTCGCATGGGACAAGCCGCCGGACTACTCGAAGATTTTCAGGTCTGTGACGCACGTGGCGGGCAAGAACCTCAGTTGACCTCTTCGGCGGCACGCCGCAAAAACCGCCGGGCCTCGACAAGCAACACGGACCTTCTGACAGCCGGCCATTTTGATCGCGGACGGTGGGGGAACCTGACGTTCAGAGCGGAGTTTGAACCCTTTGATCTGATGGAGACGGCATGCCTGAGTATTATTTTCACGTCCGCAAACACGATGCCCTTGAAGAAGATCCGGAAGGAACCGAGTTCGCCACCATCGACGAGGCTCAAAACGAAGCACTCAAAGCCGCAAGGGAGATGCTCGCGGAAAAGGTCCTGAGCAACGAAATTATAGATGGCCAGCGCTTCGAGATCTGCGCTGAGGATGGGACAGTCCTACGCGAGGTCCCCTTCCGATCCGCTCTCCGGCTCGAATAGGCAGGCAGGCTCAGTAACGGGCTGTTAAGCGTAAGCCCCTCCGGAAGCTCTCCCGCCGGGAACGAGGGCACACGCACGACGTTTGGCGTCGGCAAGTCGGAGAGCATAATGGACGTGTGGTGTTTTTGGGGAGCTGCCGTGCTGCAGCTTTGGTTCGGATTCTATCTCATTCGCAGGAATTTTCACGGCAAAATGTCCAACGACCTGCTGGCCGCGTGGAACGTCTACTCTATTTCTACACCGACTTGGGAGAGTGACCTCGTACGGGAATGAAACCAGAAACCACCACATCATCTCTGTGTCTGGGGGAGCAGATAGCGCTTGCACCCATCATGATCGTTTTCGGCTTCGCCTTGCTAGCGGCCGTGGGATTGCTGGTCTTTTTTGCAAGCAAGCGACCGCCACCAGCAGTCTAAGTTCTCACGGACCCACAAAAGAATCAGACCTTTGCCCATCTGGAATGAAGGCGCTCCAGGTGTTAGTTTGGCAGATGCTCCAGAACCACAATCCTATTGTCGGCGCCTTTGAGCCTGAGGAGTTGCAGATGCTCCAGCAGGTTCTGGAGAAAATCTGCGACCAACGGGGCATCCTGAAATCCTCCGCCTCTGCCGCGGATATTGCAGCTGATGTAATCACTCTCTCTCAGAGCGGCTTTTGGGGCGAGGTTCAGCTGCTTGCTATGCTGACTTCCTCGGCGAACGCTGCAGCCTGAGGAGGCGATGGCTCATCCTGGCTTCTTAGCCGATTTCTGATCATGCGCCAGGCACTCCCCCGGCGTCCAGACGCCCGCCCCACACACACCGGCGACGGTGTCGTCGATCGCATCCTGATCATCGGGCGTTGCGCCACGCGCGCCGATCAGCGACGTCCCGACAATTGCCCTAGCCGTGCGGGACAGCTGGCCCTTCGAGGCACTGACCTGTTGAGTTGAGGTACACGCCGCCGCGCTCACGGCACATGCGACGGTTAAAGCGAGCCTTGTCAGCTTCATTGCTCAGTTCTCCTACGGCTTTGTCGGTTGCTGCTTGCATGGTGGCGCGCTCGACGGCGCGCGCCTCCTCCTTGGCATCTGGTAGCCACCAGACGGCATTGATGGTGGTGAAGACGGCGAAGCCGAGCACCAGCCCACCGGCCGCACCGACCGCCATGCTGATCTTGTCGGTGATCATGGCTCCACCGCCGCACGGATCTTGCCGACCGCCGAGACGATCGAGTTCTGAAGCAAAAGGCCAAGGATCAGTGTGACGAGGATCACGATGGCCAGCACCGCGACCACCTGCCAATCCATGCCGGTCAAGGCCGCCAGACCAAGGCCACCGAACGATCCGCCACCACCGAAAAGGCCGAAGAGGCTGAACTTGCGTTTGACCTGCGTCTCGACGGTGACCGGCACCACAGCCTTTTCTTCGGTCACCGGCGAAGCGGAAAAGGCCGCCATCTGCACCGACGCCCCCGAAAGAGCGAGGAGATCCTTGTGCAGGGCCGCGCGGGTCTTCGGCCCGACGTCGCCATCGACGTCGAGGCCGCGTTCGGACTGGTAGCGCCGGATGTCTGCCTCGGTCGACTGGTAACCGAGCAGGACGAGAGAGATCCGACCGTAGTAGTCGATGCGGTCGACCAGGCCGTTCTTACCGCCGTTGATCTTCTTGGTGATGGTCTCGATGTCGTTCCGGTCGGCGTAGGCGTTCAGGTTCCGAGTCGACCAGTACCAGAGCGGCACGAGGCCTTCCCACGGATCGGTGTTGACGAGATCCGGATGCGCCACGAAGTCAGGCGGATTGAACCCCTTCTCCCGGCACCAGTCACGGAAGGCCTCATAGTTCGCCTTGCCGGTAATCTGAATGCCGGCCCGACCGCGGTAAAGGTAACCGTCACCATCGGCTGCCGGCGTGTTGCCGAGATCGGTGCGGGTATCATATCGGGCCTGTGCAGCCGTCGGTCCCCAAATTTCCTGATCAAAGCGGAAAGCTCCGCTCTCGTGCATCAGCTGCGCGAGGTAATGCGCGACCCGGTGCGGACGGTTCAGTCCCAGCCCTAGCCCGAATTTGTCCAGCGCGACCAGGACCGATTTCATATTGCCTTCGTTGACACGCGATTTTGCAGCCGCGCGGATCTGTGCGGCAGTGATGACGCTCATGGTGATGTCCTGAAGTTGGCCCGTTTTGATACGGGTGCTGTGGGTATTTACGGCCTGTTAGGTATGTCTGATAACGGAAGTAGAACCATTTCGATTAGGGGGAGAAGAGTGCCGCGTCGCGACCGATCCCCCTTGGCGCGGCAGGAGGCCTGGCGCGGCGGATCTCACGAGGGCGTGTGTGCCAGGCCTCTTGCATGTGATTCCGTGCCAGCCCGTCCGGGGGCACTGCCCGCCCTTGAAACTGGTGAATTCGCTCAGGTGCGCATCGAAAGCGGAATAGACCGATCGATCTAATCATTCGGGTGATGCACTCTCTTGAAAGTTGTGCAATTAATTCAATCGCCAAGAGACTGTTGAGGGCTCGGACGGGAAAAACGGGCGAGCCCTCTCTTTTCTCTGAACCTGTTGTTCACCATCGGGTTGAGGGCCTGCATCCCGGCGGACCGAGGCAGGCCCTTGCATGGCAACCGCTGTTCTTAGAGATTCGGTAAGGCGCATAAGCACCGGAACTAGTCGGCTATGAGTTTCATCGTGAATCGCTTAAATTAAGCTTCGCTCAAGCAGAGATGACTAATGGACGTTTCGAAAACCAGGGGAATTCGAGACGCATGGCTTACGAGTGGGATATTGAACGATACCTGAAAGCGCAGGATAGGAGGCGCAGCACCTCGATCACGCTGCTCTCAACCCTGCTCATCCTTTATTTTTGGATCTCCTAATCAACCGTTGCAAAGATGCACTCGACTCCCGGGCCTGTGGGTGTTTCACTCTTGGGCAGGTGTGAGGGATCGAACAATGGTCTACGAGTGGGACGAGCGCCGAGCACGGCGGACCAATCTCTTCAAAATGTTATCGGCCATGGCGGCGGGTGGCATCGTAGCTGCAGTGCCAGTATGGTTTGTCGTTGAGGCAATCAGCCGCTGACCGCCAATGGCGCTAAGGGATCGGCATGATGCCGCCCCCTCAAGGCCAGTAAGCTGGATTGGTCGCGAAGTCGGCAGGGATCGGGTCCATCGCCTGAAGATCGAAGGAGGCCTGGTAAAGCGGCTGGCGATACTGCCCGGCGGCAAGCAGGATCATCTGCCATTCGCTCGCGCTCACATCGACGCGGCCGGTTTCGGTCGATATCCCGATCATTGCCTCCGGCTGACCTACATTGATGCAGGCCTGCGCTATCGGGCACACCTCGTCCATCCAGCGCCGCATATCGGCATCCGAGGTGCCTATATAATGAATGCCGCGCTGGTCTCCGAAGTTATATGCGAACCCTGACTTCAGTCGCCTATCGCGCTCGGCTGCCACATGATCCACGGTGACCAGAGACGGCCCCCATTTCCCCGACGTGAAATCGAAGATCTGGCTGGCGTCAACCGGCCCGTCCGGGATCTCGATCGTGCCGTTCGGCGCCTCGTCGAACGCGCCGAGATATTGGCCGGCGCCATTGCAGTAATATTTCGTCATCTCCAGAACCTCACTGCTGTCAGGCGCATTTTCCAGCTTGAGTTGGTCAGCGCGATGTTCGCGCCGGTGTCCTTTCTGTTTATGAAGAACACGTTCGCCTGGTTCGAATAACGTCCGTCGATCGTCGTTGCGCTCACGGCGCCGCCAATACCGACCGCCGCGCCGCTGGCGACGTAGCCGAAGTAGCCGATAGGCGTTGCCTCACCGGCCGAATAGCCGCCCTCAGTCGTTTGGTTCACCAGTTCGACGATGACGAGATCGGGCTTGACGCCCATTCCATGCGAGAGCGAAATCGCACCGCCGGAGGTAATCGTCAGGTCGGAACTGACATAGATGTCGACCGTTGGCACCCGCTTTAGGTCCACGTCGCGGCCAGGCATGATCAGCGATTGCGTCGTGGCGTTCGCGATGGCCGAAAGCACAAGCTGTAGTCGCTTGGTGTTGTTGGTGGGGTCGGCCATGAGCGCCGAGACGAGAGTGGCGTTCGACAACAGGTGCGACGCCATGTCGAGATTGCCGGACATGGTGCCGCCGGCCTTGGCCAGCCTGGCGTTGATCAATGTCGTCAGATTGGCGATAGCGTTCGGATCGTTCCCGAAGGCGGCTGCCAGCTCCTCGATCGTGTCCAGGACTCCAGGTGCCGTGCCTATGATGAGGTCGAGGATCTGGCCTACACTCATGAGCGTGGCGACGCCGTCCTTCATCACCGGCAGGACATGTGTCCGCGACGGTAAAACCTCGGGTGTCAGCTCATCGATGCGGATCAGCGGGTATTCGACATCGCTCATCTTACGACCTCGCCGAGAAGTGCATCCAGAGATCCTGCGTATAGTCGCAGGCGACGGTCGAGGAGAGCCTATAGCGGTCGAGGTCGATCGCCGGCACATCGGAGATCGACAGCTGCGGAGGCGTGCCGACCGTCAGCGCCATCAGCATGTAATCGCTGTCGGGGCGGTCCGCATTGTTGACGAACTTGGCGGGATAGTAGCTGTGCGACGTCGGCCTTCTCGCCCAGTTCATCACATGGACGCAATCTGCGAAGGTCGGGTTGGAGTCCGAAGGCCGCAGGTTGGTTGCGTGGAGCAGCTGGTCGAGGGCGAGCGTCGCCTTGTTGGCAAGTTTGGTGATCGTTGCCACGTTGCTGGCATTGGTCACGATCCTTGCGATCAGCATGTCGTCGAAGCTGCTGTCGAACCCGACATGGCCTTCGGCCAGTGCGCCTGCATTATAGGCACCATCAGCGAGATCCTTGAGAGCAAGGCCGGAGCCTGGCGTCCAACGCAGGTGATAGGTCTTGTTGGCGGCAGTCGCAAAATCGGTCTGGACGGTGGTGACCGCATAGATGCCGCGATGCAGGAAGTCGTAGCTAGGTAGCACCCGTACCGTACCCGTCGACGGCTGTGTCACCTCCAGCCTGCCGTCGGCGGTAAGCACTTCGGGGAAAATCGGCAGGCGTCCGCGCGCCTGGGTCATCAGAACGTAGTTCGGATCCCCCTCCCCACCGGTAGCGGCCGCGATCAGTGCGTTGATCGCCTGCAGCAATTGCGTCAGGTCGACGTCTGAAGGCGGCAATCCCGCAGCCGTGATCACGGCCATGATCTCGCGCTGCGGATGCTCTATGGCTGCCGCTGGAGGGACGGATCCTCGCACGGCTGCCGCGGTGTTGCGGTCGACATAGGCGGCATTCGGATCCGGATTGCCGTAAGGTGCTTTGTATTTCATGACCGATCCTTAAAGGGGGACAAGCAGGGGGTTGCCGTGTTCGTCGGCAAAGGCATTGCCCGCGCCGTCGGAAAGTATGCCGTACGAGATCCATGGCTCGAGCACGGGAATGCTCCAGGCGGGCGCCATCTGCCGCAACAGGCAGAGGATCTGCTCCGCAGCTCCGAGATCGAACAGCGCGTCGTAGCCACACTCACTGAGGCTGACCTCGAAATAGCTGATCGCCGTATTTCGGATCCGGACGATCCAGTAGATTTCCTCGATATAGCTGCCGACAGTGTGCCGGCCGCCGCATTCGGAAAATCCGCATTCGAACATCGCCGGCTCTTCGATCTCGATTTCGAAACCGTAGTCGAGCGCCAGGCGCACGAAGTCTTCCGGATGATTGACAGCCGCCGCCATCACCTTGCGGCTAAGTGCCGTCATCCGCTGCGCCGTCGTCTGCTCGACGCCGGAAAAGCAATCATCCGGCAAGCCGTACTCCGCCTCCCACTCGTCGAGCGTCTCAGTGATGCCCTGGACGGTCGCCTGACGCGCGAGGGAAAAAGCGCGCCCATAGAGCCATACGAAGGGATCGAGCATCACTCGGGTGAAGCGCGCGAGTGTCGAACTGAGCGGCATGGCCTGCCCGTCCGGCGACCCCCAGGCGGAACCCTGCGGCCACAGAACTAGCGCTGCCGTGATCAGATCGTCGTTGGTGGGGGCGGCAAGCGGATCCTCGGGCGCCGGCAGAGCAGGACCGCCGATCGGGTCGCGGGCCGCACGCGTAACCGTGTTGAATGCCGGGTCACGCGCCATAGGTCACCGAGCCCAGCACCGGAAACTCGCCGTTGGTGAGCGTCACATCGTCGAGCGGCAGCGAAAGAACGTGCCGCTTCTCGCCGGATGCCTGCGAGATCGCTTCCGTTATCCACGAGCGAGACAGGGTGAAGGTATAGCCAGGTATCCCCGGCCGGCACTTCTCGAAAAACATGGCGGTGATCGCCGTCTCGATCGCATCGCGCACCGTCGCCGTATCGTTCGCCAGCCCGTTAATCACAAGATCGATCGGCCTCGGCGTCGGAGCGACGGCGACGCTGTCGTCGACACGGATCAGGCGCTCCGCATCGATCGCAGCCTGCACGACAAGCACATCGCCCGCTGTCGGTATCAGGTTCGGCCGCCCCTTGAACAGGAAGAAGACGGCGACAAAGCCAGGCGACAACGGCCGTCGGAAAGCCCACGCCTTGATCGCGCCGGGAACATCGAGAACGATCCCCTCGTAGTCAGTCAGCCTGCCGCCACCCGGTGGGTTGCGCTTGCGAAACAGCACCCGAGTTCTCAGGCTGTCGGTATCCTCAATGTCGGCGCCGCCGCCAAGCCCGTCGCTCCCCACGAGGAATTCTTCCTGCAAATCCGGCCAGAGCACCGGATCAGAGACAGTCAATATCCCGTCCGCATCCCGATTGGTCTGCGATCCTGTCGCCTCTGCTTGCACCGAGAAGGCGACCGCCCCGTAAAGGCCGGATGTCGCCGGGGTGACGGAGACGTAGGTTTGCGTTCCCGAGGCAAAGCGGATACCCGCCGGGAACGTCATCGACGGGGTCGCCAAGCCGGAGATTGTACCTGAGGCTGGCGCCGCGGGCTTTCGGTAGATCCCCACGTCGCTCGCATGAAGCGCCAGAAACGAGCCGGTCGCCGTCCGTGCAAATAGCTGCTTGGCGAGATACGCCATGCGCAGCTCGAACTCATGCGCAAGCCCGGCAAGCACCTTGCCGGTCACCGTCACGAAGTTGTTCTTGAGCGCCGAATCCGTGCCCGGCATATATTGCCGGAAAGCGCCGCGGACGCGGGAGGATGCGTCAGCGAGCGAGCGGATATTCCACGCCATGGACCTGTCTCCAGAGAAGTTCGAATTTACGATCGTAGATCAACGACCCGCTGCGGCCGTAGAGGCTCACCTGGTAGTCGACCCGATTGCCCGGGCGATCGACGGTCACCGCCACGTCGAGCGAGACAACGGCGCCTTGGTCGATGATCGGCTGCAGAGCCTCGCGGACATAGTCTTCCACAACGACCTGGATGCCCTCGAAGATCGAAGTTCGGCGCAGCAGCCAGAGGCGTGAGCCGAGCGGCGTTTCACCCTCCGCAAGGTCGAAGCTGTCGCCGATCCAGCCGCGGTTCTGGTCGCCTTCCCGCAGCTCTTCCGGCTCGACGCGGCGGTCGGTCATCAAAGAAATAAGAACCTGCGTCGCCAGGCCCTGTTCGGAACGGAGGTCACCGGGCGCGTCCGGGTCCGTCAGCGCGTTGACGATGATGTCGCCGGCCTGACCATCCCAGCCGATATCCGGGGCGCGGTATGGTTCACGCTCGTCGTCGACCGGGATGATCTTGAGCATGGTTTATTCAGCCGGCGTGAAGTCGAGGTAATAGGACTTGCCCGGCTCGAACTGAACCGCGGCGTTCGGGTTGTCGACGTTCATGCGCAATTCGCCCCAAGGGGTCGCCTTGGTGAAGCGGCCGTCCTCGGACTGAATGTCAGCGGAATAGACGGTATGCAGGAAGATGGTCGCGCCTTCCTTGCCGGTGCACATAAATTTGGCCCGAACCGTGGGCCTTGACTGTTCGCTCATGCGACTTCTCCTTTGATTAAGCGGAACGGCCGCTCGTCCGATCGAAGCGGGAATGCCCCGCTCAATGGCTGTGATGGTTGGTATTGCCACCCTCGTCGATGATCGAACCGGTGGCATGAATGTTCCCGTTGACTTCAAGGTCACCGTTGATCGTCGCGTTTCCGGTCAGGGTCCATGTCCCGGCCGTGATCGTGATCGACCGGCCAGCTACGTCCACGACGATCCCGTCACCGACCAGGCGGATGATGTTGCCGCCCGAGTCGTAGATCGCAGATGCGCCGGCAGGCAGGCCGGCCGGGCGATGCGTCGGATGCTCGCCACCGAGAACAAAGGCATGGTCAGGCCGCCCGGTTGGCGCTACGAGCAGGGCCTTTGCGCCCTTGATCGGGTTCGACATGAACCCGTGCGGCTCGATCCGATGCACCCGGGTGTATTTGTCCGAAAACAGCCCCTGCCCCGAAACGAACTGCTGGCCGCCCTTCTCCTCGATCGATCCGTCGAGTTCGATCCGCGCGCCCCTCATTGCTCGTTGTACTCCGCCACGATCTTGCCTGGCGCCGAGTACGATGCCGCCGTCTTGCCGCGCGGGTTATCACCACCAAGGGATCTGGGATCTGCGAGCGACAGCGTCGCAAGAGTGCCGTCCGTATCGTTCTGAATGAACGTGACGCTCTTTATGATCATCGTTCCCTCAATACCGAGCCAGTCGTCGAAAACGTCGACCAGGTAATTCGCCTGCCACAGTTTGCCCGCCGCGTCGCGCCACCCGCTGACGGGAATGCTGGCGGTCACCGACTGGCCGGCTGCCCTGTTCGACGCCCACTCGGCCCGCTTTTTGAGGCGATCCACCGTGACTTCGCCCTCGTGCCAAAGGACCAGCGGACGATGGCGGGGAATGCCGGGATCCTTCGCCGTCGCCTCCGGTCGCAACTGAGCCTTGCCAACGCCGTCGCTGGATTGGCCCCGCACCTTCACTTCGCTGTAGCGGTCCCGCTCCGTAAAGCTCGCCGACGCACCGACACGAATATTGACACCGCGCTGCAGGCGGCCCGCGTGCATCCCGTCAGGTTTCGTCGAGAGCTTCAGCCGGCCCTTCTCGGTGTCGTGGATAAGAATTCCGCGACCTCTGGCCCGCCTCTCGATCGTTGCGAAGGGACTCTCTCCGGGAATGAGGCGATGGACAGGCTCCGCCGGGAATTTGCCGTCCGCCTCGATGCCGACGCCGAACTTGTCGAGATCCTTGGCAATCGCCGCGATATCCATGTTCACCCATTCGCCGGTCGGATGGTCGGCGCTGCATTCCACCATGTCGATCGTCTTCGAAAAGATCGTCACGCCCAACGTCCGCATGTCCTGCGAATAGCCGGTATTGATGTCCCGCACGAACCCAGTCAGAACCAGGTCGCCGCTGGCCGTCAACGTGACGGGCTGTCCGATCGACACGGGAACGCCAGAGCCGGTAATGACGCAATCAACCGAAGCCGAGCGCGCGGCCTCCTCGGCAGAGACCTCTATGCTGACCTGCTTGATCGGCGGCAGGCCAGAGGCAACTACATTTTCCAGCATGGTCATTTTGCCAACGCGTCGAAGCCAGCGGGCATAAGCATGGGAGTGCCGCTGCGGGCGATGTCGACAAGCCCCTGCGCCCTCGCCGCGTCCCCATAGAGCTGGTACGCAAGAAACGTCGAGGGCAAGGATATGCCCGTCTCGACCCTCACGACCGGAACGCCGTTGGCCGCAATGTCGGAGATCACCCGAACCGAGGTCGCAACCACCGAGGAAATCCAGCCGAACAGGTCCGCACCGTCCGGCCCCAGAGATGAGGCGACGGCAAGTGCGGCGGCGCCTGCGTCAGCCACCCTCGAACGGGCAGCACGCGCGGCGGGCCTGGACGGCCAGGCAATCCTCGCGCCAGCGATCGACAAGCCGATGGCAACAAGCACCGCGGCAGCATCTCGCGTATCCCCCGCATCGACCTCAGGTGCAGCCAATCTCCCGAAATCGTCAGGCGACGAGGCGCTCTCCGCTATTGCGCGCATGATCGAAAGCGTCTCACCCGCAAGATCGGGCGGATCGAGTTCGAACCCTGACGTGATCCTCCGCGTGGTATCGGCAAGATCGATCGCATCGCCCATAAGGGCCGTCGCCAGATCTCCTAACCATGACAGAATGACATTGCGGTCGACCGCCATCAAAAAATACCTCCGAAGCCGGGAACGGCGAGTGGCAGTCCCGACACGAATACGGAGATGACATCTCCGGCGGAAAGCGAGGCACCTGCCGTGTTGGAAACCGGCACGGCACGGAAATCGAAAGCAATGTAGCCAGCCCTGTCCTTGTCGCGCATGCGCCGGAAGTTCTCCACATAGGCCATCATTCCACCGTCGAGCGGCAGGGTAAGCCGGCCGGGACCGGCCGAAAGGCAAGCCGAGACGAATGCGCGGGAACGACTGTCTGAATCATCTCCGATCAGATAGCCTGTGACGTCGATCGAGGACGTGGAAAGCCCCATCTCCTCGATCAACGTGACACGGCCGCCAGCGTATTCATGCAGCGCCAGCCGCTTCCCGCCGCTGAGATCGTCACTAAGGACCCAGAACGACACCCCTCTGAAGGAGGCCGCTCGCAGGGACCGTGCCCAATCACGCATGTCTTACCCCTAAATAGGTCCGCTACCCGCGGGACGATTGGCGCTCGGAGGCATGGAACGCCCCGGATCACCATTAGGCTTCGGCAAGGTGCCGGTTGCCGCTGCGGCCGCCGTCACGTTGAGGGAACCAAGTTTAATGGCCGCTTGCAGGAGCTTGTCTGCGGCGGACGTGATCGCCGCACCGACATCGACGCCGGCAACTTTCAGGAAGGCAGAGCTTTCCTCGATGTGTTTCCCGGCCTCGCGACCGCCCTCGGCAACCTTCTGTCCGGCCTCATCACTCGCTTGCTTGTATGCCGAGGTGTCGATCTTCAATGCTTCCTTGACCTCGTCTTGTGACGGAACACGGAAGAAATTTTTCACGGCATCCGGTACCGTCGGCACCATCGGAGCGATAACAGTGGGCGGGCGGACCAGATCCGGTGGAAGGCCTCGGAGCTGCGGCGGCAAATCTGGATAAGGCGATGGCCGTGGGGTCGGGATGGGAATAGATGAAGGCGATTCCTGCCGCCGCGAGGGCAGTTCAGGGCTTGCCGACATGGGTCCCTTGTCGCTATGAGGGGACGAACGCCATCCGCCCTCGTAGGCTGCGACGCTCGCTTCGTCACTACTGGAGAGCGCCCCGAAGGGAAGATTGCGGGCGATCCACGACTCTCGCTCCCAATACCCCATTCCCCGCTTCTCAAGCGTCTGCCTTAGCGCCTCGCCGTAATCGATGTCCGCCGAAACCGCGTCCATGGCGGCAGATGCAGGCTTCGCGATAGCGCCGCCGAAACTGCTTTTCAGCTTCTCCCAGCTCACGGACATCTTGTCGATCTTCGCCTGAGTATCTCCCAGAACCTTGCCAAGATCGCGAAAGACGGTCCCGCTGACGTCGGTCGAATTCATGATCTGCATAAACCTCTGCAGGCTCTCTTCCGATGTGATCAACGACTGCATGCCAAGCCGAAACTCCTGGTCACTAAAGAGCAACGGCAGCTTGCTCATGTCGCCCTTGATCGCTTCCTGGGAAATTCTGACGAACGCGGAAACGGTATCTTCACCTGCCTTGCGCGCAGCCTCCAGCTCCTTCCGGAGGTTGATGCCAAAGTCCTTGAACTTGTTGGCGGTCTCTTCCGAATAGATCTTGCCGAAGATGTTCTGGGCCTGCGTAGCGGCGCTGGATGCGTCCCCGGTGTCCTCACGGACAGTCTGCAGGATTGCGACGAGCTTCTTCAGGCCCTCCTCGCCCGAGTATCCAAGCGACGCGAAACTGTTCGCCAGGCCCGGAATGTACTGCGCCATATCTTTCAACTCGAACTGGCCGGCCTTACCGCCCACCACCATGATGTCAAACGCGCGTTGCATTTGATCGGCGCTGATCTTGAGCGCAGACGCGGCCTTCATTCCCGTGTTCGCGATGTCCTCGGTTGCGGCGCCCGTAGCCTGAGCGGTCGCCAGCACAGAAGGCAGGAAGGCCATCGCCTCCTTTAGGTTCATGCCCGATGCAACGAGTGTGTCGAGCGCGGCTATAGCCGGCTGAAAGTCGCTGAATGCCATGTCCTTAGACATACCCTTCAACGCACCCAGGGCCTCTTCGATATCCTTAGCGGATGCATCGGCGGTGATGCCGATTCTTGTCATCTGTCGCTCGAGCGCCGCGAAATCCGTCAGTGCCGCCTTCGCGCCATATGCCAGCACGGCAGGCGCTGCATAGCGGGCAATCGCCGCGAAGGTGGCGGCCGACGTCCGGGCAAGCACCGTCTGCTGGCGATTGAGGGCGGATGCCTGCCGGTTGATTTGCGCCATCTTCCCGGCAATGCTGGAAAACAGATTGCCGGTATTGTCCCGGCCGCTGATCTTCAGCCTGGCTTCGATTTCCCGGTTCATCCGTGTTCCCTGTGATGTTCGACGAGGCGGTTAATCCACCAGAACAGATCCGTGAGCGTCATTCTTCCGACGTCTGCAGCGCGCCATCCGAAGCGGAAGACGAGGACGTCTGCGAACTGGAGCGCATCGGATCTCCGATAAAAAAATCGCAGACGGCAGCCTTCAGCCGGATCGCGTCAATCGTTCCCAATCCGGAAAGGTATTCGTATCCCGGTTGCCTCACCAGGATCTGCATGTAGGCATCGACCCGTTCGGGATAGGTAAGCAAAGCTTGCCCGCCGGGAACCGGCTGCCACTCCTGTGGCTCGCCGATCCCCGACATGAAGATCTCGTTATAGGTGGGCTCCCGCAGCGTCACGCTGCTGAATGTCGCGCCCCCGGCGGAATAGGTCCGTGTCAAGGTTACGACCTTGTCGACCATCAGTTCGAGCCTTTGCTGTAGTCACCGTCGAGTGACAGGCCGGAGACTTCGCCGTTGAGGCGATTGATCTGCGGCCGGCCGACGAAGAACGCATTGGTCATGTAATGCGTGATGCCGGTGAATTCCTCGACGAGCGTGGCGTTGAACCGCGGACCGTTCATCAGCTTCTCGTAGTCGAAACCACCGTCGGCAACGACGATCTCGATCTTCGATGCCTGCGGGGTGGAAACGCGATCGGTCGAATTGTCCTGGTTGGTAACGGAGGAAATTTCCTGCCGTGTCGGGGAAACGTTGAACGTTCCCCGGAGCGAGATGAGTTCACCGCTCGAAAGGCGGAGACTCATCTTGCCGCCAAAATCCTTGCCCATGTCTGGCTCCTAGATCGGTTTGTTGGATTGATCAGCTGAACTGGCTGTAGACGCGCGCCAGGCCGGCGAAGATGTCCAGCGGGTTGGTGAAGTCGAGCAGCAACGTGATGTTGACGCGGTCGGCGTTATCGCTGTCCCGCACGACCCTCATGTCGAGCAGCGCCCTCTCGGAGTTCTCCAGCACACCCGCCATCCGGCGGTAACTGTGATAGAGCGTCGCCTTGATGTCCGACGGCGTGGTGATCGCATCGAGATTGGCTGGATTGTCGTCGGCGATTGCCTTGTTGGAATGCTCGAAGGCGAGATCCGCGCGGAACTTCTTCAGCGCATAGGTGATCTGGTAGACCTTCTGGATATCCCGGAAAGTAGTGTCCGGCGCCCCGTTCGTCGTCTGCTGATGCGTGATGACCTTGTCGATCGTCACCGCACCGTCTCGGCTCACGGACCAGGTCGAAACACCGTTCTTCAGCAGGGCTTCGCGCGTGGCATAGTCCATCCAGTAGTTGCGGTCACGCGGCGGGCTGATGCCCTGCACGACAAGGCCGGTCTGGTTGCGCGAGACATCGCCGTTGGCGCCGCCTCCAGACCACGGCGCGATCCGCCCGGCGTAAGCCGCGACCCAGAGATAATCCGGCTCGGCAAACCCGCCCGAAGTGAAACGCGGCACCATCGTCAGGTGCCAGTTGTCATGGGTCAGCGCCGAGGTCGCGAGGTTCGACGACGTGTCCGTCTTCGGATAGAAGACATGGCCGTAGAGCTGCTGCGCGTAGCTCCAGCGACCGGACACCTCATTGAGGAATGTCTTGAAAAGACCAAGGTTGGTCCCGTCGCCGAACGCGCTGACGATCATCTCGAAGGGGTCGTCGTTCATGGATGCCAATACCGCTGCGACGGACGGCACTCCGGCACCCGGCGTCGTGGTCGCGAACGTCAGGATACCCTTGAACAGGTTGCTGCTTTCGAGCACGGGAACGTAGATATCGAGACCGGTCGCGTAGGCGCCGGCATGACGGGCCGTGATGGTAACGACATTGGTCGCAGCCGTCGCGGTGAAGGGCAGCGACAGCTTCGAGGCTGGATTGAAATAGGCGTTGATGGCAGCCGCCAGCGCGGTCGCGACGGCGTTGGCACTGGTTCCTGCGGCGACCGAAAAGGACACCTGCTCGCCAGCGATTTCCAGCACAGCCTGGCCGCCTGCGGCGGGCACGCTGCCGATGGTGATCGTGCGGACTTCCGCCGTTCCGGTTGCGGCCACCCGGCCAATCCAGATTTCCTGTGCAGGCGCATTGACGCGCGTCCGCTGGAACATGCCCTCCAGCATCGATCCCGCGCCAACAAGAAGGCGGGCATCCTGGATGGTGTTGCAGAGTGCAATTCCGCCTTCGGCAAGAGTGCCGGTATCGAGGCCATGACCGAACAGGATCAGACGGTTTTCGGTCTCGAATGCACCGCCTGACGTGACGTCGAAGGCCAGCAGAGGTGCCGTTATGTTCGCGGGAATGTTGCTGACCATTACTTGCGGCCTCCTTTGCCGGCGCTGTCTTCGGTTTCGCGAGCCTCCACGAGATCGCCGTCGAGGACGAGACGACGCTCGAACGGGTTCGCGTCATCGATCGGCCGGCCGTCTTCAGGCCAGCCGCCAGGGATCTTCCGCCCCGGCGCGGGAACATAGTTCTTTGTCATGGGAGATCCTCCGGCCGACGGCCTTTCAGGTTTCACTCGTATTTTGGGCATCGATCTGCCCGCCGGTGAACGGCACAAGCGGTTCTCCGGCGAAGATGGCGGCGAGCTGTCCGAGCTTGGCCTTGGCGTAGCTGGCAGCCGGCAGCGCCTCATAGACACTGCGGATCGGCTCAGGTAGGCCGCCGGCGTCCATGTCGAAGTCGTCGTCGCGGATCTCGAGATGGAACCGCATGGTCACCCGCTGCCAGCGCAGACCGAGGGTCGGAACCGCGAAGGTCTGATATTCGACACGGACGATGCGCTTGACGAGCCGGCGCCAGATCCCGCCCGCTTGGCTACGTTCGAGCAGCATTCTCACCTGGGCACACAATGCCATCAGAACGATCCGCGCTACAGGATCGGTATCCGCCATCGCGTCCGCGAATTGCTCGCCATCCTCCTGCGCCGCTACAGCCAGTTCGGCGACGACATCGAGGACGGCACTCGCATCCGTGTCACCGACTGATGACAGGTCCCCGCGAAGCGAAGCCGAACTTTCCGGAGTATAGAGCGCGACGACAGGCGTGTAGTCCTGGTCCCGATCGAGATCCTCGAGTGCGGCCGCTCGGCTATCCAAGATCCTCTTGCCAGCAAGGGTCGGCAGGCTAGTTCCCGCTATAACCCTTGCTGTTGGGCATAGGATTTCGACGGCGAGAAGCCGGACAGCTTCAGCTGAAAGCATGATCAGGCCTTTATGAGATACCAGGCGGGACGAGCGGAGCCGTCCTCTTCCTTCGCGGCGATTTTCCACTTGGGGGCACCGCCCATCGGCCCGACCAGGTCGTTCCTTCGCGGCAGATACTGCCAGGCCGAGATGCGAGCAGTCAGCACTGCGTCATATGAAACGGTGCCATTTCGCACGCCCATGTCAGAAGACTGATGACGTGGCAAACGATCGCTCGGAGGCTCAAGATCGATTGTCCCCTTGAAGTCGAAGGAAACGCGATCCGGATCATCGGCATCCGGATGATTGGATGTCAGGCCGGCTTTGCGCGGATGCAGCGTCAGTTCGGTATAGTCGAAGATTTCGGCGCAGGCCTCTTCCGTGAATGCCCGCGCCGTTTCCCAGTCGATCATGAGCAGTCAGCCCTTCAGCGTTGCCAGCGCTGCCTGCGCATCGGAAAGCTCCTGTTCGGCGTCGGCCTTGGCGGCGATGTCATCGGCGGCTGCCGTGACCTTGGCCTCGGCGTCGGCGACGGCCTTCTCTGCGGCCACCATCGCTGCAGCGCCCTTGCCCTTCCTGTCGTCCTTGGCGGGCTTCTCGACGTCCTTCGCATAGGCGAACTTGTCGTCGATCAGATGCTGAGCGTAGTCGGCGGGGACTTCGATTGCATCATGCGGTGGAACGTGTACGTCCTTGTCCTTCTTCATGATCGCCGCTGGGATGATGCCGCCTTTGACGAAGGCAATTCCGATCTTCGATGCCATGACCTGTCTCCTTTTCCTGTTGCCGGAGGCCTGCAACAGCAGGCGACGGGAAACAGGAAGCCGGGCCAAGCCCGGCTCCCGCCTTGGTTCCTGATCGGAACAATCAGGTGAGCGTCAGCTTGCGAAGCACCTGCGGGCGGGTGCAGAGCGAAATTGCGTTCATCTGCACTTCGAGGTCGTAACCCTTGCCGTTGCGCTTCTCGATCGCGCGGGAATAGAACGGCAGGCCGGGCGTATTGACCGTCTCGTTGTAATCCGCCGGCGCGAAGCGGGTGATGAAGAGTTCCGGAACGCCTTCGACGACAAGGCGGCCTTCGTTGGCGGCGATGTAGGGCGCCCCGAGATCGGCCGTTGCCTTCGCGCCGGTCTTGTACCGCTCCCAGGTCGCGCCGCCGAAGTTAAACACGTCAGGCACGTCCTGCTTCAAAAGAACCGCCCCCGTGTTGATGACGAAGGTTTCGCGGACCTTCGGATGCATCCACAAGGCCTTGTGGAAGTCGCGGCCGGTGAAAACGCGGATACCGGTGTACTGTTCGTCGAGCGCATCTTCGACGCTGTAGACGACATCCTGGAAGAGCCCGGGAACGTTGGTCGCATCGCTATCAAGCTCAAGCGAAACGGCGGCAGGCACGGCAATACCGAAGGCTGCATAGAGGTCGATCAGCACCTTACCGGACTTCGACGTGACGTTCCCCTTGATGCCGCCGACGCGCTGATGCTCGAGCGTCATCGTCAGGTCGCGGGCATGGCGCTGCGCCTTGCGGTTGACGCGGCCTTCGATGGTTTCCAGCGTGCTTTCCGTCCCGAATTCGCGGACGTTCTGCACCTCATCGGCGGCAATGCTATCGTCACGCTGGTAGTGACTGACTTCGAAAGGAATCTTCCGGCGGTTTTCATCGTCTGTAGTTTCCCCGGGACCGCCGCGGGCGCTCGGCTCGACCAGTGCGAGCTTGCCATCACGAAGCTCGACGGAAACGATCGTCGTGGTGACGCTGTCTTCCTCAAAGAGGCCGGAGGCGCCGATCTGGCCCGGGCGATAGGGTTCTGAGTTGACGGCGGACGTCAGGCTTTCAAGACTGAACGGGTCGCCGGAATGGGCGTTGGGTGCTGGCATGGAGGCGCTCCTTAACGTGCCTTGATGTTGACGGCGCGAAGCTGGGTAAGCTTTGCGTTGCGCTTGGTGTCGTCGTCGACGGAGGAATGGAAGACCAGCATTGGATCCTTCACCTCGGCATCGTTGGCGACGACGACTGCATCGACGTCGGCGCTGGTCGCGTCGACGCCATACGCGAGGACGGCGATTGCGGTTTGGGAGCCGTCCGCGCCGGTGGCGGGGGACGGAACGTATTTGCTGGTCGCCGCGAGCTTGGCGAGCAACGTGCCTGGATCCAGTTTGCCGGAACCGGAGGCGATGGTGACGACGTCACGCGAGAGCGTGCCGGGAAGCTCGGTCAGGATGAAACCGAGATCACGAGGTCCTTCAGTGGCTGCGGCCATGGATCAAACTCCCTTTGCGGCTGCGCGGCGCGATGCGAAGATCGCGTTGCGGTCGATGGTTGCCTTTGGAGCGCCGGTGCTGGCAGCCTGGGGCTGCGCAAGACCGGCAGCCGCAAGACGCTGCTGCTCATAAGCCCCCGCCTCCTTGCCGGTCTTGGCCGGCTCGGGTGCGGATGCGGCGACGTTGGCAGTCACGAAGGCCGTGACGGCCTCCGCCGACATGTCCGGCGACTGCTGTGCGAGGTCGAGGGCTGCGGCCATGCGCTTGCCGTCGCCCTTGATGCCTTCGGCGCCCATGATGGCGCCGAGGCGTTCCGTTGCGGCCTTGAAGCCGTCAGCCTTGCCGCCGGTGGTCGCCGTGGCAATTGCCGTAGCCAGCTCGGCGCTCGCAGAGCCGGCCGGGGCATTGGATGGGGTCGTCATACTTGACTCTCCGGTTGGTGCCCCCGACGGAGGCGTTTCTAACGAGGGCGCTTCCGCGTCCGGCGTAATCCCTTCATCAAGGGAATGAAATTCCGCCGACGGCCGCACGGCAGCCAGGACGGATGCGATCAGACTGTTCATGATTTCAGCTCCGGTTGACGGCCTTGACGAAGGCCTCGAAAGCTACGGTCGGATCGCCGATGGCATCGACCAGGCCGAGTGCGACGGCATCCTTTGCTTCGAAGGCGTCTGCCTCCGTTGCGAGTGCCTTGGCCTTGGTGACGCGGCCGCGGCGACCCTTGGCGACCACCTCAGCAAACTTGCCGCGCATCGTCTCGGCCTGCTGCTCCCAGCGGGTGAGCAGGTCTTCCGGAAGCGGCTCGTAGGGATTGCCTTCGGCCTTCTTCTTGCCGGCGCGGACGATTGTCACCTTGATGCCGGCATCGTCGAGCGCCTGCGAATAATCGGCGTGCAGGATGATCACGCCAATCGATCCCGCGCCGCCGAATTCCGGCATGATGACCTGGCGGGCCTGTGATGCGAGCAGATAGCCGGCGGAATAGGCAAAGTCGGTCAGAATCGAGATCGTTGGCATCTCCTTCGACAATTCGGCGATGCCGGCCGCGGTCTCGAAACCGCCATTGACCTCGCCACCGAAGCTGTCGACCTCGAAGGCCGCGCCCTTGATGCGGCCGGCCCTTCCCGCTTGGCGCACAGCGGCGATCTGCGTCTGCAGCCCCTGATAGGATGTCTGCCCGGACTGGGAGCCAAGCCAACCGCCCTTGTGAACGAGGCTTCCCTCGATCGGAATGATCGCGACGTTGTCCACGACATAGAACGGCAGAACGTTGGCCGCCTGATAAAGCCGCCCCGTCCGGTCGCCAAGCTTCCCTGCCGACGGCCGGCCGGACTGAAACGCGACATGCTCGACAGCACCGACGGGGTTGGCGATGACGATCTCGTTTCCGGCGATGCGCCCGCCGAGCCCGTGCAAAAAGGCCTCGGCCTTCCGTTCGTCATACATCAGCGGCGTGTCGAACAGCCGCTGTGCGATGTGTCCGTAAGCAAAGCTCATCTGCGTTTCCTCAGTAGCGGAGAGACCAACGGCGTCCGACGCGGCACTGGCCATTCTTCTGGCGGCAGAGATCATCGAGCCGCAGAATTTCCGCATCGAGCTGCGCCAACGTCGACGATGCGACCTTGATGCGCTGATGCATGACCGGAGAACGAATCTCGCTTTCCTCGATCTGGCCGCCCGATATCCGCTTGTAGCGGACACCGCGCAGCGCCGTCGCAAGGGCACAAGGATCATCGATATCGACCAATGCGCCGTCGATCTTCACCATGGTCGGCATCAGGCGTTTTCCTTGCTCGTCTGACCATCCATCTTGGCGGGTTCGCTCCCGGTCTTGCGGGCGAACGGCGACGGCATCCCGGCATCGATGTAGCGCTTGTGCCAGCGGGCGTTGCTCTCGAAGACCTCTTCGGCATCCTGTCCGTTGGCCGAGGCCTCGACGTCGATCGAGCTCGTGCCGTTGAGCAGGCGCTCGCTCGATGCCTTCGCAGCCTTCTCGTCGTCCGCCGTCGGCTTCGACGGGCCGAGGCAGAGCGCCCAGAGGATAGCGTCGCGATTGGCCTGATAGACCTCGACGCCGCCCTTGAACTGGATTTCGCCCTCGCTGATCATCTCGTCGAGCCAGCTGGAATAGGGCACGAGTACATGCGGCGCCGCGATCCGATCGGTGCGGCGCGTCGCGATCGGCCAGATCGACGCATTCTCCATCATCGTCGAGGCGTAGGTCGCGGCCGTGTAGTCCAGCGTATAGCCGCCGAACGTCACGCCGAGCGCGCGAGCCGTCTCGCGATGCAGCGCGGCTGCGAACGGAAGGTAGTCACGGCCGGGAA
This sequence comes from Neorhizobium galegae, assembly GCF_017877055.1. Classification (GTDB taxonomy): domain Bacteria; phylum Pseudomonadota; class Alphaproteobacteria; order Rhizobiales; family Rhizobiaceae; genus Neorhizobium; species Neorhizobium galegae_D. The sequence continues at coordinate 1,495,769 of NZ_JAGIPG010000002.1, read as the reverse complement.
TTTTGGCGGTTTCGATACCAAGCTTCTCACCAGGTGCGAGATGAGACACACCGGCGCCGGCCCCGATCCTGATCTCCGATTCCGCTGCTTTGTCGAGCTGCGCCTTGAAATAGTTGACAAAGTCGTTGGCGATATCCTGCGCACCGTCCGCGCCGGTATCCTTCAGGCTTTCGAGCGCCTCGAAGGCATCGGCGCTCGGCCGATCGCTCGACAGGATGATCGCATAGATCGTCTGCAGGAACGCCATCTGCGCCGTCGCGTCGTCGAGGTTCTCGGCCATCAGGTACTTGCGGAACGTCGATGCCAACGGCGTGACGCCGCGAACGTCTTCGGCCGAGAACGGATCGAAGGCATGCATGACGAGCTGCCGGCCATCCGCGTCGCGCGCTGCATAGTCGCGTTTGACGACGATCCCGGTTTCGCGCTCCTGAAAGCGGTAATGCGTCGGGCGGCCGTTCGGATCATGAACGATCCCTTGGAAGAGACCCTCCAATTCGTTGGTGTCCTGCACCAGCTTCGAGGGCGATACCAGAAGGAATTTCGTGCCCGATTTGATGCCGTAGCGGCGGCGGACGCTGCGCGGCATGAAACTGACGATGCCGAGGCTCTCACCAAAGGAAAGCCAGTTGCGGATGCCGATATCGGTCATCTGCGGCAGCGTGAACTTGCCGCGAAAATCGCATTCGGCGGCGTTCCACGCCCAAATCTTGAAACGACCCTTTATCAGATTGATCAGGTCAGTCGCTTCTTTCTGGTCGTAGCCGAAGCGCGAAAGGTCCGGCTGCGGATTGAGTGTCAGCTCGACGCCGACAGTGTCGGCAATGATCTGGTCGGCGACTCCGCGCAGGCGGCCACTGTTCTGCATAAGATCGGTCGCGAGCCCTGCCGCACGCCACCAAACGCGGCGAACCTCGTCCCTGTGTTCGCGCAGGGAGGCCGGCCGCGACGCGATGACGCCGGACGGCGTATCACGGAGATAGCCGGCACTCCGGCCCGCCTTCACCCTGACGCGTGGCTTTACCGCCGCTTCTTCCATCGATTTTCAGCTTCCGTTTTCTTTTCAGGTGCCGCAACCGGAGCAGCGGCAGCCGCCGCGGTAGCGGCCATGATTTTGACAGGCGTTGGCGACAACAGGTCGATCGCGATTTCAGGCTCGCGATCGGCCCGCAGTGCAGCCCATTCAGCGGGCGACATGCGAGACAGACCGAGATGCTCGGCGATCGCCATCGCGTAGATCCGGCAATCGAGCCAGTGGTTATCAACCCGGAGCGGCATCCACTCTTCGAAGAGCTTGCCGCGCTGGATCTTCTGCACGAAGGCTTCCGCAGTGATCTGCTTGAAATACTCCTCGCCCAATTCCTTATGGAAATGGCAATATCCAGGTGGGTCCGTCGGCTCGCCTGCAGCCAGTCCCTGCTTGTGCAGGTTGCCGTAGAATTCCGCCTTCAGCGCCCAGGTACCGACCGGCCATGACATGGTGGACCCAAAACGCTTGCGCTTGCCCTTTTTCGTGATGGACTTCCGTTGCGGTTGGCTTATCGCCGGCCTACCACGACCGGGCTCACCCTTTACTGCAAAGGTACCAGGGCGCCGACGGCACCACTCCAACACTTGGTTGGTGCGATAGCCGGCGTCGACCGCGAGGGCATCGAGGCGTCGCAACACACCGTGAGCATCGCCAAACTCCCGCTTGTAAAGCTCATCGAGCAGCAGCCATGCGCCCTCCTGCGGATTATCGGTCGTGCCCGGCAGGTAAACAGCTATCACCGACCAGGTCTGTCGATCTTCCGCGAAGGCGACGGCCTCAAAATAGATGCCGTGTGACTGGATGTCGGCGCCAGCCGTGAATAGCAATCCGCCGGGAGGGATGACCTCAGGCTCGTAATCCTCGCGCCGCTCCATCAGCCTAACATGGTCGGGAGCGTTGCCGCGCATCTGGTATGGCAGCGCCAGCACCAGGTTATGATAGTCCTTTGCGCCGCTTTCGCCCTTGCCCTCAGAGGCGATCTTGTCTTCCGCTATCGCCTCGTAGGACATCATAAGCGACATGAAGGCATCGACATGAAAACCCGGATGCCGATCCGGCCCAGTTAGGGTCGGGATATACCGCCCCGCGCGCACCGCATGAACTCTTTCCGATTCCGAAATCATGTGGGTGCAATGCATGCATTGCATCATCGTGCGGTGCGGATGCGCCCTGTCGATCACGAGATACTGGTCTCGCTGCACCATTTCCCGTCCACATTCAGCGCACCGGATGTACCAGAATCGCTGATCCGACACGCGGAAAGAACGATCGATGCGGCAGTGGCCAGGTCCCTCACCCATTGCATCGCCGCTGTCGAGTTCCGGTGTCGACAGCTCAAGGATCTTGTAGGTTTTCTGCCGGCGGAATGCGGTGAAGCGGCCGAAGAACAGCGTCTCAGGATCGGAGCCATCCGGAAAAAGCTCCCATTTGGAGACTTCGTCCTTCACGCCGTAACGGACGGTCTTGCCGGAAAGGTCCTTCTTCGTGTTGGCATTGCCAAGATAGATGAACGTATCCTGGCCGATTTTCTTGGTGTACGTCGTCGATCCGGACGCATCGACAATCCGCTTGCCTGTCTCTTCCTGCCACTTGTCGATCAATGGCTGAAACTTGCCGCTGTTCAAATCCTGCAGCAGGTCGATACCAGGCGCGCCATACAGCGCGTTATCCGGGCACATCTCGGCGATGTAGAGCATCCAGGCCAGGGCGAGGATTGACACGCCAGTCTGCTGCGCCTTGCGGACCGAGACGCGATTGCAAGGATGCTCCTGGCTCAGGCATTCAGCAATTTCCAGAAGGTATGGCGCGTCTTCGCCCGACCAAAACTCTCCTTTCCGCGAGCCATCGACCAGCACAATGTTTTGCGGCAGCCAAAGCTGAAACGGCATTGGCGGCGTCGGACGAATGCCTTCCGCCAGGCTAATCGACTGAATGCGCAGCGCGCCTGGATGGGCGTTCAAGCGTCTAGATCCTCAATCAATTCGTCCGTCTCTGGCGCTTCGCCGGACAAGGCAACAAGCCTATCGGCGATTGCATTGCCGAGATCGAAAGCGATGGTCCGGAGTAGGACGCGGACGCCGTGGACGCCCTCCTTCGACACGGCAAGTGCGATCTGGTCGGCATTGTTGGGCAAGCGCTTGACGATGTTCTGGATCTCGCGAGCGATGATCCGGTTCGCCTCCTCAAGCTTGTCCTTACGCACCAGCTGCTTCAGGTCTTCTTGATGCTTGATGCGCTCCCGGCCCAGCTTCAGCCACTCGTTCTGCCGGCGCGCCTCGTCGAAACTATCGCTGGGGTCCACCGACCCGGCCCCGGTGCCCGTCGAGATCGACCTGATCGGAGCGGTAGCCTTCGCCGGGTTCACAAAACGCTGGCGATATTCATCGTAGTGCGCGAGTGAGACCTGCAGAACCTGACCCTGATTGCCTCGCACGACTGGCGTGTCAGGCCGCTCTTCAATCAGCTTCTTAACGGCCTTCGAAACGGCCTGTTTCGAAACTCCGTCGCGTTCAGCAATCTGCGCGACCGAATACATGACCAGCCTCTCGTCAGTCATGTCCCTAAGCGCCTCACGTCAACCGTCAACTTCGGGGCGTCAACCTCGTCAACCCCGTCAACCCAATATTTTTACACAAAAATCGGACCGGTTTCCGGGGTCGCCCCGGCCCGCAGGCCAAGGATTGCCTTGTACGGTCCCTTGATAGGGGGGGTGGGGTCCGGGGGTGCAGGCCCCTTCGAACCCCCTCCCTACCTCCAACGAACCTCACCTCATCGAGGAAGGATCTGCCCAAGCTCGTGAAGGAACCGGGGAAGCAGCGCTTCCTCAACCAACTCCGCAAGCACTTTGAGAAACACTTCCGGATTGTTGGTGATATCGTGCGCAGGGTTGGGGCCGAACAGTTCTCGGATGGGCAGGCGTTTCCGGCCTACCCTTTTCAGTACGGCGCGATGGCCACTATCCATCTGCGCTATGAATGCGGAACGGTAGGAGCCCCGGCCTCGAACCCGAACCCCCTTCCCCGTCTGCGTCGCGCCGATCTGGTAGAGTCCGATCCATCCGGACTTCTCGACTATCTCGACAGTATTGCCGCCGGCATTGAATACCGCCGTCGTAAGCTCTCTGACCATTCGCTGTGGGAGATCGGTCCGCTCGGCACTGCGTTTGACGACGCGCGTTCGCGCCATATCCCGCATGCGCCGCATCGCCCGAGCCATGGCCTTGGCTTTGATTTCACCGGGCAGTTTCATGATTGCCCGGGAAAGTGCCTCGATCTCGGAAGCATCGAAACGAAGTTCGGCGCTCACGGCTTGGTCGCCATTACAGCGACGGGGATCATGGCAACCTCCATCGAAAACGAATGTTGTGAGAAGCTTCTATCCGTAGAACACAAAAGGCGACCGTCAGGCCGCCTCGCAATTCATCTGGTCATAGCTTTCGCACTGGCCCTGAATCAGCGCCTCATGTCGAGGCAGTCAGGGCGGGGTCCTACCGGTAAGCAGCTCCGAGATTTCACCTCGTTTGCCGATGATCGAGCCATCGACTCAAAGCCCACACATGGGATCTAGGATTGTCCGTGGCGGATTCATGATCATACTTTTTCGATCTGCGCAATATCGAGATCGATTGGCGTCGATCTTCCGAAGATCGAGACCTCCACCTTCACCCGAAACTTTTCTAGATCCACCGCTGTGACGATTGCTGCGAAAGAGGCGAACGGGCCGTCGGCGACGCGCACCTCTTCTCCGACCATGAAATCGTACTTGGCCGGGACACGATGATCGTACTTTCCCTCATCAGCCATCTTCTTGAATCTAGCTATTGAATCGACGTCAGCCCTCCATGGCGAAACGCCTCCTCCGACCACATCAAGGACGTCCTTCACCGACATAAGTCCCATCACTGCGGCGGGGATAGCGAGGCAATAGACCAGCACGTAGCCAGCTATAACCGGCCTCGCCGCAATTGTCCTAACACGGCCTCTCCGGACGATTTTATAGGGATTGCTCCGCACCACGAGGCTCGTCACCTCCGCTTTGTCGAGCAGTTTTTCCACAGCGAATTCGCAGTTCGGCTTCACCTGCAGACAATACCAGTGGGGTTTCATGTGCGGATAGTCCGCTCTGATTCGCTCGATCACCGGCCGCGAGGCCATCGACAGATGATCGATCCTGATCTTCATCTCGTCGGCGACATGATCACACTTGAGCATCGAAACGCCGCGGATCATCACTTCGCCGCCTTCCTTTCTCGGAATGCTGACGTAACTAGCGATGTCGATCCCCGAAAAGCTGCCCTTCCTATGCTGCATCGTCATCGCCTTTGCCCTCTCTAAGCCTCGTCTCAAACGCTCTCAACGCCTCTTCCACCGCCTCCTCGACATCCTCCAAGGTCTCGAAATCGCGCAGAAGTCGTGGGAACTGCATCCATTCCAAGCCATCCGGTGCGGGCAACCATGGCCAGCAGCGGCGCCTGTGCAGCTCTCGCCATGCATGCCAAATCGGCCCATCGACCTTTACCTTGTCGAAATCCTTGGCCAGCGAGACGATATGCGGTGGAACGTGGAATCGCTTGCGCTGCATCGTGGCTTCGATCAGCCGTACAGCTTCGGGCCAGCCCTGCTTCTCACGCTTGTCCCGCCAGATCATCTCGGTCTTGTCGGGATCTGCCGCGATTATCCGTTCTTCGATCGCATTGAGCTGGATAGGCCTCATGGGGCGCAGGAGCTCGGTCAGCAACAGCCCGCGGCCCGCCCTTGAATATGCGGTGTAGGGCTCTGGGCTCGCTGTTGGCGCAGCTTGCGCCTCAAGCTTCGTCCAGCGCTTTTCCTTGAGGTACTTCGCCGCCGAGCACAGATACTTCCGGCCTGTCGACAGAGCCGCGACCTGGTAAGCCTCCGAACCGTCCAAGGCCTCTCGCCGCTCATCCGGCGAGAGCTGCCACCATTCGCGGCGGGCATCCGGTTCGCTGTCGTTCACCGCCGTTTTCCAGCCAACGAAGAATTTCTTGAATGCCCTCTCGATTGCGCCAGGGCTTTCCTTTCCTTCCTCAATCGCTTCAGCCGCGCGCGCTCTCTCTTCCCGTTCAACAGGAGGCGTTAGAGGAGAGGCGTTAATAGGTGCCGGTCCAGAACCGGCAGGGGGTGCCGACCCAGGACCGGCAGGGGGTGCCGATATACCGGCAGGGGGTGCGGGAATTTCGTGCGGATCGATAGGATCAAATTCCTCTCCATCCTCTTCGTCCCATGCATTAAACGCATCGCTCGGCACCTCGGAATCGTAGATAACCCGGTACCAATGAGCACTGTCCCGGCCGCTGGAACTGACCACCTCGCGACGTTCGACCGCCCCGATCTCGACCAACCTATCGATTGCCGCCTGCACCGTGGAACGTGCGCAGCCCAGCGCCGCAGCAAGTTTCACCTGGCTACGGCGGCACCATCCGTGGCGCGTGTTGGCGTTCCGGCCAAGCATGCACAGCACCTGCAGGTCCTTACCCTTGAGACGCGGGTCGGTGATGATCCACCCGGGAATAATGGAAAGGCGGGGTTCACTCATGCCGCCTCCCTGAGCGCCGCAAGGTGCCCGCAGTTCGCCGCAACGATGGCGGCATAGGGATAGGGAGAGACGGAGTTGCCAACGCAGGACACCTGCACGGATTTCGGGAACGGCACCCACACGGGCTCACCGCCGCCCGCCGGTTCGGCCCATCCGCCATCAATAATGTAATCTGGCGGGAAACCTTGGGCGTTATAAAGCTCCCGCGGCGTCAGCATTCGCATGCCTATGTCGACGATCACAAAGGTCTCGCCGCCGATATCGAGCGTCACGATTTCGCGGTCATCCCAGAAGCCATGTGCCCGCAGGAAGTCCGCGACCTGGCGCGCGCGCGCTATCTGGTCCGCAGTAAATGGCGGGACATCAAGACGAGCCTCGACGTGGCCGTGCCGGTCCTTCGTCGTGATCGTCCGCGTCGGCTGGTTTTCCTCACCGCCATCACCTGTGCCGTAGTAGGCCTGCAGGTAGGGAGCGACGAGGACCGACTTTCCGCCGCCATCGGCGGTGATGGTCGCCGAAGGCTCGTCGATCGCATGTCCAGTCGAGGTTCCGAACTGGCGGGATATGAAGGCGCTGATCACGCCCTGTTGCGCGCCCTTGGCCGTCACGGTCGACAAGGGTTCATCGGCCGCGCGCCCCGGGTTTCCGAGGCCGCTGTGGCCATCAATGTTGTGCTGAGCAATGAAGGCAACCGCCGAGCATACGTCTGCCTTGGACGTGATCGTCGCCATCGGCTCGTCACCGCCACGCGGACGGCTCTGTCCGGCACGGCCACCGCATCCAACGAGCGTCGGGATGATGACCGAGTTCTGGTCTTTCTTGCTTGCCGTGATCGTGTGGTGAGGCTTCTCGACGCTGCGCACCGAACCGCCTTGTTGTGCGTGGGTTAGCACGGGAGCCACGACAGAGAGCCCGGCGCCGCCGGCGGTGATCGTGTGCGTAGGCTCGTCCGCGCCATTGTAGGGCTTCGCCGAGTTCCGCATCGTCATCAGGTGCGGCGCGATCACGCCTAGAGGCGCAGCACCCCCGGGCTTCTTGATGAAGCTGTTCGCCGTGATCGTCGATATCGGCTCCCTGAGATCCTGTCCCGTCGCGCCGGTATTGAACCGGATGACGGACGGGGCGACCAGCGCGTGGCGGTTCTCGCAGGGGATGGTCGCGACCGGATCATTGAGATCATGGGTCCGCTCGGTACGCCTTTCACCATGTCCGTAGTAGCTTACGAGATGCGGAGAAACGATAGCATGCCCGATTCCACCTGCAGTGACGACGCCATAAGGCTCGTCGAGCGGATATTCGCGCCTCCCACCGCTATCACCATGGTTGATACTCACCAGAAACGGTTTCTCCGCATCAAGCACGTATCGCTTCATGCCACGGGCGACGCGGGCCATGGTGTTATCGGCCAGCGGGCGAATAGCTCGCAATCCATGCTTCGCCATCACCTCTGCGCTGCTGTCGAAGATCGACGGGCAAGCGATTGACCAGTCGATGATCTCCGCTGCAGTCCGCCAGGGCAGTTTGCGACCGGCAAGAACCTCCGGATCGTCCGGCGCACCGTGCGTCGGCTCCGGCCAGATGATCTTCTGTCCATCGAAACGAATAATCATGAACAGGCGCTTGCGAATCGTCGGTGCGCCGTAGTCGCAGGCTCGGAGCTCGCGATAGGAGATTTTGCCACCCAGCTTGCGCAGAGCCTTGCACCACTTCTGGAAGGTCTCGCCCTTGCGTTCTGGGTCGGGCATCAAGCCGCGTTCTGTTTCGATCAGCGGCCCAAAGTCTTTGAACTCCTCGACGTTCTCCATGGTAATCACGTCGATCTTGCCGCCGCTTTTCTGGATACGCTCGACCCAGCCAGGAATGATCCACGCGAGATCGCGGATATTGCGCTCGACTGGTTTTCCGCCCTTTGCCTTCGAGAAGTGCTTGCAGTCCGGCGAGAAGTGCATGAGGCCGATATGCCGGCCCGCTAAATAATCGAGGGGATCAACTTTCCAGACATTCTCCGAAAGGTGCAGCGTCTGGGGATGGTTCGCGGCGTGAAGAGCAAGTGCCGCCGGATTGTGGTTGATGGCGATGTCGGGCGAGCGGCCCAACGCCATCTCGATACCTGTCGACGCGCCACCGCCACCCGCAAAACTGTCGACGATCATCGGCGGGATGGTGCCGTAGTCCCGGATCAAAGCGGCCGTACTTGTGTCGCCGAAAAGCGTTCCCGCGTACATGTTCATTCGATTTGCCCCCCCTGTTTCACGGCTTCCCACATCAGGAGCCGCGCGTGTTCGGTCGCCATGAGAACCGTTTGCGGATACCGCCCGTCCGGCAGCCGCCTTGCGTTGTTTTGAGCTGACAGCGCGCCGAGGTAGGCGCGGCCCGCCACGAAACCGGCAAGCTCCAGGATCTCGCCGATCACGAGGTGATCGCGCTGGATGACGCCCATCGGCACGGCAGAGAGCCATTCGGCCCTTGCTTGGTTGCTGGTCGCCTCGGTGAGGATTTCGACGATCGGCAGAAGGTCTCTCACGTGCGAGCCTCCGGTGTTTCACGTTTGCCGATTGCTGTAACAGCTTGATTTTGCTTCCGACGTTCCGTGAAAATCAGATACCGAAGCGGGTCCCGCTGCATCACGCGGCAGAGCGTCAGAAGGCTCGCGGCCGAAAGTACCTGCTCGGTGCAGGCGCGGGAGACCATGGCCGGGTTCAGCCCCGGAAAGCTTGCGGAAGCGCTGCGGGTCGAAAGATTGTTGTCCTTGAGCCACTGCAGAGTGTCGACGGAAAGCCGGGCGCGATCGATATCGGGGATCATTGTATCGGCTCCTGTCCGCCATTGTTGAGGCGCAGGCCGAAGACGGCGGGATCGATCCCGAACGACATCCACAGCTTCAGGCGAGGCAGCGGCCGGTCCAACCGCCCCATCCATGCCATGTTGAATTCGAACTCGGTAACGGCAGCCGCCTTGCGGATGGCGACCTTCGCCGCCCGCTCCTGGCTTCCTCGCGGCGCAGGGAACGCAATGTTCGCGGCATGCGCTACGCGTGCGCGGATGAAGAATTTCAGCATCGCCGGGGAAAAGTCGGGCGTCATGGCCGCACCCCTTCAACCGTCAACACCAGTCCGGTCGCCGCATCGATCCGCAGAAGGTGAGCAGGGCACGTGATTACACCGTCGACCGGCGGATGATCGGCGAGCGGAATGTTGCGATGCGGACAAACCCATCCCCGCCCATCGTGCTTCGCCTGCTTGCCAGCCCATTCGCGGAAATGGCATTGCCAGTTGCCGTTTTTCGAAGTGAGCTCCAGCATCTTGCCAACATGCGGATTGCCGAGCCTGTGACATTTGCGTCTCATCCAGACCGGCTCCGGCAATCCGTCCGGATTCACCCCATTGCCGGTCATCAGTGGTCGGGCCTGAATATCCCGCCAAAACAATTCGAAGCTCGACGGATGCTTGAACGGGGGAGCCCGGACGAAGCGCGGGTCCAGGTGGTAGTGCTCGTGATCGAAGTTGAGGCAATGCCGGTCGTGGTGCTTCGGCCCGATAACCGGAACCGTCGCCAGCGAACCCCGCCACCAGGCCGTGACGGTCGGCACGAGGTAATGCTTGCCGACCTCGACAGGTCCAGTGAGTTGGTCCAGCCGCGTGATCATTCCGCCTCGCTTCCGGTCGGGACAAGGCCAGCATTCTTCAGAAAATTGGCGAAGGCCGCCTCGACGGCGCGACGAGCGAGTGCTTCCGTGTGGAGCGAACCTTCGGACGGACGGCTGCGGCCGGTTACCCAGCACCGCCAGCGCCAGCGAAGTCCGGGCCGCACGGGTGGAAACACCGCTCCCACTGCGATCCCGCCGCTCATGTATCTTTGCCGGGTTGTTTCGATCTCCCACCTCATGCCAGCACCTCTTCGAGCGGCTTGCCGGCGCGGATCTGCTTCGTCATTTCGACGGCGCCGACCGTGGCGATCATGTTCAAACCCTTTCCGGTTGGCAGGTAGAGCCCATCCGCGCTCGCCTCGATGAGGCCCTCGGCCGCGAACGCGCCGATCAATGCCTCGGCGACGCTGTTGCGCAGCCCGACGCCCTTTCGGAAGGAGGTCACATCGAAAGGCTCTAAGGCCTTCATCCAGAGCAGCGCACGGGAAAACTCTTCCTCGACCCGTTCGTCGACAGTCTTGCGCGGCGTCGTGCGGGTGAAATCCTGGTCGGCATCAATGAACACCATGGGCGACCGGTGACCGCCCTCGCCCGGAGGAAGCGAATCCGCCGCCTGGTACTTCTCCCAGTCGACGCGGATCGTCGTCCACGTGCCGTCGCCACTCCCGTAGCTGCCGTCTTCGTTCCGTTCCCAGATGAAGAAGCCGGTATTCATCTGGCTGGAGGCAATGTTCCCCTCCCAGCCGTCCCGATGCATCATCGGCAGGCGCCGGGTAAATACATAGACCCGGCTTGGCGGATGCTCATCCATCACGTAGCGGCGGTCAGGATCATCGAAGCCGCACATGAAATTCAGGTTCAGCAGCGCCGCCATCTTGCCCGGTTTGTGGACGCGAAGCGCGTGCGCGAGGCAATCATTGGCGAGATCGCCGTAGGGCGGGTTGGTGACGATATCCATGCCCTCGGTCTCACCGGGTTCGGACAGCAAGAAATCGCCCACCTGCTGGAGCTCGCCATACTGGGTCGCGATATTTCGGTCGACGAGATCGGAAATAACGGCGTCATAACCGGCCGCCTCCAGCACGCGCAGGATCGCACCGCGCCCGACAAATGGCTCTTTCACCGTGGCCGAAAAGCTTTCCAGCGCCAGCACCGTGCGCGTCGCCTCGGCCGGCGTCTCATAGAGTTGGTCGCCCTTCTCGGCATTGCTGGCGCTACGGGTGCCGATGGCGTGGCCTAGGCCGCGACGGCTGGGCTCCAGCCCCGCTTCGATGCGCGCCTCAATCGCCCGCTCGACGATACCAGGTTCACTTGCCTCAGCGTCGCGGAGCTGGCGCGCGTCGTGCAACTGCTTCTTACTGAGGCCGATATCGTCGAGGTATAAAAGGTTCTCGTCGGAAACCTTTTTTGGGCGGCCCGGCGCGGCAACCATGCCGGCCGCCTGCGCCTCGTCCACCTGGTCAGCGAGCGCGATCTTCGCGTGGCTTTCGATCAGCAGCGCGTCTGCCTGCAGTCGCCGCGCTTTGCCTATCAACGCCTCGCCGGCTCGGATACGACTTGCATAGCTGGCCGCTGCCTTGGCCTGGTCATAAGTCCCTGAAGACAGCATCAGCGCGGTTTGATAATCGCCGTCATTCAGAAGACACCGGGCTCGGTCGACCGTCGCCGCAAGGTCGGACTGGTCGCGGATCACAGCCGGCACCCGCTCCAGCTCCGCCACCGTCGTCTCGACAGTTTCGACGCCTGCGGAAATGGTGACGCGAACATCTTGCATCACCCCGCCCTCCGGTATTCGCGCCAGCCAGCGAGGATCTTCTCAACCGTCGCTTCCGGCACCCCGAGGCCCTTGGCGATCGACGCAGAATCCCAGTCGCCGCGGCTCCACAGAAGCAGCGTCGCGCCGGCGATGGCATCGAGATCTACATCCGTGATCGGCATGGATTTTTCGCGGGCGCAGACGGCCGCGAAGCCGATATCGAACACCTGCCCGGCCCAGACCGACGAGGCGGCTCCACGCGCGGCAGCCTGGCGGTCGAGCGTCTGCTTGGCTCTTTCCGGGACGTTGATGGTCAGGCCGACCAGCTTCTGGATCGATCGGGCCATCTCTCAGCGCTCGCCTCCGAGCTTGAAGGGCACCACAGAAACTCCCCCCGCAGCCATCGCGGCAGCGTGGATGCGGATCAGCTCGTCGACCTGGTCGCGGAGCGCCTGCAGGTCTTTCACCGCCTGGGCCGATTCAGCCCGTGTGACATTGAGATCGGAAAGCGCGATCGCAGCGTTGCGGCCATACTCGGCGTTCAGCCGCTGAAGCTCCGCATTTTCGCGCATCAGGCAGCTGCCGTCCGGACCGCTGGACTCGGGATCGGTGATCTTGCGGCCATGCAGACCGGCCATTACCCGCGTAACGCACGGATCACCGCATTCGGCCTCGAGCCTCAGAATGGCCGGGATCGGCAAGAGCTCGGTGTCGCCATCATTGTTGCAGCGGCCGATCTGGCTTTTCGACAATGACGTGAGTTCCGCCGCGGCTTCGATCCCGCCGTTCTTTTTGATCAGCAGACGGTTCGCGGCTTTGAGCTGGTAGAACCAGGCATTCGTAAGAGAATCTTGCATTGCTGCGTCTCCGGGCAAACGTTTTCCCGCGCTGGGAAATGTTCCCGGCGTTTCCCGTGGTGGGAATTGATCGAAAATGTGATTTCCAGCGGGTCACGAACTCATGGGGGACCGCATGCACGCTCAATCAAAAGGGTATCCGGCCGGAACGGTCCGCAAGACAAAGTCTGTCCCGGCCGGAGGGTGCGTTTCACCTGGGAGGAGAGGTTACGCGCCGGCGGCGAGCAGGGAGGAGCTCCGCTCGCCGATTCGTGAAGAGAAAGGCCGCCGAGATGCGAAGGTCGGGCATCCCGGCGGCAGGTGGCGCCGCTCTTGCGAGCAGAGCGCGGGGGAACGGTATCGAGGCGCGTCATTCAGCAGCCTCAGGTATCTCTGCGGCCGGTTTCGGACGCGGCACATCTTCAGGCCAGACGCAGCCTTTCGGCCAGTTTTCGGAAAGCCACAGCGTTGCGGTCTCAAGGCGTCGGGAACCGACATCAGCTCCGCTACGGAGTTGGCCGATCCGCTTACCGTCATTGAAAACGCGCGATGAGAGCGTCGCCTCCGCAATACCTGCCGCGCGGCAATAGGTTTCAGCAAGAATTAGGAATGAGGAAATCACAGCCATGGCAGACACCATGCGGGACATATACCGCACTTGTCAACGGCACATGTCCCGCTCGCAAGTACGTGAGTTTGCGGTAATAATACCGCACATGAAGAATATGCTGAAATCTCAAATCCTTGGGCGCGTCGAAGAACGCTTAAAAAAATTGGGAATGAGCGAGCGTAGGGCGGGCGTCCTCGCTGCCGAGCAACCCGATCTCCTACGTGGGTGGCGCGTCAAGGACGCACTTCCTCGGATCGACAGTCTCATCCAGATCGCGCCCGTCTTGGAAACCACGCCGGAATATCTCGCGTTTGGCATCGAAAACGATGCTCGCCAAAGCGTCCCAAAGATCTCTTGGGTAAATGCCGGAGCGTTCGGAACCGCAGAAGCCGTCGTAGACATCTCGGACGCGCCACGCATTGAAGTGGCAGGCTTAGGAGATGGCGAATTCTATGCGCTCGATGTGCAGGGGGATTCTATGGATCGCATTTCTCCGGACGGTTCGACAATCGTCGTCAACCGCAAGGATACTCGCCTGGTGCAGAATGCATGCTACATCGTTCTGGATGGCGAAGGTGGCGCAACTTACAAGCGTTATAGGCAAAGCCCAACCCGGTTTGAGCCAGTATCAACAAATGCCAGTCACGAGCCAATCTTCCCGGACAACGACAATATCCCGGCAATTTTCGGTCGGGTGGTTTTGAGCATTCTTAAGATGTGATTTCGACTGCACGCTCCGATTGGTGAAAATTTACCGACTGAGATTATGATCCGATCGGTACGATCGCTGCGGCGATCCGAGAAATCGCAAAGGGTCCTTATTGACGCCGTGCGTGGTCAGGGTAATTGTGGGTTGTATCTGGGGGTGTGCTATGAAAAGTCAGTTGATGGTTTCTGTCGCTTTGGCGGCGTCGGTTGTCCCTGCCTGGGCGGGGTTCGGAAGCTGGTCCGTGGAGATCGAAGACGATCCATTCTCGGGGGGACGGCAGGTCGCCGTCTCGATCTCGACCTCGATCCGCTCGGGCGTTCTTATCCTCTGTGATTCATCAAAGGACGGCGTGGTAGTGCGTGCCATTCCGGGCTTCGCTTTCAATGGAGACATATCCGGCTTCGTGCCGAGCATTGAAATCGCGATCGACGGCAAACGATTGATTTCAACGGAGGGCGAGACGGGCTCGGTAGGCGACAATCTGGCGATCTCGCAAGTATCTCTATCCGTCGACGACACGAAAATCTTCGTCGATGCATTTGCCAAGGCAAAAAAACAAGTCGCTATTAAGGATGGGATCAGCGATCGACCGCATCTGATGGCCGCGAACGGGACAACCAAGGCAGGCACCGCCCTGCGCGATTGCCTTGCAAGGCAGCCAAGCAGCAAAGGCTGAGTTTAAGTCCAATGATTGGTCCCGTCTGGGAGGGCACGATGCTGAACTATTGCAAGATGCTGGCGGCAACAGCCGTGTTCGTCGGACTTTCCGCAATCCCAAACACCGCCTCGGAAAATCTTACACAACTTGCAATGACATTCGGGGATGTTCTGGGAGCTGAGAAAACCTGCGGCCTCAGGTTCGATTCTGAAGCAATTAAGGCATTCGTCAAAGCAAGGGTGCCGGCCAACGACATCGACTTTATGTCAACAGTCGCAACCTCCGTGAAGATCGCTCCCATGCAATTCAACAAAATGCCGGCCGGACTCCAGGTGGCACATTGCACACAGATGGAGCGCCTCGCCGCTCAGTTTAAGATCCTCGCGAAATAGATCTCAACACCACGGCCTACGACGCCCTTCCCAGGTCCGCGCCAGCTCCTTCTGACAGGCTGATCGCCCCGATCGAGCTTCCGTTGCGCATGACTAGGCGCAATTTCTATCCATACCTGTCTTCAACTCTGCCTTTCCAGAAAACCAGCAGGTATGGGCCAGCAGCGGCTCCTTAACCCTCCAAGCAGCTTGCAATCCAAGAGCCCATTCTGCGGTGCATTTTCCCGACTTTCGACCGGCACGAATACCCCCCGCAGTCGCTAGCGCGGCCGCGAAGCAAAGACGGCTCAGCATGTCAAACTCCGAATCAATAGCGAGGTACTGAACATATCCCGCGCTATGTGCATTTGGAACGAAACATGAAAATCGCGGTATTTATCCCGCACACGACTTGACGCGGGATATATACCGCATTATCGTTTCTCCATCCGACCCCCGCCCCCCGGTCGGATATCCCCGCCGCAGAGGACCTGCGCACCACGCGGTGCGCAGGTCCAGCGGCCTAACCGGATGGAGAAAACCATGCAGCAGCAGACCGCCCACAGCCCCGCCGTCGCCCGCAACGTGCGCGCCGAGATGACCAGTTTCATGCTGGAAAATCCCAACTGCACTAAGGAAGACCTGAAGATCACCGGCGGCTTCAACGAGCGCGAGATCACCATTCACGCCGGCCCCGCCTCCGAAGCAGCCGACAAGCGCTCGAAGCGCCGCATCGCCTGATCGACGATCCGATTTCGGTGTCCGGCCGGACCTGCAGCCTGCAGGCGATCACAACGGCCGGCATCCGAAACGGATGGAAGGATCAGGGCATGAGCAATACCGAAACGTTCGAATCCTGGGCAATCGTCGAGCTTATGGGACATCGCACCCGCCCGGGCCTGGTGAAGGAAGTGGAGATCGCCGGCGGCAAGATGCTGCGCATCGACATCCCCATCTCGGAAACAGAGACGGTGACCGAGTTCTACGGAACCCCGGCGATCTATTCGATCCGGCCGGCTACCGAAGAACTTGTCCGCGACCAGGCCGGTTATTCCTATCGTGATCCGCGCCCCATCCGTCCGGTCGATTATCGCCCGCAGCCGGCCATTGCCGCCGACGATTGCGAGGACTGACCATGATCCATATTACCCCCATGACGCCGGAGAGCTGCGAGCTAGAAGCCCGCCGCAAGGATCACGGCACGTTCCGCGAACAGCTCGTCGAGGCGCACGGCCCGGTTTTCGACGGGATGGCCGGTCTGATGCTGCTGATCGTCATCTGCCTTCTCTGGGTCCAGGTCTTCGGGAGCCCGCTATGAGCGCCGATGTCCTAAACTTCCCCGCAACAGGCCGTCCCAGGCTGCGCCTCGTTTCGGATACGCGGCAGGAATGCCGCGACCACGTCAGGCAGGAGCTTACGGCGATCGCCATGCACCTTCAGAGCGCGACGGCTCATTTCGGCATGCTCGCTGAAGGCCGCCTGAGCGATATCGACATGGCGAAAGGCGCCGACGAACTCGAAGCCGCGCTCTTCTTTGCTCTCACCCTCAAAGGCTGCCTGCAGGGTGACCGCTCGCTCCGCAACATGCTGCTGTCCCGGCTCGAAGAACGGGAGATCGGCGACCATGGCTGAAATCATCTTCCGGGTTCATTTCGCGGACGGCACCAAGCTCGACATTCCCGCAGCCAATGCCAAGGCGGCCGGCGAGGCCGGCGAGAACCGCAACCCTTCCAAGATCACCAAGATCAAACGCGTGAGGGGATAACCAATGCCCGACATCACCCTATGGAAACCCGAACCGGATCTGATCCTGCATCAGGCTCTCGGTAAGCTTGCCGAAGAAATCGGCGAGTTGAACACGATCGTCGCCAGGATCCTTATCCAGGGAGCAGACGGCCGCGACCCGAAGACCGGAAAGCCGAACGCCGAGGCTCTGCAGGAAGAGATCACTGACGTCTTGTCCGCTGCCACCTGGCTGCAGCAACTCGGACACGGCGCGGTCCTCACGGATCGAGCAAATCGCAAGCTGCAAGGCTATCTCGAATGGCAGGCGATGCTCGAGGCGGATCGAGACGGCACGGCGGCCAACGAATACGGCGCGCCATGTGACGAAGCCCCGCTGCAGGAGCCCGCCGTTCATGGTTGATTTCTCGATTAGCCCCCTCGCCGTTTTATCCGCCTTCGCCGATCGGCAGGTAAAGCTGCCGCTCCGCCTGTCCGACAACGACGTCGGCGTGATCCTCGACGATCTGGGCGCGGACGTCATCACCATCGACGTCAACAGCTATCGCTCTGATGCCGATGCGGAAGCGATCGCGGCGCTGCTCGTAAATGCGGTCAACCACGTCGCCGGCCTGAAGCCATGGGAGATCTCCCATGGCTGACGGAAGCAAGATCGAATGGACCGACGCCACCTGGAACCCGATCACCGGATGCAAGGTGGTCTCGCCCGGCTGCACCGACTGCTACGCCATGAAGCTCGCCGGCACGCGGCTGAAGCATATTCCCAGCCGCAAGGGCCTGACGATCGACACAAAGGCCGGCCCGGTCTGGACGGGCGAGGTCCGCTTTAACGAGGAGTGGCTTTTGCAGCCGCTCACATGGAAGCGCCCGCGGATGATCTTCGTGGTCGCCCATGGCGATCTCTTCTCCGAGAACGTGCCTGACGAGTGGATCGACAAGATCTTCGCCGTCATGGCGCTGGCGCCCCAGCACATCTTTCAGGTCCTGACCAAACGGCCAGACCGGATGCGGGCCTATCTGACCCGGCCGGCGGGTGATGGCAAACAGGACGTCCGCAACCATCTCGCCTGGGAAGTGACCGGCCAGATCATGAACGCATGGCATCCGAATTGGAAGAGCGAGGACATCAACGGACCGCACCGATCGCGGGCGATCGGCGCATTTTCAAAGTGGCCGCTTCCGAATGTCTGGCTAGGCATCTCCGCCGAGGATCAACCGCGGGCCGAGGAACGCGTTCCGCCGCTCCTGGACACCCCGGCCGCACTTCACTGGATCAGCGCCGAACCATTGCTTGGACTGATCGAGCTCCACAAGCTCCGTCACGGAGCAGGCTGGATGGACGCCATCGCCGGCTATGACGACCACAACAGCCGTTACGGAGCTGTGACGCGTCGCAGGCTCGGCTGGATCGTCGCAGGCGGCGAAAGCGGGCGACGCGCGCGGTCTGCGCACCCGCAATGGGTCCGCTCACTCCGGGACCAGGCCGCATCGGCTTCGATCCCGTTCCTGTTCAAGCAATGGGGCAACTGGGCGCCGTCGTCCCCTGATCAGGCAGCCGGTAATCTCCACTCCGGATGGGTCGCCCTTTCCGGCAGACGCCCAGCCAAGGCCCACGAACTCTATCCCCAGGCCGGCGCCGCCTTCATGGAGCGCATGGACAAAGGCGATGCCGGCCGGCTGCTCGACGGCGAGCTCCACAACCAGTTCCCCGAAATCCAAAGGATGTCACGATGACCGGAGGCAATCGTAAACTGCCCGACGACGAGAAACTGCGCCGCGATGCGGCAGCCGGGTACGGCCTGGCCCAGATCGCGGCGCGCTACAGCGTCTCGACTGACCATCTCAATCGGCACCTGCGGCAGCTGAAAATCAAGGTTCCGAATAGCGCGTTGCCGGCGGAAGATCGCTCCGATTTCGCGAAGTATGTCATCGAGCGCAAGGTGTCCGCGACCGAATATGGCGGCTCGATTGTCCAGCGCATCAGCTTGCCGCGCATCTCGATGCATGTTGCAGCCAGGGAAGGACGGCCATGACGGACCGCCAGCCCGTACTGGGCGTTCACGAGAACTTTGCAGCCGAGGCGGAGGGCACGCCGCCCAAGCCGGTGGGCTGGGCGCAGTTTTATATCGACGGTACGATCCTCGACTTTTCAGATGATCCCGACGAGGTCGCCAGCTGGGAGGGTGACGGTCTGCCGGTCAAGCCGCTCTTTGAGCATCCGCCAGTTGCGGGGGTCGCTTCGGCTGCTCCCCCACCACCCCAGTCACATGTGCGTGGTGACGAATGACCACTCAAACGCACAAATGCAAAGGCGTCAGGGTGATCTACGAAGCCTCCTGCGAATGCGGATGGCGCTCTGACCCACACTATGGCGGAAAGTTTGGCGATGGCGGTCGAGCAGCCGCCTACGCCGATTGGCGGTCGCACAAGCTGAAATGCGAAGAGGAAAAGTCATGAGCAAGACTGCATCCCCATCGCCCCAACCGAATGTGGTCGGCCATTGGCACCCGATTGCGCAGGTGGACAAGAGCATCGATCGTGTCATCGACCTGCCGGACCTCGGCTTGAAGATCACAAATTCAGAGAGTTACTGGATGCGCGACGCCGATGGCCGAACCTATCGTGCGACATGGGCCGACGATGGCAAGCGGGCTTACTGGTGGGACTTCGATAACGAAAGCCCCGTCGATCCGGTCGAGTTTATGCCGCACCCCCTGGACCCGCGCTTTGCCACTACGGCAACGGAGGGCGGCGCCGATGGACGGTAAGCAACTCCACATCCTGCAGCACTCGCTCGGCTTGGATCAGCACGGACGCGGCACCTTCTATCGGAACCGCTTTGTCACCGGCGAAGGTAGCAAGGACCACGCCGACTGCATGGCTCTGGTCGAGCAAGGGTTCATGACCCGGATCGCCGACGTCAAGATGTACGGCGGCGATGATTTTTTCACCGTCACCGACGAAGGGAAGCGCGCGGCCGTCGAGCACAGCCCGCCGCCGCCGAAACTCACCCGCAGCCAACAGAATTACCAGGACTGGCTGAATTACGACAGCAGCCTGTCTTTCATCGAATACGTGAAAATGAAAACTCACCTTCGCGCGAAGGAGGCCGGACGAGCATGACAAATTCTGTCACCGCAGCGCCCCAACCGAATATGCTGCAATGGAAGGCAGGCGGCGTGCCGCAGCGGTTCGTGGCTGAAGCCGACGGCCGGTTAATGTATGAGGTCGGGCTCCACCAAGGTGAATGGTACTGGCTTCACAACTGGTATGGCCTTCACAAGGCGCCCGCCGAATCCGAGCAACACGCAAAGGAATTGGCGCAGGCGGATTTCTCGTCTCGCCAACCATCGCCCCAACCGAATGGGCCGGTGGCTAGAATTGTGCGCGCCGCTGCTGACGACAAGCCTGGCTTGGTTGCGGAATATCTCGACGGCCCGCGACTGCCTTTCGGCACGCTGCTCTACACCCACCCCGCCGGCACCCCGCCCATATCGAGTGAAGGTCCTGCCTATTTGGACTTCATCACTCCCGACGAGATCTTTGATAAGGGGCCGGATGCGGTCAAAAAGTGGCAGGAGGCCAAGCGCGCCAAACTGCGACCTCTCGGGGCATCACCCCAGAATAATTTGGAGGACTCGAAATGAGGACCCCAAAATTTCTTCCGAAGCCCGTGAGGAAGCAAGGTGGCGCGAGGCCAACGAAGCTTTCCGACCAGATGGCAAACCAAACTGCGGAGTTTGCGGCTAGCAGCGCTGCACATTTCGACAATCAGTCTGTCGCGGCATTTTCCTACGCCATGCGCGTCAAGCTCGCCGTTAAGCGGCTGGATGGGCGCGGCGGTTGGCAGGACAAAGAGCAGTGCTCCGGTGAATACCTGTCGCGCCTTCTGCGCGAGCACGTCGAGAAGGGCGACCCGATCGACGTCGCCAACTTCTGCATGATGCTCCACCAGCGTGGCGAGCGCATCAGCCCATCACCCGAACCGATTGCGGAGGCGTCAAGATGAAGACACCCTGCCTAGATGTTCACTCACACAGGCGCACAGGTGCATCGCTCGTGAACGAAGGTGCCACGGGCATCGGTGATCGTTGTAGTCGTGCACAGTGGCGCCCAACCGGCCTTTGGGCAAGCAACCGGTCCAATGCGGATGTGCCCGCCCCGGCGGCTCTTTATCGTTTCAGAACGCTCCGTTTGCGGCAGGTCGGCCGCAAACGTCGCCGGGGCCGACATCAGCAGCACCGCAAAAATTCCCAATATTCTCATATCTTCCCCCTTGTTCGAACCGAATTGGCTCCGACGGCATTCTGCGTAGTTCGGAGGAAAACTAGTTTAGGCCGCCTTGAAATGCAACCCAAGAGGGAGGTGATTGACGAAGGTCACCTTCGGCGAGGCGACAACCGTTTTGCCACCGCGACGGAGGGCTGCCGATGAGCATCCTCACCTTCGTAGTCGTCTGCTTAGTATGTGGGCTGTTCTGCGCATTTCTCGCCACATTCGTGCATTTCGCCGCCAGGTGGCGCGATCCCGCTCCGGCTCTGGACGCCATCATTGCCGAAGCCGTCAGCGAGACAATCATCAAGGTTATCGACGATTGTCTGCCTTCACTTGCCGAAGAGGTTCTTACCAAGAAATTCGAACGCGAACCCGATCTGGAACTCACCAATGCCGGGTTCGGATGGGCTCTCTCGATCGCCCTGCGGAAACACTGGCCAGACCTCGACGGCGAGACGGCCTCACGGTGGCTACGGGAATACATCGCCGTTCCGCATGGCCGCAAAGGCTACACGTGGACTTATGCCACCGCTTGCGAGATCGCAGCTCAATACGTCTCAGATTTCGGAGAAGCAGCATGACCATGACAAATTCTGTCACCCCTGACGATAAAGACCGCTGCCCGATCTGCACCGAGCCGTTGAGGCCAGAAGACCTGTGCGCCACCGACATCGAGCTTGGCACTTGTCATGCTGAATGCCTGCAGGGTTCGCCCGTCGTCAATCTCGATACCGGCGACGAGCTGTCGGACGGAAAGGTCGATACCTACCGTTACAGCGAGGTCATGGGCCCGCCAGCGCCCCAGATGAGTCTCGTCATGATGTCAGCGGCGGGTTTCACCGATCGCATCTTCGACATAGGCGATGAAATCCAACGCGATCTCCCTGCAATCGTCGGCGTACCCCGCCAAGTTCTCACAGATGACGAGCATAGTGAGTGCATAGTGGCGATATTCCTGCGGGCTTATCTCATCATCGCCGATTTTGCTGATGTGGTCGGTGACTTCCTGAAGGCGACTATCGACGTCGAAAAGCAGATCGGACCATGCCCGTCCTGCCCGTCGATCAATCCGCGCTTCGAACTCTGCGAACTGCTGATTATCAAAAGCAGCCTTGAGCAGCATCAGATAGCTGCGGAAAGCCTCCAGAGGATTGAGCTGCGGAACGTGGCCTTCCTCCAAGCTCCAAAAAGTCGCGACCAATTCGCACCTCATTTTCAGCGAATCACAGACGGTCATCACATGCCGTGCCAGGGAAAAGTCGCGGCGAAGTCCGAGCCTCAGATTTTCACGCTGGAAGTGATAAGCTTCGCGGACTTGGCGGGCGACATAGTAAGCCGTCGGAATGCCGGCGAGGATCGCAGCCCATGTGCCCAGTGGCGACAGCCATTCTCGCAGACACTGTTCGTCCTTGGCGCCCGTACAGAGCTTCTGATCGAAGAAACCCGTCAGCAACAAAAAGACGAACCAGCCTCCAAGAAAACAATAAGCAACAATCCAGCCAAGGTCCTGGAAGGATATTCGGTCTCGGCTCGCCAAAGTACAGCTCCTGATCATCGGTTTGTGTACGTTACCGATGCGGACGATGAGTCGGCAATGGTGGCTGCGTTTTCCCGGCACCCCGCTCCCCCACAGGGGATGACTAAATCAGCCGGCGGGGATTCTTGCTTTATGGCCCTCCGGGAGCTCACACAGTTTCTTGTAGTGGTAGCCCTCGAACGCCCAGACCTGACCCCATATCCGATGCCAGGCGGGAATGAAAATCCGCTCGCTTTGGGGGTAGAACTCAGTCGCACCGATAGCGTCGTTGTACGCCTTGCAGTCAAGTGCACGCAGCGTCGGCGGTTCATCCCCGGTAATGCGGAGCATCTTACCTTTCCAGCCACTCAGTTGGTCGATGGTGGGCTCATCGCATTCCTCGATCTCGGCAAGAAGCGCGTAATAGTCGCGCTGGAGGGCCTGATGGTCGCGGGCTCTGCCTGCGAAATCGAATACGAGTTGCGAGGCGCCGATCAGCGCCGTCGCGCCCCCGGTATAAACAGCAGATTGGCCGATGCCGAAATTTCGAAAGAAATCTGCCATCGCCACTGCCCCGAGGACAATGACTGCGAAGTTGCACCACCGGTTCCACCGATCGAACGTCATGCGTCTGCCTGTGTGATACAGCGCATTGCGCAAGACGTTAAAAGCTACATTTTCACGATCGGTGGCCATCTCTTCCTCTATTTCTTCGGACCCACCGGTGCAGAGGGTCGAGGTGCTACAGGTTGGCGTGGACCGGTACCGGCGCCAGGGTTCGGTACAAATGTAGACGCTTGCGCCTGTGGTTGCCTGACGCCTGCGCTTCGCTGCTCAAGCGAAGGTTGGCGTGGACCAGCGCTGTCAGCACCCGTCACCACTTTCTTCTCAGTCATCATCGTCTCCATGTGGATCGTTCGCGTGGGGATGTCAGGTGCTGGATCGCGTTCCCGCGCGGTTCAGCACCGCTTATTCGAGGTTGAATGTGCGCCCTCCTGCTCGCCGACGTCAATCTGGTTTTGGTCGCATCCACCAATCAGTTTACAGCGCACGAAAGGCGATCGGTGATGACCATCGTCAAGCACGAAAGCAAGATGGAGATCACCTGCAACTCCTGCCCGGTCACCTACTGCCGCTCCTACGCCGAGGAAGATTTCAGCATCCTCTTGGAGGACATCAAGGCAGAGGGCTGGCGCATCAAGCGCGAGGCCGCCGAATGGACGCATCGCTGCCCGGATTGCTCCAGGTGGACGGAACGGAGGCTGCTGTGACCCGCCGCCCCTCGCCCGGTCAGGAGAAACTGGCGCAGATCCGTGCCCGGCACCAGTCGGCAAGCGCCGTCTGGCTACTGGTTCCGGAGGGCAACCGCCTGGCGCTCGCCGTGCCGGCGGCAGATGACGCGGAACCGGACCTGGTCGCGGTCTTTACCGAGACGGCCGGCCATGACGAACTTGAGTTCTTCCGCCATGCGCATGGGGACCTGTCGTTCGTGCTGCGCCAACTCGATCGGGCAACAGGCAGGATCGAGGATCTTTATCAGAGGTATCCGGACGCCCGCCCGAAGACCCCTCCGGACTACGCAGGCGAGTGCGCGATGCTCTGCCGCAACGATCTCGCGTTCCGACGCTGGTTGATGAAATGCCACGACCTGGAAGACGCGAGTGACTTCGAGCGGATCAAGACCCACGTCCGCTTCCGCCTCCGGATCGAAAGCCTGGGGCAGTTGAACACTGACCCGGCCGCGGCAGAAATCTGGAAAAAATTCCGCAATGATTTTCGCGCCTGGGCAGGGAGAATGCGATGACCGAGCTCGACCTCCTCACTCCGGCCGAGGCGGCCGCCATGCTGACGATCAGCGTGAAGGTCTTGCGCGAACACGTCGATGCAGGCGAGATAGCCTTCATTCCGAAAGGGTCCGGTAAGAAACGACCGCGTATGGCTTTCGATCGGAAGGATATCCTCGACTTCATCAACCGCCGCAGGATGCGTAAATGTCCACCTACAAGCCCAAAAACTCGCCGTATTACCACTTCGACTTCCAACTTGGGGGTCATCGGTTTCATGGAACGACGGGAAAAACTTCTCGCCGAGAAGCGGAAAAGGTAGAGAAGGACGAACGCGAGAAAGCCAGAAAGTCGGTCGAGGCAGCGAAGAACGCCGATGGCGGCCCGCTGACGATCAATGCCGCAGCCGATCGCTATTGGCTGGAAAAGGGCCAGCTGCATGCGAACGCCGACACGACCTCAACCGATCTCGCCAGGCTCATCGCATACTTCATGCCCGACACGCTGCTAAGCGACATTAGCGATGCGGAGGTTGCCAAACTCGTTCAGTGGCGCCGCACCCAAACGGCATGGGGCAAGGCGGAGACTGCCGATGGAAAGCCGATGAGATTCGTTTCGGCTGCCACGGTAAACCGATCCACCACCCTGGTCCTCAAAAAGCTCTTCACGCGCGCTAAGCGCACATGGAAATACACCTTCCCGAATGAACCTGATTGGAAAGAGCACTTCCTTCCAGAGCCAAGAGAGCGCATTCGCGAGGTGCACGAGCACGAGGGCAAAGCTATCGACGCGAAGATGAGGTCCGATTACGAGCCGATCTTCGCGTTTGCTCGGGCGACCGGCCTTAGGCTCGACGAGTGCCTGATCGAATGGTCAATGGTGAACTGGCAGACCGGATGGATAACGCGTGACGGCAAGGGCGGGCGGCTGGTCAAGACCGCGATCACGTCGACCGTGCGCGACATCCTGCGGCCGCTGATCGAACATCACCCGAAGTTCGTCTTTACCTACCAGGCCAAGCGGGCTCGCAAAGCAGACGCATCTTACAAAGGTGACGGGCAAACACGCGTTCGCGGCCAGCGCTATCCAGTGACCTACTCGGGCCTGAAGGCGCAATGGAAGAAGTTGCGCAAGGATGCCGGCCTTGTTGATTTAAAATTCCACGACTTTCGCCACGACGTCGGCACCAAGCTTCTGCGCAAGACCGGTAACCTTAAAACCGTTCAGAAGGTGCTCAATCACGCCGACCTCAAGACGACCACACGCTATGCCCACGTCCTCGATGAAGAGGTTGCAGCAGCGATGGAGAACCTTCACTCGGAGCAGAAGCGCAGCAAAGAAGCCCCGAAAAAGTCCCGAACCCCGAAGAAAGGGGCGGCGTAAGATGTTGCGGTAGAAGCATAATTCAGCTTTGGCGTATTTTCCTGGGGGTCAAGGGGTCGTCGGTTCAAATCCGGCCGCCCCGACCAATTAAATCCCCTTGAAATCTCAGTCAGATCAGAAGCCTTTTCCGAGAACCGGGACTCCCCACGCAATTTACCCGCCCCACCGGATGGGCAGGGCGGGCTTCAGGTTTTCATCCGCTTCCACGACGGATATCAGTAGGGCGAATAGCACTGCTGGCGCGGGCCGTAATAGGGCTGGAACGTGTTGTCATAGGCCCTGTAGGACCGGTAGCGGGCATAGCACCAGTTCACGTGCGCATTACCGCGGCCTACATAGCGCCGGGGCGGATAATAGCGCGGTGCGTATCTCCGCTCATAGCGCGGCTGGGCCAGCGCTCCGCCGATGATCGCGCCAAGGGCAAGCCCTCCGATGATCGCCCCGGCATCCGGACCTCGGCGATGGCGGCGATAGTAACGGTCGCCATAGTAACGGTCGCGATAATATCGACGTCCCTCCCAGCGGTCACGATCGCGCCAGTAGTATTGCACCTGCTGGACATCCCGGGATGTTTCGATCCCGGGGGCGCTGATCGACGGGAAAGCCTGGGCGGGAGCGATGCCGCTAAAAGCCGTAATCAGGGATAAAGCGACGACGGCGAGCTTCTTTTTCATAATTCACCTCCTCTGATTTCCTTATGAAGAAATGATCCTCCATTTCTCCTGAACCAGAGGTGAATGGTAAATTTTGCTTAACATTGCCGCGAGTTGAATTAGCGAACCTGATCCAAGAGGCGCTTGCATTCCAGGAGATCGAACAGCGCTTCCTGCAACAGGGCGCGGTCCTCCTTGCCAACGCTGGACTTGCCGATCGACACTTCCATGTCGTCTTCATGCGAGGCACCGAAACCGAAAAAGCGGCCGCTCGGCTTCACCTTGGGGCGGCCGACGATCTGATCCTCTTCGGCCGTGCTGATCTTCGGTTCGGCCTGCTTTTCGCTGTTTGCCGCCATGATCGCTTCCATCGTGGCGAGATCGCCCGAGGCAATCGCCGAGACGAACTTGTTGCCGTTCGTCTTCAGAAGCTTCTGCACGCCTTTTATGGTGTAACCGTGATCGTAGAGCAGGTGGCGGATGCCCTTCAGCAGGTCGACGTCTTCGGGACGATAATAACGCCGCCCGCCGCCACGCTTCATCGGCCGGATCTGCGGAAAACGCGTTTCCCAGAAGCGCAGCACATGCTGCGGCAGATCGAGGTCGTCGGCGACCTCGCTGATCGTACGAAAGGCGTCCGGGCTCTTCTCCAAAGTTCATACTCCAAACGGCAGGCTGCCCATGCCCCAAGGGCAGACTCATAGCCTCCGATACATGCGCGGATTATGCGCCGAATCGGACATATCTCAACGGTTTAAGCCGAGAGATTCAAGCATGTTCACAGGATTGCGGAAAGGCTGCGGACTTCAGGCGACCGGGCTTGCCGGCTTCAGTTTCGCCTTGCGCGCCGTGTGCGCCTTGAGGATACGGCTCTTCAGCACGTTGGAGGCCTTGAACGTCATCACCCGGCGCGGAGAGATCGGCACTTCCTCGCCGGTCTTCGGATTGCGGCCGATGCGCTCGTTCTTGGAACGCACCTGGAAGGTCGCGAAGGAGGAAAGCTTGACCGCCTCGCCCCGCACGATCGCATTGCAAATTTCATCGATGACCGTCTCGACGAGCTCGGCCGATTCCGTCCGCGAAAGTCCGACCTTGCGGAAAACCGATTCCGCCAGATCCGCGCGTGTTACTGTCTTGCCGGCCATGATCCCCGCCCAATTTTCGAAATTGATCTTATCAAAGCCGATAGAGAGTATTTTGCTTGAGCGTGAGGGTCAAGCGCCTGTGCTCAATCGCTTATTTACGTTTCGGCCGACCGTCGGCGCCTTACCAGCGGACCAGCAATGCGCCCCAGGTAAAACCGCCACCCATGGCTTCGAGCATCACCAGATCACCCTTTTTGATGCGCCCGTCGGAGGCGGCAACCGAAAGGGCCAAAGGAATCGATGCAGCCGAGGTATTACCATGCAGGTCGACCGTCACGACGACCTTTTCCAGAGGAATGCCGAGTTTCTTCGCCGAACCGTCGATGATGCGGCGGTTGGCCTGGTGGGGCACCAGCCAGTCGAGATCGTCCGCCGTCGTGCCGGTCGCGGCAAACGCGCTGTCGATCACGTCGGTGATCATGCCGACCGCATGTTTGAAGACCTCGCGGCCCTCCATGCGCAGATGCCCGACCGTGCCCGTCGAGGACGGACCGCCATCGACATAGAGCTTGTCCTTGTGCGAACCGTCGGAACGCAGATGCGCGGTGAGTATGCCGCGATCGGCAATCGTCCCCTCGCCTTGCGCCGCTTCGAGCACCAGCGCGCCTGCGCCGTCGCCGAAAAGCACGCAGGTGGTGCGGTCCTTCCAGTCGAGAATGCGGGAAAAGGTCTCGGCGCCGATCACCAGGACGCGCTTTGCCATGCCGCCGCGGATATGCAGGTCGGCGGTCGCCATCGCATAAACGAAACCAGTGCAGACAGCCTGCAGGTCGAAGGCGTAGCCATGGGTCATGCCCAGCCGGTTCTGGATATTGACGGCGGTCGCCGGAAAGGTGTTGTCGGGCGTCGAGGTCGCGACCAGCACCAGATCGATGTCATCAGGCGTCAATCCGGCATTGTCGAGCGCCGCGCGTGCCGCCTGCTCGCCGAGGGAAGCGGTCGTCTCGCCTTCTCCGGCAATATAGCGCTGACGAATGCCCGTGCGCTGCACGATCCATTCATCGGAGGTCTCGACGATGTCTTCCAACTCGCGATTGGTCACCACCCGCTTGGGGAGCGCTGCCCCGTAACCGCGAACCACTGAACGGATCATTCTTAACTCACATCCTGTCGTCATGCCGCTTCGGGGCCAGCCGGCGGCTGGCGACGCGCATGGTAAATTGCGAGATCCTGCCGGATCTTGGCGTTGAGATCATTGCGTGCCATGTCATAGCCGACATCGATCGCTGCCGCAAAACCGTCGGCATTGGCACTGCCGTGGCTCTTGATGACGATGCCGTTCAAGCCCAGGAACACTCCGCCATTGACCTTGTTCGGATCCATCTTCTCACGCAGCCTGTCGAAGGCGGGCTTGGCGAGAAGATAGCCGATCCTGGCCAGGAGGGTGCGCGACATCGATTCGCGCAGAAGCGTGGCGATCTGCCGGGCTGTGCCCTCCGCCGCCTTCAGCGCGATATTGCCGGTAAAGCCTTCGGTCACCACCACATCGACGGTGCCCTTGCCGATGTCGTCGCCTTCGACGAAACCGTGATAGGCGATCGTCGGCAGGTTGGCCTCGCGGATCAGCCGCCCGGCCTCCTTGACCTCTTCCTGGCCCTTCACCTCTTCGACACCGACGTTCAGAAGCCCGACGGTCGGCCGGTCCACTTCGAAGAGGGAGCGTGCCATGGCGCCGCCCATGATCGCAAAATCGAGAAGCTGCTGGGCGTCGGCGCCGATCGTCGCGCCGACATCGAGGACGATGCTTTCGCCCTTCAAGGTCGGCCAGATGCCGGCGATCGCCGGGCGTTCGATATTGGCCATGGTGCGCAGACAGAACTTCGCCATCGCCATCAGGGCGCCGGTATTGCCGGCAGAAACCACGACCTCCGCCTCGCCGAGTTTCACCGCCTCGATCGACCGCCACATGGTGGAGATATAGCGGCCGCGGCGAAGGGCTGCACTCGGCTTCTCCTCCATGCTGACGGCGAGTTCGCATTCGTGGAAGACCGACTTATCCCGCAGCTTCGGATATTTCGCCAGAACCGGCTCACACTGGGCCTTCAGGCCGTAGATGAGGAAGGTCACATCCGGGTGGCGTTCCAATGCCTTGGCGGCACCGGCAATGACGACCTCGGGACCAAAATCGCCGCCCATGGCATCGATAGAAATTCTGATCACGCGTCCCTGATCCTTATCTTCGCCGAACGCACCACCCCTGTAGGTCATGCGCCAGTTCTCACGTCTCCAACGGCCTTTCGCTCCTCATGCGGGGCCGTGTCGGCGAATTCGTGGCCAAAATATAGTTTTTGCTGCCGCTTACAACCCGTCCTCAATCCTTTTTCCAGTCCTTAAGGACGGCGAAGGGATTGGGGCGTCCGGACTTTTCATCCGCATCGCCTTCTAAGTGATCGGCAAACTCGGCGCCCGGTTCGCGCGGATAGGCATCGATCGCGAGAGCTGCGAATTCGGCCACCACTTCGCCGACATCGATCGTGTCGCCGACAAACATTTCGGGAAGATCGGGACCATCAGGATCGATCACCATCTCTGCGGTATCGCTGGTGACAATCCGCGCGAGCTTCGATCCTTCAGGCACGAAGATCTGCTCGAACTCTTCGTTTATCTTGGATACCACCGGATCGAGCGTGACGACCGAGGACTGGACGATATCGGCCTGGACGCGGCCCTTGAGACGTACACCGTCCTTCTTCCATCGGGCGATCTGCAGTTCCGCTTTCAGCGAACCGACCGAAACGACCTGCCACAGCTTCGCCAGGCCCTCGAGTTCGCGCGCATCCGCTTCGAGCTTCACCGTCACCGCATTTGCGGAAATGTTCCCCACCTTGACGGGATAGGAAAAGGGAGGCTTTTCGCCTGGACCGTTGTCGTTCTTCATCAAACCTCACTCCTCTCGCGGCAGCGGGCCCGGCAGGGGCAGAACCGCGTGGCCGCGAGAAATCTCATCTTCGGAAATGCCGGCGAGCGCCGTCTCCGCAACAATCATCCAGTCCGCCAGCCCTCGCATTCCGGGCACATCCTCCGCCTTGGGGTAGATATTCCGCCCGAGGGCCGCGGCAAGCGCCTCGGTGTCCTTGGCTTCGAGAGCAGCGGCATAGGTTTCCACTCGGCCGTAGAACATGCCGGCCAGTTTTTTCATGCGCTTCGGCACGCTCTGGTCGCCGATGCCGAGTTCCCGGATCGAATGATCGATATCCTGAAAAAACGCGTCGACGATCTCCTGGGCCAGTTCCTGACCGCTCGAATCGGATTTCGCCGTTCGCCTGAAGAACAGGATCATCACGATCGAAAGCATCTCGAAACGGCCCATGACCGTGTCCGGTACGTCCAGATCGCTGTAGAAGAACGGAACGCGCGCCACCGACGTCAAGGTCGAATACTGGCGGTCAACGATCGCCTGGTTCTGGTTTTTCTTCTTGAAAAGACCGAAGATCATCTGAATTCCCGTTATTTGCCCCCAGGAACGCCCTGGCCTGCCACCGGCCATGTTGCATGGAAACGAAAGCTGGTTTACCGAAGCATGCACGAATTGCAATGCCGTTCCGCCGGATCAGCGAACGGGCTGGGATGTTCGCGGCCTTAACATCGGGGTCGGGATCGGTCTTATGTCCCTGAATAGCCACAATGGTAGGGTCAGCAGGGGCAGGTTGAGTTGGGGGATGCCGTTGAACAAGCGGGTTTTCGGATACGAGATGACATTCTTGAGTAAAACCGCGATGGCAATGGTCGTCGCATCCATCACCGTCTCGGGTTGCACGTCCATGCAGATCGGCGACACCATGTATAACGGCTACGTGGTCGACCAGAAGTCGCTGGAGCTTATTCCGGTCGGGTCGAGCCGCGAGCAGGTGTTGCTGACGATGGGCACGCCCTCGACGACGGCGACCTTCGATACCGAGGTGTTCTATTACATCTCTCAGAAGCGCACGCGCGCTGTGGCCTTCATGAAGCCGAAGATCGTCGATCAGACGGTGCTCGCCATCTATTTCGACAAGGACGGCGTCGTCGCACGCCGCGCCAACTATACGATGCAGGACGGCAAGGTGTTCGACACGATTTCGCGCACGACGCCGACCGGCGGCCGCGACCTCACCTTCCTGCAGCAGCTGCTTACCGGCGGTTCCAGTGCCGGTGGGGCAGCAGCCCGCAGTATCCTGTCGAACTTCGGCAGGTAAGCACCTCGAGCGAAACAAAAAGCCCGCGGAGATCGCTCCCCGCGGGCTTTTTTATTTCACTTTGGGCCAGATATCAGCCGGCAAGAACCGCCAGCAGCAGAAGCGCCACGATATTGGTAATCTTGATCGCCGGGTTGACGGCCGGGCCTGCCGTATCCTTGTAGGGATCACCGACGGTGTCGCCGGTGACCGAAGCCTTGTGGGCCTCGGATCCCTTCATGTGGCGGGTGCCGTCCTTGTCGACGAAGCCGTCCTCGAAGCTCTTCTTGGCATTGTCCCAGGCGCCCCCGCCCGAGGTCATGGAGATCGCCACGAAGAGGCCGTTGACGATGACGCCGAGCAGCGATGCACCGAGGGCTGCGAAGGCCGAGGCCTTGTCGCCGCCGGAGATCAGAAGGACCCCGAAATAGACGACGATGGGGGCGAGAACCGGCAGCAGCGACGGAACGATCATCTCGCGGATCGCAGCCCGGGTGAGAATATCGACGGCGCGGCCGTAATCCGGCTTTTCAGTTCCCGCCATGATGCCCGGCTTTTCGCGGAACTGCTTGCGCACTTCCTCGACGATCGAGCCCGCGGCGCGGCCGACGGCGGTCATGGCGATGCCGCCGAACAGGTACGGGATCAGGCCACCGAAGATGAGGCCCGCGACGACATAAGGGTTGGAGAGGTCGAAATCGATTTCGCCGACGCCGTTGAAATACGGATACTGGGCACTGTTGGCGACGAAATATTTGAGATCGTTGGAATAGGCGGCGAAGAGCACCAGCGCGCCGAGGCCGGCAGAACCGATCGCATAGCCCTTGGTGACGGCCTTGGTGGTGTTGCCGACCGCGTCGAGCGCATCGGTCGACTTGCGCACTTCCGGCGGCAGGTGCGCCATTTCGGCGATACCGCCGGCATTGTCGGTGACCGGACCGAAGGCATCGAGCGCCACGATCATGCCGGCCAGACCGAGCATGGTGGTGACGGCGATGCCGGTGCCGAACAGGCCGGCGAACTGGTAGGTGGCGATGATGCCGCCGACGATGACGATCGCCGGAAGCGCGGTCGATTCCAGCGAGACCGCGAGGCCCTGGATGACGTTGGTGCCGTGGCCGGTTACCGAGGCCTGGGCGATCGAGTTCACCGGACGCTTGTTGGTGCCGGTGTAGTATTCGGTGATGACGACGATCAGCGCCGTCACCACGAGGCCGAGCAAGCCGCAGATGAAGAGGTTCGTACCGGTGATCGGTTTGCCGGCAACAGTGCCGATCGTGCCCCAGCCGATAGTGAGCGAGGTTGCCGCGCCAAGGCCGAGGATCGACAGCAGGCCGGTAACGATCAGGCCCTTGTAGAGAGCGCCCATGATCGAGCCGTTGGAGCCGAGCTTGACGAAGAAGGTGCCGATGATCGAGGTGATGATGCAGGCGCCGCAGATCGCCAGCGGGTAGACCATTACGGTTGCGAGGATCGGGGCGCCGGCGAAGAAGATCGCCGCAAGCACCATGGTGGCGACGACGGAGACCGCGTAGGTCTCGAAAAGGTCGGCGGCCATGCCGGCGCAATCGCCGACGTTATCGCCGACGTTGTCGGCAATGGTTGCCGGGTTGCGCGGGTCGTCTTCCGGAATGCCGGCTTCGACCTTGCCCACGAGGTCGCCACCGACGTCCGCACCCTTGGTGAAGATGCCGCCGCCGAGACGGGCGAAGATCGAGATCAGCGAAGCGCCGAAGCCGAGCGAGACGAGCGCGTCGATGACTTCACGCGAGCCGCTCGGATGGCCGAGACCGGAAGTCAGGACCCAGTAATAAATCGAGACGCCGAGGAGAGCGAGGCCTGCCACCAGCATGCCAGTGATGGCGCCGGATTTGAAAGCGATGTCGAGACCGGCCGCAAGGCTTTGGGAAGAAGCCTGGGCGGTGCGCACGTTGGCGCGGACCGAGACGTGCATGCCGATGAACCCGGCGGCACCCGAAAGCACGGCGCCGATGACGAAGCCGACCGCAGCGGTGCCGGACAGCAGCACCCAGGCCAGGATGGTCACGACGACGCCGACGATCGCAATGGTCATGTATTGGCGCGCCAGATAGGCCTGTGCGCCTTCACGGATATATCCGGCGATTTCCTGCATGCGGATACTGCCCTGATCAGCAGCCAACACGGAACGCGTCGCCCAGACGGCATAAATGATCGATAGCAACCCGCACACGATCACACCCAGAATTACGGTCATTCGCTTTTCCTCTCCCTTAGCGCCGGGTGGTCCATACCCTCCGGCCGTGCACCCCTGCAGCGGCGCACATCCACGAGATGAGCAAGACCGCCGCAATACTCCATAGTGTGCATTCCCGCGCAGGCAACCGCTCCCCTCCCAAGGAATCCGGGATCGCCTACGCGGACGGGAGATTGCGGTGGAGATGAATTGGCGTCAAGCCCCGAAGGGACAAGAGTCTAGGCCGATTTCACGGAAGAGCGTTTGAACATCAGCGCCAGCACCAAACCGAGGCAGACGATCGTCACCGGCCAGATGATCAGGTTCATGAAGGACCAACCGTAGGCCGTGAACACCTTGCCCGAGGAGAAGGAGGACAATGCCACCGTGGTGAACAGGATGATGTCGTGAAAACCCTGCACCTTGTCGGCCTCATGCGGGCGATAGCTGGAGGCGACGATGGCAGTCGAGCCGATGAAGGAGAAGTTCCAGCCGATGCCGAGTAGCACCAGCGCGCCCCAGAAGTTCCAGAGCTCGATGCCCATATGGGCGATCACGGCGCAGCCCATCAGGATCAGGAGCCCGGCGGCGACGATCTTCTCGACGCCGAAACGTGAAATCAGCATGCCGGTGAAAAAGCTCGGCGCGAACATGGCGAGCACGTGCCACTGGATGCCGAGCGTGGCCATTTCCGATGGGAAACCGCAGCCGATCACCATGGCGAGCGGCGCACCGGTCATCATGAAGGTCATCAGCGCATAGGAGGAGATGCCGCAGATCATGCCGGTCAGGAACCGCTGGGTGACGACGATCTCGCCGAGCGGACGGGCGGACGCGGAAGCCACGGTGCTGCCGCTCATCTGCGGCAGTTTCAGCGGCGTCAGCATCACCAGAGCGACCAGATAGAGCGGAATGACGGCGACGAACGCACCGGCGAACAGCACAGGCGACAGCAGGTCCTTGGTCCAGATCGCAAGCTGTGGCCCGAGGACCGCCGAAACTATGCCGGCCGCGAGGATCCAGGAGATCGCCTTCGGCTTGTAGAACGAGGGCGACGCATCGGCGGCGGCAAACCGGATCTTCTGGCTGAAGCCGTTGCAGAGTCCGATGAGAACCAGGCCGATCGCGAAAAGCCAGAAATTGGAATGGAAGAGCGCGATCGCCGCAATGGCGGCACCGAGCGCCCCGAGGATTGCACCCAGCATGAAACTCGCCTTGCGGCCGAGGAACCGGGAGGCGATGGCAACCGCGACGGCGCCTGCCGCCATGCCGATATTGAAGCCGGTCAGCGGAGCGGTGGCCAGCGACTTGTCGTCGCCGAGCAGCTGGTAGCCCACGAGGCCGCCGAGCGCAAAAACCAGGGGCGGCGCCGAACCGAGGACCGCCTGGGCGCCGGCCAGCAGCGCGACACTGCGCCGGGCGGTTTTCATCTGTGTCTGAAGACCGTCCACCGCGCCGTCCATGCTGCCCCACCCTGACTTATCGTTGGTTTGTTATTTCTTGGCTTCGCCGCGCACCTGCTTGGCGATGCGGTCGAGGACGGCGTTGACGATGCGCGGCTCTTCCTCGCCGAAAAAGGCGTGGGCAATCTCGACATATTCGGTGACGATGACGGCGACCGGCACGTCCTTGCGCTCGAGAATCTCGAAGGTGCCGGCACGCAGGATGGCGCGAAGGGTCGAATCGAGACGCGACAGCGGCCAGTCTTCCTGCAGCGAGGCGCGGATCAGCGGATCGATCTTCACCTGGTCACGCACGACGCCGGCAACGATCGAGCGGAACCATGAGGCGTCAGCCTTCAGATAGGTGTCGCCGTCGAGTTCCTGGCCGAGGCGATGGGCCTCGTATTCGGCCACGACCTCCAGGACGCCGGTTCCGCCGACATCCATCTGGTAGAGCGCCTGCACGGCCGCCAGGCGGGCAGCGCCGCGCTGATTGGCCGGCTTCACCGGGTGTTCGCCTTCCTTGGCCATCAATCAACCACCGTTCAGCTTGTCACGCAGCGCGATCATGGTCAGCGCCGCACGGGCGGCAAAACCGCCCTTGTCCTTGTCCGAACGGCGGGCGCGCGCCCAGGCCTGTTCGTCGTTCTCGCAGGTGAGGATGCCGTTGCCGATCGCAAGCGATTCCGACACTGCGAGGTCCATCAGGGCACGGGAGGATTCATTCGAGACGATATCGAAATGATAGGTCTCGCCACGAATGACCATGCCGAGCGCGACGAAGCCGTCGTAATCGGTGCCGCCCTCTTCCGACGCATCGAGCGCCATGGCGATCGCCGGCGGGATTTCGAGCGCACCCGGAACGGTAACAACATCGTAGGTCGCCCCGGCCTCCTTCAGCGCATGGGTCGCGCCTTCGAGCAGCGCATCGGACATATCGTCGTAGAAACGCGCCTCGACGACGAGGAGATGTGGAGCGGTTTCGCGTGACATGGTTCACCTTTGTTCAAAATCGGCCCAGCATGACCTCGTATCGCCTTCAAGGCGGGCCGAAAGGCATATGGGTCTCGGGCAGGTGGCGGTCAAAACACGCTCTGAGGGGAATGGCAAGCAATTTTCGCTGAACGCAGCGATGCGAATCGGGAATAGCTGAGCGAGCGGCGATATAGATCACCATCATCGCCACCGCCCGGAGCCCGCCATGACCACTATCCCGATCCTCGAAACCGAACGGCTGATCCTGCGCCCGCACCGGCTGGAGGAGTTTGAGACCTATGCGGAATTCTGGGCCGATCCGGACGTGGTGCGCTATATATCCGGCATCCCCTCGTCCCGCGAAAACAGCTGGAGCCGCATGCTGCGCGTCACCGGCATGTGGCATCTCATGGGTTTCGGCTTCCTGGCGATCGAAGAGAAGGCGACCGGGCGCTTTCTCGGTGAGGCCGGTTTCCAGGACATGCGCCGGGAGTTTCAACCCTCCATCGAGGGGACGCTCGAGACGGGCTGGGCGCTCATCCCTTCCGTCCATGGCCGCGGTTACGCGACCGAGGCGGTGGGCGTAATGATTTCCTGGGGCGAAGCCCATTTCCCCGATCGCCGGATGACCTGCATCATCAGCCCGGAGAATGCCGCCTCGCTCAGGGTCGCGGCAAAACTCGGCTTCCGCGAGTTCGCCCGCGCCGATTACCACGGCCCGATCATGGTGCTGGAACGCGAAAACTGATGGGTGTGAACCGTCAGCTCTTCGCCGGGAATTCCGCGAGCCGCGCTGCGTAACGCGCCATCGTGTCGACTTCGAAATTGACGAAATCGCCCGCCTTGCGGTCGCCCCAGGTGGTGACGGCAAGCGTGTGGCGGATCAGCAGTACGTCGAAATCGGTGCCCTCGACGGCGTTGACTGTCAGCGACGTGCCGTCCAGCGCGACCGAGCCCTTCGGAGCCACAAATCGGGCAAGCGCCTCGGGTGCGCGAAGGCGGATGCGCACCGCCTCGCCTTCATGTTCGATGCCCAGAATTTCCGCCGTGCCATCCACATGGCCGGAGACGATATGGCCGCCGAGTTCGTCGCCGATCTTCAGCGCCCGCTCCAGATTGACCCGCGTGCCCTCGGTCCAGGCGGCGATCGTCGTCAGCCGCAACGCCTCTTCCCAGGCCTCGACCTCGAACCAGCGTTCGTTGCTGCCTTCGTCCGGCAGGTTTGTCACCGTCAGGCAGACGCCGCCATGGGAAATCGAGGCGCCCATATCGATGGTCTTCGGGTCGTAATTGGTGGCGATCCTGAGCTTGACGCCTTCGTCCATCGGCGTCGTTGCCGCGACCGTGCCGACATCGGTGACAATTCCGGTGAACATCAGAAACCTCTCTCGTATTCAAAACAGCGGTCCGGTCCGAAGCTTTCCTCGCGCACGAACTTAAATCCTGCCGGCATATCGGATGGCGTCAACGGCGATTCAAGTCCATTCTCGCCGACAATCCCGGTCCCCTGGAAGAGGAGGACGCGGTCGACGAGGTCTGCTTCGAGAAAAGCTCTTGCGATGGTGGCGCCGCCTTCGACCAGAAGGGAGGACATGCCGCGAACCGCGAGGATCGCCAGCAGGATATCGAGTTCGGTGGCGTCCATGATCTCGACGCCGGCCTCGATCAGTTTCTCGCGCTTGTCCCCCGCCCCAGTCTCCAAGGTGGAAGAAGGCGCAGCCACCACGATCACCGGCACATCCCGCGCAGTCTGCACCAGCTTGGACGTCAGCGGCAGTTCCAGCCGCCGGTCCAGCACGATGCGGATCGGAGAGCGTTTCTCGAGACCGGGAATGCGTACGGTCAGCTCCGGATCGTCCGACAGCACCGTCCCGATGCCGACGAGAATCGCATCCGCCTCGGCCCGCAGCCGGTGCACGTCCGCCCTCGCCTCCGCGCCCGTGATCGACACTTCCTCGCCTCGGCGGCCGAGCATGCCGTCGGCGGAAACCGCAAGCTTCAGAGTCACATGCGGGCGGCCTTTCGTCTGGCGGGTGAGGTAGGCGGCAAGCGCACGGCGCCCCTCCTCCTCCATCAGCCCAGTCTCGACGACGATCCCGGCATCGCGCAGGATCGCGATCCCACGGCCGGAGACGCGCGGATCGGGATCGGTCAGCGAGATGACGACACGGGCGACGCCGGCTTCGACCAGAGCGTTGGCGCAGGGAGGCGTGCGGCCGTAGTGAGAGCAGGGTTCAAGCGTGACGTAGGCCGCCGCTCCCCTCGCCTTCTCGCCTGCGATATCGAGCGCCTGGGTTTCCGCATGCGGCCGCCCGCCGGGTGCGGTAACGGCGGAACCGACGACCTCGCCGTCCCTGACGATCACGCAGCCGACCGAAGGATTGGTGCCCGTCTGACCGGTATGAAGGCGCGACAGACGCAGCGCCGACGCCATGAACCACCGGTCTTCGGCAGCGCTCGTCATGATCTACGGCTCGATGCCGGGATCGCGGGCGATCTTGGCGTTGATCTCCTGGATCACCTTCTCGAAATCTTCCGCATGGGAGAAGTCGCGATAGACGGAGGCGTAACGGACGAAGGCGACGTCATCGAGGCTCTTCAGGGCTTCGAGCACCTGCAGGCCGATCTCTTCCGACGAGATCTCGTTTTCGCCCGAGCTTTCGAGCCGGCGCACGATGCCCGACACCGCCCGCTCGATGCGGTCATTGTCGACCGGCCGCTTGCGCAGCGCGATCTGGAACGACCGTACCAGCTTGTTGCGATCGAACGGCACCTTGCGGCCGGTCTTCTTGGTGACCATCAGTTCACGAAGCTGCACGCGCTCGAAAGTCGTGAAGCGGCCGCCGCAATCCGGGCAGATGCGCCGCCGGCGAATGGAGGTATAATCCTCCGCCGGACGACTATCCTTGACCTGCGTGTCTTCCGAACCGCAATAGGGGCAGCGCATCGCCTCTCCTTGGGCTTGCAAGAGGGACCGCGAGATTGCGGTCCCCGTTGGTACCAGTTGGGGTCACATGTAGGGATACATGGGGAAGCGGCCGGTGAGTGCTACCACCTTGTCGCGCACACCGGCTTCCACCGTCGCGTTGCCCTCGTCGGAATTGGCGACCTTCAGTCCGTCGAGAACCTCGATGATGAGATTGCCGATCTCCCTGAATTCCGCTTCCTTGAAGCCGCGCGTCGTACCGGCCGGGGTCCCGAGGCGGATACCTGACGTAACGAAGGGCTTTTCCGGGTCGAAGGGAATGCCGTTCTTGTTGGTGGTGATGTAACCGCGGCCGAGAGCGGCCTCGGCGCGCTTGCCGGTGGCGTTCTTCTTGCGCAGATCGACCAGCATCAGGTGGTTGTCGGTGCCGCCGGAGACGATGTCGAGACCGCCGGCCATCAGCGTTTCGGACAGCGCCTTGGCATTCTTGACGATCTGGGCGGCATAGTCCTTGAAATCCGGCTGCAGCGCCTCGCCGAAGGCAACCGCCTTGGCGGCGATGATATGCATCAGCGGGCCGCCCTGGAGACCCGGGAAGACGGCCGAATTGAACTTCTTGGCCAGTTCCTCGTCGTTCGTCATGATGACGCCGCCGCGGGGCCCACGCAGCGACTTGTGCGTGGTCGTGGTGGCCACATGGCAGTGCGGGAACGGTGACGGATGCTGGCCGCCGGCAACCAGGCCGGCGATATGGGCCATGTCGACCATCAGATAAGCGCCGACCGAATCGGCGATCTCGCGGAAACGCTTCCAGTCCCATATGCGGGAATAGGCGGTGCCACCGGCGATGATCAGCTTCGGCTTGTGCTCTTCGGCCTTCTTCTGCACTTCGTCCATGTCGAGCAGGTTGTCGCCTTCGCGCACGCCGTAGGACACGACGTTGAACCATTTTCCGGACATGTTGACCGGCGAGCCGTGGGTAAGATGCCCCCCCGAATTCAGGTCGAGACCCATGAAAGTATCGCCCGGCTGCAGCAGCGCCAGGAACACCGCCTGGTTCATCTGGGAACCGGAATTCGGCTGGACGTTGACGAAGTTGACGCCGAACAGCTTCTTGGCGCGCTCGATGGCGAGTTCCTCGGCGATATCCACGAACTGGCAACCGCCGTAATAACGCTTGCCCGGGTAACCTTCCGCATATTTGTTGGTCATGATCGAACCCTGCGCCTCAAGCACGGCGCGGGAAACGATGTTCTCCGATGCGATCAGCTCGATTTCGTGGCGCTGGCGACCCAGTTCCTTCTCGATCGCGCCAAAGATTTCCGGATCGGATTCGGCCAGCGGGCGGGAGAAGAAGACGTCGGTGTTCGACATGTGCGAGGCTCCTCAAAGGGGTGGGCATTGCAATGTCGCGTCTTAGCGTTCCGCCTCCCGCAGGGCAATACGCAGAACGACATTTGCGCGTCGGAAGACGCGGAGATGCTCCTGGAAACGAAAAAGCCGCACCCTTGGCAGATGCGGCTTCCCGTAAACGGAAGATGAGGTCGGTTCTTATTGCGGCAGCAGATCGTCGTCGGCAGCGCCGGCCGGCTTTTCGATGCCGGTGGTCGTCTGCAGTGCCAGTTCCTGGTTGCCGTCACGCTCGTAGATGTCGTCACGGAACTGAACGACACGGTCCTTCGCCGACCAGGCGGTGATGTAGACGATATAGACCGGAACTTCCACGGCAAGCTTGATCGGGTTGTTCTGGCGCGTCGAGATCACCCGTTCGATCTCCTGGCGCGACCAGCCGGTCGTGTCGCGCAGAAGCCAGGTAATGAGGTCGCGGACGTTCTGGACGCGCATGCAGCCCGAGGACTCGAAGCGCATCAGCTTGTTAAACAGGCCCTGCTGGGGCGTGTCGTGCATGTATTCGTTGTTCGGATTGTGGAAATTGATCTTCGTCGAGGCCATCGCGTTGATCTTGCCCGGGTCCTGCCGGAACATGAAGTTCGGCGCCTTCGGCGCGAACCAGTCGACCGTTTCCGGCGCAACCTCGTTGCCCTTGCCGTCGATCAGGCGGATGTTGTTGCGCGTCAGATAGGTCGGGTCCTTGCGCATCAGCGGCACGATGTCCTTCTCGACGATCGAGCGCGGCGCAGTCCAATAGGGGTTGAGGATGACCTCGTAGATCTTCGAATTGATGGCGTGGGTCGGACGGTCGATGCGGCCGACAACGGCATTGGTGCGCAGTGCCACGCGGTCGTTCTCCACCGCCTCGATATAAGCGGCCGGAATATTGACCATGACGTAACGCGGGCCGAGGTCGCCGGACATGGACTGCAGGCGCACCAGATTGGTCCCCAGCTGACGCAGGCGCACGTCGGCGGAGATGTTCATCGCCTTGACGGTGAACTCGCCCATCACGCCGTCGGAGGGCAGGCCGTGGCGGGCCTGGAAACGCTTCACCGCGCCGTCGACGTAAGAGTCGAACGAAGACGACATGCCCGCCTCGCGCGGCAGGTCGCCTGAAATCATCAGACGCTGGCGCAACTGCTGGACGGAAGGATCGACGACGCCGAGGCGCAGGCGCTGCTGGCCGGGATTGACCTCGGGCCAGCCGCCATTGGCGACAATCTGCTGGTAGTCGACGATTGCCTGCTGGATGTTCGCCGGTCCGCCGGGACCGAGCACCGGATTGTTGGAAACGACGTTGACGGCGGTGCGCGATGCGGCCTTGGCATCGAACTGGTCGTCCCAGGTGCCGCGGCGCGGCGCATTGATCAGATCGTCCATCGCCGTCTGGGCGAATGCAGGCGCTGCAAGCGCTGCGGCGCCTGCAGAGACGGCCGTGCGAAGCAAAGCACGGCGGGAAAGAGCTTCAGATCCGATCTTCTTCGACATCAATTATACCCATCTCATCCGAGCAGCATCAGAGACGCCTACAGGGATATGGTTAAGAACGCGCAAAAAGTTAGCGCAGCCGCTTAGGGGTTCGTCGTCATCGCAATGTCATGAAAGCGCGAATTCCCGCCGGCCCGTTGCATCCAGCCGGTCCCATAGCAATATGGCCAATTCGTGTCAGGTACTTGCGCGTCACAAAGCCGTGTTGGCACGTGATTTTTTCACGCGGCATATAGGCCACACCGCGGACCGCAAGCGATCCCGGACGTGCGAGATGGTCGGTCGAGATCCGCGTTTGATAAAAACCGCTCAAGTCGCTTGGACATCAGCCCCTTTACCGAACGCAAGAGCCGTAAGCCTGGGGCAAGCGGACTGGCTAAAAATTATCCCTCATTAATGAGGAATTTGAGATTTGAACTGGTACCCGATCGAAGCGCTTGAGCCTGGAAAGCTGGTCGTCCTGCATTTTCGCGATGAGACCGCACCGCAATGCGTCGGCTATGTCGAACAGGACGGCGTCTGCGGGTGGCCCGAAAAGGTGACAGGCCGCAGACCTGACGGCTGGCTCGACCTCTCCTCGATGTTTGCGGGCATGACAACTGAAATTCGCCGGGTTGTGGCGGCGACGTTATAGGCAGATATCCCGGCGCAAACGGACGTATCGGAACGTATTTCCGACGCTCATGGCAGAATTTGTCTATCTACCCGGGCTCCATACTGGTACGCACCCCGTACATCACCCATTGGAGAGCTACCGTGACCCTGGACGAAAAGTACCAAATTATTGTCAATGCTTTCCAGAACAACAAATTTGGCGTCTCGCCGACCTCCACACGAGGAGCCGTCCAGAATTACTGCAAAAAGCACGGTCTGCAGGGCGAAGACTATACAGAGACACTCGCCGCAGCGATGACCGCCGGCTTGATTGCGCAGATGGCGGACTCGGCACTCACCATCAGAAACGCCGGCCGCGCCCTGCTGGCCCAGCGATAGGGCCGTATCCGCCAGAAGCGCTACGCAACCGGCACGCAAACAAGCGTAACGGCACGTCTTCCGACGTCCCGTTACGCTTTTGCGTAGCACCGCATGACTGGAGGTAATGGAGTGTTTCGCAAGCCCCCGGTGGATTAAAGGCGGTAAAGGATCTGGTCGTTCCAGAAGCGGTCGAGGCGCTGGAGCAACTTGTTCATCTGGGAGAACTCGCCCTC
Organism: Neorhizobium galegae; assembly: GCF_017877055.1. Taxonomy (GTDB): domain Bacteria; phylum Pseudomonadota; class Alphaproteobacteria; order Rhizobiales; family Rhizobiaceae; genus Neorhizobium; species Neorhizobium galegae_D. The sequence goes on along the minus strand of NZ_JAGIPG010000002.1, from coordinate 1,452,298 downwards.
GCCGATGCCGCCGACCTTTTCGATCGAGCCGATATGGCGCTCGTAGAGCTTGCCGACGGCCTCGGCGATCTCCTGGCCTTCCGGCGTCAGGCTGATGCGGACCGAGCGGCGGTCGATGCGCGAGCGCTGGTGGTTGATGAAGCCGAGATCGACCAGCTTCTTGACGTTGTAGGAGACGTTGGAGCCGAGGTAATAACCGCGGGAGCGCAGTTCACCGGCCGTCAGTTCCGAATTGCCGATGTTGAACAGCAGGAGCGCCTGGACGGCGTTGACGTCGTCGCGACCCTGGCGGTCGAACTCGTCCTTGATCACATCGAGAAGGCGGCGGTGCAGGCGTTCGACCAGATGCAGCGACTCCATGTAGAGGGCGCGAATGGTTTCTTCATGCGGATCTGCTACTGCCGGTGCCGCCTGCGGCTTCAGTTTCGTGTTCATCATGACTGCCTCATCCTGTTTTGTTTGGCGGTGTTTGTTTTCTTCCCGCCTTGAGACAGACACTATCCAATACGCATAAAATTCGACTTAAAACATAGGCTTAACAAGCGCTTAACGCGTTCCGCTGAATTCCTTCGGCACGTCACCGACCGGAAACGCCGCCACGCAGATTTAAAATAAATCAATGACTTAACAGAGAATTCTCGGTCAAATCCGGCCGTCAAAGCTTTAATTTCAGGGTGAATCAATCCTTACCCGCTCCGCCTTGCGGCGCGCCTCGATCCATAAGGAGAGCCGAAATACGACGTAAAGCGCGGCGACGAGGCCGTGCATGAGGGGAACGAGACGGTTGTGTCCGAAGATCTCCGGCCAGACGATATACATCGACACCTGCGAGATTGCGGCAATCGCCCAGAGCACAGGCCCCCAGGACACGGTGAGCCAGAGGCCGAGCGAGGCGACCGGAAACAGCACGGCAAGCGAAGACGCCGCCACCTTCCAGGGAAGTGACAACAGATCGAAGCGGGCCAGGCCCTTCAGCGAATAGCCGACCAGCATCGCCCAATATTGCAGGCCGAACCAGAAACAGGCGACTGCGACCAGCCTGAGGAAGACGACGTAGAGAATTTCGGTCAGCGTGCGCTTCGGCACCGTGAGTGAATCGGGTTCCATGGGGCTACACTAGCCGCCACGGTCGCCGACCGCCAGTACCGGCCTGTCGTCTGCACGATCGTTCAAGAGCCTTGCGCGTTGCCCTGATAGGGTTTGCCGCCAAATCAAAGGAGAAGGCATGACCGATCGGAACTTTTCACATACGCCGATAAACCTCGCCGAGAAGCTCGCACGGATACCCGACCTCTGGCAGCAGCGCGTCGTCGCCGAAATGAACGACTACCAGTTCAAGCTCGTCCGTATCGAAGGCGATTTCATCTGGCACGATCATCCGGAAACGGATGAAGCCTTCATCGTCATCGAAGGCCAGTTGCGGATCGACTTCCGCGATGGCAGCGTTCACGTCGGCCCGGGCGAAATGTTCGTCGTGCCGAAGGGCGTGCAGCACAAGCCGTTCGCCGAAAAGGAAGTGAAGATGATGGTTATCGAGCCGCGCGGCGTTTTGAACACCGGCAGCGAGGGCGGCGACCGTACTGCTCAAAACGATCTCTGGATCTAATCCGGGTCCCAGCTGCGGCGATCGTTCCCATTCGCAAATGGCGTGCTGCATGATAATGACCCGCGCATGGGAAGAGAAGTTGGAGACTTTGCCATGGACAGGACGCATCTGGTCGACGAAATCACCGGCCACCGCCGCATGCGGCGCAACCGCAAGGCCGACTGGACGCGCAGGCTGGTACAGGAGAACCGGCTGACGGTGGACGACCTGATCTGGCCGATCTTCATCGTTCCCGGCACCGGCATCGTCGATCCGATCGCCGCCATGCCCGGCGTCAACCGCATGAGCGTCGACAAGGCGGTCGAGGCGGTGAAGGAAGCCGCCGGTCTCGGCATTCCGGCGATCGCCACCTTCCCCGATATCGAGATGGAATTGCGCGACGAGACCGGCTCCAACAGCCTGGTCGCCAACAACCTGATCAACCAGGCGACTGCCGCTTTCAAGAAAGCGGTGCCAAATATCGGCATCGTCACCGACGTGGCGCTCGATCCGTTCACCAGCCACGGCCATGACGGGATCCTCCGGAACGGCGTCATCGTCAACGACGAGACGGTCGACCAGATCGTCCGCGCCGCCGTCATGCAGGCGGATGCCGGCGCCGACATCATCGCGCCGTCGGAAATGATGGACGGTCGTATCGGCGCCATCCGCCGCGGGCTCGACGCCGCCGGCCACCAGGATGTCGGCATCATGTCCTATGCGACAAAATTTTCGTCCGGCTTCTACGGCCCTTATCGCGAGGCGATCAACACCAGCGGCCTGTTGAAGGGCGACAAGAACAGCTATTACATCTCGCCGGCCAACGGCACCGAAGCTCTCCGCGACGCGGCTCTCGACGTCGAGGAAGGCGCCGACATGCTGATGGTCAAGCCCGGCATCGCCTATCTCGACATCTGCTGGCGCATCAAGGAAGCGTTCGGCCTGCCCGTCTTCGCCTACCAGGTTTCCGGGGAATACACCCAGATCAAGGCGGCGGCGATGAACGGCTGGATCGACGGCGACCGGATCATGATGGAGACGCTGCTCTGTTTCAAACGCGCCGGCTGTGACGGCATTCTTTCCTATTTTGCGATGGACGTAGCGAAGAAGCTGGCGAAAAACGGATAAGTCTTGTTGCAGAGGCGGTTTCTTCCCATATCAATGTGCGAGAAACAGGAGATGTTGAAACGATGAGCCTCGACCCGAACCCGACCTATGCCGCACCGGACGATTGGCGCGCCTATAGCGGCGTTCTTTCGCGCCGGGTGTTCGCCTTCATCATCGACTATGTGATCGTGCTCTTGCTGTGCATTCCGGCTGCGGTTGTCGTGTTCTTCCTCGGCATCATCACGCTCGGCCTCGGCTTCATGCTCTATCCGGTCCTGTTCGTGATCGTCGCGCTTCTCTATTTCGGGATGACGCTCGGCGGCACGGCCCAGGCCTCGCCCGGCATGCGCGCCATGGGGCTCGCCATGGTGCGGCTCGACGGCCGGCGGATGGATTTCCTGACCGCCATGGCCCATACGGTGATTTTCTGGATCATCAATTCGGTGCTGACGCCGCTCATCCTGCTCGCAGGTTTGTTCATCGAGCGTTCGCGCCTCGTGCACGACCTGTTGCTCGGCACGATCGTCGTGCGCACCTCGTAACGATCACGCTACTGGCCAAAAGTTTATGGTGCAAGCCGGCTGAGCGTCGCAGCATGTGGTTGACGTTTTGCTTTTATGCGCCATGGTATGACATTTACGATCATAGAGACCGGACTGCCACGACGCAATGAACACCCAGGCAACGCCCTCACCGCAGTTCTACCTGACGGCCCCGGCAGTTTGTCCCTATCTCTCGGGTGAAATGGAGCGAAAGGTCTTCACTCACCTGGTAGGCTCTCGCGCCGCCGAGATGAACGACCTACTGACCCAGGGCGGTTTCCGCCGTTCGCAGAACATCGCCTATCGGCCGGCCTGCGAATCATGCCGTGCGTGCATTTCCGTGCGCATCCTCGCTCACGAATTCGAACCCGTGCGCTCGATGAAACGGGTTCTCGCCACCAATCGCGACGTGATCGCCACGGTCTACCCCGCGCAGCCCTCGACCGAACAGTTCTCGCTCTTCCGCCGCTATCTCGATGACCGCCATCAGCGGGGCGGCATGTCGGACATGTCGGCGCTCGACTATGCGATCATGGTCGAGGACACGCATGTCAACACCCGGATCATCGAGTACCGCCGCCGCGAGCCTGGCTCCGGCATCAGCGCCGAGCCGAAGGGCGAACTGCTTGCCGTCGCGCTCACCGACATGATGAGCGACGGCCTTTCGATGGTCTATTCCTTCTTCAATCCCGAGTATGAAAAGCGCTCGCTCGGCACGTTCATGATACTCGACCACATCGCCCGCACCAGAACGCTCGGCCTGCCGCATGTCTATCTCGGTTATTGGGTGAAGGGTTCGGCGAAGATGGGCTACAAGACCCGCTTCCTGCCCCAGGAACACCTGACGCCGCGCGGCTGGGAAATCTTCGATCCCACCACGGACATCTGAAATCATCCCCATGAACGATCATAAAAAGGGCCTCGTGCTCACCGCAATCGGCGGGCTTGCGCTCTCCTTCGACGTGCCGCTCGTGCGTCTCGGGCATGGCGAGATGTGGTCGACGGTGGCGGTACGGAGCACGGCGACCTTTGTCGCCGCCATCGTGCTGTGGCTGCTCGTCCGCCGCTTCGGCACCAGCCGCCCGGTGCTGATCCCCGGCAAGGCGGGCCTTGCCGCAGGCTTCTGTTACGGCATTTCGACGATCGCCTTCCTCGGCGCAGTCTTCAACACGGCAACCGCCAATGTCGTGTTCATCGTCGCCTTCACACCCATGTATGCCGCCCTTCTAGGCTGGCTGGTCCTGAAAGAACGGCCCTCACCCTCGACGCTCGTCACCATGCTGGTGATGTTTGCGGGCGTCGGCCTGATCGTCTCGGGTGGCCTTGCCGGCGGGCACATCTTCGGGGACGTCTTGGCGGCAACCGCCTCGCTGCTTCTGGCGCTGGCGATCACGCTCAGCCGGACGGCCCGCATCGACATGGGTTTCGTGCCGCTGGTCGCGACCATCATCCCTGCAACGATCGGACTTTCCCTGGTCGGCGCATCTTCGCTGGCCGGTACGGGCGGCTTTTCAGTCGCGGACCCCGTCTGGGTTCTGTTCGACGGCGCGATCATGATGCCGCTCGCCTTCTGGTGCCTGGCAACCGGCCCTAAATATCTCTCCGGCCCCGAAGTCGGCATGTTCTACCTGCTCGAAACCATCCTCGCACCGATCTGGGTCTGGCTGATCTTTTCCGAAATCCCCTCCGCCCGCACCCTTCTCGGCGGCTCGATCCTCGTGCTGGCGCTGATCGGTTATTCCGCATGGCAGATGCGGCGGGTTGCGCGCCGCGACTATCTCGCGACGCCCCCTATCAGTCCCTGATTACCCGGCAAACTTCCCGCTTCGCGGAAAGCCCTTCGGAACGGCGCGGCCGGCGGTGGCACGGTCGGCGATCCATTCCAGCAGTTCGTCCTTGTTGCGGGTGAACGAACGGCCGGCGCTGTCTTCCCAGGAAAGGCCGTCGGCCATGGTGAAGCAGCGGATGTCGGAAATGCCGCCGTCCTTGTAGCGCTGCAGGCGCACGCCCTTGCCGCGGGTCATTTCCGGCAATTGGGTCAGCGGGAAGACCAGCAGCTTGCGGTTCTCGCCGACGACGGCGACGTGATCCCCCGAGACCGGCACGACCAGCTTCGCCTCGTCGGGCATGGCGACGTTCATGATCTGCTTGCCCTTGCGGGTATTGGCGATCATCTCGCTTTCGGCCACTACAAAACCGTTGCCCGCAGTCGACGCGAGGATCAGCTTGCGCTGCGGATCGTGGACGAAGGCAGTCAGGATGTCCTGGTCGTTCTCCATGTCAACGATGATGCGGATCGGCTCGCCATGGCCGCGGCCGCCCGGCAGCTTGTCGGCGCCGAGCGTATAGACCTTGCCGCCCGTCGTGACGAGCAGCAGCTTGTCGGTGGTCTGCGCGGTGAAGGCGATCTTCGGCCCGTCGCCCTCCTTGAAGGTGAGCGTCGAGGTATCCGAGATGTGGCCCTTCAGCGCGCGGATCCACCCCTTCTGCGAGACGACGACGGTGATCGGTTCCTTTTCGATCATCGCCTGGTTGATGGCGTCGATATCGGCATCCGGCGCATCGGCGAAGGTGGTCAGGCGCGCATAGGGCTTGCCGCGGCCCTTGGCGAAATTCTTGCGGACGTCCTGTATCTCGTGCTCGATCACCCGCCACTGCTTGTCCTCGGAGGCAAGCAGCGCCTCGATATCCGCCTTCTCCTTGGTAAGGTTCTCGTGCTCGGTGCGGATCTCGATTTCTTCCAGCTTGCGCAAGGCGCGAAGCCGCATATTGAGGATCGCCTCGACCTGGATGTCGGAGAGCGACCAGCGCTCCATCATCACAGGCTTCGGCTCGTCCTCCTCGCGGATGATGCGGATCACCTCGTCGATATTGAGGTAGGCGATCAAGAGGCCGCCGAGGATTTCCAGGCGCCTGTCGATCGCGGCCAGCCGGAAGCGCGAGCGGCGCACCAGCACGTCGCGGCGATGCGCCAGCCATTCCAGCAGCACTTCGTTGAGCGCCATCACCTTGGGCACGCGGCCCATGGAGAGCACGTTCATGTTGAGCGGCAGGCGGGTTTCCAGCTCGGAAAGCTTGAACAGCGATTCCATCAGCAGGGTCGCATCGACCGTGCGGCTCTTCGGCACCAGAACGACGCGAACGTCTTCAGCCGATTCGTCGCGTACGTCTTCGAGAAGCGGCAGCTTGCGGGCAAGTAGCAGTTCGGCGATCTTTTCGATCAGCCTGGACTTCTGCACCTGGAACGGGATTTCGGTGACGACGATCTGGTAGCCGCCGCGGCCGAGATCCTCGATGATCCAGCGGGCGCGGACGCGAAAACCGCCGCGGCCGGTCTTGTAGGCCTCGACGATCGACTCTCGGCTGTCGATGATGATGCCGCCGGTCGGCAGATCCGGACCTTCGATGCCACCCTTGGCCGGCTCGGCCGGATCCGCCATCAGATCCTCGACACTCGCCGCCGGGTTCTTGATCAGGTGCAGCGCGGCATCGCAGAGTTCATGGACATTGTGCGGCGGGATCGACGTCGCCATGCCGACCGCAATGCCCGACGTGCCGTTGGCGAGCAGATTCGGGAACGCGCCGGGCAATACGACCGGTTCCGAATTCGATTCGTCGTAGGTGTCGCGGAAATCCACCGCGTCCTGGTCGATGCCCTCGAGCAGCAGTTCGGAAACCGCCGTCATCTTCGATTCGGTGTAACGCATCGCCGCCGGGCTATCGCCGTCGATATTGCCGAAATTGCCCTGGCCGTTGACGAGCGGATAACGCTGCGAGAAATCCTGCGCAAGGCGTGCCAGCGCATCGTAGATCGACTGGTCACCGTGCGGGTGGAAGTTACCCATCACCTCGCCGACGATCTTGGCGCACTTGCGGAAAGCGGCGTTGGGGCGCAGGCCCATCTCGCTCATCGCGTAGACGATGCGGCGGTGGACGGGTTTCAGGCCGTCGCGCACGTCCGGCAGCGCGCGGTGCATGATGGTGGAAAGCGCATAGGCGAGGTAACGCTCTTCGAGCGCTGCTTTCAGATCGACCGGCAGGATATTGTCGCCGCCGTCGCCGCCGGGTGGTGTCAGATTTTTTCCCATGGGCCTTGACTAGCGGAAAGCCCGATTCTCGGCAAGAAAGTACCGGCGACAGCCTGTGGATGAAGGCTTTTCCCAAGCTGAAATCAGTGTTTGATTTACCCTGATTCGTCAGCCGCAATTTTGACGAAAGGAATGTGGAACACAGCCATAAACCTTTTACCCGGCTTGCCTATAAGGTGCCGCGAACAAGCAGACCGAACTATCGACAAACCCTAAACGATCGCGGGCCGGACCACTGCCCGCCAGGAGGAAATCCGATGCAATATTCCACCAAGGCCCGGCTTCTGCTCGCCGGCGCAGCGCTTTCGACTTTCGCCGGCCCGGCCTTTGCGCTCGACGGCAATGATCTTGTCGCCAAGATCAACAACGTGCTCGCGATCCAGGGCGCCGCCGGCTTCTCGGCGGAAAAGACTACCGTCAGCGGTTCGGACGTGACACTCACCAATGCCAAACTGGTGGTCGAAGCCGGCAAGCAGAGCCTGCCGCTCGGCACCGTCAAGTTCGAGGGCGTCGAAGAGGATAACGGCGGCTACACGGTCGAGAAAGTCACATTCGACAATATCAACGTTGCGGAGGACAAGACCACCTTTACCGCCTCCGATATCTCGATTAGCGGCCTCACCGTGCCGGCCAAGGCGACCGGCGACGGCCTCGATGCGATCCTGCTCTACGACGAAGCCCATGTCGGAAAGATAGCGGCCACCGTTGACGGCAAGCCGGCCTTCACGGTCGACGAGGCGAACGTCACCACCGAGGTCGCAGACGACAATTCCTCCGTCGGCTTCGACCTCCAGGTCAACGGCATCAAGAGCGACCTCAGCCTCGTCGAGGACGCGCAGGCCAAGGACACGCTTAAGCAGCTCGGCATCACCTCGCTTGACGGCAAGGTCGCCATGTCCGGCGCCTGGACCCTCAAGGACGGCACGCTCGATATCGACGAATACGCGCTGGATTTCGCCAAGGTCGGCCGCCTCAACCTCGCCTTCAGCATGTCCGGCTACACGCTCGACTTCATCAAGTCGGCGAACGAAACGGCCAAGGCGATGGAAGCCAATCCGAACAAGGAAGAGGCCCAGCAGGCCGCCGGCCTTGCGATGCTCGGCCTGATGCAGCGCCTGACCTTCAACAGCGCCGAGATCCGCTTCGAGGACGCCGGCATCACCAAGAAGGCGCTCGACTACGCCGGAAAGAGCCAGGGCACCACGGGCGAAGCCATGGCGCAGATGCTGAAGGGCATGACGCCGATGATGCTGGCGCAGTACAATGTGCCGGAACTGCAAAACATGGTGAGCGCCGCGGTCAACACCTATCTCGACAAGCCCGGCAGCTTGACGATCACTGCGGAACCGGCCGATGCCGTCCCCTTCCCGATGATCGTAGGCGCCGCGATGGGCGCGCCGAATACGCTGCCGAAGGTCCTCGGCGTCAAGGTCACCGCCAACGACTGAGGCCCCGGGTCCGCGAACAAAAAAAACCGGCGAGCGATCGCCGGTTTTTCTGTTGCTCGAAAGAGCCAGATGAAACTATTCCAGAACCTGGATGACTGTCCGGGTCTGCGGATTGACGATGACGCGTCGATCGTTGACGACCGTGTAAGCGTAGTCGTCGTAACCATCCACCGTGTGGACCTCGACCGTTTCCGGCAGGGCCGCGCCGACAGCGATCTCTCCCTGGTAGGAAACTGACGGAACCTTCTGCTCCATGACGTAGGTGCGAACTTCGCCGGGCAGAACGACCGTCGAACTGGTGGTGACCGGATCCTGGGTGACGATCGTCGTCTGGGCGTAAGCTCCGCCTGAGAGGGCGATCAGGACCGCCGAGGCGGCCAGTAGGGTCTTGCGCATGTCTTTTTCTCCCTGTGCTTCTGCTGCCCTAACAACACGAGCGCACGGATATGGTTCCCCCATTCGCTCGACTCACGGGAAAGCCAGGGCCGACGTGTTGACGCCGCAGGCAGGCACAAGCGACAAGATTGCGATGACGAGGCGGGGACCGACAACCAGACATCGGCAGATGTATCATGGCGAGAGGTTTGTATTCCATACCGTCCGGGCTTGCCGCCGAAATCCTCCGTCGAGCTCCGGTAGCCGACTGATTCAGGATGTGAAACCGATCCGTTCCGCCGTCCAGGCGATCGTCTTCAACCAAGTCGTCCAATATTTTGTCGCCCGTCGGGTCGTCCCCCTCAGGGGCGACCCTAGATAAAGGCGTCTTTAGCGGAGGTTTTGCCACATGAATTTGCCGATCAGTCACTCGAACCGAACACCTTGCCCCACGATTGAGGCAGTGATCGATGATGCCCTCGCCGCAAAACGGCTTGTTGGCACGGTCGTGATGGTCGCCAGGGATGGCGAAATCGTCTACCGCCGCGCCGCAGGATTGGCGGACCGGGAAGCGGGCCTGAAGGCCAGCGAGGACACGATCTTCCGCCTCGCCTCGATAACCAAGCCGATCGTCACCATCGCCGCCATGCGGCTGATCGAACAGGGCCGCATCGGCCTCGACGATCCCGTGACGAAATGGCTGCCGGATTTCCGGCCGCGCCTCGAAGACGGCTCGGAACCGGCGATCCTGATCCGCCATCTCCTCACCCACACCTCTGGCCTCAGCTATGGTTTCCACCTGGAAGATGGTCCCTATGTCCGCGCCGGCGTTTCCGACGGCCTTGATCAGCCGGGCCTCTCGCTCGCGGAGAACCTGCGGCGAATCGCTTCCGTGCCGCTGCTTTTCGCGCCTGGCACCGGCTGGCAATATTCCGTCTCCATGGACGTCATCGGCGGCGTCATCGAGAAGGAAACCGGCAAGCGCCTCGGCGAGGCCGTTACTGAGCTGGTGATGCGGCCGCTCGGCCTTTCCGATACCGGCTTTTCCGTCACCGACCGCAGCCGGCTTGCGGCACCTTACGCCGACGATTCGCCGGAACCGAAGCGGATGGGCGAGACGGAAAGGGTGCGAGCCCTCGATGGCTCGGTAACGTTCGTGCCGGACCGGATCTTCAACCCGGACTCCTTCCACTCCGGCGGCGGCGGCATGGCAGGGACCGCGTCCGACGTGTTCACCGTGCTAGAGACTATCCGCAAGGGCGGCGCGCCGCTGCTTTCGGAAAAAACCGTCAAGGCGATGATGACCAACCAGATCGGCGATCTTCTCGAACCGGCACGGCCGGGCTTCGGCTTCGGTTTCGGGTGGGCGATCGTGCGCGATCCCGCAAAGGCAGGCCTGCCGGTTTCCCCCGGCTCGCTGCAATGGGGCGGCGTCTACGGCCACCATTGGTTCATCGATCCGGCAAGGAAGGTCACGCTTGTGGGCCTGACCAATACCACGCTCGAAGGCATGTGGGGCCAATTCACGCTCGACCTGAAAAAGGCTGTCGCCGCCGACCTTTAAGGCGGGCATCCTCCGCTCGACTTTGTACATTATGCGGCGAAGCAAATTGCCTGTGTCATGCGTGTGAGCCGACTTGGTGGAACTTTATGAATATCCGGGTCTGACGGGCATTGTCGATAAATGTCCTGGCTCCACAAAACCATGCGGACTGATCTTGGCCCCGGTTGACTTGCCACCCCGGAGGACTACTCTTTTAGTGGTCGCAAACATATCCGCGCGAAGATGACGGTGGATGATGTGGCGATTGGGCAACCTTGAGGAGGATGAGGTTTGCCATGACCTATCGTGTTGTTCTGTGGATCGGCGCGTCCATCGTCGCCGTTTCGTCACTTGATGCCCAGGCTCAGGAAGGTGACGCAACGGCGGGCGCCACCGTTTTCAAGAAATGTGCGACCTGTCATATCGTCGATTCCGATACGAACAAGGTCGGTCCGTCGCTGAACAAGCTGTTCGGCCGAAAGGCCGGAACGCATCCCAATTTCGCCTATTCGACCGGGATGAAAGAGGCCGGAGACGGCGGCCTCGTCTGGGACGAGGCGACACTGCGCGACTATCTGCACAATCCAAAAGCGAAGGTGAAGGGCACCAAGATGGCCTTCGTCGGCGTGAAGGACGAGCAGGAGATCACCAATCTCATCGCCTATCTGAAGCAATATTCCCAGTAACCGGCCGAGAGACCACCGGCTGGACATGCCTAAATTGCAGTAATTGCCCATCTTTTCCATTCGTGCGATAATAACCCGGTATTTTCGCGGAATGCGGTTTCACGGTCGGTCGCTCAGGGAGGGGCGGAGATGGCTGTTGTGCTGATTCTCGTCATGATTGTTGTCGGCTCCGTGCTGTTCCATGTGCTGAGCCCGTGGTGGTGGACGCCGATCGCCTCCAACTGGAACTATATCGACAGCACGCTTGTCATCACCTTCTGGATCACCGGCATCGTCTTCGTGGCGGTGGTTTCGTTCATGGCCTATTGCGTCTTCCGCTTCCGGCACAGACCAGGCAACCGCGCGGCCTATGAGCCGGAGAACCGTAGGCTGGAGGTGCTGCTGGCGGGAGGAACGGCGGTCGGCGTCGCGGCGATGCTGGCGCCCGGCCTGGTGGTATGGAACCAGTTCATTACGGTGCCTGACGATGCCGTGCCGGTCGAGGTCGTCAGCCAACAGTGGCTGTGGAGCTTCCGCCTGCCGGGCGCGGACGGAAAGCTCGGGCGCGCAGAAACGCGCGACGTGAGCCCCGACAATCCGCTCGGCCTGAACAAGAACGACGCAAGTGGCCTCGACGACGTGATCATCGAGGGCGGCGAGCTGCATCTGCCGATCGGCAAGCCGGTGCGCATATTGCTGCGCTCCGTCGATGTCCTCCACGATTTCTACGTGCCGGAATTCCGCGCCAAGATGGACATGATCCCCGGCATGATCACCTATTTCTGGTTCACGCCGACGCGGACGGGAAGCTTCGAGATTCTCTGTGCCGAGCTCTGCGGCATCGGCCATGCGCAAATGCGCGGGACCGTCGTCGTCGACGAAGCGGCGGACTATCAGACCTGGCTCGGGCAGCAGCAGACATTCACCCAGCTTATGGCGTCATCGGGAGAGCCGCCGCCGGCAAACTGAACCAGCGAAGCGGTTTCAGGCAGCATCGGAAGGAAAGGGAAGAGACATCATGGTCGAGATTCCATCCGGCAGCGCAGGCGCCATCCCGTCCGCCGAAGTCGAGGATGTCGAGCTTTATCATCCGAAAAGCTGGTGGACGAAATATGTGTTCAGCCAGGATGCCAAGATCATCGCCGTGCAATATTCGGTCACCGCCATCTCGATCGGTCTTGTGGCGCTGGTGCTCTCCTGGCTGATGCGGCTGCAGCTTGCCTTTCCCGGTTATTTCGCCTTCATCGATGCCGACCACTATTATCAGTTCATCACCATGCACGGCATGATCATGGTGATCTATCTGCTGACCGCGCTGTTTCTCGGCGGCTTCGGCAACTACCTCATTCCGCTGATGGTCGGCGCGCGAGACATGGTGTTCCCCTATGCGAACATGCTGAGCTACTGGATCTATCTGCTGGCCGTACTGATCCTTGCCGCGGGTTTTTTCGCCCCCGGCGGACCGACAGGGGCCGGCTGGACGCTCTATCCCCCGCAGGCCGTTCTGTCAGGCACGCCTGGTGGCAAGGACTGGGGCATCCTCCTCATGCTCACCTCGCTGATCGTCTTCATCATCGGCTTCACCATGGGAGGCCTGAACTATGTGGTAACCGTGCTGCAGGGACGCGCGCGCGGCATGACGCTGATGCGCATGCCGCTCACCGTCTGGGGCATCTTCACCGCCACCGTGATGGCGCTGCTCGCCTTCCCTGCCCTGTTCGTAGCCTGCGTCATGATGCTGTTCGACCGCCTGCTCGGCACGAGCTTCTTCATGCCGGCCATCGTCGAAATGGGCGAGCAGCTGCAGCATGGCGGCGGCAGCCCGATCCTGTTCCAGCACCTGTTCTGGTTCTTCGGGCATCCGGAGGTCTATATCGTCGCGCTGCCGGCCTTCGGCATCGTCTCGGATCTGATCAGCACGCACGCGCGCAAGAACATCTTCGGCTACCGCATGATGGTCTGGGCGATCGTCATCATCGGCGCGCTCAGCTTCATCGTCTGGGCGCACCACATGTATGTCAGCGGCATGAACCCGGCCTTCGGTTTCTTCTTCGCCACTACGACGCTGATCATCGCCATCCCGACGGCGATCAAGGTCTACAACTGGGTGCTGACGCTGTGGCGCGGCGACATCCACCTGACGCTGCCGATGCTCTTTGCGCTCGCCTTCATCGTCACCTTCGTCAATGGCGGCCTGACCGGCCTGTTCCTCGGCAACGTCGTCGTCGACGTGCCTCTGTCGGATACGATGTTCGTCGTCGCGCATTTCCACATGGTCATGGGCGTGGCGCCGATCCTCGTCATCTTCGGGGCGATCTATCACTGGTATCCGAAGGTGACAGGACGCATGCTGAACGAGACGCTCGGCCAGATCCACTTCTGGACCACCTTCCTTGGCACCTACGCGATCTTCTTCCCGATGCATTACCTTGGCCTGCTCGGCGTGCCGCGCCGCTACTTCGAGATGGGAGAGACGGCCTTCGTTCCGCCTTCGGCCCATACGCTGAACATCTTCATAACGGTCATGGCGCTGATCGTCGGGGCCGCGCAGATGGTTTTCCTGTTCAATCTGGTTTGGAGCCTTTTCCGCGGCAGGGAGGCAGGCGGCAATCCATGGCGCGCAACGACGCTCGAATGGCAGACGCCGCAGACGCCGCCCGCGCACGGCAACTGGGGCAAGGAACTGCCGGTGGTCTACCGCTGGGCCTATGATTACAGCGTGCCGGGAGCGGCCGAGGACTTCATTCCGCAGACAGTGCCGGCAAGCGGCGGCGTCACACGGGAGGTTCCGGCATGAACGTCACGCTGATCTTCCTTGCCGTCATCGGCGCCATCATCGTCTGGTGGCTTTCCGGACAGCGGCTGACCTCGAAACCCTGGCTCGAAACCGGGTCCGTGCAGCTGCCGGATCATCACGGCGCCGATCGGCAACAGCCGCCCGTGCCGGCGGTGAAAATCGGCCTCTTCGTGTTCCTCGGCGTCGTCGGCGCACTCTTCAGCCTTGCCGTCAGCGCCTATTTCATGCGCATGGCGTCAGCGGATTGGTGGGCCACACCCGTTCCCCGGCTGCTCTGGGTCAACACCGCGGCACTCGCCTTGAGCAGTGTCGCGCTGCAATGGGCGAAAAGAGAAGCGGAGCACGGCCGCATGGAAAGCCTGCGGCCGGTGCTTTCTGCCGCCTTTGCCCTTGCCGTCTTCTTTCTCGTCGGACAGGTCCAGGCATGGCGGGAACTGACGGCGGCCGGTTACGTGCTGGCTGACAATCCCGCCAACAGCTTCTTCTATATGCTCACCGGCCTGCACGGCCTGCATATCCTCGGCGGGCTCGCTGTCCTCGCTCACACGACGGTCAGGGCATTCGCGAGTGACGTTCAGCCAGACAGGCTGCGCCTCAGCATCGATCTATCCGCCATCTATTCGCATTTCATGCTCGCCGTCTGGCTCCTGCTCTTTTCGCTCTTTGCCGGGTGGGCGAATGATTTTGTCGATCTCTGCCGCACATTGCTGACCTAGGGGCCGAACCAGGAGATTTGCAGATGGCACAGACTATCGGGACACATGGCGAGCCAGACCTCAGGCCGGCGGGCCTGCGCGGAGTCGCTGCCGATTTCAGTTCGGATCAGCGCGCCTTCAAGACCGCCTCCTGGGGCAAGGCGATGATGTGGATCTTTCTGCTCAGCGACACCTTCGTCTTCGGCTGTTTCCTGATCGCCTACATGACCGCCCGCATGTCGACGCCGGTCGCCTGGCCCAATCCGAGCGAGGTCTTCGCGCTGCATATCGGCGGCCAAGACGTGCCGCTGATCCTGATCGCAATCATGACCTTCGTGCTGATCTCGAGCAGCGGCACCATGGCGATGGCGGTCAATTTCGGCTATCGCCGCGAACGCCACAGGACCGCGATGCTGATGCTGCTGACGGCGCTTCTCGGGGCATGCTTCGTCGGCATGCAGGCCTTCGAATGGACGAAGCTGATCACCGAAGGCGTCCGCCCCTGGGAAAACCCCTGGGGGGCGGCCCAGTTCGGATCGACCTTCTTCATGATCACCGGCTTTCACGGCACCCACGTCACGATCGGCGTCATCTTCCTCCTCATCGTCGCCCGCAAGGTCTGGCGGGGCGATTTCGACCAGGAACGGCGCGGCTTCTTCACCAGCCGGAGAGGCCGCTACGAGGCCGTCGAGATCATGGGCCTCTACTGGCACTTCGTCGACCTGGTCTGGGTCTTCATCTTCGCATTCTTCTATCTGTGGTGAGGTCGTCATGAACGAGACAACGGCGCATACACACATCCAAGTTGGACAGCAGCTCCAAACCGGACAGCAGCATCCGATCCGGCTCTACCTCTTCGTCTGGGGCCTGCTCTTCGTGCTCAGCGCCTTTTCCTACATGGTCGATTATCTCGGCTTCCAGGGTTATCTCAGATGGACGCTGATCCTGCTCTTCATGATGCTGAAAGCCGGGCTGATCGTTGCCGTCTTCATGCACATGGCCTGGGAACGGCTGGCGCTCGTCTACGCCATCCTGCTGCCGCCGCTGCTGGTGCTGGTTTTCGTCGCGCTGATGGTATCGGAGGCCGACTATACAATCTTCACCCGACTCGCCTTCTTCGGCACTGGCCCTTGACCGGCAGTGCCGAAGCCTATTTTCCGACCTACCTGCCGCTGCTGCTCCCCAAGCCGGTTTCCGGTTCAACGACCTTGCGATACAGATGCCAGGTCGCGTGGCCAAGCACAGGGATCACGATAGCCAGACCGGCAAAGAACATCACAAAACCGACGACCAGAAGCACCGCCACGATGAGGCCCCAGAGCATGATCTCCAAGGGATTGCCTGCAAAGGCTTTCATCGAAGTATAAACCGCTGCCGCCGCGCCGGTATCACGATCAAGAAGCAACGGAAATGCGACAACTGTGGTGCTAAGCACGGCCACAGCAAAGAGGAAGCCGACGGCATTGCCGTAGAGGATCAGTTGCCAACCCCTGCTCGTCGAGAACACCTCGTTTAAGAATGTCATCAGCGATTCCGGCCGTCCCGGCCCGAACAGGCTGACATACAGCGACTGCGCCGTCAGAAGCCACAGGATAAAAATCACCGCCAGCAGAAGGCCGATGGCAAGGATTGCCGGGACCGCCGGGGAATGCCTGATTTCGAGCGCATGCTGCCAGGAGGTGTCGAGGCCAAGCTCACGCCGGCGACTGATTTCATAAAGACCGAGCGCCGCTATCGGACCGACCAGGGCAAAGCCTGACATCAGCGGAAACAGCAGCGGCAGCGCATTGGCGCCGGATGTCCAATACGCGAGGACCACGCCGGCCACAGGATAGATCAGGCAGAGAAAGACGTAGTGCGACGGCTTGGTCCAGAAATCATCCAACCCCTGACGTAGCGAGGTGAAGACATCTGCCACATTGATGCGCCGCACGGTGGGATAGGCCACCTTCCTGGCGCCTCCCGCGATCACATGAAAATGTGCCATAACAATTCCTCTCCATTCTTGTCACAGACAACAACGATCACAACGGATGCCCACGTGAGGAACGGCGCTATCGGACTGAACCTGCACGCGTGAAGGATTATACGCCCACGGTCGAAACTTGACCAGCGGCCCACGTTACGGCGCAGAATCGCTGCGCATCCAAGCGTTGTCACATAAACCATGTGTCAGTGAGCGGGGCATGAGGTTGTCACCTTATCGAGCGATGATCGAACTATGCCGCTGCTGTCTGAGATCGGGCAACGTTGCCGTCCACGTCGCTTCCGCAGCTTGATCCAAGAAAACAGATTTTACCTTCTCCGATGCCACCGGAGCGGTCCGCATGGTTTTGTGGAGCCAGGACATTTATCGACTGCCCATCAGACCCGCATATTCATAAAATCCCACCAAGTCGGCTCACATGCATGACACAGGCATTTTGCTTCACCACTTAATGTACAAAGTCGAGCTCAGAGATTGAATCAAAAAGCCCGGCGCTTGGCCGGGCTTTTTCAGTTCAGCGTCCGAAATACTCAGTCCTTCTTCGGCGTCGGCACGACGCGGATCGCGAGTTCGCGCAGCTGCTGCGGCGTTGCCGGCGACGGGGCACCCATCAAAAGGTCCTGCGCCTGCTGGTTCATCGGGAACAGCGTCACTTCGCGCAGGTTCTTGGCGCCGACAAGCAGCATGACGATACGGTCGATGCCGAAAGCCGCGCCGCCATGCGGAGGCGCGCCGTACTGGAAGGCGCGGTACATGCCGCCGAACCGGTCCTCGACATCCGCCTGGCTGAGGCCGACCTTTTCGAAGGCCTTGACCATCAGTTCCGGCGACTGGTTGCGGATCGAGCCGGAGGCGATTTCGAAGCCGTTGCACACCGCGTCATACTGGTAGGCCTTGATCGTCAGCGGATCCTGGTTTTCCAGCGCCTCAATGCCGCCCTGCGGCATCGAGAACGGGTTATGGGCGAAATCGAGCTTCTTTTCTTCCTCGCTCCATTCGTAGAACGGGAAGTCGACGATCCAGCACATCTCGAAACGGTCGCGATCGACAAGGTTCAGTTCCTCGCCGGCGCGGGTGCGGGCTTCGCCTGCGAACTTGTAGAACTTGGCCGGATCGCCGGCGACGAAGAAGCAGGCGTCGCCGTCATCGAGGCCGAGCTGGGTGCGGATCGCTTCGGTGCGCTCCTCGCCGATGTTCTTGGCGAGCGGGCCGGCGCCTTCGAGCTTGTCGCCTTCCTTGCGCCAGAAGATGTAGCCGAGACCCGGCTGGCCGGTCGATTGCGCCCAGGCGTTCATGCGGTCGCAGAAGGCGCGGCTACCACCGGTCTTGGCCGGGATCGCCCAGACTTCGACCTTCGGGTTGGAGGCGATCATGCCCGCGAACACCTTGAAACCGGAGCCGGCGAAGTGTTCGGTGACGGCCTGCATCTCGATCGGGTTGCGCAGATCCGGCTTGTCGGAACCGTATTTGCGGATCGCCACGTCATAGGGAATCCGCGGCCAGTCCTTGGTGACCGGCTTGCCTTCGGCGAACTGTTCGAACACGCCGGTCATGACCGGACCCATCGTGTTCCAGACGTCTTCCTGAGTGACGAAGCTCATTTCCAGGTCGAGCTGGTAGAACTCACCCGGCAGGCGGTCGGCGCGCGGGTCTTCGTCGCGGAAGCAGGGGGCGATCTGGAAGTAGCGGTCGAAACCAGCGACCATCAGCAGCTGCTTGTACTGCTGCGGCGCCTGCGGCAGCGCGAAGAACTTGCCTTCATGGATGCGGCTCGGCACCAGGAAGTCGCGCGCGCCTTCCGGGGACGAAGCGGTCAGGATCGGCGTCGAATATTCGGCAAAACCGATCTCGCCCATGCGGCGGCGCATGTCGGAGATGATCTGGGTGCGCTTGACGATGTTCCTGTGCAGGGTCTCGCGGCGCAGGTCGAGGAAGCGGTACTTGAGGCGCACGTCTTCCGGATAGTCCGGCTCGCCGAACACCGGCAGCGGCAATTCCTTGGCGGCGGAGAGCACTTCGATCTCCTGGGCGTAGAGTTCGATCTCGCCGGTCGCCATGCCCTTGTTGACGGTATCTTCCGAGCGCGCCTTGACGAGGCCGTCGATGCGGATCACCCACTCGCCGCGGACGATCTCGGCGGTCTTAAAGGCAGGGCTGTCCGGATCGGCGACGACCTGGGTCATGCCGTAATGGTCGCGAAGGTCGATGAACAGCACGCCGCCGTGATCTCGCACGCGATGCACCCAGCCGGACAGGCGGACGGTCGATCCGACGTCGGACTTCTTGAGGGCGGCACAGGTATGGCTGCGGTAACGGTGCATTTCAGTATCCTGGACTGGTAGGTTTTGCGGTCTTTTGGCGTGCGAAGCAGGCCTGCCGGCTTTATGGAAAATCGGCGGGAAAAGCGCATGGCCCGCCCCGTTTGTCAAGGCTTGGCAGCAGAGCCTGCCGTGAGCGGCGCGGCCGCGGCGCCGTCCACAACCAGATTATCCGCCATGAAATCCACAAACGCGCGGATTTTTGGCGACAGGAAGCGGCCGGTAGGCCAGAGCACGCGGAAGGTTCCCGTCTGGACGATGTGGTCATCCAGCAGGGTGACGAGGAGTCCGTCATCAAGCTGTGGCCTGATGACGAAGGGAGGCAGGCAGGCGATGCCAAAACCTTCCTCGGCAAGATCGATGATCGGCTCAAGCGTGCTGGCGGTGACGGCGACCGGCAGGACCAGGCGCGCATTGCCATCTTCAACGGCGAGCGGCCAGGGCTCGAGCCTGCCGGTACTCGGATAGCGATGGTGCAGGCATCGGTGATCCAGAAGGTCGGATGGCACCTCGGGCCGCCCCCACGCCTGGACATAGCCGGGAGAAGCGACAATTCGATGGCGAAACGAACCGAGCTTGCGGCTCATCAATCGTGTGTCCCGTACCTCGCCGGTGCGGACGACCGCGTCGAACCCCTCTTCGATCACGTCGACCAGGCGATCGGTAAAATCCAGATCCATGGTGATTTCGGGATAGGCGCGCATGAATGCCGAGATGGTCGGCATCAGGAGCATGCCGACCAACGGCAGGCTGACGCGCAGTATGCCCCGGGGGGCCGCCCGCAGCCGCGACAGCTCCGATTGCGCCACATCCAGTTCGGACAGGATACGCCGGCACGTATCCAGAAAATAACTGCCCTCCTCCGTCAGAGTCATGCTGCGCGTGGATCGGTGGAAGAGGCGCACGCCCATCTCCTGCTCCAGCCTCGCCACCGCCTTGCCCACGGCGGAACTCGATATCCCGAGCCGCCTGGCGGCGGCGACGAAACTGCCACCCTCCGCCGCCTGAACGAAGATGTCGAGCGTTCCCAACCTGTCCATCATCACTCCAATTGCGGAATTTGTATCCGCACTGTTGCGAATAGCGGATTATTTATCTGTGATCATCACGTCGATATCCAGTCGGCGCGGCCAAAAGACCGCTTCCCGACTGAAAGGACCTCACTGATGGATACGCTTCTAACCGCCGGCTTCTCCGCAACGCCGGAACCGACCACTTTCATCGTCAACGTCATCCACGCTCATCCCGGCAAGCAGGAAGAAGCCTTCCGCATCATTCAGGATGTCGTTCATTACGTCGCGGAACGGAAGGAAGGCTTCCTCTGGAGCAACCTCGCCAAAAGCACGGACGGCAAGACCGTGGTGAATATCGAAGCCATCCGCGATGCCGGCAACGTCGACGATTTCTTCTCCGATCCGGTCTTCCGCGAAAAGTTCCGCAAGCTCGACGAAGTCTCCACGTTCGAGTTCCATACCTATGGCGTCGATGACCTCATCCTGCCCAAGCTTGGCCGACAGGTTTAGCACCACCTTGGCAGAAGCCCCGTCCGCGGGGCTTCTGCATCCAGGCACAAACTCCCGCACGAGAGGACCGGGCAAGGTCGTTTATGAGCTGTATTGGACATCGCTGACGCGATAGAAACGCATTGTCATCTCCGACAGCGATTCTCTTCCCCTGCGGCACCCATGAGCCATATCCGTCCGCTGATCCCCCTCCTCGTCACCGCAGGCATCCTGATCGGCGGCAACGGGTTGCAGGGCACCTACATCGCGCTGCGTGGCTCGGCCGAAGGTTTTTCACCCTCGACCATCGGCATGATCGGCGCCGGCTACAGCATCGGCTTCGCCTTCGGCTGCATGTATGTGACGCGACTGCTCCGCCAGATCGGCCATATCCGCACCTTCTCGGCGATGGCAGCGGTCACGGCTTCAGCCTCGATCGGCATGTCGATGATCATCGACCCGGTCTTCTGGTTCGCGATGCGCTTCGTGATCGGTATTGCCGTCGCCAGCCTGTTTGCAACGGTCGAGAGCTGGATCAACGCCAAGGTCACCAATGCCAACCGGGCGCGCACGCTCTCCGTCTACCGTTTCGTCGACCTCGGCTCGGTAACGGTGGCGCAATACATCATCCCGACGGTCGGCATCGAAGGGCCGGTCATCTTCAACATTATCGCCATCGCGCTGATCCTGTCGCTGGTGCCGATCTCTATCGCCGACAAATCGAGCCCGGCGCCGCCGGAAACGATCGCCTTCGACCTCAAGGCCGTGTGGCGGATTTCGCCGCTCGCAGTCGTCGGTGTCATTTCGGTCGGCCTGTCGATGGCGGCCTTCCGCAACATCGGACCGATCTATGCGAAAGAGATCGGTATGAGCATCACCTCGATCGCCACCTTCATGAGCGCCGGCATCATCGGCGGCGTGGTGCTGCAATATCCGCTGGGCCTCTATTCCGACCGGCTAGACCGGCGCCGCGTCATCCTGTGGACGACGATCGGCTCGATCATAACCGGCGTCTATCTCTCCTTCGGGGCCGGCGCCAGCGAGACTGCCAATATCGTCAGCGTCTTCCTGTTCGGTGCCTTTTCGATGCCGCTCTATTCGCTGTGCTCGGCGCATGGCAATGACTACGCCAAGCCGGGCGAGCACGCGCTGGTCTCGGCAGGCCTGCTGTTCTACTGGTCCGTGGGCGCGACGGTCGGGCCGCTGCTCGCCTCGGTTCTCCTGCAATACCTCGGACCGCGCGCCTTTTTCGCCTATACCTCGTTCATCTTCCTGGGCTTCATGATCTTCACGCTCCGACGCATGCGGGTGCGTGCCCCGGTGCCCCCGTCGGAGCGCACCTGGCGTTTCCGCTCGTTGCTTCGGACATCGGCCTATTTCAACAGGCTCGCCGGCCCGCCCGATAAAGACGAGCGCGAGTAAAGGTTAAACAGCGTTGCGTATTGACATATGCGGCGGGAAGGAGAAGGAAGGTTGATCACCCTCACGTGAATGAAACGATGATCCAGACGACCGCCGCACTCGAAGAAGCCTGCATCCAGCTGGCCCAATCGGACTTCATCACCATCGACACCGAGTTCCTCAGGGAAACGACCTTCTGGCCTGAGCTGTGCCTCATCCAGATGGCGAGCCCGACGGTCGAAGTTCTCATCGATCCGCTCGCCAAGGGGCTGAGCCTGAAACCCTTCTTCGAGCTGATGGCCAATCCCGCCGTCACCAAGGTGTTTCACGCCGCCCGCCAGGATATCGAAATCATCCACCACCTCGGCAATCTGGTGCCGCATCCGATCTTCGACACCCAGGTCGCCGCCATGGTCTGTGGTTTCGGGGATTCGGTCTCCTACGACCAGCTCGTCAGCCGCATCAAGGACGTCCATATCGACAAGTCCTCGCGCTTCACCGACTGGAGCCGCCGGCCGCTTTCCGACAAGCAGCTCGAATATGCGCTGGCCGACGTCACCCATCTGCGCGACGTCTATCTCTTCCTCAAGACCCAGCTCGAACGCGAAGGCCGCGCCCTGTGGCTGACCGAGGAAATGGCCGTGCTGGAATCGCCCGGCACCTATGACCTGCATCCGGACGACGCCTGGCAGCGCCTCAAGTCGCGCCTGCGCAAGCCGACCGAGCTCGCCGTCCTCAAATTCGTCGCCGCGTGGCGCGAGCGAGAAGCCCGCAGCCGCAATGTGCCGCGCTCGCGCGTGCTGAAGGACGATGCGATCTACGAGATCGCCCAGCAGCAGCCGAAGGACGTGGAAGCCATGTCGCGGCTGCGCACCATCCCGAAGGGCTGGGAACGCTCCGCCTCCGGCACCGCTATCATCGAAGCGGTCAACGCCGCGCTTGCCCTGCCGAAGGCCGAGATGCCGCATGCGCCGAAACACGTGCATGTCCCCGAAGGCACCGCCGCCGCCGTCGAACTGCTCAAGGTCCTCCTGAAGCTGATCTCCGACAAGCAGGGCGTCGCCGCCAAGATCATCGCCAATACCGACGATCTCGAAAAGATCGCCGCCGAGGGCGAGGCAGCCAATGTCGGCGCCCTCTCCGGCTGGCGCCGCGACCTCTTCGGCGAAACCGCACTCAAACTAATCAGCGGCGGCGTGGCCCTGCGCTTCGTCAACAAGAAGGTCGAGGCTGTGGAGCTTTAAGGGTTATGCCCCAATCGCTTGCCCGGCATTTTGTGACAAGCGCCAGGCCCCCCGCCGCCTGCGATTCCAAGACCGAACGTTGGATGGCGAGCTTCACCATCCTGGTGCTCGAAGTATGAACCACGGAACGAGGCTTCCCTCCTCCCTCCTACTGGTGGTGATCGCCGCCCTCCTGTCACTGCTTCTCATCTTCCTCACGGAGGCAGCGTTGCTGGGAGCCTTCTCGTCGGTCTGGATCCGCCCGTCCATCCGGGTGATCTGCGCCGCCAACCTGCTCGTCGCCCTGCCGGGCCTGATGACGGCGAAGCAGGTCGCCTGGCTAAACTACCTGCTCCTCAGCATCGCCACTTATGTCGTGGCCTCGACCACGCCGATCGCCGCGCTCTGGGTCATTCCGAGGACTGCGTTCCTCGCCGTCAGGCATGCATTTTCGAGCCTTTGGTGATCTTGTCGACGATCTTCTTCTCAGTCCTGATCGCGATGCCCACCAGTTTCGCATCCTCCGGCGAGAATTGCGCAAACACCTCGCGGTTGGCCGCATCATGGCCGGTCGAGAACATTTCCTCGATATAGGCCGAGGTCGTCACTTCGCGTTCCAGCGAGCGCCGGTGGATGGCACGCAGCGTCTCCTGGTCGGCGGTCAGCACCACGATCGGCTGGATGCTCATCGGATTGTAGACATGACCCGCCCCATCCCGATATGGTTCACCGATGATCGCGGGATTTTGCGCGATGATGCCGCTGGTCAGGAAGGCGGTCACATTGAGCTCCTGCCAGGGGGCAAGGTCATCGCGAAGCACGATCGCGATCTTGGTATCGAACATGAAGAACAACTCCGTCGAAGGTTATGCGAGAGCTGACGAGATAACGGCAGCTGATGCCGCGGGTCTTGAACGTTCGTGCAACGCCGCAGACACATCTGACGGCATCGTCCAGGCCCCTTCGTCGCGCGGCATCGAGCGGATCGAGGTTCGCTTCCATGGCAACGGTTTCGAGCCGCATCGCCACGACACATACGCGCTCGGCGTTACGCTGTCGGGCGTCCAGACCTTCCAGTATCGGGGCTCCGCACGCGCCAGCCTGCCCGGCAACGTCATCGTGCTGCATCCGGACGAGGTGCATGACGGTGCTGCCGGCACCGATGCCGGCCTGCGCTATCGCATGCTCTACCTGCCACCGGAACGGCTGATCGAGGCGGCCGGCGGTTCACGCGGCCTGCCCTTCGTGCCCGATCCCATCATCGCGGATGCGCAATTCCGGCAGTGCCTGACCGAAGCGTTGGACGATCTCGAAGCCGAGCCGCAGGACCTGTTGCTCGACGACCTGATCGCCCGCATGGCCACCAGCCTCTGGCGCCATGCGGACGGCAAGGGCGGTGCGGCGAGCACGCCGCGCGCGCAAGAGGCGGTGCGGCGCTGCCGCGATTACCTGCAGGCGAACACGGACCGGACGGTCTCTTCCGAAGAACTCGAAGAGGTGAGCGGCTTCGACCGTTATACGACCGCCAGGCAATTCCGGAAGCTTCTGGGTACCAGCCCGCACCGCTATCTCGTCATGCGCCGGCTCGACCGAGCGAAGATCCTGCTGTCGCAAGGTGGCAGCCTGGCGGAGATCGCAGCCGATACGGGGTTTGCCGACCAGGCGCATTTCACCCGTCATTTCAAGAAGACGTTCGGCATGACGCCGGGCCGCTGGATGGCGCTTCGCAGGAGCGCCTAAGTTCCCCTGATGTTTGTGAAATTACCGTCATCAAAGCTTCATCGAAGCGTCAATCTTCCATCACCTCACCGTCATGCACTCGCCTTAACCGGTTTGCGTCTTCGACACGCCAACCAACAGGTGATCCCATGACTCGCTTTCCGCTTGCTTCCCCCGTAGTGATTGGCGCGCTCGCCGCGCTGATCGGCGGCTCCGCTTCCGCTGACGACAAGGTTTTCCCGGCCAAGCTCACCGGCCAGGCGATCCTGCCCGCCAATACGGTCGTCGCGGCTCCGGCCGATGCGCCGGCATTCCTCAAGACCTCCGGCAAGTTCACCACTGCCGACCGCAAGCGCACCGAAGCCCTCGGCACCCTGCCGAGCAAGGACGGCGCGCGCGTCACCGACGTCAAGCTGCCGCTCGACGGCCAGCCGGTCCAGGGTTTCTCCGGCATCAAGACCATGGCCGACGGCACCTTCTGGACGCTGTCGGACAACGGTTTCGGCGGCAAGACCAATTCCGCCGACGCCATGCTCTTCCTGCACCAGATGAAGTTCGACTGGGCCGCCAACAAGGCTGAAGTCGTCAAGAACGTCTTCCTCTCGGACCCGAACAAGATCGCGCCGTTCCCGATCGTCACGGAAGCTTCGGAAACGCGCTACCTTACCGGCGCCGATTTCGACATCGAATCGATCCAGCCGGTCGCCGACGGCTTCTGGCTCGGCGACGAGTTCGGCCCCTCCCTCATCAAGGTCGACATGCAGGGCCGCCTGACCGACGTCGTATCGACGCTCGTGGACGGCAAGCCTGTCACGTCTCCCGACAGCCCGCTCGTCCAGCTGCAGGCCAACCCGGCTGCCAAGGCACCGGTCTTCAACGTGAAGCGTTCCGGTGGTTATGAAGGTCTTGCCATGTCCAAGGACGGGGCCAAGCTCTACGGCCTGCTCGAAGGCCCGCTCTACAAGGACGACGGCAAGGTTGAAGACGCAGACGGGCTGACGGCGCTGCGCGTCATCGAGTTCGACGTCGCCTCCAAGAAGTGGACCGGCCGCTCCTGGCTTTACCCGCTCTCCAAGGGCGGCGAAGCGATCGGCGATTTCAACATGATCGACGCGACCACCGCTCTCGTCATCGAGCGCGACAACGGCGCCGGCACCGCCGACAAGCCCTGCGCCGACCCGGCAAAGCCGGAGCCGACCTGCTTCAACGCGCCTGCCAAGCACAAGCGTGTCTACAAGATCGAAATGACCGACGCCAATGTCGGCAAGGCGGTCCGCAAGATCGGCTATATCGATCTGATGAACATCCAGGACCCGGACAACAAGAAGAAGGCCGGCAGCGTCGCCGGCGTCTACGACATGCCGTTCGTGACGATCGAGAATGTCGACGTGATCGACGCCACCCACATCATCATCGGCAACGACAACAACCTGCCCTTCTCCGCCGGCCGCGCCGTCGACAAGGCCGACAACAACGAGTTCAGCGTGCTCGAGGTGGGTGAGTTTTTAGGCGCGAAGTAAACTCGTCTTACGGCCTACGCTCAATACAAAGGGCATCCGCAGCCGCGGATGCCCTTTTGGGTCTGCAGGTGAAACCGTATGTACTCGTAGGATTCAATTTGCCCTCTGTCGCTGCTCTACCATTTGAGAATTCGATTGAGCGACGACGGATCCTTGAAAGTTTTATTGAGATTGCCGGACGGATCGTTCAACTGCCTGACAATATCGTCCTTCTGAGACGAAGGCAGATAGCTGCCCGATTGACGCAGAATGAGGATTTGGTTGTTCGCAACGCCTTCATCCGTGGCCTCCTTTGCAGCGTCAATGCTGGGCTGGACGGCGCGCCGGTCTTGCAGCATGTAAAGAAACTCGGCCGCTTGGTAGCGGATGGTCCTGTCCTGATCTGCCGCAGCCCGCACCAGAAACGGGAAATCCTCCGCCTGCAATTGAGCCGAAATGGCGGGAGCCTGTTTCGGATCTGACCGCAGCATTTCGGCAAGTGCATAAATGACACCCAGCTTTATGCGATAATCCTCCTCCGATCCGCGTAAGGCCGCCATCAGGATGGGTACCGCGCTTTCTCCTGCCGAGGCGAGAAGGTCGCGCGAATTCCGGCGCACGTAGGTGTCTTCGGCACGCAGTCCCTCAAGCGCAGCCCTGATCCGGTCCGGATCGCCGCCGGGAAGCGGTTCCTGTGCGAATGCATTCAGGCTCCACCAGTTCCCCACCACAGGAATGCCCGCTCTCGGAATGTCCAGATCGGCGGAACGAACAGGATCGATCCCATCCAGTTCAGAGAGAATGACGACCGATCCGTCCTTCACCTGGCGCGCCTTGTAGTCGAATTTCCACTGCACCGGCTTGCCCTGTGAGAAAGCGCCCCGGATCGTCTCGGTGTCACCGGTCAGTTCGAAGAATTCCTTCCCTGCCTCCTTTTCAGTCGTATCGACCTGCATGCGTATCCGGGTACTTTTAAGTGATTTTCCAACGCCGAGAAACTTGATGCGCCTTACCTGCGTGTCCCGGTAGATGTACATCGGCTCTTCGTCGATGATCCTAATCTCTGCAACCCGTGAAAAATCACCGCCGATTTCCCCCTTCATCAATTCTGGCTCATCGACAGGCGTGTATTGCTGGAGCACTATAAACAGGAGCACGGTCATTGCGCCCGCGCCGGTGACCGACCAACCAGCCCAGCTGCCGGCGATCTTGGCGCCGAACGCCGCAAGAACGAGGCCAAAGCCGACACATATCGTCAAGGACGAAGCGACCTGGTTTTTTCCGAATAGGAGAATGCCTGTGCCCAGCAGCACGAGGAACAAACCAACCCCAATGCCAAGTATAATATAACGCTCGGGAAAGTTGTTTTCCGGTTTTAGGCCTTTGGGTTTGGAAGCGACTGCTTCGTCGTTCCCGTTTTCGATGCCTGCCTCTGCCATGTTCCAGCCCCCTCAAGCCAACAGCAACAACAGCGCTCGTCATTCAACCTATGATAGATTCAAGATCAGCACTTGCCAATATACTAATTGCAAGTGTGGATGGAGACACAGGGGGCGTGAGTCATCGCACGACCGGAGCTCCTACTCGAACCTGAACGCCAGCCGCTTGCCCGTCAGCCTCGCCAGCTGCTGCAGACGGCCGTCCAGCCGCTCGCCGGCGAAATCGCGGTAGGCGGAGGGGACGACGAATTCAAGGTCGAGGTCCGGCTCGGAGGACGGGCGGAAGGTCAGGTTGTGGACGAGGCCCGGCATCGAGGCCGAGAACAGGTAGACGACCCGGAGCAGCCCGCCGAGCAGCTTTGCGAGATCGAGCAGACGGGGTGTGGCGATCGTCGCCAGCGGCCCGGTCGCGCCGTCGTCGTGCAGGCCTTCGAAGCGGTAGTAGTTGGCGAGCGCCAGATAGGCGCGGCCGGCATGGGTGATGCCGACGAAGGAGGAGTGGGCGATCAGGTTCAGGGCCTGGAGGCCGCGATAATCCGGATGGGCGCGCCAGCTGATATCAGCAAGCAGGCAGGCAGCCTGGCGATAGCGGCTTTCCTCTTCCGTTTCGTTGATCCCGAAAGCCGGCACCATGCGGCCGGTCCAGTCTGCGAGCTCGCGGGCGTGTTCGGGCGAGCGGGCGCGCAGGATGGCGAGCTGGTCGGCAGCGACCAGCAGCGGATCGCCTGCCTTCTCTTCGTCGGAAAGCAGCGAATAGAGATAGCCTTCGCGAACGCCCTGCGCCGAAAAGCTCACTCTGGCGGGCTTCATCACCGCCAGGACTTCCTGCATGGCGATGGCGCCGAAGGGCAGCAGCGAACGGCGACTCTTCGAGACGGCCTGCCAGGCGGGATCCTTGCTGTCCTTGGCGGCAATCACCTCGTCAAGGAATTTCTGCATATCCTCGAAAGACAGCTCGTAACCCTGCATCATGTGCAGCGGATACTTGCTCATTTCCATGTGCAGCTTGGCGATGTTTCGCCACGTGCCGCCGACGGCATAGAAGGTGCGGCCGGCGCCGTTTTCCAGGAACCGCGCCGTATTGAGCTGCTTGCGGGCGAAGGTGCGCGCCTTGGAAAGCGAATTGCCGGAGGATTCCGAGAGCCTCAGGCCGCCGAGCGGCAGGGTGATGCCCTTGCCGAATTCCGTGCCCTTGATGTCGATCAGTTCCAGCGAACCGCCGCCGAGGTCGCCGGCAATGCCGTCCGCGTCATGGAAGCCGCTGATGACGCCAAGCGCCGAATAGCGCGCCTCTTCCTCGCCCGACAAAAGCTGGATTTCCTGCCCGAGGATCTCTTCCGCCTGGCGGATGAAATCCGGACCGTTCGACGCTTCGCGGGCGGCGGCGGTCGCCAGCACGTAGACTTCGGTTGCCTGGGCCTGTCTGGAGAGCGCCCGGAACCGCTTCAGCGACGCCAGGGCGCGTTCGACACCCTCGTCGTCCATGCGGCCGTTCGAACCCAGCCCCTTGCCGAGGCCGCACAAAACCTTCTCGTTGAAGAGGACGGTCGGCGCGCGGGACAGGCCTTCGTAGATGACGACACGGACGGAGTTGGAGCCGATGTCGATGACGGAGACAGGAGCGATCCCCGGAAGGCGCCCCTGGGCTTCTGATCGTACCATATTGCCTATTTCTTGCGTCCCGACACAAGGCCGGCGATAAGTTTCGGAGCACTCGACTTCAGGGCTTCACCGCGCCCCGAGAGGCTCGGATTGGTCATGAAATAGTGCTGCGCGTTAAAAGGTTCCTCGCCCTTGCGAACTTCCATGCGCCGCGACGTGCCGTCGGCCAATATCTCGTAGCTCTGCTGGTTGTCAATCAGGTTGCCCAGCATGATCTGGGATAAAACCTGCTCGTGCACGGTCGGATTGAGGAGCGGCACCAGCGTTTCGACCCGGCGATCGAGGTTGCGCGGCATCATGTCGGCCGAACCGATATAGACGAGCGCCTTGTCGGACGGCAGGCCGAAACCGTTGCCGAAGCAGAAGATGCGGCTGTGTTCCAGGAAGCGGCCGACGATCGACTTGACGCGGATGTTGTCGGAGAGGCCGGCCACCCTCGGACGCAGGCAGCAGATGCCGCGCACCACGAGATCGATCTCCACGCCGGCGCGGCTGGCGCGATAGAGCGCGTCGATAATCTCCGGATCGACCAGCGAATTCATCTTCATCCAGATTGCCGCCGGCTTGCCTTCCTGGGCGTGGCAGATCTCTTCCTCGATATGGCGCAGGATGCGCGGCCGAAGCGTATAGGGCGAGACCGCCAGTTTCATGCTCTCGGCCGGCTCGCCGTAACCGGTGATGAAGTTGAAGATGTTCGCCATGTCGTGGGCGATCTTCGGGTTGCAGGTGAAGAAGGACAGGTCCGTGTAGATCTTGGCGGTGATCGGGTGGTAGTTGCCGGTGCCGAGATGGCAATAGGTCCTGAGCTTGCCGTCCTCGCGGCGCACCACCATCGACATCTTGGCATGCGTCTTCAATTCGATGAAGCCGAAGACCACCTGCACGCCGGCGCGCTCCAGGTCGCGCGCCCAGCGGATGTTGGCTTCTTCGTCGAATCGGGCCTTGAGCTCGACCAGCGCCGTCACCGACTTGCCCATTTCGGCCGCGTCGATCAGCGCCCGGACGATCGGGCTGTCGTTCGAGGTGCGGTAGAGGGTCTGCTTGATGGCGAGCACGTCCGGGTCGCGCGCCGCCTGCAGAAGGAACTGCACAACCACGTCAAAAGATTCGTACGGATGATGGACCACCATGTCCTTTTCGCGGATGGCTGCAAGGCAGTCGCCGGCGTGTTCGCGGACCCGCTCGGGAAATCGGGCATTGTGGGTCTCGAAGCGCAGGTCGTCGCGCGGCGCCTTGGTGATCTCCGACATGGTGTTGAGCGCCAGAAGGCCCGGCAGAACCGCGACGCGATTGTCCGGCACGCCGAGTTCCTGCACCACGAACTGGCGCAGCGACGCCGGCATTTCCGAATCGGTCTCGATGCGGATGACCTTGCCGCGGCGGCGGCGCTTCAGCGCCGTCTCGAAGAAGCGCACCAGGTCTTCGGCCTCTTCCTCAACTTCGATATCGCTGTCGCGGATGATGCGGAACGTGCCGGCGCCCTTTACCTCGTAACCGGGGAAGAGCCGGTCGGTGAACATGCCGACCACATCTTCCAGGGTGATGTAGCGGATCGCCGAATTGAGGTCCGGCAGACGGATGAAGCGGTCGAGCGTGGTGGGCAGGCGCAACAGGCCGGTCATCGGCTCCTTGCCGTGCTTGCTGTGCAGCTGCAGGCCCATCGAGAAGCCGAGGTTCGGGATGAACGGGAACGGATGGGCCGGGTCGATCGACAGCGGCGTCAGGACCGGGAAAAGTTCGTCGTCGAAGGAGTTCGCCAGCCAGTTGCGATCCTCGGCGGACAGGGCCGCGGGTCGGACGATCAGGATATCTTCCTTGGCGAGATATTGCTGCAGCACGGCTAGCGAGGCCTGCTGCTCCATCTGCAGGTTATCGATCTCCTGCAGGATGTTGTCGAGCTGTTCGGCCGGCGTCTTGCCATCGGGTGATCGGATGACGATGCCCTGCCGCACCTGGCCTTCGAGGCCGGCGACGCGCACCATGAAGAATTCGTCGAGATTGGCCGCCGAGATCGACAGGAAACGTACCCGCTCCAGAAGCGGATGGGCGGTGTTCAGCGTTTCCTCGAGGACGCGGCGGTTGAACTGCAGCCAGGAGAACTCACGATTGATGAACCGGTCCGGGCTGGTCATCAGGTCGAGGTCGGTATTGGCCGCCTCCAGGCCGGGCTCGCGCGCTTCCGTCGTGATCGAATCCATCTCATCCATCCCATGCTGACCCTTGGCCAATGCTAACCCTAAGGGCTGATTACAGTTTGACGAGGGAACTGTCACAGTCAATCGTCAGAGCCGGCGCCGGTTCCGGAATTCCCAAAATCATTCAGCACTTCGGCCGCCAAGGGGCGGGTGATCCGTGTCCCCCGCGCCAGCGCCAGGCGGTCCAGCCGCTCGACGATCGTCTGCGCCGCGCCGAGCGACCGCTCCATCCGGTTGACGATGTAGCCGACCAGCTTGTCGTCGATATAAAGCTGGCGGTCGGCGAACAGCTTGACGATCACCTGCGCCAGCAGGTCCTCGTCCGGCTCGCCGATTTCCACGACGGTGGCTGCCTTCAGCCGGGATTTGAGGTCCGGCAGGCTGACACCCCAGGAGACCGGCCAGAGGCGCGAAGTCATCAAAAGGCTATGACCATTCTCGCGCACGCTGTTGATGACGTGGAAAAGTTCGGTTTCGTCAAAACCGCGGCGTTCGGCATCCTCGAACAGGACCGGTCCTGCGGCGGCAAGGGCTTCGGCATTCGAGCCGGCAACGGGATGGATGTCGGCGGCGCCTGCCTTTTCCCGCCAGATATGCGCCAGATGCGATTTTCCCGACCCCACGGGGCCTGCCAGCACGACGACCGGCGACGGCCATGCCGGCCATTCGTCGACGATCGCCACCGCCGCAGCCAGCCGTTCGGACACCAGGAGGTCATCCCGGGTTCTCGCCGCATCATGGGTGAATTGCAACGGCAACTGTTCTTGTCTGCGCCGCTCGCGCTCGCTCGTCTCGGTCATTGGTCTTTCAAATGCTCTTCTGAGAGTCATTCGCGTGAGGATCGTTCGGGGCGGTTATCTGCCCAGCATTTTCGCCGTGTTCCAGCACGTGCGGCCGCTCGGCCTCTTCCCAGGGAAGCGACGCCGCTCGCCCGAAATAGATATCGCTGTCAAGATACCGCGCCAGCACGAAACGAACAAGCACGCCGACCACGGCGGCGGCCGGCACGGCGATCAGCAGGCCGACGAAGCCGAATATCGCGCCGAAGGCGAACAGCGCGAACATCAGCCAGACCGGATGCAGGCCGACGCTTTCGCCGACCAGCTTCGGCTGCAGGATATTGCCCTCGATGAACTGGCCGACGAAGAAGACGCCGGCGACGGCGAGAATCCATGGATAATCCGGCCAGAATTGCACCAGCGCCACACCGACCGAGAGCACCAGGCCGATCAGCGAACCGATATAGGGGATGAAGCTGATCATGCCGGCGACGAAGCCGATCAGAAGCCCGAAATTGAGCCCGACCACCGACAGGCCGACTGCATAGAAGATGCCGAGAATGAGGCAGAGCGAGCCCTGGCCGCGAATGAAACCGGCGACCGATTCATCCATTTCCCGGGCGATCTCGCGCACCGTCGCCACCTGGTCGCGCGGCACCCAGCTGTCCACCTTGGCAACCATGCGGTCCCAGTCGAGCAGGATATAGAAGGCGACGACGGGCGTGACGATCAGCAGCGACACGACGTCGATGATCGCCTTGCCGGAATTCCAGATCTGGGTCAGCAGCGAACCGACGAAACCGGCGCCCTGGCTCAGCACTTCGGAAAAGTTCTGCTTGACCGTCTCGATCTGGGCGCTGATCCAATGCGGCAGGAACGAGCTTTCCGGGCTCGATATGATCTGCTGCAGCTGGGAAATATAGCCCGGCAACGCGGCGGCGAACTCGGTGAACTGGTTGATGATGATCGGGATCACCAGCATCAGCGAGAGCGCGAAAACCAGCACGAAACAGACGAGGATCACCACCGTCGCCATCAGACGGCTCAAGCCCCGTCGTTCCAGCCAGTCGGCCACCGGATCGAGAAAATAGGCGAGTGCCATGCCCGCCACGAAGGGGAGAAGGATCGAGCGGAAGAACCACAGGAAGACGATGAAGACGATGAGAACGCCGACCCAGAAGAAGACGTAGCGCTTCAGGCTCGCGCCGCTGATATGATATGCCATCGCCGCTTCCTCTGAATTGCCCGGGCGAAAAAAGGGATAGGGAAGCCCTTGACCCAGGTCAAGGGTTTGGAAGCGGTGCAGCAAGACCTGTGAAAAGCCTTCAAAACCGCGTCCAACGCTTGCATCCGGCGCCATGTCGTGCAATTGCGGGCCGCTACAACGATCATTGGAGATGAACGATGAGCGAGGCGGGCAAGAACGGTCTCACCTATAGCGATGCCGGCGTCGATATCGACGCGGGCAACCTCATGGTCGAGAAGATCAAGCCGGCGGTGCGCTCCACCCGCCGCCCCGGCGCAGACGGCGAAATCGGCGGTTTCGGCGGGCTCTTCGATCTCAAGGCCGCAGGCTTCACCGATCCCATCCTGGTTGCCGCCAATGACGGCGTCGGCACCAAGCTGAAGATCGCTATCGACGCCAATTTCCACGACACGGTCGGCATCGATCTCGTCGCCATGTGCGTCAACGATCTGGTCGTCCAGGGCGCCGAACCGCTGCTCTTCCTCGACTATTTCGCGACCGGCAAGCTCGACCCGGACCAGGGTGCGGCGATCGTTTCAGGCATTGCTGCCGGCTGCCGCGAGGCGGGCTGCGCGCTGATCGGCGGCGAGACCGCCGAAATGCCCGGCATGTATTCCGACGGCGACTACGACCTGGCGGGCTTTGCAGTCGGTGCCGCCGAACGCGGCCAGCTGCTGCCGGTCGGCGATATCGCTGCCGGCGACGTCATCCTCGGCCTCACCTCCTCCGGCGTCCATTCGAACGGCTTTTCGCTGGTTCGCAAGATCGTGACACTCTCGGGCCTCGAATGGGATGCGCCCGCCCCCTTCCGCGAGGGCATGACTCTGGGTGAGGCACTCCTGACGCCGACCCGCATCTACGTGAAGCCGCTGCTGAAGGCGATCCGCGAGACCGGCGCCCTCAAGGCGCTCGCCCACATCACCGGCGGCGGTTTCCCGGAGAATATTCCGCGCGTGCTGCCGAAGCACCTCGCGGCAGAAGTTGATCTCGACGGCATTCCCGTGCCGCCCGTCTTCTCGTGGCTCGCCAAAACCGGCGGTGTCGAGGCGAAGGAAATGCTCCGCACTTTCAACTGCGGCATAGGCATGATCGTCGTGGTCGCGCCGGAAAACGCCCAGGCCGTCGCCAATATCCTGACCAATGAAGGCGAGATCGTCGTGCCGCTCGGCCGCATGGTCGAACGTTCCGAAGGCGCTGCCGGCGTGATCTACCAGGGCACGCTCGGCCTATGAGCACGCCTACGGCCGAAACGGCGCGCCGAAAGCGCGTCGCCGTATTCATTTCCGGCGGAGGCTCCAACATGCTGGCGCTCGCCGATGCCTGCGTCGCACCGGATTTCCCGGCGGAAATCGTCGCGGTCTTCTCCGACAAGCCCTCGGCGGGCGGCATCGAGAAGGCGCAGGCGCGCGGCATCAAAACCTTCGTCTTCGAACGCAAGGGTTTTCCCGGCAAGGCCGAACACGAGGCGGCGATCCTCGCAGCCCTCGACGAGGTCCAGCCGGACATTCTCTGCCTCGCCGGCTACATGCGGCTTTTCTCCGCCGAATTCATCAGCCGTTACGAAGGCCGCATCCTCAACATCCACCCTGCCCTACTGCCGCTCTTCCCTGGCCTCCACACCCATGAACGCGCCATCGAAGCCGGCGTGAAGATCGCCGGCTGCACCGTGCATTTCGTCACCGAAGGCATGGACGAAGGCCCGATCGTCGCCCAAGGCGCCGTCCCGGTGCTGGCAGACGACACCCCCGAGACCCTGGCCGGCCGCGTTCTGACCGTCGAGCACAGGCTCTACCCACTGGCGCTGAAGCTTCTGGCGGAAGGTCGGGTAAGGATGGAGAGTGGGAAAGCGGTCTTCGAGGGCCCTCCGGCGGATGACGCGGCAAGGCTGATCTCACCCGAGCTGCCGTAATTGACCGCAACCGCAACTGCGGTCATCATTGCCGCCAGTCTACGGGAGCCCGGACATGACGATCACGGTGAATATCAGCGACGCCAATCTTGCAGAACTGCTGGCAAAGGTGGAAGCCGGCGAAGAGATCATCCTTGCGCGCGGCGACGTTCCGGTGGCAAGAATTGCCCCGGTCACTGACGGCGATGCCGAGCGGCGCAAAAAGGCGATGGAGGAAATCCTCGCCTTTCGGGCAAGGATGCCGAAGATCACCCAGGAAGAAATCGCTGAATGGAAGGCAATCGGCAGACGCTGATGGCTGATTTTGTCGTCGATGCGTCGGTCGTATGCGGCTGGGTTCTGCCTGATGAAAATTCGCCGGTCGTCTCGGCGGCCTTCGAGAAGCTGCAAACCGCGAACGCCATCGCTCCGGATATTCTCTGGCATGAGGTGCGCAACGTCCTCATGATGGCGCGCAGACGCAAGCGCATCGATTTCGAGGCGGTCCGCGAGGGTATCAGCCTGTTGCGTCAGCTCAGCATCGGGACACGCCCGTCGCCGGGCGACGATGTCATCCTTGAGCTTGCGGAACGTCACAAGCTAACCGCTTATGACGCCGCCTATTTCGCGCTTGCAGTCGAGATGGACTTGCCGCTGGCGACGCTCGATCGACAGTTGATCGACGCAGCGGCACAAGAAGGCGTACCGCTGCTGGCTTAACTTTACGCCGCCAGCGCCCGCAGCGGGTGCAGCGTGCCGTCGCTGTAGACGAAGCGGCCGGCGCGGAAGGTGGCGCGGATGCGGTGCACGTCGCCCTTTTCCACCGCAACCAGGTCGGCGCGCTGGCCGATGGCGATCTCTCCACGGTCGGTCAGTCCGGCGGAACGTGCAGCATTGCCGGTCGCCATGGCGACGGCCGCCGGCAGGCCACCTTCGGATACGTCCGCGAGCTTGAAGACGCCGGGCACAAAAGCGGCCGGGTGGTAATCGGCGGCAATCACCGTCAGCAGGCCGGCCCTGGCGGCGTCGAGGGCGCTGAGATTGCCGGACATGGACTGGCCGCGCAGCGCGTTCGGGGCACCCATCAGCGTCCAGAGACCGCGACGGCGGGCTTCTTCGGCGGCCGGCAGCGTCACCGGGAATTCGCTGATGGTGACGCCGAGATCGAACATTTCAGCGACCTTTTCGACGCTGTCGTCGTCATGGGAGGCGAGCGACAGGCCGTGTTGCAAGGAGAGCGAAACGATTTCCTTCAGCTTCACCTCGATCTGCGGGTTGTCGCGCATGGCGATGCGCTTCTGGACGATCTCTGCGGCCATTTCCTCCGAAATCGCCCTGCGTTCGGAAATGCTGGCGACATAGGCGGCGATGTTGTTGTACTGGCCCTGGCCCGGCGTGTGGTCGGTCAAGGAGACCATGTCGATCTCGTCGGTCCTCAGCAGCCGTTCGAGTGTCGGGGCAGCGCCGATATTGGTGATCTCGTAGCGGGCATGGACGCGGTGATCGATCAGCAGGTTGTCGCGCAGGCGGTTGATGCCTTCG
Organism: Neorhizobium galegae; assembly: GCF_017877055.1. Classification (GTDB taxonomy): domain Bacteria; phylum Pseudomonadota; class Alphaproteobacteria; order Rhizobiales; family Rhizobiaceae; genus Neorhizobium; species Neorhizobium galegae_D. The sequence continues at coordinate 1,415,053 of NZ_JAGIPG010000002.1, read as the reverse complement.
ATGATCGCCGAGGTCGTCTCCAGCGAGCGGACATGGCCATAGACGCTCTCGGTGGCGAAGGAAACGGCGGCATAGGCCGTGGTGACGCCGGCCGCGGCCAGCTTCTTGTCGAGTTCGTGGATGCCGAAATCGATCGGCATCTGGGCGTTCGGCCGCGGCGCGATCTCCCGCTCGATCATGTCGCCATGCAGATCGACGAAGCCCGGCATCAGCAGCCGCCCGCCACCGTCGATCACGGCGCCTGCGACCTGTTCGGCGCGGATTTCGGCGATCATGCCATCTTCAATCCGCACAGAACCTGAGTTCACCACCTCGTTCGGCAGAACGAGGGTGAAATTGCCGAGCCACATGGCTTTCTCCTGACCATATAAGGATGATTATCAAGAGGCAGCGCTTAGCCGCCATTCGTGACAATCATGTGAAATCGGCGCAGCACCAGGTCAAGTCACAATCAAACGGCGGCTGAAACAACAGGCGAGCAGATAATTTTGACGTTTCCGCTTTCAGGTTGCGAGCGATGCCCGATTGATCGCCGCCCATTGCAGCATCATGATCGTCTTGGCGTCGATAATGTCGCCGGAACCGATCATCGCCACCGCCTCGTCGAGCGGCAATTCCAGGACCTCGATATCCTCGTGCTCCTCGACCAAGCCGCCGCCGCCGTTAACCCGGTCGGCGAGGTCGATCGGAGCATAGAAGAAATGCACAAGCTCGGTGATCGCCCCCGGGGACATGAATGCCTTGAAGAGAGACCGCACATCCCGCAAACGGTAACCGGTTTCCTCCATTGCTTCCCTTCGGATCGCATCCTCGGGATGATCCTCGTCAAGCAAACCGGCGGGTACCTCAATCATCCAGGCCGGCTTCCCGGAGAGATAGGCGGGCAGTCGAAACTGCTTCACCAGCACGACCGTGTCGCGCCTGGCATCGTGGAGAAGGATGCAGGCAGCCTCGGACTTATGGTAGATTTCCCGGTGCAGGCGATGCGTCTCGCCGCCGCGATCGGTGTAATCGATCTCGTAGTTCGAAAGCCGCGTCCAACCGTCCGACAGCGTCTTTTCGCTGGCGATCTTCACCCGATCATTCTGCCCGGTCATGCGAATTCCTTGCGAAGCCATACCTTGTTGTCGTGGAAGGCGGCGCCGCCATAGGGCGCCACGGCGTCGGCGCCTGTCAGCACGTTGATGCCCTCGCCGTCGAGATGCTTGTGGTTCGGCCACAGCCCCTCGGCGATCAGCACGCCCGGCCTTGCGCCGGCCACCAGCCTCGCATGCAGGCGGATTTCGCCACGCGCATTGCCAAGCCGGACGATATCGCCGTCAACGATGCCGAGGCGTTGGGCATCGGTCGGCTCGATCATCACCTCCGGCCTCCCTTCCCGCTCGTAGGAGCTTTTCGTCTCGGTGAAGGACGAATTGAGGAAGCTGCGGGCCGGCGAGGTCGCCAGCCGGAACGGGTGTGCTTCGTCCGCCACTTCGATGACGTCGACTTGGTCCGGGAATACCGGCAGTTCGGCGATCGGTCCCAGCGGCCCGACATTTTTCGGCGGCTTGTCCGGTGATGGGCCGTTCGCCCAGTCCGGCCTGAAGCGGAACTTTCCGTCCGGGTATCCGAAGCCCTTTATGTAATGCGCGGTTTCGAAATCCGGCTGCGCGTCGATCCATTTGTCACGCGCCAGATCCTCGTAGGCGCCCCAGTGGCTGGCCTTCAGGATGCGGTCTATATGCTGGCGTTCGTCGAGGCCGAAGCCGGGGAAATGAGCCACGCCGAGGCGTTTGGCCAGTTCCTCGATGACGAAGAGATTGGTGCGCACCGTTGACGGCGGCTCGACGAGCTTCGGGCCGAGCAGGATATGCTGCTGGCCGCCGGCGCGGTAGAGGTCGTCATGCTCGACGAACATGGTGGCCGGCAGGACGATATCGGCGACCTCGGCCGTGTCGGTCATGAACTGCTCGTGCACCGCGACGAACAGGTCGTCGCGCAAAAAACCCTGGCGGACGAGGCGCTGTTCCGGCGCCACGTTCATCGGGTTGGTGTTCTGGATCAACAGCGCCGTCACCGGCCCGCGGCCCCGCAGCGCTTCCGCATCGCCGGTCAGCACCCGGCCAATCTGCGACTGGTCGAGCTGGCGGATATCCGGATCGGCGTAGGCCGTGCCCATCAGTTCAGACTTGTTGAGCCGGAAAATCTCGCCATTGTTGTGGAAGGCGCCGCCGCCCTCGTATTGCCAGGAGCCGAGTACGGTGGCGATCGACAGCGCCGCGTGCATGGCGACCGTGCCGTTGCGCTGACGGGCGAAGCCGTAGCCCAGCCGGAAGAACGTCCTTTTCGTCGCACCGACGAGGCGTGCGAAAGCCTCGATTTCCTCAATGGATAGCCCGGTAATGGCGGAGGCCCATTCCGGCGTCTTCGTCCTCAGATGTTCTTCGAGGCCGAGTGGATCATCAGCATATTTCGCCATGTAGGCGCGATCGGCGTAACCATCTCGGAAGGCGATATGCATGACGGCGCAGGCAAGCGCGGCATCCGTGCCGGGGCGCACGGTCAGCGCCATGTCGGCCTGTTTCATCGTCGGGTTGTCGTAGATGTCAATGACGACGATTTTTGCGCCGCGTTCCTTGCGGGCCTTCACCGCATGGGTCATCACGTTGACCTGGGTGGAGACGGCATTCGTGCCCCAGATGACGACGCAATCGGACTTCGCCATCTCGCGCGGGTCGGGACCGCGCAGGGCACCGGTACCCATCACATAACCGGTCCAGGCCATGTTGGTGCAGATCGTACCGAAGAAGCCGGAGTATTTTTTCGCGTGCCGCAGGCGCTCGATCGAATCGCGCTGCACCTGGCCCATCGTGCCGGCATAGAAATAGGGCCAGACCGCCTCCGAACCATGCCTCGCCTCGGCCTTGACGAAGGCATCGGCGATCTCGTCGAGCGCGGCCTCCCAGGAAATCTCCTGCCAGTTCCCCTCGCCCTTGGCGCCTGCGCGGCGCTTTGGAAACATCAGCCGGCCGGGATGGTAGAGCCGTTCGGTATAGCGGGCGACCTTGGCGCAGATGACGCCGGCCGTGTAGGTATTGTCCGCAGCCCCGCGCACCCGGCCGATCCTGCCGTCGGCGGTGAGATCTATGTCCAGCGCACAGGCCGAGGGACAGTCGTGCGGACAGACGGTGTGTCCGACGGAATTGTGGCCGGACTTTTCTGGGGCGATTGGGGTTTTCGCGGTGATCGGGGTCGCAACGTTCATGGCTTTTCTATATTGCAAGCTGACGTCCGCAAAAAGCGTGATTTGCAGCGCATCAATTTAATTCAAGCGAGACACCAGCAACGATGAACTACCGGCACATCTATCACGCGGGCAATTTTGCCGATGTCCTCAAACACGCGGTTTTGGCGCGGCTGATCCGCTATGCGCAGAACAAGGACAAGGCTTTTCGCCTGCTGGATACCCATGCCGGCATCGGGCTCTACGATCTGTCTTCGGACGAGGCGCAGAAGACCGGCGAATGGCGAGACGGCATCGGCCGGCTGATGGAAGCGGAACTGCCGGCAAAGGTCGCCGATCTGCTGGAGCCCTATCTGACGGCGGTCAGGGAATTGAACCCCACCGGCCCGCTGAAACTCTATCCCGGCTCGCCGAAGCTTGCCCGCATGCTGTTCCGCCCGCAGGACCGGTTGTCGGCGATGGAACTGCATCCGGACGATTTCAACCGCCTGCACAATCTGTTCGAAGGCGATTTCCAGGTGCGTGCCACCGAACTCGACGGCTGGCTGGCGCTCGGCGCGCATCTACCGCCGAAGGAAAAGCGCGGCATCGTACTCGTCGATCCGCCTTTCGAGGAAGAGGGCGAATACAAGCGGCTGGTCAAAGGCCTGTCGACCGGCTGGCGTCGATTCCAAGGCGGCACCTATTGCCTCTGGTATCCGATCAAGAAGGGCGCACCGCTCAAGGCCTTCCATGACGAGTTGAAGGCACTGGAAATCCCGAAGATGCTGTGCGCCGAACTCACCGTTCAAAGCGACCGCGAGACGACCGGGCTCTCCGGCTCCGGCCTCATCATCGTCAACCCGCCGTTCACGCTGAAGGACGAGTTGCACGCTGTCCTGCCGACGTTGAAAACCATCCTGGCACAGGACCGGTTCGCCTCGCAGCGTGCCTTCTGGCTGACCGGCGAAACCGTCGACAACGACCTCGATTCGGAGTCTTGACCGGGCGGGCCTTCCCGCCCATGGTGCCGCGCATTGCAGGGGGCCGGCCGATGACCAACCGATTTATCGCTTTCCTTTTTCTCGCGCTTTTCGCATCCACTGCCTTCGCCCAGGAGCGCCGATCGGACAATCGGCAGGATCATGCGGGGCAGTTTGATTTCTACGTCCTGTCGCTTTCCTGGTCGCCGACCTTTTGCGCTTCCCAAAGCGGGGGCAAGAGCGGCGGCAAGAACGACCAGCAATGCAGCACGGACAAGGATTTCCGCTTCATCGTCCACGGGCTGTGGCCGCAATACGAAAAGGGCTATCCGGATTTCTGCGACACAAAGGAGCCGGGCCGCGTTCCGCAATCGCTCGGCGAGCCGCTGTTCGACATCATGCCGTCGATGGGCCTGATCGGCCATCAGTGGCGCAAGCACGGAAGCTGCACAGGCCTCAGCCAGCGCGAATATTTCGGCAAGCTCCGCGACGCCTTTTCGCGGATCAAACTGCCCGCCGATCTGTCCCGCGGCGATGCAGCCGTGACGCTGTCGGCCGACCAGATCGAAGAGAAATTTCTTGCCGCCAATCCGGGCATGAGCCGCCGCGGCATTTCGACGAGCTGCGAGGGCCAGCAGCTGGAGGAAGTGCGCATCTGCCTCAGCAGGGACCTGCAATTCCGCGATTGCGCCGAAGTAGACCGTGACGGCTGCCGGATCAGCCAGATCACCCTGCCGCCCGCACGCTGACGTTTATCCAGAAGGACACGACCATGAAGCTGCTTTATTCCCCGGCCTCGCCCTATTCCGCCAAGGTGCGCATGGCGGCGCGCCATCTCGGCATCACGATCACCGAGGTGAAGACCGATACAAATGCCGCCCCGCCGGAACTCATCGACAACAACCCCCTCGGCAAGATCCCGGTTCTGATCCGTGAGGGCGAGCCGCCGATCTACGACAGTATCGCGATCATGCACTGGCTCGACCGCCAGTCGGGCGGCAAGCTCTATCCGAAGAAGGATGCCAAGCGCACCGAGACCGAAGTGCTGGAAGCGCTCTGCGACGGCATCATGGATTGCCTGCTGGCAATCGTCTACGAACGTCGCTCGCGCGAAGAAAGCAAGGTCCACCAGCCCTGGATCGACAAGCAGTGGAGCAAGGTGGTGCGCGGGCTCGACCACCTGGAAAACAACCTGCCGAAAACGGGCAAGAAGCTGCATGGCGGCCATTTCGCGCTGGCCGCATTGATCGGTTACCTCGACCTGCGCTTCAACGGCCAATGGGCCGAGGGCCGGCCGGAGCTCGCCTCCTGGCCGGATGTCTTCGCCAAGCGCTTCGCCTCCTACACCACCATGAAATCGGCGGCCTGAAACAAAAAAAGCCCGGGCCGAAGCCCGGGCTTTCCCCAGCCTGTTAAGGCTATCGAACTTAGAACTTCACGCCGATACCAACCTTGACGCTGTGGTCGTCGAAACCCTTCGAGACCGAACCGGAATCGAGCGAGTAGCTGTCCGAACCGTAGTCCGTGTAACGGTATTCGACACGAGCGGTGATGTTGTTGGTGACGAAGGCTTCCGCACCGGCACCGACCGTGTAACCGACGCCGGTCTTGTTGTCGGACGAAGTCGCGTCGCGCAGTTCATTGTCCTGCAGGGCGACACCGGCCGTACCGTAGATCAGGAAGGGGTTGAGGTCGTAACCGACGCGGCCGCGAACAGAGCCGTTCCAGCCGGCCTTGCCTTCAAAGCCGTCGTCCGTGGTGCTCTTCGTGCCGTTATAACCGACGTCTGCTTCGACGCCGTAGACGATCGAGCCGCTCTGGAAGTTGTAGCCCGTGTAAGCACCGCCGCCGAACTGGCCGTCACGGTCGCCGCTACCGAAGCGACCCCAGTCATACTGACCGTAACCACCGAGATAGAAACCCTGCCAGCTGGCGGCCGGGGCCGGCTCTTCGACTGCAACCGGGGCCTGCGGAATTTGTTCGACGGCATCAGCGGCATTGGCCGCAGAGATGGCGATGAAGCTGGCTGCCGAGGCCATCAGAGTTGCGATGAGAGTACGCATACATTTTCTCCTTTTACTGCTGCGCCGGGAATTCGCCGCGACAACATGGTTGGCGACACATTTGTTCCCTGCTCGCTGAAACGGAATGTGGAGGTCAATTGAGGAATAGAAAGAGCCGAAATGTGAATTGATTGTGGCGCGGAGAAGGCCAAAATTGGATGTTGCTGTACCGCAACACACGTTTGATTAACCTTAAGCAATGCTTACTTTGAATATAAATATTTTTACATTTATAACTTACTTCTTAAATCCAAAGCACAACTCAGTCAATACACTTGCTGGCGCGGACGGACGCGGGCGCCATTGGCCAAGTTCGACTTGTATTCGCAGCAAAACCGGATCCGGCACCTGCAGAAACCGAAATCTGAGCAGAAACACCGACGTATTTCCCCTCCCAGCAGGCGCACGCCTGGAGCTGGCGGTGCCCGCCGCCGGATTTCTGCCTCAAATATTCCACCGCGGGAACGGGCATTTCGGCCTTCGTCAAGAGCAAGGGGCGGAATTCTCGCCGGCGCTTTCAAAATCTGCCACGACACACTATTTCTCCGGCAGCGGCCTTCCTGCAGGGAATCGGGTCGCTTCAGCGCTATATTTTGACAAGCAGCCGGTCTCCGGCACATGTCATGGGCGCGTGGTTCGAATCGGCGATGGCCGGATGTCGATATCCGGCGGAGACTGTGGAATGAACGGAACGAAGCTGCCCGACGGCGGCGTTCTCTATGACGAGACGGAAGAAGATGACGATGATGTGGTCGTGGCAGAACCGAGCCAAGGCCCCGCTGCGTCGATCGATTGGAACGAGGGCTGGAAGAACGAAACGGGGCTGAAGGGCGCCGACCTGATCGCCGAATTCGTCAAGCACCTGCCGAATGCACCGGGCGTCTACCGGATGTTCAACGATGCGCAGGACGTGCTCTATGTCGGCAAGGCGCGCAGTCTCAAGAAGCGCGTCGGCAATTATGCGCAGGGCCGCGTCCACTCCAACCGCATCGCCAAGATGGTGCGCGAAACCACCCACATGGAATTCGTCACGACGCGGACGGAAACCGAGGCGCTGCTGCTCGAAGCCAATCTCATCAAGCGCTTGCGGCCGCGCTTCAACGTTCTCCTGCGCGACGACAAGTCGTTTCCCTATATCATGATCACCGGCGACCACCGGGCACCGGCGATCTTCAAACATCGCGGCGCGCGGGCGCGCAAGGGCGATTATTTCGGCCCCTTCGCCTCGGCTGCCGCCGTCGGCCGCACCATCAACTCGCTGCAGCGCGCCTTTCTGCTGCGCACCTGCACCGACAGCGTGTTCGAGACCCGCACCCGCCCCTGCCTGCTCTTCCAGATCAAGCGCTGTTCGGGGCCTTGCACCCGCGAGATCAGCGACGAGGGGTATGCGGCACTGGTGGGCGAGGCCAAGGACTTCCTGTCCGGCAAGAGCCAGAATGTCAAGTCGGCGATCGCCCGCCAGATGGCGGAAGCCTCCGAGGACCTGGATTTCGAGCGCGCCGCGGTCTATCGCGACCGTTTGGCGGCGCTTTCCCACGTCCAGAGCCACCAGGGCATCAACCCGGCCGGTGTCGAGGAGGCGGACGTCTTCGCCATCTACAACGAGGGCGGCCTCTCCTGCATCCAGGTGTTCTTCTTCAGGACCGGCCAGAACTGGGGCAACCGCGCCTATTTCCCGAAGGCCGATCCGCAGCTTTCCGGCCCGGAAGTGCTCAACGCCTTCCTCGCCCAGTTCTATGACGACAAGCCGGTGCCGAAGCAGATCCTGTTGTCCGAGGCCGTCGAGGAACAGGAATTGCTTGCCCAGGCGTTTTCCGAAAAGGCCAATCATAAGGTCACGATCTCGGTGCCACAGCGCGGCGAGAAGAAGGACCTGACCGACCATGTTCTGGCCAACGCCCGCGAGGCGCATGGCCGCCGGCTTGCCGAGACCTCGTCGCAGGCGCGCCTGCTGCAGGGCCTGGCCGAGACCTTCGGCCTGTCCTTCGTGCCGCGCCGGATCGAGATCTACGACAACTCGCATATCATGGGCACCAATGCCGTCGGCGGCATGGTTGTGGCGGGGCCGGAAGGTTTCGTGAAGAGCCAGTACCGCAAGTTCAACATCAAATCGACCGACATCACCCCCGGCGACGACTTTGGCATGATGCGCGAGGTGATGACCCGCCGTTTCAGCCGTCTCCTGAAGGAAGAGGGTATTCCCGACCGCACCATTACGGCCGGCACGGGCGGCGAGGATGCGATCGATGCCGCCTTCCCCGCCTGGCCCGACGTGATCCTGATCGACGGCGGCCAGGGCCAGATGACCGCCGTGCGCGCCATTCTCGACGAACTCGGCATCCGCGACGTGGTAACCGCGATCGGCGTCGCCAAGGGCGTCGACCGCGATGCCGGCCGCGAGCGGTTCTTCGCCGACGGCCGGTCAGACTTCTCACTGCCGCCGCGCGATCCAGTCCTCTATTTTATCCAGCGCATGCGCGACGAGGCGCATCGTTTCGCCATCGGCTCGCACCGGGCTCGGCGAAAGAAGGAGATGGTCAAGAACCCGCTCGACGAAATTTCCGGCATCGGCCCGGGCCGCAAGCGCAAGCTGCTGCAGCATTTCGGCACCGCGAAGGCGGTGTCGCGCGCGGGCCTCACCGACCTCATGGCCGTCGAGGGAATTTCGGAGGCCGTTGCTAAGCAGATCTACAACCATTTCCACGAGAACCGGGCGGGATGAGGAATTATTCGCCGCCGATCGGCCACCCGAACCCGTCCGACGCAATCGGCTGCAAAAAAGCCGCGAAACCCTGTTGACGCTTCGACCTCAACACATCAACTAGGAGCAAACATTCGGAAGGCTCCCCATGGCGTCGCGCGCGTACAATATTCCCAATCTTCTGACCTATGCGCGCATCGTGGCAGTTCCGATCATCGTCGGTTGCTTCTTCATCGAGGGACAGCTTGAAAGCTCGGACGTGGCACGCTGGACGGCGCTTATTCTCTTCGCCGTCGCCTCGATCACCGACTATCTCGACGGTTATCTCGCCCGCATCTGGAACCAGACGTCGAATATCGGCCGCATGCTCGATCCGATCGCCGACAAGCTGCTGGTCGCCGCAGTGCTGCTGTTGCTCGCCGCCGACCAGACGATCGCCGGCTGGTCGCTCTGGGCGGCAATCACCATCCTCTGCCGCGAAATCCTGGTCTCGGGCCTGCGCGAATACCTGGCTGCGCTGAAGGTCTCCGTGCCGGTGACGCGCATCGCCAAGTGGAAAACGACGATCCAGATGGTGGCGATCGCCTTCCTGCTGGCCGGGCCTGCCGGCGACAAGATCTTGCCCTACACGACCCAGATGGGCATCGTGCTGCTTTGGCTCGCGGCAATCCTGACCTTCTACACCGGCTACGATTATTTCAAGGCCGGCGTCAAACATCTGGTGGACGAAGAATGAGCGTCAAACTCGTCTATTTTGCCTGGGTGCGCGAGCGGATCGGCAGACCCGGGGAAGATCTCGACCTGCCGGCAAGCGTCGTCACCGTGCGTGATCTGCTCGCCCATCTGACGACATTGGGCGAGGAATACGAAAGCGCCCTGCAGTTCCCCGATGTCATCCGCGTCGCCATCAACCAGGAACATGCCGAACACGACGAACCGATCGCCGGTGCGCGCGAGATCGGTATCTTCCCGCCGATGACAGGCGGGTGAGGAGTGGTCCGGCGAAGCCGGAGAAATCGATCCAGTGAATCGATTTCAGCGACGAACGCCCTGAGCCAAAGCGAAGGGCGGGGAGCGGGTGAGGCAAACTCGGCCCGCCGCAATGGAGACAGCAGATGTCGATAATTACCCCCACCATCCGCGTCCAATCCGCCGACTTCGACCTGCAGGCCGAACTCACGGCACTGACCGCCGACCACAAGAATATCGGCGCCGTCGTCACCTTCACGGGCCTCTGTCGCGACGAACAGGGTGCGCTCTCGGCGCTGGAGCTCGAACACTATCCGGGCATGGCGGAAGCGGAGATGTTTCGTATCGGCGAACTGGCGATCGAGCGTTTCTCGCTCATCGGCCTCACCGCCATCCACCGCTTTGGCAAGATCATGCCCGGTGAAAACATCGTGCTGGTCATCGCCGCCGCCCCGCACCGGCAGGCAGCCTTCGACGGCGCCAATTTCGTGATGGATTTTTTGAAGACCTCGGCCCCGTTCTGGAAGAAGGAACATGCCGCCGACGGCCAGCAAGGCGACTGGGTCGCCGCCAAGGATGCGGACGACACCGCCCGCGACAAGTGGCGGTGATCTAAGGCACCACCCGCTCGCGCCGGCTCATCACCAACACCATGACCAGAGCGGCGACCACAAAAAGGTCGCGCCAGACGATCGGGCCGTAGCCGCTCCAGAGCGTTTCGGCAAAGCCGATAACGGCAGCCCCCGCCGCCGAGCGCAGCGGATTGGAATAGCCGCCGGCGGCGGCGATCAGCACGACCTTCAGACCGAACAGCAGGCCTGCGCCAAAATCCATCGTGCCGTAATGGGAGGTGGCGAGCACGCCGCAGATCGAGGCGTAGAGCGCTGCCGCCGCATAGGCGGTGACGAAAACCCCCGCGGAATTGGTGCCTGACAATTCGGCCGCGAGCGGGTCGTCGGAAACCGCCCGCCACATGCGGCCCCAACGGGTGTACGCCAGCACCAGATAGCCGGTTCCGATGGCCGCCAGCATGATGGCGGTGTTGAGGAGCTGGATCAGCGTCAGCGCCACCGGAAAGCCGTCTGCTTGCCAGAAGACGATCGCGTCATTGAGGAACGGCGGCAGCCAGAGTTCGCGCGTATCGGCAGCAATCCGGGCGCCTTCCATCAACACCATCAGAACGCCGAGCGAGGCGACGATGACCGCATTCGGCGAGATCTTTGCAAGCGGCCTCATCACCAGCTGCCCGATCGCCACCCCTGCCCCGATGCCGCCGGCGATTCCGGCCGCCGCCCCCAAAGCCAGAGCCGCCGGCAGGACCAGCCACAACTGGTTCCAGCCGAAATGGGCAAAGAGCAGGTAGAGATGGCCGGAAAAGGCAAAGATCGCGCCGTAGGTGATGTCGGCCCTTCGGGTCACCGCAAAGGCGATCGAATATCCGAAGGCGAGCGTCGCATAAAGCGCCGCCAGCGGAAACGCGTTCGCCAATTGCTGCAGCAGATAGGCCATGGGCACTCCGATAGCGACAACGAATATAACTGGTCAATGACAGTTTACCAGTTATAATATTGCCATGAGCTTTTCCTGGACCCCGCATCGTTTTGCCGGAGGCGCGCTGGCGCTGGATGTCGCCAACAGCGTTATCCTGCGCTTCGACCCGACACGCAGCATCGACCGGTTCGCCGAGCCGCAGCAGATGGATGCCTTTCCGAAGGCGGCCGAGAAATTCTCCGCCGAACGGGCGCTGTTCGGCGATCTCGCACCTGTGGAGCCCGACAACCACACGCCGTTCATCGCGCTGCGTGAAGCCATAGACCGCTATTTTCGCGCCCGGGTGCTGGGCGACGATGCACAGACGTTGCTTGCCGATTTCCTTGAAGCGACGGCGGCCATCCTGCGCCGTGCGGAAAGAAATTCGCTGGAGGCCGCGACCGCCCATTCGGCGCTCAGGCTGCTTGCCGACGAAGAGATCTCCCGCATGAAGATCTGCGGAAGCTGCGGCTGGCTGTTCGTCGATCGCAGCCGGAACCGCAGCCGCACCTGGTGCGACATGGCAGTGTGCGGCAATCGCATCAAAGCCAGCCGCCATTATCACCGCAGGAAGAAGGAGGCCGTATCATGATGCGCCGGTTTATGGTTCTCAGCCTTGCCCTCGCCCTTGCCGCCTGCCAGCGCGAGGCGGAAAAGCTGGTGGAGGTGAGTGGGCATATCTTCGTGTTCAATTACCGGGTCGCCAGCGCCACTTATCTCGTGACGCTCAACAAGACCGGCCCGATCCCCGAGGGAACCATGGTGATCGCCAAATTCGACGACCCCGCCGGTGGCGATCCGATCGTCATCAATGAAAAAATCTTCCCCGCCTGGAACAAGATCACGCTGCAGAGCCCCAATGTCCGCTGCGTGCGTAAGGACAAGCCGTATTTCGTCGACATCAGGCTGGTGGATGCGAGCGGCGGCACATTGCAGGAGTTGAGGACCCAGCTCGTTTCCGACGTCGACCAATCGGTGCTTCCCAGCAAGCCGCTGGTGCTCGGCGCCGGTTACGAGCGGAACCCGGAGGTCTTCAAGCCGGATGGCACGGTGGACTATGGCCGGGATGCCGGCTGCCCGGCGTGAGGCGGCAGATGCCAGCCGAATATCCAAAAACGAAAAAACCGGGGCCAAAACCCCGGTTTCATCAAAGTCTTCCGTCGAGACAGGCTTAAATCAGCCAACGATCTCGGTTTCGGAGAACCAGTAGGCGATTTCCTGGGCGGCGGTTTCCGGAGCGTCGGAACCGTGAACCGAGTTTTCGCCGATCGACAGCGCGAAGGTCTTGCGGATGGTGCCTTCGTCGGCATTGGCCGGGTTGGTGGCGCCCATGATCTCGCGGTTCTTCAGGATGGCGTTTTCGCCTTCCAGAACCTGAACGATGGTCGGGCCGGAGGTCATGCCTTCGACGAGTTCGCCGAAGAACGGGCGTTCCTTGTGAACGGCGTAGAAGCCTTCGGCTTCGCGCTTGCTCATCCAGACGCGCTTGGAAGCGATGACGCGCAGGCCATTGTCTTCAAACACCTTGGTGATGGCGCCCGTGAGGTTGCGCTTGGTGGCATCCGGCTTGATCATCGAAAACGTGCGTTCAATCGCCATTGTTCTGTCCTTCGTTTCCAGTGGCCCCGTAGTTAAGGGGGAAAGTGGGCGGTCTTTACCCGCCCCTTTCACTGGAAACAAGGGGGTTCCGGCAATTTCACGCCGGTGTCACACTGCGCCCGACGCCATTATGCAGGTCGAGGCAGCGCTCGAACCACAACCCGACCGGATCGTCATCGGAAAACACCTTGTCGCCGGCGGTGATGCGCATCCACTGCAGCGCGCCGAACAGGATGTAGTCGACGAAAAGCGGGCCGTCGCCGCCGATAAAGTCATGATATTTCAAGGCGTGGCGGATCGGCTCCAATTTTGGCGCAAAGCCGTCGATCTCCGCCTGGCGGCTCGCCTCCATCTCTTCCAGCGTCCGGCCGAGCCGGGCCTCGCGGCTGGTGCGGAAATAGACCTGGTCCGTCTCTCCGAGCATGTCATGAATGTTCTTGACGGCGATCCTGGTGATCGCGGTGTGCACCACCATCTGGGAAAACCCCTCGACGAAACGGGCGAGCGCCTTTCCGGCCTCTCCACCGAACAGCGTCGGACGGTCCGGATAGGCCTCTTCCAGATACAGCGCGATCTCGAAACTGTCGCGGATCAACTCGTTGCCGTCCCTGAGGATCGGCACTGTCTTCGAAAACCCGCCTTCGAGGCTGGGGATCTCGGTAAACGGCACCGGCTTCTCTATGAAATCGAGGCCCTTGTGGGCGAGCGCCTGCACGACTTTCCAGCAATGCGGCGAAAACGGGCGGCTCTCGTCGGCGCCGCAGAGCGAATAGAGAATACGGGTCATGCCAGGCTCCTGATCCGGATGGTCGGCCGACGATATTGAAAGCAAATTCTGATTTGAATCCAGTCAGGAAATTTCATGGATCGCATTCGATCGGCTGTCTGGACGATCCCTTAACCGTAACTCCCGACGATCCCGTCATTTTTAGCAAATGTTAAAAGCCGGGGCCGCATGGCTTGTCGCACAATCGAACAAACCGGATCAACCTGTGGGGACGAGAGATGGCGGGCGAAGCGAGCAGAACGGGACAGGATCGCAGCCTGCAGGCTGTCGTCCAGCTCATGGCGAAGCTGGACGTGAGTGGTCTGCCGCGCAATTACGAGCTCTTCCACGAGGCGCTGCTCGGCGCCGACCCCGCCCTTTCGCGCGAAGTGCTGGCGCTCCCGCCCGGTCCTTCCCAGACGGTGCTCGACGAGATGGGGCTGCGACATCAGCTCTCGGCTTTCGTCGCGCTCATGCCCGTCAGGGGTCGCGATCAGGAGATAAAGCTGCTGCTGGAGCTCCAGGACAAGATGGCCAGCGGCGTCACCCAGAAGAAGGGCTTCAGCCGTGTGCTGGAAACCGTCGCCCGCAGCCTGCGCCAGGACAGCAATGCGGGACCTGAGGATATTCTGGCCGAGATCGAATACCTGAGCGTCTCGCTTTCCGATGCCGTGGTCGCCGAAACCGAACTGGAAGCCATTCTCCGCGCCGGTGCCGATCGTCTCGTCAAGGCCGAACGCGAGGCATCGGCTGCCCGCTCGGTGACGCTGCGCGACCGGCTGACCTCGCTGCCGAACCATGCGGCGCTCGCCGAACGGCTGGAGGCTCTTTACGGCGTCGATGCCGACAGCCGAGATACCGCGCTGTTCCTGGTGACGATCAACGACCTGCCGCACCTCGCCCGCACCTACGGCGAACCTGCCGTCAACAGGATCGTCAAGAAGGCCGCCTCGATCTTCCGCAAGGCAATCAAGAAGAACGATTTCCTGGCGCGCATCGGCAAGGGCGATTTCGCCTTCGTCTTTCGCGACGTCAGCCGCGACAGCGTGCAGCCGATCGCCGAACGGCTGCACGCCTCGATCACCGACAATCTCGTCTTCGCAGCCTCCGACGGCACGAACGGGATCGGTCTTTCGGTCGGTGCGGCCCTCACCGCGGATGCCTTTTCACCACAGGAACTCCGTCTCCAGGCCGGTACGGCGCTTGAAACGGCAAAAGCCAATCCGCGCCTGATCGTCGCGCTTCACGGCGAGGCGCCAAAACGGTCATCCCGAGACGGATAGGACTGCCGGAACCCAAAAGGCCGCAGTTTCCCGCTCCATCGGCCCATCGGCGCCCTTGCCAACAAACGGGGTTTCCGCCAAAACCCCGGCCATGATCACGATTACCGACCTTTCCGCCCGCATCGCCGGGCGCCTTCTCCTCGACAATGCCAGCGTGACGCTTCCCGCGGGCACCAAGGCTGGGCTCGTCGGCCGCAACGGGGCCGGCAAATCCACGCTGTTCAAGGTCATTACCGGTGAGCTCGGCTCGGAAACCGGTTCGGTCTCCTATCCGAAAAACGCGCGTCTCGGCCAGGTAGCGCAGGAGGCACCAGGCACCGAGGATTCGCTGATCGAAATCGTGCTTGCCGCCGACAAGGAGCGCGCCGCACTGCTGGCGGAGGCGGAAACCGCCACCGACCCGCATCGCATCGCCGACATCCAGATGCGGCTGGTCGATATCGACGCGCATTCGGCAGAGGCGCGCGCGGCCAGTATTCTCGCCGGTCTCGGCTTCTCCCAGGAAGCGCAGTCCCGTCCTGCCTCGTCGTTTTCGGGTGGCTGGCGGATGCGTGTTGCGCTCGCCTCCGTCCTGTTTGCGGAGCCCGACCTGCTGCTGCTCGACGAACCGACCAACTATCTCGATCTCGAAGGCACGCTGTGGCTGGAGGACTATATCCGGCGTTATCCGCATACCGTCATCATCATCAGCCATGACCGCGACCTCCTCAACAACGCGGTCAACGCCATCGTTCATCTCGACCAGAAGAAGCTGACCTTCTATCGTGGCGGCTACGACCAGTTCGAGCGACAGAAGGCCGAGGCCGACGAATTGCAGACCAAGGCCAAGGCCAAGAACGAGGCGGCCCGCAAGCACCTGCAGAGCTTCATCGACCGCTTCAAGGCCAAGGCCACCAAGGCCCGGCAGGCGCAAAGCCGCGTCAAGGCGCTGGAGCGCATGGGTACCGTTGCCGCGGTGATCGAGGATCACGTGCAGCCGATCACCTTTCCCGAGCCGGAAAAACAGCCCGCCTCGCCGATTGTTGCGATCCAGAACGCCGCCGTCGGCTACGAGCCGGGCAAGCCGATCCTCAAGAACATCACCCTGCGCATCGACAATGACGACCGCATCGCCCTGCTCGGTTCGAACGGCAACGGCAAGTCAACCTTCGCGAAATTCATCGCCAGCCGTCTCAAGGCGGAAAGCGGCGATATCCGCCTCGCGCCCAACCTGAAGATCGGTTTCTTCGCCCAGCACCAGCTCGACGATCTCGTGCCGGCGGATTCGCCCGTTGCCCACGTGCGCCGGCTGATGCCGGATGCGCCCGAGGCCAAGGTTCGCGCCCGCGTGGCGCAGATGGGGCTTGCGACGGAAAAGATGGCGACGGCAGCAAAAGACCTGTCGGGCGGCGAAAAGGCGCGCCTGCTGATGGGCCTCGCCGCCTTCCATGCGCCGAACCTCCTGATCCTCGACGAACCGACCAACCATCTCGACATCGACAGCCGCCGGGCGCTCATCGAGGCGCTGAACGACTACGAAGGCGCCGTCATCCTGATCAGCCACGATCGTCATCTGATCGAGGCCACCGTCGACCGGCTGTGGCTCGTCAACAACGGCACCGTGTCGAATTTCGAAGGCGACATGGAGGAATACCGCAACCTGATTGTCAGCTCCGGCAAAAAAAAAGACGAAAAAATTGAGCTGACCGAAGATCTCTCCTCCAAGGCGGACCAACGCAAGGCGAATGCCGAAAAGCGCGCATCGCTCGCGCCGCTCAAGAAAAAGATCAACGAAATCGAGGCCGTAACCGCCAGGCTCGAGAAACTGATCAAGGCTCTTGATAAAGAACTTGCGGACCCGGCACTCTACGAAAAAGCTCCCGCCAAGGCGGCCCAGAAGGCCAAGGAACGCGGCGAAGCCGCCGCAAAACTCTCTGCCGCCGAAGAGGAATGGCTGATGCTGTCGTCGGAGTACGAAGAGGCGATGGCGAGCTAACCTCGTTCAGCTCGGAATTCTGCCCTCTGCCGTCGCGCAATTTGAATGCGGCGGCCGACCCATCATAACCACCCGTTAACCATAATCGGCGAATGTGACGTCGCTTCAACTTCTTAGTCACTTTTTAGCCGAGTCGCCCCCATGTTTGTCCGCGTCCTTTGTGTCGCCGCCGCCGTCGCGTGCCTTCTTTCCTCCTGCGCCGGTCGCAGCCAGACCGAGAGCGGCTCGCTTGCCACTTCATTTGCGCCCGCCAAGGCGCTCTCCTCGACCAGTCTGGCCAAGAAGGCCGAGGCGGATTCGCCGGTGGCGCTGACGCCGGTCGCCTGGGGGCGTTTCAACAATCCGGGCAGCCTTTCCGGCCGTACCCTCACCGTTTCGTCGCTTTCCGACCTGAAGCTCGCCAACAAGGAGGTCGTGCTGACCTTCGACGACGGTCCGATGCCGAAGAAGACCGAGAAGATCCTCTCCATCCTCGACGAATACGACGTCAAGGCGACCTTCCTGATGGTCGGGCAGATGGCCAAGGCCCATCCGGAGATCGCCCGCAAGGTCGTCAATGCCGGCCACACGATCGGCAGCCATACCTACCGCCATGCCGACCTGCAGCACCTTTCCTTCGATGCGGCCGTGGCCGAGATCGAAAAGGGGCGCGATGCGGTGACCAGCGTCACCCACGAGGATGCCGGCTTCTTCCGCTTCCCCTATCTCGCCGACACCAACCGCCTGCGCCAGTGGGTCGCCTCCAATGGCATGGTCGTGCTGGACGTCCAGATCGACTCCAAGGACTATTTCGGCGTCTCTCCCGCCGCCGTTGCGACACGGACGATGAATTCGCTGAGGGCAAACGGCAAGGGCATCATCCTGCTGCACGACATCCATGCCCGCACCGCGGCCATGCTGCCGGCGCTGCTGACGCAGCTGAGCGCCGAAGGCTACAAGGTCGTTCGCCTGCGGCACAGCAATTCGTCGATGATGATGGCCTGGCTGAACTGAGAGGAAGAATGCGCAAGGTCAGGCTTTCTTGACCCAGCGCCCCTCTTCCGACTGCTGCCAATAGGTCAGCGCATGGCCCTCGCCCTTCAGCTTCTTCCATTGGGCGCGGGCATTGTCGAGCTGGACGGTATCGTAGCCGTCGAACATGAAGACGATCCGGTCATAATCGGCGACCGGCGGCGGCTCTGCACCATCCACCAGAAAACGAACCGTCGCACCATTGCCGTTTTCGGCAGCGGAGGTCAGCAGCACCGGCTGCGCCTCGGCCATCGGCGAGGCATCGGTGCCATGCGGCAGAAAACTGTCCTCGCGAAAAGTCCAGAGATGCGCGTCGAGAAAATCCCGACGCACATCGCCGCTCGTCTGCACCGCCACCTTCCAGCCGCGCTCGACGCTCTTTTCGAGAAGCGCCGGCAGCGCCTCCTCGAGCTTGGATTCGGTCAGGTGATAGAAGAGAACTTCGGTCATCAGCTCTCGTAGTGCGCGCGGACGAGTTCGTCCAGCAGCCGGACGCCGTAGCCCGATCCCCAGGACTGGTTGATCTCGCTCGACGGCGAGTTCATCGCGGTGCCGGCGATGTCGAGATGCGCCCAGGGCGTGTCGCCGACGAAGCGCTTCAAGAGCTGCGCCGCCGTGATAGACCCTGCATTGCGGCCGCCGGTATTCTTCATGTCGGCGAATTTTGAATCGATCAGCTTGTCATATTCCTTGCCGAGCGGCATGCGCCACAGGCGCTCGCCGGTCACATCGCCGACACTGGTCAACTGACCGGCCAGCGTGTCGTCGTTGGAGAACAGGCCCGCCTGCAAATTGCCGAGCGCCACCAGGATCGCGCCAGTCAGGGTGGCGAGATTGATCATGAAACGCGGCTTGAAGCGATCGTTGCAATAGTGAAGCGCGTCGGCAAGCACGAGGCGGCCTTCCGCATCGGTGTTGATGATCTCGATCGTCTGGCCGGACATGGTGGTGACGATGTCGCCCGGCCGCTGGGCATTGCCGTCCGGCATGTTCTCGACCAGACCGAGAATGCCGATCGCGTTGACCTTGGCCTTGCGGGCGCCGAGCGTATGCATAAGGCCGATGACGGCGGCCGCGCCGCCCATGTCGCCTTTCATGTCCTCCATGCCGGCGCCCGGCTTGATGGAAATGCCGCCAGTGTCGAAAACCACACCCTTGCCGATGAAGGCGACCGGCGCATCCTTCGGCTTGCCGCCCTTCCATTGCATGATGGCGAGCCGCGGCGGCCGGACGGAGCCCTGCGCCACGCCGAGAAGCGCGCCCATGCCGAGCTTCTTCATCTCCTTTTCGGTGAGAATTTCCACCTCGACGCCGAGTTTCTCCAGGTCCTTCGCCCTGTCAGCGAACTCGACCGGCCCGAGCACGTTCGGCGGCAGGTTGACGAGCTCGCGGGCCAGCAGCACGCCGCCGGCAATCGCTTCGGATTCGGCAAAGGCCTTCCTGGCGGCCGCATGTTCGGCGGTGACGATCGTCACCTTCACCGTCTTCGGCGCCTTTTCCTCGTCATCGCCCTTCTTGGTCTTGTAGGTGTCGAAACTGTAGGCTCGCAGCAGCATGCCGAGCGCGAAGCCGGCCAGTTCGGCAGCGCCGACCGCAAGGCCGGGCACATCCGTGAAGATCGCCACCTTGGTCATCGACTTGACCGTGGACGCAGCGATGCCGCCCGCCTTCAGCCAGTCGTAGGCGGTCAGCGCCTCGGCCTTGCCCAGCCCCAGCACGACCAGCCGGTCGGCCGGAGAGCCTTGCGGCGCGATAAGGTCCAGCGTCGACATCGGCTTGCCGGAAAACTTCGAGATCTCTGCCGCCCGGGTCACGATGCCGGCAGGGTCGGCATCGGCAGCTCCCGCTGCCGGCCCGTCGCCGGCAAGCTTGAGCTGGATGGCAAGGCCGCCGTCGATCTTGGCGGACTTGGCGAAGGAGATATCGAATTTCACGGACATTGCGACTCCAGGAGGCTTTCGAATGGAACGCGGCGATCATCGCCGTTTCGGCTTGAAGCGCAAGGGCGAGATGTCACAACTGCGTCAACGAGTTCACGGCTCCTTCTCAGCCGCGTCATTTAGCCCGATGTCGGGAGCGGACATTCCCTTCTATCGGCAGCCGGCCCTGTTCAAATCCGGCGCGCCATGCTCTAGGGTCGCGCCGCCCGACGACCAACGGATCAGTTCGCATGACCTCGCCTTCCCAAACCGTCCCCGAATGGCTTGCTGCCATGCGACGATTCTTCGCCAGGCCGAAGGGATGGTTCATCGTGCTGATGGCGCTCTGGTGGGTGCTGCTGGCGGTCTTCTATCTGGTACCCCAGATCGACCTTGCCGTGGCGCGCGCCTTCTTCGCCCAGGCCACCTGCGGCGACGCTATCGAACAGGGCCGTGTCTGCGGCAGTTTCCCCTATGGTACCGAAACCCTGTTCGTCCTGATCCGGCGCATCCTCTTCTACCTGCCGACGCTGGTCGCGATCTATCTCCTCTACCGGCTGATCGCCAACCTGCAGCACCACGGCACGACCTACAGCCCGCGCAAGACGCGGGATTATTCCATCGCCCTGATCTCGTTCCTGATCGGCCCGTATGTGTTGGTCAACCTGATCCTGAAGCAGGTCTCCAACCGGCCCCGCCCCTACGAAACCGACTTTTTCGGCGGCAAGGACGTGTTCACGCCGGCCGGCGATTTCGGCGGGGCCTGCGCCGGCAACTGTTCCTTCATTTCCGGCGAGGCGGCGGGCGCCGGATGGCTGGCCTGCCTCATCGTTTTGCTGCCGAAACCGCTGCGCCCGGTGCTCGGCCCGCCGCTGATCGCCATCTCGCTGATCTCGCCGGCGCTCAGGACCTCCTTCGGCGGCCACTATTTTTCGGACGTGACGCTCGGGTGGTTGTCGTCGCTGGTGGTCTATGCGGGCGTAGCTGCGTGTTTCGAAATGTCACAGCGAAGAAGAAAACGGAATTCGCAAACAAATTTGTGACGCAGGCCCTGTCGCAAAGCTGATCTCAATCGCTTAGATAGGCGCGACCGTCATCTCGGGGCAATCTGTCGTCACTATCCCCCGGGTGACGTTGTGCAGGGTATCTAGGCCGGAATGAAGCTTCTCGAAGTCTACATATTGCGCCGGATTTTTCAGATGTTCCTGGTGACGCTCCTGCCGGTGCTCACCATCATCTGGACCATCCAGGTGCTGGGACGCATCAACCTGGTCACCGATACCGGCCAGTCGATGGGCTCGTTCGCGACTCTCGCCACCTACATCCTGCCCACCATCATCCCCGTCGTGCTGCCCTTCGCGCTCGTCATCGGCATCACCCAGACGCTGACGGCAATGAACAACGATTCGGAACTGCCGGTCATCGACGCGGCCGGCGCGTCGCGCAGCATCATCTACCGGCCGGTGCTGGTGCTCGGGCTCGCGCTCAGCCTGTTCTCCTTCCTGGTGACGAATTTCGTCGAGCCGCCTTCTCGCGTCGCGGCCCGCCAGATGGTTGCCGCCGCCTATGCCGACCTGCTCTCCTCGGTGATCGAGGAAAAGACCTTCCGCAGCATCGAGCCGGGACTCTACGTGCAGATCTCGGAGCGCCATTCCGGCCGCGTGCTCAAAGGCCTGTTCGTCGTCGATTATCGTGACCCGAATTTCGACCTCATCTATTACGCCCGCGAGGGATCGATCGACGAAAGCGGCACGTCGCTCACGATGCGTGACGGCGAGGTCCACCGCAAATCCGCCGACGGACGCATCTCGATCATCAAATTCGTCTCCTATGCCTTCGACCTGTCGGCGATGGCGAAGGCGGAAGGCGGTCTGCCGCAATATTCGACCGACCGCAGCCTCGCCTTCCTGCTGAACCCGGATCCGAGCGACCCGGTCTACCAGAAATCACCGGATGCCTACCGGTCGGAACTGCACAGGCGCTTGTCCGACTGGCTTTTCCCGATCACCTTCGCGCTGATCTCGCTGGTGATTGCCGGCAGCACCCGGTCGCACCGGCAGACCCGGGTCCATCCAATGGTGTTTGCGCTGTTCCTCGCCTTTGGCGTGCGCTGGCTCGGGTTCTCGGCCACCAACATGGTCGAACGCCATCCGCTCTACACCCCGCTCCCCTATGCGGTGCCGATCGTCTTCTCGCTGATCTCGATCTTCATGCTTGCCACCAACAGACAGTTCTCGGCGCCGCGCTTCGTGGCTCGCGGCATGTCGCGCCTGGCCGGCAGCCTGCAGCGGCGCATGCCCGCCTCGCGGACTTCGGGCGGAGGCACGGCATGATCTTCACGACGCTCGGCCGGTATTTCTTCCGTCGTTATATCATCACAGCGCTCTGGTTCCTGCTCGGCGTCGGCGCCATCATCTTCCTCGCCGACTTCAGCGAAACCAGCCGCCGCATGTCGGGCTTCAGCGGCTACACGGTGTCGGCCGGGCTGGCGATGACCGCAATGCGCGTACCGCTCATCCTGCAGCAGACCATCCCGACGCTCAGCCTGTTCATCGGCATGACGGTGCTGATCGCGCTCAACCGCCGCTACGAGTTGGTGGTGACACGCGCCGCCGGCATTTCCGTCTGGCAGTTCATCTCGCCCTTCGTCATCGGAGCGTTTCTGATCGGGCTCGCCACCTTGCTTGTGATCAATCCGCTCGCGGCCTGGGGCCAGCGCGAATCCGCTTCCATGGAGGCAAGCTGGCGCGAAGCGAGCAACCGCTCCCGGGCATCCACCTTCATTCCCTGGATCCGCCAGATCAGCGGCGACGACGAT
Organism: Neorhizobium galegae; assembly: GCF_017877055.1. Classification (GTDB taxonomy): domain Bacteria; phylum Pseudomonadota; class Alphaproteobacteria; order Rhizobiales; family Rhizobiaceae; genus Neorhizobium; species Neorhizobium galegae_D. The sequence goes on along the minus strand of NZ_JAGIPG010000002.1, from coordinate 1,392,231 downwards.
ACGGTCATCGGCGCCAAGAGCTATCAGGAGAAGGGAACGCTGCTTGTCGACGTGGTGGCTTTCCAGTTCGACAAGGATGGCCGCGTAATCCTGCGGCAGGATGCCAAGACGGCAAAATTGGAAGATGGTTACTGGCTGCTTAACGAGGTTCTGGAAAACCGGCCGGGCGAAATTCCGGTGCGTCGCGAGACAGCACAGGTTCGCACCAACTTGAAGCGGGAATATATCCAAGAGAGCCTTGCGCAGCCTGATACTGTTGCGTTTTTTGATCTTTCCAGAAAAATCGAGGTCAGCAAATCTTTCGGCATTCCCACAAAGGCGCTCGAGACGCAGTACCACTCGCTTCTCTCTCTGCCGATCCTGCTCGTGGCAATGACTCTCATTGCTGCAACAGTCTCATTAAAATTCAGTCGGTTCGCCCAGTCCCGCTCCGTGATTCTGGGTGGAATAGTTTCTGGCTTCGTGCTTTATGTCGTCACGGTGCTTGTGAAGGCATTCGGGAGCAGCGGGGCAATTCCTCCTTTCGTGGCGGTCTGGATTCCAGTGATCGTCGCGACGGCACTGGGGACGACGATTCTGCTTCATCAGGAGGATGGCTAGTGGCGGTAAGTGACCGCAAACATATAAGACGGCTCGCCGCCGCCCTGCTGACAGGTGTGTCTGTATGCGTATTCGGCGTATCCGCAACGGTCGTGCAGGCTCAGGGTCTGGTGCCTCAGGCAGCTGATGGCGCCAAGATGCTGCTGCGCGCCAATGAACTCGTCTATAATCAGGACGCCGAAGTGGTCACCGCGACCGGTGGCGTGCAAATCTATTACAACCGCTACAAGATGGTGGCGCAGCGCGTTCAGTACGATCAGAAGAGCGGCCGCGTCATGGCGACCGGTAATATCGAGCTGATCGAGCCGGGCGGCAGCCGCGTCTATGCCGAACAGCTGGACGTCACCGACAGCTTCGGCGAAGGTTTCATCAACGCGCTCCGCGTCGAGACCACCGACAATACCCGCCTTGCCGCCGAGAGCGCCGAGCGCCAGCCTGGCGACTTGATGGTGCTCAACAATACCGTTTATACGGCCTGCCTTCCCTGCACCCAGACGCCGGGCAAGGCTCCGCTCTGGCAGGTCAAGGCGCAACGGGTGGTCCGCAATGGCCAGACCCATACGATTCGGCTTGAAAATGCCCAGTTCGAACTGTTCGGCCTGCCGATCGGTCGTCTGCCCTTCGCGATCGAGGTGCCGGACGAAACGGTCGAGCGCAAGTCGGGCCTTCTGTTCCCGCAATACAGCGCGAGCGACAACCTCGGCTTCGGCGTAACTGTACCTTACTATCACGTGTTCTCGCCGAGCATGGATGCGACGCTCAGCCCCACCTATTATTCCAATCAGGGCCTGCTGCTTCAGGGCGAGATCCGCAACAAGTTCGAGACCGGTGAACATACGTTCCGCTTCGCCGGGATCCACCAGAACGATCCGGAAGCCTTCGATCCGAATACCAGCGACCGGGCTGCGAACAACCGCCTCATGGCCGCCTCCAAGGGCGAGTTCAAGATCAATCCGCGCTGGACATTCGGCTGGAATGTCATGACCCAGAGCGACAACAATTTTTCGCGGACCTACAAGCTGACGGGCGTCGGCGGCGGCACGTTCACCAACGACGTCTATCTCACCGGGCTGGGGACGCGGAACTACTTCGACCTGCACAGCTATTACTTCAACATCCAGGACGACACCTACAGCAACACGGCCGAACAGAAGCAGGCGATCGTCTATCCATCGCTCGACTACACCTACTACGCGCCGGAACCGATCCTCGGCGGCGAGTTTTCGGTCACCTCCAACATTACCAACCTGTCCCGTCGCGAAGACGACTGGTACAGGGACGGCACGACCAATCGTTTCCCCGGTCTTGAAGGCAGCTACAGCCGCTTGACCGTGGAAGCCGAATGGAAGCGCACCTTCAATACGCTCGACGGCCTGCTGCTGACGCCGATCCTCGCCGCCCGCGGCGACGGCATCCGCCATACCGGTTCCGGCACGCCGGGGGCCTATTTCGGTGACATGGAGACTGAAGGCGCCAACGGCCGTTACATGCTCACGGCCGGCCTTGAAGCCCGTTATCCGATCCTGCTGACCACCGAAAACAGCAGCCATATCATAGAGCCTATTGCACAGATCTTCGCGCGTCCCGATGAGCAGATGGCCGGCGGATTGCCGAACGAGGATGCGCAGAGCTTCGTCTTCGACGCCACCAGCCTGTTCGAGCGCGACAAGTTCTCGGGCTTCGACCGTGTCGAAGGCGGCACGCGCGCCAATGTCGGCCTGCGTTACACCGGCACCTTCGCCAATGGCATCGGCGTGCGCAGCATTGTCGGCCAGTCCTACCAGATCGCCGGCCAGAACTCGTTCGCGACCGAGGACCTGGTTCAGGCAGGCGCCAATTCCGGTCTCGAAACGCGCCGGTCCGATTATGTCGCGATGGCGGCCATCGACCTGCCGCAGGGCTTTACGATCGGGGCAAACGCCCGCTTCGACGAGAAGACGTTCGCGATCAAGCGCACCGATGCCTCGCTTGGCTACACGACGCCGCGGGTAAGCGGCACGCTGGTCTACACGCAGGTCGATGCTCAGCCGGAATACGGTTCAGACGACGCAAGAGACGTGCTGAAGCACTCGATGAGCTTCCGGATCAACGAAAACTGGGCGCTTGCCGGCACGGCGACCTGGGATCTCACGGACAAGGAACTGATCCGGCGCGGCATCGGCATCAGCTATGCGGACGAGTGCACGATCTTCACGCTTGCCTATACGGACAAGCCGTCGGACACGGCCGCCAACGACTGGACCGTCAGCGCACGCCTGAGCTTCCGCACGCTCGGCGACATCAGTGTCGGCTCGACCGAAGGTTTCGATCAGGACTACCGCTACTGACACAGCGGCTCGTCCGATCGGTCGATTGTCATCGTTTCGCCGCAAGAATTGTGCAAGCGGTCGCAAATAGAGTATGAAATGCGAGGCCGGTCGGGCTCAAGTGCCCACCGGGGCGGGAAAAGGGATTGGTATGATGTTCGCAATGACCGCAACGCGCAAGCTGGTGCTGGCCGCAGCCGTCCTGGCTGCCTCGGTCGTCATGCAGCCCGCCGTGCAGCAGGCGCAGGCCGCAAGCGAAGTCGCAGCCGTCGTCAACAGGACGGCGATCACCAGCACCGACGTCAGCAGGCGCGTCGCTTTCCTGCGCCTTCAGCGCCAGAAGGCCGATGCCAAGACCGCGCGTGAGGCGCTGGTGGATGAAACCCTGAAGCGCCAGGAAATCTCCCGCGTGAAGATGTCGGTCAGCACCGAGGACGTCGACAAGGCCTTCGAGCGGTTTGCCGCCGGCAACAAGCTGAGCGTGGCGCAGATGAGCCAGATCCTCGACAAAGCCGGCGTCGGCGTCGAGCATTTCAAGAATTACATCGCCGTGCAGATGAGCTGGCCACGACTGGTCAACGCACGCTACGGCGGTTCGCGCGGACGCATGTCGAGCCAGGAACTCGTCACGCGCATGATGGAGAACAAGGAAAAGCCGGTCACGACCGAATATTTCCTGCAGCAAGTGATCTTCGTCGTGCCGCCGGCCAAGCGCAACGCCATTCTCGCCAAGCGCCAGAAGGAAGCAAACGCCGCGCGCTCAAAATTCCCGGGCTGCGAGCAGTCGAGGGATTTCGCCGCGACCATGCTGGACGTGTCGATCCGCGACCTCGGCCGCGTCCTCGCCCCCGAACTGCCGGCCGACTGGAAGCCGCTGATCGAGAAGACGACCGATGGCGGCACGACGGGCACCCGCGTCACCGAACGCGGCGTCGAGTTCCTGGCCATCTGCAAACAGCGCCAGGTGTCGGACGATCTCGCGGCAGAAGTCGTCTTCCGCGCCGAGGATCTCGGCAAGGAAAAGAAGGGCGCCCCAGACCCCAACGACAAGAAATATCTCGATGACCTGCGCAGCAAGGCGCAGATCGAGTATCGTTGAGAATATCGCTGATCGCGACACTTAAGTCATTTTCGGAGCCGTAATGCCTCTCGACCGTCCGCTTGCGTTGACCCAGGGCGATCCTGCCGGCATCGGCCCCGATATCACGCTTGTCGCCTGGGCCTCGCGCCAGGCACATGACCTGCCGCCCTTCCTCTTCCTCGGCGATCCGGCCGTGCTCAAGGCACGTGCCGTGATGCTCGGCCTCGACGTGCCGATCCGGGAGGCGGATAGCGACAGCGCGATGTCGATCTTCGACGACGCCCTACCCGTGCTGCCAATTGCCGCCGGCGCAGAGATCGCCGCCGGACAACCGCATGTGGCGACCGCCAAGGGAACGATCCAGGCGATCGAGACCGCCGTTTCGCTCTCGCTTGCAGGCAAGGCCGCCGGCACCGTCACCAATCCGATCGCCAAATCCATTCTCTACCAGGCTGGCTTCGGTTTTCCCGGCCATACGGAGTTCCTGGCCTCCCTCGCCGAGCGCGCCATTGGAAAAAAAGTCCTGCCGATGATGATGCTGGCGGGGCCGAAACTCCGGGCGATCCCGGTCACCATCCACATCCCGATCGCCCGAGTCCCGGCAGCCCTCACCGAGGAGCTGATCGCCGAGACCTGCCGCATCGCCCATCACGATCTCAAGACCCGCTTCGGCATCGACAAGCCGCGGCTTGCGGTCGCAGGCCTCAACCCGCATGCGGGCGAGGACGGGGCGATCGGCCGCGAGGACCAGGACATCATCCATCCGGCGATCTTCAAGCTGCGGGCCGAGGGCCTGCACGTGTTCGGGCCGCTGCCGGCCGACACGATGTTTCACGACGAGGCGCGCGCCCGTTACGACGTGGCGATCTGCATGTATCACGATCAGGCGCTGATCCCCGCCAAGGCGCTCGGCTTCGATACCTCGGTCAACGTCACGCTCGGCCTGCCCTTCATCCGCACCTCGCCGGACCATGGCACCGCGTTCGGCATTGCAGGCCAGGGTGTGGCCCGCGAGACGAGCCTCGTCGAGGCGATCAAGCTCGCCGGCAATCTCGCATCGAAGTCGAAAGCCGCCTGATGGCCACTCTGGACGGCTTGCCGCCGCTGCGTTACGTGATCCAGCGTCACGGGCTCGATGCTAAAAAGGCGCTCGGCCAGAATTTCCTTCTCGACCTCAACCTAACCCAGAAGATCGCCCGCAGCGCCGGACCGCTTGCAGATGCGACGGTCTTCGAGGTTGGCCCCGGCCCCGGCGGCCTCACCCGCGCCATCCTGTCGCTCGGCGCCAAAAAAGTGATCGCCGTCGAACGGGACAGCCGCTGCCTGCCGGCACTCGCCGAAATCGGCGACCACTATCCCGGCCGGCTGGAGGTGATCGAAGGCGACGCCCTGAAGACCGACTTTACGGCGCTGGCGCCCGAAGGCCCGGTGAAGATCATCGCCAACCTGCCCTACAATGTCGGCACCCAGCTTCTCATCAACTGGCTGCTGCCCTCGCCGGACCGATGGCCGCCCTTCTGGGAAAGCCTGACGCTGATGTTCCAGAAGGAAGTCGGCCAGCGGATCGTCGCCGACGAGGATGACGACCATTACGGCCGCCTTGGCGTGCTCGCGGGCTGGCGCACCGATGCGCACATGGTCTTCGACGTACCGCCGCAGGCATTCTCGCCGCCGCCGAAGGTCACCTCGACGGTCGTGCACCTGACGCCCCGGACAAATCCCCTACCCTGCGACGTCGCCAAGCTGGAGCGCGTCACCCACGCCGCCTTCGGCCAGCGCCGCAAGATGCTGCGCCAGAGCGTCAAGTCGCTCGGCGGCGAGGCGCTATTGGTGAAAGCCGGCATCGACCCGGCGAGGCGGGCGGAGACGCTGTCGGTGGAAGAGTTTGTCAGGTTGGCGAACAGCCTTTGAGCTGCGGCCAAGACCGCTTTCGGCCCGAAGCGGACAGTCTACTTTTACGTCGACCTTCAGGATTGGATGACACTCTGGCTGGTCGCCATGGACGCCAAATGTGTCGGGCTAGTCCCCGTCTGTCTTTTGAACATGGCAATAAACGCCGACGCGCTGCTGTAGCCCAGTTCGTTCGCGATCGATTGAACCGATTTACCATCTTCGATGAGCGAAAGCGAAGCGACCAGCTTCAGCCTCTGGCGCCATTCGTTGAACGATATTCCAAGCTGTCCCTGAAACCGCCTCGACAAGGTTTTTTCGGTAGTGCCGAGAGATCGTGCCCATTCTGCGAGAGACTTCCGATCGCTGGCATTTGCCTGAAGTGCATGGATGACGGGACGGAGCAGTTCATCGTCCGATATGGGTAGAAAGCTCTCCCGCCTTGGAGCCTTGAGCAACTGGTCGACCAGAACGAAGGCAAGTCGCCGATCGGCATCCGTCTCGGGCACTGTGATCCGACGATCGGCGAAGTCAGCGAGGATAGCCTTGATCAACGGGCTGAGTGCAAGCGTGCAGGGTCTTTCCGGCATGTTGGTGCAAAGACTGCTGTCGATGTAGATCGACACGAATTTGACGTTCTCGCGATTGTGGCACGCGTGCAAGGCATCGGCGGGGATCCATGTAGCGTAGTGCGGCGGACAGAGAAATCGCCTGCCCTCCACTTTCGCTTCAACCACGCCCTTCACCGCGTAACCCACCTTGCACCAGGGCTGCCGTCTTTCTTGAAATACAGATCCGGCCTCATAGTTTTCCGTCCGGAATGAGAGGGGGGCCGGTGTCTCTCCAGCGGCGATTTCAGTCTTCATGATCCGTCCGATCGCAACTGCTCGATGTCCTTTTATTGCTATATATTGATAATTGGACATTTGCTAGCAAAAGCCTTCATCAGCAAGGAGGCTTCTTGTGCCTATCAAATATCTTCTATTCGCCCTGCTCGCGGTGTTCATCTGGGTTGGAAACACCATCGTCAGCAAGCTCGCAGCAGGCGCGATCGCCCCAGGCGATATCGCCTTCGAGCGCTGGTTTATTGCCCTGGTCATCTTGACGCCGATCGTCGGGCGCGACGTTTGGCGTCACCGCAGAACAGTTGCAACCTACTTTCCAAAACTGGTCGTTCTAGGCCTGCTCGGCATGGCGGCATGCCAAGGGCTCGGCTATTATGCGGCCGCGTTCACCTCGGCAACCAACATAGCGATCATGCTGTCGCTTGTTCCACTGCTGACCCTGATCCTGAGCATCGTCTTCCTGGGCGACAAACCATCCAGCCTTGCGATGCTTGGCGGCCTTATTTCCCTTTTCGGGATCTTCGTTGTGCTGGGTCAGGGCGAGCCATCACGCCTCCTGTCGCAAGGCGTGGGCCGTGGAGATGCGATCATGCTGATCGCAGTGCTCGCCTATGCCGGTTATGGAATTCTTCTCAAGCGCTGGGCTATTCCGCTGGCCATGTGGACGTCCATCTACGTCCAGATCTGCACTGCGGTGGTGTTCCTCATCCCAACCTACCTAATGTCAGCACCGTCGACTTTTAACATGTCAAACACGGCCATGGTCCTTTATGCGGCGCTTCCTGGCTCCATCCTTGCCCCATTCGTATGGATGTCAGCGGTCAAGCATCTGGGGGCAGCCCGGACGGCAATCTTCATGAACCTGATCCCGATCTTGACAGCCATCGTCGCCGCTGTCTTTCTCGGAGAGACCTTGCATGTCTACCATCTCGTTGGCGGTGGCATGACCATCGTGGGGATCATCCTGGTCCAACGGAAAGCGACGAGGACGCAGTTGGGCGTGAAGGCATTGGCTGAATAGAAGCCAACCAAGTTCTTTCAATGGAGACATGCGGTGTCTTTTCGGCACTCAACATTCGTTTTATCGAAATTTTCAACGACAAGCGCATGTCTCCTCTTGGCGCGAAACTGCCACCGCAACCAGAATCCTTCAAGTTTAGAGCGCGGGGTTCAGGCCGGCGGCTGCCGCCCGAGATTGTTGAGTTCCGGAAACGAGTAGTATTTGAGGCGGCGGTCCTGGCAACGGATATCGTCGAGCGTGTAGCCCAAAATCTTTCCGTCGCGCATGGATACACCGTAACGAGCGGGATAATTATACTGCCGTCCAAAGCCGGAAACGCAGAAGGCGTAGATATTCTTCTCCGGCTTGAGCAGGACGATGCTTGAAATCTGCGCGCCGTAGATGTCCTGGCCGCGGAAACCCATCCGATAGGCAGTTCTCAGCACCTCCCGCTTCACGGAAGCCGTCGGCGGTGTCTGCGACGATGCAACGCTTTCCGGCACGGATGTCTGACAGCCCGTCAACAGCAATAAGCCCGCGAATGCGGCAAGCATAAATTTCATGAATATCCCCGGTCACCTTTAGTAGACAGGGATCATACAGAACCGGATCAAGCGGTCTACTCACTGCGCCATTGTCGCGCGAAACACTTGGAGCGTGTGGACATGCTGCAACGTCATGACCTGAAGAGGTTGCGATCTCCGCTTCTGAGCGCAAGCGGTCCCGTTATTCCTCACATTTGGCGTGTAAACCGCAAATGGCGGCGGTGAACCGCTAGGATTCCCTGCAACAGGCAAGCACACCACCAGCCCGCCCCCTAAAGCTTCGGCTCCTCCGTCAGCAACTCGCTCACAAAATCGAACAACCCATGCCGCCGGTCGCGGCGGATGCGTTCGGCGTTGACGATGCAGCTGACATGCCCGAAGGCCTCGTCGAGATCGTCGTTGACGATGACGTAGTCGTATTCCCGCCAGTGCTCGATCTCGGCGCGCGAGTTCAGAAGCCTGGTGCGGATCACCTCTTCGGAGTCCTCGGCGCGGCGGTGCAGGCGCGACTGCAGTTCGGTCATGGTCGGCGGCAGCACGAAGATCGAGACGACGTCGGCGGCCATCTTTTCCTGCAGCTGGCGGGCGCCCTGCCAGTCGATGTCGAACAGCATGTCGCGGCCTTCGCTCATCGCCTGTTCCACAGGCTCGCGCGGGGTGCCGTAGAAGTTGCCGTGCACTTCGGCCCATTCGAGCAGGTCGCCGGCGTCGCGCATCTTTTCGAACTGCGGCACGGTGATGAAGTGATAGTGCTTATCCGCGATTTCGCTCGGCCGCTTGGCCCGCGTGGTGACGCTGATCGAGATTTCGAGGCTGCGATCCGCATCCAGAAGATTGCGGGCGATCGTCGACTTGCCGGCGCCCGACGGCGAGGAAAGAACCAGCATCAATCCGCGCCGGGCGATCTTCACGGCCGAGGACGGCTTGCCCTGAGACGATGGGGCCGGGCTCATGTCTTACTCCAGATTCTGGACCTGTTCGCGGAACTGGTCGATGACGACTTTCAATTCGATGCCGGCGGACGTGACCGCGGCCGAATTGGACTTCGAACAGATAGTATTCGATTCCCGGTTAAATTCCTGTGCAAGGAAATCGAGCCGGCGGCCAACCGGGCCGCCCTTGTCTATAAGCTCGCCCGCGGCCGCGACATGCGCCTTCAGCCGATCGATCTCCTCGCGCAGATCGGCCTTGGTGGCAAGCAGGGCCGCTTCCGCATGCAGCCGATCGCGGTCGAGCGTCGGCGCCTCCTGGAGAAGGGCTGCAAGCTGGAAGGAGAGCTTGCGGGCGATCTCCTCCGGCGTGCGGGAAGGGTCGGCTTCGACGATCCGAGCAAGCTCGGCGATGCGGGCGACCTGCCCCTTGAGCACGGCCGTAAGCGCCGTCCCCTCGCCTTCGCGCATTCGCTGCAGATGGCCGACCGCTTCCTCGAGGCTTGCAAGGATCGCGGCATCGCGGGCGGCAACCGTCTCCTCGTCCTCTTCCGCCTCGCGGATATCCACCAGGCCGCGAATGCCCACCAGCGTATCGAGCCTCAGCGGCGAAGGGTCGACGAGATCGCCGAGTTCGGCGCGCAGCGCCAGCACGGCCGCCAGCGCATCGCGATTCAGCACCGCTTCCACCTTGGTCTCGGCAACGGTGAGGGTAAGGCTCGCCTGCAGATTGCCGCGCGAAAACTTTTCCGAGATCAGCCGGCGGACGTCCGGCTCCAGCCGTTCGAGACCCGGCGGCAGACGCAGCCTCATATCGAGGCCTTTTCCGTTCACCGAGCGCAGTTCCCATGCATAACGGTTGCGCCCGCTCGTGCCTTCGCTGCGGGCAAAACCGGTCATGGACTGCAATGTCATCGGTGTCTCCAGATCATGCTTCAAGGAAGCGGTCAGTTGCTCTTCGGCGGCTTTTCCGCTTCGTCGCCGTCCGGCTGGCCGTCCACCACTTCCGGGTTGGCGGCGCGCTCGGATTCCATTCTGCGCCAACGGCGAACATTGGCATTGTGTTCCTCGAGGGTTGCTGCGAACACATGCCCGCCGGTGCCGTCGGCGACGAAATAGAGATCCTTGGTCCGCCAGGGATTGGCAACCGCCTGCAGCGCCGCACGGCCGGGATTGGAGATGGGCGTCGGCGGCAGGCCCTTGATCTGATAGGTGTTGTACGGCGTCTGCTTGGCAAGATCCGACTTGAAGATCGGCCGGTCGGAGGGTTTTCCCTCGCCGCCGAAGATGCCGTAGACGATCGTTGGGTCCGATTGCAGGCGCATGCCGCGCTGCAGCCGGTTGATGAAGACGGAGGCCACATGGGCGCGCTCGTCTTCCTTGCCGGTCTCCTTCTCGACGATCGAGGCGAGCACGACGAATTCTTCCTTGGTCTTGACCGGCAGGTCCGGATCGCGGCGCTCCCAGATCTGGTCCACCATCTTCTGCTGCGCAACCCGCATCTGCTGGATGATGTCGGCGCGCTTGCTGCCGCGCGAGAACTTGTAGGTATCGGGCCTCAAGCTTCCCTCGGGCGGCAGTTCGGACGGCAGGTCGCCTTCGAGCACCGTATCCTCGGCGAGACGCAGCATCATCTGGCGCACCGTCAGGCCTTCCGGCATGACGACCGAATAGAGGATCGACTTGCCCGATTCCAGGATGCCCATGATGTCCTTCATGGAGGCGCGCGCCTTGATTTCATATTCACCGGCCTTCAGCGTGTCGCCCTTGCGCAGGTAGGTCGCCGTCACGTAGCGGAAGATGCGTGCATCGGCGATGATACCGTTGCGTTCGAGATTGGTGGCGATTTCCGCAAGCCCGTTGCCGGGCCGGACCATGAAATGAGTATTGGCTTCGAGCGGGCCTGGCTGCTGGAAGGCCGAGATCATGTAGTAGAATCCGGCCACCCCGATCACGCAGAGAACCACGACCATGGTCATCACGAAATTCAGGAAGATGACGACCTGGCTGCGCGCCTTCTTGGAACGACGGGGCGGTTCCGGAACGCGTTCGGGCTTCAGGGCCTCGTTCGGCGATTTCGGAATAATCGGCCCTCTGCCATTGCCGGGCGGCAATTCACTGACATGATTCGTATCGTTCAACCGCGCCCCCCGGGGTTAACGCCCCCTACAGACTCAAATACTTGAAACCCGCTGTTTGGCCAACCAATGCGGCGAAAAACAGGTCCAGAAGATGATACGAGCCGGCTCGCGAGTCCAGCCGGCATGTGTTTCAGTACCCGAAACAATCGGTGCCCTAGAAATGAGGCATCGAGAGATCAAGCGTCGTAGCGGCGCAGCACGAGAGATGCGTTGGTGCCGCCGAAGCCGAAGGAGTTCGACAGCGCGACATTGATCTCGCGCTTGCGCGCCTTGTACGGCACGAGGTCGATCGCCGTCTCGACATCGGGATTGTCGAGGTTGAGCGTCGGCGGCGCGATGTTGTCGCGGATGGCGAGCGCCGAGAAGATCGCCTCGACCGCACCGGCGGCACCGAGAAGATGGCCGATCGCCGACTTGGTCGACGACATGGAGATCTTCGAAGCGGCATTGCCGACCAGGCGCTCGACCGCGCCGAGCTCGATCGTGTCGGCCATGGTCGAGGTGCCGTGGGCGTTGATGTAATCGATGTCTGAAGCCGAGATACCCGCGCGCTTCAGCGCCGCAGTCATGCAGCGGAACGCACCGTCACCGTCTTCCGAAGGCGCTGTGATATGGTAGGCGTCGCCGGACATGCCGTAGCCGACCACTTCCGCGTAGATCTTAGCGCCGCGTGCCTTGGCATGTTCCAGTTCTTCGAGAACGACGATGCCGGCGCCCTCGCCCATGACGAAACCGTCGCGGTCGCGGTCATAGGGGCGCGAGGCCTTCTGCGGATCGTCGTTGTGCTGCGTGGACAGCGCCTTGCAGGCGGCGAAGCCGGCGAGCGCAATGCGGCAGATCGGCGATTCCGCGCCGCCGGCGACCATCACCTCGGCATCGCCGAAGGCGATCATCCGGGCCGCGTCGCCGATTGCATGGGCACCGGTGGAGCAGGCCGTGACGACCGCATGGTTGGGACCGCGCAGCTTGTGGCGGATCGATACCTGGCCGGAGACGAGATTGATCAGCCGGCCGGGGATGAAGAACGGCGAAATACGGCGCGGCCCCTTGTCGCGCAGCGTATAGCCTGCCTCGACAATGCCCTCGAGACCGCCGATGCCCGAGCCGATCAGCACGCCGGTGGCGATCTGGTCTTCGTCGGTCTTCGGGTGCCAGCCGGCATCTTCGAGCGCCATGTCGGCTGCCGCCATGCCGTAGATGATGAAGGGATCGACCTTGCGCTGTTCCTTCGGCTCCATCCACTGGTCGACGTTGAACGTGCCATCCGAACCGTCGCCGACAGGAATGCGGCAGGCGATCTTTGCGGGAAGGTCTTCGACCTCGAATTCAGTGACGACGCGGGCGGAGTTCTCGCCGGCCAGCAAGCGCGACCAGCTGACTTCCGTTCCGCATCCGAGAGGAGATACCATGCCGGTACCGGTGATAACGACCCGTCTCATCGCCAGTGCCCTACCCTATAATTTTTTGTCGATTTTCAGGGGCCGAGCCCCAATTGCTGAAACGGCCCGAACAAGCGGGCCGTTTTCGGGACCTGCCTTGCGGCGTCATCCCCACTATGTCGGGTTGATCAGGCCTGGGCCTTCTCGATGAACTTCACAGCGTCGCCGACGGTCAGGATGGAATCGGCAGCATCGTCAGGGATTTCAACGCCGAATTCTTCCTCGAAAGCCATGACCAGTTCGACGGTGTCGAGCGAGTCCGCACCGAGATCGTCGATGAAGCTTGCGCCTTCGACGACTTTGTCGGCATCGACGCCGAGGTGGTCAATAACAATTTTCTTCACGCGTTCTGCGATATCGCTCATGTCGGTTTCCTCGACCTTTGTCTTTATCGAATGCCCGATTGGCATCCGCACCCTGTTAAAAACCTGCGACCGCCGCTTGTTCAGCGCCGATGCGGGCAAACCCGTTCTCCCCTTTTCAGGTTCCGATCCTATTGCACTCACGCAATATGACGGCCTGCATTTCAGGGTGACCATTCACAGTCATGGCCCGCTTAACATGGTTTCCGTGTTCAGCAAAGCCAGAATTTGTTCCATTGCACAGCCGCCAACAACCGATTGTAACGTGTTTCCTGACGGCGGCACTCAATCAGATCATCGCCATGCCGCCGTTGACATGCAGGGTCTGGCCGGTGACGTAGCCAGCCTCGCTGGAGGCGAGATAAAGAACCGCAGACGCTATGTCCGACCCGACGCCCATGCGCTTCATCGGGATGGCGCCGAGGATGGCCTCTTTCTGCTTGTCATTGAGCTTGCCGGTCATCGCACTGTCGATGAAGCCCGGCGCGACGCAGTTGACCGTCACGTTGCGGGTGGCGATTTCCTGGGCGAGCGACTTCGAAAACCCGATCATGCCGGCCTTGGAGGCGCAGTAATTGGTCTGGCCCGGATTGCCGGTGACGCCGACCACCGAGGTGATGTTGATGATGCGGCCGTAACGGCGGCGCATCATCGGATGGGTGAGTTCGCGGGTCAGGCGGAAGACCGCCGTCAGGTTGACTTCGAGCACCGCATCCCAGTCCTCGTCGCTCATGCGGACGAACAGGCCGTCCTTGGTGATGCCGGCATTGTTGACGAGGATGTCGACGCCTTCGAGTTCGGCTTCCGCCTTCTCGCCGAGCGCCTTCACCTCGGCGCGATCCGAGAGGTTGGCCGGGAAGATCTTGACGCGTTCGCCGAGTTCGGAGGCAAGCGCCTCGAGCTTCTCGACACGCGTGCCGTGCAGGCCGACTGTGGCACCCTGCTTGTGGAGCATCCGGGCGATCTCTTCGCCGAGCCCGCCGGTTGCGCCCGTCACCAGTGCCTTGCGGCCGGTCAAATCAAACATGATCCTGTTCCTTCGCGTATCTTTGGTTTCAGCCGAGAATGGCTGCGAGCGCGGCTTCGATATCGGCCGGCGTGTTGACGGCAATGCCGGAGATATTCTTGTCGATGCGGCGGGCAAGGCCGGTCAGCACTTTTCCCGAACCGATCTCATAAAGAGTGGTGACGCCGTTGGCGCCGAACCATTCCACCGTCTCGCGCCAGCGCACCTGGCCGGTCACCTGGGTGACCAGCAGCTTGGCGATCTCGTCGGCATCGTAGACCGGCATGGCGCGCACGTTTGCGACGACCGGCACGACCGGGTTGTTCTTCTCCACCTTGTCGAGCGCGTGGCGCATGGCGTCGGCCGCCGGCGCCATCAGGTCGCTGTGGAAGGGTGCGGAGACCGGCAGCATGATGGCGCGCTTGGCGCCCTTTTCGGTCGCAAGCGCAGCCGCCTTTTCGACAGCCGCCTTCGAGCCGGAGATGACCAGCTGGCCGCCGCCATTGTCGTTGGCGATCTGGCAGACGCCGGCATCGCGCGCTTCAGCGCAGATCGCGTCGACGTCACCGTGTTCGAGGCCGATGATCGCCGCCATGGCGCCCTGCCCGACCGGAACCGCCGACTGCATCGCATCGCCGCGGATGCGCAGCAGGCGTGCCGTATCGGCCAGCGAGAAGGTGCCGGCGGCACAGAGTGCCGAATATTCACCCAGCGAATGGCCGGCGACGAAGGCGACCTTGTCGGCGAGTTTCAGGCCGCGCGCTTCCATGACCCGGATCGCCGCGACAGAGACGGCCATCAGCGCCGGCTGCGCATTGGCGGTCAGCGTCAGCGTTTCTTCCGGGCCGTTCCACATGATGGCGGAGAGTTTCTGGCCGAGCGCCTCGTCGACTTCATCGAAGACGGCACGGGCTTCGGGAAAAGCCTCCGCCAGGTCCTTGCCCATGCCGACGGCCTGGCTGCCCTGGCCGGGGAACGTGAATGCGATCGTGCTCATGGGGATGATTTCCTTCCCTTATGTTTTGCCTCTCCATTCACATTCCGGCCCGGAGAGTCAAGGGCGGCGCAGTTTTCGGGGCCTTTTCCGGCCCGTTGTCCCCTTGCGCTTCGTCAAATCGCGCTTAGAGTGCCGCCGACTTTTTTGAGAACGGGATCTCATTGCCATGAAGTATCGGAAACTCGGCCGCACGGATATCTCCGTGTCGGAAATCTGCCTTGGCACCATGACCTGGGGCACCCAGAATTCGGAAGCCGAAGCCCATGAGCAGATGGACTACGCGTTCGAGAACGGCATCAACTTCTTCGATACCGCCGAACTCTATCCGACCACGCCGGTCGGCCCCGCCACCTATGGCCGCACCGAGGAATATATCGGCACGTGGCTGAAGAAGAGCGGCAAGCGCAAGGACCTCGTCCTCGCCACGAAGATCGCCGGCAGCGGCCGCCCGCATATCCGCGAGGGCCGCGACATCGAAGCCGCCACCATCCGCCAGGCGGTTGACGCCAGCCTCAAGCGCCTGCAGACCGATTATCTCGATCTCTACCAGATCCACTGGCCGAACCGCGGCACCTTCCATTTCCGCAATTCCTGGACCTTCGACGTTTCCAAGCAGGACCGCGACAAGGCCGCCGCCGAAATCGCCGAAATCCTCGAAACGCTCGGCGACCTGGTGAAGGAAGGCAAGGTCCGCGCCGTCGGCTTGTCCAACGAAAGCGCCTGGGGCGCGATGAAATATCTCCGCCTGTCGGAGAAAAAGGCCCTGCCGCGCATCGCCTCGCTGCAGAACGAATACAATCTACTCTACCGGCACTTCGATCTCGACCTCGCCGAGGTCGCCCATCACGAGGATGTCGGGCTGATGGCCTATTCGCCGCTCGCCGCCGGTCTCCTCACCGGCAAGTACCAGAACGGCGCAAGGCCGGAAGGGTCCCGCGCGACGATCAACAAGGATCTCGGCGGCCGCCTGACGCCCTATCAGGAGCCGGCGGTGAAGGCCTATATCGAGGTCGCAGCCAAACACGGCCTTGACCTCGCCCAGATGGCCCTCGCCTTCTGCCTGTCGCGCCCCTTCATGGCCGCAGCCATCATCGGCGCGACGTCGATGGCCCAGCTGAAGCACGACATGGCGGCCGCGGAACTTAAGCTGTCTAACGAGGTGTTTGCGGATATCGCCGCGGTCCATCGGCAATATCCGATGCCGCTCTAACAAGTGCGAAGGCCGGAGGACATCTACCTCGAATGGGCGACTTGCTCCGGCCCGCAAAAAGACCGCTAATCAGTGCCCTCCATATCCGGAGCGGCGCGCTGAAATCATGCAATCCGTTGTGCCCCGAAGAGAGTTCGCAAGGCGTCGAAAGCAACTGAAACTGACGCGGGAGGAACTTGCCTCGGAACTGGATCTGCCGCTTGACGAACTGCGGAAGCTGGAAAGCGGCGATCAGCCAGTGCGCAGGCTTCATTTTCTGGCGCTCGACCAGTTGCGATTGGAGGCGGCCGTGCGGGATTCGACGCTTGTGACCGCAGCGATGCTTTTGAATGCCGAACAGCTCCTGGAAAGCGTCGGCTACCGCATCAGCCGAAGCCAGGACGTGGGCGGCGATTGGAGCCCGGACTAGGGCCGGGAACAGGGCTGCAGACCGGATTTCGAACCTTCCCCTTGCCATCCTCCCAAAAATCCGTATAAGCGCGCTGTTCGCAACACCCGGTCTTCTGGCTGGTGGCTGAACGGAGGGCAGGCTTCCCCGAAAAGGAAGCCGCAGGGACCACAGGGTCCAAGCCTCCCGTGTCTCCGCTCTCGACCGTCTCGATACAACACTTTTCTTGGGTACGGGTTTTCCCGTTCAGGAGCAGTCGTTGAGGCTTAGCCGCCGAGGTCCGGGTAGACAACCGCAAGAAAAGGCAAAGCTACATGGCTCTTTACGAACACGTATTCCTTGCCCGGCAGGATATGTCCGCTCAGCAGGTTGATGCCCTCGTCGAACAGTACAAGGGCGTCATCGAAGCTAACGGCGGCAAGGTCGGGCGCATTGAAAACTGGGGCCTCAAGTCCCTCACCTACCGCATCAACAAGAACCGCAAGGCTCATTACGCGCTGATGGACATCGACGCACCGGCTCCGGCCGTGCACGAGATGGAACGCCAGATGCGCATCAACGAAGACGTTCTTCGCTACATGACGATCGCCGTCGAAAAGCATGAAGAAGGTCCGTCGGCGATGATGCAGAAGCGCGACCGTGACGACCGTCCGCGCCGCGATGGCGACGACCGTGGTCCGCGCCGCGAATTCGGCGACCGCCCGCCGCGCCGCGAAGGCGGCTTCGGCGACCGTCCGGACCGTGGCCCGCGTGAAGGCGGCTTCGAGCGCCGTCCGCGCGAAGACCGTGCGTAATAGAGGCTAAGGAGAAAAAACATGGCTGACGTATCATCCTCTTCCTCCCAGGCACGCCGTCCTTTCCATCGCCGCCGCAAGACCTGCCCGTTCTCGGGCGCCAATGCGCCGAAGATCGATTACAAGGACGTACGCCTCCTGCAGCGCTACATTTCCGAGCGCGGCAAGATCGTTCCGTCGCGCATCACGGCCGTTTCCCAGAAGAAGCAGCGCGAACTCGCGCAGGCGATCAAGCGCGCCCGCTTCCTCGGCCTGCTGCCCTACGTCGTAGCGTAATTTCCGAATACCGGACCCGCTGAACAAAAGTCAGCGGGTTCATCCCTTCCGCGATGGGCGCGGATCGGAACTTCCAAATCCCATGTTGGGGATGAAGTACCTGAGACATCGATCCAGGACTTGTCCCCTAACTGCTTCAAAAAGCAGGACAGCGAGACCGTGACGAACAAGATACAGACAGTGCTGCCCACCGGCATTCTCGCCGGCATTGCCGCCACCCTGCTCGTGCTGGGTGCGAATGCGCAGCTGTCCTTTGCGTCCTTGCTCTACGCTGCTTCCTCGCTCCCGATCTTCATCGCCGGCCTTGGCTGGGGCAATCGCGCCGCCGTCATCGGCATCGTCACTGCCGGCATCCTTGGCGCCATCCTCGTTTCGCCGATGTTTGCGGTCGCCATGGCGGTGTTCACGCTGATCCCGGCTGGCTGGCTGTCGCATCTCGCCAACCTTGCGCGTCCCGCTTCGGAACTCGGCGGCCCGGACAACCTGATGGCCTGGTATCCGATCTCGGATATCCTCCTGCATCTCTGCGGCCTGGTGACTATCGCCGTCATCGCGCTCGGGGTTGCGATCGGCTACGGCCCGGAACTCACGGACCGGATGGTCGACGCGATGATCGCGGCTCTGCAGGCCCAGGAACCTGCCTTCACGCCGGAACCGGCGGGCATGGCGCAGACCAAGTCGCTGCTGGTGCTGATGCTGCCGCTCGTCCAGGGCGGCGTCTGGGTGACACTGCTGTTTGCCGCCTTCTACATCGCCGTGCGCATCGTCTCGCGCTCCGGCCGGGCGCTCCGTCCACGCGAGGACATGCCCTCGGCACTCCGGATGAACCGGCACGCGATCTTCGTCTTCCTCGGCGGCATCGTGCTGGCCTTCCTCGGCGGCGTTCCGGCAATGATCGGCGCCACCATCTGCGGCACCTTCGGCGCCGGTTTCCTGATGGCGGGCTTCGCCTCCCTGCATTTCCGCAGCCTTGGCAAGGACTGGCGCATTCCAGTCCTCGTCCTCTGCTATCTCTCTTCCATGCTTGTCCTGCCGGCGATCGCGATCCTCATTCTGGGGCTTTCCGATACACGGCGGACGATCGCGCTGACCCCGCTGAAAGGCGGCGCGAGCCCCGATAACAAGACCACCGAAAACAAGAATTGACTGATCGAAAGGAAACCTAACCATGCAAGTCATTCTGCTTGAACGCGTGCCGAAGCTCGGCCAGATGGGCGAAACCGTCAAGGTCCGCGACGGCTTTGCCCGTAACTACCTCCTGCCGCTTGGCAAGGCGCTGCGCGCCAACGAAGCCAACAAGAAGCGTTTCGAAGCCGAACGCTCCACGCTCGAAGCCCGCAACCTCGAGCGCAAGGGCGAAGCCCTGAAGGTCGCTGAAGTTCTCGACGGCAAGTCCTTCGTCGTCGTGCGCGCCGCCGGCGAAACCGGCCAGCTCTACGGCTCGGTCGCCGCCCGCGACATCGTCGAGGCACTGGCTGCCGAAGGCTTCAACATCGGCCGCAACCAGGTCGACCTCAACACCCCGATCAAGGAAATCGGCCTGCACAAGGTTTCCCTGCACCTGCATGCGGAAGTCGAAGTTTCGGTCCAGCTGAACGTCGCCCGCTCCGCGGAAGAAGCCGAACGTCAGTCCCAGGGCGAAAGCCTCACCTCGGCCGACGCCATCTACGGCGTGGACGAAGATGCCCTGCGTCCGGAAGACTTCTTCGATCCGGAAGCCGACGGTCTCGGCGACGACGAATAATCGTCGTCTTCCCAGGACGTTTCAAAGAGCGCCCGGCCTGCAAAGGCCCGGGCGTTTTTTTGTCTTTTTCGGGCTATAAAAAGAGAGAAATCCGAGTCGATTCGCTCCGGGAACACAGTCAAACAGATTCACGGTTTCCGACCGTTTTTTGCTTCACGCAGTGCTTTGGCCTGTGAACTACTGTGGGAATCAAGATTACCGTTTCGTGACAGGCCGGACACCTCTAAGGGTACTGCCGGGGTACAGGGACAGAACGGAAAAGACCATGAACGACGCAGTACGCAAGCTCGCCAACATCCAGCCGGCAGAGCCGCATTACCGCGAAGCCCCGAACAATATCGAGGCCGAACAGGCACTTCTCGGCGCGATCCTGGTCAATAACGACGCCTATTACCGCGTCTCCGACTTTCTGAAGCCCGTCCATCTCTACGAGCCGCTGCACCGCAAGATCTTCGAGGTCGCCGGCGACATCATCCGTATGGGCAAGACCGCCAATCCGGTGACGATCAAGACCTTCCTGCCCGCCGACGACAAGGTCGGCGACCTGACGGTGGCGCAATATCTCGCGCGCCTCGCCTCCGAAGCCGTGTCAATCATCAACGCGGAAGACTACGGCCGGGCGATCTACGACCTGGCGCTCCGCCGCGCGCTGATCACCATCGGCGAGGACATGGTCAACATCGCCTTCGACGCGCCACTCGACATGCCGCCGCAGACGCAGATCGAGGATACCGAACGGCGCCTCTTCGAACTGGCCGAAAACGGTCGCTACGACGGCGGTTTCCAGTCGTTCAACGACGCGGTGGCGCTTGCCATCGACATGGCCGGCCAGGCCTTCGAGCGCGACGGCCATCTCTCCGGCATCTCGACCGGCATCATGTCGCTCGACAGCAAGATGGGCGGGTTGCAGCGTTCCGACTTGATCGTGCTCGCGGGACGCCCCGGCATGGGCAAGACCTCGCTTGCCACCAATATCGCCTATAACATCGCGGCCTCCTACGAGCCGGAAGTGCAGCCGGACGGTTCGTTCAAGGCCAAGAACGGCGGCGTGGTCGGCTTCTATTCGCTCGAAATGTCGGCCGAACAGCTCGCCACCCGTATCATCTCCGAGCAGACGGAAGTCTCCTCGTCAAAGATCCGCCGCGGCGACATCACCGAGGCCGATTTCGAAAAGCTCGTCGCCTGCAGCCAGATGATGCAGAAAGTGCCGCTGTTCATCGACCAGACCGGCGGTATCTCGATCGCCCAGCTTTCCGCCCGCGCCCGTCGCCTCAAGCGCCAGCGCGGCCTCGATTGCCTGGTGGTCGACTATATCCAGCTGATGACCGGCTCGGGCAAATCCGGCGAAAACCGCGTGCAGGAAATCACCCAGATCACCACCGGCCTGAAAGCGCTCGGCAAGGAACTGAACGTGCCGATCATCGCCCTGTCGCAGCTTTCGCGCCAGGTGGAAAGCCGCGACGACAAACGCCCGCAGCTCTCCGACCTTCGCGAATCGGGCTCGATCGAACAGGACGCCGACGTGGTGCTCTTCGTGTTCCGCGAGGAATATTACGTGAAGAACATGGAGCCGCGCGACATTTCCGATCCGAAATACCCGGAATGGGAAGCGCATATGGACAAGGTCAAGGGCACGGCGGACGTCATCATCGCCAAGCAGCGCCACGGACCGACCGGCACCGTCAAACTCGCCTTCCAGTCCGAATACACCCGCTTCGCCGACCTGGCCGACCCGAGCTTCACGCAGTACGAAGAGCATTGATCGAGGGCGGTTGCATTCTCTCTTCTCCCCAGCGGGGAGAAGAGACTTGCCGCGCCGTTTCACTCCAACGTACGTCGGGACCTGGAGCATGCGGCTTGTGTCCTTCTGCCCGTCCAAACGGGGAGAAGGTGGCAGTAGCCGAATGAGGGACACTCTCCAATCGCAACTACCTCGCCCCTAAAAGATTGTGCAGCGCGAAGGATTTTCCGGGCGCGGTCTTTTTCCTGCCTTCGAAACCGGTAGGATCGTTGCAACCGTCCTCATGCCCAACGAGCCGACATGACCGATTTCGACAGCGAGCTTTCCTATCCCGACGATTTCGATATCGCACCCGTCCGGCTGACGGTCGATCTGGGTGCGCTTGCCGACAACTGGCGGGAGATGGCGCGGCGTTCGGGGACAGCGCGGGCAGCGGCTGTCGTCAAGGCAGACGCCTACGGGCTCGGGCTTGAGGATTGCGGCGTTACGCTTTACGAGGCCGGCGCTCGGGATTTCTTCGTCGCCGTGGCACGGGAGGGCGTAACGCTGCGCGCCTATGCACCGGATGCCCGCATCTATGTTCTCTCCGGCATCTGGCCCGGCCAGGAGGGAATGTTCTTCGAACACGACCTCGTGCCGGTCCTCGCCTCGGAAGAACAGCTCGCCTTCTGGATGTCGGTGACCTCGGAATATGGCGACCACCCCTGCGCGCTGCAGGTGGACACCGGCTTCAATCGTCTCGGCCTGCCGCTCGAGGATGCCATCGCTTTTGCCGACGACGTGTCGCGTCCGGCAAGCTTCTCGCCGGTCCTGGTGCTCTCGCATCTCCACAGCGGCGATACTCCCTCCTCGCCGCTCAATCAGAAACAGCTTTCCGCTTTCCAGAGGGTCGCGGAGGCTTTCGAAGGCATCGAGACGAGCCTCTCTGCCTCCGCCGGTATCTTTTTAGGCCCGGACTATCATTTCGATCTCACCCGCCCCGGTATCGCGCTTTATGGCGGCGAGGCGGTCGTTGGGGTACCGAACCCGATGAAGCCGGTCGCCAAGGCGGAAGCCCGCATCATCCAGATCCGCGACGGGAAAAAGGGCGAGACGGTTAGCTATGGCGGCACCTACCAGCTTTCCCGCGACAGCCGGCTGGCGATCGTCTCTGCCGGTTATGCGGACGGCTACAGCCGGGCGCTCTCCGGCTCCGGCGTGCCGCTGCGCCAGACGGTCGCCCAGGGCGGTTTCGGCTTTGTCGCCGGCCGCAAGGTGCCGGTGATCGGCCGCATCACCATGGACCTGACGATCTTCGACGTCACCGATATCCCGGCCTCGGACATCCAGGCCGGTGACTATGTCGAACTGTTCGGCCCCAACGTCGCCCTCGACGACGTCGCCCGCGCCGCCGGCACGATCGGCTACGAGCTGCTCACCAGCCTCGGCCTGCGCTATGAGCGCCGGTATATCGAGGCCGAATAACTCCCTTCCTCCTTGCCATCATCTGCATTTTCGGATTAGAGAAGAAAAGTTCCGCTTTTGTTCACGGTGGAATGTTGTGAATATCGAAGGCGGCAACTGACCCCATGGCAAAATCCAAGACCCAATTCGTGTGCCAGAACTGCGGCACGGTGCATAACCGCTGGGCCGGCAAGTGTGACGGCTGCGGTGAGTGGAACACGATTATCGAAGACGACATGATGGGCGGCATCGGTGGAGGCCCCGGCAAGGTGCCGAAGAAGGGCCGCGCCGTGGCGCTCACCACGCTGTCGGGGGAAACCGAGGAAGCGCCGCGCATCTTCACCGGCATTTCCGAGCTAGACCGGGCGACCGGCGGCGGTTTCGTGCGCGGCTCGGCGGTGCTCGTCGGCGGCGATCCGGGCATCGGCAAGTCGACGCTGCTGATGCAGGCGGCCGCCGCCCTCTCCCGCCGCGGCCACCGGATCATCTACGTCTCGGGCGAAGAGGCGGTGGCGCAGGTGCGGCTGCGCGCCCAGCGCCTGGATGCCGCCGATACGGAGGTGCTGCTTGCCGCCGAAACCAATGTCGAGGACATCCTCGCCACGATCGGCGAAGGCAAGCGCCCCGACCTCGTGATCATCGACTCGATCCAGACGCTGTGGAGCGACACCGCCGATTCGGCGCCGGGCACCGTCACCCAGGTGCGTACCGGTGTGCAGGCGATGATCCGGTTTGCCAAGCAGACCGGGGCCGCCATGGTCCTTGTCGGCCACGTCACCAAGGAAGGCCAGATCGCCGGCCCGCGCGTCGTCGAGCACATGGTCGATGCGGTCCTCTATTTCGAAGGCGACCGCGGCCACCACTACCGCATCCTGCGCACCGTCAAGAACCGATTTGGGCCGACCGACGAGATCGGCGTCTTCGAAATGTCCGACAAGGGGCTTCGCGAAGTCACCAATCCGTCCGAACTCTTCCTCGGCGAGCGCAACTCGAAATCGCCTGGCGCCGCCGTCTTTGCCGGCATGGAGGGTACGCGGCCGGTTCTGGTCGAGGTGCAGGCGCTGGTGGCGCCGACCTCGCTCGGCACGCCCAGGCGCGCCGTGGTCGGCTGGGATTCGTCGCGCCTGTCGATGATCCTCGCGGTGCTGGAGGCCCATTGCGGCGTCAAGCTCGGACAGCACGACGTCTATCTCAACGTCGCAGGCGGCTACCGGATCACCGAACCCGCGGCCGACCTTGCGGTCGCTTCCGCACTGGTATCGTCGCTCGCCGGCCTTGCCCTGCCGGCCGATTGCGTCTATTTCGGCGAAATCAGCCTCTCGGGCGCGGTGCGGCCGGTTTCACAGACTGCGCAACGCCTTAAGGAAGCTGAGAAACTTGGTTTTGCAGGAGCGATGCTGCCGGCCACGTCCGCCGAGGTGCCGAAAGGTGTCAACGGACGCTGGGTGACGATCGAGGACCTGCCGGATCTGGTGTCCCGCATCGCGGGTTCCGCCGCCAAGCTG
Source organism: Neorhizobium galegae (assembly GCF_017877055.1). GTDB lineage: Bacteria > Pseudomonadota > Alphaproteobacteria > Rhizobiales > Rhizobiaceae > Neorhizobium > Neorhizobium galegae_D. The sequence continues at coordinate 1,367,989 of NZ_JAGIPG010000002.1, read as the reverse complement.
AGACAAACGCCGGAAGATGATTGATCTTCCGTTAACAAGCCCGCTGATGTATGACGGCTGCGGTAAGGCGGGGCGCCGGGCTTGAAGCCGGCAAGTCTTGAAGTCGGCAAGTCTGGAGTAGATCATATATGCCCATCACGATTTTCGATGGTATCGTCATTGCTGTGACGCTGTTTTCCGCCGTACTCGCCATGGTTCGCGGTTTTTCGCGAGAGGTGCTGTCGATCGCAAGCTGGGCGGGCTCAGTCGCCGCCGCCTATTACCTCTACCCTCTGGTTCTGCCCTATGTGAAGCCGCACCTCAGTGACGAGCGCATCGCGATCGCCGCATCCGCCGGCGCCATCTTCATTATCGCGTTGATCGTCATCTCGTTCATCACCACGCGGATCGCCGATTTCATCATCGACAGCCGCATCGGTGCGCTCGACCGGACGCTCGGCTTCCTGTTCGGCGCCGCCCGCGGCATCCTGCTGCTCGTCGTCGCCGTCGCATTCTGGAACTGGCTGGTGGCCGCCAACGCCCAGCCGACCTGGGTGACCCAGGCGAAATCCAAGCCGTTCCTCGACACGCTGGTCGCGCGCCTCGAAGCCGTGCTGCCCGCCGATATCGAGCCACAGATCCGGGCCCGCATCCTCGGCCGCGAGGCAGCGCCCACCGATGGCGCTCCGGCTCAGGATCAACCGGCGGCAGATGACGCGCCTGCGACAAATAATTGACGTGATCTTGCGCTTGATGCAGCGCAAAACGTCACCATTTGTGGTAACATTCGCATCCAAGTGAAAAACAGGCTGGTTTCCGGGGAGATACTCCCCCGGCCGGCCTTTCCATTTTTCCGACAGGGACAGGTTGTCCAAAGGGATAAGGGGCCAAGATGAATCAGCCGGTTTCCGAGACATTCGCCGCAGACAGCGTCAATGAATGGGATGGCGATACTCTACATGAGGAATGCGGCGTGTTCGGCATTCTCGGCCATCCAGAGGCCGCGACGCTGACGGCGCTCGGGCTGCACGCCCTGCAGCACCGTGGCCAGGAAGCCGCCGGCATCGTCTCCTTCGACGGATTACGCTTCCATTCGGAACGCCGCATGGGCCTCGTCGGCGACCATTATACCGATCCCGTCACCCTTGCCCGCCTGCCCGGCAATATCGCGATCGGCCACAACCGTTATTCGACCACCGGCGAAGTGGCGCTGCGCAACGTCCAGCCGCTGTTTGCCGAACTCGAAGTCGGCGGCATTGCAGTTGCCCATAACGGCAATTTCACCAATGGCCTGACCCTGCGCCGGCAACTGATCGCCGGCGGCGCCATCTGTCAGTCGACCTCCGATACCGAGGTCGTCCTGCATCTCATCGCCCGCTCCCGCTATTCGTCGACCGCCGACCGCTTCATCGATGCGATCCGGCAGATGGAAGGCGGCTATTCGATGCTCGCGGTCACCCGCACCAAGCTGATCGCCGCCCGCGACCCCACCGGCATCCGCCCGCTGGTCATGGGCGAACTCGACGGCAAGCCGATCTTCGCGTCGGAGACCTGCGCGCTCGACATCATCGGCGCCAAATTCGTCCGCGATGTGGAAAACGGCGAAGTCATCATCTGCGAGATCCAGCCGGATGGTTCGATCTCGATCGACGCCCGCAAGGCCGGCAACGGCCAGGCGGAACGGCTTTGCCTGTTCGAATACGTCTATTTCGCCCGTCCCGATTCCGTCGTCGGCGGCCGCAGCGTTTATGTCGCCCGCAAGAACATGGGCATCAACCTTGCCAAGGAAGCCCCGGTCGAGGCCGATGTGGTGGTGCCGGTCCCGGATGGCGGCACGCCGGCTGCCCTCGGTTACGCGCAGCAAAGCGGTATCCCGTTCGAATACGGCATAATCCGCAACCACTATGTCGGCCGCACCTTCATCGAGCCGACCCAGCAGATCCGCGCCTTCGGCGTCAAGCTCAAGCATTCCGCCAACCGGGCGATGATCGAGGGCAAGCGCGTCGTGCTGGTCGACGATTCGGTGGTGCGCGGCACCACCTCGCTGAAGATCGTGCGGATGATCCGCGATGCCGGCGCCAAGGAAGTGCATCTGCGCGTCGCCAGCCCGATGATCTATTATCCGGACTTCTACGGCATCGACACGCCGGACCGCGACAAGCTGCTTGCCAATCAGTATGACAGCCTGGAAGCCATGTGCCAGTATATCGGCGCGGACTCGCTGGAATTCCTGTCGATCAACGGCCTCTACCGCGCCGTCGGCGGCGAGGACCGCAATCCCGCCCGCCCGCAATTCACCGACCATTATTTCACCGGCGACTATCCGACCCGCCTGCTCGACAAGGATGGCGAGACGATGGGGCGGAAAGTTTCGGTTCTGGCCAGCAACGGCTGAGGTGAGCTTCTCCCGAAGCTGAAATCAGATGTCGAGCAAGCTTGACGCCTATTGCGCGCAGGTCTGCGAATGACGAAAAGGGTCTCCCGCGCGCAAGGACTTGCGCGCACTGGATCCCTGTGACAAGCACAGGGATGAGGGAGATCGAGGCCGGACTGGTGCAAAAAAGCAGCCGCCTCCTCCTCGAAGATCTATCGGCGCGCATTGCATTTTGAAGGCGGAAAATCATGACTATCGATCTGAAGGGCAGGATCGCGCTGGTGACCGGCGCATCGCGGGGCATCGGCTATTTCACGGCGCTGGCGCTCGCGAAAGCCGGCGCGCATGTGATCGCCACCGCCCGCACCGTCGGCGGCCTTGAGGATCTCGACGACGCGATCAAGGCGGCCGGCGGCACCGCCACGCTCGTCCCCTTCGACATCACCGACATGGCCGCGATCGACAAGCTCGGCGCCTCGATCTTCGAGCGCTGGGGCAAGCTCGACATCCTCGTGGCGAATGCCGGCATCCTCGGCGTCATCTCGCCGCTCGGTCACATCGAGGCGAAGGTGTTCGACAAGGTGATGCTGACCAATGTCACCGCCACCTGGCGGCTGATCCGCTCGGTCGAGCCGCTGCTGACCAAATCCGATGCCGGCCGGGCGCTGATCATGTCGTCGGGCGTCGCCTCCAAGGCGCCGGCCTTCTGGGGCGCCTATTCGATCTCCAAGGCGGCGGTGGAGAACATGGCCCGCATCTGGGCCGCCGAGACCAACCACACGCCGCTCAAGGTCAACATCGTCAATCCCGGCGCCACCCGCACCGCGATGCGCGCCCAGGCAGTGCCCGGCGAAGATCCGGAAACCCTGCCGCATCCGTCGGAAGTCGCCGAAAAGATCCTCTTCCTCGCCTCCCCCGATCTTCAGGATACCGGCCGCCTGTTCGTCGTGCGCGACAACAAGTTCGTGGATTTTCGCGCGCCGGAATAGACGCGACCCATCAAGGCATGGAGGCTTGCGTTCGACATTGCAACCGCACCTTACCGACGAGCAGAGAGAACAGGCGACGGCAACCGCCAATCTGGTTGCCGCGGCGATGGCCCGCCTTTACCGCGAGCATGGCGACGCCGCCGTCATGGAGGCGATGCGGCTGATCAGCTCCGCCATGACCGACGACGCGCGGCGCAAATCCATCGCCCAAGCCCTGCTCGACAACAGCAATCCCCCCGCCGACAAAGGACGCTGACGCGGCAACTTCGGTTGCCTCAGACCCTCCCCGCCTCCTGATCCAGCTCCTTGGCACGGCGCTGCAGGCTTTCGCTGAGCTTGCGGAGCTGTTTCTCGTCCAGCTTTTCAATGCCGATGAACTCGTTGGCGGCCTGACTGGACAGGATCAGTTCGTCGAGCTTCGCCTGGACCGCCTCGCCATCCCTGTTCTGGGAGTTTTGCAGGACAAAGACCATCAGGAAGGTGATGATCGTCGTGCCAGTGTTGACCACCAGCTGCCAGGTTTCCGAAAATCCGAAGAACGGTCCGGTAACGCCCCAGATGACGATCAGCACGACGGCCGCAACGAACGTGACCGGCTTTCCCGACCAGGAGGAGATGGCGCTCGAGAAGATGTCGAAAACGTTGTGGTGTCTATCCTGGCTGGCCATTTTGGCATCCATCCGATTGGTGGAATTCGTGTCCGTCAACGTGCGAAACCCATGTTTTGATCCCGGTGGCACACCAGCGGCGACCCGGGAGATACCCCGTGTATGAAAATCGGATTTTCCGTTATGCTGGGGGCCCTGCGATAGGGCGCAGGAACTTCATATTTCGGGGGACAATCTGATGAGAAATATCGCTTTCTATTTCTTCGGCGCAGCCGTGCTCTGTGTCACCGTCGGCATGTTCTGGGGCATTCAGATGGCAATCTCCGGCGACCATCTGATGGCGCCGGCGCATGCGCATCTGAACCTGGTCGGCTGGACGACGATGGGGATCTTCGGCCTCTATTACACCGCCACGCCGGCGGCTGCGGATACCCTGCTGTCGAAGGTCCATCTCGGCTTTGCGGTTCTCGGCGTGCTCTGTCTCGTGCCGGGCATCGCGATGGCGGTATCCTCGGGCGGCGAGGCGCTGGCCGCGATCGGCTCGATCCTCACCGCCATCTCGATGCTGATCTTCCTGTTCACGGTCGCCAGGAACGGCATCGGTCGCAGGACGGCATAAGGCCGCTTTCGGAGGCCCGGCGCGGGTGAAGCCCACTTGACCAAACGGCTTCCCCGCGCCATAACCACTTCCATGAAAACGGCGATTTCCATTTGTGGGATCATTATCCGCTAGCGTTCGCGCTGGCCCGGCCGTTTTCGTCTCTCGAAAAGCCTTGAAGACAAACGACCCGGTCCGGCCGGCCCCTTGTTGTCGGGAGATTTTTCGATGAGCATTCCGCTCAGGTTCTACAATACGCTGACCCGTGAAAAGACGGCGTTCGCGCCGATCGATCCCCAGAACGTGCGCATGTATGTCTGCGGCCCGACGGTCTATGACTATGCCCATATCGGCAATGCCCGACCGGCCATCGTCTTCGACGTGCTGTTCCGGCTGCTCCGCCACGTCTATGGCGAGGCTCACGTGACCTATGCCCGCAACATCACCGACGTCGACGACAAGATCAACGCGCGGGCGCTGCGCGACCATCCCGGCCTGCCGCTCAACGAGGCGATCCGCCTCGTCACGGAAAAGACCGAGACGCAGTATCACGAGGACATTGCCCTGCTCGGCAATCTGGAGCCGACCGTCGAGCCGCGTGCTACCGACACCATCGCCGAGATGATCGAGATCATCGAGAAGCTGATCGGCAACGGCCATGCCTATGTCGCAAAGGGCGAAGTGCTGTTCGACACCAAGTCGATGCGCGACTACGGCCAGCTTTCCAAGCGCCCGCTCGACGAGCAGCAGGCCGGCGCCCGCGTCGCCGTCGATACGCACAAGAAGAACCCGGCCGATTTCGTGTTGTGGAAGCTCTCGTCCCACAACGAACCCGGCTGGGAAAGCCCCTGGGGCCGCGGCCGGCCGGGCTGGCATATCGAGTGCTCGGCGATGAGCCGGCGTTATCTCGGCGAGGAGTTCGACATCCATGGCGGCGGGCTGGACCTGATCTTTCCGCACCATGAGAACGAGATCGCCCAGTCGCGCTGCGCCCATGGCACGGAGGTGATGGCGAATGTCTGGATGCATAACGGCTTCGTGCAGGTCGAAGGCCGCAAGATGTCGAAGTCCGAGGGCAATTTCATCACCATCTACGACCTGCTGCACACCGAAGCGTTCGGCGGTCGCAAATGGCCGGGCGAGGTGCTGCGGCTTGCCATGCTGATGACGCACTACCGCGAGCCGATCGACTTTTCGGTGAAGCGGCTGGAAGAGGCCGAACGTCTTCTCGCAAAGTGGCCGGCGGCAGAAGCCTCCGGCGCGGTCCCCTGCGATACCGTCATCAACGCGCTTGCCGACGACCTCAACACGGTCGCCGCCGTTCAGGCGCTGCACGCCCTGGCGCAGGACGCCCACGGCGACCCGGAGGCACTTGCGGTGTTTGCCGCCAGCGCCGCCTTTCTCGGAGTGCTGCCTGAGAAAACCGAGGTCGACGAGGCACTGGCGTCCGCCGTCGATGCGCTGGTCGCCCTGCGGCTCGAAATGCTCAAGGCGAAGAATTTCGCCGAGGCCGACAAGATCCGCAACGAACTGTCGGACAAGGGCATCCAGCTCAAGGACGGCAAGGACCCGGCGACGGGCGAGAGGGTGACGATCTGGGAGGTGAAGCGGTAAGCTTCACTTCCTGGAACAACGCGGAGGAGCAGGCGATGATCGATCACATGGGCATCAAGGTCGCGGATTTCGACCGGGCCAAGGCATTCTACGACGCAGCCTTCGCGCCGCTCGGCGCCTCGCTGCTTTACATGGTTCCGGCCGAATATACCGGCGGCGTCAAGGTCGGCGGCTACGGGCGCGAGCGACCGATCTATTGGCTGCATGAGGATAAGCCGGTCCCCGGCCATTCCCAGCACGTCGCGTTTACCGCCCACAGCCGCGCCGAGGTGGACGCCTTCTACGAAGCCGCGATCGCTGCCGGCGGCCGCGACAACGGTCCGCCCGGCCTGCGCACGCATTACCACCCGAACTATTACGGCGCCTTCGTCTTCGACCCCGACGGCAACAATATCGAGGCGGTGTGTCATGCGCAGGAAGGAACTCAAGGATGAGCGCGGCGATCCACACCGGTGGGTGCCAGTGCGGGGCGGTACGCTACCGGGCAGAGGGCGAGCTCGGGTTTCCGCATCTGTGCCATTGCCGCATGTGCCAGAAGGCGGCGGGCAATTATTTCATGCCGCTCGGCGGGGTGATGCATGAAAACTTCAAGCTGACGCGCGGCGAGCCGGCATGGTTCCGGTCGTCGGAAACCGTGCGGCGCGGTTTCTGCGAGAAATGCGGCACACCGCTCTTCTACGACGGGTCGAGCGATCATATCAGCATCACGCTCGGTTCGCTCGACGATCCGCAATCGGTGAAGCCGGCGCTGCAGACCAATCTTGCCCACAAGATGTCCTGGTTCGGCGAGCTCGACCACCTGCAGCACGATATCGCCATGGACATGACCGAGGAACAGGAAAAGACTGTCTCGGCCAGCAGCAACCAGCACCCCGACCACGACACAGAGGTCTGGCCTCGAGGCAAGCGACATGCGGAGGGTCATTCATGAGCGATACCATCCGAACCGGCGGCTGCCAGTGCGGGGCGATCCGTTTCCGGCTTGAAGGAGAGCCGTTCGATTCCTCGGTCTGCCATTGCCGCATGTGCCAGAAGGCCTTCGGCGCCTATTACGCGCCGCTGGTGGCGACCGGCGAGGCGAAGCTTACCTGGACGCGTGGCGAACTGAAGTATTTCCAATCGTCGAACCATGTCCGGCGCGGTTTCTGCGGGAATTGCGGGACGCCGATGACTTACGAGGCGGCGGACGGGATTGCCATCTCCGCCGGCAGTTTCGACGACCCGGCCCTGCTGCCGCCGGTCGTGCAGTTCGGCGTCGAGGGCAAGCTTCCCTTCGTCGACCGGCTGTCCGAATTGCCGGCGCGCCACACGATGGACGATATCGACACCGCCCCCTTCCTGGCCGATATCGTCTCCTACCAGCATCCCGACCACGATACTGAAATCTGGCCGCCAGAGAACGATATACCGGAGCCCCGCCCGCCAGAAAACCAGCCACCGGAGAACAAGCGATGAGCGAAACCCTTAGAACAGGCGGCTGCCAGTGCGGCGCCGTGCGCTTCCGAATCCACGGTGAACTCGGCCGCGCCTCGATCTGCCATTGCCGCATGTGCCAGAAGGCCTTCGGGGGCTTTTTCGGGCCGCTGGTCAGCGCACCGCCCGAGGGGAACGGCTCCGGCGTCGAATGGACCCGCGGCGAGCCCAAATATTTCCAGTCCTCGGTCAATATCGACCGCGGCTTCTGCGAGAACTGCGGCACGCCACTCACCTACCGCTATCCCGGCGGGCTGGAACTGGCGATCGGCGCCTTCGACGACCGCAGCGACCTCGCCCCGAAGATCCAGGTGAACTACGCCTCGCATATCCCGTGGGTGACGACGATCTTCGACCAGCCGGTCCGCGACTCAGGCGAGGACGCCGTCAAGCAGGAGCAGATCATCTCCTTCCAGCATCCCGATCACGATACCGAAAACTGGCCGGCAAAAGGTCTCCATCTATGACTGAAGTTCTGCGTACCCTCTATCCCGAGGTCGAACCCTACGCGACCGGGCAGCTCGATGTCGGCGACGGCCATGTGATCTATTGGGAGCGGGTCGGCACGCCGGGCGCCAAACCCGCCATCTTCCTGCATGGCGGCCCCGGTGGCGGCTGCAACCCCAACCAGCGCCGGCTCTTCAATCCGGACCTCTATGACGTGGTGCTGTTCGACCAGCGCGGCTGCGGTCGCTCCACCCCGCATGCAAGCCTCGAAGCCAACACGACCTGGCACCTGGTCGCCGATATCGAGCGGCTGCGTGAAATGACCGGCGTCGACAAATGGCAGGTGTTCGGCGGTTCCTGGGGATCGACCTTGGCCCTCGCCTATGCGGAAACCCATCCCGAACGGGTCAGCGAACTCCTGGTGCGCGGCATCTATACGCTGACGAGGCCGGAGCTCGACTGGTATTACCAGTTCGGCGTCTCGGAAATGTTCCCGGACAAGTGGGAAGCCTTCGTCGCCCCCATTCCGGAAGCCGAGCGCCACGAGATGATGGCCGCCTATCACCGCCGCCTCACCGGCACCGACACGGCCGAGCAGATCCGCTGCGCCAAGGCCTGGAGCGTCTGGGAAGGCTCGACCATCACGCTTCTGCCGAGCCCCGAACTGGCGTCGGACCACGACGACGACCATTTCGCGCTCGCCTTCTCGCGCATCGAAAACCACTTCTTCATGAATGCCGGCTGGCTGGAGGACGGGCAGCTCCTGCGCGACGCGGTGAAGCTCAAGGGCATTCCGGGCGTCATCGTGCACGGCCGCTACGACATGCCCTGCCCGCTGAAATACGCCTGGCAGCTCTCGAAAGTCTGGACGGACGCGGATTTCCACATCATCGAAGGCGCCGGCCATGCGGTCTCGGAACCGGGGATCACTGACCAATTGATCCGCGCGACGGACCGGTTTGCGGGGAAGGTTTAGAACCATACCTCCGTCATCCTCGGGCTTGACCCGAGGATCCATCTCTTCGGTCGGCGGGTCGCCTCCATCAAACCCGTAAGCTTGGCCTTGGATCCTCGGGTCAAGCCCGAGGATGACGGCCTAGAATTAGAACCACCGCTCCAGGAGGAGCACCCATGACACGCGAACGCATCTATCTCTTCGACACCACGCTGCGCGACGGGCAACAAACCCCCGGCGTCGATTTTTCCGTCGAGGACAAGATCGCCATTTCCAACCTTTTGGACGAGTTCGGCCTCGATTATGTCGAGGGCGGCTACCCCGGCGCCAATCCGACCGACACCGCGTTCTTTTCCCAGAAGCGGACGGCAAAATCGAAATTCGTCGCCTTCGGCATGACCAAGCGGGCTGGCATGTCCGCCTCCAACGATCCGGGCCTGGCCGTGCTGCTGCAGGCGAAAAGCGACGCCACCTGTTTCGTCGCGAAAAGCTGGGATTACCATGTGCGGGTCGCGCTCGGCTGTTCGAACGAGGAGAACCTGGAATCGATCCGCGACAGCGTGGAGGCGGCCCGCGGCGCGGGAAAGGAAGCGCTGGTCGATTGCGAGCATTTCTTCGACGGCTACAAGGCCAATCCGGAATATGCGCTCGCCTGCGCCAGGACCGCCTATCAAGCCGGCGCGCGCTGGGTGGTGCTCTGCGACACCAATGGCGGCACCCAGCCGAGCGAGATCCGCGCCATCGTCGAGGCGGTGATCGCGTCGGGCATTCCCGGCGCCTCGCTCGGCATCCATGCCCATGACGATACCGGACAGGCGGTCGCCAATTCGCTCGCGGCGATCGAGGCGGGCTGTCGGCAGATCCAGGGGACGCTCAACGGCATCGGCGAACGCTGCGGCAACGCCAATCTCGTGACAATCATCGCGACGCTTGCCCTGAAAGACGCTTACTCCAGCCGGTTCGAGACGGCGATCGACGCGGAGCGGCTGACCGGCCTCACCCGCCTCAGCCACGCCTTCGACGAGCTCTTGAACCGCTCGCCGAACCACCAGGCGCCCTATGTCGGCGCGTCTGCCTTCGCCACCAAGGCCGGCATCCATGCCTCGGCGCTGCTGAAGGACCCGCGCACCTACGAACACGTGACGCCGGAGAGCGTCGGCAACCTGCGCAAGGTGATGGTGTCCGACCAGGGCGGCAAGTCGAACTTCATCAACGCGCTGAAGCGCCGCGGCATCGAGGTCGGCAAGGACGACCCGAAGCTTGACCAGCTGATCTCGATCGTCAAGGAACGCGAGGCAACCGGCTACGCCTATGAAGGCGCGGATGCCAGTTTCGAACTGCTTGCCCGCCGCACGCTCGGCACCATTCCGGAGTTCTTTTCGGTCGAAGGGTTCCGGGTGATGGTCGAGCGCCGGTTCGACAGCCACGGCCGCATCAAGATCGTCTCCGAGGCGGTGGTCAAACTCGTCGTCGACGGCCAGACGCTGATGTCGGTCGCCGAAGGCGACGGCCCGGTCAACGCGCTCGACCGGGCGCTGCGCAAGGACTTCGGCAAATACCAGCACGAGATCGACGACCTGGTGCTCGCCGACTTCAAGGTGCGTATCCTCAACGGCGGCACCGAGGCGATCACCCGCGTTCTGATCGAATCGATCGACAGCACCGGCGTGCGCTGGTGGACGGTCGGCGTCTCGGAAAACATCATCGACGCGTCGTTCCAGGCGCTGATGGACTCGGTCATCTACAAGCTGATGAAAAACCGCCAGCTGGCGGGGAAGATCGCGGCTGAGTGAGGCTGGTGAGAGCGAGGCTGAGGCAGCCTCGCCATCTTCCGGCGGTCGCTACCATGCGCCGTTCCGAACTCCACCGCGCCGCGCTGGTCCGGGCGTCGTTCAGCTCACCGCAGAGCCTCGGCCAGCCATCTCGCGCAGATTCCGGATAAGACCGCCGGGGCCGGTCTCGGCCGTCGCATCGACGCCGAGCTTGGTCAGCCAGCACCACATGCTGGTGCGGTGGAAAAGGGTGTAGAGCCACAGCGCCCGCTCCATATCCGGATGATCGGTCCGGCCGTAACCTTCGAGGATCGGCCGATGGCTGCGCGGGTCCTCGTGCGAAGAGCAGAACAGAGCCTTGGCCAGATCGAAGAGCCTGTCTCCTGCCCGCGCGTTGCCGAAATCGACGAGCCCGCTCAGCCGAAGATCTCCTGCCTCGTCGCGCAACGCGAGCACATTGCCCTGATGGAAGTCGTCGTGGCAGAGCACCGGGCCGGCGCTTTCGGCCAGCAAACCAAAACTGCCTTCGGCAAGGCGCTGGAGGTTTCGCCCGAGTTCGGCATCGCCGCCGAGATCGCGAAAACGCCGGAACACGTCTTCGAACGCCGCCGTCATATAGTCCGTATTGGTCGGACACGGCTTGTCGATCCCGTCGCCGCGAATGTAGCCATAGGCTGGCATGGGCACGGCGTGAACCTGCCTCAGCAGCTCTCCCATCTGCCGATAAGCCTGCGCGATATCCGGTTCGCCCATCCAGTGGCGGAGCGAACGGCCGGGCAACAACGTCAACAGAGCGTAGCGCAACGGCAGAAGGGTGCGCGTTTCATCGACCCGCAGCCACCGGGGAACAGGCGGTATCAGCCCTTCCAGCCAGCCGGCCACCAGGTTCTCCTTCCTCGGCGGCCATTCGGGTTGATCCGGATAGATTTTGAGGACGAGCGGGCCGTGCTCCGCCGCGACGAGATCGATCCTGTAAACCTCGGTACTGCCGCCCTCCAGCCTGTTGAAGCCGCTGGCGACAAAATCACGATCGAGGTGCTGGACGAGCCGATTGACGGTTTCCCCGTCGAGCTCGAGGGTCGTTCTTCGCTGCGGCGCCATTTCCACCGTCCAGTGATTGCTGTATTGGGTTACCCGCTATCGACACTGTTGGAGCGTGGACAACGCGGTTCTCCATAAAACCACGCAATCGCAACCTGCGGAAAGCCTACCCATGACGTCGTCCCCGAATTTCCGTATCGAACCTTGACCGGCTCCAACCCGCCTTCATCGCTTGAACTGCTCGGCTGGTCCGATTTCTTTGCGGCTCAGGTCGGGCCGGACGAGACGGAACTCCTGGTCCGGCGCATTGCCTCCGTTCACCGGGCGCGCGTCGATGCGATCGATGTCAATGGGCCGGTCGATCTAGAACTGCCTGCCAATGCCAATACCGCGGAGTTTGCGGTAGGCGACTGGGTTCTTGCCGACCCGCTGACAGGCCTGTTCGTGCGCCGTCTCGACCGGAAAACCGTGTTTCAGCGGCGTTCGGAAGGCGGGCACGGCCAGCAGCTTGCCGCAGCCAATGTGAATACCCTGTTCATCGTCACGTCGTGCAATGCCGATTTCAACCCCGGACGGCTGGAACGCTACCTGATCATGGCCAACCAGGCAGGCACCAATCCGGTGATCGTGCTGACCAAGGCCGACACGGTTGAAGACGCCGGCCTCTTTGAGCAGCAGGCCAAGGCGCTGCAGCGCGACCTGCCGGTGGTCGTCCTGAATGCACGGTCCGACGATGCGGTTTCCCTCCTGAAGCCGTGGTGCGGTGTCGGGCAGACCGTCGCCCTGGTCGGTTCCTCCGGCGTCGGAAAGTCGACGCTGGTCAACACCCTGGCCGGACCTCACTCCGATACGATGCAGAAGACCGGAAGCATCCGCGAACATGACGCGAAGGGCCGTCACACCACGACGGCACGATCGCTGCATGCGATTGCGGGCGGCGGCTGGGTGATCGATACGCCGGGCATCAGGACGCTCTATGTCAGCGACGTTACCGACGGCATCGATACGCTGTTTGCCGAGATCACCGATCTGGCGCCGAATTGCCGGTTCCGCGATTGCACCCATGCCCACGAACCGGGCTGCGCGGTGCAGGCGGCCGTCGCCAGCGGCGAACTTTCCGCCGAGCGTCTGGAACGCTGGCGCAGCCTGCTTGCGGAAAACCGCGACAGGACGCCGGTGCTGAGCGGGCCACGGGGCAACAAGATCGTCCGCAAGAAGAAATATTGAAGGGTTCGTGCGGCAATACCGTCCCTGCAAGACCCCCGTGGGGGCCGGAGTGGGCAGAGTTTCGATGCGGTGCCTTGCCGGATCCTGCAGACCTGATCCTTGGCTGTGATCCTGGCCATTGTGTATCGGGGGCTTTCGTACCATATAGACGACATATTGAGGTGGCCGCTCGCGGTAATGTCGCAGCAGCGCCTGGCAACCAACTCCCTCACTATTTCATTCATCCAAGAGGCTGCGGCATCCTGCCGGAGCATCGAGATCGGAGACGTCCATGTCTGATAAAAAAGCAAACACCCCGGACCAGCCTTACCAACCTATCCCCTTTGCCAAGAAGCATCGCATTTCGGTTGAGGATGCGAAGGCCATCATCGAAAAACACGGCGCAGACCGCAAGTCGGCCGACAAGGAAGCACGGCGGGTGGCCGTCTAACCCTGCTCACCTGCAAGACGACTGGAAGAACCGGAGACTGAGGATGCCGCACCCGGCTATTGAACCTTCAGTCCCAGTTCCGCCAGGATATCTCCGGCCTGCTGCCGCGAGATCGTGGCACCCTTGAACTTCCTGGCGTCGATCAGCTTCAGCCCACCGAGGTCCGCGCCGCGCAGATCGGCCCCTTCGAACCTCGCATCGACAAGCCCCGCGTCGCGCAGGCTGCAGCCGTCGAACACGACATCGCGAAAATCGCATTTCGACAGATCGGCCATGCCAAAATCGACCCGCTCGATCCGGGATCTCCGGAACGACACTGCGGGAAGCCTCGCCTGCGCCAGGATCGTCTCCTTGAACGACAGGCCGAGCGAGGCGATCCGCGTCAGATTGGCGCCCGTCAGCTTGCAGCCAGCGAACCGGGTGTCGTTCATTTTGGCTTCCAGGAAAACGGCGTTGTTGAAGTCGCAGTTCCGGAATTCCGCTTCCGCGAGGTTCGCGCCTGAAAAATTGGCGAACGGTCCCCGGCATCCCTCGAACTTGGCCCCTTCGAGATCCGCGGCCCGCAGATTGACATTCGTCATCCTGCAGTTCCTGAATTCCCAGCGCTGAAGATCGAGCCCCGACAGGTCCGCCGCCTCCAGCGTGCAGCCGTTCAGGACCACGGTGCTTCCGGCGGCCGTAAAGCCGAGCACGTCCGCGCGTCCGATCTGCTGTTCGAAAAGCTCGATGGAATCCTGCTCCGCCATGACATTCGCCTCCGCCGACATTTGTTTGCGTGGTTGATCAGAGATTCGGGTTGGAAACAACCGGTGGGACGGCGCGGCAGACTCCCAATGATCTCCCCCTTTGGCAGGGCGATCAACTACGGGACATGAGGCGGTACGGCATCCCTAACCCTCCCCCCCTCACACCTCCTCAAAACTCAGCCCCCAATCCTCCTCGCCGTACCACTCGCCCTCTTGAGGCGGCTGCCGCCAGCGCAGGCTGCGGACCTGATAGCCGCGGCGCGAGCGGAAGGCTTCGGCGAGGCCCTCGTGGCGGCCCGGCGGAGGTGGCTGCTGGCCTTCGGCCCAGACGAAGGAGACCGGCTGCAGGAATCTGGCGCCAAAACCTTTGGCACGGCGGTCGATCATCAGGAAACCCGCGGAACGGGTAAAGCCGCTCGACCGGCCGTGGTCGGTCGCCGGGAAGCCGAGCGGGAAGAGTGCGCGCCCGGAGACCGCGAGATTGTCCATCCAGGCGGCCGGCGGGTGGTCGAGCGCGAAATTGGCGTAGATCACGTCCGCATCCTCCTTCGGCCATTCGGTCGCGTCGCCACGGACGAGCTCGACATTGGCGTAACCGGCCAGGTTCCGCCGCGCCTTTTCCGCGAGAGCCTCGTCGTATTCGACGGCGATCACCCGGCCCGACGGCCCGGCCAGCTCGGCGATGATCGCCGTGTAATAGCCCGTCCCGGCGCCGAGATGGGCGACCGTCTCGCCGTCGCGGATGCCAAGCGCGTGGAGGCCTCCGGCATGCAGCGACGGCATGCCGTTGTTGACGCCGCGCGCCGTGTCCAGCCCGACCAGCACATCCTGGTAGAGCACCAGCGGATCTGTGGAAGCGAGCTCGCGGTAATTGCGGAAATCATTGTAGACCCAGGGCGGCGGGCCCACGAATTGTTCGCGCGGCACGGCGGCGAAGGCGGCAAGCAGCCGATCGTTGGCCCCAACGCCGGCCTTGGCCAGGATCTGGCGGGCATAGATCTGCCGGTGCAACGGCTGGTTCTCAAAATTCATCCAATTCCTCCGTTCTAACAGGGGATCACTATCGCAAGCCAAGCCGACGGAATCGCGACAAACGATTGGTCCTTCAATGAAATGAATTGGTCCGGCTCGACCCATTCGTTTAAACGGGAGACAACCAGAACAACATACCGGAAACACCCGCATGGCCACCGACACCGCCCCGGCGACGACAGTGAAGAACGAAGATACGCCGCGCGGCTTCGCCTTCGGGCTGACGGCCTATTTCCTCTGGGGTTTCCTGCCGTTCTATCTGAAGGCGGTTGCCCATCTTCCTTCGCTGGAAGTACTGGCGCATCGGGCGATCTGGTCAGTGCCGGTCGCCGGGGCCGTACTCTTGGTCCTGCGTCGCACCGGCGATCTCAAGGTGGCCGTGCAGAACCCGCGCATGCTGGCCATGGCATGCCTGACCGCCCTGATCATAATGGCGAACTGGGGCATCTATGTGTGGGCGGTCGCCGCTGGCCGGACGCTGGATGCGGCGCTCGGTTATTTCATCAATCCGCTGTTCAGCATCTTCCTAGCGGCGGTCCTGCTCAAGGAGCGGCTGGCGCCGGTTCAGCTCGCCGCGATCGGCCTTGTGGCGGTGGCGGTGGCGATCCTCACCTATGACGCGGGCGGATTGCCGTGGGTTTCGCTGGCGCTCACCGTCACCTGGGGGTTTTATGCGCTGTTCCGGAAAACCCTGCCGATCGGCCCGAACCAGGGTTTCTTCCTGGAAGTGCTTCTGATCAGCATTCCCTGCCTGCCCTATGTGATCTGGCTGGAATCGACCGGCCAGGGCCATCTCCTCAACTCGACCGGCTGGGACACGTTCATTCTGATGGCCGCCGGCATCATCACCGCCGCACCGCTGATGATCTATGCCAACGGCGCCAAACTGTTGAAGCTGTCGACCATCGGGATCATGCAGTACATTGCCCCGACGATGATCTTCCTGGTCGCGGTCTTCGCCTTCCACGAGCCACTCAGCCCCGTGAAGCTCGGTGCCTTTGTGCTGATCTGGACGGCACTGGCGATCTATACCTGGTCTCTTCTGAAGCAGGCGCGCGGCCGATAGGCCTTTCCGGAGCATTCCCATGAAAATCAGCGATATCCCGTTCGGCACCACCGACTGGAGCGCCGTACCGAAGACCGAGCACAAGGGCGATACGGGACTGGCGACCTGGCAGACATGCCATTTCGGCGGGATCCGGGTGCGGATGGTCGAATATACCCCGGGCTATCTCGCCGACCACTGGTGCGTCAAAGGCCATATCCTGCTCTGCCTTGAAGGCGAGCTGACGACGGAACTCACAGACGGCCGGGTCTTCGTGCTGAAGCCCGGCATGAGTTATCAGGTGGCGGATGATGCCGAGCCCCACCGCTCGTCGACATCGGCCGGAGCCCGGCTCTTCATCGTCGACTAGAAGTTAAGCGCCTGCTCTCAAAGCCTTGAAATCACCGCGTCTTCGCCACCGGACGGCAGGCGGTCCTCGCCCTGTTCGAGGATCGCCGGAACGATCTCCTCAACATCGGCGATGACCAGCGGCTGGACCAGATGCGCACGGTGGATGAAACCCTGTTCGCGCATGTGGGTGATGAGGTCGAGCATCGGATCCCAGAAACCGCCGATATTGGCGAACACCATCGGCTTCTCATGCCGCCCGAGCTGCGCCCAGGTCATGATCTCGACGATCTCCTCCAGCGTGCCGATACCGCCCGGCAGGGTCACGAAAGCGTCAGCGCGCTCGAACATCTTGTGCTTGCGCGCATGCATGTCCTCGGTCACAATCAGCTCGTCGAGCTGGCCGAGCGAATGGCGCGTGGCCTCCATGTCGACCAGGAATTCGGGAATGATGCCGGTAACCTGACCACCGTTCGACAGAACGCCGGCTGCGACCGCACCCATGATGCCCTTGGTGCCTCCGCCATAGACAAGCCGAAGCCCATGGGCGGCGATGGATTTTCCGAGCGCACGGCCGGCTGCAATATAGGCGGGATCGCGTCCCGGCTGCGAGCCGCAGTAAACGCAAATGGATCGAATCGGCACAGTTTTCTCCGCAACGCATTTCAAAGGGAGGGCCAAACCTGCCCCCGGTCGTCAAAATTGACGGGAAATGCCCGGAAGAGCAAGGGTTTATCGTGTGAAAAGCTTGTGAAGGCGGGAGGAAAAGGTTAATCCGAATATGCGACAGCCATAGCTGTCGGGAGAGGCATTGATGATGAAAAACCGCGCCGGCTGGCTGGCTCTGATCGTATTGGCTATCGCATCGCTGCTGATGGTGTTCTTGGTGATGCCTGCGATAAACAAGGATTCAAAGCCGATCGGCGATGCGATCAATGCCGCAGGCAATGCCGTCAAGGACGCAGTGACGGAACCCCAGCCGACGGCCAGGGCGCCCGACGCCGCAAAGCCGGCCGACCAGGCCGCTGCCACCGCGCCGCAGACGGCCCAGCCTGCCGCGTCTTCCCCAGCAGGCCAGACGACCGCGATGACTCCGCCCTCCTTCGACGTGCTGCGCGTCGAGCCGGACGGTTCGACCGTGATCGCCGGCCGCGCTGCCCCCAATTCCAAGCTCGAAGTCACCGATGGCGCCGCGACCGTCGCCAAGGTCGATGTCGGCCCGAGCGGCGATTTCGCCGCCATCCTGGAAAAGCCGCTGCCGCCCGGTGACCACCAGCTCGTGCTCAAGGCGATCGGCAAGGACGGCAAGACCACCGTGTCGGAAGAAACGGCGACCGTCTCGGTGCCCGCCGACAAGAACGGCAAGCTGCTCGCCATGGTCACCAAGCCCGGCAAGGCAAGCCGCCTGATCGCCACGCCGACCCCGGACGCCGCAACTCTTCCTGGCGTGAGCGCTGCGCAGCCGGCCGCCCAGGCCGCGGCAGCTTCGCCCGCCGCCAATCCGGCTCCCGCCAGCCCCGCGCTTGTCGCCCCGTCGGCCGCCCCCTCCGCCAACCCGTCGGCCACGCCCTCCGTTGCCACCCTGCCGGCACCGCCGTCCGGTTCGTCCAATCTTGCGTCTTCCGCGCCGAGCATACCGGTCTCGACGCCCGCCTCTCCGACGGCGACATCCGCTGCACCTGAACTGCGCATCACGGCTGTCGAAATCGAGGGCAACAAGATCTTCGTCGCCGGTAACACGAAGGCCGGCACCTTGCTGCGCGGCCAAGCCGACGGCCGGCCGATCGGCACCGCCCAGGCGGGCCAGGACGGCAGTTTCGTGATCGAAGGAGCGATCGACCTCGCAGTCGGCGACCATCGGATCGGCGTCGAGGTGCTCGGGGCCGGCGGCCAGCCTCTGGTACGGGTCGAAGTGCCCTTCAACCGCCCGGCCGGCGATCAGGTCGCCGCCGTTGCGGCGTCGCAGGCCGCCAATAACGGCATGTCGGCGGCCGACAGCGGCGCCTTCGACAAGCTGCGCAATGAGGCGGTACGCGCCTTCAACCTGCTGCGCGGGCTTTACGACGACGGCCGCGTACCCTCTGCGGAACAGATGGCAGCCGCCCGCTCCGCCACCTCGATCGCCCTGAAATCGCTATCCGAATACCGCCTGCCGGCCGAGGCGGCCGCCTCCGCCCGGGTGCTTGCCGAAACCACCGTCCAGAACGCGGCCGCAGCAGGCGCCGCGCTCGACGCGCTTCCCAAGGATGTCGCAAGCGTCGGGGCCGGCCTGAAGCGGATCGGCGAAATGATCGCCCGCGCCGTCGGCCCGGTCATTGCCCGCGAACTGCACGGCATTCCGGCCACCACAGCCGCCCCGATGACGGTGACCGACGCCAGCGGCACCCGCACCATCCAGCAGGAGCCGTTGACTCAGAGCGAACGCAGCTCGGTGATCATCCGCCGCGGCGATACACTCTGGCAGATTTCCCGCCGCGTCTACGGCCAGGGTGTGCGCTATACGACGATCTACCTCGCCAACGAAGACCAGATCCGCAACCCCGACGTCATCCAGCCCGGCCAGATTTTCGGCGTACCGGACGAGGCCCTGCCGGACGCCGAAGAACTCCATCGCCAGCGGATGATACAGCGCCGGTCGTAAGGGGGCGATTTGGGGTATCAATACCCCTCCTGGTCCATTTGGGACATCGTTTGGGATTGCCGCGGCTCCCCGACCTTCCTCATCCCTGTGCTTGTCACAGGAATCCAGCCGCGCCGCGTCGGCGGTGCGAATGACCTTTCCTGCGCATCTCCCCTGCCAAGAAACCGGGGACAATTTCCCACCTCGTGAAAAAACCGCCCAACCCAACCAAGTCTTTAGCCGCATTCATTTCCCCAGCCATCCCCGCCTTCCGAAGCCGCCCCATAATGCCCCCGTCATCGGATGGGAAACGGGGTTCGCGAACCGGCATCCTCGTCCAAGGGTTTTCGGACCCCGGTTTCCGGTGATGGCCGTCGAACGTAGTGGAACGGGAACTGACAACTCTCGGAAAGCTGCAGGAAACGGTCGGGGCAGGCGGAAAGCCTGAACACCCAGTATCCCGAAATACCCCGCCTGCCCTTTTTCCCAACCAAAACCGCACCGGACACGACGTCCGGTGCGGCCGCCCGGGTTTGCGGCCAAAGCGCTCGGTGCAGGAATCTCCTTGAGCCACAGCAGAAACTGGCAGTGCCCCCGAGTCGGCCCGTTGTCGCACCCGACCCGGATAACGCGAGGTCCTCGCTCCACCCGACACGCTGCGAAGGCACCGCCGTTGCCCTGCACCAGCGAGAACCGCGCATTTCCGCGCCGGCAGCCCCCGAGATGCAGCATCGGCCAGCTTCGCGCAGGTTGGGAGGAATACGGCGGTGGTCAGGCGGCGTGCTCGCATATTATCTCCGACTCTGATCCATGCCGCGCGGACAGGAGAAGAAAATGGTTTCCAGCATTAATTCCGTTCGGATTTGGTCCTCTCAGGTGGCCCTCAACGCATTTAAGGATGTCTCCGACAACAGGACACCCGGCAGCTCGACGTCCGGCTCGTCCTCCTCGTCGCTCGCCGACATGCTGTTTTCCAGCGGCAGCGGTGGCGACAACGACTATGAGGATGACAAGATTGCGGCGCTGATTGCCTCGCTGCAGCAGACCCTGAACGGCAATGCCCCCGATACCGCGGGCGACGGATCGGTTGGCGACATGTCCAGCAAGGCGTTCATGAAGGCGCTCCAGGAGAAGCTGGACGCGCTGAAGGCGAGCCCCGACAGCAAGGCGATGGCCGAGGCAATGCAGAAGGCGATCGATGCCGGCACCCTGACTTTGACCGACGCGGTCGCCGGCGACAAGATCACCGCCTGGGACATTACCGACGGCAAACAGACTTCAGCCGGCATTACTTCCGTCGACAAATCCGACTGGACCCAGTTCCTCAAGGACCGCCTGACGCGGGACGAAAGCGGCAAGTTCGTGCGCAATGCCGATGGCAGCTATATCGAGAAGGCGACCGGCGCGAGCTCCTATTTCGGCATGGTCGGCGAGGCCTATTACTACATTTCCTGGGCCGCGTCGGCAACCACCAAGCCGGCCACAAGCCCCGCGCCCGCCTCCTCCACCAATACCAAGTAAGGCGATCAGCCAGGGCGGGTAACATCCCGCCCTCGCCACTGAGTGCCGCCTGCCGCCGATCGCCCGGCCTTCAAGTTTCACGAAACCGTCATTGCAACATTCTTCCCCGGACCTTATGTGCGGGAGGCGTTTCCACGCGCCCGTCCCGGAGACATTGATGGCGAATACCAAGAAGACCATATCGGCGGATGCCAGCAATCCGCTCGGCACGCTCGTCAACCTGTGGCCCTATATGTGGCCGCAAGGGCGCGCCGACCTGAAGGCCCGCGTCATCTGGGCCACCTTCTACCTGTTCCTCGCCAAGTTCGTGCTCTTGACGGTGCCCTATTTCTTCAAATGGGCGACGGACGCGCTGAACGGCAAGCTGGACATGGCGGGCATCCTGCCCGCCTTCCTGCTTGGCGCCGTGGTTTTGGTCATCGCGCTCAATTTCACCCGCATCCTGCAGGTCGGGCTGAACCAGCTTCGTGACGCGCTGTTTGCCTCGGTCGGGCAATATGCGGTGCGCCAACTCGCCTATCGCACCTTCGTGCACATGCACCAGCTCTCGCTCCGCTTCCATCTGGAGCGCAAGACCGGCGGCCTGTCGCGGATCATCGAGCGCGGCACCAAGGGCATCGAAACCATCGTCCGGTTCACCATTCTCAACACCGTCCCGACGCTGCTCGAATTCCTGCTGACGGCCATCATTTTCTGGGTCAGCTACGGCTTCTGGTACGTTCTCGTCACCGCCGTCACGGTGGCGCTCTACATCTGGTTCACAGTCAAGGCCAGCGACTGGCGCATCGCCATCCGCCGCTCGATGAACGACAGCGACACCGACGCCAATACCAAGGCGATCGATTCGCTCCTCAATTTCGAGACGGTCAAATATTTCGGCAACGAGGAGATGGAAGCCAAGCGCTTCGACGCGTCGATGGCGCGCTACGAGAAGGCCGCGACCGACGTGTGGACCTCGCTCGGCTGGCTCAACTTCGGCCAGGGCGTCATCTTCGGCCTCGGCACGACCGTCATGATGGTGATGTCGGCGCTGGCCGTACAGCGCGGCGAGCAGACGATCGGCGATTTCGTGTTCGTCAACGCGCTGCTGCTGCAGCTTTCCGTGCCGCTCAACTTCATCGGCTTCGTCTATCGCGAAATCCGCCAGGGACTGACCGATATCGAGCAGATGTTCGAACTCCTGGAAGTGCAGCCGGAGGTCGTCGATCGGCCGGATGCCAGGCAGCTGGACATCGGCCAGGGCGCGATCGCCTTCAAGAACGTGCATTTTTCCTACGATCCGGCCCGGCCGATCCTGAAGGGTGTCTCGTTCGAGGTGCCAGCGGGCAAGACGGTGGCGATCGTCGGGCCGTCCGGCGCCGGCAAGTCGACGATTTCCCGGCTGCTCTACCGGTTCTACGACGTCCAAGGCGGTTCTATCACCATCGACGGGCAGGACGTGCGCGACATCACGCAGCATTCGCTGCGCGCGGCGATCGGCATGGTTCCGCAGGATACCGTCCTGTTCAACGACACGATCGCCTACAACATCCGCTACGGCCGCCCCTCGGCCAGCGAGGAAGAGGTGCTGGCCGCCGCCGACGTGGCACAGATCGGCCATTTCATCAGCGCGCTGCCGGACGGTTTCGGAACCAAGGTCGGCGAGCGCGGCCTGAAACTTTCGGGCGGCGAGAAGCAGCGCGTGGCGATCGCCCGCACCGTCCTCAAAGCCCCGCCGATCCTCATCCTCGACGAGGCGACCTCGGCGCTCGACACCACGACCGAACACGAGATCCAGTCGGCCCTCGACGTGGTGTCCAGGAACCGCACGACGCTGGTCATCGCCCACCGGCTTTCGACCGTCATCGGCGCCGACGAGATCATCGTGCTGCGCGACGGGCAGATCGCCGAACGCGGCACACACAATGCGTTGCTCGAACAGAACGGGCTTTACGCCTCGATGTGGAACCGCCAGCGCGAAGCGGTGCAGGCCGAAGAACAACTGCGCAAGGTGCGCGAGGAGGACGACCTCGGCGTCGTCATGCGTGGCGTTCCGGCAGCGGAATGAAACAGACAGGACAAGGTTTGACGTGAAGAGATACCTCACTCCCCGCATGCTCGTCCTCGGCAGCATTGCCATCGCCTATATGCTGGTGTTGATCTTCTTCGGCTCGCCACTGCTTGCCTTCACCACCTGGATGGGCTGGGTGGACCCGCAGGCGGCGCGGTAAGCGGACGCACTGTTCACAGGGCGGTGACTGTGAATGTGGGGGACGGCGTGCCATCTGTGGGGCAAGTCAATGCCGCTATGGTATTCGGCCGTGGAATGACGGTTGGGGAGCGCGCGCGCTCCGTCTTCATTCCTGTGCTCGTCACAGGGATGAGGGAGGTCGCAGGTCCGGCCCCGCCCCAACACCCGTAGCCGGAAGACCATATGCCGTGCGCCCACCCCTCTCAGAAACGGTAGCATCATGAAAAAGATCGGCTTTCTCTCCTTCGGACACTGGACCCCCTCGCCGCAGTCGCAGGCGCGGTCGGCGTCCGACGTCCTCCTGCAATCCATCGACCTTGCGGTGGCGGCCGAAGAACTCGGTGCCGACGGCGCCTATTTCCGCGTCCACCATTTCGCCCGGCAGCTTGCCTCGCCTTTCCCGCTTCTCTCCGCCGTCGGTGCCCGCACCAAGAAGATCGAGATCGGCACGGCCGTCATCGACATGCGTTATGAAAATCCGCTCTACATGGCGGAAGATGCCGGCGCTGCCGACCTGATTTCCGGCGGGCGCCTGCAGCTCGGCATCAGCCGCGGCTCGCCGGAACAGGTGATCGACGGGTTCCGCTATTTCGGCTATCAGCCGGCGGAAGGCGAGACCGACGCCGACCTGGGCCGGCGCCATGCGGAAGTGTTCTTCGACGTTTTGCGCGGCGAAGGTTTCGCCAGGCCCAATCCGCGGCCGATGTTCCCGAACCCGCCCGGCATGCTGCGCCTGGAGCCGCATTCCGCCGGCCTGCGCGACCGCATCTGGTGGGGTTCGAGCTCCAACGCGACCGCCGTCTGGGCCGCCAAGCTCGGCATGCACCTGCAGAGCTCGACGCTCAAGACCGACGAGAGCGGCAAGCCGTTCCACATCCAGCAGGCCGAGCAGATCCGCATCTATCGCGAGGCCTGGAAGGAAGCCGGCCATGTCCGCGAACCGCGCGTCTCCGTCAGCCGCAGCATCTTCGCGCTGATGAACGACACGGACCGCGCCTATTTCGGCGGCAGCGGCGAGAGCCAGGACCAGATCGGCAATATCGACCCGCAGACCCAGGCGATCTTCGGCCGCTCCTATGCCGCCGAACCGGACAGGCTGATCGACCAGCTGAAGGCCGACGAGGCGATTGCCGAGGCGGATACGCTGCTGCTCACCGTGCCAAACCAGCTCGGCGTCGATTACAACGCCCATGTGCTGGAGAGCATCTTGAAGCATGTGGCGCCGGGGCTTGGGTGGCGGTGACATGCCGCCAGTCGCGATGACGAGGGGCCGGCTCGCACCGGTCCTTCGCGCTGCGATCATTTTTCCTTTGCCTGCCAGGCGGTGTGGCCGGTCAACCGTTGCATGCCGGCGCGATATTCGGCCTCCGAGGTCGACCAGCGCAGGCGGGCATATTCCTCCACATCCGGGCCGACCTGGTAGCGAAGGCGGTCCGTCGGGTCGATGGCGGCCGCAAAGATCGCCTCGACCACCGACTGCTCTTCCGTCGAGGCGAAGGGATAGTTGATCATCGACTGGAGCATGTGGTCGAAATAGGGCCTGTAGCTTTCCGGCACCGGTGCCGCCTGCGAAGCGGCCATGCCAGTGGCGGTGAAGTTGGTGCTGCGCATCGCGCCGGGCTGGATCAGCCGGACCTTGATGTTCTGCGATGACAGTTCATAGGAGAGCGATTCGGACAGGCCTTCGACCGCCTGCTTGGAGGCACTGTAGAGCGACAACAGCGGCATGGCCGCGATGCCGACGCCCGAGCCGACGTTGACGATCGTGCCGCCGCCGCGCCGGCGCAGATACGGGACGGCGGCCCTGATGACGTTCATCATGCCGAAGACATTGGTCTCGAAGATCCGGCGGATCGCATCGACCGGCGTCGCCTCGAAGATCGAAACCATGGTGATGCCGGCATTGTTGACGACCGCGTCGAGACCGCCGAAGCGATCGACGCCGGCCTGGATGGCTGCCTCGATACTCGCCGGATCGGCGACGTCGAGGGCGGCGACCAGGATGTGGTCGGGATATTGATTGGCGAGCTCCGGTTCCGCCCTGCGCATTGTCGCAACGACGTTCCAGCCCTTGGCGGCGAAATGGCGCGCAGTCGTCTTTCCGAGGCCCGACGAGCAGCCGGTGATGAGAATGGTCTTGGTCATGTGTTTGGCTCCAAATTGCTGATGAGCGCTCACTAGCCCGGCCAAGCGGAACACTCTATAATAGAAACTCCATTATTCATTACGGATCGTCCCGATGGATGCTCTTGCCGACGTTATCAAGCTGCTTCGCCTATCCACCGTTCTGCTCGGCAGCATGTCGGCCAGGGGACGGTGGGGCGTTCGCGTTCCCGAACAGTCGGGACCGACCTTCTACTTCGTCACGGAGGGCCGCTGCTGGTTCAGGACCAATGACAGCGGCCCCGTCGAGCTGCAGGAGGGCGATTATGTCCTCTCGGCTAGACCGCTCTCGGATTCGTTCCAGAACGAAATCGGCGCGCAAACCGAGCTGTCGGACGATGCCTTCAAGGCCCGCCATACCGTTGACGGCGAGATACGTATTGGCGACGAGGGATCGGGACCAGCGACGCGCGTTCTCGGCGGGCTCATCCAATGCGATCCCGCCAATGCCGACCTGCTGATCGGATTGCTGCCGCGCCTCGTCCATGTGCCGGCCACCGAGAAGACGGCCGTGCGATTGCGGGCGCTGGTCTCGATCATCCTGGAGGAGGCCGCCGACAGCCGGCCCGGGCGCGAGGCGGTCCTCTGCCGCCTGATCGAGGTGATGCTGATCGAGACCCTGCGGCGCGAAGCCGCCTGGTCGCCGCATGCCGGTCTGCTTGGCGGCCTTGCCGATCCGCAGCTCGCCCAGGCGCTCGGCCATATCCATGCCGATGTCGCCCGCGGCTGGACGGTCGAGGAACTGGCAAGGCGCGTCGGCATGTCTCGCTCGGTCTTCGCGCGGCGGTTTTCCGAGGCGGTCGGGGTCGCGCCGGTCGAATATCTGCTCGGCTGGCGCATGGCGCTGGCGAAGGACGTGCTGCTGCGCGGCGGCAATACGCTGGAGGAAGTCGCGGAGACCGTTGGTTACCAGTCAGCCAGCGCCTTCAGCACCGCGTTCAGCCAGCGCGTGGGTTGCCCGCCAAGTGAATATGCCGCGTATCTGCGGGCCGCACGGGGGTAGCGGCGGCATTTTTGTGCAACATGTTGGCGCGGCGGGTTCACCCCACGGAACCGCATTGCCGCAAAAACGGTTTCGCTGTAGTCAGATGGCACTGACATACGGGAGAAAACGTTGATCAACCTCTTCGACACCATCCGCAATACGCTCGTGCCGATCCACAAGGAAGGTTACATCTTCGTCGCTGCCTTCTTCATCGCCTCGCTGATCCTCGGTTATATCGCCGAGCCGCTGTTCTGGATCGGCCTGGTGCTGACCTTGTGGTGCGCCTACTTCTTCCGCGATCCGGAACGGGCGGTGCCGCAGGACGACGACCTCATCCTCAGCCCTGCGGACGGTCGCATCAGCCATGTCGCCATGGTAGTGCCGCCGGTCGAGCTGCAGCTCGGCTCGGAGCCTATGCTGCGCATCTCGGTGTTCATGAACGTGTTCGACTGCCACATCAACCGTTCGCCGGTGCGTGGCCAGGTGTCGCGCATCGAATATCGCCCCGGCCAGTTCATCAATGCCGAACTCGACAAGGCCTCCGAGGACAATGAGCGCAACGGCCTCGTCATCGAAACCCGCCACGGCAAGGTGGGCGTCGTGCAGATCGCCGGGCTGGTGGCGCGGCGCATTGTCTGCTGGGTGAAGCCGAGCGAATCGGTCAATGCCGGCGAACGGTTCGGCCTGATCCGCTTCGGCTCGCGTCTCGACGTTTTCGTACCGGCGGGCGGCCAGGCGCGCGTTTCGGTCGGCCAGCTCGCCATCGGCGGCGAAACCGTGCTTGCGGAATTCGGCTCGACCAAGGGTCCGATCATCAGCCGCCGTACGTAAAGGGAAGACCAAGCTTCATGGAGACGCCAGCCTCACCGCCTTCGCGCCCCTCTTCGCAGAATGAGCTTCACCGGGAACCACATCGCCCCAATGACGAGGCCCGCGGGCCTCGTCTGCGCGAAATCCCGCTCCGGCTGCTGGTGCCGAACCTCATCACCGTGCTTGCCATCTGCGCGGGCCTGACCGGGATCAGGCTCGCCTTCGAGGGGCGTTACGAACTCGCGGTCGCCATGGTGCTGCTCGCCGCTTTTCTGGACGGGATCGACGGGCGGGTGGCGCGGCTCCTGAAGGCGACGTCGAAATTCGGCGTGCAGATGGATTCGCTTGCCGACATCATCAATTTCGGCGTCGCGCCGGCGCTGGTCTCCTACGCCTTCCTGCTCGACCAGGCCCATTCGATGGGCTGGATCGCCGCCCTGCTCTATGCGATCGCCGCCGGCCTGCGCCTCGCCCGGTTCAACGTCATGGAGGACCGCAACATCAAGGCCGACTGGCAATCGGAATTCTTCGTCGGCGTGCCGGCGCCGATGGGCGCCATGCTGGTGCTGCTGCCCGTCTATCTCGGCTTCCTCGGCCTCCAGCCGACGCCGGTCTTCGTTTATGCCAGCGTCGCCTATACTCTGCTGATCGGCTACCTGCTGGTGTCTCGCCTGCCCGTCTGGTCCGGCAAGTCGAGCCGGATCCGCCGCGACATGATGCTGCCGATCATGCTCGGCGTGGTGCTCTATGTGGCGCTGCTGATGAGCTACACCTGGGAAGTGCTGTCGATCACTGTCGTCGGCTATCTGCTCGTCCTGCCGTTCAGCGCCCGCGCCTGGCACCGCCGCTACGGCACGATTACAATCGAGGATGACAGTGCGAACGTCTGAAGGCAGACGCACTCGGTAAGTTGCAACTTCCGCGCAACAGTTTCCCGCAAGATGACAGTTCTATGAATAGCGGGCGGCGGTGCCGGCTTGCCGGCCACGATTCCGCCCGCTTTTATGGGAAAAGCCGCGATCGCAAAATGCAAACAAGAGATTCGCGTGTTGAGGAGACAGCCATGAGCACCGAGAAGAAGATTGAATCCAAACCGGAAATGACCACGCCCTACCGTCCGTTGGGCTTGAAGGCCGTGGTTGCCGCCGCCCTGATGCTGAACCGCAAGCCGAAGCTTACCCCGGCCGGCTGATCAGGCAGGCTGACCCGGCCCGGCCCAGGGACCAGCCGAGCCGATCGGTCACCTACCGCTGAGAAAACTCCACAGGAGCCCCAGCGCGAGAAGGCCCATGACGATGCCGATGACGACATCCAGCACCCGCCAGGCGGCGGGTCTGGCAAACAGCGGCGCCAGGAACCGCGCGCCGTAACCGAGCCCGAAGAACCAGACGAACGAGGCAATCGCCGCACCGGCGCCATAGGCCACCCGTTCCACCCCTTCGAAGGCCGCTGACAGGCTGCCGAGCAGCACGACCGTATCCAGATAGACATGCGGATTGAGAAAGGTGAAGGCAAGGCAGGTCAGAACCGCCGCCTTCAGCCCCATCGGTTCCGGCGCACCTGCCACCATCGCAGCCGGCTTCACCGCCCGGCGGAAGGCCATGAAGGCGTAGACTCCGAGAAACACCGCGCCACCCAGCGTCACCACCGAGATCAGCACCGGGGATTGCGCGACGATCGTGCCGAGCCCGCCGATGCCGGCGGCGATCAGCGTCGCATCCGACAGGGCGCAGATCAGGCAGAGGATGAAGACATGGGACCGGATAAGCCCCTGGCGCAGGATGAAGGCGTTCTGGGCGCCGATTGCGATGATCAGCGAAGCCCCGAGTGCGAGGCCGGAAAGGCTGGCGGAAAGCAGGTTCATGGGATTGTCCGTCTTAAGGAAGAAAGCCGAAGGATCAGAAAAGCGACATCTGGGTGGAGTCGGGTTTCGGCTTCTTCGGCGGCTCCTCTTCCGGCGGGGCGACCGCGACTGGCTTCTGCAGGTCCGGCCCCATGTTGGCGACCTTGTTGACGAGGTCGGAGACCGGCAGCGCCTCGAAGAAATCCTCCTGCACCGGCCGCATCAGGTCGGCCACTTTGCGCGGTTCCTGCGTCCTGCAATCGAGCCAGCGGGAAAAGTCCTCCGGCTCGATAACGACCGGCATGCGGTCGTGGATGTGGCGGATGCCGCCGCTTGCCGCCGTGGTCATGATCGCGGCGGTATCGACTTCGGAACCGTCGGCCGAGGACCAGGTCTCCATCAGGCCGGCAAAGGCGATGACGCCGCCGCGCTTCGGGCGGATCCAGTAGGCCTGCGGCTTGACGCCGCTTTCCTTCGGGGGCCGGCGCCATTCGTAGAAGCCGGTGGCGGGGATCAATATACGGCGATGGCGCATGGCGGCACGGAAGGAGGCCTTGCCGATCGCCGTCTCGGAGCGCGCATTGATCAGCAGCGGAAACTCCTTCATGTCCTTCACCCAGCCGGGGATCAGCCCCCAGCGGGCGAGGAAGGCGCGGCGCTCCGGCAGGTTGCTGCCAGGCTCGCGCTTTTCCGACGACATGACGACGAGGATCGGCTGGGTCGGGGCGATATTGTAGCGGGCCGGGAAATCGTCGAGATCCGCCAGGCTGAAGAACTCAGAAACATCCTTGGGAGTCGCCGTCAGGGCGTAACGTCCGCACATGCGGACTATGTGGCATCGGGCTTTAGACGGGTCAAGCGTCGACGATCAGACGCTGCGCGGTCCGAAGAGGATGATGGCGCCGCCAACCAGGCACACCGTGACGCCGAGAATGTCCCATCGGTCCGGCACGCGGGCTTCGATGGCCCAGAGCCACAGGATCGAGGCGAGGATATAGATGGCGCCGTAGGCCGCATAGGTGCGCCCCGCCGCCTCGCTCGGCACCAGCGCCAGCAACCAGGCGAAGACGACCAGCGACGCAATGCCCGGCGCCAGCCACCAGGCCGGCTTTTCCAGCCGGAACCATGCCCAGAAGGCGAAACAGCCGGCGATCTCGGCAAGAGCGGCGATGGCGTAGAGGGTGTAGGTTTTCATCTTACCTATTCGAAATCCTGCGGCTTCACATCCCGAACGCCATGCATGACCCGGAGAACCGCGATCCGGTCGGGTTAGGACCGGTAGTAGATGCAGCGCTGCCGATACGGGAACCCGCGAAGTCCCCGGCGAAACATGGTCGCGCGGGGTGCCGGTGAAATCCGACTCGGCGATCCAGGCGATCCTTTCGGTGATGTCTGCCAGGAATTCCCGGGCGTAGAAGGGGCTGCTTTCTGCGATGAAGCGACGGATGCCGCGCAAGTCCTCACGTGCCAGAGGCGCGATGATGAGGCGCTTGGGCTAATGGCCTTCGCCCTCGTTCATGACGTCGGCCAGCAGGTCGGCACCCGAGGCATATTCCTTGCCGAGCCCGGCCTCGATTTCCGCATCCGCCGCACTGATCGCATGTCGGAGCGACCGAACACGCATCTCGTAGTCCGCAAGCATCCGGATGCCTGCACGAACGGCTTCGGTCTCGGTGCCAAAGCGGCCATTCTTGACGAGATCGGCCAAAATGCCGTCATAGGCATCGCCGAGGGAGAATGTTTTCGCACGCGCCATCGCAAGCTCCTTCGCTTGAAGCATACGATAAAATACAATACTTTTACAATATCAGCTCGCCGCCCTGAAAGCCTTCGGGGATCTCACGATCAGGCCAATGGTTACGTCAAACATGCCCCCTTCCCCTCAAGCTGCGTCCTCCGCCATTCTCGAGCGCGATGGCCGATTCCTGCTGATTCGCCGGATGAACCCGCCATCGATGGATCTGTTTGCCTTTCCGGGCGGCCGGGCCGAGCCCGGCGAGACGCCGGACCAGACGGCAGTGCGGGAATTCCTGGAGGAGACCGGCATTCCGGTGCGCAATCCCATCCTCTTCGCCACCTATGACCTGAAGAGCGAGAGGCAAGACGGGCGGCATTTCTTTCTGTCGGTCTTCCGGGTCGAAGCGGATGCGGATCTCGAAGCGGCCGCCGCTGACGATGCGGCGGATGCGGGCTGGTATACGGTGGAGGAGATCCGCAGTCTGCCGGTGCCCGCAAGCGTGCTCGAATGTGCCGAGAGGCTGGCGGCGGAGATCAATGCCCGCTAAGACGAAAACAATCGCGCCCTTTCGAGACCCGTTCATGAAGCTGATTCCGCGACTTGCCTGCCTGGCGCTGCTGGCACTTTCAGCGGCCACCCCGCTCGCCGCCCAGTCGACAAGGCAGCAGCCGGCCACCCCGCCGCCGCCTCCCCCGGCGATCGAGGAAAAGCCGGCGCCCTATGACGCGCAGTTGACGCGGCTGGCGGAAGTGCTTGGCTCAATCCAGTATCTGCGCACGCTCTGCGGCGCACCGACATCCGAGTGGCGGGCCTCGATGCAGCAGCTGCTGGATGCCGATACCGGCACCGAGCCGAAACGCCGCGAGCGGTTGACGGCGGCCTTCAACCGGGGGTATCGGTCGTTTGCCGCCGTGCATACGTCCTGCACCGATGCGGCAAGGACCGCCGAGGAGCGTTATCGTATCGAAGGCGCAACACTCGCGACAGAAATCGCCGCGCGCTTCGGAAATTAGAGGATTATTTACCTCTTTTCGCAGGAGGCCGTGTCGTTTTGATAAAAGGCTGATAAAGTTTTTAACGGGCTAGTAATTAAACGGGCACCGAGGACGACAGAATGCAGACAGGCCGCAACGACATCGACGACATGATTGTGCATGAGAAGATGCAGGCTGCCTTGGAATATCAGAGTGAGGCTTGGGCCGACGGCCGTGCCGACGGTATCGAGCCGGAAATCATCGCCGACGCAGCTCTGGTACTTGCCATGCGGGAAACCATCCGCATTCATGGGGAAATGGGTGCCGAGGCCATGCTCGATTCGCTCAAGAGCCGCATGCTCGCCGGCGAATTCTCCCCCGAGCGCACTGTTCAATAAACGATAGAGGTTTCCCGTGCGGAATGCGGCGGAAACGACGACAGCCCAATTGATCATCCGCCTTTCGGCGGCAACCGTGCTTGCCGTGGCGGTCGGTGGCCAGGCTCTTGCGCTGTCCGAGCTTCGCTCGGGCGACGAGCCTAGCCAGCCGGAACAGGCCCAGAGCCGGGCCATCCTCCAGGCTTTCGAAGGCACGACACTGCCGCAGCCGGGTCCCGCGATCAATCGCTCGGCACAGGCCGGCGACACCAAGACGACCGCTCCCCCGGCGGACCCCAACGCCGCCAAACCCGCGCCGGCCGATGGTAAGCCGGCGGAAATCATTCGCGACATGACCAAGCTGCCGGCGCCGGTCAAGCACATGCGCGAGCAGCTCGTCGAGGCCGCGGCCTCCGGCGATGTCACCCGCCTGCGTGCCCTGATGGGAACGGGACCCACCCAGACGCAGGTGATGAACGGCGAATTCGAGGATCCGATCGAGACGCTGAAGAGCTTTTCGGGCGATGCGGACGGCCAGGAGATCCTCGCCATCCTGCTCGACATCCTCTCCACGGGCGCTGCGCATTTCGACGTCGGCACACCGGACGAGGCCTATGTCTGGCCCTATTTCGCCGGCAAGCAGCTTTCGACGCTGACGCCCCCCGAACGGGTCGACCTGCTGCGAATCGTGACGGCCGGCGACCTCGCCGGCATGGAAGAGAACGGCAACTACAACTTCTTCCGCGCCGGCATCAGCCCGGACGGCAAATGGAAGTTCTTCTCCGGCGGCGATTGAGGCGGGTGGGGAATTCGGGTTTTGCGATTGGCTTTGTGCTGGTCGCGACCACTGCATTTGCGGAGCCGCCGTTACCCCCTCTGTCACTTTCGTGACATCTCCCCCTCAAGGGGGAGATCATGGGGAGATTGCCGCGCCGGCTTCATTCCCCCGAATAACGTCTCAGGAAGACGACACCGCATATTGGGAACCGGACGGTGCCCCCAGCCAATCCTCCCCCTTGAGGGGGAGATGCCCGGCAGGGCAGAGCGGGATGCGGCGGCATATTTCCCCGCCTCTGCATTTGCCGCCCGGCATGTCTTGCCGCCGCCGTCGCGAAGACTTAACTCTCAGTCTCAGAACAACCGGATTCCCGCACCATGCCCGCCGCTATTCTTCCCTCGCGAAGCCTGATCCGCCTCACCGGCAAGGATGCGCAGGATTTCCTGCAGGGGCTGATCACCACCGACATCGATGGGCTGCCGGAAGGCGAAGCCCGGCCGGGGGCGCTTTTGACGCCGCAGGGCAAGATCCTGTTCGATTTCCTGGTCTGGCGTGACGGCGACGGGTTCGTCATCGAGACCGAGACGGCCCAGCGCGAGGCGCTGATGCGGCGCCTGACCATGTACAAGCTGCGCGCAGCCGTAGATATCGCTGCCGGTCCCGAAGACGGGGTTACCGTTTTCTGGGGCGACGATTCGGTCAAAGGCGCGGTGAAGGATGCCGCCTTTGCCAAGTCCGGCATCACGCTTACCCGCACGCCCGGCAAGCTGGGTGACGGGCCGGAAGCGGTTTATCACGCTCTCCGCATCGGCGCCGGCATCTCGATGTCGGGCCACGACTATGCGCTGCAGGACGCCTTTCCGCACGACGTGCTGCTCGACCAGACGGATGGTCTTTCCTTCCGCAAGGGCTGCTATGTCGGCCAGGAAGTCGTTTCCCGCATGCAGCATCGCGGCACGGCGCGGCGGCGGGTGGCGATCGTTTCGGGCGAGGCCGCCCTGCCTGCCTCCGGCACCGAGATCGTGGCCGGCGGCAAGCCGGTCGGCACGCTCGGATCGGTTTCCGGCAACAAGGGACTGGCGATCGTGCGCATCGACCGAGTCGGCGACGCTTTGGCACGCGGTGTTCCGGTTTCGGCCGGGGACGTAGTGGTCAATCTGACGCTTCCCGCCTGGAGCGGGCTCTCCTTCCCGGTCGAGGCTGAAGAGGCCGAGACGTGAGCCCAGTGGTGACGGCACCACGTGCCTGGCAACGAATGCTGTCGGGACGCCGGCTCGACCTGCTCGACCCCTCGCCGCTCGACGTCGAAATTTCCGATATCGCCCACGGGCTTGCCCGCGTCGCCCGCTGGAACGGCCAGACGCGCGGCGACCACGCGTTTTCGGTCGCCCAGCATTGCCTCGTCGTCGAAGAAATCTTCCGACGCTGCAACGAGGACTGCACGGCCGATGCGCTGCAGATGACCATGCTGCACGACGCGCCGGAATATGTGATCGGCGACATGATCTCGCCGTTCAAATCCGTGGTCGGCGGCGGCTACAAGGCGGTCGAGCAGCGGCTGGAGGCGGCGATCCACCTGCGCTTCGGCCTGCCGCCGCATCCGACCCGTGAACTCAAGGCGCTGATCAAGAAGGCCGATACCATCGCCGCCTTTTTCGAGGCCACCGAGCTTGCCGGATTTTCGGTCGCCGAGGCCCGAAAATTCTTCGGCCAGCCGCGCGGCATCACCCGCGACATGCTGCCGATCCAGCCGATGCCGGCACTGACGGCGCAACAGCGTTTCCTCGACCGGTTCCATGAGATAGAAGCCGCACGCGCCACTTCGGGCAAGGCGTCATGACCGCGATCGTTGTCTGCCCGCTCGGCGCCATCGCCGAGACCGCCGTGCGACACAAGGCGCGCGAAATGGTGAGCCTGATCGCCGAAAAACAGGATTTTCACCGGCCGGGCGTGATTTCCGCCGATCGCCACCTGAAGCTTGCGATGAACGATATCGGCTTTGCCGGCACGGGAGGCTTGATCGCGCCCAGCGAAGCGCATGTGGAAAGCCTGATCGCCTTCGTGCGCGACTGGGACCAGTCGGCGCCGATCATCATCCATTGCTGGATGGGCGTCTCCCGTTCTCCGGCCGCGGCGGTGATCGCCGCGCTCTCTCTCAACCCGGAAGAGGACGATTTCGCGCTGGCCGCAAGGCTTCGCAGCGTCGCGCCGCATGCGACGCCAAATACGCGGCTGATCGAGATCGGCGACCGGCTGCTCGGGCGGAACGGCCGGCTGATCGCCGCCATCAAGGGGATCGGCCGCGGCGCCGAGACGGATGGGCGTGCGTCCTTCATCCTGCCGCTCAAAATCTCCCATTGAACCTGAAAGTTGAACTTTCCTAATTGTTTAGCCAGGCGCGGGAAAGCGCCATTTTTTTCTTGACCTCGCGGCCTGCTGCGCCAATTAACGGCGAAACCGAAAGAGGGAGCAGATTGCCGGATGGACCAGGCATCGGAATTCGTTGTGGCCACCAGAGCAGCGCTCGCTCAGTTGAGCGCGCTGGCGGTGCAATATTCCTTCTCCGCCGTCGGCGCGATCGTTCTGCTCATCCTCGGCTGGATGGCCGCCGGCCTGATCAGCCGCTGGGCGCATCGCGGCTTGTCGCGCATCCACGGAATCGATGCGACGCTGTCGCAATTCTTCTCCAACATTATCCGCTACGCCATCCTCGTCATCGTCATCGTCATGGTGCTCGGCCAGTTCGGGGTGCAGACGGCGTCGGTGCTCGCGGCGCTGGGCGCGATCGGACTTGCGGTCGGCCTCGCGCTCCAGGGCACGCTGCAGAACATCGCGGCCGGCATCATGCTTCTGGTCCTGCGGCCGTTCCGGGTCGGGGAGAGCATCGAGACCGGCAGCGTTACCGGCACGATCGTCGATGTCGGGTTGTTTGCAACCGAACTTCGGACTGCCGACGGCGTCTACCGGCTGGCGCCGAACTCAACGCTGTGGAACGTGCCGATCACCAATTACAGCCGGTTGAAGACACGCCGCAACGAGATTTCAGTCAGCATCGGCACCGACCGCGATATCGGCCGGACCCAGGCGAAACTGATGGCAATCGCCAGCGGCGACAGGCGGGTGCTGAAGGATCCGGCACCGACCGTCTACGTGGCGGAATTCGATGCCGGCAGCGCCAAGCTGACGCTGCGCTACTGGACGAAGAGCAGCGACTGGTGGGAAACCGGCCGCGACCTGACCAGGGACGTCAAGCTCGCTTTCGATAAATTCCCTGGCGACAAGTTCCCTGGCGACAAATCGCCAGAACAGCTTCCAGACCCTCAGGTAGAAACCCGCGACGTTTCCGGTGAGAGCGGACCTCCGGCTCCTCACGGTGCGGACGAACCGGTCGCAGAGCGGACCTGAAGGAAAGGATGCATCGGGCCGGCTTTTCACGAGGAAGCCGGCCCGATGCCCAAATCTCATGAGAATCAATTGGCCATCGTCACACGGCCTTGAGGCCGTATTCCTCGCTGCCCGACCAGACGATGTCCCACGAGGCGCCGGGGCGGACGTTGCGGATGGCCGTCGGCTCAAACGCGACGAGGCAGCGGCCCTGGCTGTGGCGCACCGATGGATAGATCAGGCCGTCATGGCCGTCGCGCCTCAGTTTCTCGGCAAGCGCCTGGCCCTGGGGATAACCGATCGCCGGATCGGGGTCGAGCGCCGGGTGGCCTCGCTCGTCGGTGATGTCGGGATACTCGCCGATGAAATCCGCCAGCAGTTCGACGTAACGCGCCGTCTCCTCGAACACGCCGATGAACTTCAGTTCGCGGGTCTTGTGGAAGGCGACTTCGGCGAGCGAGGTCATCGTGTCCCAGCCGCAGTACCAGGCGCCGCGGTTTTCGTCGTTGAAGCGGTTCCCGCCTTTTCGCGTATAGGTGAAGGCAGCGTTGATATGGGTGTTGCCATAGACCTGCAGGTCGTGCTTGCGGCGTTTCCAGGCGAGTTCGCGGCGGTCGAGATAGAGGTTCAGCCCTCGCTCGGCGGCAAGGCGAGCGCTGGTAATGCCCTCGATCTCGGCAAGGATCGCCAGTTCCTCGTCGCTATCCACCAGGCCGCGCAGGCTGGGCGGCTTGTGGTAGGTCGCCGGGATCAGCCGCACCAGGCCCCGGTCGCTGACCGCCGTGACGATCACGCGCCGCCCCGCAGGGCATCCAGGTAATTGCGGACGGCGAGGAATTGCGGCAGCCCCTCGTCGATCAGCGTATCGATCGGCCGGGCGCCGCGGAACAGCGGCCCCTCGTTCGGAAGCGTCATCCACCTGGTGGCGATCGGATCGCTGAAATAGAGTTTCAGCGCCTTGTAGATGCCGATCACGGCGCTGAGGCGCAGCATCTGGTCCTTGGTCAGCCCGCCGGAATAACCGGGCTTTCGGGCGCGTTTCCAGGTGCTTTCCGACATGTCGGCAAGTGCTGCCGCCTCGTTTACCGGCACGCCCCATTCGGCGACGACATTGCCGAAGGCCTTGAGCGCCACCGCCGTCAGCTGTTCCGCCTGTTCTTTCCTTGCCGTGACCGCCATGCCGAGGCTCCTTTGCGTCGAACCAAATTTAGTTCATCTGGTCTAAAAGTAAAGGTCAAATGACCTTATATTGCTAACGTTGCGCCGGCACATGGCTGTTGCTACCTCTTTTGCAAGAGATCCACATATGGACCGGTCGAAATGCCCATCCCTTCAGAACTTCATGTCTTCGAGACGCCGCACTGGCTCGTCAATCACCGGACGAATTCCGCCCTTCCCGGCTATCTGATGATCGGCTCCAAGCGCTTCGCGGATGATCTCTTCGAACTTGCGGACGAAGCACTCCTGGAGCTCGGGCCGCTGATGGCGAAGGCTCAGAAGGTGCTGAGGCAGAACCTAAATGCGGAGCGGGTCTATATTGGACGATACGGACATTCGCCGGGCCATTCGATCCATTTCCACGTGATTCCGATCTACGCTTGGGTAGAGGCACTTTTCTGGCAGGACGAGCGATACAGGATGCTCAATACCATCGCGGAAGGCCCGGGCGAGACCGCGACCGACGGGGCAGAACTGACGTTCTTCGTCTGGCGGGAATTCTGCGAACGATTAGTACCGCCCCCGATTCAGGGGCCAGGCGCTGCAGAGGTCGTCGAACGCTTGCGGGATGTTTTTCGGGCGGAGCCGCGGGAGTAACCGGGATCGCAGACGCAGAACCGGCGCCGAAGGCCACGTCACTGCGACATGGTCGAACGATGCGCCCAGCCGGTCATACGCATCTCGATCCAGGCCATCAGCGCATACATGGCGATGCCTTCGACGGCGAGCATCAACAGGCCGGCGAAGACCAGCGGCACGTTGAACTGGCTCTGCGCGGAACTCATCATGTTGCCGAGGCCATAGTTCGAGGCGACGGTTTCGGAGACTACGGAGCCGACGAAGGCGAGCGTGATCGCCACTTTCAGCGAGCCGAAGAAATAAGGCATCGAGCGTGGGATGCCGACCTTCAGCATGATGTCGAGTTTCTTCGCGCCGAGCGCGCGCAGCACGTCCTCGGTTTCCGGCTCGATGGTGGCAAGGCCGGTCGCGACGTTGACGACGATCGGGAAGAACGAGATCAGAAAGGCGGTGAGGATGGCAGGTACCGCGCCGATGCCGAACCAGATGACCAGGATCGGCACGAGCGCCACCTTGGGGATGGCGTTGAAGCCGATCATCAGCGGATAGAGCCCGGCATAGATCGCCTTCGACCAGCCGATGAAGAGGCCGATCGCCAGGCCCGCCACCACCGCGATCGCGAAGCCGACGGTGGTCGTATAGAGCGTCTGCAGGGAGTTCTTCCAGATCGGCGACCAGTATTGCACGATCGCCTGGAAGACGCGCGACGGCGCCGGGAGGATGGTGGGCGGTGTCTGGAGCGCTATGACCAGCAGTTCCCAGGCGACGAAGAGCCCGATCGTGTAGAGCCAGGGCGCGAGCTTCACCCAGTTGATCCGCTGGGCAAGCGGTTTGACCGGCGTCGTGTTTTCCGTGACGGCGCTCATTGTGCATTCCTCATGCGACAACCCTCGCGCTGGCGATTTCGCCGTGCAGTTCATGCACCATGTCGTTGAAGGCCTTTTCGTACATGACTTCGAGATCGCGGGGCCGGGCGAAGGGCACGGCGTGCTCCTTCAGCACCTTGCCGGGACGGGCGCTCATCACGAAGATGCGGTCGGCTAGGAATGTCGCCTCGCGCAGGTCGTGGGTGACGAGGATGATGGTGACGCCCTGCGCCGCATGCAGGTCCCGGATGACGCACCACAGTTCCTCGCGAGTGAAGGCGTCGAGCGCGCCGAACGGTTCGTCGAGCATCAGCAATTCGGGTTCGTGGATCAGCGCGCGGCAGAGATTGGCGCGCTGCTGCATGCCTCCGGAAAGCTGCCAGGGGAATTTCGAGCCGAAACCCTTGAGGCCGACGGTTTCGAGGAGGTGTTCGGCCTTTTCGACATATTCCTTTTTGTTGGTGCGCAGGCGGTGGCGGTGCCGTTCAACGATTTCGAGCGGCAGGAGGATGTTGTCGAGAGTGGTGCGCCAGGGCAGCATGGTCGGGTTCTGGAAGGCCATGCCGACGATCGAGACCGGCTTGGTCACCTGTTTGTCCGCCACGATGACCACGCCGCTCTGCGGGATGTGCAGGCCGGTAACCAGTTTCATCAGGGTGGACTTGCCACAGCCCGACGGGCCGACGACGGCCGCGAACTCGCCCTTGCCGACTTTCATGGTGAGGCCCGAGACCGCAAGCGTGCCGGCCGCGCCGCCGTAGCGCATGTCGACATTGTCGATGGTAACGAGGTGGGGCATCTGGTCTCCGTTGCTGACGGCTTGTTTCCTCTTCTCCCCTCGGGGAGAAGGTGGCTCGAAAGGATGGATGAGGGGGCGCTTGCCGCAGGTTCGGCCTTTCGCTTTCGCTCAAGGCGTCGCTGCGCTCCTCCCCCTCATCTGCCCTGTCGGGCATCTTCTCCCCGAGGGGAGAAGATAGTCCAATCAGGGCAGCATCCGCTGTTCCTTGGCCGGCAGGAAGCTGGCGTCGAAGACCTGGTCGGCCTTGACGTTGCCCTTGAGGCCCATGGAGACTTTCAGCGTGTCAATGGAGGCGGTGAGCCGCGCCGGGTCGATGCCGCCGAAGCCGTTGGCGACGACGTAAGGGGTCTTGATGTTCATCGCGTTCGCCATCTTCAGGCGCTCGAGCTCGATATCCTTGTTGAGCGTCTCGTT
Source organism: Neorhizobium galegae (assembly GCF_017877055.1). Taxonomy (GTDB): domain Bacteria; phylum Pseudomonadota; class Alphaproteobacteria; order Rhizobiales; family Rhizobiaceae; genus Neorhizobium; species Neorhizobium galegae_D. The sequence continues at coordinate 1,328,012 of NZ_JAGIPG010000002.1, read as the reverse complement.
GCGCTTGAGGACGGCGGCGACGCCTTCTTCCGGCTTGGCGACGGCATCGGCAAAGCCCTTGGCGAGCGCCTTCAGGACACCCTTGACGGCAGCCGGGTTCTTGGCCGCGAAATCGGTGTTGATGAGGATGGCGTTGCCATAAAGGTTGAGGCCGTTCTCAGCCATCAGGATGGTGGCAATGTCGTCATCCTTGATGCCCTGGGCCTTCAGGTTGAGGATGACCGAGAAGGCGAAACCGAAAACCGCATCGACCTTGCCCTGGGCGAGCATCGGTTCGCGGACCGGGAAGCCGATCGATTCGATCGTGATCTTGGAATCGTCGATCTTCGCGACCTGCTTGAAGGCCTTCCACTGGGCAAAAGCGCCATCCGGCGGCGGCGCGCCGAGCTTCTTGCCTTCCAAGGACTTCGGATCGGTGGTGATGCCGAGGGACTTGCGGCCGACGACGGCGAAAGTCGGGCGCTCGTAGATCATCATCGCGGCCCTGATCTTCTGGTTCGGATCCTCGTCGAGGAACTTGATCAGCGAGTTGATGTCGCCGAAACCCATCTGGTAGGCACCAGTCGCGACGCGCGGGATCGCCTCGACCGAGCCATTGCCGGTATCGATGGTGACGTCGAGGCCTTCGGCCTTGAAGTAACCCTTGTCCTGGGCGAGCAGGAAGCCGGCGGCCGGGCCTTCGAACTTCCAGTCGAGCGTGAACTTGACCGCGGTTTGCGCCAGCGCGGAAGTGGCGGGCATGGAAAAGCCGGCAGCAAGCGCCAGCGCCGTGACGGCCGACAGTTTTGAAAGCAGTCTGCGCGAGATCATGAAAGGTCGTCCCCCTGGAGTTTTTTGTTCGGATGGTTTGCATCCAAGCGTTAATTCATAGGCCGCGCAAGCCGAAACTGCACATAAAACCATCATATTTTAGTATTGATCATAATATATGCGATTGCCGTTCTAGCGCGCAGAATTCTGCCAATGTTTTTGGCAGAACCGATGGAGAACCGCACGTCGGGCGCGAACACTGAAATTCCTTTTCCATATCATTCAGCCAGTTAGCGAAACGATGGGCCACGCCCTCGCCCATCACGCGAATGCGGTACGGAAGCAGTTGAGAAGAAAACGAGGCGGACAGCGTCTTGCACAGCTGCGGAGCCGCGGACCATTGTCGGCCATCCAGCCTGAAACCCGCCCCGGCCACAGAACGCGGCATGGCGCTGCTGTGAAAACGACAATAGTTTCCATGGCTTCCGATCGGTGATTGGTGTGGAACACGGCTCTTCCCTTCCCTCGCCCGGCAATTGTATAACCGCTTGACCGAACTCTTCACCCGCGAGCGAGCGTGCCGATGATTGAAATCCTCCTTCTGCTGCTGGTGATCCTGATGGTGGGTCTCAATCGCAAGACATCGAACCGGGTGACTGCACTCGAAACAGAACTCGAGGCGATCAAGGCCGATCTCCTGGTTCGGCAACCGGTCTCCGGGGCGGCGCCGGCGGTGGCTCCCGTCGTGGCGGCCATTGCCGCTACCGAGGCCGTGATCGAAGAACCAGCATCAAAGGCCGAACCGGTTGCGGCCGAAGCCCTGCCGGAAGAGACGATCGCGGCGAGCGTGACGGCCGAAGAGATTGCGGCCGCAGAAGAAGTCCCTGCTCCCACGGTGGCCACGGTACCGCTGACTGCCAAGCCGAAAACCAAGGAAAACCTCGAAAGTTATCTCGGCGCCCGCTGGCCGGTCTGGGTCGGCGGCGTGGCGCTGGCCTTCGGCGGCATCTTCCTGGTGCGCTATTCGATCGAGGCGGGGCTGCTTGGTCCCGGCGCGCGCCTGACGCTCGCCTGCCTGTTCGGCCTCGTCCTGATGGCCGGCGGCGAGATCGTGCGGCGCCGGGCGATGCCGCAGGTGTCCGACCGGTTCAGAAATGCGATGATCCCCGGCGCGCTGACGGCCGCCGGTGCGGTGACGCTGCTCGGCGCGATCTATGCCGCCTATGGCGTCTACGAATTCATCGGCGCGACGCCGGCCTTCGTCCTGCTGGCGCTCGTCTCGTTTGCCACCATCGCGCTCTCGCTGCTGCACGGGCAGGCGCTGGCCGGACTCGGCCTGCTTGCCTCGCTGCTGACGCCCGGCCTCGTCGCCAGCGGCGAGCCGAACGCCAATGCGCTGTTCCTCTTCCTCGGCCTCGCCTGGGTGGCGGTCAATGCCGCCTCGCGCTTCCGCCAATGGACGATCGTGCCGATGCTCGCCAATATCGGCATCGGGCTGTGGGTGGTTGCCTATGCCGTGGGAGCCGACGATTTCGACCCGATGCCGCCGGCTCTGACGCTGATCGTGATGATCGCCGGTACCGGCTTCTTCTGGCCGGGTGCAGTCTATGGCAGGGACCGGGTGGCCAAGACCGGCTGGGGCGGAATGCTCGGACGCCAGCCGCTGACCATCACGCTGTCGGTGGCGATCATGTCGGTTCTGCCGTCGCTCGCCATGCTGGCGACCAACCCGGTGACCGGCATCGATCCGTATTTTCCCGCCGCGGCGGTGATCGCGGCACTTGCGGCACTCGGCGCCAGCCGCATCTACACGGTCTGGCCGGCGATGATCGCCGCCGGCGGAGCGGTGCTGAGCCTTGCCATCGTGGCGATTTCGCTGCTCGACACCTATGTGCCGCAGCCGGTCGGCAACGAGCCACTGCCTGTCATCACCTATACGACCGAAATCGCAGTCAGCCTGCTGCTCGGGGCGGTGTTCACGATGCTCGGCTTTGCGTTTCTCAGGCGCTTCCGCAAAACGGAGCTGGAATTTGCTATGGTCTGGAGCGTACTGATGTCCGGCGTGCCGGTGGCGCTGGCGACGATCAGCTTCCTCAATTTCGGCAATCTCGGACGCGACTGGACGCACGGACTTTACGGGCTCGGCCTCGGCCTCGTGCTCTTGGCGGGCGCCGAATGGTTGTTCCGTGAACGTGACGAAACACGGGGAGGACGCATCGACTGGGCGGCCAATCTGCTCGTTGCCGGCTCGTTTGCCGGTTTCACGTTTGCGCTGCATGCACTGACCAACGGCATCGTCACCACCATTCTCCTGTCCGTGCTGGGTTTCGCCTATGTGCTCGGCATGCGGGCACGGCCGTGGCCGGCGCTGCCGTGGATGATGGCGGCGGCGATCCTGATCGTCTTCGGCCGCATCGCCTGGGAGCCGACGCTGATCGGCCAGAACAGTCTCGGCACCACGCCGTTCTTCAACGCGCTTCTGCCGGGTTACGGCATTCCGACGCTGCTGGCGATCGTGACGGCCTATCTCTTGAAGGATTCGGCCGATTTCCGCATCCGCAACCTGATGCAGGCGCTCGCGTCGCTCGCCGGTCTGATGACGGTTGCCGTTCTGGTGCGCCACGCGATGAACGGCGGCGTGCTCGACGACCGGGTGCCGACGCTCGGCGAACAGTCGATCTACACGCTGCTGACGGTGGGTTTCTCCGGCATATTGATGACGCTCGATCTCAAGTCGCCGAGCCCGGTGTTCCGCTGGGGTTCGATGATCGCCGGCGTGCTCGCGACGATCAACGCGCTGTCGCTGCACGTGTTTGCGCTCAACCCCTATTTCAGCGGCGAAAACACCGGCCCCTGGCCTTTCTTCAACCTGCTGCTGCTCGGTTACCTTCTGCCCGGCCTCGCCTATGCGCTGGTCGCCTATTATGCGCGCGGGCGGCGGCCGATGCCTTACGTGACCATGCTGGCGCTCGCCGGCGCGGTGCTCGGCTTCCTGTGGGCGACGCTTTCGGTGCGCCGCTTCTGGCAGGGCGAGAACATCGCCGACTGGAAGGGGTTTTTGGCCGCCGAGACCTATACCTATTCGGTGGTCTGGCTGCTGATCGGCGTGGCGCTTCTGGCGCTCGGCTCGAAGCTCGACGCCAAGAGCCTGCGGCTGGCTTCCGCCGGGCTGGTGCTGGTCGCGGTGGTGAAAGTGTTCCTGGTCGACATGTCGAACCTCGAAGGGATTCTTCGGGCGCTGTCGTTCATCGGGCTCGGCGCGGTGCTGATCGGGATCGGGCTTTTCTACCAGCGCATTCTGGTGAACAAGGGTGGTGACACCGCCACCACCGATTCCCAGGAAACCGCTTCGTGACCGCTTCGCTTGCCTCTCCTCTGGCCGCAGCCTTCTTGCCTTTCGAAGCGCTTGCCGAGACCCTGATCCCGCATGCGACCGAGGGCGACGACGGCTCGCACGACATCGCCCATATCCTGCGCGTCTTCCGCAACGCGATGCGCATCCATGCAAAGGAAGGTGGCGACGGACGGGTGCTGGCGGCCGCCGTGCTGCTGCATGATTGCGTGTCGGTCGAGAAGAACTCGCCGCTCAGGGCGCAGGCCTCGCGGCTGGCGGCGGAGAAGGCGTCCCTGATCCTTGGCGATCTCGGCTGGGACAAGACGGATGTCGCATCCGTCGCCCATGCGGTGACGGCGCACAGTTTTTCGGCGAACATAACGCCGGAGACGCTGGAGGCGAAGATATTGCAGGATGCCGACCGGCTGGACGCGATCGGCATGGTGGGCGCGGCGCGCTGCTTCTATATCGCCGGGCGCATGGGCTCCGGCCTCTACGACCCGGCCGATCCGCTGGCCAGACACCGGCCGCTCGACGACAAGGCCTTTGCGATCGACCATTTCGAAGTGAAACTGTTCAAGCTCGCCGACGGCTTCCAGACGGCCGCGGGCCGGGCTTTTGCCACTGAGCGGCACGCGCGGCTGAGACAGGTCCTCGACCTCTTCATCGACGAGATTTGAAGGAGAAACCATGCGGATCAGCGAACTCAATTTCTATCCCCTGAAGAGCGGCCGCGGCATCGCCCTGACGGAGGCGGAGATCGCGGCATCGGGCATTCCCGGCGACCGGGAGATGATGGTCGTCGATCCGACCGGCATGTTCATCACCCAGCGGGAATTGCAGCCGCTTGCCAGGCTCGAGGTCTATCCGGAAGCGGGTTCCGTGCGCTTCGCCATGGAGGGCAAAGGCGAGATCCGGGTCGCCCGGCCGCCGGCCGACCGGCGCATGGAGACGGTGGTGTGGAAATCCAGCGTCAACGCGGCGCTTGCCGACGATGCAGCCAATCAGACACTGTCGGAATGGCTCGGGCGGGATATCCGGCTGGTGTTCTTCGACGGACAGGCCCGGCGCGTCGCAAGCCCGGAATGGGCGGGCGACAATTCGCCCGTGACCTTTGCCGACGGCTACCAGGTGCTGGTGACCACGACGGGCTCGCTTGCCGCGCTCAATGCGGACATGGTGGCCAGGAGCGAAGGCGCGGTCGGCATGGAACGGTTCCGGCCGAACATCGTGCTCGACCACGACGAACCTTGGGCGGAGGACGGCTGGACCGGTATCGAGATCGCCGGCATCCGCTTCGATTTCGTCAAACCCTGCGCCCGCTGCATCATGACCACGCAGGACCAGCAGACCGGCTCGCGCGACGTGCCCGATCCGATCCCCGCCATGGGCCGCATCCGCATGTCCGCCGACCGGCGCGTGCCCGGCCCGCTGTTCGGGTGGAACGCCGTGCCGCGCGGCACCGGGCAGGTGAAGATCGGCGACGTGGCGAGCGTGATCGGCGAGCGGGCGGAGGCCTGGGCGATCAAGCGGCGGGGTTGAGTGGTTCCATCGATGATCGTCACCGACCGGCTCATCCTCAGGCGCCCAAAGCTTGCCGACGTGCCTGCCCTGTTCGAATTCCTCGGCGACCCGAACGCGATGCGGTTCACCCATGTGGACGGCTCACCGAGGGAATGCCGGCGGCGGGTGGCGGTGCACGAATGGCGGCGGCGGCGCGACGGTTACGCCCCCTGGACCGTCGAGCTGAAGGAGAGTGGCCGGATCATCGGCTGGGGCGGGCTTTACGACGATCCCTTCGATCCCGGCTGGGGCGTCGAGCTTGGCTACTACTTTCACCCCGATAGCTGGGGCAAGGGATTTGGCCGCGAGCTGACGGCGGCAGCGATGCATGAAGCCGACGAGGTGCTGAAACTGCCGAAGGTCGGGGCCTTTGCCCGGCCGGAAAATGCCGCCTCGCGGCGACTGCTCGAAAAGACGGGCTTTCAGGTGGTGCGTTACGTGCCCGAGATGGAACGCTATTATTTCGAGCGCCTGTCTCCGGAAAGTTGAGGGGCCGCCCGGGCGGCCCCTGCCATTATTCGGCGGGATTGAGCGCCACGCCACCCGGCACCGCCTGCGGCTCCGGCCGGTTCAACAAACCATATCCGATCAGCATCGTCGTGAACGCCAGCGCGCCGCCGGCCACCGCGACCCAGAAACCGTTGGAGGCACCGTAGGCGTCGATCGTCCAGCCGGCGAGCGACGAGCCGGCCGCAAAGCCGATGCTCATGCCGGTCATGGCATAGGTGATGCCTTCGGTAACCTGCGACGACGGGACGATGCGTTCGATCAGCGTCATGCCGGAAATGAAGGTCGGCGAGATCGCAGCACCGGCGAGGAAGACAACCGCCGTCAGGCCCCAGAGGCTGCCGACGAAGGGCATGGGCAGCGTGGTGACCGCGGCAACCAGGCTGGCGAAGAGCAGCCGGCGCGCAAGCGACGACTTGAACTTGATGGCGCCGAAGACGATGCCGACCACGAAGGAGCCGGCGGCATAGGCCGACAGGATGTAGCTGGCGGCCCCCTTGTTGCCCAGCGCTTCCGAGAAAGCGACGACCGAGACTTCCGCCGTGCCGAAGATGACGCCCATGCCGGCGAAGACGACGACCAGGAACCACATGGGCAGCAGCCGCATGACCGAGCCGCCGCCTTTCATCCGATGCGGATCGACCTTCGGTTCCGTGGATTTCTGGACCACGAACAGCGTCGTGCCGACCGCCAGGAAAGCGGCGGAGGCGAGCACGCCTGCTTCCGGGAAGAGCGCGACGCTGAGGCCGATTCCGAAGACCGGGCCGCAGATATAGACGAGCTCGTCCATCACCGATTCGAAGGCGAAGGCGGTGTGCAGTTCCGGCCGGTCGCGATAGATTTCCGACCAGCGGGCGCGCACCAGCGCCATCATGCTCGGCATAAGCCCGGCGATCAGCGCGAAGGCGAACAGCGTCCAGTTCGGCCAGCGCATCCAGGCGGCGGCGGCAAGACCAATCAGCGATAAAAAGGTGACGATCGTGGTCGGCACCAGAACCGCCGACTGGCCCCTGGCATCCACCCAGCGCGAGACCTGCGGGGAGATGAAGGCATTGGCGAGCGCAAACGTGGCCGAGACCGCGCCGGCCAGCCAATATTCGCCATGCGTCTGGGAGAGCATGGCGACCAGGCCAATCGTCGTCATCGGCAGCGGCAGCCTCGCCACGAAAGCGGCGGCGGAAAAACCTTTCGTACCCGGCCTTGCGAATATTTCGCGATAGGGATTGGGCATAACCTGCTCCTTGGGTTATTTTGAATGAGGACTTACATACGCTGCGTATGTAAGTTAAATAGTCGCATACGTTTCGTATGTCAATTAACATACGGCACGTATGCGAATAATTCGGAGTCCGCATGGCAGAAAAGATGGCAGACAAGATCGTCACGGAGATGGCTTCCGGAACGACGCCGCGGCTTGCGGCCAGGCCGCGCAAGGAAATGATCGCCGAAACCAAGGCGAAGCTGATCGCCGCCGCAAGGGACGCCTTTGCGCGCCAAGGTTATGCCGAAGCCTCGATGGACGATTTCACCGCCGGCGCCGGGCTGACGCGCGGGGCGCTCTATCACCATTTCGGCGACAAGAAGGGCCTGCTTCTGGCGGTGATCATGCAGATCGACGCGGAAATGTCCGACCGGCTCTGCGCCATTTCATCGAGGGCCGAAACGCCCTGGCAGGGTTTCGTCGACGAATGCGTCGCCTATATCGAGATGTCGCTGGAGCCGGAGATCCAGCGCATCATGCTGCTCGACGGCCCGGCCGTGCTCGGCGATCCGTCGCAATGGCCGAACCAGAGCGCCTGCATCCGCGCCACCACCGCAAGCTTGCAGACCCTGATCGACCAGGGCACGATCCGCCCCATCGACGCCGAAGCCACCGCCCGCCTCGTCAACGGCGCCACCTTGAGTGCCGCACTTTGGATCGCCAGTGCGGAGGACCCTGAGGCGGTGTCGAAGAAGGCGGTGGAGGCGTTTTTGACGCTGGTTTCGGGGTTGTTGGTGGAGGGGTGAGGTGTGGAGCCTAGTTTGGCTGGACTAGGAGAAAGACGCCTTACGTCAACTTTCGGCCCAAAGCGGTCGCTGGAAGTCTAAATCGGCGCGCAGCTTTTGCTCCCTCATTTTGGACCCCTTGATCGTTCGTAGCCGCGCTCGAAAGCAGCTATTTGACACCCCGCACAGTAACGGCGGTTAGGGTGAGAACGGCAGACGTTCTGCTATGGATGCTAGCGACCCACACAACTATGGGAATGCGAACCTTCGCAAATGGGAAGAAACTGCTATCTTTAGTCGCAACGGCACTTATTTTGGTCAGGGCATCAAGCTGACGCGTACTTATTAATCTCGTCGAAATATAGGCGCTCGCTGTCATCCTTGAAGGAAGACTTACTTTCTGAAAGCGAGGAGAGCTTCTGGAAAATATGGGCGTAAATAATCTTATGGACTTCGTTACGCAAATTGATCTCGTCGGGGGCATCCATTTGGGCATCGGCATCAAGAAATAGGTCGAGCAACGAAAGTAGCCCATCCTTATCAATCTCGTCTATTTTGCGCCACTCACCCGAAGCCGCCAACCAAAAATAACCAGATCCGTCTTCAATCTTTAAGATCTTCATAAGTCCCGCTCCGTTCTTCGTAAGTTTTCACTCCCGCCTCTAGGCTTCCAAGAAGTATATCCCTTGTTGATAGTTCTAATCCGTCCACAGAGACGAGTCTCTTGCTTGTCGGCGGCCCGGAGAAAATTCGCCATTTGATCTCCGTGCCCTCAATCTCTTTCTGAGTGTAGAGGATGTAATCCGGGCGGATTGAAACTCCCACGGTGTTATTGTGGGTAACTACGACTACGGGCATCTTCCTGGACATTTCTTTTATAATTTCATTAACTTCGGCCTTCAGGAAGTGGTTGTCGAACGACGACTCGGGTTCATCTATAAGCAAGATATCTGCGGTGCTCGCTCCTTCTATCTTGTCTAGCAAGAAAAATTCCGACCTTTCTCCCCCAGACGCAGAGAGCCCATCCCTGTTGAGAATCTTATATTCAACCTTGACCAGATATTTACTGAAATCAGAAGCGTCGACTGGAGATCCAATCTTTCGAAGCTCTTGCAGGAATTCATAGGGCCGATCGTACTTCTCGAAGGCCGCGCTGAAGCCTTTGGTCGACCTGGAAAGGTCTTTTAGTTCGCCACCCCTGGTAAATGGCCCGACCTGAGCAACAATCTCAAAGCTGCCTTTTTTCTTCCGAAGCGGAATTTTGGGTGTGCGAGCCGCTTTTGCCAGCTCATCGAATTTGGCTATAGCTCTTTTATTGGTTGCGACTCTCAGAAGATCAACGTCCGTCACACTAGGCGCAGATGACTTTCTCTGAAGTCTCCCTTTAATGTCTTGAATGGCGGTGTTCACCCAATCTTTTTTTAAGTTGCCCTCTTTTTGGGTGCTGTAAGTCATCATCAGCTCGACATACAGCGCCCTCAGCGCATCCTGCGGAACGTGTTTATCGATTGTTGCTCTATACTCAACGTTACTGACAAGGCGCTTTGTCGAAGATATTAGGTTCTCTAGGCCCGATAGGTTTTTTTGCTGAAATGGTTCCTCGTTATAAATCGTAGCTTTCGAGAATGCGTCATGCCTACTTGTGTCACGTGCATAATTCAGCAGCGTGGACACATATTGTTCCACGGCGTCTAGATCCGATTGCAGGTCGATTTCGAGCATATGCCCAACCGCCTCTTGCAGGTCTGCCAGATACTCGCGCGAAAAAAGGCTGGTTTTCTCACTAAGAAAATCTTTGAATTTCTTTTCGTCTTCTAATTCATTGCGAGCCACAAGATCGAACTGTCGTATATATTTTGTATCCTTGGCTCCGAACCAATCGCAAATCCTTTGCAGCGTATAAGACTTACCAGACGATCGATCGCCCAGCACTACATTCAGGCCAGTTGAAAGCTGCTGACCGTCGGGAAATATCTGGAAGTGGCTATTCCCACCGGTGCTCGACAAAGACACCTTATCTCTGTCCTTGAGCACTTGTCGCAGAGTGCCGAACGTCAGTTCCTCGCAATCGACATATGTTTGTTTGGTTGGAAGATCAGAAAGAGTGTCGCTAATTCGGCAGTCGCTAAAAAATACTGGCACGAGCATCTCAGGGTCTTTGAGACAAGCCATGAATTTTTTCGGGCTACTGACTTCGCCGCAGTGAATATGACCTTCAAAGCGCTCCAAACTTTCAGGACCGATTTTGGGGTCCTTTAGATAGTGTGGAATGAGGATATATTGGCGAAGGTCGCCCAAGATAGACAAGAATTCTTCATGCCGCAGAGGAGATCCAGTCTTCTGCCATTTCTGCGCCACCAAATCACATCGATCAGAAAAATCATCTAGACTTCGTCCGTCTGCCAAGACCAAGATGTGAAATTTTTCAACGTCAACTTCTATCCCTGGAAGAACGAGAATATCCGTAATTGACCTGATTTTCTCAAATTGCTTCCTATCAAATAAGTTGTGGTTGGTTATCGCAATGCAGTCCAGTTCAGCGTCGCGCACATAGCGCTTGAGATTTTCCTCGCTAAATAGAAAATCTCGATCCTGAGAGCTAGTCTTTGTGTGGATGTGTAAATCTATTTTTTTCAAACAAAAACCTCCCCCTTCCGCATGAATTTAATATCTGATTTGGAAGGGGGAAACCATGCGCTGAATGTTTCTTGCCCTCTTTTTCCCGCGAAATGACCTAACGCTCCGCTTTCAAGAACGTCAGTTTCTGCTGGACGGCAATCCGGAACCTGCCGGTCAGGATACGGCCCTCATTGGACAGAGCCTGTCTTAGAGCGAATGACCGTAATTGGCGCAAAGCGGACACACAACACACTCCCCCGCCCCACGCATGGCAGCTATTCGCAAAAGCGGGTTGTCCGGCCCCTTGCCGAACGGTCACAACGGGGTCATCACCATACGCTGCCTGATCCTCATGCGCCGGCCGGGTTTTCGGGCGGTTTGCCGAAAGAGACTGCCTTCATGACCCCTCGGTCCACCGGCCTCATCTGCGCCATCGCGGCGGTGACGATCTTTTCGCTGCAGGACGGGATTTCCAAACATCTGGGCAGCGCCTATCCGCCGATCTTCATCACCATGATCCGCTACTGGGCGTTCGCGGGTTTTGCGTTTGCGCTGGCGAGCCGGTCGTCCGGCGGGGTGAAGGGGGCGGTGAAAGCCCGCCGGCCCTGGCTGCAGGTTGCCCGCGGCGCGCTGCTGGCGGTGCAGATCGTCATCTCGATCTTCGCCTTTTCGCATGTCGGGCTCGCGGCCAGCCACACGATCTTTGCGGCGACGCCGCTGGTGGTCGCCTGTCTTTCGGTGCCGTTTCTCGGCGAAAAGGTCGGCTGGCGGCGGTGGACGGCGATCGGTGTCGGCTTTGTCGGCATCCTCCTGATCGTCAACCCGCTCAACGCCACCTTCGACATCAGGATTGTCATTCCGATGGTCGCGACGCTGATGTTCGGGTTCTATTCCGTCATGACCCGGCTTGCCAGCCGCAGCGACACGTCCGACACGGCCTTTTTCTACACGGGCGTCGTCGGCGCGGTGACGATCACCTTGGTCGGCCCGTTCTACTGGACGGATGTCACGCCCACCGACTGGCTGTGGATGATGGTACTCTGCATCACCGGCATGAGCGGGCATTACCTCTTGATCCGCGCCTTCAACCTGCTCGATGCCGTGGTCGTGCAGCCGATGTCCTATATCCAGTCGGTATTTGTCTGCCTGATCGGCGTCTTCGTGTTCGGCGAGGTGATGACCGCCAACATGATCCTCGGCGCCGCAATCGTCATCGGCGCCGGCATTTTTACCATCTGGCGCGAGGCCCGGCTCGGCCGCGCCTCGCCGCCGGCGATCGATCCGCCGGGGACACCGTAGAGGGTGCACCATCAATCCTGGTGATGGATTGATTGAGCAAAAGTTGTTTTAAGAACAGCGGCGCACGCGGTATGTTTTGCTCCTTGTGTTCGAGGAGATTCCCATGCCCACGTCCGCGTCGCCATCCGTGCATCCCTCGGGACCGAGACCGGCTTCCATGCCCTGGCTGATCATCGGCGCCGGCGCCCTGATCGCCATGCTGACCTTCGGTCCGCGCTCGGCCATGGGCTTCTTCCAGCTTCCGATGCTCGCCGATACCGGCTGGGACCGATCGACCTTCGGGCTCGCCATGGCGATCCAGAACCTTGCCTGGGGGCTCGGCCAGCCCTTGTTCGGGGCGCTTGCCGACAAATACGGCACAGGCCGCGTCCTCACCATGTCCGGCGTGCTCTATGCCGCCGGCCTCATCATCATGGCCAATGCCAACGCGCCGATCTGGCTGCATATCGGCGGCGGCGTGCTGATCGGCCTGGCGATCGCCGCCGGCTCGTTCAGCGTCATCCTTTCCGCCTTTGCCCGCAACGTGACGCCGGAGCAGCGCTCGATGGCGTTCGGCATCGGCACGGCCGCAGGCTCGGCCGGCATGTTCCTGTTTGCGCCGCTGAGCCAGGCGTTGATCAGCAATTTCGGCTGGTCCGACAGCCTGGTCTATCTATCGGTGCTGATGCTGATCGTGCCGCTGCTCGCCTTTCCGCTGCGCGGCAATGCAAGCTCGGGAAGCCAGTCGCACAGCCAGTTCCAGCAATCGGTAGGTGCGGCCCTGAAGGAAGCCTTCGGTCATCAGAGCTACCTGCTGCTCACCTCCGGCTTCTTCGTCTGCGGCTTCCAGGTCGCCTTCATCACCGCGCATTTCCCGGCCTATCTCGGGGATATCGGCATCGCGCCCGCTTACGCGGTAATCGCCATGGCCCTGATCGGCTTCTTCAACATCATCGGCTCGCTCGCAGCGGGCTTTATCGGCCAGCGCTATTCGAAGCCGTATTTCCTCGCCTATATCTATATCGCCCGGTCGATCGCTGTGACGGCCTTCCTCATCCTGCCGCAAACGCCGGTTTCGGTGATCGTGTTCGCGATCGTCATGGGGCTGCTCTGGCTTTCCACCGTGCCGCCGACCAACGGGCTGGTCGCCATCATGTTCGGCACGCGGCATCTGGGGCTGCTCGGCGGCCTCGTTTTCCTGTCGCACCAGGTGGGTTCGTTCCTCGGCGTGTGGATGGGCGGTTATCTCTACGACCGTTTCGGCTCCTATGATCCGGTCTGGTGGCTCGGCGTCGCGCTCGGCATCTTTGCCGCGTTCGTGCACTGGCCGATCCAGGAAAAGCCGGTCGAGCGCGGCGTATTGCAGCCGCAGCCCGCCGAGTAAGAGCGCCGGCCGAACCTCAGCCGGCCTGGCGTTCCACATCCTTCGAAAGCGCCTTCAGCGCCGCCTGGACGAAACCGTCGCGGGCGGCATTTTCCGTCAGGCCGCGCGGTTCATAAACGTGGCGGTGCAGGAAATAGCCGGTGAGCCGAAAAGCCTCCGCCATGCTGTCGCGGTCGGCGGCGGAAGCAGCCCCTTCGCTCAGGAAACCGGGCAGAGCCAGCATGCGGTCGGCATAGGGAGCGCCAGCCTCGCGGGAGACGGCGCGGCCGCTTTTCGGCGAGACGTAGATGAGGTCCTGCCGCCCGCCGGTCGCGGCGCATTCGGTGAGGTCGAGGCCGAAACCGAGGTCGTTCAGCACCGCAAGCTCGAAACGCACGAAAAGCTCGCCGGCATCCGACGGGTCGTCGAAGGCATCGAGGATGATGTCCAGCGCATCGAAGAGATGCGGATGCGGGTCGCGCTCGGGCAGCAGGCGCAGCAGCGCGCCCATCGCCTGGACGCCGTAGACGGCGGTCGCGGTCTCCATCAGCTTGGCGGCGCGCAGGCGGACCGGCTCCAGCTTGAACTCGCCGAGGTGTTCGTCGAGCCGCGCGCGCCAGACGGCCTCGACCCGGTTTCCGGCCTGCAGGACCGGCTGCATCGCCCGCGATCGGCCGGAGCGGACGAGGCCCAGATGCCTGCCGCGGTCACGGGTCATCAGCTCGGCGATGACGCTCGTCTCGCCGTGGCGCTTGACGCCTATGATGATCGCTTCGTCCTGCCACTGCATGTATCGAATAAAGCTCCTTCCGGGCCGATTCAACAATAGAGCATAAGTCCTTCGGACTGAATCGGTTTCTGCTTTCACGCGGGCTGCGGCAAAGATGCAGGAACCTGTGGGCTTGCCTGGAACAAATCGGCCTCCATTTGGATTCCTGTGTGAAAATTCGCCACGTCAGACGACCCACATCACGCCATCCTTGGGGAGCCTTCATGAAATACGCCCTCTTCGCCGCCACCCTTCTGGCCGCCTCGCCCGCCACCCTTCTCCCCTCGCCGGCCGCCGCGCAATCGCAGCAGCTCGAGCAGGCCTGCATCACGGTCGCCAAAAATTTCCTGCTGGTGCCGTCGATCAAGACGGGGATCGTCCAGTCCTTCCCGGAACTGGATCCGCCTGGCGCGCGGCTCACCTATTCAACCCGCGAGGACGCCAAGCCGACCGACTTCACCAACCAGATCGAATGCGAATTCGACAAGGGGCAGCCGCCCTTCCGCCTGCAGCGCTTCTGCATTTCCGACACCTGCTACGGCCCGAACGAGCAGGACCAGGACAACCGCCGCCGGTACCAGGAGGTCAAGGCGCTGATGGACCGGCAGAAATGAGGCGCAAGCCTATTTGCCGAGCACGTTGAGCGCCGACGTGAGGTAGCGTGCGGCGAGCATCTGGCGGCGCTTGGTAGCTAGCCCGAGAGCGGCGCGGCAATGGCGCTCGAGCGGATCGGTGGCGGCAACCGCCGCAGCCGCGGGCTGGATCGTGACCGTGCCGGAATAGATATACGGAACGCCCTCGGCATCGCGCAGACAACGACCGTTCGCGATGACGTCGATCCGGCGGCCGTCCGGATGGGTGACGCGGTAATTTTCGCGGTATGCGCCGCCGCTGACGATGGCATCGTGGATCGCTTTTGCAACCCGTTGCCTGTCGCCCTCGCTGATATAGCGGATGACCCTCTCGATGGAGGCGCCGGCAGCCAGTTCCTCTTCGGAAAGGCCGAATATGTCGGCGATCACCTGATCGCCATACACCTTGTTTTCCGGCACGACCCAACTGTAGAAGCCGAGAGAATTCGGATCATCCGAGCCCATGTCTTCCTCTCCCGATCCGAAGTCCGACATTCATGACTCTCCATGCCACTTTGCCGATAAATTGAATGTTCGGCTCTACGTTAGCAAGTCATTATAATGATGGATAAAAACCGCTACCTGGTTCCGTCCCCAAGTAACGCTCGGAGGAATTGACGCCGCCATGCGGCGTAGGTGGATATGGCAGTGCTCAGGACTTCGGAAATTCCAGTCCCATTTCGCGGAAGCGTTCGGGATCGTCGCCCCAGTTCTCGCGAACCTTGACGAACAGGAAGAGGTGGACAGGCTGTTCGAGGATCTCTGAGAGCTCCTTGCGGGACGCGGTGGAGATCGCCTTGATGGCGTCGCCGTTCTTGCCAAGCGCGATCTTCTTCTGGCTATCGCGCTCCACGTAGATGACCTGTTCGATACGCACCGAACCGTCCTTGCGCTCCTCCCACTTCTCAGTCTCGACATGGCTGGCATAGGGAAGTTCCTGGTGGAGGCGCAGGAAGAGTTTTTCGCGGGTGATTTCGGCGGCGAGCTGCCGCATCGGCAGGTCGGAGATCTGGTCCTCCGGGTAATACCAGGGACCTTCCGGGAGCGTCGCCGACAGATAGTCCATCAGGTCGTCGCAGCCGGAACCTGTCGTGGCCGAGACCATGAAGGTGCGCTCGAACGGCACGGCCTCATTGGCGGCGGCGGCAAGCTTCAGCAGATCCTCGTGGCGAACGCGGTCGATCTTGTTCAGCACCAGGATCTTCGGCTGATGGACTTCCTTCAGGCCTTCGAGGATCGCCTCGGCGTCGCCGCGGATGCCGCGTTCGCTGTCGATCAGGAGAAGGATCAGGTCGGCATCCTTGGCGCCGCCCCAGGCCGACGTCACCATGGCGCGGTCGAGCCGGCGGCGCGGCTTGAAGATGCCGGGCGTATCCATGAAGACGATCTGGGCGTTGTTGTGGATGGCGATGCCGCGCACGATGGCGCGCGTCGTCTGCACCTTGTGGCTGACGATCGAGACCTTGGCGCCGACGAGCCGGTTGAGAAGCGTCGATTTGCCGGCATTGGTCGGACCGATCAGCGCCACGAAGCCGGAGTGTGTTGCACCGGCGGATGTCTGGCCGGCTGCGTTCTCTTCACCGGTATTGTTGTCGTTTTCGGTCATAGTGTCCAATTCATTGTTCGGCAGAGGGTTTCTGCCACACGCCTTCGCGTTCGAGCATCTTGGTGGCGGCCACCTGTTCGGCGGCCCGCTTGGAGCGGTCCACGCCGGTTTCCGGCCCCACGCCGGTTACCTCGACGGTCACCGTGAAACGAGGATCATGATCCGGGCCGGACCGTTCGTCCACCCGGTAGGCGGGCGTCAGGCCGAATTTCGCATGCGCCCATTCCTGCAGCTCGGTCTTGGCATCGCGCCGCGCGCCGTCGGCACGGGTGGCGCGGCCTTCCCAATATTTGATGATGAAGCCGCGGGCGGCTTCCAGCCCGCCATCCAGATAGAGCGCGGCAATCAGGCTTTCGACCACATCGGCGCGCACGTTCATCATCCGCTTGCCGGTCAGCTTCTTGACGTCGGCGCCGGTACGAATGAACCGATGCAGCTCCAGTTCGTCGGCGACAAGGGCGCAGCTATCGGCGCTGACAAGCTGGTTCAAACGCACGGAAAGCTCGCCTTCAGCGGCGGTGCGGAACGTCTTGAACAGGAGTTCCGCGACACAGAGGCCGAGCACGCGGTCGCCCAGGAATTCCAGCCGTTCGTAATTGGCGCCCTTGGCCGACCCGGTGCTCGCATGGGTGAGCGCCCGGTCGAGCCATTGCTTGTCGGCGAATTCATGACCAATGGCTTTTTCAAGCTGGCCGCGTTCCTCCGCCGAAAGCGTCTTTGACTTCATCACCGAACGACCTTGAAAATCCGATCCCAGCGCATGTTGGTCGGCCATTTCCAGATCTCGCGGAACGAGGTGTCGTTGCCGAGCGAGAAGAAGATGACGCTGGCGCGGCCGACCAGGTTTTCGGCGGGCACGTAACCAACGTCGAAACGGCTGTCGAGCGAGTTGTCGCGGTTGTCGCCCATGAAGAAATAATGGCCGGCGGGAACCACGAATTCCTGGGTGTTGTCGCCGCGCGAAACCGGCGAATGGTCGAGCGTGTCATAGGTCACGCCGTTGTCCAGCGTTTCGCGGAAGACCGGCACGTCGGTTCCCGGATCGAGGCTGTAATCTGAGGTGAAGGTGCCGTCGCCCTGTTTGGGAACCGGTTTGCCGTTCAGGAACAATACGCCATTCGTAACCTGGACGCGGTCGCCCGGCAGGCCGATCAGGCGCTTGATATAGTCGATGTCCGGATGGCTCGGCAGACGGAAGACGATGACGTCGCCGCGCTTGGGTTCGTTGAATTCCAGGATACGGCCGGAGAACAGGTCGGGCGAGAAGGGCAGCGAATATTTCGAATAACCGTAGGCGAACTTGTTGACGAAGATATAGTCGCCGACGAGCAGGGTCGGCATCATCGAGCCGGACGGGATGGTGAAGGGCTGGAACAGCACGGTGCGGATCACCATTGCCAGCAGCAGAGCCTGGATGATGACCTTGATGTTTTCCCAGAGGCTGTTCTGCGACTTGGTCTCGGCTTTGTCGGACACGTTTGACGTCTTTCTGTTCGGCGCGGCTGTTGCCAGCGGTTTTGCGTTCTCTAAACCCTTCGCAAAGCGGCGGCAATGGTCGATTAGGGCGCGGGGTGCGCTTCGATCACCACAAAGGCCTGTGCGTAAGGGTATTCGTCGGTGATGGTGATGTGAATAACCGCTTCGTGGCCTGCCGGCATCATGCTCGCCAGACGTTCGGCGGCACCATTGGTGAGGACCATGGTCGGTCTCCCGCCGGGCAGGTTGACGACACCCATGTCCTTCCAGAACACGCCATGGGCGATGCCGGTGCCGAGCGCCTTGGAGCACGCCTCCTTGGCGGCGAAACGCTTGGCATAGGAGGCGGCGCGGTTCTGGCGGCGATCGGATTTCGCCCGCTCGATCTCGGTGAAACAGCGATGGGTGAAACGCTCGCCGAACCGTTCGATGGATTTCTCCACGCGTCTTATGTCGATGAGGTCGCTACCCATGCCGATGATCATGAAATCTCCCCTGCGGCGCCCGGCCGGTTCTCGTCAGTTCTATACTGACTTGAGGGCTCCGGCCCGCGCCGTCAAGCGTTCCAGCCGCCGGTTACGGAAACTGCGCACGCCCAGATACGTGACGGCATAGAAAACCAGACCGCACAGGATGCCCGGCGGCAGGGAGCCGATCAGCATCGGCTCCAGGATCGGCCGCCAGAGCTGCGAGACATCGAGGTGATGAAAAAGCCTGCCCAGATCGAGACTGTCATGGCCGGCGGCTTCGTGGCCGAGCATCGTCTCGCCGATCTTCCAGGTGAGCGGCCAGATGATCGGACAGGTGATGGGATTGGCAAAGGTGGTGCCGAGCGCTGCTGCGATCATGCTGCCGCCGAAGAGATAGGCGAGCGGGATGGCAAACAGGATGTGGAGGCCGAGAAACGGCGTCCAGGCGCTGACCACGCCGATCGCAAGCCCTGCCGCGACCGCATGGGGGGAGCCGCCGATGCGCATCACTTTCAGGCGATAGTAATCGAGGACGCGGCGGAAGCCCCTGGGAGGCAGGACGGCACGGCGCAGTCTTTCACGAAATGCAAGCGGTGTACGGCGGCGAAACGGCATGGGTGCGCATCTGGTTCGGCAGCGGGATATTCATCCGTGGGGCTGCGGGAATCTTCGATCGAACAGGCTCTAGCCCAAGCCGAAGATGATGGCGAAAATTGGCCCGTCTCGCATGAGACAAGGTTTTCGCGGAGGTGATCGGGTCTTCGGCCGCATCGAGGCGGCACACGAAGACCTGCAACTGCCGCGCGGCAATTTTCCGCGCGAACGGGTGGCCGGTCGAAACGTGCCGCTTAGAAACCCGACTTGCGGAACATGCCGCGGTCGATCTGGCGCATGCGGTATTCGAGGTCGATCCGGTCGTTGGCTTCGTTCAGGTAAGCGACTTCGCGGTCCTGGGTAGTGGGGACGCGGAAAGCGCGGGCGAACTTGCGTACTGTGTCAAACATGACGTCTTTCTTCCTTCTCATATTGCACTGCAACAACATAAGACGCGGCATCGCGCTTTACCAACGCCGCAACCGCCGGGCAGCCCTGCGTGGGAAGCATGGCGGGTTAACGGGGATGCGCAGGAAATGGGCGAGCGTCCGCGTTCGTCAGGTTCCAACTTGCGGAGAAGCCGACACTCCAAAGCAGAGGGAACGTGCGCCTTTGAGCCCTATTTGATATGACGGCAGGCATTGTTTGAGCACGGATGTCGGAATCGCGTTTAGCCGGCCGTCTTCAAGACGAACAAGCCATGGAGGACGACGATGACCATTACTATCACCGCCTTCGAACGGTCGCCGGACCGTGGCAGAGGGTTGGCGCGTGACATGCGCGTTCGCTGGGCGCTCGAAGAAGCGGGACAGCCTTACGATGTTCGTCTTGTTTCGTTCAAGGCTATGAAGGAGCCCGCGCATCTGGCACTTCAGCCTTTCGGGCAGATTCCGACCTATGAAGAAGGCGATCTCGCGCTGTTCGAGTCGGGAGCGATCGTGCTCCATATCGCGGAACGGCACGGAGGCCTGCTGCCAGCCGATGCCAATGCCCGGGCACGCGCCATCGCATGGATGTTCGCCGCACTCAACACCGTGGAGCCGCCGATCTTCGACCGCAGTCTCGCCAGGATCCTCGAGCGCGACGAACCCTGGTACGAAAAGCGTCTGAGCGCCCTCGAGGACAGTATCCGGAAACGGCTGGCCGATCTTTCCCGCCGTCTCGGCGACGCCGACTGGCTGGATGGTACTTTCAGCGCCGGTGACCTTCTGATGGTGTCGGTACTGCTCCGGTTGAAAGCATCTTCGGATATCCTGGACGACTATCCGAACCTTTCCGCCTATGTCGCCCGCGGCGAAGAGCGGCCCGCATACAAGCGGGCTTTCGACGCCCAGCTGGCTGTTTTCATGGCCGCATCGGCCGGCTGACAACCGCCGGCTCCGGGTTCGAAGCCATCATCAGGGCCTTTTGCTCGCGCTCCGGGGCCGATCCTAACCCAAATCGAGAAAGCTCTATCGGCGGATTGGTGTCTTTCCGAGCAGCCTTTTCCTTGGCTAAATCCCCCCCGGGCTCGTCGGGCGCGACAGCCGGCGGAAATGAGGAGGATGCCATGAATGATCGCAACGTATCGGTGAAGGAGATACGCCAGAACGAGAACCGCTTCCTGAGCTCCGACATCTTTGAATCAGGGCAATATGTCTTCCCCCGCCGCAACGGAGAAGGTGTCCTCAGGGAAGAGGCCCGC
The DNA here is from genome assembly GCF_017877055.1 of Neorhizobium galegae. Classification (GTDB taxonomy): domain Bacteria; phylum Pseudomonadota; class Alphaproteobacteria; order Rhizobiales; family Rhizobiaceae; genus Neorhizobium; species Neorhizobium galegae_D. The sequence continues at coordinate 1,307,381 of NZ_JAGIPG010000002.1, read as the reverse complement.
GATATTCCCGTCTATCATCGCTGCGACGTGCTGGTTGTGGGCGGCGGACCATCCGGAACCGCCGCGGCGCTCGCCGCTGCTAGAACCGGCGCGGAGGTCGTGGTGCTGGAGCGCTACAATCATCTCGGCGGACTTTCCACCGGCGGCGTGGTGATCTGGATCGATCGGATGACCGACTGGGACGGGCGGCAGGTCATTCGCGGCTTTGCCGAGGAGGTTCTCGGCCGTCTTCCCCGTGAAGCCGTCGCCGGGCCGGACAGGAGCCTGTGGGGACAGCGGGACGCGGACCTTGCAAAATACTGGCGGCTGCGCACCTCCGCCTTCCACGGCATCGTCACCTGGGCGCCGACCATCGATCCCGAGCGGCTGAAGCTGACCTCGCAGGAAATGCTGATCGAGGCGGGCGTCAGGATCGTCTTCCATTCCTGGGCGGCGACGCCGGTGGTCGAGGACGGCGCGGTCAAGGGCGTCATCTTCGAAAGCAAGGAAGGCCGCCAGGGGATCATGGCCAAGGTCGTGGTGGACTGCACCGGCGATGGCGACGTTTTTGCCCGTGCGGGAGCGAGTTTCGAGGCCGATATCGAGGAAGGCGACGTGCATCACTCGATGAATACCGGCTTCATGCTGGGCGGCGTGGACATGGCGGCATGGCTCGCCTTCCGATCAGAGCAGGAACAGGCGTTTACCGACTTCAACACGCTCGGGCGCGACCAGCTCGGTTTCTTCCAGACACCCTATGTCTCGTGGCGCAACGACATCGCACTGTTCCTCGGGCCGCGGCAATCGGGGCTTTCGGCGCTCAATGTCGACGACATGACGGAAGTCGAAATCCGCTCGCACCGGTTCATGCAGTCGCATTGCGAGTTCTTCAAGATGCACGCACCCGGTTTCAAGGATGCCTATATGCTGCTCAGTGCGCCGCAGCTCGGGGTCCGGCATACGCGGCGGCTCGCGGGCGTCGGCAGGGTCGAGCGCGGGCAGTGGCCCGAGGGTAAGGTGCTGCCGGACGAGATCGGCGTCAGCCCCTCGGTCTCGCCGAAATTTCCGGTGATCTCCGTGCCTTACGGGGCGCTCGTGCCGGCCAGACTGAACGGACTGCTGGCCGCCGGACGGCATATCTCCTGCGATGCCAACAGCCACGGTTTCATGCGCGAAATTCCGCAATGCTGGCTGACGGGACAGGCGGCGGGTGCCGCGGCGGGTATTGCGGCCAATCGTGGGGTGACGCCGCGGGATGTGAATATTGCGGAGCTGCAATCGACGCTGCGGGCGCAGGGGGCATTCGTGCGGGATGCGAGCGAGGCGGCTGTGGTGGTGGGCCAGGCAGAGACGGTACAGGGCTGATTGTCAGGCGGGCGGCACCTCAGGCTCCTTTTCCCCCCTTGCGGGGGAGAAGGAGATTGCCCCTCCCCTCAGTCATACACCCGCTTCACATTCGCCACGCAATCGAGATCCTTCATCTGGCTCAACAACTGGTTCAGCTGCCTTAAGTCCCAGACCTCGACTTCCATGGTGATCTCGGAAAAATCGGCGGCGCGATTGCTACCCATGGTGAGCGTGCGGATGTTGATGTCGAGATGGGCGATCGTCTGGGTGACGGTCGCCAGCGTGCCGGGTTCGTTCAGCGTGTTGACCTCGATGCGGGCGAGGAAGCGCGATTTGTTGGCTTCGTCGAGATCCCAGCGCACGTCGATCCAGCGTTCCGGCTGGTCGTCGAAGCGCTGCAGGGCCGACGCCTGGATCGGGTAGATGGTGATGCCCGTGTCCTTTTCCATGATGCCGACGATGCGATCGCCGGGGACCGCGCCGCTCGGCGCGAACCGCACCTGGAGATTGCCCGAGAGGCCGCGGATCGGCAGCGGATCGGGGCCGGCCTCGAGCTCCTCCGGCGAGACGCGCCGCTGGTTCGGCAGCTTGAAGATCATACCCGCGGCGCTGCGCATGTTGAACCAGCCGTCGTCGGCGGCCGGCTTCACGGTGACGCGCTCGTCCTTGTAATCCGGGAAGACGGCACGCAGCACGTCGAGCGAGGAAAGCTCACCGCGGCCGACGGCGGCGATCGCATCCTCGACATCCTTGTGCGCCAGGCGGGGTAGCGCGGGTTTGAGCGTATCGCGGGCAAAGACCTTGCCGGCGCGCTCGAAAGTGCGCTCCAGGATCCGGTGGCCGAGACCGGCATATTGCTTGCGGATCGCCATGCGGGTGGCGCGGCGGATCGCCGAGCGCGCCTTGCCCGTCACGACGATCTCTTCCCAGGCGGCGGGCGGCACCTGCACGCCGGAGCGGATGATCTCCACCTCGTCGCCATTGTTGAGGCGGGTGACGAGCGGCATGATGCGGCCGTTGATCTTGGCGCCGACGGTGGTGTTGCCGATCGTGGTGTGGACCGCATAGGCGAAATCGATCGGGGTGGCGCCGCGCGGCAGGGCGATCAGCTTGCCCTTCGGCGTGAAGCAGAAGACCTGGTCCTGGAACAGTTCGAGCTTGGTATGTTCCAGGAACTCTTCCGGATTGTCGCCTTCGGCCAGCGACTCGATCGTATGCCGCAGCCAGGAATAGGCGTTGGATTCCTTCGGCAGCAGTTCCCCGCCCTTTACCGCCCCTCGGCCGTCCTTGTAGAGCGCGTGCGCGGCGATCCCGTATTCGGCGATCTCCTGCATCAGCTGGGTGCGGATCTGCAGCTCGATGCGCTGGCGCGAGGGGCCGACGATCGTCGTATGGATCGAGCGGTAGTCGTTCTGCTTCGGGTTGGAGATATAGTCCTTGAAGCGGCCCGGCACGACGCGCCACCGTGTATGGACTATGCCGAGCGCCCGGTAACAGGACGGAATGTCGCCGACGACGATGCGGAAGCCGTAGACGTCCGAAAGCTGCTCGAAGGAGAGCGACTTCGACTGCATCTTGCGGAACACCGAATAGGGCTTCTTCTGGCGGCCCTTGACGAAGGCATCCTTGAGGCCGTTGGCGATCAGCAGCTCGCGCAACTCGTCCTCGATCTTCTTGATCAGGCCCTCGTTGCGGGCTTCGAGATCGACAAGCCTCTGGGTGACGGTCTCATAGGCCTCCGGGTTCATGTAGCGGAAGGAGAGTTCCTCCAGCTCGTCGCGCATGTCCTGCATGCCCATGCGGCCGGCCAGCGGCGCATAGATATCCATCGTCTCTTCGGAAATGCGCGCCTTCTGTTCGGCCTTCATGTGCTCCAGCGTGCGCATGTTGTGCAGGCGGTCGGCGAGCTTGACGAGCAGGACACGCACGTCGTCGGAAATGGCGAGCAGCAGCTTGCGCAGGTTTTCCGCCTGCTTGGCCTTCTTGGACACGAGGTCGAGGCGTTTCAGCTTGGTGAGGCCCTCGACCAGCCGGCCGATATCTTCGCCGAACAGCTCGTCGATCTCGGCCCGGGTGGCGGTGGTATCCTCGATCGTGTCATGCAGCAGGGCGACGGCAATCGTCGACTCGTCGAGATGCATGTCGGTGAGGATGGCGGCAACTTCGAGCGGATGGGAAATATAGGGGTCGCCGCTGGCGCGTTTCTGCTGGCCATGCTTCTGCATGGCGTAGACATAGGCCTTGTTGAGCAGAGCTTCGTTGGCTTCGGGCTTGTATTTCTGAACCCGCTCCACGAGCTCGTATTGCCGCATCATCCTGAAAAATGTCCTCGATACCGCTTCAGTGCCGAAGAATGGGCACCGGACGAAAAGAAAATGGCGCGCCAACCCTGAAGATTGGCGCAGCCATCATAAAACATTCAAGCAGATTAGGGCGAGAGAATGAACGAAAACTTGCTAAGCGAATGTTTCGCTTAGTAATCGTCGCTCTTTTCCGGCGGCACGAGGCCTTCGATGCCGGCGAGCAGTTCCTCTTCCGACATCTGGTCGAAGGTAACGGCTTCCGGAGCGTCGTCTTCCTCGTCGCGATCCGAAGCGGCGGACACGCCGCCGGCAGCGATCAGCGAAGCTGGATCGGGCTCGGGCTCGTCCACTTCGACATGCTTCTGCAGCGAATGGATGAGGTCTTCCTTGAGGTCGTCCGGGGAAAGCGTCTCGTCGGCGATTTCGCGAAGGGCGACGACAGGATTTTTGTCATTGTCGCGATCGATGGTGATCGAAGCGCCCTGCGAGATCTGGCGGGCGCGATGGCTCGCGAGCAGGACCAGTTCGAACCTGTTGTCGACTTTGTCAATGCAATCTTCTACTGTGACACGGGCCATTGCCTGTCCTTTGATCGGTGATTTCCGGAATTGATACGCCCGATACAGCCATTGCGCGGCAAATTCAAGTTTTTCCTGATAATTGACTTTTGACAAGCGGCGCAGCGTCTTCTGGGGGCGCCCGCGAAATTCAACCCCAAGCTGCTTGGATTATTATGAATCGTGCCATAAATGACAGTTATATGAATAGTTCGTAATGTAGTGGATTATTCCGGAGATTTGGTTCGGCTTATATTGACCAGGTCTCCACCTGCAAAGCAGGTTCATAAGAAAAGGGGATGGAGACCACATGTTTGACCCAAGGGAGAAGATTGCTCTCTTCATAGACGGCGCAAATCTTTACGCTGCTTCGAAAAGCCTCGGTTTCGACATCGATTACCGGAAATTGCTCAAGGCGTTTCAGAAGCGCGGTTATCTTCTACGCGCCTATTACTACACAGCCCTGATCGAGGATCAGGAATATTCTTCGATCCGCCCGCTGATCGACTGGCTCGACTACAACGGGTACAAGGTCGTCACCAAGCCGGCCAAGGAATTCACCGACTCGATGGGCCGCCGCAAGATCAAGGGCAACATGGACATCGAGCTCGCGATCGATGCCATGGAACAGTCGGAAACCGTCGACCACCTCGTGCTGTTTTCCGGCGACGGCGACTTCACCACACTGGTGGAAGCCCTGCAGCGCAGGGGCCGCAAGGTCTCCGTGGTTTCGACCATGGCGACCCAGCCTCCGATGATCGCCGACGACCTGCGCCGCCAGGCCGACCATTTCATCGACCTCGTGTCGCTGAAGGCGGAAGTCGGCCGCGACCCGTCCGAACGCCCGGTGCGCCCCGCGGAACCGACCGAAACCACCGATCTCTGATCACCCGGCATTCGCAATATCAAAAAGAAGAATAGGCGCCCGTTTTTCGGCGGCGCCTTTTTTCGTTCCGGGCTAGAAAAGATTCATGCTTTTCGAACGCCCCTCCGACGACGCCCTTTACAATGCGCTGGTCTCCCGCGACGCCTCCTATGAAGGTTTTGCCTGGGCGGCGGTGAAGACGACCGGCATTTTCTGCCGCCTCACCTGCCCGGCCCGCAAGCCGAAACGCGAGAATACCAGTTTCTTCGAAACCATTGCCGAGTGCCTGGAGGCCGGGTTCAGGCCCTGCAGCCGCTGCAGGCCGATGCTGAAGCTCGGCGAGACCGATCCGATGGTGACGCGGTTGCTGACGGCGCTCGACGCCGAACCCTTCCGTCGCTGGAGCGAGGAGGATGTCGTTTCGTTGGGCATCGACCCTTCCACCGCAAGGCGCGCCTTCAAACGGCAGTTCGGCATGAGTTTTCTGGAGATCGCGAGGCTCCGGCGGATGGGCAAGGCGGCCGAGACGCTGAAGGAAGGAGCGAGCGTTCTCGATGCGCAGCTCGATGCCGGCTACGAATCCGGCAGCGGTTTTCGCAGCGCCGTGACCAAGCTCTTCGGAGCAGCGCCGGCCAGCCTGCGGACCAGGACCCTGCTGCGGGCGGACTGGATTGAAACGCCGATCGGACCGATGATGGCGATCGCCGACCAGCACTCGCTGCATCTGCTCGAATTCGCCGAGCGCAAGGCGCTGCCGGCCGAGATCAAGAAGCTGCAGAAGTTCACCGGCAGCGGTATCGTCATGGGGCGGCATCCGCCGATCGATGAGATCGAGGCGGAGCTGAAGGCTTATTTCGCCGGCGAGAATCTTGGCTTCAAGACGCGGCTTGCCGGGCATGGCTCGCCCTTTCAGCGGCAGGTATGGGCGGCATTGCGGGCAATCCCGGCCGGGGTGTCCACCACTTATGGGGCGGTCGCAGCCGGGCTCAACCTCCCCTCCTCCACCCGCGCGGTGGCGGGCGCCAACGGCGCCAACCAGATCGCCATCGTCATCCCGTGCCACCGCCTGATCGGCGCCGACGGGAGCCTGACCGGTTACGGTGGAGGGCTGTGGCGCAAACGCTGGCTGCTGGAGCACGAACGACGGATGGTGGCCAAAGGCGGCTAGGCGCCATTCGGTGTGGCTCCCGGCTTTCTCCGTGGACGATTTCACGCCATCGTAGCCGCACAGCCCGGATACCGGGCGACCGCGCCTTCCCGCCAAGCGGTCAGTCGATGATCGTGTTGGCTCCCTCGGCCGTCAAACGGGCGAGACCGTCCTTCATCTGCTGGATCTGTTCGGGCGAATGTCCCTGCCATCCGGTCAATTCGCCGATAATGCGCAAGGGGTCTCGGGATCGATAGGATAATGTCGGATTGCCGGGGAATTTCTTGTCGGTCAGATTGGGGTCATCCATGATCGGGCCGGTTGGCTCCACGACGTAGATCCGCTGCCGGCCGCCGCCGGCTGCAAGCTCAGCTCCCCAGATCGCGGCATCCAAGGTCCCGGAGAAATAGACCCAGGACAGCGGGTCAGTGATGAAGTTCGAGCGATAGCCGACGACGATCAGATCGCCGGGTTTCAAATCCGCCCGCGTTCCATGGAAGAAGGACTGAACAAACGTCGTGGCACTGGCTGCCATGGATGCGCCCCCAATTTTTGCCTGCCCGATCTTTCGCCCTGGACCTCGAACCCGGCACAAGGCTGTGGTGACGAAGAGAGATACCGGATAACGGCACCTCGCCCAAGCGGTCAAACCGCCGCCGGCTTGCTCATCTGGAGCCCTTCCGCCGAAGAGCGTCTTGCTTTCCTCGCGCGGAAGACCGCTTCGACGACCAGCGACAATGGCAGGCCGATGAAGAACGGGATGAAGAAGTAGATCACCCGGAAGGCGACCAGCGAGCCGATGGAGGCCTGGTCCCCCATGACATGGCGGACGGTCGCTTCCAGGACGCCGAGACCGCCCGGCGCATGGGTGATCAATATCGCTAGGTTGGCGAGCACGAAGGCAGTTGCGGCCTTGAGATAGCTGACATCCGCCGTGGCGGCCATGACCTCGCGCAAGCAGGCGGAGACCAGCGCGAAATTGATCGTACTAATCACGACCTGGGCAATCGCGATCTTCAGCACCGGCATTTCGAAGGTCCAGGAACGGATCTTCAGCGGGGTGCGGACGAAGGCCGCGAGCGCCAGGTAACCGGCTGTTGCGGCAAGGCAGGCAAAACCGATCGCGATGATCACGGTCTCACGCAGGCCCAGCACCGACGCGGCATCCTTCTGGTTGAGCACCATGACGATGCCCGACAGCGTCGCCATGCCGATACCGACCGTAACGCCCGACAGCAGCACGATCTTCGCCACATCCTCGGTGCTCATGCCCCAATGGGCATAATAGCGGTAGCGCAGCGCGCCGCTGCTCAAGCCGGAAAGACCGACGCTCTGGCCGATCGACAGCGCGATGAAGGAGGCAAGCCCGATCTTCGGATAGGCGAGGTCGTTCCTCACATATCGCACGCCGGCCCAGTCGAAGCCCGAGAGGCAGAGATAGGAACCGAAGGCGAAAAGGAGCGCCATCAGGAGATTGAAAGTGGGGATGGCGCGGACGGATTCGACGATGTCGGAGAGCGAGTATTCACGAAAGGTGTGATAAAGCAGATAGCCGGCGGCACCGAAGCCGATCACCAGCATGCCATAGGTCAAAATTTTCCTTCGCGTCATTGCCCCGTTGCCCGCTTGCTTCCAAGACGTACGCAACGGAATGGTGCGGATTTTGTTCCTGAGGCGACTTTCACAGCCGTTCGATGATGCGCGAAAAGGCGGGATCGTTGGGGTTATACCCGCGCGCGGGGCTGCGGAAGCCCGCCTCGGTCTGCGCCAGATCGCTGATCTCATCGACATGAAACAGGCGCCATCCGGAGCCCGTTCCGGCAATCTGCCAGGCGCTGAGGGCGAGCGCGCCTTCGCCGGCGTAACCGAGGATATGCGGCCGCACCCTGCGCTTTATGCCCTTGTAGCGGAGTTCGACGATCCGCCGCCGCGCGATCGCATCGATGATGATATCCGGATAGCTTGTCTTCCGCACGAAAACTCCCTGGTGTCTCGCTTAACGGCTGGGAGGCACGGAAGTTCACGAGCGATTAGGGCGAGATGGCTTCGGCGGCAGCTGCGGTTGTTCAGTTCGACTTCAACAGCCGCGACTTCTGGCGGTTCCAGTCGCGTTCCTTCTCGGTCTCGCGCTTGTCGTGCAGCTTCTTGCCCTTGGCGAGCGCGAGTTCGAGCTTGGCGCGGCCCTTTTCGTTGAAATAGATCTTCAGCGGCACCAGGGTCATGCCTTCGCGGTTGATGCCGGCGCGCAGACGGTTGATCTCGCGCTTCGACAGCAGCAGCTTGCGGCGGCGGCGCGGTTCGTGATTGAAGCGGTTGGCCTGCAGGTATTCCGGCAGATGCGAATTGATCAGCCAGATTTCATTGCCCTCGTCGGAGGCGTAGGATTCGGCAATATTGGCCTTGCCTTCGCGCAAAGACTTGACCTCGGTCCCAGTCAGGACCAGTCCGGCCTCATAGGTATCCATGATTTCATAGTTGTAGCGGGCCTTGCGGTTCTCCGCGACAATCTTGTTGACCGTGCGCTGGCTGCCTTTGGGGGCCATGAGTGTATTCCGTTCCGCCCTTTATCCGAAAACAAATCCCCGCCCATGGGCTATGAGCGGGGTTACTTGTCTATGTAATGCGGCCGATGCCGAAAGTGAAGCGGTGAGCGCGGATGCGTCTCAGTTCAACAGCCCCGCGTGGCGCAGCGCCGAATCGATCGCCGCCTCGGTTGCCGGCTCCAGCGTCGAGACCAGCGGCGAGCGGACCGTGCGGTTCATGCCGCGGATCCTGTTGAGGCCGTATTTGGCGCCGCAGAGGCCAGGTTCCAGGAAGATCGCCTTGTGCAGCGGCATCAGGCGATCCTGGTATTCGAGCGCCTTGGTATAATCGCCCGCAAGCGTCGCCGCCTGGAATTCCGCGCAGAGGCGCGGCGCGACATTGGCCGTCACCGAGATGCAGCCGACTCCGCCATGGGCGTTGAAGCCAAGCGCTGTCGCATCTTCCCCCGAGAGCTGCACGAAATCCTTGCCGCAGGTGATGCGCTGTTCCGAGACGCGCTCGATCTTGCCGGTCGCATCCTTGACGCCGACGATATTCCGGTGCGCCTTCACCAGCGCGCCCATCGTTTCCGGCGACATGTCGATGACCGAGCGCGGCGGGATGTTGTAGATGATGATCGGCAGCTTCGTCGCTTGCGCGATCGCCGAGAAATGCGCGATCAGGCCCTTCTGGGTCGGCTTGTTGTAATAGGGCGTGACGACGAGGACGGCATCGGCGCCGGCCTTTTCCGCGTGTACGGCAAGCTCCACCGCTTCGCGCGTATTGTTGGAGCCGGCGCCGGCGATAACGGGAACCCGCTTTTTCGCCACTTCGATACAGAGTTCCACGACGCGCCTGTGCTCGTCATGGCTCAGCGTCGGCGATTCACCGGTGGTGCCGACCGGCACCACACCGGTGCTGCCTTCGCCGATCTGCCAATCCACATGCGCGGCAAAAGCCTGCTCGTCCACTGCACCATCGGCAGTAAACGGGGTGACCAGCGCGGGCATTGATCCCTTGAACATGCAAAACTCCCAATCGACAGCGTTCATTCTGCTGCCGCAATCCGTGACTATGAGGGCTCCCGGCAACTTTGGACGGGCAGCGACGCAGCCGACCTTTTTCCCGAAAGCCTTTCAGGTCGCGCACCATAAAGCGGCGGGAAAGCGGCGACAAGCGCAAGTGCCAGGGATTTCATATGGAATCTCATATAAGAAACCACGCATTTTCATAAACGTGGTAAGCTTTCGTTAACGTGGCTGGCGGCTAATAAGGGGACGACTATTTTCGCGAGTTACCGGATGTACAGGCCTGTTCTGATCCTCGCAGCACTGGGGCTCGGCGCTGCGAGCATGCATGCGTTTGCCGCATCGCTTCCCGAGAGCATTGCGCCTCTTCCCTATGTGAAGCCCGAAAACCCGGTCGCGATCACCATGCCCGCCGCGATGCCTGTGCCCGACGTGACCGGCACCATCCCGAGGACCGGTCCGCTGGTGGTTGCGCCCGAGTTGAAAGCCGGGCTTGACGCACTTGCAGGCAATGACATCGCCGCCGCCCTTGCCACACGCAACGGTCTCGCCGAAGGCTCACTCGACCGGCATATCCTCACCTGGGCGATCGCCACATCCGGCGCGCCGGGCGTGCCGTCGGGCGAGATCGCCGCGGCCCAGACGGAACTGAAGGGCTGGCCGGGCCTGAAGGGCCTGCGCGCCAATTCCGAACGCGCGCTTTATCGTGAAAACCCGCCCGCCCCGACAGTGCTCGCCGCCTTCGGCGCAACCCGGCCGGAAACCACCGAGGGCACGATCATCCTCGCCCGCGCGCTCGTCGCCTCGGGCAAGCAGCCGGAGGCCGCCCGCCCGCTGCGGCAGATCTGGGTGAGCGAGACGCTCGACAAGCCGACCGAGGACCAGATCCTCTCTGAATTCTCCGCGCTTCTCACCGCCGCCGATCACAAGGCGCGGATGGACTTCCTGATGTACAAGGGGCGTGCGGCACAGGCAAAACGTTTCGGTGATCTCGGCAAGGCGCAATCGCTCTACAAGGCCTGGACCGCAGTCATCAGCAATGCCAAAAATGCCGAGGCGCTGCTGAACGGTGTCGATAGTTCGCTGAAGGAGGATGCCGGTTATCTCTTCGCCCGCGTCGAATATCTGCGCCGGCAAGACAAATACCGGGACGCCGCGGACCTGCTCGAAAAGGCGCCGCGCGAGGCGGCAAAGCTGGTCAACACGAGCGAATGGTGGAACGAGCGCCGCATCGTGGCGCGCGGCCTCGCCGACCAGGGCGAGTTCAAGCTGGCCTACCGGACGGCGGCCAATTATATTGCCGCGTCCTCCACCGATATTGTCGATGCGGAATTCCACGCCGGCTGGTATGCGCTGCGGGCGCTGCATGAACCGGCAACCGCGGAGAAACATTTCCGCAAGATCCTCGATACCTCGAACAAGCCGCTTTCGGCGTCGCGCGCCCTCTACTGGCTCGGCCGCGCGGCGGAGGACGGCGGACCGGGCAGCGCCCAGGAATTCTTCGCCAAGGCGGCCCATTTCTCCAGCACGTTCTACGGCCAGCTTGCCGCCGCACGGCTGGACCTCAAGTCCCTCGACGTCACTTATCCGACGCCAAGCGGGGCCGACCGCCAGAATTTCGAAAACCGCGAAGCCGTCCGGGCGATCGCAAGGCTCGAAGATGCCGGCCATGGCAAACGCGCCGCGATGCTCTATCGCGCGCTGGCGGAAGAAATGACCAGTCCCGGGGAACTTGCGATCCTCGCGGCAAGAGCCGAATCGGAAGACAATCACGCCCTGTCGCTACAGATCGGCAAGACCGCTTTCAGCCGCGGCATCGATGTGGCCGCACTCGCCTTCCCGATCGGCGTCATCCCGCCCGGCGCCGATATCGCCGGTTCCGGCAAGGCGCTCGCCTACGCGATCGCCCGCCAGGAAAGCGCCTTCAACCCGGGCGCGGTTTCACCAGCCAACGCCCGTGGCCTGTTGCAGATCCTGCCCGGCACGGCGCAGGGCGTCGCCAAGCGGCACGGCCTCACCTACGCGGCGGCAAGGCTGACCACGGATGCGGGCTACAATGCCACGCTCGGCGCGCATTACCTCGGCGAACAGATCGATACGTTCGGCGGCTCCTATATCCTCACATTCATCGCCTACAATGCCGGTCCCAAACGGGTGCCCGAATGGATCACCCGCTACGGCGACCCCCGCGGCAAATCCATCGACGAGGTGGTCGACTGGATCGAGCGCATCCCCTTCCCTGAAACCCGCAACTACGTGCAGCGGGTGATGGAGAACTATCAGGTCTACAAGGTAAGGCTGGGACAGAAGGCGGATATCGAAGCGGATCTGAGGTACGGGCGGCAGTAATCAGACCGCGGCCTGATCGGGATCGATTTTCTCTTCTTTCGAATAAGGAAGCGGCGCTGGCCGCCGTGGCCTCGCCGGCGATGGACAAATTCACGTCGCGGTAGTTCGCCGCCTCGGCGCCCGGCGGGACGCGAACGACCGCTCCCGACTTCCAAAATCACCCGGGATTCATTTCGAACAGCCATCCCGTTGCAGCCGAAGTCCCTTGAAGCAAAAAGCCCGGCACAAGGCCGGGCTTTCTCAATTCAATCCGATCAGACCGGATTAGAAGTCGCGCTGCAGGCGGACGATACCCTGTACCGTACCGTCTTCGTCGCCAACTTCCACGTAGTTTACAGCAACCTTGGCAGCGAAGTTTTCGACGATCTGGTAGTTGACGGTTACGCCAGCGCCCCAGGCATCGTCACCGAAGAAGTCGCCATCTGCATCAACTTCCGTATTCCAGATGTACTGGGCTTCCGGAATGATTTCGAGCTTGTCGGTCGCCTTGAAGGAATAGGCAACGGCCACAGCTGCTTCACCAGCGCCGGTATCGGTTACGCCGTAGTAGGCATTGTCACCCGACGACCAAACGCCGGAGAGGTAGAAGGTGCCCGGACCAACGGCAACAGAACCGATCGCACGGATCGCGCCGTTTTCTGCGCTGAAGTCGTAGGAACCGAGCAGTTCGAGCTTGGCCGGGCCGATAGCCGCCTGAATGACAGCTTCGATACCGACGTTCTGGCCACCGAGGCCGCGAGCCCGCGACAGTTCGTCAACCTGAATGCCGGCCGTGAAAGCGCTGCCGGTATAGGTGTAGGAGATCGACTGGAGACGGTTCGAACCGAGGTTGTCGAGTTCGCCCGGAAGATCGTTAGCATCCCACCAGTTCAGCCAGCGGCCGACGCGGAAGCCGCCGAGCTGGATGTAGGCTTCGTTGATGTAAGCGTCGTTGACGCCGCCGCTACCAGCGGTGATGTTCGAAGCGTAGCCGACGTCCTGGTTGGCTTCGAAACGGACCGAGGCAACCGAGGTCAGCGTGCCGAGTTCGGTGTCGGACTTCGCAGTGAACTCGAGCTGAGCGCGGCTGTAGGAATCCCAGTCGCCGCCGCTGAAGCCGTTCGTGTCTTCACCAAAACCGACTTCGAAACGAACATAACCGCCGATTTTGAGGCAGGTTTCAGTGCCCGGGATGTAGAAGTAACCAGTGCCGAACGCGTCGCAGACGCGAACGTATTCCATTGGCTCCGGTTCAGCAGCGACGATAGCGTCGGCAGCCTGAGCGCCGGAAACTGCCGCGAGAGCCGCTGCAGAACCGAGAAGAAGGCTCTTGATGTTCATTCTTTTGACCTCCAGTCAATTTCTCTGAATGCTAAATGATGCCCGATCGATAATTGATCAAACACATGCAGGCTGCATAAGCAGCCCATTCCCCGGTCTCAGCTCCCCATACGGAGGCCTTATTTAGGCCAGCCATTTTTTTTGAGAACTCCCCCGGGCAAGCCGGGGGAGTTCCTACAGTATTAGAACGTGCGGTCGAGACGGACGAAACCATCCCAGAACTCGTCAGCCGCAGTCTGAACCTTGTTGTAGTTACCCGTGATCTTGGCGGTGAAGCCCGGAACGATCGTGTAGTCGATGGTCAGACCAACACGGTAAGCTTCGTCGCTGCCGTAATCGCCAACACCATCAGCTGCGTTCCAGATGTAGGTACCGCCGGGGGTGATGGTCAGCTTGTCGGAGACCTTGTAGGCGTAGGAAGCCGCCAGAGCCCACTCACCACGGTTGTAGTAGGCGTTATCGAAGAACGCGCCACCGCCGAGACCGCTCGACCAGATAGCGAGAGCCTGAAGGGTGCCCGGACCGACCGGAGCCGACAGGATAGCGCGAACAGCGCCTTCTTCAGCAGCAACGTCGTAACCACCGAGAAGGTCGAATGCTACAGAACCGAACTTGGCGGTTACGATACCTTCGATACCAACGTTCTGACCGCCGACGCCAGCAGCGCGGGACAGTTCGTCAACCTGGATACCGGCGCTGAAGGCAGAACCGGTGTAGGTGTAGCTAACCGCCTGCATGCGAGCAGTGTTAGAGTTGGCATTCCAGTCGGATTCACCGTTGATGCCCTTATCCCACCAGGTCAGGTAACGGCCGACCTTGAAGCCGCCGAGCTGGATGTAGGCTTCGTTGATGTAAGCGTCGTTAACGCCGCTACCACCACCGTTTGTGATGTTCGAGGTGTAGCCGATGTCCTGGTTAGCCTCAACACGGAGAGACGCAACCGAGGTCAGCGTGCCGAGCTCGGTATCGCTCTTGGCAGTGATGTTAAGCTCTACGCGGGAGAAGGTATCCCAATCGTAGTCATTGAAGCTGTTAACGTCCTGGCCGAAGTCGACCTGGAAACGAACGACGCCGCCGATCTTGAGGCAGGTTTCGGTGCCCGGGATGTAGAAATAGCCGGTGCCGAAAGCGTCGCAAACGCGAACGTATTCCATGGGCTCCGGTTCAGCAGCTACGATGGCGTCAGCCGCCTGAGCGCCGGAGACTGCTGCGAGGGCAGCAGCGGAGCCGAGAAGAAGGCTCTTGATGTTCATTTTTGACCTCCAGTCAAAGTTTCGTATGGGTCTGGGTTCTTTTGGCTGAAGGACAGCGTTCCCTGCCCCATCCCCGTCGATTGCTAGAAGAAGGACGATCCACCGCCTCGCTTCCGGATTTGAAAATACAAGACGGGGAAGGTCATGCAATCTGGAACTTCAATCGGGCGCCCTTCCGGTACCCGCTTCCCATAAGTCTGTTGCTGAAAGGACACAAAGCAGAGTGCCGCATTAGGTGGTATTTTACGCTTTATTAAGAAAGAGCTTATGCCGCAGTCACTTAGCGCAATGGAAACGCGGCTGAAGGACTCAAGGGACCGGCCAGGATTCGCCAGCGATTCCTTTTTGCCAAAAGGGCTGCAAAGCTGACAGAAGGGGAACCGTATACAGGATTGGGGCGGGCGCTTGGAGCCAGGAATGGCGGAGAAGATGGGATTCGAACCCACGATACCCTCTCGGGTATACTCCCTTAGCAGGGGAGCGCCTTCGACCACTCGGCCACCTCTCCGGTCGGGCCTGATTATTGGGAAACGATATCGATGGCAAGGTCTTTTATGGAAATGTCATGCGATTCCATCGGTCACGACACGCGAATCGCAACAAGTGATTCCATTCTTGCAGCTTCAGTGATTCTCAGTAGCCCGAACGCTGCTTGCCGACCCCGCCACCGCGGCCGTAACGGCCGGCAAGCGATCGTAGTGCGCCGGAAAATTCGGTGACATCGGCGCCGACCGCCACGAAGCTCGCGCCGAGATCGAGATAGTGGCGGTTCAGGGATTCGCTGAAGGTGAGGATGCCGGCCGCCTTGCCGGACTTCACGATCGTGCCGATCGCCTTCTCGATCACCTCCTGAACCTCCGGGGCCTCCATGCGGCCGAGATAACCCATGTCGGCCGAAAGATCGGCCGGGCCGATGAAGACGCCGTCGACGCCATCGACGGCTGCAATGTTCTCCAGGTCCCGAATCGAGGCCATGGTTTCGGCCTGGACGATCAGGCAGATCTCGTCGGCGGCGGTCTCGGCATAGTCGGGGATGGCGTTGAAGCCGGAGGCGCGGGCGACGGCGGCACCGACGCCGCGCACCCCGCGGGGCGGATAACGGACGGCGCGGACGAGCTCCCTCGCCTGCTCGGCCGAATCGACCATCGGCACGAGCAGCGTGCGGGCACCGATATCGAGCATCTGCTTGATGACCCAGGTCTCGCCGATCGGCGGGCGCACGACCACTTCCGAAGGGGAGGTGGCAAGCGCCTGCAATTGCGCCAGAATGCTGCGCAGGTCGTTGGGTCCGTGTTCGCCGTCGATCACCAGCCAGTCGAAGCCGGCATTGCCGGCGATCTCGGCGGTCAGCGCCTCGCCCATGTTCAGCCAGAGACCGATCTGCGGCAGGCCGGCTTTCAGCGCCGCCTTGAAGTGATTCTTCGGAGCGGGCATGGGCGTTTCCTTCAGGCGAGGAGTTGTTTCAGATCAGCGGCGGGGTCGGCAAGGACGGCGCGGCTCGGTTCTATGCCGGTTTCGAGCAGCTTCTTGCCGCTCACATAGGCCTTGGCGTCGTTGATCGCATCGACGGCGATGAACCGCCCCTCGCGGAAATACCAGATCGACAGGCTGCCCTCGCGGGCGCCCTTGCGCACCAGCGTCTCGTCATACCCCATGTTGAAGCCAGCGATCTGCAGCTTCACGTCGTACTGGTCGGACCAGAACCACGGTTTTGCGTCATAGGGCGTGGTGCCGCCGGCGATCACCGCGGCGGCAGCCTCCGCCTGGTCGACGGCGTTCTGTACCGATTCGAGACGGATGCGCTTACCCTTCCAGGGCAACATGGCGCAGTCGCCCATGGCGAAGATCGAGGGATCGGAGGTACGGGCGAACTCATCGACGATGACGCCGTTGCCGACCTCGAGGCCGCATTGCTGCGCCAGCTCGTCGTTCGGTTTCACGCCGATGCCGACGATGACGAAATCGACATCGATCGTGCTGCCGTCGGACAGCTCGGCGGCGCGCACCCTGCCATTCTCACCGATCAGTTTGTGCAGGCCGGTCTTTTCGCGGATGACGACGCCATGGCCGGCATGGATGTCGCGCATCACGTCGGCGGTCTCCTTTGCGGCGACTCGCTGAAGGATTCGATCGGCCATTTCGATCAGCGTCACTTCGAGGCCGAGGTGGCGGGCAACTGCCGCCGCTTCGAGGCCGATATAACCGCCACCTATAATAAGGAGCCGGCGGCCAGGCTTCATTTCGCTGGCGAGCAGGTCGGCATCGCGCTTGTCGCGCACGGTGAAGACGCCGTCGAGATCGCCGCCGACACTTGCCGGCAGCGTGCGCGGCGTCGAGCCGGTGGCGAGCGCCAAGGTGTCATATTCGATGACCGCGCCGTCCTGCATGCGCACACGCCTAGTCTCGCGGTCGATCTCCTCGACATAGGTCGAGAGGAGAAGCTCGACATCGTGTTCGGC
This sequence comes from Neorhizobium galegae, assembly GCF_017877055.1. Lineage (GTDB taxonomy): Bacteria > Pseudomonadota > Alphaproteobacteria > Rhizobiales > Rhizobiaceae > Neorhizobium > Neorhizobium galegae_D. The sequence continues at coordinate 1,290,251 of NZ_JAGIPG010000002.1, read as the reverse complement.
AAACCAGCTTTCGGGCCGGAAGGTCAGCCGGTCGAATTCCATTTCGCCGAGCAGGTATTTCTTGGAGAGCGGCGGGCGCTGGTAAGGGATCACGTCTTCCGAACCGATGATCGTAATCGGCCGCGCATCCTTCAAGGCCCGGAGTTTCGCAGCCAGCGCAAAACCCGCCTGCCCGCCACCGATGATAACCAACCTGCCCGTCACGTTTCGCTCCCCATACCGATCATGGTTTCCGTTGAGATAGCACCATTGATCCGATCGAAAGGGGTATCCCCGCGACACCGGTCCGTCAACAACGCGACATGCCCGATTACGCGCTTTGAGTTCGCAGCTGTTCCATACGCCAAGGAAAAGCCGCCTCGTCAGCGATCAAATGCCGGATTTTTCGGCGATATCCGTCGTATTTTATCATTCCGTTTCAGAATGTGTCAGCGCAGGAGGAATATAGTCACATGGTAGGAATGAAACAGGAGGGCGTCATGCCCTTGAATATGGACCAGGACACCAGAAAAGACGGCCCGCGCGACCAGGCTTTCGAGAAGTTCACGATCGATCGCCCCGGCAAGGTCATCCTTGTCGGTCATCATCTCAGCACCAAAACGAGCTTCCGCTGCCTGATCCGCAGCATCTCGCTGTACGGTGCGGAAATCGAGGTCGGCCCGACCCTGCCGATGCCCAACAACTTCTTCCTCGAAATCCTCGGCATCCATGACGACATCGGATGCACGGTGATCCGCCGCGAAGAAGAACGGGTCACGATCGGTTTCAACATGCTGATCGATGCCGAATTTCTGCATCACGTGATCCGACTGAGTTTTGAGACCAGCCACTGACCGCCAGGTCGGGCCGCGGCCGGCGGGCCTTCTTCGCCCGCCGCCTGTCGTGACCACCCGTCAACCACGAGAGAAGCGGTACGCTCCACAGCAGCCCGCGCCACTCGGCGCCTTCCAGAGGATCGGCAAGGGGATCGGCCATCGAATCCCGCCGCCCGTTCCGGCAGAGCTTCCTCCTATTCATCTGTTCGCAAAGTCTTACCCGGTTGAGAAGCATGGCGGTCACTCCATCTATGATGTGATGCCGTCGAGCTAGTGGTTTGCGGCGCCGGCTTGTAGACGCGCCGGCGAAAGCCATCTTTCATCCATGAACGATGGAAAGATCATCGCTGAAACTCTAAGGTGGCTGAGATGACGGATGCCGGCTGGGACGATCTGAAGCTGTTTCTGCATGTGGCGAGCGAGGGCGCTCTAAGCGCCGCCGCCGCCCGTACGGGCATCAGCGCACCGACGATCGGCCGGCGGATGCTGGCGCTCGAGCGGACGACCGGCCGGACCCTTTTCGTGCGCAGCCAGCAAGGCTACCGGCTGGCGCCGGACGGCGAGACGCTGCTCGAACATGTCCGCGCCATGCAGAAGACCGTTGACAACATCGTCGACTGGAAGGCGCAGGCCTTCGCCATGCCGATCGTTTCGATCGGCGCCGATGCCTGGCTTGCCGGTTTCGTCGGCGAGCACACGTCCGAGATCCGGGGCAAGGAGGACCGGTTCCGGCTCTGCTGCAAGTCGTTGCACAAGGGCGTGGATTTCACCTATCGCGAGGCGGATGTCGGGGTCGTCGGACGGCGGCCGGAATCCGGCAATGTGGCGATCCGCCGATCGGTCGCCGTCGCACACTCTATATATAGGGCAGAAGGCCTTGCCGAAGACGAGGCCATGCCGTGGATTTCAATCGGCACCGAAAGCTCCCATTCGCCGGCCGACAAATGGGTGTTCCAGCATCGCGAGACTCACATCCGCACGTGGACCAATTCGCCGGAGATTCTGCCGAGACTGATCGCTGCCGGCAACGGACGCGGCGTGCTGCCCTGCTTCATCGGCGATGAGTTCCCCGGGCTGGTGCAAGAGGGCGGCATCATCCCAGAGCTTACCTATACGATGTGGATCGTCGCCAATGACGACGACCGGCACCGGCCGGAGGTACGTCAGGTCATCGAAAGGCTCGACGCGCTTTTCAAACGGGAGGCGAAAAGATTTAGCGGCGATGAAGCCTAATCGGTCTCAAGCGGACTTGCATGCCGGTGAATCGATCCTATTGTGTGCCGGTTTTGAGAACCGGAACTGAAGTCCATGCCTGCATTCTCGCGTTTTACACCTCTGATCAGCGCCCTTCCCGCCAGCGTCCCCTTCGTCGGTCCCGAGGCTATCGAGCGCAATCGTGGCCTCATGGTGAAAGCCCGTATCGGCGCCAATGAAAACGGCTTCGGCCCGGCGCCTTCCGTCATCGAGGCGATCAGCGCCGCGGCCGCAAGCACCTGGAAATATGCGGATCCGGAAAATTTCGAGCTCAAGCAGGCGCTCGCCTCGCATCTGGGCTGCCAGCCCAACAACATTGCGGTCGGCGAAGGCATAGACAGCCTGCTCGGGCTGATCGTCCGGATGGTGATCGAGCCGGGCTTGCCGGTCGTCACCTCGTTCGGGGCCTACCCGACCTTCAACTTCCATGTGGCAGGCCATGGCGGCCGGCTGGTGACGGTGCCTTATGTCGACGATCGGGAAAACCTCGGCGGGCTGATGGAAGCCGTCCGCCGCGAAAACGCGCCGCTCGTCTATTTCGCCAATCCCGACAATCCGATGGGAAGCTGGTGGGATGCCGACAGCATCGTCGCTTTTGCCAAGGCGCTGCCGGAAACCTGCCTGATGATCCTCGACGAGGCCTATTGCGAAACCGGACCGGCCGGCGCGACACCGGATATCTCCGCCCTGATCGACCGGCCGAACATCATCCGCACCCGGACCTTCTCGAAGGCGTACGGCATGGCGGGCTCTCGCGTTGGTTATGCGATCTCGACGCCCGGCACGGCCGAGGCCTTCGACAAGATCCGCAACCATTTCGGCATGAACCGGATCGGCGTCGCCGCCGCACTCGCGGCGCTGAAGGACCAGGCCTATCTCGGCCAGGTCATCGGGCAGATCAAGGCCTCGCGGGAGCGGATCGCCGCAATCGCTGAAGCCAACGGGCTGAAGCCACTTGCCTCGGCGACCAATTTCGTGGCGATCGATTGCGGCCGCGACGGCGCCTATGCGCGTTCGATCGTCGATGGGCTGATGGAGCACGGCGTTTTCATCCGCATGCCGGGTGTGGCGCCGCTCAACCGCTGCATCCGCGTGAGCACGGGGCCGGAATCGGACATGGCGCTTTTCGAAGAAGCCCTGCCGAAGGTGCTGAAGGCTCTCTAAAACCAAAAGAAAATGACCGCGCCGGCCTTGTTCCTGCCGGTCGCGGTCTCAATGTCAGGCGTCGACCCCCGTCCAGATCCGACCGCCCTATCTCCCGATCCCTTTTGGGTTGATGTCTTTTGGATTGTTCTCCTGCCGGCCCTCTTGGGGGACCGGTCAATTCGTCGACCACGGCGCCCCCTGGAGCTCAGTGCATGGTCATCCATTCGCGCGCGGCGCGCAGTGCGGCGGCCAGCTGCATCTTGCTCATCGTCTGCGCGAGGTCGGCGCGCAGTTCGGCGGCGCGGTCGGAGCCCTTGATCGCGGCGATGTTGAGCCATTTGTGAGCGGAAACGAGATCGACGTCGCAACCACGGCCGGTCGCATACATCAGGCCCATTTCGCAGAAAGTGTCGGCGCGGGTCTCGCCACCCATGGTGTCCATTCCGGAATTGTTCATTTCAAAGCGTGCCATCGGTTTGATCCCTGTTAAAGCCTGTTATTCGTCGTCTGCCCTGTTTTTGCCCTTTCGGGCTCCGTCCGGATCACCGTCTTCAAGCGGCTGTTTCGATCCTTCCGGCCGGCGGTTTTTCCCGCTCGTTTGATGACTTCACTATGGGCCAAACCTTCCAAAAGACGCCTAAAAAGCATGATTAATTCAACGAAAACAAAGTTCAAACGCTTCGTAAACTTGAGCTTTTGTTAAACATGGGATGCCTTGCATTTTAAGGAATTTGCGGAGATTTTTACGGAAAATTTAGAAAACGAATTAAACCGATCGCTAACTACGAATCCGGGTCGCATCGGCCAATTCGTCTCCGGCCTGTGGAAAAAGTGCCCTCCCCGAGCGCGGAAATTCCGCCGCTTTCAGCCAATCTGATATTTACCTTTACGTGTGCGTAAGATAAATTTCGGCGCGAGTTCGTGCAGAGGAGTGCGAACTGGAGGAAACCGTGCCGTTTGTTGCTGCGAAGGCTCGGCGGCGGAAGCGAAGGAGGAACCTATCATGATGCACAGACTGATGCTTGCTGCCGTGCTGACACTTGCCGCGACCGGAGCCTTGGCGGCCGAACCTATCGAAGGCAACTGGAAGACCGCCAGCGGCGAAACCGCAGTGATCGGCAAATGCGGCACTGCCTATTGCGTGACGCTGAAGACGGGCAAACATTCCGGCAAACAGATCGGCAAGCTCTCCGGCAAGGACGGCGAATATAGCGGCGAGATCACCGACCCGGCGGAAGACAAGACCTATAGCGGGTCCGGTTCGGTCAGCGGCAATTCGCTCAAGATGAAGGGCTGTGTTCTCGCCATCCTCTGCAAGTCGCAGACGTGGACGCGCCTCTAAGCCGATTACCCAATATCGTCCCATATAAAGAAGTGCAGAGATGGTCGCGCCGGCAAGGGCACGGCCATTTTTCGCTTCTACCCGTCAAGGGCTGCCTCAATCTTTTGCTGCGCCGCATCAAGAAAAGGCAATCTGATCACGGAAACGGCATCGATTTTGATCCCGGAATTTCGCGGAATTTCCCATGTCACAGTTTTGTGAAAAGCTTGCATACCCCTTGCACCCGTTTTATGCCGCAAAAAAACCATAAAAAAGTCGCGATCCGCCAAAACCCACACGCGGATGGTGCAAATTCTTTTCTTCCCGTTTATCTATCTGTTTTTGTTTGTTTTTTATCTTACAGAATCGTAACTTAATCGGTTTATTTGTGGTATTTTCCAAAAAATTAGCATGCTCAGCACTTTTTACGGGTATTTCTAAGCGAGGATTTTCGTTGTCAACGTTTCGTTGACAGCAGTCGCCGAAACGAGGGCTTTCGGATCGAACCGATCGGTCCGATATCAGCATCGCAAACAGAAATTCACTCCGGTTCGACCCAAGACCGAACCGAACATAATCCAAGGACAAAGACAATGACCAAGATCACTTCCGCTATCGCCGCAGCCCTCATCGCTTCGGCCTCGTTCGCTTCCGTCGCCCTCGCTGACGGCGACTATTATGAAGGCGCCTCCAAGGCCTCTGCTACCGTCGATCATGTTCAGACCGGCAGCATTGCTCAGGATCAACAGAACCAGATCCGGGCTTCGGTCGACCGCGGCGACTACTACGAAGGCGCAAACCGCCCGAACTAATCGCAGCTCATTCAAGACACCGAAACAATCTCCGCAGGCCAGGTCGCAAACTTAAAGCCGCGGAACACTCTGAAAGGATTACCACAATGACCAGGATCACTTCCGCTGTCGCCGCAGCTCTTATCGCTTCGGCTTCCTTCGCCACTGCCGCTCTTGCTGAAGGCAACTACTACGAAGGCGTCAATCCGCCATCTGCCGGCCAGCAGCAGCCGGCAACACGTCAGAAGGCTCAGGCTTCCGCCAGCTACGGCTACACGGGCTCAGTCTCCAACGCCCGGTCGAACCAGTCCTTCGACGGCACCGTCACACTGGACCGTGGCGACTACTATGAAGGTGCAGTTCGCCCCAACTAACCGCAGCTCATTCAACACACTGAAACAACAATCCGCAGGCCAGGTCGCAAACTAGGAGCCGCGGACAACTCTGAAGGGACTACCACAATGACCAGGATTACTTCCGCTATCGCCGCTGCCCTCATCGCTTCGGCCTCCTTCGCTTCCGTCGCTCTCGCTGAAGGCGACTATTACGAAGGCGCCTCCAAGGCCCCTGCTACCGTCGATCATGTTCAGACCGGCAGCATCGCCAAGGACCAGCAGAACGCCCACCAGATTCCGGCTCCGGTCGGTCGCGGCGACTATTATGAAGGCGCAAACCGCCCGAACTAATCGAAGTTCACTCAACACACCGAAACAACCGTCCGCTGGCCAGGTCGCAAACTTAAAGCCGCGGAACACTCTGAAAGGATTACCACAATGACCAGGATCACTTCCGCTATCGCCGCAGCTCTCATCGCTTCGGCTTCCTTCGCCACCGCCGCTCTCGCCGATGAAGGCGACTATTACGAAGGCGCACAGCCCACCGAGCAGGCTCAGTCCGCCCATGGCGCTCGCGTCGACAGCTTCGGTTATACCGGCTCGATCGCTCGCGCCAAGGGTTCCGCCCAGTCGCACCAGTCGTTCGACGGTACGGTCACCCTGGACCGTGGCGATTATTACGAAGGCGCAGTTCGTCCGAACTAACGGCCTGACATTCAAGATATCGAACATATGTCCGCAGGCCGGGTCGCAAACTCACTGCCGCGGGCAACTCTGAAAAGGATAAGACAATGACAAAGATGACTTCCGCAATCGCCGCAGCTCTGATCGCTTCGGTTTCGTTCGCCGGTGCAGCACTTGCTGAAGGCGACTATTATCAGGGCGCCCAGAAGACTGGGCCTGTCACATCCGTCGATCGCATGAACACCGGCAGCATTGATCGTCAGGACGGCAAGCTTCCGTTCAACAATGGCGGTGGTCGCGATAACCGCGCTTCCGATCTGGATAGCGGCGACTACTACAGCGGCGTCAACCGCTCGAACTGACTCTGAAGTTCGTCGCCATCGATAGCCGCACAGAGCCCAGCCCGGTGCGGGATCAAACAGTCAGCAAACATACGGAAAAATGAAATGCCAGCCGCGCAAGCGGCTGGCATTCGCAGTTCATTCAAGACACCGATTGGAAAGACGGGTCGCAATCGTCCTTCCGGTGCGTAATGGCCGGACTCTGAAACCAGCCATCGAGTTCAAGATTAAGTGAAGCCTTTCCACGAATCAATCACGTTGATGCTCTTCTGCGTGAGATTCGCTATTTTCCACCGCAGGTGGCGCCGCTTTCTCTAAGGATCGTCTCAGTTTTCCATCGGGAAACAGGAATCCCGGCCATTCCCTTTCTTTTTTGCTGGAACGATCCTTGCTCCGAGGAATTTGTATTTCGACGGAGCGATGCAGACATCGCTTCGCAGCATGCGAACAAATGGAAAGGACAGAAAAATGAAGACCTATCTGACTTCCGCTATTGCCGCTCTTGCCGTTTCGGCAGGTTTTGCCGGTGCCGCCATGGCACAGAACGCCGTCTATCCGGATCCGAACGGCCTGCCTCAGTCTCCCCCGACCATCCAACAGGATCGCGGTTATGACCGCGGCCCGGCCGTTGATACGATGCCGACCGGCAGCATATATCCCAGCACCGGCTATATGACCCGCGGCGCGAGCGGCAATGCCGACCTTGATGGCGCGCAGGACGAAGGCGACTATTACGACGGCACGCTGCGCCCTCATAACTAGCAGCTGCTTCAAGATACCGCATCCCGGGCGGTCGCGCCAATGCGCGGGATGGCGTCTCCACCGACAGAACCCAATTTCGAAGCCGGCCCCCTCGTGGCCGGCTTTTTCATGACGGCATCGCTAGGGTCCCCACGCCTCGGGTGGGCGTGGATGACTTTGCCGCGGACGCAGTCATCGACGATTCGGCGCCCCGTCCGGCCTCTCGGCGTTAACCATTCTGAACCCCGGATGAAACCCTCCCTCAGGACGCGTTCAGCCCGGCGCCTTTATTCTGCCGTCATTGGCTTTGGGGAGAAAACCATGACCATCCTTGCACGCCGCCTGACAATCGTAACGCTGATCATGACCATTTTTGCATTCGTCTTCGGCGCGCTCGTGGCCGCGCCGGCGCGCAAGGATCTGCGCGTGCATCTCGGTACGGCGGTGCCATGTTATCACCCCGCCACGCCGAACTGCGTCGCAGCGCTTTGAAAAACTCATGTGATCAACCGGTGGGAACCCCTTGGCGTCGTTTGATTGTTATTGAGTTCCCACTATAATAGCGCATGAACACACGAATCTTTTCCCTGGCCCCGCTTTCCTTCATCAGCCCGAGCCCCTTCGAGCCGCGCGTCTTCGACAATCCGGTCGAAGCGGTCGCTGCTCTGACCGAACTCTACGAACGCAACACGAAATTCCTGATCGATGCGTTCGCGGCGCTTGCCGATGGCGCTGCCGTGACCGGCCGCTACCGCGCCTGCTACCCACAGGTCAGCATCGAGACAACCTCTTTCGGCCATGCCGACTCGCGCCTCTCCTACGGTCATGTCTCATCGCCCGGCGTCTATACGACGACCATCACCCGGCCAAAACTGTTCCGGCATTACCTGAAGGAGCAGCTCGGCCTGTTGATGCGCAACCACAGCGTTCCGGTGACGATTTCGGAATCCACGACGCCGATCCCGCTTCATTTCGCCTTCGGCGAAGGCGCGCATGTGGAAGCCTCCGCGACCAGTTCGCTCGCCGACATCTCGTTGCGCGACCTGTTCGACACGCCGGATCTCAATAATACCGACGACCTGATCGCCAACGGCGAATACGACCAGGTGCCCGGCGAGCCGGCGCCGCTTGCGCCGTTCACGGCCCAGCGCATCGACTATTCGCTCGCCCGCCTCAGCCACTATACGGCGACCAGCGCCGATCATTTCCAGAACTTCGTGCTGTTCACGAACTACCAGTTCTATATCGACGAATTCGCGGCCTGGGCGCGCGAGATGATGGCGCGCGGCGGCGACGGCTATACGGCCTTCGTGGAGCCCGGCAATATCGTCACGCTTGCGGGCAGCGACAAACCGGAAACCGATGCGGTGGTGCGCATGCCGCAGATGCCTGCCTACCACCTGAAGAAGAAGGGCCATGCAGGCATCACGCTCGTCAATATCGGCGTCGGGCCTTCGAACGCCAAGACGATCACCGACCACATCGCCGTGCTGCGCCCGCATGCCTGGCTGATGGTCGGCCATTGCGCCGGCCTGCGCAACAGCCAGCGGCTCGGCGACTACGTGCTGGCGCATGCCTATGTGCGCGAAGACCACGTGCTCGACGACGACCTGCCGGTGTGGATCCCCATCCCGGCGCTTGCCGAAGTGCAGCAGGCGCTCGAAAGCGCCGTCGAGGAAGTCACCGGCTACCAGGGTTTCGAGCTGAAGCGGATCATGCGCACCGGCACGGTCGCGACGATCGACAACCGCAACTGGGAACTGCGCGACCAGCGCGGACCGGTGAAACGCCTCTCCCAGTCGCGCGCCATCGCGCTGGACATGGAGTCGGCAACCATCGCCGCCAACGGTTTTCGCTTCCGCGTGCCCTACGGGACTCTGCTCTGCGTCTCGGACCGGCCGCTGCACGGCGAACTGAAACTGCCCGGCATGGCGACCGCCTTCTACCGCACCCAGGTCAGCCAGCACCTGCAGATCGGCATCCGCGCCGTGCAGAAACTCGCGGCCATGCCAACAGAGACGCTGCATTCGAGGAAGCTGCGCAGCTTTTACGAGACTGCGTTTCAGTGACATTGTAGGAGACCCAGCCTTGGTGTATGATTTTTGGCATTCATACACACGAGGTGGCAATGCGCACCAATATCGAACTTGACGACGAGCTAATCGCGGAAGCGATGGAGCTGACCGGCCTGCCGACGAAAAAAGCGACGGTCGAACAGGCATTGAAGGATCTGGTTCGTATCCGCAGGCAGATGCGCGCCTTCCACAATCTCGAAGGCATCGGTTGGGACGGCGATCTCGATGCGATGCGAAATGACTCGGGAGATTTGGCGACTGGGGCTTGAAGGATAGCGAATGATCGTCGCGGACAGTTCCGTCTGGGTTTCGCTATTTCGAAAAGATGATGTCGAAGTCACGGACAGATTGCGCTCTTTCATAGCTCAGGGCGTCGTTCTTATCGGCGATATCATCATGCTCGAGGTGCTTCAGGGTGCTCGCGATTACCGTCAGGCCCGCTGGATCGAACAAAACTTCCGCGACTTTCCCGTCGCACAAATGCTGTCTCCCTCACTCGCGATAACGGCAGCAGCCAACTACCGCACTCTTCGGGACCGAGGCGTTACCGTGCGGAAGACGGTAGACATGATCATCGGCACCTACTGCATCGCACATGGCCACAGCCTGTTGCATAAGGATAAGGATTACCTGCCGATGGCAGAGTATCTCGGACTGCAGATCGCCTGATCAATCAGCTCTTTTCGGCCTCGCCGCCAGCAACGACAACGCCGTCCCCACCAGCGACGAAACGATCACCAGGAGATGCGTGTTGACGGCGGCCCGGCCGAGTTCCTCCAGGGGCAGGCCGGCGGTGCCGGCGCCGAAGGCGACGGCGCCGGCGGTGATGCCGGCGGGATAGGTGCCGACACCGGCGGGAGCGTGGACGGGAAGAACCGAAGAGAGCTCGCCGCCGAGGGCGCCGCCGAAGCTTGCGGCGATCGAGAGGCCGCCGAGCAGCCCCAGCACCCAGGCAAGTACGGCGATCTTGGTGAACCAGTTGATCAGCGTCGCGCCCCAGGCGCGGACGAAGGCTTTCGCATCGAGCGGCAGGCCGGCCTCCACCTCGCCGAGGAGCTTTTTCGCCTTGTGCGGCAGGACCTTGGCCGCCAGGCGAAAGGCCGGGCCTCGCAGCGCGAAGGCAATCGCGGGCAGGATGAGGAAGGCGAGCCAAAGTGCCCAGGCCCAGGCTTTTCCTGTCTGAAGCGCCAGGCCCGTTCCGGCAGCGGCGAGCAGCGCATGCAGGTCGAAGAGCCGCATGACGAGCAGCGCCGCGGTACTGCGCGCAACGCCCAAGCCGAATTCGCGCTTCATCAGCAACGGAAAGCTCGCCTCCCCCGTGCGGAAGGGCAGCATGATGTTCAAGAGGTTATGGACCTGCACGAGTCTCAGCAACGTGCCAAAATGGCCGCCGGTCTCGGCTGGAAAATAGTCGTAGATGCGCCAGGTGCGCAGGACATAGGTGCCGAGCAGCAGTGCCAGCGCAGCCGCCGCCGAACCCCAGCCGGCCCCGCTCCACAGTGACACGACGCTCTGCCAGCCCCAGACCCATTGAATGAAGGCGGCATAGACGAGGATGATCGCCACCGTTCCGAGCGTCATCGCGTGGCGAATTATCCACGCCCGGCTGGCAACCGGAGAATTCTTCATATAGTAGGGTGCCCCATGTGATATTTCGGGTTTTGCCGCCATCAGGGCGCGCCGTTTCAAGCCCGTGGTTTAGGAGAAACGCAAGGTGCGTACAACAGCAGAGTCGGTGACGGGCCTCATCGAGACGGCCGAGCCGATCGAACTGTCCCTCGTCGTGCCCCTCTTCAACGAAGAAGAAAGCGTGCGCCCACTGATCGAGCGGATTTGCGCAGCGATGGCCGGTTATGCCGCGAGCTGGGAACTCATCCTCGTCGATGACGGCAGCACGGATGCGACGATCGCCAATGCCCGCGAGGCGCTCAACCAGCCAGGCCTCGACCTCAAGATCGTCGCGCTGCAGCGCAATTTCGGCCAGACGGCGGCCATGCAGGCCGGCATCAACCAGGCTGTCGGCCGGCTGATCGCGACGCTCGACGGCGACCTGCAGAACGATCCGAAGGACATTCCCGGCATGGTGGCCGAGCTGGAGCGGCGCGAACTCGACCTCCTGGTCGGCTGGCGCAAGAACCGCCAGGACGGTCTCTTGATGCGCAAGGTGCCGTCCTTCATCGCCAACCGGCTGATCGGCCGTATCACAGGCGTGCGCCTGCACGACTACGGCTGTTCCCTCAAGATCTATCGCGGTTCCGTCATCAGGCAGGTCAAGCTGATGGGCGAGATGCACCGCTTCATTCCGGCCTGGGTGGCCGGCGTGGTGCCGAGCTCGCGGATCGGCGAAATGCCGGTGACCCACCATGCGCGCCAGCACGGGGTTTCGAAATACGGCATTTCCCGCACCTTCCGGGTCATCCTCGACCTCCTGTCGGTGATGTTCTTCATGCGCTTCAAGGCGCGGCCGGGGCATTTCTTCGGCTCGCTCGGCCTGGGGCTCGGGGCACTGTCGGCGATCATCCTCTTCTACCTGTTCATCGACAAGTTCGTGATGGGCAACGACATTGGCACAAGGCCGATGTTCCTCATCGGCGTCATGCTGTTCCTGTCGGCGGTGCAGATGATCACCACCGGCATCATCGCCGAAATGATCGCCCGCACCTATTACCGGGAAGATACCGCCCTCAGCTACATCGTCAGGGAAGTCTATGAGGGCGATGCGGCGCATCAGTGACGCGTTCGCCCGCCGTCCCGACCTCATCCTCTGGCTGATCGCTGCATATTATGTGCTCGCGGTCATCCTCCGGGTGCTGCGCTCGGAGGCGCTCGAAAGCGACGAGGCGGAACAGCTTTACCAGTCGCAGTTCCTGCTGATGGGCTACGGCCGTCAGCCGCCGTTCTACAACTGGCTGCAATACGGGGCCGTGCAGCTGATCGGCCCGTCGGTTTTCGCGATTTCGCTGGTCAAGAATCTGCTGCTCTTCCTCACCTGCGCGGTCTATGGGCGCGCGGCGCGGGTCTTGCTGAAGGACAAGCGGCTCGTTGCCATCGCCATGATCGGGGTGATCGCCATGCCGGCGGTCAGCGTCATGGCGCAACGAGACCTGACGCATGCGATCGCCACGCTGTTTGCCGTCGCACTGTTCTTCTACGGTTTCCTCAAGACGCTGACGCGGCCAAGCTTCTCTACTTACCTGCTGACCGGCATCGCGGTCGGGTTCGGGCTGATCGCCAAGTATAATTTCGTCGTCGTTCCAATCGCGGCGATCCTCGCCATCCTGCCGGAACCGGAACTGCGCAAACGCATTCTCGACTGGCGGCTGATCCCGGCGCTTGCCGTCGTCGCGGTGATCTGCCTGCCACACGGGTTATGGGTGCTCAGCAATCTCGGCGAAGCGACGGCCGGGACGATCAAGGCGATGCGCGAGGATGCATCGGGCAACCCCATCCTCGATCGGCTGTCCGGCATCGGCACGCTTTTCGTCGCGATCCTGGCCGGCGGGGCGCCTGTGCTCGCCTTTTTCTTGATCGCCTTCCGGCGCACGCTCATCGATGCCTGGCAGGCGACGAACCAGTGGACGCGGGTGATCGGCCGGGCGCTCGTTATCTGCCTGATCGCCGTCGGGCTGATCGGGCTCGGCTTCGGCGCCACCAGCATCAGTGAAAAATGGCTGTCGCCCTTCCTGGTTCTGCTGCCGCTCTATCTCTGCCTGAAGCTGGAAGCCGCCAATGCGGATACGAGCCGCAGCATTCCCCGGCTGCTGGTTCCGGTGGCGGTGCTGGCGCTCGGTTTCGTCGTCTATATCGCACTCGGCAATGTCGTCGGCCCGATGTTCGGCAATTATACCAAGGAAAACCTGCCGTCAGGCCCGTTCATTAGACAGGTGGTGGCGGAGCATTCCCGCGCCAGGCTGGCTTATGTGATCACCGATGATCCCTATCTTGCCGGGAGCGCTCGGCTGGAGCTGCCGCAGGCCCGCGTGCTGCTGCAGAGTTTCGGGCAGACGCCGCCGCTCGGCGAGGCGGAGAGACACCAGCCGGGGCTGATCATCTGGCAGGGGGGCGATGAAGGGCTCGATGCTCTCAAGCCCTATCTGCAGGCGAACGGGATTGCTGTGGAAGGGCTTGTGCCCGCGACCAAGGCTGTGCCCTATCTTTTCTCGGGCGGGCGGGACAGCGTCACGTTCGGGTATGCCTGGGTGGAATTGGGCAGATAGAGACCCGCGAACTCCCTCTCCCCCAAGGGGAGAGATTGACTCGTGGTGGCGGTTCATTCCCTTACGCCGTCTCGCAGGTGGTCCAGCGCATTGCGCAGTTTGTCGATCACCTCGTCCACCTCCGCCCGACTGATCGTCAGCGCCGGAGAGGCGAGCATGCGGTCTCCGGTGGCGCGCAGGATGAGGCCGTTTTCGATACAGTGATTGCGCACCAGCGTGCCGATATCGTCGGGCTTTGCGTAACGTCGCCGGGTGGCTTTATCCGCTGCGAGCTGCAAGCCGCCGATCAGGCCGACGCTTTCGGCCTGGCCGACAACCACGTGATCTTCCAAGCTCTTCCAGGCGGCGGCGAAATACGGCCCGATATCGTCGCGGACGCGTTCGACCAGGCCCTCCTCCTCGATGATGCGGATGTTTTCCAGCGCGGCAGCGGCTGAGACCGGGTGACCAGAATAGGTGAAGCCGTGGTAGAAATCACCCAGCTCCTCGACCATCACGTCGGCGACGCGGTCGCTGACCAGCACGCCGCCGATCGGCAGGTAACCGGAAGACAGGCCCTTGGCGATCGGCGCCAGATCGGGCTCGAAGCCGTAATATTGGTGGCCGAACCATGTACCGAGGCGGCCGAAACCGCAGATCACCTCGTCGGCGACGAGCAGGATGTTGCGCGCCTTGCAGATGCGGGCGATTTCCGGCCAGTAGGTCTCCGGCGGAATGATCACCCCGCCCGCCCCCTGGATCGGCTCGGCGACGAAGGCGGCGACGCACTCCTCGCCGAGCTCATCGAGCTTCGCCTCCAGCTCGCGGGCGACCTTCAGGCCGAATTCGGCGGGCGAAAGGTCGCCACCCTCGGCGTACCAGTAAGGTTGGTTGATGTGGTGGATGCCTTCGATCGGCAGGTTGCCCTGTTCGTGCATCAGCTTCATGCCGCCGAGCGAGGCGCCGGCGACCGTCGAGCCGTGATAGGCGTTCTTGCGGGCGATGACCAAGGTCTTTTCCGGCTTGCCTAGCACCTTCCAATAGACCCGCGCCATGCGGAACCAGGTGTCGGTCGCTTCCGAGCCGGAATTGGTGAAGAAGACACGTTTCAGTTTTTCGCCCGTATGGGAGGCGATCTTCTGGGCGAGCAACGCCGCCGGCGCCGTCGTGGTGCCGAAGAAGGTGTTGTAATAGGGCAGGTCCTGCATTTGGGCATAAGCGGCGTCGGCGATCGACTTGCGGCCGTAACCGACATTGACGCACCAGAGGCCGGCAAAGGCATCGAGATATTTCTTGCCCGTCGAGTCGAAGATATGGACGCCTTCCGCGCGCTGGATGATCCGCGCGCCCTTGGCGTTCAACTGCTTCATGTCCGAAAACGGGTGCAGGTGATGGGCGGCGTCGATGGCGGCGAGATTGGAAAGCGGCGGCATATCGGTCATGACTGTCTCTCTGCCTCAGATTGTGCCGTCAATTCTTATCGGCTACGAACAGAGTTCCGCAACACCTGTCAAAAGACATTCCTCATGGCTTCAGACCCTGCACCGCCCCGCATCGAAATCCTGCTCGTCGGCATGAACGGCGACCTGCGCGGCAAGCAGATCCCGCTCGAGGCTGAAAAGAAGGTCTGGGATGGCACGGTGCGCCTCCCCTCCTCCACCCAGTCGCTGGATATCTGGGGCTACGACAATGACGAGATTACCGGGCTTTCCATGTCGATCGGCGACCCCGACGGCCTGTGCATCCCGGACCGCCGCAGCCTTGCGCCGATGCCCTGGGCGCCGGAAGGCTCGAAACAGGTTCTTTCGACCATGCACGAATTCGATGGCACGCCTTCCTTCATGGATCCGCGCGCCATCCTTGCAGCCCTTCTCAAACGCTTCGACGAACGCGGCCTGACGCCGGTCGTGGCGACGGAACTCGAATTCTACGTGGTGCAGGACGACTGGCGCGAGACGGGCCGGCCGCGGCCGCCCGCGAGCCTCATGTATCGCGGTGAACCGAACGGCTTCCAGCTCTACGATATGAGCGCCGTCGATGCGCTCGGCGACTATCTCCAGACGGTGCGGGCCTGGGCGAAACTCCAGGGCCTGCCGGCGGATGCGACGACCGCGGAATTCGGCCCCGGCCAGTTCGAGATCAACCTGCTCCACCGCGCCGATGCGCTGGCCGCCGCCGACGACTGCATTTATCTCAAGCGCATCGCTGAACAGGCGGCGAAGAAACATGGGCTGAAATCCACCTGCATGGCCAAACCCTATGCGGACCACGCGGGCTCCGGCCTGCATGTGCATGCGAGCATCATCGACCGGGACGGCAACAACGTGCTGGACGCCAAGGGCGGCGATCCGGTGCGACTGAAATCCGTCTGCGCCGGAATGTTGAAGACGATGCGGGATGCGCAACTGGTCTTCGCGCCGTTTGCCAATTCCTACCGCCGATTCCAGCCGGGATCCTTCGCGCCGGTCGATATCGACTGGGGCTACGGCCATCGGGGGACCGCGGTGCGCATTCCGGACGCCCAGGGGCCGGCAGCCCGCATCGAACACCGCGTCGCCGGTGCCGACGTGAACCCGTACCTGCTGCTGACCGCCATTCTCGGCGGCATGCTGCTTGGTCTCGACGAGACGCTCGATCCGGGCCCTGCAACCGAACCCGGCAAGGAACCGGCCGCCGGCACGAAAAAGCTGACGCACGATTTCCTGACGGCGGTGGAGGAGTTTTCCGCCTCGCCCTTCATTGCAGACGTTTTTGGGGCGCGCTATCAGAAACTCTATGGCGATACGAAGCGCAAGGAGGCGATCACTCACCTGCGCACGGTCTCGGATTTCGATTACCAGACATATCTGCCGCGGATCTAGGATCTAGGCGGCTTGGGGATCCAGGGCGCGCTCGCCAGGTCGTCGATATCGATCAGCATCGGCGAACCCTCGTCCTCCTTGTAGTCGAAGGCCTTGGTCATCGCTGCGGAGAACCTACCGAATTCCTCGTAGAGCTGAAACAGCCCTTCCTTATTGCCGGTGACAAGGGCCGCGATCTCTTCGTCTGATATCGCCCTGACCAGATCGCGATAGGTGCTGTTGCCCTCGCTGTCGGGGATAAAGACGACAACGCCGCCCCCATCCTTGAACTTGATGCCGATCTCGATTTCGTCGTCGGTGAACAGCTCGCGATTCTTGGCGACCATCTGCGGAATGGTAAGCGCAAACAGGCTTTCGCGGGTGAGGCCGCCATGCACCTCATACTGCTGGTTCGCCAGCTGCATGAACTGCCAGCCCTTTTCGGAAAGCAGGCCTTTCAGCATCAGTTTTGCTATCGGGTCACTGATCTTGAACTTGTCGGAATCGATGAACGCGATCGCATCGGAAACCAGCTGGCTCTTCTCATCCACATCGATGAAGGCCGCATTCACTGCAAATGCCGCCCGCATCGTCTCCTTGGAAGGTTCGCCGGAAATGCCGTTCGCCACCTGGACGAGATCGGCCTTCTTTTCCTCGGTCTTGTCTTCATTTTCAGCAGGCTGGGTATTCGCCTGCTGAAGGATCAGCAGAGCTGCAGGTTGAACGGCGGAGATGGAATTCATGCCGGTCCTCGTCCGCGGCGCACCGCCCCTGATGGGCATTGCCGCGATTCGCCGGGCGCTTCATGGCCAGACCAACCAATAATTCTATCAGTGGTTGAAAATCTAATGTTCCCCACTTAACGAGATATGAACGGGCGGATGCAAGAGGTTGTATTGTAGGCTTGGAACCCGCTCAAATCCCGCTGCCATCCGGTTCCCGCGGGTAATCGGCACGGCCGGCTCGCCGCCGACAGCACTGCCCCCGTACAAAGCCACGATCTGCGGTAGCGGGAATAGGCATTGGCCGCACACGGTCGATGTTTAAGCGAATGTTTCAACCTATCTTAAATTCATAAGGCCTAAGGAAGCTGGATATTTGAGGTCTTGCGGCACATTCGATGCGTATTGTTATCGCCAAATCACTCCTTGCCGGACTTTTGTCCCTGCTCGCATCTCTGGCTATATCGTTTACCTTCGTTCCAATGCTGGGCGGGGAAGTCGCCGGTGCCGGCCTGGTGATGACCATCGTTTGCCCGCTTGCGATCTCCATTCCCGCCTCGGCCGTGCTTTTCAGCCAATCGGAACGAGTTCGACGCGCGGAGGCCCGAGCCTCCGATGCTTTGGCAAAACTGGCAGCCGCCTATGAGGAGCTTCGCCTGCAATCCCGCCAGGATGGCTTGACCGGCTTGTTGAACCGGAGCGCCTTTCTGGAAGAACTTCAGCTCCTTAGCCGGCAAGGCGTGACGGGAGCACTTGTTTTCCTCGATCTTGACCATTTCAAATCGATCAACGACCGCCATGGTCACGCAACCGGCGACGAGGTCCTCCGTCGGACAGGGCAGATACTCGCCACCTATATGGGGCAATTCAATATAGCCGGCCGTCTTGGAGGCGAAGAATTCGCGCTCTTTCAAGGTGGCCTCGCTGTCGAGGAGATGTCGAGGTGGTGCGAGGATATCCGAGAGCTCATCGAGGGCATGCATGTGCGCTCCGCGTCGCGATCGATTGTCTCGGTATCGGCCAGCATAGGAGCCATTCACTGCGTTTCCGGCTTTGATCCTGACGAATGTCTCAGAGCCGCCGATGTAAATCTGTACGAGGCGAAATCGCTCGGGCGAAATCGGGTCGTTTCATCCGTCTGACGAGGCGGCAGAACGAGCGGTTCGGATACCGCGCCGAACTCGCTCAAATCCCGCTGCCGTCGCGTTCCTGCATTTCGCGCTGCTGCGGCTGGTTGACCAGCACGGTCAGTTCGCCCGCATGGATCTTCAACAGCACGTCGCGGTCCATCGGCAACAGTTCTCCATCGATGACGCAGCGGATATCGTGGCGCTCGCGGGGGAAATGCAGTTCCAGTTCGGTGGCCGTCATCGCCGTGACGGCGGCGTTTTCCTTCAGCCGGCCGCGGATGATGTCGAACGTCAGCCGCGCCACGCCCGCCGGTGTGAGTGGATCGGCGATGTAGAAGCCGAGATGGCCGCGCGTCAGGTTGTCGGCGAACATCAGCGGGTCACGGCCGAACTCGTTGTTGGAGACGGAAATCGCCGAGACCTTGCGGTGCCCGATCTTGCCGCCCGTTCTGAATTCCACTTCAAATTCCGGCGGATTGAACATGACGCCGATCGCCGCCCGCGTGCTCGCGCGTATCTTGCCCAGCCGTGAGGCGAAGGTCATTGAATTGCGGTAGCGCACCATCCGCGCATGCATGCCGGCAGAAAACTGGTGCACGAAGCTATGGCCGTTGGCGCTGGCTATGTCGACGTTTTCCGGGGTGCCTTCGGCGAGCGCATCCAGCACCTGCCAGATATCGAGCGGCAGCTTCAGCGAGCGGGCGAAGAGGTTCATGGTGCCGGCCGGCACGACGCCGAGTGTCAGTCCGCTTCTCCAGGCGATTCCCGCGGCCGCCGAGATCGTTCCGTCCCCGCCGCCGGCGATCAGCCCTTCGACGCCGGCCGTCGAGGCCGCCTTTTCCATCGCCGAGACCACGTCCTTGCCGGACACCACATGGCACTCGATCTCGTGGCCGGCCGCCTTGAACGTCTCGGCGGCGCGAGCGCAATAGGCCTCCATATCGGTGGTTCGGAAAGTACCGCCATCGCGGTTGAAGACGGCAAACAGGTTCATTTGATCTCGCTTGCAGAGGAGCGGATTTGGCGCGGGACAACGGCCCATCAGAGAAATGGTTGCGGCCGGGAGCTTTATCAACAAGTGCGCAATCGCTGCAGGAAAAAACACACAATCTCGTGAGGGCCGCCTCAATAAATGATCGGCACTACCGCGATGCACAACGTCATGTTAGTCTGGAGTCCGGTCATTTCGATGACCCGCTCACCTCCAGAGCGGGTGGATGTCTCCCACATCCTACCCGCGTCTTTTTCCAGCAGATTCAACACTATGACAGATACTGCCGCCGATTTTCAATCCGCACGGGACCGTTCGGAAGCTCAAGACTTTGATAGCGCTCCCGCTCTTTCGCGACTCGCCATCATCCTGATCGAGATCGCACTTGCGGTCGGCGGTTTCGGCATCGGAACCGGCGAATTCGCGATCATGGGCCTTTTGCCGGATGTCGCCTCCACCTACCAGGTCAGCATTCCGATGGCAGGCTACGTGATCAGCGCCTATGCGCTCGGCGTCGTCATTGGTGCCCCGATCATCGCGGTCGCCGCCGCCCGGACGACGCGGCGGTCGCTGCTGCTGATCCTGATGACGGTGTTCGCGCTCGGCAATATTTCGAGTGCCATGGCACCGGATTTCTGGAGCTTTACCGCGCTGCGATTCGTCACCGGCTTGCCGCATGGCGCCTATTTCGGCGTCGCGGCTCTCGTTGCGGCCTCGATGGTGCCGCCCAACAAGCGTGCCCGCGCCGTCGGCCGAGTGATGCTGGGCCTCACCGTCGCGACCCTGGTCGGCACGCCGATCGCCACCTTCATGGGACAGATGCTCAACTGGCGCGCCGCCTTCTTTCTGGTCGGCGGTATCGGCGTCGTCACCGTGGCGCTGCTCTGGTATTTCCAGCCGCGCGACACGGTGCATGAAGGCGCCAGCATCTGGCGCGAACTCAGCGCCTTCGGCCGCGCCCAGGTATGGCTGACGCTCGGCATCGCCGCAGTCGGCTTCGGCGGCATGTTCTCGGTGTTCAGCTATATCGCCTCGACCACGACGGTGACGGCCGGCATGTCGGTCAGCATGGTGGCGATCGTGCTGACGCTGTTCGGCATCGGCATGAATGTCGGCAATATCGTCGGCTCGCGGCTGGCCGACCTGTCGCTGAAAGGCACGATCGGCGGGGTGATGGTGTTCAACGTCGTCGTCATGGGCGCCTTCGGGCTGTGGGCAGAATATCCGCTCGTGCTCTGCATCTGCGTCTTCCTGATCGGCTGCGGGTTTGCCGCTGGCCCTGCGCTGCAGACCCGGCTGATGGACGTCGCCGCCGACGCGCAGACGCTCGCCGCCGCCTCCAACCACTCTGCCTTCAACATCGCCAACGCGCTCGGCGCCTGGCTGGGCGGGCTGGTGATTGCCTGGGGCTGGGGTTTCGCGGCGACCGGTTATGTCGGGGCGGTGCTGTCGCTGTTGGGGTTTGGCGTGTTTGCGGTGTCCGCGGCGCTGGATCGGAAGACGGCGGCGGCCTGAGAGCCAGCAGCCCCTCAACCGCCTCCGCTTTGTTTGATGGGCGATCTGGTTCGGGCCGACGGTCTCGACCCCTCCTTTGGCCCGAGGGGAGAGGTAGAGCTCTCGGCAAATTCCCTCTTCTCTCGCCGGGGAGAAGGTGGCCGGAAGGGGCGGATGAGGGGCGGAGCGCTGAGCTTGAATCCGGACAAGCAGCCCCGGCAGCTAGGGATAAAGCAGCAATACCCGGCCGATCTTTTCTCTTGGCTTCAAAACCAAGGGGATCCGAATACCGTCTTCGCCGTTGAAGAAGTCGAACTGACGAACGTCTTGAAATTCGGTGGTTGATCGTCCGTTGGAAAACGAGCAGCTGTCTTTGCAGCGCACGTTCAATTTACCAGCCAGATAATCGCGCTCCCGGTGGAGATTCACAGTCAGGCCAAGCTCGGGGTGCTCCTCCTGTTCGAGCAACCTGCAAACCTTTCCTATCGTGCAGACGACGCTGCCGGAAATCGGATCGTCATGATCCAGCAGAACCGCGAATTGGATCCGAATGTTTTCGTCGGCGAGACCGCTCGCCAACGCGCCTCTTGGCGCGGGAAGCCCTATGAGAGCAAGAGCGAAGAAAGTGAATAAGCGTTTCGTCAGCGTCACAACCGCCCTACATCAATGCCAAGCACTTCAGCCAAGTGTGCTGCAACTATGGCCTTTCTGCGGATGGACCTCGCCGACGACCCTAAGCCGCCTTCGACGCGGCCTTCTCTTCCGGCATGACCATGTATTTCCGGCCATTCTCGCAGATGACGTGTTCCTTGCCCCAGAGGCGAAGGGCGGCGATGACCGGTTCGAGGCTGCGGCCGATCGGCGTCAACGCATAATCGACGCGCGGCGGCACGACCGGGAAGACGGTGCGTGACAGCAGGCCCGCCTCCTCCAACTCCCGCAGCTGCTTGGTCAGCATGCGCTGGGTGACCGCCGGAATGCGGCGGCGCAGTTCGTTGAAGCGCAGCGTGCCGTCTTGCAACAGGTGATAGAGGATGACGCCCTTCCATTTTCCGTCGAGGAAACTCAGGGTCGATTCCACTGGGCAGCCGGGAAAATTGTCGGTCAGCTTGGCACGGGGTTTCGACATCTGCTGCGTCCTTTCACGGTATACTTTTCGGTACTATAGACCAAAAATGTGCATTCTTGCGCTCTTTGAACATAGGCGCCATCTAGTCTCCGGACAACAGGACACAAACCAAGGAGACGTTCCATGCGCGCCGTCGGCTTCAACATGCCCCAGCCCATCACCGCCGAAACCTCGCTGATCGATATCGAGCTGCCCGTGCCGGAGGCGAACGGCCGCGACCTGCTCGTCGAGATCATGGCGGTGTCGGTCAATCCCGTCGATGCCAAGGTGCGTGCCTCCGCCGCGGTCGAAACCGGCCAGCACCGGGTTCTCGGTTACGATGCGGCAGGCGTGGTCAAGGCTGTCGGGCCGGGCGTAAAGCTCTTCAAGCCGGGCGACGAGGTCTATTATGCCGGCGTGATCAACCGTCCGGGTACCAATGCGGAATTCCATCTGGTCGACGAGCGCATCGTCGGCTTCAAGCCGAAGACCCTGAGCTTCGAGGAAGCCGCCGCCCTGCCGCTGACGGCGATCACGGCCTATGAGGCGCTGTTCCATCGTATGAAGGTGCAGGACAAGGTGGCTGGTGCCTGGAACGCGGTCCTGGTCATCGGCGGCGCCGGCGGGGTCGGCTCGATCGCCATCCAACTCCTGCGCGAACTGTCGGACGTGACGGTGATCGGTACCGGCTCACGGCCGGAAACGCAGGCCTGGATCAAGGAGCTCGGCGCGCACCATGTGCTCGACCATTCTAGGCCGATGGCGCCGCAACTTGCCCAGATGGCGATCGGCGCACCCGCCTTCGTCTTCTCCACGACCCATACGGAAACGCACCTCAAGGACATCCTGGAGCTGATCGCGCCCCAAGGTCGCCTGGCGCTGATCGACGATCCGAAGGAGCCCATGGACCTGCGCGTCTTCAAGGGCAAGGCGCTGTCGGTGCATTGGGAAATGATGTTCGCCCGGGCCGTCTTCCAGACCGCCGACATGATCGAGCAGCACAAACTGCTGAACCACGTCGCCGAACTGGTCGACGCGAAAAAGATCCGCACGACGCTTGCCGAAACGCTGGGACCGATCAATGCCGCCAACCTGAAAAAGGCGCATGCGATGATCGAAAGCAGCCGTACCACGGGCAAGCTCGTGCTGTCGCGCTTCTGAGCGCCGTGCCGTGAGCTGAAACAAAGAAAGCCCACCGTGGCTGAAACGGCGGGCTTTCTTAACGGCCTGGCGGTGGATCAGGCTTGAATGACGACGACCTTGGCGCCGACGTTGACGCGGCTGTAGAGGTCGATGACATCATGGTTCATCATGCGGATGCAGCCGCTCGACATGGCAAGCCCGATCGATTCCGGCTGGTTGGTGCCGTGGATGCGGAAATGCGTGTCGCCGCCGCCGCGATAGAGATACATGGCGCGGGCGCCGAGCGGATTGTTGGGGCCGCCCGGCATGCCGCCGGCGAGCTTGCGATAACGCGCTTCGCGGTTCTGCATGTTCTGGGTCGGCGTCCAGGTCGGCCATTCGGCCTTGCGGCCGACATAGGCATTGCCGGCAAGCGCCAGGCCGGCGCGGCCAACACCGACGCCATACCGGATCGCGCGGCCATTGCCGAGAATAAAGTAGGCGCGGCGGGCGGGCGTATCGACGACCACGGTGCCAGCGGCATGCGGCGTGACGTAAGCCACCTCCTGGCGGCGCAGCTCCGGCTTTATGTTCTCGACCGGCACGGTCTTCAGCGGAAACGGCTCGTTCGGCAGCGCTGCATAATTCGTCTGTTCGACAGTGGAAGCGCAGCCGGCAAGCAGAAGCGGCAGGCCTGCAAGAAAGCCGCGACGGGAAATCGACATGAATGTGTCCTTGGTGCGTCGAGAGAATGACGCTGAACTTAAGAATATTATGGTTAATGAAGTGCTAAACGGCCGATTGCTGCGGTCATCACGAACGCGTCAGGAGGGTGCTGAGGTAGAGAGGCCACATTGCCATGTGTAAGACGGGAAATGCATCATCTGGTGTGGGCGGCCGGGAGGCTAAGATATGCGCACGACCATAACCGTCGACGAAAAATTACTTGCAGAGGCCAAGGAATTCAGCGGGATCGAAAATACGTCCGACGTGATCAAAAGAGCCCCTCACGCTTCTCATCCAGCACG
Source organism: Neorhizobium galegae (assembly GCF_017877055.1). Taxonomy (GTDB): domain Bacteria; phylum Pseudomonadota; class Alphaproteobacteria; order Rhizobiales; family Rhizobiaceae; genus Neorhizobium; species Neorhizobium galegae_D. The sequence continues at coordinate 1,266,117 of NZ_JAGIPG010000002.1, read as the reverse complement.
AGGCAGCGCAGAGGTTGATCATGCTTGGAGGCAGCGCGCCGGATCTGGAAGATCCGCCACGCCGACGCTGAAACCCGGATGGCACTTGGGAGGGCAATCCGGAGTGATCTGCTTGGGGCCTCGCTCTGGATCGAACTCCGCGACAGGTACGAGCCTCACATATTCGGATAAACCGGCCCTTCGCCGCCCTGGGGCGGCACCCAGTTGATGTTATGGTTGGGGTCCTTGATGTCGCAGGTCTTGCAGTGGACGCAGTTCTGGGCGTTGATCACGTACACCTGTTCGCCATCCTTCTCGACCCATTCGTAGACGCCCGCCGGACAGTAGCGGGTCGACGGACCGCCATAGACGTCCAGTTCGGAACGCTTCTGCAGATCCATGTCCTTCACCTGCAGATGAACCGGCTGGTCCTCCTCGTGGTTGGTGTTGGACAGAAACACCGAGGACAGGCGGTCGAAGGTCAGGACGCCGTCCGGCTTCGGATAGGCGATCGGCTTGTGCTTTGATGCCGGTTCCAGCGAGGCTGCGTCGGTCTTGCCGTGTTTCAGCGTGCCGAAGAAGGAGAAGCCGAACAACTGGTTGGTCCACATGTCGAGGCCGCCGAGCGCGATGCCTAGGCCGGTGCCGAGCTTCGACCACAGTGGCTTGACGTTGCGAACCCGCTTCAGATCCTTGCCGATGTCGCTTGCGCGCCATTCGTTCTCGATCTCGATCACTTCGTCATTGGCACGTCCGGCGCCGATCGCCCTGGCGATGTTGTCGGCGGCGAGGATGCCCGAGAGAACCGCGTTGTGGCTGCCTTTGATGCGCGGCACGTTGACGAGGCCGGCGGAACAGCCGATCAGCGCGCCGCCCGGGAAGGTCAGTTTCGGCACCGACTGGTAACCGCCCTCGGTGATGGCGCGGGCGCCGTAGGAGAGGCGCTTGGCGCCTTCGAACGTGCCGCGGATCGCATCATGCGTCTTGAAGCGCTGGAACTCCTCGAACGGGTAGAGATAGGGGTTCTTGTAGTTGAGGTGGACAACGAAGCCGACGGCGACGAGATTGTCTTCCAGGTGATAGAGGAAGGAACCGCCGCCAGTCTTCATGCCGAGCGGCCAGCCGAACGAATGCTGCACCAGGCCCGGCCGATGGTTTTCCGACTTCACCTGCCAGAGTTCCTTCAGGCCGATACCGTATTTCTGGGGCTCGCGGCCGTCCTGCAGTCCGAATTTGGCGATCAGCTGCTTGGCGAGCGACCCGCGTACGCCCTCGCCGATCAGCACGTATTTGCCATGCAGCTCCATGCCGCGGGTAAAATTCGGGCCCGGCTCGCCGTTCTTCTCGACGCCCATGTCGCCGGTTGCCACGCCCTTGACGGCGCCGTCTTCGTTATAGAGCAGTTCAGTGGCGGCAAAGCCCGGATAGATCTCGACACCCAGCGCTTCGGCCTTTTCGGCCAGCCAGCGACAGACGTTGCCGAGCGATACGATATAGTTACCGTGATTGTTCATCAGCGGCGGCATCATGAAGTTCGGAAGCCGGATCGAGCCGGCAGGACCCAGGAACAGGAAGTGATCGGCGGTGACCGGGGTCTTGAACGGATGGTCCGCCTCCTCGCGCCAGCCGGGCAGCAGCGCATCGATGCCCGAGGGATCAACAACCGCTCCGGAGAGAATATGGGCACCGACTTCCGAACCCTTTTCGAGCACCACGACGCTCAGGTCCGGATTGACCTGTTTCAGCCGGATCGCGGCGGAAAGCCCCGCAGGACCCGCGCCGACGATCACCACGTCGAATTCCATCGCCTCGCGCTCTGGCAACTCGTGGCTGGGAAGTTCTTGCTCGCTCATATCCAACTCCGCTCGCCGGCCCCTTCCGGCTTTATTCAGGCAACCTGTTTGACAAAAGCGCCCCGGCTTGTCGAGGCGGGAAAACGTCCTCCGCCTTGTCATTCGCGCAAATGGCGTTTCGGTTTTCTCATATTACGTTTACGTTCACGTCAGTTATAAGCACCGAACCGCAGAAAGCAAGATCGGCCTTTCGCGCCCCTCTGCCGCTGCTATAAAGGCCCGATACCGATCACAGGAATTGGGGAAGGAACAACATCATGGATCTCGGTCTTACCGGCAAACGCGCTCTCGTGCTCGCCTCGTCGCGCGGGCTTGGCCTCGGCATCGCCAAGGCGCTTGCGAGCGAAGGCGCCCACGTTCTCCTCGTCGGCCGCTCGGGCGAGCGGCTGGCGGACAATTGCAAGGCGATCAATGCCGAAGGTAAAGGCAAGGCGGACTGGGTGTGGGGCGATCTCGCCGAAGAGAATTTCGTCGAGGCGATGAAGACCGCCGTCAAGGAAAAGCTCGGCGGCATCGACATCCTGGTCAACAATACCGGCGGCCCGACGCCGGGCACAGCAGAAGACATGACCGCCGACAAGCTCGACATCTTCTTCCAGTCGATGGTGCTGCGCGTCATCACGCTCACCAACGCCTTCCTGCCGCAGATGAAGGAACAGGGTTTCGGCCGCATCCTGACCGTCGCCTCCTCCGGCGTCTTCGAGCCGATCGCCAATCTGGCGCTCTCCAACACGCTACGCTCGGCACTGGTCGGCTGGAACAAGACGATCGCGACCGAAGTGGCGGGCTTCGGTATTACCTGCAACATGCTGCTTCCCGGCCGCATCCATACCGACCGTATCGACGAACTCGACGGCGCCAATGCCAAGCGCACCGGCAAGTCTGTAGAGGAAATCCGCTCCGCCTCGCTGAAGACCATTCCGGCCGGCCGGCTCGGCAAGGTCGAGGAATTCGCGGCCGCCGGCGCTTTCCTCTGCTCGGCCCCGGCAAGCTATGTCACCGGCACGATGCTCCGGGTCGACGGTGGCGCGTCGCGCTCGATCTGAGGTTTTCGAAAGACCGTTAAACCCAGGTCGTTAAACATTGAATCGAATTGGGGTGCCGCTGTTGGCGGTATCTCAATTCGCCTGTCGTAAGAGGCAAGCCGGCCCCCCAAAATTAAAGGATCGCCGGCATGATCGAAAGTGTTTCGGGGGCGACCGAGGCTCCCGCACCCAGTACCCCCTCCTCCGCGCCTCATGCGCCAGTCTCCGCTGCCGCCTCGATCTCGGCGACGCTTGCGGCCGGACATGTGGTGGGCACCTTTGCCGGCAGCTGGGAAGCGGCAACCCGCCACGCGGCCGAAACCTCGGCGATCTCCAGCCGGCCCGGGATCATGCATGCGCGAAGCCTGGAGGCCGTGGATGACGTGGTTGTCCGTAACCTCCTCGACAGCCTGTCGCCCGCAAGCCGCATCGCCGGCAGCTTCTTCCTGGCCGATGGTGAGGAACCGGCACCCAGGTCTCTCATCGCCACCTATTACGAAGACGTCTGACCGGAAACGCTTCGGGCCGATCCGACATCACGCGAATGCGTCTAGCGGCGGGCACCGCCCAGGCCTATGATCTCCGTCCCTGCTTCGGAGTTTCTCCCATGACATTCGCCAGACTTGCACTCACGGTGATCGGCGTCCTGATGGTCGCGATCGGTCTCATCTGGATCGGCCAGGGAAGCGGCGCCTTCCCCTATCCCGCCAGCAGTTTCATGATCAACCAGACGCCCTGGATCGTCCGGGGCGCCGGCGTGGCGATCGTCGGCATTGCCGTCATCTGGGGCGCCCGGCGGTTTCTCCGCTAGCTCCGGTAGGGGCCGCCTGTACTGCACAGCCAAAAGGTGAAGAAGATTAACTTCAGTCCATCTAAGCCCTTCATTACAAACCTTTAATCCGGTTTCACCGGTTCGTGAGCCGGTGGGGTAAAACCTGTCTTTTTTGCGCCGCAATAGGGGCGGTTCGATGGAGCGATACCATTGGCGCAACCATAGGCGAGCGGTTACCTCATGAAGAAGATCTGGATTTTTGCCGGCGTTCTTGTCGCTGCCGGCGTTGCGGGCTGGGAGTTCCGCGATCGGCTTCCCTTTCTTTCACCCTTCATCCAGCAGGCATCCGCCGATACCGGCGACAGTCAGCAGTCGGGCGCGCCGCGTCGGCGCGGCGCGGGCGGACCGCCGCCTGCGGTCAAGACGGTCGCTGCCACCCGGACCGCGCTTCCGATGGACGTCACCGCCGCCGGTGCGGCCAGTGCGGACGAGAACACCACGATCGCCGCGCAGCAACCGGGCGTCGTGGTCAGCATCGCGGCGACCGATGGCGCCTTCGTCAAGGCGGGCGACCTGATCGCCAAGCTCGACGACCGCACCGCCAAGGCAGCACTCGACAAGGACAAAGCGCTGCTCCTCCGTGACCAGGCGACGCTGACCCAGGCTCAAACCGCGCTCACCCGCGCCAACGACCTGCTGCGCGGCAATGCCGGCACCCAGCAAGCCGTTGATCAGGCGAGGGCGGCACAGGATACCGCGGCCGCCACCGTACAGAGCGATAATGCGGCAATTGCCGCCGATCAGATCGATCTCGACCATACCGATATCCGCGCGCCCTTCGACGGGCGGCTCGGCGATATCGGCATCAGCACCGGCGCCTATCTGAGTGCCGGCTCGGCGGTGGTGACGATCGCCAAATACGACCCGATCTATGTGAAATTCCACCTTCCCGAGGCCTATCTCGGCCAGCTCAAGCAAGGCTCGTCAGCGAATGCGGTGGCGGTCGATGCTCTGCCGCAAGGCGGCGGCACCTCAGCCAAGGGAACCTTGAGCTTCTTCGACAACAGCATCGACCCGGCTTCGGGCACGATCCTCGCCAAGGCCAGGTTCGACAATCCATCCGGCGCACTCTGGCCGGGACAATCGCTGAACGTCACCGTGCATTTCCAGAGCGACGACAACGACATCGTGGTGCCGACCGTGGCGGTCAATCCGGGCGTCGATAGCCCGTTCGTCTATGCGGTCGGCGACGACAAGAAGGTCCACGTAACGCTGGTCCAGATTGCCCGTTCCAACGGCCCGAACACGGCGATTGCCAGCGGGCTCACCGAAGGGGCGCATGTGGTGGTCGAGGGCCAGGTGCAGCTCGTCGATGGCGCGACCGTCGTCGAGCAGTTCGGCAGCGGCCAAAAGACGGCCGGTGCCAAGGGTAGCGATCAGGCGATCGAATTGGGGGCAGCGCAATGATCCCCGAATTCTGCATCCGCCGCCCGGTCGCCACCACGCTGCTCGCCATCGGCGCCGTGCTCGCCGGCCTTGCCGGTTACCAGCTGCTGCCGGTCGCCGCCCTGCCGCAGGTCGATTTCCCGACCATCAACGTCTCCGCGCAGCTGACGGGCGCCTCGCCGCAGACCATGGCGACCGCTGTCTCGACGCCGCTGATCAAACAGTTCGAGACGATCCCCGGGATCAGCGAAATCAGCGCCACCAACTCGCTCGGCAATACCTCGATCGTGCTGCAGTTCGACCTCAACCGCAATATCGACGCGGCGGCGGCCGACGTGCAGGCGGCGATCTCGCATGCGACCCGGCAGCTGCCGGACAACATGACGACGCCGCCGAGCTACCGCAAGACCAACCCTGCCGATGCGCCGGTCCTGCTTTTGTCGATCCGCAGCGACACGATGCCGCGCAGCAAGATCGACGAGATCGCCGAGGACGTGCTCTCCCCATCCCTCTCGACGCTTCCGGGCGTTGCGGAAGTCTCGATCTTCGGCGCCCAGACCTATGCGGTGCGCGTCGAGGTCGATCCCAACAAGCTGCAGGCCCGCAATCTGGGCGTCGACAACGTCACCAATGCGATTGCCAGCGCAAACAGCCAGGCGCCGGTTGGCTCGCTCGAAAACAACAGCCAGCGGCTGACCATCAATGCCGACACCCAGCGAACCAATGCCGACCAGTTCCGCTCGCTGGTGGTCGCCAGCCCGAACGGCGCGCCCGTCCATCTCGGCGACGTCGCCAACGTTCAGGACAGCGTCGCGAACCTCGACGCGGGAAGCTGGTATGACGGCAACCAGTCGATCATCCTCGCCATCCAGCGCCAGCCGGATGCCAACACGGTGGATGTCGTCGATTCGGTGCGCGCAAAACTGCCCGGGCTGTCCGCCGAACTGCCGGCCTCGGTGTCGATCGCCGTCATGAACGATTCTTCCACCGCGATCCGCGCCTCGATATCGGACGTTCAGTTCACGCTGATGCTGACGATCGGCCTCGTCGTGCTGGTCATCTATCTCTTCCTCGGCCGGATCACCGCAACGCTGGTTCCGGGGCTTGCCGTGCCGCTGTCGCTGATCACCACGTTCGGCGCCATGTATGTGCTCGGCTACAGCATCGACAACATCTCGCTGCTCGGGCTGACGCTTGCGGTCGGCCTGGTGGTGGATGATGCGATCGTCATGCTGGAAAACATCATGCGGCATGTCGAGGACGGGATGCCGCCGATGCAGGCGGCCTTGCAGGGCGCCGGCGAAGTCAGCTCGACGATCATTTCCATGTCGGTATCGCTGATCGCCGTGTTCATTCCCATCCTTTTGATGGGCGGGGTGGTCGGGCGGCTGTTCAACGAATTCGGCATGGTGGTGGCGCTCGCCATCATCGCTTCGGCTATCGTCTCGCTGACGGTAACGCCGATGCTCGGCTCGCGGCTTTCCGGCGCGGAACATCACCCGGGCCTGATGGTGCGCATCTTCGACGCCGGCTTCAGCCGCACGCTGAAGGGTTATGACCGGGCCGTCGGCTGGTGCCTCAGGAACCGGGCGATCATCCTCATCGTCTTTCTCGCCTCGGTCGGTGCCTCGGCCTATCTGTTCCGGACGCTGCCGTCGAGCTTCTTCCCGCAGGAGGATATCGGCCGCCTGACCATCTCGACCCGTGCCCGCGAGGACATTTCCTACCCGGCGATGCGCGACCTGCAGGCGCAGGTGGCCGCCGCCGTACAGCAGAACCCGGCGGTCAACCACGTCACCTCGATCGTCGGCAGCAACGGCCGCAGCTCGCTCAACAACGGCACGATCTGGGTGGAACTGAAGGACCGAGGTGAGCGCCCGCCGCTCGACCAGACGCTGCGCGAACTGAGGCAGGCAACCTCCAGGTTTGCCGGGATGAAAACCTTCATTACGCCGCAGCAGAGCCTGCGCTTCGGCGGCCGCGCGACGGCGAGCCAATACCAGCTCGTGGTGCAGGCGCTGAAAGCCTCGCAGACCAGCGAATGGTCGGACAAGATCCAGACAGCGATGCGCGCCGACCGGGCGCATTTCACCGACGTCACCTCCGACGCCCAGAACGACGCGATCGAAGCCAATATCAAGGTCGACCCCGAAAAGGCAGCCTCGTTCGGAATTACCGACGACGAGCTGCGCAAGACGCTGCAGATGGCATTCGGCGGGTATACGGCCGCCGAAATCCAATCGACCGGCGACAGCTACGACGTGATCACCGAGTTCGACAATACCCAGCAGTGGAACGACCAAATGCTGCAGGATGTCAGGGTCATGTCCTCGAACGGCTCGCTGGTGCCGCTCTCGAATTTCGCGACGATCGTGCGGCAGACGGCGCCCGTCACCATCAACCAGACCGGCCAACTGGTCTCGACGACGGTGTCGTTCAACCTGCCGGCCGGCGTCTCGCTCTCGGATGCGACGGCTGCGATCGATCAGATCAAGGCGAACCTGCAGATGCCGAACGACGTGTTCATCTCATATGGCGGCACGGCGCAGATCTTTCAGCAGAGCCAGGGCAATACGCCGCTGCTGATTCTGGCCGCGGTGCTGACCATCTATGTGGTGCTCGGGGTGCTCTACGAGAGCTTCATCCACCCGCTGACGATCCTGTCGGGCCTGCCGGCGGCGGCCTTCGGGGCGTTGCTGGCGCTGAAACTGTTCGGCTTCGACCTGTCGATTATCGCGCTGATCGGGCTTCTGATGCTGATCGGTATCGTCAAGAAGAACGCGATCATGATGATCGACGTTGCGGTGGAGACGATGCGCACCAAGGGTGAGACGGCGGCCGTCGCGATCCACGAGGCCTGCGTGCGACGCTTTAGGCCGATCATGATGACCACCTTCTGTGCCCTGCTCGGAGCGCTGCCGATCGCACTCGGCACCGGCGCCTCCTCCGAGCTTCGACAGCCGCTCGGCATCGCGGTCGTCGGCGGGCTGATCGTTTCCCAGGCGCTGACGCTGTTCATCACGCCCGTCATCTTCGTGGAAATGGATCGGTTCGAGCGCTTCCTCGGAAGGCTGTGGAGGAAGAAAGGCGAGGAGCGGCACGAGGCAAACGACGATGTGCCGACGGCGATTGCCGCGGAGTGATGCCCCTCACCCCGCCGTTCCGTTCGGGGGCGGCGAACGGGCTCCAGCGCAGGTAACCTTAACCGATAACCTGAACAGACGAACTCGTTTGCATTAGCCACCGCTAAAGCTTCTTATAGGTTGCGCAGCGCAGTGTTGCGTACGCGCTGGGCGGTCGGGCTTGGGGGTCGCCCGGCCGCTTTCAGCTTCAGGCAGGTGGCCGGAAACTCAGAAACTTTCTGCCAGTTTCGGGAAATCCCTGATCAGCCCATCCCGCACCACGAAGCTGATCGGCTCGTTCGGATACCGCTTGGTATCGACCAGCAGCCTTGCGAAGATGACGCGTCGCTCGTCCTTCGTCGCCCAGCCGACGAACCAGCCGAGCGGGCGGTCGTAATCCACCTTGCCGGCCTTGTCGCGCAGCCAGCCGGAACCGGTCTTGCCCTGGATGTCCCAGCCGTCGCCGGCCTGGAAATGCGGCACGATCGCCAGCGTCATGTCGACCGCATGTTCGGAGATCGGCAGGCCGCCGTTCAGGAACCTGCGGAGGAACCGAACCTGCTCATCCGGCGAAATCTTCAGCGACGACATCAGCCAGGATTCGGTCAGGCCGTCGGTATTGCCGGGGCCGCCGGCAATGTCGCGATTGCCGTAGCCGAAGCGCTGGATGTAATCCGCAAAGGCTTTGCTGCCGAGCTTGCGGGTGATTTCCTGCGAATACCAGACGATCGATTCCTTTTCCCAGATCAGCGGATCGACGTCCTTGCGCACCCGCTCCGGGCCCTTGAATTTGGCCTGGTATTTCCAGCGCGGGTTCTGGGCATCGGTGAGGATGCCGGCATCATAGCCCATCATGGCCAAAGGCAGTTTGAAGGTTGATTGCGGATAAAAACCCCGGTCGCAGGTGCCCTGGCGATAAAGCGCATCGCCGCTGTCCTCGTCGATGATCACGGTGCAGCGGATCGGATCGGCGGCACCAGCGGAGGTGCAATCGAGAAAAGTCGCGGTAATTCCAAGAGAAAATGCGAGAAGGAAAGAATTTCTGAAAGCCATCGAGGTGCTCCAAGTGTAGTGACGCAGCCTTTCTAGGTCGGCTTGCGAGCCCCAATCAAACGATGATATCTGCGGGCAGGCATGAATCAAATTAGGGCATGGCCATGGTTCGACCATATTTGCCGCTGAACGCGCTGCGCGCCTTCGAGGCGGCCGCGCGCCACCTCTCCTTCACCCGGGCGGCGATCGAGCTCAACGTCACTCAGGCAGCCGTCAGCCACCAGGTGAAGCTGCTCGAACAGCGGCTCGGCGTGACCCTGTTCCGGCGCCTGCCGCGCGGACTGATGATCACCGAGGAAGGGTTGGCGCTGCTGCCGGCGCTGCAGGACAGTTTCGACCGGATGGCGGACATGCTGGAGCGGTTCGAGGGCGGGCATGTGCGCGAGGTGCTGAAACTCGGCGCGGTCGGCACACTCGCGGTCGGCTGGCTGCTGCCGCGGCTTGTCGACTTCCGGGAGAAATATCCGTTCATCGACCTGAGGCTCTCGACCAACAACAACCGCGTCGATATCGCGGCCGAAGGGCTAGACTACACGATCAAGTTCGGCAACGGCGCCTGGCACGATATCGAGGCGGAAGCGCTGTTCGAGACGCCGCTTTCCGTCCTCTGCGTGCCGCCTATCGCAAGGCAGCTAAAAGCCCCGGAGGACGTCGCCCACCAGACGTTGCTGCGTTCCTACCGCGCTGACGAATGGCCAAGCTGGTTCGAGGCAGCGCAGGTCGCCCCGCCGCAGATTCGCGGGCTGGTGTTCGACTCATCGGTGCTGATGGTCGAGGCGGCGATGCAAGGGGCCGGCGTGGCGCTCGCCCCTCCCCTAATGTTTTCCCGCCAGCTTGCCGCGGGCATGATCGAACAGCCGTTCCCGCTCACCATTTCCAAGGGCAGCTACTGGCTGACGCGGCTCCAATCGCGCACCGTGACGCCGGCCATGGAGATGTTCCGCAACTGGCTTGCGGAACAGGCGGCGGAGACGCGCAGGCAGCTGAACTGACAATTAAGGACAAACTGCAATCCATCCAACTGTACACGCCCAACTGTTGTAGCTCGCAAAGCCCTGAATAATGGTACTCAGCGAAACCAGTCCCGCACTCACGGTAACTACGACAGCAGATACCCTCTGCCAGAACGAGAATGTAAATCGCTTTTCGATGGTAATGACGCGGCCATTCCAATGAAGGACGCCGCTTCGATCGATACCAAGGTTGTTAAGCTCTTCGATTCCAACGACGCGCACGCCTTCAGGCCAGCTCGCTGCGTCCGGAATAAAAAGTGGCACGTCTTGTAGTGCCCTTTCGCGTTCATCTTCGCGGTAGCCCACTAAACACTCCATAGTCGAATGAGCAACGATAGCGCGCAAATCGCAACTCTGCTATCCAATCCCCCGGAGGCACGTTGATCTGAACCCTGCTATTTCGGTCATCGCTCACTCCTCCCCTTGCCATCCCGGCCGCCTTGTGCGATCACCCGCCCTCTCAAAAATTCCGGGCGCAAGCAGCGCCCCTTTCGCGTTCGGAGCCCTGCCAGCACATGGTCGCGGCTTCGGTTCAATGACTTTCGATGGATAAAAGGAGCACGGCGATGGCACGGGCGCTCGGGCTTGATTTCGGCACCACGAATACGGTTATGGCACTGGCGGATGGTGGCAGCGCCACGCATTCGATGCGCTTCACCAGCAGTGCCGGCGTGAGCGATTCGATGCGCACGGCGCTTTCCTTCATGAAGGATCCGGTGATGGGGGCGCAGGCGCTGAAGGTCGAGGCCGGACAGGCGGCGATCCGCCAGTTCATCGACAATCCCGGCGACTGTCGTTTTCTCCAGTCGATCAAGACGTTTGCGGCAAGCGCGCTGTTCCAGGGCACGCTGGTGTTTGCCCGCCGGCATGTCTTCGAGGACCTGATGGAGATCTTCCTGAAACGCCTGAAGGCCTACGCGGAGGACAACTGGCCGACCGACGTGTCGCGGGTGATCGCCGGACGGCCGGTGCATTTCGCCGGGGCCAATCCGGATGCCAAGCTTGCGACCGAGCGTTACAACGAGGCGCTGACGCGGCTCGGCTTTCCCGAGATCCACTATGTCTACGAGCCGGTGGCGGCCGCCTATTATTTCGCCCAGACGCTGAAGAGCGATGCCACCGTTCTCGTCGCCGATTTCGGCGGCGGCACGACCGACTATTCGCTGATCCGCTTCGAGACCAAGGCGGGCAAGCTGACCGCCACCCCGATCGGCCATTCGGGCGTCGGCGTCGCCGGCGACCATTTCGACTACCGGATGATCGACAACCTGGTGTCGCCGGAAATCGGCAAGGGCAGCAAGTTCAAGAGTTTCGACAAGGTGCTGGACGTGCCGGCCGGCTATTACGTCAATTTCGGCCGCTGGAACCAGCTTTCGATCTTCAAGACCAGCCGCGAGTTCACCGACCTCAAATCGCTGGTGCGTTCGGCGCTGGAGCCGGAGAAGCTCGAACTGTTCATCGATCTCGTCGATCATGACGAGGGTTACCCGCTCTATCAGGCGATTTCGGCGACCAAGATGGCGCTGTCGGGAGCTGAGGAAGCCGAGTTCAATTTCGCACCGCTCGGCAAGGCGGGCCGCAAAATCGTGAAGCGCACGGATTTCGAAAGCTGGATCAGCGAAGACCTCGGCCGCATCGAGGGCGCGCTCGACGAGGTGCTGGAAAAGACCGGCACGGCGCCTGGAGAGATCGACAAGGTGTTCCTGACCGGCGGCACGTCCTTCGTGCCGGCCGTGCGGCGGATCTTCACGCAACGATTCGATGCCGGCAAGATCGAGACCGGCGGCGAACTGTTGTCGATCGCCCATGGCCTGGCGCTCATCGGTGAGAGTGACAATATCGCGCAATGGGCGGCGTGAGGTCGTTCTTTCTGCCGCATGCCCCTATCTGCAGAATTCCGCATGGGCGAAAACCCCAGCCGATCTCCCCCTTGAGGGGAAGATGCCCGGCAGGGCAGAGGAGGTGTCGCCGCACGGTCTCCGTCCACATGACATCGCCCATTCGAGCCCGAAACCGGTTCCCTCGTCCACGCGACATGCTGTAGTGTGAACGTGATGGACATCGTGAAAGACCTAGACGCCCCCGAGCTCGCCGCCCTTCTGCATTTCTATGCGGATGCGGGCGTGGATTGGCTTGTCGAAGACGAGCCTGTCGATCGGTTCGCGCAGTTTGCGGCACAGAAGGCGACGCAGGCCGAGGCCAGGGCACCCGCATCCGCGCGTCAACAAACGGCAAACAACGAGCAGGCTCCTGCCCCCCGAACGGCGGCGCCGAATCGCACCGCGACGACCGCGCGGGCCTCAGCCCCGCCGCCCGCTTCCGCCCCGGTCTCGGTGCCGGACGAACAGGCGGTCGCCTCGGCCCGATTCGCGGCCGAAAGCGCGCGGTCGCTCGACGAACTCAAGACCGCGCTCGAAGCCTTCAACGGCTGCAACCTGAAGAACGGTGCGCGCAATACCGTGTTTGCCAGCGGCAGTGCCGCATCCGGCATCATGGTAATCGGCCCGATGCCGAATGCGGATGACGACCGCGACGGCATTCCCTTTTCCGGGCGGCAGGGGCAATTGCTCGACCGCATGCTCGGCGCGATCGGTCTTTCCCGCGACGGCGTCCTGCTCACCAATGTCATCCCTTGGCGGCCGCCGGGCAACCGCATGCCGTCGCAGGCGGAGATGGATATCTGCCGGCCGTTCCTGGAACGCCAGGTGGCACTTGCCGAACCGAAACTGCTGCTGCTGCTCGGCAATTTTCCGGCCCGCTTCTTCTTCGGCGGCAATGGCACGATCCATTCGATGCGCGGCGAATGGCGCGACCTCTCCTTCGGCGGAATCGCTGTGTCGGCGATCGCCACGCTGCATCCACAGGAACTGCTCGCCGCACCCGCCAACAAGGCGCTGGCGTGGCAGGACCTTTTGATGTTCAAAATGCGGTTTTCCGGGCACTGACTGCCGCCATTTCAGGCAGATTTCTCAACAATTTACCCAAAGTTACGGAAATATGAAGAATGCCATGCAAACAACGCATGGCAGCGCGGCGTTTTGCTGCATTGCAGAATCGATGTTGCGCTGCAATATGGGCGGTGTGTCTTGGGAGGAATTCTAGGTTTAAGGAACCAAGGCCAATGACGACCCGCTTCCGCCCGATCCATTCGGGTTTCGAGACTCTTCGCATCGCAGGCCTGTCGCCGCGCTCGACGAAGGGTTATCACCATTTCGGCTCTGCAACGAACGAGCAGCTTACCTCCCGCGCCATGGCGCGTCCGGTCGGCGTCACGCGTCCGGCTTCGGTCTTCGCCGATTTCCGCGAACGTTGATCGCGCGATCCAAGGAAGCACCAGCCATGACAGCCATCCTCCACCCGATCCGCACCCTGCGTGAGAACTTTTCTCACATCGGCGCTGCCGTGAACGCCTCGCGCGAATTCAGCCGCGCCGGTGCTGTCCGCGCTTCCGCCGAAGCGGCCAACCCGGTCACCGCGGCCATTCCGCTTTAAGCATAACGTTTCACGCACCGGGCGGCGAAGCTTTGCGGGCCGCCTTTCGCTCGAGCCCCAGCTGGTGCTCGCGATAGATGATGAAAATCCCCGCCGATACCGTGATCGCCGTCCCAACCAGCATGGTTGCCGTCGGCACATCCCCGAACAGAACATAAGCGATGCAGATCCCGAGAAGGATCGAGGTGTATTCGAACGGTGCGACCGTCGAGACATCCGCGTTGCGGTAGCTTTCGGTTAGCAAAATCTGTCCGATGCCGCCGCAGAATCCCGAGCCGATCAGGAAAAGCTTCTCGGGCATCGTCAGCGCCGTCCAGCCGAAGGGCAGGCTGGCAAGAGAAAACAGCGCGCCCGAAAGCGAGAAATAGAGCACGATCGTCGCCGTCTTCTCGGTGCGCACGAGCTGGCGCGTCTGGATCATCGCAAAGCCCGCCAGCACCGCCGAGAGGATGACGGAGGCGGCGCCCAGCGCCTGCTCCGAGCCCATGCCGCCCTGTTCGAACATGGTGAGCTTCGGCCAGGAGATGATCACCACCCCGACCATTCCGACCATGACCGCGCTCCAGCGGTAGATGCGCACTGTCTCCTTCAGGAAGATCGCGGCAAAGACGACCGCCAGCAGCGGCGAGGAATAACCGATCGCGATCGCATCCGGCATCGGCAGGTGGACCAGGCCGTAAAAGCCGAAAACCATGGAGAGAATGCCGAGGAAGCCCCGTTTCACATGGCCGGTCAGGCTGTTCGTGTGGAAAGCGCCGCGCAACTCACCCTGGAAGGCGAGATAGACCATGATCGGCACGAGCGCGAAGGCGGAACGGTAAAAGGTGATCTGCCCCGCCGGGATATCAGGACCTGCCGATTTGATACAGGTCTGCATCATCACGAAGATCACCACGGAGGTGACTTTGAACATGATCCCGCGCAGGGGATTCAGGGCATCGGCGGCCATCAACAACTCATGGGGATTTTGGCGGAAAATCCGGTCCGCACTGACAGGACGTTTTGGGGAGACGATCTGGGGAGATTCAGTTTGACGGCAAAGTAACGGAAAAGTGCCGTGAAGGGGATCAAAACTGATGATAGGTCGATCAATATCCGTGACCCAATGAAAGATTACGCGACATATACCGGAATGAAATCAGGCTCTATTTTAGCCAGAGTTTCAACAATCGTTTAGCATTGCGTGTAATTATCCGCGCGGCGACGGGTATGTGCCAATCCGGGAATGCTGCGAAGCTCCCGATACCAATTTGAAGAGCCGGTTCAGGAAGCAACATGCGAACAGATACGGGCCAGATCGTTCATCTGGCAGATTACCGCCCCACCGACTTCGTCCTGGAACGCGTCGATCTGACCTTCGAGCTCGACCCTACCAATACGAAGGTTGATGCGCGGCTGATCTTCCACCGGCGCGAAGGTGTCGATCCGTCTGCACCGCTGGTGCTGGATGGCGACGAACTTACGCTGTCCGGACTGCTGCTCGACCAGAACGAAGTGCCCGCGGCGCAGTATGATGCGACGCCGGAAAGCCTGACGATCCGCGACCTGCCGGCCGAACAGCCCTTCGAAATCACCGTCACCACTTTCATCAATCCGGAAGCCAACACCCAGCTGATGGGCCTCTATCGGACCAACGGCGTCTACTGCACCCAGTGCGAGGCGGAAGGCTTCCGCCGCATCACCTATTTCCCGGACCGGCCGGACGTGCTGGCGCCCTATACGATCACCATCATCGGTGACAAGGCCGCCAACCCGGTCATGCTGTCGAACGGCAATTTCCTCGGCGGCGCGGGTTATGACGAGGGCCGCGCGTTTGCCGCATGGTTCGACCCGCATCCGAAGCCGAGCTATCTCTTCGCGCTGGTCGCCGGCGATCTCGGCGTGGTCGAGGACACGTTCGTCACCATGTCCGAGCGCGAAGTCACGCTGAAGATCTATGTGGAGCACGGCAAGGAGGCGCGCGCGGCCTATGCCATGGACGCGCTGAAGCGTTCGATGAAGTGGGACGAGGAGCGGTTCGGCCGCGAATACGACCTCGACATCTTCATGATCGTCGCCGTGTCGGACTTCAACATGGGGGCCATGGAGAACAAGGGCCTCAACGTCTTCAACGACAAATACGTGCTCGCCGACCCGGAAACCGCGACCGACCAGGACTACGCGAATATCGAGGCGATCATCGCCCACGAATATTTCCACAACTGGACCGGCAACCGCATCACCTGTCGCGACTGGTTCCAGCTCTGCCTCAAGGAAGGCCTGACGGTCTATCGCGACCACGAGTTTTCCGCCGACCAGCGTTCGCGCGCGGTGAAGCGCATCGCCGAAGTCCGGCATCTGAAATCGGAGCAGTTCCCGGAAGACGCAGGTCCGCTCGCGCATCCGGTCCGCCCGACCAAATACCGCGAGATCAACAATTTCTACACGACGACCGTCTATGAAAAGGGTTCTGAAGTCACCCGCATGATCGCCACGCTGCTCGGCCGCGACTATTTCAAGGCGGGCATGGACCTCTATTTCGAGCGCCATGACGGGCAGGCCGCGACGGTCGAGGATTTCGTCAAGTCGTTCGAGGATGCGAGCGGCCGCGACCTGACACAGTTCTCGCTCTGGTACCACCAGGCCGGCACGCCTCTCGTCACCGTGTCGAGCGACTACGACCAGGCAAGCGGCACGTTCAAGCTGTCGCTCGAGCAGATGACCCCGGCGACCCCTGGCCAGACGGCCAAGGAGCCGATGCATATCCCGCTCTCCTTCGCGCTCATCCTCGACAACGGCTCGGCGGCAGTGCCGACCAAGGTCGCAGGCGGCGAGGTGACCGGCGACGTGCTGCATCTGACCGAGCGCCGCCAGACCTTCACCTTCTCGGGCATTTCCTCCCGTCCGGTGCTGTCGCTCAACCGGTCGTTCTCGGCGCCGATCAACCTGCATCTCGACCAGACGCCGGTCGATCTCGCCCATATCGCCCGCCACGACAGCGATCTCTTCGCCCGCTGGCAGGCGCTGACCGACCTTGCCCTGCCCAACCTGATGCAGGCGGCGCGCGATGCCCGTGAGGGCAAGGCGATCACTTGCGATCCGTCCTTCGTTGCAGCACTTCTGGAAGCCGCCGGAGACGAGACGCTGGAGCCGGCCTTCCGCGCCCAGGCACTGACGCTGCCGAGCGAGGCCGACATTGCCCGCGAACTCGGCGGCAACAACGACCCGGATGCGATCCATGCGGGCCGCAACGCCATTCTTTCGGAAATTGCCAAGGCCGGAACCAAGACCTTCCAACGTCTGTTCGAAGATATGAAGGTCAAAGGCGCCTTTACGCCGGATGCGGCAAGTGCTGGCATGCGCTCGCTGCACAACACGGCACTTTCCTATCTGACCTATGCGGAAGGAACGCCGGCCCGCGCAGCCGAAGCCTTCGCATCAGCCGACAACATGACCGATCTCGTCCAGGCGCTGGCGGTGCTTGCGCACCGCTTCCCGGATGCATCGGAAACAGCAAAGGCGCTCGACACGTTCCTGACACGCTTCGACGGCAATGCTCTGGTGATCGACAAGTGGTTCTCGACCCAGGCGACCATTCCCGGTGCGGGCGCGCTTGCCCGCGTCAAGGCGCTGATGGAAAACCCGCGCTTCACCGCCACCAATCCGAACCGGGTACGCTCGCTGATCGGCACGTTCGCCTTCGGCAATCCGACCGGCTTCAACCGCGCCGATGGCGAAGGCTACCGGTTCCTCGCCGAGCAGATCCTGGCGATCGATCCACGCAATCCGCAGCTCGCCGCCCGCATCCTGACCTCGATGCGGTCGTGGCGGTCGCTGGAGCCGCAGCGTGCCGACCATGCCCGCGCTGCTTTGTCGACCATCGAGCATGCGGCGACACTCTCGGCCGACGTGCGCGACATCGTCGAGCGGATGCTGAAGGGGTGAACCTGAGGGACCGGGCTATTCTACATCGATGCCGTTGATGTCGATGGCGACCGCGACCCGGTCGAGGATGGGCCGGTTGTCCGGGCCGATGGAATAGACGCGGCGTCTGGTGGGGAAGACGAGGCCGCCGAAGGTTCTGGGTTCGGACGCATAGTTGGCGCTAGACGTCCCGCCCATGATCTCGACGCTATAGTCATGCCGGCGCAGGATGCCGGCTGCATCAAAATAAAAGATCTGCTCGGTGGAATGGCTGGCGACATCTTGCGGGAAGATCACCTTCAACCGTCGCCAGGTTTCCCCGTGTTCGTCCCAGGGCTCTATTTCCTCGACAATGAAACGGGGAAGCCCGAACAGGAACGGCGTCGTCAGATAGGTCCACATCGCATATCCTGAAAAATAGGCGAGATGCTGTACGTCCCAAGGGGTCTGGATCACATGCCCCTCGAAAGCCAGCCGCGGCTGCTCCCGCGCTTCGAGCACCTCGCCCCGATCACCAAGGATCGCCGTGCGGGCAGGCTCGTATTCGCTGTGATGGCCCGGCTCGATGAACGGCGAAAACTCGGCATGCTGGCGATGCGGGTCGATCGAAACGGCGACGTCCGACAGGACGCCCGCCCAGCCCTTGAGATGCCACATCGCTCCCGCGACCGAAATCCGGGCCGTCAGCTTCCTGACCTCGCGCCAACGACCCCAACCGCCATGTGCCGCCACGGCAAGTTCCAGCAAATCACTCATGTCCGTCTTCTCCTTCAACAGCAGACAGGCCTCGGTTTAATTTTGAAACCTGTCGACATACAATCTCATTCGGCTTAAATTTGCAACCTCGATTGAATGTCGTCGTCATGTCTCGGAGAACATTGGATGAAGGGCAGGAAAACCAATCTGGAAGGAGCCAATTGCGGCATTGCACGCAGTCTCCAGATCGTCGGAGACTGGTGGACGCTTCTGATCGTCCGGGACGCGTTCCGCGGGTATCAGCGTTTCGGGGAGTTCCAGAAGAATCTCGGCCTGGCCAAGAACATCCTGTCGGCGCGGCTGAAAAAGCTCGTCCAGGAGGGGATCTTCACCATTGAAGCCCACCCCGATTCCCCGTCGAGCCCTCGCTACGTGCTGACGCCGAAGGGCGAGAAGCTCTATACCGTGCTTGTCGCCCTGTGGCAGTGGGGAGAGGAAAACTGTTTCGATCTAGGTGAACTGGATACCGAAATGGTGGACAGGATCGACGGCGCGCCGATCAGGGCGCTGCAGGTCAAGGCGGACGACGGACGCCTTCTGGGTCCCCGTGATTTCCGCCTCGCATCCAGGCCGTCGCCAGCGGATGCGTAGAGGCGTCGGCAGGATCACTTCACAAAAAAGCGGGAGACGAGCGAACGGCAGTAGTCTGTGCTCAGTTCGCGGTCGCCGAACAGGATGTGGTAGATGATCGGTGCGACGACGAAGTCGATCGCTTCCTTGACGTCGAAGGCGGCTTCGCCCCGGCCCAAGGCACGCTCGCGCAACGTCTCCAGGTGATCATAGGTGAACTGGCAGCAACGGCCCGCCGCGTCGCCCTCCATGCTGCCCAAGACGTCCGCGAGCATCGCACGCCCGACCTTGGACGACATTTCCTCCGCATATTGGAGAATGAAGGCTTCGAGGTCGCTTTCCATCGCGCCGGTATCTTCCGGATCGGCGACCGGTCGCATGCGCGCGACCGCGACATCCGCCAGGAGTTCGGACAGATCGCCCCAGCGACGGTAGATGGTGGACGGCGTCACGCCGGATTTTTCCGCAATCATCGGCACCGTGATCTCGCCGCGATCCATGGTCTTCAGCAGATCCTGGACCGTGCGGTGCACTTCCGACTGTATGCGGGCACTGCGCCCACCCTGGCGCACCATTTCCCTGGCCATTTGTTCTCCTTGCCGGCGCGTCGCCGGAAATATCAAATCTCTTAATGCAAAGATATTGCATTAATCCAGGAATGCAACTATATGCGGCTAACGCTAAAAAATTGCATTAAGGTGAAACGCCATGAGCAATATCCTTTCCGCCTCCCATTCGCCTTCCGCGTTACGGATGACGGCCTACAGTTTCCTCGGCGCTGTCCTGATCTCCGCGACCAGCAGCGCGCCGACGCCGCTCTACCATCTCTACCAGGAGCTCTTCCATCTCTCGCCGGCGATGATCACCCTGATCTTCGGTTCCTACTCTTTCGCGCTGCTCGCAGCGCTTCTGACGGTCGGCGGGCTTTCGGACTATCTCGGGCGTCGCCCGCTGATCCTGCTGGCACTGATCTTCAACGCCGCGGCGCTGATCGTCTTCATGCTGGCCGAATCGGGCGCGATGCTGCTGATCGGCCGTATCGTCCAGGGTTTTGCCACCGGCATCGCCTTCCCGACCTTCGGCGCGACGATCCTCGATACCGACAAGCGCAGAGGGCCGACGCTCAACAGCGTCACCGCCTTTCTCGGCCTGATGGTCGGTACGCTTGCCGGCGGCACGCTCGTCGCCTTCGCACCCGCGCCGACCCACCTCATCTATGCGCTTCTTTTCATCGTGACGGTGGCCGGCATCATCGCGCTTGCCTTCATGCCGGAGACCATCACCGGCCGGCCAGGGGCGCTCGCCGCCATGCGTCCGCATATCAGCGTGCCGCAGCGGGCCCGTGCAACGCTTCTCAAGGTCACGCCGGTCAATGTCGCCGGCTGGGCGCTCGGGGGCTTTTATCTGTCGCTGATGCCGACGCTGGTCGCGGTTGCAACAGGCATCACGTCGCCGTTTGTCGGCGGCACGGTCGTCGCGACGCTGATGCTGAGCGCCACCGCCTCGGTCTTCGTGTTTCACGCATGGGCGCCGCAGCGGGTTCTCTCCACCGGCACGACCGCGCTGATGATCGGTGTCCTGATCACGCTCTCAGGCGTACACCTGCAGGCGGTCTGGCTCCTCTTCCTCGGCACGGCAGTGGCCGGTCTCGGGTTCGGATCGATCTTTTCCAATATTCTGAAGATCGTCCTGCCGCTAGCCGAGGGCCATGAAAGAGCCGGTCTGTTCGCAGCCTTCCTGGTCGAGAGCTACCTCGCCTTCTCGATCCCGGCTATTGCCGCCGGACTGATCGCGCCGTCACTCGGCCTCTCCAATACCGCCTATGTCTATGGCGGGGTGATCATCGCGCTGGCGATTACATCGATCGCCGCCACCCGCACCAGCCTTGCCGAAAGCCCTGCCGTCTGACGAAGCGTCCGCGCACCGCGCGGGCGTTCTGTTTCGGCGTTGACCAATGTCAGGGGGCGCCCGCGGGACAATGTTAGTATCCCGCCAGTTCCAAGCAGGGAGATTTCCGGATGAGCGACATGAACCGCGTCAGCAATGCATTTCAGCTATTTATAAAGGAGGCACCCGCCCACCAGGCGGCCTGGCTCGAGGCGGTGCAGAAACTGGGGGCCGCCTCGGCGCTGGATGCCAAGACCGAAGAGCTCGTCTATATCGGCATCCTGGCTGCCGCCAGGATGGAAAGCGGCCTGCCCTTCCACGTTGCGCATGCAAGATCGCTTGGTGCGTCACGCGACGAAATCATCAGCGCGATCTTGGCCGGCTTGCCGGCGGTTGGCAACGCGGTGATCCAGGCGCTTCCCGTCGCACTCGATGCCTATGACGAACCAGGCTCGCGATGATTCCGGTCCGGTTTCCAATCGAATCAAATCGTTAAAAAAATCTTAGCAAGCCTCTGGACACGAAGAATCACTAATGATTCATTGAGTCAGGTTCGCGCGAGCGGCGCGGCGAATCACCATGAGGGACAGAATGGAAACCATGTCGGACGTGCAGCGGGCAACCGCGGCCGAGGGGCGCTTGCGTCTTAAATTTCCGAGCCTTGGAAGTTTGCGGCGGGTGATCCCCGACGAGGCGCGGCTCTCCGTCAAGCCCCTCGCGCGGCAACTGCCCCGCGTGGAGCTCGTCCTCAAGCGTTCGATCCCTCTTCTTATCATCGCGTTCCTGACCGTCGTCGCTGCGTCGCGCATTCTCGGCATCGTCTCCGAATACACGCGGATGGAAGATGCCGCCCGGCAGGCGACGGCGCTGATGGCCGCCACGGCGAGTGCTGCCTTCTCCGGCGACGCGACCGCACTCATCGGTCGAGACCGCGCCGCCGCGGAAAAACGCCTTGGTACCTTTCTGCCGCAGGAACGCCTGGAGGCGGACGCCTTCTTCCTGTTCGTGGACGAAACCGGCCGGATCTTCGGCGGGACCAACCAGGCCGCCAGCTATATCGGCAGGCGCCTGACCTCCGTCTTGCCGGAAACCGCAGCACTCAGGCGGGTCGGCGACGAGAGCGGCGTGATCGAGACCTATTTCGGCGAAATTCCGCATTATGCGGCCATCGAGATGGTCGGCAGCGAAGGTGCGCTGATCGTGGCAGCCTATTCGCTGGAGAGCGTCAATCTTGCCTGGCGTCACGACGTGTCCCTCAACGTCACGCTCTTCACCGGCATTTCGGCGATCCTGCTGGTCATCCTCTACGCCTATTACATGCAGGTGAAACGCGCCCGCGAGGCCGACGAAACCTTCGTCGAATCCAATCTGCGCATCGAGACGGCGCTGTCGCGCGGGCGTTGCGGGCTGTGGGACTTCGATGTCAGCAACCGGCGCCTGTTCTGGTCGGGTTCGATGTACGAGATGCTCGGCCTGCCGCCTGCCGGCAACGTCATCTCGTTTACCGATGCCGCACGGATGATGCACCCGACAGACGGCAATATCTACGCGCTCGCCCGCGCCATCAGCCGCGGCAATGCCAAGCAGGTTGACCAGGTTTTTCGCATGCGCCATGCGGCCGGCCATTACGTCTGGATGCGCGCCCGCGCCCAACTGGTGAAGACCAGCCAAGGCCGCACCCATGTCATCGGCATCGCCATGGACGTCACGGAGCAACATCGCCTCGCCCAGCGTTACGCCGAGGCTGACCAGCGTCTCGCGGACGCGATCGAATGCACGTCGGAAGCCTTCGTGCTGTGGGACAAGAACGACCGCCTTGTCATGTGCAACACCCACTTCCAGCAGGCTTACGGCCTGCCCGACAGCGTGCTGGTGCCCGGCACCGAGCGTCACGCCGTCAACGCCGCCGCCGCGCGGCCGGTCATCGAGCGCCGCGTCGCCGATCCGGACGGCAGCGGACTTTCGCGCACCACGGAAGTGCAGCTCGCCGATGAGCGCTGGCTGCAGATCAACGAGCGCCGCACCCGCGACGGCGGCCTGGTCTCGGTCGGCACAGACATCACGCTGCTGAAGCGCCACCAGGAACGGCTGCGCGACAGCGAGCGCCGCCTGATGGCGACGATCGGCGACCTTTCTTCCTCGCAGAAGAAGCTGGAACGCCAGAAGTCCGAGCTTTCGGTCGCCAACGCCAATTATCAGGCGGAAAAGGAACGTGCCGAGGCCGCCAACAAGGCCAAGTCGGAATTCCTCGCCAACATGTCGCATGAACTCAGGACACCGCTCAACGCGATCCTCGGCTTCTCGGAAATCCTCGCCAACGGCATGTTCGGACCGCTCGGCTCGCCGAAATATTCGGAATATTCCAAGGACATCCACGACAGCGGCAAACATCTGCTCAACGTCATCAACGACATCCTCGACATGTCGAAGATCGAGGCCGGCCACATGCGCATCCAGTGCGAGGCAGTCGACCTGAAGCCGCTGATCGAAGAAAGCCTGCGCCTCACCTCGATCTCTGCCCAGGATAAGCAGATCGCCATTCATCAGCGCCTGTGCGACAGCCTCCACATGGTGGCCGACCGCCGCGCATTGAAGCAGGTGATGCTCAACATCCTCTCCAACGCGGTCAAGTTCACCAACCACGGCGGCAGGATCGAACTGCGTGCCCGCAAGATGGAAAAAGGGGTGCTGCTGACGATCGCGGATACCGGCATCGGCATTCCGATGGAAGCGCTCAACAAGATCGGCCAGCCGTTCGAGCAGGTGCAGAGCCAGTATGCCAAGAGCAAGGGCGGCTCGGGACTGGGCCTTGCCATTTCCCGCTCGCTGATCGGCCTGCACGGCGGCAAGATGCGGATCCGTTCACGGGTCGGCGAAGGCACGGTCGTCTCCCTGCTTATCCCTGACCAGCCGATGCTGGTCGGTCGCAAGCGGGTGGCCTGAGGTCGACCGCGAAACCGGATGAGGGCGGAGACGCCCATCACTTCTTAACGACCGCTCCGAACACCGCCCGCACCGCCTTCGAGAGCCGCTTCACCTCGCCCTCCAGCGTGCGGATATCCGGGCAATCCCCTGCCCGGCAGACGCGCTCGACTAGGCCTGCGGGCGCGTCAGCCGGATCGAACGGTCCATCGACGCAGAGCCGGACGATCTGCGAAAGCTCGGTGAACAGCCGTAGCGCTTCGACGCAGGTATCGAGGTCATCCGGCTTCATCAGCTTCTCGCCGAGCGCCTTCAGGGCCTCTTCCGTGCTGAAACCATAGGTATCGAGCGTCACGTCCCTGGCTGGCGCTATCAGCCGCAGATACTGGGCGATGAACTCGATATCGATCAGGCCGCCGGGGATCAGCTTGAAATCCCAGATGTCGCGCGGCGGCTTTTCCTTCTCGATCAGCTCGCGCATCTCGGCGACGTCGTTGGCGATCTTGGCGATATCCGGCTTGGTCGACAGCACTTCGCGGATCAGGCCTTTCGCCTCGTCGACAAGGCTTTCCTCGCCGCAGATCAGCCGGGCGCGGGTGAGCGCCATGTGTTCCCAGGTCCAGGCTTCCTGGCGCTGGTATTTGCCGAATGCGTTGATACGGGTGGCGACCGGCCCCTTGTTGCCCGACGGCCTCAAGCGCAGATCGACCTCGAAGATCACACCCTCGGCCATCGGCGCCGAAAGCGCTGCGACCAGTCGCTGCGTCAGACGGGTGAAATAACGGCTGGAATCGATCGGCTTGTCGCCCTCGCTTTCCATCGCCTCGCTATCGTAATCGTAAAGAAGGATGAGATCGACGTCGGACCCGGCGGTCAGCTCGAAACTGCCGAGCTTGCCCATGCCCATGACGGCGACGCGACCGCCCGGATAAAGGCCATGGGCGCTGCGGATCTCCGCCGTCACCGCCTTCAGGGCCGCGTCGATCAGGAGGTCGGCGAGATGGGTGAAGGCCCGTGCCGCCTGAGCACCCGAGATCGCCCCCGTCAGCAGCCGGATACCGATCAGGAAACGCTGCTCGGCGGCAAAGATGCGCAGCCGGTCGAGCTTCTCCTCGTAGTGCCGGCCGGCGGTGAGGAATGCGGCCAGGCGCCAGGAGAGATAGTCTCGGGTCGGCAGTTCGGCCATCAGGCCGGGATCCAGCATGCCGTCGAAGACATGCGGCTTGGAGGCGATGATATCGGCAAGCCGCGGCGCAGACGACATGATCGTGACGATCAGCGCCAGCAGCGGCGGATTGTTGCCGATCAGCGAGAAGAGCTGGATGCCGGCCGGCAGGCCCCTCAGGAAACTGTCGAACCGCAGCAGCGCCTCATCGGCGCGCTTGCTCTCTCCGAACGCCATCAACAGCGCCGGCATCAGCTCGGTCAGCCGCTCGCGCGCCTCGGCCGATTGGGTCGCCCGGTAGCGGCCGTAATGCCAGGTCCGGATGACGCGGGAAATATCGGCCGGCCGCTCGAAGCCGAGCGAGGCGAGCGTCTTCAGCGTGCCCGGATCGTCCTGCTGGCCGGTGAAGACGAGATTGCCGTCGCCGCCGGACAGTTTCGCCTCCTGTTCGAACAGCCGGGCATAACGTTTTTCGACAACCTTCAGCACAGATTCCAGCCTTGCGGAAAAGCTGGCGGTATCCGTAAAACCGAGCATGAAGGCGATACGCTTCAGTTCGGGCTCGGTTTCCGGCAGGTTGTGGGTCTGTTCGTCGTGGACCATCTGGATGCGGTGTTCGACATCGCGCAGGAACCAGTAGGCATCAGTCAATTCGGCGGCGATGTCAGGCGTGATCCACCGCGCCTCGGCAAGCGCTTTGAGCGCCACCTCCGTTTCGCGAGCCCGCAGGGGCGACATGCGGCCGCCGGCGATCAGTTGCTGGGTCTGGGCGAAGAACTCGATCTCGCGGATGCCCCCACGGCCGAGCTTGACGTCATGGCCCTTCACGGCAATCGCGCCGTGCCCCTTGTGGACATGGATCTGTCGCTTGATCGAGTGGATGTCGGCGATCGCCGCATAGTCGAGATATTTGCGAAACACGAAGGGGGTCAGCAGCCGCATGAAATTTTCGCCAGCGGCAATATCCCCTGCGATCGGCCGCGCCTTGATGAAGGCTGCCCGCTCCCAGTTCTGCCCCCTGCCCTCGTAGTAGATCAGCGCGGCATCGAGCGAGACGGCGAGCGGCGTCGAACCGGGATCCGGACGCAGGCGCAGGTCGGTGCGGAACACATAGCCGTCCGCCGTGCGTTCCTGCAGGATGCGGATCAGGCGCCGCATCATCCTTCCGTAGACTTCCGACCCGTCGAGCGGATCGGCAAGGATGCCCGCTTCAGGGTCGAAGAAGACGACGATATCGATGTCGGAGGAATAGTTGAGCTCGCGGCCGCCGAGCTTGCCCATTCCGAGCACGATGAGGCCTGCGCCGTTGCTCGGGTCTTCGAGGTCGGCGAGCTTCAGTTTACCGCTCTCGTGACCGGCGATCAGAAGGTGATCGATCGCTGCCGCGACGGACGCTTCGGCAAACAGGCTCAGCCAGCGCGTCGTGTCCCTGGCGGAGAAGATACGGGCGAGATCGGCAAGCGCGACGAGGAAGCTCAGGGCACTCTTGCCGGCACGCAACGCGGTCATCACCTCGTTTTCGGATGGCGCCTTGCCGTCCTGCATCCGCCAGGCCCGCCGCGCCGTATCGACCAGGCGGTTGAGCGTCGGCTCCAACGGTTCGGTGATCGCAGTCGACAGAAGTTTTGGCGAGATGACAGCCGTGTCGCGCAGATAAGGCGAGAGAGTGAAAGCGGCGACGATGAAATCCTTGAGCGCGCTATCCGTGCCGATCAGTTCCGCGACCGAAGGCTCGGACTTGCCGATATCCTTCAAGGCTGCCATCGCCGCCTTGGTTTCCGTCTGGTTCAGCGGGCGGATCACCTCCGCCTTCACCGTATCGAGCCGATTTCCGGTCTCCGACACTGGCACCTCCCGTGATTCTTCCCTGGCGAAACTTAGGGCTTCGGCACGGGAAAGACCATGGTGACCGTCAGGCCGGGCGCTGCAGTGTTCGTTTCGTCGGTGGCGGAGAGTTCCAGTGAGCCGCCATGCAGTTCCATCACCGCCTCGACCAGCGACAGGCCGAGGCCGGTGCCGGGCTTGGAGCGGCTTTCGTCGAGGCGAAAGAACCGCTTGGTCACCTCGCCGCGCTTGTTGGCCGGAATGCCGGGGCCGTTGTCGCAGACGGAAAGCCTCAGCGTACCGTCGCTCCTGGCGAGCTTCACCCCGATCCTGGGGTTCTGGCTTCCTTCGGAAGCATATTTGATCGCATTGTCGAGGAGATTGAAGATCGCCTGGCCGATGAGCTCCCGGTTGCCGTTGACGACCAGACCCGGTTCGAGCTCGGTGGTGAGCGACAGACCAGCCTCCTCCGCCGCCGGCTCATAAAGTTCTGCACTGTCGGCGGAGATCGCCGACAGATCGACATCGGACATTTCCGCGGCGATCGAACCCGCCTCGACGCGGGAGATCATCAGCAGCGCGTTGAAGGTGCGGATAAGCTGGTCAGATTCGGCGATGATGCCTTCGAGGGCTGCGCGGCGCACATCCGCACGATCCTCGCCCAGCGCATCGGCCGCCTTGTTGCGCAATCTCGTCAGTGGCGTCTTCAGGTCGTGGGCGATGTTGTCGGAAACCTGGCGCAGACCCTCGTTCAGCTTCTCGATGCGTCCGAGCATGGCGTTCAGCGAATCCGACAGCCGGTCGAATTCGTCGCCGGACTTGCCGACCGGCAGGCGCTGCGAAAGGTCGCCCGCCATGATCTTCTGGCTCGCCGCCGACATGCGGTCGATGCGTTTCAACGCATTGCGGCCAATGCCGAACCAGATCACCAGCGCTCCGACGCCCATGATGGCCAATGCCACCATCAGTGCCCGGCGCACGATGCCGCGGAACCGGCTCGGATCGCCGAGATCGCGGCCGACCAGCAGCCGCAGACCGTTGTCCAAGCGGATGACGTTGGCGGTCGCCAGATGCCGGCCGCGGCGGTCCACTTCCGTATAGGGTTCGTAGGTGAAGGGAATGTCCGTCCAGCCCTGCTCGTCGAGCACGCCGGGCTGGACCGCGGCGACGTTGCCGGCGAGCATCTCGCCGTTAGGGCCGGCAATCACATAGAGATTGGCGCCCGGCTGGCGGGCTCGCCGCTCCATCATGCGCAAGAGCAGGCTGACGCCGCCGCGTTCATAGGCGCGCTGTATCTCCTGCACTTCCTCCTGCAGCGACTGGCGCGTCTGCTGCGCCAGCAGCCGTTCGGACATCGCCGTCACGTAGATGACCAGGAAGGCCGCACACAAGGCGAAGAGCAGGATATAGAGCGCCGACAGCCGCACCGCCGTCGAACGGAACATCAGGCGGGCACGTGCCAGCAACTCGGCTTACCCCTCGTCCTTGATCATGTAACCGGCGCCGCGGATGGTTTTCAGCAGAGGCTTTTCGAAATCCTTCTCGATCTTCGATCTCAGCCGCGAGACATGCACGTCGATGACATTGGTCTGGGGATCGAAATGATAATCCCAGACGTTTTCGAGCAGCATGGTGCGGGTCACCACCTGGCCGGCATTCTTCATTAGATATTCGAGCAGGCGGAATTCACGCGGCTGCAGCAGCACTTCCTTGCCGGCCCGCTTCACCTCGTGGGACAGCCGGTCGAGCTCCAGGTCACCGACCCGGTAGACCATGTCCTGTTCCGGCGTGCCCTTGCGGCGGCCGAGTACTTCGACGCGGGCCAGAAGCTCGGAAAAGGCATAGGGCTTCGGCAGATAATCGTCGCCGCCGGCGCGCAAGCCGGTCACCCGGTCGTCGACCTGGCCGAGCGCCGAAAGGATCAGCACCGGGGCGTTGATGCCGCGCTTCCTCAACTCGCTGATGACGGAAAGCCCGTCCCGGCGCGGCAGCATGCGGTCGATGACCATCACGTCGTAGGAATTTTCGGTCCCCATGAACAGACCGCTCTCGCCGTCGCTTGCATGGTCGACCACGATCCCGGCCTCGCGAAAGGCCTTGGTCATGTAGGCTGCCGCCTCCAGGTCGTCTTCTATCACCAGAATCTTCATGTGTGGAACAATAGCGTCCGAGCCCGTCTTTGCACTATGGGAATCTGCCGTGCCGGCTGAATATCGGGTATCCGTTTCCATCGCTCGCTCCGTGGAAAGAAGAAAGGCGCCGACCGTTGCCGGCGGCGCCCCTGATCTTGCGACCTAGTTTTAAGAAATCAGCCTTCGTTGATCGGCAGGGCAACGAAGCGGCTGGTATTGTTTTCACCAGCCACCTGGAACAGCGCGCGGGTACGGCCGTCCTTGCGGGCCTGGTCGAGAACCTTGCCGACGTCGGCGGCGCTGGTGACCTTGCGGTTGTTGACCGAGACGATCTTTTCTCCGGTCTTCAGGCCGCGGGCAGCGGCTTCACTGTCCGGATCGACATCGGTGACCGAGAGACCGGAACCGTCCTCGGCCGGAGCGACGGTGATGCCGAGGCTGGCAAGCGCCTTGTCGCTGGAGGGCGCCGGGGCGTCGGGCTGCTTCGGCGTGGCCGCCGCAGCTTCGTCGCTCTGGAGATTGCCGAGCGTGACCGGGATCTTCTGAGCCTTGCCATCGCGCCACAGGTCGACCTCGACCTTGGTGTTCGGGCCGAAGGCGGCGACGCGCTTGGCGAGGTCACGGGCATCCTTGATCGGCTGACCGTTGACGGCGGTGATCACGTCACCTTCCTTGATACCGGCTTTCTGACCCGGAGAGCCTTCCTGCGGAGCAACGACGAGGGCGCCGGTCGCTTCCTTGAGGCCGAGCGAATCGGCGATATCCTGGGTGACCGGCTGGATCTGCACACCGAGCCAGCCGCGATCGACCTTGCCGTCCTTCATCAGGTCGGCAACGACGTCCTTTGCGGTGGAAGACGGGATCGCAAACGCAATGCCGACATTGCCGCCCGACGGCGAGAAGATCGCGGTGTTGATGCCGACCACTTCGCCGGAGAGGTTGAAGGTCGGGCCGCCGGAATTGCCGCGGTTTACGGCCGCATCCACCTGGATGTAGTCGTCATAGGGACCGGAGCCGATGTCGCGGCCGCGGGCCGAAACGATGCCTGCGGTGACCGTGCCGCCGAGGCCGAACGGGTTGCCGACGGCAACCACCCAGTCGCCGACCCGAACTTTCGAGTCGTCCGCGAAATTGACATAGGTGAACTTGCGGCTGGTGGCGTCGACCTTGAGCACGGCGAGATCGGTGCGGCTGTCCTTGCCGACCAGCTTGGCTTCGAGTTCGGTGCCGTCGTTCAAAACGACCGTGTAGGCGGAACCGTCTGAAACGACGTGGTTGTTGGTGACGACATAGCCGTCTTCGGAGATGAAGAACCCGGAGCCCTGTGCCGCCGGGCGCAGCCGGTGAGGACGATTGCTGTCCTGGCCTCGCGGGCCGTTGCGGTCGGCGCGATCCTGGTTGCGGTTGTTGCGGTCGCCCGGAGCACCCGGCACCTGGCCGCCGAATTCACGGAAGAACCGCTTCAGGGGATGATCATCGGGAAGCTGGTCGAAGCCGCGACCGCCGAAGCTGAACGAGCTGCTGTCATCGGAAACGGGCTGCGCATCCGACTGGACGCGGACGGAAACGACGGCAGGGGAAACGGCCGAAACGACATCGGCAAAGCTCGGGGCCTGCGGTGCGGTGACGCTGACCGGAGCAGCAAAAGACTGCGTGATCTGAGCCGGGATGCCGCTCGAGAGCATGACCGCGGCAAGACCAGCAACCGTGGTGGTCTTCAAGACGGTCTTCAGGGAGGGACGTCCGATATTGCGCATGTTTTAAGCTACCTTCTTCTCTTCAGTCATTTTGGCTGGAGGTCAGCCAAGCGGTGGATGACGAGAGATATAGGCGCTCGCAGGTTAACTGCAGGTGGCGGACGAATGAAATATTGGTAATGTTCGGGCGGGGTTGCTTCAGCCCGCTATTTTTTCAGAAGCTCTTCGATGCGCGCCTGCTCCTCTGCGGAGAGCGCCGCAACCGCGCGTTGGCTTGGCCGGGTGCGGACGAAGACCAGGATGGCGATCGCACCGACCAGCAGTAGCAGGACCGGCGTTGCCCACAGGATGACAGTCTTGGCACTGAGGCGCGGTTTCAGCAGCACGAATTCGCCGTAGCGCGACACGACATAGTCGATGACCTGCTGGTCCGTATCGCCGTTTGTCAACCGCTCGCGCACCAGCACGCGCAGGTCGCGGGCAAGCTCCGCATTGGAATCGTCGATCGACTGGTTCTGACACACCATGCAGCGCAACTGCGCCGAAAGATTGCGGGCGCGCTGTTCGAGCGCGGGGTTGGAGAGGATCTCGTCGGGGTTGACGGCGAAGGCCGGGAGGGGGCTGAGGAGAACCAGGAGAAGCAGGAAGGATTGGAAAAGAGCTCCGGCGGACCGGCATCCTCCCCTCTTCTCCCCAGCGGGGAGAAGGTGGCCGGAAGTGTCGGATGAGCGGGGCGTAGCCACCGATTCCCAATCATATAACTTGTGCCGTGAGGCCTCCTCATCGCCGCGCATACGCTCGGCTCTTCTCCCCGCTGGGGAGAAGAGGGAGGTTGCCGCACCGGCCTGCTGAACCACCTTCACTCCGCCGCCTCCAGCCTGGCCTTGACCGGCTTCGCCTTCCGGCTCGGCGCGCCCACACGCAGTCTCCGATCCGAGAGCGACACAAACCCGCCGACCATCATCACCAGAGCGCCGCCCCAGATGCACAGGATGAACGGCTTCCACCAGATGCGCACGACCATGCCGCCGCTTTCCATCGCGTCGCCGAGCGAGACATAGAGCTGGCTGAGCCCGAAGGTGAGGATGCCGGCCTCCGTCGTCGGCATCCGCCGCGCCGTATAGAGCCGCTTCGACGACCAGACATCCGCCACCTGGACGCCGCCGCGGCTGACGGCGAAATGCCCGCGCTGCTCGGTATAGTTCGGGCCGACCGCATCGCGCAGACCGTCATAGGTCAGCGAATAACCGCCGATATCGACGGAAGCGCCCTGCTTCATCTCGACCACCGTCTCGGTGCCGAAGGTCGTCGCCGCGAAAATGCCGAGCACCGTGACGCCGAGGCCGAAATGGGCGATCGCCGTGCCGAACACCGAGCGCGGCAGGCCGGCCAGTCGCTTGAGGCCAACCGAGAGCCCTACCTTGGCAAAATTGGCGCGATACCAGAGGTCGGCAAACGCGCCGATCATGCCCCAGAAGCCGAGCACCAGGCCGAAGATCGCCAGAACCGGCCCGCCGTTCTGGATGTAGAAGAAGGCAAGGCCTGCGGCCAGCGCCAGGCCTGCGAAGACATAGAGCCGCTGCAGGGCGCCCAAAAGATCGCCGCGCTTCCACGCAAGCACCGGCCCGAACGGCACGGCGACCAGGAGCGGCAGCATCAACAGGCCGAAGGTCATGTTGAAGAACGGCGCGCCGACCGAGATCTTTTCGCCGGTCAGCGTTTCGAGGATCAGCGGATAGAGCGTGCCGGTCAGCACAGTCGCGGTGGCCACGGTCAGGATCAGGTTGTTGAGCACCAGCGCGCCCTCGCGCGAGATCGGCGCGAAAATACCGCCCGCCTTCAGCATCGGCGCCCGCCAGGCAAACAGCGCGAAGGCGCCGCCGATGAAGATGCCGAGAATGCAGAGGATGAAGATGCCGCGGGTCGGGTCGGTCGCGAACGAATGCACCGAGGTCAGCACGCCGGACCGCACCAGGAAGGTGCCGAGCAGCGACAGCGAAAACGTCATGATCGCCAGCAGCACGGTCCAGATCTTCAGCGCCTCTCGCTTTTCCATGACCAGCGCCGAGTGCAGCAGCGCCGTACCGGCAAGCCAGGGCATGAAGGAGGCGTTTTCGACCGGGTCCCAGAACCACCAGCCGCCCCAGCCGAGTTCGTAATAGGCCCAGTAGGAACCCATGGCGATGCCGGCCGTCAGGAAGGTCCAGGCGGCGAGTGTCCACGGCCGCACCCAGCGGGCCCAGGCAGCGTCGATGCGGCCTTCGATCAGTGCCGCGACCGCAAACGAGAAGCAGACGGAGAAGCCGACATAACCGAGATAAAGCAGCGGCGGATGCACGGCGAGGCCGAGATCCTGCAGCACCGGATTGAGGTCCTGCCCTTCCGCCGGCGCCGGATCGAGACGCAGGAACGGATTGGAGGTCAGCAGGATGAAGAACAGGAAGGCGGTCGAGATCCAGGCCTGCACAGCGAGCACATTGGCCCGCAGCGTATCCGGCAGGTTACGGCCGAAAGTGGCGACGAGCGCGCTGAAAAAGACGAGGATCAACAGCCAGAGCAGCATCGAGCCTTCGTGATTGCCCCAGACGCCGGAATATTTGTAGATCAGCGGCATCAGCGAATGGGAATTCTCCCAGACATTCGCAACCGAAAAATCCGAAACCACGTAGGCCCAGGTCAGCACGCCGAAGGAGAAGGCAACGAGCGCAAACAGCACCAGCGACCCGGTCGGCGCCAGCGCCATCATCGCCGCATCGCCGCGTCGTGCGCCGATCACCGGCAGGACCGACAGGATCAGAGCGGTTGCGAGCGCCAGAACGAGTGCATAATGGCCGATCTCGATGATCATCTGGTTGCCGTCCCCTTGGTGCCGCTGCCTTGACCCTGGTTGCCCTGACCTTCGTTCCAGACGCCCTGCGCCTTCAGCCGGTCGGCGACTTCCTTCGGCATGTAGTTCTCGTCGTGCTTGGCGAGCACGCTGTCGGCCACGAAACCGTGCGATGCGGCGTCGAAAGCACCCTCGGTCACGACGCCCTGCCCCTCGCGAAACAGGTCCGGCAAGATGCCCGTATAGGTGACCGGCACGCTGCCGGTTCCGTCCGTCACGGTAAAACTCACGGTCGAGCCCTGGCTGCGCTTCACCGATCCCTCGGCCACCAGCCCGCCCAGCCGGATGCGGGTGCCGGGCTTGACGTCCGCCTTGGCAAGATCGGCCGGCATGAAGAAATAGGCGACCGACTGGCTGAAGGCGAACATGACGAGCAGCACCGCGACGAGGATGAAGCTCATGCCGCCCGCGATCACCGCCAGCCGTTTCTGTTTGCGCGTCATTGCGCCACTCCTTCGACGGCAAGCCCCATCTCGTTGGCGAGTGCCACAAGCTCGCCTGATGACGGGAATTGCTTGAGGCCGCTCTTCAGCGCCTCCTGGGCTTTGGGTTTATCGCCGAGTACGGCATAGGAGCGCACCAGCCTTACCCAGCCCTCCAGATTGTTTGGCTCCTGCTTCAGCCGTTCCGCAAGGCTGTCGACCATGCCGCGGATCATCGCCTGCCGGTCGCCCTGCGACAGGTTTTCGGCTGCCGCGACATCCGCCTGGCTTGGGTTGCCGGGCGCCTGCGCCGTGTCCCGGCCAGGTGTAATGGTGCCGCCATTCTTGGCGATATGCTGGTTGACGAGCTGCATCCACGGCGCGTCCGGCGGCGAGCCCTTGGCGATCGCCTCGAACTGTGCCCTCGCCTCCGCCGCCCGGCCGGCCTGTTCGAAGCCGAGGCCGACATAGAAACGGGAACGCGGATTGTCCGGATCGAGCTTCACCGCCTGCTCGAATGCGGCCCGTGCATCCTCGGTGACGATCCCGTCGTTCGACGCGACCAGCGTTTCGCCAAGCCCCGCGAGCCTGAGGGGATTGGGGCCGAGAATGCGGATGGCATTGCGATAGGCCAGTTCGGCATCGCCGAGCCGCATGGAGCGGAAATAGATCGGCGCGAGCAGATCCCAGCCGGCGCCGTCGTTGGGATTTTCGGCCAGATGCCGCTCCGCCTTGGCGACCAGCAACGCGACATTGTTGCCGGGATTGGCAAGCCGCGCTTCGAGCGGCTGGTCCGGCAGCCCGGGGTTGCCGAGCGCCAGATAAAGACAGAGGCCGATAACGGGCGGCACCATTGTGACCGCAGTGGTGGCCAGCGCATGTTTTCGCGCCTTCGGAGCGGCGGTCTCCCTGCCCTCCCCGGCACCGGCACCGGCGGCGGCAAGCAGCCGGCGGCCGATTTCGGCGCGAGCGTATTCGGCTTCCTCCGCGTTGATCAGGCCTTGGGCCCGGTCGCGATCCAGTTCGGCCAGCTGGTCGCGATAGACGGCGACCTCTCCGGCACGGTCGACGGACGCTGCTTTGGTGGCTCGGGCGAAAGGCAGGATGAGGATTGCCGCAACGGCCGCCGTCAGAGCTGCGAGGATGATCCATAAAACCATAGTGGCCCAATACTGCAACGGCCCGCGCTTTCCAACAGCGCAGCCGGCGTTGACGCGAATTTGAGGCCTTTGGCCGCAAGTTCAAACCTGCATATGGGGCCGATCCGACCTGGCGGCCATGACCCATGTCAAACAGCCGCAGAGGAAATCAGACGGGGGAATCAGGTGAGCGGGGTCCAGGTGCCGTTCGAATTGCGGCAGGCAGCGCCCCGCGCCGTCATGTCGCGGCCATTCATGGTGACCGTATGGCGATACTGGCGGCAGTTCTGGGTGCCCACCTGATAGGGGGCGTTGGCGACCACCTGGCCGTTCGCGTCGTCACCCTTCCAGGTAATTGCCTCGCCGCCGGCGGCCCCTTCCAAAGCGCGATATTCCGCCTCGAGGGCGCGGGAACGGTCGCTTGCCGAAAGCGTTGCGCCGGTGCGGCCGACGATGCCACCCTGCAGCGCAGAAATATAGGAAGTCGATGGTGAAGGCCTCGGTGTCAGCAGGCCACGCGTGCCGCCGGTTCCCGCTCCTGAAGACGTGCCACAGCCAGCCAGCAGGCCAGCAACCACAAGCGATGAAACGGCATTTCGTAGGCTCAACAATCGCATCGTGTCGGAAACCGGTCGCGGCTCGTTTTCTTGGTAAATCTTGCCGAGACTGGTCCCGTCCCGGCATGGCATCATTATGGCGTCATTGGGAAAACACACAAATCCGACGATCTTTCAGTCTCCCCGTATATTAGCAGACATCATAGAAATGTCTCTTCCGACAAAGATATAGCAGGCGATCCATCCGTCCATAACCAAAGGCAGGGAATAGGCCGATGTTGCCGTTGCGCCACAGTTGGGCAGGACCGTGTTGCGAAATTTCCAACACTACGGGGTTTCCTTGGCGACGCCCGGGAGCAGAAGTTGTGCCCTCAGACCACCGCGCGTCCCGCGCGTCAGCTCGATCGAACCCTGGTATTCGCCGGTGATCTCGCGCACGATCGACAGTCCGAGCCCGGCGCCCGGCTTGCTTTCGTCGAGGCGCCTGCCGCGTTTCATCGCTTCTCGGATCTGATCCGGCTCCAGCCCCGGACCGTCGTCCTCGACGGCGACCTCCACCCAAGAGCGCCGTGCGGTTTCCCCTTCGCCGGACTGAGGGCCGGATGTGGGCGTCGCAGTGATCCACACGCCAGTTTCGCAGAAGCGCGCCGCATTTTCGAGCAGGTTGCCGACCGTCTCCTCGACGTCCTGCTGTTCCATGGCAAGCGCCACGCCCGGCGGGAAAACCGACAGGTGGAATTCCTTTTCCGGATTGAGTCGCCGCATCACCCTGACCAAGCGTTCCAGCACCGGCTCGATCTCCGTCCGGGCAAGCAGCGATTCGCGCTGAGCGGCGATGCGCGCGCGGTTCAGGTAGGATTGTACCTGCGCCTGCATTCCCTCCGCCTGCGACCGCACCATATCGGACTGCACCTTCTCGACGGCGCGCGATTCGTTGAGCAGAACCGCGATCGGCGTCTTCAGCGAATGGGCGAGATTGCCGACCTGCATGCGCGCCCGCTCGACGATGCGGCGATTGCTTTCGATCAGCGCGTTGATATCGCTGGCAAGCGGCATGATTTCGCGGGGAAACTCGCCTTCCAGCCGCTCGGCCTCGCCGCGCCGCACCTTTTCGAGCGAGCGTCGTGCCCCGTCGAGCGGCAGCAGGCCGTAAAGGATAGCCAGACCATTGACGACCAGGCTGCCGAAACCGAAAACGGCAAGGGCGATATAGAGACTGCGGGTAAAGGCCTGGATATCCTCCTCGACAACCGCGAGATTGCCCGAGACGCGGAAGCGCGCTGCGCGGCCTTCGCCGTCGAGTACGACTTCGGTCTCGGCGACCAGAACATGGTTCTTGTAGGCGTCGATCGCCGGATAGAAGCGCTCGTAGCGATTGTTGAAGGGCACCGCCAGGATCGACGGCACGCTGATGTTCGAGGTGCCGAGCGAAGAGGATGAAAGCGGCGTGGCCGCAAAGGTACCGAGCGGCTCGATGATCCAGTACCAGCCGGTCTCGGGCTGCGAGAAGCGCAAGTCGCCGAGCTGCGGGCTGCCGGCAAGCTTGTTATCGTCGCCGATCGTGATCGAGTTGATGACATTATAAAGCTGGGCGCGCAGGAGGTCGGTGAAGGCGCGTTCGGCCGATTGCCGGTAGAGCTGCGAGATGACGATCGAGATGACCACCAGGGCCAGCGCCGACCACAACGTGGCCAGAAGCAGCACGCGGGCAGTCAGCGATCTTGGTCCGATCATCCGGAATTTAGGGCGCATCGTTTGGCGCTTGCATCCTGTAGCCGAGCCCGCGGACCGTCTCGATGAGGTCGACACCGAGCTTCTTGCGAAGCCGGCCCACGAAAACTTCAATCGTATTGGAATCTCGGTCGAAATCCTGGTCATACATGTGCTCCACAAGCTCGGTGCGTGAAACGACCTGCCCCATGTGATGCATCAGGTAGGACAGCAGCCTGAATTCGTGCGAAGTGAGCTTCAGGGCGACGCCTTCGACGCTCGCCTTGGAAGCCTTGGTATCGAGCCGCACAGGCCCGCAGACGATTTCGGAGGATGAATGCCCCGCCGCCCGGCGGATCAGCGCCCGAACGCGGGCTAGCACTTCCTCCACGTGGAAGGGCTTTGCGACATAGTCGTCGGCACCGGCGTCGATGCCCGCCACCTTATCGCTCCAGCGGTCGCGGGCCGTCAGCATCAGAACCGGCATGCCCTTGCCTCCGGCACGCCATTTCTCGACGACGGTGATACCGTCCATGACCGGAAGGCCGATATCGAGGATCACAGCGTCATAAGGCTCGGTTTCGCCCAGATAATGGCCCTCCTCGCCATCGAAGGCCTGGTCGACCACATACCCCGACTCCTTGAGGGCGTCGGAAAGCTGCCGGTTGAGATTGACGTCGTCTTCGACCACCAGAATGCGCATGCACCGCCCCTCGAATGATATGCCGGCGGCCGATCGCCGCCGGACCCGCCTTACATCGGAACCCTGACGGTCACTTTGCGCGGTCTTTGATTGCCATCGCCTTGGACGAGCACCGTCACGACACAGGTCTGGCCATCGGAGGAGGGCTGAGCGGAAAGAAGCTGGCCGCCGGTTTCCCGCACCACGCGAGACGCCGCCGAGCCGCAATCGCCTGCGACAAGAACGAGATAATCACGCGCAGCGACCTTTTCCGGCAAAAAGCCGGCAAAACCGGCAAGACCGGCGGTCAGTATCGCGATGATTGGCAGTCGCGCCATGGTTACAATTTCCACTCACAAGACAAACAGGATTCATGTCCAAAGCATGTGATGGATTATGTAGCCAAAGGCGGCTGAATGGCAAATGAATGGTCCGTAGTGCTTTCCTTCATGAGCCTATTTTCCCCTGATTCCGCTCTGCGCCGCGACGCGTCCATAGATCGCAAAAAGCCCGCCGGCGGCGCCTGCCAGCGTCACCGCGAGGTCCGCGAGATCGGCCTGAACATCCGCTCCGAGCTGAATTCCCGTGACCTGCAGAAGCGAAGCGGCGACCGCGATCAATCCGCCCCAGACCGTTTTCGACTGATACCACACCTTCATGCCATCCATGCGTCATCTCCTTGTTCAACCTAAAATACAACGGTCGCCTCGGCGGGGGCGCCAAGCGGGACCGCCCGGCCCATCTGCCGGACCCGCAGCGAAAGGGTCGGTTGAGTCCCACCGAAATCGGCAATCTCATCGATCGCCGGATAGATGAAAGCCGGCTCTGCCACCTCGACCACACGCCTGACGATGGTTCCGTCCAGCACTTCCAACAGGTAGCGCTCCTCCGGCTCGTCCAGCGGGATCTCTGTTCCGTCCCAACCGTCCGCCTCGATCCTGCCGCGCCTCACCCAGGTCAGCCGGGCATCGCCGGCAACCTGCCGCTCGCCGCGGATATGCACCGGCGAAAGCGGCGTCTCGGCGCGCATGCCCCCCGCAAACCTGCGCGGGCCGGAACGCCCTCCCGCCTGCCCCGGGCTTTCCGCCAGCCAGTTCATCACCAGGCCCCGCTCCTCCGCCGACAATCCGAGGGGCACAACTGCCTCGTCGAGCACGACGACGGCCGCACCCACCGCGGCACCCGCCTGCATCGCATCCTCGGTCCCCGCCAGCCCGCGCAGCAGGTTCGACAGGGACCAACGGTTCGGGCTGATCTCTTCGGCTGCAGCAAAGGCGACTATTTCCCAAGCACCGTTCTGCGCTTTCACCGCAATTCGGTTTTCGCCATTCAGTACCGCCTGCTCGTCCGCCGACGACAATCCGCCGAAAAACAATTCGATCTCCATGGCCGGGCCACGATCGAATCGCCCGCCAACTCCGCCCGAAAGCGGCACCGCCAGAATGCCCGCCCTCGCGGGCCGGTCGAGCACCGACCGTGTGCGATACCCTTCCGCCGTTACAGAGGAGGACAGTGCCATCCGCCGCCACGGTCGGCAGAAACCCGCGACGCGGGCGAAGCTCGCCCCTTCGCCCGGGGCAAACCGCGGCAGATCAAGAAAGTGCAGGACAGGCGCAAATGCATCGGAGACGGCGCTACCGCCATTCCGGTGTCCCCCATCGCCGGCATAGTTCGACGGCACGAGCGGCGCGTGGTGCCGTGCCTCGATCCGCCGCGCGGCCCCCTCTTCTATCCGTTCGACGATGAACGTCCCCGCCGGGCCAGCGGCATCCGGCAGAGCCAGCCGCACCGCATCGCCGGGCTCGACGGTAATATCCGCCGGTGAAAGTGCAAAACTCAGCGACCGCCTCGCGATCCTGTGCGTGCGCAGCAGGGTCTCGACGGCACCGAGCGAGGTCTCTTCTGACAGCACGGCCGGCAGGTCGTAGCTGAGGATGCGCTGGCTTTCCGCCCGCGCCCGCCGCGATCGCACGCCCGCCTGTTCGTAGTCCAGGCTCGGATTGTAGGAGGTCAGCACCGCCCCAGCCGCAAAATCGCTGTCATGCCCCCGGTTTTCAGACCACAACGGATCATCCTCGATATCGGCAATGACGGCGATCTCCTTCGCCGCCAGGCTCGCCGTCAGCCGTGACCGGAAGCGCAGCCTACCACCGTCTTCGGCGACATCCACCTGAAAGACCTCGATCAACGGCTCCAGAAGCGCCCTTGCGGAGGTTACTTCGCCCTGCACGTAGCCGGTCAGGTCGCCGCTCACTTCCGAAACATCGAAATCGTCAAAACCATGCTCGGCCAGGATCGCGGCGATGGCATCGGCAAGCGTGGTTCCGCCCAGCCGGCCATTGAGCCAATGGCCGGTGCGCCAGTTGCCGCCATCGCTCCAGACCGAAAGATCGCCGGGGAAGGCCGGAACAGGCCGTGCATCCCAGGTCCAGACAAAGACGTGGCCCGGATCGACCATGCCTCCCGGCTTCGCCTCTCCCAGCCAATGGCCATGATGCGCTTCCAGGAACCGCCGCTGCATGCTGTCCGACCGCCCGCCGCTCGAAAAATACGGCAGCGCGCTTTCGGCGGATTTCGGGTCGGTAAAGACATTCGGCTGACTGGCGCCCTTGTCGACCGCCGGACACCCGAGTTCGGTAAACCAGATCGGCTTCATGCCGGGCACCCAAGCCGTGGGCGTCCCGGTCTCGACACCGCCCACACGATCAAAGTGCGGGTTCGACCACCAGCCCGAGAGATCCTTGTAACGATAGACCCAAGGTTTCCCCGCCAGCCCATCGCCGATCGGCGACCGGACCCGGTTCCGCCGGTCCGCTTCGCTCGCGTAATACCAGTCGAAACCCTCACCGGCAGCGATCTGCGCCGCCATGGCCTGTGCATCATCCGCAAGCCGAAAACCATCTGGATTTTCGGTCCAAAGATCCTCGTCGCGCCAATCGCCGAGCGGCATGTAGTTGTCGATGCCGACCGCATCGATATCCGGCGAAGCCCAGAGCGGATCGAGATGAAAATGCACCTCGCCCGAACCGTCCTGCGGGTGATAGCCGAAATACTCGCTCCAGTCGGCGCCGTAGGTGATCTTCGTCCCCGGTCCGACGATCGCCCGCACATTCGCCGCAAGCCCAACCAGTTCCTGCACGAAGGGAAACGCACCCGTTTCGTCGCGCAACTGCGTCAGCCCGCGCAGTTCCGAACCGATGACGAAGCCGTCGATCCCACTCGCGGCAGCCGCCAGACCGGCATAATGCAACACCATGCGCCGGTAGCCTTCCGCGCCGGCGCTGAACGCCTGCACCTGAGCCCGCGCATCAGCAGTCTTGTCGGCCGACAACGGGAAACACGTGATGCGCCCGCGCCAGGGAAAGGCCGCCTGCTCCGCGCCCCCATAAGGATCCGGCCGGGCGTTGCCGGGCGGGATATCCATCATCAGGAACGGATAGAGGTAGACCTTCAGCCCACGCGCCTTGAGGTCGGTGATCGCCTCGACCACGCTCGCATCGCTCGGCGTGCCGCCGAAGGCCGGCCCGCCGTCCTGGCTCACCAGATGCGCCTCGCGACGCGACACCCC
Organism: Neorhizobium galegae; assembly: GCF_017877055.1. GTDB lineage: Bacteria > Pseudomonadota > Alphaproteobacteria > Rhizobiales > Rhizobiaceae > Neorhizobium > Neorhizobium galegae_D. The sequence goes on along the minus strand of NZ_JAGIPG010000002.1, from coordinate 1,224,541 downwards.
TGCCACTGACCACTCCGAGCTCTCCTCCCACCGCTCAGGCACTTCGACCCCTGGCACGATCCGGCAAGACCCTGCCCTGAGGTCGGTCCCGAACCAGGCGATCACCAGCGCCACCCGTTCGAGGTTCGGGCAGAGCGCCTGCAGCTCGTCGAGCGATGCCTGCCAGTCGGTCCCGGACGTCAGCGTATGGCGGTTGAGAATGCGTGCACTGCCCTCGCCGGTCTTTTCCGTCACCGGCACAGTTGCATAACCATGTTCGGTCGCGCCCGGAATGAGCGTCACGGCGCGGATCTGCTTCTCGAGCCTGCCTACCGGCCGCAGCACCTCGAATTGCAGAAGCGGAATGCGATTGCCGAAACTGTCGAGCGGCAGCCGTTCGAATGTGACATAGGCCAGCCCGCGATAGGCCGGCGCATTACCTTCGCCCTGCTTCGCCTCGATCAGCGGATCGGGCAACTGCTCTTCGTCGCCACGATAGACCCGCATCTCGAGCGCTGTCAGATCGAGTTCACGCCCATCGGCCCAGACCCGCCGCACGCCCGCGATCGTCCCCTCGCAGAGCCCGACAGCCAGGTTTGCGAAATAGCGGAACGTCTCCACCCGCGGCCCGCTCGTCGCCTTGCCGCCGGAGCGCTCGCGCGTCACCTCCTCCTCGAAACGCGTCGCCCAGATCAACGTACCGCCGATCCGCGCCGTTCCGTAGATACGGTTGACCGCCGTCCCCTCGTCGGCACCCGGGATGCGCGCCGTCGCAAGACGAGGCCCGGAGATGGTCGTGCTGCCACCGCCGATCAGTGCCCGATCGACCACGCTGCCGGCCAGCGCTCCCGCGGCCCGCCCGATGATCGCACCGACCGGACCGAACACACTGCCGAGCGCCGCACCCGCTGCCTGGAAAAGGATAGTGGCCATCAACAACTCCACATATTCTAAAAGGCGAGCAAACCACTGGAAGCTCGTTTCGATTGCGTGATATGAGGTAATAGGTTGAGTGCATAAGCAGTATGTGTCGCGCCAGCCGGCACGTCGATGGTCAGGTCGGGCCACATTGACCTTGGCAGAGGCCCTGCTCTCAATCATGGAGGGGATGTTATGAGGCGAAGGCCTTTTAGCGTCACGCTGATGGTGAGAAAAATCCGGACGGGCTGGTCTATAGCCGTCCGGGTCATATTCGCTAACTAGGTAAAACGATGGGCGAGGCTGCTACCTCGCTCATCACTCCAAAAAGGATAACAACCTCTTGGCAACCAACAAGTAATCATCAGTTGCATAAATTGCAACTTATAAGATTGCCGGGTTGTGTTGCCAGTGGGCGAATACCTAATGGAAACCGGTACACGCCCGCAACCCGTCGCAGCCACGATGGTACCAGCGCCGAACGCGTTACCGCCGATTGCTCATAGGCATGGATGAAATGCTGCGGCCCGACCAAAACCCCGGCGTGTTTCGCCGGACAGTCCGGCCGCCAGCGGAACAGCAGGACGTCGCCGGGTTCCGCGTCACTCATCTGCACGGCCGGCCCGAAGAGCCGCGAGGCAGCGTCCGCGAGCCGGTCTTCGCCGCTTCGCTCCGCCCAGTCGGGCGCATAGGCCGTCACAGTCTCCGGCTCCTCGCCGTAAAGCTCGCGCCAGATGCCGCGGATAAGCCCGATGCAATCGCAGCCGACACCGTTCGTCGCGCCCTGGTGCCGATAGGGCGTGCCGATCCACCCCTGCGCTAGCGCTACGATCCGTTCGCCCTGCCCGCTCATTCGAAGATCGGGCCGCCGTCATGGACCCGCTCCCCATCGGCGTAGGAGTAGGCGAAATCGGCGCCCGGAACATGCGGAAAGCCGCGGAAATTCAGGTGGTTTGCAAAGCGCGCCTTGCAGGTCGCAAACGACTTGTCGCAACCGGCGGTCACCGCGAACGTGTCACCCTCCGCGACCGGCAATTCCAGTGGCAGCCAGAAAGTCAGCTCCACCGAACCATCCGCCCGCTTCTCGTGCGCATCGACATCCATCGTCACACCGCCCGAAAACGTCAGTACGCCCTGCCGGAAGAAACCGCTCTCGAAGCCTCCGAGCCCCGAAACGACGACCCGGCTCGCATCCTTCACCGCGATCACCGCACCCTCGCCGCGCCACGGATCCAGATCGATGCCGCAACGGGCGTCACCAAGGCTCGCATCGCAGCGCCGGTTGTAGACACGCCCCTGCGGCTGGCCCAGCCGATGCGCCAGACTGCGCAGCTCTGCCCGAAACTGACCGCCGGCGCGGGAAACCTCGCCGATCTCCCGCACGTGCAAAAGCACGTGCTGACCCGGCGCCGCCCAATTGACCAGAAACAGCTCCACCCGCGCACCGTCATATCTGCCGCTCGCCAGGTCCTGCTCGCGGATCGCCGCATTCGAAAACCCGCCGGCCACCTCGTCGGCACCGGCCGAAAGCCCCGTTGCCGCCTCCGCCTCGCTTGCCGAAAATCCACTCGCCGCCAGGAAGGTCGTGTCGTCGAATGTCAGGTCGTGGTCGTGTTCGGTAAAACCCAGTACGGCGCCGTCACGCCGCGTCACCCTCCATGCATGGCAGGTGGTCGTCGTCTCCCGCGCCAGATGCTCGGCCAGATCAGCCGGTACCGTTCTCATGCCAAAACCTCCGCCAGCGGAATGGTTGGAATATGCCCGGCATTGAAATGCGCGAGATTGACATCGATCCGGTCCGTATCGAACCGCACCGGCACATCGAATTCGTAACCCGCCCGCACCACCGCCCCGACCGGCGGAAAACGCCCGGCGGCAAAGGTGACGATCCCGGTCGCCACATCAACGGAGAATGCCTCCGGCACTTGGCCAACGCCGTCCACCGACACCACAACCGAGCCTGCGGCCGGCTTGGCTATCCGCCTCGTCCAGCTGCCGCCGCCATCCGCGTAGGTTTTGACGAGTTGGAACGCCGCGGTCTCCCCGTCGCCCGTGCCGATCACCTGATCGGTCGCCGACGCAACCTCGCCCGGCGCGCAGGATTTCCAGTCGACCGGATCGCGGAACCGGAACCCGTAAAGCTGTCCGCCCCGCGCCTCGAAAAATTCCAGCACCGCATAGAGATCGGCGAGCGATTTCACCCCCGAGCCGGCATCATAGCTGCGCCTTGAATCCCGCCAGCGCTGGTTGCGCTGTTCGCGCCCGTTGGAAAGGTTGACGATATCGGTGCGCCGCACCGGCCCGCCGGTCGCCCCGAGCGCCAGGCGCAACGGAAACCGAACCTCGTGAAAACCGCTCATCTTTTCCTCACAATATTCAGGTCACAGGCCGCGCCGGCCGCGCGAAACGCTGCGCGCCAGCATGGCGGAAATCTGCCCTTCGCTTTTTCGAAAACTCGCCGCGTCGCTCGCCGTCACGTTGAAGACGATCTGCGGCGCGCCGCCGCCCGCCGCAGCCACCCCAAGCGCGCCGTCCGGTCCGCGCCGCAGCGGCAGGATCGCCTCCGCCCCCGCCTCGCCCATCAGGCCCATCTCGCCGCCCATTGGAAAGAAGCTCGGGGTCCTCACCACGCCGCCGTCGGCAAACGGCGTCACCGACCCCACCAGCCCGCCGATCGCATTGCCCAGCATGTTTTCGAGCGGCCTCAGCCCTGCCGCAAGCGCAATGTCGGAAAGCCGGTTGCCGAGTCCGCGCAACACGTCCTCAAGCCCCCTGCCGCCCGTTGTCGCGGACCTGAGCGCGCCGGTCAGCGCCGCCCCGAACCGCAGCGAACGGACTTCAAGATCCGCCATCACATCGGTCAGCGCCTCGGCGCCGGACAAGGTGCCGGCCAAACTCTTGTCGTCGTCTTCCATGGTCGTCCCTCATGCCCCTCACCTGAAAAATCCAGCACTTAGGCTTTGGCTAAGATGCTGATTTTTCCTCCTCTCCCGCCAGGGAGAGGGAGGGGGCCCCAATCTCCCGCCGAATTTGCATCTCGGCGAAGGCGGTGCCGCGAACTCCCTATTCCCCTTTGCGGGAGGAATGGAGTTTCAACATCTTAGCCAAAGGCTAAGTGTTAGAAATTCCAAGAGAGGGGGTCAGTCGCCGCCATCCGGAAACGCCTGCATCAGCGCCTCCAGCCCGGCCTTCCCGATACCCAACCCCCGCGTCTTCAACCCGCCGGTCATCGCAAGGAACTCGACCGGCGTCAGCGCCCAGAAATCCCTCGGGGGAAGCCGCAGCAGGCAGAGGCCGGCGTGCATCACCGTTTCCCATGGAAACGGTTCCGGCCTTGCTTCTTCGGTCGCAAGTGCAGAGGGAAAACCGCCTGCCACTGCCCCTGTGCCCGCTGCGGCACTCAAGGGTTTACCGCAGCTTCCCCGCCCGGCCCCGCAAACGTCGCTGCCAGCAGATCGCCGACAATCTGCGCGTAGCCCAAAATTCCGCCCTCGATGCTCATCGCCGCCACCTCGTCGTCGGAGAACAGATTGCCGCCGCCGCGCAGGCCGGCGCCGATCAGCCGGATCATGTCCGACGCCTTCAACCGGCCGGAGGAAAACCGCTCCGCCAGGCTATTCAGGTCGCCGACGGAAAAGGCCGTCTCCAGTTCCGCCAAGGCGCCGAGCGTCAGGCAGAGAATGCGGCGCTCGCCGTCGATCACCGCCTCCACCTCGCCGCGCCTGCGGTTTGCGTGTCCGCCCGCCATCAGAGTGCCCCGAAGGTCAGGCCGCCCGCCGATTCCAGCGCCAGTTCGAAGCGGATTTCGCCATTGTGCTCGCCGGAATATTCGAGCGCCGTCACCTGGAACGGCCCGGTTACCGCGCCGAAGGCCGGGATCAAGATCTGCCATGCAAGAATGCTGCCTGAAAAAAACGCGGCCCGCACCAGCGCATCGCTTTCCTGGTCCTTGAAGATGCCGGCTCCGGTCAGCGAAGCACGCTGCACGCCGGCGCCGCCCAGAAGCTCGCGCCAACGCCCGGCGCTTTCGGCATCGGTGATATCGACGGTCTCCGCATTGAAGGCGAGCCGCCTCGAACGCAGCCCCGCGACCGTCAGGAATGCGCCGTCATTATCGATCTTCAAGAGCAGGTCCTTGCCCTTCTGCGCCACCATGTGGAAGTCCTTTCCTGTGTTGTCGGATTGTCGCTTTCGCGCCTCCGGAAGCGGTGCTAGAGGAACGGGCGTTCACAACCGCTTCGCCAATGCTTCCCATCGCCATGCCCAAAATTCTCCCTCTGCGCTCGGCGCAGACGATCGCCGTGCTCGCCGTCACCCAGATCATCTCCTGGGGCACGACCTTCGATATGCTCGGGGTCATGGGCCGCATCGTCGCGCCGGAACTCAACCTCCCGAACGAGGTCGTGTTCTTCGGCCTGTCGATCATGATGCTGGTCAGTGCGCTTGCCGGTCCCGCGGCCGGCCGGCTGCTCGGCCGCCACGGCGCCGCAAAAGTCATGGCCGGCGCATCCGTCATCTTCGCGATCGGCCTGCTGCTGCTCGCGAGCGCCCACGAAATCCTGGTCTACGGGCTTGCCTGGATCATCATCGGCATCGGCGGCGCGCTCGGCCTGTCGGCGCCGGCCTATACGGCGGTCGTCGAGCGTGAGGGGCTGGACGGCAAGCGCATCATCGCCATCCTCATGCTGTTCACCGGGCTTTCGGCGACCATTTTCTGGCCGGTCCTCGCATTGATGAACGATCTCGTCGGCTGGCGGATGACCTTCGTGCTCTCGGCCATGCTGCAGCTCTTCGTCTGCCTGCCGCTCTATCTGTTCGGCCTGCCGAAACCGGTCGATCGCAACGAGCAGACCCAAGCCACGGATAGGGTCCCCGTCGATTTCACGCCGCCGGAACGCCGCCGCGCCTTCTTCCTGGTCGCCGCAGCCACCGCGATCAGTTCGTTCATCAGCTTCGGCCTGTCACCTTCGCTGCTGGCCCTGCTGCAACAGGCCGGCGCCTCGCCGGCGTTTGCCCTGCAGCTCGGCTCGGCGCGCGGCGTGATCGGCGTTTCCGCCCGTTTCGTCGACATGGTTCTCGGCCGGCGCGGCAACGCGCTTCTCACTTCGCTGGTCGGCACCGGATTGGTTCTCTTCAGCTTCCTGCTCGCCGCGACCGTCACGTCCTCGGCCCCGGTCCTCGTCATCTTCATGCTGCTCTATGGCTTCGGCACCGGCGTGCTCGCGGTCGCCCGCGCACTCCTGCCGCTGTCACTCTTCTCGCCCCGCGAATTCGGCCTGCAATCGGCCCGCCTGTCGCTGCCGCAAAACCTGGCCAATGCCGCCGCGCCGGTCATCTTCACCGCGATCCTCGACCGCGCCGGCGCCACCGCAGCGCTTGTGACCGGCGCCGTGCTCTCGGCGATCTCGCTGGTTTTCGTACTGATGCTGGTCGGGCTGGTGCGCAGGGCGAATGCGAGGAGCCACTTAGTTGCTGATTGACTGTTCAATGGACAAGTCCCTTACTCCGTCACCGCTCGAAACCGCATCTCCGTCAGCGTGAACTTCGTCTTCGGTTCCCTCCGCGTGCGCGAACTGACCTGCAACAGGTTCACCAGCACCGCCCCATCAAGCGCCAGCGCCGCATCATGCAGGAGGCCGCGCACGATCCCGGCAATCTCCTGCGCCTGCCGCCGCCCCTCACCGTCGGACCAGATCTCCAGCACCAGCAGATGCTCCTCGCCCGCCTCGCTGGCGGTCGAAAAATCCCGGGTCTCCGTCTCGCCGAACACGACGCAGGGCAATTTTGCCCGCGGCAGCAGTCGGTCGCGAATGCCGTCGGCGCCGATAATGGCCGCCAAGGCGGCATCACCGGCAAGCGTTTGATGGATCGCCTGCAGAAGCGCATTCGCCGCCGTCATCGGGCCTCCTCCTCGCATTGGCAGACGAGATAACGCCGCGTTTCGTCCGGATCGTGCACCAGTTTCACCAGAAAGACCCGCGCCCCTTTTCGGAACCGCTGGCCGGCTGATATGCCGTCGCGGAACCGCACCCAGATGCGATGGCTGATCGTGCCGCCTTCGGCCGCCGCCCGCTCCTCCACCACGAACGAGACCGGCTCGATCCGCGCCCAGAGCGAGGCCGTCACTTCCCAGGTCACGGTCGCGCCACCCTGGCCGTCCGGGAGCGCCTTCGGCATTTCGAGATCGAGCCTGGCGGTCATCGACCCCGGATCGAAGAACACGACCATCAGAGCCTCCGCATCCGGAAGGGTGCGATCAGCCGCTCATAACCGTCGGGAATGCCGGCCGGCTGCTGGTCCGGTGAAACGACGCCGCGGAACGCGAACATGTGGCCGATATGGAGCGACATCGCCCGCTTCAGCGTATCCGGCACGTCGGTGCCCGCCTCACCGAAACCGGCCGAAAAATCGATTTCGATGCCGTTGACGAATCTCCCCGGCTCGGGCGGATTTCTCAGCCACAGCCGTGCCGGCCGGCCTTCGCCGTCGAGCAGATGATCTTCCAGTGGAACTTCAAGCTGCGTTCCGTCAGCGTCGTAAACCGTAACGTTGTCAACCGCCTGCACCGGCGATCTCGAAATCCGAATCACCCCGTCCGCCGGCCAGCGGTCGAGATAAAGACGCCACCCTTGAGACATGAGGCAAACCCCCGTCTCTCTTTCCAGGTGTTCGCGGGCGGTCCTGATCAGCGAGGCCAGCAGCGCATCCTCGTCACTTCCATCGAGACGCAGATGCGCCTTCACCTCGGCAAGCGTCAGCGGCTCCGCAGCGGGCGGAGTGGTTTGGGCGTAGGTCATGGGGTTCCTGGGGGGTGAGTAGTGGTTAGCCGGTAGTGAGTAGTGAGTTGCGAGCAGAAGCAGTGATGCGAAAAGGGCAGCCATCGGCCGCCCCCTACTCACTACTCACTTCGCGGCGGCTCACGCCGCCGCGAATTTCACCACCTTGATCGCCTCAAAATTCTGCACGCCCCCGCCGACGCGCTTGGTGGTGTAGAAAAGCACATAGGGTTTCGCCGAATAGGGATCGCGCAGGATGCGCACCCCCGCCCGGTCGACCACGAGGTAACCGGAGCGGAAATCGCCGAACGCGATGGAGAGCGAATTCTCCGCGACGTCGGGCATCTCCTCGGCTTCAGCGATCGGGAAGCCCATCAGCGAGGCCGGCTGGCCGGCAGATGCCGGCGGGTGCCAGAGATAGTTGCCGTCGGCATCCTTGAACTTGCGGATATCGCCCTGCGCCTTGCGGTTCATCATGAACGTGCCGTTCTGGCGATGGCCGGCCTTCAGCGCATAGATCAGGTCGATCAGCGTGTCCGAAGGCCCCGTCGATTTCCAGCCGCCTGCCACGCCAGTGGCGATGTAGCCGATATTGCCCCAGCTCCAGGCGCTGTCGGCCACCGTCGGATAGGACAGAAACCCCTTCGGCTTGTTGATGCCATCGCCTCGGATGAAGGCGTCGCCCTCCTGCTCGGCGAAGACGATGTCCACCTCGCCGGCGATCCAGGCCTCGATATCGACCGCCGAGTCGTCCAGCAGCGACTGCGTGGCCGCCGGCATGGCGTAGAGTTCCATGGTCGGGAAGGAGAGTTCGGCAAGCTGCGGCGTATTGGTCTGCGGCCGCGCCGCCGTCTCCGCAACCCAGCCGGTCGAAAGCCCGGCCGCCGCGAACGGCTTCTTCAGCACCGCGGAGGATACGGTGCGTACCGTCGAGAGCGCCCGCATCGGCGAAACCGCCGAAATCCGCCGACCGATTTCCGTATCCGTTTCCGGCGGCACGAGATAACCGCCGTCGGCACCGGTCCCACCGGAAAACGCCTTCGCCTCCAGTTCTCGCAGGCCGTTCTCATCGCCGCGCCTGACATAGGCGTCGAAGGCCGCCTTGTGCTCGACGGCCTCGGCCGAAAGCTCCGCATCGCCGCGCCCAAGTTGCGGCCTGGCCTTCTTCAGTACCAGCTGGTCGAGCACCTTCTTCTGGTCGTCGACGGCGCGGTTGATGCGGTCCATCTTGTCGCGGGTCACGACGTCGGCCGTCAGTTTCTGTTCGATCTCGCCGAGGCGCCGGTCGTTGACCTCCTTGAAGGCCTCGAAGGCCTCCATGAATTCGTCGAAGGCCGCCGTCACCGTTTCCGGTACTCCCTTGACTTCGGGGGCCTTCACTTCGGGGGCCTTCACCTGGGGCGCCACGCTTGCCATCGTTCTCGCCTGCTCCGTCATATCGCTTTTCCTTTGAAGGTTGATTTCATCATCATCTTCGCCGCCCGCCGCATCTGGCGGACGAGTTCGGTTTCCCTGTCGCGGAAGAACCGCGCATGCTTGACGTTGGAGACCCGGGCCGAAGGCAGCATCGGAAAGGTCACCACCGAGATTTCCCAAAGATCGGCCTCGAGAATTTTGCGCACGCCGGTCTTGGCGTCGGTGCGCGCCTTCACCGTGCGGAACCCGATCGACAGCCCGTCGAGCGCGCCTGATTTCATCAGCGCCAGCACCTCGCGGGAGCGGGCGACACCGGGTGAAAGCATGCCTTCGACATAAAGCCCGCGGGCATCCTCCCGGATCGTCCTCCAGGCGCCGATCGGCTCGGAAGGATCGTGCTGATAGAGCATCCGCACCCCCGGCGCCCCGCGCTCGACGAGGCAATTGCGGAAGGCGCCGCGCTCGATCGTATCCTTGCCGAGATCGACCTCGCCGAAGACGCTGGCATAACCGGAGAAAACCCCGTCGCCGGTAATGCCTGCGAGTTCCAGATTGGCGAATTTGCGCGCAGTCGGACGCGGCCCGCGGTAAGCGTGCATGGGTATTCTCCCTGAAATTGAAATGATCTGGCCGGCGAAGGGGCTCTAGGCGAAGACCGAAGTTAAGCGCCGCCGTTCCGTCCCCCATATCTGACGGCAATCCTCGCCAGCGCGCCCAGCACCCACCAGGCACAAAGGCTGGCCGCCGCCGATCCCGTCAGCATTACTTCGGGGCCGGAAAGCTCTCCGCCGATCCCCAGCCTTTCCACCAGCCACAGCCCGGTCGGCCCGCCGAAGATCATCCCGCAGCTCAAGCCCGTCAGAAACCGGCTCGCCGCCTCGCGACGGCTCTTCGGCAGCAGATAGATCAGTGACACGCCGGCTCCCGCCGTGGCGCCCACCGCCTTGGCGGCCCAGATGCCGGCCAAGGCGCCCGGATCGTTTCCGAGGTCAGCCATTTTTAATCTCTCTTGTTTATGATGCACGCATACGGACCGAACGGCGCTGCTGCCATGCAACCAGCCGTTCCGCGCCTGACGCTGGGTCAGGCGGTCTCATTTTCATCAATTGTCAGAATCACTTCCGACACTCTGCTGAGAGGTTGAGTCGGCGAGTTCGCAAGTTGAGTCACTCCGCGGTTCGGCCAAAGGCTTCGACCGCCTGAAGTCACTCAATACCCCACCGCCTCACGCTTCTCCTCATCGCTCAGGAATCCTGCCGCCCCGACCCTTGCCCACAGAGCCTCGCGCTCGGCGGAAAGGCCGGCGATCCGGTCGAGGTCCGGCTCCAGCCGCAGCCGTTCGCCATAGGCTTCCGACAGCCAGGCGGAAAAGCTCGCGGCGGTGCGGGAGATCAGCGGCAGCACGGTGAGGCGATAGAAGGCGCGGTTGGCCTCCTGGTAATTGGCATAGGTATTGTCGCCCGGAATGCCGATCAGCATCGGCGGCACGCCGAAGGCGAGCGCGATGTCGCGGGCAGCCCCGTTCTTCGCCTCGATGAAATCCATGTCCTTCGGCGACAGGCCCATCGCCTTCCAGTCGAGCCCGCCTTCGAGCAGCAGCGGCCGCCCGGCATTGACGGCCCCGGAATAACCCGCCTCCAGCTCTTGCCTCAACCGCTCGTACTGGTCGGCGGAGAGGTTGCCGCCATCCTTCGGCTGGTAGACCAGCGCGCCGGAAGGCCGGGCGGAATTGTCGAGCAGCGCCTTGTTCCAGTTCGCCGCCGCATTGTGCAGGTCGAGTGCCGCACCCGCCGCACCGAGCGGCGGAAAGCCGCAATGGTCGTCGAGCGGATGAAACAGTTTCAGGTGCAGCAGCGCGATGCCGTCGCTTTCAACCGGCAGGCGCCGGGTGGTGCCGCCGGCGCGGTAATCGTAGCCCGCCACCCAGCCGTCGCGCGCCTCGACGGCGCTCACCCGGTCGGGCCGCAGCAGATGCAGTTCGCGCAAATCCCCGCCGATCGACAGCGGTTCGACATAGGCATTGCCGGAAAGCGCCAAGTGCCCGTAGAGCGCCTCGAAAAAGTCGGGCCCTCCCTGCCGTCCGTTCGGCCGGGCCAGCAGCGCCAGCGCCGGATGGTCGGCAAGCTCGGTCACCCCGTCATAGGCAAGCCAGGGAACGGCCGCGGCGGCTTCGGCGATCATCCGCACCGCCCGGTACGCGACCGGGTTCCTCATGAAGCCTGTCCGCGCCAGCGCCGCATAGGACCGTCCCGACCAATGCGCCGCCCCCTCGCCGGAGACGATCGCGAAACCGGAGGCCATCTTGGTCTCGGGCTTCTGGGTTTCCGTCCCCTGAACTTCGGGCACGCCCTGTCGCCCGCCCGTGGAAAACCACGGGCGCCGGAATGGAGATTTCATTGTGACTTGTCCTTTCGCTCGGGCGCCAAGGCCCGCCTTAGGGAAGCGGCAGGGGTGCTTTCACCGCGCTCGCGCTGTCGAAATCGGCTGCCATGCGAATTTCCCGGATTGGCCGGACGATGTCGATCGATGCCTGATAAACCGGATGCGCCTTGTAGGCGGCCAGCGCTGCCTCGTCCTCGAACTCGCCGTAAACGACCAGATCGATCTCGTTGCCAAGCTGGTCGCTCTTCACATTCGTGCCGATCTCCAGGATCGATGCATGCGGATTGACGGTCAGCAGGGAGAGGCCCGCCCGTACCCGGTCGATCTCGCCGGCCTCAGCCGTGAAAAACACGATGTGACGTATCATGGAACCTCCAGCAAAACGGAGGCCTCGCTATCATGGGCTGCCACGGGCCACAATGCGGCCTATTGCAGCGCCTCGGCGAATACCCGCGCATGCCGCGCCACGAGTTCCGCCCGGTCGCTGCCGTTGATGATTTTTCGCGCGCCCACCCAATCCGCCCTACCCTGCCCGAAATAGTCGCCAAGCTTCCGCCCGGTGAAACTGCCGCGCCGCATGCCCACGATCAGGATCGCGACCGAGACCGGCATTTCCATCGCCCGGCCCGGATCGGCCACCAGGTCGATCCCGGTCAGGTCGGACATCGCCTCGTAGTTCCGCCGGTGAGTCAGTTGCAGGAGGCCTCGGCCGAGCCAGCTTTTTCCGTCTGCGTCCGGCCGCCAATAGGGCGTCTTTACCGACCCGAGCCGGCCCGCCGCGAAAGCCTCGTCCAGCCGCGCGATCGCGGAGCTGTCGCTCGCCGCCAGGGTCTCCCGGACGGGCTGCATCGTGGCGGCCGTCTCGTGAAAGGCGGTCGCCAGAACATAGGCGAGCGGCAGGCCCTCATCTTGGCCGCCCCTCTCCCGCCAACCGTCGAGAATCGTCGTCAGCCCCTCTACCTGGTTGGTGACCAGCCGGCCTTTGAAGAGCCTCGTCCGTACGAAATCAAAGAAAACATGCCGGTTGTGAGCCATGGGGAGCCTACCCTTATACCGCGTCGCAAAGTTTCAATCGGTTTAGAAAAACTAAATCGTTTTAAGACTTTAGGCGGCAGTTTACTTTTTTCTAACGATGTGGAACCAACGGCTTCACACGACGTTCATGTCGGCTTTCTAAACAACAGGAGATCATGATGATGCAGCAGCCCGCACCGGCCGCCCCTTCCAAGCCGATCCCGCAGCATGTCGTCGAGCGGATGGAATCCGAGTGGAGGCAGATCCGCGAAAGCGCCCAGCCGAAGCCGGCCACCCCGCGCTGATCATCATCAACCTGGTAAAGAGCCGCGCCTAAATGCCCCGCACGCGCGGCTCCCCGTGACCCTCCAGCATCAGCGCCGTCAGCGCCCAGACCAGCGCGTCGAGCCGGTCGGGCGAACGGCCTGAGGACAGTCCGTCCGGACCGAAATCGCACATCTGGTCTTCGAGCTCGGCAAACCGGCCGGCATGGGCCACACGCCCCTGTTCGTAGAGCGCCGCCACCGGCTCGGCGCGCAAAAACTTGCCCCGCGTCGCCCGCACCATCGTCACCGGCAGCGCCGCATCGACGCTTTTCAGCATCGCCGTCACCATCTCGCCGCCCTGGTTCACTTCCGCCACGACCCGATCCGCCTGGAAGCGCGCATAGGCCCGCGCCACCGCATTCGCCCAGCCGGCCGGGCTTTTGCCCTCGACAGAACAATCGGCCAGCACCACCGCCCGCCCGCTCGCCTCCAGCCCGGCGACGACAATGCCGCAGCAGGACTTTTCACCCGAGCCTGAAGGCGGATCGACCGCCACCACGATGCGCCTCAGTGCGCCGGTAAACCTTATCGTAAAGGCCTCCAGATCGCTGCGTTTCCACAGCGCATCCTCACGGTCCTCGATCAGCTCGCCGGCCAGTTCCTGCCGCCCGAGCCGGGTGCCGCCGTAACGCGCCTCCAGCGCCGAGATGAAGCCCGGCGAGAGGTTGCCGGCATTCGCCTGGGTCGAGATCCTCACGAGCCGCGTGCCTGAATCGGCGATCAGCCGTTTCAGGATCGGCACCGGCCGCGGCGTCGTCGTCACCAGCTGGCGCGGATCGGCCCCGAGCCGCAGCCCGAACTGCAGCATGTCGAAGGTTTCCTCCGCATGCCGCCACTTGGCGAGCTCGTCGCACCAGGCAAAATGAAACTGCGGTCCGCGCAGGCTTTCCGGGTCTTCGGAGGAAAAGATCTGCGCGATCGCCCCGTTCGGCCAGACCAGCCGCCGACGCGAAATCTCGAAATCCGGCCGGTTCTTTCGTGCAATCCGGCAGATCCCGGAAACCCCGTCGATCATCACCTCGCGGGCATCGCCCAGCGTTTCCGCCACCAGCGCGATCCGAAGCTCCGATCGTGCGTCGGCCGAGGCCAGCCCGTGGATCCATTCGGCGCCTGCCCGCGTCTTGCCCGACCCGCGCCCGCCCATGATCAGCCAGGTGCGCCAATCGCCTTCGGGCGGTTTCTGGTCGTCGCGACCGGTATGGCGCCAATCCCGGCTTGCGGCGCGGGAATGATGTGCATGGACGCTATCACGCCACTTACGCGAAGAACTTGCTGAGGACGATGGCGGCTCAGCGGACTCCTTATTCTCCCCATCCGGGGTTCGAAGGACGGGTCGAGACGCGTGGCTCGACCCCAGCGGGTGGTGCGAAGGACCGGATGAGGGAGGCGAAGCCACCTTCTCGCTCCCCAATTCCGCTTCGGGCATTTCTTGATCCACCAGATCGACCGTTCCGGCGTCGTCGGCCCCCTCATCCCCTCGCTCCGCTCGGGGCTTCTCCCTGCTGGGGAGAAGAGGGAGCTCGCCGCCCTGGTCCGCTCCGGCCTCATCGACAGCGATTTCAGCCACGCCTTCGTCGCCCTCCGGATCAGCGATGATCGCCTGACCCTTCGCTATTGCTCCACGCTTCCGAGCTCGCAAACTGCTGATCCGGTCCATCGTTTCCCCGTATTCAGCCAGCATTTCGTTCGTCTCAGCTTCGACAAGGTCCTCAACCGGTGTCAGGCGGTACCGCTCCATTCCCTCCCGCACCACCGGGCTCACCAATCTCAATACCAGCCGCGAGGCACCGCTTCTCAAAACGCTCTTGAGCACGCCGTTCGATAAGTTCTTCGACCTCACGCACAGCCTCCTCATAGCCGCCCTCGTCCGCCTCACGTTCGGCCGCTTCCTCGCGGTCGCGAGCGAGCTGGCGCTGCAGGCTGTCGACTTTTTCGAGGGTGCGGACGATCAGCGACATGGCGTCGGTGGCCGCCTTCACGTCGGCACGCGCTAGTTTCTGCGCGGCGTCGTCGCCACTCTCGAGCGCCGCCTCCGCCGAGGTGCGCATCCTCCGAAAAGTCGAAAACTGATCGCGCATCTCGACCGTCATCTCGTTCAGGAGCCGCCGCAGCTCCTCGCCCGGAGAAAATGCGTCCTCGGCCGACTTGATCTCCAGCAGCACGCCGCGCACCGCGTCGACCAACGCCGGATCATCCATCGCGACCCCGTCGCCATAGACCGGCGCCTCCGCCCAGAGCCCGAAAAGCGCCGGATCGAACGTCTCGAATTCATCCATTTCGGATATCCCCGGGGCCAAAATGAAGGCCAGAATTTCGGCGCAGAAAATCCCGCCGCGCCGTTTCCGGTCGCCGCGCGTCCCCGCCGCCGATTTTCGAGATAAAAAGAAGGCCCGGCTTTTGAGACCGGGCCAGTTTGACTGGAAGTCTTGCCACCGGCCGCCCGAAGGCTGCCGCCGGCACAATACTTCGACTGTGCCTAGACCCTATCAAACAACCGTCACGCCGTCAAGGACTATTTTCCTAATTAGCAAAGATTAATTTACGGACGGAGTCATGTCCCGCAGAACGTCTGCATCACCCGTTCCTCCGGCTTCGGAGGCTGCGTGAAATCTTCGAATTCCGGCCGGTCCTCGTAGGGCTTTTCCAGTGCCTCCAGCAAACGTTCGAAGACACCGAAATCTCCGTAATTGGCGGACGAAAGAGCCTCCTGGACCTTGTGATTGCGCGGAATGACCGCCGGGTTGACGGCGCGCAGTCCGGCAGCCAGTTCGCCGACCGGCCGGGCCTCCGTGGCCAGCCGCTCGCGCCAGTCGGCAAGCCAGGCCTGAGCCTTGTGCGGATCGGCAAAACTGCCCAGGAACGCCGCGTCCCTGCCCTCCGCCGCATCGGCAAGCCGCCGAAAGGCCAGCGTGAAGTCCGCCTGCCCCTCGTGCATGGCTGCCAGCAGCGCCTGGATCAGGTCGCCATCGCCGTCGGCCTCGGTCGCAAGACCGATCTTTGCCCGGAAAACGCCGATCCACTCTTTCTGAAACCGTTCGCCGAACGCTTTCAGCACGGCGTTTGCCGCTTCCACGGCCTTCTCCTCGTCCGCGTCGAGCAGCGGCAGAAGGCATTCCGCCAGCCGCGCAATGTTCCACTGGCCGATGCCTGGCTGGTTGCGATAGGCATAGCGGCCGCCCTGGTCGATCGACGAAAACACCTTCATCGGGTCGTATTCGTCGAGGAAGGCGCAAGGCCCGAAGTCGATCGTCTCGCCCGAAATCGTCATATTGTCGGTGTTCATCACCCCATGAATGAAGCCGACGCCCAGCCAGCGGGCGATCAGCTCCGCCTGACGCGCCGCCACGCCCTGCAGCAGCGCCAGATAAGGGTTCTCCGCCGTTTTCAGCTCCGGATAATGCCGCTCGATCACATAGTCGGCGAGCAGTTTTATCCCGTCATTGTCGCCGCGGGCGGCAAAGAACTGGAACGTGCCGATCCGCACGTGGCTTGCCGCGACGCGCACGAACACCGCGCCCTGCTCCACCGTCTCGCGATAGACCTGTTCGCCGGTTGCGACAGCCGCCAAGGCCCGCGTCGCCGGCACGCCGAGGGCGTTCATCGCCTCGGACACGATATATTCGCGCAGCACCGGCCCAAGCGCCGCACGCCCGTCGCCCCGGCGGGAATACGGGGTCGGCCCCGCCCCCTTCAGCTGGATGTCGCGGCGCCTGCCCTTATGGTCGACGACTTCGCCCAGCAATATCGCCCGCCCGTCGCCGAGCTGCGGCACGAAATTGCCGAACTGGTGTCCGGCATAGGCCATGGCGATCGGCATGGCGCCGGGCGGCACGACATTGCCGGCAAGGATCGCCGCCAGCCGGGCGGGATCGGAAAAATCGGCCTCGACGCCCAGTTCCTCTGCCAGTTCCGCGTTGAATTTCAGAAGCTTTGGCCCCTCCACCGGCTCGGGATAGACAGATGCGAAAAACCTGTCCGGCAGGCGGGCATAGGAATTGTCGAACTGGAACACGGGAAGGACTCCTCTGGCCGCCCGGATGCGGCGACCTTTTCTTCAAATATGGGAAATCTGTCCCGCCGAACAAGCGAAATGCGTTTTTGTTGCGCTGCTCAAGGCTTGGCGAGCCGCACGCCGAAACCGAGGATGAAGGTCAGGAGCGCACCGACTGCGGCAGTCCCGTAGAGCCACAGCGCCGGCCCGCCGGCCTCGCCGTTCTCCAGCGCCGAAACCAGGCCGGTCGCACTTGCGATCATCCCGGCGATCCCCGCGCCGATCGCGTAACCGGCGGTCGAAATCGTCGGCAGCAAGGCACTTGCGAGATCGCGCTCCTGCCTTGCTGCCGCTTCCATCGCCGCCTGGTTGACGCTTGCCCAGGCGACGCCGAAACCCGTACCGATTGCCACCTGGCCCACCAGCAGCAGCACCAGCGACCCGCTCGCGAACGCGGCGGCGAGGCCAAGGAAACCGGCCAGTTGAAACAATGCGCCTGCGCGCATCCACCGATGCCGCGGCCCAAGCGCAGTAATCCTGCTCGCGACCACTGCGACCGCACTCCAGGAGAGCGCCATGGTCACCACCAGATAACCGACCACGGCCGGCCGGAAACCGAAGACGGCGTCGATCATCAGCGCCAGGTAAACGCTGCCGACGGAGTGGCTCGCCGACATCAGGAACAGCACCCAGAACCCGTGCCCCAGCACCGAGCCGAGCCGGAAAGCGCCGTCCGGAAACAGTTTTGGCCCGATCCGCCCGTCGAGCCTCAGCGCCGGCAGGAACAGGCCGACGCCTGCCACGACCGCCACCGCCTGCATCGCCCCTCCGGTCGCCACCGAGGAGAGCGACAGGACGAAGGAGGCCGCCAGGCAGAGCGCAATGGTGGCGACGGACAGCGGCACCGGTGCCGCCTCGGTCACTCTCGCCTTCGCGGTCAGCGCAAAGACGGCAAGCAGAACCACCAAGGGCGAGACGGCCAGAAAAGACGCCCGCCAGGAATAGGCCTCGGTCAGAAGCCCGCCCGCCAATGGCCCGGCAATCGCCGCCACCGCCCAGACGATCGCCTCCACCGCGAACACCTTCGCGATCAGGGCGGAGGGAAAGCTGGCTGGGATGAGGCTGTAGCAGATCGCCACGATCAGCCCATCGGCAATCCCCTGCAGCAGGCGCCCGGCCATGATCCAGGAAAAGGCCGGCGCCGACAGCGCAAGCAGCCCGCCCACAGCAAAGATCAGCGCCGAGATAACGAGGATGAGGCGTGCGCCAAAGCGGTCGCGCAGGGCCGCAGCCCCCGTGCCGCCGGCGATCGAGCCCAGGAAATAGAGCGTATAGGCCCAGCTGAAATAGCCCGTGCCGCCGATCTCCCTTGCCGCCGGCGGCAGGGCCGCAACGATCGCGAACTGGTTGAAGGCATGCAGCCCGACCCCCGCCGAGATCAGCCCCAGCATCGCTCCTTCGCGGCCCCTGAGAAGCCTCGACCAGCCTACATTGATGTCCTGCAACACGCCCTGCCTCTTGTCCTGTTTTTCAGTCCCGGGGACGCTACAACCTCAACCACGATTGAGGTCAAGGGATGAGCCGAAAATTAAAATTGCACGTTTTCAGGATCTTAAGGCGTAATTGCAGATTTTCTCCGATGTTGTATTTTAGCTACAGCTTTCCAAGCAAACCGCTCTATTTGCGTTTCTGCCAACCAATCGGAGGGAATATCCATGAAGGCTCTTTTCATTCTTGCAGCGTCGGCCGCCATGACCGCCTCTTCCGTTGCTTACGCAGCCGACGCCGTCGAGCAAATCCCGCAGGCGCCGCAAGCCGTCGAAGCGCCCGTCGTATTCTCCTGGAACGGCCCCTATATCGGTGCCCATACGGGGTATGCCTGGGGCGACGGCGATGCTGCCGGCGGCGGTTCGGACGATTTCGACAGCTGGAGGCTTGGCGGCTTCGTTGGTTATAACTGGCAGTTCTCCAGCGGTTTCGTGGCCGGTATCGAAGGCGACGTCAACTACGACTGGAACGAAAACAGCTATGCGGGCGGCATCGATATAGATACCGGCTTCTCCGGTTCGGTTCGCGGCCGCGTCGGTTATGCCATGGACCGGGCGTTGATCTTCGCGGCAGCCGGCTGGACGGCCACCACCGCCCACATCGACGGCGGCGGCTTTGACGACGACGACATGCTCAACGGCTGGACCGTCGGCGCCGGCGTCGACTACGCGTTCACCGACAATGTCTTCGGCCGCCTCGAATACCGCTACAACGACTTCGGCAACGGCAGCCTCGCTGGCGCCGATTTCGACTTCAGCCAGCACGTGATCAACGTCGGCATCGGCGTGAAGTTCTAAGCCGCGACTTCGAGATATGTTTCAATGCTCCACCTTGCGAAAAGGTGGAGCAAAATCTTGAGGGTCGGCCTGCTTGCTCACGGGCGTCTCAGCACCTTGAAGGCGATGAACTGTGTCTTCTGTTCCTTTGAGAAATTGTTGTCGGAAGCGAAGATCAGCAGATCGCTGCCGTCGGTGCCCTTGGCGAAGGTGACGGCCTCGATATTGTCCGGCTTCAAGCCGATCGCCTGCATGTCGAGCACCTGGGCCTTGCGCACGGGCACGATGGCCGCATCGGCATTGGCGAGCGAAGGGATGGCCGAGACATCGGTCGCGCCCTCGGTATCCACCATGAAGACCTTGATCGAATTGCCGAACCCTTGCGCGAAACCGCGCTCGACCACCAGAAGGCGGTGGTCGTCCAGGCTTAAGATTTCCGAGGCGCCGTTGTCGTTATAGCCTTTTTCGACGGTCGGCGCCTGAGGGATCGGCGCGATCGGATAGACATATTCAGCTTTCGGCTTGCCGGTAGCCGCGTCGTAGCGGATCATCCGGGCGAGCGTGCCGCGGCTAAGCCCCGAAATCGGGCCGTCCTGGAACAGCGCCGATTCCACCTCCACCATCAGGTCGCCGCCGGGCAGCGTGGCAAGCCCTTCGAAAGCGAGGTTGTCGCGGATGCCGGCGGATTTGTCGGCAGTCGGCAGAAACGCCTTGGAAAGCTCGAACTCGCGCAGGAAGGCGCCGTCCGGGCTGGCGACACGGACGAAGGGCGGCAAAAGCTGCTTCACGTCACCCTCGCTCGACCAGTAGATGCCGTCCTTGGCAAGCCGGATCGATTCCGGATCAACGCTCTTGGCTGCAAAAGCTTCGCCGTTCCTGTCCTTCAGGGTTACCGTCTTCACCACTTTCACATCGGTGATGCCGGCGGCGGTCGCCTCGATCGAAAGCTCGTAGAACCGGGCCGGCGCCCTTTCGGAACGGTCGTCGGAAATGGCGATGTACCGATTGCGGGCCGGATCGTAATCGATACCGGACAGACCGCCGAACTCGACGCCGTCGAACGACGTGCCGGTCGGGATCGTAAACTCGCCTGCGAAGGAAAGCTCGATGGCCGCCTTGCAATCGCCGAACGGGCAAGGCGTGGTCACCGTCACGCCGGGTTCCGCGGCCTGGGCTGCGGGTGCGAAGAGGATGGCGAGGGCAACGGTTGAAAACAGCGCTTTAAGCATGGGGGCGTCCGGCAATTCGAGGGCGGGTGAAAAACAGCAGGCCGACCCCACGGATGAAAACCAGTCCAGGAGCCACCTCTTGTCTGCCATGCGAATTTTGCGGACGTGTAACGTTTGCCCGTCAGAATGTTGAATTTTTCATGACGGCTGTGCGGGAGAGGCGGAAATGTCCGCCTCTATTACGCATGACAGTCCCCCTTCGCCTCAAGCCGCCGTCCTTTCCGGCGAATACCCCGCCTCGCGGATCGCCTCTTCGGCCTTCACCGCATCTCCTTCGATCGTGACTTTCCTGGTGGCGAGATCGATCGCCACCGCTGCACCCGGCAGGGCTTCCGCCAGCGCGCCGCGCACGGTCTTTTCGCAATGGCCGCAGGTCATGTCCGGCACGGTGAAAATCGCAGTCATCAGAATCTCCTTGTTCGATGTGTGTGTTCTGCACCTTCCCATGGAGGGAAGGTCAAGTGTGTAAAACGGGCCGGTGCGGCAGTCTCCCAATGATCTCCCCCCTTGAGGGGGAGAGGTCACCGAAGGGTCCGAAGGGTCCGAAGGACGAGGGGGAGCGACGGTGCGGCAGAAGGAGTATGCCGAGAGGTTTACCCCCTCTGTCCTGCCGGGCATCTCCCCCTCAAGGGAGTGATTGGAAGGAGGCGCTGTCCTGCCTCATCCTGAGGTGAGCACATCAAGCATTCTGTTTCATCTTCTTTCGCGCCGCTGGTGCCTGTGGGTCGCCTGCCGCCGCCCCATCCCCCGCCAGATCATCGAGAATCGGGCAGTTGGGGCGGTTGTCGCCGCCGCAGCAATGGGCGAGATGTTTCAGCGTCTTGACCATGCCCTGCATCTCGGCGATGCGCCGTTCGAGATCGCCGATATGGGCGGTCGCCACCTCCTTGACGGCGGCGCTCTCGCGGCTCTTGTCCTGCCAGAGTTTCAGAAGCGTCTCGGTTTCCTCGAGCGAAAAGCCGAGGTTGCGGGCGCGCTTGATGAAGCGCAGGATATGCACCTCCTCCTCGCCATAGACCCTGTAATTGTTGCCGGTGCGGCCCATCGGGCGGATCAGCCCGATCTCCTCGTAGTAGCGGATCATCTTGGCCGAAACGCCGGATGCATTCGAGGCCTCGCCGATATTCATCGCGTTTCTCCCACTTTCACCGCCTTCAGCCGCAGCGCGTTGCCGAGCACGAAGACGCTCGACAGAGCCATGGCACCGGCGGCGATCATCGGCGACAGCAGCCAGCCGAAAGCCGGGTAAAGCACGCCCGCCGCGACCGGGATCAGCGCCACATTGTAACCGAAGGCCCAGAACAGGTTCTGCTTGATATTGGTCATGGTGGCGCGGCTCATGGCAATCGCCGAGACGGCGCCCGAAAGCTCGCCGCCGACCAGCACCACGTCGGCGCTTTCGATCGCCACGTCGGTGCCGGTGCCGATGGCGATGCCGATATCGGCCTCGGCCAGCGCCGGCGCGTCGTTGATACCGTCGCCGACGAAGGCCAGCTTCTTGCCGCCCTGCTTCCCCTCTGCACGCATCGCGTGGATGGCCGCCACCTTACCCTCCGGCAGGACTTCGGCGACGACTTTCGTGATGCCGACCTGACGGCCGATGGCGTCCGCGGTGCGGCGGTTGTCGCCGGTCACCATGGCCACTTCGACGCCCATCGCCTGCAACGCCCTGATCGCCTCGCGGCTCGACGGCTTCAGTGGATCGGCGACGGCGATGGCTGCGGCCAGCTTGCCGTCCGCCGCCGCATAAAGCGGCGTCTTGCCTTCATCGCCGAGCCGGGCGGCGGCTTCGGCAAAGACCTCCACCGAAAGCCCCAGCTTTTCCATGAACCGGTCGGCGCCCACCGAAACCCTGCGGCCGTCCACATCCGCCTCGATGCCGTAACCGGTGACCGATGCGAAGTTTTCCGCCTTCGGCACGGTCAGGCCCTTGGCTTCGGCCGCCTTGACGATCGCCTCGGCGATCGGGTGTTCCGACTGTGCCTCGACGCTTGCGACAAGCGCCAAAACATCGTCCTGGCCAAAACCTTCCGCCGTCACCAGATCGGTCAGTTCCGGCCGGCCCTTGGTGACGGTGCCGGTCTTGTCGACCACGACGAGCGCGACATTGCGCAACTCCTGCAGCGCTTCCCCCTTGCGGAAGAGCACGCCGAGTTCGGCCGCGCGGCCGCCGCCGACGACGATGGAGGTCGGCACGGCAAGCCCCATGGCGCAGGGGCAGGCGATAATCAGCACCGCGACCGCATTGACCAGCGCATGCGTCAGCGCCGGTTCGGGACCGAGGAAGAACCAGACCGCGAAGGTGAGAACGGCCAGCGCGATCACCGCCGGCACGAACCAGGCGGTCACCCGGTCGACCAGTGTCTGGATCGGCAGTTTCGCCCCCTGCGCCTGTTCGACCATGCGGATGATCTGCGCCAGCATGGTGTCGCGGCCGACCTTGTCGGCCCGGAACCGGAAGGCGCCGGTCTTGTTGATCGTACCGCCGACCACGGTCGCTCCCACCGCCTTTTCGACCGGCAGCGGTTCGCCCGAAATCATCGATTCGTCGACATTCGAGGAACCGTCGATGACAGTGCCGTCGACCGGAATGCGCTCGCCCGGCCGGATCACCAGCACGTCCCCGGCAATCACCTGTTCTGTCGGAATATCCAGCACCCTGCCGTCGCGCTCGACGCGGGCGGTCTTTGCCTGCAACCGGCTCAACTTCTCGATCGCCTCGCCGGTACGACCCGTGGCGCGGGCTTCCAGCAGCCGGCCGAACAGGATCAGCGTGACGATCACGGTCGCCGCTTCGTAATAAACGAATTGCGCACTTTCCGGCAGCAGGTCCGGGGCAAATGTCGTCACCAGCGAATAACCGTAGGCGGCGAGCACGCCGACGGCGACCAGCGAGTTCATCTCCGGCGCCCCGCGCAGGAGCGCCGGCAGGCCGATCTTCAGGAAGCGGAAGCCCGGGCCGAAGACCACCACCGTCGCCAGCGCGAAATAGATGTAAAAGAGGTTCTGCGTCTCGATCACGCCCATCAACCAGTGGTGGAACGGGTCGTAGACATGGCTTGCCATTTCCAGCACGAAGAGCGGCAGGGTCAGCACGAAGGCGATCGCCAGGTCGCGCTTCAGCACGCCCTCCTCGCCCTTGTGCATATGCATGTGGTCATGCCCGCCCGCATGGCCCGCCGTCTGGTCGTGGCCCATGGCGGCGTGGTCCATGTGGTCGTGGCCTTCGGACCCGGAATGGCCATGGTCGTGGGGATGCACGTGCCCAGCATGCGGAGCCTTGGCGGCAGGCATCATCCCCGCCTCGCGCATCGCATGGTCCATGGCGCCCGGCGAGATCTCGTAACCGACCTTCCGAATCGCCTTTTCCAGATCCTCGGTCGAGAAGCCTTCGGCCGATTCCACCGTCAGCTTCCTGGTCGCGAAATTGACCGCGCTCCTGTCGATGCCGGGCACTTTGGCGGCCGCGTTTTCGACGCGGCGGACGCAGGAGGCGCAGGTCATGCCCTCGACCGGGACGGTGAAGGGCTCGGCTTTGTGGGGCGGTTTGACGATCTGGTTCATGGGACGGACCTCACTTTCCGGCCCTATGTGGAGCTTCCCATGATGGGAAGGTCAAGGGGTGAAATTGATTTTCCTTGAACCGTATCCGGGATACGCTGTCTCCCGAGGCAAGGAGATCGATCATGGCGGTCCAGGACAGGATCAAACGCTATCGCGAGAGCGGGGGAGCATCGGACCTGGTGCGGGTGGAAGTTCTCGTGCCCGCGGTAAGACGTGGCGATATCCTTTCCCAGGCCGCGACCATGCGCAACGAGCACAGGCACAAGAAAGAGCGGCTGCAGCGCTTTATCGATGAAGCGCTCGACCTTTACAGACCCAGAATCCTCGACAATATCGATCTTGATCGGCTGCCGGACCTTGCTCAGAAGTCGCACGTCATCGCCAAGGCGCTGATCGAACGGGGCGACGCCAGGGCATTCGCCATCGGCCGGCGGATGCTCGCCGAACTGGAAGGCTGATCATGGCACTCACTCCACTCCAAAAGGCAATCCGGACGGACCGGAAGAGTGGGAAAGGCGTTAGAGATCCTTGAGAACACCGCCAAAGCCCGGCGCGTTCAGCCCGGACAGCAGCAGCACGAGTTCCGCCTGGCGGGTGGTGCCGGTCTTTTGCATGATCTTCTTCAGGTGCGAGCGGGCGGTTTCGAGCGAGATGCCGAGGGAGGCGGCGGCCGTTTCCGGCGTCTGGGCCATCGCGATGCCGCGCGCCACGCGGGCTTCGGCGGGGGTGAGGTCGAAGAGGCCGCAGAGCACCCGCATGTCCGGCGGGCCGACCTGCCCCACCTGAGTGACGGCCAGCACCGCCATCGAGCGGGAGAAGATGTCGCGGGCGGCGCGGCGGACCGGCAGAAGATGCAGGATCAGCGGCGGCGCTCCGTCGCGCGCCGCCATCGGCAGGGACTGCACGGTCGGGGAAGACTGCGCCCTGTAGCGCTCGATCGCCTCGTCCAGCAAGGCATTGGCGCCCGTCCCTTCCAGCACCAGACGGTCGCCGGCGCCGGTGCGGATGCGCGGGCTCAAGCCCTCCATTTCCGGGTTGGTGGCGATCGTCTGGCCGCCGTCGCCGATCACCGCCGCCGGCAGTCCGAGCATGGACAGCGTTTCGGTCATCGAGCGCGCCTCGCTGAAGGCGAGCCGCGACGAGATGTAGGCCGCCCGGGCGAGATGCGGCTTCAACAGATTGAGGCGCGCCAACTGTTCGTCGGAGAAATGCACCAGGCCCTTGGCGCGCATCATGCTGATGACGACGACATGGCCCGTGGGCTCCTGAAAGGCCCAGCCGGCTTCCCACTCCATGCCGTAGGGCAGCAGGAAATCCCGGCGGATCGGGTCCTCCTCGAACTCCTCCCGGCTCATGATGTCGGTTTCCCGCGCGAAGGAGAAGGGATAGCGCTCCATGCCGCGCATCGGCCGGACATTGTTGAACCTGTGCTCGCTCTGCACGAATGCAGCAAACGCGTCCGCGATATTGGGAGTGGTGACGTAACGATGATTGCCGCTGCCGTCGATGGTGAAGATCGAGGCGGTGCTGGACCCCGCCTCCAAGGCAATTCTCTCGCAAGTCTCCGTCCAAAGCTCCGGAACCAGGGCTGCCTCGTAGAGGCGGTCTGCCAACGTGCCTTCTGCATTCATCGGGGTGCCATCGGAATGAATTTGCCTGTCACCCGAACCTTAGCGTTTCTGCACGCCCGGGCCTACTGGTAGAATTACCTGAAAAACTAGCGTAGCTCGTCTTAACTTATTTCATTGACAGTTAATAAACTTGTGCTTCGAGCGACTTCCCTGCCGGATCCTCGCGCGCCGGTTCAGCCCGGGGCCGTTGATCCGGTATTGCCCGATGGGCGGACAGCCCCACCGGCACCGGGCGCCGGACGCGGGCTTTCAACAGGCATTGCGGGGCGCCGCTCCGTCTGCCGTGAAGCGGCTCATTCGGGTGCGGCGATCCGGATAGGACGCGTTCCGATCGGAGCGCCGGTTGCGCGGTCGATGGTGACCGGATCGATCTCCGTTCCGGTCTCTGCGTCGAAGAACCGGGTCACCTTGCCGCCGCCGCGATGCTTGCGTCCCCACGCGCCGATCGCAAACAGGACGGGCAGGAAATCGCGCCCAGCTTCCGTCAGCACATATTCGTCCCGTGGCGGACGGTCGGAATAACGGCGTTTCTCCAAAAGCCCCTCGTCGGTCAGGCCCGAAAGCCGTCCCGTCAGCATCGTCGGCGCGATACCGAGGCTCTTGCGAAACTCGTCGAAGCGGGTCAGCCCCGCATGGGCGTCACGCATGATCAGCATGCTCCACGCGTCCCCCACAAGCGCGAGGCTCCTGGCGATCAGGCAGGGTTGGTCGGAAAGTTTTTTCATGTCGATATCTTTTTAGTAGTGACTCGATACGGATTTGATAGTAACTGATCACTCAAGGATGTTCCATGACAAAATGAAAGCGGAACCGATGAGCAGGAAAAAACGCGGCGTCGCCCTGGTTACGGGCGCCTCCTCAGGAATAGGACTGGTGACGGCGCAGGTGCTGCAGCGGGACGGCTATCTCGTCTTCGGCACCAGCCGGAGACCGATGCCGGACACGGTGGACGGGGTGACGATGCTGATCTGCGACGTAACCGACGATGCATCCGTAAAAAATGCAGTTGGCGAGGTTCTGCGCCGCGCAGGGCGGATCGATCTTCTGGTCAACAATGCCGGCATCGGGCTGCTTGGCGGCGCCGAGGAGTCCACGACGGAACAGGCGAAGTCCCTGTTCGACGTGAACGTGTTCGGCATCATCCGGATGACAAATGCCGTCCTGCCCGTAATGAGGGGCCAGCAACGGGGCCGCATTGTCAACCTGAGTTCGATACTCGGGCTGATCCCGGCGCCTTTCAACGCCCTTTATGCAGCGACCAAGCACGCCGTCGAAGGGTATTCGGAGTCCCTCGACCATGAAGTGCGGACCCAAGGCATCCGCGTCGTGCTTGTCGAGCCCGGCTTGACCCGCACCGCCTTCGAGGAGGACCTGACGCGCGCAGACCGCCCGCTTTCCGTCTATGACAAGGTTCGCGGCGACGCGGAGCGGCTGATGCGCGAAATCGTCGCAACGGGCGATGCACCGGAGGTGGTCGCCGAAGCCGTTGTAAGGGCCGCCAATGCGGCATTGCCCAAACGGCGCTACACTGCCGGAAAAATGGCAGCACAGGTCCGCTTCCTGCGTCGGTTCCTGCCCGAAACCATCGTCGACAAGAACCTTCGGAAGTTCAACAGGCTTCCCGTCTAAGCATTATCGCAGGCCCGCCGGCCACCACGAAAACGGAAGTTAGTCCGATGAAATCATTCCTGATCGATCGCTATCGCAAAGGCGGCGCTCTGCGGCTCGGCGAAACGCCCGAGCCGGCGTTGCGCGACAACGACGTCATGGTCGAGGTTCATGCCGCCGGCGTGAACGCCCTCGACAACAAGATCAGGGACGGCGAATTCAAGCTTATCCTGCCCTATCGCCTTCCGCTGGTGCTGGGCAACGATGTGGCAGGCGTCGTCGTCCGGGTCGGGGCGAATGTCCGGCGGTTCAAGCCGGGCGACGAGGTCTATGCACGTCCGGCCCAGGATCGCATCGGCACGTTTGCCGAATATATCGCCATGGACGAGGCCGATGTGGCGAGAAAACCCGGCAATCTCAGCATGGTGGAGGCGGCATCCATGCCGCTTGTCGCCCTGACGGCATGGCAGGTCCTTGTCGAGCGGGCCAACCTGCGGAAGGGGCAGAAGGTCCTGATCCATGCCGGCTCGGGCGGCGTCGGCACCATCGCGATCCAGCTCGCCAAGCATCTCGGGGCTCATGTGGCGACGACCACGAGCACGGCCAATGTCGCCCTTGCGAAAAGTCTCGGGGCGGACGTCGTCGTCGATTACAAGAAAGACGACTTCGAGAAAGTGCTGCAGGGCTACGACGTCGTGCTGAACAGCCTCGGCAAGGATACGCTGGAGAAATCCTTGAACGTATTGAAGCCGGGCGGCAAGCTGATCTCGATTTCCGGCCCGCCCGATCCGGATTTCGCCCGGCAGAACGGCTCCGGATGGCTGCTTCAACAGGCCATGCGCCTGCTGAGCTTCGGCATCAGGAAAAAAGCGCGACGCCGGAAGATCGGCTATTCGTTCCTCTTCATGACGGCGAACGGCGGTCAGCTCGCACAGATCACCTCGCTGATCGAGGCGGGTTACATCCGCCCGGTGATGGACCGCGTCTTCCCGTTCGAAAAGACCAACGACGCACTGAACTATGTCGAAACGGGTCGCGCGAAGGGGAAGGTCGTCATCGCGGTGAAGTGACGCCCTGTCCTAGCGTTCCTCGCCCACCGTCAGCGGCCAGTCGACCACGTAGTCCTCGAAATCCTCGACATCGACGTCATTTTCGCTGACCGTACGGCCTCGGGCAGAGATGCCGGCCTGATGCACGGTATCCGGATCGCCCGACACCAGCGGATGCCACCAGTAGAGGTCCTCGCCGTCGCGGACGAGGCGATAACCGCAGGTCGGCGGCAGCCAGGCGATCTCGTTGACGGTCGTCGGGGTGAGCTGGATACAGTCCGGCACGGTTGCCTGGCGGTGCTGGTAGTCCTTGCAGCGACAGCTCTCCCCGTCGAGCAGCCGGCAGGCGACGGAGGTGAAGACGACGTCGCCCGAATCCCAGTCCTCGAGCTTGTTGAGACAACAGAGGCCGCAACCGTCGCACAGGCTTTCCCATTCATTTTGGGTGAGCTCGTCGAGCCGCTTGGTTTTCCAGAAAGGTTCGTCGGTCATCGTGGTATCACATTTGCGGCAGAGCGGAACAAATCCCCGCATCTGCATTTTACCTGTTGCGATTTTGATATCGCGCATCAACCATTTGTCAGCTAAAGCTGATTAACGGTGAGAGGCTAGAGCTCTTGATCCCTTGAAGGGACCGCGTCAAGCACATCTCATCGAAAGGGCGGGGAATTCCGAAGGTGCAGGACGAGCCAAAGTCATCAGACGACCGGCCGCGCAACAAGCGCCACCTGCTGCTGCGCATCGATTCCTGGATCGATTCCACCGTCTGGAATCTCGGTTTCCGGCTCGCCGAAATCTGGGAGGAGATCACCATCTTCTTCCGCCGTTTTCGCGTCCGCGGCTGGAAGCGCCTCGGCTTCGAACTCGCCGGCGAGGCGATGACGCTCGGCACCGCGGGTTTCGTGCTGCTCCTGGCCCTCGCCCAGCCCGCTTTCGAGGAAACCCACGAGGACTGGCGCAATCGCGGCGATTTCGCCGTCACCTTCCTCGACCGCTATGGCAGCGTCATCGGCCATCGCGGCATCATCCATGAGGACTCGGTGCCGATCGACGAATTGCCGGACCATCTGATCAAGGCGGTGCTGGCTACCGAGGACCGCCGCTTCTTCGACCATTTCGGCATCGACTTCTTCGGCCTTGCCCGCGCCATGAGCGAGAACGCCAAGGCCGGCGGCGTCGTGCAGGGCGGTTCGACGCTGACCCAGCAGCTTGCCAAGAACCTGTTCCTCACCAACGAACGGTCGATCGAACGCAAGATCAAGGAAGCCTTCCTGTCGCTGTGGCTCGAAGCCAACCTCTCCAAGAAGGAGATCCTGTCACTCTATCTCGACCGCGCCTATATGGGCGGCGGCACGTTCGGGGCGGCTGCCGCGGCACAATTCTATTTCGGCAAGAACATCGCGGAGGTGAACCTTGCCGAGAGCGCCATGCTGGCCGGCCTGTTCAAGGCGCCGGCCAAATATGCGCCGCATGTCAACCTGCCGGCCGCCCGCGCCCGCGCCAACGAGGTGCTGTCCAATCTTGTGCAGAGCGGGCTGATGACCGAGGGCCAGGTTATCGCCGCCCGCCGCAGCCCGGCGACCGTCGTCGACCGCGACGGCGCCAAGGCGCCCGACTATTTCCTCGACTGGGCCTTCGACGAAGTGCAGCGGCTGGCACAAGCCGGCAAGTTCCACGAACATTCGGTCGTGGTGCGCACGACGATCGACATGGGCCTGCAGCAGGCCTCGGAATCGGCGATGGAATCGAGCCTGCGCGAATATGGGGAGAGCTTCAAGGTGAAGCAGGGCGCCCTCGTGATGATCGAGAACGGCGGGGCCGTGCGCGCCATGGTCGGTGGCCGCGACTACGGCGAAAGCCAGTTCAACCGCGCCGCCAAGGCGCTGCGCCAGCCGGGCTCGTCCTTCAAGCTCTATACCTATTCGGCGGCGATGGAGAACGGCTTCAAGCCGGAATCGACCATCTCGGACGCGCCGATCACCTGGAACGGCTGGTCGCCGCAGAATTACGGCCGCTCCTACAAGGGCAAGGTGACACTGCTGTCGGCGATGGCGCAATCGCTCAACACCGTGCCGGTCAGGCTCGCCAAGGATTATCTCGGGACCGACGTGATCGTGAAGACCGCCAAGGCCTTCGGTGTCGAAACGCCGCTCAGGAAGGACAAGACCATCCCGCTCGGCACGTCGGAAATGACGGTGCTCGACCAGGCGACGGGTTACGCCGTGATGCCGGCCGGCGGCATGGAATCGCGCCGCCACGGCATCGAGCAGGTTCTCGGCTACGGCGGCGACGTGCTCTACGACTTCAACCGCGACGAACGGCCGGCCAAGCGCGTGCTCTCCGAGCAGGCGACATCGTCGATGAACCGCATCCTGACGCAGATCCCGGTGATCGGCACGGCCCGCCGGGCGGCGCTCGACGGCGGCATCGTCACGGGCGGCAAGACCGGCACCTCGCAGAGCTATCGCGACGCCTGGTTCATCGGATTTACCGGCAATTACACAACCGCGGTCTGGTTCGGCAACGACGACTTCACCTCGATGAACAACATGACCGGCGGCTCGCTGCCGGCCGCGACCTTCAAGACGGTGATGGACTATGCCCATCAGGGCATCGAACTGCGTGCCATTCCCGGCATAGACAATCCGCTGCCAACCGGCGACCACAAGGGCAACGCGGTTGCCAAGAAGAAGGATGGCACCATCGATACCGGATTGCAGGCGCTCATCCGCCCGCGCTCCCTGTCGGCCGAATCCACCCGCCTGCTGCGGCAGATCGCCGGAAAGCTGAAAGAGGCTCCCCGGCTCGGACCGGCCACCGCCAAGGTCGTCGACAAGACGACGATCGGATCGGTCGCCGAGGCAAAGCCCGTCAGTTCCAAAAACCCTTGAACCCCTGGCTTCCGAGTTTGCCGCGCACGGTCGCGGCAACGCAGAGCGCCGTCACGCCTTCGTGCAGGCCGCCCTCGGTCAGCTTGCCGAAGGCGATCCGATCCCGCTCCGACAGGTCGCCGCCTGCCTGCGAAAGCCAGGCGTGAAATTCCGCGCTGCGCTCGGCCTGCGCCATCTCCTGCCCCATCAGATCGAAGAAGCGGATATAGCTGTCGACGGCGAGGTTCTTGACCGGGGGGCTCGTCCAGCTCTCCCGAGCCGGCTGGGGAAGGCAGATTTCGATACCGTCGATGATGGCGCGGCGCGCCTCCGTCGGCTGGCTTTCGGTCAGCGTCATGAAGTTGAGGGAAATGTCCTTCGGGGTCGAAGGGCCCGGCACGGGTTTCAGGTGGTAGTAGGCTCCCGAAAATCCGGCTGCCACGGCCATCAATGCACCGGTCGCCATTATCCATGTTCTCATCGTCTCTGCTCCGGAACGTTGTCGCGGGACGACGGTAGCCAAGGAATGAACCGAGCAAGACGCGGGCGGTTTTTAGTCACAGGAACCGCTCCAAACAACCTTATCAAAGGGTTAACCCTAAAGTCGAACCTGTGTGGGGATGGCACGCAAAGGCCTTGGGTGACCGACCGCGGCACAGGCGGCGGGTTTCTCGCCGTCGATCCAGCGGGGCTGGGAGGAAGGGTGGCCGGCGATTCTCCGAGGATGCACGGGGAGCGATTCGCTCCACGCCGGAAGCCACGAGGCGAGCGTGCCGGAAAGACACAGCCCACCCATTCCTTCGCACTAGAATCAATGGTAACCCTCTGGCACAGCTGTCCGAGGGCCAAAGCAAACCCGTGTTCCGTGTTCCCTTCCTCATCGCGATCGCGCTCACCATCGCCTTCGGCGGCGGGATATGGTCCACCCTCGTGGCACTGGATGCCACGATCGGTTTCGGTGCGATCAAGCTCGGCTCGTGGGAAGCCTTTCCGGACGCGCAGACCGCGCAGGCGGACCCTTACGCGAAATCGCACCGGGCCAGTGCCGGCAAGCTCATCTACGCGAGCGCCGAAGGCCTCTCCTTCATCGCTTCGGTGGACCAGGCCGGCGAGCGGCTGACCGGAAACTGCTCCTATCGCCTCATCGGCCACACGCCGCCGGCGCGTTTCTGGACACTGTTTGCCACAGCCCCCGGCGCTGCCCCGCCCTCGGCGCAATCGGACCTGCCGACCGCGCTCAATTCCCGCATCGTGCTGCGCAACAGCAGCAGCGACGGCGGTTTCGACATTGCGATTTCCGCGACCGCCAAGCCCGGCAACTGGCTGGCGGTCTCGACGCCCGGCGTGTTCCGGCTGACGCTGACGCTGTTCGACACGCCGACCGCCGGCAGTTCCGGGCTGATCGACCTCACCATGCCGCGTATCGAGAAGACCGGGTGCGGCAATGTCTAGAAGCCTTGGGTTCGGAAGTCTGCGATTTAGACGTCTGGGGTTTAGACGTCTGCGCGCGCGAGGTTTGGGGTTGAGGTCGGGGGATTTCGCGTTCCAGAAGGCCGGATCTCGTGGCTTTGCGCTGAAGGTTCTGCTGGCGGTGATCACCGGGCTCGTCGGTGCGGCGCTCCTGCACCTGATCATAGTGCTGGCCCTGCCCGATTTCAGCGAGCGGGACGCCTATACGCGGGTGCTGGCGGAAGGCGAGATTTACCGTTTCTATCGCTTAAGAGAAAAGCCGGACCGCGCCGGGCTTGCCAAGGACGATCCGTTCGTCGATGCGGCGGTCTGCGCCTTCGATATCTCGGAGGGGCCGGTGAGGCTGGCGGCCGCCAATGGCGGCGTTCCCTTCTGGTCGCTCGGCGTCTACGACCAATCATCCAACGAGGTGTTCAGCATCAATGACCGGACGTCGTCCGGCGGGGTGCTGGACGTGGTGATCGCATCACCGATGCAGCTGACGGCATTGCGCAAGGCGCTGCCTCAGGCGATTTCGCAGTCGATCCTGGTGGAAGCACGGGCGGCGGAGGGATATGTGGTCTTGAGAAGTCTCGTCCCGCAACCGAGCTTTGCGGGTATCGTGTCGCAATTCCTGAACCAGGCTACCTGCGCACCCTTCGAATGGCGCTCCCGAAGCCGGTTCTGATCTTCGTTTGCCGACTATTCGGCACGCACCGCGTGGTTTTCAGCCTTGCGGTCGCCCAGGTCTTCGAAACGTTCGTATCGCACGCCGGTGAACAGCAGAAGTTGCCCGGCGTTCTCGCTTTCGCCGATCTTGATCTGCGGCCGGCGCTGATTGTCACTGCGCCATCTGTTCAATACTACGATCTCTGCCATGCTCGTCTCCGTTTAAGGAATTCGAGACGGATGAAGACGGACCGATCTCACCCTGCCCTCTCCCAAGGGCCTGACGCTTCCCGAGACAGAAGTCCGGGCATCCGCGCCTTTCTCGCCTGTGCGCCTTTTTCGAAGGCGCAACGACATTTCCGCATGAACGGCCGGTTCCGCCTGAACCGGCCGTTATCGGAATGGCCACAGGAACGCGATGGCCAACCGGAACTTGAAAACCCGGCAAAACACACGCCGGTTACTGCCTGGATTCAGCCAGACGACCGTTAACAATGCATTACCACTAATATAGCACTTGCTACCGGTGCATGTCTGTTATCCGCCCCTAAAACGCAGAAGCACCTGTTTGGTTCACGGCCTTTGCAGGCGTCGATCGGAGCCGCAATCTCATGCCTGAAACACGGAAACTGCAAGAAATGACAGACGTATCAAAACGACCCATTTTCACAGACCGTTAACCGTCCAAGAGTTAGCATCCGGTTAAACCAAGGCGACCCCATTCTGCAGATGTTCTCACAGCTGCGTGAGCGGGCGGCGCGCCACCGGGAGTTTCCCAGGCAAGGTACGATGAGAGCGCCAGGCGAGCTTTTCCGGCACACCTGATCGGCGTTCGCACTCCGGATTTGTTTTGCGTTGATTGCGAGTTTGCCAGTG
This sequence comes from Neorhizobium galegae, assembly GCF_017877055.1. GTDB lineage: Bacteria > Pseudomonadota > Alphaproteobacteria > Rhizobiales > Rhizobiaceae > Neorhizobium > Neorhizobium galegae_D. Next base: position 1,190,470 of record NZ_JAGIPG010000002.1, on the reverse strand, counting down.
ACGAATGAGTTTCGAGACCTTGAAAGGCCCCAGGCCATGCGTAAGAAGGATGTGGTGCTGATGGCCACGGTGACGAGCTTCGAAAGTCTTCCGTACCCTTCGCGGTCGGAGCTTCGACAGTTCGCCGAGCTCTTCGCCCCCTTGTTTTCCGCCTCGTCGGAAGAGGCCCGCCGCGATGCGGTCGCGGCCCTCTCCCAGTGCAAGAACATTCCCCCGGCCGTCGCCTTCTTCATCGCCAGCCAGCCGATCGCGGTTGCAGCACCGTTCCTCACCTCCTCGACCTGCCTTTCCGACGATGCGCTGATCGCAATCGCCCGCACGCAAGGGGAAGCGCATGCCCGCGCCATCGTGCGCCGCGATGCGCTGTCGCCGACGGTGATCGACGCGCTGGTGGGCTTGCGCCACGACCGCACCAAGCGCAGCGACGCGCCCGAAAACCTCGAGGCGCTCATGCCGCGCAGGCCGACGCCGGAAATGATCGACGAGGCCGAGCGCAACACGCGCGACGAACTCCTGCGCAACCGCATCAAGGCGCTTGCCGGCCATGTCGACCGGCCCGCCGCAGACCGGTTGGGCTTGCGCAATCTGTCGCCGATCCAGGAGGCGCTGCTCGTCCGCTTCGCCCGCAACCGCGAGACCGGGCTGTTTGCGACCGTGCTCGCCGATACGCTTTCCGCCAGCCACTGGCTTTCGGAACGGATCATGCTCGACATTTCCGGCCAGCAGCTCGCGGCGACGCTGAAGGGCCTGGCGATGGAAACGGAGGATGCGCTGTTCATCCTGCAGCGCCTTTACGACCATCTGGGCGCGGAACAGGACGGGGTGACGCGAGCCGCCGCACTCTGGGATGCGCTCGACGAGGACGAATGCGGCAAACGCGTCGAGGCCTGGCGCCGCGCCGACAGCTACACCTATGCCGAACCGCAGCACCAGCCGATGTTTGCCGACAACCGCGGAGACGACAGCCGCCAGCCGCGGGTGATCCGCACCACCGCCAGCGCCCGCAAGCCGCTCAACGGCCTCTACCGGGTGCGCTGACCGGTCATAGCGCGGCCGGTCAGGTGGGCTTCACCACCTCGAAGAGATCGGCGACGTCGTCGATCTCCAGTTCCAGCAGCCAGAGATCCGGATCGAAGCGCAGTTCCCGCGACAGCATCTCGCCGATCGCCTCCGGCTCCGCCCTTTCCACCCTCACCTCGAATTTGCGCCCGCCGTCGTCCTCGTCACTGAAGAAATTCTGCGGGGCCGGGGCGTAGAGCGTTTCCAGCCCGTCGCGAAAACGCTGGCGGATGAAAATCGCGCCCGCCGCCTCCGCCCCCTTCTTTTCAACGGCGGCAAAACCGCCAAGCCCGAAGACGCGGCGGATCATGGCGGAGACGACGATTTCGGATTTCAGGCGCATGGCCCCTCTTACGGCGCTTCGCGACCGGGCGCAAATTCGCCCTCGTCGAATTTTACCCGGATATAACCATTGCCATAATATTACCCGGATGATATTAGCTGCGCTTCCATCAAGGAAGGTACGGGACATGAACACCATCGACAGGAAAGCGGCGATCTCCGCCTACAAGGAACGCAAGGCTCCGGCCGGCATCTATGCGATCCGTTTCACACCCATGGGGCAGCGGTGGGTCGGCCGCTCCGGCGACCTCGACAAGATCCAGAACCGCATCTGGTTCACGCTCCGGCACGGCAGCCACGTGAGCAAGACCCTGCAGGCGACCTGGAACGCCAACCGGCCGGAGGATTTCGCGATCGAGCGGCTGGAGGAAATCGACGAGGAGCTGACCGGCTATTTGCGCGACCGGACGCTGAAGGACCGACATCTGCACTGGGCCTGGGAACTCGGCGCCGAAGCGATCTGAGCCCGCACAACGAAGCCCCTGAGAAGAAACAGGAAATCGGGCCCTTTTCTTTCTCCGAATGCACCATAATTACACATCGATGCCACACGGCATTGTTGAAAAGGAGTTTGGGGCTTGGCTACTTCCGCATTGATCAGCATTCTGATCACCTTCCTGGTGATCGTCCTGGTTCTCTATCTCGTCGCGCGCCTGCCGATCGACGGCCGCGCGAAACAGATCGCGCAGATCATCATCATCATCATCGGCATCATCTCGCTGCTGAAATATCTCGCCGTTTTCTGAGGCGATTTCAGGCGAATTGAGATATTGCTCTGATCCTCTCTCCGTTCCGGCGGGGAGAGGCACTCCCTTGAGAAGGTGGCAAATGCCGGGCGGTTGTGGGGTGACCACGGCGACCTCACGCAAATTGCGGACGCTCGAAGCGTTCTTGAAGGTCCGCTCCCGACCCGTAGGAGACGGTAGCGGCTGATCTATAATCTCCCGTAAAGTCATCCGCGGGACACGCGGCACTTCCATTGGCGGACCGTATTGGAGAGCTCAATTGCAGACGGACGACCCTCCGACCTACCGCTTCACCGCGAAAGTCCATATTCATCATAAAAGCTCGCCAGGGATCACGATGGCCTACGTCATCGACGCCCAGGGCCTTTCGGTGACGCAAGGACGGTCCGTCAGACTCGTCCCATGGACTTCGTTTCGTTTCCTGCACCTTCACGTTACGAGTGGGGTCGGCACCACTGGGTTCCCAGTCCACAGCGCGCGTTTGCGGACGCTCTTCGCATCAAGGGAGCTATCCTCGCTGGATTGGCAGGGAGAGACAGGCCTCGATCGATCCGCCGACTACGTTCGGTTCATGGAAGAACTGATTCCGTTTGCAGTCGCCCGTAACCCGCGTCTCCGCCTTCGATACGGCGGCGACCCTATGATGGAGGCGGCGGCCCCGATGGTGCTGACCTTCTTGATCCTACCGTTCGCCTTTATCCCACTTTTGATCTTCAAACCGCTCGGTGCTCTTGTTGCTGGTTGGAAAAAGCCGCTTGGCAAACTCGTGTTTGGGGCAATCAGCACGAGTTTTGGTGTAGTGCTGAACATGCTTCCCTGGTCCAGCGGTAAGCCGTTCAAGGCCGACGATCTGCCCATCGCAGAACTCCCGCCGAGATATCGGCAAGGTGGCGTCTGAAGACGTAGCGATATGCCTGCGACGAGCTTCGAGGGTGAGACGGACGGCAGCTTATCGGTTGACGATCCTTCAAACCAGACTGTCCGAAAACCACCCCATCTCAGACGAATCCAACTCAATCCTGCAATGGCCGCTTCGGGCCAAAAGCGGCGTTGTTGCACTCGCCGCACCATCAAAGGAATATCCGGGTCAATTGAGCAGACGCCCTACAGCGCGCCGATCGATTTCAGCTTCTTCAGCACCAGTTCGTCGGGCTCGCCGGTTTCGGGCAAGCGATAATGGCGCTGGAAGCGGCGGATGGCGGCCTTGGTCTGGGCGCCGGCGACACCGTCCACCCCGACATCCGCATAGGCGATGTTCGACAGGCCACGCTGGATCTGCAGCACGAGGTCGCTTGGCTGGCCGGACGCGTTCGGTTGACCGGGTGCGTTCGGCTTCTGGGAGACGGGGGTCGCCGCCGGCCGGCCGGAACTGGAGGCGGCGTTCGGGATATTGGCGGGCGGCGTCATCGCCGGCTTGCGCTCGGAGGCGCGGATTGCGGCGGCAACCGGGTCTTCGCCGCGCGCATTGGCGCTTTCGGCCGGGCGGGACGGAGAAACGGGCTTCGGCGGCAGGGCGGCGGATTGGACGGGCCTTGTCGGCGCGGCCGGGGTCGGCCTTGCCACCTCGGCAGGCTTCGGCGCCGCGGGCTGCGCCTCGTGGGGCGTTGCCGGCTGGGGACGCGGGGTCGGGGCAGCAACGGAAGGCGCGGCCGGCAGGGGTGCCGCCTGTACTGGCGAAGCGGTCTCGGCCGGTGCGGCCGCGGGTGCTGCGGCCGGAGCCGGCGTTACGGCATTCGGGTCGGCGCGCTCGATGCGGAACGTCGTGACATCGGCGGGTGCGGTGCGTCTTGCCGGGCGATAACCGGCGATCTGATTCGGGTTCTTGGAATCGCGGGTGGCGAGGAACGGCGACGGATGGCCGCCCGGCTGGTACCAGAGCGCATTGGCCGCGACGAAGGAGAAGACTATGCCGAAGGCAGCGCAGCCGAACAGGGTCTTCGGCCGGCGCGCGGCAGCCCGCGCTCCGGCCAGCAGCAGGTTCGACAGAATGCCCGGTTGCTTGACAGGTTTTTTCCTGTCAGGCGATTTTCGCTTCCGCGCGGTCATCGATAAAATCCTGTTCGTCCATCATGGCCGCATGCCGGGCTGCCCTCAGCCGCGGCGGGAATTCGACTTTGTCCTCCCGGGAGTCATCCCGTTTTCCTTCGACGCCCGAACCGTCTGCCGGCAGGGAGATCGTCACCACGGTCCCCTCGCCCGGACGGCTGGTGATCGTAAAACGACCCCCGTGCAGCGCCACCAGGCCTTTTACCAGAGAAAGCCCGAGACCGGTACCTTCGTAGGTGCGGGTATAGGCGTTTTCCACCTGCATGAACGGCTGGCCGATATATTGCAGCTTTTCGGCCGCGATGCCGATGCCGGTGTCGCTGACGGAAATCTTGACCTCATCGCCCTCCAGCATGGCGTCGATCGACACGACGCCGCCGGGGCCGGTGAACTTGATCGCATTGCCGGTCAGGTTGATGAGGATCTGCTGCACGGCGCGGCGGTCGGCGACCACTTCGCCGAGCCCGCGCGGGGCGCGGCTGGTGAGCGTCACGCCCTTTTCGCGGGCCGTGAGATCGAGCATGGCACGGCAGGTTTCCACGGCTTCTGCGATGGCGAAGGGCTCAGTGAGCAGTTCGTAACGGCCAGCCTCGATCTTCGACATGTCGAGCATGGTGTTGACGACGGACAGGAGATGGCCGCCGGACTGGCGGATCAGCCCGACATATTCGCGCTGGCGGTCGTTTTCGAGCCTGCCGAAATATTCGCCGGCGAGCACGTCGGAAAAACCGAGAATGGCATTGAGCGGGGTACGCAGTTCGTGGCTGACGGCCGCGAGGAACCTCGACTTCGCCTCATGGGCGGAACGCGCCTCGGCGATATGGGCGGCTGCTTCCGAACGAAGATGCTCCTCCTCCGACATGTCGCGCGCCTGCGCCAGGACGTAGAGGAGTTCCCCCTCGCCGTCGCGGATGGCGGTCATGTCGAGACGAACGGACAGGAACTGGCGGCCGGCGGCCGAGAACGGCCGCTCGATGCGGATATCGGCGACGGCGCTTGGCACGCCCTGGCGCAGCATGTCGAAAGCCTGGACGAGGCCGATCCGGTCGGACACGTGGACGCGCTCGGCGAGCGGCTCGCCGGCCATCTCGCGCAGGCTTGGCGGAAACAGATGCTGATCGCGGCCGCCGGTCTTCACCAGCAGGCCATGCGGATCGAGAATGAGCGACAGGCCCGGCATCGCATCGAAGGCAACGTCTTCCGGCGGCGGCGCGGCAACGGAGGCCACGGCATGGCGCGGAAAAGCAAAGGAGGCGGCCGCGGCCAGAAGGAAGAGCGACAGCACCAGCGCGACACCGACGGGCAGAGCCAGCGCCGGCGGCAGGAGCAGCGCCAGTGCCGGCGGCATGGTGACGAATGCGCCAAGGCCACAGAACACGAGGCGGCGGAACTGGGCAATTTCACCGGGGCGTGCGGTCGCGCCCTCGCCGAGGCGCGACAGCCAGCGGCTTGCGGTCTCATCGACCAGCATGACCGCCTTTCCGGCAATGTTACTCAATACGCGCACGCAAAACCCTGCACAGACTCGTTTATCGAAGCCGACAATAGGCCTCCGTGGCTTAAGGAAAGGATAAAAACAGGGGGTGGCGGAAGTCCCGCAATAGGTCAAAATCCGGCTTTGGGACAGAAGGGGCAAGCCTTCTCAGCTTGTGGTTAACGCGACGTAAGCGGCGGATTTGCTTTGATTTTTCCTTTTGCGTTAACCTTTGTGGCAAACCGGCGCCCAACAAAGCCCGGGGTTTCGGGCGGACTGCCGCAATTATGCTTAACATCGATCGCTAAAATTCGATCCAAGTTCGCGACAAAGGCGCTGAAAATGCGGATATTTCGCATTTTAGGCAAATTTGCCGAAAAGCCGAACGATCCCGTCAAAGCCATATTTGCTTCCCGGCGGTACAACCATGTTCAAGACCGGCACAGATCCGGCGGCCCGCTCAAAGACCCAGGAGCGGGAAAAACAGGTGGATAGAGCGATGTGGTTTCTCATCAAGGGAAGTATGTGGTTCGCAGCGGTGCTGGTGGTGCTCTCCTACTTCAGCAGCAAGCCGGCGACCGAGACCGAGGGGCTTTCGCCTTTGCAGGTCAGCAATGCCTTTTCGGCCGCGACCGAAGCCTATCAATATGTGAGCGCCATCTGCACCGAGAAGCCTGAGGTCTGCGAAAAGGGTGCCGAGACATTCTCGGCGCTCGGCACGCGGGCAAGGCAAGGCGCCCAGGTCGCCTTCGAGCTGCTCGACAAGCAGTTCGGCGACAAGGGCAAGGAGACGGCGATGCTCGCCGATCCGCAACCGACCCCTTTCCCGGCCAAGCAGGCCGAAACGGGAGCCGATACGATTTTCACCGGCACCGTACCGGTCCCGCAGAAACGCCCGACACATTAACTGGCACAGCCAATCCGCCTGATACCGGACGTTTCCGTCCGACTCCGAATTCCAAAGCTTGCACCGGGCTCTCATTGCCACGGTTCCCGGTGCCTGATCTGCCTGCCCTGAATTCAGCACATGCTGACGCCGTGAGGATTGAACCCCTCACGGCGCATTTTTTTCTTTTATCCGGGCCTGCAGTGCCTATATGGAGCAGATAGAAGAACCGGAGCGCTTATGGCCAGCCTCAAGCAGATCATCGACGATTTCGAATACCTCGACGAGTGGGAAGACCGCTACCGTTACGTGATCGAACTCGGCAAGGCGCTGCCCGACCTTCCCGATCACCAGAAGACCGCAGAAAACAAGGTGCAGGGCTGCGCGAGCCAGGTCTGGCTGGTCAGCCATCTCGGCGACGGCAGCGCTGATCCGGTGATGACCTTCGAGGGCGATTCGGACGCCCATATCGTACGCGGCCTCGTCGCCATCGTGCTCGCCGTCTATTCCGGCAGGACCGCCTCGCAGATCGCCGCCACAGATGCCATCGAGATCTTCGACCGCATCGGCCTGGTCGAACACCTGTCGTCCCAACGTGCCAACGGGCTGCGTTCGATGGTCAAGCGGATCCGGGAAGAGGCAAGGATCAGGGTTGCGGCTTAGGGCGCAAAGCCCCATCCCCCTTCCCCGCGGGCCATGTGGCGAGCGCCTGCTCGGCAACGGCCTCCAGCGTGTCGCGGCTGAAGCCGGCCTTGGCCTGCACCGCCATGCCGTGAAGAACGGCCATCAGGAATGTCGCAAGCGTGTCGGGCCTGGCCGTCTCCGGCAGGTCACCCTCGGCCTTTGCCCGTTCGAAGCGTTCGCGCAGCTGCGCCTCGGCTTCGACCCGCGCCTCTATTAAGGCCTGCCGGACAGGCTCCGCTTCATCCGATCCCGCCAGGACACCCTGGATGCCGAGGCATCCCGTATGGTCTGGATAACGGGTGGTGAGGTCGATTGCGCCCTGGAGAGCGTGCGCCGCAACCTCGCGCGCCGTCGGGAGCTGAAGTGCATCGGGAAGATAGTCCGCATACCGCTCGTAGTAGCGTGCCAGGACCTTGCGGAAGAGCGCTTCCTTATTGCCGAACGCTGAATAGAGGGCAGGCCTCTCGACACCCGCCGCCTCGGTCAGATCAGCGTAGGAGGCGCCTTCATAGCCCTTGCGCCAGAACACGCACAACGCCGCGTCGAGCGCTTTCTCCACGTCAAATTCGCGATGGCGTCCCATCAGCCCTGCTCAGCCTTTTTCATAATGACCGTTATTAAAGTCCCTTGACCATCATTGTCAAATTTCATACCGATTGTTATCGTAACATACGTTATGAAATTCGAGGATTGCCCGCCAGGATCGAGCGGCGCCCTCATCGAATAGAGAAAGGATACTCATGTCGAACATATTCAAGGGGAAGACCGTCCTCATTACCGGCGGTTCGCGCGGCCTTGGTGCCGCGACGGCGGAAGCGTTCGCCGATCACGGAGCTGACGTGGCGATCAGCTACGCCGCCTCGGCCGACAAGGCGAAAGCCGTCGTCGAGAAACTCAGGGCAAAGGGCGTTCGCGCGATTGCGGTCAAGAGCGACCAGGCCGACCTTTCTTCCGCAAAGCCACTGATCGACAGGGTGATGGCGGAATTCGGCAGGCTCGACATCCTCGTCAACAATGCCGGCATCGCCATCCAGGGTCAGATGGTGGACGACCCGGAACTCGACGGAGACAACTACAATCGCCAGTGGCAGGTCAACGTCCTCGGCACGATCGCCAACACCCGCGCGGCGGCGCAAAAGCTGACCGACGGCGGCCGGATCATCTTCGTCGGCTCCCTCCTCGGCTCCTACGTCCCCTTCCCCGGCGTCGCCGACTATACCGGGACGAAGTGGGCGCTCGCCGGCTATGCGAAGGGCATTGCGCGCGACCTTGGCCGGCGCAATATCACCGTGAACGTGGTTCAGCCGGGCATCATGCCGACGGACATGGCCGCGGACGTTGCCGGCGAGCTTCCGAACCGTGACGCCATCCTCGACATGCATCCGATCCGTCGCATCGCAACACTTGAGGAAGTGGCGGAAACCATCTGCTTCCTGGCCGGACCACATGCCGGCTACATCAACGGAGAGACCGTGAATGTAGCCGGCGGTCTCGGGATCTGAGCATCGAAGCCCGGAGCTTCGGCACAAAGGCCAGGATCGGGTCACCAGCCTAAAATCCCTGAGCTTCAAACGAAGCTCAGGGATCGGCGGCAAGGGATCAGGCTTCCGCTGCCTTGGCGGCCATTGTGGCCCTTGCCCACCAGACCAGCTCGTCGAGCGCCGTTTTGGCTGAAGGCAGCAGATTTGCCTCGATCTCCTCGATCGGCTTGTTGCCGCCTCTTGGAGCGACCGCCATGAAGTCTCCGCCGCCGATATGGACGGCGGCGTGGGTCGATACCATCTGCAGCTCGACCCCGATGCCGCGCAGGTGTTCCACGGCGCGCGACGCGCCCGTGCCGCCGTAACCGATGGCGGTAAAGGGCTTCCGGTTCCATTCCTTGTAAGCCTGGTCGAGGGCGTTCTTGAGCACGCCGGTGAGCGAGTGATTGTACTCCGCGACCACGAAGATGTAGCCGTCGAAGCGGCCGACGGTTTCCTGCCAGCGTACAGCTTCCGGATTCTGGCTCGGCATCCACATGTTCGAGGCCATCTCGTCGAAGAACGGCAGGGGATGGTCGCGCAGATCGACCAGTTCGACCTCAATGTCGTCACGCGCCTGCGCCTGCTTCAACATCCACTGTGCCGGCTTGTCGGCAAAGCGGGTGGGCCGGGTAGAGCCGATAACAACAGCGATTTTAGGCTTCGGAACCATGGTATCCTCGTGTATGTTGGTTTCTGTCCGTAACCATCTATCCGAGGATCGAGTGCCCCATCAAGAAAGCACTTTTCGGAAACCAGGTAACCACAAGGATACCGCGTCCTGCGAGCCAATCAGCCGCATGCTGGCTCGGATCAGCGACAAGTGGACGCTTCTGGTCGTGCGCGTTCTGGGGAGCGGGCCTCTTCGCTTCAACGCACTGAAGCGCGAGATCGGCGAGATCAGCCAGAAGATGCTGGCTTCCACCCTTCGCGATCTTGAGGAGAATGGTTTCGTGACGCGGACCGTCACTCCGACGACGCCTCCGCAGGTGGAGTATGCCCTGACGGACCTCGGCCGGGATTTTTGGGAGCCAGTCCAGGCGCTGGCCGACTGGACACATGCGAACTCACCCAGGATCGACGCCGCCCGCGCCGCTTATGCAGCGAAACGGGCAGCGCGCTAGGTCGGTGTTTCTGGAGCTCGCTTCGAGCCGGTCACCGAAGGCAACTGCAGCGTCAGCCTAACAAGTCTCCGTCACAGGACCGGCCGGTAATCCTCGGCTCCCCAATGATGGCTGCGGCCGCGTTTGGGCGGAGCCGGTGGCGCATAGTGGCGGGCGAGTGCGAGCAGCGCGGTGCGCAGCATGAGTTTGGCGGACCGCGCGGGCCATTGGCGTTCGCGTTCCACCGTCTCAAGACCCTTCACAAAGCAGCAGACATCCATCGCAACGCCGGAAAGTTCCGGTCCCATCGCTTCCACCGCCCTCGAAAAACGATTGCGGGCCGATATCGCGCTGTCGGCGATGTCGGCCTGGCCGCCGGCGGCGCCCTTGGCGCGGGTGGCGAGCCGCGGCTCCCAGGAGGCGGTGACGCGGGGCTGGAGCTGGCCGCGGGTGAAATCGGCAGCCAGGCGTTCACCGGCGTCCAAGGCTTCAGCCGGCAAAAAGGGTTTTCCCTCGCGGTCCTTCATCCGTGCGATCACGCCAAGCGGTGATTCCGCAAGGTTCCGGCGCACGAGCTGGCGGGCGCCGTCGATCTCGGCGGAGGTCACAACGATCTCGCCATGCTGTTCGACGAACACCTCCTCGCCCATCACCAGAGCCCGGCGCAGGAAGCTGGACGCCGCCGCACTTGCGGCAATCCTTCCGTCGGCAAGCTGCGCCAGTCCGAGCGAGCGGGCCTGCGCGATCACCGCTTCGGGATAGGTCCGCTCTTCGGCCCCGATGAGCCGGACCTCACCCGAATTACCCGCCTCGATCGCGCAATCGCCGCGAGCGAGCTGGCGGATCAGCCGCAGGAGGTGCCGTCTGAGGGCTGGATCCGCTGCCTTGTCCATCACGGATTTCCGGATAGCCTCAGTCATGGGCTACCACCTCCGACAGGCCGAAAACGGCGGTGACGATGCGTTCGACGGCCGAGACGAACTCGTCGAAGGCCAGATCATCGCGGCGATCCTCGACCACGTGGCAGGCATGGCCGACAGTGGTGCGGTCGCGGCCGAACGCCTCGCCGATGTCGCTCATCGAAATCTGGAGTGCCACATGGCAGACATACATGGCGATCTGGCGCACATGGCAGGAAAGCCGGCGCCGGTCGCGGCGAAGCATCACCCGGTCGCCAAAAAGCAGGACAAGCTCGGAGACCATCTGGCGGACGATGCGGCAGGCGCTCCTGAGAGGCAGGCTAGCTGGAAGCTTCGGCGAACCGGCCGTATCCACCGGCACGGGCGGGGAAAACGGCAAAGGGGAAGGCAGGGCGGAGGGCTCGAAATATCTCTCGAAAGGCATGACAACTCCTCAATTAATAGGAATTAATTCATACACCCTAGAGCAAAGACGGGGATGATGAAAACTGCCTCCGCGCGATTACGCGCTGAAACTGTTGATAATTTCTACAAGTCCCCGAAAGATAATGGGATTTTTTTCCTCTATCCATCCCCATGACGTCCGCTTTAAAAAAGAAAAACCGGGCACTTGATCGGCCCGGTTCTTTATCCACATCTCTAATTCGATGCCAAAACCAGCCACCCGCCGCTGTCGCGATCGGTCCTCATCGGGCTGGTCTCAAATCCTCCCTGCCATATCGGGCGTCGCCCGGATCAGGCCTTGCCGCGCTTGCGGCGCTGGCCGAGACCCATTTCCTTGGCGAGCCTGGAGCGGGCTTCCGCATAGGCGGGCGCCACCATCGGATAGTCGGCCGGCAGGCCCCACTTCTCGCGATATTCTTCCGGCGTCATGTTGTAGTGGGTCATCAAATGCCGCTTCAGCGACTTGAACTTCTGCCCGTCCTCCAGGCAGATGAGATAGTCGTCCTCGATCGATTTCTTGATCGGGACCGGGGGCTTTGGCTTTTCGATGGCTACGACAACCGGTGCCGGAGAAGAGGTGTTGCTCAACGCCGAATGCACGTCCGCGATCAAATTCGAAAGATCGCTGACGGGCACCACATGGTTGCTCACATAGGCGGCCACAATATCTGCGGTCAGCTCTACCAGCAGATCCGGGCTTTTGCCCAATGCGATGTCTGTCATTTCCTGTCTCCTGTTTAAGTGACTGGCTGGCCCCGCGACCTCCGCGACACCTGCCCGTTCGTAGAGTCTTCCCGGAGAAAACCTATGCCGCCCCGCCGTCTTGCGACCGAAGCCTACCCCTAAGCTTCATGCGGAAAAGAAAACGGTTCACGCCGGATGTTGCGTTCGATTAAAACCTGCCCGCGTGGGTAAACGGCGTTGATCATTCTTCAACTCGAAGAACTTGCCGACTTTACCGAATTGCCCGAGGGAACGCCTAATCTAGAACAACATCTGCACTCTACTTGTAATGAAGTACCACTGCTTCGCTTCATCTCCAAGTGCGAATTTCGCTGGTTACCAGCCTTTCTGCCGCCTATATCGCCCCTACATCAGCTTTACTGACGAATAGATGGGCATTTGCTCAGGCGTCACAGCGTTATAACTCGGCTCAGAAAGGATTATATTCGCTTATCATAATCCTTCATTTCATCCCGGACTGACTCAGCGTAAAGTGGATAGCCAACCTTGTGCGCCGCCATAGCGAGCAGATGCGCCGAAACCGGGGCCGTTAAAACAAAGAAAAAGAAGCCTGCAAGCGCCCTTGCAAAAGTCGGCAGGTCGCCCGCATGAACGCCGACTGCCAGCAGCAGCAGGCCCGAACCGACCGTGCCGGCCTTGGACGCCGCGTGCATGCGGGTATAGAGGTCCGGCAGACGATTGAGGCCGATCGCCGCCACGAGCGCGAACCCTGCGCCGCCAAGAATCAGAAGAGCGGTCGTCGCGGCCAGTAGAATGTCCATCATTTCTTTGCCTTCCGCCGGACGGCCGGCCCGGTGCCGGATGAGCGCCTTGCTGCGGATCTGCGCCGCGGTTCGGGCACCGACGCCGTGAAGGTCTTCATCATGTCTCCCTTCGGCGCCCCCCTGTTCCCGCGCGACAGGATGAACCGCGCAAAGGCGACGGTGGCGAGGAAGCCGACAAGGCCGAGCGAGATGGCGATATCGATATAGAGCGTGAAGCCGGTGCGGATGGCGATCAGCGCGATGAAGCCTATGACGATCCCCGTCAGCATGTCGAGCGCCACGACCCGGTCGGGAAGCGTCGGCCCCTTGATCACCCGCCAGACGGTGAGCAGGAAGGAGACACAGAGCACCACGAGCGCCAACCAGACCGCATAGGAGATGATGACTTGCGCCACCGTCATCGGAACGCCTCCATGATCTTGCGCTCGAAACCATTGGCGATATCCCGTTTCGTGGCTTCGATATCGGAACAATCGATCGCGTGGACGAACAGCGTTTTGCGGTCCTCGGAGACGTCGACCGACAGCGTGCCGGGCGTCAGCGTGATGAGGTTGGCAAGCAGGGTGATCTCGAAATCGCGGGTGACGGTCAGCGGGAAGGCGAAGATGCCGGGCTTCAGGTCCATGCGCGGGCTGACGACCAGTACCGCCACCTTCCAGGCCGACAGCGCCAGTTCCTTCAGGAACAGCGCGAGCAGCGACAGGATGCGGCCGAGCCGCCGCCAATAGCCGCGGGCACCCATCTCGTCGCGGACGACCCAGAGCACCAGCGTCGACAGCGCAAACCCGAAGATCAGGTTGTGCAGCGTGGCGCTGCCGGTGACCGCGACCCAGACCACGGCAAAGACCAGGGACAGGATATAGGTGATCATCGCGCTGCCCCTCCCGGGAAGACCGACTGGATATAGGCCGCCGGTTCGCCGAGCCCCTCCGCCGCCGTCTGGGCCAGACCGAGCAGCGGTTCCGGCAGCAGGCCGAAAAGGACGACGAGCCCTGTCAGGCAGCCGAGCGGCAGGGCGATACGCCAATCGACGGCCGAGCCGCCCGGAGCGGCGGCCTCGGGGACAGGTTCGGGCTGCGGCCGCCAAAAGGCAAGCAGGAAGACGCGGGCGAGCGCCAGCGTGATCAGGAAGGCGGAGACGAGGATCGCGGCGGCCAGCCACCAGGCGCCGATATCGAGCGAAGCTTTCAGCAGCGCCACCTTGGGCCACAGGCCCGACAGCGGCGGCAGGCCGGATGCGGCCAGGAACAGCAGGAAGGCGGCGCCCGAAAACCACGGCGCCTTCCGGTAGAGCCCACCGAGGCCGGAGAGCGCCCAGGTGCCGCCGAGCCGGCCGACTTCGCCCGCCACCAGATAAAGCGCGGTCATGGTCACCACCGAATGCAGCGCGTAGAGGATCGCGCCGCTGACGGCCGCCGGCGTGCCGATCGCGACGCCCGCCATCATGTTGCCGATGCCGGCGATGACCACGTAACCGACGAGCCTGCGGATATCGTTCTGCGCCAGCGCGCCGAGCGCGCCGACCAGCATGGTGAGAGCCGCCGACAGGGCGACGATCAGGCTCAACGCCTCGCGCTCGACCGGAAAGAGCATGATGGTGACGCGGATCAGCGAATAGATGCCGACCTTGGTGAGCAACCCGCCGAACAGCGCCGATACGGTGACGCGCGGCGTGTGATAGGAGGCCGGCAGCCAGAAATTCACCGGAAAGGCGGCAGCCTTCATCGCAAACGCCAGGATGAACAGCGCCGTCAGCGTCGTCAGCGGTGCGGTCTCGCGCAGGCCTGCCGCCTTGCGGGCGATATCGGCCATGTTGAGCGTGCCGAATATCGCATAGAGGTAACCGACCGCGATCAGGAACAGCGTCGTGCCGATCAGGTTGAGGACCGCGTATTTCAGCGCGCCGTCGATCTGCTCCGGCTCGGAGCCGAGGATCAGGAGGCCGAAGGACGAGATCAGCAGAACCTCGAACCAGACATAGAGGTTGAAGATGTCGCCGGTCAGGAACGCTCCCGTGACGCCGGCCATCAGCAGCATCAGGAACGGGTAGAAGCCGTAGCGCCGGCCGCTGGCGTCGATATCGCTGAGCGCGAATATGCCGGCGGCAAGGGCGACGATGGCCGCCGCAAGCGCCATGACCGCGCCGAAAAGGTCGGCGGTAAAGGCGATGCCGAAGGGCGGCAGCCAGCGGCCCATCACCATGGTGACCGGGCCGTGGGTCCAGACGCGCCAGAGTAGACCGGCATCGAGGATGACGAGAAGTGCCAACCCGGCAATCGCGATGCCGCCATGCAGGCGGACGGACTTGCGCACCATCATCAGCACGGCACCGAGGCCGATCATCAGCGCGACGGGGAGAACCACCAGCCAGTCGGCCAGCGGCGGGGCGGAGAGGATCAGGGCTGCGGAGAGGTCGATGGGGGCGGCCATCAGTGGATGCCTCCTGTCCTGCCAACCAATATGGCCGCGGTATCTTCCTTTGCCAGGCTGGCTACTGAGGCCAAGATGCCTTCCTCTGCGCGGACGGATGTCGTCGAAGCCGGGCCACCCCCCTCTGCCCTGCCGCGGCTTCGGTGGCCGGAAAAAACGCCGCGGCCTCGATAGCCGACAGGGCAGACGTGGGTATCAGGCTGAAAACTCAACACCATGCCCTCAATACCCCACAGGCGGGAGTTGCTCGTTGCGCGGTTCGGCGAGCCGCATCTCGTCGGTATCGTCCGTGCCGAGCTCCTGGTAGGCGCGGTAGGTCAGGACCAGGAGGAAGGCGAAGAAGGAAAACGAGATCACGATGGCCGTCAGGATCAGCGCCTGGGGCAGAGGATTGGCGGCGCCTGGCGACAGCGTGTCCATGCCGGCCGGGATGATCGGCGGCACTTCGCGCGTCAGCCTGCCGGCGGTGAAGAGCAGCAGGTTGACCGCATTGCCGAGCAGTACCACGCCGAGCAGGATGCGCACGGTGGATTTCGACAGGACGAGATAGATGGCGCCCGTAAAGAACAGGCCGATGAGGATCGAAAACAGCGCCTCCATCAGTTTTCTCCCTCCGCGTCGGAGCCCGGCTCCTGTTCGAGCGCGAGCGCGATCGAGGTGATTGCCCCGACCACGACCAGGTAGACGCCGATATCGAAGGACATCACGGTCGAGAGCGGCAGCTCGACCTCGAAAATGACCGGATAAATCCAGAGCCCGGTCATGAACGGCACGCCGAGGACGATGGAGAGCAGGCCGGAGAGGGTGGCGAGCAGCAGGCCGAAGCCGGCGATCGCCATCGGATGGAACCGGATCGCGCGGCGTACCGAAGGGACGCCGAAGGCGATGCCGTAGATCGCCAGCGCCGAGGCCGCGATCAGCCCGCCGATGAACCCGCCCCCCGGCTCGTTATGGCCGCGCAGCAGGACGAAGACGGAGAACAGCAGCATCAACGCGGTGAGAGAGGGGGCGACGGTACGCAGTATGAGCGTGTTCATGGATGAGCACCTCGCAGGTTGGTTGCCGCCGCCTCGTGGAGGTTGATCAAGGACCGCTCCCCTTGCAGCTCGAACCTCGCCAGCCCTCCTCTGTCCTGCCGGACATCTCCCCCTCGGATGGGGAGATCACAAGTGGCACGGTCCCTGTTCATCCAAAAATGTCGTGCGGAAGGTAACACCAAACCGGATGCGGTGAGCGACCTCCCAGCCGATCTCCCCTCCTGAGGGGGAGATGCCCGGCAGGGCAGAGGGGGGTGCGCCGAGGCGAAGGCCATCACTTCCCCTCCCCCGAACTGGCGCGTCTGCCCGCCCTCACCCGGATCAGCGCCAGGACAGCGAGCGCAGTGACCATCACCACCGCGATCTCGCCCAGTGTATCCGTGCCGCGGAAGTCGACGATGATGACGTTGACGACGTTGGCGCCGTGGGCGACGGTCTTGGAATAGGTGTTGAAGAAACCGGTGAGCAGGGTATCGAACGGCGTCTCAGTCGATTTCAGAAGGAGCAGCGTGAAGCCGAGGCCACATGCGACCGCGATCGTGCCGTCGAAGAGCGTCTGTCCGAGAGGCCGATGATCCCGGGGGGACAGCCGCAGCCGGGTCATGACCAGCGCCAGGATGACGACCGACAGCGTCTCAACCATGAACTGGGTGAACGACAGGTCCGGCGCGCCGAACAGCAGGAAGATGACGGCGACGGCAAAACCCTGGATGCCGAGGGAAACGATCGCCGTCAGCCGGTCTTTTGCGCGCAGCACGGAAACAAGGCCGATCACCGCTATCAGGAAGAACGCCGCTTCCTGAACCAGCAGGTCTTCCGGCCAGGCGGGCATTTTGGGCAACTCGCCGAACACGAAGGGCGGGACAAGCAGCGTCACCGCCAGCAGGAGGAAGGTTGCGGTGATGTAGATTTCCAGCCGTCCCGGCTGGACGAGACGGGTGACGACGCCTGAGAGCCGCACCATGCCGGAGACGAAATGATCGAAGCCGCGGTCCGGACCGGGGCCGAGACTTTCCACCGCCCGCACCATGAAGGCCCGCAGTTCCGTCAGCCGCCAGAAGGCGAGCGCCCCGAGCATTAACGTGATTACCGACAGAAGCAGCGGCACGCCGAGGTGCGGCATGCTCGAAATGTCGACGACGGTCTTCTTGTCGGTGATCGCGCTTGCCATCGGCGAGGAGACGTAGCGGTGTGCGGTGCCGGAAAAGATCGCGGCAAGCAGGCCGAGCACCGAGAGGGCTGCCGGGCCTAGCCAGAGCGTCACCGGTCCCTCATGGGCAGGTTTGGGCGTCTCGACATGGGGGCCGAGGAACGGTTTCAGCGCAACGGCGAAGGCAATCGCGACCATCAGCGCATTGCCGATCACCGCCAGGCCGGTGAAGAACACGGCGCGCGGATTGCCGGCGGCGAGCGCGGCATAGATCTCCTCCTTGGCGAGGAAACCGAAAAACAGCGGCAGGCCGCCCATGGAGAGCGCCGCCAGCAGGGCCGCGCCGAAGGTGACCGGCATGGCGGCACGCAGGCCGCCGAGCTTGGTGACATCCCGGGTGCCGGCCTCATGATCCACCGTGCCGGCGACCATGAACAGGGCGCCCTTGAACAGCGAATGAGCAACGAGATAGAGCACCGCCGCCTCCACCGCATGGGCCGAGCCGAAGCCGGTCAGCATGACCAGGAGACCGAGCGAGGCCATGGTCGTATAGGCGAGCATCAGCTTCAGGTCCGTCTGGCGAACGGCGAGGAAGGTGCCGGCAATCAGCGTGATACCGCCGAAGAAGGGCAGCAGGATGACCCAGGCGGGCGTTTGCCCCATGACCGGGTTCAGCCGCATCAGCAGATAGACGCCGGCCTTCACCATGGTCGCCGAATGCAGATAGGCCGAAACCGGGGTCGGTGCTTCCATGGCGTTGGGCAGCCAGAAATGGAACGGAAACTGCGCCGACTTGGTGAAGGCGCCGGCGAGCACCAGCAGCAGGGTTGCGAGATAGAACGGGCTCTGACGCAGCCCGTCGCCCAGGTGCACGAGGAGCGAAAGCTGGGTGACGCCGGTGATGTTCCAGAGGAAGACCAGGCCGGCGAGCAGGCAGAGCCCCCCGCCGCCGGTGACCACCAGCGCCTGAAGCGCCGCACGCCGGGCCGCCTCCCTCTCGTGATCGAAGCCGATCAGCAGGAAGGAGGTGATCGAGGTCAGTTCCCAATAGACGAACAGCATCAGAAAGCTGTCGGAGACGACGAGGCCGAGCATCGCGCCCATGAAGGCGAGGATGAAGGCCATGAAGCGTCCCTGCCCCTCGTGACCCTTCATGTAGCCGCCGGAATAGAGGACGATCAGCGTGCCGATCCCGGTGATCAGAAGCGCGAAGGTGAGCGACAGGCCATCGAGGAACCAGGAGAAGGAGAGGTTGAAGCTCGGCGCCCAGGCATATCCCCCGGTCACCACCTCGCCGGCGGCGATTTCAGGCAGGAAGGTGCAGAAATGCGCGAAGGCGAGCGCCGGCGCCAGCGCCAGAACCCAGGCGGCCCTGTCGCCCAGACGACGAGTGAGGAAGGGCGCCAGAACGGAAGCGACGAAGGGAAGGAAGAGCGCAAAGAACGTCAACGCCGGCGCATTGGCAGCCATGTCATCTCCACGCTTCAGAAGCCCCACACCGCCCGACCGTTCGGAGGCACGTGATTTTCTATGGGAAACGGGGGCCCGCCTCAAGCAGAACCGGACGAAACACACAGAAACGCGACTTTCCGGGAATTTGACGGCAAGGGCTGCCAACGCTTGGGGGCAGCTTCGCGCGATGAGCGGTCATTGCCTGGACGGGCCGTTGACCACCAAGCAAAGGTCGACTAGGAATCAACCCGCGCCGGTCCGCGACCGTCGCCGTAGGCGTTACCGTTATCCAACGCGTCCTTTGTCAAGAAGGTCCCAGCAGGGAAAACTTGGCTCCAAAGGTACGCGGTAGAGATTTTGCTTCGTAATCTGCAGCCCTGTCTTCATCGTCCGCTCCGGGCGGGGTGAAGCATTGCACTGCATTCCTGACGATCATGCCGTGGCCTTTCCCTAAAACACCTTGGAAGGGTTCACAAATGAAAATGACCGACAATACCGTCCTGATAACCGGAGGCACGAGCGGCATTGGCCGCGCGCTCGCCGAAGCGTTTCATGACCGCGGCAACCGCGTCATCATCACCGGGCGGCGGCAAAATATGCTCGGCGAGATTACCCGTGCACGGCCCGGCATCACAGGGTTCCATCTCGATCTGGATGACGCCGGTTCCCTCGCATCCATGGCAAGCGCAGTGCACGATCGATTTCCCCGCCTGAACGTGCTTATCGCCAATGCGGGTATTTCCCGCATAGAGGACATGACGGCCGAGGATTGGGATACCGCCGACGCGGAGGCGATGGTACAGACCAATATCATCGGCGTGTTGCGCGTCGTCGGCGCCTTTCTGCCGCTCCTGAAGCAGCAGCCGGCATCGACCGTCATGGCAACGAGTTCGGCGCTGGCTTTCCTGCCTCGCGCCGATTTCCCTACCTATTGCGCTACCAAGTCCTTTCTGCATTCGTGGCTGACATCACTACGTCACCAATTGCGCAGGACGTCGGTCGATGTGCTCGAATTGTCGCCGCCCTACGTGCAGACCGAACTGACCGGTGCCGCGCAGGCCGCAGACCCCCGCGCGATGTCCCTGGCCACCTATACCTCCGAGGTGATGACGATGCTCGAACGGGGCTGCCACCCCCGCGGCGAACTTCTACTCGAACGCGATCACGCGCGCCGCTGGGCCGAACGGGACGGTACCTATGACAGCATCTTCGCTGCCATGAACCCTGCTTGAACAAAGGGATGAAATCCGCCGGCCATGAAGGCGAAATCATTCATGGCCGGTTTGGGCCGTAAGCGGTCATGCCGGCATCTGCTCTCTCACCGTGGACTTTTCCTCCGCCGCCTCGATGCCTATCTATGGGGAAACGAAAGGAACCTTGCGATGTCCGATGTCATCACCCCGAAAATCCAGAAGACCGATGCAGAATGGCGCGCGCTCTTGACGCCTGAGCAGTACCGCATCCTGCGGCAGGCCGGCACCGAACGCGCCTTTACCGGCCCCTTCTGGAACAGCCATGAAAAGGGTCTCTACAGCTGCGCCGCCTGCCACGAGCCGCTGTTCGTCTCCGACACCAAGTTCGATTCCGGCTGCGGCTGGCCGAGCTATTTCGAGGCGGTGAATCCGGAGGCGATCATCGAAATCCGCGACACCTCGCATGGCATGGTGCGCACCGAAGTCCGCTGCAGCAATTGCGGCGGCCATCTCGGCCACGTCTTCCCGGACGGCCCGCCGCCGACCGGCCTGCGCTACTGCATCAACGGCCATGCGATGGATTTCGAGGCGATGAAGTAAGGGCGGGGGCTACCGGCTCCTGGCTGAAAATGTAGAATACTCCTGGCACAGAAGTCGGTCGCATGATTTCGAATTTTGCGAGCGACTTTTGCGACAGACGCTAAGTGATTCTTTCAGCGCCCCGGATCTTGCTGCTAAACTTGGGCGCCCCACCTTCATATAGATCGAGAGTGACAGTAGCCGTCCGGATCCTGCCTCGTTTCAGCATCCGGGAACTTAAGCCGTCATCCCCTGCTGTCGAGACAGATATTCCGCCCGTTTTTGTTCGGTCTCCGCATAATTCTCGATCATGCGGTCGATCTGTGCGGACAAGGGGGCGTTCTTCATGCCTTCGTAGTCGATCGTGATCGTCGGTCCTTCGAATGGCGGCATGGCATTATACTGCCTCTGCGTCATCGCGGTGGATGCCTTGACGATCCGGCCGCCCAGCAATTCGGCGATCTTCTCGGCCCTGAATTGCGCACTTGCCGGACCGCCGGGGACATTGGCCTCGCCGGCCAAACCGTCCTTGAGCAGTTTGCTGACGCGCTCGCCCAGCGCGTCGCTTGCCGTCGTCACGACACCCTGATTGTCGATGGTCGCGACGACCCTGCCGGCGATGGTAATCGTCGCATAGGTCTTCATGCGCGGATCGTTCGAATAATCCGGGAAGGTCCGTTCGGTATACTGGCTTTCGAGGTACTTCTTGTTCGCCTCTATGCCGTTCCGCGTTACCTCCAT
This sequence comes from Neorhizobium galegae, assembly GCF_017877055.1. GTDB lineage: Bacteria > Pseudomonadota > Alphaproteobacteria > Rhizobiales > Rhizobiaceae > Neorhizobium > Neorhizobium galegae_D. The sequence continues at coordinate 1,169,156 of NZ_JAGIPG010000002.1, read as the reverse complement.
GAATTGCTGGTACTGATCTTCCGGCAATTCGGCAACGTTGATCGCCTTGAGGTTCGAACGGTCGAGAACGATCGCGTTGACGACCTTGCCCATGAAGCTGATCGTCGCCGTCGAAGCGCCGCTGTCGGTGGCGGCCGAAGCCTTGCCGGCCCGGCTCCCCGATCCCTGATCCGCGACGGCGTCCCCATAGGGATCGTCGGCCTTGGCAAGACCGGCGCCATTGGAACCGGCATGTCGAGTGGCGGCGTTATAATAGGATGTGGATGCAATAGTGGTCATGATTATTCTCCTCGAAAATATTCAACGAAGAGAAGCACCCGAGCCTTGCGCCAATCTTGAGCTGCAGCCTCATGGCATTCGCCTTTGGCAGGAGACGGCTGAGTATCGCCAAATCCCGGTCAGGGCGATCGTTTTACGACTGAATTTTGCGATCAATAATCCTCGCTGATCTCCAGCCAGTAGCCGTCAGGATCCTGCAGGTAGATCGACCGCACGCCATCGGCACGCGTGTAGATCCTGCCCTCGTTTCTCGCCAGATCCCCATATCTGGTGCCGGTTGCGGCGATGTGGGCGACCGTGCCGTCGAGGTCGGTCACGGCGATGCAGAGATGCGTCGACATGGTGACGTAGGTGTGGCCGAAATCGCCTTCGATCAGGTGGATCGACTGGTCGTCGCCGATGCCGAACCAGCGGATGTTCGGCTTGCGTGCCTTGCACTCGATTTCCGGCAGGCGCAGGACCTTCTGATAGAAATCAGCACTGCGGGTGAGATCGCGGACCATGATGGACAGGTGGTTTATGCGAAGCGACGCGGCCATGCTCTCCCCCCAGCTCTCGCGGGACCGCCTGAAGTCAGGTCGGGTCCTTGTCGTAGACAATGATCCCGAGCGGCAGTTGCACCCGGGAATGCCGGTGGCAACCATAGACCGAATGTGGGGCTGCGGGAAGCCGGGATAGCCCTGAACGCTAGACCGGCAATTCCACCGTGAAGGCGAAGCGGGCCTTTTGCCCAGCCGCAAGGACCATGCCGTAAGGACGTTTCGCCAGGTCGTCCGAACCTCCGAGTTCGGCCGCCGTGCCGTGCCAGGGCTCGATGCAGATGAAGGGGGCGCCGGGTTTCTGCCAGAGCGCCAGGTTCGGCAGGTTCTCGAAGGAAAATTTCAGGGCGGGGCCACCGTCGGCGGCATAGGTCAGCCCCTCACCCGCCCCTTCCGGGAAGATCATGGCATCCGCTTCGAACATCGCATGGTCGAGCGTCAGGCTGCCAGCCTTGAAGGGAGAGGCAAGTTTTTCCGGCTTTACCAGACCGCCTTCGAGCCGGGTAAGAGCCGGTTCGGCGCCGTTGTCGAGGGTGATGGTGTGGGCCTTGCCCACCGCACCGGGGATCGGCCAGACGAAGGCCGGGTGGAAGCCGAGGCCGAAGGGCATCGGTTTCTGAGCGCGGTTCTCGACTTCGGCCGCGACCGTCAGCGTGCGGCCATCGAGCGAGTGCTCGACTGCCAGCAGGAATTCGAACGGATAGACGGCGCGCGTCGCATCCGAGGCGGCGAGCTCGTAGCGGCACATGGTCCCGCTCGACGCGGCGAGCGTAAATTCGCTGCGGCGGGCAAAACCGTGCTGGCCCATCTCGTAAGACTTGCCGTCGACGCTGATGCGGTTTTCCGGCGCCTTGCCGACCATCGGAAACAGAACCGGGGAGCGGCCGTTCCAGAAGGCGGCATCGCCGCTCCACAGGAAGGAGCGGCCGTCGGCCGCAGTCAGCGCCTGCATCTCGGAACCGAGCGAGGAGACGTCGGCGGTCAGATAGTGGTTGGAAATACGGGTAATGTCTGACATGGCGGCTCCTCTCGGCTGAATGATCCCAAGCTTCCGCCACAAGGATTGCCATTCGATGACCAAAGCGCGGTCCGGATCCCCGAGGCCGAAAATTTAAACGGCGCGAACCTCAGTCCTGCACAATCTCGCTCGAATATTGCAGGTTGGTGACGGGTCCCAGCCACTCCGCCGTGCTGCCGTTCAGCGCTTCCTGGATAGCGATATGGGTCATGGCGGTGGTCGCCGAGGCGCCGTGCCAGTGTTTTTCGCCGGGCGGGAACCAGATCACGTCGCCGGGCCGGATGGCCCGTACCTTCTCGCCCCAGACCTGCGCCAAGCCGGCGCCGGCCGTGACGATCAGCGTCTGGCCGAGCGGATGGGTGTGCCAGTCGGTACGGGCGCCGGGTTCGAAGGTGACCGAAAGGGCGCGGACCCGGGCCGGCTCCGGCGCCTCGACGATCGGATCCAACCGGACGGTGCCGGTGAAATATTGTGGCGGAGCCTGCGAAGGCCGCGATCCGCTGCGTTTGATGTCCATGGTTCGATCCTCGCTGAACGACTGGTTTCGCTTCATATAGGTCAGAACGGCATATAGATCAGAACAGACCGGCGCGACGTCCAAAAAATCTTGACTTCGATTTTGGCATGATTATCCCTTTCCGTCGAAGAGCGTCCGCCTTTGAGGTTCAGTTTGCCCAAGTAATCCCCGGTCTCGACAGGTTCACCCTCCCATTCGGAAGAGCGATGGCGCTTGTCCGCGTGGGAACACTGTTCATCGGGTGGCGGCTTGAGACCGGTTTGGCATTGATCGTGCCAGTGCGGCCTCCGTCGCCCTGCTTCCGACGCTCCCTTCCCACAGTCCGGACCTTCGCCACGCCGTGCGCGCCCCAAGAGGGCTTCTTGAGTGCCGTTTCCCGCATGAACTTCCTGACCGGAAGATCAAAACGGCATGTGCGACATCCTCCATCTCGAATGGACTGCAACCCCTAAAACTCCACCCCGGCCGATCCTTGCCTGCAGCGGCTGCGGGGTATCGAGACCATTCCGTTCCAGCGGCCGCATCCGCCTCAACGCCAATGGCAAGCGGCTCGATGCGTGGCTCATCTACAAATGCCTCTATTGCGACGGTACCTGGAACCGGCCGATCTTCGAGCGGCAAAATGTCCGGGCGATCGATCCTGCAGTGCTCGAGGCGATGCAGGCGAGCACGCCGGACTTCGTTTCCCGCATCGAATTCGACGCGCAGGCGCTGAAAGCCCGGGCGAGCCGCATCGAGGAAAGCGACGGCATCGACATGCGCAGGACGATACTGCGCTGCGACGCCGATTGGCGGCGGATCGCGATCACTCTCGCCCAGCCCTACCCGACCGGCCTGCGGCTCGACAGGCTGCTGGCGGCGGAATTGCCGCTCTCGCGCAGCCGGTTGCAGGTGCTTTTCGAGACGGGCGAGATCCGCGTCGCGCCGGAGCGGAAGGATGCCTTGAAACGCGCCATCCGCGACGGCACCCTGATCACGCTCGACCTGCGCGACGAGGCCGAGCGGATTGCGACCGGGAGAGCGGCGATGGGTGGCTGATCAGCGATAGCCGGCGGCGTCGGCCGGCTTGCCAGGCTCCTGAACCTCTTTCATGTAGCGCCAGCAATCCGGCCGCGAACCGTCTATGTCATCGAACTCGTAGACCTTGGCGAGACCGCCGCTCGACAGCGACTGGCCGTTCCAGCGTGCCCGGTCCGGATCGGCGGCAAGGGCTGCCACGGCCCGTCCGATGAAGCGCGGGGTTTCGGAAATGCAGAAATGCGGCTGGGCGACGAGCGCGTCCCGCCAGTTCTCCTCGGTCACCTGATAGATATCGAGCATCATTTCGGAGCGCAGCCAGCCGGGTGTGATCGACACGGAGGTGCTGCCGACCTTTTCCAGATCCTTGCCATGCGCCCAGGCGAGCCGGGTGATCGCGGTCTTGCAAAGATCGTAGAAGGGCGAGAGGCGGTAGTGTTCGGCATTGTATTCGGCTGTGCCGTCGGTGACCTCGACCAGCAGGCCGCCCGGCTTTTCGACCATCAGCTTCAGGGCATGATGAGCGGTGATCAGATGCGTGTCGATCGCCAGACGCAGCATGCGCAGGCCCTTTTCGAGGTCGTGCTCCCAGACCGGTTTGTCCCACTCGAAAAGTCGCTCTCCGCCCCAGATGTCGTTGACGAGGATGTCGAGCCCGCCCTGCTCGTGACGGATGCGCCCGACGAGGGCTGCGACATCCTCCGAAACGAGATGATCGAGCGGCACCGCGACGCCCGTGCCGCCAGCCTCCGTCACCAGGTCGGCGGTGTCCTCGATCGTCTCCGGCCGGGCGTATTCCGACTGCTTCTGCCGCGTCGTGCGGCCGGTGACATAAACCGTGGCTCCGGCCGCGCCGAGCTCCACCGCGATACCCCGCCCGGCACCGCGCGTCGCTCCCGCCACAAGCGCGATTTTCCCCTCCAGCGGCGTTTTGCACACGTGCGACATGACGGCTCCTTCCCTTCCGGTTCGGTATGGTTAGAACTGGCTTTCCAAATGGAGGCAATATATAAACGTTTATTCGTTTATAATACGAGAGACAAGATGGCGCGACCAAAAACCATGCCGGACAACGACGTACTGGCGGCAGCGCTGAAGATGATGCACGAAAAAGGCCCGGAGGCGCTGACCTTCGCGTCGCTTGCGGCCGCCTGCGGCCTTTCCGGCTCGACGCTGGTGCAGCGCTTCAGGAACAAGGAAGAACTCGCGCGCGCCGCCCTGCTGTTTGCCTGGGACGATCTCGATGCCAAGACGGAAGCGGCGATCGCTGCCGCGCCGAAAACGCCGCAAGGTGCCGTGGACATTCTCGTCGCGCTTTCCGGTGACTATGGCGGCATCGACGCCTATGCCGAGGGCCTGCTGATGTTGCGGGAGGATTTTCGCGATCCGCGCCTGCGTGCCCGCGGCAGCGCCTGGGGCAAGGTCATCTCCAGCGCGATCACCGCCTGTTTTGCAGCGACGCCCGGCACGCCGGACAATATCGGCATGCTGATGGCCTCGCAGTGGCAGGGCTGTCTTCTCTGGTGGGGGTTCAATCCCATGGGGCCGATCGATGCGCATGTGCGCAGGAGCCTGGAAGCGTTTGTCGCATCGGTGCTGCCGAGGCAATGAAAAGGCCCGGGATGCCGGGCCTTTCGTCAAACTCCTGGGCTCGGGCTCACTGGCTCAGGCTACCTGCTCAGGCGATCCTGCCGCTGCGGTGCGGGCGAAGGACGGCGGCAAGCCTGCCGCGGGCGCTGACAAGAATTTCCGTCTTCAGCGACACGATCGCGACACCGGCAAGCACGATCGCGGTCGCGATGATCTCTCTGAGGCTAACCGGTTCGCCCAGCAGGACAAAACCGAGGACGATCGTCCAGGGCGGCAGGAAATAGCCGTTCATCGAACCGATGGTCGGGCCTGCCTTCTTGAGGATGTTCATATAGAGAACGATCGGCAGGGCCGTGCCGAACACGCCGAGGACGAGAAGCAGCGGCAGGTTGTCGAGCGCCGGAGAGAAGGCCGAAAAACCACCGAGAGTGATCATCACGGCAAAGGTCGGCAGGCCGGAAAACAGCTGCTGCCCCAGCGCCAGCCGGACCGGCTGAGCACCTGGAATGCCACGCACATAAAGATTGCCGAGCGCATAGCTGACCGCGACGATGGCCACGGCGCCGACGCCGCGGAGGCTGACGCTGTCGGCACCGAACGCTGCCGGACCGATGAGCAGGACCATGCCGCCGAAGCCGGTTGCAAGCCCCAGCGCCACTTTCGGCGTCAGCCGTTCGCTCGCAAACAACGCCTGCGCCAGAACCGCGACGACGAGCGGCGTAGCGGCCTGGATCATCGAGGTCAGGCCCGCCGAAATTTCCGTCAGTGCATAGGCCGTCAGGCTGTTCGGCACGACGCCCTGCAGGAAACCAAGGACGACCCAGTCGCGCATTTCCCGTCCGCGCGGGAGAATGTTGTGGCCAGAGACGATCATCCAGACCGCGATCAGGCTGCCGCCCATCAGCCCTCTCACCGCCGTCAGGGCCAGCGGCGACAGCGCCGTGCCCGCCACCTTGAGCAGAATGAAGGCGCCTCCCCACAGGAAGGAACAGGCAAGCATCTGCACGATCAGCGGAATTTCAAAAAGCTTTCTTGCGGCGATCGAAGGCATGGTCGGTTCCTCACCTATTTATCTTCATGTGAAGATATTTGCTCCCAATTTATCTTCATGTCAAGATAGTTTCATCGAGACGGAGAATCGGAATGACGGAAGAACGAAAGATGCAGGATCACATCGATCGGGCGCGAGGCCAGTGGGCCAAACAATTGCCGGATCTCGATACGGGGCCGATGGAGATTCTCGGCCGCATCTACCGCGTGTCGCGGCTGGTGACGCCGTCGATCGAGGCGACATTCGCCTCCTTCCAGCTCGACCGCGGGGAATTCGACGTTGTGGCGACCCTTCTGCGCGCCGGGCCGCCCCATCGGCTGACGCCGACGGAGCTCTACCGGTCGCTGATGATCGCCTCCGGCAGCCTCACCCACCGGCTGGGCCGGCTGGAAAAGGCCGGCCTGATCAAGCGCGTGCCATCCGACAACGACGGCCGCAGCCTGGCGGTGCAGCTGACGGACGAAGGCGCCGGGCGGGCGGAGGCTGCGTTCCGGCAGGACATGGCGAGCGAGGCGGAAGCCATCGCGGGCTTCGATCCGGAAAAGAAGGCACAGCTTGCCGGCCTGCTGCGGGAACTGAACCTCGCCGTCGAGGCCCATCTATCCCGCCAGACGCCCGGCGAGCCAACGCAGGATTGATGGCCACGACATCACGCCGCAGCTAACTTTCGCCGCGCCGGCAGGGTCATGGCGGCAACCCCCGCGACAACACAGACGAGACCGGCCCATGCGCTCGAATTCAGGCTTTCGCCAAGGAAAACGGCGCCGATCGCCACCCCGACCGGCACGCGCAGATAGGCCTGCGACGTCGCGCCGACCGAACCGAGCGTCTGCATCAGCCGGAAATAGATGACGAAGGCGAGCGCAGTCGAAAAGATCGAGAGCGCCACCAACGCAAGGATCGAACCCAACGAAGGCGCGAGCGTCCAGGGCTTGTCGATGATGAGGCTTGCCGGGATGAGCAGTGCGGCGCCACAGACGAGCGAGCCCGCCGCCGGCATGATCGGGTCGAGACCCTTGAAGTTCCTGCCGAAAATCGCAGCACCCGCATAACAAACGGTCGCCAGCACGATTGCGAGCTGGGCCATCAGTCCCTCGCCGAGGCCCGACAGCGCCTGCACGCCGATGACGAGGCAGATGCCGATGAGCCCGGCGCCGACGCCGAACAGTTTTCGCACCGTCACCGGTTCGTGGCGGGTGATCAGCGCGGTGATCAGAAAGGCGAAGATCGGCGTGGTGGAATTGAGGATCGCGGCCAGTCCCGCATCGGTTGATTGTTCCGCCCAGGCGATCAGCGTGAAAGGAACGGCGCTGTTGAGGCAGGCCTGGAACAGGAAGCGTGCCCAGGTGGCCGCATCGCGGGGCAGTTTCAGGCCGCGCCAGCCGATGACGGCCAGCAGCGCCATTCCGGCAATAAGTGTGCGCAGCGCGATCAGCGTGACCGGGGGGATGGTCTCGACGCCGATCTTGATGAAGGTATAGGAGGCTCCCCAGAGCGTCGAAAGCGCCAGGAGCAGCGCGAGTTCTTTCGTCATATTCGGGGTGCTCGGCATGAGGTCGGCCTGGCTGTTCGCGTTTCGATGCGCTCGTTCTAGGTGAACGCGGCGGACGAATGCTTCGGCGCCGGTCGAAGTGTTTCGAAACTTTCGGGGATCGGCTGGAAGTCGTTCGCGCCATCTATGGCGATGAAGATGCCGGCTCGAAAGACCGTGCCGAGTGACTTGCAGCCGGAGGCCGCCTGCGGCAATGATGCCGGTGCTTCACTTGAAGGAACAAGATATGCCCTCGACCGAGCTGTTTCTCGCCTTCCTCGCCACCACAGCGGTGTTCGCCTACATCCCCGGCCCGGCCATGCTCTATGCCGCGGCTCAGACGCTGGCGCGCGGGCGGTGGTCGGGCCTGATGGCCTCGCTCGGCATCCATATCGGCGGTTATGCGCATGTGTTTGCCGCTGCGGCCGGGCTTTCGGTGCTCTTCCATGCGGTGCCGATGCTCTACCTGGTCGTGAAGCTCGCGGGGGCGGCCTATCTCGTCTGGCTCGGCATCTCGCTGTTTCGCGCCAGGGCGGCGGGCGATGTCGAGCTTCCGGAGATCGCCCAGAAATCCGGCCGGCGGGCGTTTTTCGAGAGCATCACGGTCGAGGTGCTGAACCCGAAGACGGCGATCTTCTTCCTTGCCTTCCTGCCGCAGTTCATCGATGCGTCCGCGGCCTTCCCCATCTGGCTGCAGTTCGTCATCCTCGGGACGATCGTCAACCTGATGTTCTCCTCGGCCGATATCGTCTGCGTGCTGCTGGCCGGCGCGGTGATCACCCGGCTGAAGCGATCGAGCGGCGCGCAACGGCTGATGCAGAGGGCCGGTGGGGCGCTGCTGGTGGGGCTCGGCGCGCATCTGGCGCTGCAGCGGAGCTGAGGATCATCCGTCGGGGAAGAGAATGGCTTCGTAGTCCTGGGCGCCGTTGAGAATGTGCAGGATGTAAATCCGTTCATCCAGAACGTGGTGGAAGATCAGGTGGTTGCCATGGGGTATTCGGCGGATTTTGCTCTGCTCATGTCCGGGCAAAAGCGGATATCGGAGGGAACGCAGCCTCAAGCTCCACGCGTCGCCGTTCCTTGATCTACAGCAGCCGGAGGCCTTCCCGCAGGACATCGTCACGCGAATCGTAACGTCCGGCATTCACCAATTCATCGACATAGTCTTCGAGATGTCTTCCGAGATTGTCGTCGCTGGCCATGGCAATGTTCCTCCGCGGGGCCGATGGCCGTTGTCAAAGTCACCCCGTAACCTTGAGCTCCATGCAGGTCAGATCCAGCCAGCGGCCGAACTTGGTGCCGACCTCGGAAAACGTGCCTGCGGTGCGGAAGCCCAGCTTCTCGTGGAGGCCGATCGAGGCGGTGTTTCCGGCCTCGATGCAGGCGACCATGACGTGGATGCCGTTCGAGGCGGCGCGGGTTATCAGCTCCTGCATCAGCAGCCCGCCGATGCCGCCGCCGCGGAAATCGCGGTGGACGTAGACGGAGTGCTCGACCGTGTGGCGGAAACCGTCGAAGGCGCGCCAGTCGCCGTAGGAGGCGTAACCTGCGACCTTGCCGCCGGCATCCGCCACCAGAACCGGAAAGCCGCGCGACTTGCGGGCGGAGAACCATTCTCTGCGGTTCTGGAGATCGACCAGAGCCTCGTTCCAGATCGCCGTCGTGTTGGCGACCGCGTCGTTGTAGATCTCCATGATGACAGGGAGATCGGCTTCGGTGGCGTCGCGGATAAGGGGTTCGGTCATGTTGCATCGTCCATCATGATGTTATTTCGTCCACTATAACAGACGCAGGCGCGGCGAGTCCAGATTGTTGGCATGCGTCTCTTCTGATAGCCTCACCGGGGCGAGTGCGGGAGGGGCGGAATGCGGTATTTGCTGATGGTTATGGCATGGCTGATCGTCGTGTCCCCGGTGTCCGCTGCCGAATGGCAGAGCTACAGCAATGCCCGCTTCGGTTATCGCGTCGAGGTGCCGCCGGGTTTCAAGATGGGACCTGCGCCGGACAATGACGACGGGCGGACGTTCACCGGTGCCAATGGCGACCGCATCCTCGTCTTCGGCACCAACCTTATCGACATCGCCTTCGAGGGCGAAGCCTCGAACCGCATCGTGCAGGCGATCGACGACGGCTGGCAGATTTCCTATTCGCGGGTCGAGATGGATTGGACGAGCTATTCGGGGGCCAGGGGAAACCGCGTTCTATATGTGCGCGGAGTGCAGCTCTGCAACGAGGCGGCGGCCTTCGTGATGCTCGAATACCGCAGCCAAGACCTCAAGGCCTACGACGTGATCGTCAAGCGCATGGTCGCCAGCCTGAAACCGGTCGGCTGCGCCAGGTAGCCCACGGGCAGGCGACAGTCAGAAACCGCCGGAGAGGCTGAAGCAGGTCATCACCGCGCCGTAGTGGACGGCGGCGGCGGCGACCACGAAACCGTGCCAGATGGCGTTCTGGAAACGCAGCCGCTCCCAGACGTGGAAGATCACGCCCAGCGAATAAATGAAGCCGCCGATGACGATCAGCCAGATGGTGACGGGGGGCAGATATTGCGAAATCGACCCGGCCACCATCACGCCGCTCCAGCCCATGGCGAGATAGAGAAGGATGGCCAGCTTGTCGTAACGGCCGGGAAACAGGCATTTCAGCGTAATGCCGAAGATGGCGGTCGCCCAGATCGCCAGGAGCATGGCGAATATCCACGGGTCGTGCGCGCCGCGCTGCAGAAAGGGCGTGTAGGTGGCGGCTATCAGGATGAAGATCGCCGAATGGTCGAGCCGCCGCAGCACCCATTTGGTGCGCGAGTGAGGCCAGATATTGTAGGTGAACGAGATCGACAGGCAGATGATCAGACCGAGCCCGTAGATCCAGGCGGCGGCGATCTCGCCGTGGCTGGACCAGACGGTGGCGTAGAAGATCAGGGCGGTGGCGCCGACCAGCGCAAACACGATACCGACGCCGTGGATGATGCCATCCGCGACGATCTCGTGAAAATCGTACTTGCGCCCGAAATTGACGAACTCGTTCATCCGACCTTCCGCCTTCCTCGGTCTTAAGAATGAGCATGGCCAGGGCGGAAGGCAAGAGAGGGAGGATTCACATTCCGTTTCCCGCGTTAAACTTCGTCCGACACCTCGCCGGCGCAGGTCTGACAAAGCGGGGTGTGCGGCACGGCATCCAGGCGCTTTTCAGCGATCGGCTGGCCGCATCTGGCGCAAATTCCGAACGTGCCGGCGGCAATGCGGTGAAGTGCCGCATCGACTGCCGCAAGCTCCCGTTCGCCGGTTTCGCCGAACTCTTCCAGCACCTCGTCATTGTTGCGTTCGACGGCGCGGTCGTCGTCGTCAGGATTGCGGGGCGTGACGAAATCCTCTTCGATGCGCCTCAGGCGGTTTTCCAGCTCCGCCTTTCTCGCCCTCAGAATACTGTCATATCTTGCCGTATCCATGGATCCGTTCCTTCTCAGCGGTCGACGAGGACCGAGCACGTGGCGTGGCGCACGACGCGGTCGGCGGTGGCGCCGATCAGATAGTTCGACAGGTCCGGGATATGCGAGGCGACGATGATCAGATCCGCGTCCTGATCCACCGAGGCTGCCAGGATTTCTCGCGCCGGCGAGCCCTGGCGGATCTCGATATCGGCCTCGATGCCGGCCTTCTGGCGAAGCTCGACGAGCTGCCGTTCGGCATCCTGACGGGCTGCCACGATCAGATCGACGGTCAGGTCGGAGACGAGATAAGCGGGCATGTCCTCGACCACGTTGACGATCAGGATCGTGCCGTCCTTGTCGAGCAGGTTCGAGGCGGTGAGCAGGATGCGCTCGCCCTTTTCCAAGGCGGAGACATCCACTGCGACGATGATCTTCTTGTACATGCAACCTCCTTCATGCTTTTCGTTTATTGTAGCTCTGGCTGTTCCCACCCGCCTTGATCAAGGTCAAGTCGCCTCTTGATCGTCTACATTCTGGAGACGATCAATCGCCGTTTTGCGCTCTATCGTGAACGATGGCTGTGGGCCATATAGGTTGCAACAGGGTGTTTCAGCCGCCCGACGCCCGAAAGGATTTGATATGTCCGATGTAACGCAGCCTTTTGCCCTGACCCGTCCCGCCCATGTCCGCGGCGCGCATCTTGTTGTCGGCGACCTCGCCCTGGTTTCCGGTTTCTACCAGAACATCATCGGCCTGAAGGTTATCGAAAAGAGCCCGAGCGGCGAGGTGCTGGGCGTCGATGGACTGCCGCTCCTGACGCTTTCGACCGGCAACAACGTGACCCGCGCGCCGCGCAATGCCGCCGGCCTGTTCCACACCGCCTTCCTGGTCCCCAACCGGCAGGAACTCGCCCATTGGCTTGCCCATGCGGCTCGCAACAACGTCAGGCTGGACGGCGCGTCCGACCACCTGGTCAGCGAGGCGATCTATCTCTCCGACCCCGAGGGCAACGGCATCGAGATCTATCGCGACCGCACACCGCAGGAATGGGCCTACCAGCCGGACGGCACGGTCGCCATGGCGACCGAACGCCTGAACCTGCAGGAACTCTACAGCAGCGCGCCGAAGCAGGCTTTCGACGGCATGGCGGACGGCACGGCCGTCGGCCACATCCACCTGCAGGTCGGCGATATCCCGCAGGCCGACGCCTTCTATCGCGACGTGCTGGGCCTGAAGATCATGGCGCGCTATCCGGGCGCCAGCTTCTTTGCGACCGGCGACTACCACCACCATATCGCGGCCAATATCTGGAACAGCCGCGGCGCCCGAGTGCGCGAAGACAATATGACCGGGCTTTCGGATTACACGGTGCGCTTCAACGACAAGGCGGCGCTGGATACGGCGCTGACGGCGCTCGATACCCAGGAGATCGCCACGACGAAGACAGCCGAAGGCTGGTCGCTCAAGGATCCCTGGGGCATCGGCCTGACGCTCGCCGCCTGAGCCTGATCCACCCCGTTTTGCGGACAAGCGGCGCCCCGGAACCGGAGCGCCGCTTTTGCGTTAAGAGGCATCACGGGGACCTCTGGACATATGGCGATCATGAGCGCGCGCAACGGCAGCAAGCCGAAAAGACATCCGATCGGCCTGGCCGCACAACCCCGAGGCGAAACGGCCTTGCGTCCCGAGGATATCGAATCGACCGAGAACCTGCCGCTTGGACGCGAAGCGCTCGACGTGGCGATGGCCTGGGCGGTGATCGGCATTTTCGCGATCGTGTTCCTCTCGCTGGTCCATTACATGTCGCTGATCCTGATCCCGGTCACGCTCGCGGTCGTCGTCGGACTGATCCTCGGGCTCGTCGCGGATCGGCTGAGCCAGGCCGGCGTGCCGCGCTTCGGCATCGCTCTCATCCTGTCGACGCTCGTCTTCGCGGTCCTGTTCCTGATCGCCAATTCGCTCGCCGAGCCGGTCGCGACGCTGCTGCGGGAAGGTCCGAGTTTCATCGAGCGGACCATCAACCGCATCAAGCCCTTCCTCGAAAGCCAGCAGTGGATCAACGTCTCGCCCGCGACCTTCGAGACCGGGCCGATGTCGATGCAGTCGCTGATCGAAAATTCCGGCAATATTCTCGGCATCGTCACCGCCAACCTGACGCCGGCGATCATCCAGGGGATGATCTTCTTTGCGGCCCTGCTGCTGTTTCTCTACGGCCGGGTGCGGCTGCGGCGCACGATCATCCTCGCCTTTCCGACACGCCGGCAGAGGCTGATGGCAATCCGGGTGCTCAATTCGATCGACGAGGTGCTCGGCTATTATTTCGCGACGGCCAGCCTCCTCTATCTGGGGCTCGGCGTGGTGATGACGCTGATTGCCTATTTCGGCGGGCTTTCCATGCCAGTGCTCTGGGGTATGTTCGCCTTCGTTTCGAGCTTCATTCCCTTCCTCGGCATCACACTGATGACGATCTCGGTGGCGATTGCCGGCATTCTCACCCATGACGCCCTGCTCCTCGGCCTCATTCCGGCGATCATCTTCTTCACCGTGCATCTCGCCATGGAAAACCTGCTCTTCCCGGCGATCATGGGCCGGCAATGGGAGATCAATCCCTTCATCGTGTTCATCGCCATCCTGTTCTGGACCTGGATGTGGGGAGCGGTGGGCGCCATGCTCGCCCTGCCCCTTTCGCTGATCATGATGACCGTGCTCAACGAGCTCTTCCCGGACCGCAAGACCGTGCCCAACCTGCCGGGATGACGGCAGCGCATCGGGTTATTTCAGTCTCGGCGATACGACCGAAGGCCGAACGGAGCGCTCATTCGTAGAGGTAATACTTGTCCCACTCTTCCCTCGGGACCTTCGAGCCGATCTTGTAGTCGAAGGACATGACTTTCAGCCCTTCGTCACCGGTCTCGCATCTGTATTTGAGCCGATACCAGTCGCCGGCGCTGCGGAACACAGCCCCCGGCGCCCGAATGGCATTGCCGGCCTCGATCGGATCGCCGAACGTATAGGCAATCACCTTGTCCGGCTTGAACTCGCCCTTGTTGTCCTGCTTGATGCGATCCATCGCCTCGATATCGCAGCGCTGCTCGCGCCGTTCATCCGGGGCTAGCGCGTCGAGCTGCCTCACGATTCGGGCATCCAGCGCATGGGCCGGCAGGGCGGAAACGAGGGCGAGCGCTGCGAGCGACCAGGTTTTCATCATGTCATTTCCCATCCAATATGGCTCGGAGCGCGGGAAACTATGAGATGGTTACGCGATTGACCACCTACCAGAACGGGAAATAGGATGATGTGATCGGGTGGCGTAGTGGGGCAGAGAGGTGAGCAAGCGTCTGGAACAAACGCGCGCCAACCCGCGAGCGGACTGGCGAATTGAAGAGATTGCGGCAGTCTGCGAGGAGTTCGGTATTTCCTGTGCATTGCCGCGATCCGGAAGCTCTCACTACAAGGTCAGCCATCCTATGATGCGCGAAATCCTGACCGTGCCTTTCAAACGACCGATCAAGCCAGTATACATTCGAAAACTTGTGCAATTTATCGACGCTGTGAGGACTTTCTCATGAGTCCATTACGATATCCCGTTCTGGTCTCTCCGCTTTCTGCCGAAGATGGCGGCGGTTTCCTGGCGACCGTGCCGGATCTTCCAGGCTGCATGAGCGATGGCGAGACGCCGCAAGAAGCCCTTTCCAACGTCCAGGATGCGATCGAAAGCTGGATCGAGGCGGCGCGGGACATGGGGCGCGACATTCCCCAACCTTCATTGCAGGCCGCCCTCGGCTAAGCATTCCGGAAGCAACCCGCTTGCCTCGCGCGCAAGCGCCCCCTATCTCTGGCACTCCTCGCATCACAACCGGAGTGCTTCCTTGGCCACCTCCCGCCCATCGCCTTTCGCCAATCTTCCCGCCGCCCCCGTTGCGGCCAGGAAGCCGGTTTCCGATACCCGCCACGGCATTACCCGCACCGACGACTATGCCTGGTTCCGGGCCGACAACTGGCAGGCGATGTTCAAGGATCCATCGATCCTCGACCCCGAGATCCGCAAGCATCTGGAGGCCGAGAACGCCTATATGGAAGCGGCCATGGGCGACACGGCCGAGCTGCAGAAGGTGCTGTTTGCCGAGATGCGCGGCCGCATCAAGGAAGACGACAGCTCCGTGCCGATGAAGGACGGGCCGTTCGCCTACGGCACGCTGTTCGTGACCGGCGGCGAGCAGCCGCATTATTTCCGCACCCCTCGCGGCGGCGGGGATAAACAACTCCTCCTCGACGGCGACAAGGAAGCCGTCGGCAAGGACTATTTCCGTCTTTCCGGCATCGACCACACGAGCGACCATTCCCGCGGCATCTGGGGTTACGACGACAAGGGCTCGGAATATTTCACGCTGCGCATCCGTGACCTTGCGACCGGCGAGGATCTGGCCGACGTGATCGAGAATACCGGTGGTGGCGGCGTCTGGGCCCCTGATGGCAAGAGCTTCTTCTATACGCTGCAGGACGAGAACCACCGGCCCTCGAAAGTCTTCCACCACATCGTCGGCCAGCCGCAGTCGGAAGACCGACTGGTCTACGAGGAAGAGGATCCGGGCTTCTTCATGGGCGTCGGCGGCTCGCTGCTCGACGACTTCATCTATATCGACATCCACGACCACGAGACGTCGGAATACCGGCTGCTCTCGACCAAGGACCTGACGGCCGAGCCGGCTCTCGTCGCCGAGCGCGAGGAAGGCATCGAATATTCGATGACCGAGGGCGGCGACGTCTTCTATATCCTCACCAATGACGGCGATGCGAAGGATTTCAAGATCATGCAGGCTCCGGTGACGGCGCCGGGCAAGGAGAACTGGACCGAGGTCGTGCCGCACGAGCCCGGCCGGCTGATCATCAGCCACATGGCGTTCGCCCGTTATCTGCTATGGCTGCAACGCAAGGACGGGCTGCCGCAGATCATCATCCGCGACCGGACGACCGGCGAGGAACATGCGATCGCGTTTGCCGAAGAGGCCTATTCGCTGGGGCTTCAGGGTGCCGCAGAATACGACAGCGACGTGATCCGTTTTTCCTATTCGTCGATGACGACGCCCAGCCAGCTTTACGACTACGACATGACGACCCGCGAGCGGGTTCTCCTGAAGACCCAGGAAGTGCCCTCGGGCCACAATCCCGACGACTACGTTACCCGCCGGGTGATGGCGCCGGCGCATGACGGCGAACTGGTGCCGGTCTCATTGCTCTACCGAAAAGATACGCCGCTCGATGGGTCTGCGCCCTGCTTGCTCTATGGCTACGGCGCCTACGGGATCACCATTCCGGCCGGGTTCTCGACCAACAACCTGTCGCTCGCCGACCGCGGCTTCGTTTATGCCATCGCCCATATCCGCGGCGGCAAGGACAAGGGATTTGCCTGGTACGAAAACGGCAAGATGGAGCACAAGGAAAACACCTTCAAGGACTTCATCGCCGCCGCCGACCATCTGGTGGCCCAGGGCTTCACCTCCTATGAGAACATCATCGCCGAGGGCGGTTCGGCGGGCGGCATGCTGATGGGCGGCATCGCCAACATGGCGCCGGAGAAATTCGCCGGCATCATCGCGGCCGTTCCCTTCGTCGACGTGCTCAACACCATGCTCGACGACACGCTGCCGCTCACCCCGCCCGAATGGCCGGAATGGGGCAACCCGATCGACAGCCCCGAAGAATACCAGTGGATCGCCGCCTACTCGCCTTACGACAATGTCGCGGCGAAACCCTATCCGCCAATCCTCGCCATCTCAGGCCTCACCGACCCGCGCGTCACCTACTGGGAGCCGACCAAATGGGTCGCCAAGGTCCGCGAATTCTCGACCGGCACCGCGCCGATCCTCTTGAAGACCAACATGGCCGCCGGCCATGGCGGCAAGTCGGGGCGTTTCCAGCGGCTGGAGGAGATCGCGTTCGAATATGCGTTTGCGATCAAGGTGGCGGGGAAGGGGTAAGGGGCCTTATCTAACGGAGAGGCCGTGCCGTCCTTCGAAGCACGCCCGGCAACACCGGAACATAAGATGGGCTGGCCTTTGGGAGATAAGGAATGACCGTCTACATTGCCCTGCTTCGCGCAGTGAACGTCGCCGGCACCGCGCTCCAGATGACTGAACTCAAGTCCATCTGCGAAACCCTCGGCTTCACCGACGTGAAGACCTACATCCAGAGCGGCAATGTGCTGTTCCGGACCGACGAGGCCGAGGCCAAGGTCGCCGACAGGCTCGACGACGCTCTCGGCCAAAAATTCGGCAAGAAGCCGGGCGTGATGGTGCGCTCGACGGAAGAGCTGGAGGCAATTGCCGAAAACGCGCCCTTCCCCGAGGCGAAGCCGAATTTTCTGCTCGTGCATTTCCTGCCCGAGAAGGCATCGAACGATGCGCTCGACAAGATGGTGGCGCCGGATGGCGAGGAGGCGGTCGTCGCCGGGCGCGAGATCTATGTCCATTATCCGATCGGCTCGGGCAAATCGAAGCTGAAGCTGCCGGCGCTGAAACCCGGCACGTCGCGTAATCTCAACACCGTGCGCAAGCTCGCCGAAATGGCACGGGCGATGGAATAGGCGAACGGATGGCGGGCATCATCATTCCGATCGTCTGCTACGCCGTGATCATCTTTGTCCTGGGCGCGGCCGGCTGGTCCGTCTGGCGACAGCGGAGGACCAAGCAATCCGGCTGGCCGCCCTACCCTTTGATCAATGCGAGCGAGGAAGAGATGAACCGGCGGCGGGCGGAGGTGCGCGACAGGCTTTCGCACAAGGCGCTCGGGGCCGAGCGGATGCGTCTGGTGTGGGAAAAGCTGCAGCAGGCCAGGATCGGCGAAGGGCTGATCCACGAATTCCACCGCGACTTCTGCGGCCACGGCCTGATCCGCACCGAGACCGGCGTCACTCTCTGCGGCATCCAGGACGGCTTTCATCCGGGACAGGCCATCGCCACCTGGGCAAGCGAAGAGGAGTTCGTCACCTTCTTCTCCCGCCAGAGCGACTTTACGCTCAGCGGCTGGGACCCCGCCGAACCGGTCTTCTACACGCAGGACACATGGTACCGACAGAACCAGCGGCTCACGCAGGCGATATTCGACGGTTTTCTCCGCGACCGGAACGGATAAGGAACGCGCCGAACAGCCGTCCGTCAGCATATTTTTGTCAAGCCCCTGTCGTCAAACCGCAACATCAGCCGCAAGCCTCGCGCAAGCTTCGTGCGTTAACCATTTGTTAACCATTTTGAACGCGGGCGTTTCGCCATGAAGATCGATAGCGGCCTCAACGGCTATTATTATCCCAACCGGGCACAAGAGATGGACCGGAAAGTCGAGGAAGCGCCTCAGCGTGAAACTGTGGCATCTCAACGCTCCCCCAATGCCTTGACGGGGAGCAGCACGCTTCTCTCGTCTTCGCTTGCCAATGCGCTCTGGGTCATGGAAATCGACGATGCAGGCTCTGCAAACGTCGATATGCAGGTCCGGTCCGCCCCGCAGGACTGGGTTGAAAACCGTTATCAGGAATTCGCCGAATTCTAAGACATCCGGCTACGCCGTTCTGGCGGGCGTGACTTCCACCGTGACATGCGACAGATCCCGGATGCCCCGGAGCTTATCCTTGTAGAAGGACGGCGCCTGGGGTTTTGGCGTGACCAGCGCGACGATCGCCGCATGGTGCCCCGGGCCAAGCTGCCAGACATGCAGGTCCGAAATCCTGTCCTCCTCCGTCTCGACGCTCCGGCGGATTTTACCCGCCAGTTCCGCGTCATCCGGTTGCGCGTCCAGAAGCACCGTGGCTGTCACGCGGATCAGCCCCCAGGACCAGCGGGCGATCACCAGGCCGCCGACCACGCCCATGACCGGGTCCAGCCAGACCCAGCCGTAGGACCGGCCGAGAATCAGCGCCGCGATTGCCAGAACCGAGGTCAGCGCATCGGCAAGCACATGCAGGTAGGCGGCACGCAGATTGTGGTCCTTGGCGGCAGGCCCGTGCGCGTGGGCACCGTGATGGCTGTGATGTCCGCCATGATGATGACCACCGTCATGGGCATGATGATGATCCTCCCGGAGCAGCCAGGCGCTGAGCAGGTTGACGGCAAGCCCGGCCACGGCGACGAGGATCGCCTGGTCGAAATCGATCGCCACCGGGTTGGCGAGGCGGACAAAACTCTCCCAGGCGATCAGCAGCGCGATCAATGCCAGCACGATGGCGCTGGCAAAGCCGGCGAGATCGCCGAGCTTGCCGGTGCCGAACGTGTAACGCGGATTGCGGGCCTGACGGCGGGCATAGAGATAGGCGAGTGCCGCGATCAGCATGGCGCCTGCATGGGTGGACATGTGCCAACCGTCGGCGGTCAGCGCCATGGAGCCGAAGATCGAGCCGGCGACGATCTCCGCCACCATCATCGTCGCGGTCAGTGCGATCACCAGCCAGACCTTGCGCTCGTTGCGCTCATGGTCGGCGCCCAGAAACACATGCTCGTGCTTCAGCTCCTCGATGGAATTGGGCATGGTCTTCTCCTTCGCCTCGATCAGCGGATATAGGTGCGGAGCGCGTCGGCAAGCTCGTCGACCGCCTGCGCCCTCTGTTTCTCGTCATCCGCATGCAGCACGTGCTCGCGCAGATGGTCCTCCATGACTTCACCAGTGAGCCCGGACAGTGCGCCACGGATCGAGGCGAGCAATTGCAGCACCTCGCCGCAGGGCGCCTCGGCTTCCAGCGCCCGCTCGACCGCCTCCATCTGCCCCTTCAGCCGGCGAACCCGCGCCAGGAGCTTTGCCTTTTCCCGAATGGTGTGCGCCACCAATGTCTCCAGTTTAGTATAGGGGGGTACTCTATATTCGTATCACCGACGATCTGATGCAAGCCAAATCCGAAAGCCCCGTGCAGGTTTCGGGACCTAAGCCGCTAGTGGTCTCAGACGGGGAGAGTCGCGATGACGACAATTGGAAGCACCAATCCTTATTATGCATCTCTTTACGGCATCCTTGGCAAGAACGGCGGCGACAAGAACGCTTCGGGCGGCAGCGCCAATGACTACGCGGCGCCGCGGCAGTCCGTCTCGGGCGGCATGACCGGCAGCGATACGGTGTTCGGCGCAAAGCTGGCAGATAGCCTCTGGTCTATGGAGAGCCAGGGCGTCGAGGTCGATCACGGCGCAGGCGACACCTGGCTTGGCGAGGCGCCGTCGACCAAATACGAGGACGAGTTCATGGATCTCGCCAAGAAGACCTTGGCTGAGCGTATCCGCGAACAGTATCTCAAGGACAAGGACCTTACCGAGGACGATCTCAAGGCCATGTCGGCGGAAGACCGCGAGGCGATCGAGGCGGATATCCGCAAGGCAATCCTCGAAGCCATGGGCGTCAACGGCCGGAAGCAGGAAGCGGCGATGGACATGGGCGGCAACCCGGCGGCCCTGGCACAGGGCAACGCGCAGAAACAGCAGCAGAACGGCACCGAAGACGATACGCTGTTCTCCATGTAATTTTATATATGCCTTCAGCGGCTGCAGCCTTGTCAATCAGGGCTGCAGCCGTTTTACGTTCGGCAATCGGCTCCATTGTCGGCGGCGATCATCGCGGACAGTTCTTCGTTTGCATGCTGTTGGCGGTCCCATTGCGGCCGAGACCGCCGCAGCATCTCCATCGCCAGTATCAGCCACATGCCGGCCACCGTGGCGACGAGCGCCCAGAAGAGCCAGCCGATATCCCTCAAGAACCCGTCGACCCTGGCGTGGCAATGGCTGCAGCATCCGTTCATGTCGTCACCTTCCGTTTGCTCTCTGGTTGGTCCGGCCGACTTGTCTTCGCATCGGTGACCGACTAGATAATTCCTCCAGTGACTAGAGCTTCAAGAGGAATTTTCAGCCATGCTGTCGATCGGCGATCTTTCGAAACGTACCGGCGTCAAGGTGCCGACCATCCGTTATTACGAGCAGATGGGCCTGATCGAGGCGGCCGAACGTTCGGAAGGCAACCAGCGGCGTTACGAGAGGCACGATCTCGAGCGGCTCGCCTTCATCCGCCATGCCCGCGACCTCGGCCTCGACATCCCGGCAATCCGCGAACTGATCGCGCTCAGCCAGCACCCCGACCAGCCCTGCGCCAATGCCGACAGGATCGCCGCCGACCATCTGATCGCGGTTCGTGAAAAGCTCGAAAAGCTGAAGAAGCTGGAACACGAACTCGAACGGATCATCTCGCACTGCGACGGCCATTCGATCGAGGATTGTTATGTGATCCGGGCGCTATCGGACCACGGGCTGTGCGAGGGGGAGCATTGAGGGTCTGGCGGACGGCTAAGCTTACGACATTTGTTGTCATTATTTGATAGCAAATAATGACTAACGACCTGCCGGAACCGCCGCGACAGCCTTTGCCCCTCGAAAGCCTGATCGAGAATGCCGGCCATTCGACCGCCGACCAGGGCATGGCGGAGGCGATCATTGCGGCCGCCAACCGCTTCGCGGATGGTGCTTGACAAGGTTTGAGATCGGGAGCATCTAAGCGCCATGATCAACACGCGCACGACCATCGCCTGCTCGTATTTTTGGGCCTTCCTTTAAAGGGCGGCTCGACAGATCTCCATGTCAACAAGCCGCCGTCAGGCGGCTTTGTTGTTTCAAACGGCACCTGACGGCAAGAAGACCGAAAAAGGATGCCGGAAATGACCGAGGATACCGATATTACTCTGCCCCGCCCGCCGGTCGTGACGATCCGCAATGCGAAGTCGCGCGACCTGCCGGAACTCAACGAGATGATCGCGCTGCTCGCCGCGCATCACAACGACCCCGCAGGCATCACCCCTGAGAAGCTCGAGCGCGACCTGTTCGGAGCGATGCCCTGGATCAGTGCACTGGTCGCCGATACAGGCTCGAATCTGATCGGCTACGCCATTCTCGTACCGGTCTACCGGGCGCAGGAAGGCACGCGCGGCATGGACCTGCACCATCTCTTCGTGCGCGACGGGCATCGCGGCCACGGCATCGGCCAGCACCTGGTATCTCGCGCCCGCGAGATCGCCAGGAGCGCCGGCTGCGGCTATCTTTCGGTCAGCGCCGCTACCGGCAATTTCGCCGCGCACCGCTTTTACGAACAGATGGATTTCAAGCCGCGCCCGGTCACCGGCATGCGCTATACGCAGGCGCTCGCGTAAAATCTGCGGCCGAGGCCTATCCGGCGGCCTTGGCCAGGATTTTCAGATAATCAGGCCGCCTCTCGATCCCCCTACCGCGCAGGCACTGCCTTCAGATACGCTGCGATCGCCTCTAGATCGCTCTTCGGCAGGTGGGCGATGTTCTGCTGCACCTCGACCATGGAGCCGCCGGCGGTGTCGAAATCCGGGGTGAAGCCGGTTTCGAGGTAACCGGCGATGTCGCTCTCGCTCCAGGAGCCGATATCCTTCGATCCCGGCGTGATGTTGGGGATGGTGCCCTTGCCTTCCGGGTTCGGGCCGCCGGCGAGCCAGCGGTCAGCCAAGAAACCGCCGGCCGCGTCGCGCGGCGTGTGGCATTCGCCACAATGGCCGGGGCCTTCGACCAGGAACTGGCCGCGCCTGACCTTGTCGTCGGCGGACGCCAGCTGCACCCGCGGCTGATCGTTGAAATAGAGGAATTTCCAGCCACCGACCGCCAGCCGGATATTGTAGGGGAACAGCAACTCGTGCGGCGGCGCGACATTGGTGCTCGCCGGCAGGGTTTTCAGGTAACCGAAGAGATCGTTGATATCCCTGGCCGAAAGCCGCGAATAGGAACCGTAGGGGAAAGACGGAAAAAGGTGTTCGCCGTCCGGACCGACGCCACGGGTGGTGGCATTGCCGAACTCGGCCAAAGTCCAGTTGCCGATGCCGGCATTCGGATCAGGCGAGATGTTGGGGATATGAAAGGTGCCGAACGGGCTTGGCAGCGCCCTGCCCCCGGAGAGAACCTTGAGTGCATCGCCGGTGGCGCCAGTCGCGGCATGACAGCTCGCGCAGCCGCCGGCCCAGAAAAGCTGCTCACCCTTGGCGAGATCGGGGGCGCCGAGACCCGCCCAATGGGAAGCCGGGTAGGGATCGGGCTTGGTCGGCGCCCAGGCCATGGCTGTGCCGGCGGCGATCACCACGACCCCCGCCACCAGGATTTTGGACCATATCGAGGCCATCACCTTCCTCCAGCATCACTCTACAATGGGAGGACGGCCGCAGAAGGCCGCGGCCGTCCTTACGTCCCAGAATGGGCCGCGATCACTTCAGGCGAAAGTTCTGGTGGCAGGTGTTGCAGTTGCTACCGAGCGTCTGCAGGGCCTTGCCGACAGCGGCCTGGTCTGCCGGCATGGAAGCCAGAAGCGCCTCCGCATCGGAGCCGAGCTTCTTGGCATCGGCGCGGAATTCCGCGTTCTTTTCCCAGATGGCCGGTGCCGCCTTGGTCTTGTCGCCGGTCTCGGAGCCTGCCGGGAACTGGTCGGGAAAAGCCTTGGCATTGGTGCTGATCGTGGTCAGCGCCGCGCGCACCGCAGCCTGGTCATAGGGCTTTTCGCCCTTGGCGATACCACCCAGAGCGCCGGCTGCGCCGCCGATGCCCTTCATCAGCGCCTGGCGCTTGGCAATCGGGGTTTCCTGCGCGGTCACGGCCGTAAAACCAAGACAGAGTACGGCTGCGGCCGCGGCAATCAGTTTGAACTTCATCAATCTCTCCTCGTTGAGCCGGTCATGCCGGCGCAGTTTGCGGCAGCATGATTGCCAGCTTATGCGTTTGAAAAAAGTAACTTTTCTGTCACGACTCCGCGAGCGCTCCGGCTGTTGCCGGCGGGTCACGGTATGTGAAGGATGTATGTCTGGCGAGGCGACGGCTTTCCGCTCGTCATGCCGCAAGCCCCTCCCAGAGCGTCAACATGGAGACGGCAAGCAGCAGAACGCCCGCAATCCGTCCGACCCAGATCGTCGCATTGCCATTGCCGACCAGGAATTTTCGCGCCTGGCCGGCCGCCGCTGCCAAGCCGCCGTAGATCGCCAGCTGGGTCGCCGCCGTCATCACCGCCATGACCGCCGCCTGCGGGGCGAGCGGCCCGAAATCCGGCCGCAGGAACTGCGGATAGACGGCGAGCATGAACAGATAGGCCTTGGGATTGATGAGACAGGTGACGGCACCGCGCCGGAAGGCTTCCCAGTTCGACCGGGTATCCGCCGGCCCGACATGATCGACGGTGATCGAACTCCTGATCAGGCTCACGCCGATCCAGGCCATGTAGAGCGCGCCTGTGATCAGCAGCGGCCTGAACAGGACCGGCATCAGGCTTGCGAGCAGTCCGACGCCGACCGCGCCGTAGAGAGAGTGCACCAGCCCGCCGGCGATGATGCCGGCGGTGGCGGCAAGACCCGCGGTGCGGCCGCGGGTCAGCGAATTGGCGAGCACGAAGATCATGTCCATGCCCGGCACGACGATGATGCCGAACAGAAGCGTGAAGAACAGCCAGAGATTTTCGGTATAGGTCATGTCAGTTTGTTAAGCCCCGCAATATCCGGCTTCGAACGCCGAAGCCTTGTTTTTCAATCGGATATGCGCTCCTATACGGCAGCTCAACTGACAGCGTATTGTCAGTAGCGATTGTTCTGCTACGAGGAAACCGGCATGCGCAAGGCCTCGCGCCTGTTCGAGATCATCCAGATTCTGCGGCTTGCCAGGAAGCCGGTGACGGCGGCCGAAATCGCCGTGCAGCTGGAAGTGACGGTGCGCTCCATCTACCGGGATATCGCGGCTCTTCAGGCGATGCGGGTGCCGATCGAGGGCGGGCGCGGCATCGGTTATATCCTGCGCCCCGGCTTCACGCTGCCGCCGCTGATGCTGTCGATCGAGGAGACGGAGGCGATCGTGCTGGCGCTCGCGCTGCTGGAACGCACCGGCGACATGGAGCTTCGACAGGCCGCCAAGCAGGTCAACCGCAAGATCGCCGCCGTGGTGCCGGCGCCGCTGGCCGGTACATTTTCCGCCAACGCGCTGCATGCCTGGGGCTCGGTCGCCCCCGTGCCGGATGCGCTGGACCTTGCCATGGTGCGCCGGGCGATCCGCGACGAGCAGAAGCTGGCGCTCGACTACCGCGACGAATATGGCCGCGCCACGGACCGGACGATCCGGCCGGTGGCGCTGATCTATTATTCGCAGACGGCCAATATCGTCGCCTGGTGCGAGCTTCGGCAGGCGATCCGCAATTTCCGTGCCGACCGGGTGGAGCATTGCGCGCTGGCCGACGGTTTCTTCCGCGGCGAAGGCGAGACACTGCGGCAGCTCTGGGTTCAAGGCTGGGCGGACAAGACGGCCGCCGGGACGGCTGGCTAGAGCGGAAGCGTGCGGCTTTCCTCGCGGCCGTGGCCGATGATCTCGATGCAGTCGGCGTGGATCTCGACCACCGCAAACGTGTTTTCCGCCTCGGTGTCGACCATGCCCTTGAAGTTGACATACCAGGTACCGCTGTTACGGCCGAGATTGCCCACGTGGTTATGGCCGTTCAGGTAGGCGATCACATTGCCGGAGCGGGCGAAAAGATCGGTCAGCCGCTCGTAGCCCCAGAGATTGTGATCGTTTTCGGGGTAGAGCGGATAATGGCCCAGCACGACGACCTTCTCGCCCGCCGCACGGGCACGCGCGAGCACGCCGTCCAGCCAGGCGAACTGCTCGTCGCCGATGCCGCCGTTCCATTCCTTGGCGTTGATCGCGCCTTCGGCCAGCAGTGTTTCCAGCCGCCGCTGCGCCAGCGTGCGGCGCGGATGACCTTCCGGGGTCGAAAACAGGCTGATTTCGTTGCCGTCGATCACCACGAAGCGAAACCCGCCGCGGGAAAAATCGTGCCAGGCGGCCGGCATGCGGAGCCGCACATGGACGTCATCGAGCTGCCCCGGTGCAACGGAGAAATCGTGGTTGCCGGGCATCAGGAAGCTCTCGTGGCGCAGGCCGTCATAGAGGCCGAGCACCGGATCGTAGCTCTCCCAGCCTCGGTCGATGAGATCGCCGAGCGTCACCACGAAGGCGAGATCCTCGCCGTTCAGCACGTCGATTGCCTCGCCCAGCTTGTCGAGGCTGTTGGCGTAATAGCGGTTCATCTCCAGCCATGGCGGCAGGTCGGCATATTGCGGATCGGCGATCACGCCGAAGCGGAGGAGAGGTTTTTCGTGAGGCATTTCACGGAGGTAGTCGGTGGTTGTGACAGGGGTGTGACATGGTCGGGCTGCGCCCAGCGGGCCGGCGTTTGCAGCGTCAGAGAGATAATGCGTCGGGTGCCTTCACCGCCACACCGAACGGGAGGAAGTGCTTGAGGTTGCGAGTGATGATCGTCAACCCGTGAAGGCTCGCCGTTCCGGCGATCATGGCATCCGCCATGCCGGGACTGTGACCGGCAGACATGGCAATCGCCTCCAACCTGCCGGATTCCCGAGCCGTCCCGGCATCGATCGGCAGGATTCGGTCACTATATCCGGCAATCAGTCCCTGCAGAAAAAGCTCGATGAGCGCCGCCTTCGAGGTCGCGCCCTTGGCTTCCAATAATCGAACGCCCTTTTCAATCTCATGGATGGTCACCGCAGACAGATAGACCGTCTCGAGTTTCTCCTGCTCTTCCACCCAACTGGCAAAAGCCGAGGAAGTACCGGCCCTGGACGGTGAAAACATCGAAACGGCGTTTGTATCGAGCAGGAAACCCATCACAGATCAGCCTCGCGGCTCGGAGCGGAATTTCTGGCGAAGACATCGTCCTCAAGATCGATATCGGCCGGAAAACTCCTGAGATACCGGAGGAAGCTGGGATGATCCTTCCGCAACGCCCTCCTTGCCGCATCCGCGGCCTCGACGCTGACGATCACCGCCGCCGGCTTGCCGTGCCGGGTGATCGTCACGAACTCGCCAGCGGCAGCCTGATCGACGAAGTTGGAAAAGCCTGCCTTGGCATTCTTCAAACTCACTTCCGACAACTCAGCCTCCAAAGTAGTCACAAGTGACCATTTTGGATCTTTCGGCGGAAAAATCAAGTGGGCGGCAGGATTTTAGACAAGGCCCGGGCCTGGCCAAGGCGCCCATTCACGCAATCACTGTTCCCTGGTGAAAGACGATCTTCCAGCCGGCCGCAGTGCTCCTCCAGAACGTGGACCGACGGGTGAGGCGGTCCGGCTCCTCCAGAATATAGGACAGATGGTAGAGGTCTTCGGCGAGGCGGTTGATGGTGAAATCCCGGCAGGGCCAGTCGTGAGGCTCGGGTTCGCGGTATCGTTCCAGGAGATTGGCGATGACGAACTCGCGCTGGTAGACCCTGCCGCTCGCGCCGATCTCCCAGAATGCCTCGTCCGTCATGGCTTCAAGAGCTTCCCGGCTGGTGCCGTATTCGCGTCGGTGAAAGATCGGCTCGCGGGCGGCGAGCTCCGCAAGGACAGTTTCGATCGAAGGCTCGGTCATCCTCATCCCTTCAAGGTTTGGGCTTCACGAAGGACAAAACAAAAACACCCGGCGCCTTGCGACACCGGGTGTTCTCGAAAAGAAACGATCAAGCCGCTCGATTATTTCGTGGCGGCTTCGTAGCGTTCGAGTACGTAGTCCCAGTTGATCAGGCTATCGACGAAGGCTTCGAGATATTTCGGGCGGGCATTGCGGTAGTCGATGTAGTAGGAATGTTCCCAGACGTCGACGCCAAGGATCGGGTCGGCACCGTGAACCAGCGGGTTCTCGCCATTCGGGGTCTTGGAGATGGCGAGCTTGCCGTCCTTGACGGAGAGCCAGGCCCAGCCGGAACCGAACTGGGTCGTGCCAGCGGCGATGAAATCGGCCTTGAACTTGTCGTAGCCGCCGAGATCGGAGGCAATTGCTGTCTCGAGCTTGCCCGGCAGCTTGGTGCCGCCGCCGCCCTTCTTCATCCACTTCCAGAAATGGATGTGGTTATAGTGCTGGGCGGCGTTGTTGAAGAGGCCCTGGTTGGTGCCGAAGGATTTCTTGACGACGTCCTCGACCGACAGATCGGCGAGGCCGGCTTCAGCTGCGAGCTTGTTGCCGTTGTCGACATAAGCCTTGTGGTGCTTGTCGTGGTGGAATTCGAGCGTCTCTTTCGACATGAAGGGCGAAAGGGCTTCGTAGTCGTAGGGGAGTTCGGGAAGTTCGAAAGCCATTGGTCTACTCCTTGTTCGGCACACACCGTAGGTAAAGCGTCGTGCGGGAACATAGGAGCGCGGGGGCCAAGAGGCAACGGTAACTTTGCCAAAAATCAAACCAATCGCGTCAAGAACTTGCTGAAATTTCAAGATACAAGAAACGGGCCAGATCACCGATTCGGAGCCCGTTCGATGAAGACCACTTCTGCTCTTGCCGCAGCCCTCATTGCATCCGGCGCCACCGCCGCGCACGCCTCCTCCGACGACGCCTGGTCCAGTTTCCAGGCCGAAGTCGCCAAGGCTTGCGTCACCGCCGCCAAGGGGCTGATCGAGAACGGCAAGGCGCTGGTCGACCCGTTCGGCAGCCAGAGCTACGGGCTCGCCGTCGTCTCCGGCAAGGCGGTCGGCGCCAAGGTTACGATCAGCACCATCTGCGCCTTCGACAAGAAGACCCGCAAGGCCGAGATCGGCGGCGAGATTTCCGCCGACAAGCTGACGGTGAAGACGGGGAAATAGACGTCGTCGCCACCAGCGCGGGTTCTTGACCACGGCAGCGAAACTGCCATGTCCGGCCCCCAGCAGCGATATTTGATGCCTCGTTTCCGCCGGCTCTCTCCGGGTGACGCGGGAACCTTTGGTCCCGGCGGAGAATTTAAAGCGGATGCCCGTGGCCAAGAGGAGGCTTGATGTCCTTCGATTTCCTGACCTCCGAATTCCTGATCTTCGTCGCCATAGGCTTCTTCGCACAGATCGTCGACGGGGCGCTCGGCATGGCTTTCGGGGTGCTGACGACGACCAGCCTGCTTGCCATCGGCGTGGCACCCTCCACCGCAAGCGCCATGACGCACGTGACCGAGTGTTTCACCACCGCAGCCTCGGGACTGTCGCATCACTACAACCGCAATGTCGATTGGCGGCTGGTGGCCAGGTTGGCGCCGGCCGGCATGGTCGGCGGAGCGGTCGGCGCCTATGTCCTGTCGAATATCGACGGCAAGGCCATCGAGCCCTTCGTCTCGGTCTACCTGATCGCCATCGGCCTCTTCATCCTCTACAAGGCCTTCCGCCCGAAATGGCCGCGCGACGTGCGCGACTGGATCGTGCCATTTGTGGGCGGCGGGGGCGGGTTGCTGGATGCGATGGGCGGCGGAGGATGGGGACCGATCGTGACCAGCTCGCTGCTCGGCCGCGGCCACGACGTCAAAAAGGTGATCGGTTCCACCAACCTGACCGAATTCGCCGTCACCACGGTGATTTCCGCCACCTTCATCATCACGCTCGGCTGGTCGGAACTTTCCTCCGCCCTCGGCCTGATCCTCGGCGGTGTCCTGGCGGCGCCGATCGGCGCCTTCATCGTCCGGCACCTGCCGGTCAAACCCCTGATGATCGTCGTCTCGATGATCATCATCGGCACGGCTGCGGTCCGGCTTGTTTGAGGGAGGCATAGCAGGACACCAGACGCGGGGTTGCCTGCAGCGCCGGCTGCCGAATGGCCTAATAAACCCGACAGCGAAAATAGCGCCCCTTGCCCGAACGTGATAGGCTTGCCCGCGAACAGGAACCGACCTATGCGCCCGAACCGATCGATTACCATCTCTCTGCCTGAAGACATGGCCGAACTCGTCCAAAAGAAAGTCGCGTCCGGCGAATTTGCTGACGAGAGCGAGGTGGTAGCGGAAGGATTGCGGTATCTGGCGGACCATGATGCGGGAATAGAGAGTTGGCTGCGGGACGAGGTCGTGCCGGCGCTGAGAGCGCATGATGCCGATCCCAGCAGGGGGCGCACAATCGAAGAGACGAGAAAAGAACTTGAAGAATACATGCGGACCAGGGATCGAAGATCGATCGGTGCATGAAATATTCAGTCATCCTCTCCTTGGAAGCTCGTTTGGATCTGGCTGATCTGTTCGATTACCTCTCAGGCAGGACCGGAGATGATTTTGCGCGTGCTTATATCCGCAGGATCATTGACCATTGCAATGGCTTCAGCACTTTCCCCAAACGGGGAACCCTCCGCAACGACATAGAGCCGGGCTTGAGGCTCGTGGGTACCGCCGAAAAGCAACCATCGCATTTCGCGTGGATGAGAATACCGTCACGATTGCTCGTATTCTTTATGGTGGCAAAAGCCTCGGCGGCGCGGGCGATATCGAGGACGACCTCTAACCGCTCCCCTGCCCCGCCCGTCGCCGCCTGAAGGCTTCAGGCCTCGTCGCCGGGCGAGCGGGCCCAGTCCATGTAGAGTTCCAATGCCTTGCGGGCGACCGGCCCTTCCTGGAGTTGGCGTTCCTCGAAGCGGTTGACCGGCACGATCTTGGAGTAGTTTCCGGAGGTGAAGATCTCGTCGGCATCGATGAAGTCGTCGACCGTCAGCGTCATCTCGCGCACGTCGAAACCGCCGCGGCGCAGAAGGCCGATGACGCGCGAGCGGGTGATGCCGGCAAGGAACGTGCCGTTGGCGATCGGCGTCATGATCACCCCGTCCTTGACCATGAAGATGTTCGAGGAGGCCGTCTCGGCGACATTGCCGTTCAAGTCGCGGGCAAGCGCGTTGTCGAAGCCACGGTTGCGGGCTTCCATGATCATGCGGCCGCTATTGGGATAAAGGCTGCCGGTCTTGGCGCCGGTGATCGCCACTTCCGGGTTCGGGCGGCGATAGGGCGAGACGGTCAGCGACGAGGGTTTGGCGGTCTGCATCGGCGCCTCGAAGAGGCAGAGCGCGAAACGGGTCGATTCCGGATCGGCGGTGACGACGCTGTAGGGCATGCCGTGTTCGGACCAGTACATCGGCTTGATGTAGATCGCCGTCTTGCCGTCGAACTTCTTGACGCCCTCCCAGGCGAGCGCCTCGATCTCTTCCGCCTGCATCACCGGCTTCATACCCATGTTCGTGGCCGACCGATTGACGCGCTGGCAATGCAGGTCGATGTCAGGCGCGATGCCGTCGAACCAGCGGGCGCCATCGAACACGGTGGAGCCGAGCCACATGGCATGCGAGGTCGGGCCGATCAGCTTCGGATTGCCCTCCAGCCATTCGCCGTCCACGAAGGTCCAGGTGGTGGTGCGGGGGGCGGTGTTGACGGACATGGCGATCTCCTTGGTCATGCGAAAGGGCGGTACGCTTCAAAATTGCGGGCTGAGTGAAGTCCGGCCCCGCCGCCGAGGTCAAGCGATAATATCAAATGGATCATCACAAAAATTGATATTTTTGACCATGGTGACCGGCGCGCCGGAGTGCCATGTTCCAGCGAGACAACATTCCAGGAAGACAGCGATGGCGTGGTCGGCGGAGCAATATGTGAAATTCGAGGACGAGCGGACGCGCCCGGCACGCGATCTTCTGGCGCAGGTGCCGCTCGGCTCGGTGGCCCGCGCCTATGACCTCGGCTGCGGCCCGGGCAATTCGACGGAACTGATTGCCGACCGTTTCGGGGCGGCCAACGTTACCGGCCTCGACAGCGACGACAACATGCTGGCGGCGGCCCGCAAGCGCCTGCCGGGCACGCAATTCACCAAGGCCGACCTGAATACCTGGGTGCCGGAGGAGCCGGTCGACCTGCTTTACGCCAACGCGGTGTTCCAGTGGGTGCCGGATCATATTTCCGTGCTCGCCCGACTGATGGACCACCTGAGGCCCGGTGGGGTGCTGGCGGTACAAATGCCGGACACCCTCACGGAGCCGAGCCACACCCTGATGGAAGAGACCGGGGCGGCCGGCCCGTGGAAGACTGCCTTCGAAGGCGGCCGGCTACGCCGGGCGGCGCTGCCGCCGCCGGCCGACTATTTCAACCGGCTGATGCCGAAATCCGCCCGCGCCGACGTCTGGCACACGGTCTATTACCATCCGCTTGCCGATGCGCCCGCGATCGTCGAATGGGTCCAGGCGACGGGGCTTCGGCCCTATCTCGACGCCGCCGGCCCGGAGCATCGGCAAGCCTTCGCGGCGGATTATACCGCCCGCATCGCCAGGGCCTACCCGCCGATGGCCGACGGGCGGGTGCTGTTGCGCTTCCCGCGGTTCTTCATCATCGCGGTGAAGGCCTGAAGAAGTCGACTGTCAAGGTGTACCCGGCGGCGGGGCCAGCGGGTTTTGCGGCTGAGGCTGCGTGACCTCCATCCGGCCGAGGCCGGCATCGTTCATCCAGATGATGCTCAGAACACAACCGACCAGGATCAACAGCACCGCGATAAAAAGCCAACGCATCAGTTCACTAACTCCACTCTTCAGTCATCGAGAAAGTTTCCAGGCGGAAACATTCCGTGATCCTTGGAGCAAAACATCTGGGCGTCGGTGCGGCAACGCAGCAAATCGGCGATCCCGGGACAGCAAAACGGAGAACCAGGCCGCCGAAATGGCCGGCAAACAGGGGGAACCGGCCGGCAAACAGGTTGACTCGGCGCCGATGCGCTTGCACTCTTCAGCCTTGCCATTTTCCTCGTCCTGCCCGAAAAGCCGTTCGAAGCCATGCCGAAACCATCCAGATTGTCGCTCACCCAGGATCTCGTCGACCTCTGCTTCCGCGAGGAAACCGATCCCGGCCCGCCGGCCACATGGGAGCCGCTGACCGACGACGACTACGTGCAGACCGCCGATCGGCTGTTTGCGGAAATCGGCGAGGAACCGCTGTGGATCTTCGCCTATGGCTCGCTGATCTGGAAACCGGGCTTCGATTCAATCGCCTGCCAGCGGGCGGCCGCCTATGGCTGGCATCGCTCCTTTTCGCTCAGGATCGAGCGCGGCCGGGGTTCGCCGGCACAGCCGGGGCTGATGATGATGCTGTCGCGCGGCGGCCGCTGCGACGGGGTGATCTACCAGGTTGCCGACGACGACAAGCGCGTCCAGATCGAAAAAGCGTTGCGCCGCGAGATCAGCCATCGCGACAGCCTTGCCTCGTTCCGCTGGCTGCCGGTCCGCACCCAGGCCGGCGAGACCGTGCGGGCGCTGACCTTCTGGGTGGGCGGCACCAGCAGGCGTATCGTCCGGCCGCTGTTGCCGCTCGACGAGGTGGCAGGGGTTTTGGCGCGCGCCTGCGGGCATCGGGGATCCTGCGCCGAATATCTCTACAATACCGTCGTGCACCTCGCCGAATTCGGCATCCACGACCGCAATCTGTGGCGATTGCAGGAGATGGTGGCGAAGGAGATCCGGGCGATGCATGTGCGGGAAGTTGCGGTGGAGACGGCCGGCGTGGAGGCGTGAGACGGAGCCGTCACGTCGTGAAGCGGAAATGGGAGACATTGTGTCGTGCCAGCCCCCTCTGCCCTGCCAGGCATCTCCCCCTCGGGTGGGGAGATTGGCTGGGGGCACCGGCATCTCCTAGGAAACAGATGCCGCCATTCCGCGCAGCGTAAAAAATTGGCCGGAGGTCAAGCCGCTTATGATCTCCCCACCTGAGGGAGAGATGCCCGGCAGGGCAGAGGGGCCAGCGATCTCGGCAGAATCCGAATTGTGACCACGATCTCCACGAGATCGAATTGCTGGGTCGCCCACAAAACCGATTGCAAAAAGCAATCAGCCAAGCTATCCGTAAACCAGTTTCATATCGCAATCGGTTATGGGAGGCCGTCATGCGTCCGGTTCTGTATTCACATCCGTTCTCGTCCTACTGCCAGAAGGTGCTGACGGCGCTTTACGAGAACGACACCCCCTTCGACACGCGCATGCTGGGGCCGGAAGATCCTTCGGCGTACCAGGATCTCTGCAGCATGTGGCCGGTGAAGCGCTTTCCGATCCTGATCGACGGGGAGAAGCGGGTCTTCGAAGCGTCGATCGTCATCGAATATCTGGGCGTCCATTATCCCGGACCGGTAAAACTGATCCCGGACGATGCCGA
Organism: Neorhizobium galegae; assembly: GCF_017877055.1. Classification (GTDB taxonomy): domain Bacteria; phylum Pseudomonadota; class Alphaproteobacteria; order Rhizobiales; family Rhizobiaceae; genus Neorhizobium; species Neorhizobium galegae_D. The sequence goes on along the minus strand of NZ_JAGIPG010000002.1, from coordinate 1,135,249 downwards.
TACGGCGCTCGATGTGCGGATGATGGACCGTTTTTTCGACAACTACATTTCCACCCCGCAGCAGAAGGTGGTGTTCAACGCCATCCGGCCGGAGGAGCACCGCGATCCCTACGGCGTGCAGGAAGCGCGCGGCATGCTGGATGCCGCCTATGGCTGGCTCGACGAACGCATGGCGAACCGGCAATGGGCGGCCGGCGAGGCGTTCAGCCTTGCCGACTGCTCCGCCGCCCCTGCCCTCTTCTACGCGGACTGGACGCACCGGATCGGCGAGCAGTTCGCCAATGTACGGGCCTATCGCAGCCGGCTGCTCGCCCGGCCGTCTTTTGCGCGTGCGGTGGACGAGGCCCGGCCCTATCGCTCGTTCTTCCCGCTCGGCGCGCCGGACAGGGACTAGGGCAGATCGGCGAAAGCAGCGACTTGGCCTTTAGAACATGCTGTCATTGGCGATCGGTAGACCGCGTATGGCAGCATAGACCCGCCATACCTCGTGGCGCAGGACCGCGCTCGGGCGGACGCCGCCGCTGCCGTAGTTCTTGTACTTGTCGCGATAGGCATCGATGAACACCGTCACCGCCTCGATGACGTCGGCATGCAGTTCGGCCCTGCGGCGCAGTTCCTCCCTCTCGGAATGGAGGGTTTCAAAGCTCTGAACAAGCAGTCGCAGGTCCTCCATCGGCACGGCAACATGCGCACGTTCGGCCGAACCGGCACTCACCTCCACCCGGATACGGGCGATGATTTCATTCAGCTGCTCACTCATGGGAAGATTCTCCTGTCCCGCGGATGTGGGTAGCAAAATCGACCAAAGCAAGGCTAATCTGTGATCCGAAAGACACTTTTCCCGATCAATGTGATCGGAGCAGTCTCCTAAAGTCGCGCCGCGAGGAAGTCGATATAGGCGCGGATGCGCAGGGCGAGGTGCTCGTGGCCGGCATAAACGGCGTGGATTTCCTCGATGTCCTCCGGGTTGAAATCCTCCAGAACCGGTACGAGCCGGCCGGCCTCGATATCCGGCTCCACATGGAAACGCCCGACCCGGCCGATGCCGAGGTGATCCAGGCAGAACTGCCGGATGATCGAGCCGTTGCTCGCCTTCAAGCTTCCGGAAACCGGCAGCAGCTCGCGGCTGCCGGTTTTCGGATCCCGAAAAGGCCAGCCTTCGACGGCCCGCCGGAAATTGAAATTGATGCAGTTGTGATCGATGAGCTCGGCCGGCGCCTTCGGGACACCGTGACGCTCCAGATAGCCAGGCGATGCGATCACCACCTGGCGGCTCTCGCCGAGCTTTCGCGCCATCAGCGACGAATTGCGCATCGGCCCGTGGCGGATGGCGATATCGACCCGCTCGCGGATGAGATCGACGATATCGTCGGTGAGGGTGATATCGAGCTGCACATCCGGGAAAAGCTGCTGGAACTCGCAGGTGAGCGGCAGGACATAACGCTCGCCGAAGCCGACCGAAGCGTTGATCGACAGCGGCCCGCGCGGCAGCGTCCGCCCACCGCCGGAGACCATCTCTTCCGTGTCGGCGATCTCGGCAAGAATGCGCTGCGCCCGCGCCAGATATGTCTCCCCCTCCGGCGTCAGTTGAAGCATGCGGGTGGAACGGACCACGAGGCGCGCGCCGAGCCGATCCTCCAGGCGGGTGACGAGCTTGCTGACGGCGGACGGGGAGAGCTTCAGCTTTCGGCCGGCCGCCGAGAAGCTTTTCAGCTCGGCCGCAAGGGCAAAGACTTCCATTTCACCGGCGCGGTTGTCCATTGTCTTCGATCCTTTCTTTCAAAATCCCGATCATGACCGCTGTGCCGCGTCGCCCCCTCCGGCCTGCCGGCCTGCTCGCCGCTCCAAATTCCGCACCCCATTCTGCGTGGTCTGGCTCTTCGGGGTTTGCCAGGAAATAGCGGTCATGCGGCTTGTGATCTCCCCACCGGAGAGGAGATGGCCGGCAGGCCAGAGGGGGCGGGCTTGCTCAACCAACGACGTCACCTGTGACTTCAATTCACAAATGATTATCCGCTTATGCGGCTACACAGGCAAGTCCCTCGCACCGATATTGCGCTGCATCAATTCAATCCCTTCCTCCCAAGGATCAGGAACACGACAATGCCTCTTGCTCTCTACGCCCTGACGGCCGGTGCCTTCGGCATCGGGGTCACCGAATTCGTCATCATGGGCCTGCTGATCGATGTCAGCGCTGATCTCGGCGTGTCGATCTCGGCCGCCGGCCTGCTGATTTCCGGCTACGCGCTCGGCGTCGTCGCCGGCGCCCCCATTCTCGGCGCGATCGCCGGCAAATGGTCGCGCAAGACCCTGCTAATGAGCCTGATGGTGGTGTTCACCATCGGCAATCTCGCCTGTGCGCTGGCGCCAGACTACTGGACGCTGATGGCCGCCCGCGTGCTCACCGCCTTCGCGCACGCCTCGTTCTTCGGCGTCGGTTCGGTGGTCGCCACCAGCCTCGTCGCCCCGAACAAGAAGGCGTCAGCCATCGCCATCATGTTCACCGGCCTCACCGTCGCCAACATTCTCGGCGTGCCGTTCGGCACCTGGCTCGGCCAGGCCTATGGCTGGCGCTCGACCTTCTTCGCCGTCACCCTGATCGGCCTCGTGGCTCTCGCCGTGATCGCGCTGTTCGTCCCCAAGGACAAGGCTGCGGACGGTCAGGAGGAAAGCTCGCAGGGTGCGCTTGCCGTGCTCGGCCGCCGCCCGGTCCTGCTCGGGCTTTTGATCACCGTCTTGAGCTGGGTCGGCGTGTTTGCGGGCTTCACCTATATCGCCCCGATCCTCACCGAGATCACCGGCTTTTCCGAAGCCGCCGTCTCGCCGATCCTGCTGGTCTTCGGCGGCGGGCTGGTGATCGGCAACCTCGCCGGCGGCTGGCTGGCCGACCGGCATCTGGTGCCGACCATCGTCGCCAGCCTGGTCGCGCTGTCCGTCGTGCTTTTAGGCCTGACCGCCGCGATCCACCAGCCGGTTCTCGCCGTCATCGCCATCGGCCTGTTCGGCGCCGCGGCCTTCGCGACCGTCTCGCCGCTGCAGATGTGGGTGCTGCAGAAGGCCGAAGGTGCCGGCCAGGGGCTCGCCTCGTCCTTCAACATCGCCGCCTTCAACCTCGGCAATGCGATCGGCGCATGGCTCGGCGGCGTGGTCATCGACCATGGCCCGGGACTCGGCTCGGTCACCCTGATCGCCGGGCTGGTGCCGCTTGCCGCACTTGCCGTTGCCCTCTTCGCCATCCGGCTGGACAGGCGCCAGATCGCCATCAGCGGCGCGCCTGCCCTCTCCTCCCCTGCCGAATAACCGTCAATTCGAGGAACACGACCATGGAATATCGCAATCTCGGACAATCCGGCCTCAGGGTGCCGGTGCTCAGCTTCGGAGCCGGCACGTTCGGCGGTTCCGGCCCGCTGTTCAGCCACTGGGGCACGACCGATGTCGAAGAGGCCCGCCGCCTTGTCGACATCTGCCTGGAGGCCGGCGTCAACCTGTTCGACACTGCCGACGTCTATTCGAACGGCGCTTCGGAAGAAGTGCTCGGCCAGGCGATCAAGGGCCGGCGGAACGAGGTGCTGATCTCCACCAAGGCCAGCCTGCCGACCGGCAACGGGCCGAACGACTGGGGCTCGTCGCGCTCCCGGCTGATCGGCGCGGTGGATGCGGCGCTGAAGCGGCTCGGCACCGACCATATCGACATCTTCCAGCTGCACGCCTTCGATGCCTCGACGCCGGTCGAGGAAGTGGTCTCGACGCTCGACCAGCTCGTGAAGGACGGCAAGCTGCGCTATATCGGCGTTTCCAACTTCTCCGGATGGCAGATCATGAAATCGCTGGCGGTGGCCGAGCGGCATGGGCTGACCCGCTATGTGGCGAACCAGGTCTATTATTCGCTGATCGGCCGTGATTACGAATGGGACCTGATGCCGCTCGGGAAAGATCAGGGTCTCGGTGCGCTCGTGTGGAGTCCGCTCGGCTGGGGGCGCCTCACCGGCAAGATCAGCCGCGGCAAGCCGATCCCGCAAGGCAGCCGGCTGCATGAGACGGCGGATTTCGGCCCGCCGGTGGAGGACGAACTGCTTTACCGGGTGGTCGATGCGCTGCAGGCGGCGGCCGACGAAACCGGCAGGAGCGTGCCGCAGGTGGCGATCAACTGGCTGACCAGCCGGCCGACCGTCTCCTCCGTCATCATCGGCGCCCGCAACGAGGAGCAGCTTCGCCAGAATCTCGGGGCCGTCGGCTGGTCGCTGACGGCAGAGCAGATCGGCAGGCTCGATGCGGCCAGTGCCGTCACTGCGCCTTATCCGCATTTCCCCTATCGGCGGCAGGAGGGTTTTGCCCGCCTCAATCCGCCTATCGCCGGCTGACGCCCCGAAAACTCGGGTGGTTGATCCGTCACCGAATCGGTCCATGTAATAGGGGCCTCATTCCGCCCGGCCGTTTGCCGGGCTTTCCTTCAGGAGTTCGATATGTTCACAGTCAGCGCCAATGGCGCCAACATCCCTGCCCTCGGCTTCGGCACATTCCGCATGCCCGACGAGGACGTCGCCCGCGTACTGCCGGAAGCCCTGAAGCTCGGTTTTCGCCATGTCGATACCGCGCAGATCTACAAGAACGAAGCGGCCGTCGGCGACGTGTTGTCCAAGTCCCGCATCCCGCGCGCCGACATCTTTCTCACCACCAAGGTCTGGGTCGATCGCGTCGGCCATGCCGCCTTCATCGCCTCGGTCGATGAGAGCCTGGCCAAGCTGAAGACCGACTATGTCGATCTGCTTCTCCTCCACTGGCCGCAGAGCGAAATGCCGCTCGCCGACCGCATGGGCGCGCTGAACGAGTTGAAAAAGGCCGGCAAGGTCAGAAATATCGGCGTCTCCAACTTTTCCGTCGCGCTGATCGCCGAAGCGGTGAAGCTTTCCGACGCGCCGCTTGCCACCAACCAGGTGGAATACCATCCCTATCTCGACCAGACGAAGGTTCTGGCCGAAGTCGCCAAACACGGCATGTCGCTGACCGCCTATTACCTGATGGCGAACGGCGCGGTGCCGGGCGACGAGGTGCTGAAGGATATCGGCGCCAGGCACGGCAAGACGGCCGCCCAGGTGACGCTGCGCTGGGCGATCCAGCAGAAGGACGTGATCGCGCTTTCCAAGACCGCGACCGTCTCGCGCCTGCCGGAAAACTTCGACGTGTTCGATTTCGCGCTGTCGGAAGACGAGATGCAGGCGATCCACGCACTCGCCAAGCCGACCGGCCGCATCGTCAGTCCGGGGCACTTGGCACCGGTATGGGATGTTTGACCTTCATCGACAAAGCCGACACGATGCGCCGGAGATCTCCGGCGCATTTTTTCGTTGCGACCGGCCGATGAGGATTGGAAAACTCCTATTTTTGTAGTAACAATAAATGGCTGTAATATTCGATCCGGCGAAACGCCTTTTCACTCCTGAACAGCGGGGGGCTCGATTTTGCCGATGCGGGCAAAGTCTTTGACGGCTCTCATCTGACGATCGAAGACGACCGGATCAATTATGGAGAAACGCGCTTTCACTGTCGGCTTTCTGGACGAACGCATGGTCGTTCTTGTCTGGACACCGCGGGAAGACGACCAGCGCATCATCAGCATGAGGAAAGCCAATGACCGAGAGCAAAAAGCCTATGGCCAAAGACTTGCGGGACATTAAGGATGACGCCCCGGATTTGACGGAGAGCCCGTGGGCGGAAAAACTCGCAGCAGCGCCGGTCGTCCGTGGCCGTCCCAAAAGCGAGCAGACCAAGGTTTCGACCACGATCAGGCTGGACGCAGATGTGTTGGAAGGCTTCAGGTCCGATGGACCGGGCTGGCAGTCCCGTATCAACGACGTCCTGAGGGCGTGGCTTGCCAAGAGGTGAGAAAGGCCGCCGGAAACGTCCGGAGGCCTTCCTTGTTGTTCAAAGCCAGCCCTTCCGCTTGAAATACAGATAGGGCAGAGCCATCGAGACGATCATCATGGCGATCGCCATGTGGTAGCCGTAGGTCCATTGCAGTTCCGGCTGGTTGGCGAAGTTCATGCCGTAGATCGAGGCGACCAGTGTCGGCGGCAGGAAAACGACCGAGGCGACCGAGAAGATCTTGATGATCTGGTTCTGCTCGAGATTGATCAGTCCCAGCGTCGCATCGAGCAGGAAATTGATCTTGCCGGACAGGAAGGCCGAGTGATCGCCGAGCGAGGTGGCGTCCCGCTGCAGCAGTTTCAGGCGCTGGCGCAGTTCCTTGGAAAGCTTGCGATCGACGCCGTCGAGCGCTGCATAGTAGGCGACGACGCGGGAGACGCTGACGAGGCTTTCGCGCACGACGGTGATGAACTCGCCCTTCTGGCCGACCTCGCGGATGAGGTCCTGCAGGTCGCGGGTCTTCTTGTTGGCCTTGGCAGCCTTGGCCGAAAAGACTTCCTGGGAAATCTGGTCGATCTCGGTGCCGAGCCGTTCCAGCGTGTCGGCCATGCGGTCGATGATCGCCTCGATCAACCCGGTCATGATCAGTTCGCCGTAACCGCAATGCATGCCTGACCCGTTCGGCTTGCGGGCGCGCGCCATGAAGGCGTCGAAGGGGCGCGGCTCGGCATAACGGACGGTGACCAAGACCTGGCCCTTGACGATGAAGGTGACCGGCACCTTGCGCGGCGTGCCGGCATCGGGCCTGGTCAGCACCGTCATGGTCATGAACTCGGCGCCGTCCTCCTGGTAGAGGCGGGCGGAGAGTTCGATATCCTCCATTTCGTCCATGGTCGGCACGGTGATGCCGAGGCGCTCGCCGACGATGCGCTCCTCGTCAGGCGTGGGGCTGACAAGGTCGTACCAGACGACTGCAGGGATTGCGGGGGCAGGCGTGACCGGTGCCGACGGATCGGAAGCGATCGGCGATGCGGCAACGGCCGGCACATCGGAAGCGACGGAAACAAGGCGATCAAGGTCGTAGGCATGGATGCGCAGCATGACGGCTCCTTTTCGGACCATCGGTCCCTTCGGAGCGCGCATCCTTTCAGGTAAGGACTAGAGCCCCGCAGGAACGGGTCGGTATGATGACGTCGAACTTCGACTGTCGGGGTTCATCTCAATTGTCCTTTGAAAGAGTGGCGCCCGGTCGGACGTCACTTCGCTTTGGAAATGTGCCTTAAAGGGTGAAAAGTCAATGACTTTTCTGTCGCAGCCGCTGCCGAAACCACCGTCGTCGTTTCGGACCGGATAACCGGAAAGGATCCGCTGCCCAGAGCCGGGAAAGCGAACGATCGGTCAGGTCATTTGGTGATCCGGAAGCCGATCGGCTTTTCCGCAAGCGTCGCCGGTTGTCGCTCCACGCCGGAAACGGCAGCGCCGGGCGGACCGTGCCGGAAACGCTCGAGCATTTGCGATATGCGGGCGGGTGATCCCGCGATCAAAGCAAGGACGGATCGATCCGGCTCATTGCGGACCCAGCCCGTCAAACCCAGCTGTTCTGCCTCCTCGCGGGTCCAGGCACGGAAACCGACGCCTTGTACCCTTCCCGTTATTCGCACCATGGCGGCTTCGTCATCATAGGACATGGCAACTTCCTATCCGGGGTATAGTGACATGGAGAGTGCGAAACGCAGGACAAGCCCGCAAGCTGCCACAGTGCCGATTACCCCTCAGTCGGTCTCATTGGCTTTGGACCCCACAAAAAGCCGCCGGCTTCGCGGCCAGCGGCTTGATGCTTGAAAGGTGCCGATCAGACGAACTGGCTCAGCCCCGGGACCGAGGCGACGACCGTGTCGACCACCTCGTCGCCGGCATGTTCGCGGGCGACCGCCATGGTTTCCTTGGCAAGGCCGGTGATTTCGCCCATGCCGAGACCCTGGCTCATCAGCTGCTGGCCGAGTGCCATGACACCGCCGCCGAAGCTAGCCATCAGGCCGCCGAGGAGACCGCCGCCGCCGGCACCTTCGCCGTTGAACTTCGCGACCAGTTCGGAAGCACCCGGGATCGCCTCGATCATCTTGGCGACCGCGCCGTCATCGGCCTCGCGCTGCAGGAAACCGAGCATCATGCCGATCGCCTTTTCGGCGACGTCAGGGGCAATGCCGACATTGTCGGCGACGCGGGAAACCAGTTCGTTCATCAATCTCTCCTGAAGGTTTTGACGTTCACGTCAAGGTAATACACACAGTCTTTGCCGAAGCCAACAGGGCGCGTGACGCATCGCGGGGCTTCACGCTTTACCGGAACGCTCGCCCACCGTGTCCGCCATATAGGCGCCGCGGGCGCCTAGGGGTTTCGGCCTTCCGGTGGTCGAATCGCGGGCCGTCTGGTGTTCGAGTTCGGCATTGATCTCGGCACCGACGATAACAATGATGACCGATATCCATGTCCAGACCATGAAGCCGATCAGCGCGCCGAGCGTGCCGTAGGTGGCATTGTAGTCGGCAATATTCCCCAGATAGAAGGAAACTGCAATCGAGGCGGCGAGCCAGGCGACAGCCGAGAAGGCCGCGCCCCAGGTGAGCCATTTGAGCTTTGCCGGCTCGCGGCTCGGGCCGAAGCGGTAGAGCATCATGATGCCGCCCGTGACGAACAGCATCATGATCGGCCAGCGCGCCAGGCGGATGATGATTTCCGTCCATCGGTCGAGCCAGAGATAGCGTAGCACCGCAGGCACCACGCCCATCGCAAACAGGATGACGATCGCCAAAAGCAGCGCCCCGAACGTGAACAGGAGCGAGATGAGGTTGAGGCGCACGATGCTGCGCTTTTCCTCTTCCGCATAGGCGACGTTCATCGCCTCGAACAGCGCTTTCATGCCGTTATTGGCGCTCCAGAGCGCCAGCGCCAGGCCGCCGATCAGGGCGATCGACAACGTCGTATTGCGCTCGGTGGTCAGCGCCCGCAGCTGGTCGAGAAAAATGTTCAGGGCATCCGCCGGCATGACCGAGCTCAGGAACGTGATGCGGTCGACGATCGCCGCCGGATCCGAGATGAAACCGTAAATGGAGACGAGCGCGCTAGCGGCCGGAAACAGCGCCAGCAGAAGATAATAGGTGACCCCGGCGGCAATCAGCGTGATGCGATCCTGCGCGAGGCTTCCATACACGCGCCAGAGGACGTCCTTCAGGCCGGGAGGAGGAATCTCCTCGGGAGAATCAGCCTCGCGGCCCCTGTTCTTTTCCAATGCGGGGACCGTTTCGCCGGTCGTCATGCCTGCCCAGCCTTCCCTTTGCGGGCGGGAGCGGACCGGTCTCGTTGCCGTTGCCCGGCGCCTCCGCACATCCTATAAGCAATGGGCTAAGAACGCGGTCAGGGAGCGCATAGTTGCATGGACGATACGGGAAAGCTCTTCATCGGCGGCAGCCGCAAGCCGGACGATTCGCTCAACAAATCTGAATATCTCGAACTGAAGTTCGGCAACCGCCACGGTCTCGTCACCGGCGCCACCGGCACCGGCAAGACGGTGACCCTGCAGGTGCTCGCCGAAGGTTTTTCGAAGGCCGGCGTGCCCGTCTTCGCCGCCGACATCAAGGGGGATCTCTCCGGCATCGCCATGAAGGGCGAGGCCAAGGATTTTCTCCTGAAGCGCGCCGAGCAGATCGGTTTCCAGGACTACGATTTCGAACAGTTCCCGGTGATCTTCTGGGATCTGTTCGGCGAAAAGGGCCACCGGGTGCGCACCACAATCGCCGAGATGGGGCCGCTGCTGCTGTCGCGCCTGATGGACGCATCCGAGCCGCAGGAAGGCGTCATCAACATTGCCTTCAAGATCGCCGACAAGGCGAACCTGCCGCTGCTCGACCTCAAGGATTTCGCCTCCCTGCTGAACTACATGGCGGAGAATGCCAGCGAGCTTTCCAGCCAGTTCGGGCTGATCTCGAAGGCGTCCGTCGCCTCGATCCAGCGCGGGCTGCTGGTGCTGGAACAGCAGGGCGCCGAGCATTTCTTCGGCGAACCGGCGCTGAAGATTTCAGACATCATGCGTACAAACCCGAACAACGGCTACGGGCAGATCTCGGTGCTCGCCGCCGACAAGCTGATGATGAACCCGAGGCTTTACGCCACCTTCCTTCTGTGGCTGCTCTCGGAACTGTTCGAGGAACTGCCGGAAGTGGGCGATCCGGCCCAGCCGAAACTGGTGTTCTTCTTCGACGAGGCGCATCTGCTCTTCAACGACGCGCCGAAGGTGCTGACCGAGCGCGTCGAACAGGTGGTGCGGCTGATCCGCTCCAAGGGCGTCGGCGTCTATTTCGTCACCCAGAACCCGCTCGACGTGCCTGAAACCGTGCTGGCCCAGCTCGGCAACCGGGTTCAGCATGCGCTGCGCGCCTATACGCCCCGCGAGCAGAAGGCCGTGAAGACGGCAGCCGATACGTTCCGCCCCAACCCGGATTTCGACTGCGCCACCACGATCACCAATCTCGGCACCGGCGAGGCGCTGGTCTCGACGCTCGAAGGCAAGGGCGTTCCCTCGATCGTCGAGCGCACGCTGGTGCGCCCGCCATCCGGCCGCATCGGCCCGCTTTCCGATCCGGAGCGGCAGACGATCATGGACCGCAGCCCGGTGCTCGGCCTCTATGACGAGGATCTCGACCGCGAATCCGCCTTCGAAATCCTCGCTGCCCGCGCCAAGCAGGCCGCCGATGCCGCTGCCGCCAGGAAGGCGCAGGACGAGCTGCAGTCCGCCCCGCCCGCCGGCTCCGGCGAGACGACCGGCTGGACCCTGCCGGGCTTCGGCGACAAGGACGACGACGATCGCAGCCGCCCCCAGCCGCGCCGCTCCGGCTACCAGCGCGAGACGATCATCGAAGCGGCGATGAAGAGCGTGACGCGGACGGTTGCGACGCAGGTGGGACGGGCGATCGTGCGGGGGATTTTGGGGAGCTTGAAGCGGTAGGCTTCAAGTGTCCCAGTAGTGAGGGCGGTCTTGTCACATCTCGGTTGCTGACGGATTGGGACGTGGTGCCTCTGGCACCTATCAAGCTCGCCCTCCAATTCTCACCGCTTGCGCACGAATTCCGTCCGTAGCACCAGGCCCTTGATGGCGTCGTGGCGGCAGTCGATCTCTTCGGGGTTGTCGGTCAGCCTGATCGACTTGATGACCGTGCCCTGTTTCAGGGTCTGCCCTGCGCCCTTGACCTTCAGGTCCTTGATGAGGGTGACGGAATCGCCGTCCTTCAGCACGTTTCCGGACGCATCGAGCACCTCGACGGCGCCCGCGCCTGCGGCCGCGGCCAGTTCCGAAGCCGGGCGCCACTCGCCGGTCGCTTCGTCATAAACGTATTCGTCGTCATCGCCTGCCATCGGCGTCTCTCCTGAAATCAACAATTCGCCGGTCCGGCGTGGCCGCTTATAGCAGCCGAACCGTCCTGAGCAAGCCGCGGCGCCATGGCGGACCACGCATCGTCCCGTTGCATTCGCTTGAGGGCAATGGTATTTCGCTGGCGTGCTTTTCAAGAGAAAGGAGGGTCACGTGCACAATTTCTATTTCCGGTACTACCGGACGCGTGGTCCCGTCGACGCCCTGCAAATGTGTTTGCAGGGCTGACCAGAGGCCGTTTCTCTCAAAGCATCCCCTTCCTGGTCTGCCCTTCGTGGCCGCAGCGCCGAGTTTTTCGCTCGTGCGTGCTCGCGATTTTCACATGCTGCAAACGACTGCATCGATCATGGCCCGAGCGCCTGCGATGCCTCACGCCTGCAAGCCAAGACCAGAGAACGACAATGAGCCTCATCAACCTGCGCAATCTCGGGATTACCCTGTCCAGCCCGCTGTTTTCCGGGCTTAACCTCGCCGTCAATGCCGGCGATCGGATCGGCATCGTTGCCGCCAACGGGCGTGGCAAGTCCACGCTTCTGAAATGCATCGCCGGAACCCTCGATGCGACCGAGGGCGAGAGCACCCGAAGCCGCGGGCTGACGATCGGCATGGTGGAGCAGAACGTGCCCCCTGCCCTGATGCAGGCGACCTTCCGCGATGCCGTGCTGCAGGCACTGCCGGCGGACCAGGTCGAGAGCGAGAGCTGGCGCGCCGACGTGGCGCTCGAAGGCATGGATGTGCCGGAGGAGCTGCGGGAACGGCCGCTTTCCGCGCTGAGCGGCGGCTGGCAGCGGCTGGCGCTGATCGCCCGGGCCTGGGTGACGGAGCCGGATGTGCTTTTGCTCGACGAGCCGACCAACCATCTCGACCTTGCCAAGATCGCACTTCTGGAAGACTGGCTGAACGCCCTGCCCCGCGACATGCCGGTGATCCTGTCGAGCCACGACCGCGCCTTCCTCGATGCCGTCACCAACCGCACGCTTTTCCTGCGGCCGGAAAATTCTCAAACCTTCGCGCTCCCCTACAGCAGGGCACGGATGGCGCTCGACGAGACGGATGCGGCGGACGCGAAGCGCTACGAGCGCGACATGAAGACGGCCGATCAGCTGCGCCGGCAGGCGGCCAAGCTGAAGAATGTCGGCATCAATTCCGGCAGTGACCTGCTGGTAGTCAAGACGAAGCAGTTGAAGGAACGGGCCGAAAAACTCGAGGACGCGGCCAAGCCCGCGCACCTGGAACGTTCGGCGGGCGCGATCCGGCTCGCCAATCGCGGCACCCATGCCAAGGTGCTGGTGACGCTGGAGGATGCGGCGGTGACGACGCCGGACGGCACGCTTCTGTTCAGGACCGGCAAGCGGTTCATCTGCCAGGGCGACCGGATCGTGCTGCTCGGCCGCAACGGCACCGGCAAGACAAGGCTGGTGACGATGCTGCGCCAGTCGATTTCCGAACCGTCCATGACGATCGCCGGCATCAGGGCAACGCCGACGCTGGTCCTCGGTTACGGCGACCAGTCGCTCGCCGATCTGGATGACCGGCAGACGCCGCACGGCACGATCATCCACCGCTTCGACATCGGCGACCAGAAGGCTCGCTCGCTGCTCGCCGGCATCGGTATTGCGGTTGAGATGCAGGCAAGGCCGGTCGGAGAGCTTTCGGGCGGGCAGAAGGCACGGCTCGGCCTCCTGGTGCTGAGGCTGCGCGAACCGAATTTCTATCTGCTCGACGAACCGACCAACCATCTCGACATTGACGGGCAGGAAGCGCTCGAGAGCGAGCTAATGGCGCATCAGGCAAGCTGCCTGCTGGTGTCGCACGACCGCAGCTTCGTGCGCGCCGTCGGCACCCGGTTCTGGGTGATCGAAGGCAGGAAGCTGATCGAAGTGGATAGTCCGGAGGAGTTTTTCGCTTCGGCGAGCCGTGGTTGAGCGATGGAAATTGCCCGTCACGCTAACCCTCGTTGGGAGGGTGGCGGGCAGCCGGATAAGGCATACCTTGCCTTCCCTGCACAACGAAAGAAATTTCAGACTTTCCCGTTGCGCTCCTCGAAGGCTTTTCGCGCCGCTGCGATATCCGCGTGGCGTGCCGCCGCCCATTCCCAGACGCTGCAGAAAGCGGCGCTGAGGCTTCGGCCGAGTTCGGTAAGGGTGTATTCCACCTTCGGCGGGATGACCGGATAGACGGTGCGCGAGACGAAACCGTCGCGTTCCATCTGCCGCAGCGTCTGGGTCAGCATCTTCTGGCTGATGCCGCCGGTCAGCTTGCCGATCTCGGTGAAGCGTAGCGTGCCATGTTCTTCCAGCACTTCGAGGAGCAGCATCGTCCATTTGTCGGCCACCTGGCCGATGATGCCGCGCACCAGTTCCTCCAGCACCGGATCAATCTCATCGGGGATTTCGCGGCCCGAGGGCGCCCGCATGGGCGTGCGAATTCCTTGATCCACAGTCACTCTCCTTTTGGTGTGTATAAATCTTTTGGGTGCCTTCTTACCAATAGAGATTGATAGCCGTATTTTCCGGCCACGCAACACGGAAAAGGCGACGCCATGAAAATGAACGGCAATACCATCCTCATCACCGGCGGCAATTCAGGCATCGGCCGGGCTCTGGCGGAGGCATTCCATGCGCTCGGCAACCAGGTGATCATCACCGGCCGGCGCCAATCGACGCTCGACGCGGTGACGACCGCCAATCCCGGCATGAAAGGCATGGTGCTCGATCTTTCCGATGCCGAGGGCATCAAGACGTTCTCAGCCGAGCTCGTGAAGGCCTATCCATCGCTCAACGCCGTCATCAACAATGCCGGCATCATGGTGCCGGAACATATCGGCGCGGGCTCCGATTACCTCTCGACCGCCGAGGACACGATCACCGCCAACCTGCTCGGCCCGATCCGGCTGACCGCGGCGCTGCTGCCGCAGCTCAGGCTCCAGAAAGACGCCGCGATCCTCACCGTATCCTCCGGCCTCGCCTTCGTGCCGATGGCGCTGACGCCGACCTATTCGGCCACCAAGGCCGCCATCCATTCCTATTCGATGGCGATCCGTCAGCAGCTCAAGGACAGCGGGCCGCAGGTGATCGAGATCGTGCCGCCCTATGTTCAGACGACGCTGATGAGCGAACGCCAGGCGAGCGATCCCAACGCCATGCCGCTTGCCGATTTCATCTCGGAGGTTATGGACATCCTGGCGACACGGCCGGACGTCAAGGAAGTCGTCGTCGAGCGTTGCAAGCCGCTGCGTTATGCGGTCGAGAACGGCAATTTCGATGCGATGTTCAACGGCATCAATTCGATGAGCCACTGACAATGGCCGCGTCCTAGGTCGGCGCAGTCCGTCCGGCGAGACGCGCGATCAGGCAGGAACATATGTCAGCCTGATCACGTCCTCGCCGACGCAATCGGTGGAAACAAGGCGGAGCGGCGGCCGCGGGCCGGCGAAGAACGGCTTGCCGCGACCCAACACGACGGGGTGGTAGTAGAGCCTATATTCGTCAACAAGACCAAGGTCGGTCAGGCTTCCTGCCAGGTCCGGTCCGGACACTGAAATCTCTCCAGCGAACCGGGTCTTCAGGTCACGGATCACCGCCTCGACGTCATTCTCGACAAGGGTGGCGTTGGGGCCGACCGACTTCAACGAGCGTGACACGACCCACTTCGGCTGGCGCCGCCACGCCGCCGCGAACTCGCGGTGTTCCGCACTCCACTCGGGACGGTCTTCGTCCCAATAACGCATGGTCTCGTACATGCGACGGCCGTATACACTGCCCGTCAGGTCGCGCACGTGCTCTATCCAGTGACGAAAGAGCGCCGGACCTGGCGCAAATTCCTGGTGGTCGACGTAGCCGTCGAGGGACAGGTTCATTCCAAAGACGAGCTTCGCCATGCTCGCTAAATCTCCACCGCAGGTATTTGGAATAGTTCGAGGCGACAGGCCGTTTATGGGACCGCGTGAATGGGAAGGCCCTCACCCCTTAGTGGCACGCATTTGCGTCTTGCCAACGCCTCGCATGTCCTTCAGGACGAGGGTCTGCACCAGCCAAACAGACCCTGCGGCTACTTCTTCGCGGAGGTCAGGGCGAAGAAGGCGCCCTGCGGGTCCAGGCCCTGGACGATCCAGCTGCCGCCGGGGACTTCCATCGGCCCCATCAGGATCTGGCCACCGCCGGCCTTGACGCGCTCGATCGCCGCGTCGATGGCATCGACGATGAAATAATAACTCCAGCAGGGCACCGGCACCTGTTCCGGCTTGGTCATCATGCCGCCGATCTGGCGTCCGTTATGGGAGAAGATGTGGTAGGTACCCATCGGTCCCATGTCGAAATCATGGTCGAGCGTCCAGCCGAACATCTTGCCGTAGAAATCGAGTGCTTCCCTGCCGTTACCGGCATAAAGCTCGCGCCAGCCGACATTACCGACCGCATCCCAGGCAAGTTCCTGTGGCGGATTTTCCATCGGCAGCGGCGTCATGATGCAGATCACCGCCCCATGCGGATCGGCGACGACCGCAAAACGGCCGATGCCGGGAATATCCTCCGGCTCGCGCTGGACGCGGCCGCCATTGGCGACATAGTCCTTGGCCATCTGGTCGACATCGTCGACCGCGACATAACCGGTCCAGTTCGGCGGAATCTTGCCCTCGAGTTCCGGCGGAAAGTTCATCATGCCGCCGATGCCGGGGCAATTGTCGCCCTCACCCATCTCGAACAGGAAATAGGGGGGCATGTCGGGCATGCTCATCTCCTTGACCTTCCAGCCGACCACCGACGAATAGAATTTTCCACCGGCATCGGTATCGGGCGTCATCAGCTCGACCCAGATGAATTTGCCATGGGTCTCGGATCGGGACCCGGTAACGGTCTGCAACATGGTCGTCTCCTCTACGAATTACTGCGTCGGCCGACGCGTTGATCGAGCGCCCGCAAGGCTCAGCGCCTGCGGGTGTAATGTGCTTCCATGAATTGCTTCCAGCTGCCGTCCGGCTGTTTGGCGCTGGAATTGAAGGTGCGGTGATCGTCATCCGAGAAGATGATCTGCTCGCGGTAGTCGCCGGTCTTGCCGGGATTGGCGAAATCCGGGCCGGTCGTGTAGAGATTGAGCGTCGACCCGTCGTCCGACACGTCCCCCTCGTAGATCCAAAGATGGTTCATCATCGTGCCGAGCCAGGTCCCGACATATTTGCCTTTGGCCGGATCGTAGCCGAGAGTGAGGATGGTGGTGGCGGGGCCGCCGCCGCCCGGCATGTCGCCGCTGCCTTCGGCGACGAACCAGATGCCGTTCAGCGACCGGCAGACCTCGATCCATTTTTCATCGTGGCCCATGCTGGTGGACGTCACTTCCCAAAGGCCGACCATTCTTTCCAGAAAGCCGTGCTCGGCCTGGGGTTTGGGCATTTCCATCGCGCTCATCTTTTCCTCCTCCTCTTTTCGAAGCTCCAGAGTGAACTCGTTCAATGGCAGCAGGATGAAGCCGTCTCTTGTGGTTTCTGTTCGTATTCGTCGTGGCGCTTGACGAAGTTCATCGTCGAATCCTCGTTGCGACCAAGCGGCGCCCGGTCGAGGATCATCAGCGTGCCGATCAGCTCTTCGCCGCCGCGGGCATAGGTGGAATAGGTGTGAAATACCTCGCCCGCCTCGTTCCTGTAGAAGGCTGAAAGGCCCGGCAGCTCATCATGCGCCTCGGAGGGCGGCACTTCGCGGAAGTTATAATACACCTTCTCCTTGGCAAGGTCTTCCTTGGAAAAGGAAACGTGATAGTCGAAGTTGAAATCGCTGCCGAAGGACGAGACCCAGGGGAATTTCCAGCCCATGCGCTTCCTGTAGGCCTCGATCTTGTCGAGCGGCGCGCGGGAAACGGCGACATAGGTGACGTCGTGATTGTTGAGATGCACCAGCGCGCCGTCCACATGGTCCGACTGGAAAGAACAGCCGACACAGCCGGCATCCCATTCCGGGCCGAGCATGAAGTGGTAGATCAACAGCTGGCTGCGGCCATCGAACAGTTCGGCGAGCGACTTCCTGCCCTTCGGGGTGTCGAAAACATAGTCCTTGTCGACCTTCACCCAGGGCATGGCCAGGCGCTCGGCGCGCACCTTGTCGCGCAGATGCGTTTCTTCCTTTTCCAGAGCCAGCAACTTGCGCCGGGCTTCGAGCCACTCTTCGCGGCTGACGACAGGGTTTTTCGGGGACATGGTGACATCCATGACAGGCCTCCTCCAATGCTTGACAGAATAAGTTGATATCAACATAATATTCCGATGCTGTCAAATATCCCGACTATCGAAGTGATTCCCTTTTCGACGACCCTGCATGTACGCGACACGTGCCTCTGTCTGCATGTCCAACGGGCGGCGCGGGCGCTGGCCCGGCGTTTCGACAATGCGATGAAGCCGATCGGGCTCACCAACGGGCAGTTCTCGCTGATGATGTCGCTGAACCGGCCGCAGCCGGCGCCGATGGGCCAGGTCGCCAGCCTGCTCGCGATGGACCGCACGACGCTGACGGCGGCACTGAAAGTGCTGGAACGGCGCGGCCTGGTCGAAGCCACCGTCGATCCGAAGGACCGGCGCGGCCGGCTCCTGCGCCTGACGGACGATGGAATGACCATGCTTTCCGCCGCACTGCCGATCTGGATACGGGTGCATGGGGAGATCGACGCGGAGCTTGGCGAGGGCGGGCCGGAAGAGCTGCGCGCGACGCTCAATACCCTCAAATAAAAAGCCGGCCCGAAGGCCGGCTCTTCATTGTGATACTCTCAGAACGATCAGGCGACCGAGACCGGCACTTCGGTCGAGGTGCGCATGGCGTGGCTATAGGGGCAGACGATGTGGGCCTTGGCGGCGAGGTCTTCGGCGACCGACCTTTCGATGCCCGGGAGGCTGACCAGAAGCGACACTTCGATGCCGAAACCGCCGCCGTCTTCGCGCGGACCGATGCCGACGGTTGCCGTCACCTTGGCATCGTCCGGGATCTTTACCTTTTCCTTGCCGGCGACGAACTTCAGCGCGCCGAGGAAGCAGGCGGAATAACCGGTGGCAAAGAGCTGTTCCGGATTGGTGCCGCGGGCGCCATCGCCGCCGAGTTCCTTCGGAACGGTGAGCGTGACGTCGAGGACGCCGTCTTCGGAGGCGCCATGGCCGGCGCGGCCGCCGGTGGCCGAAGCCTTGGTGGTGTAGAGAATGGGCATGGGTCTAACTCCCTTGGTTCTGGTTCAGCGTGATGAATATCGTCCGCAATTCAATTGCGCACAATCTAATTACGCGCATTGCAATTTCCCGTCAAGCCTGCGAAAATGGGTTTGCCGAAAAAGATAGAGCACAGCTACGTGAAAACAGGACCGGCCATGCAGAAAAAACCCCGCGATCCGGACAATTTGGGAATCAAGCTCGATGCGCAGCTGTGCTTTGCGATCTACGGCGCGGCGCATGCCTTCACGCGTACCTACAAGCCGCTGCTCGATCCCCTGGGGCTCACCTATCCGCAATACCTGGTGATGATCGCGCTCTGGGAAGAGGACGACCAGCCGGTAAAGGCGATCGGCGACCGGCTGGGGCTCGATTCCGGCACGCTCTCCCCTCTCCTGAAGCGCCTCGAACAATCCGGCCTCGTCACCCGCAGGCGCGACCGCGACGACGAGCGGCAGGTGAGGATTTCGCTGACGAAAAAGGGAACGGAACTGAAAGCCCAGGCGACGGGTGTCGCCCAGGCGATCGGCAAGGCCGTCGGCTGCAGCCTCGAGGAAGCCGTGGCGCTGCGCGACGAACTGATCGCGCTGAAGCAGAGGCTGACAAAGGCTGGAAGCGAAGAGACGCAGTCATCTGTTTGACAGACTTCCCATAACCGCCAGCGACAGGCCATTATTGGATTGCGAGATACCTCGCCCGGTCACGTCTTGTGGGCTTCCGGCTCGTCCGTATGGCGACCCGAATAGCGCTCGTCCAGCCCTCGGATCACGCCCTCGCCATCGACCGGATCCACCCGGCGGAGGATCATGTCGATCTTTGCCTCCAGCCGGTCGGAGCCTTCCTTCGACTGCGGCGAACCCAAAAACAGGAAGAAGGCCAGGCCGCCGACCTGCCAGAGCAATTGCAGGAATTCCGACTGCCAGTTTTCGAACGTGTCCCGCAGCATTTCCACCAGATAGGGGGAAAATTCAACCGGCTGCCCGTGCTCGGCCTGTTCCTGGACAAAGGCGAACCAGCCGAACAGCCAATGCCCGACAAGGCTGAAAGCAAAGAATGCCAAGGTTATCCAAGCGTAGCTATAAGCCCGCCATAGTGAATTCTGCTGCATGGCTTCCTCCAGAACATCCCGCGCAATGTAACGGGAAAATTCCGGGGTGGTTCCCGTAGAGGTCAGGCTTCGGCGAGGTGATCGGCGGTGATCCCGTCGATCCAGCGGCGATGCTGGTCCTTGACGAGCGGGTTGGTATCGGGCTCGCCGGCCACCGTGATTAGCGCCTTCCACAGGCACCAGCCGCGCGCCCGTTGCCAGGTCGGCGCATCGAGCTCCACCCGGTCGCGGAAAGCGCGGACCGCCGGCCCATAGAACAGCGTCCAGGCGATGACGAGGTCGCAGGCGGGATCGCCCGTACCGGAACTGCCGAAATCGATCACCGCGGCAAGCCGCCCGTCACGGACGAGCAGATTGCCCTCGGCGATGTCGCCATGCACCCAGACCGGCTCAGCTTCCCAGGTCGAAGCGAGCGCCGTTTCCCAGATCTCGGTGATCAGTGGCACATCGATCTGGTCGGCAAGGACACTGATAGAACGACGTGTCTCCGCGTCATAGACTTCCAACGCGCCGCCGCGGAAAAAGTTATGCGTGCCGGCGGGCGGGCCGTCGGAAGCATCGATCTTCCAGAGCGCCAGGAGGAAATCGGCCAGATCCTCGGCAAATTCCGTCAGGTTCGCGATGCTCTGCAGCCCCGAGCGCTCGCCCTCGATCCAGCGATAGACCGACCAGGGCCAGGGATAACCCTTGCCCGGCCTTCCGAGCTCGAGGGGCACGGGAATGGGAAGCGGCAGTTGCGCGGCCAGTGCCGGCAGGAAGCGGTGTTCCTTCTCGACCTGCGCGACATAACGTTCGGCGCTTGGCAGGCGCACCGACATCTCATCGCCAAGATGGAAGGTGCGGTTATCCCAGCCGCTGGTCGCGACCGGCCGCACCGAAAGATCGGCCCAATCGGGAAACTGGGCGGCGATCAGGTTTTTCACGACAGCGATGCCGATCTCGACCATGCACAAATCCCCTTCAGCACAAGATCCAGGTTGCGCCGGGGACAACTAGCAAGTGCTTGTGACAGAGGTTACTGCCACACCACGATGCGCGCCTTTTCCGGCACGCGGTCGTAGAGATCGATGATATCCTGGTTCATCAGGCGCACGCAGCCCGACGAAACGGCCTTGCCGATGGAGTTCCATTCCGGCGAGCCATGCAGGCGGTAGAGCGTGTCCTGACCGTTCTTGAAGATGTAGAGTGCACGGGCTCCGAGCGGGTTGAGAAGACCTGGCGGCATACCACCGTTCTTGGCCGAATATTTCGCAAGCTCCGGCTGGCGGGCGACCATCTCGTCGGGCGGCGTCCATTTCGGCCATCTCTGCCGCCACTGGATGACGCCCTCACCCTCCCAGGCAAAACCCTCGCGGCCGATGCCGACGCCGTAGCGCATGGCGGTGCCGCCTGGCTCGACGAGGTAGAGGAAGCGCGAGGCCGTGTCGACCACCACCGTGCCGGGGCGTTCGCCGGTCGGATCGACGACCTGCTGACGATAATAGCGCGGATTGATCTGGCGGTACGGGATCGCCGGGATGACAAAACCGCCATCGACCACGGAGCCGTACATGACATCCAGTTCCGACGACGGGCCTTCAATAGGCTCCGGGCGAAAGGCAACCGTCGTCGCCAACGGGCGCGGCACGGACGAGGCGCAGCCGGCAAGCGTAGAGGCTGCACCCGCGCCGAGGAGAGACAAGAAACTCCGGCGGGAAAAGGAAGGATTCAGGATCATCTGAGGCAGGACCGCTCGATAGAAACGCAAGGGAACAGCAAAATCGCTCTTTAACGGCAGGGCGGTCGAAAGGTTCCGACTCGCTCCTTCGACTGGAAGATAGGTCTGCGGTCCTTAATCAACTATTCACGACATCGACACGGCGGGTCAAACCCCTGAGATGACGAACGAAAAAGAGCGGCGATGCCGCTCTTTCCGTCTCTTGGCGGGTGTTTCCGTGGTCAGATGACCACGATCGGCGTGCCCGAAGGCACCCGGTCGAAGAGGTCGATGACATCCTGATTCAGCATGCGCACGCAGCCGGACGAGGTCTGCCTGCCGACTGACTGCCAGTCGGGCGTGCCGTGCACCCGGTAGAGCGTGTCCTGGCCATCCTTGAAGATATAGAGCGCGCGGGCGCCGAGCGGATTGTTGAGGCCCGGATTGGCACCGCCCTCGGCAGCCGAAAATTTGCGCAGGTCCGGCTGGCGAGCGACCATCTCGTCCGGTGGCGTCCAGCGCGGCCATTCGGCCTTGCGCTGGATCACGCCGCGGCCCTGCCACGAGAAACCGGCCTTGCCGAGGCCGACGCCGTAGCGGATCGCCTTGCCGCCCGGCTGCACGAGATAGAGGAAGCGTTCCCTGGTATCAACGACGATCGTGCCCGGCGCTTCATTGGTGCGGTAATCGACGTCCTGGCGCAGGTAACGGGCATCGATGCGCGAATAGGGAATGGCCGGAAGCGTATGGCCGTCGTCGCGGATCACGCCGTACATGGCCCGGTGGACCGGATTGGAAACCGGCAGTCCGTAGGTCTGGTGGAACGTCGACGGATAAAGCTGACGCTTGTGGGGAATGGCGCCTGGCATCGGAGGCGGCTGGTTCGACGGCGGATCGGCATAGGGTGGGACGTTGAAGACCGGCGCCGTCTGCTGGACGAAGACGTCCGGGTTCATGCGGCTGGTATCCGTGACCAGGGGAATCTGGCAGCCGCTCAGCGCCGCGGACGCGGCGAGCGTGAAGGAAAGCCCGAGGTTTCGGCGGAAAGGTCGAAAAGAGAATGGCATGGGAACCCGCTTCCGGCAGATGGCATCTAGGTGGACAATGGCAGATGCGGCTGGCGCGAGGCTGGTGGAATAGTTCAGGAGTGCCAGCCCGTCCCGGCATGGGCTGCCAATGCCGGATGGCGTGCCATGCGCGCATCGAAATCGCGGGCGATATCGGCCAGCGTCACCTTGCCGAAGCGGGTGAGAAGCAGCTTTTCGGCCTCCTCGAAAGCGTCGGAAAGGGCTGCATTGACCGCCTGCTCCACCAGGCATGACGGCTGGTCGCAGGCAGGGCCGACGGCGAAGACCGCAGGCTCGCCGACCGCTTCGTAGATGTCGAGCAACGTCATTTCCGACAGGGGGCGACCCAGTCTCCAGCCGCCGCCATGACCCTTTTCCGAGCGCACATAGCCCTTTTCCCGAAGCCCCGCCATGGTGCGGCGGACCACGACCGGATTGGTGTTGAGCATCGCGGCAATGGTTTCCGACGTAGCGGCGCCTTCGTGGCGATCCATATGGATCAGCACATGCAGCATGCGGGACAGGCGGCTGTCATGTCTCATCGCGGCGCTCCCTACGCGTAATCGGCCATCCGTTCCTAACACGTGCATTCATTCGCAACAACATAAGTTACGAACCTATTGACCGCGCGCCATCATGTAACTTATGTTGTTTCAAGACTCATGAGGAGGATTTCGCATGGATTACGAAGCGATCGTCATCGGCGGCAGCTATGCCGGCCTCTCCGCCGCCCTGCAGCTCGCCCGCGCCCGGCGGCACATCCTGGTGATCGATGAGGGCCTGCGCCGCAACCGGTTTGCCGAGAGTTCTCACGGGTTCCTTACCCGCGATGGGGAACGACCCGAGATCATCGCCAGTGAGGCCCGTTCGCAGCTGATGGCCTATCCGACCGTCGAATGGCTCGACGCACGGGCCGACGATCCCAGGAAAAGCGAAGGCGGTTTCTCGGTGACAGCGGGCGGTAAAGAGCTTGTGGCGAAACGGCTGGTCCTCGCCATGGGCGTCAAGGATCACTTGCCTGAGGTCCCCGGCTTGATCGACCGGTGGGGCAAAAGCGTCTTTCATTGCCCCTATTGCCACGGTTACGAGTTGAACCGCGGACAGGTGGGCGTGATCGGCGTTTCCGCAATGTCGATGCATCACGCGCTGATGCTGCCCGACTGGGGGCCGACCACTTTGTTGCTCAACGATGCGTTCCGGCCCGACGAGGAACAAGCTGGCCAGCTCGCGGCGCGCGGTGTCACCATCGAGAAAACTCCGATCTTATCGATCGGCGGCCATGCCGAAATCCTGCTGCGGGACGGCCGGGCCTTGCGTTTTGCCGGACTTTTCGTCCTGTCTCGGACGGAATTGGCAAGTCCCATTGCCGAACAGCTCGGCTGCGCCCTGGAGGACGGCCCGGTAGGCAAATTCATCCGCACCGACATGACCCAGCAGACCAGTATTCCCGGCGTTTTCGCCTGCGGAGACGCAGCCCGCGCGGCGGGCTCGGTGGCGATCTCCGTCGGTGACGGCGCCATGGCAGGCGCGGGGACGCACCGGTCGCTGATGTTCGGGTAATTCTCGCGACGTAGCGGGAAGCCCGGCCTTAACCCGTGACCTGGTTGAAGAAGCGGATGCTTTCGGCGACCGCGCCCGGCACGACGCCGTTGTGGTTGCCAGGCAGGAGCTTGGCTTCGATCTGGACGCCGGCCGATTTCGCCCGGTCCATCAACAACTGGTGATCGGCGTCGAAGGGCCGTTCCTCGGTGCCGCGCAGCAAGAGCGTCGGGCATTTGAGGCTGTGGCCGAAGCAGACCGAAGAGCGCATGATGAATTCCTTCTGGTCGCTCTCGTCGAAACGCACCTCACGCTCGAAGCGGCCGAAATAACGCCAGGAATTGACGCCGGCCGAGATCGGCGCCGAGGCGCGGAATTTCCGCGTCATGGAGGCGAGCAGCGCCAGCGTGCCGCCGTTCGAATGGCCGGCAAGGAAGAAGCGGTTCTTGTCGATCCCCGGCAGTTGCTCCAGATAGGCGGCTGCAGCCAGCGCATCCGATGTCTCGTCGTAGAAGCCCGAATAATTGCCGGCCTGGCCGTTTTCGCCCCTGAACGAGGGCAGCATGACGACGTAGCCCGCTTCCCAATAGGCCTTCATCAGTTCCCAGTGGCCATCGCCGGTGGCGTTGCCGCCGTGCAGGAAAAGAACCGCGGGTTTCAGCTTTGCGGACGGTTCATAATGAGAGATCCAGGCGATCAGTTCGATCGAGCCGTCCGGTCCGCCGCGATACATTATCTTCTTCGAACCGGCGGGCGTGCCGAGCGGGGGCGACTGTTCAGGGGACGGGCCCTTGCGGATGAGGTTGGTGTGGAAATGCCGGCGAGCGTCGCCGTAATCCTCCTTTTCAAGCGGCGGAACCTCGGGGACCGGAAATTCCGCGCTGGCCATGGCCGGCAGCATGACTGCAACCGAGAGGCCGGCGGCGCCAGCCAGCAGGGTACGGCGGGTCAGACCGCCGTCTTCCGTGAGATTTCGGGAAGGAAGAATGCGGTGATCTGTCATATGTAATGAGCCTGAAGAGCGTTTCGCCAGCCCGATATCAGCATTTGCAGGAAACGCTGTCCATTCACTCATTCGCGAACTTCATGGAGAGGTTGAGGCCTGGATTGCCTACAGCCTCTTAGCGCGCATCGCATCTTTCTCCTTGCGCCACTGAACGAGCGCCTGAAGAAACGGCCAGGCAGTCACGCCAAGAATAGCGCCGCCGACCACCCATCCGAGAGCGCCGCCGCCCAGGAGTTCCTCGCCGACATAAGCAGCTGCGACGCAGCCGATGAGCGCGACGATGCCCTTGATGATAAAGCTCGATTTCGTCATGTCGTTATCCCCCAGGAACCAAGATCTGCAATATCGAGGTTTAGATAGGCGAATTTCGATACAATCAACCCTCGCGTGCCTCCACCATCGCCGTCAGGGTCGCCAGCCGATCGGCGTCGCGCGGCAGCTTGTCCTGGCGCAGGCGCGCGATCCGCGGAAAACGCATGGCGACGCCCGACTTGTGGCGGGTCGAGCGGTTGATGCCCTCGAAGGCGACTTCCAGCACGAAACCGAAATCCGGTTCCGCACGCACCGCCCGGACCGGCCCGAAACGATCGACGGTGTTGTCGCGCACGAACTTGTCGAGCACTTCAAGTTCCGCATCGGTAAAGCCAAAATAGGCTTTTCCGACCGGCACCAGTTCCTCGCCATCCGGCGTTTCGGCCCAGACACCGAAGGTGAAATCGGAATAATAGCTCGACCGCTTGCCGTGGCCGCGCTGGGCATACAGCATCACCGCGTCGATATTGTAGGGGTCCCGTTTCCACTTGAACCACGGGCCCTTGAGGCGGCCGGCCTGGTATGGGCTATCCTTTCGCTTGATCATCACCCCTTCGATGACCGGATCGGGTGGCGCGATCCGGATGCGGTCGAGTTCGTCCCAGGTGGTGAAGGGCACGAGTTCGGAGAGGTCGAAACGATCATGCGGCGCGTCATGTATGATGTCGGCGAGACGCTTGCGGCGTTCGAGAAAACTCTCGGCACGGATATCCCGGTCGCTTTCGAACAGCAGATCATAGGCGCGCACGAAGGCGGGATATTCATCGAGCATCTTGCCCGTCACCGTCTTGCGGTTCAGCCGCTGCTGCAGGTCGGAGAAAGTGCGGGTCGGATTGTTGGAACGGGCAGTGCCGCCGACAAGCAGTTCACCGTCGATGACGCCCTCGAAATTGATCGACCCGACGACATCCGGAAAAGCGCCGGTGATGTCGTCGCCGGAGCGGGAATAGAGTTTCTTCGTGCCGCCATAGCTCGACATCTGCACGCGGATGCCGTCCCATTTCCACTCGGCGGCGTAATCGGCCGGATCGAGTTTTTCGAGATCGCCCGTCTCGACCGGATTGGCGAGCATAACCGAGTGGAAGATTGCCGGCGTGGCAAGGACCGGCTTTTCCGCCCTGCCCTCCAGCCAGGCGAACAGCGGTTCGTAGGGTGGAGTAAGCCCATGCCAGAGTGTCTCGATCTCCGTGACATCCTTGCCGCTCATGTCCGACAAGGCCTGCTTGGCGAGACGGGCCGAGACCCCGATGCGGAGCGCGCCGGTGACGAGTTTCAGAAAGGCGAAACGGCTCGACGTATCGAGCTTGTCGAGCAGATCGCGGACGGCGGAGCGCACCTCCGTGCGGCCGAGCGAGTTCATCTTGGTGACGACTTCGCTCAGGCGCGGCTGGTGGTCATCGTCGATCACATCCTTGGCGCCGCCATCCCAGACGAGCGAAATGGTCTCGGCGAGATCGCCGACATAGTCGTAGGAATACTGAAAGAGGACGGGGTCCATGCGCTCCAGCACGAGATCGCGCAGCATGGCCGGCTTGACGCTTTTCAGATCGAGCCCGCCGGCGAGTGCGGCAAGGCCGTAACCGCGGTCGGGATCGGGAGTATCGCGAAAATAATCGGCGAGCAGGGTGAGCTTGCCGTTGCGCGACGGGGTGAGGACGAGGCGGTCGAGGAGGGTGGCGAAGGCTTTCACTTTTCCCATCTCGTTAAGGGGGTGCCGGCGGCACCACTAATATGGTGTAACCCCATCAATCCCCCTCGTCCTCGTAACCCACCAGATGCAGCGGCCGGGCGGGAATGTTCTTCAGCTCGCACCAGCGCACCAGCGCCTCCTCGCGGCCGTGGGTGACCCAGACTTCCGATGGTCCGATCTCCTCGATGGTGGACAGCAGTTCCGGCCAGTCGCAATGGTCGGAGATGACCAGCGGCAGTTCGACGCCGCCCTGTTTGGCGCGCTGGCGCACCATCATCCAGCCTGACGCAAAGGCGATCAGCGGCTCGTTGAAACGCCGCGCCCAGCGATCCTGGAAGGCCGAGGGCGGGCCGACGACAACGGCGCCCTTGAAGGCGTCGGGGCTGCTCTTCTCGATGGTCGCGGGTCTTATCTCGCCGAGGTCGATGCCCTGGCCGACGTAATAATCACAGAGTTTCGCCAATGCGCCGTGGATGTAGATCGGTTCGTGATATCCGCAATCGCGGATCAGCCGGATGACACGCTGGGCCTTGCCGAGCGCATATGCGCCGACGAGATGGCTGCGTTCCGGAAACTGTTTCAGCGAGGTCAGCAGCTTGTCGATTTCGTCTTTCGGGTCCGGGTGGTGGAAAACCGGCAGGCCGAAGGTCGCCTCGGTGATGAAGACGTCGCAGGCGACCGGCTGGAAGGGAGCACAGGTGGGATCGATGCCGCGCTTGTAGTCGCCCGAAACCACGATGCGCAGTCCGTCCTTTTCGATGGCGATCTGGGCAGAACCGAGCACGTGGCCGGCGGGGTGAAAACTCACCCGCACGCCGTCGACATCGATCTCCTCGCCGAAGGCGGTTGCCTGTTCCTCGCCGCAAAAGTCCTCGCCGTAGCGAAGCCGCATGATGTCGAGCGTCTGGCGTGTCGCCAGAACCTTGGCGTGGCCGGCGCGCGCGTGGTCGGAATGACCGTGGGTGATCAGCGCCCGCTCGACGGGACGGACCGGATCGACATGGAAACGGCCGATGGGGCAGAACAGCCCGGCCGGGGTGGGATGAAGCAGCGCCTCTGGTTTCATGCCCTTGAAGATAGGGCAAAAACGCCGCGACGCCAGATCACTCCGAGGCGGCGGCGGGCTTGTTTTCGGCCACGAGCGCCGATGGCAGGCGGACCGGTTTCAGCATCAGGGCGGCGATGAGGCCGATCAGCGCCATGGCGCTGCCGGCCAAGAACACGGGCGTGAAGGCCTCGGTGTAGAGCGTGTGGACGGCGATGCGTGACGGCTCGGGTAACGCGAGCATCATCAGCGGCGTCAGCGAGCCGATATCCTCGACGCCCGGAATGCTGGTGCCGACGCCTCTGATGCCGGCGGCGACGATCGCGCCATAGACCGAGATGGCGATCGAGGCGCCGGCCATGCGCATCAACGTCACGGCGCCGGTGGCCGCGCCGACATCTTCGCGGGGAGCCGAATTCTGTACGCCGATGATCGGCGCCTGCTGGCCGAAACCGATCGCCAGGCCCTGCATCAGCATGAAGCCGAGGATGATATAGATCGGGGTTCCGACCGGTAGCTGCGAGAAGATGAACAGGGCGGCGATGTTCAGCGACAGGCCGAGCAACGTGAACGGCTTGTAGCGGCCGGTGATCGAGATCAGCCGGCCGGTCGTGAGCGAGCCGATGACGATGCCGAGGGTCGTGGCGACAAAGCAGAAGCTCGCGGTCGTGGGCGACAGGCCGGTGGTCGTCTGCAGGAAAAGCGCAAAATAGTTCGCCATGCCGATCGCCACCGCGCCGGTGCAGAAGGAAACGATCAGGAACAGCGAAAAGGTCGAATCGCGGAAGAGTTTCAGCGGCACGATCGGCTCGGGCACCTTGCCTTCGACAAAGACCCAGAGGATGGCACACAGGGTACCGAACGCAACGACGACCATGGACTGCCATGCGACCAGCGAACCAAACAGCGTGACGCTGTCGGCCCAGACGACGATGCTCGCAACGGTTCCCGCCAGAAGCACGGCGCCGAGATAATCGATCTTCGGCTTGCGGATCGGGCGGCGATAGGGAAGCAGCAGCGAAATGCCGGTGACGGCAATGATGCCGACCGGCAGGTTGATCAGGAAGATGGACCGCCAGCCGAACAGTTCGCTCATCGTGCCGCCGAGCAGCGGCCCGAGGCTGCCGGAGGCCATGATCACCAGGCTCGAATAGCTCTGGTATTTCGCCCGCTCGCGCGGCTCGAACAGGTCGGCATTGATGGAGAAGATCGATACCATGATGCCGCCGCCGCCAAAACCCTGCAGCACGCGCGAGGCGATCAGCGAATCCATCGACCAGGCAAGCCCGCAGGTGAGCGAACCGATGGTGAAGATGACGATCGCCGCCAGCATCACGTATTTGCGGCCGAACAGATCGCCAAGCTTCCCGTAGATCGGCATCGAGGTGCTGCTGGCGAGAAGATAGGCCGAACCGATCCAGCCGAAACGCTCCAGTTCGCCGAACTCGCCGACAATCGTCGGCAGCGCCGTCGAGACGATCTGGTTGTCCAGCGTCGCCATGAACAGCGCCGTCAGCAAAAAGCAGAAGATCACCAACCGCTGGCGGTGGTTGGCGACAAGCGGCACATGGGCCGGGCGGGTCATATCCATGGGTCTATCCAAAGTGTCGGAAATTTATGTGCCTTCAGCATATAAATGTCAACGGCACTCTGATGCGCTGCGCAAAGAACGGTTGGAAAGCCTTATACGCTTTGATATGTTCATCCCATGACAACGAAGAGCCATTTGAACCCGAAACCCGCCGTCGCCTCCCCGGCTCCCGAGGACGTGGCCCGCGTGGGCGAAACGCTCGGGCGGATGCGGATCCTGATCGGCCGGCGGATCATCGGCCGCACGGCGATCGCCAATATCGCACCGGGCCTGGAAATCTCGCATCTCGACGTGCTGGAGGTGATGCGCCGGATCGATGGCGAGGTGACGGTCGGCGCTATCGCCGAGGCAATGCGCATCGACCCCTCGCGCGGCAGCCGGCTGGTGGCCGATCTCGTCGCCCGCGGCATCCTGCGCCGCGACGCCTCCCAGGCGGACGGCCGCCGCTCGCTGGTCGTGCGCACCGAATTCGGCGACAGCCTGCTGGCCGAGATCCGCGCCGTCAAACGCACGCTGCTGGCACGCGTCCTGGAGGACTGGCCCGAAGACGAACTCAATGCCTTTTCGGTGCTGTTCGAAAAGTTCGTGTCGAGTTTCGAAGAGGTCTTCGTGACGGCGGAAAAGTCGACGGAAGGCGAACTCTCCGAGGCGCCTCAGCGGATGCCATAAGTTTCCGGCATTGCGGAAGACAGGGCCGTTGGTGAGACCGGCGTTATCTCAGCAGCGCCCATCCTGATACGAAAGCCTAAATGCCGAGACCATCGCCCGGCACATGCGAAACACGCAGGCGATCGCGGCCCAGATCCTTGGCCTCGTACATGGCGCGGTCGGCGCGGGCGAGCAGTTCTTCCGGCGTATCACCGTCCTGCGGGAAGAAGGCGACGCCCATGCTGCAGGTGGCGGTGACGCTCTTGCCGTCGATGACAATGGGTTTCGCGATCGCGGTCCGCAACTCCTGAAGCCGGCGCACCAGGCCGAGCTCGTCCTGACTGACATTGCTGAAGACTATCGCGAACTCGTCGCCGCCAAGGCGAACCAGAAGATCGGTGACACGGACGCAGTTGACCATGCGCCACGACAGCGTTTTCAACACCTCGTCGCCGGCCGCGTGCCCCAGCGTATCGTTGATCTGCTTGAAATTGTCGAGGTCGAGATAGGCGACCGTGACCTTGCGTTTCTCGCGGCGGGCCTCATGCAGCGCGCGGCTGAACTGCGCCCAGAACAGCGTGCGGTTCGGAAGGCTGGTCAGCGGATCGTGATGCGCCATGTGCTGGATGCGCTCTTCCGTGCGCGCACGTTCAATGGCGATGCCGGCGATGTCGGTCGCCATCGCGGTCAGCTCGAGCTCGAGCTCGGTCGGCTCGCGCGGCGCATTGGAATAAAGTGCGAACGTGCCCAGCACCTGCCCGTCGGCGCCCATGATCGGCGTCGACCAACAGGAGCGGAAGCCGAACCTCAACGCCAGTTCGCGATAATTGTCCCAGAGCGGATCGGCCAGCACGTCCTTGACGAAGACCGGTTCGCGCCGCCAGGCGGCCGTGCCGCAGGAGCCGACCTTCGGGCCGATCTCGATGCCATCGATCAGTTTCACATAAGCGGGCGGAAGGCGGGTCGCCGCGCCGTGGCGCAGCCGGTCCGTACCCTCTTCGAGAAGCAGAACCGAGGTGATGACGTCGTCCAGCTCATCTTCGACCGTTTTGACAATCGCATCCAGGACCGCCGACAAAGGCTGGCCCCGGGCGATCATCTCGAGAAGACGCGCATGGCCGTGCCGGCGGTCGTCTTGGCGCTTGCGTTCGGTAATGTCGCGCGAAATCCCGACCAAGCCGACGATCTGACCGTGAACATCGCGCAGCGGCATTTTGGACGTGGTGAGCCAGAGCATGCGGCCGTCGCCGAGCTTGACGCGTTCCTCGCGGCCCTCGATCGCCACGCCGGTCGACATGATCTCCTGTTCGACGATAAACAGTTCGCGTGCGGTTTCATGATCGAGAATATCGAAATCCGTCTTGCCGATCAGATCGTTGCCCTTATGCAGCTTGCTGCTGCGCCCGGCTGCGGCATTGGCAAAGACGAAGCGGCCGCGGCGGTCCTTTACGTAAATAAAGTCCGGAAGCTGATCGAGAAGGGTGCGGGTTTCGAGTTCGCGGGTGACCAGCGCGATGTCGAGGTCTATCTCGCTGTCGCCGGAAACACGCAGGAGGCGGCTGCAGAGTTCGTCCAGCGGATCGACAAAAGCCAAGGGCATGCTATGCGACATGGGTCCCGCCATCCGAGTGCCTCCTTTTCATTTTCCAAAGAAAATACGCGGGAACTCGCGCCAAGTTGCCGTATAGCATGGCGGATAATTCCTTATCGTTGCTTAAAATCATTGTGAAATTGCCATGGTTGAAGCTTCGAAAGAAGCCTTTTTTACTGAATCAATCGGAACCCTTGAGCATAGTAACAATATAAAGGGCCGGCATGGAAAATGCTTTATTGACGCAGAGGAGACACGCTGGATGATTTCGAGACGCACGGCATTGACGATGATCGCGGGTGCGGCGGCGGCAGGAGCCGTGCCTCGGCCCCTCTTCGCCGCCCCCCAGGGCTTTTCGACGATCGACCTGCGCGGTTCGATCGATGCCGGCGCACACGGCGTCACCCCGGACGGCGGTGACAAGCAGAGCCGCAAGCTCGCAGAGATCATCGCCAAGGCGGCCCGCCAGAACATGCCCGTCTTCCTGCCGCCTGGGAACTACCTGGTGTCCGATCTGGACCTGCCGGACGGCACCCGCATTACCGGCGTGGCCGGGGCTTCCCGGCTCGTTTATTCTGGCGACGGGCGGATGCTCACGGCCGACGGCGCGCGCCGCATCGAGCTTTCCAACATCGTCATCGACGGGGCGAACCGCAGGCTCGACGACCAGAGCCCGGCACTCGTCCACATGCGCGGCATCGGTGAGATCGTCATCGACAATTGCGAGATCATCGGCGCGGGCAAGACCGCCGTACAACTCGAACGCTGCGGCGGCCGGATCGAGCGGAGCCGTATTTCGGGCGCTGCCGAATATGGCCTCTATGCCGTTGAAAGCACTGGACTTTCTGTCACAGGCAATACCGTCTTCAACTGCGGCAATGGCGGCATCCTCATCCACCGCCGGACCAAGGGCGCCGACGGCACGATCGTTTCCGGCAATCGCATCTCCCGGATCGGCGCCACCAACGGCGGCACCGGCCAGTACGGCAATGCGATCAATCTGTTTCGCGCCGACAACGTGACGGTGACCGGCAACCAGATCTCGCAATCGGCCTTTTCGGCAATCCGCGCCAACAGCGCTTCGAACGCCCAGATTGCCAACAATACCTGCCTCGCGTCGGGCGAAACAGCGATCTATGCGGAATTCACCTTCGAGGGCGCGATGGTCCTCGGCAATATCGTCGATGGCGCGGCGAACGGCATTTCGGTCGTCAATTTCAACGAGGGCGGCCGGCTCGCGACCGTCGCCAACAATATCGTCCGCAACCTGAAACCCACAGGCCCCTATGTCCTCGATGAAGCGATCTTCGGCGTCGGCATCAGCGTCGAGGCGGATACGGCGGTGACCGGCAACGTGATCGAGAATGTGCCGCTCTGGGGCATGGCGCTCGGTTTCGGGCCGTACCTGCGCAACGTGCTCGCCAGCAACAACGTCGTCAGGCAGGCGAAGGTCGGCTGTGCTGTGACGGTGGTGGAAGGCGCCGGCGGAGCGCTGATTTCCGGCAACCTGTTCGAGGCGGTGAAGGACGGTGCGGTGATCGGCCACCGCTGGAAGACGCCGTCTACGGCAGAACTCGGCCGCGGAGGCGGGCAGGCCCAGGGGTTCAAGCATCTGACGATCGAGAACAACCGGATTGCCTGACCGGGTGATTCATCGAAAACTTTCATAACCGTCCAACGCGGATTGAGCTTCCGTTTTGCGCGCTCCGCCCCTAGCTTGCGCTCGCATTTTCTGGAGGGACCTTAATGCTGAAAATCTATGGTGTTTACCGCTCGCGCGCCACGCGCCCGCTCTGGCTCGTCGAGGAACTGGGTATTCCTTTCGAACATATTCCGATCATCCAGGGTTACCGCCTGCCCGAGCCGATGGCGCCTGGTGCGCCGGTCAACACGCTGTCGCCGGAATTTCTCGCCATCAATCCGATGGGCTCCATTCCGTCGATGGACGACGACGGTTTTGTGCTGCACGAATCGCTGGCGATCACGCTCTATCTTGCCCGCAAATATGGTGGCGAGCTCGGTCCGAAGGACATCGCCGAGGAGGCGCTGATGGTGCAGTGGTCGCTGTTCGGCGCGACGAGCATCGAGAGCCCGGCGCTGAAGATCTCCGCCACGATCGCCGGCGGCAAGCAGGACAGCGAGGAAGGCAGGACTGAGATCGACGTCGCCGCACGCCTGCTGAAGCGGCCGTTCGACGTGCTCGAAAAGCATCTTTCCAAAAACAGCCACATGGTCGGCGGGCGCTTTACCGTGGCGGACATCAACGTGGCGGAATTGGTTCGTTATGCGCAGGGTCACGCGCCGGTTTTCGACGGTCGGCCGGCGCTGAAGGCCTGGCTTGAGGCCGCCCAGGCCCGCCCCGGCTTCAAGGCCATGTGGGACAAGCGGACCGCCGAACCAGCGTAACGCCTCAGCTTCGGCTTTCCGGGAGCGGCGGCAGCTCCGTCTTCAGCCAGTCCCGGAAGGCCCTCACCTTTGCAGGCAGCCGTGCGCCGGCGCGGGTGACGAGATAGTGCCCCATGCCGGTATGCGCCCGGATCGCAAACGGCTCGACCAGCCGCCCCTGTTCCAGTGCGTAGGTGGCCAGCGTATGCCAGGCCAGCATCACCCCCTGCCCGGCAATCGTCGCGTCGAGGCAGAGCGAGGCGTCGTTGAAGACGTGACGGGTCGCCATGCCGGCGCCGGACAAACCCGCTTCGTTCAGCCAGATCTCCCAGGAAAACATCGAGGGGCCGTCGATGATCGCCGGCAGTTTCAGGATGTCTTTGGGCTCCTTCAGCTTCTCTGCGAGCGCCGGCGAGCAGACCGGAAACACCGTCTGCTCGATCAGCAGTTCCGCATCGACGCCCGGCCATGTGCCCGGACCGACACGGATGCCGAGATCGATATCGTCGACGCCGAGATCGGCAAGCCTGGTCGTCGCATCGATGCGCAGGCGGATTTCCGGGTGCAGGCTCGAGAACCGATCAAGCCTATGGACGAGGAAACGGGCAGCAAAGACCGGTGCGACGGAGATGGTCAGCAGCGCATCGTCCTGCCGCCTGCCGATCGCCACCGCTTCGGAAAGTGCATGGAAACCTTCGGTCAGTCGCGCCAGCATGGGCCGCGCCGCATCGACCGGCGTCATGCCCTTCGGCAGGCGCTGAAACACCGGCTGGCCGAGCTGGGCTTCGGCCTTGATGACCTGCTGGCTGACGGCGCCGACCGACACTCCCAGCTCGTCGGCTGCCGCCTGCAGGGAGCCTAGGCGCCCGACCGCCTCCAGCGCCCGCAAGCCGTTGAGATGCACAAGGTTGAGATTACCCATATAGATTTTCTATAGTCATCCTCTCAAGAACTCAATTGAAAAAGGCGACAACAGAGCCGATATTGCCTCTGCAAATGATAACAAATTTGCGAGGTGACGGTCATGGGACCGCTGAAGATTTTCTTGAACCTGAAAGACTGGTTGGAAACGACCGAAACACTGGCGGAGATCGAGGCGAACGACCCGTTCCGCCATCCCGACATCCGCTCGATGGACCTGCGGCAGCTCGCCGACCTGCCCTTCCCGCGCCCGCTTCACACGGACACGAACTGCAATAAAGCGCCTCTCGCCAAATGTGCCTGAAGCCCCCAGGATCCGCTTCTCGAAAGGGCGGATCGGGTGGCTGACGTTCAATCCATGCTTCTAGCGAAAAAAGCCCGCCGCCAGCGTCAGGCAACAGTCGCGGCGGCCTGTTCGGCCAGAGCCCGCTGGACGGCCGGACGCTGTTTCATCCGCTCGTAATGCGCGTTGACCTTCGGGAAATCGGCGCGATCAAGCTTCATGTTGGCGAGCCAATCGGTCATCAGGTAGAGATAGGCGTCGGCGACCGAATAGGTTTCGCCGAGCACATAAGGACCTTCGAGCAACGAGTCCTCGATCACCTGAAAACACTCGTGAAAGACCTTTGGTGCTTTGGCGATCATGTCATCGAAGGAGGACTGGTTGTCCGCCCAGCGATAACCGCGGCGCCAATGGGCATAGGCGACGTGGACCGTCGAGGCGATATAGGCGTTGAAGGCCTGCATCTTGCCGAACAGGAACGGGTCGTCGAGCGGCGCGAGCTTCGCCTCGGGTGCTGCCTGGGCGATGAAGGCGAGGATCGCGACGGACTCGGTGATGACGCCCCGCTGCGTCGCAAGTGCCGGTACGCGGCCCTTCGGATTGATCTTCAGGTAAGCTTCCGACTGCTGTTCCTTGTCGGCGAATTTCACCCATTTGATCTCGTAGGGAAGGCCGGATTCGGCAAGCGCGATGTGGCTGGCCAGCGAACAGGCATTGGGCGAAAAGAACAGCGTATACATGAAAATCCTCCTTTGGACCGCGCCGTTCTAGCACGGTTTTTTCAGGCTCAAAGCCTCAAACCGCCGGTCAGCTGACGCCGGGCACATCCTCCAGCCGATACCAGACCGGAATACCGCGCTCGTTGGCGATCCGGACATCGTTGTCGGCGCCCTTGGACGCTCCCGGCAGGCGCAGCACGCCTTCGCAAAGCTGCAGCAGGCGGCCGGCGACCGGGTGAAAGATCTCCTCGTACAGGTCGTCGCCCACATTCTTTCCGCCGGCGGCATGCCAGACCGGCAGCGCCACCCATTCGCCGATCATCGGCACATGGCCGGCCTTGAACAGCGCATGCGACGGCGCTTCGAGCCGCTTCAGGTTTTCGGCCATCTTCTGCGGGTCGTCATTGGTGCCCGAACGATAGGGCCCTGCGATCAAAATCAACATCTTCGCTTCTCCAAACTTGTCCGCATTCATCGCGGAATTGCACGAATATGCCCAAAATGCTTTACATAATTAGAAATTTCAGGCATGTTCACGCTTATTCATGCAATTTCGTGCAGAGTCAAGAACCATGCTGACAAGCCAACGCAAGAGCCTCCTCCTCGACATGCTGCGCCGGGAGGGGCAGGTCGTCGCCAAGCGGGCGGCGGAGGAGTTCTCGCTTTCGGAGGACACGATCCGGCGGGATCTTCGGGAGATGGCGGCAGAAGGGCTGCTGCGGCGGGTGCATGGCGGGGCGATGCCTATCTCTCCCGACCTGCCGGATTTCTCCACCCGGCGGGCGGTGTCGTTAGACGTCAAGCAGCGGCTCGGCGCAAAGGCAGCCGGGATGGTACAAAAAGGGCAAACGATCTTTCTCGATGGCGGCACGTCGACGGCGGAAATTGCCCGCGCCCTGCCCCGTGACTTCGCCTTCACCGTCGTCACTCACAGCCCGACGATCGCAGCCGAACTCGAACACCATCCGACGGCCGAAGTGATCCTGATCGGCGGAAGGCTCTACAAACATTCGATGGTGGCGACCGGGGCAGCCGCGACGGCACAGATCGCGCTGATGCGGCCGGACATCTTCTTCCTCGGCGTCACTGCCGTGCATCCGGTGCGCGGGCTTTCGACCGGCGATTTCGAAGAGGCGGCGATCAAGCGCCACATCGCCGCGTGCTCGGCGGAGACAATCACGCTCGTCACTGCGGAGAAGCTGGATGCGGTCTCGCCGCATGTGATCATGCCGGTTTCGGCATTGTCGGGGATGATCGTGCAGGAGGGAATCGAAGAGGAGCGGATGGCGCCTTACCGGGCGATGGGGATCCGTGTGATCGAGGTTTAGTTCGGAGCGCGAAATCGGACGTAGCCGGGCACAAGCAACGTCTTTTCACCGCCGTATGCGCAGGGGCCACCATCCCCCCCCGTCATCCTCATCCTCACAAGCGACGCTGGGCGATCGAACTGTTCTTCCGCTGGGTCAAGCAGACCCTGAAAATCCGCCATTTCCTCGGCACCTCCGAGAACGCCGTACGCATCCAGATCGCTGTCGCCCTCATCGCCTTCCTGCTCCTGCGCATGGCCAAGGACGACCAAACCACCGTCCAAAGCCCGCTCGCCTTCGCACGCCTCGTGCGCGCAAACATCATGCGCCGCAAAAGAACAGACCAACTCCTCAAGCCGCCTCCCGACACGCCAACAAACCAAAACCAAATGGTCTTTACATGGGCCGCAATTCAAACCGGACAGCAGTGGGCTTGACCCGAGGATGACGGAGCGTGGGGAAGCTGGCCACTCCAATTGCCTTCCGCCGAAAACAGTCTAGCCGATCTCACGCAAACAGCGCGTCGGTCACCCTCACGTCACCCACATGGATGTCGTTCCAGTTCTTCATCGGCTTGTTGGCCATCGCCATCAGCTTGGTGTGCACCTCGCCGCCCTTTTCGAAATAGCGGGCAATCAGGGCGAAGATCATCGCTTCGGCGGCGCGGGTGGTGCCGTCCTCGCATTTCACCGCCATGGCGATGCCCTGGTCCGGAAGGGCGGCGACAAAGACGCCTTCGGCGCCGGTCTTGGCAAAGATCCTGCCGGGCGCGAGTTCCATCAGCCTGGTGCAGGCGCGGTTGGTGCCAGCGACGTAAAAGGGCTCGGCCATGCAGGCATCCATCAACCGGCGCGAGGCCTTGGCGCGCTCGGCGGACAAGGTGTTGCCGGTCGCCATTTTTGCGAAGCCGTGGGCGAGGCCCTTCAGCGGCACCGCGTAAGTGGGGATCGAGCAGCCGTCGGTGCCGCAATTCTGGTGACCGATGATGGCGCCGGTGAGCGTCTCCATCGTGCCACGGATTTCGGCCTGCAGCGGATGGTCGTAACCGGCATAGCCCGTGACCTCCATGCCCGTGTGCACGCAGGTGCAGACGAAGCCGGAATGTTTGCCGGAGCAATTGTTGTGAAGTGCCGTCGGCGCCTCGATGGTGCGGGCCTGATGAATCAGCACCGCCTGTTCGGAGGCCCAATGGGCGCCGCATTCGAGCGCGCTGTCGTCGCGGCCGGCCTTGCCCAGCATCGAGGCGGCCATCGCCACGTGGGCGTCCTCGCCGGAATGGGAGGCGCAGGCAAAGGCGAGTTCCTTGTTGCCGAAGCCATAAACGTCCGCTGCACCGCTCTCGACGAGCGGCAAAGCCTGCATGGCCTTACTGGCGGAACGGGGGAAAACATGCGCGTCCGCCTCGCCGAACGAGAACAGCACCTTGCCGTCGCCATCCACCACGGCACCGAGCCCGCGGTGCCGGCTTTCGACCAGGTTGCCTCTAGTAACTTCGACGGTAACGGGGTTTTGCATGGTCTGTCCTGAAATTGCCGGTTTCAATGGTGCCTATCGTGTGGCGGATATCACAGGCTCTTAAACGAGTCCGGCGGGATTTTCATGGGGGACCGTATGAAATCGGTTAAGCGGCTGTTTCTGGTCATCTTCATCGTCTACCTGGTTCCGACCTTCGCGTCGGCAGGATTATGGGCGATCAAGGACCGACCATCGCGCTGGAGCGATGCGCGCTGGTCGTCGGCCGGCATTCTGCCAAAGCCCGAGACAAGCAACGAAGCGGCGATCTACGTGTTCTCGGCGATGACGGGAGGCCTGAAAGGTGCGGTCGCAAGCCACGCCTGGATCGTCTTCAAGGAAAAAGGCGCGAAAACCTATACGCGCTTCGACAAGGTGGGGTGGGGTTCGCCGATCCGCCGCAACGGCTATGCGCCTGACGCCTACTGGTATTCCAACACGCCGCAAATCGTTACTTCGGTCACCGGTTCGAAGGCGGAACTGCTGATCCCGAAGGTCGAAGACTCGATCGCCGCCTACCCTTATGCCGAGGCGGGCGGCTATACGATCTGGCCAGGGCCGAACTCCAATACCTTCGTCGCCCATGTGCTGCGCAGCGTGCCGGAACTCGACGCCGTGCTGCCGCCGCACGCAGTCGGGCGCGACTACCTGCCGGACGGCGAATTCATTCATCTGGACGAGGACTGGCGCGATGTGCATGTGACCCTGCGCGGCCTTATCGGCCTGTCGGCCGGTTTGCGCAGCGGATTCGAGGTACACTTCCTGGGCCTGGTCGCGGGCCTCGATATCGCCAATCCCGGCATCAAGGTTCCGGCGCTCGGACGGATCGGGATTTGAGATGGCAGCTATGCGTAAAATGCAAAACGCCCGCGTGTGCGGGCGTTCGACATAACTGAATGTCAGATGGCGATCAGAAGCCGACGGCCTGACGCGCTACCCGGCGGATGTCGCCCTGGGCGATGCCGAGATCGTTGAGTTCGCGCGGTGTCATACGGCCCAGTTCGGCAACCGTCTGACGGTATTTGCGCCAATTGTTGAGAGTGCGTGCGACGTTCATGATGGTTCCCCTTTCCTGGGATTTTCGAAGCCCAGCTGCCAGTCCTTGGCGCTCTCGTTTGCTTCGATGACGCTTATATAAGCTCATCAAACCTGCACTGAAAGCGCCCACTTAGCAGGCCACCTATGCGAACGGCGCATGGGTCTTTCTCAAATGAGAATAATGAAAAATGAAGAGCCGCCGGCGCTGAATGAAAAGCCGCCGAATGAAAGGGCCATAAAAGGAAAAGGGCCGCTCAAGGCGACCCTTCCATGAGTTTGGTCCGGTTGAACGAACCCGGGGCGCTTCATGAGCTCCCCGAAGGAAGATGATGTTCAGGCCGAGGGTTGCCCCGTCAAAACCGCCACCTTTCCATTGCCCGTTACGCAGACCGAAATCTCACTAGACATTGGATCACCTTCCTTTCACTACGTTGACGATGACTAAAAGGTAAGGGCCAAAGCCCTGTTCTGCAAGCCACGTTATATAAACGATTGCGTATTTAATTGAGTTGCGAAGGCGACCTTCCGCCGCTAGAATTCGCCAGCTTCGATCGAGGCAGATTCTCCCCTTCAGCTCAACGTCACCACGATCTTGCTGATTCCGTCAGCGTGGGTGGGTCGGAGATCAGGCTGCGTCCGCGATATCCAGCCGGACGGAAAGCCCAACTCTCCCAGCCAATTCAACGAGTGCGTCCAGACTGAAATTTGCAATCCTGCCCCGCAGCAAGTCGTTCAGGCGTGGCTGGGTGATGCCGAGGCGAGCCGCAGCATCCTTCTGGGTCACATTCCAGTTCCGGACCTTCTGCTCGATCGCAATCAGCAGGGCCGAGCGCATAGACATATTGGCCGCTTCCGCCGGGGTGTTTTCCAGCGCGTCCCAGACATTTGAAAAGCTCTGACGTTCCATAGGTCCAATCCAATCAAATCTGCCGCAGACGCGCGATGGCGATATCAAGATCCCGCTTTGCCGTCTGCTGCGTCTTCTTTTGAAACGCATGCAGGACGTAGACGGCATCCTCTATTTTGGTCACGTAGATGATGCGAAAAGCGCCCGCTTCGTCGCGAATGCGGATTTCCCGCACGCCCGCTCCAATCGTCGTCATAGGCTTCCAGTCGCTCGGCTCAAGGCCAAGTTGAATTTTATGCAACTGGACTCCCGCTTCCTTACGGGCTCCTTCCGGAAAGTCCCGCAGCTGCACCAGGGCATCACCGAGAAAAACGACCGGCTTCATCACTTATACCAAAGCTGATATAATTTGACAAATTTGTCAAAGGGTCACGACTATCTTGCCGATATGGCTGCTGGTCTCCATCAGCTTGTGGGCCTCGACGACGTCTGCGAACGGCAGGACGGAGTGGATGACCGGGGCGACCGTTCCGTCTTCCAGGAGCGGCCAGACCTGGGCCAGAAGATCGTCGCGGATGGCGCGTTTTTCGTCTGGCGTGCGCGGGCGCATGGTGGAGCCGGTGACCGTCAGACGCTTGGCCATGATCGGCGACAAATTGACCTTTTCGGCGATGTTGCCGCCGAGGAAAGCGATGATCGACAGGCAGCCGTCCTTGGCGAGAACCGAAAGGTTCTTTTCGAGATAGGCGGCGCCGATCATGTCGAGCACGACATCGACGCCACGGCCGCCGGTTTCCGCCTTGATGACCTCGGCAAAATCCTCGGTCCTGTAGTCGATGCCTCTGACGGCACCGAGCTTTTCGCAGGCATCGCATTTTTCCCTCGATCCGGCCGTCGCGTAGATCGTCGCGCCGAACGCCTTGGCAAGCTGGATGGCAGTCGTACCGATGCCGCTGGTGCCGCCGTGGATCAGCACGCTTTCGCCTTCCGTGAGGCCCGCCATCTGGAAGAGATTGGCCCAGACGGTGAAGAAGGTTTCCGGAATAGCCGCGGCCCTGACCGCATCATAACCCTTTGGCCAGGGCAGAGCCTGGCTTGCCGGCACGGTGCAATAGTCCGCATAACCGCCGCCGTTCGCGAGCGCGCAGACCTTGTCGCCGGGCTTGAATTCGCTGACGCCCTCGCCGAGTGCGACGACTTCGCCTGATATTTCCAGGCCGAGGATGGGGCTTGCGTCCTTCGGCGGCGGATAGGCGCCCTTGCGTTGCTGCACGTCCGGGCGGTTGATGCCGGCCGCCTCCACCTTGACCAGGATTTCACCCGGCCGCACCGCCGGCAGCGGCCCCCTGGCAATGGTCATCACCTCCGGCTCTCCGAAGGACGGCAGATCGACGAAACGCATTTCGGTGGGAAGCGGCATGGACAAGACTCCTCTCAGCGCGGCCACCGACGGGATCGGTGGTAGGCTCCTGACTTAGGATAGTCGCCTTGCGATAGGAAGGCGGCGTTCCGCCGCCTAGGTCATTTTGTCTCGCCGAAACTCGCGAAAACCAGACCG
Organism: Neorhizobium galegae; assembly: GCF_017877055.1. Lineage (GTDB taxonomy): Bacteria > Pseudomonadota > Alphaproteobacteria > Rhizobiales > Rhizobiaceae > Neorhizobium > Neorhizobium galegae_D. Next base: position 1,092,919 of record NZ_JAGIPG010000002.1, on the reverse strand, counting down.
CCCTCGCTTTCCTTGGCTTCCGCCTTGACCGCGGCGATCTCCGAACCGATGCGGCCGACATCGTCGAGCAAAAGGCCCTGGGGCAATTCCAGCACGCCGATCGAGCAGCGCAGCAGCGGGAAATCGCGCTCGGCGCCGGAGCGGTCGTGACCGCGGATCTTGCCGGCAGCGCGTTCTTCGGGGGAATAGAGTTCGACGACATCGTCATGGAAATCGGAGAGCAGCCGCCCAAGGATTTCGTTGAGCTCCTCGCGGGTCCAGTCACGTACGCCGATGAAGAAATCGTCGCCGCCGACATGGCCGAGGAAATCGCCGTCGGAGAAGAAATAACGCTTTACCAGGGCGGCGAACAGCGAGATTGCATGGTCGCCCATCTGGAAGCCGTAATGGTCGTTGAACGGCTTGAAGTTGTCGAAGTCGCAATAGCAGAAGAAGCGGGCTTCGTCGTCGTCGCGGCCGGTTTCCTGCATGAAGTCTCGGATGGCGCGGTTGCCCGGCAGGCCCGTCAGCGGGTTCTGGTCCTGAGCGACCTTCAACTGCTTTTCGTTGATGACCTTGATCAGCGAGGCGGCCGAGACGACGCCCGCATACCGCATGTTTTCGGTGAGGATGACGCAGGCGCTGTTTTCCATATTGGCAAACAGGGTCATCAGTTCTTCGGCTTCCGCATCCAGCCCGACGATCGGGGCGCGGTCGACGAAATGCGAGATCGAGCGCTCGTAGACCTTGTTCTTCAGGAGATCGCGGCCGAAGGGCTGATAGATATATTCCTTGAGATGGTATTCGTTGATGACGCCGCGCGGCTCGCCATTGGCATTCAGCACCGGGAAGAAGGCCTGCCGCGGATTGCGGCGGAACAGGTCGAAAACGCTGTCGATGCTCTGATTCTCGTAAACGGCCGGCAGGTGTTCGATCTGCTTGCGGATGAGTATTTCATCGAGCGACTGGCTGGAGCGCCGGGTACGGCCGATATCGGCAAGGTAAGGGAAGGATGGCTGCAGCTCGGACACGAATGTCGTCGGCCGGGCAATGAACCAGCCCTGGACGAGATCGACGCCGTATTCGCGGCAGACGAGGAATTCCGCTTCCGTCTCGATGCCCTCGGCAATGACGCGGATGCCGAGCACGTGGGCGATGCCGACGATGTTCTTGACGAGGTGGCGCTTGCGCGGGTTCTTATCGATGCCGGCGATGAAATGGCGGTCGATCTTCAGGTAATCGACCGGATAGTCGCAGAGCAGTTTCATTTCGCCGTGGCCGACGCCGAAATCGTCGATCGCCAGCTTGAAGCCCTCCTTCCGCATCTGGGTGACCAGATCGGCGAATTCCGGCACGGTGGTGTTGTCGAAGCGCTCGGAGAATTCGAAGCAGACGGAAGACGGTGCGATATTCGCCTTGCGCAGGTGCTGCACGACCTTTTCGAGGAAATGGTGGCCGTGGCGGATCAGCCGGACGTCGAGATTGAGGAACAGCGTCTGGGACGAAAAATCAGGCAGGCTGGCGAATTTCGCCAGGGCCCGGGCTGCCATCATCTGTTCGAGCGCCAGAAGCTGGCCGGTCTCCTGGGCCTGATCGAGCAGTTCGAGCGGCGAAGAGAAACCGATCCGTTCCTGGCCGCGCAGCAGCGATTCATACCCGAAGACGGAACCGGTGCCGACCTCGACGATCGGCTGGAAGGCATTTTCCAGTACCAATTTTGCTAGGGTGACAAGCTGATCGCTCGCATACCGGCGGAAAACGCCCGGTTCCAAGATGGCCGCAGACGACATTACTCACTACTCCACTGCGCAATGGCCTAAAACACGCCTCAACACGAATGTCAGGTTCCCAGCAATTGGTCAAAAATACCTTTCCCGAACGTGACCGTTGGATGAAATTTTTATGACGATAAAAGGCATTTTTATACAAGATTTTAGAGACTTAGCGGCAACCTTTGCGTGCCTCAGGGCTTGGCCGCAAGTGCAACCGCGATCAGGGCCCAGCCTTGCATCGTGAGGTCGATTGCGAGGAACAGGCCGAGGATCCAGAGGCTGTTCACCGGCCAGCCGAGCGCAATGACGAGGCCTGCAAGAGCCGTGATGACTCCCCCGAAAATAACCCAGCCGGAACCCCGCATCGGCCGCATCCTGAACCCGATCCAGGTGCGGAAAACGCCCGCGACGATCAGCGCCACTGCCATGAAAAAGGTGACGATGACGGCTGTCAGCGCCGGATTCCAGAAGGCGAGCAGGCCGGCGATCGTATAGAGGATGCCGCTTGCCGCCCAGAACAGGATATGATCCCAGCCCTTCACCTGGAAGGCATGGACGAGATAAGCGACCCCGCCGACCAGCATCATCATGCCGATGTAGAAGACCGAGGCGACGGTCGCCACGAAGAGATTTGCGAGCGCGATAAAACCGAAGATCAGCAGCAGAATGCCGAGGGCAAGAAACCAGCCCCACTTGTCACGGACCGTCAAAACCGACGGCGCATCCAGACCGAACGTCATAGCCAACCCCCTTTGTGCCAAAACCTCACCCGAACCTAACGGATAGGATGTGGAGCGAGCTTGATCGGGGTCAATGGCGCGCTTTTGGGACAGGAAGGTTCGCAATCGCTTCTTGATTGCCAAGACGATCAAAAATAACTCACTCTGGAGACCATGCCGCCTGCGAGGAAGACACCTGCCATGACCAAGCCCAACATCCTCATCGTCATGGTCGACCAGTTGAACGGGACGCTGTTTCCGGACGGACCGGCGGAGTGGCTGCATGCGCCGAACCTCAAGGCGCTCGCAGCGCGCAGCGCGCGGTTTGTCAACAATTACACATCCTCGCCGCTCTGTGCGCCGGCACGCGCCTCATTCATGGCCGGGCAATTGCCGAGCCGGACGCGGGTCTACGACAATGCCGCGGAATATGTCTCGTCTATCCCGACCTTTGCGCATCACCTGCGCCGCGCGGGTTATTACACGGCGCTTTCGGGAAAGATGCATTTCGTCGGGCCGGATCAATTACACGGGTTCGAGGACCGGCTGACGACCGATATCTATCCGGCCGATTTCGGCTGGACGCCGGATTACCGCAAGCCGGGAGAACGGATCGACTGGTGGTACCACAATCTCGGTTCGGTGACCGGCGCTGGCGTGGCCGAGATCACCAACCAGATGGAATATGACGACGAGGTCGCCTTTCTCGCCAACCAGAAGCTCTATCACCTCGCCCGCGAGCGGGACGATGCGGAACGGCGCCCCTGGGCGCTGACCGTCTCCTTCACCCATCCGCATGACCCCTATGTGGCGCGGAAGAAGTTCTGGGATCTTTACGAGGATTGCCAGCACCTGTTGCCGGAGGTCGGACCGATCCCGCTGGAAGACCAGGACCCGCATTCGAAGCGGATCATCTTTTCCTGCGACTACAAGAATTTCGACGTGACGGAAGACAATGTCCGCCGCTCGCGAAGAGCCTATTTCGCCAATATTTCCTATATCGACGAGAAGGTCGGCGAGCTGGTCGACACGCTGACGCGGACACGGATGCTCGACGACACGATCATCCTGTTCTGCTCCGACCACGGCGACATGCTCGGCGAGCGCGGGCTTTGGTTCAAGATGAACTTCTTCGAAGGGTCGGCGCGTGTGCCGCTGATGATCGCAGGTCCTGGTGTGCCCGCCGGTCTGCATCTGGCGCCTGTTTCCAACCTCGACGTGACGCCGACGCTCTGCGACCTCGCTGGCATTTCCATGGACGAGATCGAGCCCTGGACGGACGGCGAAAGCCTGAAGCCTATGATGGAGGGTACTGCCCGCACGAGCCCGGTGCTGATGGAATATGCCGCGGAAGGCTCCTATGCGCCGCTCGTCGCCATTCGCGAGGGCAAGTGGAAATATGTCCACTGCATGCTCGATCCGGACCAGTTGTTCGATCTGGAAAGCGATCCGAAGGAACTCGACAACCTCGCCGACGATCCCGATTTTGCCGAGGTGGTCGCTCTCTTCCGGCGCCAGCGCGAGGAGCGGTGGGACATGGGTGCCTTCGACGCTGCGGTGCGTGAAAGCCAGGCGCGGCGCTGGGTGGTCTACGAGGCGCTGCGCAACGGCGCTTATTATCCCTGGGACCACCAGCCCTTGCAGAAAGCATCCGAGCGCTACATGCGCAACCACATGAACCTCGACAATCTCGAGGAATCCAAACGCTATCCGCGCGGAGAATGAGATGAAAGCCCAGCCGATCGCCAGCCATTTCATCGACGGCGAATATGTCGAGGATACCGACGGCACCGTCATCGAAAGCCTCTATCCGGCGACCGGCGAGGTGATCGCCCGGCTGCATGCGGCAACGCCCGCGATCGTCGAGAGGGCGATCGCCGCCGCCAAACGCGCCCAGCCGGCATGGGCTGCGATGAGCCCAACGGCGCGCGGCCGCATCCTCAAACGCGCCGCCGACATCATGCGAGAGCGCAACCGCGAACTTTCCGAGCTGGAGACGCTCGATACCGGCAAGCCGATCCAGGAAACCATCGTCGCCGACCCGACTTCGGGCGCCGATGCCTTCGAATTTTTCGGGGGTATCGCAGCGGCAGGACTCAACGGCAGCTACATCCCGCTGGGGCAGGACTTTGCCTATACGAAACGGGTGCCTCTAGGCGTCTGCGTCGGCATCGGCGCCTGGAACTATCCGCAGCAGATCGCCTGCTGGAAGGGCGCACCGGCACTGATCTGCGGCAATGCGATGGTGTTCAAGCCGTCGGAAAACACGCCGCTCGGGGCGCTGAAGATCGCCGAGATCCTGATCGAAGCGGGGCTGCCGAAGGGGCTCTACAACGTCATCCAGGGCGACCGGACGACCGGGCCGCTGCTGGTCAACCACGCCGATGTCGCCAAGGTGTCGCTGACCGGCTCGGTGCCGACCGGCCGCAAGGTGGCGGCGGCAGCGGCCGGCAGCCTCAAGCATGTGACGATGGAACTCGGGGGCAAATCGCCGCTGATCGTCTTCGACGACGCCGACATCGACTCGGCGGTCGGCGGGGCGATGCTCGGCAATTTCTATTCGACCGGCCAGGTCTGCTCCAACGGCACCCGGGTGTTCGTGCAGCGGAGCATCAAGGAGACGTTCCTGTCGCGCCTCAAGGCGCGCACCGAAAACATGGTGATCGGCGACCCCATGGACGAAGCGACTCAGCTCGGCCCGATGGTTTCCTTCGACCAGCGGCAGAAGGTGATGAGCTATATCGATAAGGGCAAGGCCGAAGGTGCCACGCTCGTCACCGGCGGCGGCATTCCCAACCACGTCACCGGCGAAGGTTATTACGTGCAGCCGACCGTCTTCGCCGACGTCACCGACGAGATGACTATCGCGCGTGAGGAGATATTCGGGCCTGTCATGTGCGTGCTCGATTTCGACGACGAGGCCGAGGTGATCGCGCGGGCCAACGGCACGGAATTCGGCCTTTCGGGCGGGGTGTTCACGTCCGATCTGACGCGGGGGCATCGCGTCGTCGATCAGCTCGAAGCGGGCACGCTATGGATCAACACCTACAATCTCTGCCCGGTGGAAATTCCCTTCGGCGGTTCCAAACAATCCGGCTTCGGGCGGGAAAATTCGCTCGCCGCGCTGGAGCATTATTCCGAGCTGAAGACGGTCTATGTGGGCATGGGCAAGGTCGAGGCGCCGTATTGAGGGGTTTTCATGAAGATAATGCATAGGCGGGAAACTAAACCGATGACGGGGCGACAATCTTCGGCAAGCTCTTCCCGTTTATCGGCGCCCGTCGCCGCGTATCTTTACAAAAAAATCGTAGAGGGAATTTCTGAGAAGAAACAGGCAGATCAGCCAAACGAACAAAACAAACAGAAAATCGAATGTCGTGCGATCCGGCTTTTGAATGAGCAGCATTGCCGTGAAAGGCATACACGCCCAAACCGTTCCCCTAGTTTTGCGTTTAAAATAGCTCCAACCGAGGCTGTCTTCCGCATGAACCTTTCTGTTTTCCCTTCCTTGCCGGTCACGCAAGCGTTCAAGGGTTTCGCGGGTCGCTATTTCTTTCCCCAACCGTTCAGAAAGCCTAAGGCCAAAACCCTTCGCCAAGCGCGTATCCTTGAGTCACCACAACCTTTATTGGCAGCCTAAGCGGTATTTCTGAATCTTTCCCGCGTTGGGCGGCGACCACCGAAATTAAAGTAAACAAAGCCTAACAGGATCAGACCATGCTTCAGGCAGATTACGTCATCATCGGCTCCGGATCGGCGGGCTCGGCCATGGCCTATCGCCTCTCGGAGGACGGCAGGCATTCCGTGATCGTCATCGAGGCGGGCGGATCGGATTTCGGGCCGTTCATCCAGATGCCGGGGGCGCTCGCATGGCCGATGAGCATGAAGCGCTACAACTGGGGTTATCTTTCCGAACCGGAGCCGAACCTCAACAACCGCCGCATCACCGCGCCGCGCGGAAAGGTGATCGGCGGGTCGTCGTCGATCAACGGGCTCGTCTATGTCCGAGGCCATGCGGAAGACTATAACCGCTGGGAGGAGCTCGGCGCGACCGGCTGGGCCTATGCGGACGTGCTGCCTTACTTCAAGCGCATGGAACATTCCCATGGCGGCGAGGAAGGCTGGCGCGGCACGGACGGGCCGTTGCATGTAAAGCGCGGGCCGGTGAACAATCCGCTCTTCCACGCCTTTATCCAGGCGGGCAGCCAGGCCGGTTTCGAGATGACGCAAGATTATAACGGCTCGAAGCAGGAAGGCTTCGGGTTGATGGAGCAGACCATCCATAACGGCCGCCGCTGGTCCACCGCCAATGCCTATCTGCGGCCGGCGCTGAAGCGCAAGAATGTCGAATTGATCTACGGGCTGGCGCAGAAAATCGTCATCGAGAACGGCCGGGCCGTCGGCGTCGAAATCGAAAGGCGGGGCGTCACCGAGACGATCAAGGCCAACCGCGAAGTGATCGTCTCGGCCTCCTCCTTCAACTCGCCGAAACTGCTGATGCTGTCCGGTATCGGCCCGGCGGATCACCTGAAGGAGATGGGCATCGAAGTGAAGGCCGACCGGCCGGGCGTCGGCGAAAACCTGCAGGACCATATGGAATTCTATTTCCAGCAGGTCTCGACCAAGCCGGTATCGCTCTATTCTTGGCTGCCCTGGTTCTGGCAGGGCGTGGTCGGCGCGCAATGGCTGCTCTCGAAGGGTGGGCTCGGCGCCTCCAACCAGTTCGAGGCCTGCGCTTTCCTGCGCTCGAGCGCGGGGCTGAAGCAGCCGGATATCCAGTATCATTTCCTTCCCGTGGCGATTTCCTACGATGGAACGGCGGCGGCGAAAAGCCATGGTTTCCAGGTGCATGTCGGCTACAACCTGTCGAAATCGCGCGGCAGCGTGACGCTGCGGTCGGCCGATCCGAAGGCCGATCCCGTGATCCGCTTCAACTACATGAGCCATGCGGAAGACTGGGAGAAGTTCCGCCACTGCGTGCGGCTGACCCGCGAAATCTTTTCCCAGAAGGCGTTCGATGAGTACCGCGGCCCGGAAATCCAGCCGGGCGAACAGGTCGAGACCGACGATCAGATCGATGCTTTCCTGCGCGAACACCTGGAGAGCGCCTATCACCCCTGCGGCACCTGCCGCATGGGCCGTGCCGACGATCCGATGGCCGTGGTCGATCCGGAATGCCGGGTGATCGGCATCGACGGTCTGCGAGTAGCGGACTCGTCGATCTTCCCGCACGTGACCTACGGCAACCTCAACGGCCCCTCGATCATGACCGGCGAAAAGGCGGCCGACCATATTCTCGGCAAGACGCCGCTACCGCGCAGCAACCAGGAACCCTGGGTCAATCCGCGGGCGATGGTGAGTGACCGGTGATCAGTGGTAGTCGTCTTCACGCTGGTGGCGGACGGCGGCAATCGTAACGATCTTGTCATTGTCGATTCTAAACAGAACGATATAACCGGAGGAGCCGAAGGAAACGAGCAATTCTCTGAGAAATGCGTTTTCTCCGGGCGCTTTGCGACAGTTGAACGGAAACTCCTTCAGTAATTCCATTGATTGAGTGATGACGTCGAGCGCGCGTGCAGCCGCCTCTTCATCGCAGTCAAGCAGAAATGCATAGAGGCGTTTCAGATCTCCACGCGCCCTCTCTGTCAGCCTGATCGCATATGTCATCTAGAGCGTTTTTCTGCCCGTTTGGCATCCAGCATGCTCTTCAGCTCGCCAAGAACCTCTTCAGCGGAATAATAGACGCTCGTTCGTTCCGCCTCGGCCAACGAAGCAAGCCCCCTTGCGATAAACTCCGCCTGCGTCCGCCGATAGTTGATCTGCGCCCGCAAAGAATTCTCGACGAAAGCAGACAGCGTCTCGCCCTCTTTCAGCACGCTCTCGGCTGCGGCACGCAGTTCGGGATCGACGCGCAGGGAAGGAATGGTTGCTGTTTTCATGTCGTCACTCCATGCGTTGCAATTGCGATGCAGCGTGCTTCAAGTGTTTGAATTTATCAAGACGCCTACAAGAACCCGATCCATCTGCCGGCGATCACTGCCGCTATCCAGACCACGATCGAAAGGACGGCGGAAAACCGAAGTGCTGCCGTGGGCGCTTTGCCGGCGAGCACCGCCCGCCATCCGGAATTGAAATGAACAATGGCAACGTTCAGAAGACCCAGGGCTACAAAGCCGAGCTTCGCGAGGAAGGCCGGGTTGCGGGCATATTCCAGCGGCTTCACCGAGAAGAGGCAGAGGCCGGTGGCGATGGCGATCAGGACCCCGGCGCCGGCAAGACGTGACAGATAGGGCGCGATCACGGCAAGCGGGACGACCGGGGCAAGGCCCAGCAGCCGAAGATCCAGCGCCAGGATGGCGCCGAACAGCATGCCTATGCCGAGAATATGCGCAGCGTTGACCAGAAGATAGAGCGTCGGAGACGTGATCATCGCCCGCGCCAGCGGCGTTTCGGCAAGCGGAGCGAGAAATTCCATGCTCGCCTCAGTTGGTCTTGATGCGTTCCGGATAGATATCGAAGGTCTTGCCGGAGACCACGATCCGGACCGCCTTCAGCCGTCTTTCGCTGCGGTCTTCGGAGCGGTTGCCGGTGGCGGTGATCGGGTCGCCGACCTTAGCCTGTCCTTCGACGAACCCGGAGCGCTGGGTCTGGTTGGGATTGCCGAGCTCGACGCGCCAGACGCCGTCTTCGGCTCTCACCTCGAGCATCGGATGCGGCGGCGCGAACGAAATCGACTGGATCGTACCCTTGAGGTCTATCTGGTCGGCTTGCGCCCAGGACCAGCCGTGATGGGCGGCGGCGGTGCCGGCGAGCAATGCGGCGATCATGGTGCCGGCTAGAATGCGCGTGATCGAAAGGCGGGGCATGACGGCTCTCCTCTATTCCGGATCATGTGCCGGAAGATGTAGGAACCTGCGCCGATGACCAGAGGTTTCACCGTTTCTTGAACGTCCGCCCGCTGTCGATGGTTAGTTGGTCGCCATCAGCGCAACGGCCCTGTCGACGATCAGGCGGTTGAGGGCGCGGTAGTCGCCGTCGAAGTGGTGGCCGCCTTCGCGGGCAAGCACCTGGGCGCCGCGGATGTCCCGGACTGCCGGGCAGGCGCTGTCATCTTCCTCCAGCCCGTAGATGCACTGGATCTTGGACGGTTCTACCTCGCGCAGGTCGTCGACCGGATCGCCGTATTTGCCGAGCCCGGTAAAACCGAGCCAGCCGCTCACATCAATCTCGAAATCCGCCTGATGAGACAGCGCCAGAAGCGAGATGAGCGAGATCGCCTGCTTGTCGGCCTCCGGCAGAAGCCGATAGGTGGCCGGCACGACGTTAGCACCGAAAGAATATCCGATCAGCAGCACATTATCGACGTTCCAGCGTTTGCGGTAGGAACTGATAATATGGGAAAGGTCGGCGGCGGTCTGTTCCGGGGTTCGCTCGCTCCAGAAATAGCGCAATGCATCGACGCCGACGACCGGGATGCCCTCTTCCTTCAGATAGGTGCCGAGCTGCTGGTCGATATCGCGCCAGCCGCCGTCGCCGGAATAGATGATCGCCATGGTGTTGTGCCTTGGCGTCGCATGGATCGGCACGATCGGCAGATTGAGCGGCGAAGCAGAATGGGCGAGTCGCCGGACGATGGCCGATGTGTTCTCCAGCAGGGCCACATCCGCGCCCTCAGCCGTTTCACGGTACTCGATCGCGGGATGGGTGTTTTTCAGATCTTCCGCGCGGATGCGGTCCGCCGCGTCGGCCGCAGGACTGAAGACGATCCGGACAGGGTTGGGAAGATCGCCTTCCGTCAGGCCGTAGACCGTGCCGCCGGGGACGGGCGTCTTCGGCGCCGGGGTGCAGAGGATGGTCGATAGCGGGATGGTGGTCTGCGGGTCGATGGCAAGCGTCTCGGCGATCGTCGAATCCGGCGTTTGCGCGGCAATCGCGAGCGCCAGCGTACCGCCGTCGCCGATACCTGCCACGACCGGTGGGTGATAGGTGGCGATATCGGCCGAGCGGTGCAGCTGGCGCGTCACGTCTTCGATATCGGAAACCAGATAGAGGCAGTCGTCCCGCTCTTCCTCAAGCGCCGCGTAATAGTCGCGGATATCCACGCCGACCACCAGGGCGCCGTCCCTGACCAGCGCCTCGGACGTCTGCTCCTCGCGGTCCGACCACCCCTCGCCGCCCGAAAGCAACATGACTACTCCGGTCGCCTTGCCTTCGGGAAAGGAAATCCGATCGATCGGCAGGCTCTTGGCCTTCAGGGCCGGGTCGGAGACGATATTGACGATGGCGGCGACGAACGTGATGCCTGCAAAAATGATCGGCAGAACCTTCATCTGCGAAGGATGCCCTTCAGCCCGCCGCCGATCAACATGGTGATGTCGAACATCGAAATGACCGGCATGCCACGGCCAGAGACGACGAGATAACGCGGCTGCCATTCCGGATCGAATTTATCCTTGAACAACCGCACGCCACGGAAATTGTAGAAACGCTCGCCATTCCGGTAGATGCGCTCGCCCACGTGGTTCCAGAGCGGTGCCTTGTTGTGGGTCGAGAGCCCGGCAAGCGGCGCCATGCCGAGGTTGAGGGTGCGAAAGCCGCTAGCCTTCAAATGCTCCATGATCCGCACGAACAGCAAGACCATCATGCCCTGATGAGCATCCGGCAAATGGCGCATCAGGTCGATGCAGGCGTCACCGGCCGAGCCGGTCGAAAGGACGTTGGCGAATGCAACAATCCTGCCCTCGATGCGGATGACGCCGACCGGGCCGGCCGCCACGTAGTGAGGCTGGAAGGTACCGAGCGAAAAACCCTTTTCCGTGGCATTCTGGGCCGTCAGCCACGCACGGGAGACGGACCGGAGTTCATCGAGAACGGCGGGCACGCCATCCGCTTCGATCATCGAAAACTCGAGACCATCGCGAACCGCGCGGTTGACCGCGCGCCGAAGCCTGATCCGGGTACCGCCCTTGAGGTCGAATTTCGTCAGGTCGACCACCGCCTGTTCGCCGAGCTTATAGGGCTTCAACCCGGATTCGACGGTGAGCGGCAGGAAATCCGGAGAGACCTGATAGAAAACGGGGCGACAGCCCGATTTGCGGGCCTGCTCCATGAATTTGAGCGCAAGGCCCGACCAGGCGCTGCCAGGACCGACGGGATCGAACAGCGCCACCCAGGAACGGCCCTGCTGGGCGTACATGATGAAAGCATTGCCGCAATCGGAAAAAAGCAGCTTCTTGTCGCCAAGGCGCACGAGGCCGGCACTCGCATTCGGCTGGGTGGCGAGAATTTCGACGGCGCGGTTCATGTCGTCGCTCGCCGGCGGCTTGCGGCAGCGTCGCGGACGCCGCAGCCGGTTGGTGGCAAGCGTGCCGATCAGCAGCGTCAGCGCCAGACCGGTCGGTGCCTGAATATCGCTGCTTGACAGAAGCAGGCTCCAGCCGAGCCTCACCAGATTTTCCTCGAGGAAAATACTCACACCAAGGGCGGTCATGAACAGAACGAAACCAAAAGACAGGAGAATGCTCGTATCGGGAGTCAGGCGGTCGATCAGGACCCTCCCCATAGAAATGGCCGATTGGGCCGACTGTTTTGCCGGCGCGCCGGCGACCGGCTCGGAGGGTTCTTCGAGGTGGGCAATGTCTGCCATAGGTTATCCGTCACGGAAATAAGCGTTAGGCCTGCATTTCGTCAGAGCTTGCGCCCACAGGGTTCTTACCTGTTCTGCGTCAATCAACAATTGACACATATCAATTTTGAAAAACTTTTCGTGATTAAGGTAAAAACGCCACGCAATAACGGCGTGTGCACTGCGATTGCCGGTGGCACCGCATATGCCGCAGCGTGTACGGGCGACCGATGTCATCTGGAGGATGCAGACAAGCCTATTTGCGGAAAACCTTCCAGCGTGTCGGACGGAAGCGTGTTTCGCTGCCGAGTTCGATCGGCGCATGCAGCGGCACCTCCACCTCGACGTGATAGGGCGCGTGGCCTTCATTGGCGATGTCGATCTCGGCGATGCGGGTGCCGGCGAGGCGGCGGCAGGCGGTGACCTTGCCGAACAGCGCATCCGGCGCATCGACAAGCGTCACGTCCTCCGGCCGGAAGAACAGTTCCCCTGCCCCGTCGCCCTGCTCCGAAATGCCGATCGGCTGGCCCTGGAAAAGCATGGTGCCGTCTTTCACCTCGACCGGGAGCTGAGAGGACTCGCCGATGAAGGAAAAGACGAAGGGGGAACCGGGCCGGTCGTAGACGTCGTCGGCAGATCCGACCTGCTCGATCTTGCCCTGGCTCATGACGACGACGCGGTCGGCGAGCTCCAGCGCCTCTTCCTGGTCGTGGGTGACGAAGACCGTGGTGTGTCCGGTGCGATCATGGAATTCGCGCAGCCAGCGGCGCAATTCCTTGCGTACCTTGGCGTCGAGCGCGCCAAAAGGTTCGTCGAGCAGCAGGATGCGCGGCTCGATCGCCATGGCGCGGGCAAGTGCGACGCGCTGACGCTGGCCGCCGGAAAGCTGGTTCGGATAGCGTTTTTCGAGCCCGCCAAGCTGGACCATCTCCAAGAGATCGGAGACCCGGCGGCGGATTTCCGTCTTCGGCGGGCGGCTGCCCGCGGGCCGAACCTTGAGGCCGAAGCCGATATTCTCGGCGACCGTCATATGCCGGAACAGCGCATAATGCTGGAAGACGAAGCCGACATTGCGCTCCTGCACCGAATGATGCGAGGCGTCCTGATCGCCGAAGAAGATCTTGCCCGATGTCGGGAAATCGAGGCCGGCGATAAGCCGCAGCAGCGTCGTCTTGCCTGAGCCCGACGGACCGAGCAGCGCGATCAATTCGCCGGACGCGATCTTCAGCGACACGTCGTTCAGCGCCGGAAAGCGCTCGAATTCCTTGCGGATATTGTTGATGGTGACTTCCATCTAGCCTCAGACCTTTCAATGCCTGCCGCCGGCAGCGCCGGCTCCGAACCGAAGTTCGAGAAGAGTTTTCAATGCAAGGGTGACGAGCGCCAGCAAGGCCAGCAGCGAGGCCACCGCGAAGGCCGCGACGAAGTTATACTCATTATAGAGTATCTCCACATGCAGCGGCATGGTGTTGGTGAGGCCGCGGATATGGCCCGAAACCACCGAGACGGCGCCGAACTCGCCCATGGCGCGGGCGTTGCAGAGGAGCACGCCGTAAAGCAGGCCCCACTTGATGTTCGGCAGCGTCACGTACCAGAAGGTCTGCCAGCCGGATGCCCCGAGCGAAAGGGCCGCCTCTTCGTCGCCGGTGCCCTGGTCCTCCATCAGCGGGATCAGCTCGCGCGCGACGAAGGGAAAGGTGACGAAGACGGTGGCGAGAACGATGCCCGGCACGGCAAACAGGATGGTGATGCCGTGGCTCTTGAGGATCGGGCCAAGCAGGCTGTTCGAGCCGAAGAGCAGCACGTAGACCAGGCCGGAAATGACCGGCGAGATCGAGAACGGCAGGTCGATCAGGGTGATCAGGAAGGCCTTGCCCTTGAACTCGAACTTGGCGATCGCCCAGGAGGCGCAGAGCCCGAAGACGAGGTTAAGCGGAACGGAAATCGCAGCCACCAGAAGCGTCAGGCGGATGGCCGCCGCCGCGTCGGGCTCGATCAGCGCCTCGTAATATTCCGACCAACCCTTGCGAAAAGCCTCCACGAAGACGGAGACCAGCGGCAGGAGCAGGAAGAAAGCGAGGAAAGCCAGCGCCAGCCCGATCAGCAGGATCTTTGCGAGTGGGCGTTCGTCGGCAGGGTTCCGGAAGGAAGGCGGTTTACCGGGCGCGGAGCGGGAGACTTCAGACATTGCCGTATCTCCTTCGATTCCAGGCCTGAATGAGGTTGATGATGAAGAGCATCACGAAGGAGATGATCAGCATGATCGTGGCGATCGCCGTCGCGCCTGCATAGTTGAATTCCTCCAGCCGGATGACGATGAGGAGCGGCGCGATCTCCGAGACGTAAGGAATGTTGCCCGCAATGAAGATGACCGAGCCGTATTCGCCGACACCTCTGGCGAAGGCGAGCGCAAAACCGGTCAGGATCGCCGGCGTCAGCCCCGGCAGGATCACCTTCGAAATCGTCTGGAAGCGATTGGCGCCGAGCGTGGCTGCGGCTTCCTCCACCTCGCGGTCCAGTTCCTCCATGACCGGCTGCACGGTGCGTACAACGAAGGGAAGGCCGATGAAGACCAGCGCCACGACGATGCCGAGCGGCGTGAAGGCAATGCGGAACGGCATGAACAGCGAACCGACCCAGCCGTTCGGCGCATAAAGCGCTGCAAGCGCGATGCCGGCAACCGCCGTCGGCAGCGCGAATGGCAGGTCGACGATCGCGTCGATCAGCCGGCGGCCGGGAAAATTGTAACGGGTCAGCACCCAGGCGACGACGGTGCCGAAAACGACGTTGACCAGCGCGGCCACGAAGGCCGTGCCGAAGGATATATAAAGTGCGTCCAGCGTGCGCCGGTCGGTCAGAACAGCGAAAAACCCGCTCCAGCCAAGCCCGGCGGTACGCCAGAGCAGGCCGGCAACGGGGATCAGGATAATCAGCGACAGGTAGGCGAGCGAAAAGCCGAGCGTCAACCCGAAACCCGGGATGATGCTCGGCTGCTTCAGTCGCCACTTTGCCGGTGAGGCGGTGGCGTTATGGATCATTTACTATTCCGACTTACTTACCGGGCTTGTAGATCTGGTCGAAAATGCCGCCGTCACCGAAATGTTCGGGCTGCGCCTTCTTCCAACCGCCGAAAATCGGATCGTCGATAGTGACGAGCTTGATGTTCGGCAGCGCCTTCAACAATTCCGGCTTTACCACATCGGGCTTCGAAGGACGATAGAAGTGCTTCGCCGCGATATTCTGGCCTTCATCGGAGTAGAGATACTGCAGATAGGCCTCCGCCTGCTTGCGGGTACCCTTGGAATCGACGGTGGCGTCGACGACCGCGACCGGCGGCTCAGCGAGGATCGAAATCGGCGGAACGACGATCTCGAAGGCATCCTTGCCGAATTCAGCACCGGCGAGATAGGCCTCGTTTTCCCAGGCCAGCAGCACGTCGCCGATCTGGCGCTGCGCGAAGGTGACCGTCGAGCCGCGGGCGCCGGTGTCCAGGACCGGAGCACGCTTGTAGAGTTCGCCGACGTAAGCCTTGATCTTGGCCTGATCGCCCTTGTATTCCTCGTTCGCCCAGGCCCAGGCGGCAAGATAGTTCCAGCGGGCGCCGCCCGAGGTCTTCGGGTTCGGCGTGACGATCGAGACGTCGCCCTTCACCAGGTCGCCCCAGTTCTTGATCCCCTTCGGATTGCCCTTGCGGACGAGGAAGACGATCGTCGACGTGTAGGGCGATGCGTGGTTCGGCAGACGGTCGCGCCAGCCGGCCTTGATCTTGCCGGACTTCTCGATCGCGTTGATGTCGCTTTCGAGCGCCAGCGTCACGACGTCGGCTTCCAGACCGTCGATGACGGAACGGGCCTGCGCGCCGGAACCGCCGTGCGACTGGCGGATCGTCACGTCGTCGCCGCCTTGCGCCTTCCAGTATTTGGCGAAGGCGACGTTGAAATCCTTGTAGAGCTCGCGGGTCGGATCGTAGGAAACGTTGAGAAGCTGGCTATCGGCAAAAGCCGGTGCGACGATCCCGGCCGTCAGGGACAGACCGAGTGCGACGGCGCCCAAACGCGTGCCCAGTCGACGGCCCAATCCCGGGGCAAATTTGAACATGAGGTTCCCTCCTGTGGTTCTGCCGAAACTCTATCGGTTGGGTCGTCTTAGTCAATCGAGGGCAAGAAGAAGGCAAAACTGTTTCCCTTTGACAGGCTGCGACGACAAAGAAACCATTAATCCTCCTGATATGGACAGAATGCCCGCTTCGGCAAACAGGCGGTTTGCAAAATCACAATCCGGCCATAATCGGGATTTTGGGGGCGCGGGAGGAGAATTTTCCAAAGATTTGGCGAGACACTAGAGGTGCCGGCTGACATCCATCTTCTGATGAAGGATGCGAATAATATCGATAGCGCTTTCGGAAAACCGGTAGAAAACACTATGTGCACCGATGGCTATTTGAAATACCCTTGCCGAATATCAACCGGCCGGCCGAGTTTCCGACCTGCCGCCAATCCTTCCAGCGTCGAGATTAGTTCATCGTGGTAGCGCTCGGCCTGCTCCCACGACCACGTTTCGACCGTATAATCCCAGATACCTTCAAGATCCTCTTCCGCAAGCGGTGAAAGCTTGTAGTCGCGGCCCTTAGCGGCCATGGCGCTCTCGCATCCGTTTCAGAAATGCTTGGTTGTCGAATGGTTGTGGCGTGCCCGACTCTTCTCCGGCAATCAGAGCGTCCTGTAGGGCCTTGACTCGGGCCTCATGTTCTTCAAGCAGGCGCAGACCCGCCCTGACGACATCGCTGGCCGAACCATACCGGCCGCTTTCAACCTGCGTGTCGATGAAACTGGCGAAATGATCGCCCAGTGAAATGGATGTATTTCGAGCCATAACGCCCCCTGCCTTGTCATTATACCAAACTTTGGTACATCGCCAAG
Organism: Neorhizobium galegae; assembly: GCF_017877055.1. Taxonomy (GTDB): domain Bacteria; phylum Pseudomonadota; class Alphaproteobacteria; order Rhizobiales; family Rhizobiaceae; genus Neorhizobium; species Neorhizobium galegae_D. The sequence continues at coordinate 1,075,902 of NZ_JAGIPG010000002.1, read as the reverse complement.
CCGGAAACAGACATCAAGCCGTCAGCAGTTCCCTGACGGGCGCCTTGGTGTCGCCGGCGCCTTCGACGGCATCGGCTATCGTGGTGTTGAACAGCACGTCGCGGGTCGCATCGGCGACGCGGGCGAAGACATGGCGGATTTCGCAGAGATGTTCGCCGTCGCAATCCTCGCATTTGCGGTAGGCGGTCTGCGAGAGGCAGGGCAGCGGCGCGATCGGGCCGTCGACCAGGCGCAGGACTTCGCCAAAGGTGATGGCAGCGGCGGGTTTCAGGAGCAGATAGCCGCCCTGCTTGCCGCGGCGGGAAACGACGATGCCGGAACGCTTGAGGTCGAGCAGGATCTGTTCCAGGAATTTCTTCGGAATGCTCTGCTGGAGGGCAATCTCGGAAATCAGCATCGGCGCTTCGGGATCGGCCTGTGCAAGGGCGGCCAAGGCCCGAAGGGCATATTTCGCTTTCTGGGATATCATCACGCAACCATCGACAATAGCGCCGCCGCAAGGCAAATGGTCCTCACGGCGCCGCTCACTTCAGCTTCGTTTGGGGCATCCACAGGGTCGCCAGAGGGGCGCTCAGGGGCTGCAAATCCACCAGGGGAAACAGCGCCCCGGAGACATGTTCCCGGAATAGCTCAAATCACGGAAAAATACAAACCAATGCAGGGGTTTCCGGGATAAAATCAGTCACTTTTGGTTAAGGCGGCAGGTTTTCTGTGTGAGCGCCGCTTTGGAGAGATATTTGCTCCGCATCACCATGGGAAGAAACGGGTTTTCCTGTCCTTGACGGCGATAAATCTGGATAATCAAGCAATCGCTCACGGAAGAAGACCCATGACACTGCACGATGCCGCCGGCCAGGACCGTTCGGGACTGGCCGCCACCCTCGACGCACAGCTCGAAAGCCTGGACCTTGCTGGGCGCCTGGCGCTTGCCGCCGAACTCGGCCACGCCGTGTTCACCACCTCGCTCGGCATCGAGGATCAGGTGATTACCGCAGCGATCGGCACGCATCGCCTGCCAGTCGAGATTTCGACGCTCGAAACGGGGCGGCTGTTCAAGGAAACCGTCGACCTGATCGGCGAGACCGAGGAGCGCTACGGCATCGAGATCCGCCGCTTTCGGCCGGAGCAGGACGATGTGGACGAATACGCCGCGAAATACGGGCTCAACGGCTTCTACGACAGCGTCGAAGCTCGCCACGCCTGCTGTCATGTGCGCAAGCTGAAGCCTCTCGCCAAGGCTCTGGCTGGCGCCGACGTCTGGGTCACCGGCCTTCGCCGCGGCCAGTCGGGCAATCGCGCGACGACGCCGTTTGCCGAATACGACGCCGAGCGCAACCTGATCAAGATCAACCCGCTGGCCGACTGGGACATCGAGACGATCAACGCCCATGTGGCTTCCGAAGCCATCCCGGTCAATCCGCTGCACAAGCGCGGCTATCCATCGATCGGCTGCGAGCCCTGTACCCGCGCCATCAAGCCCGGTGAGCCAGAGCGCGCCGGTCGCTGGTGGTGGGAAAACGACGAAAAGCGCGAATGCGGCCTGCATGTGCCGGAAAACGTCGCTCAGCCAGTCGCAGAGCCCTTAGCCCAGGCGAACTGAAGCCTTTTGTGTTTGTTACGATAGAATACCCGGAGACCGAAATGCCCTTGTCAGTACAGGAAACGGAAGTGAAGAACCCGCCCGTTTCCAGACCGCCGCTCGATCCGCATCTGAAGGCCCTCGAAAACGAAGCGATCCACATCTTTCGCGAAGTGGCGGCGGAATTCGAAAAACCTGTAATGCTCTATTCGATCGGCAAGGACTCGTCCGTCCTGCTGCATCTCGCCCGCAAGGCCTTTTATCCCGGCCGCGTCCCCTTCCCGCTCCTGCACGTGGATACGACGTGGAAGTTCAAGGAGATGATCGAGTTCCGCGACGAGATCGCCGAGAAATACGATCTCGATCTCGTGGTCCACACCAATCCGCGCGGCGCCGAGGAAGGGATCACCCCATTCAGCCACGGTTCGGCGCTCTATACCGACATCATGAAGACCGAGGCGCTGCGCCAGGCGCTCGACGCCGGCGGCTACGACGCGGCCTTTGGCGGCGCGCGGCGCGACGAGGAGGCCTCCCGCGCCAAGGAACGCATCTATTCCTTCCGCACCCCGGACCACAAATGGGACCCGCGCAACCAGCGCCCGGAGCTTTGGAACGTCTATAACGGCATGGTCCGCAAGGGCGAAAGCGTGCGCGCCTTCCCGCTCTCCAACTGGACGGAGGTCGATATCTGGCGCTACATCCAGGCGGAAGACATCCCGCTCGTGCCGCTCTATTACGCCGCCGAACGCCCCTATGTGGAGCGCGACGGGATGATGATCCTTGCTGAGGATCCGCGGCTTGAACTCAAGCCCGGCGAGACCGTGCAGCATGGCATGATCCGTTTCCGCACGCTCGGCTGCTTCCCGCTGACCGGCGCCATCCGCTCGACGGCTTCCAACCTCGAAGAGGTGATCGCCGAGCTCGAAATCGCCACCGTTTCCGAACGCCAAGGCCGCGCCATCGACCGCGACCAGTCCGGCTCCATGGAAAAGAAGAAGCGCGAAGGATATTTCTGAGATGACCGCAACAGCAACTTCGCCCTCCGCGACCATCCTTCCCTTCGCGGAACCCCTGAAGGCCGTGCGCGACACCCGCCCGCTGCGTCTCATCACCTGCGGCTCGGTCGACGACGGCAAGTCGACGCTGATCGGCCGGCTGCTCTGGGACACCAAGGCGGTCAAGGAAGACCAGGCCGCAACGCTTGCACGGGATTCCGGCAGCCAGAACGACCTCGGCCTGCCGGACTTCGCCCTGCTGCTCGACGGCCTGCAGGCCGAACGCGAACAGGGCATCACCATCGACGTCGCCTATCGCTATTTTTCGACCGACCGGCGTTCGTTCATCGTCGCCGATACGCCCGGCCATGAGCAATATACCCGCAACATGGCAACCGGCGCCTCGACCGCCGATCTCGCCATCCTGCTGGCCGACGCCCGCGCCGGTCTGCTCGAACAGACCCGCCGGCACGCCACGATCGCAGCCCTGATGGGCATCCGGCAGTTTGTGCTGGCCGTCAACAAGATCGACCTCGTCCATTACGACAAGGCTGTGTTCGACAGGATCTCCCACGATTTCCGCGAATTCGCGCTGTCGCTCGGCGTGCGCCAGATCACCGCGATCCCGATGTCGGCGCTGAAGGGCGAAAACGTCGTTTATCCGGCCGACGCCTCGATGCCCTGGTATGATGGCCCGACCTTGGTCGAGGCGCTGGAACTGGCAACGGTGCGCTCTACGCAGGCCGGCGGTTTCCGCCTGCCGGTGCAGCGCGTCGTTCGTCCCGGCGAGAGTTTTCGCGGATATCAGGGGACCGTCGCGGGCGGCTCGGTGAAGCCGGGCGACTCTGTCGTCATCCTGCCCTCAGGGACGATCGCCAATGTCAGCCGGATCGTCACCTTCGACCTCGTGCGCAACGCAGCTGTTGCAGGCGACGCCATCACGCTGGTCCTCGACCGGCAGGTGGACGTGGCCCGCGGCGACGTGATCGTTTCGCTCGACGGCCAGCCGATGACCGGCCACCATTTCGACGCCCAGCTCGTTTCGCTGCAGCCGGGCGGGATCGAACCCGGAAGACGCTACTGGCTGAAGAGCGGTTCGCGTCGCCAGCGCGTCGCGGTCGAACCGATCAGCCAGCTCGAGCTTGCGACCGGCAAGTGGCAGCCGCATGCCTCGACGCTCGCCATGAACGCGATCGGCAAGGTGCGCCTCTCCTTCGAGGAACTGGCGGTCTTCGACGCTTACGACCAGAACCGCTCGACCGGCGCCTTCATCCTGATCGATCCGGATACGCTGAACACGGTCGCTGGCGGCATGATCATCGCCAAGCGAGCGGAAGTCGGCGGCATTCACCGTGAAGACCAGCGCGTCGTGCTGTCTCTGCCGGCCGATCTCGCCGAGCAGCTGATGGCAAGCGAGCTCTTCGCCAACCGGCGCGACGAGACCGAGATCAAGCGGATGACCGCCAAGCAGGCGGCAGAGCTGTTCTCCAACGCCGGCGGCGACATCTGATCTCTACGATCGGCGGGAAATGGAAAGGGGTCGAAAGGCCCCTTTTTTCGTCGCCAAGTCCGCGATCAAGCTGGCGGGCGCGTCGAACCGCGCTGGATGAGATCGAACGAACGGCAGCTGGATGACGCGGCGTACATGCTACGGCCCTCTCCCCGCCAGATGCAGGCACGACCTCAAACGGACAGGAAAAGCCCAGGCGGCCCCACGACCAAGAAGTTATCTCGACCGTATAATACGTCTCCGCCGACGTGATGCCGTAACGGCATGCCGAGACCTGGCGTTATTCTTCGCCGGCTGAAGTGCATGCGAGTGGGGCACAAGGCCTCACGGCAAATCGCCGCGCATCAGCTTCAGCCATTCATCGCTGTACAGGTAACCAAGTTCGCCGAGTGTCGTCTGCTTCCCCGTTTCCACGTCGATTATGGGCAAATGCCTGATCAGGTCTGCCTTCGCCGGCCCATGGATGAAGGTGAGGGTCCCTTGCTCGTCGCGGGTATCGCTAGCCCGCATGGGAAAGGATTTTACCGGAGGCTGTTTGTCTCCGAGCCTCGGGATCAAGTCATTGCGCACAAAGAAGGCGTTTATCCCCGAAGCGTTGGTTCCCAGAAACGTATAACCCTTCCGGTGCGCCAACGAGATGAACGCCTTGAGCGAGGCGCCGAAATATTGACCGGAGTAGTGGCCCGCGTGACGTGTGAAATCTTCCTTGTAAGGGACGGATACGGCGTGGACATCCCCGAAGTGAGCGCAGTATTCACAAACGACTATGCCGGGGTTTACGCTCTTTATCGCTTCCCAGACCCAATAGTCGTTACCGTCGATATCCACGCTCAAAAGGCCGATTTCGCCGGAAAAACCATGTTCCTCGAATATGCGATCGATGTTGTCGCGGGTAATGAAGCTTGCATGGGCTGTCAGGTCATGACGCCAATGGAGCTCGCTTCTTCTTACCTTTGCGATTGCGTCCTGCGAGCCATCGATAACAAGCCCACGCCAGTTTCTGTTCATCAGCAGAAACCGCGTATTCGACTCGGTGTAATCCTCAACGCCGAATTCGATGAAGATCTGTGGCAGAGGCGAAAGCTGTTCCACGAGCCACTCGATAATACCGTCTTCCCCCCACTGGGAAAACACTTTGAACTCGAAATCGAAAAGTCCCTTGGGATCTTTGACGAAGGCTGATTTGAGGTGAGCGAGCTGCTTGCCCTGAAGCATCAGCGACGTTTCATCCCGGACCGGATGATTGGCGGAAGGAAACATATACTTCCCCGCCTTACGGAGCGCCTTTTTAATCAAGCCTTTCATATACTCCACCTGAAATGCAAATCTTTACTTATCTCGCGCCGTTGCGGTTTTTACTTCCACCGCCGGGCGTGGGCATGCCTGAGTCGTGCTACCAATGGGATACCGTCCCGGTTTAGTCAACCCGTCGCGCCTCTATGAAAACCTGTAGCCGATCTTCACAATCACGGCGCAATGCGATGGACAAGGGAACGTCGGCGAACACGGATGACAGGTGGATTGATTGATCGACACCACTCCTGCCGACAAGCCGCAGCGCATGCGTTCCAAAACGGTCCGCCGATCTGGAAGAGCTTTTGCGGAGACAGGTTATCGGGAAAGGAACTCCTGGGAAACCAAGGATCGACTGGTCGGAGTGGAGTGATTCGAACACTCGACCCCCACGTCCCGAACAATGGATCCTACGTGGGAAAAGCCGGGATTGCGCAGTTTTTCGCGGTCGTTTGAGGCTCCAAAACACGTTTCGTTCCGCCCATTCATTGCCAATCGTTGCCGTACGGTCGCGAATGGTTGTTTCCCAAGGTATCGAACCTCCGGCCCCTAGTTTCGCGCATCCACCCGTTTGAAAAATAAGCGCTTTGGCCTGCAAACAAAGCCAGTTTGTTTGCCTAAACCGCTGCGCCGATCTCGTCATAATATCCAAACCAACCTCCCGGCACCGCCGGCGGGCGCGCCGTCGTGCGCGTTAACAGGAGAAAAAAAATGCGAATTCTTTACGCCCACCCGACCAAAGAAACCGGCGACCGCGCCTGCGTCGCCTTCGTCGACGTCGAGCTCAACGAGCATGTCAGGCTCTACGGTCTGCGCCTCGTTCGCCAGCCGGATGGGCAGCACTTGCTGTATGCCCCACAGGCCGGCCACAGACGCGCTGCTACCTTCTCCAAGCTGCTTGCCGCCCGCCTTGCCGAACTCGCCCTGGCGGCGCTTGGAGCCGCCAGCCATGCAGGACATTAAGTCCCCGAAGCCTGAGAGCCTCGAGGCCAAGTTCCGGCTCATGACCATCCTTCCCTACGACAAGAGAGCCAAGCGCAAACACATCCTGGTTTTTGGGTTTATTCTCGATTGGTATCATTCCAAATATGGCGATGCCCTCGCCAGCGTCCGCCATGTCGTTGCGACCGTGAAGGAGCGCGATCCTTTTGGCGTGGGGCTATTCACCGGCGACGTTCATGCGGCACTCACGGACCTCGTCGCCTGGGGCTACCTCACCCAGGAGAAGGGCGCCGGCCGCAGGGCTAGCCGCTATATTCCCGTATGGGAAAAAGCCCATAGTGTTCAGAAATCTCCGAACGCTACTGTGGATAGTTCTAGCGTTCGGGAAAACCCGAACACATGCGTTCTGGAAAATCCGAACGCTACGGCTGATAGTATTCAGAAAACTCCGAACGAAGACCCATCTACTGGACCCGGCCACAGGACCGGGTCACACGTAGTGGGTAATGAGTTCTCCGAGCCGGCTACGCCGCCGCTCTCGGCTGGCCTTACGGCCACCGTCGCGGGCAGCCCGGAGGGAGAGGGAGATGGATTCCCTGAGTTCTGGAAAGTCTGGCCGCGCAAGCATGGGATCAAGAAGGCCCGGGCCGAATGGAAAAAAATCCTCACTGACGTCGACATCATTATTGAGGTGGCCGGCGATTGGGCCGCTCATTACAAGGAACACGGCGTCGATAAGAAGTGGATCCCGGAACCGGCGAACTGGCTCAAGGGGGAGCGATGGCTTGAAGACCTGCCTATCGTCCACATCGATGCAAAAGGTGCGGCTATCGCTAAGGCGAAGGCCAATGCGCCAGCCAAGAAACCAGAGCCGGCCAACGACAACGTTGAGGGGAATAGCGACGACATCCCGGAGTTCATGAAGGGCTCGCCATCACTGTGGCCCGTTGGCGAGTATTGGGGCGAGTTTGTCGATAATCGTATTGACAACGACTGTGGAGATCACAGCGCATGGATGACGTTCCTCATCAATACCCCAGGCACGCACTTCGGGAACGAGCTTCAGCACAGGTTCTACCTAGATTGCTGCATCGAGCGGTACAAGAATGAGGGCACTCAGTATCTAGCTGACATCTGCAGGGCGGTTGGGCTCAGCCAAGTCGAGGATCTCGATGAGCTCATGTTCAAGCCACTCCACGTCAAAGCTGACGGTAATCGACTTCTTTACACTAAAGTGGCGGAGGCCGCGTGATGGATTACGCCGACCACTACTCAGCCACCAAGGACGCAATCATCGACGCATTAGCTGCAGTCAAGCCGTCGCCCAAGATGATGCGCATCGATGCTTTCGACGCCGAGGACGACGGAGGCGAACCTGTCCGCGTTATCGGCGTGATCGAGGACGACGACATCCTAAAGTTTCTCGTCATAGAGAGCGACGCCGACGGGGAGATATATCCGATTGCCCGTTCTCACATATACAAGAAGGGGACTTCCGTAGCATGAACCCGCCACCCTCCGCGCCATCGCCGACCGTGCGGAGCAGATGGCTATCGCAAGGAGCCTTCGTCAGTGAAGGTGGAGGTTATAAACTGGAAAAGGCGGCTGAACGTCGCCTCACATCCTAACGCCTTGGCAGCGAGCGCGCAGTCCATCAGCGCTCGATGTAAGTAAGTTGCAAACTGGTCCCGAATGTCTAGGAGCGGTTGATGATGGCTCGATGCCGGAATCTCGAAACCTTCGCTATTGTATGCATCCATGATGTGAACGGCGGCCCCGTGTATGTAACCAGAGAACGCATTGTCGATCAGCTTTAGTACGTCAATATGTGAGGAGGTATCTCCGTGCCCGTGTACGCGCGCGATGTAGGCGCGAATGTGCTTTCGACTCACTCTATCCCGTTTCTGCGAAGATTTTAGGATCTCGGGGTGATCAAACTCTTCTTCGAAGAAATCGGCAAGAAAGCGCGTGTGGAGTACCTCCCACTCAAGACGAAAGACAAGGGGAGCTGTCAGAAACTGTACATCTGAACCAACTTCATCGAGGATGCACATCAGTGCCCCTGCATCCAAGAGCAACCCGGCATCAAGCGTTAATTGGAGGGATTGAATAGCGCTGAAGATGCGGACCGTTTTTAGGAAGATCGCTTGCTGAGGGAGACGTTCGGTGAACCTGTATCCTCGATATCCCGCCGCGGATTTCACGAAGCGCGGCGTTGGTATTTCACGCTCCATCTGTACCAAAGCGTCCTTCATTGCCACCAAAGCGAGATCGTAAGCTTCGATCAATGCAACCCTCATCGGTCAGTTTGGCGCTATGGAGACTAGGAGCTCCACCAACGCGGCAAGCTTCCCCGAAACCACCAGCCAGCCGGCCATCCAAACCCGAGCATCGGCCAGCGATTTTCCTAGCTGCTTCGCACATTCATCCGCCGCCAAATCCACCTTCCTTCCAACCCAGTCGGCGATTTTTGCTGAAGCGCGCTCCAGCGTCTCGGTCTCATCAAGAATATCTGCGGACCTAATGTCGTCCCGATGTATCTCCACGGCCAATGCCGCGAGGGTAGTTCGCAGGCCTTCAAATTCCTGGCGCTCCAACGGAGTTGGTTCGGGTGGATTGTTGTGTCCCATACCTGCAGCCGTCTCGCCACTGCCTGCGTCGGACGGCGTCAATGGCGCTAGGGCGGCCAACAATTCGCTGATGCGCCTTTCAATCTCACCTATGCGTCCATCTTGGCTTGACGTCGCGGCTCGAGGCGGTAAAGCCTCGAGAAGGCGAGGACCATCGGGGCGCCGAACAAGGATACCTCGCTCAACCTCATAAAACCGAAATGCCGGTTGCCTGGACAATGGGCGAAGTATGTGCGCGCCATCAAAGATGGTGGTGTCGTCAACAACACAATCGGTGAAATCCGTTCCATCATTCAGCCGCGCATTCCGAAAGTTGGCGTTCCGGAGATCCGCTCCATGCAGTTTGACTCGTGAGAAGTGGGATGAGACCAACTTTGCGTGCCTGAGATCCGCACCTGAAAGGTTCACACCGAAGAGGACGGTGGAGTTGGCGACCACGCCAGACAGATTGGCGTGGCTCATGTCGGCATTCATCGTGTGCGCCTTATTGAGCGTGGCGCCACTCAGATTTGCGCCAGAAAAATTTGCTTGTTCAATATGGGCGCCAGTCAGATCGACGTTCGTTAAATCTAAACCTTCCAAATGGGCATTCTTCAGATCCCGTCGAGCAAGATCCTTCTCGCGCGACCGTGCAGCCTGAAGGTCTATGTCGTCTGCCATTTCTCGCCCACGAATCAAAAATAGTTAGCTAGCCTAACACTTCAGAGTCGACACATTGTCTAATCTCGGAAGTGACATAGCATTCGAATCTCCATCGAGGGACAATGCCACGATGCTGCCCCCAGGCGCGCGCGAACTATAGCGTCGCGACCACCTTGCCTATTAATGGGACTGCCTGCAGGGCACTTCCTACCGCAACGAAGATTAAGCCGCGTCTAGCCGTTGCAGATGCCTGAAGAAGATTTTTAACCATTGGCATGTTGAGATTTTCTTCCGGAGTTCCAGCAAATCGCGGGACGCCTATTTCAACAGCGTCTTCCGGCTTCAAGATCACTCCCTTAGCCGCAGCCCACGCGCCCCAGACTGTGCAACATATGCCAACGATCGATATTATATCCCCTGCCGTTTCCCAACCTAACGACATCAATCCGACCTTCTCTGCCCGGAAGCGATCTGCTTCGCCTTCACCGCAGCAATCTTAGCCGGTCGGACGAACAGGCGATCGAGCAGGTCGAGCGTCAAATCTTCAAGCGCCTCGGCTTCTTCCTTGGTGTATGGATCGACATCATGAGTTGCGTCATTCCCGTCAAGCGCTGCGACATCGGCCAGCTCTACAATATCGTGCTCAAGTATCTTCATTTCTCCGAGGGAGTTGATCCGAGCTCGCAATGCCTGGGCAGGCTGTTTTTCTCTCAGCCGATCATCGTGCGTATAGATATGCTTGGTCGCTACGTCGAGGGTCTTCCGATACATGGCTCCTGCCGCCTCGTACCAGGTCATTTGGCGGCATTCGTTCGCCTCGCGGAAGAGGCCTGCGATGCGGTCCGGGATGTGCTCGCTGAGATCGATTGGCCTTGTCGCGATGCGGATTGCATCCTTGGCAAGTTCTCCGTTTTCCAAGCGATCTATATTTCCTTCGGTCATCTGGTTAGTCGGAGTAGTTGGCTGCGGCGAGTCCCAATCGTAGACGGATAACTGCCGGCAGTCCGCGCACGCGCCGGCTATTTCCCTGTGATACTCATTTCGCTTACCTACGATACTCTCTCCAGCGAAGCGATGGTTGACTTTCCTGGTTCCGCATCGGACGCAATCTCGAACGAAAAATGTCAAAGTGATTCCTCCCGGCCCTACATCTTAAGGTATAGAGCGTGGCAGGCATGCGCAACAGCCCCACCGGGGCACCCCAAAAGGCGCCAGCCGCCCAACCCCAGACCGGTGGGTCAATCGACCATGAGCGCTAATACGGTTTTTTGCCTCGCGCGCCCACGCGTAGCGCGCGCGTGAGAAATCATTGAGTTTTCTTGGGCAGCAATATGTTGGCTTTCCGGTTGATACCGAGTGATGTTTCGAGTCGAAACCTATCTGGGTTGTCACGCAGATATTCCTCGACAATGAGGCGGATCAACTCGGCTTTGCTCTTGTGAGTGTGTGACGACAGACGCTCCAGAACGGCGTATTCTTCGTCGTTGAATGAGACCGATATCCGGTTTTGAACTGCCACTACAATGCTCCCCATATGCTTACGGCTTCCACTGTGAACGCGGCTAGCCCTAGGACGATTGCCATTTGCGTCGCGTTGTTCCCTCCCAAGGGGAGCCACGGTTTAAAAGGTGCGAACAGTTCGAGAACTGCAAGAAGCGTCAACGCAGCAGTAGCTATGCGAAGAATCAAATCAGTCATGTGCGACTCCTTTGAGCAGCACAAGCATGAGACGTATATATTAATAACTCGCTAATAGTGCACCACTGAGGCCGCGACAGGGGCGTCGTGTTATCTGGCATGCTCTCCCATATGACCGGCGCGGTAGGCAATTTTTCTCATCCGCAAAATTCGCAATTGTGGCCCCGGCATCGAAATCGGTATGAAATCGGCGTTTGGCTGAACCCGCGTTCCACTCATTCGGAGATTTTATTAGAATCTTTGATTTTTTAAATCAAACGCCAAGGCGACACTATATCTTGACAAAATTGTAAAAACAGTCTATAAAATACTACATCTTGTACGTTGGATGTGTCGCTCACGAGACCCGGAACGGGCCGTTACTTTCTCCCGCTCATATGCGGATTCCATCGGGGCCATCATGACAGGTATCCAAATTCAATCGCGTGGCAGGCGCATCGCTTGGTCACGTCTCAATCTTCTGCGGGCGGAGTATTACGAAGAGCGTCCGGAACTTCTGCCCGCCGATCCCAACTGGCGGGATTTGCGTCCAATCGAGCCGCAAGAAGATCGCCCGGCCGATATACTCAGCCGAAGCCAGAAATCATCTTGGTTCGACACCCCCCCCGGTCCATCCGTCACTGTCCGTCGCGAGAACGATGGCCCCACTGCGGAATGGCTAGCCGAACGTGACGCCGCTGGGATAGCGACAAATCACGGTCGAGAAGGCAATCGGATCGAACGGGCTTTGGTTGAAGATAAGTCGCCGCTTGCCGCAACCTTGAGGCAGGTCGCGGAACTACTTCGTCCGCCCGTTGTCGCAGCGAATGATAACACGCCCCCTGCGGCAGATGCCAATCCTGGCAAGGAGGGCGAGCGGGTTCACAATCAGGGCAGCATTCTGCCGTCCGTTCCTATGCTGCTCCGTGCGTATGCGCCTCTTATCGAAACCAGCCAGCGCCGCCAGGATGGCGGGTGGTACATCATTGGAACAACCGACGGCAGGCGCAAGCTCACCGGTCTCATCTTTCGTGACGGCGAGCTCATTGCCTTCGGCGACGACCGCGGACGTAAGTGCCGGCCGGACTATGTCGCCGATCCGCTTGGCCTGGTCTTCGACAAGGGTTCGGAAACCGCCAAGCATATCGAGCGCCGGCAAGAAGAAAATCGCGCTTACACACGGCTAAGCGGCGCTGGATTGTATTTGTCAGACCAACGGACAGACGCCCCCAGATCGCTCGCTCCGCCGCCGCGCACGGCAAGGGCAGTCGCCAATGACAACATCCTTTCCAAGGCGAAGGCAAACACCACGGTCATGCCACCTGTCACGAAGCTGCCCGACGGTGTTGCAAGGGAATACGGACGGCTGGCCGGGATCGCGGAGGCCAATGGCACCAACGAAGGCGCAACATCCGCGCCGTTGCATGAGGCGCTGGCGGAGATGGAACGGGCCGAGAAGTTTGAGGCTGCTGGCTTCGATAGGGGCGATATGGAAGTCGTCGAGGACATCCTGTCCGATGCCTCTTTCCGAACAATCGGCCTTGCGCGCGGTTATGCAGAATCATCTGCTCACCGCATGGGGCGCAAGGTCGTTGAGGACGTTCTGAAAAGAGTCTCTACAAAAATCGCCGCCTGAGTACCACTTCGAGCTGTTTTCAACCCCATTGAATATAGGCGCACCCCGACGCCCAACTCAACCCGCCCTGGCAAGTCCGGCGGCGGGCTTTCTTTTTCCCTAAAACGTGCGGCAATCGCACAACAGATGGCACCGGAGCGTCCTGCCGGCGCCGCCCGCGCTGTCGATCTGCGGATCCGGCGCGGGCACCCTTTTGAGAGGAGAACAACAATGCGGGAATCCCGCCACCTTGGGCAGATCGCCCGGCTATTTTCACAACCCATCTCGAAGGTTCGGCAGACGCTTCGTCAGTTGCGCGAAGCAGGAATGTTGCCAGGAAAGTCCGGCGGCGACCTTCAGCCTCACCATCTGGTCGACGTGGTTTTAGGGCTAACCTCAGATGGCATCCAAGCGTCACCAGCGCATGTTCGCGCACTGAGGCGGCTTCCATTGCGTGATGCAGACCTACCTGGAACAGCGGGCGAGATGCTGCGGGCGGTCATTGAGACTATGCCGAGGTCGCCCGTGCTCGGCGACCTCGATCTCGACGACGGCCGCATGTTCATCGCCGACAACAGTATCGCCCTCGAGTGCCTAAGCCTCTCAGGCAAACGCTCGGTCGTCCGGTACGGCGACATAAACGGGCCAACCTCGCGGATCCATCAATTCCAACTGAACGACGTCCGAGAGCTAGCGACGATCGTGGAGACATTCAATGAAACTGGAAAAACTGCGTCATTCCGAGCGGCATGACGAACTAACCGCGAAGCGCGCCGAGATCGGGCAGACGCTGGCGCAAACTATCGCTGACCAGCTCGCCCTGGCGCGGAACGATGAACCCGAATTCGACGGCGTGGTCGACACCGCCGCATCCCGCCGCGTTGCCGAGTTGATCGGCCAGGCGCCGACGCCGACGCCCCCGAGCAAGCGCGAGCGGCTGTCCGCTATGGCGAACGAGATTCGCGCTCTTCGTTCGGCCGGAGAACTGCTTGACTCTCAGATTGCTGTCGAGCGCCACAGGGCTGTGAGCGCGTATCGCTCGGGTGTCGCTCCAACGTACCGCGACAAGATGAAGGCCGTTGTGGAGGCCATGCGGGGCGTCCATACCGCCGCCCTGGACCTTCATGGTCTGACAAAGGCGCTCGAAGATCAGGAGGTCTCCGTTGAGTCGCTCGGCTTCTTTTCGCCGTCGATCTTGGGGAGCCCGACAGATCCCTATTCCTCAATGGCCCGCTTCTTCCGAGAGGCCGTCGAGATGGGCTTAATTCCCAAGATGCCGGCGGAGCTCGACTATCGATGAGGGGGCCGGCCATCTATGTGCCTGGCGGCAAGCCGCGGAGCGTTGAGGAATTCCTCAGCCGGTCTCGCAGCGGCCATCGGCAAGCCGCACCTCAGCCGAAGCCGCAGTTAAAATTCCTGGGCAGCGACGGTCGCGAGCTCAAGAGGCCAGGGATTCAGGGTTGGGCCTGCCTCTACGGTCAAGCTTTCTTCGCGAATGATCGGTACCGCGTCATCAAAAGGGGCGGCTTTATAAACTCACTGTACGACGGCAAACCAAAGCGCCTGCTCTTCCAACATGACGCAGGTCAGGAGCTTGGTTCAACCGCGACTGGGTTAGAATTTGCCAACTCTCTTGATGGACTTGCCTATCGTATGCCGCTTGATGGGAATCCTAAGGCGACGGCAATCTACGACGCGGTGATGCGAAACAAACGTGCTTGCGTCTCCGTCGGCGCCGAGGTTCTGGCGAAAGAGAGCCGTCAGACGTCCGATGGACTCGAATATGACTACTGCACTGACCTCACATTGTGCGAAATCTCCCTGTGCGAGGAGGGTGCGGTATCAGGCACTTATGCCCGGATCGTCGATCTTGATGAAGAAGAGCCCAACCTATGGCTCGCCTGCCGCGCGACTACCTTCTCTACCGACAAAGCAGTCGCCAACGTCACAGCGAGGGCACAGCGCCTCATCGATGCGCTGGCGAGGCTGACGCCATGACCAGGCCCGCGCTCTCGGTCATAGCTCGCGACCTCGTGGGCGTGCTCGCCGTTGCGTCCATCTCGCTCGGTGCTGGCATGGTCTACCTGCCTGCAGGCTTTATCGTCGGCGGAATGATCGTTCTGGCGGGCGTCGTCATGGCGGCCAGGTAGGCCCGGGGCTATCGAAATCGCTAAACCGCCTCCAGATCGCGGAGCGGTGAGGGCCAAACGCGCGCATTTCCACCAATCAGAATATGGGGGGTAGCCTTGGCGCCACCACGAAAACCACTCGCTCAGGCTAGGCTGTCTGGCGCGATTTACAAAAACCCGCAACGTTACCGAGAGCGCTATGAGCCGCTGGTTTCCGAACCTCTTGGCGATCCGTTCCCTTGGTTGAAACCTGAGGAAGCCGATGCGTGGGAAGAATTCAGGGTCCGACTTCCTTGGCTGAACAAAAGCCACCGCGGCATCACATCGATCGCGGCCTGCCTGCAGGCGCGCATGGTAGCCGACGAACTCGGCGTGCCAGGCCAGACCCTGCTACTGCGCGTTCTTGGCTCGATGGGCGCGACGCCGGCGTCATCGAGGTTTGCCGTGGTGTCGGAACCGGAGAGCGACGACCCAGCCGAGAAGTATTTTCGGTAAGTTGGATTACTTTTTCTTGTCTGGCCGCTGCGAAAGGGCGGAGCCCGCAGCCGTCTTGGAATCCTTGCCCGTCCGGTCGTCTTTCAAAACCTTCGACGCAGCTTTACCCGCCTTCGAGCCAGTTTTTTCATTCTTTGCCATGCGATTCCTCCTCGAATCAATAGTCATACACAGGCTGCGCGCAACCTCCCCGCGAGTCAATTGCCGGCGTCAGACGCTGGCTCACCAGAACAGAAAATCATGACCGATCATTTCACCAGCGCCTGCGCGCGTATGCGAAGAGGCGCTAAATGCATTCGGCTGATATACGTTGTCTGTCAGAGTTGAGGGCAGAACTTGGAAACCCTATTGAAGATACCCTACGAGCTTCAGATCGTTCTGGTCGCCGGCTATTTGGCGTACAAGATCATCTCCATAGGCAAAGGCAGAATCCATAGAACGGAAGATTTCCTCCTTCAGGTCCTAAGTTTCGGAGTTGTATCGCGTTCGGCCACAGCCGCGATTCTGTGGCTCTTCCCGAAGAGCATGCCGATAGAGGTGGATGAAGCCGTCTCCATTGCCCTTGTTGCCGTTCTCACATGCGCCGTGGCAACAGTCTTGGGTATGCTGTGGCGTGCATTTGGAGAAGGCGTCGTTCGATCCATTATGAACGTCTCAGGGGTCTACCGAGACGATCATGAGTCCTCTGTTTGGCAATCCATCATGAACCAGCCCGCTAAATGGACGGTCGTGCAGATCTTCTTGGAGGACGGACTCGTGCTGGAGGCGAACTTCGGGCAGATGAAGCCCTTCCCAAGAGTGCCCATCATCATGAACGAGGATGGAATCGCGACGTACGTGACCGGCCGCTACAGGGAGGATAACTCCTTTGAATCATACGACATAACCGGAAACGACGGCGACATCACTTTAACCTATGTTCCAAGGTCATCAATCAAAAGAGTAGACGTGTCGTGGCGCCTACCTGATCGTCACATCATTGCCAGTGAAATCAGCGCTTAGGAGGCTTCGCGGGGGCGCCAGAACCCGTGGTTACAGGCTGGGCTGACGCTCCTTCTCCACCGGTAGACGGCCTAATGGTGATCGGGCGCATGCTGTCACCTGTGGTTACAACAGGTTTATCGGCCATCGAGCTCTCCTCTTAAGTATAGGAATCTCACATTAGAATGTACTGTCCCCCAAATATGCAGCGCGATCAAGCCGCAATCCTGGGGGTTACACCGGATCGCTCGCCTAATCCACCCAGCTAACAAGGCCAGTCAGCAGAATGGCCGGCTCCACCGGTGCCTCTGCGATCGAATCCAGCCTTTTCCACTGTTTCTCTACGTGGTTAGGATCAAGCATGCCGATCGTAAAGGCGTTTGCGATAACGCCTCCCCCAACCTCGTCCTTGAAGCCCGAAAATTTGGAGATTGGATACTGACCAAAGTAGAGTTCGCTCGTAACCGTTAAGCCAACCCAAAGGCCAACAGGCACCCGCATCCCATATCCGTTTTCCATGAATGTCTCGGCATCATAGATGTTGACATTCTCATGGTCGCCCACCGCCGCGGGGAACTCTCCGCGACTCCACCGCATTGAGGCTACGGCAAGCGGAGTTCCCAGCGCTACGCCGTCCTCGTCGAACACCTCTGTCGTCTTATAGTACTCGTTCCCAAACTTGAACGGATACGGTGAGGAAACCTCGATGCCGAACGACATCGCCGCCGAGCGATAGTCGCAAATGGCGGGCATTGTTACCCTTGCAGTCCATTTATGAATGTCCGTATCAATCGGGCTGTACAAGTCGATCTGAAGCGACTGGGCACGCGCCTTTGCCGATTTGGTAAAACCCCGAGGACACACAAGAACGCCCCGTTGAGCGAGCACGTCCTGCACCAATCCGTGGAATTCTTCTACGCCTTTAACATCGACAGGTGATTTATAATCTTTGCAGTCGATGACGATTAAGAACTCGTATTGACCAATCCTGTCCCGCACTAAAACGTCGATCTGACGTTTCCTTTGACTGCTACGTCCATCGAGCATGACATTGTGGAGCACCTCCGACTGCGGCGCCAATGTCTTCTGTATCTTCGCTACCAGCTCCTCAAGGCCTTTGAAATCCGCTTTCACGGTAGGCTTTTCCTGCTGCTCGTGAGAGTCGCTTAACCGCATTTTACCCGCATGAAGTAGGTTTTAGCTGGCTTACCCTGAAGGGGGACGGTACCGTGATGGATTGCCGTCTCGCCAACTACCCGCGCCTGGGCGCACTGTGTTTTCAGTGCCGAAAGAGCGACCATCTCGCGCTCTTTGTACTCGTCTGGGTTATAGCCGATGTCCCCGACATTGCCCACCTTTACGAGGTAGTCATAGCCTGGCGCCTGTGCCGGTGCGATAGACAGTTGCCCATACATCTGCAGGGCGCTGCGCTGCATGTTCGATCCTACGCAGGATGCAAGGGTAAGCGCGACAAATGCGACCATAACGTGATTCATCGTTGACGCCTATCACCGTCCGCGTTCGGCAGCAACTTCGCTGCACCAAAGAACCAGTCTAACCACCAACAAACCCAAAAAAATCAACCCAACGGCGCACCCGCGACGATCGCGGACGTGCGCCCGAAAGGAAACTATGACTCCCGAAAAAGAACCCCCGGTACTCGTCTCCTTCGAAGGCGATGAGGCGGGAAATATCGTTGCACTTGAAGGCGATGAGGCCGGAAACGCGCTGAAAATCAGCGAGACGGAGGCCGAACTCAATGGCAAATAAAGAAATTCCTGAACTTACAGCCGCTTCTACGATCACGGGCGCGGAACTGGTGCACGTCGTTCAGGGCGGCAATAGCCGGAAGGTGCCTATCGACGGGCTTTTCAATACGACCCACAAGATCGGAAGCGCGGCATTCCTGACCAGCCTGCGTCTTTACGATTCCACTGACAACACCAAGGGCATTGCCATCGATGCGTCGGCAGTCGCGACCGGCACAACGCGCACCATCACCATGCCGAATTCGAACGTGGATTTGGGATTGGTCGCTGCGGCAGATATCAAGGCGTGGGTGAACTTCAACGGCACCGGGACGGTCGCGATCCGAGCAAGTAGGAACGTATCCTCTATCACGGACCTCGGCGTCGGATATTATCGCATCAACTTTACGACGGACATGGCTGACACAAACTTTGCCACGTTCATCAGCGTCGGAACGTCCGGTTCTACCGCCGCTCAAGCCGGGAAGACGTTCGCGAAAAACGTCGCATGGGTGGAAATCTATGTGACCAACAGTTCGGGGCCAACGCTCCTCGACATGGACGACATTAGCGTAGGAATCTTGAGATGAGCACCTTTGAAAAAGCGATCGTGTATCTCGATCACACCGGGGCTCGACACATTGTCAGCCCGTCACTTTTTTGCGGCATGACCATCGAAGAAATTGCCGCGAAGGACGTGCCAGCGGGTCTTCCGTTCGAGATCGTCGACGTTTCCGAGATCGTGCCACCGGCGCCCAACGTCGAAGACTATAAGGCCGCCATCCAGTCCATGGTCGACGACACGGCGCGGTTGAAGGACTTCCGGGACGGCGATGCGCTGGCCTCGTATTTCAATTCCACCGTCGCTCCGTGGGCGACGCAGGCTCAGGCGTTCGTCGCCTGGCGTGATGACGTTTGGCAGAACGCGTACGCGGAGCTTGCAAAGGTTCAGGCAGGCGAGCGGGAGCAGCCTGTTGTGGCAGCGTTCCTCCACGAGTTGTGCCGGCGATTGTCTGGCCGCAGTAGTGGTTGCGGGGCGCGGCAAACCCGCTTTGATGCCAACAGGAGCCAGCCGACAAGGGCCTGCGCCGGTCCGCCAGGGTGCAGGCCCTCAACCAGCCAAGAAGAGGGCTCGCCCGTTTTTCCCGTTCGAGCCCTCAATAGTCTCTCGGCGAAGGGAACATCGCAGATAACTTGCGATAGAGCATCACCCGTTTAGGGGAGGCTTTGTCTTGCCGCGCGGCGATCCCTTGCGGTGGGGCGCGGCGAAGGTCGCGCCTCAGAGCACTCCGGTGGCGGGCCGTCGTGGGTCGGGTCGAAATTATTCGACCAGCCGATTGTTAAGCCTCTCAATAAGTTTCTTTGAAAGTGCCTCAAATCCCGATCCCAATTGGGTAACAGTATCGGCCGCCAAAGATTCCTGGAAGTAACGTCTTATCTGACCCTTGTTGGGAGGAGATGAGCAACCGATCTGTGCGGCTATTGCGGCCTTTGCATTGTCGTCCAACAGATCCTCAATAACTGTGAGCTCGGGCACAAGTTCTGAAAGGATAACGGCGCGATCCGCGCGTAGACCATAATCCTCGACATACTTCTGCCGCTCATCTCTGCCTTTTTTGTCGCTGTCGAGTACGAATAGCATGCGGAGATTCCAGCCGACGTGCAACGCCACCAAGGCCCCTAACGTGCCCGCACCTAAACCGGGGACAACCGGGAGATCCTTCACATCATGCATTTTCGCTGCGTATTGAATTATGAAGTAGTCCGACTTTCCCTCGACCACGATCGAAGATCTACTGATATCAAGGCGAGAGGGGACGACTTCAAGTCGATCAAGGACTGGCTGGAAGTAACTCGTTTTTTTGGGGTTTTTGTCAACGAAGTCGCGGTAAGTTGCCACTTTTATGTCAAGTGATTCATCGTCCAAGGAAATGGCATCAATCACTGATTCCGTAGGCGCATCGGCTCTGTTGGTGACGATAAACGTCTGTTCAAGCCACTTAGGCTCGATCATATAGTGGCTATGGGTGGTATACATTAGCTTGTGATTCCCCCTTGCAACCTCGGGAAAACTTTCAATGAGTTTCTGCTGTGCTGCAGCATGCAAGTTCGACGCAGGTTCATCGAAGAGAAAGACGATCGGCCTTGCAGATCCTCGTGCGACCCTAAATTGGGTGAAAAGCATGAATGCAAAAAACCAGCGAAAACCTAGCGACCGATCATTAACGTCGAATCTTCTGGTGCCGTCTTTGATCTGAAACTTGATCGAGACATCGTGTTCCTCGGTCTTGATCAGAACTCCTTTCCCGTCCCTCTTTTCGCCTTCGACAACTTCCCAAAGAATAAGGACCTCTTTGCTGCCGGCATCGTCGCGAAAGATCTTATTCCACCGGCCGAAAACAACTTGGGTTACCGTCGCACTTGCTCTGTCAATTACATGTTGAATTTTTTCGCGATCATCCTTGCCATTCCACAGGCTCAGAAATTGCATCCACGGGCCGATCAAGCTTGGCTCGCGAACGCGTCGAAGAATATCGTCTTCGATCGTATGTCCCTTACCGTCAAAGTCTAATATATCTTGGAATAGCTTCTTATAGAAATTGTTAACAGCTCCGCCCCTAGCGCCGGTCAGCATGATCTGCTTCGGAAAGTCGAATACAAAGGTGGGAAAATACGCAATATCCGGGGTGTGAGCATAAATGATGTCACGGACGGCAGTGACCTCTTCCGTTGTAGCCTTCCTCCATTTTTTCTCTTTCGGTGATTTTACACGGAGCGCGTGAGAGAGAGAGAAGTAGGAAGATTGGAAATCGCCTTTCACGAAGCGCTGTATACGCTCAAAAATCAGTTCATTCGGAAGGCAATCGACATCGATGATGATTTTCCGGGATGCTTCGATTTCCTTGATAATCTTCGATATTTCCCCCGGCTCGGTTACAAGTGTCGCTTCGACGGAGACATCGCCGGTAAAGTTGGAAATAAGGTGGCGAGGAACGCGTTCAGTGAAGGGTATTCCAGATCCACCATCGCTTCCGATCAACCGACTGGTGGCGAACTCAGGAGAAAAGCTATGGATTGCTTCCAAGACAGTTGTCTTGCCACTCTCGTTTAAGCCTACAAATGTATAAACCCCAACATTGTTGTTGTTTCCGAGATTAACAGTGGTGTCCTTTATTCCCTTGAAGTTCCGAATTCTGAACTTTTTGTAGCGCATGCCACTCTCCCGTGTGAGGCGGCAGTCTTCGTTAAGTAGATTAAGTTGTCCAGCGCCGCGCGGCGCAACTCACCGGTATTTCGGCGGCTCAATTTCTACAAATTTGTCAAACTTGAGCTCGCTTAGCGACCCCCGGGCCAGCAGCCAGGTCCCCCTCGGCCAAGAAAGCGATGCCCGCTGCCTCCAAGGCCGCTTTGATAGCGGTTAGATTGTTAGCGATGGGGGACCGTTTCCCGGTCTCGAAATCCCTGATTGTGGAGACCGACGCACCGCTCAGGGCGGCCAATTCCGGCTGACTGATATTCAATAGGGCACGAGCCGCCCGGCTTTGCGCTGGTGTAATTGCCATATCCTCCAAATTGCAAATTCTACAAATTTGTCAAGAAGGCTGGATCTTTGAACGGACATCATATTTTTCAGTTTACTCTTTGCCCGAATCATGTTTTTACTATGACATCATTTAAAAATGGGGACAACGATGAACTCGCACGTCAGCATCGAAACAGCAGAAGCAATCGAAGAGCCATTCAGATTCACCGTCGGCCAAGCGGTCGAGCACAGATCGGGCTGGATGCGGTCCGTCATTGCCGATAGGCAACGAACCGGTAGCGGCGGCGAAGTCTATGGTGTCTATGTGATACCGGAGGATGCGGCCGGACGTCCATTCCGGGTTATTTTCGGCCAAGGGTTGGTCGCGCGACAAGCGACGCCAATCAGTTCTCTCTTTGATTCCTATCGCATCTTCAAAGCTGCGATGGAGGACAACGTGACAGAGCGAGACTCGCAGGAAGTGGAATATGTTTGCGGTCGGTTTTTCGAAACTCAGGTGCGGATCACCGAGAGCCATGCCACGGACATCGACGACCTGGTGATCAAACTTCAGGTGTGGCGGGATGTCGTTGAAACACCAGATGACGAGGTGGATTATAGCGAGCCACTTGCTCTCCTCATGAGCGAGATCCAGAGAACGACAGCCTTTCGAAGAATTAGGTAGATCAATGGCCAAGTTCCCCCCTGGCTTCTCTCTGCAAGCCTCGCCGATCAAATCTGCCGTGTCAGAAGGCCGGGTTCACGACGCCAAGCGGATGGTTGTGGACCTGCTGAAGACGGGCAAAGCCGACGATGTCGTCCAGGCTATAGCGGCTGAAATGCTTTCCCCGCCCAAGCGTGGCCGGGGTCGACGAAGGACAATGCCGGCTTATTGGTTTGAAATAGCAGAAGAATTTTATCACCGCCGATGGGCAGGCGAGCGATATGAAGAAGCGCTTGCCGCCGTGGCTGATAAGTTTGGATACAGTGAATCCCACTGCCGGAATGCTATTACGCAGTACGACGAAGCCAAGGCTGCGGCTGATGAAGCCTCGGGCAATTAAATGGGGTTTCTTTGCGTAAACTTCCCTGACTGAATCGGCCATTCCTCCTCTCGCCACCACAAGAGGAGATCAAGATGACTACCACCACCACATCGACCAGAAGAAGAACCTGCACTTGCGCAGTGCCGTTCCTGAGAAGACGCATGCCCATGACCGAGCGAGAGGAGGCAAGATGAAACTAGGTTGTCGAATTACTTTCTGGCCGGGGAACCCGGTTCAACCTTCCCTCGAGTTGCTGACGGCGATGTGCATCATTCGCCAAGCGCCGTCGCGCCGACCTCCACGGCCGGCCAACGATAATCCGCAGGCGGCGAGTGCATGAGCGCCGCGGCTCTGGCCGAGTACGCGTGGCCCGTGGCTGCAAATGACAATTATCGTCCTGACGATCCAGTAAGACTAGCCCAGGCTGTCCCCCTCGCCTTTCCGCATGGCGGCATGTCCGTAAACGGTCTTCGCAAGGAAGCCGCTCGTGGCCGACTAACTATCATGCGTATCGCCGGCAAAGACTTTACGACCCTGCGATCGATTGAGGAGATGAAAGAGAAATGTCGCGTGCCCGCAAACCAGCTCGGCTCTGGCTTAGACCAGCCAGCAAGGATCGAGCCGCAACATGGGTCATCCTCGACGGCGGAAAGCAGTTCGGCACTGCTTGCGGCGCGTCTGATCGTCAAGGAGCTGAGAGAGCGCTTGCCGAACACATCGCCAGGCAATTCATCGCGGCGCCGACCAAGAAAGACCGATCCGCTCGAGACGTAGCGGTCGCTGAGGTTATCGCGCATTATCTTAAGCTCAAGCGCGACACTGCCACTCGGCCGAAGGAACTGGCCGCGCGCGCTGAGAACCTGCTCGCCTACTGGGGCGATAAGACGCTTGATGATATCACAAGTGGCACATGCGCAGAGTACGTGAAGAAGCGAGGCAACCAGAATGGTAGCCGACGCGAACTCGAGGATCTGCGGGCCGCATGTCGTCAGGCCATCGCGGACAACGTGACGCGGCAAGCGGTGACCGTCACCCTTCCGCCCAAGGCTAAAGGTCGCGTCAAGCATCTGGACCGCTCTACACTGGCCAAACTCATTTGGGCAGCGTATCGGAAGCGCAGCACCTACCGCGGTAAGCCCAACAAATGGCGTCCGACCATTCATATCGCGCGTTTCGCGTTGGCCGCAGTCTATACCGGCAGCCGCTCGTCACGTATCTGGCAGGCGTCCTTCATCAAGGAAGAGGGTCGCCCTTATATCGATCTCGAGGCCGGCGTGTTCTACCGGGCTTGGGATGGCGAGGTGGTCGCTGCGAATAAGCGGGCTCCTCCTATAAGGCTTCCTGCTCGCCTGCTTGCCCACATGCGCAGATGGCACCGCCTAGGCGCCAAATATGTTGTCGAGTTCCGCGGTGGGCCGGTAGATCCGAAGAGAGCCTTCCGCAACCTCGTCGATGAGACCCTCGGCGAGGACGCCAATGGCATTGTTCGTCATACTCTCCGGCACACCTCGGCAACTTGGCTAATGCAGGCAGCGACGGATAAGTGGGAAGCGTCCGGATACCTTGGAATGACCCTTGAGACCCTAGAGAAGACCTACGGGCATCACCACCCAGACCACCAGGCAGGCGTAGGAGCAGCATTCACGAGCGGACGAGCTGGCCGGAAAACCGCTCAATCGTTGCCGTAATCATTGCCGCAAACATCTGAAGAAGGATCGGGATTATAACCAAACGCCCGTAGATCAAGCGTTCAAGCTGGTCGGAGTGGAGTGATTCGAACACTCGACCCCCACGTCCCGAACGTGGTGCGCTACCAGACTGCGCTACACTCCGTGACCAGCGGCGCCTCTATAGACCAGCATTTTTCATTGTACAAGCGCCGCTCATGAAAAATATGCGACAGCGGCGTGATCGCCGGCACACCGGCTCCGGAAAGGCGGAAAACCAAGGCGTTGCAAAAAAGCGGCGCAGGATAAATTTGATGTCGATGGGCGCTCATCGCCTCGCGAAGCCTGACAAAAATCTGTTACGTGCAGTCTCGAAAGACTTGCCTCAAAAGCCTTGCCTCCCAGGCACAACAGAAGACATGAAGGATTTTTCAGGATCATGAGCCGCCGCGTCATCGCATCGACTGCCCTTTTCGCGCTCGCCCTTTCGGCCTGCACCACCGTCAGCGTTGCCAGCAATCCGATCGAATCCCGCTGGGTGGGTCACTCGGCCGGCGAGTTCTTCGCGAAATTCAGCCCGCCGATCAGCGATGTCGATGACGGGTCCACGACCGTCTACACCTGGCGCGGCGGCTACAACCGGATCAAGCAGCAGGGCAGCAACCGCACCGTGAGCGTGAGCTGCACGGCCAAGATCACCGTTTCCTCCAGCTATGTGATCCGCGACATCACCATCGTCTCCGATCGTCCGGGTGCCAATGGCCCGAGCTACTGCACGGAACTGCTGACCGCCGGCTGAGGCGAGTAGGCCCGCGCAAGCGGGTGAAAATAAGGTATGAAAGCCGCCGGCTGCGGCCAGACAGGGTGACGGCCGGCGGCAATTTTTGAATGCACCGCAGCGAAAGCGATGCTAGATCTCCCGAGCGCTTTGAACAGCTTAACCGACGCGATCAGAGATCTGGCGCAGAACCGGCAACGCCGCGATGGCCGTCATCGAGATCGCATCAGGCGCGGAGGCCCGGCATGGCGGAAGACATTACCTTCGACATGGAATTCACCCCTTCCTACGGCGTGCCGGTCCCTGTTGCCGACGGCGTGCAGCGGCTTACCGTCAACAATCCCTCGCCCTTCACCTTTCACGGCACCAATACCTATATCGTCGGCGGCTCCTCGGTTGCGGTCATCGATCCCGGCCCCGAGAACGAGGCGCATTTCGAAGCGCTGATGGCGGCGCTGAAGGGACGCGAGGTCACCCATATCTTCGTCAGCCACACCCACCGCGACCATTCCCCGCTCGCCCGCCGGCTGAGCGAAGAAACCGGGGCGATCACCGTCGCCGAAGGACCGCATCGGGCCTCGCGGCCGCTGCACGCCGGCGAGGTCAATCCGTTCGCCGAAAGCGCCGACAACGGTTTCATGCCCGATATCGCGGTTGCAGACGGGCAGGTGATCGAGGGGGACGGCTGGGCGCTGGCGGCCGTGCATACGCCCGGCCACACGGCCAACCATTCCGCCTTCGGGCTGGAGGGAACGGGCGTCCTGTTTTCCGCCGATCATGTGATGGCCTGGGCAACCACGATCGTCGCGCCACCGGATGGGTCAATGGCGGATTTCATGGCTTCGATCGAAAAACTGCTGCCGCGCGAGGACCGCATCTTCTTTCCGGGTCATGGCGGCCCGGTGAAAGAACCGGGCTCGTTCCTGCGGGGGCTTCGCACCCATCGGCGCATGCGCGAACGCGCCGTGCTGGAGCGTGTCAAGGCCGGCGATAGGCTGATCCCCGACATGGTCAAGGTGATCTATGCAAGCACCGATCCGCGCCTGCATGGTGCGGCGGCACTCTCGGTGCTCGCGCATCTGGAAGACCTTGTCGAAAAGGGCCGCGTGCTGACGGAAGGCCCGGCCTCGCTCGCGGGCACGTACTGGCCCGCTTGAAGCGGGCCGCGATCCGTCGGGTTCACTTGGCCCGCTTTGAGCGACATGCGTCAGTTCCCGGCAATCCCCAGAAGTTCGGTATCGAGCCGGTCGAGGAAATCCTCGGCGATGGTTTCGCTCATCCCGAGATCATGCGGCCCGTAGCGCGAAGCAACGCGGATATCGACGGAGGTCGTCTCGGCATCTTCGCGCAGCCGGATCACCAGGTCGAAACGCAGGCCGAGAACCAGGGTGCGGGTCTCCCCCTGCAGCAGCACATCGCCGGCATTGACGAAAACCGGTGCAAGCGACGGTTCCGGGCGCGGCAGCGGGATCGGCGCCACATCCGGCACCGGCGCCTGTTCGTCCGGCGGCGCGGGGCGCTGAGAGATGTCCGGTGCGATCAGCTCGACGCCTTCCTTCCTGGTGATCGCGATCCGGGCGGAAAGCACCGCCTTCTGTACACCCTGATAGACGCGGTCGAGGGCGCCCTCGTAACGCCTGCCGGTAAGACCGGGATAGGCGGCGAACTGCACCCGCCGATCGGCAGGCGTGATCACCGTCGAGCGCGGCAGCCATTTCTGGTTGGCCTTCGGTGCCGCGACCCAGGGCGGCGGATCGGCAATATCGGTGGAAATGTCGTGGAGCGGCGGCAAGGTGTAATAATAAAAGGCGCCGATCGCCACGACGGCAAGCGGGACAGCGGCATAGACCAGCCCCTTGGTCGCCGCGACGCCGCCGCTTGCGCCGACCTGCCAGAGCCGCATCAGGCCGATCAGCGACAGGGGCACGGAAACGGCGGCAATCGCCGCCGAGAGAAACAGCAGGGCCAGGAAATCCGGCGTCGCCAGGGGCCCGAAACGATGCGCCAGCGTGGCGATGACGAACAGCGCCAAGGCCGATAAGGCCAGCCTGCGGGCCGTATAGGCCGAGTGGGAAACGGGCCGGACAAAACGGACGGGCATCAGATCGGCAAAGGCTCCATGGCAAAAGCGCTTGCTCCTGTGTAAAACAGCTTCGCCCGGAATGGAATCCCATGGTTGCAGCCCGGCTGAATGAAAAGGAGTTCATGCCCATGCGCCCTCACAGCCTTCTCCTCATCGCACCACTGGCCGCGCTGCTGGCAGGCTGCCAGACGATGACGCCGGAGGAACGCCGCGCGGCTGACGAAACCACCTGCGCCAGCTACGGCTTCAGGCGGGGCACGGATGCCATGGCGCGCTGCATGCTCGATATCGAGCTCGACCGCCGCGCCGAAGGCCGCTCGATGCAGTCCCGTGCCGACGCGATGATGTGGCGGCCGATGGTGGTGGAGCGCCGGGTGATCGTCGAGCGGCGTTGATTCGCGATCAGCCCCAGGGATATCCGGCTTCGAAAGCGAAAGCCCGCTCGATCACCGGCGATATTGCAGCTCGATCTTCACGCCTTCCGGGCCGTAGACGAAGATCTGACCGATGTCGGTATCGGGAATGGCGTCGTGTTCGAAGCGATAACCGGTAGCTTCGATGTCCTTGACGGCGACATCGCGATCGTAAAACGAGAACGCCGCGTGGTCGTAGATGCCGACCGGAGGATCGTCTTTCCGCTCGGTGATCAGCAGGTGAATGCACGAATGGCCGTCGATATAGAGCCAGTGGCCGGGGAAAGGGAATGGCGGCCGAAACCCTTCCTTTGCTCCCAGCACCTTCTCAAGAAACACCATCATCGGCCCCGCATCGCGGGTACGGATCGTCACGTGGTCCAAGCGCGGCATATACCCCTCCCCTTTGTCGCACGTCTGTACCGAGCATAACACAGCATCCGGGAGGGATGAGGGAAAGATCGGGAGCTAAAAATTCTTCATGTCGTAGTGGGGGATGCCGACATCGAAGAACTCCTCGCCATACGCCTTGAAGCCGAAGCGTTCATACATGGAGATCTTGTCGCTCTGGGCGGCGAGATGGAAGCGGTTCTCCCTCGCGTCCCTATGCGCCTCCATGGCGGCGCGGATCATGGCGCTCGCCACACCCTTGCCGCGCCAGGGCCGGGTAACGGCGACCCGGCCGATCTTGACGCAGTCTTCCGCATGGATGACCCGCAGCGTGCCGCAAACTTCGCCGGAGACGACAGCGACGAAATGAAAGGCGGTCAGGTCGTCGGCGTCGAATTCCATGTCGGCGGGCACGTTCTGCTCGACGATGAAGACTTCACGGCGCAGGCGAAAACCTTCGTTGCAGAGCGTGCTGAAGACGGGCACGGCGAGAACGGTAACTTGGCTCATCCCCTCCTCCTCTCGATCGCCGCCTGCGCCGCCGCAAGCCTTGCTATCGGCACGCGGAAGGGCGAGCAGGAGACGTAGTCGAGGTCGGCATTCTCGCAGAAGCGGATCGAGGCCGGGTCGCCGCCATGTTCACCGCAGATGCCGAGTTTCAAATCGTTGCGGGTGCGGCGGCCACGCTCGGCGGCCATCTGGATGAGCTCGCCGACACCGTCGAAATCGAGTGAGATGAACGGGTCGTGCTCGATGATGCCCTTCTTCTGGTAGGTCGGAATGAAGGCCGCCGCATCGTCGCGCGACATGCCGAAGGTTGTCTGGGTCAGGTCGTTGGTGCCGAAGGAGAAGAATTCGGCGGTCTCGGCGATCACATGGGCGCGGATCGCAGCGCGCGGCAGTTCGATCATCGTGCCGGCCAGATAGGCGATCGGCACGCCGGTTTCCTTCGCGACATCCTCGGCGACGCGGTCGATGACGCCCTTTACATAGTCGAGTTCCTTGCGCAGGCTGACGAGCGGGACCATGATTTCCAGCTCGACCGGTTCGCCCGTGAGCTTTCCGGCTTCCACCGCCGCCTCGAAGATGGCCCGTGCCTGCATTTCGGCGATCTCGGGATAGGAAATCGCCAGCCGGCAGCCGCGATGGCCGAGCATCGGGTTGAACTCGTGGATCGCGTCGATGCGGCGGGCAAGGAAGGCCGGCGGCATCGCCATCGCCTTGGCGACCTCGGCGATTTCGGCCTCGCTCTTCGGCAGGAATTCGTGCAGCGGGGGATCGAGCAGGCGGATCGTCACCGGCAGGCCGTGCATGATCGAAAACAGCTCGATGAAATCCGAACGCTGCATCGGCAGGAGTTTTCCGAGCGCCTCCCGGCGGCCCTTTTCATCTTCGGCCAGGATCATCTCGCGCATCACGTGGATACGGTCGCCTTCGAAGAACATGTGCTCGGTGCGGCAAAGGCCTATGCCTTCGGCCCCGAAGGAACGGGCGGCGCGGGCATCCTGCGGCGTATCGGCATTGGTGCGCACCGTCATGCGGCGGGTCTTGTCGGCCCAGGCCATCAGCTTGCCGAAATCGCCCGACAGCGCCGGCTGGATCATCGGCACGGCACCCTTCAGTACCTGGCCGGACGAGCCGTCGATGGTGACCGTATCGCCGCGCTTCAGCGTTACGCCGCCTGCGCCGATCAGGAGTTCGTTGCGCAGATCGACCCGCATCGAGCCGGCGCCAACGACGCAGGGGATGCCCATGCCGCGGGCAACGACCGCCGCGTGGCTGGTCATGCCGCCGCGGGTGGTGAGGATGCCTTCGGCGGCGTGCATCCCGTGGATGTCCTCAGGGCTGGTCTCGATGCGCACCAGGATGACCTTGCGGCCTTCATGCTCCGCCTCGACCGCCTCCTCGGCGGTGAAGACGATCTCGCCGGTAGCGGCCCCCGGGGACGCGGGCAGGCCGGACCCGACCACGTGGCGCTCGACGCGCGGATCGATGGTCGGGTGGAGAAGCTGGTCGAGCGAGGGCGGTTCGATGCGGCAGACCGCCTCTTCCTCGGTGATGACCCCCTCCTCCACCATGTCGACGGCGATCTTCATCGCCGCCCGGGTGGTGCGCTTGCCCGAGCGGGTCTGCAGCATCCATAGCTTGCCGCGCTCGACGGTGAATTCGAGGTCCTGCATTTCGCGGTAATGGGCTTCCAGCCGGTCACAGATCGCCCTGAACTCGGCGAATGTTTCCGGCATCAGCTTTTCCATCGACGGCTTTTCGGAACCGGAGGCGAGACGCCCTTCCTCGGTGATCGACTGCGGGGTGCGGATGCCGGCGACGACATCTTCCCCTTGCGCATTGACCAGGAACTCGCCGTAAAGCGCCTTCTCGCCGGTCGAGGGATTGCGGGTGAAGGCGACACCGGTCGCGGACGACGAGCCGAGATTGCCGAACACCATGGTCTGGACGTTGACGGCCGTGCCCCATTCCTCCGGAATGCGGTGGAGCATGCGATAGGTCATGGCCCGCGGGTTCATCCAGCTCGAAAAGACGGCGCGGATGGCGCCCCAGATCTGCACATGCGGATCCTGCGGAAAACTGGTGTCCAGCTCGTCCTCGATCATCCTCTTGTAGAGGCCGACCACATGCTGCCATTCGACGGCGGAAAGATCGGTATCGTAGTCGTGGCCGAGGCGGGCCTTCTCGTCCTCGAGGATTTCCTCGAAGACCTCATGGTCGAGGCCCATGACCACATCGGCATACATCTGGATGAAGCGGCGGTAACTGTCCCAGGCAAAGCGCGCATCGCCGGCATCGTGCCCGAGCGCCTGCACGGTCTCGTCGTTGAGGCCGAGGTTGAGGACGGTGTCCATCATGCCGGGCATCGAGGCACGGGCGCCGGAGCGCACGGACAGCAGCAGCGGCTTCGTCTTGCCGCCGAATACGCGGCCGGTCTGCGCTTCGATCGCGGTTATGCCTTCGAGGACCTGCGCCTTCAGGTCATCCGGAAGCGTCCTGCCATTCTCGAAATAGAAAACACAGGCATCGGCAACGATGGTCAGCCCCGGAGGAACAGGCAGACCGAGGCTGGCCATCTCTGCGAGATTGGCACCCTTGCCACCCAGCCGCTCGACGTCCGTGGCGCGACCCTCCGCCTCGCCACCGCCGAAGCGATAGACCCATTTCGACATTGCTGCTCTCCACCCGTCGCAGTCTTTTGCGCAATAACTACAAGTTTTATGACGGTTTGGAAACGGATGACGGCAGGATTATGTTGCGTCGCAACAAAAGCGGTCGGATACGGTCATCAAATGGACCGGGTCACGCTTAAAACAAAGCTTTGCGGGGCCGGATCACAGGCGGCCCCGCAAAGCTTTCCGCCCGGGACAGGAAACCCGGACGGGGGGTGGGGAACTTTAAGTCGGACTGCGAAGCGTGTGGACGCTCAAGCGCGTTCCAATTCCACGGTCCACAAAATAACAATAATCGAAAAACCACATCCCCCATATGGGTGATTCTACGTAGGTTGTAGGTACTTTACCCCCGAATGCAGCTTTAAAAATTGATGCTAGTCAATGAATTGACGTAAATCACGTCGCTAGAGAATGCAACTCGCCTCAACTGCACCATTCAGCTCGCCTCGCGCAGAAGTTCCGCGGTCTGGAGATCGACGGAAACGAGCTGGGACACGCCCTGCTCGCCCATCGTTACGCCGAAAAGGCGGTTCATGCGGGCCATGGTGATGGGATTGTGGGTGATGATGATGAAGCGGGTTTCGGTCGATGCCGCCATCTCGTCCATCAGATTGCAATAACGTTCCACATTGTGGTCATCGAGCGGCGCATCGACCTCGTCCAGCACGCAGATCGGCGCGGGATTGGTGAGAAAGACGGCGAAGATCAGCGCCATCGCCGTCAGCGCCTGCTCGCCGCCCGAGAGCAGCGTCATGGTCTGCGGCTTCTTGCCCGGCGGGCGGGCGAGGATTTCGAGACCGGCTTCGAGCGGATCGTCAGATTCGATCAGCTGCAGTTCCGCCGTACCGCCGCCGAAAAGATGGGTGAAGAGCCGCTGGAACTGCTCATTGACCACGTCGAAGGCGGCCAGCAGCCGTTCGCGGCCTTCGCGATTGAGGCTCTGGATCGCGCCGCGCAGCTTGCGGATCGCGTCGATCACGTCGGCGCGCTCGCGCATCAGGTTGTCGAGCTTGTCGGAAAGTTCCTTCTGTTCCTCGTCGGCCCGCAGGTTGACGGCACCGAGCCGTTCCCGCTCCATGCGCAGGCGGTCTACCTCGCGCTCGATCTCGCGGACATCCGGCAGGGCCGAGTCGGGCTTCAGGCCCGCCAGCCGCAGGACCTCGTGGGGTGCGACACTGAGTGCCTCGCGGATGCGGTTCTCGCTCTCATGGCGCTTCTCGGCGGCCGAAACCAGACGCTCCTCGGCACGGCCACGCTTTTCGCGCACCTCGGCGAGTTCGGACAGCGCGACGGCGGCAATCCGGTCCGACTCGCGCTGATGGGTTTCCGCTTCGGCCAACCGATCGGCGGCGGCGCGGCGGGCCTCTTCCGCCTTCTGCAATTCCGTCAGCAGCGCGCGGCGCTTGTCGTCGAATTCCTCGGGCGCAGCTTCGAGATCGGCGATTTCTTCGCGTGCCTCTTCCTCGCGTTCTCGAAGGCTGGCGATATGATCGGCGGCGCTTGCCGCCCGGGCGGTCCAGGAGGCGCGTTCCTGGGCGATCGCGGCAAGGCGGCGCTTGCGGGCCTCGGTCTCGCGGCTCAGGCCCTCGTAACGGGCGCGCGCTTCGGCGAGCAAGCCGCGATCGGTCGCGACGACCGCCTGCTGGTCGCGCAGCCTGTTGTCGAGATGGGAAATATCGGGCGCATCCTCGAGCTCGATGCGGGCGTTTTCTTCCTGGACGCCGAGATCCTCGATCTGCGCGGTCACCTGGTTCACCGCCTCGCCGGCCACGTCGCGGCGGCGCATCAGGTCTCCGGCGGCGCGTTCGGCGGCAGCCAGCGCATCGCGGGCTTCGGATAGCTGGCGGGCGGCGATGCGGGCACGGTCGCGGGCATCCGTGAGGCGGCGTTCCGCAGAGACGATTTCGGACGCGGCGGCGGCGAGCGCCACCTCGGTTTCGGAAAGCACGATGCGCGCTTCGTCGATCTCGGCTTCCAGCTCCGAAAGCCGGTTCTTCTGGGACAGGCGCAAAGCGGCCGCACCCGGAGCCTCGGAGCCGGTAACGTGGCCGTCCCAGCGATAGACGGCGCCTTCGCGGGTCACCAGGCGCTGGCCGGGACGCAGCAGGCGCATCAGCCGCTGGGCGTCCGTCGCTGCGACGACGCCGATCTGGGCAAGGCTGCGGGACAGTTCCGGCGGCGCGGTGACATGCGCGATCAACGGCTGAGCGCCCTGGGGCAGGCCGGGATCACCGGAACCGTCGCCGTTCACCGACCAGTAGGTCGGGGCCGACGCATCAACGGGGCTTTCGAGATCCTCCCCTAGGGCTGCACCTAGGGCTGCCTCGAAACCGCGATCGACGCGGATCATGTCGGCGACCGCGACGAAATCCCCCGATGTGGCACCGGCTGCAAGCATTTTCGAAATGGTGCGGGCCTCGGTCTCCAGCGCATTGAGCGCCGAGCGGGCAGCTTCCACCGGGCCGCGGGCCATCATCTCGGCCGAGCGGGCGGCGGAAAGTGCCGCCTCCACGTCTTCGACCGCGATCGTCGCATCCTCGACGGCGATTTCCGCCGCCTCGACCGCGTCACGCCTTTCGGCCGGATCGTCGAGGCCGGACAGCCGCTCGTTGATCGCGTCAAGTTCGCCCGTGGCATCGCCGAGCTGGCGGTCGAGGCGCTGGCGGCGCTCCGCGAGATCGCGGATCAGCCGTTCGAGCTGGTTGCGGCCGGCGGCGGCTTCGGCGCGCTCGGCGGTGATTGACGAAAACAGCGCTTCGCTCGCCGCAAGCGACGCCGCAGCAGCCTCGAAAACCTCGCGCATCTCCTCGGCTTCGGCGCCGGAATCGGCCAGCATGTCGTTGAGCTCTGCCTCTTCCTCGCCGAGCTTTTCGAGGAAGGCGGTATTGTCGGCCGCAAGCCGTTCTTCGCGGCTGATATCTTCGCCGAGCTGGACGAGCCGGCGGGTCAGTTCGTCCCGGCGCTTCAGGAGGCGGTTTGCCTCTTCCTCCAGCTGGCCGCGGGCGATCTGCAGGCGCTGCAGGGCGGCACCGGCCTTCGCCTCCTCTTCGCGCAGTTCCGGCAGCTTGAGGCTGGCGATTGCCTGTTGCTTGGCGGCCTCCATCTGCGCCTGCGCCTTTTCGGCAACGACGTTGGTGACCTGGTTGAGCGCGCTTTCCGCCTCGCCTTCCGCCTCCTTGGCCTGTACCCAGCGGATATGCAGGAGCATCGCCTCGCGGGCGCGGATATCAGCCGACAGGGTCTTGAAACGGTTAGCCTGGCGGGCCTGCCGCTTCAGGCTCTCGATCTGGCTTTCGAGCTGTGACAGCACGTCGTCCAGCCGTTCGAGATTGCCTTCGGCCGCTCTCAGGCGAAGTTCCGCCTCGTGTCGGCGGGAATGCAGGCCGGAAATGCCGGCCGCTTCTTCGAGAAGCTGGCGGCGAGCCTGAGGTTTTGCCTGGATCAGCTCGCCGATGCGACCCTGGCCGACCATGGAAGGCGAGCGGGCGCCCGTCGAGGCATCGGCGAACAGGAGCTGCACATCCTTGGCGCGGGCTTCCTTGCCATTGATGCGATACACGGAGCCGGACTCGCGCTCGATGCGGCGCGTCACCTGGATTTCGTCGGAATCGTTGAAGGCGGCAGGCGCCGTGCGGTCGGCATTGTCGAGATAGAGGCCGACTTCGGCAGTATTGCGTGCCGGCCGGTTGCCGGAACCCGAAAAGATCACGTCGTCCATGCCGGACGCGCGCATGTTCTTGTAGGAGTTTTCCCCCATCACCCAGCGCAGCGCCTCGACGAGGTTCGACTTGCCGCAGCCGTTCGGGCCGACCACGCCGGTCAGCCCGCGCTCGATGATGAATTCCGTCGGTTCGACGAAAGACTTGAACCCCAGAACGCGCAGCTTGTTGAACTTCATGCCGCGGCCCTCACCTTCCCGTCAGGGAAGGCGCACTCACGACAGGCTGTCGATGAGCTTCGACATGGATTCAACCGACATATCTCCCGAATACTTCTTGCCGCCGATCAGGAAGGTCGGCGTGGAATTGACGCCGAATTCATCCGCTCCCCTCTTAACGACGGCATTCACTTGATCGAGAAGCTTCTGGTTCGTCAAGCAGGCCTCGAAAGTCTGCTGTGAGTAACCAGCGAGTTTGACCGTCTGGAGCAGCGCATTGCGCACATTTCCGTCCGCAGGCGACGCCCAGCCACGCTGCTGCTTGAAGAGCATCGAAACCATCGGGAAATACTGGGCGGGCGTTGCAAGCTCGGCGGCGTTCTGCGGGCTGCAGCGGGCAAGCATGAAAGCGGCGGTCGCGACCGGATCGAACGGGAACTCGCGGATGATGAAGCGCACTTTGCCGGTGTCGATATACTTGGTCTTGATCGCGTCGAAGGTCTTGTTGTGGAAATTGGCACAATGCGGGCAGGTCATCGACATGTATTCGATGATCGTCACCTTGGCCTTTTCATCGCCCAGCGCCATTTCCGGCAGCGGGCCCGGCTTCAGTGCAGCGGCCATGTCCACGTCGCCCTGGGATTCCGGCATTTCCTGCGCGAAGGCTTCAGAAGCGCCAAGCGGCAGCGCCAGGCAAAGAGCGGTGACGGCCGCTCCGCCGAGAAGCGCGCGCCTGGTCATGGTCATTTCGTTCATCTGCATGGAACACCCGTGTGCGAGAGATCTTCAATAAAGGTGACATTCCGTATCGCGGCGCCCCAACGCGAACAAGCTGTCGATAGGCAAATCTCTTCAAACAATTGTGACAAATCGGAGGTCTATCAAGAGGATCGGCGGGTTTATCTCTCAGACCTTGCGTTTCTGCTGCAGCACCGCGGTGCCGAGCCTTGCCACGGCCTTCTTGAGCGCATCGCTTTCGATGCCCTCCAGCATGGTTTCCAGCCGCTTGGCGGCTTCGCCCTTCAAGGGCGGCGGCTTGCGGGGATGCTTGAAGGTCTGGGACACCGGTTTCTGGACGATGCGGATCTGGCGCACGGCCGGAAAACCGAAAAAGCCGTTGATGCGGGCGATCAGCTCGCCCTGGGCATGGGTGAGGAAAAGCGCGCGGGCACCCTCGCAGGCGATCGTCAGCACGCCTGCCTGGTGGCCGCCGCCCGAACCGGTGCCCTCGTCGCGGCGCGGCCAGGCGATCTTTTCCGGCCGGGTGCAATCGGCAAAATCCTCGCCGGCGATCTCGTCCCACGAGCCGAGCAGCGCCGTCGATATGCCGGCGCGGCGGGCGAGCACCGGATCGATGATGCCGTTCGCCACTTCCGATATCTGCAGCTCGCGTTTCTTGGGATAAGTCATGACGCCTGCCATTGTGGCGCCGGCAGGCCTTGATGCCGGCGCACTCTTCCCACAACTATACGCCATCTCTTCCCATTACGGCAAACGATGCTCCAGACGCTCCCCATCACCCATGCCCAGAAGCTGCTGACCTGGTACGACCGGCACCACCGGGAGCTGCCATGGCGGGTGAGCCCGGCTGCCGCGAAGGCGGGGAAACGGGCAGATCCCTATCACGTCTGGCTTTCGGAAGTGATGCTGCAGCAGACGACCGTGCAGGCCGTCAAACCCTATTTCGCCAAGTTCCTGACGCTGTGGCCCAGGGTGACCGACCTCGCCGCAGCACCGGTCGAGGACGTGATGGCCGCCTGGGCGGGCCTCGGCTATTACGCCCGCGCCCGCAACCTGAAGAAATGCGCCGAAGCCGTCGCCTCCGAGCATGGCGGCGTATTTCCGGACACCGAGGACGGCTTGCGCACGCTGCCCGGCATCGGCGACTATACGTCAGCGGCCGTCTCGGCCATCGCCTTCAACCGGCAGTCAGCGGTCATGGACGGCAATGTCGAGCGGGTGATTTCGCGGCTCTACGCCATCGACGCACCGCTTCCGGGCTCAAAACCCGTCATGAAGGCGAAAGTCGCGGAGCTGACGCCTGCCGACCGCCCGGGGGATTTCGCGCAGGCGATGATGGATCTCGGCGCGACGATCTGTACTCCGAAACGGCCGACCTGCGCACTCTGTCCCTTCCGTGATGATTGTCTCGCCTTTGCCGAACACGATCCCGAAAGGTTTCCGGTGAAGGCGGCGAAGAAGGAAAAGCCCGTGCGGCTTGGCGCCGTGTTCGTGGCCGTGACGCCCGAGGGCGAAGTACTGCTGCGGCGACGGATCGACAGCGGCCTGCTCGGCGGCATGACCGAAGTGCCGACCACCGCCTGGACCTCCCGCATCGATGGCGGCACGACAACCGACCACGCCCCCTTCCCGGCCGCATGGGAGGCATCCGGCACCGTCACCCACGTCTTCACTCATTTCGAGCTTAGGCTTTCGGTCTTCCGGACGAAGACCGAAAGGGTCGCCACCACCGACGGATGGTGGGAACCGGTTACAAATCTCGAGGCCCAGGCCTTGCCGACGGTGATGAAAAAGGCCATCACCCAGGCTCTTCCCCTGGCCTTCGAAAAATCTCCGAACTGATTCAAAAACGCCTTCAATTCCCAGGACATAGTCATGGCAGCCAAGATCGACCACATCGTCTTCGACATCGGCAAGGTGCTGATCCACTACGATCCGAACCTTCCCTTTGCCCGCGTCATTCCCGACGAAGAGGAGCGCCGATGGTTCTTTGAGAACGTCTGCACCCATGAATGGAACCTGGAACAGGATCGCGGCCGCAAGTGGGAAGACGCCGAGGCGCTGCTGGTCGGGCAATATCCGGAGCGCGAGGAGCAGATCCGCGCCTTCCGCAAATACTGGCACGAAATGGTGCCATATGCCTATGACGACTCGGTCGCGATCATGGAAGGCCTGATCGACAAGGGCCGCGACGTGACGATGCTGACCAATTTCGCCGCCGACACATTCGTCGAGGCCAGAAAAATCTTCCCCTTTCTCAACAAGCCACGCGGCGTGACCGTGTCCGGCGAGATCGGCCTGATCAAGCCGGACGTGGCGATCTACGAAAAGCATGCCCGCGACTTCGGGCTGACGCCGGAAGCCTCGATCTTCATCGACGACAGCCATGCGAATGTCGAAGGTGCGCGCGCCGCCGGCTGGCAGGCGGTGCATTTCAAGGATCCCGAGACCCTGCGGCAGGACCTCCTCGCCCACGGCATCGAAGTGTAAGTGCTTCCGGTTGCGGGGCCGGTCCCTAGAGGATCCGGCTCGCGGCGCAGACGCGCCCGACGACTTTCAGCTCCCGTAGGCCGTCCTTGAGGACATGCTGCGGGCGATAGCGTTCCAGATTGTCCGGCAGGAGTTCGAGGCTGCCGTCCACCAGACGCTGCACCCGTCGTGCGATCAGTTCCTCGCCGACATCGAACAGATAGACGCTCCCGTCTTCCAACTTGCGGTCGCCGATATCGACGAACATCGGCGCACCGTCGAGGATCGTCGGCGACATGCTGTCGCCGCTTGCGGATACGACCCGCATGTTCTCCGGATCGACCGAGAGTATCGCCCAGAAGCCTCTGGGGATGGCCGCCCATGTGATGTCGTGCCGTTCGAGCGAAGACTGTCCGGACCCGAGGTCTTCATAAGCGGGGATGACGATGCGATCAGCGACATCCCAGATCGGGCTCGGCTCCGAAAACCCGGCCGACGGGATTTCCGGGGTTGAAAAATGGATGACTCCATCTTCGACCGACCAGTCATTGCCGAGATATTCGATCGGCACTTCGGCGAGTTCCGCCATCATGTTGAGCGTGCTGTGGCGTGGCTCCGTCTTGCCGTGACGGTAGTTGTCGAGCGTGTTGTCGTTAAGGCCGAGCGCATCGACGACGCGCAGGCGGCCGCCGGCCAACTCGCAGAGGATCAGCATCTTCAGCGCCACGGCCCGGCGCGCGGCATCCCTGCCCTCCCAGCTTGGAGAGAACCGCGCCAACGCACGCTCGATCCGGTGGCGCAGCTCGCCATTGACAGGCATGGACATTCTGAAAGACGCTAAATTCGAAATTCGTTCAACCCCGTACAACCTACGATATCAAGCGCAGGTGACGGCGGGAATACCTGAAATTTCGCAACGTCGAGTTTGGCCGTGCGGCAGAGGCTGTCGACGCCATGCCGAAAAGAAATGGCGCCCGGGTCAGCCTTCCCGGGCGCCAATTATCCTCGTCCGGGACTAGAGGTACGAAACCGGACGAGGCATTCGGTCGGTGTGGCGGGGACCGGTGGATCAGTCCAGTTTCGCCATACCGTTTCGGATCACGGATCGCAGTTCGTCGATGGGCTTGAGGGACTGCCCGTCGTCGAAATGCCAGAACGTCCATCCGTTGCATGCATCAAGGCCCTGCACTTTCGCGCCGAGGCGATGAATGGAACCAGCCTCGCCCCCTGCCGCAAGCGTGCCGTCGGCGCGGATGATCGCGCTGTGACGGCGCTTCGCATCGGTCAGGACCTGACCGGGCTTGACGAGACCGCTTTCGACCAGCGTGTTGAAGGCGACACGAGGTTCGGCCTTCTTGCCGGTCATGACCGTCAGTTCAGCCTTGCCGAGCGGCTCGACGGAGGCGATGCGCTCGGAAGCCGCATCGATATAATCCTGTTCGCGCTCGATGCCGACGAAGTTGCGGCCGAGGCGTTTTGCGACCGCACCCGTGGTGCCGGTGCCGAAGAACGGATCGAGGATGACGTCGCCGGGCTTGGTCGAGGCCATGATCACGCGGGCCAGCAGCGCCTCCGGCTTCTGAGTCGGATGGACCTTCTTGCCGTCGTCGCCCTTCAGGCGTTCGCCGCCGGAGCAGATCGGGAACAGCCAGTCGGAGCGCATCTGCACGTCGTCGTTGGAGGCCTTCAGGGCATCGTAGTTGAAGGTGTACCCCTTCGACTTGGCGTCGCGGCTCGCCCAGATCATCGTCTCGTGGGCATTCTGGAACCGGCGACCCTTGAAGTTCGGCATCGGATTGGTCTTGCGCCAGACGATGTCGTTCAGCAGCCAGAAGTTCAGGTCCTGCATGATCGCGCCGACGCGGAAGATATTGTGATAGGAGCCGATGACCCAGATCGTGCCATTCGGCTTCAGGACGCGGCGGCAGGCGAGCAGCCAGGCGCGGGTGAAGGCGTCATAGATTTCGAAGGAGGCGAACTGGTCCCATTCGTCATCGACGGCATCGACCAGCGACTGGTCGGGACGGTGCAGCGTGCCGCCGAGCTGGAGATTGTACGGGGGATCGGCGAAGATCGCATCGACGGAATGATCCGGCAGGGCTTCCAAGGCAGCGACGCAATCGCCCTTGATGATGGAGTTTAGCCAAGTGTCCGGACGGACCTGACGCTTCAGGTCGGCCAGCGGAAGAACTGCTGCCATGTGCTACTCGCTACGCTCTACTCGATACGAACTTTACTGACTGTTATGGTTACCTATTTTGGTTACCAAAGACTGAAGCGGTGCACGATTTCGGGAAAAATTTCGGGACGTGGAAAGATGGCGTCCGTTGCGCTAAAATCGCCTCATGACCAGAAACGAAGCGATCGAAAAACTGAGGCAGCAGGCCGACGCCATCCGGGCGCTCGGCGCGACCTCGCTTTTTCTTTTCGGGTCGGTCGCCCGCGACGAGGCGGGGCCGTCGAGCGATCTCGATCTGTTTATCGATTATGATCCTGACAAAAAGTTCTCTCTTGTGGATCTGACGGGTATCAAGCTTTTCCTGGAAGATGAATTGTCCACGGACGTGGACGTGACGACACGGAACAGTTTACATCCGCGCCTGAAAGATAAAATCGAACATTCGGCGATCCGGATTTTCTGATGGCGCGCGATATCGAATTGATCCTAGATGACATCCTCGAAATGATTGCTCTGATCGAGAAGTCCGTGCTCGGAAAAATGCGAGAAGATTTCGACGGCGATCATATCTTGCGGCTTGCAATCCAGCGCGCAATCGAAATCATTTCGGAAGCAAGCAGGCACATTCCGGATGAGCTGTTGGAACAGGCTCCGGAAATTGCGTGGCGATCAATCCGAGGGATGGGTAATGTCTTGCGTCACGAGTATCACCGCATTGCGGATGACGTCATTTGGGACGTCGTCATGCATGACCTTCCGACCCTGAAGGTAGTGCTCCTCTCGTTCCGAAGGGGCCTCCCGAAAGTAGCCAACTAAGCCGCATGCACCTCGCGGCTGTCCTTCGGCGCCTCGTCCCTCTCGAACATGCCGTAATCCCTGACGATATGGCCAATCCGCAGGCGGTAGTCGGCGAAGACGCCGCCGCGGCCGGCTTTCTGGGCCGCGCGATGGCTTTCGAGGTTGCGCCATGCCTTGACCGCCTCCTCGTCCCGCCAGAACGACAGGGAAAGGATTTTTCCGCGCAGCGTCAGGCTTTCGAAACGCTCGATCGAGATGAAGCCGTCGATGGTTTCCAGTTCGGGTCGCAGTTCGCCGGCAAGGTCGAGATATTTGTGACGCTCGCCCATATAGGGGATGACTTCGAAAATGACGGCGATCATGGCTTTACCAAAGCTCCGTGGGGCATGGATACGTTCTTGAGGAAGATGCGGTCCTCCTTCAGGATGAAACGCTCGCGCTTGGAAAATGCGTAATTCTCCTGGCCGAGCGGATCGGCCATCAGCCGGGCGCGATAGGTTTCATAGGCGGCAAGGCTGTCGATATTGTAGACGCCGTAAGCCGTCGTCGCCGAACCCTCGTGCGGGCCGAAATAACCGATCAGGTCGGCGCCGCAGCGCGGGATTGCCTGGCCCCAGTTGCGGGCATACTCAGTGAATTCATCCTTCTTGAACGGGTCGATCTCGTAGCGAATGAAACAGGTGATCATGGCTTCGCCTCCTTGTGTTGTGGAGGTGTTTTGCCATATTGCCTGACGAAGATGCTTCGGTTACGATCGAAGTATGAAAGAAGGTCCAGACATTGCCCGCATCGGGACGCTGTTCGGCGATCCCGCCCGCGCCAATATGCTGACCGCCCTGATGGGCGGCCAGGCGCTGACAGCGACCGAGCTTGCGCAGGCCGCGGGCGTGACGGTGCAGACGGCGAGTTCACATCTCTCCAAGCTTGAGGAAGGTGGTATTCTCGCCCAGCGCAAGCAGGGCCGGCACCGCTATTTCACGCTTGCCGATGCGGCCGCCGGCGCGTTGCTCGAAAACATCATGGGGTTTGCGGCAAGCAGGGGCCATCTGCGCCACAGGCCGGGACCGAAGGATCCGGCGCTGCGCAAGGCGCGTGTCTGCTACGATCATCTGGCCGGTGATTACGGTGTGCGGATGCTCGACAGTTTTGTCGCCCGCGGCGCGATCGAGAGCGACGGCGAGAACCTGGCGATGACCGCGGAAGGCCGCGCGGAACTCGACACGCTCGGCATCGATGTCGCTGCATTGACATCCAGCCGCAGGCCGCTCTGCAAATCCTGCCTCGACTGGAGCGAGCGGCGTTCGCACCTGGCCGGCACGCTCGGCAAGGCGCTGCTTGCCCATTTTCTCGAAAAGGGCTGGGCACGGCGCAGCGGGGAAAGCCGCGCCGTGCTGTTCACGCCCGAAGGCGAGCGGAAATTCCTGGCGCTGTTTCCGACCGGCTGATCTTCATGACCAGCGCGCCCGCATAATCATCTCCCGCGATGCGATCACAAAGGCTGCTCCATTCGCAGCCCGTGCAAGCGCGGCGCGTCAGGTCGGCGGAGAAGGCGCGGCGCATTTTCTCAAACAGCGCCGGATCGGAGGCGATCACCGCGCCGATCTCTAGCTCCCGCCCAAGCAGGCAGGCAATATCCGCCGATGCCGCTGCATCCCGACCGGCAACCGAAGCACCGAAACAATGCGCATCTTCATCGGACAGAAGCGGGGCGCAGATATCGTCGGGGCCGGAGACGATCTCGATCGGCTCGCCGGCAGAAAGCCGGCCGGCGAGACGACGGTAGTTGGCGACGAAGGCCGGGCTGTAGCCCTCGCCAACGAAAGTCAGCATGCAGAGAAGATGATGCGGCCGCAGCCTCACCGTCATTCTGCGGCAGCACGATTGCGGGAAGCGACCGCGGCAAGGATGGCCGCCGCCAGGCCCGATTTCAGTGCCGCACCGAGGATGAACGGGGCAACGCCGGCCCATAACGCCTTGTCAGCGCCGATCAGTGCCGCGAGCCAGGCCCAGCCGAGCGCAAGGCATAGAAGGTTTGCGATCAGATGCGCCGAGAAGCTGGCGAGGATGCGCCGCCCGGTCCAGCCGCGTTCGGCAAGCCAGCCGGCAAGGGCGGCAATCACCGGAAAGGAAAAGAGATAACCGGCGGTCGGCCCAGCGAAGGCGGCAAGGCTGCCCGCCCCACCCGCCAGCACCGGTGCTCCAAGCGCTGCTTCTCCCAGCCACGCAAGCACGGTCAAGGCGCCAAGCCGCCAGCCGTAAAGCGCGCCGATCATGGTCACGGCGAAGGTCTGCATGGTGATCGGCACCGGAACCATCGGCACGGCGATCCGGGAGGCAATCGCCAGAACCAGCGTGCCCGCAAGTACGAACACGGCCTTGATCACGAACGACCTTTCGGCCAACCGCAGCGGATCAAAGCCAAGGGTCTGATGGGAGTTGGTCAGGGACATCAATTCTCTCCTTTTCAAATTATAGATAATTTTGATTCCCATCTATTTTATGAAAGGATTCTTGGCTGTTGACAAGCGCTCCGTCCGCGCTTGATCGCCAGACATCAAGCATGGGGACGCATA
Organism: Neorhizobium galegae; assembly: GCF_017877055.1. Classification (GTDB taxonomy): domain Bacteria; phylum Pseudomonadota; class Alphaproteobacteria; order Rhizobiales; family Rhizobiaceae; genus Neorhizobium; species Neorhizobium galegae_D. The sequence continues at coordinate 1,031,947 of NZ_JAGIPG010000002.1, read as the reverse complement.
TTCCCAATGTTTCCGAGGAAACTCATTGGAAATTAAATTATCTATAATTTTGGAATGATCAGCCGACGATGGCAAAAATCTCCCGCGGAGCGCCCGTCTTGGCCGGTTGCGGGCCACGGCCGATCCATTGAACGTGTTTCTGCAGGATGGCGGCGGCCTCGTCGGTCTTGCCCTGCCGGAGAGCGGCCAGGATGGCGCGGTGGTCGTGGTCGGTGCGCTTTTCCCAACCGGACTGCCAGGCCGAGAACAGGAAGCGCGCGCTCGCCGCATGCAGGTCATCGATCGAGGCGAGCAGCCGCTTCATGCCGCACGGGGCGAGGATCAGCCGGTGGAAACGACGGTTCGCCTCTTCCCAGGCATGCACGTCGGCAGCGGCATCGCCCTCGCGGGCCGCGTCTTCCGCCGCATCGAGGATGGCCGGGGTCAGGTGGCGTGCGGCATGCCGGAGCGCCAGCACCTCCAACACGGCGCGCATTTCCGCCACCTCGCGGACTTCGGCGAGATCGAAAGAGGCCACACGCACACCGCGGCGCGGCTCGCTGATCGCCAGGCCTTGCGCTTCCAGCCGGCGAAATGCCTCGCGCACCGGCACATGGCTGGTTTCGAATTCCTCGGCGATATGATCCTGGCGGAGACGGGCACCGGGGGCGAGCTCGCCGCGCACGATGCGGTCGGCAAGCACGCGGCTGATGCGGCTGGCGATAGTGTCTTCCGGTTCCTTGCCCATCAGCGTTCCTTAGTGCGCCGGTTTCCGCTTGTCGAGAGCCGCCCGCTACGCTTGCCCCAGCCATGCGCGACGGTTGGTTGAGGTTTGTCCTGCCATCGTATAAAAGGCCGCCTCACCTTATATTAGGCCCATGGAAGGCATTTCCTCATGAGCAGCTTCGACCTCATCATCTTCGACTGCGACGGCGTTCTCGTCGATTCAGAAATCATCGCGGCGCAGGTGGAATCCAGACTGCTCACCGAAGCGGGTTATCCGATCAGCGTCGAGGAAATGGGCGAGCGGTTCGCCGGCATGACCTGGAAGAACATTCTGCTGGCCGTGGAAAAGGAAGCCGATATTCCCTTGTCCGCCTCGCTGCTCGACAAGTCCGAGGCGCTGCTCGACGCGCGGCTTGCCCGCGACGTGAAGATCATCGACGGCGTGAAATTCGCGCTGGCAAGGCTGACGACGCAACGCTGCATCTGCTCCAACTCAAGTACCCACCGCCTCGACGTGATGCTCGAAAAGGTCGGCCTGAAACCCTATTTCGCGCCGCATGTCTATTCGGCCAAGGATCTCGGGCCGGATCGGGTCAAGCCGAAGCCGGATATCTTCCTGCACGCCGCCGAGCAGTTCAAAGTTGCGCCGGAGAAGTGCCTGGTGATCGAGGATTCCACCCATGGCGTCCATGGCGCCAAGGCGGCAGGCATGCGCGTCGTCGGCTTTACCGGCGCATCGCACACCTATCCGAGCCATGCCGACCGGCTGACGGACGCCGGTGCCGAAACGGTGATCTCACGGATGATGGATCTGCCGGCCGTCATCGCCGCGCTCGGCGAATGGGCCGGGGCGCTCTAAGCGCCCCGATCAGTTCTTTCTCGATCAGCTCCGGCGGGCCGGCTTCTTTGCAGGGCCGGTGTCGAAGCCGAGGCGGACGCGCGTGAAGCGCGAGGCGCCGCCTTGCGCGTTCGGGATTTGCACATCCGCCTTGTTGAAGATGAACTGGGTGCCACCGGCCGGCATCTCGACCGGGAATGCCACCTTCTGCGAATAGATGACGCTGTCGCCATCGACCACCTCGACGAGGATCGGCAAGGTGACCTTGCCGGGAACGCCGACCGGGCCCTGGACGAGACGTCCTTGCGCGACGACATTGATGGTCAGCGTCGTCTCATTGGCGGTGCACTGGCGCGTCGCGTCGGCGAGCGAGGCCTGATAGAGCAGTTTTTCCGGCTTGTTCTCCCCGCCGCGGGCATAGGCGCGGTGAACGGCGGTCTGTTCCAGCATGACGACCGGCGGGCAGAATGCCTGCACGACGGGAGTTGCCGCCTCAGCGGCGGGGGCGGCGGTAGCGGTCGGGGTCAGCCCTTCTGTCGGCGCCGAGGAATTGCAGCTTGCGAGAACCGCCACGAGCGACACCGCTAGAAGACCACGCGAAATCTTTGCAAACACCGTACTCAACCCTCTTCCATCCCAATATCTGGGCCATTTACCTGGCGAACCGGAGCGTCACTTTCCGGTCTTTCACCGCCCATTTTCCTGGTCTATATCAGCGGCGCGAATAAAAATCGATTGGGGTTGATGGTCGTGGACTATATTTCTACCCGGGGCGAAGCCGCTCCGCTCGGATTCCGGGATGCGCTGATGGCGGGCCTTGCCCGCGACGGCGGCCTTTACGTGCCACGTCAATGGCCTTCGCTCTCCAAGAAGGAGATCCGCGCGCTACGCGGCAAGACCTATCAGGAGGTCGCCTTCGAGATCCTCAAGCACTTCGTCGGCGATGAAATCCCCGCTGACAAGCTGAAGGGAATGATCACGGAAGCCTATGCCACGTTCCGGCATCCGGCCGTCGTGCCGCTGGTGCAGACCGGGCCGAACGACTTCGTGCTCGAACTCTTCCATGGCACCACGCTCGCCTTCAAGGACGTGGCGATGCAGCTGCTCGCCCGCCTGATGGACTATGTGCTGGCCGAGCGCGGCGAACGGGCCACCATCGTCGGCGCCACGTCGGGCGATACCGGCGGGGCGGCGATCGACGCATTCGCGGGCCGCGAGCGCACCGACATCTTCATCCTTTTCCCGCATGGCAAGGTCTCGCCCGTGCAGCAGCGGCAGATGACCACCTCCACTGCCGCCAACGTGCATGCGCTGGCGCTGAAAGGCAATTTCGACGACTGCCAGAACATCGTCAAGGAGATGTTCAACGACGTCGCCTTCCGCGACCGGGTCAGGCTCTCGGGCGTCAACTCGATCAACTGGGCGCGCATCATGGCGCAGGTGGTCTATTATTTCACCGCCGCCGTTTCGCTCGGCGGGCCGGACCGGAAAATCTCCTTCACGGTGCCGACCGGCAATTTCGGCGATATCTTCGCCGGTTATGTGGCCAAGAAGATGGGCCTGCCGATCGACCGGCTGGTGATCGCCACGAATGACAACGACATCCTCGCCCGGACTCTGAAGAGCGGGCGCTACGAGATGCGCGACGTCAAGGCGACCACCTCGCCGTCGATGGACATCCAGATCTCGTCCAATTTCGAGCGGCTGCTGTTCGAAGCCTATGGCCGCGATGCCGGCTCGGTTCGCGCAGCAATGGCCGGCCTCAAGCAATCCGGCAGCTTCGAGATCAAGCCGGACGCGCTCAAAGCGATCCGCCGCGAGTTCCGTGCGGGGCGGGCAACGGAGCGGCAGGTCGCCGCCACGATCCGCGAGACGCTTGCCGAGACCGGATACCTCCTCGATCCCCACACTGCGACCGGCGTTTTCGTTGCAGGCAAGAATGCAAAACCGGCAAGCCCGATGGTCACTCTCGCCACCGCCCACCCGGCCAAATTTCCGGCCTCGGTAAAATCCGCTTGCGGAATTGATCCGGCGCTTCCATCATGGCTTGCTGATCTTATGCAAAGGGAGGAGCGCTTCGATATCTTGGAGCCTGAGCTTAAGGCCGTCGAAACCTTCATCGGCCAGCATGCCCGCGCTAAGTAATAGAGGTATCGGCGGCGCCGGAAAGACGTAAACATGAATGTAGAAATCACCCGGCTCGCCTCCGGGTTGACGGTCGTCACCGAAACCATGCCGCATCTGGAGAGCGTTGCGCTGGGTGTCTGGATCAAGTCCGGATCGCGTAACGAGACCGATGACGAACATGGGATCGCCCACCTCCTCGAGCACATGGCCTTCAAGGGCACCGCCCGCCGCAGCGCCCGTGACATCGCCGAAGAGATCGAGAATGTCGGCGGCGAACTCAATGCCGCAACATCCACCGAAACCACCTCCTATTACGCCCGGGTGCTCAGGGACAACGTACCGCTCGCGGTCGATATCCTCGCCGACATCCTGACGGAATCGGCTTTCGACGAGGAAGAACTGCGTCGCGAAAAGCACGTCATCCTCCAGGAGATCGGGGCTGCCAACGACACGCCCGACGACGTGGTGTTCGACAAGTTTTCCGAGGTCGCCTATCGGGGCCAGACGCTCGGCCGACCGATCCTCGGCACGCCGGATACGGTCAAGGGTTTTACGCCCGGGCAGATCCGCAACTATCTTTCGCGCAATTACACGACGGACCGGATGTTCGTGGTCGCCGCCGGCGCCGTGGACCACGCGACGTTCGTCAAGCAGGTGGAGGAGCGCTTCGCCAGCCTGCCGATGACCCCGAGCGCTCCGCCGGTGCTCGAAGCCGCGCGCTATATCGGCGGCGACGTGCGTGAAACCCGCGACCTCATGGACGCGCAGGTCCTGCTCGGTTTCGAGGGCAAGGCCTACCACATGCGCGACTTCTACTGCTCGCAGATCCTCGCCAACATCCTCGGCGGCGGCATGTCCTCGCGCCTGTTCCAGGAAGTGCGCGAACGTCGCGGCCTGTGTTATTCGGTCTATGCCTTCCACTGGGGTTTTTCCGATACCGGCATCTTCGGCATCCATGCGGCAACCGGCGGCAACGAGTTGCCGACGCTGGTGCCCGTCATCATCGACGAGCTGCGCAAGTCCTCGGAGACGATCGACCAACAGGAAATCGACCGTGCCCGCGCCCAGATCCGCGCCCAGCTTCTGATGGGCCAGGAGAGCCCGGCCGCCCGCGCCGGTCAGATCGCCCGCCAGATGATGCTCTATGGGCGCCCGATCCCGAACCCGGAAATGATGGAACGGCTGGAGGGCATCACCACCGAGCGGCTCACCGACCTTGCCGGACGGCTGTTTTTCGATACGGTTCCGACATTGTCGGCGGTCGGCCCGATCGAGCAGCTTGCACCGTTGAACGACATCACCACGGCGCTTGCCACGCCGGGGATCCAAACGAAGAAGGCTGCCGGTTAAACCGGCCGCCCTGCTCGGAGCAGCGCCAGTATGAACAAGTCGGTGTTTCGGTTCCTGTCGCGACAGCCGGACACACCAGAGCTTTATGGCGAGAACCACCTGCTCCGGCTTCCCCGTTATTCGGACTACAAACAGTGGCAGCGGCTGCGCTCGGAAAGCCGCCCTTTCCTGCAACCCTGGGAGCCGATCTGGCGGCCGGACGAACTGACCGAGGGGGCGTTCCGCCTGCGTGTCGTCAGAAGCGGCCAGGAATATGCCTCGGGCCTTGCCGTGCCGCTGCTCCTCTTCCGCCGCGACGACCAGGTGCTGCTCGGGGGCCTGACCATCGGTTATATCCGGCGGGGTGCAGCGCAGAGCTGCATGATCGGCTACTGGATGGGCGAGAAACATTCCGGCCAGGGCCATATGTTGGCCGCATTGAAGGTGGCTATCCCGTATATCTACGGCGGACTTCAGTTGCACCGGATCGAGGCAGCCTGTATTCCGGAGAACTGGAAAAGTGTTCGGCTTTTGGAAAAAGCCGGCTTCGAGCAGGAAGGTCTTTTGCGCAAGTATCTCAAAATCAATGGCGAATGGCGCGACCACCTGATGTTTTCCCGGTTGCCGGAAGACGGCGAGTTCGGGAAGATGCTGAAACCATGAGAACCCCTGCCCTGCCTCTTGCGTCGCTGATCCGCTTTTTCCCGGCGATCATCGCTCTCCTTGCTGCCGCCATGTTCCTGACGGCGGCGCCCGGTGCGCGCGCCGCGGAGCCGGTCAAGATCTCGCGAGACGACACGGCGCTCGACCTCACGAGAACCACCGATATCTACGTCAACCAGGGCGAGGCCTTCCAGGTCTCGACCGCCGCCGGCGCGGACGGTATCCGCCGCCGCATCGAGGTGCGCGCCAGCTCCCCCGGCCACCAGGGCGACTGGGCGGTCTTTGCACTCTCCAACGTTTCCGAAGAACAGCTCGAACGGGTGATCGTCGCGCCGCATTTCCGGCTCGCCAACTCGAAAATGTTCTGGCCGGACCTCGGCTCGCAGCGCATCATCTCGATCACGCCCTCGGAAGGTTTTGCGCTCGACCGGATACCGAGCCCGGATGCCGATGTTTTCCGGATCACGCTGAACCCCGGTTCGACCATCACATTCGTCGCCGAACTCGCGACGCCGTCGCTGCCGCAGATCTACCTCTGGCAACCGGATGCCTACAAGGACACGGTCAACTCGTTCACGCTCTATCGCGGCATCGTGCTTGGCATTGCCGGCCTGCTGGCGGTGTTTCTGACCATTCTCTTCGTCGTCAAGGGCACGTCGATGCTGCCGGCGGCAGCCGCCCTTGCTTGGGCGGTGCTCGCCTATATCTGCGTCGATTTCGGTTTCCTCGACAAGCTGATCACCGTCACGTCCGGCGACCAGCGCATCTGGCGCGCAGCGGCTGAAGTGGCGCTCGCTTCGTCGCTGGTCATCTTCCTGTTCACCTACCTCAACCTCAACCGCTGGCATGTGCATCTCGGTTATGCGACGCTGGCCTGGGTGGTCGGCCTGGTGCTGCTCGGCGGCGTGGCGATCTACGATCCGTCGGTCGCGGCAGGCATTGCCCGCATCTCGTTTGCGTTGACAGGCACGGTCGGCATCCTGTTGATCATCTATCTCGGCTTCAACCGCTACGATCGCGCGATCCTGCTGGTGCCGACCTGGGCGCTGATCCTGGTCTGGCTGTTCGCCGGCTGGCTGACGGTGACCGGCAAGCTCGACAACGACATCATCCAGCCGGCGCTGGGCGGCGGTCTGGTCCTCATCGTTCTCCTGATCGGCTTCACGGTCATGCAGCACGCCTTTGCCGGCGGCGCCTACCAGCAGGGCCTGTTCTCCGACCTCGAACGGCAATCGCTGGCGCTGACCGGTAGCGGCGATACCGTCTGGGACTGGGACGTGGCTCGCGACCGCGTCATCACCACGCCCGACATCTCGACCCGCCTCGGCCTCGATATCGGCGCCATGCACGGTCCGGTGCGCAACTGGGTGCCGCGGCTGCACCCCGACGATCGCGACCGATTTCGCGCGACACTGGACGTGCTGCTCGAACACCGCCGCGGCCGTCTGAACCACGAATTCCGCATCCGCGCCGAGGACGGGCATTTCCACTGGCTGCAAATCCGCGCCCGGCCGGTGCTTGGCTCGAACGGCGAAATCATCCGTTGCGTCGGCACGATCATCGATGTGACCGAACAGAAGAATTCCGTCGAACGCCTGCTGCAGGACGCGCTGCACGACAACCTGACCGGCCTGCCGAACCGCCAGGTCTTCCTCGACCGGCTGCAATCGGTCCTGACGCTGGCGCCGGGCGGCGACACCGTGCGGCCGACCGTCATGGCGATCGACATCGACCGCTACAAGCAGGTCAACGACTCACTCGGCATTGCGGCCGGCGACAATATCCTGATCGCGCTGACCCGTCGCCTGCGCCGGCTCCTGAAGCCGCAGGACACGCTGGCGCGGCTTGCCGGGGACCAGTTCGGACTGATCCTCGTCTCGGAGCGCGATCCGGCCAAGGTGGCGGATTTTGCCGACGCTGTCTCCAAGGCGATCATGGTGCCGATCAACTTCGCCAATCGCGAAATCATCCTGACCGCCTCGATCGGCCTGTCCTCCTGGGTCGACCAGCAGGAAAGTGCCTCCGGCATGCTCGCTGACGCGGAACTTGCCATGTACCGGGCGAAACGCTCCGGCGGCAACCGTGTCGAACCCTTCCGGCCCGCCTTTCGCGCCGCCGGAGCCGACAAGCTGCAGATTGAGACCGACCTTCGCCGCGCCATCGAGCGCAAGGAACTGTTTCTTGCCTATCAGCCGATCATCAGCCTGAAGGATGGCGAGATTGCCGGCTTCGAGGCGCTGATGCGCTGGGATCATCCCAAGCGCGGCAGCATCCCGCCCTCGGAATTCATACCGATCGCCGAGATGTCGGACCTGATCGGCCCGCTCGGCCTGTTCGCCATCGACCGTGCCGCCTCCGACCTGATGGTCTGGCAACAACAGGCCGGCGACCTGCCGGTCTTCGTGTCGGTCAACCTGTCCAGCGCGCAGCTTCTCAACGCCGACCTCTACAACGACGTGCGCGCGCTGCTGCAGAAGACCCAGGTCAATCCGAGCCAGTTGAAGCTTGAGCTCACCGAGTCGCTGATGATGGAGAACCCGGAACAGGCGCGGCTGGTGCTCGGCAAGCTCAAGCAGACGGGCCTCAGCCTGGCGCTCGACGATTTCGGCACCGGCTATTCGTCGCTCGCCTACCTTACGCAGTTCCCGTTCGACACGATCAAGCTCGACAAGGCGCTGGTCAGGAATGCGACGGAGAAGCGGGCTGTCCTGCTGCGCTCGGTGATCGCCATGGCCCGCGCGCTGGAAATGACCGTGGTGGCGGAGGGTGTCGAGACCGACGAGGATGCGGCGGAACTCGCCAAGATGGGCTGCCATTTCGGCCAGAGCTATCTGTTCGGCCCGCCGGCCCCGGGAGACGCAGTGCTCCGGCTTCTGAAAGAACGTTTTCCGCTGACCAAGCGGGCATGAAATTCGACGATCATGTGAGGGAGATCATAGGAAGCCCGCCGCAGCTTTTGCGCTTTTCCATTCTCCGACGGTTATGCAGCCTTGCCCGTCCTCGGGCGCTCGCGGGCGAAGGGGCTCAAACCCAGCCATTGCTGCATGGCGCTTGCCATTTCCGGATCGCCGTCGAGCTCCAACCTTCCCTGCGCCGTTTCAGCCCGCACCGTCGCGATACCCATCCAGATCGCCGTCATCGTTCGCAGCGAACAGGTCACGTAGAGGTCAATCTCGAAACCGGGGTCGGTGGAGCAGACATCGACTTCACGGCCGTCGACGACCAGCCAGTAACGTTGCTGCGCGGGCGGCCGGTCGGGATATAGAAACAGGACGGTGCAACGCCGGGACGGCATCGGGGTCGGATCGAGATGGCGGCGCATGTCCCACATCAGCAGCGACGGATCGAGTTTCTGAAGCGAATGCTGGGTCTCGACCCAATGCTGCCCCCAGAAGCCGAGGGTCATCACCACCTCGCGCAGATCCTCGCCGGCCGGCGTCAGGTGATATTCCATTACCCCATCGGCCGCCTTGCGGTTTTCGACGATGCCGGCCTGGACCAGTTCCTTCAACCGTTTCGAAAGCAGGGTCGGCGACATGCGCGGCACGCCGCGCCGGAGGTCATTGAAACGGCAGCTGCCACACAGAAGCTCGCGAAGGACGAGCGGTGTCCAACGGGTGCAGAATATCTCCGCCGCCATTGCGACCGGGCAGAACTGGCCGTAGCTCGCGGTCACTTCCAACATCGCCAATCTCCTCGGCATGCCCCAAGGCAGATTAATCCCGTTCCGGAAACTGGCCAAGTCCACTTTATGGACTATTGATCTGATATCGGAGCGGCTGCGGACTGCCGGATATGAAGGACATGATCCAGCCCGGCGCCCGCACGATCGACCACGATGCATAGCCATCAGGGCATGGCAAATCCAACATGACCATTCCGAGCCAAGGGATACGGCCCATGGGCGTCATTTCTACTTGACTCATTCATAGCTCTCTAGCTATACGAAAATCCATAGCCAACGAGGTATGAATTCCAAGTGTCGAACGCTCACGACGTGCTCTTCAGAACGCTCGCCGACCCGACGCGCCGGGCAATCTTCGAGCGGCTGTGCCGTGAAGGCGAGAAGACGGTCGGGGCGTTGACGGCACAGGCCGGGGTTTCTCAGCCGGTCGTCTCGAAACATCTCGGCGTGCTGAAGCGGGCCGGACTGGTGCGCGACCGCCACCAAGGCCGCCAGACGCATTACAGCGCCCAGCTCGGCGCGCTCGCCCCGCTGGTCGACTGGACGAGCCAGATGGCGGAGTTCTGGCAAAATCGCTTCGACCGTCTCGAAGACCTGCTTAAAAGGATGGACCAATGAACGAGACCTCGACCGAAACACGCACCGTCGTCGTCGAACGCGAGATTCCCCACCCGGCGGAAAAGGTCTGGCGCGCGCTCACGCAACAGCATCTGATCGAGGAATGGCTGATGAAGAACGATTTCCAGCCGGTCGTGGGTCACCGTTTCAATCTTCGCGGCGAGTGGGGTGGCGTCCTGGACTGCGAAGTGCTGGCCGTGGAACTCTACAGGAAGCTTTCCTACACCTGGGACCATGCGCATGACGATGCGGCCTACAATCTGAAAAGCGTGGTGACCCTGACGCTCACCCCGACTAGCACAGGAACCAGTCTGCGCGTTGAGCAGTCGGGCTTCCGCCCGGAGCAGAAGCTCGCCTACAACGGCGCCCGCCACGGATGGCAGGGGTTCTTCGGGGCGCTGGAGACGGTTTTGGCAGGCCTGGACTGAGGCCTTGCGAGAGGCCGGACTTTTTTTAGAGAGCGGTTGTGCCGTTCGTTTTCAGGGGAGGTATTATCGTTGAACTGGAACACGTTAACGCGGCAGGTCCACCGCTGGCTGTCGATTGTCTTTACGGTGACCGTCGTGGCGAACTTCGTCGCCATGGGCTTCGGGGAACCGCCCATGTGGGTCGTCTACTCTCCCCTGCTCCCGCTGTTCCTGTTATTGTCGAGCGGTCTTTATCTGTTCGCGCTGCCATACGCCCCTCGTAGCGGGCAACGTACCGGCGGATAGGAGTGAACCCAATGGTTGGAAAGACGTCGACGAAATCCGGGAAGGCCGCCGGGCACATCGCTGCGGAGCCCGCTCTCCTCTCAGGCGGCAACCCGCAGATCGCCAAGGGTTACGGCGACGCACCCGTGCAAGCCTATATCGCGGCCATGCCGGGCTGGAAAAGCGATGTCGGCCGCCGCATCGACGCACTCGTCACCAGCACCGTCCCCAACGTCTACAAGGCGGTCAAATGGAACTCGCCGCTCTACGGCATCGAGGGCGATGGCTGGTTTCTCGGCGTCCATTGCTTCACGAACTACATCAAGCTGGCCTTCTTCCGCGGCACGTCGCTCAGCCCAGTCCCTCCCGGCACGTCCAAAACTCCGCAGACGCGCTACTTCCATATCCACGAGGGCGACGAACTGGACGAAAGACAGCTTGCCGATTGGATGAAGCAGGCCAGCCAGTTACCCGGCGAACGGATGTAGGTAGCGACGGGCGAACGGCGACAGCATGAAGAAAGCGACAACCACCATGGAAAGCATTTCGACGAACAAGGAACCCTCTCCGGCGCAGTTGATCGATGCGAGGATCCGCGAACTCGGCGATTGGCGGGGCGAGACGCTCGCCCGGGTCCGGTTCCTGATCAAGCAGGCCGAGCCTGACGTGGTCGAGGAATGGAAGTGGCGAGGGGTTCCGGTCTGGGAGCTTGCCGGCATCATCTGCACTGGCGAGACTTATAAGGCCGCCGTGAAACTGACCTTTGCCAAGGGGGCCTCGCTGGAAGACCCTTCCGGCCTCTTCAACTCCAGCCTCGACGGAAATACCAGGCGTGCCATCGATTTTCACGAGGGCGACAAGATCGACGAAGAGGCACTGAAGGCACTCATTCGTGCTGCCGCGGCGCTGAATACCGCCCGCTCGAAGAAGAAGCCGAAAACCGCCTGAAAAGCATCGCTAAACGGCGGCGACCGATCCGCTTTCCACCGCCGTGATCAAGGGGCTTCGAGTTACTTGGCTTGCCCCGACCATCGCGGCGCCGCGGTGGCGGCGGTCGATATCCGGCAGGGTCTAGTCCATTTCCTGTACTTGCGGCTGCTCGCCGAGCGGCCAACACTCCGCCCATTCTCGACAAATGGGAGGAGAAGAAAATGACACCAGCAACCGAACTCAAACCCGCCCACTCGGTCCATTCGAATGCGATCGGCATTGCCAGATCGCTCGGGCCGGTCTTTGCCGCACGCGCCGCGAAGGCCGATGACGGTGATGCCTTTGTCGCCGAGAACTATCGGGACCTGCGCCATTCCGGCCTGATCGAGGCCGGCGTTCCCGCCGATCTCGGCGGCGGCGGCGCTGAGGTCCGCGAACTCTGCGACATGATCCGGGAGCTTGCGCATCATTGCGGATCGACGGCGCTCGCCTTTTCGATGCACACGCATCAGGTGGCGATCCCCGCCTGGCGCTGGACCCGTCAGAAGGCGGCGCCGGTGATGCCGCTTCTCAAGCGCGTGGCGGCAGAGCGGGTCATCCTGCTGTCGAGCGGCGGCTCGGACTGGATCGAAGGGTCCGGCAAGGCCGAAAAGGTCGATGGCGGTTACCGGATCACCGCCCGCAAGATCTTCACCTCGGGCTCGCCGATCGGCGACATCCTGATGACCGGCGCGGTGTTCGACGAACCGGACGGGCCGAAGGTCCTGCATTTCGGCCTGCCAATGAACTCCCCGCATATCAAGGTTCTCGACACCTGGAAGGTGATGGGGATGCGCGGCACAGGTTCGAACGACGTGATGATCGAAGGCCATGTGGTGCCGGAGGAGGCGGTGGCGCTGAAGCGCAACCAGGGCGAATGGCACATGCTTTTCCACATCATCTCGATGATCGCCTTCCCGCTGATCTACTCGGCCTATCTCGGCGTTGCCGAAAGCGCTCGCAATATCGCGGTGGAGATGGCGAAACGGAAGGCGCCGGACGCCCACGTGATCGAGCTTGCCGGGCGGATGGAGACCGAACTCAGGGCTGCGCAATACGCCCATGCCGGCATGATCGCGGCGGCCGAGCGCGGCGAACCTTCGCCGGCCACGACCAACGAGATCATGATCGGCCGCACGCTGGTCGCCCGCCACGCGATCGCCGCGACGGAACTCGCCATGGAGACCGCAGGCGGCGCAGCCTTCTATCGGGACAAGGGTCTCGAACGCCGGTTCCGCGACATTCAGGGCGCCCGTTACCACCCCATGAGAACCGGAGGGCAGCAGGAATTTTCCGGCCGCATGGCCCTGGGTCTCGATACGCTCAGGACCTTTTGAGAAACAAAGAACTTGAGGTAGTGACGCACAAGGACCAGCATAGGCTGCATTTTGCCCAGAATGGGAGGCCAAGGGAGCGGCTTCAACGCAAGGTAGCATCTTTAAAATATGAAAATGCATGTTTTTGAGTTGACGAAATCGTGATCTTGCCCCCTAATTCCCAGGGGTCTCTGAATGCGCCCCATAAACTACTTCCCGCCTTTCGATCCACCGAAAGGCGGGTTTTCTTTTTGGGCGGGAGTCTATCTTCCCTGGGCCTGAATGAGCCGGTGAATATATTCCAGCTTGACCATGACGGCCTGCGAAAGGACGAATGGATAGAGATCCGGCTGGCCCATCGACCGGTGGATGCTGTTGAGCGCCATGCTGAACGGGACCCAGGCCGAGATGAGCTGTTCCGCATCACGCGCCGCATAAGGGTTGAAAGCCACTTCAGCGGCCATTTCCGCGTGGCCGCGCGGCTCGATCACCATGCCATAGGCACGGGCGGTCTCCAGCGTATCGACGATATGCAGGTAGTGGGCGAAGCACTCGGCGAAATCTTCCCAGGGATGGGTGCTGGCGTAGGTGCTGATGTAGAAATCCTGCCAGCCGGGCGGCGGGCCCTGCACGTAATTTCTCTGCAGCGCCGCGCCGTAATCGACCGTCTCCTCGCCGAAGATGGCGCGGAACTCTTCCAGCCTGCCGCCGTCGCGCACAAGCTTGTCCCAGATATAGTGGCCTGTTTCATGGCGAAAATGTCCGAGCATTGTGCGGTAGGGCTCGTTCATCGAGACGCGCACCTGCTCGCGGGTCGCATCGTCGGCCTCGGCGGCGCGGATCGCGATCAGGCCGTCCTCGTGGCCGGTCATGGCCGGCACGATGGTGCCGTCCGGCTGCACCTCGTCGACGAGGAAGTCGAAGACCAGGCCGCCCCGCGGATCCTCGTCGCGATTGGTGTGCGGCAGGTTCCAGCGCATCAGCGAGTAGAAGAGATGCCGCTGTGCCTGGCTGATACGCCGCCACTGGCTGAGGCCGATCTCGGTCGAGGCATCCGGAACCAGGCGGTTATGCCGGCAGGCAGGGCAGAACGGATGAGGATCGTCTGCGCTGACCGTCCAGTTGCAGATGTCCATCGCGGCATTGGAGCAGTGACGCACTTTATAGTCCGGCCGGGCGACGAGATGCCAGGTTCCCTCCCCTTCATCCTGCGCAAGCGCATGCATGGCCATATGCTCCGGGACGAAAGCCAACCGGTGGCCGCAGTTCACGCAGGAGCGATTGTCGAAATGGATGGTCTGGCCGCAATGATCGCAGTCGTAGAGGCGCATGGAAAATCCGTGAGTTTTAAAAGGGCCGGATACACAAAACCTGCTCCGGCCGGAGCCGGAACAGGTTCGCATTCTAAGCTAGTAAAGCAACCGTTACATGCGGTCGACAACGCCCTTCGCCGCATCCTTGACCTTGCCCTTGGCCTGTTGCGCATGGCCCTTGGCTTCCTGGCCGGCACCCTTTGCCTTGAGCTTCGGATTGTCGGTCATGTCACCGGCCGCCTGCTTGGCCTTGCCGGTCATTTCGTTCGCCTTGCCGGCCATCTTGTCACTGGTGCTACCCATCATGCTTCTCCTCGGTGAGGACGCCCATCGTCCTGCTGGGAAAAGAACTCCGGGCTGGAGGCTTCGTTCCGGAAATCTTCTAAAATTGGATGATTTGGATGATCAGGCGTGGCCGGCTTCGCTGGAGAGCATTTCCGGGCTGACGCCGAGGAGCGCCAGCGCGCGCTCGTATTTGCCTTCCAGCGCCCGGTCAAAGATCAGCGCTTCGCTGGCAGGGCAATTCAGCCAGCCGTTGTTGGCGATTTCCAGTTCCAGCTGGCCGGCGCCCCAGCCGGCATAACCGAGCAGCATCGTGGCACGCGCCGGTCCCCGCCCGTCGCAGATGGCGCGGATGATATCGAGCGTGGCGGTGAGAGAGATGTCGTCACTCACGGGGATGGAGGACTCGCTTACGAAATCGTCCGAATGCAGCACGAAACCGCGGCCGGTCTCCACCGGACCACCGGAAAGGATCGGCAGATCACGGGTCTGCACCGGCAGCATGATCGCATCGGCCTGATCCATGATCTTCAAGTGGAGGAGAACGTCGGTGAACGAAATCTGCTGCGCACGATTGATGATGAAACCCATCGCGCCAGCCGACGAATGGGCACAGATATAAACGACGGCACGGGTGAAATTGCTGTCCTGCATGCCCGGCATGGCTATCAGGAACTGTCCGTCCAGGAAGCCCCGTTCGCTCTTTTCCCCGAGGGTCGAGAAAGACATGATGCCTCCAGCCTGCCTTCCGGCCCGGCCAACGGGCTGGAGAGCGTCAATTGCAATTCCATCAAGATGGGGCAGTCCGCCCGATCAATCAACCGAAAATGATCGGCTCGCGAGGGCTCGTGACTGGTTCGGGCAAAGCCAATCGGTTAAATGCTTGGTCGATGAAGAGAATTTCGCTAAGCAGCCTTCCGTCCCGCCCACCCGCCGCGGTCGTCGCATGCATCACTGCAGGCGTCGTCCTGGGTATTGCCTCGATGAGCTGCGCCGAGACCACGCCGTGGGCGAGCAACGAGGGCGGCCGGATGCGGGTGGTGGCGATGCCGCCCGAGCCCGACGGCATGGTGCGCGGCGCGCTGCAGATCGAACCGAAGGCCGGCTGGATCACCTATTGGAAGGAGCCGGGCGATGCGGGCATTCCGCCGCAGATGGTGTTTTCCAAGGCAAGCGGCGTGACGCTCAACAGCATGAGTTATCCCGTGCCGAAGCGGATCGACAACGGCAAGCTGCGCGATATCGGCTATGACCATGCAGTCACGCTGCCCTTCGAGCTCAAGATGGAGGATCCCGGAAGGCCGCTGAACCTCGGCGCTTCCGCCTTCGTCGGCCTTTGCCGCAACATCTGCATTCCGTTCCAGGCGGAATTCTCGCTGCAGCTTGGAGCCACCAAGGGCACGCCCGTCGAGGAAGCGATGATCCTCAACGCCGCGGCCTCGAAGCTCCCGGAAGCGCCCTCGGACGATTTCGCGGTCACCTACTACGCGATGACGCAGGGGCGCGACAAGCTTGCCTTGAAGCTGAAACTGCCGCCCGAAGCCTCGGAGCCGCCGCAGGTGATCGTCACCGGTCCGCAGGGCCACGTGCTCTTCGACGGCGTCAACGGCCGGCGCGACGGCGACGCCTATGCGCTCGACATGCCGGTTGGCAAATTGCCGAAGAACTACGACATCAAGGGTAAGCGCTGGGGCATTCTGGTGATCGCCGGCAACCGGGCCATGGAAACCTCGCTCGCCTTCGAGTGACGTCACGTCCTGTTGATCGGTCCCGCGTCCGGCGGCCTGTCGCATTGCGGCCTTTCCCTTGTCTTGCGCCAAGTGCGCTCTATAGTGCGCCGCGAATGGCGGGCCTGAACCAGGCGCTCGCCCAACCGAGGAGAGCCCCATGACGATTGCCATCGGCGACAAACTTCCCACAGCCAAGTTCAAGGAAAAGACCGCGGACGGTCCGGTGGAGATCACCACCGAACAGCTTTTCGACGGCAAGAAGGTGGTTGTCTTCGCCGTTCCCGGTGCCTTCACGCCCACCTGCACGCTGAACCACCTGCCGGGCTATCTGGAAAACCGCGACGCGATCCTCTCCAAGGGAGTGGACGACATCGCCGTCCTCGCCGTCAACGATTGGCACGTGATGGGTGCCTGGGCGACCCAGACCGGCGGTCTTGGAAAGATCCATTTTCTGGCCGACTGGGACGGCGCCTTCACCAAGGCGCTCGGCCTCGACGCCGACCTTTCCGCCGGAGGCCTCGGTGTGCGCTCGAAGCGCTATTCGATGCTGGTCGAAAACGGCGTGGTGAAGTCGCTCAACGTCGAGGAAAGCCCCGGCCAGGCCACCGTCTCCGGCGCGGCGGCGATGCTGGAACAGCTCTGAGGTACACCATTTTGCTTTCGAGGGACGCCTGCCGGGCGTCCTTCTTGTTTGGATCTTCCGATCAAAACGCACTTCCAGCTTTGAAGCGTCAGAACCGCTAATATACAGTCGCAACGCCGCGCCGTGACCCCATCAGGCGGCGTGGCGCGTGCCGCCTCCGACACGAGATTAGGTACTCGCCCTCTTTTAGCCACATTTGTTATAACATAACATGTAATGTTATTACAAAAATGGCGGCTTCAATGGAACGACTTTCTCCCTCCTCCAGCCTTGTCGGCAGTTCGGCTCTTGGCCGCCTCGCCTACGTCGCGCTGCTCCTCGGCCTTCTCTGGATGGCAATCGGCTGGGCGGCGATGCTGCCGTGAACGCCCTTCTCACGCTCGATAATCTCACGGTGACCTACGACCGTCATCCCGCCGTCCATCACGTATCGGGTTTCTTCCGGGCCGGCAGCCTGACCGCCATTGCCGGGCCGAACGGAGCCGGAAAATCGACGCTGATGAAAGCGATCATGGGCGAATTGCTGCCAGCGGAAGGACGGCTGCAGCATCAGCTCGTCCGCAGCGATTTCGGTTACCTGCCGCAGGCGGCGGACATCAACCGGCGCTTCCCGATCTCCGTCCTCGATACGGTGCTGCTCGGCGCCTGGCGGCATACGGGGGCGTTCAAGGCGAACGGATCGAAGGAACATGCCCATGCGACCGAGACGCTCGCCGCCGTCGGCCTCGGCGGGTTCGAACGGCGGCCGATCGGCTCGCTTTCGGCCGGGCAGTTCCAGCGTGTGCTGTTTGCGCGCCTCCTGCTTCAGGATGCGAAGGTCATCCTGCTCGACGAGCCCTTCACCGCGATCGACGCACGCACCACGCAGGACCTGCTCGACATCGTGGCGCACTGGCACGGCGAGGGCCGCACCGTAATCGCCGTGCTGCACGACCTCGAACAGGTGCGGACGCATTTTCCCGAAACCTTGCTTCTGGCCCGCGAATGCATCGCCTGGGGGCCGACGGCGGAGGTGATGTCGGCCGGCAATCTGCTCAGGGCGCGGATGATGGCGGAGCGATGGGACGACGGTGCCGGAACCTGCGAACCGCCGGTCAGTGACGCTTCGAGCAACGGGGTTGTCGCATGAGCGCCTACGATCTGCTGATCGCGCCGTTTGCCGACTACGGCTTCATGCGCCGGGCGCTGATCGCCTGCCTGTGCCTGGCGCTCGGCTCCGGCCCGATCGGCGTCTTCCTGATGCTGCGGCGCATGAGCCTGATGGGCGATGCGATGAGCCATGCGGTGCTGCCGGGCGCGGCGATCGGGTATCTCGTCGCCGGCTCGCTGTCGCTGACCGCGATGGGGATCGGCGGGCTTGTGGCGGGCCTTTCCGTGGCTCTGCTTTCCGGCATCGTCAGCCGGGCCACCGTGCTGCAGGAGGATGCGAGCTTTGCAAGCTTCTACCTGACCTCACTGGCACTCGGCGTGCTGATCGTCTCGCTGCGCGGTTCCAACATCGATCTGCTGCACGTGCTGTTCGGCACCATTCTCGCCATCGACGGCCCGGCACTCGCCCTCATCGGCTCGATCACCTCGGTGACGCTCGTCGCCCTTGCCCTCGTCTACCGGCCGCTGGTGGCGGAATGTTTCGATCCGGGTTTCCTGCGCACCGTCGGCGGCCGCGGGCCGGTCTATCACGCGCTGTTTCTGCTGCTCGTGGTGCTGAACATGGTCGCGAGCTTCCAGGCGCTTGGCACGCTGATGGCGGTCGGGCTGATGATGTTGCCGGCGGCGGTGGCGCAGCTCTGGGGCCGCAGCTTGACCGCGATGATAACTCTTGCCGCCGTCACGGCCGCCGTCTCCGGCTATGTCGGGCTGGTCGCCTCCTATCACCTCGAACTCGCCTCCGGCCCGACGATCATCATGACGGCGGCGGTGATCTACGGTTTTTCCATCCTCTTCGCACCGTCCGGCCTTGTCCGGCGGCTCTTTCCCCGCCCGCATCTCGCGGGCTGACCTCAAGGAGACTTCCATGATACCCCGCAGACTGCTTCTCTCCGTCGCGCTTCCGGCGCTGATGGCCCTTTCCGCAGCCCCGGCCTTCGCGGACACGCTCAAGGTCGTCGCCTCCTTCACGGTGCTCGGCGACGTCGTCTCCCAGGTGGGCGGCAAACATGTGAAGGTGACGAACCTCGTCGGCCCGAACGGCGATCCCCATGAATTCGAGCCGTCGCCGACGGACGCCCGCAACCTCAAGGCGGCGCAGGTGGCCTTCGTCAGCGGCGAAGGCCTGGAAGGCTGGATGGACCGGCTGATCACCGCGTCGGGCTACAAGGGCAGGCCGGTGGTGGTCTCGCAAGGCGTCAATACGCGCAGCATGGACGAAGACGGCAAGACGGTGACCGATCCGCATGTGTGGAACAGTCCCGTCAACGTGAAAGTCTGGGTCGCCAACATCGAGAAGGCGCTGTCGGAGGCAGACCCCGCCGATGCGGGCACCTTCAAGGCGAATGCCGAGGCCTATCTCCAGAAACTCGACGCGATGAATGCCTACGCGCATTCCAAATTCGACGCGGTGCCGGCCGACCGCCGCAAGGTGCTGACGAGCCACGACGCCTTCGGTTATTTCGGCCGCGAATACAATGTCAGCTTTTTGGCGCCGCTCGGCCTCTCGACCGAAACAGAAGCTTCCGCTGCCGACGTCGCCAAGCTGATCGAGCAGATCAAGGCGGAGGGAATAAAAACCTATTTCCTCGAGAACTCCAACGATCCACGGCTGGTGAAGCAGATCGCCAAGGCGACGGCGGCCCAGCCGGGCGGTGAGCTTTATGTCGAATCGCTCTCGGACGCCAAGGGTCCGGCGCCGACCTATGAAAAGATGTTCCGCTACAATGTCGACCAGATCGCCGCGGCGATGGCGAAATCGAGCTGATCCTGCAAGAGGAGGCTGCGGGCAAATGTCCGCGGCCTTTTTCTCAGACCGCCATATCGAAGACCAGAAGCCCCGACAGACCGCCATCCGCAGAACCGATGATCCGGTCGCCGACAGCTATATGGTCCGGATGGACGAGATAGGCGTCGCGCGCCTCGGGGTTCTCGAAGGTCACGATGAAACCGTCGAGAAAGCCGCCGTTCAGGCCTTCGGGCGAAACATTCTGGCCGAATTTCACGTCGAGGATGCCAGGCGTGACATCCTTCAGCGCGGCAACCGCATCGTAGATCGACTGCTTGTCGGCCTGCTGGATGGCCGCCTTAAACCGAACGAATACGCAATGCAGGATCATCAGCGGACCTCCACGAGTTGTTGGCCGCACAATAGTGACTGATGCTCGGAGCGCAACAGCGGCTCAGGCGATTTCCAGAAGAAGCGCGCGGTGATCGGAGACTTCCGGCTCGGCGACCACAGCGAAGTTTTCGACTTTCACATTCGGCGTCACCAGCAGATAGTCGGCATAACGACCGTCCTTCGGATACCAGGAAGTGCGGGTATCGGTGAAGCCGCGCGTAGTGACGAGATCGGTGAGGCCCAGCCGGTCGAGGATCGTGAAGGTCTCGCTATCGGGCAGAAGGTTGAGATCGCCGCAGACGACTAATGGTTCACCGGGCCGCCAGACCTTCTCGATCAGGCCGACCAGCGCGTTCGCCTGGGCCAACCGGGCGGGGGTATCGCCCTTTCCGGCCAGATCCCGCAGCCCGTGCATCTGCACGATCGTCACCAGTGAACCGGTATCATGACGAAAGATACGAATGCCGTGCGCGTTGCGAGGACGCGGATGTTCTCCGAAACCGGAGAGCGGAAAATCACCGTGGATGAAACCCTGCGCCTGGCCGATCACCGGCAAGCCCTGCCGGACGAAGGTCGCGAGCCCCCATTCGGACATCACCTGCCGATCGCCGTCATAGAGCGGACCGCACGCGGCGGGCGCGAAAAAAACCTGGTGCCCGGGCAGAACCTCCGTCACGTCCTCCAGCAGGCTGGCACGCTGCGGCAGCTCGAAATCGCCTTCGCGAAAGGTCAGCCAGCCGCCGTCATATCCGGCGACATGGGTGACTTCCTGGAGGCAGAGCACATCCGGATCGGCGTCCTTGAGATATTGCATCAGCGGCGCATGGACGCGGCCACCCCAGGCATTGAGCGAGATAAGCTTCAGGGTCATCTTTCAGCGCTCCACGGAAACCATCAGAACCATCGGGCAGCCCATCTCTTCAGCAAGTATTGGTCCTCTCCCAGGCTTGGCCGGCTACTTTTTCTTGAACGGCGCCATGCCGAGGCGGGCGAGCTCGTCGGCGCGCTCGTTTTCCGGATGGCCGGCATGGCCCTTCACCCAGTGCAGCGTCACCTTGTGCCTGTTGCGCGCTTCCTCCAGCTGCTGCCAGAGTTCGGCATTCTTCACCGGTTTCTTGTCGGCGGTCTTCCAGCCGTTCTTCTTCCAGCCGAAGATCCACTTGGATATGCCGTCCATCACATATTTGCTGTCGGTGTGAAGGTTGACCTCGCACGGGGTTTTCAGCGCGTTCAGCGCGGTGATCGCCGCCATCAGCTCCATGCGGTTGTTGGTCGTCTCGGCCTCGCCGCCGAACATTTCCTTTTCCGTGTCGCCATAACGCAGGATGGCGCCCCAGCCTCCCGGGCCGGGATTGCCGGAACAGGCACCGTCGGTGAAGATTTCTACCTGCTTCATGATACGGACAGTCTTTCCCCGGCCAGCCCGTATTCGGTGGCCGACGTGATTTGGCGGTGGAAGCGCAGCTTGCGCAGGTATTCGAGTGGATCCTTCTTGACGACAAGCGCGCCGGCCGGGGTCGTCAGCCAGTCGTAGAGCCGCGTCAGGAAAAATCGCAGCGCCGAACCTCGGGCGAGGATCGGCATTGCCTCGATCTCCTGCACGCTGAGCGGACGGACGCTCTGATAGCCTTCGAGCAGGGCCTGGCCCTTGGTGAGATTGTAGGCGCCGTCCTTTTCGAAACACCAGGCATTCAGGCAGATAGAGACGTCATAGGCGAGCAGGTCGTTGCATGCGAAATAGAAGTCGATCAGGCCGGACAGCTCGTCGCCCAGGAAGAAGACATTGTCCTGGAAGAGATCGGCATGGATGACGCCGGCGGCCAGGTCCTTCGGCCAGTTCCGGTCCAGGTGATCAAGTTCCGAAGAAATTTCGTCCTGCAGGCCGGTTTCGACCTCGTCGGCGCGCGCGGCAGACTTTTCCCAAAGCGTCTTCCAGCCCTCGACGGAAAGCGAGTTCGGGCGCGTTAGCTCGAAATCCTGGCCGGAGAGGTGCATCCGGGCGAGCGCCTTGCCGACCTCGCGGCAATGTTTCGCCTCCGGCTTCCTCAGCCACATGCCTTCGAGGAAGGAGATGAGGGCGGCGGGCCGGCCGGACAGGGTGCCGTAGAGATTTCCGTCGTTGCGCGGCAGGGGCAGCGGGCAGGACAGCCCGCCGGCGGCCAGATGCTGCATCAGGCCGAGGAAAAACGGCAGGTCACGTTCATCCGTCCGCTTTTCGTAAAGCGTCAGGATCAGCGGTTCGCGGGTCGTGTGCAGCAGGAAGTTCGAATTCTCAACGCCCTCGGCAATCCCCTTGTAGGAAGTCAGCTCGCCGACCTGGTATTCGGTCAGAAACCGCTTCAGGTCGTCTTCGGTGATATCGGTGTAAACGGCCAAGGTGCTTCCCGCTGTGATTCTGCCGCGCAGATAGGTGATGACGCTTTCCTAGCGGCTCGCCCGGCCCTTCGCTAGAGGTCAGGGCGTTCGAAGCTGAAATCGGACCACTCTATCGATTTTTCCGGCTCCGCCGGACCGCTTCTCACCCATTCACCCAGGCCATGTCCTCGACCGTCAAGGGCACGCCGCGCAGCTCGCGGTTGACGAGGAAATTTTCGGTTTCTTCCGCGGTGATCGCGAGCTCGATCTCGGCATCGAAACGCTCCTTGAAGGCGGCGATGATCTCGTCGACGATGACTTCCGGGGCGGAGGCGCCGGCGGAAAGGCCGAGCGTGCCGATGCGGCCGATCTCGTCCCAGTTCAGTTCGGAGGCGCGCTGCACCAGGAGCGAGCGCTTGGCCCCTGCCCTCAGCGCCACTTCGACCAGCCGCTTGGAATTCGACGAATTCGGGGCACCGACGACGATGAAGAGGTCGCAGCCGGGAGCCGCTTCCTTGACCGCTTCCTGGCGGTTGGTGGTGGCGTAGCAGATGCTGTCGGCAGCCGGCGCCGTGAGGTTCGGGAAACGCTCCTGCAGCTTGGCGATGACGCCTGCCGTGTCGTCCACCGAGAGCGTCGTCTGGGTGACGTAGCCGAGGTTGTCCGGATCTTCCGGGACATAGGCTTCCGCGTCGGCGATCGTGTCGATGAGCGACACCGTGCCGGGCGGCAGCTGGCCCATCGTGCCGATCACTTCCGGATGGCCGGCATGGCCGATCAGCACCACATGACGACCGAGGCGCTGGTGGCGCATCGCCTGCTTGTGGACTTTCGAGACCAGCGGGCAGGTCGCGTCGAGGTAGAAGAGATTGCGGGCCTCGGCATCCTCGGGCACCGATTTCGGCACCCCGTGGGCCGAGAAGACGACCGGCTGCTCGCGGTGCTCGGCGGGGATCTCGTCCAGTTCCTCGACGAAGATGGCGCCCTTGGCTTCCAGCCCTTCGACCACATAGCGGTTGTGAACGATCTCGTGGCGGACATAGACCGGCGCGCCATAAGCCTTCAGCGCCAGCACGACGATCTGGATCGCCCTGTCGACGCCGGCGCAGAAACCGCGCGGACCGCAGAGACGGATCTTGAGCGGGCTTTTTTCGGGTATGGATGATGCCATCAAATCAGGACGCCAGGACTGTCAGCACGAGAGCGAAAATGGCCGGACCGCCCTGGATGAGCAGGATGCGCGGCTTGACCGACCACGCGCCATATATAGCGGCAATGGTCACGCACACAAGAAAGAAGAGCTTCAGTTGGAAGGCGAAGGCGGGATCGCGTCGCGCGTCGCGTTGTCGAAGCCCACGGGAAATCACGACTGCCCTCAAGGCCCATAAAGCTGCGATCGCCTTCTTATGACATCACGGAAGCGCGTCGTAGCCGGGGCCGAAACCAGTCAACTCGATCGGGATGCCGACCCGGTCCTGATCTGCGGATTCGCGCAGGGCAAAGACCGCAGCCTTGCCGGCGCGCAGGATGCGCATCAGTTCCTCGTCGATCTCCACTTCCACATAACAGCCCTCGGAGAAGCAGCGGGTGAAATAGGCGCGGCCGATATTGTTGTTGTCGACATAGAGTTCCATGCCGTCTTTCAGGAGTACGCCGAGCGGTGCGAGGATGCGCAGGATGCGTGCCTTGCGGTCGGCGGTTTTGAGCACCACCACCGACAGGCCGACTTCGGGCCGGTCCTCGGCGATGACGTTCTGCATCAGCGCGCACTGGTCGGCGGAAGCGCCGGCCGGCCGGTCGCAGATGATCGACCATGCGCCATGGTTCTCGCGCACGTTGCCCGGCGGCTGCGCCTGCTGCCCCGAAGGCTGCTGGGCCTGCCCGCCATTCGGCGCCGGCCGCGGTGGCTGCGGTCCCGGCTTGGCGCCCTGAGCCGGTTGGGGGGCCACGGGCCGGGGGCCGGGCTGCGGCTGCTGCGCCAACGCGGGAAGCGAAACGGCGGCTGCAAGCATCACGGCTAGACCGGCGCAGATCAGGGAGGGACGACCCATGGAAACCTCTGGAAGACGAATCAGTGCGGCTATTCTTGTCGTTCACTAGACGAAATGAAAAGCCCTGACCTCTTTCCAGTGGAGTACGGCGAAAGTGGGACCCGCCAGGACGCGTGGCCCAGCCGTCACTTTTATCAGGAAAACGCCGGATTTTGGCCGCCGTGCGGTCTATAATGACACGGCCAGGGGTGTGCAGGGCCCTTGGAATACGACCTCGGCCCGGCCGAAAAGGCGGGCGATGCGCCCTGATTATCGGGGGATTCCGGGCTTTTCCGCGAGGCGCAAAATGCCGCACGGGCTTTTCCCGCCAGATATTGCGGCGGCAGGCAAACTGTGATTGAAGCAGACCATATAGCTTGGATTCTGCGTTCGGTTTGATCTGGATCAGACGCATGGGGAGATTTTAGTGATGAATAGGGCTTTTGCAGTGATGACGGCGCTCATCTGTCTGCTCTTTGCTTCCGCAGGTTTTGCGGACCAGCCGCATCCGTGGCAGATTGATTTCCAGGCGGCCGCAACGCCGATCATGCACCAGATCCGCTGGTTCAACCACTATACCCTGTGGTTCATCGTGCCGGTCACGCTTTTGGTTCTGGCCCTGCTGGTCGTCGTCGTCGTGAAGTTCCGCGCCAGCGCCAATCCGGTACCGTCGCGGACCAGCCACAATACGGCGATCGAGATCATCTGGACGCTTGGTCCGGTTCTCATCCTCTTCTTCCTCGCCATTCCCTCCTTCAATCTCCTGAATGCCCAGCTCGAAATTCCGGACTCGGACATGACGGTCAAGGCCACCGCCACCCAGTGGCAGTGGAACTACGAATATGAAGGCACGCCGGCGCCGGTCGCCTTCGACAGCTTCATGCTGAAGGATCAGGACCGCGCCGCCGCCGGCAAGACCGATGCTGCCGTCTATCCGCGTCTTCTCGCCGTCGACAACGAACTGATCATTCCGGTCAACAAGACGGTCCGCGTGCTGGTGACCGCCGCTCCGTCGGACGTTATCCACGCCTTCGCAATGCCGGCTTTCGGGGTCAAGATCGACGCCGTTCCGGGCCGCCTGAACGAAACCTGGTTCAAGGCCGAGAAGGAAGGTCTTTATTACGGCCAGTGCTCCGAACTGTGCGGCAAGGACCATGCGTTCATGCCGATCGCCATCCGCGTCGTCTCGGAAGACAAGTACAAGACCTGGCTCGCAGCTGCTGCGACCGACCTGCCGGGCGCCTACAAGGCTCTCGTGGCCGCGGTCGACAAGCCTGCCGGCAATTTTGCCGTCGCGGCAAACGTATCCAAGTAATTCAGAGGAGTGAGGACAATGGCTGGACATTCCGCTCACGACGATCACGCTCATGCTCGCACCTCTCACGACGATGCGCATGCTCACGACGATCATCACGATCATTCGCACACCCCGACCTTTGCTCAGCGTTGGCTGTTTTCGACCAACCACAAGGACATCGGCACGCTCTATCTGATCTTCGCGATCTTCGCGGGCATCGTAGGCGGCCTTCTCTCCGTTGCCATGCGCATGGAGCTGCAGGAGCCGGGCATCCAGATCTTCCATGGCCTGGCTTCGATGGTCTACGGTTTCCAGGGCGATGCCGCGATCGACGGCGGCAAGCACATGTTCAACGTGTTCACCACCGGCCACGCGCTGATCATGATCTTCTTCATGGTCATGCCGGCGATGATCGGCGGTTTCGCCAACTGGATGGTGCCGATCATGATCGGCGCGCCAGACATGGCCTTCCCGCGCCTGAACAACATCTCCTTCTGGCTGATCGTGCCTGCCTTCCTGCTGCTGCTGCTTTCGATGTTCGTCGAAGGCCCGGCGGGCGCATACGGCGTCGGCGGCGGCTGGACCATGTATCCGCCGCTTGCGACCATGGGTCATCCGGGTCCGGCCGTCGACCTTGCGATCTTCTCGCTGCACGTCGCCGGCGCGTCCTCGATCCTCGGCGCGATCAACTTCATCACCACGATCCTGAACATGCGCGCTCCGGGCATGACGCTGCACAAGATGCCGCTGTTTGCCTGGGCCGTTCTGGTCACCGCCTTCCTGCTGCTGCTGTCGCTGCCGGTTCTGGCGGGCGGCATCACGATGCTTCTGACCGACCGCAACTTCGGCACGACCTTCTTCGCGCCGGAAGGCGGCGGTGACCCGATCCTCTACCAGCACCTGTTCTGGTTCTTCGGCCATCCGGAAGTGTACATCCTGATCCTTCCCGGCTTCGGCATCATCAGCCACATCGTCTCGACCTTCTCGAAGAAGCCGGTCTTCGGTTATCTCGGCATGGCCTACGCCATGGTCGCGATCGGCGCCGTCGGCTTCATCGTCTGGGCCCATCACATGTACACGGTCGGCATGTCGCTCGACGCACAGCGCTACTTCGTCTTCGCGACGATGGTCATCGCGGTTCCGACCGGCATCAAGATCTTCTCCTGGATCGCGACGATGTGGGGCGGCTCGCTGACCTTCACGACGCCGATGATCTGGGCGATCGGCTTCATCTTCCTGTTCACCGTCGGCGGCGTCACGGGCGTCCAGCTCGCCAATGCCGGCCTCGACCGCTCGCTGCATGACACCTATTACGTCGTGGCTCACTTCCACTACGTTCTGTCGCTCGGCGCCGTCTTCGCCATCTTCGCGGCCTGGTATTACTGGTTCCCCAAGATGTTCGGCTACATGTACAGCCAGCGGATCGGCAACCTGCATTTCTGGGTCATGTTTATCGGCGTCAACCTGGTGTTCTTCCCGCAGCACTTCCTCGGGCTGGCGGGTATGCCGCGCCGCTACATCGACTATCCGGATGCTTTCGCCGGCTGGAACTACGTTTCCTCCATCGGCTCCTACGTCTCCTTCGTCGGTGTGCTGATCTTCCTCTTCGGTGTCTGGGAAGCCTTCTCCAAGAAGCGCGTTGCCGGCGACAATCCCTGGGGCGAAGGTGCGACCACGCTGGAATGGCAGCTTTCTTCGCCACCGCCGTACCACCAGTGGGAACAACTGCCGCGCATCAAGTAAGCGCTCGATCTTTGAAGAAGGGTATCGCGGCAACGCGATACCCTGAAATACCAGACAGGACGGTTTAATGACGGTTATGGACAATCACGACGCTCTCGGCACCGATGGAGGCTCACGCCTCTCGGAAGCGAGCGCGCGCGATTTCTTCGAACTCCTGAAGCCACGGGTGATGTCGCTCGTGGTCTTCACCGCATTCGCCGGTCTCATCCTCGCGCCGGGTCAGATCAATCCCGTCCTCGGCGTGATTTCCATTCTCTGCATTGCCGTCGGTGCCGGCGCCTCCGGGGCGCTCAACATGTGGTATGACGCCGATATCGACGCGGTCATGACCCGCACCGCCAAGCGCCCGATTCCGGCCGGCCGCATCCTGCCCCGGGAAGCGCTCGCCTTCGGCCTGACGCTGTCTGTCTTCTCGGTGGTCATCCTCGGCCTCGCGGTCAACTGGTTCTCGGCCAGCCTGCTCGCCTTCACGATCTTCTTCTACGCCGTCGTCTACACGATGTGGCTGAAGCGCTCGACGCCGCAGAACATCGTCATCGGCGGCGCCTCGGGCGCCTTCCCGCCGATGATCGGCTGGGCCTGCGTCACGGGCGGCGTCTCGCTCGACAGCATCCTGCTTTTCCTGATCATCTTCCTGTGGACGCCTGCGCATTTCTGGGCGCTCGCGCTCTTCAAGATGCGTGACTACGGTTCGGTCGGCGTGCCGATGATGCCGAATGTCGCAGGCGAGGCCTCGACCAAAAACCAGATCATCGTCTACGCGGTGCTGACCGCGGTGATCGCGGTTGCTCCGACCTTCACCGGCCTTGCCGGCCTCGGTTACGGCATCTTCGCGGCCGTGCTCGGCGCGATCTTCGTCATCTGTTCCATCGCCGTCCGGCGCATGCCCGACGGCGACGAGAAGATGATGCCGGCGAAGAAGATGTTCGCCTATTCGATCGTCTACCTCTTTGCGATCTTCTCGGGCCTGCTGGCCGACCGGCTGCTGGCCGGACTGCCGCACCTCGTGGGAGGTCTGCTGTGATGGAAACCGTCAAGCTCAGCGAAGCCCAGAGGAAGTCGCGCCGCAACCGCAATGTCGCGCTCGGCATCGTTCTCGCCGGGCTCGTGGTCCTCTTCTACATCATGACGCTGGTGAAAATCGGCGGAGTCGGGAACTAGGGTGAAGCGATGACGGACGTGGTTCGGAACGGTCAGGCGCAGAACGGGCAGGCAAAGCGGGTCAGCAACAGCGCGATCTTCGCCGGCTGTGCCATTTTTGTGGCCGGCATGGTCGGCGCGGCCTATGCTTCGGTGCCGCTCTACCGGCTGTTCTGCCAGGTGACCGGCTATAACGGCACGACCCAGCGCGTCGAACAGTATTCCGACAAGATCCTGAACAAGCCGGTCCAAGTCACGTTCGACGCCAACATCTCGCCGGGCCTGAACTGGGAGTTCAAGCCCGCCAAGTCGGTCAACCCGAAGATCGGCGAGACCGTGCAGATCGAATATACGGCGACCAACCGTTCGTCCAAGCCGACGACGGGAAGCGCCGTGTTCAATGTGACGCCGATGGAAGCGGGCGCCTATTTCAACAAGGTCGAATGCTTCTGCTTCACCGAGCAGACGCTGCAGCCCGGCCAGTCGGTCCAGATGCCGGTGGTATTCTTCGTTGACCCGGAGTTCGCCACGGCCCAAGAGACCAAGAACATCAAGACGATCACCCTGTCCTACACCTTCTATCCGAGCGAGCCGGGCAAACCGGTCGCCGCTCTGCCGGAAGGACGGAAGACAGACGCCCCGAAGACGGGCACAGGGAAACTTTAAGAGGATTCGCCGGTTTTCCGGCGAAACAGGCATTCATCCGGGGGTTCTGACATGGCCGACGCGCATCAGAAAAATCACGACTACCACATCATCGATCCGAGCCCATGGCCGATCCTGGCCTCGATCGGCGCCTTCGTCATGACCTTTGGCGGCGTCGGTTACATGCGCTATCTGCATGGCGGCCAATTCCACATCTTCGGTCTGGATCTTGCCACGCCGTGGCTCTTCTACATCGGTCTTGCCATCATCCTCTATACGATGGTCGGCTGGTGGTCGGACACGATCAAGGAAGGCAATTCGGGTGCGCATACGCGCGTCGTCTCGCTGCATCTGCGTTACGGCATGATCATGTTCATCGCTTCCGAAGTGATGTTCTTCGTCGCATGGTTCTGGGCCTTCTTCGATGCGAGCCTTTATGCCAACGAGGCGATCCAGGCCACTCGCGTCGAGTTCCTCGGCGGTCAATGGCCGCCGAAGGGCGTCGAGGTGCTCGATCCCTGGCACCTGCCGATCTACAACACGATCATTCTGCTGCTCTCGGGAACCTGCGTCACCTGGGCTCACCATGCGCTGCTGCACGGCGACCGCAAGGGCCTGGTGACGGGCCTCGCGCTCACCGTCGCGCTCGGCATCCTGTTCTCCAGCGTCCAGGCCTACGAATACATGCACGCTCCGTTCGCGTTCTCGAACTCGATCTACGGTGCGACCTTCTTCATGGCGACCGGCTTCCACGGTTTCCACGTTCTGATCGGCACGATCTTCCTGTTGGTCTGCCTGCTGCGCGCGGTGGCCGGCGGCTTCACGCCCACCCAGCATTTCGGCTTCGAAGCGGCCGCCTGGTACTGGCACTTCGTCGACGTGGTCTGGCTGTTCCTGTTCTTCGCCATCTACGTCTGGGGCGGCTGGGGTGCACCGCTCGCCCACTGACCGAGGGGACATGAATTCGGGGAGGGCGGCGATGAGCCGCCCTTCTGCTTTTTGAGGATCGAAACGAATGGCAACCAAGCCTCCCTTCCCGACCGCATCGGATAAAGCACCCGGCCGTGGCCGGGTGATCGCGACTGCCGCCGTGGTGCTGGCGGCGCTCGCCATCCTGTTGTCGCTGGGCACGTGGCAGGTGGAGCGGCTGCATTGGAAGGAGGGCCTGCTCGCCGATATCGCCGAGCGCCGCGCCGCCGCGCCCGTTGCGCTATCGGATATCGAGGCGATCCGGAAATCCGGCGGGGATATCGAATACCGCCGGGTATCGGTCACCGGGAAATTCGATCACGCCAGGGAGCGGCATTTCTTCGCGACCTTCAATGGGCAGACCGGATTCTACGTCTATACCCCCATGACGCTTGCCGATGGCCGCGTCCTTTTCGTCAACCGCGGTTTCGTGCCCTATGAGATGAAGGACCCGAAGACCCGCGCCGCCGGAGAGGCTGTCGGCCAGCAGACCGTCACCGGTTATGCGCGGGTGCGGCTTGGCGAAAAGCCATCCTCCATCGTGCCGAACAACGATACGGCGAAGAACATCTTCTACTGGAAGGATCTCGATGCCATGGCCTCCACCACCGGGATCGACCCCGCCGGGGTCGTGCAGTTCTTCGTGGATGCGGACGCGTCGGTCGTCAATCCGGGCGGCTGGCCCAAAGGCGGCGTCACCCAGTTCGACCTCCCCAACAGCCACCTGCAATATGCAGTGACCTGGTACGGGCTTGCCGCGGCCCTGATCGCCGTCGTCATCGGCATGATCTTCCGCCGCAAACGCGCCTGGCCCGCAGGATAGGCTTGCTTCGGTCCCTCCCCGGACCTACATCGGTTGGAACAGAGCGCGCGTCTTCACAAGGACAGCGCCGAAGGAGCACCCATGAACACCGACCTTCTCAACCTTTTCGACTGCGACGAGACCAAGCTGCGCTCGATCCTCTCCGAGGCGCTCACCGGCGCCGATGACGGCGAGCTTTTCGTGGAACATGCCCAGGCGGAATCGCTGACCTTCGACAACGGCCGCCTGAAGGGCGGTTCCTTCAACACCGACCAGGGCTTTGGCCTGCGCTCAGTCGCCGGTGAAGCGGTCGGGTATGCGCATGCGGGCGAACTTTCGGCGGCAGCACTTTCGCGCGCCTCCGATGCGGTCCGCGCCGTCACCGCCGGTTATTCCGGCTCCTATGCGGCAGCCCCGCAGCGCACCAACAAGAAGTACTATGGCGACGAGAACCCGATCGGCAGCCCCAGCTTCGAAGAGAAGGTCAAGCTGCTTACCGATATTGACGCCTATCTGCGCTCCAAGGACGACAAGGTGCGGCAGGTGACGGCCACCGTTTCCGCAAGCTGGCAGGTGGTCGACATCCTTCGCGCCGACGGCCATCGCATGCAGGACATCCGCCCGATGACCCGCATCAACATTTCCGTCGTCGTCGGTGACGGCGACCGGCAGGAGAGCGGTTCGTTCGGCACCGGCGGCCGCATCGGGTTCGGCGATTTCGTGACGACAAGCAACTGGCAGACCGGCGCCGACGAGGCGCTGCGCCAGGCGCTCGTCAATCTCACCGCCATCGACGCACCCGCCGGCACGATGGATGTCGTGCTCGGTTCCGGCTGGCCGGGCGTGATGCTGCACGAGGCCGTCGGCCACGGGCTGGAAGGTGATTTCAACCGCAAGAAAACCTCGGCCTTTGCCGGCCTGCTGGGTGAGATGGTCGCGGCGCCCGGCGTCACGGTCGTCGATGACGGCACGATCGACAACCGCCGCGGCTCACTCACCATAGACGACGAAGGCACTCCATCGGCCTACAACGTGCTGATCGAAAACGGCAGGCTGGTCGGCTACATGCAGGACCGCCAGAACGCCCGGCTGATGGGCGTTCAACCGACCGGCAACGGCCGCCGGCAGGGCTATGCCTATACGCCGATGCCCCGCATGACCAACACCTACATGCTCGGCGGCGATAAAACCCCGGAAGAGATCATCACTTCGGTGAAGAAGGGCATCTATGCGGTTTCCTTCGGCGGCGGCCAGGTTGACATCACCTCCGGCAAATTCGTGTTCGGCTGCACCGAGGCCTACATGATCGAGGACGGTAGGATCGGCCCCGCCATCAAGGGCGCGATGCTGATCGGCAACGGTCCGGATGCGATGCGCCGCGTCTCGATGGTCGGCAACGACATGAAGCTCGACACCGGCATCGGCAATTGCGGCAAGGGCGGCCAATGGGTTCCGGTCGGCGTGGGACAACCGCATCTGCGGATGGATCAGGTGACAGTGGGTGGGACGAAGGCTTAAGGCATTTCGGGAGATGCTATGCGCCTTTTATCACGATGGCAGAATTCAGCCGGCGAACGGGTGCGCATAGCGCTCAACCTCAAAGCCATTCCTTATATCTACGTGCCTGTAGGGTCATTGGCGCCGGGGGAATACCGGCGCCTCAACCCGCAGGGACTATTGCCGGCACTCGATATTGGCGGGCAGATCATTCCCCAGTCGTCGGCGATCCTCGACTATCTCGAGGAAACCCATCCCCTGCCCGCGCTCCTGCCGAAAGATCCACTGCTCCGAGCACAAGCTCGTGGTTTCGCAGGGCTTATCGCATCCGAAATGCACTCCATTACCGTTCAGCGGGTACGCCGGTTTCTCCAGGCGGATTTGGAACTCGATCCAGCGAAAGTGCATCAATGGGTTTCGCACTGGCTGACGCTGGGACTGAACGCACTGGAAGAAAGCCTGCTTGATCGAAACGAACGCTTTGCCTTCTGTTTCAGCGATGAACCTGGATGGGCGGATCTGCATCTCGTTCCGCAATTGAGCAACGCGCGCAGGCTCGGTTGTGATCTTTCAATCTATCCGGAACTGTTGGCCGTCGAAGAAAACTGCATCGGCCTGGAGGCCTTCCGCCTAGCGCGCCCGGAGGCACAGCCGGATTTTCCGGGTACAATTGGCCCCTGAGCCTCACCCTTCATCCGGCCGGAACAGCCACTTCCGCTCGATCGCCGCCGCCAGATCGAGCCCGTTCGTACGAGCAAACAGCAGGACATGGCCGAGCAGATCGGCGGTTTCGTCGGCGAGGTCGCGGCTGAGATCCTCGTCGCTCCTGCCCTTCTTCCTCCCGCGGCCGGTCTTGCGGTTCCAGGCCTGCGTCAGTTCGCCCATCTCTTCCTGCAGCTTCAGGACAAACCAGTCCGGATCGCGCACCATCCCATAGGTTTCGGCATATGTCGCGGACGCCGCCTCGAATTGGTCGGTGAGCTTGGCCAGCATGATGTTCTCCTTTTGTATCCACAGAAGGATGCCGATTCTCGCCCCCTGTCCAGAGGGTTTGCTTGACATACCCGCGCAAATCCCGGCAGGTGCGGGCCATCCCAAGCCCCTCCGCATCACGGCATTCTTCATGGACACCGCAAACCCGATCTCCGCCCTCCTGGACGCATGGATTCCGGGCCATGGTCCGGCGCAGCTCGTGTTTCTTTTCCTCTCCGCGCTGATCGCCGGGCTGGCGCGCGGGTTTTCGGGTTTCGGCGGCGCGCTGATCTTCGTGCCGCTCGCAGGTGCCGCCGTCGGGCCGAAGATTGCCCCTGCCCTGCTGCTTGTCATCGACGGAGTGACAACGCTCGGCATGGTGCCGGACGGCTGGAAGCGCGCCAACCGCCGCGAGGTGGGCACGATGCTGATCGGTACGCTGGTCGGCGTGCCGGCCGGCACGACGCTGCTGGCGTTGATCGATCCGACGGCGCTCAGGTGGCTGATCTCGGTCGTCGTGCTCTTTCTGCTGATCTTCCTGATTTCCGGCTGGCGTTATCATGGCAAGCCGAAGACGCCGCTGACGATCGGCGTCGGGGCGCTTGCCGGCCTGTTCGGCGGCGCGGCGCAGCTTTCCGGTCCGCCGGTCGTCGCCTACTGGCTCGGTGGCGCCATTCCGCCGCTCACCGTGCGCGCCAACCTGATCCTCTATTTCGCGCTTGCGACGGTGATCTCGGCCACCGCCTATGTCATCGGCGGTCTTTTGACCTTCGATGTTCTTGCCCTCGCGCTGATCGCCGGGCCGGGTTACGGCCTCGGTGTGATCGCCGGTTCGAAACTGTTCGGTTTTGCCTCCGAAGGCACCTTTCGGCGCATCTGCTTCCTGCTGATCGCCATGGCGGCGATCGTCAGCCTGCCGCTTTTCGATGCGCTGCGGCCCTGACCAAGATCAGGCCTCTGCTTATTCAGCAAGACTTAACTGGTCCGGGGTAGGGTCGCCCTCACCGAAGTAACGTGGGCGTGATCGCGGTGGGGAATACCAGGGAGAGGTTTCAGGCGCTTTGGCGCCGGGATGTCAAACGCCGGCTTGTCGCCGGTGGCCTCGACATGGCCGCGGCACTCGCCCGTGCCGGGATGATGCCCAATGCGCGCGGCCACGGCGCCATCTTCACGCTCCATCACGTGCGGCCGAAACAGAGCCGGCCGCTGCAGCCGAGCGGCCATCTGGAAGTGACGCCGGATTTCCTCGGCGAAGCGATCGAACGGCTTTCAGCCGAAGGCTACGAGTTTATCCCCTTGAGCGCCGTGCCGGCACGGCTTGCCGCGCCGACCAAGCAGCCGTTCGCGGCCTTCACACTCGATGACGGCTACCGCAACAATGCCGAATACGCGCTGCCCGTATTTGCCCGCCACGGCGTGCCCTTCACGATATTCGTGACCCGCGGGTTTGCCGAACGAAGCCATTCGCTGTGGTGGGAGACGGTCGCCGAACTTCTCGGCCGCGAACGGGAAGTGACGTTCGATTTCGGCGGCGGCCCTGAAGTGCTCGACCTTACCTCCGAGGCGAGAAAATTCGATGCCTTCGACCGCTTCTCAAGCTATGTCCTGGAAGTAGAGGAGTCGACTGCGGTCTCGCGGATCGATGCCCTGGCGAGAAAGCACGACGTCGATCCGCTGAAGATCACCGCCGACCTCACCATGAATGCCGAGGAACTCCGCTCGGTCGCCGCCCATCCGCTGGCTTCGCTCGGTGCCCATACGACGAGCCACAGGGCCGTCGCCCGGCTTTCTGCGGAAGACGCCCGCGCGGAGATGAAGCAGTCGGCCGACTGGATCGAGGCGCTGACCGGCGATCGGCCGGACACGATCGCCTATCCCTATGGCAGCCGCGCCGCAGTCTCCGAGCGCGACTACGGCATCGCCAGGGAGCTCGGCTTTTCGGTTGCGGTGACGACGCAGCCCGGCACGCTCTGCGCCAAATACGTGAGCAGGCTCACCGGCCTGCCGCGTATCTCGCTCAACGGTTATTACCAGCAGCCGCGCTACGTCTCAGCGCTCGCCTCAGGCATCCCGTTTGCAATCGGGCGGTGAGAGCCGCCCTCCCCTTTACGGATACATCCGCACCTTTTCCCACGGACCGTCGGCGACGGAGCGGCGGAATTCGATGCGGTCGTGGAGGCGGAACTGGCGGTCGTGCCAGAACTCGATCGATACCGGCTTGATGCGGAAACCGGACCAGTAGGGGGGGCGCGGAATGTCGCCGATCGCGTAGCGGGCGGTGTATTCGGCCACCGATTTTTCGAGCGCGAAGCGGGTTTCGAGCGGCCGGGACTGTTTCGACGCCCAGGCGCCGATGCGGCTGCCGCGGGCGCGCGAGGCGTAGTAGGCGTCCGCCTCCGCGTCGCTCACCACCTCTACCTCGCCGCGCAGGCGAACCTGCCGGCGCAGCGATTTCCAGTGGAAACACATGGCCGCCTTTTTCTGGCCGAGGATCTCGCGGCCCTTCTGGCTTTCGAAATTGGTATAGAAGACAAACCCGTTCTCGTCATACCCCTTCAACAGGACCATGCGAACGTTCGGCATGCCGTTCTCATCGACGGTCGCAACCGCTACGGCATTCGGATCGTTGGGTTCGGAGCTCTCGGCATCCTTCAGCCAGGAACCGAAAAGCGCGAAAGGCTCGTTCTCGGCGGTGAAGTCACCAGTTGTTAACCCGCTCTCAGACATATTGACTAAAATACTCCCAATCTCATGAAAAATGCCCGAGTTTTTCAGTCGGACAGGACGCACGGTGGTAGTGATAGCAAAGTCGAAGAGCCGCACAAAGAGGTCGTTTCTCCTCGGCAGACGGGCGGGAGCCCTCTGCCTTGCAGGGCTTTCTCTTGCCGGTTGTACCAGCAGCCTCGATCTCTTCGGAAGTTCCCCAAAAGTCGACCGCTCGATCGCGACCGGCACCGTGCCTGGCGCGCCTCAGCATACTGGTGCGGCACTTTCCGATGAAGCGACGGTGCGCAACGCTGTCTCCTCGGCCGACCTTGCCAAAGTCGGCACGGCCTCGGTCCCCTGGGCCAATACGGCAACCGGCAGCGCCGGCGTCGTCTCCCAGATCCACGAGGCCCGCAACGGCGAGCAGATCTGCCGCGCCTTCACGACCACGCGACATTCCTACGAGGGTATCGCCATGTTCTCCGGGCAGACCTGCCTGACCAATAGCGGGGACTGGATGCTGACGGCCTTCGACCGCCAGTAGTCGTGGTCCGGCCTTCCCCCAAAAACTCGCGCGCTGCAAAATCCGTTTCAGGCGGTTCCGCGAAAACCGCCGGAAACCATTCGTTTACCTTAACGACTACGACTGGCGGCCGCGTAACTACTGATTCACAAGTCCTAACATAGGCTCGCTGGATGTAAGCAGCAGTCTGCCCGGAACATGAGGAACCGG
Organism: Neorhizobium galegae; assembly: GCF_017877055.1. Classification (GTDB taxonomy): domain Bacteria; phylum Pseudomonadota; class Alphaproteobacteria; order Rhizobiales; family Rhizobiaceae; genus Neorhizobium; species Neorhizobium galegae_D. The sequence goes on along the minus strand of NZ_JAGIPG010000002.1, from coordinate 994,880 downwards.
CCGATGGCTGTCGGAGTTGTGACGAGTATCGGGGGTCCAAGGATCAAGCGGGGGCCTGCCGTTTCAAGTAACCGGTGGTCCCACAATGCGTGATCCCTATTCTCTTCTTGGCGTGAAGCGCAATGCCGAGCCCGACGAAATCAAGGCAGCCTGGCGCGCCAAGGCCAAGACCGTTCATCCCGACCAAAACCAGGACGATCCGTCTGCGACGAGCCGTTTCGCAGAGATCGGCCAGGCCTACGAGGTCCTGAAGGACCCTGAGCGCCGCAAGCGATACGACAAGGCCGCCGAGATGCACCAGACCATCATGCAGCAGCGCAATGCCGCCCGCGAAGCGGCCGAACGTGCCAAGGTCGCCAAGGCCAACGCCGAAAAGGTCATGGAAGAACTCGCCAAGGCCAATGCGCAGAACGCCAAGTCGCAGGCGCAGGCTCGCGGCCAATCGCAATCGCAGGCTCAGCCCCAGAATCAGTCCGGCCCGGCAGGCGAAACGCCTGAAGACATGATCGAGCGCATCTTCGGCGCTGCGGCAGCCGAACAGGCAAAATCTCACCCGACCGGCTCGTCGCAGGCAAATGGTGAATCGGCCGAAGCGGCCAAGACTGAGGCATCCGGCGGCGAAAGACCTCCCCTGCCCGCCCTTGCCATCGACCTCATCGCATCCATCGTGCGCCGCTTCCGCGGCACGACGCCGACGCCGGAAAAGGCTCCGGATATCTCCGTCGAGGCCACGGTGACCGTCGAGGACCTCCTGAAACTCAACACGATCACCCTGAAAATGGCCGACGACCGCGACGTGCGCTTCGCCTTGGAAAAGGGCATGACAGATGGCCATGTGGCACGGCTGAAGGGCCAGGGCCTCAAGCTCACCGGCATGAAATCCGGCGACCTTCTGGCCTCGATCAAGGTTGCCCGCGACAGCCGTTTCCGCGTCGAAGGTTTCGACCTCCACACGACCTTGTCGATCTCGCTCGAAGATGCCGTGCTTGGCGGCGATGCCTCGGTCGAGACGCCGGAAGGCAACCGCAACATCAGCATTCCGGCATGGTCCGGTTCCGACCAGACGGTCCGGCTGAACGGCCTTGGCCTCCATGACGATGCGGGCGGTCGCGGCGATCTGGTGGTCGAACTGCGCGTCGTCCTGTGGGAAAAGCCGAACGAAAAGGTCACCGATCTGATGAGGCACATGCGCCACGGGCTGTATGTCTGAAGGCGGCCCCGAGTATGACAGTTTTGCGTCGGTATTCACCGCTGCGCACCCTTTGTTACGGCCACTAACACGAGATGATCCAAGTCTGCTTGAACCCTAGAGCTGCCTATGTCATAGGCAGCGTTCATCTAAGGTATCAGGGGACTATGTATGGTTCAGGCTTCCGGCCTCATGGCAGGCAAACGCGGTCTCATCATGGGCGTTGCCAACAACCGTTCGATCGCGTGGGGCATTGCCAAGGCTATCCACCAGCATGGGGGGGAAGTCGCGTTCACCTACCAGGGCGATGCACTCAAGAAGCGCGTTGAGCCGCTCGCCGCCGAACTTGGCGCCTACATGGCCGGCCATTGCGACGTCGGCGACGAATCGACCATCGACGAAGTCTTCGCCAATCTCGAAAAGCACTGGGGCAAGATCGACTTCCTGGTGCATGCGATCGGTTTTTCCGACAAGGACGAGCTGACAGGCCGTTACGTCGATACCTCGGCGGACAATTTCGCCAAGACGATGCAGATCTCGGTCTATTCCTTTACGTCCGTCGCAAGGCGGGCGGAAAAGCTGATGACCGATGGCGGCTCGATGCTGACCCTCACCTATTATGGTGCCGAAAAGGTCATGCCGAACTACAACGTCATGGGCGTCGCAAAGGCTGCGCTCGAAGCCAGCGTCAAATATCTCGCCGTCGATCTGGGTCCGAAGAACATCCGCGTCAACGCGATCTCGGCCGGGCCGATCAAGACGCTTGCCGCTTCCGGCATCGGCGACTTCCGCTACATCCTCAAGTGGAACGAATACAATGCGCCGCTGCGCCGTACCGTCACCATCGAGGAAGTGGGCGATGTCGGCCTCTACATGCTGTCCGACCTGTCGCGCTCCGTCACCGGCGAAACCCATCACGCCGACAGCGGCTACCATGTCGTCGGCATGAAGGCCGTCGATGCGCCGGACATTTCGGTCATCAAGGACTGATGCTCTTCCAGGGACGTCTGCCGTGCTCATCTACATGATCCGCCACGGGCAGACGGACTGGAATGCCGAGGGCCGGCTCCAGGGCCAGCAGGACATTCCGCTCAATGCGCTCGGCCGTTCCCAGGCAACGCGGAACGGCGAGCGGCTGCGCGAGATGATCGGCGCAGCCGACGGTTTCCGCTTCATCGCCAGCCCCCTGTCGCGTACCCGCGAAACCATGGAACGGCTACGAAGCGCCATGGGCCTCGATCCCCTCGCTTACGAAACCGACGAACGGCTGGTCGAAGTCTCCTTCGGCGACTGGGAAGGCTACACCCTCGATGAAATCAGCCACATTTCTCCGGACCGGCTCACCGCCCGGGCCGAGCAGAAGTGGAGTTTCATCCCGCCGGGGGCGTCTGCCGAGAGCTATGAGATCCTCTGCTGGCGGATCGGCGCATGGCTGCAATCCCTCGACGGCCCGACCGTCTGCGTCAGCCATGGCGGGGTGATCCGCTCGCTCTTCCGGCTGATCGGAAACCTCGACGAAGACGAGGCGGCCACCGTTCCGACCCCGCAGGACCGCATCCTTGAGGTCGATACCCGCAACAACCGGATCGAATGGCTCTGACGGGACTGAAACGGCGCAGCAGATATTCTAAATTATACTTCGCTAATTCCGCAATATTACTGAACGATCTGGAGATCGTCGACGACGCGGTTGCCATCGACAACCGTGTAGAAGACGAGCACTTTGACGCCGGCCTTCAAGCCCTCGAAATTGAACTCCTCGGGCACCTTGTAGGTCTTTCCATCGTCGAGCGTGAAGTTGAGCGCCTTCGCGTCGACGGCCTTGATCGTGGCTTCGACGTCGGCACTTTGCGCCCAACTGTTGAGGGGCGAAAAGACGCTGGCCGTGGCAAGCAGAGCAGCAATCAGGATGCGCATGGTCGGAAGCCTCGATGAGGTCGGTAATGTCTCGTTTCGACGCACAGATAGCCTCCTGATTGTGGCGAAAATCGCCCGGCACCATGACATTTTCCGTATAAGTAATCAGCTGATAGTTAACGCTTTTCCAAGACGCGGAGGCCGCGTGGCGATCAAACCGGTCACGTCCGCAAACCATTCAAAGTATTCGTACAATAAATCGCGCCAAAGTTTGTAGGGTATGGTGAAAGCGTAAATTAACCCCCGCCCCATAGGCTGTTCGATCATGCCACAGAGGTTAATGAGAAGGTTTGCGCTCGTGAAATTCTGGCCGTCGTCCGGTTCCAAATCACTGCGCCTCGCGCGCAGCACCAAGGCCCCGACGGCAATCGCATTCGTCATCGCCTTTACGGTAATATTGATCGGCGTGATCGTCGACCAACGTTATAGCGAAGGCTTTCGCAGCGAACTTCGAACGACGACGGAAAAAGTTGCCGGCCTGTTGGCGCGGCGCCTCATTGCACGCGTGGAGACCGACACCGCTGCCGCTGCCCATCTGGTTCACGCCCTGAGGGAAGACGCGGAGGGCTCAACGGCTGAGTTCAAGCACTACGTTGACAAGGAACTTGGCGAGGGAACCCATTTTTCCGCCGTCGCGGTCGCGCCCAATTTTGAGTTTGCCCAGTTGATCACGCGCGACGGCATTGCCGGTGGTACGCCAGGCAAGGTCGGCGAGATTGATATCCCGCGCCTTGCAAACGACCTGAAATCCGTTAGCGGCCGCAACCGTGTATCACTGCTGAGCGGCAGCCAGGAGGAACACCTGACCTTGGTCGTGCCGGTGCCGAAGGAAGAGGACGGCACCGACCTCTGGGGCGCCATCGCCGTGCTGATCGACAAGCAGGGCCTGATGGAGGCGTCCGGCGTCACCTTCTCCCCCGCGACAGCGACGAAACCGAACCTGATCAATCTCGAGTGGCTGAACGTCGTTTTACGGGACGTGGACAGGCCGGAATATTTCGCCTTCTTCGGCAATGACTCCATCGAGGACCAGTCTCCAATGAAATGGACGGTGCCTGTCGGCGGCGCCAACTGGACGCTCCTCGCCGCTCCTCGTTCCGGCTGGGACATCGTGCCACCCAGTCAGCTCGGGATCCGCCTCGCCATCGTGATTGCCGCACTCGCGGTGATCGTGCCGATCTTCATCGCCACCTCGCTGATCTCGGAGCGCAACCGCAATATCGATGCATTGAAAGCGCGTGAACTCAATCTCATCGAGCTGTCACAACGCTTCAACCTTGCCATGGAAGCCTCCAATATCGGCATCTGGGAGGTGACGGGCAACAGCAACAGTCTGTTCTGGGACAGCCGCGCCGCCGGGCTGCACGACAAGCCCGCGGCCAGCGAAGGCAATCGTCTCTACGACTGGCTGGGATCGATCTATCCGCCCGACCGGACGGCGGCCGAGACACACTTCGTTGACTGCGCCTCCAGCAAAACGCCTTGCACCGAGACCTATCGGGTGCAGTTGCCGGACGGCACGCTGCGATATCTGAGGTCCGCGGGTGCGAACTATCGCAACGCCGACGGCACCCTGCGGACCACCGGCATCGTCTGGGATGTTACCGGCGATGTGGTGATGACGCAGACGCTGCGCAACGCCAAGGAAAATACCGACATCAAGAATGCCGAGCTGGAGCTTGCGCTCGATGAATTGTCGAACCGGGAGCAGGACCTGGAAGAGCTGTCGACCAAGCTCGACCTTGCGCTCGACTCCTATAATTGCGGCATCTGGGAATCGAATCCGGCAACCCGGGTCGATACCTGGGATGCCCGCATGTGCCAGCTGCACGGCATCCCCTTCACCGACGGCTTCGTCCGGGTCGATGACTGGATCGAACTCATCCATCCCGACGACCGGGAGCTCGCCAAACTCAGCTCCTATCATTTCACGGAGAACTTCCGGCCGGATGCGCTGGTCGTGCGCGTGCCCCAGGCGGATGGCTCGATCCGCTACATCCGCTCCGTCGGCAAGATGCATAAGGCGCGCGACGGATCCAAAAAGGTGGTGGGCATCGCCTTCGACGTCACCCAGGACGCTATTCTGACGCGCGAGTTGAAGGCCGCCAAGGACGAGGCTGATGCCAAGAACGCAGAACTCGAACTCGCCAAAAGCCGGATCGAGCATAATTCCCTGCATGACCCGCTGACACTGCTGGCCAACCGCCGCAAGCTGGATATGGAACTCGACCGGCTGTCGCGCTCCAGCCATACCGAGCGCCAGAAGTTCTCGATCTTGCATCTCGATCTCGACCGCTTCAAGCAGATCAACGACACGCTCGGCCATGCGGCGGGCGACGCGATGCTCGTGCACGCCTCGCGCATCCTATCCCGCAACGTCCGCGGCAGCGATATCGTCGCACGTATCGGCGGCGACGAATTCGTGATTCTCGCCACCGGCAATTCCAGCGCCGAAGAGATAGGCCAGCTCGCCCAGCGCATCATCGCGGAATTCCACCAGCCGACCGATTTCGAAGGTTTCGCCTGCCGCTGCGGCGTATCCATCGGCATCGCCCAGGCAAGCGGCATGAATGTCGATGCCCGCCGCACGCTCGTCAACGCCGATATCGCGCTCTACCGGGCGAAAGGCATGGGCCGCAACCGACACGAGTTCTTCACGCAGAACCTGCAGGCCGAGATCGTCAGCCACAAGCGCACCGCCGACGAGGTGCTGGCCGGCATCGACAATGACGAATTCATCACCTTCTACCAGCCGCAGTTCGATGCCCGCACCAACCAGCTGACCGGCGTCGAGGCTCTGATCCGCTGGAACCATCCGCATCACGGAATTCTCGCGCCCGATCGGTTCCTGAAGATCGCCGAAGACCTCAATGTGTCCGCCGCGCTCGACCATATCGTGCTCCAGACGGTGCTGAAGGACAAGATGCGCTGGGCGGCACTCGGCATTCGAGTGCCGAAAGTGTCCGTCAACGTCTCTGCGAAGCGCCTGCATGACGAGACGCTGATCGACACGCTGCAGACGCTGGCGATCACGCCCGGCGAAATCTCGTTCGAGCTGGTGGAATCGATTTTCCTCGACGAGAGCGAAGCATCGGCGGCCGGCAATCTCGAGCGGATCAAGGAGCTCGGCATCGATATCGAGATCGACGATTTCGGCACCGGCCATACCTCGATCGTCAGCCTTCTGAAGCTGAAGCCGAAACGGCTGAAGATCGACCGCCAGCTCGTCATGCCGATCCTGACCTCGCCGCAGGAACGGGCGCTGGTGCGCTCGATCATCGACATCGCCCGTTCGCTCGGCGTGGAAACCGTGGCGGAAGGGGTCGAGACCATGCAGCATGCGAGCCTTTTGCGCGAACTCGGCTGCGATCTCTTGCAGGGTTACGCCTTCGCCCGGCCGCTTTCCTTCAACGATTTCACCCAGGCTGCGCATGCTGGCTGGCGCAAGGCCGCCTAGGGCCGGCATTGTTCACCATTCCGGCGCGACCGTTCCGCCAAGAAAGACTTGTCGCCCGGCAACCTTTTCCATATGACAGCCGCGTCAGTAGTTGGCGGAAGGCCAACTCCGCCACAGCTGGTCTTGTCACGCCATGTCGCACAACACGTTCGGTCATCTTTTCCGCATCACCACCTGGGGTGAAAGTCATGGTCCGGCACTCGGCTGCATCGTCGATGGCTGCCCGCCCGGCATCCGCTTCACGCTTGCGGAAATCCAGGCCTGGATGGACAAGCGCAAGCCCGGCCAGTCGCGGTTCGTGACGCAGCGGCGCGAGGACGACATCGTCAAGGTGCTCTCCGGCGTGATGATGGATGCCGACGGCGAGACGATGATCTCGACCGGCACGCCGATCTCCATGCTGATCGAGAATACCGACCAGCGCTCCAAGGATTACGGCGAGATCGCCCGCCGCTACCGCCCCGGCCACGCGGACTATACCTATGACGTCAAATACGGCATCCGCGACTATCGCGGCGGCGGTCGCTCCTCCGCCCGAGAAACGGCGGCCCGTGTCGCCGCCGGGGCGCTTGCCCGCAAAGTCGTGCCGGGCTTGAACGTCCGCGCCGCGCTGATCCAGATCGGCAAGCATAAAATAGACCGCGCCAACTGGGATTGGGATCAGGTCAGCCAGAACCCGTTCTTCTGCCCGGATGCGGCGATGGTGCCCGTCTGGGAAGACTATCTCGACGGCATCCGCAAGGCCGGCTCCTCGATCGGCGCCGTCGTCGAGGTAATCGCAGAAGGCGTTCCCGCCGGCCTCGGCGCGCCGGTCTATGGCAAACTCGACCAGGATATCGCCGGTCTGCTGATGTCGATCAACGCCGTCAAGGGCGTAGAGATCGGCGACGGCTTCGGCGTCGCGGAGCTTTCCGGCGAGGAAGATGCCGACGAGATGCGCATGGGTAATGACGGCAAGCGCATCTTCCTTTCCAACCATGCAGGCGGCGTTCTCGGCGGCATCTCGACCGGCGAGGCGGTGGTCGCCCGATTTGCGATCAAGCCGACCTCATCCATTCTCACCGAGCAGCGTTCGATCGACGTCGACGGCAACAATGTCGAGGTGCGCACCAAGGGCCGCCACGACCCTTGCGTCGGCATCCGCGCCGTACCGATCGGCGAAGCGATGGTTGCATGCGCGATTGCCGATCATTATCTCCGAGACCGGGCTCAGACTGGCCACAGTCACTCCGGCCGACATCTCTAGGAAACGACATCCATGGCCTATGATCAGAAGCGCGTCGTCGACGCCCTCCGCGCCTTCGAAGCCGGCGAAATCGTCGTCGTCACCGATGACGACGACCGTGAGAACGAAGGCGACCTGATCGTCGCCGCCGTCCACTGCACGCCGGACAAGATGGCCTTCATCGTGCGCCATACGTCCGGCATCGTCTGCGCCCCGATGCCGCGCGAGGAGGCCAAGCGGCTCAACCTCAACGCCATGGTGGCGGAAAACGACAGCGCACACACGACGGCCTTCACCGTCACCGTCGATTTCAAGCACGGCACCACGACCGGCATTTCCGCCGAGGACCGGACGCTTACCGTCCGCAACCTCGCCAATCCGAATGTAGGCCCGAGCGATTTCGTGCGGCCCGGCCATATCTTCCCGCTGATCGCCCGCGAAGGCGGCGTCTTGATGCGCTCCGGCCATACGGAAGCGGCCGTCGACCTCTGCAGGCTCGCCGGCCTTCCGCCGATCGGCGTCATCTGCGAACTGGTCAACGACGACGGCACGGTGACGCGCGGCCAGCAGGTTACCGACTTTGCCGCCAAGCATGGCCTGAAGCAGGTTTCCGTCGCCGACCTGATCGCCTATCGGCAACGCAAGGAAACGCTGATCGAGCTGCAGACGGCGTTCGACGTGGAGACGCCGCACGGCAAGGCGAGAGCACATGCCTATTCGCTGCCCTGGGACCCGATGCAGCACGTGGCCGTGATCTTCGGCGACATCCGTGATGGCGTCGATATTCCGGTCCGCCTGCACCTCGAAAACGTCACCCGCGATGTATTCGGCACGCAGCGCTCGGTCGATCGCTACATGGCGAAGATCGAGGAAGAGGGTCGCGGCGTAATTATCTACCTTCGCGAGGGTTCGGTCGGCGTCGGCCAGAAGGATCATGGCCGCAAGCTGCGCCAGGACCAGGAGGGCCATGCCGAGGCCCAGGCCCGCGAGAGCGAATGGCTGGAAATCGGCCTTGGCGCGCAGATCCTCAAGGACCTTGGCGTCACCTCGATCAAGCTATTGACCCGCAGCGAGCGCCACTATGTCGGCCTCGAAGGTTTCGGCATCAAGATCGCCGAGACGGTGATCTGCTGATCGCCCTCAATCCTTAGGGTTGCAGAAGGTTTCGGACCGTTCCATCGTCGCTCGTTGTCGGGCGGCGATTTTTCGTGTACGGATAATAATTGAAGATCATTTGGGACGAGACGAAACGGCTGGCGAATATCGAGAAGCATAATCTCGATTTCGCTGGTCTTTATTTCGAGTTCTTTCTGACCTCAGCCATTGTGCCTGCAAGAAATGGCCGGATGAAAGCCATCGGGCGCCTGAAAGACGGCGCGGTCGCGGCGATCTTCGTGAAACTCGGCTCGGAAGCGCTTTCTGTCATTTCGATGCGCCCCGCCCGAAAGGATGAGAGGAGGCTTCTCCAATGAACATCAAGGCCCAGAAACAGAAAGAATTCCGCCCTGGCCGTGGTTACACCAAGGAGGACTGGGACGAAGTCTCGGACAATCCTCCCTGGACCGAGGAGGAGCTGAGAAGTGCGCGACCGTTCCGGGAAGTCTTCCCGGAGATCGCGGCGAAAATGGAACAGGCCATCGCTGCCCGTGGTCGCCCGAAGCTTGAGGCGCCCAAGGTAGCTGTAACCCTCAGGCTCGATCCGGATGTGCTCGAAAAATTCAAGGCGTCCGGCAAGGACTGGCGGGCCAAGATGGCCGAGGAACTGCGCAAGGCCGCGGGGCTCTGAGGCGGCCTACCGGCTGGCAGCGAGGATTTCCGCGATGAAGCGGTGAGCCTTGAGCGCGTCCTCGCCAGTGACGCGCAACGGCGCGCCGTTGCGGATCGCATCCACGAAGTTCTCCATCAAAGCGCGATGCATTTCGTGGCCGAAAGCCATCGGATTGGCCCCGGCCCCGCTGCCGGATTTTTCGCCGCCCTCGATAACGCTGGTTCCGTCCATGAAGGCTGCGTTGAGCGTGTCGCCGGTAAAGACGGCAGTGCCTTTGGTACCGAGCAGCTCGATGCGTTCGGGAAGGCCAGGATAGGCGCAGGTGGTGGCGTTCAGGGTGCCTATCGCGCCGTTTTCGTAGGCGAAGGTCGCCGTCACCAGATCCTCGGTTTCCATCGAATGGATCGGGCTGGTGCGGACGAAGGCCGAGACGTCTTTCGGCGTGCCGGCGAAGCTCAGCAGCAGGTCGATCGTGTGGATGCCCTGGGTCAGCAGCACGCCGCCGCCGTCGCGTGCCATCGTGCCTCGGCCCTCGACGTCGTAATAGCTCTGCGGGCGCCAGTTGCGGATCGCGGCGGATGCCTCGATCAGCTGGCCCAGTCGCCCGGATCTGACGATCTCGTCGAGTTTCAGCGCCGCCAAGCGAAAACGGTTCTGCAGCACCATGGCCAGCAGCACGCCCGCTTGCTTCGCGGCGCGGACGATGGCCTCGGAGCGCTCGAAGGAAATATCGAGCGGCTTTTCCAATAGTATATGCTTTTTCGCCGTGGCACATCGCTGGACGAGTTCCAGGTGGCTGCTCGGCGGGGTGAGGATCAGCACCGCCTCGATCGCCTTGTCCGCGAAGATCGCATCGAGATCGCCGGTCACGGGGATCGGGTATTCTGCCGCGAATGCCTCGCGCCGGGCGGCGGTCTGGCTGAAGGCCGCGACGCATTCGATCCGGTCGGAAAGCTCCAGAAGGGCGCGGGCATGGTGCCCCGCCGCCATGCCAAGCCCGATCATCGCCACTTTCAGTTTCGTCATCGTCCCCCTCCCCCAGGATCTGTTGTCAGCCGAGAACTTCAAGCGTACGCATGATACCGCGCAGTTCCGCCAGACCCTTCAGCCGTCCGATGCAGGAATAGCCGGGATTGACCTTCTTGCCTATGTCGTCGACGATCGCATGGCCGTGGTCCGGGCGCATCGGGATCTGCCAGTCCGCGCGGCCTTCCGCCTTGCGACGCTTTTCCTCGGCCATCAACGCCATCACCACGCGCACCATGTCCGTGTCGCCCTCCAGATGCTCGGCTTCGTGGAAGGAACCGTCGCCTTCCTTGGTGACGTTGCGCAGGTGGGCGAAATGGATATCGGAGGCGAATTCCTTCGCCATCGCGACGAGATCGTTCTCGGGATTGGCGCCGTAGGAGCCGGTGCAGAGCGTGATGCCGTTCGAGGGCGACTTCACCGCCGCGAGCAGCGCGCGTGCATCGGAAGCCTTGCAGACGACGCGCGGCAGGCCGAACAGCGGGAATGGCGGATCGTCCGGATGGATCGCCATCCTGACACCCGCCTCTTCGGCGACCGGGATGATCTCGTTCAGGAATGTGAAGAGGTTTTCGCGGAAACCGCTCTCCGACAGTTCCTTGTAGATGTCCAGCATGCGGCTGAGGCTCTGCCGGTCGTAGACGAATTCGCGGGCGGGCACCCATTCAATCAGGTTGCGTTCCAGCCGGGCGAGATCGCTGTCGCTCGCCGTCTTCAGCCACGCTTCGGCCCTGGCGATACGGTCGGAAGGATGATCTGCCTCGGCGCCGGGGCGCTTCAGGATGAACACGTCATAAGCGCAGAATTCGACGATATCGAAACGCAGCGCGGTGCCGCCATGCGGCATCTCGTATTCGAGATCGGTGCGCGTCCAGTCGGTGATCGCCATGAAATTGTAGCAGACCGTCCTGACGCCGGCCTTGGCGACCGCGCGGATCGAGGCCTTGTAGTTGTCGATCAGCTCGCGGTAACGGCCGGTTCGGGTCTTGATGTCCTCGTGGACGATGATGCTTTCCACTACCGACCAGGTGAGCCCGGCCGCCTCGATGATCGCCTTGCGCTTTAAAATCTCGTCGTCCGGCCAGATACGGCCGTCGTTGACATGATGCAGCGCGCTGACGATGCCGGTCGCGCCGGCCTGTTTCACATGCGAAAGCTTGACCGTGTCGTCCGGTCCGAACCAGCGCCAAGTCTGTTCCATTGTCGTTGTACCTTATCGATATCAGCCGAGCCGCATGCCGGTGGCGGCATCGAAGACATGGCTGTTGGTGGGCGCGAGCGCCAGATTGAGCACTTCGCCGGTCTTGATGAAAAGTCGCTCGCGCAGCTGCGCTGAGAACTTCTGACCGTCGACGGTGCCTTGGACGAAGGTCTCCGAGCCGGTTGGCTCGATATTGGTCACCGTTATCGGGATGCCCTCGTTGCCGGCGGCAATCGCCAGATGTTCGGGACGGATGCCGTAAGTGACAGCGGTGCCGGGGGAAGCGGAAGCCTCCGGGCCGAGCGGCAGGCGGACGCCATTTTCGGTCAGCACGGACTTACGATCCTCGGCCACCTTGCCGGAGAGGAAATTCATCGAAGGCGAGCCGATGAAGCTGGCGACGAAGGTGTTGACCGGCTTGTCGTAAAGCTCCAGCGGAGCGCCGACCTGTTCGACGATGCCGTCCCGCATCACCACGATCCGGTCGGCCATGGTCATCGCCTCGATCTGGTCGTGGGTGACGTAGACGGTGGTCGTCTTGATGCGGGCGTGGATGTCCTTCAGCTCGGCGCGCATCTGCACGCGCAGCTTGGCGTCGAGGTTCGACAGCGGTTCGTCGAACAGGAAAACCTTGGGGTTGCGGACGATGGCGCGGCCCATGGCGACGCGCTGGCGCTGGCCGCCGGAGAGCTGTTTCGGGTAGCGCTTGAGATAATCGGTAAGCCCCAGGATGCGCGCCGCGTCGTTGACCCGCTCGGCAATCTCCTCCTTGGATTTCTTGGCGAGCCGCAAGGAAAAACCCATGTTCTCGGCGATCGTCATATGCGGGTAGAGCGCATAGTTCTGGAAGACCATGGCGATATCGCGGTTCTTCGGCTCGACCTCGTTGATGACGCGGCCATCGATACGGATCGTGCCGCCGGAGATATCTTCGAGCCCCGCGATCATCCGCAGCAGCGTGGACTTGCCGCAGCCGGAGGGGCCGACTAGGACGACGAAAGCGCCATCCGGCACATCGACCCACACGCCCTTGATGGTCTCGACGTCGCCATAAGCCTTGCGGACGTTCTGGATTTCAACGGAAGCCATGTATTTATCCTGAAACTGTTCGAGTTTGGGGCTTCAGCCGGTCTGCGGCGTTAACGGCTGCGAGCAGGCTGAGGCCGGTGTGGTAGCCGGGATCGAGATCCGGCGTGGCGGGCACGAAATCGACGGGGCCGTCCTTCGTCATGGTCTGGTAGGCGATCGGCGGTGTGCCGCGCCAGTAGCGCCCGAAGAAGGCGGCGTGGGCGGTCTTCCAGACGCCCAGGCTCTCGGCACTGCCGGTGCGCTCGTGGGCGAGAGCCGCCGAGCGGATGGTTTCCGGCAGCGACCACCAGGGGCAATAGGGGCTCTGTGCCTCGCCGGTCTTGATTGACACGGTGAGCGTGATGCCCGGACCGACGAAGCCCTTGTCGAAGGATGAAACGAGAATGCGTTCCAGTTTGTCGATCAATGCCGGATCGGCGGTGTCATCGAGATAGTCGAGCGCGAAGCCGACGAACTCGATGCCATGGCCGACATTGCAGCTGTCCTCGCCGGGCACGTTGCGGAGGAGGCCAGTCGCGGCGTCGTAATGCCTGTCGATGACATGGGCGATGAAGCGGTCGGCAAAGGCGAGATGCGCAGTGTGGCCGGCGCGTTTCAGCATGCCGGCGGCGCCAAGCAGGATCATGTGTGGGCCGAAATCGTCGGCCTGGGCGGCGAGGCTGTCGAGCGAGAGGGGCCGGCGTTCGTCCATCTGGAAACGGCCGGTTTCGATGGCAGTGATCACACGGTCGAAATAGGCGAGGTGATCGAGGATATCCGGCAGGCCATAGCGGCTTGCAGCGGCCACCAGCCCCTTGGCCACGAAGGCATCGGAATAGGTGTAGATCAGCGCCGGCTTTTCCTGAGCGTGGACGACGTTGGACTGGTCGGCATAAACGGCCCTCATGTCACGGTCGTAGCAGAAATAGGCGTGACCATCCGGCTTCTGCAGGCCTGCCAGCAGGTCGTATAGCCGGTGGGCGGCGGCATCGAGCTTTTCGGCCAGAGGCGGCAGCTCGTGCCCAAAGAACTCCGCGTGTCCGACGAGGGCTTCGAGCCCCCGCCCCTGAATCCAGCCATAGGTGTAATTCGGGCCGCGCACGCCGTCCCCGGCGTCGTAATCCTTCAGCGTCAGGCTGTTCTGCTTGGTGTTCAAAAACCCGCCGCCGAGCATCGGCCGCTGCAGTATCCAATAGAGGGTACCGGCATTGGCTGCGGCATAGGTGGTGCGGGCTTCTTCAAAGAAATCCATCGTCACTCCTTGAGGCCGGTGCTGGCGACGCCCTGCACGAAATTGCGGCGAAGGATGACGAAGAGCAGGATGGATGGAATGAGGACTGTGGCGGAGGCGGCACTGAGGCGACCGAGATCGACCGTGAAGCCGGTCTGGAACAGCGCCAGCCCGACCTCGATCGTATAGCTGGTACGGGTCGTCGCGACGATCATCGGCCAGGCGAAGGCGGTCCAGGCCTGGAAGAAGGCGAGCACGGCGAGCGCGCCAAGCGCACCGCGCAGCAGCGGCAGGACGATGTGCAGGAAAATCCAGAACTCGCCGGCGCCGTCGATGCGGGCGGCTTCCAGCAGTTCGTCGGGGATCGAGTGAATGACATTCTGGCGGATCAGGAAGATGCCGAAACTCATCACCAGATAACCGAGCAGCAGGCCCCAGACGGAATTGAGGATGCCGAGGCTCTTTGCCTGGAAATAGAGCGGGATCATGTAGACCTCGAACGGCACGATGGCGGTTGCGAGGAAGAGCGCGAAGAGGATGTTCAGTGTCCGGAAGCGGAATTTTCCGAAGATGTAACCGGCGATCGCCGAGGTGGCGACGATCGCGATCGTCGACATGACGGCAAAGGCGATGCTGTTGCCGATCCAGCGCAGCAGCGGCGTTTCGCCGAGCACGGCAGAGAAATTGGCGATCGTCGGGTCGCGCGGGATGATGGTCGGCGGCCAGCTCAGCATTTCCGCCGGCGTCTTGAAGGCATTGGCCACCAGGAAGACCAGCGGCAGGAGCATCAGGATCGAAACGACGACCAGGAATACGTCGATCGCGAAGTTGATTGCGCGCTTCTTGCGGCGCAGGCGCACGCCCTCGGAAAGCTCTTCGGTGGTGGGCTCGATATAGTTCGCGGAATTGGTCGTCATGCCTTGCCCCTTTCCCGTAGCATCGAGAACTGGATGAGCGTCAGCGCCAGAACGATGACCAGAAGGACGACGGCTTCGGAGGCCGCATAACCGACGCGATAATTGCGAAAGCTGTTTTCCAGCATGTCGAGAACCAGAACGCGCACCTGCCTTCCGGGCGCGCCCTGCGCATCGGACGCCAGGACGAAGGCCTGAGCGTAGACATTGAAGCCGGAGACCAGCGTCACGACCGAGACGTAGAGGGTGATGGGTTTCAGCATCGGGATCGACAGGTACCAGAAGCTTTGCGGGCCGGAGGCGCCGTCCAGCTTGGCCGCTTCATAAAGCGAGACCGGCAGGTTCTTGAAACCGACGATATAGATCAGCACCGCATAACCCAGCGCCTGCCAGGAGCAGAGAACAATGATGCAGATGACCGACAGCACGGGATCAAAGAGCCAGGATTGCGCCGGGATGCCGAAAAAGGTCAGGAGCGCATTCAGCGGGCCGAGACGAGCGTCAAAAATCCACTTCCAAGCCATGGCGGCGGGAACCAGCGAGACGACATGCGGAATGAAAATCGCGGTCTCGTAGAAACCGGCCATCCGCGAGCGGGTGCGGTGGAAGATCAGAGCGGCGATGATCAGGGCCATCGGAATGGTGAGGACCAGCACGCCGAAGGCGATGATCGTGGTATTGACCAGCGCATCGAGGAACAGGTGGTCGTCCATCAGCTCGCGGAAATTGGCGAGGCCGACGAAGGGCTTGTTCTTCGACAGGATGTCCCACTTGAAAAGGCTGAGCCTCAGCGTGTCGACGATCGGATAAAGCCGGACATAGGCAAAGATTGCCAGGGTCGGCAAAATCGCAAGGATCGCAAAAATCCATCTTTTGCGCTTCAGCATAAAGTTTGGCCTGTAGACAGCAGGGTTCGGCCGCGGCGCGGGTCGGACCCAGGATCCCCGTTTTAAGTGCCCGGAGCAATGATGCTCCGGGCCCATGCGAATGGCGAGTCGTGGCGGCGATTATTTCGCAGCCAGGCCTTCGCGGGCGAGGATGGTGTTCACTTCGTCGCTGGCCTTCTTGAGGAAGGCGTCGATCTTGGCATCGTCGCCGGCAAGCGAGGCGTCACCGAAGGCGACGACGAGCTGGGCGGCAACGCGGGTCAGTATCTCTTCGATCGGGCCGATCGACGGCAGCGTGAAGAACTCGTAACCCTTCGGATAATCGACGAAGGCGGCAAACGCGGGCTGCTTGGAGGTCACGGCCGAATAATCGACGCCGGAACGGTTCGGCAGCCAGCCGACGTTCTGGAGCAGCCAGACGAGATTTTCCGGCGAATTGGCAGCCTTGGCGAATTCCCAGCCGACCTTGGCATCGGCGCCCTTGCCGGCGACGTAGAGGTTGGTGGGCAGCGCGATCGAACCCTTCGGCAGCGGCGCGGTGGCGTATTTCAGATCCGGCGCCTTCTTGGCGATGTCGCCGATCACCCAAGATTCGCGGATGAACATGGCGGTCTGGCCGCGCTCGAAGGCATCGGCGTCCGCCGGCATTTCCGGGGTGACCGTCTTGGTGGTGAAGATGTTGGTGAGATACTGTTTCAGCGCCTTGCGACCAGCTTCATTGGCGAAATTGGGCTTCCACTTGCCGTCGCCGGCGGGAACGAGGATCGCGCCGCCGTATTGATGCATGTTGATCCAGAATTTCTCCGCAATGCCCTGGCCACCGCCCGAGAGACGCATGCTCCAGCCGGAGACGGTCGCCTTGCCGGATGCGTCGCGCTTGGTCAGCTTCTCGGCATAGGTCGAATATTCCTCCATGGTCTTCGGCGCGGTCGTCAGTCCCGCAGCCTTGAACATGTCGGTGTTATAATAGAGGGCGCCCTGGCCGCGGAAGAGCGGCACGCCGTAGATCTTGCCGCCCTGGCCCGCGGTATCGCTGAAGAACTTGTCGAAATTCTTCGGGTCCTTGACGAAGGTCGAGATATCGGCCGGCGCTTCCGGCAGAAGATCGTTTTCAAGATAGCGGGTGGCGGTGGAGCCGGAAAGCTCGATGACCGTCGTGCCGTCCTGGCCGCCGGTGAGGCCGAGCGCGACGCGCTTTTCGTGCTCGCGAAGGGCGATCGCCTCGACCTTCACGTCGAGTTTCGGATAGGCGGCCTTCATGCCCTGGGCGACATGTTCGTAGAACGGCGCCATTTCCGGATAACCGCTCCAGACCGTCAGCGTTTCAGCCGAGGCCGTGGAAACGCCGGAGAGAAGGGCTGCGCCGAATGCCGCGCTCATCAGCAGCGCGCGGGTCGAAATCCTAGTCTTGACTGATCTGTTTTTCATGTCCCTGTTCCCTTGTTGTTGTTAACAAAAAGCTCTCATGCAACCGGTTGCGTGTCAAGCATCGGATCGTTTGTGGTAGCCCGACTGTTCATGCGGCCTTGCCTCCGCCTGAGGTCTCATCCGCGAGCCTGATGGCGCAGGCCGCGAGCGTTTCCGCCGAGCCCGGCGCGAAGGTGGCGGCCAGGCCGTAATAGCGATGCGCCTCATCGACTTCGTAGCCGCCGAACTGGAATTCGCTGGCCGGTGGGATGTAGCCCGGATTGTCATCGGCAAAACCGATCACGAAGGCCAACCTGTCCGCGCCGAGTGCAGCACGGATTGCTAGCGCCGTTTCCGCAAAGATCTCGCCCGGCAGAGCGATGATCGGCACGCCGCCCCAATCGAGCACGGTGACGCGTTCGGGGAGCGGCTGAGGTTCGACGGGCGCAATGCCGCGCACCCAATCGGCCCAATAGCCAAGCAGGCTTTTGCGGGCGGGTTCGGCGGTCAAAGCTTCTTCTCGCCAGCGGTTTTCGAGAACGTCGGGGGCTTCCGTCTCGCGACGTTCGAAACCCAAGGTAACGGTGCCGTTCCGGGCTTTAACAGTCCCGGACACCGGCTGCTCGGCAGCGGTGAGCGCCGCCTCGGCGATCTTGCGGCCGATCCGTTCGGCGGCGGCAAAACTGCGGTCCGGGTTTTCGGCAACCGAGATCGAGGCATGCGCCGAATGCCCTGTATTGGCGTCGCCGACGCAGCCGGTCATGAACAGGGCGACCGCGCCGGGATAGGTTTCCTCCAGCACCTGGCGCACGAAATGCGGATAATCTGCGGTCCAGAGAAGATTGTCGGCCGCCAGCACCACCGGATGGCAGGCATAGGCGGTGGCGACGGCAATCATTTCGCCCTTCTCGTCACGGATGCGAAGAAGCGGCAGGGAAGTGTCCACGGGTCCGCCCGGATGGCGCCGATTGCGCGCAATCCCCGGATCACTTCCCTGCCCCGCAGTGATCGTTGCCGGGCGCCTGGCGGCCGCAGCCCTGTCGATGGCGGCCACGCAGGCGTCTTCCAGCCGTTCCATATAGGCCGGATCGGCGGCGATGCTGAGCCGGCCGACCATGGAGACCGGACCGCCGTGATTGTGGAGTGCTGCGACCACGACGTTTTCTGCCGGGAGGACGGAGCGCCCGCGGATCCGGGCGCTGATCGCGGCATCGATGCCGATGACATCGGCGACGACGACCGCGGTATCTTCGACAACCACTGCCCTGACCGTGAGGGCATCATGAGCGCCCTTGGCGGGCAGCGCGCGGGCCGCAAAGCCGGACATCGCAAGGCCCGGCGGCGGGGTGATATCGACGATGGCTGCTCCGGCCCGGATCATGCGCAAAATGCCTTTTCGCCGTGGACCCAGGTTTCGCGGATATACAATTCCCGCTCACCGTCCGGCCATTCGAAGCGGATGAGATCGGCCCGCGCGCCCAGCTCCAGCCGTCCGCGCCCGCCGACGAAGCGGCCCGGGTTTGCGGTGGCGAGCAGAAGCGTATCGGCAAGCCGAAGGCCTGCCATATCAACGGCGATCACCACATTGGCGGAGAGCGGCAGGCTTGCGCCGGCAAGGTAGGGCGTGCCGGCGACGCTGATGCGGCCTTCGGGAGACACTTCGACGCGACCGCCGACGGGCTGGTCATAGACGCCGGGCGGCATGCCGGCCAGCGCCACCATGTCGGAGACGAGTATCGCCCGATCCATGCCCTTGGCGCGCAGCATCGCCTTGAAGGCATCGGCCGGCAGGTGCCAGCCATCAGCAATGAAGCTTGCCGCCAGCCGGTCGTCGGCAAGCTGGGCCCAGATGAAATTCGGGTGGCGCGGCAGCATGGCGGCGGCACCATTGCCGAGATGGGTGGAGAGAACCGCACCCGCCTTCGCCGCCGCGTGGATTTCCTCCGGCGTCGCGGCGGTATGGCCGAGCGCCACATGGACGCCGCGGGCGGTAAGCGCCCGGATATAGTCGAGGCTGCCCTGGTGTTCCGGTGCAATCGTCACCAGCGAGACCAGATTGCCGGATGCCTGCTGCCAGCGATCGAATTCCGCGATCGACGGCGGGCGGACATGAGCCAGCGGATGGGCGCCGCGAGGGCCGTCCTTATCCGAGATCGACGGGCCTTCGACATGTATGCCCGGCACCATTTCAGCGATCAGGCGGTGGCCGGCGCGGATCCTGGCGATATCGGAGAGGGCCTGAAGGATAGAGGCCTCGGACGCCGTGATGATGGTCGGCAGCCAGGTGGTGACGCCGACGCTCAACATCTCCTCGCAGAGCGAGAGGAGGATGTTGGCGGTAACCTCGCCATTGTTGAGGTCGAAGCCTCGATAACCGTTGACCTGCAGGTCGATCAAGCCGACGGAGAGATAAAGCGCACTGGTATTTTCAGCAGGACGAATGGCAGCAATCTTGCCGTCGGCGATGTCGATCGCGATACCTTTGCCGGTGCGGGGATCGATGCCGTCGACGATCATCTTAGAGCGCCCTCACCCGGCCCTGGAAATTGGCGATGAAGCGGCCGTTCGCCTCGTCGCCGCCCGGTGCGTTGCCGCTGCGCCAGACCGGCGGTTCGATGCCGCGCTCGACGAGTTTTGCGACCGTGCGGATGACCATGCAATTCAGCGTGAACGCATTGGCGAAGGTGGAGATCGCCGCGATGTTTTCGCCCATGCCCGGGACCGTCACGACCGCATCGCCGATCGGCACCTTGCAGTCGATGGCAATGTCGACGATGTCGTGCAGGTTCTGTTTGGTCGGATGGCGGGCCGGGTGATCCGGCGAGGTTTTCGAGGCGTGTTCGCGGGAACTGACCCCGATCAGGAAGGCACCGCGGCGTTTCGCTTCCAGCGCCGCATCGATCAGCGCGGCGTTGATGCCGTAAGCGTTGACGAGGATCAGCAGGTCGGTGTCGCCGAGCCGCTGGTTGGCGATGACTACCTTGCCGTAACCGGGCGTGCGTTCGATCGCCATGGAGCGCAGCGCGCCGTTCGAGAGCAGCGTTCCTTCGTCGAGAATGGCGCTGATATGCATCAGCCCGCCGGCGCGGAAGAAGACCTCCTGCGAGGCCAGATTGGAGTGGCCTCCGGGGCCATAGATATGCACCAGCCGGTCGGCGGCGATCTGGTCGGCGAGCTTTTCTGCCGCCTTGTCGAGCGGAGCCTTTTCCTCCTCCAGGACCCGGCGCATCAGGCCTTGAGTCGAGGCGAAATAACCTTCGCAGAGCGCATCCGCATCGATGACGGGGGTCTCAGGCATCGGGGTCAGAATCCTTGTCGATATAGAGGGTGCAGGCGGCATGGAAGCGCAGGACGCTGGCCGGGCATTCGGTGGTCAGGGGGCCGTAAAGCGTCTTCGAAACGGCATCCCGCTTGATGGAACCTGGCACGACGCAGAACAGCCGGTCGGCACGCAAGAGGCGCGGCACCGTGAGCGTGATCGCCTCGTAGGGCACGGAGGCGAGGTCAGGGAAACAGTCGTCATCGACCTGCTGCTGGCGGCAGATATCGTCCAGTTCGACGATCTTGACGTCCAGCGGATCGTTGAAATCGGCGACCGGCGGGTCGTTGAAGGCGATGTGGCCGTTGACGCCGATGCCGAGGCAGACGAAGTCGATCGGCGCCTCGTTCAGCAGGTCGGAATAGCGGCGCACTTCAGCTTCCGCATCCGGCTCCGGGGTGATCCGGTGCACGGCCGCGAATGGCAACTTGGCGAACACATGCTCGTCCAGCCAGTTGACGAAACGGGCGGGCGAGGATGGCGAAAGGCCGATATATTCGTCCATGTGGAAGGCGGTGACGCGCCCCCAGTCGATGCCCGGCGCGGCACAAAGCGCCTTCAGCATATCCGCCTGGCTGGGGGCGGCGGCAAAGACCATCCGGACTTCGGCCTGGCTTGCGAGGCGTTCTGCCAAGGCGGCGGCAATGTCGGCGGCCGCGGCGGCGCCCATCTCGGCCCGCGTTGCAAAGCTTTCGACCGAGAGGCGGTCGAAGGTCCGCCGCGTTTCCGGCGAAGGACGATGGGCGGTGGCGATGGTCAACGCGGTCTCCATGTCTGCAGGGACGTGTCGGCAGGCGGGCTTCGCCTCGCCGCGTCCGTTGCAGGTCCCCTTTTCTTGTTGGCGAAAGATTTCCATGCAACCGGTTGCATGTCAAGTGGATGAATGTCAGTCTTCGGCTCGGATCGGGGTCAGAATTGATAGCGCTGCGAACTTCATGCTAAGTGCCAGGCCAAACGGGCAGGTTCTCAATTTCCATGATCAAGCGGACCAAGGGCGTCACTATCAGCCAGGTCGCGGATGCGGCAGGCGTTGCGCGTTCCAGTGTCTCGCGCGCCTTCACGCGGCCGGACATGCTCTCCCCGGAAACCGTGACGCGGATCATGAAGGCGGCGGAAGCGCTCGGCTACGTGCCGAACCACACGGCGCGGGCGCTCAGCACCGGGCGGCACGGCAATGTCGGGCTGATCGTGCCGGATATCGCCAACCCGTTCTTTCCGCCGCTGATCCAGGCTGCCCAATTGGAAGCGGACCGGTCCGATTTCTGCATCTTCCTCGGCAATACGGAGGAGAACCCGAAGCAGGAGGACAAGCTGGTCGGCCGGTTCGCTGGCCAGGTCGAGGGCCTGGTGCTTGCCTCCTCGCGCCTTTCGGACGAGCGCATCCGGGCGCATGCCGGCCTGTTGCCGCTGGTGCTGATCAACCGCGATATCGACGGTATCCCTCGGGTGCTGATCGACAGCGGATCGGGTGTACGGGAAGCGGTCGAACATCTCGCCCAACTCGGGCACCGCCGGATCGTTTATGTCAGCGGCCCGTCGAATTCCTGGTCGAACAAACAGCGCCGCACCGCCATCAAGGCCGCCGCAACACGGCTTGGCATTGTAGTCGAAACGGTGCCGGCGGTGCTGGCGAGCTACAATTCCGGCCGCCAGGCGGTCGGCGCGATCCTTGCCACCGGCGCCACGGCAGCCGTCGCCTTCGACGACCTGACGGCGCAGGGCGTGCTGGCCGGGCTTTCCGAAAAACGGGTTTCGGTGCCTGGCGATTTCAGCCTGATCGGCTGCGACGACGTGCTCGGCGCCGTCACCTACCCGGCCCTGACCTCGGTCTCCAACCGCTCGACCGAGGCGGGCCGGGTGGCCGTCTCGCTGCTCCTCGACATGCTGCAGTCGCGCGCCATACGCGACGTGCGTTACGTCCTGGAAACGCACCTCGTGGTGCGCAATACTACGACCGCGGCGCGATAGCTTGGGAACCTTGCCGCCAACGGCCGGTTCGGAAGGATATCCAATCTTTCCCGAGAGGTTTCCATGGCCAAGAAGAACAAGAAGAAATGGTCGAAGGACGTGACCGAACACAGCGATGCGATGGACCTGAAGGATGGCGTATTTAAATCGCGCAGCCCGGAAAAGATCGCCGACTCCCTCCAGCATTCAGCCGAAGCAAGCCATCGTCGCAAGTCGAGCCCTTTCCGATCGGCCATGTCGATGCTGAATTTCTACATCAACCGCGCCGGCGGCCAGCTTTCGAAATCGCGCCGCGCCACGCTGGAGAAGGCCAAGGATGAGCTTCGCAAGGATTTCGGCCGTGAACCGAAGCATTAAGATTACCCCGCCGAGCCTCGACGCCATGACCTCCACCGCCGATACCACCCTCGAGACCATTCTCTTCGAATCCAGCGACTGGGTGCCGAACAATTCCGATCTGCCGGTGCTGGTCTATCGCAATGCGATCCCGGCAGAAGGCGAGATGGCGCCGACGTTCGAGGAGCGGTTTCGGCAGAATGGCTGGCAGGGGATCTGGCGCAATGGCGTCTTCGACTATCAGCATTATCACACCGGCGCCCATGAGGTGCTGGGGATTGCCGACGGCCGGGCGCGGTTGCTGATCGGCGGGCCTGGCGGCACGGAGTTCGGCGTCAATGCCGGCGACTGCCTGATCCTGCCCGCCGGCACCGGCCACATGCGGATCGATGCCAGCCGGGATTTCCTGGTGGTCGGGGCCTACCCGCCCGGGCAGGAGGCGGACATCCAGACCGGGCCGGCGAGCGATGCGCAGCTCGACAGGATCGCCAAACTGCCGCTCCCAAAGACCGACCCCGTGGGCGGTGCCGAAGGCGCGCTTCTTCGCGCATGGTCGCCCCGCCGATCGTAGAGCTTCCTCACACCTCGGCCGGGGCGCGGAATAACAGTATTCAACCCGCTTTTCGAGTGGCGAAATCTCGTGTTTTAAGCCTGGAAAACGGCCGTAAATCAGGCATTGGGACACCGCGGCATAAGCGGGGCCATCGAGGCCATTAGATTTCAGCCGGAAGCCCCTCTCACGCCGCTAGGGCATTTGACGGCCTCAAAAATGTATGGCTACCTTATATTTTAGCGCGAGCGGGAGGAGACTGCTCGCGTCACATCACACTCCGGCCTCGCCCGCGAGGTGTCGGACTGAACTCTAGGAGGAGAGTGCAGTGAAGCGATTTCTGGCAGGCGCCCTGGCGCTGGTGTTTTCCGCATACATTCCGGGCGGTACAGCCACCGCCGCCGACGATTATCCGAGCCGGCAAATCACACTGATCGCCGGTTTCCCGGCCGGCAGCGGCGCGGACGTCTATGCCCGCTTCTTCGCCAAGAAGCTCGAAGAACAGCTCAAGCAGACCGTCATCGTCGACAACAAGCCGGGTGGCCTCGGAAGCCTTTCGGTCGTCGCGCTGAAGAACGCCAAGCCGGACGGCTATACGATGCTGATCGGTTCGGCCGACCAGCTCACCGCGGCACCTTACGTCTTCAATGCCCCGCCCTATGATCCGCTCAAGGATTTCGACTATGTCGCGCCGGTGTTCAGCCAGGCGTTCATGATGCTGGTCAACGCCAAGTCGCCCTACCAGAAGATTTCCGACCTGACCAAGGCGATGAAGGAAAAGGGCGCCAAGGGCTCCTACGCCACGTCGAACTTCCCGTCCGTCATCCTCGCCGAAATGTACAAGGCCAATACCGGCGTGCCGGACACGCTTCAGGTGCGCTACAAGACCAGCGCCGACTCGCTCAACGACTTTGCCAGCGGGGCGATCGACTACATGGTCGGCGACCCGGTCTTCGGCCTTGCCCGCTCGCGTGACGGAACGCTGCGCGTGCTGGCCGTCAGCACGGCCAAGCGCATTTCCTCGGTCCCGGATATCCCGACTTTCGCGGAAGAAGGCGTGCCGAATGTCGATGTGCGCATCTGGTGGGTTCTCGCCGCCCCCAAGGGGACGCCGAAGGATATTCTCGACAAGATGCACAAGGTGATGACGCAGGTCACCACCAGCGAAGAAGCCCGCAAATTCGTCGGCACCAATGGCGGCGAGCCGATGACGCTCGACAGCCCCAAGGCGACCCTCGACTATGCGACGATGGATACCAAGCGCTGGGAAGAGTGGGCGAAGATCGGCAAGATCGAAAAGCAGTAGGCTTCCAGACGCATGACCGTATCAGGAAGGCCGGAGGGATCTCCGGCCTTTTGCGTTTCAGCTTGTCGGAAAATAGAGCGAAGGCGCCTCTCAGGAACAACTACGGATTGATCATCTGCATCAACAGCTTCGCCGAAGCTGCAGGCCCGAAGCGTGAGAAACCGCGTGAGTCGGGCAATTTTATCGGAACCAGCCCCACCGCTCGACAGTTAGACCGCAAATTCGACGGCTCTAATCGACGGCGAGGCAAATCCCATGAACACGCGTCCCCAATTCATCGCCGGGACATCCCTCGCGCAACTCCCACCCCAGATTTACTACGTTCACCCCTTGATGCTGAGGGGGCTCGACGCGTGGAGGGAGGTTTTTGCGCACGCGAGGGACCTCGGTTTCGATACCGTGCTGACGGCGCCGCTTTTCGAACGAGGTCAGAATGCAAGCGTCTTCGTAACCAAGAATTTCGATCGGATCGACCCTGAGCTTCAGATCGGCTCTTCCGTCGAAGAAGGGTTCAAGGCTCTGATCCAGGCCGCGCGCGAAAGCAAGGTCAAGCTGATGCTCGACCTCGTCGTCGACCGAATTGCGGTGGATGCACGACATGCCGGGCCGATCCTCGCCGATCCTCGGGTCGCGCCGCGGGAAAGCTGCAGCCGCGGCATCGATTTCATGAACGAAGCCCGTCATATCGAGAATTGGCGCAAGCGGATGGCGCAGCTGACCGGCCTCGGGATTGCCGGTTTCCGCTGCCTCGGCATCGGCCGCCTGGCGCCGGAAGCCTGGTACGACCTGATCGTATCGACCCGCAAGACCGCGCCGGAAACCGCCTTTCTGGCATGGACGCCCGGCACCTCCTTTGAGGATCGAAGGGCGCTCGAGGGGGCCGGTTTCGACGGCAGCTTCTCGTCGCTTGCCTGGTGGAACCTGGAGGAGCGCTGGATCCTCGACGAATACCAGATCCAGCGGCAGCTCGGGTACCAGGTCACGTTTCCGGAGGCGCCCTTCGGCAAACGCATCGCCCATGGTACCGACAGTTGCGAAGTGCTGCAGAGGAAGGCGATCCGCTCGCTGAAGCTCGCTGCAACCTTCGCCAGCGGGCTGATGATCCCGATGGGCTTCGAATTCGGTGCTTCCACGCCGCTCGACCCGCTGTTTGGCGACGGGATGGGCCTGCGAGGCCTACGCGAGCAGGGTTCATTCGATCTCTCGGCCGATATCCGGAGCGTGAACGCCGGCACCAACAAGACGGCGGCCGGCTTTGCCCGCCAACCGCTCCGTCTCATCTCCACCAGCCAGACGCCGGCCGTGGCATTGATGCAGACCGACCGGGAAGACCTGCGTTCGGCGCAGAAGGTGCGCGTCGTGGTTCTGAATCGGGATCTGCGTCGCTCCGTGGCCGCTCCCTTCAACGTGCTGCGCGAGGCGGCCGCGCCCTTCCTGCCGCTCGAAGCGCCGGAGGCGGATGGCGAAGCCTTTGCCGCGCAGCTCAAGCTGAAACCCGGCGAGATCAGGATTTTCGAGGGCCGTTCGTCGGTGCCGATCGTCGACGCCGCACCGGTGCCCTCGGTAGACAAGGCGACCGCTTCGCCCCGGCTGGCGATCGAGAAGATCACGCCGTCCGTCGACGACGGCCGTTTCGTGGTCAAACGGGTGGTTGGCGAGACGGTGAAGGTCGAGGCGGACATTTTTGGCGACGGCCACGATCCGCTGGCGGCGGCGCTGCTCTGGCGCGCTGCCGACGAGACGGAATGGACCGAAGAGCCCATGCAGCTCGTCCTGAACGATCGCTGGAATGCGGAATTCACGCTGAAGCGCATGGGGCGCCACGAATTCCTGATCGAGGCCTGGCGCAATCCCTTCGCGATCTTCCGCTATGAATTCGTCAAAAAGCATGAAGCGCGGCTCGATTTGCGGCTGGAAATCCAGGAAGGCATCAACCACGTTCTCGATGCGCTGGACTATTCGTCCGGCAGGATCAAGACGCGGCTAAAGGCGCTGTTCGACAAGCTGACCGAGGTGCAGGACCCGCAGCGCACGGAAATCCTGCTGGCGCCCGAGACAGCCGATCTGATGGCGGAGGCCGATCGTCGACCGTTCAAGGTCCGCTCACAGGCAATTCAGGTCGATGCGGAGCGTATCGCTGCCGGTTTCGCCAGCTGGTACCAGATCTTTCCCCGCTCGCAGAGTGGCGATCCGAACCGGCACGGCACGTTCGACGACGTCATCAAGCGGCTTCCCGCCATCCGCGACATGGGTTTCGACGTTCTCTATTTCCCGCCCGTCCACCCGATCGGCAAGACCAACCGCAAGGGCAAGAACAACTCGCTGAGCCCCGCGCCGGACGATCCTGGTAGCCCTTATGCCATCGGCTCGGAGGACGGCGGTCATGACGCGATCCACCCGGAGCTCGGCACGTTCGAGGATTTCCGCCGGCTGGTGGACGCCGCCCAGGACGAGGGAATTGAAATCGCGCTCGACCTGGCGATCCAGGCCTCGCCCGATCACCCCTGGCTGAAATCACATCCCGGCTGGTTCGACTGGCGGCCGGACGGGACGATCCGGTATGCGGAAAATCCGCCGAAGAAATACGAGGACATCGTCAATGTCGATTTCTACGCCCATGACGCGATCCCCTCGCTCTGGGTGGAACTCCGCAACATCGTTCAGAAATGGGTCGACAACGGCGTAAAACTGTTCCGCGTCGACAATCCGCACACGAAACCCTTCCCGTTCTGGGAGTGGCTGATCGCCGATATCCGCGCGCGGCATCCGGACGTCGTCTTCCTGTCGGAGGCCTTCACCAAGCCGAAAGTGATGTACCGCCTCGCCAAGGTCGGCTTCTCACAGTCCTATACCTATTTCACCTGGCGCAATGCCAAGTGGGAACTCGAGCAGTATATGCGCGAGATCACCACCG
This sequence comes from Neorhizobium galegae, assembly GCF_017877055.1. Taxonomy (GTDB): domain Bacteria; phylum Pseudomonadota; class Alphaproteobacteria; order Rhizobiales; family Rhizobiaceae; genus Neorhizobium; species Neorhizobium galegae_D. The sequence continues at coordinate 967,197 of NZ_JAGIPG010000002.1, read as the reverse complement.
AGGAGCCGAAGGAGTTCTTCCGCCCGCATTTCTTCGTCAACACCCACGACATCAATCCGGACTTTCTGCAGAACGCGCCGCGGCCGGCCTATCTGATCCGCGCCGCCCTTGCCGCGACGCTATCCGGTCTCTGGGGTGTCTATAACGGTTTCGAGCTTTGCGAGGGCCGGCCGGATGCCAAGCGCAAGGAATATGCAGATTCGGAGAAATACGAGATCCGCGCCTGGGACTACGACCGTCCCGGCAACATCAAGGGCGAGATCACCCTGCTCAACCGGATCCGCCGCGAGAATCCGGCGCTGCATTCGCATCTCGGCCTGCAGCTTCTCACCGCCTGGAACGACAACATCATGTTCTTCGAGAAGGCGAGCGCCGGTCGCGAGAACGTCCTGCTGATCGCGATCAACCTCGATCCGCACAATGCGCAGGAGGCGGATGTCGAAATACCGCTCTGGTCATGGAACCTCCCGGACCATGGCGCACTTGACGTCGACGACCTGATCACCGGCCAAAAGTTCACCTGGACCGGCAAGATGCAAAGGCTGCGGCTCGATCCCCATTGGGGCCTGCCCTTTGCGATCTGGCGCGTGAGATAGGGGAGAAAGCAAAAAAATGGATATGACGAGTGCAAACCGGGGCCAGGGGCAAAACCCGGCACAGATGAATGAGGGCGATCCGCTATGGTACAAGGATGCCGTCATCTACCAGCTCCACATCAAATCGTTCTTCGATGCGAATGGTGACGGGATCGGCGATTTTCAGGGCCTGCATGAGAAACTAGACCATATTGCCTCGCTCGGGGCGAACGCGATCTGGCTGCTGCCCTTCTTTCCCTCGCCGCGCCGCGACGATGGTTACGACATCGCCGACTACGGCAATGTCAGCTCCGACTACGGCACGATCGAGGAGTTCCAGGCCTTCGTCGAGGCGGCGCACCAGCGCGGCATCCGGGTCATCATCGAGCTCGTCATCAACCACACGTCCGACCAGCATCCGTGGTTCCAGCGGGCGCGGCATGCGCCGCCCGGCTCTCCGGAGCGCGACTTCTACGTCTGGTCGGATACGGACCAGAAATTCCCCGAAACCCGGATCATCTTCCTCGACACGGAAAAATCGAACTGGACCTGGGATCCGGTCGCCGGCGCCTATTACTGGCACCGCTTCTACTCCCACCAGCCGGACCTCAACTTCGACAATCCGCAGGTGCTGGAGGAGCTGCTCGGCGTCATGCGCTTCTGGGCGGATACCGGCATCGACGGCTTCCGGCTGGACGCGATCCCCTATCTCGTCGAGCGCGAGGGGACGAACAACGAGAACCTGCCCGAGACCCACGAGATCCTGAAGAAGATCCGCGCTTCGCTCGATTCCACCCATCCCGGCAAGATGCTGCTCGCCGAGGCCAATCAATGGCCGGAGGACACGAACGAGTATTTCGGCAATGGCGACGAATGCAACATGGCGTTCCACTTCCCGCTGATGCCGCGCATGTACATGGCGATCGCCAAGGAAGACCGTTTCCCGATCACCGACATCATGCGCCAGACGCCGGAAATCCCGGAAAACTGCCAGTGGGCGATCTTCCTGCGAAACCATGACGAGTTGACCCTCGAAATGGTGACCGACGAGGAACGCGACTACCTCTGGAACATCTATGCCGCCGACCGCCGGGCGCGCATCAATCTCGGCATTCGCCGCCGATTGGCACCGCTGATGGAGCGCGACCGCCGTCGCATCGAGCTGATGAACGCACTGCTGCTTTCCATGCCCGGAACACCGGTTCTCTATTACGGCGACGAGATCGGCATGGGTGACAACATCTATCTCGGCGACCGTGACGGGGTACGGACCCCGATGCAATGGTCGCCGGACCGCAATGGCGGTTTCTCCAAGGCCGATCCGGCCCGCCTCGTCCTGCCGCCGGTGATGGACCCGCTCTACGGATACGAGGCGGTGAATGTCGAGGCGCAAGGTTCCGATGCCCATTCGCTCCTGAACTGGACCCGGCGCATGCTGGCATTGCGCAACAAGCACTCCGCCTTCGGGCGCGGCTCGCTGAAATTCCTGACGCCCGGCAATCGCAAGATCCTCGCCTATCTGCGGGAATACAATGGCGAGACCATCCTCTGTGTCGCCAATCTCTCGCGCCTGCCGCAGGCGGTGGAACTCGACCTGGCACATTTCGCCGGCAGCGTGCCGATCGAGCTTTCCGGCATGTCGCCCTTCCCGCCGATCGGCCAGCTCACCTATCTGCTCACCCTACAGCCCTTCGGTTTCTTCTGGTTCCAACTCGTGGCCGAAGCGGATGGTCCGGTCTGGCGCAAGGAGCCGCCGGAGCAGATGCAGGATATGGTGACCATGGTCACCCGCCGCGACCTGCAGGAACTGGTCGACGAGCCCCGGCTTGCCGCCACGCTCTCCAACGAGGTTCTTCCCGCCTATCTCGGCAAGCGGCGCTGGTTCGGCTCCAAGGGTCAGGTCCTGAATGGGGCCACACTGGTCGCGGCAACGCCGATCGCCTTTGCCAACAACATCCTGCTCGGTGAGCTCGAGGCGGAGGTGGATGGCCGCAAGGACACCTATCTGTTGCCGCTTGCTGTGTCCTGGGACGATGCGCAGCCCACCGCGCTCGCCCAGCAGCTGGCGCTCGCCCGTATCCGCCAGGGCCGCCGCGTCGGCTTCCTGACCGACGGGTTCGCCATGGAGGGCCTGGCGCGCGGCGTGATGCGTGGGCTTCGCGAGCGTTCGGTGATTTCCGGTCGCGCCGGCACATTGGAATTCATCGGTACGGAAAGTCTCGACAGCCTGACGGTTACCGACGACATGGCCATCCGTTGGCTCTCGGCGGAGCAATCCAACAGTTCGCTTATTTTGGGCGACCTGGCGATGGTGAAGCTCATCCGGCATGTCTTCCCCGGCGTGCATCCGGAAGTGGAAATGACCCGATATCTGACCAATGTCGGTTATCAGAACACCGCGCAACTGCTCGGCGAGGTCGCCCGGACGGCCCCGGAGGGCGATCGCTACACCCTGATCATCGTTCAGAGTGCGATCCGCAATCAGGGCGACGCCTGGAACTGGATGCTCAGCAATCTGCGCCGCGCCATTGACGAGATCGTGGTGACCGGTCTTGAAGGCGAGGTGGTGGACGAGCATTTCAAGCCGCTTGTAAACTTGGTCGCGACCATCGGCAAACGGCTCGGCGAGTTGCATGCGGCGCTCGCCCAGCCAACCGACGACCCGGACTTTCAGCCGGTCCGGGCAACGGCGGCCGATGCCGAAAAATGGCGCGAGGCCGTCACAGGCCAGATTTCCCACAGCCTGGCAATCCTCGAAAAAACGGTCGAAGGTCTGGATTCGGATATCGCCCTCGAGGCAACAGCAATCCTCGACCGCCGCGACCAGCTTCTCGGCCTCGCCACGCATCTTGCCAGCGCCGTCGAAGGCACGCTGATGACCCGCAACCATGGCGATTTCCATCTCGGCCAGATCCTGGTTGCGGAAGGCGACGCCTATATCATCGACTTCGAAGGCGAACCGACCCGCGACCTCGCCGAGCGCCGCGCCAAGACCAATCCGCTGCGCGACGTCGCGGGACTTTTGCGGTCGCTGAGCTACCTTGCCGCCTCGGCCGATCTCGACCGGGAAATCGTCAGCGAAGTGGACGACGCCCGCCACAAGGAGCTCGTCGCCCGTTTCATCGAGATGGCGGAACCGGCCTTTCTCCACGCCTATTTCGAGGCGATCGAGAATTCCGAGGCGTTGCGCATTCCGCAGGAGGCCCGCGCGCGGATCCTCGATCTCTTTCTGCTTGAAAAGGCTGCCTACGAGATCGCCTACGAAGTGCGCAGCCGTCCGCACTGGCTTCCCCTTCCGCTTGCCGGCTTCTCGGCGATCGCATCCCGACTTCTGGAGAATGTCTCATGAGATACGAGCGCACAGACCTGATGATCGGCACCGTCCGCGAGGGCTTGGCAGCCCTGGTCGAAGGACATCACGGAGACCCATTCTCGATCCTCGGACGGCATCAATACGGCAATCTGACCGTGGTCCGGGCGCTGATGCCCGGGGCGCTGTCAGTCGACGTGGTGGAGACCGAGACCGGCAAGGTGCTGGCCGAACTGGAAACCATCCATGAAGGCGGGCTGTTTGCCGGGGTGACCGGCAGCACAACGCCCTATTTCTTCCGAATCCACTGGCCGGACGCCATCCAGGAGATGGAAGATCCCTATTCCTTCCCGCTGCTGCTCGGCGATCTCGACCTGCACCTGATCGGCCAAGGCACCCATTACGATCTCGGCCGGACGCTCGGCGCCATACCGATGGAGGTCGAGGGCATCGAGGGCGTGCGCTTCGCGGTCTGGGCGCCGAATGCGCGGCGCGTCTCGGTGGTCGGCGATTTCAACGCCTGGGACGGCCGGCGCTACCCGATGCGGCTTCGCACGCAGGCCGGCATATGGGAACTCTTCCTTCCCCGCCTCACCCACGGCGAGCGCTACAAGTTCGAAATCCTCGACGGCAACGGCAACCTGCTGGCGCAGAAGGCCGATCCGGTCGCCCGCTCCAGCGAGGCAGCGCCATCGACGGCGTCGATCGTCGCCTCGTCGAAACCGTTCCGCTGGACCGACGACGACTGGATGCGCAGGCAGCGCGCGGACCGCGCCCGCGAAGGGGCGATGTCGATCTACGAGGTGCATCTCGGCTCGTGGCTGCGGATCGCCGAAGAAGGAAACCGCCATCTCGACTGGGTGGAACTCAGCCAGCGATTGATCCCTTACGTCCAGAACCTCGGCTTCACCCATATCGAAATGCTGCCGATCATGGAGCATCCGTTCGGCGGCTCCTGGGGTTATCAGCCGCTCGGACTGTTCGCCCCGACCGGACGTCACGGCACGCCGGAGGACTTCGCCTATTTCATCGACCGCTGCCATCAGGCGGGCATCGGCGTCATCCTCGACTGGGTGCCGGCGCATTTCCCGACCGACGTCTGGGGTCTTGCCAAGTTCGACGGCACGCCGCTCTACGAGCATGCCGATCCTCGTGAAGGTTTCCACAGGGATTGGAACACGCTGATCTACAATCTCGGCCGCAACGAGGTGAAAGGTTTCCTGATCGCCTCGGCGCTCGAATGGCTGGAGCATTACCATGTCGATGCGCTGCGGGTCGACGCGGTCGCCTCGATGCTCTACCGCGACTATAGCCGCAACGAGGGCGAATGGATCCCCAACCAGTATGGCGGGCGCGAGAATCTCGAAGCGGTCGAATTCTTCAAGCACCTGAACAGCATCATCCATGACCGCTGCCCCCACGCATTCACGGCGGCGGAGGAATCGACCGCCTGGCCTGGCGTCACCAAGACGACCGAAGAAGGTGGGCTCGGCTTCGACTTCAAATGGAACATGGGCTGGATGCACGACACTCTGCATTACATGCAGGAAGACCCGGTCTACCGAAAATACCAGCACGGGGCGATGAGCTTCGGAATGATCTATGCCTATTCCGAACGCTTCATCCTGCCGCTCTCCCATGACGAAGTGGTGCACGGCAAAGGTTCACTGGTGGCCAAGATGCCGGGCGACCGCTGGCAGAAGCTTGCGAACCTTCGCGCCTATTACGGCTTCATGTGGGGCCATCCCGGCAAGAAGCTGATGTTCATGGGCGGCGAACTGGCGCAGGAGACCGAATGGAACCATGACGGCTCGGTCGTCTGGGACCTGCTGGACAGTCCCGACCACGCAGGGGTCCAACGGCTGATCCGCGACCTGAACACGCTCTATGCCCAGGAACCCGCACTGCAGTTCGGCGACCTACATCATGAAGGCTTCGAATGGGCGGTGGCCGATGATGCCGAGAATTCCGTCTATGGCATGTTGAGGAGCAGCGAAGACCGATCCTCGCATATCCTTGTCGCCTCCAACCTTACGCCCATGCCGCGGCACGGCTACCGCATCGGCGTGCCGGCGGAGGGACGCTGGGAGGTGGTGCTGAACACCGACGCGGCGCTGTATGGCGGGTCCAATCTGGGGCAGACGGAAGCCTGGACGGAACGTGCGCCGGCGCATGGCAGGGAGTTTTCCATATCGGTTGTATTGCCGCCGCTGGCGACGGTGTTCTTGCGGTGGAAGGGGTAGGTTTCGGGTCGACTTAGAGCGCGAGTTCCTAAGGACATTTCCAAATTGAGGAAGTTCCGTGAGGCCCCCCCCTTCTGCCCTGCCGGGCATCTCCCCCTCAAAGGGGGGAGATCAGCCAGAGGCGAGTTCATCGCCTCTCATTGAAGCGCGAAGTTTCAGCGGCAATGGGAGTGTTTAGTTTCATCCCTACGATCATGATGGGGCAACTCCATCCGATCTCCCCCCTGAGGGGGAGATGTCCGGCAGGGCAGAGGGGGTGCGACCGCAGAACAGCACGCCTAGGGTTTTCGCCGGTTTCGCCTATTCCCCCCGCCAACCCTCCTGATAGGTCACCTTATCCACCCCCGCGAACCGCCCGACGCGCAGCAATTCCGCCTCCAGTTTCTCCAATCTCCCCGCCGAAGCGCGCACACCCTTTTCCAGCCATAGCCTCTTCACATCCAGCGTCCCCGACTTGCGGTCCGCCTTCATGTCGATGCGGCCGATCATGCGGTCGCCTTCAAGCAGCGGGAAGACGTAGTAGCCGTATTGGCGCTTCGGCTCCGGCACGAAAACCTCGATCCTGTAAAAGAAGTTGAACAGCCGCTCGGCCCGGTCGCGGTTGCGCAGCAGCGGATCGAAGGGGCTGAGGACGCGCACGCGAGCCGGCGGGTCGGGGATGGGGCCGAGGTTTTCGGGGAAGCCGAGGAAGGCGAAGGAGGGACGCGGGCGGCTGCCGTCCGCCGCCTCGATCAGCACTTCCACCAGTTCATCGCGATGGGCCTTTACCCAGTCCTTCGCCTCGTCCGGGGTGACGAGATCGAAGAAGGCGGCAAGCTCGCCGGAGGTCGCGAAGCCGAGGCGGGTCATGGCGCTGCGGCAGGCCCAATCGATGAATGCCTCGTGGCTGACTTCCGGCTCGTGATGCTGCGGCGGAATCACCCGTTCCATCAGGTCGTAGATCTTCTGGAAGTTGACCCGGCCGGCAATCGCCAGCTTGCCGGTGTGCCAGTAATATTCGAGCGCCGTCTTGTTCGGGTGCCAGTTCCACCAGCCGCCGGACTTGTGGTCATCGGCCTTCATGTCGCGCGACATGATCGCGCCGTTTTCGGCAATGTGCTGGAAGGTCTCCTCGAAGGCCGCGTCGAACCCCTCGCCGTGCCATTTCCTCCAGCGCTCCGCAAGGATCGGCTCGCGGCGGCGAAAACGGTGTTTCCAATAGCGGAAGAAGCTCGCCGGGATGATCGAGGCGTCGTGCGTCCAGTGTTCGAACAGCTCGCCGTCCTTTTCCAGAAGCGCGGTCAGGTGTTCGCGCCGATAGGTCTGGTTGCGCGAGAACAGGATCATGTGATGGGCGCGCTCGACGGTGGCGATGCTGTCCACCTGCACGAAGCCGAGATCGTCGATGAGCTGCAGCAGGCCGGATTTGGTCAGCGCCCGGCCGGGCGGTTCGGAAAGCCGCTGCCGTTCGAGGAAGATCTTGCGGGCCTGATCGTTCGGAATGAGAATCGCCATGGATCTAGACTAGGATGTCGGCGAGCCGGATTCAATGTTCACGTTCGGTTCCGCATTCCCCTTCCCCATCTTCCGGTCTATAGACCCCTGAACATCGAGGGACAGGCTTGGATATCCGTTTCGAACAGGCAGAAGCGCGTTTCGAGGGACGCACCGTCGTTCATCCGCTGACGCTGTCGCTCAGCGAACGGCGGATCGGGGTGATCGGTCTCAACGGTTCCGGCAAGACGACGTTCGCGCGGATGATCAACGGGCTGGTGCTTCCTGCGGCCGGCAAGGTGACAGTCAACGGATTCGATACGGGGAAGGACGGCGACAAGGTGCGGGGCCAGGCCGGCTTCATCTTCCAGAACCCACAGAACCAGATCATCCTGCCGATCCTGAAGGAAGATATCGCGCTGGGGCTGAAATCGAGAAAACTCTCGAAGGCGGAAACGGAAGCGGCGGTCGAGGCCGTGCTTGCCCGTTTCGGCATCGCCCATCTTGGCGAACGGCGAGCGCATGAATTGTCCGGTGGAGAGTTGCAACTGGCGGCTCTTGCCTCGGTTCTGGTCACCCGGCCGGATATCCTGATCATGGACGAACCGACCAACCAACTCGATCTCAGAAACCACAGCCTGGTGGAGCGGACGATCCACAGCCTCGACGAAAACATCATCGTCATCAGCCATGACCTTAGCCTGATCGCCGATTTCGACCGTGTCCTGTTCTTCCACGAAGGCCGCCTCGCCCATGACGGCCCGCCTGCGGAGGTGATCGCGCGCTACCGCGAGCTTGCGGCATGAAGACGCTTTATGTGGAAGGCGACACGTTTCTGCACCGGCTTTCGCCACGGACGAAACTTGTCGGTCTCGCTGCGCTCAGCCTTTTTCTTTTCCTCATCCACTCGCCGACCGTTCTTTCGGTCTCGGCGACCCTCGGCGGCATCGTCTACGCATCGCTCCGGCTGGGATGGCACCAATCCTGGCTGCGGCTGCGACCGATCCTGCTGACCATCGCGATCGTCGCGCTCTTCACGCTGGTCCTTAACGGGTGGCACGACGCGTTGATCGTCATCACGCGGCTGACGGCGCTTGCCCTCTTCGCCGCGGCAGTGACGGCGACGACGAGCACCGGCGATTTCATCGACGAGATCACTCGGCTTGCCATGCCGCTGGAGCGCCTGGGGCTCGTCAGGGCGGCGGATATCGGGCTTTCGATCGGTCTGGTCATCCGTTTCGTGCCGGAGATTCTCGGCCGCTATCAGGCCATCCGGGATGCGCACCGCGCCCGCGGGCTGAAGGTCCGGCCGCTGACGCTGACGGTGCCCCTGATCATCCTGACACTCAAAAACGCCGACGAAATCGCCGCCGCCATTGACGCACGCGGCGTCCGGGCGCAAAAATAACTCCATATAACGACTGGGGATTCGCGTAGCATGACCACCCGTGATCTCGTTCTGGCCGCCCTTTTCGCCGCCATTATCGTGGCGCTCGGTCTCGTGCCACCCATCATGCTCGGGTTCATTCCCGTGCCGATCACGGCACAATCGCTCGGTGTGATGCTGGCGGGCGTCATCCTCGGCGCCAAGCGCGGTGGTTTCGCGGTGTTGCTGGTGCTGCTGCTTGTCGCGATCGGGCTGCCGGTGCTGTCGGGCGGACGCGGCGGCCTTGCCACCTTTGCCTCGCCGACCGCCGGTTACCTTGTCGGCTGGTTCTTCGCGGCCGTCGTCACCGGCTATTGTTCCGAGCGCTTCGTCGACCGCTCGCAGAGCGGCATCGTGCAGATCACCGGCTTTTTCCTCGCCGCCCTGCTTGGCGGCGTGGTTGTCGACCATGCGCTCGGCATCTTCTACCTTGCCTATGTCACTGGCACCGGGCTTTCGACCGCATTCATCGGCGACCTGTCCTTCGTTCCGGGCGATGTGCTGAAGGCGATGATCGCGGCACTTGCAGGCCGCGCCGTGATGGTCGGTTATCCGCTGCTGCCGCAACGGGCCTGATCAGCCGTGTCCCATCAATCCAGGTACTGATAGAGCCAGTCGCGCAGGTCTTCGGGCAGCGGCACCGGTTCCATGCTTTCGGGGTCGCAGGTCATCCAGACGATCTCGGCTTCCGCGACGGCCTCATTGCCCCGCAGCATATGTACGAGGAAACCTGCCGACTTTCCGCCGATCTTGCTGACGCCGATATGCGTGTGGACGACGTCCCCAAGCCTCAAGGCCGAGTGGAACGTGCAGGTGATCTTGCCGATCCTGAAGAACGGATCGTCCTTTTGCGGCTTGCGGCGGCGCCAGAATTCCGTGACGGCTTCTTCCGCTCGCGCGACATAGGATGACCGGAACATCTCCCCGTTCATGTCGACATCCCGGAAAGGAACCCGGAATTCCTGAGACTTGACTGACTCTCTGGCCACGATACCCTCTGGGTTGCACCCAATCATGTAAGACCATTCTTTCAAGCTAAACAAGCGTAAGAGCAAGGGGTTGCGGCTTGAAAAAGTCAGCTTTCTGCGCCATGTCGGAGAGGTCCAGACCGGACTGACCCTCACGAGGCCGCCGCATGACCACGCGCCTTTACGAACACAAGATCTTCCTCGAACACAGCACGCCTGAAGGACATCCCGAACGGGCGGACCGGCTGCGGTCGCTGGCGATCGCACTGGAACATCCGAATTTCGCCAGGCTCGACCGCAAGGACGCTCCCCAGGCGAACGAGGACGCGGTCCTGCTCGCGCATTCCGAGGAGCATCTGCGCGCCGTGATGCGCGAAATCCCCGAGGAAGACACGATCCGCCAGATCGAGGCCGACACCTATGTGGGGCCGAAGAGCTTTCAGGCGGCATTGACGGGCATCGGCGGCGCGATGGCGGCCGTCGACGACGTGGCGACCGGCAAGGTCGACAACGCCTTCGTAGCGGCAAGACCGCCGGGTCACCACGCTGAAAAAGACAAGGCTATGGGCTTCTGCCTGTTCAACAATGCCGCAATCGCTGCGCGCCATGCACAGCAGAAATACGGGCTCGAGCGCGTCGCGATCGTTGATTGGGACGTGCATCACGGCAACGGTACGCAGGACATCTTCTGGGACGATCGATCGGTGCTGTTCTGCTCGACGCACCAGATGCCGCTCTATCCCGGCACCGGCGCAAAGGATGAGACCGGCACCAAGAACAATGTCGTCAACGCCCCGCTTTCACCCGACACGGGTAGCGAATATTTTCGCGAAGCCTTCAAATCCCGCGTGCTGCCGGCGCTCGACAATTTCCGGCCGGATTTCATCATCATCTCGGCCGGCTTCGACGCGCACCACCGTGATCCGCTGGCGCAGATCAATCTCGTTGGCGACGATTTCGACTGGGCCACCGGCCGGCTGATGGAGATCGCCGGGAAATATGCCGGCAACCGTATCGTCAGCCTGCTCGAGGGCGGATATGATCTGGAAGGGCTCGCCGAATCGGCGGGCATGCACATCTGCAGACTGATGAAGGGATAGACGATGACCGAGAACACCGAGACCCTCGATGTGAGCGGCTATTCCTTCGAAAAGGCCGTCGCCGAACTCGAAAGCATCGTCGCGCGGCTGGAACGGGGCGACGTGGCACTCGACGAGTCGATCGCCATCTACGAGCGCGGCGAAGCGCTGAAGAAACACTGCGAAAAGCTGCTGACTGCCGCCGAAAACCGCATCGAAAAGATCCGCCTCGACCGGGCCGGCAAGCCGCAGGGCGTCGAACCACTCGACGGCGAGTGAATTTCCTCGACTAAAACCAAAGTCTTACGACCTTCGCGACGAATGCGTCATAAACCGATTGACGCACCGGAAGTGCCTCCCCATGATGGCCTCCATCTTATGGTTGTTTTGGGAGGAGACCATTATGAACTTCGGCGTGAAGGCCAGTAAAATCAATCTCATGTTCGTGGCGACACTTGCCGTTTCGACGGCATTTTCCGCCGCCGGCGCGAAGGCTGCGGAATTCATCAACGTACTGACGGGCGGCACGTCGGGCGTGTATTATCCGCTCGGCGTGGCGCTTGCGGAAATCTACGGACAGGGGATCAAGGACGCGCGCACGCAGGTGCAGGCGACCAAGGCTTCCGTCGAAAACCTCAACCTGCTGCAGGCAGGACGCGGCGAAATCGCCTTTTCGCTCGGCGATTCCGTCCAGGAGGCCTGGAAGGGCAACAAGGAAGCGGGCTTTCCCGCCAAGCTCGACAAGCTGCGCGGCATCGCCGCTATCTATCCGAATTACATCCAGGTGGTCGCCAGCGCCGATTCCGGCGTGAAGACGCTTGCCGATCTCAAGGGCAAGAGCCTTTCGGTCGGGGCGCCGGCTTCCGGCACGGAACTCAACGCCCGCGCCATCTTCACGGCCGCCGGCATGTCTTACAAGGACCTCGGCAAGACCGAATACCTGCCGTTCGCCGAATCCGTCGAGCTGATCAAGAACCGCCAGCTCGATGCGACGCTTCAGTCGGCAGGTCTCGGCGTCGCTTCGATCCGCGACCTTGCGACCTCGCTGAAGATCAACGTGGTGGCGATCCCTGCCGCCGAGGTCGCCAAGATCGGCGCGCCTTATGTCTCGGTGAAAATCCCGGCCGGCACCTATGAAGGCCAGACTGCGGATGTCGAGACCGCCGCCGTCGGCAACTTCCTGATCACCCATTCGGGCGTCTCCGACGAGACCGTCTACCAGATGACCAAGCTGCTGTTCTCCAACCTGCCGAAGCTTTCCGCCGCGCATGCAGCCGCAAAGGCGATCGACGTGAAGAAGGCGCTGGAGGGCATGCCGGTGCCGCTGCATCCGGGCGCGGAGCGGTATTACAAGGAAGCCGGGTTGGTGAAGTAATCCGCTTCGTCTTCTCTCGAGCGGGAGAAATGCCGCGCAAAGCGAGGCGGCGAGGGATGAGGAGCGGTCTGCCCCTCATCCGCGCCTTGCGTCTATTTCTCCCCGCTTCACGAGAAGAGGCCCGAAAATTCGAGTTTTTCCGGAGAGACGATGTCCGACGCGACAATGCTGCAGAACCAGAACGGTCCGCACTCGGCCGAAGAGCCGATCGAGGGCCTGCCGGCCGGCTTCGGCGAAGGGATCACCGGGCGGATTGCCTTCTGGATCGCCTTTGCCTTCACCCTTTTCCAGCTCTGGACGGCCGCCTACGGCACGCTTGCGAGCCAGATCGTCCGCGCCATGCATGTGGGCTTCCTGTTGCTGCTCGGTTTCGTGCTGATCGGCAATCTCGTTGCCAAGACGAAAGCCGGCAAGATCTGGTTCTGGGCGCTCGGCATCCTTGGCTTCCTGACCGGCGTCTATAACTGGGTCTTCTATCAGGACCTGATCGTCAGAAGCGGGTTCCTGACGACACCGGACCTCATCGTCGGAACCGTGCTGATCGTGCTCGTCTTCGAAGCGGCGCGGCGGCTGATGGGCCTGCCGCTGACGATCATTGCCGCCATATTCCTCGCCTACTGCTTTTTCGGGCAATACGCCCCCGGCCCGTTCATCCATCGCGGCTACGATTTCGAGCAGATCATCGAGAACTTTGCCTACGGCACCGAAGGCATCTACGGCACGCCGATCTACGTCTCGGCGGCCTATATCTTCATCTTCGTGGTCTTTGCTGCATTTCTGGAACGCGCCGGCATGCTGGCGCTATTCAACGATTTCGCGCTCGGCCTGGTCGGCACCTGGCGCGGCGGGCCGGCTCAGGTCTGCGTCATGTCCTCGGCGCTGATGGGCACGATTTCCGGCTCGGGCGTCGCCAATGTTGTCGCCTCCGGCCAGTTCACCATTCCGCTGATGAAGCGCTTCGGTTTTCGTTCGGCCTTTGCGGGCGGTGTCGAGGCGACCTCGTCCATGGGCGGGCAGATCATGCCGCCGGTCATGGGCGCCGTCGCCTTCATCATGGCCGAGACGCTCAACGTCTCGTACGCGGAGATCGTCAAGGCGGCCATCATCCCGGCCGTGCTCTATTTCGGCGTCTGTTTCTGGATGGTGTTCCTGGAAGCCGGCAAGGCCGGCCTCAAGGGCATGAACAAGGCCGACCTGCCGAACCCCTGGGCCGCCGTCAGGGAGCACTGGCCGCTGATCCTGCCGCTCGCTGCCCTGGTCTACCTGCTGTTTGCCGGTTATACGCCGATCTTCGCCGGTACGATGGGCCTGGCGCTGGTCATCGTGCTGATCCTCGGCATGCCGCTTGCCGCAAGCATCGGCCCGCTTGCCTTCCGTCTCGTCTTCTGGATCGTAATCGGCATCGCCGCCGCCTCGTTCCTGCGTTACGGGGTGAACTTCCTGGCAATCGTCATCCTCGCCCTGATCGCTGGCTGCCTCTTCGTCAAAGGGGGGCACGAGACGCTGGCGATCTGCCGCGACGCCATGGCGGAAGGCGCCAAGAACGCGCTGCCGGTCGGCATCGCCTGCGCCATCGTCGGCATCGTCATCGGCACGCTGACGCTGACCGGCATCGCCTCGACCTTTGTCGGCGCGATCATCCGGATCGGCGAGCACAACCTGTTCCTGTCGCTAGTCTTGACGATGATCACCTGCCTGATCCTCGGAATGGGCATTCCGACAATCCCGAACTACATCATCACCTCGTCGCTTGCCGGGCCGGCGCTGCTCGAACTCGGCGTGCCGCTGATCGTCAGTCACATGTTCGTCTTCTATTTCGGCATCATGGCCGACCTGACGCCGCCCGTCGCACTCGCCGCCTTCGCGGCGGCACCGATGGCGAAGACCTCCGGGCTGAAGATCGGCGTGGAGGCGACCAAGCTCGCGACCGCCGGCTTCGTGGTGCCGTTCATGGCCGTCTATACGCCGGCGCTGATGCTGCAGGATCCGGGTGCGATCGCCGCCGCGTGGGGTTATCCGGTCGAGGTCGCCTACGTCTTCCTCAAGGCGTGCTTCGGCATCGCGCTCTGGGGGACCGCAGTCGTCGGTTTCCTGTTCGCCCGCATGGCCCTGTGGGAGCGCCTGCTTGCGTTGGTCGCGGGTGCCAGCCTTGTAATGGCGCTTCCCTGGACCGACGAGGTCGGCTGGACCCTCGGCATCATCGTCGTCGCCCAACACTGGTGGCGCAAACGCAACGCGCCGACCGCACCGGCACTGACATGAGCACCGGGCAATGAGCCTCTGCATCCTGGCAGGCGGCAAGGTGACGACGCTCGCTCTCTCGATGTTCACGCTCTCCTGGACGCATTCGGTGCAGAAGACCGAATGGCGAGAGACATGGGCCGTGACGCCGGCCGGTCTGGAGCTTCGCCAAGCGGAGGTGAAGGGTTCCGGCGCGGGCATGGAGCCTGGGCCGGACGCGGAGGTGAAGGACGGCTGGTGGGTTTGGCACCCGACGCTGCCGCAGCAGCAGCGCGTTTCACTGGCGGCGTCCGGCATGACGCCGGGTGGATGGAGGCTGTGTCATACGGGGGGATGTATGGAGCTTGGGGCGACGGTAGGGGATGAGGTCGCCTTGAGCGGGTGTCGCTAATGCTCTCGGGGCATGGATTTTCTGGCATATGCAGGACATCGTCTGATCCGTAACGCCGTCGAGCGATGTTTTTCACGCCTTTCCGAAGCGGCGGTCAAACTCAGCTCATTGGCCGAGGAGCTGCTCCCGACGCTTCTCGTTGAACTCGAAACATTCCTGGCGCAGTATCCGGCCGACCAGGAACAGTGTAGCGAGTCCCTTCATGTCCTTCTTCCCCGGAAACGACCCGGTCGCGGGTGACGCCTTTGCCTGCGATGCGATCGAGAACCTGATCATTCCGCGCACCAGCGATATCGGCGGGTTTTCCGTGCGGCGCGCTTTGCCGAGCCGGCAGAAAAGACTGGTGGGACCTTTCATCTTCTTCGACCGGATGGGACCGGCGCTGCTGCGCGCCGACGAGGCGCTCGACGTCAAGCCGCATCCGCATATCGGGCTTTCCACCGTCACCTACCTGTTCGATGGCGAGATCAAGCATCGCGACAGCCTCGGCACCGAACTGGTCATCCGGCCGGGCGACATCAACCTGATGACCGCCGGCCGTGGCATCGTGCATTCGGAACGCACGCCGGAAAACCTGCGCGGCCATCCGATGTCGGTCTCCGGGCTGCAGACCTGGCTGGCACTGCCGGACGACAAGGAGGAGATCGATCCGACCTTCTCGCACACGGGCAAGGAGAAAATGCCGGTCATCGATGCGGACGGCGCGAGTGGCCGAGTGGTGATCGGCGCTTTCGAGGGCCTCGGTTCGCCCGTCTCGACCTTCACCGACACGCTCTATGTCGATCTCCACCTCGAGGCTGGGAGGCGCTTCCCGTTTGCGGCGGCGCATGAGGAACGGGCCATCTACATTCTTTCCGGCGAACTGGTCGTTTCCGGCGACCGGTTTGCGGCCGACCAGCTTCTCGTCTTCCGTTCGGGCGACGATATCACCCTCGAAGCTGGCGCTCCTGGCTGCCACCTGATGCTGTTCGGCGGGGCGGCGCTGAACTCCAAGCGCTATATCTGGTGGAACTTCGTTTCCTCATCCAAGGAGCGCATTGAAAAGGCAAAAGATGAGTGGCGCACCGGCCGTTTCGACATCGTGCCGGGGGACGAGGAGGAGTTTGTCCCCTTGCCCAC
The DNA here is from genome assembly GCF_017877055.1 of Neorhizobium galegae. GTDB lineage: Bacteria > Pseudomonadota > Alphaproteobacteria > Rhizobiales > Rhizobiaceae > Neorhizobium > Neorhizobium galegae_D. Next base: position 950,997 of record NZ_JAGIPG010000002.1, on the reverse strand, counting down.
GGCCTGAAATCGGTTAGAACCGAAGGTCATGCAACTTGAAAAAGCCTGCTTTCTTCTCATCTTGGGGAGGAACGTGCTTCCGGAAAAGAGCAGAAAAGGCCACCATTCGTGACATCAATCCCCGCCACGCCACTGCTCGACAAGGTCAAGCTTCCTGCCGATCTTCGCGAGATCGATGATCGCGACCTGACGCAGCTCGCCCGCGAATTGCGCGACGAGATGATCGATGCGGTCTCGCGGACCGGCGGCCATCTCGGCGCCGGCCTCGGCGTCGTGGAACTGACAATCGCCATCCACAAGGTCTTCAACACGCCGGACGACAGGCTGATCTTCGATGTCGGCCACCAGTGTTATCCGCACAAGATCTTGACCGGCCGGCGCGACCGCATTCGCACGCTGCGCCAGGAGGACGGGCTTTCCGGCTTCACTCGCCGGGCCGAGAGCGAATACGACCCATTCGGCGCCGCACATTCCTCGACGTCGATCTCGGCCGGCCTCGGCATGGCGGTCGCGGCCGATCTTTCGGGCTCGAAGCGCAACGTGATCGCCGTCATCGGCGACGGCGCGATGTCGGCCGGCATGGCCTATGAGGCGCTGAACAATGCCGGCGCGCTCGATGCGCGGCTGATCGTCATCCTCAACGACAACGACATGTCGATCGCCCCGCCGACCGGTGCGATGAGCGCCTATCTGGCCCGTCTCGCCTCCGGCCGCACCTATATGGGTTTTCGCGATCTCGGCAAGAAACTGACTGCCTATCTTGGCAAGAACGTCGACCGGGCGATCACCCGCGCCGTCGAACATGCCCGCGGGTACGTTACCGGCGGGACTATGTTCGAGGAGATGGGTTTCTACCATATCGGCCCGATCGACGGTCATTCCTTCGACCACCTCCTGCCGGTGCTGCGCAATGTGCGCGACAATGCCCGGGGCCCGGTCTTGATCCATGTGGTGACGCAGAAGGGCAAGGGTTACGCGCCGGCGGAAGCCGCCGCCGACAAATACCACGGCGTCAACAAGTTCGACGTCATCACCGGCGCGCAGGCGAAATCGAAACCGAACGCACCGAGCTACACGAGCGTGTTCGGCGAGGCGCTGGTGCAGGAAGCTGAGCTCGACGAGAAGATCGTCGGCGTCACCGCCGCGATGCCGAACGGCACAGGCATCGACAAGCTCGCGGACGTGTTTCCGGCCCGCACCTTCGATGTCGGCATTGCCGAGCAGCATGCGGTGACCTTTGCGGCTGGCCTTGCGGCGGAAGGCTACAAGCCGTTCTGCGCGCTTTATTCGACCTTCCTGCAGCGCGGTTATGACCAGGTTGTCCATGACGTGGCGATCCAGGGACTGCCGGTCCGATTCCCGATCGACCGCGCCGGCTTCGTCGGCGCCGACGGGCCGACCCATGCGGGATCGTTCGATACGACCTTCCTCGCCACCCTGCCGGGCATGGTGGTGATGGCTGCCGCCGACGAGGCGGAGCTGAAGCACATGGTGCGCACGGCGGCCGCCTATGACGAAGGCCCGATCTCCTTCCGTTACCCGCGCGGCGAAGGTGTGGGCGTCGAATTGCCGGAACGCGGCCAAATTCTTCAAATCGGCAAGGGCCGGGTGGTCAAGCAGGGCGCCAAGGTGGCTTTGCTCTCCTTCGGCACGCGCCTCAAGGAATGTCTGCTTGCCGCGGAGGACCTCGATGCCGCCGGGCTTTCGACAACGGTCGCGGATGCACGTTTCGCCAAGCCGCTGGACCAGGACCTGATCCGCCAGATCGCCCGCCATCATGAAGTGCTCATCACCATCGAGGAAGGTGCGGTCGGCGGCTTCGGCAGCCATGTTCTGCAGTTCCTGGCGACCGAGGGCCTGCTCGACAACGGGCTGAAGATCCGCTCGCTGGTGCTGCCGGACATCTGGATGCAGCAGGCAAGCCCGGATGCAATGTATGCCAAGGCCGGCCTCGACCGCGCCGGCATCGTCTCGACCGTGTTCAGGACACTCGGCCAACCCCAGATCGGGGTCGGTTTTGCCGGCTGAACCTGACCGTCGGGCTCTCCCGGACTAGAAACCGAGGCGGCTCAGCGGCCCGATGATCTTGCGATAGAGCATTGGCGGCGTGAAATCGCGCAGCACGTCGCGGCGTATTTCGGCATAGTCCTTCTTGTCCGCCGAATTCGGCCGCGGCTTGAAGAGCGTCGAATGCGACTTGCGGGATTCGTCCCAGGTCGCCGTGTAATAGTAGAGGGCGATCGAGTCCCTCGTCTTGTCTTCCGGATGATTCACGACGCTGGGATTGCCGTGGAAGGAGTCCGACGTGGTCGAGAAGGTGACCATGCGGTTGAACAGCGGGGTGAAACTGTGCACCTTGCCCTTCATCTCCTTGTCCCAGATTTCGAAAGAGCCGCCCCACTCTTCCCGCCAACCCTTGTTGAGATAGATCAGCGTGTTGAGCCGGCGCTCGACCTTCATCTTGGAATGAAGGTTGAAATCCGCGTGGATATCGAGATGACCGCCGTTGGCGGTCTCATGGACGCCGGCGCCGAAAAAGAACGGGTCGGGGATCAATCCCTCGATACCGGTCATCTCCTCCAGGAACAGGATGAAAGGGCGCGAATTCAGCGCATAGAACAGGTTCCTGGTGTAGGTCGGAAGCCGCTCCGGAGCATAGGAGACCTTCTTGTTCTCCTGCGCCCTCGCAAAAGTCGTCTCCTTTTCGGGACGATTCCTGAGGTCGGCCAGGACGTTTTCCAGAATTTGCTCGGGCAGGAAATTGTCGATGCAGATATGCGGATAAGGCGATGCCGATTGGTAAGCCTCGGCATAATTCCGGGCCATCGAGCGAGCAGCATCAACATCTGCCAGAAGAGTGTCCGGATCAATGGGATATACTAACTGCGCCATTACACTCCCCCCAGACTATACTTCGGTCAGAGTGTCATATTTTTTGGATGGCGCAACCGTGACAAAAGTCCATACTTCGAAAGCGTTAGTTGTTAGAGGGATTCCAAATCGAACCGCTCGTTTTAAAACCTGAATTTAGAATCAATAACTTCAGTTGACGGTGTCTCGCACTCCTGCAACCCTTTTCCAAGGCAAGGCTCCGAAGCAGCATCTTCCTACGTCGAATGAAGTAATGGACCCGACCGAGGGCGCTGTCTCTAGCTCCGCTCGCCCTCGATCACCATGTCGAACTGCACGACGTTGGAATAGATCGGTGTGCCGACGTCCATGGCGTAGCGCGAGCGGTAGATCTTGCCGCTGACTTTGAAGCCTATCTTTCGGCCGTTCCAGGAGGTCAGCTTCACATCGAAGATTTCGGATGAGCTATGCCCCTTGGCGGTCAGCGTTCCGGTGATGCGGGCGCTGTCCGGGCCGGTCTGCTCGACCCGTTCCGACCGGAACGAGATCGTCTCGAACCGAGAGGAATCGAAGACGGCGCCGGAGCGCAGGAAGGCATCGATGCGATCCTGGCCGGTGCTGACGCTTTCCGGCTTCAGGTCGAAATTCACCATGGAATGCGCGAGATCGCCGGCTTTCAGGTTGAACGTGCCCGAAAACTTGCCGAATTTTCCTTTGATGCCGCCGCCGCCCACCTGATCCACCGCAAAGGCGATGCGGGAACCGGGCGTGATGGCATAACGCCCGGCCGCCTCCGCGAGGCTCGGGACGTCGACCGCGGAGAAGCTGGCCTGGGGAAGCGACATGGTGAGCAGCATTGCTGCGATGACGGCTGTCTTGCGGGTCATGGTTCCGGCTCCTCGATTGACGTTTTGACGGTGCGATACCGGCTTCCGAGCATGCGGGTGAGCACGTCGTCGTGCCTGACATAGTGGTGGTAGAGTGCGGCGGCGGAATGCAGGAAGACGAGTGCCAGCGTCGAATAGGCGAGAACCGCATGGACGGTCGTCCACCACATCTCGGCGGCTTCCGACTTCGGCACCGGAAGATGCGGAATGACGACGAGGTTGAACGCGAAAGTGGGAATTTCGAGCGGCGATGCGGAAGCGATCATCCAGCCGGCCACCGGCACCACCACCGCCAAAGTCAACAGCAGATAGTGCATCGCATGGGCCGTGCGACGTTCCAGGGCACTCAGACCTTCCACGGGCTTCACGCGCACGGCGGTCAGCGAACGAACCAGCCTCACGGCGGCCATCAGCAGTGCCAGCATGCCGAAGGACTTGTGCCACTGGAAGAGCGAGAACTGCAGGGCGGGATCGATCGATCGGCGGGTCATGATAAAGCCGAGGACCAGCAGGCCGAGGATCAGCACCGCGATCGTCCAGTGCAGAGCAATCGCGACAAGGTCATAGCCACCAGCGGAGCGACGCGGCATGGGATGCTTCCGGAATTCTTCGGCTATTCACAAACGAAACATCGTACTTTCCAAGCCGAGCGGCAAGCGCCGTCGCGATCACGTTCATTCAATATTATTGAATGAAGATTTGTGCCGCCGTTACTGATCGGCGGCCGTCAGGAACAGGATATTCAAGTCCTTTTCCGGATAGAAATCGTCAGCGGTCATCTCGAAGGTCGTGGGGCCGACCTTTTTCACGCCGTTGCCGCAGAAGCTGACGTAGTCCTGCGCCCTGCCCTTGTCGATCGTCAGCTTGAACTTGCCGATCGATCCGCCCCAGTTGGCGCCGGTGGTGAGGATGTACGACACCCAATGCTCCGTATAGTTCGGGCCGCTTTTCCCAGCCGCGGCTTCAAGCTTTGCGGCCGTCTTCATGAAGGCGGCGTCGATGCAGTAGCGCTCGGCATAGTCCTTGTAGTTCGTCGCCGGTTTGCCCTGGTCGATGAAGGTCATGGCGACAGTGCCGCCGACACTCGGCTTGTAGCGGTGGCTGACGCGGACGGGCTTTCCTGCCGGGAATTTCGTCTTCCACCAATAGACCGATCGCAGCGTCCAGGCCGGCGTCAGATCCTCCTGCCAGCCCTTGCCGGCATCGTAGCGGTTGACGAACACCAGCCCCTCGGCGATCCACGCCGTCTTCACGTCCTCGGGCAGGGCCTTGAGTGCGGCGAGCGTCCTGTCGCTATAGGGCAGAAGCGGAATGTTGCGCGCCACGAGTTCGTCTGTGCGGTCGATGCCGGCCGCCAGCACCCGCTGCTGCAGTTCCGGCTTGATCTGCCGGCTGTCCTGCACGACCGAAAAGCCGAGGAAATTGTCGGCGTCGGTATCGTCGAGGGCGATATTGCTGTCCATGCTGCCGGTGATATCCGGCATCGGGAAGGCGATGACGCTTTCGACGTCCTTGTCGCTGGTATTCTTGAAGACGTAGTCGACCAGCACTTCCTCACGGGAAATGTAGAGCTGCTCCTCGGCCATCGCGACATCGGAGGTCTGGACGTAGATCAGCCCGCCCGTCTTCAGTTCCGCCATGGAATCGTTGGCGAGTGCCGGGTTCGAGACAAGCAAAAGCCCGCCGATCAGCAAGGTCCACCGCATTTCCGTCCCTCCGGTTCGCTGCCGGCTTTCCGGCCGCCGGACGATAGACGCAAATGCTGCAACAGAGAAGGCAGGCCGGTTGGTCTTCCGGCCTGCCTTTCAGATCAATCAGAATGGGCTGATCAGAATTCCGACCACTCTTCCTTCACGGCCGCGGCGCTCGCCGCCTTGCCGGAAAAGGCGCGGGCGACGGTGGAACGCAGGGCGTTCGCCGGCGATGCCACCGGACGGGCTGTCGACGGAGCGGCAACCGGACGAGAGATCCGAGCTGCCGGCGTACCCCCGAAATTGAACTGCCTCAGCAGGGCGTCGAGCGCCTGGGCTTCCTGGGCGAGCTTGTGGCTTGCCGCATTCTGCTCTTCGACCATGGCGGCGTTCTGCTGCGTACCCTGGTCCATCGCATTGACCGACGTGTTGATCTCCTGGAGACCGGTCGACTGCTCGCGGGTGGAGATGACGATGGCGGAAAGGTGCTGGTTGATCTGCTGCACTTCACCGACGATCGCTTCCAGCGCCTGGCCGGTCTCGCCGACCAGCGCGACGCCCGCATCCACCTGCTGGCTGGAGGTGGTGATCAACGCCTTGATCTCCTTTGCCGCATTTGCGGAACGCTGGGCGAGCTCGCGGACTTCCTGTGCGACGACCGCAAAACCCTTGCCCGCCTCGCCGGCGCGAGCCGCCTCGACGCCTGCGTTGAGTGCGAGCAGGTTGGTCTGGAAGGCGATGTCGTCGATGACGCTGATGATATTGCTGATCTCGCCGGAGGACTTTGAGATCTGCTCCATGGCGGAGACCGCACGGCGGACAACTTCGCCCGATTTCTCGGCGCCGATGCGGGTGCGCTCGACACGCTGGCCGACATCCTCTGCACGCCGAGCCGATTCCTTCACCGTCGTCGTCACCTGTTCGAGTGCGGCGGCGGTCTCTTCGACGGCTGCGGCCTGTTGTTCGGTGCGGCGACCGAGATCGTCGGCCGCGGAGCGGATTTCGCCCGCGCCGGCGCTGATCGCCGAGGCATTCTCGCCGACCGCCTGAAGGGCCGACTGCAGACGGCCGAGCGCCTGGTTGAAGTCGGTGCGCAGCCGGTCGAGATTGCCGGAGAAGGGCTTTTCGATACGGTAGGCGACATCGCCATCGGCAAGGCTTGCAAGGCCGGTGGCAAGCGCGTCGATGGCAAACTCGATATTGGCGGCTTCGCGTGCCTTCTGGGCATCGTTCTCGAGGCGTTCGCGCTCGCTGGTATCGCGCAGCATATCCGTATCGCGGGCCAGACGCTGCTTTTCGATCGCCGCATCCTTGAAGACCGTGACGGCCTTGGCCATGCGGCCGACTTCGTCGCCGCGTTCGAGGGCCGGAACCTGGATGTCGTGATTGCCGCCGGCAAGGCTGGTCATGGCTTCCGTCATGCCCGCGATCGGCTTGACGATGGCTCGCGACAGGGCAAGCACGAGGGCAACCGCAATGAGGCCTGCAATGGCGCCGCCGGCCAGAAGCGTCAGCAACAGGTCGTTATGGGCGCCGGTCTGGGCCTTGACCATCGCGGTCGACAGATCGAAAGCCTGTTTCTTGATCTTGGCGGCAGCATCGCGGAACACGTCGAGCTGGCCCTTCGACTGGTTGCGGCCGATCTCGATGACTTCATCGATCGGCTTGCTGGTGTTCTTGCGCGCATCGAGCTGCGGAACGGTGAGCTGGGTGTGAAACACGTCGGCTGCGGCCCGCATCGCATCGAGCGAAGCGATCATATCCGGCATGCCGGCGGCCGCCTTTTTGGCGGCGTCGATCGCCGTGATCATCTTCTCGCGGTTGTTGAAGACGTCCGCATAGGTGCTGTCGCTCTTGAAGAGCAGGAAGCCGCGCTGATTGACGGCTTGTTCCAGCATGGCTTCGAGCGCCGCGTCCACATGCATCAGGATGGTCTGGGAGACAACCTGTTGCGCGGAAGACCGGCTCGATTTCAACGCCTGCCAATAAACGCCGGCGGACGCCAGCAGGCAGATCGACATCAACGCCGCAAAGGTGATGATCAGCTTCTTGTTCAGGGATAGGTCTTTAAGCGACATCAGTTGCTTCCGCTCTCAGTTGAAACAGCATTGGACATCTCCTCCAGCCTGGAGAGAATCCCAACATGATTAAAATTTGATTGAATGCGGCTGGGAGTTTTCATGGGGCAAGCCCCTTGCAAGCCAGGCGATAGGCAGGCATTGACTGCTACCATGTCCTCAACTCCCGAAAACCAACGCCTCGACCAGCTTCTCGTCTCGCTCAATCTCGTCGCGAGCCGAGCCCGTGCGCGCGACGCGATCGCCCGCGGCACCGTCACGGTCAACGGCCGTGTCGTCACCAAGCCGAGCCTTACCTTCCCGCTCGACGCGAAACTCACCATCGACGACCCGGCGCAGGATTACGTGTCCCGCGCGGCGCTGAAGCTCGTTGCGGCGCTAGACCACTTCAAGCTCGATCCGGCCGGCCATGACTGTCTCGATATCGGCGCCTCGACTGGCGGCTTTACCGAAGTGCTGATCATGCGCGGCGCAGAGCATGTCACCTCGATCGACGTCGGTCATGGGCAGATGCATCCGCGGCTGCTCGCCGAACCGCGCGTCACCAATATCGAGGGCCTCAACGCCCGCCATCTGACTGCCGAGGATTATGACGACCGCGAGATCACCTTCATCGTCTCGGACGTCTCGTTCATTTCGCTGAAGCTGGCGCTGGCGCCGGCCCTCGACCTTGCCGAGCCCGGCGCGCATTGCGTGCTGCTGGTCAAGCCGCAATTCGAGGCGGGGCGCGATGCCATCAGCAAGGCCGGGCTGTTGAAGGAGCCGGAGACGGCGCCGCAGGTGGCAGCCGAGCTCGAACGCTGGCTGGTCGAAGAGATGGGCTGGGCGAGCCTCGGGCTCATCCCTTCCCCGATAGCCGGCGGCGACGGCAACCAGGAATATCTGCTCGCAGGCCGCAAGCCCGGTGAACCCTCATGAGCACGGTGACCGTCACGATCAATCGGCTGGGCGCCCAGGGACACGGCATCGCCAACGGCGAAGACGGCCCTGTCTACGTGCCCTATGCGCTGCCCGGCGAAACGCTGGCGATCGCCCGCAACGGCGATCACGGCACGGTCATGTCGACCTCCAACCCCTCGCCGGACCGGGTGACACCGGCCTGTCGCCACTTCGGACCGGACAGCGACGCCTGTGGCGGCTGTTCGCTGCAGCATTTGGCGGACGCGCCCTACCACGCCTTCAAGCGCAATCTCGTCGTCGAAGCGCTGAAATCCAAGGGCCTGACGCCTGAAGTGGGCGAGTTGGTCATAGCGCATCCCGGCGAGCGTCGGCGGGTGGTATTTTCCGCCCGCCGGACCGAGAAGGAATTTCTGCTCGGCTTCAACCGCGCCGAGACCAACCATATCGTCTCGATCGTGGAATGTCCGATCGCCTCGCCCGGCATCGTTGCCCGGCTGGAGGCGATCCGCGCCGTGGGCAAGGCACTGGCGACCGGCTCGGAGACGTTCCGGATCTCGGTTCTCGAAACCCTCGCCGGTCTCGACCTCGCCGCGGAGGGGCTGAAGCCGCTCGACGACAAGCAGCGACGCACGGTAACCGAGACCATGCTCGCGCTGAAAAGCATCGCGCGGGTTTCGGTGAATGGCGAGATCGTCATCGAATTGCAGAAGCCGCTGGTGGATTTCGGCGGCGTCAAGGTCTCCCCACCGCCCGGCGCCTTTACCCAGGCGACGAAACCGGCAGAAGACGCGATGGCCGAACTGGTGCTCTCGCATGTCGGCAAGGCCAAGCGCGTGATCGACCTGTTTGCCGGTTCCGGCACGTTTTCGCTGAGGCTCGCCCGCATCGCCAAGGTGCATGCGGTCGAAGGCGACGAGAAGTCGGTCAGAGCGCTCGATCACGCCGCCCGCAATACGCAGGGGCTGAAGCCCGTGTCGGTGGAGAAACGCGACCTGTTCCGCCGACCGATGATGGTGTCCGAACTGAAGAACTACGATGCCGTCGTCTTCGATCCGCCGCGCGCCGGGGCCGAAGTCCAGATGCAGGATCTCGCCCGTTCGAGCGTCAAGACGGTCGTGGCGGTCAGCTGCAACCCGCTGACGCTCGCCCGCGACCTCAGAATTCTTGTCGATGGCGGATACGAGATCAAGGCCGTCACGCCGATCGACCAGTTCCTCTGGTCGCCGCACGTGGAAGCGGTGGCGCTGCTGCAAAAATAGCCGCCTTGCACGACTCCAACAATCCTTGATTGCGTTCGATTGGTTTGCATCCAAGGGTTAAGGTGCCATCCTTCGGTGCAACCATCAACCGCGAATAACCAGCGGCGATGGTCTTCGAAGGAGGACAATCATGACAGAATTCGCAATGCATGGACACGGCGTCCGCGGCATGCACTGGGAGACGCTTCAGTCTCAGACCGGGCATGGGGATCCCGGTAAATTCGGGCGGATGTTTCCGAAACTGGATCCGCTCAATGTCGACGACGATATCCTGATCGAACTCGCCCGCGCGATGAAGGAGCCGGGGGATCCCGGCGAAAACCCCGATCCTGCGGGTGACAACAAGAACATCCCCGCAGGCTTTACCTATTTCGGCCAATTCGTCGATCACGACATCACGCTCGATACGACGCCGCTCGATCAGCAGAAGGCTGATCCCCTGGCAACCAGGAATTTCAGAAGTCCGGCACTCGATCTCGATTCGCTCTACGGAGATGGCCCGGGCATTCATCCCTATCTTTACCAGCGCGATCCGGTGAGCTTCAGGATCAGCCCGAAGCTGCTGGTGGGGCATGCGGCGGAATCCGGGGACAATTCACCGACCAATCCAGCCAAGAAAATACCGTCCCTGCCAAACGATCTGCCGCGCAACCAGGTCGGCCACGCGTTGATCTTCGACGAGCGGAACGACGAAAATCTCCTCGTCGCGCAGACCCACCTGCTGATGATCAAGTTCCACAATGCCGTCGTCGAGTGGGTCAAAGAGAAGCAACCCGGCCTGGATGGAGCCGCACTTTTCAAGGAAGCGCGCCGCATCGTCACCTGGCACTATCAGTGGATCGTGTTGTTCGATTTCGTCGAAAGGCTGACCGAGCCGGGGCTCGTCCGCAAGATCAAAAATGCCGGCCGGCGTTATTACCGGTTCGTCGAGACGCCCTATATGCCCGCGGAATTTGCAGCGGCCGCCTACCGTCTCGGCCATTCGATGGTGCGCGAGACATACAGCCACAATCACGTCTTCCATCCCGGCCCCGGCGCGATTGCCAATGGTACGCTTCCGCTGCTCTTCTTCTTCACCGGCAAGTCGGGCAAGATCGTCGGCGAGTTGGATCCGGATCCCAAAGACTTCCCGCTCAATCCGCAGGTCGCTCTTCCGTCCAACTGGGCGATCGACTGGCGGAGGTTCTTCGATATCGAGGGAACCGACAATCCCGATTTTGCCTTCAACTTCTCGCGGCGGCTGGACCCGTTCATCACGCCTTCGCTTCATGCACTTCCCGGCCTTCGGGAGGACCCGACCGAGACCGAGAGGCGGGAAGCCAATCTCGCCTTTCGCAACCTGCGGCGTGGGGTGCAGATCGGCCTGCCATCCGGTCAGGATGTCTGTCGAGCCATCAACCTCACGCCGATGGCGCCGGAGCAGATCGCCAGGGGCGAGGACGGCACAGTTGCGGAGCGGCACGGCCTGCACATCAAGACGCCGCTCTGGTACTACGTGCTGAAGGAGGCGCAGCACTACCACCAGGGCGAACGCCTCGGCCCGATGGCATCGACCATCGTCGCGGAGACGTTTCTCGGCCTCGTGCACGGGGACCACGAGTCGTTCCTGTGGCTGCGCTCCAACTGGAAGCCGGAATTGCCCAGCGCCGCGGCCGGCCACTTCACCATGGCCGACCTGATACGCTTCGTGGGGGATATCAACCCGATCGGCTGAACAGCCGATAACGGCTCGGCGGAGGACCGCCGGGCCATTCACCGATCGAGATCAAGCGTGCCGCTGCCGACGACGCCCGAGCAGCGGCAACGGCCGCCAACGCGACCCGGTTCGGCGTTGCAGACATAGGGACGACGGCGGTCCATGCTCGGCGGCGGGGAGACGACGCAGACATAACGTTGCGGGCGGGGGCGATCTCTATCGCGGTCACGGTCGCGATACCGGTCTGCGTCACGATACCGGTCACGATCATCATCACGGCGGATGATGACGCCATTCGGCCCGATAGTGACGGAGGGGCTCTGGGCGAGTTGCAGCGGCTGGCTCTGCAATGGGAATGCCAGCATCTCGGCCTGCGCCGGCGCTATTCCCAGAAGCAATACGAGCAGGCACGACCAGAAACGATACGACATTTTTTCCTCCCAAGTTGTGGAGGCAATCTAGCGGTGAAGTTGCGTCAAAAGAAGACGGGAACAAAAATTTCCCATGCGGCACCGTTAACGCCGCATGAAGGCCTCGAAGGCAGTGCGCGCCTCGGCGCTTTTGAGCTGGGCGGAGAAATGCACCAGTTCCTCATCCATGCGGGCAAGCACCGCGTCGCGCGGGCCCCGCACCAGATCGCGGGCGATCTTCAGGGCTTGCGGCGGTTTCTTCGCAAGGTTTAGGGCAAGTGCCAGCGTTTCGGCTTCGACCACGTCCGGCTCGACGATCCTCCAGATCAGACCGGCATCGAGCGCGGCAACTGCCGAAAAACCCTCGCCCGCCACCAGCATGGCAAAGGCGCGCTGGTGGCCAATGACTTTCGGTGCGAGCAGGCTGGAGGCAGCTTCCGGCACCAGCGCCAGATCGACGAAGGGCGTCTTGAACAGGCTGCGCGCCGACGCGACCGTGAGATCGCAATGCATGTTCAAGGTAGTGCCGATGCCGATCGCCAGGCCATCAACACCGGATACCAGCGGTTTCTCGGCCAGCGCCAGCGCCTTGATGAAGACGGCGGCGGCAGGCGCCTCCTTCGATCCGGACATGGCATAGGCCAGGAAATCGCCCATGTCGTTGCCGGCGGAGAAGCAACCTTCGGTGCCCAGGAAGGCGACGGCGCGGATGGCGTCATCGCGGTTGGCCTCTTCGAGTGCCGCGGTCATGCGGTTGTACATGGCGGAAGTGATGGCGTTCTTCTTTTCCGGCCGGTTGAAGCGGATGACCATGACGCCTGGATGGGCCTCAGGATGCTCGACGAGGATGTGGCTGTCGCTCACGGATATCTCCTTCAGGCCAGGATCGCGCGGGCAGCTTGTAAGCTCGCTGCGCCCGAAATGACCCGGTCCTTCAGGGCCGAGGTTTCGGCGAGCAGGTTCTCGGCCATGAAGCGGCAGAGCGCGACGCGCTTCTCGGGGCCGCCGTTATCGGCGGCGACAAGCGCGCCCTTGGCGAGGTAGCAGCCGGTCAGCACCAGGCCGAACAGGCGCTGATAGGGCGTCGCACCGGCGAGCGCATCGGCCGTCCTGCCGGCACCCTGCGTTTCCAGGAGCCAGCCGGTGGCGGTTTCGAGTGCGGCGATTGCAGCCCGCAGGCGGTCGCCCGTCTCGCCGAATGCAGTGTCGTTGGAGGCGGAGACCTTGTCGGCGATCTCCTTCAACTCGCCGAGGAAGCCGCGCACCTGGTCGCCCGAGGAGAGCGGCAGCTTGCGGGTCACGAGGTCGATCGCCTGGATGCCGTTGGTACCCTCGTAGATCGGCGCGATGCGGGCGTCGCGCAGGTAACGGGCAGCACCCGTCTCCTCGATAAAGCCCATGCCGCCATGCACCTGGATGCCGAGCGACGCGACATCGACGCCGGCATCGGTCGCGAAGGATTTGGCGATCGGCGTCAGCAGCGCTGCGCGTTCGGTCCAGTGGCGGGCCTCGGCGCCTTCGGTATGGTGCGACATGTCGATCGCGTGGGCGCAGGCATAGCAGATGGCGCGCGCCCCTTGCGTCAGCGCCTTCATGGTGATCAGCGTGCGGGCGATATCCGGATGCTCGATGATCGGGCTCATCCCGTTACCTGACCAGCCGGGCGCCTTGCCCTGGGTGCGATCCTGGGCATAGGCGACCGCCTTCTGGGTGGCGGCCTCGGCGATCGCCACCCCCTGCATGCCGACCGCCAGGCGGGCATTGTTCATCATCGTGAACATGCAGGCGAGGCCCTTGTTCTCCTCACCGATCAACCAGCCGACCGCACCCTTGTCCTCGTCGTTGCCGGGAGAATATTTGCCGTCGCCATAGATCATCGTGCAGGTCGGCGAGCCGTGGATGCCGAGCTTGTGTTCGATCGAATGGCAGAAGACGTCGTTGCGGGCTTCGAGCGATCCATCGTCGCCCACCAGGAATTTCGGCACCAGAAAAAGCGAGATGCCGCGGGTACCGGCAGGCGCATCGGGAAGCCGTGCCAGCACCAGATGGATGATATTGTCGGCGGCGTCGTGCTCGCCCCAGGTGATGAAGATCTTCTGGCCGAAAATGCGGTAGGTGCCGTCGTCGCTGCGCTCGGCGCGGGTCTTCAGGGCACCGAGATCGGAGCCGGCATGCGGCTCGGTCAGGTTCATGGTACCGGTCCATTCGCCAGACACCATCTTTGCGAGGTATTTTTCCTTCAGCGCATGGCTGCCGTGGGCGACCAGCGCCTCGATCGCGCCCATCGTCAGCGTCGGGGCGAGCGCGAACGCCATGGAGGCGGAATTCCACATTTCGAGCGCGGCGACGTTGAGCATATGCGGCAGGTTCTGTCCGCCATAAGCTTCCGGCGCGGTCAGGCCGTTCCAGCCGCCCTCCCGCCAGTGACGATAGAGTTCCGGCCAGCCGTCCGGCGTCTTCACCTTGCCGTCGGTGAGGCTGGCGCCCTGTTTGTCGCCGATCTCGCCGAGCGGCGCCATTTCGTTGCCGGCAAACCGTCCCGCCTCTTCCAGGATCGCCTCGACCAGATCGGCGCTCAGGTCGCCGAACCTGCCGATCTCCAGGGCGTCGGAAAGGCCCGCCACATGGTTCAGGGTGAAGGCGATCTCCTCGACCGGTGCCTTGTACATGATGCTCCTCCTCGTGGGCGCAGACGTAACTGCCGTATTCTAGCCGATTCTGCTCCGTCGGCATTCCTCATATGCTTTTTACGTAAACGTAAATACCGTTGTCAATATTCCTTCACCAGGGCTGTCTCGACGAGGCCTTCGTCTTCGTCCGCCAGATAGTCGGCAAGCGCGGCGTCCGGCCACGCAAAAAGGTCCGGATCGTTTCGGTCGGCGGCGGCGACAGCTTCGGATTGCTTGCGATATTCATTTCCGGGCGGCATATCAATTTCCAGTCGCGTTGAGCCGCTGGCGACGGCGCTGACCGAATGACAAGCCCAAGCAACTTCTTCTGCTTTAGAGAATCTTGTTGAAACCAGCGTTACACAAGAGGTCTATGGAGTGATGCCTATGCTTCCGGATTCCTCGCCCATGTCCCTCGTGAACCCCGCTGTCCCAGGCCTCGTCTGGGCCTATCGCTTCCATCCGGGCTCGGCCCCCTGCACCCGGTTGCCGCTCGATGCGACGCGCAGCGATCTCGAAGTCGGCGACGGGTTCCTGTGGCTGCATCTCAATCTCGCCGACAGCCGCGTCAACGCCTTCCTGGAGAGCTTTCCTGGCCTGACACCGCCGGCTATCGCCGCACTCACCACCCATGACACGCACGCCGCCGTGACGCTCGACGAGCAGCTCGTCTATGGCACGCTTGTCGACTTCCAGCGGGAATTCGACAGCGAGACCCGCAATATCGGCTGGCTGCATTTCTTCGTCTCGGACAGGATCATCATCACCACGCGCCTGCAGCCCCTGCGTTCGATCGACCGGGTGCGGGCTGCGATCGAAAAGAACGCCTCGCGCTACATGAAGCCGATCGACGTGTTCGAGACCCTGGTCGCGGAATTCCAGCGCACCCTGATTGCGCTGGTGATGGAGCTGACCGAAGAGATGAACATTATCGAGGATTTCGTCTACGACAATACGCCGCGCGACGAGAGGCGCAGGCTTGCGCCGATCAGGCGAACGGTGGTCAGGCTGCACCGGCACCTGAGGACGGTGCTGACGCTGCTGCGGCGCGCCGCGGCGACCGACGACGACGAGATGCCGCCCGGCTTCGACGACGCTGCCGCGCGGTTGATCGGCCGGCTGGAGGCGGCGGATCACGACGTCTACGCGCTACAGGAACGCGCCCGGCTGCTGCACGAGGAAATCGACTCGAAGCTCTCCTCTGAAACCAACCGGCACCTCTACATCCTGTCGCTGATGACCGCCTTCCTGCTGCCGCCGACATTGGTTACCGGATTTTTCGGCATGAACACCTCGTCGCTACCCTTCGAGGGGAATTCCGGCGGGACGGCCTATGCCTTCGGCCTGATCGGCGTTTCGGTGCTTGCCGCCTGGTGGCTGTTGAAGCGCACCGGAATTCTCTGACCGCCGAACAAATGAAAACCCGCCCGGGTTCGATACCGGACGGGTGGATTAGTGGCTATCGGGAACTTAGAAATAAGGCGAGTAGCACGTCTGGCGCGGGCCGTAGTTCGGCTGGAACGAGTTCGAATAGGCGTCGTAGGAGCGGTAACGATCAGCGCACCATTCGTAGTGGCGCGGATTGATATCGTCGCCACCGCCATAGGCCGGAGCCGGTTCGGCATAACGCGGCTGAGCGGCGATGGCGCCGCCGATCAGGGCGCCGGCACCGAATGCAGCCAGCGGGAACCAGTAGCCGTTATGGTGGCGATAGCCCGGACGGTAGTGGCGATAGCCGCGATGCCCGCCATACCAGCCGTCGCCATGGCGACGGTACTGCACGAGGGTGACGCCGGTATTGGCGTCCGTTTCGACGCCAATACCGGGAGCGGACGGCAACGGCAGCGCCTGAGCCGGCATCAGCGAGCCGGCGAGAACGGCAGCGGAGATGCCCGCAACCGCGATCTTCTTTAAAAGATTCATGTTAAGTCCCCAGATCCCTTGTCTATGTTTCAATTTTACCAGGCAATATTTCAGTATGCAGCGGATTTTCAATTTCGCCGCAACCTTAGGAAGTTCATCCTGAATGCGCAATTAACGTGCCCGCGACGCAGCAAGCCCGGTCGCGGCATATCCGCGACCGGGCTTGCTGTCGAGACGAACAATGCTTGCTTACCTATAAGGCGAGATACAGCGTGCCCGCACGCCGGCGCGCGGCGCATAGGTATCGTCCCAGGCCCGGTAGCTGCGATAGCGGCTTTCACACCAGGCGACGTGACGGCTCGAATAACCGCCACGGTCTGCCTGTATTGCACCACCGATGATGGCACCGGCGCCGAAGGCGGCGAGCGGGAACCAGAATCCGTTGTAATAACGGTAGCCGGGCCGGCGATCGCGATAACCGCGGTGGCCACGATACCAGCCATATCGGTCACGCCGGAAGTCACGACGGTACTGGATACTGGTGATATCGCCGGCGGCCGAAATGCCTGACGGGGCAGCCGGCATCTGAACTGCCTGTACAGGGACGACACCGGCGAACATCGTCGCAACGGCAACTGCCGCGGCGGTCAGGCGCAAACGAAAAGCATTCATCTTGAGCGTTTCCTCATTCTGATTTTCAATCAGAAAACAACGCCGGATCTCAGTTTCCGTTCCTGGCAGGGCACCCGGTGCCGATCACGACTTGGCGATCAGGCGACGATCGAGAGTTTCGCCTGGTCGCCCTGCAGGCGGTTGACCATGAAGTTCGAGTACCATTCGACGAACTGCATGACGCCGCCCTCGTGGAGCGCCGAATAGGGACCCGGCTCATAGGCGGGCGAGCGGATGCCGAAGGCGTTTTCCTCGACGATCTGACGGTCCTGATCGTTGGTCATGTTCCAGACATGGGTCAGTTCTTCGAGATTGTAATCGACGCCCTCGACCGCATCCTTGTGAACCAGCCATTTGGTGGTGACCGCCGTCTCCTCCGGCCCGAGCGGGGTGACGCGGAACGAGATCGCGTGGTCGCCGAGAATGTGGTTCCAGCTGCTCGGATAGTGGAAGAGCAGCATGGTGCCGATCGAGTTGATCGTCACGTCGTCGGAGAGTTTGCGCTGGACGGCGTTGCGGCCGGTCATCGTATAGCTCTCGGCATCCTCGATCAGCGGCATGCGGGCGACGCGGAACTGGCCGGTCTCGTCCATCCGGAACTCGCTCGGCAACCCGGCCTCCTCGCAACGCTGCCAGTGGGCGGCGATGACCGGATCGTCCTTGGCACCCTGGACGCCGGTCGCGGTCGGCGATTCCGGATAGGTGCGGCAGAGTTCCGGGTGGTTGGCGGCGCAGTGGTAGCACTCGCGATTGTTTTCCCAGACGAGCTTCCAGTTCCCCTTCTCGATGATCGTCGACTGGTGTGCGACCTTGGCTTCCGACAGGCGATGCGGGGCCATATAGGGCTCGATCGCCGCGCGAACCGGCGCGAAATCCGGCGCCTCGTTGGCAAGGCAGATGAAGATATAGCCGGCGACGCTTTCGCAATGGACCTTCTTCATGCTGAACTGGGTCTTGTCGAAATCCTGACCCATCTGGCGGCCGACCAGAAGCGAGCCGTCCAGCTCGTAGGTCCATTGGTGGTATGGACAGACGAGCCGGACCGCCGAGCCGTGCTCCTTGGTGCAGACGCGGCTGCCGCGGTGGCGGCAGGTATTGTGCAGCGCCCGGATCTGGTTGTCGCGACCGCGCACGATGACGATCGGATAGTCACCGATCTGCAAGGTGAAATAGGCTCCGGCCTTGGGCAGCTCGCAATCATGTCCGACGAACAGCCAGTCGCGGTACCAGATCATTTCCAGATCGAGCTTGTAATAGGCGGGATCGGTATAGAAGGGCTGTTCGAGGCTGAAGCCTTCACGGCGGTTCTTGAGCTGCCGCAGGGCCTGATTGCGAATTTCCATATTACCTTCCTCGTCAAAAATGGACAGCGGAAGGACATGGAAATGCCGCAGGCCTTGAAGCCCGCCCCAAACCCTGTCCCGAACGCCCGCCGCGTCCGGTCGTCATCTTTTGTCCCGAGGCTGGTTTCCGGGCTCAGGAGCATGTCCCCTGCGGGACGGGCTCGGCGCCTTCCCGGGCGGCCTTTTCGGCTCTTTCCCAGTGGCTCATGCCAAGCTTCTTGCTCCACCACCGTTGCGGGGGCAGCGCCGGATGAGGGCTTGCAAGACCCTTGCCGGCTTCCCAATTCTCCGCCTTCCCTAGCCAGGCGGCACCTCAAGATCGAGGCGGATATAATCATCGAGCGAGCGTGTCGCATAGGCGACATTGCGACATCGGCAACCGCGTTGGCGACAGCGGCGAAACGGCCCAAAATGCAACACTCCAGCCCCGCGAAAGCGAAACCTGTCATTAAGGGATAAGCCATAAAATCCCGGCTCGAATGGGAGCGATGCCACCGTGCAGGCCAAGGGAAAGATTCGTTATTACAAAGCTCCTCCACCAAAGCCTCCGGCGCCGGTGGTGATGAAGACTGCTGCCCATTCGGAATTCCTCCGGACAGGGCGCATCGCCCGCTACAATCCGGTCTGGCTGCCGGAAGAGCGCCGTTATCTCACCCATGAAGAGGTCGCCGAGCGCACTGGCAAAAGGCTCGAGGCAGCCGGGGAAACGAGCCACAACCGGATCAACTCCTTCCATCGTTCGATCCAGTTTCCGAAGATTATCTTTCACCACACGCTCGATGAGCGGCCACATCTCGGCTATTGCCATGTCACCGCGGCAAGAACGTTTCTTCCACGCGGCGTCCCTGTGAGCTGGTCTTTCTATATTGCCAACTTCTTCTCCAAGATCGGCGAGGAAGAAACGTTCTTCGAACATATCAGCCCGGCCTATTCGCGCATGTATTTTGCCGTTGCGGTCGAACGCGAGGCCGGTCAGCCGCTGCAGATCAACCGCACGATCCGCAAGAACGGCCTTCTGTTCCAGACCAACGATCCGATGGAAGCCATCAAGAACGTCCTGATGCTCGGCACGTCCAACGAAATGCTTCGCGAGATCATCAAAAGGCTTTGAAGACGCCCCGGGCCGCGTTATTGACGGGCGGATATGACGGCTCAAATCATCGACATCACCCGGGATCATGACGGCGCGCTTCGTCAAGCGTGCGCCGTCCTTGCGGACGGACTTCCCGTGGCGATCCCGACGGAGACGGTCTACGGACTTGCGGCCGACGCCACGAATCCCGCCGCCATCACCCGCATCTATGAGACCAAAGGCCGACCGCGCTTCAACCCGCTGATCTGCCACATGTCGGATCTCGACATGGCCGAGCGCTATGCCGACTTCGATCCGATCTCGCGCAGGCTTGCCGAAGCCTTCTGGCCGGGTCCCCTCACCCTGATCCTTCCCCTGAAGCCCGAAAGCGGCATTCATACGCTGGCGACGGCCGGGCTCGATACGGTCGGCATCCGGCTTCCCAAGGGTTTCGCGTCCGAACTGATCCGCGCCTTCGGCAAGCCGCTCGCCGCCCCCAGTGCCAATACGTCCGGCAAGGTGAGCCCGACCAGCGCGGCCCACGTCGCCGACGACCTCGGCGACAAGTTGGCGTTGATCATCGACGGCGGTGCGGCGCCGGTCGGCGTGGAGTCGACCATCGTTCGCGTCGAGGACGGTGTGATCCGGCTGTTGCGGCCGGGCGGGGTTGCGGCGGAAGAGATCGAAAAAGCCATCGGCTTTGAGGTGATCCGGCCGGAAGGCCCGGCGGCGATCATCGAGGCCCCCGGCATGCTCGCCTCCCATTACGCGCCGGGAGCGCAGGTCAGGCTCAACGCCGACCATGTCGATGAAGGCGAAGCATTGATCCGGTTCGGTTCCGCTCGGGTGAAGGGAATAGAACTGGCAAAGGCGGTTTTTGACCTGAGCCTCTCCGGCGATCTTGCGCAGGCGGCGGCAAATCTGTTCGACTATCTGAAGCAGGCCGATGCGACCGGCGCCGCCAGTATCGCCGTCACGCCCATTCCCGACCATGGGCTCGGCGAAGCGATCAACGACCGGCTGGCGAGGGCGGCCGCCCCGCGGGAATAAGCCGGGGGTAAAAGAGGAGGAGACGCCGATGGACATTTCAGGGCCGAAACCAGAGCTTCTCGACCGCTTCGCGGCGATCGTCGGCGAAAACCACGTCCTGCGCGACGCGAACGATCTTGCGCCGCATCTCGTCGAGGGCCGCGGACTCTACAAAGGTTCCTCGCCGATGCTCCTGAAGCCGGGCTCGGCCGAGGAAGTGTCGGCGATCCTGAAGCTTGCGAGCGAAACCGGCACGCCGATCGTGCCACAGACCGGCAATACCGGCCTCGTCGGCGGGCAGACCCCCCGCGCCGGTGGCCACGACCTGATCGTCTCGCTCGAACGCATGAACCGGATCCGCGACGTCGATCCGGTCGCCAACGTGCTTGTCGCCGATGCCGGCGCCATCCTTGCCGACGTCCAGAAGGCGGCGGAAGCCGTCGACCGGCTGTTTCCGCTGTCGCTCGGCTCGGAGGGCTCCTGCCGCATCGGCGGCAACCTTTCCACCAATGCCGGCGGCACCGCCGTGCTCGCCTACGGCAATACGCGCCAGCTCTGCCTCGGGCTCGAAGTGGTGCTGCCGACAGGCGAGATCTGGGACGGCCTGCGCCGGCTCAAGAAGGACAATACCGGCTACGACCTGCGAGATCTCTTCATCGGCGCGGAAGGCACGCTCGGCATCATCACCGGCGCCGTGCTGAAACTTTTTCCGCAGCCGGTCGGGCATCAGGTGGCGCTTGCCGGCCTTAACTCACCGGCAGATGCGCTAAAACTCTTCGAGCGGGCCTCGAACCTCTGCGGCACGGCGCTGACCGGTTTCGAGCTGATGCCACGCATCGGCATCGAATTCGTGACCCGGCATATCGAGGGCGTGCGCGATCCGCTCTCCGAGCCGCATCCGTGGTACGCGCTGATCGACATCTCGACTTCGGATTCCGCCGAGACGGCCGAGTCCATGGTGCAATCACTGCTCGAACAGGGCTTTGAGGCAGGCCTCATCCGTGACGCCGTGATCGCCTCCTCCGTCGCCCAGCAGAAGGCGCTCTGGCACATGCGCGAAAGCATGTCGGACGCCCAGAAGCCGGAGGGCGGTTCGATCAAGCATGACGTCTCGGTGCCTGTCTCGAAAATCCCGAGCTTCATGGCAGAAGCCGAGCAGGCGGTGCTGGCAGCCATGCCGGGTGCGCGGGTCTGCGCCTTCGGCCATCTCGGGGACGGCAACATCCACTACAACATCTCGCAGCCTGTCAGTGCCGACATGGCCGCCGAAAAGGCGGCCTTCATCGGCCGCTGGCGGGAAATCAACGCGATCGTCCACGGCATGGTGCTGGCCGCCGGCGGGTCGATTTCGGCCGAACACGGCATCGGCCAGTTGAAGCGCGACGAGCTTGCCCATATCCGCTCGCCGATCGAGATGGACCTGATGCGGCGCATCAAGCAGGCGTTCGATCCGGCCGGCATCATGAACCCCGGCAAGGTGGTGGCCATTCCATGAGCCAGCCGCCGAAGACCACGATCCGGATCGACCTCGACAACGGCGTGCGACTCGGCCCGGGCAAGGCGCAACTCCTGGAATTGATCGCCGAACACGGCTCGATCCGGGCGGCAGGCGCCTCGATCGGCATGTCCTACCGGCGGGCATGGCTGCTCGGCGACGAAATCAACCGGATGTTCAAGGAGCCGTCGATCTTCACCCGCCATGGCGGGAAAAGCGGCGGAGGTGCGGGCCTGACCGAGTTCGGCCAGGAACTATTGTCCCGCTACCGGCGGATGGAAAAGGCGAGCCGCGACGCCATGCGCGCAGACCTCGACTGGCTTGAATCGAATGCCGATCCTCGCTTCGAGAGGGCGGAGAAGAGTGACGACGCCTGACGGTGGCCGCCCTTAGCTCATCCTGATCTGGGACAACGCCCACAGGGTATCCGAGCTGATGCCTGTCGAGCCCCCGCCGCTCAGAATGCTCGCCGGCGATGCCGTAACGGGGCTGTTTTCCAGATCGTACATGATCGTGAAGCGCTGCACCAATTTCTTCACCTTTTCCGGATCTGCCAGGTCTTCGAGATTGAGCTTTTTCTCGACTATCTTGGCCTGCTGATCGACATCCATATTGCCGATCTCCTGGGGCAGGCTGAAGGTGACACGGAAGAACTCCATCAGCGCTTCGTCGCCGAGGATCACATAAGGGTCGGTGATGCTGTCGGACATGCGCTCGAAGTAGAGCGCAAGGCGGACCCCCGGATTTTCCTCGCCCTGCTGGGTTTCGAGCATCTGGCGGACATAAAGGTCCTGGGTCGCGACGACCTCGCCGCCGTTCTGGGCCTCGCCTGCCGAGCTGCGGTCGATCTCGCCCTTGGAATCGAAATTGAAAGTACCGACGATCTGCGCAAATCGCTTGTCCGTCTGCTTGTTCACGAAGCTGTTGGGATCAGCCGGATCCGAATTGAAAGCCTCCTTGAGGAAGTCGTTGGTGACCGTCGAAGGATCTATTCCCTTGGAGATCAGCAGGATGTCGAGCGTCTTGCGGTCGGCGAGCAGCTCGTCGCGGCTGCCGATACGCTGCATCGCGTCGGTGTAATATTTCGCCTCGGTCTGGGCCTTCGCCCTGGCCGCCTTGAGTTCATCGCCTTCCAGGAACCGGCTTTTGCGCAGGATATAATCCTTGGCGACATTGGTAATTGCCGCATTGGACTGGAGCAGCACCTGCCGAGTGACTCCCCCCTTCGTGTCGAAGTTGAAGAACTTGGCAAGCGAGACGAAGCGTTCGTCCTTCAGCTTGTAGATATAGCTGTTCGGATCGGAAAGGTCGCTTTTCAGGGCATTCTTGATCGTCAACTTCGAAACGGTCGTCGGGTCGAGGCCAACCGCCTCGAGAGCAAACTTGTAAGAGTCGTTGGCATCCGCGCTCAGGAAATCGTCAAGCGTCTTCACGGCCGTAAGGTCGAGCTTGTAGAACTTGATGGCCTTGTCGAGATCCGCTTCCTGCTTGTCGTCCCAGCGGCTCATATAATCGCTGCGGGTGGAGCTGGTCTGCAATTCGTCCTGGGCCTGGCCGGCGGCGACGGTGCCGTCGGTATTGAAATTGAAGGCCTTCGCCAGTTCCAGATATTCCGGATTGGTAGCCCCGAAGCGGTTCGCATAGCTGTTCGGGTCGGAGAGATCGCTCGTCAAGATCTGCTCGATCGTCGACTTGACGACGGTGACCTTGTCGAGATTGAAGGCGACCTTGATGTATTTGAGAAGCCGCGGGTCGTCGATGAAATCGGTGACGTTGGTCGCCGTCTTGAGTTCCTGCTCGAAGAGTTCCTGGTTGAACATCGCCTCGGCATGCGTAATACGGGTCTGCTTGTTGAAGAAGCCGCCGACGATCTCAAGCAGCTTTTCGGGAGTGACCGCGCCGCCTGCCGGCACCGAGCCGTCGGCGTTGAAGTTGAAATCCTCGGCAAGCGATTTCATCAAGCCGAGATAGGGCGCATCGGACGACCCGGCGGCGATCAGCTTTGCAAGTTCAGCGCGCCGCTCGGCCGTCTGGGCGATCGGCACCAGCCTGCCATCCAGCTCGGTATAGCGCGTTTGCGACGTGGCGAGGGTAGTCTGGTCTTTCTGGATTGCCTCTACCGTCTTGGTCAACTCCACCTGCATGGCGTCGATCTCGTCTTGGAGGGTCGCCGGGCCGCCATTGTTCAGCTCATCCTGCTTGGCGGCGATCTGGGTTTCGAGATCGGTTTTCCTCTGCTGGCCAAGCGCGATCGAGTCCTGCAAAGCGGGGATACCCGTGCTGAGGCTCAGCCGCTCGGCAAGCTCGCTGTCCTCGGTCTTCATCGCATTGTACTGGTCGAGAGTATTGCCGTAGGCGGTGTTGTAAAAGCTGGCAGGGTCGGCCGGATCGCTGACCAATACGCCGCGGATCGCATTGTAATTGTAGTATTTCGTGTCGATGCCGTAGGCGGTGAACAGGTAGTCGCGAAGCCTGGGATTGGCCAGCAGTTGATCGACGTTGGTGATATGGCCGGTCTCGCCCAGCATCACCTTGAAATAACGGGTATCGGCCTCGAGCGTATCGTTCTGGGCGGCGATCGTCTGGTCATAGGTATCGAAGAGTTCCTCCATCTGCCCATTGGACTGGGCGGCGGCCCCTTCTCCGTTGGAAACGCCGAAATTGAAGGCTGCGGCGATATTCTGATATCGATCGTCGGTCAGGCGGTTCGCAAAGCTGTTGTCGTCGCTGAGATCGCTTTCCAGCACCTGCTTCATGAACGCCTTGGCGTAGATCATGTCATCCAGGCCATGCGCCTGCATCGCGTAGGAATAGAGGCGATAGTTGTCGAGGAACTCGTCGACCGTTTTTATCTTGCCGATATTTTCCTGGTAGTACTTCGTGTCGTTGACGACCATCGTCTGCCCAGCGATGGTTTTCAGGCTTTTCTGCATGTCGCGATTGACAAGATCGAAGGTGAGATAGGTCGATACCACGGAAACGCCCCACGAGTCGGAATGATGCTGCCGCAATCATCGCGGCCTAGCCTTGCCCGGGGCTTTTCTGGGCGTTCGGGCGTCGCGCCGGGATTGTTCCAGGCCTGCACAGGAACGCCGCGATTCACCTTCGGGAAACCCAAAAGCGTGCCTTTTCGCTAACCATCCAGGCAGGCAAGGCTTCTTTAACCGCTATTTTTAAGCAGTCTCGAACATGGCCCGCCCTATGCTTTGGCTATCAGAGGACAAAAGTCCCGTAGAGAAACCGGCAACGGCTCTCAGGTAAAACAAGGGTAGCATATCGATGACCAACACTGTTCTGAAGCCCGTTTGGGCAGGGTCGACATTCAGGCTCGATCCGTCTCGTTTCCCGCAGCAGGTTACCTATGCGCTGCGCGAGACATCAGGAGATGTCTCCATCACCATCGACGAACGCGGCGCTGTGCTGCGTAAGATTCTCCCCGCAAGTGGCCTCCCCCTCTCCTTCGCCCTGCCCGCCCGCGCCTTCAAGGGTGTTGCAGCCCGCGCCATAGACCACGGCGACGGCGAAGTGACGGTCACGCTCGAACTGCATCACGACGATCCGGATCTGTGCATTCCGCTGCTCGTCGCCCACGACCTCTGCGACATCGCCGCCGACTGGCGGAGCTGGTCGGACGCCTATCGCATTCCAATGCTGATGGTGGAAGCCGACGGCATCGCCCGGCCGCTGGAAAACCATATCGGCGACGTGCGCACCAATGCCGTCAGGCAGCGGCGCCGCCATTCCTATTTCGCGGCCCGCCGGCCGCGCTTCCTGGTCCGCCGCACCACCGGCAGCCTCGGCGTGACGATGAAAATCGAAGGCAAGGAGATTATCGCGCGTCGGTAGGGCTTTGTTTGTCCCTTTGTCCACCGCCCGCGCGATAAGGTGGGAGAGAGCCCGATCCTCAAGCGGTCGGGCTTTTTCCGTTAAAGGGCGAGCGACAGGAGGAGGCCGGCAAACAGGATCGCGCCGACTCGGCTATTGGACTTGAAAAGCCTCAGGCACTGGTCGGCATTGTCGATATCGAGGACCAAAACCTGCCAGCCGAACATCAGCGCCGCAGCGAAAAGGCCGAGATAGGCAAGGAAACCGACGCCGGCCGATCCGAAAGCCAGCAGCAGGAAGACGAGCGCCAGGCCGTAAAGGCCGATCAGCCAGGGCTTGGTATTGTCGCCGAAGAGACGCGCGGTCGAGCGCACCCCGATCAGCTCGTCGTCCTCCTTGTCCTGGTGGGCGTAGATCGTGTCGTAACCGATCGTCCAGGCGATGGCCGCCAGGTAGAGCCAGAGAGCCGCAAGTGAGAGGCTGCCGAACGTGGCGGCCCAGCCCATCAGCGCGCCCCAGGAAAAGGCGAGACCGAGGAAAAATTGCGGCCAGTCGGTGAACCGCTTGGCGAAGGGATAGATCGCCACCACCGCCAGCGACAGGATGCCGAGCAGGATGGCGAAAGCGTTGAACTGGATGAGGACGAGCAGGCCGACCAGCGCCTGCACGGCGATGAAGACCTTCGCCTCGAAGCGGGAGACGCGGCCGGAAGGCAGCGGCCGCGAACGGGTGCGGGCCACTTCCATGTCGATGTCATGGTCGACCAGATCGTTATAGGTGCAGCCGGCGCCGCGCATGGCGACCGACCCCAGGAAGAACAGCGCGAGGTGGAAAAGCAGGAGGCCGAGGGAAAACGCGCCCTCTTCCTTGGCAGCGTTCGCCGCCAGCGCCGCGGACCAGAAACACGGCCACATCAGGAGCTGCCAGCCGATCGGCCGGTCCCACCTTGCGAGCTGCGCATAGGGCCAGGCCGGCCGCGGCAGGACGCGATAGACCCAATTGTCGGATGGAGCGTCGGCCACGCGGCCGCTGAAATCGTCGGCGTTCGTCATGGCCGGTTCTAGCGCCGGCCGAACGCTACGGTCAAGCCGGCGCTTTGTTGCCTTCCGGTGCGGAGATGTCTGCGCCTTCCGTCATGAGCACGCTCACGACTTGGGGCGTAGAAGAGCCACGCCTCAGGGCAGCGAGAAGCCGAACTTGTAGCTTGCTGAGACGCCAAACATCAGCTGGTTTTTAGAACCCCGCTCGCGCACCAGGCTGCTGTCGGCAACATCGCCCGTCAACCGCTTGTATTCGGCGAACGAGGTGAGCTCGAGTTTCTCGGTCGCCTTCCAGGTCAGCGCCGCGCCGACGCCCACCGAATGCAGGCCGCTGCCCGGGTCGTAGGCGGAGAGGCCCGACGCCGCGGACTGGCTCGGCGTGACCTTGTAATACGCATCGTTGTAGCCGTTGCTTGCCCAGGTCGCGCGCGGACCACCCGATAGCCGGAGGTCGGGCTGGAGATCCGTGAACGCGTCGACCGAGACGTCTGCAACTACGCCGTCGTGACTTCGGATGCCCTGGCGGATTTCGGCCCGGGCGCGGATCCAGTCGGTCGGATAGATATCGACGAACCCGCCGACTTCGCCGCCGAGCTTCACCTTCTTCAAACCCCTGAGGTCATCGGACGTATCATCGTCGCGCGGCATGATCAGCTTGGCCGCCACGCCGGCGCGGATCGAACCCTGGTCGATCAGCGCGAAGGAGATGCTGTCGTTGCGGGAGGAGAAGCGTGCCTGTTTGCTGTTCTGGCGGCCGAGCGAGATGATCGGCGAGAACTGCAGGCTGCGGCCGTTGTCGCCCTCGAATTTCGGCGCGACGAAACCGGCACCGCCGAGCGTCAGGTACCAGTCGCCGGACCAGAAGCCTTCCTGGGCCTTAGCGCTGCCTGAAGAAACAATCGAAAAGATGGAAATGAAAAGAGCAGCCCGAAGAGGCAAAGACATGGCAACGGATCCTGAAAACGCAAAACAGAACAGAGATCCCACGGGGGATTTCTGTCCTATTATCGCATTTCCATTGCCAGCTTGTTAACCACGCGAAAGATCAGACCGCGACCTTGTCGAGCGGGATGCGGCTCTGTTCGAAGGCCCTGAGTTCCGCCTCGCGCTCGTAGATGTAGTCGCGGTTGTCCGGAACGGCAGTACGTTTCTTGACGATCTGCATCTGGAAAATGAAGAAGCTCTCGTGGGTGAAGGCCATTTCCGAGCCGGCGAGGTAGAATTCCCACATGCGCACGAAACGTTCGTCGTAAAGCGCTGCCGCCTTGTCCTTGTTGGCGATGAAACGCTCGCGCCAGTGGCGCAGCGTATAAGCATAGTGCATCGGCAGGATTTCGATGTCGGAGACAAGCAGGCCGGCCTTCTCGATCGCCGGCATCACTTCCGAGATCGCCGGAATGTAACCGCCCGGGAAGATGTATTTCTCGATCCAGGGATTGTTGATGAGGGCCGGATAGGGTTGGCCGATCGAATGCAGCACCATGACGCCGTCATCAGCGAGAACGTCGTTCACCTTGTCGAAGAATTTCGGATAGTTCAGCCGGCCGACATGCTCGAACATGCCGACGGAAACGATGCGGTCGTAGCGCTTGTCCGGCGGCAGGTAATAATAGTCCTGCAGCTCGAAGCGGACGCTGTTGGCGAGCCCGCGCTTGGCGGCGCGCTCGCGCGAAATCTTGAGCTGCGCGGTCGATAACGTGATGCCTGTCACGTCGACGCCGGAGGATTCCGACAGATACATGGCCATGCCGCCCCAGCCGGAGCCTATTTCCAGCGCCTTTTGGCCGGGTTCGGCAAGCAGCTTGGCGACGATATGGCGCTTCTTGGCGATCTGCGCCTCATCGAGCGAAATACCCGGAGGGTTGAAATAGGCGCAGGAATATTGCCAGTCCTCGTCCAGGAAGAGCGAGAACAGCCTTTCGTCGAGATCGTAGTGATGGGCGACGTTGCGCCGATTGTGGTTGATCGGCACGCGATTGCGGAATTGGGAAACCAGCACGCGGGCGATGCCGCGCCAGATCATGCCGAAGGTCAGGCCTTCGCTAAGCGTATTGTCCTTGATCAGGGCCAGGAACTCGTAGATGTCGCCGTCTTCGACGAGAAGGCGGCCATCCATATAGAGTTCACCGAGCTTCAAGGGCGGATCCGCGACGAGTTCGCGTTCGGCGGCTTCGTCGGTAAAGCGGATAGTCACCGCCCTTCCTCCGCCTCCGCCGTAATGCTGCTCACCACCAGAACCGCGTACGGTCAGGGTACCTGTCTTGACGATTTTGCTGAGAAGATTGTGAAGGGACGAGGCCACGGACCCACCTCCAATAATACTAAGGATGCCTTATTAATCCAAAATCTAGTCGTTTTTGTGCGAGTTTCAAGCACATTGCCGCCATGAAAATGACATAAAAAAACAGGCCGTCAAACCTTTGTCTGACGACCTGCACGCTGTGATTGATATTTTTCCGAAGCCCGCGAAATTTACTTGCGTTTTAAAGCTTCTGCGAGTGCTGCACCGAAAGCGCCCTGCGATGCGTTTTTTTCGGTTTTCATCATTTTTGGATTGACCGGCCTAGCGTCGCGGTCGGCGCCGCGTGCAGCGGGTGCCGCCTCGCCGCCGTCCTTGCGCATGGTCAGCGCTATCCTCTTCCGCTTCACATCGACCTCGACGACCCGGACCTTGACCACGTCGCCGGCCTTCACGACCTCATGCGGATCCTTGATGAAGCGGTCGGCAAGCTGCGAAACATGGACCAACCCGTCCTGATGCACGCCGATATCGACGAAAGCGCCGAAGGCGGCCACGTTGGTGACCGTGCCTTCGAGCATCATGCCCGGCTTAAGGTCGGTGATCTCGTCCACGCCGTCAGCGAAGGTGGCGGTCTTGAAGCTCGGGCGGGGATCGCGGCCGGGCTTTTCCAGCTCGGCGATGATATCCTTGACCGTCGGCAGGCCGAAGGTGTCGTCGATGAACCGCTTCGGGTCGAGCGCCTTCAAGGCTGCGCTGTCGCCCATCAGCGAGCGCAGGTCGCGGCCGCAGGCAGCGACGATCTTCTTGGCGACGCCATAGGCTTCCGGATGGACGGCGGACGCATCGAGCGGCTCCCTGCCGTTCGGAATGCGCAGGAAGCCGGCCGCCTGTTCGAAGGTGCGGTTGCCGAGGCGGGCGACCTTCAGGAGGTCCCTGCGGCTCGAAAATGCGCCGTTCTGGTCGCGGTGGGCGACGATTGCCTCGGCAATCGAGCGGCTGAGGCCCGAGACACGGGCGAGCAGTGGCGCAGAGGCCATGTTCAAATCGACGCCGACGGCGTTCACCGCATCCTCGACCACCGCATCGAGCGAGCGGGAGAGTTTTCCCTGATCGACATCGTGCTGATACTGGCCGACGCCGATCGACTTGGGTTCGATCTTGACCAGTTCCGCCAGCGGATCCTGCAGGCGGCGGGCGATGGAGACGGCACCGCGCAACGACACGTCGAGACCGGGGAATTCGAGAGCGGCGGTTTCTGACGCCGAATAGACCGAAGCGCCGGCCTCCGAGACGATGACCTTGGTCGGCTTGGCGCCGGAGGGCGGCACGGGCATGTTCGCCAGCATGTCGGCGACCAGCTTCTCCGTCTCGCGGCTGCCGGTGCCGTTGCCGATTGCGATCAGCTCGACATTGTGTTTGCGGATCAGCGACGCGAGGTCGGCCTGGGTTCCGCGGATGTCGTTCTTCGGCGGGAACGGATAGACGGTCGTGGTTTCCAGCAGCTTGCCAGTGGCATCGACGATCGCCACCTTGACGCCGGTGCGGATGCCCGGATCGAGGCCCATCGTGGTGCGCGAGCCGGCCGGTGCGGCGAGCAGCAGGTCCTTGAGGTTGCGGGCGAACACATGGATCGCCTCCTCCTCGGCGCGCTCGCGCAGTTCGCGCATCAGGTCCAGCGACAGCGATACGGAGAGTTTCACACGCCAGGTCCAGCCGGCGGCCTCCATCAGCCAGCGATCGGCGGCACCCCGGTCGCGGATGTCGAAGGCAAGAGCGATGATGCGCTGGGCGGGCTTGATCGGCGACGGATCGTCCTGGTCGACTTCGATCGTCAGCGTCAGGAATTCCTCGTTCCAGCCGCGCAACATGGCGAGCGCGCGATGGCCGGGGGCCGTCGACCAGCGTTCGGAATGATCGAAATAGTCGGAGAATTTTGCGCCGGCCTCCTGCTTGCCGTCGACAACCTTGGCCTTCAGCGTCGCACCATTGCGCATATGCTGACGCAGCTTGCCGAGCAGATCTGCATTTTCGGAGAAGGTCTCGGCGACGATATCGCGGGCGCCTTCGAGCGCCGTCTTCACGTCGGCGACTTCATCCGTGATATAGGCCTCGGCCAGTTTCGCCGGATCGGCGCTGCGGTCGGCCCAGATCGCGTCGGCCAAGGGTCCAAGGCCACGCTCGCGGGCGATCTCGGCGCGGGTGCGGCGCTTCGGCTTGTAGGGAAGATAGAGGTCTTCGATCTCAGCCTTGGTGGTTGCCTTGCCGATCTTTGCGGCAAGCTCGTCGGTCATCTTGCCCTGGGAATTGATCGAATCGACAATGGTCGAACGGCGCGCTTCGAGCTCGCGCAGATAGACCAGGCGTTCCGACAGGTTGCGGAGCTGCGTATCGTCCAGCCCGCCGGTCACTTCCTTGCGGTAGCGCGCGATGAACGGCACGGTTGCGCCCTCGTCGATCAGCCCGATCGCGGCGGCGGCCTGTTCGGGGCGGGCATTGATTTCCGCGGCAATCGCGGCGGCAAGGAAACGGAGATCGGCGGCCATGGGCGTCCTCGTTCAAATGGGAGGCGCGACCATAGTCGAAGTTTGTGGCAAGGCAACGTGGCGAGTGCCGGTTCCACAATTTGATTGGAACCAGCCGTGCCGGAACGAAACAGGCGGTGACCGATCGCTAACCAAGGCCCTGTGGAAAAGAATTAACCCACTCTCACCTCCCGCGAGAGGCAACTAAAACCCATCCCGCCGCATGATGTGGCCGAATGGAGAGACGAATGCCCAAAAACGCCGCCAGGATTCTGGCATTTGATACGGCGGTCGCCAATGAAGAGCTCGAGGCTGCCATTTCCTATCTCGAACAGAAGCTGAACGATGCGTCCCTTCGGAACGAACCAGTGCCTTTCCTCGCCTATCGGAACAGGGTGATCTTCCAGGCGACGCTGGATATCCGACGTGGCGCCAAGAATCGGCGTGGTGAATTCTGACCTTTGTCGAACGCAACGGCCTCCCGTCAAAACGCCATGATGGCCACAAGATGGGAGGCCACCTAAGCCTTGGCCCTTGACCTTTGCCTCCCCTCCCCTTAACCGCCGCGCAGGGCCAAGGTTTTCAGCGCAGACGAGGGCAGGACATGAAGGTTCTCTTGATCGGTTCGGGTGGACGCGAGCACGCGCTCGCCTGGAAACTCGCCCAGTCTCCGAAACTCGGCAAACTTTACGCCGCCCCCGGCAATCCCGGCATCGCCGATCATGCCGAACTCGTATCGCTCGGCATCGACGATCATGCCGCCGTCGCGGCCTTCTGCCTCGACAAGGCGATCGACCTCGTCGTCGTCGGGCCGGAAGCGCCGCTCGTGGCCGGGCTTGCGGACCATCTCCGCGCCAAGGGTATTGCAACCTTCGGTCCTTCTGCGGCCGCAGCCCAGCTCGAAGGCTCGAAGGGTTTTACCAAGGACCTCTGCGCCCGCTACGATATCCCGACCGGCGCCTATCGCCGCTTCACCGATGCGGCCGAGGCCAAAGCCTATGTGCGCGAGCAGGGCACACCGATCGTCGTGAAGGCCGACGGGCTTGCAGCCGGCAAGGGTGTCACCGTCGCCATGGTGCTCGACGAGGCGCTTGCGGCGATCGACGACTGTTTCGACGGCGCCTTCGGGTCGGCCGGTGCCGAAGTGGTGGTGGAAGCCTATCTGGACGGCGAGGAGGCGAGCTTCTTCTGCCTGTCCGACGGCAGGACGGCACTGGCGCTCGCCACCGCCCAGGACCACAAGCGGGTCGGCGACGGCGATACCGGCCCGAATACCGGCGGCATGGGCGCCTATTCGCCCGCTCCGGTGATGACGCCGGACATGGTTGCTCGCACGATGAAGGAGATCATCGAGCCGACGATCCGCGGCATGGCCGAAAGCGGGCATCCCTTTACCGGCGTGTTCTTCGCAGGCCTGATGATCACGGCCAAGGGTCCGGAATTGATCGAATACAATGTCCGCTTCGGCGACCCCGAATGCCAGGTGCTGATGATGCGGCTAAAGAGCGACCTGCTCGACCTGCTTCGTGCGGCAGCGACCGGGACGCTCGACCTGGTTTCCGCCGAGTGGAGCGACGACGTGGCGCTGACCGTGGTCATGGCCTCCAAGGGTTATCCGGGCGTCTACGACAAGGGCACCCCGATCGCCCACCTGCCGGACGATGGTGCCGGCGAGAAGATCTTCCACGCCGGGACGGCGCTCAAGGACGGCAAACTTGTCGCAACCGGCGGCCGCGTGCTGAACGTCACGGCGACCGCCGGGACCGTCGCGGATGCGCAGGCGCGCGCCTACAGGCTCGTGGACCAGGTCGAATGGGAAAACGGTTTCTGCCGCCGCGATATCGGCTGGCAGGCGGTGGCGCGCGAAAAGAACTGAGTGCCGGAAAGGCCAGTTCATTCAAAATTTACCGATTATCCAGACGGGATAGAAACGAAGCGGCGGTAAACATTGGGGACCTCAAGAAGGATTCCCGGTCATGCGTCTCGTTCTGGCTACAGCTTTGGTGTTTGCAAGCGGTTCCGCTTTCGCGTCATCGATCACGGTGATCAACAGCGCACATCAGCCAGGCGTCAGTATCGTCACCAAGACCTGCGCGAGTTGCCCGGTCGCCGTGGCCCCGAAATCCGACGAAGCGGCCTACAAGGTTCCCGATCTGCCGACAGGCACCCAGAAGACGGAGATCATCGAGATCAACGGTGAGAAGAAGCTGGCGCGTACCGAAGCCTGGCTCGGCGGCTCGCCGGTGATCCATGTCAGCAAGCTCCCCAAATGGATGGCCGAGGAAAAGGCCATTGCCGAACTTCACCCGTCCTCCAACGGTTCGACCCAGACGCAGATCGCCACCGCGGAAGCATCGGGCGACGGCATCGATGCCGACGCCACGACCAGCGCCGTGAAAACGATCGGCGAAGCGTCGGTCGGAATTGCGGAAGCTTCCCTGGCGCCGAAGCCGCTGGCCCTCGACCTGTTCGAGCTACGCACCAATCGGTTCTAATTTTAGAACATCATTATATTTACATAGCAGAAAGTGCTCCTGAAATAGCTTTTCACGGAATGCGCGCAAATTGCGCATCATCAAATCCAGCCTGCCCAAAATATTTGCGTTTGCGGCTGTCAAGGCTTGGATAATTAAATTTTTGTTCAAATGTTCGAGATCACTCTCCCGTCATAGTGCGATGTAAGCACATGACCAGCGCAGGACGCGCTTCCCCCCAAACTTCGCCCCGCTCCGGCTCCTCCGGGAGAGTTCGGCTGCCTGAAAGTGAGTCGAAACATGAAGAATCTCAAGATTTCCCACCAGTTATTGGCGATGGTGGCTGTGCTCATGATGGCGTTCGCCGCCGTCACCTATTATCAGATCCGCACTTCGATCGCCTCCATCTATGGCGAGCGCTACGAGATGCTGCGCACCCAGGTGGAGTCTGGCATTTCCATCCTGCAGTCCTATTACGACCGGGAAAAGTCGGGCGAGTTGAAGCACGAGGATGCGCAGAAACTGGCTTTCGCAACCGTGGCAGGGATCAAATACGAGCCGGCCGGCTACCTCTTCGGCCTGAACTACGACACGGTGACGCAGTTCCACTACAATTCCAAACTGATCGGCGTGAACCAGAAGGGTCAGCCG
Source organism: Neorhizobium galegae (assembly GCF_017877055.1). Classification (GTDB taxonomy): domain Bacteria; phylum Pseudomonadota; class Alphaproteobacteria; order Rhizobiales; family Rhizobiaceae; genus Neorhizobium; species Neorhizobium galegae_D. Next base: position 916,329 of record NZ_JAGIPG010000002.1, on the reverse strand, counting down.
GACAAGATGGGCAACCTGTTCCGCGAAGAGATGGTCGCCAAGGGCCGTGCCGGCGGCGGCGTCACCACCTACTACTGGGAAAAGCCCGGCATGCCGGCCGACAAGGTCTTCGAAAAGGCTGCCTATTCCCGCGCCTTCGAACCCTGGCAGATCATTGTCGGCACGGGCGTTTACACCGACGACCTCGACGCCAAGATCAACAAGACGATCCTGGAAGTGGTCGGCATCGGTTTCTTCGCCTTCCTGCTTGCACTCGGTGTCGGCTTGATCGTCATCCGCAACATCACCAAGCCGCTCGCCGCCGTGCATGGCGCACTGGAAGCCGTCGCCGACGAAAACGTCACCGCGACGATCCCGCATACGGAGATGTCGAACGAAGTGGGCATGATGGCGAAGGCCACCCAGGCGCTGCAGGAAAAGATCCGCGAACGCCATGCGATGGCCGAACGCGAGGAAAAACAGAAGACCGAGCTCGACCGCGAGCGGCAGCAGAACGTCGACCTTCAGCAGCAGGAAGCCGCGCTGCAGACCCGCGTGGTCTCCACCATCGGCGAAGCGCTCGAAGCGCTGGCCCAGGGCGACCTCACCGTCCGCTGCAGCGATCTCGGCGCGCGTTACGAGACGCTCCGCCACAACTTCAACGAGGCGCTCGCCCATCTCGAAGCGGCGATGAGCAAGGTCAATGCCAAGGGCATCGACATCGGCGGCTCCAAGGAAGAAATCCGCCGCGCCTCCAACGAACTGTCGCAGCGCACCGAACGCCAGGCCGCCAATCTCGAAGAGACGTCCGCGGCTCTCGACGAACTCACCGTCGCCGTTCGCCAGACGGCCGAAGGCGCCCATGAAGCGGCCCAGCGCGTCACCTCGGTCAGCGCCGAGGCAACCCGTTCCGACCAGATCGTCGCCCAGGCGATCGACGCGATGGGCGGCATCGAACATTCGTCGGAAGAGATCTCCAAGATCATCGGCGTGATCGACGACATCGCTTTCCAGACCAACCTGCTGGCCCTCAATGCCGGCGTCGAAGCCGCCCGCGCCGGGGAATCCGGCAAGGGTTTTGCGGTCGTCGCCCAGGAAGTTCGCGAACTCGCCCAGCGCTCCGCCGCTGCGGCAAAGGAGATCAAGGACCAGATCTCGCGCTCTTCCGGCCAGGTGCAGAACGGCGTGCGCCTCGTCGGCGAAGCGGGCGAGGCCCTGAAGCGGATCTCCGACCAGGTGAAGGCTGCGAGCGACATCGTCGGCAAGATCGCCCATTCGGCCTCCGAACAGGACACGACGCTCCGCTCGATCTCGTCGTCGCTGAACCAGCTCGACGCCGCCACCCAGCACAATGCGGCGATGGCGGAAGAGACCACCGCCTCGGCCGAGGCGCTTGCCGCCGATACCGACGAATTGCTGAACCTGATCAGCAGCTTCCGCATCAGCGCAGGCCAAAATACCGGCTACAATACCGGCGCCGGCAGCCTCAACCGCGTCGCACAGAAGATGCGCCGCGCAAGCTGATCCAAGTTAGTCGGGGGACGGAGAACCGCCGGATCGAAGGATCCGGCGGTTTGCTTCATAAGGCAGGGTACATTCCCAAATAAGCACGCAATACAAGTTTATCTTTAAATTACACGCAATGCTGGTGAAGTCTATTTGAATTATGGCGCCTCCATATTCGAAAATCTTCTTCTCAGCCTCGAGCCTTTGACGCTCGAACTCCGTAGAAGCGGATATAGACCTCCTGAAATATTCAACTCACTGCTCAAAGTTGCTTATTGTTAATTTTTATTCAAATATTTCGTTACATTCTCACGGATGTGCGATGTCGGCACATCCGTATGCGCAGAATGCGCCTCTCCACTCAGAACCATTCCCCCAGTCGCTCGATACGGCTCAATTAGTTATGGAACGAACATGAAAAACCTGAGGATTTCAAACCAGCTCGTGCTGCTGGTTCTGGCCCTGATCGCCGGCTTCGCCGTCGTGACCTATTTCGAACTCCAGGCCTCGACGCGGGCTATCTATGCCGAGCGGTATGGAATGCTGCGGACCCAGGTGGAGTCCGGGATCGGCATCCTCAAGAAGTTCCAGCAGCGCGAGGCGGCCGGTGAGCTGACGCGCGCAGAAGCCCAGAAGCAGGCCTTCGCCGCCGTCTCCGCCATGAGCTTCCAGCCCGACGGCTATCTCTTCGCCTATGACTACGACGTGAAGATGCTGATGCATCCCGATCAGAGAAAGATCGGCGAGAACGGCAAGGGCAAACCCGATTCCGCCGGGAAGCTGTTCCGTGACGAAATGGTCTCCGTTGGCAGATCCGGTGGCGGAATTGTCGATTACATGAGCACGTCGAAGCCGGGGCAGCCTGACGGCGACTTCTCGAAGAGCTCCTATGCGAAGGCGTTCGAACCCTGGCAGATGGTCCTGGCGACAGGCGTCTACACCGATGACCTGCAGGCACAAATCCGCGGAATGATACTGGAAGCACTCGCTATCGGCGCACTGGCGCTGATCATTGCCCTTGCCGCTGCCTATCTGGTGATCCGCGGCATCACCAAGCCTCTGGCCGCCGTGCATGGCGCACTGGAAGCCGTCGCCGACGAAAATGTCGCGATCGCCATCCCGCATACGGAGATGTCGAACGAAGTGGGCATGATGGCGAAGGCCACCCAGGCGCTGCAGGAGAAGATCCGCGAACGCCATGCCATGGCCGAACGCGAGGAAAAACAGAAGACCGAGCTCGACCGCGAGCGCCAGCAGAACGTCGACCTTCAGCAGCAGGAAGCCGCGCTGCAGACCCGCGTGGTCTCCACCATCGGCGAAGCGCTCGAAGCGCTGGCCCAGGGCGACCTCACCGTCCGCTGCAGCGATCTCGGCGCGCGTTACGAGACGCTCCGCCACAACTTCAACGAGGCGCTCGCCCATCTCGAAGCGGCGATGAGCAAGGTCAATGCCAAGGGCATCGACATCGGCGGCTCCAAGGAAGAAATCCGCCGCGCCTCCAACGAACTGTCGCAGCGCACCGAACGCCAGGCCGCCAATCTCGAAGAGACGTCCGCGGCTCTCGACGAACTCACCGTCGCCGTTCGCCAGACGGCCGAAGGCGCCCATGAAGCGGCCCAGCGCGTCACCTCGGTCAGCGCCGAGGCAACCCGTTCCGACCAGATCGTCGCCCAGGCGATCGACGCGATGGGCGGCATCGAACATTCGTCGGAAGAGATCTCCAAGATCATCGGCGTGATCGACGACATCGCTTTCCAGACCAACCTGCTGGCCCTCAATGCCGGCGTCGAAGCCGCCCGCGCCGGGGAATCCGGCAAGGGTTTTGCGGTCGTCGCCCAGGAAGTTCGCGAACTCGCCCAGCGCTCCGCCGCTGCGGCAAAGGAGATCAAGGACCAGATCTCGCGCTCTTCCGGCCAGGTGCAGAACGGCGTGCGCCTCGTCGGCGAAGCGGGCGAGGCCCTGAAGCGGATCTCCGACCAGGTGAAGGCTGCGAGCGACATCGTCGGCAAGATCGCCCATTCGGCCTCCGAACAGGACACGACGCTCCGCTCGATCTCGTCGTCGCTGAACCAGCTCGACGCCGCCACCCAGCACAATGCGGCGATGGCGGAAGAGACCACCGCCTCGGCCGAGGCGCTTGCCGCCGATACCGACGAATTGCTGAACCTGATCAGCAGCTTCCGCATCAGCGCAGGCCAAAATACCGGCTACAATACCGGCGCCGGCAGCCTCAACCGCGTCGCACAGAAGATGCGCCGCGCAAGCTGACCCAAAGTTAGTCGGGGGACGGAGAACCGCCGGATCGAAGGATCCGGCGGTTTTTTTGTTTGGGTCAGCCGCTGATCTTCGAGAAATCCGCGACGGTCGCGGTCGCTTCGCGAATGGCCTTCAGGAGCGCCAGGCGGTTGGCACGGATCGCCGTGTCCTCGTCGTTGACCAGCACGTCCTCGAAGAATTTGTCGACGGGCATGCGCAGCTTCGACAGGGCTTCCATGGCCGAGCGGAAGTCTTCCTTTGCAACCGCATCCGACGCTTCCTTCGAGGCGACGACGACAGCCGCCCAGAGCGCCTTTTCGGCATCGAGCTTCAGCAGTTGTTCCGAAACGCCGTCGGCGACGACGGTGCCCTTCTTTTCCTCGGCGGCGAGCAGCTGCACGGCGCGCTTGGTGCCGGCGAGCAGGTTCCTGCCGTCTTCCGAGGTGATGAAGGCCGTCAGCGCCTCGACGCGGCGTACGACCATGAGGAGGTCGTCGGCATCCGGCGTCAGGACGGCGTCGATGAGGTCGTGGCGTGCGCCTTGATCGCGGAGATAGACTTTGAGGCGGTCGTGGAAGAAGGAGAGGAGGTCAAGCAAGACCTCACTGTCAATATTCAGCGCCATCTTGCCAACCAGAGCCGCATCGATATTGGCCGCGACGAGCGTCTGGTAGAGCGGCAGGCGGATCTTCCGCTCCAGCAGCATGCGCACTACGCCAAGTGCCGCACGGCGAAGTGCAAACGGATCCTTCGACCCGGTCGGCTTTTCGTCGATCGCCCAGAAGCCGACGAGCGTATCGAGCTTGTCGGCAAGCGCGACCGTCAGGCCGATCTTGTCCTCGGGCAGGCGATCCGACGGGCCGTTCGGCTTCCAGTGGTCCTCGATCGCGGCAGCTACCTGCGGGGCCTCGCCCTGCAGCATCGCGTATTTGCGCCCCATCAAGCCCTGCAGTTCCGGAAACTCGCCAACGGCTTCGGTGCGCAGGTCGGCCTTGGCAAGCACGGCTGCACGATCGACCAAAGCCGGGTCGGCCCCGACGATCGGCGCCAGATGCGCTGCCAGATCGCGGATGCGGCGAACGCGCTCCCCTTGTGTACCGAGCTTGGCGTGGAACGTCACGTTCAGCGCATCGAGCTTCGCCATGCGCTGGTCGAGCGGCTTCTTAAGGTCGAGGTCGAACTTCGCAGCAGAGTCCTTCAGCGTATCCAGATCCGGCATGTCGCCCTGGTCGCGGGTCCAGAAATGCTTGGCGTCCGAGAGACGGGCGCGCACGACCTTGCCGTTGCCGTGCATGATCTCCTTGCCGCCGTCCTTAGCCTCGATGTTCGAGATCAGGATGAAGCGGTTGGAGAGGCCCTCGCCGCCGGTCTGCGGGCGGGTGACGAAACACTTCTGGTTCGTCTTGATGGTCAGCCGGATGATCTCAGACGGGATTTCGAGATAGTCCTGCTCGAACTCGCCCATCAGCACGTGCGGCCATTCGACGAGGCCGGAGACTTCCTCCAGCAGGCCTTCGTCCTCGACCAGTTCAAGGCCGTTGGCGAAGGCAAGGTCGCGCGCGTCGTGCAGGATGACGTCCTTGCGGCGGTCGGCATCGAGCATGACCTTCGCCTTTTCGAGGCTCGTCACGTAGTCGTCGAAACGGCGCACGGTGATGGCGTCGGGCGCGTGGAAACGGTGGCCGTAGGTGACGTTGCTCGCCACCAGCCCGTCGATCTCGAAGGGGATGACCTGGGTTTCGTCATGTTCCGGGCCGAAGACGCAGACGATCGACTGCAGCGGGCGCACCCAGCGCAGGCTTTCCGGACCCTTGCCGTCGATGCCGGCGAAACGGGCACCCTTCGGCATGGAGGCGGCACCCCAGCGCATCGATTTCGGCCAGGGGAAATTGCGGATGATGCCGGGCATCACCTCGGCGATGATCTCTTCCGCCGGACGGCCGGGCTTGGAGATGACGGCGACGTAGAAATCGCCCTTCTTTGGATCGTTGACGATCTGGGCTTCGGCAAGCGACGACAGGCCAGCACCGCGCAAAAAGCCGGCGATGGCGCCTTCCGGGGCATCGGTACGCGGTCCCTTGCGCTCCTCGCGCTGGTCGGCGGAGCGGGCCGTCAGGCCGCGGATATCCAGCGTCAGGCGGCGCGGCGTCCAGTATTCGCGCGCACCCTCGTAGGTCAGGCCCGCTTCCACCAGCGCGTCGGTGACGAGCTTTTTCAGGTCTCCCGCCGCCTTGCGCTGCATGCGGGCGGGAATTTCCTCCGAGCGGAGTTCGAGAAGCAGATCGGGCATCGATAATCAACTTTTTGATGATTGTTCAACAGGGCGTGGCCTTAGCAAGCCCGCCGCCAAAAGTCACCAGCCGGATTGGCGAAAGTGTCTACCAACCGCCTCCGCCGCCGCCACCTCCCCCGCCACCGGACGAGCCGCCGGAAAAGCCGGAGGAGGACGAAGAGGATTTTGGGGCGGGGATGGTCGAGGCGATGGTGGAGGCCATCGAGGAGGAGAAGCCGCCGATGCGATCGCCGAAATTGGAACTGTTGCTGCCGCTGTACCAGCCGGGCGCATAGGCGCCGGCGGCAGCGCCTGCCGCAGCACTCGCGAGCCAGATCTCAAATGTATTGCTCCACGGTTTTTCGACGCCGAGCGCCACCGCATAGGGCAGCAGTTTTTCGAAATGCTGCGGCGACATGGTGGGGGCGCCTGCCGTGTTCATGCGGTCCTTTTCGGCGAGCGTCAGATAGATGCGCAGACCTTCGATGCCATCCATCAGCTTGCGGCCGAGCGGCGTTGGCGCGCCCATCAGGAAGAAGAAGATGACGTTGGCGAGGACAATGCCGCCGACCGAGACCATGATCGGCCAGTGTTCGTCGCCGGTCATTTCCGACACGATCGCCACCAGCACCGCCGAGCCGATCGAGATCGCGACGAGACCGATGACGCCGAGGATCACGACCGAGATGATTTTCGAAAACAGCGACGAACCGCGGCGGAAGCCCTTGCCGAAACCAACGGCAAGGAAACCGAAGACCACGGCGAAAAACACGGGGATGATCAGCGTGGCGATCATATCCGGTTCGAGATTGCCGAACACCAGCAGAGCCAGGATGGACAGGACGCTCAAGACAACGCCGCCGATCACATAGCCCTTGTTGCCGTTGTAATATCTGCCGCGATGTTCCTTCTCGATCGCCTGCCGGAAGCTCGCGCCGATCGGCTGGACGGAGGTGCCATGCGCCTCGTCGATAATCAGTTCCTGCCCCTTGCCGCCAATGGAGCCGAGGATGGAGGCCTGGCCGATCGGCACGTCCCGCGGCACCGCCTTGTCGGTGCGCCGGATGACGATTTTTTCCGCGAGATCCTCCAGCGTCACGTAACCCTTGACCGCGAGGTCAAGCGCGCTTGCGGCAAAGGCCGTCCAGCCGCCGCCTGAAAAACCCTTGTTGTCGATGTAGTTGACGAGGGCCGGCGACAGGCCCTCCGGCGCATCCCAGCGCGGGACGACGACGCCGCGGTCGGGATCGCGGCCGACGCGGACCCAGAAAAGCGCATAATAACCGACGACGAGGACGAGGCCGACGATCGAGATTATCGTCCCGATGTTGTCGCGCCACCACCAGGTGCTCTCTTGACTTTTCGACGGAGGGGCGACGACATTTTTGGGAAAGCTGGCGACAATCGTCAGGCCCTCCTGCACGCCGAGCGGCCGAGTAGTCGCAAAGGCCGCCTGATTGCCATCAGCTTGCATGCGGGCACTACGGGCGGTCGAGCCAAGCGGTCCGGTAAAGGCAGCGATCTGGAGAATGCGTGCGCTACTCGGCAGCGTGATCCGCGCCGAGGCCTGGGCGATGCGGAATTCCCAGCCGTTGCCGGTGACATTCCAGTAAAGCTCGTCGTGATCGTCAAAATAGCGGATTTGCCGGTCGGTCCTGTAGGTGAAGACGAAGGTGTGCTCGCCATCCCGAAGGAAAACGTCCTTGTCACCGGAATAGATGCGGATGCCGCCGGTGACGCTTTCCGTGTGGAAGGGCTCGGCCTGACCATCGCGGGTGACGGAAACGACCTCGAAGCCGACCCGCACCGTGCGGCCATTGGCATCCTGCATCGTCAGCGGGAAATCGCGGAACAGGCCGCGCTTGATCCTGTCGCCTTCCGCATTGGCGATGATCGTTTCGGTGACCGTCAGGTCGCCGTTGTCGGCGACCTGGATGTCGGAATGGTAGGAGCGGATATATTCCTCCGCTGCGGCAGGCAGCGCCGCCCCTAAGCAGAAAAGCAGAGCCAGACCGAAGCCGGAGAACCACCGCATCACGACATTGCTCCTCTTCGGCGCCGGCCGATCCTTGATTCCGTTATTCGATGCCCGTGTATTCAACCCCGAGCGCAGCCAGCACATCCCAGTAGCTAGGGAAGGTCTTGGCGACGCAATCCGGATCGAGAATGGTGATGCCACCGATCATCAGCCCGGCCAGCGCAAAGCTCATGGCGATGCGGTGGTCGGCGAAGGTATTGATCTCGGCCGGCAGGGTCTGGCCGGCGAGCGTGGGGTCGGAGGCGACGATCAGGTCGTCGCCCTCTTCCGTCGCAAGGCCCTCGCGGATGGCGTTGAGGCCCAGCGAAAGCGCCCTCACCCGGTCGCATTCCTTGACGCGCAGGTTGGCGATACCTGTAAAGCGCACCGGCGTTTCGTTGAAGGCGGCGAGCACGGCGAGCGTCGGGATCGCGTCCTGCATCTGCGAGCCGTCGATTTCGGCCGGCAGATGCGGGAATTGGGCGATCACTTCATAGGCCTTGGCATCCGGCTGGGTGAAGGCGGTGGCCCGCACGCCGAGATCGATGGCACCGCCGGTCAGCACTTCTGCCGCCCAGAGATAGGTGGCAGCCGAGGCATCCGGCTCGATGACGAAATCCGCGGCCTTGTAGCCGGTCGGCTCGACCTTCCAGGTCGCGGCGTCGATCTGCTCGACCCTGGCGCCGAACGCCTGCATGGCGGCGAGCGTCAGGTCGACATAACCGCGGGCGCCGATTTCCGCGCCGGCCAGCGCAACCGTCAAGGGGGCGTTGGCGCCCTGGCTGACAAGCGGCCCCGCCATCAGCAGCGCCGAAACATACTGGCTCGACAGTCCGGCGTCGATCTCGACGCGGCCCGATGCGAAATGACCGTTGCCGCGCACCGTCACCGGCGGGCAGCCGGTCGGCGCCTCGGCATCGATGCCGAGCGATTTCAGGGCGGCGATCAGCGGGCCGATCGGCCGCTTGCGCATGTGCTCGTCACCATCGACGACGACGGTGCCATCGACCGAAGCGACGGCGGCGGTCAGGAAGCGGGTCGCGGTGCCGGCATTGCCGAGGAAGAGTGGCGCAGACGGGGGCAGAAGCTTGCCGCTGCCGGTGACGATAAAGGTCGTCTCGTCCGGCTCGTCGATCAAAACACCCATGGCCCGCAATGCGTCGGCCATGTAGCGGGTGTCGTCGCTTCTCAGCGCGCCGGTCAGCCGGCTGGTGCCGCTGGCAAGGCCCGCCAGAAGCAGCGCGCGGTTGGTGATCGATTTCGAGCCCGGCGGCATGGCGCGTCCGGAAAGCGGCTTGCCCGGCGGCAGGATGGTGAGTTTGGCTCTACCCATGATATTCGTCTCTTAACGCCAATGGAACGCCGCAACGAGGCGGCCGACCGCGCTCTTAAACCGTTGCGGCGTCAACGTCCAATGACGGATTTCAGAACTTGACGGTCGGGACGGCCCGGTCCGCGGCATTCTCGATCTCGAAATACTCGCGCTTCGAGAAACCGAACTGGCCGGCGATCAGGTTGTTGGGGAAGCTTTCCACCTTGACGTTCAGGTCGCGGGCAGCGCCGTTGTAATAACGCCGCGACATCTGGATCTCGCTCTCGATGGTTTCGAGCGAGGCCTGAAGTTCGGAGAAGTTCTGGTTCGCCTTGAGGTCCGGATAGGCCTCGGCAAGCGCGATGATTTTTCCGAGCGCCTGGCCGAGCAGGCCTTCCGCCTGGGCGCGGCCGGCGACATCGCCCGCCGGTACCGCCTGCGCCTGGTTGCGCAGCTTGACGACCTCCTCGAACGTGCCCTTTTCGTGGGCGGCGTAGCCCTTCACCGTCTCGATGAGGTTCGGGATCAGGTCGGCGCGGCGCTTCAACTGGACATCGATGCCGGACCACGCCTCCTCCGCCATCTGGCGCGCCTTGACGAGGCCGTTGTAGATCATAACGACGTAGAATGCGACGAGAACAATTATACCGATCAAAATGTACATCTGAGTCTCCCGACTTGCCGTTGCGATGGGACAGTAGAGGCCTGGTATAAAGAAGTGGTTGAAGTCATCGATTATTTTTCACGGTGATTTTTTTGACTTACCGCAAAGTTCAGGCCGCGTGGATGTCCTAGATTCTCTTACAGAAAATGGGCGATCCCGACGATTCGGCCCACCTCAAAACAATCTGGATGGAATTGCAATGGCGTGCTTGGTGCGAACCGCCAATGTGCTGGCGTTTGCCGTGCTGTTTTTTCAGTACGGAGTGATGATGAAGCCCCCGGAGCCGGCCGGCACGCGCCGATTTCTGCAGATCTATGCGGGGCAGCTTCCGACCGGAGCCTATCCGACCATCAAACCCGTCTGGCAGTTGGGCACGGAATGGACGGGAACCGCCTGAACGGTTCGCCGCACGCGGCCAGGTCCCAAATCAGGCAGCTTTGCCGAAATTCACCCCACCGGCATCGGTCATCAGGAAGGCTTCGCCGCAGGCCTTTGCGAGCGTGCGCACACGCAGGATATAGCTCTGGCGTTCGGTGACCGAGATCACCCCGCGGGCATCCAGCAGGTTGAAGACGTGGGACGCCTTGATGCACTGGTCATAGGCCGGGAAGACACATTTATGCAGCATCTGATTGGCGTTCGCACCCGGAGCACCGGCAGCGAGCAGCGCCTGGCATTCCTTCTCCGCGTCGATGAAATGCCGGTGCAGCATGGCGGTGTCGGCGAATTCGAAGTTATGGCGGGAATATTCCTGCTCGGCCTGCAGGAAGACGTCGCCATAAGAAATCTTTTCCTCGCCCTCGCGGCCATTGAAATTCAGCTCGTAGATCGAGTCGACGCCCTGCAGATAGGTGGCGAGGCGTTCGAGGCCGTAGGTCAGCTCGCCGGCAACCGGCGAGCATTCGATGCCGCAGACCTGCTGGAAATAGGTGAACTGCGAGACTTCCATGCCATCGCACCAGCATTCCCAGCCGAGACCCCAGGCGCCAAGCGTCGGGCTTTCCCAGTCGTCCTCGACGAAACGCACGTCGTGCAGCAGCGGATCGAGGCCGATCGCCGCAAGCGAGCCGAGATAAAGCTCCTGCAGGTTCGGCGGGTTCGGCTTCAGGATGACCTGGAACTGGTAATAGTGCTGCAGGCGGTTGGGATTTTCGCCGTAACGACCGTCGGAGGGGCGACGCGATGGCTGCACATAGGCGGCCTTCCAGGGCTTGGGGCCGAGCGCACGCAGCGTCGTGGCTGGATGGAAGGTACCGGCACCGACTTCCATGTCGTAAGGCTGCAGGATCGCACAACCCTTGTCCGCCCAGTAATTCTGGAGCGCGAGGATCAGCCCCTGGAAGGAGCGGGTCGGAGACATGTGGTCGGGCAGCTCGGTCATGGCCATATCTGTATCGGTTCGAGGATGCGGACGAGTGCCACGCATCAGGGGCACGGGTCAAGGATTTATGCGTTTGCGACGCTTGCAGATCGGAGGCAATCCAAGATCGACGAAATCACCGGCTTCATCTCCAGACTTACGGATTTTCCGAAAATCGGCTCGACCCGGGATGATCTCGGTCATGGCCTCAGAGCCATTCCGGCAACGGAGAAGGCTGTCGTCTGCTTTATCGTCAATAACGAAACGCTGACAGACTTTATCCTCTGCGTGGGTTATGCAGGCTTGGACTGGACATCACGGATCAATGAACAGATCTAGCCCTCTATTCCTCATCCCGCTTCACCCGATACTCCCCTGTCACGGGGTCTCTTTCCAGGGTGCCAATCGCGCCCGTCTGGCGTTCTTTTTCCTCCCGACGGGTGCGCGAGGACAGTCTTTCGGCGTCCTTGATGAACTTCTTGTAGAGCATCCAGCCGCCGCCGATGACGATGATCAGAAAGATAAGCTGCGCCATTTCCCCCTCGCGCTATCCTGACGACCTCAAAGGCCGTAGCGGCTCCACATTGCCTTTTCTTCCAGGCTCGCGGCAAGCCCCGTGACCGCGCCTGCGGCGATTTCTCCGGCCTTTCCCTCACCGAAGACGACGCCGGGTACGCGACGGCCGAAGAGGGTTCGGGCGCTGCCGATCAGTTCCAGCCTCGTATCCTTGCCGTAGCGGCGCTTGAGGACTTCGCGCATGTCGCCGAGACTGTCGATCAGGCCAAGGTCGAGACCGCGCAGCCCGCTCCAGAACAGGCCGGAAAAGATGGTCGCATCGTCGGCGAGCCGCTCGCCGCGGCGCATCTTGACCATCTCGATGAAGACCTTGTGGATCTCGAGCTGCAGGGCCTTCAGGTATTCGATGTCGCCTTCCTTTTCCGGCTGGAAGGGATCGAGGATCACCTTGTTCTCCCCGGCTGTATAGACGCGGCGCTCGACGCCGATCTTGCGCAGCAGTTCCGGAAAGCCGAATCCTCCGGAAACGACGCCGATCGACCCGACGATCGAGGTCGGATCAGCAAAGATCTCGTCGCCGGCGAGCGCGATCATGTAGCCGCCCGAGGCCGCGACATCCTCGACAAACACCAGCACCTTCTTGTTCTTTTCTTCCGCGAGCGAACGGATGCGCTGGAAGATCAGGCGCGACTGGACCGGCGAGCCGCCCGGCGAATTGATCGAGATCGCGACGACCGGCGCATCCTTCTTCGAGAAGGCCTTGTCGAGCATCGGCGCCACGCTCGCAAGGTTGAGGCTCTGCTTGAACTGGCTGCCGCCGGCCATGATCGCTCCGTGAAGCCGAACGACGGGGATGGTCAGGCCCTTCTTGCGGAACCTTTTCGGCATCAACCTCTGCAAAAACCCGGCCATTTCTTTTCCTTCTGTCGCATTCGGCTCTGCCAAAGCATGTATGTGACGGATTTTCAAACGCAATGGCCGCGCCCCCTAAAGCAGGATTTTGATTTTCCAATTTGCGAATGACTTGCATTGTCATTCCAACAAGGCATTATCCGCTCGCGAACGGAGATAGAATGAAGATGGACGTTTTGGGTTCAAAGCAGGACAGCGGCTGGCGGAACAAACGGGGGGAAGCATCGCTTTCCGACGTCCATCGAAGCATCAACATCTCGCGCTCCGGATCACGTTGGCGACGGCTCGCGGCCTTTGCTGGCCCGGGTTACCTGGTCGCGGTCGGCTACATGGACCCCGGCAACTGGGCGACCTCGCTCGCCGGTGGCTCCAAATTTGGCTATGCGCTGCTGGCGGTCGCCCTGCTGTCCAACCTGATGGCGATCGTGCTGCAGTCGCTCTGCGCCCGCCTGGCGATTGCCTCGGGCCGGGACCTGGCGCAGGCCTGTCGCGACGCGTTTCCGAAATGGGTCTCCATTCCGCTCTGGGCGCTTGCCGAAATCGCCATCATCGCCACCGATATCGCCGAGGTGATCGGCACCGCGATCGGCCTCAACCTGATCTTCGGCATCCCGCTCGAGCTCGGCGTGCTGATCACGGCCCTCGACGTGTTCATCATCCTTTATCTGCAGAAGATGGGTTTCCGTTGGGTCGAAGCCTTCATCATCACCCTGCTCGGCGTTATCGCCGTGTGTTTCGCGATCCAGATCTTCCTTGCCGATCCGCAATGGGGCGGCGTCATCCGCGGCTTCTTCCCGACAACCGAGATCGTCACCAATCCGGAGATGCTCTATCTGGCCCTCGGCATTCTCGGCGCGACCGTCATGCCGCATAACCTCTATCTGCATTCCGGCATCGTACAGACCCGCAACTACGGCCACACCCTGCCGGAAAAGAAGGAAGCGCTGACCTATGCGACGATCGACTCCACCGTCGCGCTCTGCTTCGCGCTGTTGATCAATGCCTCGATCCTGATCCTGGCGGCCGCTGCCTTCAACAGCACCGGGCGAACCGAAGTCGCCGAGCTCGGGGAAGCCCATTCGCTGCTCGCGCCGCTTCTCGGGCTCGCCATTGCGCCGACGCTGTTCGGGATAGCACTTCTCTGCTGTGGCCTGAATTCGACGGTGACGGCGACGCTTGCGGGTCAGATCGTCATGGAAGGCTTCCTCAAGATGAAGCTGCAGCCATGGATCCGCCGGCTGATCACCCGGGCGATCGCGATCATCCCCGCGGCGTTCGTGACCATCTGGTACGGCGATGCGGGCACGGCGGAACTACTGATCCTCACGCAGGTCGTGCTCAGCCTGCAGCTTTCCTTCGCGGTCTTCCCGCTGGTGATGTTCACGGCCAGCAAAGCCAAGATGGGCGAACTCGTGGCGCCGATCTGGCTCTCCGGCATCGCCTGGCTGATCGCCGTCGTCATCGCCGGCCTCAACGTCAAGCTGCTCGTGGATTTCGTCTCGGGCTGAGGCGGGCATAGGCGACCCGGCCATTGTTCAGGTCGTCCACGAAAGCCGAGAAGGCATGGCCGTCCGCGCCATGCACGAAAAGCGGCGCCCGGAATGTCAGCCGGGCGCGCGAGCCCTTGACGGCGGTAACGAGGATGCGCGTGGCGCTTTCATCCGGCCGGGGATGAAGGGCGGTGATTTCCAGCCCGCCGAAGCGCCTGCCGCAGGCCGCGATGATCTCGGCGATCGATTGCGGCCGGGCGATCAGCGACAACTGCCCGCCGGGCTTCATGATCGCACCGGCGGTGCGTATCCAGGCTTCGAACAGATCTTCCGTCATCGCATGCGCCTCGGCCTTCAGGGCATCGGGCGTCTTGCGGTCGCTGGCATCGTTGAAGGGCGGGTTCATGATCACGTGGTCATGGATCTCGTCGACAAGACCGGCGGCGAGCCGCGGCTTGCCCGTCAGGGTCACGTCCGCTTCCAGCACCTCGACGCGATCGGCCAGGAAGGCGTTTTCGGGAAGTTGCAGCGTCCAGCGCGCATAGTCGGCCATCAGCGGCGATTTCTCGATCAGCAGGACTTTCGAGTGCTGCAGCCGCGCGGCGACCGCAAGACCCGCGGCGCCTGCGCCCGAACCGAGATCGGCGACGTTCACCGGCTTATCGGAGGCGACCAGCGAGGCGAGCAGCATCGCATCGACGCCTGACCGATGCCCGCCGCCCTTCGGCTGCATGACGTGAAAGCAGCCGCGGTGGAAGGCGTCGATAGTGTGGGTGGGGGAAGTCATGGTTTGCGGCACCATTCGATGTCGGCCCCTTCACACATCCGTTGGCTTACATCCTGCGGCATAAACGACCGTCCCATCCAACCATCAAGGTCGCAGCTCCGCTTCCAACCCCGCGTCCTTCAGGATCCGCCGCGCCTCGTCGGCGCGCTCACTGTCGACCATCAGCCGGCGCTGCAACAGGCCGAGCGAGCCTTCGAGCACGCTCATAGACTGGTCGGCGACCATGCAATGGATGCCCGCATCCTTCATCAGGCTCTCAGCCAGCGACAGGATCACGATGTCGTTGGTGCGGATGATCTCCAGCATGGCTTGTTTGTTACTCCATTATATCCAGCGGGATGCGATTTGCGCTTGCCGCACTATCAGCCTCTTTCTATTGTCGTTTGAAAGAATTCGATAGGGAGGCCTGATCATTGGGCGTCGTCATACCGCTTGAAGAAGGCAAAAACAAACTGGCATCCGTCAAACCGCTGGTGGACCTGACCAAGGCGGACATGGATCGGGTCAACCAGCTGATTCTGTCCAAGGCCGGCTCCGACGTGCAGATGATCCCGGAAGTCGCCAACCACCTGATCTCGTCCGGCGGCAAGCGGCTACGGCCGATGCTGACGCTCGCGTCCGCGGCGCTGTTCGGTTATCAGGGCGATGCCCATGTGAAGCTCGCGACCAGCGTCGAGTTCATGCACACCGCGACGTTGCTCCATGACGATGTGGTGGACGAAAGCGACCTGCGCCGCGGGCGCTCCACCGCCCGGATGATCTGGGGCAACCAGGCCAGTGTTCTGGTCGGCGATTTCCTGCTCGGCCAGGCTTTTCGGATGATGGTGGACGTCGGCTCGCTCGAAGCGCTGGACGTTCTGTCGGCCGCGGCCTCGGTGATCGCCGAAGGCGAAGTGCTGCAGCTTTCCGTCGCCAAGAACATGGAAACGACCGAGGACGACTATCTGTCGGTCATCCGCGCCAAGACGGCGGCGCTGTTTGCGGCCGCCGCCGAAGTCGGCCCGATCATCGCCAATGCCGACAAGGCCGGCCGCGGCGCGCTGAAATCCTACGGGATGAACCTTGGCCTTGCCTTCCAGCTTGTCGACGACGCGCTCGATTACGGCGGCAAGGCTGCCGATCTCGGCAAGAATGTCGGCGATGATTTCCGCGAGGGCAAGATCACGCTGCCCGTCATCCTCTCCTATCGTCGCGGCACCGAGGCCGAACGCGCCTTCTGGCGCCAAGCGATCGAGAAGGGCGAAAGCAGCGACGAGAACCTCGAAAAGGCGCTCGGGCTGATCAACAAATACGGCGCCTTGAACGACACGATCGGCCGGGCGCTGCATTACGGCACGATCGCTCGCGATGCGCTGGCGCCGCTTCCAGTCTCGCCGCTCAAGGCCGCTCTTCTCGAAGTCATTGACTTCTCGATCCAGCGCGTCAACTGACGACAAGCCGTCCGTTGACGAAGGTGTGACCGGCGCCGCGCCTACGCGGCGCTGGGGATTTCCTTGCGGACGTGCTTCAAAAAAGCCATTCTATCATGAATCAATGGGGCGGAATCGGCGGCGGTATTTCACCGGCCTGCCATGCTCTTACGAAAGGCATGTCTATGCGGCAGAAATCCAGCCTTCTTCTGCTCTCCAGCGCGGCACTTGCAACCGTTCTCCTGTTCGGAACGGTGGCCAATGCGGCGACGGCGGAAGCGAAGCCAGCAGTGAAAGACGCGGTGACGTTCGGTCCCGGCAACGTGAAGACGTTTTCTGGCGCCTTCCTGGCAGCCCGAACCGCCGATGTCGATCATGACTACGACACCGCGATCGCGCTTTACCGCAAGGCGCTGGCTTTCGATCCCGCCAACCTGGAAATCCGCGAGCGGCTGATGATCTCGCTGCTGCTCAACGGCGATTTCGACCAGGGCCTCGCTGAGGCCAATGCGCTAAAGGACGACAAGGCCGTCGAGCGGATCACCAAGATCGTCCGCGGCCTCGATTCCCTGCGCGGCAAGAAGTTCGATACCGCCAAGAAGGTGCTTGCCTATGACGGTCCGAACGACCTCGACCGGCTGACCCACCAGCTTCTCTCCGCCTGGGCGGATATCGGCGCCGGCAAGGGCAAGCAGGCGATGGCCAGCATCAACAATCTCAAGGGGCCGGTCTGGTATAAGGTGTTCACCGATTACCATCTCGGCGCCATGGCGCTGGTAACGGGCGATATCGGTACTGCCCGGCAGCATCTCAACACCGCCGTCACCAACAAGGAAGCCGTCGCAACCGCCCCGGACACGTTCATGCGTGCCGTGATGGCGCTCGCCCGCCTCGAAGCCGCTGCCGGCAACAAGCAGAAGGCGCTCGATGCGATCTCCGTCGGCGACGGCATGGTCTCCAATTACGCGCCGCTGAAGGCGCTGCGCCAGAGCATCGAAAAGGGCGAAAAGCCCGAGCAGCAGGTCAGCGATGCCGCCGAAGGCGCTGCCGGCGTGCTGTTTTCGATCGGCGGTGCGCTGAACCGTCAGGGCGCCGAGGACATGGTCTCGCTCTACCTGCAGATCTCGCATGCGCTCGACCCCAGGAGCGCCGATACGCTGATCCTGCTCGGCGGCATTGCCGAAAAGCTGAAGCAGCCAGATCGCGCCATCAAGTTCTATGCGAGCGTACCAGCTGATTCGCCGATGCGCCGCATTTCCGAGCTGCAACTCGGCGTGACGCTTTCCGACACCGGCAAGGTGAACGAAGCCAAGCAGCACCTGAAGTCGCTGATCGATTCCGATCCGTCCGACATCCGCAGCTACATCGCCTATGGCAGCGTGCTTTCCGACGCCAAGGACTACAAGGCCATGGCGGAAACCTACGACAAGGCTGCCGAGGTCATCGGGCCTGTGCCGAAGCCCGGCGACTGGACCATCTTCTTCCAGCGCGGCATCGCCTATGAGCGGCTTAAAAACTGGGCGAAGGCCGAGCCGAACTTCCGCAAGGCGCTGGAGCTCAACCCAGAGCAGCCGCAGGTCCTCAACTATCTCGGCTATTCGCTGGTCGACATGAACAAGAACCTCGACGAAGGTCTCGGCATGATCAAGCGGGCCGTCGACGCACGGCCGGATGACGGTTATATCGTCGACTCGCTCGGCTGGGCCTATTTCCGGATGGGCAAGTTCGACGATGCCGTGACCGAGCTCGAACGCGCGGTGCAGCTGCGCGCTGGCGATTCGACGATCAACGACCATCTCGGCGATTCCTACTGGCGCGTCGGGCGCAAGCTCGAAGCCGTCTACCAGTGGAACCGGGCGTTGATTTCGGAAGGCGAGGATATCAACCGCGAGCAGATCAAGGAAAAGATCGAGAAGGGCCTGGCGCCGCTCGATCCGAACGCCACGACCGCCGACCGCAGCCCGTCGGAACCCGTGGCCCCTGCCCCGCCGGCACCGGCCAATCCCGACAAGAAATCCTGACGCGCATGTTTCTGGACAATCCGTCATCCGACAACTGGCTCGCCGACAAGGCGGGCCTCTTCGAACTGGCGCCCGCCAAAATCAATCTCGCCCTGCACGTGACCGGCCAGCGGGCCGACGGCTATCACCAGCTCGAAAGCATCGTGACTTTTGCGGACACCGGCGATCGGCTGTGCTTTAGCGAAGCGGACGCCGACGATTTTTCCGTTTCCGGCCGATTCGCCTCGCTGCTGCCGACTTCGGCGGAAGGCAAGACGGGCAACCTCGTGCTGAAAGCCCGCGATCTCCTGCGCACGGCGCTGGAGGATAAGGGCGTTTCGGCGCCGCCGGTTGCCATCCATCTCGAAAAGAACCTGCCGGTCGCAGCCGGCATCGGCGGCGGTTCGGCCGACGCGGCAGCAGCCCTGCGCGGCCTGATGCGCTTCTGGAATGCCAGCCTGCCGGACGGGGAACTGGCAGCGCTCGGGCTTTCGCTCGGCGCCGATGTTCCAATGTGTCTCAAGAGCGAGGCGCTGATGGCCAGGGGGATAGGCGAGGAACTGACCGCGCTTCCCGACCTGCCCTCGCTGTCTCTGGTGCTCGGCAATCCGCTCGTCGGTGTCTCGACGCCGGATATCTTCCTGCGCCTGACGCAGAAGGAAAACGCGGCGATCGGCCCGTTCGACAGCGACTGGATCGGCTTCCTGAAAACTCTCCGCAACGATCTTGAACCGCCGGCGCGCTCGCTCGTGCGCGAAATCGACCAGATCTCCAGCCTGATCGGCGCGGAGGGCACGATGCTGACGCGGATGTCCGGTTCGGGCGCCACCTGTTTCGGGATATTTCCTTCCTTCGAAGCGGCGGAAAAGGCGGTGGAGAACCTTAACGGCCAGAAGCCGGAATGGTACTTTCAGGCGGTGAGAACCGTTGGCCAGGCGCCCGAGAAAACCCCATGAACCGGATCGACGACACCCGCTCCTTCATCCCCGTCGGCATCGCCGTGCTGACTGTCTCCGACACGCGCACGCTTGCCGACGACAAGTCCGGCGACACGCTGGTGGCGCGGATTGCGGAAGCCGGCCATGAGTTGAAGGCGCGCGCGATCGTACCGGACGACAAGGACCGTATTGCCGGCCAGGTGCGGGAATGGACGCTCGATCCGGATATCGACGTGGTGATCACGACGGGCGGCACCGGCTTTACCGGCCGGGACGTGACGCCTGAAGCGCTGGAGCCGCTATTCGAAAAGCGCATGGACGGCTTTTCGGAGGTGTTTCACCGGATTTCCTATGACAAGATCGGCACCTCGACCATCCAGTCGCGGGCGACCGGCGGGGTGGCGAACGCCACCTTCATCTTCGTGCTGCCGGGTTCGCCCGGCGCCTGCAAGGATGCCTGGGACGGCATTCTGAAGGCGCAGCTCGATTACCGCCACATGCCCTGCAATTTCATCGAGATCATGCCGCGGCTCGACGAGCACCTGCGGCGCGGCGGCAAATAAGCGTCTACCGGACCGCAGCGGCCACCCAGGCCGGGATCATCTCGCTGGCGAGCTTCGACACCTTCTGGCCGCGCGCCAGGGTTTCCAGATCCATGCCCGATTTCGCAAGCGCGATCGCCTGCCGCTTCGACAGCAGCATGCCGTATTCCAGCGGCGGCACGGCGCGGCCTATACGCTTGAAGAACGGCCGCCTGTAGTTGCGCGCGGGCGCGAACCGGGCCGGCTGCTTGTTGAGCGCGATATATTCCATCACCTCGTCGATCCACCCCGCCTGCAGCCGGGCACCGGGTTCGACCAGCAACAGCCATTCGCCGCGGGCGCTGCGCAAAATATCCTTGATGTCCCAGTGGCCATGAAAACGGCAGCCGGCCGCGTCGGCGACGCGGGAGGAACCGTCCCGCGAACCGTGATCGAGCACCACGACATCGCTTACAAGCCCCTCCACCGCAGCGGAAACGAGCACCGAGAGCGTCTGCGCCAGCTCGGATTCCTGGTCGCGGCATTCCATGATGACAGTCAGCATTCCTGACATGTAACGCATTGCCACACGGAACGCCACAAATGCCGGCTCCAAATTTTGTTCTTGCAATGTTCTTGTTTTGCGGCTAGGAATTTAATCAGCAGGAACGGGGATATCCCCTTCAGGAGCTACCCATGAACGAGTTGCATCAATTGCGGCAGGACGCTTTCGCGCCTGCCCATACGGCCGATATTGCCGATGCGTTGGTCAAGTCCTCCGGTCTTCGGGTGGAGGTCGACCGGCGTCGCGGACGCGGCGCAGGGCTCAATCCCAGCGGCCGTTTCGAGGAAGAGCGCCGCGAGGCATTCGACGATGGCTGGCAGACGTTGGAGGAGCTCGAACCGTTCAGGACCGAGGTGCAGGTGGAAAAGCCGCGCACTGCGATTACCCGCAACGAATCGCCGGATCTTTCCTTCGACCGCTCGATCAATCCCTATCGCGGCTGCGAACATGGCTGCATCTACTGCTTCGCCCGGCCGACCCACAGTTTCATGGGGCTTTCTCCAGGCCTCGATTTCGAATCGAAGCTGTTCGCCAAGCCGGACGTACCGAAACTGCTCGAACGGGAGTTGAGCCGCCCGGATTACAAGGTGCGGGCGATCGCGATCGGCACCAATACGGATCCCTATCAGCCGATCGAGCGGGAATGGCGAATCATGCGGCAGATCCTGGAAGTGCTGCAGAAGGCCAATCATCCGGTCGCGATCGTTACCAAGTCGGCGCTGATCACCCGCGACATCGACATTCTCGCCGACATGGCTTCGAAAGGGCTCGCAAAGGTCGGGATTTCCGTGACCACTCTCGACCGCAAGCTTGCCCGCACCATGGAGCCGCGCGCCTCGACCCCTCCCAAGCGCCTGACTGCCATCAAGGCGTTGACCGATGCCGGCATTCCGACTGCGGTCATGGTGGCACCCGTCATTCCGGCGCTCACCGACCACGAGATCGAGCGGATTCTCGATGCCGGCCATGCGGCGGGGGCGACGGAGGCAAGCTACGTGCTCCTGCGCCTGCCGCTGGAGGTGAGCCCCCTCTTCCGCGACTGGCTGCTGCAGAACTATCCGGACCGTTACAGGCACGTGATGTCGCTCGTCCGCTCAATGCGCGGCGGCAAGGATTATGACGCCGAATGGGGCAAGCGGATGAAGGGCGCCGGTCCCTATGCCTGGCAGATCGGCAGGCGTTTCGAGATGGCGACCAAGCGGCTCGGCATGGTGCGGCGCGGCCTGCCGTTGCGCGACGACATTTTCCTCCGCCCCGACGGCGGCGGCATCCAGCTTTCGCTGCTCTGACCGGACCCTGTTCCGGTTTCATTGCGAATTCCCATTTCCGACGCGACCCGCCCTGTCCCCGCGTCGGAAAATACCCCGGTTCCACCGCCGCCCCTCGGTGGATAGCGACGCCGCAATCGCCCGCCGGGGGTTGCAGGAGGTCGGGACGACGTGCGAGGTTGCCGCCATGTTACCTCGCACGTCGCCCGATTCTCCGATGCTTTTCGAAGACGTCCCTCTGGTTCCGGATTTCAGTCTGGAACTTGTGGCGCGGCAGGCCGGCCACTGGCCGGTCGCGGGCACCGACGAGGCAGGACGTGGTCCGCTGGCAGGACCGGTCGTTGCTGCCGCCGTGATCCTCGACCCGAACAATATCCCGGACGGCCTCAACGATTCCAAGCAGCTGACCCTTAACCAGCGCGAAAGTCTTTTCGAAGCGATCATGGCGACGGCGGAAGTGTCGATCGCTGCCTCCGGTCCGCGGCATATCGACGAGCGCAATATCCTGCGTGCCAGCCTCGACGCCATGCGCCGCGCGGTCGCCGGACTTGCGGTGACACCGGCCTATGTGCTTGCCGACGGCCGCGACGTGCCGCAAGGCCTTTGCTGCCCCGGCAAAGCGGTCATCAAGGGTGATGCCCGCTCGGTCTCGATTGCCGCCGCCTCGATCATTGCCAAGGTAACCCGCGACCGGATGATGACCCGCGCCCATCTGGTCTACCCGGCCTATGGTTTTGCCAATCATGTTGGTTACGGAACGCCGCAGCACCGCGCTGGTATCGATGCGCACGGCCCCTGCTCCCTTCACCGGATGAGTTTTCGGCCGCTTAAAAAGGATGACCTGCCCGAGGCGTAAGCCGGTAGAAATCTACGGCCGTCCAGCACAGTAAACTCACGTCGGTATCGTCTTGAGCATGCTCGACCGCTCGGATACCCGCTCCCACCAGGACATCAGGCCGGAATGCTTGCCCAGCAGATCGTTTGCGACGGGTGACTTCATGAAGTAGTCGATCATCGGCGCCAAATGAAGGTCTGCCAGGCTGATCCCATCCCCGCAGAGCCACGCATGGTTCTGCGACAGGTCGGCAAGGGCCTTCAGACAGGTCGGCGCCCTTTCGAGCGCAGCATCCAGGCGGGCCACATCCGTCTGCCTGCCGCTGGCGGGTTTGGAAACCTGCTCGACGTAAATGCCCCACACGAGGGTGGGGTAGACATAGCTGTCCGCAATGCTAATCATCTGGTTCATGCGCGCCCGAATGCGAGGGGTGGCCGGCTGCAACGCGGGACCACCAAATGCCTCGTCCACATAGCGCGTGATCGCTCCCGTCTCGTAGAGCTTAAAGTCACCATCTTCAAACGCGGGGATACGCCCGAAGGGCTGACGTTCGAGGAATGACATTGGCGGACCACCTGTCGCAAAGACATCGACCGGAACCAGTTCGTGGTTCACGCCCTTCTCGAGCAGGACGAGGCGGGCGATCCGCACATAAACGCTATAGCCTGCGCCGAACAATCGTGGCTTGCGCATGACGCTCTCCGTAGGAATCTCCTATTTCCCAAAACCAAAAAGGCCGGGTTTTCGCCCGGCCTCTGGAAAGTCTTTGTCTGATTAAAAATCAGTTCAATCGCGACTGCACCTTGCCGACGGCGTCCTTGAAGAGCGTGTCCTGGGTGGAGGTGTCCGCCTTGCGGGCGATGACGCTCTGGGCGGCGGCGATGGCGAGGTCGACCGCGGCGGAGCGCACGGCACCGATCGCTTCGGCTTCCGCCTGTTTGATCTTCTGCTCGGAAAGCGCGTTGCGGCGAGCGACGAATTCCTCGGTCTTCTGGCGGGCTTCCTCGGTCAGGGCCGCTGCTTCGCGTTCGGCGACCGCCACGATCTGAGCGGCTTCCGCTTCGGCTTCCTTGCGCTTGCGCTGGTATTCGGCGAGCAGGGTCTGGGCTTCTTCGCGCAGACGCTTGGCTTCGTCGAGTTCCTTGGTGATGTTGGCGGCGCGCTCGTCGAGCGACTTCGCCAACATGCCCGGGACTTTCAGATATACGACCAGTGCCAGGAAGAGAACGAGACCTACGAGCGCGAAAAATGTTGCATCGAATGCCATCGATCAGGCCTCCGTCTTCGCGGCTGCGACTGCAGCCTTGATGTCGTCGCCGCTTGCCTTGGCGCCGATCAGCTGATCAACGATGGCAGAAGCGGTATCTTCAGCGATCTGGCTGACTTCGGCAAAGGCCTTCGCCTTGATTTCACCGATGCGGTTTTCGGCAGCAGAGAGCTTGTCGGCAAGTTCGGCCTCGATCGCTGTGCGGTCGGCGGCAGCCTTGGTCTTGGCGGCCTCGCGAGCGGTTTCGGCAATCTTGTGGCCCTTGGAACGGGCGGCAGCCAGTTCCTTTTCATAGGTCTCGACAGCGGCGTCCGCTTCCGCCTTCAGGCGGGCGGCTTCGTCGAGGTCCTGGGCGATCCGGTCGTGGCGGTGTTCGAGAATGCCGCCGACGCGTGGAACGATGACCTTCTTCATCAGGAGATAGAAGAGGCCGAAGGTGATGACGAGCCAAAGCAGCTGCGACGAAAAATGGGTCGAGTCGAACGGCGGGAAAACGCCGCCACCATGGGCAGCGCCGGTTTCGGTATGTGCTTCGCCAGCAGGCGCGGCATGCGGATCAGTAGCGGCCGGCGCGGTTTGCGCATATGCCGAGGTCACGAACATCATCACCTCCAGGTGTATTCCAAATGCGAAGGATCACGGCACGCCTTTTGCAAGCGGCCGCGATCCGAATTTCCTGGACAGATCTTAGACTGCGTACAGGAGCAGGAGAGCGATGAGCAGCGAGAAGATGCCCAGAGCTTCCGTAACGGCGAAGCCGAACACCAGACGGCCGAACTGGCTGTCAGCGGCGGACGGGTTGCGCAGAGCGCCCGAGAGGTAGCTGCCGAAGATGTTGCCAAGGCCAAGAGCCGTGCCGGCCATGCCAAAGCAAGCCAGGCCTGCACCGATGAACTTTGCTGCTTCCGCTTCCATGAGAAACTCCTTCGAAATGGTTGTTGCGGCTGATGACTGACGCCTCAGGACGCCAATGTCGTTTATCCTTAGTGCCCGCCGGGATGGATCGCGTCGTTGAGGTACATGCAAGTCAGCACCGCGAAGACGTAAGCCTGGAGGAAGGCGACGAGGAATTCGAGACCGGTCAGGGCGACCGTCATGATGAGAGGCAGGACTGCGCCGCCGACACCCAGCGCGCCCATGGTTCCGAGCGAGGCGACGAAGCCCGCGAACACTTTGAGCGTGATATGGCCAGCCAGCATGTTGGCGAAAAGACGGATGGAAAGCGAAATCGGCCGGGACAGGAACGAGATCAGCTCGATCGGAACCACCAGGAACAGCAGCAAGAAAGGCACGCCCGAGGGTACGAAGAGCTTCAGGAAGTGCAGGCCGTGCTTATAGAAGCCGTAGACGAGGACCGTGCCGATGACGAGGATCGCCAGCGCGAAGGTGACGATGATCTGGCTGGTGATCGTGTAGAAATAAGGGAACATGCCGAGCAGGTTGGCGGTCAGCACGAACATGAACAGCGAGAAGACCAGCGGGAAGAATTTCATGCCGCTGCTGCCGGCGCCTTCGCGCAGCATTCCGGCAATGAATTCATAGGACATTTCCGCGACCGACTGCGCCCGGCCGGGGATCAGGCCGCGCTGCGAGGTCGAGAAATACAGGAAGCCAGCGGCACAGGCGACGGTTGCCACCATGAAAAGAGACGCATTGGTAAAAGAGAAATCGATGCCGCCGATCTCGATCGGTACGATCTTGCTGATCTGGAACTGATGGATCGGATCGTTTGCCACCGTCTACCTCTTGTCCTTAGCCGCGCCAGGTCGGCTCAATTGCATTTCCAGAAACCGGGCCTATCATTGGCCGCCGCTTCCCTTGTCATCCTTGCCGCTTTGCTGGTTCGTGGTCGGCGGCGGAGCCACCATTCCCACGGAGCGAAGCACGTTCAGCACACCTGCACAGAACCCGAGGAGGAGAAGAACAATCATCCCCCACGGCGCAGTGCCGGCAAAACGGTCGAGCAAAAAGCCCAAAATAGCCCCGACCGCGACTGCGGAGATGAACTCGGAGGAGAGCTTCAAGCCCAAGGCCATGCCTTTTCGGCTTTCCTCGGATTGCGCGTCCCTCTTCGCCTCTGCCGCGTCGTCAGCCTTCTTGTCCGCAAGTTTCGCGGACAAGCGCTTCCGGCGCTCTTCCAGACCATCGTCGCGGTGATCCGTCATGTGCGTCCTCCCCTATTTCTGCTCCCGGCACAACCGGTTTCATGCTTTCCAACCGCAAAAACTGCAGTTAGCGGGGGATTTCGCGCCGTCCGGCCCGTTTTCAAGTCGCGCGCAACATAGTTTTGCCCGCCCCTATAGTCAAGGCGTCCAAGACTCTTCGATCCAGGTAAATTAACAAAGCAAATTCAATCACTTAAAACGAACACAACCGAAGCCGGGTAAAACTGCCGCGGGAATCGCCGCCTGTGGCGGTGACAGAAAGCGGCTCAGCTCCAGCCGCCGCCATAGGTGCGGTAGAAGACGTGCAGGCCGATGCGGCCGACCTTCTTCATCGTGCGCGCCCAGTCGGGGTGGACATAGACGGCATGATAATGCGTGGCGGAACCGACTTCCGGGAGCCATATCTTGCCGGCGGTCACGGCCATGGCCACTTCGCGTGCCATCTTCCAGTGGTATTCGGAGCGGATGCGGTCCTTGATATTGTCGCAGGCAAAGGAGAACTGGCAGCGGTTGCGCCAATCCTCGTTCTGGTAGACGACGTCGCAGATCGTATCGGGATAGGCCGGATTGCGGACGCGGTTCAGGATCACCTGGGCGACCGCCGCCTGGCCGCGGGCGGATTCGCCGCGCGCCTCGAAATAGATGCCGGAGGCGAGGCATTGCTGCTCGCGCGCCGAGAAGGAGGAAGGCGGCAGCGGCGTCGCAGCCCAGGCGTGATCATCGAGACCGATCGGCGGAATGAAGCGGCCGGCGCTCGGCTTTTCCTTTAGGATAGCGTCGAAGGGCGATTCCTTGGCGAAATCCCGCGCCGGGGCCGGCGCATAGGCGGTTGCCAGTACGTCGGCCTGATTGTTGTTGATGAGGCTCGCGATCATCGGCATAAGGTCGTCCTCAGGCTTCGGCTCGTCCTTCTTGCGGAAATAAAAGGAGGCGAGCTCGACCGGCTTCTCAGCCTTCGCAGCCTTGGCGAACTTCGCCAGTTCATCAGGGTTGTCGATGGGCAAAGTCAGGGAACTCGAACGTTGCAGCACGGAACCGGCAGAAAAGGCCTTGGGCGGCTGCATGGGCTCAATTGTGACAATGCGGCCCTTCTTGGCGGCGCGGTTGACGCGGTCTTCATCGGGGCGCGGATCGGAGGATTTTTTCTCGTCGACAAGTGCGATCTTGCGGCCGTCCGGAAGTTCGAGGCCAGCATTGCCGGAAACCGCGTTCTTCAGGCCGGGAAATGCGAGCGAGGCCTGATGGATCGAGCCCGCCGGCGAATCGGTCAGCACCATGCGCCATTGTTCGGCGCTGTCGAAACCGGTCAGAAGGTCGGCGAGATCGCCATGGGCGGGGGCGGAGGGGAAAACCAGCCAGCAGGCAAGGCCGAAGACGGCCGGAGAAGTCCATCCATTCAGTCCGGATGAGGACTTGCGACGCAAAACACTCTTCGAACGCAAAACCTTAAACTCCACAGGGCAACAAGAACCCGATGAAGATCAATCATTAACCTTGATGAGCGGTTAACGCCGGCTGCGGAAAACGCCCGACAGCCAGCCTGAATTAGCACATTCACATCAATGTCAGCGAAGGGCACGCCAATGGCGTGCCTCAGATGATGACATGCGAGCCGAGTTCGACGACGCGGTTGGCCGGCAGGTGGAAGTAGTCGGACGGGTCGGTCGCGGTGTTTGCCATGGCGATGAACAGCCGGTCCTGCCACATCGGCATGCCGGATTCGGCATCCGGCACCAACTTGCGGCGGCCGAGATAGAAAGAGGTCGACATGATGTCGAACTTGAAGCCCGTCTTGCGCAGATAGGCGAGCGCCTGCGAGACATTGTGCGACTGCATGAAGCCGAAGCGCAGTTCGATCAGCGTGAACCGCTCCGAGACCTTCTCGATCTTGAACCGCTCCTCAAGCGACACACGCGGCTTGTTGACCGTGACGATGGTCAGCACGACGTTCTTTTCGTGCAGGACGTGGTTGTGCTTGATGTTGTGCAACAGCGCGGCGGGCGCGGTTTCCGGATCGCTGGTCAGGAAGATCGCGACGCCGGGCACGGATACCGGCGCATGATCGCTCTTCTTCTCGACCATCGGAATGAAGGTTTCGAGCGGCACGTCGATGCGGCGGGTCTTTTCGAAGAGGATCGCGGTGCCGCGCTTCCAGGTCCACATGACGATGGTGAAGATGATCGCCATCATGACCGGAACCCAGCCGCCGTCGTGGATCTTCAAAAGGTTGGCACCGAGGAAGACCAGTTCCAGGGCAAGCAGCGGGGCCAGAATGCAGATCGCGAAAGTCTGCGGCCATTTCCATTTCACCCGCACGAATTCGAACGCCATCAGCGTGGTGACGACCATGGCGCCGGTCACCGAGATACCGTAGGCGGTGGCAAGCGATTCGGAACTTCCGAAGCCCAGGACCAGCGCGCTCACACCGACCAGAAGCAGGGTGTTGACCCCCGGCAGGAAGATCTGCCCGGTATTGGTCTCGGAGGTGATCAGGATCTGCATGCGCGGCAGATAGCCGAGATGGATCCCCTGGCGGACCAGCGAGAAAGCACCGGTGATCACCGCCTGGCTGGCGATGATGGTGGCCGCGGTCGCGAGAATGACCACCGGCAGCAGCGCCCATTGCGGGAACATCAGGTAGAACGGATCGGACATCGCTTCCGGGTGCTTCAGCACCAGAGCACCCTGCCCCAGATAGTTCAACGTCAGCGCCGGGAAGACGAGCGTGAACCATGCCCACTGGATCGGCCGTCGGCCGAAATGGCCAAGGTCCGCATAAAGCGCTTCGGCACCGGTAACCGTCAGGAAAACGGCGCCGAGGACGACGATGCCGACAAAACTTTCGTTCAGCATGAATTCGACCGCATAGACCGGATTAAAGGCCGCCAGGATGCTGTAATCGTCCGATATATGGGCGACGCCGCCGGCACCCATGACGATGAACCAGACGGCGGTGATCGGCCCGAAGAAGCGCGATACAAGACCCGTTCCCTTCGACTGGATGGTGAAAAGGCCAATCAGGATGCCGACCGAGATCGGTACCACGGCGCTGCTCATCGACGGCGCCACCAGCTTCAGACCCTCGACCGCGGACAGGACCGACAATGCCGGAGTGATCATCGCATCGCCAAGAAAAAGCGCGGCGCCGATGAGGCCGAGCAGCATCAACGTTGCCCTGTGGCCATTGGCGGTCTTGGTCAAAAGCGCAAGGAGCGAGAGCGTGCCGCCTTCGCCGTCGTTGTCGGCGCGCAGCAGGAAAAGCACGTATTTGAACGTGACGATGATCGTCAGCGTCCAGATCATCAGCGAGATGAGGCCGATGATCTCGAGTTCCGTGACGCCGTCGTGGGCGATCGGCTTCAGAGCCTCGCGGAATGCATAAAGCGGGCTCGTGCCGATGTCGCCGTAGACGACGCCGACGGAGCCGAGTGCGAGCGCAAAAAGGCCTTGGACCTTCGTTTTCTCGGCGTCGTGATGTTCAGCGGGGTGACCCATGGGGGATGTCCGGCTTAAAGCCAGCCTTTCCAGCGAAAGAAGAAAAAGGGGATGATGGCGGATAGAAGCATCGCCAGGATCGCGAGCGGATATCCGATATGCCACTCGAGTTCCGGCATGAATTTAAAGTTCATGCCGTAGATCGAGGCAACGAGCGTCGGAGGCAGGAACACGACCGACGCGATGGAGAATATCTTGATGATGGAGTTCTGCTCGACATTGATCAGCCCGAGCGAAGCATCCAGCAGAAAGGCGATGTTGCCGGCGATGTAAGAGGCATGTTCCGAAAGCGAATCGACATCCCGCGCAACGGTACGGCAGAGGTTGTCGTCGCTCTTGTCCTGGCTGATCAATGGCACGTTCATCAGAAAGGTCAACAGCCTGGCAAGCGAACCCAGGCTGTCGCGCACCTTGCTGATCAACCGGTGGTATTCGGCGATATCGGCGAGCTTGCGTTCCAGGAACTGCGGCGGGCGGCGCTTGCCGCGGTCGCGGAAGATGTCCGTCGACAGCGCATCGACGTGATCGACCGTCTGCTCGAGAATTTCGGCCGTGCGATCGGCGATGGTTTCAAGAAGTCTTGCCAGCAACGTGGCACCATCGCGCCCGGGTTCCGGCAGACGGCTCAAGCTGGCGATGAACAGCTGGAAGCTTTTCGGCTCGGCATAGCGCACGGTGATCAGCCGGCTGCCGGACAGGATGAAGGCGACGTCGGTGAGCTGCGGATCCTTGCCATCGGCACGCCAGACGAGCGATGCGGTCATGAACACCGAATCCTTCTCGATATAAAGGCGGCTCGAAGGCTCGATGTCCTTCAGATCCTCGCGGGTCGGGACTTGAATTCCGAGGAGGCCCTCGACATAGGCGTCTTCCTGCGGCGTCGGTTCGATCAGGTCGATCCAGACGATGTCGTCTGGAAGCCGGCGCAGCGCCTCGGCCGGCGCAAGCGTCTTCATCGAGCCAGTGGCGCTATAGACATTGATCAATCATGGTCTCCGACCGAAAGCTGTCGGCCTTGAACGAGAAGCGGGCTTGCCGGTTCCCGGGTTCCGGGACTGCCGGCCAGTCCCGGCGGGACGGGCCTATAGAGACAGCCATAGTCAAAATCAAGAGGCGTATAAATCTCTCATCGGGCACCGCAACATGACTCCCGCGTCAAATATGTTCAAGGGGGCTTCGGCGGTAAGACGATTCGCGGCCTACATCAAAGCCTTGGCCGGAAACCGCCGCCAAAGTGCCTGTCCATCGGCGCGAGGGAGGTATTCCGAAATGTTGAGGAACATATATGCGAATTTTTATTCGAAAACGATTGCCGGCGCCGGTCGCGGAGTGAGGCCACCAAGCTCGGCCCAGACCCTTGCGGCAATCTCACGGTAGATCTTTGCCGAGGCTCCTTCCGGATCGGAGGCGACGACGGGGGTGCCTGCATCGGAACGCTCGCGGATGTCGATCGTCAACGGAACCTCGCCCAGGAACGGCACGCCGATCCGCTCCGCCTCGCTTCTCGCGCCGCCATGGCCGAAGATGTCGTAGCGCTTGCCGGTATCGGGAGCGAGGAAATAGCTCATATTCTCGACGATGCCGAGCAGCGGCACCTCGACCTTTCGGAACATGGCGATCCCCTTGCGCGCATCGAGAAGCGCCAGGTCCTGCGGCGTAGAAACGATCACTGCGCCGGCCAGAGGCACCTGCTGGGCCATGGTGAGCTGAACATCGCCGGTGCCCGGCGGCATGTCGACGACGAGCACGTCGAGGTCTCCCCAGGCGACTTCGCGCAGCATCTGCAGGAGCGCCGACTGGACCATCGGCCCACGCCAGATCATCGCCGTCTCCTCATCAACGAGGAAGCCCATCGACATGGCCTTCAGCCCGTAATTCTCCATCGGCTTGATGATGCGGTTTTCGATCTGCTGCGGACGGCCGGTGATCTTCAGGAGGCGCGGCACGGAAGGCCCATAGATATCGGCATCGAGAATGCCGACCCGCAGGCCGTTCGCCTGAAGCCCGAGGGCGAGATTGACCGCCGTCGTCGACTTGCCGACGCCGCCCTTGCCGGACGCCACTGCGATGATGGCACCGACACCCGGGACACCAGGCTTTTCCCGCTGCGGCGGTTGGGCCGGCTGCTGGCCTTGGGGCGGATGGCTATGGCCGTGATCATGGGCGTGCCCATGCGAATGCGAATGGACGGCCGGAGCGGCGGGCTGCGGACGCGGCGGCGGAGCGGAGCCCGCCTTGCGGTCCGCCGTCAGCGTCACCAGCGCTCCCTTGACGCCTGGCATTGCCTTGACGGTGCGTTCCGCAGCCACCCGCAACGGCTCCAACTCGTTTGCCCGCGCTGCCGGGACTGTAATCGAGAAATAGACCTTGTTTTCGGAGATGAAGACGTCCGAGACCATGCCGCGCGAGACGATATCGCCTTCGAGGTCCGGTCCGCGCACCTTCGCCAGAACCGCCAGAACTTCCTCTTTGGTCACGTCGGCCATGATGTCAAAACTCCCAAATGCCTGATGCGATACCGATCCCTCGAAACGGGATGTCGCGTTCGCAGATATATAGGAGTTCGGCATTGCCGGGAGCAAGCAAGATAAACCGCCGTTCGATCGGCAGCCATGTGGCGCACTGATCGAACGGCAGCTTTTCTTGTCACGCCTCTTGGGGCGCTTGCAGTCCCCTCTGGACCTGCCCCTACAGAAGCACGAAACATGCCAGACGGGAAGATACTTCCTATTGATGAGCTTTTTCAACCACTTCCGGCCAAAGGCCCTGCTGCGGCGCAGCATCCCCTGACAGACAGCATATTTTGCACCAGTCAATGCTTGAGCAGTGGTGAAATTTTGTGCACTGCAGCACTCGATTTGGTTATTTGATCAAACCGATTCTGAGCGCCTTGGCGACTGCCTGTGTGCGGTTGACCGTGTCCAGCTTCTTGGCCGCCCGATTGAGGTAATGGTTGACCGTATGTTCGGAGAGGCCGAGGATTTCTGCGATCTCCGCGCTGGTCTTGCCGGCGGCCGTCCAGTTGAGGCAGTCGATCTCGCGGTCGGTCAGCACGTCCGTGGTGCGCACATCGAGGTTGCGGATTTCCGCCAGGCGCTCGAAGACGTGGATGGAGATGTACATCAACTCCATCATCTGCTGGTGGTTGAACAGCAGGCCATCGCCTGCAAAAGAAACGGCACCGCGGCTGCCGGACATGTCATGGACCGGAAAATAAGCGCCACGGACGAGACCGAACCTTCCGAACATGCCGCGCACGACCGGTCCTTGCCGCTCGGGCGGCACCGTATCTAGATCGAAGGTGAACGGGATCGTAGAGACGCGCAGCCGCCGAAGCACGGGGCTGGTCTGCATCATGCCTTCGCGGTCGAAAAGAGACATCAGTTCCGCAGGC
Organism: Neorhizobium galegae; assembly: GCF_017877055.1. Lineage (GTDB taxonomy): Bacteria > Pseudomonadota > Alphaproteobacteria > Rhizobiales > Rhizobiaceae > Neorhizobium > Neorhizobium galegae_D. The sequence continues at coordinate 883,401 of NZ_JAGIPG010000002.1, read as the reverse complement.
CAGTTGGTAATTACCGTGTTGTTCGATAATTCGAGGGACGTGGCGTGAGGCAGGTTGAGGACCATGAAGGCGCGGCAGCCGTAGTGTCCCGCTGTCCGCTTCATGAACCGGAACACGTCGAACTGTGTCTTGAGATCAGCAATTTCTCCGACACTTCCGCCAAAGACACGAGGTTCTTCTGCTTTCTCGGTATTGGCCATCATCTGCTTCTCTGCCCGCCGGGTCGCGTCGAGCGATTCCTGGTATTTCCCATGCATCCGCCCAATCCGGTCCTTCGCGTTACCCGCCTCCGACGCTTAGAACGGAAAAGGCTCTCCGGATTTGCCCGGATAGTTCCCGCCGAACGTGCCTTCGTGGTGGAGGCTACTATTTCAGATTTTAATTAGATGCTAAATTTGTGGTTATTATCAATTCCGAGAAAATGGTGACCTCAAATATCAACTTCGGACAATGGTGACATCTACTCGGATTTGCAAACCTTTGCATGCCTCCAGCCGTTTGTCAGGAGATAATTGTTGGGGATCAAATCACCTATGCCGGGAGTTTGCCGACTCTCGCCTGTCGATGATACTAATCGATCCCCTCGGCATGCAATTGGAGATTTCAAGTGGCGACCACACACGCTTTCGAAGGCCGTGTCCTTTCTTCCTCCCTCTGCGAACTCGGAGAAGGCCCCTCCTTCGAGTCGGAAACGGAAACGCTCTGGTGGTTCGATATTCTCGGCAAGGGATTGCACGAATTGCATCTGCCGACCGGGCGGGAGATCGTGCATGCGTTGCCGGTGATGGGCAGTGCGCTTGCCTCGATCGACGCCGCCCGACAGCTGATTGCGAGCGACAAGGGGATCTTCATCCGTGACCGCGCGACCGGCGGGCTATCCCTCTATCGCGAACTGGAGCCGGAAAAGCCAGGCAACCGCTCGAACGACGGAAGGGTACACCCCTCCGGCAGCCTCTGGATCGGAACGATGGGAAGGAAGGCCGAGGACAACGCCGGTGCTATCTATCATGTCCGCCAGGGCGAGGTGACAAAGCTGTTCGACCGCATCAGCATCCCCAACTCGATCTGCTTCTCGCCCGATGGTGCGATCGGTTATTACACAGACACGCGCGTTAACCGGTTGATGCGTGTGTCCCTCGACCCTGCGACAGGCCTGCCAAACGGCGAAGCTGAGCTCCTGATCGACGAGAACGGCAGGCCGGGCGGCATCGACGGGTCGATCTGCGCCAGCGACGGAACGATCTGGAACGCCCGCTGGGGCGAGGGCGCCGTCGACCATTATTCGGCTGACGGGCGGCATCTGTCGCGTCACCTGCTGCCAGCGAAACGCACCACCTGCCCTGCCTTCATCGGCAAGGGCCGGCTGGCCGTGACTTCGGCCCGGGAGGGACTGGACGAGGCCGCTCTCACTGCCGATCCGCTCGCCGGTTCGCTGTTCGAAATCGCCGTTTCCATTCAATGCGATCCGGAGCCCGTTTATCGCCTCTGAAAATGCAAAGGTGTGCCAAACTAGCAAAACACAAAAAAGTTCCAGCTCAAACGCCTAAATTTTCAGCAATCATGCCCGGAACCAATCGGTCTTCATAACATTCTCCTCTCGAACCAGCGCGGTCGGAGAGCTCCATCGGAGCGGCCGCGTGTTCACAGATAAAGTTGAGCAGAGGAAGGTAGGTTCGTTATGAAGAAGACCCTTAGCACGATGGCAGCCGTTGTTCTTTTGGCGTCCACCGCCATTGCACCGGCATTTGCCCAGACCCAGCCGGCGGCGCCGGCCTCCCCGGCTCCGGCAGCCCCCGCCGCCCCGATGGCCCCGGCTGCGAAACCGGCTGACAGCGCCGCAACGCCGGCTCCGAAGACCGGCACCGCCACCGCAGCTGCTTCCGGCGGTTACCTGACCGAACAGGCGGAAACCCAGATCAGCGCCAATGATTATATCGGCAAGTCGATCTACAACGCCGAAAACAAGAGCATCGGAGACGTCAACGACCTCATTCTTGAAGAAGACGGCGGCATCGTTGCTGCTGTGATCGGCGTCGGCGGCTTCCTCGGCATCGGTGAGAAGGAAGTTGCTCTTCCGATGGACAAGATCACCATGACACGTGATGCGGAAAACAAAAACGAAGTCCGTCTGACCACCACGGAAACGGCAGAAGCCCTTCAGGCCGCTCCGGAATTTAAGACCCTGGCAGACAAGCAGGCGGAAACCGACCGGACAACCACGTCCTCCACCGGCACCTCGATGCCTGCAGGCGGCGCCACTAACCCGTCGACGACACCGGCTGCCCCGAGCAAATAACCGCTCGGTCGGCCAAGGGTCCGGAACGGGCGACACGTCGTCACCCGAAACGGGGCGGTACCACGGGTGCCGCCCCTTTTTGCATTGAGAAGAAGACGCATCTGAACGGCCGAATGACTAGCGCTTCACATCCTGGAGGCGCTCCGCGGCTTCCGGCAACCTTCCACGCCCGCGCCATCGTAACTGCGATTGAACGCTGCGAGGAAGTATTTACATCCGGTTGCATCACAATTAATAATGCACGCCTGCGGGAGCGAGGGGTTCAACATGCCATTCTTCGTTATTGCCGGTAAATTTCATTGCGTGAACTATTCTCCCGACGGGGACACAATTCGATTTGCGCCGAATGACCTTTCAGAGCTGGCGCTTCTCCAGGGCGTTCCAGCCAAGGTGAATGCTCGCGGGCATACGAGCGTGCGCGTCGAGGGTATCGATGCTCTGGAAACCCATTATGGCGGCCGACACCAGCCTTTGGCGCTGGCAAACGAGGCTCGCAACGCCCTCCTTGGCTTTCTCGGCATAAGCGACGTCGTTTGGGACACCAATCAATCAAGCGTGCTTTCAGCCAGGGATGGGGTCGAGGGCTATATTCTCGCTCGCGCTACCGACAAGTTCGGACGCATCATCGCTTTCCTCTTCCCTGGCGCGCCATCCAGCTCCAGCGGCTCCGACGTATTCCTTCGACCTGCCATGCTCGAAGCAAGCCTCAACCGGTTCATGCTGTCGGAAGGACTGGCTTTCCCCACCTATTACCAAACGCTTTTCGGCGAATTGCGCACGGCGCTGACCCAGACAGTCCAGCAAGCCCGCGCCGCAAACCGGGGAGTATACGCCGTCGACCGCACCAATACCCTATCTACCATCGAAAACATCGGATCCTTGACGGAAACGCTCGTGCTGATGCCGAAACTCTTTCGTCGCGCGTCGGACTATGTGGCTGAGGCGGGAACGATCAGAGGCTTCAAGGCCGCATTGGAGCTCAACGAGGAACCCGTTCTCGACCTTGTCGAGCTTAACTACACGCATTTCGATACGTTCATCGAGGAGGTCGGCGACCAGATACGTCTGACGCGCAAGCCGGAGGACCTTGTATTCGATCCGATGCCGGAACGGCCGGGCGGGGAATTCAGGGCGATGGTCAAGGAAATAGAGCCCGCTCTCTAGGAGGGGAGCGCTTCAAGCCCGTTCGATGGTCATGAAGTCGCGGTAGTGTTCCTGGAGGTAGCGCATGGTGACGGCGCTATCGGCCGGTCTGCCGTAATAATAGCCCTGTCCCATCGCGCAGCCGAGCTCGTTAAGCTTGTCCGCATCGGCCTTTTCCTCGATGCCTTCCGCTACCACGGCCAGATTGAGGCCGTCGCACATGGCGATGATCGCCTTGACGATGTGTTCCGATGCGCGGTCCGTGGTGATGCGCGAGACGAAGGCACGGTCGATCTTCACCTTGTCGAAGGTGAAGTCGCGCAACCGCCCCAGGCTCGACTGGCCCGTGCCGAAATCGTCGAGCGAGATGCGCACGCCCTGCTGGCGGAGATCGGTAATGATGCGCTGCGCCGTATCGGCCGAGGTCATCACCGCCGTTTCGGTAATTTCCAGCTCCAGCCGGTGGGGATCAAGGCCAACGCGTGCCAGGGTCGCGAGGATGGTCTCGGTTGTGCCGGGGTCCATCAGCTGCGCTGAAGAGAGGTTGAAGGAGAGGAAAAGCTCGCGCGGCCAGGAGAGTGCCGCCTCCGCAGCCTTGTGCAGTAACGTTTCAGAAAGCGCGTCAATAAAACCGCGCTCTTCGGCAAGGGGCACAAAAACCGCGGGCGAGACGAAGCCGAGATCGGCATCGATCCAGCGCGCGAGCGCCTCGAAACCGACCACTCCGCCATCGCTGATGCGCACGATCGGCTGAAAATGGACATCCACGGCATCGGCGATGATGGCGTTGCGAAGCGCCTGTTCCAGCTGTGTCGCCCGCTTCATCTCCTGGGCGATCTCGCGGGAGTAGACGGTGATCTGTCCGCGGCCGCGGCGTTTCGAGCGGTAGAGCGCGGTTTCGGCGCTTTTCAGCAGTTCCTCGAAATCCTCGCCGGCGAAAGGATAGATCGCAAAGCCGAAGGAGGCCGAAAGGCGAACGTTGCGGTCGCCGAGATCGTAGGGGGCGGACAGGACGTCCTTGATCATCTGGCCGATACGCTCAGCCCCGATGCGCTCGAAGACCAGAGGCAGGATGAAGGCAAATTCGTCGCCGTCATGGCGGGTGACGGTCGCGCCGTCCGGAATGCAGGCTTTCAGGCGATGGGCGACCTGGCAGAGGATTTCGTCGCCCGCTTCGGCGCCGAACAGATCGTTGATCGGCTTGAAACCGTCGAGATTGGCAATGCAGATGGTAAAGGGTGCAGGATCCTGAGCTCGCTCGGCGGCCAGCACGCGCACCTTATCGCGCAGGCGGTATCGGTTTCCAAGACCCGTCAGGGCGTCACTGTAGGCCATCGCCTGCAGTTCATTCTGGCTGACCTGCGGCAATGGGTTTCCCGCCGACTTCATGAATAATCCCGTTGCGCTTCACAGACCGGCGCAGGATGCGGGAAAAAGATTAAAAAATCATGGCCCTGGCTTAACTTACATGAACGGATTGATTAATCGGTTAAGCATACGACTGCCTTGCGGAGATGCCGAGAAATGTCTGAAAGACGGCTTCCAGCGCCTCGGGGCTTATCGGCTTGAGGATCACCTCGTTCATGCCGGAGGCGAAACATTGGTCGCGATCGTAGTCGAAGGCCTGGGGAAGTACGCCGATGATCGGAATGGAGTTTTCGATCGTCTCGAGGTTCCGGATGCGGACGCTTGCCTCGAAACCGCTCAGCTTCGGCAGGGTGATGTCCATCAGGATCAGCCGCGGCGACCGCTCCTGCCAGAGCCGGACCGCTTCTTCGCCGTCGGCGGCGATCGCATAACGATAACCCAAGCCCTCGAGGATCTGCGAAAAGACGATCTGGTTCACTCCGTTGTCTTCGGCGACCAGGATGTCGATGGCCGCGTTTTCGCCGGCTTGCGAGGCGGTATGCCAATCCTCTTTTGACCCGACTTCAGTCGTCGCGGGCTGGCTGAACTGACGCGTGACGGCGGCGGCGAGTTCTCGCTTCACCCGGAAGCCATCGATCGCCAATGCAGCTATGCCTTGCCGCTGGACGATTTCAAGGCAGTGCTTGCCGGCCAGCGTATCGACGACGACGAGATCGATTGCGATACCGGCTTCTTCTGCGAGCTGCAGGAAGAGTTCCAGTTCCTCACCGTCTGAAACCGAAGAGGTGTCAAATCCCAGATCGGCGAGAATTTCCAGAGCCTCGGCACCCGTCCGCGGATCGGAGGAGGCGACAAGGACCTTGCGGCGGGGAAGACTGCTCGTATCGGACGCAATCGCCGCCTTCCCCGGTACGTCGCGCTCCTGCCGGGCCAGCGAAGTGGTGATCAAACCGCCCCGGCTCATGCGGGGCTTGATCTGCTCGCCGTCTCCATCGGTTGCGACCAGGCCAGTAATGTCTTCCATGGCGGTGACCAGGTAATACCGGCCCGGTTTTCCGATACGGTATTTGTTGGCGATGATGACGACCTGCGAGCCGTCCGGCCGGATCACCAGTTCGGACATCTGCTGGGGCTCGCCAAGATCGAGGACCCCGCGATTGATACGGTCTAGGCGCTGTTCGACCTGCGGGGGATGAACATCGGATCCCTTGCGACCGAGAATCGCCTCTGGCGGCATATCGAGGAAGCTCGCGGCCATCTTGTTGACGGCGACGAAGGTCAGACTGCTGTCCTTGACGGTAATTGGGAACGGCAGGTTGTCGAGCACCTCTTCGGTGATCTGCACCCGTTCCATGTCGGCACGCCACTGCTCCTCGCGTTTCTTGTGATCCGAGATATCCCTGATGACGCAGACGCCGTAACCGGACGACAGGCGGCGCTTGGTGAAGCTCAGCCAGCGATCGGTGCCGCGACGTTCCTGCGACTCGGCCCGTTCCTTCCAGAGAGTGGCGATCTGCTCGGCAACCCAATCCTCACGGCTCAGCATCCGGCGCGGTCCGGAGGTCTCGGCCAGGAACCGCCCGCCGCCATCGTAAATGGCCCCGAGGAAGTCCCGAAGGCGTGTACCGGGGGTCAGAAAGGTCTTGGGGACCGGCAGGAGGGTCAGCAATTGCTGGCTCGCAAAGACGATCAGGTCATTCTTGTCGTAGACAAATACACCGCCCGAAATGCCCTCGGAAATCACTTCGAGCATGACAGCTTGAATGTTTGCGTCCGCCGACGCCAAATCATTCATAGGATGGGACTCCCCGTATGCTTTTTCGGACCGGATAAAGGCCGGGCCGTAATGCCGATATTCGCCTCTCGGCGTTATTCCTTCTAGTTTTCGTCTGGTCGGCGCGGGAACATGCTGGCTCCAAGTCCTCAACGAGTAATCAGGGCTCGCATGACGGTGCCCAGCTGGCCGCCATTCCGATCACCCGCGGGAAGCTGGCGCCTCCCCGGTTTCATCCAAGGTCAATACGGGACAAATTATCGCCTTTATCTTAAAGCCGGATTAATGAACAGCCGTGCATCAACCCTGGATGTCATTCCATCGGTTTGGGAAAGGTACGATCCGGGCTTTCCTTCCGGCGCCGAATCCGGGAAAATGGCTCATGTCCGTCAAACAGTTGCCCGAGACCCTGATCAACCAGATTGCTGCCGGCGAAGTCATCGAAAGGCCCGCCAGCGCCGCGAAGGAACTGATCGAAAACGCTATCGATGCCGGCGCGACCCGCATCGAGATCGCCACCGCCGGCGGCGGCAAAAGCCTGATCCGCATCACCGACAACGGCTCCGGCATGGATGCGGCCGATCTCGATCTTGCGGTACGGCGGCACTGCACATCGAAAATATCCGAGACGCTCGACGACATCCGCACGCTCGGCTTCCGCGGCGAGGCCCTGCCCTCGATCGGTTCGGTGGCGAAACTCACCATCACCAGCCGCCGCAACGGTCATTCGGAAGGATCGCAGGTGGCGGTGATCGGCGGCAAGATGTCCGGCGTGAAACCGGCGCCCGCCAATACCGGCACAGTCGTCGAGGTGCGCGACATCTTTTTCGCGACGCCGGCGCGGCTGAAATTTCTCAAGACTGAAAAGGCCGAGGCCGGCGCTATCACCGAGGTGGTGAAACGCATGGCGATCGCCTTCCCGCAGATCCGCTTCGTGCTGTCAGGCTCTGACCGCACCACGCTGGAATTCCCGGCAACCGGCGACGACCACCTCGCCCGCATGGCGCAGATCCTTGGTACCGATTTCCGCGACAACGCGATCGAGATCGACGCGATGCGCGAAGATGTCGGGCTCTCCGGCTTCGTCGGGGTGCCGACTTTCCATCGCGGCAACTCGGCGCATCAATATGCCTTCGTCAACGGACGGCCAGTGCAGGACAAGCTGATCCTGTCGGCCCTGCGCGGCGCCTATGCGGAAAGCGTACCCTCCGGCCGTTATCCTGTCGCGGTCCTGTCGATCACGCTCGATCCGGCGCTGGTGGACGTCAACGTGCATCCGGCCAAATCCGACGTGCGCTTTCGCGATCCGGGCCTGGTGCGGGGCCTGATCGTCGGGGCGATCCGCGAGGCGCTGCATCGCGAAGGCGACCGAGCGGCGACGACCGGGACATCAGGCATGATGCGCGCTTTCCGCCCCGGCTTCCAGCCGGCTCAGGCGGCGCCGCGCACCCCCTGGGCAGCGGCCTCTTCGCCATCCAGGCCGCTTTATCCCCAGCCAGCCAACGACTTTGCCGAGCAGGTGCAATCCGGTTTCGACGTGCTGACCATGCCGGCCGCACGCGCCGATGCGTCGATCGCGGAACCCGCTCCGAGGACGGCTGCCGAAGAGGCACCGCGTTATCGTCTGGGTGCCGCGCGGGCGCAGGTCCACGAAAACTATATCGTCGCGCAGACCGAGGACGGGCTGGTCATCGTCGATCAGCATGCCGCCCATGAACGGCTGGTGTTCGAGGCGATGCGCAAGGCGCTCGACAACAAGCGGCTGGCGAGCCAGGTCCTCCTGATCCCCGAGATCATCGACCTGCCGGAAGAGGATTGCGACCGGCTGATGGCAAATGCGACGGAGCTCGACCGGCTGGGCCTGGCGATCGAACGGTTCGGCCCCGGTGCTGTCGCAGTGCGCGAGACGCCTGCCATGCTCGGCGAAGTCGATGCAGCCTCGATGGTCCGCGATCTTGCCGACGAGATCGCCGAGTGGAACACGGCCGGGGGCCTGCGCGGCAAGCTCGAATATGTCGCCGCCACCATGGCCTGCCACGGCTCGGTGCGTTCCGGCCGGCGGCTGCGGCCGGAGGAGATGAATGCGCTTTTGCGGGAAATGGAGGCCACGCCCGGCTCCGGCACCTGCAATCACGGCCGGCCAACCTATATCGAACTCAAGCTTTCCGACATCGAACGGCTCTTCGGCCGAAGCTGAAAAAGCTGGCAATTCAGGCACAATCGGGTTAGAGCAGGCGCCATGTTTTTCCGCAGGAGACGACAGATGAACCGGTTCGAGGGAAGCGGGTTCCGCGAAGCGAAGATCCGGTATCTCGACGGCGACTACCAGATCCTGACGGCCGGCTCCTATGTCATATGCGCCATGACGGGCGCGCAGATCCCGATCGACGAATTGCGTTACTGGAGCGTCGCTCGGCAGGAACCCTATGTCGATTGCGCCTCCTCATTGGAAGCCGACAAGCGCGCCGGCATACTGCCGAACCAGAGCCGCGGCTAAACCTTCGCGGCGTTTCCTTCCCTGATACGCCGCTCTCGGAAATTGGCGATCGCTGTGTCGATGATCTTGCCCGGTGCCTGCGGATCGTCGAATGCCATATCGACCTCGACCACACTCACCTTGTTCGCCAGTTCCTCCATGCGCCCGTGATGTCCCTGAAGCCGCACCGCATCCTTGGCAGTGGTCACAAGGGTCAAACCGTCCTTGGCAGCATCATCGAGAAGGTCCGAGATCTCGTCCTCGCTGAAATAGTGATGGTCCGGAAAGTCGCGTTTTTCCATGATCAAGCCGCCGACCTGCTGGACGGTGCGGTAGAACTTTTCCGGATCGGCAATGCCCGCGAAGGCGAACAGCGCCTTGCCGGCGATTTCGCGATTTTCGCGGGGCTTCAGCGCCGCAACGTAGATCTGCTTGCCGGCGCGTGCGGCCTGGCGCACCAGCCGGTCGGCTGCCTCGCCGTTGCCGACCTTCAAGATCGCCGAGAGCTGGCGCATCTGTTCCGGGATCGGCGCTCTCACCGGTCCGCCGGGCACGAGATGGCCGTTGCCGATACCACGCACCGTGTCGATGACCACGAGCGCGAAATCGAGCGCCAGCCGGGCGCTCTGGAAGCCGTCGTCCATGATGATCAGGTCGGCGCCTTCCGCGACCAGCTTGTGGGCGCCGTCGACCCGGGTGCGGGAAATCACCGTCAGCGTTTCGCGGCAGAGCAGCAGCGCCTCGTCGCCCACCGCCTCGGCCCGATGATGCTCGGGATCGACCACGGTCGTGACATCGAGCGAGCCGCCGTAACCGCGGCTCAGGAAACCCGGCTTCAGACCTTTTTCCTTGGCGGCGCGGGCAAGCGTGATCGCGGTCGGCGTCTTGCCGGCCCCGCCGACGGTGAAATTGCCGATGCAGATCACCGGCACAGGAACGCTGGCACGCCTGGCTTTCGCCATGCGGCGGCCGGCGATCCGGCCATAGAGAAACGAAACGGGGGCAAGGCCCCAGGCACGCCAATCCGCTTTCGTCCACCAGAATGGCGGTGCTTCCGATACCATGCTCTAAAGTCTCCGGCCGATCCGTTCCGAAACAGCCCGCGAAGAAAAGGCGAGTTTGCTGAAAAAGGCAAGTCTTTGAAGCTTTTGAGCGGCTTAGGCTCTGCGCTTTTCCGGCAGAAGGTCGATCAGTGCCGTGATATCGTCGAGGCAGATATCCGCCGAGGCCGACAGCGTTTCGCGCGAACCGGTGCCGGTCAGGACCGCGACCTTCAGGCCGACGCCGGCGCTGGCGCCCATATGCATGTCGTGATTGTTGTCGCCGACCATGGCGACCTCGGCCGGATCAAGCCCGGTGGCGCGGCAGAAGCCGAGCACCATGCCGGGCTCCGGTTTCACTCCGTGACCGCTGTCGTAGCCGGCGATGAAATCCACATGATCGATGATGCCGAAGCGGATGGCGGTCTGGCGGATCGCCTGTTCGTTGTCGCTCGAGGCGATGCCGAGCTTGAAGCCTCTCGCCTTGAGCGCGCCGAACAGCGCGGCAAGGTCGGTGACCGGCACGGAAAACTCCGCCGATCGGATGAAGAGGTCGTCGAGCAGCCGGGTGAGTTCACCCACCTCGATCGGCGAACCGGCGGAGACGAAACCGGCGGCGATCTCGGCGGCATTGCCGGCGGCAAGCAGGCTGTCGGCGCGCGTGTGGCCGGAGACGGTATCCATGCCGCCGGAAAACAGGAGCTGCGGCTCGAGTTCGGCATCCCCGGCCGCGGCGATACGCGCCGCCTCGCGGTTCACCGGCCCCCAGCTTTCGTCATAGAGCAGCAGGGTGCCGTCCTTGTCGAACAGGATGCCGGCGATGTGTGCGAGCTTTTCGGGGGTCATCGTACGGCGGCGGCTTTCGGCTGCAGCCTTGCGCTTACCGTCAGAGGATTGACATAGGGCTCCAGCGCCTTGATCGTCTTCGACAGCGCACCGCGCATCTCGTCCATCGCATCATGGCCGGAATCGATCATCTTCACCCGGGCGAGGTCGTTGATCATCAGGTAGTGGACGGCCTTTGCCAGCATCTCGACATCCTTGACGATGCGGGCACCGCCCTTGCGCACCAGATGCTGATAGGCGTCGCGGAAATTCTGGACATGCGGGCCGGAAAGCACCGCGCAGCCGAGCATAGCCGGTTCGAGCGGGTTCTGCCCGCCCTCGTTCGTCAGCGACCTGCCGACGAATGCGATCTCGGTCAAACGCAGGTAAAGCCCCATTTCGCCGATGGAGTCACCGAGGAAGACGTCTGTTTCCGGCGTCACCACATCGTTGCGCGAGCGGCGGGCCACGGTCAGGCCCGCTTCCTTCAGCATCTCTTCGACCGCGTCGGCGCGATCCGGATGGCGCGGCACGAGAATGGTCAGCTGACCGTTCTTCGGTTTCAGCGCCTTGTGCACTGTCGCCGCCGCCTTTTCCTCGCCCTCGAAGGTCGAGATCGCCGCCCAGGTCCGGCGGCTGCCGATTTGCTTGCGATAACTTGCGAGCACCGCCTCGTCGCAGGGCGGCGGATCGGTATCGCTCTTCAGGTTTCCGGATGCGATGACCGGCCAGGCGCCGAGATCGCGGAAGCGCTCGGCATCCAGATCCGACTGAGCGACCACCAGAGCCATCTTGCCGAAGATGGCTTCGGCGATCGAACTGCGGTTGCGCCAGCGATCGAAGGACCGGTCGGAGATGCGGGCATTGACGCGGATCTGCGGAATGCGGCGGCGAGCGAGTTCGGCGATGGTGGTCGGCCAGATCTCGGATTCCGCCGTGATGCAGGCATCCGGCTTCCAGTAGGCGATGAAGCGCTTGATCGGAAACTTCAAGTCGAGCGGCACGTATTGGTGGATCACCTCGTCAGCCAGCCGCGACCGGACGAGATTTGCGGAAGTGACGGTGCCCGTCGTCAGAAGGATGTGGATCTCACGGCGCCGCAGCTCGCGGATCATCGGCATGATGGCGATGGTTTCCCCGACGCTTGCCGCGTGCACCCAGATGAGCGGGCCACGGGGCCGGGCAAGGCTTGCATAACCGAGCCGTTCCAGCTTGCGGGTCCTGTCTTCCTTGCCCTTCATGGCGCGATAGGCAAGGTAAGGCCCGACCAGCGGATAAAGGGAAATACCGGCCACCCGGTAACCAACGAGAGCCAAGCGCGCAGAAATCTTGCTCACCGCGTTTGCCCCCGATGCGTGATGGCCGCCATCAATGTGATAGACCCTCCGATTGCTCATCCGTAACCCAGTTTTTTGTGTTTTACAAATGCGTCAAAAAAGGGTCCCCGGGATCGATACCAGGCGAGGGACCAGCATCGCGAGCACATTGTAAAACCCGAGGCTTATCTCAAGCCGACTTAGTATCAGGATCGAGCAGGCGGTGCATATGGACGATGAAATAACGCATATGAGCGTTGTCGACCGTCTGCTGCGCCTTGCCCCGCCAGGCGACGAGCGCACTTGCGTAGTCCGGATAGATGCCGACGATATCAAGCGCCGAAAGATCCTTGAATTGAAGACCTTCCAGGCTCTGCAATTCGCCGCCGAAGACTAGATGCAGAAGTTGTTTCTTTTCGCCCGTTTCCGTCATTGTCCGTATCCGTCCGTTCCAGCTCCCCGGCTCTTCCTGTGCTGGATTCCAAAGAAAAGGTCAACCCGGAGCTAGGCCGGCAAGCTGGGGCAAAAGGCTGCGGAGCGCATGTTCGGCGCCGGCGGCCAACATTTCGTGGATGACACTCTCACGGTTATAGACGAGCCGGTTGCCGGCAAGATCGACAAGGCGGCCGCCTGCCCGTTCGAGGATGAGGTCGGCGGCGGCCAGATCCCAGTCGTGAGAGGCGCGCTTGACGACCGTGCCGTCGATGCTGCCGTCAGCGATCATGGCAAGCCTGTAGGCAAGCGACGGCACATGCCGCACCCGGCGGACTTCGTCTCTAAAACCCGGCTCGAATTTCTTGATGAGATTTTCATCGGCCGCGATGACCAGTTCGCCGTTGCTGCGGCAGACAGTGACCGAAATCGGCCGGCCGTTCTTCAGAGCCGGTCCATCCCTCACCGCAGAGAATTCCTCGTCGAGCGCCGGCGCTACCAGGACACCGGCGACCGGCTGGCCGCGATGGACGACGGCAACCGAGACGCACCAGGTCTTCTCGCCGTTGATGAAGGCGCGGGTGCCATCGATCGGATCGACGACGAAAAGCGTTTCGCGGCCAAGCCGGGCTACGTCGTCGTCAGTCTCCTCGGAGAGCCAGCCGTAATCCGGCCGAGCTTTCAGAAGCAGGGTCTGCAGCCGGTCGTTGGCCGCGAAATCCGCGGCGCTGACCGGCGACCTGCCATCGTTCTTCCACCAGACTTCCGGCGAGCGGCCGAAAAATCCGTGGGCGATCTCGCCAGCCTGGCGCGCCGCATCGAGAATGAGTTCGAGGTCCTGCCTCCAGTCCTGCGTTGCCGCCATCGAGATCAGCGTCCCGCCAGCGTCATGCCCTCGATGGCGATGGTCGGAGAGGCGACGCCGAACTTGCGGTCGATGTCGCTCGCCGGCGTCAGTCGCATGAACATGTCCTTGAGGTTGGAAGCGATCGTCACTTCCGAAACGGGATAAGCGAGCTCGCCGTTCTCGATCCAGAAGCCGGTCGCGCCGCGCGAGTATTCGCCGGTGATCATGTTGACGCCCTGGCCGATCAGTTCTGTGATGTAGAAGCCATTGCCGATCGACCTGATCAGGTCCTCGGGCGAAATGTCGCCGGGCTCCAGCGCCAGGTTGGTGGAGGCGGGCGACACGGCCGTGCCGCCGCGCACGCCGCGGCCGTTGGTGACGAGGCCAAGTTCTCGCGCCGTCGAGGTCGACAGGAACCAGTGGTTCAGGACGCCATCCTCGATCATGACCATGCGCTCGCCAGACACACCCTCGCCGTCGAACGGACGCGAGGAGGAACCACGCACGATCAGGGGATCGTCGGTGATGTTGAGTCCGGCTTTCAGCACCTGCTGGCCCATCTTGTCGCGCAGGAAGCTGGTCTTGCGGGCGACGGACGCGCCGTTGATGGCGCCGGCGATGTGGCCGACGAAACCGCGGGCGATACGCGGATCGAAGACGACGGTGACGTTGCTGCCGGTATCGACCTGGCGCGGGTTGATGCGCTTGACGACGCGCTCGCCGGCACGGCGGCCGATCATCTTGGGATCGTCGAGATCGGCGGCATAAAGACGGCTGTCGAAGTCGTAATCGCGCTCCATCTTCGTGCCCTCGCCGGCGATGACGCTGACCGAGCGGCCGAAACGGCTGGCCATATAGCTGCCGGAAAAGCCATGGGAGGTGACGAGAACAAGGCCGCCCATGCCCGACGATGCGCCGGCGCCGGAGGAATTGGTGACGCCCTGGACGTCGAGCGCCGCCTGTTCCATTTCGAGCGCCGCTTCGCGGAGCGCGTCGGTCGGCACATCGGTCGGGTCGTAGAGTTCGAGGTCGGGATAGGATTTCGCCAGATCCGCCTCGTCCGCAAGGCAGGCGAACGGATCTTCGGGGGAGACCTTGGCCATGGCGACGGCGCGCTCGGCAAGCACCTTCATGTCGAAGCCGGGATTGGCCGAGACGCTGGCGACCTGTTTGCCGACGAAGACGCGAAGCGAGAAATCGTCGCTCTCGGAGGCTTCCGTGCCCTCGACCTTGCCGAGACGGACGCTGACAGAACGGGAACGGGAACGAACCACGACCGCATCCGCCTGATCCGCTCCCGCGGCCTTGGCGAGATCAATCAATTGGCTGGCACGGGAAAGCAGTTCGGCGGAATCGATTTCAGAGGTCATGATTGCAAGCCTTTCATTCTCGTCCCATTTATTGTGCACTGTCAGAAGCATCAAGGGCGGCTCGCCGATTCTTGATGTCCCACCTTAGACTGAAAGTATCCCGCATGACCGCTTCCGGCTCGCTATTTTCGCAAATGCTTCTCCTGCTTGCCGGCGCGGTGATTGCCGCCCCCGTGTTCAGGAAGCTGGGGCTCGGCACGGTGCTCGGCTATCTTGCCGCAGGCGTGGTCATCGGGCCGATCATGCAGCAGATCGTCGAGACGGAAGAAGTGCTGCATTTCGCGGAGTTCGGCGTCGTTTTCCTGCTGTTCATCATCGGGCTCGAACTGAAGCCCTCCCGCCTCTGGCAGATGCGCGGCGACGTGTTCGGCCTCGGCCCGGCACAGGTGGTGATCTCGGGACTGGCGCTGAGCGGGCTCGCACATCTGACCAACATGGCGGATTGGCGCGGTAGCCTGATCGTCGGTTTCGGTCTTGCGTTGTCCTCGACGGCCTTTGCCCTGCAGATCCTCAACGACGACGGCGAGATGAACAGCCGACACGGCCAGCGCTCGTTTTCGGTGCTGCTGTTCCAGGATCTCGCCATCGTGCCGCTGCTGGCGCTGATCACCATCCTGGCGCCCGGGACCACGGAGACGGAAGCCTCGCCGCTTCTCGATTTTGCAATCGCGGTCGGAGCGGTCGGCGCCATGGTGATTGCCGGCCGCTATCTTTTGACGCCGATGTTCCAGATCATCGCCCGCACCGGTGCGCGGGAGGTGATGATCGCCGCGGCGCTGCTGGTGGTGCTGGGATCGGCGGCGGCGATGCAGGCCGTGGGACTGTCGATGGCAATGGGCGCCTTCCTGTCCGGCGTGATGCTCGCCGAGTCTTCCTACCGGCACGAGCTGGAAGCCGATATCGAACCCTTCCGCGGCCTGCTTCTGGCGCTGTTCTTCATGGCGGTCGGCCTGTCGCTGGAAGTCCATGTCATCCTCGATAACATCTTCTTCATCCTGCCCGCCGTGCCGATCTTCATGGCCCTCAAGGCGCTGATCGTCTACGGGCTCTCCCGGCTCTGGGGTTCGCCGCACAACGATGCGGTGCGCATCGCGTTCCTGCTGCCCCAGGGCGGCGAATTCGGTTTCGTGCTGTTCACCACCGCAACGGCCGCCGGCCTGTTTTCGTCGGCCACCGCCTCGCTGCTGATCGCCGGCGTGACGCTTTCGATGGCGCTCACGCCGTTCGGTGCAGCACTTTCCAAGCGGCTCCTCAACGGCGAGAGCCGCGAGGAACTGGAGGAGGATTTCGACGGCGCCGGCGCCGACGTGCTGATGATCGGGTTCTCGCGTTTCGGCCAGATCGCCGCGCAGATCCTGCTTGCCGGCGGCCGCGAAGTGACCGTAATCGACGATTCCGCCGACCGTATCCGCCAGGCGGCCGCCTTCGGCTTCCGCATCTATTTCGGCGACGGGACACGCCGCGACGTGCTGATCGCGTCCGGCATCGAAAAGGCGAAGGTCGTGGCTGTCACCACCCAGAAGCGCGAGACGACCGACCAGATCGTCGATCTCATCCGCTCGCAATTCCCGGACGTGCGCCTTTATGTGCGCTCCTACGACCGCATTCATTCCCTGTCGCTTCGGGATCGCAACGTCGAATACGAGCTGCGCGAGACGCTGGAATCCGGCCTGCTGTTCGGAAGAAAGACGTTGGAGGCGCTCGGCATGAGCGAAAACGAGGCCGAGGAGATCGGCGACGACATCCGCCAGCGCGACGAGGAGCGGCTGCAGATCCAGGCCGTCCAGGGGCTCGGCGCCGGGCGCGAGATGCTGTTTAACAGCCCGGTCCGGCCGGAACCGCTGATCAAGCCGAAACGGTCGATGGTGGTGGACGCCGACGAACTGAACGCCGAGCCGGCGACGGCGGAGAACGGCTAGTTGTTCGCTTCCGCCGCCGCATGCAGCGCGTCGATGGCGCGCTTCAGCTCGTCCTTGACATGTTCGGACTCGTCGAGGATTTCGCGAGCCTTCAGGAAGTCCAGCACCCGGAAACGATTGACCGAAGGCCGGAGAAAGATCTGCGGCGGATTGAGCTTCAGTTTGAGGGCGATGCTCGCCTGCATGGTGAGCTGGCTTGCGCCGAACAGGCTGTCGATGCGATTGGGCGCATGGGTGCCGTCGCCCTCCGGCGCACCGACCACGTCGACGCCGATCACCACGTCGGCAACGTCCATCAGTTGCTCATAGGGGACGGGATTGAAGACGCCGCCATCGATCATCACCCGGCCGTTGACCCGGACCGGCATGAACAGGCCGGGAATGGCGGCGGAGGCGGCAATCGCGGTCCGCAGCTCGCCCTGTTCGAGGATCACTTCCGCTTGGCCGTAATAATCGGTGGCGGAGATCTTCATCGGGATTTCGAGATCGGTGAAATCCTCCGGCACCTGCGGCGGCAGGAAGGCATCGAGGATGAGTTCGAGATTGAACTGGCCGAAGCGGAAGCCGCCAAGCTTGTCGCGCATGGTGGCCGGGCCGAGACCCCAGAGCTTGTTGAGAAGGGTGCCGCGGTGGCCGACCGTCTCCAGCGCGTATTGGCGGATCTCGCGGCCCGTCATGCCCGACGCCATGCCGGCGCCGATGATCGCGCCGATCGACGAGCCGGAAATCGCCACCGGCCGGATGCCGAGTTCGTCGAGCGCTTCGATGACCTGGATATGCGAGAGGCCCCGCGCGCCGCCGCCGCCAAGCGCGATGGCAAACGTCAGGCCGCCCTTGGCACTGACGGCTTCGAGATCGGGAATTGCAAGCCTTGTATTCATTCCTCTGACCTCAGGCCGGCTGGTAGCGGAAAAAATCCATGCGGGTATCGCCGAACGTCCGGCTTTCCAAAAGCTTGAAGACGGCATCGACAGCTGGATTTATGTCGGCCCGCTCCTCCAGAATGGCAAGGGCTCCAGGCGCAAGCCAGCCGCCCGCGTGGGCAGAGAGCATGGCGCCCTCGCCGAGCCCCTGGCCATAGGGCGGATCGGCGAACAGGAAATGAAAAGGCTCGATATTGTTGGCCGTGCCGAGCTTGGTGGCATCACGACGAAGAATCCGCGCCCGGCCATGCAGGCCAAGGCTGTCGATATTCTCCCACAGCAGCCCCCTGCCCTCGACGCCGTTTTCGACGAAGAGCGCACTCTTGCAGCCGCGCGACAACGCCTCCAGCCCGACAGCGCCCGTACCGGCGAAAAGGTCGATCACCCGCCCGCCATCCAGCGCCTGCGGGTAGACGTGGCCGATGATGTTGAACAGGCTTTCGCGCGTCCGGTCGATGGTCGGCCGGATGTCATTCGTCTTGGGCGTGGCCAGGGAGCGGCCGCGAAATTCACCACCGACAATCCGCACCGCGCGTCACCCTCTCGGCGTGCGCGGCTTGCCGCCTGCCGGGCGTCCGCCCGAGGCGGGCCGGCCACCGGGCTTGCCACCACCAGCAGGTTTTCCACGGCCGCCGGAAGGCTTTCCGCCAAAGCTCTTGCCACCGCCCGGCTTTGCTCCAAACGGCTTGCCGCCAGGCTTTCCACCGCGCGGCCTGTCGCCGGCGGACCGATCACCTGCGGGACGATCACCACGCGGCGGCCGATCCGAAAACGGCCGGTCGCTGCGCGGACGCTCGGAGCGGCCCTCGCCTGCGGAGAAGGACCGTGCGGGACGCTCTCCATCCTCGCGCGGTTTGCGGTCGCTGAATGGACGTTCGCCTCTGGCCTTGTCACCGAAGGCGCGTTCGCCCCTCGGCTTGTCGCCAAACGGACGGTCTCCACGGGGCGGACGGTCACCGGAAGGACGCTCGCCGCGCGGGCGCTCGGAACGGCCTTCGCCGAAAGAGCGAGCAGGGCGATCACCATCGACGCGTGGCTTGCGGTCAGCAAACGGGCGGTCGCCGCGAGGTTTGTCGCCGAACGGGCGGTCGCCACGCGGACGTTCCGAGCGAGCCTCGCCGGAGAAGGATTTGGTTCGGGGACGCTCGCCGCCTTCACGCGGCTTGCGTTCGCCGAATGAGCGTTCACCCTTCGGCTTGTCACCGAAGGAACGATCGCCGCGGGGCGGGCGATCACCAGAGGACCGCTTATTGCCGAAATCGCCCTTCTCCGGCTTGTCAGGGCCGTCGGCACGGATCCAGTCGCTGTCCTCCTGGGCGCGGTTGACGATGACCGGACGGTCGTTCTGCGGAACGGGCTTCTTGAAAAGCTGCTCGGCCTCGGCACGGGCGGAGGATTTGCGTGTCTTGTTTTCGGTGGTCGGACGGGCGCCCGGCGCCATCCAGACGTTGGCGGTGCGGCTGGTGCCCATCGGAGGACGCTTCTTCGGGCGGTCCTCGTCCTCCTGGTCCCGGGCGCCGAACGGCTTTGCGCCGCGCGGCTTGTCGGCGAACTTGCGGTCGTCGCGCTTGGTGTCGAGGCGGCCGAGCGCCTTTTCGCGCCGGTCCTCCGGCTTGCCGGCCCGCGGACGTTCGGTCTTCTCCGGTCTTGCCGCCCATTCGGAACGCTCCGCACGGGTCGGCTTCTCATCTTCCGCAACGGTCTCGGTATAGATCGGCGCGTCGAAATTGGCCTTGGATTCCTCGATCAGACGGGGCCCAAGCTGGTCGCGCAGCATGCGGCCGCGCACCTCCACGACCTCGCCTTCCGGCAGGTCTCCGAGCTGGAAGGGGCCGTAGGAAATACGGATCAGGCGGTTCACCTCGAGGCCGAGCGCTCCCAGCACGTTCTTGATCTCGCGGTTCTTGCCTTCGCGAAGGCCCATGGTGATCCAGGAATTGTGACCCTGGGTGCGGTCGAGCGTGGCGTCGATCGAACCATAGAGCACACCTTCGACGGCGATGCCGTCCTTCAGCTTGTCGAGATCCTCCTGCTTGACCTCCCCATGGGCACGCACGCGGTAGCGACGCAGCCAGCCGGTGGTCGGCAGTTCCAGCACCCGGGAGAGGCCGCCATCGTTGGTGAGCAACAGCAGGCCTTCGGTATTGATGTCGAGGCGGCCGACGGACAGAACGCGCGGCAGGCCTTCGGGCAGGTTGTCGAAGACGGTCGCGCGCCCTTCCGGATCGGAATTGGTGGTCACCAGGCCAGCCGGCTTGTGGTAGAGCCACAGGCGGGTGCGCTCGATGCCGCGGATCGGGGCGCCGTCCACTTCGATCTTATCCGCGAGCGTCACGTTGACGACGGGCGTATCGAGAACCTTGCCGTTCAGGCTGACCCGGCCTTCCATGATCATCCGCTCGATATCGCGGCGCGACGCGACGCCGACACGTGCGAGGATCTTCGAGATGCGCTCGGGCTTGCCCTCGGCCTCCATGGTTTCCGGTGCGGGCGGCAGCTTGCGGACGGGCTTTGCCGCCTTTTCAGCGCCGGCCTTGGCCGCGGAATTCTTCCTAGGCGCAAGGCCTTCCTTGGCGGAAAAACCCGCCTTGCCGCCGGCTGCAGCCTTTGGAGCGGCCCGGGGTTTGGTTTCGCGAACGAAAGTCTTGCCTTCGCCGCGCTTCGGCTTGTCTTTGGAATTCATTTGTTGTTTGCCTGAAGCGTGATGTCTACGGAGCGATCCGGACATTCTTGTTCGTGTTGACTAAGATGGATTCGTGCCCGCAGCCGGGCGTCCAGTTGGATGCTTCCTACCAGTTCGCGCGATCCGGGTTAAGAGGAAATCGCCGAAATGCCTAATACCGATGGGTTCATGGACGCAGCGCTTGCAGAAGCCAAAGACGCGGCCGCCCGCGGCGAGGTTCCGATCGGCGCCGTTCTAGTCATCGACGGTTTTATTGTCGCCCGCTCCGGAAACCGGACCCGCGCCGAAAACGACGTTACCGCCCATGCTGAAATCGCCGTCATCCGGGATGCCGCGGCCGCCATCGGCCAGGAGCGGCTGTCGGGTGCCGACCTTTACGTGACGCTCGAACCCTGCACCATGTGCGCGGCGGCGATCTCGTTTGCGCGCATCCGGCGGCTCTACTACGGCGCGGAGGACCCGAAAGGCGGAGCGGTCGACAACGGCGTGCGCTTTTTTGCCCAGCCGACCTGCCATCATGCGCCGGAGGTCTATTCCGGCCTCGGCGAAAGCGAGGCCGCGAGCCTGCTCACCGGCTTCTTCAGATCGAAAAGAGAGAGTTAAGCCAAGCTTAGAAGAGCTTCCACCAGTCGCTGCCCTTCTTGGCTTCCGCGGCTTGTGCCTTCCGGCGCTTTTCCTTCTGGCTCTCGGGCTCGCCGACATCCGACAGGGCAGCCGCATCCGCCGAACGGAACTCCGCTGGCGGCTCGGCAAGCGAGCGACGGCGTCCGGTGACGCTGACGGTTTCAGCATCTGCCTTGGCCTTGCGGAAGGCTTCCCATTTCTCGGTCTCGGTCATCTGACCAGCCTGGCCGCTGCCCGCCAGCAGCGGTGAGCGATAGCCGGGATCGTTCTCGTGAGCGGCCGCTTCGTCACGCAGACGCTTGCGGGTTTCTTCCGGAGATTCGACCCAGTTGGGGTTGCTCTCGCGGCTCGCCAGCGATTGCTGGGGCGCCGGCAGCGCCTGGTCCTGACCCTTGGCGACAACCAGCGAAGGACGCGGATTGTATTTCAGGCTCGCTTTCGCTTCGGCACTCTTGCCGCCCAGCGAGACGGACTGCCCGAGGTCGTCGGTCAGCTGCTCCATGGCCGTCTTGTCAGTGCCGTAGGTCGGACCGCCGATGCAGCCCGAAAGGGTTAATGTCGAGGCGAGGATGCCGGCCACACCCATGCCGACACGAAACGCATATGTCGCTTTCATCAAAACCCTTCCAGCGGCGCCCGTCCTGACGCCTCAGACACACTCAAACGCCTGATGGCCGGAAAATCCGGCCAATTTCAGGCGGTTTTACCGGATGATTGCTCAAAGCGCAATCATCCGGTGGTTTTCAGCCGTCAAAGCCGGCCGAGAGCGGCCAGCTCGCGCAATGCGGCAGCGTCGCGCGCCGACACATCCGGATACGCGGGATCGGAGCCGACATCGGTCGTCACCCGCCACGAACGGGCACATTTGGTGCCTTCCGCGAGTTTCGGATCGACGGCGACGCCCTGCACTTCCGGCAGACGGAAGGCGCTCTCCGGCCCCTCGCCCGCAACAATCGCGATGCCCGACGTGATGCAGGTCTCTTCGAAGTCCTGGCCTTCCAGCGCCTTCATCAGCTCCGGATCGTTGACGTAAACGACGGGTGCTGCCTCTAGCGAAGAGCCGATCCGCTTGTCCTTGCGTTCGATTTCGAGCGCGCCTGTGACAACCGAGCGCACCTTGCGGATTTGAGCCCACTTTTCGGCGACCGCATCGTTCTTCCACTCGGTCGGAATTGTGGGGAACTGCTCGAGATGGACCGAGACGGCGTCCGGGTCGCGCGACAGCCAAGATTCTTCGGTGGTGAACGGCAGCATGGGGGCAAGCCAGGTCACCGTGCACTCGAAGATCCTGCGGATGACGGCAAGAGCCCCGCGACGGCGCAGCGACGACGGCGCGTCGCAATAAAGCGCATCCTTGCGGATATCGAAGTAGAAGGCCGACAGCTCGATATTCGAAAAATCGATCAGCGCCCGGGCGATCTTCTTGAACTCGAAGGCGTCGTAGCCTTCGCGGACGAGCTTATCGAGTTCGGCGAGACGATGCAGCATCAGCTTTTCGAGTTCCGGCAGATCGGCATAGGCGATCTCCTCACCCTCGTCATGGGCAAGCGTGCCGAGCATCCAGCGGATCGTGTTGCGCAGCTTGCGATACGCATCGACATTGGTCTGGATGATCGTCTTGCCGAGGCGCTGGTCTTCCCAGTAGTCGGTCGTCATCACCCAGAGGCGGAGGATATCGGCGCCAGCATCCTTCATGACGTCCTGCGGCGCCACGACATTGCCGAGCGACTTCGACATCTTCTGGCCCTTCTCGTCCATGGTGAAGCCATGGGTGACGACCGTGTCATAAGGTGCCCGGCCGCGGGTGGCGGCGGATTCCAGAAGCGAGGAATGGAACCAGCCGCGATGCTGGTCGGAGCCTTCGAGATAGACGTCGGCGGGCCATTTCAGGTCCGGGCGGTCTTCGAGCGTGAAGGTGTGCGTCGAGCCCGAGTCGAACCAGACATCGAGGATGTCCATCACCTGGGTCCAGCCTTCATTGGCGCGCGAGCCGAGGAAGCGCTCGCGTGCACCTTCGGCAAACCAGGCGTCCGCACCTTCGAGATCGAAGGCTTCGAGGATGCGCTGGTTGACCGCCTCGTCCTGGAGGATCTCGCCCTCATCGTCGACAAAGACGCAGATCGGCACGCCCCAGGCGCGCTGACGCGAAAGCACCCAGTCCGGGCGCTGTTCGATCATGGCGCGCAGGCGGTTCTGGCCGGCTGATGGCACGAAACGGGTGTCGTCGATGGCTTTGAGCGCCCGCGAGCGCAGCGTCGTGCCGTCGGCGAGGTCCTTGTCCATGTAGACGAACCACTGCGGCGTGTTGCGGAAGATGATCGGCTTCTTCGACCGCCACGAATGCGGATACTGATGCTTCATCCGGCCGCGGGCAAACAGCGCGTTGCGCTCGATCAGCGCCTTGATGACGCGGTCGTTGGCATCGCCCTTCTTGCCGTTGTCGTCCATGACGCGAGCGCCTTCGAAACCGGGAGCGTCGGCGGTGTAGAAGCCGCCGTCATCGACCGTGAAGGGGATTTTCGACGAGATGCCGCGGGCTTCGAGTTCGCGGGCGACCGATGTCCAGGCGTCGAAGTCCTCGCGGCCGTGCCCGGGGGCGGTGTGGACGAAACCGGTGCCGGCGTCATCAGTGACGTGGTCGCCGGCGAGGAGCGGGACGGCAAAGTCGTAGCCGCCGCCGAGGCCCTTGAAGGGATGGGCGCAGACGATCGCACCAAGCTCATCGGCGGAGATATCGCGCAGACGTTTGTACTGGAGCTTTGCCTTGGCGAAGCTCTCTTCCGCCAGCTTGTCAGCAAAGATCAGCTTTTCGCCCGGACGCGGGCCGAAATCATTGGCCGCCTCGGTAACCTCGTAGAGGCCATAGGAGATCTTTGGCGAATAGGAGATCGCACGGTTGCCGGGGATGGTCCAGGGCGTGGTGGTCCAGATGACGACGTGGGCGCCTAGCAATTCATCAAACCGCTTTGCAAATTCGATTGCTGCAGCCGCGATATGTCCGGAACCTACTGCCGGGTCAACTCCATGCAGTCCCGTGGTACCGTGCCTTCTCACGACGGGGAACTTCACCCAGATCGTATCGCTCTCATAGTCGTGGTATTCGACTTCGGCTTCAGCCAGCGCGGTGCGCTCGACCACCGACCACATGATCGGCTTCGAACCGCGATAGAGCTGACCGCTCTGGGCGATCTTCAGCAGCTCGCCGGCGATGCGGCTCTCGGCGTGAAAATTCATCGTCAGGTAAGGGTTTTCGAAATCGCCGACGATGCCGAGGCGCTTGAATTCTTCCGCCTGGACCTTGATCCAGCCGGCGGCGAATTCACGGCATTCCTGGCGGAATTCGTTGATCGGAACCTCGTCCTTGTTCTTGCCCTTGGCGCGATAGGCTTCCTCGATCTTCCATTCGATCGGAAGGCCGTGGCAGTCCCAGCCCGGAACATAGTTGGAGTCATACCCACGCATCTGGAACGAGCGGGTGATGACGTCCTTCAGGATCTTGTTCAGCGCGTGGCCGATGTGGATATTGCCGTTGGCATAGGGCGGGCCATCGTGCAGCACGAATTTTTCGCGGCCGGCGGCGGAAGCGCGCAGCTTTTTGTAGAGGTCCATCTGCTGCCAGCGGGCAACCAGTTCCGGCTCCTTCTGCGGCAGGCCGGCGCGCATCGGGAAGTCGGTTTCGGGCAGATAGAGGGTTTTCGAATAGTCGAGCTTTTCGGCGGTATCGGTCATGGTGAGCAATCGTCCTGGCGCCGCGACGGGGCGCATCTCGATGAAAATTCGCTGGCGGAAGGCGCTCATGAAGCGCCAAAAACCCGGACCCTCCGGCCGCTCTTACAGCGCGCGGAAGGCCGGGCCTATAATTCGAATGATCTGGGCCAGCCGGAATTTTTTCATGGTCGCGGTTCTTAAGGGTTTTTGCGGCGGAAAGGAAGGGGATTACCGTGCCAATTTCCTCCCGCGCGGCAAATAACTATCTGGTAAACCCCCGGCATTTGCAGGCGGCCGAAATTGTCGTTGAGGAAGTCATCTCCTATCCCTTCGACAGCCGGCTGCTGAAGTAGCCCCTCAAAACGCGATCTTGGCGTCCACTTCGCCGAGCGGCCTGACACCGGAAAGCAGCGCCCGCGCCTCCTCCTCGTCGCGCCTGATCTGGGCGACCAGGGCATCGAGCCCGTCGAATTTCAGTTCGTCGCGCAGGTGGCCGAAGAAGGAGACGGAACAGGTTTCGCCGTAAAGGCTGCCGGAGAAGTCGAAAAGGTAGGTTTCCAGAAGCGGCGCGCCATTCTCGGTCACCGTGGGGCGGCGGCCGTAGCTGGCGACGCCGTCGAAAAGCGTGCCGTCGGGACGGCGAAAGCGGACGGCGTAGATGCCGGCCTTGAGCTCGGCCTCCGGCGGAAGCTGCATGTTGGCGGTCGGAAACCCCAGCTGGCGGCCGAGCTTTTCACCGCCGATCACCTCCGCCTCGACCGTGTAGCGATAACCGAGCAGGCCGGCCGCGGCGGAGACATCGCCTTCAGCCAGCAGGTCACGGATGCGGCTGGACGAGATCACCTCGGCATTTTCGTCGCGGAAGGCATCGACCAGCTGCACGTTGAAACCGTGCTTGGCGCCCGATGCCATCAGGAAAGCGGGACCGCCTTCCCTGCCCTTGCCGAAATGAAAGTCGAAGCCGGTGACCACGGCGCTGGCTGCGAGCCAATCCACGAGGATGGTCTGGATGAATTCCTCCGCCGAGCGGGTCGCGAAGTCCCGGGTGAAAGGATATTCGATCACCGAGCGGAAACCCATGGCTTCGAGCAGCCGGGCCTTCAGCGGCGCCGGCGTCAGCCGGAACACTGGCTCTTCGGGGCGGAAAACGGTGCGCGGATGCGGCTCGAAGGTCAGCACCAGCGCCGGCACGCCGCGCTCTTCGGCAAGCGTCAGCGCCCGTTCCAGGACGCTGCGATGGCCGCGATGCACGCCGTCGAAATTGCCGATGGCGATGACGCCGCCCTTCAGTTCCTCGGGCAGCGGTTCCTTCTTCTCGTTGCGGTGGAAGACAGTCATGCAGCGGGTTCCGGTTCAGGCCAATTCGGCCCAGGGGGCTATGCGAGGCGCGGCATCCAGTATTTCGGCGCGGCATTTTCCCGTTTCAGCCAGGCGTTGAGGATCGCCTCGTCGGTCTGGCCGTTGACGGTGTATTCCGCGACATGGATGCCCGCGCTGATATAGAGCAGGTCGAGGCCGTATGCGAGCGCCCCGCGCACGTCGGTCGGCATGCCGTCGCCGATCGCCAGAACCCGGCTCATCGGGAATTCGCCGCGCACTTCGCGGGCGGCTTCGATCGCCGCCTCATAGATCGGCCGATGCGGCTTGCCGGCAACGCGGGTCTTGCCCCCGAACTCTTCGTAATAGGCCGCGACCGCGCCGGCGCAGGGGATGATCTTGTGGCCGCGCTCGACGACGAGGTCCGGGTTGGCACAGATGAAGGGCACATCGCGCTTGGCAAATGCCATCAGCATGTCGGTGTAATCTTCCGGCACTTCCTTCTCGTCGTCGAAGAAACCGGTGCAGACGATGCATTCGGCTTCCTCGGCGGAGACCACCTCGACGCCGAGCCCCTCGAACAGGTTGAGGTCGCGTTCGGGACCGATCAGGAAGACCTTTTTCGGGCCGTCCACGATCAGGTGCTGAGTGACATCGCCGGATGTGACGATCCGGTCATAGGTGCCGTCGGGCACGCCGAGCATGCGCATCTGCTCGATGACGCCGGGCGCCGTGCGCGGCGAATTGGTGATCAGCACAACGGTTGCGCCGGCTTCGCGGGCTGCGGCGAGAGCCTTGCAGGAATGCTGGAAAGCCTCGACGCCGTTGTGAACGACACCCCACACGTCCGAAAGGACCACGTCGTAGTCACCGATCACTTCGCTCAGGTTGCCGATGCGCTTTGCCATGTAACCTTTCCCATCTCGCAAGTCCCGGGTCACATGACAAACCCCGTTGAGGATTACAAGAGATATTCGGGAGAAAAGCCGCGACCGCATCGGCGGCGTCCGCAGGGGTCGCTTTTTTCCCCATGCAGGCCGAACCGGATGGCGAGGTTGAGGATGACGCCGGCAACCGCGGCGTATTTGGGCGCTATACGGACTTCGGCAGGTGCCTCAGTGGGCATTCGCAGGCCTCGTGCTGCTGTTAAACGCGCCGGCGCCTTTCTTCTACCAAAGTCCGGTGCAACATGCCGACCTGTCCGGAGAGGTGGCCGGTACCGAAGACCCTGATGTGCCGATGGCGGCGGTCAGTTCCGCCAGGCGCAGGCGTTGCCCAGCATTCGTATCGTTAAGCGTATTTCCCATGAGGTTCCGAGCCGCCCCGAAAATTTTGCGGCCGTTCTTGACTCATCCGCCGGCCGCCCTTATCTCGACGCTGGCTGGCACTCTCCAAGCGGGAGTGCTAACAGCACCGAGATACGGGTTTCACCCGTCCATGTCATTTGATCGAGGGATTAGACAATGGCAAGCACCAATTTCCGCCCCCTTCACGACCGCGTCGTTGTTCGTCGCGTCGAATCCGAAGCCAAGACCAAGGGCGGCATCATCATTCCTGACACCGCCAAGGAAAAGCCGCAGGAAGGCGAAATCGTCGCCGTCGGCACCGGCACCCGCGACGACAAGGGCAACATCACTGCTCTCGACGTCAAGGCCGGCGACCGCGTCCTGTTCGGCAAGTGGTCGGGCACCGAAGTCAAGCTCGATGGCGAAGACCTTCTGATCATGAAGGAATCCGACATCATGGGCATCATCGGCTGATTTCCGGCCGGTTGCTCTTCATTCGAAATCGCTGACACCCCTTTTCAGGAGTTATCAAAATGGCAGCCAAAGAAATCAAGTTCGGCCGCACCGCGCGCGAAAAGATGCTGCGCGGCGTCGACATTCTCGCTGACGCAGTCAAGGTAACGCTCGGCCCGAAGGGCCGTAACGTCATCATCGACAAGTCCTTCGGCGCTCCGCGCATCACCAAGGACGGCGTATCGGTCGCCAAGGAAATCGAACTTGACGACAAGTTCGAAAACATGGGCGCCCAGATGGTCCGCGAAGTTGCTTCGAAGACCAACGACATCGCCGGCGACGGCACCACGACTGCTACCGTTCTTGCCCAGGCGATCGTTCGCGAAGGCAACAAGGCCGTCGCAGCCGGCATGAACCCGATGGACCTGAAGCGCGGTATCGATCTCGCCGTTGCAGACGTCGTCAAGGATCTCCAGGCCAAGGCCAAGAAGATCTCTACCTCGGAAGAAGTCGCACAGGTCGGCACGATCTCGGCAAACGGCGACAAGCAGGTCGGTCTCGACATTGCTGAAGCCATGCAGAAGGTCGGCAACGAAGGCGTCATCACGGTTGAAGAAGCCAAGACCGCCGAAACCGAACTCGAAGTCGTCGAAGGCATGCAGTTCGACCGCGGCTACCTCTCGCCCTACTTCGTCACCAACCCGGAAAAGATGGTCGCCGACCTCGACGACGCTTTCATTCTCCTCCACGAGAAGAAGCTCTCGAACCTGCAGGCGATGCTCCCGGTTCTCGAAGCCGTCGTCCAGACCGGCAAGCCGCTCCTGATCATCGCTGAAGATGTCGAAGGCGAAGCTCTTGCAACGCTCGTCGTCAACAAGCTGCGCGGCGGTCTCAAGATCGCTGCCGTCAAGGCTCCGGGCTTCGGCGACCGCCGCAAGGCCATGCTCGAAGACATCGCCATCCTGACGGGCGGCACGGTCATCTCCGAAGACCTCGGCATCAAGCTCGAAAATGTCACGCTCGACATGCTCGGCCGCTCCAAGAAGGTTTCGATCTCCAAGGAAAACACCACGATCGTTGACGGTGCCGGCGCCAAGTCCGACATCGAAGGCCGCGTTGGTCAGATCAAGGCTCAGATCGAAGAAACCACCTCCGACTACGACCGCGAAAAGCTGCAGGAACGTCTGGCCAAGCTCGCCGGCGGCGTTGCCGTGATCCGCGTCGGCGGTTCGACGGAAGTCGAAGTCAAGGAAAAGAAGGACCGCATCGACGACGCTCTCAACGCGACGCGCGCTGCCGTTCAGGAAGGCATCGTACCGGGCGGCGGCGTTGCCCTGCTGCGTTCTTCCACGAAGATCGCTGCAAAGGGTGCCAACGACGACCAGGAAGCCGGCATCAACATCGTTCGCCGCGCTCTTCAGTCGCTGGTTCGCCAGATCGCTGAAAACGCTGGTGACGAAGCTTCGATCGTGGTCGGCAAGATCCTCGAAAAGAACGAAGACAACTACGGCTACAACGCCCAGACGTCTGAATATGGCGACATGATCACCATGGGCATCGTCGACCCGCTCAAGGTCGTTCGTACCGCCCTGCAGAACGCAGCTTCGGTTGCTTCGCTGCTGATCACCACCGAAGCCATGATCGCCGAACTTCCGAAGAAGGAAGCTGCTGGCGGCGGCATGCCTGGCGGCATGGGCGGAATGGGCGGCATGGACATGATGTAAGACCCCCGGGTCTTACATCTGAGCCAACCGGTTCAGTTCGGAAAGGGCGATCCTCGGATCGCCCTTTTTGTTTGTCTGTGGGATGGAGCCCGGCTGACAAAGACCCAGACCACAATTACAGTCGCGCCATGAGTTTCTTCGAGAGCCTGCTCGTCCTGCTGCTTGTCGCGATCGTGCTCCTGCAGATCTCGCGCCGGCTTTCCGTGCCCTATCCGTCGATGCTGGCGCTTGCGGGTGCCGCGGTCGCGCTGGTGCCCGGCATGCCCTATATCTCGCTCGATCCGCACACCGCGCTCGCGCTGTTCATCGCGCCGGCGCTGCTCGATGCTGCCTTTGATTTTCCGATCGGGATCGCCCGACGATTCTGGGTTCCGCTGCTCGTCTTTGCGATCGGCGGCGTATGCGCGACCGCGGCCGTCGTCGCCTTTGCCGGATGGGCGTTTGCCGGGTTGCCGATTGCAGCCGCGCTCGTGCTCGGGGCGATCGTCGCTCCCCCCGATGCGGCAGCGGCGACGGCGGTGCTGTCGTCTATGTCGATCCCCCGCACCACCGATACCGTGCTGCGCGGCGAGAGCCTGTTCAACGACGCGGCTGCGCTCCTGATCTTCGATGCGGCGCTGTCCGTTCAATCGGCCGGCAGCCTCGATACGGGCGTCGCCTTGCATCTTTCCGTCGCGGTCCCGGGCGGCATCCTGCTCGGCATCCTGGCTGCCTGGGTGGTCCGGCATCTTATGCGCTTCGTCGCCGGCACGCTCGGCGGCATCCTCTTGCAGTTCGTGCAGACATTCCTTCTGTGGATCGTCGCAGAACGCCTCGGCCTGTCGGCGGTGCTCGCCATCGTCGCCTTCGCGATGACGCTTGCGAGAAGCAGCGAAGCCCGCTCCTCGGCCCGCATGCGCGTGCAGTCCTATGCGGTCTGGACCGCGGTCGTGTTCGTGCTCAACGTCATGGCCTTCCTGCTGATGGGCATGCAGGTTCGCGACATCGTCGGCGGAATGCCGGCGGATCATCTTTGGGATGCCGTGCATTTTTCGCTGATCACCATCGTGATCGTCGTCGTCGTCCGTTTCATCGTCTGCGTCGGTTACAACCGCCTCACCGCCTGGCACGAGCGCAGCCGCGGCAGGCCGGAACCCGCGACAACGACCCAGGCGCTGCTGGCCGGCTGGTGCGGCATGCGCGGCCTGGTGACGCTCGCGACCGCCTTTGCCCTGCCGGTGGACTTTCCGCAGCGCGACGTGGTGGTGCTGACCGCTTTTTCGGTGGTTCTTGCGACCCTCGTCGTCCAGGGGCTGACGCTCACTCCGATCATCCGATGGCTCGGCCTCGACCGCCGGGCCGAGGGGCATGGCGAACTCGCCGTCCTGCGCGGCAAGATCGCCCTCGCCGGCCTTTCCAGGCTCGACGGCGCGGCCGAGACGGAGGCGGAACTGCTGCGCTCCAAGTTCCGCATCGAGCAGTTGGCCGCTTCCCGTATTGAGGACGCCACCTCTCTCGAGACCTACCGGCGGCTGGCCTTGACGGCGATTGCCGCGCAGCGGGAAGAGCTGGAAAAGCTTCGCTCGGTGCACAAGGTCAATGTCGACGAGTACAATCTGCTGCTCGAAGAGATCGACTGGCGCGAGCTCTCTGTCCTGCCGGAAGACGCGCGCCGGATCGAGGAGATCTGATCCGCTGTCCAGTCGAGATTTGCGGCGAGCACCGGAAATGCCGATGCAATCGACGTTTCAGGTCAGTCTCCCCGTGGAGTTCTCTGCCGTCTGGAGCAGAAAGCGGCGCAGCATTCGGCCGCACGGAGGAT
The DNA here is from genome assembly GCF_017877055.1 of Neorhizobium galegae. Lineage (GTDB taxonomy): Bacteria > Pseudomonadota > Alphaproteobacteria > Rhizobiales > Rhizobiaceae > Neorhizobium > Neorhizobium galegae_D. Next base: position 852,076 of record NZ_JAGIPG010000002.1, on the reverse strand, counting down.
CGTCTCCTTTTATCGAACAAACCGTCAATCATCGTTCATCTTCCGGATACGGATAAAATCGGGCACATAGCTCCCAGAGAATTTAACCCGCGTGTCCCAACCAGAGACACCGATCCGGAGATCTAAAAATGTCCACCACCACGACCAATTCCCTGCTTCTCGTCGGCCGTATCCTTCTGTCCGGCATGTTCGTCATGTCCGGCTTCCAGAAGCTCGTCGATCCCGCCAGTACCGCCGGCATGATCACCGGTGCCGGCCTTCCCGCCGCCACGCTGCTGGCCTATGCCGCAGGCCTCTTCGAACTGATCACCGGCCTTGCCGTGCTGACCGGCTTCCAGACGCGCATCGCAGCGCTGCTGCTGGCCGCCTTCTCGGCTTTTACCGCGTTCGTCTTTCATTCGGGCGCCATCAACGTTCCGGGCTTCCCGGAGGCCGCCAACGGTCTGTTGACGCTCTTTAACAGCCTGATGATGATGAAGAACCTGACGATTGCCGGTGGCTTCCTGGCTCTCGCCGCAGTCGGCGCCGGTGCATTTTCTGTCGATGCCCGCCGCGGTTCTGTCGCAATCGCAGCCTAAGCTTTCGAAATTCCCTGCCCAAGACTGCCCGCCGGATGAAAAGTCCGGCGGGTATTTTTTATGATCTCAGTCGGTCTGGACTGCCGGCAGTTCGCTCATTTCGGGCAGCCAGGAAACGGCCGAACGACACCATATCTGGCGCTGCGGCTTCAACTCCGCCCGCTGGTCGATACTGCCCCAGCGGATACCCCAGATTCTCGCCGCCTCACCCTCGCCATTGACGAAAAGCGGCGAGCCGCATTCGGGGCAGAAATACTGCTGGCGGACGCGGCCGCTCTCGGCCACCTTGCGGTAGAGCTTTGGCTCGTGCCCGGTGAGCTTCAGATCGCTTTCCGGGACGACGGCGGTGACGCGAAACGGCGAACCGCTGAGCGTCTGGCAATCGGTGCAATGGCAGATACTGATCCGCTTCGGGTCGAGTTCGGCCTCATAGGTCACATAGCCGCAATGGCATCGACCGGTCACATGCATCGTGCTTCCTCCTCTTCAAAACTCAGAGCGCGGCGCGGACTGCCTCCACGATCCTGGCGACCCGCGGATCCTGCTCGTGAGCCGGCTTGCGGGCCCTGACCAGGCAGGCCTCGGATTTCAGGATGACGCCATCCGAGAGGATCTTCAGGTGGTTGGCCCTGAGCGTCGATCCCGTCGAGGTGATGTCGACGATGATATCCGCCTGGCCGGCAGCCGGCGCGCCTTCCGTGGCGCCGAGGCTTTCGACGATGCGGTAGAGCTGGATGCCGTGCTGGCTCGAAAAGAACTGCTGGGTGAGCCGCCAGTACTTTGTGGCGATGGCGAGCCTGCGGCCATGACGGGCGCGAAAATCCGCCGCCACGTCGCCAAGATCGGCCATGGTCTCGACGTCGAGCCAGATCTCCGGCACGGCGACCACGACATCCGCATGGCCAAAACCGAGGCGGGCACAGAATTCGACGCGTCCGTCAGCGCCGGCCATGCCTTCGCGCACCAGGTCTTCGCCGGTGACGCCGAAATCGACGGTGCCGCTCGCAAGCTCGCGGGCAATCTCGGAGGCGGAGAGATAGGCGATCTCGACGCCGTCTATCCCCTCGATGCGGCCGCGATAGGAGCGGTCGTTGCCGACGGCGGAAATGGCGAGCCCGGCGCGCTCAAACACACCGGCGGTATCTTCCTTGATGCGGCCCTTGGAGGGTAGGGCAATGGTGATCGTGCTCATCTCGATGCCCTCGCAGCTTCAATCCGGTCTAGCCAGAGCGAGAAACCGACGGCCGGGATATGCTCTTTTGCACCGAGCAGGGTCAGCAGCCGGTCGAAACGGCCGCCGCCGGCAAGCACGGCAGACGAGCCCGCCTCGGTCACCTCGAAAACGAGGCCGGTATAATAGTCGAGCGGACGGCCGAAGGCGGCGCGGTAGGTCATGGCCGAGAGATCGGCGCCGGCATTGGCGAGCGCCGCCAGCCGGGCATCGAAGCGGGAAACCGCAGCGCCGAGCTTCAGGCCGGCGGCATCGGCAAAGCCGGCCAAGGCAGCGGGCGCTTCGGCGAGCGGCAATTGCAGCGTCAGGAATTCGCGCAGCAGGAGCAAAGCAGTTCCGTCGAGCCGGGTTTCGGCCAGTTCCAGTTTTTCCTTCAGCCTTCTCGCGATCTCGACCGGCGAACGGCTGGCATTGGTGGAGTAGCCAGTTTCCTGCATGGTGCGGTCGATGTGGGCCACAAGGTCAGCCTCGCTGTCCGAGGCGATCAGTCCGGCGATCTGCGGATCGAGGCCAGCGACCGGCTGCGGCCTGGCGAGCCGTTCCAGCAGGGCTTCCAGATGGGCCATATCGCCGAACGCATGGATCAGCCGACGCTGCCAGCCGAACGGCAGGCCGAGCGCCTTGACCACCGCCTCGAACACTGCCTGGTCGCCGAGCGTGAGCGCGAGCTTGCGGCCGGGCAGCAGCGCTTTCAGGATGCCGGTCGCATCACCGATGGCGCGGGCGTCGGAACTGGCGATATCCTTGTCGCCGAGATCCTCGATGCCGGCCTGGTAGAATTCATGGGAACCCTCGCGCCGCTGGCGGAAGACTTCGCCGAGATAGGAATAGCGTTTCGGGGTGCCGGTGGCCGTTTCGATGTGACGCAGGCAGACCGGAATGGTGAATTCCGGGCGCAGACAGAGATTGGCGCCCGTCTCGCTTTCAGTCAGGAAGATGCGACGGCGCAGGTCTTCGCCGGCCATGTCGAGGAAGGGTTCGGCCGGCTGGATGACGGGCGTATTGACGCGTTCGGTGCGGCGGGCGGCAAATTCGGCGAGGAGGTCGGTGGAGAAGTCCGGCATGTCGATCAGGGGCATGGGATCGCTCCCACTATGCCACGAAGCCCCCCTCTGCCTTGCCGGGCATTTCCCCCACGGGTGGGGAGATCAGAAGCGGCATGACCGCCGTTTCCAAAGCGACGCTGCGAAAAGTGGGACATCAAAGAGGAAACGAGGCGCAAGCCGCCAGCCGATCGCCCCCCTTGAGGGGGAGATGCCCGGCAGAGCAGAAGGGGGTAAACCTCACGCATTGCCTGCCCTTCTCCGATCCTCCGCCTGGGCCGACAGGATTTCCTTCACCTTGGCGACCAGATCCGCCTCGGGAACGGTATCCTGCGCCACACGCGCCTCGCGCCAGCTCGCATTGTCCTCGATCTCGCCGGACAGGCGCTTGCCTTCGATCAGGTCCTTCAGCTGCACGACGCCCTGCGCCCGCTCGTCGCCGCCCTGGATGATGGCGATCGGGCAGCCGCGGCGGTCGGCATATTTCAGCTGATTGCCGAACTTCTTCCAGTTGCCCTGATACATTTCGGCACGGATGCCTTCGTTGCGCAGCGTCTGGGTGAAACGCTGGTAGCGGCCCATGCTCTCGACATCGCCATCCATGACGGTGATCAGAACCGGGGCGATCACCTCGTCCTGGCCGAGCTTGCCAAGGTTTTTGAGCGCCGTCATCAGGCGCGAGACGCCGATCGAGAAACCGGTCGCCGGAACCGGCTGGCCCATGAAGCGCGACACGAGACCATCATAACGCCCGCCGCCGCCGACCGAACCGAAGACGACCTTTTCGCCCTTTTCGTTGGTGACGTCGAAGAGCAGTTCGGCTTCGAAGACCGGGCCGGTGTAATATTCGAGGCCACGGACGACGGAGGGGTCGATCTTGATGCGATCCGGGCCGTAACCGGCGCTGACGGCAAGCGCGCCGATCGTGTTCAGTTCGTCGACGCCTTCGCCGCCCTGCGCCGTGCCGGCGACAAGTTCGCCAAGCTCGGCGGCACTTTCGGCGTAGTTCTTGATGCCGACGAAGAAGAGCACCTTCTCGATTTGCTCTTCGCCGAGGCCCGCGCCCTTGGTGAAGTCGCCGGATTCATCCTTGCGGCCGGCACCAAGCAACAACCTGACGCCTTCGGGGCCAAACTTGTCGAGCTTGTCGATGGCCCGTAACACGTTCAGCCGCTGTCCACCCTTGTCGTCGCCCCCAAGCCCGATCGCCTCCATGACGCCGTCCAGAACCTTGCGGTTGTTGACGCGGATCACGTAGTCGCCTCTGCTGATACCGAGCGCTTCCATCGTATCGGCCATCATCATGCACATTTCGGCATCCGCCTGGACGCCCGGCGCACCGACGGTATCGGCGTCGAACTGCATGAACTGGCGGAAGCGACCAGGACCCGGCTTCTCGTTACGGAAGACGTAGCCGGCGCGATAGGTGCGGAACGGCAGCTGGATCTCGTTGAAATTTTCCGCGACATGGCGGGCGAGCGGCGCCGTCAGGTCGTAGCGCAGGCTCATCCACTGGTCGTCGTCGTCCTGCAGCGAAAAGACGCCCTCGTTCGGGCGGTCGCTGTCGGGCAGGAATTTTCCGAGCGCGTCGGTATATTCGAACAGCGGCGTCTCGACCGGGTCGAAACCGTAGCGCTCGTAGACCTCGCGGATCTTCGCGGTCATCTCGTTGGTGGCATGGATATCGGCGGCGGAACGATCGACGAAGCCGCGCGGCAGGCGGGCTTTCAGTTTCTGAGGTTTCTTCTGCTTGTCGCTCATGATCGGAATTCCATTGCCAAGGCCCCGGAGAGGCCGGATTTGTGTGCGGTTTCTTAGAGGATAGAGGCCGGAGCGGCAAGGGCGGCGGCTGGTGAAGAATCGCTTCGGCTGCTATCCCTGCCCCATGCTCACCGAAGCTCTCCAATATGCCGCGACCTCCGCTGTCACGCCATCAGAATTCCATCCCTTCGTCCGCTCGTCCGTCAGCCTGTGGTCGCGGGCCGGGCGGTGCGCGACGGACTGGGGGAGCCACGAGGAGAACTGCAAGGCGTTCATTCGCGAGACGGTCGCCAGAATGAAGCAGCGGCGCACCGTGGTCGTGCTCGGCTCGGGTCTGCTGCGGGACGTGCCGATCGATGATCTGGCGGCAAAATTCGATACGGTGGTGCTGGTCGACCTCGTGCATCTGGCGAGCGTGCGGATGCGGCTGAAGGCAAAGCGGTTCCGCAACGTCCGGCTGATTTCGCGGGATCTTTCCGGTTTCGACGATGCGGCCGCGGCCAAGGTTGTCGAGCCGCTCTCATTCCTGCGGCAGGTGCCGTATCTCGATCTCGTGGTTTCGGCCAATATCCTGTCGCAGATCGGGGTGGCATCGAAGCGCCGGCTGGAAGCCGAAAATAATCCCGCACGAGGCGAGATCTTGCAGCGGCTGATCCTGGCGCATCTCGACGGTCTCGCCGCACTGCCCTGCAAGACGGCCCTGATCACCGACACGGCCTATCGCGTCACCGATCGTGGCGGGCAGGTGCTCGAAGAGGCCGACCTGCTCTGCGGCGTGCCCGCGCCGCCGGCGAAACGGGCGTGGACCTGGCCGGTCGCGCCCTATGGCGAACTCAGCAAGGAATATCAGGCGGTGCACGATGTCATCGCCTTGTGATGTTCAAGCGGTTGATTTCCGCAGAGACGATCGTAGATTCAAAGCCATGTCACGCCTTGCCGCCATCATGATGTTTTTCGCCTGGCTGCTTTACGGGGCCATGCCGGCCGTTGGCATGCCTTCTATGCCGGTGCCGGCCGAACATACCGCGCAGGTCATGCAGGACCGCGCCCAGCACCGCGACCATGGCACGACCACCGAGATGGCCAAGGCATCGCATGCTCATGGGTCACCGCAGCAGCCCTGCCCGCATGGCGGCAAGACCTGCGTTACGCCCTTCTGTGCCGCCTGCCTGACGCTGCTGCCGGCACTGGCGATCGGCGATGGTGGCCGGTCTGCCTATGCCTATCCTTCGCCAGCCATCGAGCAGGTGCCGGTCTCTCCGCCAACCGCGCCGCTGACACCCCCTCCCCACGCCTGACGGAATTCCAAGCGACGTCATCATTAAACTCTGTCGGACACGGAAAAGGAAACCCTATGTCTGCAAAAATCATTTTCATGGCCGCCACCTTCTCCGCTCTCCTCACCGGCCCGCTCGCCGCCCAGGAGATGAAGGGAATGGATCATTCCAAGATGAACATGCCGACGGGCGGCAACCCATCCACCAAGGCATTCGAAGATGCGAATGCCAGGATGCACAAGGACATGGCGATCCAATATTCCGGCGATACGGATGCGGATTTCGTGCGCAGCATGATCCCGCATCACCAGGGCGCGATCGACATGGCCAAGATCGAGCTTGCGCATGGCAAGGATCCGGAAATCCGCCAGCTCGCAGAGGCCGTCATCAAGGCGCAGGAGGCGGAAATTGCCGAGATGCGGGCCTGGCTGAAGGCGCACGGCAAGTAACAAGTCTTGATGATTGTGAGGCCGGGCAGGCTTTCGTCTTGCCCGGCGCCCGCTTCTTCGCCATATCAGCGAATGGAGGCAGATTCATGCGCCCGATTACCGCTATCGGCTTCGATGCCGACGATACGCTCTGGCAGAACGAACAATATTACCGGCTGACGGAGGAGCACTTCGCCACGCTGCTCGGCGAGTTCGCCGAAGGCGCGCATATCTCCGAGCGGCTGCTGGACGCGGAAAAACGCAATCTTTCCCATTACGGTTTCGGCATCAAGGGGTTTACCCTGTCGATGATCGAGACGGCGATCGAGATCACCGGCGGCAAGGTGCCGACCAGGATAATCGGCGAAATCCTCGACATCGGCCGTGACCTGCTGCGCCATCCGGTCGAAACCCTGCCGCATGTGGAAGAGACGCTGGAGGCCTTGAACGGCGAATACCTGCTGGTGTTGATCACCAAGGGGGACCTGTTCGACCAGGAACGCAAGCTCGCACAATCCGGCCTCGGCGATTTCTTCGATGCGGTCGAAATCGTCAGCGACAAGAACGCCACCACCTATCGCCGCATCTTCTCGAAAGTGGCGGACGGGCCGGAACGGGCGATGATGGTCGGCAATTCGCTGAAATCGGACATCGTGCCGGCGATCGCTGCCGGAAGCTACGGTGTGTTCGTGCCGCATGCGCTGACCTGGGTCCTGGAACATGTGGACGCGCCGACCGCAGCCCCGCGCTTCCGCCAGATCGACCATCTCGGCGAACTGGTTTCGGTGATCTCGAAGATCACGGGCGCTTGAATTTCAGCCTCAGTTCGTCGACCTCTCGCTGGCAGAAGCAGCCGTCGAGATGGTCATTGACCATACCCATGGCCTGCATGAAGGCATAGACGGTAGTCGGTCCGACGAAGGTCCAGCCGCGCTTCTTCAGGGCTTTCGACAGTTGTACCGATACCGGCGTGGTGGGATTGGCCCTCAGCGTCGCAAGATCCATCACCGCCGGGCGCAGATGTGGGGCCGGTTCGAAGCTCCAGAAGAATTTGGCGAGCGAGCCGAACTCGCGCTTGAGTTCGATGGCGCGGGCGGCATTGTTGATGGTCGAGACGATCTTGCCGCGATGGCGGATGATGCCCGCATCGGCGAGGCAGCGGGCGATATCCGCCTCGCCGAACCGCGCAACCTCGACGAAATCGAAACCGGCAAAGGCGGCGCGGAAATTTTCGCGCTTGCGGAGGATGGTCAGCCAGGACAGGCCGGACTGGAAACCTTCGAGGCAGATCTTTTCGAACAGCCGGACATCGTCGGTCACCGGCCGGCCCCATTCCTCGTCATGATAGTGCCGGTAGTCTTCGAGGCCGCCATGCCAGGCGCAGCGCCCCTTGCCGTCCTCGCCAACGATGATTCCCGCCTTTTCCATTCCCAATTCCTTTAGCCCCGAGCGTTGGTTAACGGCTTTTCCGCCGGCTTTAACATCGGTCAACCATGTTTCAAAACCGGGCGGTAACCCTGCCAAAAGGTTTATAGGCCGGCCGGCTTTCAATGTTCCACCCGTTTACCATTCGCTTTCACCTCGCGGTCACCATGTTCGTCAACACGGACGCCAAATTATCAAGTGTTTGAAGGGCGTCCGGTCGGTGATTTGTAACGTGTGGATCCGATCATGAAGAAAACCCTTTTCCTGGCCCTCGGCCTTGCGACTGCCTTGTCGAATATTGCCCTTTCCGGTACCGCCCTTGCCCAGGACCGCTATCGCGAGCGCCCGCCCGTCGTCGTCAGCCCCGATCTTGCCGCCCCCTGGGTGATGCAGCTTGCGGGGCCGAACGGCCGCCCGGTCGTCTATCCGCGCCAGGCCGCCCAGCCGCGCCCGGTTTACCAGCAGCGTGAAGCCTATCAGCAGCGCGAGCAGCAGCCGATGGTTCGCCGCGGCATCTTCGACCGCTCTCCCGTGCAGCAGGTGGCGATGCGGCCGCAGCCGATCCGCGGCCAGATCGAACCGCAGTTCCTGCCCCAGACGGTCGCCTACGACACCAAGGAAAAGGCCGGCACGATCGTCATCGATACCAACAACCGCTTCCTTTATCTGATCACCGGCAACGGCCAGGCCCGCCGCTACGGCGTCGGCGTCGGCAAGCCGGGCTTCGAATGGGCAGGTGAGCACCGGGTGAGCCGCAAGTCCGAGTGGCCGGACTGGACCCCGCCTTCCGAAATGATCCAGCGCGAAGCCGCCAAGGGGCATTACCTGCCGGCCCGCATGGACGGCGGACCGGAAAACCCGCTCGGCGCCCGCGCCATGTATCTCGGCTCGACGCTCTACCGCATCCACGGCACCAACGCGCCGTGGTCGATCGGCAGCGCCGTCTCCTCCGGCTGCATCCGCATGCGCAACGAAGATGTCACCGATCTCTACGAACGGGTGAATATCGGAACCAAGGTCATCGTCATGTAACGCCAGCCGGTCCGCCAAGGTGAGGCGGCGAAGACACAGTCCCGCCGCCTTTTTACCATCACATCTTCTTTATTGGACCTACCCCTGCTTGTTTTGCCGCCCGAGTCGGTTAGCCTCCGCCGTTCAACAAATCGGAGAGGACCTTAGGATGAGGATTGGGGGAATGAGGACAGGCAAGACCCTCGCGATGGCCATGGGGATGGCTGGCGCGATCTTCTTCACCGCCGGACATGCCAGCGCATTCGGCCCGGCAGCGCCGTTTATCGAACGCCCGACGAGCGACGTGACGCTGGTCGCGATGCCGCGGGAAGTGCCGGAAGAATTCAAGCGCCGCATGGTGCGCTTCTCATCGACCGAGAAACCCGGCACGATCATCGTCGATACCAACAACAAGTTCCTCTACTATATCGAAGGCCCCAACCGGGCGACCCGCTACGGCATCGGCGTCGGGCGCGAAGGGTTCGGCTGGTCAGGCGTCGTCAATGTCGGCCGCAAGGCGGAGTGGCCCTCCTGGACGCCGCCGGCCGAGATGCGCGTCCGCGAACGTCGGGCCGGCCGCATTCTGCCGGCCGTGCAGGAAGGCGGCATCGACAATCCGCTCGGCGCCCGTGCCATGTATCTCTACAAGGGCGGCCGCGACACGATCTTCCGTATCCACGGCACCAATCAGCCCTGGACGATCGGCCTCAACATGTCGTCCGGCTGCATCCGCATGATGAACAAGGATGTCGAGCATCTTTATTCGCGCGCCGACATCGGCACGAAGGTGATCGTCATCGGCCCCGGCAACCGGCAGGGGGACGTCGATTTCAAGGATCGCGGCATCGATATTTTCGGCACAATTTTCGGCGGCTGAGACACCCGGCCAAAGGTCAAAAAGGGCAGCAAAAACTGCCCTTTTCAGGGGTTTAGACTTCGTTAACCATAAATCGCCTAGCTTCGTCGGCGACTGATGCAGAAAAAGCACAGACCGCCGATGCATCCGCCGCTAAACATTGAGTCATCAAAAGCCAACGTTCCTCCCTGCAGGCTGATTCATGCGCAAAATTCTTTCTTTCGCCTTCGCTTCCACGCTTCTCACCGCTGGTCTTGCTTATATTGCTCCGGCTCAGGCGGCCGACATGACACCAGCAACCCCGGCCTATGTGGCCCCGGTTCACACCGGCGGATTTGAAATCTCCGGCTACGGCGGTTACCAGTTCACTCCGCACTCCGACGTCGACGTCTCGGACGGACCTGATTTCGCAGCCGGCTGGGATACCAAGCCCTTCGCGATGCCGCCCTACTGGGGTATCCGCGGCACCTATTGGTTCGACGGCGGCGCCCTCACGAACTGGGGTGTCTCGCTCGATTACACCCACGCCAAGGTCTATGCAGACGACGAAACCATGGTCAAGGCCGGCGGCTGGAGCGTCTTCGAATTCACCGACGGCCTGAACCTGCTGACGCTCAACGCGCTCTACAAGTTCCCGATCGAAGGCAGCAAGTGGACGCCTTATGTCGGCGCCGGTGTCGGTATCAACGTGCCGCATGTCGAAGTGACCCGTGCTTCCGGTCGCACGTTCGAATATCAGTTCGGTGGCGCGACCCTGCAGGCCCAGGCCGGCATTCGCTACCAGTTCACCGAAAAATGGTCGGGCTTTGCCGAATACAAGGGCAACTACTCGTTCGTGGATGTCGACATCGACAGCGGCGCTTCACTCAAGACCAACATCCTGACGCACGCCATCAACCTCGGCGTCTCCTACAAGTTCTGAGGCTTAAAACCCTTGACGAAAAAGCCGGCGATTTCGCCGGCTTTTTTGTTGGACCGAATTTATCTGGCCGGGATATTTTCCGGCTTCGGGCCGCCATAGGCCCAATCCAGAAGCTCCACCGTGTGGAGGATGGGGATGGCCGTGCCGGAGGCGATCTGGGTGATGCAGCCGATATTGCCGGTAGCGATCACATCTGCCTTGGTGGCCTCGATATTCCGCACCTTGCGGGCCTTCAGCTGCGCCGAGATTTCCGGCTGCAGGATGTTGTAGGTGCCGGCCGAACCGCAGCAGAGATGCCCCTCGCCCGGATCGCGCACCGTGAAGCCCGCCGCCTTCAGCAGGTTCTTCGGCGCCATGGTGATCTTCTGGCCGTGCTGCATCGAACAGGCGGAGTGATAGGCGACGTTGAGTCGCTTCGGTTCAAGCCTCGGCAAATCAAGTGTGGACAGATATTCGGTGATATCCTTGGCCAGGTTCGATATCCGCGCCGCCTTTTCAGCGTAGGCTGGATCGAGGCGGAGCATGTGGCCGTAGTCCTTGATCGTCGTGCCGCAGCCCGACGCGGTGATGATGATCGCATCGAGGCCGCCATTGTCGATCTCGCGCGTCCAGATATCAACATTGCGACGGGCGAAATCGAGCGCCTGCTCCTCCCGGCCCATGTGATGCACGAGCGCGCCGCAACAGCCCTCGCCCTCCGGCACCACGACTTCGATACCGAACCGGGCCAGCAGCCGGAGCGTCGCGTCGTTGATGCCCGGATCTAGCACCGGCTGGGCGCAGCCCGACAGGATCGCGACACGGCCACGCTTCTCGATCTCCGGAGCATGCGTGCCGGGCGCCGCCGAGCCTGAAATCCCGGCGACAGATTTCGGCGCAAGATCCAGCATAGCCCACAGCGGCTTCAGCACTTGCACACGCTTCAGAAGCGGCGCGAAGGGACGGCCGAGCTTTGCGAGAGCGAGTGCGGCGCGGAAACGAGCGGGATAAGGCAGGACAGCGGCAAGCAGGTTGCGGATCAGGCGGTCGACCAGCGGGCGGCGGTAGGTGTTCTCGATATGGATGCGAGCATGGTCGACCAGATGCATGTAGTCGACGCCGGAGGGACAGGTGGTGACGCAGGCAAGGCAGGACAGGCAGCGGTCGATATGGGTGACCACTTCCTCGTCCGCCGGGCGGCCGTTTTCCAGCATGTCCTTGATCAGATAGATGCGGCCGCGCGGGCTGTCGAGCTCGTTGCCGAGGGTGACGTAGGTCGGACAGGTGGCGGTGCAGAAGCCGCAATGCACGCAACGGCGGAGAATCTGTTCGGATTCGGCGACATGCGGATCAGCGAGTTGGGCGAGGGTGAAGTTGGTTTGCACTAAAGGATCCCTCCCGCTGTCGGGGATGCGTAGCCCATCTTGCCCGGGCAAAAAATGCCGGCCGGGTCGAGCTTCTGTTTTACGCGCGCCGAGAGTGCCGCCACCGCATCCGGCAACGGCTCGAAAGCCGAGGTTTGGGCGCGCACCGCATCCGATGCCCGCAGAAGCGTCGCGTGGCCGCCACCGAGAGCACGGATATAGCGGCGCAGCAAATCGGCTTCCGGATCGGCTTCCATGCGCATCCAGACCAACCCGCCCTGCCAATCATAAAAGGCATCGACGCCGGTTTGGAGCCGGAGGGCGGCGACGAGCTGGTGGCCTGCAGATGGGGCAACGGAGACCCGCCAGACCGGTTTCAACGTCCCATCGGAATAGGGATAGACATCGCGGATCTGGCGCCAGAGCGTTTGGCTCTCCTCCGATCCGAGGCGCGAAACCGGGCCGAATGCCTCCATCACTGCAGCGAGTTTTTCGGCACGCACGGAAACCGAGGCGACAAGGCCTTCGAGGCGCAGGACGGTCGCCTCCCCGCTCGGCAATGCACCGCCGAGGAAACGGAACCGGACGGTCTGCGGCAGGTGAGCTGCGCCCGAAACTTCGACCGGCAGCGCCATCGCCGCCGCCATCGCCTTTGCGGCGGCCGTGTCATCGAGGCCGGAGATGACGATGGTCTCCACCGTCTGCGGCACCGGCAACACCCGGAAGGTCACCTCAGTCAGGAACCCGAGCGTGCCTTGCGAACCGGCGAGCAGCTTGACGAGATCGAGGCCGGTGACGTTCTTCATCACCCGTCCGCCGGCGCGGATTGCCTCGCCCCGGCCGTTGATGAACCGGATGCCGAGAAGGCTATCGCGCGCAGCGCCGGAAACGAAACGGCGCGGGCCGGAGACATTGGCGGCGAACACGCCGCCAATCGTCGGTTCGCCGAGCGTACCCATGACGCCGCGGTGATCCATCGGCTCGAAGGCCATCATTTGCCGGTTGGCGGCAAGCGCCGCCTCGATCTCGGCGACCGGCGTGCCGGCTCTCACCGTCATCACCATTTCCGCCGGCTCGTAGTCGACAATGCCGGAAAGGCCGGTCGAACTCACCATTTCGGCCGGCTCGACGGAATTGCCGAAACCGGCGCGAGTGTTGCCGCCGCACAGCGCGAGCTTCTTTCCATCACCCGCGGCATTGCGGATGATGTAGGCGGCGTCCGTTTCGGAATTCGGTATCAGCGTCATGCGGCAGGCCGTCCATCCAGCGGAAAGACCTTGGACGGGTTGAGTATCCAACCTTCATCGAAAGCGTAGCGCACCGCCATCTGCTGGTTGAGATCGGCCTCCGAATACTGGTGGCGCATCAGGTCGCGTTTCTCGATGCCGACGCCGTGCTCGCCGGTGAGGCAACCGCCGGCATCGACGCAGAGTTTCAGGATCTCGTTGCCCGCCTCTTCGGCCCTGGCCGCATCCTCGGGGTCGTTGGCGTTGAACAGGATCAGCGGGTGCATGTTGCCGTCGCCGGCATGAAAGACGTTCGCGACCCGAAGCCCGAAACGATCGACGATCTCGGAGGTCTTGTTGAGCACATAGGAGAGCTTGCCGAGCGGCACCGTGCCATCCATGCAGATATAGTCGGCGATGCGACCCGTGGCGCCGAAGGCGGACTTGCGACCTTTCCAGATCAATGCCGCCTCGGTTGCCGACTGGCTTTCACGCACGGTCTTGACGCCATGGCGTCCGGCGATCTCGACGATCGCTTTCAGCATCGCCTCCATCTCGGCCTCGGAACCCTCGACTTCAACGATCAGCAACGCTTCCACGTCGAGCGGGTAACCCGCATGGGCAAATGCTTCGCAGATCTCGATCGCCGGCTTGTCCATGAATTCGATGGCGACCGGAATGATGCCGGAGCCGATGATATCGGCAACGCAGGCGCCCGCATGTTCGGATGTATCGAAGCCGAACAGGACCGGGCGGGCGCCTTCCGGCTTGGCGATCAGCCGAACCACGGCCTCGGTGACGATGCCGAGCTGGCCTTCGGAACCGCAGACGAGGCCGAGCAGGTCGTAACCCGCCGCATCCAGATGTTTGCCGCCGAGCTCGATCACCGTGCCGTCGACCAGCACCATCTTTACGCCGAGCAGGTTGTTGGTGGTGACGCCGTATTTCAGACAGTGGGCGCCACCGGAATTCATGCCGATATTGCCGCCGATGGTGCAGGCGAGCTGCGAGCTTGGATCCGGCGCATAGAAAAATCCGTCGACGCCGACCGCTTCGGAAATGTTGAGATTGGTGACCCCGGCCTGCACGGTGGCGGTACGGTTGGCGTAATCGACTTCCAGGATGCGCGACATCTTGGACAAGCCGAGCACGACCGCATCCTCCTGCGGGATGGCGCCGCCGGAAAGCGAAGTGCCGGCCCCGCGCGGCACGACCGGAATGCCATAACGATGACAGTATTTCATCACCGCGGCCACCTGCGCCGTGGTCTTCGGCAAGGCGACCGCAAGTGGCAGGCGGCGGTAGGAGACGAACGCATCGGTCTCGAACGGCACCAGCTCGCGCGCCTCATGCACCAGGCATTCAGGCGGCAGCAGCTCGGTCAGGTCGGCAATGATCGCCGCCCGGCGCGACAGCACCGCATCGCGGGGCTTCAGAAAACTGATCGTATCGGCCACCGGCTCCTCCTAAAGACATTCAACTGGTATACTTTTTTTACCAGTGATACAAGGAGCCGAACGCCCGGCTGGCATCACCCGATTTGGAGACGGCAAAGTTGACGCATGAGCTTTTCGCGCCGGTGCCGCATGGACGAACTGCGGACGAGGTCATCCTGCAGATCGAGAGCCTGATCTTGAACGGCGTGCTGCGCGACGGCGGTCGCCTGCCGGGCGAACGTGAGCTGGCGCAGCGGTTCGACGTTTCCCGACCGATCCTGAGAGAGGCGCTGAAAGAGCTGGAGGCACGCGGGCTACTCATCAGCCAGCATGGCGGCGGCACCTATGTGGCCGATATCGTCGGCCAAATCTTCTCGCCGCCGCTGGTCGCGCTGATCCGCCGGCATCAGCGGGCGGTTCACGATTATCTCGAATACCGACGCCAACTCGAAGGCATGACGGCGGAGCTTGCCGCCAGACGGGCGACCGCGACCGACCGGCAACTCATCGAACGCATCCTGGAGACGATGCGCGACGCTCATCGGGACGGGCGTTTCGAGGACGAGCTGACATCCGACGTCGAATTTCACAATGCCGTCGGCGATGCGGCGCATAATATCGTCCTGATGCACACGCTCAGAGCCTGCTACCGGTTGCTCAGCGACGGAATCTTTTATAACCGCCGCGTCATCTTCAATGTCGGCGGCGCCCATGATGCCGTGATGACCCAACACGAGGCGATCGGGCGGGCGATCCTGGATGGCGACCCCTCCAGGGCCAGACAGGCTGCGGAAGACCATATCGACTTCATTTCCAAGGTCACCGACGAGGCCGAACGTACCGGCGAATGGAGCCGGATCGCAGAACTCAGGATGATGCAGACCAAGATTTGAGGCCGCCCCCTACGGATAGCCGGACGTCATGCACAATTACAATTGAACACCTGTGCAAATTTCTATTGACGTGAAACTTGGTGGCCTCACAATGGTCATTGCTTCCGGGGTCGTTATCCACCGTGATTCTTCCCAAAAAAGTCGCTAGGGGTCGTTAATCCTCGCGCAAGCATTATATTAGTAAATTACCATTTGCTGGAGGACTAAACAGAAATTGGGCTTGATGGATCGGGTTACGAGCAATCTTCGGTTGATGTTGCAGCGGCCGCCGCGGCAGCAATACGCTGCGCTTTGCTACCGGATAAAAAAGAAGCCGGGACAACTCGAGGTTCTCGTCGCGACCAGCCGCGATACCGGCCGCTGGGTCGTGCCGAAGGGCTGGCCGATGACCGACAAGAAAGCTCACCAGGTCGCCGAACGCGAAGCGTTCGAAGAGGTCGGCGTCAAGGGCAGGGTGGAAAAGGAACCACTCGGTTTCTATCACTATCGCAAGACCCTCGATAACGGCCTGAAGATTCCCGTGCGGGTGCAGGTCCACGCGCTCGAAGTGGACGAATGCCTGAAAAGCTACCCGGAAAAGGGCTCTCGGACACTAGAATGGGTTTCCTGTGAAGAGGCCGCGATGCGCGTCAACGAACCGGAACTGAAGATTCTCTTCCTGCAGTTCGCCGAACGAATGCAGCCGCGCGTTCCGCAGCTTGCAATCAAGGCTGCAAGTTAGAGCGCTTCGAAGCACCTTCACAATTCCGCAATATTGCCTTCGCCTGCGCACGCTATTAAGCGCTAGGCCTTGATTTCTTCCGGGAGGCGGAGACGGCAGGCAGCTCCGTTCTCGCGCCTCACTTTTCACCCAAGGATGGAGATATGGGCCAGAGAAGGCCGCGCCTGGCGAAGCCGACGCTCGACAAGGATCTGGAGAAATTCTCCTCCGTGGAGGAAGCCGCCCGGCAGATGTCGCGCGGGCTTGCCGCTCCGGGAACGGCATTGCTGTTCATCATCCTCGTCGCCATCTTTGCGGCCGCCTATGTCACGGGCAAACCCGGCGCCGTCGTCGTCATCGCCGCCTCCGGCCTTGCCGCCTACATGGCAATGAACATCGGCGCCAATGACGTCACCAACAATATCGGCGCTGCTGTCGGCGCCCGCGCCATGACGATGACCTTCGGTCTCGGGCTGGCTGCGATCTTCGAAGTGGCGGGTGCCGTGCTCGCCGGTCGGGGCGTCGCCAATACGATCGCCAACGGCATCATGGAGGGCGGGATGATCACCAGCCCCGACGTGCTGATATGGGCGATGATGGCGGCACTCCTTTCGGCCGCGGTGCTGATCAATGTCGCGACCTGGCTCGGCGCACCGATTTCCACCACCCATTCGATCGTCGGCGGGGTCATGGGCGCCGGGATCGCTGCCGCCGGACTTTCCGCAGTCAATTGGGCAACGATCGCGGGCATCACGTCAAGCTGGGTCTTTTCGCCGATCCTCGGCGCCGTCATCGCTGCCGCCTTCCTGTTCTTCGTCAAGGAAGCCATCATCTACCGCGAGGACAAGATCGCCGCGGCCAAGAAATGGGTGCCGGTGCTGATCGGCCTGATGACCGGCGCCTTTGCAGGCTATCTGGCGCTGCTCGGGCTGGGGGAACTGGTGGACGTGTCGGCGCCGGTTGCAACGCTGATCGCCCTCCTGACGGGGCTCGCCGCCTGGCGCCTGCTGATCCCGGTGATCGCCCGGCAGGCCGAAGGGCTCGAAAATCGCAATCAGTCGCTTCGCACGCTCTTCCGTATTCCGCTCATCCTTTCTGCGGCGCTGCTCTCGTTCGCGCATGGTGCCAATGACGTTTCCAACGCCATCGGTCCGCTTGCGGCGATCGTTTCCGCGGCGCAAAGGGGCATCTCGGCAGGCGTGCGTATTCCGCTCTGGGAACTCGTCATTGGCGGCCTCGGCATTTCGCTCGGCCTGCTGCTCTATGGCCCGAAGCTGGTCCGGCTGGTCGGCGCAGAGATCACCAAGCTCAATCCGATGCGCGCCTATTGCGTCTCTCTGTCGACGGCACTGACGGTGATCGTCGCCTCCTGGATCGGCCTGCCGGTCTCCTCGACCCATATTGCCGTCGGTGCGGTGTTCGGCGTCGGCTTCTTCCGCGAATGGTATACCCGCCATTCCCGACGCCGCTTCGAATACATGCGGGTGCGGGCCGGCAAGGACCTCGATACCACCGAGCCCTTCGAGCGCAATGACGACGAGCTGAAACGGCGTTACCTGGTGCGGCGCTCGCATTTCTTGAGCATCATCGCGGCGTGGATGATCACCCTTCCGGCGGCCGCAACCCTTGCGGCGCTGATCGCCACGGCTATGTTCGCGCTGTTCGTCTAAAGCGTCGGGATCTTTCAGATTCGCCCGTGACGCTTTAGGATATGCTCTGGGTTTCGAGGTTTCCATGCGCGCCAATTTCCGGATGCAGAGGCTGTTCATCGAGGCGCCGCTCGGCGCCGGTGCACGCCATGAGGTGTCGTCGGAGCAGTTCAACTATCTCGCCAACGTGCTGAGGATGGAGGAAGGTTCGGCGATCCTGCTCTTCAATGGCCGCGACGGTGAATGGAAGGCGAAAATTACCTATCCGACCCGCAAGAAGATCGTGCTGGAAGCGATCGAGGAAACCCGGCCTCAGCCGCCGGCCTCCGACCTGCATTACCTCTTCGCGCCGCTGAAGGTCGGCCGTCTCGACTACCTGGTGCAGAAGGCTGTCGAGATGGGCGCAGGGTTCATCCAGCCGGTCATGACCCAGCATGTGCAGGGCAAGATCACCAGCATGGACCGGCTTCAGGCGAATGTGGTGGAGGCTGCCGAGCAGTGCGGCATTTTGTCGGTGCCGGAGGTCGCGCCGCCGAAGAAGCTCGGCGACCTGCTCGACACCTGGCCCCACGATCGGCGCATCATCTTCTGTGACGAAGGCGACGAGGGCCAGAACCCGCTGCCGATCCTCTCGGCGATCAAGGAGAGCAAGCTGGCGCTGCTGGTCGGCCCGGAAGGCGGATTTTCGGAAGAGGAACGGGAAAGGCTGCGTTCGCTTTCCTTCGTCACCGCGATCCCGCTCGGACCCCGGATCCTCAGGGCGGATACGGCCGCGGTCGCAGCGCTTGCGGTCATCCAGGCAGCGGTCGGCGACTGGCGGTGACCCGCTTGACATGAGGGTCTTGAAATTCTGAATCTATCTTGAAAGAAATTCACTTGCAGCGCACATCAATCCGGTCCAATCAGCCGGTTATCCGTCCAGATCAGGCATTCCGAGCAAGGTAATTTTCATGGCCCGCGATACGACCGACCAGACACCGCTGACCTCGGTGTCCGAGCTTTCCGCCTACCTGGCGAAGGGGCCGCGGCCGAGGCAAGATTTCCGCATCGGCACCGAGCATGAAAAATTCGCCTTTTTCCGGGGGGACAACAGCCCGGTTCCCTATTTCGGCGATGCCAGCATCTCCGCGCTGCTGAAAGGCATGGAAGCCAAACTCGGCTGGGAGCCGATCATGGACGGCGAGAACATCATCGGGCTTGCCGAACATTCCGGCATGGGCGCGATCTCGATCGAACCCGGCGGCCAGTTCGAGCTTTCCGGTGCACCGGTCGAGACCATTCACCAGACCTGTCGGGAATCGAACCAGCACCTCGCTGTTCTGCGCGAGATCGCCGAACCGATGGGCATCCGTTTTCTCGGCGTCGGCGGCAGCCCGAAATGGAGCCTGGCGGAGACCCCGCGCATGCCGAAATCCCGTTACGACATCATGACGCGCTACATGCCGAAGGTCGGCTCCAAGGGCCTCGACATGATGTACCGTACCTGCACGATCCAGGTGAATCTCGACTTCTCCTCGGAGGAGGACATGGCCGCCAAGATGCGGGTGTCGATGAAGCTGCAGTCGATCGCAACCGCGCTGTTTGCCTCTTCCCCCTTCACCGAAGGCAAGCCGAACGGGCTCCTCTCCTGGCGCGGCGACATCTGGCGCGACACGGACAACCAGCGCTCCGGCGTGCTGCCCTTCGTGTTCAGACCCGATTTCGGGTTTACCGACTACGTGGAATGGGCACTGGACGTGCCGATGTATTTCGTCGTTCGCGACGGCAAGTATCACGACTGCACGCATGTCACCTTCCGCCAGTTCATGAACGGCGCGCTGAAAGGCGAGGTCAAGGACTGGGAACCGACGATGGGCGACTGGACCAACCACCTTTCCACCCTCTTCCCCGACGTTCGCCTGAAGCGCTTCCTCGAAATGCGCGGGGCCGATGGCGGCCCGTGGCGGCGGATCTGCGCGCTGCCGGCCTTCTGGGTCGGCCTGCTCTATGACGACACGGCGCTTGCCGACGCCGAAACGCTGACGGCCGACTGGACGGTCGAAGATGTCATCGCCATGCGCGATGCCGTGCCGGCGAAGGGCCTGAAGGCCGAGATCAAGGGCCAGTCGGTGCTCGACGTCGCCCGCGAGGCGGTGGCGATCTCCAAGGCGGGTTTGAGGGCGCGGGCACGGCTGAACGGCGAAAGCCAGGACGAAAGCATCTTCCTGCAACCGCTCGACGAGGTGCTCGCCAAGAAGACGACCATGGCGGACGACATGCTGTCTCTCTACCACGGCCGCTGGAACGGTTCGGTCGAGCCGGTGTTCGAGGAATACCAATACTGAGGGGCGATTGAGATCGGTTCTAAAAACCGGTTTCCGTTCAGCACTTTCCGGATATAGTGGTGCATCACCCGAACCGGAAAGGATTCTCCATGCTGCCACTGTTCGACATGATGCTCAGAGCTCAGGACGGCGCAGGCATGGAGGCGATCGCCAAGCAGTTCAACCTGGCTCAGGAACAGGCTACCCAGGCCATGGCAGCGCTGATGCCCGCCTTTTCCTCCGGGTTCAAGCGCACCAGCGCCAATCCTTACGACCTCACCTCGCTGATGAATAGCATGGTGTCGGGCGCCTATGCCAAATATTTCGAGGACCTGACCAAGGCTTTTACACCGCAAGGCACGACGGACGGCAATGCCGTGCTCGAAAAGCTGTTCGGCTCGAAGGAAGTCTCCCGCGCGATCGCGGCGCAGGCCGAACAACTCACAGGGATCGGCCAGGAAGTCTTCAAGAAGATGATGCCGGCCATGGCCGACACATTGATGGGCGGGCTGTTCAAACAGATGACCGGGCAGATGACCGGCGCCAACGAGGCGTTTACCGCCTCCCCGATGGGCCAGATGCAACAGCAATGGCTCGAAAGCATGGGCCTGCAGCCGAAGGCGAAACCGCAGACGGCCGCCAACCCTTTCGACAACCCCTTTGCCCAGGCAATGCGTTCCATGTGGGGCCTCGACAAGCCGGAACAGCCTCAACCTTCGAGCGCCAACCCGTTCGCCGACAATCCCTTCACCAAGGCCTTCCAGGACATGATGGGGGGCGCCTTCCCGAACCAGAGCCCCTCGGCCGCTGCACCCGCACCGGAAAAACCTAAGGAAGCACCCGCGGCCGAACCCAATCCCTATCGCGACGTGCTGAACAACATGTTCGACAGCGGGCTTGAAGTGCAGAAGAGCTACCAGAAGAACATGGAAGCGATCTTCGACACCTATCTGCGCAATGGCACAGGCGCCAATGCCGAAGCGGTGCCTGCCGCTCCAAAGCCGTCCAAATAAAAAAAGCCCGGCACGGATCGACCGGCCGGGCAAGCAGCAGGGCTATTGGCTATCACCCTGCGGGGAAAAGGTCAGGCAAGATCAGCGATTGGCCGGTCTTGCAAAGCGGTGCCGCGCACGCTCGCGGGCGGCACGCGACAGAAGCAGAGACGGATCATCCAGCGCGCCCGAATGATTGAGCGCCATCACCACATCATGCCGTGTGATGCCGATATCGTTGAGCTGGCGGTCGTCGAGATCATGGAGGCGATTGCTCGCCAGACGATTGCGAAAGGCACGCCATACGGATTTCGTTCGCAGCACCACGAGGCCAAAGCGGCCATACGCACCGCGCCCTTCGTGAACGAGATCGAGTTCAGTTCCGCAGTCGGTCGTGCTCATGGGTCTATCCTTTTGCAGGCACGAGAAAGGCCATCCCTTCCGCGGAGGTCCGACGGAAGGGCTGCCAAGGTTGGGTGCTCAGGGAATAAGCACCCTTCGATTTTGATTTGCGATCCCCTTATCGCGTAAAATCTATTGATCAGTCCAACGAATGTTTCTAATGGTTAGCATCAAACCCTCTGATGGATGGATGACCTATCATGTCCGCGCCGCTCGATATCGATCAGTTGCATACCTTCATTTCTATCGTGGACACCGGCAGCTTCACCAAGGCTGCCGACCGGGTGTTCAAGACCCAGTCCGCCGTGTCGATGCAGATGCGCCGTCTCGAGGAACGGATCGGCAAGCAGCTGTTCGCCAAGGATGGCCGCGGCAACCGGCTGACTGCCGAGGGCGAGAAGCTGCTGAATTACGCGCGGCGCATCATCCGCCTGAACAACGAGGCGATTGCCGCCTTCGACGACAACCGTCTCGAGGGCACGCTGCGCATCGGCACGCCGGACGACTATGCCGACCGCTACATGCCGGAGATCATCGGCCGCTTTGCCAAGACCCATCCGAATGTCGAGCTCTATATCGTCTGCGAGCCGTCGGTCAGCCTTGCGGAAAAGATGGCGCGCGGGGAGCTGGATATCGCGCTCGTCACGCACAATCCGCGACAGAGGATTTCCGACGTGGTGCGCACCGAGCCGCTCTGCTGGGTCGGCTCGGCCAACCATCCGCTGAAGGACGACGCGCCTGTGCCGCTCGCGGTCGGCCGCCGCGATTGCCTGTGGCGGCAGCTCGCCTGTTCGGCGCTCGATGCGGACGGACGCGAATACCAGGTCCTGTTCACGAGCTGGTCCTCGACCGTCGTCGCCGCGGCCGTGCTTGCCGGCATGGCCGTCTCGGTGCTGCCGGAATCGGCGCTGCGCACCGGCATGAAGGTGCTGTCCTCCGCCGATGGTTTTCCGCCGCTGCCTCCGGTTCAGATCGGCCTGATGAAGCGGCCGGGGCTTTCACCGTCACTGATGAACGCCATCACCGACCACATCACCGCCTGCCTCGACAACATCTCGCCGGCGGTGATGCCCGACGATCTCGATGGAGAGGCCAAAGCATTCCAGCGCATGCCGCGGGCCAGGGCCGGCTCGGTGATGCCAGGGTGGTAAAGGACTAGCCGCCAAGCCCTTGGCGGCTATCAGGAATGCTTGTGAGCGTTGACGTAAGCACGAAGAACGTTCTACATCTTCGTAAGGTGCCCCATCCTGCCCAACTTCTTTTGAAATTGGAAGGAGGAGGCAATACCCTCTCCCGCCACGACTATTAGAGGCCGCCACCGGGATAGTTCGGGCTCTCGCGGGTGATCGTCACGTCATGCGCATGGCTTTCGCGCAGGCCGGCGCCGGAGATGCGCACGAAGGTGGCGCGCTCCTGGAATTCCTTGAGATTGGCGCCGCCGACATACCCCATGGCCGCCTTCAGACCGCCGCCGAGCTGGTGCAGCACGCCGGAGACCGGACCCTTGTAGGGGACCTGGCCCTCGATGCCTTCGGGAACCAGCTTCAGCGTGTCGCGCACTTCCGCCTGGAAGTAGCGGTCGGCCGAGCCGCGCGCCATGGCGCCTACCGAGCCCATGCCACGATAGGCTTTGAACGAGCGGCCCTGGTAGAGATAGACTTCGCCGGGGCTTTCGTCGGTGCCGGCCAGCAGCGAACCGATCATCACGGCGGATGCGCCGGCGGCAATCGCCTTGGCGAGGTCGCCCGAGAACTTGATGCCGCCGTCGGCGATGACGGGAATGTCCTGCGCGCGCGCCGCTTCGACGGCCGACATGATCGCTGCAAGCTGCGGCACGCCGACGCCGGCGACGATGCGGGTGGTGCAGATCGAGCCCGGGCCGATACCGACCTTGACCGCATCCGCGCCGGCATCGATCAGCGCCTTGGTGCCGTCGGAGGTCGCGACATTGCCGGCCATGACACGCACGTGGTTGGAGATGCGCTTGACGCGGGTGACGGCGTCGAGCACGCGCTGCGAATGGCCGTGGGCGGTATCGACGACCAGGAGATCGACGCCTGCCTCGATGAGACGTTCGGCGCGCTCGAAACCATCGTCGCCGACGCTGATCGCGGCAGCGGCCCGAAGGCGCCCTTGCGCATCCTTGGAGGCATTGGGGTTGAGCTGAGACTTCTCGATGTCCTTGACGGTGATCAGGCCGACGCAGCGGCCTTCGCCATCCACCACCAGCAGCTTCTCGATGCGGTGCTTGTGCAGTAGGCGCTTGGCTTCCGTCTGATCGACACTGCTTTCCTTGACCGTGATCAGGTTCTCGCGGGTCATCAGCTCGTAGATCTTCTGAGCCGGATCCGAGGCAAAACGGACGTCGCGGTTGGTGAGAATACCGACCAGCCGGCCCGGCACATGGCCGCCACCGTTCTCGACCACCGGAATGCCGGAGATGCTATAGGATTTCATTAGCGACAGCGCCTCGGCCAGCGTCGCATCCGGGCCGATCGTCACCGGGTTGACGACCATGCCGCTTTCGAACTTCTTGACCTGGCGAACCTGTTCGGCCTGTTCGACCGGGGTCAGGTTACGGTGGATGACACCGATGCCGCCTGCCTGCGCCATGGCGATGGCAAGCCGGCTTTCCGTCACTGTGTCCATGGCCGAGGAGATGATCGGCAGGTTGAGTTCGATATCCTGGGCGATGGTCGTGGCGATATTCGTCTGGCCCGGCATGACTTCGGAATGGCCGGGCTGCAGGAGCACGTCGTCGAAGGTAAGCGCATCTGCGCCGGTTGCGGTTTCAATGATGCGTGCCATTGCCAAATTCCTTCGATCTAGAAAATGCGGGATGCGCTCAGGAACGACTCTATACGTCCCGACGCTCCGGCAACAATTGCTTGGAAGTTGGCGAGGGCTGGTAACACGTTCATGACAAGAAGGGAATAGCAAAAACCCGAGAGAGGCTTCTCCCGGGTTTCGATCGGTTTTCAACAACAATCAGATGTCGAACTGATAGCTCTTCGGCACGAAACGGTAGCCGGTGCCTTGCTTTTCGACGAAACCGACCGCCGGGAAGGGCATGTGATAGCCGAGGAAGGCGACCTTGTCCGTGGCGATCATGTCGAGGACCTTCTTGCGGGTGGCCGCTCCCTGCGCCTTGTCCATGTCGAAACGCACCTCCCATTCGGGCCGCTGAAGCGACAGGACGTAGTGGTTGACCGTATCGGCGGCGAGGATCAGGCGCTTGCCTTGCGATTCGATATTGAAATTCAGCATGCCGGGCGTATGGCCCGGCGCCAACATGGCGGTGATGCCGGAAACCACTTCGCCGCCATCCTTCAGGAAGGTCATCTTTTCGGCAAGCGGCTTCACATTGGCGAGCACGCTCTTCTGGTTGCCTTCCGCCGGCGTGCCGGCGCGGGCGGCATCGGTCCAGAAGTCGTATTCCACCTGGCCCGTGATATAACGCGCTTTCGGGAAGGCCGGCTTGCCGTCTTCCATGAGGCCTCCGATATGGTCGCCATGCATGTGGGTGATGACGACGATCGAGATATCCTCCGGCATGTAGCCAGCGGCTGCCAATCCTTCGATCAGGCGTCCGACGCCCTGGGCGCGGCCCGGTTTGCCGAGACCGGTATCAAACAGGATCACGTTGCTGCCGGTATCGATCAGCGTCGGTGAAAAACTGTTGACGAACTGGTCCGTCGGCAGAAAGTTCTGGGTCAGAAGCGCTGCGAGCGTTTCGGGCGGCTGGTTGAGGCCGAAGGTTTCGCCGGGAGCACCGGAAGGGCGGGCACCGTCCTTCACCGCCAGAACCTGGAAACCGCCGAGCTTGAACTTGTGGATATCCGGCGGGGTCACATGATCAATTGCCAATTTCTGCGTCTCCTGGGCAAAAGCCCCGGCATTGATGATCGCCGGAGCGGCGAGAATGCCCAAACCGGCTGTGCCGATAAGGGTGCGCCGTCCGATACCTGAATTCGTCATGATGTCGCTGCCTCCTGGAATTGTGCCGGACCGTCAAAATCGGGTCCTATCCGGTGGAACATAACCGTGCTCCCTGCCGAGGAAATCCGATCTCACGCAGACGTGACCCAAAATCGGAAATGGTGAGATTCCGCAATTGGCAGACGGGCCCAAGAGGTCTATGGACGGGCCGATTCCCGCCATTGCAGGCACCCCATGAACCGCATCGTTCCGCTCATTCTCGCCGTCGCCCTTTTCATGGAGCAGATGGATTCAACCGTCATTGCGACCGCGCTTCCGGCGATCGCCGCCGACCTCAATGTAGGGCCGATCACGCTCAAACTGGCACTGACCTCCTACATGGTGGCGCTCGCCATGTTCATCCCGATCAGCGGCTGGATGGCGGACCGCTTCGGCGCCAAGAAGATCTTTCGCGTCGCGATCCTCGTTTTTGTCGTCGGTTCGATCTGCTGCGCGTTCTCCTCCGACCTCCTCCAGTTCGTGCTGTCGCGCTTCCTGCAGGGCATGGGCGGAGCGATGATGACGCCGGTCGCGCGCCTGGTTCTGTTGCGCACCACCAAGCGCAGCGAACTCGTCTCGGCGATGGCGCTGCTGACCATCCCGGCGCTGGTCGGGCCCCTCACCGGGCCACCGATCGGCGGTTTCATCACCACCTATTTCACCTGGCACTGGATCTTCCTGATCAACGTGCCGGTCGGCCTGCTCGGCATCTATCTCTCGACCATCTTCCTGCCGGAAATCGAGGCCACCAACCCGCCTTCGATCGACTGGTGGGGGTTCTTCCTGACCTCGGTCACCGCGGCCGGCACGGTCTTCGGGCTTTCCGTCGTCGGCCTTCCGGCGCTGCCGCCGGCCATCGGCATCACGGCGACGGCACTCGGACTCGCGGCCGGCGTCGCCTATGTCGTCCATGCGCGCAGTCACCCCGCGCCGATCCTCAACCTGGGGCTCTTCAAGGACGACGCGTTCCGGGCCGCCAGCAGCAGCGGCACGCTGTTCCGCATCTCGACAGGCGCCATTCCATTCCTGATGCCGCTGATGCTGCAGCTCGGTTTCGGCCTCAACCCTTTCCAGTCCGGCCTTATCACGTTCGCGGGCGCGCTCGGCGCACTGATCGTGAAGTTCGCGGCGCGCCGCGTCTTTGCCATGACCGGCTTCAAGATGACGCTGATCGTCTCGGGCGTGCTCGGTGCGGCGACAACGGCGGCAAACGGCTTTTTCACGCCGGGAACCTCCCACGCCCTGATCATCGCCTTCCTGCTGATGTCGGGCTTCTGCCGTTCCTTCTTCTTCACCGGCTCGAATGCGCTCAGCTATTCCGAGATCAGCGACGAGCAGGCGAGCCAGGCGACCTCGATCGCCTCCGTCCTGCAGCAGATCAGCATGGCCCTCGGCGTCGCCTTCGCGGCCTTCATTCTCGAAGCCTCGGCGGCGGTCACCGGCACCCATCTACAGCTCTTTGACTTCCACCTGGCCTTCTTCCTGGTGGCTGCCCTTTCGCTTTTGGCCGTCGTGCCGCTGCTGAAGCTGGACCCGATGACGGGTGCTGCCGTTTCCGGCCACCGGGCCGGCAGGATCCAGCCGGAAGCCGGCGAGTAATCAGGCCCGATTATCCAGCTCGGAATCTTCAGCTTCGGCATATTCCACGTCCGCATCCTCCACCTCGGATTCCTCCATCTCGGACTCCAGGGCAACCTCGCCTGCCCTGCGGCCTTTGAAATGCTTGGCGAGCAGGAACATCTCGACCGATTCCTGGCGCGAGGCGCCCGGCTTCACGTGGATGACCTGTTTGAAATTCTGCTTCAGCATGTTGAGCAGGTCGCGCTCGGTGCCGCCCTGGAAGGTCTTGGCCAGGAAATGGCCGCCCTCGCCCAGCACTTCGACGGCGAAATACGCCGCCACCTCGCACAGATGCATGGTGCGCAGGTGATCGGTCTTCTGATGGCCGGTGGTCGGAGCCGCCATGTCCGAGATGACCACGTCCGGCGTGCCGCCGATCGCCTCCATCAACAGGCGCGGTGCTTCCGGATCGAGGAAGTCGAGCTGCAGGATCTTGACGCCGGCGAGCGGTGCCATTTCCAGGAAATCGATTGCCGCGACACGGATATCATCGTCGGTGGAACCGGTGACATTGGCGGCGATCTGCGACCAGCTTCCCGGAGCCGCGCCCAGATCGATGATCCGGCGGGCGCCTTTCAGGATCTGATGTTTCTCGTCGATCTCCAGAAGCTTGAAGGCCGCGCGGGCGCGATATCCTTCGAGCTTGGCACGCTGGACATAGGGGTCGTTGATATGACGCTCGAGCCAGCGCCGCGACGACGCCTTGAGCTTGCCCTTCTTGACCTTCTGGCCGAGCTTGCGGCCGGTGCGATTGCCGCTGCCCGGGGATCTGGAGGGTGGTTTCGTCATCGCCTTGCTCCCGCCTCATCCTGCCCGCCGGCACCTTGACCGCCCGCCTGGCGGCGCGGCCGCACCCGGCGCCACACGCCGTCGTCGGCCATCATGTCCGTCAACAGGCCCTCGCGCAGGCCCCGATCGGCGACCCGCATGCGCTGGCTCGGCCAACGGCGGCGGATCGCTTCCAGAATGGCGCAGCCGGCGAGCACCAGATCAGCCCGGTCCGGACCGATGCAGGGGTTGGCGGCACGGCCGGCAAAATCCCAGGACAGAAGTTTTGCCTGCATGGCGGAGACTTCCGCATCCGACAGCCAGAGCCCATCGACCTTGCGGCGATCGTAGCGCGGCAGGTCGAGATGCACGCCGGCAAGCGTAGTCACCGTTCCCGACGTCCCGATCAGATGGAAATCCTCGGCACCCTGGCGGCGGAAGGCCGCAAGCGGCGGGCAATCGAAACCGGCCAGCATGCCTTCGACTTCCGTCACCATGGCGCTGAAGACGTCCGGCGTCACGTCGCGCCCGCCATGCCGTTCCGACAACGTCACAACGCCGACCGGAAGCGAGGTCCAATGGGTGATGTGATTGGCAAGCCGGCTCGAGCGGCTGTCATCGATGCGGATGACGGCGATTTCCGACGAACCGCCGCCGATATCGAAGAGAACGACGGATCGTGCCTCGCGGCCGACCAGCGACGAGCATCCCGACACGGCAAGCCGCGCTTCGGTCTCGCGGTCGATGATTTCCAGTTCCAGCCCGGTCTCGGCGATCACCCGTGCCAGGAATTCCTCGCCGTTCTCGGCAGCCCGGCAAGCTTCGGTTGCGATCAGCCGCATGCGGCGGATCGGTCGGTTGGCGAGCTTTGTGGCGCAGATGCGCAGGGCTTCGACGGCGCGGTCCATGGCATCCTGCGACAGCCGGCAGCTGGTGCCGAGCCCTTCGCCGAGACGGACGATCCGCGAAAACGCATCGACGACCCGGAACTGGCCCGGCCTTGTCGGCTGCGCGATCAGCAGGCGGCAGTTGTTGGTGCCGAGGTCGAGCGCGGCATAGAGGTCGTTGACGTAGGAGAATTTTTCGCCGCGCTGCTCCGCAGCCTGGCTTTCGGCTCCGGCTCTGCCGCGAATATCCTTGGAAGAAACCTGGCCCGAACCGGCTGGCGATGGCGCCTTCGCCACGCCGGGCGTCGCCTTGGCAGGCATCAGCGGCCGGCCCTGAAGGCCGCGGCCGCCTCTGTTCTTCTTGCGACGATTGCGCGAGGACGACGACGATTTGGCTGAATGCGGCTGCTGCCCACCCTCGGGGCGCCCCGGAACCTGCTGTGCTGCGGGTGCGGCGTTCGAGCCCTGTACCGGCTGCTGGGCGCCGGCGGATTTCGCACGCCGCCGCTTGCGCTTGCGCGCCGACGAGTTGGGTTCCTGGCTATGGGGACGTCCGGCAGAGGCGGCCGAATCGGCCGCTTCCGAATTGGTTACAGGCGCCGCGTCACGACGTTTGCCGTTCCGCTTCGCCTTCCGACGCCTCGAGGATTTACCCTCTCCGCGCGGTACCGCCGACGCCCCGCCTTCCGGCGGCTTTGCGCCGCTATCGGGGTCCATCACTGTTAAATCCATCTCGCCGCGCAAAGCCTCTTGAAGGTATGCCGCTGGCGTCTGATTGTTTCGTTGGTGCGAAGATAACAGGCGGTGGCGATTTCGCCAACGGCTTTTTGCCGAACCACGTCATCACCCTGTCATCAGCCGGGTTTTGCCCTTTTCCGGGCCGATGACGCGAAAGCCTCCGCGGCGTCAATTTTTTTCGAAATCGGTATTTGCAATCCGCCAGCTTTTGTTTATAAGCGCCGCACACCGGCCGGACCATTTCCCGGCGGCCCCTGCTGGGGAATAGTTCAACGGTAGAACGACGGACTCTGACTCCGTTAATCTTGGTTCGAATCCAGGTTCCCCAGCCAATTCTCCCTAAAAGCCCTTAATTCCTTTATTTTCCAGTCGTGCTGGATATCGTTTTGGCATCATTGGCGACCTGATGCCCAGAACTGTAGCCCACAGGTGATGCCCACGCGAATTATGCGCGGCGGCGTCGCCGGTGGCAGGCAAGGGCAACAACCTCATGGCGGTCCGCCACGACGTCCAAAACCTGACCCGCCGCGGCAATATCTTCTATTGGCGTGCGCGCGTTCCAACAGCCTTCGAGCAATGCCGACCGGGCAGCCGGCTTTCATTGAGCCTTCACTGTTCTGATCATAAGAAAGCGCAGGCGATCGACCGCAAGCTGAACATGCTGGTCGCCGAATTGAAGTTGAAGCAGAAGGAACCCATGTCCAAGGCGCAGCTCCAAAAGCTTTGCGAACACGAACGAGACATGATGCTCATGCATCTGGAAGATGTCTCGATGGTGGCGCGGCGCTATGGCCGTCCCGCCGACATTTCAGAGCTGGAAATGGATCTGGAAAATGGATGGGCCTATCGACTGCTCGGTATGTTTGGCATCACCCATCACCTGACGTTGAAGGACAATTGCCGCGGCTTAGCCTACCTCAGGCAAAACGGGGTTCCCGCCTCCCACGCCTTTGCGATCAACTCGAACTACCTCGAACTTCTCCAAGAGGCGAACTCACGCGGCTTCAAGGAGGGCATTCGAAGATTGATGCACTTCTTCGAAATCAGTTCCCACCCGCTCAACGAGGAAAAGGCAATG
This sequence comes from Neorhizobium galegae, assembly GCF_017877055.1. Classification (GTDB taxonomy): domain Bacteria; phylum Pseudomonadota; class Alphaproteobacteria; order Rhizobiales; family Rhizobiaceae; genus Neorhizobium; species Neorhizobium galegae_D. The sequence goes on along the minus strand of NZ_JAGIPG010000002.1, from coordinate 821,531 downwards.
AAGGCCTATTTCAGCGGCAGAGCAGAAGCGCTATTCGACGTCGCGGAACGGCATCCCCTCGCCGATCGTGACCTGAGCGAACTCACGGGCGGTCCGGCTTCGACACCACAGCCTGCGTTTATCGAGGTCATCGCACCCTTGAAAACGATGCCGCCATTATTGGAGATCGCAGTTCCCGCCGATGATGTTGTCGAGGCCTCTGCGCCCGAAGTGCCGCCGGTTAGGATGCTCGATCTCACTCCCTCGCCACGGGTCGCTGTCAGTGAGCCAGTTGAGGCAAAGACGCGGCGCGTCATTGCCGTCGCGGATTTCGAATCTGCGTGCGAAGGGCTCGTCAAGAACATGAAGGACGCTTGGGATGAGACGACTGCACGTGACGCTCGCGCGCTCGTTCGCATGTTCAAGGGCGTGCTCGAAGAACACGGAGTTGAACACACGGGGCAGATTACCCAATACCATCTCGGCGAGCTTCGCCAGCACTTCAACGATATTCCCGTTAACTGGGGAAAAAGCGCCAGAATGAGGGCGATGTCGGCGCCCGAGCTTCGCGCTGAGGGCGAGAGGCTGCGCGAGCTTGCCAACGCGGAGGGCAAGAAGGCCCCGAGTGGGCGACGCCGCCGGGCAGGCGGATGATGAAGATGCAGACGACGATATGCGGGCGGCACCGAACACGCTGCTGGCCATGGTGCGCCGCTTCATCAATGTCCGCGAGCTGGATATTGACCTCATCGACAGCGTCAACGCCTTTCAGGAATGCTTCGAGGTGGCCTCGCGCAGCTTCGATGCGCCGCTTCTGTCTCAGGTACAGTCGGCCATGGTGGCCATGCGTGTGCAGATGACGGAAGAGGAAGCACGGACGCTATGGCTCCGGATCAAGCGGTTCCGGGCGCAGGAGGGGCGCGAGCCGAACGTGCATGCCGAAGATGCGCTCGAAAAGCGCATGGCAGAAGCGCTGGCATGGCTCAAGAATCGCAAGGCTCAGATGATGCGGGAGACGGCAAGCTGATGCCCCGCCCGACACTGGAGGAGATCTTTGCAGAGCCAGACGAATTCGGCCTGCTTGCTGTGAAGCTGAAACCGAGGGCGTCATCTTCAGGCAGCAATGGCCTATCAATTCTGAATGATGTGACGCGCTTTTTCGAGCAGCACGGACATCTGCCCGATGCCAACGCATCCAACCACGAAGAGATGCGGCTTGGCACGATCTGGGAAAACCTCGCTAAATCTCCGAGCGACGAGCTTCGTCAAGCGGACAAGCTTGGACTTCTGGCAAGGAAAGAGGAAGTCGTCGAGGTTTCCTGGCGCGATGAGGTTGAAGACGATGACATCCCGGACTCGCTCGATGACATCTTTAACGATGATGGTCTGGATGTTCAGCCGGAGCTGGTTCAGCTCAAACATGTGACGCCGGCCGCGGAACGTCAGGTGCCCGACCACCGGGCGGATTTCATACCCTGCAAGGATTTCGATCAGTTCGCAGGCCTGTTCGAGACCATGCAACAGGCTCTCGATAGCGGCGCACGGGAAGCCACGCTCATTGAGAAATGGGCCATTATCGAGCCTGTCGAAGGCGACTTTTTCATTCGCAGCGGCCTCTTGGCCTATATTGCGGAAAAGAGTGAGAGCACCCAGCGCGGCGGCGCCCGCGATCATCGTCTCCGTGTGATCTTCTCCAACGGCACCGAGAGCGACCCCCTGATGTCGTCGTTCCGTAAGTCCTTGAACGATGACAAGACGGCGCGCGTGATCCAGCGCCTGGGTCTTGGTCCTCTTGATCCGGATTGGGAAACTGACAAGGTCTCCCTGTCCGGCACGATATACGTGGCACGCAGCCTCTCGGAAGAGCCAGCCATCAAACCGCAGCGTGACATTCTCTACAAGATCGGCGTGACATCACAGGATGTCCGGCGTCGCGTAGCCGATGCGCGGAACGATCCGACCTTCCTTCTGGCGCCTGTCGAGATTGTTGCGACCTACGAACTGCAGAACCTGTCGCGTTCCAAGGTCGAGAACTTGCTCCATCGGTTCTTTGACGCGGCAAGGCCCGGAGAACTGTTTATCATTGACCGGTTCGGCAAAAGAATTCGACCGCGCGAATGGTTCTATGTGCTGCCGGAACACGTCGCTCACGCTGCCCAGCTCATCAAGGACGGGCAGCTACATCTGTACCGATATGACCGCGACACGCAGAAGATCGTCAGGAGATCGTAGGCTTGGGGCGCGGAAATTACTTCCTGTGCCGGCGCGTTCGCCGCTGTTTGCGAGAGCTTCAAGGAAAGTCAACTGCGGCGCTGGAAGCAGAGGGTATGTCTGGCTGCTCAACTCGCCCTAACCCTTTAACAGTGGCGCTCAGAAGCACATAATCCCATCGCGTAGCACAAGAGCGGACGGAGAGATGACAATTCAAGAGAAGGGAGGCTCCAGCATACCTCTTCCATGCCAGACTTTATTCCGGCAAGACGTACTCTGGCCAAAGGGTCGCTGTTTTCAATTTTGACTGCGGCACGATAACGCCAGCCGGAGTTCGTGATTGCTCGCTGAGCGTAATGACGGCTGCGTCTCCATTTTCGCCCGACATCGGCATTGGCACAGCGGCATCTGAGGAAACGATGATGGACGCGCCGCCTCTGGCCGGCCTCACACGAATGGAGTTTTCGGCCAGTTTTTCAAAATGGAGATCACTGCGGCCTTCAAGGATTTCATCAACGTTCATGGACTTTAAATCGGATGTCGTCTCCGCCGCCAAAACTGCGTCGTAGAGTATCTTTGTTTCGCCTTCCGTCACATCTCCCGGCCAGAGAATTCGCTCCGCAAGAGAACGCTTTCTTTTCATCAGGCTCTGCAACAGGCAGTCAAACGAACCTCGGCCAAGTCCCGGATGAACGGCAAGCGGGATATGGATCGTGACGGGCTTCGTCTGGCCGATACGGTGAGTGCGGTCGTTACATTGTTCTTCCACAGCAGGATTCCACCATCTGCTGAGATGGATCACATGGTTTGCGGCCGTCAGCGTCAAGCCTGTTCCCGCGGCGCGCGGACCAAGGATCAGGACGTCGAAGCCGCGATCATCGACAAGGTGCCTCTGAAACCGATCAGTAATGTCTTTTCGGGCATCGACGGGCGTGTCGCCATTGATGATCATGACCCGCTCGAGGTCGAATTCGATCCGCACGACCTCAGCGAACCAGGTCTGAACATCGCGATTTTCGAGGAAAACCAGTGCGCGCTCATTCTTCGATTTAATATGTCTGAGGATATCGATGGCGGCACTAACCCTGGCCGACGACAGGCTGAATTCCTCCGTCGTCTCACCTTCAAGCAAACCTGGATGCAACGACACCCGGCGCATGTGCTGAAGCAGCGCCAATATACCGCCTCCCTTAGCGCGCACCTCGTCGTATCGAAGCATTTGCGCCCTCGGCATTTCGCGCGGATGCAGGATACGAACTTTTGTCGGGAGATGCGGTGCGGCATCCGTTTTCAGCCGGCGCAACGCCAGCGGGGGGTAGTCGTTCTGGCTTCTGAACAGTGCGGAATGGAGGGCGCCCATGCTCGCTTCCGTCGGTTTATCGAACACCCTGCGGAATTGCGCGAGTGCGCCTAGCGCGCCTGGAAATAACTGATCGACCAGAGCCCAGAGATCCTTCGTGGCATTCTCGATCGGCGTTCCCGTCAATCCGATCCGGAAATCGGCGCGGACCGCTTTCGAAGCCTTAGCTCTCATCGTCACTGGGTTTTTCAGGAATTGAATCTCGTCGAATACGACAAGAGAGCAATCCAGATCCATCAGGCTGATCGCGTAGTTGGCAAGCGTCTGGTATGTTGTGATGACGACCGGACATCCACCTTCGGCATTGGCAATTGCGTCGATATCTAGCCGAGCTTCGCCTTCACGCAGGTCCTGCCCGCCGCCCGGCTTTTTGTAGGCGCCGAGATATTCCCCATACAGGCGGACAGGCTTGCCCAAACAGCCCGGTCCGAGATGCCGCTCGATCTCCGCTTCCCAGTTCAGCAGCAAGGATGTCGGGGCCACGATCAGGAAGGGCTTTTTCGGAATGCTGCCGTTAGCCATTTTCTCCCTGAGCCAAGTGATGAAGGAAAGCGTCTGCAGCGTTTTGCCGAGCCCCTGTTCATCGGCATTGAGAATGCCTGGAATACCCGCCTGCCAGGCACGCACCTGCCAATTCAGCGATGCCAACTGGTGGTTTTGCAGTGCGGACCTGACCAAAACCGGCGTTGTATTATCGAAGTCGCCCGTCCTGCCCCGGACAGCAGCCTTGAAATCGACTTCCCAAAAATTGTCATGAGTAATCGGCAGATAGGCATCGAGCGCGGTCCCGGCCTCCTCAGATTGCTGGCGCCTGAGAATATCGGCCAGACGCCTGCTCAGCGCCTCGATGACTTCGACGGTCACAGGAATTTCGCCCACGTCATGGTCGATCGACGAAAGACCACTCCGAAGAGCGTTGCGTAACCGCTCGATCACATCCGCCAGTTCTTCGTCCGGAATAACAGCCAGTCTTTCACCGAGCTCGGTATCGATCCCCTCCTGCAGCCACCGGGTGCCTGATCCCTGAATGGTGTCGATTGTGGTTACCTTCCATTTTCCGACCCCGACGACGCGCGAAACCCACTCTTCCGTTTCGATCCAGGCGCGGGCGACCTCTTCCTCGATCCTTTCAGTGCGCGCCTGCGGGCTCATCAAGGCCGTCAGCCGCCCTTCCCGCCTGAGATCCATCTCGATCGCTTCGGCGACAATCCGGCCCGCATCTGCAATAAAGGCGCGGCGGCCTTCTTCGTCCTTGTCGGCATATGCTGCGATCGTGTCGATCACGGGCACGGCGGAACGATCGACGATCAGAAATTTTCCGTTCGCCACACGAAAGGCAGGCTGCGCGCCGCGCCGCAAGGCTGCCGTCTTGAATTCATCCAGCTCGCGGCCGTGGAGCAAGGCGGATGTGGTCGCAACCGCTCCATCCGCTGACGTTTGATGATCGGCAAACGGAAGCGGAAAAAATTTTGAGTCATCCTCCGGGTCGAAGCCGATACCGACGGCCCCACAGGTAACAACGGACACATCGCGCAGAAAACCTTCGAGCGATGCTTGGTCTTCCCCGCCGTCGCCGTCGAAAAGCCGCCGGAACCGGCCTAGCGCCAGCCAGTGGTCGGTCAGCGTACCGCTCTTGCCGAGCTCTTCCGCTTCCGCGATCGCCAAATAGATTGGCTCAGGGATCCGCATGACATTCGAAGGCGGCCCCAGCAAGGCGCCCGTCAACGGCAGACCAACGCGCCTTCCCGCACGCTCCCACCACCATTCGATCCGAAAATCGAGACTTCCCACGGTTCCGACAAGCCGGGCCCGAAAGGTGACGTCATGGAGCAGCGGCGGCAGGCCCAAAGTCGCGGCCGTCCGGACGTCAAGTCGCGCGACAAGCGGGTGGCGAATGACGACCATATTAGGCTCGACTAAGTGCAGAGCATTGTCCGGGTCGAGCTGCCTCAGGCGTGACAATGCCAGCGCCGTCTCCATTTCCTCCCGCGGGAGCTTCGAAAGATCTGGCCTAACCTGCTTTCTGAAATTCGAGAGCCAGCCTCTTTTCTCCGATTGGATCGTGAGAAACGCTGCATCCGAATCGAATCGAAAATCGAATTTCATCGAAGAACCCGCTCCTCGACCCAACTCTGCCAGGCGTCGTAGGAATCGTGAATGCGAGTCATTCTGTCGCCTTGAGGCAACATGATATCCTCTGCATCATATTCATCTTGATAAAGAGCAGGAGCGCGCCGATCCCCATTGAGGAAGAGGTGAACACGATAATCGTGCGAACCTTCGACGACCGTGTAGCGGCCCACCTTCATGATCAGCAGGCAGGTTTCCTTCTTGCGGCCTGTCGCGGTTTGCAGTGCCGCGGCCGGACCGGCTTTTCCGCTGTCCTCGCTGAATATGTTGAGAGCAATCGCCATTGCAGGCCGGGACAGCGCGACCCACGCCTCCGTGACCAGTCCTTTATCATACAGGCCCTTCCAGAAATGGTGTCGCGTAGGCCACATGTGGTTCCCGGTGGCTTTCGTGATTATGTCGAGCAAAGCATCTATGCTCTGCCCCGCAAGCCATCTGAGCAGCGTCGTGCGGCGATCCACGGCGACAAGAGGCCAGAACGCTTTTGCTTCGGCTTTACTTTCGTAACGCGGATCGCCGAAGGCCTCGATAATCCGGTCAGTCAGAATCGTGCGAAATTCGGAAGTGGGGATATCGGAACGCCAGGGCTCCAGAAGTTTCTCCACGGCCCTCGCTGCAAGGTCACCGGAAAGAGGCTTGTGCCCCCGCGGCCTTATCCAGCCAAAAATCCGTTCGACATGCTGGTCCGTCATGACAGGAGGCAGCAGCTTCAGCCAGGCCAGGTAAGCTTCCGTGGAAAGCTGCCCGGTATGGGGAGCGGCAAGGCCTGCATCGAGCAGCCACTGGAACGGATCGGCCTGAATGAGCATCTTTTCGGCGAGCCGTATCGGCGCATCGTCGGTGTCCAGCAGTTCCGGAACGGCGACAAACAACCGCTTCCAGCGGAAGGACAGATGGGGCGCCCGTGCCTGCAGGATGGACGCCAGCCAGCGGGTTCTCTCATCGTGTCTGGTCCAGCCGGAGAAATAGGCTTCAGCTACCGCGTCGAGAAGAATGGAGCTGGTTGTCGCCTCGAGCTCCCTCTTCAGAAAATAGGTGACGGCATCCGGGATCCTATCCCCATCCAGAAAAGCTCGGGCGGCAAGCGAGATGTTGCCGACGGTCACGCCTTCCCAGTCCCAGTTCCGCAGGGCAATGTCGAGCCGCTGTATGGCCTCGCCGACGGAGACAGAGGTGGCAGTCACAATATCCGGAAAAGCCCTCTTCACGTTTGTCACGGCCTGCGTCAGTTCTACGGTAGCCGCAAGCTCCTGGCGCCGCACGGTACGGGATGCTCGGATTGTTTCGATGAGGCTCATCGGGGCACCTCGGTCAGGGCGTTCTTGATCGCCGAAATATCGGCCTCCTTTGCGGGCACGGCCATGATGAACCGGAGATCGATCCTGCGATTGGCATCCTTGCCGATATCGGTCGCGTTGGATTGAATGGGGCGCCCCTTGCCGAAGCCTGCCACCGAAAGGACGGGCTGTGCACTTCTATTGTTGAAGTTGAGGAGATCAGGCCGCTGCGAGGTCATGAGTGAATAGACAGACGAGGCGCGGTTTGCGCTCAGCCTCATGTTCAGAATGTCGGTGCCACGGTCATCGGTATGGCCTTCCACTTGCAGGGAGTCGATCACTGCATATCCCGGATTACAATCCGGGCTGAATCTCTTGCGCGGGCCTAGTGAGAAACATCCAAGGTTTCGATCTAGTATTTCAGCGATCTTGCTGACCCGCAGCGATCCGGTCGCTGTTGGCACATCAGCATTCGTTTCGAACAGACCGTCGCCCGAAAATTGCAGCGATTCGAAGGTCGCGCTGATACTGACATTGACACCTTTGATCTCGTCGATCTGTTTCTTCAGGCTCGTCAAAAGAGTTCTGCGGGTTTCCGAAACCTTGTTGTTGTACACTTCCATCTGGTTTGGAGCATCAGGCATCGCGAGCCGCCGCCGCAAATCCTCGATCTCCTCCTTCATGGCCTGCACCTCGTCGGATACCTGAAGGTCGGACGCTCCTATAATCGTCTGCACCTTGCGCAGCTCTTTTTCTATCTCGTTTTTTTGTTTGAGAATTTCGTCATACTGAGAACGCGGCACGGTCTCAGGATCAGTGAACTGAGTCGCAAAAAACGCAAGCAGGATCATGATGACGAAGAGGAAGCTAATCGTCATGTCGGCCATCGAGATGAAGACGGACTCTTCCTCTTCTTCCTGAGGGCGCGTCCCGCCCGCGCCCCTCATTCCGCGGGCCTCTCGCTTTCGGGCCTGAAAGCTTTCGCGTTTTCGATAACGGCCTGAAGAGTACCCAAAGCGTCAGCATACTGCTGATGAACCGCATTCGCATGATTTTCGACTTCCGAAACAGACCTGCTTATTTCAGTTGAAAACATCTTGAACGCTTTTTCGAGCTGCCCGTCATAGGATGCAGCACGGGCTTCGAAATTCTTGATCTGCTCGCGAATGGATTCCGCGGCGGCGACTACCACACCACGCTCTGAATCCAGAGCTTTTCGTGCCGATTGAACCATCTCGACGCTCGCATCAGCAATTTGTTTAGTCGTCGTAGCTGTTCCAGTGATGGCTTCGACCATCGGCTCCGTCGCCTCAGCGAGGCCGCTTCCGGCACGAGAAAGATTATCAGTCACGAGTTCCAGCCTACGTGCGGCGCCGTCAAGGCCGACCGCCGTCCGTTCGGCGGCGACCGTAAACTGCTCCGCGGTTTCGCTGATTTTTGTAGCAAGGCCATTGAGCGCGTCGGATGCGCTTTCCAGCCGATCGCTCGCCTTATCCATCGCCGCCGCGAGCCCCGTGGAAAGCGAGCGGGAGATGTCGTCAACCATCGTCCCCACATGGGTGTTGCTGGCGGCCAGTGCATTCTCAAGCGGCTTAGAGATCGCAGCGATGAGATCATGGTTAAGTTTCTGCATGTGATCGCGCTGCTCGACGATCGCCTCAAGCTGGCGCTCTGCCAAATCTTCGAGACTGACGAAATTCATGCGGATTTCGATCTCATGCGTGAGCTTTCGCATGGTGCTTTCCAGCCGCTGGCCGCCCACACGTAAGAAGGCAGTAAAAACGATCGAGCACAAAAGCCCCGTCAGCGACATGATGAATTTTGCGGAGGCAACTGAGAGCAACTGCGTAAGTGCTTCGCGCACCTGAGCCTGATCACCGCCCTTGAGGCTCTCACCGGTCTGCTGGAGCGCGGCAATCAGACCGAGGAACGTCGCGGCAAGCCCGATTGACACGAGAAAGCCCGGCACGAACCTCCAGCCGGATACACTGAAGCCCATATCCTCAAGATTGAAGAAAACTGACGGCCTAACCGAATTCCGAACACCGAGAACGGTTCCCGGTCGCGGCTCAATTGTTGTCTCGCGAAACTCCTTCCAGGTGTCCGTCAGATGACGCGCGGCTCTCCCCCTTTGCTTTGCTAGCCGGTTCTGAATATCTTCGAAACTCTCCTGCAAGCCGCTGGCGCCATCTGTCTTTTGGACGAGATTGATGGCCGACCTGAGAACCTTCGCGCGGCTCCGCACAGTCGAGACAAACCCCAGAACCAGCAGAAGAAGAAGCAATACAAGAAAGAGGCTGAACAACCCTGGCGCGGGTGGCTCCTTTAGGAGGGATGCCAGTTCAAGGACCAGATCGCGCGTTGCAATACCAGATTGAAGCAACGTCTCGAACATTTGTCCCCCAAATTCCTGCCAAACTAGAACGAAACCCTAAGCGTATCATACCGATAACAATTCCATGAATGATTGCAACGTGATCAAACCCGCGGAATAGAATTTTACTTCTGTCTGGTCCATGCCCGCAAGCTCCACGGCCGGCACGCCTTTCCCGGATAGATCATGTCGCCTGAGCCGCCCGGTGTGCTATCGCTGGATCCTCGCACCGATGAGGTGCAAATGTGGAAATTATTTCCGCCACTGTTGTCCTGTTGGCTGATAACCTGCCACTGACGTCTCATCCGGCTGTGATCAGAGCTTCGGCGTTTTTTTGATCAGCCATGGCGTGGTGGGAGCACCCGGCGGAAACACGAAGCTTCCCGATTGCGTAGCGTTGGAACCGGTTGCGGCAATAAGCCCGGCAAAGTCAGCCAAGGCTTGGTATCCGAGGGTTGGTGCGGCCGGAAGCTGTTGGAGTCGTCGGTCCATTCTGCAATGACGATGCGAGCAGGTCGAGTTCCTCAGCCTTGCCTTAACCAACGGCAGCTTTGGGCCGTGCAACGAACCCGCTGCTCGGGAGGGCGTCTGGGGCCGAAAAGCGGAATCTCCATAGCATCAGCCTGTGGTCCGCGGGTTCGTTCCTCGCGGACTTTCGTACGCCTGCCGGCGTCCGAAACTCTTCACGTATGCAACTGTCCGATGTCGGAGTACCGAATGGCGATAGCGGACATCCGGGAATCTGGCTATGTGGTCCGAGTTCGGCCAAAGCGGACGATAGGCGAGTGATCTGGCGATTCCTGATAGCGGTGAGTAGTGCATTGCCTAGTTTTACAGGGACATCTATCGAGTAGTAAAAATCTCTCGATTGAAAGGTGCGGATCAGGTCAGCAAGAAACCGCCGCTGCAGTACCAATAGGAGTCAGCAAGGGCTTGGTAAGTCGCCGTTTGCCAAGAGTTCAAATTCACGCGCCGGGCGCTTTCGGCACGATCCAACAGGGTCAATCGGACATCTTCAGGCGTTCCCTTGGTGGCCACCATTTCGAGGGAATATCGGATGTTGCTAATCTCAACGCCGGAATGACTCGAATACAAAGTCCCCAAGTCGAATGAAGTAAAGTGCCTATAAGCTCTTGCTGCCTTGGCTTCCGTCCAATGCGAAGGGGCCATCACGAAGAAGCGGATCGCAGCGGGGGTAGTCTCCATCACCTCCGCCACAAGCCATTGCGTATCGTCGAAATCGTCAAAGTACGGGTGGAAGCCCTGTTCAACCTCGCTCTGGGGCTGGAAGTCGAGTTTCTTTTTGTTGCACTCGGCACAGGCGGGCACAAGATTCAGCGGCACTATCGTTAGGCTTGGGTGAATAGACTGCGCTAGGTAGTGATCAAGGGTCGACACGGTTCGCTGGCCGCATAGGGGGCACATATCATTTTTAGGGGCCGACTTGATTAGATCGTACAGGAAGCGCGTCGCCTTGCTTCTGACGAATGTTCCCGCATAGACCCGCATCATTTCGGATGTGGTCAGCATTGATGCGACATCGTCGGAGCCCGGTATCGCGAAGAGGCTCATTGTGTCACCTCGAGCCGAATAGTCGCCTTCTGCAGCAGCAATAGCGCTAGAGGAAGATAAGAGACGGTCTTTGAGGATAGCGTCGCGGATACTCGAGACGCAGGCGTCCAGAGCGGACATCGCGCCGAACGGCGGCTTAGGTAGCGCTCTCATTATTGGCGATCTCTTTCGAGAACTAGCGCTCTGATGATCGCTTTCGCCTCGGTGCCCAACTGTTCTCCGAAGTAGTGGAGGGCATCATCGTAACTCATCTGACGATGAAATACCGCGTCTACCAAAAGCTTGTGAAACCCGGTCCGGGTTACCTCTAGGCTGAAGACTTCGCGCGTCAGTACCCCGACGTTTTCGCCAAATGTCTCCATAGTGGGACGCTCAGCGACCGAGATGCGACCGGTCCGTCGAAGCTTCCATGTGCAGGAGCGCGGTACTTCCTGGAGCGCGACGGGAGAATGGGTAGCGACAATAGCGACACCGTTGCGTGATACAAGTAGACGGGAAAGGCTGCGGATGAACGCCGAAAGAAGCGGAGGATGTAGATGACCTTCCGGCTCATCAATCATGACGAGCGTACGCTCGTCCACCAACTCAACCAGTCGCGTGATAGTGAGGAGAACAATCGCGTGACCAGAACTCAACAAGCTGAATCGGTGTTCCGTTTCCTCCGTCCATTCCTCTCCAGAGCCGCCGAGCAGAACGCCGATCTCGGCTTCGGCGAATAGGTCATCCGCTTCTAGGCTCGATAAAGCCTCGCGCCAACGAGCGGCTCGCAAGCCGGTCTGACAACGTTCCAGGCTCTTTCGAAAGTCGACAGCGAGGTCCTTACCGAGTTTGAGCGCCTTTGCTTCGCCGTCATTAACGGGATCACGAAGGCCAACCTGATGAATAGCTATGCGGTCATTCTGGTGGGGGATAACGGCAAGGTCGTCAAACGCACTGAACGAGACGAGCACGAGACTAGAAAATTGGGCTTCGCCGGGACGCCCCTCCTTAAACTCGACCTTACCTACTGTGTCGGCCGCTTCGCCGTCTCTGTGCAGCAATGCCTTGACCAGGCCTTTCATTGCCCTGGTTTTTCCGACTCCGTTTCTACCTATGAGCACGTGAACATTGGTGGGAGGCTCCGACTCGGGAATGACGTCGAAGGTCATTTCTGGGGGCTGAATGAAATCACCGTTGGGCGTCCAAGATGGCGGCAGCACATATTGAAAACTGAACTTCGTGAGTTCTGCGTCCCCAGTCGTAAGACGATGGAGGCGGCCCGTCACCGAAGTGTCGTTCACGGAACGCAGCAGGGAGGTGACCATCGAGGGTTCGTTCCGAAACCTTGCGAACCGGCCGAGATCGTAGGACACGTCTCGCAAACCTTCAAGCATTCTTTGCCGCTGGGCCGCGCTCAGATTGTTGAGGCTTTCGTAGTAGTCCTCGCCTTGTCCGAGAGAGAAATAGGTGTCGGGAAGCTCATCGAACTCAGGCGGGAATTCGGGAGCGCGAAAGCCTGGGAGCAGGTTTCGGGAGGGTTGCAGGCCCGCCCGGCCGATCTTCACAGACCCTATCTGATGTCTGACACCCAGCTCGTCTATCACCAGGACTGTGAACATCGTTCTAAACGAGAACCAATCGTCCCAACCGTCCACGATGAGGTAAGCGCAATCAGTTGCGTTGTCGGGAATTAGACCTTGAAGAATTCTGAAAAACATCTCGGATGAAGTATTCTCGGCGTGTGCGTGCCGTTAAGTTATTAACAACCACTAAAGGGTGCAACTGTTCGTTTCTGCCATTACGCCAGCGCGATGGGATGTATCTTAAAGCCCGTATCAGCAGCCCTGTAAAACTTGTGGAGGAAAAGCGCATTGTTGTCGGTATGATTGCGTTGGCATTCGATATCCGTTGGCAGGTTGGAACCTGCATCGTACTCATTGGCAATGGCGAAGACTATTACGCAGAATCAGATCAACGGTGAGATCGGGGAGACAGCCACAAGGTTGTGCTTCCTCAAAATGGGCTTCCAGTTCGATGGCCGCTCCCGCTTGGAAGCAGGCATCGACGGGATCGCTGAAGTAATGCTCGAAGGCAGGCCGACTGCTGGAATGATCGCTGTCCAGGTAAAGACGACCGAGTCTGGAACATACTCAGGCGAGGACGACCAAGGCTTTAGTTATCTTCTGCGGGCCGAAGACCTCGAGTACTGGCGTCCCAGCAATCTGCCGGTCATCATCGTCCTGCATCGAATTTCTGACGGCAGCCTCTACTGGAAGGAAGTACCGACAGGTGATGCCTTCCAGGACAGGCGTTTGAAATTTAGCAAGGCGGAGGACAGGCTTGGACCCTCCGCAGTGGATCGACTCGCGTCGTTGACGGTTCCGAAGACCGGTTTCGGCTATTACATACCCCCGCTCGGCGGCGGCGAAGAGGCTTTGGTCAATATCCTTCCGGTCAAGCTGCCCCGAGAGATGTACGTTGCCACTACCAAGTATGACCGAAAGCAGGCGAGCGCCATTATCCTGGGCGACGACGAACCGGCTCGCTTTGACTGGGCTACCAAGGGAGGTGGGTTCTGGTCGTTCCACGATCCACGGACGAGCGTTTGCCGGAAGTTCGTAGACCTTGATCAGGTCGAAGCCATTGAGGTCGAGCATCTGGCTTTTCACGAAGACGAAAACGAACGGAACAACTTCGCGTTCCTATTGCGTCAGACCCTTAGCCATCAGGTGCGCGGCAACCTTTCTTGGAGCAAGGAGAAGAGGCTCCACTATTTTACAGCAAGAGCTAAGAACACCGGTCGCGTATTCAAGTATCGGGCCTCGAAGAAGAACACCGAGGCTGAGGTTGTCAACGTCGTCATGGATAAAGACAAACCGGAGCGGGTATCGTTTGTTCGTCACCACGCGTTCATTCCTCGGTTCGAGAGCCTTTTCGACGAGTGGTATCTTGTGATCGAGCCAACGTATTTCTTTACCTATGACGGCATGAACCCCCATACCGCGCCCGATGCCTTGCTGTCTGGAAAGAAGCGCATGGACAACAGCAGCGCCATCCGCGGCCAGGTCATCATGTGGCACCGCTTCCTGCAGAGTATCGAACCCAAAGCTACCGACCTCTTTGCCGCTCCTTCCGTCGAACCGTGGTTGACCTTCGGAGAGCCCCCAATGGTTCAGCTCCCGACACGTGTCCCCGAAGACGCATGGCGTACGAAAGCCAAATCGGCCGAAGAGGAGGGGGCGCAAGGTGTCTTCGAAATTTAGAACCACGATATTTCAAGAGCCGCACCTCGAGTTTGGCGATAGCCACCACAACACCGATCCGAGGCGCGGTCTCGTTGTTGGCGGACCGCTGCAGACTCCTGTCGGAGACAGCATCAAGATCGCCGTGGTCGGCAGCGCCAAGACCGTGGAAGACGCCAAGCGCTTTATGGGCACTGTCGCCGGCGGCGTTGCTGGAAACGGTGAGAAGCATCCGAATATGCACCCTGATTTCCCCGGCTTGGGCAATCAAAATCCTTATAGATGCAAGTTCGAAGTGGATGAGCGGGCGACCGCTGCCATTCCTCAGTCGAAAATCGACAAGATCAAGAAGGAGCCATATACCGACAGGGCCATCGAAATGGCCGTCGACGAAATATTCAAGGAACTCCAAGCAATCGACGAGAGTGGAAATCGCCCAGACGTTGCTGTCATAGCACTCCCTGTTTCCATGATCGAAAGGGTATGGAACGCCCGGCCCGACTCAAGCGATGACAGTGAAACAGATGCCGTCGATCGGGCAGACATTCTGAATTTTCGCGGGCTCCTCAAAGCAAAGTCGATGCATCTGAGCTTTCCGACCCAGATCGTCTGGGAGGATGTCTTTGACGGGAAGGCCTCAATTCCGAAAAAGATCAAGGAAGACAGCGAACGTAACACTCAAGATGATGCAGATGTCATCTGGAACCTGTTGACATCGCTGTACTATAAGGGAACTGGGCGCATACCTTGGCGGCGGATGCCTCATGTAGGTGAGTTCACCGCCTGCTACATCGGCGTGAGCTTCTATCGGGAGGCTGGCGGGAAGGAACTGTTCACGAGCGCGGCGCAGATGTTCGACGAGCGTGGCCGCGGCTTTATCCTGAAAGGTAAGCGCGCAGAAACCGAGAGTAGAGGGCGGCATCCCTACATGACCAGGGATGATGCCCGTGAGTTGATCCTAGAAGTGCTTGCCGCCTATAAGGCCCACCACCGGAACTACCCCGCCCGTGTCGCCGTCTATAAGACGTCGCGCTTCCGTGAGGAGGAGGCGGAAGGGATCACCGAGGCGCTTGCCGAATTAGCGATCGAGATGAAGGACCTGGTCTGGATTCAGGAGCGGACAGCCATGAAGGTGCTCCGCGACGGCAACTATCCTGTAATGCGCGGCACATTCGTCGAGCTCGACGGAAAGGGCCTACTGTATACGAACGGTAGCATTCCGTACTACGGTACCTACCCTGGCACCTACGATCCCCGACCGCTACTCATCTGCCCCCATGAATCCAGTGACAACACGGTCGAACAGATTGCTAAGGAGGTCCTCTCCTTGACCAAAATCAACTGGAACTCGACCCAGATGAACCAAAAGCTGCCGGTGCCGATCAGGGCAGCCAGGAAGGTCGGCGAGGTATTGAAATACGCGGGCGACGACAAGGTTAGCTCGGACTACACGCGCTATATGTAGCTGAGATTAGTCCGGCAAAGCGGCTGATCTTAATTTCGCTTCTTTCCACACCCACGCGAGCTCTAGTTGAGGGCCATCGGCAGATGAAACCTTACGGGCATCGTACCATCGCTTTCGTAGTTCGTTTGAAGGCGTAGCTGGATTGCCCGCCTAATTTAGCACGCCGGAACACACAATATCCGCTTCTGAACAGGTTTGGGTAGGAATTCTATGGCCGAAATGACGGCGAAAAGCTTCCTCGCGCCTTATGACGGCTACACTGTCGAATGTGAGGTGCGACAGCGGAAATAATTGCCGCTTACCCCGCCGGTTGACTGATGCCGAAGCCAGGGCACAAGGGTGGCATCCACGGTCGCTCGCGATGGGAAAACAGAAGGAATTTCAAGGATCCTCCACTAAGCTATTGAAATCATGTGAGAATCCAGCCCTCAGGGAACTCAATTTTGACCCTCTTTTCGATCCAAACTGGCCATTATCTCCTGCACGGAAAAGTGGCGTCTTCTCAATAAGTTGGGCGATCTATACCGCAGTTCCTTCGGCCATTCGTCGAGTTCGAAGACGCCTAGAAAGTTGGCTGGGGACCTTGGATTCTCACATGATTTCAATGGCTTAGAAGCTTTGAAATTCCCTCTGTTTTCCTGCCGCGAGCAACCGTGGATGCCACCTTTGTGCCGTGGCTTTGGGCGTCAGTCAACAGGACGGACGAGCGGCAATAATTCCCGTTCTCAGGTCCGAAATCGCCATAGGGCGATCACCACCTCTATGACCGCCTTGCGCCCTCATTCCCGCCTTGCAAACAAGCATTCCAGTCTCTTTGAAGCGGGTGTTTAGACCGGCGCGTTTCTGCAGTCTCGCGCCGCTTGACGAGGAGGCGTTCACACGTGCGTTGAAGAACCAGCGCTCGCCCCTGTCGAGAAAGGCAGCTAGAGCGGGTTCCGCGCTCGCATCGCGTCGTCATCAAGCTGCAGGCCATGCCGGAATGGGCCGCGAGGGTGGCAGTCGCCAGATCGGGCCTGTGCGACGATTACGGGCGACACAGCGGCTGCATCTGCCTGCGCAACTATGGACGCTTATTTGCCTCCGAGCGGATTCCCGACAGCAACCGTGCAGATCTGGCGATCAGCTCCGGAAGCGACTGAGGTGCGTGTGATTCTTACGGTGTGTGGCCCGGCCGTACTGCGTATAGTTGCAATACTTCTAATTTCATGAGAGGCTCCGAGTATTCGCCCAGTGGAGGAAGTGCGATGGGAGACAGAAGCAAACTTACCGAAGAAATGATTATATCTAAACCGATTGCTCGACGTGATGTGCTCGTGCAGTCGTCGGCTGCCTTGCTAGCTGCGAGTGCATTGGGTCTGCCGGCAATTGCCGAAGCTTCCCACACGAACGACGCCGATGTGAGGGACGCTCACCAGCGGATCACGATAACAACGACAACAACCAAGGTTATTACTACGACTGATACTGTGGAAGAGACGGAAAAAACGAATAAAGACAAAGACGTTCCGAAGGCCGAGCCGTCCAACTAATGCGTCAGACGGATGGGGTTTTAGAGAGTATACTGACGCCGTTAACGTCAGACGAGTTCCTTCACCACTACTGGGAGAGGAAGTTCCTTCACATCGAGCGCGAGAGTCCAGAATACTTTAAAGGCATCTTCTCGATAGAGATGTTTGAGGACGCACTGAATCGAAATCCGCCCAGTATATCATGGATTTCAAATAAACAGGGTAGCCGCACTCAGCTGACTCCTAACAGGGGTTACAATTACTCGGATGTAGATCGAGCCATCGAGAGCTTTTCAGATGGCTCAACGGTCATTTTGGATGCACTTCATAAACACGTCCCGTCGCTTCAGAATCTGTGCTCCAGGTTAGAGGGCGCTTTGATCGCTCGTGTCCAGGCTAACTGCTATTTGACACCAGCGAACAGCCAAGGGTTCAAAGCCCACTATGATACCCACGACGTGCTCATACTCCAGGTAGAGGGTAGCAAGATGTGGCGTGTCGGAGAGGAGGCGTTTGCAAAGCCCCTACTCGCGCACACCGACAAACCAAACAGCCGTGCCACGCTAGACAAGGCTCACGAATTTGAACTCCGGCAAGGTGACTTGCTTTATATACCACGTGGCGTGGTTCACGAGGCATACTGCACCGACAAGACGTCGCTGCATGTTACACTCGGCGTCGTAACCCATACATGGTTTGATCTTCTGGCGACCGTTTTGGGCAAGGTCGCAGATGAACAGCCTATGTTACGCGAATCCCTGCCGATCGACTTCCACCACCGCACTTCAACCGACCTAGAGTCGGAATTCAGAAAACGCATGCAGGCGGTTGTGGGCTCAACAGAGTTGTCCGAGGCCATCGGCGACTTCGTTGCTGGTTGCCTAGATGCTACCAAAGCTAAACCTCGGGGAAAGTTGACGTCGATTGTTCGCCTTGGGCAAGATTTTGCGAGTAGGAGGGTAACCGGCGTGACTCCCTTGGGAGACATAACGCTCGACTCTAAGTCTCTGTCAGTTCGGACCGCTGTTTCCGAGATTGTGTTACCGCTTTTTACTCGCACCGCAGTCGAACATTGTTTGGCCGCAATCGAAACCCCGATCTATGAAATTGAAACCGGCGGACTAGATGAAGACGAGATGGAAATATTGATCAAAAAGCTGGCTGAAGAACAGGCCATAATCGTGCGTTAGCGCTGTTGACAACGTTCACCGATGTGCCCGGTGCGCTCCTGGAGGCGCTGCGCGCGGCCCGAATTGGGTGCTACATCTGATCAGCCACTGAACTTTCATCCGGCAGGGATTAGAGCCTCGGCTTTTTTGATCCGCCAAATGGCGCGGTGGGAGCAACCGGTGGAAATGCGTAGCTTTCACACTGTGCAGCGTTGGAACCGGTTGCGGCGATGATCCCGGCATAAGCTGCCGAAGTCTGGTATCCGATCGAGGCTGAAAGCCGCCATTCCGCTAGCGGCCCCAAAGCCATCGTTAGTCGCAGGCTGTTTGACGCACTCGGGGGGGTCCCCAGCCGTCATTCTGGGGGTTCTAAACAACTTTGGGATCTGGAGAAAGTCACATGCCGCTTGATCGGAAATCCCGCCAAGTAGCTGAAAAGACGCCGCGTTTTCTGGTGGGGAATGACAACTACTGAAGTAGGGAATAGGTCCAAAAAATAGCTCGCCTGGGGACCTTGGATTCTCACATGATTTCAATGACTTAGTTGAAGGGTCTTGAAATTCCCTCTGTTTTCCTGCCGCGAACGACCGTGGATGCCACCTTTGTGCCCTGGCTTTGGGCATCAGTCAACACGGGGCCAGAGCGGCAATAATTTCCGCTCTCGCGAAGAAGGTTACAGTGCCCGGGACGGCCGCTTCGCGCCAAAAGCGGTCATACACTCAAAGCGAACCATTGGCGGATCGCGGCCGAAAGTGAACAGTCTGTATCTCGGATCAGTGGCCGAGAAACAGACTTTGGGTTGAGCTCCAGAAGACGGTAGAACACTTGAGGAGAGGGTCGCCGGCCGATCTCAATCGACGCCGTAGATCACTTATCGAGCAGCTTGCGAAACATCTCGTGATCCAGCGATATCTATACATGATAAATATCTCCACTGCGATTTGATTGGACAAAAGTACAGCTCTCATAAGAGAGATATTATCATTTGCACCAATATTTAACACAATGTTATGCGCCGCATATATGATTGTACTGTTTCATAGGAGGAGATTTGTTTAAATACTTATGATTGACGCTATTCCTGGGTGGGTTATGATTCTATCATAACGATGACAAGAGTGACGTAATTGGCTTTTGGAGCAGTAGGTTTTCTTCCAGATTCTTTGATCATGTTGATCTCCAGTGACGCTCACGCGGCCGTGGAGGAAGTTAGTAGTTACGCAAGAACCATGCGGTGGGATCTTTCGGAGTCCGTAATCAGTTCCTTGAACGCTCACTTCAGAGCAATCTACACCGAGCTGTATAGGCCAGTTGTCGCAGATTTCTTGTCGACAGAAGTCAGTCGATCGTGGCTCAAGAAGCTGGGACGAGCTACGCGTCAGCCGCGCGTAGTACATGCCGAATCCATTCCAAAATTTCTCTCGGACATTATTGAGACAACTGCGCGACATGAGATTGCGTGCGTTAAAGAGTTTTTGGACAGACTAAGCGCGGACCATGCTCTACTGACAACCAGATTTTGCATGAGTGCTAGCCGGCGAATTACAGGCTTAAGGCCGGGCCTGTCAGATAGGCACAACCTAGGTCGATCGGTAATCTGCTTCACGGTCGCAGATGGTCACCCAATATTTTACAAACCTAGATCTTTATTCGGAGAAATTTTTGCCGAAGCGGTACGCGAGGAAGTTTGCAAATGGTTGGCAGACAATGACGCTATTCCATCCCAACGTTTAATCGATAGTAACACACACGGATGGTCCGTTGGAGTCGCGCAAAACAACGATAAAGTGGACTTTCTACAAGCTGGCAGAGTGCTGGCGCTTCATCATATACTGCAGACATGCGACCTTCACCATCAAAACGTGATTTTTTCCGACGGTGAGGTGCACGTCGTAGATCTCGAATGCGTAGTACATCCGACAGTGCTTCGCGAGACAAATATTTCGAAAGAACTCCTTCAGTGTTCTATTGTGAGAACGCCACTATCGAGTCAGTTGCTTCCGGTCTGGTATGAGGATGAGAAAGGCCTCTTAGTGGATCCAAGCCCATTGGGGCCGATTTTGAAGTCTATTCGAGATTTTCCGAACGGAATCTCTGCACTTGACGATGCCTTTGAAAATATTATGTTAGGTTACTCCGAAGTATATCGTGCCGCCACTCTCAACGCATCCTCCCTGAAGATATTCGTCAACAAACTGATGGACGAAAATCCTAGGGCAAAGGTGAGGCTCGTAGTCAGGCCGACTTCGGATTATCGTGCAATCCTACGAAGAGCATACAAGTTGCGCAACCTGCGTGATGATGCTGAATGGAATGATTCCATTCGCAGGCAGCTCTCGACTGAACACCCTGCACTGCAGACTGCAGAACGGTCAGCCCTCTCTCGCTTAGACTATCCAATTTTTAGCGTGGGTTTGAACGCTCAACATGCGGAGGCGCTCGACGGCGGAGTCGCGGCCTTAAGCACCTCGCCTCGCGAACAATTACTACGCTCGATCGATGGGCTTTCAATGTCAAACTTGGAAGCGCAGAAGGATTATATCAGGGCGTCGCGCTGGGCAATTGCTGCTGGCAGCCACTTGCACTCGAGTAAGTCCCGAAGCCTGGAGGATACACTACATCTGATTGCGGAGATTATCGAGCTTGCGGCTATCCGATACACCAAACAGCCAAAGTTCTGGTTGCATACTGGCAGGTTTAAGGTTGACGGAACGGGATCGATCCCACATGGCTTCAATTTTTACAACGGCTCATTAGGGGTGCACTTCTTCAGGCTTTTGCATGCGAAATTCATCTCTTCCGGATCCAAACATTCCGATGCGACAGAGACATTCAAATATTTCTGCTCATTGCTAAATAACGAGACGCTGATCGCAGAAGTGCAAGATATGTCCGGAGCAGGAATCTCAGGTCTTGGAGGCATGATATATGCGCTTTCAAAGGCAGCTCCAATAATAGACGACGCTGATTATAGTGCTAAGTTGTACTCGTTGCCCCTTGAGAGAATCAGGGTAAACCACGAATGCCATGACATAGTCGGAGGCAATTCCGGTATATTAATGGGTCTGCTGGCACATCATGCCACAACTTCAAACCCTAGTTGTTTGAGGGTCGCCAGGCAGGTGGCAGATCATATAATCGGGTCCTGTACAGTGCTCCCAACAGGAACTACCGGATGGATGGATCAATTCGGCCGGATTCTCACGGGCTTTGCACATGGTATCTCCGGTATCGCCTTCTCTGTAGCAAACTTTGCCGAGCGCTCAGGAATTGGTGAATACGCAAATGTACTTGACCCAATCGTGCGTTCAGAGAATTTACTTTACTCCAATTCTCGCAGAAATTGGCCGGATCTCAGGACGACTAACCCGAACTTCTCGCCATTTGGCTGGTGTCACGGAGCTCCCGGAATAGTCATGGCGCGCCTGCTCTGGCCAGAGTCGCAGCGGACGAAAGAGACTTATATAGAGTATGACTTAGCGAAAAGTCTTCTGATCGATAGAGAACGTAGTTCGCACTCGGATAGATTATGCTGCGGAAGATCTGGGCTGGTCCAAATACTTCTGCGCACATACTTTGCAACAGGTGACGAAGATTTTCGTTCGTTTGCTGGCGAATTGATTAACGAAATGGTGAACGAAGCTTACCGTACTGGCTGGTTCGAACTCGCCCGCACCGCCGACCACACGATAATGGACCCAGGGCTGTACCGGGGTATCTCCGGCGTCGGTCTCGCAATCATTTCTTATATTACAATGACTCAAGACAGCCTAATAATGGACGTGAGATGAAGCTACAGCTACAACTCAGCAATCATAGCCTAGTCGAGGCCCCGATCCCCGGAGAAAATGAGGCGCCTGCGCCTTCCATCGAACATTTCCCCCTGTTCTATTCGTCGGTCTCATGCGTCTGCACGTTGGAGCCTGGCGATTATGTTACGATACCAGATGGATGGTGGCATTGGGTATTTAGTTCCGACAGCTCACTTTCTGTTAATCTCCGCTCTCAAGCCAAAGCCGCAGATAAAGCATCGGCCATCTCGAGCATTTCGAAATTGTCGGAAGCTGAAACTTATGAATTGCGCGAACTTGCATTTAGAGTGTCAGAAAGAACTCCAATCGCTTTAGCGGCCGCCTCTGCGGTTGGTCTTTTTAAGCCTGTTACCGGCTTGCAATCAAATATACACAATCGGTGGAGAATACCCGCAAAAGATGTTTATGAATTAACAGGCTACCATGCCGAGAATCCCGATTATTCTTTGTTTGCATTGCAGCCGCTCGCCCCCTTAATGGGACGACAAATCATAGAAAGACTTCAGATCCGAGAGGCTTTTCTCGAAGGAAACATTTGGCGGACGTACGGTTTGTCCGACACGGGGCTCCATGTTGATAGTGACGACTCAACTGTCCTTCAGCTGATGGGAAAAAAGCGGATATTTATGTTTCCGCCGCGTATGGAACAGTATCTCTATCGAGCTAAACAAGATTTATTCTTTTGATTGGCACAATCTCAACAAGTGCCAATCCACTGCACATTGGTAATATGACATAAGGCACCTCGTGCTGCGGACTCTTGTTTTTGCTCCTCTGTCAATTCATCCTGATCCAGTGATGAAGGATCGTTTGGTATCACTAGATATATACTACCCGGCTTCTCGACGAGAACATTGAGTTCCACGTCAGGTGGTACCTCGATCCCAAATTCCTCTAGGAAGACTCCGCGCGGGTCAGACACAAGCCTATCCCTAAACATTGGGTCATTCCAAGCGCGCGCAATGATGGAGGCCTCATACTCCCTTCTCCCGGTAAGCTCTTCAGTAATATCCTCAACGTAGCGGTCTTGGTGCTCTAACATTTAATTCTCTCCTCAAGGTTCAACGTAGGACGGGTTGCGTTCTAATTTTCCAATATCGGTCTTCGCTTGTGCCGCTACATAATATCGCGCTATCTCCACCGGGCTTCCTGACATTGCGAACACTAGGAGGAATAAATCTAATGACGAGTCCGCAGCGACTTCTGCTCGATAAATTTGGTCCAGAGGCATGCAGCAGAAGATCCGAATGTAAACTCATTTCCCCTGGAGCAAGGCTCAGTTGCACACTGTCTCCGTAACACTCAGGCTTCCAAGCCGTCTGGTAAACCGATGAGGTTTTGCCAGCCTCGCCACTGATGTAAGGGAGTTGGCCATAGAGGTGGCTTCCGGGGATAACGGACATTGCACCGTTCTCGTTGTCCGTTGCATCGATAGCGATCCAGGCAGTTACCGCACGGGATGGTGTCAGTGGCCAGTAGGAAGCGTCTTGATGCCATGCCACAGGCGTGGCCTCATATGGCAGCTTGGTAAAGAAATGCGTTTGCCAAGCCAATATATTCTGCCCCACAATGTCCCGTACAGGCGCAAGATTAATTCTTGTTGAGACGAGGTTATGCAGAAATCCCGAGCGAGACTCCCAGTTATGATTTAGCATAAATCCTTTTGCGCGACGGGCGAGCCTTTTTTGCATCCAGGAGTAGAAATCCCTCACCTCGCCGACGGCGTCGGTGTCCAGACAAAACAGATTACTCAAGTACCCAAGCGTATTGTATTCCTTAATTTGGTGCTCTCCGAGATAGCTCGGTTCTCTCGAGACAGGGTCGAAAGATAAGGTTCTTGGGGTGTCGAGAAAGGCATCACTTCTCAGTTGTGGCTCGGACACGATAGTCACCTCGATGTAAGCATCACATCAATGGTTTTCGGCGATGTAGTCTTAACACTGATAAAATTAAAACCTTTGAAAAAGTCGGATTTTACTTCGTCTGTATTTAGGAATCCTTCTCCAGTCAGAGGCTTGAAGCCGCTTCTAAGTTTATCACCTGTGGTTGCAAATTTGATGGAATCGAAAGAAATTTTTTGTTCAGGATTTGAATCAACTAGGATTATGTCGCCCTTTATTATCCCATTTGCCGAGTATGGGTGCTCAGACCACTTGACGGCCTCGGTGGCGCGGAGTTGAAAAGAAAGTTTATTTGACTTTCCGTTAACCTTGGAAGTCACAGTAGAAATCCCGAATATATCTCGAGACATACTCCGTACTCCACTACCAATAACTGATATTTTTGATACATCGAAACTCAAAAGGAGATCTTTTGATTGCGCTGACCCACAAAGTGATATCAGCCAAGCAATGGTCAGGAATGCGATGCGCGTAGACATCAGATGCTCCATATTTTCTTGACAGATATTTTTTGCATGTTGAGATTTAGTTGTCCAGCCAAATAGCTATGTCGGATAAGGCGAAATTCGCAACGCTGAACAAGCGTAGTGTCGTTGTTTTCGTTTGATTTATACCGGTCATACGCAGATCGTACGTTGTCGGCCGACCGTGCTTGGATTGAATTGTTACCAGTAGAGGTATTTCTCTGCGGAAAATCATGGTGTGTTGAAACTCAAGTATTTTCAATTGCGGTCTGTAGCGCGACGTCCGCAAGTTCAAATGCTATGCTGATCCTTCCGCGACGTATCCGATGGTGGATCGGCATGCTGATGAGAGCCAATCGCTAAGAGGACAATTTTCCATCGAAAGAGTAATCTATCTAACATCATGCGGGAGGGCTCAAACGCCTTACATTAATTTGGGTTGTCTCGAGTGGTCCGCCAAGCAGTAGAGCGCGGTCTTGTTTCGTGCTTCGCATGGTCCGCGTTCGACCAAAAACAATATTGGGATGAATGATTGCTTTGAATGCACGAGCTCCCTCATCGTAGTCGGTCGCCAATGGCCGCTTTGGGCCGAAAGCGCACGACAGCAACATATGCTTCCATGTCAGCGTTACCTTTTTCTCCAACGCGATATCCGACAGTAAGATTTCGGTCCCCAATGCGGTTGTCGCTTGCGGGTCCCCAGCCAAATTTCTTGGGTCGCTTGAGGTTGACTGATGGCTTGAAGGATCGCAGCCGAGACCGCTCAACTTGTTGAGAAGACGTCGATTTTTCGAATTGGAAAGGGTCGCCGATTTAGAGAAAAAAGCGGCCTAAAATGGCCTGCCTGGGAGACCTGGATTCTAACATGATTTCAAAGGCTTAGTAAAAAGTCTTGAAATTCCCTCTGTTTTCCCATCGCGAGCGACCGTGGATGCCACCTTTGTGCCCTGGCTTTGGGTATCAGTCAACCGGGCGGGCTGGCGGAAATAAATTCCGGCTTCGGCCTTTGGCGGACATAGGGCGCGCAATTGCCGAAAATAGCCTCGCGCGCATTTGGCGCTGAACAATAGGTGGGGCGCGGCCTAAGGACCTCGCCTCACCGTATTAGTGTGATGTTGATTAGTGTGATGTTGCGCAGCCTATGCCGCCCATGTCGACCTTTCTCGCTTCCAGACAACTTACCTGCTGACTTCGCTGAAGCAGTTCCTTGACGCGTGCCGCCATGCCGCTTCGCACCACGCCGCGCAGGCATCGAGAACGCGCTCAAACATCTGGTCGTCGACCCCAGCCGCCCGCATCAGCGCCGTGGGCGCGTCAGCCTCTGCGAGCGGTGCGCGGAAGCGGCTGGTCGAAGGCATGCGGCCGGTCGTATTGGAGCACGCCGTCGCTCGCGTGTACTGTCCTGGAACGAAGGGCTCAGGGCAGATACGCAGACCGCAGATCGTCATCTCGACCTCGCCAGGGCGGATCAGGCAACTGACGCGCATATCCCACAAATGGTGGTCGGTGCCGACCGGGTACCCTGTGGATTGAGCGAACTCGAAGACGCGGATCGGCCACATGCTCTTCCCCGCCTCCGGCCCGTATTTTGCTTTGACTTTCTCGATCTGCAGATCAAGCGTCGCACGAATATCGGCTTCGTGGGTGCCGGGGCCGAAGAAATCGATCCCGGCGCCGCCAGACGTCGCATTCGGCTTGATGACTGCCGCCCGTTCCTCGCGAAGTATTGATTGGACGGCCGCCACCAGTTCGTCGGAGTTCATGCTGATCAGATGCCGGACTGGCGAGAAACCTGTCCCCTGGGCGAGTATCTGCTGCATGCCCTTGTCATGGATCAACGGAGCAAGGCGGCCGTCGTGGAAGATATTGCAATCGACCGCATAGTCTGCGCCGTCGCGCTCGATGATCCCCCTGCGTACGAGCTCGGCCGCCAGATTGACATTGCCAACACTGACCACCGGATAGTCGCGATAGTGGAGCCGCCCCGCCACGCTGGTGACATGGGAGGCAATACGTTCGACGGTGTCGACCGCCACGACGAATGGGTCCGTCGGATCAAGATCGGCGCTTCCCAACTGGCATTGCCGGTGTTGCAAGACCAGTTCATGCACCAGCATGGCGCGCGCCATGATCTCCCCGACAATGAGGGTATCGGCTGCGAAGCAAATCAGCACGGCGCCGCGGTCCGCGCCCTGGATCCGGCCGAGCGCGGCCTGCACCTGGTGCTCGGCGCGCCGACGGTCGCCTTGGGGATCGCCGAGGCTGGTGAGCCCGGCATTGGAGCCGTTGACCTCAATGATGCGTGGCCGGCCATCGATGTCCACCATGGCATCGATGCCGCAGAACGCATAGCCATCCGTGTCGATCTTCCGGCTGAAGCAAGCCGAAATGGCCGGTCGGCTGACTGTCGACATCGGAATGATCTGGCGACCGCCCGACTGGAGGGCGAGTTCAGTCAGGCGCATGCTGGCGAGTGGGTCATGAAAAGTCATGGTCGTTCTCCTTGATGTGGGTTAACTGCTGGGGATGGAAGCGGGCGAGCGCGATTTCGAGTTCGCCGGGTGTCGTTGCGATCAGGTCGGCGCCGGCTGCGATCAGGTCTTCGGCCTTGTCATAGCCGCCGGTGACGGCGATGGTCGGAATGTTCAACCGCTGGCATATCCGCAGGTCCGACAACGAGTCCGTGACATAGACCCGCATCCGGCTGGCCATGGCGGCCATGAGCTCGGCCTTACGACCGGTCTCGAAGCCAGTGATCGAATCGAAGAGCCGGGCATGCCGACCCAGCGCGGTCCTCACACCATCGGCGTAGGCGGCGGTGATGACGATGCGGGGAAGCGGCTGGCGGCCAATCACCGCCAGCGTAGCTTCAAACAGCGGAAGGCTTGCCGAGGCATGCAGCATTGCCAGCCTGTGCGTGCCGCGCAACGCGTCCGCGCGATGATGCCCGACAAGCTTGTCGAGTGCCTCCGCTCCGAACAGGCGATCGAAGTCGCCCTGTTCGGACAGTTCTTCAGGCGCCCCTAGCAAGGCGAGAATCTTGCTGGCCGCGCCGAAGGCGGAGCGACGGGAATCCGTCAGGACCCCGTCGGCGTCGAAACCAAGGAAGGCGCTCATTCCGATACCTCCACCGATGCTCCGACCGCCAGTGCGATGACCTCGAGATGGTTGGGCGCGAGCGCGACAAAACGCTTGACCGCGTCCGGATCCGACGGCCCGGTATCGTGTACCGGGATCACCCTGCCGCGGTGGCCGATCAGTTCGAGATATTCCAGCGCCTCGGCGGCGTTGAAAACGAAGCCGGCGCCGGACACCGGCAGGACCACGGTATCGAAGCGCTCCATCGACAGCACCCCGGGACGAGCGATGTCGCCGGCGAAGTAGAGGCTATGCCCGTCCGGGCTACGGATGATGAAGCCGAGGTTCTGGATCGGCGCCGAAAGATTCGGGCCATGATCGGCCTCCAGCGCGGTGATCGTATATCCGGCGATGGTGGCGGCCCGCCCCGGCTGCAGCTCCGTGGCGACCTGGCCTTCGCCGACGAGGGGCAGCACGTCACCGGGGGCTAGGGTCGGCGCCCCCAGTACACGCAGGTGTTCGGGGCAGAAATGGTCCGCATGCCTGTGACTGACGAGCGAGGCGTGCGGTTTTGGCATGCCTGCGACAGTCTCGGCCGGCGTCAACTTGCCGATATCGATCGCCAGCATCTTGTCCCGGCTCTGGATCGTGATGCCCGATTGCTCGTAACGCGTTATGGTTGTGTTCATGTTAAGTCTCCTTGGTTTTCAGTTGCTGGTTTTTCGTTCTGCCCGCGGGCTGGGTGGCTGCGGCCTCCGCGATGGGGCCGTGGAGATGTTCAGGGCTGAGCACGCCCTGAAGCAGGCCTTCGCGCTCGAGATCTTCCTCGCTGCAAAGGGTGGAGACCCGGAACCCGGCCGGACCTGTTTCGAGGCCGATGACGGCCATCGCCCCTTCCACCGTGCCGCCTTCGGCCTTGACCAGCAGCGCGGCCGAGATCAGAGAACTGTGTGTGCGGGTCAGGTTGTCGATCAGGACGACCCGGCGACCGGCGACCGAACCTTCGATCTGGCGCTGGAGGCCGGACTTGCGGGGGCCGTCGAGATGGACGGTGACGGCGGGCAGGCCGAGCTGCCATGCTAGAATACTGCCCCAGGCGATGCCTGCCTTCGCGACGCAGCCAACGGTGTCAGCGGATGTGAAGTCCCGGCGGAATTGTTTTGCGAGCCTCTCCACGATCAGTTCGCGCTGATCCGGATCGGCCATCGCCCCACGAATGTCGGCGACATAGGCCATGCCCGGCGCGCCATTGCGTCCGGGGAACCGGTCGCCCGGGACGCCCGGCACCTTGATTATGCCCCTTTCCACGAGGGCCTTGGCAAAGTCGCTCATTGCAGTACCTCCGACATCGGCGGTGCGACAAATGCGTCGACATCAGGCATGCCGATCCGCAGCCTTCCGTCCTTGCCTCGGCTAACGTCCGGGAGCCTGCAAATCTCGCGCCCCGACGCTGTCTGGTAGGTGATCCCCCGCCCGTCGATGCAGGCGGCGAGGTGGGGCAATGCTTCGGCGGCGACCGCCAGGGACGCGAGTCCGGTCATCGGCGCGGCGCCGTGCCGGCCCGTTGCGTTGAAGAAGGAAACGTGGTTCGGTGCCGCATCGTCGCCGAACACGGCGAGCTTCGTGTTCGCGTGGCCGGCGGAGAGCTGTCTCCGGCAGGTCTCGGCATCGATGCCGTCGGGCAGGCCGTCGAACACCAGCACATAGCGATTGAGACCCGACATATGCGCGCAGCGCCGGCGATTCCACTCGAACTCGGTCACGATAATGTCCGGGATCCGCCAGACCTGCGAGACCGAGTCGCCGGAGCGGTGAAACTCGGCGGTGATCCCGACATTCTCCGGCCCGACCAGTTCAAGCTGCCCGGAGGCTGAACCATGGGCGTGGATAGCCGCCGCCGTCGCATTTCCACAAAGAGCGCGGACAAGCCCTCCATCTGGGCCGGCCTGATATACACTCAGCCTCCTGCCCCTGAGTATTGCGACCTTGCCATGCGCGGTGGCATCGGGCCGCTGCTGCGCCATCCTGCCCAACAGTTTGGCTTGGCCCGTCGGAATTTCATCACTGGCGCGTACGGAGCGATGGATTAGCAACAAGCCGGTTGTGCGAAGCAGGCCATTGACCCGGGTTTCGAAGAAATGAAGGGTGGACGTAGGGCTGTTGCCAGCCCATATGGACAGTGGCTCGTCCCGCTGCCTATCCGGTGTGAAGTCTTTCTCGGTATTCATTTTCTGAACCTCCAGTTGTCTCGCTGCGGCATGTGCCGGGCGAGGAGGTCAGACTGCGCTCAACGAAGCGGGGGTATCAATTTGCGGTGATCTTGGCGCCGCTCCGCCAAGGTTCCCGCCAAGAATTCCGCCAAGGCCAGGGCTATTGCAAGACTGCGCGAAGCACCCATAGACTAACCAAAAACGTGTAGCGGGATTTGAGGCAACGAAGATGGATATGACGTTCTACAGGAACAGCAGTCTTACGCCCGGCAAGTCATGGGCGGCCCCGGATTGGCGTGAGTTATCGCTTTCGCTCACGTCGACTGCCCGGAGCGGCGCGCATGGATGACCACCCTCAAGCAGCGATCGAACACGAAGCCGAGGTGTTGCCCAGGCCGAATCCGGCCTTGGTGGAAAGGGTGGAGTACTTTTTCACAGAATCGCTCAATCTATCTCTGGTGACCGAACGCTTGGGCGTCGGTAGCGCGAGCAGGTCCAGCTTAAGCGCAGGTGTCCAGGTGTTGCGGGGAGATCTTGGCATCGACAATGGCGACTATTCGCGATGGCGATCTGGTACACAGCGCAAAGGAGATGCCCGCGTACATTTCAGGGTAACGAAGAAATTAATATGTCTGTTTGCTGAAGATATTCAGCCGCGCCAATCAGACGGCCACGGGAAGAGGCGTGAGCTTGCGTTTCAGGCCGACCTCATTAATCACTGGAATAGGGCGGACCCAAAATTAATTGCTGAAATCCTTGATCTCCTCAATACCCATGGCCAATATCTGCGCGAACAGGAGGAGCGGCAGGCGAAAGGCAAGCTTCGCGGACTCCCGCCTGCCGATCGAGCCGACCCTGGTGGTTTTAGGCCGCCGGAAAAGCAGTACGTCCAGCGGCTGACGCCGGAAACCATACCATCGGGACTGCGCACCATCTTCAAGCCTGAAGCCTTCGGCCGGCAAAAATACGTGGATGTCCTGGTTAATCTCTTCATGGATCCCGCAAACCGCAACGCTCTCCTGACACTTGATGGTCCGCCGTCTTCGGGCAAAAGCTCCGTCATCCGGGCCGGTGTCGATGAACTGGCGAAAAGATACAGAGGGCGCAATGATCAGCCGAGCCTCCTCTTTGTGGATCTGGCCTCGGCTGAATCGCCGCAACGTGCGCTTTATCTTGCTCTCGCTCTCGGCCGGAACAGCCCTGCAGCAACAACATCGAGGTCCGATGCGGTATCTTTCAGCGGCGGTAGCGGGTTGGAAGACTATGTGGATCGCGAGGCCTCTCAATTCGGCGATGCGATCGCCTTTCTGAAATCTGCGATACCGCCTGTCGATCTCCACTCCGGGCGACTGGTGGTGTTTCACGACTATCCGAATATCGAGGCAAACGAGACAACGGCGCGCCAGATCCAAGTGCTGATTGAGCAGACCTCGATCAGGGCGAGCCTTGTCGTGATCGAATCGCCAGCCGGGCAAATTTCCCCACGCGCCATGGCCCGTCGGTCTATCGTATTGCAGGCGCTGGCGAGAAATGAAGCCGTTGAATTTCTGAAAGGTCCCTGCAATGTGCCGGACGACCTCGCCGAACTGGCCATAGCTGCACTCGACGGACCACATGGATACCAGGAGTTATTTCATCCGGGTCCGTTGTATTTTGGGTCTGGGGAATTCCACCGCGACATCCTAAACGCCCAGGGCGAAGCTCCAGATCCCCAACAACTAGCTCTGTCGATTTTGGAGGCGGCGACCGACGTCGCCGAGCGCGTCGTGCTTTCTATTCTTGGCCATGATGAAGAAGCCAGTGAGTCTGCTATGCAAAGCCTGATGGCAATGGCGGTGGTCAAGATGCTGCCGATTTCGGACGAGGATTTGAGTAGATCCGGGCTTTCCCCGATACCGCGCGAAACTTTGTGCCTGAAGCGCTGGTTCTCTAAAGGAAAAGAGCCGATTTTGGTTGGTTTCGCGTTGCATGCAATGCGTGCGAAGGCTGCGCAACAAATGACCAGACCACGGCGCAGTGAAACGAAATCGCAGGACGTGCTCCTGGACGCCGTCAAGCGTATCCTTGCAGTCGTCCGTTCGGACGGGCGTGCGGATATCGACAGGGCTATCGAAGACGCTGTGGCATGGTTGGTCCGCACGGTACCGCCGGATAACCCGCTCTTGACCCATTTAAGCGCAATTCTTTATCAACTGGCAGTATACGACGATGTGCCGCCTTTGTCGGAGGAAAGAGAATTTCTGGCGGCTGCCGAGTTCCGAAAACGAGCGGTCGAGCATCTCGACCCCGATGACGCAATCAGCGGTTTGATTATTGCTGCGCGCGCCAAGGCAGATACCGTCGCGGTCAGGAAGAGGGTTTTCCTTGAGGCCCTGGACAGCCTCATGAAAGTTGTGCTTACCGGCGTAACGTTCAATTCGCGCCAGCTCATCGGCATCGATGGTGCGCTCGACCTCGCTACGTCGCAATATGATGTGCAGCAACAGGTGTTGACTGCGCGCCAGGACATATTGTCGGCCCTCGACAATGCCGGGCATGGTTCTGGACGTGTCGGGCAAGAGGATCGAATGGCACAGTTGCTCAAAGATGCCATGATTAGCTTCAAGCTCAACACCGCCGATCTCCTTATTTCGTTCGGCGATGTCGATGCGGCAGAAGCCATCGATGCGGAGCTAGGTCCCCTCCTTGACCTGTCGGCGAAGCAGGAGACGAACAGTTTCACCCATTGGAAAATGGCGCGGGTGGCCATTCTGCGGTCGCGTCTGGTTCGTGAACCTGCCGGGCAATGCCTCGAACTGGAAAAGGCGTGCTTGCATGCTCAAGATTGTCTGCGGGCAGCGCCGCAAGACATGCGTGCCTGGCGGTTCCTCTTGCGGACGACGAGACGTTACGTGAAGCTTGAAGCGAGCACCAAGCCCCGCCAACAGATTGTCGATTCAAGTATCGCTTTATTGTTGGAATTGTATGGCCAGCCCGAGAACTGGGCCGGCGAATTGCGCGGGCGGGTGGCGTCGCTCTTACGGTCCACGATGCGACTGGAGCGTAGCGCCGAAGCGCGTACTGGAATTGCGCGCAGGGCCATGAAAATCTTGGTGCCGATGGAAAGGGCAGCCAACGGCGATTTGGGTGCCCTGGAGCTCATCGAGAAAGCACGATTGCACGCCATACTTGGCGAAACCAGAGCTGCTCTCGCTATCTGCAGGGATCTGACGGAGAATAACCCTTCGGTCGACGCCTGGATGGTGCGGCTGTTGGTGGAAGACGGTGAGAACGGCGAAGTCGACGAGGTCTCTGCGACGGCAATGTTCGACATCGTCGAAAGCGCGCCGATCAGTATCTCTCTGCTCTCGACCATGCGGAATGCCGAAAAATGGGTGAAGGACCTGCCCGATGAAGAGAAGCAGTCACCCCGAGTGGCGCGATTGTGGTTATGGATAAAAACACGACGCTGGAAGGAGGAGGGCAGTATCGAGCGTGTTGTCCGCTCCGAAGTCGAACGAGAGGGTAAACAGTTCGACCGTATGCGCTTAAAAGACAAATTGGATATGCTGGAAAAAGAATACAACAACCGGGAAGGCGCGTTGAGAAAGGTCGAGCGTTATTGCAAAAGGTCCGTGGACCTGATCTATATTAGGGCGCGCAATTGTGGACAATTAGTTAGGTCACAAGCAGTCCATTCCGGTAAGGAGCCAGACATCGACCGGGTTGTTGATGTTTACAACCAAGGCCTGAAGAAAATTCCGGACTCGGAAGAGTTGGTATTTCACAAAGCAGAGTATCACCGTTACACTTGGAGGGTAGCGGAAGCAATTTCTGGTTTCCGCGAGGTGCTTGGTAAAGCAGAGCGTGCCGATTTGCGGCAGTCTGCGGCGATTTCATTAGCGAAGACACTACATGTTACTGCGATCGAGCTGGAAGGACTTGCCGACAGCGAGCGCCTTGACAGGTTGACTGAAGCAGACGCACTCGTGAAGTCACTTTCCGACACGCCGGAGAAAGTGCCTGAGATACTTTTGCTGAAGGAGCATTTGACTTTCGAACTTGGCGGGAGTGTTGATTGGATCGGTTTGGACGCTGTTTGTGACAAAGTGGCCGAAGAAGTTGACGCCTATCTGCCATCTATGCTTCGAAATCTTGAGACACTTAAGATGTCGGACGATAGAACGCCCAGGGGTGTTTCAGATGCACTTGCTGACAATTTCACTAGTCGCGAGGTATTGGGATCAGTAGCACAGTTATACTTTCGAAGAGGCGTTAAGGGCGATGGGAACGACGCCCATACATATTTCAAGCGCGCAGCGTCTTTGCATTGCGCTGTCGCTATGCTTGAGCGATCGTGGTTTGGCAGTGAACTCGCTGTTACGAGGTTCAACATCGCCCGTACAATATCTTTGTCTGCTGACCTTTTACATGATCCTAATCCGATAGAGCATCTCTGGATTGGGGGGGCAAAGAACCAGTTGCGCTTTGCTGGGGCGAGGCTTCATATGGCCGCCATGAATTCCGCTGGGGAGTTTAGGCGCATGGCAAGGAGGTGGCAGGGAATTGTTTCCCGCCAGGTTTTAGCGATGGAAGCCTAGCGTTTGATTTGTAAAACGGAACTTGCAGTGATCAAGTTTACACCCGGTAATCATTGCACCGTTTCAGGCAAAGGCAATAACAATCAGTTGTCCTCTGTCGCTCTGTTCAATTCGATTCCGAAAATGAAGGTGCTGTAGGCCGCGTCGCAGATTGTGCTCTGATGGTGGGTTTACTGTCAAAATCAATTGAGAACCGAGCTGTCCTCCGTTTATTATGTGACCACTGTTCAAGCGGAGCAGGGATGTCCACTTATCGATCGGAATGGAAGCTTCCGTTGCAGGAGACTGGGTCCCCAGCTAAATTGCGGAACAATCTTAGATTGGGATACTTTGCAATAATAGAGCGGATTGACCCGTCGAAAAAAGGTGGAAACAATTGCAAATTAAGAGTAATCTAGAAGGCGTCCATAGTACAAAAATTGAGCTTGCCTGGGTAACCTGGATTCTCACATTATTTCAACAGCTTAGCTGAAATATCCTTGAAATTCCCTCTGTTTCTCATCGCGAGCGACCATGGACGCCACCTTTGTGACCTGGCTTTGGGCATCGGTCAACTGGGCGGGCGAGCGGCAATAATCTCCCGCTTTCGTACCTTCCGTTTGACGGTGAAGCCGTCATTAGGCGCGCGGCAGCTTCGCGGCAATAGGAGACATTAGTAAGTTCGCACTGAATGGCTGACACGAGGCCGCTTGCACTCGGTCGATTTTGGCCAGATCTTACGG
The DNA here is from genome assembly GCF_017877055.1 of Neorhizobium galegae. Classification (GTDB taxonomy): domain Bacteria; phylum Pseudomonadota; class Alphaproteobacteria; order Rhizobiales; family Rhizobiaceae; genus Neorhizobium; species Neorhizobium galegae_D. Next base: position 786,498 of record NZ_JAGIPG010000002.1, on the reverse strand, counting down.
TAAACTGCTGTTCGGCAACGGCCTTCATCACCAATGCATCTTGAGCCAAGGTAAACAGGAATGCTCAGCGAGTTCGAATGTTCTACAGCACCGAAAGAGGGATCAATCGAGACGGAGCGTCATGCCGAAGGCAAGTATCGGCGATCGACCGCTTGCAACCAATCACGTGATCGCGTATTTAAAAGATGTTGGCAGAAGAATGTTGATCGCCGAAATGGCTTGATCGAATTCTTTATGGACATGATTTATGCCAAAGGTCGGATCGGGATGTCCACGGAATCCGTACGCAGCATGGATTGAGACCCATGCTGGCTAGCTCCTAGTCGATAACTTTCGACTAGTCACTGGTTTGGTTTGCGTCGTCCCAACTGCTTGGGGCGGCGCATTCCTCTGTTTGGAGCTAGATAACTTGACCAACAATGAAATTGACACCGCAGTGGGCGCCGTCCGAGCAGCCATCTCGCAATCGCAGAAGCCGACGCTCACGGGCGGACAGATCGCCTCAATTATACGATCGGCTGCCCCGAACCTGGACGTCAGAGCAGCCGTGGGAATTCCGAAAGGGTCCGGGGCGCTCACCGCATTCATCGAGCAATACTTGTCTGAGCAGCTAGAGCGCATCGGCAAGCAGGGCATGGACACACTTCATCATGTGAAAGGCCGCGAGATACAAACGCCCTCAACACTCGCGTCGCCGGATATATGGCGGACTTTTGTTAGCCCGAACTCCAAGCAGCACTTAGTGCTTAGCATCTCCACAGGACTGCTGCTGTCTAGAGAGACTGCGGCGTCCTCTGATGACGAGCTTGATATACCTAAAGCAACAACGGTGGAGCACGACACCATACGGGCCGAGTTCTCCAAGTCTTTGCCGAGCCAAGCGCTCGCGCGGCTGGAAGAACATCTATTGTCGGATGCCAAATTCGAAGCGTGGATAATGGCCTTACGCACCCATGCGCCAGAAGAAGTAAGAAGATGGGGGCATTTTCGTCGGCAGCGCCTATCGGAACTCCTTCAAGCTAGGGTGAACGAAGCTCAGATCACCACCGCCCTGCGCGGGAAGGTGTTGGCGCAGATACATGCTTCGGAGGCCGCAGCATACGAGACGCGTAAGGGCGGCGGAAAAGGAGCGGCGGAACATGAACCGGCGGCAATCGCAATCGTGAACGACCCGACCAATGAGGTCCTCGGACGTGCCAGATGGTTCGCTCATGCCGCAATTGATCGTCTGTCCTACGACGAACTGAGAGCGCTCAAGATTCCACTTGGCGCATTGCTGGACGTAGTACACCGCGGGACCTGAACCATCTATGGCGTCCACCGGTGTTCTCTTCATCGTCGTCACGGCGAGCCAATTATCGAAGGTCGAGACCTCAATTCGGGAACTGCTCATTCCGAGCGCGCGCCAACGCGTGAAAATACTTAGCGACGCCGCCGCGAAGAAGTACACGACCGATATTGGGATCTCCGTCGCGCGGGAGATGACCGCTATCATGGCGGCCTATTCTCCCAGTCCTAAAAACAGGCTACTGATCGAGCGAGACGTTGATGCCAGTATCGTTGAGCTTACAAACTGGTGGGAAGCGGAAGACTTTGGCGATCCAGATATTCGAAAGTTGCCACCAAAGGCATTGGCCCGCGAGATAAAGCAGCATTTCGAGGCAACATGCGTCGACTGGCGAACTCATGCCCGGACGGAGGTCAGAAAGTTCGACGGGCCGCCAGTCAATCTCGAGGCGTGGCTGCAACAGTTTTCAGCGCTCGGATACCCGAGGGTCGGGCAAAAGATCGCTGCCCAGTTACGGGTCGTGCGCACCGCGGATCTGCCCCATTACGCGTTCGCTCAAAAGCCAGCAGACACATTAGGCATCGAACGGGCAAACTGCTATGTGCAAGATGACGACGAGGGCGGCAGTTGGAGTGAAATCAAGTCATTGCTTGTGCACGGGTTTGAGAAATCCACAGTAATGGCCATTCGCTGGAACAAAGAGACCGCGACCATGGATTTCCCGGATGTCGCTGTGGACGAGTTTGTAATATACGAGGACGGACTATGGAGCGGAAGCGAGGCGGTGCGCCGACTAAAAGCTATAGTGGCGAACCCACCAGCCGCGACCGTCGTCTTCCGCTTTGGCATCGTAAGCGATTTCGGACTGCGGGTCGTACGCCAAGCCATACGATCGCTGGGTCTTAGCGGAAAGGTTCGCGTCGACGCCACCACTTCCGAAACCATTGGGTTCTTGGAAACTGATTTGGCCGAGAATCTGAAAATCGGTGCCAGCATCACACCTGATGACTACTTTCGCGCGCTGCACGATCATGTGAGGCCCTTGGCGTTCGGAATAGCGGACGATTGGACAAACGAGGAGATGTCGTTCTGCGAGAGGATCGGTAATCAACTCGCCATAAATTGGCTGACGGGCAAGGCTCCCCCAGAGGCCCTCGTTGAGAAAGCTTCTCTGTTCGCACTAGGCGCCGGTCGGTTTGCGTCGACAGTCATCTTCTCAAGGAGCGTCCCGAAGGTATGTTTGCCTTTGCTATGGCTTGACGGCAACGTCGCACATGACAAAGGCTCGGTCCAATGGCGCCCGCTCTTTATTGACGCAAGACGGGTGTCGGATGCGTCGCTCCTCTACCTGCCCTAAACTTCACGATAGGCTACAACCGGATCAAACATTAGGTAGTGTCGGTTACAACAAACACTCAGACCCGAGAGGTTGTGCGACCGAGCGCTTGTTTCTCGCCGAGAGCAAACACAGGCGTCCTAACTGTGTAGAGCACCAATATTTCAAAGCAGAAGTGGCGCCGATCTAGCTAACGAAGTGCGTTACGGCCTATTGCTGGACTCGAAGAAAGCCCAGTTATTGGTTTCCACGCAACCGGCTCGGTTCCGCGTGGAAACAAACAGACGGACGCCGCGGTGATTGCCCCTCAAGTCAGGGCGGCGATATCGATGTTGGCATGGACGGGCGTTGTGATCGCCGCCGACTTCTTGCTTACACATGATTTGCGGTCCGCTTTGGGCCGAATGCAGCCTTCCGCCTCGCGCTAAGAGGAGACATTAGCTACGGTGACAGAACGTATTGTAGCGGGTTGCTTGCGGGTCCCCAGGCAAGCGATTTTGGGACCTATTTCCCTGTTTAGTAGCTGCCATTCCCCACTGAAAAAAATGACGCCTTTACAGCTACTTGGTGCAATTTCGAGTCAGAAACTATGTGACGTTCTCCAGATCCCGAGAACGTCCAGAGATCAGTAAAAGACGGCTGGGGACCGTATTCGGCTGCCTCAAAAAGGGCCGCTTGGAGTCGACATCAGGCTGACTCTCCCAATGTTACAGAGCGGAAAGCAGACGTTTAGTCTGTAACCGCAAAGGTTTCAAAAGGGCTCAAAGCTGATCTTTTGTCATTGTCCACGCTGTGCGATGACACCACATCGCACAGTCAAAATACTGACGTTCGTGACGAGCAAGCTATCAGCCGAACACAAGCTCTGGCACAACTACTTCCCAAACATCTCGGTGAAGGTGCACCCGGAACTCTTCCTGACTGTCGGCCTTGCGCCAGCGCACGATGGCGCCGACCTCGCCGCGGAGGAAGTTGAGTCCTTCCGGAGGTGACCAGCTTTTGGCCATGCGTCCGAGAGTTTGTCCCCGAGCATCCTGCATTATCCAAGTGAGGCCATCGCGCACGATCTGAAGTGGGGCTCCTGCCTTTGCCGCCGAGATTGCGACAAGCGAGGGATGACCCGGCCCGAGACGCCCGGCCCACGACAGGTCCACGGTCTTGAGGTTCGGCACTTGGTATAGCACAGCCGGAGAATCGGCGGCATCAGAGATGTCTGGCGCGGCGCGGCGCAGCGCATACTCTTCGCCGTCCGGGACGAACAAATGCTGTCCTTCGGCAATGATGGCAAGGCTACGTCGCGCTCTGGTCATGGCGACATAAAAGAGGCGGCGCGGCGCATCAGGATCCTCGCCCTTAGAGGGCCGGTCCCAACCGCCATTCAAAATGACGACATCGTCGAACTCCAAGCCTTTCGATCGATGCGCCGTCAGCAGCAGCAGTGCGCGCTGATCGCTGCGCGCATCATGGGCCCACTCAGCGAACCACTCGACGAGGTCAGGCACGGGCATGGTTTTGTTCGCAAGCTCTTTCGCCAGCGCGGCGACGCCTTCGGCGATCAGGTCCGTCCAGCGGTTGGACGGTATCGCGTTCAGCATACCCACCAGATCACGGACGCCCAACAAACGTGTAGTATCGCGGCGCAGGACGTCGATGAACTGCTGCATTTCGCGCAGCCGCCAGATGCTGGGCAGGCTCTCATTTGCCATCTCCACCGGAATGCCCAGCGTTTCGGCATAAGCGCGCACCGGAGCCAACCGCCGCCAGTCACGAGCTATGACCGCCGCACGCGACCAACTCCACTCCGGATCAAGGCGCGATAGGCGGACGAGTTCATCAACTGCGGTCATCGCCTGCGCCACATCGCCAGATGGGCAGTCCAGCACTTGCACCCGCCCACGGGCCACAGGATCGAGCGCCGCCATCTCTCCGCCTGGCGGCACCGTGCTGCGTTTGCGATCGATGGCAATGTCGTGGCCGGCTTTCATGCGGGCCGCGGCTGGCGCAACGACTGCGTTAGCGGCTGCAATGATATGCTCAGTCGAGCGGTAGTTCTCGACCAGGAACATCGGTCGTGCATTATAGTCGGCCTCGAACTGGCGGATGAAGCGGATGGATGCCCCAGCGAAGGCGTAGATGTTCTGATCGTCGTCGCCCACTGCAAACAAGCTGAGCCGAAGCTCCTTATCGTCCAGTGAGCGGCCTGCAACGGCGGAAATCAATGCATATTCCTCAGGGCCAATATCCTGATACTCGTCTACCAGAATCCAGCGATAGCCCTGAATCAGCGTATCACGTTGTGCCTCTGCCTCTGGTTTGCTCAGTCCTTCGCCGTTCAACTGGCGCACGGCTTCCATAACGATCCCGTCGAAGTCGTGGGAGGTCTCGCTCGACGTTCCGGCAAAGCTCGCGCCCACCAGTCGCATTGCGAGGGCGTGGCAAGTGGATATGGTCACTGCAGCCGCGTCATCGCCGATCAGATGTCGTAGCCGGATGCGTATCTCGGCGGCGGCATGCCGGTTGTAGGTCAGCACCAGGATGCCGCGGGGGTCTTCGCGGCGGACACGGATCAGGTAAGCGATGCGGTGCACCAGAACACGCGTCTTGCCCGAACCCGGTCCCGCCAGCACAAGGACGTTTGTCTGTTCGCGGTCGTCAGCGACGATCTCTTGCTGAACTGGATTCTTCAGCGCCTCAACGATCGCTTTCCAGGAGCTGCCGGTGGTTTGACGCCGGATCTCACCGCCTTTGCCGGGCATCCAGCGACGCAGAAAGGCATCGCGTTCCAGCACGAAGTAATCCTCGGACAGCCGATGCGCCTGATCCATCGCAGCAAGGCCCCTTTCGGCATAGGTCGCCATCACATGGGTCTGGATTGTCTGCTCAACGTAGTGTTCCTCTAGGGGTGTAAAGTCCTTCACGGTGAACTGGCCGCCCGAGGTGTTCAAATGGACCGTCATTGCCTGCCGGAAAATCGTTAGCCCTTTGCCCAGCGTTACCACCTCCTGCTCGTGCAGCCACAGAAGTGCGCGCTCCATCAGTTTTGTCATGTCCTGAATGCCGCTGCCGCGTAGCAGCGCGTCTCCTGTCAGGGTGGCGAGCAGATCACCCATCGTGGTTTCGACCTGGATATCCTTGCCGCGGCTGCCCTTAGGCAACCTTCCCAGAAGGTGTGCTAGCAACAGTTCGCCACCCTGCCGCCGCAGGTTTGCTGTCTGTTCCAATGCCTGCCAGGACCGTTGCAGCGTGACCATCAACGTGTTGCGCGAAGCCTTGCCCAGCCGCAAATTGCCCTTACCACCATCCTGATCGCGCCCGTCGCGGCCCATGCTGCGCAGCAGCTTTTCCACGATGTCGGGCCGCACAGCGCTGTGCCCCTGATTTCGGAGCGCCTGACAGGTTTCGGCCAGATGCAGGGGAATGCCTTCGGCACCTTCGGCATCGGGGGCTGCCTCACGCATCAGGGCAATCAGCGCCGTTTCAAGCCACGCGACCTGCGCCAGACGCTGCTGGGAATGACCGTCGACTGCAACATGGACAAAGATCGTGACGACGACGTCGTTGCGGGCGATCCCGAGCGCCTCGAGATCGGCCAACGCCTTGTTCAGCATGCCCCCTGTTAATCCGCTGATCCCAGCCAGCTCGTCAGTGGAAATGCCCTGATTGGGCGGCGCGTTCATCAAGTGGCGCGTAATATCCAGAAGCTGCTTGCGACGGGTGCCGGTGATCGCGGCCTTGGCCAGGATGGCCTCGACTTCCTCCAGGTTGCGGATCCTGAGGGATGAGGGAAAGACCTGAACCTTGTTCTCCTCTCGGCTCAGCAGCGTGGCTTCCTCCAGCCAGGACACCGCGGTCTTCACCCTGGTATCGTCGGTGTTGATGTCGCGCTCAAACTCCTGATCGCGTTCAGCTCGGACAACTTCGCCTGAGGTGGCCACCACGGTGCCGGTCTTCTTCGTCCGCTCGTCAAGTCGCCGCAGGGCCTTCAGGATCGCGCCGATTTCGTGCCGGGCCAGACGCGAGCGAGCCGAAAGCGAGAACTGGCGCTCGACGTCCTCTTCGGCAAAGAGCAGCACGCAATTGGCATGAGCGCGGTCGCGGCCGGCCCGCCCGGCTTCCTGCAAGTAGTTTTCCAGTGATCCGGGAATGTCGCCATGGACCACCAGTCGGATGTCGGGTTTGTCGATCCCCATGCCGAAGGCGTTGGTCGCAACGATAATTCGCAGTTCGCCGATGCGAAATCGTTCCTGAATGTCACGCTTCTCCTCGGACGTCAGCCCGGCGTGGAACCGTTCCGCAGACAGACCCTGCTGCTTGAGGAACTCGGCAACGCGCTGCGTCTCGCTACGCGTGGCGCAATAGACCACTGCACCCGAAGCGCCCTCCTGTGGTAGCTTGGTCTCGATCACATCGAGGATGTCGGCCAGCTTGGTGCCCCGCTGCGTCGGCCGGACCTCGAAACTGAGATTGGTGCGCACTGCGCCACCGTCCAGCAGCAAAAGTTCGCATCCAAGCCGTGACTGGAAATGCTCTCGGATGTCACGCACCACTTCGGGTTTGGCGGTGGCGGTCAAGCAGAGCACTTGCGCGGGCGCTTCATCCCCCGAGGATTCCTTGATGAAGCGGCTGACATAGCGGTAGTCCGGCCGGAAATCGTGGCCCCATTTCGACACGCAATGCGCCTCGTCCAGCACCCACAGCCCGATCGCGCGCTGCGCGAGAACCGATCGGACCGAGTTGCTGCGCAGTTGCTCGGGCGAGATCAGCAGCATTGCCGCCTCTCCCATGCGCACCCGGTCCAGCGCATCCTGCCGCTCAGGCATTGAAAGCATTCCGTTGATGGTTACGGCAGAGGAGATTCCTGCCCGCGCCATGCCCTGCACCTGATCGGCCATCAACGCGACTAGCGGCGAGATCACCACCGTCAGCGCTCCGGTCTTGTCGAACTTCGACAGGGCGGGGATCTGATAGCAGACCGATTTGCCGGTGCCGGTCGGCAGAATACCGAGGACGCTCGCCCCGCGCATCGTCTCATCGACGATCCGCTCCTGCAGGGGGCGGCCCATATCATCCACCGGCTCAGCGCGGAAGGCATCGAACCCGAACCAGCGCGACAACGCGCGGACCGGGTCGTTCTTCTCGCTACACCAGGTGCAATCTGGGCTTTTGCAATTGGCGTCGCGTAGGTGCCCCACGATCAGTGCAGCCTCGCGGAACTGCGCCCGTACCCAAGGTGGCATGACGGAGTCCCCGCCCGCGACCAAGATCCAGGACAAAGCATAGGCCATCGGCCAACCAAGCTGCGGGTTCGAGAGGCGGTTCAGCGTCTGCTCGACCCGCCTCTCGCAGGCGCGCCCCGCCAGAAGCCGTGAGATCGCTTCTGTTGCCACAAGAGGGTCGGGCGCAGGAGCACCGCGAACCTCCCGAAACACCGCGTCGAACCCGTCTGGGTTCTCCATTCTCGTAGCAAGGAAATGAAAGGCTGCGACGGCATCGGGTTGGTCGGCGTTCTGCTGGGTCAGAGCCGCGAGTTGATTGCGCAGTACCTGAAACACCAGTCGCGCATCCAGTTCAGGGTCATTGATATGGCCCGCTTGCAGGCGCCCGTCATGGTAGTGCTTGACCAGGTGGTGGTAGGGATTACGCGGAAATGCGAGCGGATTGAGCCATAGAGTGTCTATCGGTGATCTAAGAATATTCGCCAGCCTGGGCCGCACCGCGAAAAGATGAGGCAAGTCATGCCGAAGTATGTTGTGGCCGAGCAGATGCACGCCGCCAGTTGCTTCTGCTTCCAGGCGATCTAGGGCTGCCAGGAGATCGCGCTTTTTTGCCAGTATTGCGGGCCGAGCATCATCGCGCACCGCCGCAAAAGCGAAGATGCTCGCGGTTGCAGGATCAACTTCTAGGTCGATCGAAACGCAACGCTGTAGGAAGAGTTCTAAAGGTTCAGTCATACGCAACAATTTATTCAAGTGATGAAACGATTTTCGATCATGGTCGTGCGTTTGGCGAAAGGTCAACGTTCAACTTGTGCTACACAAGAACTTTGCCGGATGGCCACCTATCTAGCTCAGTTTTATAACGCGATCCTATACCGTGGCCACTGTCTCGACCGCCCCTGATACACATCACAGAGGGCATGTGCGCCGGAGTTCTTGGCGCGGTGGTAACCAGTCGCATAGCAATATCCGCCCAATGCAGCATCTCTCCCCCCATAGTACACAGTACTTCGATGCCAAGAAATAACGCGACGGGCTGAGGACTCTGAAGGCGGGCTTGCAACCGGAGGGTTGAGTGGACATCCTCTTTCGATCCGGCAGGCACCATGTGCTCAAGATCTGCGTTGAGGGCGCGAAGCTGCCGGGCGCTATGGCCGCCTGACCGCAAACTTGAGGTCCGCACGCGGAAATTATTACCGCTCCACCGTCCTGTTGACTGATGCCCAAAGCCAGGGCACAAAGGTGATATCCACGGTCGCTCGCGATGGGAAAAGAGAGGGGATTTCAAGGATTTTCCGCTAAGCCATTGAAATCATGTGATAATCCAAAGTCCCCAGGCAAGTCATTTTTGATCGATTTCTCGATCTAAATTTGCGACCAGCTCCCCCTCGGAAAAGTGGCGTCTTCTCAATAACTTGGGCGATTTCGGCCGCAGTTCCTTGGGCCATCCGTCGCGTTCGAAGGCGCTAGGAAAATTGGCTGGCACCCGCAAGCAACCCACTACAATACGTCCTGTCACCGTAGCCAATGTCTCCTCTTAGCGCGAGGCGGAAGGCCGCATTCGGCCCGAAGCGGCCGTTGGAGGAAAGCACCCCGTCACACGGCGTCGCCCCGAAGCCGGACGACATCCTTCGAGGGCGGTAGTCCGAACTGCCTTGCGTATTCCCTGCTGAACTGGTTCGGGCTTTCATAGCCAACGCCGAAGGCGACCGACGTTGCCGTTCCTTCTCCGGCCATCAAAAGCCGGCGCGCATGCAGCAGGCGGACTTGCTTCTGGTATTGGATCGGGCTGAGCGCCGTGATTGCCTTGAAGTGTCGATGGAACGCCGAGACGCTCAGAGCTGCCATTTCCGCGAGAGCCTCGACCCTCAGCGGCTTGGCAAAGTTTTCCCGAATCCATTGGATCGCAACGCCGATCCGCGACAGTGCCGCATCGGGCGCTGCAATGTCCCGCAGCATCCAACCGAGCGGGCCTTGCAGCACCCTGAAGAGGATCTCACGCTCGTAGGCAGGTGCAAGCACGGCGATTTCGTCCGGACGGTCCATCAGCCGGAGCATCCGCACCCAGGCGTCGAGGAACTCGTCATTGACCGGCGCGACGGAGAAACCGGAGCCGAACAGCTTGCTGCACACCTGCACGGGCAGATCGCTGATGAGGGCGGCGACCGTTGGCGGGTGGAGTGTCAGGCTGACCGCGAGATAGGGTTCTCCCGCCACCGAAGGGTGAACCGATCCCACCGCCGGAAGATCGACCGACATGACGAAATACGTCGCCGGGTCGTAGGCGAATGTCCGCTCGCCGACCGTCATCTTCTTCGACCCGGTCAGGATCAGGTTGATCATCGGCTCGTAGACGGCCGAAAGCCGATGCTCCGGGATCTCGCCCTGGACCATCGCAACACGGGGAATTCCCGTTTCCGTGCGGCGTTTTTCCGCCGAAGAGGCGAGGTCACGCAGATCCTGGAGTTGTTTTTCCATGGAGGAGACCGTGGCATGTCAGGATCGCCTTCGCAACAGGGAAGCAGAAATAGGCAAGCTTCGGAGAGGAATAGGTGAGCGGGCGAGACGGCGCAGGCCTAGCTTCAGGGTACAGCAAACAGCCAAGGAAATAGCCATGAAGATCGTCATCGTCACCGGAGGAAGCCGGGGTCTCGGAGCCAGCACAGCCATCGAATGCGCCGGCAAAGGAATGGGCGTCGTTGTGACCTACAACAGCAACCCTGCGAAGGCTGACGATGTTGTGAAGACGATCATGGAGATCAGCGGTCAGGCCGTCGCCTTGAAGCTCGACGTCGGCAACATCGGCGCGTTCCCGGCCTTCCGGGATTCGGTTGCATCGAAACTGCGTTCCGTCTTCGGCCGGGGCAACTTCGACTATCTCGTCAACAATGCCGGATACGGCCTCTTCAATCCGATCGCGACTGTGACGGAAGAACAGTTCGATGGGCTCTTCAACGTCCATCTCAAGGGGCCGTTCTTCCTGACCCAGATCCTGCTGCCGCTGATGGCCGACGGCGGCCAGATCATCAACATCACCAGTGCAACGACGCGCGTGGCGACTTCAGGCATCGCCCCCTATGCCTCCTTCAAGGGTGGTCTGGAAGTCCTGACCCGCTACATGGCCAAGGAGTTCGGCGAGCGGGGCATCCGGGCGAATTCGATCGCGCCCGGCGCAATCCGCACGGAACTCGGCGGCGGCCTGAACGACGAGTTCAAGGCGATACTCGCAGGCCAGACGGCGCTCGGCCGCGTTGGCGAGCCTGAAGAGATCGGTGAAGTCGTCGCCAGCCTTCTGTCTTTCGAGAACCGCTGGGTCAACGCCCAGAACATCGAGGTCGCGGGCGGCTACATCATCTGAACGAAGGAGAGCAATATGCTCGACCATGTCTTCATTTCCGTCAGCGACATCGATCGCTCGATCGCCTTCTACGAGGCGGCGCTGGCCCCACTCGGCATCGTTCACGCCCACGACTACGAAGGGAAGGACGGCCCTCCCGGTCATCCGGATCTGAAAGGGTTCGGGGCGAACGGCCGGGTATTCTTCTGGCTCCGCGAAGGCGTGGTCGAAGGCCGTGCGGCCCATGTCGGCTTCGTCGCCGATGGCACCTCCCAGGTCGACGCAGCCTTCGCCGCCGCCATGACGGCAGGCGCCTCGGCAATCCATCCGCCGGGAGCACAGCTCCACTACGACCCCCGCTACTACGCCGCCCAGGTCCGTGATCCGGACGGCTACAGCCTCGAATTCGTCTACAAGGAATGGCAGCACTGACATGACCAAACTGATGATCTACGGCGCGACCGGCTATACCGGCCGCATGGCGGCGCGGCATGCGAAGGCGGCAGGTACGCCGCTTGTTCTCGCCGGCCGAAACGAAGCGACCCTTTCGACGCTTTCTGCGGAACTCGGCGTCGAATACCGCGTCTTTGGTCTCGACGATGCTGCAACGATCGATGCCGGTCTGGCCGGCATCTCCGTCCTCCTAAACTGCGCGGGGCCGTTTATGCGCACTGCCGATGCCCTGATGAAGGCGTCTATCCGCAACAGTATCCACTATCTCGACACGGCTGCCGAACTCGACAGCTATCGTCTGGCCGAGACCTTGGACGACAGAGCGAAGGCGGCAGGTGTCATGCTGATGCCGGGCGGCGGTGGCAGCGTCGCCATGCTCGGTAGCCTCGCAGGACATGCGGTGTCGCGTGTGAGCAACCCTCGCAAGATCAGGATCGCGCTGCATGTGGCGGGCGGACTTTCACGCGGGTCGGCGATCAGCGCCAACGAGAACGTCACCGTCGAGACCCTGGCGCGGGTGGACGGCGAGCTTGTTGCCATTGCCGCCGACGGAATTCGGAAATTCGATTTCGGCAAGGGTGCCGTCGACTGCTTCCCGGTCACACTGCCCGACCTCATCACCATCTGGCGGGCGACGGGCGTTCCCGACGTCGAAACCTTCGTGCATGTTACCGGCGACGGCTTCCCACAGGGTGATCTCTCGACGCTCCCGGACGGGCCGAGCGAAGACGAGCGACTAGCGAACCGCTACCGGGCGTCCATCGAAGTGACCGGCGCGGATGGGAAGGTCACCCGTTCCGTCCTCGATACGGTCAACGGCTACACTTTCACGGCGATGGCGGCAGCCGAGGCTGGTCGGCGCGTCCTGGGCGGCGAAGTCCGTCCCGGTTTCCAGACGCCCGCGACCCTGTTCGGCACCGGCTTCGCGCAGACCATCGCCGACACCTCGATCAACGATGTCTGAGAAACCCGGAACCATGCAAAAACTCGTCGAATCCTTCATCGCGACCGCCAATGCCTTCGACGTCGAAGGAGCATTGTCCCTGTTCGCAACCGACGCCGTCATCGACGATGTTTCGGTCGGCAACGCCTTCGTTGGTCGCACTGGTGTCCGCCAATACCTCGAGCGGTTCTTCGTCGGCTACAGCACCAACAGCAAGCCGCTATCCATGGAAGAACTGGACACCTTCCATTCGTACGTCCGGCTCGATTTCACCGGCGATTTCGGACACGAGATCGGCATCCTGAAGATCGCGATCAATCCCACCGGCCTGATCGAGCGCATCGACGCCGATCTCGAATAACCGGCTTAACAGCAGTTCTTAGGACCACAACCATTGGCGCGCAGCGCGCCGATGCCGGGGAAGGTGTGCGTTCCGCAGGCCTCCGGCACGACAAGGAGCACGTTCATGACCATATCGCCATCGTTCGCACAGGACGCAGCAGACAGGCTCGCCGTTGTCGAGGCTCTCTATCGCTTCGCCGCCGGTATCGATCTTCGCGACAACAATCTCCTCGCCTCGTCGCTGGCGGAAAATGCCGTCTCCGACTTCCGACCGGCTGCCGCCAAGGCCGGCTTCGACTATCCGGTCATCGAGGGCCGGGATGTCATAGTCTCCGCGCTGACGACATCGCTCGCCACCCTTGACACCACGCATTCCGTCAGCAATCCGCGGGTAACGATCAATGGCGACACGGCGCGCATGGATGTTCTCGTCGAGGCGCAGCACATTCCCCGCAGCGATCCCTCGCGTCACTACCTGATGAAGAACCGTTACGACGTCGAGCTGAAGAGGAGCGGCGACATCTGGGTCATCACCCGCAACACGGTCGACAATATCTGGCGCTCCGGTGACATCGGAGTTCTTTCCGGGATCTAGCCTCTATTATGTGTGCTCAAGGAGGGCGGTGGCGAGACATTGTCACCGCTTTAGTAGCTTATGGCGGCGAGGTAGCGCGATGTCTACTTTGGCGCAATGCGGCCATCCCCGGCGATGTCACCTTCTTCGTGAAAGCGGAAATTATTGCCGCTCTGGCGCCCCGTTGACTGATGCCCAAAGCCAGGGCACAAAGGTGGCGTCCGTGGTCGCTCGCGATGGGAAAACAAAGGGAATTCCAAGACTTTCCAACTAAGTCATTGAAATCATGTGGGAATCCAGGTCTCCCAGGAGAATAATTTTTGACCGATTTTTCGATCCAAATTGGCGACTATCTCCCGCACCGAAAAGTGGCGTCTTCTCAATAAGTTGGGCGATCTTGGGCGCAGTTCCTTTGGCCTTCCGTCGTGTTCGAACGCGGCTGGAAAACTGGCTGGGGACCCTGCGGGCAATGACCGCAACGGGCCGCGAGCCGAGTAGCGGCCTTGGGGCACATGATTGGCTTAAGCGGACGTTTAATTGGGGCAGCCCACTGCAATGAAATGCCATTTGTGTCGTGAGGTAGCTTCCGAAGAATGCTGGGATCCAAGTCATAGTTGACCTTCGTCGGCAGACCACAGGCATACTATGATCTCCCAAGAAAATGAAACGGTCGCGGAGTTATACCGCGACCGCATGACATAAATTGTACACTTCCGGATTCCATTTACGACTTCGTCTTCCAGGAAACTGTTGAGTGGATCGTGTGGCGTCTGTTGCTGGTAAACGGCCTTACCAGCGATGACCACCTCCCTGCTTCGACAGCTTTGGCCCACTGTGATCCCAAGATGATTTCCGGGTCTGCTAGCTCATAAAGGGCCGTAAATCCGGGCTCCGCTGGAAAGGAAAGGGTCTGCACCTCCCCGCCCAAAGCAATCCGCAACTCTTCATTCCGGCGAAACCTGCGCACCGAACGAACACCCGGCACTTCGAGCAATGCAGGAATATGTTCGGTCTCGTAGACTTCGTGGAACAACGATTCGTGAGACGGATCGACATCCATTTGCACAGAAAGAAACCAAGGATGTTCAAGCTGCTTCATTGACATCTCCCATTGCAAAAGTCAGCCGAGACATGGCTTCGGCCAGTTGTTCTGACGGTTCATTGAGTGCAATTCGAATGAACCTGCCTGACTCATCACCGAAGATCTCGCCATTCGAAATATGCACACCGAATGCCGCGCTCCGCTGCACGACCAAGCTTGCCGGAGCACTCATTTCCGGCAGTTTTGCCCAGACAAACATGGAGCTTAGGTTTTGGCGCTCCGTGTCTACCTTAAAGCCGATCGCTCGAAGCGCCTCGACGACGACGACGCGCCTCGATGCGATTTCTTTCCGGAGTTCTGAGACGCCTGGCATATGGGACCAAGCGTATTCTGCCACACGCTGTGCCGCATAGGGCACCCCGTTTAGCACGGCATACCGATCCGCGACGGAAGCAATCCAATTCGGATTGCCCGCAACCGAACCAACCCGATATCCGCAAGCACCAAACGTCTTCGATATGCTGATCGCTTCGATCGCTGTCGGCTCCAAACCGATCAAGCTGATCGGGCGGTCGGTCTCGTAGAGTTCGTTATAGACGGCGTCGGACAAGATCCTGATATCGAACTCTCTGCAGACATCGCGTATGACAAGAAGTTCGTCGTAGTCGAAGGTGCGTCCTGTCGGATTGTGTGGATTGTTGAGCAACAGAACACCGCCCGTCAACATCGCGAATAGATCCCCGATATCCTTCTTTTGAAGACGCCCGCTGGGCAAAGGAATTGGGACAGGTAGCATTCCGCTTCCCACGACAGTTGCGGGAAACGCATTGAAATATGGCTTGAAAAAGCCGCAAGGTCGACCCTGACGCGCCGCTGCCCGAAGGCCGAAGTAAATAGCCGGGAGTGCGCCATGAGTAATGAGCACACCCTTCGGCCCAAGCTCGACACCATGAGCCGAGGCAAAATAGTCTGCCACCTTCGAGCGGGTAGAGGCGAGCCCCAAGGGGCTCGGGTATTGACTGGCTCCAGGCTCGTTGATAGCGGTGTGCAAAGCGTGCACGAGATCCTGGTGTAGCGATCCATCAAGATCGCCAATGGCCAATTTGTGCTCCCGTTCCATCACGCCATCTCCATCTGGTTCACGGGTACGAAAACGCCAAGACCTTCATGGGCGGTGTAGCGTAACACAGTAGAGTGCATCCGATCCCAGATGTCGGGATCGACCCCGATGCCAGTGATGATGGCATCCACATCGCTTTCGCGGCCAACTTCACGAAGAAGGCGAGCGACCTGTGCCCCCTTCAAAGTGGCGAGAAGTTCGCGATCATCCGGGAACGCTTCAGCAGACGCCAAGGCGATTCTGGCTTCGTCATCCAAATCCTGGCGCGAAATTCCCGTTCGAGCGATCCACTCCTTAAAGAAGCGCCCTGCGCAAACGTTGTCCTCAATCGTTGCTGAGCCATAGAAGCCGCCTGCGACCACCACAAGCGAACCACAGCCATCTTTGATCGCAGCTTCAACGACTGATCCAATATTTTGGAAGCAGCCAATGTAAACCTCGGCATTCTCAATGGTGGTCGCGAGTTCGACGGCATGGGCACCGTTGGTGGATTCAAAGCGAACCCAGCGGCTCCCGAACATGTCCGAGCGCACCTCGGTCGGCGAGTTTCCCATTACACCGCCATTGATGGGCCTTCCGTGCAATTCGCCAGCGCGAACCCATTCGCCGTCGGGGGCGAAAGGTGCCGGCAAGCCGACACCCTCCTTTGATTTGATCTTGATCAGGATACCGCGAGGCCCGGTGGCGCCAATAGCGACCCAACTCGTCGTTGCGCGAAGCGCGTCCACAACAACAATTGCGACTTTGTCCTGGCACGGCAAGTGCGGAGCCTTTGCCTCGAAGGCATTGGGCGAGGCCGAAAAGAAGGCTCGGAAGTCGCCCAGCGCAACTGCCTGTGCCGGGGCTTTCAACACCGATTTGTCTTTTTCATGAAGAGTAATCTTTTCCATGTTAGCTTTCCTTCTCGTCGGTGCTGTTAGGACACGGCAACACAAAATGCGGCAAGCGCGGCCTGAGCGATCTCGGCATCCTGCTCGACAGTTCCGCCCGCGATGCCAAGCCCGCCGATGACAACGCCATCGATCGTGATCGGAAAGCCTCCGGGAACGTTGGTCAGCAGGCCGCTACTTGCCAGCGGCAGTTCGATGGCGAGTTCGGGAGACATCCAGCCGGTTGGACGGCGCGTGGATGCGGCGGTCTGTGCCTTCTTGCGTGAAGTCTCACGAGAGTGCGGGTTAGCTCCATCCATGCTTGCAAAAGCAATCGGCTCAAGGCTCGGGCCGACGACCGAGACCGTTATCGCGATCTCCAGCTTATTCGCCTCAGCGAAACTGCATTGAATGATGTCAAGGGATGCCGCTGCGGTGACGACAGAGCGCTTATAGGCTTCGATTTTGAAGTTCATGTCTGCTTCTCCTGGTTAAACTCGAACGGCCGGTTGCCGCTCGTGACCTTGGAGTCGCATGTTCAATTGCCCGGACGCTAAGTGTCCTAATGCCCGGAAAGTGGCGCAATTGCCCGGAATGGCTTGTTAACTCCGGGTGCATGAAATTTTGATCAGCAATTAGGTGCTGTAAATTTGGGGCCGAAGCACCGCACCTCAGGTTCTCGATGTAATGCGTCTATAGCGCTCCGCCTGATCACCCAGCGTTTCAGGCTGGATTCGTGAGATGTCTAAACCAAAAGCCTCAACATTCGATAGAGCCCAGATGACATCTCGGTCAGAGAGCGCGCTTCCGAGAATGGAAGTCAACGAAAACTCGTCGGCAGTGATCCGTCGCTTGGTCATCTCGTCGAAGACTTTTTTCAACTGAGTCCGATTGCGTGACTTCAAGAGGAGTGAATTAAACATGTTGATGGTGACAATCACTCTGGGCGGCCGACGCGTTCGATAATTTTCCCAAGCAAGTTCCCAAGGCTCAAGCTTTCGAAGAAAAATAGTGAAGCTTATGTGGCTTTGTGTGAGACAGTATTTTGCGTAAAGGTTCCAAATCTCTTCCGCTTTGTCTGCGCTTTCGCTGTTCGAAAGCATGCGATCAAAGGATGTGATACTTTGCTTTCCGTTTTCCTCGTCTATGGCTTTTAGAAAAGCCTGAGCCTCTTCAACCGATCGGCAACAGCCTATGAATGTTTTGTAGTGTCTCCCATCAGGCTTGACCCCGGCCTCTTTCATCATCGCGAGAAGTTCGCGAACGCCTTCCATCGATTTGGTGCTTTCAGCAAGCTTGCTGAAGACGGTCGGGTCAGGCTGAACCTCAGCCTCTTTCATCATCGCGAGAAGTTCGCGAACGCCGTCCATCGATTTGGTGCTTTCAGCAAGCTTGCTGAAGACGGTCGGGTCAGGCTTGACCCCGGCCTCTTTCATCATCGCGAGAAGTTCGCGAACGCCGTCCATGGATCTGGTGCTTTCAGCAAGCCTGCTGAAGATGGTCGGGTCAGGCTGAACCCCAGCCCCTTTCATCATCGCGAGAAGTTCGCGAACGCCGTCCATCGATTTGCTGCTGTCGGCAAGCTTGCTGAAGACGGTCGGGTCAGGCTGAACCCCAGCCTCTTTCATCATCGCGAGAAGTTCGCGAACGCCGTCCATCGATTTGCTGCTTTGGGCAAGCCTGCTGAAGACGATTGGGGCAGGCTTATTGCCCACTTCTTCAAGAATTTCGAGGAAAACTCGCGCATCTTCGATATTCTTGCAAACATTAATAGCCGACAGCGATATCGCATACTGGCTTAATTCCCACCCATCGAACTTTGCGACCTTAATAAACTGTCGAAATTCGTCCATTCCCTTTATTAAGCTTGCGGCTTTGGTTATTATAGAACCGTGCAGTCTATCCAGTTTGTGCAAGCTTGCAATGTATTTTATTATTTCATATCCATCATTTATTTTTGAGATTTTAATGAGTAAGTCTGCTGTTGTTTCATCCTCGATCGGACTTTTATTTTCCTCACCGCAGAACTCCAAGAAAATATTTGAAACTTGGCCAGAAAAATTCTCTAATAAATGGTTCAATGCCCATCTTCTACCTCTTGGGGCTGTAAGCCGCCTCGAAAAAGCTGTAAGTATTGCCCAGTCTCCCTTTGTTGGGCCGCCTTGCGTGAGAATTTTTTTCAATACATATCGAAAATCGTGTGCGGCTTCGCCGCTGTCCAACGGCTTGTCTTGCAGTATAGTTATATGCGGTTCGTCTTCTGCCCCGTAAACTTCATAGATATGAACTTTGTCTATAGTTCTTGGGTTGGTTTTCGAAACCAAATCAAACTGGCTACGATCGAATATCGCTGAAGTCAAAATCGCGCCATCAAATGAAACGCCGTCCACATTGGAACGACGAAAATCGATGCCTTCCCAGTTTCCGTGTTCAAAAAAGGAGCTAGGATTGTAACCAGCTTCTAAGACGGTTTTGACGGGGTCTCTACAATCTGACGCTAAGATTGCTTCGATAGCTTTGGCTTCCGTCTCGGTGAGGATGATGTCATCTTCAGAAAATATCCAATCAATCATCCGACCCCTCAACCATTATGTTGCCGCCAGCAAATTCGTAGCGCCCTTTCATATCAAGCCGCTTTTTCAGTACTTGCGCAATCAGCTTTTCCCTTGCGGAAATCGTCTTTTCTTCGTCTAAGTTGCAGTCTTTCGCATCCAGTAGGTGTATCATTGTATAGAAATTCTTATTTTCTACACTCATCACGATTTTGACATTGTCTTTAGGCTTGGACGCAAACTCCATCAGAGAGGCATTAACCAATTGGCCCAGGTTTATCTGGTGGCTCGGTGGCTTGAGCATTTCCCATTCCCATCCCCATTCCGATTTCCAATCGCGATCTGGATAAACCAATCGAACCGTTGTGCCTATGACCTTTCCGTCTTGGGTCTCCGGTTCTGCTGGCGACAGGAAGATGAGCTTGAAATTTGGCTTGCGTTCACCTTCTTCTGAGGGGAGCGTCACAATAATTGAAATGTTAATAAATCCCAGCGTCGCATCGATTTTTTTTGGACTCGAAGTGGCAAGTATTACATCTTTTCTAATCGTATTCAGGCGAACAGCACCAATGCGAACTTTATGAGACATTTCGCTGTCGGGTCCCAGCGGCTCTACAGTCGGCGTCCGGACTTCAATTAGGTCGAATACAGATTCATCAACATAAAAATAGTTCGTGAATTCCTTATCTTTCGAGATGTCTACGTTGAAGCTTTCGTAGAATGCGGCCAAAACTCTTTTTGGACGTGTGACTGGATTCTTCCGAGTGCCGTTTCTCGTTGTAAGACGCCAATCGTCAATCGTACTTGCACCTGCTAGCCAGTAACCTGACTCACCAAACCTTCCAAGCTTACGAACAAGTTTCTCTTGTATTAGGTCAGCACGTGCCCCCGAACCCAAACGGCCGTCCCGTAGGCTATCATAAAAAGAAAATAAAACTTCGAGGTCTAATTCAATTGGCTCGGAGGGATCAGACATGAGCAATCCTGGGAAACTGTATCCCATAGAGCTTCAGTTTGCTGCTCCTAAGATGTCAAGTTGAAAAACAGCAATGAGCAACAGAGCAAGCATAAGGTAGAAGGATACCCTGCACCGGGAATATTCTTCAGCGTCGATCGGTGCGGTCGGCAAATTCCGGATGGAATAGGCATGTGCCCAACCATCCATTTGAAAGTCAGCTTTCATGAAGTTCAGCCGAAGGTTCGAACGTCCGAAATGGCGGCGCGAAGCGGCCATCCCCGCGATGACCGCGGGAGCGTAAACTTCGGCCTAAAGGCGGAAATTATTGCCGCTTCAACCCCGTGTTGACTGATGCCCAAAGCCAGGGCACAAAGGTGGCATCCACGGTCGCTCGCGATGGGAAAACAGAGGGAATTTCAAGGCTCTTCAACTAAGTCTTTGAAATCATGTGAGAATCCAGGTTCCCCAGCCAATCTATCTAGATTTCCCGAACCTACTGAGCATTTGACGTCGATATCAATTGGCGATGTCACAACTCGATCTGCGATCACCGCGCAGCGACCAGCACGCGCTCCCACGTTGACGGATATCAATTGCCGGCAAACCCTGGCGGTTATCCTCCTCGATTGGGCGCCTCTCCGTTTTCCCAATGAGGGTGGCGCAGTTTGATCTGGAGCGCCGATGCCTCTAAATTCAGTCTTCGCCCATTCCCAGCCCGAGCTGAACGATACGTCCCCTGAGGGGTTGAGCAGTGCCGAGGTGGCAGGGCGTCTGGCGCGATTCGGCCTGAACCGCCTTCCCGAGCCCAAAACCTCCTCCCTGCTCCTGATCTTCCTCGCGCAATTCCGCAGCCCGCTCATCTATATCCTGCTGATCGCGGCTGTGGTCTCGCTTCTCGTCAGCGAGGCCGAGGATGCGGTGTTCATCGGCATCGTTTTGGTGTTGAACGGCGTGATCGGCGGCATCCAGGAATATTCCGCCGGCCGCGCTGCGGCAGCCTTGCGCAGTCTTGAACAGCCGGTCGCGATCGTCATCCGCGATGGGACGGCGCAGGAGATCGAGGCGTGCCTGCTGGTTCCGGGCGACCTCGTCCGGATCGAGGCCGGCGGCCGCATCCCGGCCGATATCGAGCTTTTCGAGACCAATGACCTGCTCTGCGACGAGTCGCTTCTGACGGGCGAATCCGCGCCGGCGCGCAAGACCGTCACCGCCATAGGGGCGCCGAACGAAAAAAGGAAATCCGGCCTTGCGTTTGCAGGCAGCCTTGTCACGCGCGGTCGCGGCACCGGTCTGGTCGTTGCGACCGGCCTTTCGACCGAAATCGGCAGGATCGCCGCCGAGATCGGCAGGGTCTCGACCAGCCAGCCGCCGCTGATGATCCGGTTGAAGCATTTTTCGAACATGATCGCCTGGAGCGTCGGGCTCGCCTCCGTCCTCCTCATCGCCGTTGGCCTGTTTCGCGGGCTTGCCTGGAGCGACCTGTTCCTGATGTCGGTCGGGCTTGCGGTCAGCGCCATTCCGGAAGGCCTGCCGATCGCCATCTCGATCGCCTTGGCGATCAGCATGCGCCGCATGGCCAGGCGCAATGTCATCGTTCGCCGCATGCCGGCCGTCGAGTCCCTCGGCTCCTGCACGATGATCGCCACAGACAAGACGGGGACGCTGACTCTCAACGAGCTGACAGTCACCGATATCCGCCTGCCCGACAGCAGCGAACTCGTGCTCGATGCCGGCATGGATCTCGATACCTGCGAGATCCGCGGGTCGAACCTCAGCCCGGCGGAGGCGCGTGATCGTGCCGAGAGACTGCTGAAGGCGGCCGTTCTGCCCAATGAGGGCGCACTTACCCGCCATGCGGACGGCTGGAAAGGCGTCGGCGATACGGTCGACATCGCTCTCCTGGCTGCGGCCCGCAAGGGCGGCCTCGAGCAGCAGGCGATGAAGGACAGCTACCCGCTGATCGCGCGCATCCCCTATGAGCCGGACCTCAAATATGCCGCCTCGTTCCACCGCCGGGGCGAGCGGGTACGCATCTTCGTCAAGGGATCGGCGGAAACCCTGATCGACATGGCGGACCGGATGGATGGCGGCAACGGCATTGTGCCGATCGATCGCGAGATGCTTCTCCGGCAAAAGCAGGAGATGGCCGAGCGCGGGCTCAGGGTGCTCGCGTTTGCGGAAGGGGAAATCCGAGGCGGTTCGGACGAGACCTTCGGTCTTCATCACCTGGTCGAGCTGATGTTTCTCGGCCTTGCCGGCATGCAGGATCCGATCCGTCCGGAAGTTCCGCAGGCGATCCGGGATTGCTGCGCCGCCGGTATAACGGTGGTGATGATGACCGGCGACGATCCGAAGACGGCCGCCGCCATCGCCGCGGAGGCCGGGTTGCGGTTCACGCCCGATCAGATCACTACCGGCGCCGAGGTCGGAAAGGCGGAGGTGGCCGGGCAGAACACACTCGACGTGCTGACCGGGCGGGCGCGGATCTATGCCCGGGTCGCCCCGGCGCAGAAGCTCGCGATCGTGCTGTCGCTCGCCCGTAACGGCCATTTCGTGGCCGTTACGGGCGACGGAATCAACGACGCTCCCGCCTTGAAACACGCCCATGTGGGCGTGGCGATGGGCCGCAAGGGAACTGAGGTCGCCAAGGAAAGCGCCGATATCGTCGTCACCGACGACAATTTCGCGTCGATCGTCAGCGGCATCCGCGAAGGCCGCACCGCCTATTCGAATATCCGCAAGGTGATCCTGATGCTTACCGCAACGGGGGCTGCCGAAATGCTGCTCTTCCTGCTGGCAATCCCGCTCGGGCTGCCCATGCCGCTGCTTCCGGTGCAACTGCTCTGGCTCAATCTCGTCACCAACGGCATCCAGGATGTCGCACTTGCCGGCGAGAAGCCGGAGGGGGACGAACTGGCGCGGCCGCCGCGCCGTCCGAAGGAACCGATCTTCGACCGGTTGATGATACGACGGATCGTCCAGTCGATGCTGGTTATCGGCGGCGGCGGTTTCGCGATCTTCTCCTATCTTCTGTACCAGAGCTACGAGATTTCGCAGGCGCGCAACATGCTGCTGTTGCTTTTCGTGCTCTTCGAAAACATCCAGACCTTCACCAGCCGCTCGGAGCGCCGATCGATCTTCTCGTTGAACTTCTTCGGCAACCCGCTGCTGATCCTCACCGTCATCGCCGCCCAGGCCATCCATATTTCGGCGATGTATCTTCCCTGGTTTCGCGAAACCCTCGATCTCGCTCCGATCTCGTTTGCCGAATGGGCTTTGATGCTGCTTGCCGCTTCCTCAATCCTGGCCGTCACCGAACTGGACAAATGGCACCTCCGCAGACGAGCCCGGCCTGATCGCCCTTCGCACCCTTCGGGATTGCGCTAGGTCAAGGTCCGTGTGGGTGCGATGGGAGAAGCTTGAAGTCAGAGACGGATGATCACAACCAGAGGAGCACAAGATGCTTGCCAGAGATTTGATGACCACCCGGCTGGTTCACATCAGCCCCGGAACCAGCCTCCGGCACGCGATCCGGATGATGATCGACAACGACATCAGCGGCCTGCCGGTGATCGACGATCATTGGACATTATGCGGGATGCTCACCGAAGGTGATATTCTGAAGCGCCACGAATTCAACCTCTCGCCGAAGGCTGCTCCGGACAATAGCGACCCGGCATTCTTCGAAAACTACGTCAAGACGCACGGGTTGAAGGCGGAGGACTGCATGAGCCGCAAGGTCGTCAGTGTGGCGCCTGATGCCAGTGTTGCCGAAATCGTCGCGCTGATGCGCCTCCATGCCATTAAGCGCATTCCCGTCCTCGACAACGGCAGGCTCGTCGGGATCGTCAGCCGCCGCGATGTCCTCGGGATCGCCATCGCCACCCCCGACGTGATCGCCCGTGGCGACGATGCGCTGCGGCTCGCCGTCGCGACGCGGCTCCTGGCGGAACTGGGACTGGGCAGGGACAAGGTCGAAGTCAGAGTGTGCGACTCGGTCGTGGAGGTCATCGGCAAGTTTGCCTCCGATGCGGAGCAAGAGGCGATACGTATCCTGGCCGCAAGCATAGCCGACGTCGGCGGCGTCGTTATCCGGACGCCGGTGGCGCAACCGGCTCGATAAGCACCAGGTAATGCGATCTGACCCGCCCTTCGGGTTCAGCCCCGCGGGGCGGATTTTTGCGGCCGGGCCAGCGGGGTCAAGTATCGCCCCCCTTCCCTGTTGCTGCTGTCTATAGACGCAAAACCTACCTCCCGCCGACTGGGGGAGATAGGCAAGATTTGCCGGATGTTTCCGTGTTCTACCGGGCGATCAGGACCGGGAACCTGCTTTCCCGCAATATCGAGGCCGTCACGCCGCCGAAGATCCGCTCTCGCAGCCGCGAATGTCCGTAGGCGCCCATGACGATGAGGTCGGCGTCGATTTCCAGCGCATGCCTTTGGAGCACCTCTTCCACCGGCCGGCCGCCGCTTGCCAGTTGTTCGACGACGACCTCTACGCCGTGGCGGGCGAGATAGGCGGCAATGTCGGCGCCGGGTTCGCCGCCGCTGACCCAATAGGAGCTGTCGGGATCCACGAGCACGACATGCACCTCTTCGGCCCAGATCATCATATCAAGAGCCTCGCGGGCGGCCTGAGCGGCCTCGGCACGGGAATTCCAGGCGAGCAGCATCCGCCGCGGCTTCAAGGTCGTCTTGCGGTCCTTCGGCGTCAGCAGGAGGGGACGCCTCGCTTCGAACACGCCGCCATCGACGATCCTCCTGGTGAGTACGGGGTCACTGCGCACGCCGTCTCCGATCACCACCACGTCGGCATAAAGCGCACGGCGGTGAATTTCCTCGCTGACAAAAACGCCTTCCGCATAGATGACGTCGACATCGAACGACAGGCCATTCGTCTCGCAGGCGCGGGCTGCCTGTTTCTCAATGCCGTCGAGCAATCTCAGATCCTCGTCCCGCTGGTCGAGCCATACCGTGCCGGCCGGATAATCTCCCATGTTTGCCGGAACGGCGAGGCCGATGACCGCCACGGAAAGATGCGCTTCGAGCTCGGTGGCGATCTCCATGGCACGGGCAAGATCAGCGGTAGGTTCCGTATTGCCGATCATTGCAAGCACTGTCTTGAACGACATTGTCTGTCTCCTCTGCATAAGGCCTTGATCGGCCCTGTGGAGGAAAGCCTAGAACCGGCACCGGCCCGAGCCATGATCTTCGTCAATCGGACCGGATAATTCGAAACGGGTGCGCGCCGTCCGCCGATTGGCTAGGATCGAAAGCGGCGGCTGTCGCCATGAGGAAGGCTTTGTCATGCCGAAACGCAGCGCAGGTCTATTGATATTCCGGCGAACCGCCGGATATCGGCAAGTGTTTCTGGTTCATCCCGGCGGGCCGTTCTGGGCACGCAGAGACGAGGGGGCGTGGTCCATTCCCAAGGGCCTTGTCGACGACGGCGAGGACGAGCTGGCAGCCGCGAAGCGGGAGGTTTTCGAGGAGGTCGGAGCGCGAGTAGACGGCGCCTTCGAATGGCTCGGCGAATATCGCCAGCCCGGCGGCAAGCGTGTGCTCGCCTGGTCGGTAGAGGCCGATATCAATACGGCAACCGTTGTCAGCAACACGTTCCAGATCGAGTGGCCGCCGAAATCGGGACTGATGAAGGAGTTCCCGGAAGTCGACCGGGCCGGATGGTTCGGCCTCGACGAGGCGGAACGCAAGATATTGAAGGGTCAGCAGCCGATTCTCGTCGATTTCGCGGCCCGCTTGCCGCCGTAGCGAGGAGCGCGCAAATCAGGCTTTTGCCTCGCCTATGTGCCGAGCCGCTGGTAAAAACCTTACTCGCTTGACTTAGATCACCACAAAGCCCGTGATGGGCGGATACGAAACTGCCGACATCCGCGTTTATGGAGCCTCCTTTGAACCGTATCGCAAAAGCCGCCATCATTGTCGCAGTCGTAGGTGCCGCCGGTTATTTCGGCTGGCGGTATCAGCAGGACCTTCGGGCGGCGCAAGCCATGCAGGGAACGGCCAGCGGCAACGGCCGCATCGAAGCCGTCGAGATCGACATCGCGGCGAGGACCGCGGGACGACTTTCCGACATTCTGGTGAAGGAAGGCGACTTCGTCAAAGCCGGCGCGGTCGTCGCCCGCATGGATATCGAACAGCTCGCAGCGCAGAAGCGGGAAGCGGAAGCCCAGCTTGCCAGGGCAAGGATTGCCATCGAAACCGCGAAGAGCCTGGTCGTCCAGCGCCAGGCGGAAAAGGAAGCTGCGGCCGCAACCGTTTCCCAGAACGAGGTCCAGCTGCAATCGGCTCGCAAGCGGCTTGCGCGCAGCGAGCAGATGAGCCGCAGCGGGTCGGTTTCCGACCAATTGCTGGACGACGACCGGGCCCGGGTCGAGGGAGGCGTGGCAACCGTCTCCGCGGCCAAAGCCAACCTTGCGGCGACCGATGCGGCAATCGGTGCGGCGCAGTCTCAGGTCATCGATGCCGAAGCCTCGGTCGAGGCGATGCAGGCGACCGTCGCGCGGATCGACGCCGATCTGCACGATTCCGAGCTCAAGGCTCCGCGTGACGGACGGGTGCAATATCTCGTGGCACAGCCCGGTGAAGTGGTTGCCGCCGGCGGTCGCGTGCTCAACATCCTTGATGTCGGCGACGTCTACATGACCTTCTTCCTGGCCACGGAAGAGGCCGGGCGTACCCCGATCGGCGGCGAGGCCCGCATCGTCCTCGATGCCGCCCCTCAGTATGTCATTCCGGCCCGCATATCCTTCGTGTCCGATGTGGCGCAGTTCACGCCGAAGACCGTGGAAACCGAAGAGGAGCGCCAGAAGCTGATGTTCCGCCTGCGGGCGCGGGTCTCTCCGGAACTGCTTCAGAAATACATCGCGCAGGTCAAGACCGGGTTGCCGGGCCGGACCTATGTGAAGCTCGATCCCGCCGCCGAGTGGCCTGCGGTCCTGTCGCAGCCGCTCACCCCATGAGCCCGGAACAGCAGGCGATGGGTATCCCGCCGGAACCGGGCTATGTGGCGCGGCTGAAGGATGTCAGCCATTCCTACGGCAGCACGCGCGCCATCGACGGCATAACCCTCGACCTGCCTGCGGGCCGGATGATCGGCCTGATCGGCCCGGACGGGGTGGGCAAATCCTCGCTGCTTTCGCTCATCGCCGGCGCCCGGCAGATCCAGACAGGAGAGATCGAGGTGCTCGGCGGCGACATGCGCAGCGCCGGTCACCGGGACCGCACTTATCCAGCCATCGCCTATATGCCGCAGGGACTCGGCAAAAACCTCTATCCGACGCTGTCGGTGTTCGAGAATGCCGATTTCTTTGCCCGCCTGTTCGGCCAGGGCCGCGAGGAACGGGAATACCGCATCGCCAACCTTCTGAAGCGCACCGGCCTGTCAGGCTTCGAGGACCGGCCGGCGGGCAAGCTTTCGGGCGGCATGAAACAAAAGCTCGGCCTCTGCTGCGCCCTCATCCACGATCCGGACCTTCTGATCCTCGACGAGCCGACCACCGGCGTCGATCCGTTGTCGCGCCGGCAGTTCTGGAGCCTTGTCGAGGATATCCGGACGGAGCGGCCGCAGATGAGCGTGATCGTCGCGACCGCCTACATGGAGGAAGCGGCACGTTTCGACTGGCTGGCGGCCATGGATGCCGGCAAGGTGCTGGCGACCGGCACGCCGCGCCAGATTCTGACCCGTACCCGCACACATACTCTCGACGAGGCTTTCATCCAGCTTATGCCCGAAGAGAAGCGCACCGCCTACCACGCGGTCGCGATCCAGCCTGCGGACTTCACCGAGGCTGACGTCGCCATCGAGGCGGAAGGCCTGACGATGCGGTTCGGGGATTTCACGGCGGTGGACGATGTCGGCTTCCGCATCCGCCGCGGCGAGATCTTCGGTTTTCTCGGTTCGAACGGCTGCGGCAAATCGACGACGATGAGGATGCTGACCGGCCTGCTGCCGGCAAGCGAGGGGACGGCGAAGCTTTTCGGCAAGCCGGTCGATCCGAAGGACATGGGTGTGCGACGCCGCGTCGGCTACATGAGCCAGGCCTTCTCGCTCTATGGCGAACTGACGGTCCGGCAGAACCTCGATCTGCATGCGCGGCTGTTCCAGCTGCCGGCTGACACGATCCGGGCGCGGATCGAGGAAATGGGGCGGCGTTTCGAGCTTGCCGAGGTCATGGACGCGCTCCCTGACGCCCTGCCGCTCGGCGTCCGCCAGCGGCTTTCGCTGGCGGTGGCGCTGATCCATTCGCCGGAGGTGCTGATCCTCGACGAGCCAACCTCCGGCGTCGATCCCATCGCCCGCGACCAGCTCTGGGCAGCGTTGATCGAACTCTCCCGGAAAGACCGCGTCACGATATTCATCTCCACCCATTTCATGAACGAGGCGGAACGCTGCGACCGCATATCGCTGATGCATGCCGGCAAGGTGCTGGTGAGCGATACGCCCGATGCGATCCGCAAGAACCGCTATGCGGCAACGCTGGAGGAGGCGTTCATCGCCTATCTCGAAGATGCGATCGGCGAGACCGCTGCTCCCTCGGCGCCTGCGCCATCAATCCCGGAAAGCGAGCGCAACTTCGCCGATCCACGCCCGCACCGCTCCTTCGACCTGCGCCGCATCTGGAGCTACAGCCTTCGCGAAACACTGGAGATCCGCCGCGACCCCATCCGTGCCACCCTGGCGCTGATCGGCAGCGTTATCCTGATGTTCGTGATCGGCTACGGCATCAACATGGACGTCAAGGACCTGACTTTTGCGGTTCTCGACCGGGACGATACGGTCGCCAGCCGCGACTACCTCGCCAGTATCGCCGGTTCCCGCTATTTCATCGAACAGCCACCGCTTGCAGACTATGCCGATCTCGACCGCCGCATGCGCGCCGGCTCGCTGAAGCTGGCGATCGAAATCCCGACCGGTTTTGCCGAACATGTCGCGCGCGGCCACGACGTGGAAATCGGCGCGTGGATCGACGGCGCGATGCCGCAACGGGCGGAAACGACGCGCGGCTACGTGCAGGGCATGCATGCCCACTGGCTGGCCCAGAAGGCCCGCGAGATCTACGGCGATGCCGCAAGCGGTCAGTTCTCGATCGAGACCCGCTTCCGCTACAATCCCGGCATCGAAAGCCTCGTTGCCATGGTGCCGGCGGTCATTCCGCTGCTGCTCCTCCTGATCCCCGCCATGCTGGCCGCGCTCTCGGTGGTGCGGGAGAAGGAACTCGGCTCGATCGTCAATTTCTACGTGACGCCGGTGACGAGGCTCGAATTCCTGCTCGGCAAGCAGCTTCCCTACCTGGTGCTCGGCATGATGAACGCCGTGCTCCTGTGGCTGTTTGCGATCCTGGCTTTCCAGGTGCCATTCACCGGCAGCCTGCTCGCCTTCGCCACGGCGGCACTTCTCTATGTCGGATTCGCGACTGCCTTCGGCCTACTCGTCTCGACTTTCATGTCGAGCCAGATCGCCGCGATCTTCGGGACGACGCTGATGACGATCATACCGGCCGTGCAGTTCGCCGGCATGATCGACCCGGTCTCGTCGCTGCAGGGCGTAGGGGCCGTCATTGGCCAGATCTATCCAACGACCTATTTCAACATCATCTCCCGCGGAACCTTCTCGAAGGGCCTCGGCTTCGATAGCCTCCTTGAAGCTTTCCTGCCGCTCGTCGTTGCCGCGCCGTTGCTGATCGCGGCAAGTACCTTCTTTCTCAAGAAACAGGCAAGGTGACGGATGCGGCTCGCCAACATCTTCCATCTCGGCATTAAGGAACTGCGCGGGCTCATGCGCGACCCGATATTGCTCGGACTGATCGTCTATTCCTTCACGATAGCTGTCTATACGGAAGCAAAAGCCGTTCCCGAGACATTGAACAATGCGCCGATCGCAATCGTCGACGAGGACAGTTCACCGCTCTCGCGCCGGATCGCGGACTCTTTCCTGAAGCCCTATTTCAAGCAGCCGGCGATGATCACCGCGGGTGAGATGGACGCTCGCATGGATTCCGGCACCGACACGTTCGCGCTCGATATGCCGCCGAACTTCCAGAGCGACCTGATCGCCGGCAAAACCCCGGTGGTTCAGCTCAACGTCGATGCGACCCGCATGACACAGGCATTTTCCGGATCCGGTTACGTACAGAACATCGTGTCGACTGAGGTCTCGGGGTTCTCCGCTCAGGACAACCAGGCACCGACGGTGAACTTGGCACTGCGCGCCCGGTTCAATCCCGAACTCAACCAGATGTGGTTCGCATCGGTGATGAACGTCATCAACAACGTCACCATGCTGGCGATCATCCTGACCGGCACTGCACTCATCCGCGAACGCGAGCACGGCACGGTGGAACATCTTCTGGTGATGCCTGTGACGCCGTTCGAGATCATGGCCGCAAAAGTGTGGTCGATGGGGCTGGTGGTGTTCGTCGCCACTCTGCTTTCGCTGATCTTCGTGGTGCAGGGATTGCTGGAAGTTCCGATCGAAGGCTCGATCGTGCTGTTCATGGCGGGTGCGGCGCTCCATCTTCTGGCGGCAACCGCCATGGGGATCGCGCTTGCCACACTTGCGGGCTCGATGCCGCAGTTCGGCCTGCTGCTGATGCTGGTGCTTTTGCCGCTACAGATCCTCTCGGGTGCGACCACGCCCCGCGAAAGCATGCCGGAGGTGATCCAGACGATCATGCTCGCCGCGCCGAACACGCATTTTATCCTGCTCGCCCAGGCGATCCTCTATCGTGGCGCCGGTTTTTCGGTCGTGTGGCCGCAATTCGCCTGGCTTTGCGTCATCGCGACGGTGTTATTTGCACTCTCGCTGCGCGGCTTCCGCAGGTCACTACGATAAAGGCGGCCTCCCTCCGGATCAAAGGAGTAGGCAATCATGTCTTCTGCCGTCGAAGAAACGAGAGTAGGATTGTCGGGCTCGTCCGACCAGGGAGATCGACAATGGGAACGAGAAAAGAAGCGTCTTCACCCAGAACGCCCGCCAAAGATGCTGCCAAGGAGCAGGACGATTACCTGGAAGAGTCGCTCGAAGAGACTTTTCCGGCAAGCGATCCCATCGCCCCGGGCCATCCCCAGAAACCGGAGAAAGGGCCGGTCGCTCCCAAGCGCAAGTAACCCAATTCCGCGCCGACGGCGCGATCGTTGTCATGGAGTTGAAAGAGGCGGCTCGCGTGGAAGCGACGGAACCGATCCGGAAGAACAGGCCGAAGTGCCCCTCGGCCCGCATCATTTGATAGTTAGGACTTGCCGCCAGTCTTGCGGCTCTTGTCAGCCTTGCCTTTTGCGGAGGAGGTCTTGGCGTCGTAACCCTGGCCGTGGTTGGTGCCGCCCAGATGGCCGCCGCCGCTGGTGTTGACCACCTGGCGCTGGGCTCTCTTTATCTGCTGTTCTGCATCCGTCTTTTTCATGGAAATTCTTTCATTATTGAATAACAAAAGGCCGGAAGGAACTGGGCCTTCCGACCGCTTTGGGTCCGTGCCAGTACATCCGTGGTCAGAGACCGAAGTGGTTTTGGCTTCAAGCGATCTGCAGATTTTCGGCCGCATTCTTGCCGGTGCGGTTGTCTCGCACGACATCGAAGCTCACCTTCTGGCCTTCAGCCAGATAGGTCATTCCCGAACGTTCGAGGGCCGAGATATGGACGAACACGTCCGTCGATCCGTCGGCGGGCTGGATAAAGCCGAAGCCTTTGGACGTATTGAAAAATTTAACGATTCCGCTGCTCATGAAGATGGTCCTTCCAATCGAACACAGGTCGTCGCCCGGCAAAATGCCGGTGACAAAAGAGATCGATTTTGAAAGGAAAGATCAGCTCGAACGCAAAAGGCGTGAAAACGAAGCTCGACAACCAATTTCGACGGTAATCCCTACCGGTCAACTATGTCTTGAGCAAGGCATTTCTCACAACCCTGCACATTGCGTTTGGCGAAAGTCCGGCGCATGATGCCTACTTCAGCAGCTGTATAAAGGGCGCTGCTGCTTCACGATTTCACGCCCTGGCCCCAATGAAAGGAGGACGTTATGTCTTCCGACTTCTCTCAGTCCACCTCCCGCAATCTGGTCCGCGTCAGCGGCCCCGGATACCGGGAAAATATCGAACTCCATCAATTCGGCGAGCGTCTGCAGCCAAGCGGCATGCTCGTCGCGGGCCGGGTCGGCGCAACGGGGGCTGCCATCATGCTTGCCCGTTTTGGCGATCATCCCGAGAAGAGCTTTGGGGCCCCGATATCGGCTTCGTTGAGCAAACACAGAGATACCGCGCTACCGCAGCTTTGATGCATCGGCTGGCAAAGGCAGGGTTTCGCAAATCCGTCATTTCACGCTTTGCATGCCTGTCGGCCGAACATGACTTCACTCTCCACGATCCATCGCCGCCCAGGAGGACAAAATGGCCAAAGGCCAGGTACGAAGTAACCGCGAAACTCGCAAACCGAAAAAAGACAAGGCCGCCGCAGTGACGGCCGCGCCCGCAGGCGCACAGGTCAAGCTCGCCGGCAGCGGCCTTACCTTGGGCAAGAAGCCGAAATAGTGCTTCGACAAGGAGGCGTCGTGCCACGACGCCTCCAACGCAGTCCTGGATCCTTACGGTAGATCGCATCGCCTGGACTTTCGCGGCGACGCATGCCGGAGTGTCTTTTCCAAGGAAGGCCGGAACCGATCTAGTTGGAGCCCGGGCGCCTTTTCGAAACGCGGGCGGCACGGATGCCGTCAAGCCAAATGTCCGAACCCGTCAGCGGTGGCCCCTGGATCAGCATATCCCGGAAGATGGCATGCAGGGCCGGGCCGTCAGGGCAGGTTTCCGGGGCTTGCTCAGCCTCCGGCCCGCTGTTGATCAGCATCTTCTGGAAATAGCGCTGGAAATTCGGATGCGAGGATCGTGAAGACATCGCGCCCCTCCTTCTTGTCGGGGCTAGGGCTCGCGTCGGGTCCCTCAGGCGGCTGCGCCCTTACCAGTTGCAGCCGACGAGCCACGATGGGCCTCATTTCCGCGCATGGCAAGCACGTTCATCCGTTTTGAAACAAGTCTTGAAAGTGACGCGTTATATCGCCATATATGATTCACGTTTTAAGCCTTTTCGGCTACATGATCCTCCCGGCCCGCCGGTTGCTTGGTGACACCCTTGATTTTGTGAACGTTGAACTCCGCCCTGTCGGCAGGAGAATTTGCGTCGGCCGTTGTCGCGTCCCGCAGTCTACCCTTTAAGGTTACATCAATGATCGATACTGTCCGCAATGCAGCCCAGAATCTGTTTCGCAAACCCGATGCCGAAGAAGGCTCGAATGCTGCCAAGCTGCAGGAATTCCGCCAGAGGCAAGCGCTGAGAAGCCGCGAGATCAAGCTCGCCCAGAAGCAGGAACGCCTCCAGAGGCGCGCGTCGCAATTGCACCCGGCCTGACATGGGACCGCTCCGACGAGGCTGCTCGTCCGGACCATCCCCACGCACATCTCCCCGACCACAAGGACACCATTATGGCCGCCTTCAACTACAATGCCGGCGCGGGACTCTACCCGTGCAAGAACTGGAAGAGAACGAGCAGGCTTGGCTACAAGAGGTTCGAAACCGTGGCCGAGGCTCTGCGCTTCGCAATCGAGGTGATGCCTGCATCCCTGTTGCGCGGGTCCATTCTCGAGGTTGAAGAAGCCCGTTTTGACAGCACCCAGATACAGAGGCTCTACGACGCCGGCGACTATCCGCTGCAGCGCCGGGACCAGTGAGACAGCGCCAATCCGGCGGTCCGACGCCGTGTTCGGGGGTATCGTATTTTACCCGCCGCGGCCGGTTTTTCCTGTCGTCTTGGCATGGCGCCTGCTATAGCATTGATCCGGGGTGCGATAAGGCGCCCCGCGCCAGCGCATGCCGCCCCCTTAATGCTTTTGCGGTGATTGGATGACGATATTTTCCGTCCGGCACGTCACCTCCTATCGGTATACCAGGCCGGTGGAGTTCGGCGAACACAGGCTGATGTTCAGGCCGCGGGATAGTTTTGACCAGACTTTGCTGAGTTCTCAGCTGAACGTTTTTCCCAAACCGGACTATGTCCGGTGGATTCACGATGTCTTCGGCAATTGCGTCGCGCTGGTCGGGATATCCAAAGCCTCATCCGAACTGAGGTTCGAAACAATCATCCGCCTCGACCACACGCCTCAGGCGGCGATCGATTTCCAGATCGATGATGAAGCTCTCACCTATCCTTTCGCGTACGATCCTGAAGAAGCCTTTGATCTGGAGCGGACGATCCAGCGCCACTATCCCGATCCCGAGGACCGGGTCGGCAAATGGGCGCGGCAATTCATCAAGGTCGGCCACCCCACAGAAACCGGCCACCTGCTGATGACCATGTGTTTTGCACTCCACGAGGGTTTCGCCTACGCCCGGCGCTCGGAACACGGGACGCAACCGCCGCTCGAAACCCTGCAGCTGCGCCGCGGCACCTGCCGCGATTTCGCATTGCTGATGATGGAGGCGGCGCGGTCGCTCGGATTGGCGGCACGTTTCGTCACCGGCTACATCTACGTGCCCGACCGCGACGGATCGATAACGCTCGGCGGCGGATCGACCCACGCGTGGTGCCAGGTCTATCTTCCCGGCGCCGGCTGGGTGGAATTCGATCCCACCAACGGTATCGTCGGCAATCGCGACCTGATCCGTGTGGGTGTCGCGCGCGATCCGCGGCAGGCGGTCCCGCTATCGGGAAGTTACGATGGCGACGAGACCGATTTCGACAGCATGTCCGTGCAGGTCAACGTGACGACCGATGACCACAGCGTGAAACTCCACGGATAACTGGAACACCCGGATTATTCGAACGTTGCTGCTGAAATGCCATTTCGGCCAGAGTTTTTCCATAGGGATACGATCATGAAGATACGCGCAGGGTTTCGTATAGGGTATGAATGCCAGCACGATACGGCCATGCTGCTGGTCCTCAATATCCATCCCTCGCGTCGCGTGGACCTCTTGAGTGACCAGGTACTGAGTTTCGACCGGCCGATCGAGGCCCGGAGCTATCTCGACAGCTTCGGAAACGCCTGCAGCCGGATCGTCGCGCCGCCGGGGCTGACGACGATCTCGACGGAATTCGAGATCTACGACGACGGCATGCCCGACCCCGTGCCGGAAAACGCCTTCCAGCACGACATCAAGGATCTGCCGGACGATGTGCTGGTCTTCCTGCTCGGTAGCCGCTACTGCGACACCGACCGCCTGGCGGATTTCGCCTGGAAGACATTTTCCGCAACGCCTCTCGGCTGGCCGCGGGTACAGGCGATCCTCGACTTTACCCACAACCACATCACCTTCAACTACCAGAACGCGGATCCGCTGCGGACGGCTTTTGGAGGATTTACAGACCGTACGGGCGTGTGCCGCGACTTCGCGCATCTCGCCATCACGCTTTGCCGCTGCATGAACATCCCCGCGCGTTACTGCACCGGCTATCTCGGCGATATCGGCGTCCCGGTCGATGTCAATCCGATGGATTTCAGCGCCTGGTTCCAGGTCTATCTCGGCGGTCGCTGGAATACGGTCGATGCCCGCCATAACAAACCACGCATCGGGCGCATCCTGATGGCCACCGGGCGGGATGCGACGGACGTGGCGCTTTCGACTACCTTCGGCCCCGCGGTCCTGTCGTATTTCGAAGTGACGACCGAAGAAATACCGGCCGTCGGCTAGATTTTCAAATTACCGGGCCTGCCGACCTGCGAGACCTCGAAGCGGGGTACCGCTGATATTCTTTCGCCGCATAAGAAATCTACCCAAGGTTGTGCATTTCGCGATTTTCAAAACAAAAAGTTGACACCTCGATCCCCATACGGTAGGTAGAGCCTATCGATACTTTGTTTGCCGATATTTGTTTTTGCTGCGCATCGCGCTTCTTGACGAACTTTCCCTCTCAAAAGTCGAAACACCCGCCGCGCGTCGCCCGGCGGTTTATCAATGTTGCTATGAAAGGGTTCGTTATGGCCACTGGCACAGTTAAATGGTTCAATGCCACCAAGGGCTTCGGCTTCATTCAGCCTGACGACGGCAGCGCCGACGTCTTCGTTCACATCTCTGCCGTCGAACGCGCTGGCATGAGCTCGATCGTTGAAGGCCAGAAGCTTGGCTTTGAACTCGAGCGTGACCGCAAGTCGGGCAAGATGTCCGCAGGCCAGCTTCAGGCTGCCTAAAACTTTAGCCTCCCATGACCACGGATGTACTGGCATGGCGGCAAGAGGTATGTGAAGGCCAGGCGTATGTCTGGCCTTTTTCCGTTGAGGCATCTGGCTGACGCGAATATCCGCATGGCCTCCCGTTAGGCGCGATATTGGTCTCGACCACAAGATTTCAAATCCGACAAGTTCAAACCTGACAAGGACGATACATTGAGACACCCGAACGACAACAGCTTTGCCGAGCGCCGCAAAACCGCAGCGGATGCTAAGCGCGAGCTTTTGGCAAAGTTTGCAACCGCCCCTAAGCCGACAGATCCTGCCGTGCAGGAACGCCGCGCCGAGCGCGAGGCCATTGCAGCCGCAAGGGAAGCCCGCCGCGCCGAGCGCGAGGCCCAGAAGGCTGCCGAGAACGAGCGCCAGCTCCAGGAAGCGGCCGCATTGGCCGCCGCTGCGGAAGCCGATGAAAAGGCCGAGGCCGAGGCCCGGCAAGCGGAAACCAACGACCGGGTTGCCCGGGTCATCGCCGATGAAGCTGCCCGCAAGGCGGAGCGCGATCGTCGTTACGCTGCACGCAAGGCCCGTCAGGGCTGATATTTGAGGCATGTGCCTGAGGACGTGCAGGCACATCCCGCTTCGGGCGCGCCGCATGCCGAGGCCAAAAAGGTGGATCGATTTCCATGAACGCCACAGCCCATGCGATTGCGCCCGTTGCCGAAGACGATACTGGCGCCTGGCTCAAGATTCTTTCGAAATACCGGCAGCCGCGTTTCGGACGCAGCACCTTCGAGTTGCTCGTCACGGTGCTGCCGTTTGCAGCCTTCTCGGCCGCAGCTTATGTTTCCGTTTTCCTGGGCTACCCGATCGGCCTGATCCTCGTCCTTCCGGCCGCGGCCTTTCTGCTGCGGCTGTTCATGATCCAGCACGACTGCGGCCACGGTTCGTTCTTCGCGCGCCGGCGCCTCGACAACTGGACCGGGCGAGTGCTCGGAGTGCTGACCCTGACGCCCTATGATTACTGGCGCCGGGCGCATGCCGCCCATCACGCCTCGGCCGGTAACCTCGACGAGCGCGGCATCGGGGACATCACCACGCTGACGATCGACGAATATCAGGCCCTGCCCTGGTCGCGCCGGCTTGCCTACCGGCTTTATCGCCACCCGCTGGTGATGTTCGGAATCGGACCCGCTTGGCTTTTCCTCTTCAAGCAGCGCTTGCCGTTCGGAATGATGAAGTCGGGCTCCCTGCCCTGGATTTCGACGATGGCCACCAATCTCGCGGTCGCTATTCTGGCGGCCCTGATGATATGGGCAATCGGGCTCGTGCCCTTCCTGCTGGTCCATCTGCCGATCGTGCTGATCGCGGGGGCCGCCGGCGTGTGGCTCTTCTACGTCCAGCATCAGTTCGAGGAAACCCATTGGTCTAAGACCGAGGAATGGCAGTTTCCGGAGGCCGCCCTTCACGGCGCGTCCCACTACGATCTACCGCTGGCGTTGCGTTGGCTGACCGGCAATATCGGCATCCACCATGTCCATCACCTGTCGAGCCGTATCCCTTATTACCGGCTGCCCGAAGTGCTGCGCGATCACCCCGAGCTTGCCGGCATCGGTCGCATAACGCTTTGGCAGAGCATCCAATGCGTCAAGCTCGTACTCTGGGACGAAAAGAGCCGAAAGCTCCTGTCGTTTCGCGATGCCGCCAAGGCGGCAAAGACTTCTTAACCGATGCAATCCGCGGGGCTGAAACCACCGCCTGCGCAGCGAATGCACTAAGACTATCTCCGTACCGATCAAGGACCGAACATTGAATACGACCGAGAACACCAAAACGACCGCCACCCCGACGCCCGCGGCGCATGCACTGACCGTCGAGCTGACGCCGACCCAGATCAGGGGCCTGAAGCTTGCCAAGGATGGTGACCTGTTCCCGCAGGAAGCCAAGAAGTGGACACATCTGAATGCAGTCGTGACCTATGCGCGGAACGACCGGTTCAAGGAACGGCCGCAGAAGATCAAGTTCCTGACGACCACGACCTTGAATGAACTGCGGGAATACGGCCTTCTGCGTATCCTCAACGAGGACGTCCCAGCAGAGGAATCCGCGCATGGGATCACCATGGCCGGCAAAATGTGGCTTCTGAAGAACAAATAGCCGACAGCGCCACGCCGCCCAAATAGGCAGGCAGCCGGATCACATGAAATGCGGCGGCGGATCTCTCAGCTCTTGACGAGCGGAGAGACTTCCCCTTGTATTCGTTCGCGTTCGCCCCATATTACGTACAGGTAGCAGATTCAGAACGGGCACTGCGATCAAGGGCGCGAGCCCTGGCCCTAACGAGGAGGACAACATGTCTTCCATCAGGCGAATCCAACCTTCTTCCCAGACAGGCCCGCAATTACATCGGGCAGGCTACGGTAGCCTGTTCCGCATTGTCGTGCCGGGGCTATCCATGGCATTCATTCTCTACATCCTGCTTCGCGATCTGTTCTGACCCCGCAATACGCATCATCAGAAACCCCGGAATGCCGTTTCCAAGAGAAATGCCTTCCATCTCGAGCTGAAACCATCATGACCCTGATATTTCCGAACAGAAGCCGCAGTTTCGACGAAGCGCGCAAGGTCGTTCGTTTCCTGGGTTATGACGGCATGTTCGAGGTCAGGTTTTTCGTGGAAGCCAAAGCGCTCGCCGATAGCACTGCGACGGGCATGTCCGAGGCCGATTACCTCAGGGCTTTCGATGCAGCCCGATCCAGTATTCAGGATGCAGCAATGAAGGCGTATCGTCCTAGTCGGGGCACCACCTATACCCTGACGGCAGCCGACCTCGGCTGATCCGGGTTTGGGCCGGATGCGCCTGCTGTGAGGCGGACTATCGCGTCCGGATGTCGAAGTGAACGCGCGACAGCGCCCCCAAATCATTTTCGAGCGGACCTCCGGCATCCTTCATCGCAAATCCCGTCAGTGAACGGTGCCGCGGTCGGTGCTCAGATCATAGATCAATCCATCGTCCCAGGGACCTGCGTCCCGGAGTGTATCAAGGCTATAGCAATCCTTCGACGCCGAAGACCAGAAATGGACCTTTTCGCACCCATCCAGTTTTGCGCGCAGCTTGGCGTATTCGAAAAGACGTTTCGCAACACCCCGGTCATCGACGAGGCCAATGGATGCAAAAACCGGTATTTCGAGCTGGCGCCCGTAAACCGGATGCTCGCGGGCAAAGACGTGACAAAGGCCGCGGACATATCCCTGCGCGTCCGTAACGGCCAACCAATCGCGACGCAACGAGGCCGAAGCCGTCAGCCGTTTCCACGTCTGCAGATCCAGGCCCGACATGACCAGCTGGACAACCGCGAAAGCGCGATAGACATCCGCCGCGTCCAGGACACCCACGTCATAGTCCATCTCCATATCCTCCTTCCATCAGAGGCCCGTGAGGCCACTCAGGGCCGGCTACCTAAGCTCTCAGGTTCTAGCGTCGTCAGCGCCGCCGACATTGACGCGCGTCAACGGGCGCGGGGCCAGCGCATCTGCCTCCGCTTGCGCTGGGTCAATGAAGCGCCCCCGGAGCCGGGATATCTCTTCGCGCACTTAAGCTTTCCACAACAAGGAGACGAAGATGACCCGAACGATGAAAGCCGCCGTCGTGCGCCAATTCGGCAAGCCGCTCGCGATCGAATGCGTCCAGGTGCCCGTTCCAGGACCCGGCGAAATCCTTGTCAAGGTCATGGCCTGCGGCGTGTGCCACACCGACCTTCATGCGGCCGACGGCGACTGGCCCGTCAAGCCGAGCCCACCGTTCACTCCCGGGCATGAAGCGACCGGCATCGTTGCCGAGCTTGGTCCCGGCGTGACGGGATTGAAGGAAGGCGATGCGGTGGGCGTCGCGTGGCTGCACGATGCATGCCTTAGCTGCGAATATTGCGAAACCGGCTGGGAGACGCTTTGCGAGCACCAGCACAATACCGGCTACAGCTGCAATGGCGGCTTTGCCGAATATGTCATCGCTTCGGCGGCCTTCGCCGCAAAGCTGCCGCAGAACGTCGATTTCGCGGCGATCTCGCCGATCCTCTGCGCCGGCGTCACCACCTACAAGGGGCTCAAGGAGACCGAGGCGAAGCCCGGCGAATGGGTGGCGATCTCCGGGATCGGCGGGCTTGGTCATGTGGCGGTCCAATATGCCAAGGCGATGGGCCTGCATGTCGTGGCACTGGACGTCAGCCCGGAGAAGCTGGCGCTCGCCCGTAATCTCGGCGCCGATCTCGCCGTGGACGCCCGCTCGTTGACTGCGGTGGAAGAGACGCTGAAAGCAACCGGCGGAGGCGCGCATGGGGTGCTGGTCACCGCCGTCTCGCCTCCGGCTTTCTCGCAGGCGATCCGGATGGCCCGGCGCAAGGGAACCGTCAGCCTGGTCGGCCTGCCGCCCGGCGAATTCCCGACGCCGATTTTCGACGTGGTGTTGAAACGCATCACCGTGCGCGGTTCGATCGTCGGGACAAGGCGTGATCTCGACGAAGCAATCGCCTTCGCCACGGAAGGCAAGGTCAAGGCGGAAATCCACAAGGCCCCGCTCGAAGACATCAACGATATCTTTACGCGCCTGAAGGACGGCAAGATCGACGGGCGCATGGTGCTGGATTTCTCGTAAGCCATCTGACTTCTACACAGCGCCGGGCGGCCTTCGCCCGGCGCTTTTGGCGTCAGTTCGAGAGGATGGCGGCAGTTATCGTGTCCGGCGTGCCCGATGCATCGACATGCCGCCATGATATATCCGCGGGCTTGCGGGCCAGTTGGCCCGACAGCACGTCCGTGGTCGCGTCCGAAGGGCCTCCCGCCCGCTCCCGGACCCGCTGCCGGAGCAGTTCCGGGTCAGCCTCGAGCCAGATGCCCTGAAAGCCTGCTCCAGACCTCGCGGCAGCATTCTCCATCAGGAGCCGGTTGGCCGGATCGTCGAAAACCGCGTCGGCAACGACGGATCCACCCTCGGCGAGGATCAGCTCCGCGTGCCGCGCCATCTCGCGATAGACCTTTTTCGATATGTCGGGTTGATAGGCGGAAACCGGAAGCCTCGTCTCAGCCGAAACACCATGCAGCGCTTTGCGGATTCGGTCGCTTTCGACGATCCTGGCACCCGGAGGCGCGCCGACCTTGGCGGCCAGGTGATCCGCGACCGTCGTCTTGCCGGAACCGCTGAGGCCTCCGATCGCTATGAGGCGCGGCGGCGTATCCCCCAGGAGCGCATGGGCGAGATTGAAATAGGACCTCGCCTCGCCCGCCAGCCTGGCTGCATCCTGCCCCGGCTCTTCAGCCTGCGTCGCCGTCACATGCGCGCGGACCGCCGCCCTGATCGCCATCAGGAACGGCAGGAGGCAGAACCCGTCCTCGTCATCGGTTTCATCCAAATAACGGTTCATCACCAGATTGGCGAGGTCGGGAAAACCGCGGTGCCAGAGATCCATCAGCAGGAACGCGAGGTCGTAGAGGACATCGACGGTGGCGATCCCGAGATTGAATTCGATGCAGTCGAACAGGCATGGCTTGCCGCCCAGCAGGCAGATATTGCGCAGATGAAGATCGCCGTGGCAGCGGCGGACCTTGCCCGCCAGCGCCCGCCGATCGAGAAGCTCGCCATGCCGTATCAGCTGGGACCGAAAGCTCCCGCTAATCCTGGCCAACTCCTCCGGATCGAAGACATGGCTGGTGGCAAATCCGGCATCGTTGATGTCGAGGACGGCCTCGATATTGGCCGCCCCGCCTCCCTTTGAGACGACCGGTGCCCGGCGGTGGTAGTATGCGATCATCCGGGCGGTCTGCGTCATCAACTCCGGCGTCAGCCGGCCCGCAACCGCAATGCGGTCGAAGAGCTGGTTCTGCTCGAACCGGCTCATCTCGACGACGGCATCGACAAGCGGTCCTTCGCCGTCGAATTCCAAAGTGCCGGCGTCCGAGTGGGTAATACGCCGTACGCCGATATAGAGGTCGGGGGCGGTCTCGCTGTTCAGCGCAACCTCCTTGCGGCAGGCATCCTCGCGGATCGTGGGC
The DNA here is from genome assembly GCF_017877055.1 of Neorhizobium galegae. Classification (GTDB taxonomy): domain Bacteria; phylum Pseudomonadota; class Alphaproteobacteria; order Rhizobiales; family Rhizobiaceae; genus Neorhizobium; species Neorhizobium galegae_D. The sequence continues at coordinate 744,261 of NZ_JAGIPG010000002.1, read as the reverse complement.
GTCGAGAAATCGACATAGGGCAGCTTCAGCGCCTTCTTCAGCTTGTAGACCCGGTCGCCGACGAGGAAAATCATGGAGATATGCGTCTCCATCCGCTCGACGGGGCCTGCAAGTCCGTAGGATGCCGGGTCTGCCAGAAAGGCAATGATGCCGCCTTGGTCGTCACTCGTCATAACCGGTCTCCTGCTCTGCCGCCTCTGTCGACAGGAGGCCATTCAACGGCCTCCTGGACCTTGATATCAGTCAACGGGCGAGCATGACACCGGTTGCGTTCTTACGCGGCGCCCGGCCAGGACTTCAGCGCCCGGAGCGTCGGCGTCTTCTTGAAGATATGGCCGTCCATCCGCGCGAGCAGGCTGTCGAGGAGCGTCACGGCCTCGCCGACGGCCGGCCCCTTGTTCAGCATGACGCATTCCGCCCGCGCCGCCATGGCCGCATCGGTCATCTCGCCGCGCGACGGCAGGCCGTCCTTGACCAGGTCTTCGAGAACCTGCGTCGCCCAGACTGTCGGCACGGCCGCCGCTTCGCAGATCCACAGCAGCTCCTCCTGCATTTCCGCGACGCGTTCGAAACCGATCTCGGCGGCCAGATCGCCGCGGGCGATCATCACGCCGAACGGCCGGTTGCGGCAGCGCGCCCGGGCGATCAGGGCCGGCAGGTTTGCGACGGCCTGCGGCTGTTCGATCTTGGCGATCAGGCCGAGCGGGTGCTGGCGCGGCGGAAAGGTGGCAAGCGCCTCTTCGAGAAGGTCGATGTCGTCCGGCCGGCTGACGAAGGAATAACCGAGCATGTCGGCATTGACGATGATCGTCGCGAGATCGGAATGGTCCTTGGCCGTCAGCGGCGAAAGGCCGAGCGCGGTATCGGGAAGGTTCAGGCCCTTTTCCGGTTTCAGCTTGGCGCCGCCGGTCTTCGTGTGGGTGACGCGAACGATTGCCTCGCCTTCGGAGACGCTCTCGATCACGCCTTCCAGCTTGCCGTCATCGTAACGAATGCGATCGCCGACGGCGACGCGAGTAACGATTTCGGGCAGTGAAACCGCTGAGCAGAAGGGCACCCCGTCAGTCAGATAGGGTTCGCCCGAGGCGACGAGGCGCAGGCGATCGCCGGCCTGCAATTTCGCCTTCTTGTCGCCGGCGGTCTTCTCGGTGCGGATCTTCGGGCCGGCGATGTCCATCAGCACCGTCAGCCGCCGGCCCAGCGTTTCGCCGGCCGCCCGCACGTGTCTCGCCATCGCCGCCCAGGCCTTGTCGTCGTCATGGGCGCAGTTGATGCGGGCGATATCCATGCCGCGTCTTGCGAGATCGAGAATGAAGTCCGGCTGGTCCGCCGCCTCGCCCGGCAAGGTCACCATGATGCGGCCGCGGCGATGCTCTGGCGGCGATCCGAAAAGATCGTTGGTCGATCTCGTGAGCAGACCCTCGCCCCTGAAGAATTGCTCTTCCGACGGCGGCTCGAAGGGCGGAACACTTCCCTGGACGCCCGCAAGCGAAGCGAGGACCGCGTCGATGGTCGGCAGGACGCGGCTTTCGAGCCGCCCGAGCGAGGACAGCCCACGCCACATCAGCCGGCGCTGCAGCGGCCTCAGGTCGTAGCGCCTCAACGAAAGATAGTGGCAGAGATTGGCAAGCGCTGCCCGATGCTCTTCTGCCAGCAGGGCGCCGCCGGTCAAGGCGCGAAGGCTTGGCTCCGCCTGCGTGGCGATATCCCGCCTCAGGGCCAGCAGTTCTCCGAAAAGATCGGTCAATTCGTTTTCGTTCGGTGTCGGCCGTTCAGCTGCCTGCGACATTGCGCGTCTCCATGTGCCGTTTCCTTCAGCCTGTATCGCAAAGACGAATCCTTGATGACGGCTTGCGGGGCATTGCGCTGTATCAAGGCGGTGCCGCCCGCGGCGGTTCAAAAGCGGAGCCACCCGGCACGACGAGGAAAGGCATTTCGTGGAGATGACGCTCAGACACCACGGCCGATACGAGGCCATTATCCACCAGGCGATCTCGCTGCCTCCGATGCGAACGGCGGTGGTTCATCCGTGTTCGACGGAAACCCTGCGCTCCGCGGTGGAGCTCAAGGGACAGGGCCTTCTCGATCCGGTCCTGGTCGGACCGGAACACAAGATCAGGGCAATAGCGGATGCCGCCGAACTGTCGCTTGCCGGGATCGACATCGAACCTGTCGAGCACAGCCATGCGGCGGCCGACCGCGGGGTCGAACTCGCCTCCACGGGCAAGGTGGCCGCCCTGATGAAAGGCAGCCTGCACAGCGACGAGCTGCTTTCGGCGATCGTCGCGCCGGCATCGAAATTGAAGACCGGGCGGCGCATGAGCCATGTCTATGTCATGGACATTCCGGCCTACGACAAACTGCTGGTCGTCACCGATGCGGCGATCAACATCCAGCCGGATCTCGATCAGAAGCGCGACATCTGCCAGAACGCCGTCGATCTCATGCATCTTCTTGGCGTCGCAAAGCCGCTGGTGGCGGTGCTTGCCGCCGTCGAGACGGTCAACAGCCGGATGCCCTCCACACTGGACGCCGCCGCCCTCACCGTCATGGCCGCGCGCGGGCAGATCGAAGGAGCGATCGTCGATGGCCCGCTCGCCTTCGACAATGCGATCAGCATCGAGGCCGCGCAGGCGAAATGCATCGCCTCTCCGGTCGCCGGCCAGGCGGATATCCTGCTGGTTCCCGATCTCGAAGCCGGCAACATGCTCGCCAAGCAGCTCATTTATTTCGCCGGTGCAGACGCCGCAGGACTGGTCCTCGGCGCCCGGGTTCCTATCATACTGACAAGCCGCGCAGACCCGGCCAAGGTTCGAACGGCATCCGCCGCTCTTGCGAGGCTGGCTGCGGCGAAACGACTTGAAGCAAGGATGCCTCTATGACGGACAACCTTCTCCTGACGTTCAATACCGGCTCTTCGACCGTGAAGATCGGCATATTCAAAGTGGAAGGCGACAGGCCGGAACGGATCGGCAAGGCAGTCGTCGACTTCGGAACCTATCCGCTGACGCTGCATCTGAAAGAAGGCCCGCAGCAGTTCGAACTGCCGCTCAAGGGCGAGGCCGGCGACGATCTCGCCGAGCTGATGGACGAGGTGTTCCGGGAACTGGGCACACATTTCGACCTCGATGCCTTCAACTCTGCCGGCCACCGGATCGTCCATGGCGGCGACGTCTTCGACGGCCCGGTGGAATTGACGGCCGAGACGCTCGCCAAGGTCCGGTCCTTGACGGAACTGGCGCCGCTGCATCAACCACAGGCTCTACGAATGATCAGGGCCGTCAAGCACCTGCGCCCGGCGCTTTTCCAGACCGGCTCCTTCGACACCACCTTCCATGCCACACAGTCCGATCTCGCGCGGCGTCTCGCCATTCCCCGCGCCTACCATGACCAGGGCATCAAACGGTACGGTTTCCACGGGCTTTCCTACCGGTACGTGGCCGGCGCACTTGCCGGGAAGGCGCCTGATATCGCCGATGGTAAGGTCGTCATCGCCCATCTCGGCAGCGGCGCCAGCCTCTGCGCGATCGAGAACGGAAGGAGCCGCGATTCCAGCATGGGTTTTTCCACGCTCGACGGTATTCCCATGGCGACCCGGCCCGGTTGGCTCGATCCCGGCGTGCTTCTGCATCTGCTCGGCCCTCTCGGCAAATCGGTCGAGGAGGTGGAGGATATGCTCTACCACCAGTCCGGCCTGCTCGGCGTTTCGGGGCTGAGCGGCGATATCCGCGAACTCTTCGAGGACGGCGGTAAGGCGGCACGGGAGGCGATCGACCTCTTCGCGCTCAGGATCGCCGGAGAGGTCGGCCGGCTTGCGGCGACGCTCGGAGGTCTGGACGCCCTCGTCTTTACAGCCGGCATAGGCGAGAACCAGCCGGAGGTGAGGACGCGCGTCGCCGACCGCCTGCTCTGGCTCGGCATCGAACTGGACGCGGCCGCTAATGACAGCAACGCCCTGAAGATCAGCACGCCCGCAAGCCGCGTCGCGGTTTATGTCATTCCGACCGACGAGGAGCGGATGATCGCGGAGGAATGCCTCGCCGTACTCAATGCGCAGCCTTGATCCATGTCATGAGCCCGGGTGGAAGCCCGCGGTAGATGTGGCCGACCCATCGAAGGAGAATGAGATGCAGCTCAAGACCATCGTGCCGGAAAACCATGAGACGACGACGGAGGAACTGGCGCTGATCGACCGCTATTGGCGGGCGGCGAACTATCTGTCCGTCGGGCAGATCTATCTTCTCGACAATCCGCTCTTAAAGGAGCCGCTGAAGCCGGAACACATCAAGCCGCGGCTGCTAGGTCACTGGGGCACGACGCCCGGCCTCAATTTCATCTACGCGCATCTCAACAGGATCATCCGTAACCGCGATCTCAGCATGATCTATGTTTGCGGTCCCGGCCATGGCGGGCCGGGCATGGTCGCCAGCACCTATCTCGAAGGCACCTATAACGAGATCTATCCGGAGATCGGCGAGGATACGGCCGGCATGCGGAAACTGTTCCGGCAGTTCTCCTTCCCGGGCGGCATCCCGAGCCACGCGGCGCCGGAAACGCCCGGCTCCATCCACGAAGGCGGCGAGCTCGGTTACGCGCTGGTGCATGCCTATGGTGCGGCCTTCGACAATCCGGATCTGGTCGTCGCCTGCGTCGTCGGCGACGGAGAAGCCGAGACAGGGCCGCTTGCCGCGAGCTGGCATTCAAACAAGTTCCTGAACCCTGCCCGCGACGGCGCCGTGCTGCCGATCCTGCATCTCAACGGCTATAAGATCGCCAACCCGACGCTGCTTGGCCGCATGGCTGACGAGGACATCGAGCATCTTTTCCGCGGTTACGGGTACGAACCGTTCTTCGTCGAGGGTCACCACCCGGAGAAGATGCACCGGCAGATGGCCGCCGTCCTGGACGAGGTCTTCGACCGTATCCGCACGATCCAGGCGCAAGCGCGCGGGGGAAAGACCTCAGATACCTGCCCGCGCTGGCCGATGATCGTGCTGCGCAGCCCGAAAGGCTGGACCGGACCGAAGGAAGTCGACGGCAGACGAGTAGAGGGTTTCTGGCGGGCCCATCAGGTGCCGGTCTCCGGCTGCCGCGAGAACGACGATCACCGGAAGATCCTCGAGGACTGGATGCGGAGCTACGATCCGGAAGACCTGTTCGACGGCAATGGCCGGCTGAAGGAGGAGTTGCGGGCGCTCTCACCCAGCGGTGAGCGCCGCATGGGTGCCAACCCGCATGCCAATGGCGGCTTGCTGCGCAAGGAACTCATCGTGCCCGACATCCGTGAGTATGCGGTGCCGGTCAGGGCGCGGGGTGCCGACATGGTCCAGACGACGGAGATACTCGGCAAATATCTGCGCGACGTGCTGAAGCTCAACGACATCAATTCCAACTTCCGCATCTTCGGTCCCGACGAAACGGAATCGAACCGGCTCGGCAATGTCTTCGAGGTCACCGACCGTGTCTGGATGGAGAAGATCGAGCCTTATGACGTGCATCTGTCGCGCGAAGGGCGGGTGATGGAAGTGCTCTCCGAACATCTCTGCCAGGGCTGGCTGGAAGGTTATCTGCTCACCGGCCGGCATGGTTTCTTCTCGTGCTACGAGGCCTTCATCCACATCGTCGATTCGATGTTCAACCAGCACGCCAAGTGGCTGAAAGTGTCGCGCGAGTTGCCGTGGCGCAGGCCGGTCTCCTCGCTCAACTACCTGCTGACCTCGCATGTATGGCGGCAGGACCATAACGGCTTTTCCCACCAGGATCCCGGCTTCGTCGATCTCGTCGCCAACAAGAAGGCGGATATCGTGCGCATCTACTTGCCGCCGGATGCCAATACGCTGCTGTGGATCGGCGACCACTGCCTGAAGACCTGGGACCGCGTCAACGTCATCGTCGCCGGCAAGCAGCCCGAGCCGCAATGGCTGACGATGGACGAGGCGATCCGGCACTGCGAGGCCGGCATCGGCATCTGGGACTGGGCGAGCAACGAGAGCGGCCCGGTCGAGCCCGACGTGGTGATGGCCTGCGCCGGCGACGTGCCGACCCTGGAGACGCTCGCTGCGGTTTCGCTGTTGCGCGAGGCAATCTCCGACTTGAGGATCCGCGTCGTCAACGTCGTCGATCTGCTCGCCCTGCAGTCTCAGGACCAGCACCCGCACGGCCTGTCCGACGAGGAATTCGACCGGCTGTTCACCACCGACCGACCGGTGATCTTCGCCTATCACGGTTATCCCTACCTCATCCACCGGCTGACCTACAAACGCTCCAACCACCGGAACATCCATGTGCGCGGCTTCATCGAGGAGGGCACGACGACGACACCCTTCGACATGACGGTGCTGAACGAACTCGACCGCTTCCACCTCGCCATCGAGGCGATCGAGCGCGTACCGGGCCTGAAGGAGAAGGCGGCTGACGTGATCGACATGCTGAAGGGAAAACTTGGCGAACACACCCGTTATGTCCGCGAACATGGCGAGGACATGCCGGAAATCCAGAACTGGAAATGGCCGGCGCGCTGATGCCGCAATCATGAAGGCCCTGCCTTCGGGTTCAGGGCCTTCACGGCGTTCAGACTTGGAGCCAGGATCACGTTTCGGTGTTTCGCGGCGATGTGTGTAACCCATCGCCCGTCTCTTCCGTAATCATGCAGGAAAGCAGATTATGGACCGGGAGGCCCCATCATGATGAACAGACGCATATTCCTGGCAGGCAGCACCCTGGCGCTCGCCGCAATCCCTCTCGCAACAAGTATCCGATCGACGCTTGCGGCCGCCGGAAAAACTTTCCCCGTGACCCATACCGCAGACGAGTGGCGCAAGCTGCTGACGCCGGAACAGTACAATATCCTGCGCGAGGAAGGCACCGAATATCCCGGCAGCAGCCCGCTTCTCAACGAGCACCGCAAAGGCACGTTCGCCTGCGTCGGCTGCGATCAGGCGCTTTTCTCCTCGGAGACGAAATTCGAAAGCGGCACCGGCTGGCCGAGCTTCTGGGCGCCGCTCGACAATGCCGTCGACACGGTGCGCGACACGACGCTCGGCATGGTCCGCGTCGCCGTCAACTGCGCCCGTTGCGGCGGCCATCTCGGCCATGTCTTCAACGACGGACCGAAGCCAACCGGCCTGCGCTACTGCATGAACGGCGCCGTCATGAAATTTCGTCCGGTATCGGCCTGATCCGCCGCCCTATCCTTCATTCACTTCGGTTGAGGAGACCGCCATGAAAAACAGAGCGAAGACACCCTACACTCTCACCGCCTTTGCCGGCGCAGCGCTGGTTCTGGCCGGCCTGACGGTCGGCGCCACCACCAGCGCCACGGCCGAGGAGGGAATTGCCATCCCCGCCCCCGCCGTCGACCAGGCCACGAGCACGGCTGCGACCGAAACCGCCATCTTCGCCGGCGGCTGTTTCTGGGGCGTCCAGGGCGTGTTCCAGCATGTCGAAGGCGTCAAGAACGCCGTTTCCGGTTATGCCGGCGGCGCCAAGGAGACCGCCGTTTACGAGACGGTCGGTTACGGCAAGACCGGCCACGCGGAATCGGTTCGTGTGACCTTCGATCCGAAGAAGATCACCTACGGGCATCTGCTGCAGATCTATTTCTCCGTCGCCCACGATCCGACCCAGCTCAACCGCCAGGGGCCGGATACGGGCACGCAGTACCGCTCGACCGTCTTCCCGACAAGCGAGGAACAGGCCCGCGTCGCCAGGGCCTATATCGACCAGCTCGGCAAGGCCAAGGTCTTCCATGGGCCGATTGCCACGACCATCGAGCCGGGCAAGGCCTTTTATCCGGCGGAAGCCTACCATCAGGACTTCCTGACGCAGAATCCGACCTATCCTTATATCGTCTATAACGACCTGCCGAAGATCGAGAACCTGAAGAAGCTGTTCCCGAGCGATTATCGCGACAAACCGGTCCTGGTCGCACAGGCCGGCATCGGCAACTGAGACCCAAGGGTACCATTCCGCTATCGCCCGTCTGGCGATAGCGGCGTCTCGAAAGCCTCAGCTTTCCTGCGCGGCCTCGGTGCGCTTCGTCACCCCGGGCACGCATAGGCAGGCGACGATGATCAGGGCGGTGATCAGGAACATGGCGATGAAGGTCATGTGCAGTGCATGCTGGAGCGCAGACCGGATGGGCGAACCGGCCGCAAGTCCGCCGCCGACGCCCTGCAGCAGATCGCGCAACTGCTCGGACGTGATCGGTCCCGCGACGGAATTGGCAAGCCCGTAGGTCAAGACGGCGCCGAGGAGTGCGGCACCGAGCGTGCTACCGAGATTGCGGGAAAAGACGTTGGAAGCCGTCGCGCTGCCGCGCTCGGACCAGCCGACATTGTCCTGGATGATCACCAGGCCGGAAATATTGAGCAGGCCCATGCCGAAGCCCATCAGAAGCGAGCCGGTGCCCGCCTGGACGGGCGAGCTTTCCGGCGTCAGCAGCACCAGGAGAAACGCGCCCACCGGAACGAAGACGCTGCCGGCGATCATCAGCGGCCGCAGTCCGAAGCGCGGGAACATCCGAGAGGCGAACGTCCCGCCGCTCGGCCAGCCGACCAGCAGCATTGTCAGCGTGAATCCGGCCACCAGCGGAGATCGATTGAGCACCGTCTGCACGTACATGGGCAGGAAGGTCGTCAGCCCCATGATCGCCATGCTGGACAGAAAGACCGCCGTATTGGCGAAGGCGATCGGCCGCTTCAGCCAGAGTTCCAGGGAAACCATCGGGGCCGACGCGCGCCGTTCCTGCCAGATGAACAGCACGAAGCTGACGAGGAAGATCGCCAGCGAAACGAACATGTAGGCGGTGGCGCCGTCGGTTTCAGTGAGCGCGATCATCAGCGCGGAGATGGCCACCGCAAAGAGGCCTGCACCGAGAAAATCGATGGATGCCGTGCGGCTCTGCTTTTCCTCGTGCAGATAGACGATGAAGCCGACCGCCGACATGATACCGATCGGCACGTTGATCCAGAATACCCAGGCCCACGGCAGGCTGTGCACGATGATGCTGCCGAGCAGCGGCCCGACGACGGCCGAAAGCGCCCACACGCTGGCCAGATAACCCTGAACCTTGCCACGCTCCGCCCCGGGATACAGATCGCCCACGACCGTCATGATGACCGGCTGGATCGCGCCGGCACCGATGCCCTGCAACAGCCGGAAGGCGATCATCGACGGCATCGACCAGGCGAAACCTGCGAGAACGGAAGCGATCAGGAAGATTGCCGTGCCGAAGAGGATGATCGGCTTGCGGCCGTAGATATCGGAGAGCTTGCCGAACACCACGGTCATTGCCGTCTGCGCCAGCAGGAAGGAGGAGAACACCCAGCTATAGAGGTTCAGCTGTCCGAGTTGGGCGGCGATCTGCGGCATCGCCGTCGAAACGATGGTCGCCTCGATTGCGATCATCGCCATGCTTGCCATGACGGCCGCAATGACGAGCGCCCGGTTGGAGCTTGGATTTGTCATGGATTCACCTGGGAACGCCACGCGGCGAACATGATAGGAATGGATGTTCGGCGGTCAAACGGCCGTCGGCGGGGGATGTTTCTTAGTATTCCCCTCCGGGCCGGCGTCAAGCGCGAAATCTGGCATTTATCAAGGATGTAACGATCCCGTGACCGCGGTATACGGTCAGACGGACTTGATTTCCGACCGGACGGTTGACCTCATCGCCTCGTCCCCGCCAGCCGCGACCTGATTGCGACCGTTGTTCTTCGCCCGGTAAAGCGCATGGTCTGCGCGCTCGAACAGTTCCGCAGTCGTCAGCTTGGCGCCCGCTGTGGGATAGAAGGTTGCGGTACCGATGCTGATCGTCACATGCCCCCAGGGAAGGTTCTTCTCATGGGGCAATTGAAGTCCGGCGATACGCTGGCGGATGTTTTCCGCCGCCTTCAATGCACCTGCACCATTCGTATCCGGCAAGAGGACCGCGAATTCCTCGCCGCCATGGCGGGCGGCAAGATCCTTCGACCGTCGGATCGAGCCACGCACGACGTTCGCAATCGCACGCAGACAGTCGTCGCCGGCGGCGTGGCCATAGGTGTCGTTGAAGAACTTGAAGCGGTCCGCGTCGATCATCAGAACGGAGAGCGGCGTGCGCTGTTGTGCGGCCTGCATCACCATGTCCTCGAAATGAATGTTGAAGGAGCGGCGATTGGCCAGTTGGGTAAGCTCATCGGTATTGGCAAGCGCGTCCAGTTCTTCCTGGAGGTTCTTCTGGCGCGTAACGTCGCGTGTGACGGCAACGATGCGGATATCGGTGCCGCCAGTGCCGCCGGGCAGCCTGTTCAGCGTGGTTTCGAGCCAGATCTGCTTGCCGTCGGCCCGCTTGCGACGGACGATCATGTTTTCCCTGGGCGACCCTTCCCGCAGCCGGGTCATGACCTGGTTGACGGCGTCGTGATCGTCCTCATGCAGGTTCTCGAGAATGTGGGTGCCGAGCATCGCCTCGGCGTCGACGCCGAATATCTCCCTGACGGATGGCGACAGATATTCCCTGATTCCATGGCCGTTGAAGCGCTGGATCAGGTCGGCTGAACCTTCCGCAAGCAAGCGGAATTCCGCTTCGCGCGCCACCAGCAACGCTTCGCTCGCCCGCCGCAACATAATCTGCCGCCGCCAGCGCCAAACCAGGAAACCCGTGATCGCCACCAGAATAAGGCAGGAAATCCAGCGTATCCGCGCACCCCTCATCCAGGTCGCCAGCGCTTCGGACTGGGATACGGCAGCAAGCCCCACCACGCCGCTGTGCTCGCTCTGATAAAAGCCGCCTATACGTTGCAGGCCATCAATCGGAGAGATGTAGTGATAGGAGCCGGAATGCCGTTGGCGGAGATGGTCCGTGAAGAGATCGTAGGACGAGATGCTCGATCCCAGCAGTGTCTGGGAGAATGGCGCACGCGCCAGCACGACGCCGTCGCGGCGAACCAACAGGAAGGAGCCCTCGTCGCCCAGGCTGAAGCTCTGAAAGAAACTGGTCAGTTCGGTGAGGATGAAGGCCGCCAGCGCAACTCCGCCGAAACTTCCGTCCGGATTGCTGATCCTTTGGGTGACCGGCAATATCCACTGGCCGGACAGCTTGCTCTTCAACGGCCTGCCCAATACGGGCTCCCGCATGTCGGAGGATTGATGGAATACAAAATATTCCCTATCCGAGAAATCCATGCCGCTGGCGTCGATAGAAGATGATGTTGCGACCATTCTGCCATCGGCATCGAGGACGGAGAGGGCGTCGAGCCAAGGGGTGGTATCGACCTGACGCTTCATCACCTGGGTGATCTTTGCCGGCATGTCGACCACGTCGCGCTCCTGCTCGATCCGGGTGATCAGTGCCGCCAGCGGAAACTTCGCCATGTCGACCGTGTCGTCGGCATGTTGCACCAGTGCCTTGGCCGTCTGAACCAGGCCCGCCTCGATGCCGGCGACCTGGGATCTCCAGCTGGAATACTCTCCCCAGACGATCAGTCCCACAAAGCCGAAAACGGCAAATGCGACGGCAAGGAACGTCCTGGCCGGCAGGTATTTGATTGCACCAGTCATCTCTCTCTCCCAAACCGACGCAACAGGGCGGCTCAGGAGTCGCGATCCGCCAGTCAGGGACGTTATGGAAAAGTTGTTTACGTTCGCCTAAACCAACATACCCGCATTTTAATCATGCATTTACGGGGCAGAGCCGCGAATAGACATCCTGCGGTGTCGTCGCACGACGTATGGCTGCAGCAGTCTCCTCCTCGCGCACGCACCGGGCGATGCAGGCGAGGACGTTCAGGTGGTCCGGACGGGCTTCCGGAGCGAGGAGCAGGAATACGAGATCGACCGGTTCGTCGTCCACCGCCTCGAAATCGATCGGATCTGCAAGCCGGGCGAACAGGCAGAAATGCCGGCCGATGCCGCTGACCCCCGCATGCGGAATCGCAATTCCGGCGCCGATGCCGGTCGACCCCAGATTTTCCCGGTTGGTCAGCACCCGGGCGATATCGCCCGCATCCAGCGCCAGCCGCTCGGCGGCGAGCCTGGAAAGCTGCTTGATCAAGATCGCCTTGGACGGCGGTGCCAGATCGAGCACGATGTTCTCCGGCGGGAGGTAGTCACGCAGTTTCATGGGGCATGTCCATTGATCGGGTCTTGGCCTATTGGCCTTCCTGCAGCCGGTAACCGACGCCGGTCTCGGTCAGGATATATTGCGGCTGGTCCGGCACCTTTTCGATCTTCTGGCGAAGTTGCCGCACGTAGACGCGCAGGTACTGCACGTCGGTCAGACCGTCCCAGACGTGTTCGAGAAGGAAACGATGGGTGAGGACCTTGCCCGCATGCTGCACCAGGATACGCAGGATATCGTACTCCTTGGGCGACAGCTTGACCTCCTTGTCCGCCACCTTGACGATGCGCTTGACGAGGTCGACCGAAAGCTCGCCGGTCTGGAAGATCGGCTTTTCGCCCTGGGTCTGGAGCCGGTGGCGCAGCGCCACGCGGATGCGGGCGACGAGTTCGTTCATGCCGAAGGGTTTCGTCACATAGTCGTCGGCGCCGAGTTCGAGCGCCTTGACGATGCCCGCCTCGTCGGTGCGGCTCGACAGGATGACAATCGGCAGATCCAGCCCCTCGCCGCGCCATCTGGCGAGCAGATCGTGGCCGGCCATATCCGGCAGGCCGAGATCGAGGATGATCAGGTCCGGCTTGTCGGTCTTGACGAGATCGATCGCGACCTTGGCGTTCATCGCCTCGCTGACGGCATAGTCCTGGGTGGACAGCCCCACGCGCAAGAGCTTGCGGATCGGTGGCTCGTCATCGACGATCAGGACGCGCACGGCAGTATTGGTCATTCCTGTTCTCCCAGAATGGGCATTTCGGCTGGCACCGGCATGCGGATCGTAAAGATCGCACCGGCTCGGTCGGAGCGGTTGGCGGCCCTGATCGTGCCGCCCATGGCCTCGATGAAGCCGCGGCATATGGAAAGGCCAAGCCCGGTGCCGGCCCGCACATGGTCACCTTTCCGAACGCGGTAGAAACTGTCGAAGATGCGCTCCAGATCGTCGCGCGGGATGCCCGGTCCTTCATCCATCACCGAGATAAGAACCGAATCGCCATCCCGCCAGCCGCGGATGTCGATGACGGTCTCGACGGGCGCATATTTGGCGGCATTGTCGATGAGGTTGAACAGGACCTGTTCGAACAGGACCGGATCGACCTTGAGCATCGGCATGTCCGCCGGAATGTTGACGCTGAGTCTGTGCCCGGAGACGATCTTCGCGGCCCGGCTCAGGGCGGTGCCGACGATATCGCCGGCGAAATGGAAGGCATAGTTCGGTTCCATGGCGCCGGAGCCGATGCGGGTCATGTCGAGCAGGTTGGAAATGAAGCGGTTGAGCCGTTCGGATTCGTCGACCACGCTGGTCAACAGCTCGGCGCGCGCCTCTTCCGGAATGTCGGCGCCAAAGTCCTTGAGCGTGCCGGCGGAGCCCATGATCGCGGCGAGCGGCGTCTTCAGGTCGTGGGAGATGGATGTGAGCAGCGCGGTGCGGAGGCGGTCGGTTTCAGCCGCGAGCTTGGCCTTGTCGACGTCCGAGACGAGCTGGATACGCTCGATCGCCAGTGCTGCCTGATCGGCCAGCGCGTCAAACAGCCGCTGTTGTTCGGGGGTCAGCAGCGGTCCCTGCTTGTCGTTGTCGAGACCGATGACGCCGACCGCCTCGCGGCCGGTGCGCATCGGCAGGTAGAGGCGTTTCGCGCCTGGCAGCGTATCGGCGGCGCGGCCGGCAGGCCGGTTGTGCTCCCAGGCCCATTTGGCGGCAGCGATATCGGCATCCACCAGCGTGTCGTCCGGCGGATAGCCCGCCTTGACCGCGATCGAGCCGTTTTCCGGCAGCAGGATGACCACCCGGACCTTCAGCATCGAGGCAATCTGGAAGGCGGTCGCCCAGAGCACGTCGTCCAGCGTGCCGGTGCCGGCGAGCTTTTTCGAGAAGAGGTAGAGGTCTTCGGTGGTGCGCGCCCTTTGACGGGCGGCGGCGGCCTGACGCTGAACGGCGGCCGTCAGGTTGGAGGCGACGATCGCTACACCGAGATAAAAGAACAGCGCCACCAGGCTTTCCGGATCCTGGACCGTAAACGTGTAGCGCGGCTCAAGGAAGAAGAAGTTGAAGGAGAGCGCACCAGTCACCGAGGCGAACAGGCCCGGCCCCAGCCCGCCGCGCACCGCTGCCGCCAGCACCGCCATCAGGAACACGAGGGCGAGGTTGCGGACGTCGAGCGTCTGGTCGAGCGCTGCGCCGGCGACGATGGCAAGAGCCACGAAAATCGTGCTTTTGACATAGGGCTTGACGCGGAACGCCTTGGGCAATTGCGCAGCCTTCACGCCGCGCTGCGGTTCGCCCTCCTTCACGTCGCCCGAGATGACGTGAACGCTGATATCGCCCGCATAGCGGATCAAATCATAGGTGACCGACCCCTGCAAGATCTGCCGCCAGCGCGGCTTGCCGGGGCGCCCGACAACGATATGGGTGAAGTTGTTGGCGCTCGCATAGGCGATGATCTCTCGCGACGGCTGCAGCGCCGGCAGCGTCACGGTCTCGGCACCGAGCTGATCGGCGAGCCGCATATTGGCTGCCAGCCGGTCCTTGTCCTGTTCGGGCAGATTGACCGATTGCGGCGTTTCGAGATGCAGTGCTGCCCAAGGCGCGCGCAGGCGATCGGCCTGCCGGCGGGCGTAGCGCACCAGGCTCGCGCCGTTCCTTCCGTGGTCGAGGCAGACGAGCACCCGATCGCCAGCCGCCCATGGGCCGGAAATCGCATGCGCCTGCATGTGGTTGAGGAGCTGCTCGTCGACCCGCTGGGCGGTACGGCGGAGTGCCAGTTCGCGCAGCGCGGTGAGGTTGCCGGGCGAAAAGTAGTTCTCGATCGCCCGCCGCGCCGTGGTCGGCACATAGACTTTGCCGTCGTTCAGCCGCTTGATGAGATCGTCCGGGGTGAGGTCGATGATCTCAACGTCGTCGGCCCGGTCGATGATGCTGTCCGGCACCGTCTCGCGCACCCGGACGCGGGTGATCTGTGCCACCACATCGTTGAGGCTCTCGACATGCTGGATGTTGAGCGTCGAATAGACGTCGATACCGTGGGAGAGGATTTCCTGCACATCCATATAACGCTTCGGATGGCGACTGCCGGCGGCGTTGGTATGAGCGAGCTCATCGACCAGGACCAGTGCCGGGCGGCGCGCGAGAATAGCGTCGAGGTCCATTTCGTCGAGCTGCTGGCCGCGATAGTCGATCGCCTTGCGGGGCACGATCTCGAAACCCTCGACCAGCGCCTCGGTTTCCTTGCGGCCATGGGTCTCGACGACGCCGATCACCACGTCGAGGCCGTCGACTTTCCGGGCGCGGCCGGACATCAGCATCTCGTAAGTCTTGCCGACACCGGGGGCGGCGCCCAGGAAGATCTTCAGCCGCCCGCGCGATTCCCGCTCGGCATGCTCCAGAAGCGCATCCGGCGAAGGCCTGTTTTCACTCTCGCGACTGTCGTCGGGCATTGGCTATCTGTCTCCCATGCGGGAAGCGGCGGCCGTCGATGCTGACAGCCGCCGCCATTTCAATTTAAGAACGAGCGCCGTCAAGCGCCATGTTGAGCGCCAGCACATTGACCACAGGTTCGCCGAGGAAACCGAGTTCGGGACCTTCGACATGGGCCTCGACGAGCGCGCGGACCGCGGCCTCGTCCATTTTCCGAGCCTTGGCGACGCGCGGCACCTGGAAGAGGGCAGCTTCCGGCGAGACATGCGGGTCGAGGCCGCTGCCGGATGCGGTGACGAGGTCGATCGGCACGTCCGCGCTCGGGTTGGTGGCCTTGGCGGCCTCGTAGTCCGCCTTGACCCGGTCTATCAGCTTGGCGCTGGTCGGGCCGAGGTTGGAGCCGGAGGACGAGGCGGCATTGTAACCGTCGCCGGCGGCAGACGGGCGGCCGTGGAAATACTGGTCGCCGGTAAAGGCCTGGCCGATCAGGGCCGAGCCGACAACGGTTCCCTCCTTCTCGATCAGACTGCCGTTCGCCTGGGTGGGGAAGACGGCTTGCGCGATGCCGGTCATGGCGAAGGGGTAGATCAGGCCGGTAATGGCCGTGGTGGCGACGATCAAAACGATCGCAGGACGAAGTTGCTTGAACATTGTCATTTCTCCTTAAGCGAGACCGATCGCGGTGATGATCATGTCGATCGCCTTGATGCCGATGAAGGGGACGATGATACCGCCGAGACCATAGACGAGCAGGTTGCGCGAGAGCAGCGCACCGGCACCGATGGCGCGGTATTTGACGCCCTTCAGCGACAGCGGGATCAGCACGACGATGATCAGCGCGTTGAAGATGATCGCCGACAGGATGGCGCTTTGCGGCGTGGCCAGCCCCATGATGTTGAGCACGCCGAGCTGCGGATAGAAGGTCAGGAACATCGCCGGAATGATGGCGAAATATTTGGCTATGTCGTTGGCGATCGAGAAGGTGGTCAGCGCGCCGCGGGTCATGAGGAGCTGCTTGCCGATCTCGACGATCTCGATGAGCTTGGTCGGGTCCGAGTCGAGATCGACCATGTTGCCGGCCTCACGGGCAGCGACCGTGCCGGTGTTCATGGCGACGCCGACATCGGCCTGGGCAAGCGCCGGGGCATCGTTGGTGCCGTCGCCGCACATGGCGACGAGCTTGCCTTTGGCCTGTTCCTCGCGGATCAGCGTCAGCTTGTTCTCCGGGGTCGCCTGGGCAAGGAAGTCGTCGACGCCGGCTTCGGCGGCAATCGCCGCCGCGGTCATCGGGTTGTCGCCGGTGATCATCACGGTGCGGATGCCCATGCGGCGCAGTTCCGAGAAACGTTCGCGGATGCCGCCCTTGACGATGTCCTTCAGCTGGACGACGCCGAGCAGCTTGCCGTCACGGGCAACGGCGAGTGGCGTGCCGCCGGCCTTGGCGATTTCGTCGGCGATCGCCTGCAACTCGCGCACGATCTCGGATTGCGGGCTGACGGCGATTGCCGCATTGCCGGAGACCGGCATCGTGCCCGAGCCGACATAGGCGAGGACTGCATCGACCGCGCCCTTGCGGATCTGGGAGCCTTCAAGGTCGACGCCGCTCATGCGGGTCTGGGCGGTGAAGGGGACGAAGGTCGCCTTGAGGCTCGCCATGTCGCGGCCGCGGATGGCGTATTTCTCCTTGGCGAGCACGACGATGGAACGGCCTTCCGGCGTTTCGTCGGCAAGCGAGGCGAGCTGGGCCGCATCGGCGAGATCCTGTTCGGAGACGCCGCGGACCGGGCGGAACGAGGTGGCTTGGCGGTTGCCGAGCGTGATCGTGCCGGTTTTGTCGAGGAGGAGCGTATCGACGTCGCCGGCAGCTTCCACCGCGCGGCCGGACATGGCGAGCACGTTGAAGCGGACGAGACGGTCCATGCCGGCGATGCCTATCGCCGAGAGCAGCGCACCGATCGTGGTCGGGATCAGCGTCACGAACAGGGCGACGAGGATGATGATCGGGATCGAGCCGCCGGCATAGATCGCAAAGCTCGGGATCGTTGCGGTGGCGAGCACGAAGATCAGCGTCATGCCGGCGAGCAGGATGTTGAGCGCGATTTCGTTCGGCGTCTTCTGGCGCTCGGCGCCTTCGACGAGCGAGATCATCCGGTCGAGGAAGGTCGAGCCGGCAGCCGCGGTGATGCGGACGCGGATCCAGTCGGACAGCACCTGCGTGCCGCCGGTCACGGCCGAGCGGTCGCCGCCGGATTCACGGATGACCGGGGCGGATTCACCGGTGATCGCAGCTTCGTTGACCGAGGCTACCCCCTCGATGACTTCGCCATCGGAGGGAATGATGTCGCCGGGTTCGACGAGCACGACGTCGCCGACCTTGAGGCTGGTGCCGGCGACCATCTTGTACTGGGTGCGGTCGCTGCCCGAGAGCAGCTTGGCCTGGGTTTCGGTGCGGGCCTTGCGCAGTGAATCCGCCTGCGCCTTGCCGCGGCCTTCGGCGACCGCTTCGGCGAAGTTGGCAAACAGCACGGTGAACCAGAGCCAGACGTTGATCTGGAAGGAGAAGCCGAGATTGCCGTTGCCGGCCGCGAGATCGCGGAGGAGAAGCACGGTTGTGAGGACCGACACCGTGGCCACGACGAACATGACCGGGTTCTTGGAGAGGGTCCGCGGGTTGAGCTTCTTGAAAGCGGCTCCCACGGCCGGAATGAGGATGCGACTATCCATGATACTCGCGGATTTTGCCTGGCTCATAAGAGACTCCAGCTTTGAAATGAGTTGCCTTGTCAAACGAGGCGACGAAGGGTCGATCAGCCGCGCAAGACTTCGATCACGAGGACAACGGCAAGAATGACCGCCGTCATGATAAAAATTGCATAGGAGCCGTAGGGGCTCTGCTCACCCTTGCCTCGTTTCTGCGAGGCAAGGGTGGACTGTCTGCGGAGGGCTTTGCGGATGCTCATGGCACTGCTCCCTCACTACCTCAGAAGGTCTGGCCGGCGATCATGACCAGGTGTTCGACGACCGGGCCGAGCGCCAGAGCGGGCATGAAGGTGAGGCCGCCGACAATCAGGATCGTGCCGACCAGCAGGCCGACGAAGAGCGGGCCGTCGGTCGGGAAGGTGCCGGCAGAGGCCGGAACAGTCTTCTTGGCGACCAGCGAGCCTGCAATTGCAAGGGCGGGGATGATGACCAGGAAGCGGCCCATCAGCATGCCGATACCGAGCGTCACGTTGTACCAGGGCGTATTGCCCGTCAGGCCGCCGAAAGCCGAGCCGTTATTGGCCGCAGCCGACGTATAGGCATAGAGGATTTCGGAGAAGCCGTGCGGGCCGGCGGTGCCGATCGAGGCGACGGCGGATGGCAGGACCGTGGCAATCGCCGTGAAGACCAGCATGGCGAGCGGCAGGCAGAGGATGGCAAGCACGGCCATTTTCATCTCCTTCGCCTCGATCTTCTTGCCGAGATATTCCGGCGTACGACCGACCATAAGCCCGGCCACGAAGACTGCGACGATGATGAAGAGGATAATGCCGTAGAAGCCAGCGCCGACGCCGCCGACGATGACTTCGCCGAGCTGCATGTTGATGAGCGGGATCAGGCCGCCGAGCGCGGTGAACGAGCCATGCATGGCGTTGACCGCGCCGCAGGAGGCCGCCGTGGTGATGACCGCAAACAGCGAGGACATGGCGGTGCCGAAGCGGACTTCCTTGCCTTCCATGTTACCGCCGGCAAGGCCGAGCTGGTGCATGAGAGGATTGCCGGCCGCTTCCGCCCAGTAGGTGATGCCGACGCCGACGATGAACAGGATGCCCATCGAAGCGAGGATCGCCCAGCCCTGGCGCTGGTTGCCGACCATGCGGCCGAAGACGTTGGTCAAACCCGCGCCGATCGCGAAGATAGACAGCATCTGGATCATGTTGGAGATGTTGTCGGGGTTTTCGAACGGATGGGCGGAGTTGGCATTGAAGAAACCGCCGCCATTGGTGCCGAGCATCTTGATGGCCAGCTGCGAGGCGACCGGGCCGAGCGCGATGGTCTGCTTGGCGCCTTCCAGCGTCGTTGCCTCGACATAAGGTCCGAGCGTCTGCGGCACGCCGAGCCAGACGTAGACCAGCGTCAGGACGACGCAGATCGGCAGCAGGATATAGAGCGTGGCGCGGGTCATATCGACCCAGAAATTGCCGATCGCCTTGCCCGATACGCGCGAAAAGGCGCGGATCAGGCCGACGGCAATCGCCATGCCGGTCGCGGCAGACAGGAAGTTCTGCACGTTGAGGCCCATCATCTGGGTGAGATAGGACATGGTGCTTTCGCCACCGTAGTTCTGCCAGTTGGTGTTCGAAACAAAGCTGACGGCGGTGTTGAAGGAAAGCTCGGGCGGGACGGCGCCCATGCCGGCCGGATTATACGGCAGGCCCGCCTGCAGGCGCATCAAAGCGTAAAGCACGAGCACGCCAAGCAAGTTGAACATCAGCAGCGAAAAGGCATAGGCGGTCCAATGCTGGTCTTCGCGCTCGCTGGTGCCGGCCATGGCATAAAGTCCGCGTTCGATCGGAACGAGGACGGGTGACAGAAGAGTGCGCTCGCCTGAAAAGACACGCGTCATGTAACCGCCGAGCGGTTTGACGAGCGCGATGATGATCCCGCAATAAAGCAGGATCTGAAGCCATCCGTTGAGGGTCATTTGGGGTTAACTTTCAATACCCGGCAGCTGACGAAAGCGCCGGTTCTCTTCAAAAGCGTTCTTTTCAGAAGCGTTCGGGACGAATGAGAGCGTATGTGAGGTAGACGGTGAGGAACACGGTCACGGCACCGCTCAGGACATAATCGAGGATCATCGGCGCTTCTCCCTTCAAAGCCTGTCGCAGGCGCGGGTATAGGCAAAGCAGAGACCGAAGAAGACGACTGCGGTGCCGAGTAGAATGACGTCCATCATTGATCTGGACTCCTGTTGTTAAGGCGAGGCCGGACAAGACAAAGGGTGCCATCCCTGAAAGACGGCACCTTGATGCTTTCTGGCTTGGAGATGATCTTTCGCGATCTCCCGGACGCTAATATGCGGCGCGACCGCATAGGGGTTCGAGACGGAGCGCAGAGGAAAGAAATAAAAATCCTATAGGAATTTCGTTCTTTCCGGCGGCGGCTATCCTCAGGACGCGGCCGCAAGAGTTATGGCGTAGGCGGTCACGAGCACTACCAGCATGACTGCATGCCGAGAATGATGCTCGATGCACGCAGATGGTCCGGCTTCCCGAAAGTACGGGAGCGCGGATAGACATGTCCGCGCATCTGATAAACGGCCCCGGACATCGGCATTCTCCTCATGCCCGCCCGACGATCTTCATGCGGGTGCTGATCGCCTTGGGGGCCTTGACCGGGGTTTCGAAAATCGGCCCGAGGCTCAAGGTCACTTCTTCCGGCACGCAGCAGACGGCACCGGGCACATGATCGCTTTCGAACATGGCGAAATGCACCGCCGACGCCCGGTCGGTGAATAGTCCGCCGATGCGACCCTCGCGGTCTGAGACGATCCAGCGGCCGCTGGAATCGCGGCCGACCATGAAACGCGCGCCGCGCGCGGGAGGTTCGCTTTTTAACATTGCCTTGTTCATCGTGTTTCTCCTCAGGCCACCATCATGGCAACAAAACCTGCGGCGCAGAGGCCGAGACCGATGACCCCCAGAAGCCTCAGGAAGACCCCGAGATTCGCATCGACCGGGCGATCTGGCTGCGACAGTCGATGCTGCTGGGCCTTGGCTTCAGCAAGATGCAGGACGTAAACGCTCCCCAAACGACCAAACATTTCAGTCACTCCTTGTTGGGATTGGCCCGCGGCGTTGTCGCGCGGAGCCGGCATCGAAACCGATGCACGATCCAGAAGGTAGCGACGGCCCCATAGGCTTTCGATTGGAGGCGCCATGTGAAGAAATAGGGATTCCATATAAGCAGCCGCGATTTTTCATTTGCGCCGCAGCATTCCGGGCGGCATGTTTGAAATCCTCGAACTATAAAAGACTTGGGAAATGGAATTCAGATCATGACAGCAGATGCGATCGTGCTGGGAGCCGGCATTGTCGGCGTTTCGACGGCATTGCAGCTCGCCCGGCGCGGCAAATCGGTGGTGCTCGTCGACCGCAAGGAACCCGGGATGGAGACATCCTACGGCAATGCCGGCCTGATCCAGCGCGAAGGCGTCGTCCCCTATGGCTTTCCCCAGCAGTTCGGCCTGATCCTGCGCTATGCGCTCAACAACCGCATCGACGCGCATTATCACTGGAAAGCCATTCCCTCGGTCACCTCGTTCCTGGCGAAATACTGGTGGCATTCGAACCTGACCCGCCACCAGCTGATCGCGCGCGCCTACGCGCCGTTGATCGAGCACTCGATCGCGACCCATAACGAGCTGATCGAGGAAGCCGGAGCCCAGGATCTGATCGCCAAGAACGGCTGGACGGAGGTGTTCCGCACCCGCGGCAAGCATGACGGCGAGATCGGCGAGGCCGAACGGCTCCGCAAGGAATACGGCGTCGCGTTCAAGGAGCTCTCGCCTGCCGATATCGCCGAGCAGGAGCCCAATCTTTCCACCGATTTCGTCGGCGGCCTGCGCTGGGAAGACCCATGGTCGGTCAAGGACCCGCTGGCCCTGACGCGCGCCTATGTGGCGCTGTTCGAAAAGCTCGGCGGCCGTGTGCTCAAGGGCGATGCCAAAAGCCTGTCGCAGACCAAGACCGGCTGGCGTATCGTCGCCGGCGACGGCACCGTGGAAGCCAAGGACGCCGTCGTGGCGCTCGGGCCCTGGTCCGACACTGTGACAAAACCGCTCGGCTACAATTTCCTGGTCGGCGTCAAGCGCGGCTACCACATGCATTATGCGGCCAAGGGCAATGCCAAGCTCAACGGTTGGACCATGGATGCCGAACGGGGCTATTTCCTGGCGCCTATGAACCAGGGGATCCGCCTGACGACCGGCGCGGAATTCGCGCGCCGCGATGCGCCCAAGACGCCGGTCCAGCTGGAGCGCGCCGAAGCAGTCGCCCGCAGCATCTTCCCGCTCGCGGAGCGGCTCGACCAAGAGCCCTGGATGGGTGCCCGTCCCTGCACACCGGACATGATGCCGGTCATCGGCAAGGCGCCGCGGCATGACGGCCTGTGGTTCGCCTTCGGGCATGCGCATCACGGCCTGACGCTCGGACCGGTGACTGGACAGGTGATCGCCGAAGCGATTTCCGGCGAGAAGACGCTGATCGACATCTCCGCCTACAGACCGGAGCGTTTCAACGCCTAGCTCCCCTCGGGCAAAGGGGTCGCCCGGCGTTCATGGGACGATATCAGCCACGCCGGATCTTCTCGGAGAACAAACCGGGCATGGTGCCGGCAATGATTTTTAGAAGGATTTTCCGGCTTGCCGCAGATCTCCAACGCAACCCCTTTATCCTGACGGTGTGACATGGCTTTCAAGGCGAGCGGCAACCCGCGTCATGCGGATTCCTGGTATGCGGCTTCTGCCAAGGACAAGCGTGCCCGCCCAGCCCTCATTGGCGGCGCCGAAGCGGATGTCTGCGTTATCGGCGCCGGCTTCACGGGCATTTCCGCGGCGCTCGAACTTGCCGAGCGCGGATATTCCGTCGTGGTGCTGGAAGCGGAGCGCATCGGCTTCGGCGCATCGGGCCGCAATGGCGGCCAGATCGTCAACGGCTACAGCCGCGACCTCGAAACCATCGCCGGCCGTTATGGCCGCGACAAGGCGGTGAGGCTCGGCGCGATGTCGCTCGAAGGCGGCGAGATCATCCGTGGCCGGGTGGAGAAATACGGGATCGACTGCGACCTTGTGCATGGTGGCTTCTTCGCGGCCTTCACCACCAAGCAGATCCGCGAGATGGAGCATCACAAGGCCGATTGGGAGCGATACGGTCATGGCGGGCTGGAGATGGTCTCCAAGGCAGATGTCGGCAAATACGTGAAGACCGATCGGTATGCCGGTGGCATGATCGACAAGCTCGGCGGCCACATCCACCCACTCGATCTCGTGCTCGGAGAAGCCGCGGCGTTCGAAAGCCTTGGCGGACGGATCTTCGAAGCCTCGCGCGTAACCGGCCTCGACATGGGCGAAACACAGGTGGTGCGGACCGAAAAGGGTGCGGTCAATGCCTCGTATGTGCTCGTCTGCGGCAATGCCTATCTCTCCCCTCAGTTTCCGGAGATCAGCGGCCGGATGATGCCGGTTTCCAGCCAGGTGATGGCGACGGAACCGCTCGACGCCGCGCTGATCGAAAGCCTGCTGCCGGCCAACTACTGCGTCGAGGACGCCAATTACATCCTCGACTATTACAGGCGCACTGCCGACAACCGGCTGCTATACGGCGGCGGCATCGGTTACGGCGGGCACGACCCGAGCGACCTCACGGGCGTCATCCGCCCCAACATGCTGAAGACGTTTCCACAGTTGAAGGACGTGACGATCGACTATGCCTGGAGCGGCAATTTCGCGCTGACCCTGACGCGTATCCCTCATGTGGGGAAACTGTCGGACAAGGTCTATTTCTCGCACGGCGACAGCGGCCATGGCGTGACCACCACGCATCTGCTTGGCAAGATCCTCGGCGAGGCGGTCGCAGGCCATGCGGAACGGTTCGACATCTGGTCGTCGCTCCCCAACCTGCCCTTCCCGGGCGGCCGGACCTTTCGGGTACCGCTCACGGTGCTCGGCGCCTGGTGGTATGGAGTGCGCGACCGGCTGGGCGTGTGACCCAATGATCAGAGCGACGCCGGGAAGCTGCCAGTGAGGTAATAGGTCGCCTGCGTCCGAATAATGGACTTGAACTGCGCAACAGTTCCGGCTGCTTCGCTTTCCGGAATCATGAGAGCCAGCCGCAGGGTGGCGCCTGCCATGTGAAACATCACCAGGAGCGTCTGCGCATAACTTTCTCGCAGAGGCTGTTCAACGAAAGGTTCCGTGGCCTTGTAAAATACGTCGGCCTGGAAGCGGGTCTCTGCGATATCGAGGTCCGCAAGCGCCTTGTCCGCCTGGATGGCGTTCAGGAGATCCTGAGTCGCCGGCCTTTCCCGCATGTTGTAGTAGTACATATCGAAAAGTGCCGCCGGTGCGTGCAAGGCGTCTTCGGCCGTGGCGATCTTTTCGATCTGCTCCACCACCAAGGAACGAACCTCTTCGACGTAACGCTCGTAGAGCGTGGCGATGATGGCGGACTTGTTCGGGAAATACTGGTAGACCGATGCGATAGGGCCGCCGGAAAGCGCGGCGATCTCCTTCATGGTCACTGCGTCTATGCCCTTCTGGCCGATCAGTTCCATGGATACTTTCAGGATCTCATCGATACGCTCGCGGCTTCGTTCCTGTTTCGGCACCCGGCGAAGGGAACCCCGCCCCGGTCCTTGCGTCGAATCTGGCATCCGCAAACCGTCTCCTCAAACACCTGTCAACTGTTGCCTGTGCCGGCGAAATCTCCGGTAAGTCAGGCGGAATTGCTTGAATGCAAAAACTGTTGTTTATACGGCGCCCGAAGAGCATCGGATCACGAAGTCTGGTAATTTTTAGAATACTTTCCACGCCGATGCACAAGACAGAACATCGGAGAAAATGAGAGCTTAAATCTTATTATCTATGCTCCCGTCAGCGCGGAAATACCATCGAAAGCTTTATCGGCAATGGCATCGACACTTGCATCGATGTCGACGGTTACCACGCCGACCTCATGCTCAGGGCTTTCCAGGGTGGCAAGCTGGCTCTGAAGCAGTGACGTAGGCATGAAATGGCCGGTACGCGCGCCCATCCGTTGCTCAAGCACCTTGGGGTCGCCGGTGAGGAAGATGAAATAGAGCGTGCCGCCGCTCTCCCGCCGCAACCGGTCCCGGTAGACTTGTTTCAGGGCCGAGCACGAGACGACCACGCTTTCGCCCCGCTCTCTCGCCTTGGCCAATTCGCCGCCGACGAGATCGAGCCAAGGCCAGCGGTCGTCATCGGTCAGCGGAATGCCCTTGGCCATCTTGGCGACATTCGCCTCCGGATGCAGACGGTCACCCTCCACGAACGCGCAGCCGAGACGCGCGGCAAGATGTTCGCCGACCGATGTTTTCCCCGATCCGCTGACGCCCATGACGACGATTGCTACCGGTGCTTTTGCGTTCATGATCGGCCTCTATGCCCTTTCTGAAGTTTCTAGACCCGCGACGGATACCCGTCTTTGCTGATGCCCTACAAGCCTGACGGCGGCAATCTCTCCATAATCTCACTTCTGTCGAGCATCTTTGCCGAGCACGATCGGCATCAGCACCGACAGGAACATCAGCCGCAGCACGTGATGGGCGCCGACATAGGTGGGGTCGGCATGCAGCATCACCGCCATAGCCGACATGGTTTCGAGCCCGCCGGGCGCAAAGGCGATCAGTGCCGCATCGAGCGGCACGCCGGTCAGATAGGAAACGCCGCCGGCGATCGCCGCCGCAAGCACGATGACGACCACCGTCACCACGCCGCCGGCGATGAAGGCGGTGCGCAATTCGCTGATCGACACGCCGCAGAAGCGTGTGCCGATGACCGAACCGAGGATGATATAGGTCGGAACCAGCAGCCAGTTCGGAACACCGCCGCTGATGAAGCCGGTCACATGCGTGGCGATCGACACCACGACGCCGCCAAGCAGCAACGCCGCCGGAAAATTCCAGCGCATGAACAGCAGGCCGAACAGCGCCGACACCGCAAGCATGACCAGGAGAACAGGCGCGCTCATCGCCAGCGGCGCCAGAACGGGATCGGTGCCGACAAGATCGAAGACCTCGACGATCAACGGGACGGTAATTGTCAGTGCCAGCACGCGCACGCTCTGGCCGACGCTGACGGCGCGCAGGTCGCAGCGGGTTTCGGCGGCGAGGCTGAGCACATAGCTCAGGTGGCCGGGAGACGAGGCAAGCAGCGCAGTGACCCGGTCATAATGAAAGAACCGCTGCAGTACCCACGAGCTTACATAGAGCAGGATCACGACCGCCACGAGCACCATGACGAAACTCAGCGGCCAGGTGCGCGCCGCGACGATCACCTCCGGCGTGACAGTCGCCCCCATCGATACGCCGACGATGATGAAACAGACGCTGCGGACCTGCGCTGGCACCGCCAGGTTCAGTCCGGCAAGCCCCGCAATGGTGATCGCGATCGCCGGGCCGATCAGATAAGGGGCTGGAAAAGCAATGAAAATTGCGATCAGCGCACCAGCAGTGCCGATCAGCGCAGTCAGCGCGAATGTGCGTAATTCCGAAAAGGGCATGGCTTGGGTCCTGAAGGCGCCACAGGAAGGAAAACTGACAAAAGCCAGCAAAACGCCTAGTCCCCTTCTATTGCAAATGCGCGCGAGGTCAACCTCTTGCGGCATACGGGGCATAGCAAAAGGCGCCAGCCTCAGCGGTGGCGCCTTCAAGAAGCATGGACGGCAGGATCAAGCGGCCGGCGCGATGGCCTTCGGCGTGACAACCTTCGGCAGGTGCAGCATATCGATGCCCAGCAGGAAATTGATCTGCGGACGCGCCTTGACGAGGTCATCGATCGTGTATTCGGCGAGCACGTCGAAGAACGCATTGAGCGCCTTTCGAAGCGCGGCGTTCAGGCCGCAGCTGTCGACAAGCGGGCATTCCGCGACTCCCTCTTCGAAGCACTCCGCCATGGCAAAGCTGTCTTCAGTCACCTTGATGACATCGAAAAGGGTGATGCGGTCAGCAGCGCGGCCCAGCCTTACGCCACCGTTGCGACCGCGGACGGTCTCCACCAGACCGGCCTTGTTGAGCGGCTGGAGGATCTTGAAGAGGAAGAGTTCGGAAACGCCGTATGCTCTTGCGATCTCGGGGATGCGGCTAAGGTGGCCGTCGTTGGCGGCACAATACATCAGCATCCGTACTGCGTAATTCGTCTGTTTGGTCAAGCGCATGCTGGTCTCCCGAGACTGGTACCCACCCTATATAAAGGCTCCGCTAGTTTTGAACAATTCCAAAATAAGAAAATTGTCATCAAGTTTTCGGCGCTACACCAGCTTGCCGCCATCGCCGCGGAATTCAAGCGGTGAATTGCCCGTCCACACAAACCGAGAACCGGAAGACCGAGATTCAGGCTGCAGCACCGGCATGACAGGCACGAGGGCGGGCTCTTCCGCGCAGACCGTTACTCTGCAGGCCCGCCGAACGGTTTGTGCAAAGATAACCGACGATATCGCGAGGCTCCGGAATCAGCCGGCGATCGCACTGGAGCAAACCCGCGCGGGACGGCTGTTCTCGCTGACGGAAACGGGATCTGCGGCGATCGCACGGGAACCGCCGATCACCGGTCGATTTCCCGAAGCCTCAGATCGCGATTCCGAATCCGCGGCGGTTTGCAGGAAAAGTTCCGGCTCGCATCAACTGGTCATCGAGATCGCCACCCAGGCCGGGACAGCGACCATCACCATTGCAGCCAGCAGGCTAAGGCCGATTTTCGCCAGATACGCGCGGCGGGCGCGCTTCGCATCCCACTCGTACACCATGGACATACATCCCCACTCCTACTCCGCGAGCTAAATTAGGATAACCTGCGGATACGTCAATGGGGGCTATCGATCACGGCTACCTTGCCTGAAGCCTACCTTCCAATTCGGCGGCGTAGTTGCGGATGTCCTGCTGGCGCTGCGGGGTGCCGGGATGGCTCGAGAGAATGCTCGCATCTCCGTGGTCTCCAAGCTTGTCTTCGAGGACCACGAAGAAGCGGGCAAGTGCGGCTGGATCGTAACCGGCCGCCCGCATCAGTTCGACGGACCGGCGGTCTGCCTCCGCTTCTGCCGCCCGGGAATAGGACAGCGCTACCAGTGCGCCGCCCTGGGTGAGGATGTCTTCGACGCCCGAGCCGACATCGCCCGCAATCAGCATGACCAGCGCCGCAACGCCTGCGGCGCGGTAGAGTTGCCGCAGGCTGTGCTCGCCCTCGACGTGGGCGATTTCGTGGCCGAGCACGCCGAGGATCATCTCCCGGTCGCCATTGGCGAGCTTTACCAGATCATCGGTGAGGATCAGGCTGCCGTCCGGCAGCGCGAAGGCGTTGGGGCCGATCACGCCATCCCGGAAGTAAAGGTCATAGGCGCCCTGCCCGCCTTTCGAATGCGTGGCGAGTTTCGAGAAGCCCTCAGAGATCGCCTGCCGCTCGCCTTCCGGCAATTCGGACGGTTTCAGGATCGTCCGATCGAGGGATGCAAGCGTGCCGGAGCCGATCAGTTCCGGCACGAAGGGCGGCGTCACCAGGACCGCGACTTCAACCAGAACGGGGACGGCGAAGCGGTAGATCGTGGTGGCAAGGAGGATGACGGCGAGCGTCATCAGGATCAGCCGCGGATGGAACTGCTCCAGCCGATGGATCAAGCCGCTGCGGGCGCCGCGCTTGCCACGCAGATAAGTGTCGATCCCGTCGTTGTCGCGCGTCTCGAACACGGATCCGTCCGGAAAGCTCACGCGCCGCGGGATCGAGCCGACCCGCGGGCTGATCTCGGTCCGCTCCGGCACGGCCGACGCGAGGACCCGCTCCTCTTCCGCTGCCACGAGGAGGATACCGTCCTCGCGCAGAACGGCCGGGATCGCGCGGCTGGAATTGGCCGGATGCCATTCGCCCGTCGCTATCCCCATGTCTTCAGAAGCCAAAGTCGAAGCCTTCCATATCCATATATTCGGCGCTGATCGCCGCACCACTCGCCTCGATGGAGGAGAGAATTTCACCCGGATCGCCATTGATGCGGATGCCGGTGTGTTCGTTTACATACCGCGCCATCCGGACCGCCGCCCAGGGGCGCATCAGTCCGAGCGTCAGCACGGTGACGATCACATTGCTGATTGCGATCCAGGCATAACGCAGCCGGGAGATGTCGCTGACCAACTGATGGTGACCGTCAAGCTCCGCCGCCGACCAGGCGACATTGCGCACACCCGCCCGATAGAAGAGACCGGCAATACCGTAGAGGATGAAATAGATGAAGAGACCGGCATAGAGCCCGGCAATGCTCAGCACAGTCATCTGCGCGCTCGTCAACTCGGCGCTCTCGCGCATGACGGCCGCAGCACCGATGATCACGATGAAGGCAATAAAACCGAAGACGATACTGCCCAGGAATACGATCAATGCCGGCAGGATCCAGACGCCATAAAGCCGGCCAAGCTGCGGATCGCTGGCAAACGGCCGGTCGCCATAACGCAGGTTGTTGAAGACGTATCGCCAGGTCCAGCGGCTCGCGAGCGGTGCCAGGATGCCGAAGGAAATGAAGGCGACGAAGCTGCCGAGCAGGATGGCAACGAAGGCGCCGCCTGCCGTGCCGACGAAATCGAAACGCACGTTGCGATAGCTCGTCACCCGGGCGTTGAAGCGCAGGCTGCGCTTGATCAGCCACGGCAGTGCGACCAGGATCACGATCGGGGTAATGATACCGATCGGCGGAAAGATCGCCGTGCCGATGTTGAGCACGATCAGGAACGCGGTGACGATCAGCCGGCCGATGAAGATCTGCTTGCCGGTCGCGTGATACTCGAAGGCGCGATCGAGAATGACCGTGTTACCGTAGAAATATCGCATGCGCCGCACCTTCGCCCAGGCTGAATAGATGCCGAGGGTGACGATCGTCAGCAGAACGTTGACGATCCAGATGCCGAAATATTCGCTGGCGCTACCGGTGAAGGAGGCCCGTTCAAAAGACTGTGCTTCCGCCGCCCGAGGCGCCGTCTCTGCCATTGCCATGATGTCATATCCCCTTGCCGCCGCCGAGACGGCTGCCTGCCCGATTCCCCACATGATTGTAAGGCCTGGATATGTCATTTCAATTGTTCGCGCGACACGTAATCAGGTTTTCGGTCGCCGAAAATAAAACGGGCCTCCGAAGAGGCCCGCCTGATGCTTCACCTTGATCGCCGTTTTACTTCATCGTCGGCATGACGAATTCAGCACCGTCCTTGATGCCCGAAGGCCAGCGGGCGGTGATCGTCTTGGTCCTGGTCCAGAACTTGATCGAATCCGTGCCGTGCTGATTGAGATCACCGAAGCTCGAAGCCTTCCAGCCCCCGAACGAGTGGTAGGCGAGCGGAACCGGGATCGGCACGTTGATGCCGATCATGCCGATATTGATGCGGCTGGCGAAATCGCGGGCGGCATCGCCATCGCGGGTGAAGATCGCAACGCCGTTGCCGTATTCGTGCTTCATCGGCAGATCGAGCGCTTCCTCATAGTTATGGGCGCGAACGACCGAGAGGACGGGGCCGAAGATTTCCTGCTTGTAGATGTCCATCTCCGGCGTGACGTGGTCGAACAGGGTGCCGCCGACGAAATAGCCGTTCTCGTAACCCTGCAGCTTGAAGCCGCGTCCATCGACCAGGAGCTTGGCGCCTTCCTCGACGCCACGGTCGATCAGGCCGTTGATGCGGGCATGCGCTTCCTTGGTGACGACCGGGCCCATGTCGGCCTTCTCGTCCGTATAAGGACCGATACGCAGGGACTCGATCTTCGGGATCAGCTTTTCTACGAGGCGGTTGGCGGTTTCCTCACCGACGGGCACCGCGACCGAAACCGCCATGCAGCGTTCGCCGGCCGAGCCGTAACCGGCACCCATCAGCGCGTTGACGGCCTGGTCGAGATCGGCATCCGGCATGATGATCATGTGGTTCTTGGCGCCGCCGAAGCACTGGGCCCGCTTGCCGTTCATCGCCGCCGTGCCATAGACGTAACGGGCAATCGGGGTGGAGCCGACGAAGGAGATGGCGCCGATATCCGGATCGGTGAGGATCGCATCGACGGCTGCCTTGTCGCCGTTGACGACGTTGAGGATGCCAGCGGGCAGGCCTGCCTCGATCATCAGTTCGGCAAGGCGGATCGGCAGGGACGGATCGCGCTCGGACGGCTTCAGGATGAAGGCGTTGCCGCAGGCGATCGCCGGGGCGAACATCCACATCGGG
Organism: Neorhizobium galegae; assembly: GCF_017877055.1. Classification (GTDB taxonomy): domain Bacteria; phylum Pseudomonadota; class Alphaproteobacteria; order Rhizobiales; family Rhizobiaceae; genus Neorhizobium; species Neorhizobium galegae_D. The sequence continues at coordinate 712,801 of NZ_JAGIPG010000002.1, read as the reverse complement.
ATCATGCCCGGGAAGTTGAACGGAGTGATGCCAGCGCCGATGCCGACCGGCTGGCGCATGGAATACATGTCGATCTGCGGACCGGCGCCTTCGGTGAACTCGCCCTTCGACAGGTGCGGGATGCCGATCACGAATTCGCAGACTTCCAGGCCGCGAATGACGTCGCCCTTGGAATCCTCGACAGTCTTGCCATGTTCCTTCGACAGCATTTCGGCGAGCTCGTCCATGTTCTGGTTGAGCAGGTCGACGAACTTCATAAACACGCGGGCGCGGCGCTGCGGATTGGTGGCGGCCCATTTCGGCTGGGCCTGCTTGGCGTTTTCGACGGCGGCGCGGATTTCCGAAACGCTGGCGAGCGAAACCTTCGCCTGGACTTCGCCGGTTGCCGGATTGAAGACGTCAGCCGTGCGGCCGCTGGTGCCGGCGACATGCTTGCCGCCGATGAAATGCCCGATCTCACGCATGGGTATGCTCCTCCTGCCTATTGTGGCGCTCTTTTTCAGTGGCGGAGGATACTCTCAGATTTGCACAAGGCAACGCCGTAGTTTACGCATCCGTTGTGCAAATTTCGACATTGGAGCCTCTGATGAACTGGGACGATGTGCGTATGTTTCTTGCGGTCGCCCGCACCGGCCAGATCCTCGCGGCATCGCGGCGGCTCGGCGTCAACCATGCGACGCTCGGGCGAAGGGTGAGCGCGCTGGAAGAGGATTTACGCACCCGCCTCATCATCCGCCGCACCAACGGCTGCGAGCTGACCGCGGAGGGCGAGGTGTTCTTTCGGGCGGCCGAGCGGATGGAAACGGAGATGCTGGCGGCGCAGGCAAGCACCGGACGGATCGACGCGGCGATTGCCGGCACGGTCAGGATCGGTGCGCCTGACGGTTTCGGCGTCTCCTTCCTTGCCTCGCGGCTCGGGCGGCTGACGCGCCGGCATCCGGAACTCAAGCTGCAGCTCGTGCCGGTGCCGCGATCCTTCTCGCTCTCCCAGCGCGAGGCGGATATCGCCATCACCATCGAACGCCCGGAACAGGGCCGGCTCGTCTCTTCGAAACTGACCGATTATACGCTGGGTCTCTATGCCTCGAAGACCTATCTCGATCAGGCCGGAACGCCGCGGACGGTCGAGGCCCTGAAAAGCCACCCGCGCATCGGTTATGTCGAAGACCTGATCTTCTCGCCTTCCTTGAATTTCACCGGCGAGGTGATGCGGGATTGGGATGCGAGCTTCGAGATTTCAAGCGCCATCGGCCAGACCGAGGCGGTACGTTCCGGCGCCGGCATCGGCATCCTGCACGACTACGTGGCGCGGCAATATCCGGAACTGGTGCGCGTTCTGCCCCAGACCGTCATTCGGCGATCCTACTGGACCACCTATCATGAAACGACGCGCGACCTGATGCGGCTGAGGACGGTGGTGGAGTTCCTGAAGGAACTGGTCGACGGGGAAAGCCACATCTTTGTGTGACGGATAGGACGGTCTTCAAGAGGAAAAAGAAGACGACCCAAACAGGGTCCGGCCGCCGGAGCGGCCGGAAAACCTTGTATCAGGAAGGCAGGAAGGTTGTAACCGGAACCTTGAGTGCCGCAGCGATGCGCTTCAGCTTGGCCGGGTCGGCATCGGTGCCGTTTTCAATGCGAACGATCTCGTCGTTGACGAGGCCGGTCGTGATGGCAAGCTCTTCGATGCTGTAGCCGACAGAACGGCGCGTTTCGGCGACGGCTGAGGCAATATGCTGCGGAGAAAGCTTCGCTCCATCGGCGGATGCGAAATTATTGATCGAAATTGTCATTGTATGCTCCTTCTAGAATGGCCTGCCGAAAACCGGTCAGGTGAAGGGGGACGAACGCCCGAGACGCAGGTGTCTAAAAAATTAGGCACCGGCTGCCGCAAACATAGGCATGCTAACGACCGAGACAAGGGCGAATACTGCAGTGCACAAAAATGTGTTCGCTTTCGGGTCGAAAGAAGGCGACGTCAAATTACTTAACTTACTCAAAAGAGCTAAAAGCAGGTGTTTTCCACCAAAATTGAGCTAAAAAAACAACAGCGGCACGCTTTTGCGGTGCCGCTTTAACTTTCTTTAACGTTCCAGAAACGATATCAGGCCGACTGGATTGCCTTGATCCTGTCGGTGCCACCGACGATTGTGGCGAAATCCTGCCACACTCCTTGCGCGCCTTTCTGCCATTCCCCGAAGACTTCCGGCTTCAAGAGCTTACCGCCATTATTCAGCGATACGGCGACGGATGCCGCCTCGTCGTCGACGATGAGCTGGTTGAAATAGGCAGCCCCCTCCTTCGAGGCCTCCTGGAAGACCGTCTTCTGCTCGGGGCTCAGTTGGTTCCAGAAGCTCGCGGAATAATAGACGACGCCGGACGCCCAGATATGGCCTGTCTCGGTCATGTAGGGCACGACTTCATAAAGCTTGAAGCCGGCATAGGCGGATTTGGTGAGGTCCATGGCGTCGGCAACGCCGGTCGCCAGGGCATTGTAGGTCTCGGTGATCGGAATGCCGACCGGGGCGGTGCCGAAGGCGCTCCACAGCTTGGTATGCAGCGGGCTCTGGATGACGCGGATCTTCTTGCCCTTCAGCTGCTCCGGGCGAGTGACCGGCTCCTTGGTCAGCAGGTGACGGGCGCCGTAATTGATGAAATCGCCGATGACGAAATTCTGGGCAGCGAGCTTCTGCTTGAGATCGGCGCCGACCTCGCCATCGACCGTCTTGCGGACGTGTGCGGCGTCACGGAACAGGAAGGGTAGATCGAGAACCTGCAATTCCGGCACCCAGCCGGACAGTGACGAGACTGTCGAAAGGCTTGCCTGCACGGAACCGAGGCGTGCACCTTCTGCGACTTCCTTCTCGCCGCCGAGTGCGCCGTTCTTGACGACGTTGAACTTGAACTGGCCCGGCAGCCTGGCTTCCACCAGCTCGCCGATCTTCACCCAGATCTTCGATTCCGGCTTGTCGTCGCCAAGCAGCGAGGCGGTGGTGATCGTCGTGGTGCGGGCGGCGGCGTTGCGTACGAAAACCGGCGCGGCGAGCGCTATGCCGGTTGCCGCGGCAGTCTTCAGAAGGGTTCGGCGGTTGATGTTGTCCATGTCTCAGGTCCCAAAATTGTGGAAGAATCAGAAGATGATCGCCCAGGCGCAAAGGATCACCAGGGAAACAAGAAGTGCGAGTAGATAAGGCACGACCGCTTTGAACAGCGCGGTCGCGGGAATGCGGGTGACGCCGCTGACCACGAAGATCAGCATGCCGAGCGGCGGCGTCAGGCCGTGGATCATCAGGTTGACGACGATGATGACGCCGAAATGGATCGGGTCGATGCCGGCGGCGACGGCGGCCGGAAGCAGGATCGGGCCGAACAGCAGGATCGCCGCCCCTATGTCGAGGACCAGTCCGACGACCAGAAGGATGACGTTGGAGAGAACGATGACCGAAAGCGCACTACCTCCGAGCATGGTCACGAACTCCGAGACGAGGCCGGAGACGTTATCGACCGCAAGCAGGAAGGCGAACGGTCCGGCCGTTCCGATCAGCAAACCGATCGCAGCAGACTCCGTCGCCGCCTGTTGGAACGAGGCGAGCAGTGAGCCCGCCCCGACCTTGCCCCAGATAGCGAGGATAACGGTGTAGAGCGCCGCCAAGGCCGCCGCCTCGGTCGTGGTGACGATGCCAATGCGGATGCCGACCACGACGATGATGCCGAGACCGAAGGCGGGGATGGCGGAGATGGCGGCCTGCCATCGCTCACGCCCCGAGGCGCGCGGCAGGGCCACCTGCCCGCGAACCGACAGGTGAATGGCAACGGCCAGGCAGATCGCCATCAGGCCGCCGGCGAAGAAACCGCCGACCAGCAGCGAACCGACCGACAGATTGGTGGCCGTCGCCAGGATCAGGAAGGCGATCGACGGCGGGATGACGTTGTCGAGCACCGAGGTGGCGGCAATGATCGCGCCGGCCTGTGCCGGAGGATAACCATGCTTCACCAGTTCCGGCTGGAAGGTCGAGGCACCGAAGGCGGCATTCGCAACCGACGAACCCGAGGCCCCGGAAAACAGCACGCTGGTCAGCAACGTCGTCTGCGCCAGTCCCGCCCGGCGATGGCCGACCGTTGAGGCTGCGAACCGGACGAGCTGGTTGGCGACGCCGGAAGAGGTCAGCAGCCCGCCGGCCAGCAGGAAGAACGGAATGGCGAGCAGCAGAAATTTCGACATGCCGGCCACCGTCGAGGCGACGATCGCCGGTTCCGGCAGGCTGCTGCCGAAGGCAATCGCCACATAGGCGGCCGCCAGGAAAGCATGCGCCAGCGGGGCGGCCAGGACGAGACCGAGCGCGGCCGCCAGCGCCAGGAACAGGCTCGGCGGCAGCTCGCTGTCGATAAAGATCTCGGGAACCCCGAAATAGAGCGCGGCTCCGAGGACGAGCGCCATCAGCACCGGCAGCGCCCTGCCCTCGGCAAGCCTTTGCAGAAGGAGCACAACGAGGATCAGCATGCCGCCGACGCCCAGGAAACCGAAGCGGATCCATTCCGGAACTCCCAATGTCGGCGAAATGCCGCCGAGCATGGACATGATTTCGGAACCGCCGAAGAGCAGGATCATGGCGGCCAGCACGGTAAACACGTCGGCCAGAACCTGGGTCGCCGGCAGCAGCCGGGCGGGAAGCAGACGTATGAAGACGTCGAGCCGCATGGCCAGCGCACTGTTGAGGCTGAGCGGTGCGCCGATCGAAATCAGCGCCACATGCAGCCAGATGCCGAAATCTTCGGCGCCGATAAGACCCGTGTTGAAGAAATAGCGCAGGCAGACACTGACGAGCACGACCGTCAGCAGGGCAGCGAGGATGAGCGCCGCGATGACGCCGAGTGCGGTCTCGATCCCCTTCAGCACCCGCGCCGCAAGGCTATCGCCCCCGACTGCCGTCTGCTCGAGAAAATCGGATGGGCTGGCTTCCACAGGCTCTTACCTTTGCCGAAGAATCAGGCGGTCTTGACCGTTGAAAGATCACGATCGAAGAGCGTCGACCAGGTGAAATGACGCGCTGCCGACACCTCGCGTGAGCCATCGAGACGCGGCACTACCTTTTCGCCGAAGCGATAGGCTTCCTCAAGCCGCGGCAGCCCCGAAAGGGTAAAAGTTTTCGACGCCCGGCCTTTCGCCCGACCGCAGGTCACGGGAGACTTGAGAGGTTCCGCCTTTTACGGCGACCATTCCCACCCCGCAATAGGCCGCAATCCGCAGTGACGACCAAAATCTCGCCTTCGCTGCATCTTTTTGCGAGACATGCTTGGTTTTGAATGGATAATGGTTTCGCGGAAATGCAGGGGAAACCCATGCGCGACAATCGGGGGATGTGTCCGTGGTCGATATCGAACAAGACAAGAAATCTCAGGATCTCTTCGAGTTTCAGCCGGAGCCCGCCGCCCAGACAGGGGCTTCGCCCAACCAAATCCACGCGGGGATGACCGATTTCACCATCTTGAGCGTCGATGACGACGAGATGTTTCAGAACTCTCTCAGACTCTCGCTTTCGGGCTTTACCTATCGCGGCATCGCCCCGCGGATACTGATCGCCGCTTCTGCCAACGAGGCGGCCAAGCTTCTGCTCGAAACGCCTTCAGTCGCCGTCCTGCTGCTCGATGTCGTGATGGAGACGGACGATGCAGGGCTCAGGCTGGTTCGCACGATCCGCGAAGTTCTCGGCAACTCGCAGCTGCGTATCGTGCTCCTCACGGGGCAACCGGGCATCGCGCCGATGCAGTCGTCGCTCGAGACCTATGATATCGCCGATTATTGGCTGAAGACCGACCTGACCAATGAGCGGCTTCATAGCATTCTCACCGCAAACCTGAGGACCTTCGAGCAGATCGACGTGCTGAACCGCGCGCGCCGGGGTCTCCAGAGCATTGTCGAGGCGAGCAACAGCTTGGCGAGATCCTCGGGATTTGAGGATTTCTCCCGCCGCATGATCCACGAATTGGCGGGGCTTCTGGGCGTCAGCGAAGACGGCATCGTCTGCGTTCGCGGGCGTGACCGCGAACAACCGCCGAAGATCATCGGGTCGGCGGGGCGGTTCGCCGCGGCTCTCAACCAGACCCTCGATACCATCAACGACGAATCCATCCGCGACCTGATCCAGCGCTCGCTGGACGGGCAGGCGAATATCGAGACGGCGATTGCGCAGGTTCTGTTTTTCCCAGGTCAGGCGGTCGCACCTGCGGCGGCTGCCTATATCGCGACCAACAGGCGGATCGACGACACGGAGCGGGAATTGCTGCGGGTTTTCGCGACCAATATCGGTACAGGCCTGATCAATGTGGCGCTGACCAGCCAGCTCGACCGCATCGCCTACGAGGACGGCCTGCTCGAGATCGCGAATGGCAACGCGCTAAAGCGCGGCATTCAAGCGGCGCTTGAGGTTCCCCCGCCCCGCAGACGGAAGGTCCTGTTCATCGAACTGAACCAGTATGCGAGAAGCTGCATCTCGCTCGGCGTCGAACAGGGCGATCACCTGCTGCGCGCTTTCGTGAAGCGTCTGGCAGCGGCCTTTCCACCGCCCTGCATGATCGCGCGTCTGCACGAAGACGTATTTGCCGTGCTCGGACCTGAATATCTCGTGCGGATCGAATACGTAAACCGTCTCGAAGCAGGCGCCCACTCGCCCGAAGCCCTGTTCTTCGGCGCAGAGGCGGCCTCCCTCGATCTCAATCATTTCACCTCGGCTCAAACCGTCATCGCGACAGGGCTTCTGCTCCTGAAGAGGGCCGGACTGAAGGGGACAAGCGGGCAACTCGTCGAATACGATCCCAATGTCGAAGAGGAAACACGCCGCCGATTCGCTCTTTCGCAACAGCTTTACAAGGCGGTGCTCAACCGGGAAATCAGCGTCGTGTTCCAGCCGCAGATCGACCTGACCGACAATCGGATTGTCGGCGCCGAAATCCTGGCACGCTGGACGCGTCCGGACGGCTCGCTCGTCTTTCCGGCGGATTTCATTCCGCTCGCAGAGGCGAACGGGCTGATCGTGCCCCTGGGTCAGCAGATCCTCGAACAGGCCTGCAGCGCTCTCCGCTCCATGGACGAGGCGGGGTTCCCCGCTGTCACCCTCGCCGTCAATGTCTCGCCGGTGCAGCTCGGCCGACAGGAATTTATCGACGAACTGATCGCGACTACGCGCCGCTACGGCCTGACGCCGGACCGGCTGGAGCTCGAGATCACCGAGACGGTCGCCATGGAAGCGCACCAGAACGCAAACGATGTGCTCTCCATTCTCAAGAGAGAAGGTTATGCGATCGCGATCGATGATTTCGGCACCGGCTATTCTTCTTTGACCAAGCTACGGTCATTCGAGGCCGCCACGCTCAAGATCCATGGGTCCTTCATTGCCGGTCTTGGAGGCACCAGCCAGAACGAGATGATCGTCGAGATGATCATTCGGCTTGGCGAGCGCATGAACATGCGTGTCCTCGCCGAAAGTGTCGAGACCGAGCAGCAGGCGGAATGGCTGCGGTCGAGAGGATGCACTCTGGCGCAGGGTTATCTCTACGCCCCACCGGAATCCTTCGAGCAATTTCTTGCAAGGCTGCGAAAATCGCAGGCCAAGACTGCGTAGAAGCCGATGACCCGCACGCCTGCAACCCTTATCTTTCCGTCTCTCCGGGCCGCCTTGCGCCATCGTAATCGGCTTGCCATCTTCGTCGTACCCTGGGTCATCGGACTTGGCCTCGGCGTTCCATCGCTCTGGTATCAGATCGGCGTGAATGCCCGGGAACCTCAGATCCGCAACAGGGAGGAGACCCTGTCGCAAGCCTATGACATTCTCGGCCGGACCTTGGACCGGCTCGGTCGCGACGCCCTGTTCCTTGCCGACCTGCAATCGCGCTTCAGCGAGACGGCAAATCCGCTCGCTCCCTTGAGCGTCGAGATATTCCAGAGTTTCGCCGCCAGCTCGCCGGACTACGATCAGGTACGGTGGCTGGATACGGACGGCAACGAACGACTGCGTATAAACCATCGCGGCGGCGGAGAACCCGTCGTCGTTGCCGAGGAGCAGTTGCAGAACAAGGCGGACCGGCCTTACTTTCGCGACACGGCCACGCTGCCGCTGCATGGCCTCTATTTCTCCGCTCTTGATCTCAATATCGAAAACGGCGTGGTCGAGAGGCCGCATCTGCCGACATTGCGTGTTGCGAGCCCTGTTTTCCGCAATGGAATCAAGCAGGGCATCATCGTCATCAACTATCGCAGCACCCGATTGCTCGAGCGCCTGAAGCGGCTCGACACGAGCGTCGATCTCTATCTGATGAACCAGGCGGGATACTGGATCCAGGGACCCGACGCGGATGCGAACTGGGCGTGGCAGATCGGGGAACCAACGCCCGACGCGGATCGAACGGGGAGGCAGCGAGGGGTCAGTCAGGGAGGCAGAGGGTTTTTCCACAGCGGCGACGGAGATTGGAGCTACCGTCGTTTCGACCCTGGCGCGGGCTTGCTGGCAACCGGCGAGGTGGTGGAAATGCGTGCCCCGGATGCCAGCCTCTATCTGCTTGCCCGCGATGCGGCGGGTGCCACCAATAGCCAGGAAACAAGGGGGAAACTCATTCTCGGCATGGTGGCGGCCACCCTCGCCGTGGTGGCGCTTGCGGTAACTGGCCGCCTGGCCAACGGCATGGAGGCCGAGTCGGAATGGGCACGGCAGATGGAGGACACCAACCGAACGCTGCGCGAGACCAACGAAAAACTGAGCGTAACGCAACGGGAACTCGCGCGGGCCGAACGGCTGTCGTCGTTGGGCCTGATGGTTGCCGGCGTCGCCCACGAGATGAACACGCCGCTTGGAAGTGCCGCACTTGTACTCAGCAAGGCCGCCAAGGATCTCAGGCTGTTCAAGGAGCGGATCGCAGCGGGGCTGCGCCGCTCCGATCTCGACCGTTATATCGAAGACAGCGATGCCAGTCTCGACCTGGTGCGCGACGCCATCCACCGGTGCACTGCGCTGGTTCAACGTTTCAAACAGGTTGCAGTCGACCGCGCGACGCTGGAGCGACGAGATATCGATCTCGCCGCATTCATTCCCGATGCCGATCCGCGCCTGCGCAAATGGGACGCCAGCGCCGGCATCAGCCTGACGCTGAACGTGCCTGACGATCTGGCGATCACGACCTATCCGGGACCGTTTGCCCAGGTCTTGTCGAACCTCCTCAACAATTCGCTACTGCATGCCTTCGACGCCGGCAAACCCGGCATGATCACCATCAAGGTCCGGAGACTGGCAGATCAGGTCCTCATCGAATTCAGCGACGACGGTCGCGGGATAAACGAAACGGACATTCAGAAGATATTCGAACCCTTCTTTTCCACGGCCCGACATAGCGGCGGGACCGGGCTCGGGCTGCATATCGTCCACCAGATCGTCACCGAAGTTCTCGGCGGATCGATCTCCGTCGAAAGCCCGCCCCCAGGCGAGGCCCGCGGCACCCGATTCATCATCAGGCTTCCGAGAATTGCTCCGGCACAGGCGGGAACCTAGAGCATTTCCGGTGAAAACCGGAAATGCTCTATCTATTTGTTTTCACGCAGTCCGGACGCAAAACCGCTGACGCACTTTTGCTGGACGTGCTCAAAGTCTCTTCATATCCCGGCATACCATTCGTAGCCGCGATCCTCCCAGAAACCACCGCTGCCGCCATAGAGACGGCCGAGATCGGCCACCGCCTCGATGCGCGTCAGATATTTCGCCTGCTTGTAACCGAGCTGCCGCTCGACACGCAGCCGCAGTGGTGCGCCATGGGCGACTTCGAGGTCGCGGCCGTTCATCGTGTGGGCGAGGATTGTCTGCGGATGGAAGGCATCCACCAGATCGACGCTCTCGTAATACCAGCCGGTGCCGTCCAACGTCTTTTCGTATTCGTCGGCGCAATGAAAGACAATGTAGCGGGCCTCCGGCTTCAAGCCGGCAGTCTTGAGCAGAGCGCCGAGCGGCACGCCGGTCCATTTGCCGATCGCGCTCCAGCCCTCGACGCAGTCGTGCCGGGTGATCTGGGTGCGGGCCGGCAGGGCCTTCAGTTCGGCGAGCGACAGCTGCATCGGCCTTTCGACAAGGCCGCCGACCGCCAGCTTCCATGTCGAGAACTGCCGGTTCATCCAGTCGAGATATTGCGGATTGTCCGGCATGCTGGTGCCGTTAGCGCGAAAGACCGGAGAGAGATCCGCCTCCGTGAACTCGCGCGCCAGCGCGTCGTCGCCGAGCAGGAAGCGCTGGGTCTTCATCGAAAAACCCTCGGCTATCTTGAGCACGGACTTCGTCCGGTCGCTTTCGACGAGCGCGTCGCAACCGCTCAAACCGAGCGCCGAAGCGGTCATGGTCGCGCCGATCAGGAAACGGCGCCGGGTGATGATGCGGCTCATTGCTTGTCCTCCTGTTCGATGGCGTACCAGCCGGTGATCATCGAACGCAGATTGTTGAAGACGCCCGACAGGATCACCATCGCGACATGGACCACCACGAAGGCGACGAGCGAAAACGCCGTGAGGAAATGGATCGTACGGGCCGACTGGCGGCCTCCGAAGACGTCGAGCAGCCAGGGTGCCACGGCATTGAACCCGGGCGACATGGTGAGTCCTGTCAGGATCATCAGCGGCAGCAGCAGGAAGATCACCGCGACATAGGTGAGTTTCTGCAGCGTGTTGTAATGCCGCGCCTCCGGCCCTTTCGGGAACCGCAGCCGGGCGTGGTTGACGATCTCATGGCCGATATGGGCGGGCGTCAGCTCATTCCCCGCGGGCAGCAGATCGCGGCGGAAATGCCGGCTCAACAGTCCATAGGCGAGATAGATGAAGCCGTTGATGACGAACAGCCACGCAAAGAAGAAATGCCAGCGTCGGCCGCTTGCGAGGTCCTGATAGCTCGGGATCGTCAACCAGTCGGGGAATCCTCGTGCTGTCGCCTCGCCATCGACGCCGGATACGCCGAGAAATCCGGTCGTGTTGAAGGTGAGCGAGCCGATATGAGTCACGCCCTTCGCCTTGTCGCCATCCTCGACCGCCTCCATGGAAATGAAGGAGGGATCGTTGTCGGCGCCATACTGGCCCCAATAAAGCGCCGGATGGGCATTGAATATCTGCAGGCCGCTGAACAGCAGCACGGTCATGCAGAGCACGTTCACCCAGTGCGACAGGCGCACCAGCAGGCTGTGGCGATAGATGACCGTTCGGCCGGTCGCAGCGCCGGCATCGATCGTGGCCATGATGTTTCCTCCGAGTACAGGACGTGGACTTCGGCAAAGAGACGCGGCCGCCGCGCAAAAAGTTTCAGCGGCCGCCGCCAAATCATTTCATCGCGTCACTTCATTGCGTCGCAGGCCTTCATCATGTCGGACTTCTTCATCGAGTCCTTTTCCATGCCGGCCTTGTGCATGCAGTCGGCCTTGGTGCTGCCCGTCGCCATCGAGTCCTTCTTCATCGAGTCCGGCTTCATGGCGTCGGTCTTCATCGAGTCCTTCTTCATCGTGTCGGTGCCCGTGCCGCTCTGGGCGCTTGCCGCACCGGCAAACGAAAGACCGATGACGAGGGTGCAGGCTGCGACGCTGGAAAGAAGCTTGGTCATGAGATGTCCTCCTGGGATCAATCGATGTGTCCGCCGGCTGCCTGCCGAGGGCTCACAACCACCCATTCGAGCCGTGCAGAAACTCGTTACAGCTTCACGGTTATGTGATAGGCCGGCAGCGTTCGGAATATTTTCCATTCCGCCTGTAACCGTTTACGTGCTTTTCCGAATGAACATTGAAACAGCATGACGAGCGCCCATTCGGAAGAAGCCTTGAAGGCCCTGATGCTTCTGTCTCTTGATGGGGACGAGGCTGCCTACAGGCGTTTGCTCAACACGGTGCGCGTCCTGCTTGTCGGATATTACAGCCGCCGCATGGCTGCTGCAACGAAAGCGGACATGGAAGATCTCGTCCAGGAGACATTGCTGGCGCTGCATTCCCGCCGGGAAACCTATGATCGCCAACGGCCGTTCACCGCGTGGTTCTTCTCAATCGCCCGCTACAAGCTGATCGACCACCATCGCGGCCGCGGCAGCCGGATGATGGCGGAAACGGAGCTCGGCGAGGATTTCGAGAGCGAATACAGCGAAGCCGCCGTCACCGCGCGGATGGATGTCGAGCGGCTTCTGGAAGGCCTGCCGGCGAAACAGCGGGAATTGATCCGCCAGGTGAAGCTCGAAGGCCAGTCGGTGGCGGACACGGCAAGCCGGACCGGCCAATCGGAATCGGCGGTCAAAGTGGGCATTCATAGGGGTCTAAAAGCACTGGCGGAGAAATTGCGAGGCGGAAAGTGAGACAAACGGACGATATCATCGACAGCCTGGTGGGGGACCTGAAGCCGGTGCCGCGCCATGCGCTGGCGCGCCGGTTCGCGGCCGGCGTCCTGCCGGCGCTCGCCGTGTCGCTGGTGCTGATGCTGGCGATCCTCGGCCTGCGCATCGACATGGCGGAAGCTCTGATGTTGCCGGTGTTCTGGATCAAGTCTGCCTACAATGCGCTGCTGGCGATCGCCGCTTTCCTCGCCGCCTATCACCTGGCGCGACCCGACGGTTCCAGGGGGCGATTCTTCCAGTTCGCGGCAGCGATCGTCGTGACCATGGCCGTGGTTGCGGTCATTCAGCTGACGATGTCGCCGGCAGAGGCCTACCGCACCTTGATCATCGGATCGTCGGCTCTGCATTGCCCGCTGTTGATATTCCTCTTCGCGCTTCCGGTGTTTGCCGGGAACGTCTGGGTGCTCCGCCATGGCGCGCCGACCGATCTGAGGCTCACCGGCTTCATCGCCGGCATCGCAGCCGGCGCCGCCGGTGCCTGGGTCTATTCCTGGTTCTGCACCGAGAACGGCATGCCCTTCGTGCTCATCTGGTATTCGTTCGGCATCCTGATGACGGGCATTCTCGGCTCGCTTATGGGGCCGCGCCTGTTACGCTGGTGAGCCGGCGGAAAGATGGTTTTAGCTCGATGATTTTATCGAGCCATCGACCAGGTCAGGACAATTCAAGAGGCGGCAATTCAGCGGCAGATTTAGTCGGCTCCACCATGCCCGAGTGCCTACGCACCCGGAGTGCCATCCGTCCCGACAAAATTCTTGATCTGGAAGAAAATGGTACGGTTGGGGGGTCTCGAACCTCCGACCTCAGGTGCCACAAACCTGCGCTCTAACCAACTGAGCTACAACCGCACAAGCGCCCTTGGGCGCTGTTGGGGGGTCACATACGGCGATCGGACTTTTTTTGCAAGTCCTTTCCCGCAAATAGAAGAGGCCGGAGCATGCTCCGGCCTTCTCCTTCAAATCAAGCTTGGAAATTAGGCAGCCTTGAAGGTCGTCATGACCTTTTCAGCGGCTTCCTTGCCCGGCTTCGTCACGTCTTCGACGATCTTGCGGGCGGTGTCCTGCATGGACTTGGCCTGCTCAACCGTGATTTCAGCCTGCTTGCGGATGAAGCCGGTCTGCAGCTCGATCAGTTCGGCAAAGGACTTCACGCCGAGCAGCGATTCCATATGGGTCAGCGAGATCTCGGCATTGGTGCGCAGCGCGTCGATCGCCTTGAGGCCGAGTTCGACAGAGCCAGCCTGGGCCGACTGCATTGTGGATTCCACCGTTTTGGTGGCTTCCTCGGCAGCGGTTTTCATCTTAGCATAGGCTTCGCGAGACTGGGTGGCACCCTTTTCGGCGAAGTCACGGAAGCCTTCGGTCAGTTTGGACGGATCGAAAGCGGAGAAGGAAAAGATATCGTCGGTCTTGCGTGCCATCGTTTCAGGTCCTCGTTGGCGATTTCTTCGGCAGAACCGAAGATGTGATGCCTCTTATATAGACCATCTCGTTGTGCATTGCAATATCATTGTGCGCTGCACAATAAAATCTATCCCGGAATTAACCCTATCGGAGGTTTGGGCAGCGCCGCTCTCGACCCGAAGGCAGGTGGCGGTTATTAACAATCCGTTAAACTACGTAGAAATCCGGTCACAAACGCCCTGTAGGTTTTGCCTATGTCCGCAGTTCAATACCCGTTCATCGACATTTCCGTGCACGAGCGCGTCCGCGACCGTTTTGCTGCAGGCGAAGCGATCGTGCTGTTCTCTCCGGACATGCAAAGCCCGCTTTGGGCGAACGGGCGCGGCGCCGATCTTTTCGGTTTCGACTCCATCTACGATTTCCTCGACCAGGGTCCCAACCGCGTCGACATCGCCTTCCGCCAGATCGAGGCGGCTGCGCGCCAGCTCGGCGAAGTCGGCGACATCCGCAACCTGACGATCCGCGTCGCCTCCGGTTTCCAGCGCATTCCCGTGCAGGCCATCTGCGAGCTTGTCCAGGTTCAGGGCGAAACGGCCGTGCTGTTCAGCGCGCCGGTGGAACGGGGCAGGCTCACGCCTTCGGCCTCTGCGGCCCGGATGATCGAAGGCTTCGACGATCCCGATACACATATGGCGGTGATCGACGAAAACGGTGAGGTGCTCGCCGCTTCGTCCGAGTTCGCGGGGCTCGGCGTTTCCACGCAGACCGCCAAGATGATGGCGACCATGGCGGGCGCCGATCCGAGCCGCCTCATCAAGCGCCCCATCCCGACCTCCAAGGGCTACCTGCCGGCTGCAATCGGCAAGCTCTCCAACGAACCTGCCCTGCATCTCCTGTTCACGGTCGAGACGGAACAGGGCCGCGCCGCCGTCGCCAACGGCTACGAACCGCGCGATGAGGCACCGATGACCGCCGAAGTCGACCAGGCAAACGCCGAGGTCGGCGAGGAAGCCACGGAATTCGCTGCGAGCGAAGACACCGAGGACTTCACGGTGGAGGCCGTCCCGGTCGATAGTTTTGCCGAGGTGATCGCCGCGGTGTCCGAAATCGAGGATACGGAAGAGCCGGAAGAAGAAATTTCGCTTGAAGCCGGCGAGGATGTCACGCTTGAAAACGCTATGCCGGCTGTGGATGTCGAGGCTCTTTCCTCTGCTGACGCGATCGAGACGGCCGAGGACCTGGTTTCCGAAACCGCGATCGAGGAACCATCTGCTGCCGAGCCGGAGACAATCGAGGAGGCGCCTGCGGTCGAGCCTGCAGCGGCCGAAATCGACGCGCCGGAACCGGGCGGTTTCGTCTTCCGCCGCGATGGCCGCGCAACCCGTTTCGTCTGGAAGATCGATGCGGAAGGCCGGTTCAGGGAAGTTTCAAGCGAATTTGCCGACGCTGTCGGCCCACATGCCGCCGATATCAACGGCATGGCCTTTACCGATCTCGCGGCCCTCTTCCATCTCGATCCCGAGGGCAAGATCACCGAGCTGCTCAACAAGCGCGATACTTGGTCCGGCAAGACGATCTGGTGGCCGATCGAGGGCACGTCGCTGGTGGTGCCGGTCGATCTCGCCGCGCTGCCGACCTATACCCGTACCCGCGAGTTCGACGGTTTTCGTGGCTTCGGCATCGTGCGCATCGGCGATGCAGCCGAGGATCCGAATGCCGTCGGCCTGACCCTGACCCGGGCGGTACCGGAGGATGTGGCCGAACCGGAAGCTGAGACTGTTTTCGAACCCTACGAGATGCCCGTCGATGCACCTGATCTGGTGGCAGAAGGCGGCCTGTCCGTTTGGCAGAGCGAAGCCACCGATACGTCCACCGAAATCATCGAAACCGAAGAACCCGCGGAAGAGATTGGTTCAGCCGAGGACGCGATCGCCGAAAGTTCCACGTACGGCGAACCGGCTTCCGTGACCGAAGAGTCGGCGACGTTCGAAGAGACCGAAGTCGCGGAAGATGCCGAGCAGCCGGCTGCCGCCGAAGACATATCTGCCGATGCGACGCCATCCGAAGACCTGCAGCCGGCGCCAGAGGACGCGCCGCAGCCGTCCAAGTCGGGGCGGCAGATCCCTTCACTGCTCGACTGGCCGGCCGGCGAACGCCCCGCACTGCGGATCGTCGACAATGCCGGCCGCCGCCATTCCGACAAGGTCATCCAGCTCGAGGAGCGCCGCTCCAACCGCCGCGACGGACTGACCCCCGTCGAACAGGCGGCTTTCCGCGAAATCGCCCGCCAGCTCGACAATTTCGTCGGTCGCCGCAGCGAGGAAAAGACGCCGGAGACTCCGGCCGAGGTAGAGGTACCTGCCGTCGAACCGAACGAGCCGAGCGCGATAGAGCCGACCCGGATCGAACATGAGACGGTGCACGAGGAGCCTGTCGTTCCCGTTTCGGAAGAGATTTCCGAGGAAGAGGCAGTCGCATTCGCCGAAGAGGCTAACCAGGCTTTTGCCGACGGACCGATCGAGGCCACCGAAGACACGGAAGCCGCTGTGGAGGCTTCGGCCGACCCGCATCCGGAACTTTCCGACCGCGAACTGCTGAGCCAGATGATACCGGTTCGCGAGCGTATCGGCCTTTCCGCGGAGATCGTCGACCAGATGCCGGTTGCGCTTCTCGTTCACAGCGGCGACCTCTTGATCTATGGCAATCCCGAATTCCTGCGGCTGACCGGCTATGCCTCGATCGACGAACTGGCGGAAGTCGGAGGTCTCGATGCGCTGCTGCAGCGCCAGGATCTCGAAGGCAAGACAACGGAAGCCGGCGGCATGGTCGTGGTGCGTGCCGACGATGTGCTGGTGCCGGTGACGGCGCGCCTGCAGTCCGTCCGCTGGGACAATTCGACTGTTCTCATGTTGGCGCTGATGCCGGTCGTGACCGAGTCTCAGAGCTCCACCGGGGATGGTGAAGCGGCGGAGGTCATTCCGCTGCGCGCGCCCCGCGCCGCCGACCAGCTCGCCAAGCTGCAGGTCGAGGTAACCGAACTGCGTGCCATCCTGGAAACGGCCACCGACGGCGTGGTGATCATCGGCGCGGATGGCGACATCCGCTCGCTGAACCGGGCGGCGAATGCGCTCTTCAACTACGACAATGAAGAGATCAACGGCAAACCTTTCGTCACGCTGTTCGCCCACGAGAGCCAGCGGGCGATCCTCGATTATCTCGCCGGGCTTGCCGGCCATGGCGTGGCGAGCGTCCTCAACGACGGCCGCGAAGTCATCGGCCGCGAAGCTTCCGGCGGCTTTCTGCCGCTGTTCATGACGATCGGCAAATTGACGTCCTCGAACGGCTATTGCGCCGTCATCCGCGACATCACCCAGTGGAAGCGCACCGAGGACGAGCTGCGCACCGCCAAGCGTGCGGCCGAAACGGCGAACGCCCACAAGAGCGAGTTCCTCGCCCATGTGAGCCACGAAATCCGCACGCCGCTCAACGCGATCATCGGTTTTGCCGACATGATGGCGAGCGAACGTTTCGGCCAGATCGGTCACGCGCGCTATGTGGAATATGCCAATGACATCAGCCGCTCCGGCCGGCATGTGCTCGATATCGTCAACGACCTCCTCGACATTTCCAAGATCGAGGCCGGCGAAATGGAGCTCGATTTCGTCGCTGTCGGCCTGAACGAGGCGGTGTCGGAAGCCGTCTCGCTGGTGCAGCCGCAGGCAAACGGCCAGCGCGTCATCATCCGCACGGCCCTCTCGCATGCCGTACCGCAGGTGGTTGCCGATCCCCGCTCGATCAAGCAGATCGTGCTGAACATCCTGTCGAACGCCATCCGCTTCACGCCCTCCGGAGGCCAGATCGTCGTGTCCACCGCTTACGAGACCAACGGAAATGTGGTCCTTCGTGTCCGCGATACCGGCATCGGCATGACCCGCTCGGAGCTGGAACTGGCCATGAAGCCGTTCCGCCAGGTTGCGAGCGCCTCCCGCAAGCGCGGCGACGGCACGGGCCTCGGCCTGCCGCTGACCAAGGCGATGGTCGACGCAAACCGCGCCGCCTTCGCGATCACGTCCGCACCGAACGAAGGCACGCTGGTGGAAATCACCTTCCCTTCACCGCGGGTGCTTGCGAACTGATCCGGGAAATTGAGGCCGGTTCCGGCATCCTCACCGCTTGGCCGGTGATCGCCTTAAATTTCCCGGCCATCCTCGAGTTGCGATAGTTCAAAAAATAACTCTAAGTTGCATTTACCGTTAAAAGAAAGGCAGCCGAAGCTGCCTTTGAAGTTTAATGCTGTCCAACGAGGGTCGGTGGAGACGTCATGTCTATGAAAGCTCGCGGCTAGGCGTATTTCATACACGAGACGAAACCATGTTGCTCCACTTTTGATCAAAGCGACTTAATAGCCCGTTAACGGCGTCCCATTTCCGGAATTTATGCTGGAGATGTGCCGTGGCGATGCATCTCGCCTCCTCGGAACGCCAGCCGTTCAGCTTTTCAACTCGACAAGACCGTCGAACAGGTCGAGCGCTTCCGGATTGGCGAGCGCCTCCTTGTTCTTGACGACACGGCCGTGCACGACGTCGCGAACCGCCAGCTCGACGATCTTGCCCGACTTGGTGCGCGGGATATCGGCGACCTGGATGACCTTGGCCGGCACGTGGCGCGGCGAAGCGCCGGTGCGGATGCGGGCCTTGATCGCCTTGACCAGATCTTCGCTCAGCGTCAGTCCGCCGGCGAGGCGCACGAAGAGGATGACGCGGACGTCGTCATCCCAATCCTGGCCGATGCAGATGGCTTCCGCGACCTCTTCCATCTGCTCCACCTGATTGTAGATCTCGGCCGTGCCGATCCGCACGCCGCCCGGATTGAGCGTGGCATCCGAACGCCCATGGATGACGATGCCGTCATGCTCGGTCCATTCCGCGAAGTCACCGTGGCACCAGACATTGTCGAAACGCTCGAAATAGGCGGCGCGGTATTTCTGCCCTTCGGGATCGTTCCAGAACATGACCGGCATGGACGGGAAGGCCTTCGAGCAGACGAGCTCGCCCTTTTCGCCGCGTACCGGCTTGCCGTCGTCGTTCCAGACATCGACGGCCAAGCCCAGGCCAGGCCCCTGGATCTCGCCGCGCCAGACCGCCTTGAGTGGGTTGCCGAGCACGAAACAGGAGACGATGTCCGTACCGCCGGAGATCGAAGCAAGATGCACGTCGCTCTTGATGCCTTCGTAGACGAAGGAGAAGCCCTCCGGCGACAGCGGCGAACCGGTCGATGTCATCAGCCGCAACGCCGAGAGATGGTGGCTCTCCTTCGGCACGATGCCGCCCTTGCGGACCGCATCGATATATTTCGCCGAGGTGCCGAATACCGCGAACTGCTCGGCCTCAGCATAGTCGAACAGGACATTGCCGTCCGGAGCGAAGGGCGACCCGTCGAACAGGCAGAGCGTGGCGCCGACCGCGAGGCCGGAGACCAGCCAATTCCACATCATCCAGCCGCACGTGGTGAAATAGAACAGCTTTTCGCCGGGCTGAAGGCTGCAATGGAAGCGATGTTCCTTGAGGTGCTGCAACAGCGTGCCGCCGGCCGAATGGACGATGCATTTCGGCACGCCAGTCGTGCCGGAGGAGAAGAGGATATAAAGCGGATGGGAGAACGGCAGCGGTGCGAACTCGATCGCCCTCGCCTCGTAAGGTGCCGTGAAATCGGCAAGCGTACGGCCATCGGCAAGCGACGCGGCAAGCCCCGGGGCATCGCCCGCATAGGGCACCACCAGGACCGGCGTCTTCAGCATCTCCGACACCGTCTTCACCTTGGCGGAGACATTCTGGAGCTTGCCGTTGTACCAATAACCGTCGCAGGTGATGAACAGTTTCGGGGCGATCTGGCCGAAACGATCGAGCACACCCTGTTCGCCGAAATCGGGGGAGCAGGAGGACCAGATGGCGCCGATCGAGGCGGCGGCCAGCATGCAGGCGATTGTCTCCGGCATGTTCGGCATCATCGCGGCGACGCGGTCGCCCTTCTGGATGCCGAGCACCCGGAAGGCCTGCTGCAGGCGGGAGACCTCGGCGCGGAGCTTGTCCCAGGACCAGCGGTAGCTCACCTTGTCCTCGCCGCGGAAGATCAGCGCGTCCCCGGCGCCCGTTTCGGCGAGCAGGTTTTCGGCAAAATTCAGTGTCGCATCGGGGAAAAAGCGGGCAGCGAGCATATCTTCGCCGTTGACCAGCGCGCGTTCGCCGCGCTCGCCCTTGACGCCGCAGAAATCCCAGACCGCCGACCAGAAGTCGGCGCGCTCGACGATCGACCAGGCGTAGAACGCGTCGTAGTCGGGAAAGCTTTTGCCAAAGCGCTCCGCGCACCAGCCCATGAAATGATAAAGCGGGGTTTTCTGCTGCGCTTCCTTCGAAGGACTCCACAGCGGCTGTTCGTTGCCCATTCCCATTCCTCCACCCCCGGGAGAACCCTGCCCGGCATCGGAAACCAGGGTCCTGTCCTCTCTCCATCCGCGCCCGGCCCTCGGGGCCGGACGTGTCGGCCTGTATAGCATGTTGCACCGCGTGATAAAGAGGACAGCCGGGGGACGTTGCGTGGATTTGCACGGGGCATGCATTTCCTATATGCGCGTGGTGATCATGCTCGCCAATCCGATCGGAAATCTGCGGAAGAACCTGAGCCGCCCGCTGGGCCGGCGGTCGCGCCGCGTTCTGATCGGTGCCATCGTCGCCCTCTGCCTGTTTGCGCTTTTCCAGGTTGTCGCACCGTTCCTCATTTCATCGGCCGTCGTGCGCGAAAGCATGGAGCGGGCGGTCGCCGAATGGACCGGCCATGACGTGGAGATCGAGGGAACACCGGATATCCGTTTCTGGCCCGAGCCTCGGGTCACGCTCAGGGACATCACCATCCGCAAGCAGGCGGAAGACGGCGAGCGCGTGCTCGGCCGGGTCTCGCGGCTTTCGGCCTCCTTCGATCTCATGCCGGCCCTGGTCGGACAGCCCGAGTTCAAGGATTTTCGGCTCACAGACCCAGAAATCTACGTCCTCAGGGAGGCCGACGGCAGGCTCGACTGGGCGAATGACGGGCTGCTCAGCCGCGCGGTGCGCGACGCGCGGCCGGACGGCAGCGGCCAGGCGCTGACGACGGATGACGATGCGCGCATGGGCGATGTCCGTATCACCAACGGAACACTCGAAATCTCGGACGTCGCCAGCGGCCGCGTCACACGATTCCGGTCGATCAACGGCACGCTCGACTGGCCGTGGCTTTCTCGCGGCCTGGAGCTGAAGGCGGATGCCGCGCTGAACGGCCGGGCGCTGACGCTGGACCTTAGTTCGACGCAGCCCCTGCTGCTGCTCTCGGGCAAAAGCGGCGATATCTCGGGCACGGTGGCGTCCACCCTCTTTCATGGCCAGTTTCGAGGCGTCGCCGACCTTGCGGCGCAAGCGTTCCTTTCCGGCGATGCCGAACTGACGGTCCCTGACCTCGCGGCGGCCATGAGCTGGGCCGGCCTGAATTTTTCCGGCGTGGAACGCGTGAAGAGCTTCTCGCTGGCTACCCACCTCGTTACCAGCGACAACGTACTGCGCTTCGACAACCTCTCCCTCAGCCTGAACGACGCCAAGGCGACCGGCATACTCGATCTGCTGCTGCCCGCGGACAAGCCCCCGAGACTTACCGGCACGCTCGCCTTCGACCGGATGGATTTTTCCGCGGCGCTTGCCGCCATTGCGCCCCGCACCATGGGAGACGCCGGCCACAGCGATGGCCAACTCGCCGAACTGGAACTCGACCTGAGGCTTTCCGCCCAGCAGGCGACGCTCGGACCTTTCCAGCTTTCGGAAGCCGCCGTGAGCGTGATGAACACCGGCGAGCAATCCCGTATCGACATTGCCGACAGCGATTTCGAGACGGGCCGGCTGACTGGCCGGCTCGCTACTGTGAAAGGCGGCGTGGCCGGGGCTGTCGCGCTGCGCCTTGCTGTCCAGGACGCCGATTTCGGGAATATCGTCAGGAAACTCGGCCTCGCCGGGCCGCTTCCGGCGGCACGCGGATCGTTGGACCTGGCGCTCGACGTCGACCGGCCGCTGGAGCCGGAAGCCTGGCGCAACGCCAAGGGTACCTTGCGCTTCCGCGCGGGTCGCGGCTCGCTTTCAGGCGTCAATATTGCCGGCATCCGGCAGCTGGCGGCGCAAATGCCCTATTTTCCCCTGAGCGACGCCGGCACCGGCAGCCTGGAATTCGACCATATCGACATGTCCGCCGATCTTGCGGGCGGGTCGGCCGATATCCGCGAGGGAAAGATAACCGGCGCCGCAGAGACGCTGACGCTTTCGGGCGTAATTCCCTATATCAACAACAGCCTCGCGCTCTCGGCGATCGTCGAACCGATCCCGCAGGGTACCAATGCCGCGCCGCTGATGGTCTTCATCGGCGGCTCCTGGCCCGACCCCGTCATCTGGCCCGTTTCGCAAACTTCGGCGAAACCCCTACAATGAGCCGAATCAACCGGATGGGGGTAATCTGGTGGCGCGGTTCGTGATCGATCTATGCAAGGCGCTGCTCGCCTGTCTCATCATGGGCGCCGTCTTAAGCTTCTTCGGCATCACGATGCCGTCGCTGCTGGCGTTCCTGCATCTGACGCCGGATGATATCCGGCTCGGGATCGAGAACGCCTATGTCTGGTCGGTGCCGCGCATCGTGCTTGGCGCCGTCATCGTGCTGCCGGCCTGGCTGCTCATCTACATCTTCTCGCCACCGCGTGGAGGCGAGTGAGCCTCAGGTCGTACCACGGGCTGCGACGTGCTCGTCGCGGATACGCCGCATCTCGGCCTGCTTGGTGGTGATCGAGGTGATGATGACGCCGATGGTGACAAGCCCGATCAGGATGGTGCAGATCGCGTTGATTTCCGGCGTGACGCCCAGGCGAACCTGGCTGTAGATCTTGATCGGCAACGTGGTAGCGCCGGGACCTGTGGTGAAGCTCGCAATCACCAGGTCGTCCAGCGACAGCGTGAAGGCCAGCATCCAGCCGGCAATGACCGCTGGCAAGATCAGCGGCAGGGTGATCTTGAAGAAGGTCTTGACCGGCGGGCAACCGAGATCGAGGGCCGCCTCCTCCAGGCTCTGGTCGAAGGTCAGCAGCCGCGACTGCACGACGATCGCCACATAGCACATCGTGAAGGTCGTATGCGCGATGATGACCGTCCAGAAACCGCGATCGATGCCGACCGCGACGAACAACAGCAGCATCGACAGGCCGGTGATAACTTCCGGCATGACGAGCGGCGCATAGATCATCCCGGAAAACAGCATCCGGCCGGGAAAGCGCGCGAAGCGCACGAGTGAGAGAGCCGCGAGCGTGCCGAGCACCGTACCGATCGTGGCGCTGATGACGCCGACGCGTGCCGTTACCCACGCGGCATCCATGAGGCCCTGGTTCGACCACATGGTCTTGTACCATTGCAGCGAGAACCCGCCCCAGACCGTGACGAGCTTGGAAGCGTTGAAGGAATAGACCACCAGGATGATGATCGGGATGTAAAGGAAGGCGAAACCGAGGGTCAGGACGGTGGCGTCAAAGCGGGATGATCTCATCTCAAGCCACCTTCTTCTGCTGGTTCTGGAAGATCATGATCGGCACCACCAGCATGATCAGCAGGATGACCGCCACGGCAGATGCCAAGGGCCAGTCGCGGTTGCCGAAAAATTCCGTCCACAGCGTCTTGCCGATCATCAGCGTATCGGCACCGCCGAGCAGGTCGGGGATGACGAATTCGCCGGTGATCGGGATGAAGCAGATCATCGAACCGGCGATCACACCGGGCAGAGACAGTGGGAAGGTGATCTTCCAGAACGCCTTCCAGGGCGGGCAGCCGAGATCGCTCGCGGCCTCGAGCAGCGTATTGTCCATCTTTTCCAATGCCGAATAGAGCGGCAGGACCATGAAGGGCAGGTAGGAGTAGACGATGCCGATGAAGACGGCATAGTCGGTGCGGAAGACCTGCAGCTGATCGTCGGCGCCGAAGAGGCCGACCGACTGGAAGAGCAGCGTCAGCAGGCCGTCGGGCTTCAGGATGCCTATCCAGGCGTAGACGCGGATCAGGAAGGACGTCCAGAACGGCAGGATGACCAGCATGACCAGCGTCGGCCGCAGCGTCGTCGGCGCGCGGGCCATGGCGAGCGCCATCGGATAACCGATCAGCAGCAGAAGGAAGGTCGAGATCACTGCGATGCGCAGCGAAGACAGATAGGCTTCGATGTAGAGAGGGTCGTCGGTCAGGAAGAGGTAGTTGTCGAAGTCGAGTTCCGAGACGAAATCGCCGATTGCGCCGAACCCGTCAAAAAGCGGCGTGTAGGGCGGCATGGCGATCGCCGTCTCCGACAGCGAGATCTTGAAGATGATCAGGAAGGGCGCCGCAAAGAACAGCAGCAGCCAGACGTACGGCACCGCGACCACCAGCCAGCGGGCGGGATTGGGTTTGTTGGCGGGGTGGGTTTCGGAAACGCTTGCCATCTCCTCGTCCCCCGCTCAGCGCGTCAACACGAGGCCGGCATCGAGCGGCCAGGTGAGCCACACCATGTCGCCGAAGGTGATCGGCCGGTCGACGAGGCGGGAAACGTTGGCCTGCGCCGCGCGCACCACCCGGCCATCCGCGAGCTTCACCAGGAAAACCGAAAAGTCGCCGAGATAACCGATATCCCAGACTTCGCCGTAGACCGCATTGACCGAGGTACCCGCCGGCTGGTCGGGCGAGATGCGGACCTTTTCCGGCCGCACCGCGAAGGCGACCTTGTCGCCCGCGACCGCCGGGCATTCCTGTTCGACCGATACCGCGATGTCGCCGCAATCGATCCTGACCCTGCCCGGTGCGCCGAGTGCGCTGTCGGTCGAAGCGACGGTGCCTTCGAGGATATTGATGTCGCCGATGAAATCCGCGACGTAGCGGCTGTTCGGCGCTTCGTAAATCTCGGCCGGCGTCGCCACCTGCATGATCAGGCCCTTGTCCATGACCGCGATACGGTCGGACACAGTCATCGCCTCTTCCTGGTCGTGGGTGACGATCAGGAAGGTGAGGCCGAGCTTGGTCTGGAGGTCCATCAGCTCGAACTGCGTCTCTTCGCGCAGCTTCTTGTCGAGCGCACCGAGCGGCTCGTCGAGCAGCAGAACCTTGGGGCGCTTGGCGAGAGAACGGGCGAGCGCCACGCGCTGGCGCTGGCCGCCGGACAGCTGGTTCGGCTTGCGTTTGGCGAACTGCTCCAGCTTGACGAGTTTCAACATTTCCTCGACCCGGGTCGCGATCTCGCCCTTCGGCAGACTGTCCTGCTCCAGCCCGAAGGCGATATTCTTTTCGACCGTCATATGCGGGAAGAGCGCGTAAGACTGGAACATCATGTTGGTCGGCCGGCGATAGGGCGGCACGCCGGAAATATCCTTGCCCTGCAGCAGGATGCGGCCCTCGGTCGGCTCCTCGAAGCCGGCCAGCATGCGCATCAGCGTCGTCTTGCCGCAACCGGACGGCCCGAGCAGCGAGAAGAACTCCCGCTCGTAGATATCGAGCGTCAGGTTATCGACGGCGGTGAAGGTGCCGAACCGTTTGGTTATGTTTTCGAAACGAATGAACGGAACCGCCGAAGGATCGGTCCAGGGAGAAAATTTGCGCTTAACCGGTCCAAGAGATTTCGCCATGCCCTTACCCCATTTCGCCCGATGGCTGCCCCAAAAGTATTCGGGGCAGACGTTTCCGCCTGCCCCGCCCTTGATCAGCTACCGGTCTTGATCTGCGTCCAGACCCGGTTCAGGACCCGCTGCTCGCGCGGTCCGTATGGCGAAATGGTGAAGAGTTTCTTGACCACGTCTTCCGGCGGATAGACGGAGGGATTTTCCAGGACTTCCTTGTCGATGAACTTCTGCGAAGCCAGGTTGCCGTTGGCGTATTGAACGAAGTTGGAAGCCTTGGCGATGACTTCCGGCTTCATCAGGTAGTTGATGAAGGCATGCGCCTCGTCGACATGCTTCGCGTCCGCGGGGATCGCGAGGTTGTCGAACCACATATACGTGCCTTCCTTGGGAATGATGAATTCGATGTTGACGCCGTTCTTGGCTTCCTCGGCGCGGGTCTTGGCCTGCAGGACGTCACCCGACCAGCCGATCGTGATGCAGCTGTCGCCATTGGCGAGTTCATCGATATAGGCGGACGAATTGAAGGTCTTCACCGACTTGCGGATCTTGCTATAGACGGCGCCGCCGGCTTCGAGATCCTTGGTGTCCTTGCTGTCAGGGTTCTTGCCGAGATAGTTCAGCGCGATTGCGAAGGTCTCGTCGGATGCATCGAGGATGTTGATGCCGCAGGACTTCAGCTTGGCGGCGTTTTCCGGCTTGAAGAGAACATTCCAGCTATCGATCGGAACATTGCCGAGGGCCGCCTTCACCTTGTCGACGTTATAACCGATGCCGGTCGTGCCCCACATGTAGTTGACGGCATATTGATTGCCGGGATCGTATTTCGCCAGACGCTCGGAAACCACCGGCCACACGTTGGAGAGGTTCGGCAGTTTCGACTTGTCGAGCTTCTGGAAAACCTTGGCCTGGATCTGGCGGGCGAGGAACGGGCCGGTCGGCACGACGACGTCATAACCGGAACCGCCGGCGAGAAGCTTGGTCTCCAGCATCTCGTTGCTGTCGAACACGTCATAGATGACCTTGATGCCGGTCTCCTTGATGAAATCGGTCAGGATCGACTCATCGATATAGTCCGACCAGTTGTAGACGCGGACTTCGCGCTCCTGGGCCAGGGCAGCCGTCGCGGCGAAGGCCGTGGCGGCAACTGCCGCGGCAAGACTGAGCAAATGACTTTTCATGATCTCTCCTGTTCCAGTTTTTTCTGCGCGATCGTAAAATCGCGCCTAATTCCCTTATATTTTCCGTGAGAGTAAAAAGTAATTTTACACCCCACAAGGGGGAATGTGCGCCGCCGCGAAACTCACTGGAAATCGAAGGCGCTGAGGCCCGTCACCATTTCATCCAGACCGAGAGGTCTAGTCACCGGCGGCTCGGCACGGGAGAGGCAACCCTGCCTCTCGCAGAGCCGACAGGCGGTGCCGGCAAGCACCGTGGCCGCCCTCCCCGGCAGTGCCTCGCCATAGACGGTGTCGCCTACGCTCGACAGATCGCAGCCGAGAAGGACTGCAGTGCGCCGTATCCGCTCGCCAAAACCCGCCTGGGGGCCTTCGAGCGTCCTCGACAACGTCAGGAACATCCCGCCATCCGGCATCTCTACCCTATCGACGAGAACCTGACCCGGCTGGAGGAAAGCGGAATGCAGCCCAAGCTTCGGACAGAGCCCGCCGAAACGTGCCTGCGGGAACCCCTGAGCGCCGGCGCGGCGGATCGCGTTGCCGGCGTGGTCGAGTTCCATCAGAAAAAACGGGATGCCCGGCGCACCGGGCCGCGCGAGGGACGTCAGGCGGTTGGCGGCCTGCTCGAACGACACATCGAAGCGCGAGCGCAACACGTCGATATCGTACCTAGCGCGCTGGGCTGCCGCGAGAAAAGCCCCATGGGGCATCATCAGCGCATGGGCGGCATAACGGGCGAGCTCGAAGCGGCCGATGCGCCGCGCCTCATTGGTGGAAAGGTTGAGGTCTTCGAGTTCGGCGGCGATCTCCTGGCCCAGCGCCAGCAACGCCACTTCCATGGCAAGCTCGCGGGTCCGGTCGAACGGCGAAAGCCTCTCCGAGAGAAACAGCCGCATGGAATGGCGGTCGTAACGCCGGCGCAGATTCGGCATGGCATGCACAGGCAGCGTGCGCACCACGATGCCGTGCTCGTTCTTCGCCCAGGCCTTCAAGGCGCCGGGCAGTTCGTCACCGGTTCCGAGCCTGGCCGCGAAGATTTCCGCCGCATCCTCGATGCGCGCGAAGAAGTTGGGGCGGCGCTCCAGCGTCTCACGCACCTCGTCGATCGGGAGGCGCGTGCCGGCAATCGAGGTCTCGTGCCCTTCGCGGGCAAGGAGGTCGGCGAGATCGGAAAGCCGGGCGGCCTGCTCGCGATAGGCGCGATAGAGCTTCATCAGCCCGAGCGCCGCATTGGGAGCCGCCTCCGCCACCTCGATGATTTCCTGGTCCCCGGGGATTTCACCCGCCAGTAGCGGATCGGCGAACACTTCGCGTAGCCGCCCCGCAAGACCACCGCCCTCGCCTTGCAACGCATCGAGATCGACCTTGTAGACGGAGGCGAGCTTCAAGAGGAGCTGGACGGTGAGCGGCCGCTGGTTGCGTTCGATGAGATTGAGGTAGGAAGGCGAAATGCCGAGCGCCTCGGCCATGGCCGTCTGGGTAAGCCCAAGCCCCAACCGTACCCGCCGGACCCGGGGGCCGGCAAAAATCTTTCGCTCTGCCATTTGTCACCCTTTTTACAAATCGGGAAGTCCGTTGGCTTTACTATTTTGACATTTTCACAGAAGCCCTTGTGAAAGACAAGACATCCTAACCCCTTTCCAGGCGTCAATCCGGCATCCTTTCTGGCAGTGCAGCATTTAGTTCTGTAAATATAGTCACATCGAAAACGCATCGAGCGGCTGACGAATTTACATAGGAGGAATGCAATGACAGATTTTTACACACTGGTTCCAGGTGCGCAGAAAGGCCGTTTCGAGGGGATCGAACGTCCCTATTCCGCAGACGACGTCAAGCGGTTGCGAGGCTCGGCGGAGATCCGTTATTCGCTCGCCGAAATGGGCGCCAACCGGCTGTGGTCGCTGCTACGTAGCGAAGACTTCGTCAACGCGCTTGGCGCAATGACCGGTAACCAGGCCATGCAGCAAGTCCGGGCCGGGCTGAAGGCGATCTACCTGTCCGGCTGGCAGGTTGCTGCTGACGCCAATACTGCATCCGCCATGTATCCGGATCAGTCGCTCTATCCGGCCAATGCGGCGCCGGAACTGGCCCGGCGCATCAACCGGACGCTGCAGCGCGCCGACCAGATCGAGACTGCGGAAGGCAAGGGCCTTTCGGTCGAAACCTGGTTCACGCCGATCGTTGCAGATGCGGAAGCCGGGTTCGGCGGGCCGCTCAACGCATTCGAGATCATGAAGGCGTTCATCGAGGCGGGTGCCGCCGGCGTCCACTACGAGGACCAGCTCGCATCTGAAAAGAAGTGCGGCCATCTCGGTGGCAAGGTCCTGATCCCGACCGCCGCACACATCCGCAACCTGACAGCCGCGCGGCTTGCCGCCGACGTCATGGGCACGCCGACGCTGGTGATCGCCCGCACCGATGCGGAAGCAGCAAAGCTGCTTACCTCGGATATCGACGAGCGCGACCGACCCTTCGTCGATTACGATGCCGGGCGCACGGTCGAGGGCTTCTATCAGGTGAAGAACGGGCTCGAACCCTGCATCGCCCGCGCCGTCGCCTACGCGCCCTACTGCGATCTCATCTGGTGCGAAACCTCGAAGCCGGATCTCGAACAGGCGCGGCGGTTCGCGGAAGGGGTCCACAAGGCGCATCCGGGCAAGATGCTCGCCTATAACTGCTCGCCGTCGTTCAACTGGAAAAAGAACCTCGACGACGCGACGATCGCCAAGTTCCAGCGGGAGTTGGGGGCGATGGGCTACAAGTTCCAATTCATCACGCTCGCCGGCTTCCATCAGCTGAACTTCGGCATGTTCGAACTTGCCCGCGGCTACAAGGACCGGCAGATGGCCGCCTATTCGGAGCTGCAGGAGGCGGAATTCGCGGCCGAAATCAACGGCTACACCGCCACCAAGCACCAGCGCGAGGTCGGCACCGGCTATTTCGACGCCGTCTCCGTGGCGATCACAGGCGGGCTTTCATCGACCACCGCGATGAAGGAGTCCACCGAGCATGACCAGTTCCGGCCCGCTGCGGAATAGTCAAAGGCCCGCCCCAGCCCCTCCCCGCAAGGGGGTGGGTGGGGAGAGGCTTCACCCAATTGCAAAGAGGAGAACCGACATGAATATCCAGACCCACGTCAAGGAACGCGCCGAAGAGCAATCGACCGCGATGACCCCAGACCAGCAGGCGGCGATCCGTACGCTTGCCAACGACCTGCATCGCCTCAACCATGCGATCATGAAGGCGGTCGAGGCCGGGGTTTCGGTGGAGCTCGTCCGCTCCGCCCGGCATCACGGCGGCGACGGCCACTGGGGCGACCTGATGATCCCGGTCATCGTCACCAATCGGGTGCAGTGACCGGAAGACACGTCTAGGGCTGGCGGCCCGCAAAGAGCGGGCCGTGAACCCGGACAAACTTCACCATCCGATCGACCACCGCGCGGATGTCCCGGCGGTGGCGATCGTCATTGTTCATGACGATCCACTGGCTGTGCCGGAGGCTCTCGATCTCTCCGCCGACCCGCTCCAGCCGCATGTCCTGGTCGCCGACGAAACAGGGCAGGACTGCGGTTCCGGCCCCGCCCAGCGCCAAATCGCGCAGGGAGCGCGGGCGGTTGACGGTGACCGCCACCTGCGCTGCCCGTTCCTGATGCGGCCAACGCAGATAGGCGGAAATCGCGTCCTCCTCCGAGACAGCAAGCCAGCGGTCGGCAACCGAGGGGTGGGCGCTGCGGGCACGATAGGCCGCATAGGCAACCTCGCCGAGCCTGGTCGCAGCTAGGTTCGGCTCCTCCGGCTCGAATGCGCGGATGCCGATGTCGCTTTCCCGGTGCGCCAGGCTCGCGCGCCGTTCGGCGACATAGAAATCGAGGCGGAAGTCATCGCGCTCCGTGCGGATAAGCGAGAGATTGCGAGTGAACATCCAGGCAAGCCAGGTGCCACAGGCAACCCGCACCAGCGTCGAGCCGGCACCCTCCCGCTTCCAGCTCTCGATGCGGCGGGCAGCGCCTTCCATCTCCATAATCTGGGCAAACAACGCAGATCCGTCGGCGGTCAGCTGATAACCGGTACGGCTGCGCAAAAACAACGGACGGCCGACGGCTTCTTCCAGATCGAGCATCCGCCGCCCGATCGTTGCGGGGCTCAATCCAGTCGCGCCGGCAGCACCAGACAGGCCGCCGAGCCGGGCAACCTGCAGGAAAAGCTCGTAGGCATCCCAATTGACGTTTTTCATGTGTGAAAAATATAGCGAGAATCTGGCGGTACAAGAAGCAGTTTTCCAGGTTTAATAAAGGAGACGATTTCCACGAACGGAGGAATTCCGATGTATGAGAACATCGTCGCAGCCGCCTTTTCGTACCTCTTCCGAACAAATCCCGTTCGTCGCGATATCGCAGCGGAGAACGATTTCTACGAACGTTACGCTCACCCCTACCCGCGCTGGTTCGTCAGCCTGCAGCGGGTGACGGATAGACATAAAACGGAAAAGGGCGGCATCGCTGCCGCCCATGAGATTGGTTCCAGTCCATCCGGTGGCGCAGGCGAAGACCAAAACTCCGACGGCTCCTGCTTTAGGCAATATTACCGGGCGGTGCCGGAGCAGTGTGGCACCCGGTTTCCCGAGGTGCCGCTCACCATCACTTTGACATCGGCAGATATCACGCCGCGCGAGAATAACCCGAGCGGCTATTCGCATCGATGCGGAACTGCTCTACCAGTTCAAGCAGGGCATCCGCCTCGCTTGCGAGGCGTCGGCTTGCTTCCGTCGTCTCGCCGACCATCGCGCCATTCTGCTGGGTCATCTGGTCCATGCGGTTGACGGAGTTGTTGATGTCCTGCAACGCCGCCGATTGATCCTGGCTGGCTGTCGCGATCATTTCCACATGCTGGCTGACGCCGGTGATCTGCTGGCTGATCGATGCCAGCACTTCGCCCGCCTGCTGCACCAACCCGGCACCGGAGCTGACCTCCCGGCTCGACTGGGTAATCAGATCCTTGATCTCCTTGGCGGCGCCGGCGGAACGCTGCGCCAGTTCGCGAACTTCCTGCGCTACGACCGCAAAGCCCTTGCCGGCCTCGCCGGCACGAGCTGCCTCGATGCCGGCGTTGAGCGCCAGAAGGTTGGTCTGGAAGGCGATATCGTCGATGACCTCGATGATCAGCTCGATCTTGCCGGACGCTTCTTCGATACGTCCCATGGCGGCAACCGCGTTGCTCACCACCGTGCCGGAGCTGTCGGCACTCTTCTTGGTGATCGCGACCGCCCGGTCGGCCTCACGGGCGCGCTCGGCCGAGGAACGGACCGTCGCAGTGATCTCGTCGACCGCGGCGGCAGTCTCCTCGAGAGACGCCGCCTGGGTTTCGGTGCGGCGCGAAAGTTCGGTCGAGGAATGGCTTAGGTCGGCGCTGCTTTTCTGGATGGAGAGCGTGCTCTCGCGGATGTGAGAAAGCGTGTCGCGCAGCCGGATGATGGAGCCGTTGAAGTCGGTGCGGAGCTGCTCCAACCGGCCCGAGTACTGTGTCTCGATCGTGCTCGACAGGTCGCCCTGAGCCAGGCGGGCCAGAGCCGCACCCAGTTCGCTGACGGCAGTGTCGATCTGGCGGTCGACACGCTGCTTTTCGGCGTCGTTGCGACGGCGCTCGGCCTCCGTTTCGGCGCGATCCTCGGCGCTGCGGCTCTCCAGCCGTTGTTTCTCGCGCGCCGCTTCCCGGAAGACTTCCAAGGCGCGAGCGATATTGCCGAACTCGTTGCGGCTTTCGGCATAGGGTATTTCGGTAGCGTCATTGCCTTGGGCAAGCGCATGCACGACGCCGGTCAGCACGCGGAGCGGCCGGAGCAAAGCTCGAAGCGCTAACAGGCTTGCTATGCCGACGACGAGAAGAGCGCCAAGCGACGTGCCAATGAGGATATAGCCCAAGGTGGCGATATGGGTGAAATAGACTTCCATCGGAATACCGATGAAAAGCAGGCCGGTGACGCCGTTCGAGGCATCGGTGATCGGGAAATACCCGGTCATGAAATCCTTGCCGAACAAGACAGCCGGCCCGAAATACGCTTCCCCGCGCGCCAGGAACGGCTGCGCCGGGTGCTCCGCGGCAAGCTTGGTGCCGACCGCCCGCTCGCCCTTTTCCGTCTTCACATTGGTCGAGATCCGGACATAGTCACTGCCCTTCTTTTCGAACAGGGTCGCGACGCCGCCGATGGCCGTTGCCGTGCGATCGACCATGTCATGATCTTTCACCGCGCTCTCGGCCTGGCTGACACGGATGACCGTGCCGTCACGGATCTCGCTCTTGGCGCCATCCAATTCCAGATCGTAAAGCAGGCTCATGGTGCGTATTGCCTTGCGGGCATCGTTCTTGGCCGTATCCATGATATCCCCGCGCAGGTAGGTATAAGTGAGGCCACCTACCGCTATCACCGCTACGAAGATCATGAACAGGCAGAGGAGGACAATCCGCGAAACCACGGACGACGGCAGGATTTTGATCATTAAGGCCAGCTTCCCCGCAAAACTATGAACTGGCCGAGTATCACCGGCGGAAGTGAAAATTTACTAAATTTGAATATAGCGCATTAAAGACGCCGCTGAGGCGCGGAGCTGACGCAAACCTGAGCTCCGGAATGCACGAAACAAATAGGCCGGCGCTCCGCGAGCCTGGCTTGAGACCGCCGCCGTTCAGGCGCACGGTGAGATCGAAGAGTGGGTTCTCTTAGAAGAAAAGCGTCGGAAGCGCGAGGAGCGCGGCCGTTGCACCGATGGCGATCGCGAGAAAACGGAGGCGAATGAGCTTCTGGTTATCCTGAACCTTAGCGACTGCGATTGCACGGGCACGGCTGGGTTTCTGCATGGAAACGGCACTCCAAGGCAAGTTGCTCCGGCGCTCCAGCCGCCACCGGCAGGAAGCGCATGCCCGCCTTAAACCACAGGATTTGGCTGGCATTAAGGCAGGATGGCGCGCTCACATTAACAAGTGCTGAATCAACCTATACTACAATGCCTCCCCACAAACATGGCCCGAAGCCCAGGCCCATTGGAAATTGTAACCGCCGAGCCAACCGGTCACATCAACGCATTCGCCGATGAAATAAAGGCCGGGCACTGCCTTTGCCTGCATGGTCTTCGAATCCAGCTCGGAGGTGTCGATACCGCCGAGTGTCACCTCGGCCGTCCGGTAACCTTCCGAGCCGGCGGGTCGGATGGCCCAGTTCTGGATGGAGGCAGCCAGGCCCTCGATCGCCTTGTCGGAAAGATCGGCGAGATGCCCTGTCAGACCGCGGTTTTCGACGAAGAACTGAGCCAGCCGTTTCGGTAACACCTCCGCAAGCACTGTCTGCGCAGCCTGGCGACCGTTGGCCTTGCGGGCGGCCTTGACGACCGCCGCGATATCGAGATCGGGCTCGATCACCAGCGTCACGTCGTCGCCTTCCCGCCAGTAGGACGAGATCTGCAGGACCGACGGGCCGCTCAAGCCGCGATGAGTGAAGAGCAGGCCCTCGCGAAAGACCGTCCTGCCGTGGCGGACTTCGGCCGGCACCGCGATGCCGGAGAGCGGCGAGAGCTTTTCGAGCAGGTTCGGATCCAGCGTCAGCGGCACGAGCGCCGGCCGAGTCTCGACGATCTTCAGGCCGAATTGCCGGGCGATATCGTAGGCAAAACCGGTGGCGCCCATCTTGGGGATCGATTTGCCGCCGGTCGCGACCACCAGGGATCCAGTCTCCACTGGTCCATCTGAGGTACCGATGCGGAAACCCTCGGGCGTCTTTTCGATCGAGGCTATCTGCTTCTGCAGTTCGAGCGTAACGTTCGCCGCCTTAATCTCCGACAGCAGCATGCGGATGATGTCCTTGGCGCTGTCGTCGCAGAAGAGCTGGCCAAGCGTCTTTTCGTGCCAAGCGATGCCGTGGCGTTCGACCATGTCGAGAAAATCGCGCGGGGTATAACGCGCCAACGCCGACTTGGCGAAATGCGGGTTGCCTGAGAGGTAGTTCCTGGCGCCCGCATGGATATTGGTGAAATTGCAACGACCACCGCCGGAAATGCGGATCTTCTCGCCCGGCGCCTTGGCATGGTCGAGCACGAGCACCGAACGGCCGCGCCCGCCGGCCCGGATGGCGCACATCATGCCCGCCCCGCCGGCGCCCAGAACCACCACGTCGAATTTCCGCGTCACCACATGCTCCTTGTTTCAATATCTGCTGTTTTCGATCGGCAACTCAAAGTCAATGGCGTCGCCCTCTCGCCATTCGCCAATCCGTGGTTATGATGGAACATCCGATCAACCCCACCCCGATGTGTCATGCCGCGCAAAAAAACCGCCCCCGCCCTCGCAACCGGCACCGTGGCGAAAGCCGCCACCGCCCAGCCGACGCTCACTTCGCTCAGAGGGGTGGCGGACTGGCGGGAGGCCGCCGCCTGGCTTCGGGCACGGGGGATCGAGGACATCGAGTGCATCACGCCAGATCTCGCCGGCGTGCCGCGCGGCAAGATGATGCCGTCTTCGAAGTTCACCTCGAACACCTCGCTGGCGCTGCCGTCCGCCCTTTATCGCCACACCATTTCCGGTGAATACCCCGAAGAGACGGGCACATTCCGCTATGAGCCGCGCGACAGCGACCTGAAGCTGGTGCCGGATCTTTCGACCCTGGCGGTGGTGCCCTGGGAGACCGACCCGACCGCGCAGGTGATCTGCGACATCGTCGATACCGAGGGCAAGGCGGTCCCCTATACGCCGCGCAACGTGCTGAAAAACATCCTCAAGCTCTATGACGAGCGGGACTGGAAGCCGGTCGTGGCGCCGGAAATCGAATTCTACCTCGTCGCCAAGAATGATGATCCGGACTATCCGCTGCACCCGCCGAAAGGCCGGTCCGGCCGCTCCATCCTCGGCGGCCAGGGCTATTCGATCGCCGGCATCAACGAATTCGACGAGCTGATCGACGACATCTACCATTTCTCGGAAAAGCAGGGCCTCGAGATCGATACGCTGATCCACGAGGAAGGCCCGGCGCAGCTCGAGATCAACCTGCGCCATGGCGACCCGATCGAACTCGCCGACCAGGTTTTCATGTTCAAGCGCACGATTCGCGAAGCAGCCCTGAAGCATGGCATCTACGCCACGTTCATGGCCAAGCCGATGCAGGGCCAGGCGGGTTCGGCGATGCACATCCACCAGTCGGTGGTCGACATCAAGACCGGCAAGAACGTCTTCTCGAACCCGGACGGCTCCGCATCGAGGGAATTCTTCCACTTCATCGGCGGCATGCAAACCTATGTGCCGAAGACGCTGGCGATGATGGCACCATATGTAAATTCCTACCGCCGGCTGACGCCCGACATGTCGGCGCCGGTCAACAATGCCTGGGGTTACGACAACCGCACCACCGCCTTTCGCGTGCCGGTCTCGGACGCGAACGCCCGCCGCGTCGAAAACCGCCTGCCGAGCTCGGACGCCAACCCCTATCTCGCGCTCGCGGCCTCGCTCGGCTGCGGCCTGCTCGGCATCATGAACGCGATAGAGCCGGGGCCGCCGACCGAAGATACCGCCAACGAGGGATCGATCGAACTGCCGCGCGGCCTGCTCGAAGCCGTATCGCTCCTCGAATCCGATCCGGCGCTCGCTGGCGTCTTCAGCGCGGAATTCATCGGCCTCTATGCCGGCGTCAAGCGCGGCGAGTTCGAGACCTTCATGCAGGTGATCAGCCCCTGGGAGCGGGAATTCCTGCTTCTCAACGTGTGAGGGCAGCGTCTTGGATGCATGGCAGAGCCCGATCGCGCCGGGGATTTCCTGGTATCAGGCAACTCTCAGTGAGCGGCCGGCCTATCCGGCGCTCGACGGGTCGAAATCCGTGGATGTGGCAATCATTGGGGGCGGCTACACCGGCTTGCAGGCGGCTTACAACCTTGCCAAGGCCGGTATCTCCGTCGCACTGATCGAGGCCAGCCGGTTCGGCGACGGCGCGTCCGGCCGCAATGGCGGACAGATGGGCACCGGACAGCGCTGGTGGCCGGAGGATCTCGAAAAGGAGATCGGCTACGAGCGCTCGAAGGCATTGTTCGACATGGCCGAGGACGCCAAGCGGCATCTCCTCGACTTTGCCGAAGCCCACGGCATCGACATGGATTACATGCCGGGGCAGATGAACGTCTCCCACAAACGCGGCCACGAGAAGGAATACCGGGCGACCGCCGAAATCGCGGCGGAGCGCTACGGTTATCCGCATCTCTCGTTCATGGACGGCCAGGAGACGGCCGAGCGGCTCGGCACGAAAGACTATTATTGCGGCGTCCGCGATACCGGCACCGGCCATATCCATCCGTTGAAGCTGCTGGTCGGGCTTGCCCGCGTGGCGGCCTCAGCCGGTGCTCAGATTTTCGAGATGACGCCGGCCACGGCGATCGAGAAGACGAGAAACGGACCCGGCGGTAAGATCCTGGTCCGGACGCCGAGGGGCACGCTGACGGCCGACCAGGTACTGATCGCCACCAATGCCTATATCGGCAATCTCGAACCGGTCACCGCTGCGCATATCATGCCGATCGGCTCCTTCATCGCTGCGACCGCACCGATCGACGATTTTCCCGGCGTCCTCCCCGGTGGCGAGGCCGTCGCTGATTCGCGGTTCGTTGTGCGTTATTTCCGCAAGAGCCGGGACAACCGGCTGCTGTTCGGCGGCCGCGAGGTCTATACCTCAAGCAACCCGGCAGACACGGCGAACGCCATCCGCAGGCAGATCGTCGATACCTATCCGGCGCTGAAAGACGTTGAAATCACCCATGCCTGGGGCGGAAATGTCGGCATTACCATGCCGCGCCAGCCTTTCGTTCGCGAAGTCATGCCCGGGGTCACGTCGATCGGCGGTTATTCCGGCCACGGCGTGATGCTGTCAAACTATTGTGGCAAACTTTATGCTGATATGGTCGGCGGCAAGGCGACGGATCTCGACCACCTCGCCGCGCTTAAAATTCCCGCCTTCCCGGGCGGGCCTCGCATGCGGACCCCACTGCTTTTCCTTGCTCTCACGTGGTTTGCGCTGCGCGACAGGCTCTGACAAAGCAGGGTCCGTAACACACTTGAAAAGCCAATTCGGGCTAGCCTTTTTAAATCGATTAGAATAAGTATGCACCCAACCATGCAGGACGAAAGAACAGCGATGAGCAGCCAGATCATCCCAGTTGAACCCTTTGATTGTATCGTGTTCGGCGGTACCGGCGACCTTGCGGAACGCAAGCTCCTCCCGGCCCTCTACCACCGGCAGATCGAGGGCCAGTTCACCGAGCCAACCCGCATCATCGGCGCCTCGCGCAGCGCGCTTTCGCATGAGGATTACCGTAAGTTCGCACAAGATGCCCTGAAGGAGCATCTGAAAAAGGGCGAATACGACGAAGCGGAAGTCCAGAAATTCCTCCAGCGGATCTATTACATCTCGGTCGATGCCAAGGCCGACGGGGGTTGGGCGGAACTCAAGAAGCTGCTCGACGACGGCAAGGAGCGCATCCGCGTCTTCTATCTCGCCGTCGCCCCGGGCATTTTCGGCCCAATCTCTGAAAAGATCCGCGACCACAAGCTGATCACCAAATCGACCCGCATCGTCGTCGAAAAGCCGATCGGCCGAGACCTCGCGTCGGCGCTGCAGCTGAACGACATGATCGGCAAGGCTTTCCACGAAGACCAGATCTTCCGCATCGACCACTATCTCGGCAAGGAGACGGTGCAGAACCTGATGGCGCTGCGTTTCGCCAACGCGCTCTACGAGCCGCTGTGGAATGCCGACCATATCGACCATGTGCAGATCACGGTCGCCGAAGCGGTCGGGCTTGAAGGCCGCGCCGGTTATTACGACACGGCCGGCGCACTGCGCGACATGGTTCAGAACCACATCCTGCAGCTCCTCTGCCTTGTCGCCATGGAAGTGCCCTCCTCGATGAATTCGGAATCGGTGCGCGACGAAAAGCTCAAGGTGCTGCGCGCCCTGAAGCCTATCACCGAGGCCAATTGTGAACAGATGACGGTGCGCGGCCAGTACCGCGCCGGCGCTTCCGCCGGCGGTCCGGTCAAGGGCTATCTCGACGAGCTCGAAGGCGGCGTTTCCAACACCGAGACCTTCGTCGCCATCAAGGCCGAGATCGGCAACTGGCGCTGGGCCGGCGTTCCCTTCTACATCCGCACGGGCAAGCGGCTCGCAGCCCGCATGTCCGAGATCGTCATCACCTTCAAGCCGATCCCGCACAATATCTTCGACTCAGCCGCCGGCCGTATTTCCGCCAACCAGTTGATCATCCGCCTGCAGCCGGATGAAGGCGTCAAGCAGTCGCTGATGATTAAGGACCCAGGCCCGGGCGGCATGCGGCTTCGCAATGTCTCGCTCGACATGAGTTTTGCGGAAGCCTTCTCGGTGCGCAATCCGGATGCCTACGAGCGCCTGTTGACCGACACGATCCGCTCCAACCAGACGCTGTTCATGCGTCGCGACGAAGTGGAAGCCGCATGGCGCTGGGTCGATCCGATCCTGAAAGGCTGGGAAGCTGCCGGCCAGCAGGTGCAGGGTTATACCGCCGGCACCTGGGGTCCAAGCCAGGCGATCGCTCTCATCGAGCGCGACGGCCGGACATGGCATGAAGGTTAAGGGCCATGTCCGCGAACATGCATGAATTTGCCGATGCCGCCGCCCTCGCCGCCAGCCTGGCGGACGAGGTTGCGGCACACCTTGAAACCGCGATCCGCGACCGGGGCACCGCCTCGATCGCGGTCTCGGGCGGCTCTACCCCGAAGAAGTTCTTCGAGGCACTGGCGACCCGCGATATCGACTGGGGCAAGGTAACGGTGACGCTGGTCGACGAACGGTTCGTGCCGGCAGACAGCCCGCGTTCCAACCATCTTCTGGTGTCGACGCATCTTCTGAAGGACAAGGCGGCTGCCGCCAGGTTCATACCTCTCTACTATGAAGCGCCGTCGATCGATGAAGCAGCCGTCATCGCGACCGAAAAGACAGCTGGCATCGGCAATCCGTTCGACGTGGCGATCCTCGGCATGGGGGGAGACGGCCATACGGCTTCTTTCTTCCCTCATGGGAACAATCTTGCCCGGGCACTCGATCTTTCCGGGCCGCGCGGCGTTCTGACCATGCAGGCGGAAGGTGCCGGCGAAGAGCGGCTGACTTTCTCTTTTGCCAGCCTTGCGGATGCCCGTTTCCTGGCGCTGCATATTGAAGGCCAGGGCAAGAAGGACGTGCTCGAAGCGGCAAAGGCCGGCTCCGACGAAACGGACATGCCGATCCGCGCCGTGCTTAACCGAGCCTCGTCGCCGCTGCAGATTTTCTGGGCGCCTTAAAGCGCCGACCTTTCAACGCGAGCAATCCCGGTGGCTTAGGGCCTTTCCGAAGGTCCTGTCCCTCCCGAGCCGGGGTTGCGCACAAGAGGACAAGACCATGGCCGCTCATTCCAGCATCGAGGCAATCACCGCCCGTATCGTCGAACGCTCGAAACCCCATCGTGAAGCCTATCTCGACCGCTTGCGGCGGGCGGCCACGCGGGGTCCGCACAGATCGACGCTCTCCTGCGGCAATCTCGCCCACGGATTTGCGGTCTGTTCCCCCACCGAGAAGGACGCGCTCGCAGGAGATGTCGTGCCGAACCTCGGCATCATCACCGCTTATAACGACATGCTCTCGGCCCACCAGCCGTATGAGACCTTCCCGCCGATCATCCGGGAAGCTGCCCGGGAAGCCGGCGGCATCGCCCAGGTCGCTGGCGGCGTGCCGGCCATGTGCGACGGCGTCACCCAGGGCCAGCCGGGCATGGAACTGTCGCTGTTCTCGCGCGACGCGATAGCGATGGCGGCCGGCATCGGCCTGTCGCACAACATGTTCGACGCTGCCGTCTTCCTCGGCATCTGCGACAAGATCGTGCCCGGCCTCGTCATCGCGGCGCTCTCCTTCGGCCATCTGCCCTCCGTCTTCATCCCGGCCGGCCCGATGACCACCGGACTTCCAAACGACGAGAAGTCGCGCATCCGCCAACTCTATGCGGAGGGCAAGGTCGGCCGTACCGAACTGCTGGAAGCCGAGTCGAAGTCCTACCACGGCCCCGGCACCTGCACCTTCTACGGTACCGCCAATTCCAACCAGATGCTGATGGAGATCATGGGCTTCCATATGCCCGGGGCTTCCTTCGTCAATCCGGGCACGCCGCTGCGCGAAGCGCTGACCCGCGAAGCCACAAAGCGGGCGCTGGCGATCACCGCGCTCGGCAATGAATTCACGCCGGCCGGCGAGATGATCGACGAGCGCTCGGTGGTCAACGGTGTTGTCGGCCTGCATGCGACCGGGGGCTCGACCAACCACACGCTTCACCTCGTCGCCATGGCGCGCGCTGCCGGCATCCAGCTCACCTGGCAGGATATTTCGGAGCTTTCCGACGTCGTGCCGCTGCTTGCCCGCGTCTATCCGAACGGGCTGGCCGACGTGAACCATTTTCACGCAGCCGGCGGCATGGGCTTCCTGATCAAGCAGCTTTTGAAGACCGGCATGGTGCATGACGACGTGCGCACCGTCTTCGGCCACGGGCTGGAGGCCTATACGGTCGAGGCGAAGCTCGATGGCAATGGCCAGGTGACGCGCGAGGCGATCCCGGACCAGAGCGGCGACCTCAAGGTGCTGGCGCCGATCGAAACGCCGTTCCAGTCGAACGGCGGCCTCAAGATGCTCAAGGGCAATCTCGGCAAGGCGGTCATAAAAATCTCCGCAGTCAAGCCGGAGCGGCATATCGTCGAAGCGCCCGCGATCGTCTTCCACGACCAGCAGGGGCTGCAGGAGGCGTTCAAGCGCGGCGAATTGAATAAGGATTTCATCGCGGTCGTGCGCTTCCAGGGACCGAAGGCGAACGGCATGCCGGAACTGCACCGCCTCACCCCGCCGCTCGGCGTGCTGCAGGACCGCGGCTTCAAGGTGGCGCTGGTGACGGACGGGCGCATGTCGGGTGCCTCCGGCAAGGTGCCGGCGGCGATCCACATCACCCCGGAAGCCTCGGACGGCGGGCCGATCGCCAAGATCAGGGACGGCGACATGATCCGTCTCGATGCTGTCGCCGGCACGCTGGAAGTGCTGGTGGATGCTGCGGAATTTGCGGCCCGCACGGGAGTCGTCGTCGATCTTTCCGAGAACGAGTTCGGCATGGGCCGCGAACTCTTCGCCCCCTTCCGCCGCCATGTCGGTACCGCGGACATGGGCGCCAGCGTGTTTGCTTGAGGGATTGAGCGCCTCCGTCACACGGTTGTATTCCGTGGTTTCTATCAAGCTCGCAAGCCAACACGTGCCTGGGAGACCGATCCATGCTTCCAAATATTACTCGCCGAAGCCTGCTGACGCTGCTTGCGTCGACCACCGCCCTGCCCTTCGTTCCGGTGACCGCCATGGCCGCCGGCGAAGGCTTCCAGGCGATCATTCTTTCCGACCTGCATTCAGCCTATGAGCGGATGGGCCAGCTGCTTGCGGTGGTCGAAAAGCAGGTGGCTGGCGCCAACGTCCCGCAGGTGATCCTCATCAACGGCGACATATTCGAACTCGGCAATGTCGTTGCTTCCCGTTCTGGTGGTGAGATCGACTGGGCCTTCCTCGGCGCGCTGGCGAAGCTCGCCCCGACCGTCGTCAATATCGGCAACCACGAGCCCGATCTCGACAACGATCTGGCGCATTTCGTCGAGCGCGCCCGTGGCCTCGGCGTCACTGTGCTCAGCAACATCGTCGACAAGCGTACCGGCAAGCCATACGCGGCAGCCGGCAGACAGATCGAGATCGGCGGCCTCAAGGTGAAGCTCGCCGCCTTCGCCACCGATGCGATCGGCACCTATCCGAAGCCGACCCGCGAGATGATGGACATCCCGAAGCCGGTGGAATGGGCGAAGGCCAACCTGCCGATGCTGCTTTCCGGCGAGGGCGTCAATATCGTGCTCAGCCATGCGGGCGTCGTTCCGGATCGCGACATCCTGCCGGTCCTGCCGAACGGCACGCTGATGATCGGCGGCCACGACCACCTGACGCTGACACATAACCAAGGCGAGACCCGCTATATCCATACGGGCTCCTGGTCGTCGGCGATCATGGTCGCCACCTTCAAGACCGCCGGCAAGGCGCCGGAGCTTGCGCGGATCGAGATCGACCGCGCCGCCCCGTCCTCTGCCGTGCTGAAGGACCTCATCCCGGCTGTGCTGGCCAAACATCTGAAAGACGAAGAACGCGCCGTCATCGCCAAGACCGTCAAAGCCATGACGCTCGGCGAGACTGCACGTTTCGCGGTTCAGGCAATGGTCGCGAAGACCGGTGCCGATATCGGCTTCATCGGTCATACCTCGTTCGGCACCGGCCTGCCGGCCGGCGATGTCAGCCGGTTCGACTACAATGCCGGACTGCGCTTCGAGGGCAAGCTGATGGTCTCGGAAGTGGATGCCACCGCGCTTGCGGCGATCCTCGCCCGCTGCAACCAGGACGGCGATATCCCGCTCGCCGCCCGCACCGGCGATTTCCTCTATGCCGCGCCGAAAGCGCCTGAGGGCAGAGAGCGCTACAAGATCGTCTGCAACGACTGGTCGGCAATCAACCAGAAGAGCTATTTCGGCCGTGAGGACATCGCGTTTACCGAAGTGCCGGACGTCAAGCTGAAGCCGCTCGTGGCCGAGATGCTGGCAAAGGGCTGAGACGCACAAAGAAAACGCCCGGAACCGGAGCCAGTTTCGGGCGATTTTCGAAAGGCATAAGCCGAAGAGATCGGCCTCCTACCAGGAGCGGATATCCAGCGTCCGGTCGCGATGGTTCGGATGGGTCGAGAATACGAAGATGCGGTCCAGTTCCTTCTGCTTGAGCAGCGACAGGAATCGGACTTCGATCGTGTTGTTGGCGTTGGTGCGCATCAACAGGCAGCCAACCTTGGAAATGCGCGCATCGGGAATATCGAGATAAAACTGCTTCGGCAGATTATACTGGGTCAGAATGCCGAGAACGGCGCCGCTCATCGAGATCCGGATGACATCACAGCGGCGCTGCGCCATGTTCATCACACCATTTTCCGTATATTCGATACGCGCCGCATTCATCGTGTCTTCCATTTTGAACCGGGCTTCCCGGTCGTACATGAAAGACTCTTCCTTGTTCAAAAAGTGATTTTTGTTACTTGGAGTCGCGCTCACGACATCCCTCCATTGCTTTACAAGAGGAAGCCTAGCCAGCGAAATTTAACAGAGCGTTTTGAAGTCCCGAATCAGGACAACTGCAAATGCAGATCGCAAAATCATGGTAAACAGGTCGTTACCCCTCATATGGCATAGGTCCTACCTTCTGCATTGAAAAGATGCAGTTTCTTAAGGTCTGCTGAAAAGCGCATGGTATCGCCCTT
Source organism: Neorhizobium galegae (assembly GCF_017877055.1). Taxonomy (GTDB): domain Bacteria; phylum Pseudomonadota; class Alphaproteobacteria; order Rhizobiales; family Rhizobiaceae; genus Neorhizobium; species Neorhizobium galegae_D. The sequence continues at coordinate 668,767 of NZ_JAGIPG010000002.1, read as the reverse complement.
TTTCACCTGCAGAATACCGGGGATCTTGGCAATGATCGGCTCCTGATCGGCCAATCCTTCAATGTAAAGCAGCGTCACTTCGCCGAGGGCTTCGACAATCGAAACCTGCCCTTCGAAGAGATAATCCTCCCCCGTCGCGATCGACAGGTCTTCCGGCCGCACGCCGAAACTGGCGGCCTTGCCTTTTTCGGAAGCCACGGTCGGCACCGGCACCCGCACCGACTTGCCGCCCTTCAGCGCAATCGTGGTCGTCTCGCCGGTCTCCGTAATCGTGGCGGGGATGACGTTCATCGCCGGCGAGCCGATGAAGCGGGCCACGAAGAGGTTCTGTGGGCGCTCGTAGAGTTCGAGCGGCGCGCCGACCTGTTCGATACGACCCGCCGAAAGCACGACGATACGGTCGGCGAGCGTCATCGCCTCCACCTGGTCGTGCGTCACGTAGACCATCGTCGTGTCCGGCATCGAATCCTTCAGCTTGGCGATCTCGATGCGGGTGGCGACGCGCAGCGCCGCGTCGAGGTTGGAAAGCGGTTCATCGAATAAAAAGACCTTCGGATCGCGGCAGATGGCGCGGCCGATGGCGACGCGCTGGCGCTGGCCACCGGACAGGGCCTTTGGCAGGCGGTCGAGATAGGGAGCGAGCTGGAGGATATCGGCCGCCGCACGCACCCGGCGGTCGATTTCGTCACGGCTTTCCTTGGCAATCCGCATGCCGAAGGCCATGTTGTCATAGACCGTCATATGCGGATAAAGCGCGTAGGACTGGAAGACCATGGCGATGCCGCGCCGCGAGGGCGGCACCTCGTTGACCATCTGGCCGTCGATATACATCTCGCCGCCGGTGATGCTCTCGAGGCCGGAGATCATCCGCAGCAGCGTGGACTTTCCGCAGCCGGACGGCCCGACAAACACCACGAATTCGCCTTGGCTGATCTCCAGGTCGATGCCGTGCAGCACCTTCACCTGGCCGTAGGCCTTGCGGATATCCTTCAGAACGACACCAGCCATGTTTTCCTCCCCTTTGTTCTCGTTACGCGTGATGGGCGAAGAACGCCCCCCAGGCCGGTAGTTCGACACGCCTGCCTTCAAGCCCGCTTTCGAAGCCGTGGCCAGACAGCACTTCCCAATCGCCGGCCGGCAGCTCGGTTGCCGTTTCCACCGGGCTCATGTTGAACAGGCACAGCACCGTCTCGTTGCCGTATCGACGCTTGTATCCGAGCACCGTGACATCCTCGGACAGGAACTCAATGTCCCCCTTGGCAAAGGCCGGGTGCTGCTTGCGGAAGGCGAGGAAACGTCGGTACTGCTCCAGAACCGAGGCGGGATCGCCGTACTGAGCGCCGACGGCCCGAAGCTGGTGCTCGACCGGGATCGGCAGCCAGGTTTTCTCCGCCGTGGAGAAGCCAGCCTGCAATGCCTGGCTGTCCCAGACCATCGGGGTGCGGCAACCGTCGCGGCCCTTGAATTCGGGCCAGAACTGGATGCCGTAGGGATCCTGCAGGTCGGCATAGGCGATATCCGCCTCGGTCAATCCGAGTTCCTCGCCCTGATAGATGCACACCGAGCCGCGCTGGGTCATCAGGATGGCGGATGCCATCTTGGCGTAACCGTCGCGGTCGAGAACGTCGTGGCCCCAGCGGCTGACATGGCGGACCACGTCATGGTTCGAGAAGGCCCAGCAGGCCCAGCCGTCCGGTGCGGCAATAGAGAACGCTTTCTGCACCTCGGAGACGCGCGCCGGCGTCAGCGGATCGGGCGCCAGGAATTCGAACGCGTAGCACATCTGCATCTTGTCGTGGCCGGACGTGTATTCGCCGACAATTTCGAGGCCACGCTGGCTGTCGCCCACTTCGCCGACGGCAGCGATCGCCGGGAACTCGTCGAGCACGGCGCGGAAGCGCCTGAGGAATTCCAGGTTCTCCGGCCGGTTCTTGTCGTAGAGATGCTCCTGGAAGTTATAGGGGTTCACGGCCGGCGCGGTGGAGGCGTTGCGGCGCGAGGGATCGAGCGCCGGGTTGTCGCGCAGGTCCTTGTCGTGGAAATAGAAGTTGATCGTGTCGAGGCGGAAACCATCGACGCCGCGCTTCAGCCAGAAGCGGGTCATGTCGAGCAGCGCATCCTGGACTTCCGCATTGTGCAGATTGAGATCCGGTTGCGACGTCAGGAAGTTGTGCATGTAGTATTGCATGCGGGTCGGGTCCCAATGCCAAGCCGACCCGCCGAAGATCGACAGCCAGTTGTTTGGCGGCGTGCCGTCCGGCTTGGCATCTGCCCAGACATACCAGTCGGCCTTCGGGTTGAAGCGGCTGGACCGGCTCTCGATGAACCAGTGATGCTGGTCGGAACTGTGCGACATGACGAGATCGATCATCACCTTGATGCCGAGGCGATGGGCCTCGGCAATCAGCCCGTCGAAATCCGACAGAGAGCCGAACATCGGATCGACATCCGTGTAGTTCGAGACGTCGTAGCCGAAATCCCGCATGGGAGACGGGAAAAAGGGCGAGATCCAGATGGCGTCCGCGCCGAGGGCTGCGACATGCGGCAGACGGGCGGTAATCCCCTTCAGATCGCCGATGCCGTCGCCGTTCGAGTCCTGATAGGAGCGCGGGTAAATCTGATAAATGACCGCCCCACGCCACCAGTCCTTGTCCGGTGCTGCGGGAGCTTCTGCGGGAATGCTCATTCAATATCCTATTGTCTTCGATGTTGATCAGCCGCGCTTGTCAGCCGCCCTTGACGGAGCCGGCGAGCAGGCCGCGAACCAAATACCGTTGCAAGGCAAAAAAGACGATAATCGGCACGACGATTGTTATGAAGGCCGAAGCTGTCAGGATTTCCCACTTCCCGCCCATGGAGCCCAGAAGCGCATTCAGGGCGCCTGTGAGGACCAGTTGATCCTTGCCCGTGCCGAGGAAGACCATGGCGACCAGAAGATCGTTCCATGTCCAGAGGAACTGGAAGATCGAGAAGGATGCGAGCGCCGGAAATGACAGCGGCAAGATGATCTTGACGAAGATCTCGAAATCGCTGGCGCCGTCGACGCGGGCGGATTCGATGATTTCCCGCGGCAGCCCGGAAATGTAGTTGCGCAGAAGATAGATCGCGAGCGGCATGCCGAAGGCGGAGTGCGCAAGCCAGATGCCCGCGTAACTGCGAGACGGCACGCCGAAGAAATTGCCGATCTCATTGTACATCTTCAGAAGCGGAATAAGCGACATCTGCAGGGGCACGACGATCAGCCCGACCACCAGGGCGATGATCAGGGCGCGGCCGGGAAACTCCATCCAGGACAGGGCGTAGGCAGCAAAGGCTGCGATCAGAATCGGGATGATGGTTGCGGGAACCGCGACCGTCAGCGAGTTGACGAAGGACTGGCCGATGCCTTGGGAAGTCAGCACCGTGCGGTAGTTGTCGGTGGTGAAGGATGGCGGCGTCGCGACGGAGAGATAAACGCGCTTGCCACGCCCTTCGAACGGCGCGTTCTTGGAATAGGTATAACTGCCGTCCTCGTTGATGGTCAGCGTCTCGCCATCGCCGAGATCGGCAGCCTTTCCCACCGCAAACTCCGTTGGAGCGGCAACGCGGGTACCGAAAGCACGCACGGTGCCGCCCTTCCCTCCTTCGAAGACCGAACCGGAAATGACGTAGGTCGCGCCATTCTGCTTGGCGGTCGCGGGATCCCCGAGGCGGGCGGCGCTCGTCTCGGCGGCGCCCGTGAAGGCCGTCCACCAGCCCGACGCGGTGATCTGCCCTGCTTCGCGAAAGGAGGTGACGAGGATGCCGAGCGTCGGGATGAGCCAGACGATGCAGATGACGAGGACGGAGAAGTGTACCACGAGGCGCGGAAGGCCTATACGGCGGAGGCTTGCGGCTGCGCTCATCTCAATGACCTCCCATTTCCTTGTTTGCCTGGCGGATGTTCCAGATCATGATCGGAGTGACGGCCGCCATGATGACCAGCGCGATGACCGCACTTCGGCCGCTGTCGCCCCCGCCGCGGAACATCCAGTCGAACATCAGGTTTGCGAGCACCATGGTGTTCCACTGGCCGTTGGTCATGGTCAGCACGATATCGAAGACCTTCAGCACGAGAATGGTGATCGTCGTCCAGACGACGGCGATCGTGCCCCAGATCTGCGGCACCATGATCTTCCAGAAGATCTGCCAGCCACTGGCGCCGTCGATCACCGCCGCCTCGATCGTCTCCTCCGGGATGCCACGCAGCGCCGCTGACAGGATGACCATGGCAAAGCCAGTCTGGATCCAGATGAGGATCGCCATCAGGAAGAAGTTGTTCCAGAAGGGCAGCGAGATCCATACCTGCGGAGAGCCGCCAATGGCCTGCACGATGGCGTTGAGGAGGCCGATCTGCGTTTCGCTGCCGCCGCGATATTCGTAGATGAATTTCCAGATGACCGAGGCGCCGACGAAGGAAATCGCCATCGGCATGAAGATCAGGCTTTTGGCGAGGTTGCCCCACCAGATGCGGTCGGTCAGCACCGCGATGACGAGGCCGAAGAACGTACACGCAGCCGGAACCACCGCGAGCCAGAGGATGTTGTTGAAGATGGACTGGCGGAACTGCGCGTCCTGGATGGCCCAGCGATAGTTCGCAAGGCCGACGAAATTGCCGCCCGACCGGTCGTAGAAGGAGAGGATGAAGGTCGCGACCACCGGGTAAACCAGATAGACGATCAACAGGATGAGCGCCGGGCCGAGAAACAACCAGGGACGCACCGCGGCGCGGCGGTTGAGATTGACGGAGGCGGCGCGGACATTGTCCACCGGCACGGGGAAGACGGCTTGAAGGATCTTATCGGAGAGCCAGTAATATAAAGCACAGACGAAAACGCCGGCGATCACGACGCCGACGGCTGAAACGATCTGCGATATCATCCCTCTCCCCTTTTCACCGTTTTATGCGTAGCTTTTGATTGTACCGCGCCGGTATCCGGCGCGGTCGTCTTCAAGAATCTAATGGGAGGCCTATTTCAAACCGTCCCATGCCTTCTGGATGTCGGTCCCCACCGTCTTTGCATCCTTGCCGCCGACATAATCGACCATGCCGGTCCAGAACGCTCCGGCGCCGATCTTGCCCGGCATCAGGTCGGAAGCATCGAAGCGGAAGGTCGTGGCGGTGGTCAGAAGTTCGCCCTGCTTCTTCATCACGTCATTGGCATAGGCATTCGAATTGGCGCCCTTGAACGGCGTCAGGAACGATGACTGCGCCATCCAGACCTCGTGGGCGATCGGCGTCTTCAGGAATTCGATGAACGCCTTGGCGGCCGGCGAATCCTTGGTGATGGCGAACATCGTGCCAGCGCCGAGGACCGGCGTTCCGAGTTCCGGCTTCGAAGCATAGGTGGGCAGGTAGAAGAAGTCGGCGTCGGTGCCGAGTTTCGTACCCGGCGGGAAGAAGGACGGAACGAAGGATGCCTGGTGGTGCAGGTAGCATTTCGGCGGAATGCCGAAGAGGCCCTTCGGGCTGTCGCGGAAGTCGGTAGAGGAAACGGCCGCGACCCCGCCGCTCACATATTTCGGGTTCTTGGCGAACTTGCCGAATTCGTCGATCGCGCCGATGACGGCCGGATCGTTGAACTTGACTTCGTTGCTCACCCACTTGTCATAGACTTCCGGCTTCTGGGTGCGCAGCATCATGTCCTCGACCCAGTCGGTCGCCGGCCAGCCCGTCGCGCCGCCGGAGCCGAGGCCGATGCACCACGGAACGCCGCCATCCTTGACGATCTGATCGCTGAGCTTGATCAGGTCCTCCATGGTTTTCGGAACCTCGTAGCCCGCTTCCTCGAAGTTCTCGGGCACATACCAGACCATGGATTTGAAATCGGCCTTGAAGGGGAAGCCGAAATAGGCCTCCTTGCCGTCCTTGCCCTTGTAGGTGCCGTATTTGATCCAGTCCTCGCCCGAACCGTAATTGGTCTTGACCCAGTCGGAGTTTTCCTGGCCGAGCGAGGTCAGGAACCCCTTGGCGGCAAGATCGGCCAGAAGGCCGGGCTGCGGAATGACGGCGATGTTCGGCGGAGAACCGGCCTGCGTATCGATGACGATCTGCTGCTCGTAATTTTCCGAGGAGGAATACTTGCCGTTGATGCCGGTCGCGGCATTGAAGTAGGCCAGAACGCTGTTGAAGAGCACCTCGTCCTCGCCGCGCCATGGGCCGAAAAGCGTCAGGTTCTGCCCTTTGAGATTGGCGTGGGAAGCCTTGAAATCCTCATAACTCTTCCAGTTAAATTTCGAATCCTGGCCGGGCGCGAATTTCAGCTCCTGGGCGACTGCGCCACCGGCAACGAGCGCTGCGAGCGCCGTACCGATCCAAAATGATGCCTTCATGAAATAACCCTCCCGTTGTCCCGACTTTTGCTACCTTGCCGGGAGTTCACAACACGGGAGAGATTTAACGCTCTTGCGGAGGAGTCAACCCCTCCGCAAGCGACTTGGAACAAATGAAAAAATCCGTTCGCGCAGGATCAGAATCCGGGTGCGGTTTTGCCGGCTGTGCGATAGGCGGCGATCACGGTGTTGGCCATCAGCATGGCGATCGTCATCGGGCCGACACCGCCCGGAACGGGGGTGATGGCACCGGCGACTTCGGCGGCTTCCGCATAGGCCACATCGCCGACCAGCCGGGTCTTGCCCTCGCCCTTGTCCGGAGCAGCCACACGGTTGATACCGACGTCGATCACGGTCGCGCCGGGCTTTACCCAATCGGCCTTGACCATCTGCGGACGGCCGACGGCGGCAACCAGGATATCGGCGTTGCGGCATACGGACCCAAGGTCCTTCGTCTTGGAATGCGCCATGGTGACGGTCGCGTTGGCGGCCAGGAGCAGCAGTCCCATCGGCTTGCCGAACAGGTTGGAGCGGCCGATAACGACAGCATTGAGGCCGGAAAGGTCGCGGCCATGTATACGGTTGACCAGCAGCATGGCACCGGCCGGGGTGCAGGAAATCAACCCGGTCGCCAGGTCGCCGGTGGCGATCTTGCCGGCATTGACGACGTGCAGACCGTCAACGTCCTTCTCCGGCGAAACCGACAGGATGACCGGCTCGGCGTTTAGGTGTTTGGGCAGCGGAAGCTGCACGAGGATGCCGTGGATGGACGGATCGGCGTTGAGCTCGGCCACCAGCTTTTCAAGCGTTTCCTGGCTGGTGTCCGCTGGCAGGCTATGCTGGATCGATTTGAAACCGCACTGCTTGGCCATCTTGCCCTTGGAATTGACATAGGCGTGGCTGGCCGGATCGTCGCCGACGATAACGACCGCAAGGCCCGGTTTCACGCCGGTTTCGCTCTCGAGCGAAGCCGATGCCTCGGTCACCGCGGCGATTACAGATGCTGCCGCCTCCTTACCATCGATCACTACAGCCATGCGCACCTCCCGCTTGAAACCGCCACCAATGTATACATTGAGCATGTCCTGAATTTGCCCACCAACGCCCTATGCTGGTCGCAGACAGCAAATGCAAGCGGATTCGATGCCGCAGGCTTCTTATCCTCGGGAGGCGTTCCGGCGGTCAGAATAGACCTGAACCCGTTCGCGCAACTCCGCCATGTTACGGCGAAGCTCGCGAAGTTCCTCCGCCTTTCGGACCGCTTCCGGCGACGGGGCCGGACGACGAGGTGCATCATAGGACGGCGCATCGGCAAGACGGCCGGCCATGACGGCGGCGACCAAGGAAGGAAGCTCCGCCTGCGGGGCGGGACGGCGATTACTCATCAGCATTTCGCGGATGTGATCGGCAAGCGGACTGTCATTGGCTGGCACCGGATGGCGCGGACGCCAGGACGGTTGCGGCTCATAGGCAAACCGATCGTAAGCCGGATCATACTCCTCGGGGAGGAAATCCTGCTCGTCCAGATGCTCAGCCAGCAGGTCCCGGTCGACAATCAGAGCGGGCTCATCGGCCGAATCCACGTCATCGGCGGAGATCGCCGACTGCGGCATGCGGCGCCTCAGAAAAACCAGCGCGACGCCCAGGGAGAACCCGATCAAGGCACCAACGCCGGAAAGCTCGGCGGATGAGGGCCCCATCACGGCCGCGGATGCAGCCACGGCCGGAACGACGACCGAGACTTTGGCCCTCGATGCCTTGGCTTCGGAGCCGTGCAGTGCTTCGAGGTAATTCCGCCGCGCTTCGTCCACGGCGGATTCGAGAGCCGCAAGCCTTGTTCCGGAGTCGACTATTTCCTTGTCGTCGGGTTTCTTTGCCTGCCGCGCCTTGAGCTCAGCCAGATGTTTGGCTGCCGCGGCTTCTTGCTGACGAAGTGAGCTTCCGAGCTGCTTCAGCGCGTCCTGAATGTCGTTTTTCACATCCGCCAGCGCTGCCTGAGCGGCAGCAAGCCGTGGATGACGCGGGCCGAGATCGCTCGAAAGCTGGTCAACGGCAAGCTTTGCCTCGACATGTCTCTGCCGCTGATAATCGAGGCCGGTATATTCGAGACTGTCCGGCAGGGGCTTGCTCAGCACGTCCGAGAGCTTCATGGCAGACGCCTGCGCCGCTTTCTGCTTCATCTCGCCGAGCTGAGCCGTCGCCTCGTTTATCTCTGCCGCGAGCTGCTGTCCGTCGCCCTCGGTCCGGCGCAGTTCGGCGAGCTTCTGCGCGTCGGTATCGGCGATGAAACCGGAAAGAGCGGCTTGGGCATGTGCGAGTGTCTGGCGCAGCTTCTCCACAACCGGTGCGGCAGATTTCGTACCGGAGAAGGCGATTTCATCGTGAAAGGTGTCGCCGAGCATATTGGCGATGCGGGCTGCCTCTTCCGGCTCTCCCGCCGTGACGGAGATCGCAAGCTGGCCGGCGCGGCGGTCGTAACTCGTGACAATCGCCTGGGAAAGTCGCTCGCGCAGCCGGTTCTCGGCCTCCGACACGGTCATCGCTTCACCGGAGACGATATCGGACACGATCCTGACGACCGTCGGACGGTCTACCGAAAACTCGCTGTCGCGGCCGAGATTCAGGGCGCGGATGACATTGTCGAGGCTGGTCCTGGAGCGCAGCGCAGCAGCAGCCGTGTCGATCGTGACTTCGCTCGCTGCCTCGACCTTCAGTCGGGTCTCGGCGCTGAACTGATGCGGAACCGTCTCCACGAACAGCAGCGGCAAAAGAGCACCGACCACCGTGAGGGCGCCAACCTTGACGGCTGCGGATCGCAGTCCGGCGAACACGGAACCGGTGCCGGCGAGCATCGCTGCCGGGCCAGGGTTTCGGTCGTCTTCGATTTTCACCGACTGATACATGGGATGACCGCGCTAATCTGAGGCCGCCGGCATCCCGCGGGCAGCCCTCTGATTAAGACAGTCTAAAATTTCATGGCAAAGAAAGGGTTAACTTGTCAGGCGAAAGACGGCAGCCGGGATGGGATTGTCGCCTGGGGCACCGCGGGCGCCGATTTGCCTTCGATGAAGGTGGACAACCCTGCCCCGGCCATGACCACCAATCCGGTGCGGACCGAAGCGAGCCGGCGCTCGATCCGCCGCTCCTGGCCAAGACCCGCTGCATCGACGAGGATAAGGTCGAAACGCTGCGGTATATCCTGTTCGAGGGCTACAACCGCCACGTCATGCCAGGGCGCATGGCGGGCGAAATGCTCGCGGAGGGCTTCGACCCGTGCGGTATTCTCGCCGGCTATGCCGATGCGATGACCCTTTTCCAGGAAGCTCAACAGGGCCGGGACGAACATTGCTGCCGAAAAACGCACCGGCGTCGGTTTTCCATACCGCGCCTTGGCGAGGACGCTGAAGGCGCGGCCGCCACCCGGCAGAAGCACCCTGCGGCCCAGCTGGTTGCGATAGGCAGGATCGATCATCTGGCGGAAAGCCGTCCGCTCGTCCAGGAAGCCGAGTGTGGTACGGTTGCCGCGTAGCGCGATCAGGCTTTCCACGAGGCCGAGCGTTGCGTTCCATCCGAGATCGCAGACACGCAGGCCGAACAGGGTCCGGGGTGATGCGGATGCCAGCAAGTCTCCGGATGCGTTCATCGATGCGCTCCCATGGGGCAAGACCAATTCGTCCCCAAGGTCTAACAGCGCGCTCTGAAATCGCCTTTAAATCGATTGGTAAAATGCGAACAAAGCCCGTATTTCCGTGGTTCCCGCAACAAAAAGGCCGACCACCAAGGCCGGCCTATATTGGTCGTGTTATCGCGGTGGCGGTCGTCAGTGGCCGGCCGTGGGCGAAGCTTTCGGATCTTCGATCTTCACGCCCTCGACAATCTTCTTGCCCGGGTTCGGGTTCTTGTTGCCACGCGATGCGTTGTTGCGAATGTCTTCCTTGGAGAGGTAGTCGAGCTGTTCGACCAGGACCTCCGCCACCAGCCCGTCGCCGAGCTTCTTGTTGAAGTTGTCCTTGATGCTGGTGCGGAATTTTTCCAGGTTGAAGGCGCCGGGCTTGCTGAGATCGACCATCTGGTTGCCGATCAGCAGCGTGAAAAGCTGGTCCGTCGTCAGTTCGGTGATCGGAAGCTTGGTATTCTTGATCTTTTCCTTGTCCATCATGAACGAGACGCGGCTCAGGAAATAACCGGTGATGGCACCGTCCGCGATCATTGGAATGGTGATCGATTCCCCGCGCACCAGTTCGAGAAGTTCCTTCCGCCTGGCCTCTTCGTCGACCGGCGCAGGTGCTGCGGACATCTGCACGGAGAAATACACCGCCCCAAGCGTTACGATGCAGACCCACAGACCAGTGAGAAGGAGCTTGACCATCAGGCCTCGCCGTAGGTGAATTGTTCTTGGGTGTAGGTACCGTCGTCGTCCGCATCGCGGGCGGCGTTCTTCAAGAGATCGGCGACGGCGCGAACGGCGTGAAGATGCGCTTCGACCCGGCGTGCATTGAGCGCCAGCTTGCTCTTCAAACCATGCATCTGATCAATATGGCCCGTGGCAAGCTGCTTCGGATCGGTGCCGCGAAACAGCATGGTCAATTCGTAGAGGCAGCGGCTTTTGTGCGCGTTCGACACTTTCAGGTCGAATTCCGGATCGCGGCCGATCCGCTGATTTTCGTTGTCGATTATCATCTCCAACCGGCCAAGCACGGTCTTGATGCGATAATCAGTCGAAATGACTTCCATGTTTTCTGCCCCAGTCTGATGCATGTCAGGCCTCACTCTTCTTTTCAACGCCGAGAACCTGCCGCTCGAAATCGGTGATCATGCTGATTGCGCGGCTGCGATCAGTTTCATTGGTGGTCGGATTGACCGTGGCCTGGCGTTCCGCACGGGCGAGCGCCTGCGAATACATCTGTTCGGCAATGCCGACACCGCCCTTTTTCGACATTTCGTCGGCGATCTTCTCGGCCATCATGCCTTTCCAGAATTCACCGGCGGAGCCCTTGCCGTAAACTTCCTCGGTCTCCTTGGGGAGCATGGAATTCACGAATGTCGAAAGAACCGATGCTTCGAACTTGCGGTATTCCTCCGGCATTTCGGCGACCTTCTTCGGTGCCTCCGGATTGCCGAGACCCGCCGCAGTGCCGGGCGTGTCGATGAATTTCATGGCTGCCCCAAAACTCTTGCCATTCTCGGCAAGGCTGGTCGCGGCAAAGGCCGCCTTGTTTGCCTTCAGCTTGGCCTGCGCTTCTTGCACGGCAGTCGGGTCCGCAGCGCGGACGACGTCCATGACCAGATCGCTCGGGAGTGAAATCGCCACGTCAACTCCTTTCATGACTGCCGCGAGCCGCATCCCCAGAGGTGCAAGAGCGCAGCAACAAATTGAAATGGCACATGATCCCGCCCGACCTCGTTCGAAGCGGCAATCAGTGCAATGACGAGACTATGAAGGTCGAAGCTTGCTGGAGGCTGGCCAGTCTATTTCACCTGCTCGAGGGCGAGCGTGATATCGATGAGCTCGTAGATCGCCTCGTCGGCCACTTCGCGGTCTTCGTGATCACGGGCGTCCTTCATGTTCTCTTCCAGGCGGTCGGCCTTGGTCCGCTCCTTGAGCACCTTCATTTCCTGGATCTGCTGAACGCCGGCAAGCTGGCGTTCCTTGGTGGTCAGGCGGCCGAAGCGTTCCGAATAATGCTGGGAGAACTGCCGGTGGACCGGGTTCATCGAACCGATCGCATCGATGACTTCTTCCATCGACTGATTGACCTCGGCACGATATCGGGTCGTCGCAGCAAGCTCGTGTTCAGCCATCGTCTCGAGATGCCGCTGGACCGCCACGAGGCGCTTGAGCTTGTCCGACCGCTTGACTGGACCCGCCATTGCGATCTCCTAGAAAGACCTGAAGATCGGCGCGAAACCATCCACATACTGGCGGATAAAGGCGGCGATCGACAGATAGAGAAGGAAAAGCCCTCCCATCAGCAGGAAGGGTGTCGAGATGAAGAAGATCGGGATCTGCGGCGCCATCTTGTTGATGAGGCCGATCGCCACGTTGAACATCAGGCCGAAGATCAGGAACGGACTGGCCAGCCGCAACATGATGACGGTCGATGCGCGCAACGTATCCGTCAGCGTGATCAGGATCTTCTGCGAATCGATCACCGCGCCGACCGGCGTCGCCGTGTAGGAATCAACCAGCGCGCGGAACACGATGTGATGGAAGTCCATCATGAACAGCAGCAGCAGGCCGCTCAGCGTCAGCAGAATGGTCAGCTGGTTTTCCTGCGAGTCTTCGAAAACGTCATGGCCGCCCGGCGCCGTGAAACCGATCGACATGGTCAGGATGGTGCCGGCGAATTGCATGCCAAGCGTATAGAGCCGGGCTATCAATCCATAGACCGCGCCGATCAAGGCTTCGGTGAAGATCAGGCCAAGATAGGTGGCAGTCGGCTCGGAGGCTTTTGGATAAATCTGATCCCAAAGAACCGGCAGCACGGCCATTGACAGGGCGACCGCCACGAACAGTCGCACCTGAACCGGCACGCGGCCGCTTCCCAGCCCCGGAAGAACCATCACGCACGTACCCATGCGGCAAAACGCAAGGAAAAGTGCGAGAATGGTCCCCTGCGGGTCTGTAATCATGCGAGAATCGTCCTTTGCGGACAGCCTATCACGAAATGGCGCCCAGTATCTTGATTTCGAGGCCCTTGGCGAGTTCCACATGGGAAAGAACCGGCAGGGTCGCGAACAGCCGCTCGATGATCATGCGGACGTAGGAACGCGTTTCCGGCGAGGTGACGAGCACGAAGGGCAGCCCGCGATCCATGAATTCGCGGATGACCTTCGTCGCCTGTTCGCTGAACTCTTCAAGCGTGCGCGGGTCGATGTCGAATTCGACCACTTCGCCCTTGCCGTCGCGCTTGAGCGCCTGATGGAACAGCATGTCCCACTTGTTGCCGAGACGGAGCACGCGCAGCACGCCGTTGTCGGCAAGGTCGCCGCAGAGCTGCTGCGACATGCGAACGCGCACATGCTCGACGATCTGCTCCGTCTTGCGCACATGCGGGGCAAGCTCGGCCACCGCTTCCAGGATGAGATGCAGGTTGCGGATCGAAACGCGCTCGGCGAGCAGGAGCTTCAGCACCGCCTGCAGGCCGGAATAGGACATGTGCGACGAGCAGATCTCGTCTGCGAGCTTCTTGTATTCGGGATCGAGGCGCTCGATCAGGATCTTCACGTCCTTGTAGGACAGAAGCTGCGGCAGGTTGTTGCGGATGACTTCCGACAAGTGGGTCAGCACGACCGAGACGTTATCGATCGGGTGGAAGCCTTCACGCTTCAAGTCTTCGGCGAAGGTTTCGAGGATCGAGACCGCGGGCATGCCGAAAGCGGGTTCGCGAATCTCGTCGCCCGGGATGCTCGGCTTGCGGCCGGAGCCGGTCACGACCAGAACGTCGCCGACCCGCAGAGCATTCGACGCGATGGTCGTGCCATGGATACGGATCTGATAGGATTTTTCCTGGATCGAGATGTCGTCGGTAACCTTGATCTCCGGCACCACGAAACCGTACTGGGTCGCGAACTTCTTGCGCATCTTGCCGACCCGGAAGGCGAGTTCCTGGTGGGCGCCAAGCAGGCGGGTGGAGACCTGCTTGCCGAGCGCGAGTTCGATTTCGGACGTCTTGAGAACCGACTTGACCGAGTCCTTCTCCATTTCCTTGGTCTGGACGACCTTCTGCTCCTCGTCTTCGCGACGAGCCTTGTTCTCCGCCTCGATGCGGCGCGGAACAAGCCAGGCGCCGAAGCCCATCAGGCCGCCGAGTGCCATGAAGGGCAGGAAGGGCAGTCCGGGGATGATCGCCAGAAGCGCCATCAGGCCGGCCGACATCGAAAGGGCGCGCGGATAGCCGCTCAGCTGGTCGACGACGGCCTTGTCGGTGGAGCCCGCCGTACCGCCGCGGGTGACCAGAAGGCCGGCTGCGAGCGAAACGATGAGGGCCGGGATCTGCGTGACGATACCGTCACCGACCGACAGCTTGACGAAGACATCGGCGGCTTCGCCGATCTGCATGTCGTGGCGGAAATAGCCGATGATGATGCCGCCGAAGATGTTGATGGCAGTGATGATGAGGCCGGCGATCGCATCGCCGCGAACGAATTTCGACGCACCGTCCATGGCACCGAAGAAGGAGCTTTCCTCCTCTAGCTCGGAGCGGCGGCGCTGGGCTTCCTTCTCGTCGATGATGCCGGCGGAAAGATCCGCGTCGATCGACATCTGCTTGCCGGGTATGGCATCGAGAGTGAATCGGGCGCCGACTTCCGCGATACGGGTGGCGCCCTTGGTGATGACGATGAAATTCACGGTGACGAGGATCATGAAGACGATCACACCGATTACGAAGTCGCCGGACATGACCAGGCCCGCAAAGCCCTGGATCACGTTACCGGCAGCGCCATGGCCCTCGTTGCCATGCGACAGGATCACTCGCGTCGTCGCGATGTTGAGCGACAGTCGCACCATGGTGGCAATGAGCAGGATGGTCGGGAAGGACGAGAAGTCCAGCGGCCTCTGGATCCACAGCGCCACCATCAGGATCAGCACCGAAAACGCGATCGAGAAGGCAAGGCCAAGGTCGATCAGGAACGGCGGGATCGGCAGGAAGAGGATGCAGAGAATGGCGACGATGCCGCCCGCAAATCCGAGGTCGCGACCGTTCGGAGCTACTTTCGGAATGGATAGTGAAGGTGGTTGCGCCATGACTTTCCCGTCTCTTCATGAGATGGCGGCAGGAAATACTCCTACCAGTTCATGTCCTGCCTAAAGGGCGAAGCTTGCGCGAAGGTGGGTAGATGAAAAAGGACAGGCGGGCCGCAACCGGGTCAGAACCCCGATTGCACCCGCGAGAATACCAGATTGGCAAAAAGATTGATCTGGCCACCGATAAACGGCGCAGTAATGCCGATCGTGATCATGATGGC
This sequence comes from Neorhizobium galegae, assembly GCF_017877055.1. Lineage (GTDB taxonomy): Bacteria > Pseudomonadota > Alphaproteobacteria > Rhizobiales > Rhizobiaceae > Neorhizobium > Neorhizobium galegae_D. The sequence continues at coordinate 653,446 of NZ_JAGIPG010000002.1, read as the reverse complement.
GACGATTTTCGGCACGAAAGTCAGCGTCATCTCCTGGATCTGCGTCAGAGCCTGGAGAAATGCGATCAGGACGCCCACGACCATCGCCACAAGAACCGCGGGGCCGGAGGCGATCAGGATCGTCCAGATCGCCGCCTGCATGATATCAAGGGCATCGGCTTCATTCATTGCGCCGGCTCCGTCTGCTTTAATGTTTCGGCGTCATGCCGCGTCGTCGGTCTCAGGTCGTCGGAGGCGGCGTTGGCGCCTGATTCGAAAGAATGATTCCGGGCTGTATGAGAACCTTATCACCCTTATCGGTGATCGCCACCAGACCGTCGGAGTAGATTTCCACCTGTTTGATCATACCGCTGGTCTTGTCGTCGGCGCTGGTAATGTACTTGCCGATCATATCGGCGGCCTGCGAGAACGAGTTCGCCTGGATAAGCGACTGCAGGTTCGAGTTCATCTTCACGGACTGCTCGACCTGCGAGAAGGTGGCGAGCTGGGCAATCTGCTCGCTCGCGTCCATCGGATCGGTCGGATCCTGATACTTCATCTGGGCGATGAGGAGCTGCAGGAAGTTGTTGTAGTTCAGGCCTGCGGCAGACGCGTCGGACGACGCTGACTTGCCATTACCCAATGCATAAGGGTTGTTGGTGTTAATCGAGTCTACCGCCACGGTGCGATCTCCTTGCGAATCCGCTCGACAGTTGCCGGCGCGATTTCCCGATTGTTGAGGATGCGGTCCTCGATGGAGTAGAGTGCGCGGATTGCCTTCAGAGCGTCGAAGGCGCGGCCCGATGCAACCATGCCGTCGATACGCTTGAGCTCCGCCAGCATCTCATCATCGGTAAAGCAGGTCAGCAGCATTGCCACCGACTTGCGGAACAATGTCGTCGACTGTTCCTTGCCCTCGGGGTTGATGAGCATCATCTGGGCGATAAAGTAGAGCTGCCGAAGCGGCGTCGTCGCATCTTCCGGCTGAAGAACATGGTTCTCCAGGAGGAACGTGACGTCATTGAGAAATTCCAGCGCGACCTTGCGATCAACGCGCAGAACCGCGCCGTTGATGAATATCCGCTCGCCGGATTTCAAAGAGATGCGAAGCGTACTTTTCATTTAAGTCCATCCCTGATGATGGTGGTCACATCGATAATGCCCTGGAAATTCGTCGATTCGCGGTTCCTGATCTTCTCGCATTCCTTCAGTATCCAGATTGCAATCGAGATCAGATCCGCACGAAGTTCATTGGCCAACTCGTTATCCGGATGTTTCAGATCCTCGACAAAGCGGATCCAGACACGCCGGGTATAGAACAAAGCCTCAACCGTGGTGCGCGTATAGTTCTTCTCATCGCGAGCCGCGATCAGAAGATCGATAGAACGATCCAGGGCCTGCCGCTCGCGATCCTTGGCGTTGGCAACGCCGTCCTCCATGATCTCGGCATATGAAAATTGGTACATTCATGTATCCTTCGTCACGAGCCTTCCTTTATTCATCAAAGGAAGTTGGCCAGGCTCAGCTGCTGTATCTTTGCCGTTACTGTATATGCAGTTTCAAGAAGCGTCTTCATCGTGTTGAGACGGGTCGCCGCTTCTTCCGGATCGACGTTCTCCATGCTTCCGAGGCTGGTCGTCAGAATGTCCTTCTGCGCCCGCAACCTTTCCTCAGCCTTGGAGACACGTTCGGTATAGATACCGATCGACGTCCGCTGCTGGTTGATGCTGCCCTCGCTGTTCATCGCCTTGTTGATGACGCTGGTGGTACGCGTGGCCACGGCTGCACGGGCATCCTTGTCCATCCCGGTCTGCAGGTATTCCATCGAGATGATCGATGCGAAAGCGAAGTTGCGCATGCCCTGGCTGTTGGCATTGGTCGAGCTTTCGACCACTTCCGTCGGGCTAATGCGGCTCTTCATGTTTTCGTCGCTCGCATCAGAGAAGAAGGTCTTCCAGAAATCCTGACCGGCAACCGCCGCCGGATGCGGCGGGCTTGTCAGCGGTGCCGAGCCGTTGAACTTGGCTTCCAGGTTATCCAGGAAGCCGTTCATCTGGGCCGCCGTCATCTGCTCCTTGCTCGGGATCGCATTCACCGAAAGGTAATGAGTGAGTTCTGTGGCGACTGCAGCCTTGGCCGGCGACCCCGGAGCGAAGTAATCGTCCAGCGGCTTCACGTCGGAATTGATGCCGGAGAAGATATATTCGCCCTGAACCGCAGTGTTGGCGAAGTTGGTGAACGCGTCCAGCGCGTCGGACATGGCCAGGCGCGCCGTCGACAGGCTCGTCTCGTCGGCCGAGCTTCCAAGCGTCAGGATCGCGCTCTGAATCTTCAAACCCTGCTCGTTCATGCTCTTGAGCGCAAGTTCGGCGGTTTCGAGACGCTGCGTCGCGAGTGCGGCCGTGGTCAGAAGCGAGTCGGTGCGGGTGATGTCGCGGGAAAGATCGATAGCGCGCGAGGTGTTGGCGCCAAGCGCCACGCCAAGATCGGCGTGCTTCTGGCTCACAGCCTCCTGGTTCGCCTTCACCATCTCGCGCTGAACGTTCGAGATGGAGTTTCGCATCGTGGTCTGGATCGACAATGTGGAAATGAAAGAGGTCTTCATGATCAGCTCGCAATATCCAAAAGGGCCTTCATCATATCATCGACCGTCGACATGAGCTTGGCGCCGGCCTTGTAGGATTGCTCGATATCGAGAAGCAGCGAGAGTTCCTCGTCGAGGCTGACGCCCGTGTTGCTGGAAAACGCTTCAAGACTGCGCGACAGCATGGCCGTCTTCGTCTCGTCTGCGGCGGTCGCCGTGCTGCGAAGCTGCTCAAGCCAGCCCATGGAGTCCGCGGCAAAAGAGAGGACGTCCGGCGCATCGGCGATTTCCGTGTCCGTATCGAAGGCCATCGGGCTGGTCAGGTTTTGGTTGTACTTGTCGAGGAGGTCCCCGTAGCTGCTGCCGCCCGTGTTGACGACGTAGGCCGCACCGTTGATGCCACCGTCGCGCACCTTGTCGGGCGTGCCTGCCGGAGGGACGACCACCGGATTGACGAAGATCTTGGAGGCGAGGCCCGCAACGATCGTCCCGGCGGGGGGAATGGCCGTCTGCTGGACGCCAGCACCATCCTTGTATGTAAAGAGGCCGGTCATCGGGACCAGTGCGCCGGTCGGCCCGGTTTCCGCAAACGAGGTGATCAGACCCCGGGCGATTTCGTCGAGCTGGCTCTGGAACGTGGGCGCGATCTTGTCGCGGATCTGCATATGCGCCTGGAGCGAGCCCTTGGCGGTCGTATTGCCCGAATCCCCGGCCTTGAGCGCCACGCCGTCGATATAGACGCCGTTGCCGGTCGTCGATGCGTCGAAGGCTGCGGTCTGCTGGAATGTTACCTTGCGCGGTACCGCCTCGAACAGCGTCGTGCCGTCCGTGGTGTAGAGCACCATGTCGTTGCCGCCGCGGGTATAGGACGTGACCCCGACGATTTCGGAGATCTTCTTGACGAGGCCGTCGCGCTCATCAAGAGAGTCGTTCGGATCCGCGCCGCTGGAGACCGCGTTCTTGACCTGGTTGTTGACAGTCTCGAATTTCGCAAGCAGCGCATTCAGATCGGTGACGTTCTGCTTGATCTGATCGTCCGCATCCTTGCGGATCTGCTGAAGCTTGTCGGAGGCGATGTTCAGGCCAGCCGCAACGTCCCGGGCGCTCGAAATGAAGGCGATACCGATGCCGGTATCGTTCGCCTTTCCGGCGAACGCATCGAGATTGTTGCGGAAGGCGGCAATCAGCTTGGCGGGGGAGAGCTCGTTGTCGTTCCCCCCCATCAGATTCTTGATCTCGGTGAGGCCGTCCAGCACCGTCCGCTGGCCACTTGCGATCGACGAGCTTGCGATCGTCTGCCGCAGAAGCGGCTCGCTGTGGGATCGTGTAATGTCACCGATTACGGCCCCGTTGCCGCCGGTCACGACCATTGCGGATCGGCGGGTGTAATCGGGGTTCTGTGCATTAGCGATGTTCTTCGCCGATACAGCCGACTGCGTGCCGGAGTTGGTGAAGATCGACTGTGCCGTAGACAATGCTGATGCGAGCGACATTTTTTACTAACCTCTTGAGACTTATTCTCTCGATCGTCGGTCCGATTATCTCTTCAGATTGATCAGGACGTCCATCAGGTCGGAACCGGTCTGGAAGACCTTGGAGTTCGCGGTGTAGACACGCTGCGATTCGATCATTTCCGTCAGTTCGCTGGCGATATCGACGTTGGAGCTTTCAAGCGCGCCTGAGTAGATTTGACCGAAGGCGCCGGCCTGCGGGAAGCCGATGGTAACAACGCCCGAGTCGTTGGTCGGCAGGTAGACGTTACCGTTCTGCGGAAGCAGCTTGTCGATGCTCGGAACCGTTGCGAGGGCTACCTGGTAAATCGGACGACGGCCGCCATCCTGATAGACCGCCGTGACTAGGCCGTCGCCACCGATTTCGACGTCGGTGATCGGGCTCGGCGCGTTGCCGTCGATGATGCCCTTGCCCGGGGTAAAGGCGGTCGCGAACTGCGTCATGTCCGAGAGGTCGATGGTAATGGTCTGTGCAGGTGTCGCGCCATCGGTAGGGTCGGTGACGATAATTTGCTTGTCCGAACCCGTTACCGGAGGGCCTGCATTGTAGTTGCCGGCTACCAGCTTATTGGTGTTGGGATCAAACCTCAGCTTTGCTGTCGACGTGATGGCGCTGGCCGCAGTACCAAGGGACCCGATGTAGGGGAAGCCGCCATTCGTGGCCTGATCCTGACGATAGACCGTGACTTCCCATTCGTTGGCAGCAGTCTTGGTATAGTAGAAATCGTAGAGAACTTTCGCGCCGGCATGATCGTAAGCCGTCAGCGAGCTCTTGTTGGTGATGACGCTGCCGGCAACGTTATCGCTCGGCTTGCTGCCAGCGGGAACGATAGCCGCTCCCTTGTCCAGGTTGGCCGGGAAGCTGCCTGCGGTCGACGGCGAGGAAACCATGCCGAAGTCGTTGATGTTGATTTCCTCAAGACCGTTGAAGCCGTTGACGACGGCGGCCGGCGGGTTCGTGCCGTAGGGATAACCCATCAGGTTGAAACCGGCGGTGTTCTTGAGGAAACCCGTCGCGTCCTTCACGAAGGCACCGGCACGGGTCAGGTAAGGAGTACCGTTCGGATCGCTGACGATGAAGAAGCCTTCGCCCTGGATGGCAAGATCGGTCGACGACGTGGTGTACTGAATGCCGCCCTGGTCTGCGATGCTGTAGCGGACGTTAGTTTCGACACCACCGGATGAATACGAACCCTGGGTCGAGGGCAGAACCAGCGTGGAGAACGCTGTGGAAGAACGCTTGTAACCGACGGTGCTGGAGTTGGCGATGTTGTCGCCAACGGTGCCGAGACGGTTTGCCTGAGCGTTCATGCCCGAGACTGCCGTTTTCATCGTGCCGAAAATACTCATAGGAAATCTCCTTTTTGTCTGATGGAGAGAGTAAGTGGCGGGCCTTGCGTGAAGCTGTCTGCTTACGTTTCCCGCCGAAAATATGCGGCAAGGCCCTGTTAAAAAATCAGTTCCAGTCGATGCAATAACCAAGGAAACGCTTGGAATCGACCGGATCGAAGCCGAGCTTCTTGCGCAGCTTCTTGCGCAGCTTGCTGATGTGGCTTTCGACGACGTTCTCTTCGACTTCCTCGTCGAAGATGCCGTAGATCGCGTTGAAGATCTGGGTCTTGGAAACGCGACGACCGCGATTGGAGACCAGGTACTCGAGGATGCGGCGCTCGCGGCGCGGCAACGCAAAGACCTCGCCGTCGATTTCCGGGTCGCGACCGTCAGAGAACACCCGGATCGAACCGATGTCGGTGAAATTCGAGATCGCCTTCAGCCGGCGACGGATCGCAGCGGCACGCGCCAGGATCTCGCGGGGATGGATGGGCTTGCGCACCACGTCGTCCACGCCGCTGTCGAAGAAGGCGAGGGTCGCCTCCAGGGATGGCTGATCGCTGACTGCGATCACCGGTGCCATGGATCGGTCCCGGATGGCCCGCGGCAGTTCGAGCGTACGCTCGCCCTGGCCGATCAGGAAGGCTTCGACCGCGGCAATATCCGAGTCAGCCGCCGTACTCACCCATTCGCCAAATTCTTTTGGATCGAACCCCTGGGAAGGAATTCCTTCACGTCCAAAAAGAGATGTGTAACCGTCTTTCACGAGCTCACGCTCATCAACCACTACGATCATTCGTCCGCCTCCGAATCACTTGTGGTGTTTCAATATGTCTATGGGTACGAATCGGCGGAATCCGAGACAAGCTGTGTGAAGTTAACCAAACAAATTAATAGTTGATTAATAACTGCACCGCGATTTGCACTAGATGTAGTGGGTGCACCAAATTCGGACACAAATTTCCGGTGGAAAAATTAACGCATCGTAAAAGAAGACTTGCATGGCCATTTTTGCCATAAATGCAAATCGCTGCAATTTTGCGATTCTTTATTTTAGCGATTCAACTGGAGATTGCCTAGCCGGTGCAGAACCGGGAAGCGTTGGAAGTCCACTCTCCGTAGCCTGTGGCGACGAGATTGCTGATCACCCGGCAGACATATTGCTTCTGAGCGGGGTTGTTATTCGGTCCGGCGTGGTATCGTGCCACCGCCATCGTCCAGGTTTCGTGTTTGTCGTGCAGGTTCCGGAGGAACTTTGCCGCGTATTCCACATTGCGTTTCGGATCGAACATCTCTTCCGGCGAGGAGAAATTTTCGCCGTGGAAATAATGATTGATCTGCATGCAGCCTATGTCGATGAGCTTCCTGCCCTGCCGCTTGGCGTCAAAAAAGGTTGTCATCGCCGCCTGTTGCGAAGGAGGAAAATAAGCCTTGCCCTCGACGTTCATTGCGTAGGCGCTGAGGCTGCCCTTGCGGCCAGTCTCGGTAAGACCGACCGAATAGAGAATGCCTTCCGGTACGCCATATTTCGCTGCAGCAGCCTGTATTTCCCGCTCGCAGACGCCGGAATTCAAAGACGCACTGGTGCTCGGCGCATTGTAAGCGAGTGCTCTGGCAGGCGTGCGCCGTGTTGCTGGAGCCCGGTCTGGAGGGGCGGCGGGCGCAGCGGCGCCCTGCTGCCCTCCCCAACCTCCGGAACTGAAGAGCGATCCGGCGCCGACCTCAGAGGTAGAGCTGACCAGGACGAGAGCTACCAGGAGCGGTGCCAGCAACATTGTCCGATGCCGCGTCATTTGCGTTCCTCGTTCCGTGATCTGCGGCCTGTCGCTCCCCATTCTGCTGCTGGCCACGGCCCGCGGCCTGGCCCTGACGCCCGCCTTCAGCCATGGCCTGCTGGCCTGCCTGGCCGGACTGCCCCTGCTGACTGCTGGTGCCGTCAGAATCGGCCGTCGGCGCGATACTGATGGTTACCTGGTCGACTGCGAAGCCCTGGGCACGCAGCGCATCCAGAATGCCGCCGCTGTCTTCGCTGAGCTGACGATAAGCCGCGCGGGTTTCGACGGTCAGATGAACATTGAGTTCTTCGCCGTGAAGCCGCAGCGTGGCTGTCACAGCGCCGAGATCGTGTGGGTTCAACTGCAGCTTCAGCGTATTCACCACTGTGCCGGTGCTGCTCTGCGCCGCTGCGTTCGAAAGCGCCGAACTCGGGCTCATGGCGCCCGCCCAATCGGCATCTCCCGACAGCATCGCCGCGAGATTGGCGCCGTTCGAATTCGGCGCGAGCCCGAGGAAGCGGCGCGCATCGAGCACGGTGACGTTTTCGGCGGCACCGCCCGACGACGATCGGAATTCCGCCGTGCTGCGCTCGCCCCGACCGCTGACAGCCATGTCGACATGCTGGTCGTTACGCGCATTGCTGAAACGGAAGACACGCGTGCCGGGAGCACTCTTATCCGTATCCACCGGCGTCGAAAGCGCATCCGCGTCGCCGGAGCCTGCGTGCTTGACATCCTTCGGGGCAAGGGCATCGACCTCATGCCCATCGTCATCCTGACCCTTGGCTCGCTTGTTCTGCTGTCCAGGCGCATTCTTCGACACCATCGCGTTGATAGCGCCGGTCGCTTCGCCGTTCGTCAAAAGCGACAGCATGTCGGTGATCTTGGCGTCGTCTGCGGCAAGCATGGAGACATCAAGCCCGTCGCCGCCCTCCGTCTCGACCTCCGCGTCCTTTTCGGGTCTGGCAGCGCGCTTGCCCTGAACATCGTCCGATTTCCGCGCGACGGCTTTCGCGGCCTCCAGGGCTTCGCGAAGCTTCCTCTCAGCCGGGGTCATCTGCTTTTCTTTGGGCTCGTTCGTCAACGCCTGCTTCAAGGCGCCGGCGGTCTCTTCCGTCTCCTCGATCGGGCGGCGGAGGGATTGCGGCTTGATGTCGATGATCGGCTTCGGCTTGCCCTGTTTCACGTCGCCAGCCATGCGCTCTTCCGCAGAAGTCGCGCGGGCGTCCGCATCCGGTAGGTCGTCGGCATTGTTCGGGGGCGCATCTCGGTCAAAACCGGAAAGAGCGTCGGAGAAGCCGCCAGCGGAACCGTCAGCGCCTTTGCGACCGGCAACGCCCTGCTTCGTGGACGAAGCCGCGTCGGCTGCGCCAGTCTTACCACCACCAAGAATGTCAGTAATCATTTGGAAGCGTTCTCCTCCTTCAGCATTTCGTCGATAGCACTCAATTTCGAACGACCGCTATCGACGAATGTCTGGAAGGCCGGATCGAATTTGGCAGCGGTGCCGGCCATCGGACTTTCCGTGGCGGAGGCAGGCCCAGCGATCTCATTCCTGGGCAACGCGACTGGAGATTTCGCGTCTTCTGTATTAGTCACTTTGATAGATTTATCTTGTGCGAGGCTGTCGACCGTAGGCCGGCTAACAACCTGCTCCGCCACCACTTTTGCGGCCTGCCTCAAAGCACGGTCACGCGGTGAAAGCGTTTCCTCGGGAACGTCGGCTATCGCCTGAATGGCCTGCCCGATGTCCTTCGTCGGGATATTGGCAAACCCGCCATAAAGCTTCGCGAGCGCCTCGGGCGTCGGACTTTTGGCGAGCGCTTCGGCCTTTGCGGAGGCGAGACGCGCGAGATCGTTCCGACCGGCGATCGCGGCCGAACGAGCGATGCGCAGGAAAATCTCGCGGCGCCGGTCGGCGTCCATGAATTCCAGCGCTCCGTCGATATCGTCCTCCGTGATCTCACCGAAATGGCCGACGACCAGCTGCACGAAGAAATCGGCGAACTGGCTGGCGTAGGGCGAATGGATGAAGCGCCGCGCGTATTTCCGCGAATAGGAGAGTGCCGGCGCTACCATGTTGGCATCGACGGTGATCGCCACCGAGCGGCGCAATGCGGCCTCCTCGATGATCGTGCCGGGCGCCGTCAACCGCGCCCAGTCATAAAAAACCAAGGCGCCCTTCGGATCCTGGGCGACCATCACGTTTCCGCTAACGAGCGAAAGGTAGGGACCGATTTTCTCGTCCCGATATTCCTTGGCCATTTCGCTGAGGCTTTTTTCGATCAAGGTTCCGCGGCCGCCGAGGTATTTTCTCAGCCCGTCGGCAACGCGGTTGTCGAAATTGCCCGCGACGTCGCGCGAGGCCAGGTATTCGAGCGTAGCGGGATTGCCGCCGCTCATGGCATAGATCAGTGCTGCATCGACATTGCGCGGATCCTCGAAGATAGACGGGGGCGCCGTCCGCAGGCGCTGGTCGATCGTCCCCAGCATGAAGCGCTGCATTTCCGCGGCCGAATGATCGCCGAGCACGACGGAATCCTGGACGAATTGCAAGGACCGAAGCATCGCATAGGGCGCAAGGTCCGTACGATCCTGAGCCGATGCCGCAGGCGCGAATGCGACCCCGAGAACCAGGCCAGCCGCAACCAAGGACTTTATGCCCACAGCCATCACTATCCCTCGTCCGCCTCGAGCAGGATTTCGATACGCCGGTTTGCGGCTGCGAGCGGATCGGCCGGCACCTGGAGGCGTCTGTCGGCGAAGCCGGAAACCTGCTTGATGCGATCTTCCGCCAGGCCGCCATGAACCAGCATGTAATAGGCGCTGTGAGCACGAGACATGGAAAGGCGCCAGTTGTCGTTCTCGGTACCCTTGAACTGACGGCCGTCCGTATGCCCGCGCAGGACGATGCTGCCCTTTCGATCCTTGAGGATCTGGCCGATCTTCTCCATCGCCAGCACCATTTCGCGGCGCGGCACGGCCGAACCGATGTTGAACATCGGATCATCCGTCTGGTCGGAGATCGACACCAGCAGGCCGCCTTCCGCAGGCGTCACGACAAGACCTTCCGCCAGCTTGCCGGCGACGCCGGAAATCTGCTGCTGGATTTCCTTCTTCAATTCGTCGGCGGCCTTCAGCTCTGCCTGCTGTTCCGCTTTCGCGCCATCTTCCGGCTTCTGTCCGTTGAGGTTTGCGGGCTTCGCCGCGTGCGCGCCCGTCGCCGTCTGCGGTTTGTCCATCTGTGTCGGATCGGGACGCGGGATGGGAATGGCAACAGCCATCTGGGTCTGCTGCAACTGCGTGTTGGCTTCAGTGGACTGCGGTGCCTGCTGGTATTGCGGCGCCTGCCCCATCTGGGCGAGCGGATCGTCACTCGCCGTGGTCTTCACAGCCTGCTCGGGGCCTTCGGCATGCGACATCTGCATCTGCTTGGTCCAGAAGTCCGGATCGAAGGGATCGCGGTAGGCCTGACCGCCGTCGGCACCGGTCGCGGGGCCCGAATCGCTGGCACCACCCTCGCCCTTGGCGCTGACATTGGCCTGCTGGCCCACTTGTTGAGCGATCTCGGCCAGAACGGAATAGGGGTTTTCGAAGAAATCCGCCTCGGAATAATTGGGTTCGTCGCCGGACGTCGAAGTCATGTCTTCCCCGGTCGCCGCCGCGGAACCCTGAACATTGCCCTCCGCCTTGACCTTCGACTTCTCGCCGTTCTCCTGGCCCTCGGCCGCATCGACCGGCTTTTCCAGTCCCTTCGAGGCCGGGGTCTCGTCGGAAAGCTTGATCGGATTGAAATAGCTCGCCATCGAGGCCTTGGTCTCTTCGTTGGCGGCGTTGACCAGCCACATGACGAGGAAGAACGCCATCATCGCGGTCATGAAGTCGGCATAGGCGATCTTCCAGGCGCCGCCATGGGCGCCGTCGTCGTGTCCGCCGCCATGTCGCTTGACGATGACGACCTCGTTCTTGCCGTGGTGATGGTTTTCGCCTTCGCTCATCCCAATACCTTCTTCAGACTCGCCAGCCATGCGGACATCCGGGTCACAAGGGCGCTCTCGCCGATGTCGACCGCAATATCGAGGTCAGGCGCTTCGATATGGCGCAGGAGTAGGGTGGGCTCTCCAAGCGCTGTTTTCAGTTTTTCGAACAGATGCAGCGGGCCGCGGACGGTCAAGGTCCCGACGTCGCCTTCGAGTATTGCGCTGCGGATGATATCCGCCATGTCGGATATCGCCTTGGCGACGAGCGCTTCGTCGAGAAGAGGCGACAGGATCCTTGCCGTCTGATCGCTGACCGCCTGGGCCGTCAATCCGGCAATGCCCTGAAGTCCGGTCGCGATCATCGCAGCCGCCTCGGTTTCATATTTTTCGCGCAGCGCCGCCATCTCCTCGGCATGCGCGGTCAGAAGCGCCTGCCGCTCCTCATCAAAACGCTGTTGAAGCTCCCCGGACGCAGCCTCATGGCCTTTCGCATAGGCTTCGGCGCGTTCGGCTTCGATATCGACAGGCTCCTCAACGACAGCGGGAAATGCCGGATCGTCTTCGAAGCCATCGCCGAAACCATCGGCCAGCAAGGGCAACGGCGGGACCTGCGGCTCGCTGAAATCCTTCAGGTAGCGGGCGAGCGAAGCACTCATCGAGCGTCCCCCTGCCCTGCCGTCGCCTTTCGTTCGAGGCTCGTCATGAGCCTCCCGAAAGCGCAAATCGTCACCACTGCAATCATCGTATCATCCCGACAAGGTTGCCATTCGTTTGTCCCCGGCGACACAAGACACTTCGCCGGACCTTAGCGGAACGGTAGGAAGTTAAACTTGCGCGAGGATGAAGATACCGCATTGCATCGAACCTCGCAGACAGGCTCGACCGAGCATCAGGCGGCGACCAGCGCCGCGCAATCTTAGCCCTGCCGGAACAACTGCAGGATGTTTTCGGCGTTGGTGTTGGCGATCTGGAGTGACTGGATGCCGAGTTGCTGCTGGGTCTGCAGCGCTTTCAACCGCGTCGACTCTTCGTTCATGTCCGCATCGACCAGTCGGCCGACACCCTTGTCGATCACGTCGGTCAGCGAGGCGACGAAGCTTTCCTGCAGATCGATGCGCTTCTGGATCGAGCCAAGGCTCGAAGCGGCACTGGTCATCGCCAGAAGCTGCTTGTCAAGAAAACGCTCCATCATATCAAGCACCGCGTCGGTGTTCGGCGCCGAACCCGGGACCATCGTATTCATCTTCACGACGAGGTCATTCAGCTTGTTGATATCCACCGTGGTGACGGAAATGCCAAGTTTTCGGTTGTTGAGATTGTTCGCTGCGGTCACAACGAAATAGTATTTCGTCGTGCCATCGTCGTGCGCGGGGGTCGTTACCGCCGGTGCCGTAGCCGGATCGGTCGTCGTCACCTGAGCCCACTTGCCTTCCGCAACCTTCAGATAAAAATTGCCCCCGACAGCATATATGCTCGCGTCAGTTGTATTTGTATCCGCGCCCAGTGCCATAAGCTGACTTTCGGCGAGAACCGAGACGGCGTAGGACGCGTTCGTTGAACCCATCGTGCCGTTGGAGGTGGTCATGTCCACGGCGACTTCGCTTTCGGCGACGAACTTCACGGACGAGTCCAAGATGCCGAGATTGCCGCCGTTGAGGTCGAAAAGGACCGTCTTGGAATCAAGCGTATAGTCGACGGTCTTGACCGCGACCTCACCGGAGGCAGTGCGGGTGAACGACGCAACCACCTGTTTGACGACCGGCTTCTCCTGGGCGTTGGTACCGCCGTCGCTAATATAGTCCTGAAGCCAGTTCTCGCCGGAGAAGGTCGCCGAGTCCGAGATGCTCTTCAGCTGTTCCTGGAGCTGGGCGATTTCTTCCTGGATCTTGCCGCGATTGGAGCCGACGCCGTAAGCCGCAACGATCTTGGATTTGATTTCGACGACGGTGTCGATCGCACTTTCCATCGCCGTGTAGGCGGTGTCCACCTTGGCGGCGCCGAGGCCAAGCGCGTCCTGGATGGTCGAGAGCGCATGATTGTCGGAACGCATCGTGGTTGCGATCGACCAGTAGGCGGCATTGTCCGCGGCCGTCTGGACACGCATGCCCGAGGAAACCCGCGCCTGAGTAATTTCCATGTTGCGGTCGATCGAGCGCAACGTCTGCAGGGCAGCCATAGCGGCGGGATTGGTCAGGATGCTGGTCATCGGCCGTGCCTCGGTCAAATGGTCTGGAAATCCGGAGTACTTCACCGGAAACGACGAGAGGCATCATGCGTACCGCCACTCAGCATCACAGATGCGGGCGGTCTGTCGTTCTTAACAAATCGTTAAATCGACAGTTATCAAACCCGGTTGAGGATTGGCAAGAAGTTAATGAAGTCTTAACGGCTTATCCGACAACCGTGCAGGTTTCGCGCAAGCCACGCTCCAAACGCGAAAAACCGCGCCTCTTTCGAGACGCGGTCTTCTTTCCAGAATATTTGCTATCACGCCAGCAGAGCAGGACGAAACCGCTCCTAGCCTAGAGCGCCGCTTACTGACGGAAGAGCGACAGAATATTCTCGGAACTGGTATTGGCGATCGAGAGCGACTGGATCGCAAGTTGCTGCTGGGTCTGCAGGGCCTTGAGCCTGGTCGACTCTTCGCTCATGTCGGCATCCACCAGTCGGCCGATGCCGCTGTCGATGGAGTCGGTCAGCTTGGAGACGAAAGCTTCCTGCATGTCGATGCGCTTGTTGATCGACCCGAGTTTTGCCGTTGCGCTGATGAGCTTTTCGAGCTGACCATCGACGAACGAGTTGAGGGCGGCCATGAGATCGGCGTCGTTGGCCTTGGTCCCCATCCCGAGATAGCTGACACCGTTCGAATTGCGATAGTCATCGAGCTTGGTGATGTCCAGTTCGGAGATGGAGATGTTGGCGGCGTACTTGATGCCTGCGGTTGCCGTTGCACCGGCCGAGAAATCGTATCCCTTGGTGGTGTAGACAGCGTCGATGTAGGCGCCGCCGACCTTGATGAGATAGGTGCCGCTGGTGCCGGACGTATAGATGCCGTTGGTGTCGCCCTTCATGTAGACGCCGCCGCCGACATCCTTCCAGAGCGCGTCCGTTGCGTAAAACGCGGCAGTGTTGATCTTGCCGAAGTAATCCTTGTGGTTTGTCGTGCCATCGTCAAAGTTGATCGCCCGGAAGCCATTGTAGGAATTGCCGTCGAGCAGACCGCCGTGACCGCCGCTCAAGTCGAACAGGACGTTCGTTTCATTAAGAACGACATCCACCGATTTGACAGCGACGTTGCCATCGGGATCACGGATGAACGAGCTTACAACCTGCTTGACGACCGGGCTGGCCGCGTAGATCACGCCCGTGGTGGGGTTGGAGGCGCCGCCGACTTCGGCCTGCAGCCAGTTTTCACCGGAGAACGAAGCAGAAGACGTGATGCTCTTCAACTGATCCTGCAGCTGCGAGATTTCTGCCTGGATCTTCGCCTTGTCGACGCCGGCTTCCGAGGCGGTAACGAGCTTGTTCTTGATTTCCTTGACGACGTCGACAACGCTTTCCATTGCGGAATAGGCGGTATCAACCTTGGCGGCGCCGAGACCGAGGGCGTCTTGAACCGCGGAGAGAGCGCCGTTGTCGGAACGCATGGTGGTCGCGATCGACCAGTAGGCGGCATTGTCGGAAGCGGTGCCGACGCGCAGGCCGGAGGAAACCCGGTCCTGGGTGGTCTGCATCTGGCTATCGATGTTACGCAGAGTCTGGAGAGCAGCCATAGCTGCGATATTGGTAAGAATGCTGGTCATTTTGGTTTGCCCCTTGATTGGCTAGATGGAAGGGACATTTCCGGGATTACACCGGTGAACGTTGGCTTGGCCTGATGCCTGTTAACCTTTTCTTCGTCTTGGTTAACCCATCGTTTCGATGAGCTCAGTTAAGGTGGAAATGGTTAACAAAGGTTAAATGGAATTTAGGAAAGTTAACAAAAACTATCGGGACATAAAAAAAGCCGCGCCCCAAAAGGGCGCGGCTTCTTTGTGCGGTGACGCGTCTGATTAACGGAACAGCGACAGGATGTTCTGCGAGTCGGAGTTGGCAATCGAGAGCGACTGGATCGCCAGCTGCTGCTGGGTCTGCAGTGCCTTGAGCCTGGTCGACTCTTCGTTCATGTCCGCATCCACCAGTCGGCCGACACCCTTGTCGATCGAGTCGGTGAGCTTGGAGACGAAGTCGGACTGCATCTCGAGCCGCTTCGCAACGGCGCCGAGCTTGGCCGCCCCGCTGTTCATCGCTTCCAGCTGACCGTCGACGAACGAGGTCAATGCCGCCATGATATCTTCATCGCTGGCTCTGGTGCCGAGGCCGAGGTAGCTGACACCGCTGGAGTCGCGGTAGTCTTCGAGACGGGTGATGTCGAGGTCGGAAACCGAGATGTCCGAAGAGTACTTGATGCCGCCCGTCGCCGTCGCGCCGGCCGAGAAGTCGTAGCCCTTGGTCGTGTAGATTGCGTCGATGTAAGCGCCGCCAACCTTGATCATGTAGGTGCCGTTGGAGCCCGAAGAGTAGACGCCGTTGGTATCGCCGCGCATGAAGACGCCGCCGCCGATGTCCTTCCAGACGGAGTTGGTCGCATAATACGCCGACGTGTTGATCTTGCCGAAGTATTCCTTCTGGTTGGTCGTGCCGTCGTCGTACTTGATGGCGCGGAAACCGTTGAGAGCGTTGGCGTCGAGAAGACCGCCGCGGCCGCCGCTCAAGTCGAACAGGACGTTGGTTTCGTCGAGGACGACGTTGATGGACTTGACCGTGACATTGCCGTCGGCATCACGGATGAACGAACCGACGAGCTGCTTGGTAAGTTCGCTGGAGGCGTAGATTATGCCGGTGGTCGCGCTCTGCGAGCCGCCGATTTCGGCCTGGAGCCAGTTTTCGCCGGAGAACGAAGCGGAGGAAGCGATGCTCTTCAGCTGGCTCTGCAGCTGGGTGATTTCTTCCTGGACCTTGGACTTGTCGACGCCCGGTTCGGAAGCGGCAACCAGCTTGTTCTTGATTTCGGTGACGACGTCGATGGCCGATTCCATGGCGGAATAGGCAGTGTCGACCTTGGCGGCGCCGAGGCCGAGTGCGTCCTGAACTGCGGAAAGAGCGCCGTTGTCGGAACGCATGGTGGTCGCGATCGACCAATAGGCGGCGTTGTCGGAAGCAGTACCGACGCGCAGACCCGACGAAACTCGGCTCTGCGTGGATTCCATATCGGTCGCGATGCCGCGCAGCGTCTGCAGAGCAGACATAGCTGCAATGTTGGTAAGAATACTTGTCATTTTAGGTGCCCCTTGAGTGGCTGATTACGAAAAGGGACATTCCGGATTTCACCGGGAACAGCGGACAGCATCATGCTTGTTAACCATTTAATTTTCTTGGTTAACTCACTGTTTCGATGCTGTTAGGTAACCGCAATATGGTTAATGAATATTGAAGCCGATCGGGAAATTGAGAAAAGCGATTAGGAAATTGAAAAAGCCGCGCCCGAATTCGGACGCGGCCCTTTTTTAAGTCCATGGCGTGGTCAGCCTCCGCGCCATTTTCCCTGTATCGATTAACGGAACAGCGACAGGATGTTCTGCGAGTCGGAGTTGGCAATCGAGAGCGACTGGATCGCCAGCTGCTGCTGGGTCTGCAGTGCCTTGAGCCTGGTCGACTCTTCGTTCATGTCCGCATCCACCAGTCGGCCGACACCCTTGTCGAAGGAGTCCGTCAGCTTGGAGACGAAGTCGGTCTGCATATCGAGACGCTTCGAGACCGCGCCGAGCTTGGCAGCCGCGCTGTTCATCGCTTCGAGCTGGCCATCGACGAACGAGGTCAGTGCAGCCATGAGGTCTTCATCGCTGGCTCTGGTGCCGAGGCCGAGGTAGCTGACACCGCTGGAGTCGCGGTAATCTTCGAGCTTGGTGATGTCGAGGTCGGAAACGGAGATGTCCGTGCCGTACTTGATGCCGGCCGTCGCAGTCGCACCAGCCGAGAAGTCGTAGCCCTTGGTGGTGTAGACTGCGTCGATGTAAGCGCCGCCGACCTTGATCATGTAGGTGCCGTTGGAGCCCGAAGAGTAGACGCCGTTGGTGTCGCCCTTCATGAACACGCCGCCGCCGATATCCTTCCAGAGAGCATTGGTGGCGTAGTAGGCGGACGTGTTGATCTTGCCGAAGTATTCCTTGTGGTTGGTCGTGCCGTCGTCGAAGTTGATGGCACGGAAACCGTTGAGGGCGTTGCTGTCGAGAAGACCGCCGTGGCCGCCGCTCAAGTCGAACAGGACGTTCTGTTCGTCGAGGAGGACGTTGATGGTCTTGACCGCGACGTTGCCGTCGGCATCACGGATGAACGAACCGACGAGCTGCTTGGTGATTTCGCTGGAGGCGTAGATGATGCCGGTGGTCGCGCTCTGCGAGCCGCCGATTTCGGCCTGGAGCCAGTTTTCGCCGGAGAACGAAGCGGAGGAAGCGATGCTCTTCAGCTGGCTCTGCAGCTGGGTGATTTCTTCCTGGACCTTGGACTTGTCGACGCCCGGTTCGGAAGCGGCAACCAGCTTGTTCTTGATTTCGGTGACGACGTCGATGGCCGATTCCATGGCGGAATAGGCAGTGTCGACCTTGGCGGCGCCGAGGCCGAGTGCGTCCTGAACCGTCGAGAGCGAGCCCTTGTCGGAACGCATGGTGGTCGCGATCGACCAATAGGCGGCGTTGTCGGAAGCAGAACCGACACGCAGACCGGAAGAAACGCGGCTCTGCGTCGATTCCATGTCGTTGCTGATGCCGCGCAGCGTCTGCAGAGCAGACATAGCTGCAACGTTGGTGAGAATGCTAGTCATATTGATTGCCCCTTGAATGGCTAATTGTAGGAAGGGACATTCCGGATTACACCGGGAAACGCGGTCAGCATCATGCTTGTTAACCATTTAATTTTCTTGGTTAACTCACCGTTTCGATGGCCCAAGAATGCAGCAATATGATTAAGGAACATTGAAGCGAACCAGAGAGAATAAAAAAGCCGCGTCCGAATTCGGACGCGGCTCTTTTTGAAGGTCAATAACGCGGTCAGCCTCCGCGCCATTTTCCCTGGTTCGATTAACGGAAGAGCGACAGGATGTTCTGCGAGTCGGAGTTGGCGATCGAGAGCGACTGGATCGCCAGCTGCTGCTGGGTCTGCAGTGCCTTGAGCTTGGTCGACTCTTCGTTCATGTCCGCATCCACCAGTCGGCCGACACCCTTGTCGATCGAGTCGGTGAGCTTGGAGACGAAGTCCGACTGCATGTCGATGCGCTTCGATACGGCGCCGAGCTTGGCCGCAGCACTGCCCATCGCTTCCAGCTGACCGTCGACGAACGAGGTCAGTGCCTGCATGAGATCCTCATCGCTGGCTTTGGTACCCAGACCAAGGTAGCTGACACCGCTGGAGTCGCGGTAATCTTCGAGCTTGGTGATGTCGAGGTCGGAAACGGAGATATCCGCTCCGTACTTGATGCCGGCCGTCGCAGTCGCACCAGCCGAGAAGTCGTAGCCCTTGGTGGTGTAGACTGCGTCGATGTAAGCGCCGCCGACCTTGATCATGTAGGTGCCGTTGGAGCCCGAAGAGTAGACGCCGTTGGTGTCGCCCTTCATGAACACGCCGCCGCCGATGTCCTTCCACTGGGCAGTGGTCGAATAGATCGCCGACGTGTTGATCTTGCCGAAGTATTCCTTGTGGTTGGTCGTGCCGTCGTCGAAGTTGATGGCGCGGAAACCGTTGAGGGCGTTCTGGTCGAGAAGGCCGCCGCGGCCACCGCTCAAGTCGAACAGGACGTTGGTCTCGTCGAGGACGACGTTGACGGACTTGACCGAGACATTGCCGTCGCTGTCGCGAACGAACGAACCGATGAGCTGCTTGGTGATTGCGGTGCCGGCATCAATGACGCCCGTGGTCGCGTTCTGAGTGCCGCCGATTTCAGCCTGGAGCCAGTTTTCGCCGGAGAACGAAGCGGAGGAAGCGATGCTCTTCAGCTGGCTCTGCAGCTGGGTGATTTCTTCCTGGACCTTGGACTTGTCGACGCCCGGTTCGGAAGCGGCAACCAGCTTGTTCTTGATTTCGGTGACGACGTCGATGGCCGATTCCATGGCGGAATAGGCAGTGTCGACCTTGGCGGCGCCGAGGCCGAGTGCGTCCTGAACCGTCGAGAGCGAACCCTTGTCGGAACGCATGGTGGTCGCGATCGACCAATAGGCGGCGTTGTCGGAAGCAGAACCGACACGCAGACCGGAAGAAACGCGGCTCTGCGTCGATTCCATGTCGTTGCTGATGCCGCGCAGCGTCTGAAGCGCGGCCATCGCCGACACGTTGGTGAGAATGCTAGCCATAGTTGATTGTCCCTTTGAACTAAATACTTGGAGGGGGACATACCGGACTGATTATATTACCGGCACTTCGGTCCGGCATCATGCCAACTCGGTACCTTCGCTCCGAAGGAACACCAAACCCGTCGTGTGAGGCAAATCTCGCAGCAATTCCTTGCTAAGTTCTTTAAACAGAACGAGAACCCGGAAACCGTTCGACCAGCATAATTAACGAAAGGTATACGAGGAGCCCGGTTAAGGGAGGTCGGCTTCATGCAAGCTTGGCTTGCCACGATGCGCGGTGAAGCCGATTTGCCGGGACGCCGGCACAACTTTACTGGAGCGGGAAGCCTTGAAACCCCTGAAGATACAACGGCAATACGTCGCAGCACAAAATCACTTCGACAAAAAAGAATATCACGATGTATTGGGCATCCTGAACAAGCTGCTGGATGTTCACAAGGATCCGAGGCACTACGCACTCCTGGGCGCCACCCTGTTGAAGCTCAAGATGAAGACCGAGGCCGCTCAGGCTTTCCAAATTGCCGGCGAGATGGAATCTCCGCATAAGCTCAAGTACACGCGCGAAGCCATGCGCCTTCATTTCTCCAATAACGACGACATCAACGTCCTGCGCCTCGGTGCGCGCAACCTCAAAGAGGCGATTGCCGATCCGGACATGGCTGTCCTGATGTCCGGCGCTCTGATGCGCCAGGAACTGGAAGGCGCCGAAGCTTTCCGCAATACGCTGGCAAGAAGCGACGAGCCGACACACCGCCAGCTCGCTGCCCGCTCGATCCGGCTCCAGGATCGCAGCGACGAAGAGAACAAGTGCATCCTGGAGATCTTCGAGAAAGATCCCGAGGATCGGATCGTGCGCAATTTCTATCTCTCAGCTATGAGAGACGCCCTCGATTACGATATCATCCGCAAATACGAGCCTATCCAATTCGAGGAAATCGCCAGGGGCGAATTCGAAGCGGTTGCCGACGAGGTATCGCTCTTCAATCTGCGCTGGTGCGACGATGAAAAGACGAACGCCATTGCAGGCGCCAGAATGGGTGAACGGAAGCCCAAGAATGCCGCCTCGAAAAGGCATAACATGCCGCATCGCTGGGGTCATAAATTGCGCATCGGCTATCTCTCTGCCGACCTTTGGACGGAACACGCCGTCATGAAGGCGCTTCGCGGCATATTGGAATCGCACGACAAGAGCCGTTTCGACATCACGCTCTTCTGCAACGCTCCTGCCGAACGGCTGCGCAACGACAACAACGCCATCCGCGAGGAATGGGGCAGGGTTGTCCGGATCCGGGGCATGACGGATGACGAGGCGGCCGAAGCCATCAAGGCCGAGAATATCGACATCCTCGTCGACCTGCAGGGGCACACTGCGGAAAACCGGGTATTCGTGATGAACCGGCAGACCGCGCCCGTGCACGTGACCTGGCTCGGCTATCCGGGCACCGTGGTCAACGTCGACATCGACTATCTCATCGCCGACAGCACGGTGGTTCCGGAAAGCTCCTTCCCGCATTATTACGAGAAGATCTGCTGGATGCCCGAGACGTTCTTCCCGAACGAAGCGGTTCACCGCCCGATGCCGCAGCCGATCGATCGGGCGCTCTGCGACATGCCGCAGGACGCCTTCATCTTCTCGTGCTTCCACAGCCACTGGAAATTCACGCCCGCAACCATCGACCTTTGGGTACGCGTCCTCAAGGAAACCCCGGAGAGCTATCTGTTCCTGATCTGCCGCGAACGGTTCGGTGCTCGAAAGAACCTGATCAAGGCCTTTGCGGAAGCGGGAATCCCCGAGAGCCGTCTGATGTTCGGCGATCGCGTCAACAACTACGCGGCCTATATCAACCGTATCGGCCTGACCGATCTCGGTCTCGATACCTATCCTTACAACGGCCATACCACGACCTCGGAAAAGCTCTGGGCCGGGCTTCCAATGCTGACGCACAAGGGCAAGAACTTTGCGTCGCGCGTCAGCGAAAGCCTGCTGAATGCCCTGGGCCTTCCGGAAATGGTTGCCGAGGACAAGGATGACTTCGTTCGCCGCGCCGTCCACTACTACAACAACCGCGAGGAGCTCAAAGAGGTCCGGAAACGGCTCGAGGCAAACCGCTTCACGCACCCGCTGTTCGACGCCGAACGCTATTGCCGGCATCTTGAGACCGCCTACACGATGATGGCGGACCGGGCCAAGGCCAAGATCAAGCCCGACCACTTCAGCGTCCCGGCCCTTCCGCCGCGGGAAGGCCCCTTCAGCTCCCGCAGTAACTGATGCGAATGGAAACGGCGGGGATCCCCCGCCGTTTCCATTTCAGCAGCTCTGCTGCCAGCTAATTGAAGGAACGAACCAGGCTCCCGACCAGCAGGTTCCAGCCGTCGATCAGGACAAAGAAAAGGATCTTGAAGGGCAGCGAGATCGATGTCGGCGGTAGCATCATCATACCCATAGCCATGGTGATTGCCGCGACGATCATGTCGATGACCAGGAACGGCAGGATGATCAGGAAACCGATCTCGAAACCGCGCCGTATTTCCGAGAGCATGAAGGCTGGGATCAGGACGCGGTAATCGACGGCTTGCGGCGTACCAACGGACTGGTTTCGCTCACGGGCGATTTCGACAAAGAGTTCCAGATCCTTGTCGCGCGTATTGGCGGACATGAACACCCTGAACGGCTCCGCGATCCGTTGAACCGCCTCCGCCTCGGTGACCCGGTTTTGAAGAAGCGGTTGGACACCCTCGTTCCATGCCCTGTCGAAGGTGGGCGACATGACGTAAAACGTCATGAACAGCGCCATGGAAACCAAGATCATGTTCGACGGCGCGGTCGACAGGCCCATGCCTGAGCGCAGGATCGAGAAGGCGATCACGATCCGTGGAAAACTCGTGACCATGATCAGGATGCCGGGGGCGACGGAGAGAACCGTCAACAGCCCGAAAGTCCGGATGATCCACGCGGCTGCGGAACCATCGACCGGCAGATTGAGAAGATCCGCAGGCGATTGCTGGGCGAGCGCGAGCCCGGGTGCCGCCATCAGAGCGACGAACAGGTAGATCAGCCGAATCATGCGATCACGAAGGTCCTTTGCGTCATCTTCGATAGTCACCCTGACCAATGCAGGTCAACACCTGTGGGCCGGGTGCGGGGAGTCGTACACAGAAAGGACGCCGCTCTAGTCGAACCAATGCCTGGGTTGCCGACGCGATCTTCATTCAGCCTGGCGCAAGTCTGGTCGAATAGCCTCAATCCAGGAATAGCTAATGGACGTACAGAGCCTGGAAAAGCCCCATGCCGGCTCTCACGTCGATCGGAAGCGCCTCGGAACATCCGCCGCTGAGCGTCCCTTGCTTGCGGCGAACCCGGTGCGTTTTCGAACAAATCAGGTCGAGGAAATTCGGTGACTTCCATCAAACTCAGCATATGCATCCCCACCTACAACCGTGAGAAACACCTTCACGATTGCCTGGAACGGTGCCATCGCGATTTCCGCTTCGATTTCCCCTATGAAATCGTCATTTCCGACAACGCCTCGACGGACAATACCGGCGCGGTCGCCAAGGAATTCATCGAGCGGGGAATGCCGATCCGGTATGTCAGGGGTGCGGAGAATGTGGGGATGATCCCCAACATGAGCAGCTCCCTGCGGCTGGGACGCGGCGAATACCTCCTCTACCTCGCCGACGACGATCGCCTGATCCCGCAGGAAGTCGCCAATATCGTTGCTTACCTCGATGAGAATCCGAACATTACGGTCTGCCATGCGCCGTGGGCGATGTATGACGGCATCAACGAAGTCGAGGGCGGACTGTTCTACACGGTCAACGAAGACAAGGTTTTTCCGCAGAAAAGCTTCGCCGAAGTTTTCAACTATATGTTCCGGGGCCACATCTTCCCTGAAATCGGTATCTACCGCGCCAGCGCTTTCCGGTCCTCATGGGTTCCCAGGGATATCTGCTTCTACCCCTTCCCCATGCTTGCCCACTTCCTGGACCAGGGTGACATCGCTTTCCGCAAGACGCCCTTCTATCGTCAGGTCATCGCATCCGGCGTCGAACGCGATCGTGTTCAGGGGGGCGCTCAGATCGCGGCGACCGGATGGGACCAGTACCGCGGCGGCCTGGAATACTTCCTCTATTTCGCATCCAAACGCGGCAAGGTCGGCACCTCGCCCGACGAACGCGCGACCCAGGAGCATCTCTGCAGAAACTTCACGCTGCAGCGGATGGCCGTCTCGATGCGACTGCTCGTCGGCATGCGCGAATATGTGAAGGCGTACGAGGTCTATACCAGAATGGTCTTCGGAGGCTTCGACGAGCATCCGGAGGTCATGTCCTTCAAGGAAGGCGGATTGCTTGCAACGGCGCTGCAGACCCTTTCCTGGCAGCTGGGGGTAACTGCAGGTATCGAGAACCTCGTCATCTCCGGATATCCGGACATCGTAACCCTCAAGGAACGGCTCCAAAGGGTAAGGTTGCCTTCGCGACTGGAGATCATCGACGAGCCGGCGGAACCTACGCCCGCGCAACTCGAGAATACGGCGATCCTGGTACACTTGCCGGAAGAGCGCATCCGTTTCGTGGAAATGGGTTATTTGCCGAACCTCGTGTTTGCCCAGGACGACCTGATCAAGACCATTTTGCTCTAGCGCATGAAGGCGTTTAGCCGATCGCCAGAGAAGCCTATTCGCATGGTTTGCTGGCGGTCGTCGTTCAATGGATAAGCCGTCAGTTACGGAGAGACGGAATTGAAAGCTGTAATTCTCGCCGGTGGGTTGGGAACCCGCATCTCCGAGGAGACGCATCTCAAGCCCAAGCCGATGATCGAAATCGGCGGACGGCCGATCCTGTGGCACATCATGAAACTCTACTCCGCCCACGGCGTGAACGAGTTCATCATCTGCTGCGGATACAAGGGCTACGTCATCAAGGAGTATTTCGCGAACTACTTCCTGCACATGTCGGACGTCACCTTCGACATGGCCTATAACGAAAAGCAGGTCCATCGCCGCAGCGCCGAGCCCTGGAAAGTCACGCTGATCGATACTGGCGAAGCGACGATGACAGGCGGCCGCCTGAAGCGCGTCTCCGAATATCTGCGCAACGAGGAAAGCTTCTGCTTCACCTATGGCGACGGCCTGAGCGACGTGAATATCACCGAACTCGTCCGCTTCCATCGTTCGCATGGCAGGAATGCGACGGTCACCGCCGTCCACCCGCCGGGCCGTTACGGCGCGCTCGAACGCTCCGGCAACCAGGTCACCGGCTTCGTCGAAAAGCCGCGCGGCGATGGCGGCATGATCAATGGCGGTTTCTTCGTGCTTTCGCCGAAATGCATCGACCTCATCGAGGGCGACAACATTCCGTGGGAGTCTGCGCCGATGGCGAACCTCGCCACGATGGGCGAACTGATGGCCTACGAGCATGAAGGTTTCTGGCAGCCGATGGACACGCTGCGCGAGAAGAACCTTCTCGAAGACCTTTGGGCCTCCGGAAAAGCACCATGGAAAATCTGGCCGTGAGCGGCGGGGCTCGCCCGGACCGCGGTTTCTGGGCGGGTAAACGCGTTGTTCTGACGGGGCATACGGGTTTCAAGGGCGCCTGGCTTTCGATCTGGCTCGGACGTCTCGGCGCCGAGGTCACCGGCATTGCTTTGCCGCCCGAGACGCAGCCCAGTCTTTTTGCACTCGCACGGCCTGATCTCAAGGAAAGTCATTTCCAGGATATCCGCGACGCCGCCAAGCTTGCCGAACTGGTACGTTCCGCATCGCCAGAGATCGTGATACATCTCGGCGCCCAGGCCCTGGTGCGCCCGAGCTATCAGGATCCGCTCGGCACGTTCGCGACCAACGTGCTCGGAACGGCCAACCTGCTCGAAGCGGTCCGTTCGGTCCCAAAGGCGCGCGTCGTCGTCGCTATCACCACGGACAAGGTCTACCGCAACCTCGAACATGCCTTCCCCTACCGGGAGACGGATCATCTCGGCGGGCACGACCCCTACAGCGCCAGCAAGGCGGCATCCGAGATCGTCATTGCGAGCTATCGAGATTCGTTTCTGCGCGAAAAAGGCGTGGCGGCCGCCAGCGCCCGGGCCGGCAACGTGATCGGCGGCGGCGATTGGTCGGCTGACCGTCTGCTGCCGGATGCGGTGCGCGCCTGGCAGTCCGGCAATACGCTCAGCGTCCGGCGGCCGGAGGCGAAGCGCCCTTGGCAGCATGTGCTCGAGCCGCTTTCGGCCTATCTCGTGCTTGCCGAACGGCTATGGGTCGATCCGGCGATCGGCGATGCCTTCAATTTCGGCCCGATCAGCCATGAAGCCGCGCCGGTGCGCCAGGTCATCGAGATTGCCCGCGCCTCCTACGGCCGCGGCGAAGTCGAATATGGCGACGGCACTGAAGGCCCGCACGAGGCCGGCTGGCTTGCCTTGGAAACTGCCAAGGCGCGGCATATGCTGGGCGTCGAACCGCGCTGGTCGCTGGCGGAAGCCGTCGACCGGACCATGAAATGGTATCGTGCGCAGCATGACGGCGCCGGCGCCCGCGCGCTTTGCGAAGCCGAAATCGCCGAATACGAGGCACGCCCTTGAGCCGCTTCACCGTGACCGACCTGCCGCTTGCCGGCCTGAAACTCGTCGAACGCCAGATCCTCGGCGATTCGCGCGGTTTCCTGTCGCGCATGTTCTGCGCCGACGAACTGGCGCCGGCGGGTTGGGCAAAACCGATCGCCCAGATCAACCTCACGATGACGGCGCGTATGGGCACGGTGCGCGGCATGCATTTCCAGCACCCGCCGCATGCGGAGATGAAGCTCGTCAACTGCCTGCGCGGCGCAGTCTGGGATGTCGCCGTCGATCTCAGGCATGATTCGCCGACCTTCCTGAAGTGGCATGCCCAGGAGCTTTCCGCGGAGAACCGGCGCTCGCTGCTAATCCCGGAAGGGTTCGCGCATGGCTTCCAGGCGCTGACCGACGACTGCGAACTCCTCTATTTCCATTCAATGCCCTATGCATCCGGCTCCGAAGGTGCGCTGAACGCGCAGGATCCGGTTCTCAACATAAGCTGGCCGCTGGAGATCACCGAAATGTCGGATCGGGATCGCGGCCATCCATACCTGACATCACAATTCACGGGACTGACGCCATGAACTGCCGCCACTGCGGTACCGCCCTCCGCTGCGATTTCCTGGACCTCGGCTTCGCGCCGCCGTCCAATGCGTATCTGACCGCCGAGGACCTGTCCAAGCCGGAAGTCTATTTTCCCTTGAGGCTGCAGGTCTGCGAGGAATGCTGGCTGGTTCAGACCGAGGATTATGCCTCGGCCGAATCACTCTTCAGTGCCGAATATGCGTATTTCTCCAGCGCATCGACGAGCTGGCTCGCCCATGCAGCCCGTTATGTCGAAATGATCAGCTCCCGGCTCGGTCTCGGCCGGGAGAGCATGGTCATCGAGGTCGCATCGAACGACGGTTATCTCCTGAAGAATTTCGTCAAGGCTGGCATACCCTGCCTCGGCGTCGAGCCGACGGCGAGCACCGCCGAAGCCGCCGAGGCGCTCGGCATCCCGGTCCGCAGGGAGTTCTTTGGGGAGGCGCTTGGCAAGCAATTGGCCGGCGAAGGCAAGGGTGCCGACCTTATCCTCGGCAACAATGTCTATGCTCATGTGCCCGATATCAACGATTTCACGCGCGGCCTGAAGGCGGCGCTAAAGGCCGGCGGTACAGTCACGCTCGAATTTCCGCATGTGATGCGGCTCATCGAACACAACCAGTTCGATACGGTCTATCACGAGCACTTCTCCTATCTTTCCCTCTTCACGGTCGGAAAGATCTTCGAAGCGGCGGGCCTGCGCATCTTCGACGTCGAGGAATTGCAGACCCATGGCGGCAGCCTGCGCGTCTATGGCTGCCATGCAGGTGATTCGCGCCAGACAACCGAAGCCGTTACCGCGCTGCTCGGCGAAGAACAGCGCCGCGGCCTTCAGGCGCCGGCGATCTATGCCGACTTCCAGGCCAAGGCCGAAAAGGTCAAGAACGATGCCCTGGCCTTCCTGCTGGACGCCAAGCGCGAGGGCAAGACGGTCGCAGCCTATGGCGCCGCTGCCAAGGGCAACACGCTTCTGAATTTTGCCGGCGTCAAGCCGGACCTGCTGCCCTATGTCTGCGATGCCGCCACGGCCAAGCAGAACAAGTTCATGCCCGGTAGCCACATTCCGATCCTGCATCCGGACGAGATCGTCGCGCGCCGGCCGGACTATGTGATGATCCTGCCCTGGAACATCGCGACCGAAGTCCGTCAGCAGCTTGCTTCGCTTGCCGATCAGGGCACCAGGTTCGTAACGGCCGTGCCGGAATTGAAGATCATATGACGCCACTCGTCCTGCTCACCGGGGGAACAGGTTTTGTCGGCCGGCAGGTGCTGCGGGCGCTGACGGAATCCGGTGCGCGCGTGCGGGTGATCCTACGTGAAGGATCGGCGGAAAGCCGGCTTGGCGATCTCTCCGCTGTCGAGAGCATCGTGCGGACGCCGGACCTGTTCCGCGAGCCGGTCGAATGGTGGGCGAAGGCCCTCGACGGCGTCGATACGGTCGCGCATGTCGCTTGGTATGCGGAGGCCGGCAAATATCTGCAGTCGGCGGAAAATATCGTTTGCCTCGAAGGTACGTTGCGCATGGCGCAGGGCGCTGCTCTTGCGGGCGTCAAGCGTTTCGTCGGCGTGGGAACGTGTTTCGAATACGACGTCTCGGCCGGCATGCTCGCCACCGATACGCCGCTGCGTCCGATCAGTCCCTATGCCGGCGCGAAGGCCGCTGCATTCCTGGCCCTGTCGCAATGGCTGCCGCTGCACCGGATCAGCTTTGCCTGGTGCAGGCTCTTCTATCTTTTCGGCGAGGGCGAGGACGAGCGACGGCTGTTTCCCTATCTTCGGACGCAGCTTGCCGCAGGCAAACCGGTGGATTTGACCAGCGGCAACCAGATCCGCGACTTCCTGGACGTTCGGGAAGCAGGAAGGCAGATCGCCGACATCGGACTTGGCGACAAAACGGGAGCAGCCAACATCTGTTCCGGAATTCCGGTCACCGTGCGGCAGATAGCCGAGCGGTTGGCCGACGAGTATGGTCGACGCGATCTCCTGCGATTCGGCGCCCGTCCCGACAATCTGGTGGATCCTCCCTGCGTTGTAGGATTAACGAGGTGATGACATGACGACGAAAGATACCCTGCTGCTTTACGAACAGCCGCAGTTGCCGACCTTCCAGAACCGCGTTTATCCCACGGCGGCGGAAGCTAGAAGCTGCGCCAAGGGCGACATACGCCTGGTACAGGACATGAAGACGGGCCTCATCTACAATGATGCGTTCGACCCGAAGCTCATGGACTACGACGGCAATTACAACAACGAACAGGGTGTCAGCCGGCACTTCCACCAGCATCTGGAAATGGTGGCCGGCATCGTCGAGCGGACGATGGGCCGTGAGAACCTGGTCGAGGTCGGCTGCGGCAAGGGCCTCTTCCTTGAGATGCTGCTCGAAAAGGGTTTCGGCCTCACCGGCTTCGATCCCACCTACGAGGGTACCAATCCGCGCGTGAAGCGGCATTATTTCGAGGCCGGCGTCGATGTGCAGGGCGATGGGCTGATCCTTCGCCACGTGCTGGAGCACATTCAGGACCCGTACGATTTCCTCGTCGAACTCTGCAAGGCGAACGGCGGCAAGGGCCGCATCTATATCGAAGTGCCCTGCTTCGACTGGATCATGGAACACCGCGCCTGGTTCGACGTGTTCTACGAGCACGTCAATTATTTCCGCCTGTCTGACTTTCATCGGATCTTCGGCAATGTCATCGAAAGCGGTCGAATTTTCGGCGGGCAGTACCTCTATGTGGTGGCCGAACTGGACTCGCTGCGGCCACCGGTGCGCGAAGAAGCCGATCGCGTCGCGTTTCCCGCCGACTTCACCCGCACGCTGGGCGACCGAATCGCCGACGGCGACAGCTCTGCGATCTGGGGCGGCGCGTCGAAGGGAGTGACCTTCTCGCTGCTGAAGTCCCGCCAGGGGCAGCCGGTCGACATGGTGATCGACATCAATCCTGCCAAGCAAGGCAAATTCCTGCCGGCAACCGGCCTGATGGTGCAATCGCCGGAACACGCACTGGCGAAACTTCCCCACGGCTCGACCATCTACGTCATGAACTCCAATTATCTCGAGGAAATTCGAATGCTGTCTCACAACGCTTACACCTATGTGGGGATCGACAATGAGTGATTTCACCAAGGAAGTTGAAGCCCGCGTCGCGGCCGTCCCTGGAAACAAGGAGCTGAACGACAGCGCCGCGCAGTTCATGCGCACGTCGATCGCCTCGCAATATTCCTACAACTACTTCTGGCTCGGCCGGCCGATCATCCAGTATCCGCAGGACATGGTCGCCATGCAGGAGCTGATCTGGACGGTAAAACCCGACCTGATCATCGAGACCGGCATCGCCCATGGCGGCTCGCTCATCCTCAGCGCCTCGATGTTGGCCCTGCTGGAACTGTCAGAAGCCGCTGAAAAGGGCGAGGTCGTCGATCCGGCCAAGCCGAAGCGCAAGGTTCTCGGCATCGACATCGACATCCGGCCCCACAACAAGGCAGCGATTGAGGCCCACCCGATGGCATCCCGGATCGAAATGATCCAGGGCTCCAGCATCGCGCCCGAGATCATGGACCAGGTCCGCAAGGTCGCTGCCGGCTATTCGCGCATCCTGATCAGCCTCGACAGCAACCATACGCACGAACACGTTCTCGAGGAACTCAAGCTTTATGCCCCGCTTACCAGCGTCGGCAGCTATTGCGTCGTCTTCGACACCGTTGTCGAGGATCTGCCGAAGGAATTGGCCGGTGATCGTCCGTGGGGACCGGGCGACAATCCGAAAACGGCCGTCTTCGAATATCTGAAGACCCATCCGGAATTCGAGATCGACAAGTCGATCGAGAACAAGCTGCTGATCACCGTCGCCCCGGACGGCTTCCTGAAGCGCCTGCGCTGAACGAACGGACCCTCTTCCCGGAGAACCGGAAGAGGGTCCCCACCGGACAGAGACCCGAGCAAACAAAAAAGCGGCCGTTTGGGCCGCTTTTTTTCGTGCGTTGTCTTTGAAATCCGTCCCTATTCGATCACGAAGGATCGGAACATCACCTTGGCGACCTTGCCCTGCGAGCGAAGATCGACGCGTTCCTTGATATCGTCCTTGAGATACTGGAAGCCGCGCGGGCCCTCGATCTGCTGGAGCGAAACGGTGCGCATGTAAGCGAGGATATCCTGGTGGATATTTTCCGCGAGTGTCAGTTCCGGCGGCCCCTTGAAGGCAAGTGCCACTTCGAGCCGGATCCAGTTTTCGGACGGATAGGCGAGATTGGTGGTGATCGGCTCGAGGAGAACGACGCCGTTGGCCTCGGTGGAAATATGGGGAAGCCCCTCTTCCTTCTTGCCGGCCTCGCCATGTTCGCCGCCGGCTGCCGCCGTCTCGTGCTTCTGCGCCGCGTCCGGATCCTTCGGAGCGATCATGCCACCGACGACCCAGCCGCCGCCGGCGCCGATCACGGTCAGGATCGCGACGCCCGCGATGACCATGATGGTGCCACTCTTCTTGTTCTTAGCGGCGTCGGCCGCCTGTGCTTCATCCGCCATGGTCTTCAAACCTTCACATCAAGAGACCTTCGCCCAGGTCCGTCAGAAGGGCGAGAACATATCGACGACCTGCTGACCGACCGGCGGCTGCTGGACTTCCGTCAGGCGACCGCGGCCGCCGTAGGAGATGCGGGCTTCGGCGATCTTGTCATAGGAGATCATATTGGTGGAATCGACATCCTGCGGCCGGACGATACCGGCGACGTTCAGAATGCGGATTTCGTGGTTGACGCGCACTTCCTGCGAGCCGCTGATCAGGAGATTGCCGTTTTCGAGAATACCGGTCACGACGGCAGCCACGAGCAGCTTCAGGCTTTCGGCACGCTTGGTCGTTCCCTTGCCCTGCGAATCCGTGCTCGAATCCGTACCGAGATCGCCGGTAGTGCCCGCTTTCGGAGTCCAGCCGAATAGGTTGCTGAGGTTGGCACCCCAGGTCAGGCTGGTGGAGTTCGTGCGGTTGCGTTCCGTCTCGTTGTCGAACGACGCCTTGTCGTTGATCTTGATATCGACCGTCAGGATGTCGCCGACGTTCAAAGCCCGCGAATCCTTGAAAAGCGCAGCCTGATTGTCGCTCCAGAGCGAATAGCCGCTGGCCATCTGCCGCGGCTGCTTCGGATAGGACGACATCTGCGGCGCCTGCGCATATTGCAGGCCGCTGCCGATCGGGCTCATCGCCGGCGCATTGCCGATCTCTTTGATCGTCTGGCTAGAACAACCAGCCAGGAACAGAACGGCCATGATGGCGGGAATGCGTTTCGTCATGAGGGCACTTTCGGAACATTGGGAGCGCGTGCTTTCGACGTGTTGGGGTCGGAAGCGCTTGAGATGATCGTCGAGATCATGCCGGCCTTCTGCGGGTCCATTTCCGCGAGGAAAAGGGCCGACTGGCGGGCCGGAAGCTGCATGATGATCGCGGCTGCGACCTCCATGTTCATTTCTCCGAGCTGCGGTGCTGCCGCATCCGGTTTCATCGTTTTGAAGATGTCGACAAGGCCCGCCTGGGCCCGCGCCAGGAAGTCGTTGCGGCGCTTCAACCAGTCCTGGTATTCGGCGGTACGATCCTGAAGGGCCTTGATGCGGGTATCGACATCCGCCTGCAGCTTTTCAAGCTCCTGCTTCTGCAGGAGATAACGCTGATCGCGCGCGGCATCGGCGATATTGGTGCAGAATTTCTGGATCTCGTCGCTGGTCGACGCTTCGGTGACCGGCGGCGGCTGCTGTGCTCCGACCTGTGAAACCAGCGTCAGGACAGCAGCAGCGGCGAGGACGCGGCGTGCCAGCGTCTTGGATACGGAAATGGTGAATAGCGTCTCGGTCATTGCAGGACGAGCTCCGCTTGAAGGGCGCCGGCGGACTTGATGCCTTGCAGGATGGCGATGATGCCGTCCGGCTTGACGCCGATGCTGTTGAGACCAGCGACCAAGGTCCTGAGATCCGGACCGTTGAGGAGCGCGACCTGGCCGCCGTCCTTCATCGCCATGATATCCGTCTGCGGCTGAACCGCCGTCTCGCCGCGCGAGAAAGGTTCGGGCTGGATCACCTGCGGGGTCTCCGTGACCTGCACCGTCAGCGTGCCGTAGCTCACGGCAACGCGCGAGATCTTCACATCCGCGCCGATGACGATCGTGCCGGTCCGCTCATTGACGACGACCTTTGCCGGCGTATCGGTCTCGACCACGAGGTTCTCGATCTCGGCCATCAGCCGCGTCAGATCGGCGGACTTCGGCTTTTGAACGATCACTTCCTGGCTGTCGCGGGGTTCTGCGATGGGACCGCCGTACCGGCGGGCGGCGAAGCTGTTGACGATGTCGGAGACACGTACCGCGGTCGAGAAGTCCGGATTGCGGAGCTGCAGGACGAGGTTCACCGAGTCCTTGAACTTGGACGGCAATTCCCGCTCGACGATCGCGCCGTTCGGAACGCGGGCCGCCGTCGTCACGCCTTCGGTCAATGTGGCCGCCTGGCCCTGGGCCGAGAAGCCGGACACGACCAGCGCCCCCTGGGCCACGGCGTAGATCTGGCCGTCGGCACCGGAAAGCGAGGTCATGACCAGCGTGCCGCCGCGCAGAGAGGTCGCGTCGCCGAGCGAGCTGACCGTGACGTCGATGCGGCTGCCGGGGCTGGCGAAGGGAGGCAGGTTGGCCGTGACCATGACGGCCGCGACGTTCTTGGCGTTGGACTGGCTGCCCTGGGTCGAAATGCCGAGGTTCTGCAGCATCGCCTTCATCGACTGGTCGGTGAAGGGAGACGAGCGCAGGCTGTCGCCCGAGCCCTGAAGACCGACGACAAGGCCATAGCCGATCAGCTGGTTGTCGCGG
Source organism: Neorhizobium galegae (assembly GCF_017877055.1). GTDB lineage: Bacteria > Pseudomonadota > Alphaproteobacteria > Rhizobiales > Rhizobiaceae > Neorhizobium > Neorhizobium galegae_D. Next base: position 619,929 of record NZ_JAGIPG010000002.1, on the reverse strand, counting down.
CCGGCCTGCAGGGACGCGATGTCCTTGATGCGGGCGGTGACGACATAGGGACCGTCGGCGGACGCCGGCGTGCCACCGAGGAGGGAGCCGATCACGGCAAGCGTCGTAAGGAAGAGACGGGTTCTCATTTCGCCATCACCTGGATCGTCCCATCAGCCATGACGGTACCGCTGACCGTGACACCCGAATCGATGTTGCGCACACGAATGACATCCCCGACAGCCGCGTTCTCAAGCGGCGCGCCGGAGGCCGAGATCGTCATGGCGCCGATGGTGAAAGTCAGGCGAACCGACTTGCCGCGAGTGACCGCGAAGGCTTCGCGAAGCGCCGAAACTGGGACGGTGCGGCCGGGCAGCAGCGTGCGCTTTGCCACCATGCCCACGACTTCCTCGGTCCTGCGGGCATAGTCGCCGCCGATATTCGGATTGGTGACCTGCACCTCCTCGACCCTGCCCTCGGTGATCTCTTCGCCGGGATAAATGGTCTGGACCGGCACAACGGCCGTCCCCATGCCGGCGAGGACCGGCGAGCCCGTTACGGCGAGAAGAGCTGCCAGGAGCCGCAAGGCCAGCCTGGCGCCAATCGCATTTTTCCGGCGAAACTTCATGTCTGCCCGTCTCCTGTTTATTATTTCAGGTTCTTGCTGACGATCGTAGCCATCTCATCGGCGGTGGTGATGACCTTGGAATTCATTTCGTAGGCGCGCTGCGCGGAGATCAGGTCGGTGATCTCCCGGACGGCGTCGACGTTCGAACTCTCCAGATAGCCCTGCTTCAGATAACCGAAGCCTGGATCCTCGGGAGCTGCCACGATCGGTTCGCCGGATGCGGCGGTCTGCGCAAACAGGTTGTCGCCGAGCGGCTGCAAGCCGGCCTCGTTGACGAAGTTGGCGGTGGTGAGCTGGCCGATCTCGGTGAAATCCGGGGAATTGCCGATGCGGACCATGACCTGGCCTGTGCGGGTGATCTTGGTTTCGCTAACATCTGCCGGGAAAGTGATGTTCGGCACGACCGCATAACCGTCGATCGTGACCAGCTGGCCGTCGGCGTTCTTGTTGAAGGCGCCGGCGCGGCTGTAGAGCGTCTGGCCATCCGGGGTCTGGATCTGATACCAGCCGCGGCCGACGATCGCCACGTCGAGATCGTTCTCGGTGTGGGTCAGCTCACCCTGGGTGTGGATGTTGCGGACAGCCGAGGTCTGCACGCCGAGACCGATGTTGGCGCCTTCCGGCACGATCGCCTGGTTGGCGCGGTTCGGCACGCCCTGGGCACGCTCGCTTTGATAGAGAAGATCGGAAAACTCGGCGCGGGCGCGCTTGTAACCGGTCGTGTTGATGTTCGCGATATTGTTCGCGATGACTTCGAGATTGGTCTGCTGGGCATCCATGCCCGTTGCTGCGACGGAAAGCGCTCTCATGTCTTCGTCCTCAAACTCTAGATCTGCATTTTCGTGACTTCGAGATAGGCGGAGACGATCTTGTCGCGCAGCGCCATGGCGGTCTGGAGCGACTGCTGCGCTTCAAGAACCGCATCTACGACTTCACGGGTATTGGCCTTGCCCTGGATGGCCTTGAACGACATCGATTCCGCGCCCTTCAGGCTGTTCATCGTGTCCGTCGCCATGTTGGCCATGACGCTGCCGAAATCCATGCCGGTATTCTGGCCGGGCGTCGTCGCGATGCCGCCGGCGAGCATGGAGCTGCTTGCGGAACCGACCTCGTCGAGGCCGTTGGTCAGCGAGAGAGAGCTAAGGTTTTGAATCTTGTCGATCATTGTCCGGCCTTCAGAAGGTCAATCGTCGCTGCGATCAGTTCGCGCGTCTGCTTGATGGTCTGGATGTTTGCGTCATAGGAACGATTGGCTTCGCGCATGTCGGCCATCTCGATCAGCATGTTGACGTTGGGCAGCTTGACCATGCCCTTGGCATCGGCGGCCGGGTGGTCCGGATCATATTCCTCGATGAACTTGGAGCTGTCGTTGCCGAGTTTCTTGACCTCGACCACGTCCACGCCGCTTGCCTTGTCCAACTCGGAGCCGAAGGTGATCGTCTTGCGGCGGTAGGGGTCGGCACCGGGCGTGTCGCCGGTGGAGCGGGCGTTGGCGATGTTTTCGGAAACGATGCGCAGACGTGTCGATTGCGCCTCCATTCCCGATCCAGCGATCTTCAGGGAGGCTGAAAGCGGATCCATTTGCTTACCTCTTAACTAACGTCAGCATCATGCTGTGAAACGATTTCACTAGTCCTGTGCTCAATTCGTATTGGCGTTTGATTTCACCCGTCTTCGTCAGCTCATCGGCCAGCGAGACGGTATTCCCGGATTCCTGGACACCGATTTCCTCGTTCAGCTCCGATGCCTTGATGTCGATCTCATCGCTGAGGTCGTTGCTGGCGAAATGGGCCGGATTGGTGCGGGCCATCGGAACGTGCGTGCGGTCCAGCACCGAATCGAAAGGCGTGATGTCCTTCGCCTTGAACTTCGGCGTGTTGGCATTGGCGATGTTGCCCGCAACAACTTCCTGACGCACCGAAAGCCAATCGGCCTGACGGGATGCCATTTCGAACAACTGAATCGGTTGCATAGGCTTGTCTCCATCTTCTGTCCGGAAACTATGCCAGTAACCTTGCGTCGGACTTACGGGCGAGCACTCCCGCCCGTGTCCTGATAAACTTCTCCGCTGGAAGTAATGATCACCCACTTGCCGCCGCGTTGTTCGAGCGTGGCAAGCTTGCTGTTGTCCGGCAAAACCGAGCCGACTCGGACCATATACATGCCGGAGCCGTCCTCGATGAGCGCGCGGCCGTTGGCGACGTGAAGCAGCCGGAAATTGCCCCGGCCCGGAAAGGGCTGCTCTTCCTGCAGATTGGCGTCCTTGCGCGTTTCGCCGAGGGACGACGTGGTGGCCGTGGTCAGCGCATCCATCGGCTCGACAGGCTTCGGCCAATCGTCCTTGGAACTGTCCGTCATGGCGAGAGGCGATACGGTGACGACCGAGCGGGCGGCGCCCGGGGGCAGATCGCGCGTGCGGCCGAGCGCTTCCGTCCGGATGCCGAACTTGTCGGCGTTCAGGAAGACGTACCAGGGAAAGAAGGCGGAGGCTGCGGCCAGGGTGATGCCCGTCGCGACCAGGATCTTGTCGCCCAACCGCGAGCGAGCCTCTTCCGATTGAGCCGCCGCTTCCTGGTTGTTCTTTTCGCTCATCGAATAATCACCTTCTGGCTATGGCCGACTGCGGATTGCCCTGCCCTGCCGCCGCCCGCAGCGCATTGGCCAGATCCGCGTAAGCGTCGAGCGCCGGCTTTTCCCCCGGCGTCTGCTTCAAGACTTCGTAGATGACCGGCACCTGCTTGATCGCCATGTCGAGATCCGGATCGCTGCCGGCGCGATAACCACCGATCAGGCGCAGGTCGCGGGTCTCCTCATAGCGGTGCACCAGCGATTTCAGGCGCGATACCAGCTTTTCCTGATCCTCGGTCCAGGCCTTGCGGGCAAGACGCGAGATCGAGGAGAGCGGGTTGATCGGCGGATAACGGCCTTCTTCGGCAAGCGAACGCTCGAGAACGATGTGACCGTCGAGAATGCCGCGGGTCGAGTCGGCGATCGGGTCGTTGTGGTTGTCGCCATCGACGAGGATCGAGATGATCGCGGTGATCGTACCCGTTCCTTCGACGCCCGGGCCGGCGCGCTCAAGCAGGCGCGGCAACTCGGTGAAGACGGACGCCGGATAACCGCGGGCGATCGGCGGTTCGCCAGCAGCAACGGCGACCTCGCGAATCGCATGGGCAAAACGGGTGACGCTGTCGGCGATGAACAGGACATTGTCGCCCTGGTCGCGGAAATGTTCGGCGATGGTGATCGCCACCAGCGGGGCCATCTTGCGCAGCATCGGGCTTTCGTCGCTGGTCGCAACGACGGCGATCGATTTCGACATGTGCTCGCCGAGCGTATCCTCGATGAATTCGCGCACTTCGCGGCCGCGTTCGCCGACCAGCGCGATCACCACCTTGTCGAAGGAGTCGGCTCTGGCGAGCATCGAGAGAAGCGTCGACTTGCCGACGCCCGAGCCAGCGAAAATACCGAGACGCTGGCCGAGGCAGAGCGGCGAGAAGATGTCGATCGCCCGGACCCCGGTCCTGAAACCCTTTTCGACGCGGCTGCGTGTCATCGAAGGCGGAGCGGTATTGGCGATCGAACGCGGATGAAGGCCGCGCCCGACCGGACCCTTGCCGTCGATCGGCTCTCCGAGCGAATTGATCGTACGTCCACACCAGCTATTGTCCGGCGCGACACGGAAGGCGCCCTTGCGGATCACCGTATCGCCGATGCCGATCGGCTCGCCGGGTTCGATGGGGCAGACGTAGATGATATCCGGCTCGACGCGGACCACTTCGCCGAGATGGATGCCGGTCGCGCTGCGATGGGCGACGAATTCACCAAGCCGCACGTGTTTCGACAAGCCCGCGACGGTATAATGTCCTGCAGCGATGGTCCTGACATGACCACCGTGGGCGACCGAGAAGGCCGGATCGGCATAGCGCGCCGAAAGACCCGCAAGCTGGGCCAGCTTGCCGCCGTTGACTGCATCGAGGATAGCCGCTTCCATCATGGTGGGCCCTCTTTCCTATCGTTTACGCGTTGGAGCCGCCAAGTGTCTTGATCGCATCGTCCAGCGAGGTCTCGCTGTCTCGCATCAGCGACGAGATGCTTTCGAAAGCGCGATTGACCTGGATCAGCTGGGTCATTTCGCGGATGCCGTTGACGTTGGCCCCTTCGAGGTAACCCTGAACGACGGAGTTCTCGATGCCCTCGAGCACCGGCTGCGGGGTATCGACGGTGATGACGCCGGAGTTGTCGTGGCGGACGAAGCCCTTTGTGACGTCAGCCGTGAACAGACCGAGGCTGGCGACCGGCTGTTCGTTCTGCCGGATGATACCGTCGGAGCCGACAGTCGGAGGGCCGCCGTCGCGGTTGAGCTGGATCGGAGCACCACCGGCATCGAGAACCGCATAACCGCGGATCGAGCGGAGCTGGCCGAGCTCGTCCATCGTGAAGCGGCCGTCGCGGGTCAGCACCTGGCCGGCCGGCGTATCGATCGCGAACCAGGCATTGCCCTTGATGGCGAAGTCCAGCGGGTTGCCCGTGCGCTGCATTTCACCGGTACGGGTCGACAGGTAGTCGTTGCCCTGGGTGACGAAGGCGACCTTTGCACCGATATCGTTCTGGGTCTTGCTCAGGACCTCGTCGAACTTGACCTCCGTGGAACGGAAGCCGACGGTGTTCATGTTGGCCATATTGTCGGCGATCGTGTTCAAGCGACGCTCGAGCGCGATCTGGGAAGAGATGCCGACGTAAAGTCCGGACTGCATATCATTTGCCTCCGAGTTTCAGGTTATTGATCGAGATCAGAAGATCCGTGGAAATTCCGCTCGACGATGGGGAATTGAAGACGGCGAGCGGATCGTAGCTGTCGGTGGGATTGCTGATCTCCCACATGGCCGTGAACCGCTCGAGAAACTTGTTGACCTTGTCCGGGTCCTGGAAATCCGCGATCTTGACCGTGTCTTCGATGTACTTGGCCTGACGGTCGAGGTCGGCGCCGATCATATCGGCCGACATGCCAAGCGCCGTCCGCATGACTTCCGAAAGCGCGTCGTCGGCGAGAACTTCCATGCCGGATTTGATCGTCGGGGCGGTGCGCTCGAAATAAAGCGCCAGCCGGACGCCCATGTTGTCGGCACCCGCATCCTCTTCCAGCGTCTGGCGCTGGAACTTGTCGACGACGCCCTTCTGGGCCTTGTCGAAGGAGGTGGCGGTGGTGCCGAAGGCGGCAAAATTCAGGGATTCGGCGAGCTGCGCATAACGGCTGTCGGAGAGCTGGTTGGCGAAATCCGCCTTGCTATCGGTGCCTTCCGTCAGGACCTTGCGGATGAATGCCTTGGCATAAGCCATGTCCTCGAGACCGTGAGCCTTCAGCGCGTAATTATAGACGCGTGTATCGGCCATGAAGTCGTCGACGGTTTTGATGCTGCCGATCTTGGAGAGATAATATTCACTCTCGCGCGCAACTTCCGGCTTTTCGGCGACGCGCTCCAGCGACTTCGACATGTCACGGCTGATCATTGCGTAGCTGGTATAGGTCGTGATCACGATAGCTCTACCTAAGTCCGCGGAAGCGGCGGACGTCGCTGCGGAGCGGGCAATCCGGTCCGATCGTCGGCAGAACTAGGCCCGAAGACTTGTGCGAAGCTGTTCCGGACCTGCTTTCATTGGCGTCTCAACAGCCAGCCTCACGCAAGCCAGACGCCTTATCCCCAAGACAAACGAAAACGATCGGGCACAGGTACGCGATGAATATTATTATCGGCTTTGTCATCACCGTTGGCTGTATTCTCGGCGGCTTCATGGCCATGGGCGGCCATATCAACGTTCTCATCCAGCCCTTCGAACTGATGATCATCGGCGGCGCCGGTCTCGGCGGCTTTATCATGGCCAACCCGATGAAAGTCGTGAAGGACAGCGGCAAGGCGCTCGGAGAAGCCTTCAAGAACGCGGTGCCGAAAGAGCGCAACTATCTCGACGTTCTCGGCGTACTTTATTCGCTGATGCGCGACCTCAGAACCAAGTCACGCAACGAAATCGAAGCGCATATCGACAACCCGGAGGAATCGCCGATCTTCCAGACCGCTCCGACGGTCCTGAAGAACAAGGAACTGACGGCCTTCATCTGCGACTACGTGCGCCTCATCATCATCGGCAATGCCCGCTCCCACGAAATCGAGGCGCTGATGGACGAAGAAATCAGCACCATGTTCGCCGACAAGATGAAGCCCTATCACGCGATCACCGCGATGGGAGATTCCTTCCCGGCCATCGGCATCGTCGCCGCCGTCCTCGGGGTTATCAAGGCGATGGGCAAGATCAACGAATCGCCGGAAGTTCTCGGCGGCCTCATCGGTGCGGCTCTTGTCGGCACCATGCTCGGCATCTTCCTCTCCTATTCGGTCTGCAACCCGCTGACCTCGCAGATCAAGATCGTCCGCACCAAGCAGCATCGCCTGTATATCATCGTCAAGCAGACCCTGCTTGCCTACATGAACGGCTCCGTGCCGCAGGTCGCGCTCGAATACGGACGCAAGACGATTTCCAACAAAGAACGGCCCTCAATCGACTCAGTCGAGCAGGAAATGATGAATCCTGGTGGAGAAAAGGCGGCATGATGACGTCGAACCAAGCAAACCAATCACCGGCGCCGGGCATGGACCTGGCGCTCCTGGCAAAACTGACCGGAGGTCTCGGCGACAAGAAGACCGTCGAGAAGATCAGCAGCGAATTCGCGCAACTCTATGCGGAATTCCTGCCGGATGTTTTTCACAGTGAAACAGGCATCCGGATCGGCGTCTCCTATGTGAGCTGTACGTCCGGCCTCATGACGGATCTCATCGCCGATCTCGGCGATGGGTTTGCCCTTTCAGACGGATCCCTGCGCAACTGGTCGCCGAACTTCGTGCTCGCTTGCGGCAATGGTTTCGTGATTGCGCTCATGGAACTGATGCTGGGCTCCGCGCTCGAGACGATCGCACAGCCGATCGAACGGCCCCTTTCGGATATCGAACTCGACCTCGCCGTCGTGGTCTTCGAGCGGATCGCCAATGTGTTGCGCTCGGGCGTCAACGCCCAGGGGAGCTTCGAAGCAAGCCTCGAACGGCCCCATAACGCTGAAGACCGCCCGAAGCCGGACGATCTGGTGCGCCCGGAATTCGGCGTCTCCATCCGCATGGCTTTCGAACTCGGTTCGGTCGCCTCCGAATTTGCGCTCGTCATCCCCCAACGCGCCTTCCTGAAGACCAAAGTCACCGCGCCGAAGTCGAAGGCTCAGGCCTCCAAGGCCAAGCAAGACTGGACGGACCGCATGAACGATCAGGTCCGCCGCTCGCATGTGACCCTCGAGGCGCGCATCCGGCTGCAGAAGCTGACGCTCGGCACGATCTCGCGGCTCGCGGCCGGCGACGTGATCGCTTTCCAGGACAAGCGCGATGTCCAGGTTCAGGTCAGCGCGAACGGCCGCGACATGTATTCGTGCGAATTCGGGCGGTCCGGCGAGCGGTATACAGTCCGCGTAAAGGATAACATCAGCACGGACGACGAGATTCTCCAACACCTGATAGGCTAGATCCGCGGCCAGCCTGTTGCCGGCTTTTTTCGCCAAGGCAGGCTGACGCAAGTTTCAACAGGAATAATCACCGCATGGCTACGAAGAAGACACCTCTCACCGATGACGACTCGCTGATGCCGCTCGGCAATGATGCCGATCTGGATCAGGCCATCGACGATTTGCGCGGCGTCTTGAAGACGGATGCCGACGGCGGCGCACCCGATTTCGATGCCGATTTCGGCTCGTCCGCAACCTCCGACTTTTCGGCCGACGCCCCGTCCTTTGGCGGCGGCTTCGAAGCACAGGCCGATACATTCGGCAGCGGCGGTGGCTTCGGTGGCGGTGCCTCGGGCCTTGGCGGAGCAAAAAGCTTCGGCGGCAACGATTTCGGCAGCTCGACATCCAGCAGCGCCGCCTACCAGGAACCGGGCAGCGCGCTCAACGCCAATCTCGACCTGATCATGGACATCCCGATCGACGTCGAGATCGTGCTCGGTACGAGCCGCATGCAGGTGTCGGGCCTGATGACCCTCGAGGAGGGTGCGACGATCGCACTCGACAAGAAGATCGGCGAGCCGGTTGAAATCGTGGTCAACGGACGCCGCATCGGCAAGGGTGAAATCACGGTACTGGAAAACGACGACACGCGTTTCGGCGTGCGACTGACGGAAGTACTGAGCACGAGAAGAACCTGATCCCTGTTTGGGACAGAGAAGGAAGACCATGATGGACTTTGAGGATTTCGGTGGCAGCGCCCTCTCTACGAAACCGTTGTCCAAGGCCGAAAAGGCCGCGGCAGTGCTTTTGGCCATGGGCAAGGGCGTCGCTGGCAAGCTTCTCAAGTATTTCACCCAGGCCGAGCTGCAGAATATCATCGCCTGTGCCCAGAGCCTGCGCGCCATCCCCCCGGACGAACTCCTCGAACTCGTCAACGAGTTTGAGGATCTGTTCACCGAGGGCACCGGCCTCATGGACAATGCCGCGGCGATCGAGGGCATTCTCGAAGCGGGCCTGACGCCAGAGGAAGTAGACGGGCTGCTCGGCCGCCGGGCCGCGTTCGACGACTATCAGGCCAATATCTGGGACCGCCTGCAGGATGCCGATCCGGCATTCGTGGGCAAATTCCTGTCGCGCGAACATCCTCAGACAGTCGCCTACATTCTTTCGCAGATGCCGTCGATCTTTGGCGCCAAGGTCCTTCTCCAGCTTCCCGACAGCCGCCGCGCCGACATCATGAACCGCGCCGTCAACATGAAGGAAGTCAGCCCCAAGGCAGCGCAGATCATCGAGAACCGGGTGATGGAACTGATCGCGGCAATCGAAGCCGAACGCAACTCGAACGGCTCGAACAAGGTCGCCGAGCTGATGAACGAGCTCGAAAAGAGCCAGGTCGATACCCTGCTCAACTCGCTCGAGACGATCAGCAAAGACTCCGTCAACAAGGTCCGCCCGAAGATCTTCCTCTTCGAAGACCTGCTCTATATGCCGCAGCGCAGCCGTGTCATGCTGCTCAACGACGTCGCAGGGGACATTCTCACGATGGCGCTGCGCGGTGCGACCAACGAGATCAAGGAATGTGTTCTCGCGGCGATCAGCCCGCGCCAGCGCCGCATGATCGAAAGCGATCTGGCGGTTCAGAACATGAACCTCAATCCGCGCGAAGTGGCGATTGCCCGCCGCGCTATCGCACAGGAAGCGATCCGGCTCGCCAATTCGGGCCAGATCATGCTCAAGGAAGAAAAGAAGGAAGGCGACAAGCCGGCCGAAGCCGCCTGACCTGCCGATCGAAGCGCCACGAAGGAAACGGAGCGGGGAATTCCCCGCTCCGTTTTCGTTTCGGCCAGCCCTTCGCCGATATTTTCCGGCCACCCACAGTCTTTTTCTCGACTCGATTAGCGGCTAGCAAGCGATGCGGTAACATCGCGGGCGGCGGCGGCCGATTCGTTCGAGCCACGTCCTCGCAACCGGAAGACCGATTGGTTCAAAGCCGTGTCCGACGACGATAAAGACAGTAAAACAGAAAACCCGACCGCCAAACGAATGTCGGAAGCGGCAGACAAGGGTAACGTCCCGGTCTCCCGAGAGGTGCCGCTTTTCGCCTCCATGCTGGCATTCTATGTCTTTCTCGTCTTCTTCCTGCCCTCGAACATCGCAAAAATGGCCGAGACGCTGAAGGACCTTTTCGAGCAGCCGGATCAGTGGCGGCTCGAAAATTCGACGGATGTCGTCTCGCTGAGCGTCCATCTCGGCTGGGCGATCGCGGCGTTCCTCGTTCCGGTGATGCTGCTCTTCATCATTTTCGGGCTTGGCTCGTCGTTCGCGCAGAACATGCCGTCACTGGTCCTCGAGCGCGTGCGTCCGCAGATTTCCCGCGTTTCGCCCACCAAGGGTTTCGGGCGGATTTACAGCGTTCCGGGTTTCGTCGAGTTCGGAAAGTCGATCTTCAAGATCCTGATTGTGGCAGTGATCATGTATTTCGCATTGCGCGGCGATTATCTCTCCTCGCTGGACGCGATGTTCTCTGATCCGCAGGTCATCCTCGTAAAACTGGATGCAGTCATCCGCCGAATGGTGGTCGTTGTCGTCCTGGCGGCGGGGGTACTTGCCGTGGTCGACGTGCTGTGGACGCGCTATCACTGGTACAACGAGCTCAAGATGACCAAGCAGGAGGTCAAGGACGAATACAAGCAGGCGCAAGGCGACCCGATCGTCAAGCAGCGCCAGAAATCGGTCGCGCGCGACCGTGCCCGCCGGCGGATGATCAACAACGTGCCGCGCGCCACCCTCGTGATCGCCAACCCGACTCACTTTGCGGTAGCACTGCGTTACGTGCGCGAGGAGAACGACGCCCCGGTCGTGGTCGCCAAGGGCCAGGACCTGATTGCCCTCAAGATTCGCGAAATCGCCGAGCAAAACGATATCCCCATTTTCGAAGATCCGCCCCTGGCGCGCTCCATGTTTGCGCAAGTCTCGGCGGATAGTGTCATTCCGCCAGTCTTCTACAAGGCTGTGGCAGAACTCGTGCACCGGGTCTACGCTTCCCGGTCGCTCAAAAAACGGACACGCTGAGCGTCATGATGAAATGCACCTACTCCACCGAACGGGAAGAAATCGTTGCACAAGCAATCAGCCCGGTGGCTTCGGAACTTCGCCTGCTCGATGCTGGTGATCTCATCTCACTTCTACGTCTAGAGTGCCACAGCAGCCTTGCCGATCTCGTGTCTTCAGCAGCCGAACTCTATTTTCATCCGGGGACTGTCAGTTTCGGCGCCGGCGGCGACTACAAGCTCGAATGGAACGGCAAGCCGGAAGTCGTCCTCGACCTCGAAATCAAGCCGCGCGGCGTTTCGGTCTATGCGCGCCTGACGCTGGCCGACCAGCTGGCAGCCCTCGAGATCGACCACATTGCATTCCAGGCCCCCTTCGAGGATCCCCACGACAACACAGCCTTCCTGGCAAAAAGCCTCCAGGAAGCCAAGTTCGTGAAGACCAGCAACTCGCAGATTTGAGCCCGTCAGTCCGCCAGGCGAAAAAGACGGTCTTCTTTCTCTGAGCGGATCAGTGGATGTAACCGAGCCTGATCGCCTTGGCGATCGCCTGGATGCGGTTGACCGAATCGAGCTTGATGGTGGCTGAGCCAAGATAGGCGTTGACGGTGTGGACCGAGAGGCCAAGCTTCTCGGCAATCTCTTCGCTGATGCGGCCGTCGCCGGCCAGCTGAAGGCAGGCAATTTCGCGTTCGCTCAGCGATTCCGCCGGCACGCTGCGGCGTTCGTCAAGCGCCAGCAGGTCCATGACCACCTGGCAGCTCCTGACATGCTGGTCGACGATCACATCGCTCACCAATTCCATCGATGTCCCGAAGAAAGCGACGTAACCGTTGCCGAGGGCGCCGAGACGCACGGGGAAAGCGATCCCCGAAAAGGGAACAACACCGGCAGGCAGGCGATGCGTCAAGGGCGAAAACTCGCCCGCATCGGCAAAACTGGTATTCTCCGATCCGTTCCAGATCAGTGGCAGAAGTGACGTCTCGATATGGTCCAGCAGCGCCTCGCCGTAAACACTGATGAGCTGGTTGCTGCTCTCGAGCGCGCCGGCTCCCCAGTTTTCGAGCTCGCAGACAAGCTTGCGCTTGTTCGGCAGGCCGGCGCCGGCAATCCGGAAGACCGCAAAATTCCGCGCCTTAAGGTTCTTCTGCATGGCGACGAGTTTCGGAAAGATGTCCGACCGGCTCGATGCGCGCTGGAGGCGCAGATACTGGATGCTTCCAGGTCCGTCTGCCGTGCCGCTGCGCGAATAACCCATTGAAATTATTTTCCTAAACTAAGTTGTTGCGAACCGCATAGGCAATCGCCTCGGAGCGCGTCTTGGTTGCCGTCTTGCGCATCACGCTGGTGATGTAGTTGTTGATCGTATTGCGGGAGATCCCGAGGATCACGGCGATCTCGTCACTGGTCTTGCCCTCCGCAATCCAGAAGAGACATTCCAGCTCGCGTTCCGTCAGTTCGAAATCACGCTCCGTCCTGGCGTCGGCATTCTCTCCAAAACTAGCGCCGTAGGCGGCGAACAAGCCCACCTCCCTCAATCGTTCCTGCGACAGGATGATGCCATCCAGGAAAAGCAGCATCAGCGAAAACCGCGTCCTGCCGACGCAAAACGTCAGCGCGCAGTACTGCCGGCTGATGTCATCCGGCGGCACGATGTCGTCAGGCAACAAGGCGAAGCTGGGGGTCAGCAGCGAGAGGCATTTTTCCAGTTCGGTGGAACGCGCGTAACCGCTTGCGAGCTCCGAGCCCAAGCGCCGTACGAGATCAAAGGGCCAGTTGGAGGTTACGATGAAATCGAGGCCCTGTTCCTGGATGAGGTCGTAGCGGGCCAGCAGAAAATGAGAAGCGCCGACGTAATCTGCGAGCAGGCGCATGACCGCCTGAATGTTGTTGGAGCCCGCCAAAACCGAAAGACGGCGAACCAATTGCTCACGCGAGAGTCCTCGGGAGCCGGCAGACTCCGCATAGGAGCGCCCCTCCGTCATCTTTTCTACCCCCGACAACTCCATTCGGTACCTGCTCCCCGCCACGTGGCGCACTCATCATGAATGCCCGCATCGCGGCATGTTGCGATTCCCATACAACCCCTCCAGCGCCGAAACGATCCCGGATTAAGCAAATACATCAAGAATACTGGCGGGAGCCGCTTTCCCTCGTCGTAGACACCGGGAGTTTCAGCAGTTCCACCTCTTTGGGACCTCTGGAAGTGATTGAACGAATCAAGGCCATTGTAGGAGACGCTTTACGAATTACCATCGCCTCGACACCGGATTTCCCCAGTTGCGCCATATTCATGCTGATTCGCCTATAGATAAATTAGCCAAGTGTGCGGCGGGGCTGAAAAGAAATGGGCCGGACAAGGTCCGGCCCATCGCGATCATATTTTCGTGATATCCTGTCAGGCTGCCTTTTCGAGTGCCCACTTGCGGAGAATCTTGGCGGCGCGCTCTTCGGAAATTTCGACCATCCGGGCCAGGCGTTTTTCGGGTCCTTCCTTGACACGGCGGTTGAAGCCCTCGTCGTCGCCGCCGCCCAGCATGTCGTTCGAGCTGTCGAAACCAAAGTCGGAGCCGAAACCGTCCATGAGGGCGGGGCTGCCGGTCGTCGGCGAGAAGTCCGGAAGTTCGAGACCTGCACCGTCCGCCGCTTCGCCGGCGACGCCGGTACCGCTGACGGTGCGGATGAGCGGGCGAAGACCGAGCCAGACCACCAGGAAAGCAACCAGGACGAAGGCGAGCGAGTTGATGATGCCTGCGACGTTCCGGCTCAGCATGTCCATCACGCCCGGGCCGCTGGAGGCTTCGCTGAGCAGCTGGTTTTCAAGGAAGTCCATGGCTGTCAACGTGACTATGTCGCCGCGGTTGGCATTAATGCCGGCTGCGGATGCCACGATCTTCTGCATCTCGGCGAGATAGGCATCGACCTTGGCCTGGTCGGCCGGCTCGCCGACCATTTTCGCGATACGACCCTTGTTGACGACGACCGCGACCGAAACCTTCTCGATCTGGTAGCTGTTGCGCGTCGTGGCAACGGTCTTCTGGTTGATTTCGTAGTTGGTCTGCTCTTCCTTCTTGTCGGACTGATCAGACGATTTCGGACCATTCGCCCCACCCGGAGGCGGAGCGGCCTGCGGCACGTTCTGCTCGACGGTGGTGGCGTTGTCGTCCTGGGTCTGCTGCGATTTCGACGCTTCCTTGGTGGTGCGGACCGAACGTTCGACGCGGGAGTTCGGATCGAACACCGTCTCGTTGATCTGCTGGCTGTCCGTGTTCAGGGCCGCCGTGACGCTGGAGCGGAAGTTGTCCATGCCGAGGAAAGGCGCCAGCGCCTTGTCGATATTGTTTTCGATTTCCTGCTGAACGTTCTGGACGATGCTCAGCGACTTGTTCATTTCGCTGCCGCCGTATTCGTCGCCGGATGCGAGCAACTGACCGGCGGAATCCAGAATGGTCACGTCGTCGACGTCGAGGCCGGGGACTGCGGAAGCGACAAGGTGGCGAATGGACGAGGCGGCCTTGCGCCCCGTCGTCGAACTGGCCCGGATCATCACCGATGCCGTAGGTTTCTGCTCACCCCTGCGGAAGTTGCCGACATCCGGCATGACGATATGAACGCGGGCGGCGTTGACGCCGTTGATCTGCTGGATCGACCGGCCGATCTCACCTTCCAGGGCGCGAACGCGAGTGACTTCCTGCATGAAGGAGGTCAGCCCGAGCGAACCGACATTGTCGAAGAGTTCGTAACCGGCGTTGGTGCTGTTCGGCAGGCCCCGCTCGGCCAGCAGAAGCCGCGCCTTGCTCGTCGAGCCGGCAGGAACCTGAAGGCTCGAACCGTCCGTACCGATCTGGAAGGACATGTTGGCTTCGGCCAGCGCGATGCTGACCTGGTTGAGGTCAGCCGTATCAAGGCCGACATAGAGCGTCTCGTAAGCCGGCTTGTTAACGAAGAGGGCCGCAGCAATGACGATCGCAATTGAAACGACGCCGACAGCGCCTAAAGCAATAAGTCGCGTCTGGCCTAAACCGGCCAGATTTTTAAGGACTTGTGAAAATTGAGCCAACAGATTCATTCTGTTCCCACATCGCCAACCAGGTATTCGAGCCTATGCTCAATCGCACCCTAGGAAGCGAAGCTTGTGCGAGCGTTTCGCGGGCGTACGGTTTTTGGCGATTGTCGATGAGATCGTGAGACTGGCGGCTGCCGGGCCGTCATGGCCGAAGCATGCAATCAGAAGAAATCGAAATCGCCGGCTGCCTTGCTCAAAGGCTGGGAATGGCCGTGGCGCATGCCATTGGCGAGTGCCTTCTGCATGTCGGCAAGCTTGACGAGATTGAGGGCGGTCGAGACATCGACCATCCATTCGTTGGGGATGCCGCCGGTGATCGTGTCGACGAATTCTGCAAGGCCCCGCGTCTTCTGGACGGCAAGGTCGATGCCCTGCAGGACTTTCAAACTATCCGGCGACTGCAGGATCGTTTCGCCGCCGAGCTCCAGAAGCTGCGGCTCGACCCGTTCGATCAGGTATGCGACGTCATGAAGCTCCGAGACCAGACGCATCAAGACTTCTGGAAGAGATTCCTCAAAGGGAGCGATTGGCGTCTTGACGATGTCGTTCATGGCTTCTTTCGCCCCGAGAAATGACTTCTTTAAAAGAACTCGATTGAGCTCTCGACCGACTTCGGCGGCGTGCGCACCGGACGCTCCTCCATAGCCACCGTCCGTTGAGTTTCGGCGCCGGTCAGCGGATACTGACGAGCCCGGCCGCTCACGGGCCAGAACTCCAGCTTGCGCCCGTGTTCGCCGCCCGTTGAGGAACCGACCACCGGAATGCCTTCGTCCTTTAGAAATTGCATCGCAAATGCGGCATTCTGTTCGCCGACATTCGAAAAGCTGGCAATCGTCTTGGCGCCGCCGAAAATCTTCGCTTCCAACCGGTCTCGCCGGGCACCCTGCTTCAAAAGTCCGTTGATCAGCAGTTCCATCAGATGCACGCCATAACGCGTTGCATCGCCGCCCGAGGTCATGGAGCCGCCGGAGCCCGGAAGCAGGAAGTGGTTCATGCCGCCGATACCGGCGACAGGATCGCGAAGACAAGCAGCCACGCATGAGCCCAGAATCGTCGAGAGGACAGCATTCGGGTCGTTCAGGACCTTAAACTCCCCCTGGATGATATGGACACGCCTGACTGCAGCGGCGTCATTCATTTCAATGCTCCAAACACCGCTTCAATAGCGGCCTTCATCTTTTCGATCGTAAACGGCTTGGCGAGAACGTTGTTGGCGCCGAGTTGAGCCGCCTTCTGAACCAGGGCGCGATCACCCTGAGCCGTCAGGATGATGAACGCGGCCTTCTTGGTGTTCGGATTGGCGCGAACGGCCTGAAGGAAACCGATCCCGTCCATTTTCGGCATGTTGAAATCCGAAATGACGAGATGGTGCGGCTGTTCGGCCATGATCTTCATGCCCTGCTCGCCATCGCCGGCAGACGTGATCTGTTTGAAGCCGAGCTGTGTCAGGGCGTCGCTGAGCAGCAGGCGGCTGGTGACCTGATCGTCAACGATCAGAACTTTGATTTTTTCAGCGATAGACATTTATTCGGTACCTTCTTTTCGGGCGGCAGTTAGTTTCAACACTTCTTCTCCAATGGCGCCTAGCGGCAGTTGCTGCTCGACGGCTCCCATTTCATGGGCAACCCTCGGCATGCCGTAGACCACACACGTCTTTTCGTTCTGCCCGATCGTGCGTGCGCCCGCGCTACGCATTCTGAGCAAACCTGCAGCTCCGTCGCGGCCCATGCCCGTCAGGATGACCCCGACCGCATTGCGACCTGCCAAGTCCGCGACCGAGTCGAAAAGGACGTCCACTGAGGGCCTGTGGCCGTTTACCGGCTCCCTTTCGATCAGCCGGCAACATGGCGCCGACGGATTGACCACCTGCAGGTGCCGTTCGCCACCGGGCGCCAGATAGATCCTGCCGATCTCCAGCCGCGCGCCGTCGCTAGCTTCCTGCACCACAGGAGCGCAGATACGATTAAGCCGTTCAGCAAAACTTTTGGTAAACGTGGAAGGCATATGTTGAGTAATTACAGTCGGTGGGCAGTTTTGTGGGAACTTTTGCAGCACCGCGATGAGAGCTTCGACACCCCCGGTTGACGACCCTATGGCCACAACCTTTCTACCTACCCGGTACTCGGCCGCGGGAGAGGCGGCGATGACCGGAGCCGGCCCATTCCGGCGGGGTCCCGACCGGGCTGCGGCCTTCACCTTTTCAGCAAGATCAATGAACGGGCGAATATCGCCAGGGGCCGGCTTTCCGACGCAATCGAAGGCGCCGATCTCGAGAGCGGCCAGCGTCGCATTGGCGCCTTGATGGGTCATGGCCGAGACCATGATTACCGGCATCGGACGCAGACGCATGATCTTTTCGAGGAATTCCAGCCCGTTCATATTGGGCATCTCGATATCGAGAGTAACGACATCGGGATTGAGCTGTTTGATCGCGACGCGCGCTTCCAGCGCATCGCCGGCCTGGCCGACGACATTCACTTCCGGATCGGAATTGAGGACGGCCGTGATCAGGCCGCGCATGGTGGGTGAATCGTCAACGACGAGAACCCGTGCCGGAGCGCTCATGCTTTCCTCCCTGCGTTCTTACCGGCATAACGATAGGTGGTGATGCCGATGTTATCGAACAGGTTTTTCGCGTCGCCAGAGACGCGCTCGGAATGGCCGATGTAAAGATGTCCGCCTTCAGGCAGGAGCGATGCAAAGCGCGACCAGATCTTCATCTGCGTCGGTTCGTCGAAATAGATGACGACGTTGCGGCAGAAGATGACGTCGAAATTGCCCTTGAAGGGCCACTGCGCCATCAGGTTCAGCTCGTTGAAGGTGATCAGCTTCTTGACGCGGTCATCGATCTGGAACCTGCGGCGACCGCCGGCATCAACCTCGCGGAACCACTGCTTGCGCATGGCCGGCGTCATGGTCTCGAGGGCGTTCTCGTCGTAGACGCCGGCGCGGGCTGCAGCCAGGATCTTCGGATCGATATCGGTCGCCAGGATTCGGAAGTCGAGATCGGCCGCATTGGGAAGCAGCGACAGTACGGTCAGCGCAATGGAATACGGTTCCTGTCCGTCCGAACAGGCAGCCGACCAGATGCGAACACGACCGCCGCTCTTGGCGCGGTTGATCAACCCCGGCAAAACCTCGTCGCGCAGGTGTTCGAAGTGATGGTTCTCGCGGAAGAAACGAGTGAAGTTGGTCGTCAGATGCGACAGCATCTCGCGGCGGGCGGCGGTACCCTCGGGCGAGGCCACCAGAACGCAATAGTCCTTGAACCCGCGCAGCCCCAAAGCCCGGATATGCTTCGAAAGACGGGAATAGACGAGAGAGGCCTTGGAATCGTTGAGATAGATTCCGGCATCCGAGTAGATCATCGCCGAAATGTCGGTGAGGTCACGACGCGTCAGCGGATATTCTCCGCTTGCAAGGACCTCATCCGGTGACTGCCGGCTTTCGATGGCGCCCAAAGGCTTCATGCAACTTCGCTTTCCTTGTCCGGGAAGAGGGCGTCCAACTCGATCATGCAGATCATCCGCTTATCGATGGCGAGAATCCCCCGGGCGTATAGTCTCTCCAGATCGGAGGAGACTTCCGGTACTGGCTGGATATTCTCGTCGGTAATCGTAAGGATATCGGAAACGGCTTCGACGAGGAGACCAACAACTTTGGTCTTCATCTGCGCCACGATGATCACATGGCGGGCTGTCGGCTCGGCATCCTTCATGCCAAGCCTGGCCGAAAGGTCGATGATCGGCAGAACCGCGCCGCGAAGATTGATGACACCCATGACGTAGGCGGGCGCATGCGGCAGCGGTGTCGCCTGGGTCCATCCGCGAATTTCGCGGACGGACATGATGTTCACGCAAAATTCCTGATCGCTGATGCGAAAAGCGATCAGCTCCTTGCTTCCCTGGACCAGATTCTTCACGGCATACGACATATGAACTCAACCCGTAGCGGCTAACGACATTTCAGGTTTCATGGACTGACCCCGCGACGCTGCGACGACCGCATCGACATCGAGGATGAGCGCGACGCGGCCATCACCGAGAATGGTGGCTGCGGCGATGCCCGGGACGTGTGTGTAGTTCGCCTCGAGCGACTTGATGACGACCTGGCGCTGGCCCTGGATGGCATCGACCATCAGAGCGCGCTGTCCGCCGCCTTCCGATTCGACCAGCAGCGCGACACCTTCGACCGGATTGGCCTGGGTGGCGCGATAGTTGAGGACCCGACCCACGTCGACCAGCGGGCAGAACGAGTTGCGGATCGAAATCAGCCGCTGATTGGCGCCGAAAGAATGGATGGCAGAGGCCTCAGGCTGCAGCGTCTCGACGATCGCGGTGAGCGGCACGACCAGCGTCTGGCCGGCGACCGTGACCACCATGCCGTCGAGGACGGCGAGCGTCAGCGGCAGGCTCATGGTGAAGGTCGAGCCGTAACCCGGCCGCGACGAGATCGAGATACGGCCGCCGAGCGCCTGGATCGACCGCTTGACCACGTCCATGCCGACGCCGCGGCCGGAAATGTCGGAGATCTTGTCGGCAGTCGAGAAGCCGGCCATGAAGATCAGGTTGTCGATCTCGTCGTCTGACAGGTTGGCGTCGGCTGCGATGATGTCGTTGTCGATCGCCTTCTGGCGGACGCGCTCGCGGTTGATGCCGGCGCCGTCGTCGGCAAGCTCGATCAGGATGCGTCCCGACCGATGTTTCGCGGTCAGCTTGATCGTGCCTTCCGGGTCCTTGCCGGCGGCCTCGCGCTTTTCGGGCGATTCGATGCCGTGGTCGACGGCATTGCGGATCATGTGGGTCAGCGGTTCGGCGATCTTGTCGATGACCGTCTTGTCGACTTCAGTGTTTTCGCCTTCGGTGACCAGGCGGATCGACTTGCCGACCATGTCGGCCACTTCGCGAACGATACGCGACATGCGCTGGAAGACCGGCTTCACCGGCTGCGCGCGGATCGCCATGACCGAGTCCTGGATCTCGCGGGTGAGCTGCTGCAGCTCTTCGAGGCCCATGTTGACGGCCGACGTACCGGTCGCGTCGTTCTCGACGACGCTCTGGGAGAGCATTGCCTGGTTGATGACGAGTTCGCCGACGAGGTTGATGAGGCGGTCGACGCGGTCGAGATCGACGCGGATCGTCTGGCCTGCGCCGGCAGCGGCGGCGGCGGCATTGTTCTGGGCGGCGGCAGTGGCGGCGGCCGACTCCTTCTTCTCGGCGACACGGGCGGCCCTGGAGACGTTGCTCGCGGTCTCGGCGGCGGACAAGGCCGCGGCGACGGTTTCTTCCGAAACGCCGCGTTCGCTGGCCGTTTCTTCTTCCCCGGCCGAGACGTCATCGAGGATCGAAAGATCGAACGGAACCGGGACCATCGGCAGTTCCTCGTTGGAAACAGCCTCTTCGGCGAGCTTCACTTCGAGGTCGCAATCCCATTCCGCAAATTCGAAGACGGCGCGGATATCGTCCTCGCTCTTGGTGGTCTTGATCGAGATCTTCCAGCTGAAATAGGACGCTTCGGGGTCCATTTTGTCCAGCGCAGGCAGAGCATCCGTGTCGCAATTGATGCTCATCTCTCCCAGGCGGGACAGATCGCGCAGCAGGAGCGCTGCCTCGTTGCCCTTGGAATAGAGTTCGCGGCGCGGCTTGAAGCTTACTTCGTAGAGCGAACCTTCGATTGCCGGCTCCTCGTCCTCGCCGAAACCATCGAACGAGAAGGGGATCGGCTGGAAACCGCTGTCGTCGCTTGGCTTGGGAAGCTCTGCTTTCGCCGCAGGAGCCGGTGCCGGAGCGGCCTTCGCGGCCGGCTTCGGTGCGTCGTGGCCCGAGGAAGACGGCAACTCGCCATGCGCAAGCGCCTCGAGTTCCTTGACGAGGCTGCGGCTTCTCGATTCGTCGACGCCGCCGCCGTCACGCGATGCGCTGACGAGGTCGGCGAGCACGTCGGCCGATTTCAACATGACCTTCAGGACGTCCGGCGTCGGCTCCAGCTTATTGGAGCGCACGCAATCGAGCGTCGTCTCGAAGACATGGGCAAAGGAAACCAGGTCGTCCAGACCGAAGGCACCAGCGCCCCCCTTGATGGAATGAACGGCACGGAAAACGGCGTTCACCGTTTCGGGGTCGCGATCCCCGTCGTTCAGCTTGAGAAGACCCGACTCCAGTTCAGCGAGCTGCTCTTCGCATTCCTGAAAGAAGATCTCTTTGATTTCGTTCATATCCATCGGGGGAATTCCTGGCTCAGGCGGTTACACGCTCGATCGCATCAATCAGTTTGGCAGGATCGAAAGGCTTGACGATCCAGCCCGTCGCGCCGGCCTGCCGGGCCCGGTTCTTCTTTTCCGCATCGCTTTCCGTCGTCAGGACGAGGATCGGGACGGCGCGAAATTTTTCGTTGCGGCGAACGCCTTCGATGAAACCGAAGCCATCGAGACGCGGCATGTTGATATCCGTGACGATGACGTCCGGATTGCAGCCCTCGAGGACTTCGAGGCCTTCAACGCCGTCTTCCGCCTGAATTGTTTCAAAACCTGCGTTATTCAGGGTCACCAGAAGCATGTTCCGGATCGTCCGTGAGTCATCCACGGTCAGTACTTTCTTCTTCATTGCTAGATCTCCTTAGCAACCAAATTTTCGTGATTGATGCCGATGAGTTGCATCGTCTTCTGAAATGCATCCGAAGCCTTCTCGACGAGGAGGGACTTCTTGTCTTCTTCCCAAGCCTTGACGCCGGCCAGCAGAACCTGAGCGCACTGGACACCGACCCGCTCGACACCAGACGCATCGATCTTGAGATCGCTGCCGCGCATGGAGACCAGCTTGCCATGCAGGTTCGAGGCCTCGTTGAGGTCCAGCACCGCGGCCAGCTTCAAACTTCCAGGTCCAGCCTTCTTTGCTGCCATCAGCTTATTCCTTGTCGTTTCTGAAAGAGATATTCGCCGTCATCCGCACGCTCGGACGCGATCGGGACGAGAGTCGGCTGGGGTCTGGGCGCTACCGGGCGGCGTGCATCCGCATAACGGCTCTGTCGTTCGATCCGGAACTCGCGGACCGTTCGGCCTAGTTCCAGGATCACGGTATGGAGTTCGTCGGCGCCCTCGCCCGCGCGGGACGCAAGGCCTGCATTCGAAGCGACGTTTTCGCTGACCGAACCGATCTCGACGGTCAATCGGTCGAGGCCGACGGCTTGCTCTCCGGTGTCGCGGGCAATGCCGGCAATCGCGTCGTTGATATCGGAAACCTGGCGGACGATGCCACCAATCGCCTCCTGGGTCCGGTGAACCATCTCGACACCCGCATCCACCTGGGACTTGGTGCCGTTGACGAGCGTCTTGATCTCGCGGGCCGCATCGGCAGAGCGCTGGGCAAGCGCGCGCACTTCCTGGGCGACGACCGCAAACCCGCGGCCCGTCTCGCCGGCGCGAGCCGCCTCGATGCCGGCGTTCAGCGCCAGCAGATTCGTTTGAAACGCGATGTCGTCGATGACGCCGATGATCTCGCCGATCTTTTCGGCCGAGGATTCGATATCCGCCATGGCGTTGATCGCCCGGCCGACGACCTCGCCGCTTGCCTCGACCGAACGGCGCGTCTCGGCGGCTGCTTTTTCGGCAGCGGCCGTCTCGGCGGCACTTCCCTTGACCCTGGCGGTGACGTCGAGCAGCACGCGTGCCGCCTCCCTGAGGCGGGCAGACTGCTCTTCGGAAGCGGAGGCGAACGAGCGGGCGCCTTCGGCAAGCGATTGGGTGAGCGCACCGGCCTTCTGGCCGTGTCCATCAGCTGTCTCGACCGAGGAGCGCATGCCGGCGACCGCCTGGTTGAGAAGATCGGCGAGCTCGCGATAGGCATCCGGCACATCGGCCGGCAGAGAGGCCGTCAAATCGCGGTCGGCAAGGGCTGCGATGACGTCCGTGAAGGTTTCGATCGCCTGCGCATGATCGGCTTCGCGCTGCTCGGCAAGTGCGCGCTGGTGCTTCTGGCGCTGTTCGTTGAAGCGAAGCGAGACGGCAATCTCGACATCGACCATCACCAGGCGGGTAATCGCGCCAACGAGGTCGAGCAGTTCCTGCTCACGCTTACGGCCGCCCGGCAGCAGCGATTTCGGAGCGAGATCAACGATTGCGCCGGCGATCAGATGTTCGAGCATCACGGCGTGACCGGCGACGTGCCAGCGCGGATCGAGGCCCATGCGGCTCTCGGCGTCGGAGAGAACCTTCACCCGCTCGGCATAGAGCGCGTCGAAGCGGGCATCGGTCAACACGCCCCAATGGGACGCCTGCAGGTCGTGCAGCCGTTCGATCTGCTGCTCGCTCTCGAAATTGCGGGCGGCTTCCGGAAAGGATTGAAAGCGGTGGAAAAGATCGCGCAGGCCAGTCTTCAGGTGTCGGTCGAGCTGCGGGCGGCAGCGGCGCAGCAGATCGCGCAGTTCGCCGTCGAGGCCGGCAAATGCCAGTCTCTCGCCCAGGCTACCTGCCTGGCCACGCCGCGCCTGATCCGATGGCATTTCCTGCACCAAAGCCGTCCCCAAATTAATCAAGCCAATCCCCGGAAAGGATCGGCGGCATGCGAGCTGCTGTCGCCAGCGCCTGGATGAACGGGGATGCTCGCCAAACCGGATCAATATCCGTCGGGCATGGGCAACGCGGTCACCACGGGCTTTGCTGGATTTTCATGAGCGGATACCGGATTGGACCGGTACGGCTTTGCGGCTTCATGCCTGGTGGGGGACCGCAGTCATCCCATTTCGCCGTGGTCTCTAATATGTATGGTTAATTCCTTGCCTGAAGGTTAATGGAAGGTGCAAGGATGCCTGTTTTGCTTCAACCGGGCGCATATTACCCGCTATGGGCGCATTGCCTCGGCACTACGCGGAGTTCTGCTTTTCCCCGTCAATCGGCAGCGCCGATCTCGGTCAGTCCGCGCCGCGCAGGCTGGCCTTGTCGCTCTTATCAGCGAGACCGGAAGATGCGCCGGGCATCGGGACACCGCCGAGATTGAGATGCGCATCGTCAACGTCACAGATAAGCTTTAGCTCAAGGTGCAAGGCCGCCCTTGCCGGTGAATTTCCTGCTGATATGCAACGAGCCTGAAAGACCGAAGCGCCAGGGTAGATCGACGGCCTGGGAGATGCCGATCCGCCGCCCGGTGACGATCAACGGCGGCGTATTCGGCGAAGTGAACTCGAACGGCGGCGCAAGCAGCGGCAGGCCGTTGTGTGCGATGGTGATGCCGAGCGCCTGGCAGAGGCGGCCCGGACCGGAACACAGGAGCAGCGGATCGGCAAGGCCGCGCCTCTTCTCCATCACCTCAAGGCCTCTGACCGGCTGCAACGCCCTGATCAGCACCGCGCTGCCGGGCCGGCAGACGAAATTCAGGCACCAGTGAATGCCGTAGGAACGATAGACATAGGCATGCCCGGGCTGGCCGAACATCACCGCATTCCTCTGCGTGGGTCCGCGAAAACTGTGGGAGGCCGGCTCGTCCGGCTCATAGGCTTCGGTCTCGACGATCACGCCGCCTGCACCGCAGACATCGAGCTCGACGCCGATCAGGTCACGCGCCACCTCCACGGAGGCTCTATCGAAAAACTGCTGGTCCATGAGAAATGCCCGCGTCGCTGCCTGCTGGCAGCATCCATAGACGGCGAAGTACGGCTTGTCTTCACCGCCAACGACGCGATATCCTGAAAGACCCGAGGCGTTGCGCAGACGCTGTCGTGTGGGCGCGACAAGCCCTCACTTGCTGTTTGCCAAGTCTTCACTGATTTTGTGGACGCACATTTTTGTGCATTGCCATGAAAACGCTCCGGGTGTCGTATTAGGTTTAGAAACATCTTGATTCTCAATAGATTGCCGCATCGTTTTCTATCTTTGCGGCAGTCGAGCAGTAGTGCAACCCTGACTGGAGATGCCTATGCCGAGTGAATCCTTGTTCGATGCCTTCACCAGGAACTACGAGGCCCGGCGCGAGACCGATATGTCGATCGCCGACTATCTGGCGCTTTGTAAAAAAGATCCAATGGCCTATGCCAACGCGGCCGAGCGGCTGCTGGCGGCGATCGGCGAGCCGCAGATGGTTGACACGGCCAAGGATGCCAGGCTCGGCCGGATCTTCATGAACCGCACCATCCGGGCCTATCCGGCTTTTGCCGGTTTCTTCGGCATGGAAGAGACGATCGAGCGGATCGTTTCCTTCTTCCGGCACGCGGCGCAGGGTCTCGAGGAGCGAAAGCAGATCCTCTACCTGCTCGGACCGGTCGGCGGCGGCAAGTCTTCGCTTGCCGAACGGCTTAAGCTGCTGATGGAGGCCAATCCGATCTACGTGCTCAAGGCCGGCGACGAAATCAGCCCGGTTTTCGAAAGCCCGCTCAATCTCTTCGACCCGGTCGCCATGGGGCCGATGCTGCTCGCACAGTACGGCGTCCCGACCCGGCGCCTCAGCGGGCTGATGAGCCCCTGGTGTCTCAAGCGGCTCGATGAATTCGGAGGCGACATAACCCGCTTCCGGGTGGTGAGGCTTCAGCCCTCGCGACTGCGCCAGATCGGGATCGCCAAGACCGAGCCGGGCGACGAGAACAATCAGGACGTCTCGTCGCTGGTCGGCAAGGTCGATATCCGCAAGCTCGAAAACTATTCCCAGAACGACTCGGATGCTTACAGCTATTCCGGCGGGCTCAACCGGGCCAACCAGGGCGTGCTCGAATTCGTCGAAATGTTCAAGGCGCCGATCAAGATGCTGCATCCGCTTTTGACGGCGACGCAGGAGGGCAATTACATGGGCACCGAGAATATCGGCGCCATTCCCTTCTCCGGCGTCATCCTTGCCCATTCGAACGAGGCGGAATGGCAGAGTTTCAAGGCGAACAAGAACAACGAGGCCTTCATCGACCGCATCTGCGTCATCAAGGTTCCTTATTGCCTGCGGGTGACCGAAGAACAGCATATCTATGAGAAGCTGATCGAAGGTTCGGAGCTTGCGGATGCCTCCTGCGCGCCGGCGACGCTTGAGATGCTGGCCCGGTTTTCCGTGCTCTCGCGGCTGCGCAAGCATGAGAACTCGACCTTCTTCTCCAAGATGCGCGCCTATGACGGCGAGAGCCTCAAGGAAACTGATCCGCGCGCCCGCAGCGTCCAGGAATATCGGGACGCGGCTGGCGTCGACGAAGGCATGGACGGAATATCGACACGTTTTGCCTTCAAGGTACTCGCCTCGACCTTCAACCACGACACGACGGATATCGGCGCCGATCCGGTCCACCTTATGTACGTGCTGGAACAGGCCATCCGCCGCGAGCAGTTTCAGGAGGAAACCGAAAAGCGTTACATCGAGTTCATCAAGGCAGACCTTGCCCCGCGGTATGCGGAGTTCATCGGCAACGAGATTCAGAAGGCCTATCTGGAATCCTATTCGGATTACGGTCAGAACCTCTTCGATCGTTACGTCGACTATGCCGACGCCTGGATCGAGGACGTCGATTTCAAGGATCCGGACACCGGGCAGCTTCTCGATCGCGAACTCCTGAACCAGGAACTGACCAAGATCGAAAAGCCGGCGGGTATCGCCAATCCGAAGGACTTCCGCAACGAGATCGTCAAATTCTGCCTCCGCTCGCGAGCCAATAACGGCGGCAAGAACCCATCCTGGGCGAGCTACGAGAAGATTCGGGAGGTGATCGAGAAAAGGATGTTCTCCCAGGTAGAGGATCTTCTGCCGGTCATCTCCTTCGGATCGAAGAAGGATGGCGAAACAGAAAAGAAACACAGCGAGTTCGTGTCGCGCATGACGGCGCGCGGCTACACCGAGAGACAGGTTCGCCGTCTGGTGGAGTGGTACATGCGGGTTAAGCAGGCAGGTTAGCGTCTGTACTCAATTAGGATTTGGAACGCACCATGCAAGAAAACCGTTCAGTTCCTTAAACACACAAAGGTGGATTTGATGTCCATCATTGTGTGTGACGACAGGACGTAGGATTGTGGCATACTGGGTCGTGCGGCGTCCGAAACCTAGTTGAGTACAGACCCTAATGCTCATGCAGGAGCCAACATGCACATCATCGACCGGCGGCTGAACCCGCGCGGTAAAAGTTTGGAAAATCGGCAGCGGTTTCTGCGGCGCGCAAAGGACGCCGTGCAGCAAGCAGTCAGGCGATCCCTGCAAAGCCGCAGCATCCGTGATGTACTGGATGGCGGCGAAGTCAGCCTTCCGATCGGCGGCATGGGCGAGCCGAGTTTTCGCCGGGCCGAAGGCGGGATCACGGACCATGTCCTGCCCGGCAACCGGGCCTTTGTCGAAGGCGATATCATTCCCCGCCCCCCGGGCCAGGGTGCCGGCAGGCCCAAGGAGGCCGGCCAGGGGGACGGCGAAGACGGCTTCCGCTTCGTTCTGACGCGCGAGGAGTTCCTCTCGGTCTTTCTGGATGACCTCGAACTGCCTGAACTCGCCAAGCGGCGGCTCAGCGAAACCGAAGAGATGAGCCCGGTTCGAGCCGGCTACTCCATTTCGGGTTCCCCTTCCAATCTTTCCATCGATCGGACGACGCGGCTCGCCATGATGCGGCGCATCGCTCTCAAGCGTCCCAAGCCTGCCGAAATCGAGGTGTTGCAACGCCAGATCGAGGAAAGCGAGGACGAGGAGACCCGGCTTGCGCTGACGGCGGAACTCAAGTCGCTGACGGACAGGATCCGGCGCATTCCATACGTCGATCCGCTCGACGTGCGCTATCGCCGTTTCGACAACGAACCGAAGCCGGTTGCGAAGGCGGTAATGTTCTGCCTGATGGACGTCTCCGGCTCGATGTCGGAACACATGAAGGACTTGGCCAAGCGCTTCTACCTGCTGCTCTATCTGTTTCTGTCGCAGCGTTACGAGAAGGTGGAGATCGTCTTCATCCGGCACACGGAAAAGGCAGAGGAGGTCGACGAGGATACCTTCTTCTACGGCCAGGCGACCGGCGGCACGCTGGTATCGAGCGCGCTTGCGGCCATGCGCAACATCATCGCCGCACGCTTCGACCCCACGGAATGGAACATCTATGCGGCGCAGGCCTCCGACGGCGACAATTCCTACCGGGACGAGGGTCCGGCCGGCCATCTGCTGAAACACGAGATCCTGCCGCTCTGCCAGTATTTCGCCTATATCGAAGTCGATGAGGAGGGCGGAGATTCCTCGATCTCCAACTCGCCTCTCTGGCGCCTCTATGAAGGCATCCGGTCCGGCTCGGCCACCCTTGCGATGCGCAAGGTTTGTCGCAAGAACGAGATTTTCCCGGTCTTCCACGATCTCTTTCAGAAGCGTTCGACACAGACGAAGGCGGTGCCATGACCCAGGCGGCTATGCAGAAGGATCGACTGCTCTTCGAGGGCGCCGACTGGGATTTTTCGACCCTTCAGCGCATCCACGACGCGTGCGAGGAGATCGCGATCGGCGAGCTGGGGCTCGATGTCTACCCGAACCAGATCGAGGTGATCACCGCCGAACAGATGCTGGATGCCTATTCATCGACGGGCATGCCGCTGTTTTACCGGCACTGGTCCTTCGGCAAACATTTCGCCCATCATGAGGCCTTCTACCGCCGCGGCATGCGGGATCTCGCCTATGAGATCGTCATCAACTCATCGCCCTGCATCTCCTACCTGATGGAGGAGAACACGGCGACGATGCAGACTCTGGTCATCGCCCATGCGGCCTTCGGCCATAACCATTTCTTCAAGAACAACTACCTGTTCAAGCTGTGGACGGATGCCGAGGGCATTCTCGACTATCTCGATTTCGCTAAGGGCTATATTGCCCGCTGCGAGGAGCGTTACGGCGAAACGGCGGTAGAGCGCACCCTCGATGCCGCCCATGCGCTGATGTCGCACGGCGTGCATCGTTATGCCGGCAAGACTCGGCTCGACCTGCGCCAGGAAGAAAAACGGCTGCAGGAACGGCGCGCCCACGAAGAACAGATGTTTAACGATCTCTGGCGCACGGTGCCGGCGGGCCGCAAGCGCGATGCCGCCGATGTCGATTTCGAAAGACGGCGTGCGGCGCTCGGCCTGCCGCAGGACAACCTGCTCTATTTCCTCGAAAAGTCATCGCCTCGGCTGCAGCCGTGGCAAAGGGAAATCCTGCGCATCGTCCGCCACGTGGCGCAATATTTCCACCCTCAGCGCCAGACCAAGGTGATGAACGAGGGCACCGCGACCTACGTCCATTACCAGATCATGAACCGACTGCACGACCGTGGGCAGATCAGTGACGGCAACTATTTCGAATTCCTGAAATCCCACACCAATGTCGTGTTCCAGCCGACCTATGACGACCGGCGCTTCTCCGGCTTCAACCCTTACGCCATCGGCTTTGCCATGATGCAGGATATCGAGCGGATCGTGACGGATCCAACCGATGAGGATCGCGAATGGTTCCCGGATATCGCAGGTCGCGGAGACCCCATGCAGGTTCTGCGCGGCATCTGGGCCGACTATCGCGATGAGAGCTTCATCAGCCAGTTCCTGAGCCCGCACCTGATCCGCAAATGGCGCCTTTTCCAGCTCTACGACGATCCGCAGATAAGCGAAGGGATATTGGTTTCGGCGATTCACGACGAGCGGGGCTACAAACGCGTCCGCCGCCAGCTGGCGCGCGAATACGATATCGGCTGGACCGACCCGAGGATCGACATCGTCGATGTCGATCTCGCCGGCGACCGTCGCCTGCTGCTGCAGCACCGGGCGCCGAACGACTGGGTTCTTGAGGACAGCGAGACCAAGCAGGTCCTCCAGCATCTAGCTGATCTCTGGGGCTACGACGTCATGTTGCAGGAAATCGACGGCGCCGAGAAGGTGGTGAAGGAACATTCCGCTCATCCCCGCGAGATCCTTCATAAGGGTGATCTTTTCTCCTGACGGGGCGCAGGCGCAAGTCTCCACCGATCGGGCGGCCCTGGGCTCATCAATTTTGATTAAGGAAAGGCCGGACCTCATGCCGGCGCCCAATCGTGATTGGACATCAAAAGCGGTCTGGATCAAATTGCAGGTGGGCGACGGGCATCTATTTGTTCAAATAGGAGGCCGTAATGGAGCAACGTGCAGTCGATCAGCTCAGGACTATCGCTAGGATAAACCGCAACTATCCCGACTTCCGGATGTCAAGCAGCGAACGGCTCGAACGGTGGGCCGAGATTCTGGAGCTCAACCCCGACCGATCCCTTTCGACATTTCGGGAAACCGAATATCAGCCGGATGAAATAAGGGCTGCCATGCGCGGCGACGGGACGGCGATTGCCGTCGCCTTCGGCGATCCGGTTCTACGCGCGGCGGGGATGCGAGACGACACCTATGGGGAGGCCAGACGGTTTTTTGAATTGTCCGACCGCCAACTCCATAAACTGGTCTGCTTCTGCCACTTCGGAGCCCATGTGAGCGCAAGTACAGTCGCCCAACAGGTGCGTTCCATAGCCACCCGCAGGTCCAGTGGCACCCTTGCCTATCTGGCTTCTTTCTTCAGAAGATAGCCCGTATCGGTTTGTGGAGCACAATCGGCGTTTCCCTGCCGGAGCAGTTGCCCGATGTCTCGGCGTTGCCGCTTGCCATTGCGGGAGGCGGCCGTGAACTGAGCCGCGTTAAGGTCGAAGCGAGGCCAAGGTTCCTCCTTCGGCGGAGTGCGCGTGCCGTCGATTTCGGATGGCTCCGATCAAGCGTCTTTATGCACGGTTATGGGACAGCATGTCTCAACGCCGGTGGTGACCTTGCGGGCCCTATGGTATCTCGACAAAAGGATCTCTATACGGAGTTCCGGATTTTCCGGAGATATGCCGCGTG
Source organism: Neorhizobium galegae (assembly GCF_017877055.1). Lineage (GTDB taxonomy): Bacteria > Pseudomonadota > Alphaproteobacteria > Rhizobiales > Rhizobiaceae > Neorhizobium > Neorhizobium galegae_D. Next base: position 588,873 of record NZ_JAGIPG010000002.1, on the reverse strand, counting down.
GCGAATTTTAGTATGGATTTGTGTATAGTTGCCGGCAGAAGACCAGGCTTGCTCGAGCAGACTTTGGAAAGTTTCTCAAAGCGCTGCTTTGCTCATTTTTCCTTCTCGAACGTTCTCGTCAACATAGACCCGATCTTCGGCACTGAAGAGGATGAAGCCGAGTGCCTGCGCGTGGTCGGCAGCTACTTGCCATCAGCCTCCTTCTTCAGACCGAGCGAGCCGGGTTTTGGCGCCGCGGTCAAGCGTCTCTGGGCCAACACGCGTTCCGACTATGTGTTCCACCTCGAAGATGACTGGATCGCGCTGACCGACCTCGGCGAGGAGATTTTCGGCCCGTTTTCAGATCCGAGCGTGATGCAGGTTTCCTTTCATACGGCTGATCAGAACTGGAATATCGCAAAGGACGGCCATCTTCACGAGAGAAACGAGTATGCGCGGTTCCTCGGCATAAAAATCCCGCTTTTCAAGACTTTTCCGAAGTTCACCACGTCCCCTTCCATTCTTCGCGGATCGTTTGCCCGGCAGGCTTCAAGCCTGATGGACCCCTCTCGGGATCCGGAAAAACAATTCTATTCCGGCGTCAACGCAGAGCTTGAACGGTTGGCGGCGCCGCACAAGAATTACATTTTCTCTCCGCAGCAGAGACCGGTCATCCGTGACACCGGACGAGAATGGAGAGACAATCGCAAAATTAAAAAAGTCATCGAAAATACGACGTCCTATTGGGTCGAGGAATAGCCGGCCGGCATGCTCGCAACGGTAACCCGGGATTCGTTGAAATGCGGCCGCATGCCGTAAAGCGGGCCACGGAGTTTCCGTCAGGCCCATTGGAATACCGGGCCTCGCTGGCCTGCCGATAAAGTGTACTTGCTACCGAAGCAACACCTCCGGTTTCAGCATTCGGTAACGCTCTGAATGTACATTAGGTGTCGATCAAATTTGCGCGAGTACACCTGGACGCCTGCGAATGAACCTCTGCTCCGCCATCGGGCCTGATCTGCAAACATCTCACCGCGAACTCCTGGAAGACCTGTTCGAGGGCGCACCAGGACCGACGATCATCAAGGATGCCGAGTCGCGCTTCCTGTTCCTCAACAGCAAGGCATGCGAGATGTTCAGCGTGAACCTCGATGACGCGCTTGGCCACACAGACCACGACTTCTTACCTGCGGACGAAGCCGACCGAATCCAGAAGGTGGATGCCGGAGTGCTGGCGACCGGCGAGGAGCGGCGGTTCGAGGAGGAGGTCACCGGGCCGGATGGTTCGACCCGGACGCTTTTCACGCACAAGCGGCGGTCTTTCCTGCCAGTGCCCGGCGGAAAGAAACCGGTCGTCGTTGTCGTCATTTCGGACATCACCAAACTTCGGCATGCCGAGCAAGTCCTGCGGGCGAGTGAGGAGCACTATCGCTCCCTCGTAGAACTGCATCCCCAAACGCCGTGGTTGGCCGACGCACAGGGGAACGTCATCGAAGTCGGCCCAGGGTGGCAGAACGCGTCCGGACGGGAGGTCGGCGAAGCGCTGGGACGCGGGTGGGAGAAGACCCTGCACCCGGCGGACCTGCCGGAAGTGATTGCCAAATGGGAGTCCTCGGTGAAGACCGGCGCGTCGTTCGACATGATCTACAGGATCGGGTCCGCGAAGGGGCGGTATCGGTGGTATCGGAACCGGGCGGCAGCCCGGCTCGACGGTAACGGTGGGGTGGTCCGCTGGTATGGTTTGCTGGAGGATGTCCACGACCGCCAGCTTGCCCTCAAAGCCCTCCAGTCCAGCGAGCGCAGACTGCGCCAGCATCGGGACGAGCTCGAAAAGATCGTTCTGGCGAGGACCGCGGAAGTGCAGGAAAAGAACGTCGAGCTGGATCGCCTTCTCCAGCATGAACGGGGCATCAATGCGCTACAGCGCCGCTTCGTAGGAATGATTTCACACGAGTTCAGGACGCCTCTGGCCGTGATCGACGGAGCGGCTCAGCGGCTTACGCGCACGAAGGCGGCTGCGACTCCGCAGTTCCTGGAGGGCAAGGCTCTGCAGATCAAGGGCGCGGTCGCCCGCATGGTCGAGCTGATGGAAAGTATCCTCGCCGCCGGGCGGCTGGAGACAGGGACCATTGCGATCAACAAGGAGGCCAGTTCGCTCGGCGCGGTTCTTCGCCAATGCATCGCAAACCGGGCGGAGATCAGCAAGAGCCACACGATCAGCCATGATCTCGAAGCGCTTCCAGCTCTGCAGATGATCGACGAGGCCGCAATAGAGCGGGTCTTTTCCAATCTGTTGTCAAACGCGGTGAAGTACTCGCCCGCCGGCTCCAAAATCCGCGTCAGTGGATGGAAGGACGGTCGGCGGGTTCTGGTCAGCGTCAGCGATTCCGGCATCGGCATGGATGCTGACGACCTGCCGAAGCTGTTCGAGCCCTACTTCCGCGCCCGTAGCGCCACCGGTATTGCGGGAACGGGGATCGGCCTCAATATCGTCAAGGAAATTGTGGAGTTGCATGGCGGGTCGATCTCGGTCCAGAGCCTCCTGGGAAAGGGTACGACCTTCACGGTCGAGCTGCCGTTTGACGAAATCAAACAGCAGCATTCGGCTTAGGCCGGCGCTGTCACAGGAAGAACCCTCACGCGGCAATCGATGAAGTCAGCCAGGATGCAAGCTCGTCTCGCCCCATTGGCTTGCCCACCAGGTAGCCTTGCAGCTGATCGCAGCCGGCAATTCGAAGCAGGTCCGCTTGATCGGCGGATTCGATGCCTTCGGCGGTGACCGGGATTCCGAGGGCCTGAGCCAACGAGATCGTGGCCGTCAGGACGTTCCGGCCGGTGCTGCCGTCATTTATGGCTTGAACCAGGGAGCGATCGATCTTCATCCGGTCGAAGCCGAACTCACGAAGCGTGCCGATACTGGCATAACCGGCGCCAAAATCATCAAGAGCAAAACGGATGCCTGCCGATTTCAGGGCGGTGATGGAGCGTCGTGCCTGCTCAGGGTTCGACATCAGCACCGCTTCGGTGATCTCGAGTGTCAGTCGCGAAGGATCAAACCCTTCCTCTTTCAGAACAGCGAGCACATCCCCGGCGAAGTTGGGGTTACAAAGCTGGATCGGAGAAACATTGACCGACAAGGAGAGCGGAGACCATGCCCGGGACGCCACGATAGACTTCCGGAGCATCTGGAGGCCCAGGATATCGATCAATCCACACCTTTCCGCCAGAGGTATGAATGCATCCGGACCGATCGCTGCTTCGGCGCGTCTCCACCTTGCCAGCGCCTCCACGCCCGTGATCTCGCCCGAAGCCGCCGAAGCCAGTGGCTGGAAGACAGGCTGGATCTCGTCATTCTGGAGAGCGCGCCGAAGATCGCCTTCCAAACCCGCGATCTTCTCGCGCTGGCGGTCAAGATCCGGATGATAGGTAACGGCGCATCCCCTGCCCATTTCCTTCGCTTCATAAAGGGCCATATCCGCCCGGCGAAGAAGTTCGTGCGCATTCCCTGCGTCGTCACGGGAGGCAACGCCAATGCTTGCGCCAATTTCGATCGTGCGGCCTTCGATGAGAAACGGCCTTTTGAGACGTTCGAGAACTTGATTGTCAAATTCGGCGAGGTTCGCGGAGCCGCGCTGAACCAGAGCGAATTCATCACCGCCCAGCCGGGCGACACCGAATACGCCTCCATGGATGTCGCGCAGAGCTTCCGCCACCAGCCTGATCAGCTGATCTCCAATCGCATGCCCCCAGGCATCGTTGACTGCCTTGAAGCCGTCGAGATCGATCAGATGCAAAACCAGTACCTGGCTTTTGTCGGCCTGCATCAACCGGTCCAGTCCCTCGATCAGGCCGAGCCTGTTCAAGAGACCGCTGAGGCTGTCGTGCGTGGCTTCATGTTGGGCGCGATCCGCCAAGCTCTTCAAGCGACGCATTTCCGACCAGCCTGCAAACAGGACACCAACAAGATAAACGCCAAGGATAGCGACTGCCGCGGCAATAAAGGGGCGCGCCTCCTCAAAAATCGTGTTTCCTGGAGCGGCACTTGGCCAAGCCAAACGTGCGATTTCAATTCCATCCACATCCATGAGCGGCGAATTCAGAAGGTTGCCTGCCGGACGGTCGGTTATGTGGAGCTCCGGGAGCTGATGTTCTTTGGCTATTTGGGCCACGACTTCAGAAGTCAGAGTCTTGAAGAGGCTGAGGACATAGTAGGTTGGATCCTCTACCTGTGCACCAAACGGCTGGACCGCTTCCGACGCCACCGCAATGATATCGTCGCCGTTTCTGAAAAAGTTGACGATCGGGTCGATGCCAGGCCGAGCGACGGCTTCCGTTTGCCCAGGAAATTTTGTGCCTAGATATTCGGTCGGGTCTATTATATCGGCCTTGAGATAGGCGGTGCCCTTGCCGCCTGCCGGCGCCGTCAGCACTATCCCGTCATAGAGAGCGTAGTCCGCGCTGGTCTTGCCCCAATTCTCATAGACCCACCCCTCGCGATCCCCTTGGGTTATCGCCTTGTAGGCGTCATCCCAAACGGCATTGTCCCGCACGGTTGCGGCAAGTTTTTCCTTGAACGAGGAGACAGCCGCCTCTGCTGCCAGAATGGCTCTGTTGTCGTCGAGCGCGTTGGCGGAACTGCGCATGCGGTCGACCACATGAGCACCTATCCCCCCCAGGATCATTGCAACAAGAAGGAGCAGCGAAGTAGCGATGAAAACGGAGTAGCCTTCACGGCTCTCCTTCGGTCGGCGTGCGAGCATGACAGATCCCAGCGTTATTGTTTTGCCCAAGGCTGCAGAAGACGTCATGTCCGCATTGCGCTGCTCGCATCCACTAGCATGTGCGCATATTAAAAATCACTAAAGCACGTAGTCAACGACGCGTTAATATGCCGGCAGGGACCTCGAAACCCGGAGCGGCAAAATGGAGCGGGGCCGTGCAGAGTGCGTTATTTCGCAGCGTTAAACCGGGCTTTTGGCTCGGAAATCGGGCAGGCCGATACTTCCGCCGAGCGGACGGGCTTTCTAGAGCTCTCGCAGGAATTCTTCGGTGGTTGCGAGATGGAGCTGAACCGAGAAGCGGTCTCCCAGAAGTTCGAGCGACGCGTCATGCGTATCATCGGCTCCGCTGCAGACGGCATCCCTCAGCACGATCACACGGTATCCAAGATCGATGGCGCCAAGCGCTGCGGACAGGACGCAGACGTCGGTCTCACCACCGGTAAGGACCACGGTTCCGATGCCCTCCTTCAAGAGCATTCCATGCAGCCTTCCGCTCACCCAGGGAGAATACGTCATCTTGTCGAATATGCGGGCAGGAGGGACAAGGGCTTCCAATGAAGGGATCAGATCGACAAGGCCTGGATCGAGATACTCGCGCGTCATCATCCGCCACTTTTCATAATAAACCCGCCACATCCCCTTCATCGCTTCGGGCCGAGACGGCGTGACGAACCTCGTAAAGATCGTCTTCTCAGGATGGCGGCCGGAGAGCTCCTCGATCGATGGCGATACTTCACGCATCCAGGGGACGTGCCAAGGAGTGTCTTCCGCGAAGATCCGCTGCATGTCGATGCAAAGATGAATCCAATTGCCAGCCATTTCATGCTCCACGCTCCCCCTGAACGCCTCATTGGGGACGTGGTTCCGGCCGAGACCGACAGGAGGCAAATGCATCCGACATGCGGCCACGCCCGTCGACCGAACACAACGGCGGCGTCACGCTCTCACGACTGGTTGGACGCCTTGACGAAATCGATGAAAGCCCGCAGCGACGCCGGTACGAGCCGTCGGCCGGGATAATAGAGAAATGGGCCGGAAAATTGCAGCCACCACGGCTCGAGCACAGGTTCGAGAGAGCCATTGTCAAGATGGGGCCGCAACCAGTCCTCGAACAGCAACATGATGCCGGTGCCGGCAATCGCCGCCTCGACGGCAAGATCGGTTGCTGCGCCTATCTGTACGATCAGCGGCCCCGTCGGATCGATCCGCACCACCTCGCCGTCCCGTTCGAATTCCCAGAGCATCATCGCGCCGCTTGTGAAACGCCCGCGAATGCAGGCGTGGCCGAGCAGGTCGCGCGGATGATCGGGGCGGCCATGGCGATCGAGGTATGCGGGGGATGCCGCGGCCGCAAAGCGCTGCAGGCGCGGACCGATGGGAACCGCGATCATGTCCTGCTCCAGCCGCTCATCATAGCGGATGCCGGCGTCGCATCCGGCAGCCAGCACGTCGACGAAGCTGTCATCGGCGACGATTTCGAGCCGTATGTCGGGATAGGCTGCGAGGAACCGCGGGATGATCGCCGGGAGCACCAGCCGCGCGGCGCTGACCGGTACATTGAGACGAAGAACGCCCGCAGGTTTGTCGCGAAACCTGTTGACCACGTCGAGGGCCGCGTCGACCTCGGTGAGCGCAGGGGTCAACCGAGCCAGCAGGCCGGCGCCCGCCTCCGTCGGCACCACGCTGCGCGTGGTGCGATTGAGGAGCCTGACCCCGAGTTGCGCCTCAACACGCCGCACCGCCTCGCTCAATCCCGATGCGCTGCTGCCAGAGGCCCGCGCGCCCTCGCGAAACCCACCTGCGCGCGCCACTGCCACAAAAGCATTCAGATCACCTAGGTCGATTTTCATCGTTCGAAATTCCGTACGGCCTGTGCCGATTGTACCGGATTTTCGTGCGAGCTCTCAAGGTCTATGTCTATGTCGTCTTGAAAAGGAGAGATCCCATGTCGAATATAGACCGGGCAGGCACATTTACCCTCGGCGACCGCAACGTGAAACGGCTCGGCTATGGGGCCATGCAGCTTGCGGGCAAGGGTGTCTTTGGCCCACCGAAAGATCGCGATGCAGCGGTGGCGGTATTGCGCGAGGCGGTCGCGGCTGGGGTCGATCATATAGACACCAGCGATTTTTATGGTCCGCATGTGACCAACCAGATCATCCGCGACGCGCTTCATCCGTACCCTGACGATCTGGTGATCGTGACCAAGATCGGCGCCATGCGCGGGACCGACGGTTCATGGAACCCGGCGTTCTCCGCCGAGCAGCTGACACAGGCTGTGCACGACAACCTGCGCAATCTCGGTCTCGACGCCATGGACGTCGTCAATCTGCGTATCATGTTCGATGTCCACGGCCCGGTCGAAGGCTCGATCGAAGAGCCCCTGACGGTTCTGGCGGAGCTGCAGCGCAAGGGCCTCGTCCGCCACATCGGGCTCAGCAACGTCACGCCGGCACAGGTAACCGAGGGTCAGGGCATCGCCAAGATCGTCTGCGTGCAGAACCAGTACAATCTCGCTCACCGGCAAGACGATGCCATGATCGACGATCTCGCTCGTGATGGCATCGCCTATGTGCCGTTTTTCCCGCTCGGCGGCTTCAGCCCGCTGCAATCGTCGATCCTGTCGGACGTTGCCCAGCGCCTGGATGCGACGCCGATGCAGGTCGCACTCGCCTGGCTGCTGCGTCGCGCACCGAACATTCTTCTCATTCCGGGAACGTCATCCGTGGGCCACCTGCGTGAAAACCTCGCCGCGGCGGAACTGCAGTTGTCGGACACCATGATGGCCGAGCTGGAGAGTGTCGCCGGCATCCGCTCCGCCTGAACATTCCGGGATGCTCCCACCGTGCGTCGAAAAATCAACGCACGGCATTTGCCTTTACGCGCGCTTTCGCTAAAAGTGAAAGAAAAGCGAACGGAGAGGTGAAGTGTTCATCACGGACCGCCAGGCGAAGATTGTCGAACTTGCGAAGTCGGCGGGACGAGTGCTCGTCGACGACCTGGCGGCAAAGTTCTCGGTAACTTCGCAAACGATCCGCAAAGATCTGAATGATCTGTGCGACAAGCAAATCCTCACGCGGATCCATGGCGGCGCCACTCTTCCCCGCAGCAACGAGAATGTCCGATATGACGCACGCCGGCAGATCGCCGCCGCGGAAAAACAGGCGATCGGCGTCGCCGCTGCCAACCTCATCCCGGACAACGCCTCACTCCTCATCAACATCGGCACCACCACCGAAGCTGTCAGCGAGGCGCTGGTCAATCACCGCGAACTCATGGTGATTACCAATAATATAAACGTTGCCAACAGGTTGCGTCTTCTCGACGAGATCGAGGTCGTCATCGCCGGCGGCGTCGTTCGTCAGTCGGACGGAGGAATTGTCGGTGAAGCCGCAGTCGATTTCATCCGCCAATTCAAGGTCGACTACGCGATCATCGGCGTTTCGGCGATCGACCCGGATGGAGCTCTTCTCGATTATGATTTTCGCGAAGTGAAAGTTGCCCAGGCGATCATCGCCAATGCCAGGCACGTGATCCTGGTTGCCGACTCGACAAAATTCGAGCGCACCGCTCCCGTGCGTATCGGCCAGATCTCGCAGGTTCAAACCTTTATCACCGATCACTGCGCCTCTCCTTCGATCCGGGAAATCTGCCTGCAGAACGGCGTTGCGCTGGTGGAAACCTCGAAGATGAATGCTGAAGTTCATTAGCCCTTCAGTTTCGTTTGACATTCGGAATATTTTCGATTTAATCCATTTTAAGTTCATAATGCCTAGAGGCTTGCTGCCGTTTCGGATCAGCGAGGGAAATGATGGGTCAAAAAATCCACGATATCTTCGTGATCGGCGGCGGCATCAACGGCTGCGGCATTGCACGCGATGCAGCCGGACGGGGCTATTCGGTCGCGCTGGCGGAGATGGATGATTTTGCCTCCGGCACCTCCTCGGGCGCCACCAAACTCATCCACGGCGGCCTGCGCTATCTCGAACATTACGAATTCAGGCTCGTGCGGGAATCTCTGATGGAGCGCGAGACGCTCTGGGCGATGGCGCCGCACATCATCTGGCCGCTGCGTTTCGTCCTGCCCTACCACAAGGGCGGGGTTCGCCCGGCATGGCTGATCCGCCTCGGCCTGTTTCTCTACGATCATCTCGGTGGCCGAAAGCTGTTGCCGCCGACCGCGGTGCTCGACATGCGCACCGACCCGGCCGGGAAGCCTCTGAAGCCGCTTTTTACCAAGGCATTCGAATATTCCGACGGCTGGGTGGACGACGCCCGCATGGTCGTGCTGAACGCCCGGGATGCCGCCGATCGCGGCGCTTTGATTCTGCCGCGCACCCGGGTTGTTTCCGCCCGTCAGGAGAATGGTCTGTGGACGATTGGTACGCTCGATGCCCGCACCGGCGGGACCGAGACTTATCAGGCCCGCATGCTGGTGAATGCCGCTGGCCCCTGGGTGGATCAGGTGATCCGCGAGGCGCTCGGCAACAATGACGCCCGCCATGTGCGCCTTGTCCAGGGCAGCCATATCGTCGTGAAAAAGAAGTTCGAGGGATCCCGGGCCTATTTCTTTCAGAACCGGGACAATCGCATTATTTTCGCGATCCCTTACGAGAACGATTTCACCCTTATCGGCACGACCGACCGGGATTATTCCGGCAACCCAAGGGATGTGAAAATCTCCGACGAGGAGACGACGTATCTCTGCGATGCGGCGAGTGAGTATTTTCGGGAGCCGGTGCGACCGGCCGACATCGTCTGGACCTATTCGGCCGTTCGGCCGCTTTTTGACGACGGCGCTTCAAAGGCGCAGGAAGCAACCCGCGATTATGTGCTGAAGGTCGATGTCACTCATGGCGCGCCTCTGCTCAACGTCTTCGGCGGCAAGCTGACCACCTATCGCCGACTTTCTGAACATGCGCTGGAGAAAATCGGCGAAGCGATCGGGGCAAAGGGACATTCCTGGACGGCGAAAAGCCATCTGCCCGGCGGCGATTTTGCCGCGCAGGGTTACGAGGATGAAGTGGCAAAGCTCAAGGCCCGCTATCCGTTTCTTGAAGAAAGGCAGGCGCGGCGCCTGGTGCGCCGGTACGGAACCCGCGCGGCGGCGATCCTCGGCAACGCGACCAGAATGCAGGATCTCGGTCACCACTTCGGGGGAGATCTCTACGAGGCTGAAGTGAAATATCTTGTCGACCGTGAATGGGCCATGAGCGCGGAGGATGTGCTCTGGCGGAGAACCAAGGACGGTCTGCGGTTGAGTGAACCGGAAAAACAATATCTGGAGGAGTACATGGCCGCTATACCGGCAAAAATGGCCGGATAAGCGGCATGTGTTCCCAGTGTGAGGAGGCACGGGAACCCGAATGCTGGAAATGCGCAACGTCGCCAAGATGGTGGGGGGTGAATACCATATTCATCCGACCAATCTTGCACTGGATCGCGGCACGCTGAATGTTCTGTTAGGCCCGACGCTCTCGGGCAAGACGTCGCTCATGCGATTGATGGCCGGGCTCGACCGTCCCACCAGCGGCTCGGTCTATTTCGATGGCGCCGACGTCACCGGCGTTGCGGTGCAAAAACGCAATGTCGCGATGGTCTACCAGCAGTTCATCAATTATCCGGCTCTGACCGTCTATGAAAACATCGCCTCGCCGATGCGGATCGCCGGCAAGGATGCGGCGACCATCGACCGGGAAGTCCGTCGCGCTGCGGAATTGCTGAGGTTGACCCCCTATCTCGATCGGACACCTCTCAACCTTTCCGGCGGGCAGCAGCAGCGTACGGCGCTCGCCCGCGCACTCGTCAAGAATGCGAGCCTGGTGCTGATGGACGAGCCGCTGGCCAATCTCGACTACAAGCTTCGCGAGGAACTGCGCGAGGAACTGCCGAAGATCTTCGCGCAATCCGGCGCCATCTTCGTTTATGCGACGACCGAACCATCCGAAGCCTTGCTGCTCGGCGGCAATACGGCAACGCTCTCGGAAGGACGGATCACGCAATTCGGGCCGACGATCGAGGTCTACCGTCGCCCGGCGGACCTGGTGACGGCCAAGACATTTGCCGACCCGCCGCTCAACTTCATCAATGTGGTCAAGTCCGGCGGCTCGTTCCGATATCAGGAAGCAGACAGTCTCGCGGTGCCACCGCATCTGTCCGGCGTGCCGGACGGTCCGGTGACCATTGCCTTTCACCCCCATCACCTGGGGCTCACGGCACAGACAGGCAATGCAGCGAAGCTCAAGGCCCAGACGCAGATTTCGGAGATTACGGGCTCGGAAAGCTTCGTGCATATGCACTACGACGGCGTACGCTGGGTCATGCTGGCACCCGGCATCCACGAAATCGATCCGGATACGGAAATCGAACTGTTCCTGGATACCCGTCATCTGATGGCTTTCGGAACAGACGGCCGCGCCATCGCGGCGGCGGCTTGAAGGAGGCGGACATGGCACGCATCACGCTCGATCACATCCGCCACGCCTACGGCCCCAACCCGAAATCCGACGCGGCCTATGCGCTGCGCGAGGTGGACCACGAATGGGCCGATGGCGGCGCCTATGCCCTGCTCGGGCCTTCCGGCTGCGGCAAGACGACCTTGCTGAACATCATTTCCGGCCTGCTGCAACCGTCCCACGGACGCATTCTCTTCGATGGAAACGACGTCACCAATCTTTCCACGCAGGAACGCAACATAGCCCAGGTTTTCCAGTTCCCGGTCATCTATGACACGATGACGGTCTACGACAACCTGGCATTCCCCCTGCGCAACAGAGGCATCGCGGAACCGGACGTCGATCGTCGCGTCCGCGAGATGCTGGAAATCATCGACCTCTCCGACTGGTCGAACCGCAAGGCCCAGCGGCTGACTGCCGACCAGAAGCAGAAGATCTCGCTCGGGAGAGGTCTCGTCCGCAACGATGTCAACGCGATCCTTTTCGATGAGCCGCTGACGGTCATCGATCCGCATATGAAGTGGGTGCTCCGCTCCCAGCTCAAGCGCTTTCACAAGCAGTTCGGCTTTACCATGGTCTATGTCACCCATGACCAGACGGAGGCGCTCACCTTCGCCGACAAGGTGGTCGTCATGTACGACGGGCAGATCGTTCAGATCGGAACGCCGGCGGAGCTCTTCGAGAGACCGAGCCATACGTTCGTCGGCTATTTCATCGGCTCACCCGGCATGAACGTGATGCCCGCCGAGGTTCATGGCAGCACGATCACGCTCGGGAGCGAGGCGATCGCCCTCGACCATGCACCAAAGATTGCCGCGGGAGACAAGGTCGAGCTCGGCATCCGACCGGAATTCATCCGCATCGGCCGCGAAGGCATGCCGGTGACGGTGACGCGTGTCGAGGATATCGGCCGGCGGAAGATCGTTCGCGCCAACCTCGCGGGACAGCCGATCGCGATCGTCGCTTCTGAGGATATCGAATTCCCGACAGAGCCCCGCGTCACGTTCGATCCCGGCGCGCTGAATATCTATGCCAATTCGTGGCGCGTCGGCAGGGAGGCCTGAACATGGAAAAGACGTGGAACAACAAAGCCTGGTTTCTGGTGCTTCCCGTGCTCCTGCTCGTCGCCTTCTCGGCGGCCATTCCGCTGATGACCGTGGTGAACTATTCGGTCCAGGATACGTTCGGCAACAACGCTTTCTTCTGGGCCGGCACCGACTGGTTCGACGATATCCTGCATTCTGCCCGCTTCTGGGAAGCTCTCCAGCGCAATCTGCTTTTCTCCTTCATCATCCTTGCGCTCGAGATTCCGCTCGGCATCTTCATCGCGCTGAACATGCCGAAGAAGGGCATCGGCGTGCCGGTCTGCCTGGTGCTGATGGCCCTTCCGCTTCTTATCCCGTGGAATGTCGTCGGCACGATCTGGCAGGTTTTCGGACGGGTCGATATCGGCCTGCTTGGCCATACGCTGGCGGCGCTCGGCATCGACTACAATTATGTGCGCGATCCTCTGGACGCCTGGATCACCGTCGTCGTCATGGATGTGTGGCACTGGACGAGCCTCGTCGTGCTGTTGTGCTACGCCGGTCTCGTCTCCATTCCGGACGCCTATTACCAGGCGGCCAAGATCGATGGGGCATCAAGGTGGTCGGTGTTCCGCTACATCCAGCTGCCGAAGATGAAGCGGGTGCTGCTGATCGCCGTCCTCTTGCGCTTCATGGACAGCTTCATGATCTATACGGAGCCGTTCGTGGTCACGGGCGGGGGGCCGGGGAACTCCACGACCTTCCTTTCGATCGACCTCGTCAAGACGGCGGTCGGCCAGTTCGACCTCGGTCCTGCCGCCGCCATGTCGATCGTCTACTTCCTGATCATCCTGCTGCTGTCATGGATCTTCTACACCGTGATGACCAGCAGCGATGCGGACAATTGAGGGGGAGAAGACAATGGCGCGCGCAATCAAATACAAGCCTGCAGGCAATTTCTCCTGGGTGGTCTCGACGGTCTACATCATCTTCTTGCTGCTGCCGATCTACTGGCTCGTCAACATGAGCTTCAAGGAGAATTCCGAGATCACCGGAGCGTTCTCGCTCTGGCCGCAGAACCCGACGTTCAGGAACTACATGGTGATCTTCACGGACCCTTCCTGGTACAACGGCTATATCAATTCCATTATCTATGTGGTGCTGAACACCTTGATTTCGGTTCTGGCGGCATTGCCGGCTGCCTATGCCTTTTCGCGCTATCGGTTCCTTGGCGACAAGCATCTGTTCTTCTGGCTGCTCACCAACCGGATGGCGCCGCCCGCCGTCTTCGCCCTGCCCTTCTTCCAGCTCTACTCCGCCTTCGGTCTGATCGACACGCATATCGCGGTCGCCCTCGCCCATTGCCTGTTCAACGTGCCGCTTGCCGTCTGGATCCTGGAAGGCTTCATGTCGGGCGTACCGAAGGAAATCGACGAGACCGCCTATATCGACGGCTACTCGTTCCCGCGGTTCTTCGTGAAGATCTTCATGCCACTGATCGCCTCGGGCATCGGAGTCGCCGCCTTCTTCTGCTTCATGTTTTCCTGGGTGGAACTGCTGCTCGCCCGTACGCTGACGACCACGGCCGCCAAGCCCATTTCCGCCATCATGACGCGCACCGTTTCGGCCTCAGGCATGGACTGGGGCGTGCTGGCAGCCGCCGGCGTGCTGACCATCGTTCCCGGCGCACTCGTCATCTATTTCGTTCGAAACTACATCGCCAAGGGCTTTGCCCTCGGCCGGGTCTGACAAGGAGGAACCACGCATGAGCTTTTCATGGATGGCCTGGACACTGCCGACGGCCCTGTTCTTTCTGACGATCCTCGCCCTGCTCATCGGCATGAGCATCTGGGAATATTTCGCGCCGGGCGGTTCGCCCAGGGTCGGCATCCTGCGCTTCGAGACGACGCGGGGAGATCGGCTCTTCATCTCGCTGCTCGGCGCGGCATTCATTCATCTCGCATGGCTGGGGCTTATCGGCCCCAACCTGTGGTGGGCTCTTGCCCTGGCAGTGGTCTACGCAATCGGCGTCTTCCGCTTCGTCTGAAAGGCAAGCTGAAAAGGTGGCGGGAGAACCGCCACTCGGTACGAAATGGCAATCGCAAAACTCTGGGAGGATAAAATGCGACGGCATCTTATGACAACGACGGCAGCAGTGCTGCTGGCTCTGACCGGTTCCGCCTATGCCGGCATGGATGAGGCAAAGCAATTCCTGGACAAGGAAGTCGGCGAACTCTCGACGCTTTCCCGTGCCGAGCAGGAAAAGGAGATGCAATGGTTCATCGATGCGGCAAAACCGCTTGCCGGCCTCGATATCAAGGTCGTCTCCGAAACGATCACCACGCATGAATACGAATCGAAGGTCCTGGCGCCGGCTTTCACCGCAATCACCGGCATCAAGGTCACCCATGACCTGATCGGCGAAGGCGATGTCGTCGAAAAACTGCAGACCCAGATGCAATCGGGCGAAAATATCTATGACGGCTATGTCAACGATTCCGACCTGATCGGCACCCATTGGCGTTACCAGCAAGCCCGCTCGCTCACCGACTGGATGGCCGGCGAAGGCAAGGATGTCACCAATCCCGGCCTCGATCTTCAGGACTTCATCGGCCTGAAGTTCACGACGGCACCGGACAAGAAGCTCTATCAGCTACCGGACCAGCAGTTCGCCAACCTCTACTGGTTCCGTTACGACTGGTTCAACGACGCCAAGAACAAGGCCGACTTCAAGGCCAAGTATGGCTACGAGCTCGGCGTGCCGGTCAACTGGTCGGCCTATGAGGATATTGCCGAGTTCTTCACCGGCCGCGACGTGGGCGGTAAGAAGGTCTATGGTCACATGGACTACGGCAAGAAGGACCCGTCGCTCGGCTGGCGCTTCACCGATGCGTGGCTGTCCATGGCCGGCAACGGCGACAAGGGCCTGCCGAACGGCCTGCCGGTCGACGAATGGGGTATCAAGGTCGACGAGAAATCTCGTCCGGTCGGCTCCTGCGTAGCACGCGGCGGCGATACCAACGGCCCGGCAGCCGTCTACTCCATCCAGAAATATCTCGACTGGATGAAGGCCTACGCGCCGGCCGCCGCCCAGGGCATGACCTTCTCGGAATCCGGACCGGTGCCGGCTCAGGGCGAGATTGCCCAGCAGATGTTCATGTACACGGCTTTCACCGCCGACATGGTGAAGCCCGGCCTGCCTGTCATGAACCAGGACGGGACGCCGAAATGGCGTTTCGCCCCGTCTCCGCACGGCGTCTACTGGAAGGACGGCATGAAGCTCGGGTATCAGGACGTCGGCTCCTGGACGCTGATGAAGTCCACGCCCACCAACCGCGCCAAGGCGGCCTGGCTCTATGCCCAGTTCGTCACCTCGAAGACGGTGGACGTCAAGAAGAGCCATGTCGGCCTCACCTTGATCCGCGAAAGCACCATACGGCACAAGAGCTTCACGGATCGCGCGCCGAAACTCGGCGGCCTGATCGAGTTCTATCGTTCACCGGCCCGCGTCCAGTGGTCGCCGACCGGCACCAACGTGCCTGACTATCCGAAGCTCGCGCAGCTCTGGTGGCAGGCGATCGGCGATGCATCCTCGGGTGCCAAGACGGCTCAGGCCGCCATGGACTCGCTTTGCTCAGAGCAGGAAAAGGTCCTGCAGCGCCTGGAGCGTGCCAAGGTCCAGGGCGACATGGGACCGGCGCTCGCCGAGGAACACGATCTTGCATACTGGAACAAGGACGCGGTCGCCAAGGGCAACCTCGCTCCCCAGCTCAAGATCGCCAACGAGAAGGAAAAGCCCATCACGGTCAATTACGACGAGCTCGTAAAGAGCTGGGCTGACGCCAAGAAGTAAACCGGTACGCCGGGCGCTCAACGCGCCCGGCGGCCACCGAGTGCAAAATCAGCGTTCACCAGCGCTCCCCAGGCCAAGACAGTGCACACCTCAGCTTATTTGTCCCCAAATGAATGGGATTGAGGAATGTCGCCTATGGCGTAGGAAGGGAAGCTGGAGCGGGTGAAGGGAATCGAACCCTCGTATTCAGCTTGGGAAGCTGCTGCTCTACCATTGAGCTACACCCGCGTCGGTCAGCAGACTTCCAACAGACGGCCGCGCCTGTCAAGCCGGAGGTGGCGTCAGGCGCGAAAATGCTTCGACAGCTTCAGGCCCTGCGCCTGGTAGTTGGAGCCGAGGCCGGAACCGTAGATGCCTTCCGGCTTTTCCATCATGTGCTCGTAGACCAGGCGACCGACGATCTGGCCGTCTTCGAGGATGAACGGTACTTCGTGGCTGCGCACTTCGAGCACGGCCCGGCTGCCACGCCCGCCAGCCGCTTCATGGCCGAAGCCCGGATCGAAGAAGCCGGCATAATGGACGCGGAATTCGCCGACCAGCGGATCGAAGGGCGTCATCTCGGCCGCATAGAGCGGCGGCACGTGCACTGCCTCGCGCGATACGAGGATGTAGAACTCGTCCGGATCAAGGATCAGTTCGTTGCGGCCGCGGCTGTAAAGCGGTTCCCAGAAATCGAAGATGTCGTGCTGGGCCTTTTTGTCCACGTCGACGACGGCCGTGTGGTGTTTGCCGCGATAGCCGATCAGACCGACGCTGTCGCCGGAAAGATCGATCGACAGGGCGATGCCGCCGCCCGAGACATTCGGCCTGGTGGACGCCACGAGGGTTTCGTCGTTGTGAAGCTGCAGGAGATCCGGCTCGCTGAGCAGCGCATTGCCGATCCGGAAACGGATTTGCGACAGGCGTGAACCGCGGCGCACCACGATCGGGAAAGTACGCGGCGAGATTTCAAGATAGAGAGGCCCGGAGTACCCGACGGGGATCTTGTCGAATTCCTGGGCATAATCGGTGATGACGCGGGTAAAAATGTCGAGCCGGCCGGTGGAGCTTTTCGGATTGGCTGAGGCAGACATGTTGGCCGGCAGATCGAGCCGTTCCATCAGGGGCACGATATAGACGCAGCCGGTTTCCAGCACGGCACCCTCGGAGAGGTCGATGACGTGCAGCTTCAGGCGGTCGAGCTTGTCGGCCACCAGGCTCGTCGGGCCAGGCATAAAGCTCGCGCGGACACGGAAAGCCTTGGCGCCCAGACGCAGGTCGAGGCTTGCCGGCTGCACCTGATCGCGATCGAGCTCCCGCTCGGAGATCAGCCGTCCACTGTCGAAAAGCGCCGCGATCGCGCGGTCCGCCAGAATTCCTGTTTCGCGAGCCATCATGTCTCTCTCAAGTTTCGAGGCGACAAAACCAAATACGAGCCATTGACGCAAGCGGGGCGCGGCGCTATGCCACTCTTATCCCGTGGTGATTTGGCCGGTCGGCTTGCAGCCACGTTAAATAAGTGGCTAAAAAGACCGGGTGCGAAACCGGTCTGCTTATGCGACCGGTTTTTTTGTTCTGAATGGGGAACACGCATGACTAACAAATGGCGCCCGGCAACCCAGCTCGTACACGGCGGCACGTTGCGTTCGCAATATGGCGAAACCTCGGAAGCGATCTTCCTGACGCAAGGGTTCGTCTATGACACGTCGGAAGCGGCCGAAGCCCGCTTCAAGGGCGAGACCGACGGTTTCATCTACGCCCGCTACGGCAGCCCCACCAACGACATGTTCGAAAAGCGCATGTGCATGCTGGAAGGCGCCGAAGATGCACGCGCCACCGCCTCGGGCATGGCCGCCGTCACCGCCGCGATCCTTTGCCAGCTGAAGGCCGGCGACCATATCGTCGCGGCCCGCGCATTGTTCGGTTCCTGCCGCTGGGTGGTCGAGACGCTCGCTCCGAAATACGGCATCGAATGCACGCTGGTCGACGGCCGCTTCCTGGAGAATTGGGAGAAGGCGATCACGCCGAAGACCAAGGTGTTTTTCCTGGAAAGCCCGACCAACCCGACGCTCGAGGTGGTGGATATCGCCGGCGTAGCCAAGCTCGCCAACCAGATCGGCGCCAAGGTCGTCGTCGATAACGTGTTTGCGACCCCGCTCTTCCAAAAGCCGCTTGAGCTCGGCGCCCATATCGTCGTCTATTCGGCCACCAAGCATATCGACGGCCAGGGCCGTTGCCTTGGTGGTGTCGTGCTGTCCGACAAGGCATGGATCGACGAGAACCTGCACGACTATTTCCGCCATACAGGCCCGGCGATGTCGCCGTTCAATGCCTGGACGCTGCTGAAGGGCATCGAAACCCTGCCGCTGCGCGTCAAGCAGCAGACGGAAAGTGCTTCGAGGATCGCCGACTTCCTCGCCGACCAGAAACAGGTCGCAAAGGTCATATATCCGGGCCGCAAGGACCATCCGCAGGCGGATATCATCGCCAGGCAGATGAAAGCCGGCTCGACCCTCGTCTGCTTCGAGCTGAAGGGCGGCAAGGACGCGGCCTTCAAGCTGCAGAACGCGCTAGAGATCGTGCGGATTTCCAACAATCTCGGCGACGCCAAGAGCCTGATCACCCATCCGGCGACGACGACGCACAAGAACCTGACGGACGAGGCCCGTGCCGAACTTGGCATTTCGGCGGGCACGGTGCGCCTGTCAGCCGGTATCGAGGATACCGACGACCTGATCGAGGATTTTGCTCAGGCGCTTTCCAAGGCGGGCATGTAAGTCTCGGTTTTCCGGGATGGTGGAGGAGGCAAGAAATTCACCATCCCGATTATCCTTAACTTCAACAAATCCTCGCACTCGGTTGTTCAAACCGCGAGAATTCTTGACGTTGCGCTCCCCCTGTACAATATCGAAGCAGTTAGATTTGTTGAGGTGTCGCATGTATCGCGCCCGGACAAGAGATATCGATGTCGCCGTCGAACCCTACTATCTGGAGGAGCAATCCAATCCGGAAGAGAGCCGCTATGTCTGGGGATATCGCATCGTCATCGAGAACCATTCGACGCTCACCGTGCAGCTCGTGCATCGCTACTGGCACATTACCGACCAGAACGGCATTGTCGACGAGGTGGATGGGCCGGGGGTCGTCGGCGAGCAGCCGCGGCTGAAGCCGGGCGACAGCTATGAATATTCCTCGGGCTGTCCGCTCGACACACCATCGGGGCTGATGTTCGGCCACTACGACATGCAGACCGATGAAGGCGAGACCTTCGAGGTGACGATCCCGGCCTTTTCGCTGGATTCACCCGGCCTGATGCGCGTCCTCAACTAGACCGCGCCGACGACGACAACCTTCAGGTTATGGGTTGCGTCGGTTTTCTATTTGTTGCCCCCTCCCTCCTGCGGCATCCTGTCGTTGTCAAACGGTCTTTGGGAGGAGAACTTGATGACAAGACCCATTCTGCTGGTGTCCTGTGCCTTGCTGGCGCTTGCGGCCTTCACACCTGCCCTTGCACAAAACAAAAGCAGTTTCATCGACCAGAAGGAGAGGCCGGATTTCGCATCCGCCACCGTCTCGCCGCAGATCGCCTGCGGCATGCTGAACAGCCAGTCATTTGCGGACGTCACGACGCTGAAGGCCAAGCATGTGGCAGGCGTGGGGAACGTGCCGGGCCATTGCCAGGTAACCGGCTATATCCGCCCGCAGGTTCGCTTCGAAATCACCCTACCGGACAACTGGAACCGGCGACTCTACATGTTCGGCAATGGTGGCTATGCCGGCGAGGACCTCGCCGCGGCCTCCAGGATAGCGACCCGCAATGCGGCGCTTTCGAAAGGTTTCCTCACCGTCCAGCAGAATACCGGCCATGACGCGATGACCTACAAGCTCGGAGACTTCGCGGAAGATCTCGGCCTGCTGATCGACTACGGCTCACGCGCAGTGCACGTGACGGTCGACACGGCCAAGGCGATTGCCGCTCGCTATTACGACCGGCATCCCTCCTTCTCCTACTGGGATGGCTGCTCGACCGGCGGACGCCAAGGCCTGATGGCGGCACAGCGTTATCCGGGCGATTTCGACGGCATTCTCGCCGGCGCGCCAGTCCTCGATCTCACCAATACCCAGATTTGGGGCGTCTGGAATGCGCGAGCCCTGCTCAAGGCGCCGATCAGCCGGGCGCAGCTTCCGGTGCTCGCCAAGGCGGTGATGGACAAATGTGATGCGATCGACGGTGCCAAGGATGGGCTGATTGCCGATCCGCGGCAATGCAGTTTCGATCCGGCAAAGGACCTGAAGATCTGCGAGGCGGGCGGTTCCGACTGCTTCACGCCGCCGCAGGCGGAAACACTGAAGACGCTGGCAGGGGGCGTGAAGATCAAGGGGGAGACGATTTTCCCCGGCGTACAGTTCGGCACCGAGGGTGTCGATCCGACCGGTGTGAGCGGCTGGGACATGTGGATGGTATCCGAGCAGGGACCGAGCCGGCAGCTGGCCTATGGCGAGACCTTCGTCAAGAACATGGCGATGCTCCCCGCCTCGGGAAAGGCAATCGACTGGAAGACATTCGACTTCGATGCCGAATATCCGAAGATCGGCGCGATCCGTGAGATCGTCGACGCCACCAACCCCGATCTCAGCGAATTCCAAAAGCGTGGCGGGCGGATGATCACCTATTTCGGCTGGTCCGACCCGGCGCTCAACCCGATGATGGGCGTCAACTACTACGAGGCCGTCCGCAAGCAGATGGGCGCCGAGCGGACGGCAGAATTTTACCGCCTGTTCATGGTGCCCGGCATGTTCCACTGCACTGCGGGCTACGGCACGGATGTATTCGACGCCTTCACGCCGCTGATGGACTGGGTGGAGAACGGCAAGGCACCCGAGGTGATCCGGGCGAGCCAGATCAAGGAAGGCAAGCCGGTGATGACGCGGCCGCTTTGCCCTTATCCTCAATCGGCCAGATATTCCGGCAGCGGCGATCTGAAGGATGGCGCGAACTTCGAATGCAAGATGCCTTGAAGTGAAAACGGCGGGAGGAAGCTCCCGTCGTTCGATAATCAGGCTGCAGCGAATTCGTCCGCCTTGTAGCGATAGGTGGTAGAGCAGAATTCGCAGGTGACGGCGATCTCGCCGTCTTCCTCGCTCGCCTCGATCTCCTCGGCGGAGAAGCCTGAGAGAACGCCCTTGATCTTGTCGCGCGAGCAGCTGCAGCGGTCGAACACCGTGTGCGGCGCATAGACCCGCACGCCCCGCTCATGGAACAAGCGAAACAGCAGCCGTTCGATCGCGACCCGCGGGTCCGTCAGCTCGTCGGTGTCGATCGTTTCCACCAGCGTGCGGGCTTCGGCCCAGGAATCGTCCTCGGCGAATTCGAAATCGCGCTCATCGCCATCGCCGCCATGCAGGTCCGGCTGCCTCATGCGCTCGGGCGCCTGCGGCAGGAACTGCGCGACAAGCCCGCCCGCCCGCCAGTTGTGGCGCGGCTTGCCATCGGCATCGCGGTCGAAGAGCTCGGCGACGCCCAGGCGGACCTTGGTCGGGATCTGCTCGGACTGACGGAAATAGACGCCGGCGATCTCCTCGAGGGATGAGCCGTCCATCGGCACGATCCCTTGATACGGCTGCATGCCACGGCCCTGGTCGATGGTGAAGGCAAGCACTCCGCGCCCGAGGAGATCGGGCGGCGAGGTTTTGCCTTCCTTCACGGCCGCGGCCAGCGCTTCCTCGTCATATCGGGCATAGGCACGAAGACTGTCGGGCGTCGAGAAGTCCGCGACCAGCAGATCGACCGGGCCGTCGCCCTTGGTCTGCACCGTGAACTTGCCATCGAATTTCAGCGAGGTGCCAAGCAGGGCCGTCAGCACGATTGCCTCGGCAAGCAGCTGCGCGACCGGGCCGGGATATTCGTGACGGCTGAGGATGGAGTTGAGCAGCGGCCCGAGCTGGACCGCACGGCCACGCACGTCGAGGCCGTCCACCTGGAAGGGTACGACCCGATCGTCTCCGGCAAAGTCGAGTTCGTTGAGTTCCACAGTCGCTTCCACCATGATTTCACTCCTTCGCGCCGACCCAAACCTTTACACAAGCGCCAGCCCGAGCGGAACCGCTGGCCGGAGGAAAAGACGTCGACGATGTATGTTGAAACGCCAGTCCAGAAGACGGCGTATTGTTGAAAGCCGACAAATGGGGGATTGCGGGGCGGAAATCAAGGTTGATTGCCGCCGCAGGCTCTCCGCGTCCTTCCATCCGGGACGTTGAACTCAGACGGCGCCGAAGCACCAGGCGAGGATGGACTTCTGTGCGTGCAGGCGGTTTTCAGCCTCGTCGAAGACGACCGACTGCGGACCGTCGATCACCTCGTCGGTGACTTCCTCGCCGCGATGGGCCGGCAGGCAGTGCATGAACAGCGCATCCTTGTCGGCACGCTTCATCAGGTCGGCATTGACCTGGAACGGCTGAAAGACGTTGTGGCCGCGTGCCTTGTGCTCCTGGTTCATCGACACCCAGGTGTCGGTGACGATGCAGTCGGCGCCGGCAACCGCCTTTTCGGCATCATGGCAAAGCATGATGTTGCCGCCGTTATTACGCGCCCAGTTGAGAAACTTGTCGGCGGGCTCCGAGCCCATCGGCACCGCCATGTTCATGCGGTAGCCGAAACGGGCGGCACCTTCCACGAAGGAATGCAGCACGTTGTTGCCGTCGCCGGTCCAGGCGACCGTCTTGCCGGCGATCGGCCCACGATGCTCCTCGAAGGTCATGATATCGGCCATGATCTGACAGGGATGCGTGTCGTCGGTCAGGGCGTTGATGACCGGCACCGTCGCATGTTCGGCCAGTTCCAGCATCCGCGCATGATCCGTCGTGCGGATCATGATGGCATCGACATAACGCGACAGAACCTTGGCCGTATCGCCGATCGTCTCGGCGCGGCCGAGCTGCATTTCGGTACCCGACAGGAAGAGCGTCTCGCCGCCGAGCTGGCGCATGCCGACATCGAAGGATACGCGGGTGCGGGTGGAGGGCTTTTCGAAAATCATCGCCAGCATCTTGCCGGCGAGCGGCTTTTCCGCCGTACCGGCCTTGGTCGCCTGCTTGCGGACCTTCGCGTCGTCGAGGATGGCCCTGAGATCAGCCGCAGAAACAGCGGAAAGATCGAGAAAATGCTTGGGAGATGCCATTTGATGTTCCCTGTGAAGCGGGAAACCTACAACGGCGTCCCGCTTTTGCCCGCTCAGGCCGATTTCTTCATCTGGGAGGCGGAAAGCTTTTCCGCTGCCCTCTCGATGCGGGCAAGCCCTTCGCGGGCTTCCTCCGCTGTGACTGTGAGCGGTGGCAGGAGACGCACCACGTTGTCGCCGGCCGGAATGGCCAGCATGTGCTCGCCGCGTATGGCAGCGACCAGATCACCCGCGGGCACCTTCGCCTTCACGCCGAGCAGCAGGCCTTCACCACGAATGTCCTCGATGACATTGGGGAAGCGGTCCTTGAGGCTCGCAAGCCCCTGGCGCAAGACCAAGGCGACATTACGGACGTTTTCCAGGAAGCCATCGCTCAGGATCACGTCGAGCACGGCATTGCCGATCGCCGTGGCGAGCGGATTGCCGCCGTAGGTCGTGCCATGGGTGCCAGCGGTCATGCCGGAGGCGGCTTCCGCCGTGGCAAGGCAGGCTCCGAGCGGGAAGCCGCCTCCGATGCCCTTGGCAAGCGCCATGATGTCGGGCGCCACACCCGCCCATTCATAGGCGAACAGCTTGCCGGAGCGGCCGACGCCGGTCTGGACTTCGTCGAAGATCAACAACAGACCGTTGTCGTCGCAAATCTGGCGCAGCGCCTGGAGGAATTCCTTCGGAACCGGCCGGACGCCTCCCTCCCCCTGGATCGGCTCGATCAGAATAGCCGCGGTTGCATCGGTGATTGCGGCCTTGAGAGCGTCCACGTCGCAGAACGGCACCTGATCGAAGCCTTCGACCTTCGGGCCGAAGCCTTCGAGATACTTTGCCTGGCCGCCGGCGGCGATGGTCGCCAGCGTACGGCCGTGGAAGGCGCCTTCGAAGGTAATGATATGAAAGCGCTCCGGATGCCCCTTCACGAACTGATAGCGGCGCGCCGTCTTGATGGCGCATTCCAGGGCCTCGGCGCCGGAATTGGTGAAGAACACCTTGTCCGCGAAAGAATTGTCGGCGAGACGACGCGACAGCGTCTCCTGGCCAGGCTGTTCGAAAAGGTTGGACGTATGCCAGACCTTGTCGGCCTGCGCCTTCAGCGCGCCGACGAGGTGCGGGTGGCCGTGGCCAAGCGAATTGACGGCGACGCCGGAGCCGAAATCGAGATATCGCTCCCCGCTTTCCGTCACAAGCCATACGCCCTCGCCGCGCTCGAAACGCAGCGGAGCCCGGGCAAACGTGTCGAAAAGCGCGGCTTCAGCCATGGCGACATCACTCCTCTAGGCAGTCACAAAAGGCCCATGCAACGGGCCGAAAAAACCAAAAATGCCGCCCACTGGGCGGCGGGGGCACTATCGGGGTTTAGGCCATCAATGTCAACAAAGCTCGGCGTTTTGGGCGGACCGGGCCGGAAAGCGGCAGGCGCCGACCAATGTGACAAAAATGACTCTCCCGGACAGCAAGTTGGGGAAAACCACGAAATCGATTCCCGCAGATTCTCCCGACTCTTGCCACGGAGTCAGCCTCACACTAGGTTAAAGATCAATTACTAGACTGCATGCGGCGGAACTAGTCACCTCAAGCATAGATATAGTGGGTGCTGCGAAATGAATTTCGCAGCAAAGGTGGAAGGATTCTGCATGCCAGCAACGTTCAAAGGCGGAGAACGGGCATGAACTGGACAGACGAGCGTGTCGAGAAGCTCAAAAGATTATGGTCGGAGGGCCTCAGCGCCAGCCAGATCGCAGCGCAACTTGGAGGCGTAAGCCGAAATGCCGTGATCGGCAAGGTGCATCGTCTCAGCCTGCCGGGCCGGGCGAAAGCCGGCGGAACGGTAGCGACGGGCCGTTCATCTGCGGCCAAGCGCACGACATCGGCGCCGCGGGCTCCAAACTATGCATCGCGCGTCACGACCCGGACCGTTACCCGCGCCGTCGGCGCGACGATGGTCAAGGAAGAGGTCGAAATCGAACCCTATCAGGAGATGGAATATCGTCCCGCCTCCAACGTGGTGGTGCCGATCTCCCGTCGCCTTGCATTGACCGAACTGACCGAGCGCACCTGCAAGTGGCCGGTCGGCGATCCGCTCAAGGAAGACTTCCACTTCTGCGGCTGTGAATCCCCGGACGCCTCGCCCTATTGCAGCTATCACGCAAAGCTCGCCTACCAGCCGGTCAACGAGCGGCGCAAGGTTGCTGTTCGGGTCTGAGCGACGAGGCGACACGAGGGCAAGATCGAAAGCGGGCTTTGGCCCGCTTTTTTGTTGCTGCATGGCAGATATACCGGCCAGGCCTTGCTGCTAAGCGGCATTGCGCCTATTTCAGAAACAGCGAGGACGACCTCCCCCATTCGGGCAAAAACTCCGGGACGACCCGGAAAGCACCCAGGAGGTCATCATGCGCTCGACACGCGACCGTATCCGCCATGCCATCAGCTTCGAACTGATCGGGCTCGCTCTCGTCACACCGCTCGGCTCGTTCGTCTTCGGCATGCCGGCCGCCGATATCGGCGTTGTCGGCATCGGCAGTGCGACGATCGCCACCGGCTGGAACTATCTCTACAATCTCGGCTTCGACCACCTGATGCAGCGCTTCACAGGCACCACGCAGAAAAACACGGCCATACGCGTGGCGCATGCGGTACTGTTCGAACTTGGCCTGCTGATCGCGCTTCTGCCGCTGATCGCCTGGTATCTCGGCATCAGCCTCGTCCACGCGCTGACGATGGACGTGTCGTTCGCGGTTTTCTACGTGGTCTATGCCTTCGTGTTCAACTGGGCCTATGACCGCATCTTTCCGCTGCCGGAATGGCAGGGGCAGCCCCAGGCGGCCTGAAAGCCGCCTCTCAGGATTCCATCGAATAACCCGCGCCGCGGACGGTGCGGATGACATCCTGCATATTGGAGAAGTTGAGGGCTTTTCTCAGGCGCCCGACATGCACGTCTACGGTACGCTCATCGACATAGATGTCGTGGCCCCAGACGCCATCTAGAAGCTGCGAACGCGAGAAGACGCGGCCGGGCGAGGCCATCAGGAATTCCAGAAGCCGGAATTCGGTCGGGCCGAGGCGCACTTCGCGGCTCTTGCGGTGAACGCGATGGGTTTCCCGGTCGAGTTCGATATCGCCGCAGCGGAGCACGCTGGAGAGCACTTCGGGACGGGCGCGGCGCAGCATCGCCTTGACGCGGGCCATCAGTTCCGGGGTCGAGAAGGGTTTTACCACATAGTCGTCGGCGCCGGTGGCGAGGCCGCGAACACGTTCGCTCTCCTCGCCGCGGGCCGTCAGCATGATGATCGGCAGGCGCTCGGTCTCCGGGCGCATGCGCAG
This sequence comes from Neorhizobium galegae, assembly GCF_017877055.1. Classification (GTDB taxonomy): domain Bacteria; phylum Pseudomonadota; class Alphaproteobacteria; order Rhizobiales; family Rhizobiaceae; genus Neorhizobium; species Neorhizobium galegae_D. The sequence goes on along the minus strand of NZ_JAGIPG010000002.1, from coordinate 562,311 downwards.
CCGGCGGCAGAGTTCGATGCCGGAAACGCCGGGCAGCATCCAGTCCAGGATCAGAAGGTCCGGTACGCGCTCCTGAAGCCGAATTTCGGCTTCATCGCCCCGCAAAACGGTATCGACCTCATAACCCTCGGCTTCCAGATTGTAGCGAAGAAGCACGCTCAGCGCTTCTTCGTCTTCTACGACAGCGATTTTTGGCAGCATTCTTCAGCCTGCTCCGTCAGCATTCCATCATTTATTCGGTAATCGCGCCGAGCGTGTTCGACGAGTCGTCCTTCGGGCGATCGCCCTCCGGCTGGGCGCCGGTCGTCATGTAGTAGATGGTCTCAGCGATGTTGGTGGCGTGGTCGCCGATACGCTCGATGTTCTTGGCGCAGAACAGCAGGTGCGTGCAGGTGGTGATGTTGCGCGGATCCTCCATCATGTAGGTGAGGAGTTCGCGGAACAGCGAGGTATACATCGCGTCGATTTCCTCGTCGCGGATGCGGATCGCCTCGGCCTTTTCCGCCGAACGCGTCGCGTAGACGTCGAGGACGTCCTTGAGCTGCACGAGGGCGAGATCAGAGAGATGTTCCAGACCACGGGCAAGCTTGCGCGGAACGCCGGTGCCCTGAACAGCGATGACGCGCTTGGCGGTGTTCTTGCCAAGGTCGCCGACGCGCTCCAGATCGGACGCGATGCGTAGCGAACCGACGATCTCGCGAAGATCGGCTGCCACGGGCTGGCGGCGGGCGATCGTGACGATCGCCTTGTCGCCGATCTCGCGCTCGGCGTGATCGAGGATCACGTCGTCGGAGATGACCTTCTGGGCCAGGGCGGCGTCGGAATTGACCAGCGCACGCACGGCATCCGAGCACATCTGCTCGGCGAGGCCGCCCATTTCGGAGATGCGGCGGCTCAGGTATTTCAGTTCGTCGTCATAAGCCGACAGGATATGGGTCGATGCCATCTTCTAGTCCTCAAAATTGATTTTCAGGCGGCACAGTCGGCTGGGTCAGCCGAAACGGCCCATGATGTAATCCTGGGTGCGCTGGTCGTCGGGATTGGTGAACATCTTGTCGGTATCGTTCTCCTCGACGAGCTGGCCGAGGTGGAACATGGCGGTGCGCTGCGATACGCGGGCAGCCTGCTGCATCGAGTGCGTCACGATGACGATCGTGTAGTTGGCACGCAGTTCATGGATGAGTTCTTCAACCTTGGCGGTCGCGATCGGGTCGAGAGCCGAGCACGGTTCGTCCATGAGGATGACTTCCGGCGACACGGCGATCGCACGGGCGATGCACAGTCGCTGCTGCTGACCGCCGGAGAGGCCGGTGCCGGATTCATGCAGGCGATCCTTGACTTCGCCCCAGAGGCCGGCGCGTTGCAGGCTCGCCTCGACGATCTGGTCCATGTCGGCCTTGTTCTTGGAGAGGCCGTGGATGCGCGGGCCGTAGGAGATGTTCTCGTAGATGGTCTTCGGGAACGGGTTCGGTTTCTGGAAAACCATGCCGACGCGAGCGCGAAGCTCCACCACATCGATGTTCTGGTCGTAGATATCGTCCGCGTCGAGGGTGATCTTGCCGGTGACGCGGCAATTCTCGATCGTGTCGTTCATCCGGTTGAGGCAACGCAGGAAGGTGGACTTTCCGCAACCGGAAGGGCCGATGAGAGCTGTCACCGTGTTTTCGCGGACGTTGAGGTTCACGTCGAAAAGCGCACGCTTTTCGCCGTAATAGACAGAAACGTCCTTACCGATCATCTTGTGAGAAGCATCACTCATCTTCTGGTCCAGCGCCTTTTCAACTGCCGATTCTGACATCATATTCATTGTCATACTCCTTCTACCAGCGCCGCTCGAAGCGACGCCGCAAGAGAATTGCGCCAACATTCATTAGGATGAGGAACAGGAGCAGGATGATGATTGCTCCCGAGGTACGCTCGACGAACGCGCGCTCCGCTTCGTTCGCCCACATGTAGATCTGCACCGGCAGCGCCGTCGACGGGTCGAGCGGCGTGGTCGGGTAGTTGGCGACGAAGGCCACCATGCCGATCAAGAGCAGCGGTGCGGTTTCGCCGAGTGCGTGGGCCAGGCCGATGATCGTGCCGGTCAGAATGCCCGGCATGGCAAGCGGCAGGACATGGTGGAAGATCGTCTGCATCTTCGATGCGCCGAGCCCAAGGGCGGCCGCGCGGATCGACGGCGGCACGGCCTTCAGTGCCGCCCGGGTCGCGATGATGATCGTCGGCAGCGTCATGAGGGTAAGCACCAGGCCGCCGACGAAGGAGGCCGAGCGCGGCAAGCCCATGAAGTTGACGAAGACCGCCAAGCCGAGCAGACCGTAGACGATCGAGGGAACGGCCGCGAGGTTGTTGATATTCACCTCGATCAAGTCGGTGAACTTGTTCTTCGGTGCGAATTCCTCGAGATAGATCGAGGCTGCGACGCCGATCGGCAGCGACAGGACGAGCACGATCAGCATCATGTAGAACGAACCGATGAGCGCGACGCCGACGCCGGCCGCTTCCGGACGGCTCGATGCGCCGTTGACGAAAATGCCGCTGTTGAAGTGCTTGGCAAGCGCGCCGCTATCGGAGAGCTGCTTCATCCAGCCGAGCTGCTGGTCGTTGATCTTGCGGTTCTCCTGGCCGACGTCGAGGTCGATCTGGCCCTTGTAGGCCGAGTCGATATCGCCTGAGGCAAGCAGTCTTACCGTCTGCGTCGTGCCGATGATCGCCGGATTGGCGACCACCAGGTCGCGCAGCTGGACGCGGACGCCATCCGACAGCATCTGGCCGATCGCGCGGGATGCAACACGATCGTCGACGCTGACGTTGAGCAGCTTGGCGAGAGCGTTGCGGGCGACGACCGGGTAGTTCGCAGTCATCAGCTTCTGCGGATTGGTGGCACGTTCGTTCTGCGGATCGATGATCTGCTGCGAAAATTCGACCGGCATGGTGATCATGGTCTGCTGGAAGGCGGTGTATCCCTTGGAGACCACCGACCACAGCAGAAGCATCAGGAAGATGATGCCGAAGGAAAGCGCGGCGATGCCATAGGCACGGAAGCGACGCTCGGCGGCGTAACGGCGCTTGATGCCGATATCGCGACGGACGGACTTGGCCCTGGGGATGCCGGCGGCGGGAGAAACCACATCGGTCATTCGTACTGCTCCCGGTATTTGCGCACGATATAAAGCGCGTAGATGTTGAGGCAAAGCGTGATAGCGAACAGCGTGATGCCCAGCGCGAACGCAACCAGGGTCTGCGGCGAGGTGAACTCGAGGTCACCCGTCAGCTGGTTGACGATCTTGACCGTCACGGTCGTCATCGGCTCGAACGGATTGATCTGCAGACGGGCGGCGACGCCGGCCGCAAGCACGACGATCATGGTTTCACCGACGGCGCGCGACGCCGTCATCAGAAGCGCGCCGACGATGCCCGGCAGAGCAGCCGGCAGGACGACCTTCTTGATGGTTTCCGAACGGGTGGCGCCGAGGCCGAGCGAACCGTCACGCAGGGCACGCGGCACTGCAGTGATGATATCGTCCGACAGCGAGGAGACGTAGGGGATCAGCATGATGCCCATGACGAAACCGGCCGTCAGAACGCTCTGTGCCTGGATGAAGTTGGCATAGTCGCCGGTGACGAGGCCGTTCAGCTGCGAAGAAATGTCGCGAAGGAACGGACCGACGGTCGTCAATGCGAAGAAGCCGTAGACGATGGTCGGAATGCCGGCGAGCACTTCGAGCAGCGGCTTGGCAACCGCGCGGACTTTCGGCGAGGCGTATTCCGACATGTAGATTGCCGAAAAGAGGCCGATCGGAACCGCGAAGAGCATTGCGACGAAACCGATATAGAGCGTGCCGAGCAGCAGCGGAATGAGGCCGAACTGACCTTCGGAGCCACCCGAACCGGCAGCCGCAAAACGCGGATCCCATACCGTGCCGAAGAAGAATTCCCAGGCCGGAATGGCGGTGAAGAAGTGGGCAGCTTCCGTCAGCATCGACGCGACGATTCCAACCGTGGTCAGAATGGCGATCGAGGAGGCCACGACGAGACTTCCGAGAATGACTTTTTCCACCCGATTGCGAGCGCGGAAGCGCGGCGCGATCTGGCGATAGGCGACGAAGGCGCCGCCAATGGAAGCCCCCAGGACGACGATCGTCATGAGGATACGGCTGACGAAGGTCATCCTGTTCAGATCGGCAGCGGCCTTGACCATGAAAGGCTGCGGATCGCCTGCAAGCGGAACGCCCTTGGCACCAAGCGCAGTACGCAGCTCCACCGGATTGTTCTCGACGCGGGCAATCTCGTCGCCGGTCAATGCATTCATTCCTCGGGCGATCGAGGTAATCATGCCGTAGCTCAGGCCTTGCTCGGCCTGCGATTGGGTTTTCACCTCTTCGGGAAACGCACCGCGTACCGAGGAGCTGATATACATGGGGCTGGCGACCAGCCAGACAAAGAGAATGACGGCGGCCGGCAAGATCGCCCAGACAGCGACAAAAGAACCGTAATATCCCGGCCGCGAATGAAGTTTGGAGGAAATCCCTCCGGCCAGCGCCATCGCATGCCGGGCACCGGTGACGTAACCGGCTATGCCGATTATCGCCAAAATCAATAATATTAGTGATGTGTTCATCTTAATCCCCCGGCGTACCGCCTTCGGCGGCAACCCATCACCGCCCAGCTCCGTTCATCGGAACCGATCGCATTCGCCGCCGCGCCTTGCGGCAACATCATCACCGCAAAGCCGACGATCCACGCCGATGCAAGAGCCTTCGGCGGGAAGAGAAAACGGCGCCGCCAAAAGCGGCGCCGGTCTTTCGATTACATCGTCTTGCCAGCGGTGAAATCCTTGCGGGCCTGCTCGCGCTGTGCGTCCGGGGCGGCAACCAGGCCATACTCGACGAGCGGCGAGTCCGGGCCGATCATGTCGTCGGAGAGGAAGAATTCGACGTATTCCTTGAGGCCCGGGACGACGCCCAGGTGAGCCTTCTTGACGTAGAAGAACAGCGGACGGGAAACCGGATAGGTGCCGTCAGCGATCGTTGCCGCGGACGGCTTGATGCCGCGCATGGTGGCGACCTTCAGCTTGTCGGCGTTGTTTTCGTAGAAAGCGAGGCCGAACACGCCGACGCCGGTCTTGTTGGCAGCGATACGAGCGAGCGTCTCGGTGTAGTCGCCGTCGATGTCCACAGCGACGCCGTCCTTGCGAACAGCAACGCAAGCCTTGCCCTGGGCAGCCTTGTCAGCGATTTCCTTGGCGATGACGTCGGTGGCACCGGCGTCCTTGCAGCCTGCGGCAAGCACGTTCAGTTCGAAAACTTCGCGGGTGCCGTGCTTTTCGCCCGGGATGTAGGCGGCGATCGGACCCTTCGGAAGCGTCGGGTTGATCTCCGACCAGTTCTTGTAGGGGTTGGCGACGAGCTTGCCGTCAACCACGACCTGAGCGGCGAGAGCCTTGTAGATGTCCTTCGGCTCGAGCTTCATCTCGCCGTTGCTGCTGGCAGTCGCGAAAACGATGCCGTCGTAACCGATGCGGATTTCCTGGACGTCGGTGACGCCGGCCGCCTTGCAGGCTTCGGCTTCAGACTTGTTGATCGCGCGGGACGCATTTGCAATGTCGATCGTGGCTTCGCCGACGCCCTTGCAGAATTCCTTGAGGCCAGCGCCGGTGCCGCCCGACTCAACGATCGGGGTCTTGAACTTCGGGAAGGCTTCGCCGAAAGCTTCGGCAACGATCTTCGCGTAGGGAAGAACGGTGGAGGAACCGGCAACCTGGACCTGGTCGCGTGCGGCGGCGGCGCCGGCAAACGCAACAGAGGCCACCAAGGCAGCTGCAGAGAGTTTAAGGATGTTCATGAGGAATCTCCCGTCATGGGCTTGTGTGAATGCGGACGGCGCTGGCTCTCGCTCTCGCCAACGCTCGGCCCGCTTGTCTTAGCCGCTGTAGCCTCTCTCTTTTATGTCAGTTCAGTGAAACATTTATGACATATCAACCTATTGGTATTTCAATATAAAATTAATGCACAGCTTTGCAGCGAGAAGGTTTTATGTCAGAACCTGACGGTGAACTGACTTCCCTTGCCAACTTCCGACTTCACGATCAGACGTGCTCTGTGGCGGGTTAGGATGTGCTTGACAATTGCCAGGCCGAGGCCAGTCCCTTTCTTGGAGCGGCTGTCGGCCACACTGACCCGGTAGAAGCGCTCGGTCAGCCTCGGAACGTGCTCGGCCGGAATGCCCGGTCCCTGGTCGACGACGGTCACTTCCACCGGATCGGAGGCGCCGTTGCGCAGATAGACGTCCACGAACTTGCCTTCCTGGCCGTATTTGCAGGCGTTCTCGATCAGGTTTTCGAAAACCTGGACGAGTTCGTCGCGATCGCCGAGAACCTCCACCTTGCCTTCCGGCAGGTGCGTGCGGATTTCAACCCCGAGGTCGTCGGCGAGCGGAACCAGCGCGTCCCGCACATGACCGATCAGCGGCTTCAGGTCGATCGTCTGGTCCGGTGCGATATGGGATTTGAGCTCCAGGCGCGACAGCGACATGAGGTCGTCGACAAGACGGCTCATGCGCGTCGCCTGGTCGAACATGATGGCGAGGAACCGCTCATGCGCGGCGGGATCGGAGCGCGCCGGCCCTTGCAGGGTCTCGATAAAGCCTCGCAGCGAGGCAAGCGGTGTGCGCAGCTCATGGCTGGCATTGGCGACGAAATCCGAGCGCATCCGATCGATGCGGCGCAATTCCGAAATGTCCCGGAAGGAGAGCAGATAGAGCTTCTGCGCCACGCCTTCGGAGCTTTGCTGCATCGGCTTGCCGAGATCGATGGGCGCAATACGCAGGGTATAGACGCGCTCGGAAGGCAGCCGCTCGGAATGCTCGATCTGGTTGGGCTCGTCGGTGGCAATGGTCTCCCGCACCATGTCGAGAATGCCCGGGGACCGAAGCCGCGCCGAAAGATGCGAACCGGGAGAAAGAATTCCAAAGGCCCTTTCGGCAGCCTTGTTCTGATAGAGGACCGTGACGTCCTCGCCGAGCACGAAAGCCGGGATATCCAAGGCACCCAGCGTTGCCGCCACCTGAGGCAGTGGCTGAAAGCCCGGCTGCTCTTTCTCGACGACCTCGAGCACCGGCGGAGGAAGAGCGGCAGGCTTGCGGCCAACGACGACCAGCACCAGGAGCAGCCAGCCCACGAGGACGCCCACCCAGTCCATACCGATCAGAAAGGCGATCATCGCCAGAAGGGTCAGAAGCAGCAACAGAGGTCGCTCCTGGCGAGCCCTCGCAACGAGCCTGCCCAGGCCCCGACGCCATTTCTCCAGTACCGACTCCACAGATAGACCCGCAGCTTTCATAGGTTGAACACGCGCTCATATATCCCTTGCATGACAGATATACATCGCTTCCAGTGGGATATTGGGAAAAATGGCGCTATCCGAACTGTAGCGGAATTTCGAACTTGCGTTACATATCGGCTAGCGCCCGTAAGGCGGATCGATAGAAGGAAGCATTATCATGGCGGATGAAACCGGAAGCCGGGCAGTCAACATCGACATCAACGGCAAGCTCAAGCGGTTCGATATCGACGACCCGGTACTGCCGGCCTGGATTGAGGAACATGCCCTCGGCTCCGGTGGATATCCCTATGACGACAAGCTGAACAAGGACAAATACGCAAAGCAGCTCGAAAAGCTGCAGGTCGAACTCGTCAAGGTGCAGTTCTGGCTGAAGGCGACCGGCAAGCGGATGATGGCGCTGTTCGAGGGCCGTGATGCGGCCGGCAAGGGCGGCACGATCTTTTCGATCAATGCCTATCTCAATCCCCGTTCGGCCCGTGTGGTGGCGCTCAACAAACCGACGGAGACCGAGGCTGGCCAGTGGTATTTCCAGCGCTACATCTCGCATTTCCCGACCTCGGGGGAGATCGTGCTCTTCGACCGCTCCTGGTACAACCGAGCCGGGGTCGAGCCGGTGATGGGCTTCTGCACGCCGGAACAATACAAGGATTTCATGAAGGCGGTTCCGCGCTTCGAAGACACGATTTCCGACGAAGGCATCATCTTCTTCAAGTTCTGGCTGGATATCGGCCGCGAGATGCAGCTCAAGCGTTTCCATGACCGGCGGCACGATCCGCTCAAGATCTGGAAACTGTCGCCGATGGATATCGCCGCGTTCAACAAGTGGGACGACTACACCGAGAAACGCGACGCGATGCTTGAAAGGACCCACAACAAGGAGACACCATGGGCCGTCGTGCGGGCCAACGACAAGCGCCGCGCCCGCCTCAACCTCATTCGCCATATCCTGCTGTCGCTCGACTACGAGGGCAAGGACACGGACGCTATCGGCGAGATCGACGACAAGATCTTCGGTTTCGGCCCGAAGTTCCTTCTATAGAGATCATTGGCCGGGCAGGATGCGTACCGAATAGAGCAGCACCGCCCGGTTCGCGCCGTCGATACCGCTGTTGAAGACCAGGCGGCCGGGCCGGTTGGGGGCAAGCGACCGCTCGAAGGTCACCCGGAAGAGCGCCTCCAGCTTCTCCTGCGTTGCCGTGAAGCGATGACGGCTGCAGTTGCCGAGGCTCCCGAAATCGCAGCGGACCGACAGCTGCACGGAACTGTCCTGCCCCGACTGCAGGGTCAGCGCCACCGTCGAACTCTTGCCGGCCATTTCGCGCAGCACTTCCGGTGGCACTTCGACCGAGACATCGCCGCCCTCGCCTGACGTCGCCGATGCGATGCGTACAGCCTGCCCTTCCGAGGCGGCCACCGCCTCGACTTTCGCCTGGCCGCCGGCCTTCATTTCCGCCGCCTTGGCGGGTACGAAGATTTCCACCCATTCATCGGAAAAACCGCGGCGCGGATCGAAGGCGACGGGGCCTCCCGCTCCCTGGCCCGCCACGGAGCGATCGGCCGATTTCATTGCTTCCTCGATGATCGATTGCACCATGCCGGATTGGTAAAACCACCAGCAGGCACCGCCGACCATGCCAAGGGTGATGATCCAGGTCAGGAGATGCGACAGGAAACCACGACGCTTTCGGGGTTTCGCAGCCCGTTCCGGGGGGACATCCAGTCCGCTATCGGTGGACGGGCGGGCGCCCTTGTTCGTTTTGTTCGTCTTGCCCGGCTTTGCCGCTTTCGTCTGAGGTGCCGGTTCGAATTGCTCGGCTTCGATCCGCTCACCGCGCGCGGGGCTGACACCGCCGAGATCCCCCGAGGACATAGCCGCAGCAGCTAGAGCGGGGGAGCGCGTCTCGCCTGAAACGGTATCGATGGGCGGCGCTACAGGCGGTGGTGCCACAGACCTTTGCGGCGCTTCCGGCCGTGGGCGAGCCTCCATGGCCGGAGACTCTACCGCCATGGATTCCGTGGCATATGGCAGCTCCGGATCGAGCTCGACAACGGATTCAGCCGCCGGTTCGGCCAGGCGCTGCACCTCCGCCATCTCGATCTCGTGGATCTTCCGCTCCAGCAGTTCATGCTGCTGCATGATGATCAGCCGGTCGCTGACGCCCTGCTTGCGAAGGCCGGCATCCAGCGCCTGGCGCGCCGACTGATAAATACGTGCCCTGATCTCCCGGTCCGCCCGGTTCGAGCGATCCAGTGCGTTCCTGATGGCCGTTTCCAAACCGCTCACTGCCGGTCCTTCTTCTTACTCATTCCCACTGCGTGGAAGTTTACGTTTCGGTAACCTCTCCGCTGCGGAACTGCAAGCGCCGCCTTCGACTGCACCATGGCCAAAAATAAGGACAGGATATGTCCGCAGCCTCTGCCGGGCGCCGTGAAGTTCTGCTGCGAAAATCTTTCCACCGGCTTTTCGCGCCGTTCCCGATCTGGTAGACGGACTTACGTTTGCGTAAAGGTCAATCGGGAGGTTTTTGATCCATGCTTCCAGCAGTCCTCAAGGACAGGCTCCGCCTGCCCGTGGTCGCGTCGCCGCTGTTCATCATTTCCCATCCGGAACTGACGCTGGCGCAATGCAAGGCCGGCATCGTCGGCGCCTTCCCCGCCCTCAATGCGCGGCCCGAAAGCCAGCTCGACGAATGGCTGGCCATGATCACCGAGGATCTGGCCACCTATGATGCTGCCAACCCGGACAGGCCCGCCGCGCCCTTTGCCGTCAACCAGATCGTCCACACCTCCAACAAACGGCTGGAGCACGACCTGATGATGTGCGTGAAATACAAGGTGCCGATCGTCATCTCCTCGCTCGGGGCGGTGCCGGAGGTGAATGCCGCCGTGCATTCCTATGGCGGCATCGTGCTGCACGACATCATCAACAACCGCCACGCCAATTCGGCGATCCGCAAGGGCGCCGATGGGCTGATCGCGGTCGCCGCCGGCGCCGGCGGGCACGCCGGCACGCTTTCACCCTTCGCGCTGGTGCAGGAGATCCGGGAATGGTTCGACGGGCCGCTGCTGCTTGCCGGCGCGATCGCCACCGGCGGCGGTATTCTGGCGGCCCAGGCCATGGGCGCCGACATGGCCTATATCGGCTCGCCCTTCATCGCCACGAAGGAGGCACGCGCCGTCGAGGGCTACAAGCAGATGATCGTCGATTCGAATGCTGCCGACATTGTCTACTCCAACTATTTCACCGGCATCCACGGCAACTACCTGAAGGGTTCGATCATTGCCACCGGCATGGACCCGGACGCGCTTCCGGCCGCCGATCCGTCCAAGATGGATTTCGACCAGGCGGTCAGCGGGCCGAAGGCCTGGAAGGAGATCTGGGGGGCAGGCCAAGGCGTCGGCGCGGTCAAGGCGGTGGTTCCGGTCGCGGAACTCATCGACCGGCTGGAAAACGAATACCGGGCGGCGCGCGCGCGCCTCGCGGTTTGAACCAACGGCTGGATAAGAACCGTCTTTTCAGGAAAATCGTCGAGAAGCCAAAAACCCGGCTTGAAATCGCAGGTCATTGCCTGTATCAGCCGCATCACTCGCAGCCCGGCTCGACCGTTCGCTGCCCGTGCCGCTTTAGCTCAGGTGGTAGAGCACATCATTCGTAATGATGGGGTCGCAGGTTCGAGTCCTGCAAGCGGCACCACTTTCCTCGAGTATTCGAAGAAGTTCAATGACTTGCAGGGATTTTCCTAGGTCAAAAATTCTATCCTGCCAATTACTCGCCTTTCCCAGCTTTCTTTTTGTTACGGCCTTGTCCAGCCTATTTCGGCCTTTTGAGCCTATTTCAGCCTTGTGCAGCCATCTAGCGCCCCGCCGTTTGCATATTAATGCATACGGATTCCATACATATATCTTGAAGTAATCGGCGCCAAGGATAGAGTTTCTGACAGAGGCTTCGACGCTGCCGACGTTAGTTAAAGCAGATCAGCGAACCGTTGATCCCCAATAACGGTTAACATCGCACCGGCTCCATATTTTCTCTTCAGGCTTTCCCAAAACTCCGGCTCGACATCCTGTACGAATGCCAAATAGCCGCGTAGCGTGGGAACTTCGAATATATCGAGTTCGCCCTGAAGGAATTTATGAATCTGCGCTTTCACCATTCTTTTGCGCTCGCGACCGATTGAGACCTTACCATCTGTGGTGAGTACGAGACCGGTAACCCTCCGCGAATAACGCCGAGAAAGGAAAGCAGTTTTATCAGGATTCACTCGTAAGTTGGCATAAGGATAGGTGACAGACACCTGTTGTACTATTGCAAGCGCATCGGTCAGGTTATCAGGCCTATTGCTGGAAAAGAAAAGATCGTCCGCATAACGGGTGTAAATCAGGTTCCTGCTCTCTGCGAATTCGGTAATTTGCCCGTCAAAGAAATGCATCATGGCATTAGTGAGTATCGGTGACGACGGCGCACCAATGGTCAATTGACCATGCCGGGACACGATCCTGCTGACAAACGAAATATCTCTGTCAGTTAGTCCGATCGATCGATCCCTTTCGACCGCCGCCAGGAAGACCTCGACATGCGCGCTGGAGAAGCTGGGGAAAAAGTTTGCAAAATCGATTCGCAACGTGAATTTGCTGCCAGCATGTAGTTCCGCGTTCTTCCTGATACTCGCGCCACGTACGTAGGCTTGCGCCGTAGTATGAACCGGTAGCCTCGCGAGCAAGAATTTGCTGACCCATCTCTGGATACCCTTGAGGCCTCGACTTGGATGATGGATGGTCCGGACGCCTCCGGTCCTCTTAGGAATCTCATAAGTTTTGTATCGCTTCGAGGCGGTTTCAGCGAGCCACTCCAAGTTCTCTATGGTGACCCCCGATTGCTTATTGAGCGTCTCTATCAGCATCAGAGACCTCCAATCAGTTTCAGAAAGTCGCCGCTGACCTCCTGATATACCGCAGCTAAATCGAGGCGCAGTTCATTGTACTCGGTGCGCCTCCCTTCAACGACTTTCAATAAATTTCCCTTGGTGGCGCTTGGACGCAAGTGACCATAGTCACCATACGTTTCCAAGTATTTGGAACCGACCAATATTGATGTAATCTGGTGGAACTGATGAATTGATATATGGCTTCCTGAAAGGCCTCTTAAGATAAACTCGATATCGTCAAGCGTAGCAATCGACATGAAACTCACGATTTCATGTATTAGAGAGAAACGCTCGAAATCATCCAGCTCAGATAGCTTCGTCCAAGCCAGCTGCTTCCTTGTCGAGGACAACGGAAATTTCTTTACCCGACGGAGCACAAGCTCGAAATCTGGGCTTGCGTAGCTCATTTGAAGGACCGGTCGGAAGATCGATGCCTCACCAATCTTCTTTGCTGGGCCTTGAGAGATAAAGCTATCGTCGCCCTGATAGTTGGCATCCAACACCAGGATCGTCTTCTTCGCGAGGCTAGGGATCGCCGAGAAATATCCTGTTTCGGCGAATGATCCGGCAGCCTCCGGAAAGATAACAATCGCCTTACTGAGATTGCCTATCGACGATTCAAAATCAGCGATGTCAAATGGCTCTGATAGGTTGCTAGTCAAAAGGTTTTCCATCGCGAATTCAGGATGGAAAATGTCAAATTCCGGCGAACTCGCCTCCACGTACTTCCTGAAAAGTGGGCGCATATGGTGTGCTTCGTTTCCGCCACAAACGAAGACTATGTTGCTTTCCCGCGGGACGCTGTACGCGCTCTTGAAGAAAGAAAGCACCCGTTTGCGAAGTCCTTTTTGAGCTTCGTCAATTAACGGGTGCTTCAATTTCAGTGACCCCTTACTTTAAGCGGCCGGCTTCGGGAATCCGAGGTGGTGCCGAGCGCATGCCGGTGCCGCCTCGGATTCCCGAAGTCGGCGCCCAATGTCGCACAATAAAATTCAGCCTGGCTAAACACCCGGCATAGAGTGAGCTGTAGCTACACACACCCAACTAAGAGGCTGATGCAACATATCAGAGATTCGCTGGCTGCCAACTCGCTCAAGCCAGTAAATCACACGTTTTAGATGAGGATTAATCAACGAAGCCACTACCCAAGCGGCTGAAAGACGAGCATTGGACAGATAGGACAGTTATGATATCTGACAAATGCGAAGAACTGATGCGATTTTCGAACTTCATATAGGTCCATACGAGCCGAAAAAGATTCATATGAATCAGCATGTTAGAAATTATGCCCCAACGTTCGTAATGATGGGGTCGCAGGTTCGAGTCCTGCAAGCGGCACCACTTGTTTTCTGTTCTTCCACAGCGCCTGCGTCGCCGATATCGATCAGCGCGAAGGCCGTGCGGGTTAGCCTGCCACAAGGCTCGTTTCGTCTTCGAGGCAATCGCTTTGGAGCTGCATCTGGACGGCGTGCATGAACAGGCCGGCCTGGCGAGAGATCTCCTCGTCTGCCACGCCCTGGGCTCTGAGAGCTGCCGCAAAACCAGCCATTTCCGATCGCCAGAAGCGGTTCGCCTGTTCGCCGTGAAGCCGCAGAAGCGCCTCGGCGCAGCGTTTTACGTCCGCGGTGCGCCGATCGGCGGGGAATTGCAGCAGTGTCATGCCATCTCCGTACTGTCGGGCGAATCGCCCAAGAATTGCAACACATTGGCTGCCAGTCCTTCACAAAGACTGAACGGCTGAAGCTATCTTTTCCCGGCGTTGAGCGAACAACAAAAGGCGGCACCATCCTGACATGGACGGCGCCGCCTTTTTTCAATCTGCCGTTTCGCTGGAAACAGCGCTAGTCGTTCTTTCGCGGAGTCATCGGGTCGCTGATGCGGGCCGCCTGGAACGTATCAGGCAACTGCGTCAGTTCGATCGCCGAGACGATCCCAGCGCGATTGAAGGGATCGCCTTCCGCAAAGGCCTGCGCCTTTTCGCGGGTCGCTGCCTCTAAAATCCCGAAATTGCCGAGCGGCGAACCGGCTTCATCGATGAGCGCCGAGCCGATCAGAACAACGGCAAGCCCCTCCCCGCCGGATTGTACCCAGGCCCCATGCGACGGGCGGTGAGTATCGCGGGCGGCGTCCCGGCCTTTGTGGTGCAGGCAGCGCATCAGGAAAAACATCGAATCAGGCCGCATTTTCCAAGACGACCATGCCGGCGCCGGTCATCGATGCCGGGGCGTGGTAGTGCTTGTGGACAAGGTTGACATCGTTGTTCATCGCAGCACGCATGACGAGCCACATGATCAGTTCGGCGCCTTCGGAGCCGAACTGTTCCACATAGTCCTCGCGGCTCATGGTGCGATAGGGTTCCGGGTTGCTGGCGATGCCGTCGAGCCAGGCGCGGTCGGCCGCCTGATTGATGAAACCGGCGCGGGCGCCCTGCAGCTGATGCGACAGGCCGCCGGTGCCGAGAATGACGACGCGTTCGTCGCCCGGCCAGCTTTCGATCGCTTCGCGCAGGACCTTGCCCATTTCCCAGCAACGCTGAGGCGTCGGGATCGGATACTGGATGGTGTTGACCCAGATCGGCAGAACCTTCACCGGCCAGGCTTCCGGCCGACCGAAAAACAATTCCATCGGCACCTGCAGGCCGTGATCCACTTCGATTTCGCGGCAGACCATCGGGTCGAAATGGCGCTCGACCAGCTTGTCGACGAAATGCCAGGAGAAATCCACGGCTCCTTCGAACGCCGGGATGGCGCGCGGACCCCAGCCTTCGTCGACCGGATTGTAGGTTTCGGCGACGCCGACGGCGAAGGTCGGTACGCGGTCGAGGAAGAAGGTATTGCCGTGATCGTTGAAGACGACGACGGCAATATCGGGCTTGGCGTCCCGCATCCACTGCTTGCCGACTTCGTAACCGTCGAAGAACGGCTTCCAGTCCGGCGTGTCGCGCAGCCCCTTGTCGAGCGCAGCGCCGATCGAGGGAACGTGGCTCGTTCCAAGCCCACCGATGATCCTAGCCATTGCGCTTTTTCCCCAGTCTCAGATGCAGGAAGTCTTCGTGTTCCATGCTGGCCTGGGCCGCACCGATCCTGGTGATCGGGGTCGGATCGACCGCGGAAATCTTCAGGATGAAGAAGAGATTGCCGCCGAGGCGCACCATCTCGTGCCAGTCTCGGCCCATGACCGCAGACTTCTCGTGGGCGCTCAGGCCGAAACTGTCGAGATAGGCCTCTTCATCGGCTTTGAAGGCTGCGCGGTTGGCGGGCTGGCCAAGCGCCATCGCCATCTTGTTGATCCGGTAGCCGCGGATCGAGCCCGCCCGATCGAAGAGCGGGGTATCCGGTATCGTAGCTGCTGCTTCACTCATTGGGATTCTCCAAATCTGCGCGCCAGCCATTCGGTGATGGCGGCGGTGGTTTCCACGGGCCGTTCGACGGGAGCGAAATGCCCGGCATTTTCAATGATGACGAGTTCTGCATCCGGCGCTGCGTCGGCGATTTCCTGATGCTGGGCGATCGGGCTCCAGCCATCCTGGCGAGCGGCGACAAGCAGGATCGGGCAGGTAAGATCGGCGATATAGGCGCTGGCGTCCGGGCGGCCGATGAGAGCGCGAATGTGGCGCTCATGAACCCCCGAACCTGCCCTGAGAACCATGGCGTGGAGGCGCCCGATCAGGTCCTGGTCACCCACCCGGGCAGGGTCGAGCATCGGCGGCAGCCATTGCTGCGCCAGTTCCTCGATACTGTGGTTGCCGAGATCGATCATCTGCTGACGCTTGATCTCCTCGCCTTCGCGCTTGGGATGATGACCGGTATTCGCCAGCACGAGACCGCGAACCCGATCCGGCGCGATATGCGCCATTTCCATGGCGACGCGGCCGCCCATCGAGTGGCCTACAGCGACGATGTCGCCAGCCGTCTCGTCGAGGAGCGTTCGAGCCATGCCGGTGATCGATGTGCCGTCGGAGAGATCGGCGTGATGAACCGGCATGACGCCGGACGCCGCTTCGGCCAAGGGCGCCCAGACGATCACGTCCGATACAAGCCCGGGTATGAGAACAAGGGTCGTCATGATCTTCCTATGGAGGAGTTCATCGGCCCATCCCGCCTGAAAATCCTCTGCATCATGTATACATCAGTTTCAATTAGGATACAATAGTCGCATATTTAAGCATATAATAGCGACATTTTGTCAATTTGGGATTCAAATTTATGAATAACGTATACGGGAATGCCGAAAATCACAAAACAAAAGGGCGATTGCCGCGGCAATCGCCCTTTTGTCCAGGAACTCGAATGGGAAATCAGACGGCTTCGCCAAACTCCCGGCGCATGATCCTGGCGCCCTCGACCATGGCCTTCATTTTGCCGAAGGCCACCTCGCGGGGCAGGTATTTCATGCCGCAATCCGGTGCGACGATGATGTTCTTGGCCTCGACGTAAGGCAGCGCCCGGCGGATCCGGTTGGCGACGGTTTCCGGGGTCTCGATATTCATGTCCGACAGGTCGATGACGCCGAGCATCAGCGTCTTGCCGGAAAGACCTGTCAGCGTCGAGCAATCGAGGTTCGATTGCGCGGTTTCGAGTGACACCTGATGGCAGGAGCAGCCGGAAAGCTGGTTGAGGAACGAATAACCGGTCGGCCGTTCGTGGATGATCGCGGCATAACCGAAGCAGATATGCACGGCAGTCGTGCCCTTAACGCCGTCGAGCGCGCGGTTGAGTGCCGCTAGTCCGTATTGCTCGGCCTTCTGTGGCCGGGCCTGCATGTAGGGCTCGTCGATCTGCACCACGTCGGCACCGGCGGCGAAGAGATCGCGGATTTCGGCATTCACCGCGTCGGCGTAATCGTAGGCGGCTTCTTCTTCCGACTTGTAGAAGTCGTTCTGGGCCTGCTGCGACATGGTGAAGGGGCCGGGAACGGTGATCTTGATCTTGCGGTCCGTATGGCTGCGCAGGAATTTCACGTCCTCGGCCTCCACCGCGTGCTTGCGGCGGATCTTGCCGGTAATACGCGGTACGGGGTTCGGGTGGCCCGAACGATCGAGCGCCGATCCCGGATTGTCGAGATCGACCCCTTCGAGCGCGGTCGCAAAGCGGTTCGAATAGCTCTCGCGGCGGATTTCACCATCGGTGATGATGTCGAGGCCCGCCTCCTCCTGAGCCTTGATCGCCATGATCGTCGCGTCATTCTGCGCTTCGGCGAGGTATTCCTGGGGGATGCGCCAGAGCTCCCTGGCACGGACGCGTGGCGGGAAACGGCCCGCGAGCTTGGCCCGGTCGATCAGCCATTCCGGCTGCGGATAACTGCCGACGAGTGTCGTTGGAAAAAGCACTGTCTCATCCTCCCATGTGTCAGTGTTGAAAGACGTTATACCTCGACGGACGGCCGTCATGTCAATAACGACAGGGGCGTTAGTTCCTTGACGAACGAGAAGTCGCGACCGAATATCGCCCGCCGTCTGCGAAGGCGGCATTCAATATTCCCAAGGAGAATACATGCCGCTGGACCCCAAGATCATCGAGACGCTGAAGGGCGTCTCCACAGCCACGCTGACCACGGTGCTTTTGAAGAAGGGCCTGCGCAATGTCTGGATGCGCGGCACGAAGCCGCTGAAGCCGGGCCAGGGCCGCGTCGTCGGGCCGGCCTTCACGCTGCGTTTCGTGCCCGCCCGCGAGGATCTCGCAACCCCGGAAAGCTGGGCTTCGCCGATTTCCACCCGCGCAGCGATCGAAGCGATGCCAGAAGGGTGCGTTGCGGTGGCTGATGCGCTCGGCGTCACCGATGCCGGCATTTTCGGCGACATTCTCTGCTCGCGAATGGCGAAGCGCGGCGTGGCGGGGCTTGTGACCGATGGTGTGATGCGGGATGCCGAAGGCGTGCTCGGCAGCGGCATGAAGGTCTGGTGCGACGGCATCGCCGCTCCACCTTCCGTCGCCGGCCTCACCTTCGTCGGCTGGCAGGAGCCGATCTCCTGCGGCGGCGTCGCCGTTTTCCCGGATGATATCGTCGTTGTGGACGATGACGGGGCGGTGCTGATCCCGGCCAAACTGCTCGATGCGGTCGTCGCCGAAGCGCCGGAACAGGAACGCATGGAAGGCTGGATCATGACCGAAGTGGACCGCGGCGTGCCGCTGCCGGGTCTCTATCCGATGAATGCAGAAACGAAAGCCCGCTATCAGGCCTGGAAGGACGCGCAATAATGACTTTCGGGATCGAGTCCAAGGGCGTCTACGCCATCGCCACAACGCCGTTCTTCGAGGACGGATCGATCGATTTCAATTCGATCGATCGGCTGACGGATTTTTATGAGCAGAGCGGCTGCACCGGCATCACCATTCTCGGCATCATGGGCGAAGCGCCGAAAATGGAGCCGGACGAAAGCCGGGCGATCATCAAACGCGTCGTCTCGCGGGCCAAGGTGCCGATCATCGTCGGGGTCTCGGCGCCCGGTTTTGCCGGCATGCGTTCGCTGGCACGCGATGCGATGGACATGGGTGCTTCCGGCGTGATGATCGCGCCGACGCCGGCACTGCGCACCGACGACCAGATCGTCAACTATTTCGCCGGCGCCGTCGAAGCGGTCGGCGAGGATGTGCCTTGGGTGCTGCAGGATTATCCGCTGACGCTGACAGTCGTCATGTCACCGGGCGTGATTGCCAAGATCATCACCAACCACCCGTCATGCCTGATGCTGAAGCACGAGGACTGGCCGGGATTGGAGAAGGTCTCGAAGCTGCGCGCCATGCAGAAGGCGGGGGAACTCCGTCCCTTCTCGATCCTCTGCGGCAATGGCGGCCTGTTCCTCGATTTCGAGCCGGAACGCGGCGCCGACGGCGCAATGACCGGCTACGGTTTCCCGGACATGCTGACGGAGTTGGTCAATCTCTTCGCCGCCGGCAAGCGCGACGAGGCGCATGACCTGTTCGACGCGCATCTGCCGCTGATGCGCTACGAGCAGCAAGCAGGCATTGGCCTGGCAATCCGCAAACACGTGCTGAAACGGCGCGGCGTCATCACGTCGGATGCGCAGCGCAAGCCGGCCCAGATGCTGAGCCCCACCGCCAAGGCCGAGGTGGACTACCTGCTCACTCGTCTCGCCAGGCACGACAAGCGCGCGGCGTTTTAAGGCAATGGCCGCCTGCCCTCATCGCGAGGTCAGGCGCGCCACCCTTTCGGCGATCGCCATGGACGCGGTGAGGCCAGGGCTTTCGATCCCGTAGAGTGCGGCGTAAGCCGGGTGGCCGGTGGTTTCGGGCCCCTGAACGATAAAATCACCGGCCCCTCCGCCGTTCGGACCGACTATTTTCGGCCGCATGCCCGAATAGGCCGGCTGCAGGGCGCCGTCCGGCAGATTTGGCCAATAGCGGCGGATCGCTCCATAGAACTTGTCGGCGCGGCTTGGGTCGACGTCGTAGTCGATCGTCTCCACCCATTCGACATCCGGGCCGAAACGGGCCTGGCCTGCGAGATCGAGCGTCAGGTGGACGCCAAGCCCACCGGGTTCCGGTACCGGATAGATCAACCGCTCTGCCGGCGCGCGGCCAGTCAGGGAAAAATAGCAGCCTCTCGCGTAATGGCGCTCGGGAATTGCGTTGCGATCGAGGCCGGCGATACTCTCGGAAACCGCCCAGGCATTCAGGCCGGCTGAATTCACCACCAATTTCGCCTCGATCTCCACAGGATCGCGGCCGCCGACCGAAAGCCGCACTGCGTCGGCCAGAAACTCGCCGCCAAGGACTGGCGAGTTCAGTACAATGCTGCCGCCATGCGCTTCGATGTCGGCGATATAGGCTTCCATCAGCCGATGGCTGTCGATGATGCCTGTTGACGGCGAGACGAGCGCGGCAAAGCCGATGATGTCAGGCTCCAGGCGGACAAGTTCGGAGCCATCGACCAGCCCGCAGTCATCGACGCCGTTGGCTTGCGCCTGCTTCAGCAGTTTTTCGAGATAGGCGACTTCCGCCTCGTTCGAGGCGACGACCAGCTTGCCGCATCTCGTGTGCGGGATGTGGCGGTCGCGGCAATAGTCGTAAAGCTTCCGGCTACCCGCGACGCAGAGTTCCGCCTTGAGGCTGCCGGTCGGATAATAGAGGCCGGCATGGATGACCTCACTGTTGCGGGAAGACGTGATGCTGCCGGTCAGCGGCTCCGCTTCGAGAACCACGACGTCGCGGCCAGCCATCGCCAGCTCGCGGGCAACCGCAAGCCCTACCACGCCGCCACCGATGACGACGCAGTCGAGCGCCAGCACCTCACTCATGACATTCTCCGCACTTTGGCCTTCCGGATGACAGGCGGGATGATATACGAGAAATCCATTGCGGCCAGCGCTTCGGCCGCCGTGGATTCGATTGGGAGGATTTGAATCATGCAGGAATTTTCGCGATGAAGATTGTGTTTCTAGACCGCGACACGATCGGCCCCTCGGTGACGATCACCCGGCCCGCTTTTGCGCATGAATGGGTGGAATATGGCAAGACAGCACCGGAGGATGTGGCTGCCCGCATCGCCGACGCGGACATCGTCATCACCAACAAGGCGCCGGTGCGCGAGCAATCGATCGCCGATGCGCCGAAATTAAAGATGATCGCGGTCGCCGCAACCGGCTATGACGTGATCGACCTTGCCTTTGCCAAGGAGCGCGGCGTCACCGTCTCCAACGTGCGCGGTTATGCGGTCAACACCGTGCCGGAGCACACGTTCGGCCTGATCTTCGCGCTCCGCCGCTCGATCGTCGGCTTCCGCCAGGACGTGATCGCCGGCGAATGGCAGCGCGCCAACCAGTTCTGCTTCTTCAACCACCCGATCAAGGATCTGGCCGGTTCGACGCTCGGCATTTTCGGGCGCGGCACGCTCGGCAAGTCGGTGGCGAAAATCGCCGAAGCGTTCGGCATGAAGGTTATCTTCGCGGCTCGGAAAGATGCGGACAAGGTCGAGCCCGGCTATACCGCCTTCGACGAGGTGCTGGAAACGTCGGACATCATTACCTTCCACATGCCGCTGACGCCGGCGACCCGCAACCTGATCAGCCTCGCCGAATTCCGCAAAATGAAGCGGCATCCGCTGATCATCAACACCGCCCGCGGCGGGCTGGTGAACGAGGCGGATCTGGTGACAGCGCTCGACGAAGGCCTGATCGGCGGCGCCGGTTTCGACGTGCTGACCAAGGAACCGCCGGCACCGGACAATCCGCTGCTGACTATCCTGGAACGGCCGAACTTCATCCTCACCCCGCATGTGGCCTGGGCGAGCGACGAGGCGATGCAGATGCTCTGGGCGCAGGTGATCAGCCATGTCGAGAATTTCGAAAAGGGTTCGCCGTCCAACGTACTGTGAGGCGAAAAAGTCGGGAGAGAGGTCATGACATCCGCCATTTCCCGTCGACGCCTGTCGGAATGCAGCCTGGAAGATGCGGCTGAGGGCTTCACCGCCGGTTTTTCCGGCTATGTGGTGCCGATGAGCGTGACGGTCCCGTCGCTGCGGTTGCGCATCGAACGCGATCATGTCGATCCCAACGAGAGCTTCGTCTATTTTGACGGCGAAAAACCGGCTGGCATTCTGCTGATCGGCCGGCGGGGTGATCTTTCCCGGGTCGGCGCGATCGGCATGGGGCCGACGATCCGGGGCCGCGGATTCGGGCGCAGCGTGATGCTGGATGCCATCGAGGCGGCGAAGGCGCGCGGCGACCGGAAACTCATCCTCGAAGTGATCAACACCAATGAGCGGGCGCGTGATCTCTATCTGTCGCTCGGCTTTGTCATCACGCGAAAACTGGTCGGCTTCGGGCGCAGCCGCAAGCTTGCCGCGCCGGATGCGGCGCCGGGCGAGGAATGCGAGCTCGGGAGGGCTGCCGGAATGCTCGCAAGGTTCGCCGATACTGATCTCACATGGCAAACGGAGCCCCGGAGTTTCGAGACGGCCGGACCACCGCTCAAGGGGTTCACGTTTGACGGCAAGGCCGTTGCACTGCTGGATGATACGGGCAGGCATGTCCGGCTTTACGGCCTCGCCGTCGACCCCGCCCATCGCCGCCAGGGGTTTGGCCGATCGCTGATCGATGCGCTCGCCGCCCGTTATCCAGGCCGCAGGCTTTTCATCATCGAGAACGTGCCGGAAGGCCTGCTCGACCGCTTCATGCGGCGGATCGGCTGGCGGAAAAGCACGCTGACCCAGTCGGAGATGGTGATCGATCTGGCCTAGTCGCCGAGTTCGATCCAGGCCGGTGCATGGTCGCTGGCATGCTCGCGGCCGCGAACATGGCGGTCGACGCCGGCCGCCTGCAACCGGTCCGCTATCGATGGGCTAAGCAACAGATGGTCGAGCCGCAATCCCGCATCGCGGCCCCAGGCATTCCGGAAATAATCCCAGAACGTGTAGATACGCTCTCCCGGGTGCAGCTTGCGGATCGCGTCGGTCCAGCCTTGTTCCTGCAGCCGGGAAAAAGCCTCTGGTACCTCCGGCCTGAATAGCGCGTCGTCCCGCCAGCGTTCCGGCATGTAGACATCGAGATCGGTCGGCATGACGTTGTAGTCGCCGGTAAGAACGACGGGCGCGCCGGTATCCAGTAACGTCTGAGCATGCACCAGGAAGCGCTCGTACCAGGCAAGCTTGTAGGCGAACTTCGGGCCGGGGGCGGGATTGCCGTTCGGGGCATAGAGGCACGCGATCAGTACACCCTGCACTGCGGCTTCGATATAGCGGCTGTGAAGGTCCTCCGGATCGCCCGGTAGACCACGGCGTGTTTCGATCGGATCGGCGTCGCGGGCAAGGATGGCGACGCCGTTCCAGCTTTTCTGGCCGTGCCAGACTGCACCATATCCCGCTCTTTCGATCGAGCCGGCTGGAAACTTCTCCTGCGGGGCCTTCAACTCCTGCAGGCAGACGACGTCCGGCCTTGCCTCCTCAAGCCATTCGAGGAGCAGGCCGAGGCGACCGTTGACGCCGTTCACATTGAAGGTCGCGATCTTCATGGATGCGTCAACGTCGAAGCCGGAAATTGGATGCACTTAAGCTTGTGAACAAAAGCGCTTTCGAAATTAGCAAAACATTCAGGGATAGGTCGGAAGATGCCTTTTCAACCGACCGCGCCTCATCCGCGCGGCAAAAACTGTTTGTGGAGAGGGCCGTCGATGGCGGAAGCAATCGAAAATAGCGTGCGCGAGTTCATTGCGGAAAATTTTCTTTTCCGGGCCGACGCGCAGGTTTCCAACAACCAGTCGCTGCTCGAAAGCGGCGTGATCGATTCCACCGGCGTGCTCGAACTGATCGCCTTCCTGGAGCAGACCTACGGCATCACCGTCGCGGACGATGAAATCGTTCCGGAAAACCTCGACAGTATCGACAACATGACGAGCTACCTGTCGACCAAGCTGGCAGCGGCCTGAGGCTGCGCCGGTGCGCATAGAGGCCAGGCTCCGCGATAGTGCCAGACGTTTCGGGAAAAAGACCGCGCTCATCGCGGGCGACGTCCGGCTGAGCTATGCGGAACTCGATGCGCTGTCCGATCGCCTAGCCGCAAGCCTTGCCAGCAGCGGCATCAAGCCGGGCGACCGGGTGCTGATGGTGCTCGACAACGCACATGAGGCGGTGGTCAGCTTCTTCGGCCTCTGGAAGGCAGGCGCCGTGCCCTGTCCGCTTTATCCTTCGATCAAGGCGGAAAAACTCTCTGTCATTCTAAACAGCACGGACGCTTCCGCGGTGATCGCCAATGCCCGTCAGCGGGCAACCGTGGATACCGCTGTCGCCATGGCAAAGATGCAGCCGCTGACGATCGTCGCTCAGGCTGATGCCCGCGAAGATCTCGGTTATTGGCTGCGGTTCGAAAATCTGGTCAGCGGTGAAGTTCCTGTTCCGCCCGGGGAATTCGGGGACATCGAAGCGCTGGCGCTGCTGCTCCATACCTCGGGCTCCACCGGCCAGCCGAAGGGCGTGATGCTGACCCACGCCAATGTCATCGCCGCCTGCGAAGCGATCGTCGCCTATCTCGGCAACACGGCCGACGACGTCGTGCTCAGCGTCCTGCCGCTGTCCTTCGGCTACGGCATCACCCAGATGGTGACGATGGCGATGGTGGGCGGCACGCTGGTACTCGAAAAGAGTTTCGCGTTCCCACGCAAGATCCTTGAACGGCTGGCCGAAGTGAAGGCGACCGGTTTCCCGCTGGTGCCGCCGATGGCCGCCCTGATTACCGGCATCAAGGACCTTGAGCCGGGTTTCCTGCCGCATCTGCGCACCATCACCAGCGCCGCCGCGGCCATGCCGCCGGCTCTTGCCGAACGGCTGCAGCAGCTTTTCCCGGATATCCGGCTTTTTCTGATGTACGGCCAGACGGAATGCCTGCGGGCAACCTATCTGCCGCCTGAAGAAGTTTCCCGCCGGCCGCTTTCGGTCGGCCGTGCCATTCCCGGCACCAGTGCTTTCGTGATCGACGAAGATGGACGTCCCGCTCCTGCGGGAACGATCGGTGAACTTGTGGTCGAAGGACCGCATGTGATGTCCGGTTACTGGGGCAACGGCCTCAACTCGGTACGTGCGCTTTCGCCGGTTGCGAGCGGCAGGCGGCTGCATACCGGCGACCTCTTCCGGGCGGATGCAGACGGTTTTCTCTATTTCGTCAGCCGGCGCGACGACATCATCAAGACGCGCGGCGAAAAAGTCAGTCCGCAAGAAGTCGAGAGCGCGCTCTACGCGCTGCCGGGCGTCAAGGAGGCGGCGGTCGGCGGCATCGACGATCCGATCTTCGGCCAGGCCGTCCGTGCCTATGTGGTGATGCAGGACGGTGTGACGCTTACCGAGCGGGACATCATCCGCCACTGCGCACAGTCGCTTGAAGATTACATGGTGCCGAAAAGCGTCGAGTTCCGAGACGCGCTGCCGCGTACGACGACCGGCAAGATCCGGCTCGGCGCTGACGAAGCAAACACTGTCACACGGGGGAATGTCGCATGATCCAGAGCCTGGAGCAGGCCCACAGCGCGGAGAAATTCTCGGCCGAAACGCTGAAGCTCGATGCGGAGGCAGAGATCGAACGTATCTGTGGCTGGCTTCGCGAGACGGTGCTGAAGGACCTGCGCAAACGTGGCGCGGTGCTCGGTCTTTCCGGCGGCATCGATTCCAGCGTGACCGCGGCCCTCTGCGCCCGTGCGCTCGGGCCGGGCAAGGTGACGGGCATCTTCATGCCCGAACATGATTCCGATCCGGATAGCCTCAAGCTCGGCCGGGCGCTGGCGGAAGCAGTCGGCATCGAGACCGTGCTCGAAGACATCGGCCCGGCGCTAGCCGCGGCCGGATGTTATACCCGCCGCGACGGTTTCATCCGCCAGATCGTGCCGGAATTTAGCGAAGGCTGGGGCTGCAAGGTGGTGCTGGAAAATGCGCTGACCGGCCGCGGCTACAATATTTCCTGGCTGGTGGTCGCCAATCCGGCCGGCGAACAAAGCCGGCACCGCATGCCGCTCGAGGTTTATCTCGGCATGATCGCGGCCGCCAACATGAAACAGCGCACCCGCAAGCAGATTGAATATTACCACGCCGACCGGCTGAACTTTGCCGTCGCCGGCACGCCGAACCGGCTCGAATACGACCAGGGCTTCTTCGTGAAGAGCGGTGACGGTGCCGCGGACTTTAAGCCGATCGCGCATCTCTACAAGAGCCAGGTCTACCAGCTTGCCGAAGCGCTCGGTGTGCCGGCAGAAATCCGCCGACGCCCGCCGACCACCGATACCTGGTCGCTGCCGCAGGGCCAGGACGAGTATTATTTTTCCCTGCCCTATGACCGGATGGATCTTTGCCTCTACGGTCTCGACAACGGGATTGCGCGGGAAGAGGTCGGCGAGGCTGCCGGGTTGACACCGGACGAGGTGGACACCGTCTGGCGCAACATCGCCTCGAAGCGCAAGGTGGCGGAATATCTGCATGCCGAACCGGTGACTATGCTCGGTTAAGTGGGCTCGGCCGAGAAAGCTCAGTCGAACCGGTCGCCGATCAATCGAGTCCAGCTTTCGCCGGCCAACCCGCTGATCAGCGCCTGGCCGGACCTGATCGGCGCCAGCAGGCTCTGCTCGCGCGCCTGCGCAACAAAGAACGAGCGGCCGTAGAAAATCGTCTTGCGGCTGATCAGCGTCGGGATCAGCCAGGGATGCGCGCCGCCGCGTATGCCGGAGCATCCCATTTCGTAAGCGTGGGCAAACAGGTCGTCCACCATTTCCGCAGCCGCGTTCGGCGCCGACAGTGCCTGCAGGAGCCAGCCGATCTCGCCGGGACCGGCGAAATAAACGTAAGCCGCAACCGGTCGTCCGTCGGGTCCAAAACCCACGCGCCATTCCGGATAGCCGAAATTCCGCTTGTTTTCCGCCTGCTCCAGGAACCACCCCAACGAACGATCATCCCAGCGGGGGCGAAGCGAATAGTTGGAGGCAAGCGTCGGAAGCGCCGTGGCGAACACCTCGCGAGTGACGTCGCGGAACGTGATCTTCGAGGCGCCTCGCTCGGCCGGCCGAAGAGGCGTCACACGGATCAAAGCCGCGCTCCGGTCGGCGATCCGCCCGAAGGGGCGCAAGAGGGTGGCTGGACGCAAACGCCTGGCCAGGACCTCGACCGCTGCGGAAGCGGGACGCAGGATGCGCAGCCAATTCATGCTGTAACCGGGATCGAGCGGATGCCCGGCCTTCTGCCACATGCCGAGCGCCGTGGAATTGGCGGTCTCTGTCAGCGATATATCCTGCGGGCCGGCAAGGAAGGAGCGCAGCAGCCGCGCGCCGGCGAGCGGATTTTCCTTGGGATTCCGGACCATCATCGAGCCGGCAAAGGCGGCGCGGAGCGGCCGGCCATCGAGTTCCAGCCGCGACGGAAAGACGCCGATGAAACCGGAGACCCTTCCACCGGCGTCCGCAAAGACTTTCGAACGGATGTCGGGCTCGGCCCAGGGGTGATCGAAGAAGGCTTCTTCCAGATAGGCGATCAACGAGGGCGACAGCCCATTCGACTTGCGGAACGTCTCCTGGAAAAGCTGCGCTACAGCCTCGATATCACCGCGCTCGAAATCGCGGACCGTGCCCGCTTCCGTCTTTCCCGTCATCGCCATCCCCTTGTCGCGAGGACCTTGCATCAGGAGAATTAAATAAACGAAAAGAGGCCCCGCATGCGGAGCCTCCGGAATTCCATTGGCGGGACGCTTACATCCAGTACGGCGGAACACCGTAATAGTCGTAGATCGTCCGGCCCTTGTCGTTGAACCATGTATCGTCATCCAGATCGCGGTAGCGCGGGGCGCCGGTGATCTGGTCCTTGGTCAGGTCGATGCGGTAGCCGTCGAGCTCTTCGTCGTAACGGAGCTTTTCCCAAGGCAGCGGGTAATAATCGTCGCCGATACCGAGAAAGCCGCCGAAACTCAGGACTGCATAACCGACGCGACCGCCGCGCTTTTCGAGAAGCACGCGGGCGATGGAGCCGATATGCTTGCCGTCGGCGCCATAAACCTTTGTCCCTTCGACCTTGTCGCTGGCGATCAGCGATGGAGTGTCCTTGACATAGGGATCCTGTCCGGCTCGTGGTTCTTGATGCAACATTGCGCACCTCCTTTTTTGTGATTCCTCATGCATTTTGCAACGCAGGGAAAACGCCAGATCCTTTCGGATGTTCCGCTGTCGATCCCATTATACTCGGATATCGGCGCTAGGCTTTCGTTGACGTTTACGTCAAAGTTAGATAGCTGTTTAAATCTGTGCCGATGGCTTGATGCTAGCGCGGCATGGCATAATCTGTTGTTCGCAGGAAGGTGGAGGAGCTGACCTGCACGCGCCGGGAAAGCGCGAGACAACAACAAAAACGATAGAGGAGGTCGGCATGAACGAAGTTACCGCACGTACCGGTGCCAATCCACCCAAGATCTGGCTTGCCTCCTATCCGCCGACCGTGCCGGCCGAGATCCCTCCGCTGCAGCATCATTCACTCGGAGACCTCTTCGAGGACAGTTGCGCGCGGTATGCGGACCGCCTCGCCTTTTCGAGCATGGGCAAGTCGCTGACCTATCGGGCCCTCGAAGCGGAAAGCCGCAAGATCGGCGCCTGGCTGCAGGCCCAAGGCCTCGTCAAGGGCGACCGCGTGGCGGTGATGCTGCCCAATATTCTCCAGAATCCGGTGATCGTGTACGGCATCCTTCGGGTCGGCATGGTGGTTGTCAACGTCAACCCGCTCTACACCCCGCGCGAACTGGCTTACCAGCTCAAGGATTCCGGGGCCAAGACGATCTTCGTTCTCGAGAACTTTGCCCATACCGTGCAACAGGCCTTGCCACAGACAGAGATCAAGCATGTGGTCGTCGCCACGATGGGCGACATGCTGGGCTTGAAGGGCCATATCGTCAATCTGGTCGTTCGCAAGGTGAAGAAGCTCGTGCCAGAGTGGTCGCTGCCATCGAGCCGAAGCTTCAAGCAGGTGATCGCTGAAGGCGCCCGGCAGACGATGAATACGGTCGAGGTCTCGCCCCGCGACATTGCCTTCCTCCAATATACCGGTGGCACGACCGGTATCTCGAAGGGCGCCATCCTTACCCATGCCAACCTGCTTGCCAACAAGGAGCAGATGGGTCTGTGGCTGGAAACCGCCTTCCTCAACAAACCGCGCCCCGAACAGATCCAGTTCCTCTGCGCCCTGCCGCTCTACCATATCTTCGCACTGACGGTGAATTCGCTGATGGGCGTCGCGACCGGCAGCCATAACATCCTGATAGCCAATCCCCGCGATATCCCAGCCTTCGTCAAGGAATTGCAGAAATACAAGGTCCACATCTTCCCGGGCCTCAACACGCTGTTCAACGCGCTGATGAACAATGCGGATTTCCAGAAGCTGGATTTCTCGTCGCTGCTGCTCGTGTTCGGCGGCGGCATGTCGGTGCAGCGGCCGGTCGCCGAACGCTGGCTGAAGATGACCCATTGCCAGATCACCGAGGGTTACGGCCTGTCGGAAACCTCGCCGGTCGCCACCGCCAACCGGCTCGACGCCACCGAATTCAGCGGCATGATCGGACTTCCCATCTCGTCCACTGAGATCTCGATCCGTAACGACGACGATTCCGAAGTGGAGCTCGGCGATGTCGGCGAGATCTGCATCCGCGGCCCGCAGGTGATGGCCGGTTACTGGAACCGCCCGGACGAAACCGCCAAGGTCATGACGACGGACGGTTATTTCCGGACCGGCGACATGGGTTATATGGACCGCCAGGGCTACACCAAGATCGTCGACCGAAAGAAGGACATGATCCTCGTCTCCGGCTTCAACGTCTATCCGAACGAGGTCGAGGAGGTCGTCGCGACCCATCCCGGCGTGCTGGAATGTGTGGCGATCGGCGTGCCGGACGAACATTCCGGCGAGGCGGTGAAGCTTTTCGTGGTCAAGAAGGATCCCAACCTGACGGAGGCCGACGTCAAGGCCCATTGCGTGGCCAGCCTGACCGGCTATAAGCGCCCGCGCTTTATCGAATTCCGCACCGAACTGCCGAAATCAAATGTCGGGAAGATTCTGCGGCGGGAGTTGCGCGGCTAACCCACCGTTGCATCGCGGCGACACCCGATGGCCAAGCGTGTGTCGTCGCGGCTGAAACTCGGCGTTAGTGGTGGACGATCCGGCAATCCATGACTAGCCCTTTCTTGAGGGGCTGGGCAAAGCAATGTTGGAGTTCGCTTGGAGAACCGCGCCGGATTTTCGTTTCGCATAACCGCCGTTCTCACGGTGGCGGGCGTCCTTGCAAGCTGCGCAGGACGTCCCGAAGGCGTGCTCATCCCCACCAAGATCCAGATGGCCGGAACCTCGAAGGTCGACGTGCTGGTGGCGACTACGCGACGCCCGACCGAGACGCCCGGCGTGCTTTTTTCCGGCGAGCGGGGCAAGGAGCCGGTGATCACCGAAATTGCCGTCTCCATTCCGCCGGACAAGGCCCGCGAGGTCGGGCAGGTGCAGTGGCCATCGAAACTGCCAGCCAATCCGGCAAAGGAATTTACGACGATTTCCGTGACGCCGCTCGCCGCCCCAGCGGCGCAGTCGTGGCTCAAGGGCCACCTGGGCAAGAGCCGTCGAGTTTTTGTCTTCGTTCACGGCTTCAACAACCGCTACGAGGATGCGGTCTATCGCTTTGCGCAGATCGTCCATGACTCAAACGCGGATGTGGCGCCGGTACTGTTCACCTGGCCGTCGCGCGGCAGCATCTTTGCCTATAACTACGACAAGGAAAGCACCAACTATTCCCGCGATGCGCTGGAGGAGATGCTGCGCCGGCTGGCGAAAGAGCCGAACGTCGGGGAAATCACCGTCATGGCCCATTCGATGGGATCATGGCTGACCGTCGAGGCGCTCCGCCAGATGGCAATTCGCGACGGGCGCGTGGCGCCGAAGATCCAGAACGTCATCCTCGCCTCCCCCGATCTCGATGTCGACGTGTTCGGCCAGCAACTTGCAGAGATCGGCGAGAAGCGGCCGCATTTCACGCTATTCGTTTCCCGCGACGACCGGGCGCTCAGCCTGTCGCGACGGATTTCCGGCAATATCGACCGGCTTGGCCAGGTGGATCCCACCGTCGAACCCTATCGCAGTGAATTCGAGAAAGCGGGCATCGTGGTCCTCGACCTCACCGCGCTCAAAACCGGTGACCGGCTGAACCACGGCAAGTTCGCGGAAAGCCCGGAAGTGGTGAAGCTGATCGGCAACCGGCTGATCGAAGGCCAGACGGTGACCGATTCGGACGTCGGGCTCGGCGAGACGCTCGGCGCCGTGGCCCTCGGGACAGCTCAGACCGTGGGCAGCGCCGCGAGCGTGGCCGTCAGCACGCCAATCGCCATCTTCGATCCGACTACCCGCCGGAACTACAAGGATCAGGTCGACCGCTTCGGCAACTCGATCGGCAACGCCGTCGGGACCGCGGTTGGACAATAAACGCATCGTCATTACGGCCGTGCTTGATTTGACATGGAAACCGAATAGGTTCCCGATCATCCCATTCCGAGTGCCGAGGAGCCCCCCATGCAGGCCATCGTCCAAGACCTGAAAGCCACCGTCGCGAAAACCAATGCCACGGATATCCGCGCCGCCTTCGCAGCCGATTCCGGCAGGTTTGCCAAGTTCAGCGCCGTTTTCGATGATCTCCTGATGGACTATTCCAAGACGGCCGTGAACGACGAGATCATGGGGCTGCTCGAAAAGCTGGCAGATGCCGGTGGTGTCACGACCAAGCGCGAGGAAATGTTCTCAGGCGTCCCGATCAACTTCACGGAAGGCCGCGCCGTCCTCCATACGGCACTTCGCAACCGCTCCAATACGCCTGTCCTGGTCGATGGCAAGGACGTGATGCCGGATGTCAACGGCGTGCTCACCGCCATGGGCAAGTTCGCCGATGGCATCCGCTCGGGGGCGCTGAAGGGCGCGACCGGCAAGAAGATCACCGATATCGTCAATATCGGCATCGGCGGCTCCGATCTCGGCCCAGTGATGGTCACCCTGGCGCTGGCGCCCTTCCATGACGGTCCCCGGGCGCATTTCGTCTCCAACGTCGATGGCGCCCATATCGCCGATACGCTGAAGCTGCTCGATGCGGAAACGACGCTGTTCATCGTTGCTTCCAAGACGTTCACCACCATCGAGACGATGACCAATGCGGCTTCGGCGCGTGCCTTCATCGCCGGCAAGCTCGGGGAAGCAGCCGTCGGGCATCACTTCTGCGCCGTCTCCACCGCGCTCGACAAGGTCGCCGCCTTCGGCATCGAGAGCGACCGCATCTTCGGGTTCTGGGACTGGGTCGGCGGACGTTATTCGATCTGGTCCGCGATCGGCCTGCCGCTGATGATCGCCGTCGGGCGTGAGAATTTCGGTAGGTTCCTGGACGGCGCGCATGCAATGGACACCCATTTCCGCACCGCGCCGGTGCGCCAGAACCTGCCGATGCTGCTCGGCCTGATCGGCTTCTATCACCGCAACGTTCTCGGTTATCCGTCCCGCGCCATCCTGCCCTATGACCAGCGGCTGCTGCGCTTCCCGGCCTATCTGCAGCAGCTCGACATGGAATCGAACGGCAAGGGCGTGACGATCGACGGCACCCCGGTCGAGGGCAATTCCGGCCCGGTGGTCTGGGGCGAACCCGGCACCAACGGCCAGCACGCTTTCTACCAGCTCATTCACCAGGGCACGACGGTCATTCCGGCCGAATTCATGATCGCCGCCAACAGTTTCGAGCCGCATCTGCGCCACCAGCATGAGCTGCTGATCGCCAATTGCCTGGCGCAGTCGGAAGCGCTGATGAAGGGCCGCACGGTTGCCCAGGCCAAGGCACAGCTGACCTCGAAGGGCATGGACGACAAACAGGCCGATTTCATCGCGCCGCATCGCGTCTTCACCGGCAACCGCCCGTCGATCACCTTCGTCTACGACAAGCTGACGCCGTTCGCCCTCGGCAGGCTGATCGCGCTCTACGAACACAGGGTGTTCGTCGAAGGCGTGCTCTTCCGCATCAACTCGTTCGACCAGTGGGGCGTCGAGCTCGGCAAGGAACTGGCGACCGGCCTGCTGCCCGTCGTGGAGGGCAAGGAAAGCGCTGCCAGCCACGACGCCTCGACGCAGGGGCTGGTGAAAGCATTGCTCGCCGCCCGGAAATGACACTTCGGCGTCCCTGGCGCCAGAATATTTCCTTTGTAAATGGAGGAATTGATGGAAAGCAAAGAAGCCAGCCGCACGGCCCGCACAGTCGCGGGCCATCGCGCCGCCCACCAGATTGCCGATAACGCCTTCGTTTTCAAAGATCCCTATGCCCGGGCGATCCTCGACGACAAGGCGCTTGCCGAGGCCGATGCGCGGGCGCTCAACTCGTCCGAACGGATGTTCCGGCTGTTCATTGCCGCACGCAGCCGTTTCGCGGACGATTGCCTGGCAGCCGAGGTCGAACGCGGCGTGAGACAGGTCGTCGTTCTTGGCGCCGGGCTCGATACGCTCGGGCTGCGCAATCCTTATCGCGATCTGGGCGTGACGGTCTTCGAAGTCGATCATCCGGCAACCCAGGCCTGGAAGCGGGAGAGGCTGTCCGCTGCCGGCCTTGCTGCCGACATGACCTTTGTCCCCGTCGACTTCGAGCGTGAGGATCTCTCCGAACGGCTGGCGACGCAGGGTTTTCGCCACGACGAACCCGCCCTTTATATCTGGCTCG
Source organism: Neorhizobium galegae (assembly GCF_017877055.1). Classification (GTDB taxonomy): domain Bacteria; phylum Pseudomonadota; class Alphaproteobacteria; order Rhizobiales; family Rhizobiaceae; genus Neorhizobium; species Neorhizobium galegae_D. The sequence continues at coordinate 528,865 of NZ_JAGIPG010000002.1, read as the reverse complement.
GCGTCGTCCCTTATCTCGAACGGGAGACCGTCTTCTCGCTGCTGCGCTTCGTCGCAAGCGGCACCGGGACGGGTATTGTCTTCGATTATTCCGAGCCGCTCGATAACTATCCGCCGGAACGACGTGCACGCGCCGAGGCCATAAGGGCGAAGGCCGCCGCGACCGGCGAACCCTGGATCACTTTGCTCGATCCGGCCGAGCTTCCGGCGGAGCTGACGGCAATGGGCTTCCAACATATCGAGGATCTTGGCCCTGCTGGCACGGCGGCACGGTATTTCGGCGCCGCTCCGCACTCCGGCAAGGGAGAGGCCGGCCCCCACATCCTGTTTGCGCGCCAGACGCCGCCCGCCTGAACCGGCGGGCGCTCGTTAAATCAGGGACTCAGAGACCGATTTCATGGGCGAAGGGCGGATTGGCGCCGGCCCGCGATACGGTGACGGCGGCCGCCTTTGCGCCCAGCGCCAAAGCATTGGCGACCTTATCCTCGGCGAGATTGGCGACCTTTTCCTTGGTCAGCAGGTCCTGCATCTTCAGCGAGGCGAGAATGCCTGCATCGAACGTATCGCCGGCGCCGACCGTGTCGACCACGGTGACGCGCTCGCTCGGTACCGAAACCTTGAAGCTCTTGGTATAACCGGTCGCGCCATCCGCACCGCGGGTCAGCACAACCAGCTTGGCGCCCTGATCCAGCCAATGCGCCGCGAGCGTATCGTGGTCACCCTGCATGCCGAACCAGTCAAGGTCCTCATCGGAAAACTTGATGATGTCCGACATGGATGCCATACGGCGGACACGGTCCACATGCTTCGGCTTGTCCTTGATGAAGCCCGGGCGGATATTCGGATCGAAGGAGATGACCCGCTTCCGGTATTCGCGGGCCATCAGTGCCTCGTAGGTGCCGCCGCAGGGTTCGGGGATCAGGCTGATCGCGCCAAAATGCATCGCCTCGCAGTCATCGCCGAGCACCGGCAGGTCGGCCTCTGTGATCATCCGGCCGGCCGTGCCTTCGTCGTAGAAAGCATAGGTCGCCTGGCCGTTGACGAGTTTGACGAAAGCGATCGTCGTCGGTCGCGAGGAAACCGCGGCGAGACTGTAATCCACCCCGCTTCTTGCCAACGTGTCCCGCAGGACATCTCCCATCAGGTCGTCGGAAATGCCGGTGAAAAACGCAACCGGCTGGCCAAGCCGGCCGAGCGCAATCGCCGTGTTGAAGATCGCGCCGCCGGCGTAAGGCGCAAAGCCCTTTTCGCCGAGCGTGGTGTCACGCGGAAGCATGTCGATCAGGGCTTCGCCGCAGCACAAAATCATCAAATCCTCCCGCGCGCTTTCTCAGTCACTTTTTCAATCGATTAAGCGAGCTTTTGCCAAAAGGCCAGAGCAAAAAATCAGAGCGCTATCTCGCTGACGCCGCCATTGCGTCCCGACCAGGCCAACGGTGCATCGAGAAAGGCCTCGACTTCCGAGAGCGTGTTTTCATCGAAAAGCTTGCCGTCCCTGGCTGCCGCCAGAACGTTACGCCAGGTGGCAATGTGATGAAGCTTCACCTGGCCGTTCGAGAAGCGCTCGTAGGCTTCCGGGAAGATATCATAGAAGAAGAGCGCGATGCCGTGATCGACAGTGGCGCCGGCTGCGCGGATCGCATCGATGAATTTGAACATGCTGCCGCCGGCGGTCGTCAGGTCCTCGATGACCAGCACGCGCGCACCCTCCGGCAGATGGCCCTCGATCTGTGCATTGCGCCCGTGGCCCTTCGGCGCCTTACGGACATAGATCATCGGCAGGCCCAAACGTTCGGCAAGGAAAGCCGCAAAGGGAATGCCCGCCGTCTCACCGCCGGCAACGCAGTCGAATTTCTCGAAACCGGCGTCGCGCATGACGGCCGCGGCCGCGAAATCCATGATCGCCGAGCGGATGCGCGGATAGGAAATCAGCTTGCGGCAGTCGATATAGACCGGGCTCATCAGCCCCGAGGCGAATTTGTAGGGCTTGTCGGCGCTGAAATGGACCGCTCCGATCTCCCAAAGCATCTTTGCCATCAGTTCGGCCATTACGCCGCGGTCCGGAAATGTGGTTTGAATCATGCGCCCGCTCCTTTTGTCAAAACCACGCGCCGCAATAGCAGCATGCGGCAGAGTACGCCAGACGATGCAAAAAATAAGGAGGGAATCAGGCGGTGGTGCGCGTTTCGTTCAGGTCCACCGGACGCAGATAGCCTGCGACATGCACGCGATCGCGGCCGGCCCGCTTTGCTTCGTAGAGCGCGTTGTCGGCCAGGCTGAGTACGGTTTCGAAAGGCTGGCCAGTCGGGGAACCCACAGCGACACCGGCGCTGACCGTGCACTTCAGCACCGCCTCGCCGATGATGATCTCGCGGGCGGCGAAGCAACGGGAAATGTCGTTGGCGATCCGCTCGGCCCGTCCGGGAAGGACGTTGACGAGGATCATCACGAACTCCTCGCCTCCAAGCCGCGCCACGGTGTTCCGAATTTTAGTGCCGCTCCTGAGATCGTCGGCAAACAGCCTCAGCACTTCGTCGCCGGCGGCATGGCCATGCTGGTCGTTGATGGATTTGAACCGATCGATATCGAAAACGACGACGGCGGTCGACGAACCGAGAATGCGATGGCCATGCTGCTCGAAGAGAGCACGGCGATTGAGAAGCCCCGTCAGCGCATCGGTCATCGCCTCGTAGCGATGGTGGGCTGCCATGCGCCACTGATGCAGTGCCAGCGACAGCGCACCGATGCCGGTCATTCCGGCGATGCAGACAGCGATATTGAGGTTTTCGGCCCAGTTGTCGGGCGCGTGGCCCAGCACCCATTGTTGCCCGTCGATCAGGACCAAAGCACACAAGGCAAACGAGACGGAGGTGGCGGCATAAAGCACCGCCATTCCGATCAGCGGTCCTGGCGCCTCCCCGCGTGCGCGCCAATATTGCCTGGCGGTTCCGAGAAGCAGCGCGGCCGTCGCAAGGTTCATGACGATGAACCCGAGACCGTCGAAGCCGGCAATCATCAGCGGCAAGCCGAAAGTCACGGAAGCGGCGGTAATGGCACCGGCCATGATCCAGGGCCGCGTGCCGCTGCGAAACTGTACGGATGCCGCATAGATCGTGCTGAACCCTGCCATCAGGAAGGTATAGGCAATCGAGGCACCCACAACATCGGCTTCAACGGTATAGGAACTGTAGGCGAAAATGCCCGAAACAGTCAGGCAGAGCGCGATGACAAGGGTGAGTAGGAAAGAATCGGTGCGACGCGAATACCATGTCCCGAACAGCGTCACCATCAGGCACGCCGCCGAGACGCCCAGCGCGAGCAGAAGAGAATGGTAGTCGAGCATCATGCCTAGCTTTCTCTTCGGGTACATCCCCGCGGGAAAATCCTGGGCGCCAAGCTAAGCCCGGATTCTATCCAAAAGGTTACCGGATCGATCTAAGTCTTATCCGTCCCATCCTGAGCAACTTCATCGGCAATCTCGTTTATAGATCGCCACGAATTACACGGAATGGATGTACATCCAGGTCCCGCATCGCTATGCATTCTCCATCGCACAAAGGGGGATCGTTTCCATATGTCCGTAAATTTTCTTAGGGTATTTCTTGCCGTCGTCGCTATGGTCGCAGTTTCCATAGCCGCTCCAGTCCAGGCGGCATCCTATAAGGAACTGGTCAGCCAAGGGTACAAGACGGGCAAGCTGACACGCGGCCCGAGCGGCGCGCAAGGCTGGATCCTGTCGAAAGACAAAGCTCGGGAATTCTGCCTGATGACTGCAACGTCCGCCTATGTCGGAAAAACCGGTATGGTTGCTTTCACGTCAGCGGGGCGCCAAGTCAAGATCGACCGAAAGGTCTTCGAAAGCCACGCCGGCAGCGCGGGCCCCCTGCCGCAGCTCGAAGACCTGAATGCCGGCCGGCCAGGCGCGGACGATGTCGGTGTATGCCGCCCCGTGAAATAGTTGTCTGAAGGTCCCGGAGGGACGTCACATGACGTCCCAATGAAGCGGGAACATTGGATCGAAGACTGTGATCGGGCCGGCGCCGCTCTCGCGCTTGGCCGGAAACCTTATCGGCTCGTCACGCTTTTCAAGCGTGATCGTCTCTTCGTTCGGCTTCAGTCCATACCAGGCCGGGCCGTTCAGCGAGGTGAACGCCTCCAGCTTGTCGAGCGCGTTGTCGTCCTCGAACACATGCGCAAGGCAGCTCATGGTGTTGATGGACGTATAGATGCCGGCACAACCGCAGCCGCATTCCTTGAGCGGATCGACATGGGGTGCGGAATCCGTGCCGAGGAAGAAACGCGAGTCGCCGGATGTCGCCGCCGCCCTGAGCGCCAGGCGGTGGTTCTCGCGCTTGGCGACCGGCAGGCAGTAATAATGGGGGCGGATGCCGCCGACCAGGATCGCGTTACGATTGATGATCAGGTGGTGGGTAGTGATCGAGCCGGCGAGATTGCCCTGCGACGACTTGATGTAGTCGATACCGTCGGCGGTCGTCACGTGCTCCATCGTGACCTTGAGTTCCGGGAGGCGTTTGCGCAACGGATCGAGCACGGTCTCGATGAAGACTGCCTCGCGGTCGAAGATATCGACCTCCGGAGTGGTCACCTCGCCATGCACGCAGAGCGGCAGGCCGATCTTCGCCATGCGTTCCAGAACCGGCATCGCCTTGTTGAAATCGCGCACGCCGCCATGGGAATTGGTTGTGGCACCGGCGGGGTATAGCTTCACCGCCGAGATCAGGCCGCTCCTCCTGCCCTCTTCCACATCATCCGGATCGGTATGTTCCGTCAGGTAGAGCGTCATCAGCGGCTCGAACCGGTCGCCCGCCGGAAGGGCGGCGAGAATGCGCTCGCGATAGGCCCTGGCATCCGAGGTCGTCACCACCGGCGGCACCAGATTGGGCATGATGATTGCGCGTGCGAAATGCCGGCTCGTATCGCCGATCACCGCTCGCAGGACGTCGCCGTCGCGCAGGTGCAGGTGCCAGTCGTCAGGGCGGCGGAGCGTGAGCGTCTTCATGGGAGAACTTCCGGACGTGGTCGATCCATCCGCCATAACATCAATGGTTCGGGCAAAACAATCCGATGATGCGAGGAACCTGCAATCCATCAGGCCGAATGTAGGTTACTTCTCACGCAGATGTGTGGGATCCAAGGGATTTTCGCGCACGAAACATGAAAGGCACACGGAACCGGTGCCTGCTTCCGGCGTTCGTTAAGCAATCTGAAGAATGAGTTAAATCGGAGCGCAAAATGAAATCCCGCCTCTCGAAAGTCAACAGGGGTTTTGCAATTGCCACAGGTACTGCCGCCGCGCTCTGCGCCCTGACGGTTTCCCTTGGCGCAGAGGAACGCGCCAACCTGCAGCTCACCTCCGCCATGCAGACGGAATGTGACCGCCTCGCCGGCAGCCCCTACGATCAGCAACGCAACGGAGAGTTTGCCCCTGTCGGCATTTCGGATATCGACGGCACCGCGGTAGACGCATGCCGCATGGCCTATGACGCGACCGGCAATCCGCGTTTCGCCTATCAGCTCGGCCGGGCTCTGAACAAGACCCAGCAGGCCGACCAGGCGATGAACGCTTACGATGTTGCAGTCCAGGCGGGGTATGCTGCCGCTAAGGTGAACTTCGGCATGCTGATGGGTCGGCTCGGCGACGAACGATCGGAGTTCCAGCTCTATACCGAGGCTGCCAATGGCGGCAACGTGCTCGCCGCCTACAATCTCGGCGTCGCCTATCGCGATGGCCTCGGCACCGAGCCGGATGTCCAGCGGGCATTGACCTGGTTCGAAAAGGCTGCGGCTGAAGGCGACGATACCGCCGCCTTCAATATCGGCGCGATCTATGATGAAGGCCAACTCGTGGAGCAGGATGACCAGACGGCGATCGCCTGGTACGACCTTGCGGCCCAGCGCGGCCATGCCGATGCGATGATCAATCTAGGGTTGATGTACGAAGCGGGCGAAGGCATCGAAGCGAACGCTCTCAAGGCTGCCGAAATGTACGGCAAAGCTGCCGAGAAAGGCGATGTCTTCGGGGCCTACAAGTTCCTTCAGATGCAGGAACTGGGTATTGTCCCGGGGCCGAGCGATCCGGCGACGACCGAAGGCGTCAATTCGCTGGTACTTAAGCCGGGCGACATGGAACAGTCGGCCGGCAATGGCAAGGAAATCTAAGTCAGATTTCCCCGGCCGATGGCCCCCATACGTCGGTCATTGCAAATCCGTCGGACAGCGGGTCGAACGGATCAAGGGCTATCTGATGCAGACCGAAGGTAAAACCACGGCCGGTGATCGTCGGGATGATCGCCGGCTTTCCCGCGACCTCCGTCTCGGACGCCAGTCCTACCTCGAACTGGGAACCGATGATCGAGCGCGACTTGAAGACATCCCCCACCCTCACCTTGCCGCGCGCATGGAGCGCCGCCAGATTGGCGGAATTGCCGGTGCCGCAGGGCGAACGGTCCGCCCTCCCCGGCCACATCGTGGTGCAGGTCCGCACCGTACCGTCGGCTTCCGTATCCCGGAACATCACGTAAGCGACGCCGGAGATCGCGGGGATTTCCGGGTGTACGACCTCAATCTGCCTGTTGATGAGATCCTTCAGCACCATGCCTGCCTGAACGAGTGCTGCCGCATTACCCTTCTCGATGGTCAGGCCGATCTGGCCGACATCCACCAGTCCGTAAAAGATCCCGCCGTAACAAAGGTCGAGCGCGATCTCGCCCCATGACGGGGTCTGAACCTTGACGTCGAGCTGATGTACGAAGGATGGCACCATGGTGAGCTTCACCTTTTCACAGCGGCCGTCGCGGCAGGTGGCCGTCGCACGCACGAGGCCGGCCGCGGTTTCAAGCGTCACGACGGTTTCAGGCTCCGTCATCTCGACGATCCCGGATTCCAGAAGCGCTGTGGTGACGCAGATCGAGTTCGAGCCGGAACTCGCATGCGCCTGGTCCGGCTGCAGGATGATGAAGGCGGCGTCCGCATCGGGATGTTTCGGCGGCAGCAGCAGGTTGACCGAGCCTATCGGCGCACCGCGCGGCTCAAGGCAGAGGAAGCGGCGAAGCTCGTTGCCCTTCGGATCGGTGTTCAGCCAATGAAGCTGGGCGGCAACCGTTTCGCCCGGGATCTTCGGCACGCCGCCGATCGCGACCTTGCCGATCTCACCCTCGCAATGAACGTCCAGCAGCTGGATCGTGCGCTTCCATCTCATCTCGAATACTCCGATCAGACGTGACGGGTGGCGCCGCCATCGACGCGGATGTTCTGGCCGGTGATGTAGCCCGCGCCGTCCGACAGGAGGAAAGAGGCGGTCTTTGCGATTTCCTCTACCTGGCCAACACGCTTCATCGGCACCTTTTCCGCGGTCCCCGGCTTGTGATCGAGACTGTCGATGAACCCCGGGAGGATGCAGTTCATGCGGATGTTGTCGGCTGCATAACGATCCGAATAGAGTTTTGTGAAGGCACCGGCAGCTGCCCGGTAGGTGCACGAGACCGGGAATACCAATGATGGCTCGTAAGCCGCAAACGTTGTAATGTTGACGAAGGCGCCCTTGCCCTGTTTCAGCATGACGGGCGTCACCAGGCGCGCCATGCGCACCAGCGACAGGATCATCATGTCCGAACCGAGCGTCCAGTCCTCGTCGCTGATGTCGAGCAGGTCGCCCTTCGGCGGATGGCCGGTATGATTGACCACCGCATCGATGCGGCCGTAGGTCTTGATGGTGAGGTCGAAGATCGCCTGGATGTCCTCGGCCTTTTCCGCGACGCCGCGGGAGGCGACGCCGCCGAGTTCTACCGCCAGTTTCTCGCAGCTTTCCGAGGGTGACATCAGCGCGAGCTTGTAACCCTGGGCGTGCAGTTCGCGGGCAATCGCCTCACCCATGCCACGTCCGCCGCCTGTAATCAGCGCGACCTTTTCCGTCTCAGCCATCGGAATCTCCTTGGGGTCTTTATCCGCCTGCGAATAGGCTTTCCCGAACAGATATATCAGCCTCGCGGGTTTGCCTACCGTCTTCAACGAAGCCAGAGATAACCGAGGTTGAGCTGCATTTTGCCGTCGCCATAATAATAGGGCCGCAAGAGGGATTTTGCAGGCGACGCGGTCAATCCGAGCCTATCAACGGAGGAAAGATCGATCGGCGGCGAGCCCGATGGGCGCCCGCTATCGGCCCAGATTGCCAGAACCGGCCCCTTCATGGCGTTTGCAGCCGGGAAACCGGCGATCGGCTGCTCGGAATTGATGACCGGCACATCGGGAAACTGCAATCGCATATTGCCAGCCAGGTTCATGCCGGCTGCAACGATCACCGCCGGCCGACCGTCGGCTTTCAGAAATTCTGCGACGGAGGTGAAGGGGTAGTTGATCCGGGTGTAGCTGCCGGTAAGCCCGCCCGTCAGCGTCTTGCCCGCCAGCGGGACCAGCGTCACGAGCATGATGACGACGAAGACGGGAACGAAGCGCCTGAGATGGGACGTGGTATCGATGCCCGCTCGTTCCAGCTTCAGAAGCAGATAGAGGGGCAAAGGCAAAAGATAGGGATCGAGCCAACGCTCCGTAATCTTGGTCGTGCCGGTGAAAAGGATCACGAATACGACACCGACAAGGCCCCCCGCCATCATCAGCCCCAGAAAGCGCGTCCAGCGGTCGCCTGCGTTTAGCGAGCGCGTGAACTCCCTTTTGAAGGCTACCGCGAAGATGGCGACCGTCAGCGCGCCGAACGCGATGCAGGCGAGCATCAGCGAGCCAAGAGCGCGTGCAATACGGACCAGGCCATGCGGGGCGTTCGCTTCAACCATCTTGCCGATCGTGCCTGATGTCGCAAGGTCGAGGTTGCCGCGAAGCCAGAGGGCATGCGGGAAGACGATTACCAGGCCGATGATCACAGTCAGCAGGATGCGTGGATCAAAAAGACGGGCACGCCATTCCCTGTCGCAGAACACCGCAATAACGGCGGAGGCAGGCAGCAGCCCGAAATTGTATTTCGAGATCATCCCGATGCCGATTGCGGCCCCAACGATCAGGTAGCCCTGCCAATCCGCCCGTACAAGGGTTCGGAAGAGCCCGTAGAGGAACAGCGACGTCGCCATCAGCACCGCGACCGTGTGCGTCAGATCCTGCTGCGGCATGTAGGAGATCTGCGGCAGGGTGAGCAGGCTCAGCATCGCCATCGCGGCAAAGCCGGGTCGAGCATCGACCTCGCGTGCCGTCATGCCAAAGAATAGGTAGCACAACAGCAGCAGCAGGAATTTCGGCAAGGTCAGCGAAAAGAGCGAGATCCCGATCACGCTGACGAAGGCATTCTGTACCCAGTTGTAAAAAGGCGGCTGCGGCCCGTAGCCGGCAAGCCAATGTTGCGAAAACAGCGCCTGCTCGGCCTCGTCCAGCGTCAGCCCGTTGGGCAGCATCAGGCGGACGGCGATGCTCAGCAGGAAATAAGCGCCTAGAAAAAACGCCGCGGGCCAAAGGCCGCCAGCCAGAAACTCTGCCAGCCGACCGGGCTTGTTCAACTCTTTGGAACGCACCGCGTCCACGCTCTCACGATTCATTTTGGTCTTATGAGAAAGTTATCATACGAAGCGGATGGCACAGCCTGCGACGCGGATCAATAGAAACCGCGCGCTCGCCGTTTGATAACTTGCGCCAAATTGAACGCGTGCGGATTTCCTCCCAGTGCCTTTGCAGGTCAAAAGCCGAGAGAGCTGAGGCTTGGATGATCGTCAGGCCTGCGTCCGAGCGGCCAGTGGAAACGCCGCTCCCCCTCGCGGATGGGAGCGGCGTTGATGGAAGCGAGCCTTCGGCGCATCAGGCCGTGTTCGTCAAACTCCCAGTTCTCGTTGCCGTAGGAGCGGAACCAGTTGCCGCTATCGTCGTGCCACTCATAGGCGAAGCGGACCGCTATGCGGTTCTCGCGGAAACTCCACAGCTCCTTGACGAGACGGTAATCCAGCTCGCGCTGCCATTTGCGGGTGAGGAAGCCGATGATCGCTTCACGCCCCTCGACGAATTCGGCACGGTTGCGCCAGCGGCTATCAACCGTATAGGCGAGCGCCACGCGCGCCGGGTCCCGGCTGTTCCAGCCATCCTCCGCGAGGCGGACTTTCTCGACCGCCGTTTCCTACGTAAAGGGCGGCAGGGGTGGACGCTGATCACTCATTGGGTATCTCCATGGGTGGCAAGGCGGGCGCGCAGTTCGGCATTTTCGGATTCGAGCTCGGCCAGTCGGACGCGAAGGGGACGGACCGCCTCCCCGACTTGTTCCTCGGTGAAGCGGGGATTGATGTGCTGCGGACAGTTCCAGTCGAAGCTCTCGAGCCGCAGCCTGAAAATGCGTTCGAGCTTCGCCCGATAGTCCGGATCGATGACAAGCGTGGCCAGGGCAGGATCCGCGTCGAGCGCCACCTCCTCCACACGCACATAGATCTTCAGCCGGGCACGCCGGGCGTAATCCATCAGGAAGAGGCATGCCCTGTCGTTCGCCGCAACATTGCCGGTGCTGATATACTGGCGATTGCCGCGATAGTCCGCGAAAGCCAATGTCCGGTCGTCAATCACCTTTAGGAAGCCGCGCGGGCCGCCCCGGTGCTGGACATAGGGCCATCCCGTCTCCGAGACCGTCGCCATGTAGAAGCTGTCCCGGTCGGCGATGAAGGCCGCTTCATTTTCTGTCAGGCGATCAAAGTCACGATCACCAGCAAAATTCTGCCAGATGTGATCGGCGCCCATGGCCTTCTGTGCGGCCCGGACGCTGGGTGTGATGGCGATGTCTAGAAAGCCATAGGACATGAAAGGAGCTCCTTCCCGGCAGAGCCGCTATCGGCGCCGTTGAAGAGGATGCATAACCTTTTCCATAATCAAGCATAATATAGTATTGCTGGAACTCATCCTTTCAAGAAATGGAAAAGCGGATGGATCGGTTCGAAGCCATGTCGATGCTGTTGGAGGTGGTGGACAAGGGTAGTCTGTCCGCCGCGGGTCGGGTGCTCCGGGTGCCCGTACCGACGCTTAGCCGGAAAATCTCGGAACTCGAGGCATCGCTCGGCACGCGTCTGTTGATCCGCACGACCCGCAAACTTACCCTGACCGATGTCGGCGCCACCTATGTAGCGGCGGCGCGACGTATACTCGAACAGGTCGAGGATGCGGAACGGGAGGCCGCCGGTGAGTTCACAACGCCGAAGGGCGAATTGGTCATCACAGCGCCGATCATGTTCGGCCGGCTCCATGTCCTGCCCATCGTCATCGATTTCCTGGCCCTGTTTCCCAAAATCAACATCCGCTTGCAGTTGGCCGACCGCAACGTTCATCTCGTCGACGATCATGTCGATATGGCCGTCCGGATCGGCCAATTGCCGGACAGCACGATGGTTGCGACGCGGGTCGGATCGATGCGGATGGTGACCTGCGCCAGCCCGGCCCTGCTCACGGCTCATGGTGTCCCGCAGATACCGGAGGATCTTCGAAGAATGCCGTGGGTGACGTTCGAAGGGCCGGTTCCATCGTCAATTCGGCAAATGCTGCCGGCAGGATCGAGTGCGACCGCGGCTGCATCGCGCCTTTCCGTCTCGACCGCCGAGGCCGCTGCGGAGGCCGCGATACGCAGTGTCGGGGTAACGCGGCTGCTCCATTACCAGGTGGCGGAGGCGATCAAAACCGGAGCGCTTCGGATCGTCCTGGAATCTTTCGAGCCGGAGCCGGCCCCTATCCATCTCATCCACGCCGCGCGCGGCCAGATGCCACTCAAGATGCGCAGCTTCCTGGATTTTGCCGCTCCGAGGCTGCGGCAGGCGCTCGGCAGAATCGGCTCGGCCGCTTGAGACGTTCCGCGACCGCAATCGAAAGCAGCTATATACGGTCGCCGGTTCAACGATTTTGAGGAAGATCGTTTCAGGACACCCTAGACGGTGAAGGGACGGCAATGCCGTCGTCTAGGGAAAAGATGGCGCACCCGAAGAGATTCGAACTCCTGACCCCCAGATTCGTAGTCTGGTGCTCTATCCAGCTGAGCTACGGGTGCGTCTGCAAGCAGTGCGTCACCGCTTGCGTGGCGATCCTCTAAAACGTCCGCATTCCGATTGCAAGCGATTTTACCGGAGGCAACGTCATTTTGCTGTCACTTCTCGCTCAAACCGTTGAGAAGCAACATTTATTTGCGTCAGGCCCGAACCCGGTAGTCCTCCAGTGAGACCGGACGGTCGGGAATTTCTATCCTAAACTGCGTGCCCGGGCCTGGTTTTTCCACAAGTGCGATGGTGCCGCCATGGGCCAGGACAAGCTCGCGGGCGATGACCAGGCCGAGGCCGGTGCCACCCGACCGCGCTGAGCCGCGGAAAGCGGAGAACAGGTTCTCCCGGGCCTTTCGCGGCATGCCGGGGCCAGTGTCGTCAATGGTGATGCTGACGACGCTGCCGACCCGGTGCGCAGAGACTGTGACCCGGCGAACCATGGACGCATCCTGCGGATCGAAATTCAGCAGCGCCTGGACGGCATTTCGGCAGAGATTGTGGATAACACGGAAAATCTGCTCGCTGTCGCAATCGACTTCGAGATCGGCGGCGATCTGATCCAGGAACTCGATGCCTATTTCCGGATCGATCGCCAGCATGTCGCGCACGTCCTGGGCCAGCGCTGCAAAGCGGATGCGGCGGCGGCGGGGCGCTGCCTCGGAGGCTTGTCCGTAAGCCAGCACCTCGTTCGTGTAACCTACCGCCCGGTCGATCGTGCGCAACAGTTTCGGCGCGAAACTCCTCACCATCGGATCATCGACATCCGTCAGGCGGTCCGACATCAGCTGTGCCGATGCAAGGATGTTGCGCATGTCGTGGTTGATCTTCGAAACGGCGAGGCCAAGATCGACCAGGTTCTTCTGCTGCTTCAGCGTTCGCTGCAATTGCGCCTGCATGGCTGTGAGGTGCCGGCCGGCAACTGCAAGTTCGCCCCGGGAACGATCGGCGCTAAAGACACGGGCGGGGTCGTCCGGCTGCTCCGAGAAATGCTGCATGCTGTGGGTGAGCCGCCGGATCGGCATGATCATCATGCGGTTGATGGCGAGGAAAATCAGTACGGCGGTAATCAGCGAGATCAGCAGCGACAGGAGAAACATCGTCTTCGAGTATTTCAGCATGTCCTTGCGCAGCGCGTCATCGGTCATGACCAGTTCGATGACCATGTCGCTGTCGCCGATCGGACCATAAACGCGCATGACGCGACCGCCGCCAAAGACGAGCGTGTCGAGCGCGTCGCGCATCGAGGACGCTATCGGGACATTGGCAAGATCGAATACTTCATCGATCTGCGGCTGCGTGTCCGTAGCGGCCAGCAGCCGCGAGGTGCCGTCCTTACGCAACGCGATTACCTTGGTGCCCGTCGCAAGCAGCGTATCGTCCTGCACCGCGCGGGGAAGCTCGGCGGGCTGCAGGCCGTCGATGACGATGCCGGCGGCGGCGGCCGTATCCAGTCGGTCGCGCAGCCAGTTCATCCGCATGGTGGCGACGGAAGGGACGAAGATCAGCACTTCGGCCATCATCACGAAAATGACGGTGAGCCAAAGAAGCCTGCCGGAAAGGCCGCGGAAAAGGCGCGGCATGGTTTCCGGACCTACGCCTTCCGGCGAGGATCCCGATCGGCCCGAGGTATGAACCTCGTCGTCCATGCGGATCTCCATTTCCGAATACCCGGCCCGCCGGATTGATACGAGCCTACGGATGATCGCTTATTTTAGAGGTTCGGCGTTTTTTTACCAGTCCCCTTTGCCGCAGTGCAAAAGAGAAAGCGGAGAGGGTTGCCCCTCTCCGCTTCTTTATTCGACTGATACGCGAAGCTGGATCAGAATTCTTCCCATTCTCCGGCAACCGCAGCCGTCGCGACGGCCGCTCCGCCGAAGGCCCGCGAGAGCGCACCCGTCATCGCCTTGACCGGAGAGACGCGCGGCCGATGGACGGCAGCTGCCGCGACCGGCCGCGAAGTTTTAACCGGCTCGGCGACGCGCTCGCCCTCCTGGCCGATGTCGAAATTGGAGACGAGTGCAAACAGGCTGTCGGCCTCTGCGGACAATGTCTGCGTCGCCGCGGACGTCTCTTCGACCATGGCGGCATTCTGCTGCGTCACCTGGTCCATCTGGTTGACGGCGATATTGACCTCGGCGAGCCCCGTCGCCTGCTCGCGGGAAGCGACGGCGATCGAATGGATATGATCGTTGATGCGCAACACGCGAGTTTCGATTTCCGACAGCGCCTCGCCGGTCTTCTGGACCAGCATCACGCCTCCGGCGACCTCCTCACCGGACTTGCTGATCAACGCCTTGATGCCCTTTGCCGCACTTGCCGAGCGCTGGGCGAGTTCGCGGACCTCCTGAGCGACGACGGCAAAACCCTTGCCGGCTTCGCCTGCTCGGGCGGCCTCGACGCCAGCATTGAGCGCCAGGAGATTGGTCTGGAAGGCGATTTCGTCGATGACATTGGTGATCTGGGCGATCTCGCGGGAGGCTTGTTCTATCCGGCCCATCGCATCGACGGCGCTCCGCACCACCTCGCCCGACTGGACCGCGCTCTGCTTGGCCTCGCCGACCATGACGGTTGCCTCATGCGCGCGCTCGGTCGACGTCTTGACGACGGTGGTGATCTCGGCGAGCGCGGCCGACGTTTCCTCCAGAGCCGCGGCCTGCTGTTCGGTGCGGCGGGACAGATCATTGGTCGCGCGGCTCAGCTCGGCGGCGCTGCCGTTGATGGAGCCCGTAGCGGTGCGGACATTCCGCATCGTGCCGCGCAGCGTATCCATGGTACCGTTGACATTGTGCTGCAGCTCGGCGAATGCGCCCTTGAAATTGCCCCGCATGCTGTCGGTGAGGTCACCCTCGGCAAGGCTTTTGACGACGCGCCGGGTTTCCGACACTCCGGCATCGACGCTGCCGACGAGCATGTCGACGTCGCGAGCGAAGCGATCGAGGCTTTCCTCACCCCATTGCTTGTCGATGCGGCGGGTAAAATCCCCTTCCGCTGCGGCTGCGACGACGGCAGCCATACGCGCCTGCAGGTCGTCGTTCTTGCCACGCATGGTCGCTTCGGAAGCATTCATGCGCGCGACTTCGATGCCGTTCCTGCGGAAGATCTCGATCGCGGCGGCCATGTCGCCAATCTCGTCGGCGCGATCGGCCCCGTGGACGACCGTATCAAATTTGCCGTCGGCGATATGTTTCATCGCTCTGGTCAGAGCCGTGATCGGATGGCTGAGCTGGCGACGCCCCAGATAGAGGCCGAAACCGGCTCCTGCGGCAACGCCTGCAAGGGTGACTGAGGAGACAAGAATAAAAAGAGTCCGCGTGAAGCTGTTGAGCTCGTCATTGACCGCAGCGAGGACGGCCTTGTCGGTGCCGACGATGGCATCGATCTCGACCTGATAGGCCTTGCGGTTGCTGCGGTTGGCGTCGTTGTTGCCCTGCTCGTTGGCGGCAGCCGGGCTCACCTCCCGGCCCAGGCGTGCGGTCTCGGTCCGGAAGCCGTTGAACTCCTTGGAACGGGCAAGCAGCTTATCGAATACGGTACGCTCGTCGGCCGGGACGATCTTGTCCCAATCCTTGAGAAGCTTGCCCATCTCATCAAGATACACGAGAATGCCGTCGGCGAATTTTGCAGCCTCCTTGGTATCCTTCGACATGTAGACGCCGCGGGATTCCATCACGACGGCGGTGACGAGCCGGTTCAGGTGTTCGCCCTTGTGCGCCCGGTCTGCAGCCAATTCATATTGAACCATCATCTGGCGATATTCGGCCATGGCAAACAGAGCCATGCCGCCGATAAAACAGGCCACAAGGCTCATGAGGCCGACGAGGAGGTTGATTTTCCCTCGAATTTTCATTTCTTTCCCTTCCAGACGGGACTTAACGTGCGAGGAAGGCAGGCCCGTAACCCAGTCTCTCTTCCATTCAGTGCTAAAATTAGCCTTTAGAAATTAAAGAAACGCTTAGAGAAAAAGAGGGGTTACAGCCGAGGCGGGCATTGTCACTCAAGCCGCGCGCGGCAGTTGAGATATTTGACGTTTGACAGGGGAGATGCCTCGCACCTGCTATTTCTCACCCCTCAATTCATGGGGATATTACTGCGAGCCACGCCTGCAAATGTCACCAGAATGCGGCATCGATCAAGATCGGCCGGCTCTCGACCTTCAGGCCCAAAAATCCCGGTAGCGATTGACTTTTGCGGCGGAGTCCTCTTATAAGCCGCCCACGTTCAGCTCCGGCGGGCTTGCACGCATGCAGCCGCTTGCGCAGATCGTTTTTCCGAAGCGCTCTTGCCGTCGTGATGACGGCAAACTCCAAGAAGGGCCGCACACCGCGGTATTAAAATAAATGAAGCGTACCTATCAACCGTCCAAGCTTGTTCGCAAGCGCCGCCACGGATTCCGTACCCGCATGGCCACCAAAGGTGGTCGCCTGGTTCTCTCCGCACGTCGCGCCCGTGGCCGCAAGCGTCTCTCGGCCTAAGGCCTGAGATGCCCGAGACAACCGGGCGATGACGACTGAGACAAAGAACAAAAAGACTGTCGGGCGGCTTCAAAGCCGGCCGCAGTTTCTTGCCGTCCGCGAGGGCGAGGCCCGCCGGGGCCGGAACTTCCTTCTGGAAGTCCTTGATCGGAACCAGCCGGACGAAGCGCCGCGCGTCGGTTTCACCGTTACCAAGAAGCATGGCAACGCGGTCGAACGCAACCGCATGCGCCGCCGCCTCCGCGAGGCGGTGAGGCAATCTGCCGGATTTGCAATGAAGAACGGACACGACTATGTGATTGTCGCGCGGCGGGAGGTGCTCAACGCCCCCTTTGCGGATATGACGGCCCAGCTTATCGAGCGTATCGAAAGCAAGCCGAGACCAAAGCGGTCCGAGGAGACCCGTTCCAGGAAAGCATGATGGAAAAGAACCGCAATTACTTCATCGCGATCGCGCTCTCGGTGCTGATCGTTCTTGCCTGGCAATTCCTCTATATGAACCCGAGGATGGAAGCCCAGCGCCGCGCCGAAGAGGCCAGCCGCGCGCTGCAGGGCGAAACGGCCCAGCCTGTTTCGCCGGAAAGCCCCGGCGCCCAGAGCGGTTCCGGCGGATTGGGGAACCTGCCCGGCGCCAACCCCGCAGCCGCTGCGCTCTCCCGCGACCAGGCGCTCGCACGGTCGCGGCGCGTGCAGATCGAGACGCCGGCCCTGATCGGCTCCATCAACCTGACCGGCGCCCGTTTCGACGACCTCAAGCTGCGCGAATATCACGAGACGGTCGACGACAAGAGCCCGATCATCACGCTGTTCTCGCCGTCCGATACGACTGACGGCTATTTCGCGGAAATCGGCTATATCCCGAATGAATCGATCGGCACCGCTCCCGGCACCGGCACACAGTGGACGGTCGCAAGCGGCGACAAGCTGACCCAGCAGACGCCGGTGACGCTGACCTTTACCAACGAGAAGGGCGTAACCTTCGCGCGCACGATTTCGATCGACGACCACTATATGCTGACCGTCACCGACAAGGTCGACAACAAGACGGCCGCCCCGGTGACGCTGACGCCCTATGGCCGCGTGCTGCGCAACAACAAGCCGGCGACGCCGTCCGTGTGGGTCATCCACGAAGGCTTCATCGGCGTGATGGGCGAGAGCGGCAGCCTCAACGAACACACCTACGCCAATATCGAAAAAGAGCAGTTCACCAACGAGAAGGCTACGACCGGCTGGCTGGGCATCACCGACAAGTACTGGGCTGCCACCATCGTGCCGCCGCAGACGCTGCCCTATATCGCACGTTTCTCGCATTTCGCCGGTGCTCAGGCGAGCTATCAGGCGGACTACAAGGGCGACGACCTGACGGTCCAGCCGGGTCAATCCACCGAACTCAAGAACCTCGTCTTCGCCGGTGCCAAGGAAGTGCCCTTGATCTCGCGCTACGAGACTGAATTTGGTGTACCGCAGTTCAACCGCCTGATCGACTGGGGATGGTTCTACTTCATTACCAAGCCGATGTTCCAGCTGATGGACTTCTTCTTCCGTCACGTGGGCAATTTCGGCGTGGCGATCCTGCTCACCACCATCGTCGTCAAGGCGCTGTTCTTCCCGCTCGCCAGCAAGCAATACGCATCCATGGCCAACATGAAGCGCATGCAGCCGAAGATGGAAGAGCTGAAGGCCAAGTTCGGCGACGACCGGATGGGCCTGCAGCAGGCGATGATGGCGCTCTACAAGGAAGAAAAGATCAACCCGATCGCCGGCTGCTGGCCGGTGCTGTTGCAGATCCCGGTCTTCTTCGCGCTCTACAAGGTCATCTACGTCACCATCGAAATGCGGCACGCGCCGTTCTTCGGCTGGGTCCAGGACCTGTCTGCTCCCGATCCGACCTCGCTCTTCAACCTCTTCGGCCTGCTGCCCTATGACGTGCCGCACGCGCTGATGATCGGCGTCTGGCCGCTGGTGATGGGCGTCACGATGTTCCTGCAGATGCGCATGAACCCGACGCCGCCGGATCCGACCCAGGCAATGATCTTCACCTGGATGCCGCTGGTGTTCACCTTCATGCTGGCGTCCTTTCCGGCCGGTCTCGTCATCTACTGGGCCTGGAACAACACCCTGTCGGTAACGCAGCAGGCGATCATCATGAAGCGTCATGGTGCCAAGGTGGAGCTTTTCGCCAATCTGAAGGGCCTCTTCCGACGAAAAGAGGCGCCGACAAAATAGCGTCCGCCAAAACATCGACGAGGAACCCCGGCTGGTCCGGGGTTTTTCTTTTGGAATAAGGCTTGAGAGCCGGAAAGCTTGACATTGCTGGCCAAAACCTTGAAGCCGTGCCCTTCGACAGAACAGGACGACCAGAACCGATGCCCGCAGACATGAGCACGGACGACAA
Organism: Neorhizobium galegae; assembly: GCF_017877055.1. Classification (GTDB taxonomy): domain Bacteria; phylum Pseudomonadota; class Alphaproteobacteria; order Rhizobiales; family Rhizobiaceae; genus Neorhizobium; species Neorhizobium galegae_D. Next base: position 509,985 of record NZ_JAGIPG010000002.1, on the reverse strand, counting down.
GCCGCTTTTCGGCCACCCCTGGATTTTTATCCGCGGCGTGCCCTCGATGAAGTTCCTGCCACCGGAAGGCCCGCTCGAAGTCGCCTTTGCCGGCCGTTCGAACGTCGGCAAATCGTCGCTGATCAACGCGCTCGTCGGCCAGAAGGCCTTGGCGCGAACTTCCAATACGCCTGGTCGTACTCAGGAACTCAACTATTTCGTGCCGGACGGCTATTCGGGCGCAGGCACCGACCTGCCGCCGATGGCGCTGGTCGACATGCCGGGCTACGGTTACGCCAAGGCGCCGAAGGAAACCGTCGATGCCTGGACCAAGCTCGTCTTCGACTACCTGCGCGGCCGGGCGACGCTGAAACGCGTCTATGTGCTGATCGACAGCCGCCACGGCATCAAGAAGAATGACGAGGAAGTACTGGACCTGCTCGACAAGGCCGCCGTCTCCTACCAGATCGTGCTGACCAAGACCGACAAGATCAAGGAGCCGGCCGTGGTGAAGCTGCTGGCCGAGACGCACGAAAAGATCCGCAAGCATCCTGCCGCCTTCCCGTTCGTGCTGTCCACCTCGTCCGAAAAAGGCAAGGGGATCGAGGAACTGCGCCAGGCGATCGCCGAAACCGTCGGCCGGCCGGTCTGACGCTGCCCCGTTAGAAACGGCAAATCCGGCCGCCCCGAGAGAGGCGGCCGAATCCTGATATAAAGCCCAAAGGAATGCGACCGGCTTTTACATTTTCGGCAGCAGAACCTTGTCGACAACGTGGATGACGCCGTTCGACTGCTTAACGTCGGCGATCGTTACGGTGGCCACGCCGCCCGTCTCGTCAGTAAGCGTGATCTTGCCCATGCTTTCCTTGGCTTTCAGGATGCAGCCGCCGACGGTCTTCACGTCATGGGTGCCCTTGTCGTCCTTGATCATCTTTTCGATGGCGGTTGACATGGCGCCGGCCGCGACCACGTGGCAGGTCAGTACCTTGGTGAGCTGGGCCTTGTTTTCCGGCTTCAGCAGCGTTTCGACCGTGCCCTTGGGCAAGGCGGCGAAGGCTTCGTTGGTCGGCGCAAAAACCGTGAACGGACCCTTGCCCTGGAGCGTCTCCACCAAGCCGGCAGCCTTGACGGCGGCGACGAGCGTCGTGTGGTCCTTGGAATTCACGGCATTTTCGATGATGTTCTTCTCTTCATACATCGCGGCGCCGCCGACCTTCGGATTGGCAGCGAAGGCGGTCACAGCGGTGGCGGACAGAACGGTCGCGACGGCGAGCGTGCGGAGTGCGGTCTTCAACATGATGGCTTCCTCTCAAAAAATCGACTTGCCCCGGCGCGGATGCGCGCCTTCAAGGCCCGGTGCCCCGACATCGGCGGAGACATCGCAAGAGACGGGACACGCCGGAAAAGAGTTTCAGCGTCGATGAGAACGCCGTCGAAAAACTTTCAAGCCACTGTTTTCATTTACGGATATTTGTCGTTCCAGATGTAGCCCAGCAGGGTCGCGCATCTCGGGACGAGTTTACGGCCGGAACCCGGCCCTCCATTCGACCCGGGGCCTCATTGTCGATTGCGCGACAATCTCGCGGACTGATTATTTCCTATGTCAAAAACATGCGCTAAAAGGCCCCACTTATCATTCAGGGGTATCCGATGACGGCTTCCGAAAGCGAACTTCAGGCCAAGCTTCTGGCACAGGCGCTGCCCTATATGCAGCGTTACGAAAACAAGACGATCGTCGTGAAATACGGCGGCCACGCCATGGGCGACACCGAACTCGGCAAGGCATTCGCGGCGGATATCGCGCTTCTCAAGCAGTCCGGCGTCAACCCGATCGTCGTGCATGGCGGCGGTCCGCAGATCGGCGCGATGCTGACGAAGATGGGCATCGAATCCAAGTTCGAAGCCGGCCTGCGCGTCACCGACCAGAAGACGGTCGAGATCGTCGAAATGGTTCTCGCCGGCTCGATCAACAAGGAGATCGTCGCGCTGATCAACCAGACCGGCGAATGGGCGATCGGCCTTTGCGGCAAGGACGGCAACATGGTTTTCGCCGAAAAGGCGAAGAAGATCATCGTCGATCCGGACAGCAATATCGAGCGGGTCCTCGATCTCGGCTTCGTCGGCGAAGTGGTGGAAGTCGATCGCACATTGCTCGACCTGCTCGCCAAGTCGGAAATGATCCCGGTCATCGCCCCGGTCGCTCCGGGCCGCGACGGTGCGACCTATAACATCAATGCCGATACGTTCGCGGGCGCGATCGCCGGGGCACTCAGCGCCACCCGCCTGCTCTTCCTCACCGACGTTCCGGGTGTTCTGGACAAGGACAAGCAGCTGATCAAGGAGCTGACCGTCGCCCAGGCCCAGGCCCTCATCAAGGACGGCACGATCTCCGGCGGCATGATCCCGAAGGTCGAGACCTGCATCGAGGCGATCAAGGCCGGCGTGCAGGGTGTCGTCATCCTGAACGGCAAGACGGCCCACTCGGTGCTGCTCGAGATCTTCACCGAACACGGCGCCGGCACGCTGATCGTTCCCTGATCGCAGACTTCGGGGCTCAGCCGGCGGCGGTGAAAACCGCCGCGGCGTCTTCCTTCAGCTTCGCCATCATCGCCCGATAAGGCCCCGGTCCGTAACTGACACGGGCAACCCCGAGTTCGCCGAGGCGTTTCGGCGACGGTACGCCGTTGAACATCATGATGTTGACCGGAAGCGGCGAGGCTTTGCACAGCGTCTCGATCAATCCTTCATCGGCCAGGCCCGGCGCGAAGAAGCCGTTGCCGCCGGCCCCAGCATAAGCATTGGCGCGGTGGATCGCTTCATCGAGAAGTGCTGCATGTTTGCCCTGATCGCCTTCCTGCAGGAAGAGGTCGGTACGGGCGTTGATGAAGAGCGGTATGTCACGAGCGTCCGCCGCCGCTCGGATGGCACGAATGCGCCCGGCCTGCTGCTCCACCGAATAGATGCCGCTACCGCCGACCACCTGATCCTCAAAATTGATACCGATCGCGCCGGTATCCATGACCTTGCCAACATTCGCCGTGAGCTGGCCGGAATCCTTGGCATAGCCACCTTCAAAATCGACGGTGAGCGGCAGATCGACGGCGGTCGCGATCGACTTTGCCGTGGCAACCAGTGCTTCGAGCGGCAGGTTCTCGCCGTCGGCATACCCTTGTGCGGCCGCGACCGACCAGCTTCCGGTGCCGAGCGCCTTGGCGCCCGCGTCGGCAACCGCCTTGGCGGTCCCGGCGTCCCAGATGTTGTAAATGATGACCGGATTGCCCTTCCGGTGAAGTACAGCGAACGCGGCCGCCTTGTCGTTTTGAGACATCCATGATCCTCCCATTGATCGACCCATCCTAACCGGATTCGCAACAGATGCCGCCGCGAATCGGGTGTCAATCAGGAAAAGATCAACCCGAGGATGCCGCAGACGATCAAGAGGCAGCCGAAAACTTCCATGCGGTTCACCCGCTCATGGAAGAGGAAGTAGGAGGCCATGAAGGTGAAGACGAGCTCGACCTGGCCGAGCGCGCGGACATAGGCCACCTGCTGCAGGGTCATCGCCGTGAACCAGCCGGCCGAGCCGACGACGCCAGCCAGGCCCACCAGCGAGGATGAACGCCAGCTGAGAATGACCTGGACGATCTCGTTTCTGTCCTTCCAGAACATCCAGACGAGCATGAAGGCCGTCTGGAAAATCGTGACACAGGCGAGTGTTACCGCTGCCTCCATGACCGGTCCTGGACCACCAAGCGACAGCGATGCGGTGCGGTAGGAGACCGCCGAGATGCCGAAGACGGCACCCGAGGCGATGCCGATCAGAGCGGTGCGGCTGGTCAGCGCGACCAGCATGTTGCGCCAGGAAAGCGGCATGCGCGCCATCGAGATCGTCATCACGCCGACGACGCCGACGATGATCGCCGCGACCGAACCAGGCGTCAGCTTTTCGCCGAGCAGGATGAAGCCGAATATGGCGGCCTGGACCGGCTCGGTCTTCGAATAGGCCGTCCCCACTGCAAAGTTCCGGAGTGAAAAGAGATGCACCAGCATCATGGTCGCAAAGATCTGCGCCAGGCCGCCGATCACCGCCCACAGGGCGAAGGTCCAGTTCAATGCCGGGAACGGATAGCCGACGAAATGATGCAGGCACAGGACATAGAGGATCGCGATCGGAAAGCCGTAGCCGAAGCGCACGAAGCTCGCTCCGCGCGTACCAAGCGAACCCTGCAGGTGCTTCTGCAGGGCAGACCGCAAATTCTGCAGAAAGGCGGCGGCGATGGTGATGGGGATCCAGAGTTCCATATGCTGGCGGTATCACGCGTTCCGGCGGATCGCCAAGGCCGGCTCGGACCGAAAGCGTTCGTCTTTTTCGTTTTCTTTGCCGCCGAGCCGGTGCATAAAGTGGCCATGGAAAAAAAGCCGCAGACCTTGCCCGACCCCACTGATTTCGCCCATGTCCGCGACTGGGTATTCGATCTCGACAACACGCTTTATCCGCATCACATCAATCTGTTCGAGCAGATCAGCAAGAACATGACGGCCTATGTGCAGGAACTGCTGCAACTGGAGCCGGCGGAAGCGAAGGCGCTGCAGAAGCAATATTACCATGAGCACGGCACGACGCTGCAGGGCCTGATGCTGAACCACGACATCGATCCGGACAGGTTTCTCGAACAGGCGCATGCGATCGACTATTCAGCGCTGTTGCCGCATCCGGAACTCGGCGAGGCGATCAAGGCGCTTCCTGGCCGCAAGTTCATCTTCACGAACGGCAGCGTTCCGCATGCGGAGGCAGCCGCACGGGCGCTCGGCATTCTCGAACATTTCGACGACATATTCGACATCGTTGCGGCCGACTATGTGCCAAAGCCGGCAGGCGCGACCTACGACAAGTTCGCCAGCCTGCACCGGGTCGATACGAAAAAGGCCGCGATGTTCGAGGACCTGCCGCGCAATCTGCAGGTGCCGAAGGCGCTCGGCATGCGCACGATCCTCCTTGTGCCCCGCAACCTCGATGCGGTGCTGATGGAGCGTTGGGAGAAATTTACCGATGAGGACGATCACATCGACTATGTGACCGACGACCTGACGGGTTTCCTCACCGGCCTCAACATCGCCTAAGGTTTTATCCGCATTACTAAACGTTCATCCACATTACGGATGTTTAAGTGGTTTTGACCGCTGCCGGCTCTATCTTCAGGCTATCGAAACAACCTGAAGGACCACCCCCATGACCGCGAAGAAGATCGCTCTGGCGACCCTCGGAGCAGTGCTGATCGCCGGCGCAGCCATTCCTGCCTTTGCAGCCCCAGGGCGTGATGGTCCCGGCCGCCATGATGGCCCCGGCCGCGCGATGATGCAGGACGTGATGTTTGTGCGCCTCCTGAAGAATGCCGATGCCGACAAGGACGGCAAGATCTCCAAGGACGAGATGGCCGCATTTCAAGACAAGCTCTTCACCGCGGTCGACGCGAACAAGGATGGCTCACTGACCCGCGGCGAGATGTTCGACTATCGTCAGGCGAAGATAGAAGAGTTCCGCAAGAACAACCAGCCGGAAGTCGCCAATACTGCGGACCAGAAGGACGACCAATCCGACCATGACATGGCGGACCGGCGCGGCGACCATCGCCGGGATCGCGATCATTCCGCATGGAACCATGAGGGCCAGGGTCGCCACGGCGGACGCCGCGAAGATGCTCGCTGGGAACGTCCGCATGGCCATCATATGATGGGTCGGGGCATGTTCGGCATGGTTGATGAAGACAGGGACGGCAAGATCACCAAGGCGGAAGCCTCCGCCGCATCCGACAAGCTGTTCGCCCGCATGGACACCAACAAGGATGGAACCATTTCCATCGACGACCTGCCGGACCGCCCCCTCTAGTTCTCCGCCCCCTTGGAACTAGCTCCGACAGTCGTCCAAAGGACCCGCCCCTTCCCCCAAGGGGCGGGTTCTTTTATTTAGGAAGGCCTGTGCTCGACTGCGGTTATCCGTTCGGCAACCTCTTCCACCTTATCCTCGATACGGAAAAGGGACTATTCGATCGTCGACTGCATGTAGGACAAAGCGCCGCCAAGTTCGATTTTGATCGAAAACTCCAGACCGTCCCGAATCTCCGCTTGGCGCCGCTCAAGACGCTTCGAGGATTCGTAGGTCTGGAGCGTCCGCGTCCTGATTTCAGCAACTTCCTTGCGAAACGCGCGAATATCGTCATTCGTCCGCTGCCCAAAACTTGGCCAGAAAATTCAGATCTCCGACTTCATTGGTCATCGGTACAATCCTCTACCGACAACCTAATCGCGAACTTCTCTGCTTTCAATCAAGCCTTCAATGCTCGTAGAAATCCGAGATGATCTTCCACGCCTCCTTGGCGGTCTCGACGAAATTGATGAGGCTGAGATCATCCGGCGCGATCGTGCCGAATTCCGCGAGCGCGCCAAAATTGATGATCCCGCGCCAGAAGGATTCGCTGAACAGAATGAGCGGTATGCGTTCCATGCGCTTGGTCTGGATGAGGGTGAGCGCCTCGAACATTTCGTCCAGCGTGCCGAACCCACCGGGGAAAACGACGACTGCCTTCGCCCGCATCATGAAATGCATCTTGCGGATGGCGAAATAGTGGAAGTTGAAGCTGAGCTCCGGCGTCACGAAACGGTTGGGAGCCTGCTCATGCGGCAGCATGATGTTGAGCCCGATGCTCGGGGCGCCGGCTTCAGCCGCACCGCGATTGCCGGCCTCCATGACGCCGGGGCCGCCGCCGGTCACCACCACGTATTCCTGATGATTGTAGCCTGCAGAATGCTTGCCGCAGAGGGCCGCGAACTTGCGCGCCTCATCGTAATAAACCGAAGCTGCTTCGAGGTTCTGGCGCTGGATGTCGTTGCGGGCGGCCCAGGCGCTCTGGCCGGGCGCCGGGATGCGCGCACCGCCGAACAGCACGACGGTCGATCTTATGCCCCGCTCGGCCAATGCCATTTCCGTCTTCATCAGCTCGAGCTGAAGCCGGACGGGACGAAGCTCTTCACGGCTCAGGAATTCGTCATCCGCATAGGCGAGGCGATAGGAATGCGATTCCGTCTGTGGCGTCTTTGGCAGGACGGCGGCGGCATTCTTGTCCGCCTTGTTGTCCTTCAGCGGATCCCAGACTCCGTCCTTGCCTCGCGGGCCATCCTTCTTCGCCTTTGCCATTCGCATGATCCTTCCGGCGTCAAATGCATTGACGCCAATTCACATTGACGCTTGAGTGGCGGTCGCTTAGATCAAATGACACCAAATGGCCACCTCTCCCACCATCACGATACCGAGTGACGTTTAAGGATTTCCCATGAGCAGCCCCGACTTCTCTTCCCTCGAAAAGACTATCGAGACCGCCTTCGACAACCGCGACAGCGTCACGGTTTCGACCAAGGGGGAAATCCGCGATGCGGTCGAGGAAGCGCTCAACCTGCTGGACGACGGCAAGGCGCGGGTCGCGAGCCGTGGTGAAGACGGGAGCTGGACGGTGCATCAATGGCTGAAGAAGGCCGTGCTCCTGTCCTTCCGTCTCAACGACATGGAAGTCGTGAAGAATGGCCCCGGCGCCTCAACCTGGTGGGACAAGGTGCCTTCCAAGTTCGAGAACTGGGGTGAAAACCAGTTCCGCGCCGCCGGCTTCCGCGCCGTGCCGAACGCAGTGGTGCGCCGCTCGGCCCATATCGGCAAGAACGTCATCCTGATGCCGTCCTTCGTCAACCTCGGCGCCTATGTCGATGAAGGCACGATGGTCGACACCTGGGCGACGGTCGGCTCCTGCGCCCAGATCGGCAAGCATGTGCATCTCTCAGGCGGCGTCGGCATCGGCGGTGTGCTGGAGCCGATGCAGGCCGGCCCGACCATCATCGAGGACAATTGCTTCATCGGCGCCCGCTCGGAGGTCGTCGAAGGCTGCATCGTTCGCGAGGGCTCCGTGCTCGGCATGGGCGTGTTCATCGGCAAGTCGACCAAGATCGTCGATCGCGCCACCGGCGAGATCAGCTATGGCGAAGTGCCGCCCTACTCGGTCGTCGTCGCCGGCACGATGCCGGGCAAACCGTTCCCGAACGGAGACATGGGGCCGGGGCTCTATTGCGCCGTGATCGTCAAGCGCGTCGATGCCCAGACCCGCTCCAAGACAGCCATCAACGAACTGCTGCGCGACTGATCCGATCAAATGTCTGCTGCCGATCCCATCGCCAATCTCCAGACGTTGATCCGCTGCCCTTCGGTGACACCCGCCGAGGGCGGCGCGCTGGCAGCGTTGGAGGCCATGCTGCTTCCGCTCGGTTTCAAGGTCGAGCGGATGGTGGCGACGGAACCCGGCATGCCGGACATCGAGAACCTCTATGCCCGGCTCGGCACCGACGCGCCGCATCTGATGTTTGCCGGGCATACGGACGTGGTGCCGCCGGGGGAAGAGACATCATGGAGCCGGCCGCCCTTTGCCGCCGAGATCGTCGGCGATGAGCTGTTCGGCCGCGGCGCGGTGGACATGAAAGGCGGCATCGCCTGTTTCGTCGCGGCCGTCGCCCGCCATATGGAGCAACATGGCGCGCCAAAAGGCTCGATCTCTTTCCTGATCACCGGCGATGAGGAAGGCCCGGCGGTCAACGGCACCGAGAAGCTGCTGAAATGGGCGGCCGCACGGGGCGAGGCCTGGGATGCCTGCCTGGTCGGCGAGCCGACCAACCCAGACGTACTCGGCGACATGATCAAGATCGGCCGGCGCGGTTCGGTCTCCGGCAAGGTTACCGTCTTCGGCGTCCAGGGCCATGCGGCCTATCCGCATCTGGCCGACAATCCGGTGCGCGGCCTGCTGCCGCTTGCATCCGCGCTGATGGACCCGCCTTTCGACAGCGGCACCCCGGAATTCCCGGCCTCCAATCTGGAGGTCACTTCGGTCGATGTTGGCAATCCGGCGACCAACGTCATTCCGGCAAAAGCCACCTTCGCTTTCAACATCCGTTTCAACGACACCTGGACCGCCGATACCGTCAAGGCCGAGATCATCAGGCGGCTCGACACGGCAGCGGTCGGCAGCCCGCTTCGCCCAGGCCGCGATCCGGCGCGCTACGACATCACCTGGGCCGAGCGACCGAGCCACGTGTTCCTCACCCGCAACAACGCCCTGATTGCTTCGCTTTCCGGCGCCGTCGAAACCGTGACCGGCAAGGTGCCGACACTTTCCACGACTGGCGGAACGTCGGATGCCCGGTTCATCAAGGATTATTGCCCTGTTGTCGAATTCGGCCTGGTCGGCCAGACCATGCACATGATTGACGAGCGCGTGGCCCTTGCCGATCTGGAGACGCTTACCCAGATCTATGGGACCTTCATCTCCCGCTGGTTCGATAATGCCCTCCTACCATGAAGTCAGGCTCTACCTCGGCGGCCTCTGGCTGCTGATCCGCGGCGATGCGCGCGGTTTGCGGCCGTTCGACATTTCGGACGAGGGCGTGTTGCGTTCGTTCTGGGCAGTTGCCTGGTGCGCGCCGGCATTAATTATCGGCTGGATCTTTCGGCGAATGGAATACCTTCGCCATTTCCCCCAACGAGAGGACTATTCCTTCATCTTTTTCCTGAAGATGCTGGTCCTCGAAGCGGCCCATTGGATCGTGCCGACTGCCGCGCTCGTCGCCCTCGGCTTCATTCTGCGCTTCATGCCGCTCGTGCGGATTCTGATCGTGGTGCGCAACTGGTTTACCGTCCCGCTCGCCTATGCGACCTATGTCATCCTGGCGCCTCTCACCTTCCTTTTCGATCAACATGCCGCCCTTGCCGGCTACGGCTCGATCGCGCTGGCGGCACCCCTTCTGAGCGGCGCGCTTTTTCTCATGTGGCGCATTCTGAGAACGGTCATGGGCGGCCCGGTGATGATACGAGTTGCGACCATTGGGCTCGTGGTTCTGGCTGAAATTATCGTTGCGCGCAAACTGGAGAATATCATGGGGGTTTCGCTAACCTGATGCGTGATTTCGCCGTTTTGCGGGGAGGCCGCCTTGCCCTCCTATCCTGAAGTCAGACTCTATCTGAGCGGTCTCTGGCTGCTGATCCGCGGCGATGCGCAGGGTTTCCGCCTGCTCGACATTTCCGATCGCGGCATGATGCGCTCGTTCTGGGCATTCCTCTGGTGCCTGCCGGGAGCTTTCATATCCTGGCTGTGGTGGCGCGACTATCTGCTCGACAGCATGCCGCCCGGCGCCCGGATCGGCGGGATGTTCTTCGTTCGCATGGCGATGCTGGAAATCTTCAACTGGCTGGTGCCGTTGATCCTTGCCGGCGTACTCTGCTCTCTTCTCGGCATTGCCCGAAAGTTTCCGGCGGTCGTCGTCACCGTCAACTGGCTCTCGGTTCCGTTTTCCTATCTGTACGGCCTGCTGAGCCTGCGCTTCCTGTTGCCATCCAGCCTCGATACCGCCCTGGCGCTTGTCCATTTCGTACTGCTGATCGTCATGATCGTCGCGGTATCGCGGGTGATACGGATGATCTGCGGCCCGCAGCCACTGATGATCACCACGCTGGTGCTCGTGCTGATCGTGCCGAGCATGCTGCTGACCGAAGCGCTGCAGCGTTTCCTCGGCATTTATCCGCTCTGACGTGGCCGGAGAGCCTGTCGGGGCTCTATGGGTCGCCGGGATAATCCACCTTCATGAAGTAGAGCCCGTCCGGCGGCGCAACCGGTCCGCAGGCGGAGCGATCCCTGGCATCGAGGGCCGCCCGCACATCCGCCGGCGTCATCTTGCCGTCGCCGGCCAGTTTCAGGGTTCCGGCGAACGAGCGTATCTGATTGTGGAGGAAACTCTGGGCACTGGCGCGGATTTCGATCAGATCACCCGTACGGGTCACATCCAGCCGATCGAGCGTACGCACCGGGCTCGTAGCCTGGCAATTTGCCGAGCGGAAGGTCGTGAAATCATGATGGCCGACCAGCGTCTGCGCCGCCGCATGCATGGCTTCGTGGTCGAGCTCGCGGGTGACCCACCAGGCCCGCCTGGCTTCGAGCGCCAGCGGCGACGGCCGATTGAGGATGCGGTAGAGATAATGGCGCCGCAGTGCCGAAAAGCGGGCATCGAAATCGTCGTCGACCGCCCGGACATCGATGATCGACACCCTCTCGCCCGCCGTCATCAGATAGGCGTTGACCGCGTTGCGCAGCTTGTCCGGCTGCCAGCTGCGGGAGAGATCCAAATGGGTAACCTGGCCCACGGCGTGCACGCCGGAGTCGGTACGCCCTGCGCCGCGGATCAGCACCATCTCGCCGGTCAGCGACAGGACCGCATTCTGCAGCGCCGATTGCACGGAATGACCGTTTTTCTGCTGCTGCCAGCCGACATAGGGCGTGCCGTCATATTCGACGGTCATGCGGAATCGCGGCATCAGGAAAGCCTCGTGCCGGGCCCGAGCGGCGTACCGCGCAGGAACTCTGCCCCCGCCAGAGCTTTCGCGCCGGCCTTCTGCAACTTGAGAAGCCGTATGGCTCCCTCACCGCAGGCAACAGTCAGCGCGTCATCCAGAACCGTTCCGGGCTCACCCCTCCCCACGCCGACTTCCGACAGAAGAACCTTCACACGCTCCGGCTTGCTGTTGATCTCCGCCTCGAACCATGCGCCGGGGAAAGGCGCCAGACCACGGATATGGTTATGCAGATCGCGCGCGGGCTTCGAAAAATCGATGCGGGTCTCGCCCTTGTCGATCTTGGCGGCATAGAGGACGCCTTCCGGCGGTTGCGGCGTCAGCGGCAGGTCTCCGGCTTCGAGCTTCCCCATCGCCTCGACCATGGCACGGGCGCCGACCAGCATCAGCTTGTCGTGCAGTTCGCCCGCCGTCGTGTTCTCGCCGATCTCCACTTCCCGCGTCAGCGCAACGGGACCGGTATCGAGGCCCTTCTCCATCTGCATGACCATCATGCCGGTCTTCTTGTCACCCGCCATGATCGCCCGCTGGATCGGCGCTGCACCGCGCCACCGCGGCAGAAGCGAAGCGTGGCCGTTGTAACAACCGAGCTTCGTACCCGTCAGGATCGCTTCCGGAAGCAGCAGGCCATAGGCGACGACGACGGCAACATCCGCATCGAACGCGCGAAATTTCTCGCGCTCTTCGGGATCCTTGAAATTCACCGGCGTGGAGACGGGGATGCCGAGCAGTTCCGCGGCCTGATGCACCGGAGACTTGACGAGATCGAGCCCACGCCTGCCGCCCGGACGCGGCGGCTGGGTATAGACCGCGACGATCTCGTGGCCCGCATGCCTGAGGCTCTGGAGCGTCGGCACGGAAAATTCCGGGGTTCCCATGAAAATAATGCGAAGAGACATGGACGTTCCGCGTCTCAAGAGACCGCGCCTTCTTAACTCGGATCGCCCGAGCGACGGTTCAGACCGCCTTGGACTTGGCAGCCTTGGTGAATTTCTTGATCACCATCTCGCGCTTCAGGCGGGAGATATGGTCGATGAAAAGCACGCCATTCAGGTGATCAATCTCATGCTGCAGGCAGGTGGCCAGCAGCCCATCGGCCTCCACCACATATTCCTTGCCGTCGCGGCCGAGATGCTTGACGCTGACGGTCGCCGGGCGTTCCACCTCGGCATAATATTCCGGAATGGAAAGACAGCCCTCTTCATAGACCGCAATTTCGTCGGAGGATCTGACGATCTCCGGGTTGATGAAGACCTGGGGCTGTTTTTCCTCGCCCTCACGGGCAATGTCCACGACGAGGAGGCGACGCGGCACGCCGATCTGGATCGCAGCAAGGCCGATGCCCGGAGCATCATACATGGTCTCAAGCATGTCGTCCGCGAGCTTCAGAAGCTCGGCGTCAACGCGCTCGATGGGCTTGGAAACCTGGCGCAGGACCGGGTCAGGCAGAATAATCAGAGGCTTGATCGTCATGGCTTCCCATAACCCATCTTTTTTTCCGAAGAAATAGAAATTACGTCTCCAGGAAGCACAATGTTCACGTTTTGATCTTTTCAAGCTGCAAATTTCTGTTAGCTTCCGGTCATGAATAATCTCCTCGCAAGCCTTTACCGTTTTTTCGACGATCCGCGCGCTGCCGTCGTGGCGATGATGTGTGGAGCGGCATTGCTGCTGTTATGGCTCTTTCTGGCGCGCCGGGCATCGCTTCAGCGGCAAGAAGATGCGGCTTTGCGGGCGATGGAGGGCGAAGCCCGGCTTGCCGAGCTTCTACGGGCACAGAGCGAGATGCAGGGCAGGCTTTCGGCGATGACGGAGACGCTTTCGACGCGGCAGTCGGAACTTAACCAGTCGGTCAGCCAGCGGCTCGACGGCATGACGCACCGGATCGGCGCAACGATTACCGAACAGACCAAATCGACGCACGAGAACCTGCAGCGGCTGCAGGAACGGCTGGCGGTGATCGACGCTGCGCAGAACAATATCCAAACGCTTGCGAAGGACGTCGTCGGCCTGCAGGCGATCCTGTCGAACAAGCAGACACGCGGCGCCTTCGGCCAGGGCCGAATGGAAGCGATCATTGCCGACGGATTGCCGATGGGGGCCTACGGCTTCCAGACTACGCTTTCGAACGGCACCCGGCCCGACTGCACGATCAGGATGCCGAACGGCGCTCCGCCTTTGGTGATCGATGCCAAATTTCCGCTCGAAGCCTGGAATGCCTTTCGCGAGGCCGCGGCACCCGAAGCCAGACGGGCCGCCGCCCAGGCCTTCAAGCGCGACCTCGAGGTTCACATCCGCGATGTCTCGGAAAAGTACCTGATCCCGAGCGAAACGCAGGAGATGGCCTTCCTCTTCGTGCCGTCGGAATCGATCTTCGCGGAGATCCACGAGCATTTCGAGAGCGCTATACAGAAGGCGCAACGTTCCCGCATCGTCATTGTCTCCCCCTCTCTGCTGATGCTGTCCATTCAGGTCATTCAGGCCGTCCTGAAGGACCAGCGGATGCGCGAGCAGGCGCATCTCATTCAGGGCGAGGTGGCGCTGTTGATCGAGGATCTCTCACGTCTCGACGAGCGCACCCGCAAGCTCCAGGCGCATTTCTTCGCGGCGCAGAAGGATGTCGAACAGATCCTCACCTCCACCGACAAGCTCAACCGCCGCGGCGCCAAGATCGAGGCTCTCGAGCTGGAGGCTCCGATAGAGGCCGAAGCAGCCCGCGACCTGCCGCAGGCAAAAGTGGTCGAAAGCCGTACCGGCCTTCTCAAACTGCGGGTGGTTGACGAGGAGTGACCCTCTCGGGCAGTGTCGCGCGACTTCAAATCAAGCAAGCAGGCCCGCCATGATCACCGTCCTCGGCTCCATCAACATGGATCTCATCGCCACGACCGAGCGTCTGCCCCAGCCGGGCGAGACGGTTACGGGATCGAGCTTTGCGACGGCCGCCGGCGGCAAGGGCGCCAATCAGGCGCTCGCGGCGCGCCGTGCCGGAAGCACGGTGCATATGGCTGGAGCCGTTGGCGAGGATGGGTTTGCCGCGCCGGCGCTGGCACTTCTCGATGACGCCAAGGTCGATCTCTCGGCAGTCGCGCGCGTCGGCGAACCAACGGGGACCGCCCTGATCCTGGTCGGCGGCACGGGCGAAAACATGATCGCGGTTGTGGCTGGCGCCAATGGTACGGTGAGCACGGCGCAGGCCAAGGCGGCAGTCGAAGCCATGAACAGCGGTGACGTCCTGATGCTACAGCTCGAGATCCCCGCCGGGACGGTGGAAACGGCGCTCAATGCGGCGCGCGCCAAAAGCGTTCTGACCGTGATCAACACAGCGCCCCTGACCGGCGATGCGGCCCGGCTTGCGAGGCTTGCAGATATCGTGGTCGCCAATGAAACGGAATTCGAACTGCTGGCCGGAAGCCCGATCCCGGACGCTGCGGCACGCTGGGAGATGTTGAAAAAACTGCATGCGGAAACCGGCCAGACGTTCGTCGTCACACTCGGCGGCGACGGCGTGGTCGCGATCCGCGATGGAGAGATTGTGACGGCGGAGGGATTGAAGATCGAACCGGTCGACACCGTGGGAGCCGGCGACACGTTTTGCGGTTATCTGGCCGCCAGCCTCGAACAGGGGCTCGATTTTGCGAAGGCGCTTCGCCGGGCAGCGGTGGCCGGTTCGCTCGCCTGCCTCACCCGTGGCGCCCAGCCGTCGATCCCGCCGGCCGAAGCCGTCGATGCCCGGGTCTGAGCTCCGATCAAACACAGGCGGCATTTTCGCGGCGGCGCGAGGGCATGCGTCACAATTTTAGTTAAAGTTAAGATATCCCTTTTAGGGTCGCGATCGATATCTCCGCGGGGGCGGGCTTCGATCATGATCCGCCTCGCGACAGCTCCATGAAGGAGCCTCACCTCCGTCCGCAATGCGAGGCAATCGATGTTTTCGCTTAAGATCAAGTCACTCTCCACGAAACTCATACTGGTAACGAGCCTGGTCATCGCCGTCGTTCTGGTTCTCTCCAACTTCTTCCTGATTTCCCAAACCCGTAACCGCGTGTCGACGCTGACCATGGCGCAGGCGCAGGCCGAGGCGCGTTCGATCGCCAACGAAGTTGCCGTCGACATGGGCCAGCTTGCCGGCGCGGCACGCTCGATGGCTGGCGTGATCGGCCGTGGTCATGCCGCGGGTTATCTCGACCGCAAGGGCGTCACCGACGCTCTCAAGGCCAATCTGGAGCAGAATGTCTTTGCCTATGGCAGCTGGTTCGCCGAAGTTCCCGGCGTATTCGACGGGAAGAATGCGGAGCTCGTCGGCAACAAGGAGATGGGCGCCAACAAGAAGGGGGAGCTTGCCCCTTACTGGACCAAGAGCCGCACCGGCGATATCGCCTATAGCGTCTTCGACATCGATACCCAGGCGGAATGGTATTCGCTCGCGGCAACCTCGAAGAAAGGCTCGCTTACCCAGCCCTATATCGAAAGCACGACGGGCGACGCCGTCGCCATGAGCTCTGTCGCCTACCCCGTCATATCCGGCTCCAAGCTTCTCGGAGTAGCCGGCCTCGACGTTTCGATGGCCACTTTGACAAAGAAGCTCCGGGCGATGCGGCCGTTCGGCTCCGGCCGGGTTCTCCTAGTGTCGCAAGGCGGCAAATGGATCGTGCCCGTCAATCCCGACAAGCTGATGAAGCCGGTCGAAGGCGAGAAGGCAAGCGAGCTGCTGGCCGCGCTGAAGTCGAACCAGCCGGTCCAGCTCGACAACCTGACCGCCGATGCGGCCGAACCCTTTGAACGCGTCGTCTATCCGTTCACGGTTCCGGACCTCAACGCAAGCTGGGCGATCGTCCTGGACGTGCCGCAGAGCGTGATCGCCGCGCCCGTTCAGGACCAGACACTGATGATGGTGCTCGGTGGGATCGTCATCATGGCGGCCTGCATCGCGACCCTTTATTTCGGCAGCACCGTTTTCGTGCGGCGGCCTCTCGGGGCGCTGCTCGGCAGCGTCGATACCTTGAGAAAGGGCCGGTTCGAGCAGCCGGTCGAGGGCCAGGACCGCACCGACGAAATCGGCTTGCTTGCCGGAGCGCTTGAAGGTTTCCGCCACACACTGGCAGACGGCCGCCGGCTCGAAACGGAAGCGGAAGCTCAGCGCCATGCGGCGGAAAGCGAACGACACCGCTCGGAAGGCGAGCGGGAGGCGAACGCCCAGCAGCAGCAGCGCGTCGTCAGCTCGCTTGCCAATGGCTTGGCCGAACTCTCCAACGGCAATCTCGGCTACCGCATCCAGGACGAGTTCCCGGGAGAATATGCCAAGCTGAAGGTCGACTTCAACAAGGCGCTGGAAAGTCTCGAAGAGACGATCGCGACGGTGAGCTCCACCGTCTACAATATCGGCAATGGCAGCCGTGAAATCACAACCAGCGCGCAGGACCTGTCGCGCCGGACGGAGCAGCAGGCAGCCAGCCTCGAGGAAACCGCAGCTGCACTCAACGAGCTCACTGCGCAGGTGAATTCGAGCGCAGAGAACGCCAGTTCCGCCGCTGCCACGGTCAACCTCGCCTGCGACGATGCGGAAAAGTCCGGGGAAGTCGTACAGAAGGCCGTCGCCTCGATGCAGGGCATTGCCCAGTCCTCGCAGGAAATCTCGCGCATCATCGGGGTCATCGACGAGATCGCCTTCCAGACCAACCTGCTGGCGCTGAATGCCGGCGTCGAGGCAGCCCGCGCCGGCGAAGCCGGCAAGGGTTTTGCTGTCGTCGCCCAGGAGGTCCGCGAACTCGCCCAGCGTTCCGCCACCGCCGCCAAGGAGATCAAGGCGCTCATCAACGCATCGACCAGCCAGGTCAGCGATGGCGTGGACTTGGTCGGCAAGGCCGGCGACACGCTGCAGAAGATTGCCGTGCAGGTGATGCAGATCAACGGGTTGATCCGCCAGATCTCGGCGTCGGCAAGCGAACAGGCCGTCGGCCTCAAGGAGGTCAACTCGGCCGTCAACCAGATGGACCAGGTGACCCAGCAGAATGCCGCGATGGTGGAAGAGACCACCGCCGCAAGCACGGTGCTGAGCACGGAAGCGGAAACGCTGAAGTCGCTGGTTTCCCGGTTCCGGGTTTCGACGCATTCGGCAGGCCACACCCAAAGCGCTCCGCAGGCACTGCGCCAGGTCGCCCAGACCATGCGGACGCCATCTGCGAGCCGGCCCGCACCGGAGCCGCGCGCCAAACCCGCGCCGAGGGTTGCGATTTCTCATGGTTCAGCCGCCGTATCCGACGACTGGCAGGAATTCTGATCGCACCTGCAGGCCAAAATACAAAAGCCGCCGCGCAACCGGCGGCTTTTTTCTTTGCCGGCTTGCTCCGCCTCAGAACCGGGCGA
The DNA here is from genome assembly GCF_017877055.1 of Neorhizobium galegae. Lineage (GTDB taxonomy): Bacteria > Pseudomonadota > Alphaproteobacteria > Rhizobiales > Rhizobiaceae > Neorhizobium > Neorhizobium galegae_D. Next base: position 492,212 of record NZ_JAGIPG010000002.1, on the reverse strand, counting down.
CCCTCTCCGTCAGCAATTCAAAAAAGCCGTCGGCATCAACGTTGCGCATCACCCTGGCATTCGGCTTGCGGCCGGAGACGTGCCACCAGTCGACCACCGTCATGCCGACCGTCAATTCCGATTGCGTCTCGATCTCGACATTGCAGTCGCGGCCCGAGAAGAGTTCGGGCTTGAGGAGATAGGCGATGACGGTCGGATCGTGCAGCGGTCCGCCATCGGAGCCGTATTTTTCGATGTCGAAGCGCTCGAAGAAGGCGAGCCACGCGACCAGAACCTTTGCGGGACGCGTGGCAAGCGCGGCGATCTTCTCGACGCGGGCTTTGGTCGTCAGCAATTGGTGCGTGACGTCAAGCGGCATCATGACGATCGGAATGCCTGAGGCGAATACCGTCTTTGCCGCTTCCGGATCGACATAAATGTTGAATTCGGCAGCCGGCGTGATGTTGCCGCCCTCGAAAAAGCCGCCACCCATCATCACCAATTCCTTCACACGGGCCGCGATGTCCGGCGCTTTCTCAAGAGCGAGCGCGATATTGGTAAGTGGCCCGAGCGTGCAGAGCGTTACCGTTCCGGCGGGTTCGGTGCGCAACGTCTCGATGATGAAGTCGACAGCATGCGTATCTTTCACCGGCATGGTCGGTTCGGGCAGTTCGATGCCGTCGAGGCCTGTCCTGCCGTGTACATGCTCGGCGGTTACCTGTGGGCGCATGGTTGGCTTCGGCGCACCCTCGTAAACCTGCGCGTCCGGCCTGCCGCAGAGTTCGCAGATGATCCGGAGGTTGCGGCTGGTGTAGGAAAGCGGCACGTTTCCGGCGACCGCGCAGAGGCCAAGTACCTCGATCTCGCCGGGGCTCGCAAAGGCAAGCATGATTGCCGCGGCATCGTCCTGACCCGGGTCGGTATCGATGATGATCTTCCTGCGTTGCATGAATGCTCCCGTTTTTCCGCGGCTAGTGGTTCACAACCTTGCGTTCTGTCAAGTATTACGTGGCCTGCATAGAGCAATCGTGACCATCTGCCCCAGCGCCCATACTTGCGGTCACCCCCACAACCTCCCATATAACGGCTGAGTTGGCGGGCCGCGCGACGGGTGCCGACATGGTCGCTTGTTGCAAGGACTGGACGATGAGCCGAATGACGCCGTTTGCGAGCCCCCTGCTTTTGGGCTTCGACGCCATGGAAAAGACCCTCGAACGCCTTGCGAAGTCGAACGACGGTTATCCTCCCTATAATATCGAACGTATCCGGGCAGACGTTTCCGGGGTCCCCGAGCGGCTGCGAATCACGCTGGCTGTCGCCGGGTTTTCCGAAGCCGAGCTCGAGGTGACGACGGAAGAAAACCACCTCGTGATCCGCGGACGGCAGACTGAGCAAGGTGAGCGCGACTATCTTTACCGCGGCATTGCTGCGCGGCAGTTCCAACGTATGTTCGTGCTGGCCGACGGAATGCAGGTCTCCGGCGCCTCGCTCAAGAACGGTTTACTGTCGGTTGACCTTATCCGCCCCGAGCCCGCACGCATGGTGCGAAAAATTAACATTTCCGTCTCAGAGTAGGTCAATGGCGCTAATGCCGTTGCCCCTCAATGCTGGAGGCTGGAATGCTCCTGAAAGAAGCGAATACGCGTTTGACGCAGTCCGAACTTGCTCATCTGGGCGCTGGAGAGGTCGGATATATTCGCAAGATGCGGTCAGACGAAGTGTCCCGCTGTTTCCCTGAAGCTCCCGATATCGACCCAAGTCTCGATCTTTGGGCCCTGTTCGGCGCAGATGGTACGCCGATCCTCCTGACCGACAATCGCTCCAGCACCTTCTTCAAGGCTGCTGAAGACGACCTGAAGACCGTCAGCCTGCACTGACCTTTCAGGTTTTCCTGAACGTCAGATAGGCCGAGGAGCGGCCTTCCCGGCGAGCCTTGTTTTCGTATCGTGTACCGGGCCAGCCGGCGAACGGCGTCAGCCAATCCGACGATTGCTCCGCCTGCCATTGGAAACCGCCGTGGTCGCGGCAATGGATCAGCGTCCAGTTGACATAGGTGTCGATGTCGGATGCGAACAGGAACAGGCCGCCCGGCTTCAGCACGCGGTGGAAGCGGCCGAGATTGACGTCAGACACAAATCGCCTTTTCCAATGTTTCCGCTTCGGCCACGGGTCCGGATAGAGCAGGTCGATGCGATCGAGCGACGCACCCGGCAGCCAGTCCAGCACCTGCGTCGCGTCGTCGTCATAGACCCGGATATTCTTGAGCCCCAGTTCGTTCACGCGCGACAGCAGCTTCGCCATGGAATTGACGAAGGGCTCGACGCCGATGAAGCCGGTCCTGGCGCTTTCCTGTGCCCGGTGGACCAGGTGTTCGCCGCCGCCGAAACCGATTTCCAGCCGCAGTTCCTCGACCGGTATCGGAAATATCTCTGAAAGCACCGCCGGCACTGGCGCCTGAAGATCGAGCTTCAGCGCCGGCAGCAATGTCGCAATCCCCTCCGCCTGGCGTTCGCGGAGCTGCTTTCCCTTGCGGCGCCCGAAGAAGGCTTCGGTGCTGCGGCTCGGATGCTGCGGTTCGGTCATCGGCTGGTCTCTCATGATAAAAGCGGGCGTCTCCGTCAGGAGGCACCCGCTTTACAGTCTTATGGATCTATCCGTAAAGGCCGATCAGGCGGCCTTGAGGGTCTCTTCCTTCAGTGCATCCTTGAGCGGCTTCGCCAGGTCGGTCTTCTCCCAGGAGAAGGAACCGTCGCGGCCGGCCTTGCGGCCGAAGTGGCCGTAAGCGGAAGTCTTGGCATAGATCGGCTTGTTGAGGTCGAGATGGCGGCGGATGCCGGTCGGCGACAGGTCCATGACCTTGCGGATGGCGGCTTCCACCTGGTCTTCCGTCACGCCCTTGCCCGTGCTGTGCAGATCCACATAGATCGACAGCGGCTGGGCGATGCCGATGGCATAGGAGATCTGGATGGTGCAGCGGTCGGCAATGCCGGCAGCGACGACGTTCTTCGCCAGATAGCGGGCAGCGTAAGCGGCCGAACGGTCGACCTTGGTCGTGTCCTTGCCGGAAAATGCACCGCCGCCGTGCGGAGCCGCGCCACCGTAGGTATCGACGATGATCTTGCGGCCGGTCAGGCCCGCGTCACCATCCGGGCCGCCGATGACAAACTTGCCGGTCGGGTTGATGTACCACTTGCAATCCTTGGCGATCGGCAGGTCACCGAGCGCTTCGCGGATATAGGGTTCGACGACCTGACGGACCTTCTTGGAGTCCCAGCTCTCGTCGAGGTGCTGGGTCGACAGCACTATCGAATCGACCGCGGCCGGCTTGCCGTTTTCGTAACGCACGGTCACCTGGCTCTTGGCGTCCGGGCCAAGCTTGCCGGCGTCACCCTCGCCCTTCTTGCGGGCGGTTGCGAGCAACTGCAGGATCTTGTGAGAATAATAGATCGGCGCCGGCATGAGGTCCGGCGTTTCCTTGCAGGCGTAACCGAACATGATGCCCTGGTCGCCGGCACCTTCGTCGCCCTGCTTGTCGGCAGCACTATCGACGCCCTGCGCGATGTCTGCGGACTGCGAGTGCAGCAGCACGTCGATCTTGGCCGTCTTCCAGTGGAAGCCGTCCTGCTCGTAACCGATATCACGGATCGCCTTGCGGGCGGCCGACTTGAACTTCGAGGGATTGATGACGTCCTTGCCGTCCTTGTCCTTCTTCATCAGGCTCGGCGGCAGACGGACCTCGCCGGCAATGACGACACGGTTCGTGGTCGCCAGCGTTTCGCAGGCAATGCGCACGGTCCAGGGATCGACGCCGGTCTTGGCCGCCTCGCGGTACACAAGATCTACAATTTCATCGGAGATACGATCACAAACCTTGTCCGGATGGCCCTCGGCAACGGACTCGCTGGTGAACAGATAACTTGCGCGCATTACGGGATTCCCCTCAAAGAAACGAACGCAACTGTGTTAGTGATTTCCATCGACAAACACAAGCGTACAACGACATAAATATATCTTTATGTGTGCAAGCCGGGCATTCCCGCAACACCCGCCGCCTCGTCATAGGCAACAAAAAAGCGGCCCGGGGGCCGCTTCTGTGCTGATATAAACAAGTCTTTATTCGACCTCGGCATCCGCTGCCAGTGCCTTGACGAGATCTACCACACGCCGGCGAACTTTCGGGTCCGAGATCTTCACGAAAGCCCGGTTCAGCTGCAGGCCCTCGGAGGAGGAGAGGAAATCGACCACGTAGTTGGAGCTCGAGGCTTCCGCCATGCCGCCCTGACCGCCCTGATCGCCCGGCGCATCCTCAAAGAAGAAGGAGACCGGCACATTGAGAATGCTGGAGATGTTCTGCAGACGGCTTGCGCCAACGCGGTTCGTGCCTTTTTCGTATTTCTGGATCTGCTGGAACGTAATGCCAAGGCTTTCGCCGAGCTTTTCCTGGCTCATTCCGAGCATGGTCCGGCGAAGGCGAATTCGGCTCCCGACGTGAATATCGATCGGGTTCGGCTTCTTTTTGTTTTCAATCATAACAATGTCCTGACGACGTTTGTTGTTCAATCCTCACAACCCGGTCTGCGTGTGGAGATACACTTCGCGCGGCTGGTCACAACAGGCTCGACGTTTGAAGCATATGGCGAGACGAAAGGCTGAGACCACTATGCAATTTTAGGGGTTTTTGGTCAATTCGTCCTGAAATTAAAACCAGCGCGCGAGACGACTGCAATCAACAACATCAGCGCAAGAACCAACCAGAAGTGCCTTTCCCGAGCATTCACATCCCAATGCGAGATTGAAACACTTCCCACGGTTGCATCCATCACGCCTTTTTGATTATAGGCCATACCCCGTATCAGCCTTCCGAAGGGGTCTACAACTGCTGAAATGCCGGTATTTGCCCCGCGAATCAGCGGCAGGCCGTTTTCGACCGCACGGATTCGTGCCTGCTGGAAGTGCTGGTACGGTCCCGGCGTCGCGCCGAACCAGCCGTCATTGGTGACATTCAGGAGCGCGCTCACCCGCTCCACGTCCGGCCCGATCTCGTCCGGGAAGATCGCCTCGTAACAGATCAGCGGATAGAAGGTCCTGCCCCCCGGCAAGGTCAGCATGGCCCGCACGGGCGCCGCACTGAACCCACCCGGCATGGCGATGGCATCGGGAATGCCAAGGTTGCGCAGGAGATCCTCGTAGGGGACATATTCCCCGAACGGGACGAGATGCAGCTTGTCGGACGCCGAAACGATCTGACCTTCGCTGTCGATCACATAGATGGAATTATAGAAGCGGGGGGCGAAGCCGGCGCCCGCATCTTCGGATCGGACCGCGCCGGTGATCAGAACCTGGCCGTCCTGCAGCACCTCGGCGATGCGGGTCAGCGCGTCCGGGTTCTGGGTCAGAATGAAGGGCACCGAAGTTTCCGGCCAGACGATGATGTCCGGCCGCTTCCCGCCGTTCTCGGGCGGCAAGGCGGATAACGCCAGATGTTCCTCGAAGATCGCGGCCCGTTCGGCATCGTCCAGTTTTCGCGCCTGATCGATCACGGGCTGAACGATGCGGACGACCGATTGATTGTCGGCAGCCGGCGCCGGCGCGGCGCCGGCGATGTGCAGACGGTAGCCGCCATAGCCCAGATGGGCGGCGAACAGTAGTCCTGCGAGCGTCAGCCCGGCCCCCATGCCCTTCCGGGTGCCGATCAGGGCCGGTGCCGAAAATACGAAGACGGCGAGAACCGTCACGCCGAAAATGCCGAGCACGGCTGCAGACTGCATCATCAGCGGTATGGGCATCGCGCCATATCCGACCGCATTCCAGGGGAAGCCGGTGGCGGCGAAGCCGCGCAGCCATTCGGCAAGACCGAAGCCGAAGGCAAGCGAGGCCATCCGCCCGAACCCATCCGACCAGAAGATGCGGGCAACCGCCGCCGCAAGGCCGTAGAAGAGGGCGAGATAGGCAGGCAGGCCGAGAACCGCGAGCGGCAGGGCCCAGGCAAACTCATCGGCTTCCACCAGAAGCGCGTTGCCGAGCCACCAGAGGCCGGCGACGAAATAGCCGAAACCGAAGACCCAGCCGATCCAGAAGGCCGAACGAAACCGGGCGAACCATCCGCCATCCGGATTGCCGGTGGAACCGTCCACCAACCAGACGAGCAGCGTGAAGGAGATGAAAAGCGCCGCGAAGAAGCCGAAGGGCGGCAGGGCGAGCGCCCCGACCGCTCCTGCGAGAAAAGCAACGACGACGCGCGGGAAGCCCCAGAGAAGCATGATCCTGCCCGCCAGCCGCTCCATCTATGTTCCCTTCCACCCCCGAATCAGCGGCTGCAGTCTTTCAAAAAATGACGGGCTTGTCGTGAGGTCAAAGAGGCGCGGACACCTCAGGGATCTTCAGGCCTGGTGATTGCGCCGGTCAGCGTCCTGGGCGGGTGGTGGCGCCGGCAGCAGGGCAGTCGTCGGCGTCTGATCGGTGAGCAGCATTTCGCCCTCTCCTTTCTGGCGGCGGCGCGCGAGCGTGCGCTTGCGCAGGATCCGGACGCGCTTGATGCGCCGGGGATCGGCCTCCAGGATCTGGAATTCGAAGCCGGGCACCGCCTGCACCACTTCGCCGCGCACCGGGATACGGCCGAGGGCGGAGAATATCAGGCCGCCCAGCGTATCGACATCGTCGATACGGTCGCGAATGTCGAAGTCCGAACCGATTGCCGCGGCGATCTCCTCGAGTTCGATACGCGCATCGGCAACGAAGATATCCTCGCTGGTGCGCGAGAACATGACCTCTTCGTTATCGTGCTCGTCCTCGACATCGCCGATCACCATTTCGACGATATCCTCATGGGTGACGAGACCGTCGGTGCCACCGTACTCGTCGATGACGAGCGCGAGTTGGGTACGGGCGGCCTGCATGCTCTGCATGAGGTCGGAGGCGAGCATCGAGGGCGGCACGAACAAGATCTTGCGGATCAGCCCGGCTTCGGCAACCGTCTGCTCAAGGTCGACGCGGCCGAGGTCGAAGGCAGGCCGCGGCGTGCGCGCCGTCTTTTCCGCCTTTTCCGGCTTGTCAGTGGCGAGCGGCATCGGCTGGGCGGGTGCGGCGCGCGCGCTGGTGCGGCGTTTGTTACGAGCCTGCTTGGCGAGATAGGAGAGGAGGTCGCGGATATGGACCATGCCGCGCGGATCATCCAGCGTGTCGTTATAGACCGGCATGCGCGAGCGGCCGGTTTCCTCGAAATGGATCATCAGTTCGCCGATGGTCATGGTCATATCGACCGCCTCGATATCGGCACGCGGCACCATGATGTCTTCGACGCGGATCTCACGGAACCGGAGAATGTTGTGCAGCATCGCCCGTTCCTCGGGCGAAAAGGCATTGCTGATATTGGTGTCGGTCATTAGCGCGTCGGCGAGGTCCTCGCGGAGCTTTTCGCCCTGCGACGGCCTGAGCAGCCTCACGGCGCGCGACCAGAAAGAGCTTTGGTGTTTTTGGGCTTCCGCTCGAGACGGACTACTGCCCTCTTCCGAGGAACTCGAGTCGGCGTCCTTGCCCTCACGGGTCGGGTTTGTCGAAAAGTCGTTCATAGGTCCAGACTATACTATCGGGTCTTGCCCCGCATAGGGGTCAGATAGGCCAAGGGTGGCCAAAATGCGAGTCTCCAACGCTTCCATTCTTTCCGCTTCGTCCGTTTGCATATGGTCGTAGCCGAATAGATGCAGGAAACCGTGGACAAGCAGATGGGTCAGATGATCCTCGAAACTTTTATCGAGATCAACCGCTTCCCGCTCAACCGTCTCGCGGGCGATGACGATATCGCCGAGCATCGGGCCGGGCATCTTGCCCGGTTCGAGCGGAAAAGCCGGAAAAGACAGCACATTGGTCGGCTTGTCCTTGCCGCGCCATTCGGCGTTGATTTCCTTGATCGCCGCGTCGTCGGTAAAGACCAGCGACAATTCCGGGGCGATTTTCGGGAATGGCTGTTTTTCCTGGTCCACCAGGAATTCGGCCGCTGCGCCAAGCGTTTTTTCGCTCAAGATCAAAAGGGCCGGCTCTTCGGGCCAGCCCTCATCTTCAATGCTGATCTGTATGTCGAGTTGGGGCATAAATCTGGAGCCGACCGTTACCGGTCGACTTCCTCGCTCTCCTCGTGGACGGCATATTGCGCATCATAGGCCCTGACGATGCGGCCGACCAGCGGATGGCGGACCACGTCGGTATCCTTGAAGCGGATCACCGAAATGCCCTCGACGCCCTTCAGGATCTGCAGTGCTTCCACGAGGCCGGATTTCACGCCGCGCGGAAGGTCGACCTGGCTCGGGTCACCGGTGATGATCATCCGGGCATTTTCGCCGAGACGCGTCAGGAACATCTTCATCTGCATCGACGTGGTGTTCTGTGCCTCGTCGAGGATGACGGCAGCGTTTGCGAGCGTACGACCGCGCATGAAGGCGAGTGGCGCAATTTCGATGACGCCGGCGGTGATCGCCCGCTCCACCTTGTCGCCCGGCATCATGTCATAAAGCGCATCATAGAGCGGCCGCAGATAGGGATCGACCTTGTCCTTCATGTCGCCGGGCAGAAAGCCCAGGCGCTCGCCGGCTTCGACGGCCGGACGCGAGAGGATGATACGGTCGACGGCACCGCGTTCCAGAAGCTGGGCGGCGTGCGCAACGGCAAGGTAGGTCTTGCCGGTACCGGCCGGGCCGACACCGAAAACGAGCTCCGACCGTTCCAGCGCCCGCATATAGGCGTCCTGGGTCGGGGTGCGCGCGACGACCGTCTTCTTCTTGGTAGAAATCTGGCTCATGGAGAGCTTGGCTTTTTTCTCCAGCGTCGGCAACTGCAGCTGGTCGTCCGCCGCCTGCGCCATGCGGATCGCGCCGTCGACATCCGAGGTTTCGACCGAGCCACCCTTCTGGACACGCTCATAAAGGAAATCCAGCGCCCGGCGCGCCTGGTTTGTCGCGGTCAGATCGCCGGAGATGGCCACCGAGTTGCCGCGTGCCCTGGCATCGATATGGAGCCGCTCTTCGAGAAGTTTGAGATTCTGATCGAACTGACCGAAAAGCTCGCTGGCGAACCTATTGTTCTCGAACGTCAGGACAAAGTGATTGGCGTCGGTAGCGGCGGTGCGGGGTTGGCGCGCGGATGAAGAAACCAATTCACGTCCGTTCAAGTAGGCAAGCTCCTCAATGTTAACTCAGGCGCCTATTAAACTCTCTGCCGGTTCGGCAAACAAGCTGTTCGGGCCGGTTCCGCTGATTCGTACCTGGATAATGTCACCGATTTGCGATGTTTTTGCATCAACATTCACAGATTGAAGCCAGGGAGAACGTCCGATGACCTGTCCTGGCATGCGACCGGGCTTTTCCAGCAACAGATCGATGACCTTTCCGACGCAGGATTTGGCGAACTCGGCCTGCTGTTTCAAGAGCAGGGCCTGCAATCTTTCCAGCCGCTCCCCCTTCACCTCTTCCGGCACCTGATCGCCGAGGTCGGCGCCGGGCGTGCCGGGACGGGTCGAATATTTGAAGGAATAGGCCTGGGCGTAGTTCACGTCCTCGACGAGCCGCAGCGTATCTTCGAAGTCCTTGTCCGTCTCGCCAGGGAACCCGACGATGAAATCTCCGGCGATGGCGATATCCGGCCGGGCATCGCGGATGCGCTCGATCAGGCGCAGATATTCGGCGCCCGTATGGCGGCGGTTCATGGCTTTCAGAATGCGGTCCGAACCAGCCTGAACCGGCAGATGCAGATAGGGCATCAGGGTGCGCAGGTTGCGATGCGCCTCGATCAGGCGGTCGTCCATGTCGCGCGGGTGGCTGGTCGTGTAGCGCAAACGCGCGAGGCCCGGGATTTCCGCCAGGCGATAAAGCAGATCGCCGAGGCTCCATTCGCCGCCTTTCGGGCCTTCCGCACGCCAGGCGTTGACGTTCTGGCCGAGCAGCGTGATTTCGCGAACGCCGCCATCGACCAGCCGCCATGCTTCGTCGACGATCTGCTGGACGGAGCGGGAAACTTCCGAACCGCGGGTATACGGAACCACGCAGAAGGTGCAGAACTTATCGCAGCCTTCCTGAACGGTGAGGAAAGCGGTGACGCCGCGGGCACGGATCTTCGCCTTTTCGGTAGCCGGCAGGTGCTCGAACTTGTCCTCGACAGCGTATTCGGTATCGACGACAGGCTTGCCGGCGCGGGCCCGCTTCAGCGCTTCCGGCAGGCGGTGATAGGTCTGCGGACCGATCACCACATCGACGGCCGGCGCACGGCGGATGATTTCCTCGCCTTCGGCCTGGGCGACGCAACCGGCAACGCCTATCATCAGCTCCCGGCCTTCGGCAGCGCGCGCCTTCTTCATGTCGCGAAGACGTCCCAGCGCCGAATACACCTTGTCCGCCGCTTTCTCGCGGATGTGACAGGTGTTGAGGAGGATGAGGTCAGCCTCGCCCATCTCCTCGGTCGGCACATAACCTTCGCCGGCCAGCGCATCGCTCATGCGGCCTGAATCATAGACATTCATCTGGCAGCCATAGGTCTTGATGAAGACCTTGCGGGAATTCGAGCGCTGGACCGGCTCGTCGGCGGCCGCGGAAAGGGAGACGTGTTCGTTCATGGCTGCTCCATACCGCAAGAAGACCCGGAAATGAAGCGTTTCTTCCTAGAGGTCTTCGTAGTCGCGGCCGCGCAGATGGCGGATCAGCATGCGGCGAAGCCGGCTCGTCACGGCCATGCTCAGATGCTTGCGGTTGTCGCCGGCGCGAAAATCGATCGTCTCGCCGAAGGCGACCTCCACGTCTAACGCCCCTTCCTTCAGGACGCCGAGCAGATGCGGCACGAGTTCGATATCGCCCGGCCACGCCGCAATCGGCCGATGATAGCGGCCCATGGCCATGCCGTGGACGCGTGTATAGGCGATCGCCACCGGCTGGACATGCACGACACCTTCCGGCGTTTGCCGGACCGCGGCGGCAGCGGCGCCGAAAAGCGACGACTTCACCTCCAGAAGCCGGTTGCCGTCGGAGGTGGTGCCTTCGGGAAAGAGCACGACGATTTCGCCGGCCGCCATGCGCTCGGCGATCTCGTTCACCTGGTCGCCGGTACGGCGTTTCTGTTCGCGGACGACGAAAATGCTCTTCTGCAGCTTGGCGAGCGTGCCGAAGACAGGCCATTCCGACACTTCCATCTTCGCAATGAAGACGATGTCGGCGATTGCGCCGAGCACGAGAATATCCTTCCACGACGCATGATTGCAGGCGAGCATCAGCGGTCGGCGGCGATCCGGCGTTCCGTGAACATGAATGCGGATGCCAAGCAGAAAACAGGCGGTCCTATGCCAGTAGCGCGGGATATAGCGGCGAATCTTGAGGTCGAAGGCGAGGCCCAGGAGCTGAAACGGCAGCAGAGCCAGCGTAACTGCGAAAAGAGCAACGAAAACGAAGCCGATCCGCGCCCAAGTAATCACTTATCGTCCTTGTCCAGCGGGATGCCGTAAAGCTCCAGCCGGTGGCCGACGAGGCGGAAACCGTGCTCTCGGGCGATGCGTTCCTGCAGCGCCTCGATTTCCGCCGAGCGGAACTCGATGACATTGCCGGTATTGAGATCGATCATATGGTCGTGGTGTTCATCAGGCACGGTCTCGTAACGCGAGCGGCCGTCGCGGAAATCGTGACGCTCGATGATTCCCTCGTCCTCGAACAATTTTACCGTTCGATAGACCGTCGAAATCGAGATGCGCGAATCGACCTTCGAGGACCGGCGATAAAGTTCCTCGACATCCGGATGGTCAACGGACTCCTGCAGGATACGCGCGATCACGCGGCGTTGATCCGTCATTCGCATGCCTTTCTCGGCACACAGCTCCTCCAGGGTCTTGGAAAGGTCTGTCATGTCGTTTTGGCCTTCGAAACATTCCCGTAGAAGTTAACGGACTAGCGAAGAACGCGGCTCATGACAAGCGCCGTGGACCGCGTCCCGTCCGGCCCTGCATAATAGGCTGGCCGTTCGCCCACTTTCTGGAATCCTAGCTTGCGGTAAAGCTCGACAGCGGGGCGATTGGCTGCCTCCACTTCCAGGAACATGCTCTCTCCGCCTCGCGACGCGGCCTCGCGCAAAGCCGCCTGCATCAAGCGCCAGCCAAGCCCGACCCGGCCGAATTTCTCATTGACGGCGACCGTCAGGATCTCTGCCTCGCCGGCCGCCTCACGCGACAGAACAAAACCGCCGAGCGGCTTTGAGAAAAACGCATTGGTCTGGCGGGCGATGAAACCGAAGACATTCTGCTGCAGGAGCAGGTTCTGGAACTCGCCGTCACTCCACTGACGCGGAAATCGCTGGCCATGCAGTTCGGAGATATCCCGGCAATCACCGGCCTCCATCGGTACGACTTCGAAATACGGCTTCCAGGTCAGGTAATCGTCGAGCATCGGCGCAGTCAGTACATTCACGAACGGGCAAGGGCAAAACCGGTCTGCGGTTTCGCATCTGGTCCACGAAGATACAATGGTTTGGGACGTTGCGCATCCCCAGGTTTTTCGGCGGCGATGCGTGCGACAACAGCGATATCGAAGCGGTCCCGCCCGTCATACTCGACCGCTCCCTTACCAAGGGAGTGCTCGACCCAGGAGCCGGTCATCACCGCCGGGAGGGACTTGGCCAGTTCCGAAGCGTCCTCCGGCGAAAGTGCTGCAGGTTGGCTCAACGCCTCGCCAGCAGCGGAAAACGCCTGTGTGTAGACTTCGTTGCGCTTGGCATCCATGGCGACCACGACCGGATGGCCTGGATGTTCGCCAAGGAATTTGATCGCAAGAGCCTCAAGCGTGGTCACGCCGACCGATTCGACATCAAGGGCCAGCGCCAAACCACGGGCAGCCGCAACGCCGACGCGAATGCCTGTGAACGAGCCGGGGCCGATCACGACCGCCACACGCTCGACTGACTTGAGAGGAAGGTTGGCGGCGGCGAGCGCTTCGTCGATGACCGACATCAGCCTTTCGGCATGGCCCTTGCCGATCGTCTCGGTGACTTCAGACAGCACTTTGCCCGCGGCGCTGTCATAGAGCGCTGCGGAGCAATCCACCCCGGCGGTATCGATGGCGAGAACAATCATTCAACGGTGCCGGCGGGCTTAGAGAGCTTCGACGGCCTGCACTTCCGGAACGAAATGCTTGAGCAGGTTCTGCACGCCGTGCTTCAGCGTCGCCGTGGAGGACGGGCAGCCGGAGCATGCGCCCTTCATGTTAAGGTAGACCGTGCCGTCGCGGAAGCCCTTGAAGGTGATGTCGCCGCCGTCCTGGGCGACGGCCGGGCGGACGCGGGTTTCCAGCAGTTCCTTGATCGTCGCGACGATCGTTTCGTCGTCCTCGTCGAAGAACTCGCCTTCGACGTCGGATGCTTCAGCCAGCGTGGACGTACCGCCCATGACCGGCGCACCGGACATGAAATGCTCCATGATCGAGCCGAGGATCGCCGGCTTCAGGTGCTGCCATTCGGCGCTTTCCTTGGTCACGGTGATGAAGTCGTAGCCGAAATAGACGCCGGTGACGCCGGAGATGCCAAACAGACGCTCGGCCAGCGGAGATGCTTCCGCCTCGCCGGCATTGCGGAAATCAGCGGTGCCTTTATCCATGACGACTTTGCCAGGCAGGAACTTCAGGGTCGCCGGATTGGGGGTGGCTTCCGTCTGAATGAACATCTCGTCTCTCCTGGGGCACGGCGCCCCTCGCAAATTTAGAACTCTTCAAAAGAAGATAAGCCGTATCAGCTTTTCGTTCAAGTGCTCCTTTGCCTGCGCAAGATCAAGTCCGCAATCAGGCCAGCGCGTCAATTTCCTCGGCCGTCAGCGTGTCGGGCAGCACGGTAACGGGAATCGGGAAGGCGGCAACGGCGGACACCAGGGGTCCCGGCCCTTCCTTGGTGGAGCCGGCCGCCAGGACGAGGACCGCGATGTCGCGGTCCTCGTCGACCAGCTGGATGATCTGTTCGCTGGCGTTGCCTTCGCGGATGACGATTTCCGGATCGATGCCGATCGTCTCGCGCACCTTCTGGGCGGCCTTGGCCATCACCGCATCCGCCTCTTCGCGGGCCTCGGCACGCATGATCTGCTCGACGCCCAGCCATTGCTGGAAATCGCCCTCGGGGATAACAAAAAGCAGGACGAGACCGCCGTTGGAGTTCTTGGCGCGGCGCCCGGCGTAATGGACCGCCTTTTCACACTCCGGCGTGCCGTCGATGACCGCCATGAACTTGCGCCGGTGCCCTTCAAGCCGCGATAGCCGTTTCGATACCATGCCGCCCCTCCTTCGCATGTAGACGACTGAAGCAGTCGTGATGCGGAACTTATACCAACCGAAAAAAATGAAAACCCGCCACGAATGTCGTGACGGGTATGCAATCTTTGCGTGACTTGAGTTGCGACGACAGTGTCAGCGCAGGAAGCCGACGATATCGAAGACATCCCCCATGACCTTCTCGGCGCGGGCGCGGGCGCGCTCGCCGCCATCCTTGAGGATAGCGTCGATATGGGTCGTGTCGTCCATCAGGCGGCGCATTTCCGACGTGATCGGCGCGAGCACCTGAACGGCAAGGTCGGCCAGCGCGGGCTTGAAGACCGAGAACTGCTGGCCGCCATACTCGGCGAGAACATCCGCCTTCGTCTTGTCGGCAAGGGCTGCATAGATGCCGACCAGATTGTCGGCTTCCGGGCGACCCTTCAGGCCTTCGAGTTCGCTCGGCAGGCCCTCCGGATCGGTCTTGGCCTTACGAATCTTCTTGGCGATCTCTTCCGGCTCGTCCATCAGGTTGATGCGCGACAGGTCCGACGGGTCGGATTTCGACATCTTCTTGGTGCCGTCGCGCAGTGACATGACGCGCGGCGCCGGTCCCTCGATCAGCGGCTCGACCAGCGGAAAGAAACCATGGATCGGCTCCTCGCCGACGACCATGTCGACGCCGGTGCCGACGGCGCGGATCTTCTCCTGGAAGTCGATGTTGAACTTCTGGGCGATATCGCGAGCAAGCTCCAGATGCTGCTTCTGGTCGTCGCCGACCGGCACGTGGGTAGCGCGGTAGACGAGAATGTCGGCAGCCATCAGGCTCGGATAGGCGAGCAGGCCGAGCGAGGCGTTCTCGCGGTCCTTGCCGGCCTTGTCCTTGAACTGGGTCATGCGGTTCATCCAGCCGATGCGGGCGACGCAATTGAAGATCCAGGCGAGTTCCGCATGCTGCGGCACGGCCGACTGGTTGAAGACGATATGCTTCTTCGGATCGATGCCCGAAGCGATGAAGGCGGCCGCGATCGAGCGGATCTGTCCCCGCAGGTCGTCATGGACGAGCTGGGCGGTGATCGCGTGCAGATCAACGACGCAGTAGATGCAGTCGTTGTTTTCCTGCAGCGCCACGAACTTGCGGATTGCGCCGAGGTAATTGCCGAGATGGAGATTGCCGGTCGGCTGGACGCCGGAAAAGACAAGCGGCTTGAAGGTGTTCATATCGTCCTCAATTAGGCTGGTGGAGGGCCCCAGACCCGAAGGGTCATGTTGCTAACGCGCGGGCTTATGCACGGCGAAGCGCAGGGGATCAAGAGCATCAGCGTGCCGCGTGTTCAATCAAATCCCAGGTGTTGCCGTAGGGATCGGCAAATACCGCCACCGACCCGTAAATCTCATGCCGCGGCTCCTTGAGGAAACGGACGCCCTTGGCAGTCATGGCGGCATGGTCGCGGGCGAAATTATCAGTCTTCAGGAAGAAGCCAACCCGGCCGCCGGTCTGGTTGCCTATCGCAGCCTTCTGCGTGTCGGTGGCGGCCTCAGCCAGCAACAGGGCCGCGCCCTCGCCGCCCTTCGGTTTCACCACGACCCAACGCTTGCCCTGCGGCTGCACGCTGTCCTCCAGGCAATCGAAGCGGAGCACGCCGCAATAAAAATCCTTGGCCCGGTCGTAGTCATCGACGATCAGGGCCACGAGAAACAACGATTGGACGGGCATGCGAAAGCTCCGAATTCGAGTGATTAAGCCGCCCGCATATTGTCGGCCGGGGCGGTTTTGACGGAGCGAGGAGCTCCATTCAGGAGGCCTCGCGAAACACTACAGCGACAAAAGAGCGGTCCACATATCATTCGAGGTAGGGCCACGAAACGCCTACCTCATTAGGGGTACAACTCCTAAGTCAATACGCCTAAAGGCAAAATTTTTCTCCTGGCACCTCCGAATAGATTAATGAATGTTAGTCTTTTAGGCAGCCACAATCCCATTTCCGAGCAAAAGTCTCCTTATTCGTGCCCCTTTTGGAAAGGAAATACCCAAGCGCACCACGGTTAACCGGTCATGAACGACACGGTCTCATCTCGGGGGATATCATGCGCATCTTATTTCGCGTCGCGCTTACCTGCCTATTGGCGCTAGGCCTCAACGTTACTGCCGAAGCTGGCGAAAGCCAAAAGCGAAGAAGCACTTCCTTCAAGCACGATTATTCAGCCTTCTTCACCGTGCAGCGGATCAGCGTTCGAACGAGCTGCTTTCCGGAAAAGCTGGGAGCGATCCTTGCGCATATCGCGCAGAAGACCGGCCGCAAGCCGATGGTCACGTCCGGCCACCGGCCGCATTCGGGCCGGTCGCAGCACAGCCACTGTTATGCGGCGGATATCCGGGTGCCCGGTGTATCGGAACGAGCCATCCTCGCGGCCGCAGCCAGCGCACCAGGCATCGGCGGCATCGGCCGCTATTGCAACGGCATCGTGCATGTGGATGTCGGACCGCAACGCCGGTGGGCCTATTGCGGGCGGCGCAAGCGGGGTTAGGCCTTCGGCTTCCGCTTGATGTTCCGGCGTATCATGCCGATGTCGGCACCGCCGATCAGGAACGCGCAGACGAAATAGACAACCATCGCCAGGACGAGCAGGCAGGCGAGCGCTGCGATCTGATGGATCAGCAGAGCATCCGGGATCAGCCATGGGCTGGCATAACGGAGCGCATAGATCAGCGTTGCGGACATGATCGCGGTCGAGACGAGCAGCAGGGCCGTCCGCCTTGCGAGTGCCCATTCCCAGGTGAGATGGCCGCGCCAGACGAGCGTCGTGAACAGCAGGATGGTATTGGTCCAGCCCGCCGCAGCCTCGGCCGTCGCGATGCCGCGCTCGGCGATCAGGGGGAAAAGCGAGATCGCCAGGCCTGAATTGATGACGACCGATAGCATGGTGAACCGCATCGGCGTCCTGGTGTCCTCGCGGGCATAAAAACCGGGCTGCAACGCCTTGATCAGCACGAAGCCCGGCAGGCCGATGCCGTAGATGGCAAGGATCGAGGCGACGACCGAGGTGTTCTCGACGGAGAAGGCACCACGCTCGTAGAGCACGCGGATGATCGCGTCCGACAGGATCCAAAGCCCGGCAGCGGCCGGAAGCGTCAGGAACAGTACGAATTCGATCGAACGGTTCTGGGTATTGGCGGCTTCCTTGAGATGCCCGCCCTTCAACGCACGGGCAAGTTCCGGCAGGAGCACGACGCCGACGGCGACGCCGACGACGCCGAGCGGAAGCTGGTAGATGCGGTCGGCATACTGAAGGGCGGCGATCGCGCCTTCCTTGCCCGAGGCGATCGCCTGGCCGATGATCTGGTTGATCTGGGTGATGCCGCCGGTAACGGCCGCCGGCACGGCCAGCACCAGCAGGCGCTTGACGTTTGGAGTCATTTTGGGGCGCCGGAAGCCGATACTGATGCCGGCATGGCGAACCCCGGCATAAACCACGGCAAGCTGCAGGATACCGGCCGCCAGCACGCTCCAGGAGAGATACCAGGCAATCGTCAGCGGATCCGCATGGGTCCAGAGGCCGTAGAACAGCGCGCCGATCATCACCACGTTCAGGAAGACCGGGGCAATGGCGGCCGCAAAGAAGTGATGAAGCGAATTGAGCATGCCGCTCATCATCGCCGTCAGCGACATGCACATCAGATAGGGGAACATCACCGCCGCAAGACGGATGGTGATGGAGGTCTTTTCGGGATCGTCGGCGAAGCCCGGCGCGATGATCCACTCCACCAGCCACGGCATCATCAGTTCCATGACGATGGTGATGATCATCAGGGCCGAGAAGAGAACGCCGAAAACCTCTTCCGAAAACCGCTTGGCGCCCTCGACGCCGTTCGCCTCGATCTCCTTCGAAAACAGCGGCACGAAGGCCGCGTTGAAGGCGCCCTCGGCGAACAGCCGGCGGAAGAGGTTCGGGAAGCGGAAGGCCGCATAAAAGACGTCGGCCATCGGGCCGGTACCAAGCGCCGCCGCCATGAAGGTCTCGCGCGCAAAACCGAAAATCCGGCTGCCGAGGGTCGCGCCACCGACTGTCGCGAATTTCCGGACTAGGCTCATCGCAGGGGGCTCACACGCTTGCCTTGGACTTGCGCGGCTGCGGCGTCTGGTCCGGATTGGGGGCCGGCGCGATCATGCCCATCGGCATGCCACTTCTCAGTTCATCCTCCTGCTCGGACATGACCGCCTTCAGCCGCGCCGCGATATTGCCCTGGCGGTTCTCGTTCACGACCTTCTGGCCGACGAGATCGGTAACGTAGAACGTATCGATGACCTTTTCGCCGAAGGTGGTGATGCGTGCCGAATGGATGTCAAGCGAGAGATCGGCGAGCACGGCGGTGATATCCGCAAGCAGGCCGGTGCGGTCGAGGCATTCCACCTCGATGACCGTGAACTTGTTCGACAGGCCGTTCGAGAGGATGACCGATGGTGGAATGGTGAAGGTCTTGTTGCGCTTGCGCGACTTGGCGCGCGTCGCGATGACTTCCGGCAGGCGCTTCTTGCCCGACAACACGTCCTCGATCATCCGGCTGATCGTGCCGGCGCGGCGCAATTCGTCCTCGTCCACCGGGAATTCCCGGTTGATCAGAATGGTGTCGAGCGCCCGGCCGTCGGAGGTCGTGAAGATCTGTGCATCGGCAATGTTGGCGCCAGCCGCAGCGCAGGCGCCGGCGATGATCGACAAGAGGCGCGGATGGTCCGGCGCCAGGACAGTGATCTCGGTGATGGCGTGGAAACTGTCAGTCCTCACCATGGTGGCGAGCGCCTGGCCTGCCTTGTCCGTATCGCGGATGAACTTCGTATGGCGGACCTGGTCGTCCAGCGAGACCGACAGGAGGTAGGGCTGGTAGTGCAGTTTGGAATAGGTGCGGCGGTCCTTGGCGCTCCAGTCGGCCAATGCCTTGACGAGTTCCTCCTCGGCGACCTTGGCGCGCTCCTTGCGCGATACCTCGGAGAAACCGCCCGAGAGCAGCAGCTCGGTCTCGTAATAGAGCGTGCGCAGGAGCTGGCCCTTCCAGCCGTTCCACACACCCGGGCCGACGGCGCGGATATCGCAGATCGTCAGGATCAGGAGCAGCTTCAGCCGATCCATCGACTGTACCTTTTCGGCGAAGTCGGTGATCGTCTTGCGGTCGTGCAGGTCGCGGGTCTGGGCCGTCATCGACATCAGGAGATGCACTTCGATCAGCCAGACGACGAGTTCGGTCTGCTTGGCATTGAGGCCGAGACGCGGGCACAGCTTGCGCGCGATGCGGGCGCCGGCGATCGAGTGATCCTCCTGGCGGCCTTTGGCGACGTCGTGCAGGAGCACCGCGACATAAAGCGCCTCGCGCTCTTCGACACTCGGCATCACCTTGTTGGCGAGCGGGTGGATATCGGCAGCCTTGCCCTTGTCGACTTCCGACAGCGCCTCGACCGAGCGGATCAGGTGCTCGTCGACGGTATAGTGATGATACATGTTGAACTGCATCATCGCGACGACCTTGCCGAATTCCGGAATGAAGCGGCCGAGCACACCCGCCTCGTTCATCCGGCGCAGCATCAGCGCCGGGTCACGCCGCGAGGTCAGCATGGAGAGGAACAGCCGGTTCGCCTCCTCGTTCTCGCGCACATCGTTGTCGATCAGCGAAAGAGACCGGGTCATGCGTTTCAGGGCATCGGGATGAAGCTCCAGCCCGTTGATATCGGCCACATGGAAAAAGCGGATGATATTGACCGGATCTCGCTTGAAGACGTTCGGGTCGGCAAGCGTGATGCGGCCGCGATCCTCAACGAATTCCACGGTGCCGGGGATCTTGTGGAGACGCTTGGTGAAGCGCGAGATGACGCGGTTGGTAAGGCCGGGTGCCGCCTTCGCCTGCTGCTCCTCAAGGGCGGCGCAGAGAATGCGGGTCAGGTCGCCGACATTCTTCGAGATGAGGAAATAGTGCTTCATGAAGCGTTCGACGGCGGAGAGGCCGGGACGCGAATGGTAGCCGAGGCTTTCGGCGATCTCGCGCTGGATGTCGAAGGAGAGGCGCTCCTCAGCCTTGCCGGTCAGGAAATGCATCTGGCAACGCACCGCCCACAGGAAGTCGTCTGCCTTTTCGAACGAGCGGGCCTCTTCGCGGGAGAGAACCCCGAGCTTCACGAGTTCGGTCGTCTCGCGGACACGGTAGTAATATTTGGCGATCCAGAAGAGGGTATGGAGGTCGCGCAGGCCGCCCTTGCCTTCCTTGACGTTCGGCTCGACCAAATAACGCGTATCGCCGGCCTTCTCGTGGCGATTGTCGCGTTCGGCAAGCTTGGCGGCGATGAATTCCGGGCCGGTATCTGCAACGATTTCGTTGTCGAAACGGCTCTCGAGGTCGGCCACCAGCGCCTCGCGGCCGCAAATGTAGCGGCTTTCGAGAATGGCGGTGCGGATCGTCATGTCCGTCTTGGATAAACGGATGCATTCTTCAACGGTGCGGGTGGCATGGCCGACCTTGAAGCCCATGTCCCACAGCACATAGAGCAGGAACTCGACGGCCTTGCGCATGGTCTCGGTATTTCGGGGAGGCAGCAGGAACAGGAGGTCGATGTCCGAACCCGGGGCAAGTGTATCGCGGCCATAACCGCCGACGGCTGCCACGGCGATATCCGTGCCCTCGGTATAGAGACCCTCGGCAATCGTCTCATAGAGAACGCGGATCAACTGGTCCTGGAGCCAGGAGATGCGGCGGGCGCAATTCAGCCCGCTGCCGTCCTTGGAGAGAAGCTGGCGCGCCTTTTCGCGGCCCTCGACGCTTGCCCGGCGCAGCAGCGGCAGAAGTGCCGCCCGCAATTCGAGCTGAGGGCGATCCTTGTCCTTGACGATCGCCCTGCAATCGGCCCGAAGACGGGCCACGTCGAGAAGTTCAGAAAAATCGATGTCGTGTCTGGCCATGTTATCCTGCCGGTGCCCGGCCTGCGGAGGGAGGCTATAATCGTTTTGAGGCACCTTGACCAACGATTATCATCATCGGACGTTTCAAAGTTGTTGCTTCCCGTGTCGAAGTTCAAGCCGGTGTTTTTCTGGCATCGGCATCTTGCGCAGCCCTTGCCTCGGCTCTCCACTGCTTGGGGTTCGTCCCGGTCACCCGGCGGAATTCACGATTGAAGTTCGATTTCGTTGAAAAACCGACGTCCAGCATGACCTGGATCACCGTCCACTCGGTTTCCCGCAGAAGGCGGCAGGCTTCCGCGATGCGGCGGTCGTTGACGAATTGCGAAACATTCAGCCCAGTCACGCGGTTGACGGCGGCCGAGACCTCGCGGGCCGGAAGCCTCGCCTTGCGGGCAAGCTTGGCAAGGCTCAGGTTTTCGCTCCTGTAAAGCTCCCCCTCCTCCAGGGCCGCCTTGATGTGGGATAGCGCGACCCTGTCTTCTTCGGTCGGCTTGATTGCGAACGAAGCGGGAAGCGGTTTGGCTGGAGAGAAATCGGGTGAAAAATAGTAGGCGATCACGGCAGCGATCGCCGCCAGGTTCATGATCGCCACCGCCAACGGCACATCACCGGGGCCATGGATATCGGTGTAGACCGCCAGTGCGGCGTCGCTGACGGCGAAGAACAGCATCAGCCCCGCAGTCAACCGGGCAGCACGCAGCGCCGGTTTCATGCGCGGAAGCGACGCTTCCGCCATCACGTCCGCGCCACCCGAGAGCGTCAGACGCCAGAGCGCGATGCCGTAGCCGAAGAAGATCGCCAGCAACAAGGGATCGACAAGAGCACGCAGGAAACCGACAGCGATGGCGGCGGCCAGGGGCGGCAGGATATGCAGCCAGGGCCTTTCGACGCGTTCGTCCATCAACGCGCGGAAGGCCAGGAAGGCAAGCGGCGGCATAATCGCAGCGGTGATCGGCTGAACCGGCGCGAGCGCTTTGATGCCGTAGCCAAAATGCAGGCCGACGATCACGCCTTGCAGGGCATAGAGAACAAGGAAAGCGAAGAAGTAACGACGCGAGCCCGGCGTTTCGACGCCCTTCAGACTGCGGTAGAGCGTCAGCGCGAAGACAAGGCCGGCAAGAAAGGGCAAGGGAACGGACAACACGTGGAGCCTTGGTGAAAGCGGCCTAAATCATGATCTCGAAGGCCCTTACCATATCCGAGGTCGAAAGGCATGCGGATCGGGGGTTCGACGGCGGCGATCCGGCATCTATCCTTCTCCGGGTAGCCCAGGATCGCTCACTCTGAAATCCTTGTCGGAAGGTTATGCTTTAAGCTGCTTCTTCAGCGCATAGAGCGCGTCCAGGGCTTCGCGCGGTGTCATGTCGTCCGGGTTGATGGCCCTCAGCGCGTCCTCGACCTTGGACGACCCGGCGCGCTTGGCCTCCTCACGGCGAACGGCGACCTGGAAGAGCGGCAGATCGTCGATCAGCTGGCTCGCCGGGTTCTTGCGGTCGGAATCTTCGAGCTTGGTCAGCACGTCGCGGGCGCGGGCGACCACCGAGTCGGGCAGGCCCGCAAGCCGGGCGACCTGGATGCCGTAGGAGCGGTCGGCAGCACCCGGGCCGACTTCATGCAGGAAGATCACCTCGCCGTCCCATTCCTTCACCCGCATCGTGGCGTTGGAAAGCCGGTTCAGCTTTTCCGAGAGCACGGTCAGCTCATGGAAATGGGTGGCGAACAGGCCGCGGCACCTGTTCGCCTCGTGCAGGTGCTCGACCGCCGCCCAGGCGATCGACAAGCCGTCGAAGGTCGCGGTGCCACGACCGATCTCGTCGAGAATGACGAGCGAACGATCGCTCGCCTGGTTGAGAATGGCGGCCGTCTCGACCATCTCGACCATGAAGGTAGAGCGGCCGCGCGCCAGGTCGTCCGAGGCGCCGACGCGGGAGAAAAGTCGGTCGACGATGCCGATATGGGCGGACACCGCCGGCACGAAGGACCCCATCTGCGCGAGGATGGCGATCAGCGCGTTCTGGCGCAGGAAGGTCGATTTACCGCCCATGTTAGGGCCTGTGAGCAGCCAGAGCGCGCCGAACTCGCCGCCATTGTGCGGCGAGAGATCGCAATCGTTGGCGATGAACGGGCCGACGGATTGCCTGCGCAGCGCCTGCTCGACGACCGGATGGCGGCCACCCTCGATCGCGAACATCCGCGAAGCATCTACCACCGGGCGGCGATAGCTCCATTCGTCGGCGAGCATGGCAAGACCCGCCGCGACATCGATCACCGCCAGTGCCCGAGCGCCGGCCTTGATCGCCTCGGCCTCGGAGGTCACGGCTGCGACCATCCTGTCGAAGGCTTCGAGCTCGATGGTCAGTGCCCTGTCGGCGGCATTGGCAATGCGGCTTTCCAGATCTGCGAGTTCCGTCGTGGTGAAACGCATGGCGCTCGCCATGGTCTGACGATGGATGAATCGCGCCTTGCCTTCCGGCGTGTCGGTCATCGTGCCGGAATTGCCGGCCGTCACCTCGATGAAATAACCGAGCACGTTGTTGTGCTTGATCTTCAGCGACTTGACGCCGGTCTCCTCGGCATATTGGAGCTGGAGCGCGGCAATGACCCGGCGCGACTGGTCACGCAGCGCCCGGACCTCGTCGAGGTCCGAATGGGCACCTTCGGCCAGGAACCCGCCGTCTCGCTTGAGGAGCGGCAGTTCCTGCGCCAGCATGTTGCCGAGCATGGATTCCAGATGAAGCGGCAAAGCCTTCAGGTCGTCGAGGGCCTGCCCCAGTTCCTCGGGCAGCATGGCCCTGTCGAGAAAGGCCGCGACACCGCGGGCCGCCTCCAGTCCCTGCAGGATGCTGCCGAGATCACGCGGGCCGCCGCGGTCGAGCGCCAGACGCGAGAGGGCGCGCGGCATATCCGGCACGTGCCTCAGCCCGGAGCGCAGTTCACTGCAAAGCGACGGTTCTTCGAGCAGGAAGGAAATGGAATCGAGGCGCCGATTGATGCGGTCGGGATCCGTCAGCGGCGACATCAATCGTTCAGCCAGCAGGCGGGCCCCGCCGCCGGTCACCGTGCGGTCGATCGCCTTCAGGAGCGTACCTTCACGCTCGCCCGACAAAGTCTTGGTCAGTTCCAGATTGCCGCGGGTCGCCGGATCGATGAAGAGGGTCGAGGCGCCGCTTTCGCGCTCCGGGCGTCCAAGCGGCGGACGTTCGGCGATCTGGGTCTTTTCCACATAGGCAACAGCGGCCGCGGCGGCGGCCAACTCGGCGCGCGAAAAATTGCCGAACCCGTCGAGGGTGCCGACGCCGAAATACCGGGTGATGCGGCCCTCGGCACTGGCGCTATCGAAGAGCACGGACGGCTGCGGCACCGCGACCTTGCCGAGTACGTCGAAGACGGGCTTCAGCTCGGCGTCGTGAAACATCGTATCCGGCAGGATCAGCTCACGCGGTTCGATACGCAGGATATCGGCGAGCAGTCGGGACTGATCGGTCTCGGCGAGCCGGAAGACGCCGGTCGAAATATCGATCCAGGCAAGCGCCAGAAGCGGTTCGGCGGCACCCTTGATGCGGGCAAGCGCCATCAGGTAATTCGACTCGGAGGATGAGAGGAGTTTTTCCTCGGTAATCGTGCCCGGCGTCACCAGCCGGACGACGTCACGCTTCACGACCGATTTCGAGCCGCGCTTCCGGGCCTCCGCCGGGTCTTCCACCTGTTCGCAGACGGCAACGCGGAAACCGAGCGAGATCAGCTTCTGCAGATAGTCGTCGGCGGCATGCACCGGTACGCCGCACATCGGGATTTCGCGACCGAGATGCTGGCCGCGCTTGGTGAGCGTGATGCCGAGTGCACGTGACGCATCGACCGCATCCTCGAAGAAGAGCTCATAGAAATCGCCCATGCGGTAAAAGAGCAGCGACCCCGGATTGTTCGCCTTGATCTCGATATATTGCTCCATCATCGGCGTTGCCGAGGCACGGCTTTCCTCCGAGGCAAGCTCGGCGGCGTTCAGGGCGTCGATGGAGAATCTTTCAAACTGTGTCACGGAACCGATTTTTTGTTGCGCGCTGGAATTTGCGACACTATCGATGAAGACACCTGAAAGACAACATCTGCCGCGGCCTAGAGGACGGCTGCCCACAAAAAGCTGGAGGAAACATGCCTGCCAAGGACAAGGCCACGGAGAAGGCTGCACGTGCGCGGGCTTCCGTGACCGAACAGGAAGCGCTCGATTTCCATTCGGAAGGCCGCCCCGGTAAACTCGAAATCAATCCCACCAAGCCGATGGCGACCCAGCGCGATCTGTCGCTCGCCTATTCGCCAGGCGTCGCGGTGCCGGTGAAGGCGATCGCCGCCGATCCTGCGACTGCCTATGATTACACGGCGCGCGGCAACATGGTGGCCGTCATCTCGAACGGCACGGCGATCCTCGGCCTCGGCAATCTCGGGGCGCTTGCCTCGAAGCCGGTGATGGAAGGCAAGGCCGTGCTGTTCAAGCGCTTCGCCGACGTGGATTCCATCGACCTCGAAGTCGATACGGAGAATGTCGACGAATTCATCAATTGCGTGCGTTTCCTCGGCCCCTCTTTCGGCGGCATCAATCTCGAGGACATCAAGGCGCCGGAATGTTTCATCATCGAGAGCCGCCTGCGCGAGCTGATGGATATCCCGGTCTTCCATGACGACCAGCATGGTACTGCGATCATCGCCGCCGCCGGCCTGATCAACGCACTGGAATTGACCGGCCGGGACCTCAAGACCACCAAGCTCGTCTGCAACGGCGCCGGCGCCGCGGCGATCGCCTGCGTCGAACTCATCAAGGCGATGGGCTTCAATTCGGAAAATGTCATTCTCTGCGACACCAAGGGCGTCATCTACCAGGGCCGCACCGAGGGCATGAACCAGTGGAAGTCCGCCCATGCGGTGAAAACCACCAAGCGGACTCTGGAAGAAGCCATGAAGGGCGCGGATGTCGTGTTCGGCCTGTCCCAGAAAGGCGCCTTTACCGAAGACATGATCCGTTCGATGGCCGACAGGCCGATCATCTTCGCAATGGCCAATCCCGATCCGGAAATCACGCCGGAAGAAGTCGCCCGCATCCGCGACGACGCGATCATGGCGACCGGCCGTTCGGACTATCCGAACCAGGTCAACAACGTGCTGGGTTTCCCCTATATCTTCCGTGGCGCGCTTGACGTCCGCGCCAGCCAGATCAACGACGCGATGAAGATCGCTGCCGTCAACGCGCTCGCCAATCTCGCCCGCGAAGACGTACCGGACGATGTTGCCGCCGCCTACCAGGGCAACCGTCCCCGGTTCGGTGCGCAATACATCATCCCCGTCCCCTTCGACCCGCGCCTCATCTCGGCAATTCCGGTCGCAGTCGCCGAAGCTGCCATGGAAAGCGGCGTCGCCCGCAAGAACATCACCGATCTCGCTGCGTACGGCCGCGAGCTTTCCGCCCGCCGTGATCCGATCGCCGCGACGACGCAAGGCATCTACGAGCGCGTCCGCCGGTTCCCCAAGCGGGTGGTCTTCGCCGAGGCCGAAGAAGAACAGGTCATGCGCGCGGCGATTTCCTTCACCAGCCAGAAGCTCGGCACCGCCATCCTTCTCGGCCGCGACGATGTCATCCGCGCGACAGCGGAAAAGGCAGGCATCGATCTCGACCGACCCGGCGTGGAGATCGTCAACGCCCGTCTTTCCAACCGGCTCGATGCCTATATCGATCATCTCTATGCCCGACTGCAGCGCCAGGGCTTCCTCTACCGCGACGTCCAGCGCCTGATCCACAACGACCGCAACCATTTTGCCGCGACCATGGTGGCGATCGGCGATGCGGACGCGATGGTGACCGGCACGACCCGCAACTATGCAACGGCCCTGCAGGACGTCAGCCGCTGCATCGATCCCAAGCCGGGGCACAAGGTGATCGGCGTGTCGCTGGTGATCTCGCGCGGCCGGACGATCTTCGTCGCCGACACCGCCGTCCACGACATGCCGAACGCGGAGGATCTTGCAGATATCGCCGTCGAAGCCGCCCGTGTCGCCAAGCGCATGGGTTACGAGCCGCGCGTCGCCATGCTCGCCTATTCCACCTTCGGCCAGCCGATCGGCGAGCGTTCGGAGCGGGTCCGCGAGGCGGTCAAGATCCTCGACCAGCGTCGCGTGGATTTCGAATATGACGGGGAAATGGCTGCGGACGTAGCGCTCAACCCGCACCGGATGGAGCAGTATCCGTTCTGCCGGCTCTCGGGGACAGCCAACGTGCTCGTCATGCCGGCGATCCACTCCGCCTCGATCTCGACCCGCATGCTACAGGAGCTCGGCGCTTCGACGGTGATCGGCCCGTTGCTTGTCGGCCTCGACAAGTCGGTGCAGATCACCTCGATGGGCGCCAAGGACAGCGATATCGTCAACATGGCGGCGATCGCGGCTTACAACGCGGGGACATAAACTTCCTTGAAAGCGAACTCCAAGTGGACTGGGTTCAGTGAACTAAGTCCACTTGGAGCTTTGCTCCGTGAAAACCGTCAACATCCATGAAGCCAAGACCCACTTGTCGCGTCTCGTCGAAGAGGCGGCAAACGGCGAAGCTTTTGTCATCGCCAAGGCGGGGCAGGCCGATGGTGAAGGTCGTGCCTTTGGAAGAAGTGCCTGCGGAAGAGCCGAAGAAGGCATGCTGCTGCTCACCTCGGACGAAGCCGTCGCACAATACGACGGCCCGATTCGCCTCGTCCGTTAGCTCGCAAACCGGCCCGCGTCGGCGCCGAAGTGGGTAATGTAGCGATCCGAGATCGAGGCGATCGGCAGGACGATCAGCACGTCGGTGGTGTTGAAGGCGTGGTCGATAACCGCACCATCACCCACCATGGCACCGAGGCGCAGATAGCCCTTGATCAGCGGCGGCAGCAAGGAGAGCGCCTTGCGAGCGTTGAGGCCTTCCATCGGCATCAGATCCATCGAGCGGTAGAGTTCCGGTAGTGCCGAAACCGCCCACTCGTCCTTGGTCAGGACCGAATGGTGCAGGAAGGAGAGCGCCATGGCGTGCTCTTCCGGTGAAACTCCCGGAAATGACGCGCAGCCGAACATGGCGTTCATGCCGTGCTTCAGCGAATAGGCCCAATTGCCCTGCCAGAGCAACTCGACGGTGCGCTTGGTGCGATAGTCAGGCAGCACGCAGGAGCGGCCAAGTTCCATGAACTGCTTGTCGGGATGACGCGCAAGCAGCGGCTCGATGTCGAATTCCGACGCCGAATAGAAGCCATTGTTGGCAAGCGCCACTTCCTGGCGCAGCAGCCGGTAGGTGCCGACGATCTGGTCTTCGATATCGCCTTCGATTGCATTGTCGACGACCAGAAGGTGGTCGCAGATCGCGTCGAAGGCATCGACATCGCGACGGCTGCGCATGGCATCCGGATTGAGGGTTGCGTTCATCTCTTCGACGAAGACGCGATAACGGACCGCCTGCGCGGCATCGATCTCGCGCTCGCTGCGAGCAAGCCGCGTTTCGAGTGTGCCAATGCGGCCGAAGACATCGCCGCTTACCGGAGCAGAGGCCGGCGCCTGGGTTGTTTCAGTTATCACTTCACGGTTCAGGAGTTCAATTGCCAAGGTGATTCTCCCCGTCCCGGTTTGATCACCGCCTTTAATCACTTCTCTGCGACAAGAACGTGACATTCCCTGTCACAATAGGTTCCACGGCTGATCGCGTCAACGCGCCTGTTGGCGGTCGGTAGAGAGTACCCCCAAAATTCGGACCTCCTCCAGAAGCGTCAGCGGATCGACCGGCTTTGCGAAGATGCGGCTGGCCCCATTCAGAAGCACCTCGCGATGCGTCGCCTCGCGGCTCTCGCCTGTCAGCACGATCACCGGGACCAGAGACCGAACGCCCTCCTGCTCCTCGGCACGCAGCGCCGCCAGGAGATTGAAGACATCTCCTCCAGGCATGTACATATCGGAAATGATGAGATCGAACGATATGTCCCGGTTGAGTACCGTCTCGATCAGCGTGGGGAAATCGTCGACCAGACGGACCCGATGACCGGCCTTTGTAAGAACCGAGCGAATGATCAGCGCGTTGACGGGATCGTCCTCACCGAGCAGCACATCAAGCCCTTCGCCATGCTTTTCGATGACGGGCGGCAGCGGCATGGCCTGATTGTCATTCAGCGCGTCGCGTGTGCCGAAGCCGCGCAGGCGGCCGCTCAAGACATCGATCAGGGATTTTTCCCGGAGCGGCCGGATAAGCCAGGCGTCGAAGAAATCCTGCGGCTGGGAGGCGCGTTCCTCGGGGTTGACGAGCAGGATGCGGTGGAGCGGCGCATGCGCCTTTTCATTGGCATAATCGGATGCCAGCCGGTGATCGACGATCAGGTCGGTATAGGGCAACGGGCCCGTTTCGGCACGGTCGATCAGCATCTGCGCGTCGGCCGTGTTGGCGACGTGCCGGCAGCGGCCGCCAAGCGTTTCGATCGTCGCGACCGTCGCCTTGGCGGCAGGTCCTTCCGGCGCCAGAAGCAGAACCCGGGACATGGCCAGCAACTGGTTGCGTTCGCCGGTGCCCGATTGCGCCGTTTCCGCAAAATGCAGAGGGAAGCGGATGGTGAACGTGCTGCCGGCCCCCCTTTGGCTGGCGACGGCAAGCGATCCGCCGAACTCGGTCAAGATGCGGGAGGCGATGCCGAGACCGAGACCAGTGCCGCCGCTGCGCGCCTCGGCGGACCCTGCCTGCTCGAATTCACCGAAAACCCGCGTCAGCTCCTCCGGCGCCATGCCGGGACCGGTATCGATGACGGCAATGGCGACGTTGCCCTCTTCGACCGCAGCCCGCACCAGCACGCCGCCATAGGCGGTGAATTTCACCGCATTGCCGATGACGTTGAAAAGCACTTGGCGGATGCGCCCCGGATCGAAATCGAGAAGATCGGGGAGATCGGCAGTCATTGTCGCGGCGATCTCGATCCGCTTCTCATGGGCGCGCGGCGCCAGCATCTCAACGACGTTTTCGATGAGGTGACGGAGATTTTCCGCCCGGTTGTTGAGCCGGAAGCGGCCGGCCTCCAGCGTCGAATAATCGAGCAGGTCTTCAACGAGCTGCGCCAGCGCATAACCGGACTGGCGAATGCCGCTCAGATAGTTTTGCTGTTCCGCCGTCAGCTTTGTCTGGCCGAGGAGGTGGGTCATGCCGAGAATGCCATTGAGCGGCGTGCGGATCTCATGGACGACGGTGGCAATCTGCCGGGACTTCGCAGCGCTGGCCGCCTCGGCATTCTTCAATGCATGCTGGAGGCGGGGAACCGTGCGCTGGCGGCGCCACTCGGATATCCGGGAAAAGAGCGAGGCAAAGACGCCGCGCGCCGCCCTCTTTTCTCCATCCTGCGGCAGTCCCAATGCAGGCACGATCTTTTCCGCCGCCGGGTCGGCCATATCGACCGCGGCGGGAGACGCGAACGCCTTCGAGATTCGTTCATGTATGTCGGCGATATCTCGCATCGGGAAAGACTAACCGGGTTTCTTTCCCAATCCTTAGAGCAATCAGGTAAAATTTTACTGATCGGCCTTTTTCGGCCCGAACAGCTCGTCGAGGATGACCAGGCCTGCCCCAATGGTGATGAAACTGTCCGCCAGATTGAAGACGGCGAAGGCCCAAGTCTCGGTGTGAAACAGGATGTAGTCGATCACGTGGCCATAAGCGAAGCCATCGATCAGGTTGCCGATCGCGCCGGCGATGATCAACGCGAAGCCGCTGTGGGCAAAAGGACGTTCCTTAGGCGTGCGGCGCCAGAGCCAGAGCACGAAGGCGACGATCAGCACCCGCATGCCGACGATGAATTCCCGCTCCATGCCGGACAGCAGCGAGAAGGCGACGCCGAGATTGTAGGTTCGGTAGAGCGCCAGCACCGGCAGAAGTGGCACCGCCTCCTGCATCGGAAGATATCTTTCGACGGCGATCTTCACCACCTGATCGAGAATGACCGCGACGACGATGACGATCAGAGCCACCAGAGGCCGTGAAAGGAGGGCTTTGCGTCCGGTCATTTCTTCTCATCCAGGGTCAGCAGATGGCGGCGGGCCTCGAAAAGCATCACGGCGGACGCGACGGCGAGGTTGAGCGAATCCGCCCTGCCCTGCTGGGGAATGCGAACGGTGCGATCGGCGGCCTTGGCAAGATTATCCGGCAGCCCGGACTGCTCGTTGCCCATCAGCAGCACGACCGGCTTTTTCGAATAATCCACAGTGCGATAGTCAACGGCGCCGGCGAGATGCGTCGCGACGACCTGGGTGCCGGATCGCTTCTGCCAGTTCAGGAATTCTTCCGCCGAACATTTGACGACCGGTACCGCGAAGACCGACCCCATGGTCGCACGCACGGTTTCCAGCGAAAACGGATCGGTGCATTCGCCGACCAGGATCACCCCGGAAGCGCCTGCCGCATCGGCGGTGCGGATGATGGTGCCAAGATTGCCGGGGTCGCGCACGCGGTCGAGCGCGACTAGCGTCTCGTCTCTGCCCGGCCTCAGTTCGTCGAGCTTTTTCCAGCGCTGCTCGAAAATGCCGACGACCATCTGCGGGTTGTCGCGACGGGTGACCGAGGAGAGCACCTTCTCGCTGACCTCCAGCACCAACCCGCCATGGGCGATGGTCTTTGCCGCGACCTGCTCGACAAGCGCCTTGCCCTTGGCCGCCTTGGCATAGACCAGCGTGCGGATTTCCCAGCCGAGCTCCAGCGCGTCGATGACGAGCTTCAGGCCTTCGGCCATGAAGGTGCCGCTCTCTTCGCGGTCCTTCTTGTTGGTGAGCGCCTTGATGTCCTTGATGATCGGATTGGAAAGCGAGGTGACTTCCTTCACCTGGCCGACCCGCCGTGGTCCGGACTTCTGAAAATCGTCGTTCATGCCGGCACCCAGCGACTGAAAAGGGAAGTGGAAAGCGCACGGCCCGGCGTCTTGCCGTCCAGCCCCGCCTCGCGGATGACGAGTTCACCCGATTCCACGGCGCCGCCGGCGCCGCGCATCGTCTCACGCATCAGCTCATGGATCGAATAGAAGCTGGCGCGGATCGAATAAGCGGTCAGCACCAGCCCGATCGCCTTCGGTGACAGCAGTTCGCGGCAGATATCGAGCATCAGCGGTAGATGATCGAAAAGCTGCCAGACTTCGCCATTCGGGCCACGGCCGAATTTCGGCGGATCGGTGAGGATGATGTCGTAGCGGTTGCCTCGGCGTTCCTCACGCAGGATGAACTTCATCGCATCCTCGCAGATCCAGCGGATCGGAGCCTTGTCCAGACGGGCAAGCGACTGGTTTTCGCGCGCCCAGCCAATCGCCTTCTTGGAGGCGTCCACATGGGTGACTTCCGCGCCGGCAGCCGCCGCGACCAGCGAAGCGACGCCCGTGTAGCCGAACAGGTTCAGCACCTTCACCGGCCGTTTCGCCTCTTCGATTCGGTTTTTCATCCATTCCCAGTGAACGATCTGCTCCGGGAAGACCCCGACATGGCGGAAGGAGGTAAAGCGGCCGAGGAAATCGACGCCGAGCAGCGATAGCGGCCAGGTTTCGCCCAGCGCTTCCTTGGAGAATCGCCAGCGACCCATGCCGTCCTCATCCGTGTCTCCGGTAAACAGCGCATCCGCCTTTTCCCAGACGTGGGCGGGAAGAGACGGCTGCCAGAGCGCTTGGGCTTCCGGCCGGACGATGCGATAAGGGCCGTATTGTTCGAGTTTCAGCCCGTTGCCGCTATCGATCAGATGAAAATCACCGGCACCGGAGGATTCGAGAATGATCGGCACGCGCTCTGGCGGTCGCTCGCCGCTGCGCGGCAAAAGCGGTCGGGTTTCGGCCGGCGCTGCTGCCGGCGCGGGTTTCGAAGCCCTTTCCTGTGGCCGCGGGGCCTGCTTGACTGCCGCTGGTTTTGCGGCGGCGTACCCGCGGGAGGACCGGTTGCCCGCCTCGCTCCGGGCTTTTTCACCCGGCCGCCTTTCCTTGTTCTTCAATACGTTCATCCGCTCGGATTTTTGAGAGTTGCGGCAGCAGATAACATTTGCTGGTCATTCTTCAAAGCCGGAGAGCCGATAGCGGGGCGTTTTATTGACGGCCCGGCCTGTCCGCCTTTTGTCCCCCTTGGCAAAGATCATCGCCCTTGCAATAAGTCTTGCAACGATGGACGGAGGATCATCATATGGACATGGGCGGCGAAGAACGTATTGCAGCACCTCGCGAAGTGGTTTGGGCGGCGTTGAATGATCCGGAAATCCTTCGTCAGTGCATCCCCGGTTGCCAGACGCTCGAACAGAAGTCTCCAACCGAGCTTGCCGCAACCGTCAAGCTGAAGGTCGGCCCGGTTTCGGCCAGCTTCTCCGGCGAGGTGACCCTCTCCGACATCAACCCACCGGAAAGCTATACGATATCGGGCGAAGGCAAGGGCGGCATCGCAGGTTTCGCCAAGGGTTCCGCGACCGTCACGCTGGTAGAAGACGGCAGCGATACGCTGCTACGCTACTCCACAAAGGCTCAGGTGGGCGGCAAGATCGCGCAGCTCGGCTCGCGGCTGATCGATTCCACATCGCAGAAGCTCGCGGGCCAGTTCTTCGCGGATTTCAACAAGGCCGTGGTCGCAAAGGCCGCGCAAGCCTGATTTACTTCACCTGAATTTACTTGGAAGGAAGTTGCGCGGAGACCGGCCGTCCAGCGACCGCGGCCTTGTGTTCGTTCTGCCACCGGACCGCTTCGCGTGCTTCGACGCGAGCCTGCTTGCGGTGCTTGCCCTGGCTCCACCAGGTCACGAACGAACCGATGAACATCCCTATCAGCAAGGCCAGGAACAGGAACAGGAAGAAGGGTGCGCTGACCGCCAGCATGCCGTCTTCCGGCCGGAAGGGATTGAGCGCCAGGGTCACCATCTGGCGGTTCGCCACGGCGAGCACGATCAACACGATGCCGAGCGGTACAAAGACCACGAGCGAGACGATCTTTTTGAACTTGTCCATGGGAATCTCCGGCAGCAGACTGTCCGCTGTTTTAGCAGCATCTGTTGCAGAATAGGCGCGCTTTGTGGGGTTTCAAGGGCGGCGGAAAGCTGCGTCGAAGGGATCAATCTTCTTCGTCATCGAGGCCCGGGTTCAGGCGTTCACGCAGTTCCTTGCCCGTCTTGAAGAAAGGAACCCATTTTTCCTCGACGAAAACGCTCTCGCCGGTGCGCGGATTGCGGCCGGACCGGGAGGGACGGTTCTTAACGGAAAACGCGCCGAAGCCGCGCAGTTCGACACGATTTCCGCCTGCCAGGGCATCTGTGATCTCGTCGAGCACGGCATTCACGATGTTCTCGACGTCGCGGTGGTAGAGATGCGGATTGCGAGCCGCGACAATCTGCACCAGTTCTGACTTGATCACGGTTGCCCCCTGAAAAGTTTAGATTTTCAACCGCGCCCAACCTGCCAAACGGAGACAAGACCGTCAAGAAACAACTTGTCTGCGCCGAAGGTGCGAAGGGCATCGGGAGTGATCGTCTGGCCGAAACCGGAGAGTTTGAACAACTCGCTGACGGCGCTCGCCAACCAGAAGGACGAGGACGAATTGCGCTCCTTCCAATCAACGACCGGCAGGTCCTTGGAAACGCCGCGCGATTCGAAGTAGGCGCGGATGTCCTCCTCGCCGCCAAGCTTGTCGACAAGCTTGGCGCTGAGCGCCTGGCGGCCGGTGAAGATCGTGCCGTCCGCGAGCTTCAGAACCTCATCGCGCGGCAGCTTGCGGCGATCGGCGACAAGATCGACGAACCAGGCGTAGCTGTCCATGACCATGTTGCGGATCATCGTCTTGGCTTCTTCGCTTGCCGGATGGAAGGGCGACGGCTCGGCCTTCAGCGGCGCAGACTTGATCTCCTGCAGAGAGACGCCGATCTTCTTCATCACCTCGTCGATCTGCGGATATTGGAAGATCACCCCGATCGAGCCGGTGATCGAGCTTTCGCCCGCGACGATCTGGTCGCCAGCCGTGGCGATCATGTAGCCGGCAGAGGCGGCCAGCGTGCGGATATCGGAAACCACCGGCTTCTTTTCGGAAACCTTTCGGATCGCCTTGAAGATGCGCTCGCCGCCATAGGTCGTCCCGCCCGGCGAAGAGATCGAGACGATCAGCGCCTTCGCCTGGCTGCTCTGGGCGATCTTTTCGAGACGCTCCAGCAGATCCTTGTCATCCGTGATCATACCGGAGATTTCGATGCGGGCGACATGTGGCACCGCCGATCCGACACCGTCGCCGGCAACGACACGGTAAAGCGCGAATCCGATACCGACGAGGAAAACAAGTGCGACGACCCGCCAGAAACTCAGCTTGCGGCGCAGGGAACGCCGGTCCGCAATTGCCATTTGATCCATAAAATCACCCTTCGAGCTGAACCGCCGTTGCTAAATAGGCTCTCTAGCGTGTTTTGCAGCAGACCACATCACGTTTTTATGTTGTCCATTATTGTTTGTTGATTGAATCAAAACCATATTGGCGGACAAAGCAAAGCTCACAACCACTCCATCCGGCACAACCGGGATGAGAACGGAGGTGGGCTAGTAAGGAACTATCCGGCACTCATGCTGCAGCATATTCGAAAAACAGCAGGCTTTACGTCGGCGCTGGAGCCGCGTGTGGATGCCTATCAGGCGGCGCTGGCGCATTCCGCGTTCGTGCGCAGGCTCAAGATACTGCTGCCGATCCTGGCCGGCGTGATTTCGGCCGCCTTCATCGGGGTCTCGATCATCCGCGCCTATCTCCCGGAGAACCTCTCGATTGAAAATGCCCGGATCGAAAACGGCAAGATCGTCATGGAACGGCCGGCGATCTCTGGCCGCAACAAGGACGGCATCAGCTACTCGATGACCGCCACCCGCGCGCTGCAGGATATCCAGAACTCGAACATGATCACGCTCGAGGACGTCAAGGCCGCCGTACCGGTCAACGACGACGTGATCGCGCGGGTGACCGCGACCGCCGCCGACTTCGACCGCGGCACCGACATGCTCGATCTCAACTCCCCGTTCGACGTCAATCTGAGCAACGGGATCACCGCCCGCTTCAAGTCCGCCCACCTCGATATCAACGCGGGTGTGATGGAATCGCCCGAGCACGTCGATATCTCCATGAAAGAAGGCTCTGTTGTTGCAGAGTCTTTAAAGATAACGGATAAGGGGCGTACCATCACCTTCAAGGGCCAGGTTCGCGTCCACCTCGATCCAGCCACCATCCGTAACCAAGGCAAGTAGAGCCCGGCCGTCATGATCAATCGCCGCCTTCTTACACGCAATACCGCAGTTCTGATCGCGGCAGGATTTATCTCCTGTCTGGCAGCGACCGCACATGCCCAGACGACCACCAGCCAGATGGAAGGCCTGAAGCTTTCCGGTGACCAGCCGATCCAGATCCAGAGCGATCAGCTCGAGATCAAGGAGCAGGAAAAGAAGGCCTATTTTACCGGCAACGTCCAGGTCGTGCAGGGTACGACCACGATGAAGGCCGGCAAGATGACGGTTCTCTATACGGGTGAAGGTGGTTCGGTGACCTCAGGCAGCGCCAATATCGACAAGATCTTCCTTGACGAGACGGTATTCCTGACCTCGGGGACGCAGCAGGCGACCGCCGAGAAGGGCGAGTTCGACATGAAATCCCAGACCTTCGTGCTTTCCGGCAAGCAGGTCGTGCTCTCCGAAGGCCCCAACGTCTTCAAGGGTTGCAAACTCACCGTGCTGATGGAAACCGGCCAGGCCAAGCTCGACGCCTGTGGCGGGCGCGTCGAAATCCTGCTCGACCCGAAATCGCGACCAAAGCAATAATAGACATTTGACGTGAAAATACCGTTCCTCACCAGTCTGTCGGCAGGGAAGCCGTCCGCGCCCGAACCCTTCGTCGTACGCGATAAAGCGCGCTACGAGGGCACGCTGGTCGCGCACGGGCTTTCGAAGACCTACGATACCCGCCGCGTCGTCAACGGCGTGTCGCTGGTCGTGCGCCGTGGCGAGGCCGTCGGGCTGCTCGGGCCGAACGGGGCGGGCAAGACGACCTGCTTCTACATGATCACCGGCCTGGTGCCTGTGGACGAAGGCATGATCGCGATCAACGGCAACGAAGTCACCCATATGCCGATGTATCGCCGCGCCCGTCTGGGGGTAGGCTATCTGCCGCAGGAAGCCTCGATCTTCCGCGGCCTGACCGTCGAGGAAAACATCCGCGCGGTGCTGGAAGTGCATGAACCCGACAGGGACAAACGGGAAAGCAAGCTCGACGAACTGCTGGAAGAGTTCCACATCAGCCAGTTGCGGAAATCGGCGGCCGTCGCACTTTCCGGCGGCGAACGCCGGCGCCTCGAAATCGCCCGGGCGCTTGCGACCGATCCGGCCTTCATGCTGCTCGACGAACCCTTTGCCGGCGTCGATCCCATTTCCGTCTCTGACATCCAGAACCTCGTACGCCACTTGACGGCGCGCGGGATCGGCGTTCTGATAACGGATCACAACGTCCGCGAGACGCTGGGCCTGATCGACCGGGCCTACATCATCCATGCGGGCGAAGTGCTGACGCATGGCCGGGCCGACGATATCGTCAACAACCCGGATGTTCGCCGTCTTTACCTCGGCGACAAGTTCAGCCTCTAGGCGTAAGTCCAGTCGCTGCAGCGCGACAAAGAAATTTACTTTCCCGCACTGCAGCGCTTGACCAAATCTTTCAAAAAAGCAATTCTTGTGCCAGATGCAAATTTGGCCTTGTGGAGGCTCGGCCAATCGAGCGTCCACCACTCCATGACCGGGTGGTTCAAGGGGATTGCAGGGGAGTTTCGCGTCCGCCATGGGTTTATCCGCTAATCTTTTCCTACGCCAAACCCAATCGCTGGTGATGACACCGCAGCTGATGCAATCCATCCAGCTGCTGCAGATGACGCATTTCGAACTCAACCAGTTCATCGCCCAGGAAGTCGAAAAGAACCCGCTGCTCGAAATTACGTCAAGCGAGAGCGAAAACGACGCGGAAACAGGCTTCGAAACAGCCGACGACTTTGCCCCGGCCGAGGGCCACGAGAGTTCGACAGCCGCCGAAGTCGATAGCGACTGGTATGAGGGCTCCTCTTCCATCAGCGCCGAGAGGCTGGGCGAAGGGCTCGATACGGGCTTCGAAAATGTCTTCCCGGACGACGGCCCGGTGCGGCGCGCCGATGCGCCTGAGCTGCTCAGCCAATGGAAGTCCATGCCGGGCGGCGACACCGGCGAAGACTACGATCTGGATGACTTCGTCGCCGGCCAGGTAACGCTGCGTGATCACCTGAACCAGCAGATCCCCTTCCTGATCGTCGATGCGGCCAGCCGCCTGATTGCTCAGCATCTCGTCGATCAGCTGGACGAGGCCGGTTACATGCTGGGCGACATCGAAGAGATCGCTGCTCGCCTCGGCAGAAGCGCCGGGGATGTGGAAGCCATCCTGCATTCGCTGCAGACGCTTGATCCGCCGGGCGTCTTCGCGCGGTCGCTTGGCGAATGCCTGGCAATCCAGCTTCGGGAAAAGGACCGGCTCGATCCGGCCATGGATGCACTGATCAGACATCTGGATCTCCTCGGCAAACGCGACTTCGCCTCGCTTCGAAAGATTTGCGGGGTCGACGACGAAGACCTGATCGACATGCTCGCGGAAATTCGCGGCCTCAACCCCAAGCCCGGCGCGGGTTTCGAGCGCGGCATGTCAGAGACGATTTCGCCGGATATCGTCGTGCGCGCAGCACCCGACGGCGGCTGGATGGTGGAACTCAATCCGGACACCCTGCCGCGCGTTCTGGTGAACCATAGCTATTTCCAGACAGTGTCGAAGAACTGCCCGAAAAACGGCGACGACCATAATTTCCTCTCCGATTGCATGCAGAACGCCAACTGGCTGACGCGCAGCCTCGATCAGCGGGCCAAGACGATCATGAAGGTGGCGACCGAAATCGTCCGCCAGCAGGATGCGTTCCTGATGCACGGCGTCGACCACCTGCGGCCGCTCAATCTCAAGACCGTTGCCGAAGCGATCAAGATGCATGAATCCACGGTCAGCCGCGTCACCTCCAACAAATACATGCTGACACCGCGCGGCCTGTTCGAACTCAAATATTTCTTCACGGTGTCGATCGGCTCGGCGGAAGAAGGCGGCGACAGCCATTCGGCCGAGGCCGTGCGCCACCGGATTCGCCTGCTCATCGCCCAGGAGACGCCGGATGCGGTGCTTTCGGACGACGATATCGTGATCAGCCTGAAACGCGGCGGGGTCGAACTTGCGCGCCGGACCGTCGCTAAGTACCGCGAGGCGATGAACATCCCCTCCTCCGTTCAGCGCCGCCGCGAAAAGCGTGCGATCGCCGGGGTCGCGGCATACTGAGATGCCGGCCAAAGCACGCGATTTTCCACAGGTCTACGTAGAAATCCCGAGATCGGCTACCGTTGACATTTAAAACATCGGGCGCTAGAAGCCCGCCGCAACTGCACGGGACATGGCACGAAACGTATCCCATTATCCAGACAGGCACCGATTGCAGCAATTTAGCGCGGTGGCGTGCGAACGGCTTGGATGAGGGGACGGCTTGGCGTAGACTGGAACACGCAAGTCACGACAAGAAGGAAGAACTCCATGAGTGTGCGTGTATCCGGTAAGCATATGGAAATTGGCGATTCGTTCCGTCAGAGGATCGAGGACCAAATCGGAGAAGCGGTTACAAAATACTTCGACGGAGGCTATTCAGGCCAAGTCATTGTGGAAAAGGCAGGTTCGCGCTTTTCTGCCGACTGCAAGGTGCATCTCGATACCGGGATCGTCCTGCATGCGGCTGGTGAGGCGAACGATCCGCAGATCAGTTTCGACGCCGCGGCACAGCGGATCGAAAAGCGTCTGCGCCGCTACAAGCGGCGGCTCAAGGATCATCATGCCGGCAACCATATGAATGGTTTTGCGGAAGTTGCCTACACTGTTATGGACAGCGTACCGGATGAAGGGGAGGAAGTGCCCGAGGATTTCGCGCCGACTATCGTCGCGGAAAGCTCGAAGCAGCTGAAGACGATGACGGTCGCAAGCGCCGTCATGGCACTTGATATGACCGACGAGCCTGTTCTGCTGTTCCGCAGCCCCGGCAAGGAACATCTGAACATTGTGTACCGCCGCAATGACGGCAATATTGGCTGGATCGATTCCACCAATATCAAGAACTGACACTTGGGGAGGGCGTCGGAGACGGCGCTCCCCTTCGCCTAGGGCACGAGCTCTTGCGGCACGAAGGATGACGAGAATGGCATTGGCAGATTTGCTGCAGCAAGATGCGATTATTCCTGCCCTGAAGGTAAATTCCAAAAAGCAGCTATTGCAGGAGCTGGCGGCCAAGGCTTCCAAGCTGACGGGCGTGAGCGAACGAGAAATCTTCGATATCATCCTGCAGCGCGAAAGGCTCGGTTCCACCGGCGTCGGCCACGGCATCGCCATCCCGCACGGCAAGCTCAACAGCATCTCGTCCATCAAGGGGATTTTCGCGCGCCTCGAAGCGCCGGTCGATTTCGAAGCGCTCGATGATGAGCCGGTCGATCTGGTGTTCCTGCTGCTCGCACCCGAAGGCGCCGGCGCCGACCACCTGAAGGCACTGTCGCGCATCGCCCGCGTATTGCGGGACCAGGAGCTTGTCGCCAAGCTGCGCAAGACCGATTCCGCTTCGGCGATCTATGCCTTCCTCAACGAGGAGCAGGCAAACCACGCCGCCTGACCGCCTATGCATTCCATGGGGACGAAAAGAACCGCCCGGCCGCTGATAAAGCGCTGGGCGGTTTTGTTCTTGAGCAGCCATTTTAGCGGGAAGACCGACGTCGAGTTAGCCGAGCGGACTTGCCGGCAGGACTGCGAAACGCCGACTGAGTGTCCGGCGCAAAGCGAAAAGCGGACTTGTCGCCCGCTTTTCAACGCTTTCAGGCGTTCTTCTCGGCGGCGGTTTCTGCGGAGGCTTCCGCCTTCGGACCGCCCTTTGCGACACCGACCATGGCCGGGCGCAACACACGTTCGCCGATCGTGAAGCCGGCCTGGACGACCTGAACGACCGTATTGTTCGGAACAGCAGAGTTCGGGATCTCGAACATGGCCTGATGGAAGTTCGGATCGAACTTCTGGCCTTCCGGATCGATCTTCTTCACGCCGTGGCGTTCCAGCGCCGACAGCATGGAACGCTCGGTCATCTCGACGCCCTCCAGGAGGGTGGTCAGCGAGGCATCTGCCGTGGCACGCATTTCGGTCGGCACGGCGTCCAGCGCGCGGCGCAGGTTGTCCGAAACGGCGAGCATGTCGCGCGCAAAGCCGGCAGCTGCATAGGACTTTGCGTCCTTGATTTCGCGTTCGGTGCGACGGCGCAGGTTGTCCATCTCGGCGGCAAGCCGCAGAAAGCGGTCGCGCAGCTCGTTATTCTCGGCCTTCAGCAATTCCAGCGGATCCGGTTCGGCGGCGGGCGCCTCGGCATTCTTCTGGTTGGCCGCGTCCTCAAGAGCAGATGCAACAGCTTCCGCCGCGTTCTCAGTGGCAGCTGCGTCAGGTCCGTGCTTGTTGGTTTCGTCGGTCATGACGGTCTCCGGTTATTCTTGGCTTGGATTTGTGCCCGATATCGAGGTTTAAAGTGAAAAAATCAAGGCTTGGTGGGAAAGTTGAGGCGGCTCCGTCGCGAAATCAGCGCGATAACCTGGCAAGCAGCTGCGCGGTGTAATCCACCATCGGCACGATGCGCGAATAGTTGAGCCGCGTCGGCCCGATGACACCGACGGCACCGACGATCCGGTCCTCGCCGTCACGATAGGGCGCCACGATGAG
The DNA here is from genome assembly GCF_017877055.1 of Neorhizobium galegae. GTDB lineage: Bacteria > Pseudomonadota > Alphaproteobacteria > Rhizobiales > Rhizobiaceae > Neorhizobium > Neorhizobium galegae_D. The sequence goes on along the minus strand of NZ_JAGIPG010000002.1, from coordinate 450,217 downwards.
CGAGGAGCCCGAGAGAGAGAACAGCTTGTTTTCCGAGCCGATGAAGATTCGAACGCCCGGCCCCTTCTCGGCGAGATCGAGAATCTCGATCAGGCTGTCCTTCTTTTCGAGATCGTCGAAAAGCAACCGCAGACGATCGAGGTCGGCAACATCCGCCAGGCCTTCGAGCAGGTTGGCACGGCCGCGGACGATAAGCTGGTTCGGCTTGCCTTCCTCGCTGTCGCCCGACCAGACCGCCAGACCGCGCTCGACCAGTTCCTGCGAGAGCGAGTAAAGCTCGCCCTGCACCTGATCCTTGAGCGTCTTCAATTGGCCGCGCAGTTCCGGCAGCGTCTGACCGCTCAGATGGGCATTGAGAAAATTCGCCGCCTCGGTCAATTGCGACGATGTCACGCCGGCCGGGAGTTCGATGATGCGATTTTCCACCTGGTTATGATCGCCGACCAGCACCGCAAGCGCCTTGGTCGGCTCCAGGCGGATGAACTCGACGTGCTTGAGGACCGGATCGCTCTTGGCGGTGATGACGATGCCCGCACCCCGCGAGACGCCCGACAGCATGCGGCTCGCCTCCGCCATCAGGCTTTCCATCGGCTGATCGCGATCCGCCGGTCGGATCTGCCGGTCGATATTGGCGCGTTCCTCGGCGGAGAGGTCTCCCACCTGCATGAAAGCATCAACGAAAAAGCGAAGCCCGGACTGGGTGGGCAGACGGCCGGCGCTGATATGCGGGGAGTAGATGAGGCCGAGTTCCTCGAGATCGCTCATCACATTGCGCACCGACGCCGGCGACAGCGATATGGGCAGCAGGCGGGAAAGATTGCGGGAGCCGAGCGGCTCACCTGTTTCCAGATAGCTTTCCACGATGCGGCGGAAAATTTCGCGCGAACGGTCATCGAGCACAGAGCCGCTGTCCCTACCCGTCGATGCCGAAAATCCCATCTAAACCTTCACCGTTCCGTTGATCTCTCGACAAAATATAGTCATTCGCCTCGCCTTCTCCAAAGGGAAAATCAGCATGGCCGCAATCAATCGCCTTCAGAACGCCCCAGGGCTTTTTCTTTGCAAAAGCTTGGCCGGGGCCGTAGAAGGCGGAAACAGAAATCTAGGGAGTGAAGCATGCGGCCTTCAGGCAGACAGTTGAACCAGATGCGCAAGGTCTCATTCGAGCGCAATTTCTCCAAACATGCGGAAGGCTCCTGCCTTGTGAAGTTCGGCGACACGCATGTGCTTTGCACCGCGAGCCTGGAAGAAAAGACGCCGCCGTGGCTGCGCAACAGCGGCAAGGGATGGGTGACCGCCGAATACGGCATGCTGCCCCGCGCCACAGGCGACCGGATGAAGCGCGAAGCCGCTTCCGGCAAGCAGGGCGGCCGCACCCAGGAGATCCAGCGCCTGATCGGCCGGTCCCTGCGCGCCGTCATCGATCTGGAAGCGCTCGGCGAAAAGCAAATCACCATCGACTGCGACGTCATCCAGGCAGATGGCGGCACGCGCACGGCTTCGATCACCGGTGGCTGGATTGCGCTCTACGATTGTTTGAAGTGGATGGAAGCCCGCTCGATGACCAAGGTCGAGAAGGTACTGAAAGATCACGTCGCGGCGATCTCCTGCGGCATCTTTGCGGGTCAGCCGGTAATCGACCTCGACTATATCGAGGATTCGGCTGCGGAGACGGATGCGAATTTCGTGATGACCGGCACTGGCGGCATTGTCGAAGTGCAGGGTACGGCAGAGGGCAAGCCTTTCAGCCAGGAAGAATTCCTGAACCTCTTGGCACTGGCTCAGGACGGCACCCAGCAACTGGTGGCGATGCAGAAGCAGGCGATCGCCTGAAACTCGCTGAAAAGAGGTGCTGTTTGATCGAAGGCATTCTCGAAACCGCGCTTTACGCTGATGATCTCGATGCCGCCGAAGCCTTTTACGGCGGCATTCTCGGCCTTGAAAAAGTTCTGCGAGCCGGCAGCAGGCATGTGTTCTTCCGCTGTGGGCCGGGCATCCTGCTGATCTTCAACCCGGCCGAGACGATCAAGCCGCCTCCGGCCGATGCGCTGCCTGTACCGCCACATGGCGCGACGGGACCTGGGCATATCTGCTTTCGCATGACGGGCGAGGCGATTGACAGGATCAGGGAAAAGCTCAACAAGGCGGGTATTGCCATCGAAAGCGATTTCCGCTGGCCGAACGGTGCCCGCTTAATCTATTTCCGCGATCCGGCCGGCAACAGCCTGGAATGTGCAGAGCCAAGGCTCTGGAATATCGAACAGGAATTGTAATGCGCAAGCTCGATACCAAGACGATCGTCGTGGCCAGCCACAATGCCGGAAAAATCCGCGAGATTGCAGAACTGATCGGTCCCTTCGGCTTTTCCGCGAAATCCGCCGCCGAACTGAAATTCGAAGAGCCCGACGAAACGGGCACGACATTCGAAGAAAATGCAGCGATCAAGGCGATCGCTTCCGCCAAAGCCTCCGGACTGCCGGCCTTGTCGGATGATTCCGGCATCGTCATCGACGCGCTCGATGGCGCCCCCGGCGTCTATACCGCCAACTGGGCGGAACGCGCGGACGGCAGCCGGGACTTTCAGATGGCGATGGAGAAGATCGAAAAGGCGCTGGAGGAGCGTGGCGCGACGAGGCCGGAGCAGCGCAGCTGCCGCTTTGTGAGCGTGCTTTGTCTCGCTTGGCCGGATGGGCACACGGAAATGTTCCGCGGCGAGGTGGAAGGCACGGTGGCGTGGCCGCCGCGCGGCACCCAGGGTTTTGGTTATGACCCGGTCTTCCAACCGCAAGGCTATGACATTACATTCGGTGAAATGAGTAGTGATCAGAAACACGGCTGGAAACCCGGCGAGCCGGAAGCGCTTTCGCACCGCGCCCGTGCGTTCAAGCGTTTCGTCGAAACCTGCCTGGAGGCTTGAGGCGCTTTGAATTCTGCCGCCCCCCTCCTGTCCAATACCCTTCTGCCGGATACCGGCGAACCGGGCTTCGGCGTCTATGTGCATTGGCCGTTCTGCGCGGCCAAGTGCCCTTATTGCGACTTCAACAGCCACGTGCGCCACCAGCCGGTGGACCAGCCGCGCTTCACCGCTGCCTTCCTGAAGGAGATGGAGGTGATGCGACGCATGAGCGGGCCGAAAACCGTCACCAGCATCTTCCTCGGCGGCGGTACGCCGTCGCTGATGGACCCGGCGACAGTCTCGGCGATCCTCGACGGCATCGCCAAGCACTGGCACGTGCCCGATGGTATCGAGATCACCATGGAGGCCAACCCTTCGAGCGTCGAGGCGACCCGCTTCCGCGGCTATCGCGCCGCCGGCGTCAACCGCGTCTCGCTCGGCGTGCAGGCACTCAACGATCCGGACCTCAAATTCCTCGGTCGGCTGCATGACGTCGCCGATGCCCTGAAGGCGATCAGGCTGGCGCGGGATATCTTTCCGCGCATGTCCTTCGATCTCATCTACGCCCGCCCTAAACAGACGGTCGAGGCCTGGGAGGCGGAGCTGAAGGAAGCGATTTCCTACGCCGTCGACCATTTGTCCCTCTACCAGCTCACCATCGAGGAAGGCACGCCCTTCTATGGCCTGCACAAGGCCGGCAAGCTGATCGTGCCGGACGACGACCAGTCAGCAGCGCTCTACGAGGCGACGCAGGAGATTACCGAGCGCTTCGGCATGCCGGCCTACGAGGTCTCCAATCACGCGCGCCCCGGTGCTGAAAGCCGCCACAACCTGACCTATTGGCGTTACGGCGATTATGCGGGCATCGGCCCTGGCGCCCACGGCCGCCTGATGCGCGGCAGAAACAAGATCGCGACTTCCACCGAGCGGCGTCCGGAAACCTGGCTGGAACAGGTGGAACGCATCGGCCACGGCATGCTGGACGAGGAAATCCTCGGCTACGAGGAACAGGCCGACGAATTGCTGCTGATGGGCCTGCGCCTGCGGGAAGGCGTCGATCTCGCCCGCTGGCAGCAGCTTTCCGGCCGGGACCCGGACCCGATCCGCGAGGAGCGGCTGCTGGAACACGGCTTCATCGAGCGCCTCGGCAATTCGCGGCTGCGCTGCACGCCGTCCGGCATGCTGATACTCGACGCGGTGGTTGCCGATCTGGCTTGCTGAAATCCGACGTTCAGGCTTTTACCGCCAGAACGTGCAGCCAGTCGGTCGGCTTTCTGTCGTAGCCGCTGCCTTGCTCCTCATCGATATCGATGGAAGTCCAGGCAAACGCCTCGTAAGCGGCTCCTAGCCAGGCCTTGGACGGATAGTTGAAATAACGCCCGAGTTCGTCATGGCCCTCGGCTTCTCCGGCCTTGAAGCTCGCGTAGAAGATACCGCCCGGTCGTAAGGCCCTGTGGATGCGGCCGAGAATTCCGCCAAGCTCCGCCCGCGGCGCATGCAGCAGGCATGCATTGGCCCAAACGCCGTCGAAAGCCGAGGCGGCGTCGACATCCCCGAAACGCAGCACGCCGACCGGCCTGCCCAGATGTTTCGAGGCCTCCTCCGCCATTTCGGGCGTGCCATCGGTCGGCGAAACATCGAAACCGCGCGCGATCATCACCGCACTCTCCCGCCCGCTGCCGCAGCCGAGTTCGAGGATGGCGGCGCCCGGTGCAAGTTTTGACAGGAAACCATCGAGGCGGCGCATGCTCGGCGCAGAACTCGCCGCGTAGATCACCGCGTTTTGGCTGTAGAAACTGGCAATCGGATCCTTTTCGACAGCCATTCATGATCCTCAGCGCTGGGACATCAGCAGCTTGGTGCCAAAGCCGACGAAGACCATGCCGACGCCGAGATCGATCTTCTTCTTGGCCTTGATATAGGCGGCCGCCACCGTTCGGTGGGTGATCAGCGCCACCAGGAAGGTATAATAGACCGTCGAGACGGCGACCATGACGGCAATCGCCGCCAGGCCATACAGGAAGGGCGTGCCGGCCGGCATGGTCGCAGCGAAAAGACTGGCAACGAAGAGCGCCGATTTCGGATTGGCAAGATTGGTCGCCAGCCCCATCCGGTAGGCGGTCTTGAGCGGCACCTCGATACGCGCCGCCGCGATATCAGCCGACTGGCGCGACTTTCGTGCATCCAGGAATATCTTCAATCCAAGCCAGACGAGATACAGCCCGCCGACGATCTTGAGCGCCACATAGGCAAAGGGAGCCGCCTGGAACAGGACATTGATCCCCAGCCAGCCCGCAAAACCCCAGCAGAGCGTGCCGGTGATCGTCCCCATCGCCGCCATGATCGGCACGCGCCGCGGGGCGGTCAGCGCATAGCGCATGACCAGAAGCGTATTGGGCCCTGGCGTTATGCACGCCACGGCCCAGATCGTTGCTACAGAAAGCAGAAACATATATTTTAAGCGTTGTTCTCGTTGATCAGCCGTTTCAGCAGTTCTACCTCGTGGCTGAGCTTCGTGTCACCCGAAATCAATTCCTCGATCTTGCGGACCGCATGCAGGACGGTTGTATGGTCCCTGCCGCCGAAACGGCGGCCGATTTCCGGGAAGGAGCGCGGCGTCAGCGTCTTCGACAGATACATGGCGATCTGGCGCGGCTTGACGATGACCCGGGTGCGCCGGTTCGAGACCAGTTCCTGGCGCGATACATTATAATGACGGGCGACGATGCGCTGGATGTCCTCGATACGGACGCGTTTGGCTTCGCCTGCACCCACCAGATGGGCGAGCAACTCATCGACACGCTCGATCGAGAGCGAAGGCTCGAAGGAGCGGCGGAACAGAAGCTGATTGAAGGCGCCTTCCAGCTCGCGACCGCTGGCGGTCACATTGCGTGCGACGTGGCTGAGGATTTCTGCCGGGATATCGAGGGACGGATCGTCCTGTCGGGCAGTCGCCAGGCGGCCCTTGATCATCTCGAGACGCATTTCATAGTCCGGCGCCTCGACTTCGATCGCCACCCCACCCTGCAGACGCGAGCGAACACGAGGATCGAGCGATTCCAGCTCCCAAGGCGCACGGTCGGCGGCAACCACCACCTGCTTGGCGCTGTCGAGCAGCATGTTCAGGAGATGGCAGAACTCGTTCTGGATCATCTTGCCCTGTAGGAACTGCATGTCGTCGATGATCAGCAGATCGATATTGCGCAGCGAGTCCTTGAGCGTCAGTGCGTCGTTGTCGCGGATCGCGGTCGCAAAGCGCCACATGAAATATTCGGCCGTCAGATAGACGACCCGCGGCATGCGCTCGCTGCCGACGGCCGCATTGGCGATCGCCTGCAGTAGGTGCGTCTTGCCGAGGCCGACGCCCGAGTGAATAAAGAGCGGATTGAAACGGACCGCGCTCGCGCCGGCTTCAGCGATGGTCTTGGCCGCGGCAAGCGCTACCCGGTTCGATGGGCCTTCTACGAAAGTGTCGAAGGTAAAGCGGCTATCGAGCGGGGAACCGAACAGCGGTCCGGGAGCCTGGGTGGAACGCGCCGGCGCAGCAGACGGCGACGGGAAAGCGGCGATCTTGCCAATCTCGCGAGGACCCTGAGAACGCGGAAACGAGGCAACAACGACAGGTTCCGGCGCCAGACTGCGTTCTTCACCTGCCACAGGCGCCTTGGTACTGCGACTTGCGCTACGCACCAGGATTTCCACCTTCAGGATTTCAGCATCTTCCGCCTGGAATATGGACGTGATGAGATCGAGGTAACGATTGTTGATCCAGGACTTCAGAAAGGTGGTCGGTACCGTGAGCCGAACAACGCTCTTTGAGACGGAATGCAGTTTCAAACGCCCGAACCAGCTTGCATAAACATCCTGACCGACCTGTGCCTTCAGACGTGCACTAAACCGCTCAAAAAGAGCATTATGCTTCATTTCCGTCGTTTCCCCTGCCGCCTGGGAGCAACTTGAATCAAATGCCTGCCGTGCCTGGTCCCCATTACCTGCACGGGCTGATATAGTATTCATATGCATAATTCGCCGCCTTCCAAATCGCGTAGCCTGGCGGTTCTCGTTAACGCCGCCAGAGCAAACTTCGTTTCAAGGCATAGCAAACCATTCCCAATCATTGAGAACCGTCGCCGCCCGTCCCCTTTTGTTTCAAAACCTTCTCTCGTCCTCGCAGCCGATCGAAAGTTACGCTCAGCCCGCCTCGTGAACGGTCTGCGCTTGCAGGAGCCACCCCGCATATACGAACGCCCTCATCCTCATCATGAGCCGTCCGAACCTCTTCCACCTCCTTCATCCGGATATGGACCGGATCGCGTTGACAAAACCCGGCCGTTTCCGGAAATGTCAATTTCCGGACCGCAACCGATGGTTATCAGGAAAACGGGAGATTTATCCCGTTGCAAAGGGTAAAAGTCTGCCTGGCGTCCTACATATGACGGTGACCGGCAGCCCTCTGAAGTAATCCCCGCGCCCCTTGCTGGAGGCCATTTAGGCAGGATCAAATGCCAAGATCAATGATGAATTTTACGCAAAATTAAGAGGCGGGCGTTGACTCCGCGAGCGTGATTTGAATGTCACAGAGGCATTCATGGAGAATCGCTGTTGAATCAATGGGATTCAAAAATGAGATACATTCTGAACAATCGTTCACAGAAAAAATAAAAATCTTCTTGACTCCATCTGGGGGCTTTTACCCGTCGCCAAAGTCACCCATGGACTCATAGACCTCCTGTAAAATATTGATTTAACTGGCTATTTTCTGTCACGCCGATGACACGAAATTGTTAATGAGCCGGATAAATATAAGGAGCCCTGAGAGAATCACAAAAAGCCCAGTCAGAACGACCAGGCTTCATTATGATACAGTTTGTGAAATTTATTAGGCCGAAAGGGCCTTCACGCGTGCAGCAAGACGGGACACCTTGCGGGATGCCGTGTTGCTGTGAAGCACGCCCTTGGTAGCGGCGCGCTGGATCTCTGGCTGGGCAGCCTTCAGGGCTTCTGCAGCAACCGCCACATCGCCCGTAGCGATGGCCTCTTCGACCTTGCGGATGAAGCCGCGAACGCGCGAGCGGCGGGACTTGTTGACTGCGGTACGGCGAGCGATCTTGCGGGTCGCTTTTTTCGCCGAAGTTGTATTGGCCATTTCATGCCTCTCTACGAATTCGAACCAAACTCCGCCGTTGCCGCGTCGGTCCTTGCGACCATCAATCCAGCAATTCGGGAGCAATAGAGGAAGCCGTGATCAGGCTTTCCCAACTGTGGGCGGGCATATAACCGGAATACCCGCCCCAGTCAACGCGCATTTTGGTGGATGACCATCCGCTGTTGCAGGATTTAGCGGTTGGAGAACCGCGGCTTTCGCTTTTCCACGAAGGCCGCCATGCCTTCCTTCTGGTCGGCGGTCGCAAACAGCGAATGGAAAAGCCGCCGTTCGAAGCGCAGGCCTTCGGCAAGCGTCGTCTCGAAGGAGCGATTGACGGCCTCCTTGGCCATCAGCACTGCGGCGCGCGGGAAAGAGGCGATCTTCGCCGCCGCCTCGACCGCCTCGTCGATCAGCCGCTCCGGCGAAACGATACGCGACACAAGCCCTGCCCGCTCGGCTTCCGCGGCATCCATCATCCGGCCGGTCATCACCATGTCCATCGCCTTCGCCTTGCCGACCGCGCGGGTCAGCCGCTGCGAGCCGCCCATGCCGGGAATGACGCCGAGCGTAATCTCCGGCTGGCCGAACTTTGCCGTTTCCGAGGCGATGATGAAATCACACATCATGGCGAGTTCGCAGCCGCCGCCGAGCGCGAAACCGGAGACGGCAGCGATCATCGGCTTGCGGGTGGCAGCGATCGCCTCCCAGCCGGAGATGAAGTCGTTCACATAGGCCTCGACGAAATCGATGCCCTGCATTTCCTTGATATCGGCGCCAGCGGCAAAGGCTTTTTCGGAACCGGTCAGCACGATCGCACCGATCGCCTCGTCCTTGCCGAATGCGGAAAGCGCTTCGGTCAAATCGGCCATGACGGTCGAGTTGAGCGCGTTGAGCGCGGCCGGCCGATTGAGGGTGATGAGCGCGACGGCGCCCCGGGTTTCGGTCAGCAGGGTTTCGTAGCTCATCCGATCTCTCCTCTTCTGCTCTGGACTTCTGGCAGTTGGTTATTTGTGGCAGCAGTTATTTCTGGCAGACCGGGCAATAGAAGGTGGAACGGCCCGCCTGGGTGATGCGCGCGACGGTACCGCTGCAGCCCGGCGTGCGGCAAGCTTCGTCTTCCCGGTCGTAGACGGAGAAGGAGTGCTGGAAATAACCGAGCGAGCCATCCGTCTGGATATGGTCTCTCAGCGACGAGCCTCCGGCGGCTATCGCATCGGCAATGACGTCGCGGATCGACTGGTTGAGGAGGACCATCTCCTTCTTCGGCTTGCCCGTCTTGGTCACGATGCTGCCTGAAGCGCGAGTCGGCAGGAGGTGCGAACGCCACAGCGCCTCGCAGACATAGATATTGCCGAGGCCGGCTATCACCGTCTGATCGAGCAGCGCACCTTTAAGCGGCTGGCTCTTGCCCGCCAGCCTCCCCGCTAGGTAATCGGCATCGAGCGCATTGCCGGTCGGCTCCGGTCCGAGTTCGACGAAAGCCGGATAGAGATCGAGCTCGCTGCGCTTCCACAACTGCATGAAGCCGAAACGGCGCGGGTCATTATAGATGACACGCAGCAGGCCTTCCTTCTGTCTCAGATGAAAGACGACATGATCGTGCTTCTGATCCTTCGAGCGCGGATGGTGGAACTCGCCGAGCATTTCGTTCTCGATCCGAAACGATCCCGACATGCCGAGATGGCTGATCACGGTGAGATCGTCTTCCAGATCGATCAGCAGGTATTTGGCGCGCCGGCCAAGCGAGACGATGCGGCGCTCTTTGATCGCAGCCGCGAAATTCTCCGGCAGCGGAAAGCGCAGGTCCGGACGATTGAGTTCGAGCTTGGCGATCACCGCGCCTTCCATTGCCGGGGCGAGACCGCGCCGGACGGTTTCCACCTCTGGCAATTCGGGCATGATTGACTAACTTCCTGTTTCAACGACATCGCGCCTGGTCTATAGACCGGACCGGATGTCGCACCCACGTAATGAGACGTGCCACAGATAGCGTGCGATGAGCGATTTCGCTATGGTCGCCGACCAGAAGAGAGACGTTAGGAGTTCACCGATGACTGAAGCCCGTACCAGCGCCGACGGCGGGATGGAAACATCCTATGGCTTCCGCAAGGTCGCGGACGGCGAGAAGCAGGGCCTCGTCAACGACGTCTTCCACAAGGTCGCCAAACGCTACGACGTGATGAACGACGTGATGTCGGCCGGCATGCACCGCGTCTGGAAGAACGCCTTGATCGCCTCGCTCAACCCGCGAAAGGACGTCGGCTACAAGACCCTGGATGTGGCCGGCGGCACAGGCGATATCGCTTTCCGGATCGTCGAGGCTTCCGACCGCAAGGCGCATGTGACCGTGCTCGACATCAATGGCTCGATGCTGGCAGTCGGCGCCGAGCGGGCCGAAAGGAAACATCTTTCCGAAAACCTCGCCTTCGTCGAAGCCAATGCCGAGTCGCTGCCTTTCGAGGCCAATTCCTTCGATGCCTATACGATCGCTTTCGGCATCCGCAACGTGCCGCATATCGACGTGGCGCTGAAGGAGGCCTACCGCGTGCTGAAGCGCGGCGGACGGTTGCTGGTGCTGGAATTTTCCGAAGTCGAGATGCCGCTTCTGGAGCGCTTCTACGAGGAATGGTCGTTCAAGGCGATCCCGCGCTTCGGCAGGATGATCACCGGCGAAGCCGAGCCCTACCAATATCTGGTGGAATCGATCCGAAAATTCCCGAACCAGGAAAATTTCGCCGCGATGATCCGCAATGCGGGTTTTTCGCGCGTCACCTACACCAATTATACCGGCGGCATCGCGGCGCTGCATTCCGGCTGGAAGCTCTGAACGCATGAGCACGATCGGCGCTTATTTCCGGCTTGTCCGCGTCGGCTGGGTTCTTGTGCGTGAGGGCGTGGTATCGGCGCTGCCGACCCAGGACATGCCGCCTTCCGTCGGCCTCATCAAGGCGCTGGTCGAGCCCTTGGCGCGGTTTCGCTCCAAGACACAGGCACGCAGCGAGCGCCTGACCCGCGCCGTCGACCGGCTGGGGCCTTCCTATGTCAAGATCGGCCAGTTCCTTGCGACCCGTCCGGATGTGGTCGGCGTCGACTGGGCCGTCGATCTCGCCATGCTGCAGGACCGTATGGCCTTCTTCCCGACCGAGATCGCGAAAGCGGCGGTCGAGGCATCGCTCGGCCGAACGATCGGCGATCTCTATTCCTCCTTCGACGAGCCGATCGCGGCGGCCTCAATCGCCCAGGTCCATCCCGGCCTCGTCAATGACAGGAAAGTGGCCATCAAGGTGGTGCGCCCGGGCGTGCGCCAGCGCTTCGCCCATGACATCGAGAGCATGTATCTGCTGTCGCGCATGCAGGAGCGCTTCATGCGCTCCAGCCGCCGCTTAAGGCCCGTCGAGGTGACGCGGACGCTCGAACAGACCACCAAGGTGGAAATGGACCTGCGCCTGGAGGCTGCGGCGCTTTCCGAGATCGCCGAGAATACCAAGGAGGATCCCGGGTTCCGGGTGCCGTTGGTCGACTGGGAACGCACCGGCCGCGACGTGATCACCATGGAGTGGATCGATGGCGTCAAGATGTCGGATGTCGCGGGTCTTCGTGCCGCCGGGCATAATCTCGAAAAGCTCGCCGAGGTGCTGATCCAGTCCTTCCTGCGCCACACGCTGCGGGACGGCTTTTTCCATGCGGACATGCATCCCGGCAATCTGTTCGTGGATTCCGCCGGCACGATCGTCGCGGTCGACATGGGCATCGTCGGCCGGCTCGGCAAGAAGGAGCGCCGTTTCCTCGCCGAAATCCTCTACGGTTTCATCACCCGCGACTATCTGCGCGTGGCGGAAGTGCATTTCGAGGCCGGTTACGTACCTTCCCACCACGACGTGGCGAGCTTCGCCCAGGCGATCCGCGCGATCGGCGAACCGATCCACGGCCAGCCGGCCGAAACGATCTCCATGGCGCGCCTTCTGGCCCTGCTCTTCGAGGTCACCGACCTGTTCGAGATGCAGACCCGCACCGAACTGATCCTGCTGCAGAAAACCATGGTCGTGGTCGAAGGCGTGTCGCGCATGCTCGATCCGCGCTTCAACATGTGGAAGGCGTCGGAGCCGGTCGTTGGCCAGTGGATCCGCGACAATCTTGGGCCGAAACGGATCGTCTCGGATCTGCGCGACGGCGTCAAAGCCGCCGTCAAGCTCGCCGAGGCTCTTCCGGAAATCGCAGCCAAGACGGAAAAATTACACCAGGAACTTGTGCATATGAGCGAGCACGGCCTGCGCTTCGATCCGGAGACCGCGGACGCGATCGGCAGGTCGGAAGCACGCCACAATCGTTCAGGCCGTGTCGCGCTTTGGATCATCGCGCTGTCTCTGCTGTATCTCGCCTTTGCTCTGAGCTGAGCCCACACCCGGTGTCTGGCTTCCTGATGGTGAAATAACCCCGATCCACAAGGGTTTTCGCCATATCGCAACTCCAAAGCGGCCTTTATTCCGCCGAGTTCTCATTCTCTGTTAAGGAATACATTCCTTTTGGGACTTGCCCTTCCGGAGACAGTTCATGGCGCTAGGCGCAACTCAACGCTTGCATGACGGTGTCGCGGCCGTCGAGACGATGACCCGTTTCGCGCTCGCCGTGCTGGCGCTCGCCTCCGGTGTCTACACCTATCTCGGGGCGCGCAGCATCCTCGACGGGTCGCCGACGGCCGTATTCTTTGCGGCAGTCATCTACTCTGCCTCGGTCTCGGTCGGCATCTATGCCTTCTGGTCCTATATGGCCAGGTTCTATCCGCATGTGACGACCCGTGCCGGGCGGTCAGCCATGCTCGGCGTCATGGCGATCGGCGCAGCAATGATCCTTGCCATGTCGAGCTGGCTGAATGCGGCGGCCCTTGCCGGCTCCGCAGCCGTGGAGCAGCATCTTTCCGAAACGGTCGAGGACTATACCGCCGATCTCGATCGTGCCCACCAGAACGCGCTCGCGGCGCAAAGCCTGCTGCCGGATATCCAGCGCGCATCCGAACGTTTCTCCCAGCTGGCAGGCGTCGAGCGGCAGTCCGGCTCGCTGACCGGCACGACCGGATCGGGTAGCGTCGTGCAGCTTCTCAGCCAGATGTCGTCGCAGATGAAGTCGCTGCAGGCCAACATCAGCGCCTCCCGCGAGCAGGTGGAGGACCTCTTCACCCAGGGCCAGAAACGGCTCGAGACGATGCGTTCGCTGGTCTCGGCACCCGGCACGATCGAACCGCGTGCCGACCAGTTTTCCACCGAAGCCGTGGCGCTGACCGGCGTCATCACCTCGCTCGCCCAAACTTCGATCGCCCCGTCGATCCGCCGCGCGGCGGACGACCTGTCGCTTGGTTTTATCGCGCCGGTTCCGGATGGCGGTGCGGCCGATCTCATCAACCGCCAGAACCAGGTGATGGACACCGTCCGCACCTCGGTCACGGCGCAGTCCAAGGCGCTTGCCAAGGCCGCCGACGAGATCCTTACCCGTCCACCAGTGCAGGAGCGTCGTTTCGTGCCGCTCTCGTCCGCCGAGGCCGTGCTGCACTATGCGCAGGACTTCATTCCCGCCTGGGCCGGCGCTATTTCCATCGATCTTCTGCCCGGCGTGATGGTGTTCATTCTCGCCACCGTGCATGGCGCGATCCGCCGCCAGGAGGAAAACCTGCCCTTCGCCGAACGGATCACGGCGGCCGAACTTCTCAGGGCGCTCGAAGTTCAACGTGCCGTTACCGCGAGCGGAGTGAACGTCGAACAGACGATTGCCAAGACGGAAGCCGAGGACAAGACATCGGCGCCAAGGCCGGAATCAGCGTCTGAACTCGAGCCGAACAACATCACCGCGATCGATCTCAAGTCACGCAGCCGGGACCGTTCGCATGAGGATCGGTGAGGCGATCAGGAAGCTCGACGAGGGCATGCTGATGCGCGGCGCCTTCTATGTGCTTCTCTCGGCTGCGGCAGTTTTCCTCGTCGTCGATATTCGCGACATGACGATGATGAACGCCGCCTTGCCCGGCTTCGATCCTATGCATGAGGGCCAGCCCGTGCTGCCACCGGCACTCACCGAGGGCGTGCCCGCCGCGCCGCCGGTGCAGCCCGCCAGCTCGAAGGAAGTGCTGCGAAAGCCGATGACCTTCGAGCTCACCACAGGCGGTGTGCTGCTCGCCGAAGGCACGATCGATCCAGGCGCTGCCGCCCGCTTCTCCAAGGAGATCGAAACGCGCGGGGAATATGTAAAGACCGTGACGCTCAACTCCCCCGGCGGCTCGGTGGACGATGCACTCGCCATGTCGAAGATGATCCGCGACAGGAAGCTCGACACGAAAGTGGCGTCGAAAGCGCTCTGCGCCTCTTCCTGCCCGATCGTATTTGCCGGCGGCGTCGGGCGTTTGGCAGAGAAGGATGCGGTGATCGGCGTGCACCAGGTGTTCAACGGAGCCAAGGAACGGCCGTCGGCGGAACAGGCGATGTTCGCCGCACAGGCGACCACCGCGCGGGTCGCCCGGCATCTCGACCAGATGGGCATCGGCGCAGGCCTCTGGATCCATGCGCTCGAAACGCCGCCCGACCGGCTCTATTACCTGACGCCGAAGGAAATGACGGATTTCAAGCTGACGACCGAGCCGTTCGCGACGGCCAGGAAGAAGATCTAGCGTCCCGTTCGGCCTTGCGGGCCCCAGGTCAGGCTTGCGGCTTGATCTCCCGCTCGCAGAAGGTGATGCGGTTGCTGAACGGGTCGGTGACCGTCACTTCCAGACCCCAGTCCGCCTGTTCGAGCCTTGGCTTCATGTACTGGTAGTTCTTGCCGATCAGCTCCTGCTGAAAGGCGCGCACACCCGTCATCGGCACGAAGACCCGTGCGCCCGGAGAGGCATCGCCCGCATGTTCGGACAGGTGCATCAGCATGCCGCTTCTCGAAATCTGGCAATAGAGCGGGAAATCTTCGCCGAAGCTGTGTTCCCAGTCCACGGTGAAGCCTAGGAAATCACGGTAGAATTCCATCGCCTTGTCGACGGAGAACATCCGGAAGATCGGGATCGCCGGCTGGATCGAAACCGCATCCGGCCTCTTTTGCTGCGGTTCTGCTGCATCGATCTTTGCAGCAAGTATATTCCAGTTGTCATAACCGAACTGTGCCGCAACCAGCTCCAGGGTCTGGCTGTGCGTCAGCTCAATCTTACGTTCTGCAAAAGCCTCGCGCAGGCTTTTCGCCATCAGTTTTGCATCGCGGAAATCGCGCATCTCATCATCCTTTCAACAGACGAACAAAGACCGGTAGGTCTGTCAATCAGCGCCCGCATTACTGATCCGTTCGTCATCATTGGCCGGATTGGCACAGGATGAGAGGCAGTGGGATGCGTTCACCTGGACGTAAGAAACGCCGCGGGCGGCTGGCCGCATCCGGCCGCAAACAGGAGTATCGCAGTCCAGAAATTAGCACAAGATGCTCGGATCGCTTTCGCGTCAATGCGTAACCGGCTCCGGGAAAATCCGGCCCTCCTTCGCCTTGGCGCTGGCCTTGAAGAGCGGGCGGGTCGGGCTGGTGACGACGTCGGTGGCTGCCGCAGTCGCGCTCTCGATTGCCTCGCCAGCCACGCTTGCGGCAAGGGCGCGTCTGCGGCCGCTTGTCTTGCGGGGCTTACGGATGTCGGCACGCTCATCGGTCAGCACCGCGGCGGCTGCATTGGCGCCGGCGACGAGCGCCCTCGCCAGCATCTGCCGGCCGGTGCGGCTCGCCAGCATATTGCGCAGCAAGGACGACTTGCGCACGGATTTCGGCACCTTGAATCCGGCGACCTTCTTCGGAACGATCTTCTTTTTCATGACGGTTCTCCCTTTGCCGCCGAACTCCCGTCGGCTGCAACTGTTCCGCGGTACCAGCGATGCTGAAGACAATTGCAACTTGGCGGCCAAAGGCTTAGCTTCCGGCCATTCTGGTATCGGGTACGGGCATGGAACTCTCTGGCAAGCGCATCCTTCTGATCATCTCCGGCGGCATCGCAGCCTATAAGAGCCTCGATCTCATCCGTCGGCTCCGCGAGCGAGGCGCCTCCGTCCGGCCGGTGATGACGAAGGCGGCACAGGAATTCATCACGCCGCTCGCGGTCGGCGCGCTCTCTGCCAGCCATGTCTATATCGATCTGTTTTCTCGCGAGGACGAACAGGATGTCGGGCATATCAGGCTTGCCCGCGACAACGACCTCGTCATCGTAGCACCCGCCAGCGCCGACCTGATGGCCAAGATGGCGCATGGACTGGCGGACGATCTCGCGAGCGCCGTGCTGCTCGCCACCGACCGGCCGGTTCTGGTCGCGCCGGCCATGAACCCGAAAATGTGGGAGTCGCCCGCGACCAAGCGCAATGTCGAGACGCTGAAAGCCGATGGCATGCATTTCGTAGGCCCGATGGCGGGCGAGATGGCCGAAAGCAGCGAGGCCGGCACCGGCCGCATGGCCGAACCGCTCGAGATCGTCGCGGCGGCGGTCAAACTGCTGGACGGTGCACCGAAACCGCTCGCCGGCAAAAAGGTGATCGTCACATCCGGCCCGACCCACGAGCCGATCGACCCGGTGCGTTACATCGCCAACCGCTCCTCCGGCCGCCAGGGCCACGCGATCGCGGCGGCGCTCGCAAAGCTCGGCGCGGATGTGACGCTTGTCTCCGGACCGGTGACGATTGCCGATCCGGCGGGCGTAAAAACCGTGCATGTGGAACGGGCCGAGGAAATGCTGGAAGCCGTGATCTCCCGTCTTCCGGCCGATATCGCCGTCATGGTGGCGGCGGTCGCCGACTGGCGCGTCGCCTCGTCGGCCGGCCAGAAGATCAAGAAGCAATCGGGCGAGACCCCGCCTCCCCTGTTGCTGACCGAAAACCCGGACATCCTGAAGACCGTCGGGCATCACGAAAAGCGGCCGAAGCTGGTGGTCGGCTTTGCCGCAGAGACCCAGGATGTCGAAAAGAACGGCCGCGCGAAACTGGAACGCAAGGGTGCCGACCTGATCGTCGCCAACGACGTGTCGCCGGAAACCGGCATCATGGGCGGCGCCCGCAACCGGGTGAAGATCATCAGCGCCAACGGCGTCGATGACTGGCCCGATCTCGACAAGGACGAGGTGGCGGAGCGCCTTGCGGCACTGATCGCCTCGAAGCTGGGATAGATTTCAGGCTGCTTCGGACAGTGCCTTCGGCCGGAAAAACGTGACCTGCATGCCGCCGGCATCAACCACGACGGCGCTGCCATCCGGGATTTCCACCCAGGTATCAGCCTCATCATTCAGCGGTTCGGACACGAGGCAGTAACCCGTCTCGCCGCCCATCGGCGCCGCGTAGAGCGTTGGCGGCTTGTGGTCGCTGGCGTACCGCACCGCGTAGAGTTCCCGGCCGTTGGAATAGGCGGCGGTGAAGCGCACCAATGCCTCGCCCGATTTTTCCATCGACAGGTCTTCGACCATGGCGATCGCCTTTTCCATGGCTCGGAACGGATCGGTGTCGAGCCCGAATTGCAACGCGAGCAGGAAGAGAAGTTCGGAATCCGTCGTTCCGGTGCGGGCATCGAACAGCGCATCCGAGAGCATGCCTTCCATATGCCGGCGGATGCGCTCGAAGCCGGAGATCTGGCCGTTATGCATGAACGACCAGTGGCCCTGGACGAAAGGATGGCAGTTGTCGCGCCGCGTCGCGCCATGGGTTGCCGCCCGCACATGGGCAAGGAAAAGCGGCGAACGGATCTGCCGCGCCAGGCTCTTCAGATTGCAATCGGACCAGGCGGGAAGGATATCGCGGTAACGGCCGGGTTCCGGCCTGTCGCCATACCAGGCGATGCCGAAACCATCACCATTCGTTGCGGTCTTGGCGCGGGTGGCGCAATGAGACTGCTCTATCAGGGAGTGGGCCGGCGAGGAGACGAGTTCTTCGAGATAAAGGGGTTCGCCGCGATAGGCTGCCCAACGACACATGGGTCTTTTTGCTCCGACATTGCCGACAGTGCGCGGCCAGAAAATCCAGGAACTTCAGGGTCGCGACAAAGGCTTAATGAAACATGAATCCGATGGCTTCATGCCAGTTTTTCGCCAAAGCAGGTATCACTTTTTGCGACAGTGCGTGTTCTTTCGAGGTTGCCGCCGGAATTTGGCGGCCTAGATAGAAGCACATGTCGCGTAAAGAACAGTCGAGCCCAGCTACAGCAGAAGTGCTCCTTCCAGGGGATCCCATTCTCGCAAGGCTGATGCTCGAACCGGAGCGATGGGCGCTATTTCTCGATATCGACGGCACCCTGATCGACCTTGCCGAGACCCCGGACGGGATCGTCGTACCGCCGGAACTGCCTGAAAACCTGCATCGCCTTTCCATGAAGCTCGGTGGCGCGCTGGCGCTGGTCACAGGCCGGGCACTTCCCTATGCCGATCAGCTTTTCACACCGTACAAATTTCCGATCGCAGGCCTGCACGGCTCGGAGCGCCGCGATCCCTCCGGGGCGATCAGCCATGTCGAGATCGGTGCCGCGTTCGAGGATCTGAAGGCGGCTCTTATCCGTGAAGCCGGCCAATGGCCGGGCGTTCTGGTGGAGGACAAGGGGGCGGCCGTCGCCGCCCATTATCGCCAGGCGCCGGAGCAACGCGAGGCGGTCGAGGCGGCCATGCCGCGCTACCTCGATATGGCAGGTCCGGACTTCACGCTCCAGCACGGCAAGATGGTGATGGAAATCCGGCCTGCCCAGGCGAGCAAGGGTCACGCCTTGCAGGCCTTTCTCGATCAACCGCCCTTCCAGGGCCGCAGGCCGATCGCGATCGGCGACGACGTGACCGACGAAGCGATGTTCCGCACCGCCAACCAGCTTGGCGGCCATTCCATCCGTATCGCCGAGACACCGGCCGAGACGGAAGCCAAGTCCACCCTACCCTCGGTCGCGGCACTGCGCGCGGCAATCAAAGCGCTTGCGAGCGGCGTAAAGCCCAACGCTGCCTGAGTTGAAAGGACAATATCTTGAGCCGACTTGTCGTCGTTTCGAACCGTGTCTCCCTTCCGCAAAAAAGCGGCGATGCCCCGGCCGGCGGGCTGGCCGTCGCGCTGCAGGCCGCTCTGGAGGAGCACGGCGGCATCTGGATGGGATGGTCCGGTAAATCCAGCGGCGCGAAGGAGCCGGCGCCGCTCGACATGCAGCAGCATGGCAACATCACCTATGCGCTCACCGATCTCACCAAGACGGATGTCGAGGAATATTACCACGGGTTTGCCAACCGGGTGCTCTGGCCGATCTGTCATTACCGGATGGATCTGGCGGAATATGGACGCAAGGAGATGGCCGGTTACTTCCGCGTCAACCGCTTCTTCGCCCACAAGCTGGCGCCGCTCATCCAGGAAGACGACGTCATCTGGGTGCACGACTACCACCTGATCCCGCTTGCCGCGGAACTGCGCCAGATGGGCCTCAAGAACAAGATCGGCTTCTTCCTGCACATTCCCTGGCCGCCCGCGGATGTGCTGTTCACCATGCCCGTGCATGAGGAGATCATGAAGAACCTCTCCTACTACGACCTGGTAGGGTTTCAGACCGATCACGACCTCGCCAATTTCGTCGGAGGACTGGTACGAGAAGGCATCGGGGACGCACTCGAGGGCGGAAAGCTGACTTCTTACGGACGCACCTTCAAGGGCGGCTTTTATCCGATCAGCATCGAGACGGCGATGTTTGCCGAATACGCGAAGAAAGCGGCCAGCAATGTCATCGTGCGCAAGGCCAAGCAGAGTGTCGAAGGACGCGACCTGATCATCGGCGTCGACCGGTTGGATTATTCCAAGGGCATCACCCAGCGGATCGATGCCTTCGAGCACTTCGTCAAATCCAACCCCGCCCATCACAACCGCGTCACCTACCTGCAGATCACCCCGAAATCCCGATCCGAAGTGCCGGAATACGAGCAGATGCAGCGCATGGTGGCCGAACAGGCGGGCCGCGTGAACGGTGCCATCGGCACGGTCGACTGGGTGCCGATCCGCTATATCAACCGCTCGATCGGCAGGCCCGTTCTGGCAGGCCTTTATCGGCTCGCCAGAATCGGGCTCGTTACGCCGCTACGCGACGGCATGAACCTCGTCGCCAAGGAATATGTCGCGGCACAGGATCCGGAAAATCCGGGCGTTCTGGTGCTGTCGCGTTTTGCGGGTGCGGCGCGGGAGCTGCGTGGGGCGCTGCTGGTCAATCCCTATGACATCGAGGGCACGGCAAACGCGATCGCGCGCGGCATCAACATGCCGATCGAGGAGCGCAAGGAGCGCTGGGGCCGCATGATGGAGCATCTCCTCGAACACGACGTCACCCGCTGGTGCGACGACTTCCTTGAGGATCTCACCGCGGCGTAAGCTCCTCAAAGTCTGAAGATCAACCGCAATATCACGTCCGGCGGGTGCTTTGGTCATGGCGTTGCCAGGACGCCATGACTGCGGATGGTTATTGGATCAAGCCGCCTGCTTCAACGATCCGAGCGCCTCATCGAGACTCACATGGCCGAGGAACTGGCCGCTCGTCTGTGCCTCTTCCTGATGTTCGATGGCCCAGGCGAACTGCGCCGCGGGGTCCTGCTGCAGGCGCTCGTAAAGGGCGTTGAGCGCCGGAAACTGCCCCCGATCGACGACCTGGTGGAAATCGTTCCAGCGGGCAATGCCGGCGAAATAGGCATCCGCAAAACTCTTATCGTCGCCGAGCAGCCACTCGCGGCCGCCGAGAAGCTTTTCGAGCTGCGCATGCGCCTTTTCGACCTTGGCGACACCGTAAGCGCGAAGCGCTTGCTTGGCCACCGGGTCGAGTTCGTGCTCCACCGTGTGCCAGAGCGGACCGAAGGCACTGAAAAAGGCGGTATTGAGGAAAGCCAGCATCTGGTTCAGCCGGTCGAATTTTTCCGACTTCGGATCGAAACCCCAGCCCTTGTCCACCGTGCGCGCGGCGATGTGGTTGAGGATCGCCATGCTCTCGCTCATCACCCGACCGTCCGGCAGCATCAGCGACGGTGTTTCACCGATCGGATTGACCGGCTTGTAAGCCTCGCTGGAAACCACGGCCGGCATTTCGACCCGGCACAGCCGATAGGGCGCGCCAGTCCATTCGAGCGCGACGATCGAGCCGAAGGAACATCCTTCCGGAACGCCGTAAAACAGGATCGGTGTCATTTCATACTCCCTGGATTGAAACTCTGAGACACCACCAATATGATTTCGTGGACGCCGGAGCGGTAGGCAACAATTTTCCGCCTTTAAGTCTACATGCGTGGAAGCTGAGAATGACTTTGCCCAACCTCAACGATCTTTATTTCTTCGTGCAGGCGGTGGAGCACGGCGGCTTCTCCGCGGCAGGGCGCCGGCTCGGCGTGCCGAAATCCACCGTCAGCAAACGCGTGGCGGAGCTCGAGGACCGGCTCGGAGTGCGGCTGATCCAGCGGACATCCCGCAGTTTCTCGCTGACCGACCTCGGCCGGGATTTTTTCCGCCACGCGCAAGCCTCGGTCATCGAAGCCGAGATGGCGGAAACCATCGTGCGTACCCATCTCGGCGAGCCGAGCGGCATCGTGCGGATGACGGCTGCGGTGCCGACCGCGCAATTCGTGCTCGCCGATCATCTCGCCGAGCTTTCGGCACGATATCCGAAGCTGCATCTTTCGCTGCATGTCAGCGACCGGTTTGTCGATATCGTTCAGGAAGGTTTCGATATTGCGGTGCGCAGCCATCAGGCGCCGCTGCCGGATTCGACGCTGCTGCAGAAGAAGCTTGCGACCGACCCTTTTTTCGTCGTCGCCTCACCGGATTATGTTCACGCCCACGGCGAACCCTTACGTCCGGAGGATCTCGCCGGGCACAGGGCGGTCACTGCCGGCCCGACGGATATGGTCTGGAAGTTGGCCTCCGAGGATGGCGAAGCGGTCGTCGTGACACCCAGATCCGTGCTTTCCGCCGACGAGCCGATGGTGATCATGAAGGCAACGATGGCAGGCCTTGGTCTGACCTGCCTGCCGACTTCCGTCTGCCGCGGCGCGCTTGCCGACGGCAGGCTGATCCGCCTGTTACCGGATTGGACGGCCGGCAGCATCACCACGACGATCCTGATGCCGCATCGGCGCGGGCAGCTTCCCGCGGTGCGCGCCGTCGTCGACTTCCTCAGCGAACGGATCGGCGCCTAAAGGGACTTTCATTTCGACGATTTGACGGATACCCATTGCCGTTCCAATCCGACGAGGCCATCATGTCGATCGAAAACACCGTCACGCCCGAACGTATCGCGGAAACCGAAACGCTCATCCGGCCGCATATCCGCCGCACACCGGTGATGCGCGTCGACATGCGGGATTTCGGCGGAGCGCCGCTGCCGGTCGACCTGAAGCTTGAGCTGCTGCAGCATTCCGGCTCCTTCAAGGCGCGCGGCGCCTTCACCAACCTGTTGACACGCAAAGTCCCTGCCGCGGGTGTCGTTGCCGCGTCCGGCGGCAATCACGGGGCGGCGGTCGCCTATGCGGCGATGCGGCTCGGCGTGCCAGCGCATATTTTCGTACCGAGCGTGGCCTCGCAGGCAAAGATCGACCTCATTCGCTCCTATGGCGCGGAACTGGTGGTCGGCGGCGACCGCTACAACGATGCATTGGCAGCGAGCCAGGCCTATGTGGCGACGAGCGGCGCAATCGCCGCCCATGCCTATGACCAGGTGGAAACCCTGCTCGGGCAGGGCACGCTCGGCAAGGAGATCGAAGACGACCTGCCGGAGATGACGACGCTGCTCGTCGCGGTCGGCGGCGGTGGATTGATCGGCGGCATCGCCTCCTGGTTCCGCGGCCGGGTGAAGATCGTCGCGGTGGAATCGGACGGCGCGCCGACGCTTTACGAAGCCTTTAAGGCCGGTCACCCGGTCGATGCGCCGGCCGGCGGCATCGCGGCGGATTCGCTTGCGCCAAAGCAGGTCGGGGAACTCATGTTCCCCGTTGCCCAGAAATTCGTCCAGCCGCCGGTCCTGGTGACCGACGACGAAATCCTCTCCGCCCAGAAGGCACTCTGGGCCGGCGCCCGTATCGTCGCCGAACCGGGCGGCGCCGCGGCCTTTGCAGCTCTACTCTCTGGAAAATATGTCCCCGGCCCGGCCGAGCGCGTCTGCGTCCTCGTCTGTGGGTCGAACACGACGGCGGTCAAGTTCGCCTAAAGATGACCGAATGATATCAGGCCGCCTTGGCGACCTGATATTCCTTGATGGCAACCATCTTGATCGCCGGATAACGCTCCGACTCGTAGCGCAGCGAAAAGCTGTCCTGCGCGAGAAAAACCGGATCGCCATCGAGATCGCGGGCGATATCGCCGCGCTTCACAGTGAGGAACTTGTCGAGATCGGCCTGATGATCGGCAGAAATCCAGCGGCAGATCGAGAAGCGCGACATTTCGAAGGAAACCGGCAGGCCGTATTCGCCCTGCAGCCGTTCCTTCAAGACGTCGAGCTGCAGCGCACCGACGACGCCGACAATGGCCGGCGAGCCGTCTTCTGGCGAGAAGAGCTGCACGACGCCCTCTTCCGCCATTTGCTGCAGCGCTTCCTTGAGCTTCTTCGCCTTCATGGCATCCTCCAGCCGGACGCGGCGGAGGATTTCCGGCGAGAAGTTCGGCACGCCCTGGAACACCAGTTGCTCGCCTTCGGTCAGCGTATCGCCGATGCGCAGCGTGCCGTGGTTCGGGATGCCGACCACATCGCCCGCATAGGCGGTGTCGGCCAGCTGTCGCTGGGACGCAAAGAAGAATTGCGGCGCCGTCAGCCCGAGCTGCTTGCCGGTGCGCGACAGCCGCGCCTTCATGCCACGCTCCAGCTTGCCCGAGCAGATGCGGGCGAAAGCGATACGGTCGCGATGGTTCGGATCCATGTTGGCCTGGATCTTGAAGACGAAGGCCGTCATCTTGTCGTCGGTCGCGTGCACGGTGCGGATGTCCGCCACCTGGTCCCGCGGCGGCGGGGCAAAATCGCCCAGCGCATCGATGAGATCGCGCACGCCGAAATTCCGCAAAGCCGAACCGAAGAAGACCGGCGTCATGTGGCCTTCGAGGAAAGCCTTGCGGTCGAACGGCCGGCAGGCCTCGATCGCCAGCTCGGTCTCCTCGACGAAGGCGGCACGCTCGTTTTCCGGAAGGCGGCCGGCAACGCTCTGAGGCCCGTTGACCGGGGTTGCCTTGACGTCCGTATCCGAGCCGCGAACGGTATTGTCCGCCAGGTTATAGGACCCGCAAAAACTCTTCGAACGGCCGATCGGCCAGGTGACCGGAGCGGTGTCGAGCGCCAGCTTCTCCTCGACTTCATCGAGGATCTCGAACGGATCGCGGCTTTCACGGTCCATCTTGTTGACGAAGGTGATGATCGGGATATCACGCATGCGGCAGACTTCGAACAGTTTCAGCGTCCGCGGTTCGATGCCCTTGGCGGCGTCGATGACCATGACCGCCGCGTCCACCGCCGTCAGCGTGCGATAGGTATCGTCGGCGAAGTCTTCGTGGCCGGGCGTATCGAGAATGTTGAAGACGTTGCCGTCATATTCGAAGGTCATCACCGAGGTGACGACCGAGATGCCGCGCTCGCGCTCGATCTTCATCCAGTCGGACCGGGTCTGGATGCGGTCCTTCTTCGCTTTCACTTCGCCGGCGAGCTGGATCGCGCCGCCGAACAGCAGCAGTTTTTCGGTCAGCGTCGTCTTGCCCGCGTCCGGATGGGCAATAATTGCGAATGTGCGGCGGCGGGAAACCGCCTCGGCAATCGTTTCGGGCATGTTTTCTAGATCCTTTACGTTACCGCGTATCTAACGTCTCCGTGGATAACTTTCAATTCGTGTTTGACCGGAGCGGCACCGGGTCGGCAAATGACATGATGAACATCCACGCCCCCTCCTCGCCGAAGCTCAATCTTGTCCGCCTCGCGCACGGTGCCGGCCTCGACCTGCCGGCCTATGAAACCACGGGCGCCGCTGGCATGGACCTGCGCGCCGCCGTCGAAGACGGCATGCCGCTGACGATCGCGCCCGGCAAGCGGGCGCTGGTGCCGACCGGCTTTATCTTCGAAATCCCGGAAGGGTTCGAGGCGCAGATCCGGCCGCGCTCCGGCCTTGCCTTCAAGAACGGCATCACCTGCCTCAACACGCCCGGCACGATCGACAGCGATTATCGCGGCGAGGTGAAGGTGCTGCTGATCAATCTCGGCGACGAGGATTTCGTCATCACCCGTGGCATGCGCATCGCCCAGATAGTGATCGCGCCGGTGACCCAGGCTCGGGTGGCCGAGATTACGGAAACCTCCGCAACTGCCCGCGGCGCCGGTGGCTTCGGCTCGACCGGCCTCTGAACGCAAAGGCGTTTTCGTTCCCGACCACTTCCGGGAACAAAATTTCCATTTCTCTTTCCGTTCGGTTCCGCCTTGCTGGTATTCCTCGGGAACACGCCCTAACTTCTCTCCAAACTCAGGGAGAGCACTATGCCAGAGACCAGAAAGCCGGGACGCGGCCGAATCTATTCGTCGATCACCGAGACCATCGGCGACACGCCGATCGTGCGCCTCGACAAGCTGGCCAAGGAAAAGGGCGTGAAGGCCAACCTTCTGGCCAAGCTGGAATTCTTCAACCCGATCGCCTCGGTGAAGGACCGTATCGGCGTGGCGATGATCGAGAGCCTTGAGGCCCAGGGCAAGATCACGCCCGGCAGGACCACGCTGGTCGAGCCGACATCCGGCAATACCGGCATTGCGCTCGCCTTCGCTGCGGCCGCCAAGGGCTACAAGCTGATCCTCACCATGCCGGAAACCATGTCGATCGAGCGGCGAAAGATGCTGGCCCTGCTCGGCGCCGAACTGGTGCTGACGGAAGGCCCGAAGGGCATGAAGGGTGCGATCGCCAAGGCGGAAGAACTTGCCGCCTCGCTTCCGGATGCAATCATCCCGCAGCAGTTCGAAAATCCGGCCAACCCCGAAATCCATCGCAAGACAACGGCCGAGGAAATCTGGAACGATACCGACGGCAAGATCGACATCTTCGTCTCCGGCATCGGCACAGGCGGCACGATCACCGGTGCCGGCCAGGTGCTGAAGGAGCGCAACCCGGCGCTCAAGGTCATCGCCGTAGAGCCCGAGGAGTCGCCAGTGCTTTCCGGCGGCCAGCCCGGTCCGCACAAGATCCAGGGCATAGGAGCAGGTTTTGCGCCAAAGATCCTCGACACGCACATCTATGACGAGATCGTCACCGTCAACAGCAGCGAGGCCATGGAGATGGCCCGTCTGGTGGCCAGGCTCGAAGGCGTACCGGTCGGTATCTCTTCCGGAGCGGCGCTGACTGCCGCCATCGAAGTCGGCAGCCGCGCGGAAAATGCCGGCAAGACCATCGTCGTCATCATTCCCTCCTTCGCCGAGCGATACCTGTCGACGGCGTTGTTTGAAGGGTTGGGCGGCTAGCTGCACTTCTTCAGGTCGTCATCCTCGGGCTTGACCCGAGGATCCACGGCCAAGCCCACCAGGGTTGACTACGTTAGGGCGGCGTCGCCAGGGCGGATGGACCCTCGGGTCAAGCCCGAGGATGACGACGGAAGGGTATGCTATCCGCGTCTGCCAAAGCGGCGGTCCGCCTAAGTGGGGCTTGGTCATCGGTGACGACCTGCCCTGGCCGCAGAGCAAATTCATCGCCACCTCCTGGCCCTTGCAACCCATCCCTAACCTTCTGCCTCACGCCGCGGCCGTCGCCAGCCGTTCTCCGACCATGCGATAGGAGATCGCCTCGGCGAGATGAATGCGGCCGACCGTCTCCTTGCCGTCGAGATCAGCGAGCGTGCGGGCGACTTTCAATATGCGGTGGTATCCGCGTGCCGAGAACTTGAGTTTTTCCGCCGCATCCCTAAGCAGCTGAAGGCCGCCCGGATCGGGTTCGGCGATCTTCTCGATCAGCGCCGTCGAGCAGCGGGCATTGGTGAGGACGCGCGGATAACCGGCCTGTTCGAACCGCTCCCGCTGCCTGTCACGCGCAGCCGCCACGCGCTTGGCGACATCCGCGCTGCTTTCCGCCGGCATCGGGCGAATGAGATCGGCGGCTGAAACCGCCGGCACGTCGATGCGGATATCTATACGGTCCATCAGCGGCCCCGAAATACGCCCCTGGTAGTCCGACATGCATTTTGGCCCCCGCGCGCAGGAATGGCCGGGTTCGCCCGCCATTCCGCAACGGCATGGGTTCATGGCGGCGACGAGCTGGATACTGGCGGGATAGGAAACCCGATGATTGGCGCGGGCGATAATGCATTCGCCGGTCTCCAACGGCTGGCGGAGCGCGTCCAGCACCTGTGGCGAGAATTCCGGGAATTCGTCGAGGAACAGCACCCCATGATGGGCGAGCGACGCTTCCCCGGGCCTGGCGCGCAGGCCGCCGCCCACCAGCGCTGCCATGGTGGCCGAATGATGCGGCGTGCGGTAAGGCCTGCGGTCGGAAAGCTTGCCGCCGGAAAGCTGCCCGGCAATCGAATGGATCATCGACACTTCCAGCAGCTCGGCGGCCGAAAGCGGCGGCAGGATGGAGGGCAGCCGCGCAGCCAGCATGGATTTGCCGGAGCCCGGGGGGCCGACCATTAGAAGATTATGCCCACCGGCGGCGGCGACTTCCAGCGCCCGCTTGGCGCTTTCCTGGCCCTTGATGTCGATCAGATCCGGCAAATTCGCAGGCAAGGCGCGGATTGCCGGCTGCGGACGCGAGATGACCTGGGTGCCGCGGAAATGGTTTGCGAGCGCGATCAGGCTGCGCGGTGCGACGATATCGATCTCGGCCCCTGCCCAGGCGGCTTCCGCGCCGCTGTCGGCCGGGCAGATCAGGCCCTTTCCCAGCGCGTTGGCGGCGATTGCCGCCGGAAGTGCGCCGGCCACAGGCGCAAGCGTGCCGTCGAGGTTCAGTTCCCCGAGCACGACGTAACCGGTGAGTGCGTCTCCGGGAACGGCGCCCAGTGCCGCCATCAGGGCCAGCGCGATCGGCAGGTCGAAATGCGATCCTTCCTTCGGCAGGTCGGCCGGCGCCAGATTGACGGTGATCTTCTTCGGCGGCATGGCAAGGCCCGACGCGTGCAACGCTGCCTGCACCCGCTCGCGGCTCTCGGCCACCGCCTTGTCCGGCAGGCCGACGATATGCATGTTAATCTTGCCCGGGCCGACCATGACCTGCACGTCGACCGGAACGCCTTCTATGCCCTGGAATGCGACTGTGCTGACGCGCGAAACCATATCCACCCCGCCCCTAACTTCATGTCCAGGACGCCAGCGATACACGCTTTCCGTGCCAGGAATTGCAATCTGGCATAGAAACCGGAATGAAACAAGAACATTAAACGAACAATTTCACGCATCCGCTGCATATGGGTTGCGGGCGGTTGCATCGCGAGAACAAAGGCGATCCGTATCCGAAACGCCTTGCCCTTATCAGGCGCGTTTTGCCTCGATTGCATCCCAGAGGAGGCCTGCGACGTCGGCGCCGCCGAATTTCTTGACTTCGCGGATGCCCGTCGGGGATGTGACGTTGATCTCGGTCATATAGTCGCCGATCACATCGATGCCGACGAAGATGAAGCCGCGCTCGCGCAAGGCGGGTCCGATGCGGGAGCAGATTTCTTTCTCGCGCGGCGTAATCTCGGTCGCCTCGGCGCGGCCGCCGACATGCATGTTGGAGCGGCTGTCGTGTTCGGCGGGAACCCGGTTGATGGCGCCGACCGGCTCGCCGTCGACCAGCAGGATGCGCTTGTCACCCTTGCGCACGGCCGGCAGATAGGCCTGGGCGATATAGGGTTCGCCGCGATACATCTGGCCGAACATTTCGAGCAGCGACGTGAAATTGCGGTCGTCGCGGGCGGAATGGAAAACCCCGGCCCCGCCATTGCCGTAGAGCGGCTTCAGAATGATATCGCCCATCTCCTCCCGGAAGCGGGCGATCTCGCCCGAATCGCGGCTGATCAGCGTTGCCGGCATCAGATCGGCGAATTCGGTGACGAAGATCTTCTCCGGCGAGTTGCGCACCCAGGCCGGGTCGTTGACGACAAGCGTTTTCGGGTGGATGCGCTCCAGTAGATGGGTCGAAGTGATGTAACCCATGTCGAAGGGCGGATCCTGGCGCAGATGGACGACGTCCATGGTCGAAAGATCGATGCGCTCCTTATCTCCGAGCGTGAAATGATCGCCCTTGACGTCGCGAACCTGCAACGGCTCGACAGCGGCAAAGATCTTGCCGTCGCGCATGGTCAGGCGGTCGGGAGTGTAATGAAACAGCTCCAAGCCACGCGCCTGCGCTTCGAGCGCCATGGCGAAAGTGGAATCGCCGGCAATGCTGATGCCGGAGATGTGGTCCATCTGGAACGCGACCTTGCGGATTTTCGCCATGACTTCAGCCCCCTAGGATTGGCCCGCCTGATGTAGGATGGCGGGCCTCCAAAGGCAACTGCAATCGGGCCGATATCACGCGGAGATGCCGACCTGCGTCTTTGCCCGCAACATGTTGCGCAGGCGGAAAAGCATGGCGATCGGCTTTGGGAAAGGCCGGCGGATGAAAGCGACCTTCTTCAGATACTTGTCGATGCGCCAGGTGGCCCAGGTCCGGCCCTTGAAATAGGCGACATCGCCTGCCTGAAGAACGCGCTGGGTGCCGTCTTCGGCAGTCACATGCACTTCGCCTTCAAGGATCACCACTGTTTCGTCCCAGTGGAAGTACCAGCGGAACTCGCCCGCCGTACATTCCCACACACCGGTCGTCGCGCAATCGTCCTCGGCGGTGGAATGAGAACCGGCACGCGCTTGCGGATCGCCGGCGATGACCCAGGTGGGCTCGATCGGCATCGGCTTCATTTCGAGAGAATGCGGGCAGGCGCCGACAAACGGTTTCACCTTCGGCTTCTCAGGTGCGTAGGACCTGGACCGAAATGCAATTGCCGCTGCGGTCGCGGCGAGGACGTGCCAACTCATCTTTCCCCCGGAAGCTGTCAATTCCGGGAGATGCTAATGGCAAAGAGTAAGCCGGCTCTTCAGGCCGATGTTAGAATTTTAACGATCGGCCTGAATTTTGAGACTCTCTCAGATAACCGGTTCGACCGGCGCAAGCTTTGCCTCTGCCGGAACGTTGCCCGGCAGGCGCTTGCCCGTATCGATCGAGAAAAAGTGCAGGCGCTTGGTATCGACGGCAACGCGCATTTCCGGCGATAGCGCAATCTCCGGAGAAACGGCGGCGGTGATCTGCTGGTCGCCCACGGTGCCGTGGATCAGTCGCTGGGCACCAAGTTCCTCGGTATATTCGAGATGGAATGGCAGAGCCTCCTCGTCGTCGCGGGCGATGCGCAGATCCTCGGCGCGGACGCCGACGGTGACTGCGCCGGAGGTCGGCGCGAAACCGTTGAGGGCGACCATCGCCGGGCCGATCGCCAGCTTGTCGCCATGCAGCTCGCCCTTGACGAGGTTCATGGCCGGCGAGCCGATGAAGCTCGCGACGAAGGTGGAGGCCGGTGCGTGGTAGACTTCCAGCGGCGCACCGATCTGCTCGATCTGGCCGCCGTTCAGAACGACCAGACGGTCGGCCAGCGTCATGGCCTCGAGCTGGTCGTGAGTGACGTAGATAGACGTGGTACCGAGGCGGCGCTGCAGGCGCTTGATCTCGCCGCGCATGGAAACACGCAGTTTTGCGTCGAGGTTGGAGAGTGGTTCGTCGAACAGGAAGGCTGCCGGCTTGCGGACGATGGCGCGGCCCATGGCGACACGCTGGCGCTGGCCACCGGACAGCGCGCGCGGCTTGCGTTCCAGATACTGGGTGATCTCCAGCATGCGGGCGGCTTCGGCCACACGGGCGTCGATCTCGGCTTTCGGCGTGCCACGGTTCTTCAGACCGTAGGCGAGGTTGTTGTAGACGGTCATATGCGGATAGAGCGCATAATTCTGGAAGACCATGGCGATATCGCGATCGGCCGGCTCGACATTGTTGACGACCCGGCTGCCGATCTTCACTTCGCCTTCGGAAATGGTCTCCAGCCCGGCGACCATGCGCAGCAGCGTGGACTTGCCGCAGCCCGACGGGCCTACCAGCACGATGAACTCGCCATCGGCGATGTTCAGCTTGATATCGGTGACCGCGCGTACACCGCCGGAATAAACCTTGCCGACGTTTTCGACATCGATGGAAGCCATTGTTATTTCTCCGTTTCAACCAGGCCTTTGACGAATAGGCGCTGCATGAAGATGATGACGAGGACGGGCGGCAGGCCCGCCAGGATGACGCCGGCCATCACCAGGTTCCACTGATTGTCGCCATCCAGCACGCTGGCGAGGCGCTTGATGCCCATGACGACCGTGTAATAGTGCGGTTCGGTGGTAATCAGCATCGGCCAGAGGTACTGGTTCCAGCCGTAGATGAACATGATGATGAAGAGTGCCGCGATATTGGTGCGCGACAGCGGCAGAAGGATATCGCGGAAGAACTTCATCGGCCCGGCGCCATCGACGCGGGCCGCCTCCATCATTTCCTCCGGCACCGTCAGGAAGAACTGGCGGAACAGGAAGGTGGCGGTGGCGGAGGCGATGACCGGGATGACGAGGCCGGAATAGGAATTCAGCATGCCGAGGTCGGCGACCACCTTGTAGGTCGGCAGGATGCGCACTTCCACCGGCAGCATCAGCGTCATGAAGATCAGCCAGAAGGCCGGCACCCGCAGCGGGAAACGGAAGTAGACGATCGCGAAGGCGGAAATGATCGAGATGGCGATCTTGCCGAAGGCGATCATGATCGCCATGGCCAGGCTGTTTGCCAGCATCAACAGGAAGGGCGGCGCGCCGGCGGTCGATTCACCGGTGCCGAGCAAATAACCGTAATTTGCCGAAAAGTGGTCGCCGGGCAGCAGTGGAACGATGCCGCTCATGAAATCCGTCGGACCATGGGTCGAAGCGATGAAGGCGAGGTAGACGGGGAAGACCACCGTCAGCACGCCGAGAATGAGGACCAGGTGGGTCAGGAAATTCAGGAAGGGGCGGTTCTCGA
This sequence comes from Neorhizobium galegae, assembly GCF_017877055.1. GTDB lineage: Bacteria > Pseudomonadota > Alphaproteobacteria > Rhizobiales > Rhizobiaceae > Neorhizobium > Neorhizobium galegae_D. Next base: position 418,150 of record NZ_JAGIPG010000002.1, on the reverse strand, counting down.
CCATCGGTAAACCTCAATACTGCACTTTGCGCTCGATCCAGCGGAACTGGACGACGGTGAGGACAACCACGATCAGCATCAGGATGACCGACTGCGCGGCGGAGGGCCCGAGGTTCAGGCCGATGAAGCCATCCGCATAGACCTTGTAGACCAGGATATTGGTGGACTGGGACGGCCCGCCCGAGGTGGTGGCGTCCACGATGCCGAACGTGTCGAACATCGCGTAGGTGATGTTGATGACCGCCAGGAAGAAGGTCGTCGGCGATAGCAGCGGGAAGACCACTGTCCAGAACCGCTTGAACGGACCGGCGCCATCGATGGCCGCGGCCTCGGTCAGGGATTGCGGCACGGACTGGAGACCCGCCACGAAAAACAGGAAATTGTAGGAAATCTGCTTCCATGCGGCGGCGATGATGATCAGCACCATGGCGTCGCCGGTATGAAGACGATGGTTCCATTCATATCCGAGGAAACTCAGGAGATAGGGAATGATGCCGACGCTGGGATTGAACATGAACCACCACAGCAGACCGGCAGCCGCCGGCGCCACAGCGTAGGGCCAGACCAGCAAGGTCGTGTAGAACCGGCCCGATCGCAGTACGCGATTGACGCACACGGCGAAAAGCAGGGACAGTCCCATCGACAGAACCGTCACGCCGACGGAAAAGACGAAGGTCGCTCCGAGCGCATTGAGATAGTCGGGATCGTCCAACAGACGCGTATAATTCGCGAACCAGACGAAGGTCGCCTTCAGGCCGAACGGGTCCTGGCGCAGAAACGACTGCCAGATTGCCTGAGCGGCTGGCCATACGAAGAAGATGAGCGTGATGATCAGCTGCGGCGCGAGCAGGAAATAAGGCAGGACGCGGCTGTGAAAAACGGTGCGCTTGGTTTGCATGGCGAGGCGTGCCCAAGGAAATGCCCTCCCCGGGGATCGGGAAGGGCTTGAGGGTTAAGGCGAGGCTCAGTTCGAATTCGAAGCTTCGAATTCGCGCAGGATGGCGTTGCCAGCCTTGGCAGCATCGTCGAGAGCCTGCTGGCCGGTCTTCTTGCCGGACAGGACGGTCTCGAACTGCTGGTCGATCAGGTCGCGGATCTGGGTCAGGTTGCCGAAGCGAAGGCCCTTGGAGTTTTCAGAAGGCGTGCCGCGGGTGATCTGCTTGATGGCGATGTCGGAACCCGGGTTCTTTTCATAATAGCCCTGCTTCTGACCAAGCTCGTACGCAGCGTTGGTGATCGGCAGGTAACCGGTGAACTGATGCCAATCGGCCTGAACTTCCGGCTTGGAGAGGTAGGTGAAGAACTTGGCAACGCCCTTGTAGACGTCGGGGTTCTTCTGACCGTTCAGGGTCCAGAGCGTGGCGCCGCCGATGATCGAGTTCTTCGGCTCCTTGGTGACGGTGTCGTCATAAGGCATCGGCGCGAAGCCGACCTTGAAGCCCTTGGCATTGTTGATGACGCCGGCGCGCGAAGCGGAGGAGCCCATGTAGACGGCGCACTGTTGCGCGTAGAACATCGGAGCCGTTTCAGCACCGCCGCCCGGGCCGCCGTATTTGAAGACCTTGGCGTCCTGCTGCTTCTTCAGGTTATCCCAGAATGCAGCCTGTTCCTTGCCGTTGAACTTGAACTCGGTCTTCAGGCCGCCAAAGCCGTTCTGAAGTGTGCCGTAGGGCAGGTTCTGGATGGCGGAGTAGTTTTCGAGACCAACCCAGGTCGCAGCGTAGGACAGGGTGAAACCGCAGGGAGCAGCGCCGGAATCGACGATCTTCTTGCCCATGGTGGCAAGCTCGGCCCAGGTCTTCGGGGCAACTTCCGGATCAAGGCCAGCCTTCTGGAAGACGTCCTTGTTGTAGTACATGATCGGGGTAGAGGAGTTGAACGGCATCGACAGGATGTTGCCCTGCGCGTCCGAATAATAACCTACGACCGGCGCGAGGAAGCCCTTCGGATCCCAAGGCTCCTTGTTGTCGGCCATCAGCTTGTAGACAGGATAGACGGCGCCCTTGGCGGCCATCATCGTGCCGGTGCCAACTTCGAAGACCTGAACGATCGCCGGCTGCTGGCCGGCGCGGAAGGCGGCGATGGCGGCGGTCAGGGTTTCCGGATAGGTGCCCTTGAAGACCGGAACGACCTTGTAGTCGCTCTGGCTTTCATTGAACTTCTGAGCAACCTCTTCGAGCTTCTTGCCGAGCTCGCCGCCCATGGCATGCCACCAGGTGACTTCGGTCGCAGCAAGCGACGAGGTCGCCGACAGAGCGACCGCGATCGCGGCCATCGAAAGCTTTTTGAACATTTGAACGTCCTCTCCACCTTTGTTGGGATGAGGATCGCAATAGGGCTACGCTGTGACAGGCCCTTAACAGTTTCATGTCAGAAATGTTACATTGCACACCTATGCAATAATTTCACATCAGCGTCAGAAAGCGTTCGCAAAATGCCGCGGCAGACGGCCTGGAAGCACCGCGATCACGTCGTAACGCTGGGATAATCTTGCAGCATCCTTCCGCTTTGAAAGCCAGATATCGCTTGCGGCTCGAATTCGGTTCTGAGTGGCGTAGCCGACGGCGTCGATCGCCTCCTGTTCACCGATCCGCGCCTTGACCTCGACAAAGGCCACCAGATCGCCTTTGCGGACGATCAGATCGATCTCCCCTAGCTTGGTGCGGTAGCGGATGGCCAGAACTCGATAGCCTTTGACCAGGAGATAAAGCGCGGCGAGATATTCCGAGACATGACCCCATCGCTGGGCCTTTTGCCGCTCGGCTTTGCGGCGTTTCAGACCTGGGTCACTCTCCGCCACCCGCCTCGCCTTTCAAGTTCAGAAGCCGCTGATAGAGATCCTTGCGCGGCAGTCCCGTCACGCGGGCGGCTTCGGCGGCTGCCTTGGCGGCCGGCATGGAGGCTGAAAGCCGGCGCAGCAGGACGTCCACCTCGACCTCGCCGGGAGGCTCCCCTGCCTCCGGCGGCGCCAGGAGCAGCACGATCTCGCCCTTCACGACGCGGTCGTCATTGTAGTAGGCGGCGAGTTCTTCCAGGGTGCCACGGCGGAACTCTTCGAAAGTCTTGGTCAGTTCGCGGCAGACTGTCGCGCGCCGGTTCGCCCCGAGCACTTCGGCGGCGGCGCCAAGCGTCGCTCCGATGCGATGCGGCGATTCAAAGAAGATCAGCGTCGCCGGCACCTTTGAAAGCTCGGCCAGCCGGTCGCGCCGGCCCTTGTCCTTGACCGGCAGGAAACCGGCGAACAGGAACGCATCCGACGGCATGCCAGAACCGACAAGGGCTGCGAGCGGCGCCGAGGCGCCAGGGATCGGCACGACCTTGTGGCCGGCTTCGATCGCCATCTGGCCAAGCCGGTAGCCGGGATCCGAGACCAAGGGAGTGCCGGCGTCGGAGACCAGCGCCACGGACTTCCCCTCTTCCAGTGCCGCGATGAGCTTCGGCCCCACGTCGTCGGAATTGTGCTCGTGATAGGCGTAGGGCCGGTTGACGATGCCGTAACGGTCGAGAAGCACGCGGGTGACGCGGGTATCCTCGCAGGCCAGCACATCGGCGCCGGAAAGCGTTTCGAGCGCCCGTAGCGTGATGTCCCCGAGATTGCCGATCGGGGTTGCGACCAGATAAAGCGCCGGCTCCAGCGGCCGCGCGGGCACGAAAGTATTGGCGACGCGATAGCCGCGCTGGCTGCTTTTCGGTTCATCGGTCAAGGGGCGTCACGCACAGATGGATGGTCATGAGCCTTTATGGGCAAGCTGGCCGGCTTCGGCAAGTAAAGCGCAAGCTGTTGAGAACGCATATTTTCTGTGTGCAGTGCATGAGACAGATGTGAAATGACTTGCTAACGCCTTGTTCACCCCTTGCTTTTGGAACGGGTTGTCTGCCATTTTGCCGGTCCACATCATCCGGCTGGCCCAAAGCCGGCAGAATATCAGGGGTCCGGCCCTGCCGGATCGCCACGGTCGAAAGCGATTGCGTCCATGCGTATTACTCTTGAGCGGTCCAACCTTCTGAAGTCGCTGAACCACGTGCATCGCGTGGTGGAGCGTCGGAACACGATCCCGATCCTTTCCAACGTGCTGATGCGGGCCTCCGGCGCCAGCCTCGACCTGAAGGCGACCGACCTCGATCTCGAAATCACCGAGGTCCTGCCGGCCATGGTCGAGACTGCCGGGGCCACGACGGTTCCGGCGCACCTGCTTTACGAAATCGTCCGCAAGCTGCCGGACGGTTCCGAGGTGCTGCTCGCCACCAACCCGGACGGCGGCTCGATGACGGTGCAATCCGGCCGTTCGAAGTTCTCGCTGCAGTGCCTGCCGGAATCGGACTTCCCGGATCTCACCGCCGGCAGCTTCACGCATACGTTCAAGCTGAAGGCGACCGATCTGAAAATGCTGATCGACCGCACCCAGTTCGCGATCTCCACCGAGGAGACCCGCTATTACCTGAACGGCATCTTCTTCCACACGATCGAAGCCGATGGGGACCTCAAGCTTCGCGCGGTCGCGACCGACGGCCATCGCCTGGCGCGCGCCGATGTGCAGGCGCCGTCGGGCTCGGAGGGAATGCCGGGCATCATCATTCCCCGCAAGACGGTCGGCGAGCTTCAGAAACTGGTCGACGATCCGGAAGCGACCGTTACGATCGAGGTTTCAGACGCCAAGATCCGCATCACGCTCGGCTCGGTGGTGATGACCTCCAAGCTGATCGACGGGACTTTCCCGGATTACCAGCGCGTCATCCCGACGGGCAACGACAAGGAAATGCGCGTCGATTGCCAGAGCTTTACAAGGGCCGTCGACCGCGTCTCGACCATTTCATCCGAGCGCGGCCGCGCGGTCAAACTGTCGCTGACCGACGGCCAGTTGATGCTGACCGTCAATAATCCGGATTCGGGCAGCGCCACGGAAGAGGTTGCGGTCGGTTACGACAATGATCCGATGGAAATCGGCTTCAACGCCAAGTACCTGCTCGACATCACCGCCCAGCTTTCCGGCGAGGATGCGATCTTCATGCTGGCCGATGCCGGTTCTCCGACATTGGTGCGCGACACGGCGGGTGACGACGCGCTCTATGTCTTGATGCCGATGCGCGTCTAGGTCATCGAGGCGGCTGGGAAACTCCAGCCGCCTTTTTCACGCAGTTTTCCCGATGCGACATTTTTCCTTGCTTTTGCGGCATAAGGGTTCACATAGGGCAAAAAAGGGAGAGGATAAAAAAATGGAATTGCGCCTGAAGGAGCGGCTCGGCCGCAAGTTCGACGACGAGATCCGGTTCTTCAAAGGCTGGATCGATGGACCGAAACGGGTCGGCGCGATCTGCCCAACCTCCTCGGTCACCGCCAAGCGCATGGCGAGCGTCATCGACACCCAATCGGGCCTGCCCGTCCTCGAACTCGGACCCGGCACCGGCATCATCACCAAGGCGATCCTGAAGCACGGCATCTCGCCGGAGAACCTGGTGTCGATCGAATATTCGACCGATTTCTTCCAGCATCTCGTCCGCACCTACCAGGGCGTGAACTTCATCAACGGCGATGCCTTCGATCTCAAGCGCACGCTTGGCGCCTGGAAAGACAGGACCTTCGACAGCATTATTTCGGCCATCCCGCTTCTGAGCTTCCCGATGGAGCGCCGTATCGCGCTGCTCGAAGACCTGCTCGACCGAATCCCGGCCGGCCGGCCGGTGATGCAGATCACCTACGGCCCCGTTTCGCCGATCATCGCCCAGCCCGACCGCTACCGGATCAAGCACTACGATTTCGTCGTCCGCAATATTCCGCCCGCGCAGCTCTGGACCTACAGCCGCGGCTGATCATGACGTTCGGTCTCTACATCACCCATCCGCAGGTCCGTATCGATCCGGACGTTCCGGTGCCTCGTTGGGGGCTTTCGGATGTCGGCGCCGCGCGCGCCCGCCAGGCCGCCCGGTCCGACTGGGCGAGGAAGCTCGGCCGGATCGTCTCCAGCGACGAGGTGAAGGCGATCGAGACTGCGGAAATCCTCGGCCTCGCCTCGGGCATTTCGATCGAGATCGCCGAGAACACCCACGAGAACGACCGCTCGGCGACAGGCTTTCTGCCGCCGCCACAGTTCGAGGACGCGGCGAACTGGTTCTTCGCCCATCCTGAGGAGAGCTTCAAAGGCTGGGAGCGCGCCGTGGACGCGCAGAGCCGTATCGTTTCGGCGGTCGCCGGAATTCTCGCCGGTCACGATCCGCACGTCCCGATCGCCTTCGTCGGCCATGGCGGTGTTGGAACGCTGTTGAAATGCCACCTTACCGGCTCACCGATCGCCCGCGACCGGGACCAGCCGGGTGGCGGCGGAAATCTCTTCTGCTTTACCCTTGCGGATCGAACTGTCTCATGCGACTGGACGCCCATCGAAAAATGGGAAGGGTTCCAGGCATGAACGCTCGTGATCGCCTCATCGTAGGCCTCGACATTCCGACCGTCGGCGAGGCCGAAAAGATGATCTCCACGCTCGGCGACACCGTTTCCTTCTACAAGATCGGCTACCAGCTCGTATTCGCCGGTGGCCTCGAACTTGCACGCGATCTCGCAAAGGATGGCAAAAAAGTCTTCCTCGACATGAAGCTGCTCGACATCGACAACACGGTCGCGAAGGGCGTCGAGAACATCGTCAAGATGGGCATGACCATGCTCACCCTGCACGCCTATCCGAAGGCGATGCGCGCCGCGGTCGAGGCAGCCAGGGGTTCAGACCTCTGCCTGCTCGCGGTCACCGTCCTGACCTCGATGGACGAGACGGACCTCGTCGATGCCGGTTACGAATACGATCCGCATACGCTGGTTCTGCGACGCTCCGAACAGGCGCTGGCGGCCGGCATGGGCGGCATCGTCTGCTCGGCCGAGGAATCGGCTGCGGTGCGCAAGATCGTCGGTCCCGACATGGCGATCGTCACGCCCGGCATCCGCCCCGCGGGCTCGGAAGCGGGCGACCAGAAGCGGGTCATGACGCCTTCGGACGCATTGCGTGCCGGATCGAGCCATCTCGTCGTCGGCCGCCCGATCGTCAAGGCGCCGGATCCGAAGGCTGCAGCGCAAGCCATCCTCGCCGAGATGCAGGGCGTGCTCTGATAGCGAGCCGTAGCCGGAGACGATTCCTCCCGATCGCGGTCTGGGATGAGTTCCTGTGGGCTGCAGGATAGGTAAGCGAAGCCCGTCATCTTGACTCACCCTGGAATTTGCCTGAAGTCACCGCAACCGAAAACACGTTGGAGGAAATGCCATGGCCAAGGGATATTGGGTTGCTCGCGTCGATGTCCGCGACCCTGAACGCTACAAGGACTATATCGCGGCCGCCACGCCCGCCTTCGAAAAATACGGCGCCAATTTCCTCGCCCGCGGCGGCGCAATGGCGGCGATGGAGGGCAAGTCCCGCGCCCGCAACGTCATCATCGAATTCCCGTCGATGCAGGCCGCCATCGACTGCTACAATTCGCCGGAATATGCGATCGCCATCAAAATCCGCCAGGAAGTGGCGGATGGCGAAATCGTCGTCCTCGACGGCCTTTAAGAACCGCTTGTCGCGGCCGGTGCGGCAGTGGAGACACTTCCACCCGTGCCGCGATTCGGCTAAACAGCACTCATCTCGTCCCACAGGCTCCCGGAGCACGCCATGACCATCAACAACCTTCCGCCGCTCGTCACCGTTTTCGGAGGATCGGGCTTCGTCGGCAGGCATGTGGTTCGTACGCTCGCCAAGCGCGGTTATCGCGTCCGGGTTGCCGTCCGCCGTCCGGATCTCGCCGGCTTCCTGCTGCCGGCCGGCTACGTCGGGCAGATCTCGCTGATCCAGGCGAACCTTCGCTACCGCCAGTCGGTTCTGCGGGCCGTAGACGGCGCTTCGCATGTGGTCAACTGCGTCGGCATCATGTTCGAAAGCGGCCGCAACACGTTCGACGCGGTTCAGGATTTCGGGGCTCGTGCGGTTGCCGATGCGGCACGTGCGGCCGGTGCCAGGCTCACCCATATTTCGGCGATCGGCGCCGATGCCAATTCGGAATCGTCCTATGCCCGCAGCAAGGGCCGTGCCGAGGCGACGATCCTTTCGACGCTGCCGGATGCCGTGATCCTGCGGCCGTCGATCATGTTCGGGCCGGAAGACAGCTTCTTCAACAAGTTCGCCTCCATGGCCCGCATGTTCCCTGCCCTGCCGCTGATCGGCGGCGGCAAGACGAAGTTCCAGCCGGTCTATGTGGAGGATGTCGCCGAAGCCGTCGCCCGCTCCGTCGACGGCACGATCGCTTCCGGCAAGATCTATGAGCTCGGCGGCGGCGAAGTCATGACCTTCCGCCAGTGTCTCGAGACGATGCTGCGCGTCACCAATCGCAGCAATGCGCTCGTCTCGCTGCCTTTCGGCATCGCGTCGCTGATCGGCAGCATCGCGTCCCTGATCCCCTTCGTCCAGCCGCCGATCACCGGTGACCAGGTGAAGCTGCTGAAGGTCGATAATGTCGTCTCCGACGCGGCCACCGCGGAAGGCCGCACGTTGCAGGGGATGGACATCCGCCCGACGCTCGTCTCTTCTATCCTGCCATCTTACCTTGTGCAGTACCGCCCGCAGGGCCAGTACACCGGCTCCGGCCGCGCGGCCTGATATCATTAACCATATCCAGCGATTTGTTTCGCTTCGATATTCGTGTCGTGCCCGCTGAAAAATCGGGCACCCCTTTGTTGTCGCTCATGTTTCGGGCAAGGATAGTGGCACAAAGGTCGCAGTGGCTGAAGCAGTCGCGTTAACGGCCGGTTCAGCAAAATCCTTTATTGAATTCCTCTAATCCAACCCATAAATCCACCTTCACAAAACAAGCGGCGCAACCGTGACGATAAAATCTTCCATCGAAAGGCATTCCTCCATGGGCAAACCCATCGCCCTCTTTTTTGCGTGCGCAGCATTGATCATCCTCGCGGGCTCCTTCATGGCCCCGACGACGGGCGCCGCCGGCAAGAGCGAATGCGCGCCTGCATACGGCGTCGATCCGTGCAGCACGGCATCCATCCATCATTGAGCAGCCGACAACGCAAAAAAGGCAGCTTTTCAGCTGCCTTTTTGCTTCGTGACGAATAAGGCGATCCTCACTTCACCAGTGCGGGACGCAGGGCAGTGTCGGCGGGCGCTCCAGTGCTTGAGACCACGGCATTCTGCTCACCGTGCTGCGGGACGGATCCCAGCGCGATCAGGCCGAGCAGCAAAAATCCGAGAATGATTCTGTAGATCGCGAAGACGGTGAAGCGGTTGCTGCGGATATAGGTCAGCAGCCATTTCACGGCGACGAAGGCGACGATCGTCGATACGACGAAGGCAACGCCGAGAGAAGTCCAGTCCTCGTCCGCGGCGCTGCCGTCCTTGAGCGTCTTCAACAGCTCATAGCCGCTGGCCGCATACATGGTCGGGATACCCACGAGGAAGGCGAACTCCGTGGCCGCAGCCCGGCTTCCCGTGCCGGCCAACATGGCGATGAAGATCGTGGCACCCGAACGCGAGGTGCCGGGGAAGACGCCCGCGACGACCTGCGCGATGCCGACCAGGATCGCCACGAGCCAGGTTATCTGGGTGGAAGCCGGCCTGCGTGCGGCCGCCCATTCCGCAAAGATCATCCAGATGCCGCCAATGATCAGCGCCCACGCAATCGGCGCCGCGTCTTCCGGAAGCGCGAATCCAAGCTTCTTCACGATCAGGCCGAGAACTGCCGTGATCAGGAAGGCGACGATCAGCTTGGCAGCATAGTCGCGATTCGCCGGCTCCCGCCAACCGAGCAACAGGTCGAGCAGACGGCGCCAGTAGATGATGGTCACCGCGATGATAGCGCCGGCCTGGATGACGATATTGAACGTATCAGACCGGCGGCCGAGCCATTGCTCTGCGATGATGAGATGGCCAGTGCTGGAGATCGGCAAAAACTCGGTAATACCCTCGATCACACCGAGGATGAGCGCACTGATGATGGACTGATCCGCCATTCTTAATCCTTTATTGAGCAGATAAGGGCAGTTTTAAGCAGTTTATAAGCCCTTGCTTGTCTTGGGCCTACCAAATCCATATAGCTGCCATATGTCAGGCGGGCGCGCGAGGCGCCCCTGCCCCTCCTATACGAAGTTCGTGAAGTTCAAGTATCCATGCCCACGCTCTATCATCATTCCATGTCTTCGGCCTCTCGGTTCGTCCGGCTGATTCTCGCCGAATACGGCTTTCAGGCGGATCTGGTCGAGGAGCAGCCATGGGAAAAGCGGCGGGAATTCCTGACGCTCAATCCTGCCGGCACGCTCCCGGTCTATGTCGATGACAGCATGAGAGTGCTTTGTGGCCCTTCCGTGCTCCTGGAATTCCTCGATGAAACCCATGGCGTGCTGAAGCGCGACCGCCGGCTTTTGGCCGAAGACCCGTGGCAGCGCGCCGAAATCCGGCGGCTGACGGAATGGTTCCTGCAGAAGATGGAACAGGATGTCACCCGGCCGCTGACCCGGGAGCGGGTCTTCAAGCTGCAGATGACGACTGCTCAAGGCGGCGGCGCGCCGGACTCGAAGGTGCTGCGCACATCCCGTGCCAATATCCGCCAGCATATGAAATATCTCTCCTGGCTCGCCGGCTCGCGGCCCTGGCTCGCCGGTGACCGGCTGAGCTATGCCGACCTTGCCGCCGCCGCTTCGATTTCGATCCTCGACTATCTTGGAGAAATCGACTGGTCGGAGACGCCGGTCGCCAAGGACTGGTATCAGCGGCTGAAATCCCGCCCCTCCTTCCGGCCGATGCTTGCCGAGCGCATCCGCGGCCTCACCCCGGTATCCCATTATGCGGACCTTGATTTCTGACGCGACTTCGCGGGAGGAAGGAAAGGCGCTCCGGCGGCGGGAGAAGCTGACTGCCTTCGTCCGCGAGGAAGCGGCGGCCCAGGGCTTTGATCTTTGCCGAATCACAGGCCCTGACAGCATTCCGCAGGCCCCGGAGCGGCTGGAGATTTTTCTGGCCGACGGGCACCACGGCAGCATGGACTGGATGGCGGAAACGAGGCTGCGCCGCGCCGATCCGAAGGTGCTATGGGATCAGGTACGTTCGATCGTCATGTTCGGACTGAACTACGGGCCGGAGGAAGACCCGCGCGGCATTCTCGACAAGCCGGACAAGGCGGCGATCTCGGTCTATGCGCGCAACCGCGATTATCATGACATCATCAAGGGCCGGTTGAAGGAGATCGCCACGCGCTTTGCGGCGCGCGCCGGCGAGGACGTGAAGGTCTTTGTCGATACCGCACCGGTGATGGAAAAGCCGCTCGCGGCGGCAGCCGGGCTCGGCTGGCAGGGCAAGCACACCAATCTCGTCAGCCGCACGCACGGCTCCTGGCTTTTCCTCGGCAGCCTGTTCACCACGGCGGACCTTATCGTCGACGAGGCTGAAACAGACCATTGCGGCTCCTGCCGGGCCTGTCTCGACGCCTGTCCGACGGCTGCGTTTCCGGCGCCCTATCGGCTCGATGCCCGCCGCTGCATCTCCTATTTGACGATCGAACACAAAGGCCCGATCGATCCGGAATTCCGGCCATTGATCGGCAACCGCATCTATGGCTGCGACGATTGTCTTGCGGCCTGTCCCTGGAACAAGTTTGCCGCCAGCGCGTCGGAAATGAAGCTGCAGGCGCGCGAGGATTTGAAGGAACCGTCGATCGCGTATTTGCTGACCTTGGACGATGCGGCTTTTCGGACCTTCTTCAGCGGCTCGCCGGTCAAACGCATCGGCCGTGACCGGTTCATCCGCAACGTGCTGATCGCTGCCGGCAATTCCGGTGACGCTGAGTTCATCGGCCAATGTCTCGAACTTGCGGGCGACCCCTCGCCCGTGGTGCGCGGCATGGCTATATGGGCTCTGAAACGGCTGATGGCGGAGGACGACTTTGCGCGGTTTGCCGAGGTACACGGCGCGGAAGACGATCCGGAAGTACGGGAAGAATGGCGATTGGCGGGAGCGGCCTGATGAATGTGATGATCTTCGGATGCGGCTATTCGGGCCAGGCGATCGCCGAGGCCTTCAAATCCGAAGGTCATCGGGTCTCCGGCACCGTCAGAACGGCCCACAAGGCGCTGGAGCTTGCGGCCCGTGACATCAAGGCCTTCGTGTTCGACGGCAGCCCGTTCAGCAACGAACTGCTGACAGAGCTTCGGGAGACGACGCACCTGGTGCAGTCGATCCCGCCCGGCACCGAGCGCGACCCGCTGCTCAAGCTCGTCTCGGGGCAGCTGCGCGCGCTTTGCCCGAACCTCGAATGGATCGGCTATCTGTCAACGGTCGGCGTCTACGGCGATCACGGCGGCGGGTGGGTCACCGAAGAGACGCCGGGCAGTCCGATCCAGGGCCGGTCGATCGAACGGGTCGATACGGAAGAGGCCTGGACCGCCGTGGGGCGGGCCGCGGGCCTGCCCGTGGCGAGCCTTCGCCTCTCCGGCATCTACGGGCCTGGCCGCAACGCGTTCGTCAACCTGGCGCGCGGCACGGCACGGCGCATTATAAAGAGAGACCAGGTCTTCAACCGGATTCGCGTCGAAGACATCGGCGGCGCGGCGCTCTTCCTCGCGAAAGGCAATCTCGGCGGTATATATAATGTCACGGACGACGAGCCCGGTCCGCCGCAGGATGTCATCCTCGAAGCGGCACGGCTGATGGGCGTCGAGCCGCCGCCGGAACAGGATTTCGAGACTGCCGACATGACGCCGATGGCGCGCTCCTTCTATGGCGCCAACAAGCGCGTTTCGAACGCCAAGATCCGTGCCGCGGGCTTCGAATTCCGTTTCCCGAACTACCGGATGTCGCTTGCCGAATTGTGGTCCTCAGACCGCTGGCGCGGATGAAAGTCTCATTTTGAAACGGGTGAAATTTCCATCCTGATCGGATGAGCTAGTTATTATTTCTTAATACTTACGGCTGAGCGTCACAAAATTTGCCCAAATGAGGCAATAATCCTCGCATCGCAACAAATTTTTTTCTGTGGTTTTCGTGATCGCAGACTCCCTACGAGTCACCCTGAAACGAAATTATGCTTTCCGACTGTTTTTAAAGCTTTTCTTCCGCAGAAGCTTAGCTGGCTTCTTAAAAAGATCGACGGCAATCTAATCACAAATGTTACAGTCTGTAACGTTCCGTGATCGAAAGTCTCACTTTTTTGCCACTTTTCGCCCCGCTTAGCCGTTTTGCACGCAACGTGCAGGGACAAAACGAACGGGGACGACCGACTTGACAACAATTCGACGCTCGACTTTCGCCGCGGCCTCCATTGCTGCTTTTGCAACTCTCGGCGCCGCGCAGGCCAATGCTGCGCCCGGATGCGGTCACGCATCCTGGTATGCCCTCGGATCCAAGACGGCATCCGGGGAACGAATGAACCCTTCTCTCATGACCGCGGCCCATCGGACGCTGCCGTTCGGCACCAAGGTGATGGTGACGAACAAGCGCAACGGCAGAAGCGTCGTCGTGCGCATCAACGACCGCGGGCCATTCATCCGCGGCCGGGTGATCGACGTCTCCAAGGCCGCCGCCAAGAACATCGGCATGATCAGCTCCGGCACCGCCCAGGTCTGTTACCAGATCGTCGATGCCAGCGATCAGAAGGTCGCGGGCAAGGGCCTGAAAGCGATCGACGGCTAAGGCTGTTCAAGGAGACAGCTAAGCCGGCCTCTTGCCCTAGCGCGCATTCGCGGTTACGACCCGTGCCATACGGGTGCAACCGACACGGAGTGTGACATGCGATTGGGCGGACGAATTGCCGGGGCCATAGAGGTGCTGGCCGACATCGAAACGCGCAAGCGCCCTGTCGCCGACGCCCTCAAGGACTGGGGCCTCGCCCATCGTTTCGCCGGTTCCGGCGATCGTGCCGCAATCGGCAACATCGTCTACGACGCGTTGCGCATGCGTCTGTCGCATGCCTGGCTCATGGACGACGAAAGTCCGGCGGCCCTCGCCTATGCGGTCCTGATCCGGCAATGGGGCCTGACGACCGAGGCACTCCAGGCCGAGTTCACCGACGACCGTTTCGCGCCGCCGGCCCTGACCGAGGCGAACCTCTCGTCGCTCGCCTCCCGCAATCTCGAAGATGCGCCCCTGCATGTGCAGGGCGACATACCCGACTGGATCCAGCCGTCCTTCGAAGCCAATTTCGGCGAGGACTGGCTCGTCGAGGCCAAGGCCTTGGCCGGCCGCCCGACCCTCGATCTGCGCGCCAACACGCTGAAGGCGTCTCGCGAGAAGGTCGTCAAGGCGTTGGAACGCTCGAACGCAAAGGCTTCGCGCATCGCCCGCAACGGCATCCGGATTGCCGCCGGCGAAGGAGCGTCCCGTCTGCCGAACGTCACCGCCGAGCTTTCGTTCCAGAAAGGCTGGTTCGAAGTTCAGGACGAAGGCTCGCAGATCGTCGCCGAGCTTGTGCAGCCGGGCGAACACGACCAGGTTCTCGATTACTGTGCCGGTGGCGGCGGCAAGACGCTCGCCATGGCGGCCGCGATGCACAACAAGGGCCAGATCCACGCCTATGACGCCGACCGCAAGCGGCTCGCACCGATCATCGAGCGGCTGCGGCGCGCCGGCACCCGCAATGTGCAGGTGCATGACGATGCGCGCCAGCTGAACGGCCTGAAGGGCAAGCTCGATGCGGTCCTGGTCGACGCCCCCTGCACCGGCACCGGCACCTGGCGCCGCCGCCCGGACACCAAGTGGCGGCTCACGCCTAAAAACCTCGACGAGCGCATTGCGCAGCAGCAGGAGGCGCTTTCGGAAGCCGCCGTCTTCGTGAAGCCGGGCGGCGCACTTCTTTATGTCACCTGCTCCATCCTGCCGGAGGAGAACGATGCCCAGGTTTCTCGTTTCTGCGCCGAAAACCCGGAATTTTCGATCGCGCCGGCTGCAGCGCGCTGGGATGAGATTTTCGGGAAGGATGCACCGCGGCCACGCTCGAAAGATGCACTGACGGTGACGTTGACGCCGGCAAGTACCGATACAGACGGATTCTTTTTCTGCCGTATGCAACGCAAAGCGTGAATGCCGCGGGGCGAGGTTAAAGCCGAGGTATACTTTCAAATTATTCTAAACTAGATAATTTGACACCAGTTTCCAATTGCGCGATGTACCCTTTGACGGCCGGGGAGAGATCCGGGCTGTGAAGGAGAGGGACATGATCCGCAAGACCGTTCTCGGCGCCGCCCTGGCGCTTTTCGCCGCCTCCGCGGCGTTCGTCGTGACAGAGGCTGAGGCCGCCGCCACATCCGCCGCCGTGCTCAAGCATTATGCCGACATGGCGCATGCGAAATACGAAGATTCACTGACGACCGCGCAGGCGCTCGACAAGGCCGTCAACGCGCTGATCGCCAAGCCCAGCGAAGAGACGCTGAAGGCTGCCAAGGACGCCTGGCTCGCCGCCCGCGTTCCCTACCAGCAGACCGAAGTCTATCGTTTCGGCAACCCGATCGTCGACGATTGGGAAGGCAAGGTGAATGCCTGGCCGCTCGATGAGGGCCTGATCGACTATGTCGATGCCTCCTATGGCACCGAGAGCGACGAGAACGCGCTCTATACCGCGAACGTGATTGCCAACCCGAAGATCAAGGTCAACGGCAAGACACTCAACCTTTCGAAGTTCGATGCCAAGACGCTGCGCAGTCTCAACGAGGCCGGCGAAATCGAGGCGAACGTCGCGACCGGCTACCACGTCATCGAATTCCTGCTCTGGGGCCAGGACCTGAACGGCACCGGACCGGGCGCCGGCAAGCGCTCCTATACCGACTATGACAAGGCCAATTGCACCAACGGCCATTGTGACCGCCGCGCCGAATACCTGAAGGCCGCGTCCGCCCTGCTGGTCTCCGACCTCAAGGACATGGTCACCGCCTGGGGGCCGAAAGGCAAGGCAACCAGGAATGTCGAGGCCAATTCCAAGAAGGGCCTGACCGCCATCCTGACCGGCATGGGTTCGCTCTCCTATGGTGAGCTTGCCGGCGAGCGCATGAAGCTCGGCCTTTTGCTGCACGATCCGGAAGAAGAGCACGATTGCTTCTCCGACAACACCTACAACTCGCATCTCAACGACGCGATCGGCATCAAGTCGGCCTATACGGGCGAATATATCCGCGTCGACGGCACCAAGATGACGGGACCCTCGCTCTCGGAACTGGTTGCCGCGACCGACAAGGCGCTCGACACCGAAATGCTCGGCAAGCTCGACGCGACGCTCGCCGCCATGAACGCCATGGCCGACCGCGCGAAGAAGGTCGAGGCCTACGACCAGATGATCGGCGAAGGCAATAAAGAGGGTAATGCGGTCGTCCAGAAGGCGATCGACGGCCTGATCGACCAGAGCAAGAGCGTCGAGCGCGTCATTGCGTCGCTGAAGCTTGGCAAAGTAGAGCTTGAAGGTTCCGACAGCCTCGATAATCCTGACGCCGTCTTCAAATAAGCAATGAAAAGGCGGGCCGCGGCTGACCTTCAGCCTGCGGCCCGATGCCCCTATGAGAACGCCCAAGTCTTTCGTCTTCCTGTTGCCGATCCTTTCGGGCGCTTTCCTGCTCACGCCGCTGATCGCGACCGGTGGCGACGCGCTTTTCCCGACCATCCGCACGGATCTCAATCCGAAGGATCAGAAACGCGTCGAGAGCGTCACGCGCCCGGCGACCGATTTCTCCAAACCCGAGCAATTCGAGACCATGTCCGGCGGCGGCGCGACCAGCCGCGCCGATGTCAATGGCGACGCCTTCTCGCATTTCTCCGCCAACCTCACCTTCGAGGAAGAAGGGACGTTCAAGCTCGGCAATGCGCTGTTCACGAAGCTGTGGGTCTCGGCGCCCTCCTCGACGCAGGCCTCCGACGGGCTCGGCCCGCTCTTCAACGCCCGCGCCTGTCAGAGCTGCCACCTGAAGGACGGCCGCGGCCATCCTCCGGAAGGCGGTGCCGACGCGACTTCCATGTTCTTCCGGCTCGCCCGTCCGGCGCGCACCGACGAGGAGCGCGAAGCGGTCGCCGATTACAGGAAGCTCAATTTCCCCGACGCGATCTATGGCGAGCAGCTGCAGGACCTCGCCGTGTCCGGCCTCGCCTCCGAAGGCCGGATGCAGATTTCCTACGAGGAAATCCCGGTCAAGCTCGGCGACGGCGAAGTGGTCAATCTGCGCAAGCCGACCTATTCGGTCGCCGACCTCGGTTACGGCGCGATGGAAGGCGACGTGACGTTGTCGCCACGGATCGCGCCGCCGATGATCGGCATGGGCCTGATCCAGGCGATCCACGATGCCGACATTCTCGGCTTGGCCGACCCGGATGACAAGGACGGCGACGGGATTTCCGGCAAGCCGGCCATGGTGCGCGACCACAAGACCGGCGAACTGAAGCTCGGCCGCTTCGGCTTCAAGGCGCAGAATGCCTCGGTCCGCGACCAGAGCTCGTCCGCCTTTGCCGGTGACCTCGGCATCTCCACTCCCGACAATCCGTTCGACCACGGCGACTGCACCAAGGCGGAGGCTGCATGCCTCGCCATGCCGACCGGCGTGCAACAGCGGCTCGGGCCGGTCGAGGCGCCCGACCCAGTTCTGCCGCTCGTCACCTTCTATTCCGAAAACCTCGCCGTGCCGGCCCGTCGCGACATCGGCGACAAGACGGTGCTGAAGGGCAAGGAACTCTTCTACCAGGCCGGCTGCACCGCCTGCCACACGCCAAAATTCGTAACGAGCCGGAATGCCGGCAATAAGGCGCATGCCTTCCAGCTCATCTGGCCCTATTCCGATTTCCTGCTGCACGACATGGGCGAAGGCCTTGCCGATGGCCAGGCGGTAGGTGTCGCGAGCGGCAGCGAATGGCGCACCCAACCGCTCTGGGGCATCGGGCTTACCGAAACCGTCAACGCCCATACGTTCTTCCTGCATGACGGCCGCGCGCGAAACCTGACCGAGGCCGTTCTCTGGCATGGCGGCGAGGCGCAGAAAGCCCGCGACGCCTTTGCCGCGCTCTCCAAACAGGACCGTGCCGCCCTGCTCAGATTTCTGGAGTCACTTTGATGCGCAAAATCCTCCTTGCCGGACTCGTCTCGCTGCTCCCCGTCGCGGCTCTCGCGCAGGAGGGCGATGCGGCTCCTTCCGTGGATCTGCCGATGGCCGATGTTACCAGGGTGATGGCGGCGGCGGTCGACGGGTTCATCCGGCCGGGTTACGACGCCTTCCACGAATCCGCGGGCAGGATGACGGCGGCGATGAAGGCCCTCTGCGAGGCGCCTTCCAGGACGAATTATGATGCCGCAAAAAACGCCTTCCGCGATGCGGCCGTGAGCTGGGCGCATATCGAGGTGGTGCGCGTCGGTCCGGTGATCGAGCATAACCGTTTTGAGCGCATCCTGTTTTACCCGGACCGCAAGAGCACGGGGCTGAAGCAGGTACAGTCCGTCCTGTCGAAGGCGGATGAAACCGCAACCGATCCCCTTTCGCTCGGCACCAAGAGCGTCGCCATGCAGGGTTTTGGCGCACTCGAATATGTCCTCGCGGGCAGCGGCTCGGACGAACTCCTCAGGGGGAAGCAGAGTTTCCGCTGCCGCTACGGCGCGGCTGTCGCCGGCAATATCGCCAATGTCGCCAAGGAACTTTCCGACATCTGGGATGACCCGAACGGCATCCAGAAAGCCTGGGAACAACCCGGACCGGACAATCCGAATTTCCGCACCGGCGGCGAGGCGATCACGGCGCTGCTCGGCATTCTCGTTCACGGCGCCGAAGCCGTGCGCGACCAGCGGATCGAGACCTTCTACAAGGGGGCCGATAAAGCGAAATTCCCGAAACAGGCTCTATTCTGGCGCTCGGAAAATACATGGGCCACGGTGAAGGGCAATCTCGAAGGCCTTGCGATCCTGCTTGAGAAATCCGGCATGGTCTCACTTCTTCAAGAAAAGGACCGGCCGATCGTTGCTGCTACCCAGGCGCAGCTGAAGTCGATGATCGAGCTTTCGGGGAAGATCACCCCCGATCTCGAAAAGGCGGTCGAGAATGCCGCCGAACGCAAGAAGCTCGATACGCTCCTGGCCGACGGAAAGGGCGTGATTTCCAAATTGAACGACGGCTACGGCGGCGCCATCGGCCTTAGTTCCGGCTTTTCCTTTGCGGATGGCGACTAGGCCATGTGGCACGGCGAAGCCATCGACCGGCGTGGTTTCCTGAAGGCGGCGGGGATCGCCTTCACTGCCGCTCTTGCACCGCGCTCCCTGATGGCTTTCGAACGAGCCGATGCGGTCTACGCTTCGGGTTTCAAGGCGCCGGACGGCTCCTTCGGTGTCGCCACCGTTTCGGAACGTGGCGAAATCATCGACCGAGTTGCGCTTCCAGCCCGCGCCCACGGTCTGGCCTATAGTGCCGCCACGGGCCGCACCGTCGCCTTCGCCCGCCGCCCGGGCACGTTTGCCATGGTGTTCGACCCGTCGCGGTTGGCCGAACCGGTGATCATCACCTCGCCGGAAGGCCGGCATTTCTACGGACATGGGCATTTCTCGCCGGATGGAACGCGGCTCTATGCCAGCGAAAACGATTTCGACGGCAATCGCGGCATGATCGGCGTCTATGACGCGCGAGACAAATTCCGCCGCATCGGCGAGTTCGACGCGCACGGCATCGGCACCCATGACATGACCGTTTCCGACGACGGCAAGCTTCTCGTCATCGCCAATGGCGGCATCGAGACACATCCGGATTTCGGCCGCACCAAGCTGAATATCGACCGCATGGAACCATCGCTGGTGCTGCTCGACGCGAAGACCGGCGCCCTCATCCAGCGGCACCGCCTGCCCTCCTCGTTGAAACAACTCTCCACCCGTCATCTCGACATCACTGACAACGGCCGCATCTGGTTCGCCTGCCAGTGGGAAGGGGCACGCAACGCGTTGCCGCCGCTTGCCGGCTGGTTTTCCAAGGGCGAAGACCTGTCCTTCGTCTCGCTGCCGCGGGAAACCACCGTCCGGCTTGGTAACTATGTCGGCGCCATTGCCGTCAACCGCCGCGACGGCGTCGTCGGCCTCACCTCCCCGGGCGGCGGGGCCGTGGTCACGCTCGACGCCGAGACGGGCGCGGTGGTGAAGGAAGAGACCGTCCGCGAGGCAGCCGGCGTCGCGCCCGCAACCCACGGCATTGCGGTCTCGTCCTATGACGGGCAGTTCAACGACACCCGTAGTGCGGTCGCCTGGGATCAGCATATCGTCCGGCTGGGTTGACCTTTTCCCGCTGCCGAAGCGCCCTAGTTGGGGGTCGCATGACCAAAACTGTCGTTATGATCCTCTTCATCGCCGCCTGCGTGGCACTTGGTGCACTGAGCGGCGCAGGCAACCAGCCCGGCGAATGGTATCAGTCGCTCAACAAGCCCTTCTTCAATCCGCCGAGCTGGATTTTTGCACCGGTCTGGACGTTCCTCTACATCCTGATCGGCGTCGCACTTTCCGCGACCTGGTATGACGAGAACAACGGCCGCCGCCTCGTTCTCTTTGCCATCCAGGCGGCCCTCAACCTTCTGTGGTCGCCGGTCTTCTTCGGCTTACAGAGCCCGGCTCTCGGCCTCGTCGTCATCATACCGCTGCTCGTCTCGATCCTGATGTTCATCGCTGCAAGCTGGAGGGAAAATCGTGCCGCCGCATGGCTTTTCCTGCCCTATGCACTCTGGGTCGCGTTCGCGACGCTCCTCAACCTGTCGATCGTCCTCCTGAATTGAGCACGTTCCATCCTACGGCTTGCCGAACACCGCGCGTCATGCCAATTTCGCAACTGCGAAAGGGGCGGGACATGAACGGGAGAGACACGGGCGATTTCCGCGAACGGGTGCGCCAGAGTTTTGGTCGACAGGGCGCGATGGGGATGCTTGGCGCCGAGTTGACACGCGTCGAACAGGCAATCATCGAGATCGAGTTGCCTTTCGACATCAAGCTCACCCAACAGCACGGTTTCCTACATGCCGGAGTGATTTCCGCGGCGCTTGATGCCGCCTGCGGTTATGCCGCCTATACGGTGATCGAGCCGGATGCCTCGATCCTCACCATCGAATTCAAGGTCAATCTGATGTCGCCCGGCCGCGGTGACCGCTTCCTGTTTCGCGGCGAAATCACCAAGCCGGGTTCGACCATCATCGTCGCCGATGGCCGCGCCTATGCGATCGGCGACGGCCCCGCCAAACTCATCGCTTCCATGACCGGCACCATGATGGTGATACGGGGCCGAGAGGATGTAACCGGATGACTTCTCAACTTCCCCTCGGCGAGCCAAGCCTTGCCGGCGGCAAATCCATTCTCTTCGTGATGGCGGTCGATGCCGAATACGGCCCGGCGCTTAAATCCCGCATCAAGCCGCTGATGACCGGCGTCGGCCCGGTCGAGGCGGCTGTCGTGCTTTCCCATGCGCTGACAAGGCTTGAAGCGACGGGCGATCTGCCCGATCTCGTCGTCTCGCTCGGCTCGGCCGGCTCGCGCAATCTGGAGCAGACGGAAATCTATCAGGCTTCGTCGGTCGCCTATCGCGACATGGACGCCTCGCCGCTCGGTTTCGAGAAGGGCCGCACACCCTTCCTCGACCATCCGGCGATCATGCCGCTCCCCTTGCGCATCCCCGGCGTGAGGGAAGCCTCGCTGTCAACCGGCGGCAATATCATCTCGGGTGCCGCCTACGATCTCGTCGGCGCCGACATGGTCGACATGGAGACGTTCGCGGTGCTGCGCTGCTGCCAGCTTTTCGGCCTGCCGCTGATCGGCCTGCGCGGCATTTCCGACGGCAAGGAGGAATTGAAGCATGTCGGCGACTGGACCGAATACCTGCATGTGATCGACAGGAAGCTCGCCGATGCCGTCGACAGCCTGTTCGAAGGCCTGGAGGATGGCGCCATCGTGCTCTGAAGGCGCGATTTTCGCCTCGTTCCCCGTTGCCAGAAAGGGGAAGTTTCTTTAAAGGCTCGCCATGACCCAGATAGCTCATCCCGACAGCATCCTCATCATCGATTTCGGCAGCCAGGTGACGCAGCTTATCGCGCGTCGCATCCGCGAAGCGGGCGTGTACTGCGAAATCCACCCGTTTCAGAATGCCGACGCGGCCTTCCGGAAGCTCCAGCCGAAAGGCGTGATCTTCTCCGGCGGACCGGCATCGGTAACGGCTGAAGGCAGCCCCCGCGCTCCGCAGATCGTTTTCGAACATGGCGTGCCGATCCTCGGCATCTGCTACGGCCAGCAGACGCTGGCGACGCAACTCGGCGGTGTCGTCGAAGGCGGCCATGCGGCGGAATTCGGCCGCGCCGATGTGGAGATCAAGAAGGCAAGCCCGCTATTCGACGGATTCTGGGAAATGGGCGGACGTTATCCGGTCTGGATGAGCCATGGCGACCGCGTCACCCAGCTTCCGGACGGTTTCGAGGTCATCGCGACCTCGGAAAATGCACCGTTTGCAATCGCGGCAGACGAAAACCGGCACTATTACTCGACCATGTTCCACCCGGAAGTGGTCCACACGCCGGATGGCGCGAAGCTTCTCTCCAATTTCGTGCACAAGATCGTCGGGCTGAAGTCCGACTGGACAATGTCTGCCTACCGCGCCGAGATGATCCGCAAGATCCGCGAACAGGTCGGCAAGGAACGGGTGATCTGCGGCCTTTCGGGCGGCGTCGATTCCTCCGTTGCGGCCGTGCTGATCCACGAAGCGGTCGGCGACCAGCTGACCTGTATCTATGTCGATCACGGCCTGATGCGCCAGGGAGAGACAGAGCAGGTCGTCGGCATGTTCCGCGACAACTACAACATCCCGCTCGTGCATGTGGACGCGTCCGACCTCTTCCTCACCCAGCTTGCCGGCGTTAGCGACCCGGAAGTGAAGCGCAAGACGATCGGCCGGCTGTTCATCGAAGTCTTCGAGGCGGAAGCCGCCAAGATCGCTTCCGACGGCAAGGGTGCGCCGGCCTTCCTCGCCCAGGGCACGCTCTATCCGGACGTGATCGAAAGCGTTTCCTTCTCCGGCGGCCCGTCGGTGACGATCAAGAGCCACCACAATGTCGGCGGCTTGCCTGAACGCATGAACATGAAGCTGGTCGAGCCGCTGCGCGAGCTCTTCAAGGACGAAGTCCGCGCGCTCGGCCGCGAACTCGGCCTGCCGGAGAGCTTCATCGGTCGCCATCCCTTCCCGGGTCCTGGCCTCGCCATCCGCTGCCCCGGCGGCGTCACTCGCGAAAAGCTCGACATCCTGCGCAAGGCCGATGCGATCTATCTCGACGAAATCCGCAAGGCCGGCCTCTATGACACGATCTGGCAGGCGTTTGCCGTGCTTCTGCCGGTGCAGACCGTCGGCGTCATGGGCGATTACCGCACCTACGATTTCGTCTGCGCACTGCGTGCCGTCACCTCGGTCGACGGCATGACCGCGGATTTCTACCCCTACGACATGAACTTCCTCGGCCGTACAGCGACCCGCATCATCAACGAAGTCCGCGGCATCAACCGCGTCGTTTACGATGTGACCAGCAAGCCGCCGGGCACGATCGAGTGGGAGTAACGGGGAGGCCGTCAGGCCCACCCCAGCCTTCGCGACTTTGTGGCCTTCAAATATTCGGTCGCGCGCTGCTCGAAGACGTTAGCGCGCGCGGCCAATTCTCGGGGTCGATCATACGGTCGTAGATCGATTACTGCTCCTTCTTGAACAAATCCTGGAAGATGAGCTGGCCCCAGGTGCGGCCGCGTGCGTGCACCAGCGCGCCACCCTCGTTGAGCTTTCCCAGCTTGACGGGTGCGAACCCGAGTTGTTTGGCCAAGGCCGCCACGGGAGCGATCGCGTCCTCGTCGTCGCTCGACAGAAAGACGACCCGGTGCCCGCCCTCGACGATCGGATCGGTAGCCAGGGTGGCTGCAATCAAGTGATTGAAGCCCTTCACGAACTTGGCGCCGGTGAACGACTTCGCGACGAAGGCGGAGGACGGGATGCCGTCCAACTCCTCAGGGACTGGAAACGCGTTCATCGCGTCGATGACCGTTTTGCCTTCCCAGTTCGGCAGGGCCTTCGCAACCTCGCGATGCTCCCCGAACGGGACCGCCAGGATGATCGTGTCGGCCTCGAGTGCATCCCGCAGCGACTTGGCGACGACCGTGGGTCCAATCATCCCAGCCTGCGGCGCCAACCCCTCGGGCGGGCGGCGGCTGGCGACGGTCACCTCGATGTTTTTACGGGCGAAGGCGTGGGCGAGGGCCTGGCCTATCTTGCCGAATCCTACAATCGCATAGCTCATAATGCTTCTCCTATCCGTGTTGATATTGACCCCCCGGCGTTCAACGGCGCTGGGTTATCCATTCCGCTGTATGGGAACCTTCGCGTAGACATCCTGCCGTGAATGACTTCCACGCGACCGGGCCGACCGTTCGGCGCGGAAGTCGTTCCACCATGGACATGCTGGTTCCCACCGGTTAGCCGCTTCCCGCGATCCGGCCCGGATTTCAGATGGCCGAGAAGCCTCCGTCGACAGACAACTCCAGCCCATTCACGAAGCTCGAATCGTCTGAAGCAAGAAACAGCGCGGCCGCCGCGATTTCCTCAGGACGCCCCATCTTTCCCCGCGGGATCAGCGATTCGAACATCTGCTTCGCCTCCTCGGTGAGAACCTGGTCCTGCATCGGTGTGGCGATCGGCCCCGGGTGCAGCACGTTCACCCGGATATTCCGGCCCTTCAGTTCGTTGAGCCACCCGCGTGCGAATGCGTGCAACGCCGCCTTGCTCGCCGCATACACGCTGTAACCAGGAAAGCCTTTCAACGAAGCAACGGATCCCGTCATGAAGATCGACCCGCCATCGTTGAACAGCGGCAACGCCTTTTGCACCGTGAACAGCGTGCCGCGCGTATTCAGGTCGAAGGTCGCATCGAAATGCTGCTCGGTAATCTCGCCCAGTGGGAGGGCTTCGCCCCAGCCGGCGCTCGCGTACAGTACGTCGATCTTGCCTTTTTCCCGCTTGACCGTATCGAACAGGCGGTCGAGGTCGTCGAGATTGGCCGCGTCGCCGCGCACGCCGGTCACGTTCCGGCCAATCAGCCTGACGGCCTCGTCCAGCGCCTCCTGTCTCCGGCCCGTGATGAAAACATAGGCGCCTTCTTCAACGAACCGCTTGGCGCTCGCCAGCGCCATGCCGCTCGATCCACCGGTGACGACTGCAACCTTACCTTCAAGCTTTCCCATGACTTCTCCTTTCGTGGTGTCGGGACCGTATCGGCCCAAGACCCTCGAAATGGCCCTGCCGGCATCAGTTGTTGAGTGCGCAAGCGCGCACATCGGTGGTGCAAAATCGATCCGGTTGGACGACTGGCACCAGCTGCGGCGATCGGTGTCCGCCGTTGGCGAATTGGGCCGCGCTGGTCATATAAGCTTTGATGACCGCCCGCACTGCTGTATGAGGCGCCAGATACGGGCTTTGGAAGACGCACCGCGCGGTGCCGGATTGCACCATGATCGACTGGGATGACATTCGCTACTTTCTTGCCGTGGCGCGCGGAGGTTCAGTGCGGGCTGCCGCCGAAGGCCTCGGGGTGTATCACTCGACGGTGCTGCGACGCATCGCACAGCTCGAGGAGCGCCTCGGGGCGCAGATGTTCGAAAAGCTGCCTTCGGGCTACCGCCTGACGGCCGCGGGCGAGGAGGTACTCGAACTCGCGAACCAGATGGAAGCGTCGTCGCACCAGCTGGAGACGCGCGTCTTCGGGCGCGACCAGAGCGTGCGCGGGCTTCTGCGGGTGACGTTGGCTCCGCCCCTCGCGACACATCTGCTCATGCCGGACTTCGCCGAATTCGCGCGTCTGCATCCGGACATCGAAATGGAGATCGTGTCGTCCGGTGAGCTGGCAAATCTGACCAACCGGGAGGCTGATGTCGCGATCCGCGTCGTCTACGACCGCAAAACCCTGCCGCTCAATCTTCACGGCCTCAAGGGACCGGAGCTGTTCAGCGGCGTCTACATGTCTCGCGATCGACTGGCCGCGTGGCATGCGGGTGCCCCGGATCCCATCCGGTGGATCGTCATTAGCATCCATGGCGTCCCCGATTGGGCCAGCGAGGGGGAGGTTCGCACCACGGGAGTTCCATTCAGGATCACGGACGGCGAGGCGCAGATCGTTGCAGTACGGGAGGGGCTCGGGATGACGACACTGCCATGCTTCGTCGGAGATGCCGACCCCCTACTGGTGAGGGTGCCGGGCACCGACCTCCACCTGCATGGAACGCTCTGGCTTCTGACGCAGGGGGAGACACGTAAGACGAAGCGCGTGCGGCTCTTCACGGAGTTCGTATCCCGCAGGCTCGCCGCCTACGCTCCGCTTGTCGCGGGACTGTCCATACCGCGCGACTGACGCCCTCAGAATCCCAGCGATTGCTGTGCCGGTTCCGGCGGCGTCAGGCGCACGCCTTCCAGTTCCAGCATGCGGGTCTTCGAGGTCGATCCGCCGGGCGCCGAGAAGCCGCCGATCTTGCCGCCGGCTGCAAGCACGCGGTGGCATGGGATGATCAGTGCCACCGGGTTTTTCGCCATCGCCTGGCCGACATCGCGGGCGGCCTCGGGCCCGGCGCCGAGTTCCCTGGCGATCGCGCCATAGGTCGTCGTATGTCCCCAGCCTATCCGGCGGGCTGCGGCATAGATCTGCTTGAAGAAATCGTCCTGGCCATCGAGATCGAGTTTGACCTTGGAGAAATCGACTTCTTCGCCCGTAAAGTAACGCTTCACGGTGTCCACCGCTTCGAGCACCTCGGCCGGCGGCGTGCCCGGTTCGGCTTCAGGCAACCGGCGCAGCAGCAGCTTCTCGGTCGAATCCGCGCTCTTGGTCGGGAGCTGGAAACGGGTGATGCCGACATTGTTCCAGGCGATACCGCAGAAGCCGCGGCCGGTTTCGAAAATCAGGTATTGATGCGTTGTCATGAGGAAACCTCCGCATTTCGATTGACCTTAAAGTCATGCCTCAGGCCCAAGGATTCAACCCGTTTCTTGCCAGCGGGGCGTATTTCTCACTGTACTGTTGGTTGAACTTCCATGCCCGATCCCTAGATTTTCCGCATGAGCAGATCGCAGGCATTTGCAGACCGGGCGCAATTGACGGCGGAGAGGCTGAACATGCCTGCCGGTGGCGGCCGTTTTGCCATCTCGCGCCTGGCGCTCGGGCTTTTCCTCGTCGATCAGGAGCGCCACAAGATCGCCATCGGTTCGGACAAACGAGAGCATGTGCCGCTGAAAGCCGGCGAAGGCTGGATCCTGCCGGCCGGTGCGACAGGCACCTGCGAATACGACGAGGCGCTTTCCTTCCTGAGACTTGAAGTGCCGGAAGACCTGCTCGCCGATGTGGGCTTCGAACATTCGGATTTCCAGCCGATTGTCGGCGCTTTTGACCCGTTGCTGGTGCAGCTTGCTCACCAGACGGTCTCGATCGCCGGTCATCCGCCATCCCTCTACCGGGAAACGATGCAGCTGGCGCTCGCAGCCCATCTCGCCCGGCTCCTGGCCCCTGCTCGACGGGCGCTCATCGGCGTCGAGGACAGGCGGTTGCGCCGCACGCTCGACTATATCCACGACAACCTCACGGCCAATCTGTCACTGGAAGGCATGGCGGCCGAAGCGGCAATGAGCCGTTTTCATTTTGCGCGGGCGTTTACCAGGGCACTCGGCAGGTCGCCGCTTCAATATGTGATCCATGAACGGATGGAGCTGGCGAAACTGTTCCTGAAGACCACGCGCCTGCCAATCTCCTCCGTTGCAGCCCGCGTAGGTTATGAAGATGTCTCGCGGTTCGGCCAGCATTTCCGTCGCCATGCGGGTACAACGCCCGCGGCCTTCAGAGCCAATTGAAGCAATAATCGCATAACGAACGCCAAGAACCGCGCCTGTGCCGCAGCGGCAAAGCTGCGAACCTCCCGTCATCCGACACGAGACAGGAGAAACGCCATGAAAGCCGCAGCTGTTTCGACCTTCTGCATTGCAATGATGAGTTCTGCCGCCATTGCGGAGGATATCCAGGCCCGTAGAGTTTCCTTCGAGAACCTAGGCGCGACGCTCACCGGCACGTTCTATCTGCCGCCGGACTACCGACCCGGAGAAAGACGTCCGGGTGTCGTCGTCAGCGGCGCCTGGACCTCGATCAAGGAGCAGATGTCCGGCCGCTACGCCCGCGAAATGGCGGAACGCGGTTTTGCCGCACTCGCCTTCGATCATCGGGGCTGGGGACAGTCCGGCGGCGGGATACGCTTCAAGGAGGATCCGGCAGAAAAGACAAGCGACATCTCCGCCGCGGCCGCATTCATGGCAACCCTGCCGGAGGTCGATGCGATCGATATCAACGGGCTCGGCATCTGCGCGTCGGCGGGATACATGGCAGCGGCGGCAACGGGCAATTCGAATTTCGCCGCCGTCGCCCTGGTTGCTCCGTGGCTGCACAACCGACAGATCGTCGAGCAGGTCTATGGCGGACAAGAGGGCGTTTCCAAGCTGATCGCCACGTCGCGCGAGGCGGAGACCTCCGAGCGTCGGGGCCAGCCGAGGACCATAACCGCCGCCAGCATGACCGACCAGGCCTCGCTCATGTACCGGGTACCTTACTACACCGAGACCGATCGCGGCCTCATCCCGCAATATGACAACCGCTTCAACCTCGCCTCCTGGGAGCCGTGGCTGAACTATGATTCCGTTTCGCTCGGGGCCAAGCTCGACAAGCCGACCTTGATCGTCCATTCGGAGGCAGCTGCGGTGCCGCAGGGTGCGCGTGCGTTTTATGCGCTGTTGCCGGGCGAGAAATCGGAGTTCTGGCTGGACGGTGTCAGCCAGTTCGATTTCTACGACCGGCCGGGGCCGGTGACGGTCGCGGCGGACGCCGCGGCAGCGCATTTCACCCGCGTGAAGGCGCCCCGACAGATCGGTCCCCAAGATCGTGCAGCGATCATCGACACGATCACCGATATCGCGGCCGGGGCCGACAGTCACCAATGGGATCGCGTCCGAAATGCTTTCGCAGAGGATGTCATGCTCGACTACACAAGCCTTTGGGGCGGCAACCCGACGACCTTGGCGGCCGACGACATAATCCGACAATGGTCGGGTTTCCTGCCAGGCTTCGACGAGACGCTGCATCTCGTGACCAATCCCACGATCACGAGCCTTGAAGGCGCGAAAGCAACCGCCGAGGCCGATTTCCAGGCCACCCACCGCATCGGAAGCGATCTCTGGGTGCTGACGGGCCGTTATCGCTACGAACTCGTCAAGGTTGACGGCGCCTGGAAAATCTCCGCGCTGACCATGACTGCGACGCAGGAACACGGCGACCGAGGGCTCGCCGGACGTGCGGCGGAACGCGCTGCGAAAATCCGCTGAACCTTGAGGAGGAACCCATGTTGAAAACCAGCTTCCGAGCGCTGCTCGTTACCGCCGCCTTCCTTTCAGGAGTGCCCGCCATGGCCGCCAGCCCCGAACAGAACCGCAAGGTCATCACCGACTATTATGCCGCCTACGGCAGCGGCGACATGGCCAAGGTCGCATCCTTCTTCGCCGATGACATCGAATGGCATATTCCCGGACACCATCCGCTTGCAGGCACGAAACGCGGCAAGGCGGAAGTCGCCGCGTTCTTCCACCAACTTGGAAAGGCCGGTTTTCGCGCCGAGCTCATCGCACTGATGGCCGACGAAAACTGGGTGATCGACATGCATCGCGGCTGGTCGAACCGTGACGGTGCCAATGTCGATACGGTCTGGGTGCTCGCCTTCCGCATCGAGGATGGGAAGATCAAGCAAGCCCGCAACTTCTCCTACGACCAGGCTGCCGCCGACAGCTTCTTCTGGAAGGCCTACCCGCTAAAGCCGGTGCCGGACCGGCTCGCAAATTAACCATGCTTGCAATCGTTCTTCGTTTGTTCTTTACTCATCCAGGGAGTCCCGCTAAATTTGATTCAACGGCATGAGGTCGCATTACTATGACGGTAGCAAGATGAGCTTGCGCAAGCATGCTGGCCAGCCTTCGCTCCCCTTTGGCGAAGGCTGGCTTCCGAAATCGGCCCCGGCTGCCCGGCGCAAGAGCAAGCTGATGTTCGTGTTGAAGCCGTCCGCTCCTCTCGGTCTCATCATGCATGGCGACGCAGTGATCCACGCCGCGAACGAGAATACCCGCGATGCCTATCCCGCCGATCTTCTCCACATGAGCCTGCTCTGCATGGAACAGTTCGAAGAGCCGCCCATGCCGCTTATCAAAGCAACCAAAATGGTCGCAGCCAGCCTCCAGGCGAGACCTGTCCCGATCACGCTCGACAGCAGCGCCCTGTTCGGAGGCAAACGTCATCTCGCCCTCTACCGCGCCAGGGGCAATCCGGTGGTCGTCCAGTTCGCGCAGATGCTGCGCCGCGCTCTCGCCCGCCACAACCTTCCGAACTCCTGGATGGCGGACGCCGCGCCGCATGTGACGCTGATCTATGGCTGCGGGCGCATAGAACCCATGCCCATCGAGCGGAATTATGCCTGGATCGCCGGCGAGTTCATGCTGGTCTACAGCCATTACGGCGAGACGCGGCACGAGGAATTCGGAAGATGGAGCTTCAATCCGGATGCTCCTGCCTATCCGACGCGGCCGGAACAGCTCCGCCTGATGATCTGAAAGAATTTTGCCAGACGAGTCGGATCGGCGGGCGCCTCAGCGTCCTGTGGCCGGTCGCCTATTTGAGGAGAGAACAATGGCCATCCAGAAGCATAAGATCGTCCCGCACCTCTGGTTCGATAACAACGCGGAAGAAGCCGTCAATTTCTATGTCTCTGTATTCGACAATTCGAGGATCACCGATGTCTCGCGTTATGGCGATGCCGCTCTCGGGCTCAAGGGTTCGGTGATGGCGATGGGCTTCGAGCTCGAGGGTCAGAATTTTGCGGCGATCAACGGCGGACCGTGGGCGAAATTCAACGGCGCGGTTTCCTTCCTTGTCCATTGCGAGACGCAGGACGAGATCGACCACTATTACGACAAGCTCGTCGAGGGTGGCCAGCAACAGCCCTGCGGCTGGCTGACGGATCGTTTCGGACTCGTCTGGCAGGTCAGTTACGCCAGGATGCCGAAGATGCTGACGGATAGCGATAGCGCCCGCGCCCATCGCGTCATGCAGGCCATGTTCTCGATGAAGAAGATCGATATTGCCGAATTGGACGCGGCCTACGCGGGATGACCGACGCCGCCTCCCGATATCAAACCTTGATGGCGAGACGCAGACCGCCCCAATGGCGCCCGTTGACGGTGATCGGGGCGGAAATGTCCTTCATCAGCACAAACTCGCCGCCGCCCATGTCGCGGCGGTAGGTCTGTAGCAGAAAAGGCTCCTTGTTGCGGCCGGCCGCCAAGCCCACGCGGTCGTTGAAGATGCGCCGGTTGCGGCAGTTGGCGGTATTCCAGGTCACGTCGCCCGGACGCTGGCGCTGCGAGAATTTTCGGTTGTGGGTCGGCAGGTAACCGTTTTCATCTATGGCGGCGCAGAACGCGACCTGCGCGTCGCTTTCGGCCGCCCGTTCCTGGATAGGCGGCAGCACGGTATCGGTAAACTCAGTGAAACGCGTCATGTACTGGACAGGATCGCTACCGGGGATCGCAACATATTGCCGGTCGAACAATGCGCCAAGATCGATGCGGCCGGATTTTATGCCCGCCTCGAAGGCGGAGGAAACCTCGGCGGCATAGGCCATTACGGCACGGATATGCGGGGTATCCGAGGTCTCGATGCCGGCGCTCGCCGTCGTCTGGATCATCCGCTCGGAAATCGTCACCACCTCCCCGACGCGGGACGAGGTCTGCTGCAACTGATCATTGGATTTCAGGATCGCGCTTGCCGCGGACGCAATCGACGAGGCGAATTCGCCGCATTGCCTGTCGACCGTTTCGGTCGTTCCGGCGAGCGAAGACGCCTTGTCGAGGATCTGGGTCATGACGCCTTCGACGCCCTTGAATGAGCCCTGAACCTTCATCGCGGTGGTCTTGACGCCCTCGGCCGACTGGCTGGCACCTTCGCCGGCCATTATCAGCTTGTCGATGCGGCTGTTCAATTGATCAAGCGTGGTCTGGATCGAACTCGTCGTCTGGGAGGTTTGCAGCGACAGCGCGCGTACCTCCGCGGCAACCACGGCAAAACCCTTGCCGGCTTCGCCCGCACGCGCCGCTTCGATTGCGGCATTCAATGCCAGAAGGTTCGTCTGCCGGGCGATCATGCCGATCGCATCTGCCAAACGTCCAACGTCTCCGAGCGCCGCGGAAAACAACTTGATCTCGGCGCCGATTTCCTGGGACGCATGGACCATGTGATCGATCGCGGTGATCGAGCCGGAAAGCTGTTCAGCCTGCTCGCCGAGCACCTTGCGCGCGTTCGCCGTCAGCTTGTCGGATTCCTGAAGGGAGCGGGCAACGTGGCCGTTGGCGTCCGCAATCGACTGAGCGGACTGCGTCAGGCGGCCAAGCAATGTCGCGTGTGCGGAGGATTGCGCAGCCGTATCCTGGATGGCACCAGCAATATCGACCAGATGGAGGCCGAGCGCGGAAGCCTCGTTCGCCAGCTTGGCGACGGACCGCTTCAACACCTCGCCGTCGACAGATACAGGCCCCGACGGCGCTTCTTCCCTGACAACCTGCCCGACCAAATCCACATCTCCCGGAATATTAGGAGAATATAGGATGGCATGGTTAACGGACAGTTTCCGCGGGTATTCAGCAAAGCCTTATACTTAAGGCTGAGATACAAAGCCCTTTCCCAGCCCACGCAAGGCCGGGAAAGACGGATCAGCCGAGACGATCGAAAGCCTTCGGGTCGATGCCGAGTGTGGTCAGGTCGCGGTTGGTCGGGCGGCGGTGGTTTTCAACGGCAGCCGAAACCGAGATTGCGGCGCTCATAACTGCGAAGGCGCGGCCAATGGCGCTGCCACGGATCTTCTTCTGGACGGACATGTGAAACTCTCCTTTTTCGTTCTGCTAAAATATGATGCCTGTGCTGTTTTTGTGCAATGCACAACGAAACAGGGGAGCCATGCAACTGTCACATAACAACCGTTAACCACACGGAGCGGCTTGCACGGTGAGGGTCGCGCTTGGTATCGATCATGCCTGGAATGAAGAGGCTTCGATGGCAATCACGATCTATGGCATCAAGAACTGCGACACGATGAAGAAGGCACGCGACTGGCTCGACCGCAAAGGCGTCACCTATGCCTTTCACGACTACAAGGCCGAGGGTATCGACCGCGCACATCTGGATACCTGGACGGATCGCGCCGGCTGGGAGATCGTGCTCAACCGCACCGGCACGACCTTCAAGAAACTCGACGAAGCCGACAAGACGAACCTCGACCGGGAGAAGGCGATCACGCTGATGCTCGCCCAGCCCTCGATGATCAAGCGGCCGGTCCTGGAGGCGGACGGAAAGCTGATCGTCGGTTTCAAGCCGGAGGCTTATGAAGAGGCTTTTGCCGGTATCTGAAACCAGGATTCATCCATGTCCAAGACAACCCGCGCCACCCAGATGCTCGAAAAAGCGGGCGTCGCGTTCACCACCGTCACCTATGACTACGATCCGAATGCGGACCGGATCGGGATGCAGGCGGCGGAAGCGATCGGCGAGGAACCGCGCCGTGTCTTGAAGACGCTGATGGCGGCGGTGGACGGCAGGGCGGTCTGCGTCGTGGTGCCCTCGGATCACGAGGTTTCGATGAAGAAGCTCGCCGCCGCGTTCGGGGGCAAATCCGCGAGCATGATGAAGCCCGCCGATGCGGAACGGGCGACGGGTTATCATGTCGGCGGCATCAGCCCCTTCGGACAGAAGAAACTCGTGCCGACCGCGATTGAGATCACCGCGCTCGACGAGCCGCATGTCTTCATCAACGGCGGCCAGCGCGGATTGCAGGTGCGGCTTGATCCCAAGGCGGCCCGCGATGCACTGAAGGCGGTCGCCGCGCCGCTGGTGGCATGAAATCATGAGTGAGATGACCTCGACGCTTCGGATTCTCGAACCCTATCCCGGCATCTTCGCCTATTATGACGGCCGGATATCGGGCAAGCGGCTCCATGCGAAAAGCGCAAACTGGCTGGACGACGGCGCCTATTCGCTCGGCGTCGCCTCCTATGCCATCGTGGATCAGGACGAGGCGCTGGTCTATGACACGCATATCTCGCTCGACCATGCGAAAGCGATCCGCACGCATCTGGAAGCGCGTGGCGTTACGAAGGTCCGCATCGTGCTCAGCCACTGGCACAAGGATCATGTCGCCGGAAACGCCGTCTTTTCCGATTGCGAGATCATCGCGCTGACACTGACGGCCGAGAAGCTGAAAGAAAACCGCGAGAAGATCGAAAGTGCCAACCCGCCGATCTCACCGCTCGTCATGCCGACCACCCTGTTCGACGGCCGGCTGGAGCTGACCGTCGGGCGCCGCCGGATCGAACTGCACCATTTCGCCATCCACAGCGCCGACGGCAACGTGGTCTGGATGCCGGAAGAACGGCTTCTGCTCGCCGGCGACACGCTGGAAGACACCGTCACCTATATTTCGGAAGCCGCCGAGATCGGCACGCATATCGCGGAGCTTGCCCGGATGGCCGCCTGGCCGATCGCAAAAATCCTGCCGGCGCACGGCGATGCGGAGCGGATTGCTGCGGGCGGTTACGGGCCGGACCTCGTCGAGGCCAACCGCGCCTATCTGCGCCGCATGGCGGGCGCAATCGCCGCTGGTCAGGATATCGATCCCTCCTTGAAATCCTTCGTCGAGGACGAAATCGCCTCAGGCGCCGTGCTTTATTTCGCGCCTTACGAGGAGGTCCATGCCGGCAACACCGCCGCGGTCAAGGCGGCGCTGCAGCGCTGAGCGGCCATTATCCCATCGTCACGGCCACTTTGCCGACCATTGCTTGAGAGCGGCGAGCGCCGGTGCCGGCCATCTGCGGACCGCTGGACGCAGGATGATCTTCCTACCCGCAGGCTTCCAGGCGAGATAAAGCTTTCTCGCCGAGATATCCGCGGCGATCAACGCCTCGGCCTCGGTGCACATATGCGGCATGCAGGCTTCGCCGATATAGAAGCCGTTCTTGAACATACCGCTGCCGGGCCCGGTGATGGACTTCTCGAACTCCTGCCGATGCTCGCCGAGCATCGCATTTGCCGCCTCGGCGATCGGCCCGATGCCGAGGAGGTCGGACGGGTGCTCCGCCTTTTTCATGTCGTCCCACCCCATCGCCGCATTCGGCTGGAAGGCGACCTTGCCAGCCTCGGCGAAGCCCTTTTCGGGCGTCCAGGTCCAGC
The DNA here is from genome assembly GCF_017877055.1 of Neorhizobium galegae. GTDB lineage: Bacteria > Pseudomonadota > Alphaproteobacteria > Rhizobiales > Rhizobiaceae > Neorhizobium > Neorhizobium galegae_D. The sequence continues at coordinate 382,859 of NZ_JAGIPG010000002.1, read as the reverse complement.
GCAGGCTTGGCTGGCCGGCAACCGACTGCGTCGCAAGCAGAAGGTGGTCATCCTCCGTGGTGATCGAGGCGGCGCCGCGGCAATCGTCTATCGGCTCATCGACACGCGGCTCACCACCCTGCGGGAACGACACGACAAGAGGCGAACCCGGGCAGGCATTGCCGCCGTCCGAGCTCACCACCAAGACGAACGGTACACCTGCGACCAGACCGATATTCTCGATCATCAGGAACCGGTTGGAATGGACTTGCCTGCCGTCGATCGTCAGTTTCTCTTCATCGTTATCGGATGCGATGGCCACCTGATGATCGAACATGGTCGCCGCAAAGTCGGCCGAGAGACAGGCAGAGGCCGAGGCGCCGAAGAGAGCGGCGCACAGCAAGGCGGTTTTCATGAACATGGTTCCCTCAGCTTCAATTTTGCCCCAAACCTCTTTAAGTCTCTTCGATCACAGAAATCAGGTGAGGTCCAACATGACAATCGTGCCGAATTTTCAAACCGTCGTCGATCCTCAAAAGCTCGAAAAGCTGGCGGAAGTCGCCATCAAGGTTGGCTTGCGCCTCGAGAAGGGCCAGGATCTGGTGATCACGGCACCGCTCGCCGCCCTGCCGCTCGTGCGGCTCCTCACCAAACATGCGTATATCGCCGGCGCCGGCATCGTCTCGACCTTCTATTCCGACGAAGAGACGACGCTCGCGCGCTATGAATACGCGCCCGATGCAAGCTTCGACAAGGCGTCCGACTGGCTCTACGAGGGCATGGCCAGGGCCTATGCGAACGGTGCCGCGCGGCTTGCCATCTCCGGCGACAACCCGATGATGCTCTCCGGCCAGGATCCCGCCAAAGTGGCGCGCGCCAACAAGGCCAATTCCATGGCCTACAAGCCGGCGCTGGAAAAGATCGCCAATTTCGACATCAACTGGAATATCGTTTCCTACCCCAACCCCTCCTGGGCACGTCAGGTCTTCCCGGACGTCCCGGAAGACGTCGCAGTCGGCAAGCTGGCGGACGCGATCTTCGCAGCCTCTCGCGTCGATCTCTCCGATCCGATCGCAGCCTGGGCGGAACATAACGCCAATCTCCAGAAGCGTTCGACATGGCTCAACGGCGAGCGCTTTTCCGCGCTCCATTTCACCGGCCCGGGTACCGATCTGACGGTCGGCCTTGCCGATGGCCACGAATGGCATGGCGGCGCCTCCACCGCCAAGAACGGCATTACCTGCAACCCGAACATCCCGACCGAAGAAGTCTTCACCACGCCGCATGCGCTGAAGGTCGAAGGCCATGTCTCCAGCACCAAGCCGCTTTCGCACCAGGGCACGCTGATCGACAATATCCAGGTGAAGTTCGAGGGCGGCCGCATCGTCGAGGCCAAGGCTTCAAAGGGCGAGGAAGTGCTGAACAAGGTGCTCGATACCGACGAAGGCGCCCGCCGGCTGGGGGAAGTGGCGCTGGTTCCGCATTCCTCGCCGATCTCCAAAAGCGGCATCCTGTTCTACAATACCCTGTTCGACGAAAACGCCTCCTGCCACATCGCGCTCGGCCAGTGCTACTCGAAGTGCTTCCTCGATGGGGCTACGCTCAGCCCGGACCAGATCAAGGCGCAGGGTGGCAATTCGAGCCTGATCCATATCGACTGGATGATCGGCTCCGACAAGGTCGACATCGACGGCGTCCGCGCCGACGGCTCGAAGGTGCCGGTGATGCGCAAGGGTGAGTGGGCCTGATAAGCTCATGATCCACGGACCACATGTAGTTTTTAAACTACATGTGGTCCGTGTTCGAGCTCAAGCAGACGGAAACGTTTCTGAAGGACGAGCGCGCTCGCGCACTGATAGTCTCGCGTCTGGACCGGCTCGCTTTCGGGCATGCTGGTGATCGGCTCCCGTTGGTGAAGGTGTCAGCGAACTGCGCATTCACTACGGCCCGGGCTACCGCACCTACTTTCAGCAGCGTGGCAATGTCCTGATCGTTCTACTCTGTGGCGGCGACAAAAGCAGGCCAGGCAAAGGACATCAAGGCTGCGAAGCGACTCGCGATGGAATGGAGTGTGTGATGGCTGAAAAACTGACCGCTTATGATCCAGCCGAAGACTGGGGCTCTGATCAGGCGATTGCAGCATTTATGGCCGAAGCTTTCGAGACGGAGGACGCGGCTTACATTGCGCATGCCTTGGGGGTGGTCGCCCGCGCCAAGGGATGATGCAGATTGCCAAGGACACGGACCTTTCCCGAGAGCAGCTCTACCGTTCCTTCAGCGCCACCGGCAACCCGACGCTCAAGACGACGATTGCGGTGATGAAATCGTTGGGGATCGCGTTGACTGCCAAGGTCCATTCCTGATTTCCCGGCAGAGTTGACTTTCCCTCTTTTACGGCAGGAAACTGATCGTGCCGGCACATTCTATGTGTCGGCTCACGCTGATCAGGACAATCCGAAAAGAGGGAAACAGCATGCCCATTTCTCTTATGCGTCTGGCTGCACCGCTCGGCGCAGCACTTCTCGCCATTGCGCCCGTCACCAGCGCCCCCGCCCAGGAGCCCGGCCTCTGGAAGGTCTATAACGAGATCCTCAAGGGTGCCAAATATGTCGACCTCACCCACACCATCACGCCGAATATCCCGGTCTGGGCGGGCTTCGGCAAATCGGCCTTCGGCCAGGCTGCGGCTGGCGTCGACCTGGAGGGTTATGCCAAGAAGGGAGACACCTTCACCTATGAGAAGCACGGCTTTGCCGCCTCCACCTACAATCTCGCCACCGACCAGCTCGGCACGCAGCTCGATCCGCCGGCCCATTGGGCACCGGAATATGCGGCGATCGACGAACTTCCAGCCACCTATGCCGTGCGGCCGCTTGTCGTCATCAACATCGAGGACAAGGTGAAGACCGACGCCGGTTATCACCTGCAGGTTTCCGACATCGCTGAGTTCGAGAAGAAGAACGGCAGGATCCCGGAAGGCTCGGTCGTGTTCGTGCGCTCCGGCTGGTACAAGAAATGGCCGGATCCATCGCTTTCCACGACAACGCCGTTTCCCGGCGTCGGCCTCGATGCGTTGAAATTCCTGCATCTGGAACGCAAGATCCTCTTTCACGGCCACGAACCGCTCGATACCGATACGACGCCGAACCTCGAAGGTGAGCATTGGCTGATGCACAATGGTTTCGCGCAGGCGGAAGGGGTGGCGAACCTCGACAAGGTACCGGAAACAGGTGCGCTGGTGGCGATCGGCTATCCGAAATTCGGCGGCGGTGTCGGTGGTTATGCCCGCTATATCGCAATATGCCCGCCGGACTGGCAATTCGGCGTGACGGTCGGCTCGGTGCCGGAGGCGCCGCTTGCGAAATTCGACAAGCCGCTGCATTTCGACGAGAAGGCCGGCATGCGGGTGCGCTGACTATCGCAAGGATCGGAGCGCGGCCTTGACGCGCTCCAGATGCCGCCCGCGCTTGTCTGCCGTGGCGCGGTCCATGTCGTGCAGGGCCAACATGCAGAACTCGGCTTTTCTGTTGCAGAAGACAGCGATGCCGCGCTTGAGTTGGCGGCGCACTGGATCGCCCATGTAGAACTTCACCACCCACCAGGGCGAACCTGTGGTCGTGAAGACCCAGAAATGGCGTATGTTGGTGAGCAGCGGGACGATCCTTCCGCCAGCCTTGTCGTGGCGGAAGGCGATGCCTGGCGCGAAGACCCGGTCGAAGAAACCCTTCAGCACCGCCGGCAGGTTGAACCACCATTGCGGAAAGACGAATATCAGCGCTTCGGCCTTCTGCAGCCGCGCCACCAGATCTGCCACCTCCGACGCATCGTAGGGCAAATCGAAATACCCGCGCCGTTCATGTTCCGTCAGCCGCGGATCGAAACTTTCAGCGTAAAGATCGAGCGGGTCGACCGTGTGGCCGTTGGCTTCCAGGGTCTCGCGCGCCAATCGGGCCACCGAATGCGCAAAACTTTCCGGCAGCGGATGGGCAAGCACCAGGAGGACATGCATCAGAAGAGCGTGCCCTGTTTCGGCGCTTCGCCGGCAGGATCCGGTTTCGCCGGTCGCTTCTTGGGCTGAGGCGGCACCGCGGACGGAACCGCAGGATCGCCACCCTCGCCGGTCACCGCCGCAATCCTTCCATCGGCGAATTCCACCGAGATCGCCAGCCCTTCGCCGATACCGGCGGCACGCGTCAGCGGCTGGTCGTCCGCGCCGCGCACCACGGCAAAGCCGCGTTTCAGCACGTTCTTGTAAGAGAGCGATTGCAGGACGCGATCCTGCGCGGTGATTGCCGCGCGACCGCGTGTCAGCGCGTGCGAGATCGCCGTATCCGCATGACGAGTCATCGACGCCAGATGCTGGCGCTCGCGCTGCAACTGGCCGAGCAGCCTTGCGGGCAGCGCCGAAAGCGAGGCGCCGGCTTTGGCGACACGGTTATTCTCCTTCAGCAATTGCCGCTCCAGACAGCGGTCGCCGCGCATCAGCCGGTCGGCCAGCACTTGCCGGTGCTGGGCAAGGCGGTTGGTCAACAGGTCCAGCCGCAATCCCGAAGAGGCCCGCTCGAAACCGCGGCGCTTGACCACCGTCGTGCGCTCCAGCCCGCGGCCGAGACCCGCCGCCGCCTCGTCGAAACGACGGCGCGGCAAAGCCAGCAACTGGTCGATGGACGGCAGCGCGCGGACCAGCGCCCGCACCGACTGGCGGCGCAGGTCCATCTGACGGCTGGCGGCGCCTCGCAGACGGGCCGCCAGATTGGCGACCTGCGCTTGCATGTCCGCCTTGACCGGCACCGCTATTTCGGCGGCACCTGTCGGTGTCGGCGCACGGACGTCGGCGGCGTGGTCGATCAGCGTCCAATCGGTCTCGTGGCCGACAGCCGAGATCAGCGGGATCTGGCTTTCCGCGGCAGCGCGGACCACCGCCTCGTCGTTGAAACTCCAGAGGTCTTCGAGGCTGCCGCCGCCGCGCGCGACGATCAGCACGTCCGGCCGCCTGATCGGCCCGCCAGGCGCCATCGCGTTGAAGCCACGGATCGCGGCCGCCACCTCGTCGCCGGATCCCTCGCCCTGTACCTTGACCGGCCAGACGATGACATGCACCGGAAAACGGTCGGAGATGCGATGCAGGATATCGCGGATGACGGCACCGGTCGGCGAGGTCACGACGCCGATCACCTGAGGCAGGAAGGGCAGAGGCCGCTTGCGGCTTTGGTCGAACAGGCCCTCGGCGCCCAGCCGGCGCCGGCGTTCTTCAAGCAGCGCCATCAGCGCGCCGGCACCGGCCGGCTCCAGGTTCTCGATGACGATCTGGTATTTCGAAGACCCTGGAAAAGTGGTGATCTTGCCAGTCGCGATCACTTCCATCCCCTCTTCAGGGCGGAATTTGATGCGCGGGAAGCTACCCTTCCAGATCACGGCATCGATCCGGGCGCGGTCGTCCTTCAGAGAGAAATAGGCGTGGCCAGAGGAATGCTGGCCGCGATAACCGGAAATCTCGCCGCGCACGCGCACGTGGTCGAACGCATTTTCCACCGTGCGCTTGATCGAGCCGGACAGCTCCGACACCGAAAACTCGGTGAGGTTCGTGGGCGAATCGTTGTCGAGCAAACTGGTCATCCCTTTCTTCTAAAGGAAGAGCGCGGCGATTTCACCATTTCCAGACGACGGAAACGGGGAAGATGCAGCCCGCAAACGGGCAGCTTCGAAAGGCCGGCCCGACAATGCGTTGGGAACCCAGCCGTTCGCCGCTTCGCAGCCAAGCATTTGACACTGCATCTTTTCTTTTGCCGGACACGCCACATTTCCTTTTCTGGGAGAAACGGAAGACCTGCGGGTCCAGCGCTTTTTTAAGCCTCGCATTTTCCCCGCCCGAGAGAGGAGAGCGACAATGATGGCGAGCGATATTCAAGGAGATTTCGTCCATGCCCGACCGTTTCGCCAATACCCAAGCCTCGCTTTCCGGCCCCGCCTCCTCCGGATTTGCGATCACGCCCAGCGACAGTGCCGACCTGCCGGAGACGACGCGCGCGCTCTATGTGGGGACCGGCGGCCATCTGTCCGTCCGCATGCTGTCCGGCGAGACGCTGACGCTGTCGAACGTACCGGCTGGCGGCCTGCTTCCATTGCGGGTGACCCGCGTGTTCGCGACCGGCACGACGGCAGTGGCGATCGCCGGCCTCGTCTGAGGGAAACGGTGAGCGGCGATGCGGCGTGAACTTCTGCTGCTCCGATTCGAAGACCGACCGCAAGCCATATCCGTGCTCGGCGAGATCGGCATTGCGTTCGATGCCGTCTCGGGTGACGGCATCATCAGTAAGCCGACCGCAGAAACAGCCGAGTTCGAGGGCGAGGTCGTCGCCCTTACCTGTCCGGTCTCCGGTTACCATGTCCAGCTTGTCTGGCGGGGAGAATTGCCGTCCTCGTTGACGCCATATCTTGTGGATCATGTCGCTTCCGGCAAAGACACGAGCCACTGAACATGGCATGGCAGCACCGAATCAGATCGTATCGAAATCGTCGCGGAACGCGTGACGCCTGCCACGCATTGGAGCGAAAGCATTTATTAGCAAATTGCTAATAGGCTCGTTCCCTTGAAGCCGATGAGGAGATATCCGAGTGCTTTTCCTGACCGCTGCATCGATTGGCATTTGCGTCGGCATGATGCGGTCCGCGTTTTCGATCGCCCTCATCGCTGTTTTGATTGCCGCGACATTTGCGCTCGCGACTGCCGTATCACCCAGCCCGGCGTCCTTTTTCAATCTCCTGATCGCCGTTCTCGGTTACAATACCGGACTGATTGCGTTCCTCGCCGGTCTTTTCGCCCTGGATGCCCGCCGCGAGGCATAAGGCACTTCATCCACGATCAATTCTTGTCCGGCAGCACCTTGTAGAGGCGGAAACCGCTCTTGCTTGGTTGTCCGAAAGGCTGGAGATAATCCGGCACCTGGCCGCGAGCGAGGTTGGCATAGAGCCCGTCCGGCTTGCGCCTGATCAGGGCATCCGTCTGCGGATCGGTCTTGCAGAAGGCGAGCGCCGTCACCCCGGCCCCTCTCAGGAAGGCCTTTGCCTCCCCCGGCTGGGCGAGACCGATGTAGAGTTCGGTCAGCATGCCTTTCTGGTTTCGATGATAGGGGGCCGTCAGCACCCTGTGGGGGGTCCAGCGCAGGATATCCGCCCCGCTGTTCGAGGGTGCGGCTATGACGCCCGCAGGCAATGTGGCCAACGCGGCCATATCCGCCGGATCCCCGCATTCACCGACCTCGCCATCGGAAATGCCCGCCTTGGTGAGCGTCCGCATGTCGGCCGCCTGTTTCCAGCCATGCACCGCAAGCGCGCCGCCCAGAGCCCAGACGAGCGGAACGGACATCAGCACCGCGCTGATATAGGCAAAGGCCACACTGGGGTTCTGAGGATCGGCCACGGAAGCCCGCCGCAGATCGGTGATCAGAAGCGACAATGGCAGGATGGCCAGCATATTGGAAAAGAAAGCGCCCCGCACCTGCAGCAGCGCGATGCCCCATGAGGCGCCGATCAGCGCCAGGAGCACAAGATGTAGTTCCGTCTCCTCGCGCCTCAGGCTGCGGACAAGGCAGACCACGATTGCAAAGAAGCCGACAGCATAGAATCCGCCGACCATTTCCGGCTCTGCCCGGGCCTCGGCCAAAAAGGAACGCGCCTCCGTCACGCCGTTCAGCCAAAGCTCGACCAGCAGCGGGTCGAGCGTGCTCAACGGATCGCCGAGGCATTGTGGCGCGATGACGCGGGCGGTCAGAAGAAGGAGGCCGCCGGTGACGCCGGCCAGAACGATGCGGACGGTGCGATCCGGTTGTCTCGGCAGGCTCGCGAGTAGAAACAGCGCGGCCCCTCCCAGCGCGGAAAGGCCGTAGAAGCCGAACGAAAAGTTGTCGCAGGTGACGACCGCATAGGCGCGCGGCGGGATCGTCAGGAAGAAGAGCACCGAGACTGACAGCGCCAGCGACAGGCCGAAGAAGCGGGCCGGTCGGGAAAATGCCTGGCCGTGCCAGACCCATTGAAGCGCGACGCAGACGCAGACGACGGCAATAAAGGGCGTCGTTTCGACGCCGATCGCCAGTGCCAGCGCACAGGCGATGGCGGCGACGATATAGCTCGATGCCCGCCTCTGCGGATCGACCAGCACGGCAGCGATCCACATGACGAGCATGAGCTGGACGTTGTGATGGTCGATCGAGCCGGGCTTGAACCGGACACAGCCGAGAACGAAGAGCGCGCCGAGGCCGAGTGCGATATGCATGGCCGCAACGCCGGCCAGCCGGCGGGCAGCCAGGCCGAGGGGCAGGAGCAGAAGCGGCACCAAAAGAAGAGGCCAGACTGTTACGACGACGGCTTCGGCCTCGTCCTGGGTCAGAAAGGACGAAAACAGCCGGATCAGCAGCGCAAGCGGCAGATCGATCAACCGCGACCAGTGCATCAGCGTGCCGCCCTCGAGACCGAGCCTGTACTGCGTCAGATCGAACCAGTTCTGGCCGGCGAGCAAATCCCGGATCTCGACGAGCCGCATGACGTCGTCGTTGTCGGATCCGAGGTAGTCGGTGGCGTCCGGTAGGGAAAACGCGAGCGCCGCTACGGCGACAATGACCGCATAAAGAGCCACTGCCGGCAGAAGCCGCGACAAAAGCGGCACTGCGGCCCCGCCCGCCGTCCTCGAAAAGGATGTGTCTGCTGCATTTTCCGTCATCGCCGTCCGGACTTTTCGCCTGTTTCGAGGGTCGAGGAAACCTAGCCTTAACCTTCCCAAGAAATAGTAAAGCCGCGGCACGGGAGACTTCCCGCGTTCGGTTTTCCATGTATCGAGTGAACAACATGACCGACGCCCTGACCGGCCATTTCGACATCGCGATCCTGCTGCCCTGCTATAACGAAGCGACGACCATCGCCGGCGTGGTGCGCGGGTTCCGCGAGGCGCTGCCAGGGGCGCGGGTCTATGTCTACGACAACAACTCCACGGACGGCACCGCACTTCAGGCCATGCTCGCGGGCGCGCTGGTGATGCGCGAACGCCGGCAGGGCAAGGGCCATGTGGTGCGGCGCATGTTCGCCGACATCGATGCGGACGTCTACATCATGGCGGATGGCGACGGCACCTATGCGCCGCAGGATGCCGAGGAGCTGGTCCGCACGCTTCTGACCGAGCGCGCCGACATGGTGGTCGGCACCCGCCGCGGCGTGCATGCGGATGCCGGCCGACAGGGTCATGCGGCCGGAAACCGGCTGTTCAACTTCCTCTACCGGACGATGTTCGCCCCCGACTTCACCGACATCTTCTCCGGGTACCGTGCCTTCTCGCGCCGTTTCGTGAAGAGCTTCCCGGCCGTCTCCGGCGGGTTCGAGATCGAAACCGAGATGTCGGTGCATGCATCGCTGCTGAAGCTCCCGGTCTGCGAGATTGAACTCGATTATAGAAGGCGCCCGGAAGGTTCGCATTCCAAGCTCTCGACCTTCAAGGATGGCGCCAGAATCCTCTGGATGTTCGCCATGCTGATGAAGGAGACGCGGCCGTTCGCGTTTTTCGGCCTGATCAGCGGCGCCTTCATGGCGGCAAGCCTGGTCTTCATGGCGCCCGTCCTCGTCGCCTATTTCCAGACCGGCCTGGTGGAGCGTATGCCCACCTGGGTCTTTTCGCTGGTGCTGATGCTGGTGTCGCTCTTAATCTTCACCGCCGGGCTGATCCTCGATTCCGTGTCCCGCGCCCGCGCCGAACAGCTCCGCATCCACTATATGAGCCTGCCGGCCGGTATCCATGTCGCCGATCCTGCGCCGATCACCACCAAGCCCGAGCGCCGTGGGACAAAGGCGGCATGAACCGGGAAACCACCAATCGCATCCGCTTCGTCATCGAGGACCTGCTGCCGCCGATCCTGCGGGATTCGCCGCTTTTCCTCTGGCTCGCCAAGCGCGTCTGGGGCGACCATATCAGCCATCTCGCCCGTTTCCGGGAGCGGGCGCCATTCCTGACCGCGGAGGAATACGCGGACCTTTACCGCAATCATCCGCGCGTCCATGAAGGCACGGACAATTCGGCGGCCTGCATCCGGCGCATCAATTCCATGATCATCGGCACCAGCGTGTGCGACGTCGGCTGCGGCACCGGCGTGCTGCTCACTCATATCCGCGCCGCCCATCCCGAACTCAAGCGCCTTGTCGGCGTCGATTTCGTCGTCGAGGATGCCGCCGCCATCGAAGGTGTCGAATATGTCGCCGCCAAGATCGAAGACCTGCCCTTTGCCGACGGCGAATTCGACACGGTGGTCTGCACCCACGTGATCGAGCATGTTCTGGAATACAGACAAGCGATTGCGGAACTGCGGCGGATCGCAAAAAAGCGGCTGATTATCGTCGTGCCGCGCGAACGGGAATCCCGCTACACGTTCAATCCGCATTTCAACTTCTTCGCCTACACGCATTCCTTCCTGCGCGCCGCCCATCCGGTGCCGGAGGTCTATGATTGCGAAGATATCGGCCGCGACATCTTCTACAGCGAAGATCGGCCGGGCTGAGGACGTCTCATGTTCGTTTCGCTTTCCCCCATCACCTGGCTCGGGCTTCTCGGAACGCCGCTGCTGATCGCCTTGGGTCAGGTTCTGTTCAAGATGACCAGCTCCACCGCCGGCGATCTTTCGCTGCGCGGGCTTCTGGCGCTCGCGGCCAATCCGGTGCTGATCGCAGCACTGGCGCTTTACGGTTTCGGCACGATCATCTGGATCTATGTGCTCAAGTCCGTGCCGCTGACGCTCGCCTATTCGTTCATGGGGCTGACCTTCTGCTTCGTGCCGCTGCTGGCGCAGTTTTTCTTCGGTGAACCGCTGACGTTGCGATATGCGCTTGGGACCGTGCTGATCTTCGCCGGTCTGCTGGCCATCAACGGCTGATCGCGCGATGGCCCTCCGCACCCGGTTTGCCATTCTTCTTGCGCTGCTGGTGTTCGTCGATGCGCTGCTCCTGCAGATCCAGACCACGCAAACCGAGGCAGGCACCCTTCTCGACCGGCTGATATCGCTTGGCGTTGGCCTCGTTAGCGCATCGATCCTGCACAGGCTTCTGCCCGCCGCTGCAAACCAGCGGCATCAGCCCGGTCTCTGGCCGCTCGTCACGATCGGCCTTGTTCTCAACTATGGAATTTTTGCAGCGCTCGCGTCGCGCGCGCCGCATGTGCAGCCGCTCGTGCATCTCAGCTTTTCCTGGGCCTGCACACTGCTGTTCGGCGGCTTCGGGCTATACCGCATCCGCCGCTGGCGGGACTAGACCGCCTCCCAGCCGTCATGGCCGCCGGCGCGATAGATGGCGTCGATGAACCTCTGGTTTTTCAGCGAATTCTCGAGCGTCACGATTTCAACCGGCTCGCCTTGGGCCGCCCTCGCAAAGGCTTCCGCCTGGCGCTTGTACTGGCGGCTGTCGGGGAAACGGAAGATCTGCGACACGGCGTGGTTCTGGTTGGTGAGTTCGATTTCCTCCGCACCCCAGCGGCCGGCATTGAAGGGCGACTTGACCTCGATATAGCCCTCGGTGCCGTGGAAGACCATCAGCTGGCGGGCGGCCATCTGGGTGGCGATGTAGAAGGTCATTTCGAACGAATCGAAATCCGCCTTGACGCTGGAATAGATATCCGTGCCGAAACCGGGATCGCGCTCCACCCGCGCCTGCACCCGCTGCGGCTCCTCACCCGTCACGAAACGTGTCGTAATCGTCGGATAGACTCCGATATCCGGCAACGCACCACCGCCGAGTTCCGGGATGTTGCGCATGTTGGACGGGTCGCGGTTGAAATAGCTGAACGAGCCCTGCACGTGCTTGAGCTCGCCGATCGCCTTCTGGCTCAGCAGCTCGCGCACCTTCAGCCAGACCGGTGCGTAAGTGACCATGAAAGCTTCGCAGATCAGCTTGCCGGTGCGGTCGCGCACCTTGATCAGCTCTTCGATCTCGCTCGCCTTGATCGCGATCGGCTTTTCGGAAAGCACATGCTTGCCGGCTTCCGCCGCCTTGATCGACCATTCGACATGCTGGCTGGACGGCAGCGGAATATAGACGGCGTCGATGACGTCGGAGGCCAGCATCTCGTCGTAGGAACCGAAGGCATGTGGAGCGCCGAAACGGTCGGCGAGCGCCCGCGCCTTTGCGAGATCGCGGCTGGCGAAGGCGGTGACGACGCAGTTTTCCGCATCCTGGATCGCCGGCACCACCTGTTCATGACCGATTCTGGCAGTCGACAGGATTCCGAAACGCAGCATGTGAGCCTCCCTATGGCGTTGTTGCCGCACCTTATTGACCCGTCGGCAGCCACGCAACGGCACGCCGGATGCGGCGCTTGAAAAAGTGATCGTCCGCCCAAAATAGGGACTGGTTGGCGGCGGAACATCGGCTAATCTCAGGCTCCTTTCTCGAGCCCGTCCACTCATTTAAAAAATTTTGGAGGAATATCATGGAGCTGCGCGCACTCGGCCGAACCGGCCTTTCCATTTCCCCTGTCGTACTCGGCGGCAACGTGTTCGGCTGGACCGCCGACGAGAGGACGTCGTTCGACATCCTCGACCGGTTCTTCGATGCCGGCTTCAACACGATCGACACGGCCGACAGCTACAATCGCTGGGTGCCCGGCCATGTCGGCGGCGAGTCCGAGGCGATCATCGGCAGATGGCTGAAGAGCGGCGGCATTTCCCGTGACAAGGCGATTATCGTCACCAAGGTCGGGTCCGACATGGGCCAGGGCAAGAAGGACTTGTCGCCCAAGTGGATCCTCGAAGAGGTCGAAAATTCGCTGCGACGCCTGCAGACCGACTATATCGACCTCTATCTCGCCCACTGGCCGGACGAGACGGTCCCCTACGAAGAGACGCTCGGCGCCTTCGCCAAGCTGAAGGAACAGGGCAAGATCCGTGCGATCGGCTGCTCCAACCTCGACGCCCGGATGCTGCAGGATTCCTTCGACGCCGCCAGGAAAGCCGGCCTGCCGCGTTACGACGTGCTGCAGCCGCAATACAACCTCTATGACCGCGACACGTTCGAAGGCCCGCTTGCGGATCTTTGCGTGAAGGAAGAAATCGGCGTCATCAACTATTACGGCCTCGCCTCCGGCTTCCTCACCGGCAAGTATCGCGACAAGGCCGATACCGAAGGCAAGGCACGCGGCGGACGGGCACTGGGTTATCTCAACGACAAGGGCCTGCGCATCCTCGCAGCCCTCGACGAGGTCTCGGTCGAGACCAATGCCGAGCCCGCCTCGATCGCGCTCGCGTGGCTGATCCAGACCCGCGGCGTCACCGCGCCGATCGCCAGCGCCACCAGCACCGGCCAGCTCGACGCGATCATCGCCGCCGGCAACCTGACGCTTTCCGCCGACCAGATGAAGCTGCTCAACGAAGCCGGCGCCTGATCAATCCAGCGGGCGCCACGAGACGCCCGCCAGTTTTTCTGCGATCACAAAGGAGGCTCTCATGAAAATGAGGAAGCTCGGAAAAGAACTGACCGTTTCCGCCGTCGGCCTTGGCTGCATGGGCATGAGCCACGGTTACGGCGGCCAGGACGAACAGGAGGCGATCAGGACGCTGCACCGCGCCGTCGATCTCGGCGTCAATTTCTTCGACACGGCTGAAGTCTACGGTCCTTTCAAGAACGAGGAACTGCTCGGCAAGGGCCTGAAGCCCTTCCGTGACAAGGTCGTCATCGCCACCAAGTTCGGCTTCAGGATCGATCCGAATGCATCCGATGCCCGGGCCATGTCCGGTCTCGACAGCCGGCCGGAACATGTGCGCGACGTAGCCGAGGCCTCGCTGAAACGCCTCGGCGTCGAAGTGATCGATCTCTTCTACCAGCACCGTGTCGATCCGAACGTGCCGATCGAAGATACGGTGGGCGCGATGGCCGAACTGGTGAAGCAAGGCAAGGTGCGTGCGCTCGGGCTTTCCGAAGCGGGTGCGGCCGTCATTCGCCGTGCCCATGCGGTTCATCCGATCACCGCCCTGCAGAGCGAATATTCGCTCTGGACCCGCGAGCCGGAAGGCGAGATCCTCGACACCTGCCGCGAACTCGATATCGGTTTCGTGCCATTCAGCCCGCTCGGCCGCGGTTTCCTCACGGGCAAGATCCAGAAGCCGGAGGATTTTGGTCCGGACGATTTCCGCAACACGCTGCCGCGCTTCAGCGCCGAGAACATGGCCGCCAATGCTGCCTTGGTGAAGATGCTGGAGGACATGGCAGCCCAGAAGGGCGTCACCGCCGCGCAGCTGGCGCTGGCCTGGGTTCTCGCCCAGGGCGATTTCATCGTGCCGATCCCGGGCGCCAGAAAAATCCCGCATCTGGAACAGAATGTCGCCGCCACCGAGATTTCGCTGTCGGCGGATGAGCTGAAGACGCTCGGCGACCTGCTGGCCCCGGAGAAATTCTCCGGCACCCGCTATGCGGCACAGGCCATGGCCTGGACCAATCGCTAAGTTTGCCCTTGCTAACGCAACCTTGGATTTCCATCTTCCCGTGTTAGCATGATGGAGCTAACACGGGAGGAGATCGATGTCCGAGGAGCGGGCCGTTCAGGCGGTGATCCATCTCTATGTGGACGGAATGACATTTGCCCATGAAGCGGCGCTTCGAAAAGCGTTTCATCCGAAGGCGTGCATCATCGGCAATTACGATGGCGCGGTCGAGTGGCTGTCGCTCGACGAGTTCATCGGGGCGGTCACCTCGGAAGGCGCGGCCCCCGCCGGCACGCAGCCGCTGATCCAGATCGAAACGCTCGACGTCACCGGCGACGCCGCGACCGTCAAGGTGGTGGACCAGTTCGCCGGCATGCGGTTTTCGGATTATCTTTCGCTTCTGAAGATCGACGGCCGCTGGATGATCGTCAACAAGCTCTATTACCTGCATTCCTGAACCGTTAGTCATTGCTTACTGTTCTGGTGCCGGAAACCCGATGTAGTGTTCGGAATGATCGCCTTCGTTGTTGGCCATTCCGATCTTGGTCAGCACGCCGCGCGGCTCGGCAAAACTGCGGATTCGGCGGGCGGGCTTTTCATGCCACTGGATGTTCATGGCCCAGAGCTTCGGGAAAACCATGATGGAGCTGTAGGGCAGATGGTCGTGGATCCACCAGGCCATCTTCTGCCAATCGCCCTCGTCCTGATAGTTGTCGATCAGCCATGGGAAGACGACGCAGGCGGTGGCGCCCATGAAACCCTTGGCATCGCGCCGATCCCATATATGGTCGGCCGCCGTGTTGGCATTGGAGGAGCAGTTGAGGTTGTTGCGGTTGCCGAATTCGTTGACCTTGGCGCAGCGATAACCGGAGCGCAGATGCAGCCGCCCGAAGGTCGCCTGTAAGGGTTCCAGCAGTTCCTCGCAAAGACGCCGGCCGGCTTCGATCGCCAGGTCCGGGTCTTCCGGCATGTTCGGGATGGCGTAGAAATTGGCGATCTCCGAGAACAGGAAATCGCGGAAGAAGAAGTTCTTCGACAGCCGCACCCGGCCGAGTTCCTCGAGGCCCTTCATCGATCCCGGTGTGCGCATCGTTCCTCCAACAAAAAGCCTGCCCCACATCATCCGTGAGGCAGGCTATCTTTCGGAGATGATTCAGGCCACCCGTTTCAGGCGCGCAAAGTGCCGCCTGTGGTCTTTTCGACATTGGCGACGATCTTGCCGGTCAGTGCGTCGAAATCCTCGTCGGTCAGCGTGCGCTCGACCGGCTGGATCAGCACTTCGATCGCCACCGACTTGCGGCCCTCGCCGAGCGATGCGCCTTCGAACACGTCGAAGACGTTGACGCCGGTGATCAGCTTGCGGTCAGCGGTCACCGCCGCCTTGACGATCGCGCCGGCTTCCACATCGCTCGAAACCACGAAAGCGAAGTCGCGCTTGACCACCTGGAAGGGTGAAAGCTCCAGCGGCGGCTTGGTGCGGGTCGCCTTCTTCTTCGGCTCGGGCATGGCATCGAGGAAGACCTCGAAACCACAAAGCGCGCCGGAGACGTCCAGGGCGCCCAGCGTCTTCGGGTGGAACTCACCGAAATAACCGAGCACGACTTTCGGACCCATCTTGATCGTGCCGGAACGGCCGGGATGATACCATTCCGGTGCGCCCTTCTCGATCTGCACATTGCCCATCGGCAGGCCGCAGGCTTCGAGCACCGCCAGCGCATCGGCCTTGGCATCGAAGACATCGACCGGCTTGCCGCCGCCCTTGGCATTGTTCGACCAGAGACGGCCGGTGCCGTTGATCGAGGCCGTGCCGCGGCGGATGCCGCCGGCAACGCGGCGCTGGCCTTCCGGCCTGTCGTTTTCGTAGGTGCCGGAGACTTCGAAGATCGCCACGTCGCCAAAGCCCTTGTCGGCATTGCGTTGCGCTGCGGAGAGCAGGCCCGGCAGAAGCGACGGCCGCATGTCGGACATGTCTGATGCGATCGGGTTGGCGAGCTTCA
This sequence comes from Neorhizobium galegae, assembly GCF_017877055.1. Classification (GTDB taxonomy): domain Bacteria; phylum Pseudomonadota; class Alphaproteobacteria; order Rhizobiales; family Rhizobiaceae; genus Neorhizobium; species Neorhizobium galegae_D. The sequence goes on along the minus strand of NZ_JAGIPG010000002.1, from coordinate 366,442 downwards.
GTGCATGGGCGCCGCCGCCGAAGAGCTTTGCCTGGTCTTCCGGAATGAACGACCAGGTGACCGCTTCCAGCATGCCGCGCGAGGCGAGCGCCCGCTTGGCGGTGCGGGTGCGGATCTGCAGGGTCGTCAGGATCTTGCCATTGACGCTCGACAGTTTCTCGATCGGCTCAGGCTTGATCTGGTCGACCCCATGGATGCGCATGACCTCTTCGACGAGATCGGCCTTGCCGTCGACATCCGGCCGCCAGGACGGAACGGTCACAGAGACGCGGTCGCCGGAACCTTCAACGACGAAGCCGAGGCGCGTCAGGATATGGCGGCTTTCCTCTGTCGAGACTTCGAGGCCGGTCAGGCGCTTCACTTCCGAATAGGGGAAATCGACGACCTTCGGCTGATGGCCCTTGTAACCGACGACCTTCGCTTGCGCGGCCACGCCGCCGCAGAGTTCCAGCACCAGCTGGGTGGTGCGGTCAAGACCGGGCACCATGTATTCCGGATCGACGCCGCGCTCGAACCGGTAGCGCGCATCGGTGATGATGCCGAGCGAACGGCCGGACTTGGCGATGTTGATCGGGTCCCAGAGAGCCGATTCGATCAGAACATCGACGGTGTTTTCGTCGCAGCCGGAATGTTCGCCACCCATGATGCCGCCGATCGACTCGACGCCATTGTCGTCTGATATGACGACGTTGTTGGGGTTCAGCTTGTATTCGCGGGTATCGAGCGCCAGCACCGTCTCGCCGTCCAATGCGCGGCGCACCGTCAGGTCGCCCTTGACCTTGGCGGCGTCGAAGACGTGCATCGGCCGGCCGTGGTCGAAGGTCATGAAATTGGTGATATCGACCAGCGCGTTGATCGGGCGGAGGCCGATCGCCTTCAGCCGCTGCTGCAGCCAGAGCGGGCTCGGCCCGTTCCTGACGCCGCGCACGAGGCGCAGACCGAAACCGGGGCAGAGCCGCTCGTCGTCGAGCACGATCTTGAGGCCGACCGAGGTCTCGCCTTCGGTCCTGAAGTCCGGCTTTGCCTGCGGCTTCAGCGTGCCGAGACCTGAAGCCGCCAGATCGCGGGCGATGCCGTGGATCGAGGTGCAGTCCGGACGGTTCGGTGTCAGGTTGATCTCGATGACCGGGTCGTCGAGGCCGGCATAGGAAGCGAACGGGCTGCCGACCGGCGCATCCTCGGGCAGATCGATGATGCCGTCGTGATTGTCCGACATGTCGAGCTCTTTTTCCGAGCACATCATGCCATGGCTTTCGACGCCGCGGATATTGCCGACGGCCAGCGTCACGTCGATCCCCGGAACGTAAGTGCCGGGTTTCGCAAACGCGCCGACCAGACCGGCGCGCGCATTCGGCGCACCGCAGACGACCTGTACCGGCTTGCCGTCGCCGGCATCGACCATCAGCACCTTGAGGCGATCCGCGGACGGGTGCTTTTCGGCGGAGAGGACCCTGGCGATGACGAACGGCTTGTAGGCCGCCTTGTCGTCGACATCCTCGACTTCGAGACCGATCGCCGTCAGGCGTTCGCAGATTTCATTGAGGGTCGCATCCGTTTCCAGATGATCCTTCAGCCAGGAGAGTGTGAATTTCATGGTCGTTTCTCCCTTACGCGCTGAGGCCGCCGAACAGCGTCGGCATGTCGAGCGGGCGGAAACCGTAGTGGTTCATCCAGCGGACGTCGGCGTTGAAGAAGTCGCGCAGGTCCGGCATGCCGTATTTCAGCATGGCGATGCGGTCGAGACCCATGCCCCAGGCAAAACCCTGGAACTCGTCCGGATCGAGCCCGCCGGAGCGCAGCACGTTCGGGTGCACCATGCCGCAGCCCAAAATTTCCATCCAGTCGGTGCCTTCGCCGAACTTGACGATCGGGCCGGAGCGGTCGCACTGGATGTCCACTTCGAAGCTCGGTTCGGTGAACGGGAAGAAGGACGGGCGGAAGCGCATGGTGACGCTGTCGACCTCGAAGAAGGCCTTGCAGAACTCTTCGAGGATCCAGCGCATGTTGCCGACATGCGACTTGCGATCGACGACCAAGCCCTCGACCTGGTGGAACATCGGCGAATGGGTTGCGTCGCTGTCCTGACGATAGGTCTTGCCCGGGATGATGATGCGGATCGGCGGCTTCTGCGCCTCCATGGTGCGCACCTGCACCGGCGAGGTGTGGGTGCGCAGAACCTTGCGCTCGCCGTTCTCGTCGGGCTGGAAGAAGAAGGTATCGTGCATCTCGCGGGCCGGGTGGCCTTCGGGGAAGTTGAGCGCCGTGAAATTGTAGTAGTCGGTCTCGACGTCCGGGCCTTCGGCGATGGAGAAACCCATGTCGCCGAAGATGGCGGTGATTTCGTCGACGATCTGGCTGATCGGATGGATGCGGCCGCGCTCGGCAGGCGAGGAGCGCACCGGCAGCGAGACGTCGACCGTCTCTGCCTTGAGGCGCGCCTCGATCGCCGCATCCTTCAGCACCGTCTTGCGCTCGGTGATGGCGTCGGTGATCTCGTTCTTCAGTGCGTTGATCGCAGCACCGCGGGTCTGGCGCTCTTCCGCCGACATCGAGCCCAGCGTCTTCAGGAGCTCGGAGACGGAGCCCTTCTTGCCAAGCGCGCCGACGCGCACGGCCTCGATCGCCGCCTCGTCACCGGCGCCGGCGATTTCCGCCAGAAGCGAAGTTTTCAGGTTTTCCAGATCGGACATGATTTTTTCCGTTTGATGCTCGGCGAGGTGTATAGCGAGGACGTGACGGGCAAAAGAAAAACCCGCGCCAGCCGTAACCAGCGCGGGTTTCCCAAAATCAATAGAGCTAATAAGCTTGGGAAGCGCTGGTTAACGAACCGCGCTTTCAAACTCGTTGGTGGTGCCGGCGTCCTTGAGATACTCAAGAGCCTTCTTCGAGGCGGCAACCAGAACACCGAATGCTTCCGGCTCATGGATTGCCATGTCGGAGAGAACCTTGCGGTCGACTTCGATGCCAGCCTTGTTCAGGCCGTCGATGAAGCGGCCGTAGGTGAGGCCGAATTCGCGGACGGCAGCGTTGATACGCTGGATCCACAGGGCGCGGAAATTGCGCTTCTTGACGCGACGGTCGCGGGTGGCGAACTGACGCGAACGATCGACGGCAGCCTTGGCGGCCCGGATCGTATTCTTGCGGCGGCCGTAGAAGCCCTTGGCTGCCTTCAAAGTCTTGGTGTGCTTGGCGCGGGAAGTGACGCCCCGTTTTACGCGTGCCATGTCATGATCTCCTTAACTGATCCAAAAGTGACGAGGGTCTCAGAGACCGTTCGGCAGGTAGTTCTTGATAACCTTCTTGCCATCGGGTTCGGCAAGGATCATCGTTCCGCGCGCATCGCGGATGAACTTGTTGGACCGCTTGATCATGCCGTGGCGCTTGCCAGCGGCGGCTGCAACGACTTTGCCGGTCGCGGTGATCTTGAACCGCTTCTTGGCAGCCGATTTCGTCTTCATCTTGGGCATTTTGCTACTCCAGTTTTGTATCGAAACCACAGACGATGCTGGTTTCAAGCATTTAGAACAGCCACGGCATGCCCTGCCGGACCGTTCGGAACGCGCGCTTATAACCGCAGTCGGTCAAAAGCGCAATGGGAAAGAAAAACGCGGCAAAAGCCCGGCCGAAATGCCGGCAAATCCGCTAAAGGTAAACGGTGGGCGCTTATTTCGGCGCCAGCACCATCATCATCTGGCGGCCCTCAAGCTTCGGCTCGGCTTCTACCTTGGCGATTTCCGTGGTGTCGTCCTTTACCTGAAGCAAAAGCTTCATGCCGAGTTCCTGGTGGGCCATTTCGCGGCCGCGGAACTTCAGCGTCACCTTGACCTTGTCGCCCTCTTCAAAGAAGCGGTTCATCGCCTTCATCTTCACGTCATAGTCATGCGTGTCGATGTTGGGACGCATCTTGATTTCTTTGATTTCGACGATCTTCTGCTTCTTGCGGGCTTCTGCCGCTTTCTTCTGGTTCGCGTATTTCAGCTTGCCCAGGTCGAGGATCTTGCACACCGGCGGTTCGGTGTTCGGCGAGATCTCGACGAGATCGAGGCCCGCATCCTCAGCCATCTTGAGGGCCTGCTCGGTCGGAACGATACCAAGGTTCACACCTTCGGCATCGATGAGCTGGACCTTGGGAATGCGGATTTCCCGGTTGGAGCGAGGCCCGTCCTTTACAGGGGCATCGGTTTTGAATGGTCTGCGGATGGTCGTATTCTCCTAGATTGTTTCGGACCGCAGCGACACATCGAGAGCGTCCGGCTTGCGGCCGACGGGAATGTCGTGATCGCTACGGCGAAGTCAATAGCACAGGCCTGCGAAAAAATCACCTGCTGTCGGATGCCTAAAAATCTGTTTTATAAGCGCGGCAAAACCCAGGGATTCCGCCATGACCGACACAGCCAGCCTCACTCGCAGAACGATCACCGTCGGCTCCGGAGCCGGGGCGCGGCAGATTGCCGTCATCCAACGGGCAGCGCTCAAGAAGAAGTCCGGACCAGCTTTCGTCTGGCTCGGCGGCTACCGGTCGGACATGGCGGGCACCAAGGCCGTCGAGCTCGACGCGCTTGCCGGCGAGCTCGGGCTTGCCTCGATCCGGTTCGACTATTCGGGCCACGGCATCTCCGGCGGCGCCTTCCGCGAGGGCACGATCTCGCGCTGGCTGGAGGAGGCAATCGCCGTTCTCGACGACATCAAGCCGAAACGGGTCATCCTTGTCGGCTCTTCGATGGGCGGCTGGATCGCACTGCGCCTCGTGCAGGAACTGAGGAAGCGAAAAAAGGCTGCGAAGATCGACGGCATCGTGCTGATTGCGCCGGCACCGGATTTCACGGCGGAACTCATCGAGCCCAATCTCACCGAGGTCGAGCGGCAGTCGCTTGCCGAGCGCGGCTATTTCGAGGAGCATTCCGAGTACAGTCCCGAACCCAACATCTATACGCGCGCCCTCATCGAGGACGGCCGTCTAAACCTGGTCATGACCGGGATTATAGAGACCGGCTGCTCGGTCCACATCCTGCAGGGCATGAAGGACCCGGACGTGCCCTACGCCCACGCGCTGAAGCTCATCGAATTTCTGCCGGCCGATGATGTCGTCCTGACGCTGATCCGGGACGGAGATCACCGGCTCTCGAGGCCCCAGGACATCGAAAAATTGCGAGCTGCGGTCTTGGCCCTAATATTTAATGATTAAATTTTGGGCTGAGACAAAAATGTTGCAGCCTTAACCATAATGCGAGCGATGACCCGTTAACAAAAGTCACCGATTGACTCTTTCTCCCGTCCGCCCTTAACGTTTCATTAGGATTTGAAGGGACGGGTCCATGAAGATAGCCTTGCAGGCGCGGCGGTTCGCCGTGATCCTAGTTAGCGTACTTGTACCAGTGAGTGCTGCAGTTCCGGCTCCAAGGCCAATGGCCGCAATGGTCACCGGCGCCGTCACTTCCCAGCCGATCGGCCATTACGAATTCTGCCAGAAATATGCGGCGGAATGTTCCATCAAGAGCCGTTCTGCCCCTTCCCCCAAGATCAGCGCAAAAGGCTGGACTGCCGTCCGTCAGATCAACCGGGCTGTCAACGCCCGCTACATCGCCAAGACGGACAAGGAAGTCTACGGCCGCGAAGAGGTCTGGAGCTATCCGACCAATTTCGCCGATTGCGAGGACTTTGCGCTCGAGAAGCGCAAGGAACTGGCGGCGCAGGGTTTTGCCCTTTCCGATCTCCTGATGACCGTCGTCCGCAAGCCTGACGGCGAAGGCCATGCGGTCCTGACATTGCGCACGTCCGACGGGGATTTCATTCTGGACAACCTCGATAACGAGGTGAAGCCCTGGTTTGCGACGCCCTACACCTTCCTGAAGCGTCAGGCCTCGTTCAACACGGGACGCTGGGTCACCATCGAAAACGGCCGCGACCTGCTGGTCGGCGCGTTGAAATAACATGCACCCTTGAGTACGACTCAACACTCGCCCGCATCTCTAAGGTTGCGGGCGAATGTTTTTGGTATCGCCTTGTCGGAAGACATTTCCCCGACGCACCCAACCTGCTAGGAGGGAATCTCTGAAACCGGAGCGGGTTGTGCGTGACGATGTGAAACCAGGTCTGCTACGCGCGCCCCGTGCAACGAGGCCCGCCCTCCCGATCCTGCTGACCGGCCTGTTCACCGTCGCCCTGCTGGCGGTCGCCGGCCTTATTGTCCTCGAAAACTACCAAACTGCCCTGAAGGAAGGCGAAGCTCGCGCACTCTCGTCTGCGCATGTGGTCGCGGCCCACCTGGAATGGATGATCGAAGCAAGCGACCAAGCCCTGCGGCGTATTGGGACCGAGGTGAGAGACAGGCCGATCGATGGCTCGCCCGGTCTTGCGGCCGACCTGTCGCGGGCTGTCGGCCAACTGCCGGCGGGTTTTCAATATTCGCTTCTGGATGACACCGGCGTAGTCCGCTTTTCCAGTGCCGGTGGCAATGCCTCTGGAAATGCATCCGACAATCACAGCGAGCGCGCATACTTCAGCAGCCTGAGGGATGGCCAGGAGCTGAGTTTCACCCGGCTGCTCGACAACGACCTTGCCGGCAAGCCATCCTTCACCGTCGCACGGCGGATCGAGCGAGACGGGATTTTCCGGGGCATCGCCAGCATTACCATCCCGAACGAGAGCCTGGACGGTTTCTGGGCCTCGATGGGGCTCGGGCCGAACTCGACGATTTTGATCATCAAGGATGACGGGTGGCTGATGGCCCGACGGCCGGCGACAACCCGCCCGATCGATCTCAGTACGACCGCGTGGTACCCGATGACGCGTCAAATGCCCTCCGGCTTCTACCATAGTCCGGTCTCGCCGATCGACGGCCATGCCCGCATCGTCGCCTTCTGGAAGGTCTCCGGCTGGCCGCTCATCGCCCTTGCGGCGATCGCACGGCAGGAAGTTCTCGACCAGTTCTGGCGCAATCTCTTTTCGGACACGCTGGTCATGCTGCCGCTGATGGCGCTGCTGGTCCTCGGCGCCTTCTGGATCAACCGCCTTCTCTATCGCACCGCGGTCCGCAACGAAGAACTGGAGCAGGCGGTGGAGCGCAACCGCTTCCTGCTGCGGGAAATTCATCACCGGGTGAAGAACAATCTCCAGGCGGTGCTGGCGCTCGTGCGGCTGCAGGCACTGCCTGTCGAAGCGCGCGACGACATGGCGAGGCGCATCGCCGCAATGATCGCCGTGCATGAGCAGATCTACCAGAACGACCAGTTCGAACAGGTCGAGGTGGCGCCCTATGCGACCAAGCTGATCACCGACATCGCCTCGGGCTACGAGACGCCTGTCGTGCTCGACCTCAGGCTACAGGCGCTCACCGTCGATCGCGAACAGGCCCTGCCGCTTGGCATGATCATCAACGAGGTCGTTTCCAACTCGTTCAAATATGCCTTTGCCGGCCGCCAGAGCGGCAGGCTTTCCGTCGAACTTCGTGAAGATGGCGACAATCTGAACCTCGTCATCCGCGACGACGGGCCGGGCATCGAGGCCTTCGGCCGGGCCGGCGGCATGGGCAGCAAACTGATCGCCAATTTCGTCAAGCAACTCGGCGGGCAGTTCACCACTCGCAACGACGGTGGCGCGGTGTTTTCGCTCGAGGTGCCGCGGGTCAAGGCGCCGCAAGCGGCGGCTTGAGCCGGGGCTCGTCAGCAGACCTGGGGCACCTCATCGGGAGACTCGAGCTCGCGTTTGAGCTCAGGGAGTTTGACGCACCGGATCCCGGCCCTTCGCTTTGGGCTCAGGGCGTTCGAAGCTGCAATCGATTCACCGGATCGATTGCTCGGGCTCCGCCCGACCGCTTCTCACCCATTCCCGATCAGAATGCCTGCGGCGAGCACCAGCGAACCGCCGAACACCACCTGGACGACCGCCCTGAGGAATGGTGTTTCCATATAGCGGTTCTGGATGAAGGCGATCGCCCAGAGTTCGAAGAAGACGATGATCGCGGCGACGATGGTCGCGGTCCAGAAATGTGGGATGAGGTAAGGCAGCGTGTGGCCGAGGCCGCCGAGCGCCGTCATGATGCCGGAGGCAAACCCGCGCTTGATCGGCGAGCCGCGGCCGGAAATCTTGCCGTCGTCGTGTGCCGCTTCGGTAAAGCCCATGGAAATGCCCGCGCCGACCGAGGCCGACAGGCCGATGAGGAACGTCGACCAGGTGTCGCCGGTCGCAAAGGCCGCCGCGAAGATCGGCGCCAATGTCGACACCGATCCGTCCATCAGGCCTGCGAGGCCCGGCTGCACATAGGTGAGAATGAATTGACGGCGGGCGGTTTCGTCTTCCTCGGTCTTCACGTCGTCGGTCACGTGCTTGTCGCCGAGCATGCGGGCGATATCCTCGTGCCCCTGCTCGGCAATCGCCAGATCGCCGAGCAATTGCCGCGTCGACGCGTCGGAGACCTGTTTTGCCGCCTCGGTATAAAACCGGAAGGCCTGTTGTTCCATGGCTTCCGCCTGTTCCCGGATAGTGTCGAGCGGCAGGTTGCGGGTCAGCCAGTCCGGCTTGCGTTCGTAGAAACCCCTTACATGCTCGCGGCGGATCAGCGGAATGCGCTCTCCGAAGCGCGAGCGGTACATCTCGATCAGCATGTTCTTGTGGGTCTGCTCGACCTCCGCCATGTCTTCGAACACTTTGGCGGATGACGGGAACTGATCCTTGAGATTATCCGCATAGGCGAGATAGATCCGCGCATCCTCCTCTTCCGACGCGATGGCGAGCGCCAGGATTTCCTTTTCGTCGAGGGAGGTGAAGGCGCGCTTGGAACTGGAAAGAAGACGGGCGAGCATGAAAGACCTCTGATTAGAACTATTCTAAACTAAAGCCTCACCTGAAAACTTCAAGGGATTTCTGCCTCGCCACGATCGAAAGGCGGCGGGAATGCGCGGCGCAATATCCGGAAAGCTTTGCTGCAGCGCAGCGTAATCTTTTGGATTTTTTGCTTGCTGTTCCCGAAATGAAAGGATTATGAGCGGCCTTGCGCGGGCAAAAATCCGGGCACCTCCCAAGTTTAGAAGGCATAATCCCATGAACCGCAGAAACTTCTTCCGGCAGGCCGCGACCGCCGGCGTGGGCGCCGCTGCCGCGACCGCGCTTGCAGCGCCCGCCATCGCCCAGGAATCCCCGAAGATCACCTGGCGGATGACCTCGTCGTTCACCAAGAACACCGACATCCTCTGGTCCGCCGCCACCGACATCGCCGAAAGCGTCAAGGAAGCCTCGGACGGCAACTTTACGATCCACACCTTCGCCGCCGGCGAAATCGTGCCGCCGCTGCAGGCGGCAGATGCTGTTTCCAACGGTACTGTCGAAATGGCCCATACCTGCGCCTACTACTATATCGGCAAGGATCCGACGTTTGCGCTCGGCACCGCCGTTCCGTTCGGTCTCAACGCTCGCCAGACCAATGCATGGTTCTCGGTCGGCGGCGGTAACGAACTGCTCAACGACTTCCTCGGCGGCTACAATCTCTTCGCGCTGCCGGCCGGCAATACCGGTGCCCAGATGGGCGGTTGGTACCGCAAGGAAATCAACACGATCGAAGACCTGAAGGGCCTGAAGATGCGCATTGCCGGCCTTGCAGGCCAGGTGATGCAGAAGCTCGGGGTCACGCCGCAGCAGATCGCCGGCGGCGACGTCTATGCGGCGCTCGAAAAGGGCACGATCGACGCCACGGAATTCGTCGGCCCCTATGACGACCAGAAGCTCGGTTTCGTGAAGGTCGCGAAGTACTATTATTATCCGGCATGGTGGGAAGGCGGCCCGGCCGTCCACGCCTTCATGAACAAGGACAAGTTCAACGCCCTGCCGAAGAGTTACCAGCGCATGATCAAGGATGCATGCGCCAATGCCAACCAGAACATGCTCTCCCGCTACGACACCAGCAATGCCAAGGCGCTGCGTCAGCTCGTTTCGGAAGGTGCTGTCCTGAAGCCGTTCAGCCCGGAAATCCTCGAAGCCAGCTACAAGGCTGCGCTCGAAGTCTATGCGGAACTCAACGCCAAGAACGCCGCCTTCAAGAAGATCTATGACAGCCAGCAGGCCTTCAAGAAGGAAGGCTATCTCTGGAACCAGATCGCCGAATATAGCTACGACACCTTCATGATGGTGCAGCAGCGCAAGGGCACGCTGTAAACAGCGTCCGAAATCGAACATCAAAAGCCCGGAGCATCGCTTCGGGCTTTTTTTGTTTGTCAGCCTTCGACCAGCTCGATATCACCAGCCATCCTGTCGCGCAGGCGCCCGACATCGCGGGCCGGCGAGGCGCCGAACTGGCGGGAGTATTCGCGGCTGAACTGGGTGACGCTTTCGTAGCCAACCGAAAAGGCAACCCGCGCCGTATCGCCCGCTTCCGCCAGCAGCCGGCGGCGGGCTTCATGCAGGCGGATGCTCTTCTGGTACTGGATCGGGCTCATGGCGGTCACTTCCTTGAAGTGGCGGTGAAAGACCGAGGCGCTCATGCCCGCGAGCCGTGCCAATTCATCGATCCTGAGCGGCGCATCGAAATGCGTGCGGATATGGCCGATCGCCCTGCGGATATGGCCAAGCCGGCTTTCCGGCCGCGCCAATTGGCGGATCGCAGCCCCCTGTGGCCCCTGCAACAGCCGGTAGAGGATTTCCCGTTCGATCAGCGGACCGAGCACGCGAACATCCTGCGGCCGTTCGATCAGCCGGGCAAAGCGCAGGAAGGCATCCGCCAGTTCCGGCGTCACGGGGCTCACCCCGAAACACGCACCGCTGCAAACAACGACATCATCCGGCATGTCGATGAGGATTTCGGCAATTGCCGCCATGTCGAGCGTCAGGCTGAGCGCAAGATACGGCTGTTCCGGGCTCGCATCGACAATCTGCCCGGAGGCCGGCACTTCGACGGACGAGACGAAATAGCTCGCATTATCGTAATGCATCGCCTGGTCGCCGATCACCACGCATTTCGATCCCTGTAGCACGAGGCAAAGCATCGGCTCGTAGACGCTCGGCAGCATGCTGGTCGGGTTCGTGCCCTTCATGATCACAAGACGCGGCACCGGCGTTTCGGTGCGGCGGCCGACAGCACGTCGCGAGACCAGATCGCGGATTTCATCCATGGGCTTCGTCATGCCCCTGAGATGCCAATTGGCTGGCGCGGGCGCAAGAGCCCCCATGCATGCGGGAGCCTCAGTCGGGAGGATTAGGCAAGAAATCGGCAGTTCTTGGCTCACGCCCGGTGGTGGCCCGCTGCCATCTGTGGCCAGCAACAACAGGAGTTTTGCACATGCCCAAACAGAAGACAGCACTCGTCACCGGCGCCAACAGGAGCATCGGTTTCGAGATCGCAAGACGGCTCGCCGCCGAGGGATATCGCGTCTGGCTCGGCAGCCGCGATGTCGGCCGCGGCGAAGAAGCCGCCCGCAAACTGCGCGACCAGGGGCTCGACGCGCATGTCCTGCAGCTCGATGTCACCAGCGACGAAAGCGTCGCCTCGGCGATTGCGGAACTCAACCGCCAGACCGACCATCTCGACGCGCTCGTCAACAATGCCGGCATCGCCGACAGCTTTACGCACCAGCCCTTCGATGAGCCGATCGAAGTGGTAAAAGCCGTCTATGAGGTGAATACGTTCGGCCCGATCCGCCTCACCCAGGCCGCGCTGCCCCTGCTCAAGGCATCCGACGCGGGACGTGTCGTCATGCTGAGCAGCGAACTCGGTTCGCTCCAGGCTCTGCTCGACCCGCAGAACCAGTTCTACGGCATCAATGCGCTCGGCTACAATTCATCCAAGACGGCGCTCAATGCCGTGACCGTATCGCTCGCCAAGGCGGCAGAACCCTTCGGCATCAAGATTAATGCCGCCGATCCGGGTTATACGAAGACCGACATGAACGGCCATTCGGGCTACCGCACCGTCGAACAGGCGGCGGAGGCGCCGGTGCGGCTTGCCATGCTCGGGCCGGACGGTCCGACGGCGGGCTATTTCTTCGACGACCAGACACTTCCCTGGTAAATGCCGCGACCCGGCCGGCTCGACGTTGGGCCGGCCACCAGTGCGAGTTTTTGGAATTTCCTTGCCGTCGCGGAAATGAAAGGATTATGAGCGAGACCGACAGGGCCGGGACAGGCCGCACACACTCGCTTCGAGGAGGATTTCATGGACCGCAGACGTTTCTTCAAGCAGGCCGCAACAGCCGGAGTTGGCGCAGCCGCTGCGACCGCCCTCGCCGCTCCGGCACTTGCCCAGGAATCCCCCAGGGTGAACTGGCGGCTGACCTCGTCCTTCCCGAAAAGCCTCGACATCATCTTCAACGCCGCCAACCAGATCGCCGACAGCGTCAGGAACGCGACGGACGGCAGGTTCACCATCCAGACCTTCGGCGCCGGCGAAATCGTGCCGCCGCTGCAGGCCGCCGATGCCGTTGCCAACGGTACCGTCGAGATGGCCCATACCTGTTCCTATTACTATATCGGCCAGGACCCGGCGTTCGCGCTCGGCACCGCCATCCCCTTCGGCCTCAATGCCCGCATGACCAATGCCTGGTTCACGGCTGGCGGCGGCAACGACCTGATCAACGAGTTCCTCGCCCCGCGCAACCTCTACGCCCTGCCCGCCGGCAATAGCGGCACCCAGATGGGCGGCTGGTTCCGCAAGGAAATCAACACGATCGAAGATCTGAAGGGCCTCAAGATGCGCATCGCCGGCCTAGCGGGCCAGGTGATGCAGAAGGTCGGCGTCACGCCGCAGCAGATCGCCGGCGGCGACGTCTATGCGGCGCTCGAAAAGGGCACGATCGACGCCACGGAATTCGTCGGTCCCTATGACGACCAGAAACTCGGCTTCGTGAAGGTCGCCAAGTACTATTATTACCCGGCATGGTGGGAAGGCGGCCCGGCCATGCATGCCTTCTTCAACCTCGAAAAGTTCAAGGCCCTGCCGAAGAGCTACCAGCAGATCCTCACCGACGCCTGCGCCGCGGCCAATATGAGCATGCTCGCCAATTACGATGCCCACAACGCCACGGCGCTGAAGAAGCTCGTCGCCGAAGGCGCGATCCTGAAGCCCTTCAGCCGCGAGATCATGGACGTCTGCTTCAAGGCAGCAATGGAGACCTACGCCGAACTCTCGGCCAGGAGCCCGGCTTTCAAGAAGATTTATGACAGCCAGCAGGCCTTCAAGAAGGACGCCTATCTCTGGGCCCAGATCGCCGAATATTCCTACGACACCTACATGATGACGCAGCAGCGCGCCGGCACGCTCTGATCGTCCCATCGCAATGACATAAACCAAGCCCGGAGCAATCCTCCGGGCTTGGTCTTTGAAAATGCGGCCGCCAATGTGTCAGCATTGGCTTGCTAGACGGCCAAAGCGGTTGCTAATTTCAATATTGTATCGTAAAATCATGTCGTTGATTGAGAAAAACGGCATCACCGTCGAGCTCCCGGAAAATTAAATCTCCGTGGCAGCATTGATTATCAACGGATAAAGCTTATATTGACGCTATCGAAAATTGCTTGCGACCTTTGTTCACGGGCCTGGTGCTCAGTCAGATTTCCTCTCAAATATCGATCAAAGCGGACGGAATACTGTCCGCAATCTCTAACGATTGAAAGGAAATCGTTATGAATACTGGCACCGTGAAGTGGTTCAACAGCACCAAGGGTTTCGGCTTCATTCAACCTGATGACGGCGCGACGGACGTTTTCGTTCACGTTTCGGCTGTCGAACGTGCCGGCATGTCTTCCCTGACGGAAGGTCAGAAGATCTCCTACGAGATCGTTCGCGACCGCAAGTCCGGCAAGAGCTCCGCCGACAACCTCCGGGCCGCATAAGGATGTCATTCGCCTCGGCTGACCACGGATGTACTGGCAGCGATGGCTTGAATGACGGGAAGAGGTCGGGGTAACGCCCGGCCTTTTTGTTTTGCCCCGGCTTTCGGCCGGTCCAAGGAGAACACGATGAGCGCAAATGTCTATTCCATAGGCGATAACATCGTCCTCAAGGCAGGCCTGACCCGGACCGCCACTGGCGACCGGACATGCCGCGTCGTGGGCCTTTTGCCGGCAGCCGACCGCGGTGAAAACCAATATCGGGTACGTTTCGGCAGCGAGAATTTCGAGCGCCGGATCGTCGAAAGTGATATCGACACTTCCGAGACCGCATTGTCCGCCAAGAAGGACGAGGCTTCCGCCGACGCTCCGAGCGGACCCTGGCTGAAGCCGTCGAGCATTCGCATTGGCAAGTGATTCAACACTTCGATCGAACGCGGGATCTGCCCGCAATGGAAAGGATTTAGTTTGCAGGTTCTAGTCAGAGACAACAACGTCGAGCAGGCACTCCGGGTGCTGAAGAAGAAGATGCAGCGCGAAGGCGTCTTCCGCGAGATGAAGGCGCGCAGCGCCTATGAGAAGCCCTCCGAAAAGCGGGTACGCGAAAAGGCTGAAGCCGTTCGCCGCTACCGCAAGCTGGCGCGCAAGAAGATGCAGCGCGAAGGCCTCCTGCCGGCGCCCAAGAAAGTGATCCGTCCGGCGCGCGGGTAACCTGTCGTCCGCACGGACATCCCATCAGGAAGGAGGATATTATGGCCGCCACCAAGGACGAATTCTTCAATCCCATCAAGCTTTCCGCGCGTGACAAAGCCGCTGCGACAGATCACACCGCGCGCTCGATCATTAGTGCGGAAGCGACCCAGCGGGAAAAGAAAACCGAGAAATTGAGGCAGCTTCGTCTCGAACGCGAAGCTGCGGAGCCTGCTCCGGCTCCGGCTCCGGCTCGAGCCAAGGGCCGCAAGGCACCGGCCGATCACTGAATTTCAAAAAGCCCGGAATTTTCCGGGCTTTTTGCTGTGTGGCTCACAGTCCGGGAGCTGCTCAGGCCGCCTGAAGCTGCGCCGGCTGGCGCGGCAGCGGCGGGAAGGCGAGAGCGATCGCCACGGCCCCGAGGCCGACCAGTGCCGAGCCGAAGAACAGCCAGTCATAATTTGCGAAATGGTCGAAGGCCCAGCCGCCGGCAAGAGGTCCGAAGGCCATGCCGAGGCTCGACAGCATGGTCGCGGCACCGAACACGGTGCCCATGATCTTCGGCCCGAAATATTCCCGCGCCAGCACCGCATAGAGCGGCATCACGCCGCCATAGGTGCCGCCGAAGATCACCGCCAGGGTGTAGAACTGGCCGAGGTCGGTCACCATCGTGTAGGCTGCGATGACGACCGCCTGGATCATCAGCCCGCCGATCAGCACCGGTTTGACGCCCAGTCGGTCGGCCAGCACGCCGAACAGAATTCGGCCTCCGAGGCCGGCTGCCCCCTCGACGCTGTAGATGCTGACGGCCGCCATCGGCGCCACGCCGCAGAACATCGCATAGCTCACCATGTGGAAGATCGGGCCGGAATGGGCCGCGCAGCAGGCAGCGAAGGTGAGCCCGAGCACCAGGAACTGCGGCGAGCGGAACACCCGCGACAGCGGCATGCCGGCGCCTTCAGGCTGCTGTTCGGAGGCTGTGCCGCCCGCAGCCGTCACGGCCGGCGGATTGCGGACCAAAAAGGCCGTCGGCAGGAGCAGGATCCAGGCGCCGACACCGATGAAGAGCATTGCCATGCGCCAGTCGTCATAGGCGGTGATCAGCCAGCGGGCGAAGGGCGAGATCGTCATCGGCGCCATGCCCATGCCGGCCGACACCAGCGAGACGGCCAGGCTGCGATGCTCGTCGAACCAGGACATGGTGACGGCGATCATCGGCGCGAAGAAGGCGCTGGCGGAAAGCCCGATCAGGCAGCCATAGATCAGCTGGAAGGCGATAAGGGTTTGTGTCTGGCTGGCGAGCACAAGCGCCAGACCGAGAAGTGCGGCTCCGATCAGCACGACGACGCGTGCGCCAAACCGGTCGCTCAGCGTGCCCCACATGAAGCCGCCAAGACCCATGACGATGAAATTGAGCGTCATGGCGCTCGAAATGCCGGCACGCGACCAGCCGGTCGCCTTGGCGATCGGCTCCAGAAAGACGGCCAGCGAGAACATCGTGCCGACGGCGACACAGCCCATCAAGGCGCCGGCAGCGACGATCACCCAACGATAATTGCTACTCATGTCCATTCCCCTAAGTCACAGGTTCCGAAATCCGGACGGATTGAGCGACATCGCGATGTCCATCCTTGAACCGAGGACGTTCGGCTCCCCCTCTTCCCCGACGGACCCAACCGATTTTTTTTCGCAACCGGATTTTGGGATCATATAACAAAAAGCCCCGCACGCGGCGGGGCTCTCCAAATCTCTTGCTCGTCGTGACGTCCTAGCTGCTTCCGGCATTCGGACGGTTCTTGCCGACATTCGTGTTCGTCGATGCCGTCTTGCCGTCGGGGTTCTGACCATAATAGGTGCCGCCGAGGTGGCCACCGGAACTGGTGTTCTCAACCTGGCGTTTGGCGCGTTTCACGGCCTGTTCTACGTCACTCTTGCTCATGTCTGCCTCCAGCTTTTGGGGTTGGTGACAGGGGTGTAACCGCCCGGCACCCAAAGTGTTCCCCCACTCATTTACCGGAGCGGGTCCAAGGGCCGACACCGAAGCTTCATACGCCGCGAGTAGGCTTTACCCTTGACGAAGAGCAAACATGCTTCTATTTGGAAACGATCGTTTCCAAATTAAGCCGACATCATGGACATCAAAACCGCGACACGCCCACCGGGTCGTCCTCGCGAATTCGAGATCGAAGAAGCGCTCGACAAGGCGATCGTCGTCTTTTCCGAGAGGGGCTATCACGCGGCCTCGATTTCGGAGCTGAAGGTCGCCATGGGGCTTGCCGCCGGCAGCCTCTACAAGGCGTTCAAGGACAAGAAGGCGATCTTTCTCGCGAGCTTCGACCGCTACAAGCAGGTTCGCAACGCACTTCTCGACCAGGAACTGGCCGAGGGCGCAAGCGGTCGCGACAAGGTTTCCCGCGTGCTGCGCTTCTATGCCGAGGCCTCGCACGGGGAGAACGGCCGGCGTGGCTGCCTCGTCGTCGGGACGGCCATCGAGCTTGCGGTCTACGATGCCGAGGCCGCCGAGCGGGTCGATCGTTCCATGGCGCGCAGCGAAGCCCTGTTCGATAGCCTGATCCGCCAAGGCCAGGCGGATGGCTCCATTCCGCAGGCGATTGATCCCACCACCACCGCCCGCCTCCTGCTCTCCGTTACCCAGGGCCTTAGGGTACTGGGAAAAACCGGTCCTAACCGGGACCGTGCCTTTTCCGTGGTCGATACCGCCATGAAACTTCTCGACTGATTCCAATCCGATCCTTCCTCCCAAGGAGCTTTTCATGACCACAAATTCCGCAACGATGGCCAGGCCGGCGGCCGCCTCAGGCTTGTCTGCCGCCATGACCTTCGTGATGGCCGCGGCCTGCGGGCTGATTGCCGCCAATCTCTATTATGCCCAGCCGCTCGCCGGCCCGATCGCCGCCTCGATCGGCCTGCCGGCGCATGCCACAGGTCTCATCGTCACGCTGACCCAGATCGGTTACGGCCTCGGCCTGCTGCTGGTCGTGCCGCTCGGCGACCTTCTCGAAAACCGCCGGCTTATCCTCACCATGATCGGCGTCGTCACCGTGGCGCTGCTCGGGGCCGGCCTGTCGACCGCGTCCGTGCCGTTCCTTGCCGCATCGCTCGCGATCGGCGTCGGTTCCACCGCAGTCCAGATGATCGTGCCGTTTGCCGCCAGCCTCACCAACGACGCCAATCGCGGCCGGGTGGTCGGCAATGTCATGAGCGGACTGATGATCGGCATCATGATGGCGCGGCCGGTTTCGAGCTTCATTGCCGAATTCTCCTCCTGGCACATCGTCTTCTTCCTGTCGGCAGCGGTCATGGTCGTGCTCGGCTTCGTGCTTGCCGCCCGGCTGCCGAAGCGGATGCCGCAGACGAAGCTCTCCTATGCCTCCCTGCTCGCGTCGATGGGCAGCATTTACGCCACCCAGCCGGTCCTGCGCCGCCGGGCATTCTACCAGGCCTGCCAGTTCGCAACTTTCAGCCTGTTCTGGACGGTGACCCCGCTGGTTCTCGCCGGCCCCGCCTTCCATCTCAGCCAGGCCGGCATCGCGCTGTTTGCCCTTGCAGGTGTCGCCGGAGCCATCGCCTCGCCCATCGCCGGACGTCTCGCCGACCGGGATCTCGGCCGACCCGCGACGATCTTCGGCATCACTGCCGTCGCCGCCGCCTTCCTGATCACCCATATCGCACCGGAAGGCTCGACCATCGCGCTTGCGCTCCTGACGCTCGCCGCCATCCTGCTCGACTTCGGCGTGACGATGACGATGGTGATCGGCCAGCGGTCGATCTACAATCTCGGCGCGGACCTGAGAAGCCGCCTCAACGGCCTCTACATGGCGACCTTCTTCTCTGGCGGCGCGATCGGGTCAGCCGTCGGCGCCTGGGCCTTTGCCGAAGGTGGATGGCTGCTTGCCTCCTCGATCGGCCTTGCCCTGCCGGTCATCGCCTTCCTGTATTTCCTGACGGAAAAGCGCGCCAAGGCTTGAGGCGACAGGACAAGATCACGTTCGAGGACGACCTCGAACGTGATCGAGGACGCGGAAGGGCCGCCATCACGCCAAGAAGGAGCTATCGTTTTTAAACAGGACGAGGCTCCCATGCGATTGAAACTTCCCTTTCTTGTTCTTCTTCCCTTCATCGGCCCGTTCCTGGCCGATACCGCCCTTGCCAGCGATGCTCTGCCCGTCGGCACGCAGAAGATCAGCGTCGTCTCACCCATCCGAGACCGCGCGCTGGCGGTGACTGTTTGGTATCCGTCGAAAGGCGACGGCCAGACCGCCTCCGTCGGCGAAAACCCGATATTCGAAAGCCCCACCGCCTCCCGAAACGCCACCATCGAAGCCGGCCGTTTTCCCCTCATACTCGTTTCCCATGGTTCGGGCTCGCGAGCAGACGGCATGGGCTGGATCGCCATCGAACTGGCGAAAGCCGGCTTCATCGTTGCCGGCCCCAACCATCCCGGCACGACGAGCGGCGATTCCACGCCGGAGGCCACGCCGAAAATCTGGGAGCGGACACAGGATATCTCGGAGGTCATCACCGCGCTTTCAGCCGATCCGCGCTTCCGGACTGCGGTGGACAAGGCACGCATCGGCGTGCTCGGTTTCTCGCTTGGCGGCAGCACGGCGATCGAGCTTGCCGGCGCCCGTGCCGACCTCAATGCCTACAAGCAGTATTGCGAGACCAATTCCGACATGATGGATTGCCGCTGGTTCCGCGGCGGGCGCGGTTTTGCGGGCGGCGAAGAGGTGGCGGTCGAACCGCTGAACCTCGGCAGCGTCGACCGCAGTCGCTTCGAGCAGTCGAACCGGGATACCCGCATATCAGGCGCAGTGCTGGTTGATCCGGGTCTGGTCGAGGCTCTCAAACCCGATAGTATCGGGGCAATCGATATCCCGCTCGCCTTCATCAATCTCGGCAGCGCAGGTCATATCCCAGCCGCCGTGCTTTCGGATGCGCTCGCCAGACAGGCTCCGAACGCGACTTATGCGCAGGTCGACAAAGCCGACCATTTCAGCTTCCTGCCCGTCTGCAAACCTGGCGCCGTCGAATTCCTGAAGAAGGTCGGCGAACCGGACCCGATCTGCAACGACACCGGCCGGACCCGCGCCGATATCCATCGTGAACTGACCGGACTGATCATCGCGGCTTTCAACAGGATGTCGAAAACCGGCGATTGATCAGCAGGCTATTTCGCCGGCTTCGGAATGCCGGAAAGGGCCGTGCCGTCCTTGGCGCGGCTCGTCAGATGCAGAAACACGCCATCCCGCAACTCGAAGAAATGCGCGCCCTTCGGGCTTTCTTCGTTGAGCACGCCGGAAAAGACGATCAGCCGGCTGTCCTTGCGGTAATAGAACGGATCGCCCTCACCCCAGCAGCAGACCGAATAGGGCAGAAAAGCGACCTTGCCGCTGCGGGCATCGATCACCGCGCCGCCCAAGCACTCCGCTCCGCAGCCCCAGGTCGCGAGAACATAATGGCCTGCAAAATTCACTGGCTGGCCGGCTGCCTGTTTCAGCCGGGTAGCGAAGGCCTGGTCATCCCTGGTGACGAGCTTTACCGGCGCGTGCGGCCCGGAATAGACCTTCTCTGCGAATTGCGCGAACTTCGGCACGTCCTGAGCGGCCGCGTTGAAGGCAAGTCCCAGCGAGACCACCACCAGCGATCCAATTTCACGAAGCCAGCGTGTCATCTTGCCGATACCTCTTCGCTCTAGAGAGCCGCATTCGCAATTGCTACAGCAATTCGCTGTCAGTTTTCAAAACGGAAGGTCTGCACAATGAAAGTTTTGATGGTCGATGTCGACGGCGTTCTCGTGCATGGCCGGCCATCCGACGGCCTTCCTTTTGCAACAGACCTGGAGCGCGACCTCGGCCTGTCCGTCGAGGTTCTGCAAAGGGAATTCTTCAAGCGCCACTGGCCGGATATCGTCACCGGCCGGGAGCCGATCGAGCCTCGCCTAAGCGCGGTGCTTCAGGAGATCGCGCCGCATCTCGAAGCGGAAACCTTGCTGCAATATTGGTTCGAAAACGATTCCCGGCTGGACCCGAAGCTGATCGACGATCTTGCTGCGGTTCGGGAAACCGGTTTGGCGCTTTATCTCGCCACCAACCAGGAACACCGGCGCGCAGCCTGGCTGATGGATGAACTCGGCCTCGCCGGCCATTTCGACGGCATTTTCTATTCCGCCAAATTCGGCCATCGCAAGCCGGCGCAGGACTTCTTCCGCCTTGCCACGACGGAAGCGGGTGCCTCGCCCGACGAGATTCTCTTCCTCGACGACACGCTCGAAAATGTGGAGGCGGCCCGAGTGTTCGGCTGGAACGCGGTCCACTGGACAGCCGGGATGGTGCTGGAAACGGCCATCGCCCCGTTTATGGCCACTGAAGAAAACCGCTGAGCCGAAAGGACCGGCCGGCCGAGCGGCCGATCCTGTTTCAGACCTGCTTACTCGACCAGGTTGATTTCCTCGGTCTCGCCGCCCTCGCAGACGTAGCAGCAGTCTTCGCAGGCTTCCTTGTTGTTCGGACCCGTGCCCCAATAGGTCTGCTTGTCGCCGGAGACCCAGGCGCCGTAGCAGATGTTCTCGCCCTGCTGGCAGGAGAGGTGGATCTGCTTGGATTCGCCGTCATCCAGATAATAGACCTGGTTGCCGCCCGGCCAGACATG
The DNA here is from genome assembly GCF_017877055.1 of Neorhizobium galegae. Taxonomy (GTDB): domain Bacteria; phylum Pseudomonadota; class Alphaproteobacteria; order Rhizobiales; family Rhizobiaceae; genus Neorhizobium; species Neorhizobium galegae_D. The sequence goes on along the minus strand of NZ_JAGIPG010000002.1, from coordinate 345,268 downwards.
CTTGCGGTCCTGGCTGTAAAGCTCGACCTCGACGGCGTTCGGATGCTCGTTGCGCATCACGAAGCTCACGTCCGCGGACAGCGCCTGTCCGGCCGTGGAGCAGATGGTTGCCGTCAGAACCACCAGGGCTGCCCGGCGCATCGCCGGCAGCGAAATAAAAGTCAACATTAAGTCCCCCATGATAGCGCCTGATCAACGACGCCCATTCATATGTCCTGATTTGCAAGAATAAATCGAGATGGAGGCAGCCGTGTTGCTGGATTTTTATTTCGCCCTCAAGCAACCCGCTTGTAGAACAGCGTGGTCGCGCAGAAACCGCCTTGCGGCCACAGGGCATAATCCGGAATAACGCCTGCCCGCTCCCAGCCGAAGCGCGGATAGATCTTTTCCGCATCGCTGCCGGTCGCCGTGTCGAGCACAAGAAGCGTGCGGCCGCGCCGTGCGGCTTCTGCTTCCACCGCCTCCATCAGCTTGCGCGACAGGCCGAGCCCGCGGGCGGAGCGATGCACGAGGAGCTTCATCAGGTCGCCGCGATGCGGCTGGTTCGGCTTCGAGGCAAGGCCCACCTGCACCGTGCCGACGACCTTGCCCTCCAGTTCGGCTGCAGCGAGGATGATGACGCCCTTTTCGACCGCATCGGCAATCTCCTGCCAGTAGCCGACCGCATCCTCCGGCTCGAAGGGCAGCATGAAGCCGAGCGAAGCCCCGCCGTTGACGCAGTCGGACAGGGTCTCGGAGAGATCGGCGATCGCGGCGCGGGTCTCGCCGGCATTGAGGATGCGGATGGTGACGGTCATCTTGAAGAGGCTCCTGGCATTTGGAAAGGTTTAGCGGCCGCGGTCGAGGATGACGGCGTAACGGGCCGGCTGGTCGGATGGATTGTGGAAGTCGAAGGCGTCGCCGATATCCATGTAGAGGCAGTCGCCGGGATGCAGCCTGTGGACGGTCTCGCCGATGATCATCTCCAGCACACCCTCGAAGAGCCAGACATGCTGGGTCATCACCCGGCTTTCCTCGCGCGGCGGAAAGCTGACCCGCGCATGGGCGGGGAAATCCACCTCGACGATATCGACCCTGCTCGGCGTGCCCGGCGGCGAAACCGAGCGGCGCAGATAACCCGTATGCGGATCACGCCACAGCTTCTGCTCCGCCCTGCGGCTGAGCGGCGAGTTCTGCGGTTCGTCATCGGCGAAAAAGGCGGAGAGCGAGAGGCCGAGCGCTTCCGACAGCCTCGCCAGCAGCGCCGCGGTCGGGCTCGCCTCCGCCCGCTCGATCCGGGAAATCATCGCGCGGCTGACGCCGGAACGGCTCGCCAATTCGTCGAGCGTCAGCCCGGCGCGGGCCCGCAGGCTCTTCAGCCGCTCGCTGATGGCATTTTCGATGTCATGATCCGTCGTTTCCATGATTTGAGAATTGCATTCTCTTATCGTGGAATCAAGTGGCACTATGATGGAACCGTCGAATTTTACAAGCAATGGCGTTTCCGCGATAGCTCCTGTCATGGTCCATCGGCTATGGAGCATCATCGGGCTTCAAGTCGGCGGAAACTGCCGGCGCCCGTGATTGCGGGGGACTGGATGACCGGCAAGATAATCGAAACGGCGTCGCCCCTGTCGATCGCCAGTATCGTCGTCTCGATGACGATCGCCGCCGTCGGCAGCGGCATCATGTCCGCCTATGTGCCTTTCGTGCTGACGCAGACGAGCGACCCCTGGGCCGCCAGCGCCGCCGTCCCGACGCTCGCCTTTGGCGGCCTGGTCGGCTGCCTCGTCGGCGGGCCGCTGATCCGCCGGGTCGGGCATGCCCGCCTGTTCTCCTGCTCGATGGCGATGGTGATCATCGCCGCCGTGCTGATCGCCACCAATCCGCCGCCGATCTGGTGGGTTTTGGCACGCGGCGTTTACGGGGCAGCGTCCAACGTCAATTTCATCATCGCCCAGAGCTGGCTCAACCACGCCGCCTCGAACGAATGGCGCGGCCGGGCGATGTCCTTCTTCTACATGGCCTTCGTGCTGGGTCTCGGGGCCGGCGCCTGGCTGTTTGGGCGCATTCCCGCGGACGGCAATCTGGCGCCGCTTGCGGTGGTCTTCGTCACGGCGCTCGCCATCCTGCCGATCGGGCTCACCCGCCTGCCGAACCCGCCCGCACCGGCCAATGTCAATGTCGACATCAAAATGGCCTGGCGCATCTCGCCGGTCGGGCTGATCGGGGTGCTCGCGTCCGGCGGGCTTTCGATGGTGGTGCAGGGTTTCGTGCCGATCTACGCCACCACCAATCACGTGGCCCAGACGGATGTGGCGCTCTTGATGCTGGTGATGCAGACCGGCCTGCTGTTCGTGCAATATCCGCTCGGCATGCTGTCGGACCGCATCGACCGCCGTTTCGTGCTGCTGATCACCTGCGCGCTGATCGTCGCGGCGGGTTTTGCGGCGCTGTTCGTATCCTTCTCGATGATGATCGTCCTGATGCTCGTCTTCCTCGTTTTCGGCGGCGCGGTCGAGACCGTCTATTCGGTCGCCAATGCGCATGCCAACGACCGGGCCGACCCCGGCGATTTCGTGCCGCTTTCCTCGACGCTCTTGGTCGCCTGGTCGACGGCGGCGACCATCGTGCCGCTCGGCGTCACCCTGCTCACCCCGGCTTTCGGCCAGCACACCTTCATCTACGCCGTGATCCTGGTGGCGATCGCCTATGGGGCTTATGTGATCTGGCGCCTCAGGGAACGCGAGGGCGTGCCTGCCGACGAGCGGGAGAATGTCGGGCTCAGAAGCGCCCAGCTTCCGAACGCCTCCGTCATGACCGGCCCGGAGGCGGAAAACCCCGCCAAATAGCCTGCGACTGCGGGCTTTATCCTCAACGAAAGGTTATCTTTCCGCTTTGCGCCAGGGATTCGCGCTGCTATATGCGCGAGCCATGAGCACCAATTCCACCCGCACTCCGCTTGACCATATCCGCAACTTCTCGATCGTGGCGCATATCGACCACGGCAAGTCGACGTTGGCCGACCGGCTGATCCAGACGACCGGCGGTCTTGCCGAGCGCGACATGTCGGAACAGGTGCTGGACTCGATGGATATCGAGCGCGAGCGCGGCATCACCATCAAGGCCCAGACCGTGCGCCTGCACTACAAGGCGAATAACGGCGAGACCTATATCCTCAACCTGATCGACACGCCCGGCCATGTCGACTTCGCCTACGAAGTCTCGCGTTCGCTGTCGGCCTGCGAAGGGTCGCTTCTCGTCGTCGACGCCTCCCAGGGCGTCGAGGCCCAGACGCTCGCCAACGTCTATCAGGCGATCGACAACAACCACGAGATCGTCACCGTCCTCAACAAGATCGACCTGCCGGCCGCCGAACCCGACCGCATCCGCGAGCAGATCGAGGAAGTGATCGGCATCGACGCGTCGCAGGCAGTGCTGATCTCGGCGAAGACCGGCCTCGGCATTCCGGATGTGCTCGAAGCGATCGTCCACCAGCTGCCGCCGCCGAAGAGCGAGCTTGGCGAAAAAGGCCCGCTGAAGGCGCTGCTGGTCGACAGCTGGTATGACACCTATCTCGGCGTCATGGTTCTGGTGCGCATTCACGACGGCGTGCTGACCAAGGGCCAGACCATCCGCATGATGGGCACCGACGCCAAATACCAGGTGGAGCGCGTCGGCGTCCTGACCCCGAAAATGCTGGCCGTCGACAGCCTCGGCCCGGGCGAGATCGGTTTCTTCACCGGCTCGATCAAGGAAGTGGCCGATACCCGCGTCGGCGATACGATCACTGAGGACAAGCGCCCGACCGCCAAGGCGCTTCCCGGTTTTAAACCTGCTCAGCCGGTGGTGTTCTGCGGCCTCTTCCCGGTCGATGCCGCCGATTTCGAGGATTTGCGCGCCGCGATGGGCAAGCTGCGCCTCAACGACGCCTCGTTCTCCTTCGAAATGGAAAGCTCGGCGGCGCTCGGCTTCGGCTTCCGCTGCGGTTTCCTAGGCCTCCTGCATCTCGAAATCATCCAGGAGCGCCTGGAGCGCGAGTTCGACCTCGACCTGATCGCCACGGCGCCTTCGGTTGTCTACAAGCTGACCATGACCGATGGTTCCGAGCGCGAGCTGCACAATCCGGCGGACATGCCGGACGTGGTCAAGATTTCGGAAATCCAGGAGCCCTGGATCAAGGCGACCATCCTCACCCCCGACGACTATCTCGGCGGCATCCTGAAGCTCTGCCAGGACCGCCGCGGAATCCAGACCGAACTCACCTATGTCGGCAAGCGCGCCATGCTCACCTACGAGCTGCCGCTCAACGAAGTGGTGTTCGATTTCTACGACCGGCTGAAGTCGATCTCCAAGGGTTATGCCTCGTTCGACTACCATCTGCACGGCTATCGCGAGGGCAACCTCGTGAAGATGTCGATCATGGTCAACGGCGAGCCGGTCGATGCGCTCTCCATGCTGGTCCATCGTTCTGCGGCGGAGAAGCGCGGCCGCGACATGTGCGAGAAGCTGAAGGACCTGATCCCGCGCCACATGTTCAAGATACCGATCCAGGCGGCGATCGGCGGCAACGTGATCGCCCGCGAAACGATCTCGGCCATGCGCAAGGACGTGACCGCAAAATGCTACGGCGGCGACGCCACCCGCAAGCGCAAGCTGCTCGACAAGCAGAAGGAAGGCAAGAAGCGCATGCGGCAGTTCGGCAAGGTCGACATCCCGCAGGAAGCGTTCATCGCCGCCTTGAAGATGAAGGACGACTGATCTTTCTATCCAGAGTTCATGCGCATATATTTTGCGCATGAACTTGGAGGTTGGAATGTCCCAGCCCACCCGCAAATCGACTGGGCTTTTGTTAGACGGCAACCTTGTTGCCGAGGCTCGCGCGCTGAAGATTGACCTCTCGCAGGCCGCCGAGGAAGGCATCGCCAAGGCCCTCAAAGCCGAGCGGGAGCGCCTTTGGCGGCGGGAAAGTGCCGAGGCAATCCGGTTTCACAATGAGTATGTCGAGAAACATGGCTTGCCGCTTGCAAAGTATCGCCAGTTCTGACGATGCGGTTTGATCTTGTCGCCGCGCCACATTCGTCTCAAAAAAATCCGCCAATCACTAAAACCTTAATAAATCCTGCAAATGCTTTGAAAGTTCGCTCATGCAACGTCAATGCAGGTGATGGGTTCGTGCGCCAACGCGGCGACAGCTCACGGGCATGACGCCAATCTTCACTGCCTGAGCCCTTAACGTGTCCTTCCCACCTGCGAGACGCTTCATGAGCAGCATTTCTTACAATCAGTCGGCGGCCTCTGCGCTGTTATTGCTGACCGGTTCCGCCAAGGCGCTGGAGCGTAACACGGTCCAGGTGGCAACCGGGCGCAACGTCAATACGGCATCCGACAACGCCGCCTATTGGTCGATCGCCACATCCATGCGTTCGACGGGCATGTCGCTCTCGGCAGTCGGGGATGCGTCGGGCCTTGCCGCCGCGATGACGGATACGGCTTCGCTCGGCATGGAGGCCGCGACCAGCCTGGTTTCGGAGATCAAGGCGAAACTCATTCTGGCGCGCTCGCCGGGCGTGGACCGCGACGCCATCAATGCTGAGATCGGCCAGCTCAAGGAGCAACTGGGCATGGTCGCCGAATCGTCCTCCTTCAACGGCGAGAACTGGCTGAGTTCCGCCAGGGCACCAGGCGTCAAGTCGCTGCTTGCGTCCGCATCGACCAACCCGGACGGCACCACGGGCCTCAACACGATCGATTTCGATACCGCCTCGACGACGCTGACCAGCAGCGGCGATGCGGCCAACGGCCTTCTGACCAAGGCCTATTCGGGTACCACCGACAACGGCACCGCCTACGAATATTATCTTCTCGATACGGGATCGCAGGGGTCGGCAACCGCCAGCGAAATCAAGATCTCGAATTCGACGACCGAAGACGAACTGGACGGCATGATCTCCGCCACCGACAGCATGCTTTCGAGTCTCACTTCCGCCGGCGCCAAGCTCGGCTCCACGTCGAGCCGTATCAGCGCCAATACGGAATTCCTCTCCAAGCTGCAGGATGCGATCGATCGCGGCGTCGGGCGTCTCGTCGATGCCAACATGGAAGAGAGCGCCGTCAAGCTTGCCGCCACCAAGGTGCAGCAGCAGCTCCAGACGATCGGCCTCAGCATCGTCAACGAGCAGTCGAAGCGCATTCTCGACCTCTTCCGCTGATACTTCCGCGATATCCGGCCCTCGGGTTTGCTCCGGGGCCAGATATGGCTGTTCTCCTTACGCGGTAGGCCTCACCCTTCCAGGCGCAATGCCTGGGTGTCGCCGTGCGACCGCACGGCGACTGGATCCTCGGGTCAAGCCCGAGGATGACGGAGGAGAGAGTACAACACCCAAGGTCGTCATCCTCGGGCTTGACCCGAGGATCCACCCTCCGAACGCCGACCCATCCGGGCACAATCGGCACATCCCCGCCAGCCCCATCAAGCACTTAACCTCCCCCTCATCCCCGCCCTCCCGCCCCATGCCTACAATCCCCCCGTTCCGTCACGGGTACACCGGCAGGCGTGCCGGCGAGGCGGGGCCGGCGCCGGGTGGGCAGGAAACGACGTAAGTCCTGCCATCCGGGGTTCGCGGACAATGGTCTCCCTCCGGCGACGTGGGACCGGTGAGAAGCTGTCGGACCGACTTCTCGTCTCGTTTTCCATCATGGAGCGCCGGGCGTGCCTGTGAGGCACACAGGGTGATCGGGGCCGCGCCGGGCGGCGTCCGAGGGTTTTTCAAAACCCGGATTGTGCGGCGCAGGTGGAAGACGATGCCGGGCGGCAGTCATGGCCTGCGGCATCGTCGCCTGAGAGCGTGCATGACGCCCTCCCCAGGAGGGGCACGCAACCGTTCCCACAACCCCCGTCATCGCAGAGGGACCGCAGTCGCGGGCATAACCGCCGAACGGGGGCTGAGAGGTGTCACCTAACTTATTATTTACGAGGCAGCTCCCAGCGCCCCGTCCGATCCTCGGGTCTTGCTTTGCTCGCCCGAGGATGACGAAAGGAAACCGAGGATCGCCAAGGGATGACCATGCCCTCTTGCCAGCTCCAGCCTTTGTCAGTGGCGCCCCGCATGCAGCGGGCGCGGCATGTCGGAATGGGTAATCCAGACGCGCCCGTCGAAGGCCACTTCGCCGTGATTGAGCTTTCTGTTGGCGATCGTCTCGATGAGACCCAGTTTCGAGCGCACGTCGCCGATCCTGCCGTCGTTGACCACGCAGACGGCCTGGCATGTGCCGCCGTCGCGCATGACCAGAAGCGTGTGATGGCTGTTTCGCATGATCTTGTTGGGCAATGTCACGAGCGTCATGCTCTTCTCCTTGCTGTAACCGGACCGACGCGTGATGCATGGATGGCAAGGCTCGGGGAATATGGTCAACAAAAGGTTAGCGAAATGGGATTGGATGTGCGGCTTGCCCGGCAGCCGGGCGGCCTTGCGCGCAGCGGCGTCGATAGCGGGTCACTTGACCGGCCTGCCCTGGCCGGCCTCGGGAACCTCGCGCAGCGGCGCCCGGCTCAGTTCGTTGCCGGCGGCGATCGCCTTGCGCAGAAGCCGCAGCAGTTCTTCCGCCTCCTCTGCCGTCAGGCCGCGCAGCATCAGCTGCTGCGCCGCCTCCACCGCCGGCGCTATTCCCTCAAGGGTCTTTTGCCCCTCGCCGGTGATCTGCAGCTCTCGGGCGCGCCGGTCCTTGGTGCTGGCATTGCGCACCAGCAGGCCCTTCTGCACCAGCCGGTCGACGACGCCGGTAATGGTCGTCCGGTCGTAGGCGATCAGCCCGGCGAGCGTGACCTGATCGATGCCCGGGTTGATGCTGATCGCCGCGAGCGCTGCATATTGAACGGGTGTCAGATCGTAACCGGCTTGATCGACCTCGGCGTGGAAGACCGCCACGGCGATCTGCTGGAACCGGCGGGCCAGATGCCCCGGCATGTCATCGTTGTCTTTCACCAAACTCTCCAAAACGTCGCAAGCTTGACACGCATACTGATAATCAGCATACTGATCAATATTGGATCCGCCGTATCCATTCCGCGGATGCCTTGAAGAAACATGCGGAGGAAACTGGTTCCATGCAATTCCATCTTAACGGGTTCGAACCCGGCGACCCGGAAATCTTTCATCCCGAGGATCGATACAACGCGCCGGCCGATAAAGGGCCGCTTCCCAGCGAAGTCGATGTCCTGATCGTCGGCTGCGGACCGGCGGGCCTGACGCTTGCCGCGCAGCTCTCCGCCTTTCCCGACATCAGGACCTGCATCGTCGACCAGAGATCCGGCCCGCTGCTGCGCGGCCAGGCCGACGGCATTGCCTGCCGCACGATGGAAATGTTCCATGCCTTCGGTTTCGCCGAGCGGGTGATGAGGGAATCCTACTGGGTCAACGAGACCTCCTTCTGGAAGCCCGACGACTTGAAGCGCGAAAACATCATCCGCAGCGGCAGGATCGACGATACCGAGGACGGGCTTTCCGAATTCCCGCATGTCATCCTCAACCAGGCCCGCGTGCAGGATTTCTTCCTCGACGTGATGCGCAAATCGCCGGCCCGGCTCGAACCGCATTATTCGCGGCGCCTAATCGATCTGGCGACCGATCCGACTGCCTCCGACTATCCCGTGACCGCAAGGCTGGAGCGTCTCGACCCCTCCCACGAAGGTGAGATCGAGATCATCAGAGCCCGCTACGTGGTCGGTTGCGACGGGGCGCGCAGCACGGTGCGCAAGTCGATCGGCCGGGCGCTGCACGGCGATTCCGCCAATCACGCCTGGGGCGTCATGGATGTGCTTGCCGTCACCAATTTTCCCGACATCCGGCTCAAGGCACTGATCCAGTCGGCCGGCGAAGGCAGCATCGTTCTGATCCCGCGCGAAGGCGGTTATATGGTCCGCATCTACGTGGAGCTGGACAAGCTCAACGAAAACGAGCGGGTCGCGAGCCGGAACATCACCGTCGACAGGCTGATCGCGGCCGTGCAGCGCATCCTGCATCCGCACACATTCGAGGTGAAGGAGGTCGCCTGGTGGTCGGTCTACGAGATCGGCCAGCGCCTCACCGACAAGTTCGACGACGCGCCCCGGGAGCGCCTGCCGCATGTGTTCATCGCTGGCGATGCCTGCCATACGCATAGTCCGAAGGCCGGCCAGGGCATGAACGTCTCGATGCAGGACGGTTTCAACCTCGGCTGGAAGCTGGCCGCCGTCCTGCAGGGGCGGAGCAGGCCGGAGCTGCTGCACAGCTATTCCGCCGAACGCCAGACCATCGCCAAGGAACTGATCGACTTCGACCGCGAATGGTCGGCCATGCTGAGCGCGCCGCTGAAATCCCCGGATGATCCGGATGGCGAGGGCGTCGAGCCGGCGGAAGTCCAGAAATATTTCGTCCGGTCCGGACGTTATACGGCGGGCACGGCGACCCGCTACACACCGTCGGTGCTGACCGGCGAGGCGACCCATCAGCATCTCGCCAAAGGACTGACGATCGGCACCCGGTTCCATTCGGCACCGGTGATCCGCCTGGTCGATGCAAAGCCGGTGCAGCTCGGCCATTGCGCGAAGGCGGACGGGCGCTGGCGCATCTATGCCTTTGCCGGAAAGGACGATCACGCTCAGCCGTCTTCCCGCCTGCGTGCCCTGTGCGATTTCCTGGCGGACTCCCCCAACTCGCCGGTAAGGAGACATACGCCGGCCGGTGCCGACATCGACTCGGTGATCGATATCCGCGCCGTCTTCCAGCAGGCCCACCGCACGCTCGCCATCGAGACCATGCCGGCCTTCCTGCTGCCCCGGAAGGGCCGCTACGGGCTCTGCGACTACGAGAAGATGTTCTGCCCCGACCTCAAGAACGGCCACGACGTCTTTGAGATGCGTGGCATCGATCGGGAACAGGGTTGCACGGTGGTGGTGCGGCCGGACCAGTACATTGCGCATGTTCTGCCGCTCGATGGATACACCGAGCTATCGGCATTCTTCGACGGCTTCATGCTTCGGCAGAGTTAATCCGCGTCATAGAAGGCATCGGCTTTGAAGCCGATGCCGCGGAAGGTCATGGCCGCCTCAGCGCGCATTTCGATTGACACTCCAATTTGTACAGTTGTACAAATTGGACGATATGATTGATAATGGATCTCCATGCGCCAGAACCTGAGGGAAGCCTTGCTCAGAAATGCCGTGACCCTGTTTTCCCGCAGCGGCTACAATGCCGTGTCGCTGCGGGATATCGCCAAGGCGTCCGGGGCCAATGTCGGCAGCCTCACCTATCATTTCGGCTCGAAGGCAAAATTGCTGCGGGAGGTCTATGAGCGCCACACGGTGCCGATGAACGCCCGCCGCCGCGAACTTTTGGGCGAAGCCCTGCGGATCAGCGATGCGGATCAACGGCTGATGGCCATCCTTCGCGCCTATGTCGTGCCCGCCTTCGTCTCCTCGTCGGAGGGCGATGGCGGCGGTGCCGAATTCACCCGGATGCGGGCGGTTTTGTCGGCGGAAGGAAATCCCGACGCCCAAGCGATCATCGCAGATGCATTCGACGAAACCAGCCGCGCCTTCATCAAGGCCCTCGCCGATTGTGTGCCCGGCGCGTCCTTGAGCGGGCTCGTCTGGCGCAGCCAGTTCCTGCTCGGCTCGCTTTATTACGCCCTGATCAATCCGGACCGCGTGACGCGTCTTTCGGGGGGCGCGGTCGATGGAAACGACCGGGAGGCCGCCGTCAATCAAATCGTCGAGGCAAGCTATGCCAGCTTCCGAAACCTGCGCGTCGAAGCCAGGCAATACGCGGCAACCTGAAATCCGCATGGGAGGAAAAATGAACGAACATCGCCAGGAGAGCGGTCACGGGGCAGCGGCCGCACGGCGGAAGCCTGACTTCCGGTTGCCTGAGGGCAGCTGTGACGCCCATTGCCACGTGTTCGGTCCGGGAGCGGTTTTCCCCTATGCGCCCAACCGCAGCTATACGCCGGAGGACGCCCCAAAGGAGGCCCTGGCAGAGCTTCACGACCGGCTTGGAATCGCCCGCGCCGTCATCGTTCAGGCGAGCTGCCACGGGACCGACAACCGCGCCATGCTCGATGCGATCGCCTGGCGCCCGGACCGCTATCGCGGCGTCGCCATCGTGGACGACGGTTTTGACGACCGCGCCTGCCAGAGGCTCGACGACGGTGGTGTGCGTGGCGTGCGGTTCAATTTCGTCCGCCACCTCGGCGGTGCGCCTGACATGGCCGTCTTCAACCGGGTGATCGACCGTATCAAGGGTCGCGGCTGGCACGTGGTGCTGCATCTCGACGCCGCCGACATCGTTCCGCTGTCCGCCATGATCGCCGGACTGCCGGTGCCCTTCGTCATCGACCATATGGGGCGCGTCGACACCAGCCTCGGCACCGACCAGCCGGCTTTTCAGACACTGCTGGAACTGGTGCGGCGGGAAAACTGCTGGATCAAGGTTTGCGGCTCGGAGCGGATTTCGCGTTTTCCGTTCGATGCGGCGGTGCCTTTTGCGAAAGCACTGGTGGAGGCGAGCCCCGAGCGGAGCCTCTGGGGTACCGACTTCCCCCACCCGAACCTCAAGGAGCCGGTCGAGGAGGCCGATCTCGTGGATCTCGTGCCCAGGTTCGCACTCGATGAAGAGGACCAGCGGCGACTGCTCGTCGACAATCCCGCACGTCTATACGGCTTTGCCGCCTGAGCGGCCTTATAAGGAGGAGGAAAGAATGGACTACAAAACTGCGGGGGGATCGCCGGGACGGTTCCGGCGGCTGGTGGGTTGGATGAAATCCCTGACCGTCGCCCTGACGCTGATGCTGCCGGCCGGCGCCTTTGCGCAGGACGCCTATCCGTCTCGGGACATCACCCTGGTGCTGCCTTTCGGTCCCGGCGGGATCGCCGACATCACGGCACGCCTGGTTGCCGAGTCGCTCGGCAAGAAGCTCGGCAAACAGATCGTGATCATGAACCAGCCGGGTGCCGGTGGTTCCGTCGCGGCCCGGGCGGCATTGAACGCTCCGGCGGACGGTTACACGCTCGCGCTGCTCTCGAACGGCACCGCGATCAGCGTACCGCTCTTCAAGAACCTGCAGTTCGATCCGGTCGCCGATTTCGTGCCGGTATCGAGCCTCGCCTATTTCGATTTCGTCTTCGTCACCAAGTCAGGTGGCAAGTTCAAAACCCTCAAGGACGTGCTGGAAGCCGCCAAGGCCAAGCCGGGCGCGCTCAATGTCGGAACCATCAATGTCGGCAGCAGCCAGAACCTTGCGGCGGAACTCTTCAAGTCGACATCCGGGATCGATTTCACCATTGTGCCCTACAAGGCCACGCCTGATCTTCAGGTCGCGCTGCTCGGCGGTGAACTCGACGTCATCATCGACAGCCAGACGGCGCTGAAAGCTGCCCTGCAGCAGAACCAGGCGATCGCCATCGCCTCCTCCGGCCCGGCGCGCTCCAGCCTCTCGCCAAACGTCCCGACCGCCGCGGAAGAAGGCGTCAAGGGCTTCGACGTGACCTCCTGGAATGCCATCTTCGCGCCGAAGGGCACACCGCCGGAAGCGGTGAAGAAGCTGAACGCCACGCTGGTCGAGGTCCTGGCCGACCCTGCCCTCCAGAAGCGGTTTGCGGATCTCGGCGTCGAAGCCCGGTCCAGCACCCCGGAAGAGATCGGCAGCCGCCTGAAAGCCGATATCCAGAAATGGTCGGACGTAATCCAGAAGGCCGGCATTCCGAAGCAATGACCACTTCGATTGGTCCCGGAGGCACTCCGGGGCTAATCCCCACCTGCCTTGGAACCCACCCAGGGCATTGGCCGACGATTGAGGAAAGCCTCGATGCCGGCCCGGCCTTCGGCGCTTTCCCAGCGGTCGGCGAGCAGGCCGGTGCTGTAGCCGATCGGATCTTCGATCGTCTGGCGGGCAAGGTCCTGAACGAGGTTCTTGGCGCTGGCGACAGCGCCTGGAGCGCAATCGAGAAAGGCCGAGACTTCCTCTTCGACGGCCGCATCGAGTTCATCGGCGGTGCGAACGACGGAAACAAGACCGATCTCGCGACCCGTGACCGCATTGAAGCGGCGGGCATTGAGGAACAGGCGACGTGCATGGCCTTCGCCGATCCGGCGGACGACGTAAGGTCCGATGGTGGCGGGGATCAGCCCTAGCCGCGTTTCGGTGAGCGCAAACCAGGCGCTTTCCACCGCGACGACGATGTCGCAGACGGCCATCAGGCCGATACCGCCGCCGAAGGCATTGCCCTGAACCCGGCCGATCAGCGGCTTCGGCAGGTCGTCGAGCGCCTTCAGCATGAGGGCAAGTTCCGTCGCTCCCTCGATCTTGCCGGCGCGATTCCTCGCCGCCTGGCCGCGCATCCATTGCAGGTCGCCCCCGGCGCAGAATGTGGAGCCGGCGGATGCGAGAACAACGACGCGGACCGCCTCGTCGGCTGCGAGCCTGCCGGCCGCGTCCGTCAGATCGGCGATCATCTGCGCGTTCATGGCGTTGTGCTTTTCGGCCCGGGCGAGCGTCAGTGTCGCCACCCCGCGGGCATCCCGTTCCAGTGTCAGCGTGTCGTAAGCACCCATTTAGCGCGCTCCTCTCAGGCTGCGGGCAAAAGCCTCCGCATCGGTCAGCCGGTCGCGGTCTATGCGGGTCTCGAAACCCAGCGCATGCAGATGGTCGACCGTTTTTCCGGTTGCGACATTGCCTTCGGCGCCCGGCGCATACGGGCAGCCGCCAAGGCCGCCGGCTGCGGCATCGAATACACGCAATCCCTTTTTGAGCGAGACGGTGATGTTGTCGAGCGCCCGGCCGTTGGTGTCGTGAAAATGCCCGGCGAGTTTGGCCGCCGGGAGCTGCTCCAAGACCGCATCGAGCATGGCGGCGACCCGGTCCGGCGTGCCGGTGCCGATCGTGTCGGCCAGCGCCACCTCGCTGCAGCCGAGCGCGTGAAGCTGCGTTGCCACCCGTGCCACCTGGGCCGGCGGCGTTGGACCGTCAAAGGGACAATCGACGGCACAGGAGACATAGGCGCGGACCGGGATGCTGTCGCGGCGGGCGCCGTCGATCACAGGCGCGAAGCGTTGAAAGCTCTCCGCGATGCTGCAATTGATGTTGCGATGGCTGAAGCCTTCGGATGCCGAGGCGAAGACGGCGACCTCGTCCGCTTTTGCCGAGACGGCGGCCGCATATCCCCGCACGTTCGGTGTCAGCACGGTGTAGAGCGTGCCCGGGCGGCGGGCGATGCCGGCCATGACCTCGGCGCCATCGGCCATCTGCGGCACCCAGTCGGCTCGCACAAAACTCGTCACCTCGATTTTTTCGAAGCCGCATGCGGAGAGCAGGTCGACCAGCCGGATCTTGTCGGCGGTCGAGATGATACGCTTCTCGTTCTGCAGCCCATCACGCGGCCCCATCTCGTGGATGCGGACGAATTCAGCCATCCTCCGCCCCCCCGGCTTCCGGTTCCGGTTCAAGGGTCAGCAGCACCGCGCTTTCGACTACCTGTTCGCCCTGCGACACCAGCACCTCGGCAATCGTACCGTCGCGCGGTGCGGTCAGCGTCAGTTCCATCTTCATGGCTTCCATGACGGCCAGGGTCTCACCCTTTGTGACGGCGGCTCCCGGGGTGGCATGAAGGAGTTTCACGAGGCCCGGCATGGGCGCGACGATGCGACCGCCGCCGTCGGCAGTCTCATCCTCGCCGGCGAGAGGGTCGATGAGGCCAAAATGCCAGCTTTCGCCATCACCGAAGATCGTCACGTCACGTTCGCCGCAGACCAGATGGACGCGATGTTTCCGGCCGGCGACCTCCAGAAGACAAGCCTCGGCGCCCAAGCGTGAGAGGCGGAAATCGACCGGCTTGCCATCGACCAAGGCCGCATATGCGCCCTCCCCGATCGATCCGAGCGAGACCGGCACGTGCTGGCCGCGGTAGTCCAACTCAACGAAGTCGGCCGCTTCCGACCACAATCGGAACCCGGATAAGCGGTCCCAGGGATCGCTGCCGGTCTTCGGCTCCAGGGCACCGGAGAGCTTTAAAGCGGCCAGGGCCATGGCCTCCCGAGACGGGGCCTGGCCAATCGTCAATTCCGCCAGATGCCTGTCGATCAGGCCGGTGTCGGGCCTCCCCTCGACAAAATCCGGCTGGATTGTTAGCCGGCGAAGGAATGTGGCGTTGGTGGTGATGCCGGTGGCACGAACCTCGGCAAGGGCGGCCGACAGGAGCGAGAGTGCCGTCTGGCGGTCCGGGCCTCGGGTGATGATTTTCGCGATCATTGGGTCGTAGAAGGGCGAGATCCGGTCGCCGGCACGCACGCCGCTGTCCACGCGCGCCAGTTCCTCGGGCAAGTCCAGATGGGCAAGCCTGCCGGTGGCAGGCAGAAAACCCCGCTCGGCATCCTCCGCATAAAGCCGCGCCTCGAAGGCCCAGCCGCTGATGAATAGCTCGTCCTGGCTGCGCGGCAGAGGCTCGCCGGATGCGACGCGAAGCTGCCATTCGACGAGATCGACGCCGGTGATCGCCTCGGTAACCGGATGCTCCACCTGCAGGCGGGTGTTCATCTCCATGAACCAGAAGCGGTCGGCTTTCAGCCCATCCGAGGCATCGGCGATGAACTCGATCGTGCCGGCACCGGAATAGGAAATCGCCATCGCCGCCTTGACCGCCGCCTCGCCCATGGCGATGCGCATGTCGTCCGGCATGCCGGGGGCCGGCGCTTCCTCGATGACCTTCTGGTGGCGGCGCTGCAGGGAACAGTCACGTTCGAAAAGGTGCACGACATTGCCGTGGTCGTCGCCAAAAACCTGGATCTCGATGTGCCGTGGATGGGCGATGTATTTCTCGATCAGGCAGGCCGCATCGCCGAAGGCGGCCGAGGCCTCGCGCTGCGCCGAGGCGAGCGCTTCCCTGAAGGTGGCGGCATCCTCGACCCGCCGCATGCCCTTGCCGCCGCCGCCGGCGCGAGCCTTGATCAGCACCGGAAAGCCGATGCGCTCCGCTTCCCTGGATAGGAAGTCGGGATCCTGTTCGGCGCCGTGATAGCCCGGCACGACAGGCACGCCGGCCTCTTCCATCAGCGCCTTGGCGGCGTCTTTGAGGCCCATGGCGCGGATGGCATCGGACGACGGGCCGATGAAGCGGATGCCGGCGGATGTCACCGCATCGGCAAAGTCGGGGTTTTCCGAGAGAAAGCCGTAGCCGGGATGGATGGCATCGGCGCCTGTCCGCAATGCCGCCTCGATGATCGTGTCGCCGTGCAGGTAACTTTCGGCAGCGGGGGACGGGCCGATATGGACCGCTTCGCCGGCAAGCGACACATGCAGGGCGTCCCGGTCGGCGTCGGAATAGACCGCGACGGTCGCGACACCCAGCCGGTGGCAGGTGCGGATGATGCGGCAGGCGATCTCGCCGCGATTGGCGATGAGGACTTTTCTCAGCATGGGACAGCCCCCGGCATGGACGAGCGGTGCAGAGGACGGATAAGCCCGGGGATGTTCATGAAATCCGACATCCGCCCCTCACATCCGGAACACGCCGAAGCGCGTCTCTTCGATCGGAGCATTGAGGGCGGCGGAGAGGCTGAGGGCCAGGACCTGACGGGTCCTGGCCGGGTGGATGATACCGTCGTCCCAGAGCCTTGCGGAGGCATAGAGCGGATGGCTTTGTTGTTCGAACTGGTCGAGCACCGGCTGTTTGAAGGCCGCCTCCTCTTCCGCATCCCAGGTCTTGCCGCCGCGTTCGATCGCCTCGCGCCGGACGGTCGCAAGCACGCCGGCCGCCTGCGAGCCGCCCATCACCGAGATGCGGCTGTTCGGCCAGGTCCACAGGAAACGCGGCGAATAGGCGCGGCCGGCCATGCCGTAATTGCCGGCGCCGAAGGAGCCGCCGAGCAGGATCGTGACCTTCGGCACGGATGTGGTGGCAACCGTCGTGACCAGCTTGGCGCCGTGCTTGGCGATGCCTTCCGCCTCGTATCTGCGGCCGACCATGAAGCCGGTGATGTTTTGCAGGAAGACGAGCGGGATCTTCCGCTGCGAGCAGAGTTCGATGAAATGCGCGCCCTTCTGGGCGCTTTCGGAAAACAGCACGCCGTTGTTGGCAATGATGCCGACGGGCATGCCGAAGACATGCGCGAAACCGCAGACCAGCGTCGTGCCGAAACGCGCCTTGAACTCGTCGAACCGCGAGCCATCGACCACGCGGGCGATCACTTCACGAATGTCATAGGGTGTCGAGAGCGAGGCCGGCACGATCGAGGCGATCTCTTCGGGATCGTAAAGCGGTTCCTCGGGCGTTGCCAGCACGACAGTGTCGGGCTTGCGGGTGTTCAGCCCGGCGACGGCGCGGCGGACCAGCGCCAGGGCATGGGCGTCGTCGCGGGCGAGATGATCGGCTACGCCGGAGAGGCGCGTGTGGACGTCGCCGCCGCCGAGATCCTCTGCCGAGACTTCCTCGCCTGTCGCCGCCTTTACCAGCGGCGGGCCGGCAAGGAAGATCGTGCCCTGGTCCCTGACGATGATCGCCTCGTCGGACATGGCAGGCACATAGGCGCCACCCGCGGTACAGGAGCCCATGACGGCCGCGATCTGGGCGATGCCTTGTGCCGACATGCGGGCCTGGTTGAAGAAGATGCGGCCGAAATGATCCCGGTCGGGAAACACCTCGTCCTGGTTCGGCAGGTTGGCGCCGCCGGAATCGACCAGATAGACGCAAGGGAGCCGGTTCTCCTCGGCGATCTCCTGGGCGCGCAGATGCTTCTTGACCGTTATCGGATAATAGGTGCCGCCCTTGGCGGTGGCGTCGTTGGCAACGATCATCACCTCGCGGCCCTCGACCCGGCCGATGCCGGTGACGATTCCAGCCGATGGGCTCGCGCCGCCGTAAAGCCCGTGGGCGGCAGTGGCGCCGACTTCGAGAAAGGGCGAACCGTGATCGAGCAGCCGGGCGATACGCTCGCGGGCAAGCAGCTTGCCGCGCTTCACATGCCGCGCCCGCGCCTCTTCTCCGCCGCCGGCTTCGGCAAGCGCCACGGCGGCCTCGACCTCGGCAAGTTTTGCCTGCATCGAGGTTCGATTGGCTTCGGCGGCTTCGCTCCTGAGATTGACCTGCGACCGGATGACAGCCATCAGGCGGTTTCCTTGAAGAGTTCGCGGCCGATCAGCATGCGGCGGATTTCGGACGTGCCGGCGCCGATCTCCATCAACTTGGCGTCGCGCAGCAGGCGGCCGGTCGGATTGTCGTTGATATAACCGTTGCCGCCGAGGATCTGGATTGCCTGCAGCGCCTGCTGGGTCGCCTGTTCGGAAGCATAGAGGCAGCAGGCGGCTGCGTCCTGCCGCGTCACCGCGCCGCGGTCGCAGGCGGCGGCGACGGCATAGACATAGGCGCGGGCGGAATTCATCGCCGTGTACATGTCGGCGACCTTGGCTTGGATCAGCTGGAACTCGCCGATCGGCTGGCCGAACTGCTTTCGCTCGTGGACATAGGGCATCACCACGTCGAGGCAGGCATGCATGATGCCGATACCGATTGCGGAAAGCACGACGCGCTCGTAATCGAGGCCGGACATCAGCACGCGTACGCCGCCGCCTTCGGAACCCATGACGTTTTCGGCCGGCACTTCGCAATCCTGAAACACCAGTTCGCAGGTGTTGGAGCCGCGCATGCCGAGCTTGTCGAGCTTCTGGGCGGTCGAGAACCCCTTGAAACCCTTTTCGATCAGGAAGGCGGTGATGCCCTTCGAGGCGGCGGACGGATCGGTCTTGGCGTAGACAACCAAAACGTCGGCATCCGGGCCGTTGGTAATCCACATCTTCGTTCCGTTCAGGGCGTAAGCATCGCCGCGCTTTTCGGCACGCAGCTTCATCGAGACGACGTCGGAGCCGGCGCCGGGCTCCGACATGGCAAGCGCGCCGACATGTTCGCCGGAGCAGAGTTTCGGCAGGTAACGAGCCTTCTGCTCGGCATTGCCGTTGCGGTTGATCTGGTTGACGCAGAGGTTGGAATGGGCGCCGTAGCTGAGCGAGGTTGAGGCCGAGGCGCGGGCGAGTTCCTCGACGGCCACGACGTGGGCGAGGTAACCAAGACCCGAGCCGCCGAAATCCGGATCGGCGGTGATGCCGAGCAGGCCGAGCGCCCCCAGTTCCGGCCAGAGGTCACGGGCAAATTCGTTGCTGCGGTCGATCTCTTCGGCGCGGGGGGCCAGTTTCTCCTGCGCGAAACGGTGGACCGTCTCACGAACAGCGTCGACCTCCTCGCCGAGCGCAAAATTCATGCTTGCGTGGAACACCCTGCATCCTCCCGGTGTACCAAGTTTAGTATGTCAGAAAGTAGTGAGGCAGCAGCGGCGGGTCGTCAATGGCTGGTCGGCGCTCTGGCGCGACATCGCAAGATACGGTCTTCCCGTTCGCCGCGTTTGAACGAAGATTGCCCTATTCGGGCAGATGATAGGGGTGAATGCCGGGGGCCCATGCATTGTTCGGCATGCGCGTACCGGTATAGGTCACGCCGCTCGGCGTCTTGCAGCGGTAGATCCGCGTCGGCATCACGTCGCCATAGAGAATGTCGAAACCGCCGCGGCTGCGATAGACGTTCTCGATGTCGCTGGTGCATTCATAGGCCTGCTTCTTGGCGTGTTCTGCCTCGGGCACGACGCCGGGCAGGTTACGGAAGTAGGTCTGCACATCCTTGGGGAAGGCCTGGGGCTCGGCCGCGAACACCTCGGCCGGAACCAGCGCGGCAACAAGCAGCGCCACGAGCATCACGGCCGGCAGTATCCATGCACCTTTGAGCATCAATCGACTCCTCATCCACGCAAACTGCGGATGAACCAGAGATATGGACGGCAGGATGTCCAATCCATGGGCCGGGGACCACGTTTGCGTGATCATTGGCAGTTATCCAGACGGCGATAACCGGTTGGCTGCTCGTACAGCCAGCCGATCCGCTGAACGGCCGCCTCGAAATTCTCGCGGGCGACGCTCATCGTGTGGCCGTTGGCGTGGAGAAGCGTCTCGGCATTCTCCATGATGCCGACATGACCCTCCCATAAAACGAGGTCGCCGCGGCGAAGTTCCCCTTGGCCGATCTCTTTGCCGATCGAGGCCTGCATATCGGAGTCGCGCGGGGCGGATTGGCCCGTCATCATCAGGGCAAGCTGCACGAGCGACGAGCAATCCAGCCCGAAACCGGAACGGCCGCCCCAGAGATAGGGCGTCTCAATGAATTTTTCAGCGACGGCGACGTAATCGTCGCCCAAGGTCTCGGCGATGGGGAGACAATGGCGAGCGATCACCGCCTCGCCGTTCGCCAATACGAAATAACGGGTGCCGCGGGTTTCCGCCTCGCCGACGATGGTGATGCGGCTGCCCATGGACAGGGCAGCGACCGGCGGCCTGCGGAGCTCCGCTTCCGGATAAAGGAAAGTGCGCGGCACGGCGATGCGATGGGTCGGCTCGTCCAGGCTTCCAAGCATCGTTTCGGGCAGGTATCCGACATAGCCGTCCTGATCGGCCTGCACCCAGGCAAAACCGTCGGCGCGGTCGAAGACCCGCACCGTTTCGCCGAAAAGAAGCTCGGTATCGAAGCCGCGGGCGAGGTCCGGCGCCGGGCGCAGCTGCGCGACAGGTACTGCAATACGCGCGGGTTCACCACGGACGAACTGGCCGGCCTCGACGCTGCCTCTCAGCGTCTCGTCGGCAAGGTCAGGGCGGAAGGCGTGCAGGCGTCTATCGAGCAGTGTCGTCACTTCAAATGTCCCGTCGAAACCCTCATTGGCGGCCCTCTCGGATGATCAGGTCGCCCAATTTTTCCAGATAGAGCGCGCCGGCCACCGTGCGCTTGATCACCACGTTGCGGCGGTCCCGCTCGTCGCGCTGGCGATCCACCAGACCCATCTCGCCCATCGTGTCGAGCGCGCGGGTGATGACCGGCTTGGTGACGCCGAGCGTCGCGGCCAGCCCCCGCACCGTGTGCGGCGGCGGCACGAGGTAAATATGCAGCAGAATGGACATCTGGCGCAATGTCAGATCGCGGCCATCATGCCGCACCTGCTCCAGCGATACCCGGTGCCAGAGGCCCAGCGCTTCCGTGGCGGTCAAGTCAACCGGCATCACACCTCGGTTTAAAAATCCGGACTCGCTTCAAGTCCGACGAATTTTAGGCCGAAGTTCTTACCGGTTTGTTTCGGAACCGGTTTATTTCGCGGCCATGTCGCAGATCGTGCGGTAGAGCGCGCGGATCGCAAACGCTTCGCCGCCGATCGGCGCCTGCGGCCTTTCGGCCGCTACCCAGCCGTAGATGTCGAAATGCACCCAGCTTCTGGTGGCGGTGACGAAGCGCTTGAGGAAAAGTGCTGCGGTAATCGCACCGGCCATGCCGCCCGAGGGCGAATTGGTGATATCGGCGGCGCGGGAGCGGATATCCTTGTCGTAGCCCATCCAGAGCGGCAGGCGCCACATCGGATCGGCTTCAGTGCGAGCCGCATCCATCAGCTTGCCGGCGAGCGCTTCATCGTCGGTGAAATAGGGCGCAAGCTCGGTGCCGAGCGCGACGCGGGCAGCCCCCGTCAGCGTCGACATGTCGACCATCAGGTCCGGTGGGTTTTCGTCCGCATAGGCAAGCGCGTCGGCAAGGACCAGCCGGCCTTCGGCGTCGGTATTGTCGATCTGGACGGTGAGGCCCTTGCGGCTCCTGTAGATATCGCCGGGGCGGAAGGCATTGCCGGAAATGGAATTCTCGACGGCCGGTACCAGAACCTGCAAATCGACCTTGAGGCCGGCATCCATGATCATCAGGGCAAGGCCCATGACGTTCGCGGCACCGCCCATGTCCTTCTTCATCAGCGCCATGTTGGCGGCACCCTTGATGTCGAGGCCACCGGTATCGAAACAGACGCCCTTGCCGACCAGGGTGACGCGCGGATGCCCCTTCTCGCCCCAGCGCATTTCGAGCAGCCGCGGAGCTGAGACGCTGGCGCGGCCGACCGTGTGAACGAGCGGGAAATTCCGGGCGAGCAGGTCCTCGCCGACGATCGAGGTGACGGTTGCGCCGTAATGTTCGCCGAGCGCCCGGAAGGCCGCTTCCAGCTCGACCGGCCCCATCTCGTTGGTCGGAATATTGATGAGGTCACGGGCCAGGAAGACGCCGGCAAGCTGGCGCTCCACATCGGCGGTATCGGCCGTTTCGGGGATCGAAAGCCGGACATCCTTCGGCTTTTCGGATTTGTAGCGGCTGAAGCCGTAGGTGCCGAGGCCGTAACCGAGGGCCAGATGCGCGGCTGTAAGCGCCGAGGTCTCGACATGCCAGTCGCCCGCGGGCAGGAGCTTTGAGAGCTTTCCAGTGATGAAGGGCGCTTCGGCGGGATCGCTGCCAAGGCCGAACAGGGCGCTGCCCACTTCACCGCCGGCCGCTGGCAACAGAAGCACCGCGCCGGCTTCCGCCTTGAAGCCCGCAGCCTTCGCCCAGGCGAGCGCTGCCGCATCGAGCTTCCCCGCGTCGAGGTCGGAAGGTGTCACCGCATGGACCGGCCTGGTCGCCGCTCCTTTCGCGCTGAAGGGAGAGGGACGTTCGATATATTGATAGGGTGCCATGGAGGGAGCCTTCGGAAGCTGCTGGAATCGCTCATCTTAACGATCTGTTAAGGTTAACAGTTTATTGCTGGAGGGGAAATGCGCTATATGCCCGCTCCTTATTCGGGAAGACGTGGCACCGGACCGAACGAGACCGCACCCCATGACCGCTTCCGCAGCCGTGACGCTTCGCAAGACCCGCCTCGCCCAGACCGCCGCCCTCGTGATCCTCGCCACTCTCTCGGTCACCGGCTGCGCGACGAAGCGGGATGTCGCAACGACGGGCTCGATCCCAAGGACCTCGTCCGCCTCCATGGACGGCATGAACGCGAACGATCTTGCCGGCACCGAGAAGTCGGTCGGCGAGAGCTATGCCCGCGACCCCAAGAACAAGGAAATCGGGCTGCGATATGCGACGGTGCTCGGCATGACGGGCAAGAACGCGCAGGCACTTGCGGTCATGCAGCAGGTGGCGATCGCCCATCCGGCCGACCGCGACGTGCTGGCAGCCTATGGCAAGGCCCAGGCGGGCGCCGGCCAGCTCGAACAGGCGCTCGCGACCATCAACCGCGCCCAGACCCCCGATCATCCCGACTGGCGGCTCTATTCCGCCGAAGGTGCCGTGCTC
Organism: Neorhizobium galegae; assembly: GCF_017877055.1. Lineage (GTDB taxonomy): Bacteria > Pseudomonadota > Alphaproteobacteria > Rhizobiales > Rhizobiaceae > Neorhizobium > Neorhizobium galegae_D. The sequence continues at coordinate 322,086 of NZ_JAGIPG010000002.1, read as the reverse complement.
GACCAGCTCGGCCGCTCGGCGGAGGCCCGCCAGAAATACCGCATGGCGCTCGACACCCAGCCGAACGAACCGAGCGTGATGTCCAACCTCGGAATGTCCTACGTGCTCTCCGGTGACCTGAAGACGGCGGAAACCTACATGCGCAATGCCGCCGGCCAGCCGGCTGCCGACAGCCGGGTCCGCCAGAACCTGGCGCTGGTGGTCGGCCTGCAGGGCCGTTTCGCGGAAGCCGAGCAGATCGCCCGCAAGGAACTCTCGCAGCAGCAGGCCGACGCCAACGTCACCTATCTGCGTTCGATGTTATCCCAGCAGAATGCCTGGGCAAAGCTCGCCGACAAGGATGGCAAGAGCAAGCCCAACAATACGAACTGATCAGGCTCCCGTCATTCCAACAAAGCCGGTCTTGCGCCGGTTTTCCTGTTTTCGGGTGGTCCTCCATCGATACGCCCTCAGATGAGGCGCGAAATCACCGTGATGATTCCGCCGATCAGGACGAGGTTCACGCAAAGTCTTGCCAGCATCGGGTATCCTCCAACATCATGTGGCGCTCCGGTCCGCGTTCGTAAACGGACGGACTTTTCGCTCGATAAGGGGATATTGACCGATCGCCGCTGAATGCGGTCTGAAGCTGGAATTCAGGTGGCGTTCAGCCTCGGCTCGGCGCTGCAGCGGACTTCATCAAAACTTGTCGGCGACCTGGATTCCGGCGGGGCCGAGGATGACGGCGATCAGCACCGGCAGGAAGAACAGGATCATCGGCACGGTGAGTTTCGGCGGCAGGGCGGCGGCCTTCTTTTCCGCCTCGTTCATCCGCTCGTCGCGGCCTTCCTGGGCAAGCACACGCAGGGCCGAGGCAATCGGCGTGCCGTAGCGTTCCGCCTGGATCAGTGCCTGGGTCACGGCCCTGACGATATCAAGCTGGGTACGGATGCCGAGGTTTTCGAGTGCGGTGCGGCGGTCCTGCAGGAAGGAGAGCTCGGCCGTCGTCAGCACCATTTCCTCGGCCAGCGGCGGCGATGCCTGCGCCATCTCCTCGGCCACGCGTCGCATCGCCGCTTCCATGGAAATCCCGGATTCGACGCAGATGAGCATCAGGTCGAGCGCATCGGGCCAGGCCCGCTTGATGGAATGCTGGCGCTTATTCACCCGGTTGGAAATGTAGATGTTCGGCACGTAGAAACCGATATAGCCGACGACGATCGCCGCCAGCATACGGATCGGGAACGGCCGGGTGGCAAGGTTGCCGAGCACGAAAATCCAGACGATGGCAGCCGCCAGGAAAACGAAGGGCAGCAGGAAACGGGCCAGCAGGAACATGTTGAGGGCATTCTGCGACCTCAGACCGGCGGCACGAAGCCTGTTGACGGTGTTGTCGTCCACCAGCGCCTTGCGCAGATTGAAGCGCTCGACAATTTGCCGGACCGACTGATTGTTCTGGGCGCGCAGCGATGTCTTCGACTGTTCGGAATTCATGCGGGCGCGTTCGCGGGCGCGGATCTGTTCGCGCTCCGTAGAGACGGCCTTCATGCGCTTGTCGAGATTTCCTTTTTCGAGAAAAGGGCTCGCCAGTGTGTAGAGGGTCGCGAAAACCGCCACGGCCACCAGAATGGCCAGCAGTGTGGTCGGATCGGTGAGCGTCGTTGCCAATCCCATCGCCCAATCCCCTCAGATGTCGAAGTTGATCATGTTGCGCATGACGAAGATGCCGATCGACATCCAGACCCCGGAAAGCAAAAGGATCAGGTGGCCGCGCGGATCAGTGAAAATGATCGAGATGTACTGAGGCGACGTGAGATAGACGAGCAGCGAGACGATAAAGGGCAGCGCGCCGATGATCACCGCCGAAGCCTTGGCCTCCATCGACAACGCCTGCACCTTGGCCTTCATCTTCCTGCGCTCGCGCAGCACCTTGGAGAGATTACCGATCGCTTCGGAAAGATTGCCGCCGGCCTGACCCTGGATGGTGATGACGATCGCGAAGAAATTCACTTCCGGCAGCGGCATGGTCATCATCATGCGCGTGCAGGCTTCCGGAATGCTCAGGCCCACCTGCTGGGATTCGATCACCCGGCGGAATTCCGTCTTCACCGGTTCCTGGCCGTCGGAAGCGATCAGCCGCATTGCGTCATTGAGCGGCAGGCCGGACTTGATCGATCGCACCATGACATCGAGCGCATTCGGAAATTCCTCGAGAAACTTCTTCTGGCGGCGCTTGACCAGGAAACCGATGATCCAGCGCGGCAACCCGACCGCGCTGGCGAAGGCGGCACCGAGGGCGGCGAGCAGCGGCAGGCCGGCGATCAGGGTGACGAGGAAGACGAAGACGCCGAAAAGGGCGCTGAACATGTAGAAGCGGCCCATCGTCAGGTTCAGGCCGGTCTGAGGGAGCTTGGATTTCAAGCTCCCGTCAGCCATCTTCCTGTTCTTCTCTTCCTGCTTCTTCTCCAGGTCCTTGATCGAATCCTGCATGGACTTTCGACGCTTGGAAAGCTCCTGCACGCGGTCACGGGCAGCCTTGACCTTGTTCAGGTCGGTTTCCGCCGATTTCACCCGGTTGAGCCGGCTGTCGGCCTTCTTTTCCACTTCCATGCGGGAGAACAACAGCCCGTAACAGACCGCCGCCGCGGCGATCGCCACGAGGGCGATGATCGCCACGACATTGATATCCAGCCCGAACATGGAACCCTGCTCCTCAGCTCTTGGTTTTTTCCATCGCGTCAAGCGCGGCGGAAAGGCGCTTTTCCTCGTTGTAATAACGGGCGCGATCCCAGAAATGCGGCTTCACGATGCCGGTCGACATATGCTTGCCGATCAGGCGGCCATTGGCGTCCTCGCCGTCGATCTCGTAGCGCATCAGGTCCTGGGTGACGATCACGTCGCCTTCCATGCCGATCACCTCAGTGATCTGGGTGATGCGGCGCGAACCGTCGCGCAGGCGGGCCGCCTGGATGATGACGTCGATCGAGCCGGTGATGATCTCGCGCACGGTCTTGGCCGGCAGCGAATAACCGCCCATGGCGATCATCGATTCCATGCGGCTCAGGCATTCGCGCGGGGTATTGGCGTGGATCGTCCCCATCGAGCCGTCGTGGCCGGTGTTCATCGCCTGAAGCAGGTCGAAGACTTCCGGTCCGCGCACCTCGCCGACGATGATGCGCTCTGGACGCATGCGCAGGCAGTTCTTGACGAGGTCGCGCATGGTGATCTCGCCCTCGCCTTCGATGTTCGGCGGGCGGGTTTCGAGCCGGACCACATGCGGCTGCTGCAGCTGCAATTCGGCGGTGTCCTCGCAGGTGATGACCCGCTCTTCCTTGTCGATATAGTTGGTCAGGCAGTTCAGCAGCGTCGTCTTGCCCGAACCGGTACCGCCGGAAATGACGATGTTGCAGCGGACGCGACCGATGATCTGCAGGAGGACTGCGCCTTCGGGGGTGATCGCGCCGAACTTGACGAGCTGGTCGAGATTCAGCTTGTCTTTCTTGAACTTACGGATGGTGAGCGCCGGTCCGTCGATGGCGAGCGGCGGCGCAATGACGTTGACACGCGAACCGTCCGGCAGGCGCGCGTCGCAGATCGGCGAGGATTCGTCGACACGCCGGCCGACCTGGCTGACGATGCGCTGGCAGATCGACAGGAGCTGCGAATTGTCACGGAAGCGGATCTCGGACTCGATCGTCTTGCCGCCGACTTCGATAAAGGTCTGGCCGGCGCCGTTGACCATGATGTCGGCGATGTCGTCGCGTGCCAGCAGCGGCTCCAGCGGACCGTAGCCCAGAACGTCATTGCAGATGTCCTCGAGCAGTTCCTCCTGCTCGGAGATCGACATCGCGAAGTTCTTGATGGTGATGATATCGTTGACGATATCGCGGATTTCCTCGCGCGCGCTCTCGGCATCGAGCTTGGCGAGCTGGGACAGGTCGATCGTATCGATCAGGGCCGAGAAGACCTGACTCTTGGTATCGTAGTAGAGTTCCGTGCGCGCCGGGCGCTTGCGGGCTGCCGATTGCGGCGCAAGCGGCGGCGGCGAAGATATCTGCTGCCGCTGGGCGGTCTCGCGCGTCGGCTCGGCAAGGACTTCGGGAGCGGCTGACCGCACCGCGGCCGGCGCAGGTGCAGCCGGCGGCGGCGCTACGCTGCCGCTCTTCCCAAATCCCTCGTTTCCGCGTTTTCCAAACATACCGGTTTCCTGGTGTTATGCCTTCTTGCGCCCGAGCATGCCGAGCATCTTGCCGAGGCCACCCTTCTTCACCTTCTTCATGGCGACGCGACCCGTGACGATGTGGGCGATCTGGGAGAAGGTTTCGGCGACAGGCGATTTCGCGTCGATTTCGGAGATCATGCGGCCGCTGTTGGCGGCATTGCCGAACAACTGCACGTCGAACGGCAGGATGGCGATCGGCTCGATCTCCAATGGCTCGATGAAATCGTTCGGAGCGATCTCCGGACGCTTCGGCATGCCGACCTGATTGAGGATCAGATGCGGCGCACGGTCGTTGGGGCGGAGCTTCTTCAACGCATCGATCATGTTCTTGGTGTTGCGCAGGTTGGCGAGATCGGGAACCGCGCAGATCACCACCTCGTCGACCTCCGACAGAACCGCGCGTGTCCATTCCGTCCAGCCATGCGGGACATCCAGTACGGCCATCGGCGCGCTGCGCTGCAGGAGCTCGATGATCGGCGTGAAGGCATTGCGTTCGAAATCATAGGCGCGATCGAGCAGTGAGGGAGCCGCCAGCAGCGAGAGATGCTCGGAGCACTTGGTCAGAAGGCGATCGAGGAAGACCTCGTCCAGGCGCTCCGGCGCGAAGACGGCTTCCGCGATGCCCTGGGCCGGATCCTGGTCGAAATCGATATTGGCGGTGCCGAAGGGAAGATCGAGATCCGCCAGGATGGTTTCGGTCGAGAAGAGGTTCGAAATACCGAAGGCGCAGTTGTGCGCAATCGTCGAGGCACCTACGCCGCCCTTGGCACCGATGAAGGCGATCGATTTGCCGAGCGGCTCCGCTTCGGGATCCACGAAGATCGCCGAGATCGCTGCGAGCATGTCCGGCATCTGCACGGGGCCGACGAGGTATTCGGAAATACCGTTGCGGATCAGGTCGCGATAGAGCGATATGTCATTGTAGCGGCCGACGACGATGACCCTGGTCGAGGGGTCGCAGACTTCCGCAAGCGGCGTGAGCTCATGGAGCAGGTTCTTCGGCTCGGCGTCGGTTTCCAGGATGATGAGGTTCGGGGTCGGGGTGGACGAAAACATGTTGGCGGCAGCGCTGGTGCCGCCGATCGTCACGCGCAGGTTGACCTTGGCCATGCGGCGATCACGAGCAATGCGGTCCATCATGCGCTGCATCCCGTCGCTTTCGCAGAAGGAATGGATAGAGATGCGCGGTAGCGGGCGCAGCGCGTCGAAATCGCCCGGACGATCTGCGTCCTCGGCAAACCCTTCACCCTGGCCGGGAGTGCGGATTTCGTAGTTGATCGCGCTCATCGTGTTCTCCGGTTCACTGGCTTACGGCGTCGTCGTGGCGGTGCCGCCGGTGCGGTAGTCGCTGATGACCTTGGCGCGCTGGGTGGCGTCGATCGGCGTTATGGCGCGCGGGGCGATGAGGTCGGTGGGATTGGCCACTTGAGCTGCAAGATTATTCTGGCTGGCACAACCGAAATTGTACCAGTTCTTGTTCCCGAACGTATTGTCCGACAGGTCTGCCGGCCATTCGCCGCACTGGCCGGTCATCGCCTTGGTCGTCACGTAGGAAAGCCGGATCGGCGCGGCATCGCCATTCGGCGAGGCGGCGTAACTGCTCATCAGGATTCGCTGCGGCTTGATGCCGGAGCGCGTCAGTTCGCGGCGGATATCGCCCGCCAGACGCTGGGCTGCACCGGAATTATACGAACCGTAGGGCACCTGGATCTGTATTACGCCAGCTGGCGACGACATGAAGTTCTGCGCAAATCCCTTGACCGTATCCCGCATCCCGGTCGACAGGCGGACATCGCCCGAAGCGATCGGAATATCGAGCGTCGACTGGCCTTCCGCCAACACGATCGGATGGCGGGTACGATAATCGTCGGGGATGGAGCCGGTGGTGAGCTGGCTGTTGCCGCAGGCCGACAGGAGCAGGCCGGATACTGTCAGCGCCAAGGCTGCGGTAATCCTGCGGCGATGGGAGCTGGTTCTACCCTTGGCCATGGCATCCTGTCCTTCGGCGGAGATTTTCTGGGGTTCAATGTCCATGACCGCTCACTTGTAGATAAAGCCTACGGCGCCGTGATACTGGCCCGCCGCGACGGGTTCCTTGCGGCCGTAGATCTTGTTGACGCGGTTCAGGAAGAAGGTCGCGGCATCGTTTTCCGGATTGAAGTTGTCGTCCGGCCGGGCGATCTCGTTGCGCGCAACGGGGCGAACCAGGTAAGGCGTCGCGATGATCACCAGCTCTGTCTCGTTGCGGACAAAGTCCTTGCTGCGGAAAAGCGTGCCGAACACCGGGACCTTGGAAATACCCGGAAGGCCGGACATTGCCTGGCGGACGTTGTCCTGCACCAGGCCGGCGATGACAATCGAGCCGCCGGATGGCAATTCGACCGTGGTCGAAGCCTCGCGCTTGCGGATCGACATGTAGGTATTACCGGGAATCCGCAACGAAGCGCTGTTGCCCGTTACGGCCGACCCCTCGTAGGTCGGCTCCGACACGTTGGTTTCGATCACCAGGCTGATGCGCCCGGGGGACAGAACGACGGGCTTGAAGTTCAGTTCGATGCCGTAATCAACGGTGTTGACCGTCTGTGTGACAGTGCCCTTCTGCCCATCGACCTCCTGCTGGCCAGGCAGCCGGAATTCGCCACCCACGTAAAATTTCGCCTGCTGGCCGGAAATGGCGGTCAGGCTGGGTTCGGCAAGCGTGCGCATGACGCCCGCCTGTTCCATGGCGTTCATGTAGGTTGAGAGACCGACATTGCCGATGTTGCCGGACATGATGCCCTGGGCAGCCAGGCCGACGGCATTTCCCAGATTGGCGGGATTGGCAAAGGAGATCGAGCCTTTAGGGCCGGTCACAGAGCCATTGAAACCAAGCTGCTTCAGCACCTGCCGGCTGACTTCCGCGACCGTCACCTTAAGCGTGACCTGATCCTCGCCCTCGATCGTCAGAAGGTTGACGATCTGGGACTGCTGTCGAGCCTCGGCGAAAATATCCGCGTCGCCGTTATTGCCCTGAGCCGTGATATTCCGGGTGGTCGCCTCACCGCCCTTGAGGAAGGCGGTGGTCAGCTTTTCCGCCTGCGCCGAATCCTGCGGCGTCCGGACGCTGCCTGACAGAACGATGTTGTCCGAGATGATCTCGACCTTGATGTTCGATTCCGGCAGGAACCGGCGAAGGTTCTGCTCGAGACCGGAAATATCGCGCTCGATTGCCACGTCCAGGCTGACGATTTCCTCACCGTTGGGTCCGAAGACGAAGATGTTGGTCTGGCCGACGGTCTTGCCGAAAAGGTAGATACGGCGGGAGGTGCGCGTCACAGCATCAGCCATGGTCGGGTCGGCGACCAGTATGTCATGGGCGTCCGACGGCAGATCGACGACCAGGGCTTTGTTGAGGCCAAGCTGAAGCCGTTTGCGTATTCCGGGACCGCCTTCGGTGATACGGACGACGCTGTTTTCGGCAGCAAGGGCTTGCGCCGGCTCAACGCTGATCGGGGCGATATTCAGCGAAACGCCGGAAAAGGCGAGGCAAAAAGCCATGCCTGCCGCTACCGAGCTACGAATCTTGTGTTTCAGACTGTTCACTTGAGCGCTCCGTTCATTTCGCCTGCGCCGCCGTCGCCGTGCTCTTGACGATCGCCCCCGATTTGATGACCTGGATATCCGCCTTGCCATCCCCCCCATGCAGCAAGTAGTCCGGGGCCAGCGTGTCGCTTTCCTGCGAGTCGGCGACTGAGCGCAACGCGAGCGTCAGCCGCTGAGCCATCTGCTGGGCAACGGCGATGACCTTTGCCTGATCCGGCGTCAGTTCCAGCGTTGCCGTGGTGCCGACAACGGATTTCTTGCCGTCCTCGCTTTCCTGGACCTGCTGGTCGATCGCGAGGACGCGAACGTTGCTCAGGATGTTTTCGGTAATGTAGTTGCCGTTGTCCTTGTTCTCCCGCACCATAATGATGTCGACGCGATCATTCGGCAGCACGAAGCCGCCGGCGCCTGTCGCAACCGAGATCTCGGTAGCGACTGCCCGTTTTCCGGATGGCAGCAGCGAGGACATGATCCGGCTGGATGAATCGGCGATCTTCTCGGCGCGCATCGGCTCGCCCTTGAACATCGGCATGCGGACGACGACGCCCTGAAGCTCGGTCATCGCATTCGGGCGCGTGGAATCGGTGATGAACCCGTCGACGACGCCGCTCGACGGCCAGGACATCCACGCCATCGACTTGTCGTTCAGCCGGCTGCCCACTGGCAGGTTCTCAGCCGTAACGAGCACCTTGACCGTCGGCTCCTTCTGGATGACGGTTTCCACCAGTTCGGGGGCCTTCTTGCCGGAAAGGCGCATGGCCAGCATGCCGGCGAGGCCCGCCGCCACCACGGCAACCGCTAGAATAATGATACGGGTGGGCTTCATGGCCATTCCTTGGGGGAACACTAACTTCCCGGAGAATGGCCTCCAATGGTGTAATTATAGTTAATGAGAAGCTTACAATTCTGGTTAACGCGATCTTTCAATCGCTGAAACCTTTATTGAAACGCCTTCATGGCCAGGAGATGGATCGGTGCCTGCTCGAAGGTCAGAAAGCCGGCTATCGCGATGGCGATCCCGTAGGGGATCTTCTTGGCATTGACGAGGGATGGCGGAAGGGGAATGCCCATGGCCATGACCGACCCAGCCTGCGAACGCAGGAGCAGGAAAACGAGCGTCACGGCCCCGCCGACATAACCGACGGTAACGAGGAAGACGAGAAGCGAGTGATTGAAACCGTACCAGACGGCGGCCGCCGTCAGGAGCTTGGCATCGCCGCCGCCCATGACATTCAGGGCAAAAAGCGCGAAGCAGACCCCGAATACGGCAAGTCCCCCCACCAGGCTCATGCCGATCTCCGGCCACGCGAGACCCGAGAGCGGCGCGAGGATGAGAAAGGAAGCGAGAAGGGCTGCCGACACCCGGTTGGGGATCGTCATGGTAACGAGATCAGAGATAGCGGCAAGCGCCAGTCCGAGCGGCAGGATCGACAGAACCAGAAATGCAACAATCGGGCTTGTCATTCGTTCTCCGTCCCGGCGACTTGAATGCCGGAGAGTGCCAAGATCCAAAGTTTCAATAGGCAAAGCCGCCCCTGCGGACGGCTTCGCGTAAATACATATCGAACCCGATATATCGAATTATCGCGTAGACGCAGTGGTCTTGGCAGCGTCCATCTTGTCAGAGATGGTATTGAAGGTCGTGCTCAGCGAATCGCCGAGGGTCGTCGCACCAGCGATCAGGGCAACGGAAATGAGTGCTGCGATAAGGCCATACTCGATGGCGGTCGCACCAGACTCATCTTTCATAAAACGAGCGAAAATCTTGGTCATGGAACTCTCCTACTCCACATTTGTTGTTCAGCACTTCCCGACAACTGTTTTCCGTTGTTCGGATGGCTGCAATCTACAGGCGGACGATTGCCATCGGCTTAAGGAATATCGTTACCTCCCGGTTAATGGGGTAATGCCGGTTGCGTGGTAAACGAAGGGGAAAGAAAAAAGCGTGCATTCGAGCTACCGCTCACAAATGCTCATAATTTGCTAATGTACTTTTTTTTCACAGACCCTTAACTTGCATGCAAGAAGCCTGAAATTCGCTTGCGTGACTTGCAATCCCGGCAATCGGCAATGGTTAAGACGGGACCAAAAACAGCCTTCTGTGCCATTTAACCCTTCATTTACCAATCGCAGCCATCCTTGGGCGATAACAACCTCACCTGAAGGCCCCTCCAATGCTGTTCCGTAGCGTCATGGTTCGACTCCTCGCCATTTGCGGTGTCGTCTTCGCGGGCGCAGGGCAAGCGGCGGCGCAGGATCAAGAGGACCTTCTGCGCGTATTCATGAATCACGCGCGCGTGCTGAAACTCGACAGACCGGTCAGCAAGGTCATCGTCGGCAATTCGAACGTGGCCGATGCAACCGTTGCGGATTCCACCACGATCGTTCTCACCGGCCGCAGTTTTGGCACGACCAATCTCGTGCTGCTGGACGCCGAGGGCAATGCGATCGCCGACGAACGTATCCTCGTTTCCATCGATGAAGGGAACACGGTGCGGGTCTTCCGGCAAACCGAACGTTCCATCCTCTCCTGCACACCCAATTGCGAACAGCACGCAGAGTTCAAGAACACCGGCTCGCCCTGATCGGGGACAGGTCGTTAAACTGCTGTGTGTCGCCGCAACGGAATCTCAATAATCCAGCCATACGATCGGCACGCTCAAGCCGGGCTGTCGGACGGGAACCATGTGCCAGGATTATGACGATACCAGAAGCAGGGCGCCGATGCCCGTAAGAGGCAAAGGCGCGTGGCGGCGGATTGTCCGCTCCAGGGACGGTGCGGCCGCGATCGAATTCGCATTGCTGGCCATTCCCTATTTCCTGATCGTCTTCGCGATCGTCGAAACCTTCATCGCCTACACCGGCGAACAGCTTGTCGCCAATGCCGTCGATACGATGGCGCGCAAGCTCAGGACCGGCAACATTACCTATGGGCTCAATCGCGGCACAGACAAGACCCAAACAGAATTCCGCCGCGCCTTCTGCGACGAAATATCGATCATGATCAAGTGCAGCGAGGAGGAAATCACGACGCCGGATAAGCTACTGCTCGACGTCCGCTCGTTCGCCAGCTTTGAACTGATCCCGACGACGATTCCGCGTTCGGCGTCCGGCGGCCGATTCGGGGAACTCGACACCTCCTCCTTCGCCTATGCACCTGGCCCCGCGAAAAGCATCAACATGCTGCGCGCCTATTATCGCTGGGACGTCATCACCGACCTGATCCGGCCTTATATCACCAACGTTCGGCCTGCGGACGGCGGACGGCCGAACTATTTCCTGATCGTCGAAACATCCGCCTTCCGAGCCGAGGACTACCCGTGATCGAAGAGCAAAAGTCCCAGCCGCATCAGCGACATCGTGGCCTCTTGATCCGCCTCAAGCAGCTGATGGCCGACAGGCGCGGCGTCGGAGCCGTGGAGTTCGCGTTGATCGCGCCGCTGCTTCTCAGCCTCTATATTACATCGTTCGAGATCACCATTGGCCTTAGTGTCTCCAAGCGGGTGACGCACAGCGCCAGCACCATCGCCGATCTCGTGACCCGGGAGACGAGCGTCGACAAGACGATGCTCACCACGATGAAGGCAGTGACCGCAAGTCTTTTTGCGCCCTATACGCCCGATACGCCGCCCAGCATTAAAGTCACGGGGGTGACACTCGATGCCACTGGCAATCCGACCGTCGCCTGGTCATGGGACCAGGACAATGGCAGGCCGTATGCGATCGGCTCTACGGTCCAGGTGCCGGCCGATATGCACATAGCCAATTCCTTCCTTGTCCGGGCGGAGGTCTCAGTTCACCATGAACTCCTGATGTTCATGCCCGGTCTCCTGCCGAACAGTGTTCGGGACCTCACTATTTCGCGGGAGTATTTCTACCGCCAGCGCCTCGGAGACAGCGTCAACTGCACCAATTGCTGAAGCGCGTCGGACGTTATCCCCTTTGCCAATACGTCACCGCGGCTATATGAATCCCGATTCGAGCCGGCCAGCAGAACCGTCGGCCTGACGATATTCAAACTTCCGGGTGACCGATGGCGCGTGCCTTCCTGTTCGTTCTTGATTCATTCGGCGTGGGCGGCGCCCCGGATGCGGACGAGTATGGCGATCTCGGCTCCGACACGCTTGGGCATATCGCGGAGTTCTGCGCTGCCGGCGCCGGCGACCGGTCGGGCCTGAGGGAAGGCCCGCTGCATCTTCCGAACATGTCGTCGCTCGGACTTCTGGAAATCGCAAAGCTTGCCACCGGCGACTATCCAGCCGGGATGCCGATGCCGGAGCGGATCTTCGGCCTTTATGGCGCAGCCAACGAGATTTCCCGCGGCAAGGATACGCCATCCGGCCATTGGGAAATCGCCGGGACGCCCGTGATGTTCGATTGGGGTTACTTCCCGACCGAAGGCGAGGCTTTCTCCCCCGAACTGGTGGACGCCATCTGCCGCGAAGGCGACATCCCGGGCATTCTGGGCAATTGCCACGCATCAGGCACCGAAATCATTGCCCGGCTTGGAGAAGAGCATATCCGCACCGGCAAGCCGATCTGCTACACGTCGACGGATTCCGTCTTCCAGATCGCCGCCCACGAAACCCATTTCGGTCTCGACCGGTTGCTCAGGCTCTGCGAAACCGTCCGGGTGCTGCTCGATCCGATGAATATCGGCCGGGTGATCGCGCGGCCCTTCCTTGGTGAAACGGCAGAAACATTCCAGCGCACCGGCAATCGCCGTGACTTCTCCGTGCCGCCGCCGGAACCGACATTGCTCGACCGGCTGATCCGGGGCGGCCGGTCGGTACATGCCATCGGCAAGATCGGCGACATTTTCGCGCACCAGGGCGTCTCGCGCGTCATCAAGGCGAACGGCAATGCGGCGCTGATGGATGCGACCCTTGCAGCGATGGACGAGGCGGCTCTCGGCGATCTTGTCTTCACCAATTTCGTCGATTTCGACATGCTCTACGGCCATCGTCGTGATGTTCCTGGTTATGCCGCGGCGCTCGAAGCCTTCGACCGCGCCCTGCCGGACGTCCATCGGCGGCTGAAGCCCGGCGATCTCGTCATCCTGACCGCCGATCATGGCTGCGACCCGACCTGGCGCGGCACCGACCACACCCGCGAGCGGGTGCCGGTCATGGCGTTCGGACCGGGCATCCGCTCCCGTTCGATCGGGATCAGGTCCACCTATTCGGACATTGCCGAGACCATTGCCGCACATCTGTCGATCCCGCCCGGCCCCAACGGATGGAGCTTCCTTTGACCCGACACCTCCTCAAGGCCGAGATCCACTGCCATATCGAGGGCGCCACGCCGCCGGCGCTGGCAGCGAGCCAGGCCATGAAATACGGGGTCGATACGACCACGATTTTGCGCGACGGCGCCTATGTCTGGTCGGACTTTTCCGAATTTCTCGTCTGTTACGATGCGGTGGCCAGCCTGTTCAGAACGGCCGACGACTACGCACTTTTGACCGAGACCTATCTTCTGGAACTCGCCGCTACCAACACGATCTACAGCGAGATCATCGTCTCGCCCGATCACGGGGACCGGATCGGGCTCGGCGCGGATGCCTATCTCGCCGGCATCTGCGACGGCATCCATGCGGCACGCGAAAAGACCGGCATCGAGGCGCGGATCATCGTCACGGGCGAACGGCATTTCGGGCCGGACCGCGTGGTCTCGGCCGCCGAATATGCGGCACGGGCGAAAAACCCGCTGGTAACCGGTTTCAACATGGCCGGCGAGGAACGCATGGGCCGCGTCGCCGATTATGCCCGCGCCTTCGATATCGCCCGCGATGCGGGATTGGGCCTCACCATCCACGCCGGCGAAGTCTGCGGCGCCTTCAGTGTTTCCGATGCGCTCGACCTGGTGAAACCCTCCCGGATTGGCCATGGCGTGCGCGCAATCGAGGATCCGGCACTGGTGGAACGGCTTGTCGAGCTGGGCACCGTGCTGGAGGTCTGCCCGGGCTCGAACATTGCGCTGAACGTGTTTCCGGATTTCGACAGCCATCCCCTGAGGCGCCTCGAGGCTGCCGGCGTGCGCGTCTGCATCAATTCCGACGACCCGCCCTTCTTCCACACCTCGCTCGCCCGCGAATACGAGATCGCCTCGGCGATCATGGGGATGTCGGACCGGGCAATCGACGCGATGACGCGCACTGCGGTCGAGGCTGCCTTCGTGGATGAAGCGACAAGGGCAAAGCTCATCGCCCGGCTTGATGCGGGCAGCGGATCACAGTCTGGGGATGAGGCGGCCAGGCGCGCCTGACAGCTTGCGGAACCGGTCTTTTTCCTGAAAGAAGAGACAGGCAAACAATAAGGGGAAGCTCATGGACGGCGTCACTGTCATCGATCATCCGCTGGTGCAGCACAAACTGACGATCATGCGCAAGAAGGAGACCTCGACGGCCGGTTTCCGGCGGCTATTGCGCGAGATCTCGATGCTGCTCTGCTACGAAGTCACCCGCGACCTCGAACTGACCATGGAAACAATCGAGACGCCGCTGGTCGAGATGCAGGCGCCCGTGGTCGAGGGCAAGAAGCTGGTCTTCGCTTCCATCCTGCGTGCCGGCAACGGGCTTCTGGAAGGCATGCTGGAACTGGTTCCTTCCGCCCGCGTCTCGCATATCGGCGTCTACCGCGACCATGAGACGCTGCAGCCGGTGGAATATTACTTCAAGGCGCCGGAAGACATCGCCGAACGGCTGATCATCGTCGTCGATCCGATGCTGGCAACCGGCAATTCCTCGATCGCGGCCGTGGACAAGCTGAAAGAGCGCGGGGCGCACAATATCCGCTTCCTCTGCCTGCTCGCGGCACCCGAGGGTATCGCAAACTTCCACGCGGCGCATCCGGACGTAAGGATCTATACCGCCTCGATCGACAGCCATCTCAACGAGAAGGGTTATATCGTGCCCGGTCTCGGTGACGCCGGCGACCGCATGTACGGCACCAAGTAAGTAGTTTAGAATTTGCTTACCAAGCTTTGAATTGAACGGCCTGCGGAGACTTCGCGGGCCGTTTTCTTATGATTTGTCGGTTATGCAGGAAGCGGATATCCGGTTCATGCCGAGAGGGTTGTTCATGCTCCTGCGCACCGTCATTTTTGCAGCCGTTACGGCGCTGCTGGCGACACAGATCCCCGCACTGATCCAGCGTGCCGATCATCCGTCGGCGGCGACTGTCGGGGTCGAGGCGCCGGCAAAGGCCATGCCGGTTTCTGTGACGTCCGGCAGCGTGACGCTGGAAGCGGATGGCCGCGGGCACTTCAACGGCACGTTCCGAATGAACGGCAAGCCCGTCGATGGCCTCGTCGATACGGGCGCGTCGCTGGTGGCGATCAACGAGAGCACAGCGCGCAAGCTGGGCTACAGCGCCAACGGGTTGGACTTCCGCTACACAGTCAACACCGCCAATGGCGGCACCGAGGCGGCGCATGTGGTTCTCGACCGGATCGAGATCGGCGGCGTGCGCGTCAAGGACGTCGACGCCTTCGTGCTGCGCGACAAGGCGCTGGCTGGCACACTGGTCGGCATGAGCTTCCTCAAGAAGCTGAAATCCTTCCAGGTGGAAGGCGGGAACCTGAAGCTGATCCAGTGATCAGCCGATGCGCTTGAGGATGACCGGTACGGCTGCGGCCGGAGCCTCGGCGACCGTGTAGAAACGCGCGATATCCGCGGCAATCCGCCTGGCATCCTCTCCGGTTCTGGCATGCACCGTGGCGATCGGCTCGCCTTCCGACACCTGGGTCCCGAGCGGCAGCAAATCGCTGATGCCGACACCATGGTCGATGGCATCCGCCGCGCGCTTGCGGCCTCCACCGAGTTCGACGACGGCCAAACCGAGGGCGCGGGTCTCGCAGGCGACAAGGTATCCATCACGCGGCGCCGGCACGCGCAACCGCACCGTCGCGCGCTCAAGATAGGCATCCGGCCGCTCGCAGAAATCCACTGGCCCGCCGAGAGCGTGGACCATGCGGGCAAAACGCTCCATCGCTTCGCCGGAGTTCAAGGCCAGCCGGGCATTCTCCTCGGCTTGTGACAGGTCACTCGCCACACCTGCCTGGACCAACATTTCCGCGGCCTCCGCCAGAACAACGACTTCAAGCCGCGTGCCGGCCTTCAATCCGGCGAGAAAATCGAGACAGTTGGCGATTTCGAGCGCGTTGCCAGCCGCATCGGCGAGTGGCTGGTTCATATCGGTTAGCAGCGCCGCCGTCTTCACACCGGCACCGTTGGCCACCTCGACCAGCGAGCGGGCGAGCATTTCCGCCTCACTTAAGCTTTCCATGAAGGCACCGTTGCCAACCTTGACGTCCAGCACCAGGCTGCCGAGCCCGGCCGCAAGTTTCTTGGAAAGAATGGAGGCGGTGATCAACGGCACGGATTCGACGGTGGCCGTCACGTCACGGATGCCGTAGAGCCGACGGTCGGCGGGGGCGAGGTCGCTCGTCTGTCCGATAATGGCACAGCCGACTTCGTCGATCACTTTGCGGAACAAAACCTCGTCCGGCATGACGCTGTAACCCGGGATCGACTGCAGCTTGTCGAGCGTGCCACCGGTATGGCCAAGCCCACGTCCGGAAATCATCGGCACCGCAAGGCCACAGGCCGCGACGATCGGTGCAAGCATGAGGGAGACATTATCGCCGACACCGCCGGTCGAGTGTTTGTCCGCCACCGGCCGACCAAGACCGTCCCAATTCAGCACAGTCCCGGAATCACGCATGGCAAGCGTCAACGCCACCGTCTCATCGCGGGACATGCCCCGAAAGAAGACAGCCATGGCGAAGGCGGCGGCCTGGCCCTCGGAGATTTCCTCTTTTGTCAGGGCGGCAATGAAGGCGGCGATCTCCTCGCCGGCAAGGACTTTTCCGTCGCGTTTGCGGCGGATGATCTCCTGCGGGATCATCGCGTCAGTAACCGCTCGAAGCACGGACGGTGGTGCCGCCGCTCAACAGGCCGAGAATATCGTCGAGCAGGCCCGATGCGCCGAAACGGAAGGTGGAAGGCATGATCCAGTTGGGGGCCATGATCGTTTCGGCAAGCCGGAAGTAGAGATCGGCGTCGGCAACAGTCGATATCCCTCCAGCGGGCTTGAAGCCGACCCGTTTCTTGGAATCCCGGATCGCCTGCAGCATGATGTCGGCGGCTTCGAGAGTCGCGTTGACAGCGACCTTGCCGGTCGAAGTCTTGATAAAGTCGGCGCCGGCGGCGATCGCAAGTTCGGAGGCGCGGCGGATGACGGCGCTGTCCTTGAGCTCGCCCGTCTCCAGGATCACCTTCAGGCACGCATTGGGGCAGGCAGAACGGACGGCCTCCACCATTTCGGTCACCGCCGCCTCGTCGCCGGCGAGCAGCTTGCGATAGGGAATGACCATATCGATCTCGTCGGCGCCGTCTTCGATCGCCTGCCGCGTCTCTTCGATCACAGTCGCGACGTCCAGATCGCCAGACGGAAAATTCACGACCGCCGCGATGCGGATCGGATGGTCGGGGCCTAATATCTGGCGCGCATGGGCGACGAAACGCGGCCAGATGCAGATTGCCGCCGTATTGCCGTAGGGCGTCTGCGCCCGCAGGCACAGTTTTTCGATCGCGGCATTATCGCAATCGTCGCGCAGGTTCGTCAGGTCGAGAAGCGATAGCGCGAAGGCTGCCGCCTCGCGCGGGCTCAGGAGTTCCATTCGAGTGCCTCCCCGGCTTGCTTACCGCACCGTGCGCCGATGGCGCGCCGGGGACACGGTAAATTCAAAGGCGACGCAGCTCCGGTCAGATCTGTTCAGTTTCCGGACCGTGCGGCTCGCCCATATTTATCGTTCAAACGATTAGATGCAAGCCACACCGGCGGGACGCATGGCCGCACGGGACGTATCCGATTGAAATACATCGTGTAATCAAGCCAACATTTCTTTCAGAATAGCCGCCAGTCGCTGCCCGCCGATGGGTGCCATGTCCTTGGTTTCCGCGTGGCTCAGCTCCGCACCGGTCATGCCTGCGCCGAAATTCGTGATGACCGATGCGGCCGCGACCTTGAGCCCGAAATAGCGTGCGAGGATGACTTCCGGCACCGTCGACATGCCGACCGCGTCGGCGCCAAGCGTACGTGCCATGCGGATTTCCGCGGGCGTCTCAAAGCTCGGTCCGGAGAACCACATGTAGACCCCGGAAAACAGCGGGACGCCGCAACGGATCGCCGCATTGCGCATGTCGAGCGCCAGGTCTGCATCATAGGCTGTGGTCATGCCGACGAAACGCCCATCGCCTTCCTCGCCGATCAGCGGGTTCATGCCGGAATAGTTGATATGGTCGGAAATCTGCATCACCGAGCCTGGCGGCATATCTTCCCTGAGGGAGCCTGCCGAGTTCGTCAGGATCAGCGACTGGACGCCGAGGCCTTTCATCACCTCGATCGGAAAGCGCATCACCTTGGCATCGCCACGCTCGTAATAGTGAGCGCGTCCGGAAAGCATGATGACCGGCTCGGCTCCGAGATAACCGGCGACGATTTCGCCCGCATGCCCGGTGACGCCGCTCACCGGAAAGCCCTCCAGCGCGCCATAGGGGATGCGGACGGCTTCCGTCACCTCATTCACCAGCGAACCGAGGCCGGAGCCGAGCACGATCGCGTGGCGCGGCATCAGGCCGTTCAGGCGCTCGACGAGCAGATCGATCACGTCCTTCATGTCTGCCTCCTCAGCCTATCACGTCCGTCTCGAAAGCAAATGGCAGGAGTTCCGCCATGGTGACGGTCTTCTGGACGCCGAGATCGTCGCAAAGATAAATACGTGTGCCAGCAGAAGCGAACTCGGCAATCTTCTGCCGGCAGCCGCCGCAGGGCGAGCAGAGCGCCAGCTTTTCGGCGATCACCGCCAGCTCGACGATCTTCTTGCCCCCGCCCATGATCATTGCACCGATCGCCGTCGGCTCGGCGCACCAGCCCTGGGGGAAGGAGATGTTCTCGATATTGGCGCCGAGATAGACCTTGCCGTCATCGGCACGGATCGCCACACCCACCGGAAACTTCGAATAGGGGGCATGGGCCTTGGCCATCGCGCCACGGGCGGCTTCGAAAAGGTCGTGGGACATCTTATCAGCGCTCCTTGGTATAGGGCACACCGCCGGCCTTGGGCGGACGAGCGGTGCCGATGAAACCGGCCAGCAATACGCAGGTTAGGATATAGGGCAGCGCCTGGAAGATCTGTACCGGCACTTCGCCGATCAGCGGCAGCGACTTGCCCTGCATGAAATTGGCAAACGCATCGAGGAAACCGAAGAGCAGGCAGGCAAGCATGACCGGCACCGGCTTCCACTTGGCGAAGATCAGCGCCGCAAGCGCGATATAACCCTTGCCGGCCGACATGTTGTTGATGAAGGCGGCCGATTGGGCGATCGACAGATAGGTGCCTGCGAAACCGCAGAGGAATCCGGCGACGATCAGAGAGCGATAACGCATCCACGCAACCGAAATGCCGGCGGTATCCACCGCGCCCGGATTTTCACCCACAGCGCGCAGGCGCAGGCCGAAGCGAGTGCGATAGAGAACCCACCAGGAGATCGGCACCATCAGGAAGGCGATGTAGGTGAGGATGTTGTTGCCGGAGATCACGTTGGCATAAAGCGGGCCGATGATCGGCACGTCGCGCATCATGTCGGCGCCCGGCAGGACGATGGACGAGAAGCGGCCTTCGGGCGGAACCTGCCCCGTGCGCCCGCCCTGCCTGAACCAGGCCTGGCCGAGCACGATCGTCAGACCGGCGGCCACAAAATTCAGCGCCACGCCGGAGACGATCTGGTTGCCGCGATTGGTGATCGAGGCAAAGCCGTGCACGAAGGAAAACGCGATCGACACACCGATGCCGCCGAGCAGGCCGAACCAGGCATTGCCGGTCCAATAGGCGACGCAGGCCGCCGCGAAAGCCGACGCCAGCATCTTGCCTTCCAGGCCGATATCGAAAATGCCGGCGCGTTCCGAAAAGAGGCCGGCGAGCGCCGTGAACAGAAGCGGGATCGAAAGACGAACCGCCGAGCCGAGAATGCTGATGAAAATATCGAAATAATCCATGAGCCTACTTCCCGGTGAGCTGCTGGTAGAGCCGGACGATGGACGGGCGCAGCATGTATTCCAGTGCACCGGCGAACAGGATCACCATGCCCTGGATGACGACGATCATGTCGCGCGTGATACCCGGCATGTCGAAGGAGAGTTCCGCGCCGCCCTGGTAAAGAATGCCGAAGAGCAGCGCCGAGAGGATGATGCCTGCCGGATGATTGCGGCCCATCAGCGAGACGGCAATGCCGACGAAGCCGGCGCCCCCGACGAATTCGATCTGCAGGCGGGCTGAGGCGCCCATGACCGGGTTCAGCGCCATCATGCCGGCAAGGCCGCCGGAGATCAGCATGGTGATCATGACGATCCTGGAATAGCGGATGCCGGCGTAGCTGGCGGCCGTCGGGCTGATGCCGAGCGTGCGCATTTCATACCCAAGCTTCGTGCGCCAGATCAATACCCAGACCAGGAAGCACATGATCAGCGCGATCAGGAAGGAGAAGTTGAGCGGGGCCGCGCCGATCTTGCCGCCGAACATGGCGATCAGCCAGTCGAGCTTCGGGAGCTGGCCCCCGGGCAGGAAGGTGCGGGTTTCCGGCGCCATCTTGCCCGGCACGATCAACAGGCGCACCAGCATGTAGTTCATCAGCGACGAGACGATGAAATTGAACATGATGGTGGTGATGACGATATGGCTGCCGCGCTTGGCCTGCAGCCAGGCGGGAATGGCCGCACAGGCCGCACCGAACAGCGCAGCCCCGATCACCGCAAACGGCATCGTGACATACCAGGGAACGTAATGGTCCATCGCGAGCGCCACGAGCGCCGCACCTAGACCGCCTAGATAGGCCTGGCCTTCCGAACCGATGTTGAACAAGCCGGCATGGATCGCCACCGCCACCGAAAGGCCGGTGAAGATGAAGCTCGTCGTATAGAACAGCGTGAAGCCGATGCCTTCGCCGCGGCCGAGCGCGCCGATCAACAACAGCTGCAGCGCCTCGAACGGGCTCTCGCCGATCGCCCAGACGACCAGGCCGGAAAAGAGGAAGGCGAGGATGAGGTTGAGCAGCGGGATAAGGCCGTAATTGATCCAGGCGGGAAGCGGAACGGATGCGGTGCTCATGCCCCTGCCCTCGTCCAGCAGCCTGCCGCAGCAATTTCAGTCATTCCATGCTCCAGATGCGTCATTGCTTCAAGCGTCATTGGTCCGGGCGTCATTGGTCCGGGCGTCATGCGGCGATCCCGGCCATCATCAGGCCCAGCGTCTGTTCGCCCGCCTCGCCCGACTTCTCGCCGACGATCTTGCCGGCGAACATCACCAGGATGCGGTCGGAGAGCGAGCGGATCTCGTCGAGTTCCACCGAGACCAGCAGCACCGCCTTGCCGGCATCACGCATCTCGATGATCCGCTTGTGGATGAATTCGATCGCACCGATATCGACGCCGCGGGTCGGCTGGCCGATGATCAGCATTTTCGGATCGCGCTCGATTTCGCGCGCCACGACGATCTTCTGCTGGTTGCCGCCGGAAAAATTGGCGGTCCGCAGCCGCGGGTTCGGCGGGCGGATATCGTATTTGCCGATCTTCTCCTCGGCATCCTTGCGCATCGCCTCGAGGTCCAGCAGCGGCCCCCGGCCGTATTTCGCATCCCGGTGATAGCCGAGGACCGAGTTCTCGTATTCCTCGAATTTCAGGACCAGGCCCATGTGGTGGCGGTCTTCGGGGATATGCGCCAGCCCGAGATCGCGCAGACCCGCCGGATCGACCCCCGCGACAGACTTGCCGTGGATAAGGATTTCGCCCGACGATGGCTTGCGGATGCCGGCGATCGCTTCGAGGAGCTCCGATTGGCCGTTGCCGGCAACGCCCGCGATACCGACGATCTCGCCGGCGCGCACATCGAAGGAGACATCATCGACCATGGTGACGCCACGGCTGTCCTTTACCGTCAGGTTGCGGACCGACATCAGGACCGCGCCGGGATTGGCTGCGCCCTTTTCGACGCGCAGCAGGACGCGGCGGCCGACCATCAGTTCGGCAAGCTCCTCGACGGTCGTTTCCGCGGTCTTGCGGGTCGCGACCATTTCACCTCGGCGCATGACCGACACCGTGTCGGTGATCGCCATGATCTCGCGCAGCTTGTGGGTGATGAGGATGATCGTCTTGCCCTGGTCGCGCAGCACGCGCAGGACCTTGAACAGGTGGTCGGCCTCCGGCGGGGTCAGCACCCCGGTCGGCTCGTCGAGGATGAGGATGTCGGCACCGCGATAGAGTGCCTTCAAGATCTCGACCCGCTGCTGGCTGCCGACCGGCAGTTCCTCGATGACCGCATCCGGATCGACCTCGAGGCCGTAGTCGTCCTCCAGCCGCTTCAGTTCCTTGCGGGCACTCGCGACGCCCTTGGCCAGCAGCTGGCCGCCTTCGGCCCCGAGCATGACGTTTTCCAGTACGGTGAAATTCTCGACCAGCATGAAATGCTGGTGGACCATGCCGATGCCGGCGGCGATGGCCGCCTGGCTGTCACGGATCGTCACCGGCTTTCCCGAAATGCGGATCTCCCCGTGGTCGGCGTGGTAGAAGCCGTAGAGGATCGACATCAGGGTCGATTTGCCGGCCCCGTTCTCCCCGATGATGCCGTGGATCGAGCCTTTGGCGACCGTCAGATTGATGTTCTTGTTCGCGTGTACCGTACCGAACTTCTTGTCGATGCCGACAAGCTCGATCGCGGGCTCCTTCGGAGAATCGAGGCTCAATGGTCCGCCTTTCCGCCTGATATGCAAAAAGGGCGCATGGCGATTGTCACCGCCCTGCGCCCCTCGAAACCCGCCTTACTTGTTGCAGGCGTTGTTCGACATGTAGTCGTGCACCTTGACGGTGCCGGCGATGATGTCGGCCTTTGCCTTTTCGACAGCAGCCTTCATCTCGGGCGTGATCAGCGCCTTGTTGTTGTCGTCAAGCGCATAGGCAACGCCGTCTTCCTTGACGCCGAGAGCCTGGATGCCAGCGGTGAACTTGTCGTCCTTGGTGTCCTTGAAGGCATTGTAGACGGCGAGGTCGACGCGCTTGACCATCGAAGTCAGGACCGAACCCGGATGCAGGTGGTTCTGGTTGGAATCGACGCCGATCGACAGCTTCTTGTTGTCGGCAGCAGTCTGCAGCACGCCGAGGCCGGTCGCACCGGCAGCCGCGTAAACGATGTCAGCACCCTGGTCGATCTGGTTCTTGGTGAGCTCGCCACCGCGGACGGGGTCGTTCCAGGCAGCACCGGTCGTGCCGGTCATGTTCTGGAAGACCTGCGCATCGGGCTTGGCCGCCTTGACGCCCTGCACATAACCGCAGGCGAACTTGCGGATCAGCGGGATATCCATGCCGCCGACGAAACCGACCTTGCCTGTCTTCGACGCCATGCCGGCAAGAAGGCCAACGAGATAGGAACCCTCTTCTTCCTTATAAAGGACAGAGCGGACGTTCTTCAGCTTGACGACCGAATCAACGATCACGAACTTGGTGTCGGGGAATTCAGCGGCGACCTTTTCCATCGCCGAGGTCCAGGCGAACGATACGGCGACCACCGGGTTGAAACCGCGACTTGCGAAGTTGCGGATCGCCTGCTCGCCCTGGGTATCATTGGTGGGCTCGAAATCCCGGAATTCGATCCCCGTTTCCTTCTTGAACTTTTCGGCGCCGTTGGCGGCGGCCTCGTTGAAGGATTTGTCGAACTTGCCGCCCGTGCCATAGACCAGCGCCGGCTTGATATCCGCAGCAAGCGCGGTTGCCGACATGGCAGCCATGGCAATGAGGCTCAAAAGGGTTTTCTTCATTGTGCAGCCCTGTTTTTTAGCTGTTGGGTCCCCCCGCAATCCCGTTCTCCGGGCATGTCTGCGGCCGCCGCCCTTTTTCTTCAAGGGTCTGGCTTCGCTCACTCTTGCACGGGTTTGCGAAAAATTCACGAGATTTTTTTCAACTGGTAAAAAACAACCTGCCTGCTGAAAACTTCGCCAATGTTCTGGAAAAACTGCACAAACGGGCGGCTTGAGGCGCAGTCCTGCCGGTGGGCCGAGGGGGATCGCGGGCAACCAACATACAGTCCATGATTGCGGCTCGGCGCCACTTGCGACGCTACAGGCAGCGGTTTTCGCCGAGATCTCAGAGGGCAGCGGGATCAGCCGGGCTTCAGGCGGAAAACCGCCCGGCGAAATGCGGCCTGCTGTATCCGGCCATCCAGAAGATCAGCGCGATAGCCAGAAACACCACGAATGCCGGCTGTGCCAGCACCGGTGTCACGAAGGGCCGCCAGATATCCTGGCTGAAATATGTGCTCACCACGAATTCCGCGAGCGTCAGGCTTTCCGGATCGAGGTTGAGCCAGGCGTTACCAAGGCTGGTCAGCACCATGGACGAAGCCGACACGGACTGGATCGAATCAAGCGTGCCGGCAACGATCGCGGCAACCAATGCAAGCCCGCTGAGCAGATGGAAAACGAACCGTATGACTGCCATCCCGAACAAGCCCGCGTCGTTGATCACGGTCGCGCCGCCTGCAGCACGACAGCGTTTCTGGCGGAAGAAATAGTCCCCGCGCGAAGGCTTGGCAACGCGGTCAACCGAGTTTTCCCGCCCACTGTCAAAAAACGTTCAGATTCGGGTTGATCCCGGGGATTTGATCGGTATATATCGCGGCCGTTCCAACGTTTTGCTTCTCAGACGACGCAAAGCAACCAAGGACAGGTGGCCGAGTGGTTTAAGGCGCACGCCTGGAACGCGTGTGTGCGTGAAAGCGTACCGTGGGTTCGAATCCCACCTTGTCCGCCATTGGCTTCTTAAATAGCTGTTTCTTCTGCGTATTTTCTGGCCGCAGGCCAATGCCCCGATTGGCCTGCGTTTCGCCGGGATCGTGTTCGTGAGACCGCGGTGATCGCTGGCGGTCACCGCGACGCCCGCCGATTTCCGACGTGGTCGAGCATCCTGAGGACTGCCGGCGGCTCGACATCACTGCTCCATGATCCGAAACGCCCCCCCGGAGAGAGCATCTGGGCAGGACAGCGGTCTCATTCGTCGGAACCATCGCGAAATTTCCAGGACTTATTCGATCCGTCATCCAAGAAGGTTTTCGGTTCGATCTGCGCCAGTTGTATGTCCGCAGGCTTTCATCATCCGAGGATGGAAACCAAAAGACGCAGGAATGCGCACCGCGCGATATGGCTGAATTGGAATATATCAATTTTCTTCAACAAGATAATACGATCCTCCCGACACGAATATCCGATTGGAGCCGTCTCTTATCATTTGTCAATTTTTCAATAATAGGTTGAGTTAGGAGTTCTTTATGTAAAAATTTTACTCTTTTTAGTTACGTTCGCTTCAGACGACAACCGGGTGGTCCAATTCAACCTAATCCGGTCTTCGAGCGCTAACTTCACCTTCTGGATAATTCAGTCATGCGCCGTTCGGTTCTCTGCATAGCCCTCTTCTCAGCCGTGTCATTCCAAAGCGCGGCTGCTGGTAACCTCGCCGATTTCAAGCGGCCTCTCGCGATTCCCTTCGACAAGGTGACGCCCTATTCGTTGCAGTTGGCGACACTCGGAAAGATGTTGTTCTTCGATCCGCGGCTGTCGGGCGCGAAAAACATGAACTGCGCCAGCTGTCACAACCCGTCCTTCGGGTTCGAAGTTCCGGTCAAGACACCGGTGGGTGCAGCCAACACCCATCTGGCCCGCCAGGCACCGACAATTCTGAATGTTGCGTGGACCACCTCTCTGTTCTGGGATGGTCGCGCGCCAACTCTTGAGGCGCAAGCCGCAGGACCAATCACGGCAGCAGCGGAGATGAATGGCAAGCTTGATCAGATTGTCGCCGATTTGAGAGTTATTTCCGACTACGATAGCTGGTTCAAACAAATATTCCCGGACAAGGGCGCGACCCAGGAGACGCTGCTGGCGGCGATCGCGACCTATGAACGCACCGTTGTTTCCGCGTGGTCGCCGTTCGACCGTTGGGTGGACGGCGACCAAACTGCGGTTTCAGACAGTGCCAAGCGGGGTTTTGAACTGTTCACCGGCAAGGCAAATTGCTCGGTTTGTCACACGGGTTGGAATTTCACCGACCACAAGTTTCACAATACCGGACTGCCCACGAACGACATAGGGCGCGCCAGCCTAGAGCCGAACAATCCCAAAGCCTTGCATGCATTCAAGACGCCGAGCCTTCGCAACACTCTCTATCGGGGCCCCTATATGCACGACGGCAGCCTGGCGACCATGGAGGAGGTGATTGCTCACTACGAAAGTGGTGGTGTCGAAGGACCGTCGCGCTCGGATCACATCTCCCCATTTTTTGCCACCGACCACGAGCGAGAAGACCTGATCGCTTTCCTGAAGACCCTCACCCCCGAACAGCAGGATTTGCTCCTGCCGACACTACCCAACTGAGGAGCGCCCCATGGCCCTGTCAGTCCGATTTCAAATCCTTCTCCCTCTCGTCCTCTCCATTCTCGCCGGCCTGGGAGTTGCCGCTCTCGTTGGATCGCAAGCGATCGATGGTCAGGCGCATATCGAGGGCGTCGTGCAAGACGCGATTGCCGCCAAGACACTGGCTGCAAGGACGGGAGCACAATTCGAGAATGTGTCAGGAGTCGTCTCAAATCTGCTGGCGATGACGACATTTGTTTCGGTCGATGAGGTCAATAAACGGTTTGGCACGACCAATGGCGCGCTTGAGGCGACACTTGCCGAGTTTGGCCGCAACGCGCTGTCGCCCGCCGTATCGGGGGATGTGAAGAACCTCAGAGATCTGCATGCCGTGTGGCGCAGCAATGTGCGGATCATGCTGGGGCTCGATCCGGCGAACGCGATTCCGACAGCCGAGCAGCTTACGCGCTCGCGCGCCGCCATCCTGGCGAAGATTCTCGACATCAACACGCTCGTGGACAAGGCCGCGTCCGATCGGGTTACGGCAGCGGGCGACACGCTCGAGACCGAGATACGCAATGAACTGACGACTGCCGCCGCACTCGCGGTCGCAGGCGTCGTCATTCTGCTGTTCGTCGCCCAGCGGATTGCCGGCCCGATCGTGCGGATCACCGCGTCGATGAAGCTACTTGCCGGCGGCGACATCGAGGTCGTCGTGCCAAGGCGTCGGGGCACCAAAGAAATTCGCGCCATGATCGATGCACTGGCCGTGTTCCGTGAAAATGCACGAATGCGTGATACGCTGGAAAAGGAAGCGCAAGCCCAGGCCGCCAGTCTCGCCAATGTCTCGGCGGAAGCCCGGCTGCTGCAGGACCAGGTGCGTGGCGTTGTCCACAAGGCCACCGAGGGTGATTTTTCCGGCCGCGTCAACGGACCATTCGACCGTCCCGAACATCACGAGCTGGCTCAGAGCCTCAATACACTGATATCGAGCTTCGAAGGCGGGCTCAACGAAACCAGCCGCGTTCTGGATGCGCTTGCCAATGCCGATCTGACGATCCGGTTTGAAGGTGTCCACAAAGGCGCATTCGCGCAGCTGCAGAACAATGCGAACGCAGTGACAGGCCGCCTCTCGACGGTCGTGTCGCGACTGGCCGATGCCTGCGCGTCCGTCTCGGCGTCCAGCGACGAAATTCTGCGCGGAACCACTGAATTGAACGGCCGATCCACGCATCAGTCGTCGATGCTTCAGACAACGGCTGTGACGACAAACGCCGTTGCCGAAACCGTTGGCCAGAATTCCAAGCGGGCGGGTGAGGCCACGAGCGTGATTTCGAATACCAGCCACATGGCTGAAAACGGCAGCCTGGTCATGAACGGCGCGGAAAGCGCCATGGCGCAGATCACTGTCTCTTCGGGCAAGATTTCCGAGATCATCGGCGTCATCGAGGATGTGGCATTCCAGACAAACCTGCTGGCGCTCAACGCGGGGGTCGAAGCTGCACGGGCAGGCGAAAGTGGCAAGGGGTTCGCGGTCGTCGCAACCGAGGTGCGCTCTCTCGCCCAGTCGACCGCCAATGCTTCCCACGAAGTAAAGGCGCTAATTCAGAAAAGTCAGGCGGAGGTGAAGGCCGGCGCAGAACTGGTGCGCCAGGCGAGCGAGCAATTTTCCCAGATTGTCTCGTCCATCGCATTTGTCTCTTCGCTTTCCAGCCAGATTACGAGCGAGAGCAACAATCAAAGTGCCAACCTTCGGCAATTGTCGAGCGCAATGAAAGATCTCGATGAGCTCAATGCCCATAGCAACCGGCTGGTGGGCGATCTTTCGGCCTCCACCGAGAGGACGAGCCGAGAAATGGAGGCTCTGGCCGAGATCGTCAATCTGTTCCGCATCGACGATCGGGGGCAATCGCGCACCAGATCGGATCGGGCTGCCTAAAGAGGTTTCTTACGGGCGGAGTTTTCACCGGCGAGCTCTGCCACGGCCGGCAACTCTCATCGGACATGAACGCATCTGTCAGCGTTCGTTCATTTTCCGCAGCCTACCTTCACGGAAACCGCTAATCCAGCGGCCAATCTGAAGGAGGAGAAGATGAGAAAATTCATTGCCGCCTGCATCATCGGGCTTGGATGTCTCACCACGACCGCGGCCCCGACCCTCGCCGACAATTTCAGCATAACGATCGGCGATCGAGGGTATCGGCCGGCCGGACACCATTATCGGCCGGGGTACCATCGCTACCATCGCCCTTACTACCGGCAATATTCCAGGCACCATTACCGACCGCACTGCAGGGTCCGGAGCGTCGAGTACCGCCATCACGGACGGTGGGTCACCAAGACGACACGCGTCTGCAGATAAATCGATCCCAACGGCAAGACCCCGACATGGCTGGCGGGGTCGACTGGCTCGCGGCCGAGGCTGGGCGTTATTGGGAGTGGGCGCTATTGGGAGATCGAAAAGCTGACCTGCTGCCAGCGGCGCAATTGCCGATCGAAAGCGACCACGAGTTCGAAATCCCTGCGGTCAAGGCCCTTGTCGGTGTTGATGTCGGCAGAACCGGCCATCAAAAATCGGCAATCGTCGATCCAGCGGAGGTCGCCCCAGGCGACATCGACGATATCGGGGCGCTCTTCGACGAGCTGTCGGGACTTCTCGAACGCGATGCTTCCCGGGCAGGTATCGTCGTCGACGGGTTCGCCCATGGCCATCAGAAGCGCCAGACCGCCGATCGGCACCACGAAGGCGACGCTCTTTAGGATATTCGCTCCCATCACGGCTCTCCCAAACTTCGAACCCGAAGCAGCCGAACTCAAGAAACAAGGCCCGGCCATCCGAACAAGCCCGATTGCGCAGGGATGTTAACACCATTCCGTCCGGCCCGCCACGCTTTGCGGAAACGTAGCCCTTCGGCCTCGAGGACCACCGATTTGGGGTCTTGCCAGTTTCGGCTTTATTTTCATAGGAAATGAACTAGGACGAACAGTGCAGGAATCTGCTGATGGGTATGGCATGAAATTCGGAACGAGCGGTCTTCGCGGCCTTGTGACTGACCTGGAGGGGCGGGCCTCATCGCTCTACACCCAGGCCTTTGCCCGGCATCTCCTGGAAACGGGCGCTGCACGGCCCGGTGATGCCGTACTCGTCGGCCGCGATTTCCGTCCGTCAAGCCCCGGTATTGCCGCCACCTGCATCGGCGCACTCAGACGTGCCGGCCTTTCGCCGATCGACTGCGGGGCCGTGCCGACGCCGGCGCTGGCGCTCTACGGCATTCAGCTCAATGCCGCTTCGCTGATGATCACCGGTTCGCACATCCCGGCGGATCGCAACGGCATCAAGTTCTACCGGCCCGACGGGGAGATCGACAAACAGGACGAGATGCGGATCACCGCGATCGCCGCCGAACTGGACAGAAGCCAGATCGACACGGCGCCGGGCGAAGCGCCGGATCATTCGGCCGAAGCAGAAGCGCTGTTCCTCGCCCGCAATATGGCAGTGCTGCCTCCAGGCGCGCTCGCCGGCCTCAGGGTCGGCGTCTACCAGCATTCGACGGTCGCCCGCGATCTAATGGTGCGGGTTCTTGAAGACTACGGCGCAAACACCGTGCCGCTCGGCCGCTCCGAGGATTTCATTCCGGTCGATACGGAAGCGGTCGCGGCCGAGACGATCGATCTCCTCAAAGGCTGGGCGCCCGAACACGGGCTCGATGCGATCGTCTCCGCGGACGGCGACGGCGACCGGCCGCTGGTTTCCGACGAAACCGGCGAGCCGTTGCGCGGCGACCTTCTGGGCCTGATAGCGGCGAAATTCCTCGAAGCACACGTCGTCGTGACGCCGGTCACCTCCAATTCGGGCATCGAGGCGGCCGGGGGTTTCGAGGTGATCCGCACCAAGGTCGGATCGCCTTTCGTGATCGCAGGCATGCTTGCTGCACTCGAAGCCGGCAAGACGGGCGTCATGGGGTTCGAGGCGAATGGCGGGCTTCTGACGGCCTCGCCTTTCGATGCCGGCTCGGGCACCCTCTTGCCGCTTCCCACCCGCGACAGTTTCCTGCCGGTGCTGGCAACGCTTGTGCTGGCTGCGCGCGAGAAGAAGCCCCTGTCGCAAATCGCCGCCGGTTTCCGCCTGCCGTTTGCGGCGGCCGACCGGCTGGAGAATTTTCCCGTGGAAACGAGCGCCGCGCTGATGGCGCATCTCAGGCAATCCGACGACAATCTTGCCGCCTTCCTCGCGCCGATTTCGACAGTCGCCGCCAAAAGCGATATCGATGGCCTGCGGGTGACGCTCGGAGACGGTCGCATCGTGCATTTCCGGCCATCGGGCAACGCACCGGAAATGCGCTGTTATGTGGAAGCCGGGACGGAAGACGAGGCGAAGGCCCTGCTGCATGAGGGCCTGAGCCTCATCCGCGCCTGGGCTGCAAAAGGTGAACGATAATTGGACGATAACTGCCGGAGATATTGGAATGAATAGCAAGATCATCCCCGTCATCATGGCAGGCGGCAAGGGAACGCGGCTCTGGCCGCTGTCGCGCGCCAGCGCGCCGAAACAGTTCATCCAGTTCATCGGCGACAAGACGCTGTTCCAGGCGACGCTGTTGCGCGTTTCGGACCAGAAGCTCTATGAAGCCCCGGTCGTCATCACCAACGAGGATTTCCGGTTCCTGGTCGCCGAACAGGCGCGCGAACTCGGCATCAAGCTCTCCGGCATCCTCCTCGAGCCCGTCGCCCGCAACACGGCTCCGGCGGTCGCCGTCGCTGCCGCCTTCGTCGAAAGCCGGTTCGGCGAGGACGCCGTCCTGCAGGTGCTTGCCTCCGATCACGAGATCACCGCCGATGCCGGTTATTTCGATGCCATCCGGATCGCCAAAGAGACCGCCCTTTCCGGCAAGCTCGTGACCTTCGGCATTGCCCCGACTGAGCCCGCCACCGGTTATGGTTACATCGAGATCGGCGAGGCGCTGCCTTCCGGCGCCTGCAAGGTCAAGCGTTTCGTCGAGAAGCCGGTCCTGGCCGAGGCCGAGAAGATGCTGTCCACCGGCGGTTTTGCCTGGAACTCCGGCATCTTCATGTTCAAGGCCGGCCAGGTGCTGAGCGAACTCGGTAACTTCGCGCCCGAGGTCGAGGCGGCCGCCCGCGCGGCTCTTGCCAAGGCTTCAAGCGATCTCGACTTTACCCGCCTCGATGCCCAGGAATTTGCAGCAAGCCCGGATATCTCCGTCGACTACGCGCTGATGGAAAAGACCTCCAATGCGGCGGTGGTGCCCTCCTCGTTCACCTGGTCCGATCTCGGAAGCTGGGACGCCGTCTGGAAGCTCGGCGCCCGCGACGAGGCCGGCAACGTCACCTCCGGTAAGACGACGCTGATCAACACCAGGAATTCGCTAGTGATGTCGCGCACCAGCCATCTTGCTGTTCAGGGGCTGGATGGCGTCGCCGTCATCGCCAGCGAGGATGCTGTCTATATCGGCCGTCTGGAAGACAGCCAGGATGTCGGCAAGATCGTCAAGCAGCTTGCCGCAGCCAGGGCGACCGCGGCGCTGACCGAAACCCATCCGACCTCCTATCGCCCTTGGGGCGGTTATACGTCGGTGCTCAATGGCGACCGTTTCCAGGTGAAGCGGCTGTTCGTGACGCCCGGCAAGAAGCTCTCGCTGCAGAAACATCACCACCGCTCGGAGCACTGGATCTGTGTCAAGGGCACGGCCGAAGTGACGATCGGCGAGGAAACCCGGGTCGTCAGAGAAAACGAGTCCGTCTATATCCCGCAGGGTGAAGTGCATCGGCTCGCCAATCCGGGCAAGATCATGCTCGAGATGATCGAGGTGCAGACGGGTTCCTATCTCGGCGAGGACGACATCATCCGCATCGTCGACGAGTTCGGCCGCGGCTGAAGCGCTGGAGCGAGGATCGGCTCAGCCGATCTCGTGGCGGTGGTCGAGATACCATTGGACGAAGGCCTTGACGCCTTCTTCGAGCCCGATCTCCGGCTTGCGGCCGGTGAGCGCCACCAGGAGATCGGGGCTGGCGAAGGTTCTCGGCACGTCGCCCTTCTGCATCGGCAGCATCCTGCGCCTGGCCGGTTTTCCCATGATCCGTTCGATCGTCTCGACGAAGTCGATGAGACCCGAGGGCTGGCCGCCGCCGATATTGACGACGCGGAACGGCGCCTGATGGGAGAGCGTATCGATGTCCGCGACGCGATTATCCTCGCCCGGATAGACCTTGGACAGATCGATGATCGAATTCACGAGGTCGTCGATATAGGTGAAATCGCGGCTCATCTTGCCTTCGCCGTAGATTTCGATCTCGCGATCCTCGATCATCGCCTTGACGAATTTGAAGAGCGCCATGTCCGGCCGGCCCCAGGGGCCGTAGACCGTGAAGAAACGGAAGGCGGTAATCGGCATCTTGTAGAGATGGGCATAGCTGTGCGCCATCAATTCCATGGCCTTCTTGCTCGCCGCATAGAAGGTCAAAGGCTCGTCAGCCCGGTCGCTTTCGCGGAAAGGAATATCCGGATTGGCGCCGTAGACCGACGACGTCGAAGCGAGCATCAGGTGGCCGACCCCATAGTTGCGGGCAATCTCCAGAATATTCCAGGAACCGATGAGATTGGAATCGAGATAGGCCTTGGGGTTTTCGAGGCTGTAGCGCACGCCGGCCTGGGCGGCGAGGTGGATCAACACATCCGGCTTGAAGTCCTCCACCGACTTGTCGAGCAGCGACTTGTCTTCCAGCATGCCAATGACCGGGCGGAAGGCAGGGAACTGCGCTAGTCCGGCATTGCGGGCTTCCTTGAGGCGCAGGCTATAGTAGGGCGTCATCCCGTCGAAGCCCAGAACCTCGTGGCCATCCTCCAGCAGGCGTCGCGCCAAATGGAAACCAATGAAGCCTGCCGTTCCGGTGATGAAGTAACGCATGTATGACCCGCTGTCGCTCTGGGCGATCCCATAGCGCGGATATCCGGCCCTGTCATCTCAGGGGCAGAAGTTATTTGAACCGCAGGATATCAAGCCGCCCCTCAGCGGCCGCCTCTCAGTGAAAGAGCCGCAGACGCGCCGGCGGCACACCCGGCCGGCCGTTCTTGCGATCGACGGCGAACTGGATGAGGTCCATCGAGGCCTGGTCGGTCAGCGGCTTTGCCATCACGCCGAGGACACCGGAGACGCCCGCCGCCACAAGCCCCGGATTGCCGGTGATCATGATCACCACGATACCGTATTCCGCCAGCGCCTTGGCGATCTCGGGGCCAGTCTCGCCATCGGCAAGCCGTACGTCCACGAAGGCGATATCGGTGTCACGGGTATAGTTCAGCGCCACCGTCATGTCGGGTGCTATTCCGACGACGTCATGGCCGCTTCGATGGATGGCGTCCTCGATATCCATCGCGACCAGCAAACTGTCTTCGACGATCAGGAAACGATATTCCACCAGCAGATCCTCCCGGACTGAAGGAGGCAAATAGACTCCGATCGCTGGTTGGCAATAGGAGCAGCGCGTCCGATGTCGATTTTTTGATCTAGATCCCTGGCGTCAAGCCGCAGCACGGACGCTCGGCCGATTGATTTGCCGGAGCAGAGGTGGCTGCGTTGCCGGCTGTTTTTTGACAAGCGGAACATCGCTGCATCCCAGAAGACCTCCTCGCTCAAGATTTCAGACACTTACGAAAGGTGACCGGCAGACAGGAACCACTCAAAAACTGGTGGGTTAGCCCTTTGGAAGTTCAAAGAAGAGGAGAAGACCCATGAAGAAGATCATTCTGGCATCCTGCGCCATTCTCGCCGCTTCCTTCGCAACCCAGGCCGGAGCCCAGCAGGGCACCGTCAACGGCGCTGCCGGTGGAGCTATCACCGGCGCCATCGTCGGCGGTCCCGTCGGCGCCGCGGTGGGTGGGGTCGTCGGCGCCGTAGCCGGTACCGCGATCGATCCGCCACCGCGCGAAGTCGTCACTTACGTCGAGGAACAGCCCGCCCCGACCACGTCCGTGATCGTCGAACAGCCGATCGCCGTCGGCAAGCCGCTCCCGCAGAACGTCGTCGTTACCCCGGTGCCCAGCAATCCGAAATACGCCTATACGGTGGTCAACAATCAGCGCGTGATCGTCGATCCGCAGACCCACACCGTAGTGCAGGTCATCCGGTAAGCGCGGTTTAAGCCGATCGCAGACAGGCTCCGCCTACTTCCAGCG
This sequence comes from Neorhizobium galegae, assembly GCF_017877055.1. Classification (GTDB taxonomy): domain Bacteria; phylum Pseudomonadota; class Alphaproteobacteria; order Rhizobiales; family Rhizobiaceae; genus Neorhizobium; species Neorhizobium galegae_D. The sequence goes on along the minus strand of NZ_JAGIPG010000002.1, from coordinate 287,658 downwards.
GGGCCTGTTGTCGTTTCAGCAGTCCGGTCAGACCAAGACAACCTGATCGATGCGATCTTCCTGACCGAAAAACTTGAGATAGCGTTCGACCTCGGCGGGATCTCCCGTCGCCTTGCGCGGATTGTCGGAGAGTTTCACCGCCGGGCGGCCATTCGCCTCGCTTACCTTGCAGACGATGGAGATCGGCATCAGGCCGGCGATCTCATGCGGGGCGCAACCGGCGAAATCGTTGGTCAGGTTGGTGCCCCAGCCGAAGCTCATGCGCACGCGGCCCTCGAAATGCCGGTAGGTATCGATGATCGCATCGACGTCCAGCCCGTCGGAGAAGATCAGCAGCTTTTCCTTCGGGTTGCGGCCCATCTTCTTCCACCAGGCGATGATCTTTTCGCCGCCCTCGATCGGCGGCGCGCTGTCAGGGCGGAAACCGGTCCAGTCGGCCACCCAGTCCGGCGCATCGCGCAGGAACGCAGCCGTGCCGAAAGCGTCCGGCAGGACGATCAGCAGGTTGCCCCCATAAAGGCGGTTCCAGTCCTTCAGGACCTGGTAAGGGGAGGCGCGCAGCTGCTCATCAGTCTCGGCGAGTGCCGCGGCCACCATGGGCAGTTCGTGTGCATTGGTCCCCACAGCTTCGAGATCGGAATCCATGGCGAGCAGGACGTTGCTGGTGCCGGTAAACGCCGGGCCGATGCCTTCCTTGAGCGCCTCGACGCACCAGCGCTGCCAGAGGAAACTGTGACGGCGGCGGGTGCCGAAATCGGAGATGCGCAGGCCCGGCAATGCCTGCAGCCGCTCGACCTTTTCCCACATCTTGGCCTTGGCCCGCGCGTAGAGAACGTCGAGCGTGAAGAAACCGAGCGAGCGCATCGCCGAGCGGGAGCGCAATTCGTTGATGATCGCAAGGGCGGGAATTTCCCAGAGCGTCGTTTCCATCCACTTGCCGTGGAAGGTCAGTTCGTACTGGCCATCGCGCTTCGAAAGCTCGTATTCCGGGAGCTTGTAGGTGGACAGCCAGTTCAGGAATTCGGGCTCGAAAATCTGCTTGCGGCCATAAAATGTATTACCCGCCAGCCAGATCATCTCCTTCTTCGACAGGCCGACCGTGCGGGCATGGTCGAGCTGCTCGCGCAGCGCGCCCTCGTCGATCTCCTCCGCCAGCTTGACGCTGGTCGTGCGGTTGATCAGCGAGAACGTGGCGTCCACGTCCGGATAGAGCTTCCAGATCATTTGCAGCATCAGGAGCTTGTAGAAATCCGTATCGATCAGACTGCGGATGATCGGGTCGAGCTTCCAGGTGTGATTGTAAACCCTGCTCGCGATATCGGTCTTGGTCATGCCTGCCCCTGCCCCGGCCCTTCCGGACCGGCTCCGCCGATTTCGATGCGTATGGAGGCAGCGGCTGATCAACCTCCGGGCATTTTTATCGAAAAAAATGCAGAGTAAGTCCAGACGCAATTCGGCCGCGAGAGATCGCGGCCGAAAAAATCAGGAAAGATGGATGTCAGTTGCCGGACTGCGAATTGGTTGCCGGCGGCGTGGCGGCCGGCGGTGTCGCGGGATTGGCGGTCGGCGGCGCATTCGGGTTTGCGGGCGTCGTGCTTCCGGCTGGCGGCGTGGCGGTCTGTTCGGGCGGCGGTGCGGTGCTTTGACCGTACCACTCGGCACCGGCCCAGGCGACCATTGCCAGGATGAGGCCGGCAATCAGCATCTTCAGCACCGGTGCACCCCAGCTTCCCTGGCGCGCTTCCGTGGCGGTTTCCACCACCGGCGGCGAACCGATCGGGTTCGGATGACGGGTTTCGGCTTGCTCGGGATCGAAACGAGTGTTCATGATTTCGCTCCTTGTTCGGCCGGAATGCCCGGCTCATGCACAAGAAACGGTCGGCGGATACGAATGTTCCGGCGGGAAGCTCAGTACCCCGCCCGGCGATCCACGACGTGCTGCAGGCCTTCGCCAGCCTCGTAGCGCTCCATCTGGGTCTCCGCATTGCGGAACAACGCCCTCACATCGGACGCGGAAGCAGCGTGCGGCGTGATGATGACGTTGTCCATCGTCCAGAGCGGGCTATCTGCACTGAGCGGCTCCTTCTCGAAGACATCCAGCGATGCGCCGCCGAGAACGCCCTTATCGAGCGCGGCAACAAGATCGTTCTCCACCTGGCTGCCGCCGCGCCCGGCATTGATGAAGATCGGTTTGCCCAGGGCGCCGCCCCGGCGAAGCTTTGCGAACAGCGAGGCATTGAAAATGCCGCGCGTCTCCGGTGTCAGCGGCAGGAGGCCGACCAGAATATCCGTGCGGGCGAGGAAAGCGTCGAGCTCGCCGCCGTCGAAGGTTTCGACGCCTTCGATGGTCTTTTTGCCGCGCGACCAGCCGATCACATCGAAACCCATGATCTCCAGCTTCCGGACCGAATCCAGACCGAGCACGCCAAGGCCCATGACACCCACGGTCAGGTCCTTGGCTTCCGGTTGGGAGAGCTCACGCCACCTGCGTTCCCGCTGCTGGCTGAGATAGGCGGGCACCTGCCGCAGGTGGCTCAGCGCCTGCAGCACGACCCATTCACTCATCCGCGTCGTCAGGCTTTCATCCACGAAACGGACGATCGGGATATCCGGCAGACCAGGCATGGTGAGGATATAGTCGACACCGGCCCCGCCGGAAAACAGGACCTCCAGCTTCGGCGCCCGCTGGAACAGATCCGGCTCCGGCTTCCAGATCACCGCATAGCGGGCCTCGGAAATGTCTAGGCCAGGATCGAAGGCGTGCAACACGGTGCGGCCGGTGAAGGCGCTGGCGAGTGCGGCATCGATCTCGCGGCGCTCGAATTTAAGATCGACGACGACCGTGTGTTTGGCAGGCATGGACTGATGACCTTGATCTAGTTCAGGTTTATTGACTAATGGCTTCGATTTCGACGGCTTCGAGATTGAAGGCGGCGGCCATCAGGGCACGGGTATAATCCTCTCTCGGCGCCTGGAAAATCTGGTCTGCGGGACCTTCTTCCACTACCCTGCCAAGCCGCATGACGATGACGTGGTTGGCGAGCGCCTTCACGACCTTCAGATCGTGGCTGATGAAGAGATAGGCGAGATCGTGCTTCTTCTGCAGGTCGCGCAGGAGATCGACGACCTGCGCCTGGACGGTCATGTCGAGCGCCGACGTCGGCTCGTCGAGCATCACGAAACGCGGTTTCAGGACCATGGCGCGGGCGATCGCGATGCGCTGCCGCTGGCCGCCGGAAAACTCATGCGGATAACGCCAGCGGGTCGCCGGGTCGAGGCCGACCTCGCTCAAGGCCCAGGCGACGCGCTCGTCGCGGCCATCGGCGGAGAGCGATCGCTCATGCACCTTCAGCCCCTCGGCGACGATATCGCCGACCGACATGCGGGGGCTCAGCGATCCATAGGGATCCTGGAAGACCACCTGAAGACGGTCGCGGAACGGGCGCATCTCCTTGAAGGAGAACTTGTCGATATCCGTTCCGACGAAGGCGATGCGGCCCGTGGAGGAAATGAGCCTTGCGAGCGCCAGGCCGAGCGTCGTCTTGCCGGAACCGGATTCGCCGACGACGCCGAGCGTCTCGCCGGCCCGCAGCTCGAGATCGACGCCGTCGACCGCCTTCACATGATCGACCACCTTGCGCAGGAAACCCGCCTTGATCGGAAACCAGACACGGATGTCCTTGCCTTCCATCACCACCGGCTTCGAGGGATCGGCCGGCGGCGGCTCGCCGCGCGGTTCGGAGGCGAGCAGATGGCGCGTATAGGCGTGTTGCGGGTTGGTGAAGACCTCCTCTACCGTGCCGGTCTCGACGATCTTGCCCTTGGTCATGACGCAGACGCGATCGGCGAACTTGCGGACGATGCCGAGGTCATGGGTGATGAACAGCATGGACATGCCGTGCTCGCCCTTCAGGCCACGCAGGAGGTCCAGAATCTGGGCCTGCACGGTGACGTCGAGCGCCGTGGTCGGTTCGTCGGCGATCAGCAGCTTCGGGCGGTTGGCAAGCGCCATGGCGATCATCACGCGCTGGCGCTGGCCGCCGGACAGTTCGTGCGGATAGGCTTTCAACCGCTTTTCCGGCTCGCGTATGCCGACCTGGTTCAGGAGTTCGAGCGTGCGGATACGCACTGCCTGGCCGTTGATTCCGTGATGAAGCTCAAGGATTTCACCGATCTGCTTTTCGATCGAATGAAGCGGATTGAGCGAGGTCATCGGCTCCTGGAAGATCATCGTAACGTCGTTGCCGCGCACGCGGCGCAGTTCCGGCTCGGACGCCTTCAACATGTCCTTTCCGTCGAACAGGATCTCGCCGGAGGGGTGGCTGGCGGACGGATAGGGCAGCAGCTTGAGGATGGAATTGGCCGTCACCGACTTGCCGGACCCGGATTCCCCCACCAGCGCCATCACCTCGCCGGGATGGATGTCGAACGAGACCTTATCGACGGCAATCGACGTGTCGCCCCCCTGGTGGAAGGCGACGGAGAGATCGCGAACGGAAAGAAGCGGCTCTGTCATCGGCTCACCCGAACGTCTTTCTGGGATCGAAGGCATCGCGCACTGCCTCGCCGATAAAGATCAGCAGCGACAGCATGATCGACATGGTGAAGAAGGCGGTGAAGCCGAGCCAGGGCGCCTGCAGGTTGTTCTTTCCCTGCGAGATCATCTCGCCGAGAGACGGAGAGCCTGCCGGCAGGCCGAAGCCCAGGAAGTCGAGCGAGGTCAGCGTGGCGATCGAGCCCGACAGGATGAAGGGTAGGAAGGTCAGCGTCGCGACCATGGCGTTCGGCAGCAGGTGCCGGGACATGATCGTCCAGTTGCCGACGCCGAGCGCGCGGGCGGCGCGGACATATTCGAAATTGCGGGCCCGCAGAAATTCGGCGCGCACCACCCCGACGAAGCCGACCCAGGAGAACAGCAGCAGGATACCGAGCAGGATGAAGAATCCCGGCGGCAGGATCGAGGCGATAATCAGCAAGATGTAGAGAACCGGCATGGACGACCAGATCTCGATGAACCGCTGCATCAAGAGATCCGTCCATCCGCCGAAATAACCCTGCACCGCGCCGGCCGTCACACCGATCACCGCCGAGCAGATCGTTAGCACCAGGCCGAACAGGACCGAGATGCGGAAGCCGTAGATCATGCGGGCGGTCACGTCGCGGGCCTGGTCGTCGGTGCCGAGCCAGTTCAGGTTGCCGAGGGTGCAGTTCGGGTCCTGATCCTTCTGCGGATAAGCGGCGCAGCGATCCGCCTTTTCCATCAGCCAGAAGGGTTCGGTCGGCGCCGAATGGGGGATGTTGGAATTGACCGTCTGGTAGGAATAGCGGATCGGCGGCCAGACCATCCAGCCGTTTGCCTGGATTTCCTGCTGGATGTAGTCGGAGCGGTAATCGGTCGTTGCCAGGAAGCCGCCGAACTTCTCTTCCGGATAATCCACCAGGACCGGATAGAGGATCTCGCCCTTGTAGGAAGCGACGATCGGCCGGTCGTTGGCGATGAATTCCGCAAACAGGCTGAGCACGAAAAGGATCATGAACAGCCAGAACGACCAGTAACCCCGCTTGTTGGCGCGGAAATTGGCAAGCCGGCGGCGGTTGGTCGGCGAGATCCAGGGCCGCTTCTGCGGCGGTGCCGTCTGCACGGAAGTCTTTGCGGCGGTCGCCTCCATCAGACATCCCTCCGCTCGAAATCGATGCGCGGATCGATCCAGGTATAGATCAGGTCGGAAATCAGGCTGACGAACAGGCCCATCAGCGAGAAGATGTAGAGCGTGCCGAAGACGATCGGGTAATCGCGGTTGACGATGGCGAGGTAACCGAGGCGCCCCAGCCCATCCAGCGAAAAGATGTTCTCGATCAGCAGCGAACCGGTGAAGAAGGCGGAGATGAAGGCGCCCGGAAAGCCGGCGATGACGATCAGCATGGCATTGCGGAAGACGTGGCCGTAAAGAACCTGCCGCTCGTTCAGGCCCTTAGCGCGGGCGGTCGTCACGTACTGTTTCTTGATCTCGTCGATGAACGAGTTCTTGGTCAAAAGCGTGGTGGTGGCGAAGGCCGACAGCGACATGGCGATCAGCGGCAATGTCAGGTGCCAGAAATAGTCGATGATCTTCTCCCACCAGGAAAGTTCGGAAAAATTATCCGAAACCAAGCCGCGCAAGGGGAACCAGTCGAAGAAGGAGCCGCCGGCGAAAAGCACGATCAGCAGGATGCCGAACAGGAAGCTCGGCACCGCATAACCGATGATGATCACCCCGGAGGTCCAGACGTCGAAAGTCGAGCCGTCCTTGACGGCCTTGCGGATACCCAAGGGAATCGAGATCAGATAGGAGACGATCAGGATCCAGAAACCGAGCGAGATCGACACCGGCATCTTGTCGATGATCAGATCGAGGACCGAGGTATTGCGGAAGAAGCTCTCGCCGAAATCGAAGCGGATGTAGTTCCACATCATGTCGAGGAACCGCGTTACCGGCGGCTTGTCGAAACCGAACTGCTTCTCCAGCTTGGCGATGAACTCCGGGTCAAGGCCCTGGGCGCCGCGGTAACGGCTTTCCTCGCCTCCGCCCTGTTGCGGGAGCATGTCGCCGCCACCGCCGGAAAGCCGGTCGCCGGTATCCTGGCCCTGGATCTGAGCGATCACCTGCTCGACAGGGCCGCCCGGCGCGAACTGCACGACGAGGAAGGAGATTGCCATGATACCGACGATCGTCGGTATCATCAGCAGAAGACGGCGGAGAATATAGGCGCCCATCAGAGCTCCCTGCCCGCGGCCACGGGGCTTGTCTCACCGCATATCCCAATGCCGATCAAATGGCTCTTTCCTCTTTTCCGGTGCGAATCATGCGGGTTCATTTGGAACAGGTGCCGGTCGGCGGCGCAAGTCCGCGCTTATTGCGTTATTTCGCAGGGTTTCTGGCCGACCAGGTCTCCGGGAAACCGATGCTGTATTCCGGAAGTCTCTGCGGATGCGTGATGCGGTTCCAGTAGGCGATCCTTGCTTCGCCGGAATAGAACATCGGGACCACATAGTGGTTGGCGAGCAGCACGCGGTCCATCGCCTTGACGGCGGCCACCTGGTCCTCCCGGTTCTGAGCAAAGGTGATCATGTTGATGAGCTGATCCACTGCCGGATCGGCAATGCCGGCATAGTTGCGTGATCCGGGCCGGTTGACGGATGCCGATCCCCAGTAGTCCGCCTGCTCGTTGCCGGGATTCATGGTCTGCGCCCACACCCCGTACATCATGTCGTAGTCGAAGCTGCGGATGCGATTGATGTATTGCGACGCGTCGACTATCCGGAGCCGGGCGTCGATGCCGATTTTCTTCAGACTCGTCACATAGGGCATCACGGTGCGTTCCTGCGACTGGCTGCTCAAGAGAATTTCGAAGCCCAGGGGTTGCCCGGTCTTGGCATTGACCATCCGGTTGCCCTTCAGCTCCCAGCCGGCCTCCTTCAGCAGGCTGATGGCCGTGCGCAGGTTATCCCGCACCTTGTTCGGGTCGCCGCCGACGGGATTGGTGTACGGAGTGGTGAACACCCTCGCCGGAACCTTATCCTTCAATCCGTTGAGGATCTCCAGCTCTTTTCCCTGCGGCAGGCCGGAGGACGCAAGCTCGGTGCCCCAGAAGAAGCTGTCGACCCGCTTCAGGCCGCCATAGGCAAGGTTCTTGTTGAGATCCTCGAAGTCGTAAGCATAGTTCAGCGCTTCGCGAACCCGCGCGTCCTTGAAGATGTCACGCCGCATGTTCGGCACGAAAGCCTGCATGACGCCGACGGCCTTGAAGGGATTGGTCAGCGCTTCCTTGGTTACCCGCCCGTCCTTCACCGCATCGAAATCATAACGCGTGACCCAGCGGCTTGAACTGTTTTCCTGGCGATAGTCGATCGTGCCTGCCCGGAACGCCTCGAATTCCACGTCGGCATCCGAAAAATAGGTATAGCTGATCGTCCGGAAGTTATGTTGGCCGAGATTGATCGGCAGGTTCTTACCCCAATAGTCGTCGCGCAGTTCGTAGCGGATGGTGGAGCCGGGCTGAACGGCGCCGATCTTGTAAGGACCGGACCCAATCGGCGGCTCCAGGGTGGTGCGGGAAATATCGCGCTGGTTGCCCTGCGCGTCCTTGCCTTCCCACCAGTGCTTCGGCAGGACCGGAAAATCGCCGACGATCGAGGGCAGTTCGCGGTTGTTCTTTTCGTCGAAGCGGAAGGTCACTTCGCGATCGCCGGTCTTTTCAGCAGCCGTGACGTGCCGATAGTAGCCGGAATAGAGGGCACTGTGCTCCTTCAGCTTCGCCAGGCTGAAGATCACGTCCTCCGGAGTGACCGGCTGGCCGTCCGCCCATTTCGCCTCCTGCCGCAACCGGAACGTCACCGAAGACACGTCGTCGGGATAGGACACGGCCTCTGCCAAAAGGCCGTAAGTACCGAAAACTTCGTCCTCCGACCGTTTCATGAGCGTGTCGTAGATCAGGCTGACACCCGAAGCCACGGCGCCCCGGTCGATCACCAGATTGAGATTGTCGAACGTGCCTTCGTCGCCGAGGCGCAGTTCGCCGGCCTTCGGCGCATTCAGATCGACATAGGGGAGTTGCTTGAAGTCTTCCGGCAGCTTGAGGTCACCGACAACGGCCATGCCATGCCGCCATTTCGGTTCCTGGGCTGTCGCCGCCGATGTCCCGAGAGACACCGCAGTGAGAGCGATCGCGAAAGCTACCTTCAGGCGGGCCAAGAGCATGCATTACCCCATGTAAGTTTCTTTGTTGCGGTGAAGCATAGGACAAAAGGCGGCGAAAAACAGGAGTGCCCTGCTCACATCCGTTTTATCCGGCGTTTATCTTTCGGAAATCGGCAGGGTTTCCACCATCTCCATTTCACCAAAATCCTGTTTCACGGTAGATTCGAGGCGATTAGGTGATTTGCGGCGGATGGGCATGAGATCGATTTCGGGTACAATTTTGCAGCTGGCGGTGACCGCTTTCCTTTGCGGCGCCTTCACAGGGCCGGTGGCGGCGCAGGAAGGCACGCCGGCGAAACAGCTTTTCGGTACAGTGAAGCTCCCCAGCAAGGCGGAGGCGGAACCGCTCGGTTTCTATGCGAAGGGCTGCATGTCCGGTGCCGTGGCGTTGCCGACCGACGGACCGACCTGGCAGGCGATGCGCCTCTCGCGCAACCGCCGCTGGGGCAATCCCGAAATGATCGCACTGCTCGAACGGTTCTCCGGCGATGCCGCAAGGCTCGGCTGGGGTTCCGGCATCCTGGTCGGCGACATTTCCCAGCCGCGCGGCGGCCCGATGATCACAGGCCATGCCTCGCACCAGATCGGCCTCGACGCCGATATCTGGTTCACGCCGAAGCCCGCCCAGCCTCTGAGTGCGCAGCAACGCGAAAGCCTGCCGTTCACCTCCATGCTCGACAAGAGCAAATTCCTGACCGTCGATCCCAGCCGCTGGACCAGCACCCACGCCAAGGTCGTCATGCAGGCGGCGAGCTATCCGCAGGTGGAGCGGGTCTTCGTAAACCCGGCCATCAAGAAGAAGCTTTGCGAGACCTGGACGGGTGATCGAAGCCTGCTTGGCAAGGTGCGGCCGATCTACGGCCATGACGAACATTTCCATATCCGCATCCACTGCCCCGCCGGCGCTGCGAGCTGTCAGAGCCAGGCGCCGGTCGCCAAGGGCGACGGCTGTGACAATTCCCTTGCCTGGTGGTTCAGCAAGGAGCCGTGGGCGCCGCCGCCCAAGCCGGACCCGAACAAGAAGCCGGTCAAGCCTCGCCAGGTCATGCTCTCTGACCTGCCGAAAGCCTGCGCAGCCGTGCTTGCCGCCCCCTCGCGCCCCGAAGACGACGCGACCTTCGGCGGCAGCGCCGTGGCTTACACGGCTCAGCCTGCCGCGTCGGCACCGGCAAAGACTATCGAGGCGATCGTCAACGATCCGCCGCCGGCTTCCGATGACATGCCGATCCCGACGCCACGTCCGCTGCAATAGTTCCGGATAAGGCCGGCAATCGAAACCGCCGGTCTTGCCGCCACCTTTCCAAGAACGAAAGGGCACGCTAGAACGCGTCACAAATCGATTGAATATCGTTCTGGCGAGGATACCCAATCATGTCGGCCAAGCCCTGCATCGCGCTGATCGCGCACGACCAGAAGAAGGACGACATGGCGGATTTTGCCCGCCATCACCAGGTGGCGCTTTCGCGATTCCGCATCGTCGCCACCGGCACGACTGGCGGCCGGGTTCAGGATGCCTGCCCCGGCCTCGAAGTGACGCGGCTGAAGAGCGGCCCGCTCGGCGGCGACCAACAGATCGGCGCGATGATCGCTACCGGTGAGGTCGACATGCTTATCTTCTTCATCGATCCCTTGAGCGCGCTTCCCCACGATGTCGACGTCAAGGCGCTGACCCGGCTTGCAACGGTCTATGACATACCGATGGCGCTCAACCGCGCTACAGCCGAGAAACTCATCGACTTTCAGAAGGACTAAGCTTCCCGATGGCCGATACCATGAAGACCGACAAGCTGCCCTTTCCGATCCTGATCGGCGATATCGGCGGCACCAACGCCCGCTTCTCCATCCTTCTCGACGCCTACGCGGAACCGAAGCCGTTCCCAAACGTGCGCACCGCCGACTATGCGACGATCGACGACGCTATCCAGAAGATCGTGCTCGACACGAGTTCGGTGCAGCCGCGATCGGCGATCCTTGCCATCGCCGGGCCGATCGATGGCGACGAGATCGATCTGACCAATTGCGACTGGGTGGTGCGGCCGAAAGGCATGATCGCCGATCTCGGCTTCGAGGACGTGCTGGTCGTCAACGATTTCGAAGCCCAGGCGCTTGCCGTCGCGGCCATGCCCGACGAATACCGCGAGACGCTTGGGCCCAACAACGAGCCGCATATGGCGTCGCGCGTGGTGCTCGGTCCTGGCACCGGGCTTGGCGTCGCCGGCCTCGTCTATGCCCGGCACATGTGGTTTCCGGTTCCCGGCGAAGGCGGACACGTGGATGTCGGCCCGCGCTCGGAACGGGATTTCGAGATCTTTCCGCACCTCAAGCGCATCGAGGGCCGCGTTTCTGCGGAAGAAATCCTGAGCGGACGCGGCGTCGTCAACATCTACCAGGCCGTCTGCGCGGCCGACGGTCTGCAGCCAGCGTTTTCCGATCCGGCGGATATCACGGCCCACGGCCTGAACCGTTCGAATTCCCAGGCCGTCGAAACGCTTTCGCTATTTGCCACCTATCTCGGCCGGGTCGCCGGCGACATGGCGCTGATATTCATGGCGCGCGGCGGCGTCTATCTCGCCGGCGGCATCTCGCAAAAGATCGTTCCGGCGCTGAAAGGCCCGGAATTTCGCGCCGCCTTCGAGGACAAGGCGCCGCATACGGAGCTGATGGGCACGATCCCCACTTTCGTGGTGACCCATCCGCAGGCGGCGCTCGCCGGGCTCGCAAGCTTTGCCCGCACGCCTTCCGCCTACGGCCTTTCGATGGATGGCCGCCGCTGGCAACGCTAGTGGGGACCGATATCCTCGTCGCGGGCAACGCCCGTTTTCCTGGAGACGGCATGCAAGAGATGCTTGCGCGGTGCGGAAGCGGCCTTTACGCTCGCCGCCACAAGCTGTAACCCGCTCAAAAAGATCGACCGACGAAGCAAGGACTGCACCGAGCATGACCGCAAATGACATGAAACTCGTGGTGGTTGGTGCTGCGGGCCGGATGGGCCAGGCCATGATCCGGGTCATCCATGAAACAGCAGGCGTGACGCTGCACGCGGCCGTTCAGCGCGAAGGTTCGCCGTTCGTCGGCAAGGACGCCGGCGAGCTTGCGGGTGTCGGGACTCTTGGCGTTCCGGTAACCTCCGATCCGCTGAAGGCTTTTCTCGATGCCGACGGTGTGCTCGATTTCACCACGCCCGCGGCCAGCGTCGCGTTCTCGGTCCTTGCCGCGCAGGCGCGCATCGTCCACGTGGTCGGTACGACCGGCTGCTCGGTCGATGACGAGGAAAAGTTCAAAGCGGCCGGCCGTCACGCGCGCGTCGTCAAGTCCGGAAATATGAGCCTCGGCGTCAACCTGCTCGGCGTGCTCGTCGCGCAGGCGGCAAAGGCTTTGCCCGCTGCCGGTTGGGATATCGAGATCCTCGAAATGCATCACAAGCACAAGGTCGATGCGCCATCCGGCACGGCGCTGCTGCTCGGTGAAGCCGCAGCGCAGGGCCGCGGCATCGATCTCGCAAGCCAGTCCGTTCGTGTGCGCGACGGCCATACGGGCGCCCGACCGGCCGGCACGATCGGGTTTGCGACGCTGCGCGGCGGCTCGGTCGTTGGCGACCATTCCGTCGTGCTTGCCGGCGAAGGCGAACTGGTGACGCTCTCGCACAGCGCCCGCGACCGCTCGATCTTCGCCCGCGGCGCAGTTGCCGCGGCGCTCTGGGCGCGCGACAAGAAGCCCGGCCACTATTCCATGCTCGACGTGCTCGGGCTTTCCTGAAAATCTCCCCGGAGGAAATCATCTCATGAGCGGAACTCTCGTCCTCGTTCGCCACGGCCAGAGCGACTGGAATCTCAAGAACCTCTTCACCGGCTGGCGCGACCCGGATCTGACGCCGCTCGGCATTCAGGAAGCCGAGGCTGGCGGCGAAGCGCTTGCCGCAACCGGCATAAAATTCGACATCGCCTTCACCTCGGTGTTGAAGCGCGCCCAGGACACGTTGAAGATCGTTCTCGACAAGGTGGGCCAGCCGGATCTCGAGACGATCCGCGACCAGGCCCTCAACGAGCGCGACTACGGCGATCTATCAGGCCTCAACAAGGATGATGCGCGCGCCAAATGGGGCGAGGAACAGGTGCATATCTGGCGCCGCTCCTATGACGTTCCGCCGCCTGGCGGCGAGAGCCTGCGCGATACCGGCGCCCGCGTCTGGCCCTATTACATGACGGAAATCCTGCCGCGCGTGCTGCGTGGCGAAAAGGTCCTCGTCGCCGCGCACGGCAATTCGCTTCGCTCGCTGGTGATGGTTCTCGACCGCCTGAGCAAGGAGGAAATCCTGAAGCTCAATCTCGCGACCGGCGTGCCGATGGTCTACACGCTGAAGGCGGACTCGACCGTGGCGTCGAAGGACGTTCTCGGCGACATGTCCGGCGCGCATTGAGCGCCGGACACAATCAGGTCCGCTTTTGGGATTTCAGCGAAGCCAGCATTTCCCGGCGGAGGATCGCATTCATGCGGGCCTGATACCCTTTGCCCTGCGACTTGAGCCAGTCCACCACATCGGCATCCACCCGGGCCGTGATCTGCTGTTTCAGGGGGCGATAGAATCGTCCCCTCCCCGCATTCTGCAGTTGTTCGTCGGTCCAGCCTGGAACGTCACGATAATCTATCTGCTCATCCGGAAGCTCCGACAGAGCCGCCAGCTCGGCTTTCTGCTTGTCGGTCAGAGGCGGCAGACTATTCTTGTCGACCTCGTACCGAACCATATCAGCGCTCTTCTTCATAACGTCGTCTTTCGGATCGGCTTTTCGGGCGGAAATGATCCGGATCACTTCGTAAGCTTGCCCGTCGTCCTCTTCGTCCTCGTAGATCGTGTGAGCAACGAGCAAAATTGCGAGACCGTCAACAGAACCCAACGCCTGCAACGCTGCTCACCACCTTCGATACGATCCTGCTCGATCAGGACGAAAGGGTCGGCGAAAACACGCGCAGCGATCTCGAAGCTGACGCCGTGTTTCTTGATATTCGCCGCCGCCTTTGCGCGATCCTATTCGAAACGCATCAGGTTCATTGCAAAAATATAATTATGATTTTGCAATTACGCAAGCGAAGCCCGCGAACTCAATTCTCGATCGTGAACTGCACCATGTCGGCCGGAAAGCGGCTAACGGCGTATTGCACCGGCACGCCGTCCGGATCTGTGTTCAGCGCGCGGGCAACGAGGATGATGGCTCCCGGCGATAGCTGCAGGTCGGCGAGATCCGCTCCGTCCGCGTGGGTTGCGGTCACCTCCGTCGAAACACGCAGATAGTCCGAAAGGCCGAGCATCCGGAATGCCACGGTGATCGAGCCGCTTTTGCTGTAGGCTTCCTCGATGCCGTCGAAACGGTCGGCCGGAAACCAGGTGGTCGAGCGGGAGACCGGGCGGTGATCCGCTTTCCGCAGCGTTTCCAGGCGGATCACCGTGGCGCCTTCAGGAATGCGCAGCCGCGCCGACAGGTCGGCAGACGCCGGTTCCTGCGCCGAATGAAGCAGCAGGCCTTCCTTTTCCCGCGCCTGATCGCCGATGCCCTCGCTGAACCGGGTCCGCCGCGTGATCGGGAAGTTCAGCCGTTCCTTGCGCTCGATCAGCGTGCCGCGCCCCTGGACCGAACGGACGATACCCTCCTGAGCGAGGGCGGCAAGCGCGCTCCTCACCGTATGTCGGTTGACGCCGAACTGTGCGGCGAGGGTGAATTCCGGCGGCACCTTGCCGGTCGCGTCATAATCGCCATTGGCGATCGAGGCGCGAATGCGGTCGGCGATCTGTCGCCATAGTGCCACGCCGTTTTGACGGTGAACGTTTGTCTGCCCCGTATCCATGTCACACGCTTGTTATATCCAGAAGTTAGTAGTACATATAACTTGTATGGTTGTCTATATCAATAGACATTTAGGAGCTTGGCAAATGGACCTGGCGAAACAAATCGAGCCGAATGCAGAAATCGCCGCGCGACGCCGCGCCGCTGGGCTGCTTGCGCGCGCGACGACGAACGACCTGCGTGCCGCCTGGGAGAAGCTTCCGACCAAACCGGAGGTCAGGCCGGTGCGTGGGCCCGAGACCGGACTGGTGATGGTGCGCGGCCGCATCGGCGGCGGTGGCGCACCCTTCAATCTCGGGGAGGCGACGGTGACGCGTGCGACGGTGCTCCTGGCATCCGGTACCGCCGGGCATGCGCAGGCGCTCGGCACCGCGAAGGACAATGTCCGGCTCGCAGCCGTCTTCGACGCACTCTGGCAGGAGGCGGGCACGCGCGATTTCGTGGAGGCCGCGTTGCTCGACCGGATCGAGCAGCGCATCGCAGCGGAAGATAAACAGAAGGCGGAGGAGACGGCCGCAACCCGCGTCGATTTCTTCACCATGGTACGGGGGGACGACTGATGAACATCAAGACGCAAGCGCTTTCCGGCGGGTTCAGAGAGCCGGTCTTCGAATCCCAGGACGTGTTCCGCATGCTCATGGACAGCATGGCCCGTCCCGGAACCATCCGTACCGTCGGACCGGATGTCGGCCAGCCGGAACCGCTTGGAGGAGCGGCCGGGGCGATCGCCGTGACCCTCTGCGACCATGAAACGCCCGTATGGCTGAGTGCGGGCCTTTTCAAATCGGCCGTCGGCGAATGGATCGGCTTCCACACCGGCGCGCCGATCACCCGCGAAAAGGCCGAGGCCCGCTTAGCTTTCGTGGAGGCCGGCGCAACGCTCGCGTCGTTCGGCCTGTTCTCGGCCGGTACTCAGGAATATCCCGACCGCTCGACGACGTTGGTGATCGAGGTCGCGGCACTTGGCGAAGGCCTGCCGCTGACGCTGACCGGTCCTGGCATTCCGCACGCGAGCGCCGTCATGGTGAAGGGCCTGCCGGAAGTCTTTCCGCGGCTCTGGGCCGACAACCGGGCGCTCTTCCCGCGCGGCGTCGATGTCATCCTGACGGCCGGCAAAAACCTGTTGTGCCTGCCGCGGACCGTACGCATCGCCACCCAATGAACAGTCGACCGACTTTTTAACCTTGGGGCCGAACGACCAAACCCTTCCCGCATCTTTAATGGGATGCCGGTAATGGCCAGGAGAATGAACCATGTATGTTGCCGTCAAGGGTGGCGAGGCCGCCATCAACAACGCTCACCGGCTGCTGGCCGACCGGCGTCGGGGTGATCGCTCGCTTCCTTCCGTCACCATCGAGCAGATCGTCGAGCAGCTTGGCCTCGCCGTCGACCGCGTGATGGCCGAGGCCTCGCTCTATGACCGGGCGCTCGCAGCACTCGCCGTCCGCCAGGCGCGCGGCGATATGATCGAGGCGATCTTCCTGCTGCGCGCCTATCGCACCACGCTGCCGCGCTTCGGCTCCTCCGTCCCGGTCGATACGGCGGGCATGAAGGTCGAGCGGCGCGTTTCAGCGACCTACAAGGACCTGCCGGGCGGCCAGCTTCTCGGGCCGACCTTCGACTATACCCACCGCCTGCTCGACCCTTCGCTGCTGACCGACCCACCGGTCGACGAACCGGAGCGCCGCAGCACGCCGGAAGAACACATCATGCGGGTTTCCGACATTCTTGCCCATGAGGGTCTGATCGAGGCGGATGGCGAATTTTCCGAAGACCATCAGGCCGGCGACCTTACCCGCGAGCCGTTGGAATTTCCGATGAGCCGGGATCTGCGCCTGCAGGCGCTCGCCCGCGGCGACGAGGGTTTCCTGCTGGCGCTCGGCTACTCCACCCAGCGCGGTTACGGCGGCAACCATCCCTTTGTCGGCGAAATCCGTATCGGGGAGGTGGAAGTCGAGATCGAAGTTGCAGAACTCGGCTTTGCCGTCTCGCTCGGCCGTATCCGCGTCACCGAATGCCAGATGGTCAACCAGTTCAAGGGTTCCTCCAAGGCGCCGCCGCAGTTCACCCGCGGTTACGGCCTGGTCTTCGGCCAGAGCGAGCGCAAGGCGATGTCGATGTCGCTGGTCGACCGGGCGCTGCGTGCCGAGGAACTCGGCGAGGACATTACCGCGCCGGCGCAGGACGAGGAATTCGTGATCTCGCATTCGGACAACGTGCAGGCGACCGGTTTCGTCGAGCACCTGAAGCTGCCGCATTACGTCGATTTCCAGGCGGAACTCGCATTGGTACGCAAGATGCGTCTGGACATCGAGGCTGCCCGCAAGGGTGACAGGGGCGAGCTTCAGGAGGCAGCAGAATGATTGCCGCCGAGGCGTCCTACGCCAAGGGACGCAGTTCAGTCACCGCCGCCCCCTCCGCCATCGCAGGCGCCGCCTGCGCTGGCGCTGCTGCAGCCATCAGCGGTGCCGCCGACATAACCGGCATCCCCGGTGCTGCCGCCAGCCGCGGCGCGTCTGCGTGGTTTGATGACATAGAAGGGCAAAATGATCCCGAAGGCGATGAAAGCCGCAAATACGGCAACGCCGAGCAATCCGTTCGAAGTGATGGCGTCCATGACAGCCTTTCCTTCTAGTTGGTTCATGCAGTCACAGGATACTCCAAGATGACGGACCTCGCCACTTACAACTTCGCCTATCTCGACGAGCAGACGAAGCGGATGATCCGCCGCGCGATCTTGAAAGCGATCGCCATCCCCGGTTACCAGGTACCCTTCGCGTCGCGCGAAATGCCGATGCCCTATGGCTGGGGAACCGGTGGCGTGCAGGTGACAGCTGCGATCATCGGCCCGCAGGACGTGCTGAAGGTGATCGACCAGGGCGCCGACGATACGACCAATGCGGTCTCGATCCGCGCCTTCTTCCAGAAGGTCGCCAATGTCGCCGTCACGACCCATACGAAGGACGCGACAATCATCCAGACCCGCCACCGGATTCCGGAACACAAGCTCGCCGAGGACCAGATCCTCGTCTACCAGGTGCCGATCCCGGAACCGTTGCGTTTCCTCGAGCCGCGCGAGACCGAGACCCGCAAGATGCATGCGCTGGAAGAATACGGCCTCATGCATGTGAAGCTTTACGAGGACATCGCCCGTAACGGCCGCATCTCGAAGACCTATGCCTATCCGGTCAAGGTCGCGGGCCGCTACGTGATGGACCCGTCGCCGACACCAAAGTTCGACAACCCGAAAATGCACCGGTCGGAAGCGCTGCAACTTTTCGGTGCGGGCCGCGAGAAGCGCATCTACGCAGTGCCGCCCCATACGGACGTCGTCAGCCTCGACTTCGAGGATTACCCCTTCGAGATCCAGACCTTCGACAAGCCCTGCGCGCTCTGCGGCGCCGAGAACGTCTATCTCGACGAGGTGGTGCTCGACGACAAGGGCAGCCGCATGTTCGTCTGTTCGGATACCGACAATTGCGAGGACCGCCGCGAACACGGCCATGTCGGCGCCATGCTGGCGCCTGCCAAGGAGGCGGCTGAGTGATGGTGGTTGCGGCTTACCCCCCTCTGTCCTGCCGGACATCTCCCCCTTCTCACCTTCCGTCATCCCCGGGCTTGACCCGGGGATCCACACTCTTTTGCCTCAGCGGCTTTCCAAATTTCGACGCATGGAGAGCGATGGCCTGGATCCTCGGGTCAAGCCCGAGGATGACGGCGAAGGCGGTGGTGTCCGGAAGGACGGAGAGCAATAGACCCCACGCACTGACCTCCAAGGACTACGCTCAATGACCGACACCCCTCTCCTCAAAGTCAGCGGCGTCTCAAAGTTCTACGGCAGCCGGATCGGCTGCAAGGACGTGTCCTTCGAGCTGTGGCCGGGCGAAGTGCTCGCCATCGTCGGCGAATCCGGTTCCGGCAAGACGACGCTGCTCAACTGCCTGTCGACCCGGCTGATGCCGACCACCGGCAGTGTCGAATACCGGATGCGCGACGGCAATTTCCGCGATCTCTACCATATGAGCGAGGCCGAGCGCCGCTTCCTGATGCGCACCGACTGGGGCTTCGTGCACCAGAACCCGGCCGATGGCCTGCGCATGACGGTTTCCGCCGGCGCCAATGTCGGCGAGCGGCTGATGGCGGTCGGTGACCGGCATTACGGCAAGATCCGCGAGACGGCGAGCGACTGGCTGACCCGCGTCGAGATCGGCACCGACCGCATCGACGACCAGCCCCGCGCCTTTTCCGGCGGCATGCGCCAGCGACTACAAATTGCCCGCAATCTGGTCACCGGCCCGCGCCTGGTGTTCATGGACGAGCCGACCGGCGGCCTCGACGTCTCGGTGCAGGCTCGCCTGCTCGATCTGGTGCGCGGCCTCGTCAACGATCTTGGCCTGTCGGCGATCGTCGTCACCCACGACCTCGCGGTCGCCCGCCTCCTGTCGCACCGGATGATGGTAATGAAGGACGGCCACGTGATCGAGCACGGGCTGACCGACCGCGTGCTCGACGACCCCCGCGAGCCCTATACGCAATTGCTCGTCTCATCGATCCTGCAGGTCTGAGGAGAATACCGATGGCCACCCCTCTCGTCGTTTCCGAAGTCTTCAAGAGCTTCACCATGCATCTGCGCGACGGCATCAAGCTGCCGGTCGTCAACGATGTGAGTTTTTCCGTCGCAAGCGGCGAATGCGTCGTGCTCGGCGGCCCGTCTGGCATCGGCAAGAGCTCGATCCTCAAGATGCTCTACGGCAATTACGCGGTCGATGCCGGGCAGATCCTCGTCGACCACAAGGACCGGCTCGTTGACATCGCACGCGCCGATCCGCGCACCGTGCTCGACGTGCGCCGGCATACGCTCGGTTACGTCAGCCAGTTCCTGCGCACCGTGCCGCGTGTCTCCGCGCTCGACGTGGTCGCCGAACCACTGGTCGCCCGCGGCATTGCCGCTGCGGAAGCCCGCGACAAGGCGGCCGAGCTTCTGGCCCAGCTCAACCTGCCGCAGGAGCTCTGGGCCCTGCCGCCCGCCACGTTTTCGGGGGGCGAACAGCAGCGCGTCAACATCGCCCGCGGCTTCATCACCAGCCATCGCATCCTGCTCCTCGACGAGCCGACCGCGTCGCTCGACGCGACCAACCGGCGCGTCGTGGTGGACATGATCGCTGACAAGAAGCGGGAAGGCGTCGCCCTTCTCGGCATCTTCCATGACGAGGAAGTGCGCGAGGCCGTGGCTGATCGCGTTCTCGACGTTTCCCAGTTTTCTCCCCGAAAGGCAGTCGCAGCATGAGCGTCAAGGTAGGCCTCGAGCCCGCAATCCACGAGACGGCGAACGTCAGCAATTCCACGCTCGGCCCGTATACGGAAGTTTCCGAGCGCTGCCGCATCAGCGAGGCCGAGATCGGCGCTTATTCCTACATCATGCAGGATGGTTCGATCTGGTGTGCGACGATCGGCAAGTTCGTCAACATGGCGGCCTCGGTACGCATCAACGCCACCAACCACCCGACCTGGCGGGCGACGCTGCACCACTTCACCTATCGCGCCGCCAGCTACTGGGACGATGCCGAGGACGAAAAGAGCTTTTTCGAATGGCGGCGCGAGCATCGTGTCACGATCGGCCATGACGTCTGGATCGGCCATGGCGCCACCGTGCTGCCGGGCGTCACCGTCGGCAACGGTGCGGTGATCGGCGCCGGCGCGGTCGTCTCCAAGGACGTTGCGCCCTATACGATCGTCGGTGGCGTGCCGGCAAAGCTCATCCGCGAGCGTTTTACGAAAGCGGTCGGCGAAGCGATGGACCGGCTTGCCTGGTGGGATTGGGACCACCTGAAACTGAGGGCTGCTCTCGATGATTTCCGGGTACTTTCGGCCGAAGAATTCGTGTCGCGTCACAGCAGGTAACGGAAGCGCGGCAGGCGTTTTCGGAATATAATAAAACCGACATAAATCCGACATTCAGACTTCATCAACCATCGCTATCGAGCTCTCAGAAAAAAAGCTGAATTGGCGAGAGAGCATGAAGTTCGAATTGAGGGACATCACCCGCCGTTTCGGCGATCGTATCGCGGTGAGCGCCGTGAACGTCGAGATTCCCCAGGGCCAGATGGTCGGCATCATCGGCCGTTCCGGCGCCGGCAAGTCGACCCTGCTGCGCATGATCAACCGCCTGCAGGAGCCGAGTTCCGGCTCCATCTATTTCAACGGCGCCGAAGTCTCCTCCCTCAAGGGCAAGGCGTTGCGCAACTGGCAGCGCGACTGCGCCATGATCTTCCAGCAGTTCAACTTGGTGCCGCGCCTCGACGTGATGACCAACGTGCTGCTCGGCCGCCTCAATCACCGCTCGACGACGATGAGCCTCTTGAAGATCTTCAGCCGCGACGAGCGCGTCATGGCGATGGCGGCCCTCGAACGGCTCGGCATCGAACAGACGGCGCTGCAGGCGGCCGGGACGCTCTCCGGCGGCCAGCAGCAGCGCGTCGCGATCGCCCGTGCCCTGGTGCAGGCACCTAAAATGATGCTCGCCGATGAGCCGATCGCCTCGCTCGATCCGTTGAACGCCAAGATCGTCATGGATGCGCTGCGCGACATCAACGAGCGCGAAGGCATTACGGTGATCACCAATCTGCATACGCTCGATACGGCCCGCAGCTATTGCGAGCGGATCATCGGCATGGCGGGCGGCCGCGTCGTTTTCGACGGCCCGCCGCAGGAACTCAATGCCAACGCCGTGCGCGAGATCTACGGCTCCGACAAGGATGGAGCTGGGATCGACGAGACCATGACGTCGACCAGCCTTGCTTCCACCCGCCGTGGCGGGGCTGCGGTCGCGATCGACACATCCGGCATGGCGACGGAAGCCGCCGCCATGCGCTGAGCCATTTCCGGCAGCCGCGACGCGGCCGGAAGACTGACGCCCTTTCCGGGTTGACCACCCCAATCACCAAAGGAGACTTCCATGTCTGCATTCCGCAAGATCCTGATGGCGACGATCGCCATTGCTGCCGTCGCCGGCCAGGCCCACGCCCAGAGCGCACCGGTTCTGCGCATCGGTCTCGACGGCGGCGAAAACGAAGCCGACCAGGTCCGCCGCACCGAATGCGTCAAGCCGGGCCTGATCGCCGCGACCGGCGCTTCGGACGTCAAGCTGTTCCCGTCGCCGAACTATAACGGCGTCATCCAGGGCCTGCTCGGCGGCACGATCGACCTCGCCGTCATGGGTGCTGCTTCCTACGCAGCGATCTACATCAAGGACCCGAACGCCGTTACCCCGGTCCTCACCACCAAGCAGGCCGACGGTTCTACCGGCTACTACTCGATCATGGTCGCCCGCAAGGATTCGGGCATCAAGACGCTCGCCGATGCCAAGGGCAAGAAGATCGGCTTCGCCGATCCGGACTCGACCTCCGGCTACCTCGTCCCGAACGTCGCCCTGCCGAAGGATGTCGGCATGCCGGTCAAGCAGTACTTCTCCGAAACCGGCTTCGGCGGCGGCCATGAGAACCTCGTTCTCGGCGTTCTCGACAAGAAGTTCGACGTCGGCACCACCTTCGGTTCGGCCGTTGGTGACTGGGCACAGGGCTACTCGTCCGGCAACCTGCACATCATGGTCTCCAAGGGCCTGCTCGACATGGACGACATCGTCCAGGTCTGGAAGTCGCCGCTCATCCCGAACGGCCCGCTGATGGTTTCCAACAAGCTTTCCGACGACATGAAGAAGAAGGTGACCGCCTTCTTTGCCGAGCTGCCGAAGAAGGACAAGGCCTGCTTCGAGAGCTTCACGGGCGGCGGCTACGTCGATTGGGCACCGGTCGATCAGAAGTTCTACCAGACCATCATCGACGCTCGTAAGGCTGTCATCGGCGGCTGATCCAACGTCTGATCAATATCCTGCGGCGGCATCATGACGATGCCGCCGCTCGTTCAACAAGGATGCCCAGAATGGCGCATATGGCCGAACCCGCTCAGTTCAGCGGGCTGCAGGAAAGCTCCCGCACCATCCTCGACCATTACCAGAGCCAGGTGCGGACGCGGCGGATCTATACCGTCGTTTCCATCGTCGTTTTCCTGATCGTGCTCGGTGCGTCGCTGGACTTCGCCAACGAAGCGAATTCCGGCAAGTTCTTCGAACGCCTTCCCTATTTCTTCGACTTCCTGAAAAGCTTCGTGCCGAACAGCCCGCTGGAAATCTTCCGCGCCATGTTCGATCTGCCGTCTCCCTATTCGGACGGATCGATCAAGTTCGATTACACGAGTGATCGCGTCTGGATCACCGACAGTTTCTACATTCCGAACTTCTTCTACCAATTGGCGATCACCATCAACATCGCCATCGTTTCGACCATCCTCGGCGCCACGGGCGCCTTCCTTCTGTGCTTCTTCGCCTCCACCAATCTCGTCGGCGCCGGTCTCACGCGCTGGGTGGTGCGGCGCGTCATGGAAATCCTGCGCGCCTTTCCGGAAATCGTCGTCGCCGGCCTGC
Organism: Neorhizobium galegae; assembly: GCF_017877055.1. Lineage (GTDB taxonomy): Bacteria > Pseudomonadota > Alphaproteobacteria > Rhizobiales > Rhizobiaceae > Neorhizobium > Neorhizobium galegae_D. The sequence continues at coordinate 264,604 of NZ_JAGIPG010000002.1, read as the reverse complement.
TGGCCGCAATCCTGTCGATCGGTCCGATCGCGGCGATCATTGCCGTGTCGGTCCACACCATCGGGGCGCTCGGAAAGCTGTTCTTCGAAGTGGTCGAGAATGCCGACATGAAGCCGGACGAGGGCCTGCAGGCCGCAGGCGCCAGCTGGCTGGAGCGCGTCCGCTTCGCGATCCTGCCGCAGGTCCTGCCGAATTTCGTCTCCTACACGCTGCTACGCACCGAGATCAACGTGCGCGCCTCGACCATTATCGGCGCTGTCGGCGGCGGCGGCATCGGGGAGGTGTTCAGCCTGTCGATCGGCCGCGACCACGCCGCAAAGACCTATGCGATCATCATCCTTCTCCTGGTCACCGTCATCTGCGTCGACCAGTTCTCGGCCTGGCTGCGCCGCCGGCTGATCGGCAAGCAATCGTTCGAATTCGGCCGGGGAGCTGCCTGATGTCCAATCTCGCCGTCAATGCCGCCGATCGCGAACGCCTGCTCGCCGCCTATCCGGAAGTCTTTCACCGCAGCTTCATGCAGCGCTGGGGCCTGGTGATCGCGGCCGTCGCGGTCACCGTCTACCTCGCGTTCTGCTTCTCCTTCTTCAAGGTCATCCCGACCTTCGTCAACGGCAACTGGGATCGCGCGGCGATCTACCTCCAGGACTGGTATTCTTGGCGCGCGCAGCCCCGCCTGCGCTTCCAGAACGGTCAGGTCATGCCGCAATGGACGAGCCGCCGGCAATATCCCGAGGGCGCGGCGATCGACTGGTTGAGGCCGACCTCGAACGGCGGCTACACGGTGCTCTTCGGCGGTGAAAACCGGCTCGAAGTGACCCCGAGCCAGGTCGATGTCTATATCGACGGCAAGCTCTACCCCGTGGCGATCAAAGGGGACCGGGCGGTCCTGCCGGCCGGTGCGCCGGCGCGGATGGTGCAGGACGACAACAAGGTCAATATCCGGTTCGGCTTTGCCGGTCAGGCGGAAATCCGCAACAGCCAGGTCTATGTGCAGCGGCGTTTCCTCGGCTGGGCGAATTTCTTCTTCGACACGCAATCGCCCTTCTGGGGCCGCAGCGTCACCAGCGTCGCCGGGCTGATGCTCTTCGGCGAGCGGCTCGACCCGGCCCAGTCTAATGCCTCGCTGGCGCTCGACAACTTTCTCAACAACGGCAGCTGGCAGCATGGCGATATTCTCTCCAAGCTGATGCAGACGCTGGTCATGGCCTTCGTCGGCACGCTGTTTGCCACCTTCATCGCCTTCCCGCTCGCCTTCGTCGCTGCCCGCAACATCACCACGAGCCGGCCGGTCAACTGGGGCATGAAACGCTTTTTCGACTTCCTGCGCTCGATCGACATGCTGATCTGGGCCCTGTTCTTCACCCGCGCCTTCGGTCCCGGACCGCTGCCGGGGATCGCCGCGATCTTCTTCACGGATACCGGCGCGCTCGGCAAGGTCTATTCGGAGGCGCTGGAGAATGTCGACGACAAGCAGCGCGAGGGCGTCAAGTCGGTGGGTGCGGCCCCGGTCATCGTGCAGCGTTACGGCGTCGTGCCGCAGGTCCTGCCGATCTTCATCTCGCAATCGCTGTATTTCTGGGAGTCCAACACCCGTTCGGCAACCGCGATCGGTGCTGTCGGCGCGGGCGGTATCGGCCTCAAGCTGCTCGAATCCATGAAGACTAACGCGGATTGGGACAAGGTCGCCTACATGGTCCTCCTGATCCTTCTGGTGGTCTTCGTCTTCGACAATCTCTCCAACGCGCTGCGTTCGCGCGTGATGGGCAAAAAGGGCCACTGACAGGCCGGATTATCATCATTCTGTCATGGAAATCTTTTAGCCGAGGGTCCTGTTTCGCGGGCCGGCGGACGGTTAAAGTCGGCCGGCCTTCTCCTGATTCCGGAATCCCGTTTTGCGCTACGCTCTCTATTTTTCGCCCGCTGAAAACCATCCGCTGACGAAGGCTGCAGCCCGTTGGCTCGGCCGTGACGCGTTTACGGCCGAGACGTTTCCAACGCCCGATGTCGAGGGCCTGCCGCGCGACACCGTCCACGAGCTGACCGCCGATCCGCGCCGCTACGCCTTTCACGCCACGCTCAAGGCGCCGTTCGAACTGCATCCGGACCGGACGGAAGCCGAGCTGATCAGGGCCGCCGAACGCTTTGCCGCAGAGACGCCGGTCTTCGACATCCCGAACGTCATCGTCGGCCAGCTCGGGCGGTTCTTCGCGCTGGTGCCCGATACGATTTACCCCGAGCTCCAGCATTACGCCGGACGCGTCGTCGAAGAGTTCGAACATTTTCGCGCACCGCTGTCGGAGGCCGATATCGCGCGGCGTAAACCTGATATGCTAAGCTCGGCCCAGCGCGCCAATCTCGACCGCTGGGGTTATCCCTATGTCATGGACGAGTTCCGCTTCCACATGACATTGACCGGGCAGGTTCCGCCCGAGCATGCGCCCATCATGCGCCGCGAGCTCGACCGCCGCTTTGCCGATTTCGCCAACACCCCGCTGACCGTCGATGGGCTCGCCATCTTCGTGGAGCCCGAGCGCGGCGCACCCTTCATCGCCCATCGCTGGCTTCCCCTGGCGTCCGCCTTCGAAAACAGAAAGACTGCATCATGACCGCCGAACTCGTGCTTACCAATGCCCGCATCGTGCTCGAGGACAGCGTGATCTCCGGTTCCGTCCAGATCCGGAACGGCAAGATCACCGATATCTCGGAAGGCACGGTCCATACCGGCGAGGATTTCGAAGGCGACTATCTGATTCCCGGCCTGGTCGAGCTTCACACCGACCATCTGGAACAGCATTATTCGCCGCGTCCGGGCGTGCGTTGGAACACCACGGCGGCGATCCAGGCCCATGACGCGCAGATTGCCACGTCCGGCATCACCACCGTCTTCGACTGCCTGCGCATGGGTGCCGACGAGGACGGCGGCTTTGCCCATGGCGAAATGCGCGCCATGGCGGATGCGATTGCCGCGGCCGGCGCCTATGGTCGCCTGCGCTCCGAACACTTTTTGCACCTGCGCTGCGAGGTCTCCGCCGACAATTGCATGGAGCATTTCGTCGATTTCGAGAACGATCCGCATGTCCGGCTCGTCTCGCTGATGGATCATGCGCCGGGCCAGCGGCAGTTCCAGACGATGGATCAGTACACGCTGTATTATCAGAAAAAGCGCGGTCTCAGCGACGAGGCTTTCGCGGCCTTCGTGGCTAAACGCCAGGGAGAGTCGGAACGCAACTCGACGCCGCACCGTGCAGCGATCTCGAAGGTCTGCGCCGAGCGTGGCATTACGGTCGCAAGCCATGACGACGCGACGCTCTCCCATGTGGACGAGGCGATCGACAACGGTGTGCGGCTGGCGGAGTTCCCGACCAGCTTCGATGCCGCCAAGGCCTCGCACGGAGCAGGCATGAGCGTGCTGATGGGTGCTCCGAACATCGTTCGCGGCAAGTCGCATTCCGGCAATATCGCCGCCCGCGATCTCGCTGAACGCGGCGTGCTCGATGTGCTCTCTTCCGATTACGTACCGCTCAGCCTGCTGCATGCGCCGTTCGTGCTTGCCGCAGAGGTGGAGAGCATCTCGCTTCCGAAAGCGCTCGCCATGGTCACCTCGACACCTGCCCGCACCGTCAGCCTCGACGACCGGGGCCGGATCGCAACGGGTCTGCGCGCCGATATCGTCCGCGTCCACCATGAAGAGGGGGTTCCCGTCTCGCGCGCCGTCTGGCGGGAAGGCCGGCGGGTCGCCTGATGGACGCCAAGCCGACAGCAACGGAACAGCCGCGAAGCGGCTGCATGGTCGCGGTGGTCGGCCCGAGCGGGGCCGGCAAGGACACGCTGATGGCCTATGCCGCCCGATATTTCGAGGGGCGCGATGACGTCGTCTTCGCACGGCGGATTATCACCCGCGATGCCGCGGCCGGCGGCGAGGACCACGAAGGTGTTTCCGAAGCGGAATTCGCGGCGCTGGAAAAGGAGGGCCGCTTTGCGGTCTCCTGGGGTGCCCATGGCCTGCGATACGGCATACCTGTCGAGACGAAAGAGGCCGTGGCAAAAGGCCGGCTGGTCATCGCCAATGGCTCACGTTCAGCACTTGCCCGGTTCAAGGATGCTTATCCGTCGCTGGTGGTCATCAACGTCACCGCCAGCCTGGACGTGCTCGCGGCCCGGCTCGAAGCACGCGGACGGGAAACGCGCGAGGAAATACTTCGGCGTCTCGAACGCAGCTCGCTTGCCGTGGCCGGCGATTACCATGTGTTGACGATCGACAATAGCGGATCGCTCGAAGATGCCGGCAAGGCCCTGGTCGAGGCCCTCAACGGTTGCTTTACGAGCCACCAGATTAGGTAACGAAAAACGTTCGATCGTTCTTTAAAGTCTCTGAGTCGGCTCTATGTGCTTTTCCTTATATTAGGAAGGGAAAAATCATGAGTCGGAGCAAGCCGCGCGAGGGGCAACGTCCCGATGGGGCAATGGCCGTCGATCTGGAAGCGCGCGTCGTTGTTCTCGAAATCGTCTCCATGACGGCATTGGCGCTTGCCATGGACACGTCCGAAAACGCGGATGTCGAACACGCCCGCGGAATCAGCAATCTCGTTCTCGAAGCCGTGCACCAGCGTTGTCACGAGATGAATATGCCCGAAGACGCGCGGCTCACCGCCTGCACCTATGCCGACGAGTTGCTTTCGACCGCACTTCTGTCTCTCTATCCGCAGGAACACTGAGCCTCACGCTCAATGCGCCTCGTCCCAATTGCTGGCGGCGCGAGCATCCACCTTCAGCGGCACCCGCATCGAGATCGCCGGCATGGCCGCATGTTCCATGGTCGAGATGATCACCGGCAAGGTCTGGTCGATCGCCTCGTCCTCGACCTCGAAGATCAGTTCGTCATGCACCTGAAGCAGCATGCGGGCTCTTCCGTTCAGTCCGGCCGCTTCGAGCGCCGGCTCCATCTTCGCCATGGCGCGGCGGATGATATCGGCGGCAGAACCCTGGATCGGCGCATTGATCGAGGCACGTTCGTTGAAGGCGCGCAGCGAGGGGTTGGAGGACTTGATATCCGGATAATGCGCCCGGCGGCCGAAGATCGTCTCGACGTAACCGTTCTCGCGGGCGAAGGTCTTGGTGCTTTCCATGTAATCGCGGATGCCCGGGAAGCGCTCGAAATATTTCTTGATGTAGTCGCCCGCTTCGGAGCGTTCGATCGACAGCTGGTTGGCCAGCCCGAAAGCCGAGATGCCGTAGATGATGCCGAAGTTAATCGCCTTGGCGCGGCGGCGCACTTCGCTCGGCATACCTTCGACCGGTACGCCGAACATTTCGGAGGCCGTCATCGCGTGGATGTCGATCCCGTCGGCAAAGGCCTGGCGGAGCTGCGGAATGTCGGCGACATGGGCGAGCACGCGCAGTTCGATCTGGCTGTAGTCGGCGGACAGAAGCTTGTGGCCGGGCGTCGAAATGAAGGCGGTGCGGATCTTGCGGCCTTCCGCCGTGCGCACCGGAATGTTCTGCAGGTTCGGCTCGGAGGAGGACAGGCGGCCGGTCGTCGTTGAGGCGAGCGCATAGGAGGTGTGCACCCGCTTGGTCTCGGGATGGACGTAACCCGGCAGCGCATCCGTGTAGGTGGATTTCAGCTTGGTGAGCTGGCGCCAGTCGACGATCTTGCGCGGCAGGGGATGGCCTTCGGCAGCCAAATCTTCCAGCACGCTGGCCGAGGTCGACCATTGGCCGGTCTTGGTCTTGGCGCCGCCCGGCAGGCCCATCTTGCCGAACAGGATGTCGCCGAGCTGTTTCGGCGAACCGATGGTGAACTTTTCCCCCGCCAGCTCGTAGATCTCGTCTTCGAAGGCGGCGGCCCGCTGGGCAAGCTCTCCCGAAAGCCTGGACAGGATCTGCCGGTCGATGGTGATGCCGCGCTCTTCCATGCGAGCCAGCACGGAGACCAGCGGCCGCTCCAGCCGCTCATAGATGCGCGTCAGCCCGGCAGCCGCCAGTTGCGGCTTCAGCACCATCCACAGGCGAAGCGTCACGTCGGCGTCCTCCGCCGCATAGGCGGTCGCCTTGTCGATATCGACGAAGTCGAACGTCACGCCGGCTTTGCCGCTGCCGGCGACTTCCTTGAAGGTGATCGGCTTGTGGTTCAGCCAGCGTTCCGACAGCGCGTCCATGCCGTGGCTCGCCTTGCCGGCCTCCAGCACATAGGACATCAGCATCGTATCGTCGTAACCCTCGACGGTGATGCCGTGGCGCCTCATCAGCAGGTAATCGAACTTCATATTCTGCGCCACTTTCAGGACCGATGGGTCCTCCAGCAGCTGTTTCAGCCGCGCCAGCGCCTCGCGGGTCGGGATCTGGTTTTCCGCCATCCCGCCGCCGAGCAGGTCGCCGACGCCGGTCTTGTGGATGAGCGGCACATAGGCCGCACGGACTTCGAGACCGGATGGGTTGGCCGTGTTGTCGGCAAGCGCCAGCGAAAAGCCGACCAGTTCCGCCTGCATCGGATCGAGCGAGGTGGTTTCCGTATCGAAGGCGACGAGACCGGTCTCCTGGGCCGCCCTGATCCAGTCGTCCAGAACCGTGAGATCGCGGATGGTCAGGTAGCAGCTCGGATCGAGCTTGGCATTGGCAAAGGCTTCGATGCGGGCCTTGGCAAATTCCGAAGGCGTGGCCTCGCCCGTGCCCTTGGCGACCGGGGCCTTGGCCGGATTGGCGGGCGCTTCTGCCGCTGCCTCGCCGGTGTCGACCGCTGCCGCACCGCCGGCATCAAGGTCCGGGCCGCGGGCGGCCTGACCCCATTCGACAATCACGACGGCAGGTTCGATGGCATCGGCATCGCAATTGCAGGCTGCCGCAACGCGGCGCGTCAGCGTGCCGAATTCCATGGTCTTCAGGAAACCGACCAGTTTCGGGCCGTCCTGCGGCTCCAGCACCAGCGCGTCGAGATCGAGGTCCAGGGGCACGTCGAGCCGCAGCGACACCAGCCGGCGCGAAAGGCGGGCCAGATCGGCATTGGCGACGATGTTCTCGCGGCGCTTCACCTGCTTGATCTCGCCGGCGCGGGCAAGCAGCGTGTCGAGATCGCCGAATTCCTCGAGAAGCTGGGCTGCCGTCTTCGGGCCGATGCCCGGAATGCCCGGCACATTGTCGACCGAATCGCCGACCATTGCCTGCAGGTCGATCATCTTTTCCGGCGGCACACCCCATTTCTCGATGACGTCGGGAATGCCGATCTGCTTGTCCTTCATGCTGTCGTACATATGGACGTTCGGCGTCACGAGCTGCATCAGGTCCTTGTCGGAAGAGACGATCGTGACGTCGGCGCCGGTCGCTTCCGCCTGGCGGGCGTAGGTCGCGATGATGTCGTCGGCCTCGAAACCTTCCGTCTCGATGCAGGGCAGGTTGAAGGCGCGGGTCGCCTGGCGGATCAGACCGAATTGCGGGACCAGCTCTTCCGGCGGCGCCGAGCGGTTCGCCTTGTAGGCATCGTAGAGTTCCTTGCGGAAGGTTTTGGCCGAATAGTCGAAGATGACGGCGAAATGGCTAGGCGTCACGCCGACCGACGTATCGCGCGCGTCGGTCAAGAGCTTCCACAGCATGTTGCAGAAACCGGAGACGGCGCCGACCGGCAGGCCGTCGGATTTGCGGGTGAGCGGCGGCAACGCGTGGAAGGCACGGAAAATGAAGCCGGAACCGTCGATAAGGAAAAGATGATCGCCTTTTTTCATGGCGCAAGGAATAGCGTGGGGCATTTGATCCGTCCACGAAAACTTCGCCGCCGCGAAGCCTCCCGCCCTCACCGGAACGTTACCGATTTGTAATATGCCTTTATCTTGAAAAGCCCGGTCCGGCCCCACATTTCATGGTTACCGGCGATTGATCACGCCGCAGTCTGGCAGCCGGCCTGTCCCCCGCCGAACCAGACCGGACAAAGGCCTATCCCCCTCTCCGGGCCTTTGTCCTTCCATCAGAACCGCCACGGCTGTCCCCTCCCTGCCGTGGCGGTTTTTTATTGCCCTTTCGCAGGAAAGACTTGTCATTTCCCCCGTCTTCGCACAGGCTTGGAGAAAGCATGGCGTGCGATATATCTGGCAGATACCGCTCGCAAACGGGCTCGTTCAGGGAGGGATGAAGACCAAGCCATGGGATTCGACCGCTCGCATTCGGCGACATACCTGGCGGGCCAACTCGCCAAAGGCTTTGCGCGCTCCTTGCAGAAGCGAGCCATGGTGCTTGGCTTTTCTCCCGGCCAGTTTCCCGTCCTGCTCGAACTCTGGCAGGAAGACGGCCTCACGCAGAAGCAACTCCTCGACAAGCTGGAGGTCGAGCAGGCGACGCTCGCCAACACGCTTGCCCGCATGGAGCGGGACGGCCTCATCCAGCGCACCCCCCATCCGAACGATCGTCGGGCACAGATCATCACGCTGACCTCGCTCGGCCGCGAGCTGGAAGTCCAGGCCGTCGAAGCGGCATCCGAAGCGGATGCAGCACTTTTTTCAGGCTTTCGCCGCTTCGAGCGCGAGCTGATGATCGAATACATGCGGATGATCGTCGAGAACGCCCGCAAGATCTAAAGCCAACGGCCTCCACTTCTTTGCCATTGTCTCCTCCGTGCCGGACTTGCTAACAAGGTCGGGCATTCGAAACGACGGGCCGCTTTTGCCTCCTGGCCTCGAGGTCCCGCATTTCAAAGACAGGATTTCCCATGACCGATCTTTCCTCCGTCCTCGACCGCGCCGACCAGAACCTTGCCGCAAGCCTCGATCGCCTGTTCGGCCTCGTCCGCATCAAGTCGATCTCCACCGACCCAGCCTTCAAGCCCGATTGCCGCAAGGCAGCGGAGTGGCTGGTGGCCGAACTGAAGGATCTCGGCTTCGACGCGTCGGTTCGCGATACGACCGGCCATCCGATGGTCGTCGGCCATCATCCAGGCGCCAGCACTGACGCGCCGCACGTGCTGTTCTACGGCCACTACGACGTCCAGCCGATCGATCCGATCGAGCTCTGGGAGGACGATCCCTTCGATCCCAAGGTCAAGGAACTCGCTGCCGGTCGCAAGGTGCTGACGGGCCGCGGCGTCGCCGACGACAAGGGACAGCTGATGACCTTCGTCGAAGCCTGCAGGGCCTACAAGGATGTCCATGGCTCGCTCCCGGTGCGCGTCACAATCCTCTTCGAAGGCGAGGAAGAATCCGGCTCTCCGTCGCTCACGCCCTTCCTCGACGCCAATGCCGCCGAACTTAAGGCCGATTACGCGCTCGTCTGCGATACCGGCATGTGGGACGCGGATACGCCGGCGATCACCGCGTCGCTGCGCGGCCTGGTCGGAGAGGAAATCATCGTCACCGCCGCCAACCGCGACCTTCATTCCGGCATGTACGGCGGCGCTGCGGCAAACCCGATCCAGATCTTGTCGAAAATCCTGGCCGGGCTGCATGACGATACCGGCCGCGTGACGCTCGAAGGCTTTTATGATGGCGTCGAGGAGACGCCGTCCAACATCAAGGCTGCCTGGGAAAGCCTGGTCAGCGGTCGCGACGATTTCCTTGGGGAAGTGGGCTTGTCGGAATTGGCCGGCGAAAAGGGCCGTTCGCTGCTCGAACTGCTCTGGGCGCGGCCGACCTGCGAATTCAACGGCATCAGCGGCGGTTACGAAGGCCAGGGCTTCAAGACCGTCATCGCCTCGAAGGCCTCGGCCAAAGTGTCCTGCCGTCTGGTTGGAGGCCAGGATCCGGAGAAGATCCGCGAGAGTTTTCGCGCCTATGTGCGCTCGAAGATCCCTGCCGATTGCTCGGTCGAGTTCCTGAAACATGGCGGTTCGCCGGCGATCCAGCTTGGTTATGATTCACCGGTGCTCACCAAGGCGAAGACGGCGCTTTCCGAGGAGTGGCCGAAGCCGGCTCTGGTTGTCGGCGTCGGAGGCTCGATCCCGATCGTCGGCGATTTCCAGAAGACGCTGGGCATGGAATCGCTGCTCGTCGGGTTCGGCCTCAGCGACGACCGCATCCACTCGCCGAACGAGAAATACGACCTGCGCTCCTTCCACAAGGGTATCCGCTCGTGGGCGCGCATCATCGCGGCCCTGGCGGACTGACCTTGGAAGGCCTGAAACGGAGAAGGGCCTGACGCGTCCCCGCGTCAGGCCCTTAAAAACAAAAAGGCCGGGCAAGCCCGACCTTTCCACTCCCATTCACTTGGTGCCAGTACATCCGTGGTCACTCGAAATGGGACAAGCATTTCCGACGCGGCCGCTCTTCGATCTTTTCAGATCACTGCGGCTCTAGCGGTCATCGTCCCCCGGTTAAGTAAACATCCCGTTAACGCGGATATGAAAACTGCCTCAGGACGGCACGGTCGCCCGTATTTGCCGTAACACGCATGCTCGCTGAAGCTTTTGGAGCCCCGACCATGCGGTGCGTCGAAAACGCTATTGACCGTTAAATGGGAGCTGCGGTTTCCGTTTACAAGGGGTTAATTAGAATCGCTCTAAACGGAGGGACCTTCGTTCCAAAAAGCAGAAAGGCCGGACGAGCCGGCCTTTCGCAAGTTCGACACTGAAGTCTTCAGCAGATCATGCGCCCTGGAGGCGGTCTGCGGAAACCTTGCCAGAACGCTTGTCGCTGACGAGTTCGTAAGAGATCTTCTGACCGTCCTTGAGCTGGCCGAGGCCAGCGCGCTCAACGGCGGAGATGTGAACGAAAACGTCCTGCGAACCGTCGTCAGGCTGAATGAAGCCGTAGCCCTTGGTTGCGTTGAACCACTTTACAGTACCGGTAGCCATAACGATGCCTTTCCCTTGCAAATATGACCGACTATTCCACGCTAAGGCGCTTGGAACGTTGAAGTTTCGTATTTGAAGAGAGATCGTCGCAAACGCCGCGAGGCGCATAGTGCTGGCTATCAAACAAATATCGATGGCGAACCAGATAATGGCTTCGCTCAAAAAGGTCAAGATCGGGAAAATTAAGGCTGGCCCGGAGAGGCAAAATTACCAGCAATTTCAATGGGCATAAAACAGAAAACCCGGCGCGGGAGGAGGTGCGCCGGGTTTCCGAAACTGACCAACAACTGGGAGGAGGAGGTGTTGTCGGTCCCATCGGGGGCGCTGGGAGGAGGAGTGCGCCCGTCGATGAGTTGAACATAAAGGAACCAAGCTTAAAAAACAGTCACAATATCGCAGTGCAGCATTGCAATGTCCGCATGGCTTCTTTGTCCTCTTGCGGGCGGCATCGTCCTGCGCCAGTTTGAGGGCATGAGCCTCGAATCCGTCCGCGCCTTCTTCGCCGCCAACGCCTCCGATATCCACGTGATCATTACCGCGGAAAGCTCGGCGACCGTGCCGCTTGCCGCTGCCGCCCACGGGGTGGCGCCCGAGCAGATTGCCAAGACGATCTGCGTACGCGCCGGCGACATTGCCCTGCTTGTGGTGATGTCAGGAACCCGCCGCCTGGATAACCGTAAATTCCGGGACTACTTCGGCGCCAAGCCGCGCATGCTCGGCGGTGACGAGGTGGCTGATATCACCGGCCATCCCATCGGCGGCGTGTGTCCGTTCGGGCTGTCCTCGCCGATGCCGATCTATTGCGATGTGTCGCTTCGGAAATTCGAGGCCGTCGTGCCTGCGGCCGGCGCCATCAATGCCGCCGTCCGCATCAGCCCCGACCGCATGGCGGACCTGACCGCAGCGACCTGGGTCGATGTCGGCCAGGATCCGGTCTAGACAGTCGTGCCGCCTTCCTACAGGCGGCCGCTCAGATAACGGTCGTACCAGGCATGTTTGCTTTCCGCCGAAGCGGTCGCAACCACGTAACCAATAGCAAAGCCGATTGCGCCGATCAGGGTGAACAGCGTCGTGGTGGCCGCGGGATGCTCGCGGATGGTGCCGGCCACCGAGCTCGCTTCATTCTGTACGTAATGCGCAGCGCTCCCGGCGCGCTCGGCGACCTTGTCATAGGCAGCGCCGGTCTTTTCGGCGAGCATCTCGCGCAGACTGGCGATCTCGGAACGAAGCGTCGCAATCTCGGTCCGGACGTTTTCGCTGGGTTCGTGGTCGAAAGAGGGCGTATCCGACTTCGCGGGCGTATTCAGGTTTCTGATGGGCTCTGCCATTACCGGCCTCCTTGAGTTGATCGAGAGATCGGTCAACTGCCGAAGGACTGATAGGTTCCTCGTTTAAAGCAGGAACCTATCGGCTTTTCGCCAGCGCCTCGGCCAGCGCCGCGAGCTTCTGCTTGTCGTCCGAGCCTTTTTGAAGGGAATTCACCAGGATCAGTGCGAGCGCCTCGGCATCGGGGCTCGCCTTATCGATCTGGTGTTCGGCGCAAGCCTGGTCAAAGACCTGCTGCAGCAAGCTGAGCTGGTCGGGGTTGACAGGATTTCTAACCATCTGTGTAGGCATATAACCCTCCCGATCATACGGTGCCCGACCGGCGGACCATCCCCCTCGCCCTGCCCTACAACGGCGGCTGGAGAAACTTACCAGCGGCCTTCTATTGCGACAGACTTGCGCCGGCCTTGTCGGCGCCCGAGGAACAAAAAGGTCTACAAGCCACAGGAGAGAGGATTTTGAGCCTTGGCTAATAAATTGACAATAACAATAATAAACGGGTGTAATATAAGGGTGGACCCGTACGGGTTACTACCTATACGGGTCCTTCGAGTGTCCAGAGACGAGGCATGAAGGTTCAACGACGGCTCATGCCATGCCCGCCGGATCGCCAGTCGGCATCAGAGCGGGATCGAGCGTCGGGTCCTGCGGGTTCTTGCTGTCGCCAGGATCCTGTGCAGGCGTCAATGGCGGCTTTTCCTGGGTGCGATCTGGAATTCCGCCTGCCGGTGTCGGCCCGCGCGGCTGAGGGCTCGGAGTCGGGATAGGATCTCGATTGGGCATGATAGCCTCCTTTTCCTGTCAGGGACCCAACGACTGTGGCCCGCCTCGGTTCCGAGGGAAGCGGGTATTCCGCCGAACCTTCATTCACTCCTAGCGATATCCGCGGCGGTCGCGGGAGGCGGAAGACATGCCGAGCATGTAACCTATCGCCAGGCCGAGCAGGCCGACGACGGCGATTGCCGAGCCGGTCGCGGCCGGATGGTCGACGGCGTGGGCAGCGACCATGCCTGCCTCGTCCTTGACACGGTGAACGGCAGATTTGGTGCGGGCGGTAACGCCTGTCTCTTCGGCGACATCACCGGTAAAGCCGGCGGCAAGAGGTTTTTTGGCCATTGGAGGTCTCCTTTTCGGAAACAACACCCAAGCGGAACGCAAAGTTCCGTCTCCGGCTCCTTATCTGAAGGGGCAGGCTATCGGAAGGAAACGAACCCGCACCGACGGGAAGCCGATGCGGGCAAAGCGATTATTCGGTGACTTTTGCCTGTCCTTCGGACCGCTTCAGCACGACGGCTTCCTCGCGCGGGTCCATTTTTGGAGCCGCGATGCTTGCCGTGGTGACTTCCTTGTCCACCTCGGCGGAAGCCGTGACATTGTGGCCGGCGCATTCCGCAAGAGCTGCGGTGGACGACAGGCCGAGCACGGCGGCGATGATGAGAACTATCTTCATGCCATTCTCCTTTCGCTGTGGTTGCAGTCGTCAAGGTAACCCGCAACATGATGAACCCGAAATCACGAATTCGCGTTTCGAGTTGCCATCATGCTGCCTGTTCGTCGCCTGCCGCGATCACATCAGCTTTGAAAGGGTTTCGCGGTTGACGAAAATATCCGTCTTCCCAGCCTCGTAGGCGGGATGGCTGAACTCCAGCATCCCCTTTTCGGGTATTTTCAGCGCCTGCTTGACAGTGACCAGCCCAACCGGAACACGCTGGTCGCCGTTGCGGACGACTGCCTCGACGATTTTGTGCATATCCTCCCCTCCTCCAAGGTGGAATCCGTCGTAACGCGGATCTTGCCTCCTTGTTCCATCAGGAATCGGATTTTTTTAAGGTCGAATACGGTCTCGGGCAGCTTTTGTGACATAGGCCAGCGCCCGGCCTTGCAGGACGTTGCGGCATTTCAATGAAGGTCCAACGGCAGTTGGATGCCTTTGGGAATATTCGGGCGTCGCTGGTTGGCGATCTGGATCTTCTGAAATGTTTCTTGCCGACGCTGCGCTTCAGCCTCGCGCAGAGCCTTCGATGCCGCTACTGCGGCCATGGCACGTTCGATCACCTGTTCGGTTCTGCTCATCAGCACCCTCCAAATGTTCTCTATTTGTTCTCATAAATGGAGATGGAAGTCAACCGGTTCAAGACGTATCGGCCGATAAACCATTCCTTTACGCCTCCTTAAATCGCCGCATTTAGAGTCCAGCCAAGGTTTGGGCGATCAGACATTCAGTAACAGCCTGTTTTGACAGGCGCGTAACGGGGGTATGCCGGCTCACCATGGCAGCCAGAGGCAGATCAGACAAACGCGTTGAACCATCCTTCGAAGGTTCGCGGCCGAGCGACGATTTCCGCCTCGACGCGGACGAACGGGTCGTGGGCAACGGCCGGTCCGGCAGACGCCCATCGAGAGCCGAAAGCGAAGACCGCGACGAACGGCCGGAACGCGCCCGCCCCTCCCGCAACAGGAAGGCTCCACCCCGCCGCCCGGGCGGCGGGTTCTTCGCGCCGTTGCGCAGGCTCGTGTACTGGTGTTTCGTCCTCGGCATCTGGGCCGGCATCGCCGTTGGCGGGCTGGTGCTCTATTACGGCGCAAAAATGCCGGCCGCCAGCACCTGGTCGATCCCTGGCCGGCCGCCGAACATGAAGATTACCGCGGTCGATGGCTCGGTCGTCGCCAATCGCGGCTCGACCGGCGGCGAGGCTCTGGCGCTGGAAGAAATGTCGCCCTACCTGCCGCAGGCGGTGATCGCCATCGAGGACCGGCGTTTCTATTCGCATTTCGGCGTCGATCCGTTCGGCCTGGCGCGCGCCTTCGTCAACAACCTGACGGGTCAGCCGATCCAGGGCGGCTCGACGATCACCCAGCAGCTCGCCAAGAACCTGTTCCTGTCGCCGGACCGCACGTTCGAGCGCAAGATCCAGGAAGTTCTGCTGTCCTTCTGGCTGGAGCACACGTTCACCAAGGACCAGATTCTGGCCATGTACCTGAACCGGGTGTTCTTCGGTTCGAATGCCTATGGCGTTGAGGCCGCCTCGCGGCGCTATTTCAACAAGTCCGCCCGAGACGTGAACCTCGGCGAGGCGGCGACGCTTGCCGGCCTTCTCAAGGCTCCGTCCCGCCTGTCGCCGGCGCGCGATCCGAAGGCGGCGGAAGCCCGCGCCCAGGTCGTGCTCGGCACGATGCGCGAGGAAGGTTATGTGACCGACAGCGACCTCAAGACCGCGATGTCGCAGCCGCCGACCAAGGCGAAGAGCTACTGGACCGGCGCCCAGCATTATGCCGCCGACATGGTCGTCGACGAGGTGAAGAGCCTGATCGGCGAACCGAAGGTCGACGTGACCGTCGAAACGACGCTCGACATGCGGCTTGAAGCCGCCGCCGAAAAGTCGCTGAACGACGTGCTCAAGAAGGAAGGCGGCAAGCTCAACGCCTCGCAGGCCGCCCTCGTCTCGGTCGACGCAACCGGCGCGATCCGGGCGCTGGTCGGCGGCCGCGATTATGCGACGAGCCAGTTCAACCGCGCCGTCAAGGCGAAGCGACAGCCGGGTTCGGCCTTCAAGCCCTTCGTTTATGCCGCAGCACTCGAAGCCGGCGCCCGGCCGGACTCGATGGTCAACGACGCACCGGTCAAGATCGGCAACTGGTCGCCGGAGAATTTCGACGAAAAATACCGCGGCCCCGTAACGCTCGCCTCGGCCTTCGCGCAGTCGCTGAATACGGTCGCCGCACAGCTCGTCATGCAGGTCGGGCCCGACAAGGTGGTAAGCCTCGCCCACCGACTGGGCATCGATTCCGATATCCAGGCGAATGCCTCGATCGCGCTCGGGACCTCGGAGGTGTCGCTGGTCGAGCTCACCTCGGCCTATGCCTCGTTCATGAACGGCGGCTACAAGGCGACGCCGCATATCGTCAAGCGCATCACCGATCCGGACGGCAAGGTGCTCTACGAGGCCGATTACGCCAACCCGCCGCGCGTGCTCAGCGAACCCATAGCCGCGACGATGAACGGCATGATGAACCGCGTCATCAACGAGGGCACCGGCAAGGCCGCGAAGGTCGATGGCTGGCAGGCGGCCGGCAAGTCGGGCACCACCCAGTCGTTCCGCGATGCGCTGTTCGTCGGTTATACCAGCATCATGACAACCGGCATCTGGTTCGGCAACGACGACGGCGCCTTCATGAAAAAGGTGACCGGCGGCGGACTTCCGGCAAAGGCCTGGAAGGAATACATGACGGCGGCGATGAAGGGTTATACGCCGACGCCGCTGTTCGGCACCGGCCGCGGCCTCGACCTGCCGCCGCCTGCCGCGCCCCAGCCGGACTCGCCGTCGACGACGATCGGCGATATCATTTCCGGCATCCTGCCCGGTGGCCGCCGAACCCAGGACGAACTCCCGGCCGACTACCCGCCGGCGCCGCGCCCCCCCGCCCAGGATTCCGCCTCGATCGAACGGGAACCCGCCCGCGTGCGGCCCGTCTATGGCGACAACCAGGGATACGACAACAGGGACAACAGACAGACTTACGACAACAGGCCAGTCTATGGCGACCGCGGCCGCCGTGGCGATGTAATACCGCCGGGCGACGTCCCGGTCCGTGATTATCGCCAGTATCGCGGCCCTTACGATTCGCCCGCTCCGGTCCCGCCGGGGGCCATCGGCAGCGGCCCCGTTCCGCCCGGCGATGTCGGCGTTGCGGGCTCCAGAGACCAGCCCAGGCAGACCACGCTTTTCGACCTGATCATGGGGCAGTGAAGCGTATTCACAGTATTGCTCGGCAAACTGTTCTTTTTGCTCGGATCCGGGCGATTTCTCGCCTTGCAGTCCTAAAAACCCGTCCTTATATACGCCGCATGACCGCAGCCGATGCTGCGTACCATCCCAGTCGAGGAACTGTCAGTGGAATGCCTTTGAGGGGTTCCGATGGTTCGCTTAAAGGAGAGAGAAGAAAATGGCAAAAGTAATTGGCATCGACCTCGGAACCACCAACTCCTGCGTCGCCATCATGGACGGCAAAGATGCGAAGGTGATCGAGAACGCCGAAGGCGCGCGTACCACGCCCTCCATGGTCGCATTTTCCGATGACGGCGAACGCCTCGTCGGCCAGCCGGCCAAGCGCCAGGCAGTCACCAACCCCACCAATACTCTCTTCGCCGTGAAGCGCCTGATCGGCCGCCGCTACGAAGATCCGACGGTTGAAAAAGACAAGGGCCTCGTCCCCTTCGATATCGTCAAGGGCGACAATGGCGATGCATGGGTCAAGGCCCAGGGCAAGAACTATTCCCCCGCACAGGTTTCCGCGATGATCCTTCAGAAGATGAAGGAAACCGCTGAATCCTACCTCGGTGAAAAGGTCGAAAAGGCCGTCATCACTGTTCCGGCCTACTTCAACGACGCGCAGCGCCAGGCAACCAAGGATGCCGGCCGCATTGCAGGTCTCGAAGTGCTGCGCATCATCAACGAGCCGACGGCAGCCGCTCTCGCCTATGGCCTCGACAAGAAGGACGGCAAGACGATCGCCGTCTACGACCTTGGCGGCGGTACGTTCGACATCTCGGTCCTCGAAATCGGCGATGGTGTCTTCGAAGTGAAGTCCACCAACGGCGACACCTTCCTCGGCGGTGAAGACTTCGACATGCGTCTCGTCGAATATCTTGCCAACGAGTTCAAGAAGGACCAGGGCATCGACCTGAAGAACGACAAGCTCGCTCTGCAGCGCCTCAAGGAAGCTGCCGAAAAGGCCAAGATCGAACTCTCGTCCTCGCAGCAGACCGAGATCAACCTGCCGTTCATCACCGCCGACGCTTCGGGTCCGAAGCACCTGACGCTGAAGCTGACCCGCGCCAAGTTCGAAAGCCTGGTCGACGATCTCGTCCAGCGCACGATCGCACCGTGCAAGGCAGCCCTCAAGGATGCCGGCGTCACCGCGGCCGAAATCGACGAAGTGGTTCTCGTCGGCGGCATGAGCCGCATGCCGAAGGTCCAGGAAGTCGTCAAGCAGCTGTTCGGCAAGGAGCCGCACAAGGGCGTCAACCCGGATGAAGTCGTCGCTCTCGGCGCCGCCATCCAGGCCGGCGTTCTGCAGGGCGACGTCAAGGACGTCCTGCTCCTCGACGTGACCCCGCTGTCGCTCGGCATCGAAACGCTCGGTGGCGTCTTCACCCGCCTGATCGACCGCAACACGACGATCCCGACCAAGAAGAGCCAGACTTTCTCGACCGCCGAAGACAACCAGCAGGCCGTGACGATCCGCGTATCGCAGGGCGAGCGCGAAATGGCTGCGGACAACAAGCTGCTCGGCCAGTTCGACCTCGTCGGCCTGCCGCCGTCGCCGCGCGGCATGCCGCAGATCGAAGTCACCTTCGACATCGACGCCAACGGCATCGTGCAGGTTTCGGCCAAGGACAAGGGCACCGGCAAGGAACAGCAGATCCGCATCCAGGCTTCCGGCGGCCTCTCCGACGCCGAGATCGAGAAGATGGTCAAGGACGCCGAGGTCAATGCCGAAGCCGACAAGAAGCGTCGTGCCGGCGTCGAAGCCAAGAACCAGGCCGAAAGCCTTGTCCACTCGACGGAAAAGTCGGTGAAGGAATATGGCGACAAGGTTTCCGAGACCGACCGCAAGGCGATCGAGGATGCGATCGCTTCGCTGAAGACCGCCATCGAAGCCTCCGAACCGGATGCCGATGACATCCAGGCGAAGACGCAGACCCTGATGGAAGTGTCGATGAAGCTTGGTCAGGCCATCTACGAGGCCCAGCAGGCCGAAGGCGGCGAAGGCTCCGAGGGCGGCAAGGACGATATCGTCGATGCCGACTACGAGGAAGTCAAGGACGACAAGAAGTCCGCCTGATCCGCCGGTTGCCTGATGGCCAGACCTCGACCATAGTTGACTAGAGTATCCGGCTGCCTTCGTGCAGCCGGAATCCTTTCCGGAGCCGGTTACCTCCATGGCAAAAGCAGACTTTTACGAAACGCTGGGTGTCGGCAAGACCGCCGACGAGAAGGAGCTGAAAAGCGCCTTCCGTAAGCTCGCGATGAAATATCATCCCGACAAGAATCCGGGCGACGCAGAAGCCGAAAAGAAGTTCAAGGAGATCGGCGAGGCCTACGAGACCTTGAAGGATCCCCAGAAGCGTGCGGCCTACGACCGCTTCGGCCATGCCGCCTTCGAACATGGCGGAATGGGCGGCGGTGGCGGCGGCTTCTCAGGCGCGGGCGCCGGTGGCTTCTCCGATATCTTCGAAGACATCTTTGGCGAAATGATGGGCGGCGGGCGTGCCCGGCGTTCGTCCGGCGGACGCGAACGCGGCGCCGATCTTCGCTACAATATGGAAATCACGCTGGAAGAAGCGTTTGCCGGCAAGACGGCGCAGATCCGGGTTCCGACCTCGATCACCTGCGACGTCTGTTCCGGTTCGGGTGCCAAGCCCGGCACGCAGCCGAAGACCTGCGGCACCTGCCAAGGTTCGGGCCGCGTGCGCGCATCCCAGGGTTTCTTCTCGGTCGAGCGCACCTGCCCGACCTGTCACGGCCGCGGCCAGACGATCACCGATCCCTGCTCCAAGTGCCACGGCCAGGGCCGCGTCACCGAAGAGCGGTCGCTGTCGGTCAACATCCCGGCCGGCATCGAGGACGGCACCCGCATCCGCCTGCAGGGCGAAGGCGAGGCCGGCACGCGCGGCGGGCCTGCGGGAGACCTCTACATCTTCCTGTCGGTGAAGCCGCACCAGTTCTTCCAGCGCGACGGCGCCGACCTCTATTGCGCCGTGCCGATTTCCATGACGACGGCCGCCCTCGGCGGCACGTTCGACGTGGCGACGCTTGACGGAACCAAGTCCCGCGTGACGGTGCCGGAAGGCACGCAGCCGGGCAAGCAGTTCCGCCTGAAGGGCAAGGGCATGCCGGTATTGCGATCCAGCCAGACGGGCGATCTCTACATCCAGATCCAAATCGAGACGCCGCAGAAGCTCACCAAGCGGCAGCGCGAACTGCTGCAGGAATTCGAGGAACTGTCCTCGAAGGAGAACAATCCGGAATCGACGGGCTTCTTCGCCCGGATGAAGGAATTCTTCGACAGCTGAATTCTGGAGCCCAAACTTTAAAGCCGTCCGCAACAGATCGTTGCGGGCGGCTTTTTCATTGGCGCCTTGTAACCGACAAGCGCTTCAGGCTTCTGGCGGTTTTCGCGGACGGACCCGGCCCGGGTTGACGACCTAATCATGCTCAGCGAGAACGCGGCCAACCGTGGAGGGGTGGACCTCGAACAGGCGGGCCGACCTCGGATGCGCTCATTGACATTGGTCGGCCTTCGCCATTTGTCTTCGTATTGCGCTCAGCCGAGTTCTTGGGCGAGCCCGATGAGAAGCTCTTCGGGCCCGCGGATGTAGCAGAGCCGATACGCGTCTTCATACCGGACGACTTCGCCCACGAGCTGCGCGCCGCGTGTACGGAGCCTTTCAAGCGTCTCGTCGATGTCGTCAACGGTGAACATGACGCGGAGGTAACCCAGAGCGTTGACCGGGGCGTTCCGGTGATCTGCGACAACAGGCGGCGTGAGGAAGCGGGAGAGCTCTAACCGGCTGTGGCCGTCGGGTGTGCGCATCATGGCAATCTCGACATGCTGATCGCCCAGTCCGGTGATACGTCCGGCCCATTCTCCTTCGATCGTAGCCCGCCCTTCGAGCTCGAGGCCGAGTTCGCGAAAGAAATCAATCGCCCGTCCGAGGTCTTCAACGACGATCCCTACGTTGTCCATCCGCTTGAGCGCCATGTTTCCAATCTCCAAGTGTCGCTTCATTCGACAAGGCGTCGCCTCGTCCAACAAAGGACGTCCGAGGCACCCCAATACCGACAGCCATCCACACGCAATTTGCTGCTGTCCACATCGGAAGTTTGAACTCGCTCCCCTATTTCAAACGGTCCCTCAGAACGTATCGCGGCCGCCGCTGCGCGGATCGGTCACCATATGCGGCTCATAGATGCCGGCCCGTGCCCTTCGCCTCCAGGGGCGGGCGATCTCTCCCGGATTGTGGTCGATATCGACGATCGCAAGCGAGGGCGTCGCATCGGCCCGGCATTGGGCCACCCATTCGCCGCTCGGGGCGGCGATCCCCGAAGGCGGCATGAAGCCGGGATAGGCGAGCACTGAGAAACTCACCCAGTATCTGTTGCTCGCCGCATGTCCCAGCGCCTCGGCCGCGAAGGCGGGCGTTGCGCCGGTGGTCGAGAACAGGACGCAATCGACGTCGACCTGCTCGTATTCCCTGAAGATCTCGGGAAAGTGCGCCTCCATGCCGAGCGAGCAGCCAAAGCGGACGCCATCGACCTCGAAGATCACCGGGCTCGAACCCGGCGTGTACATGAACGAGATCTTGGTGTTCGACAGCAGTCGCTCGTCGTAGCGCGTCACCAGCTCTCCCCGGTCGGAGATGACATAGAGGCTGTTATGCGGCCGATGCGGCTCAGTGAGCCGGTGCACCGAGCCGATCACTGCAAAGAGCCCGAGCTCGCCGGCCAGTGCCCTAGTGGCATCCAGTTCTTCGCGCAGGACGGTCCATTCGAACCGGCTCCAGTCGGACGGCCCGACCGGATCGCGGCCGGTCGAGGACATGATGCGCTTGTTGGGAGAGCAGGTCGCACCTTCGGGAAAGTGGATCACCCTCACGCTCGCCTCTCGCGCCTCGCGCATCAGGCGCCGTATCTCCTCGCCGCTTGCACGAAACTCGGCTGCGCTGCGGGGATCGACATGGGGATTGGTCTGCGCCACCGCCAGCCGCACCGATCTGGCCTGCGGCCCCGGATCGCCCGGGGCACTTTCGCGGATGTGGCTGAGGGCTGCGGTATAGGATTCGCCCGTCTTTGCGGCACGGGCACGGACACGGCGTTTGAAATTTCCGATCTGGGTCATCTTGAGCCTTTCACGTCCCGGACGGAGTTCCCCAGCAACCACATCCGAAACGGTCGGACCAAGATAGCGACCCGAGACTGAAGTCCCTTTGCCTCCGTTTCAGGACCATGCTGGGGAAGGTCCGGGGAGGTTCGGCGTAGGTCACGCAGGGGCCAAGATGCCGAGCCGGCCTTGATTCGTCAACTCGGCTTGGGCCGTCTATTTCAGGCCAGCGACTGGGTCGACGCGCTAGCGAGGATCATCGCGAAGAGGAGGAGGCAGGTGGCGGCGAGGCGGCGCACGACGATCGGTTTCACTTCGAAACGCTCGGTCCGCCGCATCAGGCTGCCGAAGGCGATCCAGCCATTGGCGGCCAGCAGCACCAGCCCGGCAAACAGCGCAAGCCAGGGCACAAGTTCGGTGAAGCCGCCGTGCGGCATGATGACGAGCGCGACAATCAGGGCCTTGGGGTTCAGCACGGTGGTAACGAAAACCTGCCGGACGGAAACTTCCATCGCGTCCTTCGCCTGCCTTTCGGACATCCAAAGACGATAACCGAGATAAAGCACCCAGACGCCCGCCGCGAGTTTCGTCCAGACCAGCGCCTGCGGATAGGCATCGAAGAAAGGCGCCGCAAGCGTCGCTGCCGGCACGATCACCAGCAGGTAGCCGCCGAGTTCCCCGCCGATCAGCGGCAGGGCCTTCAGCCAACCCCCCACATATCCACCAAGTGCCATCAGCGTATTGGTCGGCCCCGGCGTGCATAGAAGCAAGAGGATGGCGAGGGTGAATTCCGGAAAGGTCATGCAACTGCCTGTCGAAGTGACCGGGATGGTCCGGCCCCTTCCTCTCTATCAGCATTTTCGGCATGCCGATTGACGGCCGTCAAACCGGCTTATCTTGTTGGCGAAGGCATGCGGGCCACGAACCACCCGAAATATTTCTGGATTGCCGGCGAGACGACAAATACGATCGACAGCACCATGATCGGCGCGATCAGGATCGTTCGGTGCCACACCGCCCAGCCTTCGGTGAGCGGCGCAAGGATGTAGAGAAGCACCGTGATCAAGGGATAGACGGCAAGGATCATGACGAGCGCGAGACGCGCCTTCGAAGGATTGATGCGGGCGGGCGTGGGCTGCAATTGCGCCTCCTGGGCTTGATTTCTGCTATCGGGATTGAGGGTTAAAGTTGTTGTGGTCATTATATCCTTTATAGAAACGGTTCGTTTCCATGAAAGATACATAACGAAACGTTCCGTTTCGTTCAAGTGAGACTCTTGCATGTCGATTGAAATTTTTCTTGGGAGGTCCGCGTGACGACGAAAAGGGCTGCGGAAACCCGCCGCACGTCGATCGGCGCGCAACGTAATCCCGCCAGTCAGGACGCCATTCTCCAGGCCGCGGAGGAAATCCTCGTCGAGGGCGGGCTGGGATCATTTTCGATCGAGGCCGTGGCCAGGCGCGCCCATGCGGGCAAGCCGACGATTTATCGGTGGTGGCCCACTCGCGCGATCCTGCTTCTGGATGTCTACCATCGCCAGAAATTCGTCGATATCGCACCGGATACCGGCGCGATCGAGACGGATATTTTCCAGCTCCTGAACGACTTGCTCGAGTTCTGGAACACCGGCCATGGGGGCGCGGTTTTCCGTTCCGTCATTGCCGAGGCCCAGACCGATCCGGCGGCCAGCAAGGCGCTCGCGGCCTACATGGCCGAGCGTTACCAGCAGGGGGGCGAGATATTCCGCCGGGCAAAGGCCCGAGGCGAAGTGGTCGATTGGGTTGTCCCGGAGCTCGCCATGGAGATCATAACGAGCTTTGTGTGGAAACGGCTGCTCACCGACCGGCTGGATATTGCGCCGGAACAGCTCCGCCTCGTGGTTCGGCACCTCGTCCAGGGCCTGAAGGTCCCGTAGGCCTCCGGCCATCCGCCCGGCCACACCCAATCGACCAAGGGATATGTCGCGCTCAAACAGCGCATGCCCCGCGCTGCCCGAGGGGTGGCCGGACTGTCAATAATGCGGCGGCCTGGTGATAGAAGGCGCTTCCAGCGAGGATTCCTCCAGCGACAGGAACCGCTCGGTCAGCCGGTCGAGCTTGGCGCGCGTCTGTTCCATCACCTTCCATTGCTCGGCGAGCTGGTCGGACAATTCCTCGATCACCTTTGTCTGGTAGGCAGCAAGCTCCTCGAGCTTGACCAGTCTTTCCTCGTCACTCACCGCCGGTTTCCTCTGCTGCTTTCTCTGCCTTCCAGGCCCGCACCTTATCCGGCATGCCGTCATGGGGACCGAGCGGCCGCTCCGGCACGTCCTCCCACCAGTCGCTGCGCGTCTCGCGCCATTCGAGGTGTTTGGGATAATAGAGGCGGTTCTCCTGCTTGTTCGCCTCGCCGACCACGAGCAGGCGAACCTCCGCGTCCGTGTTGTTGATGAACGTATGCGCCAGCCCGGTTCCCGCGGGAAACCCGACGGAATCGCCGGGCTTCAGCCGGTGGAGTTCGCCGTCCAGCCAAACGTCCGGCGTGCCCTCGATCACATGGACAAACTCCTCTTCGTCGCTCTCGGCGTGTGGAAAGGAGGTGCGGCGGCCAGGCGGCAGGCGCTCGTGATGGATGCCGAGCCGCGTCAGCCCGAAATGCCGGCCGAACGCAGCGCCGATCGACATCAGCTCGTCGTCGCCGCGATAGGTACGCGTATCGGGCCTTTCGATTTCGCTCCAGTGGGTAATGCAGGAAGGGCGGTTTGGGTCGGTCATCTGCTGCTCCTTGGAAAGCGGAGCAACATTAGCCGACCGGAACCGACCGGTCCATGTTTCGGGTCGAAGATCAGGCGCGCAGGCGCGGACGCTCGGTGCGGGTCTCGCGCGCAGCCCTTGTCTTGAAGCGACCGAGCAGCGACGCCAGCTGGCCGCTGATGCCGACAAGGCTTCGGGTCGAGGCGTTGGTCTCTTCCATCAGCGCGGCGTTCTGCTGAGTGATCTGGTCCATGCTGCGGATTGCGGAATTGATCTCCTCGATACCGGAAGCCTGTTCCTGGGCCGAGCGGGCGATCGAACTGATATGGTCGTCGATCGATTTCACGCGATCGCCGATGCCGACCAGCGCCTGTCCCGTCTTGTTGACGAGTTCGACACCGCGGTGGACGTCCGTCGAAGACTGGTCGATCAGTTCCTTGATCTCCTTGGCGGCTGCGGCTGACCGCTGCGCCAGCTCGCGGACCTCCTGCGCGACGACGGCAAAACCCTTGCCCTGTTCGCCCGCGCGGGCGGCTTCCACGCCTGCATTGAGCGCCAGAAGATTGGTCTGGAAGGCGATCTCGTCGATTGCCCCGATGATCTGGGTCATCTTCTGCGAGGACTGCTCGATATCGCCCATCGCCGCAATCGCTTCTTCGACCACCTTGCCGGAGCGGACCGTCTCCGAGGCGGATTCACGCGCAATCACCTGCACTTCGCGGGTCCGTTGCGCGGCCTGGCCGGAAATCGTGGTAATCTCTTCCAATGCCGCCGCTGTCTGTTCGAGCGCCGAAGCCTGCTGCTCCGTGCGCCGGGCCATGTTTTCGGCAGCCGACGAAATACCGCCGGCTTCGGCGCGTACCTGTTCTACCGAGGTGCTGATCTCGCGCATGGCCGCGTCGAGTTCAGAAATCGACGAGTTGTAGTTCTGCTGCAGCTTGGCGAAATTCGGCGCAAGTTCCTGCCAGAGTTCGGATGTCAGGTCGCCACCGGCAAGGCTCGTCAGCGCCGCTTCGAGCGCCGCAAGGGCTGCGTCCTGCTCGACTTTGGCCTTTTCCTGCCCGGCTTCGGCCCGCTTGCGCTCGTCGCTCAGAGCCTGAAGATAGACCGAGATGGCATAGTCCATGTCCAGCAGGGCAGCCTTGACGACGGAGGCAAGATGTTCGGAAAGCACCTTCGCCTTCTTCTCCTGGAAGAACCCGGTCATCTCCCGGCTTACGACGGCACGGATGATACCGTCGAGAATCAGCGCATAACCGCCGATATACCAGCGCGGCTCGAGACCGAGGCGGGCATGGGTGCGGCCGATGGCGGAAACCGCCTCGACATACGCGGCATCGTATTTGCCGGAGGCGATACCATCCCAATGCGAGGCCTGGCGGCTCTTGGCCTGGGCGATATGGCCATCGCTGGAGAAAAACTTGGCCGTCTGCGGATTGGCTTTGACCTTGCTATAGAAGGCATCCAGCGCGCCGCCGATTGCATCCTTGATGGTCGGCCTAATGTCGGACAGAGACCGGCGCTGCTCATGGCCAAGGCCGATGAATTCAAGGCGCTCGGCGAGATCGGCTTGGTGGTTCTGGTCTTTCATGGGGGTCTCCGGAGTTAAAAAAATCAACACGGCCGGATGCGAAATGCGATGCGTGTATGGTCATTTCTAGGAGGGAAGTTTTAACGTTCTGTTAGCCATAGCCCCTAGGTTTTGAGTAATTATAAATTAGTGCCGCATTGAGAAAACATGTCTTATGGAAAGGTCTCGCAAGATATTTGCAGGCGGGGCTGCGGTCTGCACCTACCGAAACTTGCAACTGCTTGAGACGGACAAGCGCCAGCGAGCGGTCGGCTCGCCGCCTGGTCCCGAGGCAAGGCAGGCTAAGAGGCATTCGCCTTCCCAAGCAAGCGCTTGCCATCCAGGCTTCGAGCCCTTAGCTCCTGTTTCACGAAACCTTAAGATTCCCGATGGCGCAGAAGACCTCCCTTTCCCGGCTGAAGCTCACCGATTTCCGCAACTATGCGGAAGCGGCGCTGCCGCTCGACGGGCGCCATGTGGTGCTGACCGGCGAGAACGGCGCGGGCAAGACCAATCTCTTGGAAGCCGTCTCCTTCCTGTCACCAGGCCGCGGCCTGCGCCGCGCCGTGCTGTCCGATGTCACCCGCGTCGGGGCTGCGGGCGGGTTCACGATCTTTGCGGATGTCGACGGCATGGACGGCGAGGTCTCGATCGGCACCGGCATCGAGCCGGGCGAAGGCGAAAGCGTGACCCGCAAGCTCAGGATCAACGGCACGCCGGCCAAATCGACCGAGGAGCTTACCGACCACCTGAGCGTGCTATGGCTGACGCCGGCGATGGACGGGCTGTTCACCGGCGGATCCTCCGACCGGCGCCGTTTCCTCGATCGGCTCGTCCTGTCGCTCGATCCCGCCCATGGCCGCCGGGCGAGCGATTTCGAGCGCGCCATGAGGAGCCGCAACCGGCTGCTTTCGGAAGGCCGCTTCGACCCCTCCTGGCTGTCGGCCATCGAGGCGCAGATGGCAGGCCTCGGTATCGCCATGGCCGCTGCCCGGCAGGAAATGCTCGGTCTGCTGCGGAGGCTGTCGGCGAATTCCGGCGAGACGCCGTTCCCCACGCCGGTCCTGACGCTCGAAGGCTTCATGGACGGTGCGATGGATCGCCCGGCCGCCGATCTCGAGGAAGATTATCTCGACATGCTGCGCAATGGCCGCGGCCGCGATGCCGCAGCGGGCCGCACACTGGACGGGCCGCACCGTTCCGACCTTCTGGTTCGCCATCGCGAAAAAGACATGGAGGCCGAGCGCTGCTCGACCGGCGAACAGAAGGCCCTGCTGATCGGCCTTGTGCTCGCCCATGCAAGGCTCACCGCCGACATGACCGGCTACGCGCCGATCCTGCTGCTCGACGAGATCGCCGCCCATCTCGACGAAGGCCGGCGGGCCGCCCTGTTCGACCTCGTTCACGGTCTCGGAGGCCAGTCCTTCATGACCGGCACCGACCGGGGAATGTTTTCCGCGCTTGCCGACCGGGCGCAGTTCTTTACCGTCGCACATGGTGGCATTGGCGATTGAAATCCATCTTACGCGGCTTGGCTGCCGGTGATATGGTCGCGGCATGGAAAGCCTGACCCCGGAAAAACTGAGCCAAGACGAGATCGAGCGGTATCGCCGTCATATCCTGCTGCCGGAAATCGGCGGCTCGGGGCAGCAGAAGATGAAAAATGCCCGCGTGCTGGTCATCGGCGCCGGCGGGCTCGGCGCGCCGATCCTCGAATACCTGGCGGCCGCCGGCATCGGCACGATCGGGATCATCGACGACGACCTGGTTTCCCTTTCCAACCTGCAGCGGCAGGTCATCCACGATACCGGCACGATCGGCGAGTTGAAGACGAGGAGCGCCCGCGAGGCGATCGCCCGTCTCAACCCGCATGTCCGCGTGGTCGATTTCGAGGAGCGCTTTTCGGCCGAATGGGCAGCGCGAAAGCTTGCCCTGTTCGACCTGCTGATCGACGGTTCCGACAATTTCGATACGCGCTATGCGGCCGCCGATGCCGCGGAACTCACGCGGATACCGCTGGTGACCGGCGCGGTCGGCCGCTTCGACGGGTCGGTGACGGTGATGAAACCCTATGAGGCAGGGCCTGACGGCGCCCTCAATCCCGGCTACCGCGATCTCTTTCCGGAAAAACCGCCGGCGGGATTGATCCCCTCCTGCGCCGAGACCGGCGTCGTGGGTGCATTGACGGGGGTGATCGGCACGCTGATGGCGATGGAGGCGATCAAGCTCGTGACTGGCATCGGCGAACCGCTGGTCGGGCGGTTGATGCTCTACGATTCGCTGTCGGCCCGTTTCGATACGATCAAATACAAGCGCCGCACGGCCAAGGCTGCCGCCGAGTGAGCGAGCCGGCGGCGATCGAGATTACCCGGATCGGCGAGGGTTTCGGGCGCTGGGACGAACTCCTGGCCCTCATCCTTTCGTCCTTCGCCTATATGGACGACGTCATCGATCCGCCCTCTTCCGCACATCGGCTGACCCTCGCTTCGCTTGCCCAGAAGGCTCGCGAGGAGATCGCATTTGCGGCGATCGAAGGCGGCAGGCTCATCGGCTGCATCTTCTGCAAGCCGGAGCAGGGCTTCCTTTATATCGGCAAGCTCGCCATCGCCCCGACCAGCCAGGGCAAGGGCATCGGCCGCAGGCTGCTTTCGCTTGCGGAGGAGATTGCTCGGGAAAAGGGCTTGCCGGCGCTGCGGCTCGAAACCCGCATCGAACTCACCGGCAATCACGCGACCTTCGCAAGATGGGGCTTCGCCAAGACGGCGGAAAACGCGCATCCGGGATTCACCCGCACCACCTCGATCGAGATGCAAAAACGTCTCGACTGATCAGTTGCGGCCGGGCAGCACCCGATTCGGCGGGCGATGGCCATCGAAGAAGGTACGGATATTGATGATCACCTTATCGCCCATGTCGATCCGGCCTTCGATCGTGGCCGAGCCCATGTGCGGCAACAGCACGACGCGGCCCTGATGGGCGAGCTTGACGAGTTTCGGGTTCACCGCCGGCTCGTTCTGGTAGACGTCCAGTCCGGCGCCGGCGATCTTGTTGTCACGCAGAAGCTGGATCATCGCGGCCTCGTCGATGATGTCGCCGCGGGCCGTGTTGACGATGATCGAGCCCGGCTGCATCAGCGCCAGGCGCCGCGCCGACAGAAGATGGAAGGTCGCCGGCGTCGAGGGACAATTGACCGAGACGATATCGACGCGGGCAAGCATCTGGTCGAGGCTATCCCAGTAGGTCGCCTCGAGCTCCTCTTCGGTGGCCGGACTGACGCGCTTGCGGTTGTGATAATGGATCGACAGGCCGAAGGCCTTGGCGCGGCGGGCAACGGCGGTGCCGATGCGGCCCATGCCGACAATGCCGATGCGCTTGCCCCAGATCCGCCGGCCGAGCATCCAGGTCGGGCTCCAGCCGCTCCACTCGCCCGGCTTGTCGGTCAGGATGCGTGAACCTTCCGCCAGCCGCCGGTTGACGGCAAGGATCAGCGCCACGGTCATGTCGGCCGTGTCCTCGGTCAGCACGTTCGGCGTGTTGGTGACGGTGATACCCTTTCGGGCTGCGGCATCGACGTCGATATGGTCGAAGCCGTTGGAGAAGCTGGCGATCAACTTGAGTTGCGGCCCGGCTTCCTCGATCAGCGCCTCGTCGATACGGTCGGTCACGGTCGGCACCAGCACATCGGCCGACTTCATCGCGGCGGCCAACTCGTCGCGCGAACGGGGCGTGTCGTCGATATTGAGTTCGGCCTCGAACAGCTCGCGCATGCGGGTTTCCACCGCATCCGGCAGCTTACGGGTGATATAGACCTTGGGTTTCTTCTTCGCCGTCATGAAACTCTCTGCCTGAGACCTTGAGGCACGAAACCGGGACACGCTCAGGTTTCGTGCTTCAAGCTTTTGTTCGACGCCTGTCGTTATCCCGAAACCGGTACCCGCTTTCGGGTGACCTGCTTTAGGAGGTCCTTAACCAAGTCGCGCGATATTCAGTTCATCCAGGGCGTTTTCTACCAGACCCGTCAGCGAAGACAAACAAAACCTCGCGAGGTTCCCGAAAGCCCGAGATCGCTCAGCCGGAACCAAACACATGCGTCGCGCCATTCTTTCCTCCTTCATCGCTCTTTCCTTCGGGCTTGTCGCCTCCCTGTCCGCACCCGCCCCGAGCTATGCTCAGGGCGCCGCCAAGGGTCCGAGCGGCCTGCCGCTGCCGCGTTTCGTCAGCCTCAAGTCGAGGAAGGTCAATATCCGCATCGGCCCGAGCACCGACTATGCGGTGTCCTGGATGTATATGAAGTCCGGCACGCCGATGGAAATCATCCAGGAATACGAAAACTGGCGGCGGGTTCGCGACGCCGAGGGCACCGAGGGCTGGGTCAACCAGGCCCTGCTCTCGGGTGACCGGACGGCAGTGGCCGCCCCGTGGATGCGCGGCAAGGGCAAGGATATCTACGTCAACATGCGCCGCGACCCGCAGGCGACGGCCGCCATCCTGGCCAAGCTGGAGCCGGGCGTCGTGCTGCAGATCAAGGAATGCAACGGCGACTGGTGCCGCGCCGAAACCAATGGCGCCGAGGGCTGGATCGCCCAGGCCGAAATCTGGGGCGCCTATCCCGGCGAGGCCTTCAAATAAGCTCTTCCCTGCGAGGCCTCAAAGGAGGCCCTGCTTCTTCGCAGCTTCGGTGAGCGACGCCATCGGGCGCGGGCCGATCTGCTGAATGCAGATCGCAGCCGCCAGGCAGCCGAGCTTGCCGCAATCCTCGAGAGAGCGGTCATTCGTGTAGCCGAACAGGAAACCGGCGGCGAACAGATCGCCGGCACCGGTCGTATCGACCAGCTCCTTGATCGGATAGGCCGCGACCTTCACCCGTTCGTCGCCCCGCACGATGATCGCGCCTTCTTCGCTGAGCGTCACAGCCGCCAGCTTGCAATCTTCAGAAATCCTCTTCAGCGCCAGTTCGAAATCCTCGGTCTCGTAAAGCGATAGCGCTTCCTGTTTGTTGGCGAAGACGATGTCGACCGTGCCGGAGCGCATCAGGTCGAGGAATTCGGCGCGGTAACGGCCAACGCAGAAGGGGTCGGACAGCGTCATCGACACTTCGCGGCCATGCTCATGGGCGATGCGTGCCGATTCGCGGATCGCTTCCTTGGCGCGCGGCGGATCCCAGAGGTAACCTTCGAAATAGGTGACCTTGGCCTCGGCAACGACGTCCTCTTCGACATGCTCCGGGCCGAGATCGACGCAGGCGCCGAGATAGGTGTTCATCGAACGCTCGCCATCCGGCGTCACGAAGATCATCGAACGGGCGGTCGGCGGATGGACGCCTTCCGGCCTAGTCTGGTAGTGGACACCCTGTGCGCGGATGTCGTGCTGGAAGATGTTGCCGAGCTGGTCTTCCGCGACCTTGCCGAAATAGGCGGCCTTGCCGCCGAAACCGGCAATGCCGGCCGCCGTGTTGCCGGCCGAACCGCCGGATGCTTCGACCGCCGGGCCCATTTTCGAATAGAGAAGTTCGGCACGCTCGGCATCGATCAGATTCATCGCACCCTTGGTGATCGCATTGTCGGTGAGGAAATTGTCGTCGCAGCGGGCGAGAATATCTACGATGGCATTGCCGATGGTGAGCACGTCGAACTTGGGCATCCGGTCTTGATCCTCTTGGGAAACAGCTTGTCGCGAAAACCGGTATTCGGGTTTTCAGCTGATTGGAAGGAAAAATAACCGCTATGCCGGCAATCCGGGCCGTTTTACTCCGTCACTCTGTTGTCACGATCACAGGTTATAGACTTGGACATCCGGTTGTGTTGCCGACCACGGATGAACTGGCGGCCGACCACCGGATGTCCTGGACGAGACCAGGAGGGAAAGCGGGGAATTGCCCCGCTTTTTTGTTGCGCGCCTGCCGCCACGCCTCCCCTTCAAACAACCTCCCTGCATTAAACGCATTTGTCGCGGGCGGCGACATGCGTTAGACGCATGAAAACATCTCCACAGAAAGCCTCCCCCTTGTCCTCCGTCTTCCTGAATGTCGTGCCCCTCTTCATCCTGATCCTGATCGGCTGGATGGCAGCGAAGACCGGGATATTGAAGGAAGAGACCGGCGACGCGCTCGGCGAATTCGTGTTCAAGATCGCCGTGCCGATGCTGATCTTCCGGACACTGGCGGATGCGCATTTCGAAGGCGCCTCGCCGTTCCGGCTGTGGACCGCCTATTTCCTCGGGGTCGCCATGACCTGGGGGATCGGCCACATCCTCACCACCCGCGTCTTCGGCCGGGACGCGAAGATCGGCGTGATCGCCGGCATGTCCGGCTCGTTTGCCAACAACGTCTTCATCGGCCTGCCGCTGGTGGCGCATGTGGTCGGCAAGGATGGACTGGTGGCGATCTCCATCCTGCTTGCGATCCACCTGCCGCTGATGATGGTCGCTGGCACGATCCTGATGGAGGGCGCGGCCGCCAAGGTCGACGGCGGCGAAAAGCGCGGCATCGCAGCGGTCCTCAGGCAGGTGGGTTCCAACCTTGCCCGCAATCCCCTGGTGATCGCGCTGATCGTCGGCGTCGCCTTCAACTTTCTCGGCCTGCATCTCCCGTCGGCGATCGCCATCGTCGTCGACCAGATTTCCGCCGCGGCGAGCCCGGTCGCCCTGATATCGATCGGCATGGCGCTGACCAGATATCCGATCCGGGGTGATATCGGCCTTTCGGGGGCCGCAGCGGCGCTGAAGCTTCTGGTGCTGCCGGCGCTCGTCTTCCTGATGAGCACTCTGTTTGCCCTGCCGAAGGACTGGACCGCGGCGCTGGTGCTGACCGCCTCGGTGCCGACCGGCATCAATGCCTGGCTCATCGCCCAGCGCTTCCGCTCCGGCCACAGCCTTGCAGCCTCGGTGATCAGCATGACCACCGCATTCGGCGTCTTCACCGTCGGCTTCTGGGCATGGCTGCTAGGCTGAGCTCACCGCAGCTCGATCACGAACGCCCAAAACGGAAATGCCCGACAGACGCCGGGCATTTCATTTGGAAGTTCCTGGAACTGGCGATCAGTTGGTGGCGGGCGCCGGAGCGGCTGCATTCGGGTCCGGAAGCGGAACCGGCGAATCAGCCAGCGTGCGCAGGTAAGCAATCAGGTTGGCGCGCTCGGCATCGGCCTTGAGACCGGCAAAGCCCATCGCCGTACCCTTCACGAAAGCCTTGGGGGCGGTCAGGAAGTGGTTGAGGTTGTCGAAGGTCCAGTGCTCGGCACCGCCCTTGGAGAACTCCTTCATGCCGGCCGAATAGGAGAAGCCTTCATGTCCGGCGACCGGGCGGTCGACGATGCCCCAGAGGTCCGGGCCGACCTTGTTCGGTCCGCCCTTCTCTCCGGAATGACAGCTCTGACACTTCTTGAATGCTGCTTCGCCAGCCTTGGCGTCGGCCTTCACCAGCAGCTGCGCGATCGGAACGGCGGCGGCGGCGGGGGCGGCGGCTTCACCGGCAGCGGGCTCTTCGGCGGCAACGATGGCAAAACCTGCCTTCTCGGGTACCTCCGAGTGGAAAATGCCTTCCGAGGCAATGGACACCGACATCATGACGAAAACAGTAGCAAGCAGGGCGCCTGCCGCCATGTTGACATAGGGGTTCATCGGCAAATGCTCCTTCGCAACCGCCTCATGAGGAAGCGGACCATCTTGAAATCGCGCGGAACCTATGTCTTTTGCATGGTTGTTGCAACACGATTATCGTCCCGCGCGTGAGACTTTTTGACACTGTTTACGCGGGAATAGAAGGGTCTTTCCATGAAGAATTCGGCTTTTGACCGGACGCTGGTGTTGATCCCGGCGCGAATGGCCTCGACACGCCTGCCCGGGAAACCTCTGGCTGATATTGCGGGCCTGCCGATGATCGTGCAGGTAGCAAAACGAGCCGAGGAAGCACAGGTCGGGCGAATCATCGTCGCCGTCGACCACCAGGACGTCTACGACGCCGTGGCCGCCGGAGGCTTCGACGTGGTGATGACCCGGCAGGACCATCAATCCGGCTCGGACCGCATTTTCGAAGCCGTGCAGAAGGCCGATCCGGACGCAAAAATGGATTTTGTCATCAACGTTCAGGGCGACCTGCCGACGATCGAGCCGGAAGCGGTGCGTGCTTCGCTCAAGCCGCTCGACAATCCCTCGACGGATATCGCGACACTGACCGTCGAGATCACCGACGAACATGAGAAGACCAATCCGAATGTCGTGAAGATCGTCGGTTCGCCGCTGTCTTCTACGCGGCTGAAGGCACTTTATTTTACCCGTGCCACCGCGCCCTACGGCAACGGCCCGCTCTATCATCATATCGGTCTCTATGCCTATCGCCGCGCGGCGCTCGAAAAGTTCGTGTCGCTCGGGCCGTCCGTGCTCGAAAGGCGCGAATCGCTCGAACAGCTCCGGGCGCTCGAAGCCGGCATGCGCATCGATGCCGAGATCGTTGACTCGGTTCCCTTAGGCGTCGATACTCCCGCCGACCTTGAAAAGGCCCGCGCGATCCTGTCTGGCCGCCTGGCCTCCTCGTAACGGATAACCCCATGAACGCACTCACCAATCGCATCGCCTTCCAGGGCGATTTCGGCGCCAATTCCGACATGGCCTGCCGCGACATGTTCCCGACCATGGAACCGCTGCCCTGCCCAACATTCGAGGACGCGTTCCAGGCGCTCGAAAACGGCGATGCGGACCTGGCGATGATCCCGATCGAGAACACCATCGCCGGCCGCGTCGCCGACATCCATCATCTCCTGCCGGAATCGCGGCTGCATATCATCGGCGAATATTTCATGCCCATCCGCTTCCAGCTGATGGTGCTGCCCGGGGTGAGCCACGAGGAAATCCGCACCGTCCACAGCCATATCCATGCGCTCGGCCAGTGCCGAAAGATCATCCGCTCGAACGGCTGGAAGGCGGTCGTCGCCGGCGACACAGCCGGTTCCGCCAAGATGGTGGCCGAAAAGGGCGACCGGACGATGGCCGCACTCGCGCCGCGGCTTGCGGCCGATCTCTATGGCCTTGAAATCCTGACGGAAAATGTCGAGGATCGGGACGACAATGTCACCCGCTTCGTGGTGCTCTCCCGCGACGAAAAATGGGTGCAGCGGAACGATCCGGACGACGTGATCGTCACGACCTTCGTCTTCAACGTCCGCAACATTCCGGCCGCACTCTACAAGGCGATGGGCGGCTTTGCGACCAACGGCATCAACATGACCAAGCTCGAAAGCTACCAGCTGGGCGGCAAGTTCGTGGCGACGCAGTTCTACGCGGATATCGAGGGCCATCCGGACGACGCGCCAGTGCGGCGAGCGCTGGAGGAGCTGCGGTTCTTCTCGGAGAAGGTCAGGGTTCTGGGCACGTACAAGGGCCACCCGATGCGCGGGGCGCTGCAGAAGAATTGACTTGAGGGGGAGACGCCCGGCAGGGCAGAGGGGGTGTGACACCCGCCGCTGCCGACCGCCTTTCGCGCTTACGCGGCGTTCATCGCATAGACCCGCAGCCGGTGCCCGTCCGGATCGGTGACGACGAACGTATAGCCGAAATCCATCTCCACCGGCGTCTGCAGCACGCGCAGGCCGCGGCTCGTCCAGTCGGCATAGACCTCGTCCACGCTGGCAGCCTTATCAAGCTTGAAGCAGATCTCCGAGGCGCCGGTGCCGGCCGTTACCGAGGGCTCGGCGGTGTGGCGCGACCAGAGGCCGAACTTCATGCCGGTGTTCAGCACGAAGAGCGCAAAGGTCGGGGATCTTTCCACGGGTTCGGTACCGAACAGGGACTGGTAGAAATCGGCGCTGGCGAGCGGATTGTCGACGAAGAGGATGGTGAAATCGGGGTGGACCATGTCAGTTCTCCTTTGGTTGGGACTAACTGGAGATTATCGCACCCTACTGACAAATAATGGCAGCAGTCTTCACGGCCGGGCGGGAATTCCTTCCTTCTCCCGCCATTCCTTGAGAAGCACCTGCCTGCGGCGTGGATAACGCTTTTCCGTCGAGACCGCGGATGCAATACGGTCCGTGCGGAAATGCCGGAAATCCTGCCGGAGTTCGCACCAGGCGATCATGACCCGGACGCTGTCGAAGAAGCCCAGCGCGAACGGCCAGACTTTTCGATGGGTCAGCGCCCCTTTTTCGTCTTCATAGGCGAGGTCGAGGATATATTCGGCGCGGATCGCCCGCCGGATCAGGGCGAGATCGGCTCCGCTCTCGTTTCGCCGCGGCGTGCCGACAAGCAGCGTCGAATTGTCGAGGTCCTCTTTCAGGTCCGGCGGCAGGACGGCGGCGATCTTGGCGAGCGCATCGATGGCGCCGGCGGCGAGCCGCGGATCGGCGGTCTTCGCCACCCAGCGGGAGCCGAGCACCAGCGCTTCGATCTCTTCTTGCGAAAACATCATCGGCGGCAGCATGAAGCCGGGTCGCAGGACGTAACCGAGACCCGCCTCGCCTTCGATGAAGGCACCTTGCGCCTGGAGGCTGGCGATATCGCGGTAGAGCGTGCGCAGGCTGACGCCGGTCTCGGCGGCAAGTCTCGCGCCGCTGACGGGCTGGCGGTAGCGCCGGAGCGCCTGAAGAAGCGCCAGCAGGCGCTCCGACCGCGCGACGGTCATGGTTTTACCGGCTCCATTCGATCCAGTCGCGGAGCAGGCGATGGGCGATCGCCCCTTTGACCGGCGCGAAAAGCGGAGCGTCCGGCCCGGCATCCAGCATGGCGGCGGCCTCGGCGCGCTCGAACCAGCGGACATCGGCCATTTCCTGCGGGTCGATCCTGATCTCGGTGGACTTCGCCTCCGCGTAACAGCCGATCATCAGCGAATGCGGCATCGGCCAGGGCTGCGAGGCGTGGTAACGCACCCGGCCCGTCTCGATGCCGGATTCCTCGAAAGTCTCGCGGCGCACCGCATCCTCGATCGTCTCGCCCGGCTCCACGAAACCGGCAAGGCAGGAATACATGCCCTCCTGGAAATGGTGGCTGCGGCCGAGCAGGCAGCGGTCGCGCTCGGTGTCGATGGTGAGCATGATCACCACCGGATCGGTGCGCGGGAAGCTCATGTGCTGGCACTGGGTGCAGACGCGCTTGTAACCGCCGATCCTGGTTTCGGTCGGCGATCCGCATTTGCCGCAGAACTTGTTGGACGCGTTCCAATTCAGAAGCGCAACCGCCTGGGCGATCTCGCCCTGCAGCTCGCCTTCGATCAGCTGGTCGCGGAAAAGCGCGCGGGCCTCGGTCGGCTTGTAGTGGCCTGCCAGCTCTTCTGCGGCGATCAGCACCGGCACCGCAATGCGCGGCTCGCCGGTCTCGTGGTAACCGAGCAGCACGGCGTTGTCGAAATCCGGCTTCAGTTCGGCAAGCTCGTAGGGAGAAAACAGCGGGTCGAGAATCTGGCTGTCGTGCTTGAGGATAACCCGGCTGCCGGTGAAGGCGAGGATATGGGCGCCTTCGACGGCGAGCGCCTTCTCGACGCAATCGTCTTCTCGGTATTCGGCACGGCGATCCAGCTTGTTGCCGGAAAACGCCGTCAGCGTGCTCGGTTCGGGATGGGGTGCGTCGGTGTCGAATAGGGTCGCGGTCATGAAAGCGCTTCAACCAGTTTGTTGAGGAAATCTTGTTTCTGTGATTCGCCGTATGGCGCCGCCTGGCCGAAACCCCAGACCGGGCCGGGCCAGTTCGGATCGCCTTCGAACCTTGCAATGACATGGACATGCAGCTGGCGGACGATATTGCCGAGCGCGCCGACATTGATCTTGGTGGCGCCGGTCACCGTCTTCAGGGCCGCAGCCACCTTGTTGACCTCGGCGGAGAGCATGGCCTGTTCTTCCGGCGAAAGGTCGAAGATCTCGGTCATGTCGGCGCGTTGCGGCACCATGACCAGCCAGGGCCAGCGGCTGTCGTTCTGGATGCGGAGCTGGCAGAGGCCGAGCACCCTCACAAGATCGGAATCGCGGGCAATCCTGCCATCCAGTTCGAATTCGCTCAAACTTTCCTCCCTTGTTTTTCTGTTCGATAGCAGTTTTTTACAGGGTTGGCTTGCATTTGGAAGCGTTATTGACGATATGGACGGTGGGAGGTTGGTGGTGGACGAGCCACTCGCCAACCGGGTCAGGTCCGGAAGGAAGCAGCCCTAACGAGCCAGGCACGGGTCGCCGTGCCAGCCTCCCACCCTTTTACGTGTACTACCATCTTGGTCAGCTTCCGGCCCGGTCAAGACCGTGCTCAGGATTGGCCCGCGCAGGCTGGCAGGACTGAATGAGCGATACCGGGCCTACATCTCCAAGCACTTCCGCCGCCAATCCCGCCACAGGCAGCGGATACCGGGTGCTCGCCCGCAAATACCGGCCCAAGGATTTCTCGGACCTGATGGTCGGCCAGGAGCCGATGGTCCGCACGCTCACCAACGCGTTCGAGACCGGCCGCATCGCCCAGGCCTATATGCTGACCGGCGTTCGCGGGGTGGGCAAGACAACCACCGCCCGCATCCTCGCCCGCGCGCTGAACTACAAGACGCCGGATATCGACAAGCCGACCATCGACCTCAGGATCCCCGGCGAACATTGCCAGGCGATCATGGAAGGCCGGCATGTCGACGTGATCGAGATGGACGCCGCTTCGCATACCGGCATCGACGACATAAGAGAGATCATCGAGCAGGTGCGCTACCGCCCGGTCTCGGCCCGCTACAAAGTCTATATCATCGACGAAGTTCACATGCTCTCGACGCAGGCCTTCAACGGCCTGCTGAAGACGCTCGAAGAGCCGCCGGAACA
The DNA here is from genome assembly GCF_017877055.1 of Neorhizobium galegae. Classification (GTDB taxonomy): domain Bacteria; phylum Pseudomonadota; class Alphaproteobacteria; order Rhizobiales; family Rhizobiaceae; genus Neorhizobium; species Neorhizobium galegae_D. The sequence continues at coordinate 225,553 of NZ_JAGIPG010000002.1, read as the reverse complement.
TGTGAAATTCATCTTCGCGACGACGGAAATCCGCAAGGTTCCGATCACCGTACTGTCGCGCTGCCAGCGCTTCGACCTGCGCCGCATCAGCGCCGCCGATCTGGTCGGGCTGTTCACGACGATCCTCGAAAAGGAAGGCATTCCGGCCGAACAGGAGGCGCTTGCCATGGTCGCCCGTGCCGCCGAAGGTTCGGCGCGTGACGGCCTGTCGCTGCTCGACCAGGCGATTGCCCATGGCGGCGGCAGCGTGGTGGCCGAAACCGTGCGCGGCATGCTGGGGCTTGCAGACCGAGCCCGCATCGTCGACCTGTTCGAGCATATCGTGCGCGGCGACGTGACGGCGGCGCTTTCGGAATTCACGGCGCAATACGAAGCGGGCGCCAATCCGGTCGTTGTCCTGACCGACCTTGCCGATTTCACCCATCTGACCACCCGTTTCAAATATATCCCGGATGCCGCCAGCGATCCTTCGATCAGCGAAGTGGAGCGCGTGCGCGGCCGGGAATTTGCGGACGGCGTGGCGGTGAGCACCCTGTCGCGCATCTGGCAGATGCTGCTGAAGGGCATTCCGGAAGTCGAAAATTCCTCGCGCCCGGCGGGGGCGGCCGAAATGGTGCTGATCCGGCTGACGCATGCGGCCCATCTTCCCTCGCCGGAAGATGCCGCGCGCCGGCTTGCGGATTTTTCCAATGGCGACGGCCAGCGTGCGCCGGTTCCGAACGGCAATGGCGGCGGGCGGCCGGTTTCGCCGCCGCAATCGCCGGTCAATGCGCGCGGCACCGAGATGTCGGCCCCGCGTATTCCGGCGGGCGGTCCGACCGCCATGCTGCAGGCCGTGCCAAACACGATGCCGCGGGACATGCCCGTCGGCCGGACCGAAGAACAGCCCGCTGAAAAGCCGGTGCCGAAGGTTCCGGTCAATTCGATATCGGACATCGCCGATCTCTGCTCCAAGAACCGCGACCCGCGGCTGAAGGCGCTGCTGCGCAATTTCGTGCGGCTGGTGAAGCTCGAGCCGGGCCGGCTGGAGATCAATCTTTCCGGCGACGCACCGAAGACCATTGCCGGCGACCTGAAGGCGCGGCTTGAGGAATGGACCGGGATCACCTGGTGGGTGACGCTCAGCAACGAGGCCGGCGAGCCGACCCTGGTCGAATCGGAAAAGAGCGTGCGGGAAGCGCAGTTCACCGACGCCCGCGCCGATCCGGACGTGGCGGCGATCCTTGCCCAGTTCCCGGGCGCAAGGATCACCGACGTGCGTATCCGGGTGACGGAAGAGGATGAGAACGAGGCCGAGGACCTGCCGGCGGCGGCAACCGCGGAATCCGAAGAGGGCGACATCCTCCCCGGCGACGACATCGAACTATAAGAGAAGAGGACGAGACAGATGCGCGACATCATGGGCATGATGGGCAAGGTCAAGGAAATGCAGGCCAAGATGGAGCAGATGCAGGCGGAAATCGCCGCTCTCGACGTCGAAGGCACGTCCGGCGGCGGGCTGGTGACCGTGCGGCTCAACGGCAAGGGCGATATGCTCGGCCTCAAGATCGATCCGTCCTTGTTCAAGGAAGACGATGTCGAGATCCTCGAAGACCTAATCGTCGCCGCCCACAAGGCGGCCAAGGAACGTGCCGAGGCGATCGCCGCCGAAAAGACCAAGGAACTGACCGCCGGCCTGCCGATCCCGCCCGGCTTCAAGATGCCGTTCTGATCTTCGTCTGATGGGATAGGGAGGTTCCGATGACGGCATGCGCCATGACGAGTGCGGCGATCGCGACGCGCTAGTTCTCGAACACCGGCCTCCATCGGCGACCGATCGGGGCGCCGAGAAACCGAGCTCTTTCAGCATCCGACAGGTTTTTGCCGACGGCCGCCAGCATTTCCGCGATCGTCACGCGCTCGCCGGCATAGGGTTCGCGGCGGACGGGATCGCCGGGCGAGACCATGCCGGGCTTGATGACCCGGCAATAGATGCCGGGGCGGCCGCCGTTCTTGTAGGTCTTCACGAATGCCGGGTCGCCCATCCTCACCGCGAACGTGTTGCAGGGAGAGCGGGCGCAGCTCGCTTCGAGCACGACTTCGCCGATGTGAAACCGATCGCCGGCAGCGACATCGCGGTTGTCGAGGCCTTCGACGATCAGGTTCTCGCCGAAGGTGCCGGGTGCAAGTTCGCGGCCGAGTTCGGCCGCCCACCAGTCCAATGTCAGCGAGCCCTCGAGCAGGATCGCCTGATCCTCGCCGCCGTGATGTTTCGTATTGCAGACCGCATCCCCGACCAGGCCGAGGCTGTCGATCATGACGGCGGCATTGACGGCCGACTTGTAGATGCCGGTCTTGAAGCTCTTGCCCGGCAGCCTTTCCGAGTGGCCGAGGCAGATGGCGAGAAGTTTCATGAGCGGTCCTTCCGCGATTCCGTTTTTCAAGCATATGGGCTAAAGGGAGAACATGGCAAAGCGAGTCACCGGCCCCGAAATCGAAAAACTCATCCAGCTTCTGGCAAAGGTCCCAGGCCTCGGACCGCGCTCGGCGCGCCGGGCGGCGCTGCATCTGATCAAGAAGAAGGAACAGCTGCTGGGGCCGCTTTCGAGCGCCATGGGCGAGGCCTATGACAAGGTGAAGATCTGCCCGCGCTGCGGCAATGTCGATACCGTCGATCCCTGCACCGTCTGCACCGATATCCGCCGCGACCAGACGATGCTGATCGTCGTCGAAGACGTTTCCGACCTCTGGGCACTGGAGCGGGCGGGCGCCATGAACACGACCTATCACGTGCTCGGCGGCACGCTCTCGCCGCTCGACGGCGTCGGGCCGGATGATCTCAACATCCGCGGGCTGATCGACCGGGTGAACGAGGGCGTCATCCGCGAGATCATCATCGCGGTCAACGCGACCGTCGAGGGGCAGACCACGGCACACTATATTACCGACCAGCTTTCGGGGATCGACGTGAAGATCACGCGGCTGGCGCATGGCGTGCCGGTCGGCGGGGAGCTCGATTATCTCGACGAGGGCACGCTGACGGCGGCGCTTCGAGCGCGGACGGCGATTTAGAGGAAGCATCGAGTATGTGGAGACGTACCCCATCTGCCTCGCTGGTTGGAGCCTTGATGCGGATAACGTTGAGCAAGGATACCCCCCTCTGCCCTGCCGGGCATCTCCCCCTCAAGAGGGGAGATCGGCTGGAGGCACGCCCTTCACTCCCTGTTTCACGACCTGCACCAACCTCCATCAAGAGATGTGTTCTGCGCCTCTGCCCATCGCTTGCTGCGATTTGGGCAGGACACCCGCCCAATCCGATCTCCCCCCTTGAGGGGGAGATACCCGGCAGGACAGAGGGGGGTGTCTCCAGGCGAGCGCCCGCATTGGTTTTCGCCGTAGTCACAACCCTCCTCCCCCTTCCCGCGCTTGCCCAGAACCGTCCCGATGTCGAAAAGCAGTTCCAGCGATGGATCGCCGGCGATCTAGGCTCTGCGGCCAAAAAGGCGGGGATTTCGGAGAAGACGTTGAAGACCGCCTTTCAGGGCGTGACGCTGAACTGGGACCTGCCGGACCTGGTGCCGCCGGGTTCGGAGCCGTCGAAGCAGCAGGACCAGAGCCAGGCGGAGTTTTCCTCGCCCGGCGCCTATTTTTCCGAAAAGCGGCTGCAGGGGCTCGCTGAAACCGGCCGAGGGCTGGCCTCCACCTATTCGGCGACGCTGAAGAAGATCGAGGCGGCCTATGGCGTGCCGGGCGAGATCGTCGTCGCCATCTGGGGGCGCGAATCCGGGTTCGGCAAGGCGCGGATGCCGTATTCAGCCGTGCAGGTACTGGCGACCAAGGCCTTCATGTCGACCCGCAAGGACATGTTCCGCGAGGAACTGATCGCGGCCCTGAAGATGATCGAGCGGGGCGATGTCGATCCGGGCACGATGAAGGGATCCTGGGCCGGCGCGCTCGGACAGCCGCAGTTCATGCCATCGAGCTATCTGAAATATGCCGTCGACTTCGATGGCGACGGACGTCCCGACATCTGGAATTCGGTGCCGGACGCGCTCGCCTCGATCGCCCACTACCTGCAGAAGGAAGGCTGGCAGCGCGGCCGCGATTGGGGTTTCGAAGTGGCTATCCCGGCAAAGGTCTCCTGCGCGCAGGAAGGGCCGGATCTCGCCAAGCCGATCTCGGCCTGGGCGGCGACCGGCATCACCCGCATTTCCGGCAAGGCGTTTCCCGCAGCCGACCTCAAGGCGGACGGCATGATGCTGGTGCCGGCGGGGCGCAACGGGCCGGAATTCGTGGTGACGCCGAATTTCTACGTGATCAAAGAATACAACAATTCCGACCTCTACGCGCTGTTCATCGGCAACCTGGCCGACCGGATCGCCTCGGGCGCAGGACCTTTCCAGGCACCCTGGGGCGATGTCGGCAAGATGCTGCGCTCCGACGTGCTCGCCATGCAGAAGGCGCTGGTCGCCAAGGGATACGATGTCGGCAATGTCGACGGCCTGCCCGGCTACAAGACCCGCCGTTCGCTCGGGGACTGGCAGGCGAAGAACGGCATTGCCCCGACCTGTTTTCCCGATCCGTCGCTCAAGGGAAAAATCCGGTAGTCAGAGGCTGCGCTTCAGCCCCTCATGGCTCGCAGTGAAGCCAAGCTTCTCGTAAAAACGGATGGCATCCGACCGGCCCTTGTCGGACGTGAGCTGCACCAGTTGGCATCCGCGCTCTGAGGCCCTTTCCACCGCCCATTCGATGAACTGCGATCCCAGGCCGGTGCCGCGCTCGCTCGCGGCAACTCGCACGCTCTCGATCTGGCCGCGCCACATGCCGGTGCGCGACAGACCAGGAATGAAGGAAAGCTGTAGGCAGCCGACGATCTTGTCTTCTCGGTCTACGGCAACAGCCAGAAGCTGATTTTGGTCGGCCGCGATCGCCGCGAAGGCCTGTTCGTAGCGTGGATCGATCGGATCGGAAACGACTTCGCGGGACTGGCCCAGCATATCGTCCACTAGCAGGTCGATGATAGCGGGAAGGTCGGAGCGGCAGGCTTTTCGGAAGGAAAACATCGGATCTAGTGGTGCAGGTCGGGCGGCGACTTGTGGAAAATGTCGTCGCTCGGCGGGATTGTCTGACGCTCGATCAACCGGTGGACGCGAGGGCCTTCTTCGCCGCGATGAAGAATGCGGATCGCGTCCCAGACCTCGGCATCCGCCTGGGTGCGGCGCTGGTTGTGGCGCACATAGTCGGCCCAGGTGGCGGTGTGATAGGTCTCCGTCCAGATTTCCGGATGTTCCAAGTCGCGCATCAGCGCCCATTGCCGCGCGCCATCGCGGATGCGAATACGGCGTCGCTGCGACATCAGCGTCAGGAACTCCGGCACGTCCTCGTCGGCGATGGTATAGTCCACCAGGGAGACGATGGGTCCGCTGCGTGGCTGCAGGTCGAGGCTCAGCATCGGCACGTTGAAGCGGTTGAGCGGATCGAGATTGGCATCGCTGAACTGAGGCAACGGCAGGCGCATGCCGATCACGGCGCCAAGCAGCATGACAAGGCTCGATAATGTCAGCGCGATCGAGACGCCGAACGTATCGGACAGGATGCCCCACACCCAGCTTCCGCCGGCAATGCCCCCGAACGTCGCCGTCTGATAGAAGGAAAGCGCGCGGGCGACCACCCAGCGCGGCGTCGAAAGCTGCACGGTCGTGTTGAACAACGACAGAGCCAGAACCCAGCAGGCGCCGGGCACGAGCAGGACGATCGCGGTCAAGAGCGTGCTTGAACTCATGCCGATGATCGCGGCGCTCGCGGCAAACCCGAGAAAGGACAGGCGGACGATCGACTCGCTCGACAGCTTTTCGCGCAGGCGTGAATTGCCCATGGCGCCGGCGATCGCACCGACACCGAAGGCTCCGAGCATGATGCCGTAGGTCAACGGGCCGCCGGAGACCAGGTCGCGCGCGACGATCGGCAGAAGCGCCAGGACGGCGCTCGCCGAGAGGCCGAAAACAAGGCCCCGGAACAGCACGTTGAGAATGTTGGGCGACATGACGACGTAGCCGAGGCCGGCCGACAGCGCCCGCAGAAGCGTCTCGCGCGGCAGCGCATTGTCGCGGCCTTCCGGCTTCCAGCGGATCAATGCATAGATCAGAGCGAAATAGCTCATGGAATTGGCAGCGAACGCGGCGGCAGCACCGGCAGCCGCGACGATCGCGCCACCGATCGCGGGGCCGACGCTGCGGGTGATGTTGAAGCCGACACTGTTGATCGTCACCGCAGCCGGCAAGACCTCGCGGGGCACCATGTCGCCGACCGAGGCCTGCCAGGCCGGATTGTTGAGCGCCACGCCACAGCCGAGCAGGAAGGTGAATGTCAAAAGCAGCCAGGGCGTCAGCAGGTCGAGATAGGCGAAGACCGTCAGCGTAAGTGAGACGGTAAGCATGAAGAACTGCGCCGTCAGCATCAGGGTGCGGCGGTTGACGTTATCGGCCAGCGCGCCTGCAATCAGCGAAAAGAGCATGATCGGCAGCGCCGTCGAGGCCTGGACCAGTGCGACCATGTCCTCGGAATCGGTGATCGAGGTCATCATCCACGCCGCGCCGACAGCCTGAATCAGGCTGCCGAAATTGGAGGCGAGGCTGGCGATCCAGATCGTTCTGAAGGTTTGGTGCCTGAAGGGAGCCAGGGTCGATATCCGATCGGGCACTTTGTCCTCGTTCTTTCGTGCGTCGTTCCAAACGGTTATAGACCTGGCAGAACCAAATTCCAGTCGCCCCGCCCCCAGAATATGCGACTCTTGCAATCGGGGGTCTGAAAGCGTATATGCACCCCATATTCTTGATCGTCCGATGAAGAGTGGGCCCCACCGGACCCGCTCTTTTTTGTTAGGCGATCACTGTAACCCAGACATTGGGCCCAGCCATGGGGCAATGATTGCCGGAGAGCTTATGCCGCAAACCGAATACGAGCCGCGGCTCATCATCGAGACCGGGCTTGACCTGAGGGTCGCCGAAATCATCGAGCCCGTGCTGACCGCCATGGACTATCGCCTGGTGCGTGTGAGGATGCTGAACCAGAACGGCGCAACGCTGCAGATCATGGCCGAGCGCAACGACGGCACCATGGACGTCGAGGGCTGCGAGGCCGTATCCGTGGCGATTTCGCCGGTCCTGGATGTAGAAGATCCGATCGATCGGGAGTATCATCTGGAAGTGTCCTCGCCGGGCATCGACCGCCCGATGGTCCGCAAGTCGGATTTTACCCGCTGGCTGAACCACCTGGTCAAATGCGAAACGTCGATCATGATCGACAACCGCAAGCGGTTCCGCGGCAGGATTACCGAAAGCGATACGGACGGTTTCACGATCGAGCGGGATCAGGTCGCCTATGGCGAGGAACCGCGGGTGACGATCCCGTTTTCGGCACTGGCCGAGGCAAAGCTCATTCTGACCGACGATCTGATCCGCGACGCGCTTCGGGCCGACAAGCTCGCCAAGGCGCAGGCCGCGAACCAGAACGAAGAAGCAGAAGACGAATAAACCGAACAGAGACTTGTGCCTTTCCCCGGAAAGGCCTCATCGTTTGACCTACGGAGACCAACGACAATGGCAGTGAGTGCGAACCGGCTTGAACTTCTGCAGATCGCGGATGCAGTGGCGCGCGAAAAGGTCATCGACCGCGAGATCGTGCTGGCTGCGATGGCCGACGCCATCCAGAAGGCTGCCCGCTCCCGCTACGGCTCGGAAACCAATATCCGCGCCGACATCAATTCCAAGACCGGCGAAATCCGGCTCCAGCGCCTGCTGGAAGTCGTCGAGCACGCCGAGGACTACGGCACGCAGATCCCGCTGGCTCTCGCGCTCGACCGCAACGTCGATGCCAAGATCGGCGACTTCATCGCCGATCCGCTGCCGCCGATGGATTTCGGCCGCATCGCCGCCCAGTCGGCGAAGCAGGTCATCGTCCAGAAGGTGCGTGAAGCCGAGCGCGACCGCCAGTTCGACGAGTTCAAGGACCGCGTCGGCGAAATCATCAACGGCACCGTCAAGCGCGTCGAATACGGCAACGTCATCGTCGACCTCGGCCGCGGCGAAGGCATCATCCGCCGCGACGAGATGATCCCGCGCGAGAACATGCGTTATGGCGATCGCGTCCGCGCATACGTCTATGATGTCCGTCGCGAACAGCGCGGCCCGCAGATCTTCCTGTCGCGTACCCATCCGCAGTTCATGGTGAAGCTGTTCACCATGGAAGTGCCGGAAATCTACGACGGCATCATCCAGATCAAGTCGGTCGCCCGCGATCCGGGTTCGCGCGCCAAGATCGCCGTGATCTCGAACGACTCGTCGATCGATCCGGTCGGCGCCTGCGTCGGTATGCGCGGTTCGCGCGTCCAGGCCGTCGTCGGCGAATTGCAGGGCGAGAAGATCGACATCATTCCGTGGTCCCAGGATCCGGCGTCGTTCATCGTCAACGCGCTGCAGCCGGCCGAAGTCGCCAAGGTGGTTCTCGACGAGGATGCGGAGCGCATCGAAGTCGTGGTTCCGGACGAGCAGCTGTCGCTTGCCATCGGCCGCCGCGGCCAGAACGTCCGTCTCGCGTCGCAGCTGACCGGCTGGGACATCGACATCATGACGGAAGCTGAAGAGTCCGAGCGCCGCCAGAAGGAATTCAACGAGCGCACCAACCTCTTCATGGAGGCCCTCGACGTCGACGAAATGGTCGGCCAGGTGTTGGCTTCGGAAGGTTTTGCGCAGGTCGAGGAACTGGCTTACGTCGATCTCGACGAAATCTCCTCGATCGACGGTTTCGACGAAGACACCGCAACCGAAATCCAGACCCGCGCCCGCGAATACCTGGAGCGGATCGAAGCCGAGATGGACGCCAAGCGCAAGGAACTCGGCGTCCAGGACGAGTTGCGCCAGATCGACGGCCTGAACGCCCAGATGCTCGTCGCGCTCGGCGAGGACGGCATCAAGACGATCGAAGATTTTGCCGGTTGCGCTGCCGACGACCTCGTCGGCTGGAGCGAACGCAAGGACGGCGTGACCAAGAAGTTCGAAGGCCTGTTCTCGAAGTTCGACGTTTCCCGCGTCGAAGCCGAGAACATGATCGTCCAGGCCCGCCTGTCGGCAGGCTGGATCACCGAGGAAGACCTCGCAAAGGGTGCCGCGGAGCCGGAAGCTGAAGCGGAGGAGGCGGACGCCGTCGAGCAGGAATGATCCCGCTCGCGAATGAGCCGGACGCAACCGAAAACGGACCTGTCGATGATGACCTGGGCGAGATCGTCGTGAACGACCGTACCTGCATCGTCACCCGCGAGGCGGGATCGCCGGAAACGCTGATCCGCTTCGTGGCCGGTCCGAACGGCCAGGTCGTGCCCGATCTGAAGCGCCAGCTTCCGGGCCGCGGTTGCTGGATCAAGGCCGAACGGTCGCTCGTCGACCGTGCGGTTCAGAAGAAGCTTTTCGCCCGGGCTCTCAAGACCGAGGCGAAGGCGGATGCGGATCTCGGCGCGCTGGTCGATCGCCTGCTCGCCGCCGATCTCGTCGGCATGATGAACATGGCGCGCAAGGCGAGCCAATTCGTCACCGGCGCCACGAAAGTGGACGCCGCCGTGCGCTCGGGCGCGGCACTTGCAGTGTTCCATGCGGCCGATGCGGCCGCCGACGGAGTGAGAAAAATAGACCAGGCCCGCAAGGCCTGGAAGCTCGGTTCGAATACCGGGGAAGACATTCCGTCCTTTTCGCTCTTCACGAGCGCTGAATTGGACGAAGTGATGGGCCAGAATGCTTTTATCCATGCCTGCGCGCTTGCGGGGCAGGCGGGTGAGGGTGTAGTGAAGCGCGCAAACCTGCTTGAACAGTACCGCATGGGCGGTCTGTCCCAGACAAAAGGTGTCGCTGACATGCCGAAACAATGACGCGGTCACCGGCTTTAGCCGGACGCACATCGATATGTACGGATTAAACGACGGGTTCTGATGGCTTCCATCCGTTCCTGTCCGAAGGAACAGGAACGGAATGACCGACAACAAAGACGATAAGACACTCGGCGTAAAGAAGACCCTTACACTGAAGCCATCTGGGATGAGCCAGGGTACCGTCCGCCAGGACATGGGTCGCGGCCGCACCAAGGCCGTCGTCGTCGAAACAGTCAAGCGGCGGCCGACCCGGCCGCTGGACGAAAAGCCTGCAATCACGCCTGTAGCCCCGGCGCCCGCACCGCGGGTGGTCGAGGCTGTCGCACAGCCGGTCGCGCCCCAGCGTCCGCCACAGCCGCAGCAGCCAGCCGCTCCGGTGGCGCGCATCCACCAGCCGGGCTCGCAGAATGCACGGCCGCAGCAGAACCAGCGCCCGCCGCAATCCAATCAACCGCAGCGCCCGCAGCAGCCCAACCAGCCGCAGCGTCCGCAGCAATCCAGCCAGCCGCAGCGTCCGCAGCAGCGTCAGGGCGGCGCCGTCCTGCATGATCTTTCCGCCGGCGAGATGGAAGCCCGTCGCCGCGCTTTGATGGAAGCGCAGGCGCGTGAGGTCATCGAGGCCAAGCAGCGCGCCGAAGACGAGGCACGTCGCCAGGTCGAGGAAGAACGCCGCAAGATCGAGGAAGCCGCCGAGGCTGCCCGCCGCGCTGCCGAACCCAAGGTCGAGCCGGTCGAGGCACCGGCAGCGGCCGAGGCGCCTGCACCCGCGGTTGCCGAAAGGCCGGTCGAGCGCGTTGCTGGAGCCCCTGCCGCCCGTCAGGGCGAAACACGTCCCCAGGCTCCCCGGCCTGCAACTCCCGGCGCCGCGCCTGCGGCACTGCCGGTTGCCGGTCGCCGCAAGGGTGCTGACGAAGAAGACGAGGATCGCGGTCCGCCGCGTGGCGCACCCGGCCGCGGCCGAGTCCCTGTCGCTGCTCCCGCCAAGGTTCCGGCCCGTCCGAAGACCGAGGACGAACGCCGCCGCGGCAAGCTGACGGTGACCACGGTCAGCACGGACGAGGACGGCAATGCCCGTGGCCGTTCGATGGCCGCGACCCGCCGCCGGCAGGAGAAGTTCCGCCGAAGCCAGATGCAGGAAACGCGCGAAAAGGTCATGCGCGAAGTCATCCTGCCGGAAACCATCACCATTCAGGAACTGTCGCAGCGCATGTCCGAACGCGCCGTCGACGTCATCAAGTACCTGATGAAGGAAGGCCAGATGATGAAGCCGGGCGACGTCATCGACGCCGACCTCGCCGAGATCATCGCCGGCGAATTCGGCCATACCGTCAAGCGCGTATCGGAATCCGACGTCGAAGAAGGCATCTTCAACAAGTCGGACGACGCCGGCGAAATGGTGTCGCGGCCGCCGGTCGTCACCATCATGGGCCACGTCGACCACGGCAAGACCTCGCTGCTCGACGCCATCCGCCATGCCAACGTTGTATCCGGCGAAGCCGGCGGCATCACCCAGCATATCGGCGCTTATCAGGTGGAACAGAACGGCCAGAAGATCACCTTCATCGATACCCCCGGCCACGCCGCCTTCACGGCGATGCGTGCCCGTGGTGCGCAGGCGACGGATATCGCGATCCTGGTGGTCGCGGCCGACGACAGCGTGATGCCGCAGACGATCGAGTCCATCAACCACGCCAAGGCGGCCGGTGTCCCGATCATCGTGGCGATCAACAAGATCGACAAGCACGAAGCCAACCCGGACAAGGTCCGCCAGCAGCTTCTGCAGCACGAAGTCTTCGTTGAATCGCTGGGCGGCGAAGTGCTCGACGTCGAGGTTTCTGCCAAGAACAAGACAAACCTCGACAAGCTGCTCGAAGCCGTGCTGCTGCAGGCCGAAATCCTCGACCTGAAGGCCGACCCGAGCCGTACGGCCGAGGGTACCGTCATCGAAGCCCAGCTCGACCGCGGCCGCGGTGCGGTTGCGACCGTTCTTGTCCAGAAGGGTACGCTGAGACCGGGCCAGATCATCGTTGCCGGCGATCAGTGGGGCCGCGTTCGCGCGCTCGTCACCGACAAGGGCGACCACGTCAAGGAAGCCGGACCGGCGACCCCGGTCGAAGTGCTCGGTCTTTCCGGCACGCCGGCTGCGGGCGACAAGTTCGCAGTCGTCGAAAACGAAAGCCGTGCTCGCGAGATTTCCGAATATCGCCAGCGTCTTGCCCGCGACAAGGCGGCTGCCCGCCAGTCCGGCCAGCGCGGTTCGCTCGAACAGATGATGAGCAAGCTGCAGGATACCGGCTTCAAGGAATTCCCGCTGGTCATCAAGGGTGACGTGCAGGGCTCGATCGAAGCGATCATCGCCTCGCTCGACAAGCTCGGCACCGATGAAGTTCGTGCCCGCATCGTTCACTCGGGCGCCGGCGCCATCACGGAATCGGATATCTCGCTTGCCGAGGCATCCAATGCGGCGATCATCGGCTTCAACGTCCGTGCCAACGCCCAGGCCCGTGCGGCCGCCGAGCGCAACGGCATCGAGATCCGCTACTACAACATCATCTACGATCTGGTGGATGACGTGAAGTCGGCGATGTCGGGCCTGCTCTCGCCGGAACGCCGCGAAACCTTCATCGGCAATGCCGAGATCCTGGAAGTGTTCAACATCACCAAGGTCGGCAAGGTCGCAGGTTGCCGCGTCGTCGAAGGCAAGGTCGAGCGCGGAGCCGGCGTCCGCCTTATCCGCGACAACGTCGTTGTCCACGAAGGCAAGCTCAAGACGCTCAAGCGCTTCAAGGACGAAGTCGGCGAAGTGCCGATGGGTCAGGAGTGCGGCATGGCGTTCGAGAACTACGAAGACATGCGCGTCGGCGATACGATCGAATGCTTCCGCGTGGAGCATATCACCCGCACGCTGTGACGACAGGCGAACAGCCCGAACACTTGCAGGAGCCGTCCGTGACATTCACGGGCGGCTCCTGGCGTTTTGAGTATTCGGTTTCCCGTGAGGAACTGGCCGCCGGGACTGAGTTTCTGGTCCGGTATCGGGAAAACAACCGACAGGTCCGGCCGCGGCTCGTCAAGGCGCTCCTCACCTCAACCCTTCTTTTCGCGCCGTTCCTCATCTTCATTGCGATGACCTATGTCGATGACTTTCTCAGGTGGCTCTCGGACGAGTGGCAAGGGAGCCTGATCAATGGCGGCATGCCCTCGCTTCCTGCCATCGCCGGGCTCCTGCTTCTGATCTTGCTGATGATGAGGCCCAGCAGGGCGGCGCTGTCGGCACCGGTCATCCGGCACGAGGAGCGCGACGTCTATCACATCAGGGCCAGGATTGACGCGATTGCACTTCGTTCGCATGCCGACGGCATGACCGTGGAACTCGATGCGAGGGATCTTGAGGAAATCGTCGAACTCGATGGTTGGCTTCTGCTTCTCCACACCGGCGGACCGGTCCTGCTGCCGCGGCGCATATTTCCCGACGACGAGACCGCAGACACATTCATATTTTTCGTTCGCCGCCTGATACGCCTCCCGTGGCGCATTCGTTGGAGCGTCATGCAGGCAGATGGACACAAAAAGGATGGCTCGGACCGTTGAATATGCGTCCCGACCGGCACCGGCCTGAACATGGTAAAAATTTTCAGCTTCTACCCGGGAGCTCGCGACGGTAAGCATCTATCCTCTATCCGCATTTTTCAGTTTCCGAGGAGGACACCATGCCGATTTCATTCGACCTGACGGGCAAGACGGCGATCGTTACCGGCGCCAATACGGGCCTCGGCCAGGCGATATCCGTAGCGCTGGCGCAGGCCGGCGCGGATGTGGCGCTGGTCGGCCGCTCCTCCATGGCCGAGACGGAGACGGCGGTCAGCGCGGCGGGCGGCCGCAGCCTGTCGATCCAGGCGGATCTTTCGTCGCTCGAACCGGTCGATCGGATCATCAGCGAAACGGTCGCATGGACCGGGCGTGCCGATATCCTTGTCAACAATGCCGGGATCATCCGCCGGGCCGACGCGATCGATTTCAGCGAGGCCGACTGGGACGCGGTGATGGACGTGAACCTGAAGACCGTGTTCTTCCTCTCCCAGGCGTTTGCACGCCGGCTGATCACCGAGGGCAAGGGCGGCAAGATCGTCAATATCGCCTCACTGCTCTCCTTCCAGGGCGGGATCCGCATCCCTTCCTATACCGCCTCGAAGAGCGGCCTCGCCGGCCTGACCCGGCTGCTTGCCTGCGAGTGGGCGGCCAAGGGCATCAACGTCAATGCCATTGCGCCCGGCTATTTCACAACCAACAATACCGAGGCGCTGCGCGACGATCCGGATCGCAACGCGGCGATCCTCAGCCGTATTCCCGCCGGACACTGGGGCCAGCCGGAAGAGCTCGGCGGAGCCGCCGTATTCCTCGCCTCGCCGGCATCCGACTATGTGCATGGCGTCGTTCTACCGGTCGATGGCGGCTGGTTGGCGCGTTAAGCGCGTCCGCCTCCGCCCGGTCTTCCGGGCAACGGAACGCTCCTCCCACGCGTGAACGGGGCAAATGCCACGGCACGCGTGAATTTGATCGGCATCTGGCAGATTTATTAGTTGCCAATTCCACTCATGTTTATTATCCGGTAGCTGCAACATCGCGAACCCGGCGGCAGTGACCGGCGGCGTTCCGGTGTCCCGTTTCCGTCATTGTCGACCAGCGCTTCAGCGCTGTCCGCCATGCCGAACAGTCCGGAGTATCGCCTGCCATGACCGCTGCCCTGAAGCCCGCTTTTCCGATGCGCCAGCCAATCAGGAGCCGGCTCCCGCTCGTTCTCGCGACCTTGGCACTGACGGCTTCGACGGTGATGGCGCAGGCACCTGCACCGGATGCGTCGACGCAAGCACCGCCCTCGCCACAGGCGGCCTCACCTTCCGGTGCGCAGCCGACCCAGACGCTCCCCGCTCCTGCAGCGCAGGCAGCGCCGACGACCTCCCGCACAACGCCGAACGAGCCGGCAGCCTTGCAGACCGCGGCACCGCCCGCCGCGCAGCCGACCAATCCCACCGCCCCGCAGCCGGAAGCTTCCGCGTCGCAACCCGCCGTTCCGACGGGAGCACCTGCGAGCAACAACGCCCAGCCCGCGTCAGCGAGCCCGGCCCAAGCGCCAGCCCAGGCACCGGCGGCGCGCCAGCCGATCGACATGTTCACCCAGTTCCTGGAGCCTGAGCAGCGTTCGGACCTGCCGCACAACCTTTCGCCCTGGGGAATGTTCATGGCGGCCGACTGGGTCGTCAAAGGCGTGATGATCGGGCTTGCGTTTGCCTCGCTGGTTACCTGGACGGTCTGGCTCGCCAAGACCTTGGAGCTTGCTGGCGCCCGTGCCCGCGCCGCGCGGACGCTGAAGGTCATCCGCACCTCCCGCACGCTTTCGGAAGCCGTCGGCGTCGCCGGTGGCCGCGGCGGGCCTGCCGCCCTGATGCTGCGGTCCGCGGCGGAAGAAATGCAGCTCTCCGAAGCAGCCCTCGACCATGCCCATGGCGACGGCGTGAAGGAGCGGGTCGGCTCGGCGCTTTCCCGCATCGAGGCCTATGCCGGCCGGCGCATGTCGCGTGGCACCGGCATGCTTGCGACGATCGGTTCGACGGCTCCGTTCGTCGGCCTGTTCGGCACGGTCTGGGGTATCATGAACGCCTTCATCGGCATTTCGGAATCGCAGACCACCAACCTCGCCGTCGTTGCGCCCGGCATCGCGGAAGCGCTGCTTGCGACCGCGATCGGCCTCGTCGCGGCCATTCCGGCGGTCGTCATCTACAACGTCTTCGCCCGTTCGATCACCGGCTACCGCCAGCTGCTGGCGGATGCCGCGGCGGGTGTGGAGCGACTGGTGAGCCGCGACCTCGACTTCCGCAAGGTTCCTCCTGGCAGCCGCAAGGCGCCGGTCTCGCTGGTGGCAGGAGGCTGACATGGCCGGCGGCATCCGCGAACAGCACGGCGACGAGCTTTCCGAAAATCACGAGATCAACGTGACGCCGTTCATCGACGTCATGCTGGTGCTGCTGATCATCTTCATGGTGGCGGCCCCGCTGGCGACGGTCGACGTCAACGTCGATCTTCCCGCCTCAACCGCAAAGCCCGCCGAACGGCCGGACGAGCCGCTCTACCTGACGGTCAAGGAAGACCTGAGCCTCAACATTGGCAATGATGCGGTGGCGCGCGAACAGCTGGCGGCAACCCTCGACCGTGTCACCGAAGGCAAGAAGGACACCCGCGTGTTCCTGCGGGCCGACAAGGCGGTCGATTACGGCCAGTTCATGGAGGTCATGAACCTGCTGCGCGATTCCGGCTACCTGAAGATCGCGCTTGTCGGGCTTGAAACGCTGCCGGCACCGGCCTCCCCAGTCGCGCCGGCGCCCGCTGGAAGTGCTCCTGCGGCCGCGCTCGCCGTACCGGCAACCGGAGGCAATCCATGAGCCTCGTCGTCTCGCAGACAGGTCCGGGCGGACGCGTCGGCGAGCTGGCGCTGTGGGGCGCTGCCGGACTGCTGATGCTGACGGTGCATTTCGGCGCCGCGGCCTATCTGATGCGCGAACAACCCGAAGTGCCCGCCGACAACGCACCGCCTGCAGCGATCATGATCGAGCTGGCGCCGGAACCGGAAGCCGCCAATACCGAGGAAGAACAGATCTCTCCTGACATGCAGGAGCAGGAACAGGTGATGAGCGAGCAGGCGGAGCCGGTCGAGGAACCGCAGCCGGAGCCCGTTACCGAACCCGTCGAGCAGCCGATCGAACCGCCGCCGCAGGAAGTCGCCGAACCGGTCGAGCCCGAACCGGTGCAGCCGCCCGTGACGGAACCGCCGCCGGAGCCCCAGATCACCGAAACCATCCCCGAACCGCCGCCGGAACCGATCGAGGAGCTCAAGCCGGTCGATGCACAGATGACCGCGGCGCTGGAAAATGTCGAAGTGCCGTTGCCGGCGATGCGGCCTCTGCCGCCGCCGGTCGCTGAAAAGCCGCCGGAACAGCCCAAAAAGCCGGAACCCCGAAAGGAGCCGGTGAAGAAGGTCCAGAAGCCGAAGCAACAGCAGCAGCAGGCCCAGCCGGATATGGCCGAGGCGAAGATCCAGGCCAGGCAGTCGGACCGGACGGCAGCGAGCCAGAACTCCACGAGCCTCTTCTCTTCGTCGGTCTCCCCGCAGCAGTGGATGACGCGCGTGCGCACGAAGATCGCCCGGTATGCCCGCAAGTGCCCCGGAAACGGAACCGGGATCGTGACGGTCAGCTTCAGCTTTGACGGCGGCGGCAATATCGGCAGCGTCTCTGTGTCTGGTTCTTCTGGGAATGCCGCGATCAATGACTATGTTGTATCGGCGGTCAAGCGTGCATCTCCCATCCCCGCCCCGCCGTCCGGTGCTGGAAATTCGCTCAACCTGCCGGTAAGGTGCGAATAGCCGCCAGATCTGTGTGTGGCTCCCGCTCTTGAACCGACCTGGATTCCAGCATGCACATCCTTCTCGAAGAAGCCGAAGCGCTCGTTCAGAGCGTATTCGAAGCTAACGGCGTTCTTGCCGAGACGGCCCGCTCCGTCGCCCACGCGCTTGTGCAAGCTGAAGCTGCCGGGCAGTATGGCCATGGCCTCCGCCGCGTTCCCGCCTATATCGGCCAGGCACGCACCGGCAAGGTGGACGGCAAGGCCAAGGCGGCCGCATCCCGCCCGCGTCCGGCGGTGCTTCTCGTCGACGCAGCGCTCGGTTACGCCTACCCGGCCTTCGATATCGCGGTGGCCGAGCTTCCGAAGATCGCCCGGGAACAGGGCATCGCGCTCGGCGCCATCCATCGCTCGCACCATGCGGGCGTCATGGCGCTGACCGTGGAGCGGTTCGCCGAGCAGGGTCTTGTCGCAATGATGTTTGCCAATGCGCCGGCCTCCATGGCCGCCTGGGGTGGCAGGAAGCGGTTGTTCGGCACCAATCCGATCGCGTTCGCGACGCCGGTAGCCGGCGAAGATCCGCTGGTGATCGATCTTGCTCTGTCGACCGTCGCCGCCGGCAAGATCATGGCCGCACGCCAGAAGGGCGAGAGTATCCCCGAAGGCTGGGCCTTCGACGCCGACGGCAGGCCGACCACCGATCCGCACGCGGCGCACAAGGGTCTGATGGCGCCCTCAGGCGGCGCCAAGGGTGCGGCGCTGGCGCTGATGGTGGAAATCCTCTCTGCGGGCCTCACCGGCTCGAACTTCTCCTATGAGGCAAGCTCGTTCATGGACGAGAAAGGCCCGCCGCCATCGGTCGGCCAGACGCTGATCGTCATCGATCCCTCCGCGAGCACCGCTTCGGCTGCCGAGCGGATCGCCGAACTGGCCGGCGAGATGGCCTCCGAGGAAGGCGTGCGCCTGCCCGGGCGGCGCGGCCAGAACGCGCGCCGGAAGGCGATCGAGCAGGGGCTCGATGTCGAGGACGAGGTGATTTCGGCGATCAAGGCGCTGGTTTAGGCCCGAAGCGCCGCTGCCGGCGACTGGCGGTAGGCGAGAATGGCCGGCACGGCGGACAAGACTGCCGCTGCACCGAGCAGGATCAGCGCCATGCGCCAGTCTTCTCCCGTAAAACCGACCGGCAGGATGATACCGCTCCTGACAGTAAACGCATCGGCAATCAGCCGGGCGGCGGCAAGGCCGGTCAGGAAGCCGAGGCCGATGCCGACCGCCACCAGCAGGAAGAGTTCGAGCCAGACGATCGCGAAAACCGAGAGACGCGGCGCGCCAAAAGCCCTGAGCGCGCCGATCTGGCGCCGACGCTGGCCGATATGGGTGACGGTGACCAGAACCAGGGCGGCCGCCACCAATCCTTGAGAGCCCGCCGCGACGGCGCTCAGAACCATCCTGGCATCGCCGAGCGTCGCATAAAGGCTGGTGAGCACCTCGCCCGGAAAAACCGCAAGCGTATTGCCGTTTCGGTATTCCTGCCGGAGCTTGTAGGCATCGGCAATCGTCTTCGGCTTGACGAGGACCGCCGGGAGGCCCGGGGCATCGGCTGCGAAATTCTCGTCGATCGACGCATCCGCATCGATGGTGCCGTGATGGTCATGATCCTCGTCGGCATGCTCGTCGTGACCGCCGGCCTCGGCGGCTTCGCCTTCATGCCGAAGATCCCCGGCATGTTCGCGCGTCGCTTCCAGCGGGGTGTGGCCATGCTCGTCCGCGGCCGCTGCCTGCGTTACCTGCAGCGCTTCGCCTTCGTGATGTTCTTCTTCCTCATGCTCATGATCGTGGCCGAGGCCATGGACGTGCCAGACGGCCTGGATCGGCACGAGAATGGCGCGATCCCAGGGCGTTCCCGTCGGCGGAAGCTTGCCGGTCACGTGATATACGACGCCCGCATGGGTTTCGCCGCCCATCTGCGCTGTGCCGTGCATGGGCTTGATTTCAGCACCGACCGACAGATTCACGGCCGCACCGATCACCGCCTCGCCCTCCCTCTCGAACATGCGGCCAGCGGCAAAACCGGAAACGGTGCTGCCGATCAGTGCACGGGTGGTGCCGACCAATGGATAGCCGGCAAAGGAATCACCGAAACCGACAGGCGCCACCCAGGTGACGCGCGGATCCTTCGAGAGCTTCGCCAGCACCTCGCCCGGCATCAGCGGCAGCGGCGCCGGCTGCAGGAAGATCGAGGAGAGCACGAGCTGGGTTTCGCTGCCCGCCGCGCCGATGACCAGATCGAACTTGTCGGCGGCGCGGGCGCTGCCGAGCCGCAAGGCGCGTTCCTGCAGCGTGACCGTGACGCCAAGGGCAGTGGCAAGCGCCACGAGAAGCACGACGACGACGGCACCGGCCCAGAGACGGCGCAGATCGGCGAGGATGAAACGGATCATGCGGCGACCTCTTCGCCACGGCCGTCGGCGACAATCCTGCCGGCGCCGAGCGTGAGGCGGCGGTCAAGCCGGCCGATCAGGCGCTGGTCATGGGAAACGACGATCAGAGTGCTTCCGGTTTCGCCGGCTATATCCAGAAGCAGCCGGCCGACCACCTCGCCCGCCTCCAGATCGAGGCTCGCGGTCGGTTCGTCGGCAACGATCACGCCCGGCTTGCGCAGCACCGCACGAGCGATCGCGACGCGCTGCATCTCGCCGCGCGACATGGTCTCGATCTTCTGGTCGGGACGGTAAAGGCCAACGCTCTTCAGGAGATCATGCGCACGCGCGGTCAGGGCCGCATCGGCGACCCGTGCCAGCCGTGCCGGCAGAAGCACATTCTCCACCGCGGAAAGGCCGGGAAAAAGATGAAAGTCCTGCATGACGAGGCCGACATGTTCGGCCCGCCAGCGGTCGCGCGCCGTCTCGGAAAACCGGGTTACATCCTCGCCGCTCCAGACGACCTTGCCGGAGGTAGGGCGCTCGAGCCCGGTCACGACGTTGATGAAAGTACTCTTGCCGGAACCGGAACCGCCGGTCACGGCTACGCGTTCGCCGGCTGCGATCGCCAGAAAATCGACCAGCAAAACCGGGCTGCCGAG
This sequence comes from Neorhizobium galegae, assembly GCF_017877055.1. GTDB lineage: Bacteria > Pseudomonadota > Alphaproteobacteria > Rhizobiales > Rhizobiaceae > Neorhizobium > Neorhizobium galegae_D. Next base: position 205,181 of record NZ_JAGIPG010000002.1, on the reverse strand, counting down.
ACCGGGGAACGATTTGGCGAGATTGTCTATATGCAGGGAAAGCATGGTCACGCGGCCTGGTATGCCGCGTCGCGGATTCTCAGGAGACTGACAAATCCGGTGTCGGGGTCCTTCCACGAACCAACGTCGAGCGTGCCACGCACTTCGATCGTTTCATTCGCCTGGGTGAAGGTCTGCTTGCGGTGGAGATAGACGACAACGATGTTGTCGGGCCAGTCCGCGTCGGACGAGCAGAAGGGGCAGAGCGCCATCGGCACTTCGGTCAGCACGAAAAAAGCCGCCTCGGCCTTCAGCGGTGGCGCCATGAAACCGCGGATAGCGACCTGGCTGCCGGCCAGCTTCTTGACCTTGTCGGAAAACTCAAGCCCGAGGACGCCGTATTTGGCGTAGAGTTCCCCGAAACCGAGGTCGTCGGCTGCGGCCGAACGGGCCGACGCCAGCAGCGGTGCGGCGGCGAGGAGGCCCAGCACGGAACGCCGGTTGAAAGCGGACGAAAAGAGTTCTGTCATGAAACCCTCCTGAAACGGTATTCCCGGCCGAGTTCCGGCCGGGAGCATTGTTTTATCACGGGTGCGGCCGTCGGCCAGACCTTAGTTGGTCTGCTTGCTGCCGAGAGCGAACGCGTCGGCGAGAACCTTGTAGACGTCGCTCTGTTCCATGTAGCCCTTGAAGCCTTCGGCACCGGGGCCGGTGGCCTGCAGGACGACGTCGTCAACAGCGTGGACGCCGCTGTCGCCGCTCTTCGGGATATTGCCCTGAACGAAGACAGCGCCCGGAACATTCTTGTACTGTTCGTTGGCTACGTATTCCTTCTTTTCGTTCTGGATGGCCGGAACGAACGGGCCTTCCATCTTCGGGCGGAAGGTTTCGTAGTGATCCGGGCCGTTGTTGGCGGCGAGGAACAGGCGACGGGTCACGTCGATCTTGTCCGGATAACCGTCGCCGTTCTCGTCCTTGTAGTTCGGGAAGCCGGCTTCCGCATAGATGCCGACCTTTTCGCGCATTTCGGTGCCCGGCTTTTCGTCATCGACGGTGCCGATGATCGATACGCCATGGGTGTGGTCGCCGGTGACAACGATCAGCGTGTCGGGGTTGGCCTTCTGGAATTCACGGGCAAGGCCGATCGCCTTGTCGAATTCGATCGTATCGACGACGGCGCGATCCCAGTCCAGCGGATGGGACATCTTGTCGATCGAGGACGCTTCGACCATCAGGAAGAAGCCGTCTTGGTCCTTGGACAGGCGGTCGAGAGCGACCTTGGTCATGTCAACCAGACCCGGCTGGTTCGGATACTTGTCGACGGTGCCCTTCTTCAGGAACTCGCGGTCAAGCGCAACGTCCAGGTTGCCTGGATGGAAGAGGCCGAGAAGCAGCCCGTTCGCATTGACGTTGGCGGCAAGCTCGGTCTTGTCCGTGGCGACGCTGTAGCCGGCATCCTTGAAGAGCTTGATGTAGTCCTTGTCGTCCTTGCGCTTGGAGCCGGCAGTGGCCTGCGGAAGGAAATAAGCGGAACCGCCGCCGAGCACGACGTCCGGCTTTGCAGCAAGCAGCATGCCGACGACGTCTGCCTTGTCGTTGCGGTTGCGGGTGTGGGAGACGACGGCCGCCGGAGTGGCGTCTTCGACTTCGGACGTGGCGACGATACCGATCGACTTGCCGGTCTGGCGGCGAAGAGCTTCGGCAATGGTCTCGACCTTCGGATCATCGAGCGAATCCGGCGTGCGGTCGGCATAAACGCCAATCGCGTTGACGGCGGTCTTGTGGCCGGTCATGTAGGCCGACATGGTGTTGGCGGAGTCCGTGGCGACAGCGTTGGTCGCGGACGTGCCAATGAAGGCAGCCGGCGGAATATCGTCGAGATTGAGACGGCCGTTGGCCTTGCCCTCGGTCATGCCCTTGGACATGATGCGGGCAGCCGTGCGGTGCGCAACCGAAAGGCCGTCACCGAGGAAGAAAATGACGTTCTTGGCCTTCGGGGCAGCGCCCGTGCCGTAGACGTTCCAGGTGACATTCTTGGTTTCCGAACCGGCGGAAACTTCGACCTTGTAGTCACCGGCAGTGGCGATGGTCAGGCCGCGCAGGATGACGGCAGAACCGAGGACCTTGTCCTTGTTCTTTTCTTCCGCGACGAACTGGACTTCCTTGCCGAGTACGGTCTTGTAGTCCTGGCCGTTGACGGTGATCTTGACGTCTTCCGGCTTGACGACCGAGCTGAACTCAACCTTGAAGTCGAAGGGCGAGCCGGTGAGGATCGTGGCGCGATCCAGCGGATAAACGGTGGCAGCCTGGGCGGCGCCGGCGAGCGCGGTCGACACGACCAGAGCGGCAAAAATCTTGCGCATAGTAACCTCACGAAAAGTTCAAAGGGAAGGCGAGGTTTCGTATACTGTCGGTGCATGACACCTACGTGACGCCATCACGGATCGCAACCCGCACAAACTCGGCTGCCGTGAGGCCGATAACAGCGCTTTATAAGGGGGAACCCTGCTCCAGAAACGGAAAAAGCCTGGCGCGGGAGGAGGGTGCGCCAGGCTTTAAACTTGATCGACAACTGGGAGGAGGAGGATGTTGTCGATCCGTATCGAGCAACACTGGGAGGAGGAGTGCGTCGCTCGATGAGCAAACATATAGGCTAATCGTTTAATCACGCCAACCCACCCTGCCGCAATGCAGCAATGCATTTGGCGCAGAGCTGAGCAAATGCCCCAGACCTATCCGATCGCTCAGAGAAGCTTTGTCGGCCCCCTGCACCGCTCTCTCAAGATCACCATATCGCTCGGGAAAAACGTGGTTTATAGCGATTCTGACAGACCGACGGACGGACGGAGACGGACATGGCAGAGATCAGGTATCACGAAGGCGATATTCCGGCAGCGGCTGCGGCGCGTTATAGGGGGGCGATTGCCATCGATACGGAAACCCTCGGCCTCGTACCCCGCCGCGATCGGCTTTGCGTCGTGCAGCTTTCGCCTGGCGACGGTTCCGCCGACGTGATCCGCATCGCGGCCGGCCAGAACGAGGCTCCAAACCTCGTCTCCATGCTTGCCGATCCGACCCGCCAGAAGATCTTCCACTACGGCCGCTTCGATATCGCCGTGCTCTTCCATACGTTCGGCGTGACCACGACGCCGGTGTTCTGCACCAAGATCGCCTCGCGGCTGACCCGCACCTACACGGACCGGCACGGACTGAAAGACAATCTGAAGGAAATGCTGGACGTCGATGTTTCCAAGGCGCAGCAGCAATCCGACTGGGCAGCCGAGGTCCTTTCACCGGCGCAGCTCGAGTACGCTGCCTCCGACGTGCTGCACCTGCATGCGCTGCGCGACAAGCTGAGCTACCGCCTGGTGCGCGACAGGCGTGTCGAACTTGCCCAAGCCTGTTTCGAGTTCCTGCCGACGCGGGCGAAGCTGGACCTGCTCGGCTGGGAAGAAGCCGATATCTTCGCCCATAGCTGACGGGCTGACGCGCGGATGGATCAACGCTATCGCGGGCGCCCGGCGGCACACGAGACCGGGCCTTATCTCGAGCCGCTGCGACGTCTCATTCGCGGCGCGCTCGCGCCGCTTCCGTGGTGGCTTTCGGAATTCATCCTGTTCGGGCTGAAACAGGCCTGGGCTTGCCTGTTCGCGGCAATCATGCTGGCGCTGCTGCTCATCACCAAAGCCGTCTGGCAAGAGGGCTGGCCGGTCCATCGCTACGATTTCCTGTTTCTCGCCGCGCTGACAATCCAGATCCTGTTCCTGCGATTCAAGATGGAAAGCTGGGACGAAGCCCGGGTCATCCTCGTCTACCACGTCACCGGGACTGTGATGGAGATATTCAAGGTCCATATGGGGTCATGGGCCTATCCGGAAACGTCGTTTATTCAGATCGGCGGCGTGCCGCTGTTTTCCGGCTTCATGTACGCCGCCATCGGCTCCTTCATGGCCCGCACGATCCGCATCTTCGACATGCGCTTCAGCCATTATCCGCCAATGTGGCAGACCGGCCTTCTGGCAATCGCGATTTACGTCAATTTCTTCAGCCATCATTTTCTGCCGGACATCCGCTATCTTCTGTTTGCGGCGACCGTGATCGTGTTCCGGCGGGTGAACATCCATTTCACCACCGACAGCACAACTTTGCGGATGCCGCTGGTGTTTGCCGCGTTTCTCTCCTCGGCCTTCCTGTGGCTTGCGGAGAATATCGGAACGCTGACGGGCACCTGGATCTATCCGACACAGGAGACATGGCACGTCGTATCGTTCGGCAAGCTCGGGTCCTGGTATCTGCTTCTCTATGTAAGCTTTGTGCTGGTGACGCTGGTGTTGAAGCCTCGGCCGCCCGAATAGATAAGAGTGGCATAACTTCCAGTTGCCCGGTAACGTCTCGTTAACCCTTCAAATCTAACTTTGCCCGCGGTGTACCTCTCGACGAGACCGGATTTCGGGCCATGTTGCTTCCCACCCAGCAGACTTATGGGCTTGCCGCGACCAACATGATGCAATCGATGCTCGACAGCATCGAGGAGCAGCGCAAGAAGGACGAAGAGCAGCAGACCGGCAAGAAAAACGACCCGGTCACCGAAGCCCGTATCAGCGCCAGCGAAGACGCCCGGCGCGCCCGCGACAAGATCACCTCGGCCCTTTTCGGCGTCACCAGGACCGACCCCAACGAGCTGAAGATCGAACTCGTCGATCGCCTGGCCGCCAAGCTCGGTATCGATACGGACGAAGCGCGCTCTTCCTACAAGCTCGGAAAAGCGCTGGAAGACGCGCTGAAAGAGATGGCGCCTGACGAGATCGGCGAACTCGTCGAAGATCTCGGCCTCGAAGACATCGGCATCTCGATGGACACGCTGCTGGCGTCGATCAAGAACCCTTACGGCGACGACAACCAGCGACTGATGGACGGCCTCAACCGGAAGGCCAATGGCGGCAAGCTCGACACGGAAGTCGAGCGCGTCGTGCAGCGGCTCGAGGACGTCGCCGATCCGAAGACGCTTGAAGAATTGAAGCTCGGTCCGCAGGGCTACGATCCCACCCGTGTCGAGGATGCCGAAACCCGCGCCGAACGCCGGGCAGACATCGAGGCGGCCGAAGCCGGCAAGAAACTCGAGGACGTCCAGAAAATTCAGGACATCATTGAAAAGAAGAATGACAAGGCGAATGCCGAACCGGCTGCCGCTGCCGATGGCGCGACCGACACGGCATCCGTGGACGATACGGCGCTACTGGCCCTGTTTGCTGCAGCCGCCGAACAGGCCGCCGGCTCCGATACCGGCGACGCTGCCGACAGCCCCGTTTCCGAGGATAGCTCCAGCAAGGACGAAGCCTCTGCCGCCGTGCGAGCGGAAAACGAAGCGCCGACCAATGAAATGGCGGCGAAAGCGATCGAGGAGCTCGCAGCCGAGAACGCCGACCAATCCTATGCCGACATCGTGCCGGTGCATGTGGACGAGATCGGTATCTATGAATTGTTGAAAAAGAAGTTGGCTGCGTGATCCTGCAATAAACCCCCAGTCCCACCCTCATCTGCATCGCAATGGATCATTTTCGCTGAACCCTCAGCGAAAGATGGAACCCGTTAGCGAGTTGTTAACCTTTTTGCCCCACAGTCATATCTGTGTATCGGCACTGGCGACGCCATGAGGCGTTCCGGTCGCAACGCCGTTCGTTGCGAAAAGACAAGAACCCGTTCAGCCGAGCTGTCCTATCGTCTCTATCAGACATTGGAGCGGACGATGCTGCCCCCGGTTCGTACCAGTTCATTCGTCGACTACCAGACACCGTCGCAGCAACCGTTGCTCCGCCAGCGGATCGACGTGGCCAATACCGCGGCCAGCAGCGGGCTGATCGGTTCCTCGCCGATGTCGGCGGGGCGGCTGGATATCCTTTCGCTTTCGGCGCAACTCCAGCTCGCCCAAGGTTTTTCCATCTTCGCCGAAACCATTGGCAGGCTGATCAAGGTCCCACGCCGCGAAGGCGAGGCACTGGCGGATTATGCCCAGCGCCTTTCCGAGGCGGTCAAGGCGATGAACCCGGCCGAAAAGGCGGCCCTCGAGCGCACGCTCAACCAGCTCGTCAAGGGCGTTTCGCTGCGCCTGCTCACCGAAATCCTCAACAATCCCGCAGGTCCCGATGCTGCCCGCGTCGCCATACAGCTGGAGACCGCGCAGCTGCTCGAGCGCGATCTCGTGGCAAAGGCCGTCGTCAGCTCCTATCGGCAGAATGCCGGGGCGGAACAGGGGCCGAGCACCTTGCCGCAGCCGGCGAATGCGGCACCATCCGCGTCCGGCCAGGCTTCCGTGCCGGCGCCTGCGGCAGAGGCCGAGGCCGCGCAGCCCGGCGGGGAAACTGTGATCGGCGGACCTTTGCCGGAGGGGATTGCCGCCGAGGCCGCTGGGCAGGATGCGGAAGCACCGCCCGCGACGACAGGGTCCGGCGCCGCTCGGGATACGGCCGCGCTTTCCGCCGAAGTCGAGGCTCTGGCGGCCTCCGCCGACGAGATTGCATTGCTGGCGAGTGCCGAGACCGATCTGGACCCGGCACCGGTGTCGGCATCCGCGCAGGAAGCGGCCGAACTCGCCGAAAGCGAAACGCCTGAGCTTGCAGTCGTGCGAGCCGAAGACGCGCCTGAGAGCCCGACTGCGGCGCGCCCGGACGAAGGCCGGCAAACTGCGAACGCGGTTCCAGGTGATCGGCGCGCGGCTCAACCCGTCTTTTATGACGGTCCGGCACTGGCCCGGCTTTCCCAGCGCGGCCTCGAACAACAAGGCGGCGCGCGCGCGTTCAATGGGGAGAAGATGGCTGACGGCGCAGCGACCGTATGGCTCGCGGAAGTGCTTGCCGAGGCCACCAGCGACCTTCTCGACAGCCTGCCGGTTGCGGCAAGGCAATTGCCGGAACAGCAGGCGCTGCAGGAATTGACCGACAAGGAGTTCCTCGGAAAATCCGCCATGCAGGCGAGCGAGGCCGCGAGTGCCGCCGCGGCGAAATCCGTGCCGCCGGCCACCGGCGAACCGGCAAGCACCGGTTCAACGGGCCGCAGTACCGGTACGACCCCGAACGCAAGCAATCAGGCCGCGGGCACAACGGAACTCGCCGAGCAGCTGGCGCTCCCGATCGCCCTGCCGCACGCCTTTCGCGAAGGCGTTGCCCTGCCCTACGTCGCCTATCCGCCGGAGGAGCGCGAGCGGGACCCGGAGGAGCGCAAGACCAAGGCGATTTCGGAAACCGACGAGGACGGCGAACAGCAGCACTCGGCCGGCGAGCAGGCGTTCAGCGAAGAACGTCCGGACGAGGACCATGCCCAGGAAGACGAGAGCAACGACGCTTCGAAGGAAGGCGTCGAGGATGCGGAGCGGGCGAACGACCTCTACTGGCGCATGGCCGGCTGGACCTGAACTCCATCTGCAAAAAAATCGCGCATGAAAAAACCGCCGGACTTGCATCCGGCGGTTTTTCTATTCTCAAGGAAGCTTCGATTACTCGTTGCTGCCGCGGTTCTTCAGAGCCGCACCAAGGATGTCGCCGAGCGAAGCGCCGCTATCGGACGAACCGAACTGAGCGACTGCTTCCTTCTCTTCTGCGATCTCGAGAGCCTTGATCGACAGCATGACCTTGCGGTCCTTCTTGGAGAAGTTGACGACGCGGGCATCGAAGACCTGGCCGACCGAGAAACGCTCCGGACGCTGATCGTCGCGATCGCGTGCCAGGTCGTTGCGGCGGATGAACGAGGTGATGTCCTCGTGGTTGACGAGCTTCACTTCCACGCCACCGTCGTTGACGGCAATGACTTCGCACGAGACGACGGCGTTCTTGCGCAGTTCGCCGGAAGCAGCGGCGTCGCCGACCGAGTCCTTGCCGAGCTGCTTGATGCCGAGCGAGATGCGCTCCTTGTCGACGTCCACATCGAGAACGACAGCCTTGACGACGTCGCCCTTGTTGAACTCCTCGATGACCTGTTCGCCCGGACGGTTCCAGTCGAGGTCGGAGAGGTGGACCATGCCGTCGACGTCGCCTTCGAGGCCGATGAACAGGCCGAATTCGGTCTTGTTCTTGACTTCGCCTTCGACTTCAGTGCCGGCCGGATGGCTGTAGGCAAATGCCTGCCACGGATTTTCGAGCGTCTGCTTCAGGCCAAGCGAGATACGGCGCTTGGACGGATCGACTTCGAGAACGACCACGTCAACATCCTGCGTCGTGGACAGGATCTTGCCGGGATGAACGTTCTTCTTGGTCCAGGACATTTCGGAAATGTGGATGAGGCCTTCGATGCCCGGCTCCAGTTCGACGAATGCACCGTAGTCGGTGATGTTCGTGACGGTACCGGAAATCTTCTTGCCGACCGGATACTTGGCGGCAATGCCATCCCACGGATCCGACTCGAGCTGCTTCATGCCGAGCGAGATGCGGTGGGTTTCCTGGTTGATGCGGATGATCTGTACCTTGACCTGCTGGCCGATGGACAGGATTTCCGACGGATGGTTCACACGGCGCCATGCCATGTCAGTGACGTGCAGGAGGCCGTCGATGCCGCCGAGGTCAACGAACGCACCGTAATCGGTGATGTTCTTGACGACGCCGTCAACAACCTGGCCTTCTTCGAGGTTCTGAACGATTTCAGAACGCTGCTCGGCGCGGGACTCTTCGAGAACCGTGCGGCGCGAAACCACGATGTTGCCGCGGCGCTTGTCCATCTTGAGGATTTCGAAGGGCTGCGGGTTGTGCATGAGCGGGGTGACGTCGCGGATCGGACGGATGTCGACCTGCGAACGCGGCAGGAAGGCAACGGCGCCGTCGAGATCGACGGTGAAGCCACCCTTGACCTGGTTGAAGATGACGCCTTCAACACGCTCGCCAGCTTCGAACTTGAGTTCGAGCTTGACCCAGCTCTCTTCGCGGCGAGCCTTCTCGCGCGACAGAACTGCTTCGCCCAGCGCGTTTTCGATGCGCTCGACGTAAACTTCGACTTCGTCGCCGACCTTCAGCGAACCGTCCTTGCCCTTGGCGCCGAATTCCTTCAGCGCGATGCGGCCTTCGACCTTGAGGCCGACGTCAACGACGGCCATGTCCTTTTCGATCGCGGTGACGCGACCCTTGGTGACGTAGCCTTCAGCCAGATCGTTGGTAGCGAAGGATTCTTCGAGGAGGGCTGCGAAGTCCTCCCGCGTGGGGTTAGATACTGCCATGAAATCTCCTGAGGTACCCTATACGGGCCCATACAGCGCCGGTGGTTCGTGTTGCACATGCCCAATGTTCAGGTCCGCCTCCCTCATCGGAATTATCCGGGGGAGGCAATCCGGCGCGGGGACCGAACCTCGGGCTATTCTAATTCGATTGTCTCTTCAGGGCGGCGTCTATGATGGTCTTCGCTGCCCGAAACGCGGCCTCTATACTCATTTCCGAGGTATCAAGCAAGTGCGCATCGTCGGCTGGCTTCAGAGGGCTGTCTGACCGGCCCATGTCGCGTTCGTCGCGCTTCCTCACGTCTGCGAAGATCGCATCGTAATCCGCCTCGGCGCCCTTGCCGACGATCTCGTCGTAACGGCGCCTTGCCCTCACATCCGCGGATGCGGTGACATAGAGCTTCACCGGCGCATCGGGGCAGACGACCGTGCCGATATCGCGGCCGTCGAGCACCGTTCCCGGCCGCCTTAAGGAAAAGGCGCGCTGCGCCTCGACCAGAGCCCGGCGGACGGACGGCATGACCGCGATCTTCGAGGCCGCCTCGCCGATCGCATGGGCGGACAATATATTGCGATCGAGGCCGGCGAGTTCGACCTCACGCGCCATCTTCCCGGCGATCTCCTCATTATCGAGCGGTAAGCCTGCATCGAGCAGCGCCTTGGCGGTGGCGCGATAGGTCAATCCCGTATCCAGATGGTGAAAGCCGTAGGCGGCGGCGATCTGGCGCGACAACGTGCCCTTGCCGGCGGCTGCGGGACCGTCGATGGCGATAACGATTGCGGGCTTCGAATTCAAACTCATGCTTCGCGCAGGCCTCCATACTGGCGGACGAGATCCGCCATATCGCCCTGCCCGGGCACTTCATCAAGCCCCGCCGCAACACCTTCGCGGTCGCCGACCGGGCGGTTCTGGCTAACCTTCCACTTGCCTTCGATCGCGACGATCTCGATTTCGATACCGACAATGCCTTTCAGCTGGGCGCGGATGAAATCGTCTGGCGCGTCGGTGACGGCCCAGGGCATGGCGCGGCTTCCTTCATGCTGGCTGGTGATGGCGTTGATCTGCGCGAGCAGCCAATCCGCGTCCTCGACGATGCGGGCCGAGCCTCTTGCCTGGACGATCGCATAGTTCCAGGTCGGCACGACCTTTCCGGTCTCGCGCTTGGTCTGGTACCAGGAGGGCGTGACATAAGAATCCGCGCCCTGGAAGACGGCGAGAACCGACGCGCCGTCGCGAATGTCCTTCCACTGGCCGTTGGCGCGCGCCAGATGCAGCCGGAGCGTCCCTTTTTCCGAGGCCTCGGCATCCAGATGGAAGGGCAGCGGATTGGCAAGCAGGCCGGAATTGCCGGATGTGACCAGCAAACCGAGCGGATGGGCGCGGATCAGCGCATGCTGGGTGCCAAGATCCTCTTCGCGAAAATGGGGCGGCTGGTACATGCTCTCGACCTCTTTCATCGCTCATTCGCAGCGGCCGGCAGTACCTGCCCGCCGCCGCGGAAATTTCCACCGTGCCTAACATAAAGCCCGTGATCGGTCACCGCTTTCACCCTTATGGGGTCCATGAAAAGTTTGTCTTTGACATCAAAGAGCGCAGGCTTTATGGGGACCGGCTTAGATTTTCACCCTATAAAGCCGCGATACAAGCGGCGCGCCGAACTATTCGGCCATCCCATGAGGCTCTGACTGTGGCAAAAGCGGAACTCGGAACCAAGCGAACCGACCCCGATACCGGCAAGAAATTCTACGACCTGAACCGCGATCCGGTCGTCTCCCCCTATTCCGGCAAATCCTGGCCGCTGTCCTTCTTCGAGGAGCACAGCGCCGCCAAGAAGATGGAACAGGCCGAGGAAGAAGACGTCCAGGAAGTCGATACCGAAAATCCGGAAGTCGAACTCGTATCGCTCGAAGAGGGCGACGAGGCCGCCAGCGGCGACGATATCCCGGATATCGGCGATGACGACGATGTCGATATCGGCGATGACGACGACGATACCTTCCTGGAAGCCGACGAAGATGAAGACGACGACGACATGTCCGGCATCATCGGCGTGACCGGCGACGACGACGAAGTCTGATCCGATTTTCAAGTTAACGCCCGGCAATTCAATAAAAATTGCCGGGCGGACAAAATACGGCTTGCACTCTCCGTAAACCGGAAGTAATAAGCCGCCACTCCAACGGGGCAGCACTCAACAAGCGTCCCGCGGGAGTTCCCAGGACCGGAAAATACCGGACCACCCTGATGGGGCTATAGCTCAGCTGGGAGAGCGCTTGCATGGCATGCAAGAGGTCAGCGGTTCGATCCCGCTTAGCTCCACCAAATTTCCCGCTGCGAAATCAGATATTTGATGTGTCCGGCCAGCGGATTGCTGTAAATCTGTGATGTTGGGTCTGGGCAACACTGGGGAACAACGACGCGCTCAGACATATCCCCAACCTTTCGCCTGCCATGCATGCTATACGGTACGGTGGGAGCAAGCGCCACCGAGCCATATCGCAATATGAACCTTTGGGCGTCTTTACAGTTGATTCGCAAATCACATATAGAATTGTATCAAGGTCAAGTGTGACCACGTTGGAGAATTTGGCTGTCATGGCTCATTACGCCCGGACAAGCAGAACATGACTTACGTACCGAACATTCCGGATTGGTTTCTCACGCGAAAAGCGGCGCAAGTCACTGCTTTTTTTGCGCTGAAGTCCGGTGGGGAAATCAACATCCTCAAAGCTACAAAGCTGATTTATCTTGCCGACCGTCTCAGCATGGAGCGTAGAGATTTTCCGATAACGAACGACACATATGTGTCTATGAAGTTCGGTCCGGTAAATTCTTACACCTACAGCTATATGAACGGCGCAGCACCGACGCGCCAAGAAGATTGGCTTGAGTTCATCTCTCCTCGGCGTCACGAAAATCTCATGCTGTCGCAACAGATCGAAATTGGCGATCTGGATGAGCTTAGCCGGAGCGACATCAAGTTGCTTGAAGAAACCTGGGGCAAGTTCAAAGACATTGATCGATTTGCTCTGGCTGATTGGACACATGAATTTTGCCCAGAATGGAAAGATCCGGCGGGCTCTTCAATCCCAATCGAATTGGCACGGATATTCCAAGTGCTCGAAAAGAATGACCCGGTTGATCTAGCTGAAGACCTCCAAACCGAACGGCGGATGATAGCTGCGTTCAGAGCCGCATGAGCTATGTTCCCTACAAGGCAGCATCGTTTCTAGGGCCTATCAACGAGGTCCATCATCTCTTTGCGGTGATGAACAATCCGTGCGCGGCCTCTCAGTGTCTACTTATCAACATTACTTCAATTAAGCCTGGGAAATATCACGATCCAGCGTGCGAATTGGATGTTGGTGACCATGCGTTCATAAAACATCCTAGCTACGTTCTCTATCGCCTCGCAGAAACCATGCGAGCCGATCGCATTGGTAAGCTTGTCGATCTTAATTACTATCTCACCAAGGATGATTGGAAGCCCGTAATATTTCAGCGAATCGTCGATGGGATAAGGAATTCAGACGATACGAAACTCCGCGTCATTAAATACGCTGACGAAAACCTCATAGTTTAGCAACTGGCGCGAACAGGAATTCAGCGTGACGTCTGTTTACCCGCTAAGTGCGTAGCGGACTCGTCCTTCGGCTACAAACAACAATCCCGTCTCGCGCTCCCGCTCGCCATTCGCCCTATCTCACCACCAAAATCGTGTGCGAGTGACGTGTCCGTGGGTTGTGGGCTCGTTTGCGGGAGATCTGTGTGGAACGGCTACGGAGTGCCTTCTGGCGCTCGGCCTTTCGCCCCAGTTCGGCCAAACTGCAGGCCAGATTGTCGACGGCAAGCTCGTCCAGATATCGCTGGCGACGCGCCCAGGCCATCTGCTGGATGACGACGGCGAATATGCCGGTCAGAACCGCAACGACTGCCAGACCGAACATTAAAGCGACCATGAGCTCCTCCTGTCACCGCAATAACGTGCGGAGACGGATAAAGTTCGGCAATCATAGTCCGGGGACGTTCACACCGCATCACATCCCTTTGCTCAAGGGGCCTTCGCTCAAAGGGAGACCTTTGCTCAGGCCGCCTTGCCCAGGGCGCGGCCGCGGCGTCGGTCGAGCCAGGCGGCCCCCTGGAGTGCTGCCAGGATGATGATCACGCCGATCACCACCCTCATCTCGGGCACTTCGTCGAAGAAGACGTAGCCGGTGACCGTCACGAAGACGATCGAGAGGTAGCCGACGGGCGCGAGCACGCTGGCATCGGCGATACGATAGGCGCGCAGGAAACAATATTGGCCGAGCTGGGCGAGGAAGCCGATGCCGAGCAGCGGGATCCAGTCGAAGGGCAAAACCGGCTGCCAGGTGAAGACCGCGGGCACGGCGGTGATGACCGCGAGGCCGACGGTGTAGAAAACCATCATCACTGTGGTGTTCTCGTCCTTCAGCGCCCTTGTCTGGATGATCGCCAGCGAACCGAAGACGACCGAGACCAGCACGACCAACACTTCGACATCGAAGCTCGATGTGCCGGGGGCCATCACGATCAGCACGCCGATAAAAGCGAAGCCGGCGCCGAGCCAGCGGATGCGGCTCACCCTCTCGCCGAGCATGGCGACCGCCATGGCCATGGTGATCAGCGGCCGGGAGAAGCCGACCGCATTGACCATGGCGAGCGGCAACATGGTGATGGCGAGGAAATTGCTGGTGAGCGCCACCGCATTGCAGGAAATGCGAAAAATGTTGCGCCACGGGTGTTTGACCCGGCGCATTTCGGCGCGGTGCCGCCAGATCAGCGGCAGGATGAACATGAGACCGATCATCGCCCGGATGAAGACGAGCTGGAAGGCCGGATAGGTCGCGCCTTGCGCCTTCACCAGCGCCGTCATGCCGCCGGAGACCAGCGTCATGTCGAGAAGCAGCCAGCCGATGCCGGTGCGGGCGTTCGAGGCCCGTTCGCTATCCGACTCGGGAACTGCCTCCGTGCTCACGCCGGCTGCACGAGGTTCGCCATCAGCCGGAAGGCGCCGGGCACGAGCTTGTCGAGCTGGTGATGCAGCACGAGGCTGGTATGAGTGTGGCGGCCCCTGCCGAAGGCGCCTGAGATCAGCGCGCCTTTGAGCGGCTGTTCGTTGGCGTCGTGCATGGCCAGCAGCGGCTCGTAGGCGTCATCCCAGCGGGAGACGAAATAGAGGCCGCGCTCCTTGTCCCATCCCTGCCAGTCTTCCGGACCGATCACGTTCGGCCCCTTGAGGAGAACGTGGTCGGGCGCGAGCACCATGACTTCGGCCTTCGGATCGGTGACGCGCCAGCGCAGCGACGGCGAGCCGATCTCGATACGGCGGACAGGGGTTTCGTTCGGGTCCCAGCCATCGCTCGGACGGTGGTAGAGGGTGACGAGGTGGCCGCCCTCTTCGACGAAACGGTGCAGGCGTTCGGTGGCGGCGGCGAGGTCCTTGCGGATGCCGAAGGCGAAGATGCCGATCACGATCGTGGTGAAGCGTGAGAGATCGCCAGAGAGTGCCTGGACGTCGAGTTCGGTGACGTCGAGGCCCATGCGGGCGAGCCACAGGCCGACGCGGTCGGCACCGCCACCGACGTAACCGATCCGCGCGCCTTCGGGCAGCTTCAGGTCAACCGACAGGATTTTCAGCGTCGCGGGCGCGCGAAAACCGGTGCGGCCGATATGCCGGTAGGCGATCGGGGTGACCTGGAAGGCCGGACGGCCGTCGATCTGCGGTTCGAGCTCGACGAGTCCGGGCTTGGCCGCGTCGGTCGAAGAAGCGATCCAACCGTCATCGGTCTTTTTCATCATCCAGCCGGCAGGCGTCTTGAAGGAGACCGGCGCGTTGATGCCGGAGACATTGGCCTTGATCGGCCATTCGGCCTGCTTGGCGCCGAGGGGCACGAGCAGCGCATCCGGCAGCAGGGTCAGCGACTGGGCGGGTGTTACCGCGAACGGCTCTTCGAGATCGAACGTGCCGGAGACCGTGCGTCCGCCGATCTCGGCCGAGATTTTTACATGCGCATGGCCGTTGCCGCCGAGCGCCGACCAGACGGGCAGGTAGAGGCCCGAGAGCGGCGCATCCAATGCTGCCGTCAGCGCGAATACGCGGTCATGGGCGAGCGACTGGACGGAGGACGACACGCCCGCCGGGAGAACCGGGGCGACATCGACCTTGTGGTTCGAAGCGCCTTCGCCGAGCTCGACGGTGAGCGTCACAGCACCGCCTGGGGAAATGACGGAGGGATCGGCATAGGCGCGCTCGAAGATCGCCGCCGCATCGAGGATGGCGGCATCGATTTCCGTCTGCTTGCGGACGATGCGGTGGCCCTGCAGGGTCGTGAATTCTTCCGGTGCGGCGGAGGCTACGATATCCAGCCAGCCGGCGGCCTCGGTCAGCGCCTTGATGATGGCATCGCGATCGGGGAAGGCCGCAATTGCAACGGCGATGGCGGCATCCGCAGAACGCAGGGCTCCCGCCACATTGGCGGGCAGGCCGGCGAAACCGGCAAGAACGGCCAGCGATGCCGGCAGGTCCTCAAGCACCGACTGCTCGGATTTCGAGCGCGTGGCGGAGAGCTTCAGGTGCAGCTGCCAGTCCTTTTCCGGCCGTTTCGGCCAGTGGCCCATGCCCTGGGACGCGTGATAGTAACGCGACCACTCGCCGATCCGGTCATAGTCCGCGCCGGTGGCCGGATCGCGGCCCTTGGCCACAACCGTGACCGTCGTATCCGGCGGCGGCACTTCGTCGTCATAGGTATCGCCGCCGCCGGACCATGCCGGCAGATAATATTTGGCGACCTTCCAGGGTTTCAGGCCCTCGGTGAAATGTTCCGGATAGGCATTGGGGTCGGCTGCGAGCGCAATCGCCGTCTCGGCGGCGCGGGTCATGGCGCGGTGGTGGCCGTGCTGGCCGGGGACGTCGAGGAAGGTCGGGATGACGATATCCGGGCGTTCCATGCGGTAGGCGCGCACCAGACGCTCGACCGTGCGAGCCTCGCCCCAGCGGGTGAAGGTCGCGTCGCCATCCTTGGAGAAGCCGAAATCGTGGACCGGGTCGGTGGGACCGTGGCCAAGCCAGGAGACGTCGCTGTCGATCGCCCGGGCCGCCTCTTCCAGCTCGCGGGAGCGGATCACGCCGAGCGGGCCGAGGCGCTCGGGCCCAAGCGCATTCTGGCCGCCCTCGCCGCGCGTCGAGCAGGCGATGATGACGCGCATGCCGAGGCCAAGGCGGAACCAGGCGAGCATGCCGTTCTGCTCGTCGTCGGGATGGGCGCCGGTGTTCATCATCGTGACCGTCGACTTCAGCCGCGTCAGCTTGCGATGGAGCCGGACGAGCGAGGGATCGGCCATCTGCCGTTCGATGCGTTCGCGGGCGGTCAGCATGAAAGGTTCTCCAATCGGTCAGGCAGGAATATCGGCAAGCGCGGCAAGCGAGGTCTCCAGCTTGGGCGTCACCATGTCGAAAAGCGGAAGGGCGGCGGCGCCGAGCGCGGCGGTCAATTGCCCCGTCTGGCCGCGCAGAACGCGGGGCAGGTCGCGCTGCCTGCGGCTGGCGACAGAGGTCGGCAGGTTGCCCATGCGGGCGACGATGTCCTCGATGATGGCATCCGGCAGCGCGCCACCGAGGATGACGGTCTGCGGATCGAGGATGTTTTCGAGCATGGCGACCATCGGGCCGAGATAGGTGGCCGCCTCGTCGATCCATTCCTCGACGATCGGATGGCGGTCGGCATGGAGCTTTTCCAGATCGGAAAACTCGGTGTCGGAAATACCGACACAGCTCAGTTTTTCCTTCAGCACATAGGCGGAAACATAACCTTCCAGGCAGCCGAGCTGGCCGCAGGAAGGGCACGGCCTGCCCTTCGGCACGACGGTGACGTGACCGATTTCGCCGGCATTGCCGAAGGCGCCGCGATAGGGCGCGCCGTCCTGGATGATGCCAAGGCCGATACCGACGCCGAAATAGATCATGCAGAAATTGGAGATCGCCAGGCCCGCGCCGAACAGCCGCTCGCCGACGGCGGCGGCCGTCGCGTCGTTTTCGACGATCACAGTATGGCCGCAGGCTTCGCTGAGCGCCTGGGCGGCATCGAGGCCTGCCCAGCCCGGCAGCGTCGTGGGGCCGACCGAGGTCATGCCGTCGATCTCGAACGGACCCGGCATGACGACGCCGGTGCCGAGCAGCTTGGCTCCGACCAGTTCCGTGACGACGGCAAGCTCGGCTGCGAAAGCGGGGAGAATGTGCCCCGGGGTGGTATCTTTCAGCGGGGTGATGCGCTTTGCCCTCAAGCCGCCGGAGAGATCGAGCGCCACCGTCACCATGTGATCAGCGGCAATTTCGACACCGATGGTGGCGCCGCCTTCCGGGTTGACCGCGAACTGGATCGGCGGCTGGCCGCGGCCGGATTTCAGCCGGCCCATCTCCATCAGCAGGCCCTCGCCGGCGAGTTCATCGACGATATTGGCGACGGCCTGGGGGGTCAGCTGGGTGAGCTTGGCAATATGGGCGCGGCCGAGCGAACCATGGCGGCGCACCACATCCAGCACGACGCGGCGATTGTGCTCGCGGCTCCGTTCGGGGTTCTTGCCGATAGCCACCGGGTGTGTGCCGATCGTGTGTATGGTCATCTCGCCCACCTTAGGTTGGCAGAATTCATAACGCCGGAAAACGGCATCCCGCAATAGAATAATTCAAGTAAATTATCTTATTGACAAACGACCTCACTCAGGAAAGCGTAAGGGGAGGGCTGGGGCAAAGCGCCGCAGCGCTTGAAAGGGAGGAGTGCCTCCCGAAAACCAATAAACGCGTCGGGCTGCAGGTCGCGTCCGAATGCAGGGAACAATCAGACCCCAAGACCGGTGCACCCGGCGGGGCAAATGGAGGCTCACATGCGCAAGGCAACTTTGTTCGCCGGACTCGTCGCCGGTTTCAGCACGTTCGCATTCAATGCCGCGCAGGCGGTGGAAATCGAATACTGGCAGTATGTCTTCGATACGCGCGTGAAGGCGATGGACCAGCTCATCACCGAGTTCCAGAAGGCCAATCCGGGCATCACGGTCAAGCAGGTCACCTTCCCCTATGCCGACTACCAGACGCGCGTGATCGCCGCCAACATGGCCGGCAACGGTCCCGACGTCATGCAACTCTTCTACGGCTGGCTCGACAAGTTCGTCGCCGGCGGCCTCCTCGCCCCGCTTCCGAAGGACGCCTTCCCGCATGCCAAGATCGAGAGCGACTTCTTCCCGATCGTCAAGGCGATGAAACGCGGCGATGACTATTACGGTCTGCCGACCGCGGTGCGCTCGCTCGCCCTGTTCTACAACAAGAAACTCTTCACCGAGGCCGGCCTCGACCCGAACAACCCGCCGAAGACGCTCGACGAATACGTTGCCGCCGCCCAGAAGATCGCCAAGCGCGATGCTTCCGGCAACCTCATCGTCGAAGGTTCGACGCTCGACATGGGCGGCCAGGACCACCAGTGGTGGCGTGAAGTGTTGATCCGCCAGTTCGGCGGCGTGCCCTATACGGACAACGACCAGAAGGTCGCCTATAACAGCGAAGCCGGCGTCAAGGCCCTGAAATTCTACACCAGCCTCCAGCTCGAGAAGAAGATCGGCGCGGCCGGCTTCATGGACGAAGGCCAGGCGGCCTTCCGCGGCGGCAAGGCCGGCATGACCATCGACGGCACCTTCCGCCTCGGCGCCTTCAAGAGCATCAAGGACTTCGAATGGGGCGTGACCGAACTGCCGGCCAATGCACAGGGCGTGCGTTCCAACTATGCCAGCTATTTCGCCAACGGCATCAGCGCCAAGGCGAAGGGCGAGGAGCTCGAAGCCTCGAAGAAGTTCCTGGCCTACATCACCTCGCCTGCCGCCATGGACATCTGGCTGAAGACCGTCGGCGAGCTGCCGGCGCTCCGCTCCGCAGCGCTGACCGAGGCCAACCTGAAGGACCCGATCTACGCACCGTTCCTGAAGGGCCTGGAATACGCTCACACCACGCTATTCATGGACGAAGCCGGCCAGCGCCAGAACGCAATCGACATGGCGAACCGCGTCCTTCTGCAGGGTCAGTCCGTCGAGGACTCGATCAAGCAGGCGGCCGCGGCCGAGCAGGAAATCATCGACTCGGCCAAGCCGTAAGATACGGAGCCGGTCATGGCAGCGATTGAACAGCAGGGGGCGGCGTCAGGCCGCTCCGGCGGACCCGGAGGAACATCCTTCGGGGACCGCTTTTCCATGCGGACGCGACGCCTCGTCTGGGTCTGGAGTTTCCTTGCCCTGCCGATCCTCTTCTACGCGATTATCCGCTTCTATCCGACGTTCCAGGCCTTCTACCTGTCGTTCACCAACTGGGACCTGCTGCGCCCGGCGAAATTCATCGGGTTCGCCAACTATATCAAGCTCTTCAAGGACCCACAGTTCTGGAAGGTGTTCAAGAACACGTTCACCTACCTGATCATCGGCACGCCGATCAGCCTCGTCACCGCCTTCACGATCGCCTTCTTCCTCGATCGCGTCCGCTTCATGCACAATTTCATCCGGGCGCTGTATTTCCTGCCGTTCCTGACCACCGCAGCCGCCATGGCCTGGGTCTGGCGCTGGTTCTACCAGCCGCCGCCGATCGGCGTCATCAACGACGTGTTCAGCATGCTCGGCATTCCGCAGCAGCCGTTCATCCGCTCGACCGACCAGGCGCTGTTCTCGATCATGGTGACGGCGATCTGGGCGGGCCTCGGCTTCCAGATCATCATCTTCATGGCGGGCCTGCGCGCCATTCCGGGCACGTTCTACGAAGCGGCCCGCATCGACGGGCTTGGAGAATGGGCGATCCTGCGCAAGATCACGCTGCCGCTCCTGAAGCCCACCACCGTCTTCCTCGTGGTGTTCTCGTCGATCGGCTTCCTGCGCATCTTCGACCAGGTCTACAACATGACCACCAACGATCCCGGCGGACCGCTCGGATCGACCAAGCCGCTGGTTCTGATGATCTACCAGACCGCCTTCAACTCCTATGCGATGGGTTACGCGGCGGCGCAGACGGTGGTGCTGTTCACCATCCTGCTGATCGTCTCATTGCTGCAGCTCTGGATCCTGAGGGAAAAGAAATGAGCGAAGCCACTCGCCTCAGCCACGGCAAAGTCCGCCCCGGCCTGATCCTCACCTGGACCGTGCTGTTCATCGGCGGCCTGATCATGGTCTCGCCGATCGCCTTCATGTTCTCGACGTCGCTGAAGACGGCCGACCAGATCTACGACCTGCGGCTCATCCCGGCGGCACCGACGCTGGCGAACTATATCTCCGTGCTCGCCGACGGGCGGTTCATGCGCTGGTTCTTCAACTCGACGCTGATCGCCGTCCTCGTCACGCTCTCGAACTGCTTCTTCGACAGCCTGGTCGGCTATACACTCGCCAAGTTCGAGTTTCGCGGGCGCTATTTCATCTTCCTGGCGATCCTCTCGACGCTGATGATCCCGACCGAGATGCTGGTCATCCCGTGGTACCTGATGTCGAGCCAGCTCGGCTGGCTGGACAGCTACTGGGGCATCATGTTCCCCGGCATGATGACGGCCTTCGGCACCTTCCTGATGAAGCAGTTCTTCGAAACCGTGCCGAACGACTTCATCGAGGCGGCGCGCGTCGATGGGCTCAACGAATTCCAGATCTGGTGGAAAGTGGCGCTGCCGCTGGTGACGCCTGCGCTTTCGGCGCTCGCCATCTTTACCTTCCTCGGCAACTGGACGGCGTTCTTCTGGCCGCTGATCGTCACTACCAGCAAGGAACTCTATACGCTGCCGGTCGGGCTTTCGAGCTTCGCGGTCGAGCAATCCATCCAGTGGGAAATGATCATGACGGGGGCGGCGATCGCCACCCTTCCCACTCTTCTCGTCTTCCTCGTCCTGCAGCGCTACATCGTCCGCGGTGTGATGCTGGCGGGCCTGAAAGGATAAAGCCATGGCGGACATCAACCCGCGCCTTTCCGACACCAGCAAGTTCCCCGATCCGGTCTACAAGGAAACGGTACTCAGGCCGCTCTTCGACGGCGCCAAGAGCCACCACGTCGACGGCTTCCGCCGGATCGACCGCGCCCATCTCGTGATGCTCGTCGAGACCGGCATCCTCGACAAGGATCTGGCGGCCAAGATCGCCGGCGCATTGGAGGCGATCGACACGGAAATCGATCCGTCCCAGCTCGTCTATACCGGCGAGGTCGAAGACTTCTTCTTCCTGATCGAGAAGGAGCTGAAGGCCCGCATCGGCGTCGATATCGCCGGCCGGCTGCATACCGCCCGGTCGCGCAACGACATCGACCACACGCTGTTCAAGCTCGGCCTGAAGGACAAGATCGACGCGCTGATGGGCAAGGCCCGCAATCTGCTCGCCGTGATGATCGATGCCGCGGAGCGCGAGAAGGCGACGCTGATCGTTGCCTATACGCATGGCCAGCCGGCCCAGCCGACCACGTTCGGGCACTATCTCTCGGCCGCGATCGAGGTGCTGATCCGCGATATCGAGCGGTTCGCCGAAGCTCGGAAAATCGTCGACCTGTCGCCGATGGGCGCTGCGGCGATCACCACGTCCGGCTTCCCGATCGACCGCGCCCGTCTTGCCGAACTGCTCGGTTTTTCCGCGCCGTTGCGCAACTCCTATAGCTGCATCGCAGCCGTGGACTACACGACCTCGACCTATTCGGCGATCGGGCTGATGTTCCTGCATCTCGGCCGCCTGATCCAGGACTTCCAGTTCTGGACGAGTTTCGAGGTCGGGCAGATCTACGTGCCGAACGCGCTGGTGCAGATCTCCTCGATCATGCCGCAGAAGCGCAATCCGGTGCCGATCGAACACCTGCGCCACCTCGCCAGCCAGACGATGGGCCGGGCGCGCACGGTTCTCGACGTGATGCATAATACCCCCTTCACCGACATGAACGACAGCGAAGGCGAAACGCAGGGCATGGGCTACGAGGCGTTCGCCTCCGCCGGTCGGGTGCTCGATCTGCTCGCAGCCCTGATCGCCCAGATCAGCATCGATCCGGAGCGCGTCGACCAGAATATCCGCCGTTCCTGCATCACCATTACCGAGCTTGCCGACTCGCTGGTTCGCATCGAAGGCCTTTCGTTCCGCGAGGCGCATGAGATTGCCGCAGCAACAGCCAAGAGCGTCGTCGCAGCGAAGGGCGATCTGCCGAATGACGGTTACGAACCCTTCCTCAAAGCCTTTGAACATTCGGCCGGCCGCAAACCTTCGATCGACCTCCAGAAATTCAGACAAATCGTCTCGCCCGAGCATTTCGTCGCCGTGCGCGCCCGTTTCGGCGGTCCCGCGCCGGAACCGATGAAGGCTGCGATAACAGCTTATCGCGACAAGCTCGCCGCCTTCGAGGCCGAAGCCAAAAAGGCTGCGGACCATGAGGCAAAGGCCGCAGCCGAACTGAACCAGAAATTCACCGCCCTGACGGGAGCCCGCTGATGGCGACGATCGAACTTGAAAAACTGGTAAAGCGTTACGGCAAGGTCGAGGCAGTCAAGGGCATCGACCTCCAGATCGCCGACGGCGAATTCGTCGTCTTCGTCGGCCCGTCCGGCTGCGGCAAATCGACGACGCTGAGGATGATCGCAGGCCTCGAGGAAATCTCCGGTGGCACGCTGAAGATCGGCTCGGAAGTCGTCAACGAGCGCGAGCCGAAGCAGCGCAACATCGCCATGGTGTTCCAGAACTATGCGATCTATCCGCATATGACGGTGCGCCAGAATATCGGCTTCGGCCTTTACACGTCGAAGCTCAGCAAGGCCGAGAAGGACAAGCGGATCGAGGCGGCCGGCAAGATCCTCGGCCTCGAAGCCCTGCTCGACCGCCGGCCCGCCGCCCTTTCCGGCGGCCAGCGCCAGCGCGTCGCGATCGGCCGCGCCATGGTGCGCGATCCCTCCGCCTTCCTGTTCGATGAGCCGCTTTCCAACCTTGACGCCCAACTCCGCGCCCAGATGCGCATCGAGATCAAGCGGCTGCACCAGCGGCTGAAGACGACTACCGTCTACGTCACCCACGACCAGATCGAGGCCATGACCATGGCCGACCGGATCGTGGTGATGAAGGATGGCGTGATCCTGCAGGTCGGCACGCCTTCGGAGCTCTACGATGCCCCGGTCGACGTGTTCACCGCCCGCTTCATCGGCAGCCCGTCGATGAACCTCGTGCGAGGCCGCCGGAAGGGGTCGGGCGTGGAAATGGCGCCGGCCGGCGATATCCTGATCGGCGTGCGCCCGCACGATTTGATCGCCCACGCGACAGTCTCCGGGAGTGGCAGTTTCACGGTGACCGGAACGGTCTCCGCCGTCGAACCCTTGGGACCGGAAACGCTAGTGCACCTGGATGTGGCCGACACCCCGATCATCGCGACCGTGCGTGAAAAATTCGTGCCGGCGGTCGGAAGTACACTCACCTGCGAAGCCGCTCCCGGTGACCTTTACCTCTTCGATGCCAGCACAGAGAGATTTCTGGGCCGTTCATGATGACGCATGCAGAGACGAGATCCGCGGTGCTCAGCATCGGGCGGATTTATTGTGACCTGATTTTCACAGGCCTCGGCCATCTGCCGGTGCTCGGGCGTGAGATCTTTGCCAGCGGCATGGAGATCGCGGCCGGCGGCGGCGCCTTTATCGCAGCAGCACATCTTGCCCATGCGGGCCGCAGGGTGGCGCTGGCCGCCCGGCTCGGGACGGATTCGCTGTCATCAGGCGTCGAAGAGCAGATCCGGGACAGCGGCGTCGATCTGCGTTTCATCGAACATGCGGAAGATGCCGGGCCGCAGGTGACGGTCGCCGCCGTGGTCGGCCAGGATCGTGCCTTCCTCACCCGGCGCGCCGGGCCTGCGCTTCCCGCGACGCTCGAAGCCGCTCTCGACTGGGACGACGTCCGCCACCTGCACATCGCCGAATATGCGACGCTGCACGAGATTCCGGACCTCGTTTCCCGCGCCAAGGACAAGGGTCTGACCGTTTCGCTCGATCCGAGCTGGGATGCGACGCTGATCTATGATCGCGGCCTGCTCAAGGCCTGCGAGGGCGTCGACCTGTTCCTGCCCAATCTCGAAGAGGCGGAAGCGATCACCGGATCGGCCGATCCGGAAGTCGCGCTCGCCAAGCTGTCGCTCGCCTTTCCGCTGGTTCTGCTGAAGGGTGGTTCTGAAGGCGCCTGGCTGATGTCGAACGGTCGGATGCTGCATGCGCCGGCCGAGACCGTGCCGGTGATCGACACGACCGGGGCCGGCGATGCCTTTAATGCCGGCTTCATCGATGCCTGGCTGAACAAGGCGTCGGAAGAAGCCGCCTTGCGCGCCGGCATCCGGTTCGGCAGCCGGGCCGTGCAGGCGGCCGGCGGCGCCAAGCTGCTTGCGAGCAACGATTAGGCTTCAGACGATGGCGCGGTCGTTGGCGTCGAAGCGGTGCAGGCTCGCCCTGTCCGGCGTCGCGAACACCACGTCGTCGGGCGCATAGGCATGTTCGCCGAACAGGCGGACGGTCAAAAGGCCGGTCGCCTCTGTCTCCAGATAGACGATCGTGTCGGCGCCGAGATGTTCGACATGGATGACCTTGCCCTTCCAGTCACCGCTTTCGCGCGACAGGGCGATATGTTCGGGGCGAACTCCGATCGTCTTGGCGCCTGTATCTCCCAGCTTTTCCGCCGGAATGAAATTCATCTGCGGCGAGCCGATGAAACCGGCGACGAAGACGTTGGCCGGCTTGTTGTAGAGCTCCATCGGCGAGCCGATCTGCTCGATCGCACCGGCGTTGAGAACGACGATCTTGTCGGCGAGCGTCATCGCCTCGACCTGGTCGTGGGTGACATAGATCATCGTCGCCTTCAGGCGCCGGTGCAGGCCGGCGATCTCCAGGCGGGTCTGGACGCGGAGCGCCGCATCGAGGTTCGACAGCGGCTCGTCGAACAGGAAGAGTTTCGGTTCACGAACGATGGCACGGCCGATCGCGACGCGCTGGCGCTGGCCGCCGGACAGTTCCGCCGGACGGCGGGCGAGATAGGGATCGAGCGACAACATGCCGGCGGCCTTGGCGACGCGGGTGTCGATCTCCGCCTTTTCCGTGCCAGCCTGTTTCAGGCCGAGGCCCATATTGTCCTTGACCGTCAGGTGCGGATACAGCGCGTAGGACTGGAAGAC
This sequence comes from Neorhizobium galegae, assembly GCF_017877055.1. Classification (GTDB taxonomy): domain Bacteria; phylum Pseudomonadota; class Alphaproteobacteria; order Rhizobiales; family Rhizobiaceae; genus Neorhizobium; species Neorhizobium galegae_D. The sequence goes on along the minus strand of NZ_JAGIPG010000002.1, from coordinate 179,822 downwards.
CATGGCGATGCCGCGTTTTGCCGGCGGGGTCGTCGCCATTTCCTGGCCGTCGATGCGGATCGAACCGGAGGTGGCATCCTCGAGGCCGGCGATGACCCGCAGCAGCGTGGACTTGCCGCAGCCGGAGGGGCCGACGAAGATCACGAACTCACCGTCCTTGACCTCGAGGTCGATGCCCTTCAGCACCTCGTTATTGCCGAAGGCCTTGCGGATGGATTTCAGTTGAAGCGAACCCAAGGGCGTTTTCCTTAAAAACTAGGCTTTTACAGGCGGACGGGCGCGCCGGTGCGCACGCTCTCGTCGGCCGCAAGGCAGATGCGCAGCGACTGGACGGCGTCGTTCATGTGCCGGGTGAGATCGATATTTTCGCAGATGGCTTTCAGGACATAGGCCTGTTCCAGATCGCAGAGTTTCTGGTGATCCGGTTCGCCGGTCATGGCGAGATCCTCGTCGCGCCGGACGAACTGGCCGTCGGCACCGGTTTCGGCCGAATGGACGCGGATGACCGAAGTCTTGGTGTGCGTATCGATATCGTCGGATTTTGCCTTCGCATCGACGAGGATCGAGACCGAGCCCCTGGGCGACATGACGTCCTTCACGAAGAAGGCCATTTCCGACATCATCGGCCCCCAGCCCGCCTCGTACCAGCCGACCGAGCCGTCCTCGAACAGGACCTGCATGTGGCCGTAATTGTACATGTCCGGCGCAACTTCTTCCGTCATGCGCAGGCCCATGCCGCGCACCTCGACGGCCTTGGCATCGGTGATCTGGCACCAGACATCGACGTAGTGCACGCCGCAATCGACGATCGGCGAGGTGGTCTGCATCAGCGCCTTGTGGACGTCCCACTTAGCGCCGGAGGACTGCTGGTTGAGGTTCATGCGGAAGACGAAGGGCGGCCCGAGCTTTCTGGCTTCCTCGATCAGCCGCATCCAGGAGGGATGATGGCGGAGGATATACCCAACCACCAGCTTTCGGCCGTGCTTCTTCGCCGCCGCAACGACGCGCTCGGCATCGGCGACCGTTGTCGCCAGCGGCTTCTCGACGAAGACGTCGCAGCCGGCCTCGAAGGCCATGATTGCATAGTCCGCATGGGTATCGGAATAGGTGTTGATCGAGCAGAGATCCGGTTTGGTCTTGCTCAGCGCCTGCTCGAAATCCGTGAAGAGCGGATAGGCTTCGAGCCCGGCCGGCAGGTCGCGCTTCGAGCGGTTGACGAGGCCGACGATCTCGAAACCGGGATTGTCGTGATAGGCGAGCGCATGGCTCCTGCCCATGTTGCCGAGGCCGGCGACGAGCACGCGGATGGGGCGGGTGGACGATGTCACTTGACGGCTCCGGAGGTGATGCCGCGGATCAGTTGCCGCGAGAAGATGACGTAGAGAACCATGACCGGCAGGATCGCCAGCGACAGGGCCGAGAGCACCGCGTTCCAGTTGGTGACGAACTGGCCGATGAACATCTGGGCGCCCAGGGTCACCGTCTTGGTGGCCTCGCCAGGGGCGAGGATCAGCGGAAACCAGAGGTCGTTCCAGATCGGGATCATGGTGAAGACCGCGACCGTCGCCATGGCGGGCCGCACCAGCGGCAGGACGAGACGGAAAAAGATCGCGTATTCGGACAGTCCGTCGATGCGGCCGGCGCTCTTCAGATCGTCGGAAACGGTGCGCATGAATTCTGACAGGATGAAGATCGCAAGCGGCAGGCCTTGCGCCGTATAGACCAGGATGAGCGAAGTCAGCGTGTTGACGAGGCCGGCCGCGACCATGCCCTGCAGGATCGCTACGGTGCCCAATCGGATCGGGATCATGATGCCGAGTGCCAGATAGAGCCCCATCAGGGTGTTGCCGCGGAAGCGGTATTCGGACAGCGCAAAGGCGGCCATCGCACCGAACAGCAGGACCAGCGCGATCGAGACGACCGTGACGATCAGGCTGTTCTGGAAATAGCCGACGAAATTGCCCTGGTTCAGCACGGTCTGGTAACCGATCAGGCTGAAGGTCGAGGGGGTTGGCAGGGCCATCGGCTGGCTGAAGATTGCACTGCGGCTCTTGAACGAATTGACCAGCGTCAGGAACACCGGAAACAGCGCCACCAGGGTGTAGGCGATCAGCGCCAGGTGGATGAAGGCGGCACGGATCGGGGCGGAGCGGGCTTTCGACATGTCTGACGCTCCCTTTTAGAACTGGTAACGGCGCATGCGCCGCTGGATGACGAAAAGATAGAGCGCGACGCCGGCGAGGATGATGAGGAACATCACGGCGGCAATCGTCGCACCCATGGAGCGGTCGCCCATCTGGTTCTGGAAACCGAAGAAGGTGCGGTAGAGCAGCGTGCCGAGAATGTCGGTCGAGCCGTTGGGGCCGGCAAGCGCGCCCTGTACCGTGTAGATCAGGTCGAAGGCGTTGAAATTGCCGACGAAGGTCAGCACCGAAACGATGCCGATCGAGGGCAGGATGAGCGGCAGCTTGATCTTCCAGAACTGGCTCCAGCCGGTAATGCCGTCGCATTCGGCCGCTTCCAACACTTCGTCCGGGATGTTGAGCAGCGCCGCATAGATCAGCATCATCGGGATGCCGACATATTGCCAGACGGAGATCAGCGACACGGCGATCAGCGCGGTTTCGGCCTTGCCGAGCCAGGGCGCGAAGGCCCATTTCAGGCCGACCAGATCCATCAGGCTCGGCGCGATGCCCCAGATCGGCGAGAGGATGAGCTTCCAGATGAAGCCGACGATGACGAAGGACAAAAGCGTCGGCACGAAGATCGCCGAGCGATAGAAGGCTGCGAACCGCAGGCCCGGCAGCGACAGCATGGCGGCGATTGCAATGCCGACCGGGTTCTGCACAGCCATGTGGATGATAAAGAAGACGACGTTGTTGCCCAGCGCATTCCAGAAATCGGCCGAAAGCCTCGGATCGCTGAACAGGGTCCTGAAATTGTTGAGGCCGACGAAGGCGAGCTGGCCCTCGACCATGTTGAACAGCGACAGCCTGAGCGTCTCGATCAGCGGCAGGATCATCACCGCCGTATAGACCAGGAAGGCCGGCGCCAGGAAAACGGCGATATGCCAGCGGATCGGGCGTTTCACCGGCACCGTTTCGATATCGGCCATTTCGGTATCGCTCATGGTTTTGGGTTCCGGTGGTTTGTATTTTTCAGAATGACTTCATAGCGGTGCCCCTCATCCGCCTGCCGGCACTTTCTCGCCGTCTCGACGGAGAGAAGGGATATGCCGCGCCGTTTCCGTGCTTTCAAAGGCATCGTGGGGCAAGTCCCCTCTCCCCGCAAGCGGAGAGAGGGTTAGGTGGAGGGCAGTCTTTGATCGCCAGAGGCGGAGGCTTACTTCGCCGGCTTGTACCAGCTGTCGAGGCCCTTCTGGGTTTCGGCAGCGGCCTGTTCCGGAGTCTGGGTGCCGTTGATGACATTGGCCGAGACGCGCCACATTTCGAGGTCGAGGTTCGGCTGGCCGCGGCCGACGATGGCAGCACTCGGGCGGATCGTCGGCTTGCAGTTCTGGCGCCAGGAGACGAATTCCTGGGCGAGCGTGTCAGTCATCTTCACCGGCGTCGAATTGAGGCTGAAGAAGCCAGGTGCCGCGTTGGCATAGAGATCGGCAAATTCCGGCGAAGCGACCCAGGAGAGGAATTTCTTGGCGGCTTCGAGGTTCTTGCCCTTGGCATTGAGGCCGATGCCGATGTCGTTATGGTCGGAAATGTAGCAGGTATCGCCGGCCTTCTTGACCGGCGGCGGGAAGGCGCCCATTTCGAAATCGGCCTGCGCCTTGAACGGGGCGATTTCCCAGGAGCCGGCCGGATAGATGGCGGCGCGGCCGAGGGTGAAGAGGTTCTGGCTGTCCGGATAGGTCTGGGCTTCGAAACCGTCGCCGAGATAAGGCTTCCACTTGGCGAGCGTCTTGTAAGGCTCGACCCAGTCGGCGTCGGTCAGCTTTTCCTTGCCTGCGATCAATGCCTTGCGGCCGTCCTCGCCCTTCCAGTAGTTCGGGCCGATATTGTAATAGCCCATGGTCGCCGCTTCCCACTGGTCCTTGGTGCCCATGGCGAGCGGGATGTATTTGCCGTCCTTCTTGAATTTTTCGAGGACCGCGAAGAACTCGTCCTCGGTCTTCGGGACCTGGACGCCCGCGTCCGCGAAGGCCTTCTTGTTGTAGATGAAGCCATGGATGACGGAGGCCATCGGCACGCAGAAAGTGGTCTTGCCGTCGTCGGTGCTCCAGGCGGACTTGCCGACGTCGGAGAAGTTGGAAATGCCCGGCAGGTCGTTCAGCGAGGCGAGCTGGCCCTTCTGGAACATGGCGAGCGACAGGTCGAACGGACGGCAGGTGATGAGGTCGCCCGCGGTGCCGGCTTCGAGCTTGGCGTTGACTGCGGAATTGTATTCCGTCGGCGCCATCGGCGCGAAGGTTACCTTGATGCCGGGGTTCTTGGCTTCGAAGGCGGGAATGATCTTCTGCTGCCAGATCGGCAGGTCGTCATTGCGCCAGCTCTCGATGGTGAGGTTGGCTGTCTGTGCGGATGCCCCGGTGGCGACAAGGCCCGCGGGGGCGAGCACGGTCGTGGCAAAAAGAATGCTTTTCAATATGCGAGTCACGATGTTCTCCCTTTTATATGCGCCTTTCAGGCGCGCTTCATGGAACTCTTGGACGCCTGCAATTCGGCAAGCGCTACGCGCAGCACATCTTCCGAATGAAAAAGCAAGGCCTTGGCGGCCTCGACATCAGCCGCGCCGGCTGCAAGCAGGACCGCGACCTTGACAGAGCCTTCGGAGGCCTCGACCCAGGCACGGGCCTCGTCGAACCCGATGCCGGCGATATCGGCCACCATGCGGGCGGCGCGGATGCGCAGCTTGCCGTTGTCGGCGCGCAGATTGACCATGTGGCCGTCATGCACGTGGCCGAGTTTGACGGCAGTCAGCGTCGACAGCATGTTGAAGGCGATCTTTTGGGCCGTCGCAGCACCCATGCGGGTGGAGCCGGCGACCACTTCCGGCGGCGTTTCAAGCAGGATCGCCGCATCGGCGCCCTCGAACAGCTTTGCGCCGGCATTGTTGGCCATTGCCACGAGTTTCGCGCCATGGCGTTTTGCGGTCTCGGCAACCGCGACGGTGTAGGGCGTCGAACCACTGGCAGAGACACAAATGACGCAATCCGCCGCGGCGATAATATCGGCGTCGCGTTCACCAAGCGACGCGTCGTCTTCGGGACCGCCAGGCAGATCAGCTACGTTCGGAATACCGCCGGCAAACAGGATGGCGATCTGCCCAGGCGGGATGCCGTAGGTGCCGGGGAGCTCCATCGCATCGGCCATCGCCACCAGGCCCGCGCTGCCCGCGCCGGCATAGATTACCTTGCCGCCGGACTTCAAAGCGGCAGCGACGAGATCGGCGGCCCTGGCGATCGCGGGAATGGCATGATCGACAACCTCTGCTGCCGCCTGCTGACCGGATGCGAGAAGCGCAAGGATTTCGGCGGACGCGAGCGTATCGAGTCCTTCCGCTTTCCCATGTCTTGCTTCGGTGGCAGTTCTGCTCATCCGGTTTCTCCCTCTAGTCCAAAATGATGCCAAAAAAATACCAATTGTCCAGAAGGAAAATTAACTTTTATGAACGGATCGATAACTTCGGCAAGAGCTCCAGGAAATATGGCAATATTTTCAGGCATATGAAGCCTGCTGTTGGAGATTTCTGAAATCATGCTTGGATATTGGTACTTTTTTGGTATTATTTGCCCCGGAGGTACCCATGACGGCCTATTTTATCGGAATCGATGGCGGTGGAACAAGTTGCCGGGCGGCATTGGCTGACGGAAATGGCACCATCCTTGGCCGCGGCAAGAGCGGCGCCTCCAATATCCTGACCGATCCCGACACAGCCCTGAAGCATATCGCCGAGGCATCCCGTCTCGCCTTTGCTGAGGCGGGGCTGGAACCCGACCTTTCCGCCACGTCTGCCGTTCTCGGCCTTGCCGGCAACAATGTCGGCGATGCGGTGAGCTACGTGCAGGCGCGGCTGCCTTTCAAGCAGTCGGATATCGTTTCGGACGGTGTAATCGCGCTGCAGGGAGCAATCGGCGACGAGGATGGAGCGATCGGGATCGTCGGCACCGGTACGGTCTATATCGCCCGGCATCAGGGCAGGCTGCATTCGGTCGCCGGCTGGGGTTTTCAGGTCAGCGACCTCGGCAGCGGCGCGCGGCTCGGCCAGCTCGCGCTGCAGGAAAGCCTGCTCGCCTATGACAACATCCACCCGATGACTGGCCTGTCGAAGGCCATTCTCGCAGAGTTCGATGGCAATCCGGAAAAGGTCGTCGATTTCGCCCGGCTTGCGAAACCCGGCGATTTCGGGCGCCATACCCCGAAAGTGTTCGAGTTTGCGCGGCAGGGCGACGAGGCGGCCATCCGGATCCTCAGGGCCGGGGCAAGCGGCATCGACGAGGCGCTCGATGCGGTCAACGGGATCACCAAGGGCAAGGGCCGGCTCTGCCTGCTCGGCGGGCTTGCGCCTCTTTATCCCGAATATCTGGCAGAACGGCATCGCGCCCGGCTTTCCGAACCGCTCGCCGATGCGCTGACCGGAGCGGTGGCGCTTGCCGTCAAGACCTATGGTGCGCGGGCGGAGTTTCGCGCATGAACCAGACACTCGCCGCCATCCTGCCGCTCGACGGCCTGCAATCGGCCGGTACCGGCCCGCTTTACCGAAAACTGCGCCAGAGTCTCGAAGATGCGATCCGCACCGGCAAGCTCGGCCACGGCGACGCCTTGCCGGCCGAACGCGACCTCGCAGACTATGCCAATGTAAGCCGCGTCACGGTGCGCAAGGCCGTCGATGATCTCGTCAAGGACGGGCTGCTGACCCGAAGGCACGGTTCCGGCACGTTCGTAGTCAAGCCGATGTCGCGCGTCGAGCAGCCGCTGACCCGCCTCACCTCGTTTACCGAGGACATGGCCCGGCGCGGCCTGGTGACGCGATCCGAATGGCTGGAACGCGGGCTTTTCCACCCCTCACCCGAAGAGATGATGATGCTGGGCCTCGCGCCTGGGGAAAAGGTCGCGCGGCTCGGCCGCCTGCGCCTCGGCAACGACATGCCACTGGCAATCGAACGGGCCAGCATTTCCGCCGATTTTCTGCCGGATCCTTCGGCCGTGACCAGTTCGCTCTATGTCGAGCTTGAAAAAAAAGATGCCAGACCGGTGCGCGCCATACAGCGGATATCGGCATGCAATATGAAGAACCCGGATGCGGGATTGCTGGCCGTGCCGGTCGGTTCCGCCGGGCTTTCGATCGAGCGGGTTTCCTACCTGGCATCCGGCCGGGTCGTGGAACTCACCCGCTCGCTCTATCGCGGCGACGCCTATGATTTCGTGGCCGAGCTCTCGCTCGGCGAAAACTGACCTTCGAGGACGATGTTATGCTGACCAATATGACCAACATGCGCAGAGAGATCGACGAGATACCGGAAGCGGCGGCCCGTCTGCTCGACGGTTCGGCGGCCGAACTTGCCGCTGCCGGCCGCGCGCTGCGCGAAAAAGATCCGGCCTTTCTGATCACCATCGCGCGCGGCTCTTCCGACCATGCGGCGACCTTCATCAAATATGCCGTCGAACTCACCGCCGGCCGGCCGGTCGCCTCGCTCGGGCCGTCGCTCGCCTCGATCTACGGCGCCAGGCTAAAACTCGACGGCGGTGCGGCAATTGCCATTTCGCAATCCGGCAAGAGCCCGGACATCGTCGCGATGACGGAGGCCGCGACCAAGGCCGGCGCCGTCACCGTGGCTCTCACCAATACGCTGCCCTCGCCGATCGCCAGCGCCTCAAACTACGCCATCGATATCAATGCCGGGCCGGAACTGGCGGTCGCGGCGACGAAATCCTTCGTCAACTCGATCGTTGCGGGCCTCGCTCTGCTGTCGGAATGGGTCGGCGACGAGGCGCTCAAGGCCGCCGTCCGCGACCTGCCGGGGCATTTCGAAAAGGCGGTCAAGCTCGACTGGAGCGCGCTTGCAAACGAGCTCGGCGATGCGGAATCCCTCTACATGCTCGGCCGCGGCCCGGCGCTGGCGATCGCGAGCGAAGCGGCGCTGAAGTTCAAGGAAACTTCCAACATGCATGCCGAGGCCTATTCGGCGGCCGAAGTGCTGCATGGCCCCGTGGCTCTGGTCGAAAGGCGTTTCCCGGTCGTCACCTTTGCGGCGCGCGACGCAGCGGAAGCCTCGGCCATCGAAATCGCCGACAGCCTCTCGGCCAAGGGCGCGCTTGCCTTTGCGACATCCGACAAGGTCAAGGCCGCTCGCCGCCTGCCTTTCGTGGCGACCGGCCATCCGATCACCGATGCACTGACGCTCATCCTGCCGTTTTACGGTTTCGTCGAGGCCTGGTCGCGCGCCAAGGGGTTCAACCCGGATGCGCCGGTGGCGCTCAAGAAGGTGACCGAGACGCTATGAGCACGTCCAAGGCGATTACCGGCGCGCGCATTTTCGACGGCACCTTCTGGCACGAGGATGCTGCGCTCATCTTTGCGGGCGGCAAGATCGAGGCGATCCAGTCGACGGTTAAGCTGCCGGAAAACATCGAGAGGATCGATGCCGGGGGCGGACTGATCGCGCCGGGTTTCATCGACCTGCAGGTGAATGGCGGCGGCGGTGTGCTTTTGAACGAGGAGCCGACAGTGGCCGGTCTCAGGCAGATCTGCGCCGCGCATGCCAAGTTCGGCACGACGGCGCTGTTGCCGACGCTGATCACCGACACCTACGAGGTCACGTCGAGAACCGTGGAGGCCGGCAAGCAGGCGAAAGCCGAAGGCGTGCCGGGTTTCCTCGGCCTGCACCTCGAAGGCCCGCATCTTTCGGTGGCGCGCAAGGGCGCGCATGATCCGAAGCTGATCCGGCCGATGGAGGAGAAGGACATCGAACTGATGCTCTCCTGCAAAGGGGTGTTCGATGCGATGATGATCACGATCGCCCCGGAAAATGTGACGACGGAGCAAGCCGCGCGACTGGCGCAGGCGGGCTTCATGGTCAGTCTCGGCCACACCGACACGACCTACGAGACAGCCAAGACCTATGCCGAGGCAGGCGTCCGCACCGTCACCCATCTCTTCAATGCCATGAGCCCGCTCGGCCATCGCCAGCCGGGCGTCGTCGGCGCGGCACTCGATATCGGTTCGCTTCATGCCGGGATCATTGCCGATGGCATCCATGTCCATCCGGCCGCGATGGGCGCAGCCCTGCGGGCAAAAAACGGGCCGGGCAAGATCTTCATCGTCACCGACGCGATGTCGACCATCGGCACCGACATGAAGAGCTTTACGCTGAACGGCCGCGAGATCCTGCGGCAGGACGGGCGCCTGACGCTTGCGGACGGCACGCTCGCCGGTGCTGATATCGACATGATCTCCTCGGTGCGGTTTGCACATGAGGTGCTCGACCTGCCGGTCGAAGAGGCGTTGCGCATGGCATCCACCTATCCGGCGGAAGCCGCTTACCTTGCGGACCGCAAGGGGGCGCTGAAGCCCGGATTCGATGCGGATTTCGTGCTGCTGAGTGATCAGCTCGGCATGAAGAGCACTTGGATCGGCGGGGCTAAGGTGCATCAGGAATAGGGGCGCCGCGGCTGACTCTGTGTCGCCCCTCATCCAACCGCTCAGGGCGGCCATACCATTAGCCGGCTACCGGAAACCGTATCTGGACCTTCAGCCCCCTGCCCCCGCGACCGTCCGCGAGGGCCATCGTCGCGCCGTGCAGGCGGGCGATCTCCTCCACGATCGGCAGTCCGAGGCCGGTGCCTAATTTGTCGGAGCGGTCGCCGCGTTCGAAGCGTTTCAGCACGGAGGCTCGTTTTTCCAGCGGGATGCCGGGGCCGTCGTCCTCGATCTCCAGCAGCGCGGTAGCGTCTTCGAGCTTGACTCGCACGGTGACCTCCGCGCCGTGGCCGGCGTAGAGCAGCGCATTGCCGATCAGGTTCTTCATCAACTCGCCGATCAGCAACGGTTCGGCGGAGACCATGATCTCCCCCTCCCCCTCGAAGCCGAGATCGATGCCGGCATCGGCGGCAAGGGGCACGTTGTCAGCCGTAGCCCCCCGCGCAAGCGCGGTCAGGTCGACCCGCTGCATCGAGGCGGAGCGGGTAGCCGCGTCGATCTTGGCCATCAGCAGAAGCTGGGCGAGAATACGCTCGGCATCCGCCACTGCCTCGTCCGCCTTGCGGGCAGCGTCCTTGACCTCGTCAAGTTCGGTCGCACGGGCTGCAAGCGCCAGCTGGGTGCGGATGATGGTGAGCGGCGTGCGCAGCTGGTGGCTGGCATTGCCGGTGAAGTGCCTCAACGCCTCGAGCGCGCTTTCGAGCCGCACCATGAAGGAATTGACCGTATCGACGAGGCCCTGCACCTCGTTCGGCACCCGCTCGCCAATCGGGTGAAGGTCGTCCGGGCTGCGTTCGGCGATCGCCTCGCTGAAACGGTAGAGCGGCCGGAGCGACAGCGTGACCGCCACCCAGACGATGATCGCGGCGCCGACGATCATGAACAGAAGGCGCAGCGCCGAGCGGATCAGGATCGTCTGCGTCAACTGCTGGCGGGCGATGGTGGTTTCCGCCACGGTGACGGTGAAGGGCACGGAATTGATGCCCGTGGAGGCCGAACGGGCGAGCGCCGCCACCCGGATCGGCTCACCGCGGAAGGTGGCATTCTCGAAAGCGGCCGCCTGACCCTCGCGGCGCGGGATAGACGGCAGCGTCTGATAGCCGGTGATGAATTTTCCGGGCGGCCCATCGACGCGGTAGAACACCCGGTCCTGGGCCGCCGACGTCAGCATTTCCAGGGCCACATAGGGGATGTCGACTTCGAGCGAACCGTCCTCGGCGACGATCACCCGCTCGGCGATCGCCAGTGCCGAGCCGGCCAACACCCGGTCGGACACTTCGTTGGCCGTATCGACCGCCTCGTCCCAGGTATCGGCCATGGCAATCGTGCCGATCACCGCCGTCGAGACGAGAAGCCAGGCGAGCAGTCGTCGGCGCAGGGAATAGGCGGCAATCGGCGGTGCGGGTTGGTCGCCGTGAGAGACGGATGTCATGCCGTCGGTGCCGTGGTTTCGAGATAATAGCCGATGCCGCGAGCGGTCTTCACCGTGAGCCCGTGCGGGGCGAGACGCCGGCGCAGGCGGCTCACATATTGCTCGATGGCATTGGCGGAAAGGTCGTCGTCGAAGCCGGTCAGCGACGCCATGATCGCGTCCTTGGAGACCACCTTGCCGGCGCGGAGGAAGAGCAGTTCCAGAAGCGCGACTTCTCGCGCCGGCAGGTCGAGCGGCACGCCCTGGCAGGAAAAGGTGCGCGAGTTCAGGTCGAAGGTGACGCCGCCGTAGTTGACGATCGAGCTTCTGAGGCCCGCCTGCCGGCGCAGCAACACGCGGATGCGCGCCTCGAATTCCGAGATGTCGAACGGCTTGATCATGTAGTCGTCGGCGCCGAGATCAAGCCCCTTCACCCGCTCCTCCGGCGTGCCGCGAGCGGTCAGGATCATCACAGCCGCCTTGTTCGCCCGCGCCCGCATGGCCCGCAGCACGTCGAGCCCATCCATTTCCGGCAGGTTCAGGTCGAGAATCACGAGGTCGTAAGTCTCCGCGGCGGCGACCGCCTCGGCGGAAGCACCGTCGGCGACCGCATCGACCGCATAACCGCTGCCGCGCAGGATCGTCGACAGCCCCTCGGCCAGCGCCTGATTGTCCTCGACCAGAAGAATACGCACGAAATCTCCCCGCTTCCGCAGACGATTATAAACGCGGAAGCGGCGATGTCACGGACGTGGTGATGCCGTGGTTACTTTCGATCGTTCCACCGAGCCTTTATTGCGAACGGCCGATATAATCCATCTTGCCGATCGGAACGCCCTTGTGGCGCAGGATCGCGTAGGCCGTGGTGACGTGGAAATAGAAGTTCGGCAGCGCGAAGCCGAGCACATAGCTCTTGCCGGTGAACTTCGTCTCGCCGCTGCGGGTCTTCAAGACCACTTCGGCGTCTTCGCGGCCCGCCATCGTAGCCGGATCGACGCTCTGAAGGAAGGCCACGGTCTTTTCGATGCGGGCATGCAGGTCGGCGAAGGTGTTTTCTTCGTCGGCCATCGGGATGTTCTCGATCTGGCCGACGCGGACCGGCACGAACTTTGCCGCATCGCTGGCGCGCTGGATCTGGGCGGTGAACGGGTACATGTCGTGGACCAGCCGGGTTTCCAGCAGTTCCTTGTGGGCAAGGCCCTTCTCATCGGCGAAGGCTTCGCCTTTCTTGAGGATTTCCGTGAGATTGCCGAAAGCGCGGATGAAGACTGGTACCGTGATATCGTAGAGGGTGAGCGACATGGGCGAGACCTTGTGTGTGACAAAACGCCGGGTCTTCCGGCGCGAAAAGACCGCCCACAGGTAATGAAATGGCATCGGAAAACAAGCCGACGGAAGGTGCATTGAGGCCGCTGTGGCGGGAATGTTACGCGTCCGCCGGTCGGCTTGTCGCGGTAGCCGAGGTGGGGCATTGTGGCCAGATGAAAAGGCTGCTTTTCCCACTCCTCTGTCTTGCCCTTTGGCCCGGCCTCGCCATAGGGGATACGACGCTGTTCAAGGCGCTTTCCGGGCGGGACGACGCGCCGATGCTGACGGTCTATTCCTCGCTCGACGAGCCGCTCGCCAAGCCGATGATCGCCGGTTTCCAGGCGGCCAACCCGGATGTGGCGGTGCGCTACGAGGACATGCTGACGGGCGAGATCTACGACCGGATCGTCCGGGAAACGGATGCCGGCGACAAGACCGCCGACTTCGCCTTTTCCTCCGCCATGGACCTGCAGGTGAAGCTCGCCAATGACGGCTACGCCCAGCGCAGCGACCTGCCGATGAGCGGGCAATGGCCGGGCTGGGCCAACTGGCGCAACACCGCCTATGCGCTGACCTTCGAACCGGCCGTGTTCGTCTATCACAAGCCGAGCTTCAAGGATTCTTCCCCGCCCTCGACACGCGCGGAACTGGTCGAATTTCTGCAGAAGCGCGGCGACGCGGTCTACGGCCGGATCGGCACCTATGACATCGAGCGCTCCGGCGTCGGTTTCCTGTTCATGGCGCGCGACCAGGAACAGTTCGGCGATATCTGGTCGGTGATCCGGGCGATGGGGGCTGCGGGCGTGAAACTCTACTCGACCAGCCAGGGGATTTTGGAACGCGTGGCCGACGGGCGGTTCCTGCTCGGCTACAACATTCTCGGCTCCTACGCTGCCGACTGGGCCTCGCGCCATCCGGATGTCGGCATCGTGCTGCCGAAGGATTATACGGTGGTGATGTCGCGCATCGGGCTGGTGCCGCAGGCCGCCGCCGCTCCGGATCTCGGCAAGCGTTATCTCGAATTCTTCATGTCGAAGGAAGGCCAGACGATCATGGCCCGCGAGCTGCAGATCCCGGCCGTCAGCCCGGAAGTTGCCGGCAACAATACCGCGACGACGCTCAGGGAGATGCTCGGCGGGCAATTGAAGCCCGTGCCTGTCAGTCTCGGGCTGATGGTCTATCTCGACCAGGTGAAGCGGGCGCGGCTGATTTCCCGCTGGAACGAGGTCCTGCGGCTGCAATAGCGATAAAATTCGGCGGCTGCGGGCCGAAACCCCTTGCCAAATCGTCGGATAGCGAAAAATGTCAGGTACATGTCAGCTTCATATGCTGGCTTAGGGCATTCGGCCCCGTGGAGGCGGGGACCCGATTCACGATGGGAGGACATCGGACCGGCGGCTCCCGCCTGGTCTTTCGCTTCTCCCTGGTTTCGTCAGAATAAACATTTCGCGTCGGATCAAGACGCCAACGGAGGATCGACCCTTGAAACATTTCTTCCTTGCTTCCCTTCTCGCGGGCGCAATCGCACTTCCGGCCGCTGCGGCCGATTATTCGATCATGGCTCCTGCCGCCCCCGGCGGCGGCTGGGACCAGACCGCCCGCACGATGCAGACCGCTTTGCAGACCGAGAAGATCTCCGGCAAGGTGCAGGTCATGAACGTTCCGGGCGCCGGCGGCACGATCGGCATCGCCCAGTTCGCCAGCCAGCAGAAGGGCAATGCAAACGCCCTCATGGTCGGCGGTTACGTCATGGTGGGCGCCATCCTCACCAACAAGTCGCCAGTTACCCTGAAGGACGTCACCCCGATCGCTCGCCTCACCGGTGAGTACGAAGTGATCGTCGTTCCAGCCGCTTCCGACATCAAGTCGGTTGCCGATCTGACGGCCAAGCTGAAGGCAAATCCGGGCTCAGTTTCCTGGGGCGGCGGCTCGGCCGGCGGTACGGACCACATCACGGCCGGTTTGATCGCAAAGGCTGCCGGCGTTGACCCGACCAAGGTCAACTACATTGCGTTTTCCGGCGGCGGCGAAGCACTTGCCGCCATCCTCGGCGGCCAGGTCACGGCCGGCATCTCGTCCTACGGCGAGTTCGAAGGCCAGATCAAGGCCGGCACGCTCCGCCTCCTCGCCATCTCCTCCGACAAGAAGATCGAAGGCATCAACGCTCCGACGCTGAAGGAATCCGGCCTTGACGTCGTGATCCAGAACTGGCGCATGGTCGCCGCAGCTCCAGGCTTGACCCCCGAGCAGAAGAAGGCCGTGACCGCCGACGTCGAAAAGCTCGCAAAGTCCAAGACCTGGCAGGACAGCCTGAAGGCTAAGGGCTGGATCGATACCTATCTCTCCGGTCCGGAATTCGAAGCCCAGCTTGCCAAGGACATTGCTGCCACTGAAACCATCCTGAAGGACATCGGACTGGTCAAATGAGCCTCGACAACAACAAAACGAGCACCGAACAGCGCCGCCCCGATTGGGCGGCGCTTGTTATTGCCGCCATTCTCGTTGCCGTCGCTGCCGTCATCTTCCTGGATGTCGATCGGCTGCGGGATATGGGCGGTTATAGTCAGGTCGGCCCCGCCACCGTTCCGAACTGGATCGCCTTCGCACTGATCGGGCTTGCGATCTGGACCATCTTCGCCGCGTTTCGCCGCGACTTTCCTGCGCGGGAAAAGCAGGAGGTCGGGCCTGTCGTCTGGGTCGTCGCGGGCCTGGTCGCGCAGATGGCCCTCATTTGGATCGCCGGTTTCTCGATCGCCACGGGCACGCTGTTCGGGCTCGCGGCGGCAGGTTTCGGCGCTCGCAGGCTGTGGATCAGCATTCCGGCCGGCATCGTCATCTGTCTCGGCATCTGGTGGCTATTTGCCGGTGTCCTGCAACTTTCGCTTCCGGCAGGTCCGCTCGAACACCTGATCCAGTGATCGGCCCTTGAGAGTAAGATCATGAGCACATTCGAATTCCTTCTGCAGGGGCTGGTGTCGGCAATGGAGCCGATGAACCTCTTTTATGCGCTGATCGGCGTGACGCTCGGCACCATGGTCGGCGTGCTTCCGGGCATCGGTCCGGCAACGACCGTCGCCCTGCTCCTGCCGGTCACCTACCAGCTCGACGCGACCGGCTCGCTGATCATGTTCGCCGGTATCTACTATGGCGGCATGTATGGCGGCTCCACGACGTCGATCCTGTTGAACACGCCGGGCGAAAGCGCCTCGATCGTCACTGCGCTCGAAGGCAACAAGATGGCCCGGGCGGGACGCGGCGGCCCGGCACTGGCCACGGCAGCGATCGGTTCGTTCGTCGCCGGCCTGATCGCCACCCTGGCGCTGGCCTTCATCGCGCCCTACATCGTCAAGCTGGCGCTGGTCTTCGGTCCGCGCGAATATTTCGCGCTGATGGTTCTGGCCTTCGTCACCGTCTCCTCGGCCTTCGGCAATTCGACGCTGCGCGGCCTCACCTCGCTGTTCATCGGCCTTGCTCTCTCGCTCGTCGGCATCGACCAGCTGACAGGCCAGAACCGGCTGTCCTTCGGCGTTCCCGACCTGCTCGACGGTATCGAGGTGACGACGATGGCGGTCGCCATGTTCGCGATCGGCGAGACGCTCTTCATCGCGGCCCAGGGCGCATCGGCGCCGGACAAGATCGAAGCGATCAGGGGCTCGGTCTGGATGACGGCCAGCGACTGGGCGCGCTCCTGGAAAGCCTGGTTGCGCGGCACCGTGATCGGCTTCCCGATCGGCGCTATGCCGGCAGGCGGCGCGGAGATCGGCACCTTCCTGTCCTATGCGACGGAAAAGAAGCTCAGCAAGCATCCGGAAGAATTCGGCAATGGCGCGATCGAAGGCGTTGCCGGCCCGGAAGCCGCCAACAATGCCTCCGCCGCCGGCACGCTGGTGCCGCTCTTGACGCTCGGCCTGCCGACGTCTGCAACTGCGGCGATCATGCTCGCCGGCTTCCAGCAATACGGCCTGCAGCCCGGCCCGCTGCTGTTTGCGACCAATCCGCAGCTCGTCTGGGGCCTGATCGCCTCGCTTCTGATCGCCAACCTGATGCTGCTGGTGCTCAACCTGCCGCTGGTCGGCCTGTGGGTGAAGCTGCTGACCATTCCAAAACCCTGGCTCTATGCGGGCATCCTGGTGTTCGCAACGCTCGGCACGATCGGCGCAAACCCCTCGGTCTTCGAACTCGGCATGCTGCTGGTCTTCGGGCTGGTCGCCTACATCATGCGGGTGTTCGACTATCCGATCGCGCCGGTCATCGTCGGCCTGATCCTTGGACCACTGGCGGAACAGCAGCTTCGCCGTGCGCTGGCGATCAGCCAGGGGGACGTGACGACGCTCGTGCAATCGCCGATCGCCGCGGTACTGCTGGCCCTGGCCGCAACCGCGCTCATCCTGCCGCTCGTCCTGCGCTTCCGCGGGCGCGGCAACGTGCTCTCGCAAATGGCAGCCAGCGAGGATTGATTACAACGCTGCCGATAAACTCAAAAGCCCGGCTTCGGCCGGGCTTTTTTTATTGGCCGAACACCGACCAGCCGGTTCTGGTGGCCAGCATTTCAAGTGCCAGCGAACCCAGCAGCGAATTGCCGTTGTGATTGAGGCCCGGCGACCAGACGGCGACGGAGGCCTTGCCAGGTGCAACCGCCATGATGCCGCCGCCGACACCGCTCTTGCCGGGCAGGCCGACGCGGTAGGCGAAATCCCCCGATCCATCGTAATGGCCGCAGGTGAGCATCAGCGCGTTGATGCGCCGCGCCCGCTGCTTCGATACCACGGTGTGCCCGGTCAACGGATTGCGGCCGGAGGCGGCGAGGAACAGGCCGGCCTTGGCAAGCTGGGTACAGGTCATGGCGAGCGCGCAGTGATGGAAATAGACGCCGAGGACATGTTCGACGGGATGGTCGAGCTTGCCGAAGGAGCGCATGAAATTGGCGAGCGCGAAATTGCGGAAACCCGTGGCCTGCTCCGACTTTGCCACCTCCGGATCGATGGCGATCGAATCGTCATCGGCCAGGTAACGCACGAAGCGGACGATCTCGCCGATCGCCTCTCGTGGCGTATGTCCGGCCAGCACCAGATCGCTGACGGCAATGGCGCCGGCATTGATGAACGGATTGCGCGGCTTGCCTTCCTCGTGCTCGAGCTGGACGATCGAGTTGAAGGCGGAGCCGGACGGCTCGCGGCCGACACGGTTCCAGGTGGTCTCGCCATGCTTGCCGAGCGCCAGCGTCAGGGTGAAGACCTTCGAGACGCTCTGGATCGAGAAGGGTTCATCGCAATCGCCAGCCTTGAAGACCTGGCCATCGACACCGATGATCGCCATTCCGAACTTCTTTGGATCGACATGGGCGAGCTGTGGGATGTAGTCGGCCACCTTGCCTTCGCCCAGACGCGGCGTCAGCTTCGTATGGATCTCATCTACGATCGCCTGCAGGTCTGCCATCTCTTCACCCCGAATTGTTGCGCCCCGAGACGAGCCTTACTATTCGAAGGCGCTGCCGGAAAGATGGTTGCTGGCGGAAGCCTTCACCGCGCCGATCTCCGACCACAACGAGGCGATCATCGCCGGATCGACATCGGCCATGATATCGCGCAGCCAGCCTTCGTGGGCGGCTGCCATGGCGACAAAAAGTTCGGTACCGGCGGGGGTCAGCTTGGCGACGGTGACGCGGCGGTCGCCGTCCGGCGTGACCCGCTGCACGAAGCCGTCCGTCTCCAGCCGCTCCACCAGGCCAGTGACGTTGCCGTTCGTCACCATGGTGCGCTTGGAGAGCTCGCCGAGCCGCAAGCCGTCCGCTTCGCGATAGAGCTGCGCCATCAGATCGAACTGGGGAAGCGTCGCGCCGAACTCGGTGCGGAGCCGGCGGCGGATTTCCGTGGTGATCAGCTTGGTGGTGGAAAGCATGCGCAGCCAGAGCCGCGTCTCGGGCTTGTTCTTCCCATGCGGGCCATGGGCGATCAGTTCCAGGTCGGCGCTTGCCGCTTCTGCTTCCATGCCTATACCCCGAGATATCGATCCTGCAATTCCGTCGTCAGGTCCGCGGGCCTGCCGCTCCAGGCGCTTCTTCCGTTTTCCAGGATGACACAGCGGTCCGCAACCGGCAAAAGCTCTGAAAGCGTCTTATCCACCACCAGGATCGACAAACCCTCGGCCTTCAGCCGCCGGATCGCCTTCCAGATGTCCTGGCGGATGACCGGAGCAAGGCCTTCGGTCGCCTCGTCGAGAATGAGCAGGCGCGGATTGGTCATCAGCGCGCGGCCGATCGCCAGCATCTGCTGCTCGCCGCCGGAGAGCGATCTCGCCATTTGCGCATGACGCTCAGACAATCGCGGGAAGAGTTCGTTGACGCGCTCCAGCGTCCATTGGCCGGGCCGGGCGGCGGCGACAAGGTTCTCGTGGACCGTCAGGTTCGGGAAGCAACGACGGCCTTCCGGCACGAGGCCGATGCCGAGCTTGGCGACATGGTGCGGCCGCTTGCCCTTCGTGTCCGTGCCGCCGATCTTCACGCCACCGGCGCGGGGCGGGTTGAGATTGCAGATGGCGCGGATGGTGGTCGTCTTGCCCATGCCGTTGCGGCCCATCAAGGCGACGGCCTCGCCTTCCGCGACCGACAGGTCGACGCCGAAGAGCGCCTGGCTTGCGCCGTAGAATGCTTCGATCCTGGTGACATCGAGCAACATCAGGCGTGGTCTCCGAGATAGGCGGTGCGCACGATTGGGTCGCGGCGGATTTCCTCGACCGTTCCCGTCGCGATGATACGACCGTAGACAAGCACCGAGATACGGTCCGCGAGTGCGAAGACGGCGTCCATATCGTGTTCGACCAGCAGGATCGGCGCTTCATGCCGCAGCGTATCGAGGAAGCGGGTCAGCGATTTCGAGCCTTCCGGGCCCATGCCGGCCATCGGCTCGTCGAGCAGGAAGGCTTTCGAGCCAAGGGCCAGCGCCATGGCGATTTCGAGCTGCCGGCGTTCGCCATGGGAAAGCTCGGCGGCCGGAATGCGGGCGCGGGCGGTGAGGCCGACACGTTCCAGCATGGCCATGGCGGTGTCGATCAGCGACCTGTCGCGCATGACCGGTTTGAAGAAGCGGAAGCTCGAGCCCTGCTTGGCCTGTACCGCCAGCATGACGTTGCGCAGGCCCGAGAAATCCGGTGCGATCGACGAGACCTGGAAGGTGCGGCCGAGGCCAAGCTGAGCGCGCTGCGCCACGCCGAGCGAGCCGATATCCTGCCCGGCAAAACGGATCGCTCCAGAATCCTGCCGAAGCGTGCCGCAGATCTGGTGGATGAGCGTGGACTTGCCGGCGCCGTTGGGGCCGATCAGGGCATGGATCTCGCCCGGACGCAGGTCGAGCGTCACGCCGTCAGTCGCCCGCAGCGCGCCAAAATTCTTGACGAGATTGGAGATCTGGAGAACCGGCTCAACCATGTTTGGCCTTTCCGGCAAGCAGGCCCAGGAGCCCGCCGCGCGCAAACAGCACGACGACGAGGAGGATGAGGCCGAGGAAGAACTGCCAGCGTTCGGTGAGGCCGCCTAGCGCATATTCGAAGATCACGTAGAGCGCGGCGCCCGCCAGCGGCCCGAACAGCCGGCCGGTGCCGCCGAGAATGATCAGCACGATCAGTTCGCCCGACATGTGCCACGACAGCATGGATGGGCTGACGAAGCGGTTGAGATCGGCAAACAGGGCGCCGGCAAGGCCCGTGACCGCCGCCGAGATGGCAAAGCCGGTCAGCCGGATGCGGTAGGGCTGGATGCCGACGGTCGCGACACGCACCTCGTTCTGCCGCGCCGCCTGCAGCGCCGCGCCGAAGCGCGAGGCGCGGATCAGCGCGAAGAGGGCGAGCGCCAGAAGCAGGACGACGTAGCAGATCAGGAAGAAGGTCAGCGGCCGCATGGTGCTGACGCCCGGGAACTGGTTCCGGACGAGGATCGACAGGCCATCCTCGCCGCCATAGGCCGGCCAGGAGATCGCGAAATAATAGACCATCTGCGCGAAGGCGAGGGTGATCATGATGAAATAGACGCCCGATGTCCGGAGGCTGATTGCGCCGATCACCAGGCCGACAAGGCCGGAGAGGATCACCGCGACGACCCAAATCACCCACATCTGCTTCGTCCCGGAAAGGCCGAACAGCAGCGGATCGCCGGAAAAGGCGTGGGCCGCGAGGATGCCGGCGACATAACCGCCGATGCCGAAGAAGGCGGCATGACCGAAGGAAACGAGGCCGCCGAGGCCGAGCGCCAGGTTCAGGCCAGTCGCGGCGAGCGCGAGAATGGCGATGCGGGTCGCAAGCGTGACGTAGAACGGCTGGCCGAACGCTTCCGCCGCAAAGGGAACGGCGAGCAGCAGGGCCGCCAGAATGAGGTTGATGAGGTTTTCGCGGGTCACGATCATGATCTCACGCATGCGCCGCGGGGAAGAGGCCGCGCGGTTTGACCGCCAAAATGACCGCCATGACGATATAGATCAGCATCGAGGCCGCCGCGCCGCCGATCATGCCGGCCTGGGCCGGGGCGACGAACAGCGCCAGGATCTTCGGCAGGAGAAAACGGCCCATCGTATCGGTGACCCCGACCAGCAGCGCGCCGAGAAGCGCGCCCTTGATCGAGCCGATGCCGCCGATGACGATAACCACGAAGGCGAGGATCAGCACCGGTTCGCCCATGCCGACCTGCACCGACTGCAGCGCGCCGACCATGGCGCCGGCAAGGCCTGCGAGTGCCGCGCCGAGTGCGAAGACGACGGTATAGAGCGTGCGGATATCGACGCCTAACGCGCCGATCATCTCGCGGTCGCTTTCGCCGGCGCGGATGCGCATGCCCAGACGAGTCCTTGAGATCAGCAGATAGAGTCCGAAGGCGACGATTGCGCCGGCGAGGATGATCGCCAGGCGATAGACCGGATATTCCGTGCCGCCCGGCAGCGCGACGGCGCCCTGCAGAAGCGGCGGAATATCGAGATAGAGCGGGAAGGAACCGAACAGCCAGCGCGTGCCTTCCGAAAACATCAGGATCAGCGCGAAGGTGGCGAGCACCTGGTCGAGATGGTCGCGGTCGTAGAGCCTGCGGATCACCACAAGTTCGACGATCGCCCCCGCGGCGGCGGCGGCGGCGAGGCTGGCGATCAGGCCGATCCAGAACGAGCCGGTCCACGCCGCCACGGTGGCGCAGGCGAATGCGCCGACCATGTAGAGCGAGCCGTGAGCGAGGTTGATCAGGCCCATGACGCCGAAGATCAGCGTCAGCCCGGCAGCCATGAGAAACAACATGACGCCGAGCTGCAGGCCGTTGAGCAACTGCTCGAGAGCAAGTGCCAAAGTCACAGGCAGGCCTTAGATCTTGCAGTCTTTGGCATAGGCATCGCCGTGATCGGCGAAGATCTTCTCCACCGTCTTGTTGGTGATGACGCCGTTCTGCTTCACCACTTCCGTCAGGTAGATGTCCTGGATCGGATGCTGGTTGGTGTTGAACTTGAATTTTCCGCGCGGAGACTGGATGTCTGCCTTCTTGAGTTCGGCGCCGAAAGCATCGGCGTTCTTGACGCTTGCCTTGGAAGCGGCCGACAGGATGAGCTGGGCGGCGTCATAGGCCTGGACGGCATAGATGGACGGCAGGCGGTTATATTCCTTCTGGAAATCCGCCAGGAACTTCTTGCTTGCGGCATTGTCGAAATCCGGAGCCCACTGGCCGGACGCCTTCGCGCCGACCGCCGCATCGCCGATGGCCGGCAGAACGTCCTGGCTGAAGGAGAAGCCCGGGCCCATGACCGGGATTTTGACGCCCGACTGGGCGAACTGCTTCATGAACGCGATGCCCATGCCGCCGGGCAGGAAGGTGAAGATACCATCGGCGCCGGAGGCGCGCATCTGGGCGATTTCGGCGGCGTAGTCGGTCTGGCCGACCTGGGTGTAGACTTCGGCGGCGAGCTGGCCCTTGTAGTAACGCTTGAAGCCGGTCAGCGAATCCTTGCCGGCCGGATAGTTCGGGGCGAGGATGAACATCTTCTTGTAGCCCTTGTTGGCATATTCGCCCATGGCTTCATGAAGGTTGTCGTTCTGGTAGGCGGCGTTGAAATAGAGCTTGTTGCAGTTGGCGCCGGCAAGCGCGGCAGGCGCAGCATTGGTCGAGACGTAGAACTTGCCCTGGGCCACGGCGCTCGGGGCAACGGCCATCAACAGGTTCGACCAGACGATGCCGGTGAGGATGTCGACCTTGTCGCTCTGGATCATCTTGTCGGCGATCTGCACGGCCAGTTCCGGCTTCTGCGCATCGTCCTCGGTGACGACGGTGACGTCCTTGTTGCCGGCATTCTTGATCGCCAGCATGAAGCCGTCGCGCGTATCGATGCCGAGGCCGGCGCCGCCGCCCGAAAGCGTGGTGATCATGCCGATCTTCAAAGGCTCGGCGAAAGCCATGCCGGTGGTGCTAACGCTCAGCGCCAAAGTGGCTGCAGCAAGCATTTTCTTCATGTGACGAACTCCCGTTTGTTGTTTTGTCGTTCCCGATGCCTTCGACGGACTTCGACATCCGCCGGGTCTTCTTTGTCTTCCACATTTGCGTGGAAACTTCCACTCTGGATATACGGCGAAATTCAACCGTTATTCACTATGGTTACGCTGAGGGCTTCTGCTTCAAGCGGAAGCGCTGGATCTTGCCGGACTCGGTCTTCGGCAGCGCATCGGTGAAGACGACCGAACGCGGATATTTGTAAGGGGCGATCACCGCCTTCACATGATCCTGCAAGATCTTGACCATCAACTCGCCAGCCTCGACGCCCTTTGCCAGCACCACATGCGCCTCGACGATCGTTCCGCGTGCCTCGTCCGAGACGCCGATCACGGCGCATTCGAGCACCGCCTCGTGCTTGAGGAGGGCTGCCTCGACTTCGGGACCGGCGATGTTGTAGCCGGCCGAGACGATCATGTCGTCGGAGCGGGCCGCGAAGTGGAAATAACCGTCCTCGTCCTCGACGAAACTGTCACCCGTCAGGTTCCAGCCGTCCCGGACATATTCCTTCTGGCGGTCGTCGGCGAGGTAACGGCAGCCGATCGGTCCCTTGACCGCCAGCTTGCCGATCGTGCCGCGCGGCACTTCGTTCATGTCGTCGTCAACGACGATCGCCTCGTAGCCGGTGAGCGGCTTGCCGGTGCAGGCCGGCCTGGAATCGCCGAGCCGGTTCGAGATGAAGATATGCAGCATCTCGGTCGCCCCGATGCCGTCGAGGATCGGCTTGCCGGTCTTCTTGACCCATTCGTCGAAGACGGGCCCAGGCAAGGTCTCGCCGGCTGAAACGGCGATGCGCAGCGACGAGAGGTCGGCGCCGGCATCCATAGCGGCCAGCATGGCGCGATAGGCGGTCGGCGCGGTGAAGCTGATCGTCGCCTTGTAGGTCTCGATGATCTCGATCATCTTCGGCGGCGTGGCCTGCTCCAGAAGGGTCGCGGCAGCGCCGAAACGGAGCGGGAATACCGCGAGGCCGCCGAGGCCGAAGGTGAAGGCGAGTGGCGGGGAGCCGACGAACACGTCGTCCGGCGTCACGTCCAGCACTTCCTTCGCGTAGGCATCGGCGATGATCAGGATATCGCGATGGAAATGCATGGTCGCCTTCGGCACGCCGGTGGAACCGGACGTGAAGCCGAGCAGGGCGACGTCGTCGCGGCCGGTTTTCACCGCCTCGAAACGCACCGGCTTGTTGAGCGCCGCGCGATCGAGTTCGGCGTCATGGTTGGCGGTGCCGTCGAAACCGATCACCTGTTTCAGGAAGCGGCTTTCCTTGGCGCAGGCGACCAGCTCATCCATCAGCCGCGTATCGCAGAGCGCAATCGAAATCTCGGCCTTGTCGATGATCTTGGCAAGTTCGCCGGACCGCAGCATCGGCATGGTGTTGACGACGACAGCGCCGGCCTTGGTCGCAGCCAGCCAGCAGGCGACCATGGCCGGGTTGTTGGCGGAGCGGATCAGCACCCGGTTGCCCGGCTTCAGGCCATAATCCTCGGTCAAGGCCCGAGCGATGCGGTTCGTCCAGTCGGACAATTCCTTGTAGGTGCGGCGGCGGCCGTTGCCGATAAGGGCGGTGTTGTCGCCGAAACCGCGCTCGACCATGCGGTCGGTGAGTTCGACGCCCGCATTCATCCATTCCGGATAATCGAAGCCATCAAGCCTGATGTCCGGCCACTGATCCGGCGGCGGAAGATTGTCGCGGGCAAACGTATCCAGATGGCCTGACGGTCCCAGCATATTTTCGTTCCCAAGCGTTTTTTATCGAGCGGCTTTTTGCCTTTCATTCAGAAAAGCACTGCTTTCCCTCGGTTGCAAGAGAAATTTTAAGTTTATAATAATTTTCCCCGACCGCCATTTTTGGCGCTTGAGCCGCTTCCAAGCGGGCTGATGCGGTGCCAGTATGACGCTCGAAATCAGGCCATATCGAAGGGAAAAGTGAAGATGCGCCATCGGATTAGCGACTGGGACAATGCCTATGCCAACGGCATCAACATCCCCCAGGGCGACCGCTGGCCGGCGGCATGGGTGGAGCCGGCACGACTTTATCGGGAGACGCTTGCCGCAGCCGGCCGCGCCAAACTCGGGCTTTCCTATGGCGACAAGCCCCGCAACCGCTTCGACCTTTTCCTGCCGGAGACAGAGCCAACCGGCCTTGTCGTTTTCGTCCATGGCGGCTTCTGGATCGGGCTCGACAACAGCTACTGGTCGCAATTCGCCAGAGGCTCGGTGGAGCGCAGTTATGCCGTCGCCATGCCGATGTACACGCTCGCCCCGGAAAACCGCATTTCGGGCATTACTGTGGAGATCGGCAAGGCGATCGAGGCTGCCGCCGGCATGGTCGGTGGACCGATCCGGCTGATCGGCCATTCGGCGGGTGGGCATCTGGTGACGCGGATGATCTCGGCCACCTCGCCGCTGCCGGAAGCGGTGCGCAGCCGCATCGTCAACACGGTTTCACTCTCCGGCGTGCACGATCTGCGGCCGATCATGAAGACGAAGATGAACGAAAAGCAGCGGATCGATGCCGAGGAAGCGCGATCGGAGAGCCCCGCCCTGCTGGAGCCACTGCCGGGCGCGAGGGTGACCTGCTGGGTGGGGGCGGGCGAGCGCGCCGAGTTCATCCGCCAGAACGCGCTGCTCGCCAGCATCTGGAAGGGGATGGGCGCCGAGACGGAGGCCGTCGAGGAGCCGGACAAGCATCATTTCACCATTCTCGACGGCATGGCGGACCCCGACCATCCGCTGATGGATGCGCTGTTTTCCTAAAGCGATGCGGCGGCGCGGGCCGCCTGGTCGTAGTGGCCGGACAGGGCGCGCAGGCGCGCCGCCATGGCCGACAGGGTTTCGCCCGAAACCTCGGTGGCCAGCACCGATTTGACCAGCAGTTCCTCGCGCACCGCCGCATAACGCCTGCAGGCTCCGGCGCCTGCTTCCGTCACCATGACCAGCTTTTCCTTGCCGCGGCGGCCGGACTTGATCAGCTTCAGCCGTTCGAGCTTCTTCAGCGCGTAGGTTACCACATGCGTATCCTCGATATTGAGGACCAGCGCGATATCGGCCAGCGTCTTTGCCTTGTTGCGGCTGTTGATATTGTGCAGCACGAGGATATCGATCGGCGAGAGGTCCGGCACGCCGGCAGCCGACATGCACCGCACCATCCAGCGGCTGAACGCATGGTTCAGCATGATCATGCCGAATTCGATCTCGGACAGCGATGGCAGCCCGCCACTCGCCAGATGGCCAGAGGAAACGATCGGCCCGAATTCATTTTTCTCCGATGACATGATTCTTCCTCCCGGGACGAGCGCGCCGCAAGCGGATGCCTGCGGCGCCCCTCAAATCACATCTTCTTGTAGGCGTCCAGAATGGCGGCGCCGTCAGCGCCGGCCTTCTTCGACCAATCCTCGGTCAGCTTGGCGCCGACATCGGCCAGACCCTTCTTGAGATCGGCGCTCGGTTCGAGAACCTTCATGCCGTTCTTCTTCAGGGTTTCCATGTAGGCGGCAGTCTTTTCGGCACCGAGCGCCCAGCCGCGGATTTCTGCGGCAGCGGCCGCATCGGTGACGGCCTTCTGAACGGCCGGATCAAGGCTCACGAAGGCAGCCTTGTTGACGAAGATGACGTTCTTCGGGATCCAGGCCTGGGTATCGTAATAGTGGGTCAGCGATTCCCAGATCTTGCTGTCGACGCCGGTGGCGCTCGAGGTCATCAGGCCATCGATGACACCGGTTGCGAGAGCCTGCGGCAGTTCGGCCGCCTGAACCGTGACCGGCTGGGCACCGACGAGATCGGCGATGCGCGACGTGCCGACGTTATAGGCGCGCCATTTCAGGCCCTTGAGATCAGCCGTGCTGTTGACGTCCTTCTTGGTGAAGATGCCCTGCGGCGGCCACGGAGTCGCATAGAGGAGCTTGAGACCCTGGGCGTCGAGCGCCTTTTCGATTGCAGGTTTGGAGGCGGCATAGAGCTTCTTCGATGCGTCGAAGCTGGTTGCCAGGAACGGCACGACGTCGATACCGAAGACCGGATTTTCATTCTCGTGCAGCGAGATCAGCACTTCGCCGGCCTGTGCCTGGCCGGTCTGGACAGCGCGCTTGATATCCGGCGCCTTGAAGAGCGAAGCGTTGGGATGGATGGTGATCTTGAGGGCACCCTTGCTGGCGGCATCCACGTCCGAGGCAAACTGGCTCAGGTTCTGGACGTGGTAATTGGCCGGCGGATAGGCCGACGGAAGGACCCAGGCAGTCTGGGCAAGGGCGGCGCCGGAAGCCGCCAGAAGCGCTGCGCCGGCAAGGCCCGAGCGAACGAGAGTTGAGATCAATTTCCTCATATCAGTTCCCTTTTTCTTTCTCTGGTTAACCCGGGAATGCCATTTTCGGCAGAACCATCACGATTTCCGGGAAGACCGTGATGATGGCGACAGTCGCCACAAGCAGGAAGAAGAACGGCAGCGAGGCGCGCGCGACCGTCAGGCTGTCTCGGCCGCTCATCGTCTGCAGCACGAAGAGGTTGAAGCCGACCGGCGGCGAGACTTCCGCCATCTCGACGATCAGCACCAGGAAGATGCCGAACCAGACGAGGTCGAAACCGGCCTGCTGGATCATCGGCAGGACCACGACCGTGGTGAGCACGATCATCGACAGCCCGTCAAGCGCTGCGCCGAGCAGGATATACATGACCGTCAGCACCGCGATCAGCGCATAAGGGCTGAGGTTGAAGCTGTCGACCCAGGCGGCGAGCGCGTTCGGAATGCCGGTATAACCCATGGCGATCGACATGAAGCCGGCGCCGGTCAGGATCAGCATGATCATGCAGGTGAGCCGGGTGGCGCCCATGACGCTGTCCCAGAAGGCCTTCATCGTCAGCGTCCGCGACCAGGCGGCGATGGCGAGCGAGCCGAGCACACCCCAGGCGGCGCATTCCGTCGCCGTCGCCCAGCCGAGGATGAGCGTCGCGAAAACGAGCACGATCAGCAGCGTGACGGGGATGAGGTTGGCCGATTCCTTCAGCTTCTCCTTCAGGCTCATCTTCGGCGGTGCCGGCGGCTGCTTGTCCGGGTTCAAAAGCGACCAGACGATGATGTAACCGGAATAAAGCACCATGACGATGGCGCTCGGCAGGAAGCCGGCAAGGAAGATCTGGATGATCGAGACATTCGCCGCCACCGCATAGACGACCATGGTGATCGACGGCGGGATGAGGATGCCGAGCGTGCCGGCGCCGGCGAGAGAACCGAGGCTGACCATCTCGTCATAACCGCGTTTCTTGAGTTCCGGCAGGGCGATCTTGGCGATCATGGCGGTGGTGGCGGCCGAGGAGCCGGAGATCGAGCCGAACAGGCCGCAGCCGATCACGTTGACATGCATGAGGCGGCCGGGCAGCCAGCCGAGCCAGGGGGCGAGGCCTCGGAACATCTCTTCCGAAAGCCGGGTGCGGAACAGGATTTCCCCCATCCAGACGAACAGCGGCAGCGCCGCGAGCGACCAGGACGCGCCGCCGCTCCAGGAATTGGTGGCGAGCACCGCGCCGATCGGGATGCCGGGCACGAAGAGCATGGCGATAAAGCCGCAGATCAGCAGCGAAATGCCGATCCAGACGCCGCCGGCCAGCAGCGCCAACAGGGCGACGAGAACGACGCCGGCGATTTCAACGAGTTCGATCGTGCTCATGGATCACGCCCCGCTCTGGATGGCGCGCTCGATGACTTCCTCGGCCGTTTGCGGCTCCGGTTTCTCATAGCGCGGCGAGCCGCCGAACAGGACATGGAGGAGTTCGTCGACGAAGGCGATCGCGAGGATGATCAGGCCGCCGCAGAAACCGAGCTGCGGAATCCACAAGGGCACCGCGATGACGCCCTGCGACAGGTCGTTGAACTGCCAGGAGGTCTTCGTCATGTCGAAGGCGAACCAGGCAAAATAGAGCGTCGCGATGGTGCCGATCACCAGGGCGAAGATCTCGACGACGCGGCGGACCGTACCGGTGAAGCGCTCGACCAGCAGGCCGACGCGGATCATTTCGCCGGAGCGGAACGTGTGGGCGAGGCCGAGAAAGGCGCTTGCCGCCATGCACCAGGAGGCGAAATCGTCACCCGCCGGCACGTCGATATCAAGCGGGCGGCCGGCAGAAAGCGCCATCATCAGCAGGAAGATCGCGACAAGGAAAAGTCCGGCGAGATATCCGGAAAAGAGGTAGAGTGCATCCAGCCCTTTCCGGAGCCAATCCGGGAATATGCTGTGGCGGGGATCAGCGGAGGACATGGTTCATCCTCCTGTTGCAGGATCGAAAAAACGGCATGGTCGGCTCCCCTCGGTTGCCGGTTATCCGGGTGGAGCTCTTGGTGGCTTCCTGCCCGTTCAGCGAGCATGATGCTTCAATGTGCATTTTCCTGTCAACTAATCATTGACGTTTTATCGACGAAATGTTTTCGTTAGAGCATATCAGTTTGATTTGAGGGCGGACCATGACCGAGGCTAAGTGGGATTTCTGGATCGATCGCGGCGGCACGTTCACCGACATCGTGGGGCGGAAGCCGGATGGATCGCTTGTGGCCCACAAGGTCCTGTCCGAGAATCCGGAAGCCTACCGCGATGCCGCAGTGCAGGGCATTCGCGAGCTTCTCGGCGTGCCGGCCGGTGCCGCCATTCCAGCCGATGCGATCGGCGCGGTGAAGATGGGAACGACCGTTGCCACCAATGCGCTGCTGGAGCGCAAGGGTGAGAACACGCTGCTCGTCACCACGCGCGGCTTCCGGGATGCGCTGGCAATCGGCTACCAGGCCCGCGCCGACATCTTCGCCAAGAAGATCATCAAGCCGGAACTGCTCTACAAACAGGTTGTCGAGGTGGACGAACGCGTCCGCGCCGACGGCACGATCGAGGCGGCACCGGATGCCGCGACGATCCGCACTCAGCTGCAGGAGCAATTCGACGCCGGTTTCCGCGCCGTCGCCATCGCCTTCATGCATGCGTATCGCTACCCGGCTCACGAGCAGCTGGTAGGGGCGATCGCCCGCGAGATCGGCTTCACCCAGGTTTCCGTCAGCCATGAGGTTTCGCCGCTGATCAAGCTGGTCGGGCGCGGCGACACGACTGTCGTCGATGCCTATCTCTCGCCGATCCTGCGCCGCTACGTGGAGCAGGTGGCCGGCGAACTCGGCACCGGCTTGGACGCCACCGACGGCCAAGGCGCGCAACTGATGTTCATGCAGTCCTCCGGCGGATTGACCGCAGCACGGCTGTTCCAGGGCAAGGATGCGATCCTGTCCGGCCCGGCCGGCGGCGTGGTTGGCGCTGTCGAGACGTCGCGGTTGGCAGGCTTCAACCGGATGATCGGCTTCGACATGGGCGGCACGTCCACCGATGTGTCGCATTACGACGGCGAGCTGGAGCGCTCGTTCGAAACGGAAGTTGCGGGTGTGCGCATGCGCGCGCCGATGATGTCGATCCACACGGTGGCGGCCGGCGGCGGTTCGATCCTGCATTTCGAGAACGGCCGCTTTCGCGTCGGCCCGGATTCGGCCGGCGCCAATCCCGGTCCGAAGGCCTATCGCCGCGGCGGGCCGCTGACGGTTACCGATGCCAATGTCATGCTCGGCAAGCTCTCGCCAAAGCTCTTCCCGGCAATCTTCGGCCCCAACCGCGACCAGCCGCTCGATGCGGATGCCGTGCGTGCCGCCTTCGAGGACATGGCCAGAGTGATCGGCGACGGCCGTTCGCCGGAAGAAGTAGCTGACGGGTTCCTGGCGATCGCCGTCGAGAACATGGCAAATGCGGTCAAGAAGATCAGCGTTCAGCGCGGCTACGACGTCACGCACTATGTGCTGACCTGCTTCGGTGGTGCCGGCGGGCAGCATGCCTGCCTGACGGCCGATGCGCTCGGCATTTCGACCGTGATGATCCACCCGTTCTCCGGCATCCTTTCGGCCTATGGCATGGGCCTTGCGGATATCCGCGCCACCCGCCAGCGCACGGTATCGCACGAACTCGCGACGGCGCTGGAAACACTTGGGGCCATCCGCGACGAGCTGACCGCCAGCGTACTGGAGGAAATGGCCTCGCAAGGCGTGACCGCATCGGAAACCGAGGTGCTTCACCGCGCCCATCTCCGCTACCAGGGCACGGATACCACCTTGCCCGTAACTCTCGCCGATACGGCAAAGATGACACTCGCCTTCGCGACGGCCCACAAGAAACAGTTCGGCTTCATCTTCGAAAACCGCGAGATCATCTTCGAGGCCTATGAGGTCGAGGCGATCGGCGGCGGTGCCGATTCCGACGAACCTGAGTTCGAATTGGGCGACAGCGCGCCAAAGGCCGCCGAACAGACAAAGTTCTTCTCCAGCGGGGCATGGCGGGAGGCGCCGGTCTACCGCCGCGCCGACATCAAGCCGGGCTCGCGTGCCAACGGCCCGTGCCTGATCGTCGAGCCGCACCAGACGATCGTCGTGGAGGACGGCTGGGCCTTCGAGATTACCAGGCTGAACCACGTCGTTCTGAAGCGCGTCGCCGAACTTTCCCGCGCCAGGCCGATCGGCACGCAGGCAGATCCGGTGCTGCTCGAAGTGTTCAACAATCTTTTCATGTCGATCGCCGAACAGATGGGCGTGACGCTGCAGAACACCGCATCGTCGGTCAACATCAAGGAGCGGCTGGACTTTTCCTGCGCCGTCTTCGATGCGGATGGTGCGCTGGTGGCGAACGCCCCGCATATGCCGGTGCATCTCGGCTCCATGGACCGGTCGGTCGAAAGCGTCATCGCCCAGAACCAGGGCAGGATCCGCCCCGGCGACGTGTTCGCGCTGAACGCGCCCTATAATGGCGGTACCCATTTGCCGGATATCACCGTCGTTACGCCGGTCTTCGATGCCGAGGGCAAGGACATTCTCTTCTACGTCGCCTCGCGCGGCCATCACGCCGATGTCGGCGGTACAGCGCCGGGTTCGATGACGCCTCTGGCGACGACGGTCGACGAAGAGGGTGTGCTGTTCGACAACGTGCTGCTCGTCGATCGCGGCCGGTTCGATGAGGCGGGTATCACCGATCTCCTCTCCAACCACCCCTACCCTGCCCGCAACGTCGCCCAGAACGTCGCAGATCTGCGCGCCCAGATCGCCGCCAACGAAAAGGGCGTGCACGAAATGCGCAAGATGATCGCGCAGTTCGGTCTCGACGTGGTGCAGGCCTATATGGGCCACGTGCAGGACAACGCCGAGGAGAGCGTGCGCCGGGTGATCGAGAAACTCGGCAATTCCGAATTCTCCTACCCGACCGACCAGGGCAGCGTGATCCAGGTGAAGATCACTGTCGACAAGGCCAAACGCGAGGCGACGGTCGACTTCACGGGAACGAGCCCCCAGAAGAAGAACAACTTCAACGCACCAGAGCCGGTGACCCGTGCCGCGGTGCTCTATGTCTTCCGCGTCATGGTCGAGAGTTCCATTCCCATGAACGCGGGATGCCTGCGGCCGATCCGGATCATCGTGCCGGAAGGATCGATGCTGAAGCCTCAATATCCGGCGGCTGTCGTCGCCGGCAATGTCGAGACCAGCCAGCATGTGACGAATGCGCTGTTCGGCGCGCTCGGTGCGATGGCGGCAAGCCAGGGCTCGATGAACAATCTCACCTTCGGCAATGCGACCTACCAGTATTACGAGACGCTGTGCTCCGGCTCGCCGGCCGGCGTGTTCAACGACGGGACCGGTTTCGAGGGCACGGATGCGGTGCATGTGCACATGACCAATTCCCGCCTCACCGACCCGGAAATCCTGGAAACGCGTTATCCGGTTCTGCTGGAGGATTTCCATATCCGCGAAAATTCCGGCGGCAAGGGCAAGTTCTCGGCCGGCAACGGCACGAAGCGGACCATTCGCTTCCTTGAAAAGATGGACTGCGCCATTCTCTCCTCGCATCGGACGATCAGGCCACACGGGCTTGCCGGTGGCGAAACCGGCGAGCTTGGCAAGACCACGGTGCGCCGCCTGGACGGCACGTTCGAGGAACTCGGCGGCTGCGCTCAGACGATCATCGACGCGGGCGAAGCGGTGACCGTTCAGACGCCGACGGCCGGAGGCTATGGCAAAGCGGACTGATCTGCCGTAACCGGGAGGCATGACGAAGCAGATCGCGATCATCGGGGGCGGCCCGGCGGGTCTTATGGCAGCGGAGGTTCTCTCCGCTGCCGGCCTTGCCGTGACCGTCTACGAGGCGATGCCGACCTTCGGGCGGAAATTCCTGCTTGCCGGCAAATCCGGGCTGAACATCACCCATTCGGAAGATTTTTCAAAGTTCGCGGTGCGATTCGGACGTGCTTCCGCTCGACTGCGCCCTGCCCTCGAGGCATTCACGCCGGACGATGTGCGGGATTGGGCGGCGGGCCTCGGCACGGAAACCTTCGTCGGGACCTCCGGTCGCGTATTTCCCAAAGTCATGAAGGCCTCGCCGCTGCTGCGCGCCTGGCTGCGGCGGCTGGAGGTACAGGGCGTGACGCTCAGGACGCGGCATCGCTGGGTCGGGTTTGCCGAAACCGGTTATCGGTTCGAAACGCCGGAAGGGCCGGTCACTGTCGAGCCCGATGCTGCTCTCGCGGCGCTGGGCGGCGCCAGTTGGCCGCGGCTTGGCTCGGATGCCGCCTGGGTGCCGTGGCTGAGAGAAAAGGGCGTGGAAGTCGCCGACCTGCAGCCGGCCAATTGCGGTTTCGATGTCGCCTGGAGCGAGGCATTTTGCGAGCGTTTCGCCGGCGAGCCGCTGAAATCGGTTTCCACAACCTCGGACGCCGGCACATTCCAGGGCGAATTCGTGATCTCGAAACACGGGATCGAAGGCAGCCTCGTCTATGCCCATTCCGCAGCCCTTCGGGACCGACTTTTCGACCAGGGACAGGCCGCATTGACCATCGACCTCGCACCAGGCCGCACGCTGGAGCGGCTCGCCCGCGACCTTGCCCGGCAGGACACGAAGGCGAGCTTCTCCAACCGGCTCCGCAAGGGCGCCGGGCTGGAGGGTGTGAAGGCAGCACTGCTTCGCGAACTCCTTCCGGATGCCAACCGGATGGCGCCGGAGGAAGTAGCGCGGCTGATCAAGGCTTTGCCGATCCCGGTTGTCCGTCCGCGGCCGATCGCGGAAGCGATCTCGTCAGCCGGCGGCGTCGCCTGGGACGATCTTGACGAAAACTACATGCTGAAGCCGCTTCCGGGCCTGTTCGCCGCAGGAGAAATGCTGGACTGGGAGGCCCCGACGGGGGGCTACCTCCTTACCGCATGCCTCGCCACGGGCCGGGCTGCGGCACGAGGCATCGAAGCCTGGTTGCACCCGCGATAGGACCCGCTTCAGCGCGTGATTTGCGATTTCTTGTCTAGTTGTCCGGCATTGTCCTAGATCAACGCCTCGGGGCGCGATTCGCGCTGTTTTACGCGGAGGAAAGGGCTCCATGACCAGGGAAAGACGAAGACGCATCATCCGCAGACGACGGACCATGACGGGTCTTGTGCTGGTTGCCGCCATTTCCTTCGTGGCGGGGATGACGGATGCGGTGGGCCTACTTCTCTCGGGCGACTTCGTCTCCTTCATGACCGGCAACACGACCCGCGCAGCCATCGCCTTTGCCGACGGCAACTATAGCCATGCGATCATCCTCTTCATCGCGCTCTGGGTCTTCATCCTCGGCAACGCGCTCGGCATCGTGCTGGCCTACACGGTCTCGGCGCGCCGCACCTTCGTGGTGCTCTCGGGCGTCTCGCTCCTCCTGGCTGCCGCTTCCATGGTCCCCGCGGCCGGTTTTCCGCGGCTGCAATTCTATATGGTTGTGCTGTCGATGGGCATGATCAACGCGACCGTCGAACATATCGAAGGACTGCCGATCGGGCTTACCTATGTGACGGGCGCGCTTTCCCGCTTTGGCCGCGGCATCGGCCGCTGGCTGATCGGCGATCGCAACCCGACCGGCTGGCTGATCCAGACGGTTCCCTGGACCGGAATGGCATGCGGCGCCGTGACGGGCGC
This sequence comes from Neorhizobium galegae, assembly GCF_017877055.1. Lineage (GTDB taxonomy): Bacteria > Pseudomonadota > Alphaproteobacteria > Rhizobiales > Rhizobiaceae > Neorhizobium > Neorhizobium galegae_D. Next base: position 144,955 of record NZ_JAGIPG010000002.1, on the reverse strand, counting down.
TTTCTTGACGAAATATGCAGGCAGTCATGCGCTCTGGATCGTTTCGGTTCTGGCCCTTGCTGTTGCATTGGCGACGGCACTTCTGCCGCGCCCGCTGCACCTGCATTTCCAGCAGCCGATCGTCTCCGCCCGCCGCCGCGCCTGATCGTTCCGAAGGACATCGATGTTCCTGCTTTCCAAGCTCTTCTGGGTTTTCGCTCAGCCTCTCTCGATCGCTTTTCTGCTCTCTGCCCTCGCCGCAATTCTGGTCTTCGCCGGCTGGCGCAAACTCGGCGGGTTAGCCGTGTTCCTAACCACGCTGGTGCTGTTCGCGACGCTCTTTACGACCGCGGGCACGGTGGCGCTGCAGGTGCTGGAAGATCGCTTTCCGAAACCAGCCCAGGAGCCGCAGGCGCTTTCCTGCATGATCGTGCTCGGCGGCGTGCTCGAAAACGAGGTGACGACCGCGCGTGGCGGCATCGAGTTCAACCAGGCTGCCGACAGGTTCGTGGAGGCGCTGCGGCTTGCACGCAATCATCCGGAAGCACGCATTGTGATTTCCGGCGGCGACGGTTCGATCAGCGGCGCCTACGAAGGCGAAGCCCAGGCTTCGGAACGGTTCTTTTCCGCCTTCGGCATCGCGATCGATCGGCTGGTGAAGGAGAACGCGTCACGCACGACCTATGAGAATACGTTGAATACGGCGGGGCTTCTCAAGGCTCAGGGGCTCGACAACTGCCTGCTGATCACCTCGGCCTTCCATATGCCGCGATCGATAGCCCTGTTCCGGGCGGCCGGGATCAAGGTCACGCCCTGGCCGGTCGATTACCGCACCAGCGGCATCGTCCGCCCGTCGCTGGATTTCACCCAGCCGGCGCTGAACGCGCAGCTGACCACGACCGCCGCTCGGGAATGGATGAGCCTGATGGCCTATTACCTCACCGGCCGGATCGATTCGTTCTTTCCGGGATGAGCCCTCATCCGGACCGTTCTATTTTTTCGATAGGATATTGAAATCGAGGCCACGCACCCTGACACGCATTTCGCAGGGCTTGGCGTCGGTGCGACCGCAGAAGCGGGGATGCATCGTCAATTCGAAAACCATGTTGCCGAAGTACTGAACGAACTCGTAGGTATAAAGCTGGGCGGTGGCGACCATGACGTAGCCGCCTTCCTTGATCTGGACATAGAAATTGTAGGGGCAGCCTTCACCGGTGCAGCGCGGTCCCTTGACCCCGTCGCAGGTCATGTCGGACTGGTTGGAAACGAGGTCCAGCATGCCGTCGTTGTTGATGTCGAAACGCTTGATGAAGGTCGGCCCGTAGTCGACAGTCTTGCATTCCTTGCGGAAATAATTCTTTTCGTAGATTTCCGGATCGCTGAAACGCTGCGGCTGCTGCGCGAAAGCAAATGTCGGCGCAAGCACCAGGACGAGCGCCTGCACAACAATGATCAAGAGCTTTTTCACGAGCGGACCCCTGCAAATTCATCTGTTCACGGCGGGCGCCGAAGGATGACGCGCGCAACGATCGGCGGCTATGCTAACGGCCTGCACTTGCGCGACGCTGGATCACAAGGCCCGACATGTCACTGCTGACGATACTCGACTATGCCGGCATTGCGCTTTTTGCCGCGACCGGCGCGCTCGCCGCTTCCCGAAAGCAGCTCGATCTGGTCGGTTTCCTGTTCTTCGCCGCCGTCACCGGGCTCGGCGGCGGCACGCTCAGGGATATCATCCTCGGCCGCACGCCAGTTTTCTGGGTCCTCGACCCGACCTATATCCTGATCTGCGTCATCTCCGGCACTTTCGTCTTCTGCACGGCACATCGGGTGGAATGGCGCTTTCGTCTGCTGATCTGGCTCGATGCGATCGGGCTCGCCGCCTACAGCGTGCTCGGCGCGGCAAAGGGCCTTGCCGCCACGGGATCGCCGACGATCGCAATCGTCACCGGAGCGCTGACGGCTGCCTTCGGCGGCATCCTGCGCGATCTTCTGGCCAACGAGCCCTCGGTGCTGCTGAGGCCGGAAATCTACATCACCGCAGCACTTGCTGGCGCCTGCGGATTTACCGCGGCGAATGCGCTCGGCCTGCCGCTCTATGCGAGCTCGGGGCTGGGTGCCGCCCTTGCCTTCGGCCTGCGGGGCGGGGCGATCCACTACGGCTGGACATTGCCGCGCTACAGGCCACGGCCCGGGCGGGAGCAGGACGAGGCCATGAGAGGGAAGAAAGGGAAAGAGTAGGCGCTTCAGCTCTTCTTTTCGCGCAGGCGGATGATCACGTCCACATGGGCGATTTCCATGCCTTCCGGGGCTTCCGGCAGGTTATCGATCTGCAGGTTGCTGACCGGGATGTCGAGCACCTCGTTGCGGCCCTCGATGAAGAAGTGGTGATGGTCGGAAATGTTGGTGTCGAAATAGGTCCTGGCGCTTTCAACCGCCAGCACGCGGATGAGGCCGGCCTCGGTAAACTGGTGCAGGGTGTTGTAAACGGTCGCAAGCGAGACGTGCACACCGGCGAAAGTGGCTTCCTCGTGCAGTTCCTCGACGGTCAGGTGGCGGTCACCCTTGGCGAACAGCAGGTCGGCAAGCGCAACACGCTGCCGTGTCGGACGCAGGCCGCAATGGCGCAGTCTCGTCTCGATCTCCGTAATGGCTTCTGCCATATTGCCCGTCAGCTCCTGCCGTTTCGCGCCCATATCAGGTATCTTGACTTTTCGATATAACTTTTACGGCGAGCACTTTCAATAGTTTCCGGAGGATACCTGCCACGGAAGGGCCAAAAACGCGCAATTTCCATCACAAGCCTCTGGTTTGCGTCTTTAGCTTCCTATATGCGGACCAGAACAAACGCATGTTCCAGTGGCTCGGCTGCCATCCCCAGGCGGAGCGCAAGTTCATCGTTACGCTTCAATTCCGACCGATCTTGCACTAAAGCTGCTGAAACAAAAGGTCTAAGGTTCAACGGGGGGAACGGAAATTTATGGCACCCAGGCAGTCCAGCTTCTCTTACGAAGAACTTCTCTCTTGCGCCCATGGCGAGCTGTTCGGACCCGGCAATGCGCAGCTTCCGCTGCCGCCGATGTTGATGGTCCACCGCATCACCGACATTTCGGAGACAGGCGGGGCCTTCGACAAGGGTTATCTTCGCGCCGAATACGACGTTAGGCCCGACGACTGGTATTTCCCCTGCCATTTCGAAGGCAATCCCATCATGCCGGGCTGCCTTGGCCTTGACGGCATGTGGCAATTGACCGGTTTTTTCCTCGGCTGGCTCGGCGAGCCCGGACGGGGCATGGCTTTGTCAACCGGTGAAGTGAAGTTCAAGGGCATGATCCGCCCGGACACCAAGCTGCTCGAGTATGGCATCGACTTCAAGCGCGTCATGCGCGGCCGTCTGGTGCTTGGCACCGCTGACGGATGGCTCAAGGCGGATGGCGAAACCATTTACCAGGCGACAGACCTTCGTGTAGGCCTGTCGAAGGAAAAGGCCGCCTGATCCTGCTTCGCGGCCAAAGAAGTACAAGCAGAAAAGGTTTTGATGAGATGAGACGGGTAGTTGTAACGGGTCTCGGTATCGTATCCTCGATCGGGAGCGACGCCGCCGAAGTCACCGAATCCTTGCGTCAGGCAAAGTCCGGCATTTCCTTCTCTCCCGATTTCGCCGAGCACGGTTTCAAGTGCCAGGTCTGGGGCAGGCCGACGCTCGATCCGACGGAACTGGTGGACCGCCGCGCCATGCGCTTCCTCAGCCAGGGCGGCGCCTGGAACCATGTCGCGATGAAACAGGCGATCGCCGATTCCGGCCTTGAAGACAAGGACATCGGCGAGAATGAACGCACCGGCATCATCATGGGCTCGGGCGGTCCGTCCACCCGCACGCTGATCGAGGCCGCCGAGATTACCATCAAGAACAACAGCCCGAAGCGCATCGGCCCGTTCGCCGTGCCGAAGGCGATGTCGTCGACGGCATCCGCGACGCTTGCCACCTGGTTCAAGATCCATGGGGTGAACTACTCGATCTCGTCGGCCTGCTCGACATCGGCACATTGCATCGGCAATGCCACCGAGATGATCCAGTGGGGCAAGCAGGACGTGATGTTCGCCGGCGGCCACGAGGACCTCGACTGGACCATGTCGAACCTGTTCGACGCCATGGGCGCCATGTCCACCAAGTACAACAACGATCCCGACAGGGCCTCGCGCGCCTATGACGTCGACCGCGACGGCTTCGTCATCGCCGGCGGTGCCGGCGTGCTGGTTCTCGAAGAGCTTGAGCATGCCAAGGCCCGCGGCGCCAAGATCTATGCGGAAATCGTCGGCTATGGTGCGACCTCGGACGGTTACGACATGGTCGCCCCGTCGGGCGAAGGCGCGATCCGCTGCATGCGTCAGGCGCTGGCGACCGTGAAGGGCGATGTCGACTACATCAACACCCACGGCACCTCGACGCCGGTCGGGGACTCGAAGGAGATCGGCGCGATCCGCACCGTCTTCGGGGACAAGATTCCGCATATCCAGTCGACCAAGTCGCTGACCGGCCATTCGCTCGGCGGCGCCGGCGTGCAGGAATCGATCTACGGGCTGCTGATGATGCAGGAACGCTTCATCGGCGAAAGCGCCCATATCGAAAACCTGGACCCGGAATTCGAGGGTGTTCCGATCGTGCGCAAGCGCATCGACGACGCCAAGATCGACACGGTCCTTTCCAATTCCTTCGGGTTCGGCGGCACAAACGCCACGCTCGTCTTCCAGCGCTTCAACGGGTAAATCCATGACCGGAATCATGCAGGGGAAACGCGGCCTGATCATGGGGGTCGCCAATAATCATTCCATCGCCTGGGGGATATCGAAAGCCGTCGCCGCGCAGGGCGCCGAGCTTGCCTTCACCTATCAGGGCGATGCGCTTGGCAAGCGGGTGAAACCGCTCGCAGCCGAGGTCAATTCGGATTTTGTTGTCCCCTGCGATGTCGAGGATATTGCCTCGGTGGACGCGACCTTCGCGGCAATCAAGGAACGCTGGGGCAAGCTCGATTTCGTGGTGCACGCGATCGGCTTTTCCGACAAGAACGAGCTGAAGGGCCTCTACGCCGACACGACGCGCGACAATTTCAGCCGCACGATGGTGATCTCCTGCTTTTCCTTCACGGAAATCTCCAAGCGGGCAGCCGACCTGATGACCGATGGCGGCGCGATCCTGACGCTGACCTATGGCGGCTCGATGCGGGTGATCCCGAACTACAACGTCATGGGCGTCGCCAAGGCAGCACTTGAGAGTTCGGTGCGTTATCTCGCCGCCGACTACGGTCCGCGCGACATCCGCGTCAACGCAATCTCGGCAGGCCCGGTGCGCACGCTTGCGGGTGCCGGCATTTCCGACGCCCGGGCGATCTATTCCTGGAACCAGAAGAACGCGCCGCTTCGCCGCACCGCAACCATCGAGGATATCGGCGGCTCGGCGCTCTACCTGCTCTCCGACTTGTCGCGCGGCGTGACCGGCGAAATCCACTATGTGGACGCCGGCTACAATATCACCTCGCTGCCGAGCCTCGACCGGCTGCGGAACGCGGATACGGAATAAGAACTAAAAAGCCGGGCCGGCATCACGGCTCGGCATTTCTCTAAAATGGGTGGCTCTACGAGGCGGTCACCTGCCGCGTGATGGCTGCAGAATCCCTTGCGCCCCATCGGCTGGTGATCATGCCATCCTCGATGACAAACCATTCCATCGCGGTGATTTCATAACTTTTGCCGGTTGGCTCGTGGCCGGAAAGCCCGCGGAAGAAACCTGTATAGCGCCCGGTCTCCCTGTAACGAGCAACAACATTCTGTCCCTCGGCCGCCATATCGAGCACTTCGAGACACATATTCATGCTTTCGTGCAGCTCGCGCCAGATGGGCTCGACAACGTCGAGGCCGCCATAACCCAGAACGCCGTAAATGCGTGCTTCCGGCGAAAATATCCGACGCAGGGCTTGAATGTCAAAGCGGTTGATTGCCTCGACATAAGCCTGCACGACCATCTTGTTTGCGTTGATATCCATGTCCCTATCTCCGTCAGTTCCCCACCGGGACATTTAGCGGATACGGAGAAAGGACTGAACAAAAAATCGGCTTACTTCTTTGCCCAAAGCACTTTGAAACGGGCGTTGCGGCACGTCTCGCCGCTTTCGCGGAAACCTTCGGCCAGCACCGGTTCATAGGTCAGGCCACGATTGGCGACCAGCATCAGTCGCCCGCCGTTCTTGAGCGCCGCAGCGGCGGTGCGGATCATCGTCTTGCCGAGTTCCGGGTCAGCTGCCTGCGCCTCGTGGAAGGGCGGGTTCATGATGACCAGGTCGTATTTTTCCTTCGGCGGCTCGACGCCGAGATCCTGCCAATAGAAGCGGGCGTTGAGGTCCGGGCAGTTGCGCGAGATGTTGCGCTTGGCAAATTCCAGCGCCTGATAATCGGCCTCGAAAAGATCGATGCGGTTCACGCGCTTCGACTTTTCCGCCAGCATCACAGACAGATAACCCCAGCCGGCGCCGAAGTCGGCGGCGTTGCCGTCGAAGTCGGTCGGCAGGCGGCCGGCGAGCAGTTCGGAGCCCGCGTCGACGCGATCGTGGGAAAACATGCCAGGTGCAGCCTCGAACCGGGCGTCGATCACCACGGTCGATTTCTCCAGCGCCTTGATCGCCGCATCGGCATTGGCGGGCCTGGCGAACCATATCGCGACGCCGTGGTATTTCGGCGTGTAGTCGAGCTCGATGCCGAGCTTCAGGAGCGTGTTGCGGAGCGGCTGGATGCCGTCTTCCTTAGCCCCGGCGACAATGATCACGCCGCCGGTTCTAACGCGCTCCAGAGCCTCCGCTACGCGGTTCTCGTTCTCTCCGCGATGCTTGCCGCAGAGCACCAGCCCTACGTCGTAGCCGTCACCCTCGGCCTCGGGATAGGCTCCCTCGCGCAAGGTCCGGAACAGCGGCCGGAACGGCTGCACCGCGGTGATCCCAGCTGCGAACCCGTCGGGCAAGGCATTGCCGCCTTCTGCGCCGAGAAAGAGTACACGCTCACCTTCGCCGGGCGTGGGAACTGCGCCGGTGTCGAAGGGGTGGAACAGGGTCTTGAGGGTGTCTCGGCTCATGGTTCGTCTCGTGGGTTCGTCTCGTAACAGCAGATAAACAAAAGGCGCGGAAGAGCTTCCGCGCCTCGATGTCTCGGAAGGGGAGAAGCCTTATTCGGCGGCTTCGCCTTCAGCCTTCTTGACTTCCTGGCCGGTGGCCTGATCGACGACCTTCATCGACAGGCGAACCTTGCCGCGCTCGTCGAAGCCCATCAGCTTGACCCAGACCTTGTCGCCTTCCTTGACGACGTCCTGGGTCTTGGCAACACGCTCGGAAGCGAGCTGCGAGATGTGCACGAGGCCGTCGCGGGCGCCGAAGAAGTTCACGAACGCACCGAAATCGGCGGTCTTGACGACCGTGCCTTCATAGATGGCGCCGACTTCCGGTTCTGCGACGATCGAGTGGATCCACTTGCGGGCCGCTTCGATTTCCTTGCCGGAGGAAGAGGCGATCTTGACGGTGCCGTCGTCCTCGATGTTGATCTTGGCGCCGGTCTTTTCGACGATTTCGCGGATGACCTTGCCGCCCGAACCGATGACTTCGCGGATCTTGTCGACCGGGATGTTCATCACTTCGATGCGCGGTGCGAATTCGCCGAGCTGGCCGCGGCTCTCGGAAAGAGCATTCGCCATTTCGCCGAGGATGTGCTTGCGACCGCCCTGCGCCTGGCTGAGCGCGACCTTCATGATCTCTTCGGTGATGCCGGCGATCTTGATGTCCATCTGCAGCGAGGTGATGCCGTCATTGGTGCCGGCAACCTTGAAGTCCATGTCGCCGAGGTGGTCTTCGTCGCCGAGAATGTCGGAGAGGACGGCGAAACGTTCACCTTCGAGGATGAGGCCCATGGCAATGCCGGCTACCGGCTTGGCGAGCGGTACGCCTGCGTCCATCAGAGCGAGCGAGGTGCCGCAGACGGTCGCCATCGAAGATGAGCCGTTAGACTCGGTGATCTCGGAGACGACGCGCAGCGTGTAGGGGAACTGCTCAGGCGTCGGCAGCATCGGGCGGATGGCGCGCCATGCGAGCTTGCCGTGGCCGATTTCGCGGCGGCCCGGGGAGCCCATGCGGCCGGTTTCACCAACCGAGTAGGGAGGGAAGTTGTAATGGAGCAGGAAGCGCTCCTTGTACATGCCCGTCAGGCTGTCGACGTACTGTTCGTCTTCGCCGGTGCCGAGCGTGGCGACAACGATCGCCTGGGTTTCGCCGCGGGTGAAGAGGGCGGAACCGTGGGTGCGCGGCAGGATGCCGACTTCCGAGACGATCGGACGGACAGTCTCGAGGTCACGACCGTCGATACGGCTCTTGGTATCGAGAATGTTCCAGCGAACGATCTTGGCCTGCAAGTGCTTGAAGACGGCGCCGATGACTTCCGGGCTGTACTTCGGCTCGACACCTTCCGGGAAGAAGTGAGCCTTGACCTTCGCCTTGACGGCGTCGACGGCAGCGTAACGGTCGGCCTTCTGGGTGATCTTGTAGCCTTCGCGCAGCTCGGCTTCGAAATGCTGCAGCATTTCGGCTTCGAGTTCGGAATGATCTTCCGGTTCGAATTCGCGCGGCTCCTTGGCGGCGACTTCGGCGAGCTTGATGATCGCGTCGATCACAGGCTGGAAGCCGCGGTGGCCGAACATGACGGCGCCGAGCATGACGTCTTCGTTGAGTTCCTTGGCTTCCGATTCAACCATCAGGACGGCGTCCTGGGTGCCGGCGACGACGAGGTCGAGAACCGACTCGTCCATCTCGTCGAGATGCGGGTTGAGAACGTATTCGCCGTTGATGTAACCGACGCGGGCGCCGCCGACCGGGCCCATGAAGGGAACGCCGGAAAGGGTGAGCGCCGCCGAGGTGGCGACCATGGACAGGATGTCCGGGTTGTTCTCGAGGTCATGCTGGATGACGGTGACGACGACCTGGGTGTCGTTCTTGTAGCCTTCCGGGAAGAGCGGGCGGATCGGGCGGTCGATCAGGCGGGAAACGAGGGTTTCGTTTTCCGACGGACGGCCTTCGCGCTTGAAATAGCCGCCCGGAATCTTGCCGGCGGCATAGGTCTTTTCCTGGTAGTTGACGGTGAGCGGGAAGAAATCCTGGCCCGGCTTCGGAGCCTTGGCGGAAACCACGGTCGCGAGAACGACGGTTTCGCCGTAGGTCGCCAGAACCGCGCCGTCAGCCTGGCGGGCGATCTTGCCCGTTTCCAGCTTCAGCGGGCGGCCTGCCCATTCGATTTCGACGGAATGTGTATTGAACATGTCTTGTCCTTCAATGCGGGAGCACACGCATCGCCGATATCGGGCGTAGCGCACAGTCGACCGCAATCAATGTGACACATCATGGGCAAGACAACGGGAGGCTTTTGCGTCACCGGCATCCTCAAAGGGAGCCGCGGCTAAAGCCCCGAGGGCTTTGGCCGAAAGCATCCGGCAATCCTGCCCCATGACAGGTCAACGGTTTGTTTGGCAGATCCGGCCCATCCGGGTCCGCCGGGAGTTCGCCACGCAAGTCTTCATAGCGGGGCGCCAGCATATCGTTATCGGGCCTATGCCCGAAAAGGCGTCCGGCGGGCACTGTCTCCAGGCCCGCCGGAAGATTTATCAGCGGCGAATACCCAGGCTGGTGATCAGCTTGGTGTAGCGGCCTTCGTCCTTCTTCTTGAGATAGTCAAGAAGCGAGCGGCGGCTCGAAACCATCGTCAGCAGGCCACGACGGGAGTGGTTGTCCTTCTTGTGGCCCTTGAAATGTTCGGTCAGGTTGTTGATGCGCTCGGTCAGGATCGCAACCTGGACCTCCGGAGAACCGGTGTCGCCTTCGACAGTTGCATATTCCTTGATCAGCGCAGTCTTACGCTCGGCAGTGATCGACATCGGATGTCCTTTCTTTTGAGAGGAAACAGGGACGCCAAAGGCCGGGATGTCGTCCAGCATTGGCCATGAAAGCAAAATGAATGCCAGAGGCCGCCTTCTTGCTGGCGCTGCCTATAAACTATTCATGCCCGGATTGGAAGAGCGATGTTCTGCTCAGCCGAAGACCCGTTTCGGCCGGAATTCGCCTTGGCCGATCTCGCCGATGGCGATCAGCTTGCCACGTACCGTCGCATAGGCCTCGGCCTCTGCAAGCGGCGCATCGCGGCCGCGCAGGATGACCGGATTGCCCATTTTCAGCCGGTGCGCCTGGTCGTCAGTGACCGGCAGATGCGGCAGGCTGGACAGCGCCTCGGCGGTATCGATCAGGAATGCATCGAGCGCCGCCAGGCGTTCGTCGCGGTCCTCGATCTCTTCGAGCGCCACGAGGTCAGCGAGCGGCACCATCTTTTCCTCGGCGAACGGCGCGACGAAGGTGCGGCGCAGTTCGGAAATATGGCCATAGCAGCCAAGATCGCGGCCGAAATCGCGGGCAAGCGCACGCACATAGGTGCCCTTGCCGCATTCCACCTCGAAATGCGCCTTGTCCGCAGTGACGCCGAGCAGCGTCAGCCGGAAGATCTCCACTTCGCGGGAAGGGATATCGACCGTCTCGCCATCGCGAGCGAGGTCATAGGCCCGCTCGCCGGCAATCTTGATCGCCGAGAACTGCGGCGGGATCTGGCTGATCGTGCCGGTATATTTCGGCAGCAGATCACGGATAGACTGTTCGTCGGGACGTGTGTCCGAGGAAGCCGTGACTTCGCCTTCGAGGTCGTCGGTCGAGCGCTCCTGGCCCCAGCTGACGGCGAATTCATAAATCTTGCGGCCATCCATGACGTAAGGCACGGTCTTGGTCGCATCGCCGAGCGCGATCGGCAGCATGCCGGAGGCGAGCGGATCGAGCGTGCCGGCGTGGCCGGCCTTCTGGGCGTTGAACAGCCATTTGATCTTGGAGACGGCCTCGGTCGAGCCGAAATCAACCGGCTTGTCGAGGATAAGCCAACCGGAAACCGGGCGGCCCTTTGGTTTGCGGGGTTTGGACATGCGTTCTCTTGACTATTCTTTGTCTTCACTGCCGCCTTCGAGGTCCCGCTGGACCTCCGGCGAGCGCAGCAGCTCATCGATCTTCTTGTAGTTGTCGAAGCTGGTATCGTCCCGGAAGCGGACTTCCGGCATGTATTTCATCTGCCGAAGCTGGCCGCCGATACGACCGCGGATGTATTTGGCGTTGCGGTTCAGCGCCTCGATGACCGCCGCATGATCCGGCAAGCCGAGGGGTGTCACGTAGGCCGTGGCGATCTTCAGGTCGGTCGACATGCGTACTTCCGAAACCGAGATCACGGTCTTTTCGATCAGGTCGTCGCGCACTTCGCCGCGTTGGAGGACCTGGGTAATGGCGGCGCGGACCTGTTCGCCAACGCGAAGCATGCGCTGGGAGGGCGCCGAGGATGTAGGCTTGCTCATTTTGTTTCTCTTCTAGAGCACTTGCGGGGTTCGTCCCGTATTCCAAGCGCTGCGTCAGCAAAGGCGGTCACATGACCCAGGTGCGCCCAAAGGTCAAGGCGCCCTATCCGCTTTATCTTAGCAGGGTAAGCCGCCGAATGCGGCATTCAACCGGCTCCCGCAGGTGCCGGACTATCAGAACAGGGCGTCGTCGATATCGTCGTCGGACATGGTGGTCGTGACGGCAGCGGCTTCCACCGGCGGCTCGGTTCCCAGTAGTGCGGCATGCAGCTCGCGTTCGCTCACCATCGTATAGAGGCGGGCAATGCGGCCGCCGACATCGGCAAGCGCCTCTTCGAGGCCCGGCGCTTCGAAGAAGTCCTCGTCGAGTTCCATCTCATTGGCGCAGGAGCGCAGCACCTCGCCGAGTTCGGCGTTGAAGTTCAGCCGGGCGAGCGAGATATCCATCTCGCCGACCGCCGTGCTGCTCTGATCGCCGAGCGCCAACATCTGGGCATCCATCCGGTCGCCGACGGAGCGGATGTTTTCAAGCGCGTTTTCCAGACGCTGATCGAGGCTTTGTTCGCTCTCTTCGCCATGTACGCCGGTCAGCTTGTTGGCAGCGATTTCGAGCGTCTGGAGTTCGACCAGGATCTTTTCGGCCGTCTCGTCGAGCACCGCGGCGAAGTTGCGCAGTTCGGCGGTCACGACGTTGATCGCCCTGCCTTCCTCACCGATCTTGCCGCAACGCAGGTTGGTGTTGAGTGCCATGTAATGAATGTCGGTGCGCACGACCTTGACGATGCCGATGCCATCGAGAAGTTCGCGGACGGTATCGCTGGTCGACCGGCTGAGCTCGCCGGCGTGGTGGGCAACCTCCTCGATTTCGCGCACGGCGCCGCGAGCTGCGGCCACGCCGCTCTCGAGCTGCCGGATCGCATTGTCGTTGTCGCCGCTGTCGGCATCGGTCATCGTCGCACGCAACGCCTCGATCTGCGACAGATCGGACCGGAAGCTTGCGACGGTGGCAACGATCTTTGCGGTATCGCGATCGAAGTCGGAGATGGATTGATTGAGCTGCAGCGACACGAGCTTGCGGATGATCAGCGACAGGCTTTCGCGCTGATCGCCAGTCAGTCTGGCGGCCGCAGGCGACTCCATATAATCGGACAGGATGCGCAGGCTCGACTGGCAATGTTCGATGCGCTGGCGGGTGATGTCGCCAACCTGCATGGCCGACAGCGTCGAGGCGAGCTTGGACTGGATGACGCCGGCGACGGCACGCACACTTGCGGCGCGCTCGACGAGCAGCTTGCGGTGCTTGCCGATCTCGGCCGCGCCATTGGAGAGGCCGGAAACGATCTGCGGCACCGTCTGATCGTAGCTCGCCAGGATCGCCTTGCCCTTGGCCATGACAGGCCCGAGACCGTGGCCGAGCGTGCTCAGCTTGCCGGCTAGATCGTTGACCTGGCGCGAGCCTTCCTGGATCCTTGCGAGAATTTCCTCCGCAAAGCCGGCGAAATCGGCAATGCCGGCACCGGTGATCTTGGCCGTCACGGCGAAGGTGCGCAGATAGCGCAGGGTTTCCTGCATATCCTCGATCTGGGGCCGGAGTTTTCGCTCCGCGCAGGCGATTTCCTGGAAGCCGATCTGGCGTCCGGATTCGAGCCTGGTCAGGTGCGACAGGCGCTCGACCGTGCTCTTCAGTTCGGCCATCGTGGCGTTTGCCGTTCCTTCATCCAGCGAACCGGTCAACTGGTCGAGGGAGGCAATCAGCTTGTTCAGCACGTCGAGGATCGACAGAAGTGCGGCGCCGCCATCGAGAAAGCGTTCCTCGATACGAGAACGTGCCGTTTCCATCCGGTCGACAAAGACCAGAACGCCCGCCGAATTGTCCGCGACGTCGAAAATGGGTGCCCTGACAGCCACTTTGCCTCACCTTTCAGGTCCCGCGGGACCTCTGCCTGCCGATGATAACGACGATGAACTCGTCCGTATTGTTTCGGGACAGCTCCACACCAGCCAGTTCGTGGCATAGTTCCGTCCCGCGTGAGAACTACTCTGGGCGCCAAAGAGTTAATTCCCGCAAAATACGGCATTCCCATTTGCGACTTGTGGTTAATGTTTCCGTCCCTAGACGTGGCAAAATACAACCTATCAGTATTGTTTCGCGAAAAGTCGTCATAGCGGATTAACTCCTGATTAACGATGCAAGTCCAAATTCGGGCAGCTATTTCAGCTCTTTCGGAATTATATTGAGGTAAGAATGCCTGCTTCCGATGCTAAAGAAGATTGCCTTCACTTGCCGCAGAACCTGACCGTTCGCGCAATCACCATTGTCCAGCAGGAAATGCTGCAATTTCTCGACAAGACTGCGTCCGCAACCATCGAACTCGACGATGACTGCCAGGTGGACATCAGCTTCCTCCAACTCATGGAAGCGGCACGCATCTATGCCGGTACAGCCGGAAAACACATCGCGTTGGCTCGTCCTGCCAGCGGCCCGACGCTCGATGTCCTGAAGTGCAGCGGCATCCTTGAAGGGATGTCCGCCGACGACCTGCAATTCTGGCTTCATCAAGGGGGTATTCAATGAGCGCCAGCATCCTAACAGTCGACGATTCCGCCAGCATCCGGCTGACGACGCGCGTCGCCCTCAGCAATGCCGGATACCAGATCACCGAGGCAGTCGATGGACTGGACGGCATTGCCAAGCTCAAGGCCGGCCAGTTCGACCTGATCGTCACCGATCTCAACATGCCGAACATGGACGGCCTGACGATGATCCGGGAACTGCGCAAGATGCCGGCCCATATGGGCGTTCCGGTCATCTTCCTGACGACGGAATCCGACAGCGACATCAAGCAGGAAGCCAAGGCAGCCGGCGCTACCGGCTGGCTCACCAAGCCGTTCGACCCGGAAAGCCTGGTCAAGATCGTCCGAAAGGTACTCGGCCGATGAGCTTTCCCGATCCTATCGCTGTTTTCAGGACAGAAGCGGCCGAGCTTCTGGAACAGATCGAAGCAGGGCTTCTCGACCTGAATGTAAACCTCGGCGACAAGGATCAGGTGGACGCGGTCTTCCGCGGCCTCCACACGTTGAAGGGCTCGGGCGCCATGTTCGGCTTCGATGCCCTGGCCGCCTTCACCCATCATTGCGAGACCGCCTTCGACCGCGTCCGCAAGGGCGAGGTTCCGGCGACCCAGGAACTGGTTACCGCAGTTCTGGAAGCCAAGGATCACATGCGCGCCCTCGTCGATACGCCGAATGGCAATCATGAGGCAACCGGCGAGGCGCTTCTCACCAGCCTGCGCGCCGCCGTCGATGGCGCCAAAAACCCGGGTGCGGCCAGCCCCGCCAAGGCTGCACCGGGCCAGAACCATTTCAAGATCCGCTTCAGCCTGCCGCAGAGCGCGATGGCAAACGGCACCAATCCGCTACCGCTTCTCGACGAACTGCGCGAGCTCGGCGAGTGCACGATCGTGGCGGACCGTTCCGCCATCCCGGCGCTCGACCTTCTCGCTCCGACCGATCTCTATATCTCCTGGGAGGTCGAGCTTCTGACCACCCAGCCGCGCTCGGCGATCGACGACGTGTTCATCTTCGTCATGGACGAGATGCAGCTCGAAGTCATCACGGTGGAGGCGCCAGCCGCTGCCGCCAAGACGCCAACCAAGACCGAAACCCTGGTTGCGGAAGCCCGGCCTGGCGCTGCGGCACCGTTCGCCGCGCCGCAGGCGGCAGCACCCGCGCCGATCGCTCCGGCTCCTATCGACGCGAAGCAGAAAAAGGCCTCCGAAAACGTCCGCGTGCCCGCCGAGAAGCTCGACGAGCTGATGGACCGGGTCGGCGAACTCGTGATCGCCCAGTCGCGCCTCAGCCAGCTTGCGGGCGGCAGTGGCGATCTGCAACTGCGGGCGGTCTCGGAAGACGTGGAGCGCCTTTCCGGCGAGCTGCGGGATACCATGATGGTGCTGCGCATGGTGCCGGTCACGCAACTCTTCGGCCGGTTCCGCAGGCTGGTGCACGATCTGGCGCACGAAACCGGCAAAACGATCGAACTGGTGACCGAAGGCGAAAGCACGGAAGTAGACAAGAGCGTCATCGAACGCCTTGCCGATCCTCTGGTACATCTCGTGCGCAACTCCTGCGACCACGGTCTCGAGACCCCCGAGGAACGTCTGGCCGCCGGCAAATCTGCGGCTGGTCACATCCTGCTTTCCGCCCGCCAGCAGGCCGGCGAAGTCATTATCACCATCAAGGATGATGGCCGCGGCATCAACAAGGAGCGGGTGCGCGCCAAGGCCGAGTCCTCGGGTCTTATTGCACCCAACGCCAACCTCACCGACCAGGAACTCTATCAGCTGATCTTCCAGCCGGGCTTCTCGACGGCCCAGGCGGTCACCAACCTCTCCGGCCGCGGCGTCGGCATGGATGTGGTGAAGCGGACGATCGACGCACTGCGCGGCACGATCAACGTCGCGAGCCACCCGGGCAAGGGTTCCGAGATTTCGCTCGCCATCCCATTGACGCTCGCAATCATCGACGGCCTGCTGGTGCGGGTCGGCGACGGCCGTTACGTCATTCCGCTCTCGGCGGTCGAGGAATGCCTCGAACTCTCGATCGAAGAAGACATGCGCTCACGCGGCCGCAGCTTCATCTCGCTGCGCGACAGTCTCGTGCCGTTCCTCAGGCTTCGCGATCTCTTCCGCACCGGCACCAAGCCGGACCCCTTCCAGAAGGTGGTCGTCATCTCGACGGGTTCCGAACGGGTGGGCCTGGTCGTCGACCAGATCATCGGCGATCACCAGACCGTCATCAAGGGCATGTCGAAACTGCACCATGACGTCGCGACCTTCTCGGGTGCGACCATCCTCGGCGACGGGGACGTGGCGCTGATCCTCGATGTCGGCCACCTCGTGGCCGAAGGACAACAACAGGAGGCGCATCTGCGCGCGGCCGGATGAACGAAGCAGTCAGAAAGATCTCCGAAAACCTTTGGGACGGCCGCCAAGAGCTGGAAGTTCTGACATTCGACATCGCCGGCGAGATGTTCGCGCTGGAAGCCGTGAGCGTACAGGAGATCCTCGATCTCCTGCCCGAGACCATGGTGCCCGGCGCAAAGGCCTTCGTCGGCAGCGTCATCAACTTCCGCGGCAAGGTCATTCCGCTTGCCGACATCCGGCTTGCATTCGGCATGGAAGCGACCAAGCCGACAATCGACAGCCGGATCATCGTCATCTCGATCAACATCGAGGGCGAACCGGTTCTTGCAGGTATCCGTACAGACAAAGTGCATGAAGTTACCACCCTGCTACGCGCCGCCGGCGAGCCGCCGCCGAGTGTCGGCATGCGCTGGCGGCCGGATTTCATCGATTGCCTCGTCAAGCGGGGGGCGGAATTCATCATCCTCCCCAATCTTCAGGTGATCTTCTCCGCCCAACACGACCATTCCGCGACCGGGGCTTCCCACGGTTGATCACCCTTTTGATGGACTCAAAAAATGCACGCTTCAATCAAGCTTAAGCTGGCTTCAGCATTCGGTTTCATCATCATCATGCTGCTGGCGACTGCCGCCTACGGCATCCTCAGCCTCGGCAACCTGAACGACACGCTCGAGAATGTGCTGCAGGGGCCGGCCCTGCGTCTGAAACTGGCCCAGAACCTGAACAACGAGCAGCTTCAACAGATCCGCCAGCAAAAGAACCTGCTTCTGGCTGCAAATCCCGGCGAGATGCAGGGATATATCGCAAAGGGTGACGATGCTCGCCGCGGATTCGACGAGACGCTCAAGGCGGTTGAAGCCCGCGCGACGGAGCAGGGCAAAGCCCTCTGGGCAAAGCTTGCCGGCTTCACAGCGGAATTCCGCAAGCAGGACGACCGCATCCGCACCGCGATGCTGGGCGGCGACACAGCCACGGCGCTGCGTATTTCCACCAACGAGGCACGCACGGTCACCAACGAGATCGACGCCTTGCTCAACGACGTGGTCAAGCTCGAAGAAGGCCGCCTCAACGATGCCGACAAACAAACGGATCTGGATTACGCCCAGACCCGCCTGATCATGATCTCGGTCGCTGGCGCCGCCTTCCTGATCGCCGTGCTGGCCGCCCTCTGGATCGCCCTTTCGATCAACAGGGGCCTGCGCAATGCGGTGACCGCGGTCCAGAACGTCGCCGATGGTGACCTGACCAAGTTCGCCACGATCACCAGCAAGGACGAGATCGGCGAACTGCTTGGCTACGTCAACACCATGATCGAGCGTCTGCGCGGCGTCGTCGGCGATGCACTTGCGGCATCCGACAACGTCTCCTCGGGCAGCCAGGAACTCTCGGCAAGCTCCGAACAGCTTTCCCAGGGCGCGACCGAACAGGCGTCTTCGGCCGAAGAAGCCTCCGCCTCGATGGAGCAGATGGCGGCCAACATCAAGCAGAACGCAGACAACGCCGCCCAGACGGAAAAGATCGCCCGCCAGTCGTCGCGTGACGCCGAAGCGTCCGGCCAGGCGGTCGGCCGCGCCGTCGGCGCCATGCGCACGATCGCCGAGAAGATCTCGATCGTCCAGGAAATCGCCCGCCAGACGGACCTGCTCGCCCTGAACGCCGCGGTGGAAGCCGCCCGTGCCGGCGAACACGGCAAGGGTTTTGCAGTCGTCGCCTCGGAAGTCCGCAAGCTCGCGGAGCGGTCCCAGGCCGCGGCTGCCGAAATCAGCGCGCTGTCGGGCGAAACGGTGCAGGTTGCCACCGACGCCGGCGAGATGCTGAACAAGCTGGTGCCGGACATCCAGAAGACGGCCGAGCTGGTCTCGGAAATCTCCGCTGCCTGCCGCGAACAGGATATCGGCGCCTCGCAGATCAACGAAGCGATCCAGCAGCTCGACAAGGTGACCCAGCAGAATGCCGGTGCCTCCGAAGAAATGTCGGCGACTTCCGAAGAACTTGCCTCGCAGGCTGAAGAGCTGCAGGCCTCGATCGCCTTCTTCCGGGTCGATCAGGCCGGCGGCAAAAAGCCGGCCAAGCGGGCTTCGGCTACCGCTGCGGCCCACAAGCCCATTGCCAAGCCGGCTCCGATGCGCCGCCCTGCGGGCCAGCCGTCTCACAAGGCAGATCATTCGGTGCTCAGCCAGCAGGCCCGCGCCAAGGGTTTTGCCCTCGACATGTCGATGGGCGGGCCGGATGCCGACGACGCAGATTTCCGCGAAAGCGCCTGAGACAAATGAACCTGATCCCGGATTGACAGGAACCGGGATCGTCTTCCGCATGTAAGCGGGAGAATGGCCGCTGGCCGGACTATCGCAGAAGAGTGAATGTATCGGTCTTCTCGTTTCACCGCTTCCCGCCCTTCCGGGAGAGAAGCACTGAACTGATGCACTTCATTGCCTTGAGGGGATAGGCTATGCGATTTACGATCAAGGCCAAGCTGGTATTGGCTTTCGGCTTTCTTGTCAGCATGCTGGTTGGTACGGCTGGCTATGGGATATATAGCCTCGGCGCCGCCCACGAAGCGATGACCTACGTGACAGAAGTCGCGGCGACGCGGCTCGATAAGATCCAGCAGATGAACATCCTGTCGCTCAATCGCATCCGCGCGCAGAAGAACATGCTGCTCGCCACCTCGCCGCAGGAGATCGAAAAGTTCTATGTCGACGGCGACAAGCTGGAGGCGCAGTTCGCCACGTTGCTGAATGAACTGGCTTCGACCGCATCGGCAGACCAGAAGCAGTTCTGGGATGAAACGCGGGCGCTCGCAGCGACCAACCGCGCTGCGAACGAAAAGGTCGATGCCGCCGTCAAGCGCGGCGATGCACAGGGAGCACTTGCCCTTTCAGCCGGAGAAAGCCGCAAGGCGGTGACCGAACTCTCCACGCAACTGGAAGAAGCCGTACAAATCAACCGCGACCGGATGCAGAAGGCCAATGATGAAGCGGAAGCCACCTATTGGACGACGCGCAGCCTGATGATCACCATCGCCGCGGTGGCCGTCATCACGGCAGCGGCGACAGCGTTCTGGATCGCCCTCGGCATCGGCAGGGGTCTCACCAAGATCATGAGCGTTGCCAAGGCGGTATCGATCGGCGATCTCAATCAGAATATCGAGATCAAGACGAACGACGAGATCAAGGATCTGGTCGACACGATCAACACGATGACGGCCAACCTGCGCAGCACGGCGACGATCGCCGACCAGATTTCCAATGGCGATCTGACCGTTTCACCGAAACCGCTATCCGAGAAGGACACGCTCGGCCTTGCGCTTGAAAGCATGGTGGAACGCCTGCGCGGCGTGGTCGGCGACGCTCTTTCGGCAGCGGACAACGTCTCTTCGGGCAGCCAGGAACTTTCGGCAAGCTCGGAACAGCTTTCCCAGGGCGCCACCGAACAGGCTTCCGCCGCCGAGGAGGCTTCCTCTTCGATGGAGCAGATGGCCGCCAATATCAAGCAGAACGCCGATAATGCCGCCCAGACGGAAAAGATCGCCCGCCAGTCGTCCCGCGATGCCGAAGCGTCCGGCCAGGCGGTCGGCCGCGCCGTCTCGGCAATGCGTACGATCGCGGAAAAGATCTCGATCGTCCAGGAAATCGCCCGCCAGACCGATCTTCTCGCCCTGAACGCGGCGGTTGAAGCCGCCCGTGCCGGCGAACACGGCAAGGGTTTTGCGGTTGTTGCTTCGGAAGTCCGCAAGCTCGCGGAGCGCAGCCAGGCCGCTGCGGCGGAAATCAGCGCGCTTTCCGGCGATACCGTCCAGGTTGCGACCGAAGCCGGCGAGATGCTCAACAAGCTTGTGCCCGCGATCCAGAAGACCGCGGAACTGGTCTCGGAAATCTCCGCCGCCTGCCGCGAGCAGGATGTGGGTGCGGCCCAGATCAACGAAGCAATCCAGCAGCTCGACAAGGTAACCCAGCAGAATGCCGGCGCCTCGGAAGAAATGTCGGCGACATCCGAAGAGCTGGCCGCTCAGGCGGAAGAGCTGCAGGCCTCGATCGCCTTCTTCAAGGTCGAACGCGCCAATGCCAAGGCCCGGCTGCAGCCAGGCGCCAAGGCTCCGGCAACAGCAAAGCTCGGTGCAAAACAGCCATTGAAGGCTCCAGCGCCCCGTCCGGCCGGCCATTCGGTCGCATCCCAGCAGGCACGCGCCAAGGGTTTTGCCCTCGATCTTTCGATGGGCGGTCCCGATGGTGATGACGACGATTTCCGCGAAAGTGCCTGAGCGCTTCCTGACCAATGAGCGGGGCCGCCAGGCGGCCCCGTGATCGCCAGCGTCACTACGTTGGTGCGAACAACAAAGAGGTTCCTGGTGACGGCTTACCGGCCTAACCGTCAGGCTTTTTTCGATTGCATCCCAGAAATGTAAGGCAGCTTTGTCGGCTTTTGAAGGAATTGGGAGATTAAGATGCGGTTTACGATCAAACTGAAACTGGGATTGGCTTTCGCCCTGTTGACGCTGTTGCTGGTTGGCATCGCGGTCTATGGCAGCCTGAGCCTCGGCAACCTCAACGAGGCCAGCACGAAGATGATCGACGGTCCCGTCCATCGTCTGGAACTTGCGCTCACTGCCAATGTGGCCGAGGTCGATGCGGTACGCGCTCAGAAAAACGCGCTTCTGGCTACCAATCTGGCGGATGCCGCGAAATTCCATAAGGAAGCAGACGTCAACACGGAACTGATGTTCAAGGCTGTTCAGGAAGGGCTTTCGATCGCCTCCGTGGAAGGCAAGCCCTATTGGGAAAAGCTGCTGACGATCGGCAAGCAGTTCCAGCAGAAATCCGACGAACTGCAGGCTATCCAGGCACGCGGCGACCAGGCCGGCGCCCTGGCGCTCTCCATGGGCGATCTGCGCACCATGACCGCCGATATGGGCGAGGCCATCAAGGTTCTCCTCGATATCCAGCGCAAGGGCATGGCCAATACCGAAAAGGCGAACCAGGATCTGTTCTCCACGACGATGATGGTCCTGAGCATCGCTTCGATCGCCGCCGTGCTGATCGCCATCGGCGCCGCCTTCTGGATCACGCTTGGCATCAACAACGGCCTCAAGAAGATTGCGTCCGTCGCCAATGCAGTGGCGATCGGCGATCTCAACCAGAAGGTCGAGGTCAGGACGAATGATGAGATCAAGGATCTGATCGATACCGTCAACGTGATGACCGGCAATCTGCGCAACACGGCGACAATTGCCGAGCGGATTTCCGAGGGCGACCTTTCCATCGATGCCAAGCCGCTTTCCGACAAGGATGTGCTCGGGATCGCCATGCAGAGCATGGTCACTAATCTGCGCACGACCTCGCATGTCGCCGACCAGATTGCCAACGGCGACCTGACCATTTCGCCGAAGCCGCTTTCCGACAAGGATACGCTGGGCCTTGCCCTTCAGAGCATGGTGGAACGCCTGCGCGGTGTCGTTGCCGATGCGCTTGCTGCGTCGAACAACGTCTCCTCGGGCAGCCAGGAACTTTCGTCGAGCTCCGAACAGCTGAGCCAGGGCGCCACCGAACAGGCTTCGTCAGCCGAAGAAGCCTCCGCCTCGATGGAACAGATGGCGGCCAACATCAAGCAAAACGCCGACAACGCTGCCCAGACGGAAAAGATCGCCCGGCAATCGTCGAAAGACGCGGAAGCATCCGGCCAGGCGGTCGGCCGTGCGGTCGGCGCCATGCGCACGATCGCCGAGAAGATCTCGATCGTCCAGGAGATCGCCCGCCAGACGGACTTGCTCGCCCTGAACGCCGCGGTGGAAGCCGCCCGTGCCGGCGAACACGGCAAGGGTTTTGCAGTCGTCGCCTCGGAAGTGCGAAAGCTCGCGGAACGGTCCCAGGCCGCGGCTGCCGAAATCAGCGCGCTGTCGGGCGAAACGGTGCAGGTTGCGACCGAAGCCGGCGAAATGCTGAACAAGCTGGTGCCGGACATCCACAAGACGGCCGAGCTGGTCTCGGAAATCTCTGCTGCCTGCCGCGAACAGGATATCGGCGCCTCGCAGATCAACGAAGCGATCCAGCAGCTCGACAAGGTGACCCAGCAGAATGCCGGTGCCTCCGAACAGATGTCGGCAACCTCCGAAGAACTTGCCGCTCAGGCGGAAGAGCTGCAGGCCTCGATCGCCTTCTTCAAGGTCGATCGGGCCGGATCCAAGCAGCGGGGCCAGCCGGTTCCGGCCGCCAGGCCCGCACCGGCAAAATCCAGGCCGCAGCCAGCGTCCAAGGCCTATTCGGCCGGGCATTCCGTCACAGCACAACAGGCCCGCGTGAAAGGTTTTGCCCTCGACCTGTCGATGGGCGGCCCGGACGCGGACGATGACGATTTCAGGGAGAGCGCATAATGGCAGGCATATCCTCCGAATCCCAGTTCGTAACCTTCAGCCTCGGCGATGAGATTTTTGCGGTCCCCGTCGAGGTTGTCCGCGAGATCCTCGACCACGAGGAGCCGTTCAAGATCCCGCACGGCCCGGAATATCTGCTCGGTCTGCGCGATGTGCGCGGACAGGGCGTGCCGGTGATCGACCTCCGTCTTCGCCTCGGCCTGACGAGGACGGTCAGGACGCCGCATACGCGCATCCTGGTGCTCGACGTGCCGGTCGCCGATCGCGTCCTAGTGCTCGGCCTCGTCGCAGACCGGGTCTTCGAAGTGGTGCCGTTCCGCAAGGAACAGATCGAGACGGCGCCGGATATCGGGGTGCGCTGGCGCTCCGACTATATCGCTGGCGTGGTGCGCCGGGAGACCGGCTTCGTCGTCGTTGTCGACCTTGCACGGCTGTTTTCGGATTCCGGGTCGGCGCTTGCCGATGTCGGGCCGCAGTCCCAGGTCGCATGATGGAATTCGCATAACCGGATAGGTTCTTGTACGGGGGCATGCGCGTGAGTGCAGCAATGAGGAGTCAGCCGCTCGACGACCGGCTGAGCAAGCGCAACTTCGATCTGCTTTCGAAGTACATCTACGACTATAGCGGCATCAAGATGCCGCACAGCAAGATGACGATGCTCGAAGGACGGCTGCGCCGGCGCCTGCGAGTCACGGCCATGCCGACCTTCGACAGTTATTGCGACTACCTCTTCAAGCACGGAGGTATCGAGGCCGAATCGATCTTCCTCATCGATGCGGTGACCACCAACAAGACCGATTTCTTCCGCGAGCCGAAGCATTTCGACTACATGGTACAGACGGCATTGCCGGACATCCTGAAAACCTATGTGGACCGGCGCATCCGCACCTGGAGCTCCGCCTGCTCGACGGGCGCCGAACCCTATACGATGGCCATGGTGCTTTCGGAATTCCTGAGCTCGTCCGCGCCGGAACGGGACTATTTCGTGCTTGCCACCGACCTGTCGACGGACGTGCTGCAGAAGGCCCAGCGCGCCATCTACCCGAGCGAGCTCCTGGCGCCGGTTCCCGCCGACATGATGAGCAAATATGTCATGCGCCCGTCCGACAACCGACGGCAGGAAATGCGGATTTCGCCCAAACTGCGCTCCCGCGTCGGTTTCGCCCGGCTGAACCTGATGGACGAAGCCTATCCGATCGGCGATCCGATGCACATGATCTTCTGCCGCAATGTGCTGATCTACTTCGACAAGCCGACCCAGCAGCATGTGCTGTCACGCCTTTGCGAAGCGCTGCTTCCCGGAGGCTATCTGTTCATCGGTCATTCGGAAACCGTGACCGGCTTCGATCTGCCGATCCGGCAGGTGGCAAATACTGTGTTCAAGCGGGTATGAACCATGAGCGGCAAAATCCGAGTTCTGATCATCGATGACTCCGCCAGCGTCCGCCAGACGCTGACAGCCGTCCTGTCGGCGGATCCGGACATCGAAGTCATAGGCGCGGCCAGCGATCCCTTCATGGCGGCGCGAAAGCTGCGCGAGGAAATCCCCGACGTCATCACTCTCGATGTGGAAATGCCGCAGATGGACGGCATCACCTTCCTGCGCAAGCTGATGTCGCAGCATCCCATTCCGGTGGTGATGTGCTCGTCCTTGACCGAGAGCGGCTCGGAAACGCTGATGCAGGCGCTGGAAGCGGGCGCCGTGGACATCATCCTGAAACCGAAGATCGGCGCGGCCGACCATCTCGCCGAATCCGGCGAGCGGATCCGCACCGCGGTCAAGGGAGCCGCACGCGCTCGGGTCGGCCGGCTGCGGCCGTCACGCATCGGCGAGGGCAGCACGACAGCCAAGCTCACGGCCGACGCGGTGCTTCCGCCTCCCAAGGCCGGAGCCATGGCGAAGACCACCGAAATGGTCGTCTGCGTCGGCGCCTCCACCGGCGGAACCGAAGCGCTGCGCGAGCTTCTCGAAGCCCTGCCGGCCAATTCTCCGGGCATGGTCATCGTCCAGCACATGCCGGAAAAATTCACCGCCGCCTTCGCCAAACGCCTCAACAGCCTCTGCGAAGTGGAGGTCAAGGAAGCCGCCGACGGCGATCCGGTGCTGCGCGGCCATGTGCTGATCGCCCCCGGAGACAAACATATGCTGCTCGAACGACGCGGCGCGCGTTACGAGGTTTCGATCCGCTCGGGTCCGCTGGTCAGCCGCCATCGCCCCTCCGTCGACGTGCTGTTCCGGTCGGCCGCACGCTCGGCGGGCGGCAATGCCATGGGCGTGATCATGACCGGCATGGGCGACGACGGCGCCCGCGGCATGAACGAGATGCATCAGGCGGGCGCCTATACGGTAGCCCAGGACGAAGCGTCATCGGTGGTCTTCGGCATGCCTAAGGAAGCCATCGCCCATGGCGGCGTCGACAAGGTGGTGTCGCTCGAACAGATCGCCCGCGAAATTCTCGCCGCCGATCGCCGGCGGTAAGATCTGCCATCCAAATTTTTACGCCTCGTTAACCATGTTTGGCAAGAATGGGGTAACGCATCATGAGGGTGCGGTGAGAGAGCGATCTTACGCTCGTAGCCGGACAGGGACCCACGATGCCAGTCATTACCTTTGCCAACACCAAGGGCGGAGCAGGCAAGACCACCGCCGTACTCCTGCTTGCAACCGAACTCGTTGAGCAAGGCTACCGCGTCACCATCCTGGATGCCGATCCGCAATACTGGATCACCCGCTGGCACATGCTCTCGCCGCATAACGACAAGCTCAACGTCATCTCCTACGTGACGCAGGCCTCGATCGACCGTCATATTTCCGAGAACCGCCACAAGACCGATTATTTCGTGCTCGACCTGCCCGGCGCCCAGAGCCCGCTGCTCGCCAAGGCGATCGGCCTTTCCGACCACGTGCTGATCCCGATCCAGGGCTGCGCCATGGATGCCCAGGGCGGCGCCAACGTGCTCGAACTGCTGCGCTATCTTGAGGAAAAGGCCAATCTGCACGTGCCGCATTCAGTCGTGCTGACCCGCGTCAACTCGATGGTCACCACCCGCGCGCTGCTCGCGGTGAAGATGCTGCTGGCCGAACGCAAGGTCGAAGTGCTCGACACGCCGATCATCGAGCGCGCCGCCTTCCGCGACATTTTCGATCTCGGCGGCACGCTCTACACGATGGACGAAAACCGCATCAGCAATCTCGACAAGGCCCGGCAGAACGCCCGCCTGTTCGCACTCGAAATGCTGCGCCGGGTGCCGCTTCACAAGCCGGCATCGCTGTCGAAGCGCTTCGTCCGCGCCGCCTGATCAGGCCTTGCCGTTCAGCACGATCTGCAGCTTGACGTCGGACGGATGTCCGGTTGCGGCCCGTTCGAAGGCCGCGATCGAATCCTTGAAATCGAAGACGCCGGTGATCAGCGGCTTCAGGTCGACCTTGCCGGAGGCGATCAGTTCCAGCGCCCGGTCGAAGATGTTGGCGTAGCGGAACACCGTCTCGATGCGCACTTCCTTGGAGATGGCGCTTGAGACGTCCAACGGCACCGGCTCGACCGGCAGACCGACCAGCACGAAGGCGCCGCCCGGTCGCACCAGATCGAGCATGCCCTGATAGGCCCTCGGGCTGCCACTCGCCTCGAACACGACATCCGCGCCCCAGCCGCCGGTCGCTTCGGCGAGAACGTCGGCAAACGGCCGTTCGGTGATGTTGACGGGGATGATGCCCGGGTACTGGCCGGCGATCTTCAGCTTGTCGGGGCTCAGATCCGAGATGAAGACGCGGGCACAGCCGCCCGCGAGTGCAGCCAACGCCACCATGATGCCGATCGGGCCGGCACCGATCACCGCACCGACATCGCCGGGCTGGATGCGGGCGCGGCTGGCGGCCTGCATGCCGATCGCAAACGGCTCGACCATCGCCCCTTCGGCAAAGGAGACGTTGTCGGGCAGCTTGTAGGTGAAGGCGGCCGGATGGATGACTTCAGGCGTCAGCACCCCATGGATCGGCGGCGTCGCCCAGAAACGGACGTCCGGATCGACGTTGTAGAGACCGAGTTTGGAGGCGCGCGAGGAAAGGTTCGGCACGCCGGGTTCCATGCAGACGCGGTCGCCGACCTTCAAGGTCTTCACCTCGCTGCCGATTTCGATGACGATGCCGGCCGCCTCGTGGCCGAGCACCATCGGCTCGCGCAGAACAAAGGGACCGATTGCCCCGTGGGTATAGTAATGCACGTCGCTGCCGCAGACGCCAACCGTATCGATGGCGATCTTCACGTCACCCGGCCCGACCTCGGTCGGGAGATCGATTTCCCGCAACGAGAGGACGCCTTTTTTCTCGAGCACCAGGGCCTGCTGCATGAGATGTCTCCTTCCGATTATCTTCTGACGCTGGCCGAGTTTCCAGGCGAGATCAAGGCGACCGAAGACCGCCCTCAGCCGCGGCCGGCGTAAGGCATGCCGTTTGCCATCACCGTCATGAACAGGACGTTGGCCTCCAGCGGCAAACCATCCATGTAGAGCACGGCATCGGCCACGTGTTTCGGGTCCATGACCGGTTCCACGGCCGTCGTCAGATCGGCCTGCAGCGCGCCTTCCTTCATCCGCACCGTCATCGGCGTGTCAGCATTGCCGATATCCACCTGGCCGCAGACAATGTTCAGCGGCCGCCCGTCGAGCGCGATCTGGCGGGTCAGGCCGGTAATGGCGTGTTTGGTGGCGGTGTAAGCGGCCTGGTACGGGCGCGGCACATGGGCCGAGATCGAACCATTGTTGATGATCCGCCCGCCGCCCGGGTTCTGCCGCCGCATCATTCCGAAGGCCGCCCGGGCGCAATAGAAGGCGCCGTTGAGATTGAGGTCGATGACAGCCCGCCAGGTTTCGAGCGGCAATTCGTCGATCGGAACGGCCGGCGTGCCGCGGCCGGCGTTGTTGAACAGAAGATCGAGACGGCCATAGGCCTCTTCCGTCGCCGCAAACAAGGCATCCACGGCGGCCGGATCGGTGACATCCGTCGGCACGACCAGCGACTGTCCGCCGGCCAGTTCCGCCGTACCCCGCAACTCGCTCTCGCGGCGGCCGGCAAGCACGGTCCTATAGCCTGCATTCAAAAGCCCGATGGCGACGGCCCTGCCAACGCCCGAGCCCGCACCGGTTACGATCGCCACTTTCGACATGTCCACTCCTCCTTGTCCGTTTCGCCGCATCTTATAGTCGGCGATCGGCATGGCCGTCGAGGCCTATCAGTCCTTTGCGAGCAGTTCGCGAAGTGCCAGCCGTTTGTAGGTTTCGACCATGGCATCACCTTGGGCGCGCTCGACGGAGATCGCCAGCCGCATTGTCGACGTGCCGAGATACATGACCAGCATGGCTCGGTTGAACAGTTCTTCCGGATGGGCGTGGGGCTGGATATGCGCCAGCGCTGACGCGACGATCACGCCGTTTTCGCGGGCGTCGGCCAGATCGATATCCTGCAAGGCCTTGTCGGCCTGGGCGCCGGACCAGATGTCGCGCATCACGGGTTCGGCGAGGAACAGGCCGTAATAGATGTCGATCAGCTCGCTGAAAGCCTTCGAGAACGTGGCCTCGTTCCGCACCGGCTCCATCGCCTCGCGGATGCAGGTCCGGCCCTCCTCGTTATATCGCTCGGCGAGCGTTCGCACGACCGAGCCCTTGTCGGGGAAGAACTGGTAGAGCGAGCCGATCGGCACGCCTGCCTTTTCCGCCAGTTCGCCCATCTTCATCACGTCGCTGCCGCCACGGGCGATCAACTCCTTGGCCGCCGCCAGAATCCGCTCCACCCGCTCGCGGCTGCGTTTCTGCTGGGGCTGACGGGGCGTTGATACAGAAATTTCCATTGTCTTTCCGAGTCTTGATGTTTGAACGCGAGGAATATTCGCATTTTTCATTGACAGATGCAACATGAGGATTTATCGCTTTTAAACGTGAGGAGAATTCATATTAAAGGAGATCCACACATGGAAAACCCCATTCTCATCATCGGCGGCAAGGGCAAGACCGGTTCGCGGGTTGCAGAGCGCCTGCAGGCATTGAACAGGCCCGTCCGCTACGCCTCCCGCTCCACCGGCTTCGACTGGACGGAGCGCAGCACCTGGGCGCCGGCTTTGGAAGGCGCCTCGGCCGCCTACATCACCTATTACCCGGACCTCGCGGTGAAGGGCGCGCCGAACGATATCCAAGCGCTTGCCACACTGGCGGTATCGCTCGGCGTCAAGCGGCTGGTTCTCCTGTCGGGCCGCGGCGAACCCGAGGCGCAGGAAAGCGAGCAACGGCTGATCGCCTCCGGTGCGGATTGGACCGTGGTCAGGGCGAGCTGGTTCAACCAGAATTTCGACGAGGGACAGCTCTCGCCGATGATCCTTGCCGGCGAACTGGCGCTGCCGGTCAGCACCGTGCGGGAGCCGTTCATCGATGCGGGCGACATCGCCGATGTGGTCGCTGCCGCACTCACCGACCCGCGCCATATCGGCCAGATCTACGAAGTGACGGGTCCGCAGCTTCTGACCTTTGCGGAAGCCGTGGCGGAGATCGGCAAGGCAAGCGGGCGCGATATCGTCTTCCAGACGATCCCGAAAGAGGCTTTCGTGGATGGCCTCAAGCAGGCCGAAGTGCCCGCCGATATCGCGGAATTGCTGCTGGAACTGTTTACCGTCGTGCTTGACGGCCGCAACGAGTATCTGTCGGACGGCGTCATGCGGGCCCTCGGCCGGCCGGCCAAGAGCTTCTCCGATTATGCCCGCGACGCCGCAGACCGCGGCGCCTGGGCATGATGTCAGGCGGGTTTCTTCTTGGTCACGGTCACCGTGCCGGCATCGGCATCGACCACGACCCAGTCGCCGGTCTCGATCACCGAAAGCGGGTCCTGATCGAGTTCGGTGATCGCCGGAACGCGGGTGACGACGGCGCCGAGCGCGATCTTGGTGGTCATCCGCGTAAAGATCATCGCCGCCGGCTGAACGCCGTTCAGCCGCGTCATGTGGAAATAGGCCGACCAGCCGGACGAACCCTTGGCGCCGGGAAAGACGAGAATCTTGCCGGCAAACGAGACGCCGCGCATTTCGTGCCGCCGCTCGATGACCGTGCCCGTGCGCTCATTGATGCCGCCCCAGCCGGAGATCGTTTCGGTGGTGACGAGCGCCTCGCCCTCGGCGCGGCCGGCCACCACCTTGCGGCCTTTGAGTTCGATCGTCTCGGGTTTGGCTTCCGTCGAAATATCCATCAGACCCTCCCGTTCCACTGGCCGGTCAGGGCCGCGTCAACGCAATCGCTGACGGAGCCGAACCAGCCCTGTACGCCGGTGATTGCCGGCAGGTAATGCGCCTGCTTGGCGGAATCGGTGGCGATGACTTTCGTTCCCGCCGGCAGACGGCGGGAAATGGCGGGACAGGTGTCGCTCATGACAACGCCGCCGGCTTCGCGGATAGTGTCGATATAGCCGTTGCGCTCGGCGACCTGTTTGATCGCACGCGGGGTATGGACCCAGAGCTGCACGTCCGAATGGATCTTCCGGTTTTCCAGCATGTGGGCGATCAGCGCCATCTGGTCGATGGAATTGTGCGGACAGCCGAGCATGATGAAATCGACCTTTTTCTCCGTCGAACTCTGCAGCTTCTCATAGGTTTCACGCCGCTCCTTGGCACCGTAGCGGTACGTGCCCTTGACACTGCGACCGCCAAAGGCTTCCTCGATCGAATCCGCTTCCGGCGTGATGCCCGGAATATGGTACATCTCTACCCCGCCGGACGACGCGGCGGCTGCCCCGAAATGCTTGAGCTTGATGAGGTCGGGCTGGCGGCCGGTGCCCTTCAGCACCGGGATCTCCTCGCCAATCACCTCGCCGATATAATAACCGAGCAGGCCCCAATCCATCATGTCGTCGACCTCGATATCGAGCTCGACCAGATGGGTGCCGCGGCGGTTTTCGGTGATATGGAAACCCCAATAGGGAATGCGGCCTGTGAGTGCTGCCGCGCCCGTGCTTTCCTTGCCCTCGACATTGGTGCGGGCGCCCAGCACGGAATTGCAGTAGATGACGGCGGACGATTCCATCCAGGCGCAGTGCTCGCCCTTCACCGGCACGTTGCCCACCTGATAGGGCGTGCAGGTGGCGAACATGTTGACGCCGCGCCGCCCCAGGTATTTCTCGTTGGCGCGCTGCATGTCGACCAGCGACTTGTCGACGCCCTGCAGTTCCCAGTTGTCGTTGTCGATGCCGGTGATCAGCTGGCAGGTATGCGCCACCATATGCGGCACCTCGACCACCTCGTCGCTGTCGAGGTTCAGCTCCGAATAGACGTGCTCCATGCCCTTTTCGGCGATCGCCTGCACCGAGGGGGTCGAGGCGTTGAAGGCGCCGGCGACATTGTTGGTCTCGACCAGCCGTTCGGCGCCGAGCGCTTCGCCGTAGCGGACGAGCAGGTCCATGGCGCGCGCCTTGGCGCGGCCGTGCTCGCCGTCATACATGGCCTTTTCGTGATCTGTCAGATTCATCGGACCCTCCTCACGATGCGGCGCGCGTTTCCGCACCGGTCCAGCGATAATGCTTCTTTTCGACGTTGTCGGAAACCCGCTCGCGCAATGCATCGCGATCGATCTGGTGCACGCTTCCTGTTCCGGCAAGGTCGAGCGCGTTGGCCGCGGCCATGCCCATGGCGATGCAAGGCCCCATGACGCGGATGCTCGAAAGCGCTGCCGAATCCGCATCGACGCAGCGGCCGGCGGCGGCGACGTTGTCGCATTCGTCCGGCGTCAGGCTGCCGAGCGGGATGTAATGGGCATGCTGCTCGTCGAACGTGATCCAGTGGTGGCCGTCGCCGTGATCGTGCAGTTCGATCGGCCAGGCGGTGCGGGCGACCGCATCGTCGAACTTGGTGCCGGCCTTGATCTCGTCGACGGTCAGGTGATGGCTGCCGGCGATCCAGCGGGTCTGGCGGATGCCCGGCAGGCCGAATGAACGGATGCGGGCATTGCCGAAGCATTCCGGAAACTCCGTCTTCAGGAATTCCACGGCGCGGGCCGCCTGATCCTTGCCTTCGAGCGCCTTCTTCGACGCCTCGACCGGATCGAGCGGGGTTTCCACATGGGTCATGTTCATGGCGGCGATGCCGCGACCGGGAATGGTGAAACCGAGGCCTTCGCGGCGGAGCAGGCCATAGTTTGCCGCCTTTTCCTTCATGCGGTCGCCGATCTCGTAGCGGGTCGGCTGCCTGGCTTCGTCGATATTTTCCAGCACCACCATCTGGGTGCCGAAGACCCCGCCCTTTTCCGGCTGGCGGCAGGCAAAACCGGCCTGCCAGACGAGCGCCGCGTCGCCGCTTGCTTCCACCCAGCCGGTCGCCTCGATCGAGACGCCGCCATAGCGGGTCATGAAATCCGTCTGCACGACGCGCCGGCCTTCGACATGCACGTCGAGGATCTGCGCGCCGAGCACGACCTCGATACCGGCGTCCAGAATGCTCTGTTCCATCCAGCGACCGAGGACGACTTCGTCGTAATAAACGACCGTCGTGTTCGGGCCGTGGCGGTAGTAGATGGACTGGTCCTGGCTTTCGAGATGGGCGAGCAGCCTGTCGGCGACGCCATAGGTGAACTGGTAGCCATGCGTGCCGTTCGAAAACAGGCCGCAGAAGGTGGCGATGATCGAGTTGACCGCCTGTCCGCCGAGCGCCGCCTGGCCGTCGACGATGACAACCTTGCGGCCGAGCCTGGCGGCTTCGAGTGCGGCCGAAATCCCGGCAATGCCGGCGCCGACGACGCAGATATCCGCCTTGAGCTTGCGAAAC
Organism: Neorhizobium galegae; assembly: GCF_017877055.1. Lineage (GTDB taxonomy): Bacteria > Pseudomonadota > Alphaproteobacteria > Rhizobiales > Rhizobiaceae > Neorhizobium > Neorhizobium galegae_D. The sequence goes on along the minus strand of NZ_JAGIPG010000002.1, from coordinate 112,438 downwards.
GGCGCCGACTTTTCGCGCCTGACAATCCGCGTTTCCCTGCTCAGCGTTTCCGCCATGGAAGCCTCCCATTGCAATGCCGCACCCTCCCGGCGCCTTGGGGTGATCGTAACCCAAGGCGCATCGCCTTGAACCCGGCAAGTGATGCGATCAGCTTTCTTGTTTCGAGAAAGGTCCCGCTGAAGGATTTCAGCGGTTGGCGTCAGCGAAACCGCGAGCGTGGAGGCGGACAGCTGCGGTGCGTCGGACGACCCCTCAGAACATCGGAATGACCTGATCCGGCACCCCTTCCGCGAACCGTTTCTGCACGTAGGATACGAACTCCGATACCACGACCTTGTTCATCTTGATCCTCGGCACGGAGGCCTTCACCCAGAGCGGCTCGACCGGAAATTCCGGCATCACTTCTTCGAGGAGGCCGCTATCGAGATCCGACTGCGCCAGGAATCTCGGCAGAATCGCCAATCCTAGCCCCTGACGGGCGGCGGCGAGCAGGACGCGGCTGTCATTGGCTGTGAAATTCGAGGTAATTTCCACGTTGAGCGTGCTCGTCTCCATCTGAAAGGTCCAGGTCGTGCCAATCGTATGGAAGGTGATGCAGGCGTGGCCGACCAGTTCCGTCGGCATCTTCGGCAACTTGCGGCTGGCGAGATAATCTCGCGATGCGCAGAGGACGCGCGGATAAGGGCAAAGCGGGTGGTCGATCACATAAGCGTAGGATTGCGGCAGCGCGCCGATCGCCACGTCGAACCCCTCCTCCAGCGGATTGACCGAGCGGTCGATCAGCACAATCTCCATTTTCACCCGCGGGTTGGCCGCCTGGAAGGCGGCGCAGATATCCCCGAAGAACATCGAGGTCAGCGTCGTCGGCGCCTTGATGCGCAGCGAGCCGGTCAGGCCCAGTTCGTGAGTATTGGGTGTGGCCAGCGTCTCCTCGATCTCGCCGACCAGAAGCTGCAGGCGCGGCCTTAGCCGCTCGCCATCGAGCGTCAGGGCCAGACGCCGAGTCGTGCGCACGAAAAGCTGAGTGTTCAGATGCTCTTCGAGCCGCTTGACCCGCTTGGTGATGACCGAGGTCGCGACGCCGAGGTCACGGCCGGCGGCGGAAAAGCTGCCGGCGCGGGCGGTTGCCAGGAATGCGCCGATGTCGAGAAGTATGTTCACTGTCTTTCTCGTTTCGAGAAAAAATCCTAACCGTCATCACGCACATATTTTCCGCGGTTTCGCAACTCCGCCGCGTTCCATAGCCAGCGTCCTAGTTGATTGATCGCCCTCGATGGATCAGCCGCAGCGTGCGCAGTGGAAATCGAACTCCGCCGCGAGTTTCCCGACCGCACGGGTTTCCGAGATGCGCAATGCCATCCACATGGACACCGCCGACCAGGCAGCGCGCATATAGCTGTCGGCGCGGTAGAGGGCTGCATCCGGATCGTTCTGAAGCGCCATCATCTGCCCGCTCAAGAGTTCGAAACCAGAGAGGACCGCGAGAGCACGGTCCGATGCCGCGGGATGTTCCGAGATGTAGGCGTCGATCTCGTCGCGCGCCTTCTCGAGGAAAAGCGCGAGTCCCCGCCCTTCGTCGCGCCAGAGGCGGCGGGTCAGGAAATCGAGCGCCTGCATGCCTGTCGTGCCTTCGTAGATGGTCATGATGCGGGCATCGCGCAGAAATTGTTCGAGCGGCCAGTCGCGGGTGTAACCGACGCCGCCGAGCACCTGGATCGCCGCATTCGCGGTCTCGAAGCCTGCCGCCGCGCCAAAATTCTTGATCAGCGGCAACATCCAGCCGGTGAAATCATCCAGCCCGGATTCAGGCTCCTGTCGGGCGATATCCATGGTCGTGGCGAGTTCGAGAACGGCGGCGCGCAGGATTTCGGTGGAGCTGCGGATGTCATGAAGCTGGCGCTGCACATCCGGATGGCTCGATATCGGCACCGGCGGCTGATCCGGCCGTCCGCCCTGGCGGCGCTCCTTGGCATAGTCCTCGGCGATATCGGCAGCGGCGGACGCGATGCCCAGCCCCTGGCAGCCGGTGAGCAGCCGCATCAGCTCGATCATGGTGAAAAGCTGCGGCAGGCCGCGGCCTTCGCGGCCGAGCATGATGCCCCTGGCGCCTTCGAACCGCATGGCGCAGGTGGGCGAGCCATGCAGGCCCATCTTTTCCTCGATCCGGTCGACCGACACGCCGTTCGGCTGGCCGTCGATCAGGTTCGGCACCAGAAACAGGCTGATGCCGCGCGTGCCCGGCTCTCCGTTGGTGCGGGCGAGCAGGCAATGACCGATGCGATCCGCCATGTCGTGGTCGCCGAAGGAGATCCAGATTTTCTGGCCGGTCACGAACCACTCGCCATCGCGCAGCTCGGCTTTCGTGCGCAGCCGTCCGACATCCGAGCCCGCTTCCGGCTCGGAAATGCAGATCGTCGCGGCCCATTCACCGGCGGCGAGTTTCGGCACCCATTCCTTTGCGGTCACCTCGTCGGCTGCTTCCGCCAGAAGATGGGCTGCCGCACGGGTCGAACCCGCCGCCATCATCAGCGCCACGCAGCCGCGCTCGAAGAGCGGCGCGCAGGCGGCATGCAATGTGAGAGGAACGCCCTGGCCGCCGAATTTTTCCGGAAGATCCATGCCGAGCCAGCCGGCTTCGGCATATTGCCGGAAGGCATCGGCAAAACCGTCAGGCGTCCTCACGCGGCCGTCGACGACCATCGCGCCGATCCGATCGCCGACCGCATTCAGCGGCGCCAGCACGCCTTCGGCAAAACTCGCCGCCTCCTCGACAATCGCCGCGACCGTCTCGTCGTCGCAATCCTCCCGGAGCTCCTTCAGCCGGTGCCAGCCCGGCGTCAGGGCGAGAAGTTCCAGTGTCCGGTCGGCCTGATCCGCGAACGACATGGCCGTCTACCGCGGCTGCATGCGCAGCGCGCCGTCGAGCCGGATCACCTCGCCGTTGATATACTGGTTCTCGACCACGAACCGCACCGCATCGGCAAATTCGCCGGGATCGCCGAGCCGCGACGGGTAGGGAATGGCAGCCGCAAGGCTATCCTGCGCTTCCTGCGGCAGCTCGTAGAGCAGCGGCGTCAGGAAGATGCCGGGCGCCACCGTGTTGACGCGGATGCCGAAGCGGGAAAATTCGCGCGCCGCCGGCAAGGCCAGCGAGACGATGCCGCCCTTGGAGGCCGCATAGGCCGCCTGGCCGATCTGCCCCTCGAAGGCAGCGACGGACGCCGTGTTGACGATGACGCCGCGCGCCTTGTCGTCGCGCTCCGGCAGGCCCGTCATGCGATCGGCCGCAAGCCGCATCATGTTGAACGTGCCGATCAGGTTGACGCGGATCACCCGCTCGAAATCGACAAGCGGCATCGGCCCGTTCTTGCCGACGATGCGCCCCGCAGTGCCGATGCCGGCGCAGTTGACGAGGATGCGCAAGCCGTCGCCAGCTTTCGCCGCCACATCCAAGGCTCTCGCCGCATCATCCTCGCTCGTCACATCTCCCGAGAGCGCCACGCCGCCGATCTCGCCCGCGACCTTTTCGGCAGCGGCCTGGTTGCGGTCGAAGACATGCACCACGGCTCCGAGTTTCGCGAGCAGCCTGGCCGTCGCTTCGCCGAGACCGGATCCGCCGCCTGTGACGACAGCGCTTGTTCCTTCGATCCTCATGCCGCCAACTCCTTGCCAACCTTGATCACGCCGGGCGCATCCGCATACAGTTCCTCGACGAGATCACCGCGATGGGCGAGCACGGCGCGCTGGTTGATCGAGCCCTTGTCGGTCACCTCGCCCTTTTCGAAGCGCAGCGGCTGGGTCATCAGCATCATGCGCATCACCCGCGTCGCCGAACCGCTCGACTGTTTCTGATGTTCCCTCAGCCGTTCGGTGATCGCCGCCCTCACCTTCGGATGGGCAACCACCGCCTCGTCGGACAGGCCGGTTTCGCCGCCGATCAGTTCCCGCAGTGCCGGCATGAAGGGAACCGCCAGCGCCCCGAGCTCGGCCCGGTTCTCGCCGGTGATCACCGCATCGCGGATCAGCCCGCCGAACTGGTTGACGAGTTGGGCGCGCAGCACGCCGACCGCCACCCAGGTGCCGGTCTGCAGCTTGAAGTTTTCCGCCGTGCGTCCGTCGAAATAGAAGCCATTGCGCGGATCGCCGGGGACGGCGAATTTCACCGCGTCGCCGATCCGGTAGAAACCTTCCTCGTCGAAGGCTTCCCTGGTCAGCTTCTCGTTGCGCCAGTAACCGGGGGTGACGTTCGGGCCCTTGAGGCGAAGCTCGTATTTGTCGTCGATCGGCACCAGCTTCATCGTCACGCCCTGGCCGGGCACGCCGATGTTGCCGGGCTTTTCCTGCGGGTCGGTGCAGAAGATCGCGAATGGCGCGGTCTCGGTGGAACCGATGCCGGTGCCGAGCGGCACCTGTTCGCCGATCGTCATCTCGGAAAGCTCGATCAGCGCGTCCCAGGTGTGCTGCGCCATGCCGGCGCCCGCATACATCAAGAGCTTCAGGTCCTTGAAGAAGGTCTTGCGAAGCCCCTCGTCCTCGCGCATCGCCTGGATCAGCATTTCGTAGCCGGCCGGCACGTTGAAATACCAGGTCGGCGAGATTTCCCTCAGGTTGGCGATCGTCTGGGCCATCAGCGCCGGGCTCGGCTTGCCGCGGTCGATGTAATAGGTGCCGCCGTTATAGATGGCGATGTTGAAGACCTTGTTGCCGCTGGCGGTATGGTTCCAGGGCGCCCAGTCGACCAGAACCGGCGGCTCGTCGCGAAAGTAGGAATAGCAGTCGGTGACCATTTCCTGGTTGGAGCAGAGCATCCGCTGGGTCTGGATGACCGCCTTGGGCGAACCGGTCGTGCCCGAGGTGAACAGAAATTTCGCCACTGTATCCGGCCCGACAGTGTCGAAGGCACGGTCCACTGCTTCGGTCGGCTCGGTCCTGAGAATATCGTCGAGGAGATAGGTATTGGGCCGGTCTTCCGGCAGATTGCGCATCCCGGCAAAGGGAATATCCGCGCCGAAAGCCGTATCAACGGCCTTGCGGAAGGCACCCGCATCGTCGGCGAAGATCAGACCGGGGGTGATCTGCTTTGCGATATCGTGCAGCTTTGAAAAATCGGAGGAAATGGTCGCATAGGCCGGCGCAATCGCTGCGGACGGGATGCCGACATGCTGGGCGCCGAGCGCCATCAGCGCATGTTCGATGGAGTTTTCCGAGAGGATGACCAGCGGGTTTTCGGCCGAAAGCTTCATGTCCAGCAGGAACTGGCCGATGCGCCGCACCTGGTCGAGCGCCTCAGCAAAACTCACCCTGCGCCACTCGCCGGTTCCTTCGCGATCCGCCATCCAGGTGCGGTCGGGGGCGGTTTTCGCCCAGTGGATCAGCCGTTCGTTGAGCTTGTCGGGATAGGGACCCAGCGGATCCTCGCGCCAGACCACGAATTCGCCGTTCGGCCGTTCTTCCCAGCCGACCACGGGCGACCACAGCTTTACGTCACGCACAGGTTTTCCGCTCATGACTTCTCCTCCCAGACGTCAATGCTCCCTCTCGGGCTCCCAAAATTTGTTTACAAAGAAACAATCTCCATGTAAACGATCAAAAACTGAAGACGGGCTGGGGAGCGTCCGTTGCTGGAGGAGAATGCATAGATGGCCGATCAGACGGCAACCAGCTTCGTGACCTATGAGCTCAAGGGCAATGTTGCCCATATAGGTCTCAACCGTCCGGAAAAGCGCAATGCGATCAGCGACCGTTTCGTCGAAACGATCGCAGAGACCGTGGCGCGGGCCGAAAGCGAGGCGAAAGCCGTCGTTCTTTTCGGCCATGGCGACCATTTCTGCGCCGGGCTCGATCTTGCCGAACATGTGAAGAAAACGCCGATCCAGGGCGTGCATGGTTCGCGCCGGTGGCATGCGGTGTTTGCCGGTATCGAGCACGGCACGATTCCGTGGATCTCGGCCTTGCACGGCGCGGTCGTCGGCGGCGGCCTCGAACTGGCGGCCTCCACTCATATCCGCGTTGCCGACAAGTCCGCCTTTTTCGCGCTGCCGGAAGGCCAGCGCGGCATCTTCGTCGGCGGCGGCGGCTCGGTGCGCGCGGCGCGGCTGATGGGTGTCGCCCGCATGACCGACATGATGCTGACCGGCCGCGTCGCTTCGGCGGAAGAGGCCGAGCGCTGGAACCTGGCGCAGTACGTCGTCGAAAAGGGCATGGCCCGGCAGAAGGCGCATGAGCTTGCGGAAGCAGCCGCCAGCAACGCCGAAATTTCCAACTACGCCGTCATCAACGCCCTGCCGCGTATCCAGGACATGGCGAAAGAAGACGGACTTTTCGTCGAATCCTTCATCGCCTCCTTCACCGCCACCAGCCCGGAGGCCGAAGAGCGTCTGCGCGCCTTCCTGGAAAAACGCGCCGCAAGGCTGAAGGCGCCTGGTTCGGCATAAGGGGAAACGCCCATGGACATGCCGATCCGCACGGCAGACGAGGTCGATCTCGACCGGCTCAATTCGGCGCTCGGCTTCCTGATGCGGCTGGCGCAGCTCAAGATCTACGAGCGTTTTTTCGAAGAGGTCGGGGAACATAATCTGAAGCCGGGAGAATTCTCCGTTCTTTGGGTCATTCTCCACAATCCCGGCATCCGGCAGAGCGTGCTCGGCCAGCGGCTGATGATCAAGCGGGCCCATATGACCAAGCTGATCCGGGCGCTGGAGGACCAGAACCTGGTTTCCCGAAAAATCCCGGATGGCGATCGCCGAGCCGTAGAGATCACGCTGACCCCGGAAGCGGTCACGAGGGTCGAGCAGGCAAGCCAGTGGTTCTTTAGCTACGAAGCGTCGGTCGGTGCCAATCTTACCGCTGGCGAGCGCCAGCAACTGACGGCCCTCCTGCAGAAATTCGTAGGCCTGGGCTGAATTTAAGGATCGGGAGGAGCGGACCTTGAACATCGACGAGCTGATCGCAATCGACATCCACACCCATGCGGAAGAGCCCTGCTGCGGCCCGCGTGACGACGGTTACGACGAATTCCAGGCTGGCATGGCCAAATATTTCAAGAACCCGGCCGGCCACAAGGGCATGCTGCCGACGGTGAACGAGACCGCCGTCTATTACCGCGAACGCAAGATCGGCTGCGTGATCTTCCCGGTCGATGCGGAGCGCGAGACCGGCTTTCGCCGCTACAACAACGAAGAAGTGGCGATGATCGCCGCCGAAAACAGCGACATCATGATCCCGTTCGCCTCGATCGACCCGGCCAAGGGCAAGCTGGGCGCCCGCGAGGCGCGCCGGCTGGTGCGGGAATTCGGCGTCAAGGGCTTCAAGTTCCACCCCACCATGCAGGCCTTCTATCCGAACGACCGGATGGCATATCCGCTCTACGAGGCGATTGCCGAAGAAGGCGCGATCACGCTGTTCCATACCGGCCAGACCGGCGTCGGCGCCGGCATGCGCGGCGGCATGAACATGCGGCTGAAATATTCGAACCCGATATATCTCGATGATGTGGCGGCGGATTTTCCCGACATGCCGATTATCCTGGCACATCCCTCCTTCCCCTGGCAGGAGGAGGCGCTTTCGGTCGCGACCCACAAGCCGAACGTCTATATCGACATGTCCGGCTGGTCTCCAAAGTACTTTCCGCAGATCCTGATCCAGTACGCCAACTCGATCCTGAAGCACAAAATGCTGTTCGGCTCGGACTGGCCGGCGATCACGCCTGACCGCTGGATGGCGGATTTTGCAGCGATCTCGATCAAGGACGAGGTGCGGCCGCTGATCCTCAAGGAAAACGCCCGCAAGCTTTTGAAGATTTAGAGTTTCTCCGTCATGCTCGGGCCGTCCCGAGCATCTGGGAACGTTCAATTCATGGGCGTGGCAGATCCTCGGCACAAGGCCGAGGATGACGGCGAGTACCCTTGAGAGGCTTGTAACTCAAGCCGGAACGAAGCTCTTCCGCAAGACCAGCTCGGGGATGACCCGCTCGTAACCCGGCGAAGCGTCCGGGTTTTCGAGGCGTCGTTCCAGAAGCTCGACAGCCCGCAGCGCCATGGTGATTGGGTCCTGGCGGAAGGTTGTGAGGCCATAACTCAGCCAGGCCGCCTCCGGCACGTCGTCGAAGCCGATCACCGCTACGTCTTCGGGGATGCGCAGCTTCGCCTCGATGCGGATGAAATCCATCACCCCGAAGGCGATCTGGTCGTTGGCGCAGAAGATGGCGTCCGGGTGTTCGCTGCCGGCAAAAAGCTCGCGGGCGGCGGCGATGCCGCTGTCGTAGTCGGAATCCGGCCCACCGGCGGACTGCACTTCGGCGCCGAGCGACCGCGCGGCCGACAGGAAGGCCGTTTCACGCTCGGCGATGCTCGGAGTCCCCGATTGCGAGCCGACCACGGCGAGCCGCCGCCGGCCGGCATCGAAAAAGGCATTGGCGGCTTTGCGCGAGGCCTCGGAATTACCGGCGCGGACATGATCGGCATCCGGTTCCGAACGGCCGATCACTACCAGCGGCTGGCCGTTGCGCTGGGCAAGCTCGAAGAAGCTTGCCGGCGGCGATCCGGACAGGATGATCGTCGCCTCGGCGCGATGACCGATCAGCATTTTCTGGGCGGCCAGCAATTCCTCTTCCGCCTGGCCGGTATTGATGAGGATCGGGATGCTGCCACGCTGGATCAGCGCCTTGGCGAGCGCCGCCGTCAGATGGGCGCGAAAGCCAAGCTCCGGCTTGGTGGCGACGATGCCGACAAGCCGGCTCTGGTTGGCGAGCACGCCGCGCGCGAGGTCGTTGACGTGGTAACCGAGCTCTTCCGCCGCCCGCAGCACCTTTTCCCGCGTTGCCGGCGCAACGCTTGCGCCCGGCGTAAACGTGCGGGAGACGGCCGAACGGGAGACGCCGGCAAGGCGGGCGACCTGTTCGGCGCTGACAAAGCGCATGCGTTTCTCGTCCTTCATGCTTTCCTCAATGCCCTACGCGCGAAAGGACGTCCGCCTTCAGGAATCGCTCCACGATCAACATGAACACCAGAGAGGGAACGAGGAGCAAGAGGGCGGTGATCGATGCGATCTGATAATTGCCACCGGCAGCCGTCGTATAGAGCAGCAGCGGCAGCATGTTCACATCCGGCGCGCCGACGAAATAGCTGCCGGTGAACTCGTCGAGCGATTCCAGGAAAACGAAGACGGCGCTCGCCATCAGGCCGGGCGCCGCAAGCGGCAGCGTCACGTCCATGAAGGTGCGCATCGCGCCGGCGCCGATATTGCGTGCCGCCAGTTCCAGCTCTGCATCGATCGCCGAAAAGGCGGCTGTTGCGATCCAGACAGCGTAGACGAGGCCGTGCGAGACATGCACCAGCACGACGCCCGGGATCGTGCCGTTGAGCCTGATCTCGTAGAAGATACGGGCGATGTTCACGTAGACAGTCAGGTTCGGAAAGGCCTGCGGAATGAGGAAGGCGAGCAGGATGAGGCCACGGAACGGCAGTTTCAGCCGGGCCAGCGCGTAACCGGCCGGGATCGCCAGAACCAACGAGACCACGACCGTCAGCAGCGCCACGACCAGCGAATTGGTGAGCGATTGCATCGCCCCGCCGCGCGGCGCGAACACTTTTGCCCAGGAGCTGAAGCCGTATTCCAACGGCAGGCTGTAGGGGAAATACCACTTCTCCGCCACCGTCCATAGGACGAGGTTGAACAGCGGCCCGAAGATGAAGAAGGCCATCAGCCCGAAGATGATGCCGCGCGGCACCCACCAGAGAGCAGCGAGCGGATTGCGGCGAGCGGGATTGCGGGCGGCTGTCATGCGCGCTCCTTGAGGCTGGCGCGCAGGTAGATCCATGCGACGGATCCGGCGAGCACGAGCGAGATCAGGCCGAGCGCATTGGCGACGCCGTAATCCCCGTAGGAATTGACCCGAAAGGCGATATCGGCGGTCAGCATGGTCGGCGACTGGGCGTTGATCATCAGCGGCACCGAGAGAACCGACATCATGGTGACGAAGGAGAGGATGAGGCCGACCGTCAGCGTCATCGCCACCTGCGGCACGACGATCTCGACGAGCAGCCGCAGCCGCGAGGCGCCGAGATTGCGGGCCGCTTCGATCGTATCGCGATTGATGGAAGCCATGGCGCCGGCGACGAGCAGCGCCACAAACGGCGTCTGCTTCCAGACGAAGGCGATGACGATGCCGCGCCAATCGAGGAAGCTCACCGCATCGAGCGGCGTCAAAAGGCCGAGATTGATGAAAGTATTGTTCATCATGCCGTTCTTGGAAAGGAACGTCCGCAGGATCTGGCCGACGACGATGAAGGGGATGAACATCGGCCAGCGGTAGAGCCAGCGCAGGATTGCGACCGCCACCGGATGTTCGCCGAGCGTCAGGTAACCGCCGATCGCGATCGAGGCGATGCCGATCAGCACCGTCGACAGGCTGACGATCACAACGGTGAAGATGATGTCCTTGGTATAGAGGTCGAAGGTCTTGATGAAATTGCCCCAGCCGAAAGCCTCCTCCACCTGGAAGGCGCCGACCGCCGACATGATCAGCGGCAGGATGAAGAGGAAGGCGATCACCGCGAGTGCCGGCAGCACAAGGAGGAGACCGAGAAGGCGTTTTGGCATGGTTCGACCGTTCTTGAAGTGAAATGCTCCCCGTGCTGAACTACGGGGAGCAGGTTCGTGGAGTGCGATTACTTCACGGACTTCTCATAGGCTTCGAGGATCGCGGTGTTGTAGGGAGCGATCGGGAAGGGCTTGCCCTTGGCAGCAAGATCGGCCGGCGAGATGTCGACGAACAGCTTGTTCCAAGTGGCGTCGTCCAGTTCCTTCTTGACGTTGTCGGCGTCGATGCCCGGATACCAGTTGAAGCGCTTGACGATGCCTTCGGCCTGGACCTTCGGGCTGGTGGCGAGAGCGATGAACTTCTCGGCCAGCGCCTTGTGGGCGGCCTTTTCCGGCATGACGTAGTGCATCGGCTGGCCGGGCATGCCCGGAGCCGGCAGGACGAGCTTCATGGTCGGGGGAAGCTGGCCGCTGGCCTGCCAGGAGTAGAACATGTCGACCCAGACCGGGCCCATGGCGATTTCGCCGCGCGACAGCAGGTCGAGCGTGCCGGCATTGCCGGGCGTCAGCGTCGCATTGGTCGTGAAATCGGCGAGGCTTTTGAAGGCCGCATCCCACTTCTTGGTTTCTTCTTCCTTGAACGGGCCGTTCATCAGGATGTTGGCGTCGCCGCCGCCGAAGGCGTAAATCCAGCCCATGACGAAGGAAACGCCGGAGGCGCCACCCTTGATGCCGTTGTAACCGAACTGCTTCGGATGAGCCTTGGCCCAGTCTGCGAGTTCGGTATAGGACTTCGGCGGGTTCGGAACCAGCGCGGGGTTATAGGCGATCGCGGTTTGGCTGTTGAACATCGGCATGACGTAGCCGTCGACATTGGCGCCGAGCGCCATCTTGGCATTGCCGCGGGACACCAGCTTGCCGGTGTCGATATCAGCGCGGTACTTGTCGAGGTAGTTCTTGGTGACCATCGGGCCAACGAACTTCTCATGCACGACGGCGACGTCGAAATCCCAGGCCGGGACGTTGGCGGCAGCCTGAGCGTCAAAGCGCTCGAGGATCTTCTGCGAGCCGGCGTCGCCGGGGCCGGTGCCGACGGCGCGAACGGTGTTGCCCGGATAGGTCTTTTCGAAAAGCGGGCCGAGATACTGGTTGATGTAGTCGACCATGTTCTGGTCGCCGGCGGTCGCGACCGTCAGCTCTTCGGCATGAACCGGGAGGGCTGCGAAAGCGACGGCGAAGGCGGCGTAAGACATCTTCTTCATGGGTGCTTCTCCGTTGGATTGAAAAGGCAGAGGGATCGAGAGGTCAGGCGTGGACTTTCCCGGACGATGCCCGGGAAATGGGTGAGACCGAAGCAGCCTCCGGCGATTTGAACAGGAACAGCGCCTCGGCCGGCACGAACACGCCGACGCGGGTACCCGGCTCGAAGGCCTGGGTTCCATCGGCCATGATCTCGGTCTGCCCCAGCCGCACCACGTGGCGCCAATGGCCGCCAGGATAACTGACGGCGGCGACCTCGCCCCGGAAGGTGATGCCCGGGCCGATCACCGCGATCTCGCCGGCTTCGAAAAGGCGGGCAGCCTCCGGGCGGAAACGGGCTTCGACCGGACCCGAGGCCAGCGGACGGCCGGCAAGCGGCACATTGCCCGCAACGTTGGCAGTGCCTGCGGCGATCGAAAAATCATCGTCCTCAAGTGTGCCGTTCAGCAAAATGACGTTCTCGGCGCCCATGAAGGCGGCGACGAAGGCCGAGGCCGGACGGTTATAGACATCCTCCGGCGTGCCAGCTTGCGCAATCTTGCCGGCGTTGAGGATGACGATCCGGTCGGCCATCACCATGGCCTCCTCGCGATCGTGGGTAACGTGGATCGCGGTGATGCCGAGGCGCTTCTGCAACGCCCGCAGTTCGTGCCGGACGGTCAGGCGGATGCGGGCGTCGAGGTTCGACAGCGGCTCGTCGAGCAGCAGGATTTCCGGATCGACGGCAAGCGCCCGGCCGAGCGCGACGCGCTGGCGCTGGCCGCCAGACAAAGCCTGCGGCTTGCGCGCCTCCAGCCCGTCAAGGCCGAGCAGCGACTGCATGGCGGCGACGCGGTTGGCGATTTCGGCCCGCGCAACACCCTTCAGCTTCAGCCCGTAGCCGATGTTCTGCGCAACCGTCATATGCGGCCAGAGCGCGTAGGACTGGAAAACCAGCGCCATGCCGCGCTTGTCCGGCGGCAGATGGGTGACGTCGCGATGGCGCACTTTCACCTCGCCGGCAGACGGGCTGATGAAGCCGGCGAGCAGGCGCAGGAGTGTCGTCTTGCCGCAGCCGGACGAGCCGAGCAGCGCCACGAACTCGCCCTTGGCGATCGACAGGTCGATATCGGTCAGAACCTGCGTGGCACCATAATGGCTGGCGACTCCGCGCAATTCCAGAAAACCGTCCCGTTCCATCGAACCCCCTTTTGCACAGCCGTGCAATCTTGCTGGGGGTTTCTTAGGGCCGGAGTTTTACAGGCGGATGACACCGGCGATTTTTTATATCGGGAGAATCGGTGGAGCGTCCGCTCAGGCTTCGACGGTGAGCGGCGTTTCCAGACGGGCGAGCGCTTCTGCAAGCTCGTCAGCGCCGGTCGCCACGAAAACGGCCCCGGCCTCCGCCAGGATCGCGGCGCGATGCGGCCGCGGATCGGCGGGATCGACGAAGCCGATCGCCGTCATGCCTGCCGCCCTCGCCCCGGTAATCCCATGGGCGCTGTCGTCGATCACCACGCAACGAGCCGGATCGGCGGCGAGCGTTTCGGCGCAGAATTGGAAGAGATCCGGCGCCGGCTTCGGCCGCGCCACCATGTCAGCGCTGAAGATCGACGGTGCGAAGGCGTGCCAGAGCGGCAGCAGGCCGAGGCTTTTCGACAGCCGGTCCGTCGAGCTGTTGGAGGCGACGCATTTGCGGTGCGGCAACGCCTGGACGAGTTTTTCGATACCCGGCATCGGCTCCAAGGAGCGGGCGAATTCCGGATAGATGTCGAGATGCCAGGCCGCAAAGACCGCGTCCAGATCGGTAATGCCGAGCTCTTCCGTGCAGATACGGCGGATGGCGCTGGCCGAATTGCCGGTGAACCGGACCAAGACCTCCTCGGCGGTGATGGCGGCACCGGCATCCCGCAGGGCCTTGGCAAGCGTGCGGCTGGCGATCGGCTCGCTGTTGATCAGGACGCCGTCGCAATCGAAAATCAGAAGATCTATCTGCATGAAAGTCCAACTTGAGTAGGCGTCAAAGCCGATTGACGCCGGCAACACCGTCGGCGACGGCGAAGCTCTGGAAAACGGCAGCGGGGGAATTCTGCTGCTTGCGGTCGGTTATGCCGATGAAATCCACCCCGGCCGACCGTTCGCTCAAGCGCATGATCGCATAACCATGCTTGTCCGAGGCAAACTTGAGATGCGGGTTTTCGGCAACCGCCGTCGCCAGGCTCGACGCCGACGGCGCATCGGAGGTGATCGAGCCGCAGACGAATTCGCTGGCGATCGCCTGGGCCTTCTCGTTCGCGAAGTCGCGCTTCACATCGGCCGCGTAGAAGGCGTGCAGGTCGCCGCCGATGATCAGCGGGTTGTCGGCCGCCGAGGTCTGGACCGCCTCCAGCAGGCGGGTGCGGGCAGCGCGATAACCGTCCCAGCCGTCGAGATTATACGCGGTGGCCGGCCCGGCCTTGGTGTCGCGCTCGGCGAGCAGTGTCTGCTGGGCGATGACGTTCCACTTCGCCCGGCTGTTGCCCAGCGTCCTGCCGAGCCATTGTTCCTGCGCCGGGCCGAGCATGGTTCGCTCGGGCCGGTCGTCACCGGCGGAACCTTCGAGTTCGGGCGACCGATATTGCCGCGTATCGAGCAGCGTCACACCCATGAGGCTGCCAAAACGATAATGATCGTAGATGCGCAGCGCGTCGAAGCCAGAGCCAAGGCTCGGATGCACCGGCATGTGCTCGAACCAGGCCTGATAGGCGGCGCGGCGGCGGGCGAGGAATTCCGTCGGGTTCGGTGCGTCCGGCGCCCGGTCGTTCGCGTAATTGTTGGTGACCTCGTGATCGTCCCAGACTGCGAGCCAGGGGAAGGCCGCGTGCGCCGCCCGCAATTGCGGGTCGGACTTGTAGAGCGCGTAGCGATCCCGGAACTCATAGAGCATCGAGGGCACGCCGGTCTCGTGCCTGCGCACCAGTTGCGCGCCATAACTCCGCTCGTAGATGTAGTCGCCGAGATGCACGACGAGGTCGAGATCGCGGGCGGCCATGTCGGCATAGGCACTGTAGAAACCCTGCTCATATTGCTGGCAGGAGGCGAAGGCGAAACGGATGGCTTCGACGCCGTCCGCCGGCGCGGTGCGGGTGCGGCCGACCGGGCTTGCCGCATTGCCGGAACGGAAACGGTAGAAATACCAGCGGCCGGGCAGAAGACCGGTGACCTCGACATGTACCGAATGGGCGAATTCGGGAACCGCACGGAAGAGGCCGGACTGGACCGGTTTTGAAAAGGCCTCGTCCTCGGCAAGCATCCACTCCACATCGATGGGATCAAGGTTCGGCTTCGGGGCTGGCGCGAAGGGATCGGCAGACGTAGCTGCCGAGGTGCCTTCGAGGATCAGGCGCGTCCAGAGGACGACGCTGTCGGCCCTGGGCGCCCCGGAGGCGACGCCGAGGGCGAATGGATCGGTCTTGAAGCTCGCCGCACGTACGGAGCCGAGTGGCCGCCAGATGGCAGCCGCCGCCAGTCCGCGCGCCAGAAAACCTCTCCGATCAATGAGCGGCATCGAACAGTCCTTCGCGTGCCTTGACGGCGAGATCCGGCCGGTCGGTGGTGATCTGGCGCAGCGACCGCTTCAACCAGAAAGACAGGTCTTCCAGCTCGTTCGGTACCCAGACGCCAAGCTTTTCGGCCGGGACCAGCGCGGAGAGCAGTTCCCATTCTTCGAGCAGCAGCGCCTTTTCGATCGCCAGCACGTCCGAGACCTGCAGCATGGCTTCGACGGATTGGCGCAGGCCGAGCGCCTGGACGGATTTGTGATTGAGCGACGACAGCCGGCGGATATGCGGCGCGACTTGCCCGATCGTCTTCAGGACCTCACCGCTGAAGCTGGTCAGGAAGGAATTGTCGGCCACGCCGAAGCGGTCGATCATGGCTGCGGCCTTGGCTTCCAGGCCGTCGTAAGGCTTGCCGTCGGCATCGGCCTTCAGTTCCACATGCAATTCGAGGCCGGTCGGCGCGTAGATTTCGAGCACGTCCTCAAGCGTCGGGATGTGCTCGTTGGTGCCCTTGAGGATCACAGAACGGTATTCGCCGGCGGCAAGATCGGTCACCCGGCCAGAGCGCTCGGTGGTGCGGTCGAGGGTTGCATCGTGGATGACGAGGAGTTCGCCGGCGGCGCTAAGGTGCACGTCGAATTCGACGGACTCGACCTCGAGATCGAGAAGGTTGCGGAAGCCGGTGAGGCTGTTCTCGGCCCAGAGATTGCGGGCGCCGCGATGGCCGACGATGATGGGATGGGTCATTGGAAATACCTCGTTTCTATTTACCGGAATCAACCAGACCGTTGGTGAACCAGCGTTGCATCAGAAGGATGACGGGAGCGGGCGGCGCCATCACAAAAAAGAAGCGGCCGGAGATACTGGCTCCAGCCATAGAGGAAGACGCCATGTTTCGATCCCTGCTAACCGGGGCTTTCGCACGCCCCGTGTTGTTCGGTTCTGGCCATCTCCGTCAGTCTGGGTTAGCCATGACACATATGGGTTATGTTACATATGTTACTTCATTGTGACATGTGGGACTTTTAGGATAGTGGCAATGGAATATCGTGAGCTGATGGTGCGGGCGGCGTGGCTCTATCATGTGGAAAGCCTCACTCAGCAACAGATCGCCGAGCGGATGAACATCACCCGTCGACGCGTCAACGAGATCCTCTCGGAGGCGCTGGAAACCGGCGTGGTGCGGATCAGCTTCGATTCCGTGCTGGCCGAAAGCGTCGAGCTGGAGGCGAAACTGCGCAAGCGTTTCGGCCTGCAGGATGCGGTCGTGGTGCCGACGCCGACCGATCCGGCGCTTCTCCATCCGGTGCTCGGGCGCGGGGCGGCCGGTTTTCTCGGGCGGCTGATCCAGACGCAGAAACCCGCATCGATCGGGGTCGGCTGGGGATCGACGCTGCGCGAGACGATCCAGCACATTCCCTCGCTCAACGAGCCGCAGATCAAGGTGCGCTCGATGATGGGCGGACTAACGCAAGGGTCGGAAATCAACACGTTCGAGATCGTCCGCGGCTTCGCGCAGGTGCTGAACGCCCAGTGCCGCTATTTCGTGGCGCCGATCTATGCCGAGAGCCCGGAATCACGCGATGCGATCATCTCGCAGGCGGTGTTCCAGCGGACGTTCAGGCAGATCTGCGAGGTGGATGTCGCCTACCTCAGCGTCGGTGACGTGTCGCAGCAATCGCTGCAGGTGCGCTACGGCCTGCCCGAAGGCATGAACGAACAGATCCTCAGGAAAGCCGGCGCGGTCGGCGACCTGATGGGCCGTTATCTCGATACCGCGGGCAAGGAGATCGATCATCCGCTGAACCGCCAGGTTCTGGCGCCCGAGATGGAGGATTTTCGCCGGATCGACTGCCGCATTGTCGCATCAGGCGGGCCGCACAAGCACAAGATTCTGCAGGCGGTGGCGCAGAGCGGGCTTGTGAACGTGCTGATCACCGATGCGGACAGCGCCAAGGCGATGCTGGCGGCGAAGTGACCGTCAAATATTGCGGCGCTTGCCCTCCAGGAGGTCGATGATGGAGTTGGCGGCATCAAGGACGTTGGTGCCGGGGCCGAAGACGGCGGCGACGCCGTGGTCCATCAGGTAATCGTAATCCTGCCGAGGCACGACGCCGCCGACCACGACGATGACGTTTTCGGCGCCCTTTGCTTTCAGGGCTTCCACGAGCTGGGGCGCAAGCGTCCTGTGGCCCGCGGCGAGCGACGACATGCCAACCACCTGGACCTTTTCTTTGACCGCGAGATCGGCGGCCTCCTCCGGCGTCTGGAACAGCGGGCCGGCGAGAACCTCGAAGCCGATGTCGCCGAAGGCCGAGGCGATCACCTTGGCGCCGCGGTCATGGCCGTCCTGGCCGAGCTTGGCGACCATGATCTTGGGCTTGCTGCCAAGCGTTTGAGCGTAGCCGCCAAGCCGCGAGACGATCGTCCTGTATTCCGGATCGTCCTCATAAGCGGGTCCGTAGATATCGCTCACCACCTCCGGCACCGCCGAGTGGTCGCCGAAGGCCTGGCGCATTGCGTCGGAGATTTCGCCAACGGTGGCGCGGGCACGGGCGGCTTCGATCGCCACTTCCAGGAGGTTCCCCTCACCTGTTTCAGCGGCTTCCTCGAGGACGGCGAGGGCCGACGCCACGCGCTTCGGATCGCGCTGGCGGCGCACCTCTTCCAGCCGCTTGATCTGGCCGTTGCGTACGGCGGTGTTGTCGATTGCGAGAATGTCGAGCTCGTCCTCGTTCTCCAGCCGATATTTGTTGACGCCGACGATGATTTCCTCGCCGCGGTCGACGGCCGCCTGGCGGCGGGTGGCGGCTTCCTCGATCAACCGTTTCGGCAGGCCGTCGGCGACCGCCTTGGTCATGCCGCCCATGGCCTCGACTTCCTCGATCAGCGCCCAGGCCTTTTCCGCAAGTTCGTTGGTCAGGCTTTCGACGTAGTAGGAGCCGGCGAGCGGATCGACGACCTTGGTGATGCCCGTCTCGTGGTTGAGGATGAGCTGGGTGTTGCGGGCGATGCGGGCGGAGAAATCGGTCGGCAGCGCCATCGCCTCGTCGAGCGCATTGGTGTGCAGCGACTGGGTGCCGCCGAGCACCGCCGACAGCGCTTCATAGGCGGTGCGGATGACGTTGTTATAGGGGTCCTGTTCCTGCAGCGAGACACCCGACGTCTGGCAGTGGGTGCGCAGCATCAGCGATGACGCCTTCTGCGGCTTGAACTCCTCCATGATCCGCGACCAGAGCAGGCGGGCGGCGCGCAGTTTTGCGGCCTCCATGAAGAAGCTCATGCCAATCGCGAAGAAAAAGGAGAGCCGCCCGGCGAAATCGTCGACGTTCAGGCCCTTGGCAAGGGCTGCGCGGACATATTCGCGGCCGTCGGCCAGCGTGAAGGCGAGTTCCTGGACGAGCGTCGCGCCCGCCTCCTGCATATGATAGCCGGATATCGAAATGGAATTGAACTTCGGCATTTCCTTGGCCGTATATTCGATGATGTCGGCGACGATCCGCATCGAGGGCTCGGGCGGATAGATATAGGTGTTGCGGACCATGAACTCCTTGAGGATGTCGTTCTGGATGGTCCCTGAGAGTTCCGCCCGCGAACAGCCCTGCTCCTCGCCGGCGACGATGAAGGAGGCAAGGATCGGGATCACCGCGCCGTTCATGGTCATCGACACCGACATGTCCTTCAAGGGAATGCCATCGAACAGGATCTTCATATCCTCGACCGAATCGATCGCCACGCCCGCCTTGCCGACATCGCCTTCGACGCGCGGATGATCGCTGTCGTAGCCGCGATGGGTGGCAAGGTCGAAAGCGACCGACAGGCCCTTCTGACCGCCGGCGAGATTGCGGCGGTAAAAGGCATTCGACGCTTCGGCTGTCGAGAAGCCCGCATATTGGCGGATCGTCCAGGGCCGGCCGGCATACATCGTGGCGCGGGGTCCGCGCACGAAGGGTTTCATGCCGGGCAGGCTATCAAGGTGTTCGATGCCGGCCAGGTCTTCCGCCGTATAGAGCGGCTTGATATCGATGCCTTCGGGTGTGTGCCAGACCAGCGTTTCCGGCGAAGCCTTCAGCTCCTTCTCGGCAAGCAGTTCCCAATCCTTGACGGTCTTTTCGGCCATCGAATGCTCCTCGACTATGCGGTTATATCTTGCGCATCAGAAACGCAGCGAGTATCTCAACGTTTGCTCGCTCGATATTTACAGTGAACTAAACCCATCACGAACCTCTCCCGGTTATGATAAGTTCTTTGGCCGACGTATTTCGCTCTCCACCGATGGAATAGTTGATAACCACCTCTTCAACCTGAAACTCGGTAAATACATCCCGAACGTAAGCTACGTCGTTTATCGAGAGAATGAAGCGGCCCTTGAGATGTAAGAGAACATCCGCCATTTCACGGAACTGATCGCGACTGAATACCCCTTTTCCGTAATCTTCCTCATGGCCCCAATAGGGAGGATCGAGATAAAACAGCGTATCTGGCCGGTCGTATCGCTCAATAAAGCTTCGCCAGGGCAAATTTTCGATCACCACTCCTGCCATCCGCGCATGGATTTTCCCGAGTAGGGGCGTCAACCTCGGCAAATTAAAGCGTGCTCCGCCCATCGATACCCCAAATGTCCGCCCTCGGACTTTACCTCCAAAAGCCAGGCATTGGAGATAAAGAAAGCGTGCAGCTCGTTCCAAATCCGTAAGCGTCGATGGATCGGTATGCGAAAGCCTATCAAACTCCTGCCTTGAGGTGATCTGAAAACTTATTACCTCCATGAACTGTGAATAATGGCGCTGCAGAATACGAAAGAAATTTGTAATATCGCCGTTAATATCGTTGATTGCTTCCATTTTTGGGTGGAGGTTTCGCCGCAAGAAAACTCCCCCCATGCCCACGAAAGGCTCGGCATAAATCCGATGCGGCATGTGGTTGATGCAGTTTATAATTTTCTTCGAAAGTAGGCGCTTCCCCCCGATATACGGCGCTGCGGGCTTGCCTAGCTCAGTCGATCGTACAATCACCATGTCATCAGCCTCAATCCTGTCATACTGGTTCCGTTGAGCGGTAAGCCGCAATGGAATGCAGAAGATTGTAGGCTTGGGCGAACGACATGAGGAAAGAACCGAGGCAAATTTTTGCCAAGTAACCGTATTCTTAAATATCGCCCGATATTTGCATCCATCTACTCTTACGATCGCTATTTGCTGTCATACGGAGGGATTGCGGTATCGGCGGTAGAAGCAAGCCTACTCGAACTCCATGATCAACTCATCGACCGCCAGGCTCTGCCCTTGGCTGGCGGCGACGCGTTTGACGGTGCCCTTGCGTTCGGCCTTCAGCACGTTTTCCATCTTCATCGCCTCGACGGTCGCGAGCGTCTGGCCGGCTTCGACGGCGTCGCCGGCTTTCACCGAAACGGAGGTGATGACGCCGGGCATCGGGCAGAGCAGCATCTTCGAGGTGTCCGGGGGCAGTTTTTTCGGCATCAGGCGGGCAAGTTCGGCGACGCGCGGCGAACGCACGCGGGCGGTGACGTCCATGCCGCGCCAGCGCAACCGGATGGCCGAGCCGATGAGGTTGACCTTGACCCCCATCGTCTCGCCTCCGACGTGGAAACGGGCATGGCTCTGGCCCGGCAGCCAGCCGCTGGCGACTGACAGCTGCGTTCCATCGGCAAGGCGGACGCTGGCGCCGTCAGGCCCGGTTTCCAGCGCCACGGCCTCTTCGAAGCCGGCGAGCGTCACCACCCATTCCTTGCCGATCACCCGGCGATGATTGCCGATCGTGCCGGAAATCCGTACCGCCCGCTCCTGCAGGGCCTGATGGATCAGGACCGCGATGGCGGCGAGCTTCCTCGCGGCCGCCTCGTCGGGATGCACGCCCGAAAAACCTTCCGGGAATTCCTCGGCGATGAAGGCCGTGGTGATCCTTCCGGAGCGAAAGCGGCCGTGATCCATGACGGCCGAGAGGAAGGGCAGATTGTGGCCGATGCCGTCCACCTCGAAATCGTCGAGCGCCTTGCCCATCGCGTCGATCGCCGTCAGACGATCAGGCGCCCACGTGCACAGCTTGGCGATCATCGGGTCGTAATACATGGAGATCTCGCCGCCCTCGAAGACGCCGGTGTCGTTGCGGACCACGGTGCCGTCGTCCTGCCGGCCTTCCGCCGGCGGCCGGTAGCGGGTCAGCCGGCCGATCGACGGCAGGAAATTGCGGTAGGGATCCTCGGCATATAGCCGGCTTTCGATCGCCCAGCCGTCGAGCTTGACGTCGTCCTGACCGAACGACAGTTTTTCGCCTGACGCTACGCGGATCATCTGCTCGACGAGATCCACGCCGGTGACGAGTTCGGTGACCGGATGCTCCACCTGCAGGCGGGTGTTCATCTCGAGGAAATAGAAATTTCTGGCGCCGTCGACGATGAACTCGACCGTGCCGGCAGAGAAATAACCGACCGCTTTCGCCAGCGCCACGGCCTGTTCGCCCATGGCCTTGCGGGTCACCGCATCGAGGAACGGCGACGGAGCCTCCTCGATGACCTTCTGGTTGCGGCGCTGGATCGAACATTCGCGCTCGCCGAGATAGAGCGTGGTGCCGTGCTGGTCGCCCAGCACCTGGATTTCGATATGGCGCGGCTGGTCGACGAACTTTTCGATGAAGATTCGGTCGTCGCCGAACGAATTCTTCGCCTCGTTGCGGGAGGACTGGAAACCTTCGCGCGCCTCGGCATCGTTCCAGGCAATCCGCATGCCCTTGCCGCCACCGCCGGCCGACGCCTTGATCATCACAGGATAACCGATCGAGGCGGAGATTTTTACCGCTTCCTCGGCATCCTCGATCAGGCCCATATGGCCGGGCACGGTGGAGACGCCGGCCTCGGCGGCGATCTTCTTGGAGGTGATCTTGTCGCCCATCGCCTGGATGGCTTTCACCGGCGGGCCGATGAAGGCAACGCCTTCCTTCTCGAGGGCTTGAGCGAAGGCCGCGTTTTCCGAAAGGAAGCCGTAACCCGGATGCACCGCATCGGCGCCGGTCTTTCTGATCGCATCGAGAATCTTGTCGATGACGATATAGGACTGGGAAGACGGTGCCGGGCCGATGTGAACCGCCTCGTCCGCCATTCGTACATGCAGCGCCTCGGCATCTGCGTCCGAATAGACCGCCACCGTCTTTATGCCCATCTTGCGGGCCGTCCTGATGACCCGGCAGGCGATCTCGCCGCGATTGGCGATAAGAATTTTCTTGAGCGCCGGCATCAGACCTCCATGACGTCTTCGAAGGATTCGGGGAACGTTCTGCGCGCGACCTTCTCGTCGATCCTGAGCAGCGCATCGTAGGAAGTCGGGTCGAAATCGTCCTCGGCCGGCACGACCTCGCGGCCGAACAGAAGGTTGAGCCGGCCGGCATCGAGATTGCCCCGCTCGAACGGTTCCGGGCCGAAATGGTGCCACAGCGCGTGCAGGAAGGCGGCGTCCACCTTGTGTTCGATCGTGCCCGGACGGGCGAGGCGCTGCAGCTTCTTCAGCGGCGTCGCCCCCTTTTCGTTTGCCCGCCGGATCGTGAAATGATGCCCGTGGCCCGGCATGCCGGAAGGGAAACCCCTGTGTTTCGTCATGTCGGGCGGTCTGGGCATGCTGGTCTCCTTGCGGTCGTTCTTCAAGCCTTGGCGAGCTTGTCCTGCGTCTTCGTCTCGAAGTCGGAAGCGTCGTGGCGTTCATGAAGCTGTTCGGACGGATCGCCGTTCACGCGGTTGACCATGCGGCCACGCTTGACGGCCGGGCGTTCGGCGATCTCGGCCGTCCAGCGCTGGACGTTCTTGTAGCTCTGGACGTCGAGGAAGGTGCCGGCCTCGCCATAGGCCTTGCCTTGCGCCAGGTTGCCGTACCAGGGCCAGATGGCAATATCGGCGATCGAATATTCGGAGCCGGCCATGTACCGGTTTTCGGCAAGATGCCGGTCGAGGACATCGAGCTGACGCTTCACCTCCATCGAGAACCGGTCGATGGCATATTTGATATAGACCGGCGCATAGGCATAGAAATGGCCGAAGCCGCCGCCGAGATAGGGCGCCGAGGCCATCTGCCAGAACAGCCAGTTCATCGTTTCGGTGCGTGCCTTGTGATCCTTGGGCAGGAAGGCGTCGTCGAACTTGTTTGCGAGGTAGAGAAGGATCGAGCCGCTTTCGAAAACGCGGGTCGGCTCAGGCGTGGAACGGTCCAGCAGGGCCGGGATCTTCGAATTCGGATTGACATCGACGAAACCGGAACCGAACTGGTCGCCGTCGCCGATCTTGATGAGCCAGGCGTCGTATTCGGCGCCCTTGTGGCCGGCGGCCAGCAGCTCTTCCAGCATGATGCCGATCTTCACGCCGTTCGGCGTCGCCAGCGAATAGAGCTGCAAGGGATGCTTGCCGACCGGCAGCTCCCTCTCATGAGTCGGACCGGCGATCGGCCGGTTGATATTGGCGAACTGGCCGCCGTTTCCCTGTTCCCAGGTCCAGATCTTCGGGAGCTCGTAGCCCGCTGGAAAATTCTCGGCGGGGGATTTGTCGGTCATGAAATCTTCCTTCCATTCAGGTGGCGCGCCCGAGGGTTTTAGCGGGGCGACACCTATATAGAGAGCGGCCAGCCGAATTTCCGCTCGTCACAGCGGGATCGTGTCGTGTTTCTTCCAGTGCGTCGTCACCTGCTTGTTGCGCAGCGAGGCGAAGGCGCGGGCGATGCGGCGGCGCGACGAATGCGGCATGATCACCTCGTCGATGAAGCCGCGTTCGGCCGCCACGAACGGATTGGCGAAACGCTCTTCGTATTCCTTCGTCCGCGCCGCGATCTTCTCCGGATCGCCGAGTTCCGAGCGGTAGAGGATTTCGGTCGCTCCCTTCGCACCCATGACGGCAATTTCGGCGGTCGGCCAGGCATAATTGAAGTCGGCGCCGATATGTTTCGAGGCCATGACGTCATAGGCGCCGCCATAGGCTTTTCGGGTGATCAGCGTGACCATCGGCACCGTCGCTTCGGAATAGGCGAACAGCAGTTTTGCACCGTGCTTGATGACGCCGCCATATTCCTGCGCGACGCCGGGCAGGAAGCCCGGCACATCGACCAGTGTCAGGATGGGGATCGAGAAAGCGTCGCAGAAGCGGACGAAACGGGCGGCCTTGCGGGAAGAGTCGATATCGAGGCAGCCGGCAAGCACCATCGGCTGATTGGCGACGACGCCGACCGTCTGGCCCTCAAGCCGGATGAAGCCGGTGATGATGTTCCTTGCATAGGCTTCCTGGATCTCGAAAAAATCGCCCTCGTCAGCGATGGAATAGATCAGTTCCTTCATGTCGTAAGGTTTTGCGGCGCTGTCCGGGATCAGGCTGTCGAGGCGGTTTTCGACGCGGGCCGGATCGTCGTGGAAGGGGCGGACAGGGGGCTTTTCGCGGTTGTTCAAAGGCAGGAAATCAAAGAGCTGGCGGACGGCTTCGAGCGCCTCGATGTCGTTTTCGAAGGCGGCATCGGCGACCGAGGATTTTTTCGTATGGGTGCCGGCACCGCCGAGTTCCTCGGCCGTGACGATTTCGTTGGTGACGGTCTTCACCACGTCAGGACCGGTGACGAACATGTAGGAACTGTCGCGCACCATGAAGATGAAGTCGGTCATGGCCGGCGAATAGACCGCACCACCGGCGCAAGGTCCCATGATGACCGAGATCTGCGGCACGACGCCGGAGGCCTCTGCGTTGCGGCGGAACACTTCCGCGTAACCAGCGAGCGAAGACACGCCTTCCTGGATGCGGGCGCCACCCGAATCGTTCAGCCCGATCACCGGCGCGCCGACCCGCACCGCCATATCCATGATCTTGCAGATTTTTTGCGCATGGGTTTCAGAAAGCGAACCGCCGAGGACCGTAAAATCCTGAGAGAAGACATAGACCTGGCGGCCGTTGATCGTCCCCCAGCCGGTGACGACGCCATCGCCGGCGACCTTCTGTTCGGCCATGCCGAAATCCACCGCGCGGTGGGTCACGTACATGTCAAATTCTTCGAACGAGCCTTCGTCGAGCAGAACTTCGATTCTCTCCCGCGCCGTCAGCTTGCCCTTGGCATGCTGAGCCTCGATACGTCTTTCACCCCCGCCGAGCCTTGCCTCCGCGCGGCGCTTTTCGACCTCACCCAGAACTGCTCGCATGTTTGCTCCCGGTATTCTCTTGGGCATTACTTAGCGTCTTGCGAACCTACGGGAAACCGTGGAACGCGCATCTAGACGAATTGATAAGGGCGCGGACAAGAAAACGCAAAACGCCAGAAACATATGACCGGCGTCTAGAGCGTGGTTTCGCCCGAGTCCGCCTTGATGATGTTGATGAACGCCTCGGCCGTCCAGGACAACGGCGCGCCGGGCATGGAGATGATCCCGTATTCGGAGACCTTGTCGGGCAGGAAAGGCCGCATGGCGATCGCGTCGCTGCGGAAGAACTCGGCAATCAGCGAGGGCACGATGGCGATGCCGAGCCCTTGGGCTGCGCAGGCGCAGGCGGTCTCGACCGAGTGCACTTCCAGGCTGCAGCGGTAGCTCGGCACCATGCGGCGCAGTTCGTGTTCAAGTTCGTTGCGGTTGACACGCTGGCGGCCGAGCAGGATCAGGTCGTTGCGGGCAAGATCGTTGACATCGATGGCCTGCTTGGCGGCAAGCGGATGGCCGACCGGCATGACGCAGGTGGTGCCGCTGGTAAAAAGCGGGCGGGCGTCGAAGGAATGTTCCTCCGGCGGCAGGCGGACGAAACCGAGGTCGGCGACGCGGCCGCGCACCATGCGTTCGATCGCATCATAGGGACCGCTCAGGATCTCCACCGTCACCCGCGGATGATCGGCCTTGAAGCGGGCGAGGATCGGCGGCAGCATGGTGGTCGCCAGGCTGTGCGGGAAGGCGACGCGGATCAGCGCCTCGCCGAAGGCACCCGAACGGACGTCGCCGATCTTGACGCGCAGCCGGGCGACACTCTGGGCGACGTCATCCACCTCGTCGACCAGCAGATGCGCTTCCGGCCGCGGGATGAGGCGCCCCTTGTCGCGCAGGAAAAGCTCGCGGCCGATCTCTTCTTCCAGCGATGCGAGCTGGCGGCTGATCGCCGACTGCGACAGGCCAAGCTGGGCCGCCGCCGCTATGGTCGAGCCGGTATCCATGATCGTCTTGAAGATTTCGAGCTGCTTGAAATTCATGGCCCGATCCTACGGAAGGCGGCGGCGAACACAAGCGAAGACATCGAACAGGGTTTTCGCGCGCAAAACGCATAGGATGATGCATTCAGTGCATAATATTGCGCATCCTCCCCGGCCCGCTATCGTCGGCATCAACAAAGAGAAAAAGGGAACGTCTTTCATGAAAATTCTCTGTCCCTGCGGGACAAAGGGTAAGCAGGAGCGCACGCTATGACGGTTTTCGTCATCCGTCGCTTCCTGCAGAGCATCGCCGTCCTCTGCGTGACTGCGGTTATCGTCTTCATCGGTATCTATGCGATCGGCGATCCGGCCGAGATGCTGATCTCGCCGGATGCAAGCCAGGCGGAACGCGCTCAGGTCGTCGCCTCGCTCGGGCTTGACAAGCCACTCTGGGAACAGTTCTTCACCTTTGCCTGGAATGCGCTGCATGGGGATCTCGGACGCTCCTTCGTCTTCAACCGCCCTTCCATCGCGCTGATCTTCGAACGCCTGCCGGCGACGCTGGAGCTGACGCTGACCGGCCTCGTCTTCGCGCTGGTGCTCGGCATTCCGCTTGGCCTGCTTTCCGGCCTGAAGCCGAACACCGCCACCGACGAAGTGATCATGACCGGCTCGATCCTGGGCTTCTCGCTGCCGAGCTTCTGGCAGGGCATGATGCTGATCATGATCTTTTCCGTCTGGCTCGGCTGGCTGCCGTCCACCGGCCGCGGCCAGATGGGCGAGTTTCTGGGTATCCGTTCCAGCCTGTTCACGCTCGACGGCCTCACTCACCTGATCCTCCCGGCGATCAACCTGTCGCTGTTCAAGCTTTCGCTGGTGATCCGCCTGACCCGCACCGGCGTGCGCGAGACGATGCCGCTCGATTTCGTGAAATTCGCGCGCGCCAAGGGCATTTCCGAGCGCCGCATCGTTTTCGTCCATGTGTTCAAGAACATCCTGATCCCGCTGATCACCGTGATCGGCCTGGAACTCGGCAGCATGCTCGCCTTCGCGGTCGTCACCGAGACGATCTTCGCCTGGCCGGGGATCGGCAAGCTGCTGATCGACAGCATCATGCGGCTCGACCGGCCTGTCGTGGTCGCCTACCTGCTGGTCATCGTCAGCCTGTTCATCTTCATCAACTTCGTCGTCGACGTGCTCTATTCGCTGGTCGATCCTCGCGTCCGGCTGGGAGGCGCCCAATGACCGCACGCGCTCTTTTCGCCGAAGACATGCTGCTCGGCCGCCTGTTAACCGGCATCGGCCGCAGTCCCAAGGCGGTCGTTGCCGCCGTCGTCTGCATCATCCTGCTGTTTGCCGCGGTCATCGGACCCTATCTGACGCCCCAGAACCCGTTCGATCTCGCGGTGCTGGACATCCTCGATTCCAAGCTGCCGCCCGGCTCGCAGAGCATGGACGGCATGAACTACTGGCTCGGCACCGACGGCCAGGGCCGCGACATGTTTTCGGCGATGATTTACGGCCTGCGCACCAGCCTCGGCGTCGGCGTGTTTTCCGGCATCGTCGCGCTTCTGGTCGGCACGGTGCTCGGCCTGATCGCCGCCTATTTCGGCGGACGCATCGACACGCTGATCATGCGGATCGTCGACCTGATGCTCGGCTTTCCGACCATCCTCGTGGCGCTGATGCTGCTGGCGCTGTTAGGACAGGGGCTCTGGAAGGTGATCTTCGCGCTGATCCTGGTGCAGTGGGCGACGTTTGCCCGCGCCGTGAGGAGCGCAGCCCTCGTCGAAAAGAACAAGGATTATGTCGAAGCGGCTGTGACGCTCGGGATCGGCACGCCGCGCATCCTGATCGGCCATATCCTGCCGAACTGCCTGCCGCCGCTGATCGTCATCGGCATGCTGCAGGTGGCAAACGCGATTTCGGCAGAAGCGACGCTCTCCTTCCTCGGCATCGGCCTGCCGATCACCGAACCGTCGCTCGGGCTGCTGATTGCCAACGGCTACCAGTTGCTGATGTCGGGCGAATACTGGATCAGCGTCTATCCGGGCGTGCTGCTGCTGATGCTGGTCTTTTCGATCAACATCGTCGGGGACCGGTTGCGTGAAGTGTTGAACCCCCGACTGGGTGAAAGGTGAGCGCGATGACACCCGTCCTCGAAGTCAAAAACCTTTCCACTCATTTCATGACCCGCCGCGGGATCTTGAAGGCCGTCGATGACGTGAGCTTCACGGTCGGCCAGCGGGAGATCGTCGGGCTTGTCGGCGAATCCGGCTCCGGCAAGTCGATCACCGGGTTCTCGATCCTCGGACTCGTCGATCCGCCCGGGCGGGTGGTCAGCGGCCAGATCCTGTTCAACGGCGAAGACCTGCTGACGAAATCGCCGACGGCCATGCGGGCCATCCGTGGCAAGCGCATCGCGATGATCTTCCAGGATCCGATGATGACGCTGAACCCGGTTCTGTCGGTCGCGACACAGATGATCGAAACGGTGCAGGCGCATGACAGGGTTTCCCGTACTGAAGCCCGCGCGCGGGCTCGCGATGCGCTGGGCCTCGTCGGCATTCCTTCGCCCGAGGAGCGGCTGGATTCCTATCCGCACCAGTTTTCCGGCGGCATGCGCCAGCGCGTGGCGATCGCGATTGCCCTCCTGCACCGGCCGGACCTGATCATCGCCGACGAACCGACGACGGCGCTCGACGTGACGATCCAGTCGCAGATCCTGTTCGAGATCAAGCGGCTCGCTGCCGAATTCGGCATGGCGCTGATCTGGATCAGCCACGACCTCGGCGTCGTCGCAGCACTCGCGGACCGGATCATGGTCATGTATGCGGGCCGGATCGTCGAGGCGGGACAGGTCGATGGCGTGCTCACCGAACCGCGGCATCCCTATACGTCCGGCCTGCTCAGCGCCGTGCCTGCGGCGGTACCGCGCGGCGAACCGCTCCGGCCGATCCCTGGTTTCGCGCCGTCGCCGCTGTCGCGCCCTTCCGGCTGCGCCTTCCGCGACCGCTGCGCCCGGGCCACCGATGTCTGCGCCACCGAGCCAATGCTGGAGATCGCCGCCGGCCGCGAGTTCCGCTGTTTCCACCCTCACCTCTGGAGCGCCGCATGACGACCCCGCTCGTGGAAGCCGTAGACGTCAGCCGGCGGTTTTCCCGCAAGCTCGACTATGCGGAAAAGATCGCCAATCTCTTCGGGGCGGGCCTCGAGGAAAAGACCGTGCATGCGGTCGACGAAGTCAATCTCGCGGTCTATCCGGGCGAGGTGGTCGGCCTCGTCGGCGAATCGGGCTGCGGGAAATCGACGCTCGGCCGGGTGATGGCCGGCATCATGCCGGCGAGCGGCGGCGAGGTGCGCTGGAAGGGCCGGCCGCTGACCTCGCTGCAGGGCGACGACAAACGCGCCATGCGGCTTTCCGCCCAGATGATCTTCCAGGACCCGATGTCGACGCTCAATCCGCGCAAGCGGGTTCTCGACCTGATCGGCGAGGCGCCCAAGGTGCACGGCATCGTCAAGGGTCGGGAGATGCGGGATCATGTGGCCGCGCTGGTGACGCGTGTCGGCCTCGACCCGTCCTATCTGGACCGCTACCCGCACCAGTTCTCCGGCGGGCAGCGGCAGCGTATCGGCATTGCCCGGGCGCTCGCGGTAAAGCCGAAGCTGCTCGTCTGCGACGAGTCGGTCGCGGCGCTCGACGTGTCGATCCAGGCGCAGATCCTCAACCTGTTCATGGACCTGAGACAAGAATTCGGACTGACCTATCTGTTCATCAGCCACGATCTCGGCGTCGTGAAACACATCTGCGACCGCGTCGTGGTCATGTATCTCGGCCGCGTGGTGGAAAGCGCCACGCCTGACGAGCTCTTCGACAATCCGAAACATCCCTATACCCAGGCGCTGATCCGTGAACTGCCGTCGGTCACCGATCGCCGCCGGGTGTTCACGCCGATCAAGGGCGAGATCCCCTCGCCGCTCCATCCGCCGGCGGGATGCCATTTCCATCCCCGCTGTCCCAAGGCTTTCGACCGCTGCCGCGTGGAACGGCCGGTCCTGAAGGAAAATGCCGCAGGTCATGTCAGCGCCTGCCACCTGAACGATCTTACCGCCCATCAGGCAGCAACAAACGCGACGGCCGAACCGGCCATCTAAAAAGGAAGGGAACAGACATAATGAAACCGATGAAATTTCTCCTGGCCGGGGTTGCGGCCTCGGTCATCGCGCTCGGCTCGGCTCAGGCCGCCGACTTGATCCTCGGCAGCGCCACCGAGCCTTCGGCGATCGATCCGCAATTCTCGCGCACCGGCAACAACCAGAACATTGCCATGCAGGTCTTCGACCGCCTGGTGCAGACCGACCCGGCAATCAATATCGAGCCGGCGCTCGCCGTTTCCTGGACAAATGTCGATCCGCTGACCTGGCAGATCAAACTGCGCGACGGCGTCAAATTCCATGACGGCAACCCGCTGACGGCCGAGGACGTGATCTTCTCGCTCACTCGCGCCAAGGATATCCCCAACAGCCCGGCGCCTTTCTCCGGCAACGTGGCTGCGATCGACAGCATGAAGGCGATCGACAAGCTGACCATCGAAATCAAGACCAAGAAGCCGACACCCGATTTCATCGAACAGGTCGGCTTCGTCTACATCGTCGAGAAGAAGGTCGCGGAAGGCGCCTCGATCGAGGACTTCAACAGCGGCAAGGCGGCGATCGGCACCGGCGCCTACAAGTTCAAATCCTGGACGCCGGGCGACAACCTGCAACTCACCCGCAACGACGCCTTCTGGGGCAAGAAGCAGGATTTCGACAACGTCACGATCAAATTCATCTCGAACGACGCCTCGCGCGTCGCGGCCCTTCGCTCCGGCTCCGTCGACCTGATCGACGCCGTGCCGCCAGGCGATGTGAAGACCCTCCAGGGAATCTCCGGTCTCAAGCTCTTCTCGATCGCCTCGGCCCGGATGATATACCTGGCGCTCGACAGCGCCCGCGACAAGACGCCCTTCATCACCGACAAGGACGGCAAGCCGCTCGACAAGAACCCGCTGAAGGACCTCAAGGTCCGCCAGGCGCTGTCCGAGCTCGTCAACCGCCAGCTGATCATCGACCGCATCCTCGACGGTTCGGCGGAAGCGGCCGGCCAGCTGGTGCCGAACGGCGTCGCCGGCAACGATCCGTCGATCACGGTGCCTGCCATGAACGCCGAGGACGCCAAGAAACTGCTGTCGGAGGCCGGCTACAAGGACGGTTTCGGCATCACCATCCACACCTCCAACGACCGCTTCCCGGGCGATTCGGAAGTGGCGCAGGCGCTCGGCCAGATGTTCGCCCGCGGTGGCCTGAAGGTGAACGGCGTCGTCGCCCAGCCCTACAACGTCTACACCAAGGGTGCCGGGGCCGGCGAATTCTCGGCCTTCATCTTCTCGCTCGGCAACTCGACGCCGACCTCTGCGACCGGCCTTCGCAACCTCCTGATGACCGTCAACAAGGATGCGGGCACCGGTTCGTTCAACCGGACGAAATACTCGAACCCGGCCTTCGACGAAGCGATGCGTGCCGCCACCGCCGAGTTCGACGTCAAGAAGCGCGTGGAACTGCTGCAGAAGGCCACCAAGATGGTGTTCGCCGACGTGCCGCTCATCCCGCTCTACTGGCAGAAGGTTCACTGGGCCGGCAAGGCGAACCTCTCCTATATCGCCAACATGACGGAAGACACCAGCGCGACGCTTGCCGGCATCGCCAAGTAAGCTTGGCTCCTGTTGCGGCCCTCTTTCCGAGGCCACAGCTTCCCGGGCCGGTCTGACGTGTGGTGGGGCCGGCCCGGGCATTGATTTGCCAATTTTGAGGATATGGACATGGATACCCTGACGCCATCGCGCTTCGAGGTGATTGCCGACGACGTGATTGTCGAACGCGATGTGATGGTGACGATGCGGGACGGCATAAGGCTCGCGACCGACGTCTACCGGCCGGCCAAGGACGGCAAGGTGATCGAAGGCCGGTTGCCGGCGATCATGGAACGCACGCCCTACGGCAAAGCCGAGCGCTCGCGTTCCGAGATCGAAGTGGGCATGGCGGAGCCTATGAGGCGCCATCAGGTGGCAAGCTATTTCGTCCGGGCGGGATATGCCGTGATCTACCAGGATTGTCGCGGCCGCTACAATTCCGAAGGCGAATTCAGCAAGTACATTTCCGAAGCCGCGGACGGGTATGATACCGCCCGCTGGCTGGTGGAACAGGCGTGGTCGAACGGCCGGTTCGGTACGATGGGTCTTTCCTATGCGGCGCATACGCAGGCGGCACTCGCCTGCCTCAATCCGCCGGGGCTGGCCTGCATGGTGATGGATTCCGGCGGCTTTTCGAATGCCTATCAATGCGGCATCCGCCAGGGCGGTGCCTTTGAACTGAAGCAGGCAACCTGGGCCTACAATCAGGCGATCGGCGAGGGCAACGAACTCGCCCGCGCGGCGATCGAGGCGGAGGATATCCGCGCCTGGTTCAACGTTATGCCCTGGAGCGAACGCAACTCTCCGGTGCGCTGGATGCCGGAATACGAGAACTACCTGCTGGAGCAGTGGCGCAGCGGCACGTTCGATGAAAGCTGGCGCCGCGTCGGGCTTTATATGGAAGGGTTCTACGAGACCTTTCCGGAAGTGCCCATCGTGCTGATGTCGAGTTGGTACGATGCCTATGTGAAATCGACGCTCGACAACTATCGCGGCCTGTCCGGCAAGGACAGCCGGCCGCTGCAACTGATCATGGGGCCGTGGCTGCACGGCAACCGCAACACGACGCTCGCCGGCGATACTTCCTTCGGCCCCGCCGCGCCGCTTGGCGGCAACGTCATCGAAAGCTGGCTCGCGTTTCGCCGCAACTGGTTCGACCACTGGCTGAAGGGCAAGGACAACACCGTTGCGCAGGAGCCGGTGGTGCGCGCTTTCGTGATGGGCGGCGGATCCGGCACGCGCAATGCCGATGGCCGGCTGGACCACGGCGGGCGATGGATCGAAGCGACAGACTGGCCGCTGCCGGGGACGGAGTTCCGCAACTACTACATCCACGAGTCCGGCTCGCTTTCGATCGACAAGCCGAAGGCCGATGCCGCGCCCTTCACCTACGACTTCGATCCCAAGGACCCGGTTCCGACCATCGGCGGTTCGCTGACCAGCGGCCAGCCGATCTTCGAGGGTGGCGGTTTCGACCAGCGCGAGGGTGAGAAGTTCTACGGCTCCAAACATCCGGGCCTGCCACTTTCGGCGCGTGCCGACGTGCTTTCCTTCGAGACCGAGCCGCTCGCCGAGGATGTCGCCGTGGTCGGGCCGATCACGGTCGAGCTCTACGTCTCATCCGACGCGCCGGACACCGACTTCACCGCGAAACTCGTGGATGTCTATCCGCCGAGCAAGGACTATCCGACCGGCTACGCGCTCAACATCACCGACGGGATCATCCGCTGCCGTTACCGCAAGTCGTTCGAGAAGCCGGAGCCGATCGTCGAGGGCGAGGTGTTCAAGGTGACGATCGAGCCATTCGCGACTGCCAATCTGTTCGCCAAGGGCCACCGCATCAGGGTTGACATCTCTTCGTCCAACTTCCCGAAATACGATATAAATCCAAATAGCTATGCGCCGGAGGGCCGGGGACGCACAAGCCAAGTGGCCCGCAACACGGTTTTCTGCGATGGTACGCGGGCGTCTGCCATCCGCCTGCCGATTGTCGGGGACAAGGCGATGGTGGCGCTGAAGCCCATCGCGAAATGAACCAGGCCATGCTGACCGTTGCCGTTACCGGCCAAATCCTGATCCACGGCCCCCTCGACCTCTGTGGCGAGGGACAGGCCGAGGTGCGAGATTTCCTCGAGGCGGATGTCGTCTTCGGCAATCTGGAGGCGACGGTGGAGACGGCCGGTGCATGGCCAACCAAGACGAAGACGCTGCATCTTGCTTCGCCGGACGCACTCGTCTCGGTGCGGGAACTCGGCTTTCACGCGGTGACGCATGCCAATAACCACGCCTTCGACCTCGGCCCGCCGGGCATTGCATCGACGCGCGCCGCGGCGGAAACGGCAGGGCTGAAGCTTGCCGGCAGCGGGCTGGATATCGAGCAGGCTGCCGCGCCGATCATCGTGCCGGGACCTGAGCAATCGCTCGCTATCTTCTCCTTCGATCTCGGGCCGCAGCCGGACATCAACTATGCCTCCACCGAGCGCGGCGGCATTGCTCCGTTGCGGATGAAGCGGACGGTGAGCGTGCCGGCCGAAGAATTCGAGGCCCTGAAGAGGATCGTAACGACCCTCGGCGACGACAAGCGCGGAGCCGCGCGTGCGGCGGTCGGCTACGACGTGGGAGAGCGCCCGGAGCTCGACGTCTTCGGTACGCCGATCGTTGCCGGCGACGCGATCGGTGCACGCTGGACGGCGGATGAGACGGACATGCAGCGGCTCACGGACGGTATCGATGCCGCAAAGGCGATAGGGGATCTGGTGGCGGTGGCGCTCCACGGCCATCACTGGGATTCGAACTGGAAAACGACACCCGACTGGCTGCTCGATCTTTGTCGCGGCCTGATCGACAGCGGCGCGGACCTGGTGCTTGGTACAGGCGCGCCGGTCATGCAGCCGCTCGTCCTTTATCGCGGACGGGTAATCATCGCCGGCCTCGGCAATTTTGTCTTCCACACCGGGCGGGCGGCGACCTATGACGAAAAGCGCGTCGATGTGTGGCGCAGCGCCGCGATCCGGCTGACGCTTGCCGATGACGGTACGTGCAAAAAACTTGAATTGCTGCCGGTTTCGGTCGGCAGGCCCGTGGACCACGACCTGCCTTTGGGGCCGGTTCCGCTGCAGGGCTCCGATGCAGACGATATCAGGGAAAGAGCATTTGGCGGGCTTTCGGCGGCGGACAGGCAGATCGTTGTTTGATCAACCGAGCTTGCCGGTGAAAATGTAACCGACACCGCGAACGGCCTTGATGAGCTGGGGATGTTTGGCATCTGCCTCGATCTTGCGGCGCAGCCGGACGATCTGGGCGTCGATCGTGCGATCGAAGGCATCGAGCTGCCGCCCCCTTGTCGCGTCCATCAGGAAATCGCGTGTCAGTACCCGGCCCGCATGCTGCACGAAGGCCGTCAGCATGTCGAATTCGCCGGTTGTCAGTTCGACTTCGCCATCTTCGCCAGACCGCAGCTGACGCCTGGAAAGGTTGAGCGTCCACCCCTCGAAACGGACGATCTTCTCCTCGTTTTCCTCCTGCTTCGGCTGGGCCGGCTGGCGCCGCCGCAGGATCGATTTCAGCCGCGCGTGCACTTCACGCAGGTGAAACGGCTTGGCGATATAGTCGTCGGCGCCGATCTCGATGCCGAGGATCCGGTCGACCACGTCGTCGCGGCCCGTCAGCATCATGATCGGAATGTCCGATTGCATCCGGATCTCCCGCGCAAGGTCAAAGCCGTCCTGGCCGCCGGGCAACGACAGGTCGAGGAGGATGATGTCGACGTCTTGCCGCTTCAGCTGAGCGCGCATTTCCTGCCCGTCCGATGCCGTGGTCACGACATATCCTTCGCCCTCGAAATACCGCGTCAGCATCTGGCGGATTCGAGGATCGTCGTCGACGACGAGAATGTTTGCGGCGCTGGCAGGGGATGACATCAACAAGGAACCGGCGTGTTACAGATTGTTACCAATTAGAACCGTCTTTCACGCGACTAGCATTCGCGCGTTACCAGGATTCGGTCAACTGCCTCTACCAAACGGATAGGGGCAGTTTCATGTTTCTCACGGATTATGCGAAGACCTTCAACGCGGCAGCAGCAGGACCGCTCGGCGGACCGGATTGTCTGCATTCGCTGTTTGCAAAGCAGCCGGTCGAATACCTGGCGGCCGGCCAGGCCCTCTTCTTCGAGGGTGACGAGGCCAAGCATATTTTCGAAGTCATGGAGGGGACCCTGCGGGTTTTCCGGATCATTTCGGATGGGCGGCGGGTGATTACCGGGTTTTTGCATGCCGGCGACGTCATCGGCGTTTCGTTCCGGGACAATTATATCTACACCGCGGAGGCCATCACCACCGCGAAGATCCGCCGGCTGTCGCGTCGGCAATTCGAGGCGGCGGTCATCAATTCCGAGAGCCTGAGGCCCAAGGTCTTTGCCCGGGTCTGCGACGAAATGGCCGCAGCCCAGGACCAAATGGTGCTGCTGTCGAGCAAGAGCGCGGAAGAGCGGCTCTGCACCTTCCTTCTGAGATACCTGAGGCGCGCGATGGCCGAGGGCAATGGGCAACCGGTGGTCGATCTCTCGATGAGCCGGCAGGACATGGCCGACTATCTCGGACTGACGATCGAGACCGTTTCACGTACTATCACCAGGCTTATCGGCAAGGGCGTGTTGAATGTTCTGGACCCGGCCGCCCGTCATTCCATAAGAATCGAACGACCGGGGATGCTTGCGCAACTCGCCGGAGACGACGATGACTGTGGAGACATGCGGCGCGACCTGATCGCTCTCGGCGAGCGACGGCGCCATTAAACGGAATGGACATGATCGGCAATACAGGATCCGAAGCCACGACGGAAAGCCAACTCGATGCCGTCACTCTCCTTCTCGACGATGCCAATCTTATCGTCCACGGCGTGGACGGCATCATCAGCCGCTGGACGAGCGGCTGCGAGCAGCTTTACGGATGGCGTCGGGAGGAGGCTCTCGGCAAGGTCGTTCACGATCTTCTCGCGACACGGTTTCCCGAGTCGCTCGACGAGATCCGCCGCCGTGTCCAGACCGATCATGCGTGGCAAGGCGAGGTCGTCCATCGGCACAAGCGCGGTCACCAGGTCGTCGTGGCGACCCGCTGGGTGGCCGTCAATCCATCGAGCGACGGTCCTTCGATCATCATTCAAACGAACAACGACATCACCGAGATGAAAAGGGTGCAGAACGATCTTGCCGAACGCGAAGCGCATCTGCGCTCCATTCTGGACACCGTTCCGGAATCGATGATCGTCATCGACGAAGTCGGCTGCATTTCCTCCTTCAGCGCCGCTGCCGAACAGCTGTTCGGTTATTCCTCCGACGAGGTCTGCGGACAGAATGTGAAGATGCTGATGCCCTCACCCGACCGCGAAGCCCATGACGGCTATATCTCGCGCTACCTCACCACCGGCGAACGCCGGATCATCGGCTACGGCCGCGTCGTGACCGGTCAGCGCAAGGACAAAAGCACGTTTCCGATGGAGCTTTCGGTCGGCGAGGCCGTCACCAACGGGAAACGCATCTTCACCGGCTTCGTCCGCGACCTCACAAGCCGCCACAAGATCGAAGAAGAGCTGCGCCAGGCCCAGAAGATGGAAGCGATCGGCCAGCTGACCGGCGGCCTGGCGCACGATTTCAACAATCTTCTCACCGTCATCAGCGGCAATCTGGAGATGATCGAGAACAAGCTCGCGGATGCGGGCCTGCTCGAGCTGCTGCACGAAGCGCAGGGCGCGGCGGAAGACGGCGCCAAGCTCACCGGTCAGCTTCTGGCCTTCGGACGGCGCCAGCCACTCAACCCGAAGCTCGCCGATATCGGCAATCTCGTATCCAGCTTCTCGGAACTTCTGCGCCGAACGCTCGGCGAGACGATCGAGCTCCGCACCACCGTAACCGGCGTTTCCAACGAGGCGCTGGTCGATGCGTCGCAGCTCCAGAACGCGCTCCTCAACCTGACGCTCAATGCCCGAGACGCGATGCCGCGCGGCGGCAAGCTGTCGATCGAGATTTCCCGCGTCAGGCTGGATGTCGACTATGCGCAGATGTATCCGGATGTCCGCACCGGCGACTTCGTGCTGATTTCCGTCACCGACACGGGCATCGGCATGTCTCCCGAGGTCAAGGACAAGGCCTTCGAGCCTTTCTTCACCACCAAGGGCCTCGGCGCCGGAACGGGGCTCGGCCTCAGCATGGTCTACGGGTTCGCCAAACAGTCCGGCGGACATATCCAGCTCTATAGCGAACCGGGACAGGGCACGAGCGTGCGGATTTTCCTGCCGGTGGCGCGCAAGACGGAGGCGGCGGGTCCGCTCGCAGTCGATGCTGGCTCGAAGCAGGCCTCGATTCCCGGCGGCACCGAAAAGATCCTCGTCGTCGAGGACGACCCTCGGGTCCGGCGCATCGCCGTGTCCAGGCTGACGCAGCTCGGTTATGGCGTCATCGAAGCCGCGAACGGCCAGGAGGCGCTGGACCAGCTCGGCCAGCACGACGGCATCCACCTGCTTTTCACCGATATCGTGATGCCAGGCGGGATGACGGGCGACGAACTGGCGGCCGAAGTCCGCGCGAGACGGCCCGGCATGAAGGTATTGTTCACCTCCGGCTACGCCGAACCGGCCATTGCCGGGCGCGAGCTCGCCCAATCCGGTAGCTGGCTAAAGAAGCCATACACCGCCAGGGAACTGGCGGTGCGGCTTCGCGAGCTGCTGGACTGAGTATCGTTTGATAAAAGGGGTGTAGCTGCGGCCAGCGCCTCGGATTCTGCCGCAGAGCTCAGAGTTTCAGTGAATCCCCTGAAGGCCCCAGCCTTTGTGGTTCACCGATCTCTATCGCGTGTCCGTCGGGATCATAGAAGCGGAAGACTCGCTGTCCCCAGGCTTGCCGCTCTACCGGATGGATCAGTTCCACATGCGGCGCGATGTTTTCGAAGGCCGCATCGACATCCTCATGTTCGAAATATAGCAGCAAATTTCTCCGGCCGTAGGGTTCGTTCGCAACAGGGCCTTGCCGCCAAATCGTTTGCTCAAGCGAACTGCCTTCGTGGATTGCGAAACCGGTTTCGAAGAGTACGAAGTCCCCGAAATCCTCCAAGATCCTCAACCCGAGCCTATCTAGGTAAAACGCTTTCGAGTGATTTATGTCGCGAACGAAAGGAATGGGATTGATAAAACGCATCGAATTCCTTTCGTGAAGGTCGCAGTCCTTGCGGACACAGATGCCGTTTGTTGGCAATTCAACGAAAAGAATGCCTCAGGACAGTGCTCTCGGCAAGAAAACCGCTGGCGACGCCCACTCCTGAGAACCTTGAGGGCGTGCCGGAGCTTGTCGGCAGTCACCGGCTCATTCCGGCGGATCGTCCCGAAGCACACGCCAGGAGGCGCCTTCGAGATCGTCGTACTGACCACTCTTCAGCGACCAGAGAAAGGCGAAGAGACCAAGCCCGCCGAGGAAAAGCGCTATCGGGATGAGATAGATCAGCATGTTCATGCGACGCGGGCCTCATCGGTAAGAATTTTTGCTTCACCATGGCCCCCCGCCGCCCCGGCCTCGACGGCGCTCCCCGATCCGCCGAGCCGGAGGGCATTGGCAACGACGATGATCGAGGACGTGGACATGGCAACGGCGGCAATCAGCGGCGTCGCATAACCGGCAAGCGCGATCGGCACGGCGATGACATTGTAGCCGATGGCGAGCGCGAAATTCTCGCGGATCAGCCGGCCGGCGCGCCGCGAGATATCGATCGCCAGTGGTACCGCTTCGAGGCTGTCGCGCATAAAGACGAAGTCGGCGGCCTGGCGGCCGACATCCGCCGCCGTCGCCGGCGCGATCGAGACGTGGGCTGCGGCAAGCGCCGGCGCATCGTTGATGCCGTCGCCGACCATCAGCGCCTTGCGGCCGCTCGCCGCAAGCGACGTGCAGAACTCCGCCTTCTGTTTCGGCGAAAGCTCCGCCTGCCAATGTTCGACGCCGAGGCGGGTCGCGAGATCGGCAACAACCCGGCGTCGGTCACCCGACAGGATGCCGGTCTCGAAACCGCCGGCGGCAAGGGATGCCGTCGCGGCCTGCGCGCCGGGGCGCAGCGAATCGTCGAAGCGGAAGGTGGCGATCTCCTCGGCGTCGAGCGAGAGAACGGTTTCCGTCACGGTATTGCCCGGGCTTCCGTCGTCCGGCACGGACAAAGCGAAGCGCCGGTTGCCGAGGCGATAGACGCCTGCCGGCGTTGCCGCTTCAAGGCCCCGGCCCGGGATCTCGGTGACCGTTTCGAAGACCGCGACGGGGCCGGATACCGCCATCGCAAGCGCCTGCGAGAGAGGGTGGCGTGAATGGACGGCAAGGCCGGCGGCCAAAGCGAGTTGCTTCCTGTCGAACCGGTCGGCATCCAGCAACCGGGGCCGGCCCAGCGTCAAGGTGCCGGTCTTGTCGAAAAGCACGGTGTCGATTTCGGCAAGCCGCTCCATGGCCGAACCGTCCTTCACCATGATGCCATTCCTGAACAGCCGGCCGGCCGCGACCACCTGCACCACGGGCACGGCCAGGCCAAGCGCGCAGGGGCAGGTGATGATCAGCACGGCGATTGCCACCAGCATCGCGTGTTTCCAGTCTCCGCCGATGAAACCCCAGGCGAGAACGGCGGCGAGCGCCAGAAAGTGGACGGCGGGAGAATAATATTGCGCCGCACGATCGGCGATCCGGCGATACCGCGCCCGGCCGCCCTCGGCCGCCTCCATCAGCGAAATGACTTCGGACAGGAAGGAATCCTTCGCGGCAGCCGTCGCCTTCAGCACCAGCGAACCGGTGAGGCTGAGCGTTCCTGCCTGTATTATGTCTCCGACACGGACCGGCCTCGGCGCGCTTTCGCCGTTGACGATCGAGACGTCGATATCGCTTGCGCCGCTTTCGACGAACCCGTCGACCGGCACCCGTTCGCCGGCGGCGATCGCCACCCGGTCGCCTGGCCGGATTTCGTCCACGGGGCGATATTCACGCGAGCCGTCCGGGCCAATGACGGTGGCGCCGCGGGGCGACAGGCGCGCAAGACCGCTGATCGCGGCCCGCGCCCGGTCGCGCATGATGTGGTCCAGCGTGCGGCCGATCAGCAGGAAGAACAAGAGCGAAACGGTCGCGTCGAACCAGGCGTGTTCGCCGTGATGCATGGTTTCCCAGAGCGACACCGCATAGGAAAGGGTGATGGCTAGCGCGATCGGCACGTCCATGTTGGTGCGACGGCGGCGCAGCGCATTCCAGGCCGACTGATAGAAGAAACGGCCGCCATAGATCAGCGCCGGCGCGGCGATCAGCGCAGATATCCAATGGAACATGTCACGCGTCGACGCATCGGCGCCCGACCAGACGGAGACCGAGAGCAGCATGATGTTGGCTGCCGCAAAGCCGCAGAGGGCGACGGCGCGGATCAGGTCGCGC
Source organism: Neorhizobium galegae (assembly GCF_017877055.1). GTDB lineage: Bacteria > Pseudomonadota > Alphaproteobacteria > Rhizobiales > Rhizobiaceae > Neorhizobium > Neorhizobium galegae_D. The sequence continues at coordinate 70,815 of NZ_JAGIPG010000002.1, read as the reverse complement.
TGCAGCTTCTCGCCGACTTCCTCGGCATTCGAAAAGAGATGTGCATCGTAACCGGTGGCATCGACGATCGCCCTGACCAACTCGACCGGATCCGTGGCGTCGTCTCCGGTCTTTTCCCGCCAGACGATCGAAACGCGCTTGGTGGACAGATTGACCCGCGCCCGCTCTACCGACGGCAGCGCATTGAGCGCTTTTTCGATCGTCGCGATGCAGGTGCCGCAATGGACCTGCGGGATGCTGAGATCGGTCTGGCGCAACCCCGGCGAGATCGTCCGGCTGGACAGCGTCAGCTCCTCGGACGACGGAAGCGAGTGATCCAGATACCCTTCCGTTCCAGGCGCGCAGCAGCTCATTCTGTGCTCCTCAAGACGGCGATGCGTTCGGCCTGATGCAGGATGCGCTTGCCGTTCCGGATGGCGCTCGCATCCACGATCCAGTGACCCGGCAGGATTTCATGGGTGGCCGTGAAGACGCCCTTGGCAACGGGAACCAGGTCGAGTTCGAAATCCTGGTGTTCGCCGACCGGCCGCTTGAACTTGAGCGTCAGCGTATCGGCGGTCACCGGCCCGTCTTTCGGGTGGAAGACCTCGTAACGAACCTCGGAACCGGTGACGGTGATGCGGCCGGTGACACCCGTGGCCGTCAGCGTCCGCGCCTCGGCCGCCTTGCCGTTGAACTGCTGGCTGGCGAGGTAGGTGTTTTCCGCCACCAGCCCGCTCCAGCTGGTGACCGCGTTGTAGGCCATGTAGAAATTGACCGAGATGATGGTGCCGAAGAAGAGCACCAGCACGCCGACCATGTGCCAGCCGGTGAAGACAAAGGATTTTGCGGGGATCGTGTTCATTTTCGTCGTGCTCACTTTCTGGCTCCCGACGTGTTGAAGACCGCTGAATAGCTGTCCTTTTCGTGGCTCGACCGGTCTTCGGCGATGAAATGGAAATCGACGGCTTCGGAGGAAACGGCATCCTTGGGCAGGGTTACGAAGACCTTCAAGGCAAGCGTCTTGTCGGGCTCCACCTGCACCGCGAAGAGACGGCCCGGAACGTCCGTGACGCCTGAGATCTTCATGGTCGCTTCGGGCAGGCCTTCCATCGAGACCATGATCGTGCGCGGCTCGGGGATCATGTTGAGCAGCCGGATCGTGTAGCCGTTGCGGATGGAACCGTCCGATTCCAGCACGAATTGCGGGTTGCGATCGTGGAGAACATTGACCTCCAGCCGGTCCCGCGAGAGGAGCGCGAAGACGAGGCCGAGGCCGACCGCCGACCAGACGCCGAGATAGATCAGCGTGCGGGGCCTGAAGATCACCCTCCAGTCGAAGTGGCGGATCTTGTCGATGAAGGAACCGTCCGGATTGCGTACCCGTTCCGGGTCGATCGCCGTGGTGCCGCCGTTTGTCGCGAGCGCCATGTTCGTCTCGTATTCATCGAGCGTCGCATAGGCGATCAGGCCGCGCGGCTTGCCGATCTTGTCCATCACGCCGTCGCAGGCGTCGATGCAGAGCGCGCAGGTGATGCAGGCCAACTGCTGGCCTTCGCGGATGTCGATGCCCATCGGACAGACCGCCACGCAAGCATTGCAATCGACGCAATCGCCGACAGGCTGCCTGGCTGCCGCCGCCTTCTTTGCATGGCGGCTGCGCGGCTCGCCGCGCCAGTCGTTATAGGTGACGACCAGCGAGCTCTCGTCGAGCATGGCGGCCTGGATGCGCGGCCAGGGGCACATGTAGATGCAGACCTGTTCGCGCATAAGCCCGCCGAGCAGATAGGTCGTCGCTGTCAGAACCGCCACGGTCGAATAGGCGACCAGCGCCGCTTGGCCGGTGACGAAATCGAAGGCGAGCGACGGCGCATCGGCAAAATAGAAGATCCAGGCACCGCCCGTCGCGACCGCGATCGCCAGCCACGTGGCGTGTTTGGCGACCCGCTTCCAGAGCTTGTCGAAGCTCCAGGGCGCGGCGTCGAGCTTGATGCGGGCATTGCGATCGCCCTCGAAGAAGCGCTCGACGACAAGGAAGAGATCGACCCACACCGTCTGGGGACAGGCGTAACCGCACCAGGCGCGACCGACAGCCGAGGTCACGAGGAACAGGCCGAAACCGGCCATGACCAATAGCCCGGCGACGTAGAAGAACTCCTGCGGCCAGATCTCGATGAAAAAGAAATAGAAGCGGCGGCTCGCAAGATCGACGAGCACCGCCTGGTCGGGCGCGAAGGGACCGCGATCCCAGCGGATCCACGGTGTGAGGTAATAGATGCCGAGGGTTATCAGCATCACCAGCCATTTGAAGCGGCGAAAGCGCCCTTCGGCCCGTTTCGGAAAGATCTTCTTGCGCTTCTCGTAAAGCGGCTGGCCCGGCGAATGCACGGGCTGGACATCGATCCGTTCGACGGACAAACCGTTCTGTTCCAAGTGCGGGGCTGTGTAGAGATTCATGGGACCAGTTCCTTTGGTCCATGTTTTCTCATCTCGGCGGCGGCCGCTCCTTGACCAAAGTCAACTGGTCGGAGCGGCAGGCTGCGACATTCTGGCGGGAACGTGCAAAATGCACTATCTTCGATGCAGGCAGGGAGAAGACCATGGGCATGCACAAGCTGGAAATCGAGATAACGGACTCAGTTCTGTCTTGGATCGACCGTGTTTCCGCGCGCACCGGTCACTCGCGCGCAGAGGTCGTGGCGGAAAAGCTTCAGGAACAAGCCTCTGGGGAAGAGATTTCCAAGGAGCAGCGTTTGGAGGCGTTCCGGCGTTCCTGGGACGTAGTCTCTAAGCTTGGGCCGGGCAGATCCCAGGAGGAGATCGACCGGCAGGTCCGGGAATTCCGCGAAGATCGCAATTATGACCGATAAGGTCTATGTCGACAGCAATATCTTCATCTACTACGTGGATGGCCGCGCTGATTTGAAATTGGCAGCTCGCGAATGCCTTTCGGTCTATTTCGATGACGGCACTCCGTTGTTTTCTAGCGATGTCACACTCGGAGAATGTCTGAGAGGTGTGCGTGCCGGCGACCGCGAAACTGCAGCCGCTTTTCTGACGGTTCTTGAAGACAAGGCCTTCATCTGCTTGGTCGATCTGACGAGGTCCATCATCAAACGCGCCGCCGCCCTCGGCGCCGAACTCAACATCAAACTCATCGATGCAATCCACGTCGCGACCGCCGAAGCTTTGCAATGCGGCGTCTTCCTGACGAACGACCGGGGCATTCGCGCCCCGGCCGGTATCGAACTGCGATATCTGTCGGCGGAAGCCTGATCACTCCCCGCCGCCAAGCGAATGGATGTAGATGGCGAGCTGCTTGACGGCCACGTCGCCGAGGCGGGCTTCCCAGGCCGGCATGACGCCGTGTTTCGGGGACTGGATTTGTTTGGCAATCTCTGCTTCCCCCTGGACCTTCAGCCAGATGGCGTCGGCGAGGCTCGGCGCACCGAGGTCGCGGTTGCCCTCGGCCTTCTCGCCATGACACGAGACACAGTTGTCGGCGAAGAGCTGCTTTCCGGGCCCGACCATCGACGGATCGCGCGGGGTTCCGGTGAGGCTCACCACGTAGGCGGCCACCTGGCGCACCTCGTCCGGCTTCAGCATGTCGGTGAAGGCCGGCATTTCGGAGATGCGGGTCTCCCCGTCGGCGGGATCACGGACGCCATGGGCGATCGTCTGGTAGAGGGCGTTGATATCGCCACCCCAAAGCCAGTCATCGTCGTTGAGGTTGGGATAGCCCCGCCCGCCCGTCGCACCCGTGCCGTGGCACGGGGTGCAGTTGACGCGGAAAGCCGCGGCGCCGCCGGCGGTCGCGAACTGGCTGAGCTGCGGATCGGCGACGATCTCCTGCAGCGACGACGTCGAGATCTTCTCCAGGAGGCCGCCCTGGGCGATTTTGGCACCATCGAGATCGGCCGTGAGTTCGGCACGGCTCGAATATCCGAGCAGGCCTTTCGTCGCGTCGGTCAGGAGGGGGATGGACGGATAGGCGATCGCATAACCGATCGACCACAGGATGCAGGCATAGAAGGTCCAGAGCCACCAGCGCGGCAGCGGATTGTTGAGTTCGCGGATGCCGTCCCACTCGTGACCGGTGGTTTCGATGCCGCTCAATTGGTCGATATGTTTTTCCGCCATGTTCAATCCTCCTTCAGAGGGATCCGGGCGGCCTCGTCTGCAGAGGCTTTCGCGCCGGGGCGCAAGGTGAAGACGAGAACGCCGAGGAAGAACAGGGTCATGGCGAGCAGACCCCAGCTATCGGCGAAATGGCGCATGGCCGTGTAGAATTCCATGGTTTTTCCTCCTCAGCGGTAACCGGCAGCATCGTCATAGGTCGAGAAATCGACCAGCGTGCCGAGCATCTGCAGATAGGCGACCAGCGCATCCATCTCCGTGAGGCTCTCGGCATTGCCGTCGAAATCGCCGACCTTGGCCTTGGGATACCGGGCCAGCAGACCAGACGTGTCCGCATTCGGATTGGCCTGGGCGGAAAGATCCGCCTTGGCGCTCGCGACCATCTCGTCCGAATAGGGGACGCCGACGGCGCGGTTGGCCTTCAGTTCCATGGAAACGTCGGTGATCTTGAGCGGCGTCTCCTTGAGGAAGGCGTAGCTCGGCATCACCGATTCCGGCACGACGTCGCGCGGTTCGACCAGATGCTGGACGTGCCATTCGTTCGAATAGCGGTCGCCGACGCGGGCGAGATCCGGCCCCGTGCGCTTCGACCCCCACTGGAACGGGTGGTCGTACATGGATTCGGCCGCCAGGCTGTAGTGGCCGTAGCGTTCCACCTCGTCGCGGAAGGGGCGGATCATCTGGCTGTGGCATACGTAGCAGCCTTCGCGGATGTAGATGTCGCGCCCGGCAAGCTCGAGCGGCGAATAGGGCCGCATGCCTTCCACTTTCTCAATAGTGTTTTCGAGATAGAAGAGCGGGGCGATTTCCACGATGCCGCCGATCGAGACGACGAGCAGCGAACCGACCAGAAGCAGGGTCGCATTGCGTTCGATGTAGTGATGTTTATCGAGAATGGACATGGATGTCCCTCCTTATTCGGCCGGCTGGAGAGCGGCGGGGGAAGCATCACCCCGAACGCGCTCGTCCCGCTGGTAACCGAGGATGGTCATGGTGACGTTGAAGGCCATGATGAGCCCGCCGGCGAGGTACATGGCGCCGCCGACCGCACGCAGCAGGTAGTAGGGGAACATCGCCGCGACCGTTTCCGCGAAGGAATAGACGAGGAAGCCCTGGCTATCGTATTCGCGCCACATCAGGCCCTGCTGCACCCCGGCAACCCACATGGCGGCGGCGTAGACGACGATGCCGAGGGTGGCGAGCCAGAAGTGCCAGTTGACCAGATCGAGACTGTAGAGCCGCTCGCGGTTCCAGAGCTTGGGCGTCATGTAGTAGACGGCGCCGAAGGAGATCATGCCGACCCAGCCGAGCGCACCGGAATGCACGTGGCCGATCGTCCAGTCCGTATAGTGGCTGAGCGAATTGACCGCCTTGATCGACATCATCGGGCCTTCGAAGGTCGACATGCCGTAGAAGGCGATGGCGATGATCATCATGCGGACGATCGGATCGGTGCGGATCTTGTCCCAGGCGCCCGAGAGCGTCATCAGACCGTTGATCATGCCGCCCCAGGAGGGCATCCAGAGCATGATCGAAAAGACCATGCCGAGCGTCTGCGCCCAGTCGGGCAGCGCGGTATAGTGCAGGTGATGCGGACCGGCCCAGATATAGAGGAAGATCAGCGCCCAGAAGTGGATGATCGACAGCCGGTAGGAATAGACCGGGCGGTTGACCTGCTTCGGCACGAAATAATACATCATGCCCAGGAAGCCCGCGGTCAGGAAGAAACCGACCGCGTTATGCCCGTACCACCACTGGGTCAGCGCATCCTGCACGCCCGAAAAGGCCGAATAGCTCTTGACGCCGAGGAAGGAGACCGGGACCGCCAGGTTGTTCACCACATGCAGCATGGCGATCGTCACGATGAAGGCGAGATAGAACCAGTTCGCCACGTAGATATGCGGCTCCTTGCGGTTCAGGATCGTGCCGAGGAAGACGGCGAGATAGGCGACCCAGACGACCGTCAGAAAGAGGTCCACATACCATTCCGGCTCGGCGTATTCGCGGCCTTGCGTGATGCCGAGCAGATAGCCGGTCGCCGCCATGACGATGAAGAGCTGGTAACCCCAGAACACATACCAGCCGAGGTTGCCGCCGAAAAGGCGGGCCCGACAGGTGCGCTGGACCACATAGAAAGAGGTGGCAATCAGCGCATTGCCGCCGAAGGCGAAGACGACAGCCGAGGTGTGCAACGGCCGCAGGCGGCCGAAATTGAACCAGGGTTCGATGTTCAGGTCCGGGAAGGCAAGCTGGAGTGCGACGACGACGCCGACCAGGAAACCGACGACGCCCCAGAAGACCGTGGCGATGGTGCCGTATCTGACCACCTCGTCGAAATATTCGGATTTTGCCGGTGGGCGCACCGCGAACCTCTGCGGCGCAAAGGAAGCCTTGCGCAGCAAAACGACCGTGCTGAGCAACAGCACGAAGAACAGGACCCACATATGGGCCGCGAAAAGGCCATCATGGGCATAGGCGGCTGCGAGCAACACCAGGAAGGTGCCGATCGCCAGCCCGATTGTTTCTGAGACGTAATTCATGGTCTTTGGCCTCACAGCGCAGATACGCTGCCGGTTGAAGGATTGTGACCATGATGTGCTGACATACGGGCCGCTTCGGCGGTTTGACCTGCGTCAACGCTCCCGGCAAACGGCTCAGTACTGACGTTATTCCCGGATCAATCTTCCGGATCGAGGATGCAGCACTGTTCCGGCAACGGGGTAAGGACCGCCTGGGCGCCGGCATCCAACGGTTCGGAAAGCGGGCCGTTGGCGGTGATTTCGCCCGCGGCCGTCTTGCATTTGTACTGATAGGCGCGGCCGAGATAGGTGCGCGTTCCCAGCATTGCCGGGATGCCTTCTCCCTCACGGCGGACCGCAAGCCCGTCGGCGCGGCAGGCCAGGATGAAATCGTCCTTGATCGGACCGAACAGATCCTGGGAAAGATGAAGCCGCGTGCCGCCCGCGGCTTGCGCCGTGACAGTCGCCGCCTGACGCTCGACGACCTTCATGGGGATCAGGTTCTCGAAACCCACGAAACGGGCGACGAAGGCGCTGGCCGGCTTCTGGTAGAGCACTTCGGGCGTGTCGAGCTGCAGGATGCGGCCGGCATTCATGATCGCGACGCGGTCTGAGATCGAAAACGCTTCTTCCTGATCGTGAGTGACGTAGAGCGAGGTCGTGCCGTTGGCGCGCTGGAGCTGACGGATCTCGACGCGCATGTCGATCCTGAGCTTGGCATCGAGGTTGGAGAGCGGCTCGTCGAACATCAGGAGCGGCGGCTCGATGACAAGCGCACGGGCGAGCGCGACGCGCTGTTTCTGGCCACCGGACAGGGCGGCGGGAAGGCGGTCGGCGAGCGGCGCAAGCCCGACCCGTTCCAGCATCGCCATCGCCCGTTTGGTCCGATCCGGCTTGGCAAGGCCGCGCTGCTTGAGGCCGAATGCGACGTTGTCGAGCACGGTCAGGTGCGGGAAAAGCGCGTAGTTCTGGAAAACGAGGCCGATATCGCGGGCATGGGCGGGCAGCGTCGTCAGGTCGCGGTCGCCGAGCCGGATCCGGCCGCCGGTCGGCTGCAGGAACCCCGCCACAAGGCGCAGTGTCGTGGTCTTGCCGCAGCCGCTCGAACCGAGCAGGGACACGAGTTCGCCGGCGGCAACGGAAATCGACAGGTCCTTCAGAACCTGGGTGGTTCCGTAATGAGCGGAGAGGTTTTCGATGGTGAGGGATACGGTCAAGGGAACCTACTTGGTCAAAAATGTAAGGCCGAGCGTCGCTTCGACGATCGCCATGACGCCGACGGTCACCAGCATCAGAAGCACGGAAACGGAAGCGATGGTCGGGTCGAAGAACTGCTCCATATGCGCAAGGATCTGGATCGGCAGCGTCGAAATGCCGGGACCGGTCAGGAAGACCGAGACCGATACGTCGTTGATGGAGGTGATGAAGGCGAGGATGAAGGCAGCGATGACGCCGGCGCGGATGTTCGGCAGCACCACGGTCATGAAGGTTTTGAGCGGCGGACAACCGAGGCTCCGCGCGGCTTCCTCGATCGAGAAATCGAAGGACGCAAGGCTCGCGCCGACGACGCGCACCGAATAGGGCAGGATCAGCAGCGCATGGCCGACGACGAGGCTGATGAAGACCGGCAGGCCGAGACCTATCGTGATCGACTTCAGGAGTGCGAAGCCGAAAACGATTTCCGGCACCAGGATCGGCAGCACGAACAGAGTCGAGAGCCAGCGCGGCAGCTCGACCCGGTAGCGGTTCAGCGCGTAGGCCGCCGGAATGCCGATCAGCAGCGACAGGCCGGTGCCGAGAAGCGCCACCTGCAGGCTGGTGATCGCAGTGCGGCGGAAGGCCTCCATCTGAAAGATGTTGGCAAACCAGCGCAACGTCAGCCCCTGCGGCGGGAAGGTCAAGAATGTCGTGTCGCTGACGGCCGAGCCGACGATGATCACCAGCGGCGCGAGCAGGAAGAAGAAGACGAGGATGGCGAAAGCGCCGAGCAGGGGATGAATACGCATCGCCATCAGACCGCCATCGGGTTGAGACGGCGTGCCATGCGGCTCATGATGAGCACGACGCCGATGGTTATGACCACCATGATCGCGGCGATCGTCGAGGCGCCGACCCAGTCGAAGGTCACCATGGCGCGCTGGTAGAGGAAGGTGCCCATCATCATCTGCTTTTCGCCGCCGAGAAGCTGCGGCGTCGCATAGGAGGTGAAGCTGCCGGTGAAAACCAGCACCGCGCCGACGATGAGGCCGGGGGCTGCAAGCGGCAGGATGACCTGCAGGAAGGTCGGGATCGGTCGGGCGCCGAGCGAGGCTGCCGCTTCGATAAGGTCACGCGGGATTCCCTCCAGCACGCCGACCAAGGTCAGGATCATCAGCGGCACGAACAGATAGACCATCGCGACGATGACGGAGCCTTGCGTGTACAGCATCGACAGGGGCTCGCCGATCAGCCCGACCGACATCAGGACATTGTTGATGATACCGTTCTTGCCGAGGATGATCAGCCAGGCGAAGGAGCGGACAACGACGCCGGTCAGCAAAGGAAAGACCGCGGCGACGATCATGATGCTCTTCAGGCGTCCGGGCATCTGGGCGATGACGTAAGCGGTGATGAAGCCGACCACGAGCGCGATGCCCGTGGTGATCAGGGCGATCTGCAGGGTGCGGTAGAGAACCGCCATGCGGAAGCCGCTCTTGAAGAAAGCCGTATAGGTGGAAAACGGACCGCCCGCCTCGCCGAATGTGGTGGCGATCGTCAGCACGACGGGGATGACCAGAAGCAGGACGACGGCGATCGTCGCCGGCATCGTCAAACCCCATCTGGCAAGCTTGTTCATCGGAAACTTGTCTCTTTCGGGTGGCTCCCCCACATCCGCCTGCCGACACCTTCTCCCCACCGGGAAGAAGGTATATGCCGCGCCGGCTCCGTTCCTCCTCTCCCCAGCGGGAAGAGGGTCGCCGAGCAAAGCGGAGGCGGGGTGAGGGGGTGGCGGCAAAGCCGCCAGCTTTTCGCTACTTATCTTACTTGCCGAAAACCTCGTTCCAGCGGTCGATCCAGTCGGTCTTGGCGGCGTTCATCTTGGCGTAGTCGATACGGGTCAGGCTGGAAACCTGATCCGCGCCGTAGGTCCAGATCTTCGCCTGGTCGGGGGTGAGCTGGACCTTGGTGGAGATCGGCGCGTCGACGCCCTGCTCGGCTTCCTTCTGCTGCACGTCCTTGGACAGGATGAAGTTGATGAACTGGTGGGCCAGTTCGACATTCGTCGAACCCTTCGGGATGTTGACCGTGTTGAGCGTGGCGATATCGCCGTCCTTGAGTTTCGCCCAGGTCATGGTCTTGACCGCGGCCTGCATGGAGGCGAGCGTAAAATCCTGGCCGATCGCGACGCGCACTTCGCCGGTCGAGATCAGGTTCACCAGTTCGGAACCGGTATTGTAGTTCTTGACGACGTTCGGCTTCAGGGCTTCGACGGCTTCGAACGCCTTGTCGGTGCCGGTATAGGGATCAACGCCGGCATGTTTGCCAGCCTGCACCACGACCATTGGGCCGGCCGTGGTGGTGATGCCCGGAAGCGAAACCGAGCCCTTCAGGTCCGGACGCCACAGGTCGTTCCAGGAGGTGATCGGAGGGTTGACCTTGGCCGAGTCATAAACGAGGCCGATGCGGCCGATCGTGTAGGCCGGGCCATATTTGCCCTGCGGCGCGCGGCCGAGTTCGTAGATTTCGGAGAGGTTCGGGATCTTGGCCGGATCGACCGGCTGGAACAGGCCCTGCTCGATGCCGAGCTGCGAGAAGCTGTCCGTCAGATAGATGACGTCGACGCCCTTGCCGTCGCGCAGCTTGAGCTTGTTGAGGCGGTCGGCATTGTTGCCGGTCTCGAAAACGATGTCGCAGCCGCAGATCTTCTTGAACGGATCGATGATGTTGGTGGTCATCTTCTCGCCGTTATAGCCCCACCAGGAAATGGTGAGCGTCTTCGACTGGGCGCTTGCCGTTGCTGCGCCGCCGAGCGTCGCCAGGAGAGCAAGGGTTGCCAATTGGGTGAAACGAGTGGCCTTCATGAGGCGTGTCCTTTTTTCGAAAGCGGCGTTGATGCTCCCCTGGGCACCCCCGGGAATTAAGGGCGATACTATTTTTTGAACGGCCGGGCCGCAAGCCCAATTATTAGGCATTGACGCCCAAAAGGCGAATTTCTTTAGGCTTGAAATATATCCTACTACAGGTTGATTCTGCGACACGGCGGGCGCCGAATGCACGGCTAGCGATGGTTTACACGCCCAGGCATCGTCTTTAGGGTCCGGCGATCAGAACCCCACAGGCATGCTCCCGATGACAATTTCCACCCCCCTCCCCGACGATTTGCTGATTAACGCAGCCGACGAGGTCCGCATCCGCCAGGACCTGGTGCTGACGGCGCTCGGCAACCGGCCTGCGGACCGGCTGCTGAGGGTTGGCAGATTGCTCGATGTCCACAGCAGGACATGGCTGGACGACCAGGAGATCGTCATCAAGGGTCGGCGGATCGCCTATGTCGGGCCGGCCGGCAGCTTTTCGGGCGAAGTGGCCGAACGCAGTCATGAGCCACACCTCTTTGCTGTTCCGGGCTTCGGCGAAGCGCACAAGCATATCGAAAGCTCGCATCTGACGCCGGAATGGGAAGCGGCGCTCGTGATGCCGCATGGCGTTACCTGGACCTGCGAGGCGAGCCACGAATTTTCCAACGTCAACGGCGCCCGCAACCTGGAATTCTGGCTGGAAGCCCGCCGCCGCGGCTCGCCGATGAAGATCTTTCCGCTGCCGGGCTCGGCCGTGCCACCGACGGCCTATGAATGGGGCGGCGGCTATTTCGGTCATGACGAGCAGAAGCAGTTCATGAGCGAAAGCCTGATGGTCGCGGGCCTCGACGAGGTGATGGACTGGCCGTCGATCTCCGATCCGAACAACCCGTCCTACGACCGGCTCTGGGGCATGATCGGCGCGACCTTCGAACAGCGCGGCGTCGTCGAGGGCCACGGCGCGGGCCTGCGCGACCTCCCGTCGATCAATGCGTTCGCCGCCGCCGGCCTTGCCTCCGATCACGAAGGGTGGTTCCTGGAGGAGATCTGGCAGAAGCTGCAGCACGGGCTGTTCATCGAGCTTCGGCCGCATTCGCTGCCGGAGGTCATCCGGGGTCTCATCGAAAAGAACCTCGCCGACTGGTCGCAGGTGGCTTTCGTCACAGACGACCGCAGCGCCTCCGATACGCTGAAGATGGGCGCGACCGATTACAACGTGCGCCTCGCGATCGAGAACGGACTTCCGCCGGAAATCGCCATTCAGTGCGTGACGCTCAACCCGGCGCGGCATATGCGGCTGACGCCCTGGGTGGGCTCGATCGCGCCCGGTCGTTTTGCGGATATCGTGCTGCTGGATGAAGTCGAAAAGCTGTCGATCGCCAAGGTCTGGGCGGATGGTGCGCCGGTCTCCGAGGGCAAGACGTTCACCGGCGCGCGCCCGCAAATCGACTGGCCGGAATGGGCGACGAAGACGGTGAAGATCGACCGGCAGGTCACCGCCGCCGACTTTCGCATCGCAGCACCGGCGGATCGTGAAACGGCAAGTGCCGCGCTGCTGCGGCCCTTCCACTGGTCGGACGAATTCATCACCATGGAACTGCCGGTGGCGGACGGCGCCGTCCAGCGCGATCATAACCGCAACGTCACGAAATTCTCGATCGTCGACCGGTTCTCCGGCGAGGCCAAGGTGTCGAAGATGTTCTGGCTCGGCACCGGGCCGCGTACGCCGGATACGGCGCTCGGCTCGACGCTCGGGCACGACAAGCATAATATCTGGGTGGTCGGTTCCTCGGACGAGGCGATGGCGATGGTCGCCAATGCGCTCGCCGAACAGCAGGGCGGCTGGGTTCTGGTCTCCGGCGGCAAGGTGATCGCCCGCGTTCATTACGAGGTCGGCGGGCTGATGACGGCGCGCTCGGCGGAAGATCTCGATGCGGAAATGCAGGCGCTCTACAAGGCGGGCGAGACGATCGACTGGATGTACGAACCGACGTTTTCGCCGCGCTGGTGGCCGGGTTTTCCGGAGCGGCTGTCGTTTGCGACGCTGACCTGCTCGCCCTGGCGCTGGGTGCTGGTTGCGCCGTCGGAACGGGCGCCGGAAGGGTTCGTCAATGTGCTGACCGGCGAGACGCATCCGGTCGTCTGGTGAACGGCCCTCGCATCAGCGTGACTTGAAGCACCGGTCGCGATTTGTCACAAAGCCGGAACCGGTCCCGGCGCACCCTACCCTCCTCTTGAGCGCCGACGATCGCGCAAAGGAACCCGTCATGGCCCAGCCCGCTCTCTTCACTCCGCTCCGTGTCCGCAATCTGGATCTCTCGAACCGCATCGTCATCGCGCCCATGTGCCAATATTCGGCCGAGAACGGCTGCATGACCGATTGGCACCTCATCCATCTCGGCCAGCTCGCGCTTTCCGGCGCAGCGCTTCTGACGATCGAGGCGACCGGGGTCACCCCGGAAGGCCGCATCACCTATGCGGATGTCGGGCTTTATGACGATGCGACCGAGGCGGCGATGGCCCGCACGCTCGACAGCATCCGCAAATGGTCGGACATGCCGATCTCGGTGCAGCTCGCCCATGCCGGCCGCAAGGCCTCGACCGACAAGCCCTGGCTCGGCGGCAGCCAGATCGCCCCGGATCATCCGAACGGCTGGCAGACCGAGTCGGCATCGGCGATCCCCTTCAATCCGAAATACGTGGCCCCCGTCACGCTCGACAAGAATGGGCTGAAGCGCGTGCGAGATGCGTTTGCGGCTTCCGCCGTGCGGGCGGCCAGGATCGGGCTCGACGCGATCCAGATCCATGCGGCGCACGGTTATCTGCTGCACCAGTTCATGTCGCCGCTCTCCAACCAGCGGACCGACGAATATGGCGGGTCTCTGGAAAACCGTCTGCGCTTTCCGATGGAAGTCTTCGATACCGTTCGCCAGGCCTTCCCGTCCGACAAGGCGGTGACGGTACGCGTTTCGGCAACCGACTGGGTAGATGGTGGCCTCGACGTCGACCAGACCATCGCCTTTGCCCAGATGCTGGACGAGAAGGGCTGCGATGCGATCCACGTCTCGAGCGGGGGGCTGCATATCGAACAGAAGATCCCGCTCGGCCCGAGCTATCAGGTGCCCTTGGCGCGCGCCGTCAAGGCTGCGGTAAAGATGCCGGTCGTGGCGGTCGGCCTGATCACCGAACCGACGCAGGCGGAAGCGATCGTTTCGACCGGCGATGCGGATATCGTGGCGATTGCCCGCGCGGTTCTCTACAATCCGCGCTGGCCCTGGCATGCGGCAGCGGAACTCGGCGCCCAGGTGAAGCCGGCACCGCAATATCTCCGCTGCCAGCCGTCGCAGTTCAGGAACCTGTTCACGGCCTGATAGGCTCAGGCCTCTTCGTAAACCGCGTCGGCCGGCAACGCCAGCAGCCGGTCGGCCATTTCCTGCTTCAGCCAGACCAGGCGTTCCTCTTCGGCCGGCGTCCGGTCCGGTTTGCGGCTGACGGTAATGAACTCGTCGCGGACATGGCCTTCCTTGAGCTGCAAGGTCACGGTCTTACCGCGATAGCTGAGCTCGAAGACGTAGCGTTCGAGAATATTGCCGCGCTCCGGCTTTTCGAGCCCTTGATCGACCGTATAGCGGCCTTCGGTCAGGCCGCGCGTCACCATTTCGAAGGCGTCGCGGCCGCCGGGACCGCGGAACGCGGTGCGGATGACGATCTCGCGGCGCTCCGGCGGGCCGTCGGGGCTCAGGAGCGGCATGGCCCGCTGCATCACCTTGAAGGCATGGGCGACGCCGCCCGGAAAACCGAAGCCGTGAAAATGCATCAGGTCGGCATAGGTGTAGGAGAGCGGCTTGCCGTCTTCGAGAACGTCGATCGTGTCGGTCATTTTATCTGTGCTCCGTCCAGCTCTTGGCGCATCCAGGGCAGAAAACCATCCAGGAAACGCGTCGTCGCGGGCATGAAGTGGGATCCGTGATGAAAGCACGGGTCGAGGCTGGTGATGATCATGCGGCCGGGCGTCGTCACCTCGTCCACATAGAGAATGGGTTTTCCCTCGCCGTTGACGGCGAGCACGTCCGCACCTTCCGGCGGATCGAACCAGCCGTGCAGGTGCCAGGTGAGATCGTCCTGCCCGAGATGGCGGAACAGCGAATGGTCGGGAGAGGCGATGCGGACGCCGAGATCGGCACCGGGCGTCAGCCACCACCACCAGTTCGTCAGCTGCGGCGCGAAGGTTATGCCCGGAAGGATGACGTCCCAGTTCGTCTCGCCGGTAGCGACGATCGTGCCGCCCTGGTCGAGATAGGCGCGCAGCTGCACGGCATGCGGCGCCAGGCGATCGGCCGGCGTGCGGCAGGGAATGAAGACGACGGCGTGCTCGACAAGATCCACGGAGGCCAGGTCTTCCGGCCGCACGAGCACGTCGAAATGATGGGCATAACGCGGCGCTTCGAGTGTCTCGATATGGTAATAGGCGCCGGGATGGATCGCGAGAATGCTCATCAGTTCAGCTCTCCGGCAAGCCAGGCGACGGCGCGGCTCGCCAGCTGCTTCTTGATTTCGGGATCGTCGCCACAACCCCAGAATTCGTTACCGGCATGGCTGAGAAACTCACCGCCCTGCGGCCGGGCCCAGACCCAGTCGATCGGGATTTGTGTCGGGCCGAGCGCATTGATGACAACGGCGCCTTCGGGCGGCGGGTTGTGGCCGCGGCCGTAGAAGCCGGCGACGCCATGGTTGGTTTCCAGCATCTTCTGGTCGATCCCCGCGAAGATCGGGTGCTCGGAAAGCCGGGTCTGCACGAAGTCCACCCGCTTCGGGTTCTCGATCGGCCGGTAGATGCCGAGCTCGGCCAATATCGGGCGCAGGATATGGCCGTGATAGATCCACCGGCCGCCGCGATCGAGAAAAGCGGTGGCATCGGCCGCGAAACGCTGGAAGCCGACTTGGTCGAGATGGGTGGTGGTGATCAGCCCTCGGGCCGTCGCGAAATCGTCGCCGCTCAGTTCCATCTCGCGCACGATCCTCATGAGACCGGAGGCGATGGCATCGCCGAACAGCGGCACGGTCATCGAGTACGGCTCCTGGTAGTGCGACTGGATCATCAGGATGGTCATGCGGCACGAATTCCTGCAAAGGCGGGCAGAACTGCCCGATGGGCTTCGCCGGACGGGCCGGCGAGTTCGACGACGCGCATCGGCACGCCATAGAGGCTTTCCAGATGTTCCGGCGTGATCGTCTCGGCGACCGGGCCGAAGAGCGGGGGCTGGCCGCCCGGCATCATCAGCAGCGCATCGTCGGCGGAGGACAGCGCGTGGTTCGGATCGTGGGTGGTGAAGACGATCGCCTTGTCGCGCGGCTGGCGCAGCGTATTGAGCAGGGTCAGCAGCCGTTCCTGATTGTGCAGATCGAGAGCGGCTGCCGGTTCGTCGAGCACCAGCACCTGCGAGCCTGTGGCAATCGCGCGGGCAAGCAGCACGAGCTGGCGTTCGCCGCCGGAAAGGCGGTCGAAATAGTGATCGGCGAAACGCGCGGCACCGGCCCGTTCCAGCGCCGAACGGGCGACCCTGAAATCCTCCGGTCCCGGCTGGCCGAAAATGCCGAGATGCGCGGCGCGGCCCATGACCACCACGTCAAGCGCGCGGTAACGCTGGTTGCTGGTACCGGTCTGCGGCACATAACCGACGATATCGGGCGCGACCCTGCGGCCGGCATCGAGCTGCTGGAAACCGAGCATCGCCTTCAGCGTCGTCGTCTTGCCGCGCCCGTTCGGGCCGAGGATGGCGAGCGTTCGGCCGACCGGAACCGAGAAGCTTAAGGCTTCGATGATGATGCGCGATCCGAAACGGACGGTGGCGTCTTCGAGGCCAATCATGAGCCGTTCCTCTCGCGATAGTGATTGCGCAGGAGCATCGCGAAAATCGGCGCGCCGACCAGGGCGGTGATCACGCCGAGCGGGATTTCGGCGGCGGTCGCGGTGCGGGCGAGCGTATCGATGATCACCATGAAGCCGGCGCCGAGTACGACGGAGGCGGGCAGCAGCGCGCGGTGGTCGTGGCCGACCAGCAGGCGGGAGGCATGCGGAATGACGATGCCGATCCAGCCGATAATGCCGGAAACCGCCACCTGGCTGCCGACGATGACGGCGATCAGCCCGAAGACCAGCCAGCGCTCGCGGTTCGTCCTGGCGCCAAGGCTCTGGGCTTCCGCTTCGTCCAGCGACAGGATGTTGAGCCGGAAGCGCAGCATCCAGAGAAGCACGCCGCCGATGATGAGGCCGGGTGCGGCGATCAGCGTGCGTTCCCAGGTCGCGGTCGCGAAGGATCCCATCAGCCAGTAGACGATGGCCGGAAGCGAGGTGTTCGGGTCGGCGACGAACTGCAGCAGCGAGACGACGGCGGAGAACATCGAGCTGACCACGAGGCCCGAAAGGATCACCGTGATCGTTTCGCTGCGGCCGTTGATGCGCGAAATCAGGCCGACCAAGATGACGGCCGCCATGCCGGAAATGAAGACCATGGCGATCAGCGGGAAACCCCAGATGCCGAGCATGATGCCGAGCGCGCCGCCGAAGGCCGCTCCCTGCGAGATGCCGAGGATATCCGGCGAGACGAGGGGATTACGGAAAACACCCTGCAGAGCCGCCCCCGACAGAGCGAGCCCGGCGCCGGCGAGCGCTGCCAGCACGACGCGCGGCGCCCTCACCAGAAGAACGATGCGTTCCTCGATTGTGGTGAGTTCCCGCCACGGATCGGTCGCGCCCAGCCAGATCAGTTCCAGCGCCCGGATGGCCGGAACCGAGAAGCGGCCGACGCAGAGACTGACCACGAAGGCGACCGCGAACAGCACCAGCAACCCGGAGAATACCAGCGTCTGCCGGGCCAGATGCGATCGGCGGACTATCGGAGCCGCCTCGGCTTCAGTCAGCGCCGCCATGACCTACTTCGCCTTGAACTGAGCGTAGTTGGCCGAGCCACCCTGTTCCTTGATCCACAGGATGCCGTCGATGTCGGCATCGGTGATGTCGTAGTTGTAGAGCGTCTTGTAGGCGGTCTTCATCTCGGCGCGCAGATCGTATTTGAAGACGTCCGGCTGGGTCAGATTGGCCGTCCACATCCACGCGAGCGGCGATTCCTGGTTCGGCGGATCCCAGCGATAACCGCCGAGCGGCATCTTGTAGACGCGCTTGTTCCTTGCCGCCTTGGTCAGCGACAGGATCGGGTCGTTGTAGACCCAATCGACGTTGAGCCTGGCTTCGAAGGCGTTGAGGAAGATGATTTCCGGATCCCACTGAGCGATCTGCTCCTTGTTGATGGTCACCGTGCCGTTGAGTTCGGCCGAGGCGTTCCTGCCGCCGACGAGCTCCATGTACCAGGCGTTATAGCTGCCCTTGGTTCCCGTCGTGGCAATCTCCGTCAGAGCGCGGGCTATATAGAGCGTGGTCGGCTTCTTTTCCTGCGGGATCGTCTTGGCCTTGGCCTCGATGTCCTTCTGCACCCGGTCGCGCCACTCGACCAGTTCCTTGATGCGCTCCGGCTTGCCGATCGCCCTCGAGGTCATCGTCATGTAGTCGCGGGTCAGCTGCTCGGTTCCGTAGAGGATCAGCATGGCGTTGAGGCCGGCATTAGTGATCGGCGCGACGATATCGTTGCCGCGGCCACCCCACTGGATGACGAGATCGGGATTGGTCGCCGTCAGCGCCTCGATGTTCGGCACGAAATTCGGAGCAGTCACATCGGACGGGATGTCCTTGGTTTCCGGGAAGATCTTGCTGAGGATGCCCTCGAGCACTGCGCTCTTGGCGGTCGGGTTCATGCCGACGAGCTTCTTCGTCCCGCCGTCAAGCGCGATCACCGTGGAGGCCATCGGAATGACGATCGAGACGATGCGCTCGGCGGATTTCGGGAGTTTCACCTCGCGGTTTTCCTGGTCCTTGAAAACAATTTCCTCAGCCGCAGCGCCATGCGCCAGCAAGCCGGAAAGTGCAGCGGCCAGAAGGCCGCGCGCGGCGAAACGAGTGAGCGAAACCATGATCTATCCCCTGCCGGTAACGTCGTCTGGGAACATTCCTAATGCGCGTGGTTATACTTGTCTACAAATCTCCACTTTTAGAAATCTTCCGCCCCACCTGATGCGGAGAGATGAATGCCATCGCCGTCGGCGGCTCAAATCGGGCCGATCGACGCATTCACGCTCGCAATGCGCCGGGCAGGTCGCTATGAAACGCAGGTGTCGATCGATTTCATCAAAGGATTTTCATGCCGACCATCTATCTCGCCGGCCCCGAAGTGTTTCTGCCCGATGCCCAGACCGTTATGGGCGAAAAGCGCCGGATTGCCCGCAGCTTCGGCTTCGAGCCAACCGGCCCGGGCAGCGACGAGAACCAGGCGCCGGTCGGCCGGCTGACGGCAGAGGCGATCTACCAGCGCAACGATAACGCAATGCGGCGCGCGGACATCTGCCTCGCCAATGTCACGCCGTTTCGCGGCATCAGCGCCGATCCCGGCACCGTCTACGAAATCGGCTTCATGATCGCGCTCGGCAAACGGGTCTGGGCTTATACCAACCATCCGGACGACTATGGCGCGCGGGTGCGCTCGATCTGGTATGCAGGGCTCGATATCGATGAAAGCAGCGGCCGTCCTCGCGGTCCCGACGGGCTGTCGATCGAGAACCACGGCAAATCCGACAATCTGATGATCGACGTCGGCATCGAAGCGGGCGGCGGCCGTGTCATCCGTGCTTCCGCGCTGCCGGCCGATCCCGAACGGGATCTCACCGCCTATACCGAAGCGTTGCGGCACTTGCGCGGTTAAGCATGTCGCGCGAAAGTGCGGAGCGGTTTTGCGATAACGGCATGCTTCAAAACAAAGGTCTAAAGCATGTCGAGCGAATCCAAAGGATCGCCACATGCTTTAGGTCAGCGACAGGGCGTCCTTGAGGCCGAGACCCTGTTTCACCTGCAGATCGAGATCGGCTTCGATATGGTCGATGTGATGGATCATCAGTTTGGCGGCGCGCGCGCCGTCGCCCTTTTCCAGAGCGTCGAGCACGGCGGTATGTTCGGAATGCCCGCAGCTCGATACGCCGGAGCTGCCATAAAGCGCGATCACCAGCGAGGACCGGGCGACCAGCTCGTCCATGAAGCGCTGCAGGATGACGTTGCCGGCAACCGATGCCAGCATGAGATGGAAATCGCCGGAAGCCTTGATCTCGGCACGGCGCGCGGCCGGGCCGCGCTCGTTCAGATAACGCTCCTCCTCGTCGAGCTGGCGACGGAACTGGGCGATATCCTCGGGCGTGATGCGCTCGACCGCGGCCGCGACGATGCCGGGCTCGATCAGCCGGCGGGAGGCAAAAATCTGGCGTGCTTCTTCCGGCGACGGATTGGAGACGAAGGCGCCGCGATTGCGTTCCGTTTTCACCAGGCCTTCGAAGGCAAGCATCTGCAATGCGGCGCGTGCGACCGTGCGGCTGACATCGAAGAGCGAACCGACTTCGCTTTCGGACAGTTTCGTGCCGGGTGCGAGACGCCGGTCGATGATCGCATTGCGCAAGGATTCCCGGATCGCCATGGAGCGATCTTCCTGGGAGCGGTCCTCTGGCGCGGTATCCGTAAAATTGATTTTTTCGCTGATATTCATCACTGCGGTCCAATGTACGGCCTTTGTAACCCGAGTGTCTACTGGATGCCAAGCAACTTGTTTTTGATCCAACACCAAGATTGCATACGATTTGCCCAACGGATCGAAAACGATCGCCTGATTTTTGCGCACCGGCAAAACCTGACCAATGACCCTTTCAGATAAACTCAAGTCTTTCTAGACGTTTAATCGAGTTGGCATGGGGGATGCATAACAATATCAGACGCAAGGGAGCGCCTGATGAGCAAAGCCGCCGAAATCGACATCGCTTCAGTCTCAAAGATCTACGGAACAACCACGGCCGTTCACGCGATCAGCCTGAAGATTCCGGCCGGAACCTATTGCTGCCTGCTCGGCCCGTCCGGCTGCGGCAAGACTTCGACGCTTCGGATGATCGCCGGCCACGAAAGCATTTCCTCGGGCGACGTGCGGCTCGGCAACACCGTCGTCACCGACCTGCCGCCGGCCAAGCGCGGCACGGCGATGATGTTCCAGTCCTATGCCCTCTTTCCGCATCTCGACCTCGTCGACAACGTCGCCTTCAGCCTGAAAATGAAAGGCGTCGACAAGGACGAGCGGCGCGCCAAGGCAATGGACATGCTGCGGCTGATGCAGCTCGAAGCCTATGCGACCCGCCGTCCGGCCCAGCTTTCCGGCGGCCAGCAGCAGCGCGTGGCGCTGGCCCGCGCGCTGATCACCGATCCGGAAGCGCTGCTTCTCGACGAACCGCTCTCGGCGCTCGACCCGTTCCTGAAGATCCGCATGCGCGCGGAACTGAAGAAGTTGCAGACTTCGCTCGGCATCACCTTCGTGCATGTGACGCACAGCCAGGAGGAGGCGATGGCGCTTGCCGACCTGATCGTGGTGATGAACGACGGACGGATCGAACAGGCCGCCCATCCGCGCGTGGTATTTGAA
This sequence comes from Neorhizobium galegae, assembly GCF_017877055.1. Lineage (GTDB taxonomy): Bacteria > Pseudomonadota > Alphaproteobacteria > Rhizobiales > Rhizobiaceae > Neorhizobium > Neorhizobium galegae_D. The sequence continues at coordinate 49,569 of NZ_JAGIPG010000002.1, read as the reverse complement.
AAACCCGCCACCGCCTTCGTCGCCAGGTTCATGGGCGATCATAACGTCATTTCCGGCCGGGTGACGCAGAGTTCCGGCGACAAGCTGATGTTGTCGGTGCCTGCAGGCGGCGATTTCCTCGCCACCGATGACGGCGCCGCGGGACTGACCGATACCGCCGACATCGCCATCCGCACGGACCATGTGCGCATCGGCCCGCCTTCGGAGAAGGGCCTCGGGTTCACCGGCTCCGTCTCGAATGTCGAGTATCGCGGGTCCTCGGTAAAACTCTCGGTCAATGGCGCCGGTATCGAGGATTTCACAGCGATCCTGACCGACGCCGAATTTTTCGCCAATCCGGTCAAGGTCGGAGAAGCGATCCCTCTTTCCTGGGGCCGCGAGGACGCGATCGTCCTCGGCCGCCTCAAGAACTGATGCCATCAAGAACTCAACCAGAGGAGAACAAGGCAATGACCGAGACCAAAAAGACGACCAAGGGAATTTCACGTCGCACGCTTCTGAAGACGGCTTCCGCCGCAGCCGGTCTTGCCGCCGGATCCGGCGCCATCACCGGCTTCCCCACCATCTGGGCCCAGAACCCGATCACGCTGCGCCAGTTCGGTACCGGCGTTTCGAACCTCAATGCGATCGCCGAGAAGTGCAAGGCCGACCTCGGCATCACGCTCGAAATGACCGCGACGGACTCGGATGCCGCCGCACAGCGCGCCGTCACCCAGCCGAACTCCTACGATATCGCCGATATCGAATACTGGATTCTGAAGAAGGTCTATCCGGCCGGCGTCATCCAGCCGATGGATACGACCAAGCTGAAGTACTACGACAAGATCGTGCCGCTGTTCAAAAACGGCAAGCTGAAGCCCGATAGCGTGATCGCGCAGGGCACCGCGCCGCACACGGTCGGTTATGTCGCAAAGCCCGGCGACAAGACCTTCGCCAAGGAAGAAACCAAGTGGTTCACGATGGTTCCGACCATCTACAACGCCGACACGCTCGGCATCCGACCGGACCTCGTCGGCCGCGAAATCTCGACCTGGGCCGACATCATGGACCCGAAGTTCAAGGGCAAGGCCTCCATCCTCAACATCCCGTCGATCGGCATCATGGATGCCGCGATGATCATGGAAGCCATGGGCAACATCAAGTATGCCGACAAGGGCAACATGACCAAGGCGGAAATCGACAAGACGATCGACTTCCTGATCAAGGCCAAGCAGGGTGGCCAGTTCCGCGCCTTCTGGAAGTCGTTCGACGAGAGCGTCAACCTGATGGCATCGGGCGAAGTCGTCATCCAGTCCATGTGGTCGCCGGCCGTCGCGGCCGTCCGCTCCAAGGGCATCGCCTGCAAATACCAGCCGCTCAAGGAAGGTTACCGCTCCTGGGGCGGCGGTCTGGGTCTTGCTGCGCATCTCTCCGGCGCCAAGCTCGACGCTGCCTATGAATATATCAACTGGTACACGTCCGGCTGGGTCGGCGCCTATCTCAATCGCCAGGGCTACTATTCGGCCGCCATGGAGACCGCCAAGGCCCACATGTCCGCCGACGAATGGGGCTACTGGATCGAAGGCAAGCCGGCCAAGGGCGATATCGTCGCTCCGGACGGCAAGGTCATGGAAAAGGCCGGCGCCGTGCGCGACGGCGGCTCCTTCGAGGAACGCATGGGCCATGTCGCCTGCTGGAACTCGGTGATGGACGAGGACCGTTACATGGTCCGCCGCTGGAACGAGTTCATCGCTGCTTGATCAGGTAGCGGTTGCGGCTGAGTGGCTGCCACGAGTCTCCTTCTCCCCGTCCCGACGGGGAGAAGGTCCCCCGGCGGATGAAGGGCAAACCCAGGGAGACATCAAGACATGGCGACGATCGCATCATCCGAGTCCGAAACGGCAAAGGCCGAGAACGCAAAGCCCAAGAGCTTCCGTCTGTCGCCGGCGCTGATCTCCTATCTTCAGGCGACGCCGTTGGCGCTGATCCTCGGCGCCTTCCTGCTGCTGCCGATTCTGATGATATCAGTCGTCAGCCTCTGGGATTACGACTTCGCCCAGATGTATCCGGATTTCCTGTCGATGAATTATGCCGAGACGCTCGGTTCGTGGGTGACCTGGAAGACCTATCTGAATACCCTGAAATTTGCCTTCCTGGTCTGGGCGATCACGCTGTTCGTCGGTTTCTGGGTCGCCTATTTTCTCGCCTTCCACATTCGCACCACGGCCATGCAGATGGTGCTCTTCCTCGTCTGCACGGTGCCGTTCCTGACATCGAACATCATCCGCATGATCTCGTGGATCCCGGTGCTGGGACGTAACGGCCTTGTCAACACGACCCTGATCAATGCGGGGATCATCCCAGAACCAATCGAATGGCTGCTCTATTCGGATTTTGCCGTCGTGCTTGCCATGGTGCACCTCTACACGCTGTTCATGGTGACGCCGATCTTCAACACGCTGATGCGCATCGACAAATCGCTGGTCGAAGCCGCGCGCGACGCCGGTGCCACGAGCACACAGATCCTTACCAACGTCATCATTCCGCTTGCCAAGCCCGGCATGGCGATCGGCACCATCTTCGTTGTGACGCTTGTCATGGCAGATTTCTCGACCGTTCAGGTGATGTCCGGCGGCCAGAGCGCTTCGGTGGCTCTGATGATGAAGAACCAGATGTCGCTATTGCAATATCCGGCAGCCGCGGCCAACGCGGTCGTTCTGCTCGTTCTCGTTCTCCTGATGGTCGCGGGGATCCTCCGCATCGTCGATATCCGCAAAGAACTTTAGGAAAAGGAGAGCTTTGAGATGCACAGCGACAAACGTGGCCGCGAATTCTACCTTCTCGCCATCTTCTTCGCCATCTTCGTGCTGTTCCTTTACGGCCCGCTCTCGGCGATCCTCATCCTCTCCTTCCAGGGACCGAATGGCGGCCTGACCTTCCCGCTGAACGGCGTATCGCTGCGCTGGTTCGCCAACCTGTTCGAAACCCAGGCGGTCGGCGACTTCGGCGGTTCGTTCCGGCGTTCCGCCATGCTCGGCATCATGGTGATGATCGTCACCGTCGTCGTTTCGCTGCTGGCGGGCCTTGCCTTCCGCCGCCGCTTCATCGGCTCGACGGCACTGTTCTATCTCGCGGTGGCGAGCCTCGTCGTACCGTCGATCATCATCTCGCTCGGCATCGGCGTCGTATTCCAGCAGCTCGGTTTCCAGCCGTCCTGGTATACGTCCGCCTTCGGTGCGCACCTCACCTGGACGCTGCCCTTCGGCGTCCTGATCATGTTCGCCGTCTTCAACCGCTTTTCGCTGGCCTACGAGGAAGCCGCGCGCGATCTCGGCGCTTCGTCCTGGCAGACTTTTCGCCATGTCGTGCTGCCGATGATCGCGCCGAGCCTCATTGGCGTCGGCCTGTTCGGCTTTACGCTGTCCTATGACGAATTTGCCCGCACGCTGATGACCGCAGGCACGTTCAATACGCTGCCGCTCGAAATCTATGGAATGACGACCAATGTCACGACGCCGGTGCTCTACGCACTCGGCACGGTGACGACGGTGTTCTCCTTCCTCGTCATCGCCGGCACGCTCGGCCTGATCGTCCACCTCAATCGCCGTCGCCTGCGGTCGTGAACAGAATGCGCATCCTTGTCGTAAACCCGAATACCACCGCCAGCATGACGGAGACGATCGCCGACTCCGCCATGCGCGTCGCCAATCCGAATACCGAGATCGTTGCGGTCACCTCCTCCATGGGGCCGGTCTCGATCGAGGGCTATTATGACGAGGCCTTCGCAGTGCCCGGCCTGCTGGTCGAGATCGCCAGGGGCGAGAAGGCCGGTGCAGACGCGGCGATCATCGCCTGTTTCGACGATACGGGCCTCGACGCCGCGCGGGCACTGGCCAATATTCCCGTTGTCGGCATCTGCGAAGCGGCTCTGGCCACGACCGCCTTCATTGCCCAGCGCTTCACCATCGTCACCACCATGGAGCGCTCGCGCCTGCCGCTCGAACATCTCGTCCACCGGTACGGCATGGCCGGGCGATGCAAGGTACGGGCCGCCGATATTCCGGTTCTGTCGCTGGAAGATCCGAACTCCAATGCCCGCGATCGGTTGCGCAGTGAGATCGCCACGGCTTTGCGGGAGGACAAGGCGGAGGCAATCGTGCTCGGCTGCGCAGGCATGGCGGACCTCACGGCAGAGCTACGCCGCGAATTCGGCGTGCCTGTGGTCGATGGCGTCGCAGCGGCGCTGAAACACGCCGAGGCGCTGGTGACATTGGGCTTGTCGACGGCCAAACGAGGAGCTTATGCTTCTCCTGTCCGCAAACCCTATAAAGGCCTGCTCGAAGATTTCGAGCCCGGGAAACTCGCCACCAAATGAAAACTCACGCCACCATTCGCGCGCTCACCTCCTTCGAGGTCGGACAGCTCGTCGACTGGGCGCGGATCGAGGGCTGGAATCCCGGCCTTGCCGATGCGCCGGCTCTTCATGCCGCCGATCCTCAAGGTTTCATCGGCTGTTTCGTGAATGGGGAAATGGCGGCCGGCATATCCGCAGTCCGCTACGGTGCCGATTTCGGCTTTATCGGCCTTTACATCACCCATCCCGATTTTCGCGGCAAAGGTTTCGGCAGAAAGGTCTGGGAGGCCGGGATGGCGCATCTCGACGGCCGGACGATCGGCCTCGACGGCGTGCCTGAACAACAGGCGAATTATCGCAGCATGGGGTTCGAGACGGCCTATGAGACGTTTCGCTGGAGCGGCAGTCTCGCCGGAAGCCGCGATGCCGATGTGGCCGCAGTCACCGACGATTTCGTGCCTGCCATTCTTGGCTATGACCATGGTTTCTTCCCGGCGGAGCGAAACGCTTTCCTGGCCGGCTGGCTGAAACCGCCGCGCGCCGCCATGGTCATCGTCCGCGACGGCGATATCAGCGGCTATGCGGCCTGCCGCAAATGCCATGACGGGCACAAGATCGGCCCGCTGTTTGCCCAAACCGCCGACGATGCCCGAAAACTGCTGAACGCCTGTGCCGCCGAGATCGGCAACGAAATCATGCATATCGACGTGCCGGCCTCGCAGGCGGAATTTTCAGCCTATCTCCAGGCGCATCGTTTCGTGAAAGGCTTCACGACCGCGCGGATGTATCGCGGCCCGGCGCCGGCGGTGCGGATGCCGGGCGTGTTTGGAATTACCACCCTCGAACTCGGCTGACGGCGGCGTCCGGTGCGGGGACGCCGTTCATGCTCGCCAGGCAGCGACTACCACAGTTCGGTGTGGCGGTTGACGTCCTTGTAGAGCAGGTAACGGAAGCGGTCGGGGCCGCCGGCATAACAGGCCTGCGGGCAAAAGGCGCGCAGCCACATGTAGTCGCCCGCCTCCACCTCGACCCAATCCTGATTGAGCCGGTAGACGGCCTTGCCTTCGAGCACGTAGAGACCGTGCTCCATGACATGCGTCTCCATGAAGGGAATCGTCGCGCCCGGCTCCAGGGTGACGATATTGAGATGCATGTCGTAGCGGACGTCGGAGGTGTCGACGAAACGGGTCGTTCCCCAGCGGTCGCCGGTGTCCGGCATCCACGAAATCGGATGCTCGTCTTCATGGGTGAAGACCGCCGGCGGAGCTTCCAGCCCCTCGACCGCCTGGAAGGCCTTACGAACCCAGTGGAACTTGACCGGCGCCGTGCCGCGGTTGCGCAGCTTCCACGGCGATCCGGCGGGGATATAGGCAAAGGAGCCTGCTCTCAGCGCATGATCGCTTCCGCCGAACTCGATCGACATCTCGCCCTCGACGACGAAGATTGCCGCCTCGGCCCGCGCATTCGGCTCGGGCCGGTCGCTTCCGCCGCCGGGCTGAACTTCCATGATGTATTGCGAGAACGTCTCCGAAAACCCGGTCATCGGGCGGGAGATGATCCATGCCCTTGTTCCCTGCCAATGAGGAAGCAGGCTGGCAACGATGTCCGACATGACGGTTCGAGGGATGACCGCATAGGATGTCGTGAAAACAGCCTTGCTGGAAAGAAGTTCGGTCTGTGGCGGCAAGCCACCGAGTTTCGAATAATAATCTCTGTTGGTCATGGGTCTAATTTGCGGTCCAATTTCGCGGCGTCTGATGCGCATATGCTTTAAGCGCCGCGCATCTCTAAGCAACCCATAAATTCGACCCGACAAGCCATGGCTCCAAGTTTCCGCCAATTATCTGTCTAACCGATGATCTCGAAGCCACGCCGCGAAGTGCAGCGGCCTGTCTTGAGGAGACTGAACTGAAACATCCGCCAGACGCGGGTGCGCTGGGGCTACCGGCGCGGCATTTTTCGGCAGACGCTTCGCATTCTCGCCGCAGAATTCGGCACGAGCCGTCCGTATCTCGAAATTGAGCTCATCCATTTGCGCTATTCCGCTAGAGATCAGCATGAAATCATAGTTTCATACGAATTGGCATGAAATCTGCTTCCCCTTTGATGACTGGGTAAAAAAGTCCAGTGACTTCAATAAAAGAGGGAACAGCATGACCAAAACATCATCAAATAACCGGCATGGCATCAGCATTTTCGGGAACCTACGGATGACGACGGTATTTGGCGCGACCGCGGCAGCGCTCCTTGCAGCCGCCGCGACCCCCGCACCGGCGGCTGGAACGCTGCGCATCGGCATGACCGCTTCCGATATCCCGCTTACCACGGGGCAGACCGACCAGGGCGGCGAAGGCCAGCGCTTCATGGGTTATACGGTCTACAATTCACTGATCGAGTGGGATCTTTCGAAATCCGACAAGCCATCCGCCCTCATTCCGAGCCTTGCGACCTCCTGGCAGGTCGATTCGGCCGACAAAACCAAATGGATCTTCAAGCTCCGCGATGGCGTCAAATTCCATGACGGCAGCGCCTTCGATGCGGACGCAGTCGTCTGGAACCTCGACAAGCTTCTGAAGGCGGACGCACCGCAGTTCGACAAGCGCCAGTCGGCCCAGGGCAAGTCGCGCATCCCGGCGGTCGTTTCCTACAAGGCTGTGGATCCCCTGACGGTGGAAATCACCACCAACACGCCGGATGCGACGCTTCCCTATCAGCTGAGCTGGATCCTCATTTCCTCGCCGGCAAACTGGGAAAAGCAGGGCAAGAACTGGGATACGGTTGCCCAGAAGCCCTCCGGCACCGGCCCATGGAAGATGGAAAGCGGCTTTACGCCGCGCGAGCGGGCCGAGCTGACGCCCAACAAGGACTATTGGGACAAGGCGCGCGTTCCCAAGCTCGACAAGCTCGTCCTGATCCCGTTGCCGGAACCCAATACCCGTGTCGCAGCACTCCGCTCCGGCCAGGTCGACTGGATCGAGGCTCCCGCCCCGGACTCGGTGAAGTCGCTGAAGGAGGCCGGTCTCAAGATCATCACCAATTCCTACCCGCATAACTGGACCTGGCACCTGTCGCGCATCGAAGGTTCCCCGTGGAACGACATCCGCGTTCGAAAGGCAGCCAACCTTGCAGTTGACCGCGCGGGCCTGAACGAACTTCTCGGCGGTCTTTCCGTCCCGGCGCAAGGCTACATGCCGCCGGGCCACCAGTGGTTCGGCAAGCCGACCTTCAAGGTGGAATACAATGTCGAGGAAGCCAAGAAGCTGATGAAGGAAGCGGGTTACGGCCCCGACAAGCCGCTCAAGACCAAGGTCATCATTTCCTCGTCCGGCTCGGGCCAGATGCTGCCGTTGCAGATGAACGAATATATCCAGCAGACGCTTGCCGAAGTCGGCATCAATATCGAATACGAGGTCGCCGACTGGAACACCGTCATCAACATCTGGCGGGCCGGTGCCAAAGATCCAAGCGCCAAAGGCGCCACGGCGATCAACTACAGCTACTTCATCCAGGACCCCTTCACCGCCATGATCCGCCAGTCGCAGTGCAAGCTCGCCCCGCCGACCGGCACCAACTGGGGTTATTATTGCGACAAGGACATGGATGCGCTGTTCGACAAGGTGCGCAACACCTTCGATCCCGTGGAGCAGGACAAGGTGATGCAGCAGGTGCACGAGAAATACGTGAACGATGCGCTGTTCCTGATGGTGACGCACGACGTCAACCCACGCGCCATGACCACCAAGGTCAAGGGGTTCGTCCAGGCCCAGAACTGGTTCCAGGATTTTTCGACGATTACCATGGAGTAATCCCGAGCAGGCGGCGCGCCGGTCGATCGACGCGCCGCCTTTCATGATGCCCGATCAACCTCCCCGGTGAGGACACCATGCTGCTCTATGCCCTGAAACGACTTCTACACGTCATTCCCGTCGCGATCGGCGTGAGCATCGTATGCTTCATGCTGATCCATATCGCCCCGGGCGATCCGCTCGCCGCAATCCTGCCTTCGGACGCCTCCGCCGAATTGCAGACACAGATGCGCAGCTTCTACGGATTGGACCGACCGCTTCCCGTCCAATATGCCCTTTGGGCATGGCATGCGCTGCAGGGCGATCTCGGTACCTCGATCGCCAGTGGCCGGCCGGTGCTGAACGAGATCCTGGATGCGTCCGTCAATTCCATTATCCTCGCGCTCGCTGCCGCCGTTATCGGCTTCCTGGCGGGTTCCACCCTGGGTTTCCTTGCCGGTGTCTTCCGCGGAAGCTGGGTGGATCGCCTGGCGTCGGCGGTTTCGATGCTTGGCGTCAGCGTGCCCCACTATTGGCTCGGCATGGTGCTGGTCATCGCCTTTTCCGTCACGCTCGGCTGGCTGCCCGCCATGGGCGGCGGACCGGAGGGATCGTCCGGCCGAAACTTGAGCTGGGCCTATCTGCAATTCCTCATCCTGCCTGCGGTCACCATGTCGGTCATCCCGATGGGCATCATCGCCCGCACCATCCGCTCGCTGGTCGCCGATATCCTCTCCCAGGACTTCACCCAGGCGCTCGCCGCCAAGGGGCTGATGACACCACAGATCCTGCGCCACGTGGTGCGCAATGCCGCGCCGACCGCGCTTTCGGTCATGGGACTGCAGCTCGGCTACCTGCTTGGCGGCTCGATCCTGATCGAAACGGTTTTCTCCTGGCCCGGAACCGGCTTCCTGCTGAACGGCGCGATCTTCACCCGCGACCTGCCCATCCTGCAGGGGACGATCCTGGTGCTCGCCATGTTCTTCGTTTTCCTCAACCTCGTCGTCGACGTGCTGCAGAGCGCGATCGATCCCCGCATCCAGAGGAGCTGACAGATGGCTGTCGTCACCGCAGACGTCGCGGCCCCTTCCCCTGCCGCTATCGCCAAGTCCCCCGGCTTCTGGAGCAGCGTGCTGCGCCGCATCTGCCGCGATCCGGTCGCCATGACGGCCCTCGTGATTCTCCTGATCCTGGTGCTGATCGCAATTCTTGCGCCCTATATCGCGCCCTACGATCCCTCCAAGGGCAGCGTCATCCGCCGCCTCAAGCCGATCGGCACACCCGGCTATATCTTCGGTACGGACGAACTCGGCCGCGACATGCTCTCCCGGCTGATCCATGGAGCGCGGCTATCGCTCATCATGGGCGTCATTCCGGTGCCGATCGCTTTCATCATCGGTTCGACGATCGGTATCGTCGCCGGTTATGCGGGCGGCATCGTGAACACGCTGATCATGCGCACGATCGACGTATTCTATGCCTTTCCGTCGGTCCTTCTGGCCGTGGCGTTGTCGGGCGCACTCGGCTCGGGGCTCACCAATGCCCTCGTCTCGCTGACGGTCGTCTTCATCCCACAGATCGCCCGGGTCGCAGAAAGCGTCACCACCCAGGTCCGCAAGCTCGACTACGTGGACGCGGCGCGGGCTTCCGGCGCCCCACCGATGACGATCATCCGCGTCCATATCCTCGGCAATGTGCTCGGCCCGATCTTCGTCTTTGCCACGAGCCTGATATCCGTCTCGATGATCCTCGCCTCGGGCCTCTCCTTCCTTGGCCTCGGCGTGCGGCCGCCGGATGCCGAATGGGGGCTGATGCTGAACACGCTTCGCACAGCGATCTACAACAACCCGCTCGTGGCGGCCCTGCCGGGCCTGATGATCTTCATCACATCGATTTGCTTCAACCTTTTCTCGGACGGGCTGCGCACAGCCATGGATGTGAAGTCATGATCAGCATCGTCGAGGAACCTGCCTACGATCTTCCCGTCGGAGAAAGGGGCGGGCCTGCTCAGCCGCTGATCTCGGCGCGCGGCCTGATCAAGCATTTCCCGGTCAAGGGTAGCGGTTTCATGAAGCCGAAGAAGGTCGTCCGCGCCGTCGATGGCGTGGATTTCGATATCCTCAAGGGCGAGACGCTCGGGGTCGTCGGAGAAAGCGGCTGCGGCAAGTCCACCACGGCGCGGCTGCTGATGCAGCTCATCTTGCCCGACCGAGGCGATATCCTGTTCGACGGTGAGACGGTTGGCGGCGCGCTCCCGCTTTCCGACTACCGCCGCCAGGTCCAGATGGTCTTTCAGGACAGCTACGCCTCCCTCAATCCCAGGCTGACGATCGAAGAATCCATCGCCTTTGCGCCACGCGTCCATGGCGTTCCCGCGAGCAAGGCGATCGCCAGAGCCCATGACCTGCTGCACCGCGTCGGGCTGGAGCCCCTGCGCTTCGCCGGCCGTTACCCGCACGAACTGTCAGGCGGTCAGCGGCAGCGCGTCAACATCGCCCGGGCGCTCGCACTCGAACCGCGGCTCGTCATCCTCGACGAGGCTGTGTCGGCACTCGACAAGTCGGTGGAGGCACAGGTCCTGAACCTGCTCCTCGACCTGAAGCGGGATTTTGGTCTGACTTACCTGTTCATCTCCCACGACCTCAACGTCGTGCGCTTCATGTGCGACCGGGTGATGGTCATGTATCTCGGCAAGGTGGCCGAGATCGGCAGCCGCGATGCGATCTTCGAGAACACGCGCCATCCCTATTCCGCTGCACTCCTCGCCTCGATGCCAAAGATGGACCCGTCCGAAAGAACCTCCGAGCCGCCGCTCTCCGGCGACCCGCCGAACCCGATCGATCCGCCGCCGGGCTGTCGGTTCCATACCCGCTGTTCGTTCGCCGAGAGCATCTGCAGCGACAGGCTTCCGCCGCTTGCCAGCGTGTCCGACAGCCAGTCCGCAGCCTGCCTGATGTCCGTACCGGGCTCCGGCCACAGCCGGGCGCCGGCATTGATGGAGGCATGACCATGCAACCCCCTGCAATGATCGATATCCGCAATCTTTCCGTGACGTTCAACCGCGGCCGAAAGCCCGTCAAAGCCGTCAACGGCGTCAGCCTTTCGGTACAGCCGGGTGAGGTTGTGGCCCTGCTCGGCGAATCCGGGTCCGGCAAGAGCGTCACCATGCGCTCGCTGCTGCGCCTGCACCCCAAAGGCACGACGATCGAAGGCTCGATGACAGTCGCCGGCCGCGATGTGACGGGATTGACGGCCAAGGATCTCGGTGCCTTTCGCGGCGCCGTCGCCTCGATGGTCTTCCAGGAGCCGCGGCTGGCACTTGACCCGGTCTACACACTTGGCCGCCAGATAGAAGAAACCATCATGCGGCATGAGGGCATCTCGCGCTCGCAAGCGGCGGCGCGCGCGCTTGCTCTCTTCCAGAAGGTCAAGATCCCCTCCCCGGAGCGCCGGCTGCAAAACTATCCGCATGAAATGTCCGGCGGCATGCTGCAGCGATCGATGATCGCCATGGCGCTCGCGTGCAATCCAAAGGTCCTGCTCGCCGACGAACCGACCACGGCTCTCGATGCAACGGTACAGATCCAGATTCTCCTGCTGATCCGTGATTTGCAGAAGGAATACGGGCTCTCCGTCATCTTCGTCACGCATGATATCGGCGTTGCGGCGGAAGTCGCGGACCGGATCGCGGTGATGTATGCCGGGCGGATCGTCGAGGAAGGCAGGGTTACCGACATCATCCGCGAACCGCGACACCCCTATACCAAGGGGCTGCTTGGAGCCCGCGTCGAACTGGCCCACGGCCGCGACCGGCTGATCACCATCCCCGGCGCGCCGCCTGACCTTGCCGCGATGCCGCCCGGTTGCGCCTTCGCGCCGCGCTGCGTTCAGGTTTCCGATCTTTGCCGCACGGAGGTGCCAGCATTGATGCCGGTCGGCGGGGCCGGCAGCGTTGCTTGCGTGCAATATGCCTGAACAGGCCAAAGATGATGAGAGACAATGACAAGGTAGGGAGGCTGTCCGTGCAGTCGCGCACGGAACGAGACATGACGCGTATCACATTGATCAATCCGAACACCTCCCGGGCGACGACGGTCATGATGACCGAGATCGCCCGGAAATACCTGCCGGAAAATTTCTCCGTGGAGGGTGTCACCGCCAGGAGGGGAGTAGCGATGATCCTCAATGACGAGGAGCTTGCTGCGGCGGCCGGCGGCGTCGTCGAAATGGGATTGGCCGCGGAGGGAACCAGCGATGGGCTGATCGTCAGCGCATTCGGCGATCCGGGCCTCGAGCGCCTGAAAGCCCTGTCCAGCCTGCCGGCGGTCGGCATCTGCGAGGCGAGCATATACGAAGCCTCCGCCGGAGGCCGGCGTTTCGGCATCGCCACTGTTACCCCCAACCTCGTGGCGAGCTTCGCCGCCAAGGCCGAAACGCTTGGCCTTGCCCACCTCTTCACCGGGACACGGCTGACCGGCGGTGATCCGCTGGTGCTTGCCTCCGATCCCGCACGTTTGCACGCAGCCCTTGAGAGCGCGGTTCGCGAATGCCTCGAACAGGATTGCGCTGAAGCCGTCATCATCGGTGGCGGCCCGCTGGGCCAGGCGGCGGACGATCTTCAGCGGACCCTCTCGTCACCGGTGATCGCCCCTATCCGCTCGGCTGTCGAACTGCTGCTTTCCCGGATCGCCCATCCCCAGGAAGCCGGAGCGAGGATAAACTGATGGGGGTATCTCCCAGACAATGCCATGGAGGGGTCGTTTTTTCTGTTGCAAGTCGCGCCGTCCCGCCGGAAAGTCCGCGCGCTGATGTCTTGGCGGAGCTCCCCGTGCCGAAGGATAAATCGTTCCTGTATCGCGTAAGGCAGGCAATTCCCCAGTTGCATCCTGCCGAGAAGCGCCTGGGGGAATTCGTCTGCGACTTTCCCGGCGAGCTTGCCAGCTATTCGGCGCAGGAACTTGCAGCACTTGCGCATGTCTCCAAGGCCACGGTGACGCGCTTCATCCAGCGCCTCGGCTATGAGAACTACGAGGAAGCCCGCCGCCATGCCCGGGCCGAAAAGCAGACCGGTTCCCGGCTCTTCCTGACGGCGGCCGCCGACGCCGCGGCGGCCCAGTCGATGCAGGCGCATGTCGCTCAGGCGATCGCCAATCTTGAAGCAACGTTCCTTTCGGTATCCGAGGGCCAGATCGAAGCCGTGACGGAAGCAATGATTGCCGCCCGGAAGGTCTGGGTGCTCGGTTTCCGGAGCAGTCATCCCTTTGCCTCCTACCTGCAATGGCAGTTGACCCAGGTGATCGAGGATATCGTCGCGATCCCCGGCGCGGGGCAGACGCTTGGAGAACACCTTGTCAGCCTGCGCGAGGACGACGTGGTGGTGTTCTTCGCCATGCGCCGGCGAATTGCCCAGGTGGATGCCATCCTCGCCCAGCTTCGGAAGTCGAAAGCGAAACTCCTCTACATCACCGACGAGGGTGCCGCGTTCGAGACATCGGCAACCTGGCATTTCCAATGCCAGACCCTGGCGCCCGGTCCCCTCTTCAACCATACGGCAGTCATGGCCCTCTGCCATCTGCTGATCACCCGATGCCTGGAGAAGGCAGGTGTCGAGGGAAGAAAGCGCCTACGCAATATCGAGACGCTGAATGAAGGGCTCGACGAACTGTGATGAGGTGAACGCCGATGGCGAGAAGACCCCAGACGAGCAGTCCGATACCTCGATCTCCGACATCGGCGCGGGGGAAATGCCGGATTGCCCCGGCACTCAATCTGCCTAGTAGTTAATGCCGACCGATATCGCTACGGACTTCGAACGGATCGGAATGGAACCCTACATCGACGATCACGGCAGCGAGGTAACAACCGCGCAATGCGAGCAGGGAAAAGAAAGCCACTGACGTACACAGTATGATATAGTGCCTGAGCTGTGATCTCCTCGGCAGTTTTGAAGCAAAAAGCGTCACGGCATGCCGTATCAGCCGGCCCGCTGCCACGATCAGAAACAGAGCTCCCAGGATGTATCCGCTCAACGAGGCGGCGCTTATCAGCCAGTAGATCAAAAGACATATCCCGAAGAAGGCCTGCTCCTGCTTTGGAGCGACAATCCGCCAGAACTCCATTGTGCAAGGCCTCTATCCGGCTGCGGTTCCTTCTATCGCCGGACTAAGGCCGGCGGCGACCACTCGAAGCCTCTCAGGATCGAACATCCTTCAATCCTTCTCGCCGGCGCGACAAACCCAGCATGAACTTTATCGCCGCCCACCATCGGGGCGTGTCACGTTCCGGCATCCCTTCATTCTTTGCCTGCTCGGCGCGGGCGGGTTCAGCTCTCGTCGCCATAGGCTGAACAAGGAACTCGATCCGCTTCATAAATGCGTGGCTGTCGAACCGTTTTGACGTTACCAATGGACCATCGCCGGAAGGCTCGGTGTGGAAGAAAACCTCGAGATTGACCACCGGTATGGAACGGATATTGCGCAGGAGATCGATCTCCCCTCGCGTCGTTATGGCGAAGGAATACTGATCGGACCGGAGCGCAGTGAAAGCCTCTGGAAACGTCGATACCGCAACGGATTCATGCCCATGGTCCGCCAGTTTCGTGACAATCGCACTGGCCGCCGCTGTGGGCAGAAACACAAGAATTTTCTTGGAGCGAATGGTTTCGATGGACATAGCGAGTTCCTCATACGGATATGAGAAAATCTAGCTTTTGCCGGCGCAAGAGTGTGTTTGGTTTTATTTGGTTTTGTTGCGAATGCCGCCACATGCGGGTCAGCGGCAGTGACCGGGACAACATTACTTAACATCACAAAACCCAAGTTAACGACGCCGTCTGGGACAGTGCGACCGCGAGAGGCCGACGCCGCGGGCACAGGCTTTTTCACGCGCAATACTCTCTATCGGATCCCAGGAGCCAATTGGCATGTCACTGACCAAGTCCTTTTTACGCCGTCCGCGACGTGTCGCCATCGCTGCGGGGGCTCGCAGTCGTTGCCTGCCCCCTTACCCAGGCAAGTGCTGCCGACCTGGACACGATCCAGGGGCGGGGGCGGATTGATCGAAGGCTTCCTACATCATTCAGGGCCAGCCCCGGCGCCGGTAAGACATTTTTTCCAACCAGGTCGCATTCGCCAATGTCGGCGCTCGCAGGAAAGTCCTCTGTGTTACACTTCTTGCAGAAACCCACGCTTCAACTTAAGGCCCAGGCTGATCCCAATTTCCTGAACAAATTTGGACAATAAATCCGCAGGAAAGAAATATTAAAAATAGAAGAATAACTATTTTTACCGCCACACAATAATCCCAGACAATTATGAAAATAATAGCATACCATCACCATAAATAATATTTGCTTGGCAATCCTGTCAATCGAGTGCCAGAGGTGTTATGCCATGAGCGCAGCCGCCCTATGCGTCGGCCGCAGAAAGATTTCTCATGACATTCCGTCCCCTCCACGACCGCGTCATCATCCGGCGTGCGGACGCGCAGACGGAAACCTATGTCGACATGATCGAGGCCGGCATCGTCGATCCCGCCAAGGTGGTTCGGACCGCCCTGCGGGACGCCGGCTCGATCGCAGCACTTCTGATCACCGGCGAGGCAATGATCGCCGACATGCCCGCGAAGGAACCCGCAGCCGGCAACGGCGGCATGGCGGGGATGGGATACTGAGAGCAGAGCAGTGCCTGAACCGCTCGGCCGGCGCGACCGGGGAGCGGACCCGCAACATTCACAAAGGGATATTCCAATGGCCATGCAAAGCAGCGGCAAGGTTTCGATCGCCCAGCGTTTCGGCAGCTACCAACCCAGCAAGACAGTTCTCGTATGGGCGTGCTTCGTCACGGTGATCGCCACCATCATCGTCGGGTTCAACTGGGGCGGCTGGGTGACGGGCGGCTCGTCGCGCGCCTCGGCGGTGACTGCGGGCGATACGGCTCGGGGTGAACTCGCCTCCGCCATCTGCGTCCAGCGATTCAATGCGGCGCCGGATGCAGCGACAAAACTGACCGAACTCAAGGCCATCCCCGACAGCTACAGGAAGCGGCAGTTCATCGAAGCCGGCGGCTGGGCCACCATGCCGGGTCAGACCTCGGCCGACAGCCGCGTTGCCGAAGGCTGCAGCACGGCCCTGGCCGTCTAGCGTATCTTCGAGATCGCTTTGGCGCGCCGTCATCGGGCGCGTCCTCCATCTGCCAAACAGGAGAATGACACCATGATCCGTTTCGAAAAGAAGGTTGCCGCAGAACCCCTGCCGCCGGAGATCGAAAAAAACCGCTTCGACGAGGTCCGAGAGGCCGCCGTCGAAGGACACAAGAAATCGGCGGCCGACAGCGCGCGTCGCCGCCCTTTGCCGGCAAAGGAAGACGACCGTCTTATCTGAGATTATTTCGCATCTGCCTCAGAAGCAGGCGGTACCCACGCATAGGCAATCCCGGGTATGGCCTGACCACACCCGGGATTTTTTGCGAAGACCGATCGCTGAAGGTTCGCGTCGCTCGCGCGGCGGCGGAATGAAATGGCTCAGCCGTCGAGCGTTCGCAGAAGATCTGCAATCTTGATCGTCGAGAAATTCGAGAACGTGTCGCATACCGCGTATGGCAGGACGATCTGGTCGTTGTGGCGCATGGCGCCGCAGGTATAGACGACGTTCGGCACATACCCTTCCCGCTCCGAGGGTTCCGGCCGCACCAGCGGTTCCCGGGAACGGGCGATGACCTTGGAGGGATCCTGTTTATCGAGCAGCGCCGCGCCGATCGCATATTTGCGGACGGCGCCGACGCCGTGGGTCAGTAGCAGCCAGCCTTCGTCGAGCTCGATCGGCGAGCCGCAGTTTCCCATCTGGACGAATTCCCACGGAAATTTGGGCCGCAGGATCAGCTGCCCACCATCCCAGGAATAGAGGTCATCGGAATAGATGAGATAGAGGTTCTCGTTGTCCTGCCGTCCCATCATCGCGTAGCGGTCATTGATCTTGCGCGGAAACAGGGCCATTCCCTTGTTTCTTGCAGCCGATCCTGCGAGCGGGGTCATCCGGAAGGATATGAAATCGCTGGTCTCCAGCAATTCGGAGCGGATGCCCTTGCCGCTATAGGCTGTATAGGTCGCATAGAACATTGTCTGCCCGTTATCCTCGAAGGCCACGAAGCGCGCATCCTCGATGCCATTAGACTGCGCTGGCGTGATGGGGAAGATCACTCGCTCGCTGATATGCTGCTGGGCGCTGAAGCTCAGATCGACGGGCTCGCCGATCGGGTCCGATATCCGAGTGTGCACCGTCGGAGTCGAGGCGAGCCGCGCAGTCGGCTCTATTTCCACACTTCCATCCGCCGCGATCAATCCGGTTCGAAATGTCAGCGAGGACACATGCCCTTCGCCCACGGCGCGCAGACTGAGGATGAACCGCCGACTGCCCTGGAGGACTCCGGACTGATCCGGATGGACGACGATGCTTGGGTTGAACAACGCCGATGCCTCGAAGGAATATTCATGCAGAAAATAGGCGCCGACGAGCTGACGTTGCACCTTGGTGAACTCAACGTGAGGCGTGAATGCCTCCTCCATATCGCTCGCCCGATTTTCAAACGTCGCAAGCAGGTTCCGGTGGCGGCCTTCGAAATTTTCCAGGACATCGGCTAGCAGGCTTTCCGCCGTTTCGTGGTCGAGCGCCAAAACCCGATCGACGATGTGGTTCGCTCGCGTCCTGTCCGTCGGATTGAGGTCCCGCGGCTCGGTCGCGGGCTTGAACGGGCGCACGACGACGCGCGTGGGATCGGGGCGCAGGAAAAGGGCCTGACGGTTCAGAAAAGTGGCTTGTGACAAAATAATCTCGATTTTATCTGGATTGAGCTTCACGCACTCAGGGCTTGAAGTGGAACGAATGTTGCGGGATGGCCGCTTGTGCGCGCAAGCTTGCGAAACTCCACCAAGCCCAACAGATAGGACACGACGGATTCACCGCCTCTGTTCTCGTTGACGCGCGTGCGGTGCAGCCCGTCTCGGCAGCTGCCCGTGTCGAGATCGACGAGCGGCAGCGACAGATCGTTGCTACCCAGGAACCAGGCAAATGCGCGCGCTGCGTCGTCTTTCCATTCGCTGCCGTGATCAGCGCGCCACGCGGCAAGGCAGGCAGAGATGGTGGCAGCCGCTTCGACGGGCTGCTGGTCAAATCCCTTCGGCGGCATCCGCCTATCGAGGAAACCGTCCGTTCCGATCGCCCTGAAATGGCCGAGAGGGGCAGTCTGCAAGGTCATGAGCCAACGCAGGGTCTTCAGCCCGGCGGCGACGTAAGCAGGCGTGTCACTGGCAAGCCCGGTCAAGATCAGCGCCTGAGGCAGGCGCGCGTTGTCATAGGAGAGACCTTCCTCAAACCAGATCCAGTCCTTCGTCTCCACGCGGGCGAAGAGATCCATCAGACGGTCCGCGAAAAGCAGTCGCATGCGTTTGGCGAAGATGTCTTCCCCACGTATCGCGCAATAGCCGTCCAGACCAAGCAGCGTAAAGGCCCAGGCGCGCGGAGAGAGAAAACCCTCCGCCGTCGGCAGGGCTTCGGCAAACAGGGCGGCAGCCCATCGTCTGCGGGAGGGACTGATATCGCTGCGGGCACATTCTCCCAGAGCCCATAGTGTTCGGCCATGGCTGTCTTCGGAACCCTTGTCCTCGAGCCAGCGACGATCGAAACCCATGAAGTTTCGGAAATGCTTCTTGTCGGGATTCCAGGCGTACTGCACGAAGGAAGCGAAGCGCGCCGTCAATGGCTCCGGCAGGAGCTTCTCGCCCGATGTGCCGAGAGTGACCGCCAGAAGCAAAGCGCGTGCATTGTCATCGACACAATAACCGTGCGAGCGATCGGGCACCGAGTGGACGGCATGCTGGAACAGCCCGGTGTCGTCGCACATCGAAAGGAGATAGGCGAGCTGCGGCTCGGGAGAGGCAGGAAGTTTTCGCACCGAGGCATTGCCACCCGACACGACTGCGTTGGGGCGAGATCTGCGTTGGGTCGCGTCCCCGAACAGCGAAAGATACCGCTCCGCCGTTCTCTGCCATGTCATCGACCGGCTGCTCGCGTAGGCCCGCACGCGCATGGCGGTTCGCCGGGCATTGTCGGTGAGCAAAGTCGCAATCTCTCTGCCGATCGTCTCCGCATCGCTGAAGGGAACGAGGATCCCGCGTCCATCCGCCAGAAGTTCGCGCGCGTGCCAATAGGGCGTCGATACGACCGCCTTCCCCAGGCCAAAACTGTAGGCCAAAGTGCCCGACGTCATCTGCGCCTCGTTCAGATAGGGAGTGGCGTAGACGTCGCACATGGAAATGAAATCCAGGAGCGTCGCCTGGTCGACGAACTGATCGAGGAAGACCACGTGGTTCTCAATCCCGAGATCGAGCGCGCGGGCAACCAGGCTTTCACGATATGCTTCTCCCTCGTTGCGGACGAGATTGGGATGGGTCGCGCCCAGCACCACATACACCGCGTGGGGCTGGCTCTTCAGGATCAGCGGCATCGCGTCGATCATGATCTCAATGCCCTTGTTGGGCGACAGCAGCCCGAACGTCAGGATGACGGACCGATCCTCGAACCCGAGCTTCGTCTTTGCCAGGTCGGGTTCACGGAAGGCGATGTCCGGAATTCCATGAGGGATCACCTCGATTTTCTCAGCCGGAACACCATAGACCTCGCGCAACAGCGCGCGGCCCTTTTCCGCCATCACCACGACTTTCGCAGATGTGTCGATGATCTGCGTGAGGACGCGGCGTTGAGCCGGACTGGGCTGCGCGAGCACGGTGTGCAGCGTGGTCACGATCGGCATCTCCAGCCGCGAAAGCAGCGCCAGGACATGGCTTCCCGCTTCGCCCCCGAAAATGCCGAACTCATGCTGAAGGCAGACGACATCGAACCGGCCGGCATTCAGAGCTTCCGCCGCGCGGATATAATCCTGCGGACTTTCGTCGGGGATCTGAAGCCAGACGCTGGCGGGATAATCATAGGCATGACCATGGTCCGTCATCGCGACGATCGCGGTCTCCACGCCGGCAGGTGATTTTGAAATGGCCTGCTGCAGGTCTGTCGTGAAGGTCGCGATGCCGCAGCGGCGAGGCAGTGAGTTGCCGATGAAGGCAATAGTCTTGAGATGGGTATTCCGGAAGCTGGTCATGGGTGACCCTCCATTGAGCGGAGCGGCAAGCTGGCGGGTTTTCTTGATGAAGCACCCACCTGCACTAAATCGTGGATCGCAAGGCCGGATTTACGATCGTCGAGATCGCGCAGCAGCCCGGGCCGAGGCGCGCTGTCGGCATAGGCCAGCAGGATCGTCAGTCCATTGCGCCCGACATTGATGACGGCTCGGTCCGCCTCGGCAAAGAACGCATCTCCGACACCGGCACGCATCGATCCTATGGTTGCGTCTCCAGCGGTGACCAGGCCCCAGGTCTCGCGCTGCGCCTGCAATTCCCAGTTCGCGTCCGGCGGAAGATCGATCCGTTCCAGGACGAAAAAAGCGCAGGATACAAGTTTCAGCCGCTCGACGGTCAGATGTATGGGCATCCTGTCCGTTTTCGCCGGCTCCAGGTCGGCCACTTCAACCGCCTGGTCTATATGGAGTTCGCGCGATCGCCCGTGGTCGAAGAGGCGAAATGTCGTGTCGCTTCTCTGCTGGATTTCGGCAATGACGAGACCGGCGCCGATGGCGTGGATGGTTCCAGCTGGAATGAAAAACACATCGCCGACCTCCGCGGCCTGCCACTTGACAAGATCAGCGATCGATCCGTCGGCGATCGCGTTTCGTAACTCCGGTTGGGTCAGCGGCTGCTTCAATCCGATGGCGACCTGGGCGCCGTCTTCCGCAGACAGCACATACCATGCTTCGGTCTTGCCGTTGGCCATCCCCATCGTTTGCGCGAAGGCATCATCGGGGTGAACCTGAATCGACAATTTCTGCTTCGTGAAGAGCAGTTTGAGAAGCAAGGCCGGATCGGCGGCCTGGTCGGCGCGATCAAAGCTGAGTTCACCGATTGCGGTTTCGCTGTTTCCGCTCCGATTCCAGGGTCTGAGATCGTGGCTGCCCCACGGTTTGGAAGATGTTCGCACGTCGGCGTGCTCGAATGTCATGGAGGCCTCCTGGATCTTGCCGCTAAGATCGGGGTGACCTGAGATCGGAACAGCCTTCCTTCGAGGCGGCGACGCCTCAAGGTCTAAATAAATAAAAATATTTCCGTGCCGGGGACGGGTGAATTATGCGGAATTTCTCAATAATTATAATGTTTATTTCAGAGAAATCGCATTTCTAAACGTACTGAGTACAATACTCACCTCTGAATATGTGCTTATCCCGGAAGATTACAAGTTATAATATTTCCAATCAGCGCCGCCCTGAGGCCAATTTGTCTTAGATAAGCGCCGTAGCCGACAGTCGCGAAAGCCTGGCGATGCCTGGCTCGCGGCCCGAAAACACCTATCTCTTGTTCAGAAGACGACAAAGGTGGGGCAACCTTTCCAATTCGACTTGTAATTGAGGATCATGTGTACGACGTATATCGCCGATAGCAGCTCGTTTCACGGGCGCTGCCTTTGAGGGCGTGAACCCTCGCCCCAACAAAGGAGGACGGTATGTCTTCCAATCCATCACCGGAATACATCGATCCCGTCAATGTCGCGATGCTCAGGGATGTCTTGAGAACCGCAGGCTTCAGAGGTGTTGAAGCCGAAGCCGGTTCGGACGCCAAGCACACGGCCGCAGTCTTCCTGAATTCGGAGTTCCGGAACGGCAACAGGACCAGGGAAGCTTTGCTGCGCGCCCTGGAGCGCCGGGGCAAAGGGGTCGCATATGATCTTCGGGCTGGAAAGTTGCCGAAGGACCAAGCCATCGATCGATGGCAGGATGAGGGAGGCCGTTGATGGCCATCTCCTTCCCGAATTCGGCTCGAAGTTATGATGAAGCAAATCGACGCGTTCGTTTTCTCGGGCACGACGGCATGTTCGAGATTCGATTTTTCGTGTCCGCCGACG
Source organism: Neorhizobium galegae (assembly GCF_017877055.1). Classification (GTDB taxonomy): domain Bacteria; phylum Pseudomonadota; class Alphaproteobacteria; order Rhizobiales; family Rhizobiaceae; genus Neorhizobium; species Neorhizobium galegae_D. The sequence continues at coordinate 27,452 of NZ_JAGIPG010000002.1, read as the reverse complement.
TTCTGGCCGGCGAATTGTCCCAGCGAACTGCAAGCGTCGAGGACTATCTTGCTTCGTTCGACGCGCTGCGGCCCAGAATTCAGAAGGTTGCGGAAAAAGCCTACGCAAAAACCCGCGACAGCATGATCGTTCTGGATCTCGAAAACTTCAGGTGAATGCCTCGCATATCGAAGGATATCGTCATGCAGTATCCTATCCCTTCGCACAGAATAGGCCAACCCGGGAAAGAAAAAGTCTGGTACGTCAGCGAGTTCGCGCAGCGATTTCGCCTCGATAAAGTTGAAGAAAATCGCCTGCGGAAGCTGCTCGGACCGATCGCCACAGAGATCGACCTGCTCAGAAACGCCGCCAGGTAGCGATGACGGGACGTATGCGGCGACGCCGTCCGATGGACAGCCGATAAAGCATCAGAGTCGCAGGTCCAAAGACACATGCGTCGGAGCAAAAATATTCCCAACGTCGCGCCCCCAAATGGAATGACCTGTCTTTCTCTTGAGGGTTTGCCTGCATAGAAATCTCTCTTGCTGCACTCGCATGTCAGAGCGCGCTGTTTCGAGAAGGCTCCGCAAGCAGTTCGATGAAAGCTTCCATTTCAGATCACATCCTCGCGTCTGCCGGCGCACTTTTCTACCGAGAAGGTATCCGCGCTGTCGGCATCGACCGCATCATCGAAGAAACCAAGGTTGCCAAGGCAACGCTCTATCGGCATTTCCCGTCCAAGGATCATCTCGTGGCCGCCTATCTTCATGACCGCCACGAGCGGGTGATACGCTCTCTGGAAGAGGTCCTGAACGAAGTCCCGCGCCCGCGGGATCAGCTCAATCTCATCTTCGAGCGGCTGCATGAAAAGGCGGACAGCCCGGAGTTTCGTGGATGCGCGTTCGCCCTGGCAGTGGCCGAGCACGGGGATTCAGAACGGGTTGTTACCGTCGCGCGCGCCCATAAGGCAGCCGTCAGCCGGATGTTTGGCGCGCTGATGGAAAGGGCGGGCGTCGAGACGGCCCAGCCGGCCGCTCATCTTTCCCTTCTTTACGAGGGCGCTCTGGCGACAGTTGCCGTCGGGCGCGATCCCCAGGCTGTGCTGACCGCCAGGGAGTGCGCGCTTTTCGTATTCGATGCAGCGCGTCCTTAAACGAGGTCCTGAACAGGCGGAACATGGCAAAGGTTATTGATTACTTCTTCGGTATCGGCTCCCCGTGGGCTTTCATCGGTCTAGATGCCTTTTCGGAACTCGCTTCCAGGCATGACGCTGTGATCCGGCCGCACGTCATCTCACTGATCGAGGATAACGGTGGCATTTATTCGCGCAACAGGCCTGAAGCCAGGCGCGCCTACTGGACCGCGGACCTGAAGCGCTGGGCAGTTCTGCGCGGCAAAACGCTGAACTTCGAAAATCGCGCGGCCCTGTCCGACCCCACGCCCGCCGGCTTCATGGTCATCGCTGCCATCGAGGACGGCTTGGACTGGCTCGCGCTTACTCGCGCTCTGCAGACATCATTCTGGACGGACGCGGCGGATATCGGCCAGAGCGAGGTGCGTCAGGCAATCGCCACTTCGGTAGGGATCGACGGGACAAAGCTGGAAGAACGCGCCCAAACCGAGGGCACCCAATCGATCTGGAGATCCAACATCGAAAGCGCCAAGAACTCCGGCGTCTTCGGCCTTCCGACGTTTCGTTACGAAGACGAACTCTACTGGGGGCAAGATAACCTGCCCTTCCTTGAGCGCCACCTGAACGGCGAGAAGATCGCCGTCTGACGGCGCACCTGTGAAGCTCGGTACCGATCAATCTGCATCCGTGCCCGGTCGTGACGGCATGGCGCGATTTCGACTGGCACGGTCAGCGCCGAAAAGGACGTGAAAGATGAGTATCCTATCCGCCGAGCTATCGGGCCAATTGCTGGCGAGGTTCAGTGATCGCTTCTCCGTCTCGCTGACGCTGCGCGAGCAGCACGGCCGCGGCGAATCCCATCACACGCCGGCGATCCCGGATGCCGTCGTATTCGCGCAAAGCACCGACGACGTGGCCGAAGCCATCCGGCTCTGCGCCGCGGCAGGCGTGCCGGTCATCGCCTTCGGCGCGGGAACCTCGCTCGAGGGACATCTGACCGCGGTACGCGGCGGCGTATCGATCGATCTTTCCCAGATGTCGCAGATCATTCGTGTCAGCGCCGAGGATCTCGACTGCACCGTCCAAGCCGGCGTCACGCGCGAGCAGCTCAACGCGCATCTGCGCGACCAGGGCCTGTTTTTCCCGATCGACCCGGGCGCCAACGCTTCGATTGGCGGCATGGCGGCGACGCGGGCATCTGGCACCAACGCCGTGCGCTACGGCACCATGCGCGAGAATGTGCTGTCGCTGACCGTTGTGCTACCAGGCGGCCAGATCATTCGCACCGGCGGGCGGGCACGTAAATCATCTGCCGGCTACGACCTCACCCGCCTCTTCGTCGGCTCGGAGGGCACGCTCGGCATCATCACTGAAGCGACCTTGCGGCTCCAGGGTGTTCCGGAAACCATTTCGGCGGCCCTCTGCTCGTTCGAGAGCGTGGAGCAGGCGGTGAGCGCCGCGATCGCCATCGTGCAGCTTGCCATCCCAGTCGCCCGGATGGAACTGATGGACCGTGGCCTGATTGCTGCCGCCAACGCCTATTCAGGCCTGTCGCTCAAGATCGAAGATACCCTCGCCTTCGAATTCCACGGGTCTCCTGCCTCGGTTCAGGAGCAGGTCGAGCTCGTTGCGGGCATTGTGAAGGATCATGGTAGCAAGGATTTCGAATGGGCCAATGCGCCGGAAGAGCGAAATCGTCTCTGGAAGGCCCGTCATAACGCCTTCTACGCGGTCGTCTCGCAGAGACAGAATGCCAAGGGCTGGTCATCCGATGTCTGCGTTCCGGTGTCGGAACTCAGCGGCTGCATTTTGAAGACCCGCGCCCTGTTGCAGGACTGCAGTGTTCCGGCTGCCATTCTCGGCCATGTCGGCGACGGCAACTATCATGTGGTCTTCGCCGTAGATCCCGAGAACGAGGCGGAGCTTGCCGAGGTCGCGGCCATCAACAAGAAGATGGTCGAACACGCTATCTCCGTCGGCGGCACGTCGACCGGCGAGCACGGCGTCGGCACCGGCAAGATCGGCTATCTGCGTCAGGAACACGGAGACGCCGTGGAGCTGATGGCTCTGCTGAAGCACGCCATCGATCCCAAAGGCATCATGAACCCCGGCAAGATCCTGCCGGTGTGAGTGTTGCCGATCTTTCCACCCTTGTCGCGGGAGACGGTGCGATGGACGGTTTCAAACCCCACAGCTCTCATTGGGGTGCATTCTATGGACGGCATCGGGACGAAGCTCTCGAAATCCGTCCGCATCCCGCTGACCCGCACCCATCTCCCCTGCTCGGCAATCTGCCCGCAATCGCCCATAGCCCCGCCCGCATCCGGCGCCCGGCCATTAGGCGTGGCTGGCTCGAAGGCAGGCCCGATAATGCCGGGAAGCGCGGGAGCGATGGTTATGTCGAGGTCACCTGGCCGCAAGCGCTCGATCTTGTCGCCAGTGAGCTTCGCCGCGTTCACGGCGAAGCCGGACCGCAGGCCATCTTCGGCGGCTCGTACGGCTGGTCCAGTGCGGGGCGGTTCCATCATGCCCAAAGCCAAATTCACCGTTTCCTCAACGTCCTCGGCGGATATGTCAAATCGGTCAATACCTACAGTTCGGGCGCGGCGATGGTCATTATTCCGCATGTGCTCGGTCCTTACGACACTTTCGACCGAAAGAGCGTCACCTGGGACGCGATCGAGCGCAGCAGCGAGCTGATCGTTGCCTTCGGCGGCATGGCGGTCAAGAACACCGATGTCCATGGCGGCGGCATCAGCCGGCACGTCGTGCGCCCGGCGCTGAGCGGTGCCCATGCGCGCGGTGCGCGCTTCGTCCTCATAAGCCCGCTCAAGGATGATATTGCGACCGACCTCGATGCGGAATGGCTGCCGGTGACCCCGGGAACCGATGTCGCGCTCATGCTCGCAATCGCCTTCGTCCTCGTCAACGAGGGACGGCACGACCGGGACTTTCTCGACCGCTATACGACAGGCTATCCACGCTTCGAGGCTTATCTGCTGGGGCGCGATGATGGCGTCGCGAAGAGCCCACAATGGGCAGCCGGCATCTGCGGTATCGCTACCGAGACGATCGTGGATCTGGCGCGGCGCATGGCGAACGTCCGAACGCTGATCACCGTCAGCCATTCCTTGCAGCGCGCCGACTACGGCGAACAGCCAGTCTGGATGGGCATCGTGCTGGCGGCCATGCTCGGACAGATAGGCTTGGACGGCGGCGGCTTTTCCTATTCGCTCGGCGCGCTCGGCAATATCGGCAAAAGCCAGCTTGCCGTTCCCCTGCCGACGCTCAAGCAATTCCACAATCCGGTGCCGGATTTCATTCCCGTCGCACGGATCGCCGACATGCTGCTGAAACCGGGCGACCCGTTCCACTACAATGGCCAGGCTCTGCGCTATCCTGACATCCGCCTTGTCTATTGGGCCGGCGGCAACCCGTTCCATCATCATCTGGATCTCAACAGACTTCGTCAGGCATTCAAGAAGCCGGAGACGATCATCGTGCACGAGACGGCCTGGACGTCCTCGGCGCGCCACGCCGATATCGTCCTGCCCGCGACCACGACCCTTGAGCGCGACGATATCGGTGCGGCCGACCGCGATCCGATGATGATCGCGATGAAGAAGTTGATCGAACCGGTCGGCGAAGCACGCGACGACTACGAGATATTCGCGGATATCGCAGAGCGCCTCGGCAAGCGCGGCGAATTCACCGAGAACCGGTCGAGCCGCGAGTGGCTCGCTTTTCTATTCGAGACAACGCGCGCGGCACTCACCGCCGCGGGTCACCCGGCGCCGGATTTCGAAACGTTCTGGGAGAAAGGCGAACTGCAACTGCCTGTAAGGCCGGACGGTGGCGGCCCTGCGCGCGCATTCCGGGCCGATCCGGAGGCCAATCCGCTGCCGACGCCATCGGGCAAGATCGAAATCTTCTCTGAAACGATCGAGAGCTTTGGCTATGACGATTGCCGGGGCCACCCGCGCTGGTTTGAACCGGACCTGACGACAAAGGCGGTAGAGGGGCACTATCCCCTCTATCTTGTCTGCAACCAGCCCTACTCGCGTCTCCACAGCCAGCTGGACTATGGCGACTTCAGCCGCTCCACCAAGATCAACGGCCGCGAACCGGTACGCATCAACCCGGCGGATGCGGCACAGCGCGGCATTTCGGACCTGGATATCGTCAGGCTGTTCAACGCCCGCGGCAGTTGCCTGGCGGCTGCGGTGATCAGTGCGGATGTAAAACTTGGTGTAATGCAGCTTGCCACCGGCGCTTGGTTCGAGCCTGATGATGCGGATGCCGAGATGGCCATGTGCGTTCATGGCAACCCGAACGTCCTCACCCGTGATGTCGGCACGTCTCAGCTTGCCCAGGCCTCGACCGGGCAACTGACAAAGGTCGATGTCGAGCGCTTTGCCGGCGAATTGCCGCCCGTGCGCATCCTCGACGGAATGACGTTCATCGACGAATAGGCTGGCAGTGGCAATACCCCCCAGCGGGCGAAGGGCCACTGGAAATCCTCATCCTCGTGCTTCAGATTGCACTGATAAAATAATCTACTAACTCGATAGAAAAAGAACAACCAGTCTTTCTCGAAATCGTTCCGCTCCCATAGGCTCCTGTTCGTACTCAGCCCGGTAACCAAACAGGACCGCTTCATGAACGACCGCTCTTTCCGCTCCCTTCTTTCCCGGCGTCGTCTGCTGACCGCCACCTCTGCATTGGCATTTGCCGCTCTGGTCGCGACAGTGAATGTAGCCCCGGCATTGGCTGAGGACGGAGCGCATGATGGCGGAGACGTCGTCTTCCTGATCGACTCCCTCGGAGACACCTGGATCCCCAACAACAGCGCGATCTCCAGCTTTCAGGGCCATATCTGGGGCCATGTGACCGACAAGCTTCTCTATGTCGATGCCCACGGCAAGGTCAGCCCGTGGATCGCCGAGCGCTGGGAGCAGAACGACAGTGCGACCGAATTCACCCTGCATCTGAAGACCGGCGTGACCTTTTCCGATGGCAGCCCGCTCGATGCTGCAGCCGTCGTCGCAAATCTCGACATCTGGTATGCCGGGCGCAAGAGCGAGGGCATCAATCCGATCGGCCTGTTCCCCAAGACCTATGATCATGCCGAAGCCGTTAATGCGACGACCGTGAAGGTCTTCTTCAAGAAGCCGACCCTCGGCTTCATCCCGACGCTCGGCTACCACGGCTCGATTCTCATTTCCCCGAAGACCATCGCCTCGCCGGCAAGCGCCCAGGCGGACTTGAGCAAGACCTCCGGCAGCGGCCCTTATGTCGTCGAGTCCTGGAAGGAAGGCGACTACGTCAAGCTCGCCAAGCGCAAGGACTACAACTGGGGGCCGGCAGCGGTCGGCCAGACCGGCCCTGCCCATCTCGATACGATCACCTACAAGCTTGTCTCGGAACCGTCGCTCCGCGTTGCGGCAGTTCAATCCGGCCAGGCCGACGTCGGCTACAACGCATCGCCTCAGGAACTCGAGTCCCTCAAGTCGGAAGGCCTCACGGTGGCGACGCCCCGCTATCTCGGCTTCGTCAATGGCTGGGCGGTCAACACCAAGCTTGCTCCCTATGACGACGTGAAGGTCCGCCAGGCTCTTCAGGCCGGCATCAATCGCCAGGAAATCATCGACACCGTCTATACGCCCGACTGGAAGCTTGCGACGTCGTTCATCCAGAGCAACGTTCCGGGAGCAACCGACCAGAGTGCACTCCTTGCCTACGATCCTGACAAGGCGGAGAAGCTTCTCGACGAGGCCGGATGGAAGAAAGGCCCGGGCGGTATCCGCGTCAAGGATGGCAAACCGCTGTTGCTGACGCTGAACTCGAACCCCTATCTCGCAACATCGAAGTCGATCGACGAACTGATTTCGCAGCAACTCGGCAAGATCGGCTGGAAGGTCGATATCCGCGCCTATGACGTCGTCACCTTCGGCCAGAAGGTCAAGTATGGCGGCGCCGGAGTGCCCGCCTATGAGGTGACGCGCTCCTTCATCGACGCCGGCACTGTCGCCAGCATTCTGACCAACGCCAACAATGGCGAAAACTGGTTTGCCCTCGACGAGAGCGACAAAACCCTCAACGATCTGCGCGACAAGATCGCCGGCGCCGGTTCCATCGAAGCGCGCAAGCCGCTTCTCGACGAACTGCAGAAATACGTCCTCGACCAGGGCTATTTCATTCCGCGAACGCAGATCGTCCAGCGCATCTATGTGCAGTCGCCGAAGCTCAAGGGCGAAGTCTACAACGGCGTCGCCTATGCCAGCTACTACACGGCGACGAAGAGCAAATAGCCCGGCCATTCAACAGACACAGAGGTGATTGGCATGAGCAAAGCCTATTTCAACTATGCCGGAAAACGGCTGCTGCAGGCGATCGTCGTGATCCTGCTGTCTTATGTCTTCACCTTTGTCGTCGTCAGCATCCTGCCCGGCGATCCGATCACCAACGTCCTGAACAACCCTCAAAACGGCTTCACGCCGGATGAGATTAAGGAGATCATCGCTGCGCAGGGCTTGGACAAGCCGATCCCCGTGCAGCTCTGGAACGCCTTTTCCGGCTTCTTGACCGGCGATCTCGGCCTGTCGATGCGGACCAACAGGCCGGTGGCGACGCTGATCGCCGAGGTTCTGCCGTCGACGCTCGTGCTCGCCTCGGCGGGCCTTGCGGTTGCGCTTTTGCTGGCAGCGATCATCGCCTACGGCACACAGTTTCTGCCGCAGCGGTTTGGCCAGGGTCTGCTGCGCGGCTTCCCCTCGCTGTTCCTGTCGGTTCCGAACTTCGTGATCGGCCTAGTACTGATCCACCTCTTCGGTTTCCAGCTGGGCGTTTTTCGCGTCATCGAGCCCGACAGTTTCTGGGCAACGCTCTTCGCGGCGATCGCCCTCGGCATCCCGATCTCGGCGCAGATTGCCGAAGTGCTGATTGCCAATCTCGACCATGAGTCCGGCCAGGACTACGCCACCGTCGCGCGCGGCCGGGGGCTTAGCCAGATGCGGCTCTTCGTCAAGCACCTGCTGAAGCCGTCGTCGCTGCCCGTCATCACCGTCGTCGCTCTGACGATCGGCGAGTTGCTCGGCGGGTCGCTGATCACCGAGACGGTGTTTGGCCGGAACGGGCTTGGCAGCCTGGTGCAGCGGTCGGTCAGCACCCAAGACCTGCCGGTTCTGCAGGCGGTCGTCTCGCTCGCCGCGGTGGTTTTTGTCGTCGTGAACCTGATCGCCGACTTGACCTACCCGCTGCTCGATCCCCGCGTAAAACTTCTTGGCACGCAGCAGCGTCGCCCGACGACCGCTGACGACAGCTCTCTTCCGATCTCCAAAGCGGTGACCCCATGACGCTCGCCTCTATTTCTTCCACACCACGTGCGACGCTTGTCGACCGCCTGACGGGCCTGCGCGTGCCGCCGGTCGTAGTCCTCTCGTTCCTGGTCGTCGCTCTGGCGATCGCCTGGTCCTTGGCGCCTGGCCTGTTCACCGGCTACGATCCCGTGAGCGGCACTCCCGCCCAGAAGTTGCTTGGCCCAAGCGCGGCGCATTGGTTCGGCACCGATCATCTCGGCCGCGACCTTTACGCCCGGATCGTCTATGGCACGGCCTCATCGGTAGCCAGCGCACTAATCGCGGTCGTGATCGGCGTTGTCGTCGGTGGAATTATCGGGCTGCTGGCCGGTTTCTTCGGCGGCTGGGTGGACACGGTCTTTGCCCGCCTCGTCGATGTCTTGCTCGCGATCCCCAAATTCCTGCTTGCCGTCATCGTCGTCACCGCAATCGGTTTCGACACGACGAATGCGGCAATCGCAACAGGGGTCTCGGCCGTCGCTCTTTTCGCCCGGGTGATGCGCTCCGAAGTCATCAAGACGAGGCAGGCAACGTTCGTCGAATCGTCCTTCCTTCTCGGCGGATCGCGCTGGCATATTCTATGGCGCCACGTACTTCCGAACGCATCCCGATCGGTGTTGCCGCTTGCCGTCCTGCAATTCGGCGACTCCATCCTGGTGATCGCCAGCCTTGCTTTCCTTGGCTATGGCGACCCGCCGCCTGCTTCCGACTGGGGCCTGCTGATTTCGATCGGCAAGGATTACCTCAAATGGCCCTGGCTGGTTTACGCCCCGGCCCTCGTCACGATCGCAACCGTTCTCTCTGTAAACAGGATCAGCCGATGGCTCCGCAAGACAGACTGACCACGTTTTTGAATCGCCCATCGTCCCCCTTACTGCGGGCCGAAGGATTGTCGGTGGCCTACGGCACCCACAGGGTCGTGACCAATGTCGGCTTCGAGCTTGGACGCGGCAAAAGTCTCGCGCTGATCGGCGAATCCGGATCGGGCAAATCGACCATCGCCCGCGCCGTCCTGCGGCTGCTTCCCGCAACGGGACACGCCACTGGCCGCGTCGAATTCGATGGCGAGGAGCTTCTGGGGCTTCCGGGGCGCCGCTTCCGCCCGTTCAGGGGACGCAGGATCGGCTTCGTGCCGCAGGATCCCGGCAATTCCCTGAACCCGGTTCGCACCATCGGCGCGCAGGCGATGGAAGCTGCCTCACTTCTGGACGAACCGCACAAGGCGCTTCGCAAGGCACTCGTTCTGGAGACATTCGCGCAGGTCGGGCTCGACAATCCGCAGCGTGTCTACGACTCCTATCCGCATCAACTTTCCGGCGGCATGCTCCAGCGCGTTCTGATCGGTCTCGCCGTTCTGCCGCGGCCGTCGCTGCTGGTCGCTGACGAGCCGACCTCCGCACTCGATGTGACGATCCAGAAGCGTATTCTCGACCTGTTGTCGAAGTTGCGGGAGGAGCTGCAGATCAGCCTTCTCCTGATAACCCATGACCTGGCGATCGCAGCCGAGCGCGCGGATTCCATTGTGGTTCTCAAAGACGGCGCCATCCAGGAGGCCGGCAGTACCGCTACGGTATTCTCCGCCCCTTCCTCGTTCTACGCCAGAAAACTGCATGGCGATGTGCCGGCGCTCAATCCTGACCGTTACAGGCCGTTGCGAGAGCCCGGCTTCCGGCACCTTGATGCCAGGCGGGAAAAGACACCGAAGATCGAGGTCCGCGGCGTAACGAAGAACTTCACCGTCGACGGCAAGGTTCTGACCGCTGTCAACGACGTCTCGTTCGACGTTCAGGCGGGAACGACGCATGCGCTGGTCGGGGAATCCGGATCCGGGAAGACAACGGCGATCCGGCTTCTGCTCGGGTTGGAGCAGCCCGATACCGGAAAGATCGCTGTTGGCGGCGAACAGGTCAACGGCAAGTCACCCGAACAGCTGCGCTCTGTCTGGCGGCACCTGCAGCTCGTCTATCAGAACCCCTTCACATCGCTGGATCCGACCTGGAACGTCGAGAAAATCGTGCGCGAGCCGCTGGACCGCTTCAAGATCGGGACAGATCAGGAACGGGCACTCGCGGTACGCAAGGCGTTCGCAGATGTCGGATTGGGCGAGCATCTCTTGTCCCGCAAGCCCGCCGCCTTGTCCGGCGGCCAGCGCCAGCGCGTTGCCATCGCCCGGTCGCTTGTCCTGAAGCCCGATGTGATCGTGCTTGACGAACCCACCTCGGCGCTCGACGTCAGCGTTCAGGCCGACATCGTCGAAGTGTTGCTGTCGCTGCAGGTCAAGCTCGGCCTCACCTACATCTTCGTTTCGCATGATCTGGCGCTGGTGCGCCAGCTTGCCCACACGGTCTCGGTCATGCAGCGCGGACGCATCGTCGAGCACGGTACTGTCGGAGAGATCTTCGACACGCCCCGCCAGCCCTACACCCGCTCGCTGCTGGAATCGATCCCATCAGGTGCCGCGCGTTTTGCGCGCACCCAGCCCCTGCAGCAGCGGCAGATCTTCAACGAGGAAAAGATCGCATGACCGTCATCACCCCCGCCCCGGCAACGTCCGCGTCATTCCGTCCGAAGAAGCGGCTCGGGTTCAACACGCGCGTCTCGTTCAACGATGAATCCGGCCCCGCCCACGGTTTGCGGGAGGGAATCGAGCTCTTCAAGGCGGCCGAACGCCTGGGCTACCAGTCAGGCTGGGCCTATCAGCGGCATTTCGACCACTATCTATCCTCGCCACTGCCCTTCTTCGCCGCGGCAGGCCAGCATACCAGCCATATCGTGCTGGGCTCGGCCGTCATTCCGATGCGCTATCAGGATCCTATTCTGCTGGCGGAAGCGGCAGGCACGACCGACCTCCTGATCGGCGGCAGATTGGAACTGGCTATCTCGACCGGCTCGAACGCAGCCTTCGATGCCGTCTTCGGCACGGTCGAAACCGATGCCCGAACGGAAGCCAGGCGCCGTCAGGCGCGTTTTCTCTCCGCGATCTCCGGCGAAATTCTTCACACCGTCGCAGAACCCGGCCAGGGTGCCGCAGAAGGCAGCCAACTGAGGGTGACGCCGCACAGCCCGACCCTTCGCTCGCGCATCCGCCAAGGTTCCGCCAGCCTTGGGTCAGCGATCCAGGCCGCCGAACTCGGCATCGGGCTGATCGCCGGAACCGTACAGCACGACCACGCCGAGGGTGAGAGCTTCGGAAACTATCAGGCCCGTTGCATCGAGGCTTTCCGGACAACCTGGCGAAAAGAGCGGACAAGCGAGCCGCCGCCTGTGGCCGTGGCGGCCTCGGTCCTAGTCGGCACGACGCCGGACCTTCGCGAAAAATATGCAGCCTATGATCTCGAGCGACGTACCCAGGGCATCGCCGCATCGCGGCCGAAGGGCGCTCTCGAACCGAGCTCGCGGACCAACCAGCCGCCGGGAAACCAGATCTCGCCGGTCTTCCACGGAACACCGGACCAGGTAATCGAGGCAGTGCTCACCGATCCGGGCCTGGCAGCGGCCGACGAGATCGTTCTCTTCCTGCCGCCGGCCTTCGGCCTTGCCGAGAATATCCAGCTGCTGACCGACCTCGCAGGGACTGTCGCCCCGAGCCTTGGCTGGTCGCCTGACTGGTAAAACCGACACCGGACTTTGAACGCCAATAGCCGCGGATTAGAGATATTTTCTATAGTTTCGATAGAAATAGAAAGACCTGTCTTCCTTAGCCTTTCTCTGCCGCCTAACTTTCGTCCACCATCGACAATCAGAGGAGCTCCCATGTCCGCGGAATTCATCAGCGTCAGCTTTCCGAACGCCTCAAACGACCTCAACCCCATCCCGGATGCTCCGGTCGATCCCCGCTATCTTGAGCGATACTCGCGCGCCCTCGACGACTACGGCTTCAACTATACGCTGATCCCATACTCCTCTTCATCCTTCGACCCTTTCACGATCGGCGCTACCGTTCTCGCGCATACGAAGAACATCAAGATCATCGTCGCGCTGCGGCCCAACACCGTCTACCCGACGGTCGCGGCCAAATCGCTTGCCACGCTTGACCAGTTGAGCGGCGGGCGCGTCGTCGTCCACTTCATTGCCGGAGGCAGCGACGACGAGCAGGCGCGCGAGGGCGACTTCCTCAACAAGGAACAGCGCTATGAGCGGCAGGAAGAGTATATCCGTATCCTGCGCCTTGCATGGAGCTCGACCGAGCCTTTCGATTTCGATGGCAAATACTACCAGTTCAAGCAATTCCGCAGTGCTGTGCGCCCGACAAACGGTCTGATCCCGATTTCGCTCGGTGGCTCATCGGATGCGGCCTATCGCATCGGCGGTTCGCTCTGCGATATCTTCGGGCTCTGGGGCGAGCCTCTGGCGGAAACCAAACAGCAGATCGATCGCATCTATGCGGAAGCTGCAAAGGCAGGCAGGCCGGACCGACCGCGCATCTGGGTGACGTTCCGGCCGATCGTTGCGGAAACCGACGAACTGGCCTGGGAGAAGGCGCATAAAGTTCTGGATCGCCTGAATGAGAACCGCCAGAAGGGGCTCCACCGGGCGCCGATCAACGCCCCGCCGCCCGCCAATGTCGGCTCGCAGCGGCTGCTCGACATCGCCAAGCGTGGCGACGTGCATGACCGGGCGCTCTGGTATCCAACCGTCACCGCCACCAATGCCAGCGGCGCGACCACGGCGCTCGTCGGCTCGCCGCGCACCATCGCCGATTCGATACTCGACTACATCGATCTCGGCGCCGATCTGATCTCGATCCGCGGTTACGACAATTACAACGACGCCGTCGACTACGGCCGCTACATCCTGCCACTCGTGCGTGAAGGCATACGTGAGCGGGAAGAGACGAATAAGAAGGCCGCAGCCTGATGATCGCGCGCGACACGGCTTTCGACCCAGGCCTGTTGAGTGCGACGACGCGCGCTCTAGCGGACGCAGCTCCCGAGGCGGACCGAACCGGGGATTTTCCCTGGACTGGCATCCGGGCGGTTCATCAAAGCGGCCTGCTCGAAAGCACTGTCGCGACGAGATATGGCGGCGGCGGCGCAAGCCTCTCCGAGGCCGCGACGATACTTGCAGCGCTCGGGCGGGGTGATCCGTCGGTCGCCCTGATCAGCGCGATGACGATCTTCAACCATCTCGGCCAGTCGACGAAGAGCCATTGGCCCGAGGACCTCTACAAAGGCCTGCTTAAGCAGGCCAAGCAGCATCCGCTGCTGCTTAATGCCGCGCGTGTCGAACCGGAACTCGGCTCGCCCGCCCGTGGGGGGTTGCCGGCGACGGTTGCCCGTCGTACCGCATCCGGCTGGTCGATCACCGGCCGCAAGCGGTTCGTCACCGGCGCGCACGGTCTGACCCATTTCCTGGTCTGGGCACACACCGATGAAACACCCGCCCGCGTCGGAACATTCGTCGTTCCGAACAAGCTTGCGGGCATTCGCGTCATCGAGAACTGGAACAGCCTTGGTATGCGCGCCTCCGGCTCTCACGATGTCGAATATACCGATGTCGAGATCCCGCTTGAGGATGTCATCGATCTGGTCGATCCCTCCGTTGCACAGCAGGACAACCGCGCCCACGCGGCAATCACGCTGGCGCTGACCGCGCTCTATCTTGGGGTGGCCGAAGCGGCTCAGGAGGCGTTCATCCGTTTTGCTCACGAGCGCGTTCCGACCAACCTTGGCCATCCGATCGCCCGCACCGAACGCTTCGTGACGCTTTCCGGCGAAATCGACCTTCTCGTCTCCGGCGCCCGGCAGGTCATTTTCGATACCCTGAAAGACAAGCAAGCCGAGGCCGAAAAACACATCCGGGCCCGGCTGATTGCCGGCCGGCAGCTGCGCGACGCGGTGCAGATTGCCGTGCGCGGCATCGGCAATCCCGGCCTTGGGAACGAACTGGGGCTTGAGCGCCATTTCCGGGACATTCAGTCGGTGCTCGTCCACGCCCCGCAGGAAGACACGTCCATTTCCATTCTCGGACGCGCCGCCTTCGAACGTTGGAAGAGCGAAAAGGACACGCCATTGGCTCCTCCGGTCAATCTCACCGTATTGAAGACGGCCTGATCATGAAGCGCTACATCATCATCGGCGCCGGGGCAGTCGGCGCGAGCCTTGCGGCCGAGTTCCAAACGCATGACATCCCCTATGTGCTCGTCGGACGCGGCGCCCAGATTGCCCATATCGCCACCCACGGTCTCTCATATCGCCGGCCGGGCGGACACCGCGTGCTCAGGCTCAATACTGCCGAGACAGCCGCCCCACCGGCGCTCCAACCAGGCGATATTCTGGTCCTTGCGGTCAAGGCGCAGGATGTCGAATTGGCCACGGAATCGTGGGCCTGGCGGAAAGTCGAAGGTGCAGGCTTTGCATTTCAACTGCCCCTCATGACGTTGCAAAATGGACTGGCTGCGGAAGACATCGCGCTGCGGCGTTTCGATCGCGTCTATGCGGCCAGCATTCGTATTCCGGCGCGCTACACCGTCACCGGCGAGGTCGTCGTCGGTGGCGAGCCGAATGTCGGCATCGTCGCGCTTGGACGCTACCCTGAAGGACTCGACGATACGGCTTTGTCGATCGTCAAAGATTTGTCGAAGGCCGGCTATCTTGTCGAAGCGCGGCCGGACATCCGGCGATGGAAGGCAGCCAAGCTGGAGCACAACGTCACCAATGCGGTCGAGCTTTTCGCGGGCGCTCCCGAGCTCCGCTCAAAGGCCGCAGCCGGCCTGGCGCAGGAGGCACGAGCTGTTCTGATTGCCGCCGGTTACGATCCCGCCGCCCCCTCGGAATGGAAAATCGACATTTCATCCTGGCGCGTCGCACCGGAGAGCGGCATCGAGCCCGGCCAGCAATCGACCTGGCAAAGCTTCACCCGCGGCACTTCGAGCGAAGTCGATTATCTGAACGGCGAAATCGTCCGGTTGGGTCGCATCCACGGCGTCGCGGCACCTCTCAACACCGCGTTCCAACAAGCAGCAGCGAGGCTTGCGCTAGAGGGTCACGCGCCGGGCACCAAGGGTATCGACGAGATCCTGGACGGCGTTGTCTTATAAGGCGAACGAAGCTTTAAGAATGCACCGAGAGGAAAATCATGAGAACACCAAAGATCATCGGGATTGCAGGGAGCTTCAACCGGCCTTCGAAAACTCGGTCGCTGGTCTGCCATGTCGCCGAAGTCGTAAGCGACCGGTATGGCTTTAATGTCGACGTCTACGACATGATTGATGTCGGGCCATCGCTTGGCGCTGCCCTTTGGCGCAAGCAACTCGATGAAAAGGCACAACATGTGCTGCAAGAAATTGCCGCCGCCGATGCACTGATCATCGGCGCGCCGACTTACAAGGGCTCGTATCCGGGCCTCTTCAAGCACCTGATAGACCTTATTGATCCGCATGAACTGAAATCCAAGCCAATCCTCATCACCGCAACGGGCGGCGGCAATCGTCACGCGCTGATGGTGGAGCACCAACTTCGCCCCCTGTTCGGATTCTTCATGGCTCACACCCTGCCAACGGCCGTCTATGCATCGGATCATGATTTCCTCGACTATGCTGTTGCATCGGAGCACCTCAGCAAGCGGATCGATGAAGCCGTGAGCGAGATGGACGTCTTTTTCCCGGGACGAGTGCCGACGTACGAAGCCGCCGAGTAGACACCACACCTCATCGAATGCTGCGCTTGGATGGTAGGAGCTTGCGGGCGCCTGGGCTTTGCATACCTATGTGGAGCTTCCCTTTGTACAGCGATGGGGTTTCCGAAAAGCCCCGGCGGTTCCGCCAGTAGCAATTCCGGATGTCAAACTAGGTTCAGGATGCGACGAATAAAACCCGCGGATACAAGCATAAGAAGTGTATTGGACGGAACCAACCCGGTTTCCCAAGGTGGAAAGGCCTTCCTATGAGTGCCTATGTCGTTGTCGAACTGATCGTGAAAGATGAGGAGGCCCGCAAGCGCTACGCCTCCCAGGCATCGAAGGCCGTCGCAAAATTCGGGGGGACCTTCGTTGCCCGCGGTGATTGGCAGATACTCGCGGGCGAGGCCGGACATGCGGCAGGGGCGATACTGGAATTCAGCGATCGGGAACGGGCCTTGGAATGGTACAATTCGCCAGAATACCAGCTATCGATCGCGGACCGAGAGAAAGCCCTGGACTGCCGATTCCGGCTTCTTGAGTAGAGACGGACCAGCCCGGTTCCACGCGGGTACCCGTTAGGAGACAGGTTGGTCGGCGGCCTGTCGTTGGTTCGACAGGTTCAGCTCTCTCACTCGATTGTCGAGCGAAAGCGGTACTTGAGGCGATTGGCGCCTTGTGTCGTTTTGCATTTAATCGGGCTCTCCTCACTTTGTGTGGAGCCGTGGCAGCATTCATGCCTTCAGCAGTTAGGGACCTGCCCTACCATACATCGATCGCTTGAGGGCCTTGAGCGGTTGATCTGGCCTTCGGCCTGTCCGTTGCTCCAAGGTAGCTCGATGGCGTTGTTGACGGCATCGAGGTCCCTGCGCAGGACGCGCCGGGGAACGGGCAGCGAGTGCTACGTGCACACGTGTGACGCGCTTCTCGGATCCGGCCTAAAGGCCAGGCCACATTCCACCGTCAAGTCGCAGATTTGCCCCAGTGATATAGCTCGCGCGCGGGCTTGCGAGGAAGGCGACGGCATCGGCGATTTCATCCACTGTCCCAACTCGCCCAATCGGCACCTGCGCGAACATTGGCAGTGCGATCTTTTCGATTTCGTGCCATGGCGCATCCGGCGCAAGCCCTCGCGTAAGGGCCGCCTTGCGGAAAGCCTCATCCAGACTGACGCTGTGAATAGTTCCGGGCGAGACAGTATTCGCCGTAATGCCCTCACTCGCGACGGCCTTTGCCAACGAGGCGGTCATTGCAATCATCGCCGCCTTGGCTGCAGCGTAGTCTGGTTTTTTGGACGGAGGCATCAAACCCGCGAGGCTTGAGATGTTTATGATCCTTCCCCACTTCGCAGCCCGCATGTTGGGCAGCAAGCGAGATGTCACCCTCACGGCGGCTAGTACATTCCGATCATATCCGCTCGCCCATGTCTCGGATCGCGTCGTCGACCAGTCCTCCGACTCACCGGAACCACCTGCATTGTTGATGAGAATGTCTACAGGTCCAACGAGAGACTGCGCTTCATGGACAAGGTGCTGGACCTCGTCGTCTTTCGTCAGATCACCGACAACTGCAACGGCGCGCCCACCTTGGGTACGGATGTTGTGAGCAACCTCTTCGGCTTTATCTTTGTTGCGGCCGTGAACGATCACGATTGCACCTTCGCGGGCGAGTGCTTCAGCGATTCCTTCGCCGATGCCCTTGCTGCTGCCGGTCACCAAGGCCACCTTGCCCTCAAGTTTTAGATCCATCACCAGTTTCCTACCTTCTCACGAGAACGCAACTAAAGGACAGGACAGTGAATGAGGCAATTACGCACCTGAAAGTGCCTATGGAATTGGAAGACGATAGAAGTGTCTGCCTCGGCCCCGATGGTTCGGTCGCTCACGTAACAAGGACACTTGAAATAATCGGCGGCCGATGGAAACTTCCAATCTTGTTCCGTCTTTTTGAAAAAGCATCGATGCGAACTTCGCAGCTGTTACGTGATATCCCCGGTATTTCGCAGAAAATGCTAACGCAACATCTACGAGAGCTCGAAGTCGATGGCCTTGTGATGAGACACGATTATCAAGAGAAGCCTCCCCGTGTTGAGTATGAACTTGCAGCTTCTGGGCGCGACCTGATGCCGGTTCTCATGGCAATGAGGGATTTTTCGCGCCGACATCCTCAAGGCTAGGGAAGGGGCCAAGTTTGTGGAAGCCGGATCTTGGTAGCCGAAGTTCAATCGGAAGCTGGCGACGGAGAAAACATACGGGGAACTTACAACGTTCGCGATGGCTCTAGCTGGAGACCAGCCTCAGGATAGACGCTCAGAAGGATTCGTCAGTAACGCGTGGCCCGAAGCGAGGTAGCGTCTTATGCCTTTGCATTCCACCTAGGACATGTCGCCCAGCCTTTCATCAAAGGAATGGTGGTGCGTGATCGCTTTTGGCCAAAGCCAATCCGGCGCCAGGGGACGAAACTAGACGAGCCCGGCGATGAGTTGATGTCGGTGCGGCGGGCGATTCAGATTGCGGGGAATGCCGCCAAATTGGCGAAAACTTGTCGACTTAGTCGATGTAGGAAAGATCGCGCTCACCGAGCGCGATCTTCTTTGGTGGACTGCCGTGGCGGGACCTCAACCGGCATTCGTCAAGGAATATGCCCCGTGCCGTTCCATATAAATGGCTGCGAACAAGCCGAGCCTCAGGGTTGGTCAGATCCGGGCGCCACCCGTCGCATCGATCATCTGGCCCGTCGTCCAACGCGCATCGTTCGATGCGAGGAACGCAATGACATCGGCGACGTCCTCCGCCTGTCCGACACGCGAGAAGACCGAGAGTGCCTCGGCGCCGGCGCGAGCATCCGGCGATGCCAGCCACTCGGCATTCATATCCGTCTCGGTTACACCCGGCAGTACGGCATTGACCGTAATCCCGCGCGCTGCAAATTCAGGCGCCAGCGCCAGTGTCAATGTCTCCAGCGCCCCCTTGGAAGCCGCATAGGCGGGATGGGTCGGCGCGGCGATCCGCGTAAACCCCGTGGAGACATTGATGACGCGGCCGTTGTCACGAATGTGCTCGGCCACTGCCTGGATCAGGAAGAACGGCGCCTTGTAGTTGATCGTCATCACCTCGTCGAAAGCAGCTTCGCTTGTCTGCTTCAACGGCAGTGCGGGCGCGATGCCGGCATTGTTCACCAAAATATCGAGAGCTGGCGAGCCCGTCTCGGTACGCGCAGCTTCGCTGAACTGAGCCCAGAGGCTGTCGGCCGCGTCCTTGCCCTGTCGGAGATCGGCCTTCACAGCGACGGCCTTGACGCCAAGCGCTTCGATGTCGCGTACGGTGGCATTGGCCGCATCCGCGTTGGCGGTGTAGTGTACGCCAATCAGCGACGCACCCTCCTTAGCAAACGCTAGAGCGACCGCCCGGCCAATACCGCGCGAACTTCCGGTGATGAGGGCTACCTTTTTTGCTAGTCTTTGGGACATGGATCACTCCGTTGCTAAATTAAATAGTGATCTCTATAATAAGAGCGGAAAGCAGCCTGTCAACAATTTTATAGGGGTCGCTATTTTAATGACGAATCCAGTCCGCAAACGAGGCAGACCGCGCGTGCTCGATCGCGACGTGGGGCTTGACATCGCGGCACGCTTGTTCTGGGAACGCGGCTACGAAGGGACCTCGACCGCCGACCTCACGAAGGCCATGGGGATCAATCCGCCGACACTCTATTCGATGTTCGGCTCAAAGGAGGAATTGTACCGCCAGGCGCTCGACTTCAGCATTGCCCGTGAAAACAGCCGCCGGTTGGAAATCCTGCGATCCAACCTTCCGGTTCGCGAAGCCCTGAGTCTCTACCTTTACGATATAGCCGATGGTGACACCCAGCCGAACAAGCCGCGAGGTTGCATGGTCTCGACGGCCGTCCTGCAGCACGCAGAAGAAAACGCGTCCGTCGCGCGAATGACCGCGGCCCTGCGCGAGGCGTCAATCCAGACCCTCAAAGCCCGCTTCGACCGAGCCGTCGAGGAAGGCGAGTTGCCGGCGCAAGCCGATACCGATACGCTTGCGCGCTTCTACGGTGCGATTATCCAGGGCATGTCCGCACAGGCCTGCGATGGCGCCTGCAATGCGCGGCTGAAGGCGCTGATCGATCTCGCACTCACGGCTTGGCCTGGGAAGCGTAGCACCTAGCGGGAGTTGGAGTTGATCATGTTCGGTTGGCTGCCCGGCTGGTGCGGTCTGTGGGCAGACGAGACCACTCGGATGAACCCCGTGTCGTTCACCTAGGTGCTCTCGCCGCCTCCCCAGTAGCTGTCGATGATGTGCTGGCCGTTGTTGACGATACGCTGACCGACTTCGGGATCGCCGCCTTGCAACGTAACAGGATCGTCACCGCATAGGCGGACGAATGTCACCTGCTGAACCGTAAACATGAAATATTCCCTGCTGGTCGGCTCGAATTCCAGCCCCGCCTCCCTGAATCCGTCAGCGACTTCGGAAACCGCGTCGTCGATCGCCTCGAAGACCTTGTCTAGCATGGAACGCTCTGCCGCCTCCCGGATTTCGAGGTACTTCCGCTGTTCGGGCGTCGGAACGGAGCAGGTCTTCTCGGTCATCTCTTCTCCGTCGGTCGTGGTTGGCGAGCCTGGCTTCCGTACTATGTCTATTGGAAACGCAGGAGATAGCGAATGAAGGTCCAAAAGTTCAGCATTTCGGACGCAAAGCTGGTCAAGTCGCCGGGACAGGATGCCGAAATCTATGTCGGAAATCTGGTCGACGAGAAGAACGGCGGCCCAGTCACGATCGGCTACGGCCGCTATGCCCCCGGACAATCGCTCACAGAGACGATGGCGGTGGACGACACGATGATCGTCCTCGAGGGACGATTGTCCGTATCCACAAGCGACGGCACTGTCACCGCGGGACCCGGCGACATCGTCTACATGCCCAAAGGTCAATCCGTGACAATCACTACCGAAGGAGAGGGCGCGACGACGGCCTACGTCACATATCCGCATTGGGCTGAGGCTCACCAGAGCTGAGCGGGGCCTGTCAATAGTCCCCGCGCCTCCTTCTGATCTCCCGGAGCATTCGCAGGTTCTCTCTGGCCTGCGCCGCATTAATGAGCGCTTTCTCCTGGTTCATGAGCTGCTCGCGGTCACGACGGTGCTGCTGCATGTACATGCAGTTGCTGTAGTCTCGGTACTCGGAGCAGCGGCGCCTATCGCTGTAGTGATCTTCTCCGGCGGTCGTGCAACCAGCCAGCGTCAACACAACCAGGGCCCCGCCCCAGATTGACATAAAGGTCTTCTTCGGGTTGAACATGGTCATCATCATTCTCCACTTGCACCCATTCGCTTAACCGGGTTGATTTTCAGGCCCGTCCAGTGAGCGGCGAAAGCCCACATGTCGGCGTGCTGAGCAATGACCTTGTCGAGCGGCATGCCTGCGCCATGGCCAGCCCTTGTCTCGATACGGACCAGTCGCGGTTTCGACCCGAGGTCGGCGGCCTGCAGCGCAGCGATGTATTTGAACGTGTGAGCCGGAACGACGCGGTCGTCGGCATCGGCTGTCGTCGCCAGGATTGCCGGGTAATTTTTGCCTTGCTTAATCGTGTGATAGGGCGAGTAGGTCATCAGATTGCGAAAATACCGCTCTTCGGACGGACTGCCAAATTCGCTGATCCAGAATCCGCCGGCCGTGAACTTGTCGAAGCGCAGCATGTCCAAAACCCCGACGCCCGGCAGCGCGACGTCGAACAGCTCGGGCCGCTGATTGGTCACCGCCCCGACTAGAAGCCCCCCGTCGGACTCACCCTGGATGGCGAGACCCTTCAATGACGTGATGCCGGTCTTTTTCAGGAACTCACCGGCAGCAATGAAATCGTCGAACGCGTTCTGCTTTTCGGCGAGCTGTCCGGCGCGATGCCACGCCCTGCCGTGTTCTCCGCCACCGCGGATATTGGCGATTGCCAGTACCCCGCCCTGTTCCACCCAGGCGAGCTGGATCGGGTTGTAATACGGCACTTGCGGGATGCCGAAACCGCCATAACCATAGAGCAAGGTCGGCGCGGCCTCGGTAACATCCTTGCGGCGCACCAGAAATAGCGGCACCTCGGTGCCGTCCTTGGAGCGGTAGAACCTTTGTTCGACGGCGATCTCATCCGGGTCGATGGGCGCTTTCGGCTCCGCCCAAGGCGTCATCGTATTGGAGGCCGTGTCGTAACGATAGATCGCTGTCGGCGTGTCGAAACCGGTGAAGCCGAAGAACGCCTCCGCGTCGCCCGGACGTCCCTGAAACCCACCCGCGGTGCCGATACCCGGCAGCGCGGCCGTCCCCTCAGGGGTGCCGCTCATGCTGAAGCGGCGGATTTCCGTCTTGGCATCGACCAGGTAGCCGATGAAAAGCTTACTCCCGAGCAGGGCGGCATCGTTCAGAACCGCGTTGTCGGCATCTTCGGCGACGATCCCAACTACTTTCGGATCAGGCTCGCCCAGGTCGAGCGACACGACGCGCCGGCGCTCGGCGCCATCGGTGGTGACAAGAATGAGCTTGCTGCCGTTATTTCCGATGACAGACCATTCAGCCTCCATGTGCGGCACGATCGTCTGCGCTTTCCAGTCCCTGGAGGCGAGATCGACAACGGTGAGCGCATTTTCGTTCGTACCCGGCGTCGAGGAGATGGCGAGATAACGACCGCCTTCTGCACGATCGGCCACATGCAACAGGCCCGGTCGATCGGGTGTGGAATAGATCAGGCGATCTTCGGCCTGAGGCGTGCCGAGCTCATGGAAATAGACGGCGTGATTGGCGATGGCCGCGCCGGCCGCGCCTTGAACGGGTTCCGGCATGCGCGAATAGAAGAAGCCCGAGTTATCCGGAGCCCAGCTGATACGCGTGAACCGGGCCCAGTCGATGACATCCTGAAGCTCTTTACCGCTCTCTACGTCGAGCACACGGATGGTCCGCCAGTCGGTACCGCCCTTCTGCACGCTGAAGGCCAGGTGACGACCGTCGTCGGAAACGCTCCATTCGCCGATCGCGTCGGCGTTGTCGTCCGACCAGCCATTGGGATCGATCAACAGACGGGCTTCGCCCACGGCACCATGGCGGACATATAGGGAGGGCTGGTTCTCGAGGCCCTTGTTGAAGGTAAAGAAATATCGATCGCCACGCTTCCGAGGGACCGTATAGCGTTCGTACTCGAACAGGGCCTTCATGCGCTTTTCAAAGATGTCGCGGCCGGGAAGCGTGTCGAGATGAGCTCGCGTCACCTTGTTCTGCGCCTCGATCCAGGCGGCCACGGCCTTGTCGCTGGATGCCTCGTTTTCCAGCCAGCGGTAGGAATCCACGACGGTCTGGCCGAAATGCTGCTCGGTCACGTCGAAGCGCTTCGTATTCGGATAGGTGATCTTTGACATTCCATCCTCCGAGGGTTGGGCCGACACGCTGTTGAACTGGACAACCAGCGACAAGGCGATGGCGGTGGATGCCTTCATCGATGTCTCCTCGCAAATAATCATGCCGGACCCCGCGTCCCGACAGGAGGAGAGCAATAATGGCACTTAGTGTCATTATTGTGGCTGGGGAAAACTCCGACATCCCAACGGATGATGTTTAATTATCTTCACAAAACGGCACTCGTTGACATATAAGGTTTGGTAAGCTTCACTCGGAGATCTCGATGAGCAGGACGATTCGGGAAGGCGCACATATCGACGTGGCGCGAAGCGCCGCGCGTCTTTTTCTTGAAAAAGGTGTTGCGGGCACCGGCGGCGAAGAAATCGCCGAGGCGGCAGGCATCTCAAAACGGACCCTCTGGCGCTACTTCCGCACCAAGGAGAGCTGCATCGAGCCGCTGTTCGCTCTGACGTCGCAGCGCCTTGCCGAAAAGCTGAAAAACTGGCCCCTCGATATTTCCGTCGAGCGGTTCCTGGAGCTTGCCTATGACTTCAGCAAGATCGACGCCCAAGAAATCGAGGACGGCAAACTTGTCGTGCACCTCATCGCTCGGCTGGAGGAAGAGCCCGCACTGCTTGAACCCTTTTTCATGGCGACACGAATGACGGAAGTCACGATGGCGGGCGTGATTGCTTCGCGGCTTGATCTTTCACCGACGGATTTCGAGGTGCGATTATGCGCCGCCACTGTTGCCGCAGCCATGCGGATCATCGACGAGACCATCAGCAGGGCAGCGGTAAAATACGGACAGATCCCCACTCTTGCGGAGACCACCGACCGGCTCGCGCAGGCGATCCGCCGCGCCAGCACCTTGCCGTTCTGCGATCCGATTACACCGCGACCGCGTTGATCGGCGTGGCCGTTGTACACTTTGGAGAAGTT
Organism: Neorhizobium galegae; assembly: GCF_017877055.1. GTDB lineage: Bacteria > Pseudomonadota > Alphaproteobacteria > Rhizobiales > Rhizobiaceae > Neorhizobium > Neorhizobium galegae_D. The sequence continues at coordinate 3,039 of NZ_JAGIPG010000002.1, read as the reverse complement.
CAGTCGCTTTTCATGAGGCGATGGCACGCATGGCGACGTTGTGGCTGGCGTAGAGCACAGGTCCGACTCATTCGGCTGCCGGCCACACCCCGCCCCTTATCACCAAGGCAGCGGGCGTCCCCGCCAATCGAGATACAGGTTTCGCCCTGTTCCCCTGTGCGCATTCAGCACCTCCACCATTCCTTTGACGCTTTCTTCGACGGAGATCTCAGCTTCGACGGTGCCGTCCAGCGTCCCCATCGCGGTTGCCGCCCATCCGGGATGGATGGAGAGAACCGTTAGATGGGGATGATCTGCATGGAGTGTCCGCGCGAGCATGTTCAGGCCTGCCTTGCTTGCCCGATAAAGATCAAGCTTCAGTCCGGGCTCGGTGTTAAGCCCGATGCTGCCGCGGTGGGAAGACATCACGGCTATGGTCCCTTGTCGCTTTAGTCGATCGAGCAGGCGATGCGCCAGCCGGATTGGCCCAAAGCAGTTCGTCAGCATGATTTCGGCAAATTCCGCGTCCGTTGCTTCGACAACTGAGCCGTGAACAGGTCCGAAGATGCCAGCGACCAGAAAGATCACGTCAAAGGTCCCATCGACTTCTTCCCTTAAGGGATCGATCTGATCGGCGCGGGTAACGTCCACATGCGCAACACGCGCGACTTTCTTCAGCCCGGTCACGTCAGCGCCGTGGCGTGCAGTTCCGGTGACGTCCCAGCTATCGAAGTTAAGCGCCTCGGCAAGACCGAGGCCGAGGCCGCGTTCGGCCCCGATGATGAGAATGCTTGGCATGTTCCTGTCCTTTACAATGCAGTGAACCCACCATCCGCCATGACGAGAGCACCCGTCATGAAAGCGGATGCGGGAGAGGCGAGAAAAGCGATGACTTCGGCGATGTCCTGGGGCTGGCCGACCCGCCCGATCGGATGAGCGGCACCGTAGCTCGCCAGCGTGGCACGACTGTCCGAAACGATGCCATCGAGAATGTCCGTTTCGATGACGCCGGGGGCGACGGCGTTGGCGCGAATGCCGAAGGCACCGTATTCGACGGCGATGACCTTCGTGAGTTGTACGATCGCTCCCTTGCTCGCCGCGTAGACTGAGGTGTCTTTCATCGCCACCTGAGCGACGATCGAGGCAACGTTGACGATGACGCCGCCCTGCCCTGCGAGCATCGCTTTGACGGCTTCGCGGCAATGAAGGAAGGTACCCCCGCGCGTTGACGGACATGATCTTGTCCCAGTCGGCCACGCTCATATCGGTCAGGGCACGATTCATGGTGCGACCCGCGTTGTTCACGAGAATGTCGATAGCACCGAAGCCTTCCGTCGCAAGGCCGACGCTGCGGATAGCCGTCTCTTCTTCGGCGATGTCACCTGCCAATGTCAGGATATCCTGCGCTCTCAGCTCATGGACTGTCTCGCTGATGTCCGTGGCTACCACACATGCGCCTCTGGACTGGAGCGTCAAAGCTGTTGCCCGTCCGATGCCTCGGGCGTCGCCTGTCACCAGCGCGACCTGCTTTTCGAGTGTCTGGTGCATTTCGATCTCCTTTCGCAAACAAGGCTACGGCGGTTCCGAAGACGTGATAATCCAGAGAATATTTACAAGATTACGTAGCTGTGCTTCGTAATGGGCATGAGACCCGTAGACTTCGCCCGCATCCGAACATTTCTGGTGGTCGCCGAAACGCTCAGCTTTTCCAAGGCCGCCGAAGAGCTCGGCATAACGTCATCAGCTGCCAGCCAGACGATCAGAGCGCTGGAAGCCGATCTTCGGCAGCAGCTTTTCCAACGCACAACCCGCACGGTCGTGTTGACCGAAGCGGGCGCCTTGCTGCGAGACCGGATGCGTCCGGCCGTGGCCGATGTGGAGGTGGCGCTTACCCAGAGCAGGAATGCCGCTGGACGACCCGCAGGCACCGTGCGCATCCTCTCGTTTCGTTCAGCGGGCGAGAGGTTCATCCTGCCCGTTCTACGCAACCTGCGTCGAGATTACCCTGAGGTCCGGTTGGACATCACATTGGACGATGAACTGACTGATCCGGTTGCAGGCGGTTTCGACATCGCCCTAAGGATCGGCGAGGTCATCAACCAAGACATGATTGCGCTGCCCCTTGGCGGTGAACTCCGGCAGATTGCTGTCGCATCTCCAGACTACATCGCTCGGCACGGTGCTCCCGAACAACCACGAGATCTTCTGTCCCATGATTGCGTCTGCTGGCGATGGCCCGGCCAGCAGCATCCGTTTCCGTGGGAGTTTTTCCAGGATGGCCATTGGTTTTCGATTAGCCCTCCGGCTGGCTTGGTCGTCAATGACAGGCGCGCCGCTTTGCACTTGGCTGCCGATGGTCTCGGGGTTGCGTTCTGTATCGAGGATACCGTCAATGACCTGATCGAAGCAGGCAAACTTGTGCCTCTTCTGGTTGAGTGGAGCAAACCGTTTCCTGGCTTTTTCCTCAGTTACTCACGTCAGCGGCATATGCCAGCTGCCACGCGGGTGGTAATCGATGCAATCCGGGCCGGATATCCTTGATTCAAGGCGGCGCAAGATCCGGTGGCGTTCGGGCAGGCCCTGTGCGGTACGATCCGGAAAGTGGTACTGGAAAACGCGAACCAATAGGCGCTCCTGCTTCAGGATCTACGATGAGCGCGTCTGCGCCAGTCCACCGGGACCAAGGGCTTGAAGGGACACGAACGACCGATTCCGCTATTCCACAATCGTGCTCTTGAAGGGAGTCGAACCTGCAACCCGCACATTTTTCCCGTGGCTGGCCGCGGGCTGCGTCCCCTCGCTCTAATCGAAGGATATCTACTGTAACTGAGAATACGGCGTCGTTTGCGGCCAGTCACCTCTTCGATTATTTCGAAATGGTCCAAATCGGCGAGTGCTGCATTGGTCATCGTGCATGAAACGCTCGCACGCATCCAAGCAGTCACCAAATTCCAGCGGTTTCCGAGCCTGGAAACGCAAAAATCCCGCAGCGTGTGAGGCTACGGGATCGCAGGGATTTTTGGTTGCGGGGGCAGGATTTGAACCTGCGGCCTTCAGGTT
>NZ_JAGIPG010000001.1 GCF_017877055.1 Neorhizobium galegae | reverse complement strand
AAGGAAGAGAACATTCTCTACGACCGCGACGAGCACGGCGAATATTTCCAACTCTACAGCATGACCTATGGCGAGGGCTTCTTCTTCGAGATCGTTGAACGGCGCGCCTATCGCGGCTACGGCGCCCCAAACGCCATCTTCCGTATCGCGGCGCTCAAAAAGGCGCTCAGGCCTGAAGGCATGCCGAGGGTCTGAGCGGTACCTCGCGGGTCCTCCATGGCACGGGGCATCAATTGTGGGGCTCCGCATCTCAAGCGCCGGGATCGCTCCGTCACCAATTGGTGACGCCCGTTTAGAGCTGCGCTCCGCTCGACTTATTGCGGGGTCTGCACGGCCCTCGGACAGACGCCGAAATGGCCACCTTCCATATGGACGAAGGCAACGCCGCCTTCCTCGAAGGCGAGGCGCAACTGCGCTTCGGTCGCACGATGGAGATCATGGCGGCTGCCTTCGTAATCGCGAATGGTGCTGCGCGACACGCCCGACCGGTCGGCGAGATCGGTCTGCGTCCAGTCCAGAAACCCGCGGGCGGCCCGACACAGGGCCGGCGTCAAAATTGCGTTCTTTGTGGCTTGACCCATCTCACCAAACTGCCCATATTGGTCAATATCTTTCATATATGGCAATTTGGGTTCGATTGCTAGATGGAGCATTCGCAGGCATCTTCGCATCAGGCGCTTTGGCGAATGCGCAGTACATAGAAAGGCCGGAGCATTGGGATAACGTCAGGACCATATCTTCTTCTTGTTGTTCTGGTCCTGCCTTTCCTTGGAAGCCTGGTCTCCGTATTTCTGCTGCGAACGCGCTCGCGCGTGCTGCCGTCCTGGGTGGCCGGCGCCACCGCGTTTCTCTGCCTGCTGATCGTCGCGGGCTTCTATCCGAGCGTCACCAATGGCGGCGTGCTGCGCTTCGAGGGCACGTGGCTGCCGCAGCTTGGCCTCAACTTCACGCTGCGCATGGATGGTTTCGCCTGGCTGTTCTCCATGCTGATCGCCGGCATCGGCTTTCTGGTGGTCGTCTATGCCCGCTATTACATGTCGGAAGACGATCCGGTTCCGCGCTTCTTCTCCTTCCTGCTCGCCTTCATGGGCGCGATGCTCGGCATCGTCGTCTCCGGCAACGTCATCCTTCTGTCGGTGTTCTGGGAACTGACCAGCATCTTTTCCTTCCTGCTGATCAGCTACTGGCACAACAATGCCGCAGCCCGCGACGGCGCCCGCATGGCGCTGACGATCACCGGGATCGGCGGTTTCTGTCTGCTGATCGGCTTGCTGCTACTCGGCAACATTGTCGGCAGCTACGACCTCGACAAGATCCTGGTGGCCGGCGACGTCATCCGCGGCCATTCCCTCTACGTGCCGGCGCTGGTCTTCATCCTGCTCGGCGCCTTGACCAAGAGCGCCCAGTTCCCGTTCCATTTCTGGCTGCCCAATGCCATGGCGGCGCCGACCCCCGTTTCCGCCTTCCTGCATTCGGCGACCATGGTGAAGGCGGGCGTCTTCCTGCTGGTGCGCTTCTGGCCGGTGCTCTCCGGTACCTATGAATGGTTCTACCTAGTCGGTCTGGCCGGCATCATCACGCTGGTGCTCGGCGCCTATTTCGCGATGTTCCAGCAGGACCTGAAGGGCCTGCTCGCCTATTCGACGATCAGCCATCTCGGCCTCATCACCACGCTTCTCAGCCTCGGAAGTCCTTTGGCAACGGTCGCGGCGATCTTCCACATGGTCAACCATGCGACGTTCAAGGCATCGCTGTTCATGGCGGCCGGCATCATCGACCATGAAACCGGCACGCGCGACATGCGACGATTGAGCGGGCTTTTCCGGTATCTGCCCATCACGGGCACGCTGGCCATGGTGGCGAGTGCCGCCATGGCTGGCGTTCCTCTGCTCAACGGCTTCCTGTCGAAGGAAATGTTCTTCGCCGAGGCGGTCGAGACCCACGCGGATTCCATTCTCGACCGCATCCTGCCCTATGTGGCGACACTCGCCAGCGCCTTCAGCGTCGCCTACTCGCTGCGTTTCATTCACACGGTCTTCTTTGGACCGCCGCCGACCGACCTGCCCAAGCCGAAGCCGCATGAGCCGCCGCGCTGGATGCGCTTTCCGATCGATCTTCTGGTCATCGCCTGCCTGGTCGTCGGCATCATTCCGGCGATTTCGATCGGGCCTTTTCTCCATACCGCCGTCGTCAGCGTGCTTGGCCCCGAAACCCCGGAATACAGCCTGTCCATCTGGCATGGCGTCAACCTGCCTCTGATCATGAGCGCGATTGCGCTCATCGGCGGCACGCTGCTCTATCTCTCGCTCCGGAAATATCTCGCGACCTGCGAGGACGGCCCGCCGATCCTGCGCAACCTCAAGGGCCAGCGCATCTTCGAGCGGATTCTCGTGGAAGTATCGTGGCGCTGGGCCCGCACGCTCGAACGGCGCTTCGGCACCCGCAACCTCCAGCCGCAGCTTCGCTGGGTGGTGGCGACCGGTTTCCTGGCGGGGCTGCTGCCGCTCTATCTCTCCGGTTTCGAGACGCGCGAAATCGCCTTTTCCGGCATTGATCCGGCCTTCGCGGCGATCTGGTTGCTCGGCATCTGCCTTGCCTTCGCTACCGCCTATCTCGCCAAGTATCATCGCCTGGCGGCACTCGTCATGCTCGGCGGCGTCGGGCTGATCGTCTGCATCACCTTCGTCTGGCTCTCGGCGCCGGATCTGGCGATCACCCAGCTTCTCGTCGAGATCGTCACCACCGTCCTCCTTCTTCTCGGCCTGCGCTGGCTACCGAAGCGAACGGAGGGGATGGTCGAGGCGATCAGCCTCCGGGCGCGCTTCCGCCGCTTCCGGGACCTGGCGCTTGCCGTCGTCTGCGGCATCGGCATGTCCTTCATCGCCTATGCCGTCATGACGATGCCGGTGCCGGACGCTATCGCCAACTATTTCCTCGAAAACGCCTATTCCGAAGGTGGCGGGCGCAATGTCGTCAACGTCATCCTGGTGGATTTCCGCGGTTTCGATACGCTCGGCGAGATCGCCGTGCTCGGCGTCGTGGCGCTGACCGTCTTCGCGCTGCTTCGCCGCTTCCGTCCCGCCGCCGACAGCATGGACCTGCCGGAGCAGCAGCGGATTCAGAACAGCTTTGACGAGGATCGTCCAGAGCGTTCGGCCGGCGATACGGTGCGCGACTACCTGCTTGTCCCCTCCGTCATCATGACCTGGCTTTTCCCGGTGATCATCACCTTCGCCGTCTACATCTTCATGCGCGGTCACGACATGCCGGGTGGCGGTTTTTCGGCCGGGCTGACGCTGTCGATTGCCTTCCTCCTGCAGTATCTTGCCGGCGGGACGCGCTGGGCGGAAGATCGTCTGCGCATTCTGCCGCTGCGCTGGATGGGGGCGGGCATACTCACCGCGTCGGCGACGGGTATCAGCGCCTGGTTCTTCGGTTACCCGTTCCTGACCTCGCATTTCCAGTATGTCGAGCTGCCGCTGATCGGCAAGATGCCGGCCGCCACCGCACTGCTCTTCGATCTCGGCGTGTTTTCGCTGGTGGTCGGTTCTACGGTCCTCATCCTCGTGGCGCTGGCGCACCAGTCGATCCGCATCAACCGCCTGCGGGCGATCGATATTGCCAGGACGGAGGAGGGCTGATGGAACTCGTTCTTGCCACCGCGATCGGCGTGATGACGGGCTGCGGGGTCTGGCTCATCCTGCGCCCGCGCACCTATCAGGTCATCGTCGGCCTTTCGCTTCTTTCCTATGCCGTCAACCTGTTCATCTTCGGCGTCGGCGGGGTGAAGACCAATGTTCCGCCGATCCTCGTCGATGACGTTCCCACCACGACGCTCGCCGATCCGGTGCCGCAGGCGCTCGTTCTGACGGCCATCGTCATCGGGTTTGCGACGACCGCGCTGTTCCTCGTCGTGCTGCTGGCCTCCCGGGGTCTGACGGGCACCGACCATGTCGACGGGAGGAACGACCCGAAATGAGTGGCTGGACCCATCACCTCATTATCGCGCCGATCCTGGTGCCGCTGGTCGTCGCCGCACTCCTGCTGTTCTTCGACGAGCGCCAGCGCGTCGTAAAGGCGATGATCAGCCTCGCCTCGACGCTGATCCTGGTCGTCGTCTCGCTCGCGCTTCTGCGGATCGAAAGCGGCCCGAACGACTTCGACGGCGTCTATCTTCTCGGAAACTGGGTCGCCCCCTTCGGCATCGTGCTGGTTCTTGACGCGCTATCAGCGCTGATGTTGCTCCTGACCGCGCTGCTCTCGGTCGCCACACTGGTCTTCTCGCTGGCCCGCTGGCATGCGGTCGGCGCGCATTTCCACACCATGTTCCAGCTTCTGCTGGTCGGCTTGAACGGCGCCTTTCTGACCGGCGATCTGTTCAACCTCTTCGTCTTCTTCGAGGTCATGCTGGCGGCATCCTACGGGCTGCTGCTGCACGGCTCCGGCCCGCTGCGCGTCAAGGCGGGCATGCACTATATCGCCGTGAACCTGGCCGCGGCACTTCTGTTCCTGATCGGGGTAAGCCTGATCTACGGCACGACCGGCACGCTCAACATGGCCGATCTCGCCGCTCGCATTCCCGATATCGAGCCGGACCGCATGATGCTGATGGAGGCGGGAGCGGGCGTGCTCGGCATCGCCTTCCTCATCAAGGCCGGCATGTGGCCGCTCTGCTTCTGGCTGCCGACGGCCTATAGCGCGGCGTCGGCCCCGGTTGCCGGCATCTTCGCGATCATGAGCAAGCTCGGCATCTACATCATCCTGCGGCTGACCATGCTGCTTTTCGGCGAAGGCCCGTCCGCCGGTTTCGGCGCCGACGTGCTTCTCTACGGCGGGATGGCAACCATCATATTCGGAACGATCGGCGTCTTGGCCTCGCAGGCGCTCGGAAGGCTGGCGGGCTTCTCGGTTCTGGTCTCGTCCGGAACCTTGCTGATGGTGCTTGGCATCAATGACGGGGCGATCTCGTCCGGCGCGCTGCTCTACCTCGTCAGCTCGACATTGACGATCAGCGCCTTCTTCATGCTGATCGAGCTTGTCGAACGCGGCCAGGATGCCGGCGCGATCGTGCTTGCCGTCACCATGGAGGCCTATGGCGACGCGGATGAGGATGAGCCAGAGGAGGGCGATGGCGTCACCATGCCGGGCACGATGGCGGTCCTCGGCATCTGCTTTGCCGCCTGCGGCATCCTTTTATCCGGCCTGCCGCCGCTCTCCGGCTTCATCGCCAAATTCGCCATGCTGTCGGCGATGATGGGCACGGGCGCGATCGGCGTGCCGCCGACGGCGACCGTCTGGGTTCTGGTCGTCCTCGTCATCCTCTCCGGCATCGCCGCGCTGATCTCGATGACCCGCGCCGGCATCCGCACCTTCTGGAGCTCGCTCGAAGGGACCGTGCCGCGCGTTCTCGTCATCGAGATCGTGCCGGTGATGTTCCTGCTGTTCCTGACGCTCGCCTTGACCGTCCAGGCCGGGCCCGCAATGCAGTATATGGACACCACGATCCGCAGCCTCAGCAATCCGAGAATCTATATCGATGCGGTCCGCAATGCGGCGGCGGTGCCGGATTATGAGGGCGTCTCCTCGACCAACGCAGGGAGCAAGTGATGCTGCCCTATCCTTTGCTCACCCTGTCGCTGATTCTGATGTGGCTGCTGCTCAACGGCTTCACGCCCGGCCATCTCGTGCTCGGCATCCTGGTTGCCGTGTTCGCTTCGTGGGCGATGGCTTCGCTGCGTCCGGACAAGCCGCGGCTCGGCAAATGGTACCTGCTGCCGAAGCTGTTCGGGATCGTACTCTACGATATCGTCAAATCGAACATCGCCGTCGCGCGGGTTATCCTCAAAGTTGGCCGCCGCAGCCACAATCCCGGTTTCCTGACCGTCGAGCTGGATATCGAGAACCATACGGCAATCGCGGTTCTGGCCGTCGTGCTGACCAGCACGCCGGGATCGGCCTGGCTGGAGTATGATTCAAACGACAAGACGGTGTTGCTGCATATCCTCGATCTGGACAACGAGGCGGAATGGCGCAACACGATCAAGAACAGATATGAGAAGCTGCTGATGGAGATTTTCGCATGAGCGCCATCATTCTCTTCAGTGCGGTCTCGCTTGCCCAGCTGATGCTGGCGGCGGCGATGGCGATCGCCTCTGTGCGCATGTTCCGCGGCCCAAGGGCGCAGGACCGTATCATCGGTCTCGACACGCTCTATATCAACGCGATGCTGCTGCTGGTGACCTTCGGCATCGGCACCGGCCGGGTGATCTATTTCGAGGCAGCGTTGGTCATGGGAATGCTGGGCTTCGTGGCGACTGTGGCGTTGGCGAAATTCCTGATGCGCGGGGAGGTGATCGAATGATGCAGTCTGCCGCCGACATGCCCGTCTGGGCAGCAATCGCCGTCGCGTTTTTCCTGCTGGTCGGTTCCGGCCTGGCGCTGATCGGCGCGATCGGCTTCCTGCGCCTGCCGACCTTCTACGAGCGCATCCACGCCCCTACACTCGGCACTAGCTGGGGGATCGGCGGCGTCATGCTGGCCTCGATGATCTTTTTCACGGTGTCTTCGGGACGTCCGGTCTTCCACGAGATACTGATCGGCATCTTCGTGACGGTGACCACGCCGATCACCTTCATGCTCCTGGCCCGCGCCGCTCTCCACCGCGACCGTGCGGAAGGCAACGGCAATGTTCCGGACAAGCCGAACAGGAGCCAGGCCGCCCGGGACGTCCTGGGCGAGGGCGATACCCAGAGCGGGTAGGGCGCCCGGCGACGGTTGATGGCTGTCGATATCTCCGGTCCGTTGGCTGGGCGCGATGTCCGTTTTTTCCTGATGACAGACTCACTGAGCAACAATATACAGTCAATCCAGGACTAACTATCGGACGTCACGGATGAAGACCTGGAAGCCTGACCTCGCCCGTAGCCGATCCCCGCGCTACATGGCGATCGCCGATGTCATCGAGATGGACCTGAGGAGCGGCAACCTCGTGATCGGCGATCGCTTGCCGCCGCAGCGCGAACTGGCCAAGGTGCTCGACGTCGATTTCACCACCGTGGCGCGCGGCTATCTGGAGGCCCAGAAGCGTGGTCTGGTCAGTTCGCATGTAGGGCGCGGCACCTTCGTCACCGGCGGTGTCGACAAGGAGCGCCGGGGTTTCGTCTCCGACGCCGCGCCCGATCCACGCCGGGCCTCGATCGTCGACTTTTCCATGAACATGCCGCCGGAGCCGGACGATCCGGAACTGATTGCCCGGATGCAGGGCGGGCTAACCGCAGTCGCCACCAACCTCGTGCCTTTGCTGCGTTATCAGAGTTTCGGCGGTGCCGGCATCGACAAGGAGGCGGCGGCGGCCTGGCTCAGCCGGCGTGGCCTGGTTCCATCGCAGGAGCGTATCTTCCTCGCTCCCGGCGCGCATCCGGCGCTGCTGGCGATCTTCGGCATGCTGGCAAGGCCGGGCGAGACGGTGCTGTCGGAGAACATCACTTATCCCGGTATCCGCTCCATCGCCGCGCAACTGCGGTTGAGCCTTGTCGGCCTGCCGATGGATGACGAAGGCATTCTGCCGGCGGCCTTTGCCGAGGCCTGCGAGAGGAAGAAGCCAAAAGCACTTTATCTCAACCCGATCCTGCAGAACCCGATGACGCTGACCGTTCCGGAACGGCGTCGCGAGGAGATCTGCGCCGTGGCGCGCAAATATGGCGTGCCCATCGTCGAGGACGATGCCTACGGCTTCATTCCTCTGCGCCCCCCGGCACCGCTGGCTGCGATAGCTCCGGACCTGACCTGGCATATCGGCGGGCTTTCCAAATCTCTCGGCGCCGGTCTCAGGCTTGCTTATGTCGTCGCCCCGGACACCAGGGCCGCGTGGCCGTTCGTCAGCGCCATGCGCGCCAACAACGTCATGGCATCGCCGCTCTCGGCAGCGCTCGCCACCCGTTGGATCGAGGATGGCACGGCCGACAATATCCTGCACTTCGTCAGGACCGAAGCGACGGCCCGCCAGGCTCTGGTCGCAGACATATTGCCGAAGGGCAGCTATCGCGGCGATCCGATCAGCTTCAATATCTGGCTGCCGTTGGCGCAGGGTTGGACCCGCTCGACGTTCGGCAGCCATATGCGCTCCGCCGGCATCGGGGTTGTGGCGAGCGACGCTTTCACTGTCGACGGCCCGGCTCCCGAAGCGGTGCGCGTATGCCTCGGTGGTCCTATCCAGCGGCCTGCGCTGAAGGCCGCCCTGGAATTCATGGGACATGCGCTGGAAAGCTCGCCCGAGATGGCCGGCTCCTTCTTCTGATCCGTCCTCTGCGATCCGTGGCCGGAATGCCTGCGGCATTCTGGCTAATCGACATATTGAATGCATCAATCTATATAATGACTGCAATCAATGAACGATTTGATCGCTTTGCTCCCAAGGACAATGATCATGGATCACGAATGGCCTCCTCTCCCTCCCATGCAGACCGGTATCCGCGGGCGCTGCCCGCGTTGTGGTCAGGGGCATTTGTTCAACGGCTTCCTGACGCTCAAGCCGAAGTGCGAAGCCTGCGGACTGGACTATTCCTTCGCCGACCCCGCCGACGGCCCGGCCTTTTTCGTGATGTGCTTTGCCTGCGTGCCGAGCGTGCTTCTCGGTGTCTGGCTGGAAGTGCAGTACCAACCGGCCTGGTGGGTTCACCTGCTGGTGACATTGCCCTTCATGCTTCTGACCTGCATCCCGCCGCTTCGACCGCTGAAGGGTTGGCTGGTGGCGAGCCAGTATTTCTACAAGGCGGAAGAAGGAAAGCTGGTGAGGCGCGCCGGCTAGGTCGCATCATTGACCGCGATTGACTGGAGCGTCGAGGAAGGCTTTCAATTCCCGCGCGGCTGCGCCACCCGCGCGGTTCGCCCCGATCGTCGAAGCGGACGGGCCGTAGCCGACCAGGTGAATGCGCGGGTCTTTTGCGACCTGCGTCGCCAGCCGGCCGGTCATCAGGATGCCACCGCTCGCCTCGCGTAACTGCAGCGGGGCGAGGTGATCGAGCGAACTGCGAAAACCCGTACACCATAGGATCACGTCGGCCCGCTGCTCGGAACCGTCAGCCCAGCGTATCCCGTGTTCGGTGATCTCGGAAAACATCGGCAGTCGGTTTAACGCACCCCGTTCGCGCGCCGCCTGGATCGCCGGCGTAACAGGCAGGCCGGTCACCGAAACCACCGAACCCGGCGGAAGGCCCTGGCGGACACGATCTTCCACCAGCGCAACGGCAGCATGTCCCGCTTCCGGCGTGAACGGCTCGTCGCGGAATTTCGGTTCCCGTCGCGTCACCCAGGTGGTCGAGGTGACGCGGGAGATCTCGTCGAGCAACTGGATCGCCGAAATCCCGCCGCCAACCACGACGACATGCTGGCCGGAAAATTCCTCGGCGGTGCGATAATCCCGCGTGTGGAGCTGCCGCCCATGGAAACGATCGGCACCGGGATAGTCGGGAATGTAAGGCGATTCCCATGTGCCGCTGGCATTGATCAATCCCCGCGCCGAGAAGGCGCCCCGGTCGGTTTCCACCCTCAGCCGCTCTCCCCGGTTGCAGACGACCGTGACCTTGACGGGACGATGGACGTGCAGATCGAAGGCGCGCTCATAAACCGCAAAATATTGGGGCACGGCGACCGACGCCTTGACCAGGCTGGCTGAAGTATCGACCACCTCCTCGAACCGCATTCCGGGGAGGTCATGGACACGATTGGCGGTGGCCAGCGTCAGAGAAGGCCAGCGAAATTGCCAGGCGCCGCCAGGCTCCGGAGACTGGTCGAAGACCACGAAATCCTTGTCCGGCGCAAGGCCGAGCTTGCGCAGGTGATAGGCCGAGGACAGACCCGCCTGGCCGGCGCCGATCACGACGATGTCGACCTTGATCGCCACGCGGGGACGACCGGGTTCGGCATTGGTGTAGTGATCTGTGTCGGAATCTGCGGTCATGCTGGATATCGATACGATTGAAGGCCGGCGAACAGGTAGAGAGGCTTATACGTCTGCGGAAGACGCTTCAAGCCGCATGGCTTGCAAGCAGAAGTGGCAGCGGTATAGTTGCATCAGGTTTCATCCATGCCATGCCCATCCAAGCTCAATGTTCGCATATACTCGCGACGGGCGCTGGACCTGTGCCATAGTCCAGGCTCTCTCATGAAAGCGATTCCATGCAGCCCACCCAAAACCACCTCGCTCCCCTGTTCGACAACGATGGCACGAAAAACCCGCTCGATGTGCTGAAGCGCGTCTACGGTTATTCATCGTTCCGAGGCAAGCAGGCCGCGGTCGTCGAACAGGTCGTGTCCGGTGGCGATGCCGTGGTGCTGTTTCCGACCGGAGCGGGCAAGTCGCTTTGCTTCCAGATCCCCGCCCTCTGCCGCGATGGGGTCGGCATCGTCGTTTCGCCGCTGATCGCGCTGATGCGCGACCAGGTGGAGGCGCTGAAACAGCTCGGCGTGCGGGCCGCCGCGCTCAATTCCTCGCTGACGCGGGAGGAGTTCCTGGATGTTCGCCGGGCGATCGCCCATGGCGATCTCGATCTTCTCTATGTGACGCCCGAGCGCATCGTCACGCCCGCCTTCAAGGAGATGATCGGCAATGCGAAGATCGCGCTGTTTGCGATCGACGAAGCCCACTGCGTTTCCCAATGGGGCCATGATTTCCGCCCGGAATACCGCGAGCTCGGCCATCTCGCCGAGCTTTACCCGGGCGTGCCGCGCATGGCATTGACGGCAACGGCCGATCCGCATACCCGCGAAGACATCATCGACAAGCTCGGCCTGCGGCGCGCAGAGGTGTTCACCACCTCGTTCGATCGTCCGAACATCGCCTACGAGATCGTCGAGCGCGATCAGCCGCGCCAACAGCTCCTGCGTTTCCTGTCCCGCCACAAGGGGTCGAGCGGTATCGTCTATTGCCTGTCGCGCGCAAAGGTCGAGGACACCGCGGAGTGGCTGAACGGGCAGGGTGTTCGCGCACTTGCCTATCACGCCGGCATGGACCGCAGCATCCGCGACGCCAACCAGGACGCGTTCCTGAAGGAGGAGGATCTCTGCCTGGTCGCAACCGTCGCCTTCGGCATGGGCATCGACAAGCCGAACGTGCGTTACGTCGCCCATCTCGATCTGCCCGGTTCCGTCGAGGCCTATTACCAGGAGACCGGCCGCGCCGGGCGCGACGGGCTGCCGTCCGACGTCTGGATGGCCTATGGCATGGCCGATGTCATCCAGCGCGGCCGCATGATCGACGAAGGCACTTCGGGCAACGATGTGAAGCGGGTCGAGCGCGCCAAGCTCAATGCGCTGCTCGGCATCTGCGAAACGCCCGGCTGCCGGAGGCAGGCAATCCTGGCGCATTTCGGCGAGGCGCATGGCGGCCAATGCGGCAATTGCGACACCTGCCTCAAACCCGTCGAAACCTGGGACGGGACGGAGGCCGCCATCAAGGCGCTGGCGGCGATCTACCGGACCGGCGAACGTTTCGGCACCGGCCACCTGATCGATGTGCTGCTCGGCAACCGCAATGAAAAGACCACCCGCTTCGGCCATGCGGACATGCCGGTCTTCGGTGTCGGCAAGGACATCCCGTCAAAGACCTGGCAGTCCGTCTACCGTCAATTGCTGGCCGCCGGCCTTGTCAGCGTCGATCATGCTGCCTTCGGCGCTCTGAAGCTGGAGCCGGAGGCCCGCGCCGTGTTCAAGCACGAACGCGAGGTGCGTTTCCGCAAGGACCGCCCGACGACCGGCAAGGCGTCGAGAAGCGCGTCGCCGAGTGCGGCAAACGCCCGGTCCGCGCTGGAGGGAGCCGACGCCGAACTCTTCGAGGCGCTGCGCGTCGCGCGCCTCGCGATCGCCAAGGAGCTTGCGGTGCCGCCCTACGTCGTCTTTCCGGATACGACGCTGATCGCGTTTGCGACCGAACGCCCGACGAACCGCGACGCGCTGCTTACCATTTCCGGCGTCGGACAGTCGAAGCTCGAGCGTTACGGGGATGCCTTTTTGAAGGTGATCCGGGCGCACGAGAGGTAGACGGGCCGCCCGCGTCAGTAAAAGGTCGAGTGGAACGGCGTGATCGCGGCGCCCATCGCCGATGCGTCGCTGGCGATTTCCGAGATGATCAGCTTGGGGCTGGGGCGGGGCACGCCATAGCGCGGTCGGTCATAAATGCGGGTTCGATCGATCATCATCTGCGCCAGATGTGGCGGCACCTGGCCGCCGAAAACGATCGCCTGCGGGTCGAAGATTGCCCAGATGGCGTTGACCAAGCGGTTATAAGCCGGCGTGACCTCATTCACCCACTCGGCGACACCTGGCCATTGCGGATCGAAATGTCTGCGCATGTAGGTGATCGACGGGACATCGACGCCGTTGCGAGCGAGCCGCTCTATGAGCAACTGTAGCGCCGGCCGCCGCTGGTTTTCCTCCTCGTCATAGATGCCCGAAAACTCCCCGGCATTGCCATTGCCGCCAAGCAGCAGTTCCCCGTTGCTGATCAGTCCGCCGCCGAAACCGTAGTTGAAGCTCAAATAGGCGAAATGCTTGATATGACGCCCGACGCCGAACATGGCTTCGGCGATTGCGCCGGTATTGGCGCCATTGTGAACCCAGACCGGCCTGCCGAAAAATTCCGCCAACAGCGGACCGAGTTCGATCAGCGACCATTCATGGAGCGGAAGGGGTGCGTTATAGCGGGTTCCGCCGACATGAAAGCCGGCGATCGCAAAGCCGATGCCGAAAAGGGCCTCCGGGGATAGGTCGTTGAGTTTCTGCGCTTCCACGAGCCGTTCTCTGACCAGATCGAGGGATTGCGCCATCGTATGCCCGCGCAGCGTCACGCTGCTTTCAGCCAGAACATTCCCTGCAAGGTCCATCAGGCAGATACCGATGACATCGGTATTGACCGAGATCCCGCAGGAATAGGCGTATCGACCGTCGAGCCTGAGCGTCGGGCTCGGTTGCCCGCGGCCGACGCCCGGTTTCGGAGAGCCGAACGAGACGATGCCGCGCTCCGTGAGCTGGTCGATGATCCGGTAGACGGATTGCTGGGTGAGGTCGGTATGGGCCGTCACTTCGGACCGGGAAAGGCCGGGATAACGCCAGATGAGTTTGAGCAGGTTGCGCTCGTTCGGCGAGACGACGCCGCTTTCGCCTGTGCGCAGGAATTGCGGCGAGATCAGAGCCTCGGGAAAATACGCCACCGGATACACCTCCGTCGCTCACAATTACTAGAGAGGTGTAATAATCACGGTTGCATACCGCCGCCGACCTCACGTTTTCCCCTGCTTAGCTGGAAATCCCTTTCGCGACAAGGGCTTCCGACCGTCATTTAATTGTTACACGTAAAGTGTAGTAATCCTGTCGTTCCGATGCCGAGCTCACTCGGCCGATCCCAACAGGCGAGGGCAATTATGAAGATTTCCATTCTGGCGGCCGCGGCCGCCCTGATGGCGGGTGCGTGTTCCGCGCAGGCCGCCAATATCGAATTCTGGTACGGCAATACCGGTCCTGTCGAAACCGCGATCAAGGCCCAGTGCGACGCCTTCAATGCCGCACAGACCCAGCACAAGGTCACCTGCGTCGGCCAGGGCAGCTACGAAGTGTCGATGCAGAAGGCGATCGCCGCCTATCGCGCCAAGAACCACCCGGTGCTGATCCAGTTCTTCGACGCGGGCACGCTCGACCTGATGCTGTCCAACGCCGTCGTGCCGGTCCAGGAAATCCTGCCCGACGTCAAGTGGGACAGCTATATCGCCGGTGCCCGTGCCTATTACGAAACGTCCGGCGGCAAGCTGTTCGCGCAGCCCTACAATGCCTCGACCCTGCTGTTTTATACGAACAAGACCGAGCTCGAAAAAGCCGGCATCACCCAGACCCCGACCACCTGGGAAGAGGTGATCGATGCGGCCCGCAAGCTGAAGACTGCCGGCCATGCATGTCCGTTCGTCACCGATGGCGATACCTGGCGCGTGCTGGAGCAGTTCTCCGCCCGCCACGGCCTGCCGATCGCTTCCAGGCACAATGGTTATGACGGCCTCGACGCCGAATATGTCTTCAACACCACCTTCGTCGCCAAGCACCTCCAGAACCTGGTGGACTGGCGCAAAGAAGGCTTGGTCAAGCTCAATGCCGACACCAAGGCCGGGAACTACACCGCCGCCTTCAACGCCGGCGAATGCGCGATGATGGAAGGCTCCTCCGGCTCCTACGCCGCCTCCACCAAGGCTTTTGACGGCAAGTACCAGATCACCGTCAACATGGCGCCGATGTACAAGGGTTACGAGCGCCACAACACGCTGGTCGGCGGCGCTTCGATCTACGTCATGAAGGGCCATGACCAGGCTGAAGTCGATGGCGCCAAGGCCTTCCTCGACTTCCTGCGCAAGCCGGAACAGCAGATGGCGTTCACCGCGGCGACCGGCTACGTGCCCGTCACCAACGATGTGCTCGACGCGATCAACAAGAGCGGCGACGCCAAGGCTGCGAAATACGCGACTGCCGCCATCGGCATCGAGTCGATGAACCAGCCGCCGACCGCAGACAGCCGCGGCATTCGTCTCGGCTTCTACGTGCAGTTCCGCGAAATCTTCATGGAAGAGACCCAGAAGGCTTATGGCGGCCAGCAGACCATGCAGGTCTCGCTCGACAACGCCAAGAAGCGTGGCGACGAGCTGCTGCGCCGCTTCGAGCAGACCTACAAGGGCGTCAAGCTGCCTTGATCCAAGCCTGATCCGGGCGGACGGGACGCAAGTCCCGTCCGTGCTTGTCCCTCACTGCGGGCTGTTCTCATGACCTCCGAATCCACACTCTTCAGCAATCGCTGGCTGCCGATCCTCTTGGTCGCGCCGTTCATGCTGCTGATCGTCCTCTTCTTCTACGTGCCGATCTTTCAGGCCTTCTACTGGTCCTTCTTTCTCGAGCAGCCGTTCGGCGGCGGTTCGATGTTCGTGGGCCTCGACAATTTCGCCCGTGTCCTGTCCGACCGGGAATTCTGGCAGGCTGGCTGGCGCACCATCATCTTCATGGTGACCGCATCGTCGCTCGCCGTGCTGATCCCGCTGATCCTCGCGGTCGCCGCCGACCGCAAGGTCCGCCTGTCGCTGCCCGCCCGCAACGTGCTGGTCTGGCCGAAGGGTGTCGCGGGCGCTTCGATCGGCGTGGTGTTCGCCTTCGTCTTCAATCCGTTCGTCGGCATCCTGGCGCCGCTCAACAAGGCTTTTCCGGGCATCTGGGCACCGGGCATCGACGGCACGGATGCCTTCATCACCCTGATCGCCGCGCATGTCTGGGGCGGCATCCCGTTCAATTTCGTCATCCTTCTGGCCGGGCTGCAATCGATCCCGCGCACCATGCATCAGGCGGCGGCCATGGATGGGGCAGGGCCCTGGCGGCGGATTTTTGACGTGCAATTGCCGCTGATCATGCCGCAGCTCTTCCTGACGCTGGTGCTGGAATTCACCGAAAGTGTCACTTCGGCCTTCGCGCTGATCGACACCATCACCCATGGCGGCCCCGGCGGAGCGACCACGCTGCTTGTCTACAAGATCTACAAGGACGGCTTCAGCGGCTACGATCTCTCTGGCGCCTCCACCCAGACCGCGATCCTGATGATCTTCGTCATCCTTCTCACCGCCGCCCAGTTCGTCTTCCTCGGCCGGCGCATCAACTACGAGCGCTGACAGATGATCGAGAACGCACGCTCCCTCAATATCGCCGCGAGCCTGATCCTGCTTATTGGAATGCTCTACATTCTCGGGCCGCTCTACCTGACGCTGGCGACGGCAACGCAATCCTACGAATTTCTGCTGCGCAACGGGCTTGCCTGGTATCCCGGCGACCAGTTCCTCAACAACGTGGCGCGCATCTTCACTGAGACGCGCATCCCGATTCAGATGCTCAACAGCCTCGCCGTGGCATTCAGCCTGGCGATTGCCACCTGCGTCCTGTCTTTCCTGTCGGCCTATGCGATCGTCTATTTCCGCATCCGCTGGGCGGGGATCGCATTCGCATTGATCCTGGCCACCATCATGCTGCCGGTCGATATCCGCGTCATCACCACCTATCAGGTGGCGTCGAACGTGTTCTCGCCGGTCAACGCGCTGCTCGACGTCACCGGCCTCAACGGATTGATCGCCGAGGCTTTCGGCGCGCCGGTGCAGCTCGAATTGAGCGTGCTCAACACGCATTTCGGCCTGATCGCGCCGCTTGTCGCCCATGGCACGGGCACGTTTCTGTTCCGCCAGTTCTTTCTCACTCTGCCGAAAGACCTGTTCAAGGCCGCCCGCATGGATGGGGCAGGCCCGGTGCGCTTCATGTTCGACATCCTTCTTCCCTTGTCGCGCACCAGTTTCGCGGCGCTGTTCGTGCTGACCTTCCTGAGCGGCTGGACGCAGTATCTCTGGCCGCTCGTCGCCTCGTCGACGCCCGACATGCAGACCGCCCTCGTCGGCCTGGCGCGCCTGCTGCCGGATTCGGACGGCGAAGTGCCCGACTTTCCGATGATCATGGCAGGTGCCGTGATCGTTTCCCTCGTGCCCCTCCTGATGATCGCGCTCTTGCAGCGGTATCTGGTGCAGGGCCTCGTGCTTTCGGAGAAATAGCGATGAACGCCATCGATACAGCCATCCGCGCCGCCGCTGCGAGCATCACGGTCAAAGGCCTGACCAAGGCCTATGATCCCCAGACGGTGGTTATCCCGCCGATGGATGTCGAGCTCAAGGCCGGCGAATTCACCGTCGTGCTCGGTCCGTCCGGTTGCGGTAAATCCACCCTTCTGCAGATGATCGCCGGGCTCGAACGGGTGAGCGGCGGCAAGATCCTGATCGGCGCCCGCGAGGTTCAGGACCTCGAACCGAAACATCGCGGCTGTGCCATGGTGTTCCAGAATTATGCGCTTTATCCGCATATGAGTGTGTTCGAGAACATGGCCTACAGCCTCAAAGTCGCCGGCATGGCGAAGGCGGAGCGCGCCGAGCGGGTCGCCGCGGTCGCCAAGATGCTCGGCCTCGCCGACTATCTGCATCGCAAGCCGGGACAGCTTTCCGGCGGCCAGCGCCAGCGCGTCGCGATCGGCCGCGCCATCGTCCGCGAACCCGCCGTACTGCTGTTCGACGAACCGCTGTCGAACCTCGATGCGCAGCTTCGCCATGACATGCGTGTCGAGCTTGCCGACCTGCATCGCCGCATCGGCGCCACCACGGTCTTCGTCACCCACGATCAGGTGGAGGCGATGACGCTCGCCGACCGCATCATGATTCTCAACAAGGGCCGCATCGAGCAGTTCGATACGCCGAAGGCGATCTACCACCATCCGGCCTCGGTCTTCGTTGCCAAGTTCATCGGTGCACCACCGATGAATATTTTGCCCGTGACCGGAGACGGATCGGCGCTGAGGCTCGCCGACGGCCAGGTGGTGGCGAACGCCCCGCTGACCGGCGCCTATCAGCTCGGCATCCGGCCCGAGGACATCGTCGTGGACGGCAAGGCGGACGGCCATGCGGTCAAGGCGGCACTCCGGTTTCGCGAGGATCTCGGTTCCCATTCGGTGCTGGCCGCCGATCTCGGCGGCTCGATCGTCCGCGTCGCGACGCCCTTCGGTGCGGATATCGCCGACCGGCTCGAACTTCTCCTGAACTTCCCGACCTCGCGACTGCATCTCTTCGATGTAGCGACGGGCCGGGCCATACCCGGTGCCTTCGGCGCCCAATGAAAGCCCGGCGCCAAGGGCGCCTAATGAAAGAAACCCTCATGAACTACAAAGACTTCATCGCCGATCCGGCACGCAGCTGTGCCGTCGTTGCCCATCGCGGCGCCTGGCATGGCGCGCCGGAAAACAGCCTGGCGGCCATCGAAAACGCCATTGCGCTCGGCTGCGAGATCGTCGAACTCGACGTGCGCAAGAGCGCCGACGGCCAGCTTTTCCTGATGCATGACGATACGCTGGAACGCATGGCCGGCATCGACCGCGATGCCGAGACTTTCACCATGGCGGAGCTGCAGGCGATCATGCTGCGCGAGGACGATGGCGGCGAAGGCCGTGCTTTCAGCGACCAGCCCATTCCGACCCTGAAACAGGCGCTGGAGATCATGCGCGGCCGCATCTTCGCCGATCTCGATCTCAAG
The DNA here is from genome assembly GCF_017877055.1 of Neorhizobium galegae. Lineage (GTDB taxonomy): Bacteria > Pseudomonadota > Alphaproteobacteria > Rhizobiales > Rhizobiaceae > Neorhizobium > Neorhizobium galegae_D. The sequence goes on along the minus strand of NZ_JAGIPG010000001.1, from coordinate 2,150,796 downwards.
GACCGCGGGCTTTTCTCGGAAGTCGCCGCCTGCGCCCGCGAGATGGGCGCCCACGCCGGCGTCGATCTCAAGACCAAGGTCCACAGCCTAGCGGATGTCCACTGGGTGCGCGACCAGAATATCGACGGCGTGCCGTTCATGGGCATGGCGCGCTTCACCGCCGAAAACATCGGCGACTCGCTTGCGGTTCTCGCCAACCTGTCGCCCTTCATGTGCGAAATCCGCTTCGACAGTCTCGAAACGATCGCTCATCATCGCGAGGCTTTCGCGAGGGCCCGCATGGCGCTCTGGGTCAACACGCTCGACCAGCCGGGCAGCGGCGAGTGGACGGACAGTGCGGCTCTTGCCAATCCCGATCTGATCTGGGGTCGGTTGATGGAGGCGGGCATCAGCGTTATCCAGACGGACCAGCCCGCCGTACTAAAATCCTACATAAAGGCCCGCCAGGCATGACGATCATTTCAGAGGCCGTGCTCCAGTCCCTGATGGAGGATATGCGCCAGGCGGGGGAGGCGGAGGTTCTGCCCCGTTTCCTAGGCGTAACGGCGGATGGCATCCGCGCCAAGACCGCCCCGGACGACATCGTCACCGATGCCGATCTGGGTGCGGAACGCCGGCTTTCCGCAGCACTCTCCACACATTTTCCCGAGGCGCTGATCGTTGGCGAGGAGGCAGTCTCAGCCGATCCGACGCTGCTCGACCGCCTGGCGGATGCCAAGCTCGCGGCGATCATCGATCCCGTCGACGGCACCTGGAATTTCGCCCATGGCGTGCCGCTGTTCGGCATGATCGTGGCGGTCGTTTCCGGCGGAGAAACCGTCGCGGGGCTGGTCCACTATCCGGTGACGGGCGATTTTCTCGTGGCCCGGCCGGGCGAGGGGGCCTGGCATATCGCCCGTGACGGCGCACGCACCCGCCTCAGCGTTGCCGCGGCGGTTCCGGTCGGCGAGATGAGCGGCTTCGTGCCGCTGCATATGTTTTCGCCGCAAGAGCAGGCGGCGTTCGCGCCGCGGCTTCTGCGCTTCGGCCGCACCACCACATGGCGATGCTCCGCTTTCGAATACCGGATGGTGGCGACTGGAGCGATGACCTTCTCACTGAATGCCGACATGAAGCCATGGGACCACGCGGCGGGCGAACTGATCCACCGCGAAGCCGGCGGTTATAGCGGCCTCCTGAGCGGCGAGCCCTATCGCCCCGCGATGACGCAAGGGCGGTTGCTGCTGGCGCCCGATGCGGCGAGCTGGGAGGCGATCCGCGAAAGCCTGAGATGACGGCCGAGTTGAGCGGGGTCGCCGGTCAAGGTCGGCCAGTCGGCATCGGCCCGCCCGCAAAATGAAGCAACACCCACCCCGCGCGTTCGCAAGCGTGATCGCGACCGCGCCGACGGACGACAATTTTCATTCTGGCTTTCGTCAACGTGACGTGTAATGTATACACGATTAGGCTCTCGGGAGGAGTCTGCATCGCGTATCAGGATCCCTGATGGGGTCTTTGGCGCGGTGAGGAGAATGCAAACTAGCCGCCTGCATGTCACATGCTGACCACGCGGGCGGCGGGCCGATAGGAGGATCAGGGCCGCATGCAGCAGCTTGCCGAGACCATGGTGGCCGGTCAGGACACGCTTCTGGATATCCAGAACCTGACATTGTCATTGCGTGACCAATCGGGTTGGGTCGAAGTCCTCAACAATGTTTCGCTTTCGGTAAAACCGAAGGAAATTCTCGGCGTCGTCGGCGAAAGTGGCTGCGGCAAGTCGATGACCGCGCTCTCGATCCTGCGCCTCCTGCCGCCACGCGATTCGCGCCTTGGCGGCAAGATCATGTTCGGCGGGCAGAACCTGGTGTCCTGTTCGGAATCGCAGATGAATCGTATTCGCGGCCGGCACATCAGCATGATTTTCCAGGAGCCGATGAGCGCGCTGGACCCGGTATTCACCGTGGGTTACCAGATCGAAGAAACCCTTCGGCGGCATTTCAAGCTGGATCGCCGGGAGGCGGCGGAACGCGCCATCGCGGCGCTGGATTCGGTCGGCATCGCATCGCCGCGCCGGGTCGCCACGCTTTACCCGATGAACCTTTCCGGCGGCATGCGCCAGCGTGTGATGATCGCGATGGCGCTCGTCTGCGAGCCGCGCCTGCTGATCGCCGACGAGCCGACCACGGCCCTCGACGTGACGATCCAGGCGCAGATCATGGACCTGCTTTTGGGCCTTGCCGACCGCACGGGCACCGCCATCATGTTCATCACCCACAATCTCGGACTGGTTGCGCAGAGCTGCCATCGGATGGTGACGATGTATGCAGGGCAGGTCGTCGAAGGTGGCCCGGTGAGGGACGTCATCGCCGGCCCCCGCCACCCCTATACCGCCGGCCTTCTGCATTCCATCCCCGACAGCAACCGCGCGCGGGGCACGCTGCCCTCGATCGCCGGCCGTGTTCCGTCCCTGCGCCACATGCCGAAGGGCTGTCGATTCGGGCCGCGCTGTTCCTATTCCATGCAGCCCTGCGAACTGCCCCAGAGCATAGAGAATGAGTGCATCGAGGGCGTCGATCGCCGGGAAGTGCGTTGCAACCGTTGGGACGAACTCGAATTGAGGGGGGTAGGAGCATGAGTGCCGGCGCTGCTTCGGATCAGACCGCGCTCAAGGTCGACAACCTGCATGTCAGCTTCGGCAATCCCCGGCGCGGCTCGCTGATCCGCGCGGTTGACGGCGTCAGCTTCAGCGTCCGCCAGGGCGAGATCTTCGGTGTGATCGGCGAGTCCGGTTCCGGCAAATCGACGCTCGGCCGCTGTCTCGTCGGCCTGCTCAGCCCAAGTGGCGGCGGGGTTTTGCATGACGGCGTCGATCCGTTCAAATTCTCCCGACGCGAACTCAACCGTCATCGGCGCAAGTATCAGATCGTTTCGCAGGATCCGAATGCGGCTTTCGATCCGCGCATGACCATCCTTCAGAGCATCTGCGAACCTTTGAACATCGCGGGCGAGGGGACGAAGGCCGAGCGGCGCGAAAAGGCGTTCGCGATGCTGGACCGGGTGTCGCTGGCGGCCGAAATGGCCAACCGCTATCCGCACGAGATTTCCGGCGGCCAGAAGCAGCGCGCCAACATTGCGCGTGCGCTGATGCTCGATCCGAACGTGATCGTCTGCGACGAGGTGGTTGCGGCGCTCGACGTGTCGATCCAGGCCGACATGCTCAATCTTTTCGCCCGCCTGCAGGAGCAGTTCGGCCTCACCTACGTCTTCATCAGCCATGATCTCAGGGTTGTCAGCCATATCAGCGACCGCGTGGCAGTGATGTATTTCGGCAAGATCGTCGAGTTCGGCCCCGCCCATGCCGTGATCGAAACGCCGCTGCATCCCTATACGGAGGCGCTGCGTTCGGCCGAACCGGAGATCAACCCGGCGGCAGCTGATGCCCGGCAGAGAATCATCCTGCAGGGGGAGATACCAAGCGCGATCGCGCCACCGGGCGGCTGCCGTTTCCACACGCGCTGTCCGCGGGTGCGCGACATCTGTCGCACGCAGGAGCCACAGCAGCGCGAATTGCTGCCTGGACGGCATGTTGCATGCCATTTCGCCGAGGAAATGCTTGGCGAAAAGGAGAGGAGAAGTCTTGATCTCGCGGGACGGGACGGCGCTCATCAAAGCGCCACCGCCCACACAGGGCGCTGACATAATGTGACGCTGATATAGCGGTCGAGCACGGCCGGTCATGGATGATGGAGGAGAAGACGTGACCACAAATCTATTTGGAAAGACACCGGATATTACCCGTCGTTCGCTGCTGGCCGGTACGGCTGCCGCGGGCGGCCTGGCCCTGTTGCCGGCAGTGGCGCGGGCTCAGGCCCCACAGCCGAGATCCGGCGGGACGCTGAGGGCCGTGATGCCGTTCAATCCGGCGGCACTCGACCCGCTGACGGGCCGCAACAATCCCGACTTCAACGCGCTTCTCCTGATGTTCGACGCGCTGATCGGCTTTGATCCGCAGACGCTCGAACTGCAGCCGATGCTGGCGACGTCGTGGAAGTTCACCGACCCCACCACGCTGGTTCTCGAGTTGCGCCAGGGCGTCGAATTCCATGACGGCACCCCGTTCAACGCCGAGGCGGTGGTCTTCCACCTGCAGCGCTGCAGCACCTACGATCGCTCGAACGTGAAGTCGGATCTTGCTGTCATCGACAAGGTCGAGGCGACCGGCCCCTACCAAGTATCGCTGAAGCTGAAATATCCGGACGCCACCCTGCCTGCGATCCTCACCGACCGCGCCGGCCTCATCGTGTCGCCCGCTTCGGTCAAGGCTGCCGCAGGTGGCAATGTCGATCGCGCGCCGGTCGGCACCGGGCCGTTCAAGTTCGTGGAATGGCAGGACAACACCCTGATCAAGGTGGTGAAAAACGCCAACTACTGGGGTGACAAGCCCTACCTCGACGGCGTCGACATGCGCATCGTCAACGAGTTCAACACGGCTGTCCGCACGGTGACCGCCGGTGAATCCGATATCGTCCTCAACATGAGCGCACAGCAGATGGCCGTCGCCAAGCGCGACCCGAAACTGGTCGCCGAAGCGACGCCGTCGATGATCTACTACACGGCTTTCCTGAATTATGGTGAGGGGCCGTTGAAAGACGTTCGCGTTCGGCAGGCCATGAACTGGGCGCTCGACCGGCCGGTGCTCAACCAGGTCCTCTGGGGCGGCCTTGGCGGCGGGCATTGCAGCATGTTCCCGTCGGGCTTCTGGGCCAACGACCCCGCGACCGAAAACTATTACAAGCTGGACCTCGACCGCGCCAAGTCGCTGCTGAAGGCGGCAGGTTTTGCAAACGGCATCGAGATCGCCACCTTCACCTGGGCGGACCAGGCGGCGGTGCAGCGCCAGGAAGTCCTCGGCGCCCAGCTTGCCGAGGCGGGCATCCGGCTGAAGGTCACTCCGGCGCAGCCGGCGCAGACGATGCAATATTTCCTCACCGAGAAGAAGGGTCAGATGCTGATGACCCCGACCGGCGGTCTTCCGGATCCGGCAACGGCCTACGACCGTCAGTTCTCGGCGACGGCCTATCGCAACGCGGCGAAGATCGAACTGCCGGGTTATCGCGAACTGATGGATGCGTCGATGAACACGTTCGACAACGCCAAGCGCAAGGATGTGCTCTTCAAGATGCAGCGTTTCGTGCTGGAAAACGCGCTGCACCTGCCGCAGTTCTCGTCGGCCGGCATCATCATCCGCACGCCGAAGGTGCACGGCTTCAATTTCAGCCTGCTGCAGCGCCCGCGCTTCCACAAGGTGTGGATGGAGGCCTGAGGCCAGTGATGCGATGCGCCCATGCGACCGTCGCATCGGGGCGTTGCCCGGAATCGGAGCGGGGGCAGGGTTTGCCTGCCCTGCTTCCCCGCATCGGAAGGCAGTGTTTATGCGCATCCGGTGTTCCCGCGCGGGCCCTTGGACTGGCCGGCGTCAATTGCAGATTGACGGAGTATCGATGATGTACGGCGTCCCCGGGATGATTGCGCAAAGGCTCATGCAGCTCGTGCCCGTGATGATCGTGGCCACGTTCGTGGTGTTTTCCCTCGTCTACATGATGCCCGGCGACCCGGCCATGATGATCGCGGGCGACTATGCGACGGCGGAACGGATTGCGGAAATCCGCCAGATCTACGGATTCGACCGGCCGATGCTGGTGCAATATTTCTTCTGGCTGGGAAATGCCGTGCAGGGCGATCTCGGTCATTCGCTGTTTTCGAACGAATCGGTTCTGCGGCTGATCCTCTCGCGCCTGCCGCATACGATCCTGCTGGTGCTTTATTCGCTGGTTCTCGGCGCAGCGATCGGCGTTCCGCTCGGCATTCTCGCCGCCACCCGCCAGGGCACCACGCTCGACAAGACCATCACCAGCGTCGCCTCGCTTGGCGTCGCGGTTCCCAATTTCTGGCTCGGCATCATTCTGGTGACGCTCTTTTCGCTCGGCTATCGCTGGTTCCCGGCGACCGGCGCCGTTTCCATTTTCGAAAAACCGCTGGAAGCGCTCTATTATGCGACCCTGCCGGCAATAGCGCTCTCGACCGGGGTGGTCGCGGTTCTGGCGAGACAGGTGCGCAGCGCGCTGCTTGAGGTTCTGGGCTCGCAATATATCCGCACGCTGCGCGCCAAGGGGCTCGGTTCGGGCGCCATCCTTTGGAAGCATGGGCTTCGCAACGTGGCGGCGACGATGCTGACGATTGCCGGCCTGCAGGTGAACCGGCTGTTTTCCAGCGCCGTCATCATCGAGGCCGTGTTCGCTATCCCCGGCGTCGGCAACCTGATCAGCTATTCGGCGCTCAACAAGGATTTTCCGGTCGTACAGGGCGTGGCGCTCGTGCTCGTGCTCGTTGTGATCCTCACCAATCTCCTGGTCGACGTGCTCAACGCGACTTTCGATCCCAGAGTGGCAGCCTCCACATGACCGATATGAACATGACCGCGATGACCCAAACCGCTGCCGTGCCGGCAACCAGGGCCACCCTGCCGCCTCCCGCCCGCTTCCGTTTCTGGGCCTGGCTATGGGCCGACAAGCGCGCGCTGATCAGTCTTGCTTACCTCTCCGTTCTGGTTCTGGCGGCGATCTTCGCGCCGGTGATCGCGCCCTATGCGCCCAACAAGCAGGACCTGATGGACCTTCTGGCGCCGCCGAGCGGCGCGCACTGGCTCGGCACCGACGATCTTGGCCGCGATACGCTGAGCCGGCTGATATACGGCTCCTACAATGCGCTTTATGCGGCAAGCCTTGCTGTCGGCATCGGCGTGGCGATCGGCGTGCCGCTCGGCGTCTTCATCGGTTTTGTCGGCGGCTGGATCGACCAAGTGGGCAGCCGCATCATCGATGGCGTGCTGGCCTTTCCGCCGCTCGTGCTGGCCGTCGCCGTCACCGGCGCGCTCGGCATCGGCCTCACCAATGCGATGATCGCCGTCGGCTTCGCCTTCGCGCCGGTGCTTGCCCGCACGATGCGGGCCCAGACGCTGGTGGTGAAGAATGCGCTCTATGTCGAGGCGGCCGTCGGCTTCGGCGCGTCACGCCTGCATCTGATCCTGCGCCATATCCTGCCCAATGCGATCCAGCCCGTGATCGTCGAAGTGACCCTGATGCTGGCCGTGGCGCTTCTGGCGGAAGCCGGACTGAGCTTCCTGTCGCTCGGCGTCCAGCCGCCTGAATCGAGCTGGGGCGGCATGCTGGCGCGCGCCTACCATTATGTCGAGGTGGCGCCCGAGCAGATGTACGCGCCGGGTTTCGCCATCCTGTTCACAGCGCTCGCCTTCAACACGCTCGGCGAATCGATCCGCGTGCTTCTCGATCCGACCATCAAGCGGCGGTAATCCCGATTTTGGATGCGAAACAACCCGGCTTCACGGCCGGGCTGTTTTGTTGCGTCTAACATGTCCTGGCTACGGATCACGCGGTCTGGTCGAGCCAAACGCGATGGAACCGCGGCGAGTGCAGCCGGTCGTACTTGAAATCCTTGACCTTCTTGTTGCGGATCGACATGGCGGCCGAGGTCACCAGCGGCAGATGCAGTGCCTGCTCCACGACGAAGCGCTGGAGCGCGGCAAATGCCTTCTTGCGTTCGCCGGCATCGGCCGAGGTGCCGGTCGCGTCCAGCAGCTTGCGGAATTGCGGGTCCTCGATCTTGCCGGCGTTGAACTGGCCGGTCGCCCCGAACAGCCGCTCATAGGTCTGGCTTGGATCGAGCCAGCCGCCCTGCGGATTGAGGATCATCGCGCCCTGGCCCTCGATGTAGAAGCGTTGGTTGACCACCTGCGGAGGCGAGGGAGTGACCTTGAGGCGGATGCCGACCTGTTCGAGCTGGTTGCCGACCACTTCCATGCGCTGCATCGACGTCTGGTCCGGCCAGCTCCAGGTCTCGACTTCCAGACCCTTCGGATACCCGGCGTCTGCCAGCAGGCTGCGCGCCTTGTTGGGATCGTGCTGGTAGAACTGCGCCGTTCCGGCATCCACCGCCCAGAAATCCTTGGGGAACATGGTCGAGGTCGGCTCGCCGAGGCCAAGCATCAGGACCTGATTCAGTTCGGTACGGTTGATGGCATAGTTCATCGCCTGCCGGACCCGTACGTCGTTGAGCGGCGGCTTGGCGAAATTCATCATCAGGGTGAAGAAGATCATCGAAGGATTGGCTTCGGCGGTCAGGTCCTGCACCCGGCGGGCCGTCGCGATCTGCTGCGCGGCCATGTTGAGCGCGAGATCGGTTTCGCCGGCCGTCACCGTGCGGGCGGCGGTATTGAGTTCGTTGATGATGCGGAAGTCGATGCCGTCGAGATAGGGCAGGCCTTTCTGCCAGTAGTCGGGGTTCTTCGCGACCTTGATCAGGTCGTTGTCGCGCCATTCGACGAATTTGATTGGTCCGGTGCCGACGGGCTTGCGGTCGACATTGCCGTCGGCCGCCGACGTGATGGAGGCGGGCGAGACGATGCAGCCGACGCGGCCGGTCAGGATGGTGGGCAGCGAATAGTTCGGCTGCTTGAGCTTGATCGTCACCTGGCTGGGACCGGTGACCGCCGCCGACGCAACCGAAACCAGGTCCGACTTCACGTTGGAGCGCGGGTCGCTGATGAAACGGTCGAGGTTGAACTTTACGGCCTCGGCGTTGAAAGGCGTGCCGTCATGGAATTTCACGCCATCGACGAGGTTGAGCACCAGTGTCGTGGGATCGGTGAAGCTCCAATCCTTGGCGAGCATCGGCTTCAGCTCGAGCGTTGCCGGGTCGAAGGCGATCAGCGCGTCGAACAGCGCGTAGAGCGCGTTGAAGTCCGGCACGTTGCGACCGGTCATCGGGTCGAGTGCGGCCGGGTTGAACGGCATGGCGATGCGCAAGGTGCCGCCCGGTTTGGGCGGCGTCGCCTGGGCGAAAATCTGCCCGGGCAAAAGCATCGCGCCTCCCAGCGCAGCACCTGACGCCAGAAGCGTTCTCCGGTTGATCCTGCTGTCATGAATGATCGACGGCATGCCGTCCTGCTGTTTCTTCATCTTTGGGCTCCTCCCCAATGAAACGAATTGATGAAACAAACTCCTGCCGGCAAGACTGGTGATGCATACACAACGCCCGCAATCTGGCTTCCTCCTCCCGATTTGCGGCAGCCTGCCGTGGGTAAAACCTACAGCAGCAGGAGGCCGATGTATACTTTTGCATTCGTTTTTTGCAGCAAATGACTTCCTTCCCACCGGGCCATGTGCCATGGTTGTATGGGAGGCTGCGATGGCGCGGCCGCTGTGTCCTTTGCTCTTTCGGTGCCTGGTCCGGCGCCGTAACCGCGAGGCAGGCGGCGGTGCCGGTTGCGGGAAGTGGAGGAGAGACCATGGGTGCGTTCGAGCATTCCCGTACCTACGACTACGTCATCGTGGGCGGCGGCACGGCAGGCTGCGTTCTGGCCAACCGGCTGTCGGCGGATCCGACGGTCGAGGTACTGATGATCGAGGGCGGTGGCGAGGGGCGGGGTTTCTACGTCGACATGCCGCTTGGTCTCGCCTATCTCATCGGCAGGCCGCGATATGACTGGCTCTACAAGGGCGAACCGGAGCCCTATCTCGACGGACGCCGGCTGGCGCTGCCGCGCGGAAAAATGCTCGGGGGCAGTTCCGCGATCAACGGCCTGATCTATGTGCGCGGCCATGCCTACGACTACGACCAGTGGGCGCAGCTCGGCAATCGCGGCTGGTCGTGGGAAAGCGTGCTGCCCTATTTCAAGCGCTCCGAAACGTTCCATCGGGGCGATTCCGAGGCGCACGGCACCGAGGGCGAATGGGCGGTTTCCGATCCCAATGTGCGCTGGGAGGCCCTGGAAGCCTATCGCCGGGCGGCGATAGAGCAGGGTATCCCCGCTGCGGACGACTACAATTCCGGCGACAATGAAGGTGTCGCCTTCTTCGTCGCAACCATCAGGAATGGCGTGCGCCACTCCACCGCCCGCGCATTTCTCGATCCGGTCCGCAAACGCCGCAACCTGACCGTCGTCACCGGCGCACTGGTCGATCGCGTCACTTTCGACGGCAGCCGGGCGAGCGGTGTCGTGTTCAGCCTGGACGGCCAGGCCCATGAGGCGAAGGCCGGGCGGGAAGTCCTTTTGTGCGCAGGAGCCTATAGCTCGCCCGCCATTCTCGAACGCTCCGGCGTTGGCGCGCCGGACGTGCTTGCATCTGCCGGAATAGAGGTTCTTCACGCATTGCCGGGTGTCGGCGAAAACCTGCAGGACCACTGGCACATCAGGATACAGCACCGTCTTCACAACACCCACACGCTGAATACCCGCGCCGGCACGCGGCTTGGCCGGATGCTGCTGGGCATGCAGTATCTTGCGACCAAACGGGGGCCGCTCGGCGGTTCGCCGACGCTATTGGGCGTCTTCCTCAAAACCTCGCCGGATGCGCCGGCGCCGGAAATCCAGATCCATGTCTCCGGCTCCACCTCGCCGAGTTTCGGCGGCGCCATGCATCCGTTCCCGGGCATCACCTCGTCGGCCTGCATCCTCAGGCCGGAAAGCCGCGGCCATTGCCATGTCGCGGGGAGCGATCCTTCGGCCCAGCCGCGCATCCTGCATAATTTCCTGAAAGAGGAGGCCGACCGTGAAATCCTGATACGGTCGATCGAGGCTGTCCGGAGGATCGCCGCGAGCCCCGCCATGGCGCGCTTCGAGCCCGAGGAAATTGCGCCGACTGCAGCCGTGCAGTCCCACGACGACATGCTCGATTATGCGCGCCGGACCCTCAACACTACCTTCCACCCCGTCGGCACCTGCAAGATGGGGCGCGACCGCATGGCGGTGGTGGACGATCGGCTGAGAGTTCACGGCCTCACCGGCCTGCGCGTCGTCGATGCCTCGATCATGCCCACCATCGTATCCGGCAATACCCAGGCCCCGACCGTGATGATCGCAGAAAAGGCGGCGGATTTCATCCGCGAGGAAAAGATGGGCGCACAGGCGGCATGAGCCGGGCTCAGGAAAGCAGCACAGATGTCAACGATGAGCGAGACGCATACGAAAATGGCTAGATTCGAAACCGCCGGGGCGATCGATTGCGACGTCCATCCGCCGACACCGCGTCGTGCCGACCTGCTTCCATACCTCGACGACTACTGGCAGGAGATCGTGACTTCACGCGAAGTCGATGTGCTGGAGCTGATGGGGTACCCCGAGCGCACGCGTCCCTATATGCGGCCCGACTGGACGTGGAGCGGCGATCCGCTCGCGCAGATGCAGGAGAACCTGCTTGACCCGCTCGGCCTCGAAGGCGCCATCCTCAACGTGGTGTCAGGCGCTCACGCCCTGTTCGATCCCTACCTCGCAGCCGCCATATGCCGCGCCACCAACGACTGGCTCGCCGACAAATGGCTGAGCCGCGATAGCCGGCTGAGGGCATCGATGCTGGTGCCGTTCCAGAATGTCGAGGCCGCGGTCGAGGAGATCGAGCGCCGGGCCGACGACAAGCGTTTCGTGCAGGTCCTGACGCTTGCCATGACCGAGTTGCCGCTCGGCCGCCGCACCTATTGGCCGATCTACGAGGCGGCCGAGAAATACGGCCTGCCGATCGGCATCCACGCCGGATCGAACTTCCGCCACGCCCCGAGCCATAGCGGCTTCCACTCCTTCCTGATCGAGGACCATGTGGTGCAGCCGCAGGGTTTCTCCACCCAGGTCGCCAGCCTGATTTCCGAAGGCGTCTTCGTCAAATATCCGAAGCTGAAGGCGGTGATGATCGAATCCGGCGTTACCTGGATGCCGGCGCTGATGTGGCGCATGAGCAAGGACTGGCGCGGCACCCGCATCGAGGTGCCCTGGGTCAAGGACGCGCCGGCCGACATCATCAGGAGGCATATCCGCATGACGTCGCAGCCCTTCGACGGCCCTGACGATGTCGAGGACGTCGCCAAGACGCTCGACCATTTGCTCAGTGATGATATGCTGCTGTTCTCCTCGGACTATCCCCATTGGCATTTCGAGGGGCTGGACGTGCTGCCCGAGGGCCTGCCGGAAGCCAAGGTGAACAAAATCCTTCGCGACAACGTTCTCGCCACCTATCCGAGATTTGGAGGCTGATCCATGGAAACCCCAGTACTCGAACGTAGCTCCGAAAAATCCCAGATGCAGGGCGTGGTGGATTGCGACGTGCATCCGGCTTTCTCTCGGCCGGACCAGTTGCTCGACTACCTGCCCGAACGCTGGAAAACACATGTGCGGGATTTCGCGGTGCGCACGGCAAACCCCTTGCTCGGCACGCTGCCCTATCCACGCATGACGCCGGGCAACGGCATGCGCCGCGATTCCTGGCCACCGAACGGTGGCCCACCGGCGTCGGACCTTACCTTCCTGCGGGAACAATTGCTGGACCAGTGCAATATCGACTACGGCATCCTGCAGCCGCTCGCGGCCGGCAGCATGGCATTCAACCAGGAACTCGGCGCGGCGCTCTGCGCGGCCCTGAACGACTGGCAGATCGACAAGTTTGCGGGGCCGGAGCCGCGGCTGAAAGCCTCCATCTGCATCTCGCAGGAGGATGCGAAGGAATCGGTCGCCGAGATCGACCGGCGCGTCACGGACCGCCGCTTCGTGCAGATCGCCATGCCGCCGCGCACGATGGAGCCCTGCGGCCGCCGTCGCTACTGGCCTATCTACGAGGCGGCCGAGCATTACGGCCTGCCCATCGGCCTCCATACCAGCGCCTTCGGCTATCGCCCCAATACGCCGTCCGGCTGGAGTTCGTTTTATCTGGAAGAGCACTACGCAGCCTCCAACAGCCTGCAGACCGTGCTTTCCAGCATGATCCTCGAAGGCGTGTTCGAGCAGTTCCCGAAGCTGAAGATCGTCCTCGTAGAGGGCGGCTTCTCCTGGCTGCCGTCGCTCGTCTGGCGCCTCGACCGCGAGTGGAAGCGCATGCGCGACGAGGTTCCGCATGTAAAGCGCAAGCCGTCCGAATATGTGCGCGAGAATTTCTGGTACACGACGCAGCCGATCGAGGAGCCGGAGAACAACCGGCATCTCCTCGATATCTTGCGTTGGATCGGCACCGACCGGCTGATGTTCTCGACCGACTACCCGCACTGGGATTTCGACGATCCGCGCTTCGCGTTCAAGGTGCCGCTGACGCCGGCCGAGCGCTCCGCGATCTTCCGTGACAATGCGGTGGACTTGTTTGGCCTGAAATGAGCACGATAGAGAACCCGACCCGGGAAAAGCGCCCGGCCGCTCGCCACGTGGTCGCGCGCGCCGACGAGATCGTGCCGGGCGCTTCCAGGCTGGTCCATGTGGAAGGCCGGGACATCGCGATCTTCAATGTCGCGGGCGAGTTCATGGCCATCGCCAACCGCTGTCCGCACGAAGGGGCTGACCTGTGCAAGGGCAAGCTCGTCTCGCTCTTCGAGTCCGACGAGCCTGGAGTCGTCCGGCTCAGCCGTCACGGCGAGCTGGTGCGTTGCCCCTGGCACGGCTGGGAATTCGATCTGCGCTCGGGAAAATCCTGGTGCGACCCGGCGCGGACCAAGGTCAAAAGCTACGACGTTGCCGTGGAACACGGCGCCAGGCTCATCGAGGGTACCTATCGCGCGGAGGTCTTCAAGATCTCCGTCGATGACGACTATCTCGTCTTGGAACTCTGAGCGAACCGGGCACCGATTTGTTCGGCAGCCCGATTGCGATCGGGCCCTGAGTGGAATGCTGAAGAATCACGATCTCATCGAGGTCCGGACGCCGATACCGTGCGGGCCACTGTGGCAGCGACGGGGGTAGAAGCCGGAATTCACGGGCCGGAAACGACAAAAGCGCGCCAAAAAGCGCGCTTTTGTTGAAAATGGCTCCCCGGGCCGGATTCGAACCGGCGACCTGTCGATTAACAGTCGAATGCTCTACCGCTGAGCTACCAGGGATCATCCGCGAAGGGTCGCGGCGTGTGCGGCGGGTAATACAAATGCTTTTCGCTTTTGCCAAGCGGTTTTTGCAAAAAAATCAAACTTGATTGTTTTATCCCCGGTAAAGCCCCATTTCCCGGGCAAAGTTAGGTCTTTAACCGGTGAGGATAATCGAGAGTGGCAGGCGAACGGAAGCCGAAGCGATTTGGAATGGACCCGCAGAGCGGCAAGCTGGCGCTCGGCAGCGTACAGATTCCCATGCCGCGCTCGCGGATCGGCCGGGTCATCGTCGGTCTCGGCCTGATTTTCGGCGGTGTGCTCGGCTTCCTGCCGATCCTTGGCTTCTGGATGCTGCCGCTGGGCTTCCTGGTGCTCTCTCACGATCTGCCGTTCGTACGGCGCCAGCGGCGCCGTATCGCCCTCTGGTGGGCAAGGCGGCGGGGCCGCAAGGCCGAGCAGCGATAAGGCTGCCCGATCAGGCGAACATCGACGCGATACCCTGGCCGGCGCTGAACGCCAGGTAGGCAAGCACGGCGAAATAGATCACCGTCACGACGTTGAAGAGGTAGCCGCCGAGCACGACCAGCCCGTCGCGCTGGATCATGCCGGTCGACAGAAGGAGGATTGCGATCGCCGGCAGCGTGTTGGAGAAGGGCACCAGACCCAGTGGAAACATCAGGAGCACGCCGCCGACCGTGATCGCCAGGCCGTTCACCCGGTTGACGAGCCGCCCGGTGGTCAAGGCGGAGATGCGCGGCTTCAGGAACCGGTCCAGCCGCGAGACAATGCTGACGCCTTTTTCCAGCGCCGGCAGCAGTTTCTTCGTATCGAGCTCACGGTCGAGGATTTTCTTCGGCAGCCACGGCAGGCGGTTTGCGGTAATCGCCAGGCTGATCAGGATGATCGCCGCCCCGAACACGGTACTGACGCCGGGGATAGACACGGGGAGGAGGAAGGGCAGGGAGGCGACGGCGCAGATGAGCAACAGCCCTTGTTCGCCGACCGCATCCATCAACTGGCGCAGTGTCACCGACTGACCCGTGATGCCGTCGATGAGCTGGCGCAACGTGCCGCTCAGCGAAGTTGAGGTATCGTCGAATTCGATGCCTGCACTCACTCTTCGTTTCTCCATTCCGCTTCAATTGAGCGGCATGGATAGCAACAAACCGTGTCCTCGCAAAGGCGCGAGCCTCAACCTGCCGGAAACGTGAACGCCCGGCGTTCTCATGAAATCAAAAGGCTACGCGATCCGGCAGTCGGCTATCAGGACTGTGCCCAATAATCGTACGCTCCGCAGGCCAGCACGATCGCGAGGATCGCCAGTACCACAGGATTGAGCGTAGTGATGAATTCCAGATACTGCATCACGGTCTCCTCCTACCGCATGTTCGCCGCCCGGTGCTCCCCCACCCGACGACAACAGTATTTTAGCATAATCGCCGGGCTATCGCCACTTGAGTGTTGCCGCAGAGACTCTGGCGGATCGCTCCCCGAATCACTAGGATTGCTCCCGGGATTGAAGACGAGGGTGAACATGGGTCTGAGAGTGATCGAAGGCGGGCTTGCGGCCTGCGTGGCGAAGCCTGCCGATCTGGCCGAGGGCAACATGCCGAGCCGCGACGACGTGCTTCGCGAGGCCGAGCGGCGAATCCGGTCCACCGGATACGAGACTTGGCGCAATCGCGAAACATTGAAACCGGCATACCGGTGCCGCGCGAAATCCGTTATCTGGCCATGCAGATCGGTTTCGTGGCCGAAGCCATCGTCGGATTGGCCGACATTCCAGTTGATTATCGTTCCGACTTCTACTGGCCGGCGTAAGCGCCGCCGTGCGATCGGCGGGCTTAAAACAGCCCTACATGCAGAATGCCGGAAAGCGAACCAACGATTGCGCACGCCGCCGCGGCGTCAGAAACACCGAGTTTCATTTTGAACCATCGCCGGTCGAAGATTCCGCCTCATGACCCGCATCGGATCGAAGTCAGTTCAGCATCTTCGCTTCGATACTGGCGAGAACGAAGGTTTCCCGCACCTTTTCCAGGGGGAGCTTGCGCTGCAGGCAGGCGGCGCATTCCTTCAGGGCCTTGATGTAATAGGTGCCTTCGCGCACCGGCCAGCGCCAGTTCAGGTACTCCAGGGCTTCTTTTGGCCCGTGGATCGTTTCGGGGAAACCGTATCCAACGCGTACTCTAACTGGGGAACTCCACACGGCATCATCTGTTTCAGTTACGCTACTCGTCATGTCCACACCTTGCATTGCGGCGTGGAGAACTCATCCGGACGGATTTGGTTCCGCGAGTTTGGTGAATTTTTTATGAAACCCGCCCGGGACGCCGCCCGGCGCTCGTCCCGGCGTACGCCCGGCGCCGGGCTGGGACGCGATTATCGCCTGTCGGCGGTGGCCTTTTTCGCCTCGTGCAGGAAAAAAATGACAATCGGCCCAAACCCGCTTGCGCCGTTATTCGATTCGTTCTAAACGCCCGACACCACTCGCTCTTTATGCGTTCGGACGGCCTCGTGGCGGAGTGGTGACGCAGAGGACTGCAAATCCTTGCACCCGAGTTCGATTCTCGGCGAGGCCTCCAATTCCCCCTTCTTCCCGGACTGGTTCCTCAAATCCAAACGTGCTTTGATACCAAGCATTTACCACGCATTTTTGTGTGCGCTGCAACATGGTTAATTTTTTAACCTTCTCCTCCTAGGCTCGGAACAGAAAGGCCCGCTCAGCGATTATGGGGCGGAACGGAGGGAAGGCGTTATGACCATCAGGATAATCAACGTACACCGTCAGGCGACCAACGAGGTCGAAGGCACCGGCACATTCGCCGACGGCATGTTCCCGCTGACCTCCGCCGAGCAGTCTGCCTTCGACAAGGACCACAGCCTGCGCTCTTCCTATGGCCGGGACTACGTGACCATCCGCAAGCTGGAAGAAGCGCCGCCGGCCTACGCTTGAGCCTCGCCCCCACGGTTGAGCGGGAGGAGAGCGAGACGCTCTCCTCCGCTTTTTTGCTTCGAAAGCGGCCAGTGTCTTGAAAGCATGTCTTGCCGTCAGTAAGACGGTCATGCGTAGACCGGCGCATCGCCGGGTGATTTGGGGCGACTGAGATGATGGATTTCGAAGCAGCACGGACGAAGATGGTCGAAAATCAGATCCGCACCACCGATGTCACGTCGCATTCGGTTCTGCGGGCCTTTTACAATGTTCCGCGCGAAGCTTTCGTGCCGGCCAAGGCAAAGTCGCTCGCCTATATCGATACGGATATCGAGGTGGCTCCCCGCCGCTACCTGATGGAGGCTTCGCCGCTTGCCAAGCTGCTGCAGCTTGCCGCCATCACCAAGGATGACGTCGTGCTCGAAATCGGCACCGGCAGCGGTTATGCGACCGCCGTCCTGTCGCTGATCGCCGGCTCCGTTGTCTCGCTGGAGGCGGATGAGGCGCTGGCCTCGCAGGCAACCGAAACGCTGTCCGCGCTCGGCTATGACAATGTTGCAATCGTCAACGGCGAGCTCGAAAAGGGATTTGCCGCCGAGGCCCCTTATGATCTGGTCTTCATCAATGGCGCCGTCGAGGAAGTGCCATCCGCTCTTCTGGAACAGCTGCGCGATGGCGGTCGGTTGGTCGCGGTCGTCGGTTATGGCAATGCCGCCCAGGCAAAGGTGCTGGTGAAGGAGCAGGGTGCGATCTCCGAGAGCACCTATTTCAACGCCTCCGTGAAGCCGCTTCCGGGCTTCCGCAAGGCCAAGGAATTCGTGTTCTGATCGATCGGCGCGGTTCGAACGCCATGAACGACAAAGGGGCCTTGCGGCCCCTTTGTCGTTTCCGGCAGTGCTATCTGTTTATTTCACGCCAGTGTCACCTGTTTCCGGCAAGTGTGACTTACGGGATTCACAACGCCAACAAAACTGTGTATCGGTAGGAAGCCTGGGGCACTTGTCATTGTTTCCAGCCCCCCCAACACCTTAGAGTAACGTCGATTCGGTTCACCCTCCACGGGGCCGACTCGAGTGCCGGTAACAGCGGGGATGAAAATGGCTCAGCCAAATGTAGCGCGTGAACCCTCCATGGAAGAAATCTTGGCGTCCATTCGCCGGATCATTGAAAGCAATGAGCCGAATGCCGAGAACGCGCTCAGCGGCCAGCTCCCCCCCGTCTATGGCGACGATGAGATGGAAGACGGCGAAGAGACTGGCTTTGTTCCCGAGATGGCTGCCAATGACCGCGGCGCGCCATCGCGCAGCGAGCCGATGAACTACGCGCCAGGCTCGTCCGGACAGACGGCACAGCAGGATCGTACCCTGTCGCTCGCCGATGTCGCCGCAAGGGTCCGGGCCGCTTCGACCCGCCAGCAGGAGACCGGCGCGGTGCGCCTTTCGTCCGCCTCGACTGCGCCGGCTCCGTCCCCCTCGGCACAGAAGTCGTCTTCGCCCGCGGCTGTGACACGCCAGGAAGAACCGGCTCCGCTTCGTCCGCAGATGCCGCGCATGCCCGAATTCCGCGAACCGGTCGCCCATGCCGCCTCCGTCACGCAGGCCGCTCCGGTTTCCCAGCCGGTGGCACCACCACAGCCGGAGCCGGTTCAGCGCGTCATGATGCCGGTCTTCGACCCGCCGCTGTCGGCCCCGCTCAGAGCTGAAACGGCGGTTCGGCCGGAACCGAGGATTGAGCCGAAGCCTGAGCCGAAATTCGCCGCAGAACCGGCCCCGCGCAGCCTGCCGGCCAAGATCGAGGAGACCGCGAACCTGCTGTCCGCCGAGGCAGGCGCCCAGGTCGCAAAATCCTTCAGCGAGCTCGCCTCGGTGTTCAACGGCATGGAACGCCGCTCGCTCGAAGACATGGCCGGCGACATGCTGCGCCCGATGCTGCAGGAATGGCTTGACGACAACCTGCCGACGCTGGTCGAACGACTGGTGCGCGAGGAAATCGAGCGCGTGTCCCGCGGCACGCGCCGCTAAGCCGTTCCGAGGTCGACCAAGACGGCCGCTCCGGTGACGGGGCGGCTTTTTTATTGACTTGGAACACCCCATCCTATTTACACCCCGATAGCTCTCAAAGAACAAAAACGGGTCAGGAAATGCTCGAAAAGACCTATGATTCCGCAGAAGTAGAACCGAGGATCGCCAAGGCCTGGGACGAGGCCGACGCTTTCCGCGCCGGCGTCAATGCCAAGCCGGGCGCGGAACCCTTCACGATCGTGATCCCGCCGCCGAACGTGACCGGTTCGCTGCACATGGGCCACGCGCTCAACAACACGCTGCAGGACGTCATGATCCGCTTCGAGCGCATGCGCGGCAAGGACGTGTTGTGGCAGCCGGGCATGGACCATGCGGGCATCGCCACCCAGATGGTCGTCGAGCGCCAGTTGATGGAGCGCCAGCTTCCGGGCCGCCGCGAAATGGGCCGTGAGGCCTTCGTCGACAAGGTCTGGGAGTGGAAGGCGGAATCCGGCGGCCTGATCTTCAACCAGCTGAAGCGCCTCGGGGCCTCCTGCGACTGGTCGCGCGAACGTTTCACCATGGACGAGGGCCTGTCGGCCGCTGTCCTGGAGGTTTTCGTCACGCTCTACAAGCAGGGCCTGATCTACAAGGACAAGCGCCTCGTCAACTGGGACCCGAAGCTGCTGACGGCGATCTCCGACATGGAAGTCGAGCAGATCGAGGTGAAGGGCAATCTCTGGCATCTGCGCTACCCGCTGGAAGAGGGCGTCACCTATCAGTATCCGGTCACCTTCGATGAGGATGGCAATGCGACCGAATTCGAGACGCGTGACTATATCGTCGTCGCGACGACGCGTCCCGAAACCATGCTCGGCGATACAGGCATTGCGGTGAATCCGGATGACGATCGCTACAAATCGATCGTCGGCAAACATGTCATCCTGCCGATCGTCGGCCGCAGGATTCCGATCGTCGCGGACGAATACGCCGATCCGACGGCTGGTAGCGGTGCGGTCAAGATCACGCCGGCGCACGACTTCAACGACTTCGAAGTCGGCAAGCGTGCAGGCCTGCGCCGGATCAATATCCTCGATATCGACGGCACCGTCACCATCAAGGATAACGAGGATTTCCTCGAAGGCCTAGATAATCCGGCGGCACTGCATGGCGCCTGGGATCGGCTCGAAGGCCAGGATCGCTTCACGGCCCGCAAGATCATCGTCGAGATATTCGAGGAAGCAGGCCTGCTCGACAAGATCGAGCCGCACAAGCACATGGTGCCGCATGGCGACCGTGGCGGCGTGCCGATCGAACCGCGCCTCACCGAACAATGGTGGGTGGACAACAAGACGCTTGCCCAGCCGGCGATCGCCTCGGTTCGCGAAGGCCGCACCAAGTTCGTTCCGAAAAACTGGGAAAACACCTACTTCCAGTGGATGGAAAACATTCAGCCCTGGTGCATATCGCGCCAGCTGTGGTGGGGACACCAGATTCCGGCCTGGTATGGTCCGGACGGTCAGGTCTTCGTGGAAAAGACCGAGGAGGAGGCGCTGCAAGCCGCCATCCAGCACTATCTGTCGCATGAAGGACCGATGAAGGCCCTCGTTGAAGATCTTCTGGAGAATTTCAAGCCGGGCGAGATCCTCATCCGCGATGAAGACGTGCTCGACACCTGGTTCTCGTCGGCGCTCTGGCCGTTCTCGACGCTGGGATGGCCGGAAAACACCCCGGAACTCAAGCGGTATTATCCCACGAGCGTTCTCGTCACCGGTTTCGACATCATACCCTTCTGGGTCGTTCGCATGATGCAGATGGGCCTGCATTTCATGAAGGATGAGGACGGCAATCCGGTCGAACCCTTCCATACGATCTACATTCACGCGCTCGTTCGCGACAAGAACGGTCAGAAGATGTCGAAGTCGAAGGGCAACGTCATCGACCCGCTCGACCTGATCGACGAATACGGCGCCGACGCGCTACGTTTCACCCTGGCGATCATGGCTGCCCAGGGCCGCGACGTGAAGCTCGATCCGGCCCGCATCGCCGGTTACCGCAATTTCGGCACCAAGCTCTGGAACGCCACCCGCTTTGCCGAGATGAACGGTGTCAAGCGCGATCCGGCCTTCCTGCCGGAGGCGACGGCGCTCACCGTCAACCGCTGGATACTGACGGAGCTTTCCGAGACCATCCGCGACGTCACTGAGGCGATCGAGACCCAGCGGTTCAACGAGGCGGCGGGTTCGCTCTACCGTTTCGTCTGGAACCAGGTCTGCGATTGGTATCTGGAACTCCTGAAGCCGATTTTCGCGAGCGAGGACGAGAAGGCCAAGGCGGAGGCCCAGGCCTGTGCGGCCTACGTGCTGGAAGAAACCTACAAGCTCCTGCATCCGTTCATGCCGTTCATGACGGAAGAGCTCTGGGCCCATACCGAAACGCGCGACGGCCTGCTTTGCCACGCCGATTGGCCGGCGCCGGAATTCGCCGATCAGGCGGCTGCGGAAGAGATCAACTGGCTGGTCGACCTCGTCACCGGCCTGCGTTCGGCCCGCGCCGAGATGAACGTGCCGCCATCGGCCGTTGCGCCGCTGGTCGTCGTCGGCGCCAATGAGTTGACCCAGGCGCGTCTGCGCCGTCACGAGGCGGCCGTCCGCCGCCTTGCGCGCGTGGAGACCATCGAGCTTGCCGACGCAGCGCCGAAGGGTTCAGCCCAGATCGTCGTAGGCGAGGCAACAGCCTGCCTGCCGCTCGGCAATCTGATCGACCTCGTGGCCGAGAAGGCGCGCATCGAGAAGGCAGTCGGCAAGACTGAGGCCGAGATGGACCGTATCGGCAAGAAACTGGCCAACGAGAAGTTCGTCGCCAATGCCGATCCCGAGGTGGTTGCGGCAGAGCGCGAACGCTTCGCCGAACTGGAAGTTCAGATGGCGAACCTGAAGACCGCTCTCCTGCGCATCAGCGAAGCCGGCTGACCGTCTTTACCGTGACTCAGTGCGACAACGCGCCGCGCCGGAAACGGACGCGGCGCTTCCCGTTTTACAACCGTTTGTTGGCCGAAATTCCCGTGTGTGCAACTGCTAACCTGCAGAAAGCCGCATTGTTGCCGCATTGACACAGATGGGCAGCTGGAAATAATAAAATTCTAATTCTAACGATGGAATTAAGGGTAAAGGAGTAATTTTGTGCCGAAATCGGCACCGGAGCCCCGGTTCCTGGTTTGCTTACGTAAATCCGCGACACGTTTGCGCCGCGATACGCCGAAGAGCCGAAAGTTGTCAATCGGAGCGAACCATCTAGGGTGATTTCGGTCACTTACCAGGGAGTGGGAGATTTTATGGTAAGCAAAATAATTACGAGGGGCCTCCTAGCTCTTACCGCAGCTGGCTTTGGACAAACTCAGGCCCATGCAGGTGGTTTTTCGTGGGGCGAGGCGAGTACGGACATCCTCTACGAGAGGAGCAACGGCGCGGCCGAAGCCGGGGTAATCTATGTAAACCCGCATCGGAAATTCGACACGATTAACGGTGCAAGTTCTTCCGACAGCCATTTCTCCCAGGAGTACTTCATTCCTGATATCGCGGTCATGGGACGTCTGTCGGACATGTTCGCCTGCGCATTCACTTACACAAGACCGTTTGGCGGCGATTCGAAATACGGCGCTCAGGCCCAGGCTGCCGACGCGGCAGCGACGCCGCCCACCGCTTATAGCAGCAAGAAATTCCATACTAATGAGTATGGCGGCACGTGCGATGTCAGTTTCGAACTCGGTAAGGGGCGGCTGCATTTCATCGGCGGCGGTTTCATGCAGGATTTCGACTACGAAGCGGTTGCGAATATCGGAACGCTGAGGCTGCAGGACGATTCCGCATTCGGCTACCGATTGGGCATCGGTTATGACATCCCGGAATATGCGCTCCGGGCGCAGCTCATGTATCGGTCTGAAATCAAACATGAGGCCGATGGCGATTTCACGCGCAATCCGGCGGTGCTTCCCCTTTTTCCGGCAGTTGTTGATGCAAGCGGCTATGGCACTTTGCCCCAATCGCTGAAGCTCAATCTGCAAAGCGGCATTGCGCCCGGTTGGCTGGTCTACGGCTCTGTGGAGTGGACCGATTGGAGTGTCCTTAAGACCTTGAACTACAACATCAACATTCTGGGCGACCGTCAGGACGTCTATAATTGGCGTGACGGCTGGACCATTACGGGCGGCGTCGGCCACAAGTTCACCGACAAGATTGCCGGTACCCTGAATGTGCGCTGGGACAAGGGCGTGGGCAGCGGCGCAGACATCATGACCGACACTTGGACGGTCGGCGTCGGCGCGGCTATCGATTGTGGTCCGGGCCAGCTTCGAGTCGGTGGCGGCGTAAGCTATCTCACGTCCGGCAGCCAGTCGACCGCGAAGGGTGCAAGCTTCAACGCCACGGCGGATGGTGACTGGGCATATGCGCTGACCGCCAGCTACAATGTGAAGTTCTAAAATTCGAGATCAAATTCGGCGCCGGTGATGGATAGTGAACTATCCTGTCCGGCGCCGATTTTTTGTTGGTTGGGACGTTTCCCGCATCGTTATATGCGTTGGAATTCCCATTTTTGATTTCCTGTCTTGTGACGATTTAGCAACACTTTTTCGAGACTATTATCAGGGGCCTTGCGAGGGGCGTTTCTGTCCACTTCCCGCCACAAACGGGGAGCAGCGATAGAGGATGAACAGGCGCGGAACGCGGGGGCGGGGCGCGTAATTGGAGTATCATGGGCGGGTTTCTTTATGAAAAGCCGGGCTTTTTGCGCTCAGGCAGGCGGATTGTGATGCCGTCCTGTCCTGCCGCAATTGCTGCGGTTCTGGGTCCTAGTCTTGCCGAAAACGGCGGCTACAGTTTCATTCGTCTCTCGGGAGGAGCAGGCACGGGATATCCCCGGACGAACCTTTTTCCGGCAGCGGGCTATGCTCGGGCTGCGGCGGGTAGTCGCGCGCGGAGTGAAAGAAACTGAAATGCCGAAGTCTGAGATCGGATCCATGAGAGTATTGCTTCTTGGAGCGTCGCTCGCCTCGATTTTGGCGGGATCGGCGGCGGCCTTCGATATCAAGTCCGGCGTGACCAAGGAATCAGGTCCCTTCGACCTCTTCAAGTTCGGCTTCAAGGCCTATAAGAACGGCCAGAAGGAAGACGCGGTCGAAGCCTATCGCTACGCCGCCGAAAAAGGCCATACCGGTTCGCGCTGGGCGCTTGCCAATATGTACGCCTATGGCGACGGCGTCGCGAAGGACGATTTCGAGGCCTTCAAGATTTATAACGAGATCGCTGCACAGGGCGTGGAACCCGGTTCGGAGGATACTGGCTTCTTTATCAACGCGCTTCTGTCGCTCGCCAACTATTATCGCCGCGGCATTCCCGGCAGCCCGGTTAAGCCCGATCTGTCGCAGGCCCGCCAGCTCTATTTCCAGGCGGCATCCACATTCGGCGTGGCGGAGGCGCAGTTCCAGCTTGCCCGGATGATTCTCGCTGGCGAGGGCGGTACCGCCAATATCCAGCAGGCGAAGAAATGGCTGAACCAGGCCCGCAAGAGCGGCCATGCGGGCGCCATGTCGGTTTTCGGCAACGTTCTCTTCCAGGAAGGCCAGACGGTGCGGGGGCTGGCCTTCATGACGGCAGCACTCGACAAGTGCACCGCCAAGGAATGCATCTGGATGCAGCAATTGCAGGAACAGGCATTTTCCGTCGTCGGCGAAGAGGATCGCCGCGGCGCGGTCGCCCTGTCTCAGGAATTCGCCCGAGGCGTCGAATAACCGACGCCTCGCCGTTATTCTTGACGGTCAGCTAAAATCGAACACACCAATGACGGGGACGTGGTCCGACGGCTTTTCCCAGGCCCGGACATGTTTCTCGATCGCCGTGGACTTCAGCCTGTCGGCGGCTTCTGCCGATAACAGGAGATGGTCGATGCGGATGCCGTTGTTCTTCTGCCAGGCGCCGGCCTGGTAATCCCAGAACGAATAGAGCTTGGTCGCATCCGTCGTGGCGCGCACGGCATCGACGAGGCCGAGGTTTTCCAGGCGCCGGAAGGCGGCGCGGGTCTGCGGCAGGAAAAGCGCGTCCGTCGCCCACACCGCCGGGTCGAAGCAGTCGTGCGGCTCGGGAATGACATTGTAGTCGCCGGCTAGGATCAGTGGCTCTTCGAGGAGAAGGCAGTTCTGCGCATGCAGGCGCAGACGTTCCATCCAGGCGAGCTTGTAGGGGTATTTGACCGGATCGTCAGCGGGATTGCCGTTCGGCAGATAGATGGAGGCTACGCGGATCGCGCCGCCCGGTATCGAAAACACACCTTCGATATAACGCGACTGCTCGTCCGCCTGTCCGTCCGGGCCTTCACCGCCCGGCAGGCCGCGCATCACCTCGTCCGGCTTGCTCTTCGACAGCAAGGCGACGCCGTTGAACCCCTTCTGGCCGTGGGTCTCGACGTGATAGCCAAGCGCCTCGATCTCGAGCCGCGGGAAGGTTTCGTCGACGGACTTGATTTCCTGCAGGCAGACGATGTCCGGGGAGGAATCGGCCAGCCACTGGCGCAGGTTGTCGATCCGCGCCTTGACGCCGTTGATGTTCCAGGTGGCGATCTTCATCGGCCCTTGCCTCCCACTGTTCGCTTCCTCTTTTAGCGAAAGAGGAAGCGTTGGGAAGGGCGAAGTGCGTAGGAGCAGATGTTATCAGATCGAGAAACTGGTGCCGCAGCCGCAGCTGGCGACCGCGTTCGGGTTCTTGATCTGGAAGGACTGCCCGAGCAGGTTATCGACGAAGTCGATCTCGGAACCCGCCATGTAGACCAGCGAGAGGCTGTCGATCAGCACCTTGGCATCGCCATTGGCGATCACCACGTCGTCGTCTCCAGGTGCTTCGGCGAGATCGAACTTGTAGGAGAAGCCGGAACAGCCGCCGCCTTCGACCGAGACGCGCAGCGCCTGCTTGCCGGCTTCGTTGCCGACGATTTCGGCGATGCGCTTGGCCGCCGCATTCGATAGAGTTACATTGGTTTCCATATGATCCGCCTCCTGCCGGGTTCAAGGCCCGGAGAGATTCCTGTCACCGGCATTGCGCACAGCTTCACTATAGGTATGAAGACGTGAACGGCACGTCAATGGGCGGCAGGCTGCGGATGAACAAACAGGTGACGGCATGACGATCGATACCAGGGCGCTGGGTTTCGGCAGTGGCGAGCGGGCGGTCTATGCCGCCAATCCCTGGGCATCCCGAGGCCGGCTGTTTCCCGAGGAGGGCAGCCTGACGCGCTCCGAATTCCAGCGCGACCGCGACCGTATCGTCCACACGACCGCATTCCGGCGCCTGAAACACAAGACACAGGTCTTCATCAGCCCTGACGGTGACCATTACCGCACAAGGCTCACCCACACGGTCGAAGTGGCACAGATCGCCCGGGCGCTTGCCCGCGCCCTGAAGCTCGACGAGGATCTCGCCGAAGGCGTGGCGCTGGTCCACGACTTCGGTCACACGCCGTTCGGCCATACCGGCGAAGATGCGCTGGATGAAATGCTGAAGCCCTATGGCGGCTTCGACCACAACGCCCAGTCGCTGCGCATCGTCACCAAGCTGGAGCGCCGTTACGCGGATTTCGATGGGCTCAACTTGACCTGGGAAAGCCTGGAGGGCCTCGTCAAGCACAATGGCCCGCTCCTGACCCAGGCTGGTGAAGGGACGCGCGGACCGGTGCCTCAGCCGATCCGCGACTACTGCGAACTGCATGATCTGGAGCTCGCAAGCTATGCCAGCCTTGAGGCGCAGGTCGCGGCGATCGCCGACGATATTGCCTACAATACCCATGACATAGACGACGGCCTGCGCTCCGGCCTGCTGACCTTCGAGATGCTGGAGGAAGTCCCGTTCCTCGCCAGGCTGATGGCGGAGGTGAGGGCACGCTATCCGCATCTGGAGCCGAGCCGGTTTGCCCACGAGATCATGCGTCGGCAGATCACTCATATGGTCGAGGACGTCATCGACGTTGCACAGCACAATCTGAGCAAGGTGGAACCGCGGAGCGCCGACGACGTCCGTGCCGCGGGGCATGTCATCGCCACGTTCTCTGGGGAGATGGCCGAGACCGACCGTTGCATCAAGAAGCTGCTGTTCTCGCGCATTTACCGGCATCCGGACATCATGCGCATTCGCGCCGGCGCTTCCCAGATCGTCACGGATCTCTTCAGCGCCTATATGAACGATCCGTCGCTGATGCGCAGCCACTATTGGGTCAACCATATTGCCGGGCTCGGCGAGACGGCGAGGGCGCGCCACGTGGGCGATTATCTCGCGGGAATGACAGACACGTTTGCGATCAAGGCGCATGGGGAGCTGTTTGACCAGACTCCGGATTTGCGCTAGGCACCGCCACCAATGACACTGGCCAGCAAGGGTCCTCGGGCATGTCTCGGGGATGATTGAACATGAATCTTTTCGCCGACTTCGAAACAAGAATTAAGAACGCTTTGGAACACCTTGATATCGTCAAGGAAAAGCGAAGCGAGCTTGATTTCGGCCGTATCGCAGTTGAGCCGCCGCGGGATCAGAGCCACGGTGATGTGGCGACCAACGCCGCCATGGTTCTGGCAAAGCCGCTTGGCACCAATCCGCGTGCGCTTGCCGATATCATCGCCGAAGCGCTGCGCGCGGATACCGATGTCAGCGAGGTTTCTGTCGCCGGTCCCGGCTTCATCAACATCCGTCTTGGCGCCCCTTACTGGCAGCGCCTGCTCGCCTCGATGATTGCCGAGGGCACGGACTACGGCCGTTCCAAGGTGGGCGCAGAGAAAAAGGCGAATGTCGAATACGTCTCCGCCAACCCGACCGGCCCGATGCATGTCGGCCATTGCCGCGGTGCGGTGGTGGGTGATGCGCTAGCGAACCTGATGAAATTCGCCGGCTACGACGTGACCAAGGAATATTACATCAACGATGCCGGCAGCCAGATCGACGTCTTGGCCCGGTCCGTCTTCCTGCGTTATCGCGAGGCTCTTGGAGAGACGATCGGCGAAATTCCGTCGGGCCTTTATCCGGGCGACTACCTCGTGCCGGTCGGTCAGGCTCTCGCAGAGGAATACGGTCCGCGTCTGCACAACATGCCGGAAGACGCCTGGATGCCGATCGTCAAGGACAAGGCGATCGATGCGATGATGGCGCTGATCCGCGACGATCTGGAGGCCCTCAACGTCCATCACGACGTCTTCTATTCGGAGCGGGCATTGCATGCCAATGGCGCGCAGCGCATCCGCCAGGCGATCAATGATCTGACCTTCAAGGGCCACGTCTACAAGGGCACGCTGCCGCCGCCGAAGGGCCAGTTGCCGGAAGACTGGGAGGACCGGGAGCAGACGCTGTTCCGCTCCACCGACGTGGGCGACGATATGGATCGGCCGCTGATCAAGTCGGATGGCAGCTATACTTACTTTGCGGCCGACGTTGCCTACTTCAAGGACAAGTTCGATCGTGGTTACGACGAGATGATCTATGTGCTCGGCGCCGACCATGGCGGATACGTCAAGCGCCTGGAAGCCGTCGCACGCGCCGTCTCCGCCGGCAAAGCCAAGCTCACCGTGCTCCTCTGCCAGCTCGTCAAACTGTACCGGAATGGCGAGCCGGTGAAGATGTCGAAGCGTTCCGGCAACTTCGTGACCCTTCGCGAGGTGGTCGACGAGGTCGGCCGCGACGCGGTGCGCTTCATGATGCTCTACAGGAAGAGCTCGGAGCCGCTGGACTTCGACTTTGCCAAGGTGACCGAACAGTCGAAGGACAATCCGGTCTTCTACGTGCAGTATGCGCATGCGCGCTGCTCGTCGGTGTTCCGGCAGGCAAAGGAAGCCTTCCCGGGTCTCGATTTTGATTCGCTCGACCTCAAGGGCTCAAGCAGCCTGATCAACGATCCGAACGAGATGCAGCTGGTAGCCAAGCTTGCGGAATACCCCAGGATCATTGAGGCTGCGGCGCAGGCGCAGGAGCCGCACCGGCTTGCTTTTTACCTCTACGATCTGGCAAGTTTCTTCCATGCGCACTGGAATAAAGGTAAAGAACAACCGGAATTACGCTTTGTTAACGATAAAAACCGAGAATTGAGTATTGCCAGGCTTGGGCTGGTGCATGCTGTCGCCTCTGTTTTGAAGTCAGGACTTGCAATCACAGGCACTGCGGCACCGGAAGAAATGCGGTAGATATCGCCACCATTTCCCCACATTGCACTGGCATATGCGTTGTAATGTAGGTGAGTGGACGAGGTAATGGCCGATAACAACCTTGCGCGTAGCCGGAATGATTTGCCGGACTTCTTTGCCGATGATGACCCGCTGGCAGAACTCGCCCGCATCGTAGGCTACGACGATCTCCCCGTCGCGGCGAGGCCCGGATCTTCTTCCGCAGATACGTCTGCGCGGCGCGAGCCGGCGTTCAATCTCGAAGACGAGCTTCTTCAGGAGTTCGAGCGCTATGACGCGCCGCCCCTCGACCCCGTTCACGATATTGCGGTCGACGATGTCCCTCGGCATTTCGCCGAGCCTGCGCCCGATATTACGGTCGCCGCACCGCCGATAGA
The DNA here is from genome assembly GCF_017877055.1 of Neorhizobium galegae. Taxonomy (GTDB): domain Bacteria; phylum Pseudomonadota; class Alphaproteobacteria; order Rhizobiales; family Rhizobiaceae; genus Neorhizobium; species Neorhizobium galegae_D. The sequence continues at coordinate 2,121,393 of NZ_JAGIPG010000001.1, read as the reverse complement.
GCCGGAGGAACTGGAGTTCGTCCCCTCCGAAACCGCCGCGGTAGAAGCGCCGCAGGCTTTCCTGCCGGCCGATGGCGCTGTCGGCGCGCGCGCTGACCTGTTCGGTGACGAGGAGCCGCCCTTGGCGGTTGATACCATCGACGAGAATGTTGCTGCGGAACCGGTATTCGAGCCGGCTGTCGAAACCGCGCGCATGGAGCCCATTTTCGATCTGCCCGATTTCCCCGCTGCAGGTTCTATGTCGCCTGTCGCGTCGGTAGAAGACCCGGCGGAGGAGTTCGATCTCGCTGCGGAACTGGAAAACTCGATCGCGGCCGAGCCCGTTGCGGCAGTCGAGCCGGAAGTGACGTTCGAACCCGAAGCGAAATTCGAGCCTGAGGCAGCCCCTGAGCCCGAGGCGGCATTCGAGCCTGAAGCGAAATTAGAACCCGAAGCGAAGTTTGAGCTGGAGCCAAAGACGGAGAGGGGCAAGGGTGCCTACATTCCCGGCTTCCGGATGCCGCTGAGCAATTTCAGTGTGGCACGAGACGTCTCTGCGGCCTCCGCGCAGGCGGCTGTAGCCACGTCTCAAGTGGCGGCACCTGCACCGAACGAATATGCTTTCGAGCCTCCGGTTCTAGAAGATAGCCCGAGCCCGAAGATCGAGCCGGCACCGGCTGCCGGGCCGCAGGTTTCCGCAAAGGCCCCGGAGCCGCAGGCCCAGGAACTGCAGCCGGCGCCCGTCACCGTTGCGCCGATCGCTGCCGCACCAGCCGCTGCGCCGCAAAAGGATCGGTTCTCTGCGCTTGACGAACTGATCTACGACGTCCAGCGCTATACGCTGCCGACCTCGAACGGGCAGCCGCTCGCGACCCCTGTGGCAAAGCCAGAGCCAGCCGTCACGCGCCCCGCTGCATCTGTGGCGTCCGCTGCGCCCGTTGTTGCCAATGCGCCGGTTGCCGAACTGCATTCTCTTGACGAGACGGATCCGTTCTCCGATGAAGAGTTCGAGTTGGCGCTCGATGGTCTCGAACTCGACCTCGCCGAGATTGTCGTCGAAGAGGCCCAGGCACATCCGGTTCCGGCACCGTCTCCGGCGGTTGCCCCTGTGAAGGCTGAACCTGCACCTGCTGCCGCTCCTTCCATGGCGCCGGTCGCGCGCGTTGCACCCGTCACCGCTATGGCGGCACCGATCGTGGAGACGCAGGTTGTAGAAGAGCCAGAATCGATTGGCGACCTGCCGTTCGATCCGGCCCAGATTGCCGATTCGGAAGACCAGGTGGAGGCGATCGCCGAACTCGACGTACCGTCGCTGCCGGCAGAAGAGCCGGAACAGCCGCCGGCCTATCGTCCCGATTACGAACTCGACATCGATGCCGAGCTTGCGACGCTGCTGGCTGCGCCCGGCAGACCGGCCTCGGCGCCGGCACGCAAGCCGGAGATCGATATCGCCCCGAGGGGCCAGCAGGCCGCGACCGAAGCCGGCCGTTCGCCGGCCTATACTGATCTCGACGATTTCGAGCGGGCTCTGGAAGAGGATTTCCGCCGCAGCCTGACGACGCCGCTGCCGGCCGCCGAGCATGAGGAATTGCACTATTCCGACGCCGACTATGTCGCGACCGTCGAGAACGCCCGCCGTTCCGTCCGCAGTTGGGCTGTGCCACTGGTCCTTGCCGGGGTTGTGATCCTTGGAGGTGTCGGCGCCTACGCGTTCTTCGGCAGCAGCGTGTCGGGTGTCATGTCAGGCGGCGAACCTGTCATCATTGCGGCCGACAACGAACCGATCAAGATTGCGCCGGAAAATCCGGGCGGCAAGACCGTCCCCAACCAGGACAAGGCGGTCTACGACCGTGTCGCCGGCGTTTCACCGAAGGATCCGAAGCAGCGCACCCTGATCTCCTCCAATGAGGAGCCGATCGACGTCGTGCAGAAGACCCTGATGCCCGATACGCTGCCGCTCGAAGGCGAGAACGACATCGAGCCGACCGATGTCGGCGAGACGGAGGATCCGCGCCTCCTGCCGCAGGATCGGACCGCGCAAAACAATGCCGCTGCTGAGCAGCAGCCCGTGACCGTCATGCCCCGCAAGGTCAAGACGATGATCGTCCGCCCCGACGGCAAGCTGGTCGAGCAGGAAATCGCAGCCCCGGCGCTTGCCGCGCCGGAAACCGCCAAGCTGCCCGCCGCCGGCGCAAAGCCGGTTGAGACGGCCGCTGCTTTCCCGGAGAAAGTTCCGGCTTCTGTGCCAGCTACACCGACCCGTACGCAACCTCTGCCGGCTAACTCGAATACCAGCGCTGGCGGAATCCTTCCGGTCTCGGCACCCGCCAATCCGGCCGCTCCGACCGAACACGTCAACGTGGTGAGAACGAACCCGGTCACGCCGCCCGTCGCAGCCGCTCCTGCCCAGCCTGCCGCGGCTGCTCCGGCTCCTGCTGCCGCACAGGCTCCGGCGCCCGTTGCTCCGGTTCAGGCCTCTGCACCTGCGGCGAAGGCTCCGGTTCCGATCGCACGTCCGGCCGAACAGCCGGTCAACGTGGTCGCTGCCGTAACCGATCAGGGCAATGTCCGCGCACCGGCCCAGCCGGCGGCGGCTCCGGCGTCTGCTGCAAACCAGGTCGCTTCAGCAGGCCCCGGTGACTACGTGATCCAGATCGCCTCGCTGCCGTCGCAGGCCGAAGCACAGAAGTCATACCAGAGCCTGTCGTCCAAGTTCGGCAGCGTTATCGGTGGCCGCGGCGTCGACATCAAGTCGGCCGAGATCGCCGGCAAGGGCACATTCTACCGCGTCCGTATTCCGGCAGGCGGCAAGAACGAGGCCATAGCGCTCTGCGAACGCTATCGCGCTGCTGGCGGTACCTGCCTGGTCGGCCGGTAAGGACCGAAAAAGCGAAGAAATCCGACGGGGCGCCTGGGCGCCCCGTTTTTCGTTGGCCCTCCAATGATCTAAGATCGGACCATGAGCGAATCAAAAGCAATGATCCTGGGCTCCAGCGGCCCGACCCTCACGGCCGACGAAGTGGCGCTTTACCGGGATGAACGGCCCTGGGGCTTCATCCTGTTTGCCCGCAATTGCGTCGAGCCGGCGCAGATCACCGATCTCGTCGCGTCCATGCGCGATGCCATCGGCCGGCCGGATGCGCCGGTGCTGATCGACCAGGAGGGCGGCCGCGTCCAGCGTATCCGCCCGCCGATGATCGAGCGTTATCCCTCGGCCGCTGTGCTCGGGGAGCTTTACCGCCGGGATCGCGAAAAGGGCTTGCGGGCAACTTGGCTGATGTCGCGCCTGCATGCCTTCGACCTGATGAAATTCGGCATCAATGTCGATTGCCTGCCCGTGCTCGACGTGCCGATCGAAGGGGCAAGCAACGTCATCGGCGATCGCGCCTACGGTTTCGATCCGAAGACGGTTGCCGAAATGGGCCAGGCTGCCGCCGACGGTCTCAAGGCGGGCGGCATGCTGCCGGTGATGAAGCACATGCCGGGCCACGGCCGCGGCATGGCCGACAGCCATCACGAACTGCCGGTGGTCACCGTCTCGCGCGCAGATCTGGAAGCGCACGACTTCCTGCCTTTCGTCGCCATGAAGTCCGAGTTGATGGCGATGAGCGCCCATATCGTCTTCACCGCCATCGACCCGGATGAGCCGGCGACCATTTCGCGCAAGGTGATCGACGAAATCATCCGCGGCCATATCGGCTTCGACGGGCTGCTGATGTCCGACGACACGTCGATGAACGCGCTTAAAGGCACGATCGGTGAGCGTGCGGCAAGAATCGTTGGGGGCGGCTGCGATATTGTCTTGCATTGCAACGGCGTGATGGACGAAATGAAGGCCGTCGTGAAGGAAGCGATCCCGCTTGCCGGCGAGGCGCTGCGGCGTACAAAGGCGGTGGAAGCCGCCTTCGGCCCGGGCGACGACTTGAGCGAAGAGGCGGTCCGCGCGGAATTCCACGGTCTTCTCGCCGTCTCCTGACGGTGGTCGACAGCAAGAGGTTGGGGAATGGCAACGACGACACCGCAGAACGCCATTCCGATGGACAAGTTGTGGCAGGATACCGGCGCCGAGCGCGCGACGGACGATCCGGCACTTGTCATCGATGTCAGCGGTTTCGAAGGTCCGCTCGACCTGCTGCTTCATCTGGCCCGCACCCAGAAGGTCGATCTCGCCCGCATTTCCGTTCTGGCACTGGTCGAGCAATATCTACTGTTCATCGACAGCGCCCGGCGGGTCCGCATCGAGCTTGCCGCCGATTATCTCGTCATGGCCGCCTGGCTCGCCTATCTCAAGTCGAAGCTGCTCATTCCGCAGCAGGCCAAGGGCGACGACGGCCCGAGCGGCGAGGAACTGGCCGCAACGCTCGCTTTCCGCCTGAAGCGCCTTGAGGCGATGCGCGAGTCGGCGACCCGGCTGGTCAACCGCAACCGGCTCGGCCGCGACGTCTTTGCCCGCGGGGCGCCGGAACATATCCCGCATCGCGTCGAATCTGCCTATGACGCGACGCTCTACGACCTTCTCTCGGCCTATGCGAACCTGCGCCAGCGCACGGCGGTCACCCAGGTGACGATCGAGAGGCGCAAGGTCTGGTCGCTGGTCGATGCCCGCGAGCTGCTGACCCGCATGCTCGGCGAGATCGTCGACTGGACGACGCTGCAGCACTATCTCTTGCCCTATCTGCCGCCGGAGGACCGGGTCACGGCGACTGCCAGTGCCTTTGCCGCGTCACTGGAACTGGTGCGCGAAGGCAAGCTCGAAATCCGCCAGGACGGCGCCTTCCAGCCGATCTTTCTGCGCAAGGGAACCGGACCGCAACAGCCCGCCCTGCCACCGCCCGCCAAGGGAGGCGTTGATTGACGCCGCCAGAGGACGACGATCTGCCGATCGCTGCGGAAGAAGAGGCGGAGCCACCATCCTTCTCGTCGGCGGAAGTCGAGCGGATTGCGGAAGCGCTGGTCTTCGCCTCCGCCGAGCCGGTCTCCGAGGCGTTTCTGGCGGAACGACTGCCGCGCGGCACCGATGTGAATGCCGTCATGCTGCGGCTGATGGATGTCTACGCCCCCCGCGGGGTCAACCTGATCCGCAGCGGCGACCGCTGGGCCTTCCGCACCGCCGCCGATCTCTCCTTCGTCATCCACAAGGAAGACAACGAGACGAAGAAGCTGTCGCGCGCCGCACTGGAAGTGCTGGCCATCATCGCCTATCACCAGCCCGTCACCCGTGCCGAGATCGAGGAGATTCGCGGGGTACAGACGTCGAGAGGCACGCTGGACGTGCTGATGGAAGCGGGCTGGGTCCGCTTCCGCGGCCGCCGCCGCACTCCGGGACGGCCGGTGACGCTCGCCACGACGCCCGATTTCCTCGACCATTTCGGCCTGGAAGAACTGCGCGATCTGCCCGGTCTCGAAGAATTGAAGGGCGCTGGTCTGCTTTCCGGCCGCATCCCGCCGGGCTTTGCGATACCCGTCCCGCTCAATGTCGACGATCTTTCCGAGGACGAGGACCCGATCACCCAACTCGACCTCGAGGAACTTGGCCTCCTGACGCCGGGCGGTGAAGCGGAGGAATGACCCGCCGAAGCGAGTGCGGCCCTGGTGCGCGTCGGTGTGTCGCACCATGCGCAGAAACGCCCGAATGCGCTCGCCTGCGGCACGCAGCAATCTTGCAAGCCCTTTTCCGGCCTCGTTTCTTGGCTAAAGGACATGATCCGAACCGATGCTGGGCGATGCCGGCGTAACGCTCGAAAGCGGGCAGATCGCGGCGCACATCCTGCCGCCATGGTTCCTCAGCGGCGTCGAGTTCCCGATGCTCGCGGTTCGCGGAGCCGGTCAACGGGGCAGTGCCTGCATCCGCGCCGACCGGTTGTCGCGCCGGGGTTGAGGAGGTCTCGATAACGGCGACCATCGACGACATTTTGGTGTTTGAAAAAGCATCATAAAGAGCTTACATCGATGAAACGGTACTAATGGAGTTGGACTTATGGGTTCTTTCAGTGTGTGGCATTGGCTGATCGTTCTGGTCATCGTGCTCGTTCTCTTCGGACGCGGCAAGATTCCGGAATTGATGGGCGATTTCGCCAAGGGCATCAAGAGCTTCAAGAAGGGCATGAGCGACGAGGACGCCCCGGAGGCGAACGGCGCGACGACCACGACGAAGACCGTTGATCTCAAGGCTGAAGAGGCCAAGGAAACCACTCGGTCGTAATGTCCGAGTGACGGGTTCCAGGAGCCTCGTTGAATGTTTGATATCGGCTGGACCGAACTTCTCGTCATTGCGATCGTCTTGATCGTCGTGGTTGGTCCGAAGGATTTGCCGCCCATGCTCAGGGCCTTTGGCAAGATGACGACCAATCTGCGCAAGATGGCCGGCGAATTCCGCGCGCAATTCGATGAGGCGCTGAAGGAGTCGGAACTCGACGACGTGCGCAAGACAATTTCCGATGCGCAGCGGCTGAACCCGACGAACGCGCTGAGGGATGCGATCAACCCGCTCCGGCAGATGGGCCAGGAGATCCGCGCCGACCTGCAGAAGGCGACGCAGATGCCGACGGCACCCGTGAGCCAGACGGATATCGAGGCACAGCAGGCTGTCGAGGGCACGTCGCCCATCGATGCGGCTCCCGAAATCCCGGCAAACTTCCCGTCGCCGGCCGCAACATCGACACCGGCGCCAGTCACGGCTCCCGTCCAGTCCGTGCCGGCCACCCAGCAGGCTTTGGCAGCAGCGACCGTCGCGGAAAAGCCGAAGCCGGTCCGCAAGACCGCAGCCAGGGCAAAACCCGTTGTCGAGACCGCAGCGGCTCCGGTCGCCGTCGTCGAGAAACCGAAGCGTGCCCGCGCGGCGGCCAAACCGGCACCTGTCGCCCAGGCTGTGGATGAGGCGATCGTCAAGGCTCCGGCCCGCAAGCGCACGCCGAAAAAGGCCGATACCCCGAAGGACGACGCATGAGCGGTGACATCGAAGACAAGCCGCAGCCGCTCATCGAGCATCTGATGGAACTGCGCACCCGGCTGATCTGGTCGATCGGCGCATTTTTCGTCGCATTCGTCGTCTGCTTCTTCTTCGCCAAGCAGCTCTTCAACCTGCTTGTCGTGCCCTACAAATGGGCCGTCCTCTGGGCTCATCTCGATCTTGCCAAGTCCGAGCTGATCTATACCGCGCCGCAGGAATTCTTCTTCACCCAGGTGAAGGTGGCGATGTTCGGCGCGCTGGTGATCGCCTTCCCGGTGATCGCCTCGCAGATTTACAAGTTCGTGGCCCCTGGCCTCTATAAAAACGAGCGGGCTGCTTTCCTGCCGTTCTTGATCGCTTCGCCGATCCTCTTCCTGATGGGCGGCGCGCTGGTCTATTTCTTTTTCACGCCCATGGTCATGTGGTTCTTCCTTGCCATGCAGCAAGCGCCGACCGAAGGTGAAGTCGGCATTTCGCTTCTGCCGCGGGTTTCGGAATATCTGAGCCTGATCATGACGCTGGTCCTGTCATTCGGCCTGGTCTTCCAGCTTCCGGTCGTCACCACGCTGCTCGCCCGCGTCGGCATTCTTTCCAGCGACTGGCTGCGGGAAAAGCGCAAATATGCGATCGTGCTTGCCTTCGTGGTCGCGGCCGTGCTGACCCCGCCCGATCCGATGTCCCAGATCGGTCTTGCACTGCCGACCATCCTTCTCTACGAGATTTCCATCTACGCCGCACGACTCGTCGAGCGCAAACGTGCCGAGGAAAAGCTTTCGGAGCAGGAACCTTCGGATGTTGCGGAGACGGACAAGGCCTGAAGCCTTCCGGCCTGCCTCGCGAGTCCGCGGCGTTCCGCTCTAAAGGCAAGGCAAGATGCTCGATATCAAGTGGATCCGTGAAAACGAAGGGGCTTTGGATGCGGCGCTGAACAAGCGCGGTGCAGAGCCCATGGCGGCAACCCTCCTGGCGCTGGACGACAAGCGCCGCTCCGTCATCCAGAAGCTTCAGGACATGCAGTCCCGCCGCAACGCCGCCTCCAAGGAGATCGGCATTGCGCTCGGACAGAAGAATTCCGAGCTTGCCGAGAAGCTGAAGGCCGAAGTCGCGACCATCAAGGAGACTATGCCGGTTGCCGAGCAGGAAGAGCGCGACGCGGTCGCAGCGCTCGACGATGCCCTGTCGCGCATCCCCAACATTCCGCTCGACGACGTACCGGTCGGCAAGGACGAGCACGACAACGTGGTCAAGCACGTGGTCGGCGAAAAGCCGCGCTGGAACCATACCGCACGCGAGCACTACGAGATCGGCGAAGCGCTCGGAATGATGGATTTCGAGCGTGCCACCAAGCTTTCCGGCTCGCGTTTCACCGTCCTTACCGGCCAGCTCGCCAGGCTCGAGCGGGCGCTCGGCCAGTTCATGATCGACATGCACACGACCGAGCATGGCTATACCGAAGTTTCTTCGCCGCTGATGGTGAAGGGCGAGACGATGTATGGCACCGGCCAGCTGCCGAAGTTCGAGGAAGACCTCTTCAAGACGACCGACGGCCGTTACCTCATCCCCACGGCGGAGGTGACGCTGACCAACCTCGTTTCCGGCGAAATGCTGGAACAGGAAAAGCTGCCGCTCCGCTTCACCGCGCTGACGCCGTCCTTCCGCTCGGAAGCGGGTTCCGCCGGCCGCGATACGCGCGGCATGCTGCGCCAGCACCAGTTCTGGAAATGCGAACTCGTGTCGATCACCGACCAGGAATCGTCGATTTCCGAGCACGAGCGGATGACCGAATGCGCCGAGAACATGCTGAAGCGCCTCGGCCTGCATTTCCGCACCATGACGCTCTGCACCGGCGACATGGGGTTTGGCGCGCGCAAGACCTATGACATCGAAGTCTGGCTGCCCGGCCAGGACACCTATCGCGAAATCTCGTCCTGCTCCGTCTGCGGCGATTTCCAGGGACGTCGCATGAATGCGCGTTATCGCGCCAAGGACGACAAGGCGCTGAAGTTCGTTCACACGCTGAACGGCTCGGGCGTCGCGGTCGGCCGATGCCTGATCGCGGTCATGGAAAATTACCTGAATGAGGATGGTTCGGTCACAATTCCGGACGCGCTTCTGCCGTATATGGGTGGCCTGACCAAGATCGAGCGGGCGGCCTGATGCGGATACTTCTGACCAATGATGACGGCATTCACGCCGAAGGCCTCGCCGTTCTCGAGCGAATCGCGCGAAAACTGTCGGACGATGTCTGGATCGTCGCGCCGGAAACCGATCAGAGCGGCCTTGCCCATTCGCTGACGCTCTCCGAGCCGCTCCGTCTTCGCAAAGTCGGCGACAAGCATTTCGCGCTGCGCGGCACGCCGACCGATTGCGTCATCATGGGCATTCGTGAAGTCCTGCCGGGAAAACCGGATTTGGTGCTCTCGGGCGTCAACGATGGCGCCAACATGGCCGATGACGTCACCTATTCCGGCACGATTGCCGGCGCGATCGAAGGCACGCTGCAGGGCGTGCGCTCCTTTGCGCTGAGCCAGGCGGTGCGGCGCGAAGACGGTCGGGTGGTGCCCTGGGAAGTCGTTGAATCCTACGCGGCGGATCTCATTGGCAAACTGATCGACGTGGACCTGCCGGACGGCACCTTCCTCAATCTGAACTTCCCGAATTGCGAACCGGGCGATGTGCAGGGCGTCGAAGTGACGTCGCAGGGCAAGCTCGATTTCGGCCTGACGATCGATGCCCGCGAGGATGGCCGCGGCAAGCCCTATTACTGGCTGCGATTCGGCGAGCGGAAGGGCAATTTCCGAGACGGCACCGATATCCAGGCGCTGAAGGAAAACAAGATCTCCGTGACGCCGCTCAAGCTGGACCTGACCGACTATTCGGTTCAGGATCGTGTCGCCAAGGCATTGGGATTCGGAGCTGCCGATTGAAATCGGGCATGGTCGAAAAAGAGGGTTTTGCGGCGCTCGTGCTGCGCCTCAGGTCGGAAGGCATTTCCGACCTTGATCTGCTGACTGCCGTTGAACAGACGCCCCGCTCGCAGTTCGTGCCGCCGTCGCTTGCCGAGGACGCCTATTCCAGCCGTACCGTGCCGATCGATTGCGGTTCCTTCATGGAAGGTGCCGATCTCGCCGTGCGCCTGCTGCATCGCCTGCAGGTCAAGCCGGGGCATAGGGTGCTGGAAATCGGCACGGGCAGCGGCTTTACCGCCGCCGTCATCGCCCGGCTTGCCGAGCGGGTGCTGACCGTCGAGCGATACCGCACCCTGGTCACCGCCGCTCAAAGCCGGATGGATGCGCTGGGGCTGCGCAATGTCGTCGTGCGCCAGGCTGACGGCGGCAACGGCATGCCGGGTGAGGGCACTTTCGACCGTATTTTCGTGACCGCAGCCTTTCCGGCGCTTCCCCGCTTCTATGCCGAGCAGCTCACCCACGGCGGATCGATGCTCGCCCCGCTGATGGATGGCGACGCCTGCGTGATGGTGCGCCTGACCAAGACCGGCAGCCGATTCGAGCGCGAGGATCTGTTCCCCGTGCCCTTTCTGCCGATCATTCCGCATATCGCGGCGGCACTCTAGGCCGTTTTGTTCCATGCCGCGACGGCGTTTTGGCCGTCATGGTTATCAATTTCCCTAAAATTTTAGGAGAATGTCTGCCCTTTAACGGTGCAGTAAGACTAACGCGTTTTAATGACTCTCACGATGGTTGCGTATCTGTAGGTCGAGTCATGCGTATGAAGAGTTCTCCGAAATTCGGAAAATCTGTAATCAAATTTGCCGTCGCGGCGCTGCTCGCCAGTGCTGCGACCGGATGCAGTTCGGACGCAACGCGGTTCTCGGGGCTCTTTTCGAAATCCGACAACATCACGACGGCGTCCATACCGCAGCGGCAGGGTGGCGGGGCCTATGGCCGCGCACCAACACCGCAGGCCGATCTCGGTTCGGGGCAGGCTCAGGCTCTGCCGCCAATTCCGCGGAACGACTACGGTTCGCGCAATACCGCCATGGCTCAGCCTTATCCCGGCAATTCCGGCGGATATACCTCGCCGGCGCGCACCGCATCCGCTCCGGTTGCCGTTCAACGCTCCGAACTCGCCGCTCCGACCGGTGCCACGGCGCAGCGTAACGCCGCTCCGCTGGGCCGCGATCCGGCGACCCGCCAGGAAGCACTCGCCCAGCCGTTCCCGGGTCGTCAGCCGGCAGCCAATACGCTCGTCGCTCCGTCCGCCTCGACGCTGAGGGCCGACAATGTGGTTACCGGCACGACCCCGAAGCCGATGTCCGGCTGGTCCACGGTCAATGCGCCCAAGGTGACGCTGAAGCCCGGCGAAACGGTCTCGACGCTGTCCAAGCGTTACGGCGTTCCGGAGAAGGAAATCCTGAAGGCAAACGGCGGCGCCGTTGCCCCCGGCCAGTCCGTCCTCATCCCTACCTTCGGTACGGCTCAGAATTCGGCGAAGAACGCCGCCGGCACGATCGATCTTCAGAACAAGGCTCCGGCGCCGGCCCGCGAACCCGAGCAGAAACTCGCTGTCCTGCCGACCCAGACGCGTGACAAGGCGATTGCCGAACCCGCCAAGCTGACGCCTCCGGGCGGCAAGCCGGTCGGTGGCACCTATGTGGTCAAGCCGGGCGACACGATCACCAAGATCGCCCGCGAGACCGGCACGCCGGTTGATCAGCTGAAGGCCGCCAACAATCTGACATCGGGTGGCGTCCGCATCGGCCAGACGCTCAAGGTCGCGAACGGTGCTGCGGCTCCTGTCGCCGATCCGGTCAAGACGGCATCCATTCCGCAGAAGCCGGTCGAAAAAGCCGCAGCCGCGGCCCCGAAGCCGGCCGCCGCCGCTGCACCTGCTCAGGTCGCCCAGGTGTCCGTGGCGCCGGCCGCAGCCAAGGCTGCCGTCGACAACGCATCGGTCGCGGACGTCGAGAAGAAGTCGGACACCGCCTCCGTGGCGCCGCAGTCCACCGGCATCGGCAAGTATCGCTGGCCGGTCAACGGCGCGGTGATCGCCGGCTACGGCCAGAACGTCGACGGCAACCGCAATGACGGCATCGACATCTCGGTTCCGGAAGGCACGCCGATCAAGGCCGCCGAAAACGGCGTGGTCATCTACGCGGGCAATGGCCTGAAGCAGCTCGGCAATACGGTTCTCGTCCGTCACGACGACGGCAAGGTCACCGTCTACGGCCATGCCGGCAGCATCAACGTCACACGCGGGCAGAAGATCACCCGCGGCCAGACGGTTGCCTCCTCCGGCATGAGCGGCGACGCGAAGCGCCCGCAGGTCCATTTCGAGGTCCGCAAGGACGCGACCCCGGTTAACCCGATTACCTTCCTTGAATAAGTAGTGCGTTTCAGGGGACGGAGAAAAGCCCGGCAGTGCCGGGCTTTTTGCGTTTTCTCAGTGCTTTTTCAGGTTTTCAATCGCGAGAAAGCGGCTTCCTCAGCCGCCCGGCGAGATCCTGGATATATTGCCACGCGACGCGGCCCGAACGCCCGCCGCGGGTGGTCGCCCATTCGAGCGCTTCGTGATGCAGGGTTTCCTGATCGAGGCCGAGATCGAAATGCTCGGCATAACCGTCGATCATCTTCAGATAGTCGTCCTGGCTGCATTTGTGGAAACCGAGCCACAGGCCGAACCGATCCGACAGCGACACCTTTTCCTCGACCGCCTCGGAGGGGTTGATGGCGGTGGACTGCTCGTTCTCCATCATGTGGCGCGGCAGAAGGTGGCGGCGGTTTGAGGTCGCGTAGAACAGAACATTGTCGGGCCGGCCTTCGATACCGCCGTCGAGCGCCGCCTTCAGCGACTTGTAGGCGGTATCGTCGTGATCGAAGGAGAGATCGTCGCAGAACACGATGACGCGTTGGCCGGAAGCCTTGAGGATATCGAGCAGGGCAGGGAGCGAGGCGATATCTTCGCGATGTACTTCGACGAGCTTCAGCGAGATGCCGGTTGCGGCGCGCACGTCCTCGTGGACGGCTTTCACCAGGGAGGATTTGCCCATGCCGCGGGCACCCCAGAGAAGCACGTTGTTGGCCGCAAAGCCCTCCGCGAACCGCAGCGTGTTTTCATGCAGGATGTCGCGCACGTGATCGACGCCGCGGATCAACGTCAGGGCGACCCGGTTCGGACGCGGCACCGGCTGCAGGCGCTGGTTTGCCGGTACCCAGACGAAGCAGTCGGCGGCATCCCAGTCGTTGACGGCGGGCGGAGGTCCGGCGAGCCGCTCCAGCGCATCCGCAAGCCTGCGGACCTCAGCCAGGATCAGGGTGTTGAAGTCTTCGCTCATGGTGTTTCTCCAGTCGCATCGGCCAGTTCGTGAGCCTTTTCGCTGCGGTAACACGCTCGTTGGTGCATCAAAAGCCTGAGAGCCGTGGATTCGGTACGCCGGCCGGCGTGTTTCTGTTGCATTCCGGCCTATCGCAACTATATTCCGGCGGCTTGTAACGGGGGCCTAGCGTCTCCGGTAATCTTAGGAGTTTTCGATGTTCATTACCGAAGCATTCGCCCAGGCCCCAGCCGCAGCACCGGGAGCCTCCGCGTTCGGCTCCGGCCTTGAGATGCTCTTCCTCTTCGCGCCGCTGATGGTTGTCTGGTACTTCTTCCTCATCCGCCCGCAGCGCGCCCAGGCCAAGAAGCGCCAGGAAACGCTCTCCAACGTCCGTCGCGGCGATCAGGTCGTTCTCGGCGGCGGCATCACCGGCAAGGTGACGAAGGTTATCGACGACGCCGAAGTGGAAGTCGAAATCGCCGAAGGCGTGAAGATCCGCGCCATGCGCGCCTATATCGCCGAAGTCCGCGTCAAGGGCGAGCCGGTCAAGACCGAACCGGCAAAGACCGGGACGGCTTCCTAAAGCTTCGCCGAGGCAAGGCCCTGTTTGCTACGGGGCCTTGAACTCAAAGAGCCGGATCATCTCCGGCTCGCAACCTCTTCGAGAAGGCATGTGACCCATGGCGAAAGGCATCGAAATCCGCGACGCCCATTTCCCCGGTCGTGCTCCGATCGATGCTTATGGCAATGGCGGTTTCCGTTTTGCCGACATGTCGCATCGAGGCTCACTGCTCTGCCTTCCCTCGGGTATTCACGGCTGGGAGCTGCAGGAAGGTGAACCGCTGACGGTCGCTTCCCTGATGAAGGTGCTCGCCGAATCGGCTGAGATCGAAGTGCTGCTTGTCGGCATGGGCGCCAACCTCAAGCCCATTCCGCCTGACGTGAAGGCGGCGCTGAAGGCCAGAGGCATCGCCTCCGACCCGATGAGCACTGGCGCCGCGGTGCGCACGTTCAACATCATGCTCGCCGAATCGCGCGCCGTCGCCGCAGCTTTGATTGCCGTCTGACAGATGGCCGATCCAGCCAGACAGAACGGCGACATCTGCCTCGCAACGCTGAGGGATACCGACCGCGACCGTTATCTCGCCTGTCTTCTGTCGCCGCAGGACAAGCGCGGCGCTCTTGCGGCTCTTTATGCCTTCAACGCCGAGATTGCCCGTGTCCGCGACGTGGTGCGAGAACCGCTTCCGGGGGAAATCCGGCTGCAATGGTGGCGAGATCTCCTCGAAGGCAACGCCCAGGGCGACAGCACCGGTAACCCTATCGCGGCTGGCCTCCTCGAAGCGATCGAGACCTACCGCCTGCCGCGCCAGACGCTCGTCGACATGATCGAGGCGCGCATCTTCGATCTCTACGACGATCCGTTGACCGATCGGAACGCGCTCGAAGGTTATGCCGGCGAGACCGCTTCGGCGCTCATCCAGCTCGCGAGCCTGATTCTCTCCCCCGCCGATGCGGCACGATCCGCGGAATCGGCAGGCCACGCCGGTGTCGCGCAGGCGATCGCCGGTTTCCTGCTCCTGATGCCGATCCATCGCCGGCGTCACCAGCTCTATCTGCCGCTCGATATTCTCTCGGCGACCGGGCTCGACCGTGATACATTCCTGCGCGGCGAGAACAGGTCGCGCATTTCTGCTGCAATCGAGGCCTTTGCCGGGCTTGGGCTGGAGCATTTGAGCAAGGCCAGACAACAGGGAACCCTTCCGGCCGCAGTGTTTCCGGCCTATCTGCCTGTGGCGCTTGCCGAACCGGTGCTGCGCCGGGCAGTGCGTGGTGGTGCTTCGGTGCTTGATACCGTCCTGCAACCGCCGCAGTGGCGGCGCCAATTGCGGCTCATGAAAGCTTCCGTCACCAGGCGCTTTTGACGGACGTCAAATTCGCGCAAGGCTCGCCGGCTAAGGAACGAAATAGAAATCCGGTGTCCTCGTAAGGAGAAGTGGTGTGAGCCCCATCGTCGTCTGGTCGATCATCTTCGTGCTCCTTATGGCACTCGCCTATTACATTACGCGGATGTCGGGCAAGGACCGGGACAAGGACGGCAACCTGCACGATACGGGCATGGCCATCCTCGAGTTCGGCCGCGCCTTTCCCAATGAAGCGATCCGCAGCCTGCATGTGACGGCCAATGGCGAAGCGATCTTCGTGCGCCTGCACGACAACAAGGCCGGCTTCATGCGCAGCCACCGCAACCACTACGCCTGCTTTCTGATCGAGCCCGGCCGGGTGCGGGTCTCGCCCCTTCCGGATGCCAAGGGATTCACCGTCGAGTTTCTCGACGCATCGACACAGAACGGTACCTACCTCTTTTCCACGGAAAAGGAGGCGGCCGAAGTCGCCCTCTGGCTGCTCGACAACTATGTCAGCGTTGCCGATCGCGATATCGAGGAAAAGCCGGCGTCATCGGCCCCGGATGTCAGCCCCGACCGAGCCAACTAGCGCAATCCTGAAGCGCTCGGGCGGAGAGCAGCTGCCGCTTCATCACCGTCTTGTCCTTGCCGCGGAAACGCTTGACGCCCTCCGGCTTGACAATCGAGCCCGGCTCCAGCTCCGGAAACAGCCCGAAATTGACGTTCATCGGCTGGAACGAGCGCTTGCCCGGCTCGTCTTCCGAAACCAGATGCCCGCCGGTAATATGGCCGAGCAGCGAGCCCAAGGCCGTCGTCGCCGGCGGTGCCCGGAGCGTTTCGCCCTTGCGTTCGGCCGCCGCGAAGCGGCCGGCGAGAAGCCCGATCGCCGCGCTTTCCACATACCCTTCGCAGCCGGTGATCTGGCCGGCGAATCTGAGGCCGGGCCGGCTTTTCAGCGTCAGTGATTTATCGAGCAGCACGGGCGAGTGGATATAGGTGTTGCGGTGCAGGCCGCCGAGCCTTGCGAATTCGGCATTCTGCAGGCCGGGAATCATCCGGAAGATATCCGCCTGGGCGCCGTATTTGAGTTTCGTCTGGAAGCCGACCATGTTGTAGAGCGTGCCGAGCGCGTTGTCCTGCCTCAGCTGCACGACCGCATAGGCCTTGACCGTCGGATTGTGGGCATTGGTGAGGCCCATCGGCTTCATCGGCCCGTGACGCAGCGTCTCGCGGCCGCGTTCGGCCATCACTTCGATCGGCAGGCAGCCGTCGAAATAGGGCGTGCCTTCCCATTCCTTGAAACCGACCGTATCGCCTGCGATCAGCGCATCGACGAAGGCATTGTATTGCGCCTCGTCCATCGGGCAGTTGATATAGTCCTTGCCCGTGCCGCCGGGTCCGACCTTGTCGTAGCGCGACTGGTACCAGCAGATGTCCATGTCTATCGAATCGCGGTGTACGATCGGCGCGATGGCGTCGAAGAAGGCAAGCTGGTCCTCGCCCGTCTCCGCCTGGATCGCGGCTGCGAGTGCCGGCGAGGTGAGGGGGCCGGTGGCGATGATCGCCAGATCCCATTCCTTCGGCGGCAGGCCCTGGATCTCCTCGCGCACGATGGTGATCAGCGGATGTTTTTCGATCGCCTCGGTAACGGCATCGGAAAATCCGTCGCGATCGACGGCAAGTGCGCCGCCGGCCGGAACCTGGTGCCTGTCGGCACAAACCATGATCAGCGAACCGGCGAGCCGCATCTCCGCATGGATGACGCCGACGGCGTTCGCCGTCGCATCATCGGAGCGGAAGGAATTCGAGCAGACGAGCTCGGCGAGTCCGTCCGTCTTGTGGGCGTCAGTGCCGCGCACGCCACGCATTTCATGCAGAATCACCGGCACGCCGGCCGAGGCGATCTGCCAGGCGGATTCGGAGCCTGCAAGGCCGCCGCCGACGACATGGATAGCAGGATAGGTGGAGGAGGAAGAAATGTTGCTCATGGCCGGCTCATTATCACGCCGTTTGCCGGACCGGAATCAAAAAGGCACCTGAGAAGGTGCCTTTGATACGTCCTTGGATGTCCTCTCGGACCGCTTTATCCTCGCCGCAGCGGCCTCATACCGTGCGGGTCCGCCTGCGAGCAGCGGATTAGCGGAAAGAGCGGGCCGCGATGTGGCGGATGTCGTAGCGGGTCAGACCGATGTCGCTGAGGGCCTGGCTCGAAAGATTTCCAAGCTCGTTCATCGTACGGCGGTAGCTGATCCAGTTCTTGGCGATACGGATCGGGTTCATGGTTGTTTCCTCAAGATTTTTCCTGATGCTCTGTCGTCATCAGCGATGAAGGTCTTATACATCCGCATAATAAGAATGTGCAGTGCAAAAAATGTGCGACTGCCATGCAAATGTGCAGGGGATCGCCGAAGTTTGCGGCGGAGGCCAAAAATCAGGCAGGTATTTCAAGTGTGAAATTTCTATGAACAAAAAGAAAAGCGCCTCCCGGAGGAGGCGCTTTTGGATAGTGCAGCAATGTCTGCGCGAGGCTTAGAAGCCGACGGCAGTCCGGGCAACGCGGCGGATATCGGCGCGGCCGATGCCGAGGTCGCTGAGTTCACGGTCGCTCATGCGGCCGAGCTCGTTGACGGTTTCGCGGTACTTGCGCCAGGTGGTGAGCTTCTGTGCGATGTTCATGATCTTGTCCCTTTCTAGGCCCTTGCCAGCAGCCCGTTCGGCGCTGACTTCAATCTCATGACCGCCAATATATGCTGCGCTGCGAAAAGTAACAGCGCCCATTCGGTATGCCACCTATGCGCCTGGCGCATTACGAGACCGTTTACCATGCGGAAGTGATGAAAGGATGAGCGATTTATAGGCAGACCGCATGCTGCAGAACAAAAAATAACGCCCACCGGGGGAGGAGGTCCGGTGGGCGTCATTTGTAACGACCGGCGATTTGGGAGGAGGAGGATCGCCAGTCCCATCGAGCCTGCGCTGGGAGGAGGAGTGCGCGGCTCGAATTCCTGTCACAGGGAAACTCCCCGAGGGCGCTTGCACATTCGCACGGGTGCCAAGCCGTCCGAAACAGAGAGATCAAAACCTTCCGATCAACCCCTGTATTTGCACATTATGAGATTTCAGTAACATTGTGCAGTGCAATATCAGAATGGATGATATGCGAACCTTGCATGACTCCCACCGCCGACAGGTTCCAATGTACACATTAGAATTTAATAAAAAGTTAATGATCCGGTTTTCGGCACCACTCCGACATGCAGGAAGAGGTGCCGAATTGCGGCTTTCCCGGGCTTTTTTTGAACTGCCAAAAAAGCGTCATTTTCCCTTTGCGCGGGCTGAAACGGGTGATATAGAGACGCGCGCTCCGGAAGGCCTCAGCGCGAGGGTTTTCGACGCGGTTTGAAGCGCGGGTATGGCGGAATTGGTAGACGCATTGGTTTTAGGTACCAACGCTTCGGCGTGGGAGTTCGAGTCTCTCTACCCGCACCAGATGCTCACGATAGTGGCGCGAGCCGATCGGGAAGGTATCTGGTGAGCGCTTGCCGCGGCCGGTCAATAGATTCCGGCGTGTGCTCATTGAAACCAACGGCTGTCTGAGCACCGCCGCCACGATATGAAGGTATGAAAATGCAGGTTACCGAAACGCTCGCTGAAGGGCTGAAGCGCGAAATCAAGGTTGTTATCCCCCAGCGGGAAATGGAAGCGCAGCTGAACGTGCGCCTCGCCGACGCCAAGGACAAGGTCCGCATCAACGGTTTCCGTCCGGGCAAGGTGCCGATCGCCCATCTGAAGAAGATGTACGGCAAGTCGATCATGGCGGATCTCGTCAACGAGATCGTTCGTGAGCGCCCGACCGAGATCCTCACCGACCGCGGCGAGAAGTCGGCGACCCAGCCGTCGGTCGCCATGACCGAGGACGAGAAAGAAGCCGAAAAGATCCTGAACGCCGAGGTCGATTTCGAATTCACGCTTTCCTACGAAGTCATTCCGGACATCGAACTGCAGCCGACCGACGGCCTTTCCGTCATTCGTGAAGTCGTCGAAGTCACCGAAGACGAAGTCAACGAGCAGATCGAGAAGATCGCCGAAAGCGCCCGCACCTTTGAGGCCAAGACTGGGAAGGCCGCCAATGGCGACCGCGTCACCATGAATTATCTCGGCAAGGTCGATGGCGTTGCCTTCGACGGCGGCACCGCCGAAGATGCCGAACTGGTTCTCGGTTCCGGCCGCTTCATCCCCGGCTTCGAAGACCAGCTGGTCGGCGTCAAGGCCGGTGATGAGAAGACCATCAACGTAACCTTCCCGACCGAATATCCGGCCGCCAACCTCGCCGGCAAGGAAGCCACTTTCGACGTCACCGTCAAGGAAGTCGCAGCTCCGGCCGCTCTCGAGATCAACGACGAACTCGCCTCCAAGCTCGGCATCGAATCCGTCGATCGCCTGAAGGAGATCGTCCGCGGCCAGATCGAAAGCCAGTACGGCAACGTCACCCGCCAGAAGGTCAAGCGTCAGATCCTCGACCAGCTCGACGGCATGTACCAGTTCGACACCCCGCAGGGCCTCGTCGACGCCGAGTTCGACAACATCTGGCGCCAGATCAATACCGACCTGCAGCAGTCCGGCAAGACCTTCGAAGACGAAGAAACGACCGAGGAAGAAGCACGCGTCGAATACCGCAAGCTCGCCGAACGTCGCGTTCGTCTCGGCCTGGTCCTCTCCGAGATCGGCGAACAGGCCGGTGTCGAGGTGACCGAGGAAGAAATGCAGCGCGCCCTTTATGCGCAGCTCCAGCAGTTCCCGGGCCAGCAGAAGGAAATCCTCGATTTCTTCCGCAACACCCCCGGCGCTTCCGCGTCGCTGCGCGCGCCGATCTTCGAAGAGAAGGTCGTCGACAAGCTGCTGACCGAAATCAAGGTCACCGACAAGGTCGTGACCAAAGAGGAGTTGATGGCGGAAGACGAGGAAAGCTCGGAGAAGGCTGAAAAGCCGGCCAAGAAGAAGGCTGCTCCGAAGAAGGCTGCGAAGGCCGAGGCTGCTGACGAAGCCGCCGAAGGCGAAGAAGCCGCCGCTCCCAAGAAGAAGGCTGCCCCGAAGAAGAAGGCCGCTGAAGACGGCGCCGAATAAGCTTCGCATTGATTGTGTAGAAAAGCCGGGTCGGCGACGACCCGGCTTTTTGTTGTGATGAAACCTTTCGAGCCCGCCCGCCCATGATCCGTATTGAAAACATCAGCAAGTCGAACAGCCACCGCATCCTCTTCATCGAGGCGGCCGCGGCGCTGAACCGCGGCGAGAAGATCGGCCTCGTCGGCCCGAACGGCGCCGGCAAGACGACGCTCTTCCGGATGATCACCGGCTCTGAAATGCCGGACGAAGGGCAGGTCTCCGTCGAAAAGAACGTCACGATCGGTTATTTCAACCAGGATGTCGGCGAAATGGCCGGCCGCAGCGCCGTCACCGAAGTGATGGACGGTGCAGGCCCGGTCAGCGTCGTCGCCGCCGAATTGCGCGAGCTGGAAGCGGCGATGGTCGATCCCGACCGGCTCGACGAGATGGATCAGATCATCGAGCGTTACGGCGAGGTGCAGGCGCGTTACGAAGAGCTTGATGGCTACGGCCTCGAAGGCCGCGCCCGCGAAGTTCTTGCCGGCTTGAGCTTCACCCAGGAGATGATGGACGGCGATGTCGGAAAACTGTCCGGCGGCTGGAAGATGCGTGTGGCGCTCGCCCGCATCCTGCTGATGCGTCCGGACGTCATGCTGCTCGACGAACCGAGCAACCATCTTGATCTCGAAAGCCTGATCTGGCTGGAACAGTTCCTCAAGGGTTATGATGGCGCCCTGCTGATGACCTCGCACGACCGCGAGTTCATGAACCGCATCGTTACCAAGATCATCGAGATCGACGGCGGGTCGCTCACCACCTATTCCGGCGACTACGGTTTCTACGAGCAGCAGCGGGCTCAGAACGAAAAGCAGCAGCAGGCCCAGTTCGAGCGCCAGCAGGCGATGCTTGCCAAGGAAATCAAGTTCATCGAGCGCTTCAAGGCGCGCGCCAGCCACGCCGCGCAGGTGCAGAGCCGGGTGAAGAAGCTCGACAAGATCGAGCGCGTCGAGCCGCCGAAGCGCCGCCAGGCGGTCGCCTTCGAATTCCAGCCGGCGCCTCGTTCCGGCGAGGACGTGGTCAACATCAGGAATGTCGCCAAGCGATATGGCAGCCGCTCGATCTATGAAGGTCTAGACTTCATGGTGAAGCGGCGCGAGCGCTGGTGCATCATGGGCGTCAACGGCGCCGGAAAATCGACGCTGCTGAAACTGGTGACGGGCTCGACCGAGCCGGACGAAGGCAGCGTTGCGATCGGCGCCAGCGTCAAGATGGGCTATTTCGCCCAGCACGCCATGGATCTGCTCGATGGCGACCTGAGCGTCTTCGAATGGCTGGAGGAACAGTTCCCGCGCGCCGGGCAGGGGGCACTCCGGGCGCTTTCCGGCTGCTTCGGCTTTTCGGGTGACGACGTCGAGAAGAAATGCCGGGTGCTGTCCGGCGGCGAGAAGGCGCGTCTGGTGATGGCCGCCATGCTGTTCGACCCGCCAAATTTCCTCGTCCTCGACGAGCCGACCAACCACCTGGACCTCGATACCAAGGAAATGCTGATCAAGGCGCTGTCGGAATATGAAGGCACCATGCTGTTCGTCAGCCACGACCGGCATTTCCTCGCCGAACTGTCGAATCGCGTGCTCGAACTGACGCCTGATGGCATCCACCGTTATGACGGCGGTTATACGGAATATGTGGAACGGACCGGTTACGAGGCGCCGGGGCTGCGGAGCTGAGGATCAAGGCAGGGGCAGAAGCGGAGCGGCGTCTGCCTCTACCGCTTCCGGCTCCGGACGTTGTGGATTCTTCGACAGTTGTCCGCCGGATATCCGTGAACGGCAGGGCGGGAAGTCAACTTTCCGTTAGGAAGACCATCGTAAGACGTCGTTCCGGCACGCGCGGAAAGACCTCGGTTCGAAGGCGCTTACCGTCAGGTCCACCTGCAGCCGGAACGATTTTCTGCACAGTTTTGATTGTCTCATATGCCGTTTGATCTGAATCAGTTTTTAAGGTATCCCTTTTCGCGCCGTAGCGATTTCTGGAATTATACCGCAAGGGGGGATATTCATGACGGCGAACGATAAGGCCCTTCTCCGACCGGCAATCGGTCTGGTTGGAATGATGTTCCTGTCGGCATGCACGTCGGCTCAGACGACGGCGTCCATTTCTCCCGTCACCAGAACTGTGAAGCCGGCACCTGTCTCGAAGAAACAGGTCTACCACTACACGCCGGCTGATCGCGATTGCATGAAGCGGGCAATGTATTTCGAGTCGCAGCGGTCGAGCCGTGAAGGGCTGATGGCTGTCGGCACCGTGATCATGAACAGGCTGACCTCCGACGCCTATCCGCCCACCATTTGCGGCATCGTTGCCCAGGAAAGGCAATTCGCCCCGGGCGTGATGACCCGGGCGATGAATGAGGCGACGGTTCCGGAACTCGATGCCGCCGTCGATGCGATCATTCGCGGCGAGCGGAACCCGGAAGTGAAGGACGCGATGTTCTTCCATACCGCCGGCTTACGTTTCCCCTACCAGAACATGCATTATGTCACGGTTGCCGGTGGCAATGCGTTCTACGAGAAGCGCGACAGGGACGGAGATCTGCAGACGCCTCCGCCGAAGCCCGTAGATGAATACGTACTCGCGCTGGTGCAGAGCAATCCCGACCCGTTCAGCCTGATCCAGGCGAAGGAAATCGACGTTGCGTCGATCCCGGCGACGGGCACGGATTCGATGGTGGCGACGAATGTCCCGGTTCCGATCGGGCGGCCGGATCCCCTGGCGATCCGTTCTGCCAGCATCCAGCCGGCCGGCACTCAACCTGTAAAGCCTTCTGTCGCGCCGGTGATCCTTGCCAGCTCCATGAGCAATGAATGGATGCTGCGTTTCGACACCGGCAACGCGAAGCCGATACCGATCCCGTCGCCAAAACGATCGTCGGCCGGTGTCGACCGCTGATCCTTAAAGCTATCCTGTCTTCTGCAGCTCGGCAGCCGCGGCATTGTCCTTGTCGTTGGCCCGCTGATAGGCCTCGCGTCGCGCAAGCCGTCCGAAATACTGTTCGAATGCGGCGCGTTTTTCGATCGTGCCGAACTGCAGGCCGTAACCGAGCTGCGAGCCGACATAGACATCCGCGGCGCTGAACGTGTCGCCGGCGATATAGGCGTTCGCCCGGACGGCAGATTCCAGCGTATCCATGACGTCCTGATAAGTGCCGTAACCCACCATCCGCTCGCGTTCCTTCGGCACCTCGAAGCCGAGTACGCGGTTGCTGACGGCCGCTTCCAGCGGACCGGCCGCGAAGAACATCCAGCGGTAATAGTCGGCTCGCTTGGCGGGGGCAGGGGCAAGCCCCGCCTGCGGAAAGGCATCCGCCAGATAGGCGCAGATCGCCGCGCATTCGGTTACAATGGTCTTGCCGTGCGCGATGCTCGGCACCTTGCCCATCGGGTTGACGCTTCTGTAGGTGTCGCCCTTCATCGTCGTGCCGAAATGCAGGATTTCAGTGCGATAGGGGGCGCCGACCTCCTCCAGCATCCAGCGGGCAATCCGGCCGCGTGACATCGGATTCGTGTAAAGCACAATTTCGTCTGACATGTGATCCTCCCGGCAGTGATGCCTAAGTTGTGGGGCAACTTGCCTGTCAATCAAGGCACCAAGACGAATTAGAGCGCCTTCCGGTATTGGATGAAGCCGGAATTTTGGGCGATTCGGTCGTAGAGTCGCCGTGCGGCAGCATTGCTTTCCTGCGTCAGCCAATAGAGCCGGCCGGCGCCGTTTGCCCGTGCGAGGTCTGCCACCGCTTCGATCAGGGCTGCGCCGGTTCCCCGGCCGCGCAGGGTGTTCTTGACATAGAGGTCCTGCAGATAGCAGGTCCATTCGGGCAGCCAGCAGGATCGGTGGAAGATGATATGCGCGATGGCGATCATCTTGCCAGTTTCGTCGAACGCGCCGAGGGCATGCATCGGCTCGGCCGGATCGTGAAACCGGCTCCAGGTGAGATCGTACATCTCCTTCGGCAATACGGTCTCGTAGAAGCGCAGATAGGCTTCCCAGAGCGGCTCCCAGGCGGCACGGTCGGACGGCTCGAGCGGGCGGACGGTGATGGTCATGCGAAACTCCCTCACAAAAGAAAACGGCGGAGATTGCTCCCCGCCGTCGAATGATTAGCCGATTTTTCGGACTTAGGCAGCCATGGCCGCCTTGAGATTCTCATCCACCTTGTCGAGGAAGGCGGTGGTCGAGAGCCACGGCTGATCCGGACCGATGAGCAGCGCCAGATCCTTGGTCATGTAGCCTGCTTCGACGGTATCGACGCAGACCTTTTCGAGCGTCGAGGCGAACTTGGCAAGTTCGGCATTGTCGTCGAGCTTGGCGCGATGTGCCAGGCCACGGGTCCAGGCGAAGATCGAGGCGATCGAGTTCGTCGAAGTTTCCTGACCCTTCTGGTGCTGGCGGTAATGGCGGGTGACGGTGCCGTGGGCGGCTTCGGCTTCGACCGTGCGGCCGTCCGGCGAAAGCAGAACCGAGGTCATCAGGCCGAGCGAGCCGAAGCCCTGGGCGACGATGTCGGACTGGACGTCGCCGTCATAGTTCTTGCAGGCCCAGACGTAACCGCCGGACCACTTCAGCGCAGCGGCGACCATGTCGTCGATCAGGCGGTGTTCGTAGGTGATCTTCAGTTCGTCGAACTGCGCCTTGAATTCGGCATTGAAGACTTCTTCGAAAATATCCTTGAAGCGGCCGTCATAGGCCTTGAGGATGGTGTTCTTGGTCGACAGGTAGACCGGCCACTTGCGCATCAGGCCGTAGTTCAGCGAAGCGCGGGCGAAATCGCGGATCGACTCGTCGAGGTTGTACATGGCCATCGCCACGCCTGCGTCCGGAGCCTTGAACACTTCCTTCTCGATCACCTGGCCGTCTTCGCCGACGAACTTGATCGACAGCGTGCCCTTGCCCGGGAACCTGAAGTCGGTCGCCTTGTACTGGTCGCCGAAGGCGTGGCGGCCGACGACGATCGGCTTGGTCCAGCCTGGAACCAGGCGCGGCACGTTCTTGCAGATGATCGGCTCGCGGAAGATGACGCCGCCCAGAATGTTGCGGATCGTGCCGTTCGGGCTCTTCCACATTTCCTTGAGGTTGAATTCCTTGACGCGGGCTTCGTCCGGCGTGATCGTCGCGCATTTGATGCCGACGCCGTGCTTCTTGATGGCGTTGGCGGCGTCGATGGTCACCTGGTCGTTGGTGGCGTCGCGGTTCTCGACCGAGAGGTCGTAATATTCGATGTCGAGATCGAGATAGGGAAGGACCAGCTTGTCCTTGATGAGCTGCCAGATGATGCGGGTCATCTCGTCGCCGTCGAGATCGACGACCGGGTTGGCTACCTTGATCTTTTGCATGGAATTCCTCTTGGACGTAGAAGGGACCTCAAGGTCCCGACGGGTGGACACCAGTGGGTGCGCTATAACATCGCCGGGCCGGAACGCAAAGGTATTGAGGCCATCATATGCGGCTTTTCATGCGAGAAATCGCGGTGCGTCCGGACCGGCGGACGATTGCCCTTGCCAAACCATAATGCCTGATTAATGTCCGGCCAAATCGCTCTCCAACTGCCGGATTTGATCTCATGCGGACCTTGCCGCTTGCCCTTGCCTTTTCATTGATCTCGACCTTCGTTGCGGCGGCTGATGTGACCGATCCCGTGAAGGAGGTGATGAAGATCACCGAGGACAACTGGAATACCGTCGACAGCGAATGGAAATACATCTTCGATACCGATCCGTTGTCGCGCCTGTTCAGCAAGAAATTCCAGGGCGCCTATGCGGAAGCCGCCAAGCACCCGGCATACGACACGGAGAACAACCAACCCGGCGATCCCTTCGGCTACGACGTGATCACCTCGTCGCAGGACGGCTGTCCGCTGAAGGACATCAAGACGACCTCGGCACAGGGCGCCAACGGCATGACCGATGTTACCGTGACCTTCAAGATGTGGACCTGCGTCGATGAGGCGGCGGTGAAGGACAGTGTCAACGAACTGCATTTCGACATCATCCAGGAAGCCGGCAAGCCGGTCATCGACGACATCCACCGCGTTGCAGATGGCGAGCGGGATTCGGTGATCGAAGAGATGCAGTCGATCGCCAAGGGCGAGTAAGCCGCCGGTGATCGGGCGGCCCGCCGCTCTCTCGATCGTAGCCCCCGGGCCTATGCACGGTATCGCCAAACTCTGTCCAGGCGATATATTCGGCGGCCAGAAGCGGGTGTCGTCATCCGCCCGGGGTGATCGATGACCTTTGCCGCTAAGATCCGAGACTGGCTGCTCGCCAACGACCCGGCGCTGTCGCGCCTGCGCATGGGCGGACGCGTGACGCTGACCGTCATCGCCTCGGTGGCATGTCTTGCGCTCGTCCACATCGCGGGGCTCGCGCTACCGACGATCGCCTACGGGCTTGCGATCATCCTCTCGATCGAAGGCGGCGTCGCGGTGCGCGACCGGCTGCCGTCCGACCAGTTGAAGACGCGGCTGATCGGCGGCGTGGTCAGCCTCGCCTGCGTCGGGTTGGCTGCGGTGCTCGAAGACTACCGCTACATTTCAGATCCGATGTTCCTGGTCGTCATCACCGGCGCAACCGTCGGGCGCGTCTACGGGCCGCGTGGGTTTGCGGTCGGCATGTTCGCGTTCACGTCCTATTTCATGGGCGCCTATCTGAAGCCGAACCTTTCCGACCTTCCTTTGGGAGCCATCGGTCCGGTGATCGCGGTTGTCACAGGCCATCTGGTTCGCACCTATCTCCTGCCGGACGATTGGCGGCGCGATCTTCTGCAGTCGCTGGTGGCGATCCGGGGCAGGGTGGGCGATATCCTGATGAAGCTCGCGGTTCTGTCGAGCGGCGGGACCATGACCGACAATGACCGGCGCGACCTGCGGCAGCTCGAGGAGCGGCTGAAAGACGTGGTGCTGATGGCGGAAGGGTTCCTGCCGCGTACCGGTGACGGCACGATCGATCCGGAGGATGAGGCGGTCACCGCCCTCACCATGAAGATTTTCGACGTCCATCTCGCTGCGGAAAGCGCGATCGTTCTGTCGTTCGAAGCGCTGCCCCCCTTCATGCTCGTCCACGCGCTGATCGAAGAGGATCAGGATATGGCCGAGAAGATCGCGGCCAGCCCCGCGGTTACTGGCGACGACCGGATGACGGAGAGCGCCCGCGCCCTGATGTGGCTGCAGAAGGCAAGGGTGGGGCTGACGGAAACGATCGAGGAGGGGCGGCGCGATCGGTTCCGGTCGATCGAGGACGCCCGCGCGGCGCCGGCGCCGGCCAGGATCGATTTCTCGCTCAAGAACCCGGTGATGCGGTCCGCGGTCCAGATCACTGTCGCATCTAGCCTTGCGATGGTCTTCGGCCTGATGCTGTCGCGCGACCGCTGGTTCTGGGCTGTTTTGACCGCCTTCCTGATCTTCACCAACACCAAGTCACGCGGCGATACGGCGATCAGGGCCCTGCAGCGCTCGGTGGGTACGCTGCTCGGCATCGCAACCGGTCTGGTGCTTGCGACACTGATCGGCGGTTATCCGCTTCTCGCCGCACCGATCGCGGTGCTCTGCATCTTCCTCGGCTTCTATTGCCTGCAGATCTCCTATGCGGGGATGACCTTCTTCATCTCGATCGTGCTTTGCCTGATCTACGGCATGACCGGCGTGCTGACCCTCGACCTCCTGCAGCTTAGGATCGAGGAAACGCTGATCGGCGCGCTTGCAGGCACGGTCGTTGCCTTCCTCGTCTTCCCGGCGCCGACCCGCTCGACCCTCGATCTCGCGCTCGGGCGCTGGTTCGACGGGCTGCGCGAGCTTCTTTCCGCGGTGAAGGAGGGCAGGAGCGATTTCGAGATCATCGCTATCTCCCGCAAGCTCGATGTCGCCTATCGCGAAGTCACGCTCGCAGCCCGCCCGCTCGGCACGAGCTGGTCGGTGGTCACCCGGCCGGGACAGGTCCGCCAGACGCTCGCCATCTTCCTCGGCGCTACCTATTGGGCGCGGATCTTCGCCCGCAACGCGGTTCAGGCGGGACACAAGCCGGAAGGCGAGGTGTTGGCCGCGCTGGAGGATGCGTTGGGCACCATTGACACGCTTTCGGCCCGCGGTTCCGAATGTTTCGTGGTCAAGCGCAGGACGGGCAGAAGCGCCGGCCGGCACCTGCCGATCTTCAAGCATGGCAGCCGCGTTGGCGTCGAAATGATCGGCACCATGCTGGGCAGGCTTTATCCCGCAACGGCATAAGGCTTGCCGATTGCCCCGGTCACCGCTATTCCGGCCTTGGATTTGAATACGGAATTAGAGATGTCAGGCACGAACAGCGAGCGCGAACTCATAGCCGAGGGGCCGGCAATCATTCTGGTCGAGCCGCAGCTCGGCGAGAATATCGGCATGGTGGCGCGCGCCATGGCCAATTTCGGCCTCGCCGAACTGCGCCTCGTCAAGCCGCGCGACGGCTGGCCGAGCGAAAAGGCCCGTTCCGCCGCCTCCAAGGCCGACCACGTCATCGACGGCACGAAGGTGTTCGATACGCTCGAAGAGGCGATCGCCGACCTCAATTTCGTTTACGCGACGACCGCGCGCGAACGTTACGGCTTCAAGCCGGTGCGTTCGCCGGTGACCGCTGCCGAGACGCTCCGCACCAAGTTCAAGGCCGGTGAAAGGACCGGCATTCTTTTCGGCCGTGAGCGCTGGGGCCTCACCAACGAGGAGGTGGCGCTCGCCGACGAGATCGTCACCTTTCCGGTAAACCCTGCCTTCGCCTCGCTCAACATCGCCCAGGCTGTGCTGTTGATGTCCTATGAATGGATGAAATCCGGCATGGACGATCTGGCCGAAACAGTTTTTCTGCCGATCGAGCAGCGTCCTTCCACCAAGGAACAGGTGATCGGCTTGTTCGAGCACCTGGAAGAGGCGTTGGACGCCCGCAATTATTTCCATCCGCCCGCGAAAAAGCCAAGAATGATCGACAACCTCCGCGCCGTCATCTCGCGGCGGGGTTTTACGGAGCAGGAGATCAGCGTGTTCCGGGGCGTCATCAACTCGCTCGACCGTTTTCCCCGCGGATGGTCGAAAAAGGACGGGCCGAAGCCTGAAAAGGCTGATCTGCCCGAAGGGGTATCAGGGGAGACTACGGGGAATGACGCAGACGAATGAATCGAAGCCCGTGCTGATGTTCGATTCGGGCATTGGCGGGCTGACGGTGCTGCGCGAGGCGCGCGTGCTGATCCCGGAACGCGGCTTCATTTATGTCGCCGACGATGCCGGTTTTCCCTATGGCGATTGGGAGGAGGCGGCATTGCGCGAGAGGATCATCTCGCTCTTCGCAAAGCTCCTCGACGAATACGATCCCGAAGTCTGCGTCATCTCCTGCAATACCGCCTTCACCCTGGTCGGCGCCGACCTGCGCGAGACCTTTCCGAAGATGACCTTCGTGGGCACGGTACCGGCGATCAAGCCGGCCGCCGAACGCACCCGCTCTGGCCTCGTCTCGGTGCTTGCCACGCCGGGCACCGTCAAGCGCGCCTATACCCGCGACCTCATCCAGTCCTTCGCCAGCCAATGTCATGTGCGCCTGGTCGGTTCGCAGAACCTGGCCCGCATGGCGGAAGCCTATATCCGCGGCGAAACGATTTCCGACGAGGCCGTGCTGGCCGAGATCGCGCCGTGTTTCGTCGAAAAGGACGGCCGGAAAACCGATATCGTCGTGCTCGCCTGCACCCATTACCCCTTCATGGCTAATGTCTTCCGCCGGCTTGCCCCCTGGCCGGTCGATTGGCTCGACCCCGCCGAAGCGATAGCCCGGCAGGCGCGCCGAAAAGTGCCGCTGGTCGAGGGCGCCGAGCATCCCGACAATTATGATTTCGCCGTGTTCACCTCCGGCAATCCCGACTTCGCCACCCGCCGCCTGATGCAGGGCTTTGGTCTCAGGGCCTGAGCGCTACCGAGCAATGTGGCTTATTTGCCACGTTTTTTGGTGATGAGTGCAATTCGCGATTGTGCGCTTGCTCATCCGGCGATCTCGTGTATTATTTATCTATTCCGCAAATCGAACACAGGAGGCGTGAAATGAAGTTCATTACCATGTTTATGCGCCTATCTGGCGGAACGGCTATTGTGGCCTCGGTGTCTCGCACATCGATGCCGGCCGGCATGTGCTTCCAGTCTCTATAAGACTGGATTTCCGCCGTTTTCGGCATTTTTCCCATTGATCTGACGTGACCGGCTGACGACGCGGTTTACCGCGTTTCCTCGTCCGCATCCGCACGTCTTTCTTCATCTCAGAGGACCTGGTCGCGACATGCGCCGGGACGGAAAATCATGCGTGAATCACAATTTATAGTTGCTGATACGCTTTCGGCTGCGGTTCATGAACTCTGCCGCGAACATGGCGTCTGGAAGACTGCCGGTGCACTGCTCCTGGCAGCCTGGAGAGGTCGTCAAGAACGGAACCAAGTCTCTGATCTCTCCAATCGGATGCGCCGCGATATCGGGTTCCCCGAACTCGAGGACGACCGCCGAAATGTCCGGTTCAGCCCCTGGGATATCCGGCTGTGAAACAATCTGCATAGGGTCTCCGGCGGTTTGCCGCCGGGGCCGCTCCTGCAGGGATACGAGTTTGGAGCTTAAGGAATGGTCGTATTTCGCAAACTTGGCCATGACGATATGCCGGCTGCGGCTGGGGTTCATCGCACGTCTTTTGATACGCGGCTGCCCTGGTTGGCTCAGCTTCACACGCCGGAGGAGGATCGCGGATACTGGAGCGGACCCCTCTTCGCCACTTGCGACATCTGGGGTGCCGAAAGGGACGGCGCTTTGCTCGGCATCATCGCCTTCCGCAAGGACTGGATCGACCAGCTCTATATCCTGCCGAACGCACAAGGGCAGGGGATCGGCTCCCGGCTGCTGGACATCGCCAAGGGAGCCCATCCGCAGCTCTTTCTCTGGACCTTCCAGCGCAATACCGCAGCCCGCCGTTTCTACGAGACGCGTGGTTTCGTCGCGATCGAGGAGAGCGATGGCTCAGGCAACGAGGAGAAGGAGCCGGACGTGCTCTATCGCTGGGTGCGCGAGGACTGAATAAACACCGCTTGCAAACTGAAAAAATCGGTGGCTTGCTCCCTCCATTCGGTGGAGGAACATTCGCATGTCGCTTGAACACTGGCTCGCTTTCGTCGCCGCCTCGTCGGTTCTCTTGGCAATTCCGGGGCCGACGATCCTGCTCGTTATTTCCTATGCGCTGAGCCATGGCCGCAAGGTGGCGTCCGCCACGGTCGCCGGCGTAGCGCTCGGCGATTTCACGGCGATGACCGCCTCCATGCTCGGTCTCGGCGCACTGCTCGCGACCTCCGCGGCGCTCTTCACGGTGCTGAAATGGGTGGGGGCCGCCTACCTTGTCTATCTCGGCATCAAGCTGTGGCGCGCGCCGG
The DNA here is from genome assembly GCF_017877055.1 of Neorhizobium galegae. Lineage (GTDB taxonomy): Bacteria > Pseudomonadota > Alphaproteobacteria > Rhizobiales > Rhizobiaceae > Neorhizobium > Neorhizobium galegae_D. Next base: position 2,089,721 of record NZ_JAGIPG010000001.1, on the reverse strand, counting down.
TTTCAGAACAGACGGCCGAGGTGGGAGAGGGGGAGGCGGACGCGGCTTCGGCAAAGCCCCTCCGGATTTTCCTGCACACCTATGTGGTGACAGCATTGAATCCGAAGAGCATCGTCTTCTTCGTGGCCTTCCTGCCGCAGTTCCTGGACCTCGGCCAGCCGCTGTTCTTCCAGATGGCCGTCTTCGAAGTCACCTTTCTGGTGCTCGCGACACTGAACGCCACGCTCTACGGCGTGCTTGCCTCGATGGCCCGCAACACCATCCGCAAGCCGAAGGTCCAGCGGATCGTCAACCGCACCGGCGGTTCGCTGATGATCGGCGCCGGCCTGCTGTCGGTCGGCTTGAAGCGCGCAGCCGCCTGAGCTTTATCGGGGAGGAATAGCTGATGATCACCGGACGTTGCCATTGCGGCGAGACCGTTTTCGAGATCAAGGGAGAACTGCCGCAGGCGCTCACCCGCTGCACCTGCACCTTCTGCTCCAGGCGCGGCGCATTGCATGCCTATTACGAGCCGAAGCAGGTGAAGGTCACCGCCGATGCCGCGAGCGACAGGGTCTATCGCTGGAATTCGAAAATGGTGGCGCATCATTTCTGCGGCACCTGCGGCTGCACCACCTATAGCGACAGCCCGGATTTCCAAATGGACGGTACCTGGGACGGCAAGACCCGGCGTATCGGCGTGAATGCCCGCCTGTTCGACGATTTCGACGCCGAGGAATGGCCTCACACGGTCATCGACGGCCGGAACCTCTGGTAGGAGAGATATATGAGTGACGTTACCCTGCTTGCCTTTGCGATCGTCGCATTGATTGGCATCGCCACACCCGGACCGACCGTGCTGTTGGCTCTCACCAACGGCTCGCGTTACGGCCTGCGCCGCGCTCTGCCGGGCATGGCCGGCGCGATGATCTCCGACTTCGTGCTGATCGGTGCCGTGGCGCTCGGCCTCGGCGCGCTGCTGGCGGCCTCCGAATTCTGGTTTTCGGTCGTCAAATGGCTGGGCGCCGGTTATCTCGCGTTTCTCGGGTTCATGCTTCTGCGTTCGAAAGGCTCGCTTGACGTAACGGCAGGCGATGCTGCGGCCGGTTCGGGTTCCGCAACGTCGATCTTCCTGAAGAGCTTCCTCGTCGCGGTCACCAATCCCAAGGGCTACCTGTTCTTCTCGGCTTTCCTGCCGCAGTTCATCGCGCCGGACGCACCGCAATTTCCGCAATACGTGGTCCTGGCGCTCGTCTTCGCGCTGATCGATTTCGCCGTCATGTTCGGTTATGCGCTGCTCGGCTCGCGGGCAGTGCACCTGTTGAAGAAGAAAGGCGCGCTCTGGCTCGACCGGCTCTGCGGCGGCGCGCTTCTGGCGCTCGCGGGGTCGCTGGCACTCTACCGAAGGGCAGCTTCGTAAAGGAGGAACATGATGTCGGATCCTGTGAAATCCGTCCGGCCGTTCCTGATGTTTCAGAACGGTCATTGCGAGGAGGCGATTACCTTCTACACTTCGGTGCTGCCGGCCGGCAGGATCACCGACATGAAGCGTTACCGGCCGGGCGAGGCGGGGCCGGAGGGCAGCGTGTTTCGAGCCACCTTCGAGCTTGCCGGCCAGCAGGTGGTCTGCATCGACAGCCCCGTCAAGCATGTGTTCGATTTCACGCCGTCCTTTTCCTTTTTCGTGGAATGCGGAACGGAGGAGGAGCTCGGGCGGTTGGCCGAGGCTCTGAGCGAGGGCGGGATGTTCCTGATGCCGCTCGACAATTATGGTTTCAGCCGGAAATTCTGCTGGCTGCAGGATCGTTTCGGCATCTCCTGGCAGCTCAATTTCGAGTAGTCGCCAAAGGTCTGTGCATTTTCGATCTTGCCCGGCGAAACGAATCCCGATCTCTGTTAGAGTTCCGGAGTCGCGGCCTCAACGGTCACCGCGAAGAGACAGCATACGGGGTAAGTGCATTGCAGGTCGGCATCGATATGGGAATTGTGTCCGGGGGGGATCCGGCCAAGCTCGATATCGAGGAGCTTCTGGCGACCCGCCTGCTCGTGCAGGGAAATTCCGGCTCCGGCAAGTCGCATCTCCTGCGCCGCCTGCTGGAACAGTCCGCGCCCTGGGTGCAGCAGGTGGTGATCGATCCGGAAGGCGATTTCGTCACGCTCTCTGAAAAATTCGGCCATGTCGTGGTGGATGGCGAGCGCAGCGAGGCGGAGCTTGCCGGCATTGCCAACCGTATCCGCAAGAATCGCGTCTCCTGCGTCCTGACGCTGGAAGGCCTCGATCTCGAAGAGCAGATGCGCGCCGCCGCCGCCTTCCTGAACGGCATGTTCGATGCCGACCGCGAATACTGGTATCCGGTCCTGGTCGTCGTGGACGAGGCGCAGATGTTCGCGCCGTCGGTCGGTGGCGATGTATCGGAAGATGCCAGGAAGCTTTCACTTGGTGCGATGACCAACCTGATGTGCCGTGGCCGAAAGCGCGGGCTTGCCGGCGTCATCGCCACCCAGCGGCTGGCAAAGCTCGCCAAGAACGTCGCTGCGGAAGCCTCGAACTTCCTGATGGGCCGCACCTTTCTCGATATCGACATGGCCCGCGCCGCCGACCTGCTTGGCATGGACCGCCGCCAGGCGGAAATGTTCCGTGACCTGAAGCGCGGCAATTTCGTCGCCCTCGGCCCGGCTTTGTCGCGCCGCCCGTTGCCGATCATCATCGGCGCGGTCGAGACCTCGGCGCGCTCTTCGAGCCCGAAGTTGATGCCGCTGCCGGATGCGCCTCAGGACGTCGAGGACTTGATCTTCACGCCGGATCCGGAAGAATTCACCCGGCCTCTCGTCCGCCGAGCCCCGCCGGCGCCGCGGCCGACGACCGATATTCTGGCCGAACTGTCGCGCTCGACACCCGCCGCCGTGCCGGCGCCGCAGGAGCCGCGTGTCGCCCAGCCGGAATTGTCCGCCGAAGAGCGCGAAGAACGGCTGTCCGCCGTGCTGTCGGAGATTCTCGACGATCCGCAATCCGCCTACCGGACGGATTCCGTTCTCTATCAGGATTTTCTGGTGCGCGCCCGGATGCGGCGCCTGCCCGGACCGCCGCTGTCGCTCGGTGAATTCCGCCGGCGCGTGGCGATCGCCCGCTCGGGCGTCGATGTGGAAACCGCTTCAAGCGAGGCCTGGGCGACGGCGCTGTCGCTGTCGTCGGGCGTTTCGGATGACCTGCAGGGCGTTTTCCTGCTGATGGCGAAGGCGGCGATATCAGGGGAACCATGCCCCTCGGACGCCAGGATCGCCCGGGCCTACGGCACCCACTCGGCGCGTCGCGCCCGTCGCCTGCTCGGTTATTTCGAGGAACAGGGACTGATCGTCGTGCACGCGGATTTCACGGGCAAACGTATCGTCGCCTTCCCGGATCTCCAAGCCGAAACCGCCCCCGGTAGCGCCGACGCGCCGGATGAGGGCGAGGCGAGGGCCGCTGCCGAATAAGCCGTCAATGGATGTGAAAATGCGCTTCCACCGCCGCGGCGATAAAGGCGCGCCGCGCTTCCGAAGGCTTCGATTTTCCCTTTAATGCCTCGTCGCAGACCTGCTCGGCCAGATGATGCTGGCTGCCGTGATAGGCCGGCCAGAAACGGTCGAGGACGGTTTTTGCATCGCGTGCCGTCTTGACGGTGCGGACCATGCCGGTTTCGGGGTTTTCGATCCTGATCGGGCTGCTCCAGAGTTTCGATTTCATGACACAACACCTCCTTTCTTTAAGATGGTGCTAAGTCTTGCCTCGTCAAAAAAAGCCTGCAGACAGCCTTGCCGAGAGGTTAAGACGCAGGCGCAGTTGACATTCCTGTGACATCCGCCTAAACACCGCGCCAACGCCGGGCCGAAAGACCCGGTGTTTCACTGACATGTCCCGTGGTTTTCTCCGGACGCTTTCGTGAGAGACCTGTCAGAGCTCTTGAACCAGGGCTCAGAGGAGGGCGTGTTTCCTTGATCCGGCTTGGCAACAAGTCGGTGTAACCGTTTGATAAGGAAATACGATGAGCAAGCGCGAATCGTCCAAATACAAGATCGACCGCCGTATGGGCGAAAACATCTGGGGCCGTCCGAAGTCCCCGGTGAACCGCCGCGAATACGGCCCGGGCCAGCACGGCCAGCGCCGCAAGGGCAAGCTTTCCGACTTCGGCGTGCAGCTGCGCGCCAAGCAGAAGCTCAAGGGCTATTACGGCGATCTGCGCGAAAAGCAGTTCCGCGCCATCTATGACGAAGCCAACCGCCGCAAGGGCGACACTTCGGAGAACCTGATCGGCCTGCTCGAATCGCGTCTCGACGCGATCGTCTACCGCGCCAAGTTCGTCCCGACGGTCTTTGCTGCCCGCCAGTTCGTCAACCATGGCCACGTCACCGTCAACGGCATCCGCGTCAACATCGGTTCCTACCGTTGCAAGGCCGGCGACGTTATCGAAGTCCGCCAGAAGTCCAAGCAGCTCGTCACGGTTCTCGAAGCCGTTTCGCTCGCTGAACGCGACGTTCCGGATTATATCGAAGTCGACCACAACAAGATGGTTGCCACTTTCGCCCGCGTTCCGGGCCTGACGGACGTTCCCTACGCCGTCATCATGGAACCGCAGCTGGTCGTCGAATTCTACTCGCGTTGATGAATTGCCCTTCGGGGCGGTTCTGCGACACCAAAGAAAAGCCGCCTTTCGGGGCGGCTTTTTTCGTTTGATCGGACGGTTTGGTTGGAGCTACCGCCTCACTTTGAGGCGGCTTTTTTCTTCTCGAAGGCAGGTTCCGTGGTCGTCGCGGCCGTGTCTGTGGACTGCGAAGTTGCGACCGGCGCTTCCTTCGGACCTTCGCCCATGCGGTTCCAGGCGTCGAGGCCGGCGATCTTGTAGGCTTCGGCGAGCGTCGGATAGTTGAACGTGTTCTCGACGAAATATTCGACCGTGCCCTTGAGGTTCAGGACTGCCTGGCCGATGTGGACGAGTTCGGTAGCGCCTTCGCCGACGATATGGACGCCGAGCAGGCGGCGGGTCTTCAAGGAGAAGATCAGCTTCAGCAGGCCGGTGTCGAGGCCCATGATATGGCCGCGCGAGGTCTCGCGGAAGCGGGCGATGCCGCATTCATAGGGAATGCCGCGCTCCTTCATTTCCTCTTCGGTCAGGCCGCAGGTGGAGATTTCCGGCACGGCATAGATGCCGTAGGGGAAATATTTCTGCGGTTCCTTGGCGATCGCGCCGACGGCGACGCGCGCGGCGACGCGTCCCTGTTCCATCGAGGTCGAGGCAAGACTCGGAAACCCGACGACGTCGCCGGCGGCATAGATGTTGGGAACGGAGGTCTCGAAGGTTTCCGGATTGACCTTGAGGCGGCCGCGGCTGTCGGCCTCGAGGCCGGCTGCTGCGAGGTTCAACGTATCGGTCGCGCCCATGCGGCCGGCGGCGAACAGCACCATGTCGGTGGCGATGCGACGACCGCTGTCCACGTGCACCAAAACCTTGCCGTCCGGCAGGCGCTCCACCTTGTCCGCCTTCTGGCCGAGCAGCAGCTTCATGTTGCGGTCGCGCAGCTGGTAGGTGAAGTCCTCGACGATTTCCTTGTCGATGAAGTCCAGCATGGTCGATTTCGGGTCGATGACGGTGACGGCGGTATCGAGGGCACTGAAGATCGTCGCATATTCGATGCCGATAACGCCGGCGCCGATGACCACCATCGAACGGGGGAGCTGTTCGATTTCGAGCAACTCGTCGCTGTCGAGAACCGTCTTGCCGTCGAAGGGAATGTAGTCGGGGCGGAAGGGCTTCGTGCCGACCGCAAGCAGGATCGACTTGCCCATGACGTGCATGACGTCGCCGTCGTCCTTGGTAATCGCCATCGTGTCGGGCGTGACGAAAGTCGCCTTGCCACGGATACTCTGGACGCGATTGCGGGCGAACTGGTGTTCGAGCACTTCGACTTCATGATCGAGCGTGATCAGCAGGCGACGGCGCAGGTCCTCTGCGCTGATCTCCTGCTTGACCCGGTACGCCTTGCCGTAAAACCCGCGTTCGCGCCAGCCGGACAGGTTGAGGGCCGTTTCGCGCAGGGTCTTGGACGGGATCGTGCCCGTATGGACGGAAACGCCGCCGACCCTTTTGCCCTGTTCAACGACCAGAACCTTCTTGTCGAGCTTGGCTGCCTGGATGGCGGCGCGGCGACCGGCCGGTCCGCTGCCGACGACGATGAGGTCGTATTGGTTCATGGGGATGCTCCGCTCCAAATCTGACGGCTGCCGCGATGCAGCAGCACTCACGAATCCCTTTGTAGCCGCCTATTCTAAAGTTTTGATTGCGGCTCGTCCAAGCCTTGATTTCAACCTCTATGCATCAATTTTGTGCATTGCAAAAATTGCCGAAAAATTAACTTGACGGAGGTCGGGAAATACCGTCCATTCGGACCAATTAAAAATTGGTACGACAAATGGTACAGGATAAGGCCGGCGAGGCTCATGACAATTCGAGCTACGCGCTGGATCGTTTGAGAGAGCTTCTAAAGGCGGGGGAATTCGGTTCCGAGGGCCGCCTGCCGACCGAACGCGCTTTGAGCGATATGCTCGGCATCAGCCGGCGCGCGGTCCGGCGAGCACTCGAAGTGCTTGAATCCGAAGGCCTCATCTGGCGCCGCCAGGGCTCAGGCACCTTTCTCGGCGAAAGACCGAGCGAATGGAGCAACCATGTGGGCGCAATCGTCGCCGGCACGGATTTCATGGAGATCATGGAAGTCCGTTTGAGGATCGAACCGCAACTCGCCCAGCTGGCGGCAATGCGGGCCAAGCCGGCGGATATCGCCAAGATGCACGACATCGCCTTGAAGATCATCGAGAGCAGCGATGCCGACGCCCGCGAATTGTGGGACGGGACGTTGCACCGGCTGATCGCCCAGAGCGCCGGCAACCAGCTTTTCCTGTCGATCTTCGATGTCATCAATCGTGTCCGCCAGGACGAGGCATGGCAGGCGATCCGCGAGCGCGCCCGTTCGAGCGGCAACGCGGTCAACATCTCGTTTGCCCAGCACAAGACCATCATCGAGGCGATCGCCGCCCGTGATCCGGTGCGGGCGGGGGAGGCGATGCGCGAACATCTGCTGATGCTTCAGGAGCGGCTGATCCGGGCGACGTCCCTCGGCCCAACGGAGCCGGGGCCGCTGAGCCAGGTAAGTTGATCGGCCGTCGCTACCAGAAGCCGGAAAACCGGCCAAGACTAAAAACAGGAACCTGAAAACAAGAGAGGAATGTTCATAATGATGCGACTTACCAAGCTTACGACCGCGCTGCTGGCCGGCGCGCTTTTCGCCTTTCCGGCGCTCGCGGTCGATTTGCGCATCGGCCTCCAGGATGATGCCGACGTTCTCGACCCGGCCCAGTCCCGCACCTTTGTCGGACGTATCGTCTACACCGCGCTGTGTGACAAGCTGGTCGATGTTTCCCCTGACCTGAAGATCGTTCCCCAGCTCGCCACCGAGTGGAAATGGTCCGCCGACGGCAAGGAACTGACGATGAAGCTCCGCGAGGGCGTCAAGTTCCATGACGACACCCCGCTCGACGCCGCAGCCGTCGTCGCCACCATCGAACGCAACATGACCCTGCCGGAATCCCGCCGCAAAAGCGAGCTGACCTCCGTCGCCAAGGTCGAGGCGTCCGGCCCGCTGGAAGTCAAGTTCACGCTGAAGGCCCCGGACGTGACGCTGCTCGCCCAACTTTCCGACCGCGCCGGCATGATCGTATCGCCGACCGCCGCCAAGGCGCTTGGCGCCAATTTCGGCTCCAAGCCGGTCTGCGCCGGCCCGTTCAAGTTCGTCGAGCGCGTCCAGCAGGACCGTATCGTGCTCGAAAAATTCAAGGATTACTGGAACAAGGACAAGATCTTCGTCGACAAGGTCACCTATCTTCCGATCCCGGATACGACCGTGCGCCTCGCCAACCTGCAGTCGGGCGACCTCGACTTCATCGAGCGCCTGGCTCCGACCGATGTTGCTGCCGTCAAGGGCAATTCGGGCCTGAAATACGATGCGACCGTCAATATCGGCTACATGGCTCTCTACGCCAACGTCGGCAATGGTCCGCGCGCCGACAACCCGTTCGGCAAGGACAAGCGCCTGCGCCAGGCCTTCTCGCTGGCGATCGACCGCGATGCAATGAACCAGATCGTCTACGAAGGCACGGCCGTCGGCGGCAACCAGCCGTTCCCGCCGAACAGCCCGTGGTTCAACAAGGCGATCCCGGTTCCGGCCCGCGACGTCGCCAAGGCCAAGGCCCTCATCAAGGCCGCCGGCTTCGACCGTGTCCCGGTCGAACTGCAGATCCCGAACAACCCGGTCGCCCAGCAGATGATGCAGATCCTGCAGTCGATGGTCGCCGAAGCCGGCTTCGACGTCAGCCTGAAGTCGACCGAGTTCGCCACCCTGCTTGAAGAGCAGACCCGCGGCAACTTCCAGCTCAGCCGCTCCGACTGGTCCGGCCGCGTCGATCCGGATGGCAATATCCATCAGTTCATCACCTGCAAAGGTGGCATCAACGACGTGAAATACTGCAATCCGGAGGTCGACAAGCTGCTCAACGAAGCACGCGCCTCGACCGACGATGCGGTCCGCAAGCAGAAATACGATGCAGCGGGCGTAATCCTCAACGAAGACCTGCCGGTCATCTATCTCGGCCATCAGTCGTGGATCTGGGCCTACAAGAAGAATGTCACAGGGTTCGTGCCCAGTCCTGACGGCATGATCCGCCTGCAAGGCGTCAAGAAGGGCTAAGCTCCTCGTGCCGCATGGGAGTGGACCCATGCGGCACTTTTCCGCATCGCTTCGTAACAATGTTGCTCAACGGGGGACGGCGTCATGCCTGTCTACATCGGAAAGCGTCTGCTGGTCGCCATCCCGACCTTGCTGATCATCTCCATTTTTGTCTTTTCACTGCAGAAATTGTTGCCCGGCGATCCGATCCTGGCCATGGCCGGCGAGGAGCGCGACCCTGCGGTCATCGAATTCCTGCGCGACAAGTACCGGCTGAACGATCCGGTCGTGGTGCAATATTTCTACTGGCTCGGCGGCGTGCTGGTGGGCGATTTCGGCATCTCGTTGCGCACCAACCAGCCGGTCCTGGAACTGATCCTCCAGAAGCTGCCGGTGACGATACAGCTTGCCGTCATGGCGATGGTCTTCGCCATGCTGATCGGCATTCCGATTGGCATCCTTGCGGCGGTCAAGAAGAATACGTTCATCGACTACATCGCCAACGTGCTGGCGCTGACCGGCCTGTCGATCCCGAATTTCTGGCTCGGCATCATGCTGATCCTGCTGATCTCGGTGCAGCTCGGATGGCTGCCGGCCTCAGGCTACGAGTCGATCTTCGTCGATCCGGTCCGGTCCCTGCAGACCATGGTCATGCCGGCCTTCGTGCTCGGCAATGCGCTGGCGGCGACGCTGATGCGCCATACCCGCTCGGCGATGATCGGCGTGCTCAGCGCCGACTATATCCGTACCGCCCGTGCCAAGGGCCTGTCGCCGCGCGAAGTGGTGCTCAGCCACAGTTTCCGCAATGCGCTTCTGCCGGTCGTGACGCTGTCGGCGCTGCTGTTCGGGGAACTGCTCGCCGGTGCGGTGTTGACCGAACAGATCTTCACCATTCCAGGCTTCGGCAAGCTCATCGTCGATGCCGTCTTCAACCGCGACTATGCGGTGGTGCAGGGCGTCGTTCTGTGCACGGCCGTCGGATTCATCCTGATGAACCTGATTGCCGACGTGCTTTATGTCCTGCTCAATCCGCGTCTGAGGGCCACCCTATGACCACGATCGACCAAGCGCAGCCGGTGGCGGCGGCAAAGCGCGACAAGAGCCGCGCCTGGCGCAAGATGAAGAAGAACCGAAGTGCGCTTGTCGGCGCCGTCATCGTCCTGTTCTTCGCAATCCTGGCAGCCTGCGCGCCGATCCTGCCGATCATCGATCCGGTCGCCACGAGCTGGACGGCGATCCGCAAGGCGCCCTCGGCCATGTACTGGCTCGGGACCGACGACCTCGGCCGCGATATCCTGTCCCGCATGATCTGGGGCGCCCGGGCATCGCTGATGGCAGGCGTGTTCTCCGTCGCCATCGCGGTCGGCATCGGCGTGCCCTTTGGCCTGATCTCGGGCTATTTCGGCGGCTGGGTGGACATGGTGATCTCGCGGATCACCGAGGCGCTGCTCGCCATGCCCTTCCTGATCATGGCGATCGCGCTCGCGGCATTCCTGGGCCCGAGCCTGATGAACGCGATGATCGCCATCGGCCTGTCCGCTATGCCGATCTTCGTGCGGCTGACCCGCGGCCAGGTTCTGGCGGTCAAGACCGAGGATTATGTCGAAGGCGCGCGCGCCGTCGGCCTGAACCACTTCGAAATCATGACCCGTTACATCCTGCCGAACGTGGTGGCGCCAATCATCGTCCAGGCGACGCTGACGATCGCAACCGCGATCATCGCCGAGGCGAGCCTTTCCTTCCTTGGCCTCGGCCAGCAGCCGCCGGCTCCATCCTGGGGCTCGATGCTGAACGTTGCCAAGAATTTCCTGAGCCAGGCTCCCTGGATGGCGATGTGGCCGGGTGCGGCGATCTTCCTCGTCGTCATTGGCTTCAATCTCCTCGGCGATGGCCTGCGCGATGCGCTCGACCCGCGCGAAGCATGATCTGAAAGGATTTATACCCATGACTGAATTCACAACACGGCCGGAAATTCTCGGCACATTCGGGGTCGTTACCTCGACCCACTGGATCGCTTCGGCCGTCGGCATGGCAATCCTCGAAAAGGGCGGCAACGCCTTCGATGCGGCGGTTGCGACCGGCTTCGTGCTGCAGATCGTCGAACCGCATCTCTGCGGCCCTGGCGGCGACATGCCGGCCGTCTTCTATTCGGCAAAAAAGGACAAGGTTGAAGTCATCTGCGCCCAGGGGCCTGCGCCGGCTGGTGCCACCATCGAGCACTACACGTCGGAAGGCCTGAAGCTGATCCCCGGCGACGGCCTGTTGGCGACTGTCATCCCAGGCGCCTTCGACGGCTGGATGCTGATGCTGCGCGACTACGGTACGATGAGCGTCCGCGACGTGCTGGAGCCGGCGATCTACTACGCTGAGCACGGCCACCCGATGCTCGCCCGCGTTTCCGCCACCATCAAGGGATTGGCGAACTTCTTCGAGACCGAGTGGCCGACCTCCTACGCGACCTGGCTACCGGGCGGCGTGGCGCCCGGGGCGCAGAGCAATTTCAAAAACCCGGTGCTTGCCGAGACCTGGAAACGCGTCATCGCCGAGGCCGAAGCCAGGACCGGCCGCGAAAACCAGATCGAAGCCGCCCGCGACGCCTTCTACCGCGGCTTCGTGGCCGAGGCGATCGACCGTTATGTCTCGACGGCTGAGGTGATGGATGCGAGTGGCGTCCGCCACAAGGGCGTGCTGACGGCCGACGACATGGCAAACTGGCAGGCGACCGTCGAGGCGCCGCAGACCTATGACTATCACGACTGGACCGTTGCCAAGACGCCGGCCTGGGGACAGGGGCCGGTGCTGCTGCAATCGCTGGCGCTGCTGAAGGGCTTTGATCTCTCGGCGATGGATCCGGCCGGACCGGATTTCGTGCATGTCGTCGTGGAAGCCATGAAGCTCGCCTTCGCCGACCGCGAAGTTTATTACGGCGATCCGGATTTCGCGCAGATCCCGACCGAATACCTGCTGTCGGAAGGCTACAATGCCGAGCGCCGCAAGCTGATCGGCAGCCAAGCCTCGCTGGAGCTGCGGCCGGGCCGGGTTCCCGGTTACGACCACCAGTTCGACCTCACCATGGGCATGCTCGCCGAAGTCAGCGGCAAAGGCGCGGTTTACGAGCCGACCATGTCGCACCTCACCGAAAAGCGCGGCGACACGGTGCATATCGACGTCATCGACCGCTGGGGCAACATGGTGTCGACCACGCCCTCCGGCGGCTGGCTGCAGTCCTCGCCGATCGTGCCCGGCCTCGGTTTCGCGCTGAATTCCCGTGCCCAGATGTTCTGGCTGAAGCCCGGTCTGCCGACCTCGCTGGAACCGGGAAAACGCCCGCGCACGACGCTCACCCCATCGCTCGCCCTGCATCAGGGTCGCCCGACGCTGGTGTTCGGCACGCCCGGCGGCGACCAGCAGGATCAATGGCAGCTGCCCTTCTTCCTGCGTTACGTTCACCACAAGCCGAACCTGCAGGCGGCGATCGACATGCCGCTGTTCCACACCACCCATTTCCCCGGCTCCTTCTATCCGCGCACCAGCCAGCCGGGAAACATCATGGTGGAAAGCAATATCGGTGCCGACGTGCTCGCCGAGCTGCGCAGCCGCGGCCACCAGATCACGGTCGCGGATCCCTGGAGTGTCGGCCGTTTGACCGCGGCGCGCCGCGATGCGGACGGTTTGATGCGGGCAGCCGCAACGCCGCGCCTCATGCAGGCCTATGCGGTCGGGAGATAAGCCATGACCTGGTCCATTGTCGCGCGCGATCCGGAGACGGGTCACTTGGGGATCTCGGTTGCCAGCCGCTTCTTTGCGGTCGGCGCCGCGGTGCCGCATATCAAGGGCAGGGTGGGCGCCGTCGCCACCCAGGCCTTTGTCAGCCCGCTCTACGGCACCGACGGACTGAAGCTTCTGGAAGAGGGCAAATCGCCGGAAGAGATCATCGAGGTAATGACGGCGCGCGATGACGGCCGTCGCCAGCGCCAGTTTCATCTGATCGACGCCAATGGCCGCAATGCCGCCTATACCGGCGAGATCTGCGTCGATTGGGCCGGCCATCTGGTCGACGACAACGTCTCGGTTGCCGGCAACATGCTGGCCGGACCGCAGGTGATCGCCGAGACGCTGCGGGTCTACAAGGAAAAGGCGGCCGAAGGCGCGCCGCTCGCCGAACGCCTGCTCACGGCCATGGATGCCGGAGAGGCAGCCGGCGGCGACAAGCGTGGCAAGCAGTCCGCCGCGATGGTTCTCTATCGCGATCAGGATTATCCCTGGCTGCGCATCAACGCCGACGACCACGCCGATCCGCTCGGCGAACTGCGCCGGCTCTACGCGGTGGCGCAGGAGCGTTTCCTGCATGTCGCCGAAACCATGCCCACCCGCGAAAACCCGCACGGCATGATCGACCGCCGGATCATCGACCAGAAGATCGCCGAGCTGGAAGCCGCCCGCGAGGCGGAAGGCCGCGCATCGGCCTCCTTTGCCACCCCCTGGAAGCCCCAATGACGGAAGCACTGATGACCGAGACTCCTGTTCTTTCCGTCAGGAACCTGACGACATCCTTCCTGGTCGACGGCGAATGGAAAAGCGTCGTCCGCGACGTCTCCTTCGACGTGCACCCGGGCGAGACGGTGGCGATCGTCGGCGAAAGCGGCTCCGGCAAGAGCGTCACCTCGCTGTCGATCATGCGGCTTTTGGCGGCCAATACCAGCCGCATCGAAGGCAGCATCCTGCTCTCGGGCCGGGATCTCCTGGCGATCTCCGAAAAGGAGATGCGCGGGGTGCGCGGCAACGATGCCTCGATGATCTTCCAGGAGCCGATGACCTCGCTCAACCCGATCTTCACGATCGGACGGCAGATCTCGGAAGTCCTGACGCGCCACAAGGGCTTATCGAAATCGCAGGCACGAGCGGAAACCGTGCGGCTCCTTGAAAAGGTCCGCATTCCGAATGCCGGCGCCCGGTTCGACGATTATCCCCACCAGTTCTCCGGCGGCATGCGCCAGCGCGTCATGATTGCCATGGCGCTTGCCTCCAAGCCGAAGCTGCTGATCGCTGACGAACCGACCACCGCGCTCGATGTCACCATCCAGGGACAGATCCTCGACCTGATCAAGGTTCTGCAGGAAGAGGAGGGCATGTCGGTCCTCTTCATCACCCATGACATGGGCGTGGTCGCCGAGATCGCCGACCGCACCATCGTCATGTATCGCGGCGAGGCGGTCGAGAGCGGTCCCACCGAAGAAATCTTCCATCGCGGCAAACATCCCTATACCCGTGCGCTCCTTTCTGCCGTGCCGCGGCTCGGCTCGATGCAGAACCGCAAATGGCCGACGCGTTTCCCGGTCGTCGACATCAATACTGGCGAGACCGCCGAGCCGAAGGAAGTCGCCGGTACCGTCGATACCCGCAAGACCCCGGTTCTGGCCGTGAAGAACCTCGTTACCCGCTTCGCGGTCCGCTCCGGCCTCTTTGCAACGCAGACAGGGGCGGTCCACGCGGTCGAGAACGTTTCCTTCGATCTCTTCCAGGGCGAGACCTTGTCACTGGTCGGTGAATCCGGCTGCGGCAAGTCGACGACCGGCCGCTCGATCATGAGGCTGATCGAGCCGACCGGCGGCGACGTGGCACTCGACGGCTACGATGTCCTGCGCCTCGATCAGACCGGCCTGCGCAATATGCGCAAGACCATCCAGATGATCTTCCAGGATCCGTTCTCGTCGCTCAACCCACGCATGACGGTCGGCGCCGCAATCTCCGAACCCTTCGTCAAGCACAAGCTCGGCAACGCGAAGGACGCCAAGGAAAAGACCGCCGATCTTCTCCGCAAGGTCGGTCTGTCGCCCGACATGGCGGGCCGCTATCCGCATGAGTTCTCCGGCGGCCAGCGCCAGCGCATCGCCATCGCCCGTGCTTTGTCCCTCGATCCGAAGGTGATCGTCGCCGACGAAAGCGTCTCGGCGCTCGACGTCTCGATCAAGGCGCAGGTCTGCAACCTGCTGCTGGACCTGCAGCAGAGCCTCAATCTGGCCTTCCTGTTCATCAGCCATGACATGGCGGTGGTCGAGCGCGTCAGCCATCGCGTCGCTGTGATGTATCTCGGCGAGATCGTCGAGATCGGCCCGCGCGCCGCGGTCTTCGACAACCCGCAGCATCCTTATACGAAAAAGCTGATGGCCGCCGTTCCCGTGCCGGATCCGGCCCGCCGCGGCATCCGCCGGGGCATTTCCAACGACGAGCTGAAGAGCCCGGTCCGCCCGATGGGTTTCCAGCCGCCGGCGCGCCAGTATCGCGAGGTTTCCGAAGGCCATATGGTGCAGGTGACGTGAGTGGTCACGAAACGGCGGTTATCTGGCCGCCCTGCGGCTCGCGATCAGCGCCTTCAGCCGCTCCGCATCGTCAACGGTTGCCGGCGTGAAAATAACCAGGCCCAGATCAGGTCGGCCATCCACGGCAAAGGATGAATATTCGAGTGCGAGGTCTCCTGCCGTCGCATGGCGGACGTGCTTGAGACCTTCTCCGTAGTTCTGAACCGCGTAGTCCCGCCATATGGCCTCGAATTCCGGGCTCGATCGGCTGATGTCGGCGACAAGCGCCTGGATTTTTTCTGTATTTCCGGCCCGTGCCGCTTCCGACCGGAAAGCCGCGACCGCGGAGCGGGCATCTCTCTCCCAATGGATCATATGCGCGCGGGCAGGCGAATTGCCGAACAGAAGTTTCAGGATGTTGCGTTGTTCCGGCGCAAGCTTCGCATAGTCGGTGAGCGTAGTCGCGGCGGCATCGTTCCAGGCGACGACGTCCCACAGCGCTGTCCTGACGATAGCCGGGCTGAACTCCAGCGAATCCAGCACCCGTTGCAGCTGCGGCGTGATCGGTTCAGAGTGTTCGTATCGCACTTCGGGCGGCCGGTGCTGCGCCAGCAGAAAAAGGTGCTCGCGCTCGGCGTCGTTCAGCGAAAGTGCCTTGGCGAGCCGGTCCAGCACGTCCGCGGAAGGAGCGCCGCCGCGGCCCTGTTCGAGCCAGGTGTACCAGGTGGCACTGACATTGGCGCGCTGCGCCACCTCCTCGCGTCGGAGACCGGGCGTGCGCCTGCGCGTCGAAGGAATGCCGAACGCGGCCGGGCTAAGTTTCGCGCGGCGGTCCTTCAGATAGTTTCCGAGAAGGTTTTCGTCCTCAAGTGTCGGCATGCTCAGCCTGTTAGTGCGTATACCGGTAAAACGTCACGGCTTTTTCGCCATTTGGAAAACCCTATCACAGCCTCGTCAGACAACTGAAGAGGACAGTCATGCGTGTTTTTGTAACCGGCGCGACCGGGTTTGTCGGCTCGGCCGTCGTCAGGGAACTAATCGAGGCGGGCCATCAGGTTCTCGGCCTTGCCCGTTCGGATTTTTCCGCCGCAGCGTTGACTACCGCCGGCGCCGACGTCCATCGCGGCACGCTGGAGGATTTGGACAGCCTGAAAAGCGGAGCTGCCGCCTCGGATGCCGTCATCCATACCGGCTTCATCCACGACTTCTCGAAATTTAAGGAAAATTGCGAGATCGACCGGTGCGCCATCGAAGCGCTCGGCAACGCACTCGCTGGCACCGACCGTCCTCTGATCGTCACGTCCGGCACCGGCCTTCTGTCGCCGGGCCAGCTGGCGACCGAAGAAACGCCGCCCGCCTCCGGCTCGCCAGTTCCGCGCGTCTCGGAACAGACGGCATTTTCGGTGACGTCAGGCCCACGCATCTCGGTCATCCGCCTGCCGCCTTCGGTGCATGGCGACGGCGACCATGGGTTCGTCCCGATCCTCATCAACATGGCGCGTCAGAAAGGTGCCTCAGCCTATGTCGGCGATGGGGCCAACCAGTGGCCCGCCGTGCACCGGTTCGATGCCGCCCGCCTTTACAGGCTCGTGCTGGAAAAGGGTGTCGCGGGCGCCCGGTATCATGCGGTTGCGGAGGAGGGCATTCCGTTCCGGGACATCGCGGGCGTGATCGGAAAACGCCTGAACCTGCCGGTTGTCGCAGAGACCCGCGACGAGGCTGCCGAACATTTCGGCTGGTTTGCACATTTCGCGGAAATCGACAACCGGGCTTCAAGCGCAGCTACCCGGGAACAGCTCGGCTGGGAACCCACCGGACCGGGACTGCTCGCCGATCTCGATCGGGAAGCTTATTTCGCCGGTTGAGGCTGCGGGAACTCAGATCAGCCTGAGACCCTTCAGGCTGACATGCCCGTCCTTGCCGATGATGATGTGGTCGTGCACCGTGATACCCAGGGGTTTCGCGGTGTCGACGATCGTCTTGGTCATGTCTATATCGGCGCGGGAAGGGGTGGGGTCGCCGCTCGGATGATTGTGGACGAGGATGATCGCGGTGGCCGACAGTTCAAGCGCCCGGCGCACGACTTCGCGCGGATAGACCGGCGTATGGTCGACGGTACCATGGCCCTGCACCTCGTCGGCGATCAGCGCATTGCGCTTGTCGAGGAAGAGGATGCGGAACTGTTCGCGGGGCTCGTAGGCCATGATCGCATGGCAGTAATCGATGACGGAAGACCACGACGACAGGACCTGCTTGCCGCGCAGCTCGCTCTTCAGCATCCGATGACCGACGGTCGCGACGAGTTTCAGGTCGAGCGCCACCGCTTCGCCGACGCCCTTGACCTCCTGCAGCAATCCGAGCGGCGCTCCCAGAACGCCGGCAAGCGTTCCAAACCGGGCGATCAGCGCCTTGGCAAGCGGTTTCGTATCGCGGCGCGGGATCGACCGGAACAGCAGGAGTTCAAGGATTTCGTAGTCGGCAAGCCCGGTGTCGCCATGTTCGCGATACTTGGTTTTGAGGCGCTCGCGGTGACCGTGGTAATGCGCGCCCGGCTCTTCGTCGTCCATCGAGGCCGGTTTCTTGATGGCTTTCGGCTTGGTCAGCTGTTCGGCGAAAAAGCCGCGCTCGTCCTGGGTGAAGGACGTCTGTTCGTCCGGTGGAGGAGCGGAGCGGCTGGCCATCCGTTACCTCGAAAGCGGTGGCAGGCCGGGTCGGTCGAAACCGCCGGGCGACAAGGTGAAGATTTCGCAGCCGGTGGCAGTGACGCCGATCGCATGTTCGTATTGCGCTGACAGCGACCGGTCGCGGGTGACCGCCGTCCAGCCGTCGGACAGCACCTTCACATGCGGCTTGCCGAGATTGATCATCGGCTCGATCGTGAAGATCATCCCTTCCTTCATCTCCGGGCCTTCGTCGGCGCGGCCGTAATGCAGGATGTTCGGCGAGTCGTGGAAAAGCCGGCCGACGCCATGGCCGCAGAAATCGCGCACCACCGAGCAGCGTTCCGCTTCCGCATAGGTCTGGATCGCTTCGCCGATCGCCCCGGTACGGGCGCCGGGACGCACGGCCTCGATGCCACGCATGAGGCATTCATAGGTGACTTCGAGTAGGCGCTCGGAAGCTCGCTTGATCTGCCCGACCGGATACATGCGGCTCGAATCCCCGTGCCAGCCGTCGAGGATATAGGTGACGTCGATATTGACGATATCGCCTTCCCGCAACGGCTTGTCGTCGGGAATACCGTGGCAGACGACATGGTTGATCGAGGTGCAGGAGGATTTCGTATAACCGCGATAGTTCAGCGTCGCCGGCAGCGCGCCGTGGTCCATGCCGAACTCGAAGACGAAGCGGTCTATCGCGTTGGTGGTGACGCCGGGCCGCACGATCGTTGCAAGCTCGTCGAGGCAGCGCGCGGTGAGCAGGCAGGCCTTGCGCATGCCGGCAAAATCGTCCGCACTGTAGAGGCGGATCGCACCCGTATTCTTCAGGGGGGCGGAAACCGCCTCGATATAGCTGACCATGGTTCTTCTCTCGCAATCTCTCTGTTCATAAAACAGCCGAGCCCCGTTCGTCCATGGCGATCAGCCCCGCGGGCGCGATTTCCTCCGGTGAAACGCGGCAATGGACGGCATAGGCCTCGACGCCGCGGGATTTGGCACGCTCGAAGGCGAGCGCATAGAAAGGGTCGAGATCTCCGCAGATGCGGAAACGCGAGCAGTCGTGGCGCTGGATGAGATAGACCATCACCGCGCGGTGACCGGCCTCCGCCATGTCGCCCAGTTCCTCCAGATGCTTGGCGCCGCGCTTGGTCACGGTGTCGGGAAATTCCGCCAACCCCGGCTCGCGGCAGAAGTGGACGTTTTTCACCTCTACATAGGCATTCGGCAGGTCGCCGCCCTGAAGCAGGAAGTCGATGCGGGAATTGCGGCCGTAGCGCTGTTCGCGCAGGATCGTCTCATAGCCGCCAAGGCTCGGGATCAGCCCGGCGCGGATCGCTTCTTCCGCCAGCCGGTTCGGCAGGCCGGTATTGATCCCGACGCGCTCGCCGTCCACTTCGACCATCTCGAACATGTGCCGGTATTTGCGGGTCGGGCTGTCATGCAGCGACACCCAGATTTTCGAGCCCGGCGTCGTCAGCCCGCGCATCGAACCGGTATTCGGGCAGGAGCCGGTAAACGGCGTGCCATCCTCGAGCACGGCGTCGAACAGGAAACGTTTGTAGCGCTGCAGGAGGGTGGCAGGCACCAGTGGGGGATCGAAGCGCATCTGCGAATAGGATCAGATGCGTTCCAGCACATAGGTGCCGGGCGCATCGGCAATCGCATTCAACGCCTTGCCGCCCGGCTTGCGGGCAGGCACGCGCTCATCGTCCTTGGCCTCGACCCAGGCATGCCAGTGCGGCCACCAGGATCCCTTGTTCTCTTCGGCGCTCGTCATCCAGTCCTCGTATTGGCCTTCGGCCTTGCCGCCGGTCCAGTACTGGTACTTCTGCTTGTCGGGCGGGTTGACGACGCCGGCAATGTGGCCCGAACCGGTCAGCACGAAATCCACAGGTCCGCCGAACAGCGAGGAGCCGAGGAAGACCGATTTCGGCGGGGCAATATGGTCTTCGCGGGTGGCGAGATTATAGACCGGGATCTTGATGTCCTTCAGCGAGATCGTCTTTCCCGCGAGCTTCATTTGGCCCTTGCTCAGGTTGTTGTCGAGATAGCAGTTGCGCAGGTAATAGGCATGGTTGGCCGCCGCCATGCGCGTGCTGTCGGAATTCCAGTAGAGCAGGTCGAAGGGCATCGGTTCCTGGCCCTTCAGGTAGTTGCTGACCACATAGGGCCAGATCAGCTCGGAAGCGCGCAGCATGTTGAAGGCGGTCGCCATCTTCGAACCGTCGAGATAACCGACCGCGTTCATCTGCTTTTCCATGGCGGCGATCTGCTCTTCGTCGACGAAGACCTTGAGATCGCCTGCATAGGTGAAATCCACCTGGGTGGTGAGGAAGGTCGCCGATGCGATGCGGCTGTTCTTCTTCTGGGCATGATAGGCAAGGGTGGCGGCAAGCAGCGTTCCGCCGACGCAATAACCGATCGCGTTGACCTGTTTTTCGCCGGTCGCCTTCTCGATCGTCGTCAGCGCGAAGTCGATCCCCTCGCGCATGTAGGATTCCCAGTCCTTGCTTGCATGCCGCTCATCCGGATTGACCCAGGAGATCACGAACACCGTGTGGCCCTGATCGACACACCACTTGATGAAGCTTTTCTGCGGGTTGAGGTCGAGAATATAGAACTTGTTGATCCAGGGCGGGCAGATGAGGAGAGGGCGCTTCAGCACGGTTTCGGTGGATGGTTCGTACTGGATGACCTCGCAGACCTCGCTCTGTGCGATCACCTTGCCCGGCGTCAGCGCCATGTTGCGGCCGATCGCGAACTTGGTCGCGTCCGTATGGCGCAGCCTCAGATCGCCGCCTCCGGCGGCGATGTCCTCGGCGAACATCTTCATGCCGGCCACCAGGTTGGCGCCGTTGCTGGCGACCGTCTCGCGATAGACTTCCGGATTGGTCAGCGCGAAATTGGCCGGCGAAAGGGCTGCCGTCACCTGCTTCACGTAGAAGGCGGCCTTGTGCCGCGTGTGCTCGTCGAGCCCTTCGGCTTCGTTGACCAGCTTGTCGGCCCAGGAGGCGGTGACCAGATAGAGCTGCCGCAGGAGGGCAAAGAACGGGTTCTTCATCCAGTCGTCGTCGGCGAAACGCTTGTCTTTCGGCAGGGTATCGGCTTCGGGGGCGACCGGTTGGCCGGAGAATTGGCCGAGAGTGCGGGTCCAGATGCCGATATAGCTCGAGAAGAGCAGGGTCTGCGCCTCGAGCGTCCGCTTCGGATCCGAAATCCAGTATTCGGTGACTTTGGAAAGGGTCTTCACGAGATCGGTCACCGGGTCTGCGACCGAATCGCCGATCTCGCCGCGTTCGCGCGGACCGAGCCATTCCGATGCCGCCTTGCCGAGATTTTCAAGCGCCCGGGCGAAGTTCATGGCGAGCGCCTGCGGGTCCTTGACCACGTAGGCCTCGACCGATTTGGGGTCGAATCCCGGAAATTCCTGTCCGGCCTGCCCTTTATCGTCGGTCTTTTCCGCCACGCGCAGCCTCCCCACAGTTTGTTGGTTGTTTTCGTTTGTACATTGTGCCTGAAAGCGAATACAAGTGCCAGCGATCGGCGCCTTCAGGTGCATTGGCCGATGACGGAAACTGGGTTACGGAAATGGAAAAACTGAGGCATCGGGTCGGCAGCTTACCGCTTTTCATCGGTCTTGGCGCGCTCTCTCTGCTGGCCGGCTGCAACGGCAACACCTTTGCTCTGGATGACGGTATTCCCAACACCGCACCGCCGGCCGTCATCGTCCAGAACAAGACTGCGCCGCCGCCAGGCCCTGTCACCAGGCAGAACACCGGCACCTATCCGAGCTTCGATCCGACGCTGCGCGCTGCGGCCGAGCAGATCGAGGACGAGGATTACAACAAGACCGAACCGCGCCTTGCGTCGCTCGCCCGCCTGCGCAGGTCGGGCTCGATCTCGGAAGCCGAATATCAGCGCCGGGTCGCCGAATACCGCAAGCTCGCCGCCGAGCACGGCAAGGACGCATTGGCCAATATCGCCAAATAGTCCGGACAAACCAGATCATCTAGGCGATCGGTATCGGCAATTAGCACTTGCGTTTCGGCGTTTTTGGTCGCAAAGCAAAAAATCGCCAATCATGCGACACCGGCGCGTCGCGTCTGACGTTGCGCGCCCTCCACGGGGAGAAAGATGGAAGAGTTTCATAAAGTCCGACGCCTGCCGCCATACGTCTTCGAACAGGTCAACCGTTTGAAGGCCAGCGCGCGAGCGGGTGGCGCGGACATTATCGATCTCGGCATGGGCAATCCCGACCTTCCGACCCCGAAGGCGATCGTCGACAAGCTGTGCGAAGTGGTACAGGACCCGCGCACCCACCGTTATTCCTCTTCCAAGGGCATTCCCGGCCTGCGCCGCGCCCAGGCGGCCTATTACGCCCGCCGTTTCGGCGTGAAGCTCAATCCGGATACCCAGGTCGTTGCGACGCTCGGCTCCAAGGAAGGCTTCGCCAACATGGCGCAGGCGATCACCGCGCCTGGCGACGTGATCCTCTGCCCGAACCCGACCTATCCGATCCATGCCTTCGGCTTCCTGATGGCTGGCGGCGTGATCCGCTCCATGTCGGTCGAGCCGGACGACAGCTTCTTCCCGCCGCTCGAACGGGCGGTGAAGCATTCGATCCCGAAGCCACTGGCGCTGATCCTCAACTACCCGTCCAACCCGACGGCGCATGTCGCTTCGCTGGACTTCTATAAAGAGGTGGTGAGCTTCGCCAAGAAGCACGACATCATCGTGCTGTCGGACCTTGCCTATTCGGAAATCTATTTCGAAGGTGAGCCGCCACCGTCCGTGCTGGAGGTGCCGGGCGCGATGGATATCGCCGTCGAATTCACGTCGATGTCGAAAACCTTCTCCATGCCCGGCTGGCGCATCGGCTTTGCGGTCGGCAACGAGCGGCTGATCTCTGCGCTGACCCGCGTAAAATCCTACCTCGATTACGGCGCCTTCACGCCGATCCAGGTTGCCGCGACCCATGCGCTCAACGGCGACGGTTCCGACATCGCGGAAGTCCGCAACGTCTACAAGCGCCGCCGCGACGTGATGGTCGACAGCTTCGGCAAGGCCGGTTTCGAAGTGCCGCCGCCGGCCGCCACCATGTTCGCCTGGGCGAAAATCCCGGAAAAGTTCCGCCACCTCGGCAGCCTCGAGTTCTCGAAGCTCCTCGTCGAAAAGGCCGACGTCGCGGTCGCACCGGGCATCGGTTTCGGCGAGATGGGCGACGACTATGTTCGTCTGGCGCTGGTCGAGAACGAACACCGCATCCGCCAGGCGGCACGCAGCATCAAGAAGTTCCTGTCGACCGCCGACGAGACGATGCACAACGTCATCTCGCTCAACACGCGCCGCTGATCGGACCAGCATTTCCGGCGGCCCATGCGGGCCGCCACCTCCCAGGCAATCAGGAAGAATAGCATGGCAGATGCCCTCAAAGTCGGCATTGCGGGTCTCGGCACTGTGGGTGCCTCCCTCGTCCGGATCATCCAGAACCGCGCGAACGAATTGGCGACCACATGCGGCCGTGCGATCGAGATTACTGCGGTCACGGCACGCGACAGGTCCCGCGACCGTGGTATCGATATTTCCGGCATCACCTGGTTCGACACGCCTGAAAGGCTGGCCGCTGAGGCCGATATCGACGTCTTCGTGGAGCTGATAGGCGGTGCCTCGGGCGCTGCCGCCGATTCCGTCAAGGCAGCGCTGACCCGCGGTCTCCATGTGGTGACGGCCAACAAGGCGCTGCTTGCCGCCTCCGGCGTCGAACTCGCCAGGATCGCCGAAGAAAAGAGCGTCCTCCTCAATTTCGAAGCGGCCGTCGCCGGCGGCATTCCGGTCATCAAGGCGCTTCGCGAGTCCTTGACCGGCAACACGGTGTCGCGCGTCTACGGCATCATGAACGGCACCTGCAACTACATCCTGACCCGGATGGAAAAGGAAGGCCTGTCGTTTGCCGATTGCCTCAAGGAAGCCCAGCGGCTCGGTTATGCCGAGGCCGACCCGGCCTTCGACATCGAGGGCAACGACACGGCCCACAAGCTCGCCATCCTGACGACGCTTGCCTTCGGCACGCAGATTGCCGCCGACGAGATCTATCTCGAAGGCATCACCAATATCTCGATCGAGGATATCCACGCCGCGGCCGACCTCGGTTACCGCATCAAGCTGCTCGGCGTCGCCCAGTTGACTGACAGCGGCATCGAGCAGCGCGTACATCCGACCATGGTGCCGCATGACTCGGTCATCGCCCAGGTCGATGGCGTCACCAATGCGGTGGCGATCGAGTCCGATATCCTCGGCGAATTGTTGATGGTCGGCCCCGGCGCCGGAGGCGATGCGACCGCGTCTGCCGTTCTCGGCGATATCGCCGACATCGCCAAGAGCAGCCCGGGCGCGCAGCGCGTTCCGGTCCTCGGCACCCCGGCTGCTTCCCTGGCGCCTTACAAGCGCGCCCGCATGCAGAGCCATGAGGGCGGTTACTTCATCCGCCTGACGGTCGCCGACCGCACCGGTGTCTTTGCCAGCATCGCCGCCTGCATGGCGGAGAACGGAATCTCGCTGGAATCGATCATGCAGCGCCCCAAGCCGGATGCCGCGACCGACACGCCGAAGACGATCATTCTCGTCACCCATGCGACCACCGAGGATTCGGTCCGCAAGGCGGTCGATGCGATCAAGGCCGAGAACTATCTCGTCGGCGAGCCCCAGGTGATTCGCATCGAGCGACCCAAGGCTTTCTAAAAACGGCAGCGCTCCAAAGCCGATCCTGCTGTTTTCTGTGGGAAACGCAGGAACCTTTCGAGAACGTCTGCGAAAACGAATGCCGCAGAGGCTCCTCGACTGGCTGCTGAGGGGCCTCCGGACGTAGATTGTCAGTGGCAATCACCGTCGAGGAGGCTTGCGCGATCGCTATGAATACGCGGGCTATGGATACGCGGAAAATCAGCACGCGGAACAAGGGGTACCGGCTGCAACTCGGCGAGGCCCGACCCAGGCCACATGGCTGCCGGCCCGTTCGTCTTGTCCACGCCAACGATCAGGCGAGCGGCGACGGTTTTGACGGGCGATGGAGTTTTGCCTTCCTGCTTGTCTTCTTCGCGGCTGCGGCCAGCATCAGCGGCTCGGCATTTGTCTGGTCGCTGCTGTGATGGGTCGCCAATCGAAAGACGGCCCGATCCATCCGCCGATCTCGTCAAATCGATTCCTCCCGCACCCGCGATACGCTAGAAGCGCTCCATGACCAGAATTTTCTCCGCGCTTTCATCCTCGGCGGAAACGGTTGATCCCGTCCCGCGCGCATTCCTCGGCGTCGAACGCTCCGCGGGCGATCAGCGGTGGGTATCGCGTCTCGATCAGGCAGCCCAGAACCGGGCCTTGGCGATCGCCCAGATCCACGGCATTCCCGATCTCGTCGCCCGGGTGCTTGCCGGTCGCGGCGTGGCGCTCGATGATGCCCCGGCCTTCCTCGACCCGACGATCCGCTCGCTGATGCCGGATCCTTACACGCTCACCGATTGCGAAAAGGCGGTGCACCGGCTCGCCGACGCGATCGCCAGGCAGGAAAAGGTCGCGATCTTCGGCGACTACGACGTCGACGGCGCGTCTTCTTCGGCATTGCTCTACCGGTTCCTCCGCCATTTCGGCGTCGAGGCGGAAATCTATATTCCCGACCGCATCTTCGAAGGGTACGGCCCTAATCCGACGGCGATCCGCCAGCTGATCGCCAATGGTGCGCGCCTCGTCGTCACCGTCGACTGCGGCTCCACCAGCCATGATGCGCTTGCCGCGGCCCGCGACGAAGGCTGCGACGTCGTGGTCATCGACCATCACCAGCTCGGCCACGAACTGCCGCCGTGCCTGGCGCTCGTCAACCCCAACCGCGAGGACGATCTTTCCGGCCAGGGTCATCTCTGCGCGGCGGGCGTCGTTTTCCTGGTTCTGGTCGCGGCCGCGCGGCATTTGCGTGAAAGCGGCGACCCGCGGGCCAGATCGCTCGACCTGCTCGCCTGGCTCGATATCGTGGCACTGGCGACCGTCTGCGATGTGGTGCCGCTGAAGGGGCTCAATCGCGCCTACGTGGTCAAGGGTCTGATTGCGGCCCGCCATATGGGCAATTCCGGGCTTGCGGCGCTGTTCCGCAAGGCGGGGCTGGGTGGCCCGGTGACGCCCTATCATTTCGGCTTCCTGATCGGCCCCCGCATCAACGCGGGCGGACGGATCGGCGATGCGGCGCTCGGCAGCCGTCTGCTGACGCTGGAGGATCCGATCGAGGCGGAGGTGATCGCCGCTCGGCTGGACGAGCTCAACCGCGAGCGGCAGGCCATGGAGGCGGCCATGCTCGCAGAGGCGGAAGCCGAAGTGCTGGCCGAATACGGCAACGGCGAGGGGGCCAACGTCATCGTCACGGCGCGCGACAAATGGCATCCCGGCATCGTCGGGCTGATCGCGGCGCGGCTGAAGGAGAAATTCAAGCGGCCGGCTTTCGCGATCGCCTTCGATCCCTCCGGCAAGGGTACCGGCTCCGGCCGCTCGATCAACGGCTTCGACATGGGCCGCATGGTCCGCGCGGCCGTCGATACCGGCCTGCTCGTCAAGGGCGGCGGCCACGCCATGGCGGCCGGACTGACGGTCGAGCGCAGCAATCTCGGCCGCCTGCGCGCCTTCTTCGAGGAAATGGCGGGCGAGGGCGTACCGGCACTGGTTGCCAATCACGTGCTGAAGATCGACGGCGCGCTTTCGGCCTCCGGCGCGACGCTCGAACTCTTCGACCAGCTCGAACAGGCTGGCCCCTATGGTTCGGGCCATTCCCAGCCTGTCTTTGCCATCCCCGCCCACCGTTTGAAGGATGCCCGCCTCGTTGGCACGGCGCATATCAAGGTGACGCTGGAGGCAGCCGACGGCTCGCGTCTTGAAGGGATCGCCTTCCGGGCTGCGGAAACGCCGCTCGGCAACATGCTGTTGAACTCGAGGGGCGCGCAGATCCACGCTGCAGGATGCCTCACGGCCGATCAATGGCAAGGCACCCGCCGGATGCAGCTTCGCCTGCTCGACGCTGTGAAGGCGCCATAGGAAGAAATCCGGTTTTTGGGGAAGAATCTGCTTTTGCGGAGAGAGGAAGTGGCACGCCCTAGGGGAGTCGAACCCCTCTTCCCAGAATGAAAATCTGGTGTCCTAACCGATAGACGAAGGGCGCGTGCGCTTCGTGGTGGCGCCCTTATAGTCAGGGTGTTTCTATCCCGCAAGCGCAAAATTGCATTTTTAAGCGCTTGCGAACGCAAAAAATCACGCGGCTGAAAAACGGCGCGCGGAAGCTGGATACGGAAACGAAAACAAAAGCTTGGGGAGATGGAAGTGGCACGCCCTAGGGGAGTCGAACCCCTCTTCCCAGAATGAAAATCTGGTGTCCTAACCGATAGACGAAGGGCGCCTGCGCTTCGTGGCGCTCTTATAGAGAGGGGATTTCTTTCCCGCAAGCGCCAAAGCCATCTTTTTTACAAAAAAATGACGGCTTTTCCGGCGCCGGCTGTTTGAATGAAAATAGCGTCAAATCAGCAGCTTAAAGGAGCGCCCTGAGCGTCGGTCCCGCAGGTTGCGGCGGGCATGGCCTGCGGCATGCTGTAGACGCTGGCGGTGGTGGCGTTGAAATTCCGCCGCGGCAGATTGGCCGGAACCGGTCCGCTGCCGGATGGGGCGGCTGCAGCCATCGGCGGGTTCGCCGAAAAGATCGTGCCGCTATCGGCGCGCACGCCGGTCGCTTGCGTCGAAAGGCCGGCGATCGAGGCCTGCTGCGGCTGTGCGGGTGCCGGCGGGAACGTATTTTCCGCGGTGGGAACGGCGGCCTGCGTGGCTGCGGCCGGTGCCTGGGCTGACTGCGCCTCTGCCTTGGGGATGGCCGGATCGGCACGGCGGTTCGAAGCCGTGATACCGCCCTTGGCAGGGATGCCCTTGGCGCTCGCCGCCACCGTGGTGCGCGGTGCCGGCGTCGTGGCGTCAGCGGTCTTTTTCGTGGTGGTGCAGCCGCTGATCGTCAGCGCGGAAAGGCAGACGATTGCCAGCGTCATGCGGGCGTTCGAACACAGGAAAGGTGTTTTTGGCAAAGGCATGCCCCGTCGGCTCCTATCGCGGGCGTCATGCCGCGAATCATCGTGCCCAAGCATCTCGCGGAAGAGCGCCATGGACAAGCCGGCCGGGGCAGGTGACGTCAGCCTGGGGCAAGGCTGGAGAAAGAACGCGGCGGTTGAATAAAAAGGAAGCCGCCGCGTTGAAAAGTTTTACCAGCTGCCGATATTCGGAGCTGAAGCCCAGGGTTCGGCGACCGGCAGGTTGTCGCCCTTCTGGAGGAGTTCGATGGAAATGCCGTCCGGCGAGCGGACGAAGGCCATCCGGCCTTCGCGCGGCGGACGGTTGATGGTGATGCCGTTGTCGGAAAGGTGCTGGCAGAAATCGTAGATGTTATCGACCTCATAAGCGAGGTGACCGAAGTTGCGACCGCCGGTATAATCCTCGGTGTCCCAATTGTAGGTCAGCTCGACGCAGGGGGCGAGAACGTCCTTGGCTTCGCTGAGATCGTCGGGGGCAGCGAGGAAGACCAGCGTGAAGCGGCCCTTCTCGTTGTCGATGCGCCGGACCTCTTTCAGGCCGAAAACGGTTGTGTAGAAATGAAGCGAGGCGTCCAGGTCTTTCACCCGGACCATGGTATGAAGATAACGCATTATGGTGTCTTCCTCCGATAAATCCAGTCGTCGATAGACCGCGTTCGGGTCCTTGCTGGATATGGCGCAGACGCCAGCCTGGAGCAAGCCACTCTATATAGAGATGAAGGTGGATAAAGCCAAGGCAGGGACTTGCGCTAGATGGTTAGCAGGATGTTAATCTATCCTCTAAGAATCAGTTGATCGTCACGTCGTAACGCGTAATCGAGGGGCCGACAGGATATGGCAGACAGAATGTCATCGAAAGACGTTGGCAGTTTCGAAGAGCTCCCGGGCGAGCCGGTCGAGCTGATCGAAATCACTGGCGTCGTCAAATGGTTCGATGTGGCGAAGGGGTTCGGCTTCATTGTTCCCGACAACGGCATGCAGGATGTGCTTCTGCACGTGACCTGCCTTCGTCGAGACGGATACCAGACCATT
The DNA here is from genome assembly GCF_017877055.1 of Neorhizobium galegae. GTDB lineage: Bacteria > Pseudomonadota > Alphaproteobacteria > Rhizobiales > Rhizobiaceae > Neorhizobium > Neorhizobium galegae_D. The sequence continues at coordinate 2,060,903 of NZ_JAGIPG010000001.1, read as the reverse complement.
CTGGAAGGCACGCGCATCGTCGCGATGATCCAGAAACGGGACCGCGGCTATCAGGCGTTCCGCATCCTGTCCATGGATCAGTCCACCGCCGTCCACCCCTCGGATCTTCCACCGGTGCGCACCCACGTCCAGGTGACTGCAACCAGCGGCCTTGAACGGGCTCTGGTGAAATGGTTCAACCGCACCAAGGGTTTCGGCTTCCTGACGCGCGGCGAGGGAACGGAAGATATCTTCGTCCACATGGAAACGCTGCGCCGCTTCGGCCTTACCGAGCTGCGTCCGGGCCAGGTCGTGCTGGTGCGTTTCGGACCGGGTGACAAGGGCCTGATGGCGGCAGAGATCCACCCCGACAATCCCAATCCCGTGAGCCGGTCGCACTGATGCGTTTCTTGTTTCCATCGTTTCTGAAAAGCGCCCTTGCGGCGCTTTTTCTCATCTTGGCGGGCAGCGCGGTTGCCCAGGATGTGACGTTTCCACGCGACGAGCTTTCGATCAGGACGGCAGCCGGCCAGACCTACAAGTTCTCCGTCGATCTGGCCTTTACCGATGCCCAGCGCGAGCGGGGGCTGATGTACCGCAAGGTGATGGCGCCGGATGCCGGCATGCTCTTCGATTTCGGCATGCCGCGGCCAGTCTCGATGTGGATGGAGAACACTATCCTCGCCCTCGACATGCTGTTCATCCAGGGTGACGGCACGATCTCGCACATCCGCGAGAACGCGGTGCCCTATTCGCGTGACATCATCGATTCGCGCGGGCCGGTGAAATTTGTGCTGGAGCTCAATGCGGGCCGTGCGAAGTCGCTTGGGATCAAGGTGGGCGACAAGGTGATCAGCAAACGCATAGGCAATCAGTGGTGATCGCCTGAGGTTATCCTCGGCTTGTTTGCTTTAGCGTAACCGCGGTTCCATTTTGCTGTTGCGGCACAAGGGGGAACCGTGTATCTCGCAACCAACGTAGGAACGGAGTGTAGCGCAGTCTGGTAGCGCATCTGGTTTGGGACCAGAGGGTCGGGAGTTCGAATCTCTCCACTCCGACCACGCTTTCAGCAGGGGCTCCTCATCCGTTCCACTCCATGGAGCGTTACAGGAATGGCCGCCAAGATCTATCGTCCCGCAAAGACCGCCATGCAGTCCGGCAAGGCCAAGACGCATCTCTGGGTGCTGGAATTCGACCAGGAACAGCCGCGCCGCATCGATCCGATCCTTGGCTACACGTCCTCAGGCGACATGAAGCAGCAGGTCCGGCTGACGTTCGAGAGCCAGGAACAGGCGGAAGCCTACGCCAAGCGCGAGGGCATCGAATACCGCGTCATCCAGCCGAAGGATCCGAATCGCCAGATCGTTTCCTACACCGACAACTTCCGTTTCAACCGCAGCCAGCCCTGGACGCATTGATTTTAGCCGCTCGGGCTTTCCCGGGCGCCGCTGCCGAGATCGGCCCCTTAGCTCAACTGGATAGAGCAGCTGCCTTCTAAGCAGCAGGTCGCAGGTTCGAGTCCTGCAGGGGTCGCCAGCCTTTTTCGAGCCTCACATCTAGGCGGAATAGCTTCAATCGATCCGGAACCTGGTGGCAAATTTTACCGCCTCCCTTCGGCTATTGCTGTTGGGACTTCTCCTGCGCACGATGGGTCGCTCGAACTCGGTTCCCGATCCGATGCCTCTTTGATCGTTCTTACTTTCCTGGCTGCGCTCTATGTTCCTCGGGATTGAAGATCGCGAGTTCCAGCAAACTCTGATTTTGAGAAGGTCATCGATGCCTGCCCAATACTAGGATGGCATGTGTGCGGCCAGCGTGGGAGCGGCCATCATTACCGATTTGTTCGGGTGGTTACGCCGCATTGAAAGCGGTTTCGCGACCGCATCGACGTAGTCGTCGTACCGTGTTCTCGGCATGGACTTACGTTGTGGGCTGCGCGGTCTGTCCAAACCAAACAACCGAGTAACGTTCGCCTGCTGATATCGGCTGCACGCCGTGCAGGAACTCCGAAAAGAACAATAAAAGTGACCCGGCCTTAGGCCTCAATGAAACGCCGAATTTCGGGAAATAGATTTCCCCACCCTCGTACTCTTCGTTGAGATAGTAGACGCCTGTAAAAATCCTGGAGGTGTTATAGAAGTCAGTGTCGGTATGAGGCTTGATGTGACATCCGGGCGTGTACTTCGATGCCACGTAACGTGAGGCGATCACATTCGACAGGCCATATAGAGAGCGAGCTTCTTGCAAAGCCCGGTCGATCCCAAGGCAACTCTCGTTATCTGCTGAAAGAGAGGATCGATTTACTAGGACGTCGCGAAGCTCTTTGACTTCAGTCGATGAAACGAGCTTATCGTCCTTGTACTTCCCAGCATGAGCTGGGAGCCAATCGGACCACCCGTCAATCTCTGTCAATATCGATGACTTATGCGCCGAACTCAGAAAGCTTGGCGCATAGAAGATGTAGGGAGCGAGCTTTTCAAAGGCGTTTAGCTGCAATTTGTGCCACCTGGCAAAATCACCTGATTGAGGTTTTCGGAAAGCTCCTCGGGAAGGGCGATAACAAGGGAAGAGGAAATCGAACCATCAACCTCTATCCCGTTTGCGCTGAACACATCCGAAACAGCGGAATTGAGAGCGCTAAGGGCCTGAGGATTGCTTTTGAGCCTTGCGCGGATAGCTGCGATCTCACCGAGACGTTCTGAGTCATTGAGCGTTGTCATGATCATGCCTCTTCAAGTTGAGTTCGCACATTACGTGAAATCTAAAGGATGTAAATAATCCTTATGGTTGCTTTCTGAAGGTTTGCAACGGTCTCGCCTCATCACTACTGTTAACCATACATTAATCCTCCCGGTCGGGTGGGATTGACTCTAGGACGGTTTTTCCCCGATCTTCCCTCAAGGCGTCCCAAAACAGGACACCTTCCACGGATCGTTTACCGATCCATCGATCTACGCTTGCGCCAACGGCACCGCCTGATCCACAAAGGCAGCCGCTTCGGACTCAACGAACGAGGTGAGACGTGCAGCAGATAGACCGAATATGCTGGCCTTCGCGGGATGACCGCTCGGCTTTTTCGGCTGCCTGACACCACGTCGGCCCAGCCGCTCCTGGCTGTGCTTTTCATCCCACCTTCCGCATGATGCGAAACAGGTGGCCCATGATCTCCAAACCCTACAACTCGTTCGTTATCACGGGACATCTGTCCCATCGCTCCGAGGTGCTCTCCATGTCGTACCACCAGAATATACGCGTCTACCGGCGAAAATGACCGGGTGTGCCACCTCCGCTGTCGGGAGGTGATTGCCCTCGGTTGTTCCGATTGCGGCCCGGATTGCGGCTGCAGCGTAACGCTGGAGGTGTGTTGTGAAGACGCATTTTTATCCGTTCACGGATCAGGCAAAGCCGATTCCGTTGAACGTCCTGCAGGCTCTCGGAGTCCCGGCAACGACCGTGGCGGAGCTTAAGCGCTTTGGTGCCATCCCGGCAGCGGTTCCGTCCGTGAAGGGAGGTAACCGTGGCTAAAACAGCTCCCGATCTCCTGGAAACGATCTTCGCCGACGGCCATAAGCCCGTCCGCAAGGTCGGTCGCGGCATGTATCATAGTGGTCAGGCGATCTCGTTTCCGACAAACAAGGTCGGCAGCGGCATCGTGCGTGCCCGGTCGGCTTTGATGGCCGACGGCCTGCTCCACCTCGACACCGATCCGAACGTCGTCCATCTGTCGCCTTATCCGATGGAAGTGGCCTACTGGTCGACCTTCGATGGCGAAACACCTGCAAAGCGTGACCATATCCCGGACATGGCAATCTTGCTCCGTGGCGGAGACGTCGTCTTCATCGACTACGTACCGTTGCTCGAACAGATCGAGACGCGGCGCTTCCGCAACCGTGTTGTCGAGCGCGTGCGCCATTTCCGCGAGGAATTCGACGCTGCCTATGTCGTTCACGATGAGCGGTCGATCCGCATCGAGCCTCGCCTTTCGAACCTGCGCCTGATGTGGACCCACCGGGCTCGCCGCACCGAACCCGCATCTCTGGCTCACGCACGTCAGATCATCCGCGAGGCTGGGCTGCCGGTCAGCATTCGCGCGATTGCGGACAAAGCAGATTTCGCCCGTCAGGCAATCATCTGGGAGGACGACGAAGCCCCAACCGTGGTGGTGGAAACCAACCTGATCTTCACAGCGGTCATGCAGTTGGCCATGCGGGGCGAAGTCCGCCTTGATCTCGGCAAGCGCCTGACGCTCGACTCCATGATCTTCGAGGTGGCTGCATGACCATCAATTCCAAGCACTTCGAGTTTCTGCTGAAGGGTTCGATGCGCCTGCTGACGACAGAGCAGATGAACATCCCGCAGACGCCGCAGCAGCATGCCAATGCGCCTGCCCAGGATATTATCCCGGGCGACCAGTACGCGATCTATGCGGAGGGCGATCACGGGACCTACGGCATTTATACGGCGCAGGCCTGGGCCAATGGCTCTCCGCAGACACCACGGCGTCTGACGCTGCTCGACGCCCGGTACCAGACGCCGATCTGGTTGTCGCCGTGGCAGATTGATTGGCTTTGCAGCAAGGGACGTATCCGCCCGGTCCATTTGGAACCACGAAGCCATCGCAAGACGGTACTCCCCGGTTGCAGCCTGAGCTTGACGGAAGGGCAGATCAAACGGTCCCACCAGCTGCTGGAATATATCGACCACTATCATCGCCTCTGCCGCGATGAAAATTTCGGTGTCGCCAACGTTGCGGTTCTCGACCGTGCCCGTGACGAGGTGGCCAAGCGCCGTGGCGAAAAGCCTGTTGGCAAGACGGCGCTGTACGAAGCCATGGCGAAGCTGAAGGATCGCCGCAACATGGACCGCGTCCTGGCGCTGGCCCCTTTGCCGAACAACGGCAATGCCATCGAGCGCTTCAACCCGCGCCTGGAAGAAGCGCTGCAGACGGCGGTGAAGACGGCCTGGTCGGACCCTCGCGGCAGCTGGCTGACGGTGAAGGCACAGCTCGAATTCCTCTGCTCGACAGAGGGGCAGTTTTCCGACCAGGCCGAGGCGAGTACCAAGGTGTCAAAGAGCACCCTGCAGCGGCGCTTCGCCAACGTCGATCTCTATACCCGCACGTTCCTGCGGTACGGAGAAGAGGAAGCCAACCGCCTGTCAATGCAGGCTGCGCGTGTCGCCCGGCCGGAGCATCCGTTGGATGTCGTCGATATTGACCACACGGAACTCAATGTCGTGGTCTTCGATGACCTGGTACCGGTCGCATTCGGCAAGCCGGACATCATCGTCTTCCGTGATCGCCATTCCGGCGCGGTGATCGGCTTCCATATCGGTTTCGAAGCACCGTCCTTCGCCGGGTTCGTGGCGGGCCTGAAACACTCGGTCTACCCAAAAGACCCGCGTTCGCTGCCGGAAGGGGTGACGTTCCCATGGTACGGAATGCCGACACGGTTGGGGGTCGACCACGCCAGCCACTTTGTCGGCGGCAGCATGGAGCATGCGGAACGCGAACTTGGTTTCCAGGTGATCGAGTATCGCCCGGGACGGCCGTGGGAAAAGGGCGCGATGGAACATCTGTTCTCCGTCCTTGGAATGCAGCTGACGGACCGCTTGGCCGGGACGACCACTCGCTCACCGGACGAACGCAAGAAGTTCGACAAGGACGACGATATCGGAAAACCGGTGCTGTCGATCCGCGAGCTTTACGGCTTCCTGCTCTACTATTTCGCTGAGGTCTATAACCGGTCCTTGCACGCGGGCCTTGGTGCCTTGCTCACTTTCAAGGACACACCAGACCGGCTTTGGCAGAAGGGGATCGAGCACGCGCCTATGCGGCCGTTGATCGACCAGGCGGTATTTACGCGGCTTGTCGGAATTCCGGAACAGGTGACGATCCAGCCGGACGGAATCCGGATCGACTACCTGCATTATAGCTCGGCGGAGCTGATTGCCCTGCGTGCCCACCCTCAGCACAAGATGGGAACGCGCAAGCATTCCTCGACCAAGTACACGGCAACCCGTGACCCCAACGATCTCGGCCGTGTGTGGGTCTACGACCATTACCGCAAGGTGACGATTGAGGTCCCCGTGGCCGATATCGAGAAGCGCTACGCGTCCGGCCTGACCCTGTTCCAGCACCGTCAGATCGTGAAGTACCACCTGGAGAAAGAAAAGACCCAGCCGAACTCAGACGAGTTGACGGACGCCCGCAAGCGCCTGGAGCTGAAACTCGCCGAGATGCATGCCAAACGTAAGAAACACGAAACGGCTCAGAAGCTGGCGCGGTTCGTTTCGGGGCAGGCGGCGAAACTCCGTAGCGCTCAGATCATCGAATTGGCGGCCAACCCCGATGTCGACGGCTACATGAACTACGCACAGCCGTTCGTGCAGACGCCGGAGAGCAAAACCTCGCCGAAAACGAGGGGCGTCATGCCGGGCTCAGAACTGCCAAAGCCGACCGAGGCGAAATCGGATGACGCTGGTCAGTCCGGAGAGGGCGACGGTCAGCAGGATACGCCCGCAACCGACATCGACGCGCTGAAGGCCCGCCACACCGATTGGGAGGAATAGGATGACTGACGCCCATACGACGATGCCGTTCAATATGGAAAAGCTGACCGATGAGGCGAGGGCGGCAGCCGCTGCCGCTACTCCCGCTGTCCGCCAACGGCTGATCGAGACGCTGATTTATCCGTCACCGCTGTTCAAGGATGGCAACACGTTCATCGGTAACTTCCACCGGCCGGTAAATGGTGGCCTCCACGGCACCGGCAAGATCGGCGGACTGCTGGGTCCGTCACGGGTGGGCAAGTCGGCTATCTGTAGCTTCTATCGGTCCCATCATCCGGGGCGCACCGATGACGAAGGCGAGATTTACCCCGTCGTCTATTTCCAGGCTTCAGACGACATGACACCCCGAACGATGGTAGAGCGCATCTGCGACGCGACCGGAGCGCGGTCGCTGCCTCAGATGAAGGTCAGCGCCCTGATCGACAACTGCATCCAGCGTCTGGTCCGGGCGCGGACTGAATTGCTGATCATCGACGACGCCCAGTTCATGTTCATGGGACGTCGTACCGACCAGGTGCGCAGCTTCAAGAGCTTCATCAAGCTCGCCAGCGACAGCAAGGCTTTCAACGTCCTGCTCGTCGGCGAGGAGGTGATCGGCGACGTCATCGAAGCCGTCGACTACCTGGTCGGCCGTGGTGGCTTCCCGAGCAAGCGACTCTTGCCTCTGGGTGACACGACCAAGGAGTTCGAGCAGTTCACACTGATGCTGGAAGGTATCGACAATCGTCTGCCTTTCGTCATGAAGTCTGGCCTGGCCGACCCGAAAATCACCAGCGATATCCATCGGTACAGTGGCGGCTTGATCGGTCGGGTCATGAACCTGGTCCAGGCGGCAGCCTTTGAGGCGATCAATGCCGGTACCTCCAAGATCATGATCGAGCACCTGCGCTCAGCTGCCACGATGCTGGTCTCGGCAAACGATAGCTACGCGTATTTCCGGTAAGGGCAGGTCGTTAAATAAGGCCGCCCAGCGGCAGACCAAGGAGGACTACATTTGGCTTACGCAGAAAGGCGTGGAGGCGAACGTTTGTCATTTCAGAAACCCTTTGCATCCCGCTCATGCTGCTGCCTGGCGGTAATTGAGTCAAGGGACGCCAAAGCAACCAGTAAGCCGGGCGCGAACGATAGTCACTCGTATTTCCGGTAGGAGCTGCCAATGTCCATCAACCGCGATCTTCCCTTCTCTCAGTGGCGTCTGCGGCCCGAGACCGGCGAACCGTCGTACAGCTACTTTGCCCGCCTGGTGGCTGACGAAGGTCACGGCAGTATGAAGGTGTACGCGACCGAGATCGGCATCAATGGGCGCAACTTCGTTCCCGATGAGTTATTGCATGTTCTGCAACAACTGCCGCTGTCCAAGGAGGAGCACGAACGTCTCGCCAACGCGACGCCAGTCCTTCGCGACGGCATCTATCATATCGGCCGGGAGAAGGTACGCGCGAAACAGCTCTCATTCCGGCAGCGTCGCTTCTGCCCCAACTGCCTTGGCGACAAGCTCTACCACCGCATTCAGTGGGATATCGTCGTTGCGAGCCATTGCCCGATCCACGGTACGCGGCTTATTGATTTGGTCGATGGCAAGAAGCTCGGCTGGTGGTGGCCGCATTTCGATGTGTCGCCCGAAGGTGAGACACTTATCAACCGGCGAAAGGTCGAGCCCGAGCAATTCCGGCCATTCCACGAGATGCTGCGATCCAGGCTGGAGCTTGGCGAGCGGGAGCAGGGGCCGACAGCAGAGTTTGAACTCTTCGACATCATCGAGCCAGCCAGGTTCTTCGGCAGGTACCGTCGCGAGGGACGATTCGTCCATCCACGCGAGAGCCCCACCGGAGATATCGAAGCGGGCTTTGCTCTCCTGACGACACCTCACTCGGAACGCGTTTCCTGGTTCGCCGCCTGGTACGAGACCGTCATCGATCCACAAACCCGACGCCGGGGCTACGCCGCATCGACACCGTCGGTAGCAAAGATGAACGGCGGTCGGGCCAACAACCGCCTTTGGGAAGCCTTGGAGCAGGCGCAGCAGGAAGGTTTCGCTCGGGTTGGCACCTTGGGCCGGAAACGTACCCGTCGACAGCTTGATCGCAGCGACCGAACACTGATTGAGGCCTCAAGAGAACTGAAGGTCCCTCCAAAAGCGCTCAGCAGATTCATCAGCAAACTCGGCTTGCTGCCGGACGCCAAATGGAACGGCGATGCCCTGTCCATCGACCCGGCCACGTTCCAAACGTTGAAATTGATCATCGACGATCTGATCACGCTGCCGCAGACCACTGCGATCACCGGCATCCCTGGGCACGAATTCCGACCGGTCGCGAGGGCAGGTTTCATCCAGGAAATCACCGAACTGCCGATTGCCGGAGTGAAGGGGCCGAAGTACCGGGCAGGTGAAGTGGAACAGTTAGTTGAGCGGCTGCGCACAATGACCGAGGTTTCACCGACCGAGGGAATGAAAACTTTGCTGGGTCTCGCGAGAACGAAGGGCGTGAGCACAGCCGCAATTCTTCTGGCTACCCTCAATGGTGGAATAATCCCTGCGGGCGTTGACCGATCAAGGGTGGGGTTGCGGTCTCTGTATTTTGCAGATTGGGCGTATGCCTGAGCATTGACAATGGCACGGAACGAATGGAACAAATTCGATTATCGGATACGTAGGAAAAGCTTGCATGCGTGCATTTGTGGTAGCCAAAGACGGGACGACTGACGACCTTGAGGGCAACCGCATTTTCTTCTCGTTCCAGAATTTCAAAGAGCAGGTTTGCGTGAAAGGCAGTTGCTTTGTCTGTGGAGCACCTCACAGCAGAAAGAAGTTCAACGACGAGCACGTATTCCCGGACTGGGTAATAAGGCGTTGCGGGTTGCAAAACAGCAAATTCACTCTCACGAATGGGGAACTCGTCCCTTACACGACGTACAAAATTCCCTGCTGCCAGACATGTAATACGCAACTGAGCGCCATCTACGAGACGCCCATCAGCAAGGCTTTTCATCAAGGCTATGAGGGGTTGCTGAAGTTCATGCAGGATGGAAATGCAAGCCTTATCAAAGCCTGGCTCTCGCTGATCTTTCTCAAAGTTCATTTGAGGGACTTCAAAAATAAGGTTGTCCTGGATGAACGTTTAAAACTGGGCATGATCGGAGACCACTACGATCTTCACGAATTACATCACATCCACGCGGTGGCGCGAGCCGCTACGGCTGGGGTCGCAATCAACGATAATGTTTTTGGGACGTTAGCAATCTTTAAAATTGAGTCCTCGGAAGATGATGACGGCTTCGATTATTGCGATAGCCTAACAGGGCGAGGCTTGCTTCTTAGGATCAACGATATTGCACTGCTGCACATCCTAGACGATTGCGGGGGAACAGCTGGTATGTTGAGCAAGAGGCTAGAGGTTCTTCCCCATCCATTGTCACAGCTGCAGCTGCGTGAAGTCTACGCCCACCATATCGCGGCGAACGTTCACATCAGAAATCGACCGGTATTTAGGACAGAGGTCCCGTTGGGGAAGCAGCCCCAAATTTCCGTCGAACTCCCAGATTTCGAATTGCATGAGTACGACCCGTCAGTCTTCGGAAGCCTCTTTGCGGGTGTGATTGGAACCATGATAGCGCACATTGTCGTGGACGGTGCCAAAGGCGATGAAGCCCTCGAAAAAATCGCCACCGGTCAAGTTTCTTTTATCTTTGACGAAAATGGCAACGTACGGAGAGAAAGCAGCGGTCGAGGCCACTGATAGGGTAACCAGAACTTCCTTTTTTGACGGCGGTCCTATGACTTTTGACAAGTCGTCAGAAGTGGAGCAACATCCTCTGACAATGTGTCAGAGGATGTTGCATGGATACCATTTCAATTGAAGCCGTCGGCCAGATTCTTGACCTTCATAAAAGCCGGATTGAGCAATGGATTTCGCGGGGGCAATTCAAACCAAGAGCCAGCGGCCAGGGTAAGAAGCGTGATTGGGACCTCGGAGAGGTTATCCGATTGGCAGTTTTCGCCAAACTCGCCGAAGATGTAAGTCTTCAACCTGCTCAGGCAAGCCCCTCTTCAGCGGAGGAGGCGCGAAGATTAGCGGCCGAAGAAGCTGGACGGATGACGCAGTACGGTGTGCATAGTTTCATCGATGATGGTGCATTCTTCGTCTGCTATAAGACTGACCCGGATTTCGGATGGTGGCACGAAATTGTGCGGAAGCGGGACCTTGCAACGTTCCTCACGAGCGGCTGTGAGATGCCAAAGCTCTTGATGGAAGGTCGTAGCCAGGAAGCCATTCGTCATAATTCAGAGCCCAGTAAAGGGCCTGCAGCAGTGGCGGTCGTGATTGACCTAGACCGCATTGAGCTGCAGGTGCGAGAGGGATGGCCCACGGCGCAAAAATAGATTCCGCTTGGATGTGAGGTTTCGCGACTCCATTCCGGCCGGATGCGAGGTTCATTCCGGAGATCGTTGCCCGAGAGCCGAAATTCCGCAATCTTTTCAGAGCTGACGATTCCGCTTCGATATGATGCTCGTCAGCCTTGATCTGTCCGAACGTTCCAGCTAAGCCGCGCAACTACCTGACGCGGTAGGCAGAGATAGCCACCGGGTAGGCATAGACGCCCCGGTAGAAGAACCCGTTGCGATACAAACAACCCCGCAACCGCACCGCATTCAGACTGGTCTCAGATATTGCTCCAGCCTCCGCCAGGCCGGCTTCAGGGAGGCATCGCGCCAGCGCCCTGTTGTAGGCCTGCATGAGTTGAGGGCTGCTTTCCACAGGCACTGCTCCGTAGAGCCGCAAATCCGACCGGGCTTCGGCCGCCATCGATGTGCAGGCCAGGCCAAGTGCCACGCCCAATGCGAGCTTGAGGTTCATCTGTACGCTCTCCGCTTGATAGGATGCCGCCTTGAACGCGATGTCAGGCGATTTGTTCCTGAGCTGTGTGTGCGCCTATACTCCAAGCCGGCGTGTCTCGGTCCATCGCCGGTCGGCGTGACTTCACCTTGGGAGGGGAAGATGAAATGCATCATCGGGTTTTTCATAACCAAGCCTGGCAAGCGTGAGCAATATCTCGAGGCGGCGCGTGATCATCTGGAGAGGAGCCGGCTCGATCCCGATTGTCTCTATATAGAACTGGTGCCAATGCCGGATCATCCTGACAAGATCCTGCTCGCGGAGGCCTTCACCAGCGAGGAAGCGCATCGCCGACATGAGGATACCGATCATATGCGAGCGCTTTGGGCGGTGGGGCCGATACTTCTGCACCACGTCGTCATCGACAATGTCATATCGGCGTCGGTGCAACACATAGACGAGCGTTTTGAGTAACGCCTGAACGCGGCTGCCGCTGCCGCCCGAAACGGCTGGGACCACGAAACCCCATTCTTGCCGCATTGAGGATTCGGAATTGCCGCATTGTTTCGTATGATGGATGTTGTCAGTTCCGTAGCGTCACGCGAGTGGAAGACAGATTGGCGATTGAGCGTCCACGGCCCTCGGAAAACGCCTCCAACACATTGAAATGGTTTTCATTCGGGCAGTTCGAATTGCCCGGACCCTTTGCTTGTTTTAAGCTTCGAGTGGGGCTTCATATGAAAAGAATATCGTTCGCCGGTGCGGTTTTGGCGCTTGCGTGTTTTTTGACGGCGGGTCCGGGGGGTGCGGAAGACAAGCCGTTGATCTGGAACCCGATCCGCAATTCCGACACCAGCTACTCCGTCAAGCTCGGCCTCAAGCTGCCGACCAGGCTCGAAACCGAAGCCGGCGTGTCGATGGGCGTCGATACGTCGACGAGCGGAACCCCGCTGGATACGCCCATCAAGTTCTGGAGCAATTTCACGGCGGAAAAGATCCAGACGCCCGCCTATCAACTGAACCGCGGCGTCGGTGTCGATCTCGACGGCAATACCGGCAGCGCCGGGATCACCATGAATTATTACGAAAAAGAAATCGCCACGCCGACGATCGATATCGAGAGGCGCAGCAGCTACGGCCTGCGGTATGACGGCGCCTCGGGAGAATGGCGCGGCCTCGATGCGAGCCAGTCGGTTCGCCTGTCGCATAGCCCAAGCAGCACCGCGCTGGTCGGGCGGGCAAGCGGCAGCAACGGGTTTCGCACGCTCGGCGCAGGCGTTGCCGTGGAAAAGAGGCTCGGCCGGTACATGACGGTCAGCGGTGCGCTTGATCGCAGCTCGGATGCGCCCGAACCGGTCACGAGTGTCAATGCTCGCTATTCCTTCCGCTGGTGAAACGAAAACGGGGCGCCGAAGCGCCCCGTGATTGCGTGCCCGTATAGCCGTCAGTGCAGGATCTGGCTCAGGAAGAGTTTCGTGCGCTCGTGCTGCGGGTTGTCGAAGAACTCCGCCGGCGAATTCTGCTCAACGATCTGGCCCTGGTCCATGAAGATCACCCGGTGTGCGACCTGGCGGGCGAAGCCCATTTCATGGGTCACGCACAGCATGGTCATGCCTTCTTCCGCAAGGCTCACCATCGTATCCAGCACTTCCTTGACCATTTCCGGGTCGAGCGCCGAGGTCGGCTCGTCGAACAGCATGATCTTCGGTTTCATGCACAGCGAGCGGGCGATCGCCACGCGCTGCTGCTGGCCGCCGGAGAGCTGGCCCGGATATTTGTTGGCCTGTTCCGGGATCTTGACGCGGGCGAGATAATGCATGGCGATTTCTTCCGCCTGCTTCTTTGGCATCTTGCGCACCCAGATCGGTGCCAGCGTGCAGTTTTCCAGGATCGTCAGGTGCGGAAAGAGGTTGAAGTGCTGGAACACCATGCCGACTTCGCGGCGCACTTCATCGATCTTCTTCAGGTCGTTGGTAAGCTCGATGCCGTCGACGATGATGTTGCCCGCCTGGTGTTCCTCGAGACGGTTGATGCAGCGGATCATCGTCGACTTGCCGGAGCCGGACGGGCCGGCGATGACGATGCGTTCGCCCTTCATCACCTTCAGGTTGATGTCGCGCAGCACGTGGAAATCGCCGTACCACTTGTTCATGCCGATGATTTCGACGGCAACGTCGGTAGCCGAGACGGTCATTTTTTTGGGTTGGGCGTCTGCCATTTTTATCCCCTTAGTTATCGTTTGTGGCTAGGCACAGCTTCAGGTCCGCTATCGCTTCAGGTTGGTGTCGAGATGCCGCTCCATGAAGGCGGAGTAGCGCGACATGCCGAAGCAGAACAGCCAGAAGATGAAGCCTGCGAAGATGAGGCCCGTGATCGGTGTGACGGGGCTGATCCACGTCGTGTCGGTAAAGTTCAGCTGCACGATCCCGAGAAGGTCGAACATGCCGATGATCGACACCAGCGACGTATCCTTGAAAAGGCCGATGAAAGTGTTGACGATGCCCGGGATGACCAGTTTCAGCGCCTGCGGCATGATGATCAGCCGGATCTTCTGCCAATAGCTGAGACCGAGCGAATCGGCGCCCTCGAACTGTCCTTTCGGGATGGCCTGCAGGCCGCCGCGAACCACTTCGGCCATGTAGGCGGAGGCGAAGATCGCCACGCCTACCAGCGCCCGCAGGAAGTTGTCGATCGTCCAGCCGGTCGGCAGGAAGAGCGGCAGCATCACGTTCGCCATGAACAGCACCGTGATCAGCGGTACGCCACGGATGACCTCGATGAAGGTGACGCAGATGACCCGGATCACCGGCATCGTCGAGCGTCGTCCGAGCGCCAGCAGAATGCCGACGGGGAGCGAGACGGCAATGCCGACGAAGGACAGGATCAGCGTCACCATCAGGCCGCCCCAGAGCGGTGTCTCGACCTTCTGGAGCCCGAACACGCCGCCATGCAGAAGGAAGAATGCAACGATCGGCAGGCCGACGAAGAGCAGCAGGGCATTCAGGCCCTTGCGCGGCAGCTTCGGCATCAGGATCGGTACGAGCAGGGCGATGAACAAGATCGCCACCAGCATCGGCCGCCAGCGTTCGTCGATCGGATAACGCCCGAACATGAATTGCTGGAAGCGGTCCCCGACAAAGGCCCAGCAGGCGCCACTCCAGCCATTCGGCTTGATGCCGCCCTGTACCGCGGTGGTGCAGAATGTGCGGTCGGTCCCGAACCACGCCGCCTGGACGAACAGCCAGTTGATCATGCCGGGCAGCGCCCAGACGAGGACGGCGACGGCAAGGATCGTCAGCAGTGCATCCTTCGGCGTCGCCAGAAGATTGGTGCGGATCCAGCCCGAGGCGCTCCTGGTGTTCAGCGGAGCAGGGGTCGGGCCGATCATCTCCTGCCGGACATAGGCAACGTTTTTCGTGTTCATGATCTTACCTCTCCACCAGGGCCATTTTGGCGTTGAACCAGTTCATGAACAGAGAGGTCGTGATACTGATGCTGAGATAGACGACGAGCCAGATCGACACCACTTCGATTGCCTGTCCGGTCTGGTTCATCGTCGTGCCGCCGGTGGCGACCAGTTCCGGAAACCCGACGGCGATGCCGAGCGACGAGTTTTTCGTAAGGTTGAGATATTGGCTGGTGAGCGGCGGGATGATGACCCGCATCGCCTGCGGCACGATGACGAGACGGGTCGTGGTGCTGGGCTGCAATCCGAGTGCTGCCGCCGCTTCGCTTTGCCCCTTGGCCACGGCCCGGATGCCGGCGCGGATCGTCTCTGCGATGAACGAGGCCGTATAAAAGGACAGGGCGAGGTAGAGGGCCACGAATTCCGGGGCGATCACCGATCCGCCCGACAGGTTGAAGCGGCCCGCGATCGGGAAATCGAACGTCAGCGGAGCGCCGACGGCAAGGAAGGCGAGCACCGGAAGGCCGATGATCAGGCCGGTTACCGTCCAGATCGTATGGAACTGCTGGCCCGTGCGCATCTGACGCTGTTTTGCCCAGCGCGCCACGATGAACGCCGCAACGACGGCAATCAGCAGCGCTACGGGGATGACCCATGCGGCGTCACCCCAGACGGGCTTCGGGAAGGCGAGCCCGCGGTTGTTGAGCACCATGCCGAGCGGCAGTTTGACCGAGTCCCGAACCTGCGGCAGGGACGAAAGGACGCCCTTGTACCAGAAGAAGATGATCAGCAGCACCGGGATGTTGCGGAAGACTTCCACATAGACGGTGCAGAGCTTGGCGATCAGCCAGTTCTTCGAAAGGCGGCCGATACCGATGATGAAGCCGATGGCCGTGGCGGTGATGATACCGAAGAACGCCACCAGGATCGTGTTGAGGAAGCCGACGAGGATGGCGCGGCCGTAGGTCGAATCGCTCGAGTATTCGATCAGGGAGGCGCCGATATCGAAACCGGCGCGGCCTTTGAGGAACTGATATCCGGAAGCGGTACCCGAGCGCGCAAGGTTGGCGACGGTGTTGTCGAAAATCCACCAGCCGACGCCGACGACGATGACGAGCGTGAGGACCTGGAAAAAAATCCCCCGAATCTTGGGGTCGTAAACGTAGGATCTGAGAGTTCGCGCTTCGGAAGGCGCAATTGCAGCGTGATCTGTCATGCTGGCCTTTTCCCCTGTGGCCTCATTTTTGAGGCCTTTTTCTTTTTATGCGTCTTGTTTTTATGTGGGGATAAGGCGGCATCGGCCGCCTTATCCCATCATGGTCTGGCCGATCAACGAATCGGCGGAGCGTATTGCAGGCCGCCCTTGGTCCACAGCGCGTTCAGGCCACGCTGGATCTTGAGGGGGGTGTTCTGGCCGATGTTGCGCTCGAACACTTCGCCGTAATTGCCGACCGCCTTGATGATGTTGTAAGCCCAGTCGTTGGTCAGGCCGAGGTCGGTACCGATCTTGGTATCCTTCTCGACGCCGAGGAAGCGGCGGACGTCCGGGTTGGTGGAGGACTTGCGGATGTCATCGACATTCGCCTTGGTGATGCCGAACTCTTCGGCCTGCACCAGCGCGTAGTGCGTCCAGGAAACGATATCGAACCACTGGTCGTCGCCCTGGCGAACGGCCGGGCCGAGCGGCTCCTTGGAGATGATTTCCGGCAGGATGATGTGCTCATCCGGGTTCGAAAGCGACAGGCGCAACGAATAGAGGCCGGACTGGTCGGTGGTGTAAACGTCGCAACGGCCTTCCTGATAGGCCTGGTTCACTTCCGGCAGCTTTTCGTAGACGACCGGCTTGTATTCGAGCTTGTTGGCCTTGAAGTAGTCGGCGAGGTTAAGTTCGGTGGTGGTGCCGGACTGAACGCAGACGGCAGCGCCGGAGAGCTCCAGAGCCGACTTCACGTTGAGGCTCTTCGGAACCATGAAGCCCTGGCCGTCGTAATAGTTGACGGTGCGGAAGTTGAAGCCGAGCGCGGTATCGCGGTTGATCGTCCAGGTCGTGTTGCGGAAGAGGACATCGCCTTCGCCCGACTGCAGCGCCGTGAAGCGGGTCTGCGAAGTGGTCGGGGTGTATTTCGTCTTCGTTGCGTCATTAAAAATGGCAGCAGCAACGGCTTTGCAGTAGTCAACGTCGAAACCGGACCAGTTGCCCGATGCGTCCGGTGCGGCAAAGCCGGCGAGACCGGTGTTGACGACGCACTGAACGAAACCCTTGGACTTGACGGTATCAAGCGTGGCGGCCGATGCTGCCGATGCGAAGCCAAGGACCGCTGCGCCAATCGCGGCTGACAGAAGCGTCTTTTTCATTTTCCCAACCTTTATCTGTGGTTTTCTGTGATCTGGTGACACCGTGCCGCTCCCCTGTCTTTTCGAATACGGCCGGCCGCCCGCTAACCCTCCCGGTGCGGGCGTTGCTATCTCATTCGCAAAACAACGCAGGGTCAAGTGTCGCCTTTTCGAATTGCGTCTGAAATGAGGTAAATTCGTTAACCCGGCTCAGAAAACGACCAGTTACCTAAAGTTTAGGCAGCTCGTGGTCAAAAGAGGTGCGTTTTCCGTGAGATGGCAGGCTCCCTGATGCCCATGATTTGAGCCGCCCGTGCGGGGTTGACCAGGCCTTGCTCCGGCGGCAAAACTTGAAGCCTCGATTGCCAATGAAAGCTCTCCCCGACATGAAAAAGACGAACGAGTCCCTGTTCACCAGCGCTGGCCCCAACACGCGCCTCGCCCATATGGGCAACGATCCGTCCGCCTACCATGGCTTCGTCAATCCGCCGGTCGTGCACGCTTCGACCGTCCTGTTTCCCGATGCTGCGACGATGGAAAAGCGGGCCCAGAAATACACCTACGGAACGCGCAGCACGCCGACCACGGATGCGCTCTGTGCAGCCTTCGACGAACTGGAAGGCTCGGCCGGCACCATCCTCGTTCCTTCGGGGCTTGCGGCTATCTCGGTACCCTTTCTGGCCTATCTCTCGGCCGGCGACCACGCTCTGATCGTCGATTCAGTCTACGCGCCGTGCCGCAATTTCTGCAACACGATGCTGAAGCGCCTGGGCGTCACGGTCGAGTATTACGATCCGGAGATCGGTGCCGGCATCGAGTCGCTGATCAAGCCGAACACCAGGCTGATCCACACCGAAGCGCCAGGCTCCAACACCATGGAGATGCAGGATATCAGGGTGATCGCCGAGGTGGCCCACAGGCATGACTGCGTCGTCACCATGGACAATACCTGGGCGACGCCGCTTTATTTCCGGCCGCTTGATTTCGGCGTCGACGTCTCGATCCATGCGACGACGAAATATCCGTCCGGCCACTCGGACATCATCATGGGCTCGGTTTCGGCCAATGCCAGGCACTGGCCCAAGCTCGAAGAAGCCCGTATTTCCCTCGGGATCTGCGGCGCACCGGATGATTCCTACCAGATCCTGCGCGGCCTGCGCACCATGGGTGTGCGTCTCGAACATCATCAGAAGAGCGCGCTCGATATCGCCACATGGCTGGAGAGCCGCGACGACGTTGCGCGCGTCCTGCACCCGGCGCTGCCGAGCTTTCCCGGCCACGCGATCTGGAAGCGCGATTTCAAGGGCGCCAGCGGCGTCTTCTCTTTCGTGCTGAAGGCGGAGGGCGACAAGGCGAAAGCCAAGGCGCATGCTTTTCTGGATGCGCTGTCCTTCTTCCGCCTCGGTTACTCCTGGGGTGGTTACGAGAGCCTCGCCGTGCCGGTCAACCTGTCGGACCGCACCATCCGCAAGGCGCCGCCGGAAGGTCCGGTCATCCGCCTGCAGATCGGTCTCGAAGATGTGGCGGACCTGAAGAAGGACCTGGAAATCGGTTTTGCGGCAGCGGCCGAGATCTGATCACTTCGCCTTGAAGCCGTAAAGCCAGTCGAAATCCGCCGCGAGCGATTGCGGCGGACGCAGCGACAGGACGATGTCTCGGCCAAGCCGGATCGGACCGCGGGCGTGATAGGCGAAGCGGTTGAACAGGCCGCGGGCACGTACCTTGGCGATCCGCTGCGTGCGTTCGCTCTCGAACTCCGTCAGCGCCTGCGCAAGAGGAAGCGGACCGGCCACCCGGTTTGCCAGCACGAAGGCATCCTCGATCGCCATCGATGCGCCCTGGGCCGCAAACGGCATCATCGCATGCGCCGCATCGCCGATCAGCACCATGTCGCGGCCGTTGTGCCAGCGCCCGGCCGCGACATGGTAAAGTGGCCAGAAGGTCGGCCGTTCGGCCCTTTCGATCAGTTGAACGATGCGCCGGTCCCAGCGATGGAACTGGCCGAGCAGCATGCGTCGCTGCGCATCGCCGGCTTGCGCGTCCCACGTCTTGCCGGGGCTGATGCCCGACGCGATTGCGACGATATTGAACCCATCGATCTCCCTGAGCGGATAGGCAACCACATGGGTCGACGGCCCGAGAAAAGCGGTGACCTGCCCAGCGTCCAGCCAATCGGGCCTGGCGCTGCCGGGAATCGTGAAGCGCCAGGCGACATTGCGCGAAAAATCCGGCTCCGGGCTGTCCGGTATGCCAGCACGCAGATTGGACCAGACGCCGTCGGCGCCGACGATCAGGGGGTAGGTTCTGCCGGTGATCCCGGCCAGCGTCACGTGCGGATCGTTGCGGATAGGCGTATCCAGATGGATGCTGCAGAGCGGGTTCCGTTCGACCGCGGCAAGCAATGCCTGTTGAAGCGTGGCGCGATGGAGGACTCCGTAGGGTGACCCCCAGCGCTCGCGGGCGAAACGCCCCGCTGGAACATGCGCAAGCGGCCTGAGCGACGTCCCGGAAACGAGAGCGATGCGATCGGGCTCGGTCCAGACGGCTTCGAGCGCCGGCAGGACGCCGAGCTCGGAGAGCACGTGTGATGCGTTCGGCGAAACCTGCAGGCCGGCACCCACCTCGATCAGCGCGGCCACTTCCTCGAAAATGTCGCATGCTGTGCCGTGGCGGGCGAAGGCGAGCGCGGCCGTCAGCCCGGCCATGCCGGCACCGATGATCGCTACTCTTTCGATGGACATGTCAGATGCCGATCAGGCGGCCTTGACGTGGAAGACGCAGCCCGGCGGGTCGGTCTGCTCGGCCTTCAGCGTCGGATTGTAGCGGTAGAGGGTCGAGCAGTAGGAGCAGACCTTCTCGTTGTCGTCGCCCATGTCGATGAAGATGTGCGGATGGTCGAAGGGAACCGAAGCGCCGGTGCACATGAATTCCTTGACGCCGATCTGGATCAAGCGATGCCCGCCGTCGTTCTGGAAGTGGGGAATGCTGTGCCCGGCCATGATGGTCTCCGATACTGAAATGCGGCGCGTCTGATTTGCGCCGGACATTAGCCGCCCGCTTGGCGATTGTGTAGTGGGAAAACCGCCGCAGGCGTGTCGATTTCCTGTTGTTCACGGGTTCAAACCCCGCGGTTCATCCCTTATGTTCCGGGCGCCAATAAGGACTGCCCCGATGAATCTCAATGCGCCTGCCTTCTCCAAGTTTTCCCATGATGGTCTCGATCTTGCCTATTTCGACGAAGGCGATCCGTCCGGCGATCCGGTGCTGCTCGTCCACGGGTTTGCCTCGAGCGCGCTGGTCAACTGGGTACATCCGGGTTGGCTGAAGACGCTGGGCGACGCCGGTTACCGGGTGATCGCCATGGACAACCGCGGGCATGGCGCAAGCGGCAAGCCGCTCGATCCGGAAGCCTATCGGCCATGGGTGATGGCCGAGGATTCGATGGCGCTCCTCGACCATCTGAGGATCCCGGAAGCGCATGTCTTCGGATATTCGATGGGCGCCCGCATCTCGGTCTTTTCCGCACTCGCGCATCCGCATCGGGTACGCTCGCTGGTCCTCGGCGGCCTCGGCATCGGCATGACCGACGGGGTAGGGGACTGGGATCCGATCGCCGACGCCTTGCTCGCTCCGTCCCTCGATGACGTCGCCCATGCCCGCGGCCGCATGTTCCGCGCCTTTGCCGACCAGACGAAGAGCGACAAGCAAGCCCTCGCTGCCTGTATCCGCGGTTCGCGGGACCTTGTCAGCCGCGCCGACATGGGGCGTATCGACGCGCCGACGCTGATCGGGGTCGGAACCAAGGACGACATCGCCGGTTCCGCGCAGGAACTCGCCGCCTTGATGCCGCATGCGGTTGCCCTCGATATCCCCGGCCGCGACCACATGCTCGCCGTCGGCGACCGGGTGTTCAAGAAGGCGGTTCTGGAGTTCTACGCCGAACTCTCCGCAAGACCGTAGGTTCTTTCATTCTTACGATCAACGGAATGCGATTTTCCGGGCATTGGTCTTGGCGTAAACTTATTCTATATACTGCCGTAGGAAGCTCTGCCGTACGGCAAACGAGGAGACGGCGATGGCCGCAAGAACTGAAATCCGCCAGGAGTCGCTCGCGACCGTGGATCCCATCTGGGATACGCTGCGCCAGGAAGCGCGCATGGCAACCGAGCAGGATCCGCTGCTCGCCGCATTTCTCTATTCTGCCGTGCTCAACCATCGCTCGCTCGAGGAATGCGTCGTACACCGCATCTGCGAACGCCTTGCCCATGCGGACGTGCCGGACGTCCTTCTGCGCCAGACCTTCATGGAAATGCTGGCCGACTGGCCGGAATGGGGCGCGATCATGCGCGTCGACATCCAGGCCGTCTATGACCGCGATCCCGCCTGCCTGCGGTTCATGGAGCCGGTTCTCTATTTCAAGGGCTTTCACGCGATCCAGACGCACCGGCTGGCGCATTGGCTGTTCATGCGCGGCCGCCGCGACTTTGCCCTCTATCTGCAGAGCCGCTCCTCCAGCGTCTTCCAGACGGACATCAACCCGGCAGCCCGCATCGGCAAGGGCATCTTCCTCGATCACGCCACCGGCCTCGTGGTCGGCGAGACGGCTGTCATCGGCGACAACGTTTCGATCCTGCATGGGGTGACGCTCGGCGGCACCGGCAAGGAGGGCGCCGACCGCCATCCGAAGATCGCCAACGGCGTCCTCATTGGCGCCGGCGCCAAGATCCTCGGCAATATCGAGGTCGGGTCGTGCTCGCGCGTTGCCGCCGGCTCGGTGGTCCTGAAGGCCGTACCGCCGAAGTCCACCGTCGCCGGCGTGCCGGCAAAGGTGGTCGGGAGCGCTGGGTGTTCGGAACCGTCGCGCTTGATGGACCAGCTTCTCGGGGCCGACGACTGATTCGTCTGCGTTTGCCCGCCGCTTGTCGATGTTTGGAGCGCGCTGATCATCGGCCCCAACGAACATCGCAAAAGAGCGGTAAAGGCTATTTCTGGCGGCTTTACTTTCACCTTTGTCCCATGCCAAAAGCGCCGCAACCGAGAACCGCTGACGGAGAGAAACGTGAAACCGGACGAAATCAAGAAGCTCGACGCCTATTTCAAGCGCGTGATCAATCCGCAGGCGATCGTCAAGGCGCGTCCGCGCAAGAACGACTCGGCCGAAGTTTACCTCGGAGACGAGTTTCTCGGTGTCATCTATATCGATGACGAGGACGGCGACCGCTCCTACAACTTTTCCATGGCGATCCTGGACGTCGATCTTTGATCGATCTCCTCCACGTCGATCTCTGACCGGCGTGATCGCAAGGTTTGAAGGCGGGCTCACGGGCCCGTTTTTGATTCGCGGCGAACGGTGGCGCCTCGAAAGAAAATGGCTGCGGCGTTTTTGCGCGGCGGTTTGCCATGTGCTGATATATCTTCGCAAAATCAGAAGCCTGAATCGATCCGTGCATTTGCATGGATTCCGTTGCAACCGAAGGTGATTTTGCGCCGCACAAATCACCCTTGACTTTTATCGGCTGGCCGCCTTCAATCAGCAAATCCGAATAGAACAAAGGGACAGGCGATGTTCAACTTTGATGAAGCCAACAAGAAGAGCAAGGAAGCGATGGACGGGATGCTGAAGAGCTATTCCGAGATCGCCAAGGGTTTTCAGGCGATTGCGACCGAGACGACTGATTATTCCAAGAAGTCCTTCCAGGAGATGGCAGGTTTCGTCGAGGCGCTCGCTTCCACCCGCAGTGTCGAGGCGGTTTTCGAACTCCAGACCAAGTACGTGAAGTCGGCCTATGAAGGCTTTGTTGCTGAGTCGGCCAAGATCACCGACATGTATGCCGATCTCGCCAAGACGGCCTACAAGCCCTACGAAACGCCGGTCGCCAAGTCGACCGCCGTGGTGGCCGCAAAAAACGCGGCGTAACGCGCATAGCGGCCCCTCCAAGCGACGCCTTCACCACAGAAGGCCGGCGGCGTTCAACGCTGCCGGCCTTTTTGATTCATGCCAATGCGGAAATTCCCGATTTTCGGCATGTTCGATGATCTCTTTAGCGGAATAGTGATTGCGTGGCCGCAAAGGGGGCTTAAAATTCGCGTTCAATGAACTAAGTTAGGAAGACTGAAGTCCGGCCGTTCGGCCATTCGGACGAACCCGCCGGATGACTGGGGAATGAATGAAGATGATCGCACTGCCGATCTTGATGCAAGCTGAAAAGGGTGGCGACGGAGACAACGCAAATCGCGGCACCTCCGTCATTACCCGCACGAAGCCAAAAACCAAGAAGCCAAATCTCTACCGCGTACTGCTGCTGAATGACGATTATACGCCCATGGAGTTCGTCATCCACATTCTGGAGCGTTTCTTTCAGAAGGACAGGGAAGCGGCGACGCGTATCATGCTCCATGTCCACAATCACGGCGTGGGAGAATGCGGAATATTTACATACGAAGTAGCGGAAACCAAAGTGTCCCAGGTCATGGACTTCGCCCGGCAACACCAGCATCCGCTGCAATGTGTCATGGAAAAGAAGTGAGGAACCCGACGTGCCAACATTTTCGCCTAGTCTAGAAAAGGCGCTGCATCAGGCACTGACCTTTGCCAACGAGCGGCATCACGAATACGCCACGCTCGAGCACCTGCTTTTGGCGTTGATCGACGATGCCGACGCAGCCGCGGTCATGGGAGCTTGTAACGTCAATTTGGAAACCCTGCGCAAGACCGTCACCGACTATGTCGATAACGAACTTGCCAACCTGATCACTGGTTATGACGAGGACTCCAAGCCGACCTCCGGCTTCCAGCGCGTCATCCAGCGCGCCGTCATCCACGTCCAGTCCTCGGGCCGCGAGGAAGTGACCGGCGCCAACGTTCTCGTCGCGATCTTCGCGGAACGGGAAAGCCATGCGGCCTTTTTCCTGCAGGAGCAGGAAATGACCCGCTACGACGCGGTCAACTACATTTCGCACGGCATCGGCAAGCGCGCAGGTTCCTCCCAGACCCGCACGCCGCGCGGCGCCGACGACAGCGAGCAGGAAGCCAAGCCCTCTTCCCGCGATCAGGAGGAAGGGTCTGCCAAGAAGCCGCAGGATGCCCTCAAGGCCTATTGCGTCAACCTGAACGAAAAGGCCCGCGACGGCCGGATCGACCCGCTGATCGGCCGCCATGCCGAAGTCAACCGCACGATCCAGGTCCTGTGCCGCCGCTCCAAGAACAACCCCCTCTACGTGGGTGATCCGGGCGTCGGCAAGACGGCGATCGCCGAAGGTTTGGCCAAGCGGATCATCGAAGGCAAGGTACCGGAGGCTCTCGCCGACGCTACCATCTTCTCGCTCGACATGGGCACGCTCTTGGCCGGTACCCGTTATCGCGGCGACTTCGAAGAACGTCTGAAGCAGGTCGTCAAGGAACTAGAAGAGTATCCGGGTGCGGTCCTGTTCATCGACGAGATCCACACGGTCATCGGCGCCGGCGCTACGTCCGGCGGCGCGATGGATGCCTCGAACCTGTTGAAGCCGGCTCTGTCTTCGGGTGCGATCCGCTGCATCGGCTCGACCACCTACAAGGAATACCGCCAGTTCTTCGAAAAGGACCGGGCTCTGGTCCGCCGCTTCCAGAAGATCGACGTCAACGAGCCGTCGATCGAGGATGCGATCGAGATCATGAAGGGCCTGAAGCCGTATTTCGAGGACTATCACAAGCTGCGCTACACCAACGAGGCGATCAAGTCGGCCGTCGAACTGTCGGCCCGCTACATCTCCGACCGCAAGCTTCCGGACAAGGCGATCGACGTGATCGACGAGACCGGTGCGGCCCAGATGCTGCTGCCGGCCTCCAAGCGCCGCAAGCTGATCACCGAGAAGGAGATCGAGGCGACGATCGCCACGATGGCGCGGATTCCGGCAAAGACCGTCTCCAAGGATGACGAGATGGTTCTCGCCAACCTGGAAAAGGAACTGCGTTCGGTCGTCTACGGCCAGGATGCGGCCATCGAAGCCCTGTCGACGGCCATCAAGCTCGCCCGTGCCGGCCTTCGCGAACCGAACAAGCCGATCGGCTCCTACGTCTTCTCCGGCCCGACCGGCGTCGGCAAGACGGAAGTCGCCAAGCAGCTTGCCGCCTCGCTCGGCGTCGAGATACTGCGTTTCGACATGTCGGAATACATGGAACGCCACACGGTCTCGCGGCTGCTCGGCGCACCTCCCGGCTATGTCGGCTTCGACCAGGGCGGTCTCCTGACCGATGGCGTCGATCAGCATCCGCACAGCGTGGTCCTGCTCGACGAAATCGAGAAGGCGCATCCGGATATCTACAATATCCTGCTGCAGGTCATGGACCATGGTTCGCTGACCGACCACAACGGTAAGAAGATCGACTTCCGTAACGTCATCTTGATCATGACGACCAATGCGGGCGCGTCGGAAATGGCCAAGGCCGCCATCGGCTTCGGTTCGTCCAAGCGCACCGGCGAAGACGAAGAGGCGATCAACCGCCTGTTCACACCGGAATTCCGCAACCGCCTTGATGCGATCATCCAGTTCGCACCGCTGCCAACGGAAGTCATCCATCAGGTCGTGCAGAAGTTCGTCATGCAGCTCGAGACGCAGCTCTCGGAACGCAACGTCACCTTCGACCTGCATCAGGACGCAGTCGCCTGGCTGGCGGAAAAGGGTTACGACGAGAAGATGGGTGCCCGCCCGCTCTCGCGCGTCATCCAGGAATACATCAAGAAGCCGCTCGCCAACGAGATCCTGTTTGGCAAGCTGCGCAAGGGTGGCGTGGTTCGCGTTACGGTCGGCAAGGGCGAGGATGGCAAGGATAAGCTCATCCTCGACTCGATTTCCGAAGCGACGCCCGTGAAGCCGAAGCCGGAGGCCGAGGTGGAAGAGGCCGCTGAGGAAGCCGAAGCCAAGGTTACCAAGCCCAAGGCGCCGAAGAAGTCGGCCCCGAAGGACAAGGACGGCGGTCACACACGGGCTCGTGCCATGGTCGATGCGGACGTGATCGCATCGGACGACGCGCCCAAGACGCCGCCGCGCAAGGGCACGACGGTGCCGCGCGTGCCGAAGAGCAAATAGGCTTTCGGATGGAACTCTTGCGATGCCGGGCTTGTCCCGGCATCGTCGTTTTTGACGACTTGCCTTCTTTCTTCGCGCATATCCGGAATACCGATGTCTCCAGACAGTGATGACCGCAACGCCCTATCCTGGTTCTTTACCGGCATGCGGGGCCTCCTGTCTCTGCCGGCGCTCATCCTGCTCACCTCGATCGTCGGTTTCAGCGCGTTTGCGCTGGAATCGGGCCTGACGCGCGCGGAGGCCGTGTTCATGTCCTTTGCGATCTGGGCGCTGCCGGCGCAGGTCATCCTGGTCGGCACGATGGCGAGCGGCGCCAACATCGCCGCCTGTTTCCTCGCGGTGACACTCTCCTCGATCCGCATGACGCCGATGGTCGCCTCGGTCATCCCCGAAATGCGCACAAGGCGCACGCCGATCTGGCTGCTGCTGATCCTGTCGCATTTCATCGCCATCACATCCTGGGTCTTCGCGATCACCACGCTTCGCAACGTGCCGCGCGAGCACCGGGCGATTTACTTCGCCGGCTTCGGCGTGACACTGACCCTGACGGGCACGCTGGTGGTCGCGGTCTTCTACGATATCGTCTCGGCCTTTCCGCCGACGGTTGCGGGGGTGCTCTTCTTCCTGACGCCGGTCTATTTCAACGCCTCGATCTGGGCGAGCGCCCGCCAGCCGGTGGTCCAGATCGCCTTCGTCATGGGGGTGGTCCTCGGCCCCACCATGGCGTTGGTCACCCCGGAATTCGACGTGCTGTGCGCCGGCCTCGGCGGCGGCACAGCGGCCTATCTGATCGACAGGGCGCGTCGCAGGAGGAAGCGTGCCGGGCAGGGGATAAAGCGATGATCGCCGAATACTGGACCTTTATCGTCATCGCAGTCGCCGGCTTTCTGGCGACGGACATCTGGCGTTGGCTCGGCGTTTTCACCGGCAATCGCCTCGACGAGGATTCCGAGGCGCTTTACTGGGTGAGGGCGGTTGCGACCGCGCTGGTCATGGCGGTCACCGCCAAACTGATCGTCTTCCCGAACGGCACGCTGGCCGGCTCGCCCCTCTGGCTGAGGCTGGGGGCGGCCGGTATCGGTTTTGCCGTCTTCCTGGCGACCGGCCGCAAGGTCTGGATCGGGGTTGCGGTGCCGATGGCGCTGCTTGTCGCCGGCCTCTGGTGGGTCGGCTTCTGAGACTTAGTTGCCCAGTTCGCCGATGATCTTCTCGGCGTTTGCCGCCAGCACTTCGTTGTTTTCCATCTGGCCCGAATGGGGCTTCAAAGCCTGCCCCTCGTAGCGCGGGATGACGTGGAAATGCAGGTGGAAGACGGTCTGGCCGGAAGCCGGCTCATTGAACTGGATCACGGTGATGCCGTCCGCCTCGAAAGCCTCCTTCGCAGCCTTGGCGAGCTTCTGCACCACGGGAATGAGCTTCGAAAGCACCGCCGGGTCGGCATCGAGAATGTTGCGCGACGGCACTTTCGGAATCACCAGCAGATGACCGGGCGATTGCGGCATGACATCCATGAAGGCAAGCGTATCGGCGTCCTCGTAGACCCGATGGCACGGGATCTCGCCGCGCAGGATTTTTCCGAAGATGTTGTTGCTGTCGTAAGCCTGGCCGCTCATCGCGATGTCCTCTCCTTGTTTCTCCGGCCCGATCTGTCCGGGCTCTAATCCTGTTCCTGCTGGCGCTCGCCCTTGCGGAACGGGCTGTGTTCGGCAAGGTATTCCGTCATCTGCTCCACGTCTTGGCGTTCGTGCTCCAGATAGTCGGCGATCGCGCGCCTCAGTCCCGCGTGGGCGATATAGTGCATCGAATGGGTGGTGACAGGCAGGTAGCCGCGCGCCAGCTTGTGCTCGCCTTGGGCGCCTGCCTCGACGCGCTTCAGGCCCCTGGCGAGCGCGAAATCGATCGCCTGGTGATAGCAGACCTCGAAATGCAGGAAGGGGTGGTCCTCGATACAGCCCCAATGCCGGCCGTAGAGCGCATCCCCGCCGATGAAATTGATCGCGCCGGCGACATATTTGCCCTCGCGTTTCGCCATCACCAGAAGGATGTCTTCCGGCATCCGCTCTCCGATCAGCGAATAGAATTTTCGCGTCAGGTAAGGCCGGCCCCATTTGCGGCCGCCTGTATCCATGTAGAATTCGAAGAACTGGTCCCAGATGTCCTCGGTCAGGTCCTTGCCTGTCAGCCAGTCGATGCTGATGCCGTTTTCCACGGCCGCGCGGCGTTCCTTCTTCAGTGCCTTGCGTTTGCGCGAGGCAAGCGTTTCGAGGAAGGCGTCGTGGTTCTCGTAGCCGTCGTTGATGAAATGGAACTGCTTGTCGGTGCGATGCAGATAGTCGGCCTCTTCGAAGGCGGCGATCTGGTCTTCCGCAATGAAGGTCACATGCGCCGACGAGATGCCGAGCTGACGTGTCACCTCCTGGAGACCGGCCGCAAGCGTTAACTCCGTCGAATCCCTGTCGTAACCTTCGCAGACCAGCAGCCGCGGCCCGCTCGCCGGCGTGAACGGTACGGTGCATTGCAGTTTCGGATAATAACGTCCGCCGGCCCGCTCGAAAGCGTCGGCCCAGCCGTGGTCGAAGACATATTCGCCCTGGCTGTGGCTCTTGAGATAACCGGGAACCGCGCCGATCAGCGTGCCCTTGTCGTCCTCAAGGAGAAGGTGATGGCCGAGCCAGCCGGTCTTGGCGGTGGCGGAGCCGGATTCTTCCAGCGCCGACAAGTAGGCGTGCGACAGGAACGGATTGTAGGGCGTTTCCGAGGAGGATTTGGAGGTGCCCGAAAGGCGCGACCAGCTTGCCGGGCTGATCGCGCAGAAGGACTTTTCGATGCGGATGGTAAGATTGCCGGTCATGCTCTGCTTTACAGGGAGGGGGAGGAAGCCTCCCGCGGATCAAAACCTTCGAAGGTCATCTGGTCCGCATATTTATAGGTATGTTCGCGGCCGTTTGCATCCCTTACGGTCCAGGTAATGACCGGAATTCCGGTCGCTCTCTGGGCTGTGATGAACGTGTTCGGCAGGTGAGGGTAGTGATAGGAAATGAAA
The DNA here is from genome assembly GCF_017877055.1 of Neorhizobium galegae. Classification (GTDB taxonomy): domain Bacteria; phylum Pseudomonadota; class Alphaproteobacteria; order Rhizobiales; family Rhizobiaceae; genus Neorhizobium; species Neorhizobium galegae_D. Next base: position 2,031,667 of record NZ_JAGIPG010000001.1, on the reverse strand, counting down.
TCGAGGCCAAGTTGCATGGCTTCGTCATGCTCGAAGAATTCTTCCGGCTTGTCGCCCATGGCGGTCAGGCCAAGCGGGTAGGGTGAGCCGGCATTCCTGAGGTCGCGCAGGATGTGATAGTCGAAGCTCATCAGCGCCACCTTGCCCTGATAGCCTTCGAGAACTTCCAGCACCGCCTCGGCAAACCCGTCGTCCTGGCCGTCCCCTTCGCGTCCCTTGATCTCGATGACCAGAGGCACCTTGCCGGCGACGAGGGCAAGCATCTGCTTCAGGGTCGGCACCTTGTCCTTGGTAGCCCCCACTGAAAGCATGCCGAGTTCGGCGGAGGTCTTTTCGCGAATATCGCCCTTGATGCCGCAAAGCCGTTCGAGATCATGGTCGTGAAAGATCACCGGCACGCTGTCGGCGGCGAGCTGCACGTCGCACTCGATCGCAAAGCCGGCTTCGACTGCCCGGGAAAACGCCGAGAGCGTGTTTTCCCAGACCTGGCGGTTCATGTCGTGGTAGCCGCGATGGGCGACCGGAAGGTCCTTGATCCAGGTGGCGTCGGTCATGCTTCGATCTCGATGATGGCTTCGATTTCCACGGCGGCGTTGAGCGGCAGCGCCGCCATGCCGACGGCGGCCCGGGCATGCTTGCCGGCCTCGCCCAGGACGTTGGCGATCAGGTTCGATGCGCCGTTGGTGACAATATGCTGTTCGGCAAAGCCGGGCGCCGAGGCGACGAAGCTCGAAAGCTTGACCACCCGCTTGATCCGGCCGAGATCGCCACCCAAAGCAGCCTTTGCCTGGGCGAGGATATTGATGGCGCAGAGCTCCGCAGCACGGCTGGCTGCCGCCACATCGACGTCCGCGCCGACAAGGCCCGTGACGGCCACTTTGCCGTTTTCGTTCGGCAGCTGGCCGGAGATGAACAGCAGGTTGCCGGTGATCACATAGGGCAGATAATTGGCCGCGGGTGCTGCCGCGACGGGGAGGACGATCCCCAGTTCCTTCAGGCGGCCTTCGATGGCTTCGGTCATTTTCGACTCCCGTTTTGTTGTAAATTCTTCAAAAATCCTGCATCAAGGCCTTAGCTTGGTCAGATGGCGTTCTTATAACATCCCCAACTGAGTCCAACAGGAGAATGTGAATGTTGCGAATGAGCCTCGGGGTGATCCTTGCCGGCGGTCTGAGCCTTGTGGCTGCCACCTCCGCGGACGCGACTATCGACGCTGCTGCCCGGCTGCTCGTCCCGCATCGCGCCATTTACGACCTGAAGCTCAAGAAGGCCTCGGAACGTTCCGGCATCGAAGGCATGTTTGGCCGCATGGTCTATGAGTTCACGGGCTCGGCCTGCACCGGTTTTTCCACCAATTTCCGGCTGGTGACCAAGATCAATACGGGCGAGGAGACGCGCCTCAGCGACCAGCAGACCACCACCTTCGAGGACATGGCCGCAAACCAGTTCCATTTCGAAACCAAGTCCTTCACCGACGAGCAACTCGACAAGCAGCTGAGCGGCGATGCGTCGATCGTCGACAAGGGCGTCAAGGTGGAAATCACCCAGCCCGACGGTCGTGAGATCGAATTGCCGTCGAGCGATTTCCCAACCAGCCATATGCTCGATGTCATCGCGAATGCCAAGCAGGGCAAGAGTTTCTTCGAGGCGCGGGTCTTCGACGGTTCGGAAAATGGCGACCAGGCGCTGCTGACCACGACGGTGATCGGCAAGTCGCAGACCGCGCAGAAGGACGATGTCGATGCCGACAAGGCCGGCGAGTTTGCAAAGTCTTCCTTCTGGCCGGTGACGATCGCCTATTTCAACGAGAATGCGGTCGGCGACCCGACCCCGGTCTACAACATGTCGTTCAAGCTCTACGAAAACGGCATCACCCGCGATCTCACCATGGACTACGGTGACTTCGTGCTGTCCGGCAGCCTTGCCAAGCTGGAGCTCCTCAAGCCGCAGCAGGACTCGTGCCCGGCGCCGGCGAAATAGCGCACCCGTTGCTGTTTGCCGGCCGTGCCTGTCCGGCGGCGGCGGTGGCCGTCATGAAACTGTCACGCAATCCTCTCTACTGTGAGCCCGCGTCGGGCATGATTTGCGCGGGGCCGTCGTCTTGAGGCCAAGCACTGGCCCTGTGTGGCTCCTCATATCTTCTCGGCGCGACGGCTTTTTGACAAAGGCCTGACGGTGAAACAGAGCGCTGCGGGGGGATGACACGATGGCGGATACCGACTTATCGACCACTTCCAATCTCAATCTGCCCGTGGTTTCTGCCGATCCGGCAGAAATCGCCCGCATCTCCGATAACATCAACCTGACCGACCGCTCGTCGATCTCCGTCTTCGGAGACCGGGCGCAGCAATCGGTGACCGATTATGCGGACCGTATCCTGCGCGAAGTCCGCAATCGCGACATGGGCGAAGTCGGCAAGCTGCTCAACGATATCATCCTGAAGTCGAAGAACCTCGATCCGGCGTCGATCAGCGAGCAGGGGTTTTTCAGCCGCATGTTCCAGTCCGCCCAGGCGAGGTTGGAGCGCTTCAAGGAAGAGTTCGAGGACGTTGCTGGCCAGATCGACCGGATCGGCTTGGAACTTGACCGCCATAAGGATACGCTTCGCCGCGACATCGCCCTGCTCGACGATCTCCACGAGGAGACCAAGCGGTCGATCGTCAAGCTCGACGGCTACGTCCAGGCGGGCAAGGCCTTTGCCGAGAATTTCCGCGCCAACGAGCTGCCGAAGCTGAAGGCCGCCGCCGAAGCGGCAGCAGCCAATCCCGGCGGCGGGCTGATCGAGGCGCAGACCTACCAGGACAGCCTGCAGGCGCTTGATCGCTTGGAAAAGCGCATCTTCTATCTGCAGCAGGCCCGCCAGCTCGGCATCCAGCAACTGCCGCAGATCCGCATCGTCCAGTCGGGCGACGAGACGCTGATCGAGAACCTGCAGGCGACTTCGGCACTGACCGTTCCCGCCTGGAAGCAGAAGATGGTTATCCTGCTCGGCCTCAACCGGCAGAAATCGGCGCTCGAATTGCAGAAGACCGTCACCGATGCCACCAATCAGATGATCCGCGAAGCATCGGCGATGATGAAGGATCAGGCAATCGCCATCGAGGAACAGTCGCAGCGCGGCATCGTCGACATCGGCACGCTGGAACAGGCAAACCGCGATCTGATCGATACGATCAGCGGCGTGCTGCGCGTCCAGGAAGACGGCCGCAAGAAGCGCGCCGAGGCGGAGAGCCGCATGGAACAGCTGACTGTCGAGCTCAAGAAAGCGATGGCAGGGGCGTGACCTTGGCGATCAGGCAGGCGCGTTACCTGGTTTTGACGCTGCTGGCGGTGGTCCCGCTTGCAGGCTGCAATATCGGCAAGGGGCCGGATTTCTCGATCGTCTCCGGATCGGAAAACACGGTCCTGCAGCCGATCGTGGAAGAATTCTGCAAGCAGAAGAATGCCGCCTGCACCTTCAAGTACGAGGGCACGCTCGATATCGGCCTGGCGCTGCAGAGTGAGGCCGGCGTCTCCCAGGATGCGGTCTGGCCGGCTTCCAGCGTCTGGGTCGAGATGTTCGATACCCGCCGCCGCGTCAAGAACCTCACCTCGATCGCCCAGACGCCGGTCACATTGGGCGTCCGCAAATCGAAGGCGCAGGCACTCGGCTGGATCGGCCGGGACGTCTTCATGAAGGATATCCTCACCGCGGTGAATTCCGGCTCGCTGAAATTCCTGATGACGTCGGCGACGCAGTCCAATTCCGGCGCCAGCGCCTATCTCGCCATGCTGTCGAGCGCGCTCGGCAACAAGCCGGTGATCGAGCCCGGCGACCTCAAGGACAAGACGGTGCAGGACACAGTCAAGGCGCTGCTGTCGGGCGTCGAGCGCTCCTCGGGCTCCTCCGGCTGGCTCGCCGATCTTTATGTGGACCAGGCTCGCCGCGGCACGCTTTACGATGCGATGTGGAACTACGAGGCGGTGCTGAAGGAGACCAACGACAAGCTGGCGGGCATCGGGCAGCAGGATCCGCTTTATGCCATCTATCCGGCCGATGGCGTGGCGGTCGCCGATTCACCGATCGGTTTTGTCGATCATGGCCGCGGCGCGGAGGTCCAGGCCTTCTTCAACGACCTGCTCGCCTATCTGCGCACCCCCGACATCCAGAAACGCATCGCTGCGACCGGCAGGCGCATTCCGCTCGCCGATGTGGCCGCGACGCCGGAACCGCTCTGGAATTTCGATCCGAAGCGGCTGGTGACCGCGATCCGCATGCCGGAACCGGCCGTCATCGGCGAGGCGCTGACGCTCTACCAGGCCGCCTTGCGCAAGCCTTCGCTGACCGCGCTCTGCCTCGATTTTTCCGGCTCGATGAGCGGCGATGGCGTAACCCAGTTGAAACAGGCCATGCGTTTCCTGCTGACGCCGGCCGAAGCGAGCCGGGTTCTGGTGCAATGGTCACCGGCCGACCGCATCATCGTCATTCCCTTCGACGGCAGCGTGCGCCGCTCGCTGACGGGAAGCGGCGATCCGCTCGAACAGGAAGGGCTTCTGAATGCCGTGCTCGGCGAGCAGCCGGGCGGCGGCACCAACATGTATGCCTGCGCTGCCGAGGCCATGCGGCAGATCGGTGCCACCAAGGGCCTTTCGAACTATCTGCCTGCCGTGGTCATCATGACCGACGGCAAGTCGGATGATGAAAGCCGGCGGTTCATAAGCCAGTGGGCTGCGACGCAGCCGCATGTTCCGGTCTTCGGCATTACCTTCGGCGATGCCGACAAGACCCAGCTCGACAGCCTTGCGGAAGCCACCTCAGCCCGCGTGTTCAATGGCGGATCGGATCTCGCGGCGGCATTCCGCACCGCGCGCGGCTACAACTAAGGCCGAAAATGCGCAGATGGTTCGGCAATGATTGGAACTGGGTCGTGGCGGGGCTTGTCGCTGCGATCGTGGTGCCCGTGCTGAGTTTCGTGTTCCTGATGCCGGTGCTGGTCGCGGCCGGTATCGGCGCCTTCGTCTTTGCCGGTCTCGTATTTCTTCTGGCGCCGCGTCGGTTGTTCGACGGGCTCGACGAGAAGACGATCGGCCGCGGCAGGTTGGAATTCGTCCGGGAACTGATGGCGGTCGCCGTGCCCGCCGCCGAACGGCTCGAAGCCGCCGCCGGCCGCATAACCGACAAGCCGACCGCCGCCCGGGTAGAACATCTCGCCGAGATTGCCGCCGATGTCTTCGCAAAGCTGGAGGCCGATCCGCAAAGTGTGGGCGCTGTGCGCCGCTTTCTCAGCTATTACCTGCCGCGCGCCGCCGAAGTCGCGGAAGGTTTCGCGATCATCGAGGCGAAACGTGCACCCGACAGCAAGCAGTTGCAGGAGGTCGGCGGCGTGCTGGTCAAGCTCGAGGATGCCTTCGTGCACTATGCCGACAGCCTGGTCGACGAACAGCTCGACAGCCTGAACACCGACCTTCGCCTCATCCAGGCATCGCTCAAAGAGGACCTTGAACGCTGATGGCGATTTCCAGACGCGCCTTTGGAGTGGGATTGCTGGCAACCGGCGTTGCCGGCACCGGCGGATATTTCGCGGTCAAGGATCGCCCGGAACTGCAGGGCCTGCTCGGCAACCGCACAACGCTCACCGGCTTCATCGGCGGCGAGAAGGAAGCCTTTCTTGCCGATCCAGATGTCATCCGTGCGCTCGGCAGCCGTGGCCTGACCGTCCAGAGCCGGGTGGCCGGCTCGGTGGAAATGGTGCGCGAACAGGCGCTTTTGTCCCAGAACCCGCAATTCCTCTGGCCGTCCTCGTCGATCATGGTTGATATCGGCCGCCAGAACGGCGTGAAGATCAGGAACGACCGGGTAGTGCTGAATACGCCCGTCGTCGTTTATTCCTGGCAGCCGGTCGCAGACGGGTTGATGAAGGCGGGCCTGGTGACCCGCACGGGCGAGGGGCACTATCAGCTCGACCTGAAAGCGCTGCTCGATGCCATCCTTGCCGGCACCGACTGGTCGAAGCTCGACGTCAACATGCTCTATGGCCGGGCACGGATCATCTCCACCGACCCCAACCGGTCGAATTCCGGCTTCATGTTCGCCGGCCTCGCGCTGAGCCTCCTGAGCGGCAATCTGGCCACCTCAGAATCGCTTGCCGAATTCGGCCCCAAGGCGCAGGCGATCTTCCGCAACATGGGCTTCAAGTCGCCGTCCTCGGGAAAACTGTTCGAACAATATCTGGCCGGCGGCATCGGCGGCGAGCCGATGATCGTCGGTTACGAGAACCAGCTCGTCGAGTGGATCCTTGCCGATCGCGCCCGCTGGGACCGCATCATGGCAGGCGCTGGCGCCAAGCCCGTCGTCCTTTATCCGCGCCCCACCGTCTATTCCGCCCATCCGCTGATCGTCATCGACGAGGCGGCGAACCGGCTGGTCGATGCGCTGACGACGCCTGCGCTGCAGCAGCTCGCCTGGGAAAAGCACGGGTTTCGCGGTCCCCTGGGGACACCGGCGGGCAACGCGTCGGGAGCGGTCGCCGGCCTGCTGCCTGCCGATGTTGACGCGGTCCTGCCGATGCCGGACGCCGGCACCATGCTGACGCTGCTCGATCTCCTGGCCCGCTGAGGTAATTTCGGCAAAGCTCTTGCTTTTGCGGCAAATCGAATGTATGGCCAGCCGCATTCCACACGTAAGGCATGGGATCGTCCGGGAGAAATCCGGACCGTTCCGCCCGGTGGCATTCTCGAAGAGGGTGCTGTTCGCCTTGCGGAGGTTCAACCGGAAAAGGATAACAAGGCATGGCATTGCCCGATTTCTCTATGCGCCAGCTTCTCGAAGCAGGCGTCCACTTCGGCCACCAGACTCACCGCTGGAACCCGAAGATGAAGCCGTACATCTTCGGCGACCGTAACAACATCCACATCATCGATCTGGCCCAGACCGTTCCGATGCTGTCGCGCGCCCTTCAGGTCGTGTCCGACACCGTCGCCCGCGGCGGCCGCGTTCTGTTCGTCGGCACCAAGCGCCAGGCGTCCGAACTGATCGCCGACTCTGCCAAGCGTTCGGCCCAGTACTACGTCAACTCCCGCTGGCTCGGCGGCATGATGACCAACTGGAAGACCATTTCGAACTCGATCCAGCGCCTGCGCAAGCTCGACGAGATCCTGAACTCGGAACAGTCCGGTTATTCCAAGAAGGAACGCCTGAACCTCGAGCGCGAACGCGAGAAGCTGGACAAGGCTCTCGGCGGTATCCGCGACATGGGCGGCACTCCGGACCTGATGTTCATCATCGACACCAACAAGGAAAAGATCGCCATCGACGAAGCCAAGCGCCTGGGCATCCCGGTCGTCGCTATCATCGATTCGAACTGCGATCCGGACCTCATCGACTACCCGATCCCGGGTAACGACGACGCCTCGCGCGCCATCGCCCTCTACACCGACCTGATCGCCCGCGCTGCCATCGACGGCATCGCTCGCCAGCAGGGCGCTTCGGGCCGCGATATCGGCGCATCTGCCGAAGCACCGATCGAGCCGGCGCTCGAAGGCGAAGCAGAAGCAGAAGCTTAAAGGCCGGATGGAGCGGCCTGGCCGCTCCTCCTTTCTGAATTCGATCGAGGCCAGAGATACCGATCCCTGGCCTTGGTCGTTTCAAGGCGAGCCGCCACCGCTTGGTCGTCGAGGCGATCGCTTTCGTGATGTCTTCATCACGCTGTCATACTTCCGGGTACATTCGTCCCAAAACTTTTGAGTCCGCCGACGTTTTTCCGGCGAGAAGCACTTGAACCGACAAGAGGCAAAACAATGGCTGAAATCACCGCTGCACTGGTAAAGGAACTGCGCGAAAAGTCCGGCGCAGGCATGATGGACTGCAAGAAGGCGCTGACCGAAACGAACGGCGACATCGAAGCGGCGATCGACTGGCTGCGCGCCAAGGGCATTTCCAAGGCCGACAAGAAGTCCGGCCGCACCGCAGCCGAAGGCCTGATCGGCATTGCCAGCGCCGGCCACAGGGCCGTCGTCATCGAGCTTAACTCGGAAACCGATTTCGTTGCCCGCAACGACGCGTTCCAGGACCTCGTCCGCGGTATCGCCAGCGTCGCCCTGGCGACGGACGGTTCCGTCGAGGCAATCTCGGCTGCTACCTACCCCGCTTCCGGCAAGCCGGTTGCCGACACGATCAAGGACGCGATCGCCACGATCGGCGAGAACATGACGCTGCGTCGCTCCGCCCTGCTGCAGGTCGAGCACGGCGTCGTCGCGACCTACGTCCATAACGCTGCCGGCGACGGCATTGGCAAGCTCGGCGTTCTGGTCGCCCTGAAGTCGGTCGGCGACAAGGAAGTCCTGACCTCGCTCGGCCGTCAGGTTGCCATGCACATCGCCGCTACCAACCCGCTCGCCATCCGCGCCGAAGAAGTCGACGCGACTGTGGCCGAGCGCGAGCGCAATGTCTTCATCGAGCAGTCGCGCGCTTCCGGCAAGCCGGACGCGATCATCGAAAAGATGGTCGACGGCCGCATGCGCAAGTTCTTCGAGGAAGTTGCCCTTCTGTCGCAGGCCTTCGTCATCAACCCGGATGTGACCGTCGGCCAGGCTGTCAAGGATGCTGAAAAGCTCGCTGGCGCTTCGATCGAAGTCACCGGCATGGCCCGTCTCCTGCTCGGCGAAGGCGTCGAGAAGGAAGAATCGGATTTCGCCGCTGAAGTCGCGGCAGTCGCCAAAGGCTGATATTCGTTAGCTAAAGCTGTCGAAAGCGCAAGGGCACCGGTGACAAGCCGGTGCCCTTCGTGTATCCGCAACCCGTTTGACCCTCCGCATTGCATTTCGATTTCAAGGAGCCCCCATGTCGCCTCAGCCTCTCTACAAGCGTGTCTTGCTCAAGGCCTCCGGTGAAGCTCTGATGGGCAGCCAGGGTTTCGGCATCGATGTTGAAGTTGCCGACCGGGTCGCCTCCGATATCGCCGAAGCGCGCGCCATGGGCGTCGACGTCGGCGTGGTCGTCGGCGGCGGCAATATCTTTCGCGGCGTCGCCGTCGCGTCCAAGGGTGGCGACCGGGTGACCGGCGACCACATGGGCATGCTCGGCACGGTGATCAACGCGCTGGCGCTCGCCACCTCGCTGCGCAAGCTGAACGTCGACACCGTGGTTCTGTCGGCGATCTCCATGCCGGAGATCTGCGAGAGCTTCTCGCAGCGCCAGGCGGTGCACCACATGGCGCAGGGCAGGGTGGTGATCTTCGCCGGCGGCACCGGCAATCCGTTCTTCACGACCGATTCGGCGGCAGCGCTTCGTGCGGCCGAAATCGGTGCGGAAGCGATCTTCAAGGGCACCCAGGTGGACGGCATCTATTCGGCCGATCCCAAGAAGGACCCGACGGCAACCCGGTTCGACACGCTGACGCATGGCGAGGTGCTCGAAAAGGGTCTGGCGGTGATGGACGTGGCGGCGGTGGCGCTTGCCCGCGAAAACTCAATCCCGATCATTGTTTTTTCGATCCATGAGAAGGGCGGCTTCGCCCAAATCTTGACCGGCGGCGGCCGCAAGACCATCGTAGCGGACAATTGAGGCGCGGCGTCGCGGGCCGCCCAGACAACATACGGGAGTAGACGGATGAGTGGAATCGACCTCAACGACATCAAGCGCCGCATGGAAGGCGCGATCAACGCGTTCAAAAGCGATATCGCGTCGCTGCGCACCGGCCGCGCCTCGGCCAACATTCTCGATCCGGTGATGGTCGAAGCCTATGGTTCGCGCGTGCCGCTCAACCAGGTGGCCAACATCACCGTGCCGGAAGCGCGCATGCTCGGCGTGTCCATCTGGGATAAGTCGATGGTCGGCGCCGTCGACCGTGCAATTCGCGAATCAAACCTCGGCCTCAACCCGATCGTCGATGGCCAGAACCTGCGCATTCCGCTTCCCGAGCTCAACGAAGAGCGCCGCAAGTCTCTGGTCAAGGTTGCGCATGACTATGCGGAAAAGGCCAAGGTTGCCGTGCGCCACGTCCGCCGCGATGGCATGGACGGCCTGAAAAAGGCCGAAAAGGACGGCGACATCGGCCAGGACGAGAGCCGCTCGCAGTCGGAAAAAGTGCAGAAGATGACGGACGATACGATTTCCGAAGTCGACCGCTTGCTTGGCGACAAGGAAAAGGAAATCATGCAGGTCTAATTTAGGCCTGGTTTGCCGCCATATTCCGGCGGCCAAAGGAGCCGCGTAGAATATGGTGAACCCCGAGCTTGCAATCATCCCTCAACACGTTGCCATCATCATGGATGGCAATGGACGCTGGGCCAACAAGCGCGGGCTTCCTCGTACGGTCGGACACAGCAAGGGCGTCGAAGCGGTTCGCGAAACGGTGCGGGCTGCCGGCGACGCTGGCGTCAAATATCTGACGCTCTTTGCGTTTTCGTCGGAGAACTGGAGCAGGCCTGAAACCGAGGTGAGGGATCTCCTTGGTCTTCTCAGGCGCTTCATCCGCCAGGATCTGGCCGAACTGCACCGCGAGAATGTCCGCATCCGGGTGATTGGCGAACGCGAGAAGCTGCGCAGCGACATTCTTCCGCTTCTCCTCGAGGCCGAGGAAACGACGAAGTTCAATACGGCACTCACCCTGATCATCGCCTTCAATTACGGCGCCCGAGACGAGATCGCCCGTGCCGTCGCCATGCTTGCCCGCGACGTCGAGGCCGGTATTCTCAAGTCCTCCGAGATCGGCCCGGACGAGATCAGCGCAAGGCTGGACACCGCCGGCATCCCCGATCCGGACCTCATCATCCGCACCAGCGGCGAGGAGCGGCTATCGAACTTCCTGCTCTGGCAGGCGGCTTATTCCGAACTTGTCTTCCTGCCGGACTACTGGCCCGATTTCGATCGGAAACTCTTCCTCGACGCCCTGAAGATCTATGCGTCCCGCGACCGGCGCTTCGGCGGCCTGTCGAACAAGACGATAGCGGTGGGCGGTTGATGAGCGCTGAACTGAAGCGCCGCATCGCATCCGCGCTGGTTCTGGCGGTCGTGGTCCTGACGGCCACCTGGTATGGCGGCCTGCCGTTCCGCGTCGTGGCCGCCGCCATCACAGTTCTGATCTATTACGAATGGTCGACGATCACCCGGCTGGCAGAACGCGATTTTCGTGCGAACGCCTTCGGCTGGGTTGCCATCTTTCTGATCGCCATCGACCTGCTGGTTGACGAAGGTGAGCTCTCGGTGCCGATCCTCGGCGGCGCGATCGTCACCGCCCTTCTTCTCGTGCTGCTGCGCAAGGGCAGCTGGTGGCTGCCGGGCGGCATCTTTTACGCAGGCTTGAGCGGCATCTCGCTGGCGGCGATCCGTGCCGAGGACCAGGCGGGGTTCGTCGCGACCCTCTTCATCTTCGCGGTCGTCTGGGCAACCGATATCCTCGCCTACTTCGTCGGCCGCGCCCTCAAGGGACCGAAACTTGCGCCGCGCATTTCGCCGGGCAAGACCTGGTCCGGCGCGATCGGCGGCACGGTATCGGGCGTGATCGCAAGCTCCGCCCTGACACTCGGCGTCTTTTCCCGGCTGTCGATCTGGACGGTGACGATCGCGTTTCTGCTTTCCGTCGCAAGCCAGGTCGGTGACCTGTTCGAGTCCTTCATCAAGCGCCGGTTCGGCGTGAAGGATTCCAGCCATCTCATTCCGGGGCACGGCGGCGTCATGGATCGCGTCGATGGCCTCGTTTTCGCCTGTTTCGCAGCGTTCCTGCTGACGCTTGTTTATACGGCCACGACGGGCCATCTTAATGTATCGGTTGCGGGCTTCCTCTTCGGGTTTTGATGTCTGGGCGGCCGGTACAATGTTGAAACGGAAATTTTGATGGCCATCCTCAGCTTCCTTACCGGCTATATCATCCCCTTCGTGCTGGTCCTGTCCTTGCTCGTCTTCGTGCACGAGATGGGCCACTATCTTATCGGACGCTGGTGCGGCATCCGGGTCACCGCCTTTTCGGTCGGCTTCGGCCCGGAACTCGTCGGCTTTACCGACAGTCACGGCACCCGCTGGAAACTCTCGGCGATCCCGCTTGGCGGCTACGTCAAGTTCTTCGGCGACGAGGACGCCGCGAGCATGCCGGATGCGAGCGGACTTGCGGGCATGGGCGAGGAAGACAAGGCCCAGACGCTCGCCGGCGCCAAGCTCTGGAAGAGGGCCGCCACCGTCGCGGCCGGCCCGATCGCCAATTTCATCCTTGCGATTGCCATCTTTGCCGTGCTTTTCAGCGTCTATGGCAAGGTTGTCGCCGATCCCGTGGTCGCAGAAGTCCAGCCGGGCAGCGCCGCCCTTGCCGCCGGCGTGCAGCCCGGCGATCGACTGGTGGCGCTTGACGGTTCGCGAATCCGCACTTTCGATGACGTGCGTCGTTATGTCAGCATCCGGCCCGAGACCCCGATCATCGTGACGGTCGAGCGCAACGGCCAGGATCTCGATCTGCCGATGGTGCCGAAGCGCTCCGAGGTCACCGACCAGTTCGGCAACAAGGTCGAGCTCGGCCTGATCGGCATCGTTACCAACGAACAGCGCGGCAATTTCCGCCTCGAGACCTTCACGCCGCTGCAGGCCGTTGCCGAAGGCGTCACCGAGACCGGCCATATCGTCACCGGCACCTTCCGCTATATCGGCAATCTGGTGACCGGCCGGATGAAGGCGGACCAGCTCGGCGGACCGGTCAGGGTCGCACAGGCGTCCGGCCAGATGGCGACGCTGGGCTTTGCGGCGGTGGTTCAGCTGGCTGCGGTTCTGTCCGTCTCGATCGGGCTTTTGAACCTCATGCCTGTGCCAGTTCTGGACGGCGGCCATCTCGTCTTCTACGCCATCGAGGCCATCCGTGGCCGTCCGCTCGGCGCCGGCGCGCAGGAAATCGCCTTCCGCATCGGGCTTGCGATGGTTTTGAGCCTGATGGTGTTCGCGACCTTCAACGACATCAGCAATCTGATCGGTTGATGTCCTTCAAATCGTAAAAGAAACTGTTTATTCACCATGTTTCCAACAGTTGCGTGGCCATTGGGTCACGCAAGGGAAGTAAGTAAACAGAAATTAACACGATGCCTTGCTTGTAGGTCAAAAGAAGGTAAAACGACACACGTGGCCGGAGTCGGGCACCACCCGCCGAGGGACAACGGGAAAAGGTAAGAATTGAAATGAAGGCTGGTTCAAAGTTTTTGAACGCAGTGTCGGCGTTTGCGCTGTCTGCTAGTGTTGTTGCATCGGGCGCAGGTGTACTGGTACTTGCTTCCGCACTTTCTGCCGAAGCGGCGGTTATCCGGAGCGTTCAGGTCCGCGGCGCACAGCGCGCCGGCGAAGAGGCCGTCCGTTCCAACCTGACCATCCGCCCGGGTGTCAACTTCTCCAACAACGACATCGATGAATCGGTCCGCAAGCTCTATTCGACCGGCTATTTCTCGGATGTCAAAATCAGTGTTTCCGGCAGCACGCTCGTCGTGTCGGTGAGCGAGAACCAGCTCATCAACCAGGTCGTGTTCAACGGCAACCGCAAGATCACGGACGACAAGCTTCAGGCAGTCGTTCAGACCCAGCCGCTCGGCCCGTACAATCAGGCATTGGTCGATGCAGATATCCAGCGCCTGCGTGAAGCCTATCGCGCGATCGGCCGCAGCGACGTTCAGATCACCACCCAGACCGCCGACGTTGGCCAGGGGCGCGTCAACCTTGCCTTCGTCATCAACGAAGGTGACCGCACCAAGATCGCCGACATCAATTTCGTCGGCAATCAGGCTTATGGCGATGGCCGCCTGCAGTCGGTGATCATCACCAAGGAATCCGGTCCGCTGTCCTTCCTGACCCGCAAGGACGTCTACAGCGAGGACAAGCTGCGCGCCGACGAGGAAGCGCTGCGTCAGTTCTACTACAACCATGGTTATCCGGATTTCCGCGTCATCTCGTCGGAAGCCGTGCTCGACGCATCGGGCAACAAGTACAACATCACCTTCACGGTTGAAGAAGGCCAGCGTTACGAGTACGGCAACATCTCGGTGGAATCCACGGTCCAGGGCATCAGTGGCCAGGACCTTGAAGGTCTGGTCGAGACCCGCGCCGGCAGCGTCTACAATGCCCGCGAAATCCAGAAATCGATGGAAGCGATCTCCAAGCGCGTCGCTGCGGCCGGTTATCCGTTCGCTCGCGTCACGCCGCGCGGCGACCGCAACATGCAAAACCACACGGTCGGTGTTTCCTACCTGGTCGATCAGGGCGAGCGTGCCTATGTCGAGCGCATCGAGATCCGTGGCAACACCCGCACGCGTGACTATGTCATCCGTCGCGAATTCGATTTCAGCGAAGGCGACGCCTTCAACCAGGAAATGATCTCGCGCGCCAAGCGTCGCCTCGAGGCACTCGGTTACTTCACCTCGGTCAACATCTCGACCTCGCAGGGCACCTCGCCTGACCGTGTCGTCATCGTTGTCGACGTGGAAGATCAGCCGACCGGTTCGTTCGGTATCGGCGCCGGTTACTCGGCGGGCGGCGACGGCTTCCTGCTCGAAGCTTCGATCGAAGAAAAGAACTTCCTCGGGCGCGGCCAGTTCATCCGCGTCGCAGTCGGCGGTGGTCTCGACGAAGCCCGCAGTTACAATCTTTCGTTCACCGAGCCCTACTTCCTCGGTTACCGCCTTGCAGCCGGTTTCGACCTGTTCAAGAACAAGACCTCTTCGAACAGCTACTACGATTACGACGAACAGGGCGTCACCCTGCGCGTGACGGCGCCGATCACCGAAGATCTGGCGACGACATTCCGCTACACCTACAAGGAAATTAACTACGACAACGACGGCGCCTTCGGTGCTGACGGCGTTCCTGGCACGGTGGACGATAACCTTTCGTCGCCCTACATTTCGATGATCGACCAGGGCAAGTTCGTCCAGTCGTCGGTTTCGCAGACGCTGACCTACAACACGCTCGACAGCCAGACACTGCCGCGCGAAGGCATCTACGCGACGATCACGCATGAATATGCGGGTCTCGGCGGCGACTCCGATTTCTACAAGATTTCTGGTCGTGCCCGTTACTTCCAGCTGCTGTCGACCGAGGCCGATCTGATCGGCTCCATAGCGGTCGGTGCAGGTCATGTGGTGTCCACCGGCGACAATCTGCATGTCTTCGACCAGTTCACGATCGGCGGCCGTCAGATCCGCGGCTTCGAGAACGACGGTATCGGTCCACGCACGACCGATCACGGCGACGCGCTCGGCGGTACGACCTACTTCACGGCTTCCGCCGAAATGTCGATGCCGATGCCGGCTGTTCCGGAAGACTTCGGTCTGCGTGCTGCCGTCTTCGCCGATGCCGGTACCCTTTACGGCAATGATGTCCCGCTCGGCACCAGCACCGCGCAGGGCACCAGCATGAACTGGCGCGCTTCGGTCGGTGCGGGCATCATGTGGGCGTCGCCGTTCGGCAACATCCGCTTCGACTACGCGCATCCGGTCATGAAGGAAGACTTCGACGAAACCCAGGAATTCCGGTTCAGCATGGCGAACCAGTTCTGATTATTTCCGCTCGCGATGGCGGGCGGAAATCTGTTCTGGAGCTCTGGCTTTATGGACCACAATGAATTCTTTCCGCCCCATGATGGCGTGAGCCTGCGCGAGTTGGCCGCCCTTCTTGGGGCTGAACTGCTTGATGGCAGCGCCGGCGATCGGCTGATCCGTTCCGTTGCACCCGTTGCGCGGGCCGGGGAGGGCGAAGTCTGTTATATCCTGTCCCGGAAAAGCCGTCACGAACTGGAAAGCTGCAAGGCTTCCGCGATTATTTGTGACACGGCGATCCGTTCGATCATTCCGGCTCATATTCCGGTTCTGCTGACCAGGACGCCACACACGGCGTTTGCACAGGCGGGTGCTCTCCTGCACCCGATCGCGATGCGGCCGTCTCCAATCACTTCGTTTCCGCCGGGTATTTCGCCGGCTGCGTTCGTGGATCCAACCGCCAGGCTCGAACCCGGTGTCGAAATCGAGCCCATGGCCGTGATCGGCGCGCGGGCGGAAATCGGCGCCGGCACCCGCATCGGCGCCGGGACTGTCATCGGTGCCGACGTCAAGATCGGCCGGGATTGCACGATCGCCGCAGGGGCGAGTGTGGTCGCGGCTTTGATCGGCAATGGCGTGATCATCCACAATGGGGTTCGCATCGGCCAGGACGGTTTCGGTTTTGCGCCAGGCCCGAGAGGCATGCTGAAGATCGTCCAGATCGGCCGCGTCATCATCCAGGACAATGTCGAGATCGGCGCCAACACGACGGTCGATCGCGGTGCCATGGACGATACGGTGATCGGTGAAGGTACCAAGATCGACAATCAGGTCCAGGTCGCCCACAACGTACGGATCGGCCGTCATTGCGGCATTGCGAGCGGTGCCGGCATTGCCGGCTCGACACGGATCGGCGACGGCGTATTGATCGGCGGCGCATCCGGTATTAATGGACACATCTCGATTGGTGACGGCGTTCAGATTGCTGCGATGAGCGGAGTGGTGTCGGATATTCCGGCTGGCGCGCGTTATGGTGGTATTCCCGCCCGCCCGATGCCGGATTTCCTCCGCGATACCGCGGAAGTCTTGATGCGTTCGGATGAGCGGGCGAAACGCAGAGGAGAGAAGAAGAATGACTGATGAGACCAAGCCGGTGCTCGGTGCGGCCGATATTCAGGAAATCATGAAGCTGCTGCCGCACCGCTATCCTTTTCTCCTGGTCGATAAGATCGTCGAGATCGATGGCGACAATTCCGCGATCGGCATCAAGAACGTCACCGCCAATGAACCGCATTTCACCGGGCATTTCCCGGAGCGGCCGATCATGCCGGGCGTGCTTCTGATCGAAGGCATGGCGCAGACCGCCGGTGCCATCTGCGCCAGGAAAGAAGGCGAGGGCGGCAATCTCGTCTACTTCATGACCATCGACAATGCTCGCTTCCGCAAGCCGGTCGTGCCGGGCGATCGGGTCGAATTCCACGTCACCAAGCAGAAACAGCGCGGCAATATCTGGAAATTTCATTGTGACGCGAAGGTGGACGGCGTACTTGTTGCCGAAGCCGATATCGGCGCGATGATCCGGCGCAAGGAAGAAGAATGAGCAGCATTGCAGCCAGCGCGCGCATCCATCCGTTAGCTTTGATCGAGGACGGCGCCGTCATCGGCGAGAACGTCGTCGTCGGACCGTTTTCGCATGTGGGCCCGCAGGTGGTGCTGAAGGATGGCGTCGAACTGCTGTCGCATGCCGTGGTGAGCGGCCGCACCGAGATCGGCCGCAACTGCCGTATTTTTCCGATGGCCGTGATCGGCGGCGTTTCCCAGAGCCTTCATGAGGCAGGCGCGGATTCGACACTGACGGTCGGCGACAATTGCGTCATGCGCGAAGGCGTGACGATGAATTGCGGCACGGTCGGCGGCGGCGGCAAGACGGTGGTCGGCAACAACTGCCTTTTCCTCGCCAATTCGCACGTGGCGCATGACTGTCAGCTCGGCAGCGACATCATCATGTCGAACAATGTCATGCTCGCCGGCCACGTGCATGTGGCGGACCGGGCGATCCTCGGTGGCGGCTGTGCCGTGCACCAGTTTACCCGCATCGGCCGCCAGGCCTTTATCGGCGGGCTTTCGGCCGTCAACTACGACGTCATTCCCTACGGCATGCTGAACGGCAATCCGGGCGTCCTCGGCGGCCTGAACGTGGTCGGCATGACCCGGGCCGGCATCGAGCGCGCAACGATCCATACCGTCCGCCGCGCCTTCAAGCAGATCTTCGAGGGCGAGAGCAATATCCGCGCCAACGCGGCGGCGATCCGTAACGACTACGCCGATTGCAAGGAAGCGATGGAGATCCTTGATTTCATCGCGGCCGATAGCGATCGTGCCATTTCCTCGACCTTCCGCGGCAAGGGCTGATTTCGCATGGCCGGCCTCCCGAGCCTTGCGCCGAAGGGCCGGCTGGCGATCATCGCCGGGAAAGGTTTCTTGCCCCTCTATGTGGCGAAAGCCGCCCGGGCGGCTGGCGAAACACCTCTGATCGTAGCGCTCGCAAATGAATCCGATCAGAGCTTCGATGGTTTCGAAGCGGTTTCCGTTGGCGTCGGCGATCTTTCGGCAATCGAACGCCTGTTTCGCGAAAAGGGTATCACCCGCGTCATCCTGTCGGGCGGTGTCGCCCGAAGGCCCGACTGGCGCGACATCCATCCGACCTTCCGGACGATCCTGAAAGTCCCCTCGGTTGTCCGCACGCTTCTTTCCGGCGGCGACGACTCGGTGCTCCAGATGGTCATCAAGCTCATCGAGGCGATGGGCTGCGAGGTGCTGGGCGCCCACGAGATCGTGCCCGGCCTGCTTGCCAAGACCGGACCGCTCGGCGCTCATGCGCCCTCGGACGATGACCACCGCGATATCGACCGGGCGTCCGAAGCCGCCAAGCGTCTCGGCGAACTCGACATCGGCCAGGGCGCGGTCAGCGTCGGCGGACGTGTCGTGGCTTTGGAAGGCGTCGAGGGCACGGACCGGATGCTGGAACGGGTGACTGCATTGCGCGCCGAAGGCCGCATCTCCGCCCGCCGCAAAGGCGTACTCGTCAAGCTCTGCAAACCGCAGCAGGACATGCGCGCTGATTTGCCGACAATCGGCCCGTCGACCATCGAAAACGCCATCAAGGCCGGTCTCGCCGGCATCGCCGTGGAGGCGGGACGCGCTTTGGTGCTGGAAGAATCCAAGATGATTGCCGCGGCCGATGCTGCCGGTATTTTCGTTTGCGGCATCGATCCCGGCCTGCCGCAAGGAGGATTGTGATGGTCAGGACCTTGAAGGTCGGCGTCATCGCCGGCGAAGTATCCGGCGATCTTCTCGGCGGCGATCTGATCGCGGCCTTGAAGGCAGCCCATGACGGCCCGGTCGAGCTCGTCGGCGTCGGTGGCGAAGCGTTGGAAGCGCAAGGTCTCGCCTCGCTCTTCGACTTCTCCGAACTGTCGATCATGGGGCTTACCCAGGTGATCACCCGCCTGCCGAACCTGATCAAGCGGATCAACCAGACGGCGGCTGCCATCATTGCGGCAAAGCCGGATGTGCTGATCATCATTGACAGCCCCGATTTCACTCATCGCGTCGCCAAAAAGGTGCGCGCCGCTTTGCCGGACCTGCCGGTCGTCAATTACGTCTGCCCGAGCGTCTGGGCGTGGAAGGAATATCGCGCCAAGGCGATGCTTCCCTATGTCGATCATGTCCTGGCCGTGCTGCCCTTCGAGCCTGAGGCCATGAAGCGTCTCGGCGGGCCGGAAACCACCTTCGTCGGCCACCGTCTGACGGCCGACCCGTCACTCCTCAAGGTCCGCGGCATACGGGCCGGGCGCCCGGTGAAGGCTCCGGGTGAGGAAAAGACGATCATGCTTCTGCCGGGCTCCCGCTCGGCGGAGATCAAGGCGCTGCTGCCGGTCTTCGGCGAAGCGGCCCGCGAGTTCGTCGCCCGCAACGGGCCGACCCGCTTTGTGCTGCCGACGGTGCCCCGCCAGGAAAAGCTGGTGCGCGAGATCGCCGCCGGTTTCGAAGTGAAGCCCGAGATTACCGCCAACGCCGATGGCAAATGGGCGGCATTCGCCGAGGCCGATGCAGCGCTTGCTGCCTCCGGCACCGTGATCCTCGAACTTGGCCTTGCCGGAATTCCGGTCGTCTCGGCCTACAAGACCGACTGGCTGATCACCATGCTCGCAAAACGGATCAAGACCTGGTCCGGCGCGCTGCCGAATCTGATCGCCGATTACGCGGTCGTGCCGGAATACGTCAACGACGTGGTGCGTCCGGCAAGTCTTTGCCGCTGGGCCGAACGCCTGTCCTCCGACACTTTGCAACGTCGCGCGATGATCGAAGGTTTCGATCTCACCTGGGAGCGGCTGCAGGTGCCCGTGCCGCCCGGCGAGGCCGCCGCCGGCATCGTTCTCCAGGTTCTGGACACTAAAAAACCCGGTCATCGCTGACCGGGTTTTTTGTTGGATACCGTGTTCGATTAACGCTTGGAAACCGGAACGTAGTCCCGCTGCGCTTCGCCGGTATAGAGCTGGCGCGGGCGGCCGATGCGCTGCTGCGGATCTTCGATCATTTCGGCCCACTGGGCGATCCAGCCGACGGTGCGGGCGAGAGCGAAGAGCACGGTGAACATGGTGGTGGGGAAACCCATCGCCTTCAGCGTGATGCCCGAATAGAAGTCGATATTCGGGTAGAGCTTCTTCTCGATGAAGTAATCGTCGGTGAGCGCGATGCGCTCGAGTTCCATCGCGACCTGCAGGAGCGGATCGTCCTTGTGGCCGAGTTCGCCGAGAACTTCATGCGTGGTCTTCTGCATGATCTTGGCGCGCGGATCGTAGTTCTTGTAGACGCGGTGACCGAAGCCCATCAGACGGAACGGATCGTTCTTGTCCTTGGCGCGGGCGATATATTCCGGGATCTTGTCGACCGTGCCGATTTCCATCAGCATGTTGAGCGCGGCTTCGTTGGCGCCGCCGTGGGCCGGGCCCCAGAGGCAGGCAATGCCGGCCGCGATGCAGGCGAACGGGTTGGCGCCCGAGGAACCGGCGAGGCGGACCGTCGAGGTCGAAGCGTTCTGCTCGTGGTCGGCATGCAGGATGAAGATGCGGTCCATGGCGCGCGACAGCACCGGATTGACCACATACTCTTCGCAGGGAACGGCAAAGCACATACGCAGGAAGTTCGACGCATAGTCCAGGTTGTTCTGCGGATAAACGAAGGGCTGGCCGATGTGATACTTGTAGGCCATCGCGGCAAGCGTCGGCATCTTGGCGATCATGCGCAGCGAAGCGACCATGCGCTGGTGGGGATCGGTGATGTCGGTCGAGTCGTGATAGAAGGCAGACAGCGCGCCGACGCAGCCGCACATGACGGCCATCGGATGGGCGTCGCGGCGGAAGCCGGTGAAGAAGCGGCTCATCTGCTCATGCACCATCGTGTGATGGGTCACGCGATAGTCGAAGTCCTTCTTCTGGGCTGCGGTCGGCAGTTCCCCGTAAAGCAGCAGGTAGCAGGTTTCCAGGAAGTCGCCATGCTCGGCCAGCTGTTCGATCGGATAGCCGCGATGCAGCAGGATGCCCGCGTCGCCGTCGATATAGGTGATCTTGGATTCGCAAGACGCCGTCGAGGTGAAGCCCGGGTCGTAGGTGAAGGTGCCGGTGTGTTTGTAGAGAGCGCCGATGTCGACCACGTCAGGACCGATGGTACCCGACTTGACCGGCAGATCGACTTGTCTGTCACCGATTACCAGATTTGCGCTTGTTTCCGTCATGCTGATCCTCCAACCTTTTGGCGGCATGGCGCCCTAAAAGCGCCACAAGAATTAAGCGTCCACAGCTTTGCTATATGATCCGAAAGCTGATGCCAAGCTGTCGTGACGGCATTTTGTGCAGCGCGAAAGATTATTGGGCAGCGGCTTTTGCTTGGATGTCCAACTTCCTGTTGCAACTCTTGTTCGCCCCCTGGAATTCCCGATATTTAACCGCCAGTTGACGGCTGCGGGGGAAACGCGCAGGTTGCATTGCCGCATGTTTGGCGGTGGGGCGGACAGAGCGTTTCATGAAGGAGGAAGATGCATTTCCGACGCGTGTCGAGGCAGGGAGGCTGATATCCCGGCAGCCGGCTTCCCGCATAAACGGAGGTGCATCCGACTCGGTCAAGGTCCATGATCTGGCGGAGCTCTTTCCGGCGATCGAAAGCCGCCCGCCGGTTCATACGTCCGGCGGCCCCTTTCGCCGCTCAACGAGCCGACGGCTTGACCGACTGCGGCGCCGTCTCCCGGTCATGCTGGAGGAGGAGGCGGTCCATGGCCATGGCTTCCTTTTTCTGCCCGTAGTCGTCGGGGCAGGGGCCGCCTGCTGGTTCGCGCTGCCGCAGACCCCGGCTTTCTGGCCGTATTTCCTCCTCTTTTGCGTCAGCGCGATATTTGTGATCGTCTCGCGCCACCGGTCCGGTACCACGCACCTGTTGCCGCTCGCTCTCACGCTCTTTCTCGGAGGCATGATGCTGGCGCAGTTGGAGACCTGGAGGCGGTCCACCGTCATTCTCGATACGCCGGTGACGACCGAGCTTGCCGGCGTGGTCGAGCGCAGGGAGAGCGACGCCCAGGGCCGCTGGCGTTATATCGTCCGCATCGAGCGGACCTCCAATCCGCAAGTCAGGCGCCCACCGCAGCGTGTATCTCTGCTTTCAAGGTCCCGCCATGAGCCCGCCCAGACCGGCGAGACGATCAGCGGCCGCGCCCGCATTTCACCCCCGTCGGGACCCGCCCTGCCGGGCCTCAACGACTTTGCCTTTTCGTCCTATTTCGACGGCATCGGCGCGGTCGGATTTTTCTATGGAGCGCCGAAAAAGCAGGCTGTTCTCCCTTCAACCCGGAGCTGGATGGAGGACATCGAAATCCAGCTTTTCGATCTGCGCAGCGCAATCGCAACCCGTATCCGGGAGACCGTGCCCGGAGATCCCGGCGCCTTTGCCGCGGCGATCGTCACGGACGAGCGCCGGGCGATTTCCGAAGATACCACCGAGGCGCTGCGATTGTCAGGCCTCGCCCATATTGTTGCCATTTCCGGGTTGAACATGGCGCTCGCCGCCGGCATCTTCTTTGTCGGCGTGCGCAGCGTGCTTTCCGTCTTCACGGGCTTCGCCCAGGCCTATCCGGTCAAGAAGATCGCCGCACTCGGCGCGCTGATGATGGCGACGGCCTATTACCTGATCTCCGGTTTCGGCGTTTCCGCCGAGCGGGCCTATATCATGATGGCGATCATGCTGGTCGCCGTCCTCTTCGACCGGCCATCGATCAGCCTGCGCAATGTCGCGCTGTCCGCACTGGTGATCATCGCCATGTCGCCCTCGGAAATACTGGGCCCGAGCTTCCAGATGTCATTTGCCGCCACCGCCGCCCTGGTCGCCGGCTATGCACTCTGGAAACACAGGGCGGAACGCCGCGATCCCGAACCCCTGCCGTTCCGTCACCCTGTGGTGACGCCGGTGCTGGCATCCTGGAATTTCGCGGCCGGCATCTTCGTGACCTCGCTGATCGGCGGCATCTCGACCGCCGTGTTCTCGGTCGAGCATTTCCACCGTATCGCCACCTACGGCCTTGCCGCCAACCTCGCCGCCATGCCGATCATCTCCTTCGTGGTCATGCCGGCCGGGCTGGCCGGCATGCTGCTGATGCCGTTCGGCCTCGATGCCCCCTTCATGAAGCTCATGGGCCTCGGCCTGGAGTGGGTGATCGCCATCGCCAAACACGTCGCCGCCTGGGGCGGCGATGTCGGCATGGGGCGACAGCATCCCTGGTTCCTGTCCGTCTCGACGGCAGGTTTTCTGCTGCTGACACTACTGAGGACGAAACTGAGACTGATAGGCGTGCCGCTGATGGTGACCGCTCTGCTGCTTTCCTGGCATGAGCGGTCGATGCCCCTGCCGGACATCCTGATCTCGGAAGACGGGACCACGGTCGCCCTTGTAGACGGGGAAGGAGTCGCCACCAATCGCGCCCGCCCGCCCGACTTCGTCTACGATCAGTGGAAGAGGGCGCTTTTGCTCGGCGATCCCACCAAGCCTGAAATGTCGCCACCCAGGGACAAGCCGCCCGACGACAAGCCACCCGGCGCGAAAACCAACGAGCGCCTCGAACTGACCCCGCAGCAACTCGAAACGGCAAAGTCGCAAATGAAACAAGCGCCTGCCGGCCGCTTCACCTGTGAGTCGACGGCCTGGTGTGCGGCAAGTATGGGCAAGGGCATCGTTATCGCTGTCGAGGACGGCCGCTATGCGGGTGCCGCCTGCGACGCCGCCAATCTTGTCATTGCGCCGCGTGCCCGCTTCGATCAATGCCGGTCCGGCGCCCTGATGATCAATGCTGCCACGCTTCGCAAGGCGGGCGCCCTGGAGATTTCCCTCAACGGCGCGACCGACATCCGCCGCTGGCAAATCCGCGCCGCCATGGCGGGCGGAAACCGTCCCTGGAGCAGGCACCGCCACTACGATTGGCGAAGCCAGGGTTTCGACAGGTCATTGCCGGAACCGCTCCGGCAGATGATCAATGATACCGGCGGATGAGGCCGACGAGCTTGCCCTGGATCTTCACCCGGTCAGGCCCGAAAATCCGGGTTTCGTAGGCGGGGTTGGCCGCTTCGAGCGCGATCGAGGCGCCGCGGCGGCGAAAACGCTTCAGCGTCGCTTCCTCGTCGTCCACCAGCGCCACGACGATGTCGCCCGGATTGGCCGTATTGCTGTTGCGGATGATCACGGTATCGCCGTCGAGAATGCCAGCCTCGATCATCGAATCGCCCTTGACCTCCAGCGCATAATGTTCGCCGGAACCGAGCATCTCGGCCGGCACGGCGATGTCATGCGTGTTGTTCTGGATCGCCGAGATCGGCACGCCGGCAGCGATGCGGCCCATGACCGGAACGGTCGTGGCGTTCGACGGGTCGTCGTTGGCGGCGGGCTTCGGAGGCACCGCGACGGGCTGCGGCTTGCCGAGGCTGCCCTCGATGACACTGGGCGAGAAGCCGCGTCGCGGCTGCATGCTAGGAGAGTACGCTTCCGGCAGCTTGATGACTTCGAGCGCCCGGGCCCGGTTCGGCAGGCGGCGGATGAAGCCGCGCTCCTCGAGCGCGGTGATCAGGCGGTGGATGCCAGACTTGGACGCGAGGTCGAGAGCGTCCTTCATTTCGTCGAATGACGGCGGGACGCCGGATTCCTTCATGCGTTCGTGAATGAACAGAAGCAATTCCTGTTGTTTGCGCGTGAGCATCTTTTGGCACCCTCAGAGTCGGAAACAAATCCAGAACGGACACTATATGTTCCATATGTGTTCTGCAAGTCCCTAAATTTCTGTGAAGTATGATGATTTTTTCTTCATAGATGCGTGCCAGATATCTCGAGTCTCACCACTTGCGCGGCGCGAGCCCGCTGCCAAAGTAGCTTTGCGATTCCAATTCCGGGGGCCCTCGCTTGAACGCAAGACCGATCGATCATCTCGTGCTGCCGGTGGCGGGACTTGCCGCTGCGCGTTCCCGACTCACGAAGCTTGGTTTTACAGTTGCGCCCGACGCTTTTCATCCTTTCGGCACAGCCAATGCTTGTGTGTTCTTCTCGGATGGCAGCTATCTGGAGCCGCTGGCCGTTGCCAATCGCCGTCATGCAAGCGCTGCTGCCAAACGGGGCAACGTTTTTACCGCACGCGATCTGGCCTTCCGCAAGGGACGCGACAGGCAGGGCTTTTCGGCACTCGTTGTCGCCACGGGCGACGCGATGGCCGATCACGCGCGGTTCAAGATGCGTGGCGTTTCAGCAGGCGACGTGCTGGAATTTTCTCGCGGGATGACCTTGGCCGACGGTTCCGAAACCCAGGCGAGCTTCCGGCTGGCTTTTGCGGGTGACGACCGGGCGCCCGACTTCCTGATGTTTTCGTGCCAGCGGATCACACCCCTGCCGGCCGGTCGCGACGAACTGGAGCGCCATTCCAATGCGGTCATGGGGCTGAGCGAGATCATCCTGTCGGCATCGGCGCCCTTCGATTTCGCAGCCCTTGCCGAGCAGGTGCTGATGACAAAGGCCAAGCAGGAGGCTGCATCGCTCGAGCTTGCCGCGGCTAATGCCCGCATTCGCATCCTGCAGGATCACGAACTCGAAGCGGAATTCGCCCTGCCGTCGGCGCCGGGTGCAGAGGGGCTGCGCGGCCGGCTGATCATCTTCAAGACGGCCGATCTTGCCGTGACAGAGATCACCCTTGCTGCTAATGACGTCGCATTCGTCCGCCGGGAGGGCCGTGTTCTCGTCTCGGCGGCGCCCGGCCAGGGTGTTTTGTTCGGCTTCGAGGAATAGATTCATGGAAGTTACCGCAAATTCCAGCGTCTCCGTCGGCGAAGGAGACGGCAAGGTGGTTTTCGCGCAGGACGCAAAACTGTCGCTGATCGCCGGCCCCTGCCAGATGGAAAGCCGCGACCACGCCTTCATGATGGCAGGCGCGCTGAAGGAACTCTGCGGCAAGCTCGGCATCGGCCTCGTCTACAAGTCCTCGTACGACAAGGCCAACCGCACGTCGATTTCCGGCAAGCGCGGCATCGGGCTCGAAACCGCCATGGAAATCTTCGCCGACCTCAAGAAGGAATTCGGCTTTCCGGTCCTGACCGACATTCACACGGAAGAGCAGTGCGCCGTCGTGGCGGAGACGGTCGACATCCTGCAGATACCGGCCTTCCTCTCCCGCCAGACAGACCTGCTTGTGGCAGCCGCCAAGACGGGCCGTGTCATCAACGTCAAGAAGGGCCAGTTCCTGGCCCCCTGGGACATGAAGAACGTCCTTGCCAAGCTCACCCAGAGCGGCAATCCGAACGTGCTGCTCTGCGAGCGCGGCGCCTCCTTCGGCTACAACACGCTCGTCTCCGACATGCGCTCGCTGCCGATCATGGCGTCGCTCGGCGCCCCGGTCATTTTTGATGCGACGCATTCGGTGCAGCAGCCGGGCGGGCAGGGCGCCTCCACCGGCGGCGACCGCACAATGGTGCCGGTACTCGCCCGAGCAGCCGTCGCGGTCGGTGTCGCCGGCGTCTTTCTGGAAACCCACCAGGACCCGGACAACGCGCCCTCGGACGGCCCCAACATGGTGTATCTGAAGGACATGCCGCGGCTCCTCGAAAAGCTGCTCGCCCTCGATGCCGTTGCCAAGGCGGCTTGAGCCCGCCCACAAAAAGCGCGCAAACTGCTTCGATTGTAATTTTCGTGTCATTGATTATGAGACATTTTCAGTGACCTCGTGACGTCAAGTCCAAACCAGGGAGAGACCCTTGACCGCCATCACCGATATCATCGCCCGCGAAATCCTCGACAGCCGCGGCAATCCGACCGTCGAGGTGGATGTCTATCTGGAAGACGGTTCGATGGGCCGTGCGGCCGTTCCGTCGGGCGCCTCCACCGGCGCCCATGAAGCCGTCGAACTGCGTGACGGCGGCAAGCGCTATCACGGCAAGGGCGTCGAAAAGGCTGTCGAAGCCGTCAACACCGAGATCTTCGATGCGATCGGCGGTTTTGATGCCGAAAGCCAGATCCATATCGACAAGACGATGATCGCGCTCGACGGTACGCCGAACAAGTCGCGCCTCGGCGCCAACGCCATCCTCGGCGTGTCGCTCGCCGTCGCCAAGGCGGCCGCAGAAACCTCCGGCCTGCCGCTCTACCGGTATGTCGGCGGCCCGAACGCCCATGTCCTGCCGGTCCCGATGATGAACATCATCAACGGCGGCGCCCATGCCGACAACCCGATCGACTTCCAGGAATTCATGGTCATGCCGGTCGGCGCCGACACGCTGAAGGATGCCGTGCGCATGGGCTCGGAAATCTTCCATGTCCTCAAGAAGGAACTGGCAGCCCAGGGCCACAACACCAATGTCGGCGACGAAGGCGGTTTCGCACCGGGCCTGAAGAGCGCGTCGGAAGCCCTCGACTTCATCATGAAATCGGTCGAAAAGGCCGGTTACAAGCCGGGCGACGACGTCTGCCTGGCGCTCGACTGCGCCTCGACCGAGTTCTTCAAGAACGGCAAGTACGAGATGGAAGGCGAAGGCCGCACGCTCGAGCCGGAAGCCATGGCCGATTACCTCGCCGAGCTTGCAGCCAAGTACCCGATCATTTCGATCGAGGACGGCATGGCCGAAGACGATTGGGCCGGCTGGAAGTACCTGACCGACAAGATCGGCGCCAAGTGCCAGCTGGTCGGCGACGACCTGTTCGTCACCAATTCGGCCCGCCTGCGTGATGGCATCAAGATGGGTGTGGCCAACTCCATCCTCGTCAAGGTCAACCAGATCGGCTCGCTGTCGGAAACCCTGGACGCCGTCGAGACCGCTCACAAGGCGAGCTACACGGCGGTCATGTCGCACCGCTCGGGTGAAACCGAAGACTCGACGATCGCCGATCTCGCCGTCGCCACCAATTGCGGACAGATCAAGACCGGCTCGCTGTCGCGCTCCGACCGGCTTGCCAAATACAACCAGCTCATCCGCATCGAGGAGATGCTGGGTCCGCAGGCCACTTATGCCGGCCGCGGCATCCTGAAGGCCTGATGGCCTCCCAGGTTCGAGATTTTCATGGAAGCCCGCGCCGAAAGACGCGGGCTTTTTCCGGACTCGATTCTGGTCAACGATTGCTTAAGCAAGTTCTGCGAATTTGAAGCTCTGGTTTGGATCTGATTTGAGATCCCGTAAGCGTGGCAAGGCGTTAGAGCGGCATGTGGACAAAGCACCATAAGAAAAGAAAATTCGGCCGTTTTGTCCTTCCCGCCATCACAGTCGCGTTTCTGTCCTACTTCGGCTATCATTCCGTCCATGGTGATCTCGGCCTGATCGCCACGGAGGAATTCGAGCGCCAGCGACAGGCGCGGGCAGGGGAGCTGGCCAAGCTGACCGCCCGGCGGGAAACGCTTGAGCGGCAGGTTCAGCTGATGAGCGACGGATCGCTCGACAAGGACATGCTGGACGAGATCGCCCGCTATCAGCTGAATATTTCCCGCGGCGACGAAATCGTCATCTTCAACAACTATTTCTAAATTAACCGAATTTTGGTTGATTTCACATTTCGCTAACCTTTTCAGTGGGTTGCGCGGAATGTGAGCCATGCATTTATGGCATTGCTGGGGCAGCTTTTCTTGCCTATGGTACGCCCCGACACCAGAGTGGGAATCTGGCGATACACGTCAGGGCGCAGTCTCGCTCTCAACGCAGAACTCAAAGGGAGGGATGAATGGCGCCGACCAAGACCGCGTCTGTATCCGGCCGCAAACCAGCGGCAAAGTCTGCAATCAAATCGGCCTCGAAATCCTCCGCCAAGGAGTTTACGGGCAAGAACACCCCGGATTTCGGCAAGGACCAGGATCTTCACGCCTATCGTGAAATGCTGCTCATCCGCCGTTTCGAGGAAAAGGCCGGCCAGCTCTATGGCATGGGCTTCATCGGTGGTTTCTGTCATCTCTATATCGGCCAGGAAGCTGTCGTCGTCGGCATGCAGATGGCACAGCAGGACGGTGATCAGGTCATCACCGCCTATCGCGACCATGGGCACATGCTGGCAACCGGCATGAGCGCGCGTGGCGTCATGGCGGAACTGACGGGGCGCAAGGGCGGCTATTCCCGGGGGAAGGGCGGCTCCATGCACATGTTCTCCAAGGAAAAGAACTTCTATGGCGGCCACGGCATCGTCGGTGCCCAGGTTTCGCTTGGAACGGGGCTGGCATTCGCCAACCGCTACCGGAACAACGACAGCGTCTCCGTCGCCTATTTCGGCGATGGCGCCGCCAACCAGGGCCAGGTCTACGAGAGCTTCAACATGGCGGCCCTCTGGAAGTTGCCGATCGTCTATATCGTCGAGAACAACCGTTATGCGATGGGCACCTCGACGGCCCGCGCCACGGCGCAGTCGAACTACTCGCTGCGCGGTTCCAGCTTCGGCATCCCCGGCATCCAGGTCGACGGCATGGACGTTCGCGCCGTGAAGGCCGCCGGCGACGAAGCGCTCGAGCATTGCCGTTCCGGCAAGGGCCCGATCATTCTTGAAATGCTCACCTACCGCTATCGCGGCCACTCGATGTCCGACCCGGCGAAGTATCGCTCGAAGGACGAAGTGCAGAAGATGCGCTCCGAGCACGACCCGATCGAGCAGGTGCGTCTGCGCCTCATCGAAAAGGGCTGGGCCACCGAGGACGAGCTGAAGGCGATCGACAAGGATATCCGCGACGTCGTTTCGGATAGCGCCGATTTCGCCCAGGCCGATCCGGAGCCGGATGCGTCCGAGCTCTACACCGACATTCTGCTCTGATCGCGGGAGGGAACTTAAATGCCAATCGATATCCTGATGCCCGCGCTTTCTCCGACCATGGAGGAAGGCACGCTCAGCAAGTGGCTGAAAAAAGAGGGTGACAAGGTCACCTCCGGCGACGTGATCGCCGAAATCGAAACCGACAAGGCGACCATGGAAGTGGAAGCCGTCGATGAAGGCGTGATCGGCAAGCTGTTGGTCGAAGCCGGCACCGAAAACGTCAAGGTCAACACCAAGATCGCGGTGCTCCTGCAGGACGGCGAGAGTGCAGATGCGATCGGTTCTTCGGCGCCTGCCAAGGAGGCTCCGAAGGCTGAAGCTCAGGCTGCGCCGGAAGAAAAGCCGGCTGCCGCCGCTTCGGCTGCTCCCGTCCCGGCCCAGCCGATTGCCTCCGTCGCTGCCGACCCGGATATTCCGGCCGGCACCGAAATGGTCATGACCACCGTTCGCGAAGCGCTCCGTGACGCCATGGCCGAAGAAATGCGCCGCGACGAAGACGTCTTCGTCATGGGCGAGGAAGTCGCCGAATACCAGGGCGCCTACAAGATCACGCAAGGGCTGCTGCAGGAATTCGGACCGCGCCGTGTGGTCGACACGCCGATCACCGAACACGGCTTTGCCGGCGTCGGCGTCGGTGCCGCGATGGCGGGCCTGAAGCCGATCGTCGAGTTCATGACCTTCAACTTCGCCATGCAGGCGATCGACCAGATCATCAACTCGGCCGCCAAGACGCTTTACATGTCCGGCGGCCAGATGGGTGCGCCGATCGTGTTCCGCGGACCCAACGGTGCCGCCGCCCGCGTCGGCGCGCAGCACAGCCAGGACTATGCCACCTGGTACAGCCAGATCCCGGGCCTCAAGGTCGTCATGCCCTACACGGCGGCAGACGCCAAGGGCCTGCTGAAGGCCGCCATCCGCGATCCGAACCCGGTCGTCTTCCTGGAAAACGAAATCCTCTATGGTCACCAGTTCGAGGTGCCGAAGCTCGACGATTTCGTCCTGCCGATCGGCAAGGCGCGCATCCACAAAAAGGGCAACGACGTCACCATCGTTTCCTTCGGCATCGGCATGACCTATGCCGTGAAGGCGGTCGCCGAACTGGAAAAGGAAGGCATTGACGTCGAACTGATCGACCTTCGCACGCTGCGCCCGATGGACCTTCCGACGGTCATCGAATCGGTCAAGAAGACCGGCCGCCTCGTCACCGTTGAGGAAGGGTATCCGCAGAACTCGATCGGTACCGAAATCGCCACGCGCGTCATGCAGCAGGCCTTCGATTATCTCGATGCGCCGATCCTGACGATCGCCGGCAAGGACGTTCCGATGCCTTATGCGGCCAATCTTGAAAAGCTGGCGCTGCCGAATGTCGGCGAAGTCGTCCAGGCGGTGAAAACCGTCTGCTACAAATAAGGGGAGGATGTTTCGATGCCGATCAACATCACCATGCCTGCCCTGTCTCCGACCATGGAAGAGGGCAATCTTTCCAAGTGGCTGGTCAAGGAAGGCGACAAGGTCAAGTCCGGCGACGTGCTCGCCGAGATCGAGACCGACAAGGCGACCATGGAAGTCGAATCCGTCGATGAGGGCACCGTTGCCAAGCTCGTCGTTGCGGCCGGCACTGAGGGCGTCAAGGTCAACGCGCTGATCGCCATCCTCGCCGCCGATGGCGAGGATGTCTCGGCCGCCGCCGCCGGCGGTGGTTCTGCCCCGGCTCCCACGGCCGAGGTTGCACCCGCCCCGAAGGCGGAAGCCGCACCTGCTCAGAAGGCTTCCGAACCGGCTCCGGCACCTGCTGCGGCCGCTCCGGCTCCGGCTGCTGCCCCGGCATCATCGGGCGGCGCAAAGACGTTCTCATCCCCGCTCGCCCGTCGCCTCGCAAAAGAAGCCGGCCTTGATCTTTCCGCCGTTGCCGGCTCCGGCCCGCACGGCCGCGTCGTCAAGGCCGATATCGAAAAGGCCGTCGCTTCCGGTGGTGCGAAGGCAGCTCCGGCTGCCGCTCCGCAGGCTGCTGCAGCAGCGGCTCCGGCCCTTGCGAAGGGTCCGGCAGACGATACCGTCCTGAAACTCTTCCCCGAGGGTTCCTACGAGCTTCTGCCGCATGACGGCATGCGCAAGACGATCGCCTCGCGCCTCACCGAGTCGAGCCAGACGGTTCCGTCCTATTTCGTCTCGATGGATTGCGAGCTCGATGCGCTGATGACGCTGCGCGCCGAGATCAACAAGTCTTCGCCGATGAAAAAGACGGACAAGGGCGATGTTCCCGCCTTCAAGCTGTCGGTCAACGACTTCATCATCAAGGCGATGGCGCTCGCTCTGCGCGATGTCCCGATGGCGAATGCCTCCTGGACCTCTACGGCCCGCGTGCTGCACAAGCATGCGGACGTCGGCGTGGCGGTGTCGATCCCTGACGGCCTGATCACCCCGATTGTCCGCAAGGCTGAAACGAAGACGCTGTCCGTCATCTCCAACGAGGTGAAGGATCTCGCCAGGCGCGCCCGCGACAAGAAGCTGAAGCCGGAAGAGTACCAGGGCGGCACGACATCCGTGTCGAACCTCGGCATGTTCGGTGTCTCCAACTTCACCTCGATCGTCAATCTTCCGCAGGCCTCGATCGTTTCGATCGGCGCAGGCGTCGAGAAGCCGATCGTCAAGAACGGCGAGATCAAGATCGGCACGGTCATGACCGCAACCTTCGCCTTCGACCACCGCGTCATCGACGGCGCGCTCGGTGCGGAACTCGCGTCCGCCTTCAAGCGCTACATCGAAAACCCGATGGCGATGCTGGTCTAGCACGGTCTTTCCCTCCCCCTTGCGGGGAGGGTGTCCGCGGAGCGGGAGGGGAATCGGAGATGCGTGCATGAAAACCGTCCTCTGCTATGGCGATTCACTGACCTGGGGCACGGATGCCGCGACCGGCGGCCGCCATGCCTTCGAGGATCGCTGGCCGAGCGTGCTTCAGGCGGCGCTCGGGTCGTCCGTCAACGTGGTTGCTGAAGGTCTCGGCGGCCGCACCACGGCCTATGACGACGGGCTTGCCGATTGCGACCGCAACGGCGCGCGGCTGCTGCCGACCGTCCTTCATAGCCATGGTCCGCTCGAGCTGGTGATCGTCATGCTCGGCACCAACGACCTGAAGCCGATTATCCATGGCACGGCGATCGGCGCCCGGGCAGGCGTGAAAAAGCTGGTCAGCCTCGTTCGCTTCCACGACTGGGGGCGCGAATGCGAAACGCCGGAAATCCTCATCGTCGCGCCGCCGCGGCTCTGCGAAACCGCAAATCCGCTGACCGGCGCATCGTTCAGGGGCGGCATCGAGCAGTCGGAAATGCTCGCTTCGCTTTATCGCGATCTCGCCGATGAGATGGGTTGCGGCTTCTTTGATGCAGGATCCGTCGCCAGAACGACGCCGGTCGACGGCGTGCATCTCGATGCAGAAAATACCCGTGCCATCGGGCGCGGCCTCGAACCCATCGCGCGAATGATGCTGGGGCTATGATGAGTGCGAAGCGGTTGACCAGGGTCAAGGAGTAGCGGGAAGGGGTGGGTTCTACCTCTCCATGTCATCAGCATGGAGTTGATAGAAATGTCGAGCACGCCACACCATCTTGCGGAAGAATTTCCGGAATATCTCGTCCAGATGCGCCACCTGCGCGAAACGGACGGGCATTTCCACCGGATTTGCAGTGAATACGAGGATGTGAACCACGAGGTCCACAAGGCCGAGACAGGAATGGAACCATGCGACGATATTAGCATGGTCGAGCTGCGCAAGCGGCGGCTGGCCCTGAAGGACGAGATATACGGGATGCTGACGCGGGTGGAACCGGTCGTCGAAGAGACCGACGCCTGACACCGGAAAGGCCGGCGCTTCGCTCCCGAAGAAACAAAAGCAGGGCTTGCGGTCTATCCCGCGCCCGCTGAAACCAAGGAGTGAAGCGCCTATGGCCAATGCTTACGACGTCATCGTTATCGGTTCCGGTCCGGGCGGTTATATCGCCGCCATCCGTGCATCCCAATTGGGCCTGAAGGTCGCCGTCGTCGAGCGCGAGCACCTCGCCGGCATCTGCTCCAACTGGGGCTGCATCCCGACCAAGGCGCTGCTGCGCTCGGCCGCCGTCATGCACACCGCGACCCACGCCAAGGATTACGGCCTGACGCTGGAAGGCACGATCAAGCCGGACGTCAAGGCGATCGTCGACCGTTCGCGCGGCATCGCCCACCGCATGAACAACGGTGTTGGCTTCCTGTTCAAGAAGAACAAGGTCGACATCATCTGGGGCGAGGCGAAACTCACCAAGCCCGGCGAGATCGTTGTCGGAAAGTCGACCAAGCCGGTTGTTCAGCCGCAGGGGCCGGTACCGAAGAACACGCTGGGCGAGGGAACCTATACCGCCAAGCACATCATCATCGCCACCGGCGCCCGTCCGCGCGCGTTGCCCGGCATCGAGCCGGACGGCAAGCTGATCTGGACCTATTTCGAGGCGATGAAGCCGGAGGAGATGCCGAAGTCGCTGCTGGTCATGGGCTCGGGCGCGATCGGCATCGAGTTCGCGAGCTTCTACCGCACCATGGGCGTCGAGGTCACGGTCGTCGAGATCATGAGCCAGGTCATGCCGGTCGAGGATGCGGACATCTCCGCACTCGCCAAGAAGCAGTTCGAACGCCAGGGCATGAAGATCCTGCTCGAAGCCAAGGTCGCCAAGGTCGTGAAGGGTGCCAACTCGGTCACCGCGACGATCGAGCTCAAGGACGGCAAGACGCAGGAGATCACCGCCGACCGGATGATCTCCGCCGTCGGCGTCCAGGCCAATATCGAAGGGATCGGCCTTGAGGCCGTTGGCGTGAAGACCGACCGCGGCTTCATCGTCATCGACGGCTACGGCAAGACCAATGTGCCCGGCCTCTATGCGATCGGCGACGTCGCCGGCCCGCCGCTGCTTGCCCACAAGGCCGAACACGAAGCGGTCATCTGCGTCGAGAAGATCGCCGGCCTGCCGAACGTCCATCCGATGGACAAGCTGAAGATCCCGGGCTGCACCTATTGCAACCCGCAGGTCGCCTCGGTCGGCCTCACCGAAGCCAAGGCGAAGGAGCAGGGCCGCGACATCCGCGTCGGCCGTTTCCCGTTCGTGGCCAACGGCAAGGCTATCGCGCTCGGCGAGGACCAGGGCCTCGTCAAGACAATCTTCGACAAGAAGACGGGCGAACTCATCGGCGCCCACATGGTCGGTGCCGAAGTCACCGAACTGATCCAGGGCTTCGTCGTCGCCATGAACCTGGAGACGACGGAAGAGGAGCTGATGCACACGATCTTCCCGCATCCGACGATTTCCGAGACGATGAAGGAAAGCGTGCTGGATGCGTATGGCCGGGCGCTGAATGCGTAATAGGCACTGCATTGCTCGCTGCCAGCGTTTGGGATGGGTGGGGAGGTGCCACATCCGCCGTCATCCTCGGGCTTGACCCGAGGATCCACTCTTCCCTCGCAGGACGTGGCCTGGATCCTCGGGTCAAGCCCGAGGATGACGATTTAGGTGGGGCCGGCCTGTCCACCAATATTGCGAACGGGCGAGCGGTCGCCCATATCTTTCAAACTTGGTTTCAACGGGGGTTCTCATGGGTGTAGGTTGGATTGCGGCGATCATCATCGGCGGCCTGGCGGGTTGGCTCGCCGGCAAGCTGATGGATGTCCGTTTCGGCATTTTCATGAACATCGTCATCGGCATCGTCGGCGCGGTTCTCGCCAACGGCATCTTCAACAGGTTCAACATCCATGTTGCAGACGGATGGCTGGGTTACCTGGTTGCAGGTTTCATCGGCTCCTGCATTTTGCTATTTGTCGCCAAGCTCGTCAGGCGTTGACGAAACCCGCGTTCCGAGCGGTTGAAAGCAGGTATCTATGGTCACCATTCTCGACACGATCGCATCCGGCGATGAAAAGCGCGTCCGTCATCCGGAAAAGGCGCATCGTCCCGACCAGGAAGTGATGCGCAAGCCCGAATGGATCCGCGTTCGCGCGCCGGTCTCCAAGGGTTATCAGGAAACCCGTGCGATCGTGAAGGAAAACAAGCTGGTAACGGTCTGCGAGGAAGCGGGCTGCCCCAATATCGGCGAGTGCTGGGACAAGAAACACGCCACCTTCATGATCATGGGCGAGATCTGCACCCGCGCCTGCGCCTTCTGCAATGTCGCGACCGGCAAGCCGAACGCGCTCGACATGGAAGAGCCCGAAAACGTCGCCAAGGCCGTCAAGCAGATGGGCCTGTCCCACGTGGTCATCACCTCCGTCGACCGCGATGACCTGGCGGATGGCGGCGCCGAGCATTTCGAAAAGGTGATCTGGGCGATCCGCGCGGCATCGCCGATGACGACCATCGAGATTCTGACGCCCGACTTCCTGAAGAAGCCCGGTGCGCTGGAGCGCGTCGTCGCCGCCAAGCCGGATGTCTTCAACCATAATATGGAAACCGTGCCCGGCAACTATCTGACGGTGCGCCCCGGCGCCCGGTATTTCCACTCCGTCCGGCTGCTGCAGCGGGTGAAGGAGCTGGATCCGACCATGTTCACCAAGTCGGGCATCATGGTGGGGCTGGGCGAGGAACGCAACGAAGTGCTGCAGCTGATGGACGACCTGCGCACCGCGGACGTCGATTTCCTGACGATCGGCCAGT
Source organism: Neorhizobium galegae (assembly GCF_017877055.1). Lineage (GTDB taxonomy): Bacteria > Pseudomonadota > Alphaproteobacteria > Rhizobiales > Rhizobiaceae > Neorhizobium > Neorhizobium galegae_D. Next base: position 1,995,173 of record NZ_JAGIPG010000001.1, on the reverse strand, counting down.
ATCTGCAGCCGACCCGAAAGCACCATAAGGTAGAGAGCTTCGTCACCCCGGACGAATTCAAATCCTACGAGACGGTGGCCTATGCCAAGGGTTTCCTGATGGTGTCGTCGAGCCCGTTGACCCGGTCTTCGCATCATGCCGGAGACGATTTCGCTCGCCTCAGGGCTGCACGCGAGAAGAAGATCCTGGCCGCCGCCGAGTAGGGCGGCGAGCCGGGTGTAAGCCTTATTCGGCGGCCTGGACCTTTTCGTGTCTGTCCTGGCCACGCCGGCGTTCGCGCAGCGTGAAGCGGTGTCCGCGCGCCTCACTCTTCGCCATTTCAATAAGATAGACCAGCATCGGGAGCTGGTTCATGTCTGCGAGCTGCTTTGCGGATTCGAGCAGCTTTATCATCTGCGAGAAATCGTCCATGGATGCTTCTTTCGGGTGCGCCCGCTCTGCTGTCGGTCGAATATTGCTATTGTACGCTCATGAGCGGCAATAGATCATACAACCGGATGAATCCTACATTAAATCTTATCAATCTGAATGCCATCTGACATCAACAAATTGACTGACGGTTGAACCGGCCGATTGAGGCCTTGTCAACGGCCTGTCACAATCGCATTCGGCAATCTCTATAGCGTCGTCTGCCTGACATTGAAATCCTCCTGTCATCATCGGCGGCTACCGCCAGTCACGATACTGCGCCTGGTTCACGGGAGATCATGATGGACATAGAATCTGGCCCGAATGCGATCCGTTACGTAGGAATTACGGCAGCGGCCGACAAGGTCCGGAATGCCGACCGAATCCTGGTCATCGGCTGTTCCGGTGGCGGTAAATCGACGCTGTCGCAGAAGATCGCCCGCCGCTTCGGGCTCGCCTATATTTCGATCGACCGCGACGTGCTCTGGCTGCCGGGCTGGGTGCAGAGGGAAAAACTGGAACAGCACCGGCTCATCGTCGCGCTGACCGCCGGCGAACGCTGGATCATGGACGGCACCAATACCTCTACGTTCGACATTCGCGTGCCGCGCAGCGATCTCGTCATCTGGGTGCGCATGCCGCGCTGGCTGTGCGTCTGGGGTATCCTCAGCCGCTGGATCACCAACAGGGGCGGTACCCGCCCGGAGATGGCGCCAGGCTGCCCGGAGAAGATCGATTTCGACTTCCTCCGCTTCGTGTGGACCTGGGAGAAAGTTTATGGCCCGCGCGTGCTTGCCGGGTTGGCGGCGCACGCTGCCGGAAAACCGGTTCTGGTGTTGAAATCCCGTCGTGAGACGCGCGATCTTCTTGATCTTGTCGGAGCGGGCGCTTAACTGAAAATCATGCCAAAGTTTGAAATCCGCCGTCCCGTCAAGCACAGCGCTGAGCAGATGTACGCGCTCGTTGCCGACGTCGAAAAATATCCGCAATTCCTGCCGCTCTGCGAAGCGCTGACGGTACGCTCCTCCAAGGAGCGCGACGGCAAGACGCTTTTGGTCGCCGACATGACGGTTGGCTACAAGGCGATCCGGGAGACCTTCACCACCCAGGTCCTGCTCAATCCCGCCGAGCGGATCATCGACGTGAAATATATCGAGGGACCGTTCAAATATCTCGACAACCGCTGGAGCTTCGAGCCAGCGGCGGGCGGCTCCCCGAATGCCGGCCCGGAGGGGTGCATCGTGCATTTCTACATCGATTACGAGTTCAAGAGCATGATCCTCGGCGCCCTGATGGGCTCGATGTTCGACCGCGCCTTTCGCATGTTCGCGGAAGCCTTCGAGACAAGGGCCGACAAGATCTACGCCTGAGCCGCCACCTCGGCCAGCATCGCGAGCGCGGTGCGCACCGTCGCCAGCCTTACCTCGGTCCTGCCGATATCGCCGTAGCGCATTTCCCGATGCAGGATTTTCCCCGAGCGGCTTTTCGCAGCCAGATGCACCAGCCCGACCGGCTTTTCCGCCGATCCGCCGCCGGGTCCCGCGATGCCGGTCACCGCGACCGCCACGGCGGCTTGTGAGCGATAAAGCGCACCATGCACCATCTGCAGCGCCGTTTCCTTCGACACCGCCCCATGCGTCGCCAGAGTGGCGGGCATTACCCCGAGCATGTCCATCTTCGCCTGGTTCGTATAGGTGACGAAACCGCGGTCGACGACGGCGGACGAGCCAGAGATCTCGGTCAGCGCCCCGGCGATCAGCCCGCCGGTGCAGGATTCGGCAGTCGCGACCATCAACCCGCGCGCCGTGAAATCGGCAACGATCTTCCGGGCCTGGTCTTGGACATCGGCGGGAAACAGGCTCATGCGGCGTCTCCGCGATAAACCACGGTCGCCGTGGCGATCGCGGCAATACCCTCGCGGCGGCCGATGAAGCCGATTTTCTCGTTGGTGGTCGCCTTGACCGAGCAGCGGTCGAGCGAAATGCCGAGAATGTCTGCGAGGTTTTGACGCATCACCTGGCGATGCGGGGCGATCTTGGGTGCCTCTGCAATCAGCGAGATATCGGCGTTCATGATCGTACCGCCATGTTCGCGGACGATCTTCGCAGCGTGGTCGAGAAAGATCTTTGACGCCGCGCCGCGCCACTGCATGTCGGACGGCGGAAAATGGTCGCCGATATCGCCGGCGCCACAGGTGGCGAGCAGCGCGTCGGTCAGGGCATGCAGCGCGACATCGGCATCCGAATGCCCGCTGAGCTTCTGGTCGTGGGGAATGAACACGCCGCAGAGCGTCACGCCTTCGCCGGGTTCCAGCTGGTGCACGTCATAACCGTTGCCGGTCCGCACATCGGGTAGCGCGGCCGGGGGCCGGGTCTGCGAGAGTTTTTCGTCGGCCATGGCGATATCCCGCTTCACGGTGAGTTTGATATTGTCGACCGATCCTTCCACCAGCGTCACCGGCAGGCCGGCCCATTCGGCGATCGAAGCATCGTCGGTGAAATCCTCGCGGCGCAGTGCCGCCGCCTTTTCATGGGCGGTGCGGATTTCCGAGAGACGAAAGCTCTGCGGCGTCTGGGCGGCATAGAGGCCGGAGCGCGGCACGGTTTCGTGCACCAGCCCGTCGGAACCGCCGCGTTTCAGCGTGTCGCTGACCGGAACGGCCGGCAGCACGCCGTCCTGCCCCTCGTCGAGCGCCTGCGCCACCCGCTCGAGCACGCCGTGGTCGACGAAGGGACGCGCTGCGTCGTGGATCATCACGTGGGTGGCCTCGGTGCCGGAGAGGGCGCGCAGGCCCTCATAGACCGAGCGCTGCCGCGTTTCTCCGCCGAACGTGGTGATCAGCCCGGCCGCTCCCTTGACGCCGACGGTTGCCGCCGCGAACAACGCCTCGTCGTCCGGATGGATGACGACGACGATCGGGCCACTGCGGGACCAGGTCAGAAACCGTTCGAGCGTATGGGCAATGACCGGTCTGCCGCCGATCCGCCGATACTGTTTGGGGCCGTCCTCAGGAGAGCCTGCCCGTTCCCCGCGGCCTGCGGCGACGATGACGATACCGATTGTCTTGGAACCGATTGTCATGGATTTGTCGTCCCCGACCCGTAACTCGTTTTGGATTGACAGGCGGAGAACTATAGGACCAAAAGCCTGAATTCCAGCATGCCGCTCAAAAATAACGCAGTTCAGGAATTGCTCTTGGCAAATGCCCGAGACCTGAATAAAAATAGTGCAACTATCTCATGTGCCCGAAAGATCATCATTTGAGTTTTCAAGATCTTGCCAAGCCTTTTCAGATCGGGCCTGTCGCCATTCGCAATCGCGTCGTCCTGGCGCCGATGTCCGGCGTCACCGATCTGCCCTTCCGGCAGCTTGCCTGGCGCTATGGCGCCGGGCTGGTCGTGACGGAAATGGTCGCCAGCGGCGAGCTCATTCTCAACCGCGGCGAATCATGGGCGCGGCTGAAGGGCGCCGGCATCTCGCCGCACATGGTACAGCTCGCCGGCCGCGAGGCGCAGCCGATGGCATTGGCCGCGAAGATCGCCGCCGATAACGGCGCCGATATCATCGACATCAACATGGGATGTCCGGCCAAGAAGGTGACGGGCGGTTATTCCGGCTCGGCGCTGATGCGCGATCCGGACCACGCCCTGTCGATGATCGAGGCGACCGTCAATGCCGTCAAGGTGCCGGTAACGCTGAAGATGCGGCTCGGCTGGGACGAGAACTCCATCAACGCGCCGGAGATCGCCCGCCGCGCCGAACAGGCCGGCATCCAGCTGGTGACCATCCACGGCCGCACCCGCATGCAGTTCTACGAGGGCAGGGCGGACTGGGATGCGATCCGCGCGGTGCGCGACGCGATCTCCATCCCGCTGATCGCCAATGGCGACGTCGAATCGCCCGAGGACGCTCAGGACATCCTGGCGCGCTCCGGTGCCGATGCGGTCATGGTCGGGCGCGGTGCTCAGGGGCGTCCCTGGCATGTCGGCTGGCTCGCCGGCCATGCCGCACCGTCTCAGGCCGAGATCGCCGATCTGGTCATCGAACACTATGAAGCAATGCTGGAGCTCTACGGCCGCGAGGCCGGCCTCCGCCATGCGCGAAAACAGCTCGGCTGGTATCTCGACCGTTATGCGTCGGGTCTGCCCGTCGAAGAAAAGGCCTCCATCATGATTTCGAAAGACCCGGCCGATGTCTCGTGCCGGATGATTGCAGCGCTCGGCGGCCAATCCTTCGACGCCCAAAAGCCCGCCGTCGCCCAGAAGGAGGCCGCATGAGCAAGTCCCAGGCGCAGGATGCCACGATCGGCAACGCGCTCGCCATGGCCGTCCTCAACTCGGTGCAGAACCCGGTGATCCTGGTCGATGCGGCGGGCAAGGTCGCGTTTGCGAACTGGGAGGCGGAGGCCTTCTTCGGCGCCAGCGCCCCCCATCTCGCCAAGAACAAGATCTCCACCTTCATCCCGTTCGGCAGCCCGCTTCTCGCCCTGATCGACCAGGTGCGCGAGCGTAAGGCGCCCGTCAACGAATACCGCGTAGACCTGTCTTCGCCGCGCCTCGGCCAGGACAAGCTGGTCGATCTCTATGTCGCGCCCGTGGTCAGTGAACCGGGCTCGGTGGTCGTCGTCTTCCAGGAACGATCGATGGCGGACAAGATCGACCGCCAGCTCACCCATCGCGCCGCCGCGCGTTCGGTGACGGGCCTGGCCTCCATGCTCGCCCACGAGATCAAGAACCCGCTGTCGGGCATCCGCGGCGCCGCCCAGCTTCTGGAAAGCGTCGTTCCCGACGACGACCGGGCGCTGACCCAGCTGATCTGCGACGAGACCGACCGCATCGTCTCGCTGGTCGATCGCATGGAAGTGTTTTCCGACGAACGGCCTGTCGATCGCATAGCCCTCAACATCCATTCGGTGCTCGATCACGTGAAGGCGGTCGCCAAGGCCGGTTTTGCACGCAACATCAAGATTTCCGAAATGTACGATCCGTCGCTGCCGCCGGTCTTTGCCAACCGCGACCAGCTGGTGCAGGTCTTCCTCAATCTCATCAAGAACGCGGCCGAAGCCGTCGGCGACCAGCCGGACGGCGAAATCATGCTGACCACCGCCTATCGTCCCGGCATCAAGCTGTCGGTCGCCGGCACCCGGGACAAGATCTCCCTGCCGCTCGAATTCTGCGTCATCGACAACGGACCGGGCGTTCCGAGCGACCTCGTGCCGCATCTTTTCGATCCCTTCATCACCACCAAGACGAACGGCTCGGGCCTGGGCTTGGCCCTGGTCGCCAAGATCATCGGCGGCCACGGCGGCATCGTCGAATGCGACAGCCAGGCGCGCCGTACGATATTCCGTGTTCTAATGCCCATGCACAAGGAAGAGGCCATGGACGGCCGCGCCTTGAACTCCACAGGAAACGTAAAATGACTGCCACGATCCTTGTCGCCGACGACGACGCGGCCATCCGCACCGTTCTGAACCAGGCCTTGACCAGGGCAGGCTACGAAGTGCGCATCACCTCCAATGCCGCCACCCTGTGGCGCTGGATTTCGGCCGGCGAGGGGGATCTCGTCGTCACCGACGTGATCATGCCGGACGAGAACGCCTTCGACCTCCTGCCGCGCATCAAAAAAGCCAGGCCCGAGCTGCCGGTGCTCGTCATGAGCGCCCAGAACACCTTCATGACCGCCATCAAGGCGTCAGAAAAAGGCGCCTATGACTACTTGCCCAAGCCCTTCGATCTGACCGAACTGATCGCCATCATCGGCCGGGCGCTGGCTGAGCCGAAGCGTAAGCCCGCCCGCCTCGACGACGACATGCAGGACGGCATGCCGCTGGTCGGCCGCTCCGCCGCCATGCAGGAAATCTACCGCGTGCTCGCCCGTCTGATGCAGACCGACCTGACGCTGATGATCACCGGCGAGTCCGGCACCGGCAAGGAACTGGTCGCCCGCGCGCTCCACGACTACGGCAAGCGCCGCAACGGTCCGTTCGTGGCGATCAACATGGCCGCCATCCCGCGCGACCTGATCGAATCGGAACTCTTCGGCCACGAGAAGGGCGCCTTTACCGGCGCCCAGAACCGCTCCACCGGCCGCTTCGAGCAGGCCGAGGGCGGCACGCTTTTCCTCGACGAGATCGGCGACATGCCGATGGACGCCCAGACGCGCCTCCTGCGCGTCCTGCAGCAGGGCGAATACACCACCGTCGGCGGCCGTACGCCGATCCGCACCGACGTGCGCATCGTCGCGGCCACCAACAAGGATTTGAAGCATCTGATCAACCAGGGCCTCTTCCGCGAGGACCTCTATTACCGCCTCAACGTCGTGCCGCTGCGCCTGCCTCCCTTGCGTGACCGTGCCGAGGACATTCCGGATCTGGTGCGCCACTTCATGCAGATGGCCGAGAAGGAAGGGCTGGATGCCAAGCGTTTCGACAGCGAGGCGCTGGATCTGATGAAGGCCTATGCCTGGCCGGGCAACGTGCGCGAGCTGGAAAACCTGGTTCGGCGCCTGATGGCGCTTTATCCGCAGGAGGTCATCAGCCGCGAGATCATCGAATCGGAGCTGCGCTCGGATGTTCCCGATAGCCCGATCGACAAGATGGGCACCCGCAGCGGTTCGCTCACCATCGCGCAGGCCGTGGAAGAAAACATGCGCAGCTATTTCGCGAGCTTCGGCGAAAACCTGCCGCCGCCGGGTCTCTACGATCGCGTCCTGACGGAGCTGGAATATCCGCTCATCCTGGCGGCGTTGACCGCCACCCGCGGCAACCAGATCAAGGCGGCCGATCTCCTCGGCCTCAACCGCAACACGCTGCGCAAGAAGATCCGGGAACTGGGCGTCTCGGTCTATCGCAGCTCTCGCGGCGCTTGATGGTTAGTTTGTTCCCGACTGCTTGACACCTTCCGCTCATCGTTGCATTTTCGCCACATTGCGTTGCTTAAAGGTCACGCAGGGTTTGGTGAATGCTCGACGGAGTGGCGGCCGTTGATGGGGTAGGGCCAGCCCTTTTCTGGAAAGTGGCTGTCGCTTCGCCCGGTCTGACCGGGTTGGATCGGTCTCCCGCGAGGGTTTTGGGGATCGGAGTGGATTCGATGACGGAAGGCGTAACAGCGCCGATGGCCGAAGACGAGCCAGCGGTGTCAGTGCAGGATCGGCGCGCATCGTTCGCGCTTCCCGGCCTTCTGCTCGCCGGCGGAGCTTTGATCTGCGCGTCGGTGACGCTGTTCATCCTGCTCGGCCTGACGCCGATCGCGCCGACTACCAATGTGGTGATCGCCTCGGCGGCGCTCAATTCGCTGTTCATCCTCGGCCTGATGTATCTGATCGGCCGCGAGATCCTCCGGCTGATCAAGGCCCGCAACCGCGGTCGTGCCGCCGCCCGCCTGCATGTCCGCATCGTCGTGCTGTTCTCGATCGTGGCGATCACGCCGGCGGTCCTGGTGGCGATCTTCGCGAGCCTCACGCTCAATGTCGGCCTTGACCGCTGGTTCTCGCTGCGGACGCAGTCGATCGTGCAGTCGTCCCAGGACGTCGCCCGTGCCTATATGCTCGAGAATGCCAGCTATCTTCAGGGCCAGACCGTGTCGATGTCGAACGACCTCGAGCGCAACCGGCCGATGTTCTATCTCGACCGGACGGGGTTCGTGGACCTGATGACCCGCCAGGCGCGGGGTCGCGGAATGCTCGGAGCCTTCCTGGTGCGAGAAGACGGTCAGGCGATCGCCCAGGCCGACATCAAGACGGAAAAGCCGCTGCCGGCGATCCCGGAGGATGCGCTGAAGACGGCGGCGGCCGGCCAGCCGACGCTGATCCCGCCAGGCGTCACCAACCTCGTCGGCGCTGTCATCAAGCTCGACGCCATTCCGGGCTCCTATCTCTATACGATCCGCGCAGTCGATCCGAAAGTCATCTCGGCGATGCGGCTGATGGAGGAGAACGCCGCCGAATACCAGGCGATGGAAGCCGGCCGCACGTCGTTGCAGATCGCCTTTGCGGTGCTCTATCTCGGTTTCGCGCTGATCGTGCTGCTCGCGGCGATCTGGACGGCGATCGCGGTCGCCGACCGCATCGTCCGGCCGATCCGGCTGCTGATCAGCGCCGCCGACAGCGTGGCGACCGGCAATCTCAATGTCGTCGTGCCGGTGCGCGCCGCCGATGGCGACGTCGGCAGCCTGTCGCGCACTTTCAACAAGATGATTTCGGAAATCCGCAGCCAGCGCGACGAGATCCTTGAGGCCAAGGATGAAGTGGACGACCGCCGCCGGTTCATCGAGGCCGTGCTATCGGGCGTCACCGCCGCCGTCATCGGGGTCGAGGAAGACCGCCGCATCACCATCGTCAATCCGTCGGCGGAGCATTTCCTCGGCGTTCCCGCCGAACAGCTGATGGGCGAGAAGCTTGAGGACGTCGCGCCGGAGATCGACCATGTCCTCACCGAGGCGCGCACCAGAGCGCGCGGCGAGTTCCGCAAGCAGGTGAACCTGATCCGCGGCGGCAAGGAGCGGACGCTGTCGGTCCAGGTCACCCGCGAGGAACAGCGCGCCGCGCACGATTCCTATGTGGTGACGCTCGACGATATCACCGATCTCGTCATCGCCCAGCGCTCGACCGCCTGGGCGGACGTCGCCCGCCGCATCGCCCACGAGATCAAGAACCCGCTCACCCCGATCCAGCTTTCGGCCGAACGCCTCAAGCGTCGCTACGGCAAGCAGATCGCCGAGGACGACCGCGCCGTCTTCGACCAGTGCACCGATACGATCGTGCGCCAGGTCGGCGATATCGGCCGCATGGTCGACGAATTCTCCTCCTTTGCCCGCATGCCGAAACCCGCCAAGGAAGAGGCCGACCTGCGCGATATCCTGCGCGACGCGATCTTCCTGCGCGAGATGGGCACCACCCATGTGGATTTCATCCGCGAGCTTGGCGACGAGCCGCTGAAGGGCATGTTCGATGCGCGCATGCTCGGCCAGGCCTTCGGCAACCTGATCAAGAACGCCGTCGAGGCGATCGAGGCGGTGCCGAGCGATCAGGAGCGCGACGGCCGCAAGGTCAAGGTCCGCTCGGTCTACGACGCGGAGCGCGACACCTATGTGGTCGACATCATCGACAACGGCAGCGGCCTGCCGACCGAAAACCGGCACCGCATCCTCGAGCCCTACATGACCATGCGCGACAAGGGCACGGGCCTGGGGCTCGCCATCGTCAAGAAGATCATCGAAGAACACGGCGGGCAGCTCGAACTGCACGATGCTCCCGCCGATTTCGATCATGGCAAGGGCGCCATGATCAGGGTGCTGCTGCCGCATCTGGCGCAGGTGGCGGTGCCGGGAACGGATAATAACAAGGAATTGGCTTATGGCGTCTGATATTCTGGTCGTAGATGACGAGGCGGATATCCGCGATATCGTTTCAGGTATTTTGTCCGATGAGGGTCATGAAACCCGCACGGCTCACGACAGCGACAGCGCGCTGGCAGCGATATCCGATCGCGTGCCGCGGCTGGTTTTCCTGGATATCTGGATGCAGGGCTCCAGGCTCGACGGCCTGGCGCTGCTCGACGAGGTCAAGAGCCGGCACCCCGATCTGCCCGTCGTGATGATCTCCGGCCACGGCAATGTCGAGACGGCGGTGTCGGCGATCAAGCGCGGCGCCTTCGACTTCATCGAAAAGCCTTTCAAGGCCGACCGGCTGATCCTGATCGCCGAGCGGGCACTCGAAAACTCCAAGCTGAAGCGCGAGGTGAACGAGCTCAAGAAGCGCACGGGCGACGCCGCCGAGCTGGTCGGCACGTCGGTTGCCGTCTCGCAGCTCCGCCAGACCATCGAGAAGGTCGCGCCGACCAACAGCCGCGTGATGATCCTCGGCCCTTCCGGTTCCGGCAAGGAACTGGTGGCTCGGATGATCCACAAGCGCTCGTCGCGCGTCGCCGGCCCCTTCGTGGCGCTGAACGCTGCGACGATCACGCCTGATCGCATGGAGATGGCACTTTTCGGTACCGAAGGCGCTCCCGGCCAGGCGCGCAAGATCGGCGCCCTGGAAGAGGCCCATCGCGGCATCCTTTATCTCGACGAAGTCGGCGAAATGCCGCGCGAGACCCAGAACAAGATCTTGCGCGTACTGGTGGACCAGCAGTTCGAACGTGTCGGCGGCTCCAAGCGCGTCAAGGTCGATGTCCGCATCATCTCGTCGACCGCCTACAATCTCGAAAGCCTGATCGCCGACGGTTCCTTCCGCGAGGATCTCTATCACCGGCTGGCCGTCGTGCCGGTCAAGGTGCCGGCGCTCGCCGAACGCCGCGAGGACATTCCTTTCCTGGTCGACATGTTCATGCGCCAGATTTCCGAGCAGGCCGGCATCCGTCCCCGCAAGATCGGCGAGGACGCCATGGCCGTCCTCCAGGCCCATGACTGGCCGGGCAATATCCGCCAGCTGCGCAACAATATCGAACGGCTGATGATCCTTGCCCGTTCCGACGGTCCGGATTCGCCGATATCCGCCGACATGTTGCCGACCGATCTCGGCGACATGCTGCCCAAGGTTTCCGCCAAGGGCGACTACCACATCATGACGCTGCCGCTGCGCGAAGCCCGCGAAATGTTCGAGCGCGACTACCTGATCGCCCAGATCAACCGTTTCGGAGGCAACATTTCCCGCACGGCGGAATTCGTCGGCATGGAACGTTCGGCTCTGCATCGCAAGCTCAAGTCGCTCGGTGTGTAGCCTATGAAGGTGATCATCTGCGGCGCGGGACAGGTGGGCTACGGCATCGCTGAACGGCTCGCCCAGGAGGACAATGACGTCTCCGTCATCGATACCTCGGCGACGTTGATCGCTGCGATCACCGAGACCCTCGACGTCAAGGGTTACGTCGGCCACGGCGCCCATCCGGACGTGCTTGAAAAGGCGGGCGCCGAAGACGCGGACATGATCATCGCGGTGACGCTCTACGACGAGGTCAACATCGTCGCCTGCGAAGTCGCGCAGGCGCTTTTCTCGGTGCCCACCAAGATCGCCCGTATCCGCGCCCAGAACTATCTGAAGCCGGAATATGCCGATCTCTTCAGCCGCCAGAACATGTCGATCGACGTGACGATCTCGCCGGAGATAGAGGTCGGCAAGATGGTGCTGCGGCGCATCTCCTTCCCCGGCGCTACCGATGTCGTCAAGTTCGCCGACGATCACATCGCCATGGTGGCGATCGAGTGCATGGAGGACTGCCCGGTGGTCGCCACGCCCCTGCATCAGCTCTCTGAACTGTTTCCCGACCTGATGGCGACCGTGGTCGGCATCGTCCGCAATGGCGTCCTGAGCGTCGCCCGTTCCGCCAACGAACTCGTCGTGGGCGATCTCGCCTACGTCATCTGCCAGCGCGAACATATCCGCCGCACGCTCGGCCTGTTCGGCCACGAGGAGCAGGAGGCGCGCCGCATCATCATCGCCGGCGGCGGCAATATCGGATATTACGTCGCCCGAACCATCGAGGAACACCAGCCGAGGACGCGGCTGAAGATCATCGAGAGCGACCGCGAGCGGGCGCTGGTCGTTTCCGAGCAGCTGCGCAATACGATCGTGCTGCACGGTTCGGCGCTCGACCAGCATATCCTCACCCAGGCCGATATCCAGGATACCGACCTGATCATAACCCTCACCAACAGCGACCAGATCAACATCCTCGGCGCGGTCATGGCGAAATCGCTCGGCTGCAAGTCGAACCTCGTGCTGATCAACTCCACCTCGTTCCATCAGGTCACCGACGCGCTCGGTATCGATGCGCAGATCAACCCGCGTGCGGTGACGATCTCGCGCGTGCTGCAGCATGTCCGCAAGGGCCGCATCCGTTCCGTCTATGCGGTGCAGAACGGCGCTGCCGAGATTATCGAGGCGGAGGCGCTGGAAACCTCGCCGCTGGTCGGCCGGCCGTTCCGCGAACTTGGCCTTCCGGACGGCATCCGGGTTGGCGCGATCTACCGCGGCGAGGCCGTCATCCGCCCGAATGGCGATACCAGGATCAAGGCGCGCGACCGGGTGGTGCTCTTTGCCACCGCCGAAGCCGTGCGCCATGTGGAGCAGCTGTTCCGCGTTTCCATCCAGTATTTCTGACCAGCATTTCCGAAAAGAGCAGGGGATATCGATGTCGAGAATTGCCTATGTGAACGGACAATATGTTCGCCATTCCGAAGCCGCGGTGCATGTGGAGGATCGCGGTTTCCAGTTCGCGGACGGCGTCTACGAGGTCTGCGAAGTGCGCCACGGCATGATCGTCGATCTGACCCGCCACCTCAACCGCCTCGACCGGTCGCTGAGCGAACTGAGAATGGCCCCGCCGATGGGCCGCGCGGCGCTCACCTTCGTCATCCGCGAAGTTCTCCGCCGCAACCGGGTGAAGAATGGCATCTTCTATCTGCAGGTCACCCGCGGTGCCGCCCGCCGCGACCACTACTTCCCGACCGAGGGCACGCCGCCGACCATCACCATCACCGCAAAGAGCACCGATCCCTCGGTCGCCGCCAAGAAATATGCGAGCGGCATCAAGGTTATAACCCTGCCTGAAAACCGCTGGGACCGCGTCGACATCAAGACGGTCGGCCTGTTGCCGAACGTGCTCGCCAAGCAGCAGGCAAAGGAGGCCGGTGCCCAGGATGCGATCTTCATCGACCGCAACGGCATCGTGATGGAAGGCGCCTCTTCGAACGTCTGGATCGTCACCCGGGACGGCGAACTGGTCACCCGCCCGGCCGAGCACGGCATCCTCAAGGGAATCACCCGCACGACGCTCCTCGATGTCGCCAAAAAGCTCGGCCTCATGGTCGTCGAGCGCGAGTTCAGGACGGAAGAGATGCTGGCGGCCCGCGAAGTGTTTTTCACCTCCGCCACCGGAATCTGCGTGCCCATCGTCGAAATCGACAACAAGCCGGTCGCCAACGGCCATCCGGGCACCGTGTCGTCAAGTATTCGCGACGCCTTTTTCGACGTTGCGGAAAAGACGGCGATTTGATAGTCAAACATCGGGGAAGGGAAAGCACGGGGCGCTTTCCGGTCGTCTTTTATCAAGCTTGATCATGATCCCGGCATCGGCCGGCAAAAAAGAAAGAAGCGGCGCTATGGCGGAACGTTCTCAGAACCTGCAGGATTTATTTCTTAATACCGTTCGCAAGCAGAAGATTTCCCTGACGATTTTCTTGATCAACGGGGTCAAGCTGACGGGTGTCGTGACCTCTTTCGACAACTTCTGCGTCCTGCTTCGCCGTGACGGCCACTCTCAGCTCGTGTATAAGCACGCGATCTCGACCATCATGCCGGGCCAGCCCATGCAGATGTTCGAAACTGAAGAGAATGCGGCCTAACAGGACAGAACAGATTTCAAATCGCGATACTTCCAACGAATCCATGGTCCCGGAGTCTGAAAAGCACCGGGACGATATGCGCGCGCTCGTCATCGTGCCGGTCCTCAAGCAGTCGAGATCGAAGGCGGGGCAGGGCGACTCAAGTCAGGCACCCGCGCCGCAGCGCTCCAACGAAGCCCGACTCGAAGAGGCGATCGGCCTCGCCAAGGCAATTGACCTGGAGATCGTGCAGGGGCTGATCGTACCGATCAGCCAGCCGCGCCCGGGAACGCTGATGGGCAGCGGCAAGATAGAGGAAATCAAGGCGCTGCTCGACGAGCACGATGCCGGCCTCGTCATCGTCGACCATCCGCTGACGCCCGTGCAGCAGCGCAATCTCGAAAAGGAATGGCAGGCCAAGGTCATCGACCGGACCGGTCTCATTCTCGAAATCTTCGGCCGCCGCGCCTCCACCAAGGAGGGTACGCTGCAGGTCGACCTGGCGCATCTGAATTACCAGAAGGGCCGCCTGGTCCGCAGCTGGACCCACCTTGAACGCCAGCGCGGTGGCGCGGGCTTCATGGGCGGCCCCGGCGAAACCCAGATCGAAGCCGACCGGCGGCTGCTGCAGGAACGCATCGTCAAGCTCGAGCGCGAGCTCGAACAGGTGGTGCGCACCCGCCAGCTTCACCGCGCCAAGCGCCGCAAGGTGCCGCATCCGATCGTGGCGCTGGTCGGTTATACCAATGCCGGCAAGTCGACGCTGTTCAACCGCATCACCGGCGCCGGCGTGCTGGCCGAGGACATGCTGTTTGCGACGCTCGACCCGACGCTGCGCCGCATGAAGCTGCCGCATGGCCGCACGGTGATCCTCTCCGATACGGTCGGCTTCATCTCCGATCTGCCTACCCATCTGGTCGCCGCCTTCCGCGCCACGCTGGAAGAGGTGCTGGAAGCCGATCTCGTCCTGCATGTGCGCGACATGTCCGACCCGGACAATGCCGCCCAGGCTGGCGATGTGATGCGCATCCTCGCCGATCTCGGCATCGACGAGAAGGAAGCAGCCAGGCGCATCATCGAGGTCTGGAACAAGATCGACCGGCTTGACCCGGAAGCCCATGAGGCGATCGCCGAACGGGCCGTCGGCCGCGACAACGTCATGGCCGTCTCGGCGATGACGGGCGAGGGCGTCGAACCCCTGATGGACGAGATCTCCAGGCGCCTCTCCGGCGTGCTCACCGAAACCTCGATCGTCATCCCGGCGGATCAGCTCGCCATCGTCTCCTGGGTCTACAGCAACGCTGTTGTCGATGGCCGTGAGGACAATGAGGACGGTTCCGTCACTCTGGATGTCCGCATGTCCGAAGCCGAGGCAGCCGAATTCGAGCGCAAGCTCGGCAATGGCCCGAAAGCTTCCAAGGAAGACTGGGAACGGTAGCGAGCCCGGTTACGCGACCTGGCGCCGGATGCCGCGCCATGATGTTGCCTGTTTTTTGCGGTGCAACATGAGCCGACGAGGACGGCCACGATTCCCGCAATATCATTCACCGGCCGGCAACGAGGGTGGCGTATGATACAGAGTCGGCCGCACGAAGAGACCGGAAAACACCTGGACTATCTCGACGGATGGCGAGGCATTGCGGTCATCTTCGTGATCGTCGGCCATTTCTGGCTCGATGACTTCAAGCCGGGGTTCAGTACATTCGGCGTAGACCTGTTCTTTGTTCTGTCCGGCCGGCTGATGTCGGAAATTCTGTTCGTCAGGCGGGCGGAACTGCCGACCTTCTTTTTCCGGCGTT
This sequence comes from Neorhizobium galegae, assembly GCF_017877055.1. Lineage (GTDB taxonomy): Bacteria > Pseudomonadota > Alphaproteobacteria > Rhizobiales > Rhizobiaceae > Neorhizobium > Neorhizobium galegae_D. The sequence goes on along the minus strand of NZ_JAGIPG010000001.1, from coordinate 1,979,644 downwards.
TCTCGCGAATCTATCCAGCCCTCTTCGCGTTCGTCGTCATCACGACCCTTGCCTTCCAGAGCACCCAGATTTCGCACGGGCCTGTCGCAGCATTGCTGGCCCTGACGTTCACACTCAACTACGCTATGATCTATACCCATCCGGTGGCGTTGCTTGATCACCTCTGGTCGCTATGCGTCGAGGAGCATGCCTATATCCTTCTGGCAGGCGTCGCATTCCTGTCCCGGCGCAGACTGTTTCCGGTCGGGGCTGTCATCATCGCGCTTGGTGCCGCGGCAATGCTGAACGGCATCGTTCGCACCGAACTCGGCGCGAGTGTTCTCTATACCCATTGGCGCAGCGACGTCTCTGTTGCGGGCATATTCATTGCCGGCGGCCTGTGGCTGTTGCTTCGCAAGCGCCAGGCCCCCTGGTGGGTATCTCCGCTGGCCCTGCTGATTGCCGTCGTAGCGAAGGGCGCCCCATCTCAGGTCCTCTCCTTCGGTCTGTCGACCACCATGCTCGCCGTCTCGATCACCACGATCGACAGCGCAGCACCGGTCTTCCGAAAGATCCTGTCCGCCAAGGTGCTCACCTATGCGGGCCTGTGGTCCTTCTCGCTCTATCTGTGGCAGCAACCCTTCTACAAGCTCTACCGCGAAGGTGTTGCGCCGACCCCTGTGTTGCTTCTGGCCGCCGTGGCGACCGCGCTGGCGAGCTTCTACCTCGTGGAGAAGCCCTCAAGAAGAGCCCTGAACAGTTTCCTCCAGAACCGCCTGGCGAAACCGAAATCCGTCACCGTCGGCCGAACGGTATAGAACTCCCATCGCCCTCGATCGTGGCCGCAGTCACTCCATGGCCGGATCAGGAGGCGGCCACGTCCTGACGGCTTGGCCGATCTGAACGGCCCTTCAGCCGATCTCCCGCTCTATCGCCTTTGCCGCCTGCCAGAGCTCTTCCATACGCTCCAGGGTTGCCTCTTCCAGCGTCTGACTCGACTTTTCAAGCGACGTCTCGATGTAATTGAATCGCCGCCTGAATTTCGTATTGGTGCCGCGCAGCGCCTCTTCCGGATCGGCCTTCACATGCCGGCCGATATTGACCAGCGCGAAGATCAGGTCGCCGAGTTCGTCCGAGATCTTGCCGTGGTTTCCGTCGCGCAGCGCCTCGCGCAGTTCGCCGACCTCTTCCTCGATCTTGTCGAGGATGGGCTCGGCCTCCGACCAGTCGAAGCCGACCTTGGCCGCCCGCTGCTGCAGCTTCAGTGCCTCGGTCAGGGCCGGCTGGCTGCGGTGGACGCTGCCCAGGTAGCCGGCCTTGGAATCTTCCGTAATGCTCCGCCGTGCCCGCCGTTCGGCCCGCTCGCGCTTTTCTTCCGTCTTGATGTCGTCCCACTGCACCTTGACCGCTTCCGGCGTCGCGGCATCTGAAACGGCAAACACATGCGGGTGCCGGCGGATCATCTTTTTGGTGATCGCCTGCACCACGTCGCCAAAGGTGAATTCCCCGGCTTCTTCCGCCATGCGAGCGTGAAAGACGACCTGCAGCAGCAGGTCGCCCAGTTCCTCGCAGAGATCGTCCATGTCGTTGCGCTCGATCGCATCGCCCACCTCATAGGCTTCCTCGATCGTATAGGGCTTGATGGTCGCGAAGTTCTGCTCGAGGTCCCAGGGGCAGCCGGTGACCGGCGTTCGCAGCGCCGCCATGATCTCGATCAGCCGCGAAATATCCTTCGATGCTTCCATCTTCTTGGTCCTCTAATGCTGGATGTCAGGCGAGCGGAATGCTGTTCTTGTCCTTGCCGGACTGGTAGACGCCGGAAAGCCCGTCATAACGCGCCTTGATACGGGTCGTCTGGGTCTTGAGACCGGTGCGGAACGGCTCGTCTTCGCTCTCGACCAGATCGCCGATCGCATAGGAATGCCAGAAGGCGTTGTTGCGCCGGTAGCCGCCGGGCTCCAGCCCGAACACTTCTTTGAGGATCTTCAGGTCATGCGGAATGGCGAAGGCGTCGCGCGAATCCTCGTGGCTGAAAAAATAATAGAAATTGTCGAACCCGGCCCAGGTGATCGCCGACATGCACATGGTGCACGGTTCATGAGTCGAGAGGAAAATCAGATCCTTGGTGGGAAGATCTCGCGTGGTTTCGTAAAAGCGCTTCAGCGTGTGCACCTCGCCGTGCCAGAGCGGATTTTCAAGCTCGTTATTGGTCTCGGCAATCACCAGCGACAGATCGGATTTTTTCAGGATCGCCGCGCCGAAAACCTTGTTGCCGGTGGCGACGCCCTGTTCCGTGAGGGGAAGGATGTCGTTTTCGATGACGTCGAGAAGGCGTGCGGCGATTGTCATGAGAGCTCTTTATTGCGAGGTGTCTAGGCAGTTTATGGCGTGGAACGAGAGGATCGGGGCAAAAAACACCTTAGTCTACAGAAATACTGGAGAAATATCGTTTGCGGTGGCTTTTGCTCAAGAACCGGTTGATCGTAAAACAGAAATACCGGCTCGCAATCCACTTCGCATATCCATTCCTTCAATTCCGCCGCCTTATTGTGGATATTGCAGATGTATGATTCAGGATAACCGCATGTCTCCAAGCCAACAACGCCTGTCGGTCTTTCCGGCCTTCTTCCGCGTCAGCGGACGGAGCGTTGTCGTATTTGGCAATGGTGACGAAGCCTATGCCAAGGCCCGGCTGTTGCGCAACACCGACGCGGACATCGTTGCCTATGCTTCGGCGCCGGATAAGGACTATGCCGACTGGCTGATCGCCCGGGGCATCAAGACCGTTCATTCGGAGTTCTCGCCGGATCAGGTCTCGGATCAGATCAGGGGTGCGGTGATGGTGTTCGCTGCAACCGGCGATGCCGCCATGGACCGTGCGATTGTCACTGCCGCCCGCGCCGAAAAAGTGCCCGCCAATGCCGTCGATCAGCCGGATTTCTGCGATTTTTACACGCCGGCCCTCGTCAACCGTGCGCCGGTGGCGATCGCTATCGGCACGGAAGGTGCCGGCCCGGTGCTCGCCCAGATGATCCGAGCCCGCATCGACCAGATGCTGTCGCCGTCGCTCGGGCTTCTGGCGCGCCTCGCCGCCGAATATCGCGATGCCGCCGAACGCCTGGTGCCACGCGGCGTGTCGCGCCGCATCTTCTGGCGCCGCTTCTTCTCCGCCGATGTCGCGAGCGCCGTCGATGCCAACGACATCCCCGCCGCCCGCCGCTCGGCCAATGCGCTCTTGTCGACCACTGGTCGCGCCGCGGGCCATGTCTGGCTGGTCGGCGCCGGCCCGGGTGCCGAGGACCTTTTGACGCTGCGGGCCCAGCGCGTGCTGATGGAGGCCGACGCGATCGTTTATGACGCGCTGGTGCCGCAGGCGATCGTCGACATGGGTCGCCGCGATGCCGAGCGCCTGTCGGTCGGCAAGCGCAAGAACTGCCATTCGAAGTCTCAAGGTGAGATCAACAGGCTGCTGGTCAGGCTCGGTCGCGAAGGCAAGCGCGTCGTGCGCCTGAAGTCCGGCGATCCGCTGGTCTATGGCCGCGCCGGCGAGGAAATGGCGGCACTGCGCGACGCCGGCGTCACTTACGAGATCGTACCGGGCATCAGCTCCGCCTTTGCCGCAGCCGCCGATTTCGAGCTGCCGCTGACGTTGCGCGGCGTTGCGTCATCACTGATCTTCACCACCGGCCATGACCTGACCGGCGACGTTCTGCCCGACTGGGCGAGCCTTGCCATCTCCGGCGCGACGATCGCCGTCTATATGGGCCGCACGGTCGCAGCCTCCGTCGCCGAACGCCTGATGGGCGCCGGCCTTGCCCCGGAAACCACGGTCGCCGTGATCGAGAATGCCAGCCGCGCCGACCGCCGGCTCTTCCACGGCGTTCTGCGCGAGCTGCCGGACCTGGAAGCGCGCGACGATCTTTCCGGCCCGGTCATGGTGATCATCGGCGAAGCCGTCGCCGGTGCGAATTTCGAAAAGTCCGAACCGCTTTCCCATGGTAAGATTCCGGTTCGCGAGGGAATGGAACAGACAAGATGACCGACAAGGTTCTGACCGCCAACCGCCTTTCCGACGGAATTGCCGTCTGGCTCGATGCGAACGGCCAGTGGGTGGAAAACCTGCAGGACGCCATCGTCGCGCGCCATGCCGAGGCCGTCGCCTCGCTGGAAGCGATCGGCAAGCGCGACTTCGCGGAAAACCTGGTCGTTGACGTCACCGTCGTCGAAGTGCAGGAACAAGGCGGAAAGCTCTGGCCGCTGCGTCTTCGCGAACGGATCCGTGCCCAGGGCCCGACCATGGAATATGCTGCCGGCTATCGCCCCGCCGATCCGGCCTTCATCGCAGTTTGAGGAAGTCATGTACCGTTACGACGAATTCGACCACGCTTTTGTTTCGAGCCGCGTGGAGCAGTTCCGCGATCAGGTCGGCCGCCGCCTCGCCGGTGAACTGGCCGAGGATGCCTTCAAGCCGCTGCGCCTGATGAACGGCGTCTACCTTCAGCTGCACGCCTACATGCTGCGCGTCGCGATCCCCTATGGGACGTTGAATTCCAAGCAGATGCGGATGCTCGCCCATATCGCCCGCAAATACGACCGCGGCTACGGCCATTTCACCACCCGCCAGAACATCCAGTACAACTGGCCGAAACTGTCCGACACGCCGGATATCCTGGCCGAGCTTGCGAGCGTCGAGATGCACGCGTTGCAGACCTCGGGCAACTGCATCCGCAACGTCACCGCCGACCATTTCGCCGGTGCTGCCGCCGACGAGGTCGCCGATCCGCGGCCTTACGCCGAAATCCTGCGCCAGTGGTCTTCGGTCCACCCGGAATTCTCCTTCCTGCCCAGAAAATTCAAGATCGCCGTTACCGGCGCCGAGCGCGACCGCGCCGCGATCCAGGTGCATGACATCGGCCTGCATCTGAAGAAGAACGAGGAAGGCCAGATCGGTTTCGCCGTCTATGTCGGCGGCGGGCAGGGGCGCACCCCGATGATCGCCAAGAAGATCAAGGATTTCCTGCCCGAGGAAGACCTGCTTTCCTACACGACCGCGATCATGCGCGTTTACAATCTGCATGGCCGCCGCGACAACAAGTACAAGGCGCGCATCAAGATCCTCGTTCATGAGACCGGCGCCGAGGAGCTGGCCCGCCAGGTGGAGGAGGAATTCTCCCACCTCCAGGGCACAGAACTGAAGCTGCCGGAGACCGACATCCAGGCGATCGCCAGCTATTTCGCGCCGCCGGCTTTGCCGGACCGTGCGGAAGGCTGGCCGCAGCTCGCCGGCTGGAAAAAGACCGACGAGAACTTTGCCCGCTGGGTCGATCAGAACGTCAAGCCGCACAAACACCCCGATTATGGCATGGTGACCATTTCGCTGAAGCCCATCGGCGGCATTCCGGGCGATGCGTCCGACGTGCAGATGGACCTGATCGCCGACCTGGCACAGGAATTTGCCTTCGATGAGATCCGCATCAGCCACGAGCAGAACGTCATCCTGCCGCATGTGGCGCTGGCCGACCTTGAGCCGCTTTATCGCGCGCTGGTGGCGCAGAACCTCGCGACCGCCAATGCCGGGCTGATCACCGATATCATTGCCTGTCCCGGGCTGGACTATTGCGCGCTGGCGAATGCCCGTTCCATCCCGCTGTCGCAGGAAATCTCCACCCGCTTCGGTTCGCCGGAACGCCAGGCCGAGATCGGCGAGCTCAAGATAAAAATCTCCGGCTGCATCAATGCCTGCGGCCATCACCATGTCGGCCATATCGGCCTCTTGGGCGTCGAGAAGAAGGGCGCCGAGCTCTACCAGATCACGCTCGGCGGTTCCGGCGACGAGAACACCTCGATCGGCGAGATCATCGGCCGCGGCTTCGAGCCGAACAAGGTGACCGACGCGGTGGAAACCATCGTCGATACCTATCTCGGCCTTCGCCTCGCAAAGGAAGAGACCTTCCTCGAAGCCTATCGCCGCGTCGGGCCGCAGCCTTTCAAGGACGCGCTCTATGGCGACGCCAAGGCGGAGGCGGCGTGATGACCCAGGAGCCAAGAATCTGGAGAGAAACCGGCTTCGTCGAGAACGACCCCTGGGTGATCGAGACCGAAGAGGTGAAGGCGACCGAAGACCAGAAGGCGCTGCTGCCGCTCGACGAGATGATCGCGCGCGCCGAGGAAAGCAACGATGTCGGCCTAGGCGTGCTGATCCGGCCAGGGGACGACGTGCGCAAGCTCGAACCCTATCTCTACCGCATCGAGATCGTCGCGGTGGATTTCCCGGCCTTCAACGACGGCCGCGCCTTTTCGCACGCCTCGCTGCTGCGCGACCGGCTCGGCTACAGGAACGAGCTGCGGGCGGTCGGCGACGTGCTGATCGACCAGGTGCCGCTGATGCTGCGCTGTGGCATAGACAGCTTTTCGGTGAAGAACGCCACGGCGCTGAAGCGGCTCGAGGAGGGCCGGCTGCCGGGCATCGCCGAGCACTACCAGCCGACGGCCCGCCACGCCGAAAAGGGCGAGGGCTATAGCTGGCGCCGCCGCACGGTGATCGCCTGAGGCCTTGGAAAGACCGGACAAAGGTGACTTTCCCGCACGTATTTTCCCGAAGGCGCCGCGACAAAGGCACGCAGATGCCTTCAAATGCGGGGCCATATGGTATATTTCGCTTCTGCGAAAAACGATGAGACGAAGAGACCGATAGGCATGAACGCTCCAGCAAAGACCGACGACTTCGTAGCGGCTGAGGCTCCGGCCCAGGGACTGGCAAAGATCCCGGACGGCGTCTACGCCGAGACGGTGCTTGCCGTCGAGCATTATACCGACCGCCTGTTCCGTTTCCGCATGACTCGGCCGGCCGGTTTCCGCTTCCGTTCGGGCGAGTTCGCGATGATCGGCCTGATGGTCGGCGACAAGCCGGTCTACCGCGCCTATTCGATCGCCAGCCCGTCCTGGGACGAGGAGCTGGAATTTTTCTCGATCAAGGTGCCGGACGGCCCGCTGACCTCGCATCTCCAGATGATCAAGCCGGGCGACACGGTGCTGATGCGCAAGAAGCCGACCGGCACGCTGGTGCTCGACGCGCTGACGCCCGGCAAGCGGCTCTACATGTTCTCGACCGGCACCGGCATCGCCCCCTTTGCCAGCCTGATCCGCGATCCCGAGACCTACGAAAAGTTCGAGGAGGTCATCCTCACCCATACCTGCCGCGACGTCGCCGAGCTGAAATACGGTTTCGACCTGGTGCACGAGATCAACAACCACGAATTCCTGGCGGAGATCGTCGGGACCAAGCTCAAGCACTACGCGACCGTGACCCGCGAGGATTTCAAATATCGCGGCCGCATCACCGACCTGATCGAGTCGGCCAAGCTGTTTGCCGACCTCGGCGTCCCGGCCCTCGACCCGGCGGTCGATCGCGGCATGATCTGCGGCTCGACCGCGATGCTGAAGGACACCAAGGACCTGCTCGAAAAGGCGGGCCTTGTCGAAGGCTCCAACAACAAGCCCGGCGAATTCGTCATCGAAAGGGCGTTTGTGGGGTGAGAGGCGACGGCCTGCGGCCGGCAAAACGCTCCAGTGGAGCGTTTTGAGCCTCGAACGCCCTGAACCCAAGCGAAGGGCCGGGGGCGGTGCGGCACACTCGACCCATGCACCCGCCTGCGGCCGGCAAAACGCTCCAGTGGAGCGTTTTGAGCCTCGAACGCCCTGAGCCAAAGCGAAGGGCCGGGGGACAGTGCGGCACACACAACCCCCTGCACCGTCTCCACGAGCGCAAATCCTGCGTACCGCCACGGGACCCACCCTCAATCAAGCTCCTCCGGCGTCAGCGCCGCGCGTTTCCTGCGAAACGCATTCCAGCGTTTGCGGTCGCCGTTGTGCACCATGGTGCCGGCGATCTCGAGGCCGGCATCTTCCAGGGCGCGGCGGACGGGATAGCGGGACGCGTACATCAGCCGCGCGTTCCAGCCGCCGTGATCGCGGATGCGGCGGGCCTGATCATAGAGCTCGTCGAAAACCCGGCGCTGACCGGCATCCAGGTTCTGCAGGCAGCAGGGTTCGCCGGTGGCGTTGAAACGCCAGTAGCAGGTCTGCAGGCGGCGACAATCGCGGCGCCGGCAGGCGAGGTAAGGCAGGGCGAGCATTTCGGCGGTGCGGGCGGCGAGATAGGTCTCGATCGGCGGCGGCTTTTTATCGGACATGATGATCCCTTGGTGATCCTCGGTTTCTTTTCGTCATCCTCGGGCGAGCAAAGCGAGACCCGAGGATCGGACGGGGCGCTGAAAGCTGCCTCGTAAGTTAGTTCATAGGTGACACCTCTCAGCGCCCCGTTCGGCGGTTGATATCCGCGACTCCGGTCCCTCTGCCGTGGCTTTCCCGGACGGTGTTCTCCTCGGGTTAAACCCGAGGATGACCCATGGCGCCCGTCCGAATCCTCGGGTTTAACCCGAGGACTTATCGGCAAGGCTTCCATGGGTCTCCGCCGGTTTCTCCGATCCCTTCGGGTTTAACCCGAGGGTCGGGCGGACCTTTGAAAATCCGGCGAAACCATCCGGTTTACCACCCTGTGTGCCGCACAGGCACGCCCGGCGCGCTCTTTCGGGCATCAGAAGCAAGAGGCTCGGTCCGGTTGCCCCTTGCTTCCCCCGTTGTCGCCGGAGGGAGACCATTTTCCGCGAACCCCGGATGGAAGGACTTACGTCGTTTCCTGCCCACCCGGCGCCGGTCCCGCCTCGCCGGCACGCCTGCCGGTGTATCCGTGACGGAACGAGGGGATTGTAGGCATGGGTCGGGAGGGCGGGGACGAGAGAGAGGCTAAGTGTTTGATGCGGCTGACGGGGAGGTGTCGAATATGCCCGGATAGGCCGGCGCTTGGGGCATGGATCCTCGGGTCAAGCCCGAGGATGACGACCTTGGATGTCAGATGACGACCTTGGATGCTGTGCCCACTCCTCCGCCATTCGCCGCCCTCTCCGTCATCCTCGGGTCACCCTCGGGTTTAACCCGAGGGCGAGGATGACGGAGGAGAGAGCGGGGCGCCCCCCGCGTAAAAAACCGCCCCTACTGCCCCAGCAAGTCCCGAAGGCTCCAGGGCTCGTCGCCGGACTGGTCGGCGATGTCGTCCACCTTCCAGCCGCCGCTTTCGCGCACCAGCGTGTAGAAGAGCGTCGCCGATCGCTTGCCGTTGCGGAAGGACACTTCCAGCTCGGCCGTATCGCCGAGGATGATCGGCGGGGTCAGCCGGACATTGCTGGCGACGCCGTCCTGCCCGGCGAGGATCGGATCGAAATCCACCGCATCGCCATTCGCCGCCAGGCTCTCGTTGAGCGCCTCGGAGAAATAGGCGGAATAGGGCGAGGGCGCATCGTCCTCGGCCGGGTCGATCGTGTCGGCATAGAGGGATTTGATCAGCGCCTGCGGCGACCCATAATTCCGCGCCTCGACGCCGGCCATGGCCAGCAGGGAAAACAGTAGTCCGAAGACGATGGCTGGCAGGCGCATGGATGAGTCGTCCCCGTTTGGATGTGAGGCGATGTTTAGGCGAGGGAGGGGTGGAAGGATAGGGGGATGGAGGAACCCGGAGAACGAGGGCGGGGAGATAGCCAGTGAGGGCCGTTTCGTGTCGTCTGGGGGACCATCCCCCGCTACCGCCCGGCGGCGGGAGGACTCACTTTTTTCCTCCCACCAGCGCCGGTCCGGCTACGCCAGCGTGCCGGCTGGTGTATTTGTAACGAACGTGACTGTCGGGCGAAGGCGGGAAAGACGCAGTTGAACGCAGACAACGATATGCGCGAAGCCGCTGGCGCGAATGACGTGTTAATCCAATATTGTGCCTGCCCACACGAAAAAACGCATCCCAAATTTACAGAGGGAACCTAGTTATCAAGATATTCCCAATTCTTTGATTAGCTCATTCCGATCTTGCATGGATAGCCAGATGAGAAAACTTTTATCTACAACATTGAGAACTCTCGTTGTTTGATCGTAGTCTATGATAATTGGGCGGACATTTTTTGTGACCTGAAGTGAAGCAGAACTTTGCAATGCCTGTGTAATATTTCCTTCGTTCAGTTTTTCTCCGGAAGAATGCCTTTCCTTTATCAATTTTGAAAAGACATTCCTACGAATTCCCACTTCCAATTCCTCAATCGTCACGCTCAAGACTACATAAATAATCCAGCGGTACATATCGTATTCAGTCTGTTGGAAGCCTTCCGCAAAATTGGTGATGAAGGCGGAGTACCTTCCAGACTGGTTGTTTACAATGTCACGCATAAGCTGAGGTACATCTACACCCTTTCCAACCGTCTTCTGATTTACTTGTGTCTCAAACACGTTTTCGTTTTCGCAAATGCGAAAACAGGCCTCTTGTAAGAGGGAAACACTCTCTGCACTATGGGAAATTATTCCAGCTACCGTGGCGGGATCAAACTGAATATTTAGTAGATACTCGCCGGCTTTAACGACTTCCGCTAAACTTTCCGGTCTCCATGTATCTGCATCTACTGACGCAACGCGGTTTGTTAAGTCGCCATTATAATATATCAAGCGATTTTTGTCGCGCCAAACGCCAACAACTATAAAACATAATTTTGAGTTTTCGTGATATGCCTTAAGTGCAAATGAGAAGTCTTGTTGTGTTTGTACTGGAAGGTAATGGAAATCTTCCAGCACAATAAATTTATTGAAATTTATCTCTTTAAGAGAAATAACGATGTCGTTGACGTCGTGAAGATCTATCTCAAGCCTTTTTATTTCAATTGAATTTTCTTCGGTTTTCTCGTTTTCTAGAGTGCCACTGGCGGATGCCGAGGCTAAAAGGGGAACTTTACCCTCTCCCTTGAATTCCACGCCATATTTAAGATGTCCCCCGACAGTTTTTGTTTGAGTTTGTTCGATTTGATAACCCGAGGCTTTAAGAATAGCGCCATTCAGATCGTCTATGCTCATTGTATTCAAGCACGAAACTACAATGTAGTCGCCTTCAGATAAACAATGCTTTCGAAGAGTTGTTTTTCCTTGTTTTGAAGATCCAAAAACAACGATGTGCTTATCTCTAGTGAGATTTGAGATGAAATCGTCGTCGACGTCTTTTCGGCTTACATAATTTAACGGCATATCTCTTCCGACACCGTATACATCACGTAGCTTGTTAACAACTTCGGCCATCGAAACCACCTCAAAGTTTGTATTCTCATATTTTGCATAAAAACATAGGCGGACCAAGGTGTAGAATCCTAACGTCCACAGGCGCAGGTTGCCTCTTTAGAGAATAACTATAACTCATTTCTGTTACTTAGACAAAATTCGGCTCTTCCGGCCCTCGAGTAAGGGCTGGCGAGTCGGTTTCCTAATTTTGCGATTTCCCCCCTCGTACAAGGATAACGAAGGGGATGGCTCACCGCCCCGGCCGCCCGGTCTTCCCCTTCGTCCGGCTCTTCCGCTTCTGCTCCCCCGCATCCTCATAACTTCCCGCGCCGATCTTGCCGCGCAGGAGAGGGCGGGGGTCGTCGGTGGATCCTCGGGTCGGACCCGAGGATGACGACGGAGAGGTTGAGGATGACGGCGCCGGTTTCGGCGGAATCTTGCCGATGACCGGCTTTTCGGTGCGGCCGACGGTCATTTCGTCGAGGTCGTTCTTGCGAAACAGCGATGGCTTGGTGGGTTCGGCTATGTCGCGGCCCATGTCGGAAAGGTCCGGCTTACGGAATAGCGGCGTCGCGGTATCGGTGCCCGGGCCCATGTCGTCGAGGCCGGGTTTGGCGAAGAGGGAGGTCGAGGGTGTGGCTTTCCCCTCATCCGCCCTGCGGGCACCTTCTCCCCGCTGGGTAGAAGGAGACTCGCGGCGGGCTTTGGAGCCGCCTTTGCCGTTTCCACCCTTGCCGCCACCGCCTTCGACGGCGAGGGCCTCGTCGCGGGCGATCGGGTCGTCCATGACGGCGAGTTCGGCGGCCTTGAGGCGCTTGATTTCGTCGCGCAGGCGGGCGGCCTTTTCGAAGTCGAGGTCGGCGGCGGCGTCGCGCATCGATTTTTCGAGCGCGTTGAGATGGGCCTGCAGATTGTTGCCGACCAGGTGGCCGCCATCCGCAAAACCCTTGCCGGAGACGCCGGAAATGTCGGCGCGGACGTGGTCGCGCTCGTAGACCGAGTCGAGGATGTCGGAAATCCTGGCCTTCACCGATTCCGGCGTGATGCCGTGGGCGGTGTTGTATTCCATCTGCTTTTCGCGGCGGCGGGCGGTCTCGTCCATGGCGCGCTGCATCGAGCCGGTGATCTTGTCGGCATAAAGGATGACTTTGCCGTCGACGTTACGCGCGGCACGCCCGATGGTCTGGATCAGCGACGTCTCCGAGCGCAAAAAGCCTTCCTTGTCGGCGTCGAGGATGGCGACGAAGGCGCATTCGGGAATGTCGAGGCCCTCGCGCAGAAGGTTGATGCCGACCAGCACGTCGAAGGCGCCGAGGCGGAGGTCGCGGATGATCTCGATGCGCTCCAGCGTGTCGATGTCCGAGTGCATGTAGCGGACGCGAACACCCTGTTCATGCAGGTATTCGGTGAGGTCTTCGGCCATGCGCTTGGTGAGCACGGTGCAGAGCGTGCGATACCCCTTGGCGGCGGTCTCGCGGATCTCGCCGAGCACGTCGTCGACCTGGGAGCGGGCGGAACGGACTTCCACCGGCGGGTCGATCAGGCCGGTCGGGCGGATCACCTGTTCGGCGAACACGCCGCCGGACTGTTCCATCTCCCAGTTGCCGGGGGTGGCCGAGACGGCGACGGTGAGCGGGCGCATCGCGTCCCATTCCTCGAAGCGCAGCGGCCGGTTGTCCATGCAGGACGGCAGGCGGAAACCGTATTCGGCGAGCGTCGCTTTTCGTCGGAAGTCGCCCCGGTACATGCCGCCGATCTGGCTGACCGAGACATGGCTTTCGTCGATGAAGAGGAGCGCGTTGTCGGGGATGTATTCGAACAGGGTCGGCGGCGGCTCGCCGGGATTGCGGCCGGTCAGGTAACGCGAATAGTTCTCGATGCCGGCGCAGGAGCCGGTCGCCTCCAGCATCTCGATATCGTAGCGGGTGCGCTGTTCCAGCCGCTGCGCTTCGAGCAGGCGGCCGCCCTTTTCGAGCTCGGCGAGCCGTTGCTTCAGCTCTTCCTTGATCGCCTTGATGGCGCCGTTCAGCGTCGGGCGCGGGGTGACGTAATGCGAGTTGGCGTAGATTTTTACCGATTTCAGGTCGCCGACCTTGTGGCCGGTCAGCGGATCGAACTCGGTGATCGCGTCGATCTCGTCGCCGAACATCGAGATGCGCCAGGCGGCATCCTCAAGGTGGGCGGGGAAGATCTCGATCGTGTCGCCGCGGACGCGAAACGAGCCGCGCACGAAATTCAGGTCCTGGCGCTTGTATTGCTGGGCCACCAAGTCTGCCAACAATTGACGTTGATCCAATCGGTCGCCGACCGACATCTGGAAGGTCATCGCCGTATAGGTCTCGACCGAGCCGATACCGTAGATGCAGGAGACCGAGGCGACGATGATGCAGTCGTCGCGCTCCAGGAGCGAACGGGTGGCGGAGTGGCGCATCCGGTCGATCTGTTCGTTGATCGAGGATTCCTTCTCGATGAACGTGTCGGAGCGCGGCACATAGGCTTCCGGCTGGTAATAGTCGTAATAGGAGACGAAATATTCGACCGCGTTGTCCGGGAAGAAGTTCTTGAACTCGGAATAGAGCTGCGCCGCCAGTGTCTTGTTGGGCGCCAGGATGACGGCCGGGCGCTGGGTCGCCTCGATCACCTTGGCCATGGTGAAGGTCTTGCCCGAGCCGGTGACGCCGAGCAGGACCTGGGAGCGCTCGCCGGAATTGATGCCCTCGACGAGGTCGCGGATGGCGGTCGGCTGGTCGCCGGCGGGCTCGTAGTCGGACGCCATGCGGATGGTGACGCCGCCCTCGGACTTCTCCGGCCGGGCGGGACGATGCGGCGTCCACAGCTTGCCGTCCTTGAACAGCGGATTGCCGCTCTCGATCAGCGCCGACAGCGCCTCGACTGTGGCGGTGACCGAACCAGCGGCCAGGGTCTCGGCGTCCTCGAGCGAGGTATCCATGCCGGCGACCGGATTGAGGCCGGCGCGGGCGCGCGTCTTCGGATCGGACGAGGCGCCGATCGACACGCCGCGGGACGTCTTCGAGGCGGTGGTGTTCTTGGCCGTGGTTGGGGCTGACTTGGCGGCCTTGATGGCTTCCTCGCGCGCCGCGATCTCTATTCTTTTGCGGTGTTTTCCCGCCTTGGAGGCGATCTCGCGCTGCGTCTCGACGCCGGAGGCTTCCGCCTCGGCTTCCAGCTGCTTCACCCAGTCGGAGACGCTGCCTTGCAGAGGCGCGCCCTCGAACGACGATTGCGGGGCTTCCTCGAAACCGTTGTGATTGTCCGGGTTCGAGGCGGGCGATTTTTTCGGTGATCTGGCCATGCCGCGAATATGGAGAGACTCTTCGCGAAAGTGAAGAGGGGCAGGTCACAAAACGAGTACAAAAGGGAAACGGATTTAGGGGCACGGAGGAAGGTTTACGCCACCTGGCGCTGGCTGGCGGCGCGGCGGCATTCGATCCAGCCGGGGATGCGTTCGGCCGGCATCGGGCGGCCGAAGAAATAGCCCTGGGCGAACTCGCAACCGAGCGCTTCGAGCGCCTTGGCCTCTTCCTCGCTCTCGACGCCTTCGACCACCACTTCCATCGACAGCGCCCGGCCGAGGCCGACGATGGCGCCGACGATTTCCTGGTTCTGGCGGCTGAGATGCACGCCCGTGATGAAGCGCCGGTCGAGCTTCAGCCGGTCGACCTTGAGCGCCACGAGATAGGCGAGCGATGAATGTCCGGCGCCGAAATCGTCGACGGCGAGCTTGTAGCCGGACCGTTCGATACGCTTCAGCTGCTCGCCGGCGACCAGCGTGTCGAGGATCGCCTCCTCGGTGATCTCGATCTCGAACAGGGCCGGGTCGATGCGGTGGGCATTGGTGATGCGGTCGAGCACGTCGGTGACCGAATAGAGGTCGAACTCGCGCGGCGAGACGTTGATCGCGACGGTCGCCCGCGGCAGGCCGAGCGAGGGCAGGCGGTTCAGGAGACCGCAGGCGGCCTCGGCGATGGTCGCGGTCAGCCGGTCGGCAAGATTGGCTGCCTGGGCGGCGGCGACGATTTCCGGCGGCGCGATCGGCCCGAGATAGGGATGGTGCCAGCGCACCAGCGCCTCGAAGCCGGTGATCTCCTGGGAGGCGAGGTCGACCTGCGGCTGGAACCAGGCTTCGATATCGCCGGCATCCAGCGCGTCGGCGAGTTCGTGCTCGATCTGGTTCTGGCGGTCGGCCTGGGAGCGGAAGGCGGGCTCGAATTCGCGCCACTGGCGCCGTCCGCCGTCCTTGGCCCGGTAGAGCGCCATGTCGGCGCTGATGAACAGGTCCTCGGCCGTATCCGCATGCAGCGGAAAGAACGCAAGTCCGATCGAGGTGCCGACCACTGTCGGCTGGCCCTCGAGCATGACCGGCTGCCGGCTGCGATCGAGGATGTGTGCCGCCAGGTCGCGAGCACGTTCCCCCGCATCGGAGCCGCCGAGAATGATCGCGAACTCGTCGCCGCCGAGCCGGGCGATGGTGCCCCTGCCGTCGATGGCCGAGCGCAACCGGTCGCTGATTTCGACGAGGAGGGCGTCGCCGGCGCTGTGGCCGAGCGTATCGTTGACCATCTTGAAGCGGTCGAGATCGAGGATGAGGAGGGCGAGTTGCTCCTCCGCGGTCCGGGCGGTGGAAATCCCGGTATCGAGGGCGGCATTGAAGGCGGCACGGTTGGCAAGCCCGGTCAGCGGATCGCGATTGGCAAGCACTTCCAGTCGGTAGTTGGCGCGCAGGATATCCGAGTTGGCGCAGGAGAGTGAATCGGCAAGCGCCGTCGCCTTCAGTTTGCCGAGCACGTTGCCGACGAAGGTCGCCTCGCTGGTGCGGCTGCTGCGGATCAGCACCATCGTCAGCGCCACGACGTCGATGGTGAGGAGCCAGCCGCCGGCGCCGCCGCTGACGGCAAGCGAGGCCATCACGGAGATGTTGGGCGGTATCGCGAATGCCAGGGAAACCGGGTTGTGCCCGACGCCCATCAGGACTGCGCCGGTCGCCATGCCGCACATGATCAGATAGAGGCCGCTATCTCCGCCAAGCGCATTGAAATCGGGCACGGTCAACGGAAGAGCCGCCCAGGCGAGGCCGCTGACCATCGCTCCGAAGGTCAGGACATGGAGTGCCTGTTGCGGAGCATGTTCTACGGTCTCCCAACGCGTCAGGATCGACGCCAGGACGACGCGCAGGACCAGGCTTGCGATCACCGCAGTGAACCAGAGGCCCGCCGAAAAGGTCAGGCCACGGTCGATCGTGGTGACGAACAGCGCCGAAGCGGATATCGCGGCATTGGTGGCGAGCGTCGAGGTGAGGCGTTCGAGCATGGTCGAAGCCTGTGCTCGCTTCACGTCCAGTGCGAGGGCCGGGTCGATTTGACCTGTTCTGAATTCGGCTTCCATCGATCTGCTCGGGCTGGAGTTCCTGATCAATCCCAGCACTATCGAGCGGCGACTATAAGAAAGTCTTGCTTTCGGAAGATCTTCCTCAAGCCGACCGATTCATCCTAAATGAACAGGAAACCGTCCGCCGTCTGCGCCTCAATATTGAGCGAATGCCTCCGAGTTGTCCCAAAGCCCGGGTTGATCCTGCAATAAATCCGATTTTTCGCGCAGCGCTGGAACTTCCCGGACCGTCATGAATTACAAATTGTCCATGTCACGAAATGGCCGCAATTCCTGTTGGTTTCCACCACATTTGTTCGGGACTCTGAGCGGGTCCAACGAGGAGTGATTCAATGGCTCTTCCCACCCCGACCCTGGCCGCCATCCGATACGGTTATGGTCTTCGTCCCGGCGAAGAGCCGCCCCGTGATGTAGAGGCGCTGCTGGGGCAGATCGAGGAAGGGGCTTCCGAAAAGCCCCGTTTTCCGCGCGAGGGTATAGCCGGCCGGCTAGACACGGCAACCCGCGTCGTTTCGCTTCTCGCCGCCGAGGCGAAAGCCCGCAAGGCCGGAAATCCGAATGAAGACGTCCGCAAGGCAACCCAGGGCGAGGCCCGACGCATCTATCGGCAGGATGCCATGGCGCGGCTTGCCCAGGCGATCCATTCGCCGCTCGGGTTTTATGAGCGCCTCGCGAGTTTCTGGGTCGACCATTTCTCGACCAGCGTGATGAAGTCGCTGCCGATGCGGATGATCGTGCCGCTCTACGAAGCGCAGGCGATCCGTCCCAATCTCGGCGGTTCTTTCACCGGGCTGCTGTCCGCCGCCATCCTCCATCCGGCGATGCTGATCTATCTCGACCAGGACCAGAGCGTCGGGCCTGATTCCGTTGCCGCCCGCAAGAGCGGCCGCGGGCTCAATGAAAACCTCGGCCGCGAGCTGCTCGAACTCCACACCCTGGGCGCCGGCAGCGGCTATACCCAGGAGGACGTGCGGGCCGCGGCGCTGATCCTGACGGGACTTTCCGTCGACAATCGCGCCATGCAGGTCGTCTATCAGCCGCGGTTCGCCGAGGCGGGACCTGTCAACCTGCTCGGCCGAATCTATCGGGACGACGAAGGTGACGGTCAGGACCACGTGCTGATGCTCGAAGACCTGGCCGCCAATCCGAAGACCGCGCAGCATATCTGCGGCAAGCTCGTCCGGCATTTCATCGCCGACGACGCGCCCGAGGAGGTGGTCGTGGCGATGGTCACGGCCTGGACGAAGAGCCGTGGCAATCTGACCGAAGTCTACCGCGCCATGCTCGAGCATCCGCGTGCCTGGTCGGAGCCCGGGCAGAAGATCAAGCAGCCGTTCGAATTCGTGGTGTCCGGTTTCCGCGCGCTCGATCTGCCGGAGAGGAATTTCGCCAACCTCTTGCGCGACATGGACGATGGTGACGATGACGAGAGCCCGGTCCAGAAGGCCATGGACCTGACCGGCATGGCGGCGAGGGAAGATAGCAAGAAGAAGGCGGGGCGTGCCAATGCCCTGACGCTCGGCGCCCTGCAGCGCATGGGACAGCCGATCTGGCAGCCGCCGAGCCCCGCAGGTTTCGCGGACGAAGCGAGCGTATGGCTGGCCCCGAGCCAGCTGAGCGAGCGAATTTCATGGTCGCGAATGGTCGCGCGAATCTTCGGGCAGAAGATGGAGCCATCCGTCTTCCTTCAGGCAGCACTTGCCGATGCCGCCCATCCGGAGACCAGCAGGATTATCGCGCAGGCGCCCAACAAGGTTCACGGCATCACGATGGTGCTGGCGTCCGCAGAGTTCAACAGGAGGTAGACGATGAGCTTTGACAATGGCTTACGATTGTCCCGCCGCGGCTTCCTGGCCGGCGCCTGCTGCGTGGCTGCCGCTCCCATCCTGACGCCGGTGAGTTTCGCCGCCATGCCCGGCGACAACCGCTTCGTGACGATCATCCTGCGCGGCGCGATGGACGGGCTCGATTTCGTCCAGCCCTACGGCGATCCGGCCTATGCGGCGCTGAGGCCGAAGCTCGGCTTGAGGCCGGATACCGGCCTCATCGATCTCGACGGCTTCTTCGGCCTCAATCCGGCGGCATCCGCGCTGATGCCGTTGTGGCAGGCGGGCGAGCTCTCCTTCGTGCATGCGGTCTCGACGCCCTATCGAGACCAGCGCAGCCATTTCGATGGCCAGGACATGCTGGAAACCGGCGGCAACGGCAAGGGCGAACGCACCGGCTGGCTGAACCGCACGCTCGCGGTGATCCCTCGCTCGAACGCCCGCAAGGCGATCGACATCAACACCTCGATGGAACTGATCCTCAGCGGTCCGAACGAGGCGGATTCCTGGTCCTCCCAGAGCAACTTCGCGCTGGCACAGGACGAGATCGCCTTCCTCGACCGGCTCTATGCCGGCGACCCGGCGTTTGCCAAGGCGATGGAGGAGGCGAAGAAGACCGACATGTCGGCGGACTCGCTTTATGGCGATGCCAAGCGGGGTGCCGGCATTGCCGACATGGCGAAACTCGCCGGCGGCATGCTGCGCGAGGACTACCGGATCGCCAGCTTTTCGATCAATGGTTGGGACACCCATGTGGGCCAGCAGGAGCAGTTCAAGAAGGCGGTCGGCGATCTTTCGACCGCGATCGTGGCGCTGAAAGATTCGCTCGGCGAGGACGCCTGGAGGAAGACCGCCGTGCTGACGATGACGGAATTCGGCCGCACGGCTCGCGAGAACGGCACCAATGGCACCGACCACGGAACCGGCGGACTTGCGGTGCTCGCCGGCGGAGCGATCCCCGGCGGCAAGGTTCTGGGCAAATGGCCGGGCCTTTCCGAAGACAAGCTGCTCGACCGCCGCGACCTGATGCCAACCGGCGACGTGCGCGAGGTCGCCGCCGCCATGCTCTACAGGCAGTTCGGCATCGAGCCCGACAATCTCACCGCCAAGGTGTTTCCGGGGCTGAGCTTCGATACGTCCTCGGTCTATTTGAAGGGGTAGCCGGCGGGCTGCGCCTAGGTCAGGAAGTCGTAGACGCGGAAAATCCAGTAGAGTTGATAGACCAGCGCGAAGATGACAAAGCCGGCGTGATAGCGACGGTTTGCAGTCGTCGCGGCGATGATCGCGAGCAGGAAATAGATTGCCGTGCGGACAGGATACTCCCAGCCCAGCGAGGCGAAATAATCCCAGCCCTTCAGCGCCGTATCGACGATGTCGGTGACGAGCATCCCCGCCAGGAAACCGAAGAACCAGGTCCGTCGCGACAGGAAATAATGTTCGTAACCGTCGTAGTCTTGCAACGAGGTTGGGAAGAGCAGGGCGCACAGGAAGAAGAACAGCGCGCAGAAGGCGATCAGGAACAGATAGGCCGCAAAACCGATCACCGGCAGGGTGTGCAACCGGTACTCCCACCACCAGAAATGCACCAGGAACAGGAACATGAACGCCACCCAGCCGAGATGGACGGGGTAGATGCGGGCGGCGCGCGGATGCTGGACGATGCCGGCGAGGCCGTTCAGCAGCCGTGCCAGGCTGAGGCTCACCACCATGCCCATGACCACGCGGATATGCGTGAAGGTTTCGGCGGCGGTTGCGGCGTCCATGGCGGTTCCCCGATTTATTCCTCGGCCGGCACCGGCACCGGGCGGCCGTCCTCGTCGAGAGCCACCATGATGAAGGTGCCTGCGGTGACTTTCTCGATCATCCGGTGGCGCGCCCGCTGCGCCCAGGCTTCCACCATCAGCGTGATCGACGAGCGTCCGACGCGGGTGATTTCCGTGTAGATGTTCAGCGTGTCGCCGATCTTGACCGGCAGTTCGAAGGCCATTTCCTTGACCGCTGCGGTGACCACGCGGCCGCGGGCGCGTTCGGCGGCGCGGATGCCGCTCGCCAGGTCCATCTGTGCCATCACCCAGCCGCCGAAGATATCGCCGGCCGCGTTGGCATCCGCCGGCATGGCGAGCGTCCGGAGCGTCAGTTCGCCGGTCGGCTTGGCTTTTTCGGTCATCGTCATCTCTCTTTCGAAGCGGTTTCCAGGGCGACTCCTCCCGCCGCGAGACTAACCGGACGCGAAGAGGAAGGAAACTCCAAGAAAAAGCGTTTCCATATCAATAATTTAGACTGCACTAATGCGCGTTCGCCGCGATTTGTGACGGCTTCACTACCTGGTAACCAACGCCCATTAGAATTTAAGGCGAATTGCACATAAGGGGGGTCCCATGCAACGTCTCGCCATTTCCTGGCGCCTTTATAGTCTCGTGCTGCTGTCGCTCATAATCCTCGGCGGCGCCATGACCTTCAGCCTGTTCCAGAGCTACGCCTCGTCGGAACGGGAACGGAAGGCGGGCCTTGCCCAGATGAACGATGTGGCGCTGACGGTGCTCAAGAAATACCAGGCCCTGGAAGCCTCCGGTGCCATGACCCGCGAGCAGGCCCAGAGCGAGGCCAAGGCCGTCATCTCGGTGATGCGTTACGGCGAAGGCAGCGGCTATTTCTGGATCAACGACATGCTGCCGCGGATGATCATGCATCCGATCAAGGCCGAGCTGAACGGCAAGGACCTGTCGAACGACAAGGATCCGAACGGCAAGTTCCTGTTCGTCGAGTTCGTCAACGCGGTCAAGGCAAGCCCGACCGGCAAGGGTTTCGTCGACTACTACTGGCCGAAGCCAGGCGCCGAGCAGCCGGTCGAGAAATATTCGCACGTCGCCGGTTTCGCCCCCTGGGGCTGGATCGTCGGCACCGGCGTTTATGTGGACGACCTGCACGCCATGTTCCGCCGCGATGCGATCAACTTCGCGTCGATGTTCGGCATCGGCGTGCTGGTGCTGATCGCCGGCGCCACCTTCGTGGTCAAGACGGTTACCGGCCCGATCGGCAAGATCAAGCAGGCGCTGCAGTCGATCGCATCGGGCGAGGCGCGTGTCACCGTGCCCTGCACCGAGCAGAAGAACGAGATCGGCGACATGGCCCGGGCGCTCTCCGTGCTGCGCGATTCGGTCGACGAACGTGCCCAGTTGCAGGCGCGCGAGGCCGAACAGGCCCGCATGATCGCCAGCGAACGTTCCGACAACGAGCGCACGATGACGGCTGCCGCCGAGCGGCAGGGGCGCGCGATCGGCGAGCTCGGCCGGGCGCTCGAGGCGCTGGCCGGGGGCGATCTTTCCGTGGCGCTCGCCGATATCGGCGAGGACTATGCGAAACTCCGCCACGACTTCAACGCGGCGGTCGGTTCGCTGCACCAGGCGATCGCGGCGATCTCCGAGACGAGCCTTGTCGTACGCGACAGCGCCTCGGACATTTCCGGAGCGACGGGCCATCTCTCCAAGCGCACCGAACAGCAGGCGGCGGCGCTCGAAGAGACCGCAGCCGCGCTCGACGAGATCACCGCAACCGTCCGCACCGCCTCGGAACGGGCGGTCGAGGCCCGCACCATGGTCAGCGAAACCAAGGACAGCGCCGGCCGCTCGGGCGAGATCGTCCGCAATGCGATCGACGCCATGGGCCGCATCGAGGAGAGCTCCAGCCGCATCAACCAGATCATCTCGGTGATCGACGAGATCGCCTTCCAGACCAACCTTCTGGCGCTCAATGCCGGCGTCGAGGCGGCGCGGGCCGGCGAAGCGGGCAGGGGCTTTGCGGTCGTGGCGCAGGAAGTGCGCGAACTGGCGCAGCGTTCCGCCAATGCCGCCAAGGAGATCAAGACGCTGATCAGCAATTCCGCCCGCGAGGTGGAAGGCGGCGTGGCGCTGGTGCGCTCCACCGGCGACGCGCTGGTCGAGATCGCCACGCTGGTCGAACGGGTCAACGCCCATGTCGACACGATTGCGACGGCCGCCCGCGAACAGGCGACGGGGCTTCAGGAGATCAATTCCTCCGTCAACCATATGGACCAGATGACCCAGCAGAACGCGGCGATGGTGGAGGAAACCACCGCGGCGAGCCAAACCCTTGCCGAACAGAGCCTGCACCTGCAGGGCCTTCTTTCGGCCTTCAGGCTCGCTGACGGCGGCCGCGGGGCGACCTCAGGTCATGCGTCGCGCGCCCGCGCCGCCTGATCCGCACTGATCACTGCCAAGAAACAAAGGCCGCCGGCGCGACAAGCCCGGCGGCCTTTTGATGCCGGCCGCATTGACCAGGGTCAAATACGCGGATCTCCGTTGCCCCTAACGCTGGGGCACCTTCAACGGAGAATATGATGACGAGGATCGTGATCATCCAGGGACATCCGGACGCCGCCGAGCCGCATCTCTGTCATGTGCTGGCCGACGCCTATGCCAGGGGAGCCGAGGCCGGCGGGCATTCGGTCGAGCGCATCGAACTCGCCCGCATCGGCGTGCCGTTCCTGACCTCTCAGAAGGAGCAGCAACACGGGACGCTCAGCCCGCCGATCCTCGACGCGCAGGTGAAGATAAGACGGGCGGATCACCTCGTCTTCGTCTATCCGCTCTGGCTCGGTTGCATGCCGGCACTGCTCAAGGCGTTCCTGGAACAGGTGGCGCGGCCGGGCTTTGCCTACGATACCTCGCGGGGACCGTTCGACAGCGGTCTTCTGAGCGGCAGGTCGGCGCGGGTGGTGGTCACCATGGGCATGCCCTCCTGGTATTACAGGGTCGCCTACGGCTGCCATAGCCTGAAGGCGCTGAAGGTAGGCATCCTGCATTTCGCCGGCATCCGCCCGGTACGCTCGACTTTGGTGGGCAAGGTCAATGCCGGGAATTTCGATGGCGCAAAATGGGTCGCCAGGATGGCGGCCACGGGAAGGCGAGCGTCCTGAAACGATCGCAAATTGCATCGAAAGGTCACGAAAGGGCCTTGATTTCTCAAAGGTTCATTTACCGACTTTGCCTAAACTCTCAGCGTGTGTCATTTCGGCACCGGAAGAGTGGCAACTGGTATGGCGTATGCTCCCCTTTCTCGGCGGGTGATCGGCTTGCTGATGATCCCGACAATGCTGGCTGCCTGTTCCGCCGGGGATCTCGTTCCGCCCGCGCCGATCGACAACGGCCGGGTCGGGGCGATCCAGCCGATGCGCGACATCCCCCGCGAACCCGTCTCGCAGCAGGCCTATCCGACGAGCGCCGCGCCGGTTTCGCAGGCAAGCGGCGTCGGTTACGCGAACACGCCGAACCTCGCCGGCACCGGTTACCCCAATTCGGCCTATCCAGGTTCCAACGCCAATGACGGCGGCCATTACCTGCGGGCGCCGGCCCAGGTGCAGTCCGCGCCCTTGAATGCACCCATGTCGCAGCAGCCATCCGGCGGCGCCCGCCAGGGCCGCCTGCCGATGATCGACAGCGACGAGGCGATGCAGCAGCAGGCATCCGTCGGAGGCCGCAATGCGACCCGTAATGCCGGACCGATGACCATTCCGGAAGAGGGCGTCAACATCGACGCCGAGCTCGGTTTCGGCCCCGACGAGAGCGACGTGACGGGGCTCGCCGAGGAGGAGGATTCCGATATCGCCGAAGGTGTCGGCGACCAGCCCGTCGTCGACGGCATCGGCACCGACAACCCGCGTGCGCTGCAGCCCCGCCGCCAGCCGATCTCGCAGCAGATGCCCCAGTCCATGAACGACGACCGCGTGCTGGTGCCGCCGAAGCGCCAGGGCGCCGGCCTGCAGGGCGACCTGGCGAACAACGATATGACGTGGAGCGACGGGTCGCGCGTCATCCCGCCAAGCCGGGCGCCTGCCGGCAGCCAGCAGGTGGCGATGCTGCGGCCCAACAATCCGATGAGCGACAACGGCCCGATGAGCCAGCGCGACATGCCCTGGCAGCGCGATGTGATGCCGCGGTCGGAAGTGAGCTGCCGCGCAGAGCTGAGGCGGCTCGGCGTCGAATTCGACGACCGGCCGCCCATCGACGCAGGCCCGAGCTGCAGGGTGCCCTATCCGGTGAAACTCTCCGGTCTCTCCGGCAATATCGACGTCAAGCCGGCCGTCACGCTGAACTGCCAGACGACGCTCGCCTTTGCCAAATGGGTGAAGAACGAACTCGCGCCCTCCGCGCGTTACCGCTATCTTACCGGCATCCAGAAGATCGTGCCGATGGGCGGTTATTCCTGCCGGCGGATGAACAACAGCAACCAGCGCTACAATCCGATGTCCGAGCATGCCAAGGGCAACGCCATCGACATCGGCCAGATCGTGCTGAAGGACGGACACGAGATCGACGTGCGCAAGAAGGGCCTGTTCTCGATGCGCGAGGGCGGTCTCCTGAAGGCGGTGCGCAACGACAGCTGCAAATATTTCAGCACCGTGCTCGGTCCCGGCAGCAATGCGGAACACTGGAACCATTTCCACTTCGACCTGCGCTCCCGCCGGGGCGGCAAGCGTTATTGCGACTGAGGTCCGGCGATGGCCGATGCCGACATGCTCCGCAGCCTGGCCCTCTCTCTGGAAGGAACGTCCGAAGCACCGCATTTCGACAGGGCGGCGTTCAAGGTCAGGCGCATCTACGTGACGCTGGCGGCCGACGGCCTGACCGCGAATTTCAAGTTCACTCCGGACGAGCAGCAGATCAAATGCGAAATGCTGCCGAACGCCTTTTCACCGGTCCAGAACGCCTGGGGCCGTCAGGGCTGGACTACGGCGGTTCTTTCGGAATTGGAAGAGACGGATCTCCGCGACGCGCTGGAGACGGCGTGGCGGCATGCGCTTGCCGGTAAACGTCGGACCTGAGCTCACCATGCCCGATACGCCCGAGACATGGCGCTGCCGTCAGCCTGTGGACATTAATCGCCCATAAACCATATCCGGCAACCAAACTGGAACCATAAGCGGCGGCGACGCAAGAGTGGTGACGCCGCAGCCCGCCCCCCGGCTTACCCCTGCTGCGGCACGAGACCCGGCGTGCGGACCCATGCCCATGGCAGACGCCGGGTCTCACTCGAGCATCTGAGCCGGATCGGCTTGAAGCACCTTCAAAAAAGAAAGCCGGCTCAGGGAGCCGGCGAGGGTGGAGGTGAGGCTCGCGGGGAGGAGCCGTGCTTCCGGTTACGCAAGAACTTGTATTTGAAAACATTACACAGGCGGCAAGCGGAAACGAAAAGGACTGAAACACTCTGGTCATGACGGTCGCGCGAGAGGTTACGTGCGGCGTAAAAGGCGGAACCGTTGCTTGCCTGGTGGGGACAATGCTGTAAGAACGTCACGGAAAAATGACAACGGCAGTGGATGTATTCCTTCTTCGGACCCGATGTCGGACTGGAGACCGGAATTTGTCCATCGCAGCGCTTTTTCCCTTCATCCTGGCGCTTCTGGCCGGCGGCGCGGTCGCTGGAATTCTCGCCGGCATGTTCGGAATCGGCGGCGGTGCGATCCTGGTGCCGATCTTCTTTCATGTCTTCGGGCTGCTCGGTGTTCCCGAGGACGTGCGCATGCAGCTGGCGCTCGGCACGTCGCTGGCGATCATCGTGCCCACCTCGATCCGCTCCTTCATGGCGCATCGCCAGCGCGGCGCGGTCGATACCGATCTGCTGAAGGGCTGGATCGTCGCAGTGCCGCTCGGCACGCTGATCGCAACCGTTATCGCCGCCAAGGCGACCAGCGCGGAACTGCAGCTGATCTTCGCGGTCATCGCGCTGGTGCTCGCCTTCCGGATGATCTTCAACCGCGCGAGCTGGAAGCTTGGCGACGACCTGCCGGACAATCCCGTCAAGTTCCTGGTCGGGACCGGCATCGGCATCCTGTCCGGCCTGATGGGCATCGGCGGCGGCATCCTCAACAACACGTTCATGACCCTCTACGGCCGGTCGATCCACCAGGGAGTGGCGACCTCCTCGGGCGTCGGCGTGCTGATTTCGCTGCCGGGCCTCGCCGGTTATGTCTGGGGCGGCTGGGGGAAGCCCGGTCTGCCGCCATTCTCGACCGGCTATATCAACTGGCTGGCCGTGGCACTGCTCATCCCGGTCACGCTCTACCTTGCGCCGGTCGGTGTGCGGCTGGCGCATGTCATGTCGAAGCGGCAGCTCGAAATCGGCTTCGGCATCTTCCTGATCGTCATCTCCATCCAGTTTTTCCTGTCGATTATCCTCTGAAACCGTCAGCAATATTCTTCTACCAGGGATGGTTTCGGCGGTTTGCGTGCCTATATTCGCGGCGCATCCCGAAAATCGATTCCTTGAGAAGACCGTTCCCCATGGCCTCAGTCGTTTCCATAGATAAGCTCACCAAGACTTACGAGAACGGGTTCCAGGCGCTGAAAGGCATCGACCTGGAGATCGAGGAAGGCGAGATTCTCGCGCTGCTCGGCCCGAACGGCGCCGGCAAGACGACGCTGATCTCGATCATCTGCGGTCTCGTCAATCCTTCGACCGGCAAGGTGCTGGTCGGCGGCAAGGACGTTGTCCGGGATTTTCGCCAGACGCGGTCGCTGATCGGCCTGGTGCCGCAGGAACTGACGACCGACATGTTCGAGACGGTCTGGAATACCGTGAACTTTTCCCGCGGCGTCTATGGCAAGAAGCCCAATCCGGCGCTGGTCGAGAGTGTCCTGAAGGAACTGTCGCTCTGGAGCAAGAAGGACAACATGCTGCGCGAGCTTTCGGGCGGCATGAAGCGGCGGGTGATGATCGCCAAGGCGCTCGCCCACGAGCCGCAAATCCTCTTCCTCGACGAGCCGACCGCCGGCGTCGACGTCAACCTGCGGCGCGAGATGTGGCAGCTGGTCGAGAAGCTGCGCGCGAGCGGCGTCACCATCATCCTGACCACCCACTATATCGAGGAGGCGGAAGAGATCGCCGACCGGGTGGGCGTCATCAACGGTGGCAAGCTGCTGCTGATCGAGAAAAAGGCGGCGCTGATGAAGAAGCTCGGCCGCAAGCAGCTCCGGCTCGAACTGTCCGAGCCGCTGACGGCGCTGCCGGCGAGCCTTGCGGTCTACAACCTGACGCTTGCCGACGACGGGACGGCGTTGATCCACGAATACCAAGGCGAGGAAGGGCAGGGCGCGATCGCATCGCTGCTGTCGACGCTCGCCGCAGAGAACATTCATTTCCGCGATCTTTCCACGCGACAGAGTTCGCTCGAGGATATTTTCGTGGCACTGGTGGGAGAAGACGCATGAATTTCGAAGCGATCAAGTCGATCTATGTCTTCGAGATGGCCCGGCTGCGGCGCACCCTGCTGCAGAGCGTCATTTCGCCGGTCATCACCACCTCGCTTTATTTCATCGTCTTCGGCACCGCGATCGGTTCGCGCATCCAGACGGTCGAGGGGGTCTCCTACGGGTCGTTCATCACGCCCGGCCTGATCATGCTGACGCTATTGACGCAATGCATCAGCAACGGTTCGATCGGCATCTACTTCCCGAAATTCACCGGCACGATCTATGAGATCCTGTCGGCGCCGGTGGCAATGACCGAAATCATCATCGGTTATGTCGGTGCGGCGGCGACGAAGGGGCTGATCATCGGCGTGATCATCCTCGCCACCGCCTCCTTCTTCGTCGACATCCGGATCGCCCATCCGTTCATGATGGTGCTTTTCCTGGTGCTGACGGCGATCACCTTCAGCATGTTCGGCTTCATCATCGGCATCTGGGCGAAAAATTTCGAGCAGCTCAACATCATCCCGATGCTGGTCGTGCCGCCTTTGACCTTCCTTGGCGGCAGCTTCTATTCGATCAACATGCTGCCGCCCTTCTGGCAGACGGTCAGTCATTTCAACCCTGTCCTCTATCTCGTCTCCGGCTTCCGCTGGAGTTTCTACGAGATCGCCGACGTCAATCCGATGATCAGCCTCGGCATGGTCGGCCTGTTCCTGGTGATCTGCCTGTCGATCCTCGGCTGGATCTTCAAGACGGGTTATCGGCTGCGCAACTGACCGCAGCCGATAATGGTTTTAAGGGCAGGCTTCAGCCCTGGCTGAGCTGGACCTGGCGTCCGCCGCGCATGACCATCACCGACGCACCGAGAACGGATGCGATGCCGAGGAAGGTCATGACGCCGAGCGGTCCCTGGACGTCGATCAGGAGGCCGCCGAGGACCGCGCCACTGGATATGGCGATCTGGAAGGTCGTCAGCAGCAGGGCGCCGGCGCTTTCCGCCTCGTCGGGGGCGGCCCGGGTGATGTAGCTCTGGATGCTGACCGGCAGCGCGCCGAAGGCAAAACCCCAGAGCGTGATGGCGACCGCTGCGGCCGTCGTCGATGCCCCGAGGGAGACGAGGATCACGGCGGATACGGCGATCAGGCCGGAGGCGAAGACGACTCCGAGCGCCGAACTGCGTTCTGTGATGATGCCGCCGACGATATTGCCGAAGAAGCCGCCGACACCATAGGCGAGCAGGAGAAGCGAGACCATCTCGACGTTGAGGTGGGGAACATCTTCCAGGTAGGGGCGGATATAGGTGAAGCCCGCAAAGTGGCCGGCGACGATGAGCAGCGTCGCGATGAGGCCGATCCGGATCTTCGGCCGCTTGAGGACTTCGGCCAGCGTGCCGAGCCCGGCGTGGCCGGCAGGCGGCAGCGATGGTACAGTAACGGCCTGCGCCAGCAGCGCCAGCACGCCGACCGCGCCGGCGAGCACAAAGGCCGCCCGCCAGCCGAGGGTGGAACCGATATAGGCGCCGAGCGGTGCGGCCATGACGGTCGCCACGGACACGCCGGTGAAAATCATCGCCATGGCGCGCGGCAGGTGGTTCATCGGCACGAGCCGCATGGCAAGCGCTCCGGCCATGGCCCAGAAGCCGCCGAGCCCGACGCCGAGCAGGACGCGCGACACGAGCAGCACGGTCAGTCCGTTGGCAAGGGCGGCGAGGGCGCAGGAGAGGATGAGAAGGGCGGTCAGCCCGAACAGCGTCCAGCGCCGGTTGAAGCTGCGGGTGCCGATCACGACGCCGGGGCCGGCGAACGCTGCGACGACGGCGGTCACCGTCACCGTCTGGCCGGCGACGCCGGGACTGATGCCGAGATCGGCGGAGATGGGCGTGAGCAGGCTCGCCGGCAGGAACTCCGCCGTCACGAGGCCAAAGACGCCGAGGGTGAGCGCGATGACCGCGTCCCACCGGGCCTTGGCCGATGTGTTCGGGGACGGTGTGTCGCGCACGGCATCGTCCTCTTCGAAAGTGCTGTCAGTCATGGTCATGTCCTGTCTTGGGAGGTGGCACGGAGGACCGTACCGGGAGGATGGACCAGACTTAGGCGTGACAGCCTGTACTTTCCATGCTAGAAAATCCGATATGCTTGACCGTTCGTCCAAAGAAGCACCGTTAGACGTCTCCGATCCGCTCACTGAGATGCTGCGGGGGTTAAGGCTCGACGGCGTCGAATACGGACGCTGCCGGCTCGCCGAGCCCTGGGCGACCTCCTTCCCGGCGCAGGAGGCGGCGCGGTTCCATTTCATTTCCTCGGGCAACGCATGGCTGCAGACGCCGTCTGGCGAATGGCTGCAACTGCGGCCGGGCGATGCGGCCCTCCTGCCGCGCGGCGATGCGCATGTGATTGCGAGCCTTCCCGGCCTGGCGCCGCTCCCCTTCGACCGGTTCGGGCGCAAGGAGGTCTGCCAGGGCGTATTCGACGTGCAATGCGCCGATGCCTGTGGCGGCACCGTGGCGCTGACGGCCTCGATGCGTTTCAACATCGACAAGTTGCACCCATTGCTGCAACTGATGCCCGAGGCGATGCTGACCAGCGATCTCGCCAGGAACGAACCGTCGATCCCGCATCTGCTCGACGCCATGGCGCGCGAGGTGGAGATGGACCGGGTGGGAGCCGGTGGCATTCTCGCCCGGCTCGCCGATGTCCTGACCGCGACGCTGATCCGCACCTGGGTCGAACACGGCTGCGGCGACACGACCGGCTGGATTGCCGCAGTGCGCAATCCCGAAGTCGGCCGGGTGCTGGCCGCCATCCATCTTCAGCCCGACCGCGACTGGAACATCGCCGCGCTTGCCCGGCTGATGGGCGCTTCCCGATCGGGTTTCGCCGAACGGTTTCTGCGCGTGGTCGGCGAAACGCCGGCGCGTTACGTGGCGCGGGTGCGCATGCACCAGGCACGGCAATGGCTGGGCGAAGGCGAGCGCGTCGCGGTGGTTGCCGAACGGCTCGGCTACGATGCCGAAGCCTCCTTCAGCCGCGCCTTCAAGCGCATCATCGGCACGCCGCCGAGCCATTTCCGGAAGAACGGCGGGGGAGAGGGCATCCGGGATTTTGGCTGACGTCAGTCCCTGAGCCTGAGCTCATCCGTCTGCATCTGCAGGGAACCGAGGGTGGATAGGAAGCTCATGCCGAGCAGGCTCTCGCTAAGCCTTCCGTCTTCCGCGACCATCGCCCGGACGTTTTTCCGCACGATCGGGCCGATGGCGATTTCGTCGAGGCGGACGGGCGCCGCCATTGCCCGGCCGTTGGCGGTCGTGACCGTGACCGAAAAATCGAGGTTCTGCGGATTGAGGCCGATGGCGCGGGCATCATCGTAGGAAAGCACGACGGTGCTGGCGCCGGTATCGACCAGCATCGGCAGGATCTTCCCCTCAACGCTGACATTGGTCTGGAAATGGCTGCCCCGGGTCTTATGAATGATGACTTCGTTGAGACCTTCGCTCGTCGTCGTGATCACGGCCGTTCCGGGCAGCAGGCCTGCGGTCACCCTTGCTGCGACATTGCGGGCATCGTCGCGGTAGAGATAGACGGTGACCAGCCCGAGGATGATCAGCAGCCAGATGGCGATATTGCGCAACACCTCACCGGCATGGCCGCGCCGGCCGGCGAGAATGCCTGCGGCGAGCAGGCCGGCGATCGGCAGGAGGTAGATGATCTGGCCGAAATCGTCGTTGTCGATGCCGAAGGTCTGCCCGGCATCGTGATTGAAGATCAACAACGCCAGGCCGATGCCAAGCACGACGAGGATGCCGGTGAGCGCGTTCATGCCGTATCGCGTTCCCTGGTCTGCCGCAGGGCCAAACGCTGCCGGCGCGTCTCCCGCCGTGGCTTTCGCTCGACGGTTTCAAGCCGTGCGGACAGGGCTTCCATCAGCGCGCGGCGCTCGCTGTCCGTGTAGTCCATCCAGGCGGCGATCTCGTCGCGCGTCCGTCCGCATCCGAAGCAATAGCCGGTCTTCAGGTCGATCGAACAGACGAGGGTGCAAGGTGAAATCATGCGTCAATATATCGGGGTTTCAGGCGGCAAGAGCAAGGGTGGCGAGCATGGCGATCTCGCTCAATTGTTGAGTAGCGCCGATGGTATCGCCCGTATGGCCGCCGAGTTTCTGACGCACGAAACGGGTAAAACCGACACCGGCGAGTGCCGTTATTATCAGCGATAACAGCGCTTTCGGCAGGCCGACAACCGGAACGAGCAGGATGAGCGCGACGGCGGCGCCGGTGAAAAGCGCGACATTGCGGGCGCCATCCTCCGGAAAACCGGCACCGGCAGCGACGCCGCTTTCGCGGGCTGATGGCAACGAGCGCCAATGGGCGACCATCACCGCGCGGCTGACGGCAGCAACGGCGAGCATGGCGAGCGCCGCCGTGACAGCATCCTGGCGGAACAGCGCAGCAAGCGCCGAGGCGCGCAGGCCGAAGGAAAGCACCAGTGCCACAACGCCATAGGCGCCGATGCGGCTGTCCTTCATGATAAGAAGCGCGTGATCCTTGTCCCGCCCGCCGCCGAGACCATCCGCCGCATCCGCGAGGCCGTCCTCGTGGAGCGCACCGGTCAGAACCGTCAGCACGGCAAGGGAAAGCAGGCTGACAAGCAGCGGATCGCCGGACCGCAGCAGAAGGAGAGCGAGCGCAGGCAGTGCCGCGATGATCAGTCCCGCGACGGGAAAGGCCCGTACCGCGCGCGAGATCGTGCCGTCATGGCCGCGAAAGAATCGGTCCTGCACCGGCAGGCGGCTGAGAAACCCGACCGAGCGGGCAAGATCCGCGATGAATTCCGTTGCGTTTGGCAGTTGTTCCGCCCTCCCGACCCGACTATGAGTTTGCGCACACAAGCGCGATTTGCCGGGAAAGACAAGTTTTCCTGTCGCGATACGAGACCGAGTTACAAGAGAGATTTTCCATGAGCGTGAGCGGCCTGCCTTTCGACGATTTCCGTGTCCTGCTTCAGAACCTCCCCGGCCCGGATCCGCGGGCGCTGGTTGCGGCGCGCGAGCGCGATGCGCAGTTGACCAAACCCCCGGGCGCGCTTGGCCGGCTCGAGGAAATCGCCTTCTGGCTGGCCGCCTGGACGGGCCGCGCGCCGGCCGTCAACCGGCCACTTGTGGCGATCTTCGCCGGCAATCACGGCGTGACGAGGCATGGGGTGACCCCTTTCCCGTCATCCGTGACCCAGCAGATGGTCGAGAACTTTGCGGCCGGCGGGGCTGCCATCAACCAGATCTGTGTTACCCATGATCTCGGCCTGAAAATCTTCGACCTGGCGCTCGACTACCCGACCGGCGACATCACCAGCGAGGCTGCCCTCTCCGAGCGTGACTGCGCCGCGACCATGGCCTTCGGCATGGAGGCGATCGCCGGCGGCACCGACCTTCTCTGCATCGGCGAAATGGGCATCGGCAACACGACGATCGCCGCCGCCATCAACCTCGCCCTTTATGGCGGCGAGGCGGAGGACTGGGTTGGACCCGGCACCGGCTCGCATGGCGAATTCATGGAGCGCAAGATCGCCGCGGTGAAAGCGGCGGTCGAATTCCACAAGGACCACCTGAGCGATCCCTTGGAAATCCTGCGTCGCCTCGGCGGCCGCGAGATCGCCGCGATCGCCGGTGCGATCCTGGCCGCACGCGTCGAAAAAATCCCGGTCCTGCTCGACGGGTATGTGGTGACGGCCGCGGCCGCTATCCTCAAGGCCGCCAATCCGGCAGCGCTCGACCACTGCCTGATCGGCCATGTCTCCGGCGAACCGGGGCACCTGCGTGCGATCGAACAGCTTGGCAAGACGCCGCTTCTGGCACTCGGCATGCGGCTCGGCGAGGGGACCGGGGCGGCACTTGCGGCCGGCATCGTCAAGGCGGCCGCCGCCTGCCATTCCGGCATGGCGACCTTCGAACAGGCCGGCGTCAGCAACAAGAGCCACTGAGCCCTGAATGGAAAAGACGTCGCTCGACAGCAATATCGAAAGGGCGACCGGCATTCGCCGGGTGATCGCGGCATTCCGCTATTCCATGCAGGGGCTGATGCGCCTGTGGCAGGAGGAAGCCTTTCGCCACGAGGTGATCGCCTGCGCGGCAGCCATCGTGCTCTTCGCGATCGTCGGCGCCGGCGCGCTCGACTATTTCGTCTTCGCCATCCTGATGCTGGTGCTGTTTGCGGTGGAATCGCTGAATACCGCGATCGAGGAATTGGTCGACCGCATATCCCCGGAAATATCCACCGTCGGCCGCCACGCCAAGGATCTCGGCTCCTTCGCGGTGTTCTGCCTGCTGTGCGCCAACGGGTTTTTCGCGCTTTATGTGGTGGTGCGGAGCGTTTTGGGGTGAATGCCCGAGGATGCCCTCCAAGGCATTATGCACCGAAACAAACCGGTGCAAAAGGGGTCGATCGCCTCAGGCAAAGCTCTTGCGGCGGCGGGCGACTGTCTGGGCGTCGGCGACGGCCGGCACGCTCTGCAGCACGCGGGTCGCGGGCAGGATGGCGATCGCCTCGGTGCCTTCGCGCAGCTTGGAGCGCAGGATGAACTGGCCGTCGTGCTTGGCAAGGATCGCCTGGACGATCGGCAGGCCAAGCCCGGTGCCCTGTTCGGCGCTCTTGATGGCGATCGAGCCCTGGCCGAAGGCCGAGAGCACGACCGGAATTTCCTCTTCCGGAATGCCGGGTCCGTTGTCCTTGATCGCCACATACTGGCCGCCACCGGCGGTCCAGCCGACCTTGACGGTGACTTCGCCGCCCTGGGGCGTGAACTTGACCGCGTTCGACAGCAGGTTCAGGAGAACCTGCCGCATCGACTTTTCGTCCACCCAGACCTGCGGCAGCTGCGGTTCGAACTGCTGGCTGATCGAGATGTTCTTGGCGCTGGCGCGCAGCTGCACCATGCCGATGCAATCCTCGGCGATCTCCAGCAGCGACAGCGATTCTTCGGCGAGGTCGTAACGGCCGGCCTCGATGCGCGACAGGTCGAGAATCTCGTTGATCAGGTTGAGGAGATGCTGGCCGGAACGGTGGATATCGCCGGCATATTCCTTGTAGGTCGGGTTGGCGAGCGGTCCCAGAACCTCCGAACTCATGACTTCGGAGAAGCCGAGGATGGCGTTGAGCGGCGTGCGCAACTCGTGCGACATGGAGGCGAGGAACCGCGATTTGGCAAGGTTCGCTTCCTCGGCCCGGCGGCGGGCCTCGTCCGACATGGATTTAGCCACTTCCAGCTCTGCGATCAGGTCGTCCTTCTCCGACTGATAGGACATCAGCGTCAGGTTCGAGCGGTAGAGCCGGTCGGCGATATAATGAAAGAAGACGACCGCAGTGGCGCAGATCGCCGTCATGCCGATATCGAGCACGTTGCGCGACAGGACGGCGGTGGCAAGCAATGCCAGGATCATCGGCAGGAAACCGAACAGCACGCTGAGGCGCAGCATGAAACTGCTCATGGCGGTGATCGAGATCGCAAAGAGGAGCACGGCTCCCTTGTAGAAATAATAGCTGTCGCCGGAGCAGGCGTTGCAGTTCTGCAGCGCAAAGAGCGCCCAGCCGCTGCCGACGATCACCTGCGCGGCGAGCAGCCTGCGGCGCCATTTCTGGACATCGGCCGAGCCGATGTCCTTGCGGCTCGCGCGCCGGGCGAGCAGCACGTTGATGGCATGGACGCTGAACATCAGCAGCGCCCAGGCAAAGAGATTGGCATTCGGGTTGAGATAGACGCCGATCGCCGTCACCACGACGATGAAGAGAGGCATCACGGATGCGCCCTGCAGCACGGTGTTGACGTGCATGGCGATCATGTCGCGGTCGAAGATCTGGTTGCCCTGGGAACTGGACTGCAGGCGCTCGCGGGTGGCGCGAACAGCTTTGGAGACGGCCTTGTTGCGGTGGCCGCGCGAGCGATCAACGATGTTCTTGTCGGTCGATGTGCTGACGCCGCTACTCATGGCCACTAAACTGATACCCCGGGTGTTGAGAGAGTATGTCCAAAACCTTAAGAGAGTACTGCCGGGAAAGGTTTTGTTTGCCATTTTCCTGAAGCTTCCGTTTTCCAATAAGGCTGGATTGTGGCCAGAACGTTCAGGGTTTTTCGCGATGGCGCGTTTCTCGCGGCCTTCTTCATCCTTCTGGTACTGATCGCCGCGAGGCTGGACGAGGCGGCAGACAGCGTCGTGCGCGGTCCATTCCATGTGATCGACGGCGATACCCTCACGGCGGGCGTTGAGCGGCTGCGGCTGCAGGGTATGGATGCGCCGGAGCTCGACCAGACCTGCAACGACGATCGCGGCAGGCCATGGGCCTGCGGAGTAGAAGCGAGAAGGCTGCTGATCCGCCTTGTCGCAGGCGGCGAGGTCGAGTGCCTCGGCCGCGAGCGCGACAAATACCATCGGCTCCTGGTGCGCTGCCAGGCGGGCACGACGAGCATCAACGGGGCGATGGTGCGGCGGGGCCTTGCGGTCGCCTCGGGCCGGTACGCGCAGGAACAGGTGGCCGCCAGGCGTGAGCGACAGGGGCTGTGGGGCGGCCAGTTCGAAAGCCCGCGCGAGTGGCGCGCCAGCCGCGGCATGATGGATGATGTAAGTTTCGAGGAGGCGTTCATGGATTGGGTGAAGCGGATGACGGCCTGGCAATGAGCATGGACGGCATGATGAACGGCGAGGAGGATATCGGCGCGCTCGCCCGCGCGCTCGCGGCCTGCCGCATCTGTCGCGATGCGCCGGCGAAAGGCGAGGGCGACCGTCTGCCGCATGAGCCGCGGCCGGTCGCCGTGTTATCGAAGACGGCGAGGGTGCTGATCGCCGGGCAGGCGCCGGGGCTTCGGGTGCACGAGAGCGGGCTGCCGTTCAACGACGCTTCCGGCAACCGGCTGCGCGACTGGATGGCGGTGACCCGCGAAGAGTTCTATGATCCGGAAAAGTTTGCGATCGTGCCGATGGGATTCTGTTTTCCGGGCTATGATGCCAAGGGCAGCGACCTGCCGCCGCGGCTCGAATGCGCCCCGCTGTGGCGCGCCCGGGTGATCGCCGCGATGCCGCAGATCGAGCTGGTTCTCGCGGTCGGCGGGTATGCACAGGCCTGGCATCTGGGCGACCGCCGCAGGAAAGGCATGACGGAAACGGTTCAGAACTGGCGCGACTATCTTTTCGCCAATCAGGGACCGCGGATCCTGCCGCTGCCGCATCCGAGCTGGCGCAATACCGGCTGGCTGAAAAAGAATCCGTGGTTCCAGGCGGATCTGCTGCCGGTGCTGCGACAGCATGTGGATAGCTTGATACGGGAAACAAATTTCGGTTAACTGCCACGAATTCGGTGTATAACGAAAAATCATTTCGAAAGGACTCTGATGGACCGCCTCGACCGTAAGATACTGCGCATTCTGCAGGAAGATTCCACTCTCGCCGTCGCGGACCTAGCGAAGAAGGTCGGGCTCTCGACCACGCCTTGCTGGCGCCGCATCCAGAAGATGGAAGAAGATGGTGTCATCCGCCGCCGCGTGGCGCTGCTCGATCCGGTCAAGGTCAATACCAAGGTCACGGTTTTCGTGTCGATCCGCACCGCCAGCCACTCGATCGAATGGCTGAAGCGGTTTTCGGAAGTCGTCGTGGACTTCCCGGAAGTCGTCGAGTTCTACCGCATGAGCGGCGACGTGGACTACCTGCTGCGCGTCGTCGTGCCGGACATCGGCGCCTATGACGCCTTCTACAAGCGCCTGATCGCCAAGATCGAGATCCGCGACGTCTCCTCGGTCTTCGCGATGGAGCAGATCAAGTACACGACCGAGCTGCCGCTCGACTACATGATGCTGGACAACCAGAAGTCGGGCGAGGAATAGTTCGCCGATTGGCGGATCGGGATCATTTTCTGGCAGGACGGGCCGAGTTGAAACGGCCCGTTTGGTTTTATCTGGGTTTCATCGAAACAGATGGAGCTCGACATGCAGGACCAGGCCAGGGCCAATAAAGCGATCGTCCGCGGATATATCGAAGAGATCTGGAATCGCGGTCTGATCGACCGCTTCGGGGATTTTTTCGCAGCCGACTATCAGGAGGCCGCCTATTCTCCGGCCAGTTCGGAAGGGCACTGCGCCATGGTGGCGGTGCAGAAGCGGATCATGCCGGATGCGGTCTGGTCGATCGAGCGGTTGGCCGCCGAGGACGATGGCGTCATGTGCGAGCTGACATTGCGTGGCACGCATCAGGCGGCTTTCAAAGGTGTCGAACCCTCCGGCAACCCCATCCGCGTGCGGGCCTACCGGTCCTTCCTCTTGAAGGACGGCAAGATCGTCCATCATTCCGCATTGCTCGACACCGCTGAACTGCTAAAGCAGATGCAGGGACAGCAGGCGGCATAGGGCAAAGTCCGGCAGCGATGGCGACGATTTCTCATGCCTATCATCGGGTGTTCGACGACCCTTTCGAAATCGAACGGGCTTTTGACGCCGACTACCTCCTCTACGCCTCGACCGGCACTTTCGTTCTCGATATCGGTCACCGCCGCTGGATGCTGCCGCCGCAAAGGGCCGCGTTGATCGCAAGGGGAACGGTAATTGCGGTGCGCAGCAAGGGGCTGGCCACGGCATCCTCCGTCCTGTTCGGCGACAGCGAATTCGAAGCGCCGCTGCCGATCTGCCGGGTCTTCGGTCTTTCCGGTCTGGCCCGGCAGATGATCCTGCATGTGATGCGCTGGGATGCTGGGCGTGACCCAGGCGACAAAACCGCGAATGCCTTCTTCAAGGCGCTCGCGTCCGTCGCGGGGGATCTGGCTGCGGAGGAGGACGAGACGTGGTTGCCGAAACCGCAGTCACCTGGCATGGCCGTCGCCATCGACCGGATGCTGGAACGGCTCGACCGGGATCTCGATTTCGGCTCCCTCGCGGTAGCGTCGCATCTTTCTGAGCGGACATTGGCGCGGAAATTCGATGCGGAACTCGGCATGAGCTTTCGCGATTTCCGGCATCGGGCGCGGATGGTGAGGGCCAAGGAAATGCTGCTTGCCGGGCGGGAACCGATAACGGAAATCGGCCTCGCCTGCGGGTTCGAAAGCACGAGTTCCTTCATCAAGGCGTTTCGGACGTTTGCGGGCGCAACGCCGCGGCAATACCGGATTGGAAAAGCCGGCTAAACTTTCAGCCGCACCAAAATCTTCTCGCCTGACAATTCCTTCACCGCATCCTTGCCGATCCAGCGGGCGGTCTTGTCGCTCGAGGCGGCGAGTTTTTCGGAAAGCTCAAGGGCAGGGGCGTGGCAGGTGCGGTTGCGCTTGCCGATATTGCGAAGCGCCCAGTTGACCGCCTTTTTTACGAAATTACGCGGGTCGACGGAATGCGCCTCGATCAGAGGTAGATAGGCGATGAAAGTGCCGTCCGGCTCGTCCTTGCGATGCACGGCGGCACCGGCGATCATCGCAAACGCGGTGCGGCGGACGAATTCGCGGTCATCTTCGGCGAAATCTGCGACAAGTTGCTGCCAGAACGGCGTTTCGGTGAAAAGGTCGGCGGCAGTATCGACGATTTCCCAGGAGGCAAAGTCCTCGGCCCATCCACGCGCCTCGGCCGGCGTCAGCGACGCGGGATCGGCGGTATAGATCGCCAGCATGCGCGCTTCGCGAATGCCGGTGCGCCAGAGGTCCAGCGCCCGGCCATGATCGCGTTTGATCGCCCGCGCGATCTTCTGCAGGTCGGGGTTGGACATTCCGATGGCCCGGTCGGTGACGATGCCGAACCGGGCCATGCCGGAAATGTTCTCCTCCGAGCGGAGCGTTTCGAGATGCGCGATGATCCCGGCGACGTCGGAGGAGGGGCCGATCATCGGCAGGTCATTTCTTTTCGAGCCGGGCGAGCAGCGAGGACGTATCCCAGCGCTTGCCGCCCATCGCCTGGACGTCGCCGTAGAACTGGTCGACCAGGGCCGTGACCGGCAGCTTGGCGCCGTTGCGGCGGGCTTCGGTCAGGACGATGTCGAGATCCTTGCGCATCCAGTCGACCGCAAAGCCGAAATCGTACTTGCCGGCATTCATCGTCTTGTAGCGGTTCTCCATCTGCCAGGAGCCGGCCGCCCCCTTGGAAATCACCTCGATGACCTTCTCGATATCCAGGCCCGCCTGCTTGCCGAAATGGATCGATTCGGCGAGGCCCTGAACGAGCCCGGCGATGCAGATCTGGTTCATCATCTTGGTAAGCTGGCCGCTGCCTGCCGGACCCATGAGGCCGACCATGCGGGCATAGGCGTCGATCACCGGCTTTGCCTTCTCGAACGTCGCTTCGTCACCGCCACACATGACGGTGAGTACGCCGTTTTCGGCACCCGCCTGGCCGCCCGAAACCGGCGCGTCGATGAAGCCGACGCCCTTTTCCCGGGCCG
Source organism: Neorhizobium galegae (assembly GCF_017877055.1). GTDB lineage: Bacteria > Pseudomonadota > Alphaproteobacteria > Rhizobiales > Rhizobiaceae > Neorhizobium > Neorhizobium galegae_D. The sequence goes on along the minus strand of NZ_JAGIPG010000001.1, from coordinate 1,939,698 downwards.
CGGCATCGAGCTCGCGGGCGACTTCGGCGCTGGCGGTGGTGTTGTCGATCAGGACGGCGCCCGGTTTCATGCCGGCGAGAACGCCCGTTTCGGTGATTGTCACCGAGCGGAGATCGTCGTCGTTGCCGACGCAGACGAACACGAAATCGGCATCCCTGGCCGCCTCGGCCGGCGTGGCGGCGGCCCTGCCGCCAAATTTCGCCGCCCAGTCCTCGGCCTTGGCAGCCGTACGGTTATAGACGGTGACGTCATGGCCGCCCTTGACCTTGAGATGCCCGGCCATGGGATAACCCATCACCCCGAGACCGATGAATGCCACTTTCGCCATGCTGAACCTCCACAATTTTGTTGGGCAGAGGATTAGAGCAAAGCGGACCTTCGGAAAAGCGCAGTTCGGCGAAAAGCGCAGATTTCGGTTTCCGGCGCCGGTCGCTTATTCGTTTGCGGCGGCCAATGCGTAGCGGGGAAACTGGCATCGGCTTGCTGCCGCAGCTCAGAATGGCTTGATGACCGCGAGCGCGACGATGACAACGATCGAGCCGAGCACGATCTGCAGGCCGGCGCGCACGAAGGCCGGCGGGTCGAGATGCGGATCGGCTTCCATGCGGCGCATCCAGGCGCCCTGCATCCCGTGCAGCGCCGAGAGCATCAGCACGATCAGGAACTTGAAGCCGAACCAGCCGGACGTATAGAAGCCGTAGCCGAAGGCGAGCCAAAGGCCGAAAAGCCACGCGCCGCCGAGCGCTGCGGTGGTGACGGTGCGGTCGTATTTCCTGAGCGCCGAGATCACGCCGGTGCGGATGGTCGGCGGCACCATGCCGATGACGAAGGCGTTGATCAGCATGCCGCCGATCAGCAGGAAGTCCGAAAGAATGTGCAGGGCCTTGATGATGAAATACAGCATGGTCAACTCCAGATCATGGCTTCGGTGAAGCCCAGTTCGGCAAAATCTTGTTTTCTCAATTGGTCTTCGCCCGTGCAGAAGAACTCGTCGAGCTGCGGCGGCGCAACGGTGGTTCCCGAAAGCATGGCGTGAACCTGGCCGCGATGATGGATCTGGTGCTGGAAGAGGTGCATCAGCAGTCGATCGGCAGGTTCTACCTGCACGAAGGTGGCCCTGGGAATGCGGATGTCCTCGGCGATCGTTTTCTCATCCAGGCTTCGACAGTGATCGATGAGGCGGCGATCGGCAGCACGCTGTTCGCGATCGAGATCGGCGAAGAGCGGACAGGGAATCTCCGGATCGAAGGCGGCGGGGCCGAGGCAATCGCCTTCGAGCGCGCTGATATAGAGCCAATCGACGGTGAGGATATGGTTGAGGGTATGGATGATCGATGGGAAGAAGCTGATCCGCGGCGCATCCAGCTCTTCGCGCGAGAGCTTCCCGCAGGCGTTCAGCAGCCGATGGTTGGCCCAGGCGTTGTTATAGGCCTGGGCAAGAAGATAGCGCTGCGGCGTCATCAGAATCCCTCCGTTCAGGAGGGCAAACTATCGATGAAGAGGGACGATGAGAAGATGGGTTGCTGAGCTTATGATGTCGCGGGCAGAGGGTTTGCCGGGCCGACGGTGTCGACCCGGACATAGGGTAGGTCAGGACCGGCGCGGATATCCGCACGCCGGAAGCCGTCAGTTGCTCCCTTTGCGTCGACGCCCACCAATCGAGAGCATCATGGGCCGCGGTTCAGCCCGTGATTATCAGGATTTTACGATCAACCGCGCAATCACCAGGTGGCCCGGGGTCGGATTGCCGTCCTGCATCCGCACGTTGATATCGGAGATTTCGAGGAGCTCGAAGCCGGTGGCGGCGAGGCGTTCGCGGACATAGGTCTCCGAGTGGGCGAAACGCTGGTGCGGGCCGACGATGTAGGGCCGGCCGGCAAAGCTCTCGTCGGGCAGGGTCTCCGAGGAGAAGACGAACAGGCCGCCGGGAGCCATGTTTTCCGCCGCGCCAAAGAACAGCGGTTCCAGCGCGCCGAGATAGGGCAGCACGTCGGTGGCGGTCACCAGGTCAAAGGGCTCGTCGTCATTGTCTTCGAGGAAATCCTCGACTTCCGCGACGTAAAGCGTCTCGTAGAGATCCTTTTCGTGCGCGATTTCAACCATGTTTTCGGAAATGTCGATGCCGGTAATGTCATCGACCATGTCGCGCAGCGTGCCGCCGGTGAGCCCCGTGCCGCAGCCGAGATCGAGCATGCGCTTGAACGGTCCGAGCTTCAGCTCCTGCAGGCGCTGGCGCACGATCACCGGCACGGCGTAACCCAACTGCTCGACGAGAATGTCCTCGAAGCTTTCGGCGTGCTGGTCGAACAGGGTTTCCACATAGGCGTCCGGCGCCTTGGGGGGCGTCTCGCCGCGGCCCATGGCCGCGATGCGCACGGCAGCACCGCCGTGGTCCTCGGGATCGAGTTCGAGCACCTGCTCGTAGGCCTTGACGGCGGCGTCGATATCGCCCGCCTTTTCCAGCGCCAGCGCGCGGTTATAGGCCTCTGCCAGGGCTTCCTCGTCGATCTTCTTCATGGCCAGCGTCCTTCTTTTCGCAAGCGGCTTTAAGCCTGCGGCCGGCATTTGTCCATCCGGGGGAACGGGGCGGGTGCTCATTCGTTGAAAGGTCAAAGCAGAACGGCTTTTTGAGAACCACCTCCGGGAGAAGGTCATGCCTGCCGATGAGGGCAAGAGCGTGCTGGAGCAGAATGTCGAGCGGCGGGCGCCGTCGCTGCCGATGACCTCCGCCGAAAAGGCCAATGTTATCATCCACTATTACCGCGGCGAACTCGGGCGGATGACCAGCTGGCGCGACCGCATCGACCGCACCACGAACTGGGCGATCACGGTGGTGGCTGCGCTGCTCTCGGTCTCGCTGTCGACTCCGACGTCGCATCACGGCGTGGTTCTGTTTGCGATGCTGCTGATCTCGCTGCTTCTCCTGATCGAAGCACGGCGCTACCGCTTCTTCGACGTCTATCGTGCAAGGGTTCGCAAGCTGGAACGCCATTATTTCGCGCAGGCGCTTTATCCGCAGGCGGACCTCAAGCCCGACTGGGCGCAGGCGATCGCCACGAGCCTGCGCAACCCCTGTTTCCTGATCAGCTACCGCGAAGCGTTGTTTCGCCGGGTGAGGCGCAATTACGTCTGGATGTATGCCATCCTGCTGATGGCGTGGCTTCTGAAGATCTCGACACCCAAACTCCTGCCCAACGATAGCCAGGCGGATGTCGTCTTTTCATGGCCGGAGGCGGTCAACAACGCCGCGCTCGGTCCGCTGCCGGGATGGAGCGTGATTGCGCTCGTCGCGGTCCTTTATGCCGCCGTGATTTTCTCAGCCCTGCATCGCGAGCCGGACGACGGCGAATTCGCCCATGGCGAAGTGCACGTCTGAAACGCGAGGCCGCTGTTCTCTAGTGCAGGATGATCTCGCCCTTTACCGCCCGCCATTCGCTGGCCGAAATCAGCTTGCGGTGGACATAGCGGACCGAATGCAGCGGACCGTCGAGCTTCTCCTGCCAGAATTTCAGAAAACCGTTCATCTCCGGGAAATCCGGGGCGAGGTCGTAGTTCTGCCAGACGTAGCTTTGCAGCAGCGCGGGATGGTCCGGCAGGCGATAGAAGATCTGGGCGGTCGTGAGACCATAGCCTTTCAGCATCATTTCCATTTCAGACATGCAGCAGTTCCCGTTTGTTGTTTCGAGTTGACGTCGTTGCGTCACCCGATAGGGGAGCATGCCACGGTTAACCGAAGCTTTACAATTGCACCTTAAGGGCATATTCATGATAATTTACAGTACGTTAGCAGCGCTTCACCGTGAGTGCTGCTAACGCTTCAGATGGCGTGTCAGACGGGCCTCGATGAAGGCCCAGAGGTGCCGCAGCGCTTCGACGATGGCGAGGTAGAAAATCGCCGCCCAGAGATAGGTCTGGTAATCGAACGTACGCGAGAAGGCATAGCGTGTTTCGCCCATCAGGTCGTAGACGGTGACGATCGCAACGACCGCCGATCCCTTGATCATCAGCACGATTTCGTTGCCATAGGGGCGCAGCGCGACGATCAGCGCCTGGGGCAGGACGACCTTGCGGAAGGCGATGCGTTTCGACAGACCAAGGGCGGCCGCACCTTCGTGCTGGCCGCGCGGCACGCTTTCGATCGCGCCGCGCAGGATTTCCGCCTGATAGGCGGCTGTGTTGAGCGTCAGCGAGAAAAGCCCGCAATACCAGGCCTCGCGGAAAAACCACCAGAGGCCGACCGCTTCGAGCTCCGGCCGGAAACTGCCGAGCCCGTAATAGATGAGGAAGAGCTGGGCGAGCAGCGGCGTGCTGCGAAACACGTAGACATAGGCATAGGCGATGCCGTTCAGCACCCTGTTCCTCGCCATGCGGGCATAGGCGACCGGTGCCGACAGAATGGCGCCGAGGATGACGGCAAGGCCGACCAGCGAGATGGTGGTCCACAGGCCGTGGAGATAGCGCGGGCCATAACGCTGGAATTTGTCCTGATCCCAGCCGTTGATCACCATGAAAACGAGCGAGATCGCAAGGGCTGCCCAAAGCAGGAGGACACCGATGCCGGCAATACGCGCCGGCGCCAGTGATTTGACGGCCAGGGCCGGGGGCGCGCGCGGCGGGATCAGTTCCCTGACGTAACTCATCGGTGGCCCTCCGAGCGTTTCGCCCAACGCTCGATAAAGCCGAAGCCAAAGGACGAGATCATCGCAAGGATCAGATAGAGCATGCAGGCGATGCCGTAGAAGAAGAAGGCTTCCTTGCTGACGCGCGCGGCAATGCCGGTCTGGCGCAGGATGTCGGCAAGGCCGATGACCGAGACATAGGCCGTGTCCTTGAGCAGGTTCAGCCAGAGATTGGTAAGGCCGGGCAGCGCGATGCGGATGAGCTGCGGCAGGATGACGAGAAGCATGGTGCGCGAGCGATGGAGACCGAGCGCATCGCCTGCCTCGTACTGCCCACGCGGGATCGCCCTGAAGGCGGACAGCAGGACCTCGGATGAGTAGGACGAGAAGACGACGGCGAGCGCCGCCATGCCGGCGAAAAAGGCGTTGATCTCGACACGCCCTTCGTACCCGAGGGAGGCGAGCACAGCCTGGATGAGGATCTGCAGGCCGTAATAGACGATGAACAGGGTCAGCAGTTCCGGCAGGCCGCGGAAGATCGTCGTGTAGATGCCGGCCGCGAGCCGGAGCAGCTTTTCTTCCGACTGAGCGGCCAGCGCGATCAGGAAGCCGATGATCAGGCCGACGGGAAGGGTGGCAAGCGCAAGCGTGATTGTCACCTTGACGCCGAAGGCGATCTCGTCGCCCCAGCCGGCTTCGCCGCAGGCGACCAGGCTATTGGAGCCCAGGAGTGAAAAAAGCCCGACAGGCCCGCAAAGCGGATCCAGTGCCGAAAAGAGGGCGGAAAAGAATCCGCTCATAAGGTCGTTTTCCCCTGCGGCCTTTTTGTGTGCCGCTTTTGTCTTGTATTGACGCCATTAAAAAGAAAAACGGCGGAAGGGCAAGCCTCCCGCCGGGCGTTGACCGTGTTCTCCGGTCGATTACTGGCCGTAGGCGTCGAAATCGAAATACTTGTCGTTGATGGCCTTGTATTTGCCGTTGGCGCGGATCGCGAGGATCGCGGCCGAGAACTTGTCGGCGAGCGCGGTTTCGCCCTTGCGGACCGCAATGCCCGCACCTTCGCCGTTGATCTCGATGTCGATCGGCAGCGGCGCCAGGATCTTGCAGCACTTGCCGGCATCCGACTTGATCCACTGCGACAGCACGACGATATCGTCGATGACGGCGTCGATACGGCCATTGGTGATGTCGAGCTTGTATTCGTCAGCCGTGGGATACAGCTTCAGTTCCGAGTTGGGCATGTGCTTTTCGGCATAGTTCGAATGGGTGGTGGAGCCCTGCGCGCCGATCGTCTTGCCCTTGAGGCCGGCGGCGGTCGCTTCCTTGATCGGCGAGTCCTTCGGGACGGCGATGGCCGGCGGAGTGTTGTAGTATTTCTTGGAGAAGGTGACCTGCTCCTTCCGCTCGGGGGTGATCGACATGGAAGCGACGATCGCATCGAATTTCTTCGACTGCAGCGCCGGGATGATACCGTCCCAGTCATTGGTGACGAAGGTGCAGGTGACCTTCATCTCGTCGCATAGCGCCTTGGCGATCTCGATGTCGAAACCGGTGAGCTGACCGTTGGCCTCCAGGTTGTTGAAGGGCGGGTAGGCGCCTTCGGTGCCGATCACGAGTTTCTCCTGGGCCATCGCCGAACCGGCGAAAAGCGACAGGGCGGCGATCGAGGCGGCAGCAAGGAATCGGGTGGAAATGTTCATGTTGATCCTCTCTGTTGGCAACCTGCGGTGTTGGTCTTTTTCGGCCGCAGGGAGACGGGCACGCGTAGAGGCGCGCTCCGAGTGGATTTTTAGATACCTGCTCGGGAAAAATTGCAACGGCATTTTACGTGCACGTCTGGTTGCCCTCGGTCGATGAACAACACATTCATGCGAGGTTCAGGCCGTCCGCAACAGGCTGCAACGGAACCATTTTGGTGCAATTCAGTTGAGCCGCCGCGCAAGCCCGCCGAAAAACGGCAATAAAGGACGCGCATGAAAGGGATGACACCCTAGAAGAGGAAATGTCCATGTCGAAAAAATTCAGACTGTTCGCCAGTGTCGCAGCACCTTTCGTGTCGCTGCCGCTGATGCTTCAGCCGGCCGCTGCTGCCCCCTTGAAACCCGCTATGGAGATGGGACCCGCCGTTGAGGCCGCCGGGATGCCGGGCGTCGTCGAAGTCCAGCAGCAGATCATTGTCCCTCCGGAAGCGCAGGAAGGCGAGGGGCGTCCGCGTCGCAAGCCGCCGCAGGAGGAGCAAAAGCAGGCTCCGCAGGCCGAACGGCCGCAGGCGCCGCCCCAGGCCCAACAGCAGGAACAGCCGCAGCGCCAGCGCAAGGCCGAGCCGGAAGCCGCCCCACGCGAGGCTGCTCCGCGCGAAGCCGCACCTCGCCAGGCTCCCCAGGCCGAGCGTCCGGCAGCCGAGGCGCCCGCTCAGGAACGTCCGCGCCGCCAGCAGCAGGAGACGGGCCAGGGCCAGGGTCAAGGTCAGGGCGGAAACGACGCTCAGCCGCGCCGCCAGCGCGAGCAGGCGACACCCCAGACCGAGCAGCCGGCCGCAAGGGAAGCCCAGCAGCCGAAGGCAGCTCCGACTGAAAAGCAGGCCGAAACCCCCAAGCCGGAACGGCCGGCAACCAATCGCGCCGCAACCCCGGAAGCAGCACCTGAGGCGCCCGTGCGCCGCGACGCCCAGCAGCCGAAAGCCGCGCCGGCCGAGAAGCAGGCCGAACCCCTCAAGCCCCAGCCGCCTGCCACCAATCGTGCCGCGACGCCGGAAGCGACACCTGAAAAGCCGGCCAGCGGCAATGCCCAGGATCGCAACGCCGCTCCGAGCCGCAACCAGGCCGAAACCCCGAAGCCGCCGCAGGCCCCCGCCACCGATCGTGCTGCGACACCGGGAACAGCACCTGAAAATCCGGCTCGCGGCAACGCGACGGGTCAGGCTCCCGCCCAGGTTCCGGCACAGGCGCCCGGCACCGGAACTGCGCAGGACAGGCGCAACCAGCCGCCGGCTGACGGCCAAGCCGCTCCGGGGCAGCAGCCCGCCGGTGAAGCGCCTCGCCGGCAGACCACGGAAGGTCAGCCGCCAGTGGCGCCTTCGGGCCAGCCGTTGCCGGGCCAGCCGCAAGGCCAGCAGGCGACTGGAGCCCAGCCGGGCGCCCAGCCGACCGCGCCCCAGACGGCGACTACGCCCCAACAGGTCGAACGCGCCAAGGAGCTCGCGAAGGATCCCGCTGCGGCCAAGAGCGGTGAACAGGTCGTGTTGCCCGTTCAGAACGGCGCCGCCGTGCTCGACAGCGCCAAGGAGGCGCCTTCCGCACGCCCGCCGCGGGATGGAGAGCGTCCGCGCCGTCCAGCTCCGCTGCAGGCCGACCAGCAGCAGCTTGCACCGCCGAAATCCGATGCAGAGGCTCAGGGCAGCACGCGTGCCACCCGTGAGCAGCTGCAGGAGTTTCGTCAGCTGTCCGAAGAGCGCGGCCAGCGTCTCGACCAGCGTCCGCAGTTCGAACGGCCCCGTGGCTGGGATTTCCGCGATGCAGCCGGCCTGGGCGGCAGCCGTGACCGTAACGGCGGCCGCGACCGCGATGGCGGCCGCGTGATCATCTCGATCGACAACCAATCCGTCGTTCGTCATGACGACAGCCGTCGTTTCTACAACGATCGCGATCGGGCGCCGCAATATGAACAGCTCCGCGACGGCCGGGTGCGCGAAGTCATCGTGCGCGACGACGGTACGCGGATCGTCACCGTCCGCAACAGCTATGGCGAGATCATCCAGCGTTCGCGAATCGTCAGGGGCGGCGAGGAATACGTTCTCTATTATTCTCCGGATCTGATGGATAACCGCCGTGGCCGCGACTACGTCTGGCGCGATCCGGGCGACGACCTGCCGCCGATGCGCCTCAGCGTGCCGCTCGACGACTATATCATCGACACCTCGACCGAGCCGGACCGGGATTATTACGAGTTCCTGGAACAGCCGCCGGTCGAGCGGGTCGAGCGGGTCTATTCGCTGGATGAAGTGCGCTACTCCGCTCGTATCCGGGACAAGGTGCCGCGTATCGACCTGGATACGATCACGTTTGCCACCGGCAGCGCCGAAATCCCGATGAACCAGGCGAGCTCGTTGCGGAAGGTCGCCGACGCGATCAGCAAGGTTCTGAAGCGGGATCCTTCCGAAACCTTCCTGATCGAGGGTCATACGGATGCCGTCGGCTCCGACGACAGCAACCTCGTCCTCTCCGACGAGCGCGCCGAAAGCGTTGCCCGGGTGCTGACGGACGCATTCGGCATCCCACCGGAAAACCTGGCGACCCAAGGTTACGGCGAACGTTACCTCAAGGTCCGCACCGACGGTCCGGAACAGGAAAACCGCCGCGTGACCGTGCGCCGCATCACCCCGCTGGTCAAACCGGTCGCTTCGAACCGGTAAAAGGTTTCGGGTACCTCAAACCAAGCCGCCGGAGCGATCCGGCGGCTTTTTATTTGTCGGGAAGCCCCGTCAGCTCGGCGATGAAATCGGCAATCGCGTTCGTATCGTCGAGGTCGAAGACCGGGATGGTGGTATCCGGGACCGGGTGGTCTGCGGCGATGGCGACGATGTGGGGATCGCTGGGCGCCAGCGGTTCGCGGTTGCTCGCCTCGAGGCGGCGGGCCTCGATCTTCGGGACAGGTTCGCGTTTGTAGCCCTCGATCAGCACCAGATCGCAGGGGGCGAGGCGGGAGAGGATTTCCTCGAAGCTCGGTTCCGGCGCGCCGCGCAACTCGTGCATGATCGCAAAGCGGGTGCCGGAAACGATCGCCACTTCGTGGGCGCCGGCCTGGCGGTGGCGGAAGGAATCCGCCCCCACCTTGTCGATGTCGAAATCGTGGTGAGCGTGCTTGATGGTCGAGATCGCGTAGCCGCGGCGGGTGAATTCCGCCACCAGCCGCACCGCCAGACCCGTCTTGCCAGAATTTTTCCAGCCGGAAATGCCGAAGACACGGGGAGAGGTCATGAAAGCACCTCAGCGAAACGACGCGCCTCTTGAAGATCCCCGGGCGTGTTGATGTTGAAGAAGAGATCGAGCAGCCCTTGCGGCGTCTCGACCAGCGGGAATTCGACAGTCACCGTATGGTGACGCTCCAGGAACGCCGTGATCCGCCGGTTGTCGGGGTGGGAGAGCCAGGTTTCCAGATCGTCGACGATGGAAACCGGCCAGAGCCCGAAGACCGGATGATCGCGGCCGTCCGAGGCGGCGATGACGATCGCGTTCGGATCGCCCGCCTCGGCATCGAGCCGGCGCACCAGATCGGCGGGTACAAAGGGACTGTCGGAGGGGACGGTGAGAAGATGGGTTGCCTGAAGGCCGCGGGCCTGGATGTCGCGCAGGCCGGCGAGCACGCCGGCAAGCGGGCCGATCTGGCCCGGAACAAGGTCCGGCAGCAGGCGCAAGCCGAGTGGATTGGGGAAGCCCATCGGCGCGTTGAGGGTGATTTCCGAGATCTGAGGCAGGAGCCGCCGCACCACATGGCCGAGTATCGTGTCGCCGCCGATGGTGAGAAAAGCCTTGTCGGTGCCCATGCGGCTCGATTTGCCGCCGGCAAGGACGAGGCCCGGAGGCCGGATGGGAGGAGCGGCGGCTGTGGGCATCAGTCGTTGTCCCTGGTCGGGATCGCGCCTTCGCGGCGGTCGATCTGCCGGACATAGGCGGTGGCGACGAGCGCCAGGATGGTCGTGACGCCCATGACCACGAGAAGCGGCATGGCGCCGCTCTCTTCCTTGAGCAACGCCGCGGCAAGTGTCGACAGCGCGGCGCCGCCACCGACGGTGATCGCGCCGCCGAGGCCGGAAGCGGAGCCCGCGAGGTGCGGCCGCACGCTGACGATGCCGGCATTGGAGCTTGGAAGGGTGAGGCCGTTGCCGACGCCGGTCAATGCCAGAGGCGCGAAGAAGGCGAGCGGCCAAGGCGCTTCCGCGGCGAGGAACCCGGCGGTGATGAGAACGCCGACAAGGCTCACCAAGCTGCCGGAGATCATCATGGTCATCGTGCCGAACTGGCGGGTATAGCGGCCCGAAATGAAGTTGCCGATCATGTAGCCGGCCGCGATCAGGAAGAACTGCACCCCGAGCATGGTCGGCGACAGATGATAGATCGCCGTGCCGACGAAGGGCGCGCCGCCCAGGAACGAGAAGAACACCCCCGACGAGAAGGTCGAAGTAAACGTATAGCCCCAGAAGCGCCGCGAGCGAAAAAGGTCCGGCCAGCTGCGGAATTGGGCGGTGAAGCTGGCGGCCGGTGCGCGGTTCGTTTCGCCCAGATCGGTGAAGACGAGCGTCAGGGTCAACAGGCCGAGGCCGAGCATCAAGGCGAAATTCGCCTCCCAGCCGAACATGTCGTTGAGCGCGCCGCCGATCGTCGGGCTGATCATCGGCACCAGCGACATGCCCATGGTCACATAGGCGATCATCGAGGCGGCGCTCTCCATCGGCACCGTATCGCGGATGATCGCGCGCGGCAGGACGAAGCCTGCGACGACGGCCGTCTGCAGCAGCCTTCCGATCATGAAGACGGTGACGTTTGCGGCCATCAGGCAGATCACGGTGCCGACCAGCATGATCAGGATGCTGCCGATCATCACCCGGCGGCGGCCGAAGAGGTCGGAAAGCGGACCGAGCACCAGCTGCAGCAAGGCAGTGCCGGCGATATAACCGGAGACGGCGAGCTGCATGACGGCATAGTCGGTGCCGAAATGGATCGCCATGGCGGAAAGCGACGGCAGGAAGACATTGAGCGAGAGGGCGGCAAGTCCGGCGCAGACGACGAGCGTCAGGATATGGGGCGGGGTTCGTCTATCCAGAAATTGGCTTTGCTGCACGTCGTCTTGTCCTTTCACGCCCGCCTTTCGGCCCTTCCACCCCGCCTCTTCCTCTCAGGCCGGCGGGGCGGCGGCGGCCTTGTCGGTGGTGATGCCCTGCCGCTTGCGCTCGCGATAGAAGGTATAAAGGCCGGAACCGATAACGACTGCCGCGCCCACGAGCATATAGGCGTTCGGATGTTCGCCGAAGACGAAAATGCCGATGACCAAGGCCCAGAGCAGGCCGGTATAGCGGAAGGGCGCGATGAAGGAGATCTCGCCCGTGCGCATCGATTGGATGATCGCCTGGTAGCCTGCGAAAACCAGCACGGACGCAAATGCCAGATGTCCCAGCGCATAGGTGCTGACCGGCTGCCAGCCGCCCATCGGCACAACCAGGATTGCCCCGACAACGGTGTTGGCGAGGGAGGTGAAGAGCGTCACCGTCAACGAAGGAATGTCGGCCTTGATGCGTTTGGTGGTGAGATCGCGGCATGCCGTAAAACAGCAGGCGATGACGGCGAGCAGGGCTGCCGGCGTGAATCCTTCCGGGCCTGGTCGAATGATGATGAGCACGCCGAGGAAGCCGACGCCGATCGCCGTCCAGCGCCGCCAGCCGACCGGCTCGTTCAAGAAAAGCGCTGCCCCCAATGTTACGGCAAGCGGCAATGCCTGCATGATCGACGACATGGCGGCAAATTCAATATGGGCAAGTGCCGAGAGGAAGGTCAGGGTGGCGCCAAGCTCGAAGAAAGTGCGCAGCAGCACCAGCGGATGCATGACCGCCTTGGCCGACAGGGTCACGCCCATGTAGCGCGCGACACAGTAGATCAGCAGTGTCGCCATGACGCCGCGTACTGCCATGATCTGGGGGATGCTGAGCTCCGGGGTGACCGACTTGACCAGCGCGTCGTTGCAGGTGAAAGCCGCCATGGCGAGCGACATGAACAATGCGCCCCGCGAATTTTCAGACCATGCCATCTGCGAGATTCCTCCGGTACCGGGTCTCTTAAAGCAACGGCTTACGCGTCGCCAGCCCGATTGCCTCCCGGGCGGTACTCTTTTGGATAGCGGCAGGAAAATCGGATATCCGACACTGTGTAACAATATGAATTGTAAGGGTCCCGAATTAACCGTTGTTCAACCGAATTTGACGATTGTGAAAGCTATTCATTCCCGCATGAAGCTGGAATCGTGCCGTTGCTGTTTCGCGAATGCGCTGACGCGAAGCCGCATCTGGTTTACAGTTGGGGGAAAAATGTCTTTCATCGATCGTCTTCTTCAGAGCCGCAGGATCGTCACCAAGGTTCTCCTGTTCGTCATCCCGCTGGTGCTTTTGATCGCCGGGGTAGGCCTTGCGGGTTACTATACGGCCAGCATGCTGAACGGTCATATGACGGTGACGCGTGCGACGATCGAAAACATCGGCGACTTTGAAAACCTCCAGGCGGTTCTCCAGGAATTCAACGGCAAGCCCGACAATGCGTCACTTGCCGCCTTGAAGGCTGCGATCGACAAGCAGGAGAGCGGCGTCAACGTGCTCGAGGACCTGCTGGTCACCGATGGAGACCGCGAACGCATCGCCGTCGTCATCGGCCTCGCGCCGAAGATGCGCACCGAGACCGATGTGCTCTGGAAGATCAAGCAGAGGCGTGACGAAAATGCAGCAGCGCTCGACGGCAGTATCGACGACGTGCGTACCGTCGCGATAGGGGTCTCGGATCAGGTTGCCAACGTTCGCAAGCAGTTCGAAGGCAAGGAAAAATTCGCCAAGGGCATGGTGCTGGAAGCCTATGCCTACAAGGCGATCGCCGAACAGATCGGCGAGCTTCGCAATTCCGTCAAGGAAACCGGCACGGACGACGGCGCGATCAGTACCGCCGACATGTATCTCGGCATCCTGGACAAGACGTTTCAGGAGGTTCAGGCCTTCCTCACCCCGAACGGCATCAAGCAGCTGAAGCCGATCAACGACGCGATCAATGCTCTTGCTGCCACCATCAAGGGCAATCAGGATGTTTCGGAAAAGGCAAAGGCCGTGCGCGACACCGTTGCCGGCATGGAGAAATTCCAGGCCAAGATGGAGGCGGAAGTCACCAGCAAGGCCGGCAATGCGGCCAGCCGTTTCGCCAGCATCGAAGGCGAGGTTGCCAGCCTGCGCACGCTTCTCGACCGCAGTGCCGAAGCGTTGCGGCTGATCGACGCCATGCAGCTCTACGTCGAGCGGTTGCGCGCCACGCAGACGGAGGACGCGCGCAAGGTCGTCCTCGACGTCATGGCAAAGCTGAAGGCCGCCAGTGCGGAAGTTTCCGAACTCGCCAGAAACCCGGCCATGCGCGACTTCTCGACCACGCTTCAGCCGCGCCTGAAGTCGATCGAGGACGATACCGCCAAGCTTCTCACCATCGCCGCCGACTGGAAAAAGGCGCGCGCCGCCGCCGGCGAAACTCTGACCGGCGGCATGGCCGGCCTCAAGAATTTCGTGGCCCAGGCCCAGGAGGTCGGCAAGGAAGACAGCGAGCGTTCCGCCCAGCTGTCGCTCGTCGCCATGGTGGTCGGCACGCTGCTTGCCATTGCCGGCGGCCTAATGCTGGTGGAAACGCTGCGCGGCCCGCTGCGCCGTGTCACCGAAGTGATGAAGCGGCTCGCCGATGGCGATCTTGAGGTCAAGATCGAAGGCCGCGAACGCGGCGACGAGATCGGCGACATGGTTCGTTCGGTCACCGTCTTCCGCGATGCGGCGGTCGAAAATGTCCGCCTGGAGCAGGATGCCGCTGCGGCACGCGAGCTCTCGACGGCCGAGTCCGAGCGCCGCGCCTCCGAGCGCGCCCGCATTGCCGGCGAACAGCGCCAGGCGCTGACTGCACTCAACGACATGCTCGGCAAACTTGCCGAGGGCGACCTCGAGTGCAGCATGGACGAAAACCTGCCGGAAGACTTCATCGAGATGGCGCGCACATACAACCAGGCTGTCGAGGCGCTCCGTGCCACGCTCGCCGACGTTCGCTCGACCGCGGAAGAAATCGACGGCGGCACCGGCAATCTCGCCGCTTCGGCGGACGATCTTGCCCGCCGCACGGAACAGCAGGCTGCAGCACTCGAACAGAGCTCGCGCGCACTGCGCCATCTGAGCGAAATCGTCCGCTCGACGGCCGAAAGCGCCAAGCAGACATCCGTCTCGGTCAACGAGACCGAAGATTTCGCCGTCCGCTCCGGCGAGGTCGTATCGCGCGCCGTCGATGCCATGGGCGAGATCAGCCGTTCCTCGGAGAAGATCGCGACCATCATCGGCGTTATCGACGAGATCGCCTTCCAGACCAATCTCCTGGCACTGAATGCCGGCGTCGAGGCAGCCCGTGCCGGCGAGGCAGGCCGCGGCTTTGCGGTCGTTGCCCAGGAAGTCCGCGAACTGGCGCAGCGTTGCGCCGGTGCTGCCCGCGAAATCAAGGGCCTCATCTCGGCAAGCTCGACCCAGGTCAACAACGGCGTGCATCTCGTCGAGGAGACCGGTACGGCCCTCACCGAGATCATCACGCACATCACCGATGTCCGCAAACTGGTGTCCCAGATTTCGGCGGCCACCGGCGAGCAGTCGACCGGCATCAACGAAGTCACCAAGGCCGTGCAGGAAGTCGAGCTGATCACCCAGCGCAACGCCGCGATGGTCGAGGAAAACAACGCCGAGATCCACGGCCTGCGCAGGCGCGTGGAAATGCTGTCGGAAAAGATCGAGCGCTTCAAGACGCGCGATCCCAGCGTCAATTTCCACGCCGGCGCCAACGAACGCCGGGGAGCTTTCCGCCGCAGCGACGCGGCCTGAGGCTCCGCCTCACATGATTTCAAAAGCCGGGACGCGAGTTCCGGCTTTTTTGTTGAGTGTCAGCAATGGGCGGGTTGTGTCTTGAGGGCGGAGCCGGCGCGGATATCACCCGCCGGTGACACTCATGTGGCGGGCGACGGCGGGACGCTTGTGGGTGCGGTCGATGATGAAATCGTGACCCTTGGGTTTGCGGGTGATCGCTTCGTCGATTGCGGCCGAGAGATAATCGTCGTTCTCGGACGCCCGCAGCGCGGTGCGCAGGTCGGCCGCGTCGTTCTGGCCGAGGCACATGTAGAGCGTGCCGGTGCAGGTGAGGCGCACGCGGTTGCAGCTCTCGCAGAAGTTATGGGTCATCGGCGTGATGAAGCCAAGGCGCCCGCCGGTTTCCTCAACCTCGACATAGCGGGCAGGGCCGCCGGTCTTGTAGGGGATCTCGGTCAGGGTGAAGTGTTCCTCGAGATCGGCGCGCAGCTTGGAGAGCGGCAGGTACTGGTCGGTGCGGTCCTCGTCGATCTCGCCCATCGGCATGGTCTCGATGACCGTCATGTCCATGCCGCGGCCATGCGCGAAACGCAGCATGTCGGCGATCTCGAATTCGTTGAAGTCCTTCAGCGCCACGGCATTCAGCTTGATCTTCAGCCCGGCCTTCTGGGCGGCGTCTATGCCTTCCATGACCTTGTGGAAATCGCCCCAGCGGGTGATCGCCTTGAATTTTTCGGGGTTGAGCGTGTCGAGCGAGACATTGATGCGGCGCACGCCGCTATCGTAGAGCTCGTCGGCGTATTTTGCGAGCTGGGAGCCGTTGGTGGTCAGCGTCAGCTCGTCGAGCGCACCGGCCTTCACGTGCTGGCCGAGCTCGCGCACCAGGAACATGATGTTCTTGCGCACCAGGGGCTCGCCGCCCGTAAGGCGGATCTTACGAACGCCCTTGGAAATGAAGGCGGAACAGAGCCGGTTGAGCTCTTCCAGCGTCAGCAGGTCCTTTTTCGGCAGGAAGGTCATGTTTTCCGCCATGCAATAGGTGCAGCGGAAATCGCAGCGGTCGGTGACCGAGACGCGCAGATAGGTGACCGCGCGGCCGAACGGATCGATCATCGGCGCCTTGTCGGCGGTGATGGGCGCTGCACCTGCGACCGGTCCTGCAAAACTGTTCACGTGATAATCTCCCTTACCCCGAAGGTGGGGGTTTCGAGCCTTCGCGTCAAGTATACGACAGTTGGCCTGGATGAACAGGTCGGCCATAAAACTGCTTGCGGCGAAACGTCGTAGCTCATAATCCTCCGCCAGGCATATGACAATCGGGAGCCTGAAAAGCATGAGCGACATCTGGCCGACGGAACTGCGGGTTTCCAAGGACCGCCATACGCTGAACGTCACCTTCAGCGATGGCACGGCTTATCCCTTGCCGGCCGAGACGATGCGCGTGCTGTCCCCTTCGGCGGAAGTGCAGGGCCATGGTCCGGGCCAGAAGGTGACCGTGCCCGGCAAGCGCAATGTCGGCATTGCGGCGATCACGCCGGCCGGCAATTACGCGGTGCGAATCCGTTTCGACGACGGCCACGATAGCGGCATCTTCACCTGGCCATATCTGCGCGAACTCGGCGAACGCGGTGCCGAGCTGTTTGCCGATTATGAGCGCGATCTCACGGAGAAGGGCTTCTCCCGCGATCCGCCACAGAGAACGCGGTAAGCGGTGATCAGGCGGGTTCGCGGCTGTCCTCGCGGATTTCCGACTGCAGGGTGACGATCAGTCGTTCCATGGACTCCGCCATCGCCATGCATTGATCCAGCGGCTCGGAGGAGAGCGTCCGCTCGATCAGCGCCGTCTGGATGCCCATCGCCGCTTCCGTCACCGAGCGGCCTTCGTTGGTCAGGTAGAGGCGCAGCACGCGCTTGTCCTGTTTGTCGCCGCGCCGTTCGATCAGCCCGCGCTTTTCCATCAGCGGCAGCGCCATGCTCATGTTGGAACGCCCCACCAAGAGCTTGCGGGCAAGCTCCTGCTGCGAGATTCCCTCGAACCGGTAGAGATTGATCAGGATGTCGAGATGCGGCGGCTTGATGTCGAGTTCGGTGAGCTCGCGGGTCAGCACGGTTTGCATCAACTGGCAGGCGCGGGCGACGGCGATCCAACTGCGAAAACGCGGATGATCCCAGGGGAGGGGTTGATTTTTGTTCATTGCTGTACTTTATTGTTCAATATTGAACATTTTCGGATTTTCCCACTATGCCATCCTTTGCACTCAAGGTCACCCGTTTCGGATTTGCTGTTGTGGGGCGGCCTTTGCCCCGAACCGCTGCCAAGCTCGCCTTTAGGCTCTTTTGCCTGACGCCCTCGCGCCGTGCCAAGGGCGACAAGGCGAGAGCGATGGAGAATGAGGGAAGGGAGCGGCTCTCTGCCGCCCAGAAGATCCCGCTTGCCATCGGAAGATCGACCGTGATGGCCTATCGCTTCAACGGCGACGGCAAGCCCGGCCGGCCGCGTTACCTGGTCGTGCACGGCTGGGGCTCCAGTGCCGCCTATATCGCCGCCCTGCCGGCGGGTCTTGCCGAAACCGGAGCGGAGGTCGTGGTGCTCGATTTTCCAGGCCACGGACTTTCGAGCGGCCGCAGCCTCAATATGCGCCAGGCCGTCGAGGCGATCGTTGCGGTGGAGAAGCGGTTCGGCCATTTCGATGCGGCGGTCGGTCATTCGTTCGGCGGTGCGAGCATGATGCTCGCCGCCGGCGGGGTGATGAAGGAGGCCGGCGCGATCTCTCCGTCGAAGCTGGTGGTGATCGGTGCGCCGAGCCATATCCATTGGCTGTTCGACGATTTTTCGCGGATGGTCGGCCTGCCGCCGCGCGTCAAGGCGCAGTTGATCCGGCGGGCGGAAAAGGTAGCCGGCGCCTCGCTCGACGATTTCGACACGGTGGCAAGCGCCGCGCGGTTGGGGACGCCCCTGCTGGTCGTGCATGCCGAGGAGGACAAGGAGGTTGCCGCCGACCACGCCCGCCGTTTCGAGGGGCTTGCCACGGCACGGCTCGAATGGGCGAACGGGCTCGGGCATCGCCGCATCGTCAGCGACCGCGGCGTGATCGAGACCATTGCCGCCTTCCTGACCAACGATGGCCGGCCGCTGCGCGGGACCTCCGTCGTCGGAAATACCGGCGACGACGCGGCTGCTTGATCCACAGGGGATGTCATCATAGTGTCGCCCGCGCGGGCTAAGGCCCGCCGATATCGAAAGGGCGAGCCATGACCATCATCACATCCGTCGAGGAATTGAAGGCGATCTATGACGGTGTCTCGGACGCATCGCTCGCCAAGGTGACGAAGACGCTGACCCCGGAATACCGGCTGATGATAGAAGCCTCGCCTTTCGTCGCATTCGCGACCGTCGGGCCGGAGGGGCTGGACTGCTCGCCTCGCGGCGATCTCGGCGGCGCGGTCCGTATCAGGGACGATTCGACGCTGCTTCTGCCCGATTGGCGCGGCAACAACCGCATCGATTCGCTGATCAATATCGTCCGCGACCCGCGCGTGGCGCTGATGTTTCTGGTCCCCGGCTCGACGACGACGATGCGCATCAACGGCCGCGCCGTCATCTCCGTGGACCCTGCGCTGCTCGACAGCTTCGAGATGGATGGCCGGCATCCGCGCAGCGTGACGGTCATCACCATCAACGAGGTCTATTTCCAATGCGCCCGCGCGCTGATGCGGGCCGAACTCTGGAACCCGGAACATTTCGTCGATCCCAAGAGCCTGCCGACGCCCGGCACGCTTCTGAAGGCCGCCAAGGCCGATTTCGACAAGGAAACCTACGACCGCGAATGGCCGGAGCGCGCTGCCAAGACGATGTGGTAGTTTGGTACGACATTCGGCCGGCCGTTCGACGAAAAGTGGAAAAGGCTACCATGTGCCCGGATGGACATTTCCGGCAGCCGGGGCGACAATTGAAATGGCCCGCCGATGGGGACGGGCACGGGGGATTTGATGAAGTTTGGAACCGGCCTTGCGGCGGTGATCCTGGCCGCGACGATGTTCGGTGCCCCTGCGGTGCGGGCCGACCAGTTGATCGAGGAATACAACGCCTTCATCGGCGAGGACGACCTCTACAATTCCAATAATGTGCGCCTGCAGGAGCCTTGGCAGATCATCCGCCAGGACCGAGCCAATTTTCACCGCTTCGGCGTCTCGCAGCGCGGCGACCAGAGCGACAGCTTCTTCGACGATGCCGGCAATCGCGAACTGGTGGAGCGCATGATCAGCCGCGGCACCATCGATCGCGGCGCCCGCAGCGCCATCCTTCGCGGAAATGTCATGATCAACGTGCAGATTTTCCGTGGTCCCCGTGGCGACTACGTCAATGTCCTGGTCCACTAGCGGGTTTCGTCCTTCAGGCGGCAGCCGTGGTGCTGTCGGTCCTCGTCTGCAGCCCGGGTGACACCGCGCGAATTGCGCCTGGAGGAGAAGATCGCGGCCCTCGCGAAGCCTATCCCGACATGATCGACGCGAGCGGCGACCGCAGGCTGATCATGAGGGACGCAGGCGTCGCGGCCTGCGGCTGAGGGAAGATCTACTTCCTGTAGATCAGCCAGCTCTTGCCGACATAATCCTTCTTCATGCCGTCATCAAAGAAGACCGAGCGGTTCCGGCCGGAATTCTTGGCATTGTAGAGGGCGGTATCGGCATTGGCGTAGAGTTCGCCGGGATCGCTCGCCTGCGAGCCCATCGCAAAACCGAGAGAGATGGTGACCGGGCCGTAGTCGATGCCGGAGCGCGAATTGCGGAAGATCCGGGTTTCGAGCGCGCGGCGAACACGTTCGCAAATGATCATCACCTCTTCCGGCGTATTGCCTTCGACGATGATCGCGAATTCCTCGCCGCCGGAGCGGGCGACGAAGACATCCTTGCGGACGTTCGAGCGGATCACGGAAGCAACCGTCGCGAGAATCTTGTCGCCGACCGGATGGCCGTAGCTGTCGTTGATCTTCTTGAAGTTGTCGATATCGGCCAGCACCAGTGCGGTGACCGGCAGCAGGGCCGTATTGTCGTAAGTCGCTGCAAGGCGCTCGTCGAAGGCCCGGCGGTTGGCGATCCGGGTCAGCGAGTCGGTGTTGGCGATACGCTTGTATTCATCGAGTTCCCGGCGGACCTGGTCCATTTCCTGTGAGCGCTGGACGACACCGCCGACGGTCGTTTCGCCGTGCGCCATGGTGCTGCCCGTCGCCTCGCTCAGGAGCGCCAGCGCGTTGGTCAGCAGGTCGTTCGAAAAATTACTCTTGGAGTTGATCCGCTGAGCGGTTTCTCCAAGCAGTTTGCCGTAGCTCTCGAGCGAGTTCTGCTCCTGACGCAGCAGCTTCAGGAGCGCGTCAAGTTCACCAAGAATCCTGGTATGGGCGTCTTCGATGACCGCCGCCTGGCCGGTTCCAAGATAGCGATGCGAGAGCGCGTCCAGCTCCTCCTGCGTGGCACGGCTTCCGAGCCCCGCCAGATCACGGGTCAGGTCGGGATTGGAACCGATATAGGCCTCGTAAAAAAGCTGATAATTGCGAGGGATCGGGGCGACGCCCATCGATCGCACCGCGTAGATGATCTGGCCGATCAGATCGCTAGATTGCGCTCTCGGCGCCGTTGCCGTCGTCATCGACGATCCCCACTAGATCCCACCTGTATGCTATTAAACGAAGTAGTATGTGAAAAATGTTGGAAAAGAATTAAGGGGTAGGAGCTGAAGAGCTTATTCTTAAATTTATTTCGCATTTCTGAAATACCCGATTTTCCCTCAAAATTAATGGGTTTACAGACTTCGAGCCCAAAAAGATATTCACGCGTAGGATGTTGATATATTATCGGAATTAACCAATGTAGGCTGACCGAAAGAGAAAGCCCGCCATTCGGGAGGCGGGCTTTCTCGTTATATTGTAAATCAGGTCCCCTTATTTGGGACCGATCATGTTTTCGGGGCGGACATACTGGTCGAACTCCTCGTTCGTCAGGTATCCGCCGCCGACCGCTTCTTCGCGCAGCGTCGTGCCGTTCTTGTGCGCGGTCTTGGCGATCTTGGCACAGATGTCGTAGCCCAGCCTGGTGTTAAGGGCGGTGACCAGCATCAGCGAGTTTTCCACGCCGCGCCTGATATTATCTTCCCGGGCTTCGATGCCGACCACGCAATTGTCGGTAAAGGAGACGGCAGCGTCGCCGAGCAGCTGCACCGACTGCAGGAAATTGTAGGCCATCATCGGATTGTAGACGTTGAGCTCGAAATGGCCCTGGCTGCCGGCGAAGGTGAGAGCCGCATGGTTTCCGAAGATGTGGGCGCAGACCTGGGTGAGCGCTTCCGACTGGGTCGGGTTGACCTTGCCCGGCATGATCGACGAACCCGGCTCGTTTTCCGGCAGCGACAGTTCGCCGAGACCGGCGCGCGGGCCGGAGCCGAGGAAGCGGATGTCGTTGGCGATCTTGAAAAGAGCGGCGGCGGCGGCGTTGATCGCGCCATGCGCAAACACCATCGAGTCGTGCGAGGCGAGCGCTTCGAACTTGTTGGGGGCTGTCACGAAGGGCAGGCCGGTGATCTTCGAGATCTCCTCGGCGACCTTTTCGGCAAATCCGATCGGGGCGTTGAGGCCGGTCCCGACCGCCGTGCCGCCCTGGGCGAGCTTGGAAAGCGCCGGCAGCGTCAGTTCGATATTGGCGATCGCCGAGCCGACCTGCGCCGCATAACCGGAAAATTCCTGGCCGAGCGTCAGCGGGGTCGCGTCCTGCGTATGGGTGCGGCCGATCTTGATGATGTGGGAGAAGGCCTTGACCTTCACTTCCAGCGCTTCGTGCAGATGCTTCAGCGACGGGATCAGGTGGCGCACGATGGTTTCGACGCAGGCGATATGCATGGCCGTCGGATAGGTATCGTTCGACGACTGGCTCATGTTGACGTGGTCGTTCGGATGCACGGGCTTCTTGGAGCCCATCACGCCGCCGAGCATTTCGATCGCGCGGTT
Organism: Neorhizobium galegae; assembly: GCF_017877055.1. Lineage (GTDB taxonomy): Bacteria > Pseudomonadota > Alphaproteobacteria > Rhizobiales > Rhizobiaceae > Neorhizobium > Neorhizobium galegae_D. The sequence continues at coordinate 1,917,466 of NZ_JAGIPG010000001.1, read as the reverse complement.
GGAGATCACCTCGTTGGCGTTCATGTTCGACTGAGTGCCGGAACCGGTCTGCCAGACGACCAGCGGGAAATGCTCGTTGAGCTTGCCGTCGATGACTTCCTGGGCCGCGTCGACGATGACCTTGCCGATCGCGGCGTCGAGGCCGCCCAGTTCCATGTTGGCGCGGGCGGCGGCCTGCTTGACGATGCCGAGCGCACGCACGACCGGAAGCGGCTGCTTTTCCCAGCCGATCTTGAAGTTGCCGAGCGAGCGCTGCGCCTGGGCGCCCCAATACCGGTCGCTCGCAACTTCGATCGGGCCAAACGTATCGGTTTCGGTGCGGGTCGATGCCATCTTCGCTGCCTCTTTTTGCTCGTGGTCGCTGCCGGTGTCTTGCAAGATCAACAACGCGTTACCGCGTCGGAGCCGGCCGGCGGCATTACTATACGATTGGCGGATGTCCGCAAGCCGCCGAAACAGGCTTTTTAGTACGCTTTCGTCGTGCCTTTTATGACACGCACCGCGGAATTATACAGGGGAATCCACTCTCTGGTTGGGTGCTTGCCGGCCGTCGTCAGTAAAAATTTAACGAATAGTTTCTTAACCTTCCGGCTGCGCACCGATGCTGTTTCCGGCGGAGCCTAAACCCGCCGATCACTCGGGCGTTTCTTTCCATCCCTCACGCGATCGGTTAGATGGCGTGATACATATTCGAGCCCGCGGATCAAGACGCGGATGCAGGTGACGGGGACGACATTGCAGCACAAACACAAAAAAACTTCGATCGCATTGGCGATCGTCTCCGGCATCTCGATGTTTACCGGTGCTGCCGTTCCGGCACATGCCGTGACCCTTCTCGACCTCTTGCGCGGTGGTCCGGGCGCAGAACGTGCAGGACGCGCCGATAATGGCCTGCCGGGCGTCGGCGGCAATACCGGCATGCCGACCGAGCGCAGCCTCGCCGATCCCGAGCCGTTGCCGAAAGTCTCCGGTCCCCGATATTACACCTACAAGCCGGATGCCGAGCGGGCTGTAAAAACGGCCGGCTTTGCTGCAGCCTCCGCGACCGACGGCACGCGCCTCGTCACCGAGGCCCGGGTTTCGGCACCGGCGGAAATCGCGACGGCTCTCGAAGCCTTCTACAGCAAGGCTGCCGAGCCTTTGTGGGTTTCCGGAGGCGACGTCAATGAGAAGGCGAGGGGCGTGCTGTCGCTCTTCGAGCGGGCCGGCGAATACGGTCTCGAACCGGCGGACTACATCCTGCCGGTCCCGGCGCTGACCACGGCAAGCGTCGCAGCGCCGACCGATGCGGCCGCCCCCATCAATGTTTCCGCGACGACATCTGCTCCGGTTTCTGCCGCCGATAGCCATGATCGCGCACTGATGCAGTTCGAGCTGGCGCTGTCGGAAAAAGTGCTGACGTTCGCGCAGGACATGGTGCGCGGCCGTATCGACCCGAACAAGCTGTCCGGTTTCCACGACTTCAAGCGCAAGGACGTCAAGCTCTCCCTCGTCCTGCCTTTCGCGCAGACCGGTACGGACGTCGCGGCCTATCTTGAAGGCCTTGCTCCGCAGGGTCCTCAATTCCAGGCGTTGAAGGCCGAGCTTGCAACGCTGCGCGCCGCAGCCGCCGATGACGGTCCGCAGATCGCGCTGCCGACCGACATCCTGCTGAAGCCGGGCAAAAGCAGCCCGGATATGGCGAGCATCATCGCTGCCATCCAGCACACCGGTTCGGAAGCGCTGAGGACCAAGCATGCGGCAACGCTTGCGGCCTACCAGCAGACCCCCGACTACACGCCGGAGCTCGTCGACGTGGTAAAGTCCTTCCAGGCCGAAGTTGGCCTCAAGGCCGACGGCGTCATCGGCAATGCGACGGTGCGCAGGATGGTCGGTCATACGTCGAAGGACAAGATCGAGAAGGTCGAAGTCGCCATGGAACAGGCGCGCTGGCTGCCGGACGATCTCGGCCAGCGTTACGTCTTCATCAACCAGCCGGCCTACACGGTCTATTACCACGATCATGGCGCCGAGCAGTTCTCGATGCGCGTCGTGGTCGGCGGCAAGGCCAACCAGACCTACTTCTTCCAGGACGAGATCGAAACGGTCGAGTTCAATCCCTATTGGGGCGTGCCGCAGTCGATCATCATCAACGAGATGCTGCCGCACCTGCGCCAGGATCCGAGTTATCTCGACCGTCTGGGATATGAGGTCTCGATCGGCGGCAAGGCGGTTCCGTCGAGCAGCGTCAACTGGTTCGGCTCGACCGACAAGATCTCCGTGCGCCAGCCGCCGTCGAGCGACAATGCGCTCGGCGACCTGAAGATCCTCTTCCCAAACAGCCATGCGATCTACATGCATGACACGCCCTCGAAGAGCTTCTTCCAGCGCGACATGCGGGCGCTGAGCCATGGCTGCGTGCGTCTTGCCGAACCGCGCAAGATGGCGGCCGCCGTACTCGGCACGACGATCGACGACGTGAACAGACGGATCGCCGCCGGCGAGAACGTCGCCGCCAAGGTGCCGGTCAGGATCCCGGTCTACGTCGCCTACTTCACCGCCTGGCCGAACAAGGACGGCAAGGTCGAATATTTCGACGACGTCTATGGCCGCGACGATGCGACGGCCAAGGCTTTTGCCGCGACGACCAAGGTCCGCGCAGCCCAGAGTTAAGGTCAGCTTTTGGGCCGAGAACGAGTTTCGGATTGCAGAAGAAGGCGGCCTCGTGCCGCCTTTTTATTTGGCCGCCGCCAGCCGCCTCACGTCGTTGGAAATCAGCGTTTCCACCATCCCTACGGTCAGCTCGTCATAACCGCCGATCACCCGATCCGGGTTGAGCATGTCGACCGCAACGTCGGAATAACCGAAGGTCACGGCGACCGAGGCAATGCCGGCATTCTGCGCGGCAAGGATGTCGTTGACGCTGTCACCGATCATGATGCTCGTCGCCGGATCGCCGCCGGCCCGTTCGATGGTGCCGAAAATATGCCGGGCATCCGGCTTGCGGACGGCGAAGGTATCGCCGCAGGTCATCGCGACGAAGCGGTCCAGAAGGTCTAGCTTCTCGAGAAGCGGGAAGGCGAGCCGTTCGGACTTGTTGGTGCAGACCGCGAGCCGCATGCCGGCTGCCGACAGGCGGTCGAGACACGCGACGACGCCGTCATAGGGGCGACTTCTGCCCGGCATCTGCGACTCGTAGTGCTCCATATAGCGGTCGAACAGCCTAGCCGCCGTCGGCTCGTCGAGCGGAACCCGGCGAAGTTCGAAGGCGCGGCGGATCATCACGCGCACGCCCTGGCCGACGAGATGGGTGAGATCCTCGAAGGTCACCGGCTGGAGGCCGATGTCCTCGATCGTATAATTGAGGCTGTCGATAAGATCCGGTGCGGTGTCGATCAGCGTGCCGTCGAGGTCGAAAATGACGAGTGGAGTGATCAATGGAACCTCGTGAACGTCGTTCGGGAGATGTCCCGGATTAAGCAATGCTGCCGTGAAAAGCAAATATGCGAGATTCGCCCACCTTCGTAAAACCCATGGCTTCGTAAAACCCGCCGCGAGGGGACTTTCGTTTGGCGGGAGAGGCGTGTACACAGCGGGTCGGCGAAAACAGCGGGAGCTTTTGGCGGATGGACGCCCGGGAAATGAAAGTCAAGGCGGCGCAGGCGGCACTGACCTATGTCGAGGACGGCATGAGGCTTGGCATCGGCACCGGTTCGACGGCGGACGAATTCGTCAGGCTACTTGCCGAAAAGGTCCACGGCGGCTTCAAGGTCGAAAGCGTGCCGACGTCCGAGCGCACCGCGAGGCTCTGCGTCGAGCTCGGCATTCCGCTGAAATCGCTCGACGAGCTTCCGGAACTCGATCTGACGATCGACGGAGCCGACGAAATCGATGCCAACCTGACCCTGATCAAGGGCGGCGGCGGCGCGTTGCTGCGCGAGAAGATCGTCGCCGCAGCGTCTGCCCGCATGATCGTGATTGCCGACGAAAGCAAGCTGGTCGGCATGCTCGGAGCCTATCCGCTACCGATCGAGATCAATCCCTTCGGCCAGACGGCGACGCAGATTGCCATCGAAAAGGCCGCTTCCCGGTTAGGATTGACCGGCGAGTTGAAGCTGCGCAAATCGGGGGCTGAAGTCTTCACGACGGATGGCGGCCACTACATTTTCGACGCATCTTTTGGCCGCATTCCTGATGCAGACGCACTGTCGGCGGAGCTTAATTTCATTCCCGGTGTCGTGGAACACGGGCTGTTCATTCATATGGCGTCCTTAGCGATCATTGCCGGTGAGGCTGGAGCGCGGACGCTCGAGGCGAAGTAAACTAGGAGCAAGCAACTCATGATCAGATTCGCGGTTCTCGGCCGTGCCGCCGCTGTGGCCATCCTCTTCTCCGGCGCCTTCGCGGTATCGGCTCGCGCGCAGGAAGTTTCGGAAGCCCAGCTTGCCGCTGCGCGCAACGCGATCTCGGCACTCAACGTCACGGATCGCTACGACAATATCCTGCCCAACCTGGCAGAGCGTCTGAAGGCCCAGTTCATCCAGGCTTCTCCGAACTTCCAGGGTCAGATCTCCAACGTCGTCGATGAGCAGGCGCTTGTGCTTGCACCGCGCCGTGCCGATCTGGAAAGGGAAGCCGCGACGATCTACGCCAAGAGCTTCTCGGTCGATGAACTGAAGTCGATTTCCACCTTCTTCAGCACGGATACCGGCAAGAAGCTCTTGACCACCCAGCCGCTCGTCAGCCGCGAATTGACCAAGGCCGCCGAAATCTGGGCAAACGGGATTTCCCGCGATCTGACCAACCAGAGTTCGGAAAAGCTGCGCGGCATTATCGACGCTAACCCGATCCATGCGCCCGTCGTCGATCCGGCTCCGGCGGAAGCACAGGCTGCTGCTCCAGCGCCGGCAAAGCCTGCTACTCCGCCGGCACCGGCAAAACCCGCTGCTGCGCCTGCGGCCAAGCCAGCTGCTCCGGCCGCCACCGCTCCGGCCAAGCCCGCCGCCCCGGCCGCCAAGCCGGCCCCGGCCCCGGCGCCCGCGCCGAAGCCCTGATAGCATCGTCGACCCGCCGAATTTTAAGGAAGCCCGGAGCAATCCGGGCTTTTCCTTTTGGGTCTCTCGTCCCTATATGTGAGCCACATCCAGCTGCCTGCTCTCAAGGAGAATATTATGACCGCCTATGACTATGATCTCTTCGTGATTGGCGGCGGATCGGGCGGCGTGAGGGCCGGGCGCGTGGCGGCATCGCTTGGCAAGCGGGTGGCGATCGCCGAGGAATATCGTTTCGGTGGCACCTGCGTCATCCGCGGCTGCGTGCCGAAGAAGCTCTTCGTCTACGCATCGCAATACCATGAACATTTCGAGGATGCGGTCGGTTACGGCTGGGAAGTCGGAGCAAGCACGTTCGACTGGAAGAAGCTGATCGCCGCCAAGGACAGGGAGATCGCCCGTCTCGAAGGCCTCTATCGCAGGGGTCTTGAAAACAACGGTGCGGAAATCCTGGAGACCCGCGCCGAGCTGGTCGATGCGCATACGATCCGGCTCGTGAAGACCGGCAAGACGGTGACCGCCGAAAAGATCGTGATCGCCACCGGCGGCGCACCCAACCCGCATGCGGCGCTGCCCGGCCACGAGCTCTGCATCTCGTCCAACGAGGCCTTCGACCTGCCCGAACTGCCGCGCTCCATCCTGATCGCCGGCGGCGGCTATATCGCGGTCGAATTCGCCAACATCTTCCACGGCCTCGGCGTCGACGTGACGCTGATCTATCGCGGCAAGGAGATCCTCTCGCGCTTCGACCACGACATGCGCCAGGGCCTGCACAAGGCGATGGTCGAGAAGGGGATTCGCATCGTCCTCACCGACGTGATCGAGGAAATCACCAAGGCGGCGGCCGGCGGGCTTGTCGCCAGGACCATGAACGGCGAGACGATCGCTGTCGACACCATCATGCTGGCGCTCGGCCGCGATCCGAATACCACGGGATTGGGCCTGGAGGCCGCCGGCGTCGAGGTGAACGAACGTGGTGCCATCGTCGTCGACAGATATTCCCGCACCAGCGTGCCGCATATCTATGCGCTCGGCGATGTCACCGACCGGGTACAGCTGACGCCCGTGGCGATCCACGAGGCGATGTGCTTCATCGAAACCGAATACAAGGACAATCCGACCGCCCCCGACCATGATCTGATCGCCACCGCCGTCTTCTCGCAGCCGGAGATCGGCACGGTCGGCCTGTCGGAAGAGGAGGCCGCCAAGCGCTATCCGGAGATCGAGATCTACCGCGCCGAATTCCGGCCGATGAAGGCGACGCTTTCGGGACGGGCCGAGAAGATGATCATGAAGCTGGTCGTCGATGCGGCAAGCCGCAAGGTGGTCGGAGCCCACATCCTCGGCCACGATGCCGGCGAGATGGCGCAGCTTCTCGGTATTTCGCTGAAGGCCGGCGTCACCAAGGATGATTTCGACCGCACCATGGCCGTCCATCCGACGGCGTCCGAGGAACTCGTCACCATGTACAATCCGAGCTACCGGGTGAAGAACGGCGAGCGCGTCTGACGCGCTCCCGGCTTCGGCGCTGGGCTAGCTGGTGATGCGCGGCGCGCTGACGATCTTGTGGAAAAGGGTATTCATGGCGTCCGCGATGCCCTGCTCGAGCGAGACTTCGAAGAAATAACCGGGGCTCGCGCATTCCTTCATCTTCGTAGAAATGCTGTCATCGAACGGCTCTACCCACTTTTTCCAAAAGTCATTGCTGTGTAGCGGCAGATATGTGGTGTAGAGCACCGCAATGCGGATGTTCTTTTCCTTCAGCTTCTGACAGAATTTTGTATCGATAGGCTCGATACAACGGCCTGCTGTGTTCGTCACCAGACCTTTCTCGCTGGTGCAACCGTTCGGTTTGTAGCTGTCGCCTACACCATCGGCCACCAGGAAAACAATCTTCTGGCGGTCGGCCTTGCTCGTGCCGTTTCCCGGTAGGCCATACGCTGGTTTACTGAGGATCTCATCCCCAATGCGCGTCAGAGCGTCATCAAAGCTGGTTTGTTGATCGCTGTTGTAGTTCTGCTTTGGAATGCTCATCAGTCTGATCTTTTCAGTTGCATCACCGACCGAAGAAAGGTTTTCGCTCAGTTCGGCGACCTTGAAGAGCTTTGCGTCCTGCGCCCGTTCCCCGAAGGTGTAGGCCGCCATACGAAACTGGCCGGGCACGGTCTGCGTATCCGTTGCCGTTTTCATCAAAGTTTCCGTTGCTTCGGCGACGACATCGATACGAATGGGGATGCGGTTCTGCTTGGCGACGTTGTAATAGCTGTTTGGATCTTCTTTTCCGTCCTCGAAAACGATATGGCAGGCAAAGGCGCACTCTTTGTTGTTGCCCTTGCTGTCACCGTTGCGAGTTGCGTATTTCATGTCGTCGATGGCCTTCGAGTTGGCCCCGACCCCCATCGACGGCGTGTTGTCGAGCAGCATGTAGAAGTCGAGGAACGACGGCGTCTGGTACTGCGCGGTGGCCCGGCCGGACACGGTAATGTCGTCCTTGCCGAGGATCGTCATGAAAGTGGTCGGCAAGGTTGCGCTGAACGATACGCGCGAGGTGAGGATGCCGTTGTTCTTCGCGACCTCGATATCGACGCTGACCGGCAGGGAGGAAAGCTCGCCGGACATCTGACCGAGGAAGATGCTTCGGGCCTCGGCCGGATCTAGCGCCACGCTCCCGTCCCCCGGCAGTTGCATCGCCTGGGCGACAGCCTTTGATTTCTCGGCAATGGCGCCGACGGCGGCCGCATCGGCCGCGCCCACGAGTTGCTGCTTGACGGTGAGCGCGTGGCCGAAATCGAGCGCCATGCCGGCTGTTCCAATCAGCGGAACCAACAGAAAGGCGGTCATGACGCCGAAATTGCCGCGGCGATCCTTCCAGAAACGTGTCATCGGATGCATCGCCTGCTCCCCAGCAAGAAAACCCTGCGCGAAACGTCGCGCAAATTCGTGAAGTTGTGGCTAAGAACGGGACTAAAATTCAAGCCATGTCCTGAATTCATACTGCATGCGATCCGACCGGGTGCGGCGCCAGCTTGATATTCGTGGCCATATCGCGGGGGACGAGCCGGCGGTGAAAGCGGGCAAAACGGCTATGCAACGGGGCTGTTAAGGTCTATAAGCCGCCTCGATTTTAAGGACTTGCCCGGCAGAGGATGGCCGAGGCTGAAACAGGTGAGCGAGATGGCACAGAACTGGACCCCGAGCAGTTGGCGGCAAAAACCGATCCAGCAGGTCCCTGAATTTCCGGACAAGGCCGCATTGGCAGCGACTGAGGCTCAGCTCGCGACCTTTCCGCCGCTCGTGTTTGCCGGTGAAGCCCGCCGCCTGAAGAAGCAGCTCGCCAGCGTCGCGGAAGGCAATGCCTTCCTGCTGCAGGGCGGCGACTGCGCCGAGAGCTTCGTCGAACACGGTGCGGACAATATCCGTGACTTCTTCCGTTCGTTCCTGCAGATGGCGGTTGTCCTGACCTATGGCGCCCAGCTTCCGGTCGTCAAGGTCGGCCGCATCGCCGGTCAGTTCGCCAAGCCGCGTTCTTCGAATGTCGAGGTGCAGGGAGGCGTCGAACTGCCGTCCTACCGCGGCGATATCATCAACGGCATCGAGTTTTCGCCGGAGTCGCGCATTCCCGATCCGGAACGCCAGATGATGGCCTATCGCCAGTCGGCGGCAACCCTCAATCTTTTGCGCGCGTTCGCCATGGGCGGCTACGCCAATCTCGAAAACGTCCACAAGTGGATGCTCGGTTTCGTCAAGGATAGCCCCCAGGGCGAACGTTACCGCAAGCTCGCAGACCGCATCAGCGAGACCATGGACTTCATGACCGCGATCGGCATCACCTCGGAAAACCAGCCGAGCCTGCGCGAGACGGACTTCTTCACCAGCCATGAGGCGCTGCTTCTCGGTTACGAAGAAGCCTTCACGCGCATCGACTCCACGTCCGGCGATTGGTACGCGACGTCAGGCCACATGCTGTGGATCGGCGACCGCACCCGCCAGCTCGACCATGCGCATGTCGAATATTTCCGCGGCATCAAGAACCCGATCGGTCTCAAATGCGGCCCATCGCTGCAGGCCGACAACCTGATCGAGCTCATCGACGCGCTGAACCCGGCCAACGAAGCCGGCCGCCTGACGCTGATCTGCCGTTTCGGTCATGACAAGGTTGCCGAGAACCTGCCCAAGCTGATCCGCGCTGTCGAGCGTGAGGGCAAAAAGGTCGTCTGGTCCTGCGACCCGATGCACGGCAACACGATCACCCTCAACAACTACAAGACCCGGCCGTTCGAGCGGATCCTGTCGGAGGTCGAGAGCTTCTTCCAGATCCATCGCGCGGAAGGCACCCATCCGGGCGGCATCCATATCGAGATGACCGGCAAGGACGTCACCGAATGCACCGGCGGCGCCCGTGCCGTCACGGCTGGCGATCTGCAGGACCGTTACCACACCCATTGCGACCCGCGCCTCAACGCTGACCAGGCGCTGGAACTGGCCTTCCTGCTCGCCGAGCGGATGAAGAGCGGCCGCGACGAAAAGCGGATGGTCGTCAACGGCTGAACCGCCGCTCACGATGGTTGGAAATCAGAGAAGGCCGGCGGTGACGCCGGCCTTCTTCGTATTATTTCCCCTGATGGTCATCATCAGCCGAATAGATTTGACCCCGAGGCTCGTGCTCGCGACACTGGGCGTATGGTGGTCGTCGGGGATGGTGCATGCAGCAGAAAAACAGCGGTCGTTGCCTGTGCGGTGCGATCCGCTTTGAGACGGTTGGGCCGCTGCGGACGGTCACGGCCTGCCATTGTTCGCAATGCCGTCGCCAGACCGGGCTCTATTATGCGGCCACCAGCGTTCGCGTCGAGAACATGACGCTCGAAGGCGAGGAGACGCTGAGCTGGTATCGTGCCAGCGACGAGGCGCGGCGCGGCTTCTGCTCGCGATGCGGTTCGGCGCTGTTCTGGCAGGCTGAGGGCGCGGCAAGCATTTCCATCCTCGCGGGTGCCTTCGATCAGCCGAGCGGGCTGGTCATGGGCGAGCATATCTACTGCGCCGACAAGGGAGATTTCTACGAACTGCCGGAGGACGGCGTGCCGCATTATCCGGGCGATCGTCCTGCATCTGCCTGAACGACAAAAAACTCACGGAACAACGTTGCCGCCGCCTGCGGCTGACGCTAAATCGGTACCATGACCCAGGACATCAGCCAGACTTTCCGCATCGCCGTCGCGCAGCTCAACCCGACCGTCGGCGATATCGCCGGCAATCTGGCGCTGGCTCGTGAAGCCCGAAGAGATGCCGCCCGCGAGGAGGCGGATCTCATCCTGTTCACCGAGCTCTTCCTGTCCGGTTATCCGCCGGAAGACCTCGTCCTGAAGCCGGCTTTCCTGAAGGCCTGCCTGAAGGCGGTGGAGGAGCTTGCTGCCGATACGGCGGATGGTGGACCGGGTGTCATCATCGGCTTCCCGCGCCAGGGCGAGGAAGGCCGGCACAACTCGATCGCCGTGCTCGACGGCGGCAAGGTGATCGCGGTGCGCGACAAGATCGACCTGCCGAACTATGGCGAGTTCGACGAAAAGCGCGTCTTCATCGCCGGCGAAATGCCCGGACCGGTGAATTTCCGGGGCGTGCGGCTCGGCATCCCGATCTGCGAGGACATCTGGGGCGATCTCGGCGTCTGCGAGACCCTGTCGGAAAGCGGCGCAGAAATCCTGCTGGTGCCGAACGGCTCCCCCTATTATCGCGGCAAGGTGGATATCCGCCATCAGGTCGTTCTGAAACAGGTGATCGAGACCGGCCTGCCGATGATCTACGCGGCCCAGCTCGGCGGCCAGGACGAGCTGGTCTTCGACGGCGCCAGCTTCGCCTTCAACGTGGACAAGTCGCTCGCCTTCCAGATGAGCCAGTTCGAGCCAGCCGTCGCCGTCACCGAGTGGAGACGGATTGGCGAGACCTGGCATTGTGCACGTGGCCCGATGGCGCGCATTCCGGAAAGGGAGGAGGCGGATTACCGCGCCTGCCTCTTAGGCTTCCGCGACTATGTCAACAAGAACGGCTTCAAGTCGGTCGTGCTCGGCCTGTCCGGCGGCATCGACAGCGCCATCTGCGCGGCGATCGCCGTCGATGCGCTGGGCGAGGAGCGGGTGCGCACGGTGATGCTGCCCTATCGCTACACCTCCGAGGATTCGCTGAAGGATGCGGCCGATTGCGCCAGGGCGCTCGGCTGCCGTTACGACATCGTGCAGATCGCCGAGCCGGTGGACGGTTTTTCGTCGGCGCTGGCCGAACTGTTCGAGGGAACCGAGGAGGGCATTACCGAGGAGAATCTCCAGAGCCGTGCGCGCGGCACGATCCTGATGGCGATCTCCAACAAGTTCGGCTCGATGGTGGTGACGACCGGCAACAAGTCGGAAATGTCGGTCGGTTACGCGACCCTCTACGGCGACATGAACGGCGGCTTCAACCCGATCAAGGACCTCTACAAGATGCAGGTCTATGCGCTGGCCGCCTGGCGCAACCAACACCTGCCGCCGACGGCGCTGGGGCCGAGCGGCGAGGTGATCCCGAAGAACATCATCTCCAAGGCCCCGTCCGCGGAACTCAGGCCCAACCAGACCGACCAGGATTCGCTGCCGCCCTATCCGGTGCTCGACGACATTCTGGAGTGCCTCGTCGAGTTGGAGATGGGCACCGAGGAGATTATCGCCCGCGGCCACGACATCGCCACCGTGCACCGGATCGAGCACCTGCTTTATCTCGCCGAATACAAGCGGCGCCAATCCGCACCCGGCGTAAAAATCACCAAGAAGAATTTCGGCCGCGACCGGCGTTACCCGATCACCAACCGCTTCAGGGATCGGTAGGAGAGGGATCATGGCCCTGCGCAGCTCGGTCGAGATCTTCAATATTCGAACGAGGACGATGCGGGTGGTCTGGCAGACGGAAGCCCTGTTCGAGGCGCCCAACTGGTCGCCCGACGGGCGTTACCTGATGCTGAACAGCGATGGCCTCATCTATCGGCTGTCTCCGGACGGTGACGGCGGGCCTGAAATGGTCGATACCGGCTTCGCCCGGCAATGCAACAACGACCACGGCATTTCGCCGGACGGTTCGCTGATCGCCATTTCCGACAAGGTAGAGTTCGGCAAATCGGCGATCTATGTCTTGCCTGCCGAAGGCGGTGCGCCAAGTCTGGTAACCCGGAAGCTGCCCTCCTACTGGCATGGCTGGTCACCCAACGGAAAAAGCTTCGCCTATTGCGGCATCCGGGGCGACGACTTCGACATCTATACGATCGGCATCGAGGGCGGCGAAGAGACGCGGCTGACATTCGCCGAGGGCCGCAATGACGGGCCGGACTATTCGCCGGATGGCGCCTGGATCTATTTCAATTCCAGCCGCACCGGACGGATGCAGATCTGGCGCGTTCCGGCCGCCGGCGGCCCTGCCGAGCGGATCACCGACAGCGTTTACGGCGACTGGTTTCCGCATCCGTCACCGAAGGGTGACAAGATCGTCTTCGTCTCCTACGACGCCGATGTCTTCGACCATCCGCGCGACTTGAATGTCCGCGTCCGGCTGATGGACATGGACGGCGGCAATGTCGAGACGCTGTTCGATCTCTTCGGCGGGCAGGGCACGATGAACTCGCCCAACTGGTCACCTAGCGGTGATGAATTTGCCTATGTGCGCTATTTCCCCGTCGCATGAGCACCTTGCGCCGAGGATGGCGTGAGGGCATAACCGATCCTGTCAGGTGCCGGCGACAAGCCGGAGAATCGGGAATCCGGGGTGGAACCGGAACGTGCCCAACGCTGTGAGGTGGACGCTCGGCCGCAGGATATGAAAGCCACTGGGAAACCGGGAAGGCGGCGGCGAGAGGCGGACGAAGCCAAGTCAGAAGACCGGCCTGACGAGATAGACCAGCCCGCGCGGACGGCGGAAAGGTTTCGGACCTCTCCTCGTCTCTGAAGGACAGGGTGAGCGACAGCATTGTTGGGGATAAACGATGCGACCTGATCCTTTCGCGCATGCCTTGCTGCCTGCCGGTGAATTTTCCAAGAGCGAACGTGCGGCCGTCTACCGGGCGATCGAGACCCGCCGCGACGTGCGCGACCAGTTTCTGCCCGATCCGCTGCCGGACGAACTGGTGATGCGGTTGCTCGGGGCCGCGCATGCCGCCCCCTCGGTCGGTTTCATGCAGCCCTGGAATTTCATCCTCATCCGCGATCGGGCGATACGGGAGGCCGCATGGACCGCCTTTTCGAGCGCCAATGACGAGGCGGTGGAAATGTTTGCCGAGGAAAACCGCGACTTGTACCGCAGCCTCAAGCTCGAAGGCATCCGCAAGGCGCCGCTGTCGATCTGCGTCACCTGTGATCCGGATCGCGCCGGCCCGGTCGTGCTCGGCCGTACCCACAATCCGCGCATGGACGCCTATTCGACCGTCTGCGCCGTGCAGAACTTGTGGCTCGCGGCAAGGGCGGAGGGCGTCGGCGTCGGCTGGGTCAGCATTTTTCGCGACGAGGACGTGCGCGGGCTGCTCGGTATTCCCGACCGCATCGAGATCGTCGCCTGGCTCTGCCTCGGTTATGTCGACCGGCTCTATGGCGAGCCGGAGCTGGCGCTCAAGGGCTGGCGCCAGCGCCTGACCCTGGACGAGCTAATCTTTCAGGACCGATGGGAGAACCGCTGACTATTGCTGCGGCTGCGGTCCTGCCGATTTCGGATTGGCGAGATCGATGCTCTCGTCGGGCAGGAAGGTCGGCCCGACGGTGCGCACCTTCTTGTTCGGATCGTAGGCTCGCTCCGGTGGCGGTGTGAGCACCGGCCGCTGGACTGCGGCCTGCGGCGGGCGCGTCTGCAGTTTGGTGATCCCGGAATAGGGCTCCTCCTGCCTGGGCAGTTCGATCCCCGGCACCTTTCGCCGGTCGTCGACCACAGGCGGAAGAGGCTCGAAAGAGGGGATGCAGCGCTGTTCGCGAATGGCGGCGAGAATGGCATTCCGCTCTTCCGAGGGCAGGATCATCTGCCGCGAGCTGTTCCGTTCCGCCGCCAGCGCATCGCGGCTCTGCTCCATTCTGTCCAGTGCATCCCGCATCTGGCCGCAGACCTCGGCATTCGGGCCACCCAGAACCACGACGCTGCCGTTGCCGCAGCCGGCCCGGCGCATGTCGATCCTGAGCTCGCGGATATCGGCATTGTATTCGCCAAGCTGCTGGGCGTAACTGCGCGCCGCAGACGTGTTGCCGATGATCTGCGGGCTGTTTCCGAGTTTCCGGTAAAGGGCTGCACAAACGGCAGGGTCCCCCGCCAGCGCTGCGGCCGGCAGAAGCAAGAGCGGTATGGTCAGCAGGCCGCGAAGCGGTATCGGCAATTCCGGCATCCTCTCCATGAGTGGGAGATGGCATCATGGAACGTGCCAGTTGACAATCTCATAAAGTGGCGATCACCACATACGAAAACAGATCTCAAGCACCGGGTGAGCCCCAAACGGGGCTCGCGCCTATGCATGGGATCGGTCACAACTTAAGATTGAGATTGCAGATTTGGCTGCGAGGCTTCTACGACGGCCAGCGCCGCCATGTTCACCACGCCGCGCGACGTGACCGAGGACGACAGGATATGCGCCGGCTGGGCGGCTCCCAGAAGAATGGGGCCGACATGCAGAGCGTCCGTCAGGTTGCGGACCAGACCGAGTGAGATATTTGCCGCGTCGAGGTTCGGGAAGACCAGCAGGTTGGCCTCGCCGGTCAGCGAGCTGTTCGGCATGGCCCGCTTGCGCAGCGTTTCTGACAGCGCCGAGCCGCCCTGCATTTCGCCGTCCACTTCCAGCTCCGGCGCCCGCTGACGTACAAGCTTCAGGGCGGTCCGCATCTTCTGAGCGCTTTCCGAATCGCGCGAACCAAAATTCGAATGGCAGATCAGCGCCGCTTTCGGGGTGATGCCGAAGCGGCGGATTTCCTCGGCCGCCAGAACGGTGATCTCGGCGATTTCCTGCGCGGACGGGTTGTAGTTGACGAAGGTGTCGGTGAAGAACATCGCGCCGCGCTGCGAGATCACCAGGCTGAGGCCCGAAAAGGCGCAGACGTCCGGCCGCTTGCCGATGATCTGGTTTACGTCGCTGAGGTGCTTGTCGTAACGGCCTTCGACGCCGCAGATCAACGCGTCCGCATCGCCGCGCTTGACCGCGAGCGCGCCGATCACGGTATTGTTGGTGCGCACGATGGTGCGCGCCGCTTCCGGATTGATGCCTTCGCGGCCGACCAACGCGAAATATTCGTCGACATAGTCGCGATAGCGCGGATCGTCTTCCGGGTTGACCACGGCGAAATCGACATTCGGGCGGATGCGGATGCCGAAACGGGCAAGCCGCGCCTCGATGACCGAAGGGCGGCCGATCAGGATCGGGGTCGCCGTCTTCTCCTCGAGCAGAACCTGGGCGGCGCGCAAGACGCGCTCGTCTTCACCTTCGGAGAAGATTACGCGGTTCTTTTCGGAAACCTTGGCAGCGCTGAAGATCGGTTTCATGACGAAGCCGGAGCGCCAGACAAAGCGGTTCAACTGATCGAGATAGGCCTCGAAATCATGGATCGGCCGCGAGGCGACGCCGGTCTCGGCGGCGGCTTTGGCAACCGCCGGAGCAATGCGCAGGATGAGGCGCGGATCGAAGGGCGAGGGGATGAGGTAGTCGGCGCCGAAGATCGGCGTCTCGCCGGAATAGGCGCGAGCGGCAACGTCGGAGACTTCCTCGCGGGCAAGCGCTGCGATTGCCTTGACCGCCGCCATCTTCATTTCCTCGTTGATCGTCCGGGCGCCGCAATCGAGCGCACCGCGGAAGATATAGGGGAAACACAGCACGTTGTTGACCTGGTTCGGGAAGTCCGAACGGCCGGTGCAGATCATCGCGTCGGGACGGGCGGCTCGGGCAAGCTCGGGCATGATTTCCGGTGTCGGATTGGCGAGCGCCATGATCAGCGGCTTTTCGGCCATCTGTGCCAGCAGTTCTGGCTTCAGCACGCCGGCGGCGGAGAGGCCAAGAAACACGTCGGCGCCGCCGATGCTGTCGGCAAGGACACGCTTTTCGGACTTCTGGGCGTAGATTTCCTTCCACTCGTCCATCAGCGTGTTGCGCCCGTCATAGACGAGGCCTTCGATGTCGTGGACCCAGATGTTCTCCTTCTTCGCGCCGAGCGAGACGAGGAGATGCAGGCAGGCGAGCGCGGCAGCACCCGCGCCTGACGTGACGATCTTGACGTCGGCGATGTTCTTGCCCGCGAGCTCCAGACCGTTCAAGACGGCGGCTGCGACGATGATCGCCGTGCCGTGCTGGTCGTCGTGGAAGACCGGGATGTTCATTTTTTCGCGCAGCCGGCGCTCGACTTCGAAACATTCCGGCGACTTGATATCTTCGAGGTTGATGCCGCCGAAGGTCGGCTCGAGCGCCGAGACGGTCGAGACCATCGCCTCGATGCCGGGCGCGTCGATCTCGATGTCGAAAACGTCGATGCCGGCGAATTTCTTGAAGAGGACGGCCTTGCCTTCCATGACGGGCTTGGAAGCCAGTGGCCCGATATTGCCGAGCCCCAGGACGGCCGAGCCGTTGGAGACGACGGCGACGAGGTTGGCGCGGGCGGTATAGTCCGCGGCCATATCCGGATTGTCGCGAATCGCGAGACATGGGGCTGCGACGCCCGGGGAATAGGCAAGCGCCAGGTCGCGCTGGTTGCCGAGCGGCTTGGTTGCCTGAATCTCCAGCTTGCCGGGCCGCGGGTAGCGGTGGAAGAACAGCGCCTGCTCGTCGAGATCGCCGCTGACCGGCATGGTCGGCGCCTTCGGTTTGTCCTGCGCGTTCATGTTTCCTCCTGGCTTGCTTGTTCTGTCTTTGAGGGGTCGAAAGGAGAGACCTCTCCTTACATCAATCGATCGGCAGCGACAGCAGCTAATTTGGGGTGATGGCGGAAATTGGAACATGGCCGATCGGAGCGCCGGGACGGGCTTTTCCCGGCCTTTGTCATCATCCTGAAACACGAGTCTGGTTTTGAAGCCACCAGAAGCGGCAGCGAAAGGACGACTTCGTGACCGGTGAGATGGATACAAGGCATTTCAGAACGCTCTTCATTTCGGACGTTCATCTGGGCTCCAAGGCGGCCCGAACGGATTTTCTCCTGGGTTTCCTGCGTTATCACGAAGCGGAGACCATTTTCCTGGTCGGCGACATCGTCGACGGCTGGCGGCTGAAGCGCAACTGGTACTGGCCGCAGGGCTGCAACGACGTGGTCCAGAAGCTGCTGCGCAAGGCGCGCAAGGGCACCCGCATCGTCTACATCCCCGGCAACCACGACGAATTCCTGCGCTCCTTCCCGGGCACCCATTTCGGCGGCATCGAAGTCGCCGAGCGCGAAATCTACGAAATGGCCGACGGCAAGAAATACCTGATCCTGCACGGCGACGAATTCGACGTCGTGGTTCGCAACGCCCGCCTGCTCGCCTATCTCGGCGACTGGGCCTATGACGCGGCGATCGTCATCAATATCGGCCTTGCCGCCATCCGCCGCCGCCTCGGCATGCCCTACTGGTCCTTCTCCGCCTGGGCCAAGCTGCAGGTCAAGCATGCCGTCAATTTCATCGGCGAATTCCAGCGGGTCGTCGCCGACGAAGCCCGCCGCAACAATGTCGACGGCGTCATCTGCGGCCATATCCATCACGCCGTCATGGAAGACATCGACGGCATCCACTACGTCAATACCGGCGACTGGGTGGAAAGCTGCACGGCGATTGCCGAGAATTTCGACGGCACGCTGGAGATGATCTCGTGGCAAAACATCGCCGCCACGGCGGAGATCAAGTCCTTGCCGGCGCCGCAATCCGTCGAGGACATGCAGGCCGCCTGAGCGGTCTGCGACAGACGGGCCGGTCTGAGGGCTATATCTTGCCATAGGCAGGCACAAGGGTGTGTGTTAGGTAAGCTGAAACTTCAGCAACCCACCCGTGAAATCGTGATTCCCTTAAATACGGCGCAAACAGCGCCCCGGTTCTTCCAGTTGCGCTGTGCGATCGCCTATGGGGCGCCGCTCGGGGTGAATGGCGTGATTCTGCCCTATCTGCCCGTCTGGCTGGACGGGCTGGCCTTCACCGAATTCGAAATCGGCATCGTTCTCGCCGCCCAGCTTTTCCTGCGCGTCGCCGCGGCCCCTGTTGCCGGCCTGCTTGCAGACCGCATGACGGAACGCACCCTGATGCTCGCCTGGTCCGGCGCGCTGTCGTTGCTGACGGCATTCGCCATGTTCTTCACCCGCGACTTCTGGCCGGTTCTCATCGTCGTCGCGGTTCAGGCGGCGGTTTTCGCGCCCTATGCGCCAATCGTCGAATCGATCGCCGTGAGCGGGGTCCGGCGCTGGGGTTTCCAATATGGCTCGATGCGGGTGTGGGGGTCGGTCGGCTTCGTGGCCGTGGTGCTCTTCGTCGGCGAGCTCCTCGGCTTCTGGGGTTTCCAGGCTGTACCGTCGGCGATAGCGGTCGGTTTTCTTCTGACCGTCGCCGTTGCGTTCGCGGCTCCCAGGCTCGGCCGGGCGGTTGCAAGGCCGGACCCGGACAGGGTGCCTCTGCCGAGCTCGCTGAAAAGGCTCGACCTGCATGTGCTGATGATCGGAGCGTCGGTGGCGCAGGCAGGGCACGGCATGTTCTATACGTTCGGCACCATACACTGGCAGCAGATCGGTTTTTCGAGCGGCTCGATCGGCGTCCTGTGGAGCGCGGCCGTCGTGTCGGAGATCGTCGTCTTCTTCGCAGCGGGCTGGATCGCCAGACGGATCTCGCCCTGGACGCTGATGCGGATCGGTTGTGCCGTCGCGGTGGTCCGCTGGACGCTGTTTCCGATGCCGCTGGATTTCTGGGGATATCTGGCGCTGCAGGCCACCCATGCCTTCACCTTCGCCTTCATCCATATCGGCATCCAGCACCGGCTGGTCGAGGCGGTGCGCGAAGACCAGGAAGCTTCGATGCAGGGCGCCTATGTCTTCTACAACGGCGTCTTTCTTGCGCTTGCGACGATGCTTTCCGGGGTACTCTACCGCCAGTTCGGCCTGACGAGCTATGTGGCGATGTCTGTCCTGGCGCTGCTTGGCCTGTCGATCATCGCGCTTGCTGCAAGACTTCAGCCCCAGAGGGTCGCTTCCGGCGGATAGACGAGCGACCCCTCGTAACGCAGCCCGTCCGGCCGGTCGCGGGAAAGCAGCAGCGGCCCGTCGAGATCCGCATAGTCGGCATCCTGGGCAAGCAGCACGGCCGGCGCCATGGCGAGCGAAGAGCCGACCATGCAGCCGATCATCACGGCAAATCCGAGCCGCTGTGCTTCCGCCTTCATCGCCAGCGCTTCGGTTAGACCGCCGGTCTTGTCGAGCTTGATGTTGACTGCGTCATAACGGTCGCGAAGGCTTGCCAGGTCCTCCGTGGCATGCACGCTTTCATCGGCGCAGACCGAAACGAGGCGGCGGATCCGGCCAAGCGCCGCATCCCGGCCGGCCGGCAATGGCTGTTCGATCAACGAGACATTGGTTTCGGCGGCAATCGCCATGTGGTGGGCGAGGTTTTCCTCGGTCCACCCTTCGTTTGCATCGACGATGATCCGCGCGGCCGGCGCGGCGTCACGAACAGCCCTCAGCCGCGCCTCGTCATTGTCCGTTCCGAGCTTGATCTTGAGAAGCGGTCGGTAGGCATTCCGGACCGCCTCCGCTGCCATGACCTCCGGTTCGCCGAGTGACAGCGTGAAGGCGGTAACGAAGGGTTTGCGGCTGGTGGCGCCGATCACATCGGCAACACGCTGCCCGCTCAGCTTCGCCTCGAGGTCCCAGAGAGCGCAATCGACGGCGTTTCGCGCGGCACCCGGTGGCATCCGTCTCTGCAGCTCTGCGCGTGTCAAACCGGCGCGGATTGCGTCCGCGATGTCCGCGATATCCTCCATCACACCGTTGAGGCTTTCGCCATAGCGCTTGTAAGGCACGCATTCGCCGCGGCCGGAAAAGCCGTTCTCGCTGACGGTGCAGGTGATGACCTCGGCTTCGGTCTTGGAGCCGCGGGAGATCGTGAAGGAACCGGAGATCGGAAACGCCTCTATTGTGGCTTCGAGGTGACGGCTCATGGTTTTACGCGTCCCGTTGTGGCAAATCCCTATGACGCAGCTATATTGCCGGTCTCGAAAGTGCGATCAACCGCATCGTATTGAAACTCCTGACAAGCTTAAGCGCGAAAGAAACACGTGACGTTCCAGCCAGCCGAAATCAAGGCCGAAAATATGCCCGGCGACGGCGGTGAACGGTATGTATTGGCCGGCGAATGGCGCGGCCCGACGATAGCACCTGTGCTCAAGGAGTTCGAGCGGTTCGAACATGCCGCAAACCGGGGCAAGGTGGAGATTGATCTGTCCGGTATCACCGGCGTCGATACGGCCGGCGCCTGGCTCATCCGCCGGCTGATGACCGCCAAGGCTGGGCAGGGCGCAGAAGCGGCCCTGGTGGGCGGCGAAGGCCCGATCCGGGAGCTGATCGGCGTCCTGCCGGAACACGTTCCCGCGCCGCCTGCGGACGGCGCAAACAAGGGAAACCTGTTCGAACGCCTGTTTGCGCCGGTCGGCGAAGTGATGGTCTCGCTCGGCGGCGATTTCTACGCAGCCATGCATATTCTCGGCTCGGCGGTCCGCGGCGCTCAGATGAAGCTCGGCCGCGGCGCCGGCGTCTCGCCGGCATCCGTCGTCACCCATATCGACCGCATGGGCGTGCGTGCGGTCCCGATCATCGTGCTGATGTCTTTCCTGATCGGTGCGATCATCGCCCAGCAGGGCGCCTTCCAGCTCCGGTATTTCGGCGCCGAGATCTTTGTCGTCGATCTGGTCGGCATTCTGCAGCTTCGCGAGATCGGCGTGCTTCTGACGGCGATCATGATCGCCGGCCGTTCGGGCAGTGCCATCACCGCCGAGATCGGTTCGATGAAAATGCGCGAGGAGATCGATGCATTGACGGTGATCGGCCTCAATCCGATCGGGGTCCTGATCTTCCCGCGCCTGGTGGCCCTGACCGTCGCCTTGCCGCTTCTGACGATCATCGCCAACTTTTCGGCCCTGTTCGGGGCGGCCGTCGTCGCTCTTGCCTATTCCGGCATCACCTTCGATACCTATCTGTCGCGCCTTCATGAGGCGATCGACCATACCTCCGTCGCCTCGGGCATGATCAAGGCGCCGTTCATGGCGCTGGCGATCGGCATCGTTGCCGCCGTCGAGGGCATGAAGGTCGGCGGCAGCGCCGAATCGCTTGGCCAGCATGTCACCACCTCGGTGGTAAAATCGATCTTCGCCGTCATCTTCATGGATGCGATGTTCGCCCTTTTTTATTCCGCAATCGATTTCTGATGGAGAACGGTTTGGAAGAGGTGCCGCAGACCGCGATCAGGGACAAGTCGAATGGCCGGCAGGTGGTGCTGTCGGTCCGCGACCTGACGGTCGGCTTCGGAGAAAAGCTGGTGCTCGACCACCTGAACCTGGACATCTATCGTGGCGAGATCCTGGGATTCGTCGGCGCGTCCGGCACCGGAAAATCGGTGCTGATGCGCACCGTCCTCGGCCTGCTGCCGCACCGTTCCGGCACGATCCACATTCTCGGCGCCGACTACGACACTGTCGCGGAAGACGAGCGCATGGCGCTCGACACGCGGCTTGGCGTACTCTTCCAGCACGGAGCGCTGTTCTCGGCCCTGACGGTGAAGGAAAACATCCAGCTGCCGATGCGCGAATATCTCGATCTGCCGCAGTCGCTGATGGACGAACTCGCCTACCTGAAGATCGAGATGGTCGGTCTGCCACCCGATGCGGCCGACAAGTATCCGTCCGAACTGTCCGGCGGCATGATCAAGCGCGCTGCACTTGCACGTGCCCTGGCGCTCGATCCGGACCTCGTTTTCCTCGATGAGCCGACCTCCGGCCTCGACCCGATCGGCGCTGCCGATTTCGACGCGCTGATCGCCAGGCTGCGCGATACGCTGGGCTTGACCGTCTACATGGTGACACACGACCTCGATAGTCTTTTCTCGGTCTGCGACAGAATTGCTGTGCTCGGAGAGAAACGGGTCTTGGTCGAGGGTACGCTTGAGGATATGTTTGCCTGTGACGATCCATGGGTACAGTCCTATTTCCGCGGCAAGCGGGCGCGGTCAGTCGTGGTCCAAGAAAAGCAGCCTGCGGCAGAAGTAGAAGAGTGACGTAATCCATGGAAACCAGAGCCAACTACGCCATTGTCGGTTTCTTCACCTTGCTGGTGATCGCTGCCGCTTTCGGCTTCGTCTACTGGATGGCGCAATCCGGCCGCGGCGGACCGACGGCCGAACTGGCGATCCGCATCCCGGGCTCGGCGAACGGATTGTCGGTTGGCTCTCCGGTTCGCTTCAACGGTATTCCGGTCGGTTCGGTGCGCAGCCTCACGATCGACCCGGACGATCCCCGTTATTCGATCGCATTCACGGAAGTGCGAGCTGATGCGCCTGTCTATCAGTCCACCCAGGCCGCACTCGAAGTGCAGGGCCTGACGGGGGCTGCCTATATCGAGCTTTCGGGCGGTGCCAAGGGCGAGGAGAACATCCTCCAGAAATCGATCGAGAACGGCCGTCCGGCCGTGCTGATCGCCGAGCAATCGAGCGTCACCAACCTGCTCGCCACCGCCGACAAGATCCTCGACCGTGCAGACGCGGCGATTGGCGATATCCAGGGCTTTGTCGCCGATGCGCGAGGTCCGCTGACCCAGACCATCCGCAATGTGGAAACCTTCACCTCGGCGCTCGCCCAGAATTCAGACAGTATCGACAAGTTCCTGAACAGCCTGTCGACGCTCTCGGGGACGATCGACCGGGTCTCCGGAACGCTGAACTCCACCCTGGCCGCGGCCGAACGGCTGGTGAAGGCGATCGACGCGGAAAAGATCAACGCTGTCGTTTCCAATACCGAGCGCGCCACCCGCAATATCGCCATTGCCTCGGATAAATTCGACGACGTGGTGACCAATGTCAGGAATGCTGCCGCCAACTTCGAAAAAGTGGGTTCCGACGCCCAGACCCTTATGAGGCGCGCAGATGGCGTACTGAGCGCGGTCAATACCGATCAGGTCGCGACGACGATCCGCAATATTACCGCCGCTTCCGAGGATGCCCGCCAGACCATCGGTTCGGCCCGAAGCGTGGTCGACAATTTCGCGCATCGCAAGGACGATATAGACCGCGCGATCGGCGATTTCACCGATCTGGCCAAAAAGCTCAACGACGCTTCGAGCCGTGTCGACGGCATTCTGGCCAAGGTGGACGGGCTTGTTTCGAGCGACGACTCGCAAGGCCTGTTCGCCGAGGCGCGCAAGACGCTGGAATCCTTCCGCACCGTCGCCGACAACATCAACGCGCGGGTCGGACCGATCGCCGACAACCTCTCGCGCTTTTCGGCAAGCGGCCTGAGGGACATACAGACGCTGGTCAACGACGCGCGCCGCACGGTGCAGTCGCTCGACCAGACGATCACCAATTTCGACCAGAATCCGCAGCGGCTGATCTTCGGCGGCGAGACGGTGAAGGAATATGACGGCAGGACGCGGCGGTAAGCTGGGCGTTTTCAGTGTTTGACAGTGGGGTTTTAATGACCGGTTCGGAGTTCCTGATGCGACGTGCGGCGACCCGCGCCTCGGCTCTGCTTGCCTTGCCGCTGATTGCGGCTCTGGTGAGCGGCTGCGGCAGCAAGGCGAACAACGACACGTTCGATCTGTCGATCACGCCGTCCGGCCAGGGCGTCTCCGCCCGCAACCGACAGATCCTCGTGCCCGAACCGACGGCGCTGAAATTGCTGAACAGTGAACAGGTCGTGGTGCGCGTCTCGCCGTCCGAAATCCAGTATCTTGCGGATTCCCGCTGGGGCGACCGGCTTCCGGCCCTCGTCCAGTCGAAGCTGGTCGAAGCCTTCGAAAACTCCGGCCGCCTCGGCGGCGTCGGTAAGCCGGGGCAGGGTCTTGCGATCGACTATCAGGTCGTGACGGATATCCGTGCCTTCGAGGTCACCGCCGGTAGCCCGCGTCTCGCCAACGTCGAAATCTCGGCAAAAATCCTCAACGACCGCAACGGCACGGTGCGCGCCCAGAGCGTGTTCAAGGCGACCGCCCCAGTCTCCGGCGCCGAGAACCGCGATTTCATCGAGGCGCTGGATCGCGCTTTCGCAAAGGTCGGCGCCCAGATCGTCGACTGGTCGCTGAAATCGATGTGATAAGCGGCCGTGGTATCATAAGCGCGGAGCCACAACTGTAACGAGGCCAGTTGAACCATGGGAGGAAGTTGACGGCGAGCTTGTCGTATCGGGTAACGACGTGGCGGAAGTGCTCCAGCGTGGAGACAGCGCTCAATGAAGTTGGGCTCGCGGTAGAGGCGTTGTCAGCCAGCGCGATCGTACGTTGGCTGAGGTGGTTGAGCGGCACACCTCTTGGCTTGTTGGTTAAAAGCGGCTCGATCACGCGCCATTCAAAATCTGTCAGGTCATATTGGCTCATGGTGAGTCCTGAATCAGAATCCGGCGCGATGTGAAAGCATCCAAGCAGCCAGTCGGCAGACAGCCCCAATAAGGTCGCCGACAGCAGAAGTTCACGAAGCTGAAAGTCCCATCTTGCAATAGCTGTCGGTGACAACACCGCAGGCTTATCTAGCCTTGGACGCAGCTCAATGTTATCGCTACGGTAATAGGAGTTGGAGCAAGACAATCATGGATTTGGCAATTCCCAGTGCAGCCAATCTCGGCCTGTTCGTCAGCGCCACGCTGGTGCTGCTTCTCGTGCCGGGACCGGCAGTCCTTTACATCTTCGCGCGCTCGGTCGAGCAGGGCCGTTCTGCCGGCCTCGTTTCAATCCTTGGCATCCACACGGCCACACTTGTTCACGTCGTTGCCGCCGCTGTGGGGTTGTCGGCGCTCCTGGCATCGTCTGCGCTGGCCTTCAGCGTAGTGAAGTATGCTGGCGCGGCCTACCTGATCTGGCTTGGCCTCAAGAAGCTCTTCGGCCCCTCGGACATTCCCGGCGTCGAGAGCGACTTGCCAGTGCGCAGCCGCATGCGCCTCTTTCGCGAGGGCTTTATAGTCAACCTCCTCAATCCAAAAACAGCGCTGTTCTTTCTGGCTTTCCTGCCGCAGTTCGTTGAGGTCGACCGTGGCCACGTGGCGATGCAGATCGCTTTTCTCGGGATTCTCTACACGGTGATTGGTATTCTGACGGATAGCACCTATGCACTTGCTGCCGGCACGGCCGGCAACTGGCTGAAGCGCAGTCCCGTCTACCTCAAGGCTGAACGCTGGGTCAGTGGTTTCGTCTACATCGGCCTTGGCTTGACGGCCGCTTTTGCGGGCAATCAAAAGAAATAAACCGCCTGGGTTCCCCGGGCGTCGCACCACCTAGCAGGGCGGGTTCGGATCAGCCGCCTTACCGTCGCGATATGCGTCGACCGGCACCTTCGAACCGTCGCCCCGTTGTCCGTTACCCGTTGTCCGTTGCCCCGTCGCCCCGAAAAGGTGGTGTTGAAGCCATGGATGATTACACCCGGACGATGATCGTCCTGGACCGCGGCGTCTCGCGCTTCCAGTTCCGGGCCGATGCGCTGATCTGGTCCCACCGGCATATTCTGATCCACCGGGCCGTCAACGATCCCTTCTGGGCCTTGCCCGGCGGACGTGTCGAATTTCATGAGGACCGCTCCGCTTCGTGATCGAAAATTTCTTTGAGCTCGGCGGTCGGAAAACCCATGAGATCGGCTTCTATTTCGAGGCGGAACTTTCGCGGCCGCTGGCATTCGACGACCACGGGATCGTCCATCGCAGCCGTGACGGTGACGCAGATCTGGAGTTTCGGTGAGTGCTGCCGACGCGGGATGATCTGAATGCGTTCGACCTGAAGCCCCGGCCTCTCCGTGGCCTTATCAACACGATGCCGCAGGGAGCGAAGCATATCGTTCACCCGGATGAGGCGAGCGCCTGAACTCGGCGAGACCAGCAACTCAAGTTCTGAATTTTTTACAGATCTTAATAAAAAAGCCGCCCCGAAAGGCGGCCTTTTGTCTTCGTATGTCAGAGCCGGCTCTTAGTTGAACCGGCCGGCGGCGTGGGCCAGCATCGTGTAGACCTTGCCCGTATCCGAGGTGAGGTAGCTTTGGGTGACTGTCTTGTCGCGGTCGGTGCGGGCGACGTCGGCGAGCAGCTTTTCGAAATCGGCGATATAGCGGTCGACGGCGGTGCGGAATTCCGGTTCGCGGTCGTACTTGCGCTTGATCTCGTCGAAGGTCTGCTGACCCTTCAGCGTGTAGAGGCGACGGGTGAAGACGTCACGCTCGCCGCGCTGGTAACGCCGCCACAGGTCGACCGATGCGTCATGATCGATGGCCCGGGCGATATCGACCGACAGCGAATTCAGCGATTCCACCATGTGGCGCGGGTTGCGGTTGTCACCGTTGCCACGCGGGGCTGGGGCCGGTTCGGCGGCACGCGGTGCCTGCTGTGGCTGCTGACGGGGTGCCGCCGGGGTATCCGTCACCTCGTCGCGCGATGCGCCGCGCAACAGGTCGCTGATCCAGCCGCCGTCGGTGCCGCGCGGCTCCGGTGAACGGGGAACGGGCGCCTGCCGATCGAGCGGCAGCGTTCCGCGCAGCGCGTTTCCAGCATACGGATCGTTGCGGGGTGCGGGCGGAGCCGGCTGCGGGATGGCTGCTGCAGCAGGCTGAGGACGGGCAGGGGCCGGCTGCGGAGCGGGAGCCGGCGCCTGGCGCGGTGCCGAAGCTTCGGAGATCTCGAAGTTCTGGGTCGAGCGGCCGACCAGCGCCGAGATATCCTGCAGTGCCTTGATCTGCTCGGCGACGGCACGCCGCATGGCGGCGGCGCTTTCCTTGGCTTCTTCCGGCAGGTCGAACGCGCCGCGCTTGAGTTCGGTGCGGGTCGTATCCAGCTCGCGACGGATATCCTGCGCCGACCGGCGGATTTCGTCGGTCGCGCCGGCAAAGCGGTTAATGGCTTCCTCGACCGATTCCCTGAGCGTATCGCGCAGCTGTTCCGCGGCACTGCCGGAGCGGGTTGTGGCATCCGACAGCAGCTGCTCGACGTCGCTCAGCGACTGCGAGATGCTGCCGCGCATCCGCTCGGAAAGATCGCGGGTGCGCCTCTCGGCGTCCGACAGCGTCGTCTCGATGGCGTGGTTGGCATCGCTGCCGGCGCTGATCAGCGCTTCACGCATAGCATCGGCTGTCACTTCGGCGCGATGCTGGGTTTCCCCGAGCGTCCGGCCGATATCGGCAAACGAGGCGTGCAGGCTTTCGCGAAGCCGTGACCCGACCTGCAGCGAACGTTCTTCCGCCCGTTCGAAAGCGCCGTCGACGAGGGTCGTCAGGCTGCGCATCGTCGTCTCGATTTCCTCGGAACGCTTGACCAGGCCGGTCGACAGGATGCGAAGCGCGTTCTGGCGTTCGTCCAGCGTGCTGACGAGGTTGGACTGTGCTGCACCGAGGAGCTCGGATGCTTCGACAAGCACCCTTGAGTGGTCGTCGAAACGGCCCACGAGGCTGCTGACCTGCTCGAGCGTATTGCCGAAGACGTCCGACATCCGCCCGATATTGTCTTCGAGCATGCGGGTCGAGCCGGAAACGATATCAGCGGAGTTGGTTGCCGACTGGACGAACCGGTTGGCCGTGACGCTGAGCTTGCGGTCGGCTTCCGAAAGGTGATGGGCGACGGCATCGGCGGTACTGCCGAGTTCCTTCGCTGTCTCATGGACCATCGCGGAAATGTTCGAATTGCTTTCGGCCAGCTTGTCGATGAGGCTGTTGACACTGAACGACAGGCCCTGTTCGACGTGACGCATGGTGCCGGCGGCACTTTCGGTCCGCTGGGTGATGGCGGCGAGCGTCTCGTTGGTCCGCGCGGCGATCGCATCGACGAGCGCGGAGTTCTCATTGCGGATGCGTGCCGTCGATTCTTCCGTGGCGGAAGAAAGCCGCGCGGTCGTCTCTTCTGCGGCAGAAGACAGCCGTGCCGTCGTTTCTTGCGCCACGGCCGAGAGCCGCTCCGCACCCTGCTGGGCAGCGGTCGTCATCTGCTCGATGGCGGTACGGCCAGTCGCGGCATATTCCTCGACCATCGGCTTTGCCTTTTCATCGAGAAGGCGTGCCAATTCAGCCGAGCGGCCGGCGAGCATGGAGTTCAGATCGCGGGCACGGGCATCGAGGGCCGTGTGGATGGCGTCGCCGCGGGCCGCGAGTGCGCGATCGACGGCGTCCATGGCGGTGTCGAGCTGGCTTGCGGTATCGGCGAGCGTGGTGCGGATGCCGTCGCCACGCGAGTCGAGCGCCTTCTGCGCCTCGTCAAGCGCCTCCGAGATTGCCGTCACCTGGCGTTTCACCAGGCTGTCGGCCTCCGCGACCTTGTGGACGATCGCATTGCCGGCTTCCGAGAAGGCAAGCGCTACGGTTGCCGCCTGGCCGGCAAGCCGGTTCTGGGTTTCCGAAATCCGGCCGACGATCTGGGTCGAACGTTCCTCGATCGCCCTGGTGAATTCGGCGTTGCGGTTAGTAAGTTCCTCGGTGAATTCCGCACCGGCACGCGCCAGCACTTCGGCGGAACGGGTGGCTTCGCTGTCCATGCTCTGGGCCGCGGCACCGACCGCTTCGCGCAATGTCGAGGCGAGGCCGACGGCCTTGCTTTCGATGGTCTTGGTGACGTTGTCGAGGCCGATCGTCAGCGCGCGGTCGATCGTGCCGAGGCGCTCCTCGATACGGGCGGTGCGGCCGTCCATGGTCTCGGTGATGCGGTCAGAGGCCTCGACGGCGACACGTTCCAGGTCGGCCGTGCGGTTGATGAGCGTTGCCGAGAGATTGCCGCCGGCTTCGTCGACCAGCTGGGCCGCTTCGAGAATCTCGCCCCGGATGCGGCCTTCGAGCCCGCCGAAGGTCGATTCGATGCGGCTGCCGGTTTCCTCGAGTGCCTCCTGGACACCGCCGACGGTTTGGCGGATGCGGTTGGAGAAGGCGTCGGCCGAGCGGCCGATCTCGCCGGCGGCATCGGAAAGCCTGACGGCGAGCGTACCGACATTGTCGCGCAGACGTTCTTCGAGAGACTGGCCTGCCGTATCGATCGCGTCGCGCAGAGCAGTCTGCTGGGTTTCGAGCGACATTTCCAGCATTCCGGCACTTGCCGCAATCGAAGTGCCGAGCGACGTCACCTGATCCTCCATCAGGGAGCCGATCTGGCTCTGTGCTTCGCCGAGCGTGCTGGCAATCGAGTGGGTACGCTCTTCGAGAGTGTCACGAATCTGCTCGTAGCCGGAACCGAGCGTCGTTTCGAGCTGCTGATGGCCAAGGCCGATGGTTGCGGCAATGCGCTCCTGCGTCGAGCCGAGCACGGCTTCGACGCGCTCCAGCCCGTCCGCCATGCCCGTTTCGAAACGCTGGGCGCCGGTTGCGAGCGCCGTTTCGATGCGGCTGCTTGCACCACCGACGGCCTGTTCGAGGCGTTCGCCGCCGCTTTCGAGGAGGCGTGCGAGCTCGGCCGTGCGGGTTTCGAGCGACAGGTCGAGATTGAGCTGATTGTCGGCATAGGCGTTGCGGATCGCTTCCGCCCGGTCCGCGAAGGATTGCTCGATGCGAACGTCGGCATCGATGAAGGTGTTGGCGATTGCCGTCGACTTTTCGTCCAGCATGCCGGCGAGGCGGTCTTCGCCGAGCGCGAAGGACGTGGCGATCTCCATCGACTTGTCGTCGAGGATTTCCGCGAGCTTCTCGCGGTTGACGCCAAGCGCCTCGTGGATCTCGGAGGTGCGGCGGGCGAGGTCGCCGCTCATACGCTGTTCGGTCTCCGTCAGCGCGCGGGTGATGGATTCCGACTTCTCGTCCAGCATGCCGGCGAGGCGATCTTCACCGAGCGCAAAGGACGTGGCGATTTCCATCGATTTGTCTTCGAGGATTTCCGAGATCCGCTCGCGATTGGCATCCAGCGACGACTGCATCTGGGAGGCGCGCCGACCCAGCTCGTCACCGAGCCGCTGTTCGCTGGCAGCGAGCGTGCGGGCGATGTGCTCCGATTTTTCGTCGAACATGCCGGCGAGCCGCTCCGGCGCGCCGGACATCAACGTCTCGATCGCACTGGACTTTTGGCTCAGCACCTCGGTCAGATGATCGTGGCTGCCGGAAAGGGCAGCGACGATGGCGCCGGAGCGAATTGCCAGGCTCTGTTCGAACTTGGCCTGGTTATCCGAAAGCGTGCCGAGCAGACTGCTGCTGCGCTCGGCGAGCGTTGCTTCGATGTTCTGATGTGCGCTCGCAAAACCGGCGTGAAGTTCGCCGGTGCCGGATGCAAACACGTCCTTGAGTTCATCGGTGCGCAGCGCAAGCGCGTCCTGAAGCTCGGTAGTGCGAGCGCCGATGACATCCTGAAGTTCGCCGCTGCCCGAAGCCAGTACGTTCTGAAGCTCGCCGGTGCGGGTGGTCAGCACGTCCTGGAGTTCGGTGGTCCGCGCTCCGAGCGTTTCGTGAAGTTCGCCGGTGCCCGCGGTAAGTACGGACTGGAGTTCGCCGGTGCGCGTTCCGAGTGCTTCCTGGAGCTCCTCGGTGCGAGAGACGAGAACGGACTGGAGTTCGCTCGTGCGTGTTCCGAGCACATCCCGGAGCTGGCTGGTCCGGGATCCGAGGACCTCTTGGAGTTCGCCGGTGTGTGTCGTGAGCGCGCCCTCGATCTCGGTAGCGCGGGAGGCCAGCGTATCCTGAATTTCAGTGCTGCGGGCCGACAATGCGTCGGACAGTTCGCGCGAGCGGCTTCCGAGCATAGCATCCAGCATTTCCTGGCCGGTGCCGAGCGTCGTCTCGAGTGCCAGCGACTGGTCGGTCAGCGAGGAACTGATGCGCTCGACGCTGGACGACAGGATGTTCTCGATCGCCTCCGAACCGCTTGCCACGGTCTCGTTGATGCGGGCGAGGCTGTCCATCAGCTTGCTGTCGAGCGTGCCGGCGCGCTGGTCGAAGGCGGAGGTGAATTGCGAGATGCTGTCGTCGAAGGTGGTGCTGAGCAGGCCGACGGTCGTCTGCAGGCGCTCTTCGAAGAAGCCGGAGCGCATGTCGAGGTCGAGGACAACGTCTTCGACCGTGCTTTGCAGGTTCTGGCGGAAAGACGAGCTCTTTTCTTCGAGCGAGCTGTTGAGAGCCGCAAGGATGCCGCCGAGCGAACCGGTGAGCGTCTGTTCGCTTTCGGCAAGTCCGTCGGTGATTTCCTTCGTGCGGGCCAGCAGCGTCTCGTTCAGCTGGCGGGTGCGGTCCGCAAGCGCTGCGTTGAGCTTTTCGGTATTGGCGTCGAGAGAAGAGGCGCGCGTCTGGAATTCGTTGAGAAGCGCCTGGCCGCGCTGCGAGAGCACGGTATTGATCGCCTCCATCCGCTCGTCGAACTCGTGGGCGAGCGCGAAGCCGGAGGAGTTGAGCGTCTGCAGCAGGTTTTCGGTCTTTGTCGTCAGCAGGCTGCCGAGTGCTTCGCCGGCCGCGTTGGACTTCTCCATCAGCGCCGCGCCGCGCGTCTCGATCATCGAGGCAAAGGCTTCGCCGGATGTCGCCAGGCGAATGGAGATTTCTTCGGTGGCGAGCGACAGCTCTTCCTTAAGCTGATCATGGGCTCCGACGATCGATGAGCGAATGCGCTCGGCGTGGTTGACGATCGCATCGCGTTCGGCGCCGAGTTCGTGGACAAGGCCGCGAACGCGCAATTCGTTGTCGGTGAAGCTCCGCTCCAGCGCATTCACTTCCGAATGGACCAGCGTCTCGAGTTCGGCGGCGCGGGCGATGGTGCGCTCGATGCCTTCGTTCATTGCCGAGACTTCGCGGCGCACGGCCTGGCCGACGCTCATGATGCGCTCGGAGGCGACGGTTTCCGGATCTGACAGGCGAAGTGCCACCTCGGCCATCGAACGGGCGGCGGTCCTCAGATCCTGGGCGCGGGCCATCATGATCGCGAAGGCGAAGAACAGCATGATGGGAACGAGGATGCAGACCGCCAGCGCGACGATGCCGGGAGCGGCAAGAACGCCTTCGACCGAGGTAATCTGCCAGAGCTGGTTGCCGTAGATCATCTGCCCGAGCGCTATGCCGCCGATTGCCCAGAGGATCGAGACAATCACCGCATTGCGGATGGACGAGCGCATCGCGCCGCCTTCCAGCGTCCGCAGGATCGCCGTCGAGCTACGCTTGCCCGCGTCGTTGGCGGGCTGGAATGTCGGAGATTTGGCAGCGGTTTCGGTGGCGGCCGATCTGTATGATTCGGCGGCATCGTCCTGGTACTGGGTCTGACGCGGTTTGTTAGTGTCTGACACTCTTGCCTCCGAGGCATGGGGCACTGATCTTTGGCGCGACTGATCATCGTTGAAGTTGATTTTTAGGGCATCTTCCAACGCCTGGAACGCCGTCTCATCGATCGACTCGCTGCTAGGGTTCTTTGCCATGCGGTTACGCCTCGTTACATACTCGCCCGGCAAATCCCATCTGACGCGCTGCCGCCCGCAGACCGACAGATGGAACGCTGCCTGCCGGAAACTCTCCACCCACAAAGCGGATTTCAAATTTCCTATTCATTTTCAAGTCGGATGGCCGTTCTTTCAAACGGATGATAATGAAAGCTTACCAACCTACCATCCGGGGCAAAAGGACGATATTCCTCGCCACCTTAGGCGTATTGTAGTGGCACATTCGGCCACCCTGCACAATTATGACGCCTGCCTTCGAACGATGCCGCGGAGTGTTGTTAACAGAATTTAAACCATGCGAAGATGCAAAAGTACTAAAATCCCGGGAGCTTAGCAGAAATTAACCATGCCGGAAGAATCCGGCCCAGATTGTGCCGGAATTTAACGGGATAGCTGCGATTGGCCCGCACAATTTGGGACATTATCAGAAGAACAACAGGGAAAACAGGTTCATGGCAATGGCAGCGGTCAGTATCGCGTTCGAAGCTCCAGAAACATTGAGGGGCGGTTGCCCTTCTCAGTCCCGTCCGATCGATCTCGTCCATCTCGCAACACAGACCATGGGCGACAAGAACCTGGAAGTCGAAGTGCTCCAGATGTTCGCGCGCCAGGCGCGCCGCGCCCTCCATGACATGGCGAACGCCGATACCGCCCTGGTCATGGCGGCCGCGCATCGCCTGAAGGGTGCTGCCGGTGCTGTCGGCGCTTTCAAGGTTTCGGCTGCTGCCGAGCGCGTCGAGGATAATGGCTCCGACGCCTCGTTGCGGGCGGCCGTCGCTGCCGCCGTCGTCGAGGCCGAAAACTTCATCAACAAGCTCTGCCGCTGAAGCGATTCGGCGAATCAGCTCCGCACGGCGCCGATGGAACAGCCGGCGGCGCCCGAAAATGTTGACTGCGTCGGGGTTTTATTGGAAGACAGCGCGCTTAAATAGTGTGCCCTGACCCTTCAACATCCCGGATTTCCCTATCATGACGAAACTGACCATCGTTGCCTTTGACGGAACGCGCTTCGATATCGAAGCCGAGCAAGGCTCCACCGTTATGGAGAATGCGGTTCGCAATTCCGTCCCCGGCATCGAGGCCGAATGCGGCGGCGCCTGCGCCTGCGCCACCTGTCATGTCTATGTCGACGAGGCGTGGACCGAAAAGGTCGGTCCGCCGGCGCCCATGGAGGAAGACATGCTCGACTTCGCCTTCGAGGTGAAGCCGAACTCGCGTCTTTCCTGTCAGATCAAGGTGAAGGCTGATCTCGACGGGCTCGTGGTCAACGTACCCGAGCGCCAAGCCTGATCGTGGCCTGATCGTCACTTTGCCGAAATACCTGTTTCTGGGCAAAAAAAAGCCTCGCTCCGCGAAAGCGGCAAGCGAGGCAAGGCGGGCGCATCACCAGCAGGGGAGGGAGGAAACACCTGCGGCTTGAAGACGCGCCAGGAGAACTAAAACACCGGAAACCAAACTCAGGAACACCTGAAACAACCGCGTCCGACACATCGGTTCGAAAACCGGAAAGGTACGCTGATCCTGCGGCTATCTACCTCATCTGCCTCGTTTTTCGAAGCGTTGGCAGGTAAGCTATGTCTTAGGTTGTATCCGATATTTCTATTTTAGACTATCACCATAAATCACCCGTCATTGACGAGGGATGATGCAAGCTCCGCAAAAGCCTGGGCGCGGTTGGTCGGGCTGCTTCACCCCAAAATCGGATCAATTGCCGGATCGCTTCAGGCGATACTGCAAGAGCCGAATCATCCGCGAGTCGAAATTGGCCGCCTCGATCTGGTCGAACCGCAGCTGCTCCCGGTCATGCGCCTCAAGAACACGGCGGGTCGTCTCCGCCACCTGTCTTTCCAGCGCATCGCAGGTTCTGTTGGCGGGGAGGCTGAGCAGTTCCCGTTCGAGTTGG
Source organism: Neorhizobium galegae (assembly GCF_017877055.1). Classification (GTDB taxonomy): domain Bacteria; phylum Pseudomonadota; class Alphaproteobacteria; order Rhizobiales; family Rhizobiaceae; genus Neorhizobium; species Neorhizobium galegae_D. The sequence goes on along the minus strand of NZ_JAGIPG010000001.1, from coordinate 1,883,018 downwards.
CGCGCGTTGTTGCGGGCGATTTCCGCATGCCGCTCCTCGTGGCGCTTGATGTCCTTCGACAGCGTATCCCAGATGAAGCCGAGATCGGCCGTGGCACGGCCGCGATTGCCCCAGCGCGGCAGGATGATGTGGGTTCGAAGTGTCACCCGCGCCCCGCCGACCGAGCAGCGCCCGCTCTTTTCGACATAGGTGACGTCGCCGCCGAACTTGATTTCGGTGGCGCCGGGATGGCGATGGCCGGTGCCGCGGGTGAGGGGACCACGGTTCTCCAATTCCTTGTCGAGGTCCTCGGCCGTGCGGCCGCCGATCCGGAAATAGGAATAGGTCTTGTTGATGACCGGTTCTGCCATGGCCGTCGCAGGGATCACGCAGAGGAGAAGAAAGACACCGAAAAACCGGCGGACTCTGCGCATGGAGAACATTCTATGGCCTGCGACGTTGAACTTATGGGGACCTTGGGGCATAGCCAGCCTGAGCGCAACACAAAGGCATCAAATTTTGCGTTACCCTTCGAAAGACGGCCGGCCGGTGATATCGCAGCGCAACAGCACCTGGCGTGTCGGGCGGGGCCGCATCCTTGAACTCGGTCGCCAGGGCCAGATTATGGCGATCATCAACATCACGCCCGATTCCTTTTCCGACGGTGGAAGCTACGCGGACATGGATGCCGTGGTGGCTCACGCCGTTTCCTGCGTCCGCGACGGCGCCGCTATCCTCGATATCGGCGGTGAGTCGACGCGGCCCGGCGCCGCCGAGGTGACGGCGGCCGAAGAGCAGGACCGCGTCCTGCCGGTGATCGAAAAACTGGCCGCCGAGACCGATGCGCTGATCTCGATCGATACCTACCGCGCGGAAACCGCTCGCCTGGCGATGGCGGCGGGAGCCCATATCATCAACGACGTCCACGGCCTGCAGCGCGAGCCGGAAATTGCAGCCGTTGCGGCTCGAACATCCGCCGGGGTCTGCATCATGCATACCGGCCGCGGGCGCGAGCAGGAAAAGCGGCCCGATCGAATCGCGGACCAGGAATTTTTCCTGCAGCAGTCTCTCGAGATCGCTCGCAGCGCCGGCATTTCCGACGAGGCGATCGTGCTTGATCCCGGCTTCGGCTTTGCCAAGGACCGTGACGACGACATCGAATTGATGGCGCGTTTTGCCGAACTGCATCGGCTCGGTTTTCCGCTGCTCGCTGGCACCTCGCGCAAGCGTTTCATCGGCGCCCTGACGGGACGGGAAAAGGCGAACGAACGCGACGTCGGCACCGCCGCGACCACGGCAATCCTGCGCCTTGCGGGGGCGTCGGTCTTCCGCGTCCACAACGTTGCCGCCAACCGGGATGCGCTGGCGATGGCCGACGCGGTTCTCGCAGCAGCCTCCGCTTACTACGCAAGAGAGGGCCTTTGATGGCGACCTACACGATCACGCTGAAGAACTGTGCGTTCTACGCCAAGCATGGCGCTTTCGAGCAGGAGGCCACGCTCGGCCAGCGTTTCTTCATCGACGTCATCATGGATGTCGAGGCGGACGAGGCGCTCGAAAACGACGATGTTTCAAGCACGGTGCACTACGGCATCGCCTACGAGATCGTCGAGAAGGTGGTGACCGGCCACCGCCGCAACCTCATCGAGACGCTCGCTAAGGACATCGCCAAGGCGCTCTGCGCCTGGTCGCCGCAGATCCGCCGGGCAGAGATCGCCGTTCGCAAGCCGAGCGTGCCGATCCCCGGCATCCTGGATTACGCGGAGGTGCGTGTTGAGCATTTCGCCTGAAAAGACGGTCGAGGTCGCGGCTCTGGGGCTTGGCGGCAATATCGGTGACCCGCCGTCGTCGATGGCCGAGGCGCTCAGGCAGCTCGATGGGCGCGAAGACTGCCGGGTTCTCGCTGTCTCGAAACTCTACTCGACCCCGCCCTGGGGCAAGACCGACCAGGCGGATTTCTTCAACTGCTGCGTCCTGGTGGAGACTTCATTGGAGCCGCAGGACCTGCTGGACGTCTGTCTGTCGATCGAGCGCGGCATGAAGCGCGTCCGGCTGGAACGCTGGGGACCACGGACCATCGATATCGATATCCTGACCTATGGCATGCGCGAACAGAGAAGCGAAAAACTGGAAGTGCCGCATCCGCGCATGACCGACCGCGGCTTCGTGATGATGCCGCTGGCCGACATCGCGCCGGAATTGGTGGTGAAGGGGAGAACGGTGCGCGACTGGCTGGCAAGTGCGGATACCGCTGGCATCAGGGTCGCGCGGGATAGCCAGGATTGGTGGCGGAGCGCCTGAGGCGCCCCGGCGATCCTACTGGTTGATCGAGCCGACGGCGATCGAATCCATGTCACGGTCCAGGCTGAGGCCGATCACCGGCACCATCTGGTCCTCGACCTTGATCGAGATGGTGATGTTCATCTTGTTCTCGCCGCGCAGGCTCGCGACCATCGCGCCGTTGAGCTGATTGCGGTTGATGCCCATGACGACCTTGTCGCCGCTGACCGAGCCGGAAATGATGTCGAGACCCTTGCCTTCGGCGCCGTCCAGGAACTTGCCGGTATAACCGCGGCCGTTCTGAGTGATCGTGGCCGACATCGGCTGCTGGAATACGCCGACGCGGCAGGTTCCGTCGAGCTTGATGCCGACATTGCTGTCCGGGATCGCGGCACCCGTGAGGTTGCAGTTGAATTTGGTGCCCTTGTATTTCCCGGCGACGATTTCGCCAGGACCTTTCCAGACGCCGGCGACCGACTGGAAGAAAGCCTTGTCGCGCGGAGCGGCCTCGGCCTGCGGTGCCATGGCGGAGGTCGCCGCGACGGTCAGAATGGCGAACCCGCCAAGAAGCGAAAAGAAGCGCGAATACATGAACTTTCCCCTGACGAGCAGCAACTTTAAGTGTCCCGTAATTTAAGTGGGAATGGTTAACGAGTGGTGACGATGGCCCCGTCTGAGCCATGGTCAGGTACTCTATTGTTCATCTTTGCGCCCGCCGACAGTCGCGATATCCGAGATGAAATCGCCGATTCCGGGTCTTTTGACCGCCCGGAAGGGCAGTGGCCGGCAGAGGTCCATGGCAGCGATGCCGATTCGCGCGGTCAGCAGGCCGTTGATCACGCCCTCGCCCAGACGCTTGGATAGTTTCGAGGCGAGGCCGTGTCCCAGAACCTGTTGCGCGACACCGTCGCCGACGGCGATCGAGCCCGTCACGGCGAGATGGGCGATGACATCCCGCATCAGCCTCAACAGCCCGAGCGTGCCAGGTCTGCCGCCGTAAAGCTCGGCCATGGCACGGATCAGCCGCGTCACTTCGAAAAGCACATAGGCGAGATCCACGATGGCGCGCGGGCTGACCGCGGTGACGATCGAGACACGCTTGGACGATCCGAGGATGAGCGCCCGGGCCTTGCGGTCGAGCGGTGCCAGGAGCTCCCGTTCGGCAAGCTCGATGAGCTGCGGCCCGTCGATGATCTCGTCCTTCGTGGCATCGAGGTTGGCGCGCCCCTTCGCAGTCTCCGCCCGGTGACTGAGGATCTTGGTGAGCGTGGCGACGACGGTGCGCGCAGCGGCCGGGCGAGGAGAAACGACCGCCTCTTCCGCCTGGGCCTTCAGCGTCTGGACGGCAGAAAGCCGCATCATGCCGAAAATCTCGCGGCCGACGATCACGGCGACGGCGATAAGCCCGATGGCAAGCGCGGTGAGTGCCGCATATCCGAGCCAGTCGGCGCGGGTGAACAGGTCGCGGACGACGCTATCGGCCCAGAGACCGAAGGCGAGGGACAGGAAGGTGCCGAAGGCGGCCGTCGCCAGATTGACGAACGAGAATCTCTTGCGCGCCCGAGGCTCGGCGACCGGGATGGCCTCCGCGGCGAGTTCGGGGGGCGTCACGAACGGATCCTGTTCGTCGGGCGTCACCACGACGCCGTCCTGGAAGCTGCGCGGGCTGCGACGCGGGGCAGGCAGGGTTTCTTGCCGCGACGCGTTTTCCTCTTCGATGGAGAAAGATGCGGGCCGGCGCCTGGTGTTCTGAGGTGATTCGGGCGGTCTCATGCGAGGCGATCTCCGAACAGGAACTGCATGGCGCGGTCGAGCCGGATATGCGGCACCGAGAGCTTGATGCCGCCATTGGCCTCTTCCAGCGCCGGCGGACGAAAGCGTACCACATTGATCTCCGGAAGTTCCGCATCGACGGAATCCAGCTGTTGAAAAAATGCTTCAGGGTTTTCCGGCAAGTCACCGGGAAATATCGCAGTTTTCTTACTTCCATCGAAGCGTTCGCCATTGATCATCTCGCCCGCAATAGGCGTGCCGACGATGACCGGCAGGAGATGGCCGTCTTCCTTGACCGTCGCCTCGCGGGTGGCGCGCACCGATGCGATCGCCATCACCTCGATGCCGGCGCCGGCCATGCCGATGCGCTGCACGGCCCGATCGACCAGCCGGCCGGTGAGCCGTTCCAGGCGGTCATGGCTCTCGTGGTGCAGGTGATCCGCCTTGGTCGCCGCGACCAGAACCTTGTCGATCCGGCGACCGATCAGGGAGGAGAAGAAGCTGTTGTGGCCTGGACGGAAACAGGCGAGTACGTCGGTCAGCGCCCGTTCCAGATCCTGCACCGCTTCGGGGCCGCGATTGATCGCCTGCAGCGCGTCGATCAGCACGATCTGGCGGTCCAGCCGCGCGAAATGCTCGCGGAAGAACGGCTTGACCACGACGTTCTTGTAGGCCTCGTAGCGACGCTCCATCATCGCCCGCAGCGAACCCTTCGGCGCTTTGGTGTCGGGCATGTTCGGCAGCGGTGCGAACGTGAGCGCCGGCGAGCCTTCGAGATCGCCGGGCATCAGGAAGCGGCCGGGCGGCAGGGTTGAAAGCGACCGTTCGTCCGCCTTGCAGGCCTTGAGGTAGCCCGCAAAGGCGTCCGACAGCCGCCTTGCGGTCATTTCGTCAGCCGGGGCGTCCGCATCTATGCCATTTGCGAGGGCGAGCCATTCCCGCGACAATTCCTCGCGTATGCCGGTCCCGGCAAGGGTTACGGTATTGTCGCTGAAGGTGCGAAAATCCTGCCCCAGCAGCGGCAGGTCGAGCAGCCATTCGCCGGGATAATCGACGATGTCGATCGACAGCCGGCCGCGCGAAAACATCCGGCCCCAGCCGCTGGCGCTCTGGTAGTCGAGGGTAATGCGCAATTCCGAGATCGCACGGGTCGAATCCGGCCAGATGCGGTCGCGCACCAGCGCCTGGATGTGGTCTTCGTACTGGAAGCGCGGGATGGCGTCGTCCGGCTGCGGCTCGAGCCGTACGGCAGAGATTCGGCCGGACCGGAACGCCTCGAAGAGCGGCAGCCGGCCCCCGTTCAGGAGATTGTGGATGAGCGACGAGATGAACACGGTCTTGCCGGCTCGCGACAGGCCGGTCACGCCGAGCCGGATCGTCGGATGCACGAGACCCGAGGCACGGTCGGCGAGATTGTCGAGCGCGATGCGCGCGTCATCCGAGAAGCTGGTAAGCGAAGGCGGCAAGGCGTCATTCCGGGGCCAGAGTTTACGCCTATATAGGAAGCCGGTGGGAGGCCGCAAAGCCGTCGCTCGGGTCCAGTTCAGGCCGTCAGGAAGTCGGTCAGGGTCCAGGCTGCATCGGAGCCTGCGACAAAACCGCGATAATCGAGTACCGCAAGACCGGCAGGAGGGTAGCCGCCGGGGACGGCCGCCACCATCTGGTCGGCGCCGATCAGCCCTTCCAGCACTTCTTCCATGGTCGGGTTGTGGCCGACGAGCATGACCGAGTTGCTGTCCCGCTGGCCTGCCAGAATCGCGAGATAGGTGCCGAGCGAGCCGTTGTAGAGCTCGTCGATGAAGACAGGCTCGATCTCCTCGCTGATCGCACGTCGGACCGCCTCGGCGGTCTGGCGGCATCGGATGGCGGTGGAACTGATAAGGATATCAGGCCGGTAGTTGCGATCGGCAGCCTTGTCGGCAACGATCTCGGCCTGTGCGAAGCCCTGATTGTCGAGGGGCCGATCGAAATCGTGTTGTCCCGGCTCCGCCCAGCCGGACTTGGCATGGCGCAGCAGGTAGATGCGGGAAGGAGGAGGATTGATCGTCGTCATGCCCGGCACCGCTAGTGAGAGGATGGAAGCGATGGGTAGCCTTTCGGCACGAGACTCGTCAACTGCCACAGATGTTCTGAAATAGCCTGCCCGAGCGCAGCCTCCTGTGGAGAAGAGTTTCGGGTGTTCAGAATAAAAGCTTAAAAAATAGCCGTTTAGCGGATTTTTATGACAGTTTTAAAAATGCCTTAATACTGAGCGCGAGGCTTGAATCGGGATGGGAGGATAGGATATAGAGCGCCGCATGAGATGTTCTTCAGGAGAATCGCGTTGAGTGAGAAGATCGATCTTAGCAATTATGTGCTCTCGGAAAACGACGAGTTCATGAATGCAAATCAGAAGGCGTATTTCCGGGCAAAGCTTATCGCCTGGAAAAACGATATCCTGAGAGAAGCGCGCGAAACGCTGGGTCACCTGGCAGAAGAGAGCGCCAACCACCCGGATCTCGCCGACCGGGCTTCCTCCGAAACCGACAGGGCTATCGAGCTTCGAGCCCGTGACCGCCAGCGCAAGCTGATTTCCAAGATCGATGCCGCCTTGCAGCGCATCGAAGACGGCACCTACGGTTACTGCGAGGAAACGGGCGAACCGATCGGCCTCAAGCGTCTCGACGCCCGTCCGATCGCCACGCTGTCGATCGAGGCGCAGGAACGCCACGAGCGCCGCGAAAAGGTCTATCGGGACGAATAATTCGCCCGATCAGTCAGAAAAAATTCAGGGCACGGTTTTCCGTGCCTTTTTTCTTGGCCGAAAATTCAAACCTCGGGCCGGCTCACTTGTCGCGGGTGACGGACATCTCGCCGAAGATGCGGGCGACTTCCGACTGCAGGCTTGGCTCCGGCGTTGCGCCAGTGACCGGCGGCACACCGGGGTTCCTCGGCTGCATCTGGCGGTTCGGCGCCGGGATGACGGCAGGCTCCCGGGCGGCGAGGTTGTTTGCCATTTCCTCTTCGAGAATCCGTTCGAAGTCGCTGCCGAGCTGTTTCGGCTTGTCGGCGGCCGATTGCAGGGCAGGTGGCACGATCGCGGCGCTGACCGGCACGACGCGCGGCTCGGGTGCTTCCTGGAAGACCCGTCCACGGGCGGCGTCGAGCACATCGGCCGCGTCGTCGAAGGCCGGAACCTGGGCAGGGGTTGGGGCAGGAGGCGGCGGTGCCGCAGCGGCTGCCAATGCTGCGATCGGCCGCAACTGTTCGGGTTTTACCTCCGGGGCTTGGCGGGCCGGCGGTTCGATCCTCGGGGCGGCGGCCGGCTCGGGAGATGCGGCATTGTGAGCCGGGGCAGGCGGCGCGGGGCGCGGGGCAAGTGTCCCGCTCATCGGTATGGGGCCCGTCGTGGGAGCCGGCGGCGCGGCGCGCGGCGTCTCTCGCTGCGGCAACGCGCTTTCCCGGGGCGGCTCGACGCGCGGTTCCGGAATTGCGGGACGTGGGATCGGGGCGGGGCGTGGCTCGGCAACGGCAGCCGGTCGGGCTTCCATGGCGGGTGCCGCCTGGACGGGAACCGTCATGTCCATTGGCTGGAACCGGTTGGCCCCCGTCGCCAGGGTCGCCGGCATGGCAGGCGCCGCCGTGGAAATTCCGCTTTCGATGACGATATCGGTCGGTCCGCCGATCATGATCAGGTGTTCGACCCCGTCGCGGCGGATGAGAACCAAGCGACGGCGCGCATCGACTGCCGCCGCATCCAGCACCTGCAGCCGCGGCTGGCGGTTTTTTCCGCCGCGCACGAAGGGCGAAGGGCCGGTCCGGCTGCGGATGAGCCAGAGCACGCCGATGAGCACGAGAAGCCCGATGCCGACGCCGACGACTGCGATCAGGAGGTTCCCTCCATAGGCGCCTATCAGGTCATTCAACATATCTTGCCACTCCTCATGTGAAAGCCGCGGTAAAAAACGACTTTTTTCCTACCGAAGCAAGCTGCTAACTGTCACTGTCCCGCGCTGAAAGACAGCGTAGAAAAGCAAAGATAGGTCACTCCGCCAAACTGTCCCGGGTTTTGTGGCCCAGCAGAGCTTTTTGCTTAACCGGCAACTTGCTAATAAGGAATCGCGGGATTCCTGATCCCTGATGTTCATGGCCGCAGCGCCGGTCGAAATGCGAGGAATTGATGACGAAGTTGCAGCAGAGCGGCAACTACGAGGCGCCCCTGGTGGAAAAAGGGACGCGTGGCGGCACCATCATCCGGATCGTCCTTCTGGCGCTCGTTCTCTGTGGCGTAGCCGCCGGATTCGTAATGTTCCAGCATGCGCTCGACAACGAGGTGGTACTCGGCCTGCTCGGCATTCTCGCGATGGTCGGCATCTTCTTCCTGGTGTCCTCGATCATCGGCCTCGTCGAGGTAATGCCGCAGTCGCGTTCCGACGAGCTGGCTCGCGGTTTCCTGGCCAACCATCCCGACGGCATTCTGATCACCGACGCCAAGGGTCGTATTCTCTATGCCAACGCCGCCTATGGCCGGATGACCGGCGCGACCAAGGCGAGCAACGTGCAGTCGCTCGAGGCGCTTCTGTCCAAGACCCGCGAATCGACCGAGGCGCTTTACCGGCTGACGACGGCTCTGCGCGAAGGCCGGGAAGGCCATGAGGAGTTCCGGCTTCTCCAGCCGATCGGACGCACGACCGGCAACGGTTCCGGCGCCCACTGGTACCGTCTCAAGGCACGGCTGCTGACGCCCGCCGACAGCCGCAAGGGCCAGCTCGACATCTGGCAGATCACCGACATCACCTCGGAACGCGACGACCAGGAACGGTTCTTCCGCGAACTGCAGAACGCCATCGACTATCTCGACCATGCGCCCGTCGGGTTCTTCTCTGCGGGCAAGAAGGGCGAGATCTTCTACCTGAACGCCACGCTTGCCGAATGGCTCGGCATCGACCTGACTAAGTTCGTGCCGCGCTCGGTGACGATCGCCGATCTCGTGGCCGGTGAGGGCATGGCGCTGATCCAGTCGGTGCAGGCAGCACCCGGTCTGAAGCGCACCGAGACCCTCGACCTCGATCTGCGCCGCACCAACGGCCAGAGCCTGCCCGTGCGCCTGGTGCATAATGTCAGTGCCACCCGCGACGGCGCGCCGGGCGAAAGCCGCACCATCGTGCTGGCGCGGCCGAAGGGCGGCGAGGGCGACCAGTCCGCCTCCGCGATGCGCTTCACGCGCTTCTTCAACAACACGCCGATGGCGATTGCCTCCGTCGATGGCGAAGGCCGGATCCTGCGCATCAATGCGCCGTTCCTCAAACTGTTTGCCGACGTCGTGTCCCGCGACGACGTGGACGCCGGTATCGAACTCGACCGCATCGTGCACGACAATGCCCGCCAGCATCTGATGCAGGCGATTGCCGCTGCCAAGGACGGACAGGGCGATATCGCCCCGATCGATTCGCGCCACCCGGGTGACGAGAACCGCTATGTGCGCTTCTATGTGAACGCCGTGATCGACGAAAGCGACGAGGCGCCGGAAGAGGCCGCGATCGTCTATGCCGTCGAGACGACCGAGCAGAAGGCGCTCGAAACCCAGATGGCCCAGACCCAGAAGCTCAATGCGGTCGGCACGCTGGCGGGCGGCATCGCCCACGACTTCAACAACGTCCTGACTGCGATCCTTCTGTCCTCCGATCATCTCCTGCTGCAGGCGCGTCCCTCCGACGCGAGCTTTGCCGACCTGATGGAGATCAAGCGCAATGCCAACCGTGCCGCCGTGCTGGTGCGCCAGTTGCTCGCCTTCTCGCGCAAGCAGACCATGCGGCCGGCGGTGCTGAACTTGACCGATGTCGTCGGCGACCTGCGCATGCTGGTCGACCGGTTGATCTCCGGCACCAATGTGAAGCTCGAAGTGGATTACGGCCGCGATATCTGGCCGGTGCGCACCGATCTTTCGCAGTTCGAGCAGGTTCTGATCAACCTTTGTGTCAACGCGCGCGACGCCATGCCCCAGGGCGGCACGATCCTGATCAAGACCCGCAACGTATCCGCCGAGGATGCGGGCGGTTTCCATCAGACGGATCTGCCGGCCGAGGATTTCGTGATGATCGAGGTTTCCGACACCGGCACGGGCATTCCGCCTGAAATCATCGACAAGATCTTCGAACCGTTCTTCACCACCAAGGAAGTGGGCAAGGGCACAGGCCTCGGTCTCTCCATGGTCTATGGCATCGTCAAACAGTCGGGCGGCTATATCTATCCCGAATCGGAGGTCGGCCGCGGCACGAGTTTCCGCATCTTCCTTCCACGCCACATTCCCGAAGCGCCTGTCGTCGTCCCCGACGCTCCCGCAGCCGGTCCGCAGGCGCAGCCGACCGCTCTCGCGCCCGTCGCCTCGACGCCGGTTTCCGACGACCTCGACCTCACGGGAAAGTCGGCGGTCGTCCTGCTCGTCGAGGACGAGGAGGCAGTTCGTCGCGGCGGCAAACGCATGCTGGAAACCCGTGGCTATACCGTGCATGAGGCGGGCTCGGGCACCGAGGCGCTCGAGATCATGGAAGAGCTTGAGGGGCAGGTGGATATCGTCGTCTCGGACGTCGTCATGCCGGAAATGGACGGCCCGACGCTTTTGACCGAGCTGCGCAAAACCTATCCGGACATGAAGTTCATCTTCGTCTCCGGTTATGCCGAGGATGCGTTTGCCCGCAATCTGCCGGCCGACGCCAAGTTCGGCTTCCTGCCCAAGCCGTTCTCGCTGAAGCAGCTTGCTGTCGCAGTCCGGGAAATGCTCGATTCGGAGTGAGAATCGGACGGTCTCTCATAAATATTCAGACGCCCCGATTCGCCTGGGGATCGCGGCGAGGCGTTGATTTCACAAGCGAATTTTAAATGCCCAGGCACGGGTGAACATTTTGAGAACGAAATCGAAATAGCTATTTTGACTCAATCGTTTGATCGGTCCTTGCCAAATGAGAACAAAATAGGTACATCACCTTTATCGGCAGCTTCATTGCTTGCGCGGCGGCAATAACCTAAAGGTGGGACCAGATGGCACAGAATAGTTTGCGGCTCGTAGAGGATAAAGGCGTGGACAAGAGCAAGGCGCTGGAAGCGGCACTTTCACAGATCGAACGATCCTTCGGTAAGGGATCGATCATGAAGCTCGGTTCGAACGAGAATATTGTCGAGATCGAGACGGTTTCGACCGGCTCTCTCAGCCTCGATATCGCGCTTGGAATCGGCGGCCTGCCGAAGGGCCGCATCATCGAGATCTACGGTCCGGAAAGCTCGGGTAAGACGACGCTTGCGCTGCAGACGATTGCCGAAGCCCAGAAGAAGGGCGGCATCTGCGCGTTCGTCGATGCGGAACACGCGCTCGATCCGGTCTATGCCCGCAAGCTCGGCGTCGATCTCCAGAACCTTCTGATCTCGCAGCCGGATACCGGCGAGCAGGCGCTCGAAATCACCGATACGCTGGTCCGTTCCGGTGCCGTCGATGTCCTCGTCATCGACTCGGTTGCAGCCCTGACGCCGCGTGCGGAAATCGAAGGCGAGATGGGCGACAGCCTGCCGGGCTTGCAGGCGCGTCTGATGAGCCAGGCGCTGCGCAAGCTGACGGCTTCGATCTCCAAGTCGAATACGATGGTGATCTTCATCAACCAGATCCGCATGAAGATCGGCGTGATGTTCGGCTCGCCGGAAACCACCACCGGCGGCAACGCCTTGAAATTCTACGCCTCGGTTCGCCTCGACATCCGCCGCATCGGCCAGGTCAAGGAACGCGAGGAAGTGGTCGGCAACCAGACCCGCGTGAAGGTCGTCAAGAACAAGATGGCGCCTCCCTTCAAACAGGTCGAATTCGACATCATGTATGGCGAAGGCGTTTCCAAGACCGGCGAACTCGTCGATCTCGGCGTCAAGGCCGGCATCGTCGAGAAATCCGGTGCCTGGTTCTCCTATAACAGCCAGCGTCTCGGCCAGGGCCGCGAGAACGCCAAGACCTTCCTGCGCGACAACCCGGAGCTTGCCCGGGAGATCGAGACGTCGCTGCGCCAGAATGCCGGCCTCATCGCTGACCGATTCCTGCAGAACGGCGGTCCGGACGCTGACGACGGTGACGTTGCCGCGGATATGTAAGCGGTCCAGCCGCTTCCGGAATTTCTCCCACCGCTGATTTTGAACCGGCTGCGCATGCAAAGATGCGCGGCCGGTTTCTCGTTCGGTTAGGCGGTCGGCGGCTGGACAGTTGTGGGTGTGGGCGATACAAGCCTTTGGTTTTCGAATAATAGGACCGCATCCGGCGGTAAAAAGGGCGTAGCATGAGCGGCGTGAATGAAATCCGGTCGACCTTCCTCGACTATTTCCGAAAGAACGGACACGAGGTCGTCTCCTCCAGTCCGCTGGTGCCGCGCAACGATCCGACGCTGATGTTCACCAATGCCGGCATGGTGCAATTCAAGAACGTGTTCACCGGCCTCGAGAAGCGCCCCTATTCGACGGCGGCAACGGCACAGAAATGCGTTCGCGCCGGCGGCAAGCACAACGACCTCGACAATGTGGGCTATACCGCCCGCCACCATACCTTCTTCGAAATGCTCGGCAATTTCTCCTTCGGCGATTATTTCAAGGAGCGTGCCATCGAGCTTGCCTGGAACCTGATCACCAAGGAGTTCGGCCTCGACGCCAAGCGTCTCCTGGTGACGGTTTATCACACCGACGATGAGGCTTTCGGCCTCTGGAAGAAGATCGCCGGCCTTTCGGACGACAGGATCATCCGCATTCCGACCAGCGACAATTTCTGGGCGATGGGCGATACCGGTCCCTGCGGCCCGTGCTCGGAAATCTTCTATGACCATGGCGACCATATCTGGGGCGGCCCTCCCGGTTCGCCGGAAGAGGACGGCGACCGGTTCATCGAGATCTGGAACCTCGTCTTCATGCAGTATGAGCAGGTGACGAAGGAAGAGCGCATCGACCTGCCGCGCCCGTCGATCGATACCGGCATGGGCCTGGAGCGTGTTGCGGCCGTGCTGCAGGGCCAGCACGACAATTACGACATCGACCTGTTCCGCGCGCTGATCTCGGCCTCGGAAGAGGCGACCGGCGTCAAGGCGGAAGGCGAGCATCGCGGCAGCCACCGCGTCATCGCCGACCACCTGCGGTCTTCCGCATTCCTGATCGCCGACGGCGTGCTGCCGTCGAACGAGGGCCGTGGTTATGTGCTTCGCCGCATCATGCGCCGCGCCATGCGCCATGCGCAGCTGCTCGGCGCCCGCGATCCGCTGCTCTGGAAACTGCTGCCGGCCCTGATCCAGCAGATGGGACGCGCCTATCCGGAACTGGTGCGTGCGGAATCGCTGATTTCGGAAACGCTGAAGCTCGAGGAAAACCGCTTCCGCAAGACGCTGGAGCGCGGTCTTTCACTGCTCTCGGATGCGACGAACACCCTTCACAAGGGCGACATGCTGGATGGCGAGACGGCCTTCAAGCTCTATGATACCTATGGCTTCCCGCTCGATCTGACGCAGGATGCCTTGCGCGCCCGCGAGATTGGCGTCGATATTTCCGGCTTTACGGACGCCATGGAGCGCCAGAAGGCCGAAGCCCGCTCCCATTGGACCGGCTCCGGTGACAAGGCCACCGAGACGATCTGGTTCGAGCTCAAGGAAAAGCACGGCGCGACCGAATTCCTCGGCTACGACATGGAAATGGCCGAAGGCGTGGTGCAGGCGATCGTCCGCGACGGCAAGGCCGTCGACAGCGCTTCGGCCGGCGAGCAGGTGCAGGTCGTCGTCAACCAGACGCCGTTCTACGGCGAATCCGGCGGCCAAATGGGCGATACCGGGGTGATCTCGACCGACAATGGCAAGCTCGATGTCTCTGATACCCAGAAAAAGGGCGAGGGCCTGTTCGTCCACGTCGCGACCGTCGCTGAGGGCACGTTGAAGGTCGGCGACGCGGTGGCGCTGACGGTCGATCATGCCCGCCGTTCCCGCCTGCGTTCCAACCATTCGGCTACTCACCTTCTGCATGAGGCGCTGCGTGAAGTGCTCGGCACCCATGTGGCCCAGAAGGGTTCGCTGGTTGCGCCCGAGCGGCTACGCTTCGACGTCTCGCATCCGAAGCCGATGTCGGCAGAGGAGTTGCAGAAGGTCGAGGACATGGCAAATGCCATCATCCTGCAGAATGCGCCGGTCACGACCCGGCTGATGAGCGTCGACGACGCGATCGCGGAGGGCGCCATGGCGCTGTTCGGCGAAAAATACGGTGATGAAGTTCGCGTCGTTGCGATGGGCAAGGCGATCGAAGGCCCCAAGGCCGGCAAGCCCTATTCGGTCGAACTCTGCGGCGGCACGCATGTCAACGCGACCGGCGATATCGGCCTTGTCCGCATTCTCGGCGAAAGCGCCGTCGGCGCCGGTGTTCGCCGCGTCGAGGCGGTGACGGGCGAGGCGGCGCGGACCTATCTCGCCGAACAGGACGAGCGCGTGAAGACGCTCGCAGGTGCCTTGAAGGTGCAGCCGGCGGAATTGGTTTCGCGCGTCGAAGCGCTGATCGACGAACGCCGCAAGCTCGAGAAGGAACTGGCGGACGCCAGGCGCAGGCTTGCCATGGGCGGCGGGCAGGGCGGTTCGGCCGGTGATTTCAAGGAGATCGGCGGCATCAAGTTCATGGGCAAGGCGCTGAACGGCATCGACGCCAAGGACCTGAAGGGCCTGGCGGATGAAGGCAAGGCGAGCCTCGGCTCCGGCGTCGTCACGCTGATCGGCGTTTCGGAAGACGGCAAGGCAAGCGCCGTGGTTGCGGTCACGCCTGACCTGGTCGATCGCTTCAGCGCCGTGGACCTGGTCCGCATCGCATCCGTGGCTCTCGGCGGCAAGGGCGGCGGTGGCCGTCCCGACATGGCCCAGGCCGGTGGACCCGATGGCGCCAAGGCGAGCGAGGCGCTCGACGCGGTGGCGGCCGCTCTCGACGCCTGACGTCAAACACCGGAAGCGGGCATTGCCCGCTTTTCGGTTTCAAAGGAAGACCAATGGGCGTGATGGCCAAGATCGACGACGAACTGGACGAGGTCGAAAACGGCCTCGTGCCTGCGCTCTTTCGGGACGCGCCGAGTTCCGTCTCGTTCAACAAGCTGCGCAAGCGCCTGCTCCGGCAGGTCCGCCAGGCCTTCGATGATTTCGGCATGCTGAATGGCCAGAAGCGCTGGCTGGTCGGCCTGTCCGGCGGCAAGGATTCCTATTCGCTGCTCGCCGTGCTGCTCGACCTGCAATGGCGCGGCCTGCTGCCAGTCGAGCTGATTGCCTGCAATCTCGACCAGGGCCAGCCGAACTTCCCGAAGCATATATTGCCGGAATACCTCGCCTCGATCGGCGTGAAGCACCGCATCGAATATCGCGATACCTATTCGATCGTGAAGGAAAAGGTGCCGGAAGGCGCCACCTATTGCTCGCTCTGTTCAAGGCTGCGGCGCGGCAACCTTTACCGCATCGCCCGCGAAGAGGGCTGTGACGCCTTGGTGCTCGGCCACCACCGCGAAGATATCCTCGAGACCTTCTTCATGAATTTCTTCCACGGTGGCAGGCTTGCCGGCATGCCGGCCAAGCTGTTGAACGACGAAGGCAATGTGATGGTGCTGAGGCCGCTCGCCTATTGCGCCGAGGACGATCTGGCGAAATTCGCCGCCGCCATGCAGTTCCCGATCATCCCGTGTGATCTCTGCGGCTCGCAGGATGGCCTGCAGCGCAATGCGATGAAGGCGATGCTTGCCGACATCGAGGCGCGCATGCCGGGCCGCAAGGATACGATGTTGCGCGCACTCGGCCACGTGAACCCGTCGCACCTGCTTGATCCGAAACTCTTCGATTTCTCCGGCCTGCAAGCCGTTCAAAGCCTCTGAATTCCTCTCGAACCCCGCCTTCACGTACCAATCCCCCAAGAGACCGTTGTCATGACCCTTCCGCTCGACATCACGAAGCTTGCCGATCTTCTGCGCCTTGCCGCCAAGGCCGAAATCCTGCCGCGTTTCCGGCGGCTCGGCAGCGGCGATGTCCGTTCAAAGAGCGAGCCGTCCGACCTGGTAACCGAGGCCGACGAGGCCGCCGAGCGGATGATCCGCCGGGAGCTGGAGGCCTTTGCGCCCGGTGCGCTCTTCGTCGGCGAGGAATCGGTGGCGGCCGATCCGTCGCTGCTCGCCAAGCTCGCCGATGCGGAATTCGCGGTGGTCGTCGATCCGGTCGACGGCACGTTCAATTTCGCTTCCGGCATCCCGGCCTTCGGCGTCATGGCCTCGGTCGTCTGGAAGGGCGAGACGGTCGCCGGCATCATCTACGATCCGATGGGCGACGACTGGGTCATGGCGGAAAGGGGCGCCGGCGCGTTCATGAGGCGGCCTGACGGCGAGGCGATCCGGCTTTCGGTCGCCGACGCCCGGCCGATAGAAGCCATGATCGGCATGGCGTCGCCCGGATATTTCTTCGGCGGCGAGCGGGAGCGGATCCTTGGCAATCTCGCCAAGGTCCGGTTCTTCGCCAACTATCGCTGCTCGGCCCATGAATACCGCACCTTTGCCGGTGGGCACGTGCAGTTCGTGCTCTACAACAAGCTGATGCCCTGGGACCATCTGGCCGGCACGCTGATCGGCACGGAGGCGGGCGGTTACGTGGCGCGCTTCGACGGTTCGCCCTATATGCCGCACCATGTCGACGGGGGCCTGCTGCTCGCCACCGACAAGGAAAGCTGGCAGATGCTGCGCCACGAGATCATCGGCCACTGAAACAACACCACCGACAAGAAAAAGGCCGGATCGCTCCGGCCTTTTTCGTTGGGGACTGTATCTCAGATCTTCGGATTATGCGGCTGGAAGAGTTTTCCCTTTTCGGCGATCAGCACGAAGATCAGTCCGATGATCGAGACGGTGAAGAAGCCTGCGACCAGGGGCAGTGCCGTACCGTTGAAGGCCTGGCCGATCGCGACGCCGATCAGCGCGCCCCCGACTGTGCTCATGAAGCCGAGCACGGCGGACGCCGTTCCGGCGACATGGCCGAGCGGCTCCATGGCGAGCGAATTGAAGTTCGAGCCGATCCAGCCGAACTGGAACATGGCAAGCCCGAAAAACACGATGAAGATCACGAGCGGCATGGGTTGAGGCCCGAAGATCTGCACGAGCATCCAGACGAATGTGATGCCGATAAAGCCAAGCAGCGAGCCGTGCGAAAGGCGCCGCATGCCGAAGCGCCCGACAAACCGGGCGTTCAGGAAGGATGCGGCAGACATGAACACCGCCACGCAGGCGAAGACCAGCGGAAACCAGACGCCCACGTCGTAGATCCCGACATAAATCTGTTGGGCCGAATTGATGAAGCCGAACATGGCGCCGAAAATGAATGTACTGGCAATCGTGTAGCAGAGGGCGAGACGATTGGTCAGAACCATCTGGAAGGCGTGCAAAATCGAGGAAATGGTGAAGGGACGCACATCGGCCGGATCAAGCGTTTCCGGAAGGCGCGAATACATCCAGAAGCCGATACAGAGCGAGGCGACTGCCATGAACACGAAGATCAGGTGCCAGTTGCCGAACAGCATGATGACCTGGCCCGTGGCCGGCGCGATGACCGGCACGACCATGAAGACCATCATGATCAGCGACATGACTTCCGCCATGGCGCGGCCACCGTATACGTCGCGCACGATCGAAATGGAAATCACCCGGGTTGCGGCCGCTCCTGCACCCTGGATGAAGCGAAGGACCAGCAGCGCTCCGAATGATGGCGCGATGACGGCGCCGACCGCGCAGACGAAATAGAGGCCGAGGCCGAAGAGCATCGGGTTCCTGCGACCGAAACGGTCGGAGATCGATCCATAGATGATCTGCGCGGCGCCGAGGCCGAAGAGATAGGCCGAAACGACATATTGCCGATGGTTTTCATTGACGACGCCGAGCGAGGCGCCGATTTCCTGCAGGCCGGGGAGCATGATGTCGATGGCAAGCGAATTGATGGCCATCAGCATCGCCATCATCGCGATGAATTCGACCCGACCCATGCCGCGCAGGCGGGCCGGGGCCGGTTGTGAAGAATTGGTCACAGCAGTTTCCTAAAACAACGTGAAAGGCGCCGTTGGGGGCGGCGCCTTGAAAATGTCTTCTAAAAATCCCGGGCCGGAGCCCGGAAAATCTCAGGCCGCGCCGCGGACGCTGATGCCCTGTTCCTGCAGATGAGTCTGCAGTTCGCCGGATTGGAACATCTCGCGGACGATATCGCAACCGCCGATGAACTCGCCCTTGACGTAAAGCTGCGGAATGGTCGGCCAGTTGGAATAGTCCTTGATGCCCTGGCGGATTTCCGCATCGGCGAGGACGTTGACGCCCTTGTAGTCCAGGCCGAGATAGTCGAGAATCTGCACGACCTGGCCCGAGAAACCACACTGCGGGAACTGCGGGGTGCCCTTCATGAAGAGAACCACGTCATTGGTCTTCACTTCGTTGGCGATAAAATCGGTAATTCCGCTCATGTCCTATCCTTTCACATGCGGTTTCAAGGGCCGCTGCGCTGCGTCATTTCCCTTAAATAGCAATGTGGCATCGGGAATTCCAGCGGAATAGTCCGCAGGAACGCTGCTTATTGCTTAGCATCGCTGCCGTCTACCCGGAAGCCGGGTACATCGGGGTCACCGGCTGCGCTGCTTGCTGCGGCTTGCCGTCGTGCGCCGGCGGCTCACCTGTTTCGTCGCCGGCTTCGCCGCACGGCTGCTTGTGGCCTTGGTGTGTACGGTCTTCTTGGCGAAACGTCCGGTCGTGGCCGAGCGGATCTGCCGCTTCTTGCGTTTGGCCGGTGTGCGGCCATGCGACTTGCCGAGAAGTTCCTTCAGGGCAGTTTCGACGAGGCCGGTAACGATCTCCTTGATCAGGTCAGCCATCGCTCACTCCGCCGGAGCCGAAGTCTGCAATGCCAGCGCATGCAGAACGCCGCCCATATTGCCCTTCAGAGCCTCGTAGACCATCTGGTGCTGCTGCACCCGGCTTTTCCCCCGGAACGCTTCCGCCACCACTTCCGCGGCATAGTGGTCGCCGTCGCCGGCAAGATCCCGGATGGTGACCTTGGCACCGGGAATGCCGGCCTTGATCAGGTCTTCGATTTCACCGGGTCTCATAGCCATGACGTCATCCCTTTTCTCTCCGCGGGACTCAAAACCGCGGAACCTTTTGTCAGGATACACTGCCTCAAAGCTGCTCTCCGGTCAAAGCTGGATCGAAGAGCTCCGCCTCAATGGTGCAAGAATACGTGTTTCATCTTATGGAGGCTGGCTTTGGCTCGGGTTCTGAGCGGTGGAAGGTGCTGCGTGCGGGAGAAGCGGAAAAGCCAGACGGAACTCAGGGTCAGGATCATGAAACCGTAGGATTCAATGCTCTCCTCCATCACGACAATGTCGAAATGCTCGGCAAGCTGGCTGCAGGCGAGAACGGCGGCAACCAGGCCCAGCGGCCAGGAAAGGCGCGGATGAATGGCCCGCAGGATGCCGCCTCTGTGACGGTATTCGAACACGATGGTCGCAATCAGCAGGACGAGAACAGCAGCGGCGATAATAATCGGCAGCCATGTCTTCGACACACAATAAACTGTCATACTTCCACGGCATACTGGCATCTCGCGCATGAAGAAGACGACGGAGATGCAGGCCGTCGTAATTGCGACGAAACGCGCAAGTATCCTCGTCCCCAAGGCCGCCATCACGGCAAAGAGGGCGGTGATGGCAAGCGATGCAGACTGAAGGTCTTCGATGGGGCCATCCTCATCGAAGATGTCGTGGGTGGTCATCCCCATCTTCGAAAAAATCATCCAGGCCAGAACGTTCAGGCAAAGGGTGATGATCAATGCATCGAGCCAGATGCGCCTGTAGTGCCAGGCCGGGCCCGATGACCTCAACCAGGTCAAAATCGGCATAAGCATTTTTGCGCGCTTAGTTCCTATGTCAGAAAACAGCGATGCTTACCCGGACAGCCCGAGTCCATCAATCCCTTGCGCTTCACGTTTGTTCACGCGTGCAGATAAACCGCGATCCCTGGACCGCGGCAAATCGCCCCGATACGTTGGTCCGGGTATCAGGCCATGAAGGCCGGGAACCAGCTTTCGTGCGCCTCCGTGAGCTGCAAGACCGCAACGTTGACGAGGTCGTCGACCACGAGGCTGTCGCCCGCGACCGTACCGAGCGTGCGGAAGGGCACACCCGCGCCTTCGGCATTCGCCTGCACGAAATTGGCGAGATCGGCCGGTACTGCGATCACGTAGCGGGCCTGGTCTTCGCCAAACAACAGCCCGTGCGCCGGGCCGCGCTGTTCCTTGAGGCTGACCTTCATGCCCTTGGCCGACGCCATCGCCATTTCGGCAAGCGTGATCGCAAGGCCGCCCGAGGAAATGTCGTGGCAGGCCGTCACCTGGCCATTGCGGATGAGCGAACGGACGAAATCGCCGTTGCGGCGCTCGGCCTTCAGATCGACTTCCGGGGCCGGGCCGTCGATCGTGTCGAGAATGTCGCGCAGATAGACCGACGAGCCGAGATGGCTGCCGTCAGTGCCGATCATGATCAGCTTGTCGCCGTCA
Source organism: Neorhizobium galegae (assembly GCF_017877055.1). Taxonomy (GTDB): domain Bacteria; phylum Pseudomonadota; class Alphaproteobacteria; order Rhizobiales; family Rhizobiaceae; genus Neorhizobium; species Neorhizobium galegae_D. The sequence goes on along the minus strand of NZ_JAGIPG010000001.1, from coordinate 1,862,418 downwards.
TTGGCAGAACCGATCTTCGCCATCTTCTGCCAGTCGGGCAGCAGGCCGACGCCGGCAATCGTCGGGGTCGGCAGGATTGCGACGCCGTTGGTCTCGTTGTAGAGCGACACGTTGCCGGAAACGATCGGGAAATCGAGCGCCCTGCAGGCCTCGCCGATGCCCTTGATGGCGCCGACCAGCTGGCCCATGATTTCCGGCTTTTCCGGATTGCCGAAATTGAGGTTGTCGGTGGCCGCGAGCGGCTCGGCGCCGGTAGCGACGATATTGCGCCAGCATTCGGCGACCGCCTGCTTGCCGCCTTCGAACGGATCGGCCTCGACATAACGCGGAGTGACGTCGGAGGAGAAGGCGAGTGCCTTGGTTGGATGGGTCTCGATACGCACGACGCCGGCATCGCCGCCCGGGCGCTGCAGCGAATTGCCCTGGATCAGCGTGTCATACTGCTCCCAGACCCAGCGGCGGCTGGACTGGTTGGCCGAACCGATGAGCTTCAACAAGGCTTGGTTATAGTCAGCGGGTGCCGCGACCTGCGAGGCGGGCAGGGGCGCACGAACACTCGACTGGACCCACGGCCGATCGTATTCCGGGGCCTGGTCGCCGAGATCCTTGATCGGCAGGTCGGCGACTTCTTCGCCCTGATGCAGGACGCGGAAGCGCAGGTCGTCGGTGGTCTTGCCGACGATGGCGAAATCGAGGCCCCACTTGACGAAGATCGCCTTGGCCTGATCTTCCTTTTCCGGCTGCAGCACCATGAGCATGCGCTCCTGGCTTTCCGACAGCATCATTTCGTAGGCCGTCATCCGGTCCTCGCGCACCGGCACCTTGTCGAGGTCGAGTTCGATGCCGAGATCGCCCTTGGCACCCATTTCGACGGCCGAGCAGGTGAGACCGGCGGCACCCATGTCCTGGATGGCGATCACCGCGCCGGTCGCCATCAGTTCGAGGCAGGCTTCCAGCAGGCACTTTTCGGTGAAGGGGTCGCCGACCTGAACGGTCGGGCGCTTCTCCTCGATGGATTCGTCGAATTCGGCTGATGCCATCGTGGCTCCGCCGACACCGTCGCGGCCGGTCTTGGCGCCGAGATAGACGACCGGCAGACCGACGCCCTTGGCTTCCGACAGGAAGATCGCGTTGGACTTGGCAAGCCCGGCCGCAAACGCATTGACCAGGATATTGCCGTTGTAGCGCGGATCGAACTCCACTTCGCCGCCGACCGTCGGCACACCGAAGGAATTGCCGTAACCGCCGACGCCGGCAACGACGCCGGACACAAGATGCTTGGTTTTCGGGTGATCGGGCGCACCGAAGCGCAGCGCGTTCATCGCCGCGATCGGGCGGGCGCCCATCGTGAAGACGTCACGCAGGATGCCGCCGACACCCGTCGCGGCGCCCTGGTAGGGCTCGATATAGGACGGGTGGTTGTGGCTCTCCATCTTGAAGACGACGCAATCGCCATCGTCGATGTCGACGACGCCGGCATTCTCGCCTGGCCCTTGGATGACGCGCGGCCCCTTGGTCGGCAGCGTTCGCAGCCACTTCTTGGAGGATTTGTAGGAGCAGTGTTCGTTCCACATGGCCGAGAAGATGCCGAGTTCCGTGAAAGTTGGCTCACGACCGATCAGATCGAGAATCCGCTGATATTCGTCGGGCTTCAGGCCATGCGAGGCGACGAGTTCGGGGGTGATCGCGATACTGTTCGGAATGGTCATGATCTTCTCTGGATTGAAGGGCCAAGCTCTTGGCGCTCTTTAACCTATGTCGTTAAGCGGCGCGACAGGAAAATACTGCTATGCAGCACTACCGCGTTGCGGCCGGAAAACAAAAAGCGCCGGAAAACCGGCGCCTCAGTTAGAAAATACACTATCTGGATCAGAACTTGTAGCCGACCGCGATGCCTGCGTAGGAGAGGCCGTCGTTGTGATCGCACAGATCGGCGTTCGAAGAGTGCTCGACGGTCGCAAGAACGCGCCAGTTGTTGGTGATGTTGTAACCGAGGCCGAGCGACTCATGGAAGAGCACATGGCAGCCGAGCTTCGGACCGTCGTTCGGCTTGTCGAGGTTGCCGTTGTTGAAGGCGCCGCCGAAGCCGAGATCGACGAAGATCTTGTCGGTGATCGGTGCCGTCCAGGTGAAGCCCGCAAAGACCTGGCTCGCTTCGCCCGCCGTCGACACGATCGCGCCGACATGGACGCGCGGACGCAGCATGTGGTCCATGAAGCTCTGGGCATGGCGCTGGTCGAAGGGGTCGAAGAAGACGGTGGCGGACGGGAATGCGCCTTTCTCGAACGTGCTCTTGCTCTGGATGGAACCGGAAACGCCGATTCGCACTTCGTCGAACAGCCGCTCCTGCGCAAAGGCCGTAGAAGACAGCGTCGACGCCGCCAGGACTGCACCGACCACGGATCCGAAAAATGCCTTGTTCATTCCATCGCCCTCATACGCGCCGCGATTTTTGCGGCTGGCGCGATCCCGATACGGGCCGCCCGCTTCTCGATGACGAAAGTGGTACAATGGCGGGTGGCGCCCGTCCAGCGCCGGTTCACAGACCGTTATGACTTGTGGCGAAAAAACGCAAAGATTCGGGCGGGCCGGTGCAGAGCTGCAACAGATTGTTTACAGAGGTGTAAATTCAAATGGTTAATATCAGCAGCCACTCGCGCCGCGGGCCCAGCGCAACACGTCGCGCTTGATTCTCTCGCCATCCGGGCCGCTCATCATCGGACCGAACGCATCGAGGCGGGCCGGATTGCCTTCCGCCTGCACCACCAGCATCGGGCGCGACTCGGGACTGTTGCGCGGCACGGCGAGAATGCGCGGCCGGCCGGAGAAGGAGTTGAGTTCCGGTGCCAGCCGATAGGGCTTGAAGGCCGCGTCGCCCGACTTGAACCAGCAGCTATTGGCGGCGAGCGCCACGCGCTCCATCGTCGGCAGCGCCGCACGGTTCGCCGTCACCGCCGCCGGGCGTTCCGATTGGCAGGCGGAAAGCGCCACGCCAAGGGCGGCGAGAGGAAATGCACAGAGCAGGCGATAAGTGAACGGCATCAAGCGTCCTGACGTGGTTTCGATCGTTCGGGGATCGATCCGGATAAGATGAAGGTTCAGGCAGTCGCGGCGATCACATCGAGCGCCGAGGCGAAAATCCCGCGCCCGTCATTGCCGCCATGAGCGGCTTCGATCAGGTTTTCCGGATGCGGCATCATGCCGAGCACGTTGCCGCGAGTGTTCATGACGCCTGCGATGTCGTTGAGCGAGCCGTTCGGGTTGGTGCCTTCGGCATAACGGAAGACGATTTCGCCGCGATCTTCCATGCCAGCCAGGGTGTCCGGATCGACGAAATAGTTGCCATCGTGATGGGCGACCGGGCAGCGTAGCACCTGGCCCTTCTCATAGGCCCGGGTGAAATCCGTATCGGCATTCACCACTTCGAGCTTCACTTCCTTGCAGACGAATTTCAGCGAGGAATTGCGCATCAATGCGCCGGGCAGCATGCCGGCTTCGACCAAAATCTGGAAGCCGTTGCAGACACCGAGCACCTTGACGCCCTTGTCGGCCTTGTCCCTGATCGCCTGCATGACCGGCATGCGGGCCGCGATCGCTCCGCAGCGCAGGTAGTCGCCATAGGAGAAACCGCCCGGGATGACGATCAGGTCGACATCATCCGGAATATTGGTCTCTGTCTGCCAGATGGTGATCGGCGCCTTGCCTGAAATCTTGGTGAGGGCGGCGATCATGTCGCGATCGCGATTGAGACCGGGAAGCTGAACGACGGCGGATTTCATGGGTGCGGTTCAAACCTTGCCTGGGCCTCGGCGAGCTCGCGCAGTTCGAGGCGGTTTTCGATACGGTCGAGTCGATTTTCAATATGCCCAACGGTGACGCGAAGATTGTTCATATCCCCTTGGAGAACGTGAAGTTGTCCTCTTAAGGTCATGTGGTCGGCTCGCAACTCACCAATTGATAGTTCGACTTTATCAAATCGCTGATGAATCTTCTTGAGAAGCTCATACATCAATTCACTTGTGATCTCGGCCATCACATACTCCGCAACCGTCAGTCGAGAGCGATAGTATAATTCTCAATCACAGTGTTTGCCAGAAGCTTCTCGCACATGGCTTTCAGGTCCGCCTCGGCCTTCGCCTTGTCGGCGCCTTCGAGTTCCAGGTCGAAGACCTTGCCCTGGCGGACATGGCCGACGCCGGAAAAACCGAGACTGCCGAGCGCACCTTCGATGGCCTTGCCCTGCGGATCGAGAACGCCATTCTTGAGCGTGACCGTTACGCGTGCCTTGATCACTGATCCAACCCCCAGATTTACTTGACGAGAACCGGCCCGGTCCCGCGGATCGGTTCGTTTTCATTGATGATGCCAAGACGCCGCGCGACTTCCGAATAGGCTTCCACGAGCCCGCCGAGATCGCGCCGGAAACGGTCCTTGTCCATCTTTTCGCGGGTCTCGATATCCCAGAGGCGGCAGCTGTCCGGCGAGATTTCGTCGGCAAGGATGATGCGCATCATGTCGCCTTCGAACAGGCGGCCGCATTCTATCTTGAAGTCGACGAGCTGGATGCCGACGCCGAGGAAGAGCCCCGTGAGGAAGTCGTTGACCCGGATGGCGAGCCCCATGATGTCGTCGAGTTCGGCGGGGTTTGCCCAGCCGAAAGCGGTGATGTGTTCCTCGGAGACCATCGGGTCGGCGAGCGCATCGGACTTATAGTAGAACTCGATGATCGAGCGCGGCAGGACCATGCCTTCCTCGATGCCGAGGCGGGTCGAGAGGGAGCCGGCGGCGACGTTGCGCACCACGATCTCGAGCGGAATCATCTCCACTTCCTTGATCAGCTGTTCGCGCATGTTCAGCCGGCGGATGAAATGCGTCGGGATGCCGATCTTGTTCAGGTGGGTGAAGAGGTATTCCGAGATACGGTTGTTGAGGACGCCCTTGCCGTCGATGACGTCATGTTTCTTCTTGTTGAAGGCGGTGGCGTCGTCCTTGAAAAACTGGATGAGCGTGCCGGGCTCGGGGCCTTCATAAAGGATTTTGGCCTTGCCTTCGTAGATACGGCGGCGACGGTTCATGATTCTTGTCTCGTTGTTGGCGCCCCTGATGGACGCAATGGATGATGTTGAGCGGTCCCTTATCGGAAAAGAACGGGTTTCACAATGCGGGGCTCCAAAACCTTTGTGGGCGAGGGGTTGGCGAAGCTCAACCAGGAATCAGTGAGCTTCAGATTACACGGGTTCTCGAAGGTTTTGCTCTAACAACTGGGGTGTCCGGGCCGAAAGGGCGGTAATAAACAGGAAAAGCAGGGACCCATGACATATATGCTCTTTGTGACAGGACCAAAGCCGTTGAGGACCGATTTACCTGTAACCAAAGCTTGCGGTTTCGCGCGCAAACTCGCCGCAGGGGCTGATGGGCCTCTAGGCCGCATCGAGGCGCCTATGCCCACGATTTGGGATTTTCCACCCTCGACGGCAAGGCTCGGCAGGACTTAGCCATCAAATTGCGTCATGATTTCGACGCGGCCGGTGTCGCAATTCCAGGTGACGAGCTGCGCGTGGCGATGCCAGACCTGCTTCCCTCAAGGCAGAATTCGCATTCGTCAATTGCCTGCCACGATTCCGCTTCCGTCTGGACCGGAATCGACAGCCCGCCGATTGCGCTTGGCTCGTCTTTTGATTAATGGGTCCCATATAAGTTCACTTTGGGAGACCCGAGATGAGTGGCCTCAGCGATCGCGAAAAAGCCTTTGAAAACAAGTTTGCCCTGGACCAGGAATTGAAGTTCAAGGCGCTCGCCCGCCGCAACAAGCTCGTCGGCCTCTGGGCTGCCGGTCTGCTTGGCAAGGCGGATGCTGACGCTTATGCAAAGGAAGTCGTCGTTGCTGACTTCGAGGAAGCGGGCGACGAGGACGTATTCCGCAAGCTGCGCAGCGATCTCGATGCCGCCGGCGTCTCCATCTCCGACCAGGATATCCGCACCAAGATGGTGGAGCTTCTGGCTCAGGCAGTCGATCAGATCGAGAACCAGTAAGCTGCATTTCATCAGCTTTTCTTTCTGCGCATAAAATCGGGTTCTCAGCCGCCGGTGGGATGCCGCTTGCGGCTGTCTGGCTGTGGGCTTTCGTTGAGACGCCAGCGGCCGGAAAGGACGAAATCCGGAATGCCACCGCGCGGCATCGGCCTTGCGAGCGCATACCCCTGCAGGACGTCGCAGCCGAGATCGCGCAGGATACGAATCTGTTCCGTTGTCTCGACGCCTTCCGCGACAACCTCGATATTCAGCGATTTGCCGATCTCGATGATCGATCCGACCATCTTCCGCCGCTTTCGCGACTGCGAGACAAGGCGGACCAGTTCGCGGTCGATCTTCAGAGCACGCGGATTGAGCCGCAGGAGACCGATGATCGAGGCGTGACCGGTGCCGAAATCGTCGATTTCGATCTCGATGCCGAGCTTCCTGATGTGTGCCAGGTTCCTCAGGACATCCTCGTCGCAGTCGTCGAGGAAGATCGATTCGAGCAGCTCGAAGGATACCGTGCCCGGCTCGATCTTGAGTTTCTTGAGCTTGCGCGACAGCGAGGCATCGCGCAGCCGCCGGTAGGAAACGTTGACCGAAAGTTTTGGGATCGAAAGGCCATGCGCGCGCCATTCCCGGAAATCGGCAAGTGCCCTGTCGAGTATGGTCCCGTCGATCACCGAGACGACGTCGAGCTCCTCGGCCATATCGAGGAACTTGTCGGGCGAGAGGATGCCGCGTACCGGGTGCATCCATCGCGCCAGCGTTTCGACGCCGGTGATCTCCAGCGTCTGCGCATCGAACTGCAGCTGATAATACGGGATGAATTCGTCGCGCTCGAGAGCAAGAAGGATCTCGTCTGAAATGCGCTTGGTGCTGATGATCTCGTTCTGGGTCTCGGCTGAGAAGAATTCATGCCGGTTGCGGCCGCGGTTCTTGGCCCTGTAGAGGGCGATATCGGCGTTGAGGAGAAGCTGTCTCGCATCGATATCCGCTCCCGTGTGGCAGGCGATGCCGATGCTGGCGCCGAAACGGCAGTCGTGGCCCTCGTAGGATACCGGCTTGCGCAATTCCCTGATGATGCGGTCGGCCAGATGCGAAAGCTTGCGCGGCGATCCTTCGAATTTCGACAGGATGACGAATTCGTCGCCGCCAATACGGGCGACGAAATCCCCCTTGCGGATCGTGCCCTTGAGGATTTTGGCTGCATGCTTCAGCATCATGTCGCCGGCACTGTGGCCAAGTGTGTCGTTGATCTGCTTGAAGCGGTCGAGGTCGATGTGGAGGATCGCGATACCGTGTCCGTCGCGAGCGCATTCCGCCGCCACGCGGTCCAGCATCTCGTCGAGGTAACGCCTGTTCGGAAGATCGGTCAGGTAGTCGTGCATCGCATTGTGCTCGATGCTGGTGCGGGCGTCCTCAAGTTCGCGGTTGCGGGCCTCGGCAAGGGTCTTTGCCCGTTCGAGTTCGCGGTGAAGCGTCACATCGGCCGTCACGTCCCAGTTGGCGCCGACCATTTTCTGGTGACCGTTGCCGTCGACGAAAGACATGGTGCGCGTGCGCACGACGCGTTCGGAGCCGTCCCGCAGTATCACGCGGTATTGGTCCGAGAAGCGTTTGCCTTCCTCGATATTGGCGAGGACGTTTGCCTGAACGCGTGCGGCATCGTCCGGATGCAGGAAACTCTCCCAGAGCCCGCCGATCTTCACTTCCTCGCTTTTTGCCAGCCCATAGATCCGGAACATCCGTTCGTCCCAGTCGACCTCGCCGGTGGAGAAGTCGGATTCGTAGACGCCGATGCCGGATATTTCGAGCGCCATGTCGAGTCGCCGCGACATCTGCGCGGTCTGCTCTTCCGAGGCCTTGCGTGCCGTAATGTCCGTGTCCGTTCCAACGACACGGGTCGCCTTGCCGTTTGCGTCCCATTCGACGCAGGCACCTCGGCATTCGATCCAGACCCAATGCCCCTGCTTGTGGCGTTCGCGATAGTCGAAGACGGCATAGGCCGGGTCGCCGGCATTCTGCCGATCCATCGCGTGGATGACCCGCTCACGGTCGTCAGGATGCACAAGCTTCAGCCATTCCTCGGTGCTGGCGGCCAGCGGATCTTCCGGCGACATTCCGCGGATCTGCCGCCACACTGGCGAGTAATATTTCTGGCCCGTCGCGTAGTTATGGTCCCAGACACCTGAGACAGAGCTGACCAGCGCGTTGTTCCAGCGGCTTTCGCGTTCTGCAAGTTCTTCGAACTGCAGCCTTTGGTCGGTGATGTCCGTCAGGTGTGCCGCAAACAGGCACTGGCCTTTGAAATTTCTTCCGAGCGGCGTGATGGTCGCCACCACCCATCGCTGCGAATCGGCCGGGCTCATGACGCGCAGTTCGAGGCGTTCCGCCGGGGAATCGATGTTCAGGCCCTGGATCGCCCGGAGGATCCTGTCTTGGTCATCGCGATGCAGGAGGGCCGACAAGGCAGTCGGTGGCCGGCCTTCGCCGATCCATTCGCGTTTGAATGTGCTGTTTGCGAACAGCAGCCGAGCAGCATGATCGATGATGGCAATCGGGAAAGGAGCTGCCTGGAATACCGTCTCAAGAACGCCGATCTCGTCTCCCGGGCCGGAGTCCAATAGGCGTGAGAGAACATTTGACGGCATCGGCACAGCCTGGCGCGCTAGAAAACGAGCGCGCACCTTAGCAAGTGTCAATTAAGTCCAGCTTAAAAATGCTGTTCGAATTGACGCACCCGGAAATTATGGGTCAACGCCTATTCCGTCGTATTTTCAAGACTTCAGGCGGCTGATGAACTGGGCAAATACCATCGTGCCTTCCGGCCAAGGGCCGTGGCCGGAATCCTGGTTGATGTGACCCGCTTCCCCGGCATCGACCAGCATCGAACCCCAGGCGGAAGCGATGTCGTCGGCGTGTTCGTAGGAGCCGAAGGGATCGTTGCGGCTTGCGACGGTCAGCGACGGGAAGGGAAGCGGATCACGCGGGTAGGGGCCGAACGTCTGCAGGTGCTTGGGCCGGATGGACGGATTGTCCACTTCCGGCGGGGCCACGAAAAAAGCGCCGGCCACCGGTTTCGTGAACAGCGGAACTGCATGAATGACGGTCGGGATGCCGAGCGAATGGGCGACGATGACGACCGGCCGCGTCGCACGGTTCACCTCTTCGGCGACACGTGTGACCCAGTTCTCGCGCACCGGCTTCGACCATTCCTCCTGCTCGACCCGGCGGGCCGTCGTGAGTTTCTGCTCCCAACGGGTCTGCCAGTGATGCGGCCCGGAATTGGTATAGCCGGGGACGATCAATATGTCTGCTTCAGATGCCTTCATGACGCCTATCTGTGTTCGCAGAGGGTCAAGATCAAGCCTCGCCGAAGACCCGGCGGAAGATCGTGTCCACGTGTTTGGTGTGATAGCCGAGGTCGAATTTTTCGCGCAGGTCTTCTTCGGAAAGTGCGGCACGGACTTCCTGGTCCGCCAGCAGCTCCTCGAGGAAATCCTTGCCTTCTTCCCAGACCTTCATCGCGTTGCGCTGCACGAGACGATAGGCGTCCTCTCGGGAGACGCCGGCCTGCGTAAGGGCAAGCAGAACCCGCTGAGAGTGAACAAGTCCACGGAACTTGTTCATGTTCTTCATCATGTTCTCGGGATAGACGAGCAGCTTGTCGATCACGCTGGTCATGCGCGCCAGGGCGAAATCGAGCGTTACCGTCGCGTCCGGGCCGATCATCCGCTCGACCGAGGAATGGGAAATGTCCCGCTCGTGCCAGAGTGCCACGTTCTCCATGGCCGGCAACGCGTAGGAGCGCACCATGCGGGCAAGGCCCGTCAGGTTTTCGGTCAGCACCGGATTGCGCTTGTGCGGCATGGCCGACGAGCCCTTCTGGCCCGGCGAGAAAAACTCTTCCGCTTCGAGGACTTCGGTGCGCTGCAGGTGGCGGACCTCGATCGACAGCCGTTCGATCGACGAGGCGATGACGCCGAGGATCGCAAAATACATGGCGTGGCGGTCGCGCGGGATGACCTGGGTGGAGACCGGTTCCGGCTTCAGGCCCAGGGCGGCGGCGACGTGTTCCTCGACACGGGGGTCGATGTTGGCGAAGGTACCGACGGCGCCGGAAATCGCGCAGGTGGCGATCTCGTCGCGGGCCTCGAGCAGGCGGGTCTTGTTGCGGTCGAATTCCGCATAGGCCTGTGCGAGCTTGACGCCAAACGTCGTGGGCTCGGCATGAATGCCATGGCTGCGGCCGATCGTGACCGTGTCCTTGTGCTCGAAGGCGCGGCGCTTCAGCGCTTCGAGCAGCTTGTCGATATCGGCCAGCAGGAGGTCCGTGGCGCGCACCAGCTGGACGCTGAAGCAGGTGTCGAGCACGTCGGAGGACGTCATGCCCTGATGGATGAAGCGGCTGTCGGGACCGACGAATTCGGCAAGATGGGTGAGGAAGGCGATGACGTCATGCTTGGTGACGGCTTCGATCTCGTCGATGCGCGCGACGTCGAACGTGGCCGATCCACCCTTTGCCCAGATCGTCTCCGCTGCCGACTTCGGGATCACGCCGATCGCCGCCAGCGCGTCGCAGGCGTGAGCCTCGATCTCGAACCAGATGCGGAACTTGGTTTCGGGCGACCAGATGGCGACCATTTCGGGCCGCGAGTAACGGGGGATCATGGGCTTGTCGTTTCCTTCACGTGTGTTGGCTGCGCTGTAGCAAGAAGCGCGGCCAAGCTCAAGTTTTTGAGGCAATCAAACAGGATCAGGGCGCGGTCTTGACCGGAACGGCGATCCAGCGTCCGTTCTGGCCCTCGAAGCCGGCGCTGAGGACCATGATGAACGCGACTTCGACCGGAGCGCCTTCGAGCGAAGAGCCGCTGACGACACCAGCGAGCCGGTAACCGGTGACGCAGCCGCGTGAGGCCGGAATGCGCTGGTCTTCGTGGACCACGTCGTTGACGGGCTTCCCGTTCCGTTCGGTAAAGCGAAGGCGCAAGGAGACCGTCTTTTCGACTATGCCTTCACATTGCGGGCCGAGCGGCTGCGGGACCTCGTCGAGGACGAGCGTATTGGCTTCTCCGACCGGCGGGACGGCCGCAACGCTGCGATAGCGCAGCTGATGGGGATCGTTGCCGATCTCGGTGATCGGGTTGAAGGCCACGAGTTCACCTGGATGATTGGCGAGCTCGTGGGTTTCGACCATCACATCCGCGTCGTTGTGGACCTGCCAGCGGGCTTTGGCGATCGTCGCCCCATCCTCCTCCAGCCGGACCCGGAACGGTGTTCCCGGCAGGTAGGTATCCTTGTTGAGGTCGAGCGCGTAGATATTGGCATAGGGAAAGCCGGATCCGTCCTGGATGCCGTATTCCTCGAAGGCGAAAACGGCGCCGTCGGAGGAAAAGCCGATCGGGCGGACGCTTGCGATATCGGCAGCGGATGTGGAACCGGCGAACAACATCGCCGCAAATGCCGGAACCGAAGATCGCAAGGCTGATATCATCTGCGTCCGTCCTCCGCCGCGGCTTTCAGCCGCGCGATGTTCTCACGATAGGCCGCGATTCCATCGCCTTTGTAAACCGCTGATCCTGCAACGAAGACATTGGCGCCCGCAGCGGTTGCGGCGCCGATCGTCTCGGCGGTAATGCCGCCATCGACTTCCAGCTCGATCGGCCGGCTGCCGATCATCGCCTTGGCAGCGCGTATCTTGTCGGTCATCGCGGGAATGAACTTCTGGCCGCCGAAGCCCGGATTGACGCTCATGATCAGGATCAGGTCGATATCGTCCAGCACGTTTTCGATCGCCGAGAGCGGCGTTGCCGGGTTGAGCGTGACGCCGACCTTCTTGCCGAGCGAGCGGATCGTCTGAAGCGAGCGGTGCAGGTGCGGCCCGGCCTCGACATGCACGGTAATGCCGTCGCATCCGGCCTTGGCGAAGGCTTCGAGGTAAGGATCGGCCGGCGAGATCATCAGGTGGCAGTCGAAAAAGGCGGTGGTGTAAGGTCGCAGAGACTTGATGACGTCAGGTCCGAACGAGATGTTCGGCACGAAATGCCCGTCCATCACGTCGAGATGGACCCATTCGGCTCCCGCATCGACGGCGTCGCGCACTTCCTGGCCAAGCTTTGAAAAATCGGCCGCGAGAATGGACGGGGCGATACGGATCGGCAGGGCGGTGGCGAGCGTCATGGGTCGAAAGTCTCCGGTTGTCGACGGTCCCTCTAACATCGCGGCGTGGGCGGAACAATCGTTAGTCTGTCGCCGGACGCGAGAGGACGAACGTGGATCCCCGCCATTCGAGCAGGCGGAACGGATTGTCCTTCAGTTCATGACCGCGATCGAAGGCGATCGGGCCGATCACGGTATTGAAGGAGCGGCTGCCGATCGTCTGTGCCAGGGGCTGGCCTGCCGCCGCAGTCACCGCCTGGTGAACAAGCTCGGTCGCGGCATAGGCTGGCAACATGTAGCCGTCCGCGTCGATATTTTTCGCGCGCAAGGCTGCGACAGCGGGAGCCGCGGATGGCAAGGCGGCATAATCCGGGAGCGCGACTGCCAGAACCCCGTCGCGTAAGGGCACCGGACGGTTGGCCGCACGCAGGTTATCGCCGCCCAGCAAGGTGAGGGGAAAGTTTTCGGAAGCGCCGTCGCGGGCGATGATCGCCATGTCGTTGCGGTCGCCGCCGACGAACACATGGCTTGCACCCGCCTTGGCGAGACGACGCACCAGCGCCACCTGCTGTTCCTGGCCAGGTCGGAACGTGTCGGTGAAGATCGGCGTGATGCCCATTGGTTCGAGATGCTGGCGGATTGCGCTGGCAAGCTCGCGGCCGTAGATCGTGCCGTCCTCGACCAGGGCGATCGGCTCCGCCTTCCAGATGCCGAGGATGGTTTCGGACAGTTTCTTCGCCTCGTCGCCTTCGGCCGGCGCCATGCGGAAGAACGGCCAGCCGTTGCGCAGCGTGTCTTCCATCAGGATCTTCGAGCGTACAGAGATGGTAATGGCCGGGATCCGTGCGGCCTTCAGCAGCGGCAATGCTGTGGAGAGCGTCTCGACGCAGAGGAAGCCGACAGCGGCGGACACTTTCGCGTTGGTGAGGCTCCTGGCGGCGGCAGTGCCACCGTTTTCGTCACAGCTTTCGTCGATCTCGATGAGGGTGTCGCCGCCGGCTTCCGCGGCTGCACGTGCGCCCTGAAAGACCTGGGTGCCGAGCGGTGCGTATGGGCCGGAGCGCGGCGCGACGACTCCGATCACTGCCGCCGGTGCCGATCCGCATCCGAGAAACGAAGCCAGCAGTCCGGCGATGATGAAACGTCGTGCTGTCATGTTTTTCCTGGGATTCTCTCTCGAAGGGACATTTAGCTTTCTCATCGCAGCCGTCAAAGAGAATCGGCTTTTGAAAGTAAAAAGCCGCAACTCCGGTGGACATCAAGGGTTTTTGCCACCATATCTCGAAGAGTAATGCGGGACTGACAGCAGCCCCCGGATGCCTTTCAAGAGATGCCTTTGACGGACCAGCCTTTCCTCGACCCCGTCCACTATCGGAACGGCATGGCACGATATGCTGGCCACGTCCAGGTTGTAACGACGGAATTCGAAGGCGTGCGGCGCGGCGTAACAGTGACGGCAGCCTGCTCGGTCTCGGACAATCCTCCGACCGTGCTTGTCTGCCTCAACGGCAGCAACGTGAACAATGCCATCTTCGAAAGGAGCGGCGTCTTTGCTTTGAATTCGCTCGCGGCGCATCATCAGGCGCTTGCGACGGGCTTTGCGGGGTTGAGCGGCATTCCCGCCGAAGAGCGGTTTGCACTCGGAGATTGGAAGACGCTGGTGACCGGCGCTCCTGTTCTTGCCGATGCCGTCGTCAGCTTCGATTGCCGGCTGACCGACATAAAACGGGTTTCGACCCATTTCGTCATGTTCGGCGAGGTGAGGGCCATGCATTTCGGCGAGGCGAACCCCTCGCTCATCTATCTGGATCGCGGCTTTCGTAGCTTATAGGATGCCGTTTGAAAGGGTGTGATCATGCCTGAAGGAAAAACGAGCTCTCTACCAACCTCGATCGACGAGACGATCGCGCTTTTGGGCGCCGAGGACTATCTTGCCGGGCGCTCGCTCGGCACGGTGATCTTCCTGGCGCTGAAGATGAAACGCCCGCTCTTCCTCGAAGGCGAAGCCGGCGTCGGCAAGACCGAGATCGCCAAGACGCTGGCCAAGGCTCTGAACCGGCCGCTGATCCGGCTGCAATGCTACGAGGGCCTCGATATCTCCTCGGCGGTCTACGAATGGAATTATCCGGCCCAGATGTTGGACATCCGCCTTTCGGAGGCCTCCGGTATCAGGGATCGCACCCGCATCGAGGCGGACCTCTTTTCCGAACGCCACCTGATCCGTCGGCCGGTGCTGCAGGCGCTTGGCCAGCCGGGCGGCCCGGCGCCGGTCTTCCTGATCGACGAGCTCGACCGCACGGACGAGGCCTTCGAAGCCTTCCTGCTGGAGGTGCTATCGGATTTCCAGGTGACGATCCCGGAACTTGGGACGATCAAGGCCGCAGAGCCGCCGATCGTCATCATCACCACCAACCGCACCCGTGAAATCCACGATGCGCTGAAGCGGCGCTGCCTCTATCACTGGGTCGATTATCCGGATGCGGCACAGGAACTGGAGATCATCCGCCGCAAGGTGCCGCAATGCTCCGAAACCCTGTCGCGGCAGGTGGTCGCCTATGTGCAGAGGCTGCGGACAGTCGACCTCTTCAAGAACCCGGGCGTGGCCGAAACCATCGACTGGGCGACGGCGCTGACCGAGCTCGACCGGATCGCGCTCGATCCGGAGACGATCGCCGATACGCTTGGGACTCTTTTGAAATATCAGGACGATATCGCCCGAATCAAAGGCGGAGAAGGCGAACGGGTGCTTTCCGAAGTGAAGGCCGAATTGCTGGCGGCAGGATAGGGGCCATGGCAGGCTTGAGCGACGACGGAATGATCGTGCCCCCGGTTCCGGCCGGCGCTGACGGGTTCGGTGTGGGGAGATCAGGCGATGATGGCCGGCTCGCCGACAACCTCGTCTATTTTTCCCGCGTACTGCGCCGTGCCGGGCTGAAGACTGGCCCTGCCGCTGCCGCCGATGCGATAGCAGCGGTCGATGCGATCGGCATCGGTTCGCGCGAGGAATTCCACGCGGCGCTGTCTGCAGTCTTCGTCAGGCGCCACGAGGACCAGCCGGTCTTCGACGAGGCCTTTCGCCTGTTCTGGCGTTCCCGCGATCTGGTCGGCAAGATGATCGCGATGATGTCGCCGAAGGCAGCCGACAATCGCGAAAGGGAAAAGCAGAAGGCCGGCGCCACCCGCGTCAGCGAGGCGCTGACGGCCGACCAGCCGGAGACCCCAAACCGCAAGAAACCGCCGGAGATCGAAGTAGACTCCCGATTCACGACCTCCGCAGGCGAAATCCTCAAGCGCATGGATTTCGCCCAGATGAGCGCGGCCGAGCTGACTGAGGCCCGGCGCCAGCTGATGAAGCTCGCTCTGCCCCTGGACAAGGTGGCGACGCGGCGGTTCCGGCCGTCAAGCCGCCCGCCGAGGATCGACCCGCGCGCCACCATGCGCCAGGCGATGAAGAGTGGCGGCGATCTCATTCTGCCGCGGTTCCGCGAGCGAAAGACGGCCCCGCCGCCACTGGTCGTGCTTGCCGATATTTCCGGCTCGATGAGCCAGTACACCCGCATCTTCCTGCATTTCCTGCATGCGTTGACCGAAAAGCGCGCCCGGGTGCATACCTTCCTGTTCGGCACTCGGCTGACCAACGTCACCCGTCAGATGCGCCGCCGCGATCCGGACGAGGCGCTGGCCGGCTGCACTGATGCGGTGCGCGACTGGTCCGGCGGAACGAGGATCGGCGCGACGCTTGCCGAATTCAACCGGCTCTGGTCCCGCCGCGTGCTGGGGCAGGGGGCCGTCGTGCTGCTCATCACCGACGGTCTTGAGCGGGAGGGCGTCGAGGAACTGGAACGGGAGATGGACAGGCTGCATCGCTCCTGCCGCCGACTGATCTGGCTGAACCCGCTGTTGCGGTTCGATGGTTTCGAGGCACGGGCGCGTGGCGTGCGCGCCATGCTGCCGCATGTGGACGAGTTTCGCGCCGTCCATAATCTGCAGTCGCTCGCCGATTTGGCGATTGCGTTGTCGGGTGATCACACAAAGGCCGCGGACCCGCGGCGCTATATTGACATGAGGAGGGTCGCATGACTGTTTCCGAAATTCTGGACCCGTTGCTGACCGCCGAGAGCTGGAAGCAGGCCGGCCGCAACGTGGCGATTGCAACCGTGATCGAGACCTGGGGCTCGGCTCCGCGGCCGACCGGAAGCCATCTTGTCATCGACGGCGATGGCAATTTCGAAGGCTCCGTCTCCGGCGGATGCGTTGAGGGCGCTGTCATCACGGAGGCGCTCGACGTGATCGAGAGCGGCGCCCCGAAGATGCTGGAATTCGGCGTTGCCGACGAGACCGCGTGGCGGGTCGGCCTGTCCTGCGGCGGCCGAATCCGGGTTTACGTGGAAAGGCTCGGCTGATGCAGCTCGAAGCACTGACGAAGCTTAACGCCGCCAGGCGTTCCCGCAGGGCTGCCGTGGTCGTGACCGATCTTGCCGGCGATGATGCGCGGGTGATCCTCGAAGGCGAGGCCACATCCGGCCCGCTCGGAGAGGAGATCGCCAAGGCGTTCCGCAGCGGCAAGGCGGGAACGGTCGAGGTCGAAGGGCAGTCGCTGTTCCTCAACGTCCATCTGCCGCCGCCGCGCATCGTGGTGATCGGGGCCGTGCATATCAGCCAGGCGCTCGCCCGCCTGGCCCCGGTTGCAGGATATGACCTGACGATCATCGATCCGCGTACGGCTTTTGCGACCGAAGAACGTTTCGAGGGCGTCGCGCTGATTGCCGACTGGCCGGAAGACGTGTTGAAGGATCGCCCGCTTGACGCCTATACAGCACTGGCGGCCGTCACCCACGATCCGAAGATCGATGATTTCCCGCTCTCGGAAGCGCTGCGGGTCGGGTGCTTCTACGTCGGCGCGCTCGGCAGCCGGAAGACCCATGCGAAGCGTGTGGAGCGGCTGAAGGAATTGGGCCGCACCGACAACGAGATCGGCCGCATTGCCGCACCGATCGGCCTTGACATAGGCGCCGCGAGCCCCGCCGAGATCGCGCTCGCCACGCTTGCCCAGATCGTCCAGGCTTTTCGCCGGCGCGATCTCGTCACCGTAGGGTGACCCTATGAAATACGGGACGTTCGTGCTCGGTGAAGCGGAAGGCGTAGTGCTGGCGCACAGCATCAGACTGCCCGCCGGCCGCATGTCGAAGGGGCAGATACTGTCGCGGGAGGATATCGCCCGGCTTTCGGAAGAAGGCGTCGCATCGGTCGTCGCGGTCCGGCTCGATCCCGGCGACATGCTGGAGGATGATGCGGCCCAGGCGATTGCCGATGCGATCACGCCGGACAATCTGCGGTTCTCGGAGGCGACGACTGGCCGCGTCAACATCTATGCCAGGCTGGATGGTCTTTTTGTCGCCGACAAGAGGGTGGTCGACGCGCTGAACCGCATCGATCCGGCGATCACGCTTGCCTGTCTTGCCGACCATGTGGCGGTGCGCGCCGGCGACATGGTGGCGACCGTCAAGATCATCCCGCTTGCCGTCGGCGGCGTGAAGGTCGCTGAAGCCGTGGCACTGCTGGCAGAATCGGTCGCCTTCGAGGTAAAAGCCTTCAGTCCCCGTGCGGTGACGCTGGTCGCAACCGAGCTTCCTTCGCTGAAAGTGTCGGTCATGGATCGGACCGCGAAGCTGCTGGAGCAGAGGCTCGCGCCATCCGGTAGCCGGCTAATAAAAGAAATCCGCATTCCCCATTCCACCGAACGCCTTGCCGAGGTTCTTCAACAGCTTCGACCCGAAGAAATTGATGAGCCGGCTATGATTATCGTCTTCGGCGCCTCGGCGGTGGCCGATCCGGACGATGTCATTCCCGCAGCCATCCGACGCGCGGGCGGTGAGGTGGACCAGGTCGGCATGCCCGTCGACCCCGGAAATCTTCTGGTTCTCGGGCGGATCGGCAAGGTCCCGGTGCTGGGTGCCCCGGGCTGTGCCCGTTCGCCGAAGGAAAACGGTTTCGACTGGGTGCTGAACCGACTGACGGCCGGCGAGACGCCGACCTCCTTCGATATTACCGGCATGGGCGTCGGCGGGCTGTTGATGGAGATCCCGACCCGCCCGCGCCCGCGCGATGCCACGGCGGAAAAGGCAGCGACCCTATCGGTCGGCGCCTTGATGCTCGCTGCCGGTCAGGCGCGGCGCATGGGCAAGGACGGGCCGCACAAGCTGCTCGCCGAATTCGACGGCATTCCGCTTGTCCGCCGCACGGCAGAGAGGGTGCTGGCGTCGGAGGCTTCGCCGGTCGTCGCGGTGACCGGCCATCGGCGCGATGAGATCGAGACGGCGCTTGCCGGCCTCGATCTGCGCCCTCATTTCAATCCGGACTATGGGTCCGGCATGGCAAGCTCGCTGGTTGCCGGGTTTTCAAGCTCGGAATTGGCCTCGAAGGACGGCATCCTGGTCATGCTTGCCGACATGCCGGGCGTCACCACGGAGCATCTGAACATGCTGATCGCCGCTTTCCGGGAGGCTGGCGGCGGTGTCGTGGTCCGTTCGGTATCGGACGGGAAACGCGGCAACCCGATCATTCTTCCGCGGATCGCCTATGATGCCGTGTTGCGGCTGGAAGGCGATGTCGGCGCCCGTGCGATCATCGAGACCTCCGGACTTTCGGTGATCGACGTGGATATAGGCCCCGCAGCGCATCTGGACGTGGATACGCCGGAAGCGGTGACAGCCGCCGGCGGGATTTTGAAAAGGTAGCCGAATGGACAATTCCGACATCGAGGACATGTTCGAGGGGCTCGGCCCGGTCTCGATTCGCCGCATGTTCGGTGGCAAGGGCATCTATCACGATGGTTTGATCGTCGCGATCGATCTGCGCGGCGAGGTCATGCTGAAGGCGGATGCGGTCAGCGCGCCGGAATTCGAAGCGGCCGGTGCCAGGCAGTGGTTCTATGAGGGAAAGAAGGGGAAACCGGTGCTGATGCCCTATTGGTCGGTGCCGGAGGACGCTTTCGACGATCCCGACGAGATGCGCAAATGGGTGCGGCTCGCATTCGACGCGGCCGTGCGTGCCAACTCGAAATCCTGAACCTAGCCCCCCAGTGCTAGATTTAGCATCTTGCTCGACAGAATGCGAAGCGCATACCGTCAGCCTCGTATTGAGGGGCGTGGCTGCCGAATCTCTCGATCAGGGACACGCCCGGAAATTTTGTCAAAATGATTTCATCAAGATGGCCGCTTCGGTTCTCCGGGGCGGCTTTCGTTCATGATCACTTGGGGAGATGCGCGAAGGCCCTGGCGGAAAAGGCCGAAAGTGGCTGAGGCGGGTTGTGGGGATCGAACCAACCGATGTCCGACAGTTTGTCGGGCTCTGTGAGCGAAGGCTCGCCCGCGAAATCTCGGGTAATATAAATCAGCGAAATCCAGTGCTGCCGGTCGGCCTGGATGATCTCTTCGGTCATGCAGAGAAAGTCGACCTTGCCGATCGTAAGGCCGGTTTCCTCTTGCCCCTCGCGGCGGGCTGCTTCCGACGAAGGCTCCATCGCGTCGACCTTGCCGCCGACAATGTTCCAGAAGCCCGCTTCCGGCGCCTTGAGGCGACGGCAAAGCAGGACTTTGCCGTCGCCGCGCAGGATGACAAGCCCGGCACCGACGCCAGGGAAATCAATGCCGGGTGTGGCCACGGAAATTTAAGCCTTGGCGGCGTTCGCGACGATCAGCATGAAGGCCGGGATATCGTCGCCGAAACCGACCGGGGTCGGGCCGTCGTCGTGGTCGCGGTGGTAACGCTGGCGACGCTCGCGATTGTCGTCGTTTGCGGGTGCCGGTGCAGGCGTCGGCCGCGAATTGCGGTTGCCGCCGTTGTTCTGCGGCTTCCTGTCTGCCTTGCGTTCCGGTTTCACGGTTTCCACCCTAGCTTCCACAAATGCCTCTTCGACTGCTTCAATCGGATTATCTTGGATTCTCGTGTCAGCCTTGTGACTCGATTCGCCGCGCCCAGAATCCGCGCGTCCCGAATCGCTTCGTCTGCCGCGGCCGCGCTCCTTATCACGATCGCGGCCCTTGCGGCCACCGCGTTCGCTCTCATGGCTTTCCATCGGCGCCGGCAGGGCGGAGATGTCGCCGTTCAGCCATTCGATCTTCTCGTTGATGAGCTTCTCGATGGCGTCGAGATATTTGGTGTCGGAGCGAGTGACGAGTGTGAAGGCGCGGCCAGAGCGGCCGGCGCGTCCGGTCCGGCCGATGCGGTGGACATAGTCCTCCGCATGGATCGGGACGTCGAAATTGAAGACATGGCCGACATCCGGCAGGTCGAGGCCGCGTGCGGCAACATCGGAGGCGACCAGCAGCTGGATATTGCCGTCGCGGAAATTCTGCAGCATCGTCGTGCGCGAACGCTGGTCCATGTCGCCATGCAGCGCGCCGACCGAGAAACCGTGCCGTTCGAGCGAACGGAAAAGATCTGCCACGTCGACCTTGCGATTGCAGAAGATGATCGCGTTCTTGAGATCGTCCTGCGCCTTGATGAGCTCGCGCAGCACGGCGCGCTTCTCATAATCCTTGTTGTGCGAAGCGACGAGGCGCTGCGTCACCGTCTTGGCGGTCGATGAAGGCTTGGCGACTTCGATCCGCTCCGGGTTCTGCAGGAAGCGGTCGGCGAGCTTCTGGATTTCCGGAGGCATGGTCGCTGAGAAGAACAGCGTCTGGCGGGTGAACGGGATCATCTTGGCGATCCGCTCGATATCCGGGATGAAGCCCATGTCGAGCATGCGGTCGGCTTCGTCGATGACGAGAATTTCCACGCCGGTCATCAGCAGCTTGCCGCGCTCGCAATGGTCGAGCAGGCGGCCGGGCGTGCAGATCAGCACGTCGGCGCCACGTTCCAGCTTGCGGTCCTGATCGTCGAAGGACACGCCACCGATCAGAAGGGCGACGTTGAGCTTGTGGTTCTTGCCGTATTTTTCGAAATTTTCGGCGACCTGAGCGGCGAGCTCGCGGGTCGGCTCAAGGATCAGCGTGCGCGGCATGCGGGCGCGGGCGCGGCCCTTTTCCAGAAGCGTCAGCATCGGGAGAACGAAGGAGGCGGTCTTGCCCGTGCCTGTCTGCGCGATGCCGCAGATATCGCGGCGCTGCAGCGCATGCGGGATTGCCCCTGCCTGGATCGGCGTGGGGATCGTATAACCCGCGTCTGTGACAGCGGAGAGGACTTTCTGGCTCAGGCCAAGATCAGCAAATGTGGTCAAAGGGAATTCTGTTTCCGTTCCGGTTCTATACGAACACTATGGGAGTCGGCGCATGCTGGCCGGCAACTGGCCCGCGACATAGGACCAAAATGTCCAAAAGTCAAGGAAAGCAAGGCGATTGGCGACGGGATTGGTGAATGAAGATACTCGCTGAGCAAGCCGGCTACCGTTCCGGTGGCAAAGAATTGCCTTTTGAGGGGGAGCTTCCCTCAATTCAGATAGGTCGTGAGCTTCATGCCGGCGTTGAGGAAGTGAACGGGATCGATCGGATTGCCATCGCGGCGGACTTCGTAATGGACGTGCGGTCCGGTGGAGCGGCCGGTGGAGCCTGCTCTGCCGATGACATCACCCGCGGCCACTTCGTCGCCTTCCTTTACCAGAATTTTGGACATATGGCCGTAGCGCGTTGTGATGCCCTGGCCATGGTCGATCTCGACCATATTGCCATAACCACTGGCGGGACCGGCTGAAATCACCGTGCCGGAGCCGGTGCTTTTTACGTCGTCGCCGGTCGAGGCCTGAAAATCGATGCCCGCATGCAGCGCCAGCCGGCCAAGAAAGGGGTCAATACGGTTTCCGTAACGGCTGGTGACCGGACGGCCGGGAGCGGGATTGCCAAAGGGCAGGTCGCGCGCCGTCTCGCGCACGGCTTCCAGCCGGCTGAGTGCGGCATCGAGCTCGTCGAGCGAAGCATCGAAGGCACCGATATTGGTTTGCGGCGCGACATACGGGCCGCCAACGCCGTTCGTGGCCTCTTCCGTCACCTTGTCTGCGGATGCAACCTCGACGCCGGTCCGCTTCAGGATTGCGGCGATCGCGTCTGCGGTTTCCGAGGCGCCCGTCGTCAGGTTGGCGATCTTGGCAAGCTGTTCCTTCTCGATGGTCTTCAGTGACAGCGTCACTTTGGAAAAGACCCGGTCGGCCCTGTCGGCGATGTTTTCGCGCAACGGCGCATAACCGAGAGCGGTCGACGTCTGGAGCGGCGTTGCGGCGGTTTCGCCGGAAAGGAGTTTCTCGATCGCCTTGACGCCGCCGTTGCCACCGATAAGCGAGGCCTGACGTTCCTTGGCCGGAGGCTGGAGCATGGTCGGTGCCGGCGTCTCCGGTGCCGTGAGGCCGGACTCCTCGGCGCGGTTCAGAAGCGAGCCCAGTTTGCCGTGGCGCGAAAAGAGGGCGTTCTGCTGTTCCAGCAGCTTTTCGACCTTCTGCTCGACCACCTGCTGGTCGAGAAGCTGGCGCGAGGTGATGCGATCGACTTGCGCACGCAGCGCGGCGATCCGATCCTCGTAATCGTGCTGCATGCGAGCCTGCCGCGCCATGGTCGCGCCGATCAGGTCGTCGCGGATCACCAGATAGGAGGTCGCACCGAGATAGCCGATTGCGAAAACACCGAGGAAGCAGAAGGTCAATGCGGCCATCCACGGCCGGATGGTCATGTGGCGGATCGTTTCACCGCTGGCGAAAATGAGAACGTGCTGAGGTGCCCGTTTCCCAAACACCCGGTTTTCGGTTCCCTTCGCCACGCGGATCTCCCGGAGATGCGACTCGTTCGGCCGCTGTTCCTTTCGTGGGATTACACATGGATATGGTTAACGAACGCTTTAATCTGGCGCGTTCAGGCGTAGCTGGTGGACGTGAGAGACCGGTAGAACGACGGCGTCAAGCCGGCTTCCGCCCGGGCGATATCGTTGAACGGTGCCTTCAGCGCGCCGCGGAAGTTGGCACGCACGAGTTGCTGGAACGTCGCTGCCGGATCCTTGCGCTCGCGGGCGCAGAGAAAGCGGAACCATTTGGCGCCGATCGCCACATGACCCTTCTCGTCGTTGTAGATGACGTCGAGGATGGCAGCGCTTTCGAGATCACCGGTCTCGCGCATCTTGGCCTGCAGCGACGGCGTCACGTCGAGCCCGCGGGCTTCCAGAATGAGCGGCACGACGGCGAGGCGGGCGGTGAGGTCGTTACGGGTGGAGTGGGCCGCCTGCCAAAGGCCGTCATGGGCGGGCATGTCGCCATAGTCGGCTCCCATGTCGTTCAGCCGAGCCCGCACCATCCGGAAATGTTTCGCCTCTTCGAACGCCACCTGCATCCATCCGTCGAAGAAGGAATTCGGCACCGGCTCGGTCGCAAAGCGAGCAACGATGTCGAGCGCCAGGTCGACGGCATTGAGTTCGATATGGGCGATCGCATGCAGCGTCGCGATACGGCCGCTGGCGGTGTGCAGGGATCGTTTTCCCACAGCCTTCGGCGGCACGAGTTCGGGCTTTGCCGGCCGGCCGGGACGCCCGGGCAGGGGCGGATCGAGTGGAGAGCGCAGGGACAGCCGCCGCTCGAACCAGCGGGTGGCGGTCTCCTGCGCGAGCCGCGTCTTGATATCGAGATCGGCCGACAGGATTGCCGCCGTTGCGCCGCCTCTCAACGAGGTGATCGAAAACTCGCCGGCCATCGATTTGTCTCCTGCCTAAAGCGCCTTGAGGCTTTCGAGTACCGCCTCGGCATGGCCCGCCACCTTCACTTTCGGCCAGATCCGGGCGATGCGCCCGTCGGTTCCGATCAGGAAGGTCGTGCGCTCCACACCCATATAGGTGCGGCCATACATGCTCTTCTCCTTCCAGACCCCGTAGAGATTGGCAAGGGAGGTGTCCTCGTCGGCGGCGAGGATGATCGAAAGCGAGTGCTTCTTTGCGAACTTGTCATGCTTCTTGACGCTGTCGGGTGACACGCCGATGACCGGCGCACCCGCCTTTTCGAAATCGGCCAGGAGGCCCGTAAACGAGATCGCCTCCTTGGTGCAGGCCTCCGTGTCGTCCTTGGGATAGAAGTAGAGGACGACGGGTTTTCCCGAAAACGCCTTGAGGGAAACGGTGCCGCCGCCGTCGCGCGGAAGTTCGAAGTCCGGTGCGATGTCGCCAATGGTCAGGTCGGCCATGGATTTCCTTTCTTTCGCCGGTATCTTGAGTGATATTCGCCGCAATCGGTATATAGTAGCCCGCGCGACGTCCAGATCGGTCGCACCCGGATTTATCGCGAAAAGCAGAAAGATGAGTTCTCAACCTGATGTCGGAAATTCGCGGAGAAAGGGTCAGTTTCAGCCGGAAAGAACTCGTTCCGCTGCATGAATTGCCCTCCGCGCAGGTCGAGGATCCGCTCATCGTCCATTGCCCGCCACCAAGCCGGCGGGGCAGGCGATTCGGCAAGACGGTGCTGCTTTTCCTCCTGCTGGTGTTTCTCGCGGTCGGCAGCGCCGTTTTCGCGATCGAGGGCGGCATGGTCGACAGCATGCTTTCGTCGCGAGCCCAGAGCGCAATCAACAATGCCATCGGTCCGCGGTACGTCGCCACCGTCGGCTCGACCGCCATCCGGTTCGATTCGGGGTTGCGCCTTGCACTGGAGGCACGTGACGTCGATATCGTCGAACAGGCGACCGGCGAACACCTGAGCCGCGCCGGCGCCATGCGCATGGCGGTCGATCCGCTGGCGCTTCTCGGCGGTCGCGTGTCGATCAAGCATATGGAGGCGGAGCATATCCGTCTCGACACTGCGCAATTGCCATCCGGCGATCCGTTGCCGATCTCGGAAGTCCGCATCGACGCCATGCCGGCGCTGCTGGAAGAGATTTTCCAGCGCCTCGACGAAGCTCGTGCGCTCATCGAGCGAACCGGGACGGGCTCCGTCAGCATCGCCGGCATCGAAATCCTGCTGCCGGCAGCACCGGGGCGCAAGCCGATCGTGCTGGTCGTCGACGATCTCGAGCTGACGCAGAGCGTCGAAGGCGAGGTCGAGATCAACGGTGCGATCAGCCTCAACGGCCGCAAAGCGGTTCTCGTTGCAGCGTCGAAGACCGTCGAAGGGGTCACGTCGTCACTCTCGGCCAAACTGACCGGCCTCGAGGTGACATCTTTCATGCTGCAGCGAACCGAGGACGGTCGGCCGCGCGAGGGGATCGAAGGATCCCTCGATCTCGATCTTTCGGCGGTTCGTTCACGCGAGGCCGTAAAGCCGGCTATCACCGCGACGCTTCGCCAGTCCCCCGGCCACTTCTATTTCGACGGCATCCAGCAGACCTTGAGCGGCGCCAATATCAATGTGGCCTACGACTTCTCGAAGAATTCGATCGAGCTGTTGAAATCCGAGGCCCGTTTCGGACCGACCATCCTGCCGTTTACAGGCGCGGTGATCGATCTCAACCGGCTCAATCCGGACGACAAGCGTCCCGGTTTCGGTCTGGACGTTCTGATCAGCGGGGCAACAGCCGTTGGCGCCTCGACAAGCGAGCAGCCGGCGCGCTTCGATCTCAAGGCGAACGGGCGCTACCTGTCGGCCGATCGCGAGCTTCAGTTCGATGAAATGGCCGTTTCCAGTCCTCTCGGCCGTATGGCCGGCGCCCTGAAGGTGCGGTTCGGCAACCAGTCTCCCGAGATCAGTTTCGGGGCGCAGCTGCCGCATATGGAAGTCACCGGCGTCAAGCAGCTCTGGCCCTTCTGGATGGCGCGAAAACCGCGTGACTGGGTGATGGACAATATGTTCGGCGGCACCATTACCAACGGTTCGATCGCCGTCTTCATTCCGGCAGGCCGGATGAAGGGACCCGGCATTCCGATGGAACTCGACAAGAACGAGCTGCAGATCGGCTTTGATCTCGCCAATGCCCGTATCAATCTTCCCGGCGACGTGCCGCCGCTGCGTGATATCGACGGACGTTTCGACCTGAAGGGGGAGGTGATGCGGGTCGATGTCGCGCGCGCCTCCTCCTTCTTCCCGTCCGGTCGGTTCGTCGCCATCGAAGGCGGACGGTTCTCGATCCCGTCCACCTACGCCAAGCCGCTGATGGCGGACCTTTCGCTGAAGATTGCGGGGCCTGCCGATGCTATAACGGAGCTTGCGAATTTCCGGCCGATCAATGCGTTGAAGGGGACCGAGTTCAAGCCGGAGGATTTTTCCGGCCATGCACGCGTCGACCTCAAGGCCCGCATGGGCCTGATATTGGCTCACAACCCGCCAAAGCCCACCTGGAATGCCCATATCGAACTGGACGACGTCACGCTCGGCCCGCAGTTTTCCGGTCGCAAGATCGCCGGTCTGGATGGCACGCTCGATATCGACAACCAGACGGCGCGACTCGGAGCCAAGGGCACGATCGATAATGTACCGGCTGACATTACGCTGGTCGAACCGGTCGACCCGGCATCTCCGACAAAGCGCGAGCGGATCATCAAGGCCGTTCTCAACAACGATCAGCGGGAGAAACTCGCACCCGGTCTTTCCGAGGTGATCGACGGAACGGTGACGGCTCAGTTGACGCGGATCGACGAAACCCGCCAGGCGGTATCGCTCGACCTCAGCCGGGCCACTCTTTCCGTGCCATGGCTTGGCTGGACCAAGGGCGGGGGCATTCCGGCCAAGGCTCAATTCGAGCTGACCGATACAGGAGAGCGTACCGATATCCGCAATTTCGAACTCTCGGGCGACGGTTTTGGCGCGCGTGGCAGCCTTGCGCTCAATGGCGGCAGCCTGACGTCGGCGGACTTCTCGCATATGCAGCTCTCGCCATCCGACAACTATGCGGTGAGCGTCAAGCGTGCCAAGGGTAATTTCGACGTCTCGATCAGCGGCTCCGTCGTCGATATGCGACCTGTCGTCACCAAGATACGCGGAGGCGGAAAGAGCGGCAGCGGCGCCAAGCGCGGTGACGACGATACGAGCAACGCCACCGTGCGCGGCAAGCTCGACCGCATGATCGGATTCAACGACCAGACCCTCTCGAACGTGTCGTTCCTGTTTTCAAGCCGCGGCGGCAATATCTCGACGGCCGATTTTTCCGGGTCGACGGAAAGCGGGCAGGCGGTCGTCAGCGAGATGAATGCAGGCGACACGATCTCGATCACCAGCGGCGACGCCGGCGCCATCATCCGCTTCATGAACCTCTACGACAACATGCGCGGCGGGCTCTTGAACCTGCGCCTGAAGGCGCAGGGCGATGCCTGGACCGGTGCTATCGACCTGCGCAATTTCGCGCTGGTCAACGAGGCCAAGCTCCAGTCTCTCGTCGCGACGCCTGACCAGGAGGGTCGCACCCTGAGCACGGCCACGAAAAAGAACATCGACGTCAATTCGGCAAAATTCCAGCGCGGTTTTGCAAGCCTGCTTTATCGGAATGGCGCGTTCGCCATAGAAAACGGCGTGGTGCGCGGCGAGCAGATCGGTGCGACCTTCCAGGGCATGGTGCGCGATTCCAAGGGCAATATGGACATGACCGGGACGTTCATGCCGGCTTACGGCCTGAACCGTCTTTTCGGCGAGCTGCCGCTGATCGGCGCCATTCTCGGCAATGGCCGCGACCGCGGCCTGCTCGGCATTACCTTCAAGCTCGAAGGCCCTTTCGAGAAACCGAGGCTGACCGTCAATCCGCTGTCGCTGATCGCACCCGGCATCTTCCGGCAGATTTTCGAATTCCAATAAAAGGGGCCGCGAAAGCGGCCCGTTTCAATTCGCTGTCGAGACGCCCGGTTCAGGCCGGGCGCACCAGGATGTGCTTCTTCTTGCCGAGCGAAAGCTTGATGACGCCGTCGCCGGTGATTTCGCCGGTGCCGATGGTCATGCGTTCGTCGCTGACGGCCTGGTCGTTGATGCGCACGGCGCCGCCCTGGACGTGACGGCGTGCTTCGCCGTTCGAGCCGGCAAGGCCGGCGCGCACGATCAGCGACAGCAGGCCGATCCCGGCTTCGAGATCGGCAGTGGGAACCTCGACCGACGGCAGGTTTTCGGAAAGCCCGCCTTCCTCGAACGTCTTGCGGGCGGTCTCTGCTGCTTCTTCCGCAGCTGTGCGACCGTGCAGGATGGCCGTGATCTCGGTTGCGAGGATCTTCTTGACTTCGTTGATCTCCGAGCCGCCGAGCGCCGAAAGCCTGGCGATCTCGTCCATCGGCAGGGTCGTGTAAAGCTTCAGGAAGCGCGGGACGTCAGCATCCTCGGTGTTGCGCCAGTACTGCCAGAAATCATAGGCCGACAGCATGTCCGGGTTGAGCCAGATGGCGCCCGTCGCCGACTTGCCCATCTTGGCGCCGGAAGACGTGGTCAGGAGCGGCGAAGTCAGCGCGAAAAGCTGCTGCGTCCCCATGCGGTGACCGAGGTCGATGCCGTTGACGATATTGCCCCATTGGTCCGAGCCGCCCATCTGCAGCCGGCAGCCGGTCCGCTTGGCCAGTTCCACGAAGTCATAGGCCTGGAGGATCATGTAGTTGAATTCCAGGAAGGACAGCGACTGCTCGCGGTCGAGGCGCGTCTTGACGCTCTCGAACGACAACATCCGGTTGACCGAGAAGTGCCGGCCGACGTCGCGCAGGAATTCGAGGTAGTTGAGGCTGCGCAGCCAGTCTGCATTGTTGATCATCAGCGCTTGCCTCGGACCTTCGCCATAGGCGAGATAGTTCGAGAAGACGCGCTTGATCGAAGCGATATTGCTTTCGATCGTGTCGATGGTCATCAGCTGGCGTGCTTCGTCCTTGAACGAGGGGTCGCCGACCATGCCGGTGCCGCCGCCCATCAGGGAGATCGGCCGGTGGCCGGTCTTCTGCATCCAGTGCAGCATCATGATCTGGATCAGGCTGCCGGCGTGCAGGCTCGGCGCCGTTGGGTCGAAGCCGATATAGCCGGTGACGATTTCCTTCGAAAACAGTTCGTCGAGCCCGGTCTCGTCGGAGACCTGGTGGATGAAACCGCGCTCGTCGAGCGTGCGGAGGAAATCGGACTTGAACCTGGACATGATCTAACTCTGGCAGGATGGGTTTGGAATATGTGGCGCGCCTCTAGCACTGTTTTTGCCGGTAATCACTTCAAAAGTGATGTTGGATGTGATCAGCGCGACGAATGGACGGCGACCAACAAGAGGCCAGGCAATTTTCGCGGGACGCAATAGCGGGTGCGAGAAGGACAGGTTATGCATTAACGGTTTCTTGTTTCATGCGCTTTTAACATCCGGCCCGGACACGGTAACCGGGTGGTGTGCAGGTCTCCTGTGCTGATGGGCTGATGAACGGGGCTGCCTTTTTCCTCGCGGTGAATTTTATCATCGCCATATGCTTCGGCGCGGTTTTCGTTGTGGTTTCCACGCGTAGCCGCTCGCGGACGGCTGCCCTCTGGTTCGCTGCCGGTTTTACCGTCGCCTCGCTATCGGCAGTCTGTGAGTTGCTGGTGGCTTATGCGTACCTCACGAAATTCTGGGCAATCTGCGCCTTCGCATCGGTGATCGGCGGCATGACCTTGCTCAGGGTCGGTATCGGTACTCTCTACGGGCGGAAGATCGCGCCCGTCTGGGCGGGCTGTTTCCTGGTGACGGGCATCTGCCTCGACCTGCTGATCTACGACCTGCCGCGGGGAACGGCCGCTCATGCCTTTTCCTACCAGACACCCTTTGCATTGGCGCTCCTTTCGGGCGCGGCGGCGGTCTTTTCATCGACGCGCCGGCTGTTGATCGACCGGGCGCTCGGTTATCTGCTACTGGCGACCGGCCTGCATTTCTTCGCCAAGGCGAGTTTTGCCGTGATTGCGGGGGCGGGCACGACCGCCAAGGATTATATCGGTACCAACTACGCGCTGATCTCGCAAAGCTCGACGGCCGTGCTGATGGTCGCGGTCGGACTGACGCTGCTGTCGGTCCTTGTCCTGGAGATCATGGCGGACGAGCGCAGCAATTCGGAAAAGGATGCGCTTTCAGGTCTCGCCAATCGCCGCGGCTTCGAGAATGGCGTCAAGGCCGCCATGGCGCTGGCGCCGAAGGCCGCGCACGCGGTCATCATCTGCGATCTCGATCATTTCAAGCGCATCAACGATACCTATGGCCACCACGGTGGCGACCTGGTGATCCAGGCCTTCGGCGATCTGTTGCGGGCAAATGTTGCCAAGAATGCCGTGGTCGGCCGTATTGGCGGCGAGGAGTTCGCGATCTTCCTGCCGAGCACGACGCTCGATATGGCGACACTGTCTGCGCAGGCGCTCCGGGGCGGGACGATGGAGATTGCTGTAAGCGGGCTTCCGTCCACCTTCGCGTTGACCGCGAGTTTCGGCGTGGCGGAGCTTGCGCCGGGCGGCGATCTTGCAGGGGCGATGCGGGACGCCGATGCCGCTCTCTACGAGGCCAAGCGCTCCGGCCGCAACCGCGTCAGGCAGGCGCGGCATATCGGCTCTCCGCAACCGAAATCGATCAAAGCCGTCAAATGAAAATGGCCGCCGAGGCGGCCATTCCGACAGTTTTTACCAACAGTTCTCGAAGGCGATCAGCGAATGCGCTTGGCTGCCGGCTCCGGCACCAGTTCGCCGTTGAGACGGCGGTCGAGATAATCCTCGCATTCGCTCATCAGCGTGTCCACCTGACCGTTGAAGAAGTGATTGGCGCCGTCGACCATCCGATGGGTGATCAGAATGCCCTTCTGCGTCTTCAGCTTTTCCACGAGCCCGTTGACGTCCTTTTCGGGTGCCACCTTGTCGCTGTCGCCGTTGATGATCAGGCCGGATGACGGGCAGGGGGCGAGGAACGAGAAGTCGTAGATGTTCGGCTGCGGCGCGATCGACATGAAACCCTCGATCTCGGGACGGCGCATCAGCAGCTGCATGCCGATCCAGGCGCCGAAGGAATAACCGGCGACCCAACAGCTCTTCGAATCGGGATGCAGGCTCTGCACCCAGTCGAGCGCCGACGCTGCGTCCGAAAGCTCTCCGGCGCCGTGGTCGAATTCGCCCTGGCTGCGCCCGATACCGCGGAAATTGAACCGGAGTGTCGTAAAACCGCGCTTCTGGAACATGTAAAAGAGCTGGTAGACGATCTGGTTGTTCATCGTGCCGCCGAACTGCGGATGCGGGTGCAGGATGATGGCGATCGGGGCGCTCTTTTCCTTGGATGGCTGGTAACGACCTTCAAGGCGGCCGGCTGGGCCGTTGAAAATGACTTCGGGCATCGGTACTCCGGTCAATATGTTCAGGTTCCAAACGAGTATCACGTCGAGTTTGACTTGACGAAGACGCTCAGCTTTTCTAAACTCAGTTTAGAACCATTCGAAACTTTGGGCGGCATTCAGATGCGCGCCCGATGCGATGTCTCTTACGGCAAGGCTGACGGAAATTTCAAGGAAAATGCGGGTCCCCCGTCCGCCCATGTGTAATTCAACCTCTATCTAGAAACGGAAGCCGATCAGGCAATGGCGCTGAACCGCACATATCTGGACTGGAATGCGACCGCGCCCTTGAGTGCGCCGGCCCGCGCCGCCATGCTGGATGCGCTGCAATTGCCCGGCAATGCCTCGTCGGTCCACGGCGAGGGCAGGGCGGCCCGGGCCGCGGTCGACAAGGCGCGCCGGCAGGTTGCGGCGCTGGTCGGTGCGGAGCCTGCGCATGTGACGTTTGTCAGTGGCGCGACGGAAGCGGCCAATCATGTTCTGACCCCGGATTTCCGCATGGGCCGGGCGCCGCTGACGATGGGCCGTGTCTATGTCTCCGCGATCGAGCATCCGGCGATCCGGGAGGGCGGGCGTTTCGATCCTTCCCAGGTGACCGAAGTGCCGGTCACGCCAGCGGGTATCGTCGATCTTTCCGCACTTGAGGCGCTGCTGGCCGAACACGACCGAAGCGTCGGCATGCCGATGGTCGCCGTCATGCTGGTCAACAACGAGACCGGCATCGTCCAGCCCGTCGCAGAAGCAGGGGCCATCGCCCATGCCCATGGTGGCTTGATGGTGGTGGACGTTGTCCAGGCCGTCGGGCGCATTCCGGTGGACATCAATGTGCTGGATGCGGATTTTCTGATCCTGTCGTCGCACAAGATCGGTGGCCCGAAGGGCGTTGGCGCACTCGTCTCGCGTGGCGAAGTGCTGATGCCGAAGCCGTTGATCCGCGGCGGCGGCCAGGAAAAGGGTCATCGCTCCGGTACCGAGAATTTCCATGCCATTGTCGGCTTCGGCGCCGCGGCCCAGGCTGCCCGCGAGGATCTCGATGAACGCAATGCGGTGATAGAAGAGCTCCGCCACCGGCTGGAAGCGGGAATGCGTGAGGCTGCCCCCGATGCCATCATTCATGGCGAGGGAGTTTTGCGCGTAGCGAATACCTGCTTTTTTACTTTGCCGGGGCTGAAATCCGAAACAGGGCAGATCGCTTTCGATCTCGAAGGTATCGCGCTGTCCGCCGGCTCCGCTTGCTCGGCGGGAAAAGTCGGCGAGAGCCATGTTTTGACGGCGATGGGGCATGATCCGAAGCTCGGGGCCCTGCGGATTTCGCTCGGGGTCGGCACGACGCAAGACGATATCGCGCGGGCGCTTGCCGCCTTCGCCAAGATTGCCGGCCGGCGAAAACCGGCGGGCGAGGCGGCGTGACCGCCTTCAAAATTGCGCTTGCGCAAATTTCCGCTTGCCAAAAGGTGTGAAAACCGCCTTCTGGCGCCTACATAAGGGAGGCAATTGTCCCCCCGGATTGATGACAAGAATTGCCGGAATTTGAACCGGCAAGAATTGGAGTATGAACATGGCTGCCGTGCAGGAAACAATCGATCAGGTTCGCCTAATCGATGTGGACCAGTACAAATACGGTTTCGAGACCGTCATCGAAGTGGACAAGGCGCCAAAAGGTCTTTCGGAAGAGATCATCCGTTTCATCTCGGCCAAGAAGCAGGAGCCGGATTGGATGCTGGAATGGCGTCTCGACGCCTATCGCCGCTGGCTGACCATGGAAGAGCCCACCTGGGCGCGCGTCGAATATCCGAAGATCGATTTCAACGACCTCTATTATTACGCCGCGCCGAAAAGCACCGCTGGCCCGAAATCGCTTGAGGAAGTCGATCCGGAGCTGTTGAAGGTCTACGAGAAGCTCGGCATTCCGCTGCGCGAACAGGAAATTCTGGCTGGCGTGGAAACGCCGCGGGTCGCCGTCGACGCCGTCTTCGACTCCGTTTCGGTCGTCACCACCTTCAAGAAGGAACTGCAGAAGGCCGGCGTGATCTTCATGTCGATCTCCGAAGCGATCCGCGAGCACCCCGAACTCATCAAGAAGTACCTGGGCTCGGTCGTGCCGACTTCGGACAATTTCTATGCGACGCTGAACGCCGCCGTGTTCACCGACGGATCCTTCGTCTTCGTGCCGAAGGGCGTGCGGTGCCCGATGGAGCTTTCGACCTATTTCCGCATCAACGAGAAGAACACCGGCCAGTTCGAGCGCACGCTCATCATCGCCGAGGAAGGTTCTTACGTCTCCTATCTGGAAGGCTGCACGGCGCCGCAGCGCGACGAAAACCAGCTGCACGCCGCCGTGGTTGAACTGATCGCCCTCGACGACGCGGAGATCAAGTATTCGACGGTGCAGAATTGGTATCCGGGCGATGCCCAGGGCAAGGGCGGCATCTACAACTTCGTCACCAAGCGCGGCGATTGCCGTGGTGCCCGTTCGAAGATCTCCTGGACGCAGGTCGAGACCGGTTCGGCGATCACCTGGAAATATCCGAGCTGCATTCTTCGCGGCGACGACAGCCGCGGCGAGTTCTATTCGATCGCCGTTTCCAACGGTTATCAGCAGATCGACAGTGGCACCAAGATGATCCATCTCGGCAAGAACACGTCGAGCCGCATCATCTCCAAGGGCATTTCCGCCGGCAATTCGAACAACACCTATCGCGGTCAGGTCTCGATCAACCGCCGGGCCTCGAATGCCCGCAACTTCACCAATTGCGATAGTCTTCTGATCGGCGACCAGTGCGGTGCCCATACCGTGCCCTATATCGACGTGAAGAACGCATCGGCGCAGATCGAGCACGAGGCGACCACCTCGAAGATTTCCGAGGACCAGAAGTTCTACGTCATGCAGCGCGGCATTCCCGAAGAGGAGGCCATCGCGCTCATCGTCAACGGCTTCGTCAAGGACGTCATCCAGCAGTTGCCGATGGAATTCGCCGTCGAGGCCCAGAAGCTGATTGGCATCTCGCTCGAAGGCTCCGTGGGCTGATGGCCCGCTGTCCGAATATCGCGCACTGACGCGTCATCGAATAAATCCGGAAGGATAAGAAACATGCTTGAGATCAAGAACCTGCACGCCCGCATCGCCGAAGACGGCACCGAAATCATCCGCGGCCTGAACCTCACCGTGAAGGCCGGCGAAATCGCCGCCATCATGGGCCCGAACGGTTCCGGCAAGTCGACGCTCTCCTATATCCTGTCGGGCCGCCAGGATTACGAAGTCACCGAGGGCGATATCCTCTATAACGGCGAGAGCATTCTCGAACTCGACCCCGCTGAACGGGCCTCCAAGGGCATCTTCCTCGCCTTCCAGTATCCGCTCGAAATTCCGGGCGTCGCCACCATGCAGTTTCTGAAAGTAGCGATGAACGAGCAGCGCAAGGCGCGCGGCGAAGCGGAACTGACGACGCCGGACTTCATCCGCCGCGTCAAGGACGCTGCCGAAAAGCTGAAGATCGACCAGGCCATGCTGCGCCGTCCGCTGAACGTCGGTTTCTCCGGCGGCGAGAAGAAGCGCGCTGAGATCCTGCAGATGGCGCTGCTCGAGCCGAAACTTTGCATCCTCGACGAGACCGACAGCGGCCTCGACATCGATGCGCTGAAGATCGTCGCCGACGGTGTCAACGCGCTGAAGTCGCCGGATCGCGCCACGATCGTCATCACCCACTACCAGCGCCTGCTCGACTACATCGTGCCGGACACGGTCCACGTTCTCTACAAGGGCCAGATCATCCGCTCCGGCGACAAGGCGCTTGCGCTTGAGCTGGAAGAGAACGGCTATGCCGATATCATCGGAGAAGCGGCTTAAGCGGCCCAAGGGAAGGATGTTGTCATGAACATGCAGACGACAAGCCGTCTCACGGCTGCCGAAACCGCGTTGGTCGAAGCCTTCGGCGCCCAGATCGGCGAATTGCCGGGCAATGGCGCTGTCATCGGCACGCGTGACCGGCTTCTGGACGAGCTCAAGAAGGCCGGCCTGCCGACCCGCCGCATCGAGGCCTGGCATTATACCGACCTCAAGAACCTGCTGCGCAGCGTCCCCGACGCCGCGCTGGTTTCCGCCATCGATCCGATCGCGCCGCTGGTCGAGGGTTCGAAGGTCCTTTCGATCCTCCAGGGTGCGGCCGATGCGAAGGCTGCCGTGGACGGCGTCGAAATTGCGCTCTTCAAGGACAGGCTCGCCGACGGTTCGGCCGTTGCCGGCCTGACGGCGCTCGACAAGGATGACGCGATCGGCCGCATCAACGGCAGCTTCGTGCGCGATGGTTATGCGATCACGGTTCCGGCCAACGCCGAACTCGAAGCGCCGATCGAACTGCAGGCCCTGCATGCCGCGGGCCAGGTCCATACGCGCTTCCCGGTTTCGTTCGGTGCCGCATCCAGGGCGACGATCATTGAACGTCACCGGTCGGTGACGGAGGATGCCGCATTCGTGTCTTCGATCAGTGACATCACGCTGGAAGACGGCGCCGACATCACCTGGATCATCCTGCAGACCCAGGGTGCGGCGGACACCCATCTTGGCCAGATCCGAGTCCAGCTCGGCACCGACGCCAAGCTGCGCCTGTTTGTCATCAATGCCGGTGGCAAGCTGGTGCGCCAGGAACTGCGGATCGACGTGGTGGGCGAGGGCGCCGAACTGACGCTGCGCGGCGTCAACCTGCTCGGTGCCGAAAGCCATACCGACGTCACGCTGGTTCTCGGCCATAACGTGCCGAACACCAACTCGACGGAAATCATCCGCAACGTCGTGTTCGATCGCGCCAACGGCGTCTTCCAGGGCATGATCCGGGTCGCTCCCGACGCCCAGAAGACCGACGCCAAGATGTCCTGCAACACGCTGCTTCTGACCGACGATGGCGGGTTTTCGGCCAAGCCCGAGCTCGAAATCTTCGCCGACGACGTCGTTTGCGGCCATGGCGCGACGGTTGCCGATATCGAGAGCAGCCATCTCTTCTACCTGATGGCGCGCGGCGTTCCTGAAAACAAGGCGCGAGCCATGCTGGTCAACGCTTTCGTCGCCGAGATCGTCGAGGAACTCGAGGAAGAAAAGCTGGTCGAGGCGCTGGAAGGCGTCATCTCGGCCTGGCTTGAAAAGCATGCGTAAGATAGGGGCCTGACATGGACCAGAGCGCGCCGTCAACGACCTACGATGTGGAAGCGATCCGCCGGGATTTTCCGATCCTGTCGACGATGGTGCACGGCAAACCGCTGGTCTATCTCGACAACGGCGCCTCGGCCCAGAAACCGCAGGTGGTGATCGATGCGATCAGCCACGCCTATTCCAGCGAATATGCGAACGTCCATCGCGGCCTGCATTTCCTCTCGAATGCGGCGACCGAAGCCTATGAGGCGTCGCGCGAAAAGGTGCGCCGGTTCCTGAATGCCGGTTCGGTGGACGAGATCGTCTTCACCAAGAATTCGACCGAGGCGATCAACACGGTCGCCTACGGCTGGGGCATGCCGAATATCGGTGCCGACGACGAGATCGTCGTGACGATCATGGAGCACCATTCCAACATCGTGCCCTGGCATTTCATCCGCGAGCGGCAGGGCGCCAAGCTGGTCTGGGTGCCGGTCGACGACGAGGGTGCCTTCCATATCGAGGATTTCGAAAAATCTCTCACCGAAAAGACCAAGCTGGTCGCCATCACCCATATGTCGAACGCGCTCGGCACCGTGGTCCCGGTCAAGGAAGTCTGCCGCATTGCCCATGAGCGCGGTATTCCGGTGCTGATCGACGGCAGCCAAGGGGCCGTGCACATGCCGGTCGATGTGCGCGACATCGATTGCGACTGGTACGTGATGACCGGCCACAAGCTCTACGGCCCGTCAGGCATCGGCGTGCTCTACGGCAAGTCGGATCGGTTGAGGCAGATGCGGCCCTTCCAGGGCGGCGGCGAGATGATCGTCGAGGTCACCGAGGATATCGTCACCTACAACGACCCGCCGCACCGTTTCGAAGCCGGCACGCCGCCTATCGTCCAGGCGATCGGGCTCGGTTACGCGCTCGACTACATGGACAAGATCGGCCGCGCCGCGATCGCCCGCCACGAGGCGGATCTCGCCGCTTACGCAGCGGAACGCCTGCGCGCCATCAACTCGCTGCGCATCATCGGCAACGCGCCGGGCAAGGGTGGCATCTTCTCCTTCGAGCTTGCCGGCATCCATGCCCATGACGTGTCGATGGTGATCGACCGCAGGGGCGTGGCGGTTCGCGCCGGTACCCATTGTGCTATGCCGCTCTTGAAGCGGTTCGGTGTCACCTCCACATGCAGGGCATCGTTCGGCATGTACAATACCCGTGCCGAAGTGGATGCGCTGGCCGACGCGCTCGACTACGCCCGCAATTTCTTTGGCTAATTTCTTGTTTGGGGAGCCTTGTGATGGCTGTCGACGAAACGGAACTGAAATGGGATGCCCGGGAAGGGATCATCCAATCCGCCATCCCGGCCGATGAACTGGCGCGCCTGAGCGACGACATCATCGGAGCGCTGAAAACGGTCTACGATCCGGAAATCCCTGCCGACATTTTCGAGCTCGGTTTGATCTACAAGATCGACATCGAAGACGACCGCATGGTGAAGATCATGATGACGCTGACGGCACCCGGCTGCCCGGTCGCCGGCGAAATGCCGGGCTGGGTGGAAAACGCCGTCGGCGCCGTCGAAGGCGTGTCCGGCGTCGAAGTCGAGATGACCTTCGATCCGCCGTGGACGCCGGAGCGTATGTCCGAAGAAGCCCAGGTGGCTGTCGGCTGGTATTGATCGATTAATCGGTCGGTACTACATTTGAATCGTGAAACACCGGACCTTGAATCCGCGTGCGGAAGGAGAATGAGCCCATGGGCTTTGCAGTGATGACGATGACCGATGCCGCCGCGACCCGCGTCAAGCAGCTCGTCACCAATTCCGGGGCGGAGGCCAAGGGCCTGCGTGTCGGGATCAAGAAGGGCGGCTGCGCCGGCATGGAATACACGGTCGATCTCGTCACCGAGCCCAATGCCAAGGACGACATGATCGAGCATGACGGCGCGAACGTCTGGATCGAGCCGTCCGCCGTGCTTTATCTCCTCGGCACCCAGATGGATTTCGAAGTCACGCAGATGCGCTCAGGCTTCATCTTCGTCAATCCGAACCAGACGTCTGCCTGCGGTTGCGGCGAGTCGGTCGAGCTGAAGCCTGCGGATCTCGCTGCGCTCGCAAAGCAGCGCGAAGCCGAAGCCCGCGTCTGATTTCCCTTATGAATTGGTAAGATAGGCGAGGAGCGTTTCCATCGCTCTTCGCGCCGTGTCGACGTCGCCCGTCCGGATGGCGCGGATGACGGCGACATGCAGCGTGACCGCCTGGTCCATCCGCTCGACGGAGGCAGTCGAGAACCACTGCCGTCTGGAATGGGTCTGGAGCGGCGCCAGCGCAGACGTCAGAAACCGGTTGGGGCAGGCGTCCTCGAGAATATCGTCGAAACGCTTGTCGGCCTCCAGAAATCCGGGGATGTCTCCGGTCGCCGCAGCGGCGCCCATTGCCTTGGCGCAGTCGAGCAGGGCCGTGCGTTGTTCGTCGCTGGCATGCTCTGTGACCAGCGCTGCGACGACCGGTTCGAGCTGGCGCCGCACCTGCATGATGCTGTCGTGGTCGCTCTCGATGATCTCGCTGACCTGCAGTCCAACGCGCGGCCGCACCCGAATCAATCCCTGCCATTCAAGCTTCTGAATCGCTTCGCGCACCGGCGTCCGGCCCTGGCCCGCCAGACCGATGAGCTGCTTTTCCGTGACCAGCGCACCGGGCTGCAGCTTCATGGTGACGATCAGGTTTTCGAGCCGGTGATAGGCTTGCCGGCTGAGCGATTCCGCCTCGGATGCCATGCGCCTCACCTTTGCTGATATATCATAGCGTGCCATGTCGCATTGGGAATGGCAAGCGCGGGTGATATATCAGGAAAAGATATACAGTTGAATGGCATCGCTGCCGAAGGCCAAGCGACGCCTGATCATTCGTGGCGGAGCGCCTCGATCGGGTTGAGCTGCGCTGCGCGGCGGGCCGGAAAGTAGCCGAACACCATGCCAATCATTGCCGAGAAGGCAAACGCGAGCAGGATGATCGTCGGGCTGGCGACGAAGGGCACGCCGAGGAAGCTCACGACGCCATAGGCAAGCGCAAGGCCGGCAATGATGCCGCTGATGCCGCCGAAGATCGACAGCATCACCGCCTCGACGAGAAACTGGGTCAGCACCTGCCGCTCAAGGGCACCGATCGCGAGGCGAATGCCGATCTCGCGGGTGCGCTCGGTGACCGACACCAGCATGATGTTCATGATGCCGATGCCGCCAACCAGCAGGCTGACGGCCGCGACGGCGCCGAGGAGGCCGGTCAGAAGCACAGTCGTGCCGGTCATCGCCGCGGCGATCTGCGACATGTCGTTGACCGAGAAATCGTCCTCGCGGCCGATCGCGATCCTGCGCCGTTCGCGCAGCAGGCTTTCGACGTCCGACTGGACTTTTGTGGTCGCCACGCCGTCCTGCGCCGACAGGATGATGCTGCTGATCGTCGTCGTGCCGCCGATCCGCCGCTGGTGCAGCTTCAGCGGCATGATGACCGTGTCGTCCTGGTCGTCGCCCATGCCGGACTGACCCTTGACGGCAAGCACGCCGACGACCGGGCAGGCGACATTGCTGACGCGGATACTCTGCCCGACCGGGTTGGCCGCGCCAAACAGTTCCTTGCGCACCGTCTCCCCGATCATGCAGGCAGCCTGGCCGCCACGGTCCTCGTTGGCGAGGAATGACCGGCCGAGCGACAGATCCCAGTCCTGGGCGATCAGGTAGTCGTTGGTGGTGCCGATCACGCTCGAGGAATGGTTTGCGCCGCCCGCGATCACGGTCGCCGTTCCGCGGTTCAGCGGCGCCACGGCGCGAAGCCCGGTCACCTGTTCCTGGATCGCCAGGACATCCTTGTCGTTGAAGCGCTTGGCCTCGCTGCTGGCGCGTCCCGGTCCCCATTGGCCCGGACGGACGAAAAGCGTGTTGGTGCCGAGGCGGGAAAGCTCGGCCTGGACCTTCGCCGTCGTGCCATTGCCGACGGTCACCATGGCGATCACGGCCGCGACGCCGATCACCACGCCGAGCACGGTCAGGAAGGAGCGCAGCATGTTGCGGCTGATCGCCCGCCAGGCCAGTTTCGCCGTCTCAAAGAACATGGGTATGCTCCTTCACCTGCGCCTGGTCGGAGGCGAGATGGCCGTCGACGAACCGCAGGAGCCGCTTGCCATAGGCCGCGATGTCCTCCTCGTGAGTGACCATGATGACGGTAATGCCGTTGTCGCGATTGAGCCGGGTGATCAGTTCCATGATCTCGGCGCTGGTTCTGGTGTCGAGATTGCCGGTCGGTTCGTCGGCGAGCAGCACGGCGGGATCGGTGACGATGGCGCGTGCGATCGCCACGCGCTGCTGCTGACCTCCGGAAAGTTCCTGGCTCGTATGGCCTTCGCGGCCCTTGAGGCCCACCTGTTCCAGCGCGGTCATTGCCCGGCTGCGTCGCTCGCGGTGATC
This sequence comes from Neorhizobium galegae, assembly GCF_017877055.1. Classification (GTDB taxonomy): domain Bacteria; phylum Pseudomonadota; class Alphaproteobacteria; order Rhizobiales; family Rhizobiaceae; genus Neorhizobium; species Neorhizobium galegae_D. The sequence goes on along the minus strand of NZ_JAGIPG010000001.1, from coordinate 1,821,488 downwards.
CATGCCGCGATAGACGAGAGGCAGTTCGACATTTTCAACGGCGGATGTGCGGGCGAGAAGGTTGAATCCCTGGAACACGAATCCGAGCATGTGACGCCGCAGCAGCGTCAGTTGCGCGCGGTCGAAGCCGCTCGTCGGAATGCCCTGGAACAGATATTCGCCGGATGAAGGGACGTCGAGCCCGCCGATAATGTTCATCGCCGTGGATTTGCCCGAGCCGGACGGACCCATGATCGATACGAACTCGCCCGCCGTGATCGACAGGTCTATACGGTCGAGAGCACGGATCGTCGCTTCGCCGTGCCCGTAGAATTTCGAGACCTGTCTGAAGGTGATGATGGGAGGGAGCGTCACCAAAACCCTCCTCAGTTCGCCCGGGCGACGGCGTCCGTGATCAGCAGATCGCCTTGCTTGACCTCGCCGGATTTCAGCACCGTGAACTGGCCGTCGGTCGGGCCCGTTTCGACCTGCACCCGCGTCGGCACGCCTGCGCGCAGGACCCAGACGGCACGGCCTGTACTCGAAGTAGCGTCGCCACCGCGATTGCCGCGCGGACGGGGCGGCGTGAACAGCCGGGTGAGGAAATTGCCGCGGCTGCGCGCGGTCGTCGGCGGCGAATAGCGCAGCGCCGCATTCGGCACGAGGAGCGCGTCGGTGACCGATTGCACGGTGATGTCCGCGGTTGCCGTCATGCCGGGGCGCAGCAGCAGATCGGCGTTGTCGACCGTCAGGATCGCCTTGTAGGTGACGACGTTGGAGACGGTTTCGGATGCAAAGCGCACCGCCTGGATGGTGGCCGGAAAATTACGATCGGGATAGGCGTCGACCGAGAATTTCGCCGTCTGGCCTTCCCGGACATGGCCGACATCCGCCTCGTCGACAGCGACCTGCAGTTCCATGCGCTTCAGGTCGCCGGCGATGGTAAAGAGCACCGGTGCATTCAGCGAGGAGGCGACGGTCGCGCCGGGGTCCACGTCGCGGGTCAGCACGATGCCATCGATGGGCGACACGATCTTGAGCTTCAGAAGGTTGAGCTCCGAGAGCCGTAGATTGGCTTCGGCTGAAAGAACGGAGGCCTCGTTGACGGCTTTGGTGGCAAGTGCCGAATCATAGGTGAATTTCGCCGCATCCAGTTCCTGCTGGGTCGAAATGCGGTTGCTGACGAGGCCGGTCAGGCGGTCGAGCGAATTCTTGGCCGAAGCCGCTTCCGCTTCGGCCTTCAGCACGTTGGCCTTTGCCGAAGCAAGTTGGGCGCGGGCGCTCTGAACGTCCGCTTCCTGCTTGTTGGTGTCGAGTTCGGCGAGCACGTCGCCCTGTTTGACCGCGCTGTTATAGCTGACATTGACCTTGCGGACGGTGCCGGACAGTTCGCTCGATATATCCACCTGATCCGTCGGCTGGACCGACCCGGTCGCCGTGACGATGACCGAGAGGCCCCCGCTCTTCGCCGGCTGGGTGGTGTAGTCGTAGCGCGGGCCGCTGCTGCCGAAATAGCTGTAGGCGACTGCCGCCGCAGCAACCAGTACGATAAGGACCGTCGGCCAGATCCAGCGGCGCTTCTTGCGCTGGTTTCCCGAAGCGGCCAGGATCGCGGCGAGATCGGGCGTGCCGCTGGTCTTTGTTGCCGGGTCGGATGTGTTCTGCACGTTCAACGGTTTGTCCTTTGCTGGGTAGCGATACAACCGGGGCTAAACTTCCCGCCGCGCCGTCATGCGGCGCAAATCCGTCGGAAGCGTGGTCGCCAGACGGAATTCGTCTTCTCTCTCAATGGCATAAAACCGGAAGCGGTAAAACTTAAATATCGGTAACCTGCGGCATTTAAGAATACCTGCCGTTTCACCATGCCTTAAGAGCCGGGTGGTAGTAATAACGCATCCAATGACGGGTAGAGGAGTAATGTTATGATTAAGAAATTCTCGGTGTTAGCTGGCGTTTACGCAGCTATTCTGATGTCAGCCGGTGCATCCAACGCCGCAGACGATCTTGTGTTCACCCTGATCAATAAAACCAAGGGTACACTCGAGCGCTTTTATACGTCGCCGGAAGGCGTGGATAACTGGGAAGAAGACGTTTTCGGCGATGACGTACTGGAGCCGGGCCAGAGCATCAAGATCACCATCCGCGATGGCCGCCGTTCCTGCAAATACGACATGCGCTTCGAATTCTCGGAGGATTCCAAGCTTGAAGACATGGAAGATACGCAGGACTTCTGCAAGATGGGCACTTATACCCTGCACCAATAGACCGGTTGTTCTCCGCGGGGGAGTTCGTGAATAGCTCCCACATTTTCGAAGAGCATGCATCGATATCTTCATTCACGCGTTGTCGAAACGCAGAAAAAGGAGATTTCCCATGATCGATGCTGCAAGAATCAAGGAACACGCCGAAGTCATCGGCGCGGATGGCGTTCATGTTGGAACGGTCGATCGCGTCGAAGGCAGCCGTATCAAGCTGACCAAAAAGGACAGCGGTGAGGGCGGCCATCGAGGCCACCATCACTTCATTCCGCTGGAACTGGTTGCCGATATCGAAGGCGACAGAGTTCGCCTGTCGGCAGACGGCGATGTCGCCGTGACATTCGAAGAGGAACAGGGCGGCAAGGCCGTTCACTGATCGGGTACAATGAAAAAGGCCGGCGCCTGGAAAGAGACACCGGCCTTTCGTATTTCAAATCCCGCGCGATCACTGCGTCGAGCCGGGAACGCCGAACCGTTCCGGCAGGAAGGCGGTCTCCGCCGGAGGGCCGTCGAGGCGATCCGACTTCGTGGTGGCGGTTGGTCCGGCGGGATGCATCAGAAGGGCAACGACAAGGCCGCCCGCAATGGCAGATCCCAAGGCAATCAGGACATTTCGGGCGTTCATGGCAACAGCTCCTCTATAGCCTGACAACACCCGGAAAACCGGAAAGTTCCGGCCGGTACCGAAGCCTTGAGATCAATGGCGCGCGACGGCAAATCAGGCCTTTTCCCGGGCCGTCTTGAGGGCGGTGGCCCACCAGGAAAGGTCGTCCAGCATCGTCTTCACGCCGGGTTCCAGATGGGCGAGTTCCGAGAGCGCCTTGCCCTGCTGCCAGACCGCGAAGAAGTCGGCGCCCTGGATGTGCACGCCCGGGCGGGTCGGGACCATCTGGAGTTCGACCGCGATCGTGCGGAAGTGTTCGACCGCACGGGCGCCGCCGACGCTGCCGTACCCGACGGCTGCCGCCGGCTTGCGGTTCCATTCCGGATAGGAATAGTCGAGCGCATTCTTGAGCGCTGCCGTGATCGAGCGGTTGTATTCGGCGATCACGAAGATATAGCCGTCAAATTCGGCAACCTTCTTCTGCCAGCGCTGGCCGACTTCGTTTTCGGTGGGAACCCAGGCATTCGATGCCTTTTCGTTGAAGAAAGGCAACGGGAAGTCGCGCAGATCGACGATCTCGAATTCCATGTCGTCGCGCTTGGACGCCGTATCATAGATCCAATGTGCCGGCTTGTCGCCGAACCGCGTGTCACGTGTGCTGCTGATGATAATCGCAATCTTTGGCTTGGCCATGAAAACCTCTCGTGTTTGGAAAATGGGTTGGGGCGGGACCGCAGGAATATGGCGGTGAGGCCGGAGCGGTCAAGCCGATCCGGGGGGCAGGCGGAAAAGATCAACCGCCTCACGCGATCGTGTCAGTTCTGGGACGAGAGCTCCATGGGAGAGGCTAGGATGTCGCCACCACCAAGCGACTGGTCGGCATATTTGAATGCCAGGATGCTGAGCACCGAAACGATCATGACCACGAATATTATGCGCATAAAGATGCTCCTTCGGCCGGGCAAACGTCCTTTGTCCACGAAGGTTCCGGCGCCGATTTCATCAGCAAATGGTAATTCACGCTTAAGTTTTGGTTAAGGCGAGATTGACTCTACCGTTACGGCGCACCTGACTTTCCGCAGGCGGCTCCCATCTAAGCCCGCATGACTGAGTTCCATAGGACGTGGATGAGGGCGGCCGCCGAAGCAAGGAGCTATCGGCGAATGTATATCTTGGCAGGCGAGATCGTGAGCAGCCAAGCCGCTCCCGGCGAATTGAAGAGAGCGGCCCGTCGGGTGTCTCGGGCTCTGGAGGACGTTGTCGACAAACCGATCGCCGATGCGCTGGTGCTTGCTCGGGCGAGGGCGAGGTTTGCAGAACTCGCCGCCGCCTTGGAGGGGAGTGTGGGCGGGACCAAACGACCTCCGCCCGGTCGCGACAACCGGGCGGCGCCAAGAAGATAGGGCGAGTCCGATGTTCAGCCGATCGAGAAGGGGACCGCGACGAAGGTCTGGTTCTCGCCACGCTGGATCAGCAGCAGGACGGACTTGCGCCCGGATTTGCCGGCTTCCGCGACCGCCGCCTTGGCTTCCTTCGCCGACTTCACAGGCTGCTGGTTGATCGAGACAATGATATCCCCGGGCTGCAGGCCGGCGTCGGCAGCCGGCTTGTCGGGTGCGACGCTCTCGATCACGGCACCGTTTTCCCGGCGCTGCAAGTTGAGCGCCTCGCGAATATCCGGCGTGAGGTCTGCAAGACCGATACCGATGGTCGGAACGCGCTGCGCACCCTGCGTGGACTTGTCACCATTGTCGGCGGAAGCCTGCTGCTGGTTGGGCTCGTTGCCGCCGACCGTGATGCTCAGAGTGCGGCTTTGACCCTGACGCCAGACTGTCAGGCCTTCTTTGGCGCCGGGCGTGAGGTCGGCGACCATGCGCGACAGGTCGCGAGGAGATTTGATCGCCTGTCCGCCGAGCGCGGTGATGACGTCGCCGGTCTGGATACCGGCCTTGGAAGCCGGCGTGTCGTCGTTGACATTGGCAACCAGCGCGCCTTCAGGCCTGTCGAGGCCTATGGCGCTTGCCACATCCGCCGTCACCGGCTGGATCTGTACTCCGATGAAGCCATGCTCGATCGTACCGTCCTTCATCAGCTTGGCGACGACTTTTTGAGCCTGGTCGGACGGGATGGCAAAGCCGACGCCGACGCTGCCGCCGTTCGGGGAATAGATCGCCGTGTTGATACCGACGACCTTGCCTTCGAGATCGACCAGCGGGCCACCGGAATTGCCGTGATTGATCGGCGCATCGATCTGGATGAAGTCGTCATAGGGGCCGCTGTGGAGATCGCGGCCGCGGGCCGAAACGATGCCGGCGGTGACGGTCGTGCCGATGCCGAACGGATTGCCGATCGCCAGAATCTGGTCGCCGGCATTGAGCTTGTCCGAATCGCCCCAGGCGATCGTCGCCAGCGGCTTCGGCGCGTTGATCTTGATGACGGCGAGATCGGATTTCGGATCGGCGCCAACGAGCTTGGCGGGGACTTCCGTTCCGTCGTCGAGGGTCACCTTGATATCGATCGCGTTGTCGATCACGTGGTTGTTGGTGACGATGTAGCCGTCGGCCGTGACGACAAAGCCGGAGCCGAGGGCTTCGGTTCTGGGGGCCTGACGCTGCTGCGGCATATGGCGCGGCATGGGAATGCCCTGCTGGCCGAAGAACTGCCGGAACTGCTCGTCGAACGGCGAGTTGTCGTCCGAGGCAACGTTCTGGGCCTTCATCGTGGTGGTGATGGTGACGACGGCCGGCTTGTCGGCCGAAACGATCGGCGCGAACGAACCACCCGGAGCGACGATGCCGGAAACGGAGCCGGCAGCAGCCGTTGCCGTAGTTGCAGCATGCGCCGCGTTGGTGCCGAGAATGACCGGCACGGAGAGCGGGACCGCAACGATGGCAGCGCTAAGAAGTGCCGCGATCCGATGTTTGCGAAGGATATTGGACATGGAGGTCTTCCTTTCAAATCTGCAGCCCTTGCGCCGGCAGGCGGCGCATTGGGGCGAAGAGGATCGAAGCTGCGCGATGAGCGCGGGCCGATCGGTTGGGGTTCTGGAGGTTTACGAAGCTGAAAAGCCAGCTTTGCGGGCAAGCCGTTGCATCGGAAAAACGATACACCGGGCAGCTGACGCGGCTTCGAACGCCTGGCTATCGAAGTCGAACGCCGGGCGGTCCGGTGAGGTGCATGACCGGGCAGGGCGCCGGCGACACGGGGGAAGGCTGGTTTATCGGGACGAGCGGGCGCATATCTGAGCTCCACCTTCGGCAAACGGTTGTGAAACTGGCTCTGCCGTCACGGCCTCTCCGGCCGTCGGCGTCATTCAGTCTTGAAGATAGAAATACGCCCCGAAGCCTCGAAGGTCAGCTTAATAATAAATAAGGTTTGGAAGGCCCCATCTGCCGAATTTTAGGCCAAATGCTCCGCTCCGGAGCCATCCTTCATCTCACGAGATAAGATATTTCAATGGTTTGGCGCCGCACCCGGAGTTTTCTTCCCACCGCAATTTGCTGCTGCAAACATAACCTGGCTGTAATGAATGGCGTTCGCCCTGAAGATGAGCAAATTGTAATGGGTGAAGGCGGGGCTTTTGGCGATGCAATTCAGCGTGCCGGATCTAAGGAAGGACGGCCGACGTGATCTCGTGGCAGCGACGTGACGTCAATCGGTCGCCCGACCCCGTTCTAAAGTTAACGGCAGTCGCGTCCTGATCGGCTTGTGACAGACCGGCCGGACTTCGTCCACCCACATTGTGACGAAGCAGGCGCAGCGATACCACCCGCCACGGGAACGAGACAGCGTGCGGAGCATTGGCCCATGCGCATCAGGCCACTGCAATCGCATTGATGTCTGGTTAAGTATCCGATTTAATTATGAATGTGGTGAGAGCGCAGGGATTCGAACCCTGGACCTACTGATTAAAAGTCAGTTGCTCTACCGACTGAGCTACGCTCTCCCGCGGCCGCGGGTGAGCGCGTCCTTGAAAGTGCGCGGAACATAGGCAGGTGCCCCCTTGCGGTCAACCCGCAAAAACAGCAAAAATGCGGCTATCTGCCGCTTTTCTGCGGCCATGCGAAAAGGTGATTGGCATTCGCCGCGTCCGGCCATTACCTCAAGCCTAAGACGCGGGCTCCCCGAAAGCCCGCCATCCGGAGCCACATGTGTCGATTGCCGAAATATCCCTGCTGAGCGCGCTTCTTGCCGGCGCATTGTCGTTTCTCTCTCCTTGCGTGCTGCCGCTCGTGCCACCCTATCTCTGTTATATGGCGGGCATTTCGGTCGAGCAGTTCCGCGGTGGTAGAGGGGCGGCGGTCATCGATTCGGGGGCCGGGACACGGCGGGCGGTACTCAAGTCGGCGCTGTTCTTCACGCTCGGTTTTGCGACCGTCTTCGTGGCGCTCGGGGCCGGCGCGTCGACGATCGGCGTGCTCCTGCGTCAGCATCTCGATCTCCTGTCGAAGCTCGGCGGCCTGATCATCATCGTCATGGGCCTGAATTTTCTGGGCGTCTTCCGGATAGGCCTTCTCGCCCGCGAGGCACGCTTCCAGGGCGGCGGCCAGCCGGCGACGCTCTCCGGCGCCTATGTCATGGGACTTGCCTTCGCTTTCGGCTGGACACCCTGTATCGGCCCGGTGCTCGGCGCGATCCTCGGCGTTGCCGCATCCCGCGATACAGTCGGCGAGGGGGCGGCACTGCTCGCCATCTATTCGCTGGGTCTCGCCGTGCCGTTCTGGATCGCCGCCGGCTTCTCGGGTGCCTTCATGCGGTTCCTCACTCGCTTCCGCCGCCATCTCGGCATGGTCGAGAAGGTCATGGGAGTCTTCCTGATTCTGACCGGGCTCGCTTTCATCTTCGGTTTCGTCACTTCGGCCGCAATCTGGTTCCAGCAGACCTTTCCAATCCTGATGCAAATCGGCTAACGGAAAGCGTCTTCCAATACGACCCGGTCTGCGGGCAGGGAACCGATGGCCGATATCATTGCATTGCTGTTGCCCTTCTTCGGCCTGATCTTCATCGGCTATCTGGCCGCGAGAGTGACGAAACAGCCGGCCGAAGCGCTCGGCTGGATGAATACGTTCATCATCTACGCGGCTCTGCCGGCGCTGTTCTTCAAGCTCGTTTCCCGCACGCCGGTCGAGCAGCTGACGCGAGCCGACTTCATCTTCGGCGAGATCGGCGCGACCTACCTGGTCTTCTTCGTTCTCTTCCTGATCGGCTTCTTTTTGCGTCGCAATTCGTTTGCCGATTGCACCATCCAGTCGTTTGCCGGCGCCTACGGCAATATCGGCTATATGGGGCCGGGCCTGGCGCTGCTGGCTTTCGGTGAGGCGGCAGCTGTGCCGGTGGCGCTGATCGTCTGCTTCGAGAACGCCGCGCATTTCATCGTCGCACCTGCGATGATGGCGGTGGCCGGCGGCGACAAACGCCCCGTCAGCCACGTGGTCGGCGATATCCTCCGGAAAGTCGTGCTGCACCCGTTCATCATCTCGACGGCGCTTGGATTCTGCTTCGCGGCATTTGCCGTCCAGCCCCCCGCCGCCTTCCAGCGGCTCATCGACTACCTCGCCCAGGCCGCGGCCCCTTGCGCGCTGTTTGCCATGGGGGTGACGCTGGCGCTCCGGCCGATCAAGCGCGTGCCGGTGGAGATCAGCTATATCGCGGTCTCCAAGCTGGTCGTGCTGCCGATGACCACCTATGCGGTCCTGTCGCTGATCGGCAATTTCGATCCCGTGTGGATCTATTCCGCGACCTTGCTTTCGGCGCTGCCGACGGCGACCAACGTTTTCGTCATCAGCCAGCAATACGGCGTCTGGCAGGAGAGGGCGTCGGCGAGCATCCTGATCATTACGGTCGCATCGGTGGCAACGCTGCCGGTGCTGCTTTACCTCATCAATTCCGGCACCTTACCGCCGGATCTCTTTCCGTAAGGCATCGACGACGGCCCGCAGGCCACGACCCGGTTCAATACCTTCCCGCATCAGCAGGTTGCGAAGCGGCGGGGCGTTGGTGAGGATGTGCAGTCCGGCGGCACGCAGCATCTGCACCGGCAGGAAATCCGACAGCAGCGAGCGGTTGAGGAGGTCGACGCCGACGGTGCGGCTGACGATGTCCGGCCCGCGGCGCCGGTTGAAGCGATCGCCTGCATCCGCCGGGATCGGGCGGTCGCCGGTAGCAACGAGCAGTTCCGAAAGCGCGATGATGTCGCGGAGTGAAAGGTTGAGGCCCTGCGCTCCGATCGGCGGAAAGGCATGCGCGGCCTCGCCGATCAGCGCCAGTCGACCCTTGCCGAACCTCTCCGCCATCAGGCTGGAAAGCGGCCACGCCTGTGCCTTGCCTTCAACCTTCACCTTGCCGAGCATCGACTGCATGCGGTCTTCGACCAGCCGCGACAAGTCCTCGGTTGGAAGCTCGACGAGACGGCGGGCTTCCTCCGGCTTCACCACCCAGACGAGGCTGGAGCGCAGGCCGGGCAGGGGAACCTGGGTGAACGGTCCGCTTTCCGTATGGACTTCGGTCGAAACATTGCCGTGCGGCAGGGTATGGGCGAAATTCAATACCACGGCCGACTGCGGATAGGACCAGCGGCGCACGCCGATGCCGGCCGTCTCCCGCGCCTTCGACTGACGTCCGTCCGCCCCCACGACGAAATCGGCGCTGGCAGTCGTGCCGTTCGACAGTGTCAGGATCACTCTTTCGGCCGAAAAATCGAAGGTTTCGACGATTTGAGCGACGTTGGTAACGTTGCGTTCTACTGCCACCGCCGCATCCAGCGTTTCCGACAGTGCCCGGTTCGGTATGTTGTAGCCGAAGGCGTAGAGGCCGACGTCTTGCGCCCGGAACTGCGCCGTCGGCGCGCGCAGCAGCCGCTTGGTACCGTCGACGATCTGCATGACCGAAAGCGGCGCGGCGGAAGGCGCGATCTCCTCCCAGACGCCAAGTCGTTCAAGAAAGCGAATGGAGTGATCCATCAGTGCGGTCGTACGCTCATCGGTTTTCTCGGGAGAAGGTGCGATGATCGCCACCTTGCGACCGGCACGCGCAAGCGCCAGTGCGGCAACCGATCCGGCCAGTCCCCCGCCCACCACGGCGATCTCGAAATGCTGCATGTCCGTCGTCCTGCTCTGCAAAATATACCTTCGATTATCTAGAGCTTCGCGGCGGGCATATCCATGGGGCACGGCAGCGCAGCATGGAAAAAGCAATGCTCTATGGCTTGCGACGGGGCCAAGCCGGTTGCAATGCGCGGTGATTGGCCGCATACCTCGCCCAATGTGGGAAAGGCGGGACTGACGTGTGATCAGACGAATCTTCAATTACAGAAAAGTTCCGTATGCCGAAATTCGCGCCTTCTCGGTTCACCTCCTGACGGCATCCGGTTCGTTTCTCGCTTTCCTCGGGGTCGTCGCGGCGGCCGAGCATCGCTTTGTCGACATGTTCTGGTGGCTGGGGCTGGCGCTCCTCGTCGATGGCATCGACGGACCGATCGCCCGCAAGGTGCGGGTCAAGGAGGTTCTGCCCAACTGGTCCGGCGATACGCTCGACAACATCATCGACTACGTGACCTACGTGCTGTTGCCGGCGTTTGCGCTTTACCAGAGCGGCATGATCGGCGAGCCCTGGTCCTTCGTCGCCGCGGGCGCGATCGTCGTATCGAGCGCGGTTTATTATGCCGACACGGGCATGAAGACGGACGAATACTTTTTCTCCGGCTTTCCGGTCGTCTGGAACATGGTCGTGTTCACGTTGTTCGTCATCGATGCGAGCGCAACGGCGGCTCTGGTCCTGGTCTCTGTATCGGTCGTCTTGACCTTCCTGCCGATCAATTTCCTGCATCCTGTCCGCGTTAAGCGGCTCCGACCGCTTAATCTGGCCATCTGCCTCATCTGGTGCGCGCTCGGCGGCTACTCGCTGCTCCTGCATTTCGAAACACCCGACTGGGTCGTCTACGGTGTCGTATTGAGCGGCATCTACCTCTATTGCTTTGGCGGTGTTCTGCAGCTTTTCCCTAGTCTTGGAAAATAGTTGGGCGGTCCGGAAACCCCCTTTTTTAATGTTGTGCGAAGCAACAAAAACGGTATCAATATCAGTCGAATGTCCGGAGTGATCGCCGGATGTCGTCAAAGTCAATACGCCGCGTTGCCCTGAAAAACCTCGAAGAAGGTAGGCCCGCGGTGAACGAGGGGGTTCAGTGACGTTATCCGAGGGTCCGGCGGCCGTTCCGCTTCTGTCGGTTCGAGGTTTGACCAAGCTTTTCGGCAGCTTCGCGGCTTGCAACGCGATCGATTTGGATATCGGCTCCGGTGAAATTCACGCATTGCTCGGTGAAAACGGCGCCGGCAAGTCCACGCTGGTAAAGATGCTCTTCGGCGTGTTGCAGCCAAGCGCCGGCCAGATCCTCTGGCAAGGTGCGCCGGTGACGATCGCCTCGCCGGGTGAGGCCCGTCATCTTGGCATCGGCATGGTCTTCCAGCATTTCTCGCTGTTCGAGGCGTTGACGGTGGCGGAAAACATCGCGCTGTCGCTCGACCCGAAGATTTCGCTTGCCAGGATATCGGACGAAGCGGCGTCGCTTTCCAAGGCATACGGCCTGCCGCTCGATCCTCAGGCGCATGTGGCGGACCTGTCCGTGGGCGAGCGCCAGCGCATCGAGATCGTCCGGGCGCTGCTTCAGAATCCCAAGCTGATCATTCTCGACGAGCCGACTTCGGTCTTGACCCCCCAGGAGGCCGACCGGCTGTTCGAGACGCTGTTCAAGCTGAAGGCCGAGGGCCGATCGGTTCTCTATATCAGCCACAGGCTGGAGGAAGTGCGCCGCATCTGCGACCGCGCCACGGTCCTGCGCCACGGCAAGGTTACCGGCGCCTGCGATCCCAAACAGGAAACCCCAGCCTCGCTCGCCCGCATGATGGTGGGCTCCGACGTCGCCGAAGTCCATCGGGACAATGCGGCAGCACTCGGCGATATCTGCGTCGAGGTCAGCAATCTTTCGGTTCCGGCGCGTACACCCTTTGCCGTATCGCTCAAGAAAATCACCATGAAGGTTCGCGCCGGAGAGGTGCTGGCGATCGCCGGCGTTGCGGGCAATGGCCAGGGCGAACTCTTCGATGCGCTCTCGGGCGAATATCCGGTCGCCGAGGACGAGGCGATCCGCATCCGCGGCAAGGCGGTCGGCCGCACCGGGATCAACGGCCGCCGGCTGCTTGGCGCCGGGTTCGTGCCGGAAGAGCGCCATGGACACGCCGCCGTCTCCGCCATGGCGCTTTCGGACAATCTCCTGCTTGCCCGCAGCCAATCGGACAAGAAGGCCTTCCTGTCCGGCGGCGCCTTTTCCGTCATCCGCTTCGATGCGATCCGCTCCGCCACCCGCCGCATCTGCGAGGCGATGGACGTCCGCAAGAGCGGCGAGGATCCCCAGGCAGGCTCGCTCTCGGGGGGCAATCTCCAGAAATTCATCGTCGGGCGCGAGCTCGACCGGCAGCCCTCCGTGCTCGTCGTCAACCAGCCGACCTGGGGCGTCGACGCCGGTGCCGCAAGCCGCATCCGCCAGGCGTTGATCGATCTTGCCAAGTCGGGCTCGGCAGTCGTGGTGATCAGCCAGGACCTCGACGAGATTTTCGAAGTGGCAACCAATATCGCCGTGATCTCGGAAGGCTGCCTCTCCGAGCCCCATCCGGCCGGCACGCTGACGCTGGAACGCATCGGTCTGCTGATGGGCGGCGTCCATGAAAGCCACTCTGTTCCGGAGGCGGCGAATGCGCATTGAGCTCCAGAAGCGCGCCCGCGTCTCGACGCTGTTTTCGGTCCTGTCGCCGCTGCTGGCGCTCGCGCTGACGCTCGCCTTCGGCGCCATCATGTTCTGGCTGCTCGGCAAGAACCCGGTGAGCGCTCTCTACAGTTTCTTCGTCGAGCCGCTGCTGGAAGTCTGGTCGCTGCACGAACTGGCGATCAAGGCAGCACCCTTGATCCTGATCGCGGTCGGCCTGTCGGTCTGCTACCGGTCCAACAACTGGAATATCGGCGCCGAAGGCCAGTTCACCATCGGCGCGATCACCGGCTCGATCCTGCCCGTCATGTATCCCGCCTGGCACTCGCCGATCATCCTGCCGCTGATGCTGATCCTTGGCATGCTGGGCGGCGCGCTTTACGCCGGCATACCGGCGCTCCTGAAGACCCGTTTCAACACCAACGAGATTCTGACCAGCCTGATGCTGGTCTATATTGCCCAACTCTATCTCGACTGGTTGGTGCGCGGTCCCTGGCGCGATCCGCAGGGCAATAATTTCCCGATCACCAAGACGTTTCAGATCGAAGCCGTCGTGCCGGAAATTCTGTCCTCGTCCGGCCGTGCCCACTGGGCATTCATCTTTGCGATCGTGGCGGCCGTGGCGCTGTGGTTCATGATGCGCTTCATGCTGAAGGGCTTCGAGGTCTCGGTGCTCGGCCAGTCGGAGCGGGCAGGGCGCTTTGCCGGCTTTTCCGCCCGCCGCATGGTGTGGTTCTCGATGCTGCTGTCGGGTGCGCTCGCCGGCCTTGCCGGCATTTCGGAGGTTTCCGGCTCGATCGGTCATGTCCAGCCGGTCATCTCGCCTGGCTATGGTTTCACGGCGATCATCGTTGCCTTCCTTGGGCGGCTCAACCCTCTTGGGATCATCGCTTCAGGGCTCGTGCTGGCGCTGACCTATCTCGGCGGCGAGGCGGCGCAGCTGTCGATCGGCATTTCGGACAAGGTCAGCCGTGTCTTTCAAGGGTTGCTGCTCTTTTTCGTGCTCTCCTGCGATACGCTGATCCACTACAGGGTCCGACTGATCTTTGCGGGCACAAAAACGGCGGAGGTAAGGGGCTGATGTTCGAGGCGATCCTTCTCACCGTCATCACCGCATCGACCCCGCTGGTTCTCGCAGCCCTCGGCGAACTGGTGACCGAGCGCTCCGGCGTGCTGAACCTCGGCGTCGAGGGCATGATGATCATCGGCGCGGCCTGCGCCTTCGTGGCCGCGCAACTGACGGGCTCCCCTTATATCGGCATCCTCGCCGGCATTTTTGGGGGCGGGGTCTTCTCGCTGCTCTTCGGTTTCCTGACGCTGACGCTGGTGGCCAACCAGGTCGCGACCGGCCTTGCGCTCACCATCCTCGGTCTCGGGCTTTCCGGCCAGATCGGCGAGGCCTTCGTCGGCCAGCCGGGCATCAAGCTGCAGCCGATCGTTTTTCCGTTCCTTTCGGATATCCCGTTTTTCGGTCGCGTCCTCTTTCGCCAGGACCTGATCTTCTACGTATCGATCGCGCTTGTCGTCGGCATCAACTGGTTCCTGTTCAGGAGCCGGACCGGACTGAAGCTGCGGGCGATCGGCGACAGCCATGCCTCCGCCCATGCGCTCGGCATCAACGTCATCCGCACCCGCTACCTGGCGGTCATGTTCGGCGGCGCCTGTGCCGGACTTGCCGGGGCTCAGCTTTCGCTCGTCTACACGCCGCAATGGGTGGAGAACATGTCGGCCGGCCGTGGCTGGATCGCGCTGGCGCTCGTCGTGTTCGCCTCCTGGCGGCCATGGCGGATTTTGGCCGGCGGGTACCTATTCGGCGCCGTCGGGATCGGCCAGCTGCACGCGCAGATCGTGGCGCAGAACCTCGGCATCGTCATCCCGTCGCAGTTCCTGTCCGCACTTCCTTATGCGGCGACTATTGTGGTGCTGATCATCATTTCGCATAATCGTCGCACGACGCTGATCAATACGCCGGCCGCGCTCGGGAAACCCTTTGTCCCCGACCGGTGACCACGGAACCAAAAACAAAACGTCTTCAAGCCAATAGAGGTTAGGAAATGAAGAAGCTGATTATCGCCCTTGCCGCATCGGCCGCCCTGATGGGCGGTTTTTCGACCGGCGCCGAGGCCCAGGAGAAGAAGAAGGTCTGTTTCATCTACGTCGGTTCGAAGACGGATGGTGGCTGGACCCAGGCCCATGACCTCGGTCGCCAGCAGCTCGACAAGGCACTCGGCGCCAAGGTCGAAACGCCCTTCCTCGAAAACGTGCCGGAAGGCCCGGATGCAGAACGCGCCATCGAGCGCATGGCCCGCTCCGGCTGCTCGCTGGTCTTCACCACGTCCTTCGGCTTCATGGATGCCACCGTCAAGGTCGCCGCAAAATTCCCTGACATCAAGTTCGAGCATGCGACCGGTTTCAAGGCCGGGCCGAACCTCGCGACCTACAATTCGCGCTTCTACGAAGGCCGCTATATCCAGGGCCAGATCGCCGCGAAAATGTCGAAGAAGGGCGTCGCCGGCTACATCGCCTCCTTCCCGATCCCGGAAGTGGTGATGGGCATCAACGCCTTCGAACTCGGCGCCAAGTCGATCAACCCGAACTTCAAGCTGAAGGTCGTCTGGGCCAATACCTGGTTCGACCCCGGCAAGGAAGCCGATGCCGCCAAGGCGCTGATCGACCAGGGCGTCGACATCCTGACCCAGCACACGGACACCACCGCTCCGATGCAGGTCGCCGCCGAGCGCGGTATCCTCGCCTTCGGCCAGGCCTCCGACATGATCGCGGCAGGCCCGAAGACGCAGCTGACCGCGATCGTCGATACCTGGGGTGCCTACTACATCAAACGCACCAAGGCGCTGCTCGACGGTACCTGGAAGTCCGAGCAGATCTGGGACGGCCTGAAGGATGGCATCCTGACCATGGCGCCCTATACCAACATGCCGGACGACGTGAAGGCCATGGCGGAAGAGACCGAAGCCAAGATCAAGTCGGGCGAACTGCATCCGTTCACCGGCCCGATCAACAAGCAGGACGGCACGGCGTGGCTGGCCGCCGGCGAAAAGGCTCAGGACGGCGTTCTGCTCGGCATGAATTTCTACATCGAGGGTGTGGACGACAAGCTGCCGAAGTAAGGCGAAGCGGCCGGCGCAGCCGAGGAAACGATCAGGGAATCGGTTCGAACGCCGAGCGCCGGCATCTCAGCGCCGGCAATGGCGGGCATAGCAAGAAGGGGCGGTCCTCGGACCGCCCCTTCTGTTTCGACGTTTTTGATTTCAGGCTGCCAGCGAAGCGATATCGATGACGAAGCGGTAGCGCACGTCGCTCTTGATGACGCGCTCATAGGCTTCGTTGATATCCTGGATGTTGATCTTCTCGATTTCCGAAACGATGTTGTGTTCGCCGCAGAAATCCAGCATTTCCTGGGTTTCCTTGATCGAGCCGATCATCGAGCCGGACAGGCTCTTGCGGCCGCCGATGACCGAGAAGGCATGGACCGGGACCGCGTGTTCCGGGACGCCGACCAGCACCATCGAACCGTCGAATTTCAGAAGGCCGAGATAGGCGTTCCAGTCGATCGTCGTGCCGACCGTGCAGATGATCAGGTCGAACGTGCCCGCGAGCTTGGTGAAGGTCTCGGCGTCGCTGGTGGCGTAATAGGCGTCGGCGCCGAGCTTCAGGCCGTCGTCCTTCTTCGACAGGGTCTGGCTGAGGACCGTGACGTCGGCGCCCATTGCATGCGCCAGCTTGACGCCCATATGGCCGAGCCCGCCCATGCCGACGATCGCGACCTTCTTGCCGGGGCCGGCATTCCAGTGGCGCAGCGGCGAATAGAGAGTGATGCCGGCGCAGAGCAACGGGGCTGCGGCATCGAGCGGCAGGTTGTCCGGGATCGACAGGACATAACCTTCCTTGACGACCACGGAGTCGGAATAGCCGCCATAGGTCGGCGTCGAGCCGTCACCTTCGACGTCGTTATAGGTCTGCACGAGACCCGGCATGTAGTGTTCGTTGTCGAGGTCGCGGGTCGCGCAGCCGACGCAGCTGTCGACGAAGCAGCCGACGCCGACCTTGTCGCCGACCTTGTACTTCGAGACAGCCGAGCCGACCGCCGTCACCGTGCCGACGATCTCGTGGCCGGGAACCATCGGGTATTTCGAGAAACCCCATTCGTTGCGGGCCTGGTGGATGTCGGAATGGCAGACGCCGCAATACTGGATCGAGATGACGACGTCGTCGGCATTCGGTTCACGGCGCTCGAAGGTGAAGGGCGTCAGGGGTTTCGACGCGTCGGTCGCGGCATAGCCTTTTGCGATAGCCATGGGAGCTCCATTCATCTGTTGGGTTGGGAGGAAATTGGACGGCCGGACTATGCTCCGCCTACCCGCAAGGGTGTTAGACCGATCCTCTGAGCTTTTTGCATGATCCTGCAAAAAAATGAGGCGGCACGCTATTTGTGCGGCACGAAAGGCATCCTAACTAGGGCCAGTCGAGACGCCGTTCCACTTCCAGAAAGAGCCGCCAGCATGACCCTGCCTTTCAACCGCTATCAGGAGATCGCCTCGATTGCGGCACGTTTCGTGCCGGATGAAGGGGAATATCAGACCGATGTCGAGGGGCTGGTGATCAGCCGGCGCTCCACCCCCAGCGCCCCGTGCCACGGCAGTTACCGTCCCTGCCTCGCCATGGTCGTGCAGGGCAAGAAGAGCGTGCAGCTCGGCAGCGACAGGATCGATTACGGGCCGGGGTCCTATCTTCTGACGTCGCTCGATCTGCCCGTGACATGGCGCGTGGTCGAGGCAAGTCCGGAACTGCCGCATTTCTGCATGACGCTTGCGATCAACAGCGAAAAACTGCTCGACCTCCTGAGCCGCATCAACATGCAGAGGCCTTCGGCCGCCGCCGCGGCCCAGCGCGGCATCGTTGTCAACGACGCCACGCCGGAAATGTCCGATGCCGCCGTCCGGTTGCTGCGTTTGCTCGATAGTCCGAGCGACATCGCCGCGATGGCGCCGCTGATCGAGCAGGAGATCCTCTACCGCGTTCTTATCGGACCCGCCGGGGACCAGCTGGTCAACATGGCGATCGCCGACAGCCAGGGCAATCGCATCGCCCGCGCCATCGGATGGCTGCGCGAGAACTTTGCAAAGACGCTGCGCATCGAGGAGCTCGCCGAGCATGTCAACATGAGCGCCTCCTCGTTCCATCATCACTTCAAGTCGATCACGGCAATGACGCCGGTCCAGTATCAGAAACAGCTTCGGCTGCACGAGGCACGGCGGCTGATGTTGTTCGAGCGGCTGGATGCCGGCACGGCCGGGCATCGCGTCGGTTACCAGAGCCCGTCGCAATTCAGCCGCGAATACAGCCGCCTCTACGGCGCCTCGCCTGCGAGGGACGTAGAGGCTTTACTCGAGACCGCGGCTGCCGGCTGATCAGCCGGGGGAGCCGAGCGTCCTGTCGCTCCTGCATTGCGACAGCTTCACCTGCCTGAACGACAGGATTTCGACTATGTGTACATCATCCGTTTCGACGCGCATGCAGCCGCAGGCATAACCGTAATTCCCGTTCGTTCGCACATAGTCCCGCTCGGAAATATCCGGGATCAGATCCATGCCTTTCGGCTCGTCTTCGCTGCCCTGCGAACGGATGACCCACGTGCCTTCGGCATCGTCCAGCCACCAGTTGCCTGGCGTCGGGTTCTGGATCCAGCCGCAGCGGTTTTCGGCAGCATGGGCGAAGGCCGGCAGGGCAAGGAAAGCCAAGGCGGGGACGGTGCCGTATATCCGCTTCATGAAGGATCTCCTCTGATCATTCGGGCGCCTTGCATCGCCCTCAAGAAGCTCTAGCGCAAAATCGTTCCTCCTTGATGACCGCCCCCGAAGAACGGACTTGACGGCGGCGGCGGATGCTTTATACGGGCAGAACCGTACCGTACGGTACGCAAAAGGATTTAAAAACCGTGAGAGCCGATACCACCGACATGCCCGAATTTTCGCCGCGCCAGAACGCCGTTCTGGAGCAGGCGCTTCGGCTGCTCGTGGAAGGCGGCGAGAAGGCGCTGACGACGTCCGGTCTTGCCCGCGCCGCCAACTGCTCCAAGGAAAGCCTCTACAAATGGTTCGGCGACCGTGAAGGCCTGCTGGCGGCGATGATCGCCCATCAGGCGAGCAAGGTACGCACCTTCGAGCGCTCCGGCGAACGGCTGACCGCCGATCTCCTGCGTGACCACCTCGAACTTTTTGCCTGCGATCTGCTGCAAGTTCTGGCCGGCGACGTTTCGCTGGCGCTGAACCGGCTGGCGATCGGCCAGGCGGCCCGAGACGGATCGAAGCTCGGCAAGCTTCTGCTCGAACACGGCCGCCGACAGATCGACCGCCGCGCCATGGCGCTGATCGACCAGGGAAAAAGGGCAGGGCTGCTGCGTTTCGACAATGCGGACGCCGCCTATCATACGCTTTACGGCCTGATCGTTTCCGACCTGCATGTACGCATGCTGCTCGGCGAGCCAGGCCTCAAGGACAATGCGCGCCAGGCGGAGAGGGCGGTAGTTGCCTTTCTCGCGTTGCACGGCACGCAAAAACAATCGGCGGACACGCTCGGCGTCTCCGCTGGGCGATGACAGACATCAACAAACCTCAGCATAGGGAAGGGAAAAACGATGCGCGTTTATTATGATCGGGATGCCGACATCAATCTCATCAAGGCGAAGAACGTCGCCATCATCGGCTACGGGAGCCAGGGTCGTGCGCATGCGCTGAACCTCAAGGATTCGGGCGCCAAGAATGTCGTGATCGCGCTGAAAGCCGGTTCCGCGACCATCAAGAAGGCTGAAGCCGACGGCTTCAAGGTGATGACCGTCGCCGAAGCCGCCAAGTGGGCCGACCTGATGATGATGGCGACCCCGGACGAACTGCAGGCCGACATCTACAAGGCCGAGATTGCTGGCAACATCCGCGATGGCGCAGCCATCGCGTTTGCCCACGGTCTCAACATCCACTTCGGCCTGATCGAGCCGAAGGCTTCCGTCGACGTTGTGATGATCGCGCCGAAGGGCCCGGGCCACACGGTTCGCGGCGAATACCAGAAGGGCGGCGGCGTTCCCTGCCTCGTTGCCGTTCACCAGAACGCTTCCGGCAACGCGCTTGAACTCGCTCTCTCCTACGCCTGTGGCGTCGGCGGCGGCCGTTCCGGCATCATCGAAACCAACTTCCGAGAAGAATGCGAAACCGATCTCTTCGGCGAACAGGTCGTTCTCTGCGGCGGTCTCGTCGAACTGATCCGCGCCGGTTTCGAAACCCTGACTGAAGCCGGCTATGCGCCGGAAATGGCCTATTTCGAATGCCTGCACGAAGTGAAGCTGATCGTCGACCTGATCTATGAAGGCGGCATCGCCAACATGAACTACTCGATCTCGAACACAGCCGAGTGGGGCGAATACGTCACCGGTCCGCGCATCATCACCGAAGAAACCAAGGCCGAGATGAAGCGCGTCCTCAAGGATATCCAGACCGGCAAGTTCACCTCGGACTGGATGCAGGAATACCGCGCCGGCGGCTCGCGCTTCAAGGGCATCCGCCGCATGAACGACAGCCACCAGATCGAGGAAGTCGGCGCCAAGCTGCGCGGCATGATGCCCTGGATCGGCAAGAACAAGCTGGTCGATAAGAGCGTCAACTAAGACGAGTGCTCCGGGGCGGAATCATATTTCCGCCCCGGATTTTGAAATATACGTGACGTGCGGCAGGTTTTCGAAATGCCGGTCGCAGGTCAACAGATCGGCGTCCAGGAGCCTTGCTGTCGCGTAGATGATGGCGTCTGCGGTCGAGAGCTTGAAACGGAGAGAAGCTTCGGCGGCATCCCAGGCTATCTCGGTGCCGAGTTCAACGACGATGCATTCGGTCGTATAGGACATGAAGCGTTCGGCAGATTCCTCGCCCTTCTCCCTTGTCAACCATTTGCACATTTCCATTTGAACGATCGTCGGCACGATCAATTCGTGCGGTTCAGGTATCTCGTCCGCCAAGCGTGAAGCCAGGGAACTGTCGATCAGCCACTCGATCCATGCGGAACTGTCGACGATGCGCATTAGTAGCGATCGTTCCTGTCCCGATAATTGCTCGTGTCGGCGCCCTTTGCTATTCCTCTC
The DNA here is from genome assembly GCF_017877055.1 of Neorhizobium galegae. Classification (GTDB taxonomy): domain Bacteria; phylum Pseudomonadota; class Alphaproteobacteria; order Rhizobiales; family Rhizobiaceae; genus Neorhizobium; species Neorhizobium galegae_D. The sequence goes on along the minus strand of NZ_JAGIPG010000001.1, from coordinate 1,800,750 downwards.
AACTCGTCTCGCGTCGGCACCGGAACGAGAACGACGCTCTTGCCCTTAGGGATGAAGGCAAATTGCTGGCCAGCTTGCCAATTATGCTTTTCGCGAATCTCCTTGGGGATGGAGATCTGGAATTTGGAGGACAAGGTTGCTGTCGTCATAATCTTACCTTCGGTGGATCGATATGGTATCCGTAAGATAATGCCGTTGCGGGCAAAATCAAAGGCGAAAAAATCGCCGCAACTTAATAGGTCAGTCTTGCTGACCTATCGATCTTTGTGTAAAGATGGCGCATAGAAAATTGAAATAAGAGGAAACATCCCGTGCTTGATTGGGAACAACTCTTTGCGACGCGCTCCAGCCGCATGCGCGCCTCTGAAATCCGTGAACTGCTGAAGCTGCTCGACCAGCCGGATATCATCTCCTTCGCCGGCGGCATTCCGGATCCGGCGCTGTTTCCGGACGCGGCGTTCAAGGAAGCCTATTCGGATATTTTTTCCGGCCAGCAGGTCAACGCCGCGCTGCAATATTCTGTCAGCGAAGGCTACAAGCCGCTGCGCGAGTGGATCGCCAAGGACGTTGCCAAGATCGGCATCGACTGCACGCCTGACAACGTTTTCATCACCTCGGGTTCGCAGCAGGCGCTGGACTATCTCGGCAAGCTGTTCCTGTCGCCGAAGGATACGGCGCTGGTTACCTGGCCGACCTATCTCGGCGCACTTTCGGCTTTCAATGCCTATGAACCGAATTACGACCAGCTGTCGCTGAACGGCAATCGCACGCCGGAGGCTTACCGCGACACTGCGGCCAAGATCGGCGGCAGCGTCAAGTTCGCTTATTTGTCTGCGGATTTCTCCAATCCGACCGGCGAGACGGTTGATCTGGCCGGCCGCGAAAAGCTGCTGGCACTTGCCGACGAGCTCGATATCGCGATCCTCGAAGATGCCGCCTATCAGCATCTTCGGTATGACGGTGAGGCCATTCCGCCGATCATGGCGCTCGACATCGCCCGCCGGGGCGGTATCGAAAACACCCGCACCATCTACAGCGGCAGCTTCTCGAAGACGCTGGCGCCCGGTCTGCGCGTCGGCTTCGTGATCGCGGCGATGCCGGTCATCCGCAAGCTGGTGCTGATGAAGCAGGCCGCCGACCTGCATTCCTCGACGATCAACCAGATCGCTATCGAGCACGTCGCCTCGCGCGGTTTCGACGCCCAGGTCGCCAAGATCAGGGCAGTCTACAGCAAGCGTCGCGATGCGATGCTGGCGGCACTCGACAAGTATATGCCGAAGAACGCCACTTGGACGCGCCCGGAAGGCGGCATGTTCGTGTGGGTGACCTTGCCGGAAGGCATGGACGGCGCCGAACTGCTGGCAAAATCGATTGCCACGGAAAAGGTCGCCTTCGTTCCGGGCAAGGCGTTTTATGCGGACGGCAGCAATGCCAATACGCTGCGCATGAGCTTCTCCTGCGCCGACGAGACGATGATCGACGAGGGCATCAAGCGGCTCGGCCGCCTGATCTCCAACGCGATCCGCGCTGCTGCCTGATCGGTCGAAACATTCGAGCGTAAAAAAGCCTGCCGCAGAACGGCAGGCTTTTTGTTTACCGGACCTGCTTGTTCGGCAGTCCGTCAGTCGGCGGCCAGGACGATAAGCATGTCGCTGTCGGTATAGGTGGTCATTTCGGTGCGGGGCGGATTGACGACGACGCCGCCGAGGTTTCTGGCATCGGCATCGCCCGGGCGCTGGCGGCGATGGCCGATGGCGATTTCGCCGCGGCGAAGGGCCGCGAGCGCCACGGTGAAGAAGTTCACCGGCTTCGAGATATCGACATAGTCGCCCATCGGCCGCATGTAGATTTCGGAACCGGCCTCATCCAGAAGCTCGTCAAAGATCGCCGCCATGGATTCGTTTTCGGAGGCCTGGGCAAGCATAAGGCTGACAAGCTTGTTGCTGACGACGAAATCCTCGGCACGGGTGACTTCCGCAAGCTCGCGGTTACGCACGTCGATCATCTCGCTGACGACGCTGATATGCTTTCCGGCCGTCTCGCCGATCTTGCGGAGTTGCAGCAGAGTAATCAGCGTGCGGGTATCGGCCGATTGCGCCATCATACTGTCGCTATAGCCGAGCACCAGGACGTGGTCGTAGGAGGGGATATCGAGTGCGTCGAGCGCCGAACGGCTGCTGGTGTCGATCACCCGGTGTTCGACGGCGAGCAGAGCCTTGTCGAGGTCGAGCGATGCGATTTCGCCTTCGAATTCCGGTGTGTCGGCCGCAATCGTCAGCCGCGAGCCCGGCGCCACGTAGCGGGCAAGCTCGGTGGCGATGATCGGGCCGCGGCGGTTCCAGCCGAGGATCAGCGTACGCTCCGCGGTCTTGGTTCGCTTGACGATCGCCTTGATGGCGTTCTTGTCGATGCCCATGTCGCCGGACCAGGTTTTGATCGCACCATCGTCTTCGGCGATGATGACCGCGCGGTCGCTGGCGACGATCACCTGATTCGGGTTGGGGTTGAGATGAATGGCGCCGTCCTTGTCGCAGAGGCCGATCAGAGTGCTGTTCTCGTAGGCGAGGACGGCATTGCCGAAGGATTTTCCGACGAGATCGGGCTGTTCGAGCGTGTAGATCTCGCAGCCGTCGAAATCGAGCAGCTCGGAATAGACCGCACTCAGGCCCGCCTGGCGGCTGGTATGAACGACGATGCGGGCGATCAGGTCGTCGGCAAGCACGAGCTGCATCTCGCCGCCGCCGACGATCCTTGCCACTTCGGCATTGTCGGCGTTGCGGATTTCCGCAGCGATCATGTATTTCTCCGCCCGGCGGTTCGGATCGTTGACCAGTGCCAGCACGGTCTTGATCACTTGCGGGTCCGCGTCTTCACCTTCCGGTGACAGCACGATGATCGACCGCGACGTCTGCGGGTTGACGATCCCGAGGTCGTAGAGATCGGTCGGGTCGCCGCTGCGGCAGATGATCTTGGTGTTCTTGCGGTCGGCGACCTTGGTGGCGATCTCGTCTTCCATCTCCACCTTGTCCTTGTTCGCCATGATGACGATGCGGGGATTGCGGCGGCTCTGGTTGGCGATGACGAGCTCCGAGATGACGTCGAAGATCGAGGGCGACCAGTTGAGGATGATCGTGTGCTCGGTTTCGAGCACCCGCGAGCGGCCCTTGCGAAGCTCGTCGAGCTTTTCCTCGAGGCCGGACGAGATGACGCCGATCAATGCGGAGAAGACGAAGATGCCGGCGAGCGTCACCAGCAGCATGATGATGCGGAAGCTCCAGCCCTGGTCTGCGCCCATGGTGCCGGCATCGAAGGTGCGCATCAGCGATTCCCACGTGCCTTCTATGAAGCCAAGCGGCTCGCCGCCTTCCGGCGCGATCCCGGTGGCCGCGAGGATCGCCCCCGCGATCATGATCACGACCAGCGATATCAACGCCAGCCAGCCGATCAGCGCGATCGCGCCCCCCGCCATGCTCTTGTCGAAACCATAGCGCAGTCGCGCACCCAAGTTTTCCCGGCTTTTCATCTTCCATCCCCGAACTATACCCTGGTGCAGGGGATGGCAGGATTTGGTTGCGAAACAATTGAAGGGGCGGGTTTTGCGCCGTCGTTGTGCCGGAATGATCTGAGCACAGTAAATTTAGTCTTCGAATTTTGTTTGCCGCTGTTAAAACACGCCGCAAGATCGGCGTTGCCCCCAGCCTGTCACATGGCTGTCAAGCAGGAATGCTTATCGTCCGCAGCTTATGTTCGAACAGGGATGCTCCGATGAAGAACCTTCTTTCCGCTTTCACCGCCCTCGTGGCCTTTGGCATGATTGCCGGCGCCGCTGAGGCCGCCGACCTCGTGCTCTATACCAGCCAGCCGAACGAGGACGCACAGGCGACCGTCGATGGCTTCAAGGCTGCCAATCCGGGCCTGGACGTACAGTGGGTGCGCGATGGGACGCCGCAGATCATGGCGAAGCTCAATGCCGAGATCCAGGCGGGCAATCCGGCAGCCGACGTTCTCCTGATCGCCGACACGGTGACGCTCGAGCGCATGAAGCAGGCAGGCCAGCTGATGGCCTACAAGTCCCCGGAAGCCGCCAATTACGACAAGGCCCTCTATGACGCCGACGGCTTCTACCATTCGACCAAGCTGATCACCACCGGCATCATCTACAACACCCAGGCCGCCATGAAGCCGACCAGCTGGGCAGATCTTGCCAAGCCGGAAGCCAAGGGCCTCGTCACCATGCCGAGCCCGCTCGCTTCGGGTGCAGCGCTCATCCACGCGCAGACGCTCGCCGGCGTTCCCGGCCTTGGCTGGGACTACTACAAGAACCTCAAGGCAAACGGCGCGATTGCCGCCGGCGGCAACGGCGCGATCCTGAAGTCCGTCGCTTCCGGCGAGAAGGCCTACGGCTTCGTCGTCGATTACCTGCCGATCCGCGAAAAGGCGAAGGGTGCTCCCGTCGAGTTCGTCTTCCCGAAGGAAGGCGTGTCCGCGGTCACCGAGCCGGCAGCGATCCTTGCCTCCACCAAGCATGCGGACAATGCCAAGAAGTTCATCGACTACGTCCTCTCTCAGAAGGGCCAGGAAGGCTTCCTGAAGCTCGGCTACATCCCGGCCCGCAACGGCATGGCCGTGCCGGCAGGCTTCCCGGCGCGCGAGACGATCAAGGTCCTGCCGATCAATGCCCCCGAAGCGCTCAAGAACTCCGAGAAGGACGTCAAGGGCTTCGCGGATATCTTTGGCATCAAGGGCTGATATAAGCGCCATATGACGCGACCTCAAAAACAGGGAAACAGCCAGCCACGCTGGCTGTTTCCTTTTGTCGTAACCGTGATCTTCTGCCTGAGCGTGCTGCCGCTCGGCCGGCTCGCCGCGACCGGAATCATGTCCGCAGTTCGGGGCGGGGCGAGCGAACTTCTGTCCGACCCGGGCCTGTGGCGGTCGGTCTATGACACGCTGTCCACCTCGTTCTTCGGCATGATTGCGGCCGTCGTTCTGGGCGGCGGCTTCGCGCTGCTGCTGACGTTGTTCGACATCCGCGGCAAGGCTTTCCTCGGTTTCCTGTTCATGCTGCCGACGATGATCCCGCCGCAGGTGACGGCGCTCGCCTGGATCGGAATGACCGGGCCTTCCAGCGCGCTCCTGAAGGCGCTGGGGCTCGCGCCGCCGCTCGGTTCGCCGCAGCCGCTCTATTCGATCGGAGGCATCGCGCTGCTCTACGGCGTGCAGAATGCGGCCCTCGTCTACCTGTCGTTGCGGGCCGGGCTCTTGGCGCTGCCGCGCGATGCGGTGGAGGCGGCGCGGCTCTCCGGCGCATCGTCCTTTCAGGTGCTGAAAGATGTCATTCTGCCTTTGTCGCTGCCGGGTCTTGCGGCCGGCGCGGCGATCGCCTTCGTGTCCTGCGTCGGCAATTTCGGCATTCCGGCAATTCTGGGCATCCCCGCCGGGATCTATACGCTGCCGACCCTCATCTATTCGAAATTCGCGGCTTTCGGTCCCCGCACGTTCGCGGACATCTCGGTCCTGTCCGGCCTGATTGCGATCCTGTCGGTCATCGGGCTGATGGTCGAGGCACGGGTACTGCGCGGCCGCGACTATCGCGTCATCGGCCTGTCGGGGCAGGTCGCCGTCTTCCGGCTCGGCGCCTGGCGCTGGCTTGCCGAACTGCTTTTGTGGCTGACGATCTTCCTGATCCTCGCCATGCCGCTGATCGCGCTCGTCGCAAGCTCGCTGGCGCCGGCCTATGGCGTGCCGCTCAGCCCCGCGACCGTCACCATCAAGGCCTATGAGGAAATCCTCCTGCGCCAGGCGGCGACGCGCATCGCGTTCACCAATTCCCTGTCGCTGTCGCTTGCCACCGCCTTCGGTCTCCTGGTGGTGACAGTGCTGACCGGCTATTTCCTGGTGCGCAGCAAGAGCCGCTTCGTGGGCGTCATCTCGGCGCTGGCGGAAATCCCCTATGCGCTGCCGGGGATCGTGCTGGCAGTCGCCTTCATCCTGCTGTTCGCCGCGCCCATTCCGGTGATCGGCATCTCGATCTACGGAACGATCTGGATCATTCTGATCGCCTATTTCTCGAGCTTCTTCGCCGTCAGCCTGAAACCGGTGGTCAGCGCCTTCCGCCAGCTCGATCCTTCGCTCGAGGAGGCGGCGCGGCTTTCCGGAGCAGGGTTCGCGCGCCGGCTCGTCGATATTCTTGTGCCCCTGGTGGCACCGGCCGCGGGCGCCTCGGTAATCCTCGTCTTCCTGATCGCCTGCAACGAGCTGACGGTCTCCGCGCTCCTCTGGTCGGCGGGCACCCAGACGCTCGGCGTGCTGATCTACAATCTCGATGACAGTGGCAGCTTCAACATCGCGGCGGCACTCTCCGTCCTTGTCGTCATCATGGTGATCGCAATGATGGTCGTGCTGGAACTGATGGCGAAACGACTGCCGAAAGGTGTGGTACCGTGGCGAAGCTGATCCTCAACCGCCTCTCCAAGACGTTTGATACCGGCGGCCGTGCGGCGGTCAACGATGTGTCCCTGACCGTACGCGAAGGTGGTTTCCTGGCGTTGCTTGGGCCTTCCGGCTGCGGCAAGACGACGGTGCTCAGGATGATCGCCGGTTTCGAACAGCCGAGCGACGGCTCGATCCTGCTCGGTGAGCGGGTTCTTGCCGATGCCGGCGAGATGGTGGCCCCGGAACATCGCAACATGGCGATGGTCTTCCAGTCCTATGCGCTCTGGCCGCATATGAGCGTCGCGGAAAATGTCGGCTATCCGCTGAAGGTGCGCGGCATTTCCGGCGAGAAACGGGGGCGCAAGGTCAGGCAGGCGCTCGCCGCCGTTCATCTCGAAACCTATGCGGACCGCCGCCCGGCGGATCTTTCCGGCGGCCAGAGGCAGCGCGTCGCGCTCGCCCGCTGCCTCGTCACCGAGCCGGACGTCGTGCTGCTTGACGAGCCGCTCGCCAATCTCGACCGGCACCTGCGCCAGGAGATGGAAGAGACGTTCCGGGAGTTTCACGCCCGGTCGGGCGCGACGATGATCTATGTCACCCACGACCAGTCGGAGGCGATGGCGCTTGCGACCGACGTTGCCGTGATGTCCGAGGGCCGGCTGCTGCAGGTGGCGACACCGGAGGAAGTCTATGCGCGCCCGGAGGGCCGGTTGGTCGGTGGCCTCGTGGGGCAGGGGGCGATCCTCTCACTTCCGTCACCCTTCGGTGACAGGCGGCTTTTCGACTGGCCCGCCATGCAGGAGATCCTCGCCGGACCGGCGCAGGAGCCGCGTGCCGATATCCTCGTCCGCCCGCAGGACGTCGAAATCGCGGCGGAAGGACAGGTGGCCACCGTCCTCTCGGTGCTGTTCGAGGGCGAGCGTTATGCGCTGCGTCTTGCCCTGCCGGACGGACAGGCATTGCGCGCTTTCAGCCGTCAGCCGGTCAAGGCTGGCGATCGTCTGTCGATCGTGATCCGCGCCGCCTGGAGATTGTAGCCAGGCGTTGCCATGGTTATGGTGTTCGCAGGAAAAGGAATCCCTCCCATGTCGCTGCGTCTCGGCACCTTCAACATCGAAAACCTGATGACGCGCTTCGATTTCTCCGGCTGGCGCAATCAGCTCCGGCAGGACCGGGTGCTGCGGCTCTACGACGTGCAGGACAAGGCGGTCTACCAGCAGCTCGAGCAGGCCCGGATGATCGCCGAGACCGACGACACGCGACAGCTTTCGGCGCTGGCGATCGCCGACGCGGACGCCGACATCCTCTGCCTGCAGGAGGTCGACAGCATGCCGGCCCTGCAGGCCTTCGAATACGGGTATCTCTACCGCATGGTCGGCAACGGCTACCGCCAGAAATATCTGGTCGAGGGCAATGATTCGCGCGGCATCGATGTCGCCGTGCTGATGCGCGAGGAGACCCGCAGCGGCGAGAAGATCGAGGTGCAGGACGTGCGCAGCCACGCCATGCTGACCTATCAGGATCTCGGCCTCTTCAACGACGAACTGGCGCTCAGCAACCAGGCGCATGACAAGATCTTCAAGCGCGATTGCCTCGAACTGGAGCTGACGATCGGGGCCAAGCCCTTCACGCTGTTCGTCGTGCATTTCAAATCCATGGGCAATGCCCGCGACGGTCAGGACGGCCGTACCGGCACGATGGCGATCCGCATGGCGGAGGCGAAAGCGGTGCGCCAGATCGTCGAGCGCCGCTTCGGTGCGGGCCGAACGGCGGACAAGAACTTCGCCATCTGCGGCGACATGAACGACTATCAGGAAAAGGTGCAGGTGATCGGCACCCGCCGCGAAGGCTATCGATTCGAGCCGCGGCGCGAAGAGGTGAGTGCGCTGAATGTCTTCACCGATGACAGCTTCGTGGTGAACCCGGTTACGCGCCGCGAGGTGATGGATCGCTGGACGCTCTATCATGCGCGCGGGCCGGAGGAACAGCATCTCTGCCAGCTCGATTATATCTGGCTGTCGCCGGCACTTGCCGAGCACAACCGGGACAGCGTGCCGGAGATCATCCGCGGCGGCCAGCCCTATCGCACCGTCTTTCCGCCGGGACAGGAGGTCGAGCGTTTTCCGCGCATCGGCTGGGACCGGCCAAAGGCATCGGACCATTGCCCTGTCGTGATGTCGCTGGAGCTTCGATGACCATCCAGACGATCAGCGGCTGGCCTGCCGAAAACACTGTCTTCGAAGTCGAGGCTTTCGATCTTTCGGTCCTGCCCGGAGCGCATCCCGTCTACGTCGCCCACCGGGACGAGATCGAGGAGAACTGGGCGCGCGAGGTGGCGGCCAATCCGCATCTCTTCAACGGCCAGATGGTGCTGCAGAACAGGCTTTCGTTTCGCGACGGCGTGATCATCGGCGAGGCGCATGTCATCCCTTATTCGACGCTTTTGTGGTGGCGGAGACAGCCTGACCCGGCCGGAGCTTTCCATCTCTTCGGCTTTGCCGTGCCCGTTTCCTCCGATGGGGCGATCATCGCCGTCCGGATGAGCGAAAGGACCGCCAATCCGGGTCAGGTCTATTGCGCCGCCGGCTCGCTCGATCTTCTGGACATCGTCGACGGCAAGCTCGATCTCGAGGCCAATATGCACCGTGAAGTTCGGGAGGAAACCGGCCTCGACCTCGCAGAAGCGAAGGCGGACCGGCAACTCTTCGCCAGCTACGGCGGGCACCGGGTCGTCGGCTTTCGCTTCTATCGCTTCGACCTTACGGCGCAGGAGATGCTGGCGCGCATCGCCGACCATATGGTGCATGACGAGGAAAAGGAGATCGCCGGTGCGGTGGCGATCCACTCGGCTGACCGTGGCGCGCATCCCTACAGCCCGTTGATGTTCCCGATTCTCGACCTGTTTTTCGGCCCTTCGATGCGCTGAACAGGGGTTGCTTTGAGCCGACCGGTCGGGCAGTTTGGCGCCATCGAAACACGGGGAGGTGTGGTTGGCCCGTCGTTACAGCATCTATGACGTCTTCACCGACAGACGACTTGCCGGCAATCCGCTGGCGGTGATTCTCGACGGAGACGACCTTGCCGACGACAAAATGCAGTCGATCGCCAGGGAGATGAATCTCTCCGAGACGGTGTTCGTTCAGTCTTCCGCGAATGCCGCCTATGCGGCCCGCCTGCGCATCTTCACGCCGGGCCGGGAATTGCCTTTCGCGGGGCATCCGACCGTCGGAACGGCGGTGGCTCTGGCCGAACTCAATCACCGGTCCGGACAGCCCGACATGGATATTGTCTGCGTGCTGGAGGAAAATGTCGGCCCTGTGCGCTGCGCCGTGCGGCTTCGTGCCGGCGAGGCGGGATTTGCCGAATTCGACCTGCCGAGAAAGCCGGTGCAGATCGAGCTTCCGCTCGACCGGCAGGGGCTCGCCGATGCGTTGAGCGTAAAATCGACGGATATCGGCTTCGAGAACCATGCCGCCTCCATCTGGAGTGCCGGCGTACCGTTCCTGATGATTCCGCTGCACAATCTGGCGACGGTGCAGAACCTCGAATTCGACACGACTTTGTGGGAAAAGGCAGCACCGTTCGTCGAGGGATCGCTTGCGTCGGCTTACGTCTATTGCCGCAGCGGCGTGAACCATCAGGCGAAATTCCATGCCCGGATGTTCTCGCCGGACATGGGGATTTCGGAGGACCCGGCAACGGGCGCCGCCGTTGCCGCACTCTCCGGCGCGATCCGGCATTTCGATGCACTCCCGGACGGCCATCACCCGGTGCTGGTGGAGCAGGGGGTGGAGATGGGGCGGCCGTCCTTGATCCATCTGCATATCGACGTGAAGGAGGGAGAGATCGCCAGGGCCCGCATTGGCGGCCAGGCAATCAAGGTCGCGGAAGGCACGCTCTATCTTTGAATTTCGCTGTCTGTCGAAGATTGCGATATTGTGACGCACTAAGACCTTGAAGTTTTTCGCTTTCCCGCCGTTTGTCGAGGTTCGGCGAGGGTTCTGTCAGACGTAAAATCCGCCCCGACGGATTTTTTGCCCGGTCGGGCGAATAATTTTGGCCCAGCCGCTGGACAAGCCGAACGATCCCCTTTATACGCCCCTCACACCGCTGGCGAGTACGCCTCGCACAGCCGGTTCTTGGGTGATTAGCTCAGTTGGTAGAGCAGCTGACTCTTAATCAGCGGGTCGTAGGTTCGAGCCCTACATCACCCACCATCTCCTCTTTCGAAGAGTTGGATGAAGAGGGGCGCATGTCGCCCTGTTACCATCCGTGATCTCCAATCCTGTTTCTTTTGATCCTTCGGCGGGAACTCCGGCGCCTGAACGGCATTTGGACTGCAAAACCAAATGGGAGCGCGGTCATGAAGACTATTCTTTTGCTTCTGGGGAGCCTTGTCCTGGTCGTTCTGGTGTTCCTGAGCGGCGTGATCATCACCGCCAACGTGATCGCCGAACCTGAACCCCATAAATTCGCCCATATGGATACGCCGGACCTGTGGACTTCCCAGCCGAAGGCCGTTGACACCGTCAAGCAGGATTACCAGCGACTGCCCGCTGAAACGTCTCCGGTTTCAGTTGCGGCCGATAAGCAGGAAACGCCCGACGTCCGCCAGACCCCTGCCGGGGCAGCCGTCGATAACACCGTGACCGCCTCCATCAGTCCGCAGCAGCCGGCCACGGTGCCGCAGCCGCAGGAAGAACGGAAAGCCATTGTTGAGCCCCAGCAGGCCGACTGGTGCTTCGCCCGATACAAGTCCTATCGCATCGAAGACAACAGCTACCAGCCCTTCAGCGGCGGCCCTCGTCGGCAATGCCAGGCACCAGGCGCTATGGCGACCGAGACTGTTGCCGCTGCCTCGATGCCTGGCCAGCCGCAAGCCCCGCGGATGCAGAACGAATTGCAGCCGCTTCCGGAGAGACCGGCCGCCCGCGCCAATCAGCGAGCCGACGACGGTGCGGAAGGTTATGCACGGTCGCAGGCGATCGATACCGAGGCTTCGGCCGGATCCCATGAGGAATGGTGTTTTGCCCGTTACCGGTCCTACCAGGCCGAGGACAACAGCTACCAGCCTTTTGCTGGCGGCCCGCGCCGCCAGTGCCAATCACCTTTCGGCTGACCATCCGCTCAGGCGGCGCGGTCGACGAGGTTCTTTGCCATCATCATATGCACCCCCTTGCAGCCGTTGACGGTCTGGGTGATCCGAAGGTCGCCGGCAAGGCTGCAGAGCGTGTAGGCATCTTCCCGCGACAGGCCGCCTTTTTCACCGAGCAGCACGATCATGTCGCGCAGTGCCATCACGGCGCATTGGTCGAGATCCGGATCCATGCCCATGGTGATGTAATGCGTCGGCGTTTCAGCCCGTGGATAGACGAAATCGAGATCGTCGCGCACGGTAAGCTGAAATGTCCCGCGCAATGCCGTCTCGATCGCGGTGATGCAAACCTCGCCGTCGCCCTGCGCGCCATGGCCGTCACCACAGGAAAACAGCGCGCCCTCGTTGAAGATCGGCAGATAGAGGGTGGTCCCGGCGACCAGTTCCTTGTTGTCGATATTACCGGCGTGCGAACGCGGCATGATCGAGGTGATGCGGCCCCAGTTCGGTGGCGGAGCGACGCCCATGACCCCGAAAAAGGGCGCCAGCGGCAGGTCGAGACCCCAGGGCAGGCGGCCGACATTCCTCTGCTTGTCGAGCGGGATGGTGATCATCCGAGGCGTCTCGAAATCGTAAGGGAGGGTGCCGGCAAGCGGACGGATGACGTTATAGCCCCAGTCCTGGCGCAGCTCGACATCGAGGATCTTCACTTCCAGGACCTGTCCGGGCTTGGCGCCGCGCACGGCGACCGGGCCAGTCAGGATATGTCCCTGCATGATCGGCCGGCAGTTTTCGTGGATTTCGAGATGTTCGGGAAGAATGATGAACCCTTGCCTGGGCAGAACTTCCGCAGGGCCGGACACAGAATCGATCACCACCGTGTCGCCGCTGTCGATGGTCAGCACCGGCTCCCGGTCAGCGTCGAAATAACCCCAGGCGCAGGTTTTGGAAGAGGCGGAGACGTGATGTTTCATGACTGGCTCTCTTGTTTTGATCAGGCGGGAGACTAGCCGATTTTACTTTGCACGCCAGTCCGCAAATCTTGCCCGGCTGGCTCGCGACGCCTGATCTGGTGGATCGGTCGTTCTTACGCCGTTCTGGCGGTTTCCGGCCCCGTCGCTGCGATGCGGCGTTCGGTCTGGCGCAGGCAGAGCGCCAGGATGACGCCGAGGCCAGTCGCGGCGGCGATGTAGAACGGAGCGCCTTGCCAGCCTGATGCCGCGACGATCGAGGCGAGCAGCATCGGTCCGAAGACCTGGCCAATATTGGAACCCTGCATGACAAAACCGCTGAACGTACCGACGAGGTCGCGGCGCGGCGCATAAACGGGCAGCGAGCCCATGATGGTGGCCGGCAGGACACCGCCCGACACGGCGTAAAGCACCGAGGCTCCGTAGCGCATCCAAAGCGGGAAACTATGGCCGAAGACGACGAAGGCGGTGAGCGTCAGCATCACACAGGGGCCGGCGATCAGTACCCAACGCGGGGCGCCCCAACGCGCGAAAACGCCGCCGACTACGTTGCCGACGCCGTTCGCGAGCACTGCGAAGGCGGTCATGATGGATGCAGCCGCGAGGCCGATCCCCATTTCCTCGATCAGCAGGGTCGGCAGGAAACCGAAGACCGACATGAAGCTGGCGCTGTAGGCGGCAAAAATACCTGACAGTATCCATGACATCGGCCGGGAGGCGGTGAGGCTGACGGCCGTCAGCAGCGAGGTTGCCGGATGTCCTGCAGCTTGCGGTTTCGGCACGCTCATCGTCAGCAGCGCGACCATCGGGATGACGCTGAGCATGGCGGCGAAAATCCATGAGCCCTGCCAGCCGAAGCTCGGCAGCAGGATGGGCGAGATCATCATCATCGCCGCGACGCCGACCGGCATCCAGATACCCCAGAGCGCAAAGGCAAGGCCGATGTCGCGCGGCTCGACCGAGGCTGCGATCAGGCCGGGGGCGGCGACCGAGACCATGATCAGACCGACGCTCTCGAGCACGCGGCTGGCGAAGATCACGGTTTCCGAATGGGTGAAGGCGCCGGTCAGGCTCCCGGCGATCAGCAGGGCAAGACCAAGGACCATGGCGCGACGATGGGTCAGGTAATCGGTGAAACGGCCGATCAGAATGCCGCAGGCGGCGCCGAGCGCACTTGAAAGCCCCATCAGCCAGCCAGCCGCCACGAGATCGATGCCGAGTTCGGAACGCAGGAGCGGGATGGCGGGCGGCACCTTGCCCACATGCAGGGCAGCGGCGATACCGCCGAGAACAGCGATTGTGACATGTCCCCAACGAGTCATGCTGTCGGTATTCCAATCATCGAACAAACTCCCCAAGGCTTTATCATCCCCGTACGTGTCGAGGCATAAATTCCTGCGCGGAGAGCATGATTTTTTGGCCGCTTTACCGCCCTGGCGGAATTCTCGTCTCTCGCGGCGGGCCGCTCAGGAATCGCGTACCCGGCGGGGGCCCCGAAAGCCGGTCAGGGTCGACGGCAAGACGTGGCAACTCTTCCGGCGGCCTCGACGAAGGCTGGATCGCGTTCAGGGCATGCGCGGTTTTGGTGAGGCAACGACTGAGGGTCGTCGCCTCATTGGTAAGTGGCGCCTAACTTGCCTTGCGCATCTGCTCGCGGCTTTCCTCGACCTTGAGGTTCTGAACCAGCTTGGCAAGCCAATCGACGAAGACCCGCACCTTGTTGGAGAGGTGGCGGGTTTGCGGATAGACGATGTAGAGGGGCAGGGATCCGCAGTGCCAGTCGGAGAGCACTTCGACAAGTTCGCCCTTCTCCACCGCCTCCTTGACCATGAATCGGGGCGATTGCGCGATACCCATGCCGGATATGGCCGCGTTCACGTAGGTCCGGGCATCGTTGACTGAGACCACGTAACGGGGGGTGATTTCCACGGTTTCATCGTCCCGATGGAATTCCAGTGACCTCACCCGGCTGGACTGGGCATTCAGGTAACCGACCGCTAGATGGTCTTCCTCCAGATCCTGCGGGCGTTCAGGTGCGCCGAATTTGCGGATGTAGAGCGGTGCCGCATAGGCTGACATGCTGATCTCACCGACCTTGCGGGCAATCAGCGACTGGTCGGTCAGGGTGCCGGCGCGCAGAGCGCAGTCGACGTTTTCGGCGATATAATCGACCAGCCGGTCGCCGACGCCGATATCGAGCCTGATTTGCGGAAAACGGGTATGGAAATCGCATAAGTTCGGAATCACCAGCAAATCGGCAAAGGCGCCGGCCATTTCCACCCGCAGCCGCCCGGACGGCTGGCTCTGCGAATTCGACATGCTGCCGTCGAGTTCGTCAAGTTCGGAGATTATCTGCATCGCCCGCTCATAGTAGAGCGCGCCGTCGGTCGTCACCATCACCTTGCGGGTCGTCCGGTTGAGCAGCGTCGTGCGCAGATGGCTCTCGAGGCTCTGGACGAGATTGGTCACCGTCGTTTTGGGCATATTGAGGGTCGCCGCAGCCCGGGTGAAATTACCGGTTTCCACGACGCGGACGAATACGCGCATTGCCGAAAGCTGATCCATTGTCTTGATTCCTGCTGCGCCGCAACATTGTTCCGAAATATGGAATAGTGTTGTCGAATGCCGTGAACTTGTGTGTTTTCACCCGAATAATAATATCAGGTTCAAGATTGACGGCAAGTACCCCGCTTTTACTAGGGGTTTGTCCGAGGAATTTTCAATGACCGCGCAGTGGGAAAACATCGCATTTGACAAGTCGGCTTTGCCGGCTGTGCCGATGCGTGTCTACGAAGGAGCCGCCAAGGCCAAGGCTCCGCCGCTGGTTCTTTATCTGCGTGGCGGGGCGTTTCTCAATGAGCAGCGCGGCGAAAACGAACGTCCAGTTGCAAAAGCACTGGCCGAATCCGGGGCCGTGGTACTCGAAGCTGATTACAGCAGCGTCTCGCAAAACATGTTTCCGCAAGCGATGGAATGCGCATTTGCGGCGCTTCAGTGCCTGGCCGGCCGGCGCAAGCAGTTCGGCAGCGCGAAGTCCCTGCTTTTCGTCGCGGGTGACGAGGCGGGCGGCAATGTCGCAGCGGGCGTGGCGCTGAAGGCGCGCGACCTGATGCCGGGCGAACTGAGCGGCCAGATCCTGCTGTCGCCGATGATCGACCCGATGATGACGACGCAGTCTTTCCGCAAGGCGGACGCGATCGGCATGGGCGAACGCTGGGCGGAAGGCTGGAGCCATTATCTCGGTTCTCATTGCGGGTTCCAGCATCCCTATGCGGCACCCTGTCTCTGTTCGCGGCTTTCGGGTGTCGCGCCGGCGCTCGTCGTGACATCGGAAGACGATCCGCTGCGCGATGAAACGCTCGGTTATGCGGCGCGTCTGAGTGAGGCCGGCGTTTCGGTCAGGCAGAAGATTTTCCCGGCCAGCTGCGGCTGGACGGGTATTTATAGAGAAGGAGACGGCGAGTGGATGAAGGCGCTCTGTGCCGAATTCACCGATTTCGTCCAAGAATTAAGTCCGAAGCATAGCATATTTGAAGGTAAATAACGGCTAACTCCCAAGGCCGTAAGGAGACTACAGATGACATCGAAGATCAAAAGCTGGGCCCTTTGGGGCACTGGATTGAGCACGGCTGCACTGATTGCCGGCGCCTCGGTTTATCTCGATCTGCCGCAGGGCGCCCATGCCGCGCCTGCGACGGCTGCTGCTGCGGCTCCGGCCGTCCCCGTGACGGTCGCCACCGTCGAGCCGCGCAACGTTTCCACCTGGCAGGAGTTTTCCGGACGGTTGGAAGCCGTGGACCGCGTCCAGGTCCGGCCGCGGGTCACCGGCACCATCCAGTCGGTACATTTCCGCGAAGGCGGGTTGGTGAAGCAGGGCGACCTGCTCGTCAGCATCGATCCGGAGCCCTACCAGGCGGCGGTCGCTCAGGCCGAAGGCCAGGTGGCCTCGGCGCAGGCGAGGGTCGAACTTGCCAATACCGAACTCGATCGCGGTAAGAACCTCGTTTCCAAGAATACCATCTCTCAGAGCGATCTTGCCCAGCGCCAGAGCGCCCAGAGCGAGGCGCTGGCCAATCTCCAGTCCGCCAAAGCGGCATTGAAGACGGCGCAGCTCAATCTCGACTATACCGAGATCCGGGCACCGATCGCCGGCCGGGCCGGCAGGCTGGAGATCACGGTCGGCAATCTGGTCGCGGCAGGTTCCGCCTCCGCACCGCTGACGACGCTGGTTTCCGCCGATCCGATCTATGCGAGCTTCGATGCCGGTGAAGAACTGGTGTCCCGTACGCTCGCCGACCTTCCGCTCGTCGATGGCGTGCCGGCGATCGAACAGGTACCGGTCGAGGTGAGCACGCTCGCCGCCAACGGCACCCCGATCCGCGGCAAGCTGCAGCTCATCGACAACGAAGTGAACGCCTCGAGCGGCACGATCCGCGTGCGCGCCGTCTTCGACAATCCGGGCGGCAAGCTGATCCCGGGCCAGTTCGTGCGGGTCCGCATGGGCCAGCCGAAGGCGCAGGATCACCTGATGGTCAGCGAAAAGGCCGTCGGCACCGACCAGGACAAGAAGTTCGTCTTCGTGGTCGATGCGGCCAATACCGTTGCGTACCGGCAGGTGGAGCTGGGCACGGCGGTCGATGGCATGCGGATCGTCGAGAAGGGCCTCAATCCGGGCGACCGGATCGTCGTCAACGGCCTGCAGCGCATCCGTCCGGGCGCGGTTGTCCAGCCCCAGGAAGAGGCGAAGGTCGCCAACAAGTAATGCTCTGAGCGGCGGCTAGTCCGCCGCTTTCCAACACTCATCCAGTTCCGGTTCGTGGAGCTTGCGGCCTTGTCGGCCGCGAGCCGGGGCCGTTTCGCCTCTTGTTCAACCCCGGAGAGAGGGCTTTGACATGAATATTTCCAGGTTTTTCATCGACAGACCGGTCTTTGCGGCCGTGCTGTCGATCCTCATCGTGATCGCAGGCTTGATCGGCATGCGGTCGCTGCCGATTTCCGAATATCCGGAAGTCGTGCCGCCATCGATCGTCGTGCGCGCCGTCTATCCTGGCGCCAACCCGACCGTCATCGCCGAGACCGTCGCAACGCCGCTCGAAGAGCAGGTGAACGGCGTCGAGGACATGCTCTACATGTCGAGCCAGGCAACGTCTGACGGCGTACTGACGCTCACCGTCACTTTCAAGCTCGGCACCGATCCCGACAAGGCGCAGCAGCTGGTGCAGAATCGCGTCAGCCAAGCGGAACCGCGCCTGCCGGCGGAAGTGCGTGCGCTCGGCGTCACGACCGTCAAGAGCTCGCCCGACTTCATCATGGTCGTCAATCTCGTCTCCGACCGCTACGATATCACCTACCTGCGCAACTATGCGACGCTGAACGTCAAGGACAGGCTCACCCGCATCCAGGGCGTCGGACAGGTTCAGGTATTCGGCGCCGGCGACTATTCGATGCGTGTCTGGATCGACCCGCAGAAGGCGGCCGAACATTCGCTTGCCGCAAGCGACATCTCGAACGCGATCCGGAGCCAGAACGTCCAGGCCGCCGCCGGCATTATCGGCGCGTCGCCCAGCCGGCCCGGTGTCGATCTGCAGCTCAACGTGAATGCCCAGGGGCGCCTGCGCACCCCGGAGGAATTCGGCAACATCATCGTCAAGAGTGGTGAAAACGGCGAGATCACGCGGTTGCGCGACGTCGCCCGTATCGAACTCGGCGCGGCCGATTATACCCTGCGCTCGCTGCTCGACGGCCAGCCGGCTGTCGCCGTTGCCGTTCTTCAGGCGCCCGGTTCCAACGCGATCGAGATTGCCGACAACGTCCGTGCGACGATGGATGAACTTCAGAAGGCGATGCCGGAAGGGGTCAAATACGAGATCGTCTACGATACGACCAAGTTCGTGCGCGCCTCGATCGAGAAGGTCATCGAGACCTTGCTTGAAGCGATCGCGCTTGTCGTTCTCGTCGTCATCCTCTTCCTGCAAACCTGGCGCGCCTCGATCATTCCTCTGATTGCCGTTCCAGTCTCGATCATCGGTACGTTCGCGGTGATGTACGCCTTCGGCTTCTCGATCAACGCATTGACGTTGTTCGGGTTGGTGCTGGCGATCGGTATCGTCGTCGACGATGCGATCGTCGTGGTCGAAAACGTCGAACGCAATATCGAGAACGGCCTTAGCCCCCGCGACGCGACCTATCGCGCCATGAAGGAAGTGTCCGGCCCGATCATCGCGATCGCGCTGGTTCTGGTCGCGGTCTTCGTGCCGCTCGCCTTCATCAGCGGCCTCTCCGGCCAGTTCTACCGGCAGTTCGCACTGACGATCGCGATTTCGACGGTCATCTCCGCGCTCAATTCGCTCACCCTGTCGCCGGCGCTGGCAGCCCTTCTGCTGAAGGACCATCACGCCAAGAAGGACTGGCTGACGCGGTTCATGGACGCGATCTTCGGCTGGTTCTTCCGCGGCTTCAACCGCGCCTTCGGCGCCGCCTCGAACGGCTACGGACGCACGGTCGGCGGACTGCTTTCCCGCAAGAGCCTGGTGATGATCATCTACCTCGCGCTTGTCGCGATGACCTACAGCATGTTCAACGCGGTGCCGGGTGGTTTCGTACCGGCACAGGACAAACAGTACCTGATCGGCTTCGCTCAGCTTCCGGACGGCGCGACCCTCGACCGCACAGAAGACGTGATCAAGCGGATGAGCGACATTGCCCTGGCACAGCCGGGCGTCGAACATGCGATCGCCTTCCCGGGCCTGTCGATCAACGGCTTCACGATCGGCTCGAACGCCGGCATCGTCTTCGCGGTGCTCGACGATTTCGAGAAGCGCGAGACGCCGGAGCTTTCGGGTGGTGCCATCGCCATGGCCCTGAACCAGAAGTATGCCGGCATCCAGGATGCGTTCATCGCCATGTTCCCGCCGCCGCCGGTCAATGGCCTCGGCCAGACGGGTGGTTTCAAGCTGCAGATCGAGGATCGCGCGGGCTTGGGCAACCAGACGCTCGACGAGGCAGCCAAGGCGGCTATCGCCAAGGCCTACCAGACGCCGGAACTCGCCGGCATCTTCTCAAGCTTCCAGATCAACGTGCCGCAGCTCTATGCCGATCTTGACCGCGCCAAGGCAGAACAGCTCGGCGTTTCGGTAACCGACGTCTTCGAAACGCTGCAGGTCTATCTGGGTTCGCTCTATGTCAACGACTTCAACGCTTTCGGCCGCACCTACAGCGTCCGGGTGCAGGCGGATGCGCAATTCCGTGCCAAGCCGGAGGATATCGGCCAGTTGAAGGTCCGTTCGCAGTCCGGCCAGATGATCCCGCTTTCGGCCCTCCTGAAGGTGGACGCCCAGACCGGTCCGGAACGCACGACGCGCTACAACGGCTTCCTCTCCGCCGATATCAATGGCGGGCCGGCACCGGGGTTCTCGTCGGGCCAGGCCCAGGCCGCGATCGAAAAGATCATGGCGGAGACGTTGCCTTCGGGGATCGACTACGAATGGACGGACCTGACCTACCAGCAGATCCTCGCCGGCAATTCCAGCATCGTGGTCTTTCCGCTGGCGCTGCTGCTTGTCTACCTCGTGCTCGCTGCCCAGTATGAGAGCCTGACGCTGCCGCTCGCGATCATCATGATCGTGCCGATGGGTGTCCTTGCCGCCTTGACCGGGGTCTGGCTCACCGGTGGAGACAACAACATCTTCACCCAGATCGGGCTCGTGGTCCTTGTGGGTCTCTCGGCGAAGAACGCGATCCTGATCGTGGAATTCGCCCGGGAACTGGAGTTCCAGGGGAGGACGCCGTTCCAGGCGGCGGTTGAGGCAAGCCGGCTGCGCCTGCGTCCGATCCTAATGACGTCCATGGCCTTCATCATGGGTGTCGTACCGCTCGTCGTATCGACCGGTGCGGGTGCGGAAATGCGCTCCGCCATGGGTATCGCGGTGTTCTCCGGCATGATCGGCGTGACGTTCTTCGGCATCTTCATGACGCCGGTCTTCTACATGCTGGCACGTTTGCTTACCGGCAGCCGCCCCCTGCGGCAGCACGGTACGGAGGAGGCGGCTCCCGCTCTCTCTCCAGCGGAGTAAGGTCTACCTCCGGCGCCGCGCGGGTTCTTTCCACCGGGAACCCGCGCGGTATTTTTGTGCCCAAACCAATAGAGCGAACCCTCTGGATTCGCTCGATTGGTTTGGGTCTTTGTTTTGCGTGACCTGCGTCAGAGAGCGCCGCCATCGATGATCAGGGTCTGGGCCGTCATGGCCGCGGAAGCGTCCGAGGCGAGGAACAGGCAGGGGCCGACCAGGTCTTCAGCCACCAGCACCCGCTTCAGGGACTGGCGCGCGACCATCGCCGTGATGCTGTCGTCATTCAACCAGAGTTTCTTCTGCCGTTCGGTGACGATCATGCCCGGCAGGATGGCGTTGACGCGGATGTTTTCCGGCCCGAGCTTTCCAGCGAGGCTCTTGGTCAGGCCGATGATCCCGGCCTTGGCGGTCGCATAGGCGGGCAGCCCGCCCATGTTGAGCAGATAGGCGATCGAGGAGAAATTGACGACGGCTCCGCCGCCGGCCTTGCGCAGGTACGGGACCGCCGCCTGCGAGACGAAGAACATCTGCTTGATGTTGATCGCCTGGGCATTGTCCCAATATTCCTCGGTCACCGTCTCGAATTCATGGCGGTCGTCCCAGCCGGCATTGTTGACCAGCACCGAGAGCGACCCGAGTTCTTGCGCAGCCCTGTCGACGGCGGCTTTCGTTTCCGCGACGTTGCGCAGATCGGCCTTCAGATAGAGGACCGGATGGCGGGCGGATTGTGAGAGCCGTTCGGCCAGCTCGCGGCTCGGTTCGTCCGCGATGTCGATGAATGCGACTTTGGCGCCCTGCGCTGCAAAACCTTCGACCAGGGCCGCGCCGATTCCAGAACCACCCCCGGTGATCAGCACGCCACGATCGGCCAGATCCGCGTGCGTTATAGAAATTTCGGCCAAAACACCCTCCTTGTCCGGCTTGGTCGCCAAGTTCTAACGCTTCGAGGCGCGAAGACAAGGACGCCCGACAAACTCTCGCCATCTGAAGACGCGATGGTCGAACCATGACCATTGCGACAGGAATAGCCGTCGGCGTCGGGCTTGGCACAGTGCTCGGGACAGCCGTTTTCGACAACATTGGTATCGGTTTTGCCGTCGGCATCGCGATCGGCGTCGCTGTCTCCCAATTCCTGCGTTCGCGATCGAAATAGCGTCCCCCGGATCGGAGGTTCTTTGGGAGGAATTGCCTTTCCGCATCATTGCATCTACTCGGAAAGGGTAGTTCCGGCCATCTCCCGAGTCGGAATGCGACGCCAAAGGAATTTTCCGTGCCTCTTCCTGCCGCCGAACTCTCCCTTCCCGAAAAGACCTATGCCGCATTCCTGTTCGACATGGACGGCACGATCCTGAATTCGATCGCATCCGCCGAACGAGTCTGGGGACGCTGGGCGGCAAAGATGGGTTTCGACGTGGAGGCGTTCCTGCCGACCATGCATGGCAAGCGCGGGATCGACACGATCAGCGCACTGAACCTGCCCGGCATCGATCCGGCCGCCGAAGCCGAGGGGATCCTGCGCGGCGAGATCGAGGATGTCGAAGGGGTCGTGCCCATCCCCGGCGCGGTGGAATTTCTCTCCGCGCTGCCGCCGGAGCGGTGGGCGATCGTCACGTCGTCGCCGATCGAGCTCGCCAAAGTGCGGCTTGCCGCAGCCGGCATTCCGCAGCCGCGCTACATGGTGACCGCTGAAGACGTCACCGTCGGCAAGCCCAATCCGCAAGGTTATATCCTCGGCGCGGAACGGCTCGGGGTAAGCCCGTCGGACGTGCTGGTATTCGAGGACGTGCCTGCGGGCATCCAGGCGGGCGAGGCAGCCGGCGCCGACGTCATGGTCATCACCGCCACCCATTCCCACCCGATTGAAACCGGGCATTCGAAAATACCCGGCTACCTCGATGTGGTGCCGCATATCGGCGAGGACGGGCGGCTTTCGGTCCGCCTCAAGGGCTAGGCGTCAGGCGGGCCGGGTCGATGCCCGCATGATGCTGACTGTTGCGAGCCACAGGACGACGCCGAGGCCGAGCAGGCAGGCGGCGATCAGATACTGGACCGGATCGCGGCCGGTCCACGGGCCTGCCAGGAAGGCGCAGGAGATGGCGCCGAGTACCGGCAGGATGGTCGGCGTACGAAAATGCTTGTGCTCGACCGTGTCCTTGCGCAGAACCAGCACTGCGACGTTGACGATCGCAAAGACGCAGAGAAGCAGCAGCGCCGTCGTACCGCCGAGCGCCGGAACGCCGCCGGCAAACAGGATCAGCGCGACCGCCAGCAGCGACGTGAAGCCGATCGCGATATAGGGCGTGCGACGGCCCGCATGGACCTTGCCGAGCACCTGCGGCAGAACCCCCTCGCGGCTCATGCCGTAGATCAGGCGGCTCGCCATCATCATGTTGATCAGTGCTGAATTGGCCACCGCGAACATGGTGATGACGGCGAAGATGCCGATCGGGAAGCCCGGCGCGCCGGCCTGCACGACCTTCAGCAGCGGCGTTTCCCCCTGGCCGAGTTCATTGGCCGGTACCAGCGTGATCGCCGAGATCGCCACCAGGACATAGATCAGGCCCGTTACCGCCAGGCCGGTCAGTAGCACCTTCGGGAACATCCGGCTCGGCTCCTTGCATTCCTCGGCCATGTTGACCGAGTCCTCGAAGCCGACCATGGCGAAAAAGGCGAGGGTGGTGGCTGCGACGACTGGCCAGAAGACACCGCCATTGTCAGGCGCCGCAAAGGTCCAGGCGCGGGAAACGTCGCCCTGGCCGCCGGCGATCGCCCAGAAGCCGATGCCGATGATGATCAGCAGGCCGGTCAGTTCGACCACGGTCAGCAGCACGTTCATCTTGACGCTTTCCCCGACGCCTCGAAAGTTGATGGCGGCAACCAGGGCGATGAAACCGACCGCGATCAATGGTACGCCCCAGGCGCCGAGATCGAGGTCGAGCGAGGTCGAGAAGTTGGAGGCGAAGGCACGCGATGCGGTTGCCGCAGAAGTAATGCCTGATGACATCACCGCAAAGGCCACCAGGAAGGTGACGAAGTGGATGCCGAAGGCCTTGTGGGTATAAAGGGCGGCACCGGCAGCGCGCGGATATTTGGTGACCAGTTCGAGATAGCTGAAGGCGGTGAGAAGGGCGACGACGAAGGCGATGAGAAAGGGCAGCCAGACCACCCCTCCGACCCGCGCGGCCACCTGGCCCGTCAGGGCATAGATGCCCGTCCCGAGAATATCCCCCACAATGAACAGCAGCAGCAATCCGGGTCCCATAACCCGGTGGAGTTCCGTTTTCTGTTCGCCCAATTCGGTGACCGGCTTTTTCATAAACTCCTCCTGATGTTATCGACTTCCCCGGCAGATTGCACAATGGAAACAAGCGCCGGTTGTTCCCGAAAAAATATAGAAGTTTCAGGCCGTTCCGTCTCCAGGCCGAAGGCGTAATTTAAAACTCTCGTTAAAATCTTGCACTCGGTGCAAATATATCCTAAATGTAACGGTGTAGGTGCCGCACTGCACAAATTCTGCGGCCGATATGTGTAATTTTCTCGAGCGGAGGTTCCCATGCCTTGGAATTGCCACGCGGGCTGTGAAGGTCGGCGGAATACTCGATTGCATTTTCAAACCGGTGAGTCTCTGACCATGACAGCAGATGCCGCATTCTCCGATTTCCTGCACTTCTTCCGTTCCTGGATAAGCAATCCATTGCGGGTCGCGGCGGTGGCGCCTTCGGGGGATTCGCTCGCGCGGCTGATGACCCAGGAGATTGCGCCGCTGGACGGTCCGGTCATCGAACTCGGTCCGGGCACCGGCGTATTCACCCGCGCGCTTTTGGCGCGCGGCGTTGCCCAATCCGACCTCACCCTGGTCGAATACGGTCCGGAATTCGTGCCCGGCCTGCAGCGGCGGTTTCCGGAAGCGCGGGTGCTGCAGATGGATGCGGCGAAGCTCGCCCATGAGGATATTTTCGAGGGCGAACCGGTCGGCGCGGTCATCAGCGGTCTGCCGCTGCTCTCCATGTCGCCGCGCAAGATTACCGCGATCCTCGGCGGTGCCTTTACCTATATCCGTCCGGGCGGTTCCTTCTATCAGTTCACCTACGGTCCGCGTTGCCCGGTGCCGCGGCCGATCCTCGACCGGCTGGGTCTGAAGGCCGTGCATATCGGCCACACCGTGCGCAACCTGCCACCGGCTGCCGTCTATCGGATTTCCCGCCGCAAGCCGCTGGACCTGACGCGGGAGCGTTCCAGATATCGTGCCGAGGCAGAGGCTGGCCCGGTCCACAATGCCGACGAAGCGGGCGGCTGAAAAAAATCGGATGCAATGACCAAGGCGATTGATGGCGCGAAGGAAGGCCGGCGGGAAATCAAGCGCAGGCAAACCCGGGAACGCATTGAGGAATCGGCGATGAGCCTGTTCCTCGAGCGCGGCTTCGACGCCACGACGATCGAGGACATTGCCGAGCGCGCCGAAGTCTCGAAGCGCAGTTTCTTTGATTATTTTCCTTCCAAGGAAGAGGTTGTGTTCGCCTGGCAGGACGGCTTTGCCGATCGCATGATGGCGACCATCGCGTCGAGACCGGCGGACGAGCCGGCGGTGAAGGCCGTGCAACACGGACTCATTGAGGCCATCGTCTCGGCGACTGACGAAAGAACAATGGCACTTGGAGAACTCATCCGTCGCACGCCGACGCTGAAGGCCCGCGACCAGCTCAAATATGCCAAGCTCGAGATGAAACTCACTGAAGCGCTCCAGGCTCGAAGCCGGAGCGACGAAGAGCGGCTACGGATGCGGTTGCTGGCCGCGGTCGTGATGGGCGCGCTGCGGGCCGGCGGAGAGATCTGGAACGAACAGCCGCCGGGCACGTCGCTCGAAACCTTCGCGCATCAGTTCTTCGGCGATTTCTGGAAGGCGCTTGCCGATTTCGGCAACGAGGGCAGGGTTCCCTGATCAGATCACGCTGAGCGTCGCGGCCGCGAGCACCACGTAGCGCAGCGCCTTGCCGATGAAAACCAGGATCAGGAAAGTCGCAAGCGGTTCCTTCAGCACGCCCGCCGCGACAGTGATGGCATCGCCGCCGATCGGCAGCCAGCTCAGCAACAGCGACCATTTTCCATATCTTCGATACCAGGCCTGCGCCTTGTCCAGCTTCTCCTCGCCGACCGGAAACCAGCGGCTGTCCCGAAACCGCTCGACACCCCGGCCAAGCAGCCAGTTGACCGCGGCTCCCGCCGTGTTGCCGACCGAAGCGACCAGCAGCAGACCGACGAGCGAATACCGGTCGGCCAGGATAAGGCCGACCAGGATCGCCTCCGACTGCATCGGAAAGATCGTGGCTGCAATGAACGCGGCGGAGAACAGTCCCGCATAGGCGGCGAAATCGAACATGGTCGACCTATAGCGGAGCCAACGAAAAAGGGCGGATGAAAAACCGCCCTTTCTTGCATTTCGGGATCGTCGATCAAGCCTTGGTGGCGTTTTCGACCTCTTCAGCAGCCGTCTCCGCCTTCTTGGCATGACGTTTGCGCCAGTCGCCGAGGAAGAGCAGGATCGGAGCCGCGATGAATACCGACGATGCGCCGGCGACGAGAATGCCGAACGCCATCGGCACCGCGAAGCTTTCCACCGCGCTGCCGCCCCAGATCGCCATCGGCAGAAGCGACAGGAAGGCGGTGGCGTTGGTGTAGAGGCTTCGGGCCAGCGTTTCGTTGATCGACTTGTCGATCAGCTCGCGCAGCGGCATCGACTTGTAGAGCCGCATGTTTTCACGCATGCGGTCATAGACGACGACCTTGTCGTTGACCGAATAGCCGACCATCGTCAGCACCGCGGCGATGGCCGTCAGATTGAAGTCGAGGCCGGTGATGGCAAAGAAGCCCACCAGCTTGGTGACGTCAAGCACAAGGGTGACGATGGCGCCGACCGCGAACGGCCATTCGAACCGCACCCAGATATAGATCAGCATCGCGACGCTGGCGATGAAGACCGACAGGAAGCCGGCAATGGCAAGCTCGCCGGAAACCTTCGGACCGATGACGTCTGTGCCCTGGACGGTGGCGGTCGAATCGATCTTGACGACCTCGTCCTTCAGCTTGGTGACGGCCGCCGTCTGCGCTTCTTCGCCGCCTTCCTGGCGCTGGGCGCGCACCAGGATGGTGTTCGGATCGCCGAAGGACTGCAGCGTGATTTCGCCGAGATCGAGCGTATTCAGGCCTTCGCGGAACTTGGCGAGGTCAGCCGGCCCTTGAGTCTTGACCGACATCTGGATGCCGCCGCGGAAGTCGACGCCGTAGTTCAGGCCCGGATAGAAAAACAGTCCGACCGAGGCGATCGACAGGATAGCGGAGACCGCTACGCCAAAGAAACGCGCTTTCATGAACTGGATGTGCTTGTCATAGGGGCTGAACCGGAACATCGACTGGATGTTGATGACCTTCAGCTTGTAGCGGCGCGCGATGGCGATCATTGTGACGCGAACGAAGGCGACCGACGTAAACATCGAGATGATCAGGCCGAGACCCATGGTGACGGCGAAGCCGCGCACCGGACCGGAGCCGAAGTAGAACAGGATGGCTGCGGCGATGAGCGCGGTCATGTTGCCGTCGACGATGGTCGAATAGGCGCGGTTGAAGCCGACGTCGATGGCGGCGAAGGCGCCGCGACCTTTACGCGTTTCTTCGCGGATGCGCTCGTTGATGAGAACGTTCGCGTCGACGGCAAGGCCGATGCCGAGCACGATACCGGCGATACCGGGCAGCGTCAGAGTCGCACCGACCAGCGTGAGCGCCGAGAAGGTCAGGATCGTGTGGATCAGCAGCGCGACATTCGCCAGGATGCCCCAGGTGCCGTAGAGGACCAGGATGAAGACGGCGACGAGGACGAAGCCGACGAGGCCGGAATAGAGGCCCATCTGGATCGCGTCGGCGCCCAGGTCGGCGCCGACGGTGCGTTCTTCGATGACGGTGAGCTTGGCCGGCAGTGCACCGGCGCGCAGCAGCGCAGACAGCGTATTGGCTTCCGACACCGAGAAGCCGCCGGAAATCTGGCCCGAACCACCGGTGATCGGCGTGCGGATGACCGGCGCGCTCAGCACCTTGTTGTCGAGCACGATCGCGAAGGGACGGCCGACGTTCTGCTGGGTGATCTGGGCAAAGCGGTTGGCACCGGCCGAATCGAAGCGGAAGTTGACGACCGGTTCGTTGGTCTGCTGGTCGAAGGCAGCGCGGGCGTCCGTCAGGCGGTCGCCGGAAAGCTCGACGCGGTCGAGGACCGGATACTGGTTGCCGCGCTCGTCGGAAAGCATGGTGACACCGGCCTCGCCCTGCTGGCCGAGCAGATGGAAGCTCATCTTGGCGGTCGAACCGAGAAGCTGGCGCAGACGTGCCGGATCCTGTTCGCCCGGAAGCTGGACGAGAACGCGGTCGGAGCCGATGCGCTGGATGGTCGGTTCGGCGACGCCCACCTGGTCGACGCGCTGGCGGATGATTTCAAGCGACTGATCGACGGCGGCGGTGATGTGCGAATTGATGCCGGCTTCGGTCTGGGCGACCGAGATCGTGTTGTCGGAAGGCGTGGTGATGGCGAGGTCGCTGGCGCCGACGGTCGTGCCGAAGCTGACCGGGTTGGCCAGCGTCTGAAGCTCGGTCACGGCTGCACCGCGCTGGGCTGCGTCGCGCAGCGCGATCGTCACGGTGTCGCCTGCGCGGCGGATGGCCGTGGTCGTGATGTTCTTTTCACGCAATACGCGGCGGGATTCCTGCAGCAGGCTCTGGACGCGCTCGTTGATCAGGTCGGCACGGTCGACTTCCAGCACGAGGTGCGAGCCGCCGCGCAGGTCGAGGCCGAGCGAGACGCGGCTGTGCGGCAGCCAGGCGGGAAGGCGGTCAAGCGTCGACTGCGGAATGACGTTCGGCAGCGCCACCAGAATGCCGAGGAAGATGATGACGAGATAGGTCGTCACCAGCCACGGGGAATTTCTCATATTTCTAATCCTGCTGAGCCCATGGCGCGCGCGGGGCGATCGGCATGGGTGGTCTTTAATGGGTGATCAGGCGGGCGCCATGAGACGCGATATCTCAGGCGCGGGCCGGCGGCGCACGCGGCAGCGATCCGTGCCAGAACGGGGATTCTGCCGAACCGGAAGACGGCTTCGAGGCAAAGGCCGGGACGAAAATCGGAAAACTGATCTCAACGGCGCTGGCTTCCAGCGCACCGCCGCCCGTGTGCCAATGGGCGCCTGTTGCGTCCTTGCGGTCCGTGGCAGCAAGCGCACGCAGGGGCTCGCGCTTGGTCAGGTTAGGAGCGTCGCTGGTCCTGTCGGCCGACAGAATGCCGCGCGGAAACTGGACGTCCTTGACGACGCCGGAGAGCAGACCAAACAGGGCGGCGATCAGCAGGGCGGCGGCAAAGACCGGCCAGCGCGACAGGTGGCTTTCCTGTTCACGTCCGTCTCTCGTCCGCTTGTCCTGCGGAAACAGCGCCATCCGCATCAGCTCCGGAGCATTAAAAATCCCGAAGTCTTTGCTTCGGAACGGAATGCCGCCTTCTAAAGGAGAGGTTCGAGGCGGTCAATCTCCAGTAGGCCGGGAGCGTAACGGCAGATTGCGGCGGCATTTGCGCCGGTCAAGGCATTGCGGGCCTGAAAACGGCGCTTTTTCTGGTCTGCCTGCATGAAACTACGAAGATGCCGTCCCTATTTGTGGATCGGGTCCTTCCACAAGACTTCTTCCGGCTTCTCGATCGGTTCGATATCGAGGTTGACGACGACCGGGTCCTGGCCGGAGCGGCAGAGCACGCATTCCAGCGTTTCGTCCGGACTGGCATTGATCTCCTGGTGCGGCACATAAGGCGGCACGTAGATGAAATCGCCAGGGCCTGCCTCCGCCACGAACTCGAGATTGTCGCCCCAGCGCATCCGCGCTTTTCCCTTCAGCACGTAGATGATGCTTTCGAGATCGCCGTGGTGATGGGCGCCGGTCTTGGCGTTGGCATGGATGGTCACTGTGCCGGCCCAGATCTTCTCGGCGCCCGCGCGGGCGTTGTTGATCGCGGTCGCACGGTTCATGCCCGGTGTCTGAGCGGTGTTGGGATCGAGCGAATTGCCTGGAATGACCTTCACGCCGTGCTCGCGCCAATCGACGTTGGAATGACCGTCATGGTCATTGTCATGAGGGTGGTGATGATCGTTGTGGCTATGGCTCAAGATCGTTCTCATTGACTAGGACGGGGCTCACCAACTCTTGCGAGTAGGGGGTCCGCGAGCCCCTGACCGGCTTCATGCCGGCTGGAGGCCACGTAGCTTTGCTTGAGGAACATGATCAATGGGAACGTCACAAATGTCAAAGACTTGGTGAGAAAAGTATAACTTTCCTGTTTCAAATCAACGCACTGTCACGCGCCGATGACCCTCTTTACCCTCTCCCGCGTGAGTGGCGGATCAAACAGCCGCTTACCGGTTGCATCCCGGTACACGTTAGCCGTTGCGGCCGAGATCGGTCCCTGAAGGAGCCTTAAACGCCCTGGATCAGCGGCAGGACTTCAATCGAGCCCTGGTAGATCATGTCGAGCGCCACGTAGACGATGACTGCCAGGCCCACATAGGCGATCCAGCGGAAACGGGAGAGCAGTTTGGCGACGAAGTTGGCCGCCACGCCCATCAGTGCGATCGAGACGATCAGGCCGATGATCAGCACCGTGGAGTGCTCTTTGGCGGCGCCCGCGACGGCCAGCACATTGTCGAGCGACATGGAGACGTCGGCGACGACGATCTGGGTGGCGGCCTGGAAAAAGGTCTTGTTGGCAGCCTTTTGCTCCGCATCGGCCGCGGCATGTGCATCGTCGCTCTGGTCTACGCGCAGTTCGCTCCACATCTTCCAGCAGACCCAACCGAGCAGCAGGCCCCCCGCAAGCTGGAGCCCCTTGATCGCCAGTAGATAGGTGGCGACGACGGCAAAGACGAGGCGAAGCACGGTGGCGGCGGAAATGCCGAAGAGGATCGCTTTCTTGCGGAGTGCCGCAGGAAGGCCGGCGGCAGCAAGGCCGATGACGATGGCGTTGTCGCCGGAAAGAACGAGGTTGATGGCAATGACCTCGAGAAGCGCCGCAAAACCGGCTGCGGTAAAGAGTTCCATCATGAAGCTTGAACCTGAATCGGGAGTGGGATGAGATATGCGGCCGTGCTGATCTGCTAGTCACGTTTGTGCAGATTGCTACAGGATATTTCGGGGCGCTTGGCAAGCCCATTTTCGCATTCTGTCAAATGGCATTGTCCATTATTGAAACAGCCGATTGTCGGGGAAGACCGTAAGTGAGAGCGGCCTTCCCCGGCGTCGCCTCCACTTGCCGCGACTCACCTGTCTCCTATATGGCCTTACGGCGGAGCGGGTCCCAACCTGCCACTCACGAAGCGTTTGCGCCTGTTGGAGCGTTTGCGCCTGTTGAAGCGTTTGCGCCTGTTGAAGCTGTGGGGCAAGGTCCAAAGGATGAAGGAGACGTTATGGCGCAGAAGGCCGTTGTGCTTGTCGTCGAGGATGAACCGCTGATCCGCTTCACCACGCTCGATGCGCTGGAAGAGGTCGGGCATCACGTGCTGGAAGCCGGCAATGCCGACGAGGCGATGGTGCTGTTCCGCAACCGTGACGATATCGACATAATCTTCACCGACGTCAATATGGCCGGGTCCATGGATGGCATTCAGCTTGCCCAGCGCATCCGGGCAATCCGCCCGAGCGTCGGCATCATCATCACGTCGGGCGTTGTCAGCCTGGATCCGATGCTTCTACCGGCCAACACGGTGTTCCTGCCCAAACCCTACCAGCACGACCTGCTGCTGTCCTCGATTCACGAGATGATGCCGGGCTGAAGGTGCCGGGCCGAAGACGGGCCGCCGGAACCAAGTGGCATGGCTTCCGGTTATCTCCTCCGATCAACCGGAGGAATTTTCAGATGCTGAAGAGGCTCATCGCGTTTTCCGCCCTCTCGCTGTCGTTTGCCGCCCCCGTCTTGGCCCAGACATCCGGTGCGGCGGCTACTCCCACCTTTCCCCAGACGACAACGATCCCACCCGATGCCAATTCCGGCACTTCGACGGTCACGACGCTTCCCGGGGTTACCGATCCGACGACGACCAACAGCACGACGGGCACCGTCGACCAGGAAGATCGCTGCCAGCCGCCGGGGACGCCCAGCAATACCAATCCAAGCGCGGAATCTCCTACGCTGCCGCGGCCTGAACAGGCGTGCAACTGACAGAGACGCGAAAATGCCTTTACTCTTCGTCAATCTCTATTAAGTTGGTAGACATTGAAGCGACCACGGAAGCGGATCCAAAACCGGCTTCCCGTGGCGTCCAACACAGCCTTTCGCCCAAAGCAACGAGGACGAGGAGTGTGCTTGATGACTTATGATGTCGCCGTCGTCGGTTCGGGTTTTTCTGCAATTGCCCTTACCATCAATCTCCTTCGCATCCTGCCGGCTTCCGCCTCGATCGCTGTCGTCGGCGATGATCCCGGCTTCGGGCGGGGCACGGCCTATCGCACCGAATTTTATCTGCACCGCCTCAATGTGCCGGCGGCCCGGATGAGCGTGTTTCCGGATAGGCCGGACGATTTCGTCGAATGGCTGCGCCGCCAGGGCAGGGCGGCCTTCCCGGAGGATTTCGCCTCTCGCGGTGATTACGGCCTCTATCTGCGCGACACGCTGGCCTCGCTGCTGAGGCCCCGCGAGCGGCGCGCGCATGTGGATTTCATCCGGGCCAAGGCGACCGCCTGCATCCAGTGCGAACAGGATGGACTCGTCTTCCATCTCGACAACGCCGGCGAACTGCGCGCCCGTACCGTTATTCTTGCACTCGGCGTCGGCAATGCCGATCTGCCTCTGCCGAAGGATCGGATCGATCCGGGCGTCGGTGGGCGAACCATCGACAATCCCTGGCGGTTAGGCTGGCTGTCGCGCGTCGGCCGTACCGATGAACTCTGTATCTTCGGCTCCGGCCTGACGATGATCGACCAGGTCCTGTCGCTGCGCGCCCAGGGACATCGCGGCCGCATCCATGTCCTGTCGCGGCGCGGACTGGTGCCGCACCCGCATCCGACCCGGCGCGCGGCTCCCGTCACGCCGGATCTGCCCGATAGCCGCGAAATCAGTGCGCTGCTGCACGCCTTGCGGCGACAGGTGGAGAACGGCGCCGACTGGCGGGGCGTCGTCGACGGCCTGCGACCGCAGACACAGGCTTTGTGGCAGAGCCTCAGTGCCGATCAGCGCTCCCGTTTCCTTCGGCACGCGCTGGCCTGGTGGAATGTCCACCGTCACCGTATCGCGCCGGAGGTGTTTGCGCGCTTCGACGCGCTTCTGAAGGATGGCACGGTGACCGTGCATGCAGGCTTCCTCCGCTCGATCGACAGGGATGGCGAGGGTGCGCGTGTCCAGTTCAGGCAGCGCGGCACGCCGGACATCGTCTCCTTCCATGCGGATTGGATCGTCAACTGCACCGGTATGGAGCGCGCCGGAATCGGCCATTCGCCGCTGCTGACCGAGATGCGCAATCGACAGATGATCTCCATGGACGAGCTCGGACTTGGCATTTCCGTAGACCGTCAGTCTCGGGTTCTCGATCCGGACGGCCGGCCGCAGCCGGGCCTGTTTGCAGCCGGAGCGCTCACGGCCGGCCAGTTCTGGGAGATCACGGCGGTGCCAGATATCCGGGTTCAGGCGAAGGCGCTGGCCGAAGAGATCACCGCCCAGATCGCCCGCGCTGCGCCGCGGACGGCCCGCATCGCGTGATCAAGCATTCTCTGAGCATGATTTTCTCCTGACGGGATATCTGCGGCAGGTTCCTTGCTTTCATGCTGCGGTACCCACGCTAATCTGGGGAAAGTCATTGCGCAGAGAGGAATTTCCATGGTCCTGAAACTCGTCGGTCTTGCGGGTAGCTATAACCGCCCGTCCAAGACCTTTGCGCTGGTCGAACACATCGCCTCGGTCGCCGCCGAACGGTATGGCTTCGACGTCCGGCTTCACGACCTCACCGATGTCGGGCCGTCTCTCGGTCAGGCGCAACGCCAGGGCGATCTCGACGAAGCGGCCGCCAGGGTGCTTACCGATGTCGTGGAGGCCGATTTCCTCATCGTCGGTTCACCGACCTACAAGGGCAGCTATCCCGGCCTCTTCAAACATTTCATCGATCTGATCGATCCGGAACAACTGCGTGCCAAGCCGATCCTGATCACCGCAACTGGCGGCGGCGACCGGCACGCGCTGATGGTCGAACATCAGCTTCGGCCGCTCTTCGGTTTCTTCATGGCCCATACATTGCCGACGGCCGTCTACGCGTCCGATCGAGATTTCGCCGACTATCGGGTCGTCTCGGAGTCCTTGCAGCAGCGGATCGGCTTCGCCGTCGACGAGCTTGCCGCCTTCTTCCCCGTCCGGGAACTCGCCGCCGCCGAGTAACTTTACTTTCGCCGGATTTGTCGTCATCAATCCCCGCCATCGCAATCCGGAGGGGAACGCATGACGATCGAAGAAGACATGGCGAAGATCGCGGAACAGGAGAGGGCACTCGTCTTCGACCGGTTCGACCTGAGCACCGCCTGGGATCTCGGATCGCTGCTTCGCCATATGGCCGTCGAGCGGGGCCTGAGCGTCGTCATTGATGTGCGGCTGCATTCGATGTCGGCTTTTTACACGGCATTGCCGGGCACGACCGCAGACAACGAAAACTGGGTACGCCGTAAGCGCAATCTGGTGCTCCGCTTTTTCCAATCGAGCTACGGGATCGGACGGAAGCTCGATCTCCAGGGCGATACGGTGGAAAACCGATACGGTATTTCCGCGGCGGACCACGCGCCGCATGGCGGCAGCTTTCCGATCCAGGTCGCCGGTGTCGGCTGCATCGGGGCGGTGACTGTATCCGGCCTGCCGCAGCGCGAGGATCACAATATGGTCGTCGAAGCCCTTGCCCGGATGACCGGCAAGGATATCTCCACACTCCGTCTCGGCTAAGGAGATATGCTGTGGCACAGGCCGACATCAAAACCCCCGAGGAAGTTTTCACCTTCTGGTTCAGGGAGCTGACCCGCAAGGACTGGTTCGAGAAGAACGAGGCGCTCGACGAGGCGATGCGCAGGCATTTCGCCGCTACCCATCTTTCGCTTGCCCGCGGTGGGCTCGACGCCTGGCGGACGTCGCCGGAAGATCGCCTCGCGGCGGTGATCGTGCTCGACCAGCTTTCCCGCAACCTCTATCGCGGCACCCCGCTTGCCTTCGCAACGGATTGGCTGGCTTTGCGCGAGGCCAGGCTGGCGGTCGAGGCCGGCGCAGATATGGCGGTTCTGCCCGAGCAGCGTGGCTTCTTCTATCTTCCCTTCGAACACTCGGAAACGCTCGCCGATCAGGATCGGTCGGTTGAACTCTTCGCCTTGCTGGGTGATGCGGAATATCTGGATTATGCGGAACGTCACCGTGCGGTGATCCGCGAATTTGGCCGTTTCCCGCATCGCAATGCGCTGCTCGGCCGGGAATCGACCGCCGCCGAACTCGAATATCTGGCCAAGCCCGGCGCCGGTTTCTGAGCTTGTCGTAACTATCGGCGGAACATGCGTGCGACGGCGATCAGGATGCATGCCCCGATGAAGCCGGCGATCAGGTAGCCGATCCAGCCGCCGAGCGCGACGCCGAAGACGCCGAGAATGGCATTGGCGATGATGGCGCCGACGATGCCGAGAATGATGTTCATGATCAAGCCCATGTCGCTTTTCATGAACTTTTCGGCGAGCCAGCCGGCAATACCGCCGATGATGATGGCTGCGATCCAGCCGATACCTGCCTGTTCCATGACTTACCCTCAGTGGTTGTTGGGACGGGGAAACGCGAAAAAATGGTCCAGGTTCCAGGAATTGTTCCAATTCCTGGAACCTGGACCGCAGCATTCCTTTTCTTCGCCCAGAAGTCACTCTATTTTCGCGGACGAATCCGATCGAAAGACAAAAGAGCAGACATTTGACAGAACTTCCCACGACCGGCCCTTCAACCCTTCGGCAGATAATCCGCGTGCTGGTCGCAGCACTCATGATCGCCGCCGCCCAGCTGGGCTCGTCGTCGCATGGGTTCGCCCAGGCGCAACAGCAGGCGCAGGGACAGCGCCAGGAGCAGGTGCCGCCCGACGTCACCCTCGATTCGATCAATTCGGACATGAAGGGTAAGATCGACACGATCCGTCAGCAGCTCGATAGCTTCCGCAACCGGATCCAAAGCGACGCCGATGATGATGCACGTCTTGCGGAACTCAGGGTCCAGGCGGAAACGATCGTCGGCGAAATGCGCTCGGCCTCGGATGCCATGCGCACCCGCGTCGAACAGATCCAGGCCCGGCTCAAGAGCCTCGGCGAGCCGCCGGCCGCCGGCCAGCCTGCGGAAGCGCCCGCGGTCGTTGAAGAGCGCAACCGGCTGCTGAACGAGCGCTCGGAGCTCAATCTTATCGTCGACGACGCCGGCCAGCTTTCGAACAGCGCGAACCAAGTCGCCAACACGATCACCAATCTGCGCCGCACGCTGTTTACCCAGACGCTGTTCCGCCACACCGAGCTATCGGGCGAATTGTTCGCCGATGCTGGCAACGCGTTCGTCGCCGAAGTCCGGAATTTCGGCTCCACCTTCAGCGGCTGGATCAGTTTCGTCTGGAAATTCAAGAAGCTGCAGCTGTTGGGCGCTCTGGCGCTGTCGCTGGGCGCGGCCATGCTCTTCCTGTCCGGAGGATACCGCCTGTTCGGGCGCTTCATCCGGCGGAACGACTATGAGCATCCTTCCTACATTCGCCGTTTGTCGGTGGCGTTCTGGTCGACGGTCATCCAGACCGTGTCTCTGGCGGCCTTCCTGGTCGCCTCCTTTCTGTTCCTCGACGGCTTCAACGTCCTGCGGACAGATATCACGCCGATCGTGGTGACCTTCTTCGGCTTCGTCTGGTTCGTCAACTTCGTCTGGAAGCTCACGTATGGCGTATTGGCGCCGGGTGAGCCGGAGTGGCGGCTCGTCCGCATCACCAATCGCGGTGCCCGCCTGCTGACGCTGGCCGTACTCGCCATGGCGATCGTCAACGGCCTCGACTATCTGCTCGGCGCAATCAGCGAGGCGCTGAATTCGCCGCTGGTTTTGACCATCGTCAAGAGCCTGCTCGCGTCGGTGATCATCGGCCTGATCCTGATCGCCATCTCCTTCGTCCAGCCTCGGCTTGTCGAGGGTGAGGATCCCGATGGTCCCGGGCATCGGTGGCCGCGCTTCTTTCCGCTGCTCCTTCGTATCATGGGCCTGCTCCTGATCCTGTCGGTGCTGACGGGATATGTAGGGCTTGCCCGGTTCGCCTCGACCCAGATCGTGCTGACCGGTGCGGTGATCGTGCTGATCTATATCGGACTCCTGTCGGGCAGGGCGATTTCGAAACAGGGGTCGTTCACGGATACGGCTGTCGGCCGCCGGCTCGCCGAGCGTTTCGATTTCGGCGAGGTTTCGCTCGACCAGGCCGGGCTTGTCGCGGGACTTGGCATATATGCCTTTGCGCTGATCCTCGGCATCCCCCTCATCCTGCTG
This sequence comes from Neorhizobium galegae, assembly GCF_017877055.1. Taxonomy (GTDB): domain Bacteria; phylum Pseudomonadota; class Alphaproteobacteria; order Rhizobiales; family Rhizobiaceae; genus Neorhizobium; species Neorhizobium galegae_D. Next base: position 1,763,610 of record NZ_JAGIPG010000001.1, on the reverse strand, counting down.
ACCTGGGGTTTCCAGATCGCCGATATCGAAGCCTGGATCTACAGCTTCTTCACGCAGATTCGGATCGGCAACATCTCGATCTCGATCGTCGGCATTCTCGGCGGCATTCTGCTTTTCGGCCTCGGTTTCGTCGTCACGCGCTGGATACAGAAGTGGATCGACGGCAACGTGCTGGCGCGCAGCCAGGTGGATCTCGGCGTCCGCAATTCGGTCAAGACCGGCATCGGTTACCTCGGTATCGGGCTTGCGGTGATCGTCGGAGTCTCGGCCGCGGGCATCGATCTCTCGAGCTTCGCGCTGGTCGCGTCCGCCCTGTCGGTCGGCATCGGTTTTGGTCTCCAGAATATCGTCTCGAACTTCGTGTCCGGTCTGATCCTGCTCGTCGAACGGCCGTTCAAGGTGGGCGACCATGTGGTGACCGGGACGACGGAAGGTATCGTCAAGCGCATCTCCGTGCGTGCGACCGAGATCGAGACGTTCCGCAAGCAGTCGATCATCGTGCCGAATTCCGACCTCATCAATTCGCCGGTCGGCAACTGGACGCATCGCAACAGGATCGGGCGTTCCGAAGTACCGGTCGCGGTGAGCCACCATGCCGACCCGCAGAAGGTGATGGATATCCTTCTGGAACTGGTCGATCAGGTGCCGGAAGTGCTGCGCAATCCGGAACCGCACGTGGAGTTTCTGAGCTTCGGGCCGTCTTCGCTCAATTTCGAACTGAGGTTCCATCTGGCCGACATGGGCGAGGGCCTGAGAATCCGCAACAATCTCAGGATCGCCATCCTCAGGCGGTTCAAGGAGGAGGGAATCGAGATCCCGTTTCCGCAGCAGGAGATCATCTTTCATCGCGGCAAGCCGATCCTGCCGGTGGAGAACGATGCAAGAGGGGGCGCATAACCGTCCCGCCCCTCGAGCCCGCCCGGCCATTCTGACGACCGTCGCGGGCTGGCTCTTGCCATGTCGTAATCAGGCGTTTGGCTCGCCTGCCGGAATTGCATAGTCCCTTCAGTTTGCGAAAAGGCCGCACGAGGCCGAAGAGGGGTTCTTTCCATGAAGACACATGCACGGGCGGTGGTGATCGGCGGCGGCGTGGTCGGTGTTTCGACGCTTTATCATCTGGCGAAAAAGGGCTGGAGCGACGCGGTCCTGATCGAGCGCAAGGAACTGACCTCCGGTTCGACCTGGCATGCGGCGGGCCTCCTGCCGCTCTTCAACCTTTCCTATTCGGTCGGCCAGCTGCATAAATATTCGGTGCGTTTCTATCAGGAACTACAGGAAGAAACCGGCATGAATGTCGGTTTTTCGAAAGTCTCGAACATCCGCCTTGCCCGCACCAAGGACCGCTGGGAAGAGTACATGTATTATGCCGGGATCGCCGAGACGATCGGCGTCAAGGTCAATATCCTGACGGCGGAACAGGTGAAGGAGATCTGGCCGCTCTGCGAAACGGACGGCATTCTCGGCGCCATCCAGCATCCGGACGACGGCTACATCCAGCCGGCCGACCTTACCCAGGCGCTCGCCAAGGGTGCGCGCGACCTCGGCGCCACGATCTATCGCAACACGGCCGTCACCGCCATCGAGCAGCAGCCGGACGGGCTCTGGAAGGTGACGACCGACAAGGGCGAGATCACGGCCGAGCACATCATTTCCTGCACCGGCAACTTCGCCCGCAAGACCGGCGAGATGGTCGGCATCAACATCCCGGTCATCCCGGTCGAGCACCAGTACATCGTTACCGAGCCGCATCCGGCGATCCAGGAGCGCAAGGCCAAGGGCCTGCCGGAAATGGGGGTCTTACGCGAATCTGACTCCTCCTGGTACATGCGCGAGGAGAATGGCGGCCTGCTGCTCGGGCCTTACGAGGTCGGAGCACCCGTCTGTTACGTCGACGGTCCGTCCGACGAGAGCGAGTACGAGCTCTTCAACGAGGAACTCGACCGGCTGATGCCCTATATCGAGACAGCCATCGTGCGCGTGCCGGCGTTTGGGGAGGTCGGTATCAAGAAGGTCTACAATGGCGCGATCGCCTATACCCCGGACGGATCGCCGATCGTCGGCCCGGCGCCGGGCCTCAAGAACTTCTGGCTGAACGAAGGCCATTCCTTCGGCATCACCGCCGCCGGCGGCGCCGGCTGGCAGCTGGCGGAATGGATCGTCGACGGCGAGCCGACCGTCGACATGATGGGCGTCGATCCGCGCCGCTTCGGTCCTTACGCAACGGAAGGCTATCTCATCGAGAAGAACGAAGAGGCCTATGCCAATGTTTTCACGATGCATTATCCTGACGAAGAGCGTTCCGCCGCGCGTCCCTTGAAGACGACGCCAGTCTATGACCGGCTGAAGAAGATGGGCGCCGTGTTCGGCTCCGTCTACGGCTGGGAACGCGCCAACTGGTTCGCGCCCGAAGGGTATGAAGTGCCGGCGGAAGACCTCGGTGTCGGCGTCGACGTGCTGACCGCCCACAATCACGCGCCGGCGCTGGAAGATGGCCGGATCGTCGAAAAATGGTCCTTCCGCCGCTCGAACTATTTCGACCACGTCGGCAACGAGGTCAAAAATGTCCACGAGAATGTCGGCGTGCTCGACATGTCGGCTTTCGCCAAGATGGAAGTCTCAGGGCCGGGAGCCCGCGCCTTCCTCGACTCGATCTTTGCCAATGCGATCCCGAAGAAGCGCGGCCGCATCGCGCTCTGCCACCTTCTGACAAAACAGGGTGGTGTGCGCGCCGAATTCACCGTCTACGAATGGGCACCCAATCGTTTCTATCTCGTGTCGGCGGGTGCCTACGAGGCGCATGACCAGGACTACTTGCGTAAGCTCGCGCCGACAGATGGCTCGGTCAAACTGACCCAGATCACCCAAAAGCTCGGCGTGCTGGTTCTGGCCGGCCCGAAGTCCCGCCAGGTCTTGAAGAAGCTCACCCGCACCAGCCTCGACAACAAGGATTTCCCCTGGCTTTCCGGCAAGGAGATTTCCGTCGGCATGGCCTCCGCCCATGCGCTGCGCGTCAATTTCGTCGGCGAACTGGGCTGGGAACTGCATCACCCGATCGAGATGCAGAACTACATCTTCGACAAGCTGATGGAAGCCGGTGCCGAATTCGGCATCAAGCCTTTCGGCATCCGGGCCATGCTCTCGATGTCGGTCGAAAAATCCTACCGGCTCATCCCGCGCGAAATGTCGATCGAGTACAATGCCTATGAATCCGGCCTCGACCGGTTCATCAAGACCGACAAGGAGTTCCTCGGCAGAGAGGGCCTGCTTTCCTACAGGGAAAAGGGGCTGAAGTGGAATTTCTGCACGCTGGTCATCGAGGGCGCCAATGATGTCGACGCCCGCGGGTCGGAGGCGATCTACAACGAAGATGGCGAATTGATCGGTCGCGCCACCAACGGCGCCTACGGCTGGCGTATCGGCAAGTCGTTGGCGCTTGCGATGGTCAAGCCGGGCTATGCAGAGACCGGCACCAGGCTCAAGATCAAGATTCTCGGCAGCCTCTACAATGCCAGCGTTGTGCCGGAAAGCCCGTTCGACGCCGACAACACGGCGCTACGGGCCTGAAAACCGGCTTCAAGTAACAAGTCGTTGACATTAGTGGGCGGTCCTCGGGCCGCCCGTCCCGTTTTGATACCGTAGCGCCGCTCCGATTAACGGTTCTGCAAACCGTTTCCACTACGGATGTTATCAGAGGGGATAATATCTTATTCGATAAGGGGCACCATGACATTCCTCGGTATCTCCGGGATGCAGTATTCCGGCCAATCACTGGCAAACTCCCGCATCCTGCTTGCGGAGGATTCCAACGTCTTCACTTCGATGATCGGGACCCGGCTCAAGGAGCTGTTCGGCATCGAGGTCGAGATCTGCCGCAACTTCGAGGAATTGCAGTTCGCTTATGACCGCTCCGCCGAGCCGGTGATGCTGGCGATTTCCAATATCAACCTGCCAGGCGCGGAAAACGGCGAAGCGTTGGAGTATCTCGTCGATCTGTCGATCCCGACCATCGTGTTTACCGGGACCTTCCATGAGGAAACCCGCGACAAGCTTCTGACCAAGGACATCGTCGACTATATCCTCAAGGACAATGTCTTTGCGGTTGAGATGCTGGCCGAGTCAGTCTGCCGGTTCCTCACCAATCATCGCCACCACGTGCTGATCGTCGACGATAGCCCGACCGCACGGGCGCTGCTCTCGAGCCGTCTGAAGCGTTACAATTTCCGCGTCAGCGTTGCGGAGAACGGTGCCAAGGCCTTGGATATCCTCAAGAAGAACCCGGATATCGGCCTCGTCGTTACCGACTACAACATGCCCGATATCGATGGTTTCGAACTCACCCGCCGCATCCGCTCGGTGCGCGGTTCGCACGAGCTCAGGATCATCGGCGTCTCGTCCTCTTCGAACCGCCTGCTTTCGGCCCGTTTCCTGAAGGCCGGCGGCAATGATTTCATGCTGCGCCCCTTCATCGACGAGGAGTTTTACTGCCGCGTCAATCAGAACCTGGATACGCTCATCCAGATCCGGTCGATGCAGGCAAGACGTCAAGAATCGGCGGTGAAGAACGTCGCCTGATCCCCGAGGAATTCTGCATGCCGTACCTTCGAAGCCAGCATTTCCGGGAGACGGAGCGCCTGACCTACGGTCGGGCGGCGCCGTCACCGATTCAGATGGAGGCGGCCAGTCCGGTTGCCGATCCGTTGACCGGTCTGGTCAATCTGAAGGAATTTTATCGGCTCGGAGAACCGTTGGTGAGGGAGTGCCTTTCAGAGGGAATATTCTGCGCCGTCGCGATCGCAGACATCGACCACTTCCGGCGGTTGAACGCTGTCCATTGCGAAGAAACCGTCGCCCAGGTCGTCAAGACCACCGCCGCCAGGCTTGGTTCCGCGTGCGGCGGCGGCCGGAATCTTCTTGCCCGGCTGGGTGAGGAAGAGTTCGGCATGCTGTTGGTCGGTCTCGACGCACCCGCCGCGACCGAATTGTGCGAGAAGCTGAGGCATGAGATCGCCGGCATCAGGATCGTTTCCGGCGATATCGATTTTTCGATCACCGTTTCGATCGGGCTGGCGGAGGTCTGCGGCCCGGAAACGTTCGACAATTATCTTAATGCTGCAGAACAATTCCTGTTCATGGCGAAAAGCCATGGCCGGAACAGAGTGTTTTCGGACTATACGATCGTCCTGCAGGCGGCAGGCTGACCCGCCGCAATCACACGGGCTCAGGCCACTACGCCGGTGCGGGACGTATTCATATTGAGCTTGCGCTCGGCCCGTTCCTGTTGCGGCGAACGGTTATAGACCTCACGATAACATTTCGAGAAATGCGACGCGGACACGAAACCGCAGGCAACCGCCACCTCGACCACGGGCATCGAGGACTGCACGAGCAGGTGCCGCGCCCGGTCGAGCCGGATTTCCAGATAATAGCGCGCCGGCGAGCGGCCCATTTCCTGGCGGAACAGGCGTTCGATCTGGCGCCGGGAGAGGCCCGCATCGTCGGCAATCTCGACCAGCGACAGCGGTTCGGAGAGGTTGTTTTCCATGACCTCGATGATCGACAGGACCTTGGCGTTCTGGACGCCCAGGCGGGCCCGCAGCGGCAGGCGCTGGCGATCGTGCGGATTGCGGACTCGGTCTGTCAGCTGTTGTTCGCAGACCCGGTTGACGAGGTTCTCGCCGAAATCCTGGCTGATCAGGTTCAGCATCATGTCGAGCGAGGCGGTGCCGCCGGCGCAGGTATAGAGGTTTGAATCGACCTCGTAGAGATCCGCATAGACTTCCGCCTGCGGGAATGCCTCGGCAAAGCCCGGCAGGTTCTCCCAGTGGATCGCACAACGCTTGCCGTTCAGCAGCCCGGCCTGGGCGAGCACGTGCGCCCCGGTGCACAGACTTCCAACGGCAATGCCGCGGTTATAGGTTTCTCTCAGCCAGGCGTTGACCGACTTGTTGTTGAACTCCTCGACGTAGACGCCCGAGCAGACCAGAACCATATTGGGGCGGTTTTCGCCGGAGAGGTTGCGGCGTTCCTCGGCGAGCGAGGAGTTGACCTCGATGCCGATGCCGCTCGAGGAATAGACTTTCTCGCCATCGGCGGAACAGAGCCGCCAGGTATAGGCCGAGTAGCCGAGCATGCGATTGGCGATTCGCAGCGTCTCCACCGCCGCCGCAAAAGGCAGCATGGTGAAATGGGGAACAAGAAAAAAGACAAGAGAGCGCTTTGCCGCCGGGCTTTTGGTCATCACATTCATGCCGTCATTCCCCTTGTTCGTGGCCGTACATTGCGGCCTGCTTTTCTTCAAAAGCGACATTGGCACGGGGAAAGTCGGCGGAGAAGGGCTTTTGGCGACAGGCTGATAACATTTTTGCGACATGGGCGGGTCGCAGACGCAATTGGCGGGGGGAGCGGGCTAAAAGCGTGTCGCAGACACCATGGCCCGCCTCATTGATGCGAGGGCGGGCCATGGTGCGGGAGGGTTATCGGCGATGCGGTGCGGCATTGGTCGTCGGCCATCCGATGTCCTTGCGGATTTCTGCCGGCAAACCTTCCAGCATTCTTTCGGTCTGGCGGCGACGCCATTGATCGCGAAGCCGTACCACCACAGTCAGGACAGGGTGGATGAGCGAGGCGAACGAGGACGGCCGGAACCGGGAGCGATCGCTCTCCTGATAGGTGATCATAGTCATGTCGGTTCTCCTTGGGTGTCTCACGGGACAACGCTCAATCGGGACAATGAACGCCATCAATCCATCAATCAATCGGATGTGTGTTATGCGTCTCATGAAATTCTGTGTTGTATCGACGCTCACTTCCGATGCTTTTGACTATGCCGCTCGTTTGACATTCAATCAAACGAAATGATATGGTCTTTAGGTTCAGAATTATTGATAGAGGCTGATATGACTGTTCCATTCCGCCCGCCGCTTCCGCTGCTCGATAACGATGTATTGCGCACGTTCGTGGCGATTGCCGAAACCGGCAATTTCTCGACCGCCGCCGATGCGGTTCTGCGCACGCCCTCGGCCGTTTCGATGCAGATCAAGAAGCTGGAAGAGCAGTTGAAGACGGTGCTCTTCCTGCGCGATGCCCGCTCGGTGTCGCTGACGCAGCACGGCGAGATGCTGCTCTCCTATGCGCGGCGCATGCTGGCGCTCTCCAACGAAGCCGTGTCACGTTTCGTCATGCCGGAACTTTCCGGCGTGGTGCGCCTGGGCGCGCCGGACGATATCGCCGAACGCCTTCTGCCGAAGGTGCTCAAGGATTTCGGCGAGAGCTTTCCGGGCATCATGGTCGATGTCACCGTCGATATGAGCCTGGCGCTCAAGAAGCGTATGGACGAGCAGCGGCTGGATCTGGCGCTGATCAACTGTGCCACCCGGCCTTTTTCGACGGCCGGAGAGATGATTCACACCGAACGACTGGTCTGGGCCGGCGCAAAATGCGGCACGGCCTATCTGCGCGATCCGCTGCCGATTTCGGTCTGGGAGGACGGCTGTGTCTGGCGGCAGGATGCGATCGCCCAGCTCGAGAAGCACAAGCGGACCTATCGCATCGCCTATGCGAGCGCCCATACGATGGCGCAGCGCGCCGCCGTGCTGTCCGACCTTGCAATCGCGCCGTTCCCGCGCTCCTACGTGACCGAGGACATGCAGATACTCGGCCCGAAGGAAGGCCTGCCCGAGCTGATCAACTTCGATATCCGCCTGTTGACGGCACCGCAGCTTTCCGTACCCGGCAAGGCCGTGGCAGAAAGCATCCGCGAGGCGTTCGGCTCGATGGTCGCCGCGGCGGCCTGATATTACTCGCGGCCGCGGCGACGCCTGCGGCCGCCATCTCCCGAAGCCTCCGCCAGCGCCTTGCGCTCGGGCAAGGTTACGACCGTGCTGAGGTTCGGGAAGCCATCGACCTTGTTCGGTAGCGCCATGGCATAGACGAAATGCTCCTGGAATTTCGGTTCCAGAGCCGTCTCTATCTTCTCGATCCTGCGGACGGTCTCCTCGATCTCGCGGCGGTAGCTACGATTGAGAAGGCACATGCGCGCGCCGGTTCCGGCGGCATTGCCGACCGACTTGACGCGGGCAAGGTCGCAATCCGGGATGAGGCCCAGCACCATCGCATATTTCGGATCGATGAACGTGCCGAAGGCGCCGGCAAGGCCAATGCGATCGACATGGTCGACGCCCTGCTTGTCCATCAACAGCTTCACGCCCGCATAAAGCGCCGCCTTGGCGAGCTGGATGGCCCGCACGTCGTTCTGGGTGACGGTGATGCGCTGCTCGCCGTCATGGACGAGATAGGAGAAGGTCCGGCCGTTCTGGAGGATGCGCGGTGAGCGGTCCGCCATCGCGCCATCCACCACGCCGTCCTCCGAAATCAATCCTGCGAGGAACATTTCGGCAATCACTTCGATGATGGCCGAGCCGCAGATGCCGGTAATGCCGGTCGCGGCGGCGGCCTCCGCAAAACCCGGCTCGTCCGACCAGGGCTCGATGCCGATCACCCGGAAGCGCGGCTCAAGGGTTTCGGCGTCGATGCGGATACGCTCGATGGCGCCGGGTGCTGCCCGCTGGCCCGACGAGATTTCGGCACCTTCGAAGGCCGGACCGGTCGGCGAGGAGGCCGCGACGACCCGGGTCGAATTTCCGAGCACGATTTCCGCATTTGTGCCGATATCGACCAGCAGCATCATCTCCTCCTGCCGGTGCGGGCCTTCCGACAGGGTGGCCGCCGCGGCATCGGCACCGACATGGCCGGCGATGCAGGGCAGGAGATAGGTGCGGGTGCCTTCGTTCATCGGCAAGCCGATCTCGGAGGATCTGACCTGAACCGCTCCGGAAACGGCAAGCGCGAAGGGGGCGCCGCCAAGTTCGGTCGGATCGATGCCGAGGAAGAGGTGGTGCATGATCGGATTGCCTACGAAGACGCTGTCGAGAATGTCGCTCCTCGAAACGCCGCCTTCAGCGCAGACCTTGTCGATCAATCCGTTCAGCGCCTCGCGCACGGCTAACGTCATCGCCTCGCGGCCGTCCGGGTTCATCATCACATAGGAGACGCGGCTCATCAGATCCTCGCCGAAGCGGATCTGCGGGTTCGACGTGCCGGCCGATGCCACGGTGCGGCCCGACAGCAGCGACGACAGGTGCATGGCGATCGTCGTCGAGCCGATATCGCAGGCAATCCCGTAGGCCTCGTTCTTGAGGCCTGAGTAGAGCGCGACGAGGCGGGCGCGGTCGTCGTCGCGATCCTTGTGGATCGCCGCGGTGACCTTCCATTCGCCCTTGCGCAGGATCTGCTGCACTTTCGGAATCAGGTGGAAATCGACATCCAGATCGTCGAAATGCCACTCGGCGGCAAGTGCTGCCTTCAGCCGGTCAAGATCGCCGAGCGGTTTTTCCATGTCGGGTTCCTCGACCTCGACATAACACATGCGTATCGCCGGATTGCGGTCGAAGACCCGCTCGTCGGCCGCCTTGCGGACCACCTGGGCATTGATCACCGTATCCTGCGGCACGTCGACGACGAGATCGCCGAGTATCTGGGTCGAGCAGGAGAGGCGGCGTCCCTCGGGAAGCCCCCGCACGCGGTCGTAGCGCTCCTCCTTCGGGCCGAACGGCGACAGGTGGTCGTTCGCCGAGGTAATGCCGTGCTTGGCGAAATGTCCCTCCTGGACCGAGACCTGGCATCGCCCGCAGGTCGCCCGCCCGCCGCAGACGCTCTCCACATAGACGCCGAGCTGGCGCGCGGCATCGAGCACCGGCGTGCCGACCGGAAACCGGCCGCGCTTGCCGGATGGCATGAAAAGGACAAGGGGATCAGTTTTCATTGCTTGCTTTCAGCTTGAGCCCCAAAAGGGCCTCAAGCAGATGATCCAGGTCATTGAGCTTTCTGAAAGCCGATGGCGGGACATCCCGGTGATTTTCGCGAATAGGCTTCAAGCCTTGGCTGTTGGCTGTTGCCCTTTTTGTGGTTTTCAATCCTTCGATATCAGGAAGAGGTGCGCCAGGATCTGCCCCATAGAACATGAATGAAGTCATGTTCAGCATATCGTCGAGCACTATGAACACGATGCATCCGCTCGGACGTTCGGCAAGAAATCTCGATACCGAGATCTTCTTAGGCGATGTCCCTGATTTTATCTGGACGTGGCGTACAAGGTCACCCCGGCTAATAACGAGGTCGTATCCGTAGGCGTCGAATTCTGACCGCAGAATCTCGACGTCAACAATACCGTGCTCCCATAGTTTTTTGAGAGCTAAGCCGACGAACAGATGCTCGACGATGTTTTCTCTCAGGGACGAGAACCTATAGTGTTGAGTTCCGTCGAACATCTCTTCCTGTCACTCCGTCCGCGCTCCGGCGCCAGCCCGTGCGGCCCGGCCGCCGCGTCGGCCGCTGGCAGCCGACGGTGCGGCCGTTGCCGCGGCTCCACCGCCTTCGACCGGCTTATAGTCCCGATAGGTCATGATCCAGTTACCGCAATTCTGATCCGTGCCGTTCAGCACGTTGGCGGCGCGCACCGCTTCCATCTCCTGCGGCCGGCAGGGGTTCATGATCGCCGACGTCATTCCGGCGCCGATCACCATCGGGATGAAGCCGGCATTGATGCCATGGCGGTGCGGCAGGCCGAAGGAGATGTTGGAGAGCCCGCAGGTGGTGTTGACCTTCAGCTCCTCGCGCAGGCGCCGCAGGAGGGCAAAGACCTGCAGGCCGGCGGTACCGAGCGCGCCGATCGGCATGACCAGCGGATCGACGACGATGTCGTGCGGTTTGATGCCGTAGTCGGCGGCGCGTTCGACGATCTTCTTGGCGACTGCGAAACGCACGTCGGGATCCATCGAAATGCCGGTTTCGTCGTTGGAGATCGCCACGACCGGCACGTCGTATTTCTTGCAGAGTGGAAGGATCGCCTCGAGCTTTTCCTCCTCGCCGGTGACCGAGTTGATCAGCGGCCGGCCCCTGGCGACCTTCAGCGCCGCCTCGATCGCGGCCGTTACGGAACTGTCGATCGACAGCGGCACGTCGACAAGGCCCTGGACGATTTCCAACGTCTGGACGAGCAGGCCGGGTTCGGTTTCGTTGGGATTGACCGAGGTGACCCCGGCATTGACGTCGAGCATGGTGGCGCCGGCCGCGACCTGTTCCAGCGCATCCCTGATGACCGTGTCGAAATTGCCCTCGATCATTTCGGCCGCGAGCTTCTTGCGGCCCGTCGGGTTGATGCGTTCGCCGATCACGCAAAAGGGCTGGTCGAAGCCGATCACGATCTCCCGGGTTGCGGATGCGACGATGGTGCGGGTCATTTCTTCCTCCAGGCGCGCGACGCGGCGCCAAACGATGTGGCAGTCTGAACGTCAGGCGATGTCACGGCCGCCCGTCTTCACCAGCGCGACGAGTTTTTCCCTGTCGTAGGCCGCCTCGAGCTCGGCGGCCGCCCTGTCGGCTTCGGCTTCAAGATCGTCGGAAACGACGGTCGGCTCGGCCTTGCGCCATTCTGCAAGGTAGTCGTCCGTGCCGGCGGCGCCGCTGCGCATCGCGCACATGTCGATCGCCTCGGTGAAGCGCAGCGACAATTCCCGCTTGGCAGTCTGGCGGCCCTTCTTGATGATCACCTGAGCCGGAATATCCCGCCAGAAGACGACGATGCGGTCGGCCATGAATTCCTCCGTATTGAGGCGCAGCATGCACGGCTGCGGGCGACAAGACTGCGCTTGCGACGACGTCGCACCCAGCAAAATACGACGCGGCGATGGGATTGCCTTGCGGGATGCGGGGCCGGATGCCGGTTACCAGATCTTCCGGGTCAGCCCGTGGTATAGCCAGGTCCAGATCGGCGGCGGGAAACGCAGTGCGGACGGGCCTTGCGGCTGGTACGGCTTCAAGGTGCCGTCGATGGCGTCCTGAAGAGCATGGACGCTGATATCGACGGAAGAGGCGGTCATCAGCAGCGGATAGGTGGCGAGCGTATCGGCGCGCGCCGGCGTCACGCGGTTCTCGTAGAGCGTCCCGCCGGTATCGATGCCCTTGTCGACCAGATGCACGGTCGCCCCAAAATTCTTCTCGTCACCTTCCACACGCGACCAGTAACCACCCATCTGGCCGCGATACATCGGGTTGATACCCGCATGGAAATTGATGACGGGGCAGGGCATTGCGGCAAGTGTAGCGGGCGACAGGATGCCGCAGGATATGGTGAAGATCGCTGCCGGCTTCAGGCTTGTCACCGCTGCGTGACAGGCCGGATCGTTGAGTGATGCTACGCGCGTCACGGGGATTGCCGGGTTCAGTTCGGCGGAATGGCCGTAGTCGCGGATGATCTCGGCGGAGCGCCTTGCCGCCACGCTCTTGGTGAGCCTCGATGCGATCATCGTAGCGAGCTGACCGAGCGCGGTGAACCAGCCGAATCGTCGGGCGCGGCGTTTCAGCAGCGTGCCCTTCGATTCCGGCTGTTCCTCGATGACATGCAGGTCGGGAAAATGTTTTGCCAATGCGTTGATCATCACCTGCGGGTTCACCCCGCCCGATGTCATCACCACGATCCGAGAATTCCCGTCCTGCATCGATCCCTCCGCAAAAAGCGCAGGACCGCACTCTTCCGACGAAGGCCCGAAGAAACGGTTAAACCGAGCGTAACGCCTGCGTGAGGTCGCCATAACCGGTGAAGCGGTATTCGTATTCCAGGCCGAGATATTCGGCGGCGCCACGCGCCTTGTCCTGGAGGACCTTGTCTTCTTCCTGGCTGAGATAGACGAGTTTTCGGTAATTGCCGAAATACATGTCCTTCAGCTGCGGGTGGCGGTCGAGGCCGAGCGGTTCGATGACGAAGGCCTCGAACTGGCGGGCAAGGAAGTCCGTCAGGAAAAACGAGAACAGGTCTTCGTCCGCTTTCGCGGCAAAAACGTCGTTTCCGGCGAAGAAGGAATAACAGTGTGGGCCCTCGATGCGGGCTATGCCCTCGCGCTCGCAGAGCCGGTCGATCTCGCCGCCGGTTCCGCAATCCGCATAGGCGAAAAAGATCTTTTCGAAACCCGCTTGCCGCGCCTCGGCTACGGCTTTCTCTAGCCCCGGAACGATCTTTTGCGGATAGGCATGCCAGATGGCCGGAAGACAGTTGAGGTCGATATGGCCGAGGCCCTGCTGCCTGGAAACGGCGAGAATTTCCCGCGCGATCGCTCCGCACGCGATCACGTGAACTTTTTCGCGAGTTGAACGTTCCTTTGCCGGAAATTCAATTTCCGTCACAAATTCCTTCCTCTTCATCGGAGTATTCTATCATGACGGCCAAGACAGTCACGGTGATCGCGGCACTTCTCGCGACGATGGTTTCACTTACATCCTGCGGCAATACCATTCGCGGCATAGGCAAGGACACGGCCAATACCGTCAACGCCACGCAGGACGCGGGCCGCCGGGTCGATCGCGCCGCGCGCTAAGGCGTCGCCGTCAGCAAGCCCTCCGGCGCCTCAGGCGCCGGCGGCAAGGCTGTTGTGCTTGCGGCGGATATATTCCTTTGCCGTTTCGACGGCGACCGCCGCATCGCGGCAATAGGCATCGGCACCGACCGCCTTGCCGAACTCCTCGTTGAGCGGCGCGCCGCCGACCAGGACGATATAGTCGTCGCGCATGCCCTTTTCCTTCAGGGTGTCGATGACGACCTTCATATAGGGCATGGTCGTGGTTAGAAGTGCCGACATTCCAAGAATATCCGGCTGTTCCCGCTCGATCGCCTCAAGATAGTTTTCGACCGGATTGTTGATGCCGAGATCGACGACGTCGAAGCCCGCACCCTCCATCATCATGCCGACGAGGTTCTTGCCGATGTCATGGATGTCGCCCTTGACGGTGCCGATCACCATCTTGCCGAGTTTCGGAGCACCGGTCTCGACCAGAAGCGGCCGCAGGATGAACATGCCGGCCTTCATGGCATTCGCCGAGAGCAGCACTTCCGGCACGAACAGGATGCCATCGCGAAAATCGATGCCGACGATGCGCATGCCTTCGACCAGCGCCTTCGTGAGGACGTCATAGGGCGTCCAGCCGCGCGCGAGCAGGATGTTGGTCGCCTCCTCGATCTCCTCCTTCAAGCCGTCGTAAAGGTCGTCGTGCATCTGCTGCACGAGTTCCTCGTCGGAAAGTTCCGCCAGGATGATTTCGTCGTCGGACATGCAATGCTTCCCTTCGTTCGAGGGGCCGGCGGTTTCAAGCCGGCAAATCAGACGCTGACCGTCTCGACTATCTGTACCTTTATTTCGCTTGGCAATTTCTTTCGTATGCGACAGCGGCGCGTCGGAAAAACGACGGCGTGACGAGGTCGGAATGTCTGTCCTGCGCAAACCCGTGACGCAGAAAGGCAGGGCTCGGCTTGCAGTTGAGCCTAGCATGGCGCATCAGAACAAAGGCGCCAACAAAAGGCGAGGTGAGGACACATGGACGATTTGACCCCAGAGACGGAACCGGCAGGCGGTGGAGCAAGACGCGGCCGCGGCGAGCGGGGCGCGGCAGGCCGCCGGGCGGCGCGTGCGGGCAACGGTCCCGGCCTCTCCTTGCCCTATATCACCCGCAAGATAGGTGTTTACGAGGTGCTGGACGAGGAGGGACTGGCTCTCATCGAGCGCAATGCGGATCTCATCCTCGAAGAGATCGGCATCGAATTCCGCGACGACGACGAAGCACTCGATCTCTGGGCGAAGGCGGGTGCCGATGTCCAGGGCCACCGGGTGCATTTCCCCAAGGGGCTCTGCCGCGAACTCCTGAAGACCGCACCGAGCGAATTCACCTGGCATGCCCGCAATCCGGAACGCAATGTCCAGATCGGCGGCAAGGCGACCGTGTTCGCGCCGGTCTACGGGCCTCCCTTCGTGCGCGATCTCGACGGCAAGCGCCGTTATGCGACGATCGAGGATTTCCGCAATTTCGTGAAGCTCGCCTACATGGCGCCGTCGATGCATTCGTCGGGCGGCACGGTCTGCGAGCCGGTCGATGTGCCGGTCAACAAGCGGCATCTCGACATGGTCTACAGCCATATCAAATATTCCGACAAGCCGTTCATGGGATCGGTCACCGCGCCGGAGCGCGCCGAGGACACGGTCGCCATGACGAAGCTGGTGTTCGGCGACGAGTTCGTCGAGAACAACTGCGTCACCCTGAACCTCATCAACGCCAACTCGCCGATGGTGTTCGACGGAACCATGCTCGGCGCGCTCAAGGTCTACGCCCGGCATAACCAGGCCTCCGTCGTGTCACCCTTCATCCTGTCCGGCGCCATGAGCCCGGTGACGGTGACGGGCACGCTGACGCAGATCCTTGCCGAAGTGCTGGCAGGAGCTGCGCTGACGCAGCTGATCCGCAAGGGCTCGCCGGTTCTGTTCGGCACCTTCGCGGCGTCGATCTCGATGCAGTCGGGTGCCCCGACCTTCGGGACTCCCGAACCGTCGCTGGTCTCCTATGGCGCCGCACAACTCGCCCGCCGCCTCGGCCTGCCGTTCCGCACCGGCGGTTCGCTCTGCGGCTCGAAAGTGCCCGATGCGCAGGCGGCGCATGAATCGGCCAATACGCTCAATACGACCCTGCTTGCAGGCACCAATTTCGTGCTGCATGCCGCCGGCTGGCTGGAAGGCGGCCTGGTGTCTTCGTATGAGAAGTTCATGATCGACCAGGACCAGCTCGGCATGATGCAGAAGATGGCGCAGGGTGTCGATTTGTCCGAAGAAGGCCAGGCGCTCGATGCCATCCGCGAAGTCGGCCCCGGCAGCCATTATCTCGGTTGTGCCCATACGCAGGCGCATTTCCAGACGGCCTTCTATCGTTCGGCGCTGATGGACAATAATTCCTTCGAACAGTGGGAGATCGAGGGCGAGAAGCGGATCGAGCAGCGCGCCAACGCGCTCTGCCGCTCCTGGCTCGACAGCTACGAAGCGCCGCCGCTCGATCCCGCGATCGACGAGGCGTTGCTCGCCTTCATCCGGGATCGCAAGGATTCGATGCCCGACGCCTTCACCTGAAGAGAGCCCGATGCCGCCAGGGAGCAAGGCGGCGCCAGACTGGTCGCCGATTTCATCCAGGAGGGGGTCTGGCGACCGCATTACAGATACCAGGGGCCCCGGTGAGGCCGCCTTCACCAGTTCTCGACGAGATTGCCGCGTCGCTCGAACCCCACGGCATCCTGATCCGCGGCGTGGTGAATTTCGGACCGGGCGAGGGGCCGTTGCTGGGCGACGGTACCCTTGCACGGGCCGTCGTACTACTCGGCAATGTCGGAGGTTCGATCTGGCCGGAGTTTACGGAATGGCGAAAAGTCCATGACTGTCCCGATCCCCTCGATACGTGGTCGAAGACGCTGATCCGGCCGCTCGCCGAACAACTCGGAGCCGCCGCCTATTTTCCGTCCGATCCGCCCTGGCAGCCGTTCCAGCAATGGGCGATGAAGGCCGAAGGGCTGAAGTCGTCGCCGCTCGGCATCCTCATCCATCCGCAGTTCGGGCTCTGGCACGGTTATCGCGGCGCTCTCGGTTTTCCGTTTGCGATCGAGAAATCGCCCGATGAGGCCAGGCATCCTTGCGAGAGCTGCGCGGATAAGCCCTGCCTGTCGGCCTGTCCCGTCAATGCGGTCAGCCTGTCGGGCTTCGACATTCCCCGATGCCGAGCCTATCTTGCGGGCGACGCGGGCAAGGCGACGTGCATGGTTTCCGGCTGTGTCGCTCGCAATGCCTGTCCGGTCGGTGCAAGGTATCGCTACCCGCCGAAGCAGCTCGAATTCCATATGGAAGCGCTGATGCGCTGAACTTAAAATTTTTTCTTGCCCCCCAAGGAATTCTCCGAGGGAAACGTCTAAGTTTTCAAGCGACGGAAAAGCGGGCGGATAAGTGAGCGCGGAAATCCTCGATAAGGCATGCCAGGGCGACCGCAATGCGTTCTCAGCGCTCGTCGAGACGCATTACGATTTCATTCATGCCGTCGCCTGGCGCTGGTGCGGCTCACAAAGCGATGCGGAAGACATTGCCCAGGACGTCTGCATCCGTCTTGGCAAGGCGATCCGCGGCTTCAAGGGACAGTCCGCGTTCCGCACCTGGCTCTACACGCTGACACTGAATGCGGTGCGCGACCATCAGCGCCGATTATCCCGGCAGCGGCGCGACCATGACCGGCTCGCAAACGATCCGATCTTCTTTTCGCATCTGGAATCGGAGGAAGACGACCGCGGCGACTGGCTGTGGGCCGCGGTGCGCCGCCTGCCGGAAAAGCAGCGGGATGCAGTCCTTTTGGTTCATAGCGAGGGCCTCTCCCATGCGGCTGCGGCGGGCATTCTCGACTGCAGCGAAAACACGGTCTCCTGGCATCTGCACGAGGCTCGCAAACGATTGAAGGACCTTCTGAAGAAGGAGGTGGTCTGACCATGACGGACGAATTCGACCAGCTCGGCAACCTGCCCCCGGCGCCCCGCGCTTCCAGCACGGCACACGCCCGTGCGCTTGCCGCCGCCATGCAGGCGTTCGACGAGACGGAAAAAAATGCAGCGCGCAGCAAAGGAAGTTCCTGGTGGCGGCGTCAAAACTCCGTTCTCAACCGGATCTGGAGCACCCCCATGGTCACCCAACACCGTTATCTCGCCGGCTCGGCGCTTGCGACGATGCTGATCATTCCTGCAGCCGCCCTGCTGACCTTCGAACTGACGCGCGGTAACCTGCCAAACTCGGGTCAGGTCAACCTGCCGCAAGTCCTGGACGCGCCGAAGCCGACCCTGGAAAAAGTGCCGGTGCCGTCAATCGCGACACCGGCTGCGCCGCGGCAGCGGGAAGCGGATCGAAAGACCGATGCCCCACAGCCGGCTCAATCCCCGAAGCAGAGCGATCCGAGCGTGGCGGATGGTGCTCGGCTGCTGAACAGGCAGGAGACAGCTGGCGGTGCGGTTAAGCGGAGCGGTGCGCCTGCCGCTTCCACGGCTCCCGGTCCCATGCCCGCACCGCCAGCCATGGCGGAACGCGCGGCGCCGTTGGCGGTCGCTCCACGTTATGCGCCCACTGAGCACGGAATCCTGCCGCCGCTCGAAGAAAGCCGCGACCGCTTCGCCAATGCACAAACCAACCCGGTGAAAAGCGTTGCGACGGATCCGGTCTCGACCTTCTCCGTCGACGTCGATACAGCGTCCTATGCCCTCGTCCGCCGCGCGCTGATGGAAGGGCGGCTGCCCGATCCGGACAGCGTGCGGGTGGAGGAGATGATCAACTACTTCCCATATGACTGGCCGCGGCCGCAGACGGTTGACGAGCCGTTCCGTACCACCGTCACCGTCACGCCGACGCCGTGGAATACCGGCACGCGGCTGATGCATGTGGCGATCAAGGGCTTCGAGACAGCGCCGGCTTCTCAGCCTGCCGCCAATCTTGTTTTCCTGATCGACGTTTCGGGTTCGATGAACGCGCCGGACAAGCTGCCGCTCCTGAAAAGCGCCTTCCGCCTGCTGGTCGGCAAATTGAAGCCGGAGGACAAGGTCTCGATCGTCACCTATGCCGGCAACGCCGGGACGGTGCTGGAGCCGACATCCGCCCGGGAACGGGACAGGATCCTCGCCGCGATCGACAATCTGAGGCCGGGCGGCTCGACGGCTGGCGCGGAAGGGATCGATGCGGCCTATCGGCTGGCCCGCCAGGCCTTCATCCAGGGCGGCGTCAATCGGGTGATGCTGGCGACCGACGGCGATTTCAATGTGGGTGCCTCCAGCGACGAAGAGCTCAAGCGGATCATCGAGCAGCGCCGCAAGGACGGCATTTTTCTGTCGGTTCTTGGCTTCGGCAAGGGCAATCTCAACGACAGCCTGATGCAGACGCTCGCCCAGAACGGCAACGGCACGGCTGCCTATATCGACACCCTTGCCGAGGCGCAGAAGTCGCTTGTCGACGAGGCCGGCTCGACGCTTTTCCCGATCGCCAAGGACGTCAAGATCCAGGTGGAGTTCAACCCGCAGCAGATCTCCGAATACCGCCTGGTCGGCTACGAGACCCGGGCGCTGAAGCGCGAGGATTTCAACAACGACCGGGTGGATGCCGGCGATATTGGTTCCGGCCATGCGGTGACGGCAATCTACGAGGTGACGCCGAAGGGGAGTGCCTCGGCGCTCAACGAGCCACTACGTTACGGCCCGGCAGCGCCCTCCGCGCCGGTTGCGATCAGCGATGAAATGGCCTTCGTCAAAATCCGCTACAAGCAGCCGGATGGCGACACCAGCAAGCTGATCACCACTGTTGTCACCGAGATGAATGCGGTGCGCGACTTCTCGGCGGCGCCTCAGGACGTGCGTTTCGCCACGGCCGTCGCCGCCTTCGGCCAGAAACTGCGCGGCGCCGATGCGCTCGACGCCTATCCCTACCGCCTGATCCTCGACATGGCGCGCAATGCCCGCGGCGAGGATGCGTTCGGATATCGGGGTGGTTTCCTCGACCTGGTGCGGCTCGCCGAAACGCTCGACCGCCGATAAATCAGGCCTTGGGGTAGGCCCGCTCCAGCCCCCCGGAGCGGGTCAGTCCGTCGCGAAACGCCGAATAAGCCGGATGCTGGCTGGACTTCGCCGCTTCCATCAGCCGGATCTGCAGCCGGGCAGGGGCGGCGTTGCCGATCCATTCGCCGCATTTCTGCAGCTTTAGCGAGTTCAGGAATTTTGCTTCGGAGGCCTGGTCGAGATAGAGATGCAGGCCATCGAGCAGCAGCTCGTCGGATGTCGGATTGTCCATCAGCAGCGTCAGCCAAGACTGGTTCTCGGCCGAGAAATTCGAAAGGCTTTCCGCTACCGTTTCCCGGCTGCCGATCGGGGATATGTTTGCCATGTCTGTGTCCTTCAGCCCAACGGGTCAGCCGCGGCGGCGGCGTCTTTCCCGGCCGGAATCTCCGCCCGATTCACTGGCGGTCTTATTGCGCAGCGGGCCGATCTTGTCGACGATTTCCTCGATCGTCGGACGCGGCCGAGGGGTATAATCGTCGAGTGCTGCGCGCATGGCGGCCAGATGTTCGCAGGACGTGCCGCAGCATCCGCCGATGATCCTTGCGCCGGCATCGCGGGCAAGCCGTGCATATTCGGCCATCAGCGGCGGCGTACCCGAATAGAAGATTTCGGAGCCGCGAAATTCCGGAATGCCGCAATTGCCCTTGACGATGGTCACCGCATGGGGATCGGCCGCCGTCATGTCGAGCAGGCTCGACAGGATATCGGAGGCGCCGACGCCGCAATTGGCGCCGGCCGCCACCGGGCCTTCGCCGACATCCTTCGCCACGCCGTGGATCTGCTTGGGATCGAGCCCCATCATCGTCCTGCCGGCCGTGTCGAAAGAGCCGGTATAGGTATAGGGCAACCCGACCTTGACGGCAGCTTCGGCCGCCGCGCGGATTTCTTCCGGCGCGGACATGGTTTCGATCCAGGCGATATCGGCCCCGCCGGCCTTCAGGCCTTCGATCTGTTCCGAAAAGGCGGCGACTGCATCGTCATAGGTCATGGCACCGAGCGGCGCGAGCAGCTCGCCGGTCGGTCCGACCGAACCCGCGACGATCACTTTGCGACCCGCTCCGTCTGCCACCTTGCGGGCAATCTCGGCGGCAAGCCTGTTGAGCTCGTGCACCCGGCCTTCCGCCCTGTGCAGCTTCAGCCGCTGGCGCGTGCCGCCGAAGGAATTGGTAAGGATGATGTCGGCGCCCGCATCGACGAAATCCTGATGCAGCTTCTCGATCTTTTCAGGCGCGGCCTCGTTCCACAGTTCCGGCGCCTCGCCGGCCTCCAGGCCCATGGCAAAGAGATTGGTGCCGGTCGCGCCGTCGGCCAGCAGCACGCCCTTTTCAGCCAGAAGTTCGGTCAGTGCGTTGGCGGTCGGCATGGCGGCGCTCCTTGCAATGGAAATATCATATAAAGAAACCTTTATATGATTGCAACTCGCAGCCACCTGCCTCTTCGCGACGCCCACGGCTTCAGCAACGCCGGTTCGAACAATCGCGTCAGAGCGATGCCTTGATCTTGTCGGCGACGTCGGGAGCGACCCACTTGGTCCAGATATCCGGACTGGTTTCCAGAAAATGTTTGGCGGCAGCTTCGTTGGTGCTCTTGTTCGCTTCCTGCCAGGCAAGCAAGCTGTTGACCGCCGTATTGGTCCACTTGCGCCTCTTGATATAGTCCATCGCCACCTCCGCCTTCTGGGGGAATTGTTTGGTGACCAGAGTGAAGGCCTGGGACGTCGGATAGGAGTTGACCTTCGGGTTCGGGCAGTTCGCCACGGCGGTGCAGGCGTCCCAATCGGCCTTGTCGTGCGGGACGTTGAAGGAGAGCTTCACCATCTCGTATTTGCCGAGAAAGGCCGTCGGAGCCCAGTAGTAGCCGAGCCAGCCGGTCTTTTTCTCGAAGGCGTTGGTGATCGAACCGTCAAGGCCGGCGGCCGTGCCGGTATCGATCAGATCGAATTTCTTTTCTTCGGCGCCAAGCGCGCGGAACAGGTTGGCGGTCGAAACCTGGCAGCTCCAGCCGGACGGGCAGTTATAGACGGCACCCCTTCCGGATTTCTGCGGCGCGGGGAAAAGATCCGGATGGGTCAACGCCTGTTGCACGGTCTTGATGTCGGGATGGGCGTCGGCGAGGAATTTCGGGATCCACCAGCCTTCGACAGCCCCGTCGGAGAGAATCTCCGCGCCGACGATCATTCGGCCCTCGGCAACGGCCTTGTCGAGTGTGGTGCGCACGGAGTTGATCCAGAACTCCGGCGCCAGATCCGGCTGGCTTCTTTCGTTCATGGACGTGAAGGTCGGAAGCGTGTCGCCCGGGACGAGCTGGACCGTGCAGCCGAAGCCTTGTTCGAGGATGACCTTGTCGAGATTGGCCGCAATGCCGGCCGAGGCCCAGTTCATTTCGGCGATCGAGACCGTACCGCAATCCGCCGAGGCTGACCCTGCGAAAGCATAGAGACCGGCAGCAAAGACCGTGGAAGCGAGGATTTTTTTCATTCAGGGACCTCCCGGTCTTTCCTTTCACTGCTTACTTCAATCGAGCGCGAGGTGGTGGCCACTGTTGGATCCAGTCTGAGCAGGCCTGCGAGTATAGGTCTCGTTCGCATCTGCGACAGCATTCCATGGATAGTGTGCATTTATTATGTCAGTTCAAATCACGGTACGTCTTCCTCATCAGAAATCAACACGCGCAGGATGGCGCAATCTGCGCTGGTCAACGATTTAGCCTCCTAAGACCACCACTTCCAAGGACGCAGACATTCACTGATTGCGAAGCCGTATCGCGTCAGGCTGGGCCTTTTTCCGGTAGCCCCCGCTATCCACTCCGTCATTCTTTCGGAAAGAACGGAAAAATGGGAAAAACACACAGCTCACGGAGTTCACTAACCATCCGGTAAGAATGTGGCGTTATTGCTTTTCATGCGGGCGGTTAGCTCGCGCTTGGCGCCGGATCAGGTAGTGCGTACCGGTCGCCCTTGCCGTCCGATGGCAGGCCCAGTTTGTTGGCCCGCGGACACCTCATCTTCCGATCGTTGTCAAACTCGCGACTGTCAAATATGGGGCCACGGCCTCCTTTGCCAAATGTGCGGGTTTGCGGCCGAAATCGGCTGGCCCGACCCGGTCAGCCGAGGCTGCCTTCGTCGATGAAGCCGAGCAAAGGCCAACGGGTGTTGGTTGACACTCGGCGTATATAGCTGCACCATTTATCGGCAATGCGAATCCAGAGACATCATCACCAACAGGGCCGGACGCCTCCTGTCTACGAATCGTCCGGTCCCCTCTGGTTCAGGCCGTTTTCTCCATGACACGCACCGGTCACGTCACCCTCGTCCTCGGCGGCGCCCGCTCGGGCAAATCCGGCTTTTCGGAAAGGCTTGCCAAGGAGAGCGGCCTGGAACGGCACTACGTCGCCACCGGTCGTGCCTATGACGACGAGATGCGCGAGCGCATCGCCCGGCATCGTGTCGATCGCGGAGACGGCTGGACCACGCATGAAGTGCCGCTCGATCTGGTGGAGCGACTGAGCGATATCGATGCGCCGGGCAGGGTCATCCTCGTCGATTGCCTGACGCTCTGGCTCACCAACCTGATGATGGACGAGCGCGATATCGACATTGCAGCCGCCGCCTTCGTGCGCCGGTTCGAAAGCCTCTCGGCGAAGCTGATCCTCGTCTCCAACGAGGTCGGCCTCGGCATCGTGCCGGACAACAAGATGGCGCGGGAGTTCCGAGACCATGCCGGAAGGCTGCATCAGCGGATCGCGGCATCGGCCGACGAGGTCTTCTTCATCGCAGCCGGCCTGCCCCTCAGGATGAAGGGCTAGAAGCCGAGCCAGACGCGGACGGGATGGGCTGGATCGGCGAGCAGTTTCAGCGCCAGCGCCAGGCAGGACACGACCAGAAGCGGCTTGATCAGTTTCGCGCCGTTCTTCATGGCCAGCCGCGAACCCACCTGGGCGCCGAGGAACTGGCCAACGCCCATGATCAGGCCAATCTTCCAAAGCACCGACCCGGTTGCCGCAAAGACCAGGAACGAGCCGAAATTCGAGCCGAGATTGATCAGCTTGGTATGAGCGGTCGCCTTCAGCATGCCGAAGCCCGCGAGCAGCACGAAACCCAGCATGTAGAACGAGCCTGCGCCAGGCCCGAATATGCCGTCGTAGAGGCCGACCAACGGCACGACCGTCACGCCGAACACGAAGGGCGTCACCCGCCGGTGACTGTCGATGTCGTTGAGGTTGGGCTTGACCGCGAAGAACAGCGCGATGGCGATCAGCAGGAACGGGATTGCCGCCGCAAGCCAGCCTGCCGGCACCAGCGACGCGAGGGTGGCGCCGACGGCCCCGCCGATCAGTGACATCGCCGCCATCGGCAACTGGCTTTTGAGGTTCACGTGACCTCGCCGCGCATAGGCGATCGTCGCTGACGCCGACCCGAACTGCGACTGCAGCTTGTTGGTGGCAAGCGATTCGAGCGGCGGAATGCCTGCGATCAGCATGACCGGGATGGTGATGAGCCCGCCACCGCCGGCAATCGAATCGACGAAACCGGCAAAAATCGCGGCAAGAAACAGTAGGAAGAGAAATTGGAATGCGAGGTCGGTCAAGGGGAGGAGACTCTGTAAGCGGAAGCGGACCCGGACGGGCACGGCGGGCTTTTCGCATCGAACCGTCGTCACCGCAATCGCCTTCCGCGAACCGCAGCCATGTCGCTTCCGGGATTGCGCATCATCGGTTTGGCGTTATTGTGCGCCGCTTTCGAAGAGCCGAAATGAGGAAAAGCATATGCACAAGGTGATTTTCGACACGGATCCCGGCGTTGACGACGCAATGGCGCTGCTCTTTCTGCACCGGCACCCGGAGATCGACCTTCTTGGCGTGACGACCGTTTTCGGCAATGTTCCGCTCGATCTCACCACCCGCAATGCGCAGTTCCTGCATCAGGAGTGGGGGATTTCAGCCCCCATCGCCAAAGGCGCCGACAGGACGATCGATCCGTTGCGCAGCGACGATCGCGCCGCTTCCGTCGTGCATGGCCTTGACGGTCTCGGCAATATCGGTCTGCCGGAGACGATCGACTGGCCGCTCGATCCGCGTCCCGCCTACCAGTTCATAATCGACACCGTCCGCGACAATCCGGGGGAGGTGACGCTGATCGCCGTCGGCCGGATGACCAACCTGGCGCTGGCGCTGCAGGCCGATCCGGATTTCGCCGGTCTCGTCAAGGAAGTCATCGTCATGGGCGGCGCCTTCGATGTGAACGGCAACGTCACGCCGGCAGCGGAAGCCAATATCCATGGCGATCCGGAAGCCGCCGACATCATATTCACCACGCCGTGGAAGGTCACGATCGTCGGTCTGGACGTGACGATGAAGACGATCATGACGGGGGAGTATCTCGCCGACATGGCCAAGTCGGGTGAAAAGTCGGTGCAGCTACTCTCCGACCTGTCGCAATATTATATCGAATTCTACAAGAGCCGTGTTGGCATTTCCGGCATGGCGGTGCATGACAGCACGGCCTGCGTCTATCTGGTGCGGCCTGACCTCTTCATCCTCCGCACCGGTCCGGTGCGAGTCGTCTGCGGCGGCATTGCGGATGGCGAAACCATCCAGGCGCCGGACAACGCCCGCAAGTTCGTCGGCACGGCCTGGGACGGCCAGCCGAGCCAGTGGGTGTGCACCGATGTCCGATCGGGCGAGGTTCTGGAGGTGATCCGGGCCGCGCTGGTCGAGAGCCGGGCCTCCGGAGCCTAGGCGATTGCTGTTTAGGCAACAGTTCCGGTGCAAATTTTCATGCGGGAACACGAGGCCATTGGCATTTGTGATCGATTTCCCTATGTGGAACCTTGATTTTGATATTCGACAAAGGACATGGGCGTGACAGCTACATTCGATAAAGTTGCCGACATCATCGCTGAAACCAGCGAAATCGATCGCGAAACCATCACGCCGGAAAGCCACACGATCGATGACCTGGGCATCGACAGCCTGGACTTCCTGGATATCGTATTCGCCATCGACAAGGAATTCGGGATCAAGATTCCGCTGGAACAGTGGACCCAGGAAGTGAACGAGGGCAAGGTTTCGACCGAAGAGTACTTCGTTCTGAAGAACCTGTGTGCCAAGATCGACGAGCTGAAGGCGGCCAAGGGCTGATCGTCACTGATCATCCCGGGCCGGCAAACTCATGCTGCTCGAATATTTCCAGATGATCGACCGCGTCGAAGCGGTCGATCTTGGGGCCAAGGTGTTGAAGGCGCGGTCTGTCGTGCCGTCCAAAAGCCCTGTCTTCGAAGGCCATTTTCCCGGAATGCCGCTGGTGCCGGGCGTGCTCCTGATCGAGACCATGGCGCAGGCCTCCGGTTTCCTGGTGCTTGCCGCCACCGATTTCGCCGCCATGCCGTTTTTGATGTCGGTCGACGGTGCCAAGATGCGCGCCTTTGTGGAACCCGACGCGGTTCTCGACATCGAGGCGTTTCTGGAGCATGAGGGATCCGGTTACGCGGTGACCAAGGCAAAGATCACGTGTAACGGCAAGAAGGTCTGCGATGCGCAGCTCAAACTGCGCACCATGCCGTTCAGCGAAATCCCGCTGGCGCCGGTCATCCGCAAGCGCGCGGAAGAGGTCGGCCTGATGGATGCGATTGCCGCAGGCGCATAAAAACCCGCCCGTTCAGTCCGGTGGGTCAAAGAGGACATTATGAAGTCTGACAATGATGTCGTGATCACCGGTATCGGGATCGTCACCAGCCAGGGCGTTGGCAAGGAGCCGCATATCGCGCTGCTGTCGTCGGCGGAAGCGGGCGTCCCGAAAGTCGAGACCGATCGTTTCGCGCCGTATCCGGTGCATCCGATGCCCGAGATCGACTGGTCGGCGCAGATCGCCAAGCGTGGCGACCAGCGCCAGATGGAGAACTGGCAGCGGCTCGGCGTGTTTTCCGCAGGCCTCGCGCTCGACGACGCCGGCCTGAAGACGGATGCGGACGCCTGCGCTTCCATGGACATGATCGTGGCCGCCGGCGGCGGCGAACGCGACATCAAGGTCGATTCGCTGATCGTCGACGAAGCGCTGAAGCGCAACGACCGCGAAATGCTTTTGAACGAGAAGCTGACGACCGAGCTCCGCCCGACGCTGTTTCTGGCGCAGCTTTCCAATCTGGTCGCCGGCAATATCTCGATCGTCCACAAGGTCACCGGTTCGTCGCGCACGTTCATGGGCGAAGAGGCGGCCGGCATCTCAGCCGTCGAGACCGCCTTCCACCGCATTAAAGCCGGCCAATCGACCCACAGCCTGGTCGGCGGCGCATTCGTCGCCGAACGCGCCGACATCATTCTTCTTGTCGAGGGTATTCGTGCGCATGCGACCGGCGGCTGGCATCCGCTGTGGTCGCGTTCCACTGAGGATGGCGGCGGCATGATCATGGGCACGGTCGGCGCCTTCCTGGTGCTCGAATCGCGCGCCCATGCGCAAGCACGCGGCGCGCATGTCTACGCTGTCATCGATGCCATCGAAGGCGATCGCGGCAATCGCGACGAGGGCAGGCTCGAAAAGCGCCTCACCCGTCTTGCCGGCCATGCCTCTGGCATTTCCAAGGCCGATACGGTCGTCTTTTCGGGCGCCAGCGGCGTCGTGGATCTGGCGTCGCGCGAAAAGGCGCTGCTGGAGACGGAGTTTCCCGGTGCTGCGATCCGCGGTTTCGGCGGCGTTACCGGACATGGCATGGAAGCGCAGTTCCCGCTTGGTCTGGCACTTGCCGCACTGACCTTGGATGGAGCCGCAAAGGTTCCCACATTCGATGCCCAGAACGAACGGCCGATGGCGGCGCCCGCAAAGCATGCGGTGGTGACATCAGTCGGTTATACGCGCGGCGAGGGCCTTGCTGTCCTCTCGGCCGCGTAAAGGAGATTTTGATGAGCGACAACCGCTTCAAGGATCATCTCGGCCGTCCGATCATCGCGATCACCGGCATGGGCGTCATCACCTCGCTCGGCCAGGGACTTGCCGACAACTGGGCTGCGCTGACGTCCGGCACTTCCGGAATCCACAAGGTGACCCGTTTCCCGACCGAGGGCCTGTCCACCCGGATCAGCGGCACGGTGGATTTCATCGCCGTTCCGGCCGAAAATTCCGTGGAGCGTTCCTTCGCCTTCGCCCGCGAGACCACCACCGAGGCGCTCGCCCAGTCGGGCCTTTCCGGCGATTTCGACGGACCGCTCTTCCTCGCCGCACCGCCGGTCGAGCCGGAATGGAGCGATCGTTTTGCGCTTGCCGACCGCGCTCCGCCGTCAAAGACCGAAGGTGACGCCTATGACCGCTTCCTTGCCGCCATGCGCGAACGTCCGGACCCGGTCTTCCTCGAAGCCGTCCAGTTCGGCTCGATCTCCGAACGCCTTGCCGACAAGTTCGGCACACGCGGACTGCCGGTGACGCTCTCGACCGCCTGCGCCTCCGGTGTCACCGCCATCCAGCTCGGCGTCGAAGCGATCCGCCAGGGCCGTACCGACCGGTCGCTGGTGGTAGCGACCGACGGTTCGGTCAGCGCCGAAGCGCTGATCCGCTTCTCGCTCCTTTCCGCGCTCTCCACCCAGAACGACCCGCCGGAAAAGGCTTCCAAGCCGTTCAGCAAGGATCGCGACGGGTTCGTCATCGCAGAAGGTGCCGCGACGCTGGTGCTCGAATCGCTCGAATCGGCGATCGCCCGCGGCGCCAAGGTGCTCGGCATCATGAAGGGCTGCGGCGAAAAGGCCGACCATTTCCACCGCACCCGTTCCTCGCCGGACGGCGGCCCGGCGATCGCCACGATTCGTGCTGCGCTGGCGGATGCCGGCATGGACGAAAGCGGCATCGGCTATATCAATGCGCACGGCACCTCGACGCCGGAAAACGACAAGATGGAATATGGCGCGATGCTCGCCGTCTTCGGCGATCGACTGAAGGAAATTCCGGTTTCCTCCAACAAGTCGATGATAGGCCATACGCTGACCGCGGCCGGCGCCGTCGAGGCCGTCTTCTCGATCCAGACGATGCTGACCGGAACCCTGCCGCCGACCATCAACTACACCAACCCCGATCCGACGATCGTGCTTGATGTGGTGCCGAACAAAAAGCGGGACGGGCAGCCGAAGGCGGTCCTTTCCAACTCATTCGGCTTCGGCGGACAGAACGCCAGCCTTGTCATGACGCTGGAACCGGCTTAGAGACCGTCGCCAATCACGTTTGACGAATTGGGACGCCTCCGGGCGAAGGAAGACTATATGCGCGCTCTGCAACTGATCGATGACCGGAAGCTCGAAGCGGTGGACATTCCCGAGCCGGAAGCTCCGGGCCCGGGTGAGGTAACGCTGCGGGTCAAGGCGGTCGCGCTCAACCATATCGACGTCTGGGGCTGGCGCGGCATGGCATTCGCCAAGCGCAAGATGCCGCTGACGATCGGCGCGGAAGCTTCCGGCGTCGTCGAGGCGATCGGGCCGGGCGTATCGAACGTGCTGCCGGGCCAGCTCGTGTCGATCTATGGTGCGCGCACCTGTGGTCTCTGCAAACCCTGCCGCGAGAAGCGCGACAATCTCTGCGAACACGTTTCGGGCGTTCACGGCTTCCATCTGGACGGCTTTGCGCAGGAGAAGGCCAACCTGCCGGCCCGCCTGCTGGTGCCGGCACCTCCGGGCGTCGATGCGGTCGCGGCAGCCCTTGCACCGGTCACGTTCGGCACCGTCGAGCACATGTTGTTCGACAACGCCAAGCTGCAGCCGGGCGAAACCATTCTCGTCCATGCGGGTGGCTCGGGCATCGGCACGGCGGCGATCCAGCTCGCCAAGAAGATCGGCTGCACCGTCATCACGACCGTTGGCTCGGACGACAAGATCGAACGGGCCAAGGCGCTCGGCGCCGATCACGTCATCAACTACCGCACCGACCGCTTCGAGGGCGTCGTGCGCAAGCTCACCAAGAAGAAGGGCGTCGACGTCGTCTTCGAACATGTCGGCAAGGATACCTGGGCGGGCTCGATGCTGTCCATGAAGCGCGGCGGCCGCCTCGTGACCTGCGGTTCCACGTCCGGCGTCTCGACCGACATGAACCTGATGATGCTCTTCCAGCAGCAGCTGAAGCTATTCGGCTCCTTCGGCTGCCGCATGGAGAACATGGCAAATGCCATGCAGAAGATGGCCCAGGGCATCGTTCATCCGGTGATCGACACGGAAGTCACCTTCGCCGAGATCGACAAGGCGCTGGAGCGGATGGAAACCCGCCAGGTGTTCGGCAAGATCGTCCTCCGGATGGACTGAGGCGTCTCCCGTGAAGATGTTCATCACCCGGATCGCCCTGGCGCTCCTCCACTTCCAGCAATGGGTGGTGGCGCAGAGCGCGTTCGGGCTCCTGAATTTCCTGAAGATTTTTCCGGCGGATCCGGGCATTCGGTTCGCCGACCGTATGGCGCGGCGCATCGGGCCGAAGCTCGGCCGCCACAAGCTGATGCTCGTCAACCTGCGCAACGCTTATCCGGAAAAGACCGACGAGGAGCTTGAGGAGATCGCCATAGCGAGCTGGGGCCATATGGGCCGGCTCGCCGCCGAATACGTCTTCCTCGACAGGCTGTTCGATTTCGATCCCGAACAGGACAAACCGGGCAGGGTGGAAGTCTCGGGCGTGCCGATCTTCGTGGACCTGCGCGACAATCCGCGCCCGTTCATCGTCTTCACGGCCCATACAGGCAATTTCGAACTGCTGCCGGTCGCCGGTAACGCGTTCGGCCTCGAAGTGACGGTTCTCTTCCGGCCGCCGAACAATCCTTACATCGCCGACAAGGTTTTTGCCTTCCGCAGCGCCCGTATGGGGCAGCTCGTGCCTTCGCATGCCGGCTCGTCCTTTGCTTTGGCGCGCAAGCTCGAAACGGGCGGCGGCGTTGGCGTCCTTGTGGATCAGAAATTCCGCAAAGGGCTCAAGACCAGCTTTTTCGGACAGCCCGTCCAGACGAGCCCCTTGCTCGCAAAGCTGGTTCGGCAGTTCGATGCGGAAGTTTATCCGGCCCGCTGCATCCGACTGCCGGGCAATCGCTTCCGGCTCGAGATCGAGCCGAAGATCGAACTGCCGCGCGATGCGAAAGGCAAACTCGACCTCCAGGCCACCGGGCAGCTCCTCAACGACAAGGTGGAAGCCTGGGTTCGCGAATACCCGGAACAATGGCTCTGGTACCACGACCGGTGGCATATCAAACGGTATCTGTAACCGGATAATATTTTATATTTTATCGCGTCTCCGCGTTGCATGACAGGACTTATACGTTAAGTCACCGGCCAAATATTGGCTCTGCTTTTTGAGGGATAAATTAATCTGAATCGCATTTAATACCCGAGGCGTCGATCATGGGAAAGGATCGGCGATATCTCCGGACGAGGGGGAGGGCATTTTGGAAGCGTTGATCGATCTGTTCTGGTCAAAATACGCCGATCTGCGACAGGCGGTCGAGCGTAACGATGCATCCGCGACCGCTTCGCTCGATCGCGAACTCGATCCGCTTCTGCTGGCCGTCTTTTCGAGCCAGAGCAAGGATCCGGCCAGCATCCAGGCGCAATTCCGCTTCGCGCTCGACCTCCTGAACGAAGAGGCCGATGACCGCGGCTGCGTCCGCCGCAACGGACATTTGCTGCAGATGCTTGTGGAGCGTTATGTCGTCCCGGAAATGGGTCTGTCGGCCAATCGCCGCCCAGAGCCGGAGCCGCCCGAGCACGCGGTGATCGCCGATGCGACAGTTGACGGTTTTCTCGACGACGCCCTGCTCAACCGCATTTCCGACCGTATCGTTGTGATCGCGCCGGGCTATCGGATCTTCTATTCCAACGAGACCAACGCCCGCCGACTCGACCTCGCACGCGACGAACTGATCGGCCGGCATTTCGCGGAATTTGTCGGCCTCCGTCGTTTCAAGAACGATTTCAAGCCGAACCTTGACCGGTGTTTTGCCGGCGAGAGCATATCGCTCACCTACGCGGATCAGATCAACGGCCAGACGGTCGTCTTTCGCTGCCGCATGTCGCCCTGCGTTTCGGGATCGTCACAGCTGATCGGCGCGCTCCTGGTGATGCAGGAAACCGCCGACCGGCGCCGGCGCCCCGCTGCCTGACCCTTACCTGTCGGACCAGGTGGCCAGTTCGTAGCCCTCCGGATCGGTAAAGTGGAATCGCCGCCCGCCGGGGAATGAGAAGATCGGCTTGACGATGCTGCCGCCGGCTTTCTCGATCCGCCCAAGGGCGTCTTCCAGACCGGCCGCGAAGAGGATAACGAGTGGCCCCCCTTTGACTGCCACATCCGTCGATTTCGCAAATCCACCTGTCAGCCTTCCGTCCTGAAATTCGCAATAGTCCGGGCCGTAGTCCGTGAAAGTCCAGCCGAAGGCCGAGCCGTAAAAAGCCTTGGCGGCTTCGATATCCTTCACGTTGAACTCGATATAGTCGATCTTGCGATCCGCTCCCTTGGTTCCCATCGGACCCTCCTATTTCTTTTCTTCCAGCAGGTCTTTCAGCGCCCGGAGATCCTTCCGCACATGGGCGGCGTCTGCCTCGAAAGCCGCGTCGTCGAGGTCCGGGCGCTGGAACAGCGTGAACATGACTTCCGCCCCGTCTCCGTTCGCCACGACGCGCAACGGGTTTTCGACGACGAGGCCGTTTTCCATCGTCACAGTGTGGTCGAGGATGCCGAACGGATTGTCAGGCGAGAACCGCACCCGCACCAGGCCGACCGGTCCGCCGTCGCCGATCCAGTCTTTACCGTCCTGGGTAAGCCCGGCTGCAAGGCCGGATGCCCAGAGCGGCATGTTTTCAGGCTGGCTCGCGAAGGCATAGACCTGCTGCCAAGGTCTCTCGATGCCGATATGAACGATACGGGCGGACAGGGTGGCCATGGTGGAATCCTCGATTTTCCCTCGGTCTAGCCGATGAGAGACAGCGGTTCTTGAACAAAACGGACAATCAGCCGCAAAGTTGCCCGCGGATCTCTCTCGGCGTCAAAGTGGTCAGATCCTTCACGTCGCGCGTCATATGCGCCTGATCGGCATAACCGGCTTCAAGCGCGAGAAGAGCGAGGTTTCCGGATGCAGGCTGGCGCACCATGCGAAGAAAGCGCTGTAGGCGAAGGATGCGCTCGAGTGTCTTCGGCCCGTACCCGAAGTGATCGTGGCTCCGACGGCGCAAGGTGCGCTCGCCGAGTGCCTGCGTCGCCGATGAGCCATGCAGCATGCCCCTGCCGAGCTCTTCGAAGAGCGTTCCCGCCAGGTGTTGGGGCTCGGCAGCCAGTGATGCCTCTCCTGCCGCCCAGGCCTTCAACAGCCTGCGCCTCTCCATTGCACAGTTCTCCCCGGCAAGCCGCTCTTCTATCGTCCGGACGTCGTCGCGGAACTCGCGGAGCGGCACGGCTCGTCCGACCAGTTCGCTCAACGGGACGTCGAGCCAACGCAAAGCCGCGCCGGGCCTGAAGCGCAGGCCGAAAATAATCTCTCCAGGCCGGAGGGCAGGGAAGGCGGCGGTGCGGTCGGGACCGATCACCATCAGTTGACCGCCAGCCCAGATCAGGTCCGAGCAGCCGTCCGGCACGACGGCAATCTGCCCCTCGAATTCCTGCGGCAGGTGATGGGACCAGACACGGCAAAACAGCCTCGAAAGCGGCCCGTCCGCCGGCCGCTCTCGGTAAGTGCCGGCGCGCATAGCCAGTATCGGCAAATCCCTGCGCATATCTCTGGTCGTGTTCATACCCTCGTTGTCGCATCCGAATTGAGCAGTCGCAAGACGCGGTCCCGCTCGGACAAAACAGGTCGCTGCTTTGCCACGGAGTGTCATTGAAATTTAATCGTTTAGCGTCGCCATCGCCTTGCCGTTTGCCTATATGAGTGCGACAACATCCTCGAATCTCAATATGGAGGCACATCCGTGGAACAGGCAGAAATCGGCCTTATCGGGCTCGGCGTCATGGGCTCTAACCTCTCCCTCAACATTGCCGAAAAAGGCAACAAGATCGCCGTCTTCAACCGGTCTCCGGAAGCGACCCGCAAGTTCTACGCCGAGGCCGGCGAGCTGCAGGGCCAGCTTATCCCGTGCGAAACGCTGGAAGAATTCGTCGCCGCCATCCGTCCGCCGCGGCCGATCATCATCATGATCAAGGCCGGCGATCCGGTCGACCAGCAGATGGAGCTCCTGAAGCCCTACCTTTCGGCCGGTGACATCATGATCGATGCCGGCAATGCGAATTTCCGCGACACAATGCGCCGCTTCGACAATCTGAAGGACAGCGGCCTGACCTTCATCGGCATGGGCGTTTCCGGCGGTGAAGAAGGTGCGCGCCACGGCCCGTCGATCATGGTCGGCGGTACCGAGGACAGCTGGAAGCGCGTCGAGAAGGTGCTGACCTCGATCTCGGCGAAATTCAACGACGAGCCCTGCGTCGCCTGGCTCGGTGAAAACGGCGCCGGCCATTTCGTCAAGACCATCCATAACGGCATCGAATATGCCGACATGCAGATGATCGCCGAAATCTACGGCATCCTGCGCGACGGCCTCGGCATGAGCGCGACCGAAATCGGCGGCGTATTCGGCAAGTGGAACGAGGGCCGCCTGAATTCCTATCTGATCGAGATCAGCCAGACGGTCCTGACCGCCGCCGATCCGATTTCCGGCAAGCCGATGGTCGATGTCATCGTCGATGCCGCCGGCCAGAAGGGCACCGGCAAGTGGTCGGTCATTGAAGCCCAGAACATGGGCGTTGCTGCGACCGCCATCGAGGCTGCCGTCGCCGGCCGTGTCCTCTCGTCCC
Source organism: Neorhizobium galegae (assembly GCF_017877055.1). Lineage (GTDB taxonomy): Bacteria > Pseudomonadota > Alphaproteobacteria > Rhizobiales > Rhizobiaceae > Neorhizobium > Neorhizobium galegae_D. The sequence goes on along the minus strand of NZ_JAGIPG010000001.1, from coordinate 1,729,345 downwards.
AGAGAACCGAACGCCTGGCTGCCGAAAAGATCTTCGGCCTCCCAAAGGTCGCGGAAGCGCCGAAGGACAGAGCTGCGTTCATCGCCGACCTCGAAAGCGCACTGCTCGCCGCCAAGATCGCCGCCTATGCGCAGGGCTTCGCCGTCATGTCGGCAGCGTCCGCGGAATATAACTGGAACCTGCCGATGCCGACGATCGCCAAGATCTGGCGTGCCGGCTGCATCATCCGCTCGGCCTTCCTCGACGAGATTACTTCGGCCTTCACCAAGGATCCGCATGTGCCGAACCTGATCGTCACGCCGGCTTTCGCGCAGATGGTCAAGGATACCGACGCGCCGCTGCGTCGCGTCGTTTCCTACGCCGCTCTCTCCGGCCTGCCGGTTCCGGCGCTTTCCTCGGCGCTCTCCTATTTCGACGCCTATCGTCGCGGTCGCGGCACGGCGAACCTCATCCAGGCGCAGCGCGACTTCTTCGGGGCCCATGGCTTCGACCGCCTCGACGGCGTCGACAAGCATCACGGCCCGTGGGGCAGCGGCCTTAGCGAATTTGCCTGATCGTTGATCCACGCAAAGCAAAACGCCCGCCAATCCGGCGGGCGTTTTCGTTTCAGTCCTTTGGCGCCATCTTCGACCAGGCGGGCTTTGCGACACTCTGCAGCAGCTCGGGGCCGACGCCGTCGATGCGCGCCATCAGGGCCTTGGCGAGCTCGCGCCCGGCCTGGCGGATATCCTCGCTGACCGTATAGATCTCCGGGCGGATCCAGTTGAGAAAGTCGGCCGACTGTTTCGATACCATGTCGACGTCGTGGCCCAGTTTTCTGCCCGCGGCCTCGAGGCCGGCCACCAGGGCGATCGTCGCCGATCCGCTGATCGAAATGATGCCATCCGGCGGCTCGGTCGCGCGCATCATCCGTTCCGCATAGGCGCGAATCTCTTCGAGCGGCGTCTCGCTGGTCACCCGGCCCATCGGCACTTCAGTTGCCCCGAAATCGGCAAGCCCGCGTTCGAAGCCGATGCGGCTGTGGACGTAGAACGAGAAGCGGCTTCCCGGCGATAGGAACGCGATCCTCCGGCGGCCTTTTTCGACCAGTTTCTGAACGGCCTTGTAGGCATAGGCCTCGTTGTCATAATCGTGATAGGGATGGACTATCCCCATGTCGGTGCGGCCGTGGGTGACGAACGGCAGGTTCCGCTCCGTCATCAGCCGTACCCGCGCGTCGTCTGGCTCGATGCGTGAGATAATCACTCCGTCGGCCGAGCCGGTATCGAGGATATAGCGCACCGGCACCATCGGGTCCTTCTGGAAGGAATGCGGCGTCACCACGAGGTGATATTGCGTGCCGCCCAGGACCTCGGAAATGCCATGCACCATCTGGCTGGTAAAGCCCATCAGCTCCTCGTCGATGCTGAGCACCAGCGCGATGACATTGGTCTTGCCGGTTCTGAGGCGCACGCCTGCGCGGTTCGGCTGGTAACCGAGCTGGTTGGCGACGAGCCGGACGCGTTCCTTGGTGTCGGCGCCGATATCCGGCGCATCCTTCAGCGCCCGCGAGACGGTGGTGATACCGAGGCCCGTCATATAGGCGATCGTTTTCAAGGTTGGACGTTCACGGACCGCCGTCTGCGTTCCTCCCGTCCTTGGTCTTCCGCTGTCATCCATGATTTGCCGTCGCTGCCCGAGTCAGGTGACCACTATAAAGGGCCGAAGCTTGCCCGGAAACGTCGCGACACCTCCCTGTCCTCCGATGCGAAATTAATAACTGAAACGATACAGGTAAAATGTCGAGAGGAATTTTGACGATTGGAAAATTCCCGTTCCTCAGAGTTGTACAACGCAGATGCGAAATGAAGTTTTGCAAATGCGAAAATCAGACTTCCTGATATTGACTGTAAATGGCTCAAATGCTGGAACCAGAACTTTGTTTCGGGCGAATGAATACGCCCGAAAATTCTCCAGAACTCATCTTTTGATTGTATTTTCTCGACTGGCGAATTTTTTCGGACAAAACCGGTTGCGTCATATCAGCGATTGCCTTACGTTTTTACGGCAACGTTTCAGTGAGGGAGGAGACTCATGAATATTCGTTCTATGGCGGCTGTACTTGCCGCAACCGTGATGCTGCCGTTAGGCGCGGCTCATGCCACAGATCTCGAAGTCACCCATTGGTGGACATCCGGAGGCGAGGCTGCGGCAGTCGCGGAGCTTGCCAAGGCCTTTAACGCAACCGGGAACAAATGGGTCGACGGCGCAATCGCCGGCTCCGGCGGTACCGCCCGTCCGATCATGATCAGCCGTATCACCGGCGGCGATCCGATGGCGGCCACCCAGTTCAACCATGGCCGTCAGGCCGAGGAACTGGTCCAGGCGGGCCTGATGCGCGATTTCACCGATCTCGCCAAGAAGGAGGGCTGGGACAAGATCGTCCGCCCCGCGGGCCTGCTGAAATCCTGCACCTTCGAGGGCAAGATCTACTGCGTTCCGCTCAACATCCATTCCTGGCAATGGCTGTGGCTTTCGAACGACGCCTTCAAGAAGGCGGGCGTAGCAGTTCCGAAGAACTGGGACGAATATGTCGCAGCCGCTCCGGCGCTTGAAAAGGCCGGCATCGTGCCGCTCGCAGTCGGCGGCCAGGCCTGGCAGTCGACTGGTTTGTTCGCCGTGCTGACGGTCGCGATCGGCGGCAAGGACATCTACCAGAAGGTCTATGGCGACAAGGACGCAAAGGTCGCCGCAGGTCCCGAAATGGCCAAGGTCTTCAAGGCAGCCGACGATGCCCGCAAGATGTCGAAGGGCACCAACGTTCAGGATTGGAACCAGGCCACCAACATGGTGATCACCGGCAAGGCCGGCGGCCAGATCATGGGTGACTGGGCGCAGGGCGAGTTCCAGCTTGCCGGCAAGAAGGCCGGCGTCGACTATACCTGCCTGCCTGGCCTCGGCGTGAACGAGGTGATCTCGACGGCCGGCGACGCCTTCTACTTCCCGGTCCTCAAGGACGCGGCGAAGACGAAGGCACAGGAAGCGCTCGCCTCGACGCTTCTCGATGCCAAGACGCAGGTTGCCTTCAACCTCAAAAAGGGCTCGCTGCCGGTGCGCGGCGACGTCGATCTTGCGGCCGCCAACGACTGCATGAAGAAGGGCCTCGAAATCCTCGCCAAGGGCAATGTCGTCACCAGCACCGACCAGCTCATCACGCAGGATACGCAGAAGCAGCTGGAAGATCTGATGTCGCAGTTCTTCGCCAATACGTCGATCACGGCCGAGGAAGCGCAGAAACGCTTCGTCGCCATTTTCTCCAAGGCCGGTTGATCCGACAGACAGCGATCCAACAGCCGGCTCCGCGTCCGAGAGGGGCGGGGCCGGTGGTGGCTTGCTTCCAGCAGCCTTTGTTATCCAGAGGAGTTGACCATGGCGGCGCACACTCAGCCCGGCCGACCCAACCAGTTGTTCCGCAATCTCAATTCGAAGATTGCCTCGATCCCGATGATGCTGACGGCCGTGGTGATCTTCCTCGGCGGCACGATCTGGACCGTCGTTTATTCCTTCACCAATTCCAAGCTCCTGCCACGCCTGTCCTTCGTCGGCCTGGAACAGTATGAGCGGCTCTGGGATACGCCGCGCTGGCTCGTCTCGATCCAGAATCTCGCGACCTACGGATGCCTGTCGCTGATCTTCAGCCTGACGATCGGTTTCCTGCTGGCCGCGCTGATGGACCAGAAGATCCGTTTCGAAAACACGTTCCGGACCATCTTCCTCTATCCGTTCGCGCTGTCCTTCATCGTCACCGGCCTTGTCTGGCAATGGATCCTCAACCCTGAATTCGGGGTGCAGTCGGTGGTGCGCTCTCTCGGCTGGACGACCTTCACCTTCGATCCGCTCTACAATTCCGATATCGTCATCTACGGCATCCTGATTGCCGCGCTCTGGCAGGGGACGGGCCTCGTCATGTGCCTGATGCTTGCCGGCCTTCGCGGCATCGACGAGGATATCTGGAAGGCCGCGCGGGTCGACGGCATCCCGATGTGGAAGACCTATCTCTTCATCATCATCCCGATGATGCGGCCGGTCTTCGTCACCACGCTGGTCATCATCGCTAGCGGCATCGTCAGGATCTACGACCTTGTCGTGGCGCAGACGAGCGGCGGCCCCGGCATCGCCTCCGACGTGCCTGCCAAATACGTCTACGACTACATGTTCTTCGCCCAGAACCTCGGCCAGGGCTTTGCGGCATCCACCATGATGCTGCTCGCCGTCGCCATCATCATCGTGCCCTGGGCCTACCTCGAATTCGGAGGACGCAAGCGTGGATAAATCGCTCACGATGCCCATCTCTGGGCCTGCCATCTCCGGCTCCAACGGTTCCCGGCTGCAAGCCGGTCCGCAGGGAAAACGGCCCCGCAAGGTGCTCTCGCCGCGCAATATCATCGTCTACGGTGCGCTCGGCCTTGCAGCAATTTATTACCTTATTCCTCTCTATGTGATGGTCGTCACGTCGCTGAAGGGCATGCCGGAAATCCGCCTCGGCAACATCTTTTCGCCGCCGATGGAGATCACCTTCGAGCCTTGGGTGAAGGCCTGGGCGCAAGCCTGCACGGGCTTGAACTGCGACGGCCTTTCGCGCGGCTTCTGGAACTCGGTTCGCATCACCGTGCCGTCGGTGATGGTGTCGATCGCGATCGCTTCGGTCAACGGTTATGCGCTCGCCAACTGGCGGTTCAAGGGCTCCGAGATCTTCTTCACGATCCTGATCGTCGGCGCCTTCATCCCCTATCAGGTGATGATCTATCCGATCGTCATCGTGCTGCGCGAAATGGGCCTTTACGGCACGCTCTACGGTCTCATCCTGGTGCATTCGATCTTCGGCATGCCGATCCAGACGCTGCTGTTCCGCAACTATTTCGTCTCGCTGCCGGAGGAGCTGTTCAAGGCTGCCCGCATCGACGGTGCAGGGTTCTGGCAGATCTATTTCAGGATCATGCTGCCCATGTCGCTGCCGATCTTCGTCGTTTCGATGATCCTGCAGACCACCGGCATCTGGAACGACTTCCTGTTCGGCGTGGTGTTCACCCGGCCGGATACCTATCCGATGACCGTGCAGCTCAACAACATCGTCAACTCCGTCCAGGGCGTGAAGGAATACAACGTCAACATGGCGGCGACGCTGTTGACCGGTGCAGTTCCGCTGATCGTCTATTTCGTTTCCGGCCGGCTTTTCGTCCGCGGCATCGCGGCCGGCGCAGTCAAAGGGTAAGCCTGATGCTCAACAATGTTTCCGCGCGCACTCAGAGCAGCGTTTCCATCCGCGACCTGTCGCTGTCCTTCGGCTCGGTGAAGGTGCTCGAAAACCTCAACCTCGACATCCATGACGGCGAATTCCTGGTCCTGCTTGGCTCGTCCGGCTGCGGCAAATCCACGCTGCTGAACTGCATCGCCGGCCTCCTGGAGCCGACCGAGGGGCAGATATTCATCAAGGACAAGAACGTCACCTGGGAAGAGCCCAAGGACCGCGGCATCGGCATGGTGTTCCAGTCCTACGCGCTCTATCCGCAGATGACGGTCGAGAAGAACCTCTCCTTCGGCCTGCGCGTCGCCAAGATCCCGAAGGACGAGATCGACCGACGCGTGGCACGCGCCTCCGGCATCCTGCAGATCGAGCCGCTTCTCAAGCGCAAGCCCTCCGAGCTCTCCGGCGGCCAGCGCCAGCGCGTCGCGATCGGCCGAGCGCTGGTGCGTGATGTCGACGTCTTCCTGTTCGACGAGCCGTTGTCGAACCTCGACGCAAAACTGCGCTCCGAACTGCGCGTCGAGATCAAGCGGCTGCATCAGGCGCTTAAGAACACGATGATCTACGTCACCCACGACCAGATCGAAGCGCTGACGCTGGCCGACCGCATCGCCATCATGAAGAGCGGCGTCATCCAGCAGCTCGACGACCCGGTGACGATCTACAACAAGCCGAAGAACCGTTTCGTGGCGGCCTTCATCGGTTCGCCGGCGATGAATTTTCTCACCGGAGAGCTGGCGGAGGAGGGCGGTCGCGCCGTCTTCAGGACCAATGGGGTCAGCTTCTCTCTCGCCGGTTATGATGCTTCCGAGCCGCTGAAGGCTGGACGCAAGGTGACCCTCGGCGTCCGTCCGGAGCATATCAAGGTGGACGGCGACATCGCCGGCGGCGAAGTGCACGAGGCGGTGGTCGATATCGAGGAGCCCATGGGCGCCGACAACCTGCTCTGGCTGAAACATGCGGGCCACGTGATGTCGGTTCGCATCGGCGGCGCACGGCGTTATGCCGTCGGCGCCAAGGTGCGCCTCGCCTTCGACATGACCATGGCTTCGCTGTTCGACGCGGGAACGGAAGAGCGGATCTGATGGTTGGCGCGAGCGGGTTTTGCGGGGAACGGTTACGTTTGCGCCAGGCGTTACCCCCCTCTGGCCTGTTGGCCATCTCCCCCTCAAGGGGGGAGATCGACTCGTGGCAACGTCTCGCCCACCTCTACGTTTGCAAGGGAAGTGGCGCTGGTGCCACCAGCCAATCTCCCCCCTTGAGGGGGAGATGTCCGGCAGGACAGAGGGGGGCTGGCGCGGCACGCCGTAAATTTTGCGGACCGGTGCAATGACCACGATCGACCTGTCCGGCCCCTGGCAGCTCGCCTCTGCCGACGGAACGCATCGCACGGAGATGCCGCTCCCGGGCGACGTTCACACTGCGCTGAAGACGGCCGGCATCATCCCCGACCCGTATTTCGGGCGCAACGAGAACGCCGTGCAATGGGTCGCAAATGCAGACTGGACGATCGAGCGGCACTTCACGCTCGATGAGCCCGCGGGCTCCTGGTATCTCGACATCACCTATCTCGATACGGTCGCGACCGTCTTCGTCAACGATGTTCCTGTCCTTCAGGCTGACAACTGTTTCCGCCGTTACCGCCCGGACGTGTCGAAGGCGCTGAAGGCTGGTGAGAACACGATCCGCATCCTCTTCCACTCGAGTATCGCCGAAGGCGCGGAGCGGCAGGCGCGACAGCCATTCTACATTCCCTATTCCACGACCAATTCGCCGATTCCGAACGGCAACATGCTGCGCAAACCGCAATGCCATTTCGGCTGGGATTGGAACATCGCTTTAGCGCCGCTCGGCCTCTACGGTGAGATCGCCCTGAAGCGGCTCGAAACCGCCCGTATCGAACACATCGTCACCAGCCAGAGACATGAGGCAGGCGCGGTCGATCTCGTCGTCACGGTCACGCTCTACGCCGAAGGGCAGGGTGTCCTGCCGGTCTTCTTTTCGCTCGGCGAAGAGCGGGTTCGGCTCGATTGCGGCGTGCGCGCCGGCGAAATCACGGTCACCCACGTTTTTCATATCGAGGAGCCGGAATTCTGGTGGCCGTCCGGCAGCGGCAAACAGGCTCTTTACCGGCTGACGGTGGAACATCCGGCCGAGACCATCACCCGCCAGATCGGCATCAGGACGGTCGAACTGCTGACTGATTCGGACGAAGCGGGCAGCCGTTTCGCCTTCCGCATCAACGGCCGCGAAATCTTCTGCCGCGGCGCCAACTGGATCCCCGCCGACGCGCTGTTTTCCTTGTCCAGCCGGGAGAAGACCGAGGACCTGTTGCGCTCGGCCGTCGATGCCAACATGAACATGATCCGGGTCTGGGGCGGCGGTTTTTACGAACCTGACTGGTTCTACGACCTCTGCGACGAACTCGGCCTGATGGTCTGGCAGGACTTCCAGTTCGCCTGCAATCTCTATCCCTCGACGCCCGGCTTCCTCGAAAACGTCGCGGCCGAAGTCGATTATCAGGCCCGGCGCCTCGTCTCGCACCCATCGATCATGCTCTGGTGCGGTGACAACGAACTGGTCGGTGCGCTGACATGGTTTCCGGAATCCCGCGAAAACCGCGACCGTTACCTGGTCTCCTACGACCGGCTGAATCGGGTGATCGAACAGGCGCTGAGCAAAGCCGCGCCCGACGCCATCTGGTGGCCGTCCAGCCCCGCATCCGGCTATCTCGACTACGGCGATGCCTGGCATGCGGACGGTTCGGGCGACATGCATTACTGGTCCGTATGGCACGAGAACAAACCGTTTGCAGACTACCGCTCCGTTCGCCCGCGCTTCTGCTCGGAATTCGGCTTCCAGTCCTATACGTCGCTGCCGGTCATCGAGACCTATGCCGCCGTCAGGGATATGAATATCGCCTCGCCGGTCATGGAGCATCACCAGAAGAATGCCGGCGGCAACGAGCGCATCGCCGGGACGATGTTCCGCAATTTCCGCTTCCCGACGGATTTTCCCAATTTCGTCTATCTGAGCCAGGTGCAGCAGGGATTGGCGATCAAGACGGCGGTCGATTTCTGGCGGTCGCTGAAGCCCCATAACATGGGCACGCTTTACTGGCAGCTCAACGACACCTGGCCAGTCGCCTCCTGGTCGAGCCTCGATTATGGCGGCAGCTGGAAGGTGCTGCATTACATGGCACGGCGCTTTTTCCAGCCCGTGGCGGTCGCTGCGATTCCGTCGGACGACGGCCGTGAAATTCGCTTCTCGGTCGTCAATGACACGGCGGAAGATGTGACGGTGACGCTCAACCTGTCGCTGCTGACCCTCAGGGGCTACCGTAGCTCGCTTCGGAGCCTCGAAGCTCGCTGCACGCCGGATGCCGCAGTTACCGTGCTCACCTTGCCGGCTGCGGATGTTCCGGATGGAACGATCCTCGCCTGGAACTTCACCGCATCGAACGGCATGGGCGGCGAGGGGCATCATGCCCCGGGCAGTTACAAGGCGCTGGAACTCGAACCGGCAGGTCTCGAACTTTCCGTGTCTCCGTCCGGCGATGGCGCCTTCGACCTCAAGATCGCCGCCCAGGGCCTGGCCCTTTTCATGCTGGTCGAGAGCGACACGCCCGGCCGTTATTCCGACAACGCCTTCGATCTTGCCGCCGGCGAAAGCCGCAGCATCCGCTTCACGCCCGCCGGACCGACGGACGCGACCCCGCAATTCCGCATCTACGACCTCTATTCCTGCCAGGCAGCAGGCTGAGGTCTTTATCAAGGGAGTAACACCATGACGAAACTCGGTTTTCAGCTTTATTGCGCCCGCAACTTTCCGCCGCTTTCCGATGTCCTGAAGAAGGTCGCCCAGGCGGGTTACACCGAGGTGGAAGGTTACGGCGGCATCTATGCGACGCTCGACGAGGCAGGTCTGAAGGCGCTCAAGGGTGATCTCGATGCCAACGGGCTGATCATGCCGACCGGTCATTTCGGCATCGACCTTCTTGAAAAGGAGCCCGAACAGGCGCTGCTGATCGCAAAGACGCTCGGCGTCCAGGCGATCTATTGCCCGCATCTCGTCGCCGACCAGCGCCCGACCGACGCTGCCGGCTGGTTCGCCTTCGGCCAGCGGCTGCAGAGTGTCGGCAAGCGATATTGGGATGCCGGCTACACGTTCGGCTGGCATAACCATGACTTCGAGTTCAAGACGCTGCCGGACGGTTCGACGCCGCAGGAGCAGATCCTCGCCGGCGGTCCCGATCTCGCCTGGGAAGCGGATATCGCCTGGGTCATCCGCGGCGGCGCCGATCCGTTCGCCTGGATCGAGAGCTATGCCAAGCGGATCACCGCCGTTCACGTCAAGGACATCGCACCGGCCGGCGAGAACAAGGATGAGGACGGCTGGGCCGATGTCGGCCACGGCACCGTTCCATGGAAGGACCTGATGGCGGCGCTGAAAAAGACGTCCGCAAAACATTATGTGCTCGAACACGACAATCCGAAGGATCTCGATCGGCTGCTGACGCGCTCGATCGCTTCCTTCAAGACCTATTGATCACAGCATTTTTGGAGTTTTCCATGCCCAAGGAACTTGGCGTCGGCATCATGGGATGCGGCAATATTTCCACCACCTACTTCAAGCTGTCGCCGCTCTTCAAAGGCCTGAAGGTTCTCGCCTGCGCGGATCTCAACGAACAGGCGGCCCAGATGCGCGCCGAGGAATACAGCGTCAAGGCACAGTCGATCGAAGGGCTGCTTGCCAATGATGAACTCGACGTGATCGTCAATTTGACCATCCCGGCGGCGCATTTTGCCGTCTCCAAGGCGATCCTCGAAGCCGGCAAACACGTCTATTCGGAAAAGCCGCTCGTCATCACGCTCGAAGAGGGCAAGGCGCTGCAGGCACTCGCCAAGGCAAAGGGCCTGTCGGTCGGCTGCGCGCCGGACACCTTCCTCGGCGGCGCGCATCAGCTTGCCCGCAAATATATCGACGAGGGCGGAGTCGGGCGCATTACCTCCGGCACCTGCCACGTGATGAGCCCCGGCATGGAAATGTGGCATCCCAATCCCGGCTTCTTCTTCCTGGAAGGCGGCGGGCCGATCCTCGATCTGGGGCCTTATTACATTGCCAACCTGATCAACCTGATCGGCCCGGTGAAGCGTGTCGGCGCGCTCACCTCCATGGCGAACCCAACCCGCACGGTCACCAGCGAGGGACCGTTCAAAGGACAATCGATCCCGGTCGAGACGCCGACCAACATCCATGCGCTGCTCGAATTCGTCAGTGGCGCGACGATCACGCTCACGGCCAGCTGGGATGTCTGGTCGCACCGCCACGCCAACATGGAACTCTATGGCACCGAGGGCTCGATCTTCGTGCCCGACCCGAATTTCTTCGGCGGCACCGTCGAGGCGAGCGGCCGCAACAAGGATATCCAGCCGCTGGAGCCCTGGGACCACCCGTTCGGCATCAACAACCAGGAACATTCGCAGGGACCGCGCGCCAACTATCGCACGGCGGGTCTGGCGGACATGGCGATGGCGCTGATCGAAGGCCGAGACGCCCGCTGCTCGCTCGAACGCACGCTCCATGGCGTCGACGTGATGACCTCGATCCTGAAATCCGGCGAGGAAGGGCGGTTCATCGAGCTTTCGACCACCTGCACCCAGCCGGCCGCACTCGGCATCGACGAGGCGCTGGCGCTTCTGCGCTGATCGGCTATGAATGCGGCGCGCACCGTTTGAGACCAGGCGCGCCGCATTTCATTCGGAGGATTTCGATCATGACCTGGCAACCAGCGTCCAACCGCTACGAAACCATGAAGTACAACCGCTGCGGCCGTTCGGGACTGAAGCTCCCGGCGATCTCGCTCGGCCTCTGGCACAATTTCGGCGACGACACGCCGCACGACCGCAAGGTCGCGATCGTCCGCAAGGCCTTCGATCTCGGCATCACCCATTTCGATCTCGCCAACAACTATGGCCCGCTGCCGGGCAGCGCCGAGACCGCCTTCGGCCAGATTCTGCGCGAGGATTTCAAGGGATATCGTGACGAACTGATCATCTCGTCGAAGGCCGGCTACAACATGTGGCCGGGTCCCTATGGCGAATGGGGCAGCCGCAAATACCTGATCTCCTCCTGCGACCAGAGCCTGAAGCGGATGGGTCTCGACTATGTCGATATCTTCTATTCGCATCGCTTCGACCCGGATACGCCGCTCGAAGAGACTTGCGGCGCGCTCGATCATATCGTCCGATCGGGCAGGGCGCTTTACGTCGGCATCTCGTCCTACAATTCGAAGCGCACCCAGGAAGCGACGGCGATCCTGAAGGAACTCGGCACGCCGGTCCTCATCCACCAGCCAAGCTATTCGATGATCAACCGCTGGGTCGAGGAAGACGGACTGCTCGATACGCTTGAAAACCTCGGCATCGGCTCGATTGTCTTTTCGCCGCTCGCGCAAGGCATGCTGACGTCGAAATATCTCGGCGGCATTCCGGAGGGCAGCCGAGCCGCGCAGGGCAAGTCGCTGCGCCCGGCCTTTCTCAACGACCGGAACATCGCCAACCTCAAGGCGCTCAACGCCATCGCCGAAAAGCGCGGCCAGACGCTGGCGCAGATGGCGCTCGCCTGGGTGCTTCGCGGCGGCCGGGTGACCACGGCGCTGATCGGCGCCAGCCGCCCGGAACAGGTCGAGGATTGCGTCAGGTCGCTCGACAATCTCGAGTTCACGGCAGCCGAACTCGCCGAGATCGACACCTATGCCAAGGACGCCGACATCAACCTCTGGGCCAAGTCGGCCGAGCGGGCAGGGCCGCAACGCTGATCCCGCTGCCCGGCGGCGCCGGCCGCCGGGCATTTTTACATGTCATTGGGAGGAAGACAGGACATGATTCACAACCCCATCCTGCCGGGCTTCAATCCCGATCCGTCCATCTGCCGCGTCGGCGAGGACTATTATATCGCCACCTCGACCTTCGAATGGTATCCCGGTGTGCAGATCCATCATTCGCGCGATCTGGTGAACTGGACGCTCAAGCGCCGGCCCTTGGAGCGGGCAAGCCAGCTCGACATGCGTGGCAATCCCGACAGCTGCGGCATCTGGGCGCCGTGCCTCTCCTATTCCGACGGGCTGTTTTTCCTGGTCTATACGGACGTCAAGCGCTTCGACGGCAACTTCAAGGATGCGCATAACTACATCGTCACCTCGCCGACCATCGAGGGAGAATGGTCCGATCCGATCTATGTGAATTCCTCCGGCTTCGATCCGACGCTTTTCCACGACGATGACGGCCGCAAGTGGTTCCTCAACATGCTGTGGAACCATCGCACCGAAAGTTACGGTGGCGCGCCGAAACATCCGGCCTTCGACGGTATCCTGCTGCAGGAATGGGATTTCGAGACGAGGGCGCTCAAGGGTCCGATCAAGAACGTCTTTGCCGGCAGCCCGCTCGGCCTGGTCGAGGGACCGCATGTCTTCAAGCGCAACGGCTGGTATTACCTGACCACGGCCGAGGGCGGCACAGGGTATGACCATGCCGTCACCATGGCCCGCTCCCGATCGATCGATGGACCCTATGAGATGCATCCGCAGACGCATCTCATCACTTCCAAGGACCATCCGAACGCGGTGCTGCAGCGCGCCGGTCATGGCCAATACGTCGAAACGCCGGATGGCCAGGCGTACCACACCCATCTCTGCGGCCGGCCTTTGGCGCCGCAGCGCCGCTGCACGCTCGGCCGCGAAACGGCGCTGCAGCGCTGCATCTGGGAAGACGACTGGCTCTATCTCGGCCAGGGCGGCGTCGTGCCGGATGTCGATGTGCCGGCACCGGGCAATGCCAAGCCTATCGAACAGCCCGTCCGCATCGAGCGGTCATTCGACGACCCGGTGCTGCCGGCGGAATTCCAGTGGCTGCGCACGCCGCATCCGGAACGTCTGCTCAGCCTGGCCGACCGCCCAGGGCATCTGCGCCTTTTCGGCCGCGAAAGCATCGGTTCCTGGTTCGAGCAATCGCTGGTCGCCCGCCGCCAGGAGCATCATTCCTTCCGGGCGGAGACGGTGGTGGATTTCTCACCCGACACCTATCAGCAGGTCGCGGGCCTGACCCATTATTACAATCGCCACAAGTTCCATTCGTTGGTGGTGACCCTGCACGAAAAGCTCGGCCGCGTGGTGACGATCTTCTCCTGCCCGGGTGATTTTCCCCATGGGCGCATGAGCTTTCCGGTGGGAAGCGGCGTTTCCATCCCCGAAGGTCCGGTGCATCTCGCCATGGAGATCCGTGACAACGACCTGCAGTTCCTCTGGCGCGCCGGCGGCTCCAATGACTGGCAGGCGCTCGGGCCTAAGCTCGATGCCGGGGTCATCTCGGACGAGGGCGGCCGCGGCGAACACGGGTCTTTCACCGGCGCTTTTGCAGGCATGTTTGCCTTCGACACGTCGGGGCGGGCGAAGGCTGCGGATTTCGGACACTTCGTTTATGAGGCGCTAATATAGAAAATCCAGAATATCAAAAAATTGACCCAACCATATAATTTCATTACGAAAATGTAATGCTGAAATTCAGATGCGGTTCATCGTTCGGGTCCTAATTTCCGGCCGTGGTCAACACGAGGAGACACCCGATGAAAAAGTTCTTTGCCGTCCTTCTTTCCGCAACCGTGCTTGCCGCTCCGCTTGCCGCCCAGGCGCAGGATCGTCATTCCGGTCCGGATCGTCACCGCGCGGTGCAGCGCAACGTGGTCATTCAGAAGAAGGTCGTGGTCGTGAAGCCGCGTTGGTCGAAGGGGCATCGCATGACGGCCGGCGAGCGTCGTCGCATGGCGGAGATCCGGGATTACCGCCGTTACCGCCTGTCGGCGCCGCCGCGCGGTTATCACTGGGTCAAGGTCGACAACGACTTTTTGCTGGTCGGCGTCGCAAGCGGCGTGATTTCGAGCTTCATCGCGGCTCGCTGAGAAAGATCGGCCTGCGGGGGGTATTTGCCTTCCCTCCCGCAGGCCTCACACATTCGCCGCTATGCGACCGGCGATCGTGTTTCTCGGTGCCGGGCCTCAGGTCCCTTGCGACAGGCATTCCTTCATCGAGCGGGCAAGTCCGCGCATCAGCTCGAAATAAAGGCCGGGACCCGACTTCAGCGTCGCTGCTTCCGGATCGAGCGTGCCTGAGCGGGCAGGCGTGCCTTCGGTCACGACCGTCACCAGCTTCGGCTCGAACTGCGGTTCGGCGAAGACACAGGTGGTTCCAAGTTCCTTCACCTTCTTGTGGATTTGGTCGACGCGTTCGGCGCCGGGCATGGTTTCCGGACTGACGGTGATCGACCCCGCGACGCTCACTCCATAACGATGCTCGAAATATTGATAGGCATCGTGGAAGACGATGAAAGGTTTGTCCTTGACCGGAGCGATCGTCGCCTTGAGCTCGGTATCGAGCGCGTCGAGGTCCTTCATCAGCGCGGCGCCGTTTGCCTGATAAGCGGCGGCATTCGCCGGGTCGGCACTGACCAGCGTCTTTTCGATTTCCGCCGCCATCGCCTTGGCATTCATCGGATCGAGCCAGAGATGCGTGTCGAAGCCGCCGTGATCATGGTGGTCATCGTCGTGGTCGGCATGATCGGCGGCGGGCTGGTCATGGTCGCCATGTGGATGGTCGTCATCTTCGTGTGCCTCCGCCCCTTGATGCCCGTCGTCATGGGCCTCGAAGGCGCCGCTTTCGCGGAAGGGCAGTTTTTGCAGTCCAGGTGCATCCTCCAGCTCGACAACCGTTGCCGAGGCCGCCAGCGCATCCAGGGGCTTTTCGAGAAAGGCCTCGATGCCGGGGCCGACCCAGAAGATGACGTCGGCGCCTTCGATGGCGGCTGCATTGGAGGGCTTCAGCGAGAACGTATGTGGCGAAGCGGCACCATCGACGATCAGTTTCGGCTCGCCGACGCCCTTCATGATCGAGGCGACGAGCGAGTGGATCGGCTTGATCGAAACCACCACGTCCGGCGCTGCAAAGCCGGGGCCGGCGCCCACGGAAAACACCGCGGCGGAGAGGAGGGAAATCGAAGCCGGCTTCATGTCGCGTCCTTGCATTGCATCGTAATGTTATTACATCAATTGCGTTATGCTATAACGTGTGTCATAGCCACTGACAACAGGGAATCTGGAAAAACATGCTGATGTCCAATCGGGCTCACGCCGCCAAAACCGAAAGCCAGTTGGTGTCGCTTGCCGATGCCGGCATTCGCCGGGATGGCCGATGGTTGGTGCGGGGCGTCGATTTTTCGATCCGCCGCGGCGAGGTGGTGACGCTGATCGGCCCGAACGGCGCCGGCAAGTCCACGACCGCAAAGCTCGCGATCGGTGTGCTGCGCCCGGACGAAGGATCGGTCGCAAGATTGTCCGGCTTGCGCGTGGGCTATGTCCCGCAGAAACTGTCGATCGACTGGACCATGCCGCTTTCCGTGCGTCGGCTGATGCGGTTGACCGCCCCGCTTGACGACGCCGATCTTCTGGCGGCGCTCGCATCGACGGGCATTTCCCACCTCATCGATGCCGAGGTCCGTCACCTCTCCGGTGGCGAGTTCCAGCGGGCGCTGCTTGCCCGGGCGATCGCCCGCAAGCCGGATCTGATGGTGCTCGACGAGCCGGTGCAGGGTGTCGATTTTGCCGGCGAGAGTGCGCTTTACGATCTGATCCGGTCGATCCGCAATTCCACCGGCTGCGGCATCCTGATGATCTCGCACGACCTGCATATGGTGATGGCGGGAACCGACACCGTCATCTGCCTCAACGGCCACGTCTGCTGCCGCGGCACGCCGGAAGTGGTGAGCCAGAGCGCCGACTACCTGAAACTCTTCGGCAATTCGCGGTCGCTCGCGGTCTACAGCCATCATCACGATCACACGCATCTGCCGGATGGCCGGGTGATGCACGGCGACGGATCGGTGACCGATCACTGCCATCCCGATGACGGGCACCATCATCAGGATGCGCACCACCATGCGCATGATCACGACCATTCGCACCACCATCACGGCGATCATGCCGAGGCGAAGGGAGAGGGTCGTGTTTGACGATTTTTTCACCCGCGCCCTTGTCGCCGGCATCGGCGTGGCGCTGACCGCCGGGCCGCTCGGCTGTTTCGTCGTCTGGCGGCGGATGGCCTATTTCGGCGATACGATGGCACATTCGGCGCTGCTCGGGGTGGCGCTGTCGCTGTTCTTCCAGATCAACCTGCTGATCGCCGTCTTCGGCGTCGCGGTCGTCGTGTCGCTGCTGCTTCTGGCGCTGCAAAGACGCCAGTCACTGTCGGCGGATGCGCTGCTCGGCATTCTCTCCCATTCGGCTTTGGCGATCGGCCTCGTGCTCGTCGCCTTCATGACCTGGGTCAGGATCGACCTGATCGCCTTCCTGTTCGGCGATATCCTCGCTGTGACCCGTACCGATATCGCGCTGATCTGGGGCGGCGGCGTGCTGGTGCTCGCGGCTCTCGCCTGGCTCTGGCGACCGCTGATCGCATCCACCGTCAGCGAGGACGTGGCGGAAGCGGAGGGGATGAAACCGGCGCAGACGCGGCTTCTCTTCATGCTGCTGATGGCGCTGGTGATCGCCATCGCCATGAAGATCGTCGGCATCATGCTGATCACCGCGCTTCTGATCATCCCGGCCGCGACGGCCCGGCGGTTTTCCGCAAGCCCGGAACTGATGGCGGTGCTTGCCTCGGTGATCGGCGCGCTCGCCGTGATCGGCGGCCTGTTCGGCTCGCTGCACTACGATACGCCGTCCGGCCCTTCCATTGTGGTGGCCGCGCTCTTACTTTTCATTTTAAGCCTGCTCCCGGCAGCGGGTAAAAACACGGCCGAGAAGGCCGGCAACCAAGGAGTGCGATGATGAACGCACCAGTCTCGACACCGACCTCCGCTCCGGCGCTGACCAAGAACCAGTCGCTCGTCTTCGACGTTCTGACCCGGTCCGATGCGCCGATGAGCGCCTATACGATCCTCGACCGGCTGCGCGATCACGGTTTTCGCGCGCCCCTTCAGGTCTACCGGGCGCTCGACAAGCTCCTGGAGTTCGGCATGGTGCATCGGCTCGAGAGCCTCAACGCCTTCGTCGCCTGCGCCCATCCGGAAAGCGAATGCTGCGGCCAGGGGCATGGCCACGGGCACGGCACGGTCGCGTTTGCCATTTGCGAGAGTTGCGGCCACGTATCGGAATTCCACGATCACGAGGTCGATCACCGGCTCGGCGACTGGGCGAAGGCGAAGAATTTCAAGCCTGCCAAGACGACGATCGAAATCCGCGGATTGTGCGGCGCCTGCGGCGCCTAGAGCTGACGCAGGTCGCGGGCGAACCGCTTCCAGTTGGCGACGTAACGAACCGCCGACTGTTTCAGCTTCTCGACCGCCTCATCGTCCAGCACCCGCATGACCTTTGCGGGTGAGCCGACGATCAGGGAGTTGTCGGGAAATTCCTTGCCTTCCGTCACCAGCGCATTGGCGCCAACGAGGCAGTTCCGGCCGATCTTCGCGCCGTTCAGGATCGTTGCACCCATGCCGATCAGCGAATTGTCGCCGATCGTGCAACCGTGGATGATGGCGTGGTGGCCGATCGTGCAGTTCTCGCCCAATGTCACAGGATAGCGCGGATCAGTGTGGATCATCACGCCTTCCTGGATGTTGGTTCCCGCACCCACCACGATTGGCTCGTTATCACCGCGCAGCACCGAGCCGAACCAGATGCCGACATCCTCGCCGAGTTCGACTTTGCCGATGATGGTCGCATCCGGCGCCAGCCAGAAGCGGTCGGGGGCAGGGGTTTTCGGTTCGAATTCTCCGAGTGCATAGATCGGCATGGTTTCCTCCCTGTCGCGGTCTCGTCAGGCGACCGTGAGCGACAGCTTTCCGACGCCCTCGATGCCGCAGTTGACCTTGTCGCCGCGCACCACCGTGCCGACGCCGGCGGGGGTGCCCGTCATGATCACGTCGCCGGGGGCGAGCACGAACAGTTTCGACAGTTCGGCGATGATCTCCGGCAGTTTCCAGATCAGCTGATTGAGATCGCCGGACTGCTTGCGGGCGCCGTTGACGTCGAGCCAGACGCCGCCTGCCGAGGGATGGCCGATTTTCGCGGCCGGGACGAGGGCTGAGACGGGAGCCGATTTCTCGAAGGCCTTGGCGGCCTCCCAGGGGCGGCTCATCTTCTTGGCCACGTCCTGCAGGTCGCGGCGGGTGAAGTCGATGCCGACGGCGTAGCCATAGACCTTGGATAACGCGTCTTCGACCGAAATATCGGCGCCTCCGCCGGATAGAGCCACGACCAGTTCCACTTCGTGATGGACGCTGGAGGAAAGCGGCGGGTAGGGAAAGGTTTCGCCGTTATAGACGTTGTCGGCATTCTTCTGGAAAAAGAACGGCGGCTCGCGCGACGGATCGCCGCCCATTTCGATCGCGTGGTCGGCATAGTTGCGGCCGACGCAATAGACCCGGCGCACCGGGAACTGTTCCGCGACGCCCTCGACGTCGAGAAGGACGGTTTCGGGAGCGGGGATCACGGTCGCAAGCATGGGGAGTATCCTGGAAAACTGTCGGAACGGGGCGATAAAGACGGTGCCCTTTGTCTCCCAATTCGTCGGCTAATCCTAGTACTTTTTCGGAACCACCGGAAAAGTCGCGGTAGGGGCAATCTGTAAGCTTCCACCGCATATCTTCGCAGCCAAGCGCGCGCCTTCAGAACCGGTGTCCCGATCAGGGAGCTGCCTGGAACCGTTTTGATTTCGCCGTCATCCCGGCACGCAATGGAGAGCTATCGTCGAGCTCAATTTCAACCCTTGATGGTTCATGCTAGGCTATTTTAGTGATTCGTTGAGTGCACCGGGTAGGCCCTTTTGCTTCTGCGACGACCTCTCTCGTCAGGAATGATGCCATGGATCCATGGCATTGAGGCGACCCCACGAACAACAATGGGATATTGCAACGGCTGAGCTGCGGGGCTCATTGTATCGAGTGTTAGGTTCCCAAGCCGATGCGAGAATGGGGGCTATTGGTTGTCGACACAACAGATACTCACCGGCGACTTCCTGGCGGGCGGCGGCGAAATGGCCGAGCTCGTTCGAACAAAGGACTGGAGCAAAACGCCGCTCGGGCCTATCGATCAATGGCCCCAAAGCCTCAGGACAACCGTCAGCCTCTGCCTTGCCTCTAACTTCCCGATCAACGTGATCTGGGGCGAGGAAAACACCCAGATCTACAACGACGGCTATCGCACGGCGTGCGGCGACGCTCACCCCAGGGCTCTGGGGGAGGACTATAGCGTCACTTGGGCAAGTGCCTGGCCGGCGATCGGCGAGCCGTTTCGCCAGGCGCGTCAAGGCAATACGTCGTTCCTCGAGAACCAGCGGATGTTCCTGACCCGCAACGGCTATTGGGAGGAAACGTTTTTCACCTTCTCGCTTTCACCGATCCGGGACGAGACGGGCGGGATTGGCGGCCTGTTTCATCCTGTGACGGAGACGACGGCGACGATGCTGTCGGAACGCCGAACCCGGGCGCTCCGGGATCTGAACGCCAGCGTGGCTTTGGCGGAAGACATGGACGACCTGTTGCGGCGCATAGTCGACGTGCTCGCCCAGTTCGAATTCGATCTGCCGGTTCTTCTTCTCTACAAGTTGTCTGCAGATGGAAGTACCTATGTGCTGGGGGGCCATCACGGTCTGCCGGCTGGGCGCTTAGCGTCCATCACCGCCATCGACGCGCATTCCAATACGCCCTGGCTGATGGCGAAAGCGCTGACGACTGATAGTACTCTGGGGATCACGGAGCTTTCCCATCTCTTCGAAGGCGCCGGGCCCTATGAGGAGCCCCCGGAGCGCGTGCTCCTTCTTCCCATCACCGTCCCCGGCCTGGACCTGCCTTCGGTCTTCGTGGTGGCCGGCGCATCGCCGCGCCTGCCTTTCGACGACACCTACATGGGCTTCTACGAGCTGCTTGCGACCGCGATCACCGCCGCCGTCAGCGCCGTGCGTGCACGAGCGGACGAGCGGCGGCGGGCCGAAGCGCTGGCGGAAATCGACCGCAGCAAGACCATGTTCTTTTCGAACGTCAGCCATGAGTTCCGCACCCCGTTGACGCTGATGCTCGGGCCGCTCGCGGACGTGCTTCAACAGCCTGAGGGGCTGTCATCCGACGACAGGGAGCGGATTCTAGTCGCCCAGCGCAATGGCCATCGCCTGTTGAAACTGGTCAATACGCTCCTGGATTTTTCGAGGATCGAGGCACAGCGCGTGTCAGCCTCCTTCGAACCGGTCGACATCGGCAGCCTGACCGCAGAGCTGGCGTCGAATTTCCGATCCGCGACCGAGCAGGCCGGGTTGGCCCTCGTCATCGACATCGCCGCCTTGCCCCAGCCGGTCTATCTCGACCGGGATCTCTGGGAAAAAATCGTCCTGAACCTGCTTTCCAACGCATTCAAATTCACCTTCGAGGGCGAGATACGCATCAGCGTTCGAGCGTCGGACGACATGGAACGTGCCGAAGTCACGATCCGCGACACCGGCACGGGAATAGCGGCCGAAGAATTGCCGCGCCTGTTCGAGCGCTTTCATCGCATCGAGGGGGCAAAAGGAAGGTCATTCGAGGGCTCCGGCATTGGCCTCGCCCTGGTGCAGGAACTGGTGCATCTCCAGGGCGGAGAAATCCGTGCCGAAAGCCGGCTTGGCGAAGGCACGTCTTTCTCGATCTCGATGCCTTTCGGAAAGGCGCATATCCCTTCGGAACAGATGCGGACTTCCCAGCCGGTCGAGAGCAATGCCGGCAGAACCCAGGCCTTCGTCGATGAAGCCATGTCGTGGCTCTCGGCGGGCGCTGCCGCGGGCGCCGTGTCGATATCGCCAACCGCGGGCGCCGAGGCGGCCGAAACGTTCGCTCCGACCGGGCATATCCTCTTGGCGGACGACAATGCAGATATGCGTGCCTATGTGCAGCGGCTGCTGTCGGTATCCGGCTTTACGGTCGAGACAGCGAGTGATGGCGAGGCGGCCCTTGACGCGGCGCGCCTCAGGCGGCCGGACCTCATCCTTTCCGACGTCATGATGCCTGGGCTCGACGGCTTTGGTCTGCTGTCGAGGATACGGGCGGATGGCGACCTCAAGGACACGCCCTTCATCCTGCTGTCCGCCCGTGCCGGCGAAGAGGCCAGGCTTGAGGGTATTGCTGCCGGCGCAGACGACTACCTGGTGAAGCCTTTTTCGGCCCGGGAACTGGTGGCGCGCATTGCGGCGTTGATCAGGCTATCGCGGGATCGACGCGAAATGCTTTTGAGAGAAACCGCCACGCGCCTTCATGAGCTGAATGCGGATCTGGAGCGCCGCGTTCTCGAACATTCGCGCGAGCGGGGGCGGACCTGGCAATATAGCCAGGACCTGCTCTCGGTGATCGACTTCGAGACAGGCGTATTCGAAAAGACCAATCCCGCCTGGAAGAAAACCCTCGGCATGGACGAGGAGGAACTTCTGGGCACGCCTTTGCGGGCGCTTCTTCATCCGGACGACATTGTCGCGAGCGAAACTACGCTGCAGGCGGCGCGACGCGGCGTGCCGGTGCTTCACTTCGAAAACCGATGTCTGACCCGGGAAGGCGACTATCGCTGGCTCTCCTGGGTGGCTGTCGTCGTCGATGACAAGCTCTATTCCAGCGCTCGCGACGTCACCGACCACAAGACGCGCGACGACGAGCTGAGGAAGACGCAGGAAACGCTGCGCCAGGCTCAAAAGATGGAGGTGATCGGTCAACTCACCGGCGGTGTCGCGCACGATTTCAACAACCTCCTGATGGTCATCTCCGGTGGATTGGATGTCCTCGACAAACGCGACGATCCGGTGCGGCGGGAGCGTATCAAAAGCGGCATGTTGCAGGCAGTCAATCGCGGAGCGTCGCTCACAAGGCAATTGCTGACCTTTGCCCGACGGCAGCCATTGAAGCCGCAGCCTGTCGATCTCCGCCACCAGATTTCCCAGATGCGCGAACTTCTCGACCGGACGCTTGGCGGAGATATTACCATCGACGTCGATGTCGATACGGGAGTGTGGCCGGTACAGGCCGATCCGGCAGAACTCGAGCTCGTGCTTTTGAACCTTTGCGTCAACGCGCGCGACGCGATGCCGACGGGAGGTACGATTGTCATCAGTGCTTCCAATTCTGTCGTCGATGCGTTGGGCAAAAAAGGTGACGTCGTGAAGATCACCGTCGCCGATGGCGGCGTCGGCATGCAGCCCGAGGTTCTCAAGCGGGTGTTCGAGCCGTTCTTCACCACCAAGGAAGTCGGCAAAGGATCAGGATTGGGGCTCGCGCAGGTTTATGGTTTTGTCGAGGCCTCCAGCGGATCGGTCGAGATCAACAGCGAGCCGGGGATCGGAACGGTCGTCGACCTCTGGCTTCCCCGGTCGATCGAGGCGTCTGTGGAGGTGAGTGGCGACCATTCGTCCCGTGCCCACGGGGAGGCGGACAGAAGCGTAGCCGGAAAGATCCTGGTCGTGGAAGACGACGACAGCGTTGCCATGCTGGTCAACGACATGCTCGACCAGCTCGGATATTCGGTCACCCGCGTCGACGGGGCCGCCGCTGCGCTGACCGCACTCGCGTCCGATGCCGAGCCGGACTTGATGTTTTCCGACATCATGATGCCTGGCGGCATCAATGGGGTGGATCTCGCCAAGGAGGTCAAGCAAAGACATCCAAAACTGCCGATCCTGCTCACATCCGGTTATGCGGACGCCCTCAAGAGCGCCGCCACCGCGGAAGGCGTAGAGATTTTGCCAAAACCCTACAGTCTGCGGCAGCTTTCGGAGGCTCTTCGGGCAACCATCCCGGATGCCAGGGAATAACGTGGGCCAACTGCAATTACTGCAGCAGATCCGCGAGGCCGTAGAACGCCGCCGATATCGCTGCAGCTGTCGGCATCGTCACGATCCAGGCGATCACGATGTTGCCGGCGAGCCCCCAACGTACCGCCGAAACCCGGCGGGCGGCGCCCACGCCGACGATCGCTCCGGTGATCGTGTGTGTTGTGGAGACAGGAATGCCGAGCCAGGTCGCGCCGAACAGTGTCAACGCGCCGCCCGTCTCGGCGCAGAAACCCTGCATCGGGTTGAGCCTCGTGATCTTGGAGCCCATCGTATGGACGATCCGCCATCCCCCGAAGAGCGTGCCGAGAGCCATTGCGGACTGGCAGGAGATCACCACCCA
This sequence comes from Neorhizobium galegae, assembly GCF_017877055.1. Taxonomy (GTDB): domain Bacteria; phylum Pseudomonadota; class Alphaproteobacteria; order Rhizobiales; family Rhizobiaceae; genus Neorhizobium; species Neorhizobium galegae_D. The sequence continues at coordinate 1,705,837 of NZ_JAGIPG010000001.1, read as the reverse complement.
GAAGGGAACGTAGAAAGTGGAGCCGAGATATCCCTGGCTGAACAGAAGTACGGCGATGATACCCATCGTTTTCTGGGCGTCATTGCCGCCATGGCCGAGGGAATAGAGCGAGGCGGAGATGAACTGCATCACACGAAACGTCCGGTCGACCGCGAACGGCGTTTGTCGGACGAAGAGCCAGGACACGAGGAGCACGAGCAGCAGCGCCAGCAGGAAGCCGATGGCCGGCGACAGGAAGATTGCTCCGATGGTCTTCCCGAGACCACTCCAGACAATCGAGCTTGAGCCGACCTTTGCAAGACCGGCGCCCACCAGCCCGCCGACGAGCGCATGCGAGGAACTGGATGGTATTCCGAAAATCCAGGTGATGATATTCCAGATGATTGCCCCCATGAGGGCGGCAAAGATCACCTGGGGTGAAACGATCCCAGGATCGATGATGCCTGTGCCCAGCGTTTCCGCCACGTGCAGGCCGAAGAAAAGGAAGGCGATGAAATTGAAGAACGCAGCCCAGGCGACGGCATATTGCGGCCGCAGGACGCGGGTCGATACGATCGTCGCGATGGAATTGGCCGCGTCATGAAGGCCGTTGAGAAAATCGAAGAACAGGGCGAGTGCGATCAGGGCGAAGAGAAGTGGCAGGGCGAGAGAGATATCCATCAAACGTTCTCGATAACGATGCCGCTGATCTCGTTGGCGACGTCCTCGAAACGGTCGACAACCTTCTCCAACTCGCCATAGATCTCGCTGCCGATCATGTAGGCCATCGCATCGCCGCTCGCCCCGTGACGCCGGTACAGGTGTTTCAGGCCCTGGTCATGAAGGTCGTCCGACCGGCCTTCTACGCGGGTAACCTCCTCAGCGATTGCCGCAAGGCGTTGAGCATTGGAGCCAACCTTGTTGAGAAGGGGGATTGCTTCCGAAATGAGATTCGCCGCCTTGACGATTTCGCCACCCATCTGCTGCATGAGCGGATCGAATCCGGATTGCTCGAACAGCCTGATCGTCTTGACCGTTTTGTGCATCATGTCGATCGCGTCATCCATCGACTGGATGAGGTCCTTGATGTCACCGCGATCGAAGGGCGTGATAAAGCTCCGCCGGACGGCAAGTAGGACGTCCCGGGTGATATCGTCGGCCTCATTCTCCAATGTGACGATCAGCTCGCAATTTTTCTCGACCTCATTGCCTTTGAGGAGCTGATCAAGCGCGTGGGCTGCTGCAACGACAGTTTTTGAGTGCTGGTAAAACATTTCAAAGAATCTGTCTTCACGCGGCATCAGCTTCCGAAAAATACTCATCATACCATGTGACCTTCCATGCGGCTGACTGTCATAAATGTGTCATAAACGTGCTCGGGCAATTGAAGCAACACGCAAAATCGACAGTTTGATCCACATGAAATCGACAAAAAAACGCGACAAGCCGCGACCGGACAGATCCCAGACGCTGCTCAAGCAACTCGCGGCAGTTCCCGGCAGCCTGTTCGCCGGTGCGTTTCGCCAGCAATATGGCGCCTTGTGCTTTCGATATCAGGGGAACGGCGTTGAAATCCTGGTAATCACCTCGCGCGAGGCCGGGCGGTGGGTCATCCCGAAAGGCTGGCCGATGAAGGGAAAAAAGCCATTCGAGGCGGCGGCGACCGAAGCCTGGGAAGAAGCCGGCGTCAGCGGGACGGTGAAGAAGAAGCCGGTCGGCCGATACACCTACCTGAAAGAACTCGACAACGGCGATGTGGTCCCCTGTATCGTCGACGTGTTCCAGATCGAAGTCACGGAGGTCACGCGTGGCTTCAAGGAACAGGGCCAGCGTATGCTCGAATGGGTCAGCACCGATGAGGCGGCACGACGGGTTCGCGAAATCGAGCTCAAGTCGCTGCTCGTCGAATTTGAGCCGCAGCGCCGCAAGAAGCGCAGTCGCGGCTAGCTCTGAACCTGCTCGCCGACGCTTTGATGGATGGTCCTGCTTTGCAGCAGCTCACCTTGCCGTTCCAGAACCGGATAGGCGGTCGCTGCGACGAGGTGCGAATTGATCTGCTTGAAATCCCGCAGCAGGTCCAGGTGGAGAGAACTGGTTTCCGCCGTATCGAAATCGCCCTCGCGCAGCCGCTGGAAATGAGCGTTGGTTCCGTCACGTTCCGCCCGCCGGAAGACGATTTTTTCGTCGGCGAGCATGCGTGCGACACGCTCGTCCTGCGACATGAAAAGCGCAGCGGCGGTGCGCAGGTTGTTGGAGAGACGGTCCAGCAGGCCGCTGAGCTCATGCTGCCCTTCCTTCGAAAAGGTCATGCCGCGGCGCAGTCTTTTGACAAGGTGAGGAAGTACGTTTTGATCGACGACGTCGCCCGCATGTTCCAGGCCGGTCGAGAACAGCAGAATCTCGTCGAGGCGTCTCCGGTCGATATCGCTGAGTTCCTCCGGGTCGATGGATGTAAGGTACCGTTTGACTGCCGTATTCAGGCGGTCGAGGACGTTGTCCTTCCGCCGCAGTTCCGCCAGGGCGCGGCGATCGGTGCTCGTCAAGGCAGCCTTCGTTCCCGCCAGCATTTCCTCCAGCACATCGACCAGCCGCAGGACTTCCCGCGCCGCGCCCTGCAGCGCGACGACCGGCGTTTCCTTCGCTGACGGATCGAGATATCGCGGATGGCCGGGATCGCTCTCGTCGATCCGCCGGGGCAGCAGCCTCACGAGAGCGTTTGCGAACGGCGAGAGGAACGGCATGAAGACGACCGCGACTAGGAGATTGAATGCCGTGTGGAAATTCGCGACCAACCGGGCACCATCGCCCTCGATCTGGATCATCAGCGCCGTAATCGGGGAAAGGAGCGCAAACGCTGCCAAAACGCCCAGAATTCTGGTAATCAGATTACCGATCGGAAGCCGTCTGGCCGAAAGATCATTTGCGGACTGCCCCTCGACGACAGGATTGATCGCCGTCCCGAGGTTGGCGCCGAGGGTCAGTGCGAAAGCCTGATAGGGATCGATCAGCCCCTGGCTCGCAAGCGACATGACGAGCAGCACCACCGCGACGCTCGAATGGGCGGCCCAGGTCAGTGCGGCGGCAAGCAGAAGGCTGAGGAGCGGCGTGCTCGATATGGCTGAAAGAACTGCGGCAAAGGCGGGTGTATCGGCATATTCCGTCAGCACACCGAGCAGTTGATGCAGGGCGAGCAACATGAAGCCGAGGCCGATAAAAACACGACCGAGGTCATGGACCTGTGGGTTTTGGGTGCGGCGGAACATCAGGACGCCGAGCAACACGAGAGCCGGAGACGCGGCTGCCACGTCAAACGACAGAACCTGCACGATGAGCGTACTGCCGACATTGGCGCCCAGCATGACGGCAAGCGCCGGGACTAGATCGACCAGCCCGTCGGCCGCGAACCCCGAGGCCATCAGCCCGGTCGCCGTACTGCTCTGAAGAATTGCGGTGACGCCCAGTCCGGACAGAAAGGCTTTTATCCGGTTGTTCAGCGCCCGACCGAGAAAAGATCGGAGATTGGGGCCGAAAGCACGCTGGATGCCCGTCTGCACCATCCGAGTTCCCCATAAAAGGAGGGCTATGTGTCCGGCAAGGGTAATGATTGCAATAATGAAGGGCATGGCATTTCCGTAAATAATCAGCCGGCCGGAGAATCGAACTGGCGCCGCAAGATGTTAGCCAGCTAACATAATTGCCGGGATCTGTTGCTTTTTCAAGGCCGAGGTTTGACCGGCAGGTATTGGTGGCCACCGTCCGGTGTTGCTGGAAGGCGGAACATTTTTTTCGAAACGAGACATGAGATGTCGGATCGGCAAAGTCTCGTTCGTCCTTAGAGTCGTCTAATCACCAATCAGAAGGATCACGACCATGCCGAGCACCATACGCCTTCATCGCGTTCTGGCAACCAGCCCGGAGAAGATCTATCGCGCGTTCATCGAGGCGGACGCGCTCGCCAAATGGCTTCCGCCCAACGGCTTCTTGTGCACTGTGCATCACTTGGAGCCGACGGTGGGCGGCAAGTTCAGGATGTCCTTCAGGAACTTCACGACAGGCAACAGCCATGCCTTCGGCGGCGAATTTGTCGAACTCGTCCCAGGTGAACGCGTCCGCTACACGGACAAATTCGACGATCCCAACCTGCCGGGCGAAATGGAAGTCACCTTGACGCTGAAGAAGGTTTCGGTCGGCACCGAGGTGAACATAACCCAGGCAGGCGTGCCGGACATCATCCCGCCCGAAGCGTGTTATCTCGGCTGGCAGGAGTCGCTTCGGAATCTGGCCAGAGTCGTCGAGCCCGAGATCAACGAATGATGTATATCACGGCGCAAAGCCGGGAGATCGGATCGCGTCAGCGACCTTTCGCGATCCGGGCGAGACGCAGGTTACCTGCGTTTCCAACCTGATCTGGTTCTCGTTGGTGGATGCCGCCGGAACCGCCATGCCGACGGCCGTTCACTCCAAATTGAGCCCTGTGGACGCTCGCCCGAACGTCGTTTCGGGAACCAACGCAGGCCTGCCTTGTTGACATTCCGAAAGAGAAGGAAGTCATGCAGCAGCCACCGATGAAATCCGCCCCGGACCGGCAGCCTCCCGGGCCGTCGCGATCCAATCCGGTCCCGCCGGCCGCCGAAGCCCGATCTGACGGTCCGCCGGATGAGGCGCCCGATCCCGATCTGCGCCGGAAACCGAAATATGCGCCACAGGATCTCGTGAAGAACTATGGCCTGAGCGCGCAGGAAGCGCAGCGTCTCATCGACCGGTTCGGGCCGTCCGCCGCCGGGCTGGATTTCATTCTGGCCGGGAAGGGGCGTCCCAGGAGGCATCGCCGGCAGGATATGGAACGTTCAGCCGAAGAAATCGCCTTTGGTTGACCGTTGTCGCGGGCTGATCCTGGAGGGAGATGGATCACGACGCCTTTCGGCTATCACGCTTCCCATGAACAGTTTTCGCCCAGCGAGCTTGTCGGGCATGTCCAGGCCGCCGAGGCCGCAGGACTTGAACAAGTAATCGCCGGTGCGCGGTTTCAGACGACGGCTGTCGCCTGTGCGGCGACCGTCGAGGCGTGCGCGAAAAACCAGACAGCGGGGTAAACCGCGGGCCACGCCGCAGCCGGATTGTGTTACCATTCCAGCGGTCTCAAAGCGGAAAGGTCGAATGCCCCTTCAACGCATCAGTTTCTATGTGCTTCTGGTCCTGGTGACCATTGCGTTCGTCGCAGTCGTCCTGCCGTTTTATTCAGCGATATTCTGGGCAATCGTCCTCGCGATCATCTTCTTCCCCCTTCATGCTCGCATCGAGGCCTGGCTGGGTGGGCGCAGAAACATCGCGGCGGCGCTCTCCGTCCTGATCTGCCTTTGCGTCGTCATCATTCCAGGGCTGATCGTCCTCAGCTCGCTCGTCCAGCAGGGTAACCTTCTTTATGCGCGTATCGACAACGGCGAGATCGACGTGCGGAGGTTTTTCCAGGAGCTGCAGGAGGCGCTGCCCGTGTTCGTCCGCGGCTGGATCGAGCGGATCGAGCTGGAGGGCTTCGACACGTTTCGGGAGCGCGTCTCCACGGCACTGATGCAGGGCGGCGGTTTCTTTGCCGGACGCGCCCTGAGCCTCGGCCAGAACACCCTGCAGTTCTTCGTCGCCTTCGGCGTGATGCTCTATCTGCTGTTTTTCATGTTCCGGGACGGGCAGGTGCTCGCCCGTACAATCAGAAAGGCACTGCCTCTCAGCGACGCGCATACCCGTCGCTTCACCTCCAAATTCACCGCCGTCATCCACGCCACCGTGCGGGGCAACATCATCATCGCCATCATCCAGGGCTCGATCGGCGGTATCGCATTCTGGGCGCTCGGGGTGGAGCCGGCCTTGCTGTGGGGCGTTCTGATGAGCGTCCTGTCGCTGCTGCCGGCGATCGGTGCTGCATTGATCTGGATGCCCACGGCCATCTACCTGGCGCTTGCCGGCTTCTGGGTGAAGGCCATCGTGCTGGTCGCGGTCGGCGCTCTGGTCATCGGTCTTGTCGACAATCTTCTGAGACCGCGTTTGGTCGGCAGGGAAACCAAGCTTCCCGACTACGTCGTCCTTATTTCTACCATTGGGGGAATCTCTCTGATCGGTATCAACGGGTTCGTAATCGGACCGCTCGTCGCTGCTCTCTTCATTGCCGCCTGGGGAATATTCGTCGAGGAGGAGGGCATTTCGGATGCCTGACGAGGGCAACGGCCCCTCCCATGTATTTAACGACGGTCTCCGATTTCTCCCGCAGATCCCGCACAGCTCGGAAATTGACCCCGATAGGGTCGATGGAGTAGGGAAAGCCGACGCGGTATGCCTGCGTTTGCTTGGGCGCAGTGGTGCCGATGAGCGATTGTTCGTTTGGCCCATCGCAATTCCATTTGCCGGATTGCGCCGGATCCAAGCCCGAAACGGCGCATCCGGGCGAGGCCGAGCGTCAAGAAGACGGTGAAAAAAGTGACACAAACAGCTAAGAAAGCTGAATATTTCAAGGCTCCAGTTTTTGCCGTCGCGCCTATGATCGACTGGACGGACCGGCATTGCCGTTTCCTGCATCGGCAATTGTCGAAGTCGGCGCTGCTCTATACCGAGATGGTGGTGGCCGATGCGATCATCCATGGGCCGCGCGACCGGCTCCTGTCCTATTCGCCGCAGGAACATCCCGTTGCGCTTCAGCTCGGTGGTTCGGATCCGGCAAAGCTCGCCGAGGCGGTGCGGATCGCTGCCGATTTCGGCTATGACGAGATCAACCTCAATGTCGGCTGCCCGTCCGACCGGGTTCAGTCGGGCACGTTCGGCGCCTGCCTGATGCGCGATCCGGCGCATGTGGCCGACCTCGTTTCGGCGATGAAGCGGGTCGCGAGTGTGCCGGTCACCGTGAAATGCCGGATCGGAGTCGACGACCAGGAGCCGGCGCAGGTGCTGCCGGATTTTCTCGCCCGGGTGATCGGCGCCGGCGCCGATGGCGTCTGGATCCATGCCCGCAAGGCCTGGCTGCAGGGACTGTCCCCGAAGGAAAACCGCGAAATCCCGCCGCTCGACTGCGACCTCGTTTATGCCATGAAGCGGGAAAACCCGAACGTGTTCATCGGCATCAACGGCGGCATCGCCGACCTCGAACAGGCGGCCCGGCATCTCGCCCATATGGACGGCGTGATGCTCGGCCGCGCCGCCTATCACAATACCGGTATGCTCGCCGGGGTGGATGACCTTTTGAAATTTGGTGCGGTCGAGAAGGCTCGAGCCCCCGACGTCGACTGGCTGGCGCTCAACGATACGATGATGGACTATGCGGCGGAACTGATCGGCCGGGGCGGGCGGCTGCATCACGTCACCCGGCACATGGTCGGTCTGTTCCAGGGTTTTGCCGGCGCAAGGCGGTTTCGCCAGATCCTCTCCACCGACGCCACCCGGCCGGGCGCCGGACCGGAGGTCATCGCGGCCGCCTTCGCTGCGGTGGATATCGCTGGCGGTCCTCGGGTCCGACCCGAGGAGCAGAAGATGGCTGGGTGAGGGCGGAGATTGTCGAGCTCCCATTGGACACACTCCTCCCTTGGCGATCCTCGGTTTCTTTTCGTCATCCTCGGGCGGGCAAAGCGAGACCCGAGGATCGGACGGGGCGCTGAAAGCTGCCTCGTAAGTAAGTAATAGGTGACACCTCTCGGCGCCCCGTTCGGCTAACGCCCCCAAAACTATAATCCACGCAGAAAGCCAATGCCAAATGGATAAGATCACGGCTGCTTTGCGCCAATACCGGACATTGCGGCCGGCGTAGAACACCCTATGCTGTGATGTCGGAAACCTCTGGAAAACAAGTGGCGCTTTAATCGGGAGGTTTGCGACCACCCATGGCTAGGATTACGTTTCCCGAGGATGGGGACCGATTGGATACCTTACTGGAGATGAAGCATGTTCACCCACGTCATGATTGGAAGCAACGATTTGGAGCGGGCCAGAAGCTTCTATGATGCCACGTTCGCAGCATTGGGAGGCAAGCCCGGCGAGATGGATGCGAGAGGCAGACTGATCTATGCGCATGAGGGCGGTCGTCTGATGGTCACGAAACCAATCGACGGTAAGCCGGCGACCGCGGCCAACGGTGGGACCATAGGTATCGCCGCCGCGAGCCCCAACCACGTTCTGGCGTGGCATGCCGCGGGTACCGCGCATGGTGGCACAGCGATCGAAAGCCCGCCCGCGGAGCGTCCGAACGGGTCGTTCGTCGCATATCTTCGCGATCCTGACGGAAACAAACTGACCGCGCGGTCTCAGCCGACGAAATGAGATAGGCGTCAGCAGCGCCCCCTGAACAGCGCGATCGACGTTCAAGAGGCAAGTAGGCGTGGGAATGTCGGCTTCGGGCCGACAGCAGTCACATCGGTGCCAGACTCTCGCCCAACGCCGTCTGCGTGAAGCGGGCGGCTCCCTCAATCCCGCTTGATGCTCATCAGCACATCCCACATATCCGCTCCCGTCTCGAACGCCGCGGCGTTGGCCGCAAAGCCCTGCGCCGAGGCGAGCGCGTCGAGCATCTCGCTGGCCATATCGACATTCGAGCTGTCGGGGAAAGTGACCGAGGTGGAAGGGGTGACGGTGGTGGTGACGCCGCCGGGGTTGGGGAGGGAAGAGACCTGGGTGTCGAGGCGATCATAACCGGACGTATCGGCATTGGCGATGTTGTGCGCCGCGGTCGCAAGCCGTTTCACCTGGGCCTGCATGCCCGAAAACGCAATGCTCATCACAGCCGACAGACCCATCAACATCATCTCCCAAACGCCGATGGGACGGTTCTACGGCAAGAGCTTCAAGGAAGACTGAACGGGAAGGGTAAGGGAAGCGTAGCGCGGTACGGCACAGATGTGCCGGAACGGGGCGGGGGGCGGAAATGCAGGCGCATAGGTCAGGCCTCTCTCTTGGAATTTCCGACACCTAGTCGCGCTAAGGTGTTGAAAGCCTTCCCGCGGGGACGCGCTCAGGCCTTCGTTCGCTGAAATCGCCTTCGTCGTTTTCTGGTCTGCGGCCATCGCTCCGAAGTCTCCCCCGCAAGGGGGAGATAGGCTTCGCGGCCCTCTTGGCGTCCGGGGATCAACCCGAGAAGGCGTGGTGACGGTCGGACAGCGTTTACTCCGCCGCCTCCGCATAAGCTTCCAGCGGAGGGCAGGTGCAGACGAGGTTGCGGTCGCCGTAGACATTATCGACGCGGTTGACCGGGGACCAGTATTTGTCGACGCGGAAGGCGCCCGGCGGGTAGCAGGCCTGTTCGCGGGAATAGGGACGGTCCCATTCGCCGACCAGGTCTTCCACCGTGTGCGGGGCGTTCTTCAGCGGGTTGTTCGTCCGGTCCATGCGGCCTTCCTCGATGGCGCGGGCTTCCTCGCGGATCGCCAGCATCGCTTCGCAGAAGCGGTCGAGCTCGGCCTTGGTTTCCGACTCGGTCGGCTCGATCATCAGCGTGCCGGCGACCGGCCAGCTCATGGTGGGCGCGTGGAAACCGCAGTCGATCAGGCGTTTGGCGACATCATCGACGCTGACGCCGGCCGACGCGTTGAGCGGGCGCGTGTCGATGATGCATTCATGCGCGACGCGGCCTGCCTCCGACTTGTAGAGCACGTCATAGGAACCTTTAAGGCGTGCCGCGATGTAGTTGGCGTTGAGGATCGCCACCTTGGTCGCCTGGGTGAGACCCTCGCCGCCCATCATCAGGCAGTAGGACCAGGAGATCGGCAGGATCGACGGCGAGCCGAAGGGGGCGGCCGAGACGGCGCCTTCGCGGCCGTCCGTCGCCGGGTGGCCGGGGAGGTGCGGGGCAAGATGCGACTTGACGCCGATCGGGCCCATGCCGGGACCGCCGCCGCCATGCGGGATGCAGAAGGTCTTGTGGAGGTTGAGGTGGCTGACGTCGGAGCCGATGTCACCGGGGCGGGACAGGCCGACCATGGCGTTCATGTTGGCGCCGTCGAGATAGACCTGGCCGCCATGGGCATGGGTGATCTCGCAGATCTCGCGCACCGTTTCCTCGAAGACGCCGTGGGTCGAGGGGTAGGTGATCATGCAGCAGGAAAGGTTCGCTGCATGTTGCTCGGCCTTGGCGCGGAAATCGTCGAGGTCGATATCGCCGTTGTCGCGGACTTTGACGACGACCACTTTCATGCCGACCATCTGGGCCGAGGCCGGGTTGGTGCCGTGCGCGGAGGTGGGGATGAGGCAGACGTCGCGGTGGGTGTCGCCCTTGGCGAGGTGGTAGTTGCGGATCGTGAGCAGGCCGGCATATTCGCCTTGCGCGCCGGAATTCGGCTGCATGGAGAAGGCGTCGTAACCGGTGATCTGGCAGAGCTTCTGCGACAGGTCGTCGATCATCTCCTTGTAGCCAAGCGCCTGGTCGGCGGGCACGAAGGGGTGGATGTCGGAAAATTCCGGCCAGGTGATCGGCAGCATTTCGGCTGTCGCATTGAGTTTCATCGTGCAGGAGCCGAGCGGGATCATCGCCCGGTCGAGCGCCAGATCCCGGTCCGAGAGCCGGCGGATATAGCGGGTCATCTCGCTTTCGGCGCGGTTCATGTGGAAGATCGGGTGGGTCATGTAGTCGGATTTGCGCAGCAGCGCGGTCGGCAGGCGCCAGGTGGGCTCGAAATCAGAGACCTTGAAATTGCCGCCGAAGGCACGCCAGACGGCTTCGAGGGTGGCCGGCCGGGTGCGCTCGTCGAGTGACATGCCGATGCGGGTTTCGCCGACCTTCCTGAGGTTGACGCCCTCGGCGACCGCGGCGCGCATGATCAGGCCCTGCATATGGCCGACCTCGACGGTGATCGTGTCGAAGAAGGTGTCGGGCTCAATGACATAGCCGAGCTTCTCGAGGCCCTTGGCCATCAGCACGGCCTTGCGGTGGACCTGCTGGGCGATCGCCTTCAAACCGTCCGGGCCGTGGAAGACGCCGTACATGGAGGCCATGACGGCCAGCAGCACCTGGGCGGTGCAGATGTTCGAGGTCGCCTTTTCGCGGCGGATATGCTGTTCGCGGGTCTGCAGCGACAGGCGGTAGGCGCGGTTGCCGCGGCTGTCGACCGAGACGCCGACCAGGCGGCCGGGCATGGCGCGCTTGTGGGCATCCTTGACCGCCATATAGGCCGCATGCGGGCCGCCGTAACCGACCGGCACGCCGAAACGCTGGCTTGAGCCGATGGCGATGTCGGCACCCATTTCGCCGGGGGATTTGAGCAGCGTCAGCGCCAGCGGGTCGGCGGCGACGGCAGCGACCGCGCCGGTCTGGTGCAGGCGGGAGATCAGGCCGGTGAAATCGCGGACATGGCCGTTGGTGCCGGGATACTGGAAGATCGCGCCAAAAACATCGACGGGATCGAGATCGGTCATCGGGTCGCCGATGATGACGCTCCAGCCGAGGGGGGCGGCGCGGGTTTCGATCAGCGCGATGGTCTGCGGGTGGCAGGCGGCGTCGACGAAGAAGGCCGTCGCCTTCGATTTCGCCTGGCGCTGGCAGAGCGCCATGGCTTCGGCGGCGGCGGTCGCCTCGTCGAGCAGCGAGGCGTTGGCGACGTCGAGGCCGGTGAGGTCGCAGATCATCGTCTGGAAATTGAGGAGCGCTTCGAGGCGGCCTTGCGAGATTTCCGGCTGGTAGGGCGTGTAGGCCGTGTACCAGGCGGGGTTTTCAAGGATGTTGCGCTGGACGACCGGCGGGGTGATCGTGCCGTAATAACCCTGGCCGATCAGCGAGACGAGCGCCTTGTTGCGGTTCGCCGTGTCGCGCAGCTTGTCGAGCGCCTCGCGTTCGGTGAGCGCCGGACCCCAGGCAAGGGGTGCCGTCTGGCGGATCGAGGATGGCACGGTGGCGTCGATCAGGGCGTCGAGGTTCTTGTAGCCGACGACCTTCAGCATCTCGGCCATTTCGGCGGGCGACGGGCCGATATGGCGGCGGTTGGCGAAATCGTAGGGCTGGTAGTCGGTGAAATGGAAATCGGTGCTGTCGGTGGTCATGCGATCAGGTCCTGGTAGGCGGCCTCGTCCATCAGCGCGTCGGCGTCGGAGGAGTTCTTCAGCTTCAGCTTGAAGAACCAGCCCTTGCCCTGCGGATCGGAATTGACGATCGAGGGGTCGTCGACGATCGCCTGGTTGACCTCGGTGACTTCGCCGTCCAGCGGACAATAGACGTCGGAGGCGGCCTTGACGCTCTCGACGGTCGCGGCATTGCCATCCTTCGAAAGCTCGGCGCCGACTTCCGGCAGTTCCACGAAAACGAGATCGCCGAGCTGTTCGGCAGCGTGAGAGGTGATGCCGACGGTCGCGACACCGTCCTCGAGCTTCAGCCATTCGTGTTCGGCGGTGAATTTCAACATGGTTCTCTCCGGAGGATTATCGTTTGTAGGTGGGGGTGATGAAGGGAAGGGCCGCGACCGTGAGCGGAAGGTATTTTCCGCGCACTTCCGCGAAGATCTGGCAGCCGGGTTCGGCAAAGCGGGTCGGGACATAGCCCATGGCGACAGGCCCTTCGACCGAGGGGCCGAACGTGCCGGAGGTGACTTCGCCGAGTTCGGCCTTCCCCTCCGCATCCGCATAAAGCTTGGCGTGGGCGCGGACGGGCGCCTTGCCTTCCGGCTTCAGGCCGACGCGGCGGCGGGAGGTGCCATTCGCGAGTTCACCGAGGATGCGGTCGGCGCCCGGAAAACCGCCGGCGCGGGCGCCGCCTGTGCGGCGGGGCTTCTGGATCGCCCATTCCAGCGCTGCCTCGATCGGCGAGGTGGTGGTGTCGATGTCGTTGCCGTAGAGGCAGAGGCCGGCTTCGAGCCGCAGCGAATCGCGGGCGCCGAGCCCGATCGGCCGGCAGTGCAGGTCTTCGAGCAGCGCCTTGGCGATCTGCTCGGCCTGGTCTGCCGGAACCGAGATCTCGAACCCGTCCTCGCCGGAATAACCGGAGCGGGAGATGATGCAGGGCGCGTCGTGGAGAGATGCGTCTCGGACGTCCATGAACTTCATCTCGACGACATCCGGCCAGAGAGCCGCCAGGACCTCTTCCGCGCGCGGGCCTTGGAGGGCGAGAAGGGCGCGGTCTTCGAGGAGTTCCACGTCGCAACCGGTCAGCTGCGCCTGCATATGGGCGAGGTCGGCATCCTTGCACGACGCGTTGACGACGACGAACAGGTGGTCGCCGCGGTTGGTGATCATCAGGTCGTCGAGGATGCCGCCATTGTCGTCGGTGAAGAAACCGTAGCGCTGGCGGCCGGGTTTCAGGCCGAGGATATCGACGGGCACCAGGGTTTCCAGCGCAAACGCTGCGTCTTCGTAGGTCCCGGATTTCGCACGGATGACGACCTGGCCCATATGGGAGACGTCGAACAGGCCGCTAGCGGTGCGGGTGTGCAGATGTTCCTTCAGCACGCCGGCCGGATATTGCACCGGCATGTCGTAGCCGGCAAACGGCACCATCCTGGCGCCGAGCGACAGATGGAGGGCGTGAAGCGGGGTGGTCTTGAGAACGGTCTGATCGTCCAAGGACGCCTCCAGGGTTGGCGCATTTCAAGCGCCGGCTCAGATTCAGGCGCAGTGACGCACCGGTTTATGAGCCCCCTCTGTCCTTTTCGCCTGAGATTGTTATCCCTTCGGCGAGCCCTTTAAAGGCTTCTCTCCAGAGTTCCTGTCGGTCGACTGCTGGTCCTTTTGCCTGAGAGTTTCCGGGGCGGTTGCTCCTTCGGCACCGCATTGAAGCGGCTTCTCCCAGCGAGTCTGGGCGGTATTATCGGCCTCGCTCGCCATTTGGCAAGCCCTCCATGTCGCATGGAACACTATTTTTGTCGCAACGCAGCAAACGCGATTTGACCTAATGCAACGGCTGGCGAAATGAGCGAAAAATCCGCGGCAAAAAGGGCTTTTGCGCTTTGCCGGGATTTGGGTTATTCCGGCAGGCATTCGGACAGGCGAGACGATGACGGCACGGCTCAACACGGCGGCGAACTCAACGCGCATTTTCTGCGCGATGCTGCTGCTTTTGCTGGGATTTGCCCATCAGCCGGTCCAGGCGGCAGCGCCGCTCGATTCCTACAGCGAAGCCTATCGCCTGCCGGACGGCACGTTTGCCGACATCTGCTCGGAAGGCGACCACGGCCGTCAGATGCCGGAGGCAAAGCCGCTCTGCGAAGTCTGCCTGCTCTCCGCATCGGTCATCCTGCCCCCGCCGAGGGATGAAATCTGGCCTGGTCGCGAGCGCGCCTCGCTCGCCAACCCGCTGCGCCAATTTTCCCGACTGCTCGGCACCACCGCCGTCGCCCGTCCGAAATCCCGCGCGCCCCCGATTTCGATCTGATGCTTTGCCACTCTCAGATCAATCGCGGTCGACCGGCACCGATGCTGTCACCGTATGGGGATATTCCATGAAGACCTTCACCAAACTCGCTTTCCTCGGCATTTTCGCTGCCACCGGCATTGTTATTGCGGGAGCTACGGCCGCTCAAGATGCGCCCGCCAAGGTCGCCGACCTCGAAATCACCAGTGCCTTCACCAAGGCGATGCTGCCCGGCCAGCCGGTTGGCGGCGGTTATCTCACCATCAAGAACACCGGCAAGGCCGACGACATGCTGGTTTCGGTCTCGTCCCCGGCGTCGGGCACCGTGGAGATGCACGAGATGGCGATGCAGGGCCAGGTGATGAAAATGCGCAAGCTCGATACCGGCATAGCCATCCCGGCGGGCAAAACCGTCGAACTGACGCCCGGCGGGCTGCATCTGATGTTCATCAAGGTCAAGGAACCCTTCAAGCAGGGTAGCAAGGTGCCGGTGACGCTGACCTTCGAAAAGGCCGGCAAGGTAGACATCACGCTACCGGTCGAGGCGGCTGGGCCGGGCGGCCACGAGCACAAGTGAGTATGATAGAGCCCGCTCGCCAGAGCGGGCTCTTCGTCTCTAGCGCAGCAGTTTGAGGCTGCCGGTCAGCGACTTTATCCATTTCGAAGGGCCTGCGAGGCCAAGGCCGTCGATCTCTTCCTCCGCCAGATCACGGGCGGGGAAGGCGTTCTCGTAGTCGCGATAGTCATGCAGCGACCTGGCGAAGGCCGGAAAAGGCACGATGGCGTGGTTCTGGAGTTGCTCCACAGCCCTCAGCATCAAGGATCGGATCGTGTCGGGCTGCGCCTGCAAAATGGGCACCGGCAGTGCGGAACTGATATCGATCGTGCGGCCCTAGCGATCGGTCAGCCGGCGAGCCGCGAGCGCAGGCAGGCGGGCGCCGAGGCCGATCGAGATGGCGCCGGCCGTATTGGCGACGAGGCCGAGCGGCAGGAAAGGGTTGACGATGATGGCGATGCGAATGTCGTCGGTCATAGGTGGCAAGATATCCATCAGTGGAAGAGGACCTGCAGATTACTCCGCATCGTCCGGTCGATCCTGCCTTTTGCTTCCAGATTTTCTAATCCTGGGGTAGAGTCTACCTCTTGAGAGGGAAATAAAGGTAGATTTTGATGGCGAACGACGTCGAACTGGCGGATATAAGAATTCTGGAGGCTTTGCAGGGCGATGGCCGCCTGACCAATCAGGCGCTGGCCGACAAGATCGGGCTTTCAACCTCTCCAAGCTGGCGGCGCGTGCGGCATCTCGAGGAGACGGGCGTCATCCAGGGCTACAAGGCGGTGCTGAACCGAAAGGCGATCGGCCTCGGCGTACTTGCCTTCATCCGCGTCAAGATCGACAGCCATAGCGAAGAAGAAGCCGAAGCGTTCGCAGCGGAAGTGATCGGCCTGGACGAGGTCGTCGCCTGCTACAGTATCGCGGGTGACGCGGATTTCCTGCTGCAGGTCGTCTCACCCGATCTCGACGCCTATGCGGATTTCGCCATGTCGACGCTGCGGCGGCTGCCGCGCATCAAGGAAATGCAGACGACCTTCGTCCTGAAGGAAATCAAAGCTTTCGACGGGCTTCCGCTGCGTTTCGCGGGCAGGCGAACATAAACATGCTGCCTAGGTTTCCTGGGCGGAGATGCGCATTCGGCCCGATTTGCGTCGGCGGCCCGCAACCGGCAGGGTTTTAGGAGTTGCTTCGATACAACCTGATCGAGTTGTATCAAGGAATCTTAACAGAAGTCGGCGATGAATGTCGCCCAAGACCTCTCATCAAAGGTTTCGGCAATGGAACTGCGACGTTCTCGGGTGATTGCGGCGGCCATTTTCCTCGGCCTGCTCGGGGCAATCGTTCCGATTGTCGCGATGGTCTATATTTCGTGGATCATCACGGTCGAGAAACAGCAGAACAATCTCGAACGGCTCGCCGAGCAGACGATCATGCGTGCGAGCAGGACGTTCGAGGATGCGCGGGCGGCGCTCGATTCGCTCGCCTATCCGCGCCTGGTGCCCTGCTCGGACCAGCATATCGCCCGCATGCGGGTGATCGCCTTCAATACGCCCTCGGTCAAGGAAGTCGGTTATTTCGAGAACGGACTGTTGAAATGCACCTCCTGGGGGATCGAGGAGCGCAAGGTCGACAGGCCGTGGATCGACTACATGACGCCTGACGGTGTGGAAGTGGCCACCCGCGTGCAGCCGGCGGTCAGCATGGGCAATCCCATGATGGCGCTCCACTACGGCCCCTACAACGTGCTGGTCGATCCGGCCCGTTTCGTCGATATCCTGGTGGACCCCGACATATCCCTGGCGCTCGCCAACCAGCGAGGCATGGTCCTCAACGAACTCAATTCCCCCGAAACAGACCTCGTCAAGGCGCTGATCGACGAGCCCAGAAACGGCATGACCTCCTCGGCGCTCTATGCGGTGGCGCACGACAAGGGATTGATCGCGATCGCGATGGAGCCGCGCTCCAACCTGGCGGGCAGGCTGCGGGAGGAACAATTCCTGCTGCTGCCGGTCGGCGCCTTCGTCGCCATCTTCGTCGTCGGCGTGGTAGTGTGGCTGTCCAAGAAAAGACTGTCGCCGCTCGGTGAGCTGGCGATCGCGGTGCGCAAGCGCGAATTCATCGTCCACTACCAGCCGATCATCGAGCTCAAGACCGGCATCTGCGTTGGCGCCGAGGCACTGGTGCGGTGGCGGCGGCCGGATGGCTCGCTGGTGCGCCCGGACCTGTTCATTCCGCTTGCGGAGGAGAGCGGGCTCATTCAGCCAATCACCGACCAGGTCATCGAAGCGATCATTACCGATCTCGGGGGATTGCTGAAGGCGGAAAGTTCGCTGCATATCGCCGTCAACCTTTCCGCCGCCGATGTCACATCCGGTCGCATTCTCGACATGCTCGACAAGAAACTCGCGAAGACGGAGATAAGGGCAGGGCAGATCTGGCTGGAGGCCACCGAACGCGGCTTCATCGACATCGAGGCTGCGCGGACGACATTGACAGAGGCTCGGCGGAGAGGCCACTCGGTGGCGATCGACGATTTCGGCACGGGATATTCCAGCCTGCAATACCTGCAGGGGCTACCGATGGATGCGCTGAAGATCGACAAGTCCTTCATCGACACGATCGGCCGCAATAGCGCCACCAGCTCGGTCACCGGCCACATCATCGAAATGGCAAAGACGCTTGACCTGCAGATCGTCGCCGAAGGCGTGGAGACGGAAGAGCAGGCGGACTATCTGAAGGCTCACGACGTCAGTTTCGGCCAGGGCTGGCTGTTTTCGAAACCGCTGCCGGCCGGGGATTTCATCGACTATCACCGGAATGCAAAAGCCCGCTCGGGGAGCGGGCGGGAGAATTTCCGGTGCGTGGCGGCCTGAGGGTTCGCCGGGTGAGATCAGTCTTCCAGATCGCGATAGGCCGACTGGGCCTGGTGGAACGTGACCTGCTGGCGCGGCTTCTGGTCGGCGGTGAGCATGTCGAGCGAAACGGTGGTGGCGGGGATCATGAATTCGGTATCCCCGGGGTCGCCGGCGTTTTCGGCGCGGCGCTGGTTACGGTCCGCATCGGCCTTGATGTCCTTGACCTGGTCCTTGGCCGAGATGCGCCGACCGGGCTTCAGGGCCTCGATGGCGAGGGCGGCGGTGCTCGCCGATATGCTGACCAGTTGTGTCATCGCGCCTATCACTCTTTTTTCTCAGAATATGATAATTACGGCGGCCCTGATTTGTTCCCCTTTAAACAAAACATCGGCATTTTATCGATTTGACGATTCTCGCTTCTGTCCTAGAGAAAGTTCCATGACCAACCTGCTTCTCGTCGCCATCGGCGGAGCGATCGGCTCCGTCTGCCGCTATCTCGTCGGGCTCTGGGCGCTGCGCCTGTGGGGGCCAGCGTTTCCGTGGGGGACGCTTGCCGTCAACATCGCCGGCTCGTTCGCGATCGGCTTTCTGGCCGAACTCATCGTCCGGCGGTTCGATGCGTCGCCGGAGATGCGGTTGCTGATCATTACCGGCTTTCTCGGCGGCTTCACGACCTTCTCGGCCTTTTCGCTGGATGTCGTGTCGCTCCTGGAGCGGGGCGCGACCATGGTGGGCGTCACCTATATCGTCGCCAGCGTTGCAATCTCGCTCGGTGCGGTTTTCGCCGGACTGGCGCTCGGGCGGGCAATGCTCTAAAGACCGGGCAAAGGCCGTTGGCCCACATCCAGATATGAAAGAGCTTTGATGGCAGGCATCGAGCATATCCGCGTCGAAGCGGACGAAGCGGGCATGCGGCTCGACCGTTGGTTCAAGATCCACTATCCGGGCCTCGGCTTCGGGCCGCTGCAGAAACTGCTGCGCTCCGGCCAGGTGCGCGTCGATGGCGGACGGGTAAAATCCGACGCCCGCGTGCAGCCGGGCCAGACGGTGCGCATTCCGCCGATGGAGGTCGATGCGAAAAAGACCGGGCCGATCGCCGGCAAGGACCTCAAGCATTCCAGCGATTTCGAACTTCTGTCGCGGATGGTGCTGCACGAGGACGAGAAGGTCATCGTGCTCAACAAGCCGGCCGGCCTTGCGGTGCAGGGCGGATCAGGCGTCTCGCGCCATATCGACCAGATGCTCGACAGCTGGATAAGCCCGAAGGGCGAAAAGCCGCGGCTGGTGCACAGGCTCGACCGCGACACATCCGGCGTGCTGGTGATCGCCCGCACCCGCGGTGCTGCTCAGAAGCTGACGGCCGCATTTCGCGAGCGCGACACCAAGAAGACCTATTGGGCGCTGGTCAAGGGCGTGCCGCGCAAACACGAGGACAAGATTTCCACCTGGCTGGTGAAGGAACAGACGCCGGATGGCGACCGCATGCGGATCGCGAAACACGGCGAGGACGGCGCCGACCACGCGGTGTCCTATTACCGGGTGCTGGAAATGGCGGCGCAGACGCTCTGCTGGCTGGAGATGGAGCCCTATACCGGCCGTACCCACCAGTTGCGCGTCCATGCGCTGCATATCGGCCATCCGATCATCGGCGACCCGAAATATTTCGACGACGACCATAACTGGGATTTTCCGGGCGGTATCCAGAAGAAGCTGCATCTGCACGCGCGCCATATCGACATTCCGCATCCGAATGGCGGGCGGCTGAAGGTCACGGCACCTTTGCCGCCGCATATGGTGCAGAGCTGGAACCTTCTCGGCTTCGACATGGAAAACGGCCGCAGGGAAGACGACGAAGAATGAAACTGGTCCTTTTCGATTGCGACGGCACGCTGGTCGACAGCGCAAACCTGATCCATGAAACCATGCGCCGCACCTTCGCCCATTTCGGCAAGCCGGAACCGATGGTGGAAGACACCAAGGCAATCATCGGGCTCACGCTCGACATCGCGATCGCCCGCATGCAGGGCAAGCCGCATGCGGACGACGAAGCCGTCGAGATGATGACCTATTACAAGACGCTGTTTGCCGTCGTCCGCCAGGATCTCGGCTTCAAGGAGCCGTTGTTCGGAGGGATCCGCGAGCTGATCGACACGATCGGTCCGCGCGCGGACCTGGTGATCGGCGCGGTGACCGGAAAATCACGGCGGGGCCTGAAGCTCGTGATGGAGACGCATGGTTTCGACAGGTATTTTACCGTGTCGCGCACCGCCGACGATTGCCCGTCGAAGCCGCACCCGGCGATGGTGGCCGAATGCTGCGACGAGACCGGCATGCAGCCTTCCGACACCCTTGTCATCGGCGATGCCATTTACGATATGCAGATGGCGAAGGCGGCCGGCGCCACGGCGATCGGCGTCGCATGGGGTTACGCCTCGGTGGACGAGCTGAACAAGGCCGGAGCCGACGCCATCATCCATCATCCGAGCGAATTGCTGAGCCATATCGGCTGAGGTTTTATTTCCATGCGTGACATGTTTCCCGATCCCTCCGAAGCACTGAGCCATCCGGACCCGACGCGGCGGGCTCAGATCCAGATGCACAAGCCGCTGCCGAAACGCTTCTATAAGGAAGTGTCGGTTGCCGAAGGCGAGGGCGGCCACGCCATCCATCTCGATGGACGACCGGTCAGGACGCCTGCCAAGAACGGGCTGGTCGCTCCGACCGCCCGGCTTGCAGAACTGATCCGCGACGAGTGGGCGAACCAGGTGGATGTCATCGATCCCGGCACCATGCCGGTGACGCGGCTCGTCAATACCGCGATCGACGGCATCGCCACCGACCGCCAAGCGGTGTTCGAGGATATCCTGCGGTTCTCCTCGAGCGACATGCTCTGCTATCGCGCCGAGGCGCCGGAAAACCTGGTCGCGCGCCAGAACGAACTCTGGGATCCGATCATCGATTGGGCCGCGAACGAACGCGGCGCGCGCTTCATCCTGGTCGAGGGTGTGATGCCCCAGGAGCAGCCGAAGGAGGCGACCGCCGCCTTCGCGGTGACGCTGAAGAAATACGATACGCCGATCGAACTCGCCGTCCTCCACACGGTAACGACGCTGACCGGTTCGGCGATCCTGGCGCTCGCCTTCGCGGAAGGCCGGCTCACTGCCGACGAGGCCTGGGCGCTCGCCCATCTCGACGAGGACTGGACGAACGAACATTGGGGTACGGACGCGGAGGCCGAACATCGTCGAGCAAAACGGCTTGAAGAAATGCGGGCCGCAACCGAAACTTTTCTTGCTTTGAAGCCCGCCGTTTAATGCTTCTATAACCCTGTTCGTTGGAACATCGGAACGTGCCGTTTTCCGGGTCCGTTCATGTTCCGTCGCCTGTTTCGTTTCGCTTTCATTGTGCTGACGGCCTTGCCGCTGATGTCGTTCCGTCTGGAACAGGCAAACACGGCGCAGGAGAAGCTTCTTTACGACGTGCGCGGCGCCTTCGTGACCGCACGGCCCGACGTGCCGAAAGGACTGGTGATCGCCACCGACATGCTGGTCGACGAGGCGATCCGGGCAACCACCAGATCGATCGCCCTGCCACGGACGATCATTTCGGTGCGGATCGACGAGATGTCGCATGTTCCGATGCTGATCGGCAGCCGGCATGAGGCGAAGGTGACGGTGCAGGCAATTTCGGTCAACAGCGGCGAACCGGTCGCCAAGGGGACGTTCAAGACCTCGATCTACCTGCTGGACGGGGACACCGCGGACCGTGACCTCGCCGAAAAGATCGCCGACCGCATCTCCGGCGAATTCCGCCTCGACGGCCAGCGCCGCCCAACCATGGCGACCGCGCTGTTTCCGTGAGACTTAGGACACGTATTTGTGCAGGATCGAATTGATCAGCGTCTGATAGGGCATGCCCTGTTCAAGCGCCTTGGCTTTCAGGCGCGCGAGATCTCTTTCCGGAATGGAAATGGAAATCCTCTGCCGCTTGCCATCGATCGCGTTGCGCGCAGCATCCTGCCAGAGACGTTTGCGTTCTTCGATTTCATCAACCGGCACCCATTCGTCGGTCTCCGAGAGCGCGATGATTTCCTGCTCGCTCAGTTCACTGCCAAGTTTGCCCTTGCTCACGGCTTCTCACCCCTCAGATAGTCTCAGGTTGCCTTGCGGCTGGGGAAAAAGGTTTTCAGAAAAACCCCTTCCTCCGTTTCGACATAAGGTACTATGAAGGCATAGCCTTCGATTTCCACGACCATTTGACGCTGATGCGCATACCGCTCGATATTCACGTGGCGGCGGTCATCAAGGAGCATGCCCTCACTCAAGGCGATCACGATCCTCTCGAAGCCGAACCCGAACTTCTGTTTGAGAAGATCATTCTTTTCGTCCGACCAGTGAATCTCCATGCATATGGAATATATCCGAGCCTGCTGTTGATCAAGCTTAGCCCAGCCGTTCCGCGTGCCAGCGGAGATGGTCGTCCATGAAGGTCGAGATGAAATAATAGGAGTGGTCGTAGCGCTCGTGCAGGCGCAGCGTCACGTCGATATCCGTTCCCTTGACCGCCTCCTCGAACAGCCAGGGGCGCAGGCCGTTTTCCAAAAAGCCGTCCGCCTTGCCCTGGTCGATCAGGAACTCAGGGAAGCGGGCGCCGTCTTCGACCAGGGCACAGGCATCGTATTGCCGCCAGGCTGCGCGGTCCGGGCCAAGATATTTCTCGAAGGCCGGCGCCGACCAGTCGGCCGTCGATGGCTCGACGATCGGCGCGAAGGCGGAGCAGCTCTTGAAGCGCTCCGGGTTCTTCAGCGCGATGGTCATGGCGCCGTGACCGCCCATGGAATGGCCGAAAATACCCTGGCGGTCCATGTCCATGCGAAAATGCTGGCTGGCGAAATTCGGCAGTTCCTCGGTGATGTAGGTGTACATCTGGTAGTGTTCGGCCCAGGGCTTCTCCGTGGCGTCGAGATAGAATCCGGCGCCCTTGCCCATCTGCCAGTTGGTGAGCTCGTCGGGCACGTCATTGCCGCGCGGGCTGGTATCCGGGCAGATGACGATGAGGCCGAGCTCGGCGGCCATCCGCCGGTATTCGCCCTTTTCCATGACATTGGCATGGGTGCAGGTGAGGCCTGACAGATACCAGACAACCGGGCAGGGCTCCTTGATCGCCTGCGGCGGCACGAAGACGGCAAACGTCATCTCGCAGTTGCAGGCCTCGGACGGGTGCATGAACACGCCCTGCATGCCGCCGAAGGCGGTGTTCTGGGAAAGGACCTTCATCGGTGCTCCTTGGATGGCATCAGTTGCCCATCGACACGACGGCGTTGACGGCCGCGGCGACAAGGACGGTGTTGAAAAAGAAGGATACGACCGCATGCAGCAGGTTGATGCGGCGCATGCCGGTCGTGGTGATCTGGACGTCCGACGTCTGGGCGGTCATGCCGATCACGAAGGAAAAATACAGAAAATCATAGGCGCCGGGCTCGTCCGTTTCGGGGAAATCGAGGCCGCCGCGCTTTCCTTCGTTCTCTTGCGCCTGCTCGTCAGGCCGCCAGAAAAGATGGGCATAGTGCATGGCGAACATGGTGTGGATGGTCAGCCAGCCGAGCACGACGGATCCGAAGGCGAGCGAGACGGCGGCAAGACCCGCCGGTTGCGAACGGTTCAACGCCTCGAACAGCGAAACGACGGCAGCGGCAACCGCAAGCAACGTCACGGCGAGGATGACCGGGGCCGGTTCGTCGTCGTTCTGCCCCTTGCCCCGCAGCGTGCCGCCATCGAGTTTCGGGATGCGCACCGCCATCAAGACAAGATAGATCAGGAAGAAGACGATGACCGTGATGCCGGGTGCGAGCTCCGGCACATAGAGGATCAGGAACGGCAGGCAGGCGAGCGAGGCGATCGTGCCCGCGAAGAACGGTCCATGCCTGTGATAGTTCAGTCTGCGCCAGGGGCTCGGCATCAAGGTCTTCCGATCGCTCACGTGGCTGATTTGGCGCGGCGGCAGAGCCTGTCCAGCGTTTCCAGGAATTTCGATCGGTCGCGCGGTGAAAAGGCGGCGTTGTAGCCCTTGCTCTCGCCGGTTTCCCGCAAATGTGCCCCAAGATCGCGCATGGCACTCGCCATGCCGATATTGGTTTCGTCGAAGACGCGGCCGGTCGGTCCGGTCACCAGCGCACCGGCCGCAACACAGCGTACCGCCAGCGGCACGTCGGCGGTGACGACGATATCGGCGGGTCCGGCGCGTTCGGCGATCCAGTTGTCGGCGGCATCGAAACCGGCCGAGACGATGACGTTGTGGACCATCGGGTCGCGGGAGGGGCGAAGGCCGGAATTGGCGACGAAGGTCACTTCCAGGCCATGGCGTTCCGCCACTTTCAGGATCTCCGGTTTGACCGGGCAGGCATCGGCGTCGACATAGATCATGGATGGATATTCCGGCCCCAGCCCGATCGGCGCCTCAAACTGCGGGAAGCCACGCAGCCCGACAGGGCGGGCTGCGTGCAGGAAGCCGTCTCAGGCTACGGCGGTCGTCTGGTCGTCGATCGCTGCGCCGGGCGCGTTCTTCTGGATCGATTCTATGGCCGAAACGGCGGAAGCCTTGGCCGAATAGCCTTCGGACGAGAACATGGTCTGACCGTTCGCAGCCTTGAAGCGGAAACGGTATTCCCCGGCCTTGTCCTTGTAGATTTCGAATTTGTACATCTCTGCGTCCCTCACATTAAACGGAGTTAAATCCTAGGTCTATTCGCAGTATCGGAGCGTGTTGGAACATCGCTCAATAAATCACTACGCTGCGAATCGATTCGCCGCCATGCATCAGCTCAAAACCTCTGTTGATGTCTTCGAGCGGCATGGTGTGGGTGATCATCGGATCGATCTCGATCTTGCCCTCCATATACCAATCGACGATCTTTGGCACGTCGGTACGGCCGCGGGCGCCGCCGAACGCCGTGCCCATCCAGCTGCGGCCGGTGACGAGCTGGAACGGACGGGTGGATATTTCCTGGCCGGCGCCGGCAACGCCGATCACTACCGACTTGCCCCAGCCGCGATGCGAGGCCTCCAGCGCCTGGCGCATGACCTTGGTATTGCCGGTGCAGTCGAACGTGTAGTCGGCCCCGCCTATGTGGTCGGCGCCACGCCTGGTCAGATTGACGAGATAGGGAACGATGTCGCCGTCGACTTCCTTCGGGTTGACGAAATGGGTCATGCCGAAGCGTTCGCCCCAGGCCTTCTTGTCACTGTTCAGATCGACACCGATGATCATGTCGGCGCCGGCAAGGCGAAGCCCCTGGATGACGTTGAGCCCGATGCCGCCGAGACCGAAGACGACGGCGGTGGCGCCGATCTCGACCTTGGCGGTGTTGATGACGGCACCGATGCCCGTCGTCACGCCGCAGCCGATATAGCAGACCTTGTCGAAAGGTGCGTCCGGGTTGATCTTGGCAAGCGCGATCTCCGGCAGCACGGTGTAATTCGCGAAAGTCGAGCAGCCCATATAGTGGTGGATCTTGTCCTTGCCGATCGAAAAGCGCGAGGTGCCGTCCGGCATCAGGCCCTGGCCCTGGGTGGAGCGGATCGCGGTACACAGATTGGTCTTGCGCGACAGGCAGGAATAACATTCGCGGCATTCGGGCGTGTAGAGCGGGATGACGTGGTCGCCCTTCTTCACCGAGGTGACGCCGGGGCCGACATCGACGACGACGCCCGCACCCTCATGGCCGAGGATCGCCGGAAACAGGCCTTCCGGGTCGGCACCGGACAGGGTGAAGTCGTCGGTATGGCAGATGCCGGTCGCCTTCACCTCGATCAGCACTTCGCCGGCGCGGGGGCCTTCGAGCTGGACGGTCATGACTTCGAGCGGTTTGCCAGCCTGAACGGCGACGGCGGCGCGGATATCCATGATGTTCTCCCTTGAGGCGTATAGATTCGGCGCGACCTTGGCACGGGCAAGGGGGCCGGCTCAAGTCGGAACGAGCCGTTCGGGGTCGCATTTCGGCGAGCGGATCAAAGTCCGATGAGCGGCACCTGCGGCGAGGTCGTACGCGGCGTCAGGCCGGTCAGGCGTGGATCGTCGAGCACTTCGACCATCAGGGCGTAGGGCGTGAACCCGGACCGCTGGTAGAACTGCATGGCGGCCGGGTGGTCGAAATGACAGGTATGTACCCAAAAACGGCGGATCGGATGCGCCCAGGCCCTCTCGATTGCCCAGTTCATCATGAAACGGCCGGCGCCCTTGCCGATCGCACCGGCGACGAGACCGAAATAGACGAGCTCGCATTCGCCCTTTTCCCGGAAATCGAGCTCCAACAGGCCGATGCGGCGGCCGCCGTCGAGAAGCACGTAAATCTCGACCTGCGGATCATTGAGGACCGAGGCAAGTTCGTCATCCCCCATGACCAGCCGGGAGACCCACATCCAGTTCTCGCCGACCGCCCGAAACAGCGCGCGGTATTCGTCGAGTGCGGGAGACTGCCAGCGCTCCAGGGTGAGGGTGTCCGGCGCCGGCGTGGTTTTCCTGCGCGGCCTGCCCAGCATTTCGAGGCAGGTCACGACGGTCGCGATCTTGCCTGGAGGTACGGCGGAATAGCCGGATGGTAGAGTGGGGTTTTCGCTTTTCATGCAACCTTTGGAGCCCCTGGGCGGGCCGATGTCAATGGGCGGAGACGTCGATGGCAAGTGATATCGAGAGCAGGTGATCAG
Organism: Neorhizobium galegae; assembly: GCF_017877055.1. GTDB lineage: Bacteria > Pseudomonadota > Alphaproteobacteria > Rhizobiales > Rhizobiaceae > Neorhizobium > Neorhizobium galegae_D. Next base: position 1,679,446 of record NZ_JAGIPG010000001.1, on the reverse strand, counting down.
CCGAAAAGGCGGTCGCAAGCATATATGATACCGTAGGAGTGGATGGCGACGGCTGCATAGAGGCCGAGTCCCGCCATCAGCCGCTCGCCCGGATGCATGGGGTCGAGGCTTTCGCGCGGTTTGACCGACGAAAAGCCCATCAGGCTCATCAGCGTGAAGACCGCAAGTGCCGCGATGAGGGCGGTCGGCGGCAGCCCGATCCGGTAACCGACCCAGAGCATCAGGAGCGTGATGCCGAAACTGCCGGCAACGAGCAGGCTGCGGGTCGGAAAGATCTGCCTTAGAATCCTGCCGCCGTCGAACCGGTACATGGGCAGAAGGTTGAGGAGGTTGAAGGCCCCGAGGATCAGCAGGAAAACCAGCGCCGGCTCCCGCAATGCCACGGGAAGTATGCGGCTGTTTGCCAGGTGACTAGCGGAAACCACGACCGGGACCAGGAATGCCGACATGCCGGCGCCCATCAGCGCGCAGGTCGCCACTTCGAATCGGCTCTTATAGGGCCTGCCGCCGATCGCCAGGCCGCCGAGCAGCGGCACGAAGATCATCCGGACCGTCTCATGCCCGAAGGCGCGATAAGCCGCCAGATGTCCGAGTTCGTGCAGCACGATGACCAGGGTGAGGATGACCGAGATCGTCAGGCCGGCAGGAGTGAGCCCGAAAAACGGCCAGAGCAGCAGCGTAGAAAGGACGGCCAGGCCTATCTGGGTGACGGGGTGCTCGATCATGCCTCCCGCCTTCGGCCGGCCGCTCTTCAGCCAGGCGGTCAGCGACGAAAGTTCGCGACGGATCATGAAATAGCGAAACAGGTAGACTGCCAGTCCGCGATAGGTGTCCGTCTGGGCAAGCGTGAGCGTCGAGCCGCCGGACGCCGCCGACACCGCGCGATATTCCTCGAAATTGCGCCAGACGGAAATATCGAGTGCGGTATCGTCGATCACGCGTGCACGGCTCTCGTAACTGTGCCTGAAGTGATCGACATTCTCCTCCACCTTGAAGACCCTCCGGATCGGCGCGCCGTGGCGGTCGGGATGGCTGTAGGCGATCTCGATGCCGCCGCAGTTCTGTTCCACCCCTGAGGAGAGGACCGAAGGGTTCCAACTCGCCTCCTCGCCGCCCGGGTGAAAGGCGCTCCAAAGGCGCTCCGGGGAGATTTCGAGTGTCCGGTGCAGCGTGATGGTGCGGCGGCCGACGGGTGCGGCCATCAGCAGCCAGAGAAAGCCGAGATTGATCGTCAGCAGCAAGACGGCTGAAACAATGGGCGTCATGTCGACCTCCGGAGCCTGTCGGCTTGGCATTGGCCGATCATCACAGACACCATTAGGCCGATTGATTTTCCACGGGGTTTAGCCAATCGCTAAAATGCGAATGAGCAGCCGTGCGAGGGTTGCGACCCGACGGTTCGTCAGGCCGCCACTTCCTGCGTCAGGCGATGCCCTGCATCGGTCACCAGCCACGGGCCGGAGCGCAGCACCTCCCTCGGCCTTTCATAGGTCGCCACCGCCGCCATCATCTCCCGCCAGGCGGGATGATTGGCCTCAGGATCGGCCAGTTCGTCGATCTCGCACAGGACCCGCGCTTCGAGCGGCGAAAGCATCAGCCGGCCACGCTCCATCGCACCGCGCAACACCCGCCAGACATAGGCGAGATCGAAGGCGGTGATGCCGGCAGAGGCCGGGCGGGTGGCATGGTAGGCGCCGCGCGCGCCCGGCTCGAGGGCCATGCGAATCTGGTCGAGGGCGAAGGCCGAGAGGTTTTCCGGCACTTCGGACGCGACTTCCATGGCATGCAGCAGCAGTTCGAGCTCGACGGCCGAATGAACGGCGCCGTCGCCAGCGATCGTGCGCATCAGCCAGCTGGCTTTCGCGTCGTCGATGCGTCCCGGCGGCTTCGTGCCACGCACGAGATATGCCGTCAGGCTTTCGACGAAATAGGTCGACCATTCGGGGCTTTGTTCGGAACAGGAATCATTCAGCGCAAGAAGGGCGAGCGCATCTTCGGAGGAGCAAATGCCATCCGGGAACGCGTATTTGCGCAGCATCAGAATATCGTCGGCCACAATCCGACCCTTCCCGGCGATGACACATGCCGGAAAAGAAAAGCGGAATCCGCTCATCTTCATTTCTCCGTTTCATCATGAAACTGAATGTGGGGGATAATAAATGAGAGAAGTTGAGGGGTAGCAAAGAAGCGGGGTTAATACGCGGGAAACAAGGTCGTCAAACCGTCTCCAGCTGCTTCGATTTGGAACGCTCCCGCCAGATGATGAACAGGCCGGAGGCGACGATGACGGTAATGCCGAGCCATTTGGAAGCGCTCGGGAAATCGCCGAACAGCGCGTAACCGAGCACCGTCGCCGAGATGATCTCGAAATACTGGAAGGGCGCAAGCAGTGAAAGCGGCGCCAGCCGGAAGGCCCGGACCACGAGCAGATGCATGTAGCCTGAGATCGAGCCGAGCAGTATCAGCAGGACGAGACCGAGCCAGGAGGCGGGCAGCGACGGCGTAAAATCCTGAGCCCCTGCGGCATCCCCGATCACCAGGGCTGCTGCCATCAACAGCGTTCCTCCGACGCCTGCCACGGTCTGCATGACGAGCGGCGAATCGGCTTCGCCGATCGCGCGGTTGAGGAAGAGGTAGAGCGTGAAGAGGAAGGCGCAGGCGACCGGCAGCAGCGCCGTCCAGCCGAAGATCGCATAGCTCGGCTGGATGACGATCATGGCACCACCGAAACCGACGATAATCGCCAGCCACCGCCGCCAGCCGACCTTTTCGCGCAAGAAGATCGCCGACATCATGGTGAGCATGAAGGGCTCGACAAAATAGATGGCGAAGACATCGGCGAGCGGCATGTATTTGACCGCCGCGAAAAACATCAGGCTGGCCGCCGCATGCAGCACGCCGCGCAAAAGGTTCATCCAGGGGCGCTTCGGCCGGAAGATGGCGGCCCCCGTGAGGACGACGAGCGGCAGGATGCAGACGAGCTGGAAAAAGAACCGGTAGAAGGTTACCTGGCCAGGCGACATCGCCTCGAAGGTCGCCATGTATTTGGCGATGGCATCCATCAGCGGCAGGATGACCATGCAGGTGGCCATGATGGCCATGCCCTTCAGCGGATTTTCAGACGTGGAAGAGCGCATGCCCGGCACTTTCGTGAAACCGGGTCCTTCAACCACAGCGTTCGGCAATGTTCAAGGCGTGATCAGGAGGAGGCGCTATGGGAAGCTGTGGCTCCAAAAATTTCCTCGAAGGCTTCGCGCAGGCGCATGTCGACATCGGCCATCATCACGGGAAGGCCAAGATCGACGAGGCTCGTGACGCCATAGGCGCTGATGCCGCAGGGCACGATGCCGGTGAAATGCGTCAGGTCCGGATCGACGTTGAGCGACAGGCCGTGGAAGCTGACCCAGCGGCGCAGGCGGATGCCGAGCGCGGCCACCTTGTCCTCCGCCATCGAGCCATCCGGCAGCAGCGGTTTTTCCGGCCGGCGCACCCAGACGCCGACGCGGTCCTCGCGCCGCTCGCCGCGCACGTTCATCATGCCGAGGGTGCGGATCACCAGTTCCTCGAGCGCCGCCACATAGGCGCGCACGTCCTGGCGCCGGCGTTTGAGGTCGAGCATCACGTAGGCCACCCGCTGGCCGGGGCCATGATAGGTGTATTCGCCGCCACGGCCTGTAGAAAATACCGGGAACCGGTCCGGCTCGATCAGGTCGGCCGTGTCGGCGCTGGTGCCGGCGGTATAGAGCGGCGGGTGTTCGAGCAGCCAGACGAGCTCGTCGGCGCTGCCATCGGCGATCGCCGCCACCTCGCGCTCCATTTCCGCCACCGCCTCCTCATAGGGAACCAGGCCATCGGAGATTCGCCAGCGCACGGGCGGAGAACCGGCCTGCGGCAGCATGGAGAGATCGAGATCGGTGCGCGTGAGCATGGAAAATCTTCTGGCAAAAACAAAAGGGGGCGGCAAGAGGCCGGTTTCGGCCCGGTTTATATAGGCATTCGGACCTGGAATTTTTATCCTTCAAAAATCTGTCACGGCGCACTTGTGCACCCCAAATGCTTTTGCTACATGCAGCCCCGCCGGCGCAAGTCGGCATCTACCACGATGCGGTCGTGGCGGAATTGGTAGACGCGCAGCGTTGAGGTCGCTGTGTCGCAAGACGTGGAAGTTCGAGTCTTCTCGACCGCACCAAAATAAGAAACCCGCTTCGGCGGGTTTTTTGTTGCCCGGATCACGACGGACAGAACCGGCCGGTAAAAATTTAGCGACCAAGCTCCCGTTCCTTTTAGATTTTTCCCTTAATCCCGTCGATCGGGACATCTGGGGAAAGACATGAACAATCTCATTTTTCCAAAGGCATTTGCCTGCCTTCTGGCAACTACGGTCGCCGTTTCCGCCGAGACGATCTCCATAGAGACTCATTCGCCGGAGCTTTCCGTGAAAGCGGCGGAGGGGATCGGTACGGCCAATGCCCATATCCTCGCCGAGATGACGCCCAAGGACGCCAGCGACTATTGCTCAAACTGGTTTCTAGGGCGCGGCAAGGCGGTGATCAACGACTGCATCAAGACCAGCCTGGACGGTGACAATACCAAGGCGGAGATAGGCGCCGACTGCGATGCCGGCTCACTCACCGACCCTCGCGGGCGAAAATTTACCTTTGCCGGGGTCTGGGAGAAACATGACGATATTCGAGCGCCCGGACGGTTCCGTTTCAAGGACGAAACCGGCTCGATCGTCGAGCCCAACAATGCGGCAGGCGGGCTTACCCTTGCGCACCTCTGGACGACGCTTTGCCCGCAGGGCTTTCCCACGCTGGACACGGAATTCAACCCATATGGCAAGAGGCGGGATTTCGCGCTCGCCTCTGCCAAAGACACGGACCACCCGCTCAACAACAGCCTGAATATCGAGCCGTTCATCCACAACGACTCCTTCATGCATGTGAGCTACAAGTATGGGCTCATCACCTATCATGATCCGAAACCATCGATCGCCGGTACGATCCCGCCGAACACGCTGCTGTTCCAAGGCAGGATCGAGCATATGGGCGAAGCGATCGGCGTCGCCTACACGTTCAAGAAGGGCTGCGAACCGGCACCCTATTTCGTGATCGGCTATTACCAGGCCCAAACATCCACCTATTTCCTGCATGGCAAGGCGCCGTTGCGCAGCAAGACGAATTGCGATGTCATCGGCTATAGCGACAAAAGTCCGAATGCGACCTTGAAATTGCAGGCCTATCTGATGGACTGATCCCGGTGCATATGCTGCAAGGTAAGGACAAGCCCATGGTCGAACTGAAAGTAAAGACACGGCCGGTCGGCGCGACCGCCGTCCTCGGACGCCTCGGTCACCCGCAGGTGACAAGCGAGACGGGTGGTCGGGTTGAGGTGGTGACGGGCGCTTCCGAGCCGGGGTTCAATCCGCTCGACCTGATGTTTTCATCGCTTGCCGCCTGCCTCGTGCTCAGCGGCCGGATCGCGGCGAGCAAGCTCGGCATTCTCGACAGGCTGAGCGAGGTGAGGGTGCATGTGACCGGCGAAAAAGCCCATGAAGGACCGTCCCGGATCACCAAATTTATCGTGGATTTCCGTGTCGAAGGGGACTTCGACGACGAACAGAAAAGTCAGATCGCCCATATGGCCGAGGACATCTGCACCGTCAGCAATACGCTGAAAAACTCACCGGATATCGTGCTGACGAACGCCTAGTCGCCGTCCAGCCTCAATCGTCGTCGGGTATGTGGCTGTCGACGCCCTCGAGCCGAAGGTTGTTGACCAGTTCGCGGACGCCGGCGACCCGTTGGATCCGGCGGACGATCCTGCGTGCCGTTGTCGCATCATCGACCGCGCCTTCGAGCGTGACGGTTCCGTCCTCGACATGCACGTCGATCGACGCCATGTCGATCACATCCAAATCCTCGATCGCGTCGGTGATCCGCTCTTCGAGGTCGTCGGCCTCCTCGATACCCTTCGTTCCGGGACGAACGCTGTCGACCAGCCGCTCTTCCGATCCGTCACGCTCGACGCTGTCCACCTGATAGCCCCGATTGCGTTCCGTATCGAAATTGGCCTTGGGATCGCCGTAAGCGGCGTTATCGACGGGACGGGCACCGGCCGCATCGTCGTAGGGCCAGCCTTCGTCGATATTCCGGTCATCATAATCGCGGAAATCTTCCTCGCGGGAAATATCGTCAGCTTTCTTCTTGCCCGGCACCACGGTCTCCTATCATTCCCCTACGGACCCAGCGCACCCCTCCTGAAAGGCCGATGCGCCGGGTATTTTCGCCTCAGTGGCTCGCGGATGCGCCATTCCCATGACCCGTCAGGGTCAGGTGGCTTTCGACATCATGTACACCATCCACGGTCTCCGCGCTCAACACCGCCTTGCGGGCCGAGAACACGGTATCGACAGAACCCTCGAGGATGACCTTGGTTCCCTCGGCATGCGGTTCGATCATCGACGAATCGACGTCCGGCAGTGCAGCCAGACGCTCGGATACTTTTCGCTCGAGTTCAGTTGGGGTCTTGTCTGCTGTCGTCATGGTTGTAGATCCTCGCTGGACTTGCGACCTGACAACGGGCGAACACGAATTTGGTTCGGCCGCACTCTTATTTTCCCTTGTCCCATTTGCGCAGCAGCCGGTCGCGCTTCAGGCGGGACAGCCGTTTCAGCCAGAAGATGCCGTCGAGCTGGTCGATCTCATGCTGCATGCAGATGGAATAAAAGCCTTCAGCATCCTCTTCCTGGACGACACCGGTGAGATCTTGGTAGCGGAACCTGATCCGTTTCGGGCGTTCTACCTCGTCATTGGCGCCGGGCAGGGAGACGCTGCCCTCGATATGACGCATCAACTCCTCCGAGGAGGCCAGGATTTCCGGGTTGGCGTAGAAGCGCGGGCCACTCTCCCTCGATAGTTCCAGCACCACGAGCCGTATGAAGACGCCGACATGCGCGGCGGTGATGCCGACGCCGGGTGCCGCCCGCGTCGTATCGAGAAGGTCGTGGGCGAGGGCAGTCAGGCTCGCATCGAAGATGGTGACCGGTTCGCAGGGTTTGGACAGACCTGGATCGGGATATTTCAGGATGGTTCGGATGGCCACTTTTCGAACTCCTCTCGCTGCTCTTCGGGCTTTTTCCGCATCGTTTCGCCATGCGCTCTGGACCCGGAACGGCAATTGTTCTAGCAGGAAAACCGGTGGCATGAACAATAGAGCCGGATGCGGCTATCCGGTTGTTGACAATATGTTTTTTGCCGCCATTCTCCTTTTGTCAAATACCAGCAGCGAGGGCGGCAGATGAGCGATATCGGCGAGGACCACCGCCTGCGCACAAAGACCGACGATGCCGGTGACGACATCTATTCCGAGGACGGCTCGATCCGTGCCGATTTCCTGGCCATGGTCGGGGCGGCGATCGCCGATCGCGACACGCTTTTCCTGCGCAGCCATGTGGCGCGCCTGCACGAATCCGAACTCGGCGACCTGCTCGAAGCCATCCTGCCCGACCAGCGCCACGCGCTTGTGCGGTTGCTCGGCGACGATTTCGACCTGACCGCGCTGACCGAAGTCGACGAAAAGATCCGCATGGAGATCGTCGACCAGATGTCGAACGCGCAGATCGCGGCGGCGATCGGCGAACTCGATTCGGACGACGCGGTCTACATTCTGGAAGACCTCGACCACGAGGACCGGGAAGAAATTCTCGCGCAGCTGCCGTTCACCGAGCGGGTGAGGCTGCGCCGCGCGCTCGACTATCCCGAACAGTCGGCCGGCCGCCGCATGCAGACGGAATTCGTCGCGGTGCCGCCGTTCTGGACCGTCGGCCAGACGATCGACTACATGCGTGACGAGGAGGACCTGCCGGAGAGCTTTACCCAGATCTTCGTCATCGACCCGACCTTCAAGCTGCTCGGCGTGCTCGACCTCGACCGCATCCTGCGCGCCAAGCGGCAGGTGAAGATCGAGACGATCATGCGGGAGACGAATTACCCGATTCCGGCCGACATGGACCAGGAAGAGGCAGCCCGGCTCTTCGAGCAATACGACCTGCTCTCGGCCGCCGTCGTCGACGAGAACGGCCGGCTGGTCGGCGTGCTTACCATCGACGACGTGGTCGACGTCATCCAGGAAGAGGCGGAAGAGGACATCATGCGCCTCTCGGGCGTCGGCGACGAAGAACTGTCCGACTCGGTCCGCGAAACCTCGCGGTCGCGGGTGCCGTGGCTGCTGGTCAATCTGTTCACCGCCTTCATTTCCGCCTCGGTGATCTCGCTGTTCGAGGCGACGATCGAACAGGTGGTGGCGCTCGCCATCCTGATGCCGATCGTCGCCGGCATGGGCGGCAATGCCGGCTCGCAGACCATGACCGTGACGGTGCGGGCGCTCGCGACCCGCAATCTCGACATCCACAATGCCTGGCGCGTCGCGCGACGCGAGGCGGGGGTGGGCCTGATCAACGGCGTGGTGATCGGCTGTCTCGTCGGCATGGTGGCGGGCCTGTGGTTCCACGACGTCCATATCGGCGGGCTGATCGCCACCGCCATGCTGATCAACATGTTTGCGGCTGCCATGGCCGGCATCATGATCCCGCTGCTTCTCGACCGTGCCGGGGCGGATCCAGCGGTATCATCCGCCGTGTTCGTGACCGCGATTACCGATACGACGGGTTTCTTCTCGTTTCTTGGCCTCGCGACCTGGTGGTTCATGCTCCGCTGAGCGCCAAAATTGACTGTTACGTAAAAGTCAATTAGTTTGGCTGACGAGTAGCAGGACATGATCGTGAACAAATATTATAGCATTACGGAGCTGACGCGTGAATTCGGGGTCTCGACCCGCACGCTGCGCTTCTATGAGGACGAGGGGCTGATCCACCCCGAACGCCGGGGTCGCACGCGGCTTTTCCGGGCGACGGATCGCCGGCTGATCCAGGAAATCCTGCGCGGCCGCCGGATCGGCTTCACGATCGCCGAGATCCGCGAAATCATCCAGGTCTACAAGGAACCGCCGGGAGAGCTGGGGCAGCTCAAGCTCCTGATGACGCGCTTGGACGAGAAGCGCAACGACCTGCGCCAGAAGCGCAAGGATATCGATGACACGCTGAGCGAACTCGACAATGTCGAGGAAGCCTGCCTGACCCGGCTTGCCGAAATCGGCGTCGGCACCTGATCTCCCACAAACCCGGCTATTGCGCCTCGATCGAGCATTGTTCGGCGAGCGACTGCACCCGGTCGTCCTGCGGAGCGATGGCGCCGGATTGCAGCGGCGTCATCAGGGATTGGGCGATCAGCTTGTCGGCGGTGCAGCCGCAGAATTTCTGGCAGAGGCCGGCGTCGTTGCCTTGGCCGGTGCAGCCGGCCTCGCAGCTTCTGACATAGCCGATCCGCGGGTCCGGCGGCGGAGCTGGATGCACCAGCGAAAAGAGGTAGACGAGCGCGATCAGCACCGGCTGGTGGACGAGATAGATGATCAGGCTGTGGCGGCCGGCCCTGGAGAGCAGGTTCGGCTCCGTCTGGACTGCCGCGAGCCTCGGCAACCATTTCCTCGATAGCGCGATGCGTCCGACCGTCACCCCGGCCAGCAGGGCGGCGATCCAGGGAAACAGCGGCACATAATCGTTCGAGCGCGGCGGAATTTCAGCAAGGCCAAGCCAGCTCAGGTACCGGGCGTTGAACAGGGCCGAATCCAGGACGCCGGGAAAAAGGCTGTAGTCGACGATCATTGCGACGACGACCAGAAGCACGACAGCTCCGGTGAGCAATGGGGATAACCGCAGGAAGGCGAGGCCGATCAGGCTCGACAGCGCGATATTGTGCAGGATGCCGAAATAGATCCACTCGCTCGGAAAGGCGATCAGGGTCGCGATGCTGATCGCGGCCGCGGCACCTGCGACCATGCCAAAACGCTTCCAGAAGGATTGCCAGCGGATCTTCGGGAAATGCGCGAGGACGAGGCTGACGCCGGCCAGGAACAGGAAGGAACTGGCGATGGCGCGGGCATAGGCCTTGAAAAAGCCCTGGGTGGCCGTGCCGGGATCGACATAACCGAAAAATTCGAGATCCCAGGTGAAATGGTAGGTCGCCATGGCGATCAAAGCGACGCCGCGCAGCGTGTCGATCAGCGTGACGCGGGGCATGCGCGGGGCGGGGGTCTGGGCTTCGGCAACAGTCACTGCGTGTCTTTCCGGATCCAATTTCAGGGCGTCCCGCGGTCCATGATCGCCAGCCGCGCCTCGGAGAAATACTGGCGGCGGGTGAGGACCACGACCACGACAACGGTCATGGCGATGAACATATAGGGCCCGATGAACCAACCGAGATAGCCGACCGACAAAAACAGCGCCCGCAGGCCCGAATTGAAATGGCCGGCCGCGATCGTGTTCATCCGCACCACCTGATCGGCCGCCCGCTCCGCCGCCGCCCGGTCGGCATGGGTGTCGTGCATCATCGGCAGGGCGCCGAAGAGGATGGTGCAGTAGTTGAACAGCCGGTAGGACCAGCCGAACTTGAAGAAGGAATATCCGAACAGGAAGGTGAGACCGGCGACCTTGAGTTCGAAGGCGGTGCGGCCGCCGTAGGCGACGAAGGGCAGGTCGCGGAAGACCGCCTCCACCTGTTCGGTGGCACCCAGCAGCGCGAAACAGCCGCCGATCGCGAAGATCGACGTGGAGGCGAAGAAAGCGGTGCCGTTCTGCAGGCCCGCCAAAATCTGAGTGTCGATCATCTTCAGGTCGCGACGGAGCGAATTGTAGATCCATTCCTTCCGCCGTTCGGCCATCGCCCGGTTGAGGCTGGCTCGCGGAAAGAGCCGCGAGCCGGAGCCGGCGGTCACCCAGGAGTAGAGGGACCAAAGGACGGCAAAGAGGGCAAGCGCGATATAGTCAGCGTTCGTCATAGGCTTCACCGGTCTGGAATCGGTCTCCGTCTCGTCATGCTTTGTTTCCGTTTCGGCGGCAAGCCTCCTGCACACGGATGGAACCTCAAACAGCGCGCAACGTTACGAAAGCCACCACTTAAGGGCCTCCGCCATGTTTTTGCCATTTTCCGGATTGCGAAGCCGATGGGATTTTAATAGACCATTAGGGATGACGATCCCGAGCGGACGTTGATCGATGCGGCAGGAACCTGGAGATCACATGGAAGATACGGTGCAGAAGTCCTGCTGGGGCGTGACCTTCAAGGCACTCCTGGGATTTGCAGGGGTTTTGGCTCTCGCGTATCTGTTCGGCGCTATCTGATCGTCCCATGATCCGATTGTCGCGGTGAAATTCCGGAATTTCGGTCCTCGGCGTGGTATTCGTACCTCGCCGTTTCTATTTTAAGATCATGTCGCGGCCGTTTCACCGGATGTCGGCCACCCGCCAAGGCATGGCGGCGGTCTGACATAGGCTGGACCATCACCTCATTACCGCACGGATTCTCATGTTCCTGTCCGTTTTCGATGTCTTCAAGATTGGTATCGGCCCTTCGAGCTCGCACACGATGGGACCGATGTCGGCCGCCAACCGGTTCCTGGAGCTCATCCTGTCCAGCGACTGGCCCAGGCCGACCGGCGCGCATGTCGCGGCACTGAAGGTGAGCCTGCATGGTTCGCTGGCGTTTACCGGGATCGGGCACGGGACGGGCAGGGCGGTGATATTGGGCCTGGTCGGCGAAATGCCGAACAAGGTCGATCCGGACCGGATGGACGAGATCATCGCCGAGGTGGAACGCGCCGGCCGTGTGGCGCCGCCCGGCCATCCCGCTTACGAATTCCAGCCGAAGACCGACCTGATCTTCGACAAGAAACAGCCTCTGCCGGGCCATGCCAACGGCATGAGTTTCTCAGCCTTCGACCGGGATGGCCGGCTTCTCCTGAAGCGGATCTATTATTCGATCGGCGGCGGTTTCGTGGTGACGGACACCGAGCTCGAGGCGATGCGCGCGCCCAAGAAATCCGCGGGCGACGCGCGCATTCCCTATCCCTTCGCCACCGCCAAGCAGATGCTTGACATGGCGCGGGGTTCGGGCCTGACGATCGCCCAGATGAAGCGTGCCAACGAAGAAACGAAGATGGGCACCGCCGAGCTCGATGCTGGCCTCGACAGCATCTGGGAGGCGATGTCGAGCTGTATCGACCGTGGCCTCAAGGTCGACGGCATCATGCCGGGCGGATTGAAGGTGAAGCGCCGGGCGCGGGCGATCCACGACAAGTTGAACGAGGAATGGCGCAGCAACCGGCTGAACCCGCTGCTCGCCAACGACTGGCTCTCAGTCTATGCGATGGCGGTCAACGAGGAGAATGCCGGCGGTGGGCGGGTGGTCACGGCGCCGACCAATGGTGCTGCGGGCGTCATTCCGGCGACGGTGCGTTATTACCTGCATTTCCACGACGACGCGACCCGGGCGGACATCCACAACTTCCTGCTGACCGCTGCCGCAATCGGCGGCATCATCAAGCACAATGCCTCGATCTCGGGCGCCGAAGTCGGCTGTCAGGGCGAGGTGGGGTCGGCCGCCGCCATGGCTGCGGCAGGGCTTGCCGCCGTCATGGGCGGCTCGCCGGAGCAGATCGAGAATGCCGCCGAGATCGCGCTGGAACACCATCTCGGCATGACCTGCGACCCGATCGCCGGCCTCGTGCAGGTGCCCTGCATCGAGCGCAATGCGCTCGGGGCCGTCAAGGCGGTGACCGCTGCCTCGCTTGCTCTCAAGGGCGACGGGACACATTTCGTGCCGCTCGACGCCTGTATCGAGACGATGCGCCAGACCGGCAATGACATGAGCGAGAAATACAAGGAAACCTCGACCGGCGGCCTCGCCGTCAACGTCGTGGAATGCTGAGTCGTTTTGCCGCTGTGGAGGGGGCCGAGCAAACGCTTGACCTCGCCCCCGGATAGGTTTTCAACCAAACCATGGCTCTTCATCTTATCAAACTCTGCGTCGGCGCCGACTCGATCCAGGATCTCCAGGATTGGGTTGCCGAGCGCTCGCTCAATGCGATCGCCGCGGGCCTCGAACCGCACAGTATCCATACGACCCGCATGGTGCCGAAGCGCATGGACGAACTGCTCGACGACGGATCGCTCTACTGGGTGATCAAGGGGCAGGTGATGGCGCGGCAGAAGCTGCTCGACATCCGCACGGTCACCGGTGGCGACGGCATCCAGCGCTGCCAGCTGGTGCTCGGGCCGGAGGTCATCGAAACTGCGCCGCAGCCGAAGCGACCCTTCCAGGGATGGCGGTATCTGAAAAACGAAGAAGCGCCGCGGGACCTCGGCAAACTGGGCGAGGACGTGGCGGCGCTTCCGGAAGATCTGCGGCGGGAACTCGCCGAGCTTGGGCTTCTATAACGGCAAGGCTCGGCTGATCGGCCCTGCTTGATCCTGATCAGCGAAGCTTGATGCGGACCGGCGCGCGGCCGGCGCGGATACCGATATGCAGGTGGATATTGGCTTCCGGCTGGGAATGACGCCAGGCGCGCGCACCATGGCTGAGCAGCATGGAGACCAGGTCACGGGTCTTTTCCTTGGAGCGATTCAAGCCGAGACCGGCAAGCCGCATGGCCGCCTCGTGAAGCGGATTGAGGGCGACGCCCTTCGCTCTGGATTTTTGCGCCGGCTTGAAGGCCAGTTCTGCGCTGTTTTCATTCATCATCATCGGAAACCCCGTCTACGCGTTACTTTCGAGATCCCTCCGCGCCGCAGAATCGGCGCGGGCATTTCCTTGATTGCCGGAACGGCCGCTCACTGAAGCGACGCCCAGCAGCTGATGCCCTTCTTCTTCAGCACGTTGCAGGCATCGATGGCCGTCTTCTGGTCGTCGAAGCCGCCGAAGCGGGCACGGTAGATCTGTTCGCCATTGTTGCTGAAGGCGACAGTGAAGGGTTTGGCGGAACGCAATACCTTGCCGCCTTTATCCTGCGCATTCTGCAGGAGATCCTGAGCTTGTTTCTGGTTCGGCGAAGCGCCGATCTGGATGACCCAGCCGTTGGAGGCGATCGAAGCCGCCGCGGCGGACTGGGTGGCCTTCGCGGACACGGCAGACACCTTGGTGGAGGCGGTTGTCACGTCGTCGACGGTCGAACGGCCGGCGCGGTGCGCCACGGCTTCCTCGGTGCGGGCCGGCATATATTCCGGAGCCGGCGTCGGCACGGCGGAAACACCTGCCATGGCCGAACTCATCGCCTGGGTGATGACCTTCTTCTGCTCCGGCTCAGCGGCATAGGCCGATGCGGCAGCAGGAGCCAAGGCTGCGACCTGCTGTTCGCCATAACGGGCGCCCGGCAGCGGGCCGCTCGGCGGCAGGTCGAGGGCGGCCATCTGGCGCACGTCGGATTGCGTCGCGGCAACCGACGGAGCGACCCGGACCGGCGCTGAAGGAGCGGGTGCGACCGGGGCAGCGGGAGCGGCCTGGGCGATCAGGTTGCTGTTGCCGCCGCGGGACGCTTCCGGCAGGTAGTCGGCGACCAGCTTGCGCATCGTCGCATCACGGGCCGCACTGGAGCGGCCACCGAGCACGACGGCGACGATCGAGCGGCCGTCGAGCTGGGCCGAGGTGGCAAGATTGCTGCCGGCGGCGCGTGTGTAGCCCGTCTTGATGCCGTCGACGCCCTTGACGTTGCCAACCAGGCGATTGTGATTACCGATCGTCTGCTTGCCGAAATTGAAGCTGCGGATCGCGAAATAACCGTAATACTGCGGAAAGTGCTGGCGCAGCGCCATGCCGAGACGGGCCTGGTCGCGTGCCGTCGTCATCTGCGCTGTGTTCGGCAGGCCGTTGGCATTGCGATAGGTGGTGCGGGTCATGCCGAGCGCACGCGCCTTGCCGGTCATCAACGATGCAAAGCGCTCTTCGGAGCCACCGATGAATTCACCAAGAGCGGTGGCAATGTCGTTGGCGGAGCGGGTGACGAGTGCGCGGATGGCCTGGTCGACCGAGACAGAGCCACCGGCGCGGACGCCGAGCTTGGAAGGCGGCTCGGACGCGGCGTGAGCGGAGACCGGGACCTGCGTATCGAGGCTGATACGGCCGGATTCGAGCGCCTCGAAGGTCAGGTAGAGCGTCATCATCTTGGTGAGCGACGCGGGATAACGCAGACCATCCGGATCCTCGGAATAGAGAACCCTACCGGTCTTTGCATCGACGACGATACCAGCAAATTTCGGATCGGCAGCTGCAGGCGTCGAAAACATCGAAATCGCCACAGCCAATGTGAGGAGAAAACCGAGAAACCGTCCCGGAACCGTCGCATCACCTTTCGGAAGGGATGCAGAGAACATTTTTTTCGACACTGCCGCACTCATCGCTTGCATCACATTAGTCATATCCGGACGCGCCCCCGCCACGACCGTTACCCGTCAATCTAGGGGATTAGCGTTACCAAGAGGTTTATGATGAACAGCAGCTTGCTTAGATATGCTGCATTTTAGACATCAACTCAGGCTTGGACCCCGACCCGTCCGCGGCCGCTTATTTCGCCAGCCGGTTTTCGACAAAGAGGCGAACTGCGGCATCAATATGTTGCCAATCCTTCAAAAGCACGCTGGAGAAGCGATAGAGTATCGTCAGGTCCTGCCCGATGTGGATATCCCGCTGGCAGTCGCCGCTGGTCGCCTTGTCTCCGGCAGCCGGCAGCACGCAGCGCACGACGTAATCCGGTGCGCCGGCGACCCGCCCCGTCAGCACGACTTCGCTGCCGTAACCCGAGTCGGCGCGCAGCCGGTGAAGCGTCAGTCCGAAGGCCGCCGGTTGCGGCTCGCCGTCGAACAGTTTGGAGTATATCGGCTCCAGCCGCCCGGACATGTCGCGCGACATCGTGCTCTGCGACAATTGCAGGAAAATCAACGAGGAAGACTGGCCGACATCATCGAAGCGCGACCGCAGGCCGGCACTGTAACCTTCGAGCTCCGGCCATGTGAGATAGAGGTCGACGCGCTCGGCGATACCCGCCCGGCGCTGGTCGCGGAAGCGGATCGTGTTGGCCGGCAGTTCGATCTTGTCCTGGCCGATCCGGATCAGGAATTTTTCGGTACTGTCGGTATGGCCGGCAAGCGCGATACGCTGGCCGAACCAGTGACCACTGATGCTGATCCCCGCCGTCAACAGGGCAAGGACGGCGATGACGACAGTCAGGCGATAGACGAAGCGATTGGACAGGAGCGGCGCATCTTCTGCAGCCGAGAGGTTCCGGGCCGGACCTGCCATGACGTGCGCTCCATGTTCTCATTCGAGAGGGATTCGCCAGCGCCGGAATGGGACAGGAATACGGGAAGAGGCCAAGCGATTTGGCGGCAGTCTGGATCGTTATGATTAACGTTTCGTAAAGCAAGTCGGGACCGGGACAGTTCGGCAATCGCCTGCAGATGCGCGGTCCCTCAGATTGACCGCGGCTCGGGTCGCCGCGGTCTCCCAGCCATCGTGCAGGCGGGATTATTGGCCGACGGAGCCCACGGCGGTGGCGCGACCGTCCTGCAGCTTTACCCAGCGGGCAGGGTCATCGTTCGCCTGGCGCTTCAGAAAGGTGTATTCGGTATCCGACCAGACCATCACCTTGTTGCGCATGTTGTCGAGCACGAAGTCGCCGCGATCGGTGCGGACCGTCAGGACGGCGTGACCCTCGCCATTCGGCTGCAGGACGACGGTAATCAGCAGGTCGGACGGCGAAAAGCCCTTCGCCATCAGCATCTTCCGCTTCAGAAGCACGAAGTCTTCGCAGTCGCCGACGGTGCGGGGATAGGCCCAGCGTTCTTCGACGCCGTAGATTTCCTGATCGGTCATCGGCGTGATGGAGGAATTGACCGTGTAGTTGACATCCAGAAGCGTGCGCCACTTGTCTTCGGTCAAGGCCAGCGGGCCGGCGTCCTTGTAGGTCGCGGCGCATTCGCTGACATAGGTCTTGCAAAACTCATAATGGCCGAGCGGCGGATTGGCCTGGCCGAGAACACGCACGGAGCCGGCCTGCATGCCGAACGCACTTCCGGCGGTAAAGATTGCGATGACGGCGGTGATGGCGGCGAGGCCCAGTCCCTTGCTGTACTTCATTTTTATGTCTCCCCGTTGTGGGAAGAACACTGCCAGACAGCGCTTGATTGACCGGAAAATATCGCAGTAAAATCAATATCTTATTTGAATTCAATTCGTCTAAAACACAGATCAAATACATCTCGAACTTTCATAAAATTAGAGACGAATTTGCCGTTGGTTTTCATAAAATGGGCTCTACCGGCATTGGCCGGCATTGCCGCCGTCCCGCTATCCAACTGTAATTCAAGGATTTTCAGCGGTGGGCAGGCATAGCCGACGGAGCGTCGGAAGTCTGGAAATGACGACGGTTGGCCGTGTTCGAGCAGAAGAGGAAGGTGCAGACGGAGGCGCGCCACAGTCAAATCGGGCTCATCGGGGCCGATTCTCGGGCTCGAAAAAAGTGCCGAAAGGGGACATTTTCTTGAAAAAAAAGTTCGTTTCGGCACAGACCGCCACCGTTCCCCGGTCTGTCCAGCAATGAAACAGGCTGGCTGGCGGAGATGGACAACAAAAAAGCGCCCCGGGCGGGACGCTTTTGGATCGTGGTGGCAAGAACGCTTTTAGAGGAATTCGGTGAGCGTTTCGCGCGATTGGACCGAATTGAACTCGATCGCCACGCCTTCCATGAAGTGGCGCACGACGCGGCCGCGCATGTTGCCGAGCCGGAGCGGGGTGCCGAGCGCCGGGCGAATATCGATATCGATCGCGGCGCCCGACAGCGAAAGGTCCACGATGCGGCAGGCATAACGCCGGCCGTCGTCGAGCGTGATCTCCGTGCGGGTATTGCGCGGCGCCAAGCGATCATGGCGGCGATCTTCCGGCAGGCCGAGTTCATGCTTGTTGGCGATCCAGGTCAGCTGGGCGGCCAATTTCTCGCGCTTGCGGTCCGTCGCATTGATCGACATCACGAAGCCGGTGCCCGACAGGCTGACGACCATGCCTTCCAGCCGGCCGATATGATCGAGATAGGCGATCACCCGTTCGCCGACGAGGGGACGACCGACGCAGGCGAAGCTGACGTCGCCCGGCGACATGTCCACGACGTTGCAGGGAAATTCCTCATGCGTCGCCAGCATCAGCCGTCCTTGAATATTGACGGACACGCGCTGAAAGGAACGCTGCGCAGGAACGTTGGGGGTCGATGAAGTATGAGCCGGCTGAAATGAATACATTTGAGAGAGCTTTTCTCTTCTAAGTCTATCGTTAAGAGTATTAGCGCGCCGCGGTTAACAGAAGGTTTTGGAAGGCAGCGTCGCTGCTGCCTGCTGCGACCGGCATTCGCTCTCATGAGGGAGGGTGATCGGTCGGAAGGCGACCTGGCGTGTTGTGGAAAATCCCGCGATCGCCTGTGACCGGTACGCCGAAATGCGAACCGCTGCCGGTGAGGAACGTCCAGTTCTCGAGCGTCAGGAAGGCGGCCGGCGTTGCTGTTACGGGATAGGGAGAGAGCCGGGGCAGGAGGGCACCGAAGATGCGGTCGCTCGCCGCCGCCTCCGCCGACCGGATCGGCAGAAGCAGCATCTCGTAGGCATGACGGATGTGGCCATTCGAGGCCAGAACGTCCAGAAGCGCCGGCTGTTGCGAATGAATGACGCTATGGGCGATTTCCACCGGCTGCAGGTGATCTGTCTGCGGCCAGACATTCGCGAAAGCCTGACCTCGGAATTCACGGTCGAACAGGTCGCAGATGCGGGTACCCGCCAGGCGGAATGCCAGCGTGCCGGCAGGGTCCATGGCGGCCATGAAAAGATGCGGGAGAAGATGACGCAAGGCGACTGGATCGATCTCGGTCTTGAGGGGAACTGCCCCGTCCTGCTTGAGATTGATCCAGTAGTCGAAGATCGCTCGGCTGGCCTGGTTGCGCATTCATCTTACCTGTTACATTTCGAGACAGATCGCGCTTCATGCGCGGCTGGTCCTTCTCCAGCAGCGAAATCCATGCCACGGCGAAGGGCTCATGGTTAATGTTCCATGACCTGTCAATCTGCTGGCGTTACTGTGATCCTGGTGCGCTTTCCTTTGAACGGCCGCTCCTATATGGCTGTCGACCATTCGGCAGGGGAATGAGAAGACAGAAGGGACTGGCATGAACGACGGGCCGGATATGGCAAACGAACAGCCCGAGGCGGATGAGGGCGCCGAGCGTTCGCAACCGATTTTCAATCTTCCGCGCAGCCTTGTCGTGACGCTGGCCCTGCTTGCGGTCATCTACATCGTGCAGGACTACGTGCTGGACGAGGACATGCGGACCTATGTGATCGTGAATCTGGCGTTCACGCCGTTGCGCTACGTCTATCCGCTCGGCGAGCAGGGTTTTGCATGGGCGTGGACGCCGGTCACCTACTCGCTTCTGCACGGTGGCATCGAACACATCCTCTTCAATGCGCTTTGGCTGATGGCCTTCGGGGCGCCGGTCGTGCGGCGGATCGGCACCCTGCGCTACGTGATCTTCTGGATCCTTTCGGCGGTGGCCGCCGCCTTCTTCCATGCCGCGCTTAACTGGGGCAACGAGACCCTGCTGATCGGTGCGTCGGGGGTCGTCTCGGCGCTGATGGGGGCCGCCTGCCGTTTCGCCTTCCCGGAACGTCGCGGTTATGACAGAACCCATGGGCATCTCTATCCGCGCCAGTCGATCCTCGGCTCCTTCCGCAACCGCACCGTGGTGATCTTCACCGCTATGTGGTTCGCCGGCAACCTGCTGATCGCCTTCGGGGTGACGCTGTTCGGCGCGGACATGGGGCCGATCGCCTGGGACGCGCATATCGGCGGCTTCCTGTTCGGCTTCCTGCTGTTCGGCTTTTTCGATCCCTTGCCGCGCCGCGTCGTGCCGCTCGCGCGTCCTTGATCTCTTTCTTGATCTCTTTCCCGCCTCGCTCTACACTTCAGCAGACGTGCAGGGACGGTTCCTCCACCCGGGCGCTTTGCTTTTCGGGAATGGACGATGTCCAAGCCGAACTGGTTGCGAGGAGAGAGCCATGGCAATAATCGTCAAGAACATGCTGGATGCGAAGGGGCGTGACGTGGTGACCGTCGGTCCCGACAAGACGCTGCTCGAAGTCGCCGGGATCCTCAACGACAAGAAGATCGGTGCTGTCGTGGTAACCGGCATGGAAGGCCGTATCGCCGGCATCTTTACCGAACGCGACCTGGTGCGCGCCGTCGCCGGCAAGGGTGCCGCCGTGCTCGATCAGCCGGTCAAGTCGGCGATGACCACCTCGGTGCAGCGCTGCAAGGACGACACGACCGTCGATGAACTGATGGGCATGATGAGCAGCGGCCGTTTCCGTCACGTGCCCGTCGAACAGGACGGCAAGCTCGCCGGCATCATCTCGATCGGCGACGTGGTGAAATCGCGCATCCGCGAGATCGAACTCGAGGCCGAACAGATTAAGGCTTATATCGCCGGCTGAGTGTTTTCGGCTGCGCCTCGCCGCAAGGCGAGGCCTGCGCCTTAGCGAGCGAAAACTTCCTGCATGCGTTTCAGCGCGGAGATCTGCGCCATAGTTTCCGTATAGCCGCGGTCGATCGCTTCGCCGGCGCGGTGGAATTCGGACAGTCCGATATCGGCAAGCCGCGGATGCAGCGCCAGGTCCGGCGGATCGCCCGCCAGACGCGCCCGGGAAATGCGTTCCTGGATGATGTTGAAAGCCTGCACCATGGTGCCGGTCAGACCGACGCGAACGTCCTCGGGTTTCTTGCGGCCATCGTCCATGGGCTGGACGCTGGCATTGTGCTTGACGACAGCCGACCGTCCAAAAATCTCGTAGTTCAGGTTGACGGCGACCACCAGCGGCTGCTCGTAAGCGCGGCACACGGAGGTCGGCACCGGATTGACGAGGGCGCCATCGACCAGCGTCCGGTTGTTGCATTTCACCGGTTCGAAAATGCCCGGCAGGGCGTAGGAAGCGCGAAGCCCGGTGATCAACGAGCCGCTCGAGATCCACACTTCGTGGCCGGTGTGAAGTTCGGTCGCAACCGATACGAAAGGCCGATCGAGATCCTCGATCGACAGGCCTTCGAGATGTTCCTGCATCCGCTTGGTCAGCCGCATGCCGCCAAGAAGACCGCCGCCGCCGATCGTCAGATCGAGCAGGCCGGCGATGCGGCGCATGGTAAGCGAGCGGGCGAAGTTTTCGAGCTCGTCGAGCTTGCCTGCGAGATAACAGCCGCCGACCAAAGCGCCGATCGAGGTGCCGGCAATCATGCCGACTTCGATGCCGGCCTCGTCGAGCGCCCGCAATACACCGATATGCGCCCAGCCGCGCGCGGCGCCGCCGCCAAGGGCGAGAGAGAGCTTTGCTTTTTTGGGGGCTTCGATGATGGGAGGAGGTGTGGGTTCGAGAACTTGCGCTTCGCCGCCTTCGGCGGGTGCCGCAAGCGGATCGTGACGGTTCCAACTCCAGTTCAGCATCGATCAACACCCTCCACAGCTGAACAAACCCCGGTCTGTCGATTAGCGCACCAACAGATTTCGAAATCGTTTATTCAGTCGAGACATGCCGAAAAACAAGGCAAATCCCTAAATAGTTCCTTGATCTGAATAGACGACACCTGGGTCAAAATGACGCGTATCGTCGGTGATTTCAAGAACCGCCCTGCCATCACTTTGGGTAACAACCCGATAGAAACAGGAGCGGCGGCCGGTATGACATGTGGCGTCATGCCCGGCGACCGAGACCTTCAGCCAGACGGCATCCTGATCGCAGTCGGTGCGCAGTTCATGAACGGTCTGGAGATTGCCGGAGGATTCGCCCTTTTTCCAGATTTTGGCACGCGAACGGCTGTAGTAGTGGGCGATGCCGGTCTTAACCGTCAGCGCCAGCGCCTCGGCATCCATATGCGCGACCATCAGCAGTTCGCCGTCACGCACGTCGGTGACGACGGCGGTGACGAGACCGTTCTGATCGAAGCGGGGCGTGAAGGCGCCAGCGCCTTCGAGTTCCGTCTTGTCGGCGGAAGGCTGGTCGAAAGAAAGCGGCATCGGGAAACTCCGCCCGGACAACCGAATGTCAGCGGTTGCGGGCCAGCGTGAAGAAACGGGCCTGTTCGGCGGCGTTCGCCTTGAACTCGCCGGTAAACGTCGTCGTCATCGTATGCGAGCCCTGCTTCAGCACGCCGCGCATCTCCATGCACAGGTGCTCGGCCTCGATCATGACGGCGACGCCGCGCGGCTTCAGCGTTTCCTCGATCGCATTGGCAATCTGCGCCGTCAGGTTTTCCTGGGTCTGCAGGCGACGGCCGAAGATTTCGACGACACGGGCAATCTTCGAGAGGCCGAGGACGCGGCCGTTCGGCAGATAGGCGACATGCGCCTTGCCGATGATCGGCAACATGTGGTGTTCGCAATGGGAGAAGAACGGGATGTCGCGCACCAGTACGATATCGTCATAACCCGAGACTTCCTCGAAGGTGCGGCCGAGCACGTCTTCCGGCGACTGTTCGTAACCTGCAAACAGTTCACGGTAGGCGGCGGCGACGCGCTTCGGGGTGTCGAGCAGGCCTTCGCGGGCCGGATCGTCACCGGCCCATCGCAGCAGCACGCGCACGGCTTCTTCGGCTTCGTGCTGCGACGGGCGGACCTGCTTCTCTTTCGAAGCCGGGAAATTCTTCACTATGGCATCCATCTATCGTCTCCTGATGCGGTTCAAGGCCGCATCCGACTGGCGTTACTCACGGACTGACCAGCCGCTGGGCACCTGCGGCTGATTTTTTGGGCAATCCGGCGATATCTGACCTTCGGCGAACGTTTTTACAAGATATCCTATTCCGTTTTCGGTAGGATTTCGTGAAAACATCCTTTCTTGATGATCTCGCCTGGACATCACATATAATGGCAGGAACCCTTTTATGGTAGTCCGCTGGCCGTGACACAGTGTTCAACGCGCGACGGCGGGTTCAAAGCGAGCCTTGATGGACGACATCTATAACAGCAAGATCCTCGAATTCGCCGGCAATATTACCCATACGGGCGTGTTGCCCGATGCGGACGCGAGTTCCGAAAAACATTCGAAGCTCTGCGGCTCGAAAGTACGCGTGCATCTGAAGATGGACGGCGACCGGGTTACGGATTTCGCCCATGAGGTGCGCGCCTGCGCGCTCGGCCAGGCCTCGTCCTCGATCATGGCGCGGCACGTGATCGGAGCGACGACTGCCGAAATCCGCAGGGCACGCCAGGACATGCTCGCCATGCTGAAGGAAGGCGGCGAGGGGCCGGACGGCCGGTTCGAGGAGATGCGCTACCTGAAGCCGGTCAAGGACTACAAGGCCCGGCATGCCTCCACCATGCTGACCTTCGAGGCGGTCGTCGATGCGATCGACCAGATCGAGGCGAAGGAACGGGCCGAAGCGGCCACGGTCTGATCCGATGTGCGACACTCCCGACTGCGGGCATCGCCATTCCAAGCCCAAGCCCGGCTTTTCCCGCAACTGGTCCGGACCTTTCGCCAAGACGCCCGGCCGGCTGCTCGGCATGGGGCTGATCCGCTTCTACCAGCTGACGCTGTCCGGCTTCATCGGCAATTCCTGCCGGCATATCCCGACCTGTTCGGAATACGGCTACGAGGCGGTGGCGAGGCATGGGCTGTGGCCCGGTGGGTGGATGGCGCTGTTTCGGGTGGCCCGTTGCGGGCCGGGCGGCAGGGGCGGGCTCGATCCGGTGCCGGAAGCGCTGGAAGTGCGGCAGCATTGGTGGACGCCGTGGCGATACTGGCGACGTCATGCTGACCCGGCAGCGCATCCATGAGGGCTCCGATGAGTACATATGTCGCGCTGCTTTACAGCATCGTTCTCGGCGGCGGCAAACGGGTCGTCATGGCCGACCTGCGCGGCATGGCGGAAGATCTCGGCTACCGGAACTGCCGAACGCTGGCCTCGACCGGCAACCTGGTGTTCGAAACCGACCGGTTACCGATTGGTGACATCGAGCAGGCGTTGGAAACCGCGTTCGAGAAGAGGTTCGGCAAACATGTCGATATCATCGCCAGGACCGGCGCCGACTGGCTGAAGCTCGCGGACGGCAATCCGTTTCCGGCGCGGGAAGGCTCGGAGGTCGGTGTGCGGGTAATGCGGGCACCGCTCGACGAGGGCGTGCTCAACCTGCTCGAACGCCATCGCGGCGAGGAAAAGATCGCCATCGTTGCCGGAGACCTCTGGGTCGATTTCGGCGGCAAGGCGAGCGAGACTCGGCTCCTGTCGGCGATGACCACGGTTAAGCTCGGGATCGGCACGATCCGCAATGCCAATACGGTTGCCGGGCTTGCCGAAATGATCGGCTGATCGGCCGCTCGCCTTTACTCAAACGCGAAAAACATTTATCAGCCACGCCGGCTGCGCCCGAAGGGCTAACCGCCGCCATTTATTCCAACACCACCCGCATTCGTTGGCGGGACTGGACAGGAGAAAGACATGTCCCAATCCGTTTCCCTTACATTTCCCGATGGCTCCGTCCGCGTTTTTGACGCCGGCACGACCGGCCGTGACGTTGCCGAGGGCATTTCCAAGTCGCTCGCCAAGAAAGCCGTCGCCGTTACCATCAACGGCACGCTGCAGGACCTTGCCGATCCCGTCACCGACGGTTCGATCGCAATCGTCACCCGCACTGATCCGCAGGCGCTGGAACTGATCCGCCACGACGCCGCCCACGTGATGGCGGAGGCCGTGCAGGAGCTTTGGCCCGGCACGCAAGTCACCATCGGCCCGGTGATCGAGAACGGATTCTATTATGATTTCGCCCGCAACGCGCCTTTCACGCCCGACGATCTGCCGAAGATCGAGGCGAAGATGAAGGAAATCATCGGCCGCAACAAGCCGTTCACCAAACAGGTCTGGTCTCGTGAGAAGGCCCGCGAAGTCTTCGCCGCCAAGGGCGAAGGCTACAAGGTCGAACTGATCGATGCGATCCCGGAGGACCAGGATCTCAAGATCTATTATCAAGGCGACTGGTTCGACCTTTGCCGCGGTCCGCATATGGCCTCGACCGGCCAGATCGGTACGGCCTTCAAGCTGATGAAGGTTGCCGGCGCCTATTGGCGCGGTGACTCCAACAACGCCATGCTGACCCGCATCTACGGCACCGCCTGGGCGACGCAGGAAGAACTCGACCAGTACCTGCATGTGCTGGCCGAAGCTGAAAAGCGCGACCACCGCAAGCTCGGCCGGGAAATGGACCTCTTCCATTTCCAGGAAGAAGGCCCGGGCGTCGTGTTCTGGCACGGCAAGGGCTGGCGCATGTTCCAGACGCTGACCGCCTATATGCGCCGCCGCCTGGCCGGCACCTACGAGGAAGTCAATGCACCGCAGGTTCTCGATGCCTCGCTCTGGGAGACTTCCGGCCACTGGGGCTGGTACCAGGAGAACATGTTCGCGGTGAAGTCTGCCTATGCATTCACGCATCCGGAAGACAAGGAAGCGGACAACCGCGTCTTTGCACTGAAGCCGATGAACTGCCCAGGTCACGTGCAGATCTTCAAGCATGGTCTGAAGTCTTACCGTGAACTCCCTATCCGGCTTGCGGAATTTGGGCTCGTGCATCGCTACGAGGCATCCGGCGCTTTGCACGGCCTCATGCGCGTCCGCGGTTTCACTCAGGACGACGCGCACGTCTTCTGCACCGATGAGCAGATGGCCGCCGAATGCCTGCGGATCAACGACCTGATCCTGTCGGTCTACGAGGATTTCGGCTTCCAGGAAGTGGTCGTCAAGCTGTCGACCCGGCCGGACAAGCGCGTCGGCACCGACGCGCTTTGGGATCGTGCCGAATCCGTCATGCTCGATGTGCTGAAGACGATCGAGGCGCAGTCGGAAGGCCGCATCAAGACCGGCATCCTGCCGGGCGAGGGCGCGTTCTACGGTCCGAAGTTCGAATATACGCTGAAGGACGCAATCGGCCGCGAATGGCAGTGCGGCACCACGCAGGTCGACTTCAACCTGCCGGAGCGGTTCGGCGCCTTCTACATCGACCAGAACTCGGAAAAGACCCAGCCGGTGATGATCCATCGCGCCATCTGCGGCTCGATGGAGCGTTTTCTCGGCATCCTGATCGAGAACTTTGCCGGCCACATGCCGCTGTGGATCGCCCCGATGCAGGTGGTGGTGGCGACGATCACCTCGGATGCCGACGATTACGGCCGTGAGGTGGCGGAAGCGCTCCGCGATGCGGGCATGGTCGTGGAGACCGATTTCCGCAACGAGAAGATCAACTACAAGATCCGCGAGCATTCGGTCACCAAGGTGCCGGTGATCATCGTCTGCGGCAAAAAGGAAGCCGAAGAACGTTCAGTCAACATCCGCCGTCTCGGCTCGCAGGCCCAGACGTCGATGACGCTGGACGAGGCGATCGCCTCGCTCAGCCTCGAGGCAACGCCGCCGGATGTGCTGCGTCGCCTCGAAGCCAGGAAGGCGGCAAAGGCAGCAGCCTGACCGCAGCAGACTGAGTCAAGTCATGACGGCGCCAGTGAACGCAGGCGCCGTCATACAATATGCCAGCGATAAGACGGAATGGTTTTGCCAGGCTGGCTGAGGTTTGGCGATGCCTGCGGAAACCCGGCTAGTTCCTGTCATTGGCGACAGTGCCAGCCACCTGAGGCGTATCGCGCATCAGCACTTCCACCTCGGTATTATGGCCGGCTTTGACGGTGAACGAGCGCTGGTAGATCTTGGTCTTGTTGCGGGCGACGGCGAGATATTCGCCCTCCGACAGGACCATTGTCGAGAAAGCACTGACGCTTTCGTTGACGACGTCGCCGGCAGCCGTCAGCACCGACCAGGCCGTATCGGCGATCGCTTCGCCGCCTGCCTGTGAGACGAGCTTCAGCGTGATCTGGGCGGCGCGATGCTGCAGCACTGCCTGAGTGAGCTTGCCCGCCTCCACCTGGATATCGGCCCGCACCACCGCATTGACGTCGCCATATTCGGAAACGACATGATAGGTGCCGGCATTCAGCCGCACGACCGTGTTCGGCTTCACGTCCGACATCACCAGCGCCCGATCGCCGTTATCGCGCACTTCCGCCGAATAGACCGAAAAGCTCAGCTCCTTGGGCGGAATGCGCTGGTCGGTACCGGCAACCGCGTTCAAAACGAAACCGCCGGCATCGAGCACCAGCGTCTGTTTCGGCACGTTGCCGCTTTCAGGGACTTTCAGTTTCTTGGTGACGCCGGCGCGGCCGAACGCGCAATTGACGAAATAGTCGCCGGGGGCGAGCTGGAACGACGCGGAGCCACCTTCGGAACTGGCCACCAGAGGCAATTTACCGTCTTCGCCGGCGATCGGGCTGAAGACACGCCAGGTGAGGCCTTCCTGCATGGGCTGGCCGTCGGACGTCAGTTTGGCGTCGAATTGCACGTCCCTCGAGAGGGCACCGGGCGGGCCACCCGGCAAAGCCGAGAAGGCGTTGAGCTTGGGCATCTTCGCCGTGCTGTCCAGCGCACGAAAATTCTTGAAGGCGTCTTCCTGAGCGGATGCGCTGAAAGCTGTGCCGAGAGCCATCGCTCCGGCAAGGAACCAGCGTGCCGCAAGGGAAGTGCCTGCCATCTGTTGTACCGGTTGACTCTTGTTTTCCGAGACGTCACTTGAAGACCAATGACAAGGCAATTTCAAGACCTTCCCGACCGCCAGTTCCAAATGAAAGCTTTGACCATGCAAAATGACGTTAAACTCATCGATTTCCTGCGCGACAGGCATTCCACGCCGGTCGCCCAGATGAAGGAGCCGGCTCCCTCGCAGGAGGAACTGGAGGCGATTCTCACCTTTGCGACCCGCATCCCTGATCACGGCAAGCTGGCGCCGTGGCGGGTCGTCGTCTATCGCGGCGACGTGCGCAGGACGCTCGGCGAACAGTTTCTGGCGCTGTCGCTCAAGAAGATGCCCGACATGACCGACGCCGCAAGGCAGGCGGAGCTGACGCGCTTCACCCGCGCGCCGCTGGTCGTGGCCGTCGTCAGCACCGCGGCACCGCATCCGAAAATCCCCGAATGGGAACAGGTGCTCTCGGCCGGCGCCGTCTGCTTCAACATGCTGATGGCCGCAAGCGCGCATGGCTACGTCGCCAACTGGCGTACCGAGTGGGTCGCCTACGACGACGAGGCGCTGGCTTTCCTCGGCATCAAGCCGGGCGAAAAGGTGGCCGGGTTCATCCATATCGGTTCGAGTGATTTCCCGACGCCGGACCGCCCTCGGCCGGAACTGTCGCAGATCGTCACCTACGCCGGCGAATAGGGTTTTCGATGTTCTACACAACCGACACCAACCAGCATGGACTGAAGCACGATCCCTTCAAGGCGATCGTCGCGCCGCGCCCGATCGGCTGGATCGGCACGAAGGGCAGGGACGGGTCGATGAACCTGTCGCCCTATTCCTTCTTCAACGCCATTTCCGACAACCCCAAACTGGTGATGTTCTCCTCCAGCGGCCGCAAGCACAGCCTGAAGAACGCCGAGGAAACCGGCGTCTTCACTGCAAGCCTTGCAAGCCGTCACCTGGCCGCGCAGATGAACGCCTCGTCGGAGGCCGTGCCCTACGGCGTCAGCGAGTTCGAGGTGGCGGGGCTGACCGCCAAGATGGCGGAACTCATCGACGCGCCTTACGTCGCGGAAGCCTATACCGTGCTGGAATGCCGCGTCACGCAGGTGATCCAGCCGGTCGGATTGGACGGCAAGCCGGCGGAGGCCCACATGGTTTTCGGCCAGGTGGTCGGAATCCATATCAGCGAGGAGATTCTCCGTAACGGGCGGATCGACATGGGGCTAGCACGGCCGATCGCCCGCATGGGCTATCGCGACTACTCCGACGGCGGGGCAGACGTGTTCGAAATGACCCGGCCGGCGGGCGCCGATCCTAAAAACTGAAAATCCGATTGATGCTCGGAATTTGATCGGGACGGCGGCAGAGCTTGCCCGAGAAACCGTTTGCTCTCGCTCTTTCGCAGTCAGACTGGAGGGGAGCCGCGCTCCCCTTGGGCGAGACGGCGTCGATGGCCGCTATGCCTGCGGCAGCGGCGGCGAGCGCGATGGCCCCCGCCGCAAGACGCGCGGTATCGGAGGAGGGATCGTAGCCACCTTCCCAGCCGAGGGCCGCCAGGCGATTGCTGCAGCGCTCGAAGCCGGAGGCGGCGAGGATGCCGGCCCCATCGGCTAGCGCGACGATCGCCGTCTTGCCCGGTGCCAGCCCTGTCCGGATTTCCGCCACGCGCAAAGCCATGTCCAGCCTCTGCACTTCGCCGCCGCTGCGGGCGCCCGAGAGCACGACCGAGCTGGCGTCATGTCGGATGACCAGATCGACGGCGGTCTCCGTTCTTGCCGAAGAAAAAGCCGGCAGCAGGAAAGCCAGGTCCGCGGCCGGCGCCAAGTCGGCCCATGCCCGGCAGAAATCCCCAACCCCGTTCCACGACTCAGGGGCGCCTGTCAGGTCGAGCACAGTCACATCCGCGCCCGCTGAATGGACCTTTGCGGCTTTCGCGGAGGGGGCAACGATAAACCAGGACCGTATTTTCAAGGACTTCGCCATGGTTAAGGAACGTGGTGAACCAATCTTAAACTTTTTGACACTAGCGTGACCTAACAAGCCAGCCAGGATCTGAACCTGGCATGTGTAGTCGAGGCCGAGTGTGATCGTACAGGCATTTCTTCGTTGGGCTGAAACAGCAAGAGCAGGCGAGAGGGCGAAGGCGGCCAATGCTCTCGGCCGGGCCTATCTCCGCTCACCCATGGGTGGCGAGCAGCATCGGGCGGCGGCGCTTGCCATGACCTATCTCCTCGACGATCCCTCGCCGCAGGTGCGCCTGGCGCTCGCGGAGGCTCTGGCGGATTCCCCCGATTCCCCACGCGCCGTCATCGTGTGCCTTGCAGAAGATCAGCCGGAGATCGCCTGCACGGTCATCGCCCGCTCGCCGGTGCTCACCGAAAACGACCTCGTCGATCTTGCCGGGCGCAGCGACAGCCTGACCCGCGGAATGATCGCAGCAAGGCCGAACCTTTCGCGCGGGATCGCTGCCGCCATCGCCGAGATCGGCGACGAATGCGAAGTCACAATTCTTCTGGAAAACGGGACCGCCTCGATCACCCGGGTTTCGCTCAGGCGGATCGCCGAGCGGTTCGGGCATTGCTGCGAAATCCGCAACCTGCTGCTGGAGCGCGACGCGCTGCCGGCGGATGCCCGCCACATGCTGGTCAACCACATTGCCGCAGCGCTTGCCGGCTCCGGACTGGTGCGGACCAGCATGGCGCCGGCCCGGATCGAGCACATGACCCGCGAGGCAGGAGAGGCCGCAGCTGTCGCCATCGCAGGCGCCGTCCTGCAGGAGGAGATCCCCGGCCTGGTGGAACATTTGCGCACCGCCGGACGGCTGACGCCCGCCTTTCTCATCCATGCGCTCTGCAGCGGCAAGGTCGATTTTTTCGCAGGCGCGATGGTTTCGCTGTCCGGCCTGGACGACCGCCGGGTGCGGGCGATCCTTGCGACCGGCCGTATGCATGCGGTGCGGGCGCTCTTCGAAGCCTCGGGCCTCGGACGGGATATCGCAGCCGTCTTCGTCGAAGCGGTCTTCCTCTGGCGCAAGGCGGCGGCAAACGGCACGCTCGACAATATCGCCGGCCTCCTGCTCGAAAAGTTCCAGCGATCGGACATGCAGCTTTCGCCGGTCTGCGACCTCCTCGAGATGATCGAGAAGCTGCATCGGCTGGAAGTCCGGCTCAGCGCGCGATCCTACGCAAACGGGGTGTCGCTGGCGGCGTAACCGCCGGCTTAGCGCTGGAATTTCTTGGCGACCCAGGAATAGCCGTTCTCGACCAGCCGCACCGGACTGGTCATCAGTGTTTTCACCCCTTCGGTGGTCGGAAGCACCGTCTTGACCCGCTGGATGGCCCGGCCCGCAAGCGTTTCCTTCTCCTGCTGGGTCACCGGCTCCTGAGCAGGCACCGCGGCCTGCTGCCCGGATGAGGCGGGCGGTGCCGTCTCGGGTCGAGCCTGCGGAACCGGCGCGTTGGCGATCTCGGCGGCTTCCGGCTTCTGGCAGACGGCGATCAGCATCGGAAAGGGCTGGTTTGCATAACCGGACAGCTGTTGCTCCGACACCGAATTGCACATCTCGATGCTCGGCCAGCGGTTTTCAGCGGTGGCGATATAGTGGCAATCCGTTCCGGCGTCGTTGCAGCCGAGAATGGTCATGACGATCAGCGCAGGATTCATGTCGTCCCCTGGAATATGGCCAGCGACTTAGAGCGGGCAATCTTGACCCAACCAAGGCAGGTTTTACACATATACCGTCTCAGCCAAGCCATGCTCTTACCGAAGACTCCCGGAGGCCGAAAATGACCGTCACCATTGCGATCGAACCGCCGCGCCAGGCGGGCGTGCTGAAGCTTCTCGAACTCTCCGATGCCTATGCGGCCTCGCTCTACCCCACCGAAAGCAATCACATGGTGGATGCCGCGACCCTCGAAGGCCCCGGCGTTTCCTTTTTCGTGGCGCGTGACGGCGACACAATTTTGGGCTGCGGAGCGCTGGTCGAGGCGGGCGACGGCATCGGGGAGATCAAACGGATGTTCGTCGACGAGGCGGCACGGGGCCTGAAGCTCGGCCGGCGACTGATGGATGCGATCCTGCAACGCGGCGGCGAGCTTAACCTGGCGGCGATCCGGCTGGAGACTGGCATCCATCAACCGCAGGCGATCGGGCTTTATCGCGCCTGCGGCTTTTCAGAGATCGGGCCGTTCTCGAACTACCGGGCCGATCCGCTCAGCATCTTCATGGAGAAGAGACTTTCCTGACCACGGGAAGCTCGGGCGGAAGGTCCGGAGGTGCCGCCGGCCCTTTGGCCAAATCGGTCGATTCGACCTCGGTCACGTCGGCCATCTTCACTTCCCGGATCCATTCGCGCCAGATCGACACCAGCAGCGCCATCAGCACCGGGCCGATGAACAGGCCGAGAAAACCCATGGTGCTGACGCCGCCGACGAGACCGAAGAATGTCGGCAGGAAGGGAAGCTTGATCGGGCCGCCGACCAGGCGCGGCCGCAGCGTCTTGTCGACGATGAAGAGCTCGACCGTGCCCCAGAGGAAAAG
Organism: Neorhizobium galegae; assembly: GCF_017877055.1. GTDB lineage: Bacteria > Pseudomonadota > Alphaproteobacteria > Rhizobiales > Rhizobiaceae > Neorhizobium > Neorhizobium galegae_D. The sequence goes on along the minus strand of NZ_JAGIPG010000001.1, from coordinate 1,647,385 downwards.
GCCGCCGCCGGCGACATAGGCGCCGTTGGCGACCAGATAAAACGAGATGAGCGAGAAAGACAGCGGTGCGCCACCCGGGATGAGCGCCATCAGTCCGGTCAATACGCCGAGGGTGACAGGCGAGGGGACGCCTGCGATCCAGTAGGCGATGCCGAGCACGATGCCTTCGCCGATTGCAATCAGCGTCTGGCCGGTCACGGTCGAACTGATCGTCCTTGGAACGACACGCGAGATGCGCTCCCAACGGGTCGGCAGGATGCGCTCTCCGAGAAGGTCGATCTGCTCGCTGAAGGAGCCGCCGTCGCGATAGACGAAGAACAGCGCAATCAGCATGAAGAGCAGCGTCAGCACGAGATGGAAGGCGCCGTCGCCCGCCGCCACGATGGCGCGGTAGATATTGCCGATATTGGCGCCCGAGACGATCTGGATCAGTTCGCCGACCGCACCGGGCGAGCCGACATGCTGGACCCACTGGATGCCGAGCCATTCTCCGACCCAGGGAAGGCCGGTGATCCAGGCGGGCGGCGGGGCGCCGAAACGGTTCACTTCGGCCGCCCAGACGATCCACTGACGCACCTCGCCGATCGTATAGGAGATCGCGATGCCGATCGGCACGATCAGGAAGGTCAGGATGAAGATGATGGCGAGCGAGGCGCCGATGGTGGTGTTGCCGCCAATCCGGCGCAGCAGCTCGCGGTAGAGCGGCCAGCTTGCGAAACCGATCACCAGAGCGGCGAGAACCGGGACCAGGAAGCCATGGAAGAAATAGATGCCGGCAGCAGCGACAAGCACGAGAAGCCAGCGAGCAGCGGAGATCGGCGGGATGAGCGCAACCCTGCTCGGCGCGACTGGCCCAAGCCAGCGCGGCTCCTTCGGGCCCTTGCGATCGTTATTTCCGCTCACCACATTTCCTTTTTTCATTTTCACCATCATATGGCTTATGAGGTTCCCTGGTACAAGCCTAATGCGTCATCCATTAAAAGGAAGCTTACTCCTTGCCCTAGACGGCAGATGCGATAAAAATATGAAATCACCTTGCGGCACGGCCGGAATTACGATGCAAACCTTCTTGCCGAACTTTTCCGAACCTTAAGGATGCCGAAGCGTCTGCTGTCCCCATTCTATTGGTCGGACTGTCTTCAGGGACTTGTAATATGCCTCACAGGGACGCGGTCGACCTTAGCAATTGCGACCGAGAGCCGATCCACATCCCCGGCAGCATTCAACCTCATGGATGCCTTATCGCCTGCGACGCCGCTGGAGCGGAGATCGTGCAACACTCCGCCAATGTGGCGGACATGCTTTCGATCACGGGAGATATCAACGGCCGGCGGCTGGAGGAGATCGTCGGCGGGGAGGCGGCGCATACATTGCGCAATGCGCTCGCCACGTCCGACAACCCGGCGAGGCCGGCGCTTCGGCATGGTCTCAGGTTTGCCTCGGGAGCCGCGTTCGACGTCTCGATCCATCGTTTCGAATCCAAGGTGATCCTGGAGTTCGAGCCGGCATCGACCGATTCCGACCAGCCGCTCGAAGTGGCGCGCATGCTGATCAGCCGCATCCGCAATGTCGCCAGCCTCGACCGGCTGATCGAAAGCTCGGCGCGGCTGATCTATGCCATGCTCGGCTACGATCGGGTAATGATCTATCGTTTCGAGGAGGACGGTTCCGGAAAGGTCGTCAGCGAATACAAGAGGCGCGACCTCGAAAGCTTCAAGGGGCAGTATTTCCCGGCAGGCGACATCCCGAAACAGGCCCGCGCGCTTTACGTCAAGAACACCGTGCGGGTGATTTCCGACGCCGGCAACCCGCGCATCCCGATCGTGCCGGAAACCGACGAGGCAGGCGAGGCGCTGGATCTGTCCTTCGCGCATCTGCGCAGCGTTTCGCCCATCCATTGCGAATATCTGCGCAACATGGGTGTCGCGGCTTCGATGTCGATCTCGGTCGTGGTGGACAACGAGCTCTGGGGCCTGATCGCCTGCCACCACTATTCTCCGAAAGTGCTCTCGATGCCGCAGCGGGTGGCGGCGGAAACCTTCGGTGAATTTTTCTCGCTGCATCTGAGCGCATTGAAGCAACGGCAACTCATGGAGACGGCAGGCCAGGCGCGACGGTCGCTCGATCGCTTCCTGCAGGCAGCCTCCCACCATCCGAACATTACCGGGCTGCTGCGCAATTCGCTTGGCGAATTCAGTAAGATGCTGGCCTGCGACGGCGTCGGCCTGCTGCTCGACGGCACATGGACCGGCGAAGGGGTAGTGCCGCCGCAGAACCTGATAGCAAAGCTCGCAGAATTGGTCGGCGATGCCGCGGGCGGCAGGATCTGGTCCAGCTTCCAGCTTTCCGTGGATCTGCCGGGGCTGCACATTTCTCCGGACACGATCTGCGGCGTGCTGGCTATCCCGCTCTCGCAGCGACCGCGCGACTACCTGTTCTTCTTCCGCCGGGAAATGGTGCAGACGCTCAACTGGGCGGGCAATCCTGAAAAAACCTACGAGACGGGGCCGCTCGGAGACCGGCTGACACCCCGCAGGAGTTTCGCCGTCTGGAAGGAGATGGTGCATCAGCAGGCCCCGCCCTGGACCGATGGCGACCGTGAGATCGCCGACGCCATCCGTGCCGTGCTTGTCGAAGTGGTTCTGCATCACAACGAGTTGCTGGCCGACGAACGCGGCAAGGCGGACGTGCGTCAGCGGATGCTGAACGAGGAGCTCAACCATCGGGTCAAGAACATCCTTGCGGTGATCAAGGCGCTGGTCGGGCATTCGGTCGACGCCGACGTCAGCCTCAAGGATTATGTCGGCTCGCTCAAGGGACGCATCCAGGCGCTTGCCTTCGCTCATGACCAGGTCGTGCGCGGCGGCGACGGCGGCGTGTTGTCCGATCTTCTGGAAGCGGAGCTGAAGCCCTACAGGGAGGGAACGCGCAACGTCACGCTCAGGGGGCCGCGCATATGGCTCGACAGCCGTGCCTTTTCGGTGATGGCGCTGGTCTTGCACGAGATGTCGACCAACGCTGCAAAATACGGTTCGCTCTCGGTCAATGGCGGACGGCTGGATGTCGAGTGGCGACGACTTGCCAACCACGATTGCGAACTCGTCTGGACAGAAAAAGACGGGCCGCCGGTAAACCTCCCGTCACGCGCCGGTTTTGGCAGCGTCCTGATCACCCGCAGCGTGCCGTACGAGCTGGAGGGCGAGGCGAAGATCGAATATCCGCCCGAAGGGGTGAGGGCGCGCTTCGTGGTGCCGTCGAAACACATCCATGGCGATGAGGAGTTGGCGGAAGTCGAATCCGAGGAGCGCAGCAGCGCTGTTGGCCAGGACAAAGCTGCGCCCCGGCTTCAGGACCTCGAATTCCTGTTGGTGGAGGACCAGATGCTGATTGCCGCGGACGTGGAAGCGATGCTTGCCGAGCATGGCATCGACAAGGTGACGACGACGCCCTCAGTTGCCGACGCTTTCCGAAAGCTCAAGGAGTTCACGTTCGATGTCGCGATCCTCGACGTCAATCTCGGCTCCGGCACATCGCTGCCGATCGCCGAGGAACTGATCCGCCGGGACATTCCTTTCATTTTCGCGACAGGCTACAGCGACAGGTCGATCATCCCGGCAAGTTTTTCCGCGCCTGTCGTCCTCAAGCCTTATGAGGCGGCGGCATTGATCGGCGCCGTTACCAAGGTGCTCGGCGAACGGAGCTGACTTTCATGGCCGCGGCGGAATTCCTGATGGTCTTCGGACGCATGCTCATCGGGGGCATTTTCGTGGTGGCCGGCGTCCGGCATTTATTCATCCTCCCCACGGTGACCGCGCCGATGGCGGCGCGCGGGATACCGCGTCCGCGGCAAGTTTTGATCACCGGCAGTATCTTCGAGGCGTTTGCGGGCTTGATGGTGATCTTCGGTTTTTACGCCGGCTGGGCGGCGCTTGGCCTTGTCGCCTTCACGCTTATCGCCTCGTGGATCATCCTCGATTTCTGGAACAAGGACGGCTTTGCCCGGGAGGGCGCGATCAATGGCTGGATCGCCAATATCGGCGTGGTGGGCGGCCTGCTGATCGTGGCCGCCCAAGGTTTCTAAGGCTATCCAAGCCGGAAGTCCGGCTCAGATATCGAGGTTTTCGGCAAACGCTGCACGCTCCTGGATGAAGCGGAAGCGCGCATCCGCCTTGGTGCCCATCAGGTTGTCGACTGCCTCGCGAGTACCTTCGAAATCCACGTCGTCGATCGAAACACGAAGCAGCGTACGATGGGCAGGATCCATCGTGGTTTCCTTGAGCTGCGCCGCCATCATCTCGCCAAGGCCTTTGAAGCGGCCGATCTCGACCTTCTTGCCCTTGAACACCGTTTCCATCAGTTCCGCCCGGTGGGCATCGTCGCGAGCATAGACGGTCTTGCCGCCCTGGCGCAGAACGTAGAGCGGCGGCACCGCCAGGTAGAGATGGTTGCCGCGGATCAACTCGGGCATTTCCTGGTAGAAGAAGGTGATCAGCAGCGAGGCGATATGGGCGCCGTCGACGTCCGCATCGGTCATGATGATGATGCGCTCGTAACGGAGGTCTTCCTCGCGATATTTTGTCCGGGTGCCGCAGCCGAGCGCCTGGATGAGATCGGCGATCTGCTGGTTGGCTGAGAGCTTCTCACGGCTGGCGCTGCCGACGTTGAGGATTTTTCCACGCAAGGGCAAAATGGCTTGGTTGGCGCGGTTGCGGCCCTGCTTGGCGGAGCCTCCGGCCGAGTCCCCTTCGACGATGAAGAGTTCGGCACCCTCGGCGGTGTTCTGCGAGCAGTCGGCGAGTTTTCCAGGCAGGCGCAGCTTGCGCACGGCCGTCTTGCGGTTGACTTCCTTTTCCTTGCGGCGGCGCAGGCGCTCTTCGGCGCGCTCGATCACCCATTCGAGCAGTTTCGCGGCTTCGGCCGGGTTGCCGGCAAGATAGTGGTCGAAAGGATCGCGCAGGATGTTTTCGACGATGCGCTGGGCTTCGACGGTTGCAAGCTTGTCCTTGGTCTGGCCGACGAATTCCGGCTCGCGGATGAAGACCGAAAGCATGCCGACCGCCGAGATCATCACGTCGTCGGTGGTGATGTCCTTGGCACGCTTGTTCTGCGTCAGGTCCGCATAATTCTTGAGACCCTTGGTCAGCGCGATGCGGAGCCCCGCTTCGTGCGTGCCGCCTTCCGGTGTCGGAATGGTGTTGCAATAGGAATGCAGTTCGGGATCGCCGCCATACCAGGTGATCGCCCATTCCATCGCGCCATGGCCGCCGGTCTTTTCGGTGCGGCCGGCGAAGATTTCGCGCGTCACCGTGAAGTCCTTGCCGAGCGTGGCGGAGAGATAGTCCTTCAGGCCGCCGGGGAAGTGGAAGACCGCCTTTTCCGGGATGTCGCCGCCGGCGGGAACCATGCCCGGATCGCAGCTCCAGCGGATCTCGACGCCGCCGAACAGATAGGCTTTTGAGCGCGCCATGCGGAAGATACGGCCGGCATCGAATTTCGCATGATCGCCGAAAATCTGCGGGTCGGGATGGAAGCGCACCCGGGTCCCGCGGCGGTTATGGACGTCGCCGAGTTCTTCGAGGCCGCCCTGCGGCACGCCCCGCGAAAAGCGCTGGCGGTAGAGTTTGCGATTGCGGGCGACTTCCACTTCGAGAAGGTCGGACAGCGCGTTGACGACGGAAACGCCGACGCCGTGCAGGCCGCCTGACGTCTCGTAGGCCTTGCCGTCGAATTTACCGCCGGCATGCAGCTTGGTCATGATGACTTCGAGTGTCGACTTGCCCGGCACCTGGGGATGGTTCTCGACCGGGATGCCTCGGCCGTTGTCGGTGACCGTCAGGAAACCCTCGGCATCGAGATGGACGTCGATGAAGTCCGCATGGCCGGCAACCGCCTCATCCATCGAATTGTCGATGACTTCGGCGAAGAGGTGGTGCATCGCCTTTTCGTCGGTGCCGCCGATATACATGCCGGGGCGCATGCGCACCGGCTCCAGGCCCTCGAGCACGCGGATCGAGGAGGCGCCGTAGTCGTCGCCGGACAATGTCGTCGGAGCGGCGCGCGGTGTCGAAGGCTCCGCCTTGAGGGCGGGCGCGGGTTCGACGGCGATCGCCTTGGCTGTCACCGGCAGATCGGCAAAAAGGTCGTTATTGTCATCCATTGGCTGCGTCGGTACTACCTGTCGGGGTGCGGAAGAGGAAGCCATACCCATCTCGTGCTGTTTCGAATCACTCGCGATTCTGCCAGAAACCCGGCTTTTTCGCGATGCCGCATGGAAACGGTCGTTTTTCACCAATGCTGCGCCGATCGGGCCATGGCAAGCTTGCGAGGCTGAGGGAACCTGATGAAACCAAGCATGTCCACAGTTCATTTCGTTTTCGGCACGGTTCTTGCTGTCCTGGCAACTCTTGGCGCAGCTTCGGCGCAAGCGCAGGAAGGGCCGATAAAGCCCTTCAAGGACGAGCTTTTTTCCCGGATGACGGTGCTGCAATCCTCCGACGGCGGCGCCTACGAGGTGATCGACTACCAGGAAATGCGCGACATCAACGGCCGCGACCGCGAGCCGGAACGGCGCGTCAAGGACGAGTATGTTTCCCTGGGCGTCAGAGGCTCTCAGCAGAACGAGACGCTGGAGCTTGGCGGGCGCCGGCTCGATGTCACCAGGGTGGGACAGGCTAAGGGCGCCGCCTTCACGGTGATCTTCATCCACGGCCGCGGCGGCGACCGCCGGCTCGGCGTCAACGACTATACGTTCGGCGGCAATTTCAATCGCCTGAAAAACCTCGCGACCGGTAACGGCGGCACCTATTATTCGCCGAGCGTCACTTCATTCGACGACAAAGGGGTCGCCGATATCGCGGCGCTGATCCGCTATGCGTTCGACCAGTCGTCCGGACGGCCGGTGATCCTCGCCTGCGCCTCGATGGGCGGGTTCATCTGCCAGGGCATCAGCCGCGACAAACAGACGGTGGGGTATCTGAAGGGCATGGCGCTGCTCGGCGGCCCGCCGGACCCGGATTTGCCTAAATCGGCCCTGGCAAAGCGCAAGCTGCCCATCTATTTCGCGCATGGCGGCAGCGACAGCGTCTACAAGTCCGAGGATCAGGACGCGGTCTATCGCAAGCTGAAGACCGCACGCTATCCGACCCGGTTCACTCTGTTCGCGACCGGCAGCCACGGGACGCCGATCCGGATGGTGGACTGGCGGAAGGTCCTGAATTTTGTGCTGACCAGCCACTGAAAGGCGGCTCGTTAACCAAGGTCCTGAACCAAAACCTGTCTTTTGCATACCAATTCACGCAGGATATGTCTAAAACCAGTTTCCGAATAGACGGAGGCTTCGGTTTTGCTGGTCGGAACCGAACGGAGAGGAAATGTTTGCTTATGACGCCTGATGTGCGCCCGCTCGTTGCCGGAAACTGGAAAATGAACGGCACCCGCGAGTTCCTGACCGAAATCAAGGCGATTGCCGATGGCGTGATCGGACCGTTGTCGGAAAAGGTCGATACGCTGATCTGCCCGCCGGCGACGCTGCTCTATGTCGCAACCGCCCTGGCGACCGACAGCCCGCTGGAAATTGGCGGCCAGGATTGCCACCAGAACGTCAGCGGCGCCCATACGGGCGATATTTCCGCGGAGATGATCGCCGACTGCTTCGGCACCTATGTGATCGTCGGACATTCCGAACGCCGAGCCGACCATGCGGAGACCGATCATCTGGTCCGCGCCAAGGCGGAGGCCGCCTATGCCGCCGGCCTGACGGCGATCATCTGCATCGGCGAAACCGGCGACGAACGCGATGCCTACCAGACCCTCGACATCCTGAAACGCCAGATTTTCGGCTCGCTGCCCCTGTCGGCAAATGCTGACAACACCGTCGTCGCCTATGAACCGATCTGGGCGATCGGCACCGGACTGACGCCGACCGCCAAGGATATCGAGATCACCCATGCCTTCATGCGGGCAGAACTTATTCAGCGGTTCGGCGACGAAGGCAGACAGATGCGCATTCTCTATGGCGGTTCGGTCAAGCCGGGCAATGCCCGCGAGTTGATGGGCGTCGAGAATGTCGATGGCGCCCTGATCGGCGGCGCGAGCTTGAAAGCCGCGGACTTTCTCGCCATCTATCGGATCTATGAGGAACTGACGGCCTAAAGCTTTTGATAAGGGCTTGGAATGCGCGCGGGCCTCATGTAAAGAGCCGCCAATCTTCTTCTATTGCCTCGTCGAGGGGCAGGGATCTTTAATTCATGCAGACCGTTCTGATCGTTATTCATCTCATGATCGTGCTGGCGCTCGTCGGCGTCGTGCTGATCCAGCGCTCCGAAGGCGGCGGGCTCGGCATCGGCGGCGGCTCCGGCTTCATGTCGGCACGCGGCACCGCCAATGCGCTGACCCGCACGACCGCCATCCTCGCGACGCTGTTCTTCATCACCTCGCTGGCGCTCGGCATCCTGGCCCGGTACGAATCCCGCCCGAGCGACATCCTGAACCGCATCCCGCAGAGCCAGCAGGGCACGGGCGGCGGCATTCTCGACCAGCTCGGCCCGGCACCTGCGCCCGCTCCAGCAGGCAACGGCGTTCCGTCCGGCTCCGGCGCATCCGTTCCGGCGCCAGCAGCCCCGGCAACCGGTGCTGCGCCCGCACCCGCGGCCCCTGCGACCGGTTCGGCGCCCGCCGCTCCGGCTGCCCCGACGGGTGTTCCGACCGGCCAGTAAGGCGCGGTCGACGTTTCAAGCTCCGGCAGGCCAAAAGCCTGCCGGTTTTATTTTGTGAAGATTCCACAGCCGTTTTAACAAAGCGGACGATTTAGGCTGGCGGAATCACCAATGAAAAGGTATCCGGTGAATCCCATGGCGCGATATGTATTCATAACTGGCGGCGTGGTTTCTTCCCTCGGAAAAGGAATTGCGGCCGCGGCACTCGGAGCTTTGTTACAAGCACGAGGTTACCGGGTTCGGCTGAGAAAGCTCGATCCTTATCTCAACGTCGATCCGGGCACGATGAGCCCGACGCAGCACGGCGAGGTGTTCGTCACCGACGACGGGGCGGAAACCGACCTCGATCTCGGTCACTACGAGCGCTTCACTGGGCGTTCGGCGACCAAGACCGACAACATCACCACCGGCCGCATCTACAAGAACATCATCGACAAGGAACGCCGCGGCGACTATCTCGGCGCGACCGTCCAGGTGATCCCGCACGTCACCAACGAGATCAAGGATTTCGTTACCGAAGGCAATGACGACTACGATTTCGTCATCTGCGAGATCGGCGGCACGGTCGGCGACATCGAGGCGATGCCGTTCATGGAAGCAATCCGCCAGCTCGGCAACGACCTGCCGCGCGGCACCGCGATCTATCTTCACCTGACGCTGATGCCTTTCATTCCGGCCGCCGGCGAATTGAAGACCAAGCCAACCCAGCATTCCGTCAAGGAGTTGCAGGCGATGGGGATCGCCCCCGACATCCTGCTGGTGCGCGCCGACCGGGAAATTCCCGAAGCCGAACGCCGCAAGCTGTCGCTGTTCTGCAACGTGCGTCCGTCCGCCGTCATCCAGGCGCTCGACGTCGCCAATATCTACGACGTGCCGATGGCCTATCACAAGGAAGGCCTCGACAACGAGGTGCTCGCCGCTTTCGGCATCGAGCCGGCCCCCAAGCCGCGCCTTGAAGCCTGGGAAGAGGTCTGCAACCGCATCCGCACCCCGGAAGGCGAAGTGACGATCGCGATCGTCGGCAAGTACACCGGCCTTAAGGACGCCTACAAGTCGCTGATCGAGGCGCTGCATCACGGCGGTATCGCCAACCACGTCAAGGTAAACCTCGAATGGATCGAATCGGAGATCTTCGAGAAGGAAGATCCGGCGCCTTGGCTTGAGAAGGTTCACGGTATCCTGGTACCGGGAGGTTTCGGCGAACGCGGCTCGCAGGGCAAGATCCATGCGGCTCGTTTCGCACGCGAACGCAAGGTGCCGTATTTCGGCATCTGCTTCGGCATGCAGATGGCCGTCATCGAGGCTGCCCGCAACCTCGCCGGCATCGAGAAGGCGTCCTCGACGGAATTCGGCCCCTCCAGGGAGCCGGTGGTCGGCCTGATGACCGAATGGGTGAAGGGCAACGAGCTCGAAATCCGCTCGGCGGCGGGCGACCTCGGCGGCACGATGCGCCTCGGCGCCTACAAGGCGGCGCTCAAGAAGGACACCAAGATCGCCGAGATCTACGGTTCGACCGATATTTCCGAGCGTCACCGTCACCGTTACGAGGTGAATATCGACTACAAGGACCGGCTGGAAAGCTGCGGCCTGGTCTTCTCGGGCATGTCGCCGGATGGCGTGCTGCCGGAGACGATCGAATATCCGGACCATCCGTGGTTCATCGGCGTCCAATACCACCCGGAACTGAAGAGCCGGCCGCTCGATCCCCATCCGCTGTTTGCGAGCTTCATCGAAGCGGCCCTGGAACAGAGCCGCCTCGTCTGAGCAGATCGAAAAGGCAGGGTCTCGTATCCTGCCTTTTTTGCCGTCAGGCCAAGGCCTTGTGTTTTGGCACTGGCGGTATTGCTTCAACATCCCGTATGCTCGCGGAATTGCTCTTTTTCTATTCAGCGGTGCGATATGGCCATTTTCGACAGATTTTCTCTTAACGGACGCGTGGCCCTGGTGACCGGCAGCGGCCGGGGACTTGGCTTGCAGATGGCGAAGGCCATGGTGGAGGCCGGCGCGCATGTCGTGCTCAGCGGCCGCTCCGGCGACATGCTCGCACAGGCCGTGGCTTCGATCACCAGCGCGGGCGGCAAGGCAAGCGCAGCCGCCTTCGACGTCGCGGATCTCGATGCCGGACGCGAGGTGATCGCCAGGATTCACGCGGATCATGGCCGGCTGGATATCCTGATCAACAATGTCGGCGCCCGCGACCGGCGCCCATTTGCGGCATTCAGCGACGCCGATATCCTGAACCTGATCCAGACCGACCTGCTCTCGGCAATCGCGCTGTCCCGCAATGCCGCTGATATCATGAAGGTTCAGGGCCATGGCCGACTCATCTCGGTCACGTCGATCATCGGCAGCATGGCGCGTTCGGGCGATGCCATCTATCCGGTCGCCAAACAGGGCCTGACCGGTCTGGTGCGCAGTCTTGCGGCCGAATACGGCCCGTTCGGCGTCACCAGCAATGCGATTGCGCCTGGCATGTTCGCCACCGAGACCAATGCGGGGATTTCCGCAGATCCGGACATGATCGCCTTCATGCGGCAGCGCGTGCCTTTACAGCGGTGGGGCCAGCCCGAGGAGATCGCCGGCGCCGCGCTTTTTCTCGCAAGCGACGCCGGCTCCTTCGTCAACGGCCATGTGCTGACCGTCGATGGCGGCATGTCCATCCAGATGTGACCGCTCGTCATGCCGCCTGGGGCAGGGGGCCGACATAAACCGAACGTGGCCGGATCAGCCGGCCTTCCAGCGCCTGTTCGCGGGCATGGGCGATCCAGCCGACCGTGCGGCCGATCGCAAAGACGCCGGTGAAGGCAGCCCGCGGAAATTTCAGCGCATCGAGCAGCAGGGCCGTGTAAAATTCGACGTTGACGTCCAGCGGTCGGTCCGGCTTGCGCTCCTTGAGAATGGCGAGCGCCGCCTGCTCGACGGCTTCGGCGAGCCGGATGCGGTCGCGGTCCACCTGTCCGGTCACGACCAAGGGCCGCAATGCGCCTTTCAGCGCATCGGCGCGGGGATCGCGAACGCGGTAGATGCGGTGGCCGAACCCCATCAGCCGTTCGCCGCGATCCAGCGCCTTGTTGAGCCAGGTCTCGGCATTGTCCCCGCTGCCGATCGCATCCAGCATGTCGAGCACCGGTCCCGGCGCGCCGCCATGCAGCGGCCCTTTGAGCGCGCTGATCGCGGCAAGCACGCAGGAAGTGAGGCCGGCGCCGGTCGAGGAGACGACGCGCGAGGCGAAGGTCGAGGCGTTGAGACCGTGATCCGAGATCGTCACCAGATAGGCGTCGAGCGCTGCGACCTGTTCGCGCGTCGGCAGGCTGGCGTTCAGCATGGCGAGGATGTCGGCGGACTGGGAGAGCGACGGGCTGGGCGCGACCGGTGTCTTTCCCTTTCGGAGCCGCAGCACGGCCGGCAGGAAGACGGCGGGCGCGGCGAGCAGACGAAGAGCAGTTTCGAAATCCTCGCCGTCGGGCAGCCGCGCGATCAGGGCGCGCATCGCATCGACGGGCGGCAGGCTCAGCAGCGCGGGATCCGCGGCGCCCATATGAGTAAAAACCTCGGCGCGGGCTTGGCCGAGGCGGGCCTTGAGATCAGCCGCAGTGACCGGATGTTCCAGAAAGCCATCCAGCAGCAATGCGGCAGCGTCTTCATAGGTCGCGCGCTCGACAAGCAGGTCGAGCGATACGCCGCGAATGACGAGGCGACCCGCTTCTCCGTCCACGTCCGAAAGCCGGGTCTCGGCGGCGATGACATCTTCAAGTCCGTTGTTTTTCATGGGTGTTTCTCCTTTACGAACCTAATGATCCGACTTAGTCTTATTGACGTCAATCTTGATGCTATCGATCAATATGAACATGCTCTGGATCACCGCCGAAGAAGCGCTCTCCCGCCTCGGGACCAAGCCGCAGACGCTTTACGCCAATGTCAGCCGCGGCCGCATCCGCGCGAAGCCGGATCCTGCCGATCCCCGCCGCAGCCTCTACCAGGCAGACGACGTCAGGCGCCTCTCTGAACGGCATGCCGGGCGGCGGCAGTCGGCGGCGGTGGCAGCGGACGCGATCCGCTGGGGCGATCCGGTCCTGCCGACGACAATCTCGACGATTTCCGACGGGCGGCTTTTCTATCGCGGGCGCGATGCCGTCGAGTTGTGCGAGCGTGGGACGCTGGAGGAGGTGGCCGCGCTTCTCTGGGATACGGAAAGGGTGCAGGTTACGGCGGGGAAGGTGGGGTCGGACGGATCGAGCCGCATGGCTGCGGCTTTTGCCGGGCTGGCAGGCCGCGTGATGAACGACCTGCCGGCGCTGCGCCGCAAACCCTTCGTCCTGCGCGCCGAAGCAACGGACGTGCTCTCGACCGCCGGCATGGCGTTGGCGCCGTGGCCGGAACCGCTGCCCCTGCATGAACGGCTGGCCCTCGGCTGGCAGCGTCCCGATGCGGCCGAGCCGATCCGCAGGGCGCTGGTGCTGGCGGCCGAACATGAACTCAACGTTTCCGCCTTTGCAGCGCGCGTGACGGCGTCGTCGGGCGCCGCACTCTCCGCTGCGACGCTTTCCGGCCTTGCCACGCTCACCGGCCCGCGGCATGGCGGCGCCTGGATCAGCGTCACGGTGCTCGCCGAAAAGGCGGCGTCGATTGGCGTGCGCGAGGCAATCCGCGGCATGCTTTCCACGGAAGGCGTCGTCAGGCCTTTCGGCCACCGTCTCTATCCGCATGGCGATCCACGGGCGCGGGCGCTGATGGCGAGTTTCGAGGCGCCGCCGCTCTACACGTCGCTTGCCGAAGCAGGGGAGGAACTGCTCGGCGAACCGATCAACATCGATTTCGCGCTGGCATCGCTTGCCGCGGCGTTCAAGCTTCCGGAAGACGCCCCACTGGTCATCTTCGCGCTGTCGCGCACCGCCGGCTGGCTGGCGCATGCCATGGAGCAGGTCGAAAGCGGACACCTGATCCGGCCGCGGGCGCGCTATGCCGGGCCGGGCGGCGAATCCGGTGCATAGCGGCTGTTAAAGGCCGACAGCTTCCACAGCCGACATGACACCATCACAAAAACTCCTTTATCCTGCAGGGGGAATCACGGGTGAGCACGGACGATGTTGGGCAGCAATTTCAGCTTGAGTTTAAGCTTGTTCGTGGCACAGGGGCGCGAACGGCCAACCGCCGAGTTCTACAAGAACGTCTTCGGCGCCACGGAAACGAACTCCTATGAAATGCTGCGCCTGACGATGATCGAGCTGCAGTTCGGATCGATCGGCATCGTCGTCTGCGGATCCGACCCGGAGAGAGAGTCGGCGCCTTCCTATCAGGGTCCTTACCATCCGAAAAACGACGGCGCCGTCAGCACGATCTTCCAGCTGACGGTGCCGGATGTCGAAAGCGTCGTCGAGGCGGCGTTCGAATTCGGCGGCATGATGCGCGACAGGATCCAGACGGACATGAACGGCCGGCAGGTGGCGTCGATCTTCGATCCGGCCGGTCATGTCTGGGTATTGATCGAGCGCGGGCAGGACATCGAGCTCGGGCAGGACGAGGAATAGTTTCGTCCTGGCCGTTCGGCTCGATCAGCGGATGTTGCGGTAGGCAGCAAGAGCCCGGTCGCGGGCAAAAGCGTGATCGACGATCGGCTTCGGATAGGTTTTCCCGAGCTCGATACCCGCTTTTTCCAGGACATGCTCCGGCGCTTCGAAAGGCTTGTGGACGTATTTGCGATCCAGCCTTGCCAATTCCGGGACGTGCTCCCGGACATAATCACCATCCGGATCGAATTTCTCGCCCTGCAGGACGGGATTGAAGATCCGGAAGAACGGCGAGGCGTCGGCGCCGGAGCCCGCGACCCATTGCCAGTTGGCCGCATTATTGGCGGCATCTGCATCGACCAGCGTGTCGCGGAACCATCTCTCACCCTTGCGCCAGTCAATCATCAGGTCCTTGATCAGGAAGGACGCGGTGATCATACGGACGCGGTTGTGCATGAAGCCCGTGCGCCAGAGCTGGCGCATACCGGCATCGACGATGGGATAGCCCGTCAGGCCCATCGTCCAGGCGTTGAACTCCTTGGCGTCGTATTCCCATTTGAAGCCGTCGAACCTGTCGTCCCAGTTCCTGTCGTGAAGTTCGGGGAATTCGGTCAGCAGATTGTAGCAGAAGTCCCGCCAGGCGAGTTCGCGGCGGAAATGGACAACATCTTCAAAAGCCTCTGAGGGCAGGCCCCGGACGGCATGCCAGATGCGGGCGGCAGAGACCTCCCCATGCGCCAGGTGTGGCGAGAGGAGGGAGGTGGCATCGACTGACGGCAGATCGCGGCCGCGCCTGTAGTCGTGCAGTTCGCGATCCACGAAGTTGCGAAGCCTTTCCTGCGCTCCCGCTTCGCCCGGCGTCCACATTCTACCGAAATCCGCGGCCCAATCCGGTTTCTTCGGCAGCAGAGCCCAATGATCCAGGTTCTCGGCAGACGGTAGATATCCAGGCGAGGAGATTTTCGTCGGCGCGTCAGTTGGTTCCTGCGGCTCGCTTGCCTTCTGGAACGCATTCCAGAACGGCGTAAACACCTTGAAGGCGTTGCCGGCACCGGTGCGAATGGATTTCGGCTCGTGCAGGAGCTGTCCGTGGAAGGCGCGGATAGCGATGTCGCGCTTTTTCAATTCAATGGCGATGCCCCGATCGAACAGCGTCCGCTCACAGGCGCGGTTGACGAAGACGGTTTTCGCATCGGTCTTGCGGGAGAGATCGGTGAGCACGTCCTCGGCCTTGCCGGAGATGAGGATTAGGTCACTGCCCAGAGACTTGAGAGAAACCTTGAGTGCTGCGAGCGAGTGATGCAGCCACCACGCCTGCGCGGCACCGAGCGGTCCGATGTTCAGGCGTGCCGGCTCGCGGATATAGACCGGGATGACCGGGCCGCCGGCCTCGATCGCAGCGTGCAGCGCCGGATTGTCGTCGAGGCGCAGATCCTTGCGAAACCAGAGGATGGCGGGGGCCGATTTTTCGTGGGACACGGTCTTCTCCGTTCGGGGCATTGCTGCCCAAAGGTACGGATTTCGGAACGGATCGGATCAGTTCAGGGCCGGATCAGCAGGATCGGGCAGGGGGCGCCGGCCGGTAGTTCCGGCGCGTGCGCGGGGCGGATGATGAGGCCGCCGGAATGGGCGAAGATCTTCATCATCGACGAGTCCTGCTTCTCGAACGCCTCGGCGACCAGATTGCCGTCGCGGTCCCTCGTCAGCCTGGCGCGCAGATAATCCTGGCGCTGGTCGTTGGCGGCAAGCCTGTGCGCCGTGATACCCTGAACTTCGCGGCGCCTTTCCGGCAGGTGCGCGAGCTTGCGGATCAGGGGTTCGAGGAAGAGCAGGCTGGTAACGAGGCTCGCCACCGGATTGCCCGGCAGGCCGAGGACGTGCATGTCGCCGAGCGCGCCGACCATCAGCGGCTTGCCCGGACGCATGGCGATGCGCCAGAAATCCAGTTCCATGCCGGCGGCTTTCAGCGTCGCCTGTACCAGGTCGTGATCACCGACCGAGGCGCCGCCGAGGGTCACCAGCACGTCGGCCTTGGCCGCACGGGCCTTGTCGATGGCTGCGGTGATATCCGCGGACCGGTCGCGGACGATGCCGAGATCGAGGACTTCGCCGCCATTGTCGCGCACCAGGGCGCAAACGCCGAAGGTGTTGGAGGCAATGATCTGCGCTTGTCCGGGCGTGGCGCCGGGCGGGACAAGCTCATCTCCGGTCGCCAGGATCGCGACGCGCGGACGGCGATACACGGGCAGCTCCGGGTGGTTCATGGCCGCCGCCACCGTCAGGTGCGAGAAGTCGAGCAGCGTACCGGCGGGGAGCACGGTCTCGCCCTCCAGGAAGTCCTGGCCGCGAGGGCGCACATGCCTCCCCTTTGTGACTTCGAACCTGGTGCGGATGCGGTCGCCTTCAAGCTTTTCGGCGTCCTCCTGAATAAGGACCGAATCCGTTCCCTCCGGCAGAGGGGCACCGGTGAAGATACGTACCGTCTCGCCGTTGCCAACCGTGCCCTCAAACGCGTGTCCGGCAGCGGCAGTGCCGATCACCGACAGTTCGGCCCCGACCGTCGACGCATCCGAGGCGCTCAGCGCATAGCCATCCATGGCCGAAGCATGAAAAGGAGGCTGGGTGAGGCGGGCGACAAGATCAGCGGCCAGCACTCGGCCGCTCGCTTCGCCAAGAGCGACCGTCTCCACCGTGCCGACCGGGCTGGCTTTGCCAAGCAGGCGGCTTTTCGCCTCGGAAACCGGCAGCAATGCCATTTCTCAATCCTCTGCGCGGTAGGTTCCGGATTTGCCGCCGGTCTTTTCGAGAAGGCGGATACCACCGATCTCCATGGCCCGGTCGACGGCCTTCGCCATGTCGTAGATGGTCAGGCAGGCGACCGAGGCGGCCGTCAATGCTTCCATCTCGACACCGGTCTTGCCGGTCAGCTTGGCAGTGGCGGTCACCCGCAGACCCGGAAGAGTCTCGTCCTCGGCAATGTCCACGACCACTTTGGTCAGCACCAGCGGGTGGCAGAGCGGGATGAGATCGGATGTCTTCTTGGCGGCCATGATGCCGGCCAGCCGCGCGGTGCCGATCACGTCGCCCTTCTTGGCGTTGCCCTCGCGGATCAGTGCCAGCGTCTCGGGCAGCATTCGCACGTAACCTTCGGCGGTCGCCGAGCGGCTGGTCTCGGCCTTGTCGCCGACATCGACCATATGTGCCTCGCCGGAGGCACCGATATGGGTGAGGCCGGCCATCATTCCGCCGCCTGGGCCGCAGCCGGGCCGGTCAGGAGAAGACGCGTCGCGGCGGCGACGTCATCCTTGCGCATCAGGCTTTCGCCGACGAGGAAGGTGTTGATGCCGACCTTTTTCAGGCGCTGGCAGTCCTCATGGGTGAAGATGCCGCTTTCGCCGACGAGCAGCCGGTCGGCAGGCACCATCGGCGCCAGCCGCTCGCTCGTTTCGAGGTTGAGCTCGAACGTGCGCAGATTGCGGTTGTTGATGCCGATCAGGGGCGAGGGGAGCTTGAGAGCCCGCTCCGTTTCCTCTTCGTCATGCACCTCGATCAGCGCGTCCATGCCGAGTTCGGCCGTAACATCGTAGAGCTCACGCGCTTCGTCGTCGGAAAGCGAGGCCATGATCAGCAGTATGCAATCGGCGCCCCAGGCGCGGGCCTCGTGGATCTGGTAGGTGTCGAACATGAAATCCTTGCGCAGCGCCGGCAGCGAGCAGGCGTTGCGGGCAGCGGTCAGGAATTCGGGGGCGCCCTGGAAGCTCGGCCCATCGGTGAGAACGGAGAGGCAAGTGGCGCCGCCGGCTTCGTAAGCGGCGGCAAGCGACGGGGGATCGAAATCCGGGCGGATGAGGCCCTTGGAAGGACTTGCCTTCTTGATCTCGGCGATCAGGCCGAAGGCACCGCTATCCTGTCTGGCCTTCAGCGCGCGATGAAAGCCGCGTGGGGAGGGCTGGCCCGCGGCGCGGGCCTTCAGCTCCGCAAGCGGTACGCTCGCTTTGGCCGCGGCGATTTCCTCGCGCTTGTAGGCTTCGATCTTCTTGAGGATATCCGTCATGACCTCAATCCTTGTCGTTAGAGACGGCAACCAGACGGTCGAGCGCGGCAGCCGCCTCGCCGCCGTCCAGCGAACGGATGGCAAGCTTCATGCCCTCGGCGATCGTCTCCGCCTTGCCGGCAACGACCAGCGCGGCGGCGGCGTTGCAGAGCGAAATATCACGATAGGCATTCTTGGCACCGCCGAGCACGGCACGCAAGGCGGCGGCGTTGTGAACGCCATCGCCGCCCTTCAGCTCGTCGAGCGTTGCAGGCTGCACCCCGAAATCGATCGGCGTCAGCTCGAAGGAGCGAATCTTGCCGTCCTCCAGCGCCGTCACCTGGGTAACGCCGGTGGTGGTGATTTCGTCCATGCCGTCGCCATGCACGATCCAGACCGTCTCCGAACCGAGGTCGCGCAGGACCTCGGCGATCGGGCCAAGCCATTTCGGCGCGAAGACGCCGAGAAGCTGGCGCTTGGCGCCCGCCGGATTGGAAAGCGGGCCGAGCAGGTTGAAGATCGTCCGCGTGCCGAGCTCGACACGGCTCGGCCCGACATGGCGCATGGCCGCGTGGTGCATGGAGGCGAACATGAAGCCGATGCTGGCTTCCTTGATGCAGCGGGAGATGAGATCCGGGCCGATCTCCAGATTGACGCCCAGAACCGACAGCGTATCGGCCGTACCCGATTTCGAGCTGAGCGCCCGGTTGCCATGCTTGGCGACCGGGACGCGGCAGCCGGCGACGATCAGGGACGCCAGCGTGGAGATGTTGTAGGTGCCGAGGCCATCGCCACCGGTACCGACGATATCGATGGCATCGGCGGGGCCGGAGACCGGCAGCATCTTTGAGCGCATGGTTTCGACCGCGCCGGTGATCTCGGCAACCGTCTCGCCACGCACGCGCAGCGCCATCAGGAAGCCGCCGATCTGAGACGGCGTCGCTTCGCCGGACATCAGGATCTCGAAAGCGCCGCGCGCCTCTTCGTGACTGAGGCTCTCGCCATTGGCAACCTTGGCAAGCAGGGGTTTCAGCTCAGGCATGGTCGGCCGTCCCTCTGGTTTACTGGAGCATGGCCTGGTCGACCACGGTCTGGTTGACGGACACGCCATAGCTGTCCTTCAGACTGTTGACCATCTGATCGAGCATGTCGTCGCCGGCGGCGTTCGCCATCTGCTGCAACTGCTGGTCGCCGGAGAGCGCATCCGAAGTCGCCTGGTCGACGGCAACCACCTTCATCAGCAGGCGGCTTTCGCTATCGGAACCGAGCGCGGTCGCAGTGGTATTGACCGGACCGGCGAAGGCTGCCGCAATCGCCTCGTTGCCGAAGATCGGGTCCTCGGCACCGCGGCGCAGGCCCTGTTTATTCTCGACTGCAACGCCGAGTTCAGTCGCGATGGCGGCAAGCGTCTCGCCTTTGTCGAGGCGGCCCTTGAGTTCGGTCGCCTTGGCGGCAAGCGCCTGGCGCTGCTGTTCGGCGGTCCAGTCGGCAACGGCCTTGTCGCGCACGTCGGCGAGCGGGCGGTCGCGCTCGGGCACGATATTGCGCACCTCGAACCAGACATAACCGTCATTGCCGAGGCTGACCGGAATGGTGTCGGCGCCCGGATCGGTACGGAAAACCTCGCCGAGCAGCGCGTTCGAAGCCGGAAGCTCCGTGATCCGCTGCTCCTTTTCGTTGCGACCCGAAGCATCGGCGGTCACGGTGACGGCCTTGAGATTGAGCGCCTTGGCAGTGTCTTCGAGCGAGGTGCCGCCGCTGCGCATGTCTTCGAAACGGTCGTGGACGCTTAAGACTTCCTGCGACGCGGAAGAGACGGCAAGCCGCTTGCGGATATCTTCCTTGACCTCGTCGAAGGAACGCGTCGTCTCGGGGCGGATATTGGTAACGCGCAGGATGACCGGACCGAACGTGCCGTCGATGACGGGCGTCGTCCCACCGCTTGCGGCCACCTTGAAGGCCGGTTCGGCAAAGGCCGGATCGGGCATGCTCTCCCTGGTGAAATCGCCAAGCAGAACGTCCGTCGCGGTCTTGCCCTGATCCTTGATAATCTGGTCGAAAGTCGCGGTACCGTCCTTCAGCTGCGTCGCGGCCGCCTGGGCCATTTCCTTGTTGGGGAAGGGGAGCTGCTCGATCGTGCGCGTCTCGTGCGTCTTGTAGCTGTCCTTGCGCTTGTCATATTCGGCGCGCGCCGCTTCGTCGGTGATCGAAGACGCGTCGGCGATATCGCCCGCCTGCAGCTTCACATAGGTAAAGGTGCGGTATTCCGGTGCGCGGTAGCGGGTCTTCACGCCTTCGAACCAGGCAGCGAGCACATCGTTTGCCGGCGCCTTCACCGGATCGATATTGGCGTTGGACAGCAGGACATAGTCGATCGTGCGGGTTTCGTCGCGATAGCTCTTCAGGGCGTCGACCAGCACTTTCGGTGGCTGGAAGCCGTCCGAAACCGCCTCGACGATCTGGCTACGCACCGCGACCTTGCTGCGCTCCTTGATGTAATCGTCTTCGCGGATGCCGGCATTGCGCAGGCGAGAGGTGAAGAGGTTGCGGTCGAACTGGCCGTTGACGCCCTTGAAGGCCGGATCCTCGGCGATCAGGCCGGCGAGGCGCTCTTCCGAAAGACCGAGGTTCATGTCGTCGGAGAGCTGATCGAGTGCGGCGCCGGCGGCGAGCTGCGTGAAGACCTCGTTCTGGATCCCGAAGGCACGGGCCTGCTCGGGGGTTAGCTGCGTCCCGAACTGACGGCTGAGATTGGCGATCTGGCGCTGATAGGCGAGGCGGAATTCCTGGCTTGAAATCTGCTGCTCGCCGACGGTCATCACCGTATTGCTGTTGGCCGTCACCAGCGAGTGAGAAACACCCCAGATGGCAAACGAGGCAACCAGAAGCAGGAGAAGCGACTTGGCAACCCAGGAGCGGGCGGCGTTTCTGAGGGAATCAAGCATCGATCATCATACCTTGCGAACAGTCCTGCCGCCCGGAAAAGGCGGATTGAAGGACTGTCTCTAAATCAAACCGAGATAGAAATGAAGGCATGCTGGCGGAAAAGCGAAAACCTCCCGTTCAGGCGCGTCTGGCGGTCTTTGCAAGCGACGAAATCGGCCCCGCATCCAGCCGGTCGGCGAGGGCCTGCGCATCCCGCGGCGCGCGTACTTTCACGTCGTTGTCGAAATAGACATAGACATCCCGGCCATGCGCCTGCAACGGGGAGGGTGGCCCGACACGTTCGGCCTCCTTCGGGTCACGGCCCTTGGTCCATTGGCGGATAAGCTGCGCCCAGCGGTCGAGCGCCTCGTCATCGTAGCCGCTGACATAAAGCTGTTCGGAACCGTGCAGGCGGCAGTAGACGAAATCGGCGGTGAGATCCATCAGCAGCGGCCATTCGACCGTGTCTGCGACGACCAGGCCGATCTCGTGGTGACGCAACAGGTCGATGAAATCCTGCGAGCGAAAGCTGTCGTGGCGGATTTCCAGCGCGTGTCGGATCGGCCGGTCCGCGTCCGTTTCGACATGGGCGCGCCCGTCGAGACGCGAGTCGTGCCGCCCGGCGAGTTCTGCGGCATCTCCCGTGGTCTTCGGCAGCAGCTTCAGAAAGGGCTCGAAACGTTCGGTCGAAAATTTCATCCGCGGAGGAAACTGCCAGAGAATCGGCCCGAGCTTCTTGCCGAGACCGAGAACGCCGGATGCTAGGAAATTGGCAAGCGGCGTCTCGATGTCGATGAGGCGGCGCATATGGGTTATGTAGCGCGAACCTTTGATGGCGAAGACAAAGTCGTCGGGCGTCGCGTCATACCAGGCGGCGAAGCTCTCCGGCCGTTGAAGCCCATAGAAGGTGCCGTTGATCTCGATCGAGCGGAAATGTTCGGCGGCATAGGTCAGTTCCTGCTTCTGCGGCAGTCCTTCGGAATAAAAGACGCCGCGCCAGGGCTTGTAGGTCCAGCCCGAAATGCCGATCCGGATATCGCCCGACTGCTTCTTCATCGCACCACCTGATTTCATGGTGGTCGAACACATTTGCGGTGCCGTAGTTCCTGAATCCGCTCTATTTCGTGAAGATGAAGAAGGCTCCGAGCGCAATGAAACCGAAACCGACGATCTGCTTCCAGTGGATCGGCTCGCCGAGATAGAGCACGGAGAAGATCACGAACACCGAGAGGGTGATGATCTCCTGAATGGTCTTCAGCTGGGCGGCATTGAAATATCCGTAGCCGATGCGGTTGGCCGGCACCTGGGCGCAATATTCGAAGAAGGCAATGCCCCAGCTTACCAGGATGACCAGATAAAGCGGCTTGCTCTCGAATTTCAGGTGCCCGTACCAGGCGAAGGTCATGAAGACGTTCGACAGGATCAGAAGACCGATGGTGAGGAGAGGCGTGGCGCTTGCGAACATGATGGGAGAATCCGTGAGAGACTGCTGATGCGCTACGGCAAGCACGTTCGCACGCCAAACACAAGCCGGCTGGTCAAGGAGCGGCTGGATAGGCGGCGCCATGCCCCTCAGGTAAGAGCCCGCCTTTGCCGCCTGCAGATTTTGCCACTCGGCAGTCCCGCCGTAACGGGCATTCGCGGCAGAGCGGCGCTTCAAAACGGCAGGTCGTTTGGCCAAGGCGCTTTACGAGAACGTGAAACTCGGAAAAATCCGCAGCCGTCCAATCCGCAGCAGCGGTCATGACCCTGGCATAGGCGGCTGCGATATCCGCCTTGGCTCCGACGATGCCGAAGCGAGTGAGAACGCGCAGCACATGGGTATCCACCACGAATGCCGGCATGGCGAGCGTGCTGAAATTGAGAGTCGAAGCTGCGACCTTGGGGCCGACGCCCGGCAGCGTCTCGAGCCAGGCCAAAGCTTCGGGAACCGGCAAGTCTTCGAGAAACGACAGATCGAAATCGGCATTGCGCGCGGCGATAATGCCGAGCGCGGCCTTCAGATGCCGCGCTTTTTCATCCGCAAAGGTGACCTTGGCAATCACCGCCTCGATCTCGACCTCTGGCGCCTGCGCGAGATCAGACCAGCGGGGATAGCGGCGGACCAGGCGCTGGTAAGCGCGCAGAGAGACTTCATCCTTGGTGCGGCTGCTGATCAAGGATTTGATCATTTGCCCGATCGGTTCGCGCAGATTGTGCGGGCGGTAACCGCTGAGCTTCGAACGCAGGCGGTCACGCATCAATGCTATGTCTGTCGGCGTGCCGAAATCGAAAGCTGTCTGCATTCTTCACCATAAGAACAAATGGCGAACATTTCAAGCTGTTTTTCGCTCAGGCCCGAGTCTTGGCAGCCTGTGACCCGGTTGCCTTCATTCCCGAAACACATCCAAACAAGGTTGCTGTGGGCGAAGGTGACGGCATAGCGGTAACGGAACCTTTCCGCGATGTCCGAGCGAGGTGGCCCTCATGGCCAGGCGCAAAACATCACGGCAAGATTTAGTGGAGCGTTTCGGGACGGATTTCGTCTTCGAGAATGCGGAAGGCTTCGTAAAGCGCTTCGACCAGGATATCGGTCAGCTTGTCGGCGTCGTTATCCTGCAGGAACAGCGCGAGCGACTGTTCGGACGGCTGGTGGGTGGTTTCGTTCGACATATCATTGTCCTCAATCTGAACCGGAATCATTCCGGATGAGGCCGACGTTAGGGACGCTTGCTTGCGCCGAGCTTGACGATAAGGCCGACCGTCGGCAAGCCTCAGCGGGAGGGAACGGGCGTCCGTCGGTAACGTTCCCGAGTTGATACAATTATCGCATAAGATAGATTATGGAACTTATCGATATATCCAAAGGCCCGGGAAACAAGGGGTTCAGGACGCGACCAAAGATCAGGATCAGAGATCGACGGCAACTTCGAACGTCAAACCGTCATAGGCCGGTTCAACATGCGGCGGCGTTTCGGCCATCACCGTGTCGTAGTCGAGCGGAAGATGCATATGCGTCAGGATCGCGCGCTTGGGCGCAAATTTGGCGATCCATTCGAGCGCCTGTTCGAGCGACAGATGGCTCGGATGATACCTGTACTGCAGCGTATCGATGATCAGCACATCTAGGCCGCCGAGCCTCGAGACGCTTTCGGGCGGAAAATCGCTGACGTCGCTGCAATAGGCCACGTCGCCGATCCTAAAACCCAGCGAATGGATGTCGCCATGCACCTGCAGATGCGGCAGGAAACGGATCGGACCACCCGGCCCGTCTATGACGATCGGCTCGTCCATGGTCTCGATCAGGAACGGCCGGACGATCGGCGGATAATTGCCGCCCGGCGGCGTTTCCAGGCAATAGGCAAAACCCTGGCGGATGCGGTCCATGGTGAGCAGGTCGGCATGGATCGGAATGCGATGGTGCTGCAGGATGAAATAACCGCGCAGATCGTCGATGCCGTGCAGGTGGTCCGCATGCGCGTGAGTGTAGAGAACTGCGTCGACGCGCTGGACCTTGGCAGCGATCATCTGCTCGCGAAAATCCGGGCCGGTATCAACGACAACCACCGTGCTGCCGCCATCGGCTGCGATCTGCTCGACCATGAAGGCGGCGCGCGTGCGGCGGTTCTTCGGATTGGTCGGATCGCAGGCGCCCCAGTCACCATTCAGCCTTGGCACGCCGGGCGACGACGAGCAGCCAAGAATGGTGAAGCGCCGCCGATACCTCGCCACCGATCAAAGCCCCGGCATCTTGGAGAAGATGCGGAACGCGTTCTCCGTGGTGATCCTGGCGATTTCCTCGTAACTGACGTCCATGCATTCGGCGAGCACTTCGGCCGTGTTGACCACATAGGACGGCTCGTTGCGCTTGCCGCGCCAGCGTTTTGGCGCCAGATACGGCGCATCCGTCTCGACCAGCAAACGGTCGAGCGGCACTGTCTTGGCGATCGCGCGCAGATCTTCCGATTTCGGAAATGTCAGGATGCCTGAGAACGAGACGTAACCGCCGAGCTCGACGCCGATGCGGGCAAGCTCTGCGCCGGACGAAAAGCAATGCAGGATGAAAGGGAAGGCCCCCTTCCCGCTTTCAGCCGTCAATATCTCGCCCATGTCCTCGTCGGCGCTGCGGCTGTGAATGACCAGCGGTAGACCGGTTTCGCGAGCGGCGGCGATATGGCGGATCAGCCCGGTCTTCTGGTCGGCCGGTGTCTGCGTATCGTAGAAATAGTCGAGCCCGGCCTCGCCGATCGCGACGATCTTTTCATGCGCATTAGCGAGCCGCACCAGGTCTTCGGTCTGGATGTCCAGCTCTTCGCCGGCATTATTCGGATGTGTCCCAACCGAGCAGAAGACCGAGGGATATTGCTCGGTGAGCGCCAGCAGCCCGTCGAGTTTTCGCACCCGCGTCGAAATCGTCACCATCTGGCGGACGCCAGCCTCATGGGCACGTGACACGATCGCATCACGCTCCGCGGCGAAATCGGCAAAATCCAGATGGCAATGGGTATCAATCAGCATGGATAAGGCCTTATACGGTCGCTTCCGGCGCGACATAACGCGGGAAAACCG
Organism: Neorhizobium galegae; assembly: GCF_017877055.1. Taxonomy (GTDB): domain Bacteria; phylum Pseudomonadota; class Alphaproteobacteria; order Rhizobiales; family Rhizobiaceae; genus Neorhizobium; species Neorhizobium galegae_D. The sequence goes on along the minus strand of NZ_JAGIPG010000001.1, from coordinate 1,621,658 downwards.
GCGCCGGCGCTTCGAGCGGCGTGCCGGGCTTCAGGCGTCCGGCTTCGCCGAGCGCCGCAAAGTCCCGTTTGTCCGCCGGAGCGGCCACCAGGTCCAGCAGCTTGGCCGACGATTCCGGCATGAACGGCTGCAGCAGGATGGCGATCTGGCGCACGACCTCCGCCGTCACGTAGAGCACCGTGCCCATGCGGGCGGTGTCGGTCTTTTTCAGCACCCACGGCGCCTGCGCCGCGAAATAACGGTCGGTATCGGAAACGACGCCGATGATCGCCGCCAGAGCCCGGTTGATCAGCTGCTTGTCCATTTCCTCCCGGCAGACGCCGATCAGGCCGTCGGCAGCCGCAAGCAGTTGCCTGTCGGCGTCGGTGAGCTCACCCGGTTCCGGAACATGGCCGTCGCAATTCTTGACGATCATCGACAGCGAGCGGCTGGCAAGGTTGCCGATGCCGTTGGCCAGATCCGCATTGACGCGGGTGGCGATCAGCTGGTCGTTGCAATTGCCGTCCTGGCCGAAGGAAATCTCGCGGCAGAGATAGTAGCGCACGTAGTCGAGACCGAACTTCTCCAGAAGCTCGAACGGATCGACGACATTGCCGACTGACTTCGACATCTTCTCGCCGGCATTCAGCACGAAACCGTGGGCAAAGACGCGCCTCGGCAGCGGCAGCTTGGCCGACATCAGGAAGGCCGGCCAGTAGACCGCGTGGAAGCGGATGATGTCCTTGCCGATGATATGCACATCCGCCGGCCAATACTTGGCGCGCGGGCCGTTCGGGTCTTCCATATAGCCCGTGGCGGTGATGTAATTGGTCAGCGCGTCGACCCAGACATACATGACGTGCGCGGGATCGTTCGGTACCTTGATACCCCAATCGAAGGTCGTGCGCGATACCGACAGGTCGCGCAGGCCGGACTTCACGAAGGAGATCACTTCGTTTCGGCGCTCGTTGGGGCCGATGAAATCCGGGTTCTCCTCGTAGTGTTTCAGCAGTTTGTCGCCATACTCGGAGAGCTTGAAGAAGTAGCTGGACTCCTCCACCCACTCCACCGGCGTTCCCTGCGGTCCGTAGCGGACGCCATCGCGCACCGATGTTTCGTCCTCGGCATAAAACGCCTCGTCACGCACCGAATACCAGCCGGCATAGGTGTCCTTGTAGATGTCGCCGTTGTCGGCCATCCGGTTCCAGATATCCCTGGAAGCCTCATGGTGACGCGGCTCGGTGGTGCGGATGAAATCGTCGTTGGACGCGTTGAGCAGCTTTCCCATCGCCCGGAATTCGCCGGAATTGCGCTCGGCAAGCTCTTCCGGTGCAATGCCTTCGGCGCGCGCCGTCTGCTGCATCTTCTGGCCATGCTCGTCCGTACCGGTCAGGAAGAAAACATCCTTGCCGTCGAGGCGCTGGAAGCGCGCCATGGCGTCCGTCGCGATCAACTCATAGGCATGGCCGATATGCGGCTTGCCGTTCGGGTAGGAAATCGCAGTGGTGATGTAATAGGGCGTCTTGTCGGACATCGGGGCACTCGTGCACTTGGGATTTGGGGCACTGGATTTGGATCATGCCGCTCTTAGCGCATGTTTCGCGGATGCGAAACACAAAGTTCCTTATGCGGCTCCAGCCCCTGCCCTTTGGATCAGCGCCGCGCGGCATCGAGGATCGACAGGATTGTCTGCTTGCGGTCGAGATTATAGGCCTGCGCTATGGTGATCTTCTTGGACATGTCGCTGACGAGTTTCGCCTGCCGGTCCGCCGTCGGAAGATCGCCGGCAAGGGCTGCACTGCGCGCTTTGTCGATCAGGTGATCGCTCAAATGCTCCAGGAAAAAGCCGAAGATCACTTCGCTGTCCTTGCCGGACAGGACATCCGCCAACCGGTGCATCGCCTTGCGGGCGGTGGGACCATCGGCTGCAACCACCTCCTCAAAGGCGGAGATGATCTCGGTGCCGCCATAGTTCAGGAGTTTCAGCGCCTGGGAAACGCTGCCCTTGGACATGCTCAGCACCATTTCCTGCGTCTTGCCGCCGTCGAGCGGAGTGCCGAGACCCGCAAGCGCCTTCGAAAGGTCCTGGTCACCCAGCGGGGACAATCTTAATGACTGGCATCGCGAGCGGATCGTCGGCAGCAGTTTGCCCGGCGCATGCGACAGGACCAGGAAGAGCGCCCGGCGCGGCGGTTCCTCGAGGATCTTCAGGATGGCATTTGCCGCATTGCGGTTGAGATCGTCGGCGGGATCGATGATGACGATCCGCCAGTTGCCGGTGCCTGACGTCTGCGAGAAGAAATGCCCGGCCCGGCGCACCTCGTCGACAGTGATCGCCGTTTTCGTCTTGCCGGTCTTCTCGTCCACCGGCCGGGCGAGATGCAGGAGGTTATGCGAGGCGCCGGACGCGATCTGCCGGCTGACGGATGAATTGAGATCGAGATCGGCGAGATAATCGGGCGCCGTCGCCGGATCCGGATGCGAAAGCACGTGGTTGGCGAAGCGAAAGGCGAGCGTCGCCTTGCCGATGCCTTCCGGCCCCTCGATCAGGATCGCGTGATGGCCTTTTCCGGAGCGGTAGCTGCGAGCGAGAAAATCCTCGGCGGCCTGATGGCCGTAGAGATGCGGATTGCGCGCCGGCGGCACGGCGCCTTCCAGAATGCCGGCGGCTTCCTCGCTCATCCGACCGATTCCGCACTGCTCTTCTGGGTGAAGCTCAGTTCGCGCACCAAAGGCTCGACGATCGCGAAGATCTCCTCGGCGATCGCGTCCTCGGACCGCTCGGCATCGACCACGTGACAGCGTTCCGGTTCCGCCTCGGCGATCTCGAGATAGGCCTCGCGACGTTTTTCGTGGGTCTCGATCTCCTCGCGCTCGAAGCGGTCGGGGGCGCTGTCGGCGCCGCGCTTGCGGGCGCGTTTCAGGCCGATTTCGGCCGGCAGGTCGAGGATCAGCGTGCAATCCGGCACAACACCGTTGATCGCAACCCGCTGCAGGGCCTCGATATAGTCAGGCTCGAGATTGCCGGTGACGCCCTGGTAGACGCGCGAGGAATCGATGAACCGGTCGCAGAGCACGATGGCGCCGCTTTCGAGCGCCGGCCGGATCACTTCCTCGACATGGTCGTTGCGGGCAGCGGCAAACAGGATCGCCTCCATCCGCACGCCGAACTCTTCCGCAGCGCCCGAGAGCAGAACGTGGCGCACGGCCTCCGCCCCCGGCGAGCCCCCAGGCTCCCGGGTCATCAGCACATCATGGCCGCGGCGGCGCAGCTGATCCGCCAGCCGGCGAATCTGGGTGGATTTGCCAGCCCCCTCGCCGCCTTCGAAAGTTACGAACAATCCGGAATGTTCTGCCACGCGTCTTTCCGCATTCAATTTATGCTTCGGTTATAACGCATATGGGTGCGCTGCGAAACATCGTCTTGTCAAAGCCAGAAGAACATCAGTTCGAGCAACGCGTCCGTTGCCTGGCTGACGAGGCTGCCCGTTCCGACCGGTTTGGCTGTTACCAGCGGCACTTCGCGCACAACCCGGTCGCCCGCCATAATTCTCAGCACACCGACATCCTGGCCTTCCGTCACCGGAGCCCGCAATGGCCAGCGATAGACGATTCGCCCGGACAGGCGGTCGGGATTATTGGCCGGCAGATAGATATCGACCGGTTCCCGGGCGACGAGGTCGACATGGCTCGACGTGCCGCCATAGACGCTCGCCTGGCCAATCACCTCGCCCTGTTTGAACAGGACCTTGGTTTCGAACGAGGACAGCCCCCATTCGAGCACCCTTCTCGCCTCCTCGAGCCGTTCCTTGTCGCTCGCAAGCCCACCCATCGCAAGGAAGAGCCGCGTGCCGTTGCGTGCCACCGACGCCACCAGCGCGTAACCCGAACCTTCCGCGAAGCCGGCGCCAAGGCCGTCGACGCCGATATTGAGCGAAAAAAGCGGGTTTTTGTTGCGCTGGAAGATCTTGTTCCAGGTAAAATCCGGCTGGGCGTAGATCGGATAGAATTCCGGATATTCGCGAAAGATATGGCGGGAGAGCTCGACAAGGTCGCGCGCGGTCGTGCGGCTCTCCGTGTCCGGCAGGCCGGTGGAGTTGCCGAAAACGGAGCGGCCGAGCCCGAGATCCTTGGCGCGCGCCGTCATCCGGGCCGCAAATTCGCGTTCGGAATGGGAAATGCCTTCCGCCAGCACGATGCAGGCATCGTTGCCATTCTGGACGACGACACCTTTGACGAGGTCTTCGACGCGTATCTGGGATTTCAGCGCCGCAAACATTGTCGTGGTGCCCGAGGGCGCCCCCCCGGTGCGCCAGGCAAATTCGGTGACGGGGAAAACGGTGTCGCGGCTGATCTCGCCCCGCTTCAGCGCACTGAAAACCACTTCCATGGTCATCAGCTTGGCAAGCGAGGCCGGCGGAAAGCCCTGGTTTTCATTGGAGGCGAGCAGCACCGTGCCGGTCTTCGCCTCGACCATATAAACCTGTTTCGCCTTGGTCACGAAGGCGGGCGGCGGTTCCTGCGCGCTGACGGCTCCCGAAGGTGCCCCGGCTTGCAGGAATCCTTGCAGCAATACCAGGCAAAGCAGAATCAGCAGGCGCCGCATGATCACCCCACGAACCGTCCAACCTATGCGTAGCAGCGGCGATTGCACCCCGCAATCGCCCATGAATTAGCGCACGGGCTTTTGAGCAGCCTTGGGGCCTTCCAGCACCATGTTACCGAACATGACCTGCGGGGTTTTTGCCTGGGGGGGCGGATGAATAGGCGGTTTCCAGGCTTCGCGCCTGCAAAGGCCGCGCCTGAGTTTCGACAGGGTAGGAAGAAGCAACCTGCCGGGCCTGCGTGGGAACACCTCCGGCAACCGGCCGCTCCATCGGAAGCGGGCCGACCGGCGGCAACGTCGAGAAATTCTCGAAAGCCTCGAAGGCCTGGGGTGCGGAAGGTTCCGCGGCCGGCGCGCTCGGCGTGCGGCCGGCAAGCGCGATCGGACGCGGCATGGCCGAGCCGTAACTCTGGAGTTGGTCGCCGAGCGTCTGGTTCGACGCGACCATGACGCCGGTGGCGATCTGGCCTTCCGGCCGGATCGACGGCAGGCGATCACCCTTGCGGATGTACGATGCCATCAGGAACGGCATGTCCTTCCCGTCCATGCGGGCGCGGCCGACATACTGGACGTTGACGTGGGCCGTGCCGATCCGCTTCATATCGAGCATCTCGGCCGTCTTGTCGGAAACGTCGATGATGCGGCCCGGATGATACGGGCCGCGATCATTGACCCGCACGATGACCGAGGTGCCGTTGTCGATATTGGTCACACGGGCATAACTCGGCAGCGGAAAGGTCGGATGCGCGGCCGACAGGTGCTCGCTGTCATAGACTTCGCCATTGGCAGTCAGGCGGCCGTGGAAGGCCGACCCGTACCAGGAGGCAAGACCGCTCCTGTTGTAGTTCGGATCTTCCTTGGGAACGTAGGTCTGGCCTTTGACCTCGTAGGGCTGGCCGACCATAAACCGACCGCCACCCTTCGGCACCGGGCGGCCGTCACCGACCACGCGCGGGCTCGCCTTAACGCCATATTCCTTTTCGGAGAAATACTCTTTGCTGCGGGGTTTGGACTTCGGCGCCTCGGTGGTGGCGCAGGACGCCATCCCCGCACAGACCATCGTTACCCCGAGCCATTTCGCACCCAGCGAAAGCTTGCCGCCACTCACACCCAAACTCATTCGTCCCATGCCGCCTTCACTGCCACAGGCTGCGAACGGCCCTCGCGACCGCACCGCCTTTCACAGCCATTGAACCGGTCCGGGACATACCCCTATGCCGACGGACACAATGGAAACGAACTTTTGCTAGCATCGCGGCAAAAATGCGAACGAAAACGGGGGAAAAGATAAAATTGTATTTGATATGGTTAATCGCTGGTTAACAACGACCACTCCCGACCAAGTTCAATTTGCGGAAAGCCAGGTATTACACAGTCAAGATTGCGGATCATCATGCCACTGTGTCTGAAACGACAGGCGGCCGGAAAATACCGACTGCCCATCTTCATTACGTACCTCGACAGAGATCGAGCCCTTCCCCCGCTCGGGGAATTCCTCGCGGGCGATATCGGCCAATATCCGGCTCACCTCCCGGCTGATCCCTTCGCGGGTTACTATTTCCTGGCCCTCATTGTCGCGCACGGGTCCGTTGCCATTGATCAAGTCGAAGAAATATCGCGCCATGCCTTGCTCACTGCTTGAATATTCTATCGACCGAATTTCCTTTGCCGCCATTTGTTCCCGTCCGGTGGTCAGTCTTTTCGAGGGATCCATATAGCTTCTTCATCCGTTCCTTCCCTGGATATTGATGGGCCTGCCGAGGATAACCGTGATCGACTCTTTACTTCTCAACCTGGAACAGCACGACCTTCTCACCGATCAAGAGCGCGACATCCTCAGGCGCATCCTTGGCCGTGAAAGACGATTTCTCGCTGGAGAAGACCTGGTGGTCGAAGGTTCGAGGCCCGGCTACAGCAGCCTGCTCGTCGATGGGTTCGCTGCCCGATACAAACTGACGGCGGAAGGCACGCGGCAGATCACGGCGATCCACGTCGCCGGCGACTTCGTCGACCTGCATGCCTTCCTGCTGAAAACCATGGATCACGGCGTCATCGCGCTGTCTCCATGCCATGTCAGCCTCAGCGATCATTTCGACTTGAAGCAGGTCACGGAACAGCATCCGCACCTGACCCGGATGTTGTGGCTCGATACGCTGATCCACGGGTCGATCCACCGCGCCTGGATCGTCGCCATGGGGCGGCGCTCCAAGGTCTCGCACCTCGCCCACATTCTATGCGAACTCTATGTCCGGCTGGGAGTGGTCCGCCGCACCAACGGCTGGGCCTTTCACTTTCCGCTCTCGCAGGGTGAGATGGCCGACGTGCTGGGATTGTCGCTCGTCCACATGAACCGCGTCATCCAGACGCTAAGGCGAGAACGCCTGATCTCCTGGTCCAACCACACGATCACCATTCTCGACTGGGACCGGTTGCAGGAAGTGGCGGAATTCGACCCGACCTATCTCAGCCTGTCCGTGGAGCCACGGTGACGACGCGTAAGGGGAAAATCACGGCGCGGTATCATGATACGCCAATATTGGCGGAAGAGGTGGGATTCGAACCCACGGTACGGTTTCCCGCACGCCGGTTTTCAAGACCGGTTCCTTAAACCACTCGGACACTCTTCCATCTGATTGAAAAGGTTAAGAAATCCACTTTTTGTTGAATTCTCGAAAGCGGCAGTTGCTGCCGATTGCGACCCAATCACTCGATGGCTGGCTTTTTAGCAGCTTTGACCGCAGCGTCAACGTGCTCGGCCGCATTCGCCTGCATGCCCGGCATCACATGCGAATAAAGGTCCAGCGTGATGCCAATCGCCGAGTGGCCCCAGGCGCTCGCTGGCGATCTTCGGATGAACTCCGGCGGCCAGCGGCCTGATCGAGCCGGAAGAAACCGAGAGGCAGCGGCTTATGACGCTGGAAGGGTGGCGGCTTCCGCTTCGTTTTGGATGCGCTCCTGTAGCGCGTCCGCGACGGCCTTTAGGAATTCCTTGCGGCGCTGGTCTAATGTCACCTCAGCATCAACCGTCAGGGGCGCGCGGATCTTTTCCATGAACCCCGAATGATCGAAGCGATCGGAAGCGACATTCACTTCGACCTCATCCATGAAATGAGCAAGAAGAGGCACCAGGTCGAGGTCGCTGTCCTTCTGATACTGGATGGCCATCTGCTGAGCGAGCTTGCGCATCTGTATGTACGGGCCGAATTCGGCAGTCATTTAAATCTCCTGCGGTCTGACGTGAGGGAATTAGATAGGTACGCTCTCCTCCAGCGAGAATGGAAGATTTCGCAATCAGTCTCGAGAAGACCATTTTTATTGAGAGCTATCCCGGCGCTGGACGAGTGCCAGCGCTAGTAAACGGCCCTACCGGGGCCTGTCGTACCCGGGAAATTCCATCCCATGCGAGTAACGCTGTTGATCACGGCGACGGAAAGCTCCGCAACGTGCCGCCGGTGGCCCCGGCAGAGTTGGGCGAACGCCATGATCCATGGCAAATCACATTCCTCAGTCAACCTCGCCTGCCCTATCAGCCCTCGGCAAAGCTTTTCAGCGTCTCGCCTGAAAGCCGATAACGGATCCATTCGTTCATCGGTTCGGCGCCGATCGCCTTGTAAACCCGGATCGCCGGTTCGTTCCAGTCGAGCACGCTCCATTCGAACCGGCCGCAACCGTTCTCGACGGCGATCTGCGCCAGCCGCTTCAGCATCGCCTTGCCGGCGCCGAGCCCGCGCGCCGCCGGCGTCACATACAGGTCTTCGAGGTAAAGCCCGTTTCTCGCCTGCCAGGTCGAATAGCTGAAGAACCAGATCGCCATGCCGACAGGTATCCCGTCCTGCTCGCAGACCAGTGCCCTGGTCACGGACCCCTCGCCGAAAATGGAGCTTTCGATCGTCTCGACGGTGGCCGCGACCTCATGCTCTGCCTTTTCGTAGATCGCCAGCTCGCGGATGAAACCGAGCAGCGTCGCGGCATCCTCGCGGACGGCCTCACGTATGGTCAATGCCATCGAAAACCCTGTGAATTGAATGGGCTGAAGCTATGTCTTGAAGCAGACTTCGGTGTCAAGAGCCGGATTGTGACGCTCACTCGGCCGCCGTCTTGATCTCGATCACCTCGACCTCGTAGGAGTACCCGTCCAGCATGCCGTAGGCCTGCTCGATATTCTCGATCTCGGTCTCGGCCTTGCCAATCGCGTCGTTGATCGCTTCACACCTGGATTTCAGCATGCGGCCCAGCACGTCCGTCTCGGGCTTGCGGCCGATACGGTCGATGTGGTTGCGGATGCGGGCGCGGTGGCGCTCCATCTCCAGGATATGGAAGCGGGCATTGACGATCTTGTCGGTCAGCTTGCGACGCATGGCGGCGACCGGATCGAAACTTCCCGGCTCGCGCTCGTCGAGGATGATATCATTGACCAGCGTTTCGAGAATCACCAGCCCCTGCAGGTCCTTCGTGTCGGCGAGTTCAGGGTCGTAGCCCGTGTCGTCGTAGACTTTTCGGCGCACCGGATCGGAGAGCAGTTCATAGGACACGGTCAATTTCCCGAATGTATCGACGTCGCCGCCGGCATCCGGATGAGCCGTTTTCGCGCGTTTGCGATAGGCTGACTTGATGGCTACGCCATCCGCCTCGCGCGAAACACCAAGCATCTCATAAGGGTCGATCACAGTGTCACCTGTTTTCGGCAAATCCGGTTTCATTGTCTAACGGCTAAGGCCAGCGGTCTCAACCCCTCACCGACTCTTGTGGCCAATTATGGGCAGGCCACACCCTTGCCGGATTTTCCCACAGAACAGTCAAGCCGGCTGGCGGCGCGGGCGCGGCCATGACGGGCGGCGGCCCTCGGCGACGGGCGCCATCAGGAAGCTGACCAGGACGCAAGGCAACAGCACCAGGAAGGTCGCGACGAGATCGACATGTTCGGCAATGAAGCCGAGCAGCGGCGGTACGCCGATCGTCGACAACATCAGCGTCAGACCCAGCGCCGCGAGGTTTTCCGACGGCTGGCCCCTGCCAAGCTCGATCGTCGTCGAGACCGCGAGCGGGTAAGCGAGCGCCACGCCGCAGCCGATCAGGAAAAGCGCCAAGCCGGAAAGCGTCAGGCTCGGCGTCGTCACGAGAAGGACAATTCCAAGAGCGACGGAGGCGGCCGAGGCACGCACCAGCACCATGGACCCGAAACTGTCCCGCAGCATGTCGCCGGAAAGCCGCGTCAGCCCCATGCCGATGGTGAAGGCGGCATAAAGCACGCCGGCAATCGCCGGATCGGCCTTCACCTGTTCACGCAGAAAAAAGATACCCCAGTCGTAGACCGCGCCCTCGACGATGCAGAGGCCGAAAACCATGACGCAGATCAGCACGATCATCCTGTCCGGGAGCACATACGCCCCGCGCTTGCGGTCGAGCTGCGTCTCCGCAGACGCCTCCCCGGGCATGATCCAGAACACCAGCAGGCACGCCACGACGACGAAGCCGGCGGCCATGGTCTGCTGCACGAAGGGCGTCACCGCCTTCTCGGCCAGGAAGCCGGAACACAGGGAGCCGGCCAGCAGGCCGACCGACCAGAAACCATGGCTGCGCGACAGCACCTTCCGCCCGGTGCGCTTTTCTATGCCGGCAGAGATCATGTTGGCAGCCACGTCGAAAATGGTGCGGAAGAAACCGAAGAGAAAGAAACAGATCACAAATCCCACGACGGGAAAGACGGTCAGCGCGGGCGTGAGCATGGCGCAGATCGGCAGGGTGACGAGTGCCGTCAGCCGCGGGGTAAGGCGGTCGTTGATGCGTCCGGCAAGCGGCAATGCGAGAAAGGTACCGACAGGGGCGCTCAGCAGCGCCAGACCGAGGGCGGCCTTGTCGATTCCGAGCGACGCCTGGATAGCCGGCAACCGCGTGAACAGCGAAATGAACAGGATGGCATTGCTGAAATAAAGCAGGGCCGGCGGTAAAAGGTTTTTCATCGAAATTGCATGTCCGGGCGAATCAAAATTCCCGTCGCATTCCTGACAGCGTCGGCCGATACCGACAAGCCGCGATAACGGGACCCTGCCTTGCGCCACCGATGGGCGGAATATCACGAAAATGTGCGGATAACGGCAGCGGGCGCTTCAACGCGTCATCATTCTGTAATCATTCGGATTCGTCTGCCTTAAAGAAAGGCGTTGCGCGAAAAACTCGCAGGCACCATCTTCTCCTTGCGCCCGAAGGCGCTAGCCTTGTGGTGCCCGCCCTTGGAGAAAGCCCGATGCTGGTTCGATATGTTGCAGTCGTTCTGTGTTTCGTTCTCTGTTCCTTTGCCTCCGTCAAAGCCGAGGATCCGGTCGCCAATGCCCAGGCGGTGATTTCCGGGCAGATTGCCGCGCTCATGGACGATGACGCGGAAAAGGCCTATTCCTTCGCCTCGCCCGGGATCCGCAGCCTCTATCCCAACAAGGACCGGTTCCTGGATATGGTGCGGAAAACCTACGAGCCCGTCTATCACGCCGGCAACTATGCCTTCGGCCGCTCGAAGATGATCGGCGGCGGCGAAGTGGTGCTGCAGGAAGTGATGATCAGCGCCAGGGAAGGCAAGGACTGGACGGCAATCTACGAGATGCGGCTGATGGACGACGGGTCCTACAAGGTCAACGGTGTCAGGATGATCCGCAACACCGCCAGCCAAGGCATCTGACAGCTTTAATCAGACGGGATCGATATCGCCCTTCGCCCACATTTCCTGGGTTTCGGCGTAGAAGTCGGCAAAGCGGCCTTCGGCGATCGACTGGCGGATGCCCTTCATCAGGTCCTGATAGTAGTTCAGGTTGTTCCAGGACAGCAGCATGCCGCCGAGCGCTTCGTCGGCACGCACGAGGTGGTGCAGGTAGGCTCGGGAATAGTCTCGGGCGGCGGGGCAGTTCGATTCCTCGTCCAGGGGCCGCATGTCCTCCGCATGGCGGGCGTTGCGGATATTGACCTTGCCGCGGCGGGTGAAGGCGAGCCCATGGCGGCCCGAACGGGTCGGCATGACGCAATCGAACATGTCGATGCCGCGCGCCACAGATTTCAGCATGTCGTCCGGCGTGCCGACCCCCATCAGGTAACGCGGCCTTTCGAACGGCAGGACCGGAAGCGTCGTTTCGAGCATTTTCAGCATGACGTCCTGCGGCTCGCCGACGGCAAGCCCACCGACCGCATAACCCTTCAGATCGAGCTGTTTCAGGCCTTCCGCTGAGCGGATGCGAAGCTCGGGCTGGTCGCCGCCCTGGACGATGCCGAACATCGCCTTGCCCGGCTGGTCGCCGAAGGCAACACGGCAGCGCTCGGCCCAGCGCAGCGACAGCTCCATCGCCCGCTCGATCTCCTTGGGTTCGGCGGGCAGCGCCACGCATTCGTCGAGCTGCATCTGGATGTCGGAGCCGAGCAGGCCCTGGATCTCGATCGAGCGCTCCGGCGACATGTGGTGAAGGCTGCCATCCACATGGCTCTTGAAGGTGACACCCTTCTCGTCGAGCTTCCTCAGTCCCGACAAAGACATGACCTGGAAACCGCCGCTATCGGTGAGGATCGGATGTTTCCAGCGGATCAGCTCATGCAGGCCGCCGAGCCTTGCCACGCGCTCGGCGCCCGGCCGCAGCATCAGGTGATAGGTATTGCCGAGAATGATATCGGCGCCGGTATCGCGCACCTGGTCGAGATACATGGCCTTGACGGTGCCAACGGTACCGACCGGCATGAAGGCTGGCGTGCGGATCGTGCCGCGCGGCATGGTGATCTCGCCGAGCCGCGCGCCGCCATCGGTGGCCTTGAGGTTGAACTGGAAAGTCTCGGTCATCGGTCGTCCCGGAGAAGAAGGCTGGAATCGCCATAGGAATAGAAGCGGTAGCCGGTTTCGATCGCATGGGCATAGGCCGCCCGCATCGTCTCCAGACCACAGAAGGCCGAAACGAGCATGAACAGTGTCGACCTCGGCAAATGGAAATTGGTCATCAGCATATCGACCGCCTTGAAGCGATAACCTGGCGTGATGAAGATGCCCGTCGCGCCGCTCCAGGGTTTTACCGTGCCGTCATCGGTAGCAGCGCTCTCGATCAGGCGCAAAGAGGTGGTGCCTACGCAGACGATGCGACCGCCCCTCGCCTTCACGGCATTCAACCGCGCGGCGGTCTCGGCACTCACATGGCCGATTTCCTGATGCATCTTGTGTTCGGCCGTGTCGTCCGCCTTGACGGGCAGGAAGGTCCCTGCCCCGACATGCAGCGTCACGAAATGCCGTTCGATGCCGGCAGCATCGAGGCTCGAGAAAAGCTCCGGCGTGAAATGCAGGCCCGCGGTTGGCGCCGCGACGGCACCCTCCTCGCGGGCGTAGATGGTCTGGTAGTCCTTCTGGTCCCGTGCGTCTTCCGGGCGCTTGGCAGCGATATAGGGCGGCAGCGGGATGTGCCCGACTGCCATGATCGCCTCGTCGAGCGCAGGGCCGGAAAGATCGAAGCGCAGAGTGACTTCGCCGCCCTCACCTTTCTCCTCCACGGTTGCGGCAAGCGAACCGATCAGGCAGGCATTGCCGCCGTGTCCGAACTCGATGCGGTCGCCGATCTTGATACGTTTCCCGGGCTTGGCAAAGGCCTTCCAGCGATCGGGGGCAACGCGCATATGCAGCGTCGCCGACACCTGTTGTCCGCCCGCCCCTTCGCGGTGACGTATGCCTTCGAGCTGCGCGGGGATGACCTTGGTGTCGTTGAAGACGAGCGCATCACCTGGCTTTAAGAAACCCGGCAGATCGGATATGCGGTGATCGGCAAGCACCGGTTCGCTTCCCGGCCTGACGACGAGCAGCCGGGCGCTGTCGCGTGGGCTTGCCGGCCTCAGCGCGATGTTTTCTTCCGGCAGATCGAAGTCGAAGAGATCGACGCGCATGGCTTTTCCAGAAATAAGAAACCCGCCCCGCCGACAGACGGAGCGGGCCATTCGTTTAAGTGGAATCAGACGTCGGCGGCGACGCGGACGGAAACGATCGAGTCCGGATCCTTGACCGGCTCGCCCTTCTTGATCTGGTCGATGAAGTCCATGCCTTCGATGACCTGGCCCCAGACGGTGTACTGTTTGTTCAGCCACGGGGCATCGGTGAAGCAGATGAAGAACTGCGAATTGGCCGAATTCGGGCTCTGCGAACGGGCCATGGAGCAGGTGCCGCGCACATGCGGAACGGCGGAGAATTCAGCCTTCAGATCCGGCTTTTCCGAGCCACCCATGCCTGCACGGGCCGGGTTGAAACTCTCGGAGCCCTGCTTGCCGAACTTCACGTCGCCCGTCTGCGCCATGAAATCGGGAATGACGCGATGGAAAACCACGCCGTCATAGGCGTTCTCGCGGGCCAGTTCCTTGATGCGGGCAACATGGCCCGGCGCGAGATCCGGCAGAAGCGAGATGACGACCTTGCCCTTGGTGGTTTCCATGATGAGGGTGTTTTCCGGATCCTTGATCTCGGCCATATGCTTTCTCCTTGGTACGGCGCCCGATTGTCGTCCGCGACGGGGCGCCCTTCGTTTAATTCCTGCGGCTTACTTCTTGCCGACGGTGATCTTGATCATCTTGTCGGGATCGGTGACTTCGCCATTGCCGCCCTGGCCGCGCTTGATCTTGTCGACGAATTCCATGCCCGACACGACCTTGCCGACCACGGTGTACTGGCCGTCCAGGCTCGGATATTTGGTGAACATGATGAAGAATTGCGAGTTGGCGGAATTCGGATCCTGCGACCGCGCCATGCCGACGATGCCGCGCTCGAACGGGACTTTCGAGAATTCGGCCGGAATATTCGGCATTTCCGATCCGCCCATGCCGGCGCGGGCCGGGTTGAAGCTCTTGCCCCCCTGCTTACCAAACTGCACGTCGCCGGTCTGGGCCATGAAGCCGTTGATGACGCGGTGGAAGACGACGTTGTCGTATTCGCCCTTGGCGGCGAGCGCCTTTATCTGCGCCACATGTTTCGGCGCGACTTCCGGCATCAGCTGGATCACCACCGGGCCATCCTTCAGCTGGATGGTCAGGATATCATCCGGCGCGGCAAGAGCCGGCAGGACCATCGACGCGAGGGCGAAAGCGCCGGCAACGGCAAGACGAAGCAGTTTCATGGAAAGAACTCCGGGTTTGGAAACGATCAGCGTTTCAGCTTGTTGTTCAGGGCCGTGAGGACCGCGGCAGGCACGAAGGCGCTGACATCGCCGCCCATCGCCGCGATCTGCCGGACCAATGTGCCGGTAATGGGGCGGGTTGCGACGCCGGCCGGCAGGAAAACGGTCTGGATATCCGGCGCCATCTGCCGGTTCATGCCGGCCATCGACATTTCGTAGTCGAGATCGGTGCCGTCGCGCAGGCCCCGGATCAGGAGCTTTGCTCCGTTCGCGCGGGCGGCATCGACGACCAGACGGTCGAAGGAAACGACCGATAGGCTCTCGGCACGTCCCGGCAGGACTTCGTTCAGCGAGGCGCGGATCAGCTCCGCCCTCTCCTCGAAGGAGAACATCGGCGCCTTGCCGGGATGGATTCCGATCGCCACGATGACCTTGTCGGCAACGTTCAGCGCCTGCACGAGCACGTCCAGATGGCCATTGGTCATCGGATCGAAAGAACCGGGATAGAAAGCAGTGGTCATGCCGAGGTCCGGGCCTGTTTCAGCGAAATTTTGACGCCTTTTGTCACGGAAGCCGCCCAACCGCAAGCATCTCGCAATTCTGAACGAAAGATGAATGGCCCGTTCAAGGGCGTTTCAGCGGGCCTGTGGTCTTCTGGCGATCGTGGCGGGCGAAAGACCCGCCCGTATCTCGGGAGAAACGACCAAAAATGCTGGCTTTGATGGTGTTGGGAGCCGTGGTTCTCGCTTTTGCACTGGAGGCCTTCATTGTCGCCTTCGGGCCGGAAGAAGCCTGAAAGACTTCGAATTCTGAACGCCAGATGAACAGAGCATTCAAGGAGGCTTCAGAGCGACACGGTTAAGTATCCCTCAAAATGCGGTGGAACCTGTTTGTGCGATGCGCGTTCAGGCTAACAAGAAGGACAGATGGCGATGATCGCGAGAAGGAAAACGATCATGCTGGACAAGATCACCATGATCAACCTGGTCTGGACGGCCATGATTGCGGTGATGCTGACGGCAACGGTAACCCTTTATCAAGATAAATCCCAATTGGCAGATCTGAAATATCCGCAGGTAACGGGCCGTTATAGCGATCTCTCGTACTACTGAGGCGGATACACGGACGAGAAAGGAACCCCATGTTCGTGACGTTGACAGTACTTGCAGGCTTGATCAGCATCATGTTCGTGGCTTCCGTGGCCTCGACGATTTCCGAGCTTCGGCGCGAACGCGCCGACATGAAGGATTTCAGGGATTTCGCGCGCCGCCACAGCGCATTCTGATCATTTGACGGTAGCGAACCGCGCTCACGCAGACTTCCCGTCGCACGCGGTTCAAGCAAAAGCCGGAGGATTTTCATCCTCCGGCTTTTTATTTGCCCAGCGTTTGATGAGGGTGCGGCCTATTCGGCCGCACCCTCATCCGTCGGTCCGGCTTGCGGGGCCGCGGCTCCGAGATCACCGGTCTCGCTGACGATTTCCTCCGGCAGATCATTGCCGTTTTCCTCGTCGCCTTCCGGCTCGCTGATGCGCTCGACCGAAACAACCTTCTCGTCCTTGGCCGTCGAGAAGATCGTGACGCCCTTCGTCGCGCGGCTGGCGATGCGGATGCCGTTGACCGGCACGCGGATCAGCACGCCGCCATCGGATACGAGCATGATCTGGTCGTTGTCCTCGATCGGGAAGGCGGCGACCAGTTCGCCGATCTCCGCGGTCTTGGACGTGTCGGTGGCGCGGATGCCCTTGCCGCCGCGACCTGAAGTGCGGAAATCGTAGGAAGACGACCGCTTGCCGAAGCCCTTTTCAGAGACCGTCAGCACGAACTGTTCGCGAGCCTTCAGCTCTTCGTAGTCCTGGTCGGAGAGCTGTCCCTCCTCGGTGACTTCCTCGCCAACCAGTGCGATGTCTTCTTCATCGACACCTTCGGCACGACGCTCGGCAGCCGAACGCTTCAGATAGGCAGCGCGCTGCCACGGCTCGGCATCGACATGACCCAGAATGGTCATCGAGATCAGGCGGTCGCCATCGCCAAGCGTGATGCCGCGGACGCCGATCGAATTGCGGCCTGCGAAGACGCGAACCTCATCGACCGGGAAGCGGATCGCCTGACCGAGCGCGGTGGTCAGCAGCACGTCGTCCTGATCGGTACAGGTCTCGACGGAGAGGATTTCATCGCCCTCCTCCTCCAGCTTCATGGCAATCTTGCCGTTGCGGTTGACCTGCACGAAGTCCGACAGCTTGTTGCGGCGAACAGTGCCGCGGGTCGTCGAGAACATCACGTCCAGGTTTTCCCAGGTCGTCTCGTCCTCGGGCAGCGGCATGATCGTGGTGATGCGTTCGCCGGGCTCCAGCGGCAGCATATTGATCAGCGCCTTGCCGCGGGACTGCGGCGTGCCGATCGGCAGGCGCCAGACCTTTTCCTTGTAGACGATGCCGCGCGAGGAGAAGAACAGCACCGGCGTGTGGGTATTGGCCACGAACAGGCGCGTGACGAAATCCTCGTCGCGCGTCGCCATGCCGGAGCGGCCCTTGCCGCCGCGACGCTGGGCGCGATAGGTGCCGAGCGTGACGCGCTTGATGTACCCAAGATGCGAAACGGTGACGACCATGTCCTCGCGGGCGATCAGATCCTCGTCGTCCATTTCGAGGCCGGCATCGAGGATCTGCGTGCGGCGCGGCGTACCGAATTCGTCGCGCACGGCAGCGAGCTCGTCCTTGACGATCGTCTGGATGCGCAGGCGCGACGACAGGATGTCGAGATAATCGCTGATTTCGGCGCCGATCTTGTTCAGTTCGTCGGCGATTTCGTCGCGGCCCAGTGCCGTCAGGCGGGCGAGACGCAGTTCGAGGATGGCGCGGGCCTGTTCCTCGGACAGATTGTAGGTGCCGTCCTCGTTGATACGGTGACGCGGATCGTCGATCAGGCGGATCAGCGCATCAACGTCCTGAGCCGGCCAACGACGGGTCATCAACTGTTCGCGGGCCGTCTGCGGATCGGGCGCGCGACGGATCAGGAGGATGATCTCGTCGATATTGGCGACCGCGATCGCCAAGCCGACCAAGACATGGGCGCGTTCGCGAGCCTTGCGCAGCAGGTACTTCGTACGCCGGCTAACCACTTCCTCGCGGAAGGACACGAAGGCGCGCAGCATGTCGAGCAGCGCGAGCTGTTCCGGCTTGCCGCCGTTCAGCGCCACCATGTTGCAGCCGAAGGAGGTCTGCAGCGGCGTGTAGCGATAGAGCTGGTTGAGGATCACGTCCGCATTGGCATCGCGCTTCAGCTCGACGACGACACGGTATCCCTGGCGGTCGGATTCGTCGCGCAGGTCGGAAATGCCTTCGATGCGCTTTTCACGCACCAGCTCGCCGATCTTCTCGACCATGGTCGCCTTGTTCACCTGGAAGGGAACTTCGGTGATGATGATCTGCTCGCGATCGCCGCGCATCGGCTCGATCGCTGCGACGCCGCGCATGATCACCGAGCCGCGGCCGGTCTCGTAGGCGGAACGGATACCGGCTCGACCGAGGATCAGGGCGCCTGTCGGAAAATCCGGACCAGGAATGATCTCCATCATTTCCGGCAGCTCGATCGCCGGGTTGTCGATCAGGGCGATGCAGCCGTTGATCACTTCCACCAGATTGTGCGGCGGGATGTTGGTCGCCATGCCGACGGCGATGCCGCCTGCGCCGTTGACCAGAAGGTTCGGAAATTTCGCCGGCACCACGACGGGCTCGGAGAGCGTGCCGTCATAGTTGTCGCGGAAATCGACGGTTTCCTTGTCGAGGTCGTCGAGCAGGGCGTGGGCCGCTTTCTCGAGGCGGCACTCGGTGTAACGCTCGGCCGCCGGCGGATCGCCGTCGATCGAACCGAAATTGCCCTGGCCATCGATCAGCGGCAGGCGGAGCGACCAGTCCTGCGCCATGCGCGCCAGCGCGTCATAGATGGCCGAGTTGCCGTGCGGATGGAACTTACCCATCACGTCCCCGGTGACACGGGCGCATTTGACGTATTTCTTGTTCCAGTCGATGCCGAGTTCCGACATGCCGTAGAGGATGCGCCGGTGGACCGGCTTCAGTCCGTCGCGGACGTCAGGAAGGGCGCGGCTGACGATGACGCTCATGGCGTAATCGAGGTAGGACCGCTGCATCTCTTCCATGATGGAAATGGGTTCGATGCCTGGAGGCAGCTTTCCGCCGCCGGGTGTGCTTTGCTCAGTCAAATCGGATCACGATCTCTGTTCGGAATCAGTTTCTTTTTTATAGCGGAAAGCGGTTCCGAGCGCCAATTTCCACAATGGTTTTGAACAGCTTTTGCGGCTTTAACACGGCTTTTGAACACGGTCGAAACATGCCGCGACGCGGATGGGGTGGGCTTTCTTTCGCTGCCGGCCTGTCCTAACAATCTTCGCATGCGACTGCAAGGATTGCAGCCCGACAGGGAGAGGATATGGCGACCCCCGATATGCTGGTCAATGCCCTGACCACGATGCTCGTGACACTCGACCCGCCGGGGCTCGCGCCGGTCTTTCTCGGCCTGACCGTCGGCATGACCGCCCTCCAGCGCCGCCAGGTCGCCTTCCGAGGATCGCTGATCGCCTTCGGCATCCTCGCCGTCTTCGCGCTGTTCGGGTCGAGCGTGCTGGGACTGCTCGGGATATCGATCGGCGCCTTCCGCATTGCCGGCGGCCTGCTGCTTTTCTGGATCTCCTTCGAAATGGTGTTCGAGAAACGCCAGGAGCGAAAGGAGAAGACATCTCAGGCAGCGATCACCATCGACCATATCCACAACATCGCGGTCTTTCCGCTGGCGCTGCCGCTGATTGCCGGACCGGGCGCAATCTCGGCCACCGTCCTGCTCTCCGGCACCCTGCCGGGCGTAGTCGACCGCGCGCTCCTCATCGGCGTCATCGCGCTGATCATGCTGGTCGTCTATGCGACGCTTTTGGTCGCCGAGCGGCTCGACCGTTTCCTCGGCGTCACCGGAAGGGCGATCCTCACCCGCCTGCTCGGCGTCATCCTCGCGGCGCTCTCCGTGCAGTTCGTCGTCGATGGGGTCCGCTCGGCCTTTAATCTTTAAGCCCCGCACTCTTCGGGTAGGACGCAGCGTTAGCTAAGACCGGCGCGACAGAACGGAATTTTCTGCTAAAACGCGATTCATCTCACCTCACTCAAAGGTCTCCATGATGCGCCGCCTGTTGCGCCGGCTCCTGCCGGAAGCCACTCCCGTCAGCCCCAGGGAAAGACTGCGTGCAGCGTTTGGCGCACTCGCCGGAATTCTGGTGACGGGATTGCTGGGAAGCCTGGTTTTGAAAGCGGATGCAGCGCTTCCGGCACTGGTCGCCCCGATGGGAGCGTCGGCGGTGCTGCTGTTTGCGGTGCCTTCCAGCCCGCTTGCCCAGCCCTGGTCGATCCTGGGCGGCAATATCGTTGCAGCCCTGGTCGGAGTGACTACCGCCCTTTTAATAACCGACCCATTCCTGGCCTCAGCGGTGGCAATCGGTATTGCCATCGCCGCGATGATGACGCTTCGGTGCCTGCATCCCCCGAGCGGCGCGATCGCGCTCACCGCCGTGCTCGGCGGGCCGGCTATTCACGAACTCGGATACGGTTTCGTCATCTGGCCCGTCGCCGGTAACTCGCTGGCCCTGCTGTTGATCGCGCTGGCCTTCAACAATCTGACGGGACGTCGATACCCGCACGCCGCCAAGCCGGCGACGGCCGATCACGGCACGACCGATCCCGCCTCGATCCAGCGCATCGGCTTCACCTCCGCCGACCTCGACGATGTCCTAAAAGAATACGACGAGTTCCTGGACATCGACCGCGACGACCTCGAAACGATCCTGCGGCGGACGGAACTACGATCTTATCGCCGGCGCGCAGGCCACCTCGATTGCGCCAGCATCATGTCGCGCGATGTGGTGGCGGTCGCACCCGACAATACCCTGAAGGAGGCGCACGACCTGATGCGCGTCCACCATTTCAAGGCTCTGCCGGTCACCAACGACAGGGCGGAAGTGGTCGGCATCGTCACCCAGACCGATTTTCTCGACAAGGCGAACTGGACGAGAGGCCGGCCGAAAATCGGTTTTGCGCAACGTGTGCGCCTCGTTCTGTCGGGCGCCAGCGCGCCGAACGATACGGTCAAGGATATCATGACGACGCCGGTCAAAACCGTTGCCCCGGACACGCCGATCGCAGACGCGATCGTTATCTTCGCCGAAGAAGGACTGCACTACCTGCCGGTCGCCCGGGAGAACAACAAATTGGTCGGCATTCTCTCGCAATCGGACGTGCTGGTCGCAATGCTCGCCGACAAGGCGGCCGCCTGAGCAATCATTCAGGCAGCTGCCGTTTCAGAAATCGGTGCCGATCGACCGATCAAAATGGTAAGACGGAACACATATGTAAACTGAGAGAGAGAGTATCGTAGAATCAGCCGGTTATAAATGATTTATTTTCGGCATTGTCGCGTCTGTAAACAAATCCTCTGAAATCGCCCTTTATCGGCGTGTTAGTTTACATTTTTAGTTTCGCGAAAATCCACGTCACTCATCTTTATATATGGACGCGGCTTCCGGCGGAGCTGTAATCCATCTAACGCCAGCGCCGACCAACGACGTTTCAGCTGTCATCTCAACATTCACGGATCGTAATCCTACTTCCAATTTTTTGAGCGTTGCCTCGTTCAAAGCGCCATATCTATTGGTCTCAAGGCGAGCGATAAAACTCGGATCGATCTTCGCTATTTCTGCAAGCTGACGTTGGCTAAGATCAACCAGTCCCCGAGCCGATCTGACAATGCGGCCGCCAAAGTGGTCAAGTGTCTCGTCTTCCATCTTGATGCCAGGCACGCTCCAGCGGACGCCAGCGCCGTGATGAGGAGTGGCCTCGGTAAACTCAACCAGTGCCTTCTGGTAGTGTGCTTTCAGTATCCAAGCTTCGCGGGGTAGTAGCTTGTATTTTCCGCGCTCAATCAGCTGGATTGTCTTCGGCTTTATATCGAGAGCTAATGCGACATCCGCTTGGCTCCATCCAATCAAAAGTCGTGCGGCTCGCAGTAGCGGAATTACCGGATTCATAGCCCGAAAAAACGCTCTACCAAGGAAATGTCAACATTATTCGCTGTGCGTCACTTATGGGCTATTTGCGTCATTTTTCTTTGCATTTGAGTCACGAATCAGGCTTCTTGCTGCTTGTCGGATTTAGCAAAAACGAATCAGGGTGACGTGTAATGGACAGATGGCTTGGAACTCCCGCCAGCGTGATTATCCCACGACTGCGGTCGCTTTTGACTGACCTTGAATGCCTAGCGTCTCCTGGCGGTTTCGCTGTGCCTGAGGAGGTCGTGAATATTCGAAATTGCATGCTCGCCCAACGATCTGTTCCTTGTCTTATTGGTGAGATGTCGGGACACCCGCAAATCAAGGATGGGCCAGGCGTAACCAGCGAGCTGTTCTACTTCGATGGAAAGCGCAAAATCGCTAGGTCCATCAGCCGGTGGTATGCCTTCGATGGTCTAATCGGCTGACGGCGGGTGCAATGATGGACAAAGCTCTCGCTGATAATCTCGACCGCTATATCTCGAAACTTCAAGAAGTATCAGAGCACCTGAAGGAGTTGCGCACCAGCGAATTCAGGAAAACTAACCGCAACGGCCCAGCGATTGCGTTGAAGTCTGCGCCCGACTTTCTCGCCTACTGCGCTCTTGTCGCGCTTTTTCGCAGAAACATCGGCCGCTTATCTGAACCGTCCTGCGTCGCGATCATTGTCGTTCCACCACAATGGAAGCTCGGCGACGTCGATGAAGCTGCAAGGATCATTCTTAAAGGCCAGGACGGCTTGAAGATTTGCCTTCATCCGACGTCGAAACATAAGCGTGGATGGGAAATCGATCCGGAAGAATTGCTTGAGACAGGCAAGAAGCTCATCATCTTCACGCAAGAAGGCACGGTTGTTCATGAGGATTTCGAGCTTGCCGCAACCGTCTTCGACAAACTTAACATCTGCGATCCTCGACATCTCAGAGCATTGAGCAAATTCAGGAAGTGCGGTCCCCTCACCGACGATCAGGCGGCGGTCATCGCCCTTCAGCCTTCAGATCGAATGGAAGCTATTTTTCGCCGTGACCAACCCGCGAGCCGCGCAGCGCTCAGGCTAGCGGCAACCCAGCTCGACCGATCACAAGCTCCTAAAAATCTGGATGTCACTAAAGGCTTTGGAAAAGCGAGTACCTGGGCGCTAGAGTTGAAACGTGACCTGGCAGATTGGCGGCAAGGAAAATTGCCGTGGTCGGATATCGATAGAGGTTGCCTGCTCTACGGACCAAGTGGAACAGGTAAGACTCGTTTCGCAGCCGCGCTCGCCGCCGAATGCGGTTTGCACCTGGAAGCTACGTCCGTACCCAAGTGGCAATCCTACAAGGATGGGGATTTGGGCGACATGCTCGCGGCGATGTATAAAGCATTTGCAGCTGCGAAGGAGAACGCGCCCTGCCTGCTTTTTCTTGATGAAATTGACGCCATTGGAGATCGCGCGAAATTCCCTTCACGCCATGACACGTACTCGACTACGGTCGTCAACGCATTCCTAGAGTGCCTCGACGGTGCCGAAGGCCGCGAAGGAGTTATCGTTCTCGGCGCGTGCAATTTCCCACAAAAAATCGATCCCGCCGTCTTGCGAAGCGGTCGGCTGGAAAAACATGTCCATTTCCCTTTGCCGGACGCGACCGCGAGGGGAGAAATCCTTGGGTTTCATCTTCCAAGCCTCGCCAATGACAATGCTCTCAAGGAAATTGCGGCGCGATTGCCTGGCAAGAGTGGGGCCGATCTCGAAATGCTAGCACGCGAAGCGAAGCGCACTGCCCGGTTAGAGATGCGTGATGTCAACATTGCTGATGTCAGATCAAAGGTGGTGGTGCCCGCACCGCTCGATGCGCCGACGCTCTACCGCGTGGCGATCCACGAGGCGGGACACGCCCTTATCGCCCACGCATTCTCTCTAGGAAAAATCGAACACGTTGAAGTCTATGACAACGTCAAGCACTTCGCCACAATCACGGACTCGAATGGAACGACCAAAGCCGAGCTTCCACCGCGCCACTATCTCACCCGATGGGACGCGATGAAAATGATAACAGCTGACTTGGCGGGTGCAGCGGCAGAAGACCTGATTTTCGGACACCGGTCGAACTGGTCAAGCGGAAGTCGGGAAAGCGATTTCGCCAAGGCGACAACGACAGCAATCGAGATGGTCACAGAATACGGGTTTGGAAGTTCCCTATATTTCCTTCCGAACTCCATCGATATCACCGCCGCTTCGAAGCTCTGGGAAGACCTGCCATTGCGAGATGAAGTCTCGGATATTCTCCAAGAGCAGTACCAAAGAGCGCGAGACATGCTGGATCGGCTCAAACCTTGTCTCTTGAAGCTCGCCGACGCCCTCGTGAAGCACAAACGGCTAGATGCGCTCCAATTGGAGCCCTACTGGCCAGGGGCGACCAAGACGAAAACAACGGATCGTCGAAGTCACCGGTCCCATTAGCCCGTGTCGAAAACTAGATCGAAGGCACGCAGCGTAGTCCCGCGCGGCCCCCAATCGCGTGCTATAAGTCGAGGAAAAGTATGCGTGCTTGGATCATAAGTGATATCCATCATTCGAGATTGCGTGACCTAAAAGGTGACCGCCTCGCAATTCCCGACGCCGATCTCTGCGTTTGCGTTGGAGACGTCGCGGGTGCGATTGATGACAGCATCTCATTCTTGCTGCGCGTCATCGAGCCTCGGATGCCAGTGGTCCTAATCTTGGGCAACCACGACTACTATGGCAGTGGGATCGATTTTGCTCTCGAACGAGCGCGTCGTCTTATCGAGGGAAAGCGGGTTCACCTCCTCGAAAACCAAAATCTCATTTTCAACGATTGCCGTTTCATCGGCGCAACCTTATGGACCGACTTTTGCGTGTCGGTCGGCGAAGACGAGCACGTTCCGCCCGAAGAACGAAGAGCAAAAGCCTTTGGGCTCGTCCCATCGAGAATGATGGATTTTTCCTGCATCTTTCGGTCAGATGAGCGGCAAGCAGGCGAGAATGGTATGGTAACGGTCAAGGAAATCTTTGATCGCCATCGTGCCAGCCGTGCATTCATCGACGAGGAGTTAGGAAAGCCTTTTAACGGGCGGACGATTGTGCTGACGCATCACGCACCGCTTATGCAAAGTTCCGATCCAAGGTTTTTCGGCGACATCACGAATGCGGCGTTCGCTAGCGATTTGAGCGATCTGATCGAGAGGCGGCGGCCATCTCTCTGGATTCATGGTCATATTCACAAATTCAGGGACTACATGTTCGACAAAACGCGGATCGTCTGCAATCCCGTTGGCTATCAACAAGAACGCGACTACTCAGGATTTCGCTCCAATTTCTTCATCGAACTGTGACCCACCGGCCGAACAAGGTGATCGCGGCGGGCTATCAGGATGGACGCGAATTCGCAGAAGCTCGCGTCGGACATTGTGGTGAAGTTGCCGCCAAGCGAAAGGAAATGCGCTCGCAGTTCTTTTGCAACCTGCGTGGTTTCGGTCCTCCCATAAAAGTCTTTGCTACTCGAAGTCAAAACGACGTCACCGTCCGGCAAGGAAATAGCGGAATAAGGTATTTCTAAACTCATACGCACTAAGGAAATGATCGAGCGATCACGCATCGCCGTCAACCTCGCTTACGATCTTCCGACCTCATCACCGATAGAAATCATGGACCCTTCGTCGTACCAGCCAGCGCTTCTTTTTCTGCTGCCCTTAGCGAAACTTATCGTCATGGCTTTTGCTGCTTATCCCCTGTACGTTTGCTGGTGGCGTTTTGTTGATACGCTCGGCCAAAAATTCCGCCCAGATATCAATAGTATCCTACCGTCGGAGTCACGCGAGGACACATCGAAACTAAGTTTTTCGATGAGCGCAACTCTGTTCTGGGGATTTCTCTTTGTGTGCGGGTTTCTCAGCTTTTGCGGCGTGATCACAGAAATGGCGATCACCATCCGATCTTGACCTGTCCTCTCCCGGTCTCGTCTACAGTTCTACGAAATCCTCGCGCATTTGATAGAAAAGACCTGCAGCCGCTGGACGTTCGCTTCTGGTGATGTGACCGATTGTGTTTAAGGGTACTCACGAATGTCTAACCACCGGCAGGGTCAAAGCGGAGCGAAAAGGTTGCACTTGCAAGCTACTGAGGTCGCTGTACGATTGCGCCGAAACACTGGAGAGTGAAACGGTGTCAGGTTCGCAATACCCGCGTAAAACACTTCTTGCCGCTGTACAGATTTTGAAAAGTCTTGGTCACTCGGGGTTCGAAAGGCTACTGATAGAGTTCGGGCTGCCTGATGAAAATGCGGGAAAAGGCAGCGGCCTGATGGACCGCGCAAACTCTCTGGCGAAATTCGCACTTCAAAATCCTGATGAGAGAACGGCGGATGGAGTAAATCTTTGGGACGCCGTAGTTGATCGCGCTATCGAAGAGGACAAGCGCTTCCGTCCCACCATCGCGATCCCCAACGTTACATTGCGAGAGAGGCAAGATTTTCAGCGAGCCATCGAGCAGTATCGTGGTCAGATATTGTCGGACTACAAGGAGGCCGCCCCTTTCATCGCTGAAGCTGACGCCCGTAGCGAGAACACTACCGAAGCGTTAGGATTATTCTTGGAGAGCCGCAAAGTGTCTGATGCCTCGACTGGCGAAAAGCTCGTGCCGAGCAAGGTGTTCATCGTCCATGGGAGGGATGAGGCACCGAAGGAAGCTGTTGCTCGGTTCATAGAGCGGTTGGGCTTCGAGGCTATCATTTTGCATGAGCAGACGAATAAAGGCCGGACTGTCATTGAAAAGTTTATCGAGCACAGCAACGTGAATTTTGCGGTAGTGCTACTCACCCCAGACGATTTCGGTGGATTAAGCGGAGAAGAGGCTAAACCCCGAGCACGTCAGAATGTGATTTTAGAGTGGGGATTCTTCATCGGGGCACTCGGACGCGAAAACGTCGTCGCGTTGATGAAAGATATGGTGGACATCCCATCAGACGTGGTTGGGCTCGTTTGGGAGCGCCTCGACGATCATGGTGCCTGGCGTGTAAAGCTTGCCAAGGAAATGCAAGCGAGCGGTTTCAAAATCGAGTGGGAGAAGGTTTCTCTTTAATTTTGTTAAGTTGTCTAGCTTCGTTCCCAAGCAGGCCTGACTTGCCAATACTGGATTAAACGCGGCGGTGGCCATCTGCCAGCGTTTATCTTAGTCATCGCTTGTCCCAGCCAGCATGACCGTCGCAAAATTCGCAGCCCCCGACATAGCTGTGCTCAAGGTTTCCTAAACCTCGGTCGATTATGACCTTGTGTTGAGCAAGGCTCTCTAGAACATCTGCATCATGGTCCAGTTCCTGTCGTGATACTGAAAGGTAGTCGACCCAGGTTTCGCTCTCTCCACCGGCAGCGATGAGCGGCCCTAGTGAAAGTTACAACGCACAGGTCATAATTGTGGGTTGGCGCAACCATTCAAACTGCCTCTTTCACGATGATCGGTTCAAAGAACGGTAGCAGGCTTGACCGAAAGTTGTCGGGGACGACGAAGCCAACGCTGTATCTGGCTCTGGTCAGTGAAACATAAATCCTTGCAAGTTCCTTTCCGGCATCCGCGAGGTTTCCGGACCCCAGAAACTTCAAGTAGGGTCCATGCGGAAACACCAGCGTGCGGTCGAAAGTCATTCCCTTTGACTCACCAAAATTGATTGGATTGCCGAATTCAACGATGCGCCTGCGGTCGTATCGCAGCGGCTGCGGCCCAAACGTATCAACATAGTTCTGGAGGTCTGACAGTCGAACAAGGAAGAGACCATCGTGCGGGGTTTGAACCTCTTGCAGCGACCTGGTTTTGCGGCAGTCTGGAAAAATAGTGTCGGCGAAGTCGCAGATTGCCTGATTGCACCGGCGGGAATGGGTCTGATGTTCAATCGATGCCAGCCTCTTTCGATCCCACTGCTCGAACATCCCGATAATGTCCTTGCCAGCGAACTTTTTGTTTTTGGGGTTGTCGTTGGTCTTGAAGGTCGCCTGACGATGATCGCCGACCAATGTGATTTTGATTTTCGACCGAAGCAAATGTTCGATCAGCTCAAGGTCCCAACCAGACAGGTCCTGAGCCTCATCAAAATATATCCGTTGGAAGATCGCTTCGAGGCGTTTGATGGGCAGTCCGTTAGTTTTTTCTATGATCCGGCAGGCAAAATCTGTCACGCGGTCCTGCCAAATGCCCGTGCCCTTTCCGAAATAGAATGGACCAGTCTTAGATTTGGGGATTTTTCGAAGGGCAAGCGGGATGCGCTCGAAACGGATGTGCGAGACCCACGGATCAAACAAGTGGTTTTGATAGGGCCGAACGAAATGCTTCAATACGAAGGAGTACCAGGTGCCAACGGTTAGGTGTGGCGGGATCGCACCAAAAAGTTCGTAGGCTTTCCCGGCAAGCTCATCCTTCCCCCTGATTGTGTACGTTACGAGAGCGTTCCGGCAAGCGTCTTCCGCACTGGCTTCCTGTACCAATCCGTAGGTTTTACCGCTTCCGGCGGACGCCAGGATGATCTTGTTATCTAATGGCATTCGCAATGTATTTCGGGATGTTGAGGTCCTTCGCCCGCTCATAAAGCAGCAACGCTGCCTCGGTTTTGTTGTTCGTGCAATATTCTAACAGCAGGTCAGTGTCCGGGAACTCGATACCGAGCATTTGATTCATCTTCGGGAGACCGTTCGCCTTGATAAGTTGAGGCTCCAAGGTTCGAGCCGTATCGTCGTCGTCAATGTTGATATGAATCGTGTCTTCGTTTTCGAATTTCGCGAATGCTGCCTTCTTCCCGGCGGCGTCACCGTCGTTATCGCGCACGACATCCACGTCCAGCTTTAGATGTTGGGCGATCTCCAGGAACCGGCTGAATGAGGTGCCAACCGAAATGACCTCCACCCCGTCTTCCAAGGGCAACTTTCCATAGCGCTGCCGATATCCTATCTGAACGATCAGGTCGTCCGACGGACCTTCAACCAGAATGGAGCGCTTTGCCAGAATCAATCGCAAAGTATCGTGCCCCGGCAGCCGCTGGAAATAGGCCTTGGTCTTCGGGTCGAGATGATTGAGAGTGATTGCCGTCCGACCATTGAACATAAGGACATGGTCAATGCCCAATCTGTTCAACACGAAACTGCTGTGCGTGCTGATGATGAGTTGCCGCCCTTTGCAGCGCTCGGCAAGATGGCTGACAAGCTTGCCAAGGTTCGTGTGAGAAAGGTGATTTTCCGGCTCTTCGATCAAGATCACGCCGCATTTCTCGGCCGCTTCAATGGCAAGCTTTATCTTTACCGAGTTTTGCTCGCCTTTTCCCACTAGCGGAAACGGAATGTCATCCAAGTGCGGCATGATGCCGGTTTCCCAGCTTGAGCGGGTTGTCGTGTCCATCGCGACCGATAGGACCTTGCTGGAAACGACCCCCTGCTTCCCCTTGAGGTCTTCATTCAAAGCCGTGATGCGTGTGTCTTCCTGGAAGCGATCTCGCATCGTTCTATATGCCAGGGACAACTCGCCCGCCTGGGACTTCGTCAAATAATCACGCACGATGTCCAAAACGTATTTATTTGCGGCGTAAGCATTCGGCGAGTTACTCGGATCGACCAGAACCGACTTGAGCTGGATTTTTTGGGGTGTCAGTGGCTCACCAGAAAACGCCATCCATTCGATTTCGTAAAGTTCGATTGGAATACTGTTCAAGACGTCTGTATCGCTGACAAATGCGCGATACTCCGGCAGGAAATTCTCATCAAGCTTGATCGTAAGCGTAATACCTGGCGCGTCAGCTTTGCGGCTGTTCATCGACCCTACCAGGTCCGCGACCTCGTCGGCCATTCGAAAGAACACCTCTATGGTCGCCTTGGGCGGCGCAGTAGGCTTTCCAGATTTATGTGCGGCGACGAAATCCGCGATGGCTTCGGCGTTGATCAAAAAAGGGTGCAGTTCGTACTGCGCATTCCTGCGATTAAGCTGGCATTTCAACGCAAGATTTATAGCTTCCAATAAGGTAGATTTCCCGGCCTCGTTGTTGCCAACGACTACGTTGACTTCGGCGTCAAATACTACTTCGGTTGCCTTCAGCGCTCGGTAATTGCTGATGATCACTCGCTCTATCGACATCTTGGATTGATTCGCTCCTCGTGCACGCCCGATACTACTTCTACGGCTGAGGCGGACAAGATGTTAATCAAGGCCAGATTGCATGAATGTAGCCCTGCAATCGTCGGCGAGATGGGCATCCTCGCCTTGCATTGTTCGAATTCGCATCGCTGTCGCCTTCCACCCGCATTAACGTAGTTTCAAGGCCTCTTCGAAGGACGATGCAGCGGCTCTATCGACGGCACATCCCTCACCCGGCGACGTCGGCCCGATAACGGGCACGGTCATCGGGACCATTATCACGGGTGTCATCACTTCCGGCTTCACCTTCCTTCGCTTGCGCGAGTAGACTGACAACTGGCAAGGGTGCGAACTGGACACCGCTTACCCCGAACAAAGCGGGTAGCCAATCCTTCATCTAAGTCGATGTATGCTCCCACTCATTTTTTGATGGAACACTCATGCAGGAAGAAGACGATCCAAAGCTCGTGACAAAGGAGGCTGTACAAGCCATTTCGCTTTGGTCGAAGGGTGTGTTGGAAAAGTATGCCGCCAATATTCCTGAGGCTCAGCTGGTATCTTCGGCAACCAGAAAGTCGGTTGCCAAGCGCTTAAGCGAAAATGGCGCGAAGAAATTCACGACGGTTAGGTCTTTGCCCCTGCTCGTATCCTCGGAGGTCCTTAGCTACTGCGAACGCATAAGAATTTACCCATTCATCACGCAGTACCGCGTAGAGCTGAACAAGGGCTCACTAGAAATGATCGCTGCTTGGCAACTGCATAGCCACAGTTTGCGGCAGAATGAGCTGTATGTCATTCACGAACGAGGCGGGGATATCCTCGACTTCGCGCATCATGTTGCAACGGACTTGGGTTTGGGGAGTGAAAATCGCGCGAAAGAGTTCGAGAAACGTTTCAAGAAGCAGTTCGATTGGCGTCTTCGCGACAGGCATCGCGTCGTGCATGCGCACGAGAGGCCCTCGATGACCTCCCGCTTGGCCGACTTGATGATCGCAACGGACGACTCGACGAAGGAAGACCTCAAAGACTACTTGTTGGGGCTTCTCGCCAACCTGTCCGAGCTGCTGCCGGGCGAGAAGACCGACGACCCGAAGGAAAAAATGAGGCGACTCCTTTCTGTGCGCGACGTTTACGTCAAGGCCGCAGAAGAGGAAGCGACGCAGATGATCGAAATGTTCGTCGACGAGATGCAAAAGACCATCAGCCCGTTGACGGGCGTCGCGGCAAAGTGATGCTTCTCTGGCATGGATCATTGCGATTGGGGCAACCGAAAAAGCGTGGGCGTTCTCGGTCTCATTGGACCTTCGCGCTGACCGTCACCACAGGCGCGGCTCCGTAAACCCACCGACCTATTCACCGGACATTTCCACCCCTAGTATCTTAAAGCAACGGATATAATATCGCTAAAGTTTAACGGCGCTTGATTCGGGTCACTCTTGTTCACAGCCACCGCAGAAACCATCGACGGCCTGCTGCGACAGGTATATCAGCAGCTCCTTTCCGATGATCAACGGAACCGACGCGTTTACTCGCGTAAAGGCTTTAGCACGGAAATCTTCGGCGCTCTTCTTGAACTGAAGAATCCCAGGGCGCGTGTCAGTCGCTCAATCGGCCGTTCCAAAATCACCAGCGCCTTGGGCGAAATGTCTTGGTATCTCGCCGGTAGCGACGCCCTTCCTTTCATCAAGCATTACCTCGACCGGTACGACGAGTTTTCAGATGATAAGACGACGCTCAACGGAGCATATGGAAAGCGGATGTTTGGCATTCGCGGGCGATACAAGGTCGGAGATAAGGTAAAAATCGGTACAGAGTGGCAGCGGGTGATCGATACATTGAAGGAACGGCCCGGATCGCGAAACGCGACGATCCAGTTACTTTCCAATGCCGACGTCAGACGCGACAGCCTGGATATACCCTGCACCTGCAGCCTGCAGTTTGTTGTCAGGGACGGACTACTGGATTTGGAAGCTCATATGCGGTCCAATGATGCCTACCTTGGCCTTCCACACGACATTTTCTCATTTACAATGTTCCAAGAGATTGCAGCACGCCAACTCGGTTACGACGTCGGCCATTATTTCCATTCGGTCGGCAGCCTCCACCTCTATGACGACACCGAAGACCTGAAGCCACGAAAGATGGCACAAAGCTATATCAACGAGCACTATCTCGATGACGTGCCGATGGTCCCTATGCCTGCAGGCGACCCTTGGGAAAGCATCCGTGAATTCCTTAGGGTGGAGGAAGCTTTGCGACTTGGGTTACCGGCCGCCGACATTCCCGCATCTATGACACCTTATTGGCGCGACATGGCGGTCATGTTGAAAATCCATGCGACCTTGGAGGATGCTGAGACAGCGGCCGTGATCAAAACACACGTCAAGGACCTCTCTCCAGGATTCAAAACATTTGCTCTCGATAGATTGAATAAGGTCCTGAGCAGCGACCAGAGTGCCAAAGATTACCTCAGAGGAAAATAGATTTGCAACGCGCACATTATGATCGGCGAGCCCAGCTTGACGCGGCTATCACCGCTTATGAGCAAGCTCATGGCAAACTGGCGGGCCTGTCGACCGCAGCTCGGAAGGATACCTGGCTTGATCAGCTGATCTCCAGCCTGCGTCGGATTGAGTACATGAAGCTGCTGACGACGGCTAAAATCGATCCTTCGCGAGATGATCCCCACGACCTGTTGTTTGATCCGATCCGAGCTGCCGCTCGTCTTGGCAAGTTAGGCAAACGTGACGAGGCTGTGTGGATGGCGTTTGTCGCGACCCACTTTGGCAAGCACGTTCTCGACGGATGGAAATTGGCAGCCAATATCCTTGGTTCGTTCGGCGCAGGTCCGGTTTGGGACGTCGTGACCTACGGTAACAATCAGGCCACTTTCAATCAGATGCTGGTTCAAAACCAGACCGCTCTCGCTGACCCCACCAAATCCGGCAGATATTCGAACCACCGCCAATACCAATCAAAGAAACCGGCTGCCATTTCGGCGGTGTTCGACACATATTACGATTGGCAGTTCAAGGTCGGCGGCTTCGCGCAGCTCATCCAGAGCACCCACCAGCGTGTTGGCCAAAACCCGACGGAGGTCTTTGATGAACTGTACCGCTCGCTGAATGCCGTCCACGGCTTTGGTCGCCTGGGGAAATTCGATTTTCTGACAATGCTATCGAAACTCGACTTAGCTCCAATCGAAGCAGGGAGCGCTTATATCGTCGGGGCGACCGGCCCACTCTCCGGCGCGAAGCTGCTTTTTTATAATTCAACCAATCACGCAGCATCGGCCATCTCGCTATCACCTCGCGTCGATGGCTTAGACAACTATCTTCAGACCGGCAAACAGGTGATAGAGGACAGCCTCTGCAACTGGCAGAAGTCACCAGACAAATATATCTACTTTAAAGGGTAATGCTTCAAGCGGATTCAGGAAAGAACGCGTCTTCAGACCATCTGTAGCGATGTTTCATTCTATTCAAGCGACCTGGTGGGAGTGCACCCACCTTTTCCAGCTGGCCGATGATGATACCTGCCGTCACGCCAAGATGTCGGGCGGCCGCTAATATCCTTCTCGGAGCGGGATTCCGCTTCAAATCGTCGAGCGCTTCGGGCGAAACCAAAAGGCGCTGCGCGAACTCGTCAGCCTCGTCTTCTTTTGCTGAATTGGTTTCCATCGACGGATTGCTTCCATCGACGTCAATGTGTTCTTCCCCATGCAGCACGACGTGAGCCGCTTCGTGGAAGAAGGTGAACCAGAAGTGGTCCTCCGACAGGTGTCGGAAGCTGAGATGAATGATCGGATGCCGCGAACTCAGAACCCACGATGCTCCACTGGCGCGGCAGCCTTCCGGCGCTCGGGCGGTCGTGACTGCGACACCCACCGCACGGCATGCCTCGATCAGTCGAGGAAGGAATGTTTTCGGATGCTTGAATGCCGATAACCGGCGTAAGCGAGGCAAAAGATCGATAAATGCCTGCCGGTCATATTCTGGCAAGTCTAACCTTTCAGCCTGGCTTTCCCCAGCACGCAACCATACAAGGGTGGCCATTTCATTTGCTTCGAACGCAAATGAGGTACGGAAAGCAACAACCCCCACGCCTGCCGAATACTTGGCATTCCAGGAAAGAAGGTCATCGCAGCCGAAAAAGCGGAGGGCGGAAGCCAAAATGGCGTCCTCTCCACGATTTGCATCGACCCATCCATATTTTCTCATGGAACGGATCGGCAGAGATTTGATCCACTGGGAGACATTACCGCTGTCTGGGGCTAGGCGCGAGAGTTCCTCAACATACGTTTTGTCGCGTGCCAGCCAAAAGCGTGGCGTCGAACCAAGATTCTCTGAAAGAGCCGAGGCCAACTGTCCATCGATCCGGGCACGCCCGTCAATAAGAGCCTGGAGTTGGGTCTCTGAAAGACCAAGTCCTGACGCCATATCGTCGAAAGGTATCTCTTTCGCGTCCATTAGGCGAATGATGGTCGCGCCGGGCGCGGAAGCCCAATTCGGCTCAAAGCTCATACAATGACCTCTTGATCGCGATTTATGTTCCGCAGCAAAACCCGGTGAGCGCTTTGCCAATCATTATCCAGTGGTTCAACCACCAGGGCAGTCCGATCTCCGATATCAAATGATACCAGAAGACCCTTGTCAGTATCCTGAACGAGCCGGTCCCCGGGAACCTCGCCTAAGAAGTCGGCTTCCCGAAGGTCAGCGATCAGGCCTTGATAGATGCTTGCACGCTGCGGGCCGAGTAGCTGCCGCGCGACCTCGCTGTCCAGCGTCACTTGCCGAATGGCTGTGGATATGTATGTCAATTGCAAATCGGTCTTGCCCAAATGTCACTGAACACGCCTCCCTATCCGATTGTTTACAACCAACATCATGTTGATAGAGGGAATCATCCGCGTACTACAACAACGTTACACTTCGCTCGATTACGATCAACCACCAGTTATACCCGACAAAAAAATCGCCCCGGCCATATTCGCCAAAATTAGCTATTATTGCTGATCTTCGAAGACCAATTCGAATTGTACACTGGTGCCATCAGAGATCACGAGGCGCATTTTACTTGGTGCAGAATAGTGTCGCCTGCCAATTCTGGACGTCAGTGCTTGCAGCTCAGTCTCCGGCCCTTTTAAAGTGAAGACAGGGGCTCATTGCCGCCCCTCTGGCGGGCAAGCCCGCCATTCACCGGCTAGGATATTTGCAGTGAACGATTTCCATGATACCGATTCGGTACGGTACAGCCGGGGACGGCGATGACCGTGTGAACGATGACGGGCTAGCCGCAAGGCTGGCCCGTTTCCAGATCAGAGCTTTGCAGGCGAAGATGAAGAGCGACGTCTCGCTCCATCGATGCGGACCGCGCTTTTGCCGTAGCCACATAGGTCGCTTGCGATCCAACCATGATGACCCGGTCGGTAGCTCTCGTCACGGCTGTGTAGAGCATGGCCCGATCCAGGTTGGCGACTTTTTGCAGTGGAACCAAAACGTTGGCAAATTGGCTGCCCTGCGCCTTATGAACGCTGATGCAATAGGCCAGACCCAGCCGGTCCAGTTCAGATACCGGGATACGGTGTCGAGCCCCGTCGAAAGCCACGAGAACATTCTGAATATCAAATCCCGTCACCTGGCCCAACGAGCCATTCCAAAGACGGCGGTCGTAATCGTTCGCAAGCCAGATGCACGGGTCTCCGACCGCAAATCCAAATTGACTCTGCTGCCCCCGCTTCTGGTTCCGTTGGTGGAAGTGCTGATTGATGGCGTCAATACCGGCCACACCGCCGTAGGTTGCCGCCACGACCTGAACCTCCTCGTTGGCAAGATCGTGCATGACGTCCTCCAGGCAGTCGAGCATCTGATGAGGATCGGCAGTGAGGAACGAGCAACCCGTCGAGCCTGTAGCATACTCGGCGAGCCTCTCTGGACGACCCTCACGGATCGAGACCGAGACCTGCGGGATGCCGGTGGCTTCGGAAGCCCGAAGTATCCTCGTGAGTTCGACCTTTGGCACTGCGTTCTCAAGGACGAGGCGATGAAGTGTAAGGCCGAAGCCAATTGGCGGAAGCTGCGCGGTATCGCCAACGAGGAGCAGTGGAGCGTCGTCCGGAAGGTAAAACAGAATACGGTATAGCGTCGGCAAATCCAGCATCGACGCTTCGTCTATTATAATGAGTGTTTGGCGTCCGACCTCGATCTTTTCATCTGCGGCTGCTCTCAGCCACGATGCAATTGTTTGCGCTGGTTGACCGGTCAAGGCCGACATTCGGCTTGCAGCTCTTCCGGCGACGGCCAACTGATAGACCTTCATTCCGAAGTGCCGTGCCGTTGCATTGATTGCCCGAAGTGCGGTGGTCTTTCCTACGCCCGCGCCACCAATGAGAAGAGAGAACGTGTTGGCCATTACCATCTTGACCGCCGCTGCCTGCTCATCGGTCAAGCGGACCGATGAGCCAAGCGATTGCAGAAAGGTGTCGACCTGCGCTGTGGGAATTCCATCGAGGAAGAGGTCGCTGGTGACGGTTCGAGCTATGTGCCGCCGGATGCGGTCCTCGATGTACCGCTCCATGTAGGCAGCGCCCGCAGGCTGATAACCCTGGTCAATCGGGATCGCAGCGCCGTCCCGCACAGCAATCTCGACAGCTTCCCCTGCTGCTTGTGGGCTCACCCGGAGCCGCTCGGCCGTCAGTTTGACGAGCTTGGAGCGGGAGCACCAGGTATGTTTTCGATCCAGCCGATCATAGAGAACGCCCTCTACCGCCGCGACCAGCCTTCTCGGGTCGTCTTTCGACATACCAAGCCGAAGCGCGACGTCATCGACCTGCGTCCAGGTACAAACGGTCAGAAGGCGGTACGGATTGTCCAGAATGCTGCGGACGGCCTGATCGCCCCAGAAGTTCACAGCCTTTCGCGCCAACCGGTTGTCGATCCCGTGCTCGTCGAAGAAGACGACGCAGTCGGCCGTCGCCTGCTGTGTCCGCCATGCATCGATCACGATTGCCGCCTGATTGCGGTCCAAGACCTCGGCTAGACGATCAATGTCGCCGTTGCCGAGGATCGCATAAAGGTCGGTATTGAAGCGTTCCCAGAGCCGCCTGGCCGTGGCCTTGCCCACGCCGACGAACTCTGGCCGTGAAGCCATAAAGTCGATCAAGTGTTTGCCACGAGGGAGTACCGTCAAGGGATCACCCTCTTTCCGGTCGCGGTCGAATGTTCGTATCGTGCCAGGCGGCGTCGAAGCTCGTAGTTCTCGCTGCGCACGGACGCCAATTGCTGTTCAAGTTGCGTGATCCGGGTTTTGTCGGCCGTATCGCGCTTCGGCGTATCGGTCGGGTCCAATATTTCATCGGGAGCCTTCTTTTCCTCCAAACCCAAATCAGCGACGCCTTGGAGAAGACGCTCGTTGAAGCGCTCGTTTTGGACGAATGTTTCGCGATTGAAGCCGCAAGTCGTTGCGACGGCGGTCTTGTTGACCTTACCGCCACGCGACGGAAGCTTGAGGCCCGCACCCTTTAGCCGGTCGAGATACTGCTCAAGTTTAGAGTAGTTGTCTTCGCTGACCTGTTGGAAAGGGTTCAGGCTCATCGTTTGCGACCTACTTTTGTGGTGCTATTCCGCTCGCTGTGATCGCGGTCAATCTGCGGAAGCGGTTGGCTCAAATCGGATTGCGTCAGTCCTCGGCTCCGCGCGTTGTATAACCACGTCGCGAACCGCTCTAGGAGCCTATCCTTCTCTGCTTTCATGACCCCAATCTCAGCAAGAAGGTTTTCAATCCTCTTCTCTGCTGCCACAAGCTCGGGTAGCCTGCTATCGACGTTCGCCGGGGAAGATTTTAGGGCTCGGATGCGAAGCCTGTCCTTGGCCTGTTTAAAGGCGATGCTGATAGACTGTTGTTTATCGAGCCCCTGCCGCGTGAACTCTCGACCCAGCGACGGCGTGACCCGCCGGAGCAAAAGCTCCCAGCTCAGCTTACCCTGCCAGGTGGTCAGGAGTTTGACGATCCTGTCGACCTCGGTATCGGTCAGACGAGCTTCCGCCATCGATCAATCCTCGTCCATGATTGCCATGATGTCAGCCAAATCAGGGTCATCGTCGAGGGCGACCTCATGTTCTTCGTCGCCGAGGGCCTTGCGGTCACGGATAGCCATCGCGACGGCGTTATCCTGGGAAACGTCCGCCAGGTTGACCATTGTACCGTCCGGAATGCTTGTATCATCATGGATTGTGAGCATCTGTTTCATCCGCTCGATGCTGCGCCGATGGGTTTCGACCCATTTATCCGCGCCATAGTAATCTGCACCCATTGCGACGAGGGCGTCGTCCAGTTGCTTTTCGGTGATCGTCAGGCGTTTCGCGATTTTCGCTCGATGAGTCTGATCTCCCTTTACGAAGACGTTCTCGGAGCAACCCAGGCAGTCGCCGAAGCTCTGGCACGGAAGTAGAGAATAATCATGGACGCATACACCAAAATCGCTCAGGAGAGCGGACCCGATCTGTGCTTCGGTAAACTCACGCCGGTCTAAAGGCTGGTTTACGCCTCGAACCCTGGCGGCTTCAAACATCGGTCCGATTGCATTACCGTCATCAAGCGCCTGCCTGATTTGAGACAACGTTTCCTCGGGTGATACGTGGTTGTAAGCCTTGTTCTGGGATGCTTCGCGACCGCTCCATTTTGCGATGTCGAGTTCGCTCATCCCTCGGAACTGCGCAACCGTGTTCAGCCAGTGCCTGAATGCGTGTGTGGTAATTTCAATGTCCGACCCATCGCGTTCTTTTAGGTTCCAACGCTGGAATACGGAGCGCTTAACACCATTATCATGACCAGATAGCCATTGTTCAAAGGCCTGGACCGTAGCTTTCTCGACATAAAAGGGGACCGTTTTCTGGATTGCGGATATGCCATTACCGGCCAAGACGAACAGCGTATTAGAGTACAGCTGATCCTTCTCGCCGTTGTAATACGGGAAGTCCCTCGGCATCCGCGACAGCATAGCTTTTGCTAGAGAAGCCAATCTTACGTTTTTCATCGCTTGGTATCTTGTACGGCCACCGTCGTGTTCAATGCCAATCTGACGTACCCAATGAGCCGTCAAATGCATTCCGGTCTTGTCGCCGGAGGCTTCATGCTTCAAAATCTCTTGAAGATCAGTCAGTGGAAGCTGCCCAGATGCCCTCGCAGGTTCTGAAGCTGCCGGAAGCCAGAGCTTACCGGCATTTTCTTCATACCAACGACAGGTCGTTCGCGCGTCCTCGCACATTTCGCGAAGGCGTTGTATGGCTTCCGTGACGAGATCAACCATCTGGGTCGGAACCCACTTGACTTGGGGCGGATTGCCTTTTCCCGGCCAAACGCGAATGCCGTAGGTCTCGATCTCTTCAACGCTGTCAGGCGCTTTCGTTTTGCCCGATACCTCACAGTCGAGACGAAGCTGGAGCACTTCGTGCGCACGAATAGGAATGGCAATGCAGATCGCGCAGACGGCGCTGAACAGCTTGTCTCTTACCGTTTCGGCGTTTCGATAGACATGAGCGAGGCCGTGGAACGCCTCTGGGCTCGGAAGCTTTTTTTCGCGCCACTCCTTTGCTTCTTGGCCGATTTCCTCAGTTCGATTCTTCGGCTTCCTGACGCCGTGTTTCCACGGAAACGGGGCGTTCAAGGCTTGGCGGTCCATACAAAACCGATGAACCTGCTGGACATAAATCGCGAACTGATAGTGGCGGCCCGCACCGACGCCTTCCTTCGCGATTTCTACCGCTTTGTTGAGGACAACGACATTCAGATTTTCGATTGCGGGGTCGAGCCCCAACTGACGGAATGCTGCCTCGATCAACTGGACCGCGTCCAACCTCTTGCGAGTGTTTTCGTAAGTAACAGGAGAGGTCACATGTAAATACCTGCAATAAGCCTTGGCAAAATCGATGATCGCCGGATGCAAGGCCTCACCAGTGACTTCTTGTTTGCTAGAGATCGTCGCATCCCTGTTCACGAAGGCCAGGATGCGGTTGTCGCGATTTTGACCTTTGGTAAGGAAGCTGTCACCGACTGCCCAGACAAGCTCGCCCCAGGCATGGTGCGGGATCAACGCGTCGATCTGGGTCTGTGCCAACTCTATAAATTCGCGAACGCGATCAGCGGGGTGAATAATCTGAGCGGAAGAAAGTTTGACGACGTTCCCGTTCATGCAGCGACCTCTTCCTCGTCAAGCTGCGCAGCACAAAGCTGGATCACCTCGGCCACGGCTAGGATCGTCCGGTCGCGAATGGTGTACAGCTTCGGCGATATGTCTTCTGCAATCATCCGGTCCCGGTCATCGATCAGCGCTGCCATGAACTCTTCGTGCGGACCATCGAGCCAGGGTTTGAAGTGACGGCAGGTATAACAGGCGAACGGGATCGCCAGTCCGCAAAAGCTCATTTGTCCGCATGAGCCGAGCGCGTCATCAGCGGCATTGTTCAATGAACGGTCGAAGATACCGCTGGTGGGACCAAGCTTCCGCTCATGCTCGCCGTTCACCGTTACGACTACACCGGCAAAAGCTTGCGCTATTGGTGCCAACTCCATTGCAAGGTGGCGGTCAAGGCGCGGTACGACCGCTGGGCTTGCCTCATAATAGACGCCAACGTTCTGAGTGTCGGAATGATCGAGAAGCTCAGCGACAGTGTGTTTGTCTTTGCCATCATCGACAGCTCGCTGGGCAAGGGTGATCCGGAACCGCTTTGCGTTGGTTTTCAACCCTACCACGCGAGATGCTGCGTCCTTCAAGAGATAGCCAACTTGTTGCGAAGACATATGGAACTGCAAGCCCGGCAACTCGCCATCTTTCCTTGCCATGAACATGGGCCAATCGTCACCGATTAGTCCAAGCCGTATTCGCCTTTCGCGATTGACCTGGATGACTTCCTCCAACAACATGCCAATTTGCTTGCTGCAGTATCTCGTTTTAAATGCGGCCCGAGGGTCCTGACCGAATTGCTTGGCCCGAGGCATCCGCAATGCATACGCTCGTGCGCCATCATTCTCGGAAACAACAAGGTCGTTCTCTTTCAGAGCCGCGATCTGGATTGGCCTGGGACCATAGCCCAAGAACAACCAGACAGCAGCATATGTGTACAACCCTATCTTGCCGTCAGCATATGCATCATTGATGGATGCTTGGATCGACATCAGCTCTAAATCGGAGAAAGCTCCTTCATTGGGATCGCGCGTTCGGATCGATACCCCTTTAACATTACCCTTGATGGTCGCTTCTCGAAGATAATCTCTGACCTCTGGCGAGCAAAATCCGTAACCGAAGTCTTCTATGTTCTCTAATAGTATGCGTAGTGCGCCAAGCTTCCACTCCGTTTGACTATTGAGAGTCGCTCGATAATTTAAAATGTCAGAAAGCTCGATTGTATCAGCAACAACGTTCTTCCGAGCGAGAACCTCATAGTAGAAATCAATCATCCGCTGATATAGGTTCATGGCGTGGCTGAATGAATAATGTTCGAGATGCCAGATCAGCCCAAGTTTCAACTTGTGTATCATGCGCGTGCTAATGGACGTGAGCCGACTGAAGTCGAACGCTCTGGAGTTCGTAACTAGGGCCCTGAGCGGCCAGACATCCGAGCGTGGTGCAAAGACATGACCATCTTTGGTCGCCGTGGTCAGCGGCAAAGGTGGCAGATCAGCAAGTTCGGCACCAAAAGTAAGCTCACTCATCGGTTGAACCTGGCATTTTTATCGTTAACTCGTTCTGCATGGTTTCCAAGACTTCGTTTGATCGGCGTCGAACGCTTCTGCGAAGGTAGTGAGCGGCAGAGTCTTCGCTGCGCCATCCCATCAGGCGCTTTCTCCATTTGATCTCGTCTTCCTCCGCGAAGCCTTTTTTGTCGCTCTCTTCAGAGAACCAATCATTCCAACTATGCCGGAGAACGTGCGGCGAAAGCTCTTTTGGCAGGCCGGGCACCACATTCCGCAATCTTTCAAAAATCTTATTGAAGTTAGAGAGAGACATCGGCTTACCGGTTTCGCTGCTTACAATCAGGTAGGGGTGAAATCGAGCGCCTGGTATTTTAGCCCGATATTGGGTGATCCATTCATGCAGCAGCTCGGTGAGTCTGCCTCCGAGCGGCAATAGCCGCGCCGCCGTTTTCGTTGCCGCTGGCATAGACCGAGTTTCATGCGGATTGTCCGGACGACGGTGTATTGTGAGAGTTCCCTTTGACCCAAGGGAGCAATCCGCAACCATTAGACCACCTAGCTCTCCGCGCCTTACGCCAAGGTTCAGGAAGAGCAGGACGATTAAATAATTCCGAAACCGGACCTCTTTATTGAATGGATTTTCTGGATGGTCTGGCTGAATCACGTCCCGAAGCCGCTTGATTGCATCTTCGGACAAGCCTTCCCGCTGCCCAACATCGTCATTGTTGCGCCGGACTAGCCCCTTCCGTTGTCCATCTAGAGCTTTCAGACACTCGTTCCGGACGGCGCTATAATAGCTCCATCTATGTGGCCATGGCGAAAGCCGTGAAAGGAAGTCCGCACTTGTGAATTCAATGAATCTTCTTATTGCCGTTAGTCGGTTTTGCTTCTCGCCCGCCTGAACTCGTTTTGATGTCCGCCTGCTATTAAGTGACACCACTTTAGGAGAGGTTGGTGCGATCTGTTTTGCCGCGTCGGCAAC
Source organism: Neorhizobium galegae (assembly GCF_017877055.1). GTDB lineage: Bacteria > Pseudomonadota > Alphaproteobacteria > Rhizobiales > Rhizobiaceae > Neorhizobium > Neorhizobium galegae_D. The sequence goes on along the minus strand of NZ_JAGIPG010000001.1, from coordinate 1,579,083 downwards.
ATACAATCCGCAAAAATTTGCAATGTCCAAAACCTCGCTGAGCGAGAAGAACACCCCTTCGCTCAATCTAAGGGAGACATTAACACCGCGAGCAGCAGCCCATAAATACAGATAAGATAACGCGCGAAGCTCGTTAGAGAGCGTATTCGGCTGCATCCCCATAGCCCGACGGTCTGCTGTGATCCAATAAGTTGGCTCCTCTAAGGGCATACCGGTTTCGGGAGAGACCAGGAATGGCATGCGCTCGCCGTTGGCGAACTTGCCCCATGTCACAGAAAAAGGATTTACCGCACTAAAGTCCATGAGCCGCCCCGTGTCGCAAAATGCATTGCAACCTGAGACGTGGTTAGTCAACCCTTATTCTAAATGATCAGTGATCATTTAAATCAATGGCTTATTGCGATCAGTGATCGTAATACTTTAGCCAGATGTGTTAGTTTACAAAAAAACCCCTCCACCCTGGATTGGGTGGAGGGGCGTCGTAGCAGGTCAGTTTGTAAACTGTAATTGCGTTAGAAAACAATCGCTTGGACTGATTTAGTTTACGAACGCAGCACGACGGAACCCTAGAATGGGATGTCGTCGTCGAGATCGCGCGAGAAATTGCCGCCGGACGGCTGACCGCCGGAGGACGAAGCGCCGCGGCTCGCGCCGCCCGCAGCGGGTCGGCGCTCGTAATCGTCACCGCCGCCGAAGTCGTTACCGCCGAAATCGTTGCCGACCCGATTGCCGCCGCCGCCGAAACCAGCGCGGTCACCACCGCCCTCGCCGCGACCATCCAGCATGGTCAGCGTCGAGTTGAAGCCCTGCAGCACGATTTCCGTCGAATAACGGTCGTTGCCGGTCTGGTCCTGCCACTTGCGGGTCTGGAGCGCGCCTTCGATATAAAGCTTGGCTCCCTTTTTCACATATTGCTCGACGACCTTGCAGAGACCTTCGTTGAAGACGACGACCGTATGCCATTCGGTCTTCTCGCGGCGTTCGCCATTGTTGCGATCGCGCCAGGTTTCGGACGTGGCGATGCGAAGGTTGGCGATCGGCCGGCCGTCCTGCGTCCGGCGGATTTCAGGATCAGCCCCCACATTCCCCACCAGGATTACCTTGTTCACACTACCAGCCATATTCATCACCTCATCTGCCGCCCGGTAACGGCACCAAAAATCAATCGCGGCACTCTAGCCCATCGGGCCCAGCCATTGGGTTTTTGCGATCTTTAATCCACAGGCAAATTTGTTCTTTATTTGTTCTATTTTATTCCTATAGTGCTGTCAACCGACTCGGGAACGGCGTTGCATGCCAGCAGTTTCGTCTCGACAGTCGCGGATCAATCACTACATAAGGGCCTTCGATCCTCCCGAGAGCATGAAGATGAGCGAACTGAAGAGCATTTCCATACGTGGTGCGCGCGAGCATAATTTGAAGGGCATCGATCTTGATTTGCCCCGCAATTCGCTGATCGTCATGACCGGCCTGTCCGGCTCGGGCAAATCGTCCCTCGCCTTCGACACGATCTACGCTGAAGGCCAGCGGCGTTATGTCGAAAGTCTTTCGGCCTATGCGCGCCAGTTCCTGGAAATGATGCAGAAGCCGGATGTCGACCAGATCGACGGACTTTCACCGGCGATCTCGATCGAGCAGAAGACGACGTCGCGCAATCCGCGCTCGACCGTCGGAACGGTCACCGAAATCTACGACTATATGCGCCTGCTTTTTGCGCGCGTCGGCGTGCCTTATTCACCGGCGACGGGCCTGCCGATCGAAAGCCAGACGGTCAGCCAGATGGTCGACCGCATCCTCGCCTTCGAGGAAGGCACGCGTCTTTATATTCTGGCGCCGATGATCCGCGGGCGTAAAGGCGAGTACAAGAAGGAACTCGCCGACCTCATGAAAAAGGGGTTCCAGCGCGTCAAGGTCGACGGCCAGTTCTATGAGATCGCCGACGTTCCGGCGCTCGACAAGAAATACAAGCACGATATCGATATCGTCGTGGACCGGCTCGTGGTCCGCTCCGATATTGCCGCGCGCCTGGCGGACAGCCTTGAAACCTCGCTGAAACTGGCCGACGGGCTGGCGGTCGCCGAGTTCGCCGACAAGCCGCTGCCGCCGGAAGAGACTTCGGCCGGTGGATCTGCGAACAAGTCTCTCAACGAGACCCACGAACGGGTGCTGTTCTCTGAAAAGTTCGCCTGCCCCGTTTCCGGATTCACCATTTCGGAAATCGAGCCGCGGCTGTTTTCGTTCAACAATCCCTTTGGCGCCTGCCCGACCTGCGACGGTCTCGGCTCGCAGCAGAAGGTGGATGAAGCGCTGATCGTGCCGGAACCGGCCCGGACGCTGCGCGATGGCGCGATTGCCCCTTGGGCGAAATCCACTTCGCCCTATTACAATCAGACGCTCGAAGCACTGGGCAAGGTTTTCGGTTTCAAGCTGTCCAGCCGCTGGAACGAGCTTTCCGCGCAGGCGCAGAAAGCCATCCTCGAGGGCACCGAGGAAAAGATCGAATTCCACTATGCCGACGGCGCCCGCTCCTACAAGACGGTCAAGAATTTCGAAGGCATCGTGCCGAACCTCGAACGCCGCTGGAAGGAAACCGACAGCGCCTGGGCGCGCGAGGAGATCGAACGCTACATGTCGGCCGCCCCCTGCCCGGCCTGCAACGGTTTTCGCCTGAAGCCTGAAGCCCTCGCGGTGAAGATCAACAAGCTGCATATCGGCCAGGTCACCGACATGTCGATCCGTGTCGCCCGCGACTGGTTCGAGGTGCTGCCGGAACAGCTGAACGCCAAGCAGAACGAGATCGCGGTCCGCATTCTGAAAGAGATCCGCGAACGCCTGCGGTTCCTGAACGATGTCGGCCTCGATTATCTCAGCCTGTCGCGCAATTCCGGCACGCTCTCCGGCGGAGAAAGCCAGCGCATCCGGCTTGCCTCGCAGATCGGCTCCGGCCTGACCGGCGTGCTCTACGTGCTCGACGAGCCGTCGATCGGCCTCCACCAGCGCGACAATGCCCGCCTGCTCGATACGCTGAAGCACCTGCGCGACATCGGCAATACGGTAATTGTCGTCGAGCATGACGAAGACGCGATCATGACCGCCGACTACGTCGTCGATATCGGCCCTGCGGCCGGCATCCATGGCGGACAGGTGGTGGCCGAAGGCACGCCCAGCGAGGTGATGGCCAATCCGAAATCGCTGACCGGCAAATATCTGTCGGGCGAGCTTGGCGTGCCGGTACCGGCGGAGCGCCGCAAGCCGAAGAAGGGCAAGGAGATCAAGGTTTTTGGCGCCCGCGGCAACAACTTGAAAAATGTCACCGCCGCCATTCCGCTTGGCGTCTTCACCGCCGTCACGGGCGTGTCCGGCGGCGGCAAGTCGACCTTCCTGATCGAAACGCTTTACAAATCCGCCGCGCGCCGCGTCATGGGCGCCCGCGAAATCCCGGCCGAGCACGACAGGATCGACGGTTTCGAGCATATCGACAAGGTGATCGATATCGACCAGTCGCCGATCGGCCGCACGCCGCGCTCCAACCCGGCCACCTATACCGGCGCCTTCACGCCGATCCGCGACTGGTTTGCCGGCCTGCCCGAGGCGAAGGCCCGCGGCTACCAGCCGGGCCGTTTCTCGTTCAACGTCAAGGGCGGCCGCTGCGAAGCCTGCCAGGGCGACGGCGTCATCAAGATCGAGATGCACTTCCTGCCGGACGTCTACGTCACCTGCGACGTCTGCCACGGCAAGCGCTACAATCGCGAGACGCTCGACGTCACCTTCAAGGGCAAGTCGATCGCCGACGTGCTCGACATGACGGTCGAGGAAGGCGTCGAGTTCTTCTCGGCGGTGCCGGCGGTGCGCGACAAGTTGCAATCGCTTTTCGATGTCGGCCTCGGCTACATCAAGGTCGGCCAGCAGGCCAATACGCTTTCGGGTGGCGAGGCGCAGCGCGTCAAGCTAGCCAAGGAACTGTCGAAACGCTCGACGGGACGCACGCTTTATATCCTCGACGAGCCGACGACCGGCCTGCATTTCCATGACGTCGCCAAGCTTCTGGAAATGCTGCAGGAACTGGTGAACCAGGGCAATTCCGTGGTGGTCATCGAGCACAATCTCGAGGTCATCAAGACGGCCGACTGGATCATCGATATCGGCCCGGAAGGCGGCACCGGCGGCGGCGAAGTGATCGCGGCCGGTACGCCCGAGCAGATCGTCAAGGAAAAGCGGTCCTATACCGGCCATTTCCTGAAGGAACTGCTGGAGCGGCGGCCGATGAAGAAGGTGGAAGCGGCGGAGTGAACCTGCGCACAAGGGAGGTAATTCATGACCAAAGCCGGCACTATTCGCACGGGCATCGGCGGCTGGACCTTCGAGCCGTGGGAAGGCACGTTCTATCCGGAAAAACTGGCGAAGAAGAAACAGCTCGAATATGCCGCCAGCAAGCTTAGAGTCATCGAAGTCAACGGCACCTATTACGGATCGCAGAAGCCGGAGACCTTTGCCAAATGGGCATCCGAGGTTCCAGACGGCTTCATCTTTTCGCTAAAGGCAAGCCGGTTCACCACCAACCGCAAGGTTTTGGCCGAGGCGGGGGAGTCTATCGAAAAATTCCTGACCCAGGGACTGACCGAACTCGGCGATCATCTCGGGCCGCTGCTCTGGCAGTTCGCGCCGACCAAGAAGTTCGAAGCGGATGATTTCGAGGCTTTCCTGAAACTGCTGCCGAACAAGCTGGACGGGCTGAAGCTGACCCATGTGGTCGAGGTCCGCAACGACACGTTCAAAGTGCCGGAATTCATCGCGCTGCTTTCGAAATACAACATCGCGCCCGTCTGTGCCGACCATTTCGACTATCCGATGATCGCGGATGTCACGGCGGATTTCGTCTACGCGCGCCTGCAGAAGGGGTCGGACGATATCAAGACCTGTTATGCGGAAGAGGATATGAAGGCCTGGGCGAAAAGGCTGGAAACCTGGGCCGAGGGCAACGTGCCGGACGACCTGCCGCTGATCGACGAGAAACGTGAAGTCAAGAAGGAGCCGCGCGACGTCTTCGCCTTCTTCATCCACGAGGGCAAGGTGAACGCGCCCTATGGCGCGATGGCGATGCGCGAACTCCTGGAAAGCCGAAGCTAGGGGTCCAGCCCGATGCCGGCATGGGCGGCGAGGTCCTCGGCCGTCATGCCCCTGCCCGCGCGCGCTCCGGCTTCTCCATGCAGGTAGACGCCGGCAGCGGCCGCCTCGAAGGCGGGCATGCCCTGGGCGAGCAGCGCGCCGATCATTCCAGCCAGAATGTCGCCGGAACCGGCGGTGGCCAGCCACGGCGGTCCGTTGGTATTGATGTAAGCGCGTCCGTCGGGGCCGGCGATCACCGTATCGGCGCCCTTGTAGACAATGGCGGCGTGAGCGCGGGCGGAAACCGCGACCGCCTTTTCCACCTTGCTCAGGTTGTCATCCGCGGCGATGTCGGGAAACAGGCGGGCAAATTCGCCCTCGTGCGGCGTCAACACCAGATGGGGCTCGCCACCGGAAAAGGCATCGAACAGTTCCGAAGGCCTTTCCTTGAAGGAGGTGATCCCATCGGCGTCGAGGACCAGCGGCCGATCCTTCAGCGCAAGCGCGAATTGCCTTGCTTTCTTGCCGATGCCGAAGCCCGGGCCGAGCACGAAAGCGGCAAGTTTTGCCGTATCGAGCCAGTTCTTCAGATCTTTCACCGTGTCGATCCGATGCAGCATGATCGCGGTCAGCGAGGCCGCGTTGACCGGCATGGCATCGCTTGGCGAGCCGACTGTCACCAGCCCTGCCCCGGCTTTCAAGCCGGCGGTCGCCGAAAGCCGAGCCGCCCCGGTTTTGCCCGCCTCGCCGGAGAATACAGCCAGATGTCCGCGGCGGTATTTGTGGGTCTCGCTTCCCGGCTCGACCAGGAGACTGCGCCACAATTCCGGTCGGTTCTCCCTAATCTCCCCCGCAACCTCGCGGATGATACGGGCCGGGATGCCGATATCGAAAACCTCCACGTCACCGCAGAGCGACCTGCCCGGCAGCAGCAGGTGACCCGGCTTTCGGGTCATGAAGGTAACCGTATGGGCGGCCTGAAAGGCGGCGCCGAGCGGTACGCCGCGCCTTCCGCAGAGACCGGACGGCAGGTCGACGGCGACAACCGGGATCTGCGCCTCGGATACGCTGCGGATCATATCCGCGACAATGTCGGGCACGTTGCGCGTGAGGCCGGCGCCGAATAGGGCATCGACCAGCACGTCGCCAGCCCGCGGCCGATAGGCATCGAGGGGCTCCGTCGGCAGGGAGCAGAGTTCTCGCGCCCGCTTGGCATCGCCGGTCAGCTTCTGCGGGTCGCCGAAATGATGGACAGCGACGACCGCTCCAGCTTCGGCAAGCGCGCAGGCGGCCACATATCCGTCGCCGCCGTTGTTTCCGGGACCACACAGCACGACAAAACGCAAAGCGCCGGGAAAATGCCGGAGCGCCGCCGCCGCAACCGCCCGCCCTGCCCGCTCCATTAGATCGAACGACGGGATGCCGGATCGGGCAGAGCCGGCGTCCGCCCCCGCCATCTCGTCGGGTGTCAGAAGCAATGAGACAAGCGAAGCATCCATAGGCGCAATTGAGCGGAAAGATGGCCAGAAAACAAGCGTCGTCTGGCTCGCCAAATGGGCATAAAAATTATGCAAATGCCTAAATTTACATCCTCACCCGCAATACATTCGACAACACTTAACTAACAGAAAAACTTCAAAAAACTCCGATTCTTGTGCCGCAACGCACAAATTGTGAGAAAAACGGAAGCAATTTTGTCACCGAAGCTGCTGTTTTGTCGGGAATTAGGGCAAAACCGCATTATTTTTTTGAAAGTGTCGTCTGAGTTTGGCACGATAACTGCATTGGCAGGTGCGAGCGGGTAACGGCCTGCTTCAAGAGAGAAGCGGAGATATAGTTTCTCATGAAAAAGATCGAAGCGATCATCAAGCCTTTCAAGCTCGACGAAGTGAAGGAAGCCCTTCAGGAAGTCGGCTTGCAGGGGATCACAGTGACCGAAGCCAAGGGTTTCGGCCGCCAGAAGGGCCATACCGAGCTCTATCGCGGCGCAGAATACGTCGTCGACTTTCTGCCGAAGGTCAAAGTTGAGGTCGTCCTGGCGGACGAGAACGCGGATGCCGTCATTGAAGCCATCCGCAATGCGGCACAGACTGGACGGATCGGAGACGGCAAGATATTCGTCTCCAACATCGAAGAAGTCATCCGCATCCGCACCGGTGAAACGGGCGTGGACGCCATCTAAACGCCCCGGATAAACGCCCCCATAACGCCCTAGGGCCAAAGGCCGGGGTTTCATCGTCATCGTACATCGAGGAGGTCATATGACGAGCGCAAGCGAAATCATGAAACAAATCAAGGAAAACGACGTCAAGTTCGTGGACCTGCGCTTTACCGACCCCAAGGGCAAGCTGCAGCACGTCACCATGGACATCGCGTCGGTCGATGAGGACATGTTCGCCGACGGCGTCATGTTCGACGGTTCCTCGATCGGCGGCTGGAAGGCCATCAACGAGTCGGACATGGTGCTGATGCCGGACCCGGCGACGGTCCACATGGACCCGTTCTTCGCCCAGTCGACCATGGTCATCTTTTGCGACATTCTCGATCCGATTTCGGGCGAAGCCTATAACCGCGATCCGCGCGGCACCGCCAAGAAGGCCGAAGCCTATCTGAAGGCATCCGGTATCGGCGATACGGTATTTGTCGGCCCCGAGCCGGAATTCTTCGTCTTCGACGACGTCAAGTACAAGGCCGATCCTTACAATACCGGCTTCAAACTCGACTCGTCCGAACTGCCGTCGAACGACGACACGGACTACGAGACCGGCAACCTCGGTCACCGTCCGCGCGTCAAGGGCGGCTATTTCCCGGTTCCGCCGGTCGACAGCCTGCAGGACATGCGCTCCGAAATGCTGACCGTGCTCGCCGAAATGGGCGTGGTCGTCGAAAAGCATCACCACGAAGTGGCTTCCGCCCAGCACGAGCTCGGCGTCAAGTTCGACACCCTGGTACGCAACGCCGACATGATCCAGATCTACAAATACGTCGTGCATCAGGTCGCCAATGCCTATGGCAAGACCGCGACTTTCATGCCGAAGCCGATCTTCGGCGACAACGGCTCGGGCATGCACGTGCACCAGTCGATCTGGAAGGACGGCAAGCCCACCTTCGCCGGCGACGAATATGCCGGCCTTTCCGAGAGCTGCCTCTTCTATATCGGCGGCATCATCAAGCATGCCAAGGCGATCAACGCCTTCACCAACCCGACGACGAATTCCTACAAGCGTCTCGTCCCGGGTTATGAAGCGCCGGTTCTGCTCGCTTACTCGGCTCGCAACCGCTCGGCTTCGTGCCGCATTCCCTTCGGTACCGGTCCGAAGTCGAAGCGCGTCGAAGTCCGCTTCCCGGACCCGCTGGCAAACCCCTATCTTGCCTTCGCCGCCATGCTGATGGCCGGCCTCGACGGCATCAAGAACAAGATCCATCCCGGCAAAGCCATGGACAAGGACCTCTACGACCTGCCGCCAAAGGAACTGAAGAAGATCCCGACCGTCTGCGGCTCCTTGCGCGAAGCGCTCGAAAACCTCGACCGCGACCGCAAGTTCCTGACCGCCGGCGGCGTCTTCGACGACGACCAGATCGACGCCTATATCGAACTCAAGATGGTGGAAGTCATGCGCTTCGAAATGACGCCCCATCCGGTCGAGTTCGACATGTACTATTCGGCCTGATCCGTTCAGCGCCTCCAACTTGGAGACGGCGGGCCGCAAGCCCGCCGTTTTCCGTTCCGCCGAGCCTTGTGGCTTGCGCCTCCATTGCCGGTGTGCCGATTGACCTCTCCCGATTCTCCAAGACCCCGCCCGATCGACTGGGTGATTTTCGCGCTTGTGCCCGTGTTCTTTTCCAGCAACCTGATCTTCGGGCGCGGCGTGATCGGCGAGATCGGACCGTTCATCACCGCCTTCATTCGCTGGGCCGGAGCAACGCTGATCATCGTGCCGCTGCTGTATCTCGACTGGACGGCTGCCTGGACCTTTGTGCGCCGGCATACCTGGCTCTGGCTGTGGCTGGGTTTCCTGAGCATCGGCATCAGCGGCGGCTTCGTTTACTGGGCGCTGACCCTGACGACGGCATCGAATGCGACGCTGATCTACACGACCTCATCGCTGTTCATCATCCTTTTCGAATGGCAGTTTTCCGGCCGCCGGATCGGCGGTCGGGAGCTTTTGGGCATGGCGGTCGCATTCGCCGGCGTGGCGGCGATCGTGCTGCGTGGCGATGTCGGCGCCTTGGCGCACATGAATTTCAATGTCGGCGACCTCGGCATGCTCGTGGCGGCGATTGCCTTTGCGATCTATTCGCTCCTGCTGCGCCGTCCGGCGGCCCAGGCGATCCGGCCATTCACGCTGTTCGCGCTGATCGGTTTTTCCGGGTCGCTCCTCCTCCTGCCCCCGGCGCTCTGGGAACTCTTCCATGGCGGGCTGCTGCCGACGACGGTTTCAGCATGGTCGAAGATTGCCGGCATCATCCTGTTTGCCTCGCTTGCAGCGTTCTTCTGCTTTCAGCATACGGTGCGGATATTCGGTCCGGCGACGGCGGGGGTGACGCTTTACATGATGCCGCCGGTCTCTATCGTCATGGCGGTGATATTCCTCGGCGAGACTTTTGAAACATATCACGCGGTCGGCATCGTTCTGGTACTCGGCGGCATAGTTCTCGCGACGACCCGCCCGCGAAGGCTTACTAAGCCTTAAGTCTATCCCGCGGAACGAAGCGGCCCCGTCTGCATTAATCTCTTGATGTCGGAGAATTTTATTCCCACATTAGGATGCGAAAGGACATCGCACCATGAAACAACGCAACGCTAAATTTACCATCGGAGAAGTGGTCCGCCACAAGGTCTTTCCGTTCCGGGGCGTCGTGTTCGATGTGGATCCGGAATTCGCCAATACGGACGAATGGTGGAATTCCATTCCCGCAGAAATCCGGCCGAACAAGGACCAGCCCTTCTATCATCTCCTCGCGGAGAATGACGAGACGGAGTATGTCGCCTATGTTTCGGAACAGAACCTGGAACATGACGAAAACGATGCTCCGCTGCGCAATCCGCAGGTCTACCAGATCTTCGATCGCGGCCCATCCGGTCAGTTGAAGCCCAAGATCATATTGGCCCACTAACCCGAATTCGCAAAACCCCGGAAAAGGCGTCGGCATTCTGCCGGCGCTTTTTTCATGTCCGGAATCAGAAAGCCCGGCGCATGGCCGGGCTTTAAGCTGCTTGGTTCCGACTGGAACTTACTGGCCTTGCTTTGCAGAGTTCTGCGCGTCTTCCAGCTTCTTGCGGGTCTCTTCCGCCTTGCGCTGCATGCCTTCTTCGAGGCTGCGCTGGCTCTGAGCGATCTGTTCCTGCGGCATGGCCGGACCGTCGAATACGCCGGTGAAGCCGGTCAGCGGGACCTTGATCGGGTTCGGAGCGCGGCGGAAGTTGATCGAGGTGAAGACCACCTCGCCGCCCTTCTTGAGGCTGGCGATCATGGCGTCCGTCAGCGGCACTTCGGCGGTGCACTTGTCCGGAAGGCAAACGATGTAATCGAGCTTCTGGCCCTTGCCGCCATCGATCTGCATGACGATGCCGGGCGGCACCAGGCGTGCGGTCGGTACCGAAACCTGCATGATCTTGCGGTTGACCTTGCCTTCGACGGTGATCAGGCCAACGGCGGTGATGAGCTGGCCGTTCTGGGCGGCAATGATGTTCTGTACGACGCAGAGATCGCTGTCGTCCTGCTTGGTGCAGGTCTTGAACCAGCCGAGCGGGGGCGCACCAGGAGCGGCCGCGGCCGGAGCATCCTGTGCAAGGGCTGCAACCGGCAGCGCCATCGCGCCGGCCGAAAGAGCGAGAGCGGACATCGCCGTCCGCAGAAATTGGGTTGCCTTAAGCATCATAACGAGATCCGTCTCCTGAAATCCGCTGGGTACGGCAGACGCCGTCAACTCCCTCGGGGTATCCTACTGCCTGTGACCTGTCGGTCAAATGAGGCAATTGAATGACCCGCCCGTGTGGCCAACCTGTTACATCGGGCAGACATCGATATCCAGTCCCTCTTTCGTATTTTTTGACAAGGAGTTAACGTCGGCGATCACTCTTTTGCACATGGCGGTGGTTGGTGGGCCTGATGGCATGCGCTATTTTGCAGGCGAATCAGCGAGGATTTCACCGCCATGGGTCCCATGCGACGCTTTCTTCCCCTCATCGCCGCGCTTCTCATCGGCACCCCGGCCCTGGCCGAACCGGTCCACGGGATAGCCATGCACGGCAGCCCGGCGCTTGGCCCCGACTACAAGCATTTCCCTTACGTGAACCCGGATGTGAAGAAGGGCGGGCGAATAACCTATGGCGTCGTCGGCACGTTCGACAGCCTCAATCCGTTCATCCTGAAAAGCATGCGCACCTCGGCGCGCGGCATCTGGGACCCGGCCTTCGGCAATCTTATCTTCGAATCGCTGATGACGCGTTCCAGCGACGAGGCGTTCACGCTTTATGGGCTGCTGGCCGAGAGCGTCGAATGGAATGACGACCGGTCGTTCATCCAGTTCAATCTCAATCCGAAGGCCAAATGGTCGGATGGCCAACCGGTTACCCCGGATGACGTGATCTTTTCGTTTGAACTGTTGCGCGACAAGGCCCGCATTCCGTTCTCGTCCCGACTGGCGCCCGTCGCGAAAATGGAGAAGGTCGGCGAACGCGGCGTCCGTCTGACCTTCAACGAAAAGGCCGACCGGGAATTTCCGCTGATTCTCGCCACCGGCACCCCGATCCTGCCGAAACACGCGACCGATCCGGCCACCTTCGATCAGTCGACGCTGAAGCCGCCGGTCGGCTCCGGTCCTTACCGGATTAAATCCATTTCGCCCGGAGAACGCATCGTTTATGAACGAAATCCGGAATATTGGGGCAAGGATATCCCCGCCAAGGTGGGGTTCGACAATTACGATCAGATCAGCGTCGAATATTTCCTGCAGGACAACACGTTGTTCGAAGCCTTCAAGAAGGGCGCAATCGACATCTATCCCGACGGCAGCCCGACGCATTGGGCGCGGGCCTATGATTTCCCGGCGGTCCAGAACGGTGACGTGATCAAGGATGCGTTCAAGCCGCAGCTGCCGACCGGCATGCTCGGTTTCGTGTTCAACACGAGACGTTCGATCTTCGCCGACGTGAACGTGCGCGCCGGCCTGTCGCTCGCATTCGATTTCGAATGGGCCAACAAGAACCTTTTCGAGGGCGCCTATACCCGCACGGAAAGCTTCTGGCAGAACTCGCCCCTCTCCTCGCTCGGCAAGCCGGCGGACGAGCGGGAGCTCAGGATCCTCGGGACCATCAAGGATAGGATCGAGCCGGCGGTGCTCAACGGCAGTTATCATCTGCCGAAGACCGACGCTTCCGGTGCAGATCGCAAAGTGCTGCGCGATGCTGTCGATCTTCTCAAGAAGGGCGGTTATGCGATCAAGAACGGCAGGATGTCGGACGCGTCCGGCCGACCGCTGACCTTCGAGGTCATGACCCAGAGCCAAGACCAGGAAAAGCTCGCGATCGCCTATCAGCGGACGCTGAAGATGATCGGTATCGACATGTCGATCCGCACCGTCGACGATGCGCAATACCAAGCCCGCTCCGGCAATTTCGACTACGACATGATCGTCAAATCCTATCCGGCGTCACTGTCGCCCGGCATCGAACAGATCGGACGCTGGGGATCCGCTTCCCGCAATCGCGACGGCAGTTTCAATTTTGCCGGCACTGCGGATCCCGATCTCGACAAGCTGATCGAGACCATGCTGACGGTTCGCAGCAAGGAGGATTTCGAGGCTGCGGTGCGGGCTTACGACCGGATGCTGATTTCCGGTCACTATCTCGTGCCGCTTTATCATATCCCCGATCAATGGGTGGCGCGTCGCAAGCATATCGGTTATCCGGAGAAACTGCCGCTTTACGGCTATCAGCTCAACACCTGGTGGGATAACAGCGCGCAATAATCCAGTCTCTTTCGGTTACCGAGGAAAGGACGCCGCCATGGAGCGCGTAACCATCGACATCGTTTCGGATATCGTCTGCCCGTGGTGCTATCTCGGCAAGGCGCGGATGGAACTGGCAATCGCGGAGGTTCAGGACGAGATCGGCGTCGATATCAACTGGCGTCCCTACCGGCTCAATCCGGACCATCCGCCCGAAGGCGTCGATCACCAGGCCGACCTTGCGGCAAAACTCGGCGGCAAGGTCGCTGTCGAACGCGCCCACGACATGCTGAAGAAACTCGGCGAAGAAGTCGGCATCAAGTATAATTTCGAGGCGATCAAGATCGGTCCCAATACGCTCGATGCGCATCGCCTTCTGCATTGGGCGATCGTGGAAAGCCGCGAGATCCAGGACAAGGTTGCGAACGCGCTGTTCAAGGCGAATTTCGAAGAAGGCCGCAATGTCGGCGACCATGTCGTGCTGGCCGATATCGCCGAAAAATCCGGCCTCGACCGCAAGGTCATCGAAAATCTTCTTTCGAGCGACGCCGACAAGGACACGGTTCTCGAAGAGATCGACGCCGCACGGAAGATGGGTGTGACCGGCGTGCCGTTCTTCATCATCGACGGGCAGTACGCGGTGAGCGGCGCCCAGACGCCGGATGTGTTTGCCAATGCGCTGCGGGAGATCGCCAAGCTGAAGGCGGAAGCCCGCAAGGGCATGATCTGAGAACGGACAGACCGCGTGCGTACCGACCAGACCCTGAAAGGCGTTCTTCTCGCCTTCGCCTCCTTTGCCGCCTACTCCTGGAGCGATGCCAGCGTCAAGATGATCGAGGGCGCGCTGACGCCCTATGAGATGGGCTTTTTTGGCGCCGTCTTCATGCTCGCCGCCTTTCCTTATCTCATGAAGCCGGGGGACAGCTGGCTCGACGTAGTGAGAAGCACCAACCGGCCACTATGGGTCCTCCGCTTCTTCTCGGCCGCGACGGGGACGATCGGCAGTGTTGCGGCCTTCACCTATCTGTCGATGGCGGAAGCCTTCGCGCTGATCTTCCTGCTGCCTTCCTTCGTGACGATCATGTCGGTGCTGTTCCTCAAGGAGACGGTCGGCATCCGGCGCTGGAGTGCCGTGATCATCGGCTTCATCGGCGTTCTGGTGATATTGCGCCCGGGGTTCCGCGAGCTTTCGGTCGGGCATGTCGGCGCGGTGTTTGCGGGGCTTTCCGGGGCGATCTCCATCATCGTCTACCGCGCCATCGGACCTTCGGAGAAGAACATCTCGCTTTACGGCGCCGGCGTCCTTGGTGTTATCGTGATCCTCGGCGTGCTGATGATCCCGGACTTCCGCTGGCCGACTCTGCCGCAATGGGCCATGCTTGCAGGCTACGGCCTGCTTGGAGCGCTGGCCACCGTCTGGCTGATGTATGCGGCCAACCATGCGCCCGCCGCCGTGATCGGGCCAACCCAATACAGCCAGATGCTCTGGGCGATCCTGTTCGGCTATCTCATCTTCGGCGACAAGATCGACCTGCCGATGCTGATCGGTATCGTGCTGATCATTGGTTCCGGCCTTCTGACGCTGGCCCGCGAGCGGGCACGCGACGTGCCCCTGCCCGCGTCCGTGGCGACCGATCCGCAGGCCGCTGGCGTTACAAAGCCGGAAGCGTAATCCGATAGTTGACTATGTCTTTGCCAGTTCGGCGAACTGGGTCATCACCTGGGCCGCGGCAGACAGCCGCTTTTCGGGCGACGGCAGGTCGCGTGTCAGGAATACGCTGTGGTCCGGGCGGATCTTCGCGAGCGTTCCCTGCTTGGCGATATAACCGACGAGATTGGCCGGGTTCGGGAACTGCTTGTCGCGGAAGGTGACGACGATCCCCTTCGGGCCGGCGTCGAGCTTCTCGACATTGGCCTTGCGGCACAGCGACTTGATGTAGACCACCTTCAACAGGTTCTGCACCTCGGTCGGCATCGGCCCGAAACGATCGACCATTTCCGCACCGAAACCATCAATCTCCGGCAGCTCCGTGAGTTCGCCGAGACGGCGGTAGAGGCCCATGCGCAGATGCAGGTCGGGCACGTAGGTCTCCGGGATCATCACGGTGATGCCGACGGAAATCTGCGGCGACCAGCCGGTATCGGTGATTTCGTCGTCGCCCTTCACTTCCGCCACGGCCTCCTCCAACATCTGCTGGTAGAGTTCGAAACCGACTTCCTTGAT
Source organism: Neorhizobium galegae (assembly GCF_017877055.1). Taxonomy (GTDB): domain Bacteria; phylum Pseudomonadota; class Alphaproteobacteria; order Rhizobiales; family Rhizobiaceae; genus Neorhizobium; species Neorhizobium galegae_D. The sequence continues at coordinate 1,563,800 of NZ_JAGIPG010000001.1, read as the reverse complement.
ATGGCCGGACTGTTCCTCGCCCAAGAGATTGCCCGCGCCGCGGATGTCGAGGTCGTGGCTGGCGAGCTGGAAACCGGCGCCGAGCGTGTCGAGCGACTGCAGCACCTTCAGGCGGCGCTCGGCGGTGGTCGTCAGCTGCTTGTTGACCGGCAGCGTGAAGAGCGCGAAGGCGCGCACCTTGGAACGGCCGACACGCCCTCGGAGCTGATAGAGCTGAGCCAGGCCGAACATGTCGGCGCGGTGGACGATCAGCGTGTTGGCGGTCGGCACGTCGAGGCCGGATTCGACGATGGTGGTCGACAGAAGCACATCATATTTGCCGTCGTAGAAGGCATTCATGATGTCTTCGAGCTCGCCCGCCGCCATCTGGCCATGGGCGACCGCGACCTTCAACTCGGGTACATCAGACTGGAGAAAAGCCTGGATTTCCGGCAGGTCCGCGAGCCGCGGGCAGACATAAAAGCTCTGGCCGCCGCGATAATGCTCGCGCATCAGCGTTTCGCGGATGACCAGCGGATCGAAGGGCGAGATGAAGGTGCGCACCGCCATGCGGTCGACCGGCGGCGTAGTGATCAGCGACAGTTCGCGAACTCCCGTCATCGCAAGTTGCAGCGTGCGCGGGATCGGCGTCGCCGACAGCGTTAGCACATGCACGTCGCTCTTCAGCTCCTTCAGCCGCTCCTTGTGCTTGACGCCGAAATGCTGCTCCTCGTCGATGATCAGCAGGCCGAGATTGGCGAACTGGATCCCGGCGCCGAGCAGTGCGTGCGTGCCGACGACGATATCGACCTTGCCGTCGGCGAGGTCCTTCTTGGTCTGGGCGAGTTCCTTGGCGGGCACCAGCCGCGACGCCTGCTCAACCTTGATCGGCAAGCCGCGAAAACGCTCGCGAAACGTCTTGAAATGCTGGCGCGAGAGAAGCGTGGTCGGCACGACGACCGCGACCTGTGCGCCGTTCATCGCCGCGAAGAAGGCGGCGCGTAGCGCCACTTCCGTCTTGCCGAAACCGACATCGCCGCAAACGAGGCGATCCATCGGCCGGCCGGCGCCGAGATCGTCGCGCACGGAATCGATGGCGTTCGCCTGGTCCTCGGTCTCGTCATAGGGGAAACGGGCGGCGAATTCGTCGTATAGACCTTCCGGCGTAGTGAGCACCGGCGCACGGCGGGTGATGCGGGTCGCGGCGATACGGATCAGCGCGTCCGCCATGTCGAGCAGCCGCTTCTTGAGCTTGGCCTTGCGGGCCTGCCAGGCGCCGCCGCCGAGCTTGTCGAGCTGAGCTTCCGCCGCATCCGAGCCGTAGCGCGACAGGAGATCGATGTTTTCGACCGGCAGGAAGAGTTTTGCCTGATCGGCGTAATGCAGTTCCAGGCAGGCGCGCGGCGCGCCGGCGGCCTCGATCGTCACCAGGCCGACGAACCGGCCGATTCCGTGCTCGGCATGGACGACCAGCGAACCTTCGTCGAGGCCAGCGACTTCGGTCAGGAAGTCCGCCCCACGCTTGCGGCGCTTGCCGCGGCGGACCATGCGGTCGCCCAGGATGTCCTGTTCGCCGATGACGGCGATCCTGTCCGTCTCGAAACCGGCTTCGAGGCTGAGCACGGCGGAGGCCGCCTCACCCTGTTCAAGCTTGTCCAGATCGGCGAGCTTGTCGATCTGGCGGATACGCTTCAAGCCACGCTCGTCCAGCACCTGCAAAAGACGGTCGAGCGAACCGGCTGACCATCCGGTGACGAGAACCTTGATGCCTTCGGCGCGCTTGTCGGCGATATGCTTGACGACGAGGTCGAAGACGTTGACGCGTTCGTCGCGATCCTTTTCCTCCGTCTGGTTTTTCGCCCAGCGCGGACCGGCATGCGCATCCAAAGTCACCACCCGGCGACCGTCTGCATCCATCTCGTTGAAGGGCGTCAGGCGCAGCGCATTGACCGCATCGAGCGCTCCGGCAAACGCCTTGCCGTTGAGATAAAGCTGGCCCGGTGCGACGGGCTTGTAGGGAGCGGCCTGTGCGGCGGCTCCCTTGCCCTGGGCGCCAGAATCGCGCCGTGCTTCGTAATAATCGGTGACCAGCTTCGAGCGTTCGTTCGCCGCCTCGCGCGCCGTATGGTCGGTGACGACCCGGAAACCCTTGAGGTAATCGAAAGCGGTTTCGAGCCCGTCGTAGAACAGCGGCAGCCAGTGTTCCATGCCGGGATAACGGCGGCCTTCCGAGACCGCCTGATAGAGCGTGTCGTCGCGGGTCGCGGCGCCGAACAGCGACAGGTAATTCTTGCGGAAGCGGCTGATCGTATCCGGCGTCAGCGTCACCTCGCTCATCGGATTGAGATCGAGGGCGCGCGCCTGGCCGGTGGTGCGCTGGCTGGCCGGATCGAACGAACGGATCGATTCCAGCGTGTCGCCGAAGAAATCCAGGCGCACCGGCTCTTCCGTACCCGGCACGAAGACATCGAGAATGCCGCCGCGTACCGCGAATTCGCCGACTTCGCGCACGGTCGCGACACGCTCGAAACCGTTGCGCTCCAGCCGGGCAGCAATGTCATCCATGCGGATCTGGTTACCGGGCTTGGCCGAGAATGCCAGGCTTTCAATGATCTCGGCGGGAGCGATCTTCTGCAGCATCGCATTGACGGTGACGAGAACGATCGCCGAATGCGGCTTCCTGGCATGCGAGATCAGGCCGGAAAGGGCGGCCAGTCTGCGGGCCGAGACATCGGCGCTCGGAGAGACGCGGTCGTAAGGAAGACAGTCCCAGGCCGGCAGCGTCAGGACCGGGATTTCCGGCGCCACGAAGGAGAGCATCTGCTCCAGATCGAGCATGCGCTGGCCGTCCGACATGACATAGGCGACCGCCTGGCCGGCACGAGCGATCTCGGCCAGGATCAGCGGCTCCATGCCTGGCGGCACGTTGCCTATGGTCAGCGGGCTTTGCGCCGCGGCAATCTTCTTCGCGTCGAATCCGGGAATCATCGGGCCAGAATTCATATCTTGTGCCCGAGCCTTGCTTCCAGGGAAGCTTTGGTAACGGGATCGAAATCCGGGGTATAGGCAGCGACGCGCGCGAAAAGCGGCGTATTGCGGTTTTCCGGCAAGGTCTGCGCACCGGTGATCCAGGCATGCAGGTCGTGATCGTCCTCGCCCATGATCGCCTCGAACTCGTCGAGTTCCGCTTCGCCAAGGTTGGCGATCTCGGCTTCCGCAAAGCTGCCGAAAACCAGGTCCATCTCCCTTATGCCGCGATGCCAGCAGCGATAGAGGATGCGCCGGCGGCGCGGGTCGAGATCCGCGCTGGTGCGGGATAGTCCTGTCATGGCGGTGTCCTTGTTTTGCCGTTCATATAGGACGCTTTTCCGCCCCCGTCACCTTGCCAAATGGGCAAAATCCATCGCATTTTGCGCGCCATGCGTCCCGCCATACTCGATCCGCTGTTCTCGCCCGTCGCATCGCTTGCCGGTGTCGGGCCGAAGCTCGCCGAACTGATCGCCCGCGTCACCGGCCGCGAGGACCCTGACGACTGCCGCGTTGTCGATCTGCTCTTCCATGCGCCCTCGTCTCTGATCGACCGGCGCAACCGGCCGGGCATCGCGCTTGCGCCGCAAGGAGCGATCGTGACGATCGAAGGCAGGGTCGATCGGCATCAGCCGCCGCCGCCTGGCAAATCCAACATGCCCTATCGCGTCTTCCTGCATGACGACACGGGGGAACTGGCGCTCACTTTCTTCCGTGCGAAAGGCAATTGGCTGGAAAAGTCACTGCCTGTCGATGAGATGGTCATGGTCAGCGGCAAGGTCGACTGGTTCAACGGCCGGCCCTCGATGGTGCATCCGGATTTCATCGTAAAATCCTCCGAAGCCGAAAACCTGCCCCTGGTAGAGCCGGTCTATCCGATGACGGCCGGCCTGACGCCGAAAGTGCTGCGCAAGGCGATCGAGGGTGCCGTGGCACGCCTGCCGGACCTGCCGGAATGGGCCGACGAGGCGTTGACCTTGCGCCAGGGGTTCCCGTCCGTGGCAGAGGCCTTTCGCGGATTGCACGACCCGCGCGATGCGGCGGATATCGATCCGCAGTCCCCTGCCCGCCGCCGGCTCGCCTATGACGAATTCCTCGCCGGCCAGGTGTCCCTGTCGCTGGTGCGCCAGAAGGTGCGCAAGGTTCCGGGCCAGCCGATCCGGGTGAAGGGCGATCTTGCCGCAAAGATCATCGCCAACCTCCCCTTCTCACTGACGCCGAGCCAGAAAGCGGCCGTCGAGGACGTCATCAAGGACATGGCCGCCGAGGACCGCATGCTGCGGCTGCTGCAGGGCGATGTTGGCGCCGGCAAGACGCTGGTGGCACTGCTTGCCATGTCCGCGGCCGTCGAGGCCGGGGGCCAGGCAGTGCTGATGGCCCCGACCGAAATCCTCGCGCGCCAGCATTTTGCGACGATCTCGAAGTTGGCCGGTGCGGCAGGAGTGACGGTCGAGGTGCTGACCGGCCGCACCAAAGGACGCGAGCGGGATCAGATCATCGATCGAATCGCCTCGGGCGAAGCGCAGATCATCATCGGAACCCACGCGCTTTTTCAAGATGCGATCAACTATCATAATTTGATGCTCGCGGTGGTGGACGAACAGCATCGGTTCGGCGTGCATCAACGCCTTCGGCTGACGGCCAAGGGAATTTCCCCGCATATGCTGGTGATGACCGCAACGCCCATTCCCCGCACGCTGGTACTCGCCGCCTTCGGTGACATGGACGTCTCGAAGCTCACGGAAAAACCGGCCGGCCGCAAGCCGATCCAGACCGTCACTATCCCGACCGAACGGATCGGCGATATCGTCGCCCGGCTCAGGGGCGCGATCAGCGAAGGAAAAAAAGCCTACTGGATCTGCCCGCTCGTCGAGGAATCGGATGCCTCCGACCTGATGTCGGCGGAAGAACGTTATGCGGTTCTCGCCAGGGAGCTCGGCCGTGATGTCGGCTTGATCCACGGACGGATGAGCGGGCCGGAGAAGGACGCCGTGATGGGCGCCTTCAAGGCCGGCGAAATCCGGCTGCTGGTCGCCACCACCGTCGTCGAAGTGGGCGTCGATGTGCCGGATGCGACGATCATGGTGATCGAACATGCGGAGCGATTCGGGCTTGCCCAACTGCACCAGTTGCGCGGCCGTGTAGGGCGCGGCGACGAGGCCTCGACCTGCATCCTGCTCTACAAGGGACCGCTCAGCGAAACCGGCCGGGCGCGGCTTTCGATCCTGCGCGACAGCGAGGACGGATTCCTGATTGCCGAAGAAGATCTGAAACTGCGCGGCGAAGGCGAACTGCTCGGCACCCGCCAGTCCGGCACACCAGGTTTCCGGATCGCCAGCCTGGAGGCGCATGCGGATCTGCTGGAGATCGCCCGCAAGGATGCCGCCTATCTGCTGGAACGGGATCCAGAACTCACCAGCGAACGCGGCCAGAACATGCGCGTGCTGCTTTATCTGCACCGCCGCGACGAGGCGATCCGGTTCCTGAGAGCCGGCTAGGCCTGCATTTTCGGAGCTGGCAGGATGGCGGTCGGCGCGCCCGGGACGGGCTTGTAGTCCGGTGCGATCAGGCCGCCCGAAATCAAAAGCTTGGCGCCCTCTTCCGGCGTCATGTCGAGCATGACGATCTTGCTCTTCGGCACGAACATCAGGAAACCCGCTGTCGGAACCGGCGTCGGGGGCAGGAAGACACCAACCATTTCCTCACCGTCCGCATTGAGCTTTGCGGCGATCTCTCCCTGCGCGTCGCCGGAAATGAACACCAGCGCCCACATTCCGGGGCTCGGAAACTCGATCAGCCCGCATTTCTTGAAGGAGGTCGATTGTTCCTTCAGCACCGTCTCGAAGATCTGCTTGATGCTCTTATAAATGCTGCGGATCAGCGGCATCCGGTGCAGGATCGATTCACCGAACTTGACGATCGAGCGGCCGATCAGGTTCTTGCCGAGAAAGCCGATGATGGTGATGAACACCACCGCGATCAGCAGGCCGGTGCCGGGAATGGTGATGTTGAAGTAATATTGGGGGTCGTAGCGCTGCGGAATATAGGGCGTGACCCAGCTATCCGCCCAGTCGATGAAGGTGAAGGTGAGCCAGATGGTGATGGCAAGCGGGGCGCAGATGATCAGGCCGGTTAGGAAGTTGTTCCTGAGACGGCCGGCCAGCGATATTCGCTCTGGACTGTCGCTCATTCTGTTTCCCTGCATACCCTAAGCATTGTCGCAATCATCTGTTGCGACAATGACGGATGCGATGTTGCGATGCAAGGAAAAGCCGGTGGATATCACTCCACCGTGACGGATTTCGCCAGATTACGCGGCTGATCGACATCAGTCCCCATGAACACCGCCGTATGATAGGCAAGAAGCTGGATCGGCAGCGAGAAGATCATCGGCGCGATGATCTCGTCGACATTCGGCAGCGCGATCGTCGCCATGGTGGGAAGCTTGGACGCCGCCGCACCCTTCTCGTCGGTGATGAAGATGATCTTGCCGCCGCGCGCCGCCACTTCCTGCATGTTGGAAACGGTCTTTTCGAAGAAGCGGTCATGCGGTGCGATGACGATCACCGGCATATGCTCGTCGATCAGCGCGATCGGCCCATGCTTCAGTTCGCCGGCGGCATAACCTTCCGCGTGGATGTAGGAAATCTCCTTGAGCTTCAGCGCGCCTTCCATGGCAAGCGGAAAACTGGTGCCGCGGCCGAGGTAGAGCACGTCCTTGAAGCGCGACAGCTCGCGCGACAAAGCCTCGATCTGCGGTTGGATGTCGTTCAGCACCCGGCTCATGATCCGCGGCATTTCGGCGAGGTGCCTGACCATCGCCTTCTCGTCGCCCGCCGTCACCGTGCCGCGGGCACGGCCGGCGCCGATTGCAAGCGCGGCGAGAACCGCAAGCTGGCAGGTGAAGGCCTTGGTGGAGGCGACGCCGATTTCCGGACCGGCGAGGATCGGGAAGATCGCGTCCGATTCGCGGGCAATGGTCGATTCCTTGACGTTGACCACCGCGCCGATCTTGAGGCCGTTGTCCTTGCAGTAACGCAGCGATGCCAGCGTATCGGCCGTCTCGCCGGACTGGGAGATGAACAACGCCGCCTGGGTTGGCGACAGTGGCAGTTCGCGGTAGCGGAATTCGGAGGCGACGTCGATCTCGACCGGCAGGCGGGCGTAACGCTCGAACCAGTATTTGCCGACCAGGCCGGACAGATAGGCCGTGCCGCAGGCGGCGATCGCCAGGCCCGAGACCTTGCCGAAATCGATCGCCGTGTCGTTCGCCTTTACCGTGTGATCGGCGAAGTCGATGTAGTGGCTGAGCGCATGGGAGATGATCTCCGGCTGCTCGTAGATCTCTTTCTCCATGAAATGGCGATGGTTGCCCTTGTCGACCATGAAGGCCGAGACCTGGGAAATCTGGCTCTGCCGCTTCACCGGCTTGCCGTCATAGTCGATGATCTCGGCGCCCTTGTGGGTCATGACGGCGCAGTCGCCGTCGACGAGATAGGTGATCTCGTTGGTGAACGGCGACAGCGCAATGGCATCGGACCCCAGGAACATTTCGCCGTGGCCGTGGCCGATCGCCAGCGGCGGCCCGAAACGGGCGGCCATGATCGTACCCGGATCGTCCTTAAACATCACCACCAGCGCATAGGCGCCGGAAACGCGGTTCAGCGTCGCCAGCATGGCGGCGCGGTGGTCGAGGCCCTGGCGGGTATATTTGGCAAGCAGGTGCGCGACGACTTCCGTATCCGTCTGGCTTTCGAAGACGGCGCCTTCGGCCAGTAGTTCGTCCTTCAGCTCGGAAAAGTTCTCGATGATGCCGTTATGGACGACGGCGACGCCGTCGACGAAATGCGGATGGGCATTGGTCTCGTTCGGAACCCCGTGGGTCGCCCAGCGGGTGTGGGCGATGCCGATCGTGCCCGGCAGCGGCTCCGCGTCGAGCCTCTTTTCGAGATTGAAGAGCTTGCCCTCAGCGCGGCGGCGATCCATGCGGCCCTCGTGGATGGTCGCTACGCCGGCGGAATCATAGCCGCGGTATTCGAGCCTTCGCAACGCATCGACCAGACGCGCCGCCACCGGCGAATTTCCGACGATCCCTACAATCCCGCACATGAACGACCCTTTCCGCTTCGTGAAACCCGCGCGAATTCCTAGCCGATTGCGGGCTTTGCGCAATCGGCCCGCCGGTCACTTTCGATGTCGGAAAGTAACGCGCAAATGTTAATGGCCGGGTTATTTTTGGGCCTTCTTGGCCGCCTTGAAGGCAAGCGCCCGCTCCCGGAGGATTTTCGCACGCTCCGGCTTCACTTCCTGGCGGGCACGGCCAAGCGCCAGCGCATCGGCCGGCACGTTTTCGGTGATGACGCTTCCCGAGGCGACATAGGCGCCGTCGCCGATCGAGACGGGTGCGACGAGCGACGAGTTCGAACCGATAAAGGCGTTGGCGCCGATGCGGGTCTCATGCTTGTTGACCCCGTCATAATTGCAGGTGATCGTGCCGGCGCCGATGTTGGAATGGGCGCCGACGAATGCGTCGCCGATATAGGTGAGGTGGTTGACCTTGGCCCCCTCTTCGATCCTGGCATTCTTGACCTCGCAGAAATTGCCGACCTTGGAGCCCGCGGAAAGATCGGCGCCGGGGCGAAGCCTAGCGAAAGGCCCGACGGTGGCGCCGCCGCTCACATGCGCACCCTCGATATGGGAAAAGGCGTGGATCACCGCCCCGCCGTCGATCCTGACGCCCGGGCCGAAAACGACGTTCGGCTCGATCAGCGCATCCTGGCCGATCTCCGTATCATAGGAAAGGAAGACGGTTTCCGGCGCGATCATGCTGACGCCCGAGATCATCAATTCATGGCGCCGGCGCTCCTGCCAGAGCTTTTCAAGCATGGCGAGTTCGGCGCGATTGTTGCAGCCGGCGACTTCGGTTTCCGGCGCATCGACCGCCACGACCTTGCCGCCTGCCGCGCGCGCGATTTCCACGATATCGGTCAGGTAAAACTCGCCCTTCGCATTCTGATTGGTGATGCCCTCCAGAAACGACAGCGCCTTCTGGCCGTTGATCGCCATCAGCCCGCTATTGCACCAGGTGATCTTGCGCTCTTCGTCGGTCGCATCCTTCTCCTCGCGGATCGCGACCAGTTCGCCATTTTCGACCAGCAGCCGGCCATAGCCGGTCGGCCTGTCCGTATGGAAACCGATCACCACCACGTCAGCTCCGGCGGCCAGCTTTTCCCGCGCCGCGGTGAATGGAGCGGAGGTGACAAGCGGCACGTCGCCATAGGCGATCAGGATATCGTCGTAACCGCGGGCGATGGCTTGTTTCGCCGTCAGGACCGCATGGCCCGTGCCGCGACGCTCGGTCTGCAGGAAGGCCTCGACCGCAACACCCTCGACCGCGCCGGCCTTGGCAACCCCGTCCGCATCGCGGCCGACCACCAGTGCCGCCTCGGTGACATCAGTCGATGCCACCGCCGCCATCACATGGGCGATCATCGGCCGGCCGGCAATCGGATGCAGCACTTTCGACATCGACGACTTCATGCGCGTGCTATCGCCGGCGGCGAGGATGACGGCGAGGCAGGAACGGCTCATAAGGGTTTCTCCTTCTCAGGCATTTTGCCGCTTCATAACAGCAAGATGATTGAAGCGCGATAAACGCCTTATGTGCGGCGGAAACAAAAAGGTCGCCCGACAGCCTGCGTGGGAAGCAGAACAAATCATTCAAGTGGCCGCATCGAAACCGGTGCTGCCATCTTCCTAGGATAGGTTTCGAGCACGGACCGGATCGGGTCTGGTCCGGTTGCTACCTTGCCGTATCAGCGATATGCCCCGCCGGAGCCGTTTCCCATCAAGCCAGTTCGCTCTCGTCGTATTTCACGCGCGCGGCCTTGACTGACGGATGATTGACTTCCGCCCATAGCAGCACCTTGGAAAGCGGCTCGAAGAGCGAGCGGCCGAGATCGGTCATCCGGTATTCGACACTCGGCGGCTTGGTCGGAAACACTTCGCGTTCGATATAGCCGTCGCGCTGCAGGTCGCGCAAAGTCTGGGTCAGCATCCGCTGCGAAATATCCGGCACCAGCCGGCGAAGCTCACCGAAGCGATAGGGTTGGCGCGCCAAGGCCCCGAGAAGCAGCGTCGACCATTTGCCGGCGATCCGGTCGAGGACGTCCCGGACCGGGCAGTTATCCATGTCCCACCCGGACATGTCGCATTCCTTGCCGTCCAGGACCGGCTTGCGGCTTGCATTGAGGGCCATGGAGTTGGTTCCCTTGAAGTAACAATCTCCCTGGAAACTGCCTCCTTTACAGATCGAAGTCAATTCTTATTCTAGTGCTAGTCTCTTTTTGAGACCAACGTCCTTCGCCGCGCCTTCAGGCCGGCCATTGCCAGGAAAGAAGACCTCATGACCAAACTTCTCGTCACCGGCGCCGCCGGCCATCTGGGCCGCGCAGTGCTGCGTCACCTGCTGGAGACATCCAAGATCGCCGCCGCCGACATCGTCGCTGCCAGCCGTGATCCGAACAAACTCGCCGACCTTGCCGCCAGCGGTCTGGAAACTCGCCACGCTGATTTCGACGACGAAGCCGGTCTCGTGAAAGCCTTTACCGGCGTCGATCGCGTGCTGATCATTTCCACCGACGAACTGGCAACGCCCGGCAAGCGCATCACACAGCATAGGAACGCCGTTTCCGCCGCCGCAAAGGCCGGCGTGAAACATATCGTCTACACGTCGATGCCGAACCCGGACAAGTCGCTGGTCACGTTCGCACCGGATCATCTCGGCACCGAAGAGGCCATCAAGGCAAGCGGCGTCGCCTACACGATCCTGCGCAATTCCTGGTATCACGACAATTATCTGATGGGCATGCCGCACAATCTTCAGGTCGGCAAATGGTACACGTCCGTGGGTACGGGCAAGATCACCACGCTCAGCCGCGACGACTGCGCCCGTGCTGCAGCCGCTGCGCTTGCCAATCCGCCGGCCGGCAGCCGCACCTTCACCCTCACGGGCCCGGAATCCCTGACGGCCGCAGAAATCGCCGCCCGTGCATCTGCCGCCGCCGGCAAGCCACTGGATGTCGTCGATGTCACAGACGAACAGCTGACACATGGCCTCATCGGCGCCGGCCTGCCCGCCTTCGTCGCCACCATGCTCGTCTCGGCGGACGCCAATATCCGCGCCGGCAATTTCGAGCAGTTGACGGGCGACTACGAGATGCTGACGGGCCAGAAGCCGCAGACGCTCGCCGACTATTTCGAGACACAGAAGGCCGCCCTCGCCGCTTAGCCCCTCGCCGATTGCGGCTCTCCAAATTTCGCGATAATGAGATGGAGTTGCCAAGTTCCATCTCATTTGGAGAAAAAATGCGCAAGATCGGCTTGATTGGCGGGATGAGTTTCGAAAGCGCCGCTGTGTATTATCGGCTGATCAACGAGATGGTGCGCGAACGCCTCGGTGGTTTTGCGTCTGCCGATCTGCTGCTCCATTCCGTCAACTTTGCCGAAATCGTCGACATGCAGAAGGCCGGCCGCTGGGATCTGGCGGCCGAGCATCTTGCGGGAAGCGCCCGCGGATTGAAAGCAGCCGGCGCGGAATGCGTGCTGATCTGCACCAACACCATGCATCTGGTCGCGCCGGAAGTGCAGGCCGCGGTCGACGTGCCCCTCATCCATGTCATCGATGAGACCGCCAAGGTTTTGACATCGAAAGGGCTGAACCGCCCGCTCCTGCTTGCCACCCGCTACACGATGGAGCACGGTTTCTATACCGAGCGCATGAAGATGCTCGGCATCGATGCCGTGGTGCCGGACGCGGAAGACCGAACCGACATCCATGACATCATATTCGACGAGCTCTGCGCCGGCACGGTTCTCGACACCTCCCGCACCCGGGCCATCGCCATGATCGAGAAGGCAAAGCTTGAAGGCGCCGACAGCATCATCCTCGGCTGCACGGAAATCTGCCTCCTCCTCGACCCCTCCAGCCTACCACTTCCTGGCGTCGATTCCACCGCCATCCACGCCACGGCCGCTGTCGATTTCGCACTCGGCCAGTCGCCGGCAAAACAGGCTGCGGCATAAATTTACTTGACTCAGTCCAATAAATATTGGACAGAATCTTCGCAAAGGAGATTCTGCCGATGACCGATCCTGCCGTTCTCGACGCCGTCCGCGCCTTCAACCGTTTCTACACAAACAAGCTCGGCATTCTCTCCAAGGGCTATCTCGACACCGACTACACGCTGACCGAGGCGCGTATCCTCTACGAAATGGGCGCCCGCCAACGGGTGTCCGCGACCGAACTCAACCGCGATCTCGGCCTCGACCCGGCCTATCTCAGCCGACTGCTGAAGAAATTCCGCGAGGCGGGCTTCCTCGACAGCGAGCCGGACCCCGGCGACAAACGCAGCCAGATCCTCATTGTCACCGACAAGGGACAAGCCGAATACGAGACGCTCGGCGAACGCTCCCGCCAGCAGATCGCCAAGGATCTGAGGGACGTGGATGAGATGGGCCATGAAAAATTGATCGGCTGCATGCAGGCTATCCGCACCGTTCTCGATCCGCAATCGACCGTACCCTCCCCACCGGTTGTTATCCGTCCGCACCGCATCGGCGACATGGGCTGGCTCATCGAAGCCCAGGCGGTCGCCTATGCGCGGGAATACGGCTGGAACGACAAGTTCGAGGGCCTGGTCGCCGAAGTCGCCGGCAAGTTCATCGCCAACTTCAACCACGAGCGGGAACGCTGCTGGATCGCCGAACGCGGCGGCAAACGGGTCGGCTCGGTGGTCGTGGCCGACGGCGGCGGCGACACCGCCAAGCTCCGCCTCCTCTATCTCGACCCGGCCGCCCGCGGCCTTGGCCTTGGCCGGACGCTGGTCGAACAATGCATCAAATTCTCGACGCTCGCCGGCTACAAAAAGCTGTCGCTGTGGACCAACGATATCCTGACAGCCGCAGTCCGCATCTACGAAACGGCCGGCTTCAAGCTGGTCGCGGAGGAAAAGCACAACCTGTTCGGGCCGGAATGCAACGGCCAGACCTGGGTGCTGGACCTCTGCGAGGCAAAGCTTTCGTCGTCGAACTAGACCGTCTGTCCGCAGGCGCGGCGGAAGCGGCGCACGGTTTCCGCCATGCCGTATTCCAGCGCATCCGCTGTCAGGCCGTGCCCGATGGACACCTCCGCCATTTGCGGGATGCGTTTCACCAGCGCCGGCAGGTTGGCAACCGTCAGGTCATGGCCGCCATTGACGCCAAGCCCTTCGGCAAAAGCCGCATCCGCCGTCCGGCCGAGCTTTTCAAGGATCTCCGCGCCGAGCTCGGGATGGTCGAAACAGCCGCCATAGGGACCGGTATAGAGCTCGATGCGATCGGCACCCGTTGCCCTTGCAAGCTTCACCGCCTCGATATCGCCGTCGCCATCGGCAAACAGCGACACCCGCATGCCGCCCTTCTTCAGCCGTGCCACGATCGGCTTCAGCATCTCGCCCGTGGCACGGAAATCGAACCCGTGATCCGAGGTCGCCTGGGCCGGATCGTCCGGCACCAGCGTCACCTGCTCCGGCTGGGTCGCCTCGCAGAGCGCCAGGAAATCCTCGCTCGGATAACCCTCGATATTGAACTCGGCCTCAGGAAACTCGTCATCGATCAGCGCCCGAAGAACCGGCAGGTCGGTGAAGCGGATATGGCGCTGGTCGGGGCGCGGATGCACCGTCAGGCCGGCCGCGCCCGCCTGAAGCGCGATACGCCCCAGCCCCTCGACGCTCGGCCAGGGAAGATCGCGGCGGTTGCGCAGCATGGCGATGGCATTGAGGTTGACGGAAAGCTTGGTCGGCATGGCAACACCCGGTCTCTGAGAAATCGATCCGCTTTTAGGCCATGCGCCTTCGCAATGCCACCGGGTTTGGGAAAATGCACCTATAAAGAGTTTTGATGGACGAGAATTCACGAGGCAACCGGGGCTACCATTTCCTACAGTTTTAGCTAATCTATATCTAACAGAGTTCGCCGGGCAGGCCAAAAGGCGGCGGAATACGGTTTGAACAGCGAATTCTGCCATCCATTTCAATCGGGTCCGCATTTTCAGTACCGAGGTTCTATCCAGGAGGCCGACACGAGGTCGCAACCTGTAGGTGCAGATTTGACCACGACGCCAAACTCAGGCGCAAGGGGACTCGATGCAGAGCGATATCATGCAGGCCATGACCGAAAGCGCGCCCCTTGCGGGAGCAGCCCGTCATTTCCCTTATCTCCCCCAGGTTTCACTCCCTTTTGAAATGCCCACCCAGCCGGTGGCGATCGCCGAAATGGCGGATCTCTTCGGCGTCACCCATCGCACGCTTCACTTCTACGAGGAAAAGGGCCTGATCATCGCCCGCCGCTCCGGCGCCATGCGGGTCTATGACAGGGTTCAGATCCACCGCATGGCGGTCATCAATGCCTGCCGCGAAATCGGCATTCCGGTTGCGGTCATCCAGGAACTGATGGAAGAGCTTGCGGGCGCGACCTCGGAGGCGGAAGCCGACGAGATGTTCCACAACATGCTGGCACGGCGAAAGCGGGAGCTTACCGCCGACATTTCCAACATCCGCCGGCAGATGCAGCAGATCGAAAGCCTGCTGATTGCCGAGGAAGAAGACCAGGCGCTTGTTAGGCCCCGGCCCATGTCCCTGGTCCTGAGCGATGTCGAGAAACGCTGCCTGGGCCTGATGGCTGAAGGATATTCGGCGCCACGGCTGGCCCGCGCCCTCAATCTCGAATTCGAGGACCTGCGCCGGATGGAGGATGACATCATCCAGAAATTCCAGGCCACCAATCGCTTTCAGGCCGTCGCCAAGGCGATGCTGCTCGGCTTCGTGCCGAACTGATCGGCCGACGATGTTTCAGCGAACGCCGCTCCTTTATCGGACGATAGTCAGCGTCTCGGCCGCGCGGGTGATCGCGGTATAAAGCCAGCGCTCCCGGCTGTCGCGAAACGCCCAGCTCTCATCGAAAAGCACGACGTTGTTCCATTGCGACCCTTGAGCCTTGTGGACGGTCAGCGCGTAACCGTAGTCGAACTCGTCGTAACGCTTGCGGGTCGTCCAGGGGATTTCACCCTCCTGCTCCTCGAACGCCTGTTTCAGAAGCTTGATCTTGGCAGCCCCGCGATCCATGTCGTCGTCTTCCGGCCGGATCATCAGGTTGATGCCGGGCTTCACCGTCTCGCGCGACGAACTCATCACCTGCCAGAGCGAACCGTTGAGCAGGCCCTTGGCAGGGTCGTTCCTGAGGCAGACCAGCTTGTCGCCGGATTGCGGATAGTCCGCGGTAAAACCTTTCAGTTCCCGAAGCCGCTGATTGTAGCGCTTGCGGGTCTTGTTGGTGCCGACCAGAACCTGGTCCGCCTCCATTACCAGCGGCTGTGTCACCTCGTTGCGGGAGATCACCTTGGCCGTGCCGTAGTCGCCATACATGATCTCCTTGCCCTCGCGCACGTTCATCGCCAGCTGGATGATCGGGTTGTCGCGCGCCTGGCGGTGGATGTCCGTCAGCAGGTAATCCGGGTCTTGTTCGGTGAAGAAACCACCGCCGCTCACCGGCGGCAGCTGGCCGGGATCGCCGAGCACAAGGATCGGCGTGCCGAAACTCATCAGGTCCTTGCCGAGCGCCTCGTCCACCATCGAACATTCGTCGATGATGATCAGCGCCGCCTTGGCGACCGGGCTCTGCCGGTTGATCGAGAACATTGGCGCGATCGACGTCTTGCCCGCGTCGTCCTCGACCGCCTCCTCGCCGCGCGGCCGGTAGATCAGCGAATGGATGGTCTTCGCATTGCGCGCGCCGCGCGAGCGAAGAACCTGCGCCGCCTTGCCGGTGAAGGCCGCAAACAGCACCTCGCCATCGACATTTTCGGCGAAATGTTTCGCAAGCGTGGTCTTGCCGGTGCCCGCATAACCGAACAGCCGGAAGACCTGGCTGCGCCCCTCTTTCAGCCATTGCGAAACGGCCTTGAGGGCCTCGTCCTGTTGCGGTGCAAATTGCATGGCGGGACTTGGCAGGATTCTGCAGGCAAGCGCAACTGAAAAAGAACGATAAAAACATAAAGCCGAGGATGGATCAGGAAAAATTAATGACGGTAACTACTTCGTCTGAACTGTCAGCCACCGTCTCATCGACAAGCAATTCGGAAGGATTTTTGTTTTTTATGGTCAGGATTCTTGCGTTGTTCGGACCGCCTTTAATGCCGATTTTATTACCAACATCGAAGGCCCCCAATCCTGCTCCTTTGTCACGAATGGTATGGGGAGACGTGAATTGCAAAGCAGCCGACGTTATGCTGAAGAATGGTTCCGTTGTATGAAAGCGCGAATGCCGGCGGCCAATGCGATCACCGACCTGCATATAGATCTGACGCAGCCTGTGGACGTGGGGATCGTCAAGACGGATCTGAATATTTGCCCTGATGGAACTTTCGGCGAGCACAAAGGGCGCAGATTTGTTTGGGTCCACATTGAACATCGCCTCCCCGACCGCGATTATTAACGCTTTGTCGTTGCAACGCGGATCCAACGCTACTCTTTCCAAGTCGAAAAGCGTCCGTATCCCCAATTTCCAGAGACGAATAAACTGCGGTTGATCCAACAGAACTGCAGAGTTGGGCCTGCGCCACCCAATCCATAATTTGATAGACTCCATAAGGCGCTTCGACGAACAGCATTAAAGGGTTGGCAGCGGCCAAATTCTGAACAGACGTTATGTGATAGTCTTCCAATCTGTCGCGGACGCTGGTGTTAATGCCGTCGACAATCTCGATTGGTGTCGAGGAAAAACTCCTGTAGACATCCATATTTTCCTTCTTGAAGGAGGAAAGCCTGCTCTTGTTCAAGATATCGCGGATCGCCGCGGAGGGTAGAAAGCCTACGGCAAAAGCCAGGAGGACAAGGCCGCTGCCAGTCAGTTGATTGATGGAAAACAGTTCCTCGAAACCCTTTGCGATCACAATCGCCAGTGCCACGCCGCCGGCAATATCGATGGCGCTTAAAACAAATAAAGCGGGACTGAGATCGAAGTTGTTGATCGCGCGATAGAGTTGCCGGATGTTGACAAGATAGGCGCCAAGAAGTGCACTGATCATTGCCACCGCCCAAGACGGCGTGACAGCGTCTCCCATCAGTCCTGACAGAGGGGGAGGAAACGTCGCTCCTAGCAAAACAGCAAAACCGAGCCAAGAGATACCGCCAACGATCAAAACGAACGGCGCGATTCCGACAAACCACGCCCATAAACCAAAATCCTGTGGCGAGCGTCCCAGACCATGATCCTGCTCACCGAGGAAATATTTGAATTTCACGAACTCAAACGAAGGAATGAGCCTCGTTTTGTCTTCTGTTGATGGCATATGAAACACCGCGGCGAGATCTCGGATGATCTCCTGCCGCTGCAATTTCACCGTCTGCCTAACCATCACGATGGCGAGCGGTACGAACACCGCAAATATCGCGGTCGGAAGGAGCACTACTAAGTAGTAAGGCATTTGCTCCCCCCACTCCTACACAACGGGCGCAACAAATACAATTATAGGTATAATATTCGAAAAATCAATCAGGGAATACTACTTTATAGAGCACACTTCCACGCAGTTTGGTGATGGGTTGATTCGGTATATTATTGTTGCCGTTCGAGCAGCTTGGCGAGCTGTTCGATCACCGTGCCCCAGCCGTCGAAAAAGCCCAGTTCGCCATGCATCTTCCGGTCATCCGGGCTCTTGTGCATCACGTGCCTTGCGGATGATCCTTGAAGGTGATGATCGCGGTCATGAACGGCTGTTCGGCCGGTCTCCAGCCGCCCGTCAGCGCATTGGTGAAGACAATCCGTTCCTGGTCGTCGGCGGCCAGAAAGCAGGCGCTTAAGTGCGGACCGAATTCGCCGCCATTCTCGCTCATCTGCGTCTCGAAGGCCCCGCCAGGGCGAATGTCCATCGCCACGACCTTGCAGAGCGCCGGCGCAGGGATCCATCATTGTTCGAAACTCGCCTTATCCGTCCAGGCATTCCAGACGGCCGCGCGAGGCGCCTTGATCAGCCGTGAAATGCTGAGGTCGAGATCCGGATTGAAGGTCTGCATCATCTGCCTGTCTCCCGTTTCTGTTCGCCCCGAAGGAATTCCTGTTTCGCCAGAACCAATTGTTCCAGCCTGTCGGTGCGGGCTTCCCAGATGGCCCGTTGTTCGGAAAGCCAGTTTTCCAGCATTGCGAAACGTGCCTTCTCCAAGGTGCAGGTCCGCACCCGACCCTGTTTCTGCGTCCTGATCAGACCTCTCTCCTCCAGGAAACGCACGTGTTTCATGAATGATGGCAGCGCCATGTCGAAAGGTTCGGCGAGATCGCTGATGCTTGCCGAGCCTTGGCCGAGGCGTCCCAGAACCGCCCGCCGTGTCGGGTCCGCAAGTGCCTGGAACAGGCCGTCGAGTTCGCTCGAATATTTTTCCATAAGGCTAAGTATCAAATCGAAACGATTAGCTCAACGGCTAAGTATCTTTTTCTCGAAAAATCTTTAGCGATCGACGGAATAAATTCGCCCCTGCCGGTGTCTTGACTGTTGGTGGCCGATGTGAGGCCGCCATTCAACCAGGGAGACGATCCATGAAGACCTTCATTCTCGTGCCTTTCGCGCTGGCTGCGCTGACCTCGGTCGCGTTTGCTGCCGGCCCGTTCAAGACCGTCAAGACTTCCACCAAGGGCGACGTCCTTGCCGGTGAAAAGGGCATGACGCTCTACACCTTCAAGAACGACAAGCCGGGCACTTCCAACTGCTACGACAAGTGCGCCGCCAACTGGCCGCCGGTCATGGCCGCTTCCCATGCGAAGGCGGATGGTGCATACTCCATCGTCACCCGCAAGGACGGGGCCAAGCAGTGGGCGAAGGATGGCATGCCGCTCTATTACTGGGTCAAGGACACCAAGGAAGGCGACACCACCGGTGACGGCGTGAACGGCGTTTGGGATGTCGCAAAGCCCTGATCAATCCACTTCCGGAGCGGCGCGCGAGGCACAGGCTCCCGCGCCGCTTTCCTTCGAGGCGCAGATCCTCGCCCTCCTGCCCTCGCTCAGGCGTTATTCGCGTAGCCTGACGCGCTCGGACACGGAGAGCGAGGACCTGTTGCAGGATTGCGTCGAGAAGGCGCTGGTCAGCCGCGGCCAGTGGCGCGGCGCGAATTTCAAATCCTGGGCCTACAGGATCATGACCAATCTCCACCTCAACGCCCGCCGCTCGGTGGCGCGGCGTCCATCCGTCGGCATAGAGGAGGCGGAGACCTTGGCCGCAAGCACGAGCGCCGACGATCCCCTGGAAAAGAACCGCCTCGTCCAGGCGCTGGAAACGCTGCCGAAGGAGGCGCGCGCGGTGCTGATGCTGGTGGTCGTCGAAGGTTACGCCTACCAGGAAGTCGCCGACATGCTGGAGATACCGGTCGGCACCGTCATGTCGCGCCTGTCGCGGGCACGCCAGGCT
This sequence comes from Neorhizobium galegae, assembly GCF_017877055.1. Classification (GTDB taxonomy): domain Bacteria; phylum Pseudomonadota; class Alphaproteobacteria; order Rhizobiales; family Rhizobiaceae; genus Neorhizobium; species Neorhizobium galegae_D. The sequence goes on along the minus strand of NZ_JAGIPG010000001.1, from coordinate 1,544,299 downwards.
CTGCGGGAAAAAATGCGGGAGGAAAACGTCATACCATTGCGGAGACCACGATGACCGAAGCCGGATCCGTATCCGAAGCGGAACTGCACGCCTATGCCGACGGCTTCCTCGACGAGGCCGACCGTGCCCGCGTGACAAGCTTTCTGGCCGAAAACCCGGACGCCGCGCAGATGGTCGCCGACTGGCAGGAGCAGAACGACGAATTGCGCGCCGCCTTCGCCGGTCATGAACGGTCGAAACCCTCCGATATCCAGCTTCTCACCGGCGGTTTGACGCGCGCCAGCACCCGGTCGCCGCGCCGCCTCGCGCTCGCCGTGGCCGCAGTGCTCATCTTCGCAGCCGGCGCGCTCGGCGGCCATTACGGCCCACTTCTGTTCGAACGCCCGGAAATCCGGCTCGCCACCACTGAAATCCTCCCCCGCGAGGCCCGCAACGCCTTCCTCGTCTATGCAAGCGAGGTGCGTCACCCGGTCGAAGTCTTCGCCAACGAGGAGACGCATCTTGCCAACTGGCTCGGCAAGCGGCTGTCGATCGCCAATCTCAAGGTTCCGAACCTGCAATCGATGGGCTTCAAGTTGGTCGGCGGCCGCCTCCTGCCGGTCGGCGGCAAGCCGGGCGCCATGTTCATGTACGAGGACCAGGCGGGCCAGCGCCTGACGGTGCTCGTCGGCCGCAACAAGGAAAACCGCACGACGAGCTTCCGCTTCGCCTCCGCCAGCACTGTCGAGACCTTCTACTGGATCGACGGCGAACTCGGTTATGCCGTCACCGGCGAAATCTCCCGCGACATGCTGCGCCGGATCGCCGAGGAATGTTACCGGCAGTTTCCGAGCTGAAGCTTCAGCGCAGCGGATCGTTGGCAAGCTCGATCGGCCGGCCATGCGGCGTCGCTTCGGCGGCCCGCTGCCAGCTCTGCTGCAGCGCCAGGATCGTCTCGCCGTCCGCCACACCCTTACCGACCAGCAGCCCCGAAAGCGCCGCCACCCAGCAGTCGAAATAGTCGCTGGCGTCCTCGGCCCGGCCGGGCCTGTGGATCTCGCCCGAAAGCGCCTCCGCCCATTCGCTCCAGGTGAACAGCCCGCGCTCGTGCAGATGCACCGTCATCGCGAAGGCCTCCGCCGCCCAAGGTTCTGGAAAAACCGGGTCACCCTCCGGTGACTTCGGCAGACCCGGCGATTGGGCCAGCGGCGACGGGGTCTCACACGTGCTCAAGATAACTCTCCCAGGCATCGATCGAAACCGTGAGCATCGGATCTGCCCCCTCGCCCCAGATCTCGGCGGCGTCGAACGCGACGGTATAGACCCATTGCGGGTTCTCGCCTTTGCCATGCGCATTGTCGTCCGGAAACACAAAAGAACCCTGCACCGCTTCGACAATGCCGGCCTTGGCGCGGGCGTAACGCGGCAGGCGGGTATGGGTTTCCGGATTGAAATTGCGGGTCCGCACCCGGTCGCCGGGCTGGAAGCGCGGTTCGGTCTCGACGGGCCGGTCGCAAGGTCCACCCTTGGCGAGCACGCCCGCCACCATCTCCGCCTTCAGGATACGTTTTGGGGTGACTGGTTCCATCTGCTTATGCCCCGCATCGATCTCGGCGGCGGTCACGAAGCCATGGCGTTCGAGGAGAATTTCTAGCGCCCGTGTCCAGATCTCGTAATAGCTCGCGCCCAGATACTCCGCAGGCGGAATATTCTCGCGCGCGTGGCGGCTTTCGTCGATCGTCCAGGCACCGAGAGCGCCGCCGGACAGCGTCAGCCCCAGTGCCCGCTTCTCCCACTCGGCATGGAAATACGGCTCGTCCTTTTCCGGCGCCACAGGCCCGAAGCCCATCTGGCCGCCGAGATCATGAGGCCCGTTCATGGCCGCGGCCCCGCAATCGCCGTGCCGATCATCGCATCGCGGCTGACGAGGTCGGCAAGCTCCTCCTCGCTCAAGCCGTCCGTGCCGCCAGGCCGCTCCGGGATCACCAGATAACGCAGTTCCGCAGTCGAATCCCAGACGCGGATCTTCTTCGTCTCCGGCAGCGTGACGCCGAATTCCGCAAGCACGCCGCGGGGATCGATGACCGCGCGCGAGCGATAGGCCGGCGCCTTGTACCAGACCGGCGGCAGCCCGAGCACCGCCCAGGGGTAGCAGGAGCACAACGTGCAGACGACGAGGTTGTGGGTATCAGGCGTATTGAACACCGCCCGCATATGTTCGCCCTGCCGGCCGGTATAGCCGAGGCTCGCGATCGCGGCCGTTGCGTCCGTCGTCAGCCATTCGGCGAAGTCCGGATCGCTCCACGCCTTTGCGACCACGCGGGCGCCGTTGCGCGGACCGATCTTCGTCTCATAGGTCTCGACGATCTCGTCGATCGCCTTCGGATCGATCAATCCCTTTTCGGTCAGCACCGTCTCCAGCGCTTTGACGCGTGCATGCATGTCCGTATAGCGGTTGTCGTGCCCATGGCCGTGATGGTGGTGGTCGTGATCGTGGTGGTGATGATCTGCAGACATGACGGCCTCCCTCACTTCAGCATTGGCCAGAGGCTCGCGACAAGCAGGAGCGCCATGGTGATGTTAAACCATTTCAGCCGCGCCGGCACCGACAGCCATTCGCGCAGCGCCGAACCGAAACCGGCCCAGGTCGAAACGCTCGGTACGTTGACGGCGGCGAACGCCAGCCCCACGAGCATCACGGTCGGCAGGTAATATTCCGGGTCCGTATAGGTTGCCATGGCGGTGACCGCCATGACCCAGGCCTTCGGATTGACCCATTGGAAGACTGCCGCGCCAATAAATGTCATCGGCTGTGCACCGGTCCTGCCATCCGACAGGCTGCGCGATGTGCCGATCTTCCAGGCGACCCAGAGCAGATAGGCGCCGCCGGCGAATTTCAGTGCTGTGTAGACGACCGGCACCGAATGCAGCAGTGCGCCGAGGCCGAGGCCAACCGCGATCAGCAGCGACAGAAAACCGGCACCGATGCCGAGCATGTGGGGAATCGTCCGCACGAAGCCGAAATTCACGCCCGACGCGAAGAGCATCATATTGTTCGGGCCAGGCGTGATCGAGGTGGTCAAGGCGAACAGGACAAGGGCCAGAAAGGTTTCCAGCGACATATTTTCTCCTAGCGCCAATCCGCCCCGGTTGCCTCGACAATCTCGTTTCGCGGATGGCCTGCTGTTCCGGTGATAATGTCGTTGGACATGATCTTCAAGCGGAACTTGGCAGCTTCTATCGAAGCCATATGTGAGTAGGATGGACTTCTCCAGAAGCGACAGATCGAGGCCAGCCATGTCCGATATCCCGACAGTCACCCTGCCCTCCGGCATTTCCGTCCCGGCGCTTGGCCTTGGGACCTGGCAGATGGGCGAGGACGCCCGCAAGGCCGGCATTGAGATCGAGAGCCTGAGGCGCGGCCTGGACCTCGGATTGACACTGATCGACACGGCGGAAATGTATGGCGAAGGCGGCGCCGAAAAAATCACCGCCGAAGCGATTGCCGGCCGGCGAGACGAGGTGTTTCTGGTCAGCAAGGTCTATCCCTGGAATGCCAGCCGAAAAGGCGTCATCGATGCCTGCGAGCGCAGCCTCGACCGGCTGAAAACCGACCGCCTCGACCTCTATCTCCTGCATTGGCGCGGCGAACATCCGCTGACTGAGACCGTCGCCGGCTTAGAGGAACTGCGCCGCACCGGCAAGATCGGCGCCTGGGGCGTCTCCAACTTCGACCTCGACGACATGCTGGAACTGATGGATGTGCCGGATGGCGCAAACTGCGCCGCCAACCAGGTCCTCTACAACCTCTCCCGCCGCGGCGTCGAATACGATCTTTTACCCTGGTGCCAGGAGCGCGGCATCCCGGTCATGGCCTATTCGCCTATCGAGCAGGGCCGGCTTGCCAGAAGCGGCGAACTGATCCGCATCGCCAAGGCCTATCAGGCAACGCCGGCGCAGGTGGCGCTGGCCTTCCTCCTGGAGCGCGACGGCGTCATCGCCATCCCCAAATCCGCCAATCCGGACCGGGTGGCGGAAAATGCCGAAGCAGTCGATCTGGATCTCAGCGAGGCGGACTGGACGGCGCTCGACGCCGCCTTCCCCCCGCCATCGCGCAAGGCACCGTTGGAGATGATCTAGCGGAGATCGTGCGTCCGACGCCCCGCCAGCATCTCGAGCGCCCGGAAGACATCGATCTCCGCCCGAGCCGTTTACATTCCCTGCGGACCGCGGTTCATCGCCGCGATCCCGGTGCGGCAGACCTCGACCAGGCCGAGCGGCTTCATGATCGCCACGAACTGGTCGATCTTCGAGGACTTTCCGGTGATTTCCAGGATGAAATGCTCGACGGTCGCATCGACGACCTTGGCGTGGAAGGCATCCGCCAGTCGCAGCGTCTCGGCGCGGCGGTCGCCCTGGCCGACAACCTTGACCAGCGCCACCTCGCGCTCGATCGGCCGCTCCTGGCCAAGCGCATGGGCGCGCACCGTCAGGTCGACGACCCGATGCACCGGCACGATCCGTTCGAGCTGTGCCTTGATCTGTTCAAGCACCGTCGGCGTGCCGCGCGTCACGATGGTAATGCGGGATAGGTGCGCTTCGTGCTCCGTTTCCGAAACCGTCAGGCTTTCGATATTGTAGCCGCGGCCGGAAAACAGGCCGATCACCCGTGCGAGCACGCCCGGTTCGTTGGCGACAAGAACCGAAAGCGTATGGCTTTCGGCCTTCGCCGTCTCAGGCGCGATGAAATAAGCGGATCCGGTCGGTTGTTGATGCGCATTCATGATCTTAGGTCCATTTCCTCAGAATTTTGTTGAAGGATGTGCTGCCCGTCTCAGACAAGCTGGCGACCCTTGGCATCGATGGCATTGGCAACCGCTTCATCGGTGGCTTCGTCCGGCAGCAGCATCTCGTTATGCGCCTTGCCCGAGGGGATCATCGGGAAGCAGTTGGCGAGATTGGCGACGCGGCAATCGAAGATCACCGGCTTCTTGACCGCGATCATCTCCGCGATCTTGCCGTCGAGCTCCCTCGGATCGTCGCAATACATGCCGACGGCGCCGTAGGCTTCCGCAAGCTTCACGAAATCGGGCATCGCTTCCGTATACGAATTCGACAGGCGGTTACCGTGCAGCAATTGCTGCCACTGGCGAACCATGCCCATGTACTGGTTGTTCAGGATGAAGATCTTGACCGGCAGGTTATGCTGGATGGCGCAGGACATTTCCTGGATGCACATCTGGATCGAAGCGTCGCCGGCGACGTCGATGACGAGAGCGTCCGGATGGGCGACCTGAACGCCGATCGCGGCCGGCAGGCCGTAGCCCATCGTGCCGAGACCACCCGAGGTCATCCAGCGGTTCGGCTCTTCGAACTCGATGAACTGCGCCGCCCACATCTGGTGCTGGCCGACTTCCGTGGTGATGTAGGTATCGTGCCCCCTGGTCGCCTCGAAAAGGCGCTGCAGCGCATATTGCGGCATGATGACATCGTTGGAATGCTTGTAGGAAAAACTCTTGCGAGCCCGCCAGCGGTCGACCTGGGTCCACCATTCCTCGGTCTGCGCCCTGGCCGGCTTCTTCGGCAGGGCACGCCACAGGCGGACCATGTCTTCAAGAACGCTGCCGACGTCGCCGAGGATCGGGATATCGACATGCACGTTCTTGTTGATCGAGGACGGGTCGATATCGATATGGATTTTTCGCGAGTTCGGCGAAAACGCGTTGATGCGGCCGGTGATGCGGTCGTCGAAACGGGCGCCGATGCAGACCATGACGTCGCAGTCGTGCATCGCCATGTTCGCCTCGTAGGAACCGTGCATGCCGAGCATGCCGAGCCAGTTCTTGCCGGAAGCGGGATAGGCGCCGAGCCCCATCAGCGTCGAGGTGATCGGGAAATCGCTGAGCTCGACCAACTCGCGCAGCAGTCGCGAGGCTTCCGGGCCGGAATTAACGACGCCGCCGCCGGTATAGAGGATCGGCCGGCGCGCCGAGGCCATCAGCTCGACAGCCGCCTGGATGGCGTTGATGTCGCCCTGGGTTCGCGGCTGATAGCTGGTGTTCTGGGCGACCTCCGGCTTCGGCGTATACGTGCCGGTCGCAAACTGAACGTCCTTCGGAATATCGACGACGACCGGGCCCGGCCGACCGGTCTGGGCGATGCGGAAGGCCTCATGGATGATGCCGGCGAGTTCGTTGACGTCCTTGACCAGCCAGTTGTGCTTGGTGCAGGGCCTGGTGATGCCGACGGTGTCGCATTCCTGGAAAGCGTCCGAGCCGATCAGCGTCGTCGGGACCTGGCCCGACAGGCAGACCAGCGGCACCGAATCCATCAGCGCATCCTGAAGCGGGGTGACGGCATTGGTGGCGCCCGGGCCGGATGTCACCAGCATGACCCCGACCTTGCCGGTGGAGCGAGCATAACCTTCGGCCGCATGGCCGGCGCCCTGCTCGTGGCGCACCAGGATGTGCTGGATGTCGTCCTGCTGGAAGATCTCGTCATAGATCGGCAGAACGGCGCCGCCCGGATATCCGAAGATATGCTCGACACCATTGTCCTTCAGGGCCCTCAGGACGATCTCAGCGCCAGTCATCTGGTTATCCGGCGTCTGGTTATCTGGCGTCTGAGTGTTCGTATTCGTCATTGTCTTGGTCCATTCGCTGCTGGATTTTTACCGGCGGCTCCTCCGAGCCGGATTGAAGGCATAAAAAAAGGCCCCCTGGAGGAGCCTGTCTTTCCGCGCATGGGTGGCTGTCGCCGGACGGTTACACCGTCCTGCCCATGCGCGTTCCCACCACAATAAGAGCGATCGAGATCTTCATGGCGCGAAGTGTTAGCCAGATAAATGTCGTTCGTCAACGTGGGCATGCACCAAAAATCCTCATCGGCCTGATTTTGCTGCCCCGTTTCCATCCGCCGGTGACGCGATTTCCTACACGAGTTGTTAAGCCCGGCACAATATAGTTGGCGTGTTTGGAGGGTAACGGCCCGACAGATGAGCCATGACTATATCCGCCACCCCAATGATAGGGGCCCGAGTTTGTTGAACAACGATCTGCACCGTTCCACGTCTGCGGGAGAGCAGGATCGTCGTGACGTCCAGAAACCGGGCAACCGCATGCTTGGCCGCGTCGTCGCCTGCAACGGCTCGCACGCCACCATTTCCGCCGTTGCCGAACAGGGCGAGACCGATCTTACCGAACTCTGGTCCGTGGGCCGGCTGATCTCCATCAGCGTCGGCGAAAACCGTGTCGTGGCGCTCGCCTATGCGATGCAGACCGGCGGCAAGGAGTGGAGTGAAGGCGGCAACACCAACTTCCACATCGAGGCGGAGCTGCTCGGCGAGGTGCGCAAGGGACCGGACGGCCTCGACGAGTTCACCGGCGGCATCTCCTGTTATCCCTATCTTGGCGCTGTCGCGCACCGGATCCGTGCCGCCGACCTCCTGCGCATCTACGATACCGGCAAGAACGAAACCTGCGTGGTCGGCAAGCTCACCCAGGACGAAACGATCGATGCGACGATCCATATCCCGTCGATGCTGTCGAAACATTTCGCCATCGTCGGCTCGACCGGCGTCGGCAAATCGACCGCCGTCTCCCTCCTCCTCCACAAGGCGATCGAGACCGACCCGAAGCTGCGCGTCCTCATCCTTGATCCGCACAACGAGTTTGCCGCAGCGTTTCCCGATCACGCGGTCGTCATCGATACCGAAACGCTCGACCTGCCCTTCTGGCTGATGCGGCTCGAAGAGTTTTCCGAAGTGGTCTTTCGCGGCCGCCCGGCGGTGGCGGAAGAACTCGACATCCTGCGCGACCTGATCCCGGAGGCCAAACGCGCCTTCCGCGGCAATGAAACCTCACTGATGCGCCGCTCAACCGAAAAAAGCTCGGTCACCGCCGATACGCCGGTACCCTACCGCATGGCGGACCTGCTGGCGCTGATCGACGAACGTATCGGCCGCCTGGAAGGCCGCGGCGAGAAACCCTTCCTGCGCTCCTTGAAGATGCGCATCATGTCGGCGATCAACGATCCGCGCTACCACTTCATGTTCTCCAACAACACGATCAACGACACGATCATGGAGACGATCGCCTATATCTTCCGCATCCCTGGCGGAGACCGACCGATCTCGACCTTCCAGCTCGCCGGCATCCCGTCGGAAGTCGTCAATTCCGTTGCCTCGATTCTCTGCCGCATGGCGTTTGAACTGGCGCTCTGGAGCAATGGCGCCATCCACATGCTGGTCGTCTGCGAAGAAGCGCACCGCTACGTGCCGGCCGACCGAGAACTCGGCTTCTTCCCGACGAGACAGGCCATTTCGCGTATCGCCAAGGAAGGCCGCAAATACGGCGTCTCGCTCGGTGTGATCACCCAGCGCCCCGGCGAGCTCGACCAGACGATCCTGTCGCAGTGCTCGACGGTGTTCGCCATGCGGCTGTCCAACGACCGCGACCAGGAAATCATCAAGTCGGCGATCCCCAACTCGTCGATCTCCACGACCAGTTTTCTATCGTCGATCGGCAATGGCGAGGCTATCGCCTTCGGCGAGGCGATTTCCGTGCCGATGCGCATGCGGTTTGCCCGCGTCGAGAAAAAATACCTGCCGAAGGCCAACGGCGTCGCCGACAAGGGCACGGAGGATACGCCGGATACCGTCGATCTGCGCACGGTGATCGCACGTATGCGCGCCGTCAGCGGCCCGGACATTTCCGCCTTCCAGCAAAGCTACTCCACCGCGACGGCACCCTTCCCGGAAGGCGCGTCCGGTGCCGAGGAAGACACGGATGATGATTTCCCGCCGGCAGGCGATGCCGAACTCGATCGCTGGAACCTGGAGATTCGCTCGACGGGCCATGTGACGATCAATCCGACGCCGCCCATGGCAGGCAACCCGCAGCCTGAGCCCTACCGGCCGGACATGCTGCCGCGCGCTGCTGCACCCGACCCCCCCCCGGCACCCCGCCCCGACCGTTTCGCAGATCTGCGCCGCGAACGCCCGCCCGAGCCGCCACCCTACCAGCCTGCGCCTCCGACATTTCAACGCCCGCCGGCGCCCGAAGGCGCCCCACGCCCGAACCCGCTGCTCCGGCGCGAAGGATCGCTGCGCGAAAGCCTGCTGAAGAAACCGCTGACCAGCCTCTACGACAAGGATTGAGCTGGCCTCAGGCTAGCCGCTCCCAGCTTTCGTCCATCTGGTTGCGAAACCATGTCATCTGGCGCTTGGCATATTGCCGCGTCAGTGCAGATCCGCGTTCGATAACCTCTTCCCGGTTCATCCGGCCTTCCAGCATCTCCGCGACCTGCACAACGCCGATCGCCTTCATGGCGGGCAGGTCGGGTGAAGGACCGAGCGCCAGCAGCGCCCTCACCTCATCCACGGCCCCGGTCTCAAGCATTGTCTCGAAACGGCGGTCGATGCGCTCGTGCAGGATCTTTCGGTCCGGCAGCACGACGAGCTTCCTTGCGCGCGAAGGATCGATCACCATCGGCCCCTGCCTGCCCTGGAATTCGGCGATCGAGCGGCCGGTCTCCGCCAGAACCTCCAGCGCCCTGACGATCCGCTGCCCGTCCTTCGGCTCGAGACTCGCGGCCACCGGTGCATCCCTCACCAGAAGCTCCGCATGCAGCGCCTCCGGTCCTTCCTCCTTCAGACGCAGGCGAATCTCGCAGCGGATATCCTGCGAGATTTCCGGCATATCGGACAGGCCGCCGGTCAGGGCCTTGAAATAAAGCCCCGTGCCGCCGACGAAGACCGGCAGCCGCCCCTCGCGCTTCAGGTCAGGCAGAAGCGCCGTCACGTCCCGCAGCCACTCGCCGGTGGAATAAGCCCTCGTCGCCGGCACATGGCCGTAGAGCAGATGCGGCACACCCTCCATTTCGTCCTCTGCCGGCCGCGCCGTGAGAACCCGCAGCGTGTCGTAGACCTGCATGCTGTCGGCGTTGATCACCACGCCGTTTGTCTCGCGCGCCAAGCGCAGTGCAAGCGCCGACTTGCCGCTGGCCGTCGGCCCGGTTATCAGGATCGCATCAAAATTGTCGATAAGGTCGCTCATATGGCTTTCGTTGCCACGCTCATTGCCCATCCGTCAAACCCCGTTCTCAATGCAAGGCTCGGAGAACAAGCGGCGGAGGCGGTGAAAGCCTCGGGCCTTTACTGGCTGGCGGACGGGATCGCCTGCGATATCGCCCTTCGCGACGGTTCGGATATCGAGGTGGCCGAGGCCGATCTGAGGGCCGTCATCGGCAGCGCCCCGATCGATCTCGTCATCCAGGACGCGGATACGCGTCGCAAGAAATTCCTGATCGCCGACATGGATTCGACCATGATCGGCCAGGAATGCATCGATGAGCTTGCCGATGTCGTCGGCTTGAAGGACAAGGTCGCGACGATCACCGCCCGCGCAATGAACGGCGAAATCGCCTTCGAACCCGCCCTTCGCGAACGCGTTGCACTTCTGAAGGGCCTGCCGATCACGGTCGTCGACGACGTCATCGCCAAGCGCATCACGCTCACGTCAGGTGGGCCGGAACTGATCGCCACCATGAAGGCCAGAGGCCATTATGCCGCCCTCGTGTCGGGCGGCTTCACGGTCTTCACCAGCCGCATCGCCGCGACCCTCGGCTTCGACGAGAATCGCGCCAATATCCTCCTCGAAAACGATGGCATCCTGACCGGCGAGGTCGCCGAACCCATCCTTGGCAAACAGGCCAAGGTGGATGCGCTCCTTGCCATCGCGGCAAAGCTCGGCATCTCCCCGGAAGACACGATCGCCGTCGGCGACGGCGCCAACGATCTCGGCATGCTCGGCATCGCCGGCTCCGGCGTCGCGCTGCACGCCAAGCCCACCGTTGCCGCCCAGGCCAGGATGCGCATCGACCACGGCGACCTGACCGCCCTCCTCTATATCCAGGGCTATCGCAAGACGGATTTTGTTGTGGGCTAGATACAACCCATGCGATTGACGGATTGAAATTTCAATCGCATCGTTCGCGTTGAAAATCATTGCAAAAATGGTATACTCAATGCATTGGAAGATGGAATTTCTGAATGATCGGGTCAGGATCGAACTCGAGGCGTTTCCCACCGATATTGTTGCCAGCTTTCTCCGCATCGTGAGGCTGATCGAGAAGGACCTGCCAAGGTACACGAACCCTATATGAGGCACCTCGAGGGCCGATCTGGGAAATGCGAATGCGCGGTCGCGATGGAATCGCCAGAGCAGCTTACGTAACGGCTTCAGACCACCGGATCGTGGTTTTGCATGTCTTCCAGAAGAAGACCCAGAAAACGCCCAGACGCGACATCGAGATTGCGTTGAGACGGGCAAAGGATGTGAGATGACCAAGAAGAGCCTTCTGGTAAGCGAAGCCGCCAACGAATGGTTCAAGGACCCCGAATTCGTCGCGGCCTATGATGCCCTGGAAGAAGAATTCGCCCTGGCGGAAGCCTTGATCAAGGCACGCGCCCAAGCCTCCATGACGCAGGAAGACGTCGCCAAGGCAATGGGCACGACGCAGGCGGCAATCGCGCGGCTGGAAAGCGGTCGTTCCATGCCATCGACCAGAACCCTTCAGCGTTTTGCCGACGCAACCGGCACGAAACTCCGCATCCGCTTCGAAAAACCGAAATCCTCTTCGCAAGCGTCTTAAGACAATGTCTCTGACGCGCCATCCCATGATCATCCTCGAAACCGAACGCCTGCGCCTCAGAAGCTGGATCGACAGCGATCGCGATCTCTTTCGCGAGATCAATTCCGATCCAAAGGTGATGGAGTTCTTTCCGTTCCGACGCACCTACGAAGAGGCCGATGCCTTCCTCGCAAAGCTCAACGACGCGATCACCGAGACCGGGCTTGGCTTCTACGCACTGGAACTAAAGGAAACCCGGGAGCCCATGGGTTTTTGCGGCCTGTCGCTCGCCAACATGCCGGATGTCTTTCCGGTCGAGACCGTGGAGATAGGCTGGCGTCTGGCGACCCGCTTCTGGGGCAATGGCTATGTCACCGAAGCCGCCCGCGCCCTTCTCGACTTCGCCTTCGGCGAAAAGCATCTCGACGCGGTGGTCTCCTTCGCGGTTGGCGAAAACAAGCGATCGACCGCGGTGATGAAGCGGCTCGGCCTGCACCGCATCACCGGCATGGATTTCGACCATCCGCGGGTGCCGGACACGCACCCGCATCTGAAACCGCATGTGGTCTATGCGATAACGCGCGACGAATGGCTGCGCCAGCGAGCGGACGCGGGACGCGCCCGCTGACCGGCTCGCGCCACAGGCTTACTCCAGCGGGAGCGCCACGAAGCGCAGGTTTCCGGAAGGATCCGAGACCATTACATGCGCGTTGCGGCGGCCCTCGGACTTCAGGACCGCAATCCGCTTGACGACGTCCGCCGGGTTCTCCACGAAATCCTGTGCCACTTCGACCACGACCTCGCCGACCTTCAGCCCCTTCTGGGCGGCTGGCGAGTTCGGCGCGACGGCCGTGATCAGTACGCCCTCGACGCTTTCGACAATGCTGAAACTCTTGCGGCGGTCCTCGTCGAGCACCGCGAGCGTCATGCCGAAGGCGGCGGCCGGGTCCTGGCTGAGCTCGCCCTTCTGGTCGCCGGGCGCCTTATTGTCCGGCGCCTTGTTCTCGCCCTGGCCTTCCGGCAGGGCCGGCTGGTCGTCTTCCTCGTCCGGCTCGGCGCTATCTTCCAGGCGGCCGAGCGTCACCTTGACGGTCTGCTGCTTGCCGTCGCGCAGGATCACCACGTCGACTTCCTTGTTGACCGGGCTTTCCGCGACGATGCGCGGCAGGTCGCGCATCTCGTTGACGGACTGGCCGTCGAAGGTGAGGATCACGTCGCCAGCCTTGATCTCGCCGTTCTTGATCGGCCCGCCATTGACGACGCCCGACACCAGCGCGCCGCGCGCCCGGTCGAGGCCGAGGCTTGCCGCCACGTCGTCGGTGACCGGCTGGATGCGCACGCCGAGCCAGCCGCGGCGCGTTTCGCCGAATTCGGTCAACTGGTGCACGACGTTTTCGGCGAGTTCCGTCGGTACGGCGAAACCGATGCCGATCGAACCGCCGGATGGTGAAATGATCGCGGTATTGATGCCGATCACCTCGCCGCGCATGTTGAACAACGGGCCGCCGGAATTGCCCTTGTTGATCGCCGCATCCGTCTGGATGAAGTTGTCATAGGGGCCGGCATTGATGTTGCGGCCGCGGGCCGAGATAATACCCAACGTGACAGACCCGCCGAGACCGAACGGATTGCCGATCGCCATCACCCAGTCGCCGATCCGCATGCGGCGGGAATCGCCGAAGCGAACCGCCTTCAGTGGCGCCTTGGGCTCGACCTTCAGGACCGACAGGTCGGTCTTGGTGTCGGTGCCGACCAGCCTGGCCTTGAGCTTGGTGCCGTTTGGAAAGATCACCTCGATGTCGTCGGCGCCTTCGATGACATGGTTGTTGGTGACCACGTAACCGGAGGGATCGATAACGAAGCCCGAGCCGAGCGAGGAAACCTTCTGATTGCCGTTCTGGTTGCCCTGGCCGTCGAAGAAATCCTCGAAAAACTCCTGGAACGGCGAGCCTTCCTGGATCTGTGGTTGCGGGCCGGCACCCTGGTCCTTGACGCTCTGGGAGGTGGAGATGTTGACGACGGCATCGAGCAGGCCCTCGGCGAGATCGGCGATCGAACCCGGTCCGCCGCCTGCCATCGGCCCCGGAGCCGGGGGCGGATTGATGCTCGGAGACGGTGTCGGCGGAGCCGGCAGCATGAGGCCCGGAGAACCGGCGGCCGGCGGATTGGCATTCTGCCCTGGAGCGGCAGGAACCGGCGTCTGGGCAATCGCCTGCAAGGGAGCCGCCAGCAGGGCAAAAGTTGCCGCAAGCGTGACGGTGCGCTTGAAGGTCGATCGAACCGAATGGGCCATCTGGCATCCTCGCTGTTGGATTGTCCGCAACCCCGGAAGAGCGGTCTCTACCCGGGCAGGCTATAGGAACCTTTGAATCGGGCGGAGTTTCGGCAGAGCATAAGGCGGAATGACGACTGTGGAAATTACCTTTTCGTGAGGATTGCGCCCTTACCCGTCACGCCTGTGGATGGCCTTGTCATGAAAGGGGCGGCTTGCGCCGCCCCAAGCTTGTCGGGTCACTTCGCCGGCGCAGCAGGCGGTGCCGGAGGCTGCACCGGCGCAAGTGCCTGACCTGCGGACGAGTTGAAGAACCGGAAGAATTCCGAATCCGGCGACAGCACCAGTGTCGTGCTGTTGTCGGCAAGTGACGCCACGTAAGCCCGCATGGTGCGGTAGAACTCGAAGAAGGCCGGATCGCGCTGGAAGGCTTCGCCGAAGATCTTGTTGCGTTCGGCATCGCCCCGACCACGCAGGATTTCCGAATCCCGTTGCGCTTCGGAGACCAGTTCGACCACCTGACGGTCAGCGATGGCGCGGCGGCGCTGGCCCTGCTCGTTACCACGGGCGCGGATCAGCTCGGCTTCCGCAAGACGCTCGGCCTTCATGCGCTGGAAGGTCTGCTGCGAGACTTCCTGAGTGAGGTCGGTGCGGCGGATACGAACGTCGCGGATCGCGAGCCCGAGTGTTTCCGCAGCAGCGGTGAGGTCTGTACGAACCTCCTGCATCATCGAAGAACGCTCGTTGGAGAGCGCCGCATCGAAATTGCGCAGACCATAGACACGGCGCAACGCCGCATCGAGGCGGGTGCGAAGCCGCGATTCGGCAGAGTCGCGGTCGCCCGAGACAGTTTCCCGGAAGAGGCGCGGATCGGTGATCGAATAGACAACGAAAGCATCGACTTCATAAAACGCGCCACCGCGCACCTGGACGCGGATATTGTCGAGATCGAAGCGCAAAGCCCGGTCCTCGACATACTGGACACGATCGGCATCCATGAAGGCAAACGGCAGCTTGAAATAGATGCCCGGCTCGCGCTTGACGTCCTGGATTTCGCCGAAGCGGACGACGATTGCCTGTTCGCGCTCGTTGACCACGAAGACCGACGAGTAGATGAGCACGAGGAGAACGGCGAGGCCGATCAGAATTGCGGGGAGTCGATTGGAGTTCATCGGTTGGCTCCCTGGTTCGTCTGCGGCTTGATCATCTCGTTGAGCGGCAGATAGGGGACGACGCCGTCCTTGTTGTCCAGAATGACCTTGCGGGAGTTCTTCAGGACCGTTTCCATGGTTTCGAGGAAGATCCGCCGGCGCGTCACTTCAGGCGCATTGGCATATTCGTTGTAGATCGAGACGAAGCGTTGGGCCTCGCCCTGCGCTTCGTTGACGACCCGGTCCTTGTAGGCGGATGCCTCTTCGCGGACCTGGGCTGCCTGGCCGCGGGCCTGGCCGAGCTTCTGGTTGGCGTACTGGTTCGCCTCTTCGACGAAACGGTCCTCGTCCTGCTCGGCACGCTGCACTTCTTCGAAGGCGTCGGCCACTTCGCGGGGCGGTGCCGCATCCTCGATCGGTACGGCATTGATGGAAAGGCCGGAGCCGTAGGTATCCATCGTGCCCTGGATGATGTTGCGCACTTCGGTCGAGATGCCTTCTCGGTTGTCGCGGAAAATGTCCTGCGCCGGACGACGGCCGACGACTTCGCGCATGGCACTTTCGGAAACCTGCTGCAGCGTCGAGGCCGGACCTTCCAGGTTGAAGAGATAGGCCTTGGGATCGGTCACGGTAAACAGAACGGAGAACTGAACGTTGACGATGTTCTGGTCGCCGGTCAGCATCCAGCCGGCATTGGAGCTTGAGCCCCGGGCCGCGCCGATATTCTGCTGCTGTTCGGTGACCTTGACGATCTCGACGGATTCGAACGGCCAGAAATGGAAATGCAGGCCAGGCATGGAGATTTCGTCCTTCGGGCGGCCGAAGCGCAGTTCGACACCGCGCTCGTCCGGCTGGACCGTGTAGACGGACTGGAAGGCGAGGAAGGCAATGATCACGATGACCACGATCGCGAAGGCGCCGCCGTTGAAGCTGCCGGGCATCACGCTGCGCAGCCGGTCCTGACTGCGCCTTATGATGTCTTCGAGGTCCGGTGGACCACCGCTGCCCCCGCCGCCGCGCGGGCGGTTCGGTCCCTGTCCCCAGGGCCCTTGATTATTACCGCCACCGCCGCCCCAAGGGCCGCCGCCGCCACCATTCTGATTGCTCCAGGGCATCAAAACCTCTTTGTTCGTATTCGCTCCCAAGCCGCGACCCTGCCGTGTGGCAGCAATCTGGCTATTGCCCGTTATAGGGATGGGGAGGCCCGCTTTCAACGCGGGTTCAATAACTTCCCGTTCAACGGTAACGAAATGTTTCAGTTTGTCGCGGCTCTGCGGACATAAGTGGCGAAACGGGTGGGATAACTGTCCTTCTCGCCCGCCGGAACCGCAATCTCCTCCACCTTCTCGAACGCCGCCGGATCGATGGCAGGAAAAAACGTATCGCCGTCTAAGATATCGGTCTCGACATGGGTAACGCGCAGCATGTCTGCGATCTTGATCGCCTGGGCATAGATTTCACCGCCGCCGAGCACATAAATCTCGTCAGCCCCAACCTCCTCGGCCCTGCGGTCAGCCATTCCCAGAGCCGCGTCGAGGGATACGGCCACGTCGACGCCCTCGTACCGGAAATCCCGATTGCGCGTGACGATCACATGCGGCCGCCCCGGGAGAGGCCTGCCGCCGAAACTGTCGAAAGTCTTGCGCCCGACGATGACCGGTTTTCCCAAGGTCAGCGCCTTGAACCGCCTGAGATCGGTCGAAAGCCTCCAGGGCATGTCCCCATTCCGGCCGATGACGCCGTTCTGCGACACCGCCGCGATGATGACGAGGCGAGGCTTGCTCACACCGCCACCGCTGCCTTGATATGCGGATCGGCCTCATATCCTTCGAGCGCAAAATCCTCGAAGCGGAAGGAGAAGATGTCCTTCACCGCGGGATTGATGCGCATGGTGGGCAGCGCCCTGGGAGTGCGGGTCAGTTGCAGCTTCGCCTGCTCGAAATGATCCGAGTAGATATGCGTGTCGCCGAGCGTGTGGACGAAGTCGCCGGGCTTCAGGCCGGTGACCTGGGCAACCATCATCGTCAGCAATGCGTAGGACGCGATGTTGAAGGGCACGCCGAGAAAGACGTCGGCGGAGCGCTGGTAAAGCTGGCAGGAGAGCTTGCCGTCAGCGACGTAGAACTGGAACAGGCAATGGCAGGCAGGCAGCGCCATGTCGTCGAGCTGGCCGACATTCCAGGCCGACACGATATGCCGGCGCGAATTGGGATTGACCTTGAGGCCCTCGATCAGCTGCGAGATCTGGTCGACATGGCTGCCGTCGGGGGCGGGCCATGAGCGCCACTGGTAGCCGTAAACGGGGCCAAGCTCGCCCTTCTCATCGGCCCATTCATCCCAGATCGAAACGCCGTTCTCCTTCAGATAGGCGATATTCGTATCGCCCTTCAGGAACCACAGCAGCTCATGGATGATCGACCTCAGATGCAGCTTCTTGGTCGTGAGGACCGGAAAACCTTCTGCGAGGTCGAAGCGCATCTGATATCCGAACACCGAGCGGGTACCCTTGCCGGTGCGGTCGCCCCGGTCGGTACCGGTTTCCATCACATGCCGAAGAAGATCGAGATATTGTTTCATGGGTCAGGCAGCCGATTCCATCGTCACTGAATGATATAGTAGCATAAACGCGCCCGACCAATCTCCTGTGACGGCTTTCCCCGCTATTTTGGCCCCGCTATTTTGGCAAGGCCCGGCCCTCAGGATCAGTTGGTGACATATTTGCGCCAATCATGGCTCTCGGCGAAACCCAGCACCTCCCTGATCTTGCGGTTGCTGATCGGAGCCTCGAATTCGCCGATCCTGCCGACGATAGGCGTACCCGGCGCCCAGCGCTCGAGGAACGGCCTGGTCGGCTCAAGCGCCGTAATCGTGTCGTTGACCGCGTTGAAGACCTGGAAGCCCAAACCGTCTTTTTCGATGCAGAGATGCACGATCTGGCCGAGATCGCGGGCATCGATATAGCTCCAGGCATTGCGCTTGCGCGATGGCGGGTCCGCCAGGAAACCGGGGAAGCGGCTGTAGTCCTCAGGCGAGATCACGTTGCCGATCCGAAGCGCATAGATGTCCGCGCCGAACCGCATGGCAAAGGCCCGCGCCGTCTTCTCGTTGACGACCTTGGAGAGGCCGTAGCTGTCCATCGGGTCGACATCGTAATCTTCGGTGAGCGGAAACGAATGATAGTCCTTGTCGCCCTCGGCAAAGCAGACTCCATAGGTCGTCTCGCTGGATGCGATGATCACCTTGGGGATGCCGAGCTTCATCGCCGCCTCGATGACATTGTAGGTGGAGATCGTGTTGGCCGAGAACGTCGCATTGTCGGGGCGCATCAGGATGCGCGGCACGGCGGCGAAATGCACCACCGCATCGACGCGCGCAGGCCCCTTGCCGCTTTCCAGCCCCTGGAAGCCGAAATGCATGGAGAGCGCGTTGAAGGTCTCGCCGCCGTCCCTGAGATCGGTGATTAGCGTGTTGACGCCGGGGCAATCGAGCGGCACCAGATCAAGGTTGAAGACCTCATGCCCTTCCCCGAGGAGATACGGCACGACATGCCGTCCCGCCTTGCCGCTGCCGCCGGTGAATACGATTCGCTTGCCCATGATGCCGCCTCCTCAAATCCCATCCGGCCCTGCCGCGACTGTCGACATCGCCTGCCTGCTGCGACGAGGCATAGCCGGAACGACGTAACCGGGCCGATGATGAAGCATGGCACCGCCTGCCCGTCAATGTCGATCGCGCCTGCCGATCATCGCCTCCGCCTCACAAGAGAGTGCGGTCAAGCGTTTCACCTGGACATTGCCCGAAGGGAAAACGTGACTGGCGAACGTCACAAATCGACGAGGTGGAAAACGGCCCGGGACTTTCGTGACGTTGTTGCAGTGCCACACAAACGACGCGAAGTGGTGGTTGGAGAAGGCGGCGGTTGACAAGCTCGAATGCTCTGTCGATCCTAACAGGCATGAGCGGGATGTATCGAATCACATCTAGAGCAATGGCACTGATGTTCAGACTGGTGATGATCTTGTCACTGGCTGGCTACAGCTTTTCCGCCGTCAGCGCCGCTATGCATCCTGAAAGCTCCGCCCAGATCGCACAGATCGAAGAGGGCCACTCCTCTCACCATGGCGACGACGGCGTCGCGATGGCCGATACCGATCATCACGGCAACCAGCAAGACCACGGCAGCCCGGAAAAATCCAAGAACTCCTGCTGCAAGGACTATTGCGGCGTTACGGCCATCACGTGCTCCGGTTCCGCGTTGAGCCATCCGCGCGTGGTCTCCATTCGCGAGTTCATCGACGACACGGATGCCGCCGGTCAAAAGCCGAGCCTCAATCGTCCACCTAATATCTGAGAACTAGCACCCGCAGGGCGGGTCTTGCTGTGCCTGCGCGCGAGTGAGCGCCATGGCGCAATTGCGATCATATTCTCGGATTTTCACCATGAAACATTTGTTCCTGGTGGTTGCTCTTCCGCTTTTCGCTAGCGGATGTGCATCCACATTGCCTGAAGTCGTTGCCTCGACTGACCACCCTGACACCGTGTCCGACGTCAGGCCCGCCCGGTATCAGAGCTCCTTAGGCGGCTATACTCACCGCATGCCCGTCGACCCGAAGCCGTGGCGCGATCTCAATGACGCCCAGGCTCCGAAAAAAGGATGAGCGCGATGATCGCACGTCACATCAAGCTCGCGTCCGCCATCGTATTTCCCCTCGCCGCCGCAGGCTGCGTTGCGACGGACTACGCAGCCAGAGATGCCGGTTTCATGAATGCCTCGTTGAAAAGCAGCGAAGCGACCGGCAAGCAAACCGTCTGGGTGCAAGACCGGCAGCAGGCCCAGGCAGTCCGGGACCGCGTGAAGACACTAATGGCCAGGAAGACCATCGACGTCGAGACCGCCGTCCAGGTCGCTCTCCTGAATAACAAGGGCCTCCAGGCCTCCTATGCCGATCTCGGAGATCGTGCTGCGGACGCATGGCAGACGCAGCTTTCGGTTTTGCCGCGCTTCTCCGTCGGCCTGACCGGGATAGCCACTCCCGGACTTGAGGCATATCGTGTTCTCGAAGGCGCTATCGCTGCCAATATTCTGGCACTGGCGACATACGACAAGAATATCAAGCTGGCTGACACACGGTTGCGCCAGGCTCAGCTCGACGCAGCCATCGCAACGGTCTCTCTCGCCGCCGAAACCCGCCGAGCCTGGATCAACACGGTGGCGGCATGGGAGAACGTCGCCTACCTCAACCAGGCCAAGGTAGCCGCCGACGCTGCCTCCGAGCTCGCCAAGAAAATCGGGGAAGCCGGGTCGATGGCGAAGGGCGACCAGGCACGGGAGCATGTTTTCTACGCCGAGTTGACTGGCGAGACCGCCAAGGCCCGCCTCGCTGCAAAGCTCGCCAAGGAGGAACTGATCAGGCTGATGGGACTGTCCGGCTCCGAAGTGGAGTTCCAGATCCCCAACCGCCTCCCCCCGCTGCCGAAGGCCCTGATCGGGCGCAACGACATCGAGGCCGAGTCGATTCACAAACGTATGGACCTGCAGGTCGCCCGCCTGGAGCTTCAGGCGACCGCCCAGTCCTACAAGCTCGAGGATGTCACCCGGATCGTCACCGACATCGAACTGGTCGGCACTTACGAAAAGGAACGCGAGCGCGAAGACGGCAAAATCCTCTCGGACGTCTCGAAGACGGCGTCGCTGGAGTTCACGATCCCGATCTTCGATTCCGGCCAGGCGCGTCTGCGAAAGGGTGAGCTCGCCTATATGCGCGCCGCCAACCAGCTGGCCGAGCTCGCGGTCAATGTCCGCTCGCAAGCCCGCTCTGCCTATCTGGCCTACAAGTCGAACTACGACATCGCACGTCACTACCGAAACAACGTCCTGCCGTTGCGCAACGCGATCGAGGAACAGTCGCTCCTCACCTACAACGGCATGATCACCAGCACCTTCGAACTGATCGCCGATGCCCGCGAAAAGATCGACTCTACCATCCTCGCCGTCAACGCCAAGCGTGACTTCTGGCTCGCCGAAGCGAACCTGGCCCCCGTCATCTATGGCGGCGGCACCGGTTCGGCCTCGGCGGAAACCAAGGTGGCATCGGCCGAACAAACCGCAAGCGGCGGACACTGAGAAAGGAAACGAGAATGTTCAATAGAAGACAACTGCTCGGAGCAGGTGCCGCCGGTGCCGCCCTCGTCTCCTCACAGGCCTGGGGCCAGACCTCCAACATGGGTCTGCCGGAGGCTGCCGTCATGGGCACTGCCGCAACCCAGACGCCGGTTCGCCCGTCTACCGGCCCCGATTACAACCCGGTCGTGACCTTGAACGGATGGACCCTGCCGTTCCGCATGAACAACGGCGTCAAGGAATTCCATCTGGTCGCGGAACCGGTCGAACGCGAGATGGCCGAGGGCATGACAGCCTATCTTTGGGGTTATAACGGCCAGTCGCCGGGGCCGACCATCGAGGCGGTCGAAGGCGACCGCGTTCGTATCTTCGTGACCAACAAGCTGCCGGAGCACACGACGGTCCACTGGCACGGCATGATCGTCCCGTCGGGAATGGACGGCGTTGGCGGCCTTTCGCAACCCCACATCCCCGTCGGCAAGACCTTCGTCTACGAGTTCGACCTCGTGAAGTCCGGCACCTTCATGTACCACCCGCATTCCGACGAGATGGTCCAGATGGCGATGGGCATGATGGGGTTCTTCGTGGTGCATCCCAAGGACCCGAAGTTCATGCCGGTGGACCGCGACTTCGTCTTCCTGCTCAGCGCCTATGACATCGATCCCGGCACCTATGTACCGCGTGTCATGGAGATGACCGACTTCAATCTCTGGACCTGGAACAGCCGCATCTTTCCGGGCATCGACCCGCTGGTGGTTTCGAAGAACGACAAGGTCCGCGTCCGTGTCGGTAACCTGACGATGACCAACCACCCGATCCACATGCACGGATATGATTTCGAAGTGACGTGCACCGACGGCGGCTGGGTCCGGCCCGAGGCACGCTGGCCGGAGGTCAGCATAGACATTCCCGTCGGCGCCATGCGGGCCTACGAGTTCGACGCAAAGCATGTCGGAGACTGGGCGATCCATTGCCACAAGTCGCATCACACCATGAACGCGATGGGTCACGACATCCCGACGTTCATCGGCGTCGACAAGAAGGACGTCACCAGGAAGATCAGGCAGATCCGTCCCGAGTACATGCCGATGGGTACGACCGGCATGGCCGATATGGGCGAGATGTCCATGGAAATACCGGAAAACACCGTTCCCATGATGACTGGCTGGGGTCCCCACGGCCCCATCGAGATGGGCGGCATGTTTTCCGTGGTGAAGGTCCGCGAGGGTATCTCGGCGGGCGACTACACCGATCCGGGCTGGTACGAAAACCCGCCCGGCACACAGGCCTGGGAGTGGACGGGAAGCCTTCCCGACGCGACCAAGGCCAAAGACGCAAAGACGCAGCCGCCCTCGAGACATTCGAACCACGGCTGATCGAACACCTCCCAAACAAGCAAAGGACATGATCATGAAAACTGCAATCCTCGGCCTGCTCCTGGCCACCCTCGCAACGCCGGTTCTGGCCTCGGGCAGCCACGCGGGCGGCCACGGTGAAATGGCCGTTGGCGAACCCGGCGACAAGTCGAAGGTCAGCCAGACCATCCGTGTCAGCATGAAGGAGACGCCGGATGGCAAGATGATCTTCACCCCCAACGATTTCAAAGTCCGCAAGGGCCAGACCATCCGCTTCACCATCAAGAACGAAGGCGAGCTCGACCACGAGTTCGTCCTCGACCAGGAGGACAAGGTGATGGAGCACAAGGCCGTCATGGAGAAGTTCCCGGGCATGGAACATGACGATCCGAACGCGATCCGCCTCAAGCCGGGCACGTCCGGCGATATCGTCTGGAAATTCACCAACGACGGCGTCTTCAAGATCGCCTGCCTCGTTCCCGGCCACTACGACGCCGGAATGCATGGCGACGTCACTGTCGCCAAGAAATAAGTAAGAAGGAAGGAGTAGTCCATGAAAACCGTTTTCAAACTTGCTCTCGTCACAGCGCTCGCCCTGACCTCGGTGTCTGGTGCGCTTGCCCAGGAATTCACCAAGGGCACGGTCAAGAAGGTCGATGCCAAGGCCAAGAAGGTGACGCTCATCCACGAGGAGCTGAAGAACCTCGAAATGCCCGCGATGACCATGGTCTTCAGCGTGGCCGACGAGGGGATGCTCAGGAAGATGAAGGAAGGCGCGAACATCCAGTTCGTGGCGGAACGTGTCAACGGCAAGCTGACCGTCACCCAGGTGAAGTGACAACAACGGCCCCCGCTTCCCCGGAAGCGGGGGCCTCCCTCAGGAGACGGGTTGAAGGCACAAGGCCTTCCACAGGTCCTCTTTCCAGTCGCCCATTACAGCCGGGTCATGCAGTCTGTAAACTGTAGCACCGACCAATACCGTTCGTGGCGCCTGACACCGGATGCGCATGACATGGGTGCCGTTGTCCACGAAGATGGGTCCGCCGCCGGTCTTGTGCTCGGTCAGCCCAATTGCGACGTCGTAATCATACTCGATGTCTTCCGACGTCGCCGCCGACGTGATCGTGAGGCTCACCGTCCGGCTGTCGGGGAATTGCGCAATGTGAAACGGCTGACGTTCCTGAGCCTCCAGGCCCGACGCCACGATGACGAATGCTGCCACAGCTAAGCAGAGACGGCCCATCGGCCCCTCCCAAGGCACGATACTTCAATAGCTTAGCATCGATCGGACCGCTGGGACAGCGATTATCAGGTGCTGCCACGACGGCTCATATCAAAAGGGGAAGCGCAACGATCGCGGATGGTTATCTGCGCGAAGGAACCGGTCGATTGCGCTGATCCTCGGTTCCTGCCCGTTTTCCTGTTGGCCAGCGGCAAAAGTGATCGATGCGACGATTTATGGGAGCCTTCACGGCTCCCACCCCTTTTCACCGGCGGAGGAAGCGCCTATATGACGGTTGCCGGACCTCGGTCCGGCTATGGCAATAAACGGTCGGTGTAATAAACCTATTGGACCCGGGGGCGGTACCCGGCGCCTCCACCAAAAACCGGTCGGCCGCATGGAAAACCTTGCGGACCGGCTTTTGATGGGGGCGAAATAGGATCGACAAGGGCTTAAAGATCGAACTTTTGCTCGGCATGATACCACCGTTATCGGGTCAAAAAGTGTAGTTGCAAACGACAACAACGCTAAGGGTTATGCTCTCGCTGCCTAATGGCGGTGCGGGAAATCCGAACTAAGTCCTTGGAGGTAGCACTTTAAGGCGGGGTCCGAAGGCACCTGGCAACAGAAGCCTTCACCTTCGCTCCCCAGTCGAATACTATGGAACTGACTCGGATGCTCGTCGGGGCTTCCCCGCAGCCGGTCGGCATGGCATAACGCGTCTGACTAAAAGACGAGAGAATGGAAAGACAGGACCGTATGGGGCAGGACCACATCCGTTACGATATTCTGGCGCAGGACGCTTTGCGCGGCGTCATCCGTAAGGTTTTGACCGAGGTTGCGGCCACGGGCCGTCTGCCGGGCGACCATCATTTCTTCATCACATTCCTCACCGGCGCTCCGGGTGTGCGCATCTCGCAGCACCTCAAGGCGAAATATGCGGAACAGATGACCATCGTCGTCCAGCACCAGTTCTGGGATCTCAAGGTCTCAGATACCCAGTTCGAGGTCGGCCTTTCCTTCTCCGACACCCCAGAACGCCTGGTGGTTCCCTTCAATGCCATTCGCGGTTTCTACGATCCCTCGGTGAATTTCGAACTCGAATTCGAAGTGCCGCTCGCCGACGAGGACGAGAACACAACCGCCGAAATCACCGCCATTCCCGTAGACGCCGTTTCCAAGTCTACCGACACCGAAGCCAAGCCCGGTGAAGAGAAGAAGCCCGGCTCGGTCATCTCGCTCGATTCCTTCCGTAAGAAGCAGTAAGCGCCGGGAGGCGCGTCAGCCATGAGCGCCGAAATCGTCAATCTCCGCCAGTTCCGCAAAGCCAGGGAACGGCTCGAAAAGGAAAAGGAGGCGGAACAGAACCGCCTCACCTTCGGCCGTACCAAGGTCGAAAAATCCCTGACCAAGGCACGCAACGACAAGGCTGAGAAGGAGCTCGACCAGAGCCGCCTGGAAAAGCCCGGAAAGGACGACTAAGTTTCCCTCCGGTGCATATTAACGGTCCGCTAACCACGCTTTAGCCGATCGGCTTGACGCCGGAAGTACCACAGTCTGAATAAGCGAGCTTGTTCCGAAGGTCCGGAGAGTCTCGTGATCCGCAAACATTCCGCGACCCTTCACGGTCATCGCACCAGTTTTTCCCTCGAGGACGAGTTCTGGGTGGAGTTGAAGGCAATCGCCGCAAAACGCGATATCAGTCTGGCAACCCTGATCGCCGAGATCGACGATCAAAGAAGTGCCGACAGCAATCTCTCGTCGGCGTTGCGCGTCCATGTCCTGACGTGGCTCAAGTCCTCATAGAACGGAAACGGGCACCGCCAATATCGAGGCGGAATTCTTGCCAAACAAGCGAACCCGACGCAAACGCACAGTCGGCTACAAAGGCCGACCCGAACTCGTCGGAGAAGCTACTGCTGCACCCCTGGCAGGCTTGGCATATTGGACATGCCGGCGGGCGGAAGGCTCGGAAAGTTCTGTCGGATCGCGCCGTCGGTCGGCGGAACGATGAGCTGCGGCGGCTGGCTGATCTGGCGTTGACGCACCTCTTCCGCCGCGCGCGCTGCCGCTTCCACCGCCTGCCGCTGGCGTTCAGCCTCGGCTGCCTGCTGGCGGGCTCGCTCTTCGGCCGCCGCCCTGTCGCGGGCCGCCTGCCGCTCGATCGCCTGAAAGTTATAGAGCGCCACCTCGCGGCGAAGCCGCTGCTTTTCGAGCACGCTCGCCTGGAGCGTCTCGACACGCCGCCGCTGCTGCTCGAAGGCCCGCTGCGACAGGAAATTCGTCATCGCCGCGATATCGATCCGTTTGGTGGGCGCTGCGAGATCCCCCGAATATTCGAGCCGGATGGTGGGATCGCCGCCGGCCAGCGCTTCCTCGCCGGCATCGTAGGTGACCGCCAGATTTGCGTTCACACTGTCATCCAGAAGGTCGAATCGCCCCTCGCCCGACAGTTTCGCCGCGCCGACGGCGGCCGTGATATTTTGCGCCCGCGCTTCGCCTGCCGTGATTGTCACGGGAATGGTCACGTTGCCGATCGCTGAATTTCCCTGATGCAGCAGGCCGGCCACGATCGGCCGGACCCGCGCCTCCGTCACCTCGCCCCCGAGCTTGTCGACCCCGGCCATCAAGGGCTTCATCGCATCGGGATTGATGCCGGCGACGGTCAGGCCCTTCAACCGCAATTCGGCCGAGCCGCTGGTTGCACCGAGGAGTTCGGCCAAGGTCTTGCCGGTCGATTCGGCGGACATGTTGAAATCCAGCTTGCCGCTGGCGACCGGCTTGCCGCCAGCCTTCCAGACGAGCGGCGCAAGATCGGCGTTTTCAGCCGAGAGCCGGGCCTGCAGAAGTCCGGTCCCGTCACCGTTCGACATCAGCAGCCGGCCGGCAAGCCGGCCGCCCTGCCAGTCGCCTGCACCGTTCTCGATGGTGATGCCGCCGCTGCGATGGATGACCTTGGCCGCAAAATTATCGATATTGCCGAACATGCCGGCATCGAACCTTCGCGCCTTGACGTCGAGAGCGACATCCGCGCCGGAAAAGATCGGCCGGGCGAAGGGCCTGGAGGAAAACGCCGCGCTCTGCGGGTCGCTGACTGGCCCGTAGATCGCCTCCCCGAGCCAGGCAAGATCGAGGCTATCGACGCTGATCGAACCAGTGGCCGGCATGCCCGGAGCCTTGCGGTCAATGGCGATGTCGCCGCTGATCGCATTGCCGTCTGCCGCACCTTTCAGCGCCGCAATCTTCACGGCCTGAGGGGTCATGCTGATATCGGCGTCGAGCGTGACCGGCAGGCCCGTCCCGAACTGCGGCAGGCCGATGCCGTTCATCAGCAGATAAGGCTCAAGGTCGGCGCTCCGCAGCGTGACGTGACCGCTTCCCTCGCCAAAGCCCTCGCTGCCGATCCGGATATCGCCGTTAAGGTCCAACGAGGTCTTTTCGGTCGTGAACGTCAGCCTAGTCTGTGCCGCGGCATCCGGACCCTGATGGACGTTGAGCAGGAGTTCGCCCGCGCCATCCCCCTTGAAAGGCAGGGGATCGAGGCCCGCCTGCCCCAGGAGAACCATCGGATCGGTATTGTCGAGCGAGGCGACGAGCGTCATGTCGGTGCCGCTTGTCAGGTCGAAGAGACCGGGCAGCTTCAGGTTGGCGTTGAGCGCGCTGCCGTTCGTCTTGCCTTTGACGACGACCTCAACCCCGTTCAGGCTCCCGCCGACGGTCAGGCTGGCGCCGAGATCCGTATTGGCGAACCAGGTGCCGTTTGCCGCAAGCCGGGCCAGAGCCGGATGTGGAGGCAGCCGATCGCGCAGCATGGTCAGAAAAGCCGTCGGATCGGCGGAACGCAAGGTGACGCTGCCGTTGCCCGAATAGGCAAGCAGCGATCCTTCGATGCGACCTCGCGCCGAAACCGTGGCACCTTCGATATTGCCGATCGTCAGGCGCTCCAGCGACAATGCGCCGCCGGCCAGGGTGAAGGCGGTGTCGACATTGTTGGCGGCTACCCCCAAGGCGGTGAACCGGTCGGCCTTCAGCGTCGCGGCCACCCGATGGTCGAGCACGTCCTGCCCGGCGTCGTCGCCGGTCAACAACGAGGCAAGCGCCCGCATGGCGTCGATATCGATCTCGTTGCCGGCAAGGCTCATCGAAAGATTGGGCACCTGCCCCTGGGTGGACTGGCGTTCGAGACGGCCCTTGAGCGTCGCCGGACCGACCGCCAGTTCGAGGTTGTCGAACCGCTGCAGGTCCGGCGTCAGGTTGACCTTTGCCGAAAAGCCGGCGGAGCGGAGCTGGCGCAATTCAGGCGCCACCCGGCCCGAAAGCCAGTCGGAAAGTCCGGATGGTTGGCTGGAGGCGACCAGCATGTCCCCGACGAAGGACGTCCGGTCGCGCAGCACGAGGCTGCCCTTGGCCTCCAGCTGCGTGCGGCCCGGCAGGGTGGCCACCACGTTGTCTACCGTCCAGCCGCGCCCGGCAGGCCGGATGTCGAGCCTGATATCGCGTATGGTCGTGTCGTTGGCGACGATCGCCGGCAGCCGGAGGCTCGCGCGGCCAGGCACCTGCGGAATCGGGATCGATGCTGCGAGCCGGATGAAATTGTTGATGCGGCGCTGTGCAGATGCGGCGGCATCGCGGCCGGTCTTGGCCCGTGCCCCCTCGCCCAGCCGGTTGACATCGATCTGCTGGCCGTCGGCGGTCAGCAGGAATTCAGGCTTCCCGCCGGTATCGAGCGTCGCCTCGCCGGTCACCACGTAAGGGTTGTCGGTCGCCCCGACTTCCAGCCGGTATTGGGGCACGCGAATACGTTCGTTGGTAACCTCGAAACCGCCCTTGAGGCGCGGCCCGGGCGGCGGCGGCGTCACCGGCTCGGTCTCGTCTTCCTCCTCGAGGAAGTCGAGGGTGAAGTTGCCGTTGTAGGCAGGCTTGTTGTCGGCAACGGTGAGCTCGCCGTCGAGATTGACCTCGACGGGCTGCGCATCGGGCCAGAGCCTGAGGCGCAACGGCATACGCTTGCCCTCGGCATCCGCGGTGCCGCTCGCCAGGTTGAACCGCGTCTCATAACCGTCGAGCGTCGCATTGCCTTCACCGCGCCACGGACCGCGCAGCGAACCTGCCGAAAAATCGCCCGCGAGGCCGGTAATCTGCCGCGACCGGCCGGACTGTTCATCGATCAGGCTGATCTCGCCGCCGGTGATATGCACGTCCTCGATGACCACGGTGCGGGCCGGGATCGAAGCACGGCTGCCGCGCATCCAGTCGAGCGAGCCATCCTTCAATAACCGGACCCGAGCCTTCGGCTCCTCGATGCGCATGTCGAAAATGCGCGCCTCGCCCGAGAGGAAGGGCGCAAGCTCCATGTCCATCGAAAACCGGGCTACCTGCACCAGCGGCTCGCCATCCGTATCGGCCCCCACCCGTACGTCATGCAGGGTGACTGAGGGAAACGGCAGTATACGCGCATCGACGTTGCCGTGGACGGTGACCTTCTTGCCGAGGATGCGGCTCGCCTGTTCCTCGAAGCCGACGCGCAGGCTCGACCAGTCGACGAAGAAAGGCGCGAGCAGTGCTGTGAACAGCGCCACCACCACCAATCCGCCGAATGCCAACAGGATGCGTCCGAGCACGGTATCCGTCTCCCTGATCTTGCCTAAGAGACTAGTTCCATCGGGTTCACAGGCAAGTCAAGCTTGCGGGAGCATCTCATTCGGCAATCCTGAAGATCTTGCCCGGATTGAAGATATTATCCGGATCGAGGCCCTGTTTGATGGTCCGCATCAGGTCGACGGCGCCGCCCAGTTCCTCCTCAAGGAACGACATCTTGCCCTGGCCGATGCCATGCTCGCCGGTACAGGTTCCGTCCATGGACAGCGCCCGGTGATTGAGGCGGGCGATGAACGCCTCGACCTTGTCGACCGAGGCCGGGTCCTTGCCGTCGAACAGCACCAGGACGTGGAAATTGCCGTCGCCCGCATGGCCGACGATCGGGGCGAGCAACCCCCGCTCGGCGATATCGTCTTGCGTCTCGGCGACACATTCGGCAAGACGCGAGATCGGCACGCAGACGTCGGTCGACAGCCCGTCGAGTTCCGGCGCCAGCGCCCGGCTCGCCCAATAGGCATTGTGCCGGGCGTGCCACAGCTTTGCCCGCTCCTCGGCATTGGCCGTCCAGAGAAATTCGTCGCCGCCACAGTCCGCGGCGATCTCGGCGAACTGCGCCGACTGCAGCGCCACCGTCTCCTCGGTGCCGTGGAATTCCAGGAAGAGCGTCGGTTTTTCCGGATAGGAGAGTTTCGAATAGGCGTTGCAGGCGCGCATCTGCACGTCGTCCAGCAGTTCGATGCGGGCGACCGGTATGCCCATCTGGATGGTCATGATGACGGCGTCGCAGGCCGCCTTGACGCTCGGAAAGGCGCACACGCCGCCGCCGATCTTCTCCGGAATACCCTGCAGCCTCAGCGTCACCGAAGTGATGACGCCGAGCGTGCCTTCCGAACCGACGAAGAGACGGGTCAGGTCGTAGCCGGCCGAGGACTTCCGGGCCCGCTGCGCGGTGCGGATTTCCTCGCCGTCGGCGGTGACGACCGTGAGCGACAGGACATTGTCCTTCATCGTGCCGTAGCGCACCGCATTGGTGCCGGATGCGCGCGTGGCGGTCATGCCGCCGATCGAGGCATTGGCACCGGGATCGATCGGGAAGAACAGGCCGGTGTCGCGAAGCTCGCGGTTCAGTTCCTCGCGGGTGATGCCGGGCTCCACGGTCACGTCGAGATCGGCCGGGCTGACGCGAAGCACCTTGTTCATGCGGCTGAAATCGATCGAGATTCCGCCGGACGGCGCATTCACCTGGCCTTCAAGCGAGGAGCCGACGCCAAAGGGCACAACCGGCACGCGGTGCTCGGCGCAGGCCTTGACCACGGCTTTGACGTCATCGGCACTTTCCACGAAGACGACGCCATCCGGCAATTGCGCCGGCAGATAGGTCGTCGTGTGCGCATGCTGCTCGCGAAACGACTGGCCGGTCTGAAAACGTTCGCCGAAGGACTGCTTGAGGATGCCGAGGACCGTCGAGATGCCCTCCTCGTTGCGAAGGCCCGCCTTCACGTCCTTGACCGCCATGATCACTCTCCTCGTGTCTTTTCAAGGGATTGGTTAGGCGACGGGTGAGGCTTTGTCCAGACGGAACAACGGTGGATCGACCGGGCGGAGTCGGACCTTGGCGATTTCGATTTTCGGTGTCGGACGGGCGCTGAAAGCTGCCTCGTAAGATAGGTAACAGGTGACACCTCTCAGCCCCCGTTCGGCGGTTTATGCCCGCGACTGCGGTCCCTCTGCGATGACGGGGGTTGTGAGAACGGTTGCGTGCCCCTCCGGAGAGGGCGTCATGCACGCTCTCAGACCATGATACCGCAGCCATGACCGCCGCCCGGCATCGTCTTCCACCTGCGCCACACAATCCGGGTTTTGAAAAACCCTCGGACGCCGCCCGGCGCGGCCCCGATCACCCTGTGTGCCTCACAGGCACGCCCGGCGCTCCATGATGGAAAACGAAACGAGAAGTCGGTCCGACAGCTTCTCACCCGTCCCACGCCGCCGGAGGGAGACCATTTTCCGCGAACCCCGAAGGGAAGGACTTACGTCGTTTCCTGCCCACCCGGCGCCGGTCCCGCCTCGCCGGCACGCCTGCCGGTGTATCCGTGACGAAACGGGAGGATTGTAGGCACGGGTTGGGAAGGCGGGGGTGAGAGGGATGAAAAATTAAACTAAGTCGTTGAGCCCACAGGCGGGTAAAGCTTGGGACATCCCCGCGACAGTGCTTCCCGACGAACCCGAAATGAGGATGCCGGACGAGAAACCTGAGGCCGGAACCTAGCCCGCTATGGCCACGCTCAGCCTCTGCTGTACCTGATCGACATTGCCACGGACATAGACAGCCGTGGGCTTGCCGCCGGTGCTGGCGAGCGCAAGCGCGACGATCGTGACTTCCTCTTCGAAAGTCGTGACGTAAAGCACCTGTGCAGGATTGATGTATACGGGCTGGTTATGGGTATTCTTGAAGCCGATCAGCGCCATACGTCTCTCCTTCTGCTGCGTGGCAACATTGCCATGCCATGCACAAGGTTGCCGCAAGTTTAACAGGCGCCGATCGCGAACGTCATGGACACAAGAACCCTCGAAAGCGACCACCACAAGGAGATATCTGTGGCGAGCCTCCCGCGTCGGTAAGTCCTTCAGCTCCACCCCGGCATGGCTTCCACGAGCCGGACGCGAATCGCCGAAGTAGTCGTTGACCGAGGTGGAAGCAGGAGTCCCCTGATTCCGGCACCACGGGCAGATCTTTTTTCCTCGGCGCAAAATAGTTCACCTGCAAGTCACCGATCGATGCTCTAGATCAGGTCCTGCCCTTTTCAAGTTTCAGGAGATCAACGATGGCGACAATTGCAATCATCGGCGCGGGTGCGATGGGGAGCGGGATCGGCCGGCAGTTGGCGGACGGCGGCGCCAAGGTGCTGACCTATCTGGACGGCCGCTCGCCCGAGAGCCACGACCGGGCCAGAGCCGCAGGAATGGAGCCCGCCCCGCTCGAAGACATCGTCGGGGCGGAGATCGTTCTGTCGATCGTCCCGCCCGCCGAAGCGATCGGCGTCGCCGAGCTTCTATCCGCGGCCATCACAGAGCGCCGGACCCCGATGACATTCATCGATTGCAACGCGATCTCGCCCGACACGATGCGCCAGGTTGCAGCGGCTTTCAGGCCCGGCCAGGCGAACGTGCTGGACGGCTCTATCATCGGCCTGCCGCCGCAGCCGGGAAAAGCCGGGCCAAAACTTTATATCAGTGGTGATGGGGCGGACAGAAGCGCCGTTCTCGCCCCGCACGGGCTTCACGTCCGCCGCATCGAAGGCGCGGTCGGGGCGGCCTCGGCGCTGAAGATGTGTTATGCCGGCATCAACAAGGGCGTCACCGGCCTTGGCACCGCCATGCTTCTCGCCGCGATCGGATCGGGTGCCGACCAGAGCCTCAGGCGGGAGATGGCCGAAAGCAACCCCGACCTCGACCGGAAACTCTCAAGCGCCATTCCAGACATGTATGCGAAAGCCTATCGCTGGGTAGCGGAAATGGAAGAGATCGCCGCATTCCTTGGCGAAGACGATCCGGCCTCGCTGATCTTCAAGGGAATGGCCGGATTGTTTCAGAAGATGGCCGATGATCGGGCGAGTGGCGGCGAGCTTTCTGGCCAGTTGAACGGGCTGCTCGGCCGGTAGTGCAGACAGGCCCTTTCCGCACTCCCCGGGATCGGCTCCGGTGCAAAGGGAAGCGACGGCTTGCGCCGGCGCTTGCGAACAGGCTCATTCGGCGGCGAGCAACTGTTCCTCTTTTTCCTTCTCGTTGTCCTGCTTCTCTTGCCTGCGGCGCGTGGCATGCGCCAGTTCCTGATGGAACCGCGCTTCCTCGTGCATATGCGGCCTGGCGAAACCGGCGATCAGAAGATAGGCGACCGGGGTGATGAACAGCGTCACGATGACCGCAAAGCCGAGCCCGCCGACGATGACCCAGCCGAGCGCGATACGGGCTTCCGCACCGGCGCCCTGGGCAAGCAGCAGCGGCACGCCGCCGATGACGGTGGCGATCATCGTCATCATCACCGGCCGCAGACGAAGCGCACAAGCGGTTTCGATCGCCTCGCGTACGCTCGCCCCGCGGTCCCGGAGCTGATTGGCGAATTCGACGATCAGGATGCCGTTCTTGGCCATGACGCCGACGAGCAGCACGAGGCCGATCTGGCTGTAGACGTTGAGGCTCGATCCGGTCAGCACCAGCGCGATGGCGGCGCAGGCAAGACCAAGCGGCACGGTCGACATGATGATGATCGACGACAGCACGCTTTCGAACTGCGCCGCCAGAACCAGGAAGATGATCGCGATCGCAAAACCGAAGGTCATCAGCATGGCGTTGGAATTTTCGCCGAGCGTCTTGGCCTCCGCCATCGGCACCAGCCGGACGCCCGCCGGCAGCAACGGCTGGGCGATCGCGGAGACTTCCCTGACCGCATCTCCGAGCGCCACGCCGTCGCGCAGGTTCGACGAGATCGAGACAGATGCGAGCTGTTCCTCGCGGTTGAGCTGCGGCGCCACCGCGCCTTCCTTCAAGGTAGCGATCGTCGACATCGGCACGATCTTGCCGTCACCGGTCTTGAGGAAGATGTTTTCGAGATCGGTCGGGTCGTCGATCGGACGGGTGGTCGAGGTGAGCTTGACGGGCAGCGCATCGCCATTGACGAAGACGTCGACGACCGAGCGGCCCTCGAGCAGCGACTGCATAGCGGTCGACAGGCCGGTAATGTCGATGCCGAGGTCGGAGGCCCGCTCGCGGTCGATTGCGACAGAAAGCTGCGCCTGGGTCGGCTCGTTGGTGAGACGCGGCGTATCGAAGAACCGGGCTCCCTGGCTTTCCATATGCGACACGAGCTTCTGGGCCGTCGAGGTCAGAACGTCGTAGTCGTTGCCGACCAGGGCCATCTGCAGGCCGTTGCCGGCGCCGCGGATCTTCAGGCTGTTGGCCTGCATGGTGAAGCCGCGCAGGGCCGGAACCCTCAGCGCTGCCGCATTGACGTCGGCGGCGATCTGGTCTTGGCTGCGGGTGCGCTCGTCCCAGGGCGCCAGCGTCAGAACCATGAAGCCGCTGTTGGTGTTGGCTCCGAAACCCGAGATCGAGAAGACATTGGTGATCTCGCCGGAATCGCGCAGCGGCTTCAGGTTCTCTTCGAGACGCTGCATCTGGTCGCGGGTGTAATCGAGGCTGACGCCCTGCGGGCTCGTGACGCGAAGCATGATCGTGGCGCGGTCTTCGCGCGGCGTCAGCTCGCTCTTGACCAGTCCAAAGACATTGTAGGCGGCAACCGAGAAGACCACAGACACGACGATGACGACCAGCGGCGCATTGAGGCAGAACCGCAGCGCCGACGCATAGACCTTGGCGAACCCGTTGCCGAAGGCGCCGAGCAGGCCGTGGTCTTCCTTCATCGGCTTGGTCAGCATGCGCGACGCGAGCATCGGGCAGAGCGTCAGGGCGGTGACCGACGACAGGGCCACCGAGAAGGCGAGCACGAAGCCGAATTCCTTGAACAGGCCGCCGATCTGGCCGGGCAGGAAGGACAGTGGAATGAAGACGGCCGCGAGCGTCGCGGTGGTCGCGATGACGGCGAAGAACACTTCCTGGGTGCCGAGCACGGCGGCGGCGCGCGGACCCATGCCTTCCGCTCGGCGCCGGACGATGTTTTCGAGCACGACGATCGCGTCGTCGACCACGAGACCGGTCGCGAGCACGATGGCGAGCAGCGTCAGGATGTTGATCGAGAAACCGACGAGGTAGATCGCCACCAGCGTGCCGATCAGCGCCACCGGCATGGTGATCGCCGGGATCAGCGTGGCGCGCCAGTCGCGTAGGAAGAGGTAGATGACCACGACGACGACCGCGGCCGACAGCATCAGCGCGGTCTCGACCTCGTGCAGCGCGCCCTGGATGAAGATCGCGTCGTCGCCGGTGACGGCGATGCGGGTGCCTTCCGGCAGGGTCTTCTGCATCTCGGCGACGGCGGCCTTGACGCCTTCCGAAATGTTGAGCGTGTTCGACTGCGCCTGGCGGATGATGCCGAGGCCGACGCCCTGCACGCCGTTGGCGCGCAGCACGGTCGTGCCGTCATCCGGACCGAGTGCCACGGTCGCCACATCGCGGACGCGGACATTCGGACCGATCAGGACGTTTTCGAAATCCTGCGGCGTGGTGAGGTTGGCGGTGGCGCGAACGACGATATCCTGGGTGGTGCTCTTCAGCGAGCCGGCCGGAACGTCGAGCGCCGCGCTCGACAGCGCCTTGGAGACGTCGGCGACGGTCAGGCCGCGGCCAGCCAGGGCGGCCTGGTTGACGTCGACGCGAAACACCTTGTCCTGATCGCCGTAAAGTTCCACGTCTGCGACACCTTCGACGGCGGCGAGCCGGTCGACGACCTCGTTGTTGACCAGCTGGGTGAGGTCTTCCATCGACAGTTTCGACGAGGTGACCGCAAGCCGCATGATGGCGTCGGAATCGGCGTCCGCCTTGACGATGCGCGGTTCGTCGGCATCGTCCGGCAGCTGGTTGACGACACGGCCGACCGCATCGCGCACGTCGTTTGCGGCCTCCGACAGGTCGACGCTGTCGGAAAATTCCATCGTCACGCGGCTGGAGCCGAACTGTGACTGCGAGGACAGCGCCTTGAGGCCTGAGACACGGGCCACAGCCCCTTCGATGACCTGGGTGACTTCCTGGTCCATCGTCTGCGGCGAGGCACCGTCGTAATTGGTCCGCACCGTGATGACCGGCTGGTCGACGTCGGGAAGTTCGCGCACTTCGACGCCGGCGAGCGCCGCAAGGCCCGCGACGACCATCAGCGTGTTCAGAACTGCGGCAAGGATCGGCCGGCGGACAAAGAGGGCGGTAAAGCTCTGCGCGGATTTCTCCGCCTCCGCCTTGCCCTCGTCGTCATGGCCAACGCCTGGCTGTTCGGTCTTCATTGGCGCGCCACCTCAGCCGTTTCCGGCGCCCCGAAAATCCGGACCGCTGCCCCCTCCCTCACACGCTGCAAACCTTCGGTCACGATCCTGTCGCCCTCCTTGAGCTCGGCGCCCACGAGGACCGCATCGGGATTGCGCTGAACGACGCGCACCCGGGTCTTGACCGACTTGTTCTCCCTGACCTGCCAGACATACGAACCTTCGCCGTCCCACTGGATAGCCAGCGGATCGACCGCCGGATATCTTTCGCCGGCAAAACGCATGCCGACGTTGAAGGCCATGCCGGCGCGCAGCACGTCGCCCGGATTTTCCACCCGGGCGCGGATCCGCATCGTGCGGCTGGCGGGATCGATGCGGTTGTCGATTGCTTCGACCTTGCCGGAGAAGACCTGGCCCGGACGAGCGATCGAACTCGCCTCGACCGCCTGGCCCGGTTCGATGGCGACGGCAAAACGCTCCGGC
The DNA here is from genome assembly GCF_017877055.1 of Neorhizobium galegae. Classification (GTDB taxonomy): domain Bacteria; phylum Pseudomonadota; class Alphaproteobacteria; order Rhizobiales; family Rhizobiaceae; genus Neorhizobium; species Neorhizobium galegae_D. The sequence goes on along the minus strand of NZ_JAGIPG010000001.1, from coordinate 1,507,558 downwards.
GCCCAGAAATCGACGAGGATCGCCGAGCGGTCGTCGAGCGTCACGATATTGGTCTGGGTGGTGACGTTGTCGCCGATATTGACCGCGACGATGCCGGCAATGCCGTCGATGGGCGCGACGATATCGCGGCGCCGGAGATTGAGTTCGGCGGTGGAGAGCGCAAGCTTTGCGGCCTGTTCGGCGATCTGCGCATCGAAAACGTCGAGGCGCGAGAACGACTGCAGGTTCTTGTATGAAGCGGATTTTTCCTGGGCGCTGGCCAGCGCCACCCGCGCCTTGTCGCGCTCGATCGTCTGCTCTTCGTCGTCGAGGCGGGCGAGAACCTGGCCCTTGGTGACCTTCTGGCCCGACGTCACCATGATCTCGTGGATGGTACCGGAAGCCTGCGGCATGACGACGACCGACTGGATCGCCTCGCCGCTGCCGATCGCCGACAGGCGGTCGTTGACGGTGCCGGTCGCGACCGGCTGGGCGACGACGAGCGTGGCGCGATTGCCGCCGCCCTGTCCGCCGCCTTGGCCGCCTGCCCCGCGCTGGCCGTTCTGGGCTGCTCCCTGTGCCCCGCCCTCGCCCTGCGGACGCGCCGCAGCATTGCCGGCCGCACCACCCGCTGGAGCGGGTGCTGGCTGGGCTGCGGTTTTCGGAATGACGGCGGCGATCACTTCACCGGGAACGCCCATCTTCGTGAGGGTTCCGCCGGCGCTCGGCACCAGATAGACCCACAGGCCGAGCGCTCCGGCCAGGACTACGATACAGAGCAGAAGCTGTTTCCAAATCCGCATTCAATTCTCCGATGGCGGCACCAAGAGGCCATATTGCCCGGGAGTATCCTTTTTTGCGGGTGCTCACGCAATGGGTGTTCGGCAACCTTACAAAAATGTAACCTCACGAAATTTCACGCATATGTTAGATCGGAGGCATACATATACTCCTAAAATCGCCGCTTTCGCAGTGGGCAACCGGCAGCCTCTTCACAATTTGGCCTTGCCTTGTGTGAACAGTCGGAATGAAAGCAGAACATTTTCTGGTCTTTCAGGTCCGAATCACTACATTGGCCGCATGACGAACAGTTTCGACGACATTCCGTTCTTCGACGAAGAACCGCAGCACCCGCAGGCGCCGCGCAAAGCCACGTCGCCAGCCCCGCCGCAGGCTGCGGGCAATGGCGGCCTCGGCATCGCCGCGCGCGCCATGGCGGCCCGCGACCAGCACCGGGCGCCCGACTATCTCGCTGGCCTCAACCCGGAACAGCGCGAAGCGGTCGAGACGCTCGACGGCCCGGTTCTCGTGCTCGCGGGCGCGGGCACGGGCAAGACGCGCGTGCTGACAACCCGCATCGCCCACATCCTCGCAGCCGGCCGGGCCTACCCTTCGCAGATCCTTGCCGTCACGTTCACCAACAAGGCGGCGCGCGAGATGAAGGAACGCGTCGGCGTTCTGGTCGGCGGCGCGGTCGAGGGCATGCCCTGGCTCGGCACCTTCCACTCGATCGGCGTGAAACTGCTGCGCCGCCATGCGGAACTGGCGGGCCTTCGCTCCGACTTCACCATTCTCGACACCGACGACGTGGTGCGGCTGATCAAGCAGCTCATCCAGGCCGAGGGGCTGGACGACAAGCGCTGGCCGGCAAAGCAGTTCGCCGGCATGATCGACACCTGGAAGAACAAGGGCCTGTTGCCCGCAGACATCCCGGAGGGTGATGCCCGAGCGTTTGCCAACGGCAAGGGCCGAGAACTCTATGCCGCCTACCAGGCGCGGCTCAGAACCCTGAACGCGTGCGATTTCGGCGACCTTCTGCTGCACCCGATCGCCATCCTCCGCAAGAACCCGGATCTGCTCAAGGAGTATCACGGCAAGTTCCGCTACATCCTTGTCGACGAGTACCAGGACACCAATACGGCGCAATACATGTGGCTGCGGCTGCTCGCCCAGCGGCCGAAGGATGTGCCTCAGAACGTCTGCTGCGTTGGTGACGACGACCAGTCGATCTACGGCTGGCGCGGCGCGGAAGTCGACAACATCCTGCGCTTCGAGAAGGATTTTCCGGGCGCGAAAGTCATCAAGCTGGAGCGCAACTACCGCTCCACCGAACACATCCTCGGCGCCGCCGGCCACCTGATCGCCCATAACGAGGGCCGGCTCGGCAAGACGCTGTTCACCGACCGCTCCGACCCGGACGACGAGAAGGTGGTGGTGCATGCCGCCTGGGATTCGGAAGAGGAAGCCCGCGCCGTCGGCGAGGAGATCGAGAACCTCCAGCGCGGCAAGCACGCGCTCAACGACATGGCGATCCTGGTGCGCGCCTCCTTCCAGATGCGCGAGTTCGAAGACCGGTTCGTGACATTGGGCCTCAACTACCGCGTCATCGGCGGCCCGCGCTTCTACGAGCGGCTCGAGATTCGCGATGCGATGGCCTATTTCCGCATGGTCTGCCAGCCCTCCGACGACCTCGCCTTCGAGCGGATCATCAACACCCCGAAACGCGGCCTCGGCGACACGACCGTGCGCTACCTGCACGACTATGCCCGCAAGCGCGACATTCCGATGCTGCAGGCGGCGGCCGACCTGATCGAGACCGACGAGCTCAAGCCATCTCCACGCAAGTCTCTGTTCGACGTCGTCACGAACTTCCGGCGCTGGCAGGACTTGCTGGAGAATACGCCACATACCACGCTTGCCGAGCAGATACTCGACGAGAGCGGCTACACCGCGATGTGGCAGAACGACAAAACCGCCGAAGCGCCGGGCCGCTTGGAAAACCTCAAGGAACTGGTGCGCTCGATGGAAGCCTTCGAGAGCATGCGCGGCTTCCTCGAACATGTGTCGCTGGTCATGGATGCCGAGAACAACGAAAACCTCGATGCCGTCTCGATCATGACGCTGCATTCGGCCAAGGGCCTGGAATTCGACACTGTTTTCCTGCCCGGCTGGGAGGAAGGCCTGTTTCCGCACCAGCGGGCGCTCGACGAGGGCGGCCGCTCAGGGCTGGAGGAGGAACGCCGCCTCGCCTATGTCGGCCTGACGCGCGCAAAACACCGCTGCCATATCTGGTTCGTCTCGAACCGCCGCATCCACGGCCTGTGGCAGTCGACCATGCCGTCGCGCTTCCTCGAAGAATTGCCAGCCGCCCATGTGGATGTCGCGGCCTCCGACAGCAATTACGGCGGTTATGGCGGCCGCGGCGGCTACGGCCAGTCACGCTTCGACAAGGCCGACCCCTTCGCCAACAATTATTCCACACCCGGCTGGAAACGCGCCCAGGCCAACAAGACCGACGCCACCCGCGACAACTGGGGCACCCGCTCCGGCCACGCCGTGGAACGCATCGGCTACGGCGAAAGCGGCCCGCGGACACGGACGATCGATGGCGAATTGGTGGCCAAATCGGTAGCGGATACGCCTTCGCAATTCTCGGTCGGGGACAGGGTCTTTCACGTCAAGTTCGGGAACGGCAATATCTCGGCGATCGAGGGGAACAAGCTGACCATCGAATTCGACCGGGCCGGAGAGAAGCGGGTGCTTGAAGGGTTTGTGGAGCGGGTGTGAGTGAGTGCGGTAACTCCACCTCAGTGCACCCGCACCGTCTTTCCAAGTCTTCGATCCAGCCACACCATCACAGTACCGGCGATCAGGTAACCGATCGCTATTCCTATGGCGTTGACCGCGACACGTGCCCAGCCAAGTGCGGCAACGTCGAGAAACGGATAGGCATATCGCCCCTCCGAGAAACCTCGGGCAATCGCGTAGACGAAGTAGAGGAGCGGGAATACCGCCCATTGAAACGGCGCTCGGAGCGCGAGGGTATTCTTCGAGACGAGGAAAAGCCAGAACAGCGGCACCAGCAGCGGATTGAGGCGGTGCAGCAGGAAGTCACCGACAATCCCCGCGCCGCTCAATTCGCGAAGGCCCTGCAGCAGCAAGGCGAACACGATCCCCACCAAGGCAATACTCAATGCCACACCGGCGACATACCATCCATGATCGGCTCGAGGTCCGACCACGGCGATATGCGAGAACAATAGAGCGACGAGGAAGTTGGTGATGATGGTGAAATAGGCGAAGATGATCCATAGTGCCACCGGCAGATTGAACCCGTTCGCCAGTACCGCCCGCAGCTCGATGAACAAGCCGAGCCAGGCCGAGATCGCGATCACAGCCGCCGAAAGTCGCGAAACGGCGGGATGGCTCGTTGCAAACATCAATATCCTCTACGTGACGGATCGAATGGTTCTCAGTCTACACGATCAGGCGTCTTCTGTGACTCTCTGAATATGCTGCCGCAACGTCACCTCGTCCCTGCCTTATCACCTCCACATCCGGCACCGCCACATCCATCGCCGCAGCCTCATTTCAGCAAAGGGTTTCGCCGCAAACTCCGCGGCGGCGCGGACATCGCCTTGTCAGCCTCCCTGTCTCCCGCTACCTGAAGCACCGGAGATTTTTGAATTTTAAGGGGAGGAATTCATGAAGGCGATTGTCACAGCCCCAGGCGGCCTCGATGCCCTGAAACTCGTCGATCTGCCGGATCCGGGAAAGCCCGGACGCGGTGAGATCCGGGTGGCGCTGCATGCGAGTTCGATCAACTTCCATGACCTGAGCGTCGCAAGCGGCAGGACGCCAACCGATGGGCGGGTGCTGATGGCGGATGGCGCCGGCGTGGTCGAGGAGGCCGGTGAAGGGGTGGGCGAGTTCAAGCCGGGCGACCATGTGGTCTCCTGCTTCTTCCCCGACTGGCAGGACGGCCCGCCTTTGCCCGGCGGTTTTTCGCGCACGCCGGGCGACGGCATCGATGGGTTTGCGACCGAATATGCGGTGCGGCCGGCGGCGGCCTTCACGCTGGCTCCAACAGGGTTCAGCCACGTGGAGGCGGCGACGATCACCACGGCCGGCCTCACCGCCTGGCGGGCGCTGGCGGAGCTTGGGCGACTGAAGGCCGGCGAGACGGTGCTGGCGCTCGGCACGGGCGGCGTGTCGATCTATGCGCTGCAGATCGCGAGAGCCATGGGCGCACGGGTGGCGATCACCTCCTCCTCGGACAACAAACTGGAGCGTGCCCGCAAGCTCGGCGCCGAGTTTACGGTGAACTACAAGGACAATGCCGACTGGGGCAAGCAGGTTTTCGACTGGACCGGCGGCCGCGGCGTCGATCATGTGGTGGAGGTCGGCGGTCCGGCAACGCTCGGCCAGTCCATCCAGGCGGTGAAGATGGGCGGCCATATTGCCATGATCGGCGTCCTGACCGGCCCGCGCGGCGAAGTGCCGACGGCGGCGCTGATGGGCAAGCAAGCGGTTCTCTCCGGCATTCTGGTCGGCAGCCGCCGCCAGCAGCAGGATTTCGTGCGGGCGCTCGATACGGGCCTCGTCCGGCCGGTGATCGACAAGGTCTTTCCGCTCGAACAGCTCGCCGACGCCTTCCGCTACGAGATGAGCGGCAGCCATTTCGGCAAGATCGGCATCGAGTGGTGATTGGTCGGGCAGAGGTTTTCCTTGCGGAGAACCCCTGCCCCGGTTACCTCGGGATCAAACCCGGCGATCACGGAGCGCGCCATGTTTCTCACCAACCAGGACGTCATCGAGCTCACCGCATGGCGGCGCAAGCTGCATGCCATGCCGGAAGTGTCCGGCGAGGAGGTGGCGACGGCCGTGGAAGTGCAAGGCTTCCTCGCCGATACCAGGCCGGACCGGATCGTGACCGGCCTCGGCGGCATGGGTGTCGCGGTCGTTTACGACAGCGGTATCGCCGGCCCGACCGTGCTGTTCCGCGCCGAACTGGACGCGCTGCCGATCGAGGAGGTGGGCATGCCGGACCATCGCTCGAAAATTCCCGGCAAGGGACATATGTGCGGGCATGACGGCCACATGACCATGCTGGCCGCGCTCGGCCGTCAGTTCGGTCGCGAAAAGCCGAAGCGCGGCCGCGTCATCCTGCTGTTCCAGCCCGCCGAAGAGACGGGCGCCGGTGCGGCGGCGGTCATCGCCGACGAAAAATTCCGGGACCTGGTGCCGGATTACAGTTTTTCCCTGCACAACATGCCCGGCCTGCCGCTCGGTCGCGTCTGGCTGAAGCAGGGGATTGTCAACTGCGCGTCGCGCGGCCTGCGGATCGTCCTCACCGGGCGCACGGCGCATGCCTCCATGCCGGAAACCGGCATTTCGCCGGTCCCGGCGGTCGCAGCGCTGATGCCGGCGCTGACGGCGCTCAGCGAGGGCTCGATCGCAACCAGCGACATGGTGCTGGCAACGGTCACCCATGCCGCCGTCGGCGAACCGGCCTTCGGGATTGCGCCCGGTCATGCCGAGGTCTGGGTGACATTGCGCACCATGACCGACGGCCAGATGGAGGCGTTGACGACCAGGGCCGAAACCCTCGTCCGCGAGATCGCCGCAACCGGCGGCCTTGAATACGAGATGGATTATCACGACATCTTCGGCCACTGCGAAAACGATGCGCAGGCGACCGAACTGCTGCGGGCAGCGATGATTGCCGAAGGCGTTCCCCACGAGGCGGGAGAAACGATGCGCGGCTCGGAGGATTTCGGACGGTTCGCGACCGTCTCGAAATCGGCGATGTTCTTCCTGGGGGCCGGCGAAAACTTGCCGAACCTGCACAATCCGAACTACGATTTCCCTGACGACCTGATCCCGATCGGCACGAAGATTTTTATGCGGGTGGCGCGGGATATTCTGGGCTGAGGTGCCGTTGGTGACGTCGTCATCCGGGCGCGCCACCATCAAGGCTGCGACTAAGCGTCGTTATTGCCGAACAGCTTGGCCATGAAGCCGCCATTGGTGCCGCGGCCGGGGCGCTTGCCGTCCCACTTGGGCACGATCACCATATGGGTGATATCGCCGCGCTGGAAGGCTTTCAGGAACGCGCCGTAATCGGCAAAGGCGACGCAGCCGTGCGAGTCGCCGCGCACCCGCAGCAGGAAGCTGTGGGCCAGCAGGCCGGTGCGGCCCTGCGGGGCCCTGCCGTCGACCGGCGTCAGGCGGATCGCGGCGACGCCGTGAAACAGCGTTTCGCGCATCGACAGCTTGTAGGTGCCGGGCGGCGTCGGGCCGCGCATCGTCACATGCGTAAAGTTCGGGTTGTCGCGCATCTTGCCGATGCCGGAATGCGCCTCGAGCTTCGAGCCGTTCGGCATATAGACCATGCCGCCGGAAATATCGTAGACGGCGACTTTCGTGCCGATGCCGGGCCAGGCGGGTGCGGACTGCGACGGACGGGTCGGCTCCTCGCGCATCGGGTTGTCGGGCTTGGCGAAGGCGAGCGCCGTCGGCTTGTCGTTGCTGTCATCCGCCTTGGCAGGCTTTTGCGGCGCGACAGCTGCGATGGCCGCAAGTGCTGCCGGCTTGGCGGGCTTGTCGGCGGCCGACCCCGGACGGATCACCGGCAGCGGGCCGGCCTTCGGCAGGGCGTAGGAAGGCGCCGCGGGAACGGGCGCCTCGGCAACCGCGACTTCGCTCTCGTCGGTGCCTTCGTCCGTCTCTTCTTCCAGGGCGGTGTCTTCAAGCGCGGCCATCTCGACCGGCTTCATGTCCTTGAGCCCGGCAACGGTGGTGACCGTCTGGGCATCCTGGATCATATCCGGCAAGGTGCCGCTGGCGGCGCGGGGCGCCACGACGACGAGGCTTTCCATCGCAGGGCCGAGCACGGCACGGATGGCATTGGCGTCGGGGCGGGCTTTTTCGAGTGCGGCAAACCGCTGTTCGTATTCCTGATGCCGGGCGGCCTTGGCCATCGCGACGTTGAGCACCTGGCTGACGCTCGAAACATCCGGCTTGCGGGCTTCAAGCGCAGCGATATCGGCGCCAGCGAGGCGCTTGCCCTTCGGATTGGCGGGCGCACTGCCCGGCAGGCGGGAGAATTTCGAAACGTCGATTTCGCGCTCACGCGTTGCGACAGTGGGAGCGGCAAGACCGATCGGTTTCGCCAGTGCCGTTTCGAACTTTACATCGGAAGCCGACTTCACCGCCGTCGCCATGGTAACCATCGACGCACCCATCAGGGCGGCGACCGTCAGGCCGAAACCGACCGTGACATTGACCAGGAGAGAGCGGGATTTCTTGCGGCGTTGCGGAGCCTTGCCTGCCTGCCTGCCATTCACCGACGTCTGGACCGAACGCGCCATCACTCGTTACCCGAACCGTTACTCACACCGGCAGGCATCGCTTCCGCGAGACCGCCAACACAACCCTGACGAGCACTGAGCAAACGAAGCATTTGCTCACTGCCGCCTATCGACTGCATGTGAGGATGAACGATTATGGTAACCAATGTCTTTACGCCGCCCCGATTTGGTTTCGGTGGTGCACATAAAAGCGCATGCCGTCGGAAGTTTAACCGAATTGCGGCGACAGGGTGTCCCCCACGTCCCCAATTGAGGCTAGTCAAGCCAGCGACCGTTGCTGTTTAGCCACAAAATCTCATTCTTTCAAGGCTTGATACGATTTTTATACCAATTCCTTCCGCTGCCGCCGGAGGCCTTCGGCCGCATGTTGCGATAGCAGCACCTTGGCGACGTCCATGACCGCGCGGACCCGAGGTGTATACCGAAGCCTCTCATGGGTGATCAGCCAGATCTCCGCAGCGGGCGGCATGTCGGGGCGAAAGCAGTAAACCAGGTCGTCGTCGCTGGCCGCCACGAACTCCAAAACAGCCCTATTCCGAGCCCGCTGCGAATGCTCGACAGCGTTGCAGCGACCGAGTTCTGGCGGACCACGATCGCCCTCTCCGGATAGTTCTCCCGCACCCATAAAACCGCGAGGTGGTCCCTGATATGTGGGTGGATGGCGATCAATCACTGCCGATTGAGATCGTCGATATTCCGACCGAACAGCACCGACTATTGCACCGCGAAACATGTCGCCCTTGATCCTGCCCTCCACCCTTGGCATCCTGCAGCGATCCAGGAACCGGAGGACGACCGATGAAAGCGCTGCTCCTGATCGACATCCAGAACGGTTTTTGCCCGGGCGGCAACCTGCCCGTCGCCCATGGCGATGAAATCGTGCCGATTGCAAACCGGCTGATCGAGGACGGCGGTTATGATGTCATCGTCGCCTCGCAGGACTGGCACCCGGAAAACCACGGCAGTTTTGCCTCCCTGCATCCGGGCAAGAAGCCGTTCGACATGGGCGAGTTGTCCGGCCAGAAGCAGGTCATGTGGCCGGACCATTGCGTACAGGGCACGGCGGATGCGGAATTCCACCCTGACCTCAACGTCGAGGCCGTGGACTATATCCAGCAGAAGGGCGAGAACCCTGCGGTCGACAGCTATTCCGCCTTCCGCGACAACGACCAGGCCGCAATAACGGGCCTTGCCGGCTATCTGAGAGCCCAGCAGGTGACCGAACTCGATCTCTGCGGGCTTGCGACCGACTATTGTGTGAAATTCTCCGCTCTGGATGCCGTCGAGATGCTGCCGGGCGTAAAAGTGCGCGTCATTGAGGACGCCAGTCGTGGCATCGATCCGGAAGGCGTGAAGAGCGCCATTGCCGAGATGAGGGGCAAAGGCATCGGCATCGTTTCGAGCAAGGACATCCTCGCTGCCTGACCGCCCGAACCAGCTCGGCACAACCCGATGGTTCAGCGGAATCGATCGTTCCATCAGCCCAATTGAATTGCGCGAGGTCTCGCAGGGCTCTAAAGCCGGGGCGAAAAGGATTTCGTCAATGAATCGCAGCGAATTCAACCAGGGCCTGAGGGGCGGCCTCATCATCGCCCTGTCCTCGGCGCCTTTCGCGGTGCTGTTCGGCGCCGTGGCGAGCGACAACGGCCTCTCTGTCGTGGAAGCGGGCCTGATGAGTGCGACCGTCTACGCAGGCGCCAGCCAGCTCGTCGGCATCGAGCTTTTCGGCCACCACGTGGCACCGTGGTTGATCGTGCTCTCCGTATTCGCGGTCAATTTCCGCCACATCCTCTATTCGGCGGCGCTGACGCGGTTCATTACCCATTTTACGCCGCTCCAGAAATTCCTCACCTTCTTCGTGCTGACCGATCCGCAATTTGCCGAAGCCGTGAAGCGAGGCGAAAGCGGCCAGGGCGTTACCTTCCCCTGGTATATCGGCTTCGGCGCCGCGATCTATTTCCCCTGGCTGTTCTTCAGCGTCGTCGGTGCGTTTTTCGGGCGGATGATGGGCGATCCCCGTGCGCTTGCGATCGACGTGCTGCTGCCGGTCTATTTCCTCGGGCTGGTCATCGGCTTTCGCCGGAAGCCGGGTTTTTATCCCGTGGTGGTGGCGAGCGCGCTCGGCTCCGTGCTCGGCTATCATTTCGTCGGCTCGCCCTGGCATGTCAGCATCGGTGCCGCGGTCGGGGTCGTCGTCGCAGCTTTCCTGCCGCTGTCCACCGAGCCCGCGCCGATGACGGCCGCCGCCGAGACGGAGAGCTGATATGGCAGACCAGCTCTCGATGGACATGGTGGTTCTGATTCTCGCTGCAGCGGCCGCGACTTTCCTTACCCGCATCGGCGGTTATGTGCTGATCACCCGGATGAAGTCGATCCCGCCGCGCATGGAACAGGCGCTCAACGCCGTGCCGGCGGCTGTCCTGACGACGCTCGTCGCCCCCGCCTTCTTCAACGGCGGCTGGGACTTCAAGATCGCAATGCTGGCGGCACTGGTGGTCGGCATCCGATATCCGGGCCTCCTGCTGCTCGGCGCAGGCTGGGCGGCGGCGATGATCTGCCGCCACCTGCTTGGCTTCTGATTTCAGGCGTCCCTCATTCAGGAAAGAGGCTCGGTCGCTTTCACCAACCAGGCCTTGACTGCTTCGTCGTCGATCAGCGGCAGCAGCTTTTCGCGCACAGTGGCGTGGTAGCCGTCGAGCCAGCCGAGTTCCTCCGCCGTCATCAGCGCAGGCAGCACCAGACGGCGGTCGATCGGGCACCAGGTCAGCGTCTCGAAGGCGAGCATCGGCTGGTCCCCGCCGTCGATCTCTTCCGCCGCCTTCACATAGATGAGGTTTTCGATGCGGATGCCGAACGAGCCTGGCCGGTAATAGCCGGGCTCGTTGGACAGGATCATGCCGGGAAGCAGTTCCTGCGTCGCCAGCCGCGAGATCCGCTGCGGTCCTTCATGCACCGACAGATACGAGCCGACGCCATGGCCGGTGCCATGCGCATAGTCGCCGCCAGCCTTCCACAGCGCGATGCGGGCGAGCGGATCGAGATCGCAGCCGCGCGTGCCCTTGGGAAAACGCGCCGTGCTGATGCCGATCATGCCCTTCAGCACCAGGGTAAAGAATCGCTTGTGCTCTTCCGGAACGGCGCCGACCGCGACCGTGCGGGTGATGTCGGTCGTGCCGTTGACATACTGTGCGCCGGAATCGACGAGGAAAAGTTCGCCCGCTTCGAGCTTGCGGTTGGTCTCGGTCGTGACGCGGTAATGGATGACCGCGCCATGCTCGCCCGCACCCGAGATCGTCTCGAAGGAAATGTCCTTCAGCGGGTTCTGCATGGCCTGGCCGACGCGGTCGCGGGTCGCCTCCAGCGCCTTGACCGCGTCGATTTCGGTGATCGTTCCGGGTGCTTGGCTGTCGAGCCAATAGAGATATTCGACCATCGCCGCGCCATCCTGCAGATGCGCCTTTGCCGAGCCTTCGAGCTCCTCGCGGTTCTTGCAGGCACGTGGCAGCTTGGCCGGGTCGGTTCCCTCGACCACCTCGCCGCCTGCGGCCGTGATCGCCTTGGTGAGCGCGAGCGGCGTCAGGTCGGGATCGATCAGGATCTTTGCGCCATCCGCCGAGAAAGCCGCAAGACGGGAGAGGAATTCCGACGGCGGACGCTGCACCGCGATCTGCGCGAGATAGGCGGCCTGTTCGATGCCGGTCTTCATCCGGTCGAGGAAGATCTCGGCCTTGCCTTCCGCCGGAATGATGGCGCGCGATAGCGGATAGGGCGTGTGTGGAACGTCGTCGCCGCGGATGTTGAATATCCAGGCGACCGATGTCGGGTCGGCGATGACGACCGCGGCAGCCCCCTTCTCCTTCACCTGGCTCGCGATGGCAGCGATCTTCTCGCTCGCCAGCGTGCCGGCATATTCCTGTTTCTGGATCGAAACGGCGCCGAGCGGTTCGGCCGGCCGATCGCTCCAGATCGCATCGAGCGGATTGGCGTCGAGCAGCACCAGCGATCCGCCGATCTCGGCCAGCGCCTTTTCGAGCCGGCGCACTTCCGCGCCCGCATGCAGCCATGGGTCGATGCCGAGGCGAAGGCCCTTCGATCCATGGCGCGGCAGCCAGACATGCGGCGGCTCGTTGACGAGGTCGCCGGCGGTGAACACCGAACCGTCCACCTGTTCGGCAAGCTGGGTGACGTAACGTCCATCGACGAAAACGATAGCCTCACGCTGCGTGATGAGTGCCATGCCGGCCGATCCGGTGAAGCCGGTGAGCCAGGATAGGCGTTCGGCCGAGGCCGGCACGTATTCGCCCTGATATTCGTCCGCACGGGGGACGAGAAAACCGTCAATGCCGAGATCGGCGAATTTCGCCCGGAGCGCACTGACGCGATCACGGCCGAACTGCGGGGCGGACTTCACTTCGAAGGACTGGAACATGGGGTTGTTTTCCGGGCTGCCTGATTCCGAGAGGTTGAAACCATGTTAGCCGATCTTCGACGGACATTGCCAGCCGAGCCGCATGAGCGGCGATTGTGCATCTGCTCAACAGGTCTGGCGCAGATCTGTTCATCCTATGCAACAAACGCATACCACCAATGAGACAAGCCCTCTCACTGTGCAGTGCAGCAATCGCTATATTCACAACATCGAACGGGCGCCGAACAAGGCCCGTATCAAAAGGATAGCTTCCATGGCCAACTCTTTCTTCCGCAATGCCTTCAACCGGGTGGTCGAAGCTCGCGAGCGTCAGGTTGCCCGTTACGTCAACGGCGCTTTGCTGTCCCTCGACGATGAAACGCTGAAGGGCCTCGGCACCAGCCGCGAAGAACTGCGCCGCAAGGGCGCTCAAAGCTACGTATTCTGATTTTACGGCCGGCACGGGCTCTCCTCCCTCACCCGCCCCGGCTTCCAGGATACGAGGCCCGCTCGAGCAAATCCTCCCTCACGCTCGCGGGTAGATCAGTCCCAGAACTGATCGCAAGGCGGCACCAGTGGTGTCGCCTTTTTGCTGTCTGCACGAGGAGCCATGCAAAGAAATCAATGCTGCATTGCGAAATGGATTACCGACTGCGCAGATGGATCGTCACCCAGCCGTTGCGCCAGATGGTGCGGACATGGGCCAGGCGGACGCCGCTATAGGCGGCCAGCACCTTCCAGCGCTGTCCGGCCAGGATGCCGGACAGGATTACCGAACCGCCAGGCGCCAGATGTGCCGCCAGCTGCGGCGCCATCTTCATCAGCGGCCGCGCGAGAATGTTGGCGATGATCAGGTCGAACGGTCCCTCCCGATCAAACGCCGGCGAATGAAATCCCGGCGCCGTCTCCAGACGGATGCCGGTGGCGATGCCGTTGCGGCGGACGTTTTCACGGGCCACCCGCACCGCGACCGGATCGATGTCGGTAGCGAGCACCGGAATGTTGCGCAGCTTGCGTACGGCAATCGCCAGCACGCCGCTCCCGGTCCCGAGATCGAGTGCATTGCGGACCGGTCTTGCCCGCATCACGTCCTCGATCACTTCGAGGCAGCCGGCAGTCGTGCCGTGATGGCCAGTGCCGAAGGCCTGGCCCGCATCGATCTCGATGGCGATATCGTTGACCTTCACCTTGTCGCGGTCATGCGAGCCGTGGACGATGAACCGCCCGGCCCTCACCGGCTTCAGGCCTTCCAGCGACTTGGCGATCCAGTCGATATCCGGAATGACTTCCCTTTGGATTTCGAGAGCGGGAAAGGCCTGGGCAAGGCCCTCGGCGATACGCTCGCGCACCGCCTCCTCGTCCTCCGCCATCATGTAGACCGAGGCTTCCCAGATGTCTTTCTTTTCATCGACCTCGGTTGTGGCGATGGCGAAATCCTCCTCGCCGAAGACCTCCGACAGGATATCGAGGATCTCGGTCGCACCTCTTTCGGTGGACGTGACGTAAAGGCGGATTTCGCTCAAGGAAGGGTTCTCTCAGCTATTGATCGGTGGCGGAGAGGATTGCCACAGAAGCCATGTCGGCTTCAACGCCAAACGTATCAGCCCTTGATCAGATTTTCGAGCTTCTTGACCGCGACGTCGGGGTTTTCGCCGTAGGCAATGGTGCCGGCGAAGCGTCCGCCATTGTCGAGCAGGAAGACGGAAGCCGTATGATCCATCGTGTAATCGCCGTTCGGATCCTTCTCGTCGACCGGCACTTTCTTGAAATAGACCTTGAAGCCCTTGGCCATCTCCTGAACCTTGGCCGGCGGGCCGGAAATGCCCTTCACCCGGTCGGTGACATTCGAAACATACTGGCCGAGCAGTTCCGGGCTGTCGCGTTCCGGATCGATGCTGACGAAATATCCATTGAGTTTCGTGCCGTCCGGATCGACCTTGTGCAGCCAGCCGTTAAGCTCGAACAGCGTCGTCGGGCAGACTTCCGGGCAATGGGTGAAGCCGAAGAACAGCGCCGTGGGCTTGTCCTGAAACGCTTTTTCGGTGATCGGCTGGCCGTTCTGGGCCACGAGCTGGAACGGTACGCCGAAGGGACCTTCAGCAAGCTGCTGTTTCGAACGCGTGAACGTCAGCGTCAGCGTGACCAGCACGCCCGCCAATGCAACGACGGCGATCCACAGAACGATTCGAAAGCTCTTCATCGGTATCTCTTCAGCTCAGGCCTGGTTGACGGAGCGATAGACCCGAGCCGCCGGACACGCAATTCAAGAAGTTGTTTTCGAATGACATCGCGCTGATTTGTCCCAACGATACGGCAGCGGTCAGAAACACCAGGAAAGACCGCTTTCACCGAGCGTCAGCAGAATGGAAGAGCCGAACCGGAGCCAGCCATAAAAGGCGACGCCGCCGAGCCCGAGCAAGACCAGGCTTACGGCGGTGATCAGCGGCAGGCGGTAACCGTCGACAGTGCGATCCATGGTGTTCAATCTACAATCTTTTCCGCCATTCCGGAAGGTCGGCACAACCTCCAAACATGCTTAGCGTAAGATTAATACCTGTCTGAGATCTTATAAAGGCGAAGATGGTTCACGAATCGTTGCGGCAAAGTGGAGGTGAGGATGCAGACGCATCGCACCCGGGGGCCGCGATCTCGCCAGGACCACCAAAGACATGACGTCGCCGATATCGGCTCGCTCCCTGTTTCCATCTCTATCCGAAAGCCTGCCGGACATGTCCGGCGCCGGGAGGAATTTCAACAGCATGACGGCAACACCCATTCGCAAGACACTCTCGGTCAATCACCGACTATGGACCCTGGCAGGATCCGCCTTTGCCGGTATCGGCGCCATGCTGCTTGTCGGCTGGTACGAGGGCCGCCAGGTTGACGAAGCGCTGCAGCGCGCCACCGAGGTCCGGCAGCATGTGGATACCGTCAACGGCATGCGCATCGCCAACCTGGAGCTCGTTCTGGCGGCGATGGACACGATCGTCGATCGCGACGACAAACGCGTCGATCCTGCCCGGCTGAAGGCGATGGCGGACTCCATCGACAAGCTGAAAAGCTCCTCGGGCGACCTGAAGAAACTCGCGGCCGAAATCGGCAATCCGGGCGTCGTCTCAAGTTTCGAAACGGATCTCGCGACTGTTTCGACGGCGATCCAGGTCGATCTCAGAAAAATGGTCGAAACGGGCGCGCCCGACGAAGCCTATGACAAGATCGACGACGTCATCGACGGTGCCGGCGAACGGGTCGGCACGACGCTCGAGACAGCGGCCGTCGCGGGCGAGAAGCTTGTCAGCAACCGCGTCCACGAGGCAAACACGCTTTCCTCGAAAGCGCTTTATGTGCAGCTTGGCTTCGGCTTGATCGCACTGGTCGCCATGGCGATCCTGCAGAGCGTTCATGGCGGCGCCATCCGGCGCGGCATAGACGGCGTCCGCGCCAGCATGCAGCGGATCATCGGCGGCGACTACAAGACCCCCGTGCCCGGCATCGACCGCGGCGACGAGATCGGCGAGATGGCGCGCGCCACCGATATCTTCCGGCTTGCGGCCGTGGAGCGCCAGACCCTGGAGAACAGCCTGGACGACGAACGTCGCCGGAACGAGACCCAGCGGCAGGCGAGCGAGTCGGAACAGAGGGCCGAAGCCCAGGCGCTCCAGTACGCGGTCGATTCGCTTGCGAGCGCGCTCAACCGTCTCTCCGAAGGCGACCTCGCAGCTGCCCTCGATCGTCCCTTCCGCGGAGATCTCGAGCGCCTGCGCACCGACTTCAACCGGGTCGTCGAGCGTCTGCGCCACATCATGACCGAGGTTGCCAACAGCTCCAGCTCCATCGGTGCCAACGCCAACCAGATGCGCTCCGCTGCCGACGACCTGGCGAAGCGGACCGAGAAGCAGGCGGCCTCGCTCGAGGAAACATCGGCAGCCCTCGAAGAAATCACGGCGACCGTACGCAACGCCACCAGCCGCGCCGAAGAGGCGACCCAGATGGTGAGCCATGCCAAGGACTATACGGAACAGTCCGCCAGCGTGGTGCGGGATGCCACCGCCGCCATGGGGCGGATCGAGGGTGCCACCGCCGAGATCGGCAAGATCATCAACGTCATCGACGAAATCGCCTTCCAGACCAATCTTCTGGCACTCAACGCCGGGGTCGAAGCGGCCCGTGCGGGCGAGGCCGGCAAGGGTTTTGCAGTGGTCGCCCAGGAAGTGCGCGAGCTCGCCGGGCGTGCAGCCGGCGCCGCCAAGGACATCAAGGCGCTGGTCACCCGCTCCAACCAGGAGGTCAAGACCGGCGTCGATCTGGTCAAGGCAACCGGCGACGCCCTGACGCGGATTGGCGACGATGTGCTGAAAATCAATGATCACGTTCACGCGATTTTCACTTCTGCGCGCGAACAATCGACCGGACTAACCGAGATCAACATGGCGATCGGCCAGATGGACCAAGCAACGCAACAGAATGCCGCAATGGTGGAGCAGAGCACTGCTGCCAGCCATTCGCTGGCCAGCGATGCCGAAAACCTCAACCAGCTGATCAGCCATTTCCAGATCCGTGGAGGCAATGGCCCGCGCGCCGTCGAGGCAGCAGGCGCTTCCACGCCACCCAAACCATCGCCCGCACTCAACTTGATGAACAAGCTCGCGGGAGCCTTCAGCAATAGCCCCACCTCCGCCAAGCCGAAGGCCGTGGGATCCTCAGACAAATGGGAAGAGTTCTGACATGAGCAATGCCATCAAGCAGTCCGGCGCCTACCTTGAAATCGTCTCCTTCCATCTCGGAGACCAGGAATTCTGCATCGATATCATGGCGATCCGCGAAATCCGCGGCTGGGCGCCGGTGACCCCGATGCCGCACACCCCGCCTTACGTGCTCGGTCTCATCAACCTGCGCGGCGCGGTGATCCCGGTCATCGACATGGCCTGCCGTCTCGGCATGAAGATGACCGAACCGTCGGAACGCTCCGCGATCATCGTCACCGACATCGCCGGCAAGCTGGTCGGCCTTTTGGTCGAGCAGGTTTCCGACATGATGACCATTCGTGGGGAAGACCTGCAGCCGGCCCCGGAAATCATCCCGGAAGCCCAGCGCGCTTTCTGCCGCGGCATCGTCGCGCTCGAAAAGACCATGGTCTGCTTCCTGAATCTCGACACCGTCATCGCCGACGAACTCGCGCGCGAAGCCGCGTAATCTGCGGCGCAAAAAAGTTCGAAACTATGACCAGATCTCCCGTTACACGCAGATGTGACGGGAGATTAACTTATTGTAATCATTGCTTATTTGTAATAATTTTAAACGGAACCGAGGAAGCAAGTCGACGTTCTCCTGCCGCAAACGCCCAACCGGATCGCTTCAAAAGCTCTTCGGCTGGTTTACCCAAGATAGGAGAATGACCATGAACAAGGCTTTTGCTCTCGCAGTCCTGATGTCCGCCGCCACGATGGGAACCGCCTATGCCCGCGATATGGGCATGACGGCAAAACCCGCCGGCGACGTCGCCATCGTCTTTACCAACCCTGAACTCGACGACAGCGCAAAGCGGCTGGACGTTCCGGACGCCTTCATCCACCCGGATCAGGCCACCATCCAGAAGGCCCAGAACGAAGTGAAGACCGACCGCGCGCTGCGCGCCGATCTTCTGAGCCAGAACGTCGAACTCAACAACGTCGTGGCGATCGACACCGCCGCCGACGGCAGCCGGACCGTCTACGTCCGCTGATTCGCCCACCATTCCCGACGGATTTCAAAACCGGGTTCGCTTGCCGAGTCCGGTTTTGTCGTTTTGCCGGCCATCCTGTTGACCTCAGTCACACCGCATGACTGTATTCGCCGTAAGGATGCAGCATGCTCTGCATCCTCACGCTTTGGGAGGAGCGCGCTTGAGCGACAGAGTTGACGCCATCGTGGTAGGTGCCGGCCTTTCGGGCCTCGTCGCCGCGACCGAACTTGCAGATGCCGGCCGCTCTGTCGTCATCTTCGATCAGGAGCCGGAACAAAACCTTGGAGGCCAGGCCTTCTGGTCGCTCGGCGGGCTGTTCCTGGTCGATTCCCCCGAGCAGCGGCGGATGGGCATCCGCGATTCGCTCGATCTCGCCTGGCAGGACTGGCTGGGCACCGCCGGCTTCGACCGCGAGGAGGACCACTGGCCGCGGATGTGGGCGGAAGCCTATGTCGCCTTCGCAGCCGGGGAGAAGCGCGCCTGGCTCAGGCAGATGGGCCACCGCATCTTCCCCATCGTCGGCTGGGCCGAGCGTGGCGGCGGCTCGGCGACCTCGCACGGCAATTCCGTGCCGCGATTCCACACCACCTGGGGCACCGGCCCCGGCGTCGTCGAACCCTTCGAACGGCGGGCGCGCGAGGCGGAAAAGAACGGAAAGATCCGCTTCCTCTGGCGGCACCGGGTCGACAATCTGGTGAAGACCGGAAAGGCCGTGACTGGCGTTGCAGGCACAATCCTCAAGGCGAGCACGGCCGAGCGTGGCGAGGAGACATCCAGGACACCTGTCGGTGACTTCGAGCTCAGCGCGCCGATCGTCATCGTCGCTTCGGGCGGCATCGGCGGCAACCAGGACCTGGTGCGGCAGATGTGGCCGGCAAGGCTGGGCAAGCCGCCTGCCTTCATGGTCTCGGGCGTGCCGAAACACGTGGACGGGCGGATGATCGGCATCACCCGGACAGCCGGCGGGCAGGTAATCAACCGCGACCGCATGTGGCACTATACCGAAGGCCTGCGGAACTGGAACCCGATCTGGCAAAACCATGGCATTCGCATCCTGCCCGGCCCCTCCTCGCTGTGGTTCGACGCGACGGGCAAGCGCCTGCCAGCCCCTTTTTATCCCGGTTACGATACGCTGGGCACCCTGCAGCACCTCATGGCGACCGGCTATGACTACAGCTGGTTCGTGCTGAACCAGAGCATCATCCGCAAGGAATTCGCGCTCTCCGGCTCGGAACAGAACCCGGACCTCACCGGCCGGGACTGGAAGCTGACGGCGAAACGGGCGATCGGCAGGAAGGCGACCGGGCCGGTGGAGGCCTTCAAGGAACATGGCGAGGACTTCGTGATCGCCGACAGCCTTGCCGAGCTGATAGCCGGCATGAACCGGCTCGCGGGCAGCAATCTTCTGGACATTGCACAAATCGAGCGCGAGATATTGGCCCGCGACGGCCAGGTGGCCAATCCCTTTGCCAAGGACGCACAGATCATGGGCATCCACAACGCCCGCCGCTCGCTTGGCGAAAAGCTGGTACGCACCGCAAGACCCCACCGTATTCTCGATCCGGCGCACGGACCGCTGATCGCGGTGAGACTGAATATCCTGACGCGCAAGACGCTGGGAGGGATCGAGACGGACCTCTCGGCCCGCGTGCTCGGCGAGAACGGAGAAGCGATCCCGGGGCTCTATGCCGTCGGCGAGGCCGCGGGTTTCGGCGGTGGCGGCATGCACGGGTATCGGGCGCTGGAAGGCACCTTTCTCGGCGGCTGCCTGTTCTCCGGCCGCAATGCCGGCCGGGCGGCCGCGGCCGCCCTCACCTGAGGCCGATTACGGCTTGGGCTTGCCGTTCTTCCAGGTGACGTTCTGGTTATAAAGCGGAACGGTCGAGATCGCCATCTTGGCCGAGCCGTCGGTGAGTTCGCGCGTGTGGACGAGATAGATCAGCGTGTCGTTGGCCTTGTCGTAGATCCGGTTGACGACCAGCGTCTTCCAGATCAGCGACATGCCCTCGCGAAACACCTCGTCGCCATCCTTGGAGAGATCGATATTGCCGATCTCGATCGGGCCGGTCTGGCGGCAGGCGATCGAATTGTTGGACGGGTCCTCGAACCAGTTACCGTTCTTCAGCCGGTCGATGATGCCGCGTTCGAAATAGGTCACGTGGCAGGTGACGCCTTTCACTTGCGGATCGGCGACCGCCTCGACGATGATGTCGTTGCCGATCCAGTCGACGCCGACTTCGCCAACCACTTCGGCGGAGGCGGGTGCGGCAAGCCCACCGAGCGAAAGAGCGGCGGCAGATGCAAGGCAGGCAAGGCGATTCATGGGCTTCAGCTCCGGTAAACGATCCGTGATCTGAGATAAGGATTGCCGGAGCGGAAACAAGCAGGCGCTTGGCCGAACTCCTATTTCATCCGGCAGGTACAGGGCGCGTAACCGCCTGAAAACAGCCGCCCGACCTTCATGCCGATCGCCTCCGGAATGTCGCGGACATGCGGTACCGAAAGGGATTTGGCGATCGCGATCGTCGCCAGCGCGCAGACGGCAGCATCCTCCGCCGCATTGTGATGGGCAAACCTGAGGCCGAGATGCTGGGCAAGGACGTTGAGCTTGTGCGAGCCGAGATGCGGCCAGACCTTCTGCGACATCTTTACGCTGCAGAGATAGGAAAGCTCCGGATAGCTCTGCCGATAGACGTCGAGGCAGGCTCGCCAGACACTGAAATCGAACGCCGCATTATGGGCGATCATCGTCGCGCCGCGAAAATCGTCCGCAAATTCGTCCATGACCTCGGGAAACTCGCCGGCATCCTCGACATGTTCCGGCCGGATGCCATGGATCGCCACGTTGAAGGAAGAAAACCGCATGTCCTTCGGGCGGATCAACCGTTCTTCCACCCGCACCACCTCGTCGTCCTCCAGCCAGGCAAGCCCGACGGAACAGGCGCTGCCGCGCTGCTCGTTGGCGGTCTCGAAATCGATGGCGATGGTTTTCAAGGGCGCGTTCCGGATGAGGGTCGGAGAACTTCTACAGGTGGGAATTCGATTCGGCAAAGACCACCAGCGCTTTCACGCCTCTTGACGCCTCGGCGCTTGTTTGAGACCTTGTCGGCCATGACCCGTTTCGCCGCCCACATGCATCTCACCGTGACCATTCACCCTGCAGGGTGCGTGGCGGTCTTGGCGCGTTAACCGGTCATCCGTCCACCCAACCCTGTCCGATATGGCAGGGTTCGGGGTTTCCGCTCTGCCTCGGCGAAAAACCAAGGAGAGCAAGATGAAGATAGCCGACGAAATCCAGGAGAAACCACCCCGACCGTCGAGGCTGGAAGGCCTTGAGGTTCGTGCCTTGCGCGTGACGGACGTCGAGGCCGTCAACGCATTGGCCAACATGCCCGGTTACCGCTACGGAACCCTGCGGCTGCCGCACGCACGCTTGGAAGAGACCCGCAAATGGGTCGAGAGCCCGACGCCTGGAAGCATCGCGCTGGTGGCCACCTACGAGGGCCAGATCGTCGGCAACGGCGGCATCAACCGGTTTCAGGGTCGGCGGAGCCACGCGGCTGGCATCGGCATGGGCGTGCACGACGGCTTTGTCGGACGCGGGGTGGGCAGCGCCCTGCTCGGCGAGATGGTGCAGGTGGCGGACGACTGGCTGGATATCCGCCGGCTCGAACTGACCGTCTACACCGACAACGAGGCAGCCATCGCGCTCTACCGGAAATTCGGCTTCGAGGTGGAAGGCCATTTCAAACAATTCGCCTTCCGCGAAGGACGATATGTCGATGCCTATTCGATGGCGCGGCTTAAGGACGTGACCGCCCTTACCCGATAAAGGCGAGCCATTCGTCCTCGTCCATCACCTGGACGCCGAGTTCCCTTGCCTTGTCGAGCTTGGAGCCGGCGCCCGGGCCGGCGACCACATAGTCGGTCTTCTTGGAGACCGACCCCGCCACCTTGGCGCCAAGACTTTCTGCCCTTGCCTTGGCTTCGTCGCGGGTGAATTTTTCGAGCGAGCCGGTGAAGACGACCGTCTTGCCGGCAACCACGCTGTTGCTCGCGGCGATCTGTTCAGCAGCCTGCGGCGTCACCTCTTCGAGAAGCCGGGTGATGACCTCGACATTGCGCGGCTCCTTGAAGAACTCGACGATGGCGCGCGCCATCACCTCGCCAATGCCCTCGATATTATTGAGATCGTCCCAGGCATCGCCGGAAAGCTCGGCCGCATCCTGCATGGCCTTGGCAAAGGCCTCATAGGTCCCGTAGGCGCGGGCGAGCAGCTTGGCGGTGGTCTCGCCCACATGGCGGATGCCGAGCGCGTAGATGAAGCGATGGAGCGCGATCTCGCGCCGCTCGTCGATCGCGTCGAACAGTTTCTTGACGCTGACCTTGCCGAAGCCCTCGATATTTTCGAGCTTGGTAAGCGTCGATCCCTCCTGTCGCCGCTTCAGCGTAAAAATATCCGGCGCGGTGCGGATCTTCAGCGCCTCGTCTTCCGCCTCGAAGAAGAAATCGATCTGCTTGGAACCGAGGCCCTCGATATCGAAGGCGTTGCGGGAGACGAAATGTTTGAGATGTTCGGTCGCCTGCGCCCGACAGACGAAACCGCCGGTGCAGCGGGTGACCGAATCGAGCTTGCCGGTCTTTTCGTTGCGCTCCCGCACCGCATGGCTGTCGCAAACCGGGCAGCGCTTCGGGAATTCGTAAGGCACGGCTTCCGCAGGGCGTTTCTCCATCACCACGTCGAGCACCTGAGGGATGACATCCCCTGCCCGCTGGACGATGACGGTGTCGCCGACACGGATATCGTGATCCGGCTCGCGGATCGGTTCGCCTGAGTTGCCGAGCCCCTTGATATAGTCCTCGTTGTGCAGTGTCGCGTTGGTGACGACCACACCGCCGACCGTGACCGGCGTCAGGCGCGCGACCGGTGTCAGCGCGCCGGTGCGGCCGACCTGGATGTCGATGCGCTCAACATGCGTAAAAGCCTGTTCGGCCGGGAATTTATGGGCCGTCGCCCAGCGTGGCGAACGCGAGCGAAAACCGAGCCGCGCCTGCAGGTCGAGCCTGTCGACCTTGTAGACGACGCCGTCGATCTCATAGTTGAGGTCCGGGCGCTTGAGGCCGATATCCTTGTAATGGGCGATGATATCCTCGACCGCGGAAAGCCGCTTCATCAGCGGATTGACCGGAAAACCCCAGTCCCTGAATTTTTCGACCATGCCCATCTGGGTATCGGCCGGCATTTCCGACATCTCGCCCCAGGCATAGGCGAAGAATTTCAGGTTGCGGCTGGCGGTCACCTTGGCGTCGAGCTGGCGCAGCGACCCTGCCGCCGTGTTGCGCGGGTTGACATAGGTCTGCTTGCCCTCCGCCGCCATCTTCTCGTTGAGCGCCAGGAAGTCGCTCTTCGTCATATAGACCTCGCCGCGCACCTCGACGACATCGGGCACGCCTGCGGGTAAGCGGTTAGGGATTTCCTTGATGGTCTTGATGTTTTCGGTGACGTTCTCGCCGGTCGTGCCATCGCCGCGGGTGGCGGCATTGACGAGCCGGCCGTTTTCGTAGCGGATCGACATGGAGAGCCCATCGATCTTCGGCTCGGCGGTAAAGGCGATTGATCCATCCGGGAGCTGGCCGAGGAACCGGTAGACGGAGGAGACGAAATCCCGCACGTCGTCGTCGGAGAACGTGTTGTCGAGCGACAGCATCGGCCGTGAATGGGTAATCGCCGCGAATGTCGGCAGGGGTGCTGCGCCGACCCGGATGGACGGGCTGTCGGCGCGGATCAGCTGCGGAAACCGCTTCTCGATCGCGTCGTTACGCCGCTTCAGCGCGTCGTAATCCGCATCCGAAATCCGCGGCGCATCATGGCCGTGATAGAGCTCGTCATTGCGGGCAATCTCGGCCGCCAGATAGGCGAGCTCGGCTGCGGCCTGTTCTTCGGTCAGGTTTTCGACGGGCGTCTGTTCGGCGGGCATGATCAGAGACTCCTCAGCGTAGCGGAGTCGTTTTAGAGCAAATTCCTCGATTGGAAAGTATGAGAAGGCGGCAGCACGGGATATGTAAGTGGAAATCGGACCGCTTCTGCCCTAGCCATTGCCCGCCAGAAGCCTCTTGGCTGCCGCCCTCGCCTCATCCGTGACGGAGGCCCCGGCCAGCATGCGGGCGATCTCTTCGGTGCGGTGTTCCGGCTCCATGGTGGCGACGCGGGTGGCGATCTTGTCTGTGCCCTCGCCGGCCGGCCCCTTGGAGATCAGGAGATGGGTCGCGGCGCGGGCAGCCACCTGCGGCGCGTGGGTAACGGAGAGCACCTGCACCTTGTCCGACAGCCGTTTCAGCCGCTGGCCGATCGCGTCCGCCACCGCGCCGCCGACACCGGTATCGATTTCATCAAAGACCAGCGTCGGAGCCGAGCCTCGGTCGGCGAGCGCCACCTTGAGCGCCAAAAGGAAACGCGACAGCTCGCCGCCCGAAGCGACCTTCATGATCGGGCCGGGACGGGTGCCGGGATTGGTCTGGACGTGGAACTCGACGGTATCGACGCCTTCAGCGCTCGCCGCTTCCGGATCGCTCGCCACATCCACCATGAAGCGGGCCCGTTCGAGCTTCAGCGCAGGCAGCTCAGCCATCACGGCGTCGGCCAGCGCCTCGGCGCCACGCCGGCGCTTCTCGGACAGGATGGCGGCGGCCTGATCGTAGGCGGCCTTGGCAGAGGCGGTGAGCTTTTCCAGCTCGGCGAGCTTCTCCTCACCCGCATCGAGATCGGCAAGGTCCGATATCATCTTTTCGGCAAGCGCCGGCAGGTCGGCGACCGGGATCGAATATTTACGACCGGCGGCGCGCAGGGCAAACAGTCGCTCCTCGACTCGCTCCAGTTCGCGCGGGTCGAATTCGGTGCGCCTCAGCGCCGCCTCGACTTCCATCTGGGCATTGGAGAGGTAATTCAGCGCCTGATCGAGAAGTTCGACCGTCTCTTCGAGCAGGCCGGGCGCCTCGTGGCTCTTGCGCTCCAGGCGCCGCACCAGCGAGGCGATCAGCGGCACGGGCGATGAATTGCCGTTGAGAAATTCGGAGGCCTCGGAAATGTCGCCGGCGATGCGCTCGGATTTCTGCATCCGCGAGCGCTGCTCGGCGAGTTCGTCCTCCTCGCCGTCGCGCGGCGCGAGCGCTTCGAGCTCTTCCACAGAGGCGCGGATATAGTCGGCTTCGCGCGCCGCGGCCTCCACCTTGGCGCGATGGGTCTTGAAAGCCCGTTCCGCGTCCTTCCAGGAGCGATAAAGGCCGGAAAGCTGCGGCACCTCGTCGCTTAAGCCCGTGAAGGCGTCGAGCAGCGTGCGGTGCGCGTCAGTATCGATCAGCGCCCGGTCGTCGTGCTGTCCGTGGATTTCGACCAGAAGCTGGCCGGCCTGACGCATCAGCTGCACGCTGACCGGCTGGTCGTTGATCGAAGCGCGGGTGCGCCCGTCGGCCGACTGGATGCGGCGGAAGATCAGGTCGCCGTCGTCGTCTATACCGTTGTCGCGCAGAAGCTTGCGGGCGCCGTGGCTGCCGGACACGTCGAAGACGGCCGTCACCTGGCCCTTGTCCTCGCCATGGCGCACCAGGTCGCCATCGCCACGGCCGCCGAGCGCCAGCGAGAGGCTGTCGAGGAGGATCGATTTGCCGGCGCCGGTTTCGCCGGTCAGAACCGAAAGGCCGGTCTCGAAGGCAAGGTCCAGCCGTTCGATCAGAACGATATCGCGGATCGACAACTGGATCAGCATGTCTCAGACCTTATGCGCCGATCAGCTTGGCCCCGGCGCGGGAAATCCACGAACCGCGATTCTCGCGGGGTTCGACGCCGTTGCCCTTCAGGAGCTTGAAGGAATCGGCATACCACTGGCTGTCGGGATAATTGCGCCCGAGGACAGCGGCAGCGGTCTGCGCCTCTTCCGTGATGCCCATCGCATAATAGGCTTCGGTCAGACGCGCCAGCGCCTCTTCCACCTGGTTGGTGTTCGGGTACTGCTCGACCACGTTGCGGAAGCGCTGGATCGCGGCAAGATACTCCTTGCGCTCCAAATAGTAACGGCCGATCTGCATTTCCTTGCCGGCCAGCTGGTCGCGCGCAAAGCGGATCTTCGCCTGCGCATCCTCGACATATTCCGAGGTCGGATAATTGGTCACGACCTTGTTCATCGCATCGATGGTGCGCACTGCAGCGCGCTGGTCTTGGGTTACGTCGGCGATCTGCTTGGAGTAAGCGAGGCCGACGAGATACTGGACATAGGCCGAATCCTGCGATTGCGGATACTGGTTCATGTAGCGGTTGCCGGTAGCCACCGCCTCGTCGTTGCGGCCGAGTCGGTACTTGGTGAATGTGCTCATGACGAGCGCCTTGCGGCCCCATTCGGTGAAGGGATTCTGGCGGTCGATCGCATCGAACTTGCGGCCCGCTTCGGCCAGGTTGCCAGCCTTCATGTTGGCGAGACCCTGGTTGTAGAGCGTCTCTGGGGCATCCGTTTCCAGACCGAGCTTGGTGATGTCGATATCGGGATCCGATTGGCAGGCGGTCATGCCAAAGCCGGCGCCGGCCAGCACCAGCGACACAAGCGCTACTCTTGCCGTCTTACGCATTCCAACAGACCTTACATGGTTCATTCGACAATTCCTGATCGTCCCGCGCCTGAAAAGCCCGCTGCCCAAGCAGGCCGTTCTAGCCATAAAAGCAAAGGGAGAGCAACGCAATGCTGTGGCATTAATGCATTTTTGTGGCACGTCGCCGCAATATAGGGCATTTCAAGGTTAAATCGGAACCTGTCTCCCAAAAAGAAAAAGGCCGCTTCCGGGGAAGCGGCCGAGTCGACTGGGTCAACTTTATCAGGCAAACCAGGACGCGAGTTCCGGCACGTTGACCGGTACGAACTCCCCTGCTCGCACGCGGGCCGCGCGCGACGACGGAGCCTCGACGACCTCGTAGGCCGTCGGGTCGCTCATCAGCGCCTTCAGTGCATTGGCATTCATCTTGTGGCCGCCGCGATAGGAGCGGTAGCAGCCGATGAACTGGGCGCCGGCAAGCGCCAGGTCGCCGACGGCGTCGAGCGTCTTGTGGCGGACGAATTCATCCTTGTAGCGAAGGCCCTCGACATTGACGATCGTGTCGTCGTCGGAGATGACCACCGAATTTTCGAGCGAGGAACCGAGTGCGTAACCCGCAGCCCAGAGACGTTCCACGTCGCGCATGAAACCGAAGGTGCGGGCGCGCGAGAGTTCCTGCTTGAAGGTCTCGGGCGTCAGGTCGCCCTTCCAGCTCTGGCGGCCGATCAGCGGCGAAGCGAAATCGATCTCGACTTCGAAGCGCGTGCCGTCATAGGGGCGGAATTCCGACCAGGAAGCACCGTTATCGATGCGCACCGGCTTCAGCACGCGGATATAGCGGCGCTTGATGCCGAGATTGACGATGCCGGCCTGCTCGATGGCTTCGATGAAAGGAAGGGAGCTGCCGTCCATGATCGGCATCTCGCCGCTGTCGACTTCGACCATGAGGTTGTCGACGCCGAGCGCGTAGATCGCGGCCATCACGTGTTCGATCGTCGCGACGGAGCGGGAAAGCGACGTGCCGAGAACGGTGCAGAGATCGGTATTGCCGACCTGGGAGGAAACGGCCCGATATTCGACCGAGCTGCCGTCGTCGAGAAGACGCGTGAAGATGACGCCGGTGCCGGCTTCGGCAGGCTGAAAGGTAAGGCTGACAGGGGCTCCGGAATGAACGCCAATGCCCTTCAGGGTTACCGGGGAGGCGATGGTGGTCTGGAAACCGAACAGTCCGATGGTCATTCCTGCTGCCTTCTTTTCGCCGGATCCGTAAAGCAGAAGGATCCGATATTCTTAACGCCTGCCGGACCGATCGCCTGAATCGGTCGATCTCTGTCGGCGTGTCTCAGCGTCTTTCATACGCAGCCATCCGGCACAATCCAAATCACTGTTCATTTCGGATTGTTACGTTGTTAACCCTGCGTGTTGATTGATAAAACGAGCGAAGGCCCGGATGCGTGATCCGGGCCTTCTTCACATTTCGTGACCGTCTTTAACTCAGTTCGACTGGCGGCGCAGGAAGGCCGGAATTTCGAGCTGGTCTTCCTCGTGATGGGCCTGCGGAACCGCACGTCCATGATCGTCGAGATTGCCGCGGCGCGGCGCATAGAGGCTTGCTTCGGCCGACAGCGGACGGCGCTGCTGCGGGGCCGGAGCCGGTGCCGCCGGCTCGATGTGAGCAGGCTCTTCCTCTTCGCGGCGGCCAAGCGAGTTGGTGATCCGCTTCAGGAGACCCATCGGGCCGCGCTCTTCCTGCACATGGCTCACGGGCTGGGCGCGACGATCCATTTCGGCCTTCACGACCGGCGGGAAATCCTCGACCTTCGGCATGCGAACCGGTTCGACCACCTGCGACATCGAAGGCGCCATCGGCTCGCGGTAGACCGGCTGCGCCGGGCGCGGAGCCGGCTGGCTCATCGCCGGAGCGGGCTGCTGCACGTGATGATGAACCGGGGCCGGCTGCGGGGCCGGAGCCGGGCGGCTCATGACCGGAGCCGGTGCTTCGGCCGGAGCCGCTGCGAAGATGCGGCTCTGCGGACGGAACTCTTCCTGCTGATGCATGATCGGCTGCGGAGCGACCGGCTGAGGTGCCGGGGCCGCATGCTGGTGCTGCGGTTCAGCGATAGCGAGTTCGCGTTCCATTTCGGCTTCCGCCATGCGGATCGTCTCGGCGATCGGATCGACGAACGGCTTCGGAGCCGGGGCTGCCTGCATGACCGGAGCCGGCTGAGCGGCAACCGGAGCCGGAGCAATGGCCGCTGACGGGCGGATGATCGGCTTCGTGGCGGCGCGCATTTCGGCGGCACGGATGTCGACGGCGCCGGCGGCGCGATCGATGCCGGTCGCGACGACCGATACGCGAATCAGGCCTTCGAGCGCTTCGTCGAAGGTCGCGCCGAGGATGATGTTCGCATCCGGATCGACTTCTTCGCGGATGCGGGTCGCAGCTTCGTCGACTTCGAACAGCGTCAGGTCGCGGCCGCCGGTGATCGAGATCAGGAGGCCCTGGGCGCCCTTCATCGAGGTCTCGTCGAGCAGCGGGTTGGCGATGGCGGCTTCGGCGGCCTGCATGGCGCGGCCCGGGCCGGATGCTTCGCCGGTACCCATCATCGCACGACCCATCTCGCGCATCACCGAGCGGACGTCGGCGAAGTCGAGGTTGATCAGGCCTTCCTTGACCATCAGGTCGGTAATGCAGGCGACGCCGGAATAAAGAACCTGGTCGGCCATCGCGAATGCATCGGCGAAGGTCGTCTTGTCATTGGCGATGCGGAAGAGGTTCTGGTTCGGAATGACGATCAGCGTGTCGACCGACTTCTGCAGTTCCTGGATACCCGATTCGGCAAGCCGCATGCGGCGCTGGCCTTCGAAGTGGAACGGCTTGGTGACGACGCCGACGGTCAGGATGCCCTTGGAGCGGGCGGCCTGCGCGACGACCGGCGCAGCACCCGTGCCTGTGCCGCCGCCCATGCCGGCGGTGACGAAGCACATATGCGTGCCGTGCAGGTGATCGACGATTTCGTCGAGGCATTCTTCCGCGGCGGCGCGGCCGACTTCCGGCTGCGAACCAGCGCCGAGACCTTCGGTGACCCGGGCGCCCATCTGAATGATGCGTTCGGCCTTGGTCATGGTCAGCGCCTGGGCGTCGGTATTGGCAACGACGAAGTCGACGCCTTCGAGGCCTGCGGTAATCATGTTGTTGACGGCGTTACCGCCGCCGCCACCGACGCCGAATACGGTAATCCGCGGCTTCAATTCCGTGATATCAGGCTTCTGCAGCTTGATGGTCATTGCACCAGTTCCTTCTTTTGCTGGCCGCATCGCCGCCGGCCAATTCATTACAACTCTGCTCCGATGCGGGCGGGCGAAGCCCTCACATCAAAAACTTTCCTTCAACCACTGCCCCACGCGGGCCAGGCGGCCATTCCCGCTTCCCAGCGTGGCCATCAGGCCGCTCTGCGAAGCGTGTGTTTCGAGATCCGCGACCTGCGGATAGATCATCAGCCCGACTGCCGTCGAAAAGGCCGGTCCCTTGGCTGCCGTCGGCAGGCCCGAGACACCCATCGGGCGGCCGATCCGGACATTGCGTGCCAGGATGCGGCGCGCCGTTTCCGAAAGGCCGGTAAGCTGGCTGGCACCACCCGTGAGCACGACGCGCTTGCCGACGATCGGGCTGAAACCCGACTTCTGGATGCGGTCGCGGATGAGTTCCAGCGTCTCTTCGATGCGCGCCTGCACGATGCGGGTGACCAGCGAGCGCGGCACCTGGGTCGGCTGATCGCGATCGTCCTCGCCGATCGGCGGAACGGAGATCACATCCCGCTCGTCGCCACCGTTGGCGAGCGCCGAACCGTGCACGACCTTCATGCGCTCGGCATCCTCGATGCGGGTCGAAAGCCCCCGGGCAAGGTCGGTCGTCACGTGATGGCCGCCAAGGCTGATCGCATCCGTATGGACGAGCTTGCCCTCGGCAAACACCGAGATCGTCGTCGTGCCGCCGCCCATGTCGATCGCGGCACAGCCGAGTTCGACTTCGTCGTCGACCAGGGCCGCAAGGCCGCTCGCATAGGGCGTCGCGACCATTCCTTCGACCGAGAGATGCGCACGGTTGACGCAGAGTTCGAGGTTCTTCAGCGTGGCGCGCTCGGCGGCCACGACGTGCATGTCGACACCGAGTGTGTCGCCGAACATCGCCAGCGGATCGCGGATACCGCGTTCGCCGTCGAGTGAGAAGCCGGTCGGAAGCGAGTGCAGGATGGCACGATCCTGGCGCAGCGACTGCTGGCTTGCCGCGATCAGAACCTTCTTGAGATCGGCCTCTTCCACTTCCTGGCCGCCGAGATCAATCGTCGCGGTATAGACGTCGCTGGTGATGCGGCCGGCGGAAACGTTGACGATCAGGCTGTCGACGGTAAGCCCCGCCATGCGTTCGGCGGCATCGACCGCGAGACGGACGACGCTTTCTGCGGCATCGAGATCGCCGATCACGCCGGACTTCACACCGCGCGAGCGCTGATGGCCGATGCCGATGATCTCGATATTGTGGGTGCGGCCGGGCAGAACCTGGCTTTCCTGACGCGGCGTCAGCCGGGCGATCATGCAGACCACCTTGGTAGAGCCGATATCGAGGACCGAAACGACGTGGCTGCGCTTGGAAGACAGCGGCTTCATGCGCGGCAGACCGAAATGGGATGAACCGAATACGCTCAAGACTGCTCTCCCAATTTCTTCAGGGCCTTCGTCCGCGCATCCAACGCCTCTCTGCGGCGATCCAAGGCACCGGGAGTAAGCTGGATGGTGGTGCGATCCTCAAGCCTCAGATCGACGGCGGCGACATCGCGCTCCAGCAAGCCCTGCTCCTTTTCGAGCCGTGCGAGCACGCGCAGCGCCTTGGCGACATTGGCTTCTGGCAGCTTCAGCACGACGCCATTGTCGAGATGCAGATCCCAGCGGCGACCGGCGATGCGGACATAGGCCTTCACGCGATTTTTCAGCTCCGGCCAGCCGGCCATGGCGTCCTCGAAGGAGGATGCAGCCGTCTCGGCATCGCGGCCGACAAAGAGCGGCAGCGAGGCGAACTTGTTGTCACGCAGCGGCGCGATCACGCTGCCGTTCTTTTCAATCAGCGACAGCTCGGAACCATGCTGCCAGATGCCGAAGGCCTGACGTTCCTTCAGCATCACCTCGATCGTCTTCGGATAGATCTTGCGGACTTCGGCATACTGGACCCAGGGAAGCGCCGAGAGCTTGCGGCGGGCCGAATCGATATCGAGGGCGACAAGCGAGGTCGTGCCGTCGAGGCCGAGAAGCTGCAGGATGTCGATTTCGGAGGTCTGGTCGTTGCCCGAGACGCGGACGTCCTCGATCGCAAAGCCGACTGCTGCCGTGGTCGCCTGGGCGACCGTCTGGCCGTGACCGCCAAGCGACATGCCGTAGAGACCGACCGCCGCGAAGAAGCCGGCAGCGGCAACCGTCCCGGTATGGGCCGGGATATGGATGCGGCCTGTGGCGAGGCTGACGCAGAAGCGGAACACCCGGCGAAGCGGGCGCGGAAGCACCCGGCGCTCTTCGGCACCGAGATAAAGAGCCTGAGAACGGCCACGCGGTCCACCCGCCTTTCTGCCGATCAACGCAAACACGTAGCGTCCTCCACCATCCAACGGACGAGCTCACCAAACGAGTGGCCGGCATGGCCGGCCATTTCGGGCACCAGCGATGTCGGGGTCATGCCCGGCTGCGTGTTGATTTCCAGCCAGATAACCTCGCCGTTCTCGGAGAACCGGTCGTCGTAGCGGAAGTCGGAGCGACTGACGCCACGGCAGCCCATCGCCTGATGCGCCTTGAGCGCTAGTGTTTGAATCTTTTGGTAAATATTCGGTGAAATTTGCGCCGGGATGACGTGTTTCGAACCACCCTCCGCATATTTCGCATCATAATCGTAAAATGCGTGGCTGAGCGGCACCACTTCGGTAACCCCAAGCGCCACGTCGCCCATCACGCCGCAGGTCAGTTCGCGGCCATAGATATAACGCTCGACCAGGACGCGATCGCCGTAACGCCATTCGGACGAGCCGATGATCTGCGGCGGATGCGACTGATTCTCCTGAACGATCACGACACCGAAGGACGACCCTTCGCGCACCGGCTTCACCACATAGGGCGGCTTTATCGGATGGGCGCTGCCGATATCGAAGCGGCTCATGACCTTGGCTTCGGCGACAGGAATGCCGGACGCCTTGGCGACATGCTTGGCCTGGTGTTTATCCATGGCAAGCGCCGAGGCAAGCACGCCGGAATGCGTGTAGGGAATCTCGAGGTATTCGAGGATGCCCTGGATCGTTCCGTCCTCGCCGAAAGGTCCGTGCAAGGCATTGAAGGCAACGTCCGGCCGAAGATCCGAGAGAACGGCCGCGACATCCCGGCCGACATCGACGCGGGTGACGCGATAGCCTTCGCCTTCGAGAGCATCCGCACAGGCAGTGCCCGAGGACAGGCTGACAGGCCGCTCGGAGGAAAATCCTCCCATCAAAACAGCCACGTGCTTGTCGCCCATCAATCACTCCCGCCAAAAAGGACTACACTCTAAGCTACGGCGCTTGCGCCAGCCTGTTCCCAGACGATTCCCGCCGGATGTTAGGCATGCCTGCATTAGTGCCCGAATATGGTTAACAAACCGTTTACCTTGATTAACCCGGGCAGCCAAAATCATGAAAACAAAGGAAAAATCGAATCGCAGAATGTTAACGCGCAGTTTGCGGCAACATTCGGATCGGCAATAAGATGATGGTCGGGTCTCTCGAATCGGGGGGGGCGATTCCTGAGATCGAGACACAGAAAAGCCCGCGAAGCATTCGGCTTTGCGGGCTCTTTTACGTCGGCGGAACGCGCCGTTCTTCTTAAGATCAGGCTGCGGCCCGCTCTTCCGAATCGTCCACCAGCTTCCACGCCAGCGCGCCGAGGACGGCACCTACGATCGGAGCCGCCCAGAAAAGCCAAAGCTGTCCGAGAGCCCAGTCCCCGACGATCAGCGCCACACCGGTCGAACGGGCAGGGTTGACGGAGGTGTTGGTGACCGGGATCGAGATCAGGTGGATCAGCGTCAGCGCAAGGCCGATTGCGATCGGAGCAAACCCGGCCGGCGCCTTCGGCCCGGTTGCGCCGAGAATGATGAAGATGAAGAAACCGGTCAGAACCAGTTCTATCAACAGCGCGGAGGTCAACGAATAGCCGCCAGGCGAATGCTCGCCATAGCCGTTGGACGCAAAGCCGCCGAGTTGGAAACCAGCCTTGCCGGAGGCGATGAGATAAAGAACCAGGGCCGCGACAATGGCTCCCACTACCTGGGCGACGACATAGGCCAGGAGGCTGGATGCCGGGAACCTGCCCGCAACTGTCAGTCCCACCGATACCGCCGGATTGAAGTGCCCGCCGGAAATACCGCCGACCGCATAGGCCATGGTCAGCACCGTCAGGCCGAATGCGAGCGCGACGCCGACGAAACCGATACCGAGATCGGGGAACGCAGCAGCCAGAACCGCGCTGCCGCATCCACCGAAGACAAGCCAGAAAGTGCCGAAGAACTCGGCCGTTAATTTTTTGAACATTGGATATCCCCCTGCTCGTGCCCCGGCACCTTGCCGGTTTTCGGCACGAATCTCATTCACGACAGGATCATTATGCAATACACGCTCATGAATGCTCAATGAATAAGCAGGTCCTGAAAAACAGGTTCACATTACGGCGGCGGTTCTGGCCCGGTTTATGAAACCAAGAAGTGAGAGAACCGCCGTAAATCTCCGTTTTTGAATCTTCGCAGAGAACGCGTGATCGGCGCGTCGCAGGATGCTTTCACCTCAGCCTGCCGGCCGGTCTCCTGTCATTCGCTCGTCACGCCGTGGAACGGTTTCACCTCGCGGCCAGGCATGAAGATGCCGAGGCGCTTGATTTCCCATTCGAGCTTGATGCCGGAATGCTCGAAGACCCGCTGGCGGATGGTCTCGCCGAGATATTCCAGATCGTAGCCGCTGGCATGGCCGATATTGATCATGAAATTGCAATGCAGCGACGACATCTGTGCGCCGCCGCTGACCAGTCCGCGGCAGCCCGCCTCGTCGATCAGCTTCCACGCGGAATGGCCTTCCGGGTTCTTGAAGGTCGAGCCTCCGGTCTTTTCCTTGATCGGCTGTACCGTCTCGCGATGCTGGCGCACGGCATCCATCTCGGCGCGGATCTTCGACCGCTCCTCGGGATACCCTTCGAAGACCGCGTGGGTGAAGATCATCTCGGCCGGAACCGATGAATGGCGGTAGCTGTAGCCCATCTCGGCAGCCGAGAAGACATGGCTGACGCCCTTGCGGTCGACGGCATGCACTTCGACGACGCGCCCGGCCGTCTCACCGCCATTGGCGCCTGCATTCATCCGCAATGCGCCGCCGATCGAACCGGGAATACCGTAATAGAAGGCGAAGCCGCCGATGCCATTGTCCATCGCCATCGCCGCAATGTGCTTGTCGGGGCAGATCGCACCGGCCTTGATCCGGTTCTCGCCGACAAGATCGACCCCGCCAAAGCCCTTGGCCGAAAGGCGCAGAACGATGCCGGGAATGCCGCCGTCGCGGACGAGCAGGTTCGAACCGACTCCGACCACCGTCAACGGTACTTCCTCCGGCAGGATCTGCAGGAAGGTCACGAGATCATCGACGTCATGGGGCTGGAACATCAGTTCGGCGAGTCCGCCGGCCTGGAACCAGGTGACACGATCCATCGGCGCGTCCGGCGTCAGCCTTCCGCGCAGTTTGTTGACGTCATCCCCCAACGACGCCAGAAGCTTTTCCCCATTCACCTGTTTCATTTCCTATCGTCCCGATATGCTTTCCAGTTCCTTCGGCAATGCTGCCGCCCACTGCGTGATATTGCCTGCCCCCAGAAGAACCACGAAATCACCCGGTTTCGCAATGCCCGATACAATCGAAGCGAGTTCCGTCGGTGATGCCATGTATCGTGCGTCGCGATGACCGCCCGACCGGATGCGCGAAACCAGGGCTTCCGAATTGGCGCCTTCGATCGGCTCCTCGCCCGCGGCATAGACCGGCGCCAGGAGGATGCTGTCGGCATCGTTGAAGCAATTGGCGAAGTCCTCGAACAGGCTCGAAAGGCGCGTGTAACGATGCGGCTGGTGGACGGCGATGATGCGGCCCTGGCACGATTCGCGCGCCGCCCGCAGCACTGCCTTGATCTCCACCGGGTGGTGGCCGTAGTCGTCGAAGATCGACACGCCGTTCCAGGTGCCGGTCAACGTGAAGCGCCGCTTGACGCCGCTGAAATTGGCAAGCCCCTTGCGGATATCCGCTTCCGAAATGCCGAGCCGGTTGGCGACCGCGATCGCCGCGGTGGCATTGGAGATATTGTGGCGGCCGGGCATCGGCAGGGCCAGGTCCTTGAACTGAAACACCCGGCCGGTACGACGGCGGCGGATTTCCACGTCGAAGATCGACTTGGTGCCTTCCATGCGGACATTCGAGAAACGCGCGTCGGCTTGCGGGTTTTCGCCATAGGTGACGATCTTGCGGTCCTCGATGCGGCCGACCAGCGCCTGCACTTCCGGATGGTCGAGGCAGAGCACGCCGAAACCGTAGAACGGCACGTTTTCGACGAACTGCCGGAAGGCGGCGCGAACCGCATCGAAATTGCCGTAATGGTCGAGATGTTCGGGATCGATATTGGTGACCACGGCGACATCGGCGGGAAGCTTCAGGAAGGTGCCGTCCGATTCGTCGGCCTCGACCACCATCCACTCGCCCTCGCCCATGCGCGCATTGGTGCCGTAGGCGTTGATGATGCCACCGTTGATGACGGTCGGATCGAGATTGCCGGCTTCCAGAAGCGTCGCGACCATAGAAGTCGTCGTGGTCTTGCCATGCGTGCCGCCGATGGCGATCGCATTGCGGAAGCGCATCAGCTCCGCGAGCATTTCCGCCCGGCGCACGATCGGCAGCGATTTTTCACGCGCTGCCATCAGTTCTGGATTGTTCTTCTTGATGGCCGTCGAGACGACGACCACCTCGGCGTCCCCGATGTTTTCGGCCTGATGACCGACGAAGACCGGGATGCCTTTGTCGCGAAGGCGTTGGACATTGGCGCCGTCGGCCTGGTCCGAACCCTGGACCTTGTGGCCGAGATTGTGCAGCACCTCGGCGATACCGCTCATGCCGATACCGCCAATGCCGATGAAATGGACGAGCCCGATGGCCTTCGGCATCTTCATGAATGCACTCCCTTAAATTCCGAAATCGATTTCCGCTCGGCGATGGCCACCACCAGATCCGCGAGCAGGCCGGCGGCATTCGGCCGTCCGGCGGACTTGGCGGCTGCCGCCATTCTTTCGAGCTTGTCCGGATCCTTCATCGCACCCGAAATGATCGCGGCAAGCTTTTCCGGAGACAGATCCGACTGCTGCACCACCTTGGCGCCGCCGGTCGCTACCAGCGCCTGCGCATTCGCTGCCTGGTCGTGATCCAGAGCATGCGGGTAAGGCACGAGGATGGCCGGCCGGCCGATCACCGCGATTTCCGACACCGTAGAGGCACCGGAGCGGCAGATGACCAGATGTGCCGTCGCCAGCCGCTCGGCCATGTCCGAAAAGAACGACGAAATATCGGCCGGCGCCTTCAGCTTCGCAAAACAGGAACTGACCCGATCCTTGTCTTCCGGACGCGCCTGCTGGGTGACGACGACACGGTCACGCTCGGCCTGGTCGAGCAGGCTGAGCGCCGTCGGCACGGCCGACGAGAAGAACTGCGCGCCCTGGCTGCCGCCGAACACGACCAGCCGGAAGGGATCATCGCCGCGGGACGCCACATAAGGGATGTTGGAGGCCGCAAGCACGGCAGGACGCACCGGGTTGCCGGTCGTCACCGTCTTGTCCGCATAGGGACCGCCGCCCTCCGGCAGGAAACCGCCGGCGATCGCCTGGACCTTGGCGGCCAGCGCCTTGTTGGCGCGGCCCATCACGGCGTTCTGTTCATGGATCATCGTCGGCACGCCCATGGCCGTCGAGGCCATCAGCGGCGGCACGGTCGGGTAACCGCCGAAACCAACGACGGCGAGCGGCTTCAGCCGGCCGATCAGGCGGCGCGCGGCCCGCAGGCCCGTCCACAGCTTCCAGCCGGTGCGGGCAAGCGCGATCGGGTTCTTGGATCCGAAGGTGGCGGACGGAACGACATGGATTTCGTCGGCCGGAAAGGTGCCGGCATAACGTTCAGCCCGGCTGTCGGTGACGAGATGCACGGAATAACCGCGCTCCCTCAGTTCGTGTCCCAGCGCTTCTGCCGGAAACACATGACCGCCGGTTCCCCCGGCGGCAAGCAATATGATGCCCTTGGTCATTGGACTTTTACTCCGCGGGTACGCCCTGGGCGACCCGGAACAGGCTCCGCTCTTGCGCTCGCTTCTCCGGACGGTGGCGGGTGAGCGCCAGGATGAAGCCTGCTGTGATGCAGATCGCGATCATCGAGGAGCCGCCATAGGAGATCAAGGGGAGCGTCATGCCCTTGGCTGGCATGAGTTCGAGATTGACGCCGATATTGATGAGCGACTGCATGCCGATCTGCAGGACGAGGCCAGCGACCGCGAACCGGTTGAAGTCGTTGCGCTCCTTGAAGGCGTGGTTCAGGCCGCGCAGCACGATGAAGGCGAAGATCGCCACCAGTGCCATACAGAAGATAATACCGAATTCCTCGGCTGCAACCGAGAACACGAAGTCCGTGTGGCTGTCCGGCAGGATGCGCTTGACGATGCCCTCGCCCGGCCCCTGCCCGAACCAGCCGCCCTGGAGGATGGCTTCATGCGCGGTCTCGATCTGGAAACGGTCGCCCTCGCCGGTCAGGAACTTGTCGAAACGGGCGGTGACGTGCGGCAGCATGTAATAGGCGGTGACGATGCCGCCGGCGCCCACGCCGCCGAGCAGCACGATCCACAGCCAGGGCATGCCGGCCATGAAGAACATGCCGCCCCAGACGACGCTCGTCAAAATGGTCTGGCCAAGATCGGGCTGGGCGACGAGCAGGGCCGCGACGATGCCGAACAGGATGATGGCGAAGAGATTGCCGGGGATTTCCGGCTGCCGCGCGTGCTCGGCGAACAGCCAGGCGCAGACAACCACGAAGGCCGGCTTCATGAATTCCGACGGTTGGATGGAGAACATGCCAACGCCGATCCACCGCCGAGATCCCTTGACCTCGACGCCGAAGAACAGTGCCAGCACCATCAGCGTCAGCGAGATGATCAGCAGCACGATCGCGGTCCGGCGCACCTGCCGCGGCGTCAGGAAGGACAGGCCGACCATCACCACCAGCGACGGCAGCAGGAAGAGCGCGTGACGCTCGACGAAGTGGAAGCTGTCGAGGCCGATCCGCTCCGCCACCGCCGGCGAGGCGGCGAAGGAGAGCATGAAGCCGACCCCCATCAAAAGCACGAAGGCGACGAGGAAGAAACGGTCGATCGTCCAGAACCAGTCTGCGAGCGGCCCACGGTCTGCGCGGCTTACCATCTGTCGTTCCCCTTTTCCGTCTCGATCAATCCAAATCGACCAACATCGTGACGCCATCGAGGCCCGCGACATGACCGACAAAGGCATCGCCGCGAACCTCGAAATTCTTGAACTGATCGAAGCTGGCGCAGGCCGGCGACAACATCACCGCGGACGGTGTCGTATCGGCGCTCGCATCCGCCGCGGCATGCGCGACCGCTTTCTCGAGCGTGCCCGAAATCTCGTAGGGCACCGCCTCGCCAAGCGTCGCCGCGAATGCCGGTGCGGCTTCTCCGATCAGATAGGCCTTGACGATACGCGGGAAGAGTGGAGCGAGGCTGACTATGCCGCCCTCCTTTGGCAGACCGCCGGCAATCCAGTAGATCCGCTCGTAGCTGGAGAGCGCCGGCGCCGCCGCATCCGCATTGGTCGCCTTCGAATCGTTGACGAACACCACCTGCACCCGGCGGCCGACCGGCTGCATGCGATGCTTGAGGCCGGGAAAGGATTTCAGCCCCGCACGGATCTCATCCCTCGAAATGCCGACAGCCAGGCAGGCCGCGATTGCCGCCGCGGCATTCTGGGCGTTGTGGCTGCCTTTCAGCGTCTGGATGCCGTCGAGATCGACGAGCTGCGACGCAACTCCGCCATGCGCCTCGATGATCCGGCTGCCCTCGGCATAAACACCGTCGGCAACGACGACGCGCTTGGAAATCCGCTTGACCGTAACGCCGGTCCGTTCGACGCGGTCGGCAATCAGGGCGCAGAAGGAATCATCGACACCGATCACTGCCGTCCTGCTCCCGGCGACGAGGCG
Source organism: Neorhizobium galegae (assembly GCF_017877055.1). GTDB lineage: Bacteria > Pseudomonadota > Alphaproteobacteria > Rhizobiales > Rhizobiaceae > Neorhizobium > Neorhizobium galegae_D. Next base: position 1,467,379 of record NZ_JAGIPG010000001.1, on the reverse strand, counting down.
TTCCTTGACGTCGGCATAGTGCTGCATGGTGCCGTGGCGGTCGAGATGGTCGGGCGTGAGGTTCAAAAGAATGCCTGCGGTCGGATTGAGCGTCGGAGCCAGATCGATCTGGTAGGACGAACATTCGACGACGAAGAAGCGCTGATCCTTGGGTGGGTCGAGCGTTAAGATCGCCGTGCCGATATTGCCGCCGAGCTGCGTGTCGCGACCGCTGGACCTCAGAATGTGGGCAATCAGCGCCGTGGTGGTGGATTTTCCGTTGGTGCCGGTAATCGCAATGAACGGGCAATCGGGTGCACGCGCCCGGCGCTCGCGCACGAAAAGCTCGACATCGCCGATGATCTCGACGCCGGCGGCGTGGGCGAGATCGACGCTCCAATGAGGTTTAGGATGGGTGAGCGGCACGCCCGGCGACAGAACGAAGGCGGCCTGCACAGACCAGTCGATGACGCGCAGGTCGGCGGTCGCGATCCCCTCGGCCGCGGCCTTGGCGACGCTGTCGGGATTGTCGTCCCAGGCGACGACCTGGGCGCCGCCCGCGACGAGCGCCTTGGCGGTCGCGAGGCCCGAGCCGCCGAGGCCGAACAGCGCGACCGGCTTGTCCTTGAATGTGGTGACTGCGATCATCCCCGCATCACCGCAGCTTGAGCGTCGAAAGGCCGAGCATGGCAAGGCCGACGGCGATGATCCAGAAACGGATCACCACCTGGCTTTCCGTCCAGCCGAGTTTTTCGAAATGGTGATGGATCGGCGCCATCAGGAAAACGCGCCGGCCGGTCATCTTGAAGAAACCGACCTGGATGATGACAGACAGAGTCTCCATGACGAAAAGGCCACCGACGATCGCCATGACGATCTCGTGCTTTGTGGCAACCGCGACGGAGCCGATCAGGCCGCCGAGCGCCAGAGAACCGGTATCGCCCATGAAAATCGCGGCAGGCGGTGCATTGAACCACAGGAAACCGAGACCCGCCCCGATCACCGCGCCGAGGATAACCGCAAGCTCGCCGGTACCGGGCACGAAATTGATCTGCAGGTATCCCGCAAATACCGCGTTGCCGGCGAGATAGGCGATGATGCCGAACGAGGCCGCGGCGATCATGACCGGCACGATCGCCAGCCCGTCGAGCCCGTCCGTCAGGTTCACAGCATTGCCGGCCGCAACGATGACGAAACCGCCGAACAGTACGAAGAAGATGCCGAGATTGATGAACAGGTCCTTGAAGAAAGGGAAGGCGATAGAAGTGCCGAGCGTCGGATTGCTCGACTGGCCGGTCGTGAGCGCCACCCGCATCATGAAGAAGACCGCAATGCCGGCGATCAAGAACTCGATGCCGAGACGCGCCTTGCCGGAAAAGCCCTTGTCGGTCTGCTTGGTGACTTTCAGATAGTCGTCATAGAAGCCGATCGCGCCGAAACCGAGCGTCACGAGCAGGGTCGCGACCACATAGACGTTGGAAAGGTCGGCCCAGAGCAGCGAGCCGCCGACGATGCCAGCGAGGATCATCAGGCCGCCCATGGTCGGCGTACCGGCCTTCTTGAAATGGGTCTGCGGCCCGTCGGCGCGGATCGGCTGTCCCTTGCCCTGGCGCAGGCGAAGCGACGCGATGATCATCGGCCCGAACAGGAAGACGATCAGCGCAGACGTGAAGAGCGCAGCGCCCGTCCTGAAGGTGATGTACCGGAACAGGTTGAAAAATTGGACTTTGTCCGCCAGTTCCACAAGCCAGATCAGCATTCAGCGCCCTTTCCAGAAGCCCGTCTCAATTAGTGGCGCTCCGTGTCGGAGAATGCCGGGTAGTTGTCAATAAGCGCGGCCACGATCTTGCCGAAACCGATACCAAGCGAAGATTTCACCATCACCACGTCGCCCGGCATCACCGACCGCACCGCGTAATCGGCGAGATCCGCCGTTTTTTCGAAATACGTCACTTGGACGTTTCCCGGCAGCGATTCCTTGAGTGCCGCCATTTCTTTTCCTGCGAGCCAGACATGTTCTATGCCGGCGGCAAGCAGCGGACCTGCCAGGTCCTCATGCACCTTGGCCGAAAATTCGCCCATTTCCAGCATGTCGCCGAGGACCGCGATCCGCCGGCCGGTCAGTTCCGGCACCGAGGATGCGAGAAGCGCGATCGCCGCCCGCATCGAGGCCGGGTTGGCGTTGTAGCTCTCGTCGATCAGCGTCAGATGACCCTCGCCGATACCGAGCCGGTGGCGTTCGCCCCTGCCCTTGACCGGCTTCAGCGCCGCAAGCGCCGCCGTGGCGCCGGCCATGTCCGCGCCGACCAGCAGGCAGGCGCCGAGGACAGCCATGGCGTTCTCGGCGATGTGTCGGCCGGGAGCGCCGATATGGACTTCCGACGTCTCGCCGTTCAGCACCGCCCAGACGACCGAGTTCTCGGCATTGCCTTCGAAATCCGCCAACCGGAAATCCGCCTTGGCATGCTGGCCGAAGGTGTGGATATGCGAGACACCCGCTTCCTGCGCCTTCTTCTGAAGAAAGCCGAACTGCTTGATGTCGCGATTGAGGATCGCAGAACCGCCAGGCTCCAGGCCTTCGAAGATCTCGGCCTTGGCGGCGGCGATCTCTTCGAGGTTCTTGAAATGCCCGAGGTGGGCTGCCGCGATCGTGGTGATGATCGCCACATGCGGGCGCACCATCTTCACCAGCGGGCGGATCTCGTCGGGATGGTTCATGCCGATCTCGAAGACGCCGAAATCGATATCCGCCGGCATGCGGGCAAGCGTCAGCGGCACGCCCCAGTGATTGTTGAACGATGCGACGGCGGCATGCACCTTTCCAGAGGGCGCCAGCGCATGACGCAGCATTTCCTTGGTGGTTGTCTTGCCGACCGAACCAGTCACCGCAACGATACGGGCTCTGCTGCGTTCGCGCGCGGCGAGCGCCAGTTTTCCAAGGGCGGCAAGCACGTCTTCGACGACGATCATCGGCACGCTCAGCTTGCCAAGTGCGGGCAGTTTCGCTTCGTTGACGACGATCAGCGTCGCGCCGTTGGCGACGGCGAGGCTTGCATAGTCATGACCGTCGACGCGGTCGCCCTTGATGGCGAAGAAAGCCTCGTCCTGGCCGATGGAGCGGCTGTCGATCGAAATACCGGTAATGCCCGCCGGAAGCGCACCGATCGGCCGGCCGCCCATGGCAGACGTCAAATCCTCCGAGGTCCATAACCAGCTCACGATTTCAGCTCCTCCAAAGCCTTGCGGACTTCGACGTGATCGGAAAACGGCAGGACCGTGGTGCCGATCGTCTGGCCGTGTTCATGGCCCTTGCCCGCAACGATCAACGTATCGCCCGACTGCAGCATATTGACTGCCTCGCGGATCGCGTTCGCCCGATCGCCGATCTCGATTGCGCCCGGAGCAGCCGCCAGAATCTCGGAACGAATGACTTCGGGAACCTCGGAGCGCGGATTGTCGTCGGTAACGATGACGATATCGGCGAGCCTCGTCGCCACGTCACCCATGATCGGCCGCTTGCCCTTGTCCCGGTCGCCGCCGCAGCCGAACACCACGATGACGCGGCCGGTCGTGAAGGGCCGGACGGATGTCAGCACGTTTTCCAGCGCGTCCGGCTTGTGGGCATAATCCACATAGGCAAGCGCGCCGTCCTTTGTCTGGCCGACCAGTTCGAGGCGACCCGAGGCGCCGACCAGCTTTTCGAGCGCGGCCATGGCGACGGCGGCCGGAACCCCGGTCGACATGGCAAGCCCTGCCGCGACAAGCGCGTTCGCCACCTGGAAATCGCCGGCCAGCGGAATATCGACTTCGAAGATCTGGTCGCCGATATGGATCTCGGCCATCTGCTTGTGGCGGAAATGCTCGACCCGCTTGAGGCAGATATAATCGCCCCTTCGGCCGACCGTGCGGACGTCGAGGTCGGCAACCGTCGCCACCCGCATCGCTTCTTCCGACCAGGCGTCATCAGCGAAGATGACGGCCGGCGAGCCCTTCGGCATCAGCGTATCGAAAAGCCGCATCTTGGCGGCCATATAGCTCTCGATCGTCGGATGGTAATCCATGTGGTCGCGGCCAAGGTTGGTGAAACCGGCCGCGGAAAGACGCACGCCGTCGATCCGGCACTGGTCGAGGCCATGACTGGAAGCCTCCATCGCGGCATGGGTGACGCCTTCGGCAGCCAGTTCCGCCAGCAGCTGCTGCAGTTCGACCGGATCCGGCGTGGTCAGCGTTCCGTAATCGTTGCGGGTCGGGGAAACGACACCGGTCGTGCCGATCTGGGCAGCAGGATGGCCGGCATGCGCCCAGATCTGGCGAGTGAAGGAAGCGACCGACGTCTTGCCGGCGGTGCCGGTGACAGCGACCATGGTTTCCGGCTGCGCACCGTAGAAGCGGGCGGCGGCCAGCGCCAGCAGCCGGCGCGGATTGGAAACAGCAAGGACGGGAATGCCCGCCTCCGCCCCATGCCCCGCAATCGCCGCGACCGCGCCGCGCGCGGCGGCATCGCCGATATAGCTCGAACCGTCCGACTTGGTACCGGCAAGTGCCGCAAACAGCATGCCGGGTTTTACCTGGCGGCTGTCGGACGTGAGACCGGTCACCTCGAGATCACCTGCCGGCCCAGCCATCAGGTCGGCTATTTCCGGGAAGTCTCGTCCGGCGAGTTCTCGCAATTTCATCGGCTGATTGTCCATTCTGAGCGTCGTCCCCTCGATTCGTCCGCCCACGTTGTTATCGCTCAATAAGACACAAGCAGGGCAGAGCCGTCATTGCCGAATTTCGGCTTCACACCGAGAATGGGCGCAGCCCGGGTAATGATCTCCTTGACCATCGGAGCGGCGGATGTGGCGGCAAGAGCCGCGCCATTGCCCTTCTCGGTCTTTGGCTCGTCGCAGAAGGTCAGCACGACGTATTGCGGATTGTCCATCGGGAAGGCGGCAAGGAAGGCGTTGAAGTTCTTGTCGTGGGCGTAGCGCCCGTTGACGACCTTGTCTGCCGTCCCCGTCTTGCCGCCGACGTTGAAGCCCGCGACGCGCGCATTTCTGCCCGATCCGTTGACGCCGTTCCATTCGAACAGGAAGCGCATGTCCTTGCTGGTCGAGGGCTTCAGCACCTGGGTCGCGATCTTGTCGGCCTCCGCGCGGTTGCGCGGCAGGAAGGTCGGCGGGATGTATTTTCCGCCGTTGACGAGCGCGGCACCGGCGACCGCCGTCTGCAGCGGCGTCGTCGAGACACCGTGGCCGAAGGAAATGGTGACCGAGTTGATCTTCTTCCATTCCCGCGGCTGGCTCGGCGTGGCGACTTCCGGAAGTTCGGTACGCATTTTCGTCAGCAGGCCGAGCTTGGTCAGGAAATCCTTGTGGCCTTCGATGCCGACCGTATCGGCAATCTTGGCGGTGCCGATATTGGACGAATACTGAAAGATTTCCGGAACGCTCAGCATGCGTCCCTTGCCGTGGAAATCCTTGATGGTGAAGCCGCCAATACGGATCGGGAACCGCGCGTCGAACATGCTCTGCAGGTTCACCTTGCCGGAATCGAGACCCATGGCAATGGTGAAGGACTTGAAGGTGGAGCCCATTTCGAACGTGCCGTTCGACATGCGGTTGAACCATCCCTCCTCGCCGCCCTCGGCCGGATTGTTGGGATCGAAATCGGGCGCGGACGCCATGGCGACGATTTCGCCGGTATGGACGTCGAGGACAACCGCGCCGGCCCCGATCGAGCTGTACTTGCCGATCGCCTCGGTCACCACCTCGCGGACGATGGACTGGACGCGCAGATCGATGGATAGCTTGACCGGCTCCAGCGGCTGGCTGGACGTCATGCCGACCGCCGCCAGATCCGCAAGGCCCTGATTATCGACGTAACGCTCCATGCCGGCTACGCCGCGGTTGTCGATGTTGACGTAACCGACGACATGCGCGGCCGTCGGGCCGCCCGGATAGAAACGGCGCTTCTCGGGCCGGAAACCGATGCCCGGAATGCCGAGCGCCAGGATCTGGCTCTGCTGCTTCGGGGTCAGCTGGCGGCGCAGCCACTGGAAACGCGAGTTCGAGGTCAGTTTCGAATAGGTGCCCTTGACGTCGAGATCGTTCAGGACCGTCCCGAGCTTCTCGATCACCTCGTCGGCATCGATGATCTTGTTGGGCTCGGCAAACAGCGAAACCGTGCGGATGTCGGTCGCCAGAACCGCGCCGTTGCGGTCGACAAGGTCGGGACGCGAGGCCAGCAGCCGGTCGGCCGGCAGGATGCTCGACGTCGTCAGCGGCTGTGCCACGCCATATTGCATCAGGCGGCCGCCGATGACGCAGTAGAAGACCGTGAAGCCGGCGATCAGCAGACCGACGCGGTTTTTTGCCTGGGCGGACTTGCGCTTGCGGGTCCCCTCGAAGGACGCCTTTTCAGAGCTTCGGCCACGGCTGCCGGACGAAAAATGCGCGCGGCTCTTGACGATCATGATGCGGGACAGGAAAGACATCAGCGTTTCACCGATCCTGTGGAAATGACTTCGATGGGACCACGCCGCAGCGGCACAGGAATTTTCTGAGCGGGCTTGGCCTTGGCGGCGGCAACCCCCTTCAGCGCGGCGGCAACCTCGCTGTTCTTGCCGGCGATGATGTCCTCGATGGTCGTCTCGGGCTGCGGCAGCCGCGCCTTCGGCATCGGCAGTTCCTTCGGCATCGCCAGCTGCGTCGTCTCGGTCGGCGCCAGCGCCAGCTCGGAACTGTAGACGTTGATCAGCCGGTGCAGGCGGTTCGGCTGCGTGAGCAGGGCCCAGTCGGCCTTGAGCAGGTCGATCGTGTCCTTCTCCAGCTTGATTTCGGACTCCAGCCGGCGAACCTCGTTGAGCTTTTCATCGGCGCGGTGCTTGATCGAATAGGTGACGACGGCCGCCGCCGTCATCACGCCGATCAGGACAAGATCGAAGCTACGCAGCATGTATCAGGCTCCCATCTTTGCGAGGCTGGCGAGATCGGGCAGATCGAATATCGACATGTCGGCGGCCCGCGGCGGGGCTTCCGTCCGGATACCGGCGCGAAGCTTGGCGGAACGGGCGCGCGGATTGAGCTCCGCCTCCTCGTCGCTCGCCGAGATCATCGACTTGCCGAGGGGTTCGAAGATCGCGGGCTTGGCCTCGACCATCGGCAGGTGTCGCGAGCCGGAGGCCTTGCCGGAACGGTCGGCGAAGAACTGCTTGACGATCCTGTCCTCGAGCGAATGAAAGGTGACGACCACAAGCCGACCGCCCGGCTTCAAAGCCCGCTCGGCGGCAAACAGTGCCCCGGCCAGCTCGCCGAGCTCATCATTGACGAAGACGCGCAGCGCCTGGAAGACGCGGGTCGCCGGATGGATCTTGTCCTTGGCCTTGCGCGGGTTGACGGTCTCGATGAGATTGGCGAGCTCGCGCGTGGTGGTGAACGGCTCGGTGAGGCGGCGCTTCTCGATGGCGCGGGCGATGCGGCCCGACTGCTTTTCCTCGCCGAGGAAACCGAAGATGCGGGCGAGATCGCCAACCTTGGCGCGATTGACGACATCGGCCGCCGAAACGCCGCTCGAAGACATCCGCATGTCGAGCGGACCATTGCGCTGAAAGGAGAAGCCGCGGTCGGCCTCGTCGATCTGCATCGAAGAGACGCCGATATCGAGCACGACGCCATCAAGCCCGCCCTCCGGCGCGTGATCGGCAAGGTTGGAAAACTGCGAGTGAATGAGGCTGAGGCGCCCCTTGTGGGCATCGACCAGCGCCTTGCCGGCGGCGATCGCATTCGGATCGCGATCGAGCGCGATCACCTCGGCATCCGCGGCAAGGATCGCGGATGTGTAGCCGCCCGCCCCGAACGTGCCGTCGAGAATGACCTTGTCGGCCCGGGGCTCGAGCGCCTCGAGGACTTCCTTCAGAAGAACCGGAATGTGACGAACCGGTCCGCCTTCGGGCTCGGTTGTTCCGTCGCCTGGATTCGCCGCCATTCCGTTCCCCTGTCTTACGCGGGGCGCGAACCGAAGCGCCCCTCTCTCGCCGCCGCCTGCGCCTCGTGAAACGCCTGCGGCTGCCAAAGTTGAAAATGATCCGAGCGCCCAACGAAGGTGATGTCCGAGCTGATTCCCGTGAAGTCGCGGATGAAATCCGTGACCATCAGCCGGCCCTCCGCATCGAGCCGCATGAAGACGCCGCCACCGTGAACCAGCAGCGACATCCGGTTCGCTTCCGGCGAAAACGGATCGACGGAAGCGATCTGCCGCTCGTAACGATCGAGCAGATCCGGCCCGCCGACGCTGATCGCCGGATAGGTGAAATCCTGGAGGCAATAAAGCTCCTGGATCCCACGCTCCGAAAGGACCGAACGAAAACTCGCCGGAACGGAAACCCGCCCCTTCGCATCGATCCTGTTCGTCGCATTCGACAGGAAGCGGCTCATCACGCCAAACATCCGCCTCGTTATGGCTCAAGACGGAAGCCCGTCCGCCGGTTAGCACCACACCAAACACAGCTTCGCCGTCCGGATGGGCGGATAACCGCCCGGCCGCAGAACGACCGAAACTCTGGGATTGGCGGGCGCTCATTCGCCCTTGTGCAGTGCGATTTTGGGATACCATGGGACCATATGGGCGTCAATGGGAGAAGCCCCGCTAGCCACTCCCAGATAGGATTTATTTATAAGCTGTTAAGTTTAACAAAGGGTTATTAGGGGAAGCGAAGAAACCGCCTTGGCAGTGCCCGGCAAGTCGATTTGGGACACCCAGTAAGCTGCGGAAAATCAAACAGCTTTCAAAATTCCTCATATAAAAGACAAGGCCCCAAAATGGGCCGCCTGCGACGCCTGCCTCGTATCTGGCAGGCGTACACAGAATCGCGAGGAAGGGGAAAACGCCAGTTGGCCTGTAAGCCGGGTTCTGTATGGCCCCGATGCAAGCACCGGAACGTGGCAGCCATTCATCTGGGACGATATTTGCATATCGCCTCACGCAACCCACCCGGATGACTGGCCCGGAAACAGGCTGCAGCCACGTTTTCACGCGGCCCGCGTCATCCCTATTCGGTCTTGCTCCCGGTGGGGTTTACCTTGCCGCCGCTGTTACCAGAAGCGCGGTGGGCTCTTACCCCACCCTTTCACCCTTACCCCGCCAGCTCTGCCGCTTTGTCGAAGCGGTACAGCAGGCGGGGCGGTTTCCTTTCTGTGGCACTTTCCCTAGGGTCGCCCCCGCCGGACGTTATCCGGCACCGTGTTTCCGTGGAGCCCGGACTTTCCTCACCCTACCGCCTTTCGGCATTGGTAAAGCGCGGCTGCCCGGCCAACTGGCAGGCGGTCCATAAACGAGATGAATGACGAAAGCCATAGGCCAGGCTCGATTGGATCAGAGATAATCGGCCCGGAAATCCGTCGAATAGGCGTCGTCCCGGATTCTCCCATGGAAGATCAGCTCGGCACCAAGCCGGCCGATCTCGTCGGAACTCTTGGCCGCCGCCCCGCAACCACCGCTGAGGATGCCGATCCGGGAGGCCTCGGTCATCGCAATCGCCGGATAACCCGTCGGGGTGAACGAGGTGACGCAGGCCGTCATCGACGAACGGGAGAGATCGAGCTCCGGCATCAGCCGCGTCATGATCTCGGCAAGCCGGGCGCGCGTGCTTTCGCGCCCGCCCGAGCGGAACCAGGCGCGGATGTCCGGCTCGGTCGGCAGCAGCAGGTCGTCCGGATCGCCGCCGATCTTCAGATAGATCCTGCCGTCGGGATAACGTACCGGCGGCAGCAGGTAGATGCCGTCCTCGCCCTCGCGCCACTTCCAGATCAGCGAAGGCACCCTGCCCCAGACATCCATCGCCGCCTCGTCGACCTCGAAAAAGGCGACGGTCCGGGCATAAACCTCCAGATCAAGCCGCGCGCCCAAGAGATTCTCGTTGATGGAGAATCCGCCGGCCGCTACCAGCACTTTTTCTGCGCGATAGCTCTCGCCCTCGGCGGTCGTAACCGTCACGGAATCGCTGTCCTGCCGCACGGAAACCACCGTCTCCGGAATGATCGTCGTGCCCTGGCGCTCGGCAATCAGAGCCTGCGCCTTCACCAGCCGGCGCGGATTGATGTGCCCGGCATTCTTCGGTTCCCAGACGCCTTCGCTCTCCCTGGGGAAGGAGAAGAAGCCGAATCGCCCCGCGAGATCCGCATCCGACAGCGTCTCGGTCGAAACACCGAGCTTATTCGCCGCCTCGAGAACGTTGCCGACATAAGACGGCCCGTCGCCGCGCTTGGGTCCGACCAGCAGGCAGCCCGATTCGGAATAGAAATCCACGCCGCTCTCGCGGGCGATCTCGCCGTACCGTTCGATCGAACGGTTGGCGAGGCGCGCCCACACGGGATCGGGATCGATCGTCCGGGTGATGCGCGCCTCGTCGTAGTGGCTGGCAAAGACGCCGTCATGGCGCTCGTAGTCCGCCGGCTCACCGGGACCGACCAACGCAATACCGTCGGTCCATTTCGAGAGGTAGCGGGCCGCCGCAGCGCCCATCATGCCCCTCCCGATCACGATAAATCTGAACCGCTCCGTCATGCCCTCGCCTTTCGATTCCACCGGCCGAAATGTCTTATCCTGGAGACACTTCTAGCCGCTTTCGGAATCAAAATGCCACAGGCGAAAGCGACGCAGTCTGTTCGGTCGTCTGCTCCGCGGTCTCGATCACCGCCTGGACCCGATTGCAATAGCGCTTGGAAACCGGGTTCATGCGTTTGGCGCCGTGGCCGGCATTGTATTTGAGGATGGTGCCGCAGATCTTGCCGCCGCCAAGCTCATGGGCGCCGGCCAGATATTTCATGCCGTAGCGGATATTGGTCTCCGGATCGTAGAGACCGTAGTCCGGCCCCCGGTAACCCATCAACCTTGCCGTCGCCGGCTTGATCTGCATCAGCCCGATCTCGCCGGCGCTGCCTTTGACCGTCGGGCGAAAATTGCTCTCGATCCGCACCACCGCCAGGGCGAGTTCTTCCGGCACGTCGTATTCGTCCGCATATTTCGAGATCAACTGAGAATAGTGAAGCTGCCGAACCAACAGTCTCGCTTCGTCTGTGGGCGCAGCAAAACCGGTTTCGCGCGTTTCCCACGGAATGATGAGGGGCTTGGTATAGACATTGACGCTGTCGTCTTCAGCGCGCACGAGTTCGGTTCCCGCGACCAGCATGGCAAAGCCCGCCGCGGCAGCAACAATCATTTTATTCATAGAGGTGAGGTGTCTCCGGACCAACAGGAACCGCGGGTGTCGTTACGCAAACACCCACTCATCGCGTCGCCGGATTGACGGTGCGATGTTTCACGAATCCTGGTCGTTTATCTTTGCAACCCCCGTCCACATGGCGGCTGCCGTTAGCGGGTCCTTTAGACCGGGCTAATAAGGAGATGATGTGGCACTGCAAAATTTTGCGGTTTTGGCGCGGCCTCAAACGACCGCCACGGCGCCCGCGCTAATTGAATTTTGGCAAGGATTTGAGCAGCCGATGAAGCGTGTCGATCGTCGAGAAATCGGCGATCCCATCGACGAGTTGCGGCCGGAAATGCCGCTGGAAGGCTTCGACCACGCCCTTGGTGCGCTCGCAGAAAGTGCCGGTGATTTCAATTCCATAGCCATAGAGCGACAGCATCGACTGCAGGGCCTCGATAGGCTGGCCGCTCTCGCCGAACTGGAAAAACCGTCCGCCGCTGATTTGCGCTGGATCGATCCAATGACCTATCCCGTCAAGGTGCAATTTTTGCCAGGGGAAATTTTCGCCCGGATCGACCTTGCGGATCGGGGCGACATCGGAGTGCCCAAGCACCCTTTCCGGTCGGATTTGCCACCTTTGGCCGCAATCGCGACACAATTCGACGACGGCCTGGATCTGCGCGGACGGATAGTCCGGCAGGCCTCCGGGGTGGCCCGGATTGGCGATCTCGATGCCGATGGAACAGGAATTGATGTCGGTTTCGCCGGCCCAGGAGCTCTTGCCGGCATGCCAGGCACGGCGGTCCTCCGGTACGAGCTGCACCACGCCTCCGTCCTCGTGGACGAAATAGTGGCTCGAGACCTGGCTTTCCTCGTTGCAGAGCCAGGAGAGCGCCTGATCGCCGCTCGGCATGCCCGTATAATGCAGGATGATCATGTCGGGCCTGCGCCCGCCGGCGCGCTCGCCGTGATTGGGGGAAGGCCTTACCGTCGCGCCGGCATAGTCGGCGTTGAACGGCGTCATGCGGCGCGGCGCTCTTTCTCGATCGCCGAATATGCGGCATTGAGTGCCGCCATGCGCTCATTGGCAGCGGCATGCAGAGAAGCCGGAACGCCGCGGGCGATCAGCCTGTCCGGATGATGCTCGGACACCAGCGTACGATACTGCTTGCGGATCTTTGCAAAATCGTCTTCCGGCGAAACGCCAAGCACCAGATAGGGATCGCGGCCGTCGAGATGCACGTGCCGCGCCATGATGCGGCGGAAATGCCCCTCGTCGATGCGGAAGATCTCGGCGATGCGCGACAGGAACGCCAGTTCCGCCTCATGTACCAGACCGTCCGCCTTGGCGATATGGAACAGCCCGTCGACGACGTTTTCCAGCATCGGGCAATTATTGGCCTTGCCGGCGCCTGGGCTGCACAATCCGGCGAGCTTCGTCGCATAGGCTTCGTAACCTGCAACGTCCTGGCGCGCGAGGTTATAGAGGCGCGCAACGTTGCGGGCTTCCTCGTCGGGAAAATCGAATATTTGCTGAAATGCCTTGACCTCGGCCTCGCTGACGATACCGTCGGCCTTCGCCATCTTCGCCGACAGCGCGATGATGGCGACCGAAAAAGACACCTGCCGGCGTGTTTCCGGATCGCCCTCGAACACGGTGCGGATCGCATCGACGACGCGGCCGAGCGCGTTGCCGGCGGCGTCGCCCACGGCGCCGAGAAGCCGTTCCCAAAGGGAGGAAAAGTGAAGGCAGGCAAAATCCCAGATCATGAGTGCAGTGGACCAGATTATAGTTGAGATTGCAAGGCGACCTGCGGTCCGTCTCAGATTAAACTATGTTCATGTTTTCCGAACAATCACCGGCGCTCACAGGCAGGTGACCATGCACTTCGGGACAATTGGGAAGCCTCCGGATTTCCTTTTCCACAGGCGGGACCCGAGGCGCCGAGGTGGTTGAATCGATTATATTAGGCTCTCCTGCGCCCAAGAGTCGAAGCTGCGGTTTTTCTTGAGAAATTCACTTTACAGGGGCCGGTCTCTGTCGCATCCATTCCAGCGGTTTTGAACTGTACGCGGGCATGCGCGTGAAGGAGGATCGATGGCCAAACAGAAAGTAGCAATGCTGACCGCAGGGGGCCTCGCGCCCTGTCTGTCCTCCGCCGTCGGGGGCCTGATCGAGCGCTACAACGACGTCGCGCCTGATATCGAGATGGTGGCCTATCGCTCCGGTTATCAGGGCGTCCTGCTCGGCGACCGCATCGAAATCACCAAGGACATGCGCGAAAAAGCCCATTTGCTTCACCGCTACGGCGGTTCGCCGATCGGCAACAGCCGCGTCAAGCTCACCAATGCCGCAGACTGCGTCAAGCGCGGCCTCGTCAAGGAAGGTGAAAACCCGCTTCGCGTTGCCGCCGACAGGCTGGCTGCCGATGGGATAACCATCCTTCACACGATCGGCGGCGACGACACCAATACGACGGCTGCCGACCTCGCCGCCTATCTCGGCGCCAACGGCTATGATCTCACCGTCGTTGGCCTGCCGAAGACGGTCGACAACGACATCGTGCCGATCCGCCAGTCGCTCGGCGCCTGGACGGCTGCCGAAGTCGGCGCCTATTTCTTCGACAACGTTTCCAACGAGCAGAGCGCCGCTCCTCGCACATTTGTGATTCACGAAGTGATGGGACGCCACTGCGGCTGGCTTACCGCCGCGACCGCACGGGCCTATATTCAGAAGACCAAGGGCAATGAATATGTCGAGGGCTTCATGATGAACAGCGCGATGAAGAACATCGACGGTGTCTACCTGCCGGAAATGGCCTTCGACCTCGACAAGGAGGCCGCACGCCTCAAGGACGTCATGGACAGGCGCGGTTTCGTGACCTTGTTCGTTTCGGAAGGTGCCGGCCTCGATACGATCGTCGCCGAGCGGGAAGCCGCAGGCGAATCGATCAAGCGCGACGCGTTCGGCCATGTTAAGATCGACACGATCAATGTCGGCGGCTGGTTCCAGAAGCAGTTCGCGGCGCTGATCGGCGCGGATCGCTCGATGGTGCAGAAGTCCGGCTATTTCGCCCGCTCGGCGCCGGCAAACGGCGACGACCTGCGTCTCATCCAGGGCATGGTGGATCTCGCGGTCGAAAGCGCGCTCAACAAGGTTTCGGGCGTCACCGGCCACGACGAGGATCAGAACGGAAAACTGCGCACGATCGAATTTCCCAGAATCAAGGGTGGAAAACATTTCGATCTGACGGCAAAATGGTTCGGCGAAGTGATGGATCATATCGGCCAGCCCTTCGAAGCGGCTTGAGACAGGAAATTGGCGGGCGCCGCTCACGGGCGTCCGGGAGGAAATGGAATGACGGCTGACATCTGGCTCGCTTTTGCTGCGACCGCGATCTTTCTCGCCCTCCTTCCGAGCCCTCTCGCTTGTCTGACTGCCAGTTTCTCTCTTCAACGCGGTCGCCGCACGGCGATCGCGACGGTCCCGGGGCTTGCCGTCGGAATGTCGGCCGCCCTGATCGTGGCGATGATCCCCATGGTCCTGATCGCCGTCTACCTGCCCAAGCTCATCGACGTGATCTCCTGGGCGGGACTGGGCTATCTGATGCTCTACGTGCTCTGGTCCTACCAAGACCCGCGAATCTCCGGCCCGATCGCCGACAACGACAATCTTCCCGAATGTCGGGCAGCGCGAATCTTCGGATGCCTGTTCGGCAAATCCGCCTTTCAGGCGCGTTATGCCGTCGTCCTTGCGGCCGTGCTTGCCCAGTTCGTCGATCCCGACCGGTCGCTCCTGCCCCAGCTTCTCGAGATGCAGGCGACCTTCCTTGTTTGCGCAGCCCTTGGAGCCGGAATTCACGTGCTTTTTCCGCGCCGCGTGCTCAGCCGCAGACGCCGGCCGGCCAACCTCAACTCCGCCTCGCGCAAGCCCCAGACCCGCTTCATTTCCCGCCGCGCCGTCACCGCCGGCTATCGCCGGATCGCCGCCTGACGTTCGCCGTCTTGCCGGACGCCGCCCAATAGGTTAATCAAAACACTCTTTTGGTGGCGTTTGGGCGACTGGGGTAACCAATTTTTCATGAAAGCGACCCAATGGCGATAATCCGATTCCTCGGCCGCGGGACGGTTGTGGTGTGCGCCGTCTCTTCGGCTCTCGCCGGATGTTCGAGCGTCGAACGCGAGCAGAAGCTCGCAGCGACGCAGACAGCTGCCCCGACCAACGGCCAGGCGACCGGACCTGTGCAGACGGCCTCCGCGGATGGCCAGACGACGATCCATAAGGCCGACCTGCCCGTGTACGGGCCGCAGGTTGCCGGCCAGATGCCCCCTCCGGGAGTTCAGCTTGCTTCGGCCACCCCGGCAGCCGGCACACAACCGACCGTGGCGCTCGCCAAGACGACAAGACTTCCCATTCCAATGCCCGCCACCGCCGATGCGATATCCGTTCAATCGGCCGCTATGGCATCGCCCACCATGGCGCCGCTCGTCGCCTTTGCCCCGACGCCCGGCCCGGCGATGATGCCGCCCCCCGTTGCTCCGACCACATCGACAATTCTCGCGTCGGCCCAGCCTGCGAACCTCGCGACGCCGAAAGGCGGCCGCCTGGTGTCGCCGCCCATCGCGCCAGCGGTCAGCGAAGGCAAGATCCAGCCGGCGGCAGCTTCGGCGATCGCGCTGGACGAGCGGGAACTGACGCCGGACATGGTCGCGTTGCAGACCGTTGTTCCCACCCCACGCCCCGACACCGCAACGCTTGCCTATGCATCGCAGCCGAGAGCCATCGCCGCACTATCCGCCATGGAATTCCCTCCGGCCCCCGGCGAGCCGATGCCGACCACGGCGTCCGATGCGCCGCCGGAATTGAAGAAACTCATCAAGCGTTACGCCGGCATGTACGGCGTGCCGGAATCGCTGGTGCACCGCGTTGTGCACCGGGAAAGCAAGTACGATCCCAAGGCCTATCACAAGAACGGCTACTGGGGCCTCATGCAGATCAAGTATTCGACCGCCAAGTCGATGGGCTACGAAGGCCCGCCGGCCGGCCTTCTCGACGCCGAGACCAACCTGAAATACGCAATCAAATACCTGCGCGGCGCCTGGCTTGTCGCCGATAACAGAAACGACAACGCTATCAAGCTCTATGCGCGCGGCTATTATTATGATGCCAAACGCAAGAATATGCTGGACGTCCTGGAAAAGTAACCGGGCTGAAAAATGCCTGGTGGAAAATGTTCAGCGGCGCCTCAGGGCGCCGTTGTTGCTTTCACCACCTCGGCGACAAGCCGGGTCGGATCGTAGCGGTTCCAGCTCGGTGTCAGCCCCAGCCGCACCACCACCAGATCGAGCGACGGGATGACCGTAATGGTCTGCCCGTCATGCCCCTGCAGGAAAAAAGCGTCCGCCGGCATGTCGGGATTGTTCTTGCCGGGCAGCCAGGACTGCATTTTCGAATAGCGCCCGTTCGACGTGGCGTTCGGCTGATGCATCAACTCGACAAAACCTTCCGGAAGCATCCTGCTGCCGTTCCAGACGCCGTCATGGGCAAGCAGAAGCCCCATCCTGGCCCAATCGCGCGCGGTCGCATACATATAGGAACTGCCGACGAAGGTGCCTGCCGCATCGGCCTCCATGACGGCGCTTTGCATGCCGAGGGGACCGAACAGGGCGGCGCGCGGATAGGAGAGCGCCGCAGCCCCACCGCCGATCTTGTCCATCCAGATCTTTGACAGCATCACCGCCGTGCCGGAAGAATAGCTGAAGCGCGAACCGGGATCCGCCTCGAGCGGCTGATCGGCGGCGAAACTCGCCATGTCCGGCTCCAGGTAGAGCATGCGGGTGACATCGGCGACCGCGCCGTAATTCTCGTTGAACGCGAGCCCGCTCTCCATGGCGGCGAGATCGGCAATCCGGATATCGCCGCGCTGGTTGCCCTGCCATTGCGGAAACAGGCCCCTGTCGTCCAGCGAAAGCTTTCCGCCGCGAATCAGCGTGCCCAGGATCGCCGCGTTCACGGTCTTGGTCATCGACCAGCCGAGCAGCGGCGTATCCTTGGAAAAGCCAGTCGAATAGGTCTCGCCGACGATTCGCCCCCGCTTGACCACCACCACCGCTCGCATGCCCGGACCGGCAAGATCCGCGTCTGAAAGAATCCGCCCAACCGACGGATCGGATTCCACTTTCCCCCCTTCCGGCCAGAGCTTGGACGGATCGACTGACGTAACGGCAGGCACCGGAATACCGACAGCTGCCACCGGTGTCCCATCTGGGACCACGGCGCAGCCGGATCCCTCGCGATAGACCGCGTCATTGCCGGCAAAAATGCCGAGCAGGGCTGCATGGACCCGCTTTTCCGTCCGATCGACGGAGACCCGCATCAATCTCAGAAGCGGGTGACCAGGAGCCTGCACATCGATGGCGAGAACCTCGCCGCTGTCGCGGCCGGCAAGGAAGACGTTCGAGCAGACCATCTTGGCCGAATAGCCGCTGCCCACCCTCAGCAGTTCCGGCGGCGAGGTATGGAGCCAGATGCCGAGCCCGACCAGGCCGACGACGATGACGCCGCAGAGGATTTTTACGAACCGCACAAACAACCGCATGCTGCCTCCCATTCCAAGGCCGCATGCAATCAGGATTCTCGGGGACAAGGAAGGGGTGATCGGTCGCGGTCGCGTGGAAGTGGGACTGGCCACAGGCAGCGTCATCAATCTGTAGCATGACGGGTTTACACGCCCTGAAACTCTGGACAAGGTGGGACTCGACCATGGCGGATATTGCACAGGAAGCCGGTTTTCGGAAAAACCAGAAGCTGAAGGACGCACTTCTGCAGCATAAAGCTCTGTCCCGACAGGGTTTCTCGGAAAGGCTTTTCGGCCTGCTGTTCTCCGGTCTCGTCTATCCGCAGATCTGGGAAGACCCGGAAGTCGACATGACCGCCATGGAGCTTTCCGACCAGCATTCGATCGTCACCATCGGTTCCGGCGGCTGCAACATGCTTGCCTATCTGTCCCGCTCGCCGAAAAAGATCGATGTCGTTGATTTGAACCCGCATCACGTCGCGCTGAACCGCCTGAAGCTCGCAGCCTTCCGTCACCTGCCCGGCCATGGCGATGTCGTGCGCCATTTCGGCATGGACGGCGTCCGCACCAACAGCAAAAGCTACGACACCTTCATCGCGCCGAACCTCGATGCGGCAACCCGTGCCTACTGGGATAAGCGCTCGATCGCCGGTCGCCGTCGGATCGAAGTGTTCGACCGCAACATCTACAAGACCGGTCTGCTCGGTCGTTTCATCGGCGCCGGCCACCTGATCGCCCGCCTGCATGGCATCGACCTAACCGAAATGGCCAATGCCAAGTCGCTGCGCGAACAGCGCCAGTTCTTCGACGACCGCATCGCTCCGCTGTTCGACAGGCCGCTGATCCGCTGGATCACCAGCCGCAAGAGCTCGCTGTTCGGCCTCGGCATCCCGCCGCAGCAATATGATGAGCTGGCAAGCCTTGCTTCCGACGGCTCGATTGCCCCGGTCCTGCGCCAGCGCCTCGAAAAGCTCGCCTGCCACTTCCCGCTGCGCGACAACTATTTCGCCTGGCAGGCCTTCGCGCGCCGTTATCCGAAGCCCGAGGAAGGCACGCTGCCGACCTACCTCAAGGCCGAAAACTATCGCGCCATCCGCGACAACGCCGAGCGCGTCACGGTCCATCATGCAAGCTTCACCGAGCTTCTGGCCCAGAAGGCCGCCGGTTCGGTCGATCGCTACGTCCTGCTCGATGCGCAGGACTGGATGAACGACGAGCAGCTCAACGACGTCTGGTCCGAGATCACCCGCACTGCCGCCCCCGGCGCCCGCGTGATCTTCCGCACCGCCGCCGAAAAGAGCGTGCCCGACGGCCGTCTTCCATCTGCCCTGCTCGACCAGTGGTCCTATCTGCTAGAGCGCTCCAACGAACTTAACCTTGAGGATCGCTCGGCGATCTACGGCGGTTTCCACATCTACGTGAAGAAATCCTGATGACGACGGATATGGCGAGCAGCCCCCTGTCGAATGGCCACGCCGAACGCATGGACCGGATGTACCGGTATCAGCGCCATATCTACGACATCACCCGCAAATATTACCTCTTCGGCCGCGACCGGGCGATTGCCGGACTGAATGTCCCGCCGAATGCGTCGCTACTCGAAGTCGGCTGCGGCACGGGCCGCAATCTGGCCCTCGCCCACCGCCATTATCCTGCGGCGAAGCTCTACGGCCTCGATATCTCCGCCGAAATGCTGGAAAGCGCCCAGGCCAATTTCCGCGGCAGGCCTGTCACGCCTGAATTCCGCGTGGCCGATGCGACGAACTTCAAGGCGGAGGAATTCGGCACCACCGGCTTCGACCGCATCCTGATCTCCTACGCGCTGTCGATGATTCCCGATTGGGAAAAGGCGATCGACGCCTCGCTTGCGGCTCTCGCACCACACGGTTCGCTGCATATCGTCGATTTCGGCCAGCAGGAACGGCTGCCGGGCTGGTTCGGACGGTTTTTGAAGGCGTGGCTGACGCGTTTCCACGTCACGCCGCGGCCGAACCTGTACGAAGTGCTGGAGAGCAAGCTGGCCAGCGCCGATGCCGACATGATCTTCGAGGAGATCGGCCGGGGTTATGCCTGGCATGCCGTCATCCGTCGCCGAGGCTAAAATCCCGCGCATCCCGCCATTCCAGGCCGGAAACCCTCTTGCCCTAACCGATTTTTTACGACGTTATGGTGAATATGGAGTTCATGCCTCCCTGTTTTGCGTCGAACGGGGCAAGAGGCTTCCACATCGACACCATACGGGATGTTCATGCCTCGGCTCCTTCTGGCCCTCCTTGCGACCGCGCTCCTTGCCACGGGGTGCACATCTTCAAGCTATGACCTGATGGAAACCTCTTCGGTCAAGAAGATGCGGTTCAAGGACAGTGATCCGCAGGATTTCGGCAAGAACCATCCGGGCCTGCACGAAATCCATGGCATCGACGTCTCCAAGTGGAACGGCACCGATATCGACTGGCCCGCCGTCAAGAAGTCGGGGATCGCCTTCGTCTTTATCAAGGCGACGGAAGGCAAGGATCGCATCGATCCGACCTTCGAACTGAACTGGCGGGGCGCCGCATCGGCCGGCATTCCTTATGCGCCCTACCACTTCTATTATTTCTGCTCGACGGCCGACGAACAGGCCGACTGGTTCATCAACAACGTGCCCCGGGACGCGGTGAAACTGCCGCCGGTCCTCGACATGGAATGGAACCAGTCCTCGCCGACCTGCAAGACCCGTCCCGACCCCGAAACGGTGCGCGCCTCCATGCAGCGCTTCATGGACCGGATCGAGGCCTATTACGGCAAGCGGCCGATCATCTACACGTCCGTGGATTTCCACCGCGACAATCTCGTCGGCGCCTTCAGCAACTACCATTTCTGGCTCCGCGCCGTGGCACAGCATCCGACCAAGATCTACCCGGATCGCCGCTGGGCTTTCTGGCAGTATACCTCGACGGGCGTCGTGCCGGGAATCAAAGGCGAGATGGATATCAACGTCTTTGCGGGCACGTCCAAGAATTGGCATAGCTGGGTTGCGGCAACCGCAAAGTAAACCCCGTTCCCATGGCGAATAGGTGTCTGGCAATGTGTGAGCAGTTGCGATAAAAACTGCGCCAACATGGCTGCCGCCCACGTTTCGGTCACAAAATTTTCCGAGATCTGACGGCGCTTACTCAGATTCTAGGAACGCCGAATGTCCGCTCGCTTTGCCCGTCGCCTCGCCCTTGCCTTCGTCATCACCAGCTGCCTTGCCTCCACCGCGCTTGCCCAGTCGCCGGCCCCTGCCTGCGGCGGCGATCTCGGCGCTTTCCTGAACGGCGTAAAAGCTGAAGCCATTTCCATGGGTGCTTCGGCAAATGCGGCGGATGAAGCGCTTTCCGGCGCCCAGATCGATCAGAAAGTTCTGTCACGCGACCGGGCTCAGGGCGTCTTCCGCCAGACCTTCCTCGAATTTTCGCAGCGCACCGTCAGCCAGGCGCGCCTCGACATCGGCCGCCAGAAGATCAAGCAATATGCGGACGTCTTCGCGCGCGCGGAGAAGGAATTCGGCGTGCCGCCCGGCGTCATCACCGCCTTCTGGGGGATGGAGACCGATTTCGGCGCCGTCCAAGGCGATTTCAACACGCGTAATGCCCTGGTGACGCTCTCGCATGACTGCCGCCGCCCGCAGCTTTTCCGCCCGCAGCTGATCGCCCTGATCGAGATGGTCCAGCACGGCGACCTCAATCCGGCGACCAATACGGGCGCATGGGCGGGCGAGATCGGCCAGGTCCAGATGCTCCCCGAGGATATTATCGCGCACGGCGTCGACGGCGATGGCGATGGCCATATCAACGTCAAGACCAGTTCCCCGGACGCCATCCTGACCGCCGCCAAATTTATCCAGAGCATGGGCTTCAAGCCCGGCCAGCCCTGGATGCAGGAAGTGACGCTGCCCGAGAACCTGCCCTGGGACAAGTCGGGCCTCGGCAACGAGATCCCGGCAAGCGAATGGTTCAAGCTGGGCGTCACCCCGCGCGATGGCGTGACCACTTTCGGCAACCTGCCGGCAGCCCTCATCCTGCCACAGGGCCGCAAGGGACCGACCTTCCTGACCTACCCGAACTTCAACATCTATCTGGAATGGAACCAGTCGTTCATCTACACGACCTCGGCCGCCTATTTCGCGACCCGGCTTGCCGGCGCTCCGACCTATCAGAAGGGGACGCCGGAACAGGGCCTCGACGATGGCGGCATGAAGGCGCTGCAGACCAAGCTCGAAGCGCTTGGCCACGATATCGGCAAGGTCGACGGCATCCTCGGATCGGGCACCCGCCAGGCCGTCCAGAAGGAACAGGCACGCCTCGGCCTGCCGGCCGACGGATGGCCGACCCAGTCTCTGCTCTCTGCTCTTTAAAAATCGCAACCGTCGCCGCCCGAACGAAATCGGGTGGCGACTCGCGCACCGTAGGGTTATTCCCTCGCGTTGACCGCGAGGGAGATACCGCATGACAACCGCCGCCATTTCAAAGCCCAGCGTCACCGTCTGGGCACTGATCCTGCTGCTCGGGCTGATCTGGGGCGGATCCTTCTTCTTCGCACGCATCGCGGTCCTGGAAGTGCCGCCCTTCACGCTCGTCTTCCTGCGGCTCTTCCTGGCGGCTCTAGCGCTGCACATCTATCTGCATGGCCGGTTCGGGCTCTATGCGACGCTCGGCACCCATTGGCGGTCTTTCCTCATCATGGGTTTCATCAACAACGCCCTGCCC
The DNA here is from genome assembly GCF_017877055.1 of Neorhizobium galegae. Taxonomy (GTDB): domain Bacteria; phylum Pseudomonadota; class Alphaproteobacteria; order Rhizobiales; family Rhizobiaceae; genus Neorhizobium; species Neorhizobium galegae_D. Next base: position 1,444,904 of record NZ_JAGIPG010000001.1, on the reverse strand, counting down.
CACACACTGATCTTCTTCGGCCAAACCGAGATCGGCGCGGGCCTCGCTTCGATCCTCAACGCGAGCACACCAATCTGGACGGTGCTGATCGCCAATCGCTGGACGACCGACGAGAAACTGACGAGGGCGAAAATTGCCGGCTGCCTGGCAGGCTTGGCCGGCACCGCCGTGCTGATCGGCCCCGGCATCACGCCGGCCGCATCCGTGCCGTTCTGGGCGCTGATCCTGCCGATCCTTGCGGCAATCTCCTACGGAGTGGCAGGCACCTACGGCAAACGTTTCGGCGGCTTGCCGGCACCGGTCAGTGCCACGGGACAGCTTACCGCCTCCACCCTGATCATGCTTCCGGTGTCGCTGATCGCAGACCAGCCCTGGGCGCTACCGACGCCATCGTCGCATGCCGTTCTTGCGATCCTCGCGTTGGCGCTCCTGTCGACTGCCTTCGCCTATCTCCTCTATTTCCGTATCCTTCGGCTCGCCGGCGCTACGAATGCCTCTCTGGTTACGCTCGTCGTGCCCCCGAGCGCGATCCTTCTCGGCGCGCTTTTCCTTGGCGAAAGATTGGAGGCAACCGACCTCGTCGGCATGCTGCTGATCGGTTTTGGCCTGGTCCTGCTCGACGGAAGGCTCCTTCGCAGGCGCAGCAATTCACCGTCCAGCGCGTCGTAACGGGTCGAAACCATCACGGAATATGTCAGAAGTTAACAGCCGTACACGGCTTTTTAACTTTGCGGAAATTAAGATTAACAGATGATTTACAACAAGAAATCAATAGCTTACGCAATCATCGCCGAGGCGATCCGGACAAGTCTGCGGCACTGCAGCACAGAAACACGCTTCCCAACCGGCACAAAACCGACATAAAGTCTGCCCGTCAACGCAAGGAGGCAGACATGGGACGTACATACTCTCTCAATGTCTTGGTAGTCGGTGCAGCGTTTGTGTTTGTGGCATCCATGCTCTTCATTTGAGCGCCACCAGTTCCACTACCAGTTCAAGATATCGCATCCACGACCGTTTGATAATCAGCACTTCTGGTGAAAACGCATGCTCCTTTCGTAGGAGCATGCGTTTTTTTTCAATGCGCTCAGGCAGCAGCGATCCGCGGCGTGCGGATCTGCCGGCGGCCAAGCCGCTGAAGGACGGCGGATACGAGCGGTGCTCTGTTCATCGTGTAGACGTGAAAATCGCCAAGGCCGCGGCGGATCAGGTCCTCGATCTGTTCGGCGGCGATATCGGCAGCCACGCTCGCGCGATCCTCGGGTTTGTCGTCCAATCCTTCGAAACGGGCATCCAGGAAGGACGGAACCGAGGAGCCGCAGCGTCCGGCGAAACGCTTGAGCTGGGTCAGGTTCTGGATCGGCATGATGCCCGGGACGATCGGGATTGCAATGCCGGCGGCGCGGACCTTTTCAAGGTAACGTTCAAAAACGTCGTTGTCGAAGAAGAACTGGGTCAGTGCCCGGGCGGCACCGGCATCCGCCTTGCGCTTCAGCATCTCGATGTCTGCGCCGAGATCGGCGCTTTCCGGATGTTTTTCGGGATAGGCGGAAACGGAAATGTCGAAGCCGCCGAGTTCCGTCAGGCCGCGCACCAGCTCCGCCGCATTGGCATAACCCTGCGGATGCGGGCGATAGTCGGTGCCGATACCGCTCGCCGGATCGCCGCGCAGGGCAACGATGTGGCGAATGCCAGCAGCGCGATACTCGCCGACGACCGAATGCGTCTCTTCGCGCGTCGCGTCCACACAGGTCAGGTGTGCGGCGGTCGCCAGTGAGGTTTCGCCGACCAGGCGGCGCACGGTGTTGATCGTCGGCGCCTTGGTCGAACCGCCGGCACCATAGGTGACAGAGACGAACCGCGGGTCCCAGAGCGCCAGTTCGTCGACCGTATCCCAGAGCTGGCCCTCCATTTCCTCCGACTTCGGCGGAAAGAATTCGAAGGAAACGCTGAAAGTTTCGCTATCGGCGGTCATTGGTTCAGCTCCCTTAAAGGACGGTTTGCGATTGAGCGGATGCATGATGGGCGGCGATCAGCAGGCGGCGGTCGCGGGCAAGCCAGACGGTGGCCGTCAGGCCGCCTTCCTTGCCGGAACCGAGATCCAGCGCCTGCTCGACTTCGAGGCCCACCTTCTCAAGCCACTCGGCCATCACCTGATGGGAAAAGCCGAGACGCACATGGGCATGGTCTTCGCGCAGATATTCGAGCGTATGCGGTGCGAGATCGACGATCAGCAGGCGACCGCCCGGACGCAGCACGCGGGCCGCCTCGGCGATCGCCAGCTCCGGCTGGTCGAGGAAGTGCAGCACCTGGTGAACGGTGATCAGGTCGAAATCCTGCCCTTCGAGCGGCAGGTTGAGAATGTCGCCGTGGCGGACCGACGCCTTGACGATGCCGGCCTTGTCGAGGTTGGAGCGGGCGACCGAAAGCATGTCTCGGCTCGCGTCGATGCCGACGGCGCGACGGTAGAGATTGGACAGAAGCTGCAGGATCCAGCCGGTGCCGGTCCCGAGATCCAGAAGCGCATCGACCGGCGTCGTGCCGATCAGCTTGAGCAGCGCCGCCTCGACGGCGGCGTCGCTGATATGCAGGCGGCGAAGCTCATCCCATTCGGAAGCGTTGCGGCTGAAATAGGCCTGGGCCCGCTCGGCATGCAGGCGCTTGACCATCGTCAGCCGCTCGCTGTCGCGGAGCAGGACCGGATCGTCCTCCGATGAAGCGGCGAGCAGCGTCCTGACCAGCGTTGCCGCCTTGCCTTCCTGCTTCAGCCGGAAATAGGCCCAGGCGCCTTCCTGATAGCGATCAATCAGCGCTTCCTCGGCAAGCAGCTTCAGATGCCGCGAAATACGTGGCTGCGATTGACCCAGGATTTCGGTAAGGTCGGTGACGGTCAGGTCCCCGGCAGCAAGAAGCGCGAGCAGGCGAAAGCGCGTCGGCTCGCCGGCTGTTTTCAGTACGTCCACCAGGGTGTCGAGCGCCAATCCCATTCAGCCGCATCCTCACGCAATCAAGATATAAAGATATGTTTATATGATTTTGTCACTTTATGCAAGCGGCAACTGATGGATCCGATGAGGTTGCCTGAAACGCAGAAGGCGGCCGAAGCCGCCCTCTCAAGTTTTATTCGTGCCAGGAAGATCAGAATTCTTCCCACTCGTCGGGGGATTGCACGAGGGCCGTATTTCCGCGTGAAACCGGAGCACGGGCCGGAATCGGACGGCTCGGTGCGGCTGCGACCGGGCGCGAGACCGGAGCTGTCGGTGCCCGCATGCGGCTTGCGGTCTCACGAAGCTGGCCCGACGCGCTGCCGCCGAGCTGGAAGTGCGAGAGGAGATCGCTGAGCTTGCCGCTTTCCTGGGCAAGACCGGCGCCTGCGGCATTCATCTCTTCGACCATGGCGGCATTCTGCTGGGTCGACTGGTCCATGTGGTTGACAGCGGTGTTGACCTGCGCAAGGCCGACCGACTGTTCCTGTGCCGCGATTGCGATCGCATCCATGTGACCGTTGACGGTCTGGACCAGTTGCTCGATGACGCTGAGCCCCTCGCCCGTCTCGCTGACGAGCTTGACGCCTTCGCTGACCGCAACCGCCGAGTTGGAGATCAGCGATTTGATTTCCTTGGCGGCGTTTGCCGAGCGCTGGGCGAGTTCGCGGACTTCCTGTGCGACGACCGCAAAACCCTTGCCGGCTTCACCGGCACGCGCAGCTTCGACACCCGCGTTGAGTGCGAGAAGGTTGGTCTGGAAAGCAATCTCGTCGATCACGCCGATGATCTGGCCGATCTGCTGAGACGATTTCTCGATCCGTTCCATCGCAGCGACCGCATTGCGGACGACCTGGCCCGACTGGTCGGCACGGGTACGGGCGTCACGGACGACGTCGCGGGCTTCGCCGGTGCGCTTGGAGGTAGAAACAACGTTCGCGGTGATCTCTTCGAGCGCTGCCGCTGTTTCTTCCAGCGAAGCAGCCTGCTGCTCCGTGCGCTTGGACAGGTTGTCGGACGCGTCGGAGATTTCTCTCGAACCGCTGGTGACGGTGGCAACCGAATTGCCGACGCTGAGCAGCGCGTCGCGTAGCTGGCGGACCGAGGTATTGAAGTCGTGGCGCAGGCCTTCGAACTGCGGCGCCAAAGCTTCGTTGACTTCGCAGAGCATGTCGCCGGCGGCAAGACGGCGAAGGTTGGCGGCAAGCGCACCGGTAGCCTGGGTCAGCTTCGCCTCGGCATCCGCCTCGCTCCGGCGCTGCATTTCGATGCGCTCGGCTTCCGAGCGACGACGGCTTGCCTCCGCCTCTGCTTCTAGCTCAAGATTGCGGATAGCGGCTTCGCGGAAAACCTCGACCGAACGGGCCATGGCGCCGATTTCGTCCTTGCGGTCGGCGTAGGGGATTGCCTCCTCGGTATTGCCGGAGGCAAGGCTCGCCATCCGGTCGCCGATCTTGCGGATCGAGCCGGACAGGCTGCGCGCGATCATCACGCTGAGCCCGATGACGGCCAGGATGAAGATCGAGAGCGACGCAAAGAGAATCTGCAGGCTGGACGCTGCGTCGGAAGATTTCTGATCGCCCAACTGTTTCAATTCGCTCATGGCCTGAGCGATGATACCGGAGGTGAACACGCGGCGGTTTTCCATGGCGCGCGCCCAGGCGCTGAAGTCGTCGGCGGCCGGCGTATAAGGCTTCAGACTGTCGAGCGCCTTCAGCGTATTGGTGATCAGCTGTCCGTCAGGCGTCTGGAAATAAGCGTCATATTGCGCAATCAACTTGGGGGACAGGAAAGAGCGCATCGGCTTCTCATAGAGCCGGACCTGCTGCCGCCCCTGCATGAAACGGGCGGCCTCGTCCACGGTCAACGCACCGTTTTTGGTATACTGCTGCCCCATCCGGTTGACGATGACGTAGCCGTTGCTGAGTTGGACAAGCGCATGGAAGCCGTCCACGTAGCGAGCAAGCGCCCGGTCCTCCGTCAGACCGCCGACAAGGCCGATGATATCGAGCGTCTTTTCGGATACCGGCGTGACGTATTGCGCAGACAGAAGCTGGTTCGTATCGCCGCTGTCGATCTTGGCACGATATTCCGGCATCCGCAGGAAGCGCTCATCGACTGCCGCGACCAGCTCGCGCAAACTAGGTTCGCCGTAACCTTGTGCGTCGATCGCCTTATACTGGTTCACAAGTCGCTTTTCCGCCGCATCCACGCTTGCACGGGCCTGAGGCCGCTGCGCCAGGGAACCAAAACTCTCTTCCGGGATGGCATTCATCAACTCGCCGCCGGCAAGCGCCAGACCTTCAAGAGCGATCGCACGATTCAGCTCCCGGTATTGGTTGTAGGCTTCCCAGCTTGCGAACGCGCCGAGTCCGATCACGGCCAGAAGCGGGACAAAAGCAAGAAGCGTCAAAGATATACGGAAGGGCAAACGTTCGATCAAGTTCAGCATGAATAAAACCCTCTGAAACGGGCCGTCATCATGACAGCGTCAAGACCCAAGCAGACATGGTCTCCCGGGCGGAAAATGCGCCGGGAACCTTTGCGATTGTCTTTATCGGGCTAGGTTAAAAATACCCATGATTTTGGGGGTTCGGATTTTAGCTTTTGTTAACTTCACACAAAACAAAAACCCCGGCAGAACCGGGGTTTAACTTAGGCAAGACTAAAAAACTTAACGAGTCAGACGCTTGTGAGCCTGGCTTCCTGGATTGAGGGCGTCGGGGCCGAGTCGGCGGACCTTGTCCTGCTCGTAGTCCTCGAAATTGCCTTCGAACCATTCCACATGGCCGTCGCCTTCGAAGGCAAGGATATGCGTCGCCAGGCGATCGAGGAACATGCGATCGTGGCTGATGATGATGGCGCAGCCGGCGAAATTCTCCAGCGCGCTTTCGAGCGCACCCAGCGTTTCCGTATCGAGGTCGTTGGTCGGTTCGTCGAGGAGCAGAACGTTGCCGCCGGCCTTCAGCATCTTGGCGAGGTGCACGCGGTTGCGCTGGCCGCCCGAGAGATTGCCGACCTTCTGCTGCTGGTCGCCGCCCTTGAAGTTGAAGGCGCCGCAATAGGCTCTGGAGTTCATGTCGAACTTGCCGAGCTTGATGATTTCGGCGCCGCCCGAGATTTCTTCCCAGACGGTCTTGTTGCCATCGAGCGCATCGCGGCTCTGGTCGACGTAACCGAGGTGGACGGTCTCGCCGATCCGGATCGAACCGGCATCCGGTGTTTCCTGGCCGGTGATCATCCGGAACAGCGTGGTCTTGCCGGCACCGTTCGGGCCGATGATGCCGACGATACCGCCCGGCGGCAGCTTGATCGACAGGTCGTTGATCAGCGTGCGGCCCTCAAAGCCCTTGGTGATGCCTTCCATCTCGATGACCACCTGGCCGAGACGCTCGCTGACCGGGATGATGATCTGCGCGTCGCCGGGACGCTGCTTTTCAGCCGCTTCCACCAGCTGTTCGTAGGACTTGATACGCGCCTTGGACTTGGCCTGGCGCGCCTTCGGGCTGGAAGCGATCCATTCCTGTTCGCGGGAAATCGCCTTCTGGCGGCCGGCCTCTTCCCGGTTTTCCTGCTGCATGCGCTTGGCTTTTGCGAGCAGGTAGGCCGAGTAATTGCCTTCGTAAGGAATGCCGCGGCCGCGGTCGAGCTCGAGGATCCAGCCGGTGACGTTGTCGAGGAAGTAGCGATCGTGGGTGATCATCATCACGGCACCTGGATAGTCGCGCAGGTGCTTTTCGAGCCAGGCGATGGTCTCGGCGTCCAGATGGTTGGTCGGTTCGTCGAGCAGCAGCAGGTCCGGCTGCGACAGCAGCAGGCGGCAGAGTGCCACGCGGCGGCGTTCACCACCGGACAGGCTGGTGACTTCCGAATCGCGCGGCGGGCAGCGCAGCGCTTCCATGGCCATCTCGACCTGGTTTTCCAGATCCCAGAGGTTCTGGCTGTCGATGATGTCCTGAAGCTTGGCGCCCTCTTCCGCGGTCTCGTCGGAATAGTTCATCATCAGCTCGTTGTAACGGTCGAGGACAGCCGTCTTCTTGGCGACGCCTTCCATGACGTTCTCGAAAACGGTCTTGGCCGGGTCGAGATGCGGCTCCTGTTCCAGGTAGCCGACGGTCGCGCCTTCTGCGAGCCAGGCTTCGCCGGTATATTCCTTGTCCTTGCCGGCGATGATGCGCAGCACGGTCGACTTACCGGCGCCGTTCGGGCCGAGGATACCGATCTTGGCGTCGGGGTAGAAAGACAGATTGACGTTCTCAAGGATTTTCTTGGCGCCGTAGGACTTGTTGAGTCCCGACATGTGATAGATGAACTGACGTGCCATGGATAAAAGTGCTCCGGGGGGAATTTCGGTTTGCCGCTATGTAGGCGAATTGGGAGCCGGGAGCAATGCGCGAACGGTCGAGGGAGCGAGGATGTTCGACGAAACGAGGCGGTTTACGAGCCCGACGGGGGCAAACCTTGCCTATCATTACCAGCCAGCGGCCGCGCCGGCGCATGCCATCCTCATGATCTCGCACGGGCTTGCCGAGCATTCCAGGCGCTACAGGGCTTTCGCCGAGGCGATGGCCGGCCATGGTTTCCACGTCTATGCCTTCGACCATCGCGGCCACGGCGAAACGACCGCGCCGGACGCGCCGATCGGCCGTTTTGGCAGACACGACGGCGTCAGACTGGTACTGGAAGACGTCAAGGCTATGCGTGACATGGCGGCTGCAGCTCATCCCGGCCTGCCGGTCCTGCTCTTTGGCCACTCGATGGGCGGCCTGATCGCGCTCAACGCCGCCATCGACCATCCCGACAGTTTTGATGCCCTCGCGGTCTGGAACTCGAATTTTCATCCAGGCCCCGCGGGCCGCGCCGCGCAGGTGATCCTGCGCATCGAAAAAGCCCTGAAGGGCTCGGACGTGCCGAGCGGGCTTCTGCCCAAACTGACTTTTGGCGCCTGGGGCAAATCAGTTCCTGGCCACCGCACGGAATTCGACTGGCTGAGCCATGAACGGGATGCCGTCGACGCCTATATCGCCGACCCCTTGTGCGGTTTCGACGCCAGCGTTTCGCTGTGGCTCGATCTCTTCGAGCTCACTTTTCGCGCGCCCGAACTCATCGATCGATTGGCGAAAAACCTGCCGATCCATCTGATCGGCGGAGCGGAAGACCCCGCAACCAATGGCGGGCGCGAAATCCTGTGGTTGTCCGAGCATTTCAAGCGCAACGGCTTTTCGAACGTCACCACCAAGATCTGGCCGGGCACCCGCCACGAAACGCTGAACGATACGGTGCGGGCTCGCGCCACCGCCGAGTTTGCCGCCTGGGCCAGGGCCGCCCTGCCCGTTTCGGCGCCAGCAAACTGAGACACTCACCGGACTCAAGCGGCCCTTCATATCAAACGGAATGAGTTCATGACATTTAATCAAGTGCTTCCGGCATCGGTCCCGGCTATAGGAAATCCATGAATTCGTCGCCCGCAAACCTTGCAGCATCAGCCCCGAACCGGATCGTCAACGGCCTCGGACTGATGATCGTTGCGATGCTGATCGCCCCGTTCATCGACATCTTTTCCAAGCTTGCCACCGATACCGCATCGCCCACCTTCATCACCGCCGCCCGCTTCCTCTTCCAGGCGCTCTGCATGCTGCCGATCGTGCTCTGGAACGGTTACTGGCGGGCATTTTCCTGGCGGCTCAGCATCTTCCATGCGATCCGCGCGACCCTGATCACGGTCTCCATGGTCTGCTTCGTCGCGACCCTGGCGGTCATGGAAGTGGCCGATGCGATCGCCATCTTCTTCGTCGAGCCGATCATCCTGACCGTGCTTTCCAGCATCTTCCTCAAGGAGACCATCGGCTGGCGGCGGTATACCGCCTGCGCGGCCGGTTTCCTCGGCGCCATGATCGTCATTCGCCCCAGCTTCCAGGAGATCGGCTTCGTGGCGCTGCTGCCGATCGTCACCGCTTTCTGCGTGGCCATCTTCGCCATCCTGACGAGGGCGCTGGCGCATCGCGAAGATCCCTGGTCGATGCAGTTCCAGATGGCGCTCTGGGGGATTCCGATCTCCGCCATCCTGCTCTTTGTCGGCGATCGGACCGGCATCGCCTTCCTGGCGCCTTCCATGCCGGACTGGACGACCCTGCTGTGGCTCGCGGGCGTCGGCGCCTTCGCGGCCCTTTCGGGCATCCTTGCCGTCTATGCCTATCGCGCCGCCCCGGCATCCGTGATCGCGCCATTGCAGTATTTCGAAATCGTTTCGGCGACGCTGTTCGGCTGGCTGGTGTTCGGCGACTTCCCCGATCCGGTCAAATGGCTCGGCATTTCGATCATCATCGGCTCCGGCCTCTATATCATCTGGCGGGAACGCCGCGTTGCCTCCATCAAGCCGGTCACCGGCGCCGCCAAGTCAACCGTGACCCCGTGACATGACCCAGACACCTAAAAAACCACCGCTTACCGGCATCCGCGTCATCGAACTTGCCCGCGTGCTCGCCGGTCCCTGGGCCGGGCAGATGCTGGCGGATATGGGCGCCGACGTCATCAAGGTGGAAAACCCCGATGGTGGCGACGACACCCGCGCCTGGGGTCCCCCCTTTGTGGAGGGCAAGGACGGCAAAAACCTGTCCGCCGCCTATTACCACTCCACCAATCGCGGCAAGCGCTCGATCGCCGTCGACCTGAAGACCGAGGAAGGCCAGGACATCGTCCGTCGGCTGGCCGCGACCGCCGACGTGCTGATCGAGAACTTCAAGCTCGGAGGCCTCGTCAAATACGGGCTCGACTACGAGAGCCTTAAAAAGATCAATCCGAAGCTGATCTATTGCTCGATCACCGGTTTCGGCCAGAACGGCCCCTACGCCAATCTCGCCGGCTACGATTACATCGTCCAGGGCATGTCCGGCTTCATGTCGATCACCGGCGAGCCGGACGGCCAGCCGATGAAGGCGGGCGTCGCAATCGCCGACATCTTCACGGGCATCTATGCGGTGACCGCCATCCAGGGCGCGCTGATCCACGCGATGAAGACCGGCGAGGGCCAGCATGTCGACATGGCGCTGCTCGACGTCCAGGCCGGCATCCTCGCCAACCAGAACATGAACTACCTGGTCTCCGGCGAGGCACCGGTGCGGCTCGGCAATGCCCATCCGAACATCAGCCCCTATGAGGTTGTGCCGACCGAGGACGGCCACCTGATCCTTGCAGTCGGCAATGACGGCCAGTTCCGCCGCCTCTGCCGTATTCTCGGCATCGTGCAGGTCGCCGACGACGAGCGCTTCGCCACCAACAAGGCGCGTGTCGCCAACCGCGTCGAGGTGCGGCGGCTGATTCTGGCGCAGACCACGAAATGGAAGAAGGCCGAACTGCTGGCCGCCTGTGGCGACAATGCCGTGCCGGCCGGGCCGATCAATTCGATCGCCGAAATGTTCGACGACCCACAGGTCAAGGAGCGCGGACTGCGAATCGACCTCGAAGCGGCCGACGGCACTGTCATCCCGGGCGTGCGCAGCCCGATCGTGCTGTCGGAAACGCCGCTTGTCTATCACCGGCCGAGCCCGGCGCTTGGCGAACATACCGCCGACGTGCTGGCGCAACTCGATCAAATCGAAAAAGAGGGGAGAGAAAGATGAACACCGTCATGAAGACCGGAGGGCAGCTCATCGTCGAGGCGCTGAAGGCAAACGGCGTCAAGCGCATCTCCTGCGTTCCGGGCGAAAGCTATCTCGCGGTGCTCGACGCCCTTTATGAAAGCGGCATCGAGGTGCTCGTCTGCCGCCAGGAAGGCGGTGCCGCGATGATGGCCGACAGCTGGGGGCGTTTGACCGGCGAACCGGGTATCTGCATGGTGACCCGCGGCCCCGGCGCCACCAATGCCTCCGCCGGCCTGCACATCGCCCGGCAGGACTCCATCCCGATGATCCTTTTCGTCGGCCAGATCGGCCGCGACATGAAGGAACGCGAGGCCTTTCAGGAGGTCGAATACCGCCGCGCCTTCACCGAATTCGCCAAATGGGTGGGCGAAATCGACGATGCCCGCCGCATTCCGGAATTCGTCACCCGTGCCTTTGCAGTCGCCACGTCGGGCCGCCCCGGCCCCGTCGTGCTGACCCTGCCGGAAGACATGCTGGTCGAGGAAGTCGAGGCGCCGGATGCTCGCCCTTATATGCCGGTCGAGAGCCATCCCGGCACAAGCCAGATCGCCGCATTCGAAACCATGCTCAAGAACGCTGAGCGTCCGATGTTCATCCTCGGCGGCACCCGCTGGAGCGAGCAGGCGGTTGCGGATTTCCAGGCTTTCGCCAGCCGCTTCAAAGTGCCTGTCGGCTGTTCCTTCCGCCGCCAGATGCTGTTCGATCATCTGCATCCATCCTATGCCGGCGATGTCGGCATCGGCATCAATCCGGTGCTCGCCAAGGCGGTGAAGGAGACGGACCTGCTGGTGCTGATCGGCAGCCGCATGTCGGAAATGCCCTCCTCCAGCTACACGCTAATCGACATTCCCTATCCCAAGCAGAAGCTCGTCCATGTCTTCCCTGATCCGGAAGAACTCGGACGCATGTACCGGCCGGATCTGCCGATCTGCGCCGCTCCGGCAGAATTCGTCGCCGCGCTGAAGGACCTCGAACCGCCGGCCGCGCCGATCTGGGCCGAACGGAAGTCAGCGCTGCACGACTCCTACCTGAAGTGGTCGACGCCACCGGAGTCCGGGCCCGGCCCGGTCAGGATGGGTCCGATCATGCAATGGATCGAGAAGAACGTGCCCGACGACGCGATCTTCACCAACGGCGCCGGCAACTACGCCACCTGGCTGCACCGTTTCCACCGCTTCCGCAAATACAACACCCAGTCCGCCCCGACCTCAGGCTCGATGGGCTACGGCCTGCCGGCCGCGGTTGCCGCCAAACAGCTCTTTCCGGAACGCGAAGTCGTCTGCTTTGCCGGCGACGGCTGCTTCATGATGCACGGCCAGGAATTCATCACCGCGGTGCGTTACGGCCTGCCGATCATCACCGTGCTCGTTAACAACGGCATCTACGGCACGATCCGCATGCACCAGGAGCGGGAATATCCGGGCCGCGTCAGCGCCACCGACCTCGTCAACCCGGACTTCGTCGCCTATGCCAAGGCTTTTGGCGGACACGGAGAACTGGTCGAGAAGACGGAAGAGTTTGGTCCGGCCTATGAGCGGGCGCGAGCAAGCGGCAAGCCTTCGATCATCGAGGTCCGGCTCGACCCGGAAGCGATCACGCCGGCCAGGACGCTGACCCAGATCCGCGAAAAGGCCTGAAATAGAAAAAGCCGACCTATCACAATGATAGGCCGGCTTTCTGATTCAATATCGCAGCGATCAGATCGCAGCGGTAACGATAAACTCGACCTTGTACTTCGGCGCAGCGAGCTTGGCTTCGCTGGTGGCGCGGGCCGGCGGGTTGGCCGGATCGATCCAGGCTTCCCATACGGCATTCATTTCGCCGAAATAGGCGATGTCCGAGAGGTAGATGATCGTCTGCAGGATCTTCGACTTGTCGGAACCGGCAGCGGCCAGCAGGCGGTCGACCTCGGAAAGCGCGTCCTTGCACTGGTCGGTGACCGATTCACCTTCGCCAACCTGGCCGGCGAGATAGACGGTGTTGCCGTGGACAACGGCGCCGCTCATGCGGGCGACCGGCTCGATACGCTGGATGCTCATGGAATTCTCCTCAAAAAAATTGAGCTACGGGAAAGGGCCCCACGCCAAAAGCACGAGGCCGGGGGAAATCTTTAGCCGCGAAGATGCTGGCTCTTTTCGTAGATTGCCGTCGAACGTGCGCCGGAACGGCAGAAGCCGAGCATCGGGCGCGGAAATTCGTCAAGCGCATCGACCATCGCGTTGACGCCCTGTTCATCGACGCCCATGCGGCCGACCGGGATATGGCGGATGTCGAGGCCGAGTTCCTTGGCGCGGGCTTCGATCTCGGCGAAATGCGGCTGACCCGGCTCTTCGTCGTCCGGACGATGGCAGACGACCGACTTGAACCCCATGGCCTTGACCTGGTCGAGATCCTCGACGGTGATCTGGCCTGTGACGGAATACTCGTCGTTGATCTGGCGGATATCCATGGACTTAGCCCTCCGTTCTATTTGAGGCGCAAGCATTACGACGGTGCCCTTTAGGCGTCAATCACCGAACCGCAACTCTCAGACGAAGCAGAAGCGCAGTCCGTATTCGGCGCTTTCGCCGGGCTTGATCCAGCCGAGTTCTCCGTTCGCCGTAAGTTCCTGACGGCTTGCGAGGCGATGCGAAACCGGCTCGATCCCGAGCACATGGGCCGGCGCCTTCTGGTTCCGCCAGACCTGCAGATGCGGAAGCGTATCGGTCCTGAACTTCACCTTCAGCGTCAGTCCGCCGATCGCCGCTACCGGTCCGAGCGCAATTTCGGCCCACGGCTCGCCCTCGACGACGGCCGGGACGCAGAATATGCCGCCGGTCTCGCCGCCGAAGGTCCAGGGGAAACCGCCGCCTTCGAGCATCCTGCCGTTAAGCCGGACGTGATCGTCGAACAGCCAGGCGCCGATATTCATGTGGTACATATGCACCCGCGCGAACGGCTTGGTGCCGGTATTGGTGACCTTGTCCGACAGGCTCACCTCACCGGTTGCGCCATCGATCCGCCAGTGGCGTTCGAGGAGAGCGGTTTCACCGGTCGCAAGCGTCACCGGCACGCGGGCACGGCACTCCGCATCCTGCCCTTGCGCATCCCAGAACACGATCTCGGCGGGATGCGAGGAGAAGGATCCATGCAGCGGATATCTCCTGCCATCGGCCGAACCTTCGATGGCCTCCGGGTGGCGAATATGGTCAGGCCCGCAGGTGAAGAGAAAGCCTTCCAGCGAGTGATCGATTCGCGGATCTCCGTCGTCCGGAATGGCCCGGCCCGGAGCAAGATCGATATCGCCGATAAAGCAGCCTCCGATGTCGAGAACGGAACTCTCGTCGAGGAAAATCCTGGGGCCCTTGGCGGCGGAAAAAGCCTTCATAATCATTCCCTTCACGGTTTCGTCAAAACTTCTAACCGATCGTGAGGTGAATTTAACGGTGTGTTCATGACGAATTCACTTTTTCCACACTACGGTCAAATTTAACTTGTCTGTGGCGACAGGCGAACGGGCGGGAACCAATGTGCGATTTCCCGATTACGTTTAAGTAGGAAACAAGGAAGTCGGTGACATCGTGAAGCGGCTATTTTTTGCATGCGCAAGTCTGGTGATCCTGACCGCGGCGCAGGGAATTCCCTCCGCCGAGGCGCAGAGCCGCTATGGCCGCTATCCCTCGGAAACGATGCTCGTCGCTCCTGACGGTTCGATCCTGGACTATGAGCCGGATCGCCGTGACGTCATCATCAGCCGCGACGGCATGGGCCGCCGTGTCCTGATCGACCACTTCGGCAATGTCGTCGCAACCGAGATCCGCCAGGAAACCTATCGCCCCAACCGGAGGCAGGAATATCCGCCGGTGCCGGGCGGTTACCGCTCTCTGCGCGATTCGGGCGGTTACCAGCAGGGTGCAGGCGGTTATCGCGATTACCGCGAATACCGCCCCGGCGAACCGGGCGCCATCACCGGCGGGATCCCGGGGCCAGGCTCGGTCAGCCGCATGCCGCTCGATGATCAGGCCCTCCCCGAGGCTGACACCGGCTACCCGCAGGAAGCCTCGATCGAATCGGACCAGCGGCCGGCGGAAACGCTTCTGCCGCAGAAGCCGATCATCACCGTCACCAAGAAACCACAGGCCCAGATCGCAGCACTTCAGGTCTTCCTGGACCGGGAAGGCATCTCGCCCGGCGTCATCGACGGCCATCTCGGCGACAACGTCAACAAGGCGATCGCCGCCTGGCAGGAAATGACCGGCGAGACGCTCGACCCGAACAATTCCGAGGACATCCTGCAGCGGCTGACCTATTCGGGCGGCCTGCCGATCGTCGATTACACGATCACGCCGGCCGATGCAGCCGGTCCCTATGTCGCCTCGATCCCGGAAGACTATGCGCATAAATCGCAGCTTCCGGCGATGTCCTATACGTCCGTGACCGAAAAGCTCGCCGAGCAGTTCCACATGGACGAAGGTTATCTCAAGGCGCTCAATCCCGGCGTCGATTTCACCATCCCCGGCTCGACCATCAAGGTCATCAATCCGGGACAGCCCAAGGCCGGTCAGGTCACCCGCATCATCGCCGACAAGAGCAAGAAGCAGGTCTTCGCTTATGGCGTGGACGGACGCCTGATCGCCGCCTATCCGGCAACCATCGGCTCGACCGACACGCCTTCGCCGACCGGAACCCACACCGTCGAACGCATCGCGCTCGATCCCGGTTACACCTACAATCCGAAGATCAATTTCAAGCAGGGCAACAACGACCAGATCCTGCAGATACCGCCAGGTCCCAACGGCCCGGTCGGTACAGTGTGGATTGCGCTCTCGAAGCCCACATACGGCATCCACGGCACGCCGGAACCCTCCAAGATCGGCAAGACCAACAGCCACGGCTGCGTACGCCTGACCAACTGGGATGCCAAAGAACTCGCCAAGATGGTCAAGCCCGGCACGACGGTTGAATTCACCGAGTAAGGTCCGTCACCCCCGGAACGACACCTGAGCCGTCGGCACTTTGTTTGCCTGGCGATCTGGCTTCGGGCAAAAGCAGCACTAGTTTTTCGCTGGAGACAAGTGCATCGGCGGTGGATGAATGAACTTTTCAACGAGACTGAAAGGCGCCCTGTCGCTCCTGTTCGGACGCGGGGACGATGGAGCCGTCTGCTCCTTTTGTGGCGAGAACCGCCGCGCTGTCGAAATGATCATTGCCGGCCCGGCTACCACGGCGATCTGCAATCGTTGCATCTTCGTCTGCAATCAGGTCATGCTTGAAAATTCCGGCCCACCTAACTTCCATCGCCATGCCGAAAAAGATCATGAAAAGACGATCGCGATATCACTTGCCCATGACGAAGTCCTGCTGGGCGCTCCCGAGCGTGTTGCGCTCGAACAAATGCTGCACGTCCTCGTCGCGTCGCTTCCGCAAAGCAGACTGATCGGATGGAGCTATATGCATTCGGAGAATCGATTTGACCTGCTGACGGTCGAGATCCTGACCACATCGGGGATGCCGCCGAGTGAAATCAGCAACCTCGCCCAGCAGAACTGGCGTCAGATGCGCGACCGGTTCGTCGCCGCGCGCAGCGTGCCGGCCAATCAGGAAGAGCCGGACCTGATCGCAACTGCGGCCGCAGCCACCCAAGCGGCCAGCGCGTATGCGAAGGCGGCCGGCTCTTTCGAACCGACCGCCTCCTAAGCGAAGTCCTGGGATGGCCCGGAGGGCGATCAGGCGGCGTAGCGGCCCAGTCCAAAGAGGCGCGACGCGACAGACCGGGTGATCTTGACGGGCATAAGGCGCATGACTTCCTGGGCGTAGGACCGGGCGTTTTCCTTCGCCTTGTCGATATTGCTGACCTTGGCGGGATCCAGCGTGTGGAGCGTTCCGCCGATCTCGAACAGTTCCTTGAAGGCGATCCGCTCGCCGATCGGCGTATCGAGGACGTGCACGCCGCGGGCAGCCAGAAGACCCTTGATGGTCAGCAGCGCCTTGGTGGTGACCATGGACGTCACCCGCGTCAGCACCACCGAATGCGGGATCACCAGGCCTGCCCTCTCCTTCATGTAGGCGAGAAGGTCGAGGATCTGCGCCGCACCCTTGGCGTCCATGGCCGACCCCTGGACCGGGATCATCACGTGGTCCGAAAGGCCGATCGCCGTTGTGACCAGCGCATCACGGGCGCCGGCGAGGTCGATGATGAAATAGTCGGTGCGCGAAGCCATTTCCCGGAGATGACACTGGAGCGATGCGAGGGTTACTTCCGATACCACCTCGATGTTGCGCACGGTGCCGGAGGTTTCGAACCACTGGCTGATCCAGCGCTGCGGATCGGCATCGATGACGGTGACGCGAAAACCCTGATGGGCAAGTTCGGTAGCGAGCAGGAGCGCAGCGGTCGTTTTTCCGGCTCCACCCTTGGCATTGGCAAAGGAAATTACAGGCATTGTCGGTCCTCGAACAAGGCTAGAGCCACATCGCTCACGAGGACACCGGGAAGCATGGTGTCATGAATGCCATCCTTTCCAAACATGGTTAACGAATTGCAAATTTAGACACCATTAATATCACTCAGGAGATTTAGCTTCCGGTTCTAAAATGCGGAAAAGCCCGGAGGTTTTGGCCTCCGGGCTTCGTTAATGCCGACTTTCCCGTGCCTCGAAAGGCTTAAAAGCAGTCGAGGAAAAGCGCCTTGGTGTTTTCCGTCGTCATGGTGACCGGGTTGCCGCCGCAGCTCGGGTCCTCCATTGCCATGGCCGTCAGCTCATCGATTCGGTCCGGCTTGATTCCCATGGCCGTGAGATTGTCCGGCACGCCGAGTTCCGAGCGCAGCGACAGGACGTAGTCGTAGAACCCGTCGAACCCGCCGGCGATGCCGAGATAGGCTGCGGCGCGGGCGATCTTCTCCTCGATCGCCGGACGGTTGAAGCGCAGAACCGGCGGCATGACGACCGCGTTGGTCATGCCGTGATGGGTGTTGTAGACCGCCCCGATCGGATGCGACAGCGAATGGATGGCGCCGAGCCCCTTCTGGAAGGCGACCGCACCCATGGCAGCGGCCGACATCATGTTGGTGCGCGCTTCGAGATCGGCGCCGTCCTTATAGGCGCGCGGCAGAAATTCCTTGACCAGCCGCATGCCTTCGAGCGCGATGCCGCCGGACATCGGGTGATAGAAAGGCGACGAATAGGCTTCGAGGCAATGGGCAAAGGCGTCCATGCCGGTGCCGACGGTGATCGCCTTCGGCATGCCCATCGTCAGTTCCGGATCGCAGATGACGACGCCCGGCAGCAGTTTCGGGTGGAAGATAATCTTCTTCACATGGGTGACCGAATTGGTGAGTACCCCTGCCCGGCCGACTTCCGAACCGGTTCCGGCCGTGGTCGGCACCGCGACGATCGGCGCGATCTTGGAGGCGTCGGCACGGGTCCACCAGTCGCCGATATCCTCGAAATCCCAGACCGGCCGCGTCTGGCCGGCCATGAAGGCGATCAGCTTGCCGAGATCGAGGCCGGAGCCGCCGCCGAAGGCGACGACGCCGTCATGGCCGCCGTCCTTATAAGCCTTGATGCCGGCTTCGAGGTTGTTCTCGTTCGGGTTCGGATCGACATCGGCAAAGATAGCCCGGCCGAGGCCCGCCTCTTCGAGCACGTCGAGCGCATGGCCGGTGATCGCCATCGAGGCCAGTCCCCGGTCGGTGACCAGAAGCGGTTTCTTGAGGCCGAGCGTCTTGCAGGCGTCCGCCAGTTCCTTGATCCGTCCGCGGCCCAGCTTGACGGCGGTCGGATAGCTCCAGTTCGCGACGATATTCATTTCGTGACCTTCTTCAGGTGGTAGGATTTCGGGCGGGTCAGGTTGTGGAAGCCGAGCACGGAGAGCGAGCCGCCCCGCCCGGTTTCCTTGACGCCGGTCCAGACCAGCGCCGGATCGAGATAATCGGCGCGGTTCATGAACACCGTACCGGTTTCGAGCTGGCTGCCGATCCGGTTGGCGCGATCGACATCCGGCGTCCAGAGCGACGCCGTCAGCCCGTAGCGGCTGTCGTTCATATAGCCGATCGCCTCGTCGTCACTCTTCACCTTCATGATGCCGACAGCCGGGCCAAAAGTCTCTTCGCGCATGATCTCCATGGAGTGATCGACGTCAACCAATACCTGCGGCGCAAGATAAGCGCCGCCGTCATCGGCCGGGAAAAGCTTCGGATCAACCAGAGCCCTGGCGCCGCTCGCCACCGCGTCAGCGATCTGCTGGCGCACAACCTTGGCGAACCGCTTGTTGGCCATCGGCCCGAGCGTCGTTTCCTTGTCGAGCGGATTGCCGAGCTTGTAGTTCGACACCCAGGCGACCGACTTTTCGACGAAGGAATCATAAAGCGATTCATGCACGTAGATGCGCTCGATGCCGCAGCAGCACTGCCCGGAATTGTATGTCGCACCATCCATCAGCGTATCGACGGCGGCATCGAGATCGGCGTCCTCCATCACATAACCGGGGTCCTTGCCGCCGAGTTCGAGCCCTATGCCGGTAAACGTACCGGCGGCGGCCCGCTCGATCGAACGTCCGCCCTCGACCGAGCCCGTGAAATTGATGAAGTTGAACATCCCTTCCGAAATCAGCCTGGCCGTCGTCGCGTGGTCGAGGAAGATATTCTGGAAGACATCCTCCGGAACGCCGGCCTCAACGAAGGCACGCACCATGCGCTCGCCGACGAGCAGCGTCTGAGCGGCGTGTTTCAGCACAACGGTATTGCCTGCCATCAGCGCCGGCGCGACCGTGTTGATCGCCGTCATATAAGGATAGTTCCAGGGCGCGATGACGAACACGACGCCATGCGGCTCGCGTTCGATGCGCCGTTCGAACGTAGCGCTGTCCTCGACGCGCAAAGGTGCCAGCGCATCCGCCGCAATCGACGCCACATAGTTGGAACGCTCGTTGAACCCCTTGAACTCGCCGCCGTAACGCACCGGCCGGCCCATCATCCAGGCAAGCTCCGGCACCACCTCGTCGACCATCTCATTGAGGCGCGCAACGCCTTTCAGCACCAGCTGGACACGCTCTTCGAGCGGCCGCTTCGCCCAGACCTTCTGAGCCGCGCGGGCGCGCCCAACGGCCTCCGCCGCAGCCTCCGGCGACATGGCCGGACGTTCGGCATAGACCGAGCCGTCGACCGGCGAGATACATTGGATCATCGTCATGATCGGTATTCCCATTGCTGATTGTAATGTGTGCGGAGAGGTCTACACCCTCTCGAACCCTCTCGCCACTTCCCAATCCGTCACGCGGCGGTCGTATTCCTCCTGCTCCCATTGGCCGGCGCGGACATAGTGGTCGATGACGTCGCTGCCGAAGGCGGAACGCAGAAGTTCCGATCCG
Source organism: Neorhizobium galegae (assembly GCF_017877055.1). Classification (GTDB taxonomy): domain Bacteria; phylum Pseudomonadota; class Alphaproteobacteria; order Rhizobiales; family Rhizobiaceae; genus Neorhizobium; species Neorhizobium galegae_D. Next base: position 1,424,932 of record NZ_JAGIPG010000001.1, on the reverse strand, counting down.
TTCATCAGATCGACCGCATCGCGCAACGTTTTCGGGATTTCGCGAATATCCTTCCCGCCATAGGCGTCGCCGACGAAGGCCGGCTCCAGCGCCATCTTCTTCTCGATGCCGTCGATTCCGGCAGCGATCAGCGCCGCCATGGCAAGATAGGGGTTGAGGTCGGAACCGCCGACGCGGCATTCGATGCGAATCCCCTTGCTGGCCTCGCCACAGAGACGGTAGCCGGCGGTGCGGTTGTCCTTCGACCAGACGGCCTTGGTCGGCGCGAACGTGCCGGCCATGAAACGCTTGTAGGAATTGATATAGGGCGCCAGGAAGTAGGTGATCTCGCCCGCATGGGCGAGCAGCCCCGCGATATAATGTTTCATCAGGTCAGACATGCCGTGCTCGCCGTCCTTGTCGAAGAACAGCGGCTCGCTTCCGTCGGCGCTCCACAGCGACTGGTGGATGTGGGACGAGCTGCCGGCAGCCGCATAGTTCCACTTCGCGAGGAAGGTGATCGCCTTGCCCTTGCCCCAGGCGATCTCCTTGGCCGCATTCTTGATGATCACGTGCCGGTCGGCCATGGTCAGCGCATCGGCATAACGCACGTTGATTTCCTCCTGGCCGGCCGATGCCTCGCCCTTGGAATTCTCGACCGGAATGCCGGCGCCCTGCAGCCCGGTGCGGATTGCCCGCATGACCTCCTCTTCCTTGGTGGTCTGGAAGATGTGGTAATCCTCGTTGTAGCCGCTCGCGAGCTTGAGGTTGCGGTAGCCGCTTTCGCGGGCCTGGTCATAGGTCTGGTCGAACAGGAAGAATTCGAGTTCGGTCGCCATGAAGGCGGACATGCCCATCGCTTCCAGCCGCTTCACCTGAGCCTTCAGGATGGCGCGCGGCGAATGCGGCACTTCGGCATGGGTGTGATGGTCGAGCACGTCGCAGAGAACCAGCGCCGTACCTTCCAGCCAGGGCAGTTTCCGCAATGTCGAGAGATCCGGCTTCATCGTGTAGTCGCCGTAGCCCTGCTCCCAGCTCGTCGCCTTGTAGCCGGAAATGGTCTCCATCTCGATATCGGTGGCAAGCAGGTAATTGCAGCTATGGGTCTCCTTATAGGCGCTCTCGACGAAATATTCCGCCTGGAACCGCTTTCCCATCAGGCGGCCCTGCATGTCCACCTGGGCGGCGATAATCGTATCTATGCGGCCATCGGCGACGTCGCGTTTCAGATCGTCGAAAGAGTAAATCGGGGTCATGCCTCACATCCGTTTCAAAAGGGTGAACCGCCACAACCTTTCGAGTGTCGTGGCGGCGGGATCATTGGGGCGTTAAGCCCGGTCGCGCTTACGTTTCTCCGACAGCCGCTTCCGCAGCAGCGATCTCGGCCTGCCGCTTTGCGATGGCATCGCCGATCGGCGGCCCCATGAAACGCCGGTTCTCGAAGGCGAACCAGACGATTCCGGTCAGCACCAGGAAGCCGACGGTGATTTCGAGCGCCCAGTCGTTCGGCGGCTGGATGCCGATGAAGAAGATGACGATCATCGAGATGATCGCCAGGATGGCGACCAGCCGGTAGACCGGAATACCCATGTTCCAGGGACCCATGCTTGGCCATTTCGCCGTGCCGATGGTGAACAGCCCGAGCGCGATCGGCAGAGCGAAGGACAGGAACAGGAAGATGACCGTGCAGGACACGACGATCGAATAGGCCGGCGTGCCGGCAATGGTGATCGCCGAGGTGAACCAGACGAACAGGACGGCGAGGATGGAGCCGGTCCAGATCGCCGCGACGGGCGAACGGTATTTCGGGCTGACCTTGGCGAGCACCGACGACGCAGGCAGGCCCTTGTCGCGCGAGAAGGCGAAGATCATCCGCGATACCGACGTGACGGTGGCCAGGCCGCACAGCAGCTGCGAGATGAAGATCAGGAAATACAGGATGCTCTTCACGGTCGGGTTCATCTGCGCGTCCATCGCCCAGAAGAACACGTTCCAGCCCTGCTTGGCCGCATCATCCATGTTGGGAATCATCAGTACGAAGGCGCACAGCATGATGTAGCCGAACACGGCGGACCATACGACGGCCGAGACCATGCCGCGCGGCACGGATTCCGCCGCCTTGACGGTCTCCTCGGATGTATGGGCCGAGGCGTCATAACCGGTGATCGTGTAGATCGGCAGGAGCAGGCCGAGAAGGAATGCCATCACGCCGGACACGCTGTTCGGCCAGACGAGCGCCGCCCCCTCAGTGCCGGTATAGTTGGCGAAGGTGAAGAGCCGCGCGAAATCGAAGCCGGGGGCTGCGATAAGGCATGCGATCGTCAGGAGGATCGCGGTCGCGAAGATCAGATAGCCGGAAAAGTCGGTGAGTTTCGCCGTCAGACCTATGCCGAAATGATTGATGCCGGCCTGCAGCCCGGTGATGAGGGCAACGAAAACCACGCGATGCGTCAGCGTATCCTCGATGCCGAAAGCCGGCCCGAAGGCGCCGAAGAAGAAATAGAACGTCCCGACATTGATGGCGCCGAGCACGGTGACGAGACCGAGCAGGTTGAGCCAGGCGGAAAGCCAGCCGGTAAAGCGGTTGCCGAGGATGGAACCCCAGTGATAGAGGCCGCCCGCCGTTGGATAGGCCGAGCCGATCTGCGCCAGCCCGAGCGCGAAGATGCCGGAAATCAGGCAGCCGAGCGGCCAGCCGATGCCGATTGCCGCACCGCCGGCGCCGGCAGTCGCCTGCCCCAGCGAGTTGATGCCGCCGGAGAGAATGCAGATGATGGAAAACGAAATTGCAAAGTTGGAAAACGAGCTCATGCGACGCTCGAGCTCCTGCGCATAGCCCATGGAATGCAGGATATGAATATCCTGCTTTTTGTCGCCTTCGGTATACTCGGACATGACTTCCCCCTGTTGGCAGAAAGACCGCGCCATCGCGGCCATCCGGTTTGTCCTTCCCGCGGAAATCCACCGCGGGCATGCGAGCTGCTGCTCCCCGGGTCTTTTATCTTTGGACGTCTGCGAGGCTTTCCCGCAGCAATCCTGTCAAGAAATCGGCCACGACCCCCTGGCCGGTTTCGTCTGTTATGAGATCGTTCCTGATTTCGATCATCACGTTGAGAAGCCCTGCCGGCAAGGCGTGGACCTCCAGCGTGTGCGTCACGCCGTCCGCCGGCCCGTAAGGCTCGTTGCGCTCGACGCGGTAGAGATGCGTATCGGATGCGGCCTGCAGCACCCGGTCGGCAAGCCGGCTGTCGGTATCGTGAAGCACGCCGATCTCGACAGGCCGCTCCTTGCCGAAATAGACCGGCGTGAAGCTGTGAATGGTGACGAGCACCGTCTGCAGCCCCCTCGCCCGCCGCGCCGCGATCTCCTCGCGGATCCGGCCGTGGAACGGCAGATAGAGAGCCGTGGTCCGGCGCGATTTCTCCGCCTCGGTCAGGTTCTCGTTGCCGGGGATCCGGAAGATCTCGGACACGTCGCGGATCGCTGCGGGCGAATCCGGCGGCCGGTTGCAGTCGTAGATGAGCCGCGAAAACCGCTGGTGGATCAGCGTCGCGTCGAGGCTCTTCGACATCAGCCGGGAGACGGCAAGCGCTCCCGGATCCCAGGCGATGTGCGAGGCAAGCGCATCCGCGGAAAGCCCCAGATCGCCATACCGTTCCGGCAGGCGGCGCGAGGCGTGTTCGCAGACGAGAAGCACGTCTCCGCGGCCGCCGGTATTGTCCACCGCGACGGGCTCGCCATCCGCCTCCGTGAAGAATTCCGACTGGACCAGCATCAACGCCTTCCGGAAAAAATCGTTTAAATTGGATTAAGAAGAGAATTCTTCACTTTCCGGCTGCCGTCAACGTGATTCTGAAAATTTCTCTTCACCCGCTCCATTGACACCTGTCACAAAAGTACTTTTAACTCGTGTCATAAACCGGCGAAGACCGGAGGGAACAGCTTTCGTGCCACCAACTGCACGCACCGTATCAGATGTCATTCGCGTTCGTTACGACGGCCTGACGCGTGCGGAAAAACAGTTGGCGGACAGCCTATTGGAGAACTATCCGGTGTCGGGGCTCGGCAGCATCACTGTGATCGCGGAGAACGCCGGCGTTTCGACGCCGACGGTGGCACGCATGGTGCAGAAGCTCGGCTACAAGGGCTATCCGGAATTCCAGTCGCATCTCCACCAGGAGCTCGAGGCAACGATCTCCAATCCGATCGCCAAGCACGACCGCTGGGCCTCCAATGCGCCCGGCACGCATATCCTCAACCGCTTCGCCGACGCCATCACCGCCAATCTGCGCGACACGCTTTCGGATCTCGACACCACGACTTTCGAGGGCGCGGCCGCACTTCTGCGTGATCGCAATCGGGGCATCTACTTCGTCGGCGGCCGCATCACCGGGGCGCTGGCCGAGTATTTCTTCACCCACATGCAGGTCATCCGCCCGAAGACGACCCTGATCTCCACCAATTCCAGTTCCTGGCCGCAGCATGTTCTGAACATGAGTGCCGGCGACGTGCTGGTGATCTTCGATATCCGCCGCTACGAGCAGGAGATGGCGACGCTGGCAGAGGCCGCACGGGCCAACGGCGTCGTCATCGTCTTGCTGACCGACGTCTGGGCCTCGCCCGTCGCCAAGCACGCGCAACACACATTCAAGGTGCGGATCGAGGCGCCCTCGGCCTGGGACAGCTCCGTCATCACCCTGTTCGTCGTCGAGGCGCTGATCGAGGCGGTGCAGAGCGCAACCTGGGAGGAAACCCGCGAACGCATGAACTCTCTGGAAGGCCTCTTCGAGCGGACGATGCTGTTCCGCCGGCCGGGCCGCCAGGGCCGTCCCGATTGACAGTCGGGGTCAAGAAATATGCCGGTAATTCCGGGGGCTTATGAGCAACCGCTCATCCTCCGGCCTGTCATATACGATACATAAACTGGCTCTACGAGTCGCGCCGAACGATCCGGACCACACGACCTGAACCCCTAGGAGGATACCGTGCCCAACAAGACCCAACGTCTTCTTTCCCTGACGACCGCCCTCGTCGTCGCCTCCACCGCCATCGCCGCCGCCGAGCCGAGCGCCGAGCTGATCGCGGCCGCCAAGAAGGAAGGCACGCTGACCACGATCGCCCTGCCCCACAGCTGGTGCGGCTACGGCGACGTGATCGCCGGCTTCAAGGCGAAGTACGGCCTCGAAGTCAACGAACTGAACCCGGATGCCGGTTCGGGCGACGAAATCGAAGCGATCAAGGCCAACAAGGGCAACAAGGGCCCGCAGGCTCCTGACGTCATCGACGTCGGCCTGTCGTTCGGCCCGTCCGCCAAGGCCGACGGCCTGATCCAGCCCTACAAGGTCTCCACCTGGGATTCGATCCCGGCCGACGCCAAGGATGCAGACGGTTACTGGTACGGCGACTATTACGGCGTTCTCGCCTTCCTGGTGAACAAGGACCTCGTCAAGACCTCTCCGAAGGACTGGCCCGACCTCCTGAAGTCCGACTACGCCAATGCCGTCGCGCTCGCCGGCGATCCGCGCAGCGCCAACCAGGCCGTTCAGGGCGTTTATGCCGCCGGCCTCTCCGGCGCCAACGGCGACTCCGCCAAGGCCGGCGACGAAGGCCTGAAGTTCTTCGCGGAACTCAACAAGAAGGGCAATTTCGTTCCGGTCACCGGCAAGGCCGCCCCGTTCGCACAGGGCACGACGCCGATCATCGTCGCCTGGGACTATAACGCCCTGTCCTGGGGCGAAAGCCTGAAGGGCAACCCGCCCTTCGAGGTCGTGGTTCCGGCAAGCGGCGTCGTTGCAGGCGTCTACGTCCAGGCGATCTCCGCTTTCGCTCCGCATCCGAACGCTGCCAAGCTGTGGATGGAATACCTCTATTCCGACGAAGGTCAGCTCGGCTGGCTGAAGGGATATTGCCACCCGATCCGCTTCAACGATCTTGCCAAGAACAACAAGATCCCGAAGAACCTGCTCGACGCCCTGCCCCCGGCAGCAGCCTATGAGAAGGCCGTATTCCCGACGCTCGCCCAGCAGGCTGCCGCCAAGGAAACCATCACCAAGAAATGGGATAGCGTGGTCGGCGCCAACGTCGCAAAGTAATCGGAACAAGATTGACCTCCCGCGCCGTCCGGCGCGGGAGTTTTCCCGTTTTCCCTGGATCGCCAGCCTTCATGACCACCGCTTCCACGTCATTCATCGACCGCCGGACAGTCATAGACTGGCTCGGCATCGTGCCGTTCATGCTATTTGCGCTCGCCTTCCTGATTGTTCCCACGGTCTATCTGATCGTCGGCGCCTTCTTCAATCCGGCGGGCGAATTCACGTTTCAGAATATTGCCGACCTCTTTTCGCCGTCCATCCTCGGCGCCTACTGGATCAGTATCCGGGTATCCGTCGCGTCTGCACTCGGCGGCGCGTTGATCGGCTTCTTCCTCGCCTGGGCGGTCGTGCTCGGCGGCGTGCCGTCCTGGATCCGCTCCAGCCTGCTGACCTTTTCGGGCGTTGCGTCGAACTTCGCGGGCGTGCCGCTCGCCTTCGCCTTCCTTGCGACACTTGGTCGGACCGGGTTGGTCACGGTCTTCATGCGGGACTGGCTCGGCTTCAATCTCTATTCGACGGGGTTCAACCTCCTCTCGTTCTTCGGCCTGACGATCACCTACATGTTCTTCCAGATCCCGCTGATGGTACTGATCCTGACGCCGGCGCTGGACGGATTGAAGAAGGAGTGGCGCGAGGCATCCGAAATCCTTGGCGCGTCCACCTGGCAATACTGGCGCATGGTGGTGCTGCCGATCCTCTGGCCGAGCCTGATGGGCGCCACGCTCCTCCTTTTCGCCAACGCTTTCGGCGCGATTGCGACCGCCTTTGCGCTGACCGGTGCCTCGCTCAACATCGTGCCGATCCTGCTCTACGCCCAGATCCGTGGCGACGTGCTGCATAATCCCAATCTCGGTTATGCGCTCGCCCTCGGCATGATCGTCATCACCGGCATTTCCAACATCCTCTATATCTGGCTGCGCAGCCGCGCCGAACGGTGGCAGAAATGAAGGCGCACAAGATCTTCGCCTGGATCGCGATCGCCATCGGCGCCATCTATTTCTTCGTGCCGCTGATCGGGACTTTCGAGTTCTCGCTGCGCATGCGGCGCGGCGTCTATTCCTTCGATGCCTACCAGTCGGTGTTTACGGACGCTCAGTTCCGCGCCACCTTCGGCTTCTCGATGCTGATGGCGCTGGTGACGATCGTCGTCGGCATGCTGCTCATCGTGCCGACCGCCTATTGGGTGCGGCTACGCCTGCCGCAGATGCGGCCGGTCGTCGAATTCATCACGCTGCTGCCGCTCGTCATTCCGGCGATCGTCATCGTGTTCGGCTACCTGCGTCTCTACAATTCCTCGTCCTGGATCCCGTTCACCGGCTCGACGCAGGGCACCAACATCCTGCTGACATTCTCCTACGTCACGCTGGCCCTTCCATACATGTATCGCTCGGTCGATACCGCGATGCGGACCATCGATGTGCGGACGCTGACGGAGGCCGCCGAAATCCTTGGCGCCAAATGGCCGACGATCATGTTCCGCTGCATCTTCCCGAACGTCATGTCGGGAGTGCTCTCGGGCGCCTTCATCACGTTTGCGATCGTCATGGGAGAATTCACCATGGCGGCCCTTCTCAATCGTCCGGCCTTCGGTCCTTACCTCCAGCTCGTCGGCGCCAACAAGGCTTACGAACCTTCGGCGCTGGCGGTCATCGCCTTTGCCATCACCTGGCTCTCGATGGGTCTGATCCAGCTCGTTTCCCGCTTCAGCAAATTGACGCCTTCCAGGCCTTAAGGAATTTTGATGTCGTTCCTCGTTCTCGAAAGTATCAAGAAGAGCTTCGGCCAGACCCAGGTGGTCAAGGACTTCAATATGTCCATCGAGAAGGGTGAGTTCGTCTCCTTTCTCGGACCGTCGGGCTGCGGCAAGACGACCGTGCTGCGCATGATCGCCGGCTTCGAAAGCCCGAGCGATGGCGCCATCTCGATCAACGGCAAAAACCAGAACACGTTGAAGACCAACCAGCGCAATATTGGCATGGTCTTCCAGGCCTATGCGCTGTTTCCCAACATGAACGTCTTCGACAACGTCGCCTTCGGCTTGAAGGTCGCCGGCAAGTCCAAGACGGAGATCGAAACGCGCGTCAAGGAAATGCTGAAGCTCATCAGCCTCGAGCATCTGGCCGACCGCTACCCCTACCAGATGTCCGGCGGCCAGCAGCAGCGCGTGGCGCTCGCCCGCGCGCTTGCGCCGAAGCCGCAGGTCCTGCTGCTCGACGAGCCGCTGTCGGCGCTCGACGCCAAGATCCGTGTTTCATTGCGCGAGGAGATCCGTGAAATCCAGCGCCAGCTCGGCATCACCACCGTCTTCGTGACGCACGACCAGGAAGAGGCCTTGTCGATCTCCGACCGTGTCGTCGTCATGAATGCCGGCCGCGCCGACCAGATCGGCACCCCGTCGGAAATCTACAATCGTCCGACCACCCGCTTCGTCGCCTCCTTCGTCGGCACGCTCAACATCATCGAGGCGACCGTCGTCGATCCGGCGGCCAACACCGTCAAGGTCGGCGAGAATACCATCAGGCTGCGAGAATCGATCGGCGCGCTGAAGGGCGGCGACAAGCTCTCGATCGCGCTGCGCCCTGAAGCCGGTTCGCTCCTGGAAAATGCCAAGGGCGATACGTCGCTGACCGGTCAGGTCCTCTCCTCGCATTTTCTGGGGTCAGTCATCCGCACCAAGCTCGATGTCGGAGGAAACCAGATTTCCTTCGACATGTTCAATTCCCCGGATGCGGTCCTGCCGCAGTCGGGCGAAACCCTGACGCTGCGCTTCAACGCCCACGATTTCCTGATCATCCGCGACTGATCGCAAACGTAAAACGGCATCCTCGCGGATGCCGTTTTGCATTCGGGCAATCTCAGGCGGCGCCTTCCTCAGGCCGCGTCGTCGACCGCATCCTGGCCGGACGTCGGCACGTAGTTAAGGACCGGGCCGAGCCAGCGCTCGATCTCCTCGATCGACATCCCCTTGCGCTTGGCATAATCCTCGACCTGGTCCCGCTCGACCTTCGCCACTCCGAAATAGTAGGATGCCGGGTGGCCGATATAGAGGCCCGAGACCGACGAGCCGGGCCACATGGCGTAGCTTTCCGTCAGGATGACGCCGGTCGCCGCTTCCGCATCGAGCAGCCGGAACAGCGTCGCCTTTTCCGTATGGTCGGGCTGGGCCGGATAACCCGGCGCCGGGCGGATGCCGTTATAGGCCTCGGTGATCAGCTCTTCCGCCGAGAATGTCTCGTCGGGCGCATAACCCCAGAATTCCTTGCGGACCTGCTCGTGCATGCATTCGGCAAAGGCTTCCGCGAAGCGGTCAGCCAGCGCCTTGACGAGGATCGAGGAGTAATCGTCGTTCGCCCGTTCGAACCGCTCCGCGATCGCCACTTCCTCGATGCCGGCCGTGACGACGAAACCGCCGACATAGTCCTCCAGGCCGGTCTCGGCAGGTGCGACGAAATCCGACAGCGCCACGTTCGGGCGACCGTCACGCTTCGAAAGCTGCTGTCGCAGCGTGAAGAAGGTCGCGAGTTCTTCCGCGCGGCTCTCATCGGCAAAAACGCGAATATCGTCCCCCACCGCATTGGCCGGCCAGAAGCCGATCACCGCCCGCGGCCGGAACCATTTTTCCGCAATGATCTTGTCGAGCATCGCCTGCGCATCGGCATAAAGCTGGCGCGCCGCCTCGCCCTGCTTCTCGTCCTCGAGGATCGCCGGGAACCGCCCCTTCATCTCCCAGGTCTGGAAGAACGGCGTCCAGTCGATATATTTTGCCAGTTCCGCCAAGTCATAGGTCTCGAACACCTTGGTGCCCGTGAATTGCGGCTTCTTGGGCTGGTAGGACGACCAGTCGACCTTCTCCGCATTGGCGCGTGCACGCGCGATCGGCAGGCGGGTCTTTTCCGCTTCAGAGCGGGCATGGGCCGCCGCCACCTTGGCATATTCCGCCTGCACCGTGCTGATATAGCTCGGCTTTCCGTCTTCGGAGAGAAGCGCGGACACGACGCCGACGGCGCGGCTCGCATCCGTCACATAGATCGCCTGGCCGCGATCATAACGCGGATGGATCTTGACCGCCGTATGGACGCGGCTGGTCGTCGCCCCGCCGATCAGCAGCGGAATGTCGAAACCCTGGCGCTCCATTTCGGACGCCACATGCACCATCTCGTCGAGCGACGGGGTGATCAGGCCGGAAAGCCCGATGATATCGACCTTCTCGGCAATCGCCGTTTCCAGAATCTTGGTCGCCGGCACCATCACGCCGAGATCGATGATCTCGTAATTGTTGCAGGCGAGCACGACGCCGACGATGTTCTTGCCGATATCGTGGACGTCGCCCTTGACGGTCGCCATCAGCACCTTGCCGGCGGACTTCTTCTGGTCCCCGCCATTGAGGCGCTTTTCCTCTTCCATGTAGGGCAGAAGCACGGCCACGGCCTGCTTCATCACGCGGGCGGATTTCACCACCTGCGGCAGGAACATTTTTCCGGAGCCGAACAGGTCGCCGACCACGTTCATGCCGGCCATCAGCGGACCTTCGATCACATGCAGAGGCCGCTCCGCATTCTGGCGCGCCTCTTCCGTGTCGATATCGATGAATTCGTTGATACCGTTGACGAGCGCATGCGAAAGGCGCTTCTCCACCGGCCATTCGCGCCAGGCGAGATCTCTCTCCTTGGCTTCCTTGGCCCCGGTCCCGCGATAACGCTCGGCGATGTCGAGCATCCGTTCCGTCGCATCGTCGCGGCGGTTGAGCACGACGTCCTCGCAGGCCTCGCGCAGTTCCGGATCAATGTTTTCGTAGATCGCCAGCTGACCGGCATTGACGATGCCCATGTCCATGCCCGCCTGGATGGCGTGGTAGAGGAACACCGCATGCATCGCCTCGCGTACTGGCTCGTTGCCGCGGAACGAGAAGGACAGGTTCGAGACGCCGCCCGAGACATGCACGAGAGGCATGCGCTCGCGAATCGTCTTCGTCGCCTGGATGAACGCGAGCCCGTAGCCGTTATGCTCCTCGATCCCCGTCGCGACCGCAAAGATGTTCGGGTCGAAGATGATGTCTTCCGGCGGGAAATCCGCCTCTTCGGTCAGGAGCTTGTAGGCGCGTTCGCAGATCGCCACCTTGCGCTCGTAGGTATCGGCCTGGCCCTGCTCGTCGAAGGCCATGACCACGACGGCGGCGCCATAGTTGCGCAGCAGCTTGGCCTGGGCGATGAACTTCTCCTCGCCTTCCTTCATGGAGATCGAGTTGACGACCGGCTTGCCCTGCACGCATTTCAGGCCCGCCTCCATGATCTCGAACTTGGACGAGTCGAGCATGATCGGCACCCGGGCGATATCCGGTTCGGCGGCGATCAGGTTGACGAATTCGACCATCGCCCGCTGCGAGTCGATCAGGCCCTCGTCCATGTTGATGTCGATGATCGAGGCACCGTTTTCCACCTGCTCGCGGGCGACCACGAGAGCTGCGGTAAAATCGCCTGCGGTGATCAGCTTGCGGAATTTCGCCGAGCCGGTGACGTTGGTGCGCTCGCCGACATTGACGAACGGCACGTCCTTGGTGAACTCGAAGGGCTCCAGGCCCGCAAGCGACATGAACGGCCGGTGTTCCGGCACTTCGCGCGGCTTGTACGGCGCGACCGCTTCGGCAATCGCGCGGATATGTTCCGGCGTCGATCCGCAGCAGCCGCCGACGACGTTGACGAGGCCTTCCTCGGCAAAGCCTTTGATCTGGCGGGCCATGTCTTCCGGCGTCTCGTCATAACCGCCGAACGAGTTCGGCAGGCCGGCATTCGGATAGGCGGAGATGAACGTGTCGGCGACGCCCGAAAGCTCCTGCAGGTGCGGCCGCATCGCATCGGCGCCGAGCGCGCAGTTGAGGCCGACGGTGAAGGGCTTCGAATGACGGATGGAGGACCAGAAGGCCGACGGCGTCTGGCCGGACAGCGTGCGGCCGGAAAGATCGGTGATCGTGCCGGAGATCATCACCGGCAGGCGGATGCCCTTCGCCTCGAAACGCTCGGCACAGGCGAAGATCGCCGCCTTGGCGTTCAGCGTATCGAAGATCGTCTCGATCAGGATGATATCGGCGCCGCCGTCGATCAGGCCGTCGAGCTGTTCGCCATAGGCGATGCGAAGGTCGTCGAATGTCACCGCCCGGTAACCGGGATTGTTGACGTCGGGAGAAATCGAGGCGGTCCGGTTGGTCGGGCCGATGGCGCCGGCGACGAACCGGCGGCGGCCGTCTTCCTTCTCAGCCCTCAACACCGCCCGCCGCGCCAGCCGCGCGCCGTCGCGGTTCAGGTCGTAGACCGCGTTCTCCATCTGGTAGTCGGCCTGCGCGATGCGGGTCGAGGAGAATGTATTGGTTTCGATGATATCGGCGCCGGCCTTGGCATAACGGTAATGGATTTCCTCGACCGCCTGGGGCTGCGAGAGAATCAGAAGGTCGTTGTTGCCCTGCTGGTGGCAGGCGCATCCGGCAAATCGCTCGCCGCGAAAATGGCCTTCGTCGAAACCCAGGCCCTGGATTTCGGTGCCCATCGCACCGTCAAGGATGAGGATGCGCTCACGAGCCGCGGCCTTGAGTGCCGCCAGAATCTCCGCGCCGTCGCGCGCGGCGGCCTCGGGACCAAAGAGTTCGTCGAACATGGCACATCCCTTCATCGTTTCGATTTCGCTCAATAACCGCATAAAGATATCTTTATGTCAATATATAACCTCTGGAGTGCTTGATACCAGCCTGCTTAGGATAAGCGATTTAACAAGAGCCATGACAGGCAACCAGCAGGGCGCTATAGGCGTTCAGAGCGACACAGGTCCCAAACCGATTCCGAGGTTTTCATGAGCGACACCGGTCAGACAAAAGCCAACTGGGCGAGCCTCCCCTATCATCGTCGCTGGCTCCTGGATCAGGCCGACGGGCTCTTCGATTTCTTTCAAACCCGGGCCATCAACCCGATGGGCGGCTTCTTCGATCTCGACGACCAGGGCTTGGCCCTCGGCGGCGCCAACCCGACGCGCGGCATCCATGCCTCGGCTCGCATGGTCCATTGTTTCTCGATCGGCTACCTGCTCGGCCGGCCCGGCTCGGGCGATATCATCGACCACGGCATGCGCACTCTGTGGGAACGCCATCGTGATACGGAATATGGCGGCTATTTCTGGCAGGTCAACGACGACGGCGCAGCCGATTCCGCCAAGCAGGGTTATGGCCACGCCTTCGTGCTGCTCGCCGCCTCCTCGGCAAAAGTTGCCGGCCATCCGCTCGCCGACAAGATGCTGGCCGATATCAGCGAGGTTCTGGAGACCCAGTTCTGGGAGCCGCGTCACGGCGCGATTATGGAAGAATTCAATCGCGACTGGTCTCCGATCGATGGCGGCGGCTATCGCGGCCAGAATTCCAACATGCACCTCACTGAAGCGCTGATGGCCGCTTTCGAGGCAACTGGCGAGAAGGCCTATCTCGACAAGGCGGAAAGCATCGCCGACCTCGTCATCCGCCGCTCCGCCGGCAGCGTCGGTTTCCGGGTTGCCGAGCATTTTGATCCGGAATGGACGATCGACAAGGACTATTACCATCCCGACGAGATGTTCCGCCCCGCCGGCACCACGCCCGGCCATTGGCTGGAATGGTCGCGCCTCCTGCTGCAACTCTGGACGCTCGGGGACAAGAAGCACGCCTGGATGCCGGACGCGGCGAAATCGCTGTTCGTTCAGTCCATGTCACTGGGCTGGGACAGTCAAAAGGGCGGCTTTTTCTACACGCTCGACTGGGCCGACAAGCCCGCCAAGACCAACAAGCTCTGGTGGCCGATGTGCGAGGCGGCGGGTGCCGCGCATTTCCTCAACGAGCACCTGCCGGCCGACCGCTTTTACGAGGACAGCTACCGGCTGATCTGGGGCACGATCGCCAACCACTTCATCGATCACAAAAACGGCGGCTGGCACGAGGAACTGACCGAGGATCTCGTCCCCTCCCACACCCTCTTCCCCGGCAAGGGCGATATCTACCACGCCCTGCAGGCCTGCCTCATCCCGCTCTTTCCGGCAAACGGCAGCCTGACGAAGGTTATCGCCGAGGCCGAAGGGCGTATCTGAGGGTTTTCGCCGCAACGTCACCCGCCGGTGACGGAACCATCCAAGCCCGCGCCAGTTTCCGATGTCATGTCACTGTGACATCGGAATATCGCGACCATGCTCAACACGCTTGCCGAAGAGTTTTCGCACCAGGCGCCCGTTGCGATCGAGGTGCTTCTGGTGAGATTGATCGGCGCCGCTGTTCTGTGCGGCCTGATCGGCCTCGAACGCGAGTTGCGCAACAATTCCGCCGGCCTGCGCACCAACATGCTGATCGGTCTTGCCGCAGCCGTCTTCACGCTGGCCGGCCTGCAGGTCATGCATGAATTCGGCAATCAGCCCAATACGGTCCAGATCGACCCGATCCGCCTCATCGAGGCCGTCACCGCCGGCATCGCGTTCCTCGCCGCCGGCGTCGTCTTCCAGATGCGGGGCGACGTGAAGGGCCTGACCACCGGTGCCAGCATGTGGCTGTCCGGCGCGATCGGGCTCTGCGTCGGCCTCGGCATGTGGATCGTGGCAATCGCAGCGACCGGCGCCGGCATCGTCATCCTCAGGCTGCTGCGCAAGACCGAAGTGGCCGGGGGCATGAAGATGAATAGCGGATTCAGCCCACGAGGAAGGATAACGGCTCAGTCGACCGTACGCGGTGTCACCATCGCCCGGATACAACTCGTCAGCAGCTCGTAATCGTAAGGCTTGGTGATCAGCGCCGTCTGGCCAAGCCCCTCCGAGCCCGGCACGTTGCGGTCGCCGGTCGCAAAGATCACCGGCAGATCCGGCAGCGTTTCGCGCAATTTCAACGCAAGCTGCAATCCACTCATTTCGGGCAGATGGACATCCGTGATGAGAATGTCGATCGGATCGCTGCCGGCCGCTGCGAGCGCCTCGACGGCCGATCCGGCCTCGATCACGGCCATGCCGGAATCCTGGAGGAAATCCGCCGTCGAGATGCGGATCAGCGCCTCGTCTTCCACCAGGAGAACGGCAATCGCCGGATCCGGCGCTGATGGTTGCTCGACGGCAGGTTTCACGGGAGGCGTCTCGGGAAGATTTTCCGGCAAGCGCGGCGGAACAGCCTGCCGGTTCTGATCGATCACCTGGCGGATCTTCCGGGCGAGCGCCTCCCGCGTATAAGGCTTGCTCAGCAGATTGACGCCCGGGTCGAGCCGCCCGCCATGGACGATCGAATTTTCGGTGTAACCCGAGGTGAACAACACGCCGAGATGCGGCAGCCGTTCCTTGGCCCTCTTGGCGAGATCGCTGCTCTTCAGCCGCCCAGGCATCACCACGTCGGTGAACAGGCAGTCGATCGGCACGCCGCTTTCGACGATCGCAAGCCCACTGTCGGCATCCTTTGCCCGCAGGACCCGGTAGCCGAGTTCGGCAAGCAGGCTGACGGTGATCTCCCGCACCGCTTCGTCGTCTTCGACGACCAGGATCGTCTCGTGACCGCCAAAGGCAGCGCCACTGGTATTTTCGACGACCAAATCCTCGTCCTCCATCGATCGCGGAAGATATATCCTCACGGTGGTGCCATTTCCCGGCTCGCTGTAGATGCGGATATGGCCCCCCGACTGTTTGACGAAACCGTAGACCATCGACAGGCCGAGCCCCGTCCCCTTGCCTTCCGGCTTGGTGGTGAAGAAGGGATCGAAAACCTTGTCCAGAATGTCAGCCGTCATGCCCGTACCGGTATCGGTGACCGCAAGCATCACATATTGGCCGGCCTCGATGTCGAACATGTGGCGCGCATATTCGTCGTCGAGGAAGGCGTTGCCCAGTTCGATCGTCAACTTGCCCTGCCCGTTCATCGCATCGCGTGCGTTGATCGCAAGGTTGAGGAGTGCATTTTCGACATTGCTCGGATCGACCAGCGTGTTCCACAGCCCGCTTCCGACGACCGTGTCGATCTCGATCGCTTCGCCGAGGCTGCGCCTCAAGAGATGATCCATCTCCCGGATCAGGCGGCTCAGATTGACCACCTTCGGCGAAAGCGGCTGACGCCGGCCGAAGGCGAGAAGCTGCGAGGCGAGCCGGGCGCCGCGCGACGCCCCCGCAAGCGCGCTGTTCAATCGTCTTTCGGCCACTTCGTCACCCACGAAGCCCCGGCCGAGAAGCTGAAGGTTGCCGGTAATCACCTGCAGGAGATTGTTGAAATCATGGGCGATGCCGCCGGCGAGATTGCCGATCGCCTCCATCTTCTGGCTCTGGCGAAGCACTTCCTGCGTCCGCTCGAGCTCGATCGTTCTTTCCTCGACGCGGTGGCCGAGGGTTTCGGCGAGGCTGGAAAGCTCCGATTCCGTCTTCTTCTGCTCGTCGATATCGGTATTGGTGGCAACCCAGAGCGTGATCTCGCCCTCGGCATTCTTGATCGGCACAGCACGGCTGATGAACCAGCGATAGACGCCGTCGTGGCGGCGAAGGCGGATTTCCGTCTCCAGACGGTCTCCGGTGCGCAAGGCCTCGACCCAGGCGGCGGCAATCCGGGGGGAATCGTCCGGATGCAGCATCTCGGAGCGCCGCTCACTGTCGAAATAGAAGGACTCCAGGCCGCTATAGGTGAAGATCTGGTCGTTGCACCATTGCATCCGGCCATCCGGCGTCGCCGTCCACACATGTGTCGGCAGGGATTGGGCGAGCGTCCGGAAACGGTCCTCGTTTTCGCGGGCCGCCTCCTGCGCCCGGCGAAGCTCCGTAACGTCCTGGCCCTGCACGAAAATACCGCTGACTCCACCATCGCGATCGCGGATCGGCTGATAGACGAAATCCAGAAACCGCTCTTCCGGTTGAACGCTTTCGGAGGGCTGCAGAACGACGCGCGCGCCAAAGGCGCTGTAAGGCGTGCCGGTTCGGAAAACCTCGTCGAGCAGTTCGTAAAAGCCCTGGCCGGCAATATCCGGCAAAGCCTCGCGCACGGTCTTGCCGATCAGGTCCTCGCGGCCGACGATCGTCCGGTAGGACCTGTTGACGATCGAGAAAACATGCTCCGGGCCACGCAGCACCGCCATGAAGCCGGGCGCCTGCTCGAACAGCATGCGCAGATATTCCCGCTCCTCGCCAAGCGCGACATTCTGCCCCTGGACGGCATCGGCCCGACGCATCAGATCCGTATGAAACTGCAGGCCGGCGTCGCCCGCCGACCGGCTGCGCAGCAGGTGAAGTTCGGTCACATCCACGGTGTGCTGCAGGATGAAGGTGAGCTTGCCGGTCTCGTCCTTGATCGGCGTCTGGGTGGCGCTCCAATAACGATCCTCAAGCTCTCCATCGGGACCCTGGATCGGATAGGGGACGAGCGGCAGGTGATCCACCTCACCGGTGGAGAGCACCTTGGCGAAGGATTGGCGCAGCAGCCGGCCCGGAACGGAATCCGGTTCGCTCGGAAACGCATCGAATATATTGCGGCCGACAAGCTCGTCGCGGCTACGCCCCGTCACCGCCAGATAAGCGTCGTTCATCCCGACAAGCCGCAATTCCCGGTCGAGAATGACATAGGGATTGGGCGAGAGATTAAACAACTGATTCAGATCGATTTCGGAAAGCTCCGTCAGTCTGAACATGCGCCGTCCTTGATGCCAATGCATCACAGGTTATAGGGTTTCCGCGATTGTTGACAATTGAAATCGGGAGGGTTCCGGAAATCTCCCACGGGATTATCGCAATACGCTAAAAGATATCTAACACCCCGATTTTGCTTCCGGTTCCGGCACCGCCTCGTGTGGCACCAAGCCGAATTACTTGGCTCGGATAAGCCGCGTTTCGATCGGCTGTACGAAAAGCCGGGCGACCTCGTCGGCCGGCATCGCCTTGCCGTAACGATAGCCCTGCCCCGCCTCGCAGCCCATCAGGCGAAGCGCCGCCTCCTGCTCCTCGGTCTCGATGCCTTCGGCAATCGTCTTCAACCCCAGCTCCCTGCTGAGCGTGATCAGAGCCCGGGTAATGGCCGCGTCGCGCGGCTTGGTCAGGAGATCGCGCACGAACCCCATGTCGATCTTGAGCGTCGTCAGCGGATAGCGCTGCAGCGAACCGAGCGAGGCGTAGCCCGTACCGAAATCATCGAAGGCGATGCCGACGCCGAGTTCACGCAGCGCCTGGATCGATTCGAGCGACTGGTCGTCGTCGTTGAGCGTCACCGTTTCGGTGATCTCGATCTCCAGGAGTTGCGGATCGAGCCCGTAGCGGGCGATCAGGTCGGCGACGCTGCGCGCCAGATCGCCGGCCCGGACCTGTGCGGGAAACAGGTTGATGCCCATCTTGATCGGCGGATAGCCGGCCGCATTCCAGGCGGCCATCTGACGACCCGCCTCGTCCAGCACCCAGAAGCCCACGTCGAGCGCGATCGAACTCTGCTCCAGGGCCGGGAGAAAAGCGGCCGGCGACAGGAGCCCGCGCTCCGGATGCTGCCAGCGGATGAGTGCCTCGACGCCGAATACTTCGCCGGTGTCGAGCGTCACCTGCGGCTGGTAGTGCAGCACCAACTCGCGCTTGTTCAGCGCCCGCAGCAATTCGTCCCGCAGCATTCGCCTTGCCAGGGTCTCGCTGCGCATCGACTGTTCGAACATGCGCACGACGCGACCGCCGGCCTGCTTGGCACGGTAGAGTGCGAAGTCGGCACTGGCGATGAGCTCCTCGGAATCGGAACCATGGTTCGGCGCAAGCGAAAAGCCGACGCTCGCCCCGACACGGAACGTGTGCCCGGCAACCGCGAACGGTATCTTGAAAGCCTCGATGACCGCATTTGCGGTTTTCTGCGCGACGAGGGGATCCCCGGTTCCGGGAATGAGAATGGCAAACTCGTCGCCGCCGAACCGGGAGACCGTGACGTTACGGTCGAGAACGGCCGGCAATCTGACACCGATCGCCTGCAGCAGGGAATCGCCGACGCCGTGCCCCAGGCGATCGTTGACATCCTTGAATCCGTCGAGGTCGAAGAGCAGCACGGCGAGCGGTTGTTTACGTGCCAGCTCCTCCCGCAGAAGGTCTTCGAAACGGTGCCGATTGCACAAGCCGGTGAGCGTATCCTGGCTTGCCAGCCTCAGGAGCCGAACGTCCCGATCGCGGCGTTCGGATATGTCCTTGATGATCGTGCCCACGCCGATGCCACGCTGATCGTGCCAGATCGAAAGCGCCATCTCGACCGGAAACTCCGTGCCATCCTTGCGGCATGCCGAAATCTCGACGGTCTTGCCCTTGAGCTTGGAACTGCCACCCGCGGCCACCCGCGCGAAACCGGCATTGTGAGCGGCGCGGAAGCGTTCGGGCACGATCAGGTCGAGCGAGCCGCCGATCATCTCCTCCCGGCTGAAACCGAACATATCGAGCGCCGCCTGGTTGACGAACTCGACCCGGCCGGAGGGATCAACGGTAATCAGCGAAAGGTCGGTGGCATCCGCAAAGTTGGCAGCCGTCGCCTGCGGTATACCCTCGCGACGTAGTTCCATATGCTCCATGACCATGGCGGCAAGGCCCGCGAGCGCCCGCCTTTCCCGCTCGGAAAAACTATCCCGCACCTGCGTGTCGGCGATGCACAGCGCTCCGAGCCGGAAACCGTCCGGCGACATCAGCGGCGCGCCGGCATAAAACCGGATGAATGGCTCGCCGGTGACGATCGGCAGGCTTGAGAACCGAGCGTCCAGGCGCGCGTCGGACACCACGAGAACATCGTCCGTACGGATCGTGTGGTCACAAAAGGATTCGGATCGGTGGGTCTCTTCGATATCGAGACCAGAACAGGCTTTGAACCATTGCCGATCCTCTTCGATCAGCGTCACGAAAGCCATGCGCGTGGAAAAAAGCTCGGAGGCAAAACGGCAGATACGATCGAAGCGATTTTCCGGCCCGGAGCCGGCGATGCGGTAATTCGCCAGAGCGTCAAGCCGTCTGCGCTCCGCAATATCGATGCTGTCGGCGTAAGACATCTCTGCTCCAGAGGAGGGCGGTAGTGCCGCTACCATAGAAATCCATCCATTAGAGAAAGCATAACGAGGCGCCCCCAAGAAATGAATGGTGTTTGGCAAGGGGAACACCCGTTTAGCGGGATGGAAGAGAGCTTTTTCGACTTAAAATGAAAAACCTCCCGGAATTGCCCCCGGAAGGCTGCTTCGGCAAGGCACAATGTCCCGAATTGGATCATCCTATCGGGGAAGATAGTAACGGCCGCGCTCGTCACGCTCCAGCCCCTTGGAGCGGAAGGTGTCGAGTTCGCGCACGACCTCGCGGCCATCGCGGCTGCCGACGGCGGCCATCAACTCCTCGAAATGTTTGGCGCCATCCCTCAATGCCGCTTCGAGCGATGGGAAGCGCGCACCGGGATAGGTCGGAGCCTGCGGCGTGACGAGCTCCCAGTTCTGAGCATGCTGCATCGGCCAGGTCAGGTCGTAGCCGGCCTTGGCGCCGGACCGGGCGCCGTGAAGCGACGGATCGAGCGGCGACAGCCGAACGCCGGTCGCGATGACCAGATCCCGGTCCGCCTGGAAGCGGGTACCGAACGCCCATTCCATCTGGCTGTCGTCGAAGATGTCGATATCCGGATCGACTACGAAGACGTTCTTGACACCGACGGCGCCGAGAACCGCATAGAGCGCCGAACGGGCCTCGCCCGGATAGGTCTGGCGGATGGAGAAGCGCATGCTCATCGAACCGCCGGCGGCAACCGGCGCGTAAACGGCGACCGGCTGGCGCACGACGTCGCCGAGCGTCTTCCAGACGTTCATCTCCATGCGCAGCGCCTCGAGATTGGACGTATCGGTGAAGTCCATGCGATTGCCGCTGATCGTCGCGGTCTGGAAGAGTGCGTCCTTGCGGTGGGTGATGGCGGTGACATGGAAGACCGGATTGGTCTTCACGACGCCGTAATAGCCGAGATATTCGCCGTAAGGCCCTTCCTTCTCCACATAACCGCGTTCGTCGAAATAGCCCTCGATGACCATTTCCGCATCGGCCGGAACCATGATGTCGTTCGTCACGCACTTGACGACCGGCAGCGGCGCGGCGCGCAGCGAGGAAATCAGCTCCAGCTCGTCGACCGGCTCCTTCATGGTCGCCGAAACCATGTCGATCGGGTGGCAGCCGACCACGTAGGCGACGTTCAGTCGCTCGCCACGCTCGGACGCGGCCATGTACATGACGCGCAGGTCGCTCGGCGCGATCAGGTCGACGCCGGCTTCCTGCGGACCGCGCAGCATCAAGCGGCGCATGCCGCAATTGTAGCGTCCGTCCTTCGGATCGATCGTGTAGTCGATCGTTGCGGAAATATAGGGAGCGCCGTCGAGCGCGTGCTGTACGTGCACCGGCAGCTTGAGAAGATCGGCGTCGGCGCCGGTCAGCACCACCTGTTGCGCGGGGGCCTCGTCCCTGGAAAGTTTCACCAGTTCCGGCTTCAGCGACAGACGGCGGCGCATCTCGCGCGCAACATCGGCCGCGGGCACGCCGAAAGCCTTTGCAAGACGGGAACGGCTGCCGACCACGTTGCCGATCAGCTGCTGGCCTTCCGGACCGGCATTCTTGAACCAGACGGCCTTCGGGTTGTTCTGCAGGATGGCCGCGACATCGGCCAGATCAACCTTGTCCTCGCGGATCTCCAGTTCGTCGGCGCTCAGGCTCTCGACGAAATTCTTCAACCGGAAGCGATCGAGATCAAGCGCGGCGGCGGATTGAGTTGTCGTATTGGCGGTCATTCTTCCTCTCCCGAAAACGCGTTTCTGCGTGGGACGTTTTCTATCCAGAACAGTTGATTAAATCAAATATAATTATACATTATCGCATGAGGTCGCATCGGGGAGGTGTGGCCGACCGGCGTACATTGCGAGACCTGGTCATCCATGGGAGGAAATTCATGCAGACTGTCACCCGTCGTTTCATGCTTGCCGCATCGGTCGCCGTTGCGGGTAGCGCCTTCGGTCTTTCGCCAGCCACGGCGCAGGCCGATTATCCAAACCAGACCATCAGCATGATCTGTGCGTTCCCGGCAGGCAGCGGTGCCGATGTCATCGTCCGCTTTTTCGCCGAAAAGATCGCCAAGGTTTCAGGCGCCACCATCATCGTCGAGAACAAGCCCGGCGCCGGCGGCAATATTGCCGGCCAGTATGTCACGCGCTCCAAGCCGGACGGCTATACGATCTTCTTCCACACCGGCAGCGCCGTTGCCGGCAACATGCATATGTTCAAGACGCCGCCCTTCGACGTGGTGAAGGACCTGCAGGTCGCAGCCACGGTCAACAAGCAGCCGCACATGATCGCCGTTCCGGTATCGAGCCCGATCAAGACCATGAAGGAACTGACCGAATACCTGAAGAAGGAAGGCTCGAACGCCAGCTACGCCATCAACAACACATCCGGCAAGGTGCTCGCCGCCATCTACAAGCAGGAAGCCGGTCTCGAAACGGTCGAAGTCGCCTACAAGAGCAGCGCCGATTCGATGAACGACATCATGAGCGGCGCCATGGCGTTTGCCGCCCAGGACCCGGTTTTTTCTCTGTCGCAGCTCCGCGAAGGCCGCTACCGCCTGCTGGCCGTCAGCTCCGCCAGGCGCATTCCGGGCGCTCCCGATGTTCCGACCATGACGGAAGCCGGTTATCCGATGGACCAGGTCGGCTGGTTCGCGATGATGGTCCCCTCGGCGACCCCGAAGGATATCGTCGACAAGATCAATGGCTGGACCCGGCAAGTCCTCGGTCAGGAAGACGTCAGGAAGTTCGTGACCGACCAGGGCGGCGACGTCTTCGTCTCGACGCCGGAAGAAGGCCAGGAATATCTCAAGAAGGAGGTCGCGGCCTGGGCCGGTTATGTCAAGGTGGCCAATATCCCGCAACAGTGAACCCTTGGCCCCTGGGGTTCGCGCAAGCGGCGCATCGTCGCCGCTTCATTCGTGCCGGCACCGCGCCGCACGTCGGCATAAATAAACGCGCAAAAGTATATGCTTTTTAAGCTACAACCGGTTCCGACGTTGGACGCCGCAGCCGCGCTCATGCTAGAACGAATTCAGGGACAGGCAGTCAGGTTTCAGATGCACAAAGGAATGGGGTTCCTCCTGCAGACGATCGGCTTCGGGTAAGCATCATGGCTTCCAAAACGTTCGCCGATAAGAAGGATGACTATATTCAGTCTTTCTTGAGCCGTCGGTTTTCATCCGCCGAGGTCTATGTCATTGCGACCGTCGCCGTGCTGATCGCGTTCGGGCTGCGCATTTCGCTGCATGGTGTCCTCGACGAAAGGGCGCCTTTCACGTTCTTCATTCCGCCGATCCTGGTTGCCGCCCTTATCGGTGGCATGCGGGCCTCGCTTTTCGCAGTGGCCCTTTCCGTCCTGGCAGCCTACGTCATCAAGGAATTGACGCCGCGCGGGGCGCATTTTTCGGAAATGGCCATGATCGGCATCGTCGGCGTGGTGATCGCGTTGCTCGGCGAAATCCTCCACTCCGCCCGCAAGGCGATCGGAAAAGCCCAGGCGAAGGCTGATTCCCGCGAAGCCCATCTTCGCTCCGTCCTCGACACCGTTCTCGATGCCAGCATCGTCAGCACAAGGGACGGGACGATCGTCTCCTTCAACGCCGCCGCAATCCGCCAGTTCGGCTACAGCGAGGATGAGGTCGTCGGCCAGAACCTGCGCATGCTGATGCCGGAACCTTACCACCGCGAACACGACGGTTATATGGAAAGGTATCTGAGGACCGGCGAGAAGCGGATCATCGGCATGGACCGCGTGGTCGTCGGGCGACGCAAGGATGGCTCGACCTTCCCGATGAAGCTTGCTGTCGGCGAGACCCATACCGGCGGAGAAACCTTCTTCACCGGCTTCGTGCGCGACCTGACCGAGCGCGAGGAATCAGCCGCACGCCTGCAGGAGATCCAGGGAGAGCTCGCCCGGCTCGCCCGCCTCAATGAAATGGGTGAAATGGCGTCCACCCTCGCCCACGAATTGAACCAGCCGCTCTCGGCGATCGCCAACTATGTGCATGGCTGCGCACGCCTTCTGCGCGACATGGACGAGGCCGTCGCAGTGCGCATGCGCGAGGCGCTGGAAGAAACGGCGCATCAGTCGCTCAGGGCAGGCCAGATCATCAAGCACCTGCGGGAATTCGTCACCAAGGGCGAGACGGAAAAGGCGCCGGAAAACATCCGCCGCCTGGTCGAAGAAGCCGGTGCCTTGGCGCTGGTCGGTTCGCGCGAAAAAGGTGTCCGAGCGATTTTCGAATTCGCGCAGGGACCGGAGATGGTCACCGTCGACCGCATCCAGGTCCAGCAGGTGCTCACCAACCTGATGCGCAACGCCATCGAGGCGATGCGCGACTGCCAGCGGCGGGAACTGGTCATCCGTACCCTGCAGGAAGACGAAGACATGATCCAGGTGATCGTCCAGGATACCGGTACCGGCATCCCCGAAGAGATCGCCGAGCAGCTTTTCAAACCCTTCGTCACCACCAAGGCCGGCGGCATGGGGATCGGGCTTTCGATTTCCAAGCGCATCGTCGAAGCGCACGGCGGCGAGATGACGGTGACGCGCAATGCGGCCGGAGGAGCGACGTTCCGTTTCACACTCCCGATCGACAAGGAGGAACGCGAAAATGCAGACGGGTGACTATACGATCCATATCGTCGACGACGAGGAGCCGGTCAGAAAGTCCCTTGCCTTCATGCTGACCATGAACGGCTTTGCCGTGCGCATGCACGAAACCGCCTCGTCCTTCCTGCAGTTCGCGCCGAGCGTGCGAAACGGCGTCCTGGTCACCGACCTCAGGATGCCGGACATGACCGGCGTCGAACTGATCCGCAAGCTGACCACCAGCCGGACTGGTATTCCCTCGATCGTCATCACCGGCCACGGCGACGTGCCGATGGCGGTGGAGGCGATGAAGGCAGGCGCCATCGACTTCATCGAAAAACCGTTCGGCGACACCGTCATCATCGAAGCCATCCAGCGGGCTGCCCAGCTGCTGTCGGACAAAATGATCGACACGGAGGACCTGGCCGAGGTCGAGACGCGGCTTGAAAGCCTGAGCGAGCGGGAGAGGCAGGTGCTGGCGGCCGTGGTTGCCGGTCTGCCGAACAAGTCGATCGCCTACGATCTCGACATCAGCCCTCGCACCGTCGAGGTGCATCGCGCCAACGTCATGGCCAAGATGAAGGCGAAAAGCCTGCCGCAACTCGTTCGCATGGCGATAGCCGCCGGTTTCGGTCCCAATTGAAGGCGGGAAAATTTATTGGAATTTCTTGATCTATCGCAAAGCGCTGCCCCCGACGCAGGCTCTAGATGTCTGACTTGAGCGGCTCTCCGGCTGCCCCACCCGCGCGGGAAGTTTGGTGTTATCACAAGCGAGAAACATAGTCGTCATCGCGCCCGATCTCGGTCTCAGGCAGTCGTTGACATTCGCACTCGAGGTGGAGGGCTACCGCGTCGAGGCCCATGAATCCTGGCGCAAGAACACCGTCATCCTCGGTCCGACGCTTTGCATGATCATCGACGACCAGGTCCTGCGCTCCTCGAGCGATATCCTGCAGCGCCTGCTCCAGTCGAGCCAGGCAGTGATCCTGCTCACCGACGGCATGTCTCCCCCCATCGAAGGCGCGCTCGGCCCGATCCTGAGCCTCGCCAAGCCGTTCAACGGCGCCGATCTTCTGGGTCTCGTCAAAAACCTTGCGCTCACGGCCTGAGCCGCTTCGAAGCTGTCCTCCCGCCTGCCCTACGTACATCCCCCTAGTGATACAACCCAATTTTTCTCCTGCACGTCTTCTGTCATCTTGAACCTACAGCAAGGGGAGACGTGAACATGCACACCGCAGCCGCTCATGCCACGAAGTTGGAGCTCACCAAGAGCCAGATCGTGATCGCCCCCCAGACAGCGGGTCTCTTCCGGGCCAATTCTGTGACGACCTTCAATGCCGGTGCCGAAATCTACGCCCCTGGCGACAAGGCAGGAACTTTCTATCACGTCGAATTCGGTGCCGTGCGGATCCACCGCCTGTTGTCGGACGGACGCAGGCAGGTCATCGCCTTCCACCTGGCCGGGGAAACTTTCGGGTTCGAGGCTGACCGGACCCACAGCTTCTTCGCCGAAGCCATCGCTCCGACAGGCTTGCGGGCCATCAACCGCACCGCCAATGACCAGGCCCTGCCGGAACTGCTCTCGCTGGCGCTGCGCGGCATGCTGCGCGCCCAGGAACATATCATGATGATCGGCCGCCAGACGGCGGTGGAACGGATCGCCGGCTTCCTCGTCGACATGGCGGAACGCCAGGGCGGGCTCGAACATTTCGACATACCCATGACCCGGCTGGATATAGCCGACTATTTAGGCCTGACGATCGAAACGGTGTCGCGCGTTTTCGCAAAACTCCGCTCGGCCGGCCTTATCAAACTGCGGAGCATTCGTTGCATCGAGATCAAAAAGCACGAAGCACTCCGCAGCCTCTGCGCATGACAGTGAATGACAGTGCCTAGCAGTGCATGAGCGGACGAACGGCGGTCGTCCGTAGACCAAGCAAGTGCATACCTCCTCGATTTCATAACATCCTCCCTAACTGCTGAGCGGCAGGTCGTCCTCCCCCGGACAGCCTGCCGCAAAGTCGTGCCTGATGATCGGCAGATGCCGAAGCGTCAGCCCCGCGCAGCCCCCAGCTCATCGAGCAGACCGCGCATCTGCCCAACGATCTCGCCGCTCGTCTCGTGGGAAACAGGTGCCTGGAAACCGAAGGCAACGGCGCGCTCATCCCTGCCTTCGATCGGCCGACGGCAAGAACTGTGTACCTCGTGCACGCCGGTTTCCCGAACCACGCGTTCGACGGTCGAGAGGTTGATGCCGCCGCCGGGCATGATCGACATCCTGCCCCCTGCCCGCTCGACCAGCACCTTCAACATCTCGATCCCATCCGGCCCATTGACCTTGAGGCCGGACGTCAGGACACGCTCGACGCCGAGATCGATCGCCTGTTCCAGGGCTTCAAGCGGATCCGGCACCAGATCGAAGGCGCGGTGAAGCGTCACGCCGAGGCCTTGTGATTGCGCCATCAGCCGCTTCAGCAAGGGCATGTCGAGCGCCATGTCCGGACGGCTCGCGCCGATCACGACGCCTGCGAGGCCTGCCGCGCGCACCGCGTCGATATCGGCCATCATAGCGGCCTCGTTGCCGGCGTCGAAAACGAAGCTGCCGGCGCGCGGCCGGATGATCGCATAAACCGGGATCGGCGCCTTGGAGGCAAGCGCGATCATGCCCGGCGGAGGCGTCAGCCCGCCGACATCGAGTGCGGCGCAGAGTTCGATCCGATTTGCGCCGCCGGCGATGGCGGCCGCCAGACCTTCGGGACTATCGACGCAGACTTCGAGCAGGATGGACAGGATCAATCTCCTTGATGACCGGCACTCACGTAAACCTTGGCCGCCTCTTGGCAACCCTAAACGGCGCTCTGATGGCCGAGCACGGCGGCGCCGACCAGCCCGCCATCCTCCTGCCGAAGCGCAGGCGTCACCAGCTGGTGATCGAACCGGTTGAGGATACGCTTGCGCACCGCCCGGTCGAGCGCGTCGATGAGTGGCGTGACCGAGGCGAGCCCGCCGCCGACCGGCACGATCGAAGCGCCGGTGACATTCACCGACAGCGCCAGCGGATCGGCGAGGAGTTCGAGATAGGCGCCGACAGTCCTTGCCGCCCTCGCCTCGTCCGCCTGCCAGTCTTCGAGGATCCGGTAGCTCGTTTCCTCGCAGCCATGCAGGAAATGATGCAGCCGCTCGATACCGCGCGCCCCGCCGATCGTGTCGACGCAACCGGACTGGCCGCAGCCGCAGGAGAAGCGCGGAATATGGAGCGTCTCGCCGTTCAGCACGACTGTCGTGTTGAGGATCGGGCCATGACCCCACTCGCCGGTGACCCCGCCCGCCCCGCGCACCAGCCGCCCGTCGATCGCCAGCCCGCCGCCGATGCCGGTGCCCATGATGGCGCAGAAGACAACCGAATGGCCGCGCCCGGCGCCCTCGTTGGCTTCGGCAAGGGTCAGGCAGTCCGCGTCATTGGCAGCCAGTACCGGCCGCCCCAGGATCGCCGAAAGCTCGTCGCCGATCCGCCGTCCGGTGATGCAGGGAATATTCGCCGAGGTGGCGATGCCGTTTCTGGGATCGATGAGACCGGCGATCGACAGCGCCAACGGCGAAGCCGGATCCCCCGCATGCGCATTGCGCACGATCAGCGCCGAAAGCGAGGCGCCAAGCTCGTGCCAGTCCGCGGCCGGCGTCGCCACCTTTTCGAGCGGCACCAGCGCGCCCGGCGCCGGCGAGACCGCGAATTTCATGAACGACCCGCCGATATCGACGCAGAAGACCGGCTTTGCCGGCGCAGCGCTGCCAATTGCTGGCTGGCCTGACGTGCGGGGTGTGGAGCCGGTGCTCATTTGCGCGGATCCAGAAGGTCGCGAAGACCGTCGCCGAGGATGTTGAAGCCGAGCACGGTGATCATGATCGCAAGGCCGGGAAACAGCGACATCCAGATATTGAGGCCGAGATAGTTGCGGCCGTCGCTCATCATCGCGCCCCATTCGGGAAGCGGCGGCTGGGCGCCGAGGCCGAGGAACGACAGGCTTGCGGCCGACAGGATGACCGTGCCGGCGGTCAGCGTCGACTGCACGATGATCGGCCCGATCGCGTTGCGCAGGATGTAATGGCTCATGATGCGGCGGCGCGAAATGCCGAGCGAGATGGCAGCTTCGACATAGTCCATGCTCTTCAGGCCAAGCGTCAGGTTTCGGCTGAGCCGGGCGTAGACCGGCACGGAGAAAATGGCAATGGCGATCAGGAGATTGATCAGGCTGGTGCCGAGCACGCTGACGATCAGGATCGCAAGCACGATGCCCGGAAAGGCAAACAGGATATCCATCGTCCACATGATCGCCTGGTCGACATACCGGCCGCTCATGCCCGACAGGATGCCGAGCGGCACCCCGACAAGCACCGCCAACCCGACGGCCAGAACCACCTCGGCCAAGGAAATGCGCGCTCCAAAAATGACGCGGGCAAAGATATCGCGGCCGTTGTCGTCGGTGCCGAACGGATGCACCAGCGACGGCGGCTCCATGATCGCCAGCAGGTCCTGGACATAGGGATCGGCCGGCGCGATCAGCGGCGCGAAGATCGCGGCGAGCACGATGATGCCGATCAGGAAGCCACCGATGGTGATGCTGCGATGGGTCGCCATCCAGCGCAGTCCCCGGTAGACCGCAGGCCGGCGCAACGCGATATCGGTGTCAACGGATGCCATCAGTCGAACCTTATCTTCGGGTTGAGGAAGGCGATCAGCATTTCCGCCAGGAAATTGATGACGACGACGCCGGTGACGGCGACGAGGGTCACGCCCTGGATGACGGGATAGTCGCGGTAACGCACCGCATCGACGAGGAAACGTCCGATGCCCGGCCAGTTGAAGACGGATTCGGTCACGACAGCGCCCCCCATCAGGCTGCCGAAATTCAAGCCCACGATGGTGATGATCGGCAGCAGCGCATTGCGCAGCGCATGGCTCCAGTAGATGTTCCTCGGCAGGACGCCCTTGGCGTAAGCCGTGCGGATATAATCCTGGCTCATCACCTCGATCATGCTGGAACGCGTCATGCGGGCGATGACCGCGGTCGGCAGTACGGCCAGCGTGATCGACGGCAGGATGAAGCTCTTCCAGGATGCGGCGCCAAGCAGCGGCAGCCAGCCGAGCTGCACGGAAAACGTATTCATCGCCATCAGCGCCAGCCAGAAATTGGCGATCGAGGCGCCGGCAATCGCAAGGATCATCACGATCTGGTCGGGCCAGCCATGCCGGTAGATCGCTGCGATCATGCCGGCCGGAACGCCGATGCCGATGGCAATCAGGTAGGCGGTGATCGCAAGCCCGATGGTGAACGGCAGGCGCTCGGCGATCTCATCGACGACCGGCAGCTTGGATTTGATCGAAATACCGAGATCGCCCCTCACCGCGCCATAAGCGAAGGAAGCGTATTGCGCCGGCAGGCTGCGGTCGAGGCCAAGCCGCACGGTCATGTTGTCGACGGCCTCTTGCGTAGCCTCGGGTCCGGCCATCAGCCGCGCCGGATCGCCCGGCAGCGCGCGGATCGCCACGAAGACCAGCAGCGACACGCCGATCAGGATCAGCGGCAGGGCCAGCAATTTCTTGGTGATATAGGCTTTCATCCGCCTGCTGTCTCTCGAGGCCCCGGACGGGGCCTATTCACTGAAAAAGGAAACGGCGGGCGGATTTCTCCACCCGCCGTCGTTTCACGATCCTACTGCTTCTTGGCGTCCTTGACGACGATCAGGCCGCCGGGGATCACCCAGGTGCCCTTCACGCTGGCGCGCGTCGCAAACAGGTCCTGCTTGGTATAGAGCAGAACATGCGGAGCCTGCTCGTTCACTTGTCTCTGGGCGTCGACATAGATCGCGTTGCGCGCCTTTTCGTCGAGCGTCGAAGCGGCCTTGTCGATCAATTCATCCAGCTTGGCATCGGAGAAGAAGCCGAGGTTCGCGCCGGCGGGCGACGCGCTCTTCGTGTAGTAGAGCGGGCGGAACTGCAGGTCAGCGCCGTTGACGCCCGAAGACCAGGAGGCAATCGACGAGCCGATATTGTCCTTCTCCTTGCCGGCCGGATCCTGGAAGGCCGCCTTCGACCAAACGCCGCCTTCCATCTTGCGCACCTCGAGCTTGACGCCGGCCTTTGCCCACATCGCCTGCAGCAGTTCGCCGATCCGCGATTCCTGCTCCTGCACGATAGTCGACATGGAGAACCCGTCCGGATAACCGGCTTCCTTCAGGAGCTGCTTGGCCTTCTCGACATTGTACGGATAGGGATTGAGCGTCTTGTCGTAACCGGGGGTCACGGGCGCGAGCGGCGAGTTGGCCGGCGTCGCATAACCGTTCATGAACGCCTTGACGATGCCGTCGCGGTCGGTCGCATAGTTCAGCGCCTGGCGGACGCGTACGTCGTCGAGCGGCTTCAGCTTGGTGTTGAGCGATACCCAGAAGACGGCCGAACCATCGGTCGTCGAGAGCTTCATCTCCGGGTTCGCCTTGACCTGCGCGGCAAACGCAGCCGGGAACGGGTTGATGACGTCGGCGTCACCGGTCTGCAGCGCCATGTTCATCACCGAAGGCTCGGCCGTCCAGGTCCACTTGATCTGGTCCTCGCCCTTCGGCGCGCCGCCCCACCAGTCGGTATTCTTAGCCTGGATCACGTATTCGCCGGACTTGTATTCCTGCAGCTTGTAGGGGCCGGTGCCGACGGCCTTGGAGCCGACCGTGCCGGCCGCATCGGCAGTCGGGCTGACCATCAGGCAGGGGCCGGTCGTCAAAAGCGCGATGAAGGCCGGATATTGGGTCTTCAGTTTGAACTGAACGGTCATCGGATCGACGGTGGTGACGCCTTCGAGGAAGGTGCGCAACCGGCCGCTGGCGGCAAGGCCGCGCTTGGTATCGAGGTGACGGGTGAAATTCTTGACCACGGCATCGGCATCGAACGCCGTGCCGTCATGGAACTTGACGCCCGGACGCAGCTTGAAGGTCCAGACGAGACCGGAAGCGTCTGCCGACCATTCGGTGGCGAGCGCGGGCTTCAGCGACAGGTCGGGATCGCGCTTGACCAGGCCTTCATACATCGGGTCGAGCAGGGCTGCGGTATAGGTCGCAGTCTGGTCGCCCGGGTCCATGGAGCGCGGCGCTTCGGTCTGCATCACGTTGAGCGTCGCGGCGCTCGCCGCAACCGGAAACACGAGGCTGCCGGCAACCGCGCAGGCCAGCGCAAAATGACGGCTTTTCAGGAACATGGTCATGGTTGTTCACCCTTGGTTTTGTTGACATGAGGGCGGACGTTGCCGCCTTAGATCATTTTTATAATTTATTGGCGTTGATTTGTTCATTTTCTGAACTTAGTGTCAAGCCACATTCACAAACCGAAAACGGCCGCCTTTGAACGCCTTGCTCACCTCCTCCCAGCGCCAGCTCGTGCGCGTCATCAGCGAGTCCGGTCCGCTCAGCCGGACCGAGATGGCGAACCTGCTGGGCCTGAGCAAGGCGGCGATGAGCGGCATTGCCCGCGACCTGATCGACCTCGGCGTGCTGCACGAAACCGAGACGGTCTATGGCCAGGGCCGGCCCTCGGTCCGGCTCGACCTGCATCCGGAATGCGCCTTCTTCGTCGGCATCTCGCTGCTCGAAGACCCGGCGCCGATGATCCTTTGCGACCTCAACGGCAAGATCATCGCCCGCCAGTCGATGCCGCTGTCGCGCGATCCGCAGGTCATCGCCGAGGCGATCACCGAGGGACTGCCGAGCCTGCTCGAAGCCCATCCGTCAGCGAAGGAAAAACTCTCGGGAATCGGCGTCGCCCTCTCTGGCTTCGTCGATGAGACCCAATCGAACTGCGTCCAGTCCACCCTTCTCAACTGGCAGGACGTGCCGCTCGCAAAAATCATCCGCGAGCGTACCGGCATCGAGACTTTCATCGAGAACGACGCGAAGGCGGTCGCCGTCAGCGAAAAACTGTTCGGCAGCGCCCGCGAGATCCAGAGTTTCAGCGTGGTCTCGCTCGGCGACGGCATAGGCTGCGCCCATTTCATCGACGGCAAGCTCTATCGCGGCAATCACGGCGGCGCCGGCGAAATCGCCCATTGCACCATCGAGCCGGGTGGCTCGCCCTGCCGCTGCGGCAAGCGCGGCTGCCTCGACACGGTCTCCTCGATGAAGGCCATCAAGGAGATGTCGCGCGCCGAGGGGCTCGAATGCGTCTCGCTTTCCGATATCGAGAACGAGGCCTCGACCGGCAATGCCGCCGCGATCCGCATCCTGCACCGCGCCGGATCGGGACTGGGATTGGCAATCGCCAACCTCATCCAGATCAACGACCCCGGCCTGATCCTGATCACCCATGTCGAAGGCTCGTTCGACGGCCTGTTCGGCACGGTGGTCAACCAGGCGATCGAAACCAACGTGCTGCCGCGCTACGCCGGCCAGACGCCGATCCGCATCAAGCGCGTCGATGGCGATGTCTGGGCGCGAGGCGCGGCCAGCATCGCAGCCCATAATTTCCTGATCGGCCCCAATACAAACTGAGGTATCCCATGCGCATCGCTGTCGGCGGCATCCATATCGAATGCAGCACCTATAATCCCGTTCTCAACGAGGAGAAGGATTTCCGCATCGTGCGCGGCGAGGACCTGATCGCGGCCCCCTATTTCGCCTTCCTGAAGGATTACGACGCGGAGTTTTTGCCGACCATCCACTGCCGCGCGATTGCCGGCGGCCCGGTCTCCCGCTCGACCTACGAGCGCTTCAAGGCGGAATTCCTCGATCGTCTGAAGCCGCTACTGCCGCTCGACGGTCTCTATCTCGCCATGCACGGCGCCATGTATGTGCAGGGCATGGAGGATGCCGAGGGCGACTGGATCACCGCCGCCCGCGACCTGGTCGGCCCCGACTGCACCGTCTCGGCCAGTTACGACCTGCACGGCAATGTCAGCCAGCGGATCATCGATGCGCTCGACATGTATTCCACCTACCGCACCGCGCCGCATATCGACGTCGAGGAGACCATGCGCCGCTCGGTGAAAATGCTGGTCGAAAGCCTGAAGAGCGGCGTCAAGCCGGTGCTGCTCTGGGCACCGATCCCGGTCGTGCTGCCCGGCGAGCGCACCTCGACGGTCGATGAGCCGGCCAAGAGCCTCTACGAGATGATGCCGGAGATCGACGCGATCGACGGCGTCTGGGATGCCTCGCTGATGGTCGGTTACGTCTGGGCCGACGAGCCGCGCGGCACCGCCGCCGCGATCATGACCGGCACCGACCGCGCCGTCCTTGAGCGGGAAGCCAAACGCGTCGCCAAGGCCTATTGGGATGCGCGTGAAAAATTCGTGTTCGGCTGCGAGACCGGCTCGATCCAGGAATGCGTCGACAAGGCGATCACCTCGAAGACCGGTCCGGTCGTGCTCGCCGAATCCGGCGACAACCCGACCGGCGGCGGCGTCGGCGACCGCGCCGAGGTGCTGGCCGACCTGATTGAGAAGAAGGCGACCGGCGTCGTCTTCGCCGGCATCGCCGACAAGGCGGCGACCGAGGCCTGCTACGCGGCCGGCGTCGGAGCGGAACTCGACCTCACGATCGGCGCCTCGCTCGACACGATCGGCAGCAAGCCGGTCAAGGCCAGGGTCACGGTCCAGTTCCTCCACGAAACGTCCGACCTTGCCGACCGGCAGGCCGTGGTCGCCATCGACGGCATCGAACTGGTCCTCTCGGCCAAGCGCCGCCCCTATCACTACATCGCCGATTTCACCCGCCTCGGCCTCGACCCGAACGGCGCAAAGATCATTGTCGTGAAGTCCGGTTATCTCTCGCCGGAACTGGCGCCGATCGCCAATCCGAACCTGATGGCCCTGTCGCCGGGTGTGGTGGACCAGTTCGTCGAACGCCTGGAACGCCACCGCAAACTGAAGCCGACCTATCCCTTCGACAAGGATTTTACCTACGAGCCGCAGGTGTATGTTTCGGCGCGGTCGAAGTAAGGCTCGCCTGATTCCCTTAGAGCGCGAGACCTTCGCCTACCGGTTTGCCCCTCACCCTAACCCTCTCCCCGCAAGCGGGGCGAGGGGACGTGCCTCGCTCGAACTTCGAGGGGCGGAAAACGCCGCGGCATATGTCCTTCTCCCCGTCAAAACGGGGACGCTTTCAGCACTCACAAAAAATTCTTCGTCCAGCTTCAAACACTTAGCCGCATTCCCTTCCCCATCCGTCCCCGCCTCCCGCAACCGCCCGCATAATCCTCTCGTCATCGGATGGGAAACCGGGTTCGCGAACCGGCCGCATCATCCGGCTCGCAAGGTCCGGTTTCCGGTGACGGTCGAGGAAGCGTTGGAAGGGGGCTCGGAAATCCCCGGAAAGCGCAGAAAACGGCCGGGGCGGGCGGAAAGCCTGAATACCCAATACCCAAAATACCCCGCCTGCCCCATTCCCGCAAAACGGAACCGCCGGATTTTTCATCCGAGCGGCCAAAAGTGCTGTCTGGAAGGAGGTCGTGGCATCGACCGGCCGACTATTCTCCGGCAGCCGCGAACACCGCGCTGGCGTCGCTGACGATCGCCACATGCGAATAGGCCGCCTGCCCCGCAGCAACCGCATCGGCGCGGATGATCGCGGTGACGATCTGGTCGTGCTCCTCATAGGATTTCGCAAGGCGCCCCGGCAGGCGGAACTGTGCGCGGCGGAAAGGGGCAAGCCGCGCCCGCGTCTGCGTCACCATCTCGAAGACGTGGTCGTTATGGGCGCCGCGATAAAGCCTTGTGTGGAATTCGGTATTGTGCGCCGCATAATCTTCTTCGGCACCGGCATGCACGAGCCGCATCGAACTGCGATGTTCGAGTTCCAGCGCCCGCCGTTCATCGACCGTCATCCGCTCCGCCGATAACCGGGCGCAAATGCCTTCGAGCTCGGCCATCGCCTCGAACATCGAATGCAGATAGGTCCCGGTCACGTTAGTGACGACGGCGCTGCGGTTCGGCTCGCGCCCGACAAGGCCCATGGCACCGAGCTCGCGCAGGGCCTCGCGCACCGGTGTGCGGGACACTTCGAAGCGCGAGGCGAGCGTGATCTCGTCGAGCTTCTCCCCCGGCAGTATGGCTCCCGTGACGATCATGTCGGCGATGGCGCGCACCATCTGTTCGACGGTGGTTCCGGTACGGATGACTTCTCTGCGCCTGACCTGCTTCACGGGACGATTCTACTCACACTCGCAACCTGCATACAGATGCCGTTCCGGATTCGATAAGTCAAATGACGCCGGCAAGACATTAATAGTTTTCAGCTTTCTGACGCCGGAAAATCCCACCGTCAATTGCCGTATTGCTCCGCATGCGAGATTGCTGAACAAATCATAATGACTGATTATTTATTAAGCGAAGATGCGATGAATCTGTATGCACTTTTTATCCTCGCTTTTCCGCCTGTAAAAATTCGAACGCAATAACAACAGCTTGAAGCCTGGCACACACATTGCATGCACTTTCCTGTACCCGTTCGAAACCGGCCCAGCGCCGCAAGGAGCATTCCGATGACCAAACTCCTTCCCATGAACCGCCGTAACTTCCTCCAGGCTTCCGCTGCCGGCCTGGCCGCCGGCACCGTGCCGGGCCTGTTCGGCTCGCAGGCCATGGCCCAGACGGCGCTCACCGTCGGCTTCATCTATGTCGGCCCCAAGGACGACTATGGTTACAACCAGGCGCATGCCGAGGGTGCGGCCGTCATCAAGAAGATGCCGGGCATCACGCTGGTCGAAGAGGAAAACGTCCCGGAAACCGTCGATGTCCAGAAGACCATGGAATCGATGATCAATCTCGACGGCGCCACCCTGCTCTTCCCGACCTCCTTCGGTTACTTCGACCCCCATATGCTGGCCATGGCTGCCAAATATCCGAAAATCCAGTTCCGCCATTGCGGCGGCCTGTGGACCGAGGGCAAGCATCCAGCCAATACCGGCTCCTATTTCGGCTATATCGGCCAGGGCCAGTATCTGAACGGCATTGCCGCCGGTTACGCCACCAAGAGCAAGAAGATCGGCTTCGTCGCAGCCAAGCCCATCCCGCAGGTCGTGCAGAACATCAATTCCTTCCTCCTCGGCGCCCGTTCAGTCGATCCGACCATCACCTGCCAGGTGATCTTCACCGGCGAATGGTCGCTCGCCGTCAAGGAGGCCGAAGCCACCAACGCGCTGATCGACCAGGGCGCCGACGTCATCACCTGCCATGTGGACAGCCCGAAAGTCGTGGTCGAGACGGCCGCCGGCCGCGGCGCCTTCGTCTGCGGTTACCACGCCAACCAGAGTGCGCTCGCCAAGGACAAGTACCTGACCGGCGCCGAATGGGCCTGGGGCAACGTCTACACCAATTTCATCAAGACGGCCCAGAGTGGCGGCAAGCTCGGCAATTTCGTGCGCGGCGGCCTGAAGGACGGCTTCGTCAAGATGAGCCCGCTCGGCCCGGCCGTTTCCGCCGAAGGCCGCAAGAAGTTCGAGGCGACGCTTGCCGAGATCATGTCCGGCAAGTTCTCGGTCTTCAAGGGCCCGATCAAGGACAACAAGGGCAATGTCGTCGTCACCGCCAGCACCGCCTTTGCCGAGGATGCGATCGAGCTCGAAAGCATGGGTTACCTGGTCGAGGGCGTGGTCGGTTCGACCTCCTGACGTGATGTCCTGACCTCACGTCCCTAACCTCACGTCAAGGGGGAGAAGCGCCATGACGGCCGAAGTGAACGATCCGAGACTATCCATCGCGGCGGGGGGCAGTGCGTCCTTCCGCCCCCTCCTCGAATGGCTGGCGCGACGGGCGGAACCCGTGGCGATCGGGCTCGTGGCGATCCTGATCGGCCTGGCGCTTTTCTCCCTCTTCATCCTGGCGGTCGGCAAGTCGCCGGTTACCCTCTTCCAGCTCATGTACACGGGCGGTTTCGGAAGCTGGTTCTCGATCCAGAACAGCCTGTCCCGCGCCGCGCCCCTGCTGCTGACCGCGCTCTGCGTCGCGTTGCCGGCCCGCCTCGGCCTCGTCATCATCGGTGCCGAGGGCGCGGTCGTGCTCGGCGGCGTCGCGGCGGCGGCCAGCGCCATGCCCTTTATCGGCGTGGTGCCGCCGATCATGCTGTTCGTCTTCATGGGCGTCGCCGCCATGGTCGTCGGCGGCATCTGGATCGGCTTTGCGGGCTTCCTGCGCCACTACCGCGGCGTCAACGAAACGATCTCCTCGCTGCTGCTGGCCTATATTGCCATCGCCCTGATGAACCAGTTCGTCGAAGGACTGCTGCGCGATCCGGCGAGCTTGAACAAGCCCTCCACCAAACCTCTGCCGAAGGACTACATGCTCGGCCAGATCCCCGGCATGGACGTCCATTGGGGCCTTGTCATCGGCGTCGTCGCCTGCATCCTCTCCTGGGTGCTGATCGAGATCACCAGCTTCGGTTTTGCCGCCCGCATCGCCGGTGGCAATGTCCGCGCCGCGCAGATCCAGGGCCTCCCGGTCGGCAAGCTGATCGTCGGCTTCACCGCGATTGCCGGCGGCTTTGCGGGTCTCGCGGGCATGATCGAGGTCGCAGCGGTGCAGGGCAGCGCCAATGCCTCGCTCGCCGCCGGTTACGGTTACACCGGCATCCTCGTCGCCTTCCTGGCGCGCCACAATCCGCTGGCGATCATCCCGGTCGCCATCCTGCTCGGCGGCATCTCCGCTTCGGGCGGCCTGATCCAGCGGCGCATGGGCCTGCCGGATGCCACCGTTCTGGTGCTGCAGGGCACGCTGTTCATCGTCATCCTGTTCTGCGAGACCTTTTACGGCCGCTTCAAGATCTTCAATCCCGACCTCTGGAAAAGGAGCTGACCGATGGAAGACACAGGTATCGGCCTCTGGGGCGTGCCGCTGGCGATCTTCGCGGGCGCCATCCGCGTCTCCACCCCCTTCATCTTCGTCTCGCTCGGCGAGACGATCACCGAACGCTCCGGCCGCATCAATCTCGGGCTCGAAGGCACGCTCGTCTTCGGCGCCATGACGGCCTATGCGGTCGCGGTGATGACAGGCTCGCCGACACTGGGCGTACTGGCCGCCATGGCGACCGGCGCCATCTTCGGCACGATCCACGGCTGGATCTGCAAATGGCCGAAGGTCAACGACATCGCCATCGGCATCGCCATGATGCAGTTCGGCCTCGGCCTCGCCTTCTTCCTCGGCAAGTCCTTCATCCAGCCGGTCGCGCCGAAACTGCCCTCCATTCCGCTCGGCGGCTGGTCGGCGGTGCCGCAGGTGCAGGCGGCGCTCAACATCAACGTGCTGTTCTTCATCGGCGCCGCACTCGCGCTCTTCCTCTGGTGGGCGTTCAGGAATACTCGTATCGGCCTCACCTTACGCGTCGTCGGCGACAGCACCGATGCCGCCCGCGCCATGGGCATCAGCCCGGACCGCGTCCGGCTTCTGGCGACTGCCGCCGGCGGCTCGCTGGCGGCGATCGGTGGCGCCTATCTGTCGCTCTATTACCCCGGTTCCTGGAACGAGGGTATTTCCTCCGGCCAGGGCCTCATGGCCGTGGCGCTGGTGATCTTCGCCCGCTGGAACCCGATCGGCTGTTTCCTCGCCGCCCTGCTCTTCGGCGGTGCCGGGGCGCTTGGGCCGGCCCTGCAATCGGTCGGCGTGACGCAGGGCTATTACCTGTTCTACGCGGCACCCTACGTGCTCACCCTCATCATCCTGATCGCGACGTCCTCGCCCACCCGCTCGCTTGCCGGCGCGCCGGGCGCGCTGTCGCTGACCAAATAAGGGAGATCGGTCATGAACGGATTGGGCGGCCTCAACAAATCGGAGCATGGCGTCGGTATCGGCCTCGTCCAGCTCCAGCTTCCGGTGACCGTCACCCGGGCGGATCTCGCCCGCCAGACCCAGGTGATCGTCGATCTGGTCGCCAAGGCCCGGCGCAACCAGCCAGGCATGGATCTTGTCGTGTTTCCCGAATATGCGCTGCACGGACTGTCGATGGACATCAATCCGGAGATCATGTGCACGCTCGACGGCCCTGAAGTCGCGGCCTTCCGCAAGGCCTGCAGGGACAATGCGATCTGGGGCTGCTTCTCGATCATGGAGCTGAACCCCGGCGGCATGCCCTACAATTCCGGCATCGTCATCGACGATAGTGGCGACCTGAAGCTATATTACCGCAAGATGCACCCCTGGGTGCCGGTCGAACCCTGGGAGCCAGGCGATTTCGGCATTCCGGTGATCGACGGACCGAAGGGCGCAAAACTCGCCCTGATCATTTGCCATGACGGCATGTTCCCGGAAATGGCCCGCGAATGCGCCTACAAGGGTGCCGAGATCATGATCCGCACCGCGGGCTATACCGCGCCGATCCGCGAAGCGTGGCGCTTCACCAACCAGTCGAACGCCTTCTGCAACCTGATGGTGACGGCGAGTGTGTGCATGTGCGGCTCGGACGGCACGTTCGATTCCATGGGCGAAGGCATGGTCTGCAATTTCGACGGCACGATCATCGCCCATGGCACGTCCGGCCGCGTCAACGAGATCATTACCGCCGAGGTACGGCCCGATCTGGTGCGCGAGGCCCGGCTCGGCTGGGGCGTCGAGAACAACATCTACCAGTTCGGCCATCGCGGTTACGTCGCTGTATCCGGCGGGGCGGGTGATGCGCCCTACACCTACATGCACGATCTGATTGCCGGGAAATACAGACTGCCCTGGGAGGACGCGGTGAAGGTCACCGACGGCACCTCCTGCGGCTTCGACAAACCCGTGCGGTCTTATGGCGAGACTTTCAAGCTGGCTGGCGAATAGGAGAGACAATGATGGACGCGATGGTTGAAACCAAAGGGCATTATATCGACGCCGATCCCTATGCCTGGCCCTATAACGGCGACCTGAGACCTCAGAATACCGCCCTCGTCATAATCGACATGCAGACCGATTTCTGCGGCAAGGGCGGGTATGTCGACCACATGGGTTACGACCTGTCGCTGGTGCAGGCGCCGATCGAGCCGATCAAGACGGTGCTCGCCGCCATGCGCGCCAAGGGCTACCACATCATCCACACCCGCGAAGGCCACCGCCCGGACCTCGCCGACCTGCCGGCCAACAAGCGATGGCGCTCGCAGCGCATCGGCGCCGGCATCGGCGATCCCGGTCCCTGCGGCCGCATCCTGACGAGGGGCGAGCCCGGCTGGGACATCATTCCTGAACTCTACCCGATCGAAGGCGAAGTGATCATCGACAAGCCGGGCAAGGGCTCCTTCTGCGCCACCGACCTCGAACTCATCCTCAACCAGAAGCGCATCGAAAACATCATCCTTACCGGCATCACCACCGACGTCTGCGTCTCGACGACGATGCGCGAGGCGAACGACCGCGGTTTCGAATGCCTGATGCTGGAAGACTGCTGCGGCGCTACCGACTATGGCAATCACCTAGCCGCCATCAAGATGGTCAAGATGCAGGGCGGCGTCTTCGGGTCCGTCTCCAACTCCGCTACCTTGGTGAGCCAGCTGCCATGAACAACATTGTCCGCGATACGCCCCTACCCCAGGCCGGCAAGGCGGTCGGTATTGAAACGCTCGGCATGACCATGCGCTTCGGCTCCTTCACCGCGCTCGACAACGTCTCGATCGACGTGCCGGCCGGCTCATTCCATGCGCTGCTCGGTGAAAACGGCGCCGGCAAGTCGACGCTCGTCAAATGCATCATGGGCTTCTACCACGCGACCTCGGGCTCGCTTTCGGTCGATGGACGCGAGGTCTCGG
The DNA here is from genome assembly GCF_017877055.1 of Neorhizobium galegae. Lineage (GTDB taxonomy): Bacteria > Pseudomonadota > Alphaproteobacteria > Rhizobiales > Rhizobiaceae > Neorhizobium > Neorhizobium galegae_D. The sequence goes on along the minus strand of NZ_JAGIPG010000001.1, from coordinate 1,383,508 downwards.
TCGCCTCGCCCAAGGACGCCGCCACCTACGGGCTCGGCATGGTCTACCAGCATTTTACGCTGGTCCCGTCGCTGACCGGGGCCGAGAACCTGGTGATCAGCCGCACTTCCGTGCCGTCGGTGATCAATTGGGCGAAGGAACGCAAGGATCTTGCCGCCTTCATGGAACGCATGCCGTTCCAGATCCCGCTCGAACGGCCGGTCAGCGAACTGGCGGCCGGCGAGAAGCAGAAGCTGGAAATCGTCAAGCAGCTTTATCTCGGCCGCTCCTTCCTCGTCCTCGACGAACCGACCTCGGTCCTGACGCCGGCGGAAGCCGACGAAATGCTCGGTATCGTGCGCGGCATGACCGAACGCGGCGAGCTGACCGTGCTGATGATCAGCCACAAGTTCCACGAGGTGACGAAATTCGCCGACGCGGTGTCGATCCTGCGCCGCGGCAAGCTGGTCGGCACCGGCAAGGTCAGCGAACTTTCAACCGCCGACATGGCGGCGATGATGATCGGCGACGTCAAGCTCGCCGAACTCGACAGCCGCCTGCCGGTGCCGGAAGCTGCGAAATCGGTGCTGAAGGTCGAACAGGTCAAGGCACCGGATCGCTCCGGCCTGAAGACCATCGAGATCGACAATCTTTTTGTCCGTTCCGGCGAGATCGTCGGCATTGCCGGCATTTCCGGCAACGGCCAGAAGGAACTGACCGAAATCCTCGCTGGCCAGCGCCCGACCGACCGAGGCACCGTGACCGTCAACGGCGAGGCCTATGGCGCCACAAGGCCGGAGACGCGCAAGAACAACGTCCGCTTCATTCCGGAAGAACCGCTGCAGAACGCCTGCGCGCCAAAAATGACGGTCAGCGAAAACCTCGCCTTCCGCACCTTCGACCTGAAGGGCGACGGCAAGGATGCGATCTGGCTGAACAAGGGCGAGATGAAGAAACGCGCGACCTCGCTGATCTCGGATTTCAAGGTAAAGACCGCCTCGTCCTCCTCGCCGATCGCCGCCCTCTCAGGCGGCAACGTGCAGCGCGCGGTGCTCGCCCGAGAACTGACCGGCGATGTCGATCTGCTGATCGTCTCCAACCCCTGTTTCGGCCTCGATTTTTCCGCCGTCGCGGAAATCCGCGCCCGCATCATGAGGGCCCGCAACTCGGGCACCGCCGTGCTGCTGCTTTCCGAAGACCTCGACGAGCTTCTGGAAATGTCGGACCGCATCATGGTGATTTCGGAGGGCAAGCTGGTCTACGAGACTCCGATCCGTGCCGCCGATATCGGCGTGATCGGCGCCCATATGGCGGGGCATCACTGATGGCCGAGGGGATAATCGAGATCAAGGCAGAACCCTTCGCCTTTCCGGCGAAACCGGATGCGCTGGCACTCATCGTCATCGACATGCAGCGCGATTTCGCCGAACCCGGCGGTTTCGGCGCCAGCCTCGGCAACGATGTCGGACGGATCACCAGGATCGTGCCGGATGTGAAGCGCCTGATCCAGGGCTTTCGCGATGCCGGCCTGCCGGTCATCCACACGATGGAATGCCACAAGCCCGATCTTTCCGACCTGCCGCCCGCCAAGCGCGACCGGGGCAATCCGACACTCAGGATCGGCGATGTCGGCCCCATGGGGAGAGTGCTGATTTCGGGCGAGCCCGGTACAGCGATCATTTCCGAACTTGCGCCGATCGACGGCGAAGTGGTGATCGAAAAACCCGGCAAAGGCGCCTTCTATGCCACCGAACTCGGTGACGTGCTAAAGGCGAAAGGCATCAGCCAGCTCGTCTTCGCCGGCGTGACGACGGAAGTCTGCGTCCAGACGACGATGCGCGAGGCGAACGATCGCGGTTACGAATGCCTGCTCGCCGAAGAGGCGACCGAGAGCTATTTTCCCGAGTTCAAGGTGGCCGCCATCGCCATGATCCGCGCCCAGGGCGCGATCGTCGGCTGGACTGCCCATGTGGACGACATTCTGGAGCGGATCGCGCCAAAGGGGGGAACCGATGCCTGAATCAACTCGCGAACTCCTGACGCTAGGCGGCTGGAAAGATTTGGAATTCGAGCCCTTTCGCGACGAGGTCACGATCCACTGGATCCGCCCTTTCGCAGGCGACCAGCCGGGCGTCGCGCTCTTGAAATACGAAGCCGGCGCCGGCGTTCCCCGCCATCGTCATGAAGGCCTCGAAACCATCCTGGTGCTCGACGGCGTGCAATCCGACGAGGCCGGCGACTACGGCCGCGGCAGCTATATCGTCAATGCGCCCGGCACCGAACACTCCGTCTGGAGCGATACCGGCTGCGTCGTGCTGATCCAGTGGGACCGGCCGGTGACAATACTGGAAGAGGAAATGGCATGATTGCGACACCAGCCTTCGATATCGCTTCGCTTCACGCGTTTTATCAAGACGGCGGCAGTGTCGCGCAGATCGTCGAAGCGGTTTTCATGCGTATCGCCGAGGTCAACGATCCCGGCATCTTCATTCACCTCGCCGGCAAGGATGACGTGTTGGCGCAAGCCGCAAAACTCGGCGCCTTCAACCCGGCAAAACCGCTGTTCGGCATTCCCTTCGCCGTCAAGGACAATATCGATGTCGCCGGCATGCCGACCACGGCCGCCTGCCCGGACTATGCCTACATGCCCGATAAGGACGCAACCGTGGTCGGCCTGCTCAAGGCAGCCGGCGCGCTCGTCATCGGCAAGACCAATCTCGACCAGTTCGCGACCGGTCTCGTCGGCGTGCGCTCGCCCTACCCGATCCCGAGAAACGCCATCGATCCTAGGCTCGTGCCGGGCGGTTCCTCCTCCGGCTCGGCGGTCGCGACCGCCCAAGGCATCGTCAGCTTCGCTTTAGGCACCGACACCGCCGGCTCAGGACGCATCCCGGCCGGCCTCAACAATATCGTCGGACTGAAACCGAGCGTCGGCGCGCTGTCGACCACCGGGGTGATCCCCGCCTGCCGCACGCTCGACTGCGTCTCGATCTTCGCGCTCACCACAGATGACGCCTGGAAGGTCTTCTCCGTCGCTGCGAAATACGACGAAACGGACGCCTATTCGAAGGTCGTTCCGGCGAGCGGTTTCGGCACCGCACCACCGGTGCTGACGATCGGCGTGCCGGCCAAGACGGACCTGCAATTCTTCGGCGACACGGTGATGGAAGCCGCCTATGGCGATGCCGTGTCGATGCTCGCGAGATTGGGGCACCGGATCGTCGAAGTGCCCTTCGGCGATTTCTACAAGGTCGCCAACCTTCTCTACGAAGGTGCCTGGGTGGCCGAGCGTTATGCGGCGGTGAAACCGTTCTTCGATGCGAAGGAGGATAGTTTTCACCCGGTGACGCGAAAAATCTATGGCGGCGCCAAATCGCTCTCCGCAGCCGACGCCTTCAAGGGCTTTTATGCGCTGCAGGCGCTCAAGAAGACGCTGGCGCCGCTGATCGCCTCCGTCGATCTCTTCTGCGTGCCGACCGCCCCGACCCACTATACCCGCGCCGACCTGGAGGCCGAGCCGATCCGGGAGAACTCACGGCTCGGCACCTATACGAACTTCGTCAACTTGGCTGACATGTGCGGCATTGCCGTGCCGACCGGCACCCGTTCGGACGGCCTGCCGGCAAGCGTGACGCTGCTCGCCCCGTTCGGCCGCGACGGCCTCACCGCGTCCGTTGCCCGAGACCTTCATCAGGCGAGCGGCCTCACCCTCGGCGCCACCGGCTGGCCGCTCCCGCCGCTATCCGAGCCGCCTGCAGTCATTGCAGGCGACGACCTGATCGACATCGTCGTGGTCGGCGCGCACCTTTCCGGCATGCCGCTCAACCATCAGCTCCTTGAGCTCAACGGAAGCTTTTCCCGTGTCGCCAAGACCTCCGCAGCTTACAGGCTCTATGCTCTCGCTGGCACAGTGCCCCCGAAACCGGGCATGGTCCGTGTCGCCGAAGGCGAAGGCGGCGAGATCGAGGTGGAAGTCTGGAAGCTGACGCCGGCAGCCTTCGGCCTGTTCGTCGCTGCGATCCCGGCGCCGCTCGGCATCGGCACCGTCACACTCTCGGACGGCACATCGGCGAAAGGGTTCCTCGCCGAACCGTTTGCGCTTCAGGGTGCACTCGACATCACCGCCTATGGCGGCTGGCGGAGCTATCTCAAGGAGTTCGCATCGCTGCCGCGGGTCGGCCAAACGGCCTGACCTCGCCTGCATTGTTAAACCGCCCATTTCTCCGGATGATCTGCGGCGGCTGGCCGGGCGTGCCCATGGATATCTGCAAAAAGATGCGGATGACGGGAACGCCTTTCCATGCCGTCCGTTCGAACACAGCGCCAATCAGGCGCTGGAGGAGAAATCATGGGTATCGAACAGGCTCCGACCGAAAAGGGCCGGCAATCCGCCCGCGGTCTGAAACAGAGCACCCGCAAGGAAGAGAAGAAGGTCGAGGCCCAAAAGGGTTCGGACCTCGCCAAGGGTGCCGATCGTTTCGAGGAAAGGTCGAAAAGTTCGGACGGCAAGAGCGCAGGCGCCAAGCAGAAATAGGGCTCGCACCGCCCTGCCCCTTACATGGCCCAGGTCTCGCTGATCTGGCGAATGCATCGCAGCAGGTTGACTGTCGGCGGCGTCATCAGGCCCTTCTTGCGGCGGTAGACACGGAACGTGCGCTGCCAGTCGAGTTCGGGCACGTTGACGCGTGCCATATCGCCTCGTTCCACCTCCTCGCGCACCAAGGGCAGCGGCATCCAGCAGAACAGCGCTTCCGAGAGAACTGCGGCTTTCAAAACCGGCACCGAGCGTGAGATGATCGACGGGGCATTCGGCTCCAGCGCATTGTCGTGGAACCGCCGCTGCCACTCCCTGACGGTCGGGGTTCCGGGTGGAGGCATGGCCCAGTCGAAGCCCGCCGCCTCCGCAAGCGTTACATGCTCTCGCTGGATGGTCGGGTGATCGGATCTGGCAAAGACCGACACCATGTCGTGCATGATATCAGGCGTCGCCATGATGATGTCGTCGTCGAGATAGGGTTCGGGAGAGATTGCGATGTCGATCGTGCCGCCCTTCAGCCCTTCCAGCACCCGGTCCTCGAGGTCCTCGATGACCTGGTACTGCACTTCCGGGTGCTGTTTGCGCATTTCGCCGATCACGGCGATGATGAAGCCGCCGACGACGCTCGCCACTCCGCCGATCCTGACCACGCCGCGGCTGGCGCCCCGCATCTGCTGGATGACGTCCGTTGCGTTGCCGATCTCGGACACGACCAGCTTGGCATAGGGAAGCAGGGCATCGCCGAACACGGTTGGCACCACACCGCGCGTAGTCCGTTCGAAGAGAGGAACGCCGTAGCTGTCCTCAAGCCGCTTCAGCATGCGGGTGATGGCCGGCTGCGTCATGTTCAAGGCGGTGGCGGCCGCGCCGAGGCTGCCGCGCCGCGCGCATTCCAGAACGATTTGAGCCGAGCGCACATCCAAAGTCATGCCTTGGTGTAATGGATTATTGGAAATTCTTCAATTCCAAGAGGAGGCGCTATCTGCAACACTTCCCCGACAGGATATGCGCTCGGGGTGGGAGCCCTGAAGGCTGGAGGAGGCCTCTGACAATGAACAAGATGTCGCTGGATTTCCTGTCCGGCAGCACCAGGTTGCGTGGACAAACCGTAAGCGAAGCGGTTTTCGACTTTCTGAGGCAGAAGGGCATAGACCGCATTTTCGGCAATCCGGGATCGACCGAGCTGCCGATGTTCGTCAACGTGCCGGAGGATTTCTCCTATGTGCTCGGCCTGCAGGAATCGATCGTCGTCGCGATGGCGGACGCCTATGCGCAGGTGAGCCGCAAGCCGGCCTTCGTCAACCTGCATTCCGCCGCCGGCCTCGGCCATGCGCTCGGCAATATCTACACGGCCTATCGCAACCGCGCGCCTCTCATCATCACCACCGGCCAGCAGAGCCGCGAGCTGCTGCCGCACGATCCGTTCCTGTTTGCCGAAAGCCCGACCGAGTTTCCAAAGCCCTATGTGAAATGGGCCTGCGAACCGGCTCGCGCAGAAGACGTGCCGGCAGCGATTGCCCGGGCCTATTACATGGCGATGCAGGCGCCGCGCGGCCCGGTCATGGTGTCGGTCCCCTTGGGCGACTGGCAGGCACAGGCAGCGCCGATCGCCATCCGCGACGTGGAAACGGTGATCAGTGCGCCGGCTTCCGCGATCGACGACCTCGCCCGCCGGCTGAACGACGCCCGCGAGCCGGTGCTGGTCGTCGGGCCGGGCATCGATATCGACAATGCCTGGGATGCCACGGTGCGGCTGGCGGAAATCCTGCAGGCGAAGGTGTGGGTCAGCCCGCTTTCGTCGCGCTGCAGCTTTCCGGAACGACATCCGCTGTTTGCAGGCTTCCTGCCGGCCTTCCAGCCGAAGCTCGCGAACTGCCTGCATGGCGCAGACCTCGTTCTGGTGCTCGGCGCGCCGGCCTTCACCTATCATTTCGCAGGCTCCGGCCCGGATATCCCGGCGGGCGCCGAACTCTGGCTGATCACCGACGATCCGGCCCAGGCGGCGAGCGCCATCGTCGGCAACGCCATGGTCTCGAACCTGCGCGCCGCCACCGAAAGCCTCGTCTACCGCCTGCGCTGCCGCCCGCAGCGCACCGGCGGCCCGGCCCGCACCATTCCAAGCCTGAAAACGCCGAAGGGCATTACCCAGGAATTCTTCTACCAGACGCTCGCCGATGTCCGCTCGCCGGACAGCATCGTTTTCGAGGAAGCCCCAAGTGGCCGTGACGCGCTACACGACTTCTTCCTCATCGAACGGCCCGGCGGCTTTTTCGCCACCGCCAGCGGGGGGCTCGGCTATGCCCTGCCCGGCTCGGTCGGTGCCGCTCTGACTAGGCCGGAACATCCGGTCATCGCCGTGATCGGCGACGGATCGAGCCTCTATTCCATCCAGTCGATCTGGTCAGCCGTCGAATACGATGCCGATCTGATGATCGTCATCCTCAACAACGGCGGCTACAAGGTGCTGAAGGCGATTGCCGAACGGGCCGGCTCCGGCCGCATCGACGGCGTCGATATCGGCCACATGGATTTCGTCAAGATCGCCGAGGCACAGGGCTGCAAGGCCGTCCGCTGCGAAAAGGGCGAGGAGCTATCGTCTTGCCTGCGGGACCTTCTGAAGATGAAGGGGCCGCGGCTTTTGGAAATCATTCTATCAGAGGAGGAGACTGAAATGAATGTCGCTGTCAGAAACGAACAGGTCCTGAGAACACCGGAAAAATTCTTCATCGGCGGTCAGTGGGTCGCCCCGCTCGGCACCAACAAGCTCGACGTCATCTCACCGGTGACCGAAGAAGTGCTGATGAGCTATCCCGAAGCCAGCAACGCCGATATCGACAAGGCCGTGGCGGCTGCCCGCGATGCCTTCGACAATGGCCCGTGGCCGCGCATGACCTTCAAGGAACGCGCCGGTTACCTACGCAAGGTCGCCGACCTCCTGACTGCCCGCCTCGACGAGATCGCCAATGCCTGGACCACCCAGGTTGGTGCGCCGATCTTCCTGACCAAAAAGCTGGTCGGCCAGAACCCCGGCCTCTACAACTACTATGCAGGCCTGATCGAGAACGACGAGTTCGTCGATCAGCGCAAGCGGGCCGACGGCGGCGAAGTCCGCGTCGTGCGCGAGCCGGTCGGCGTCTGCGCCGCGATCACGCCGTGGAACGCGCCGATGGTGCTCCTCAACTACAAGGTCTCGGCAGCGCTTGCCGCTGGCTGCACGATTGTCGCCAAACCGTCGCCGGAGACCCCGCTGGACGCTTACCTTCTGGCAGAGTGCATCGAACAGGCCGGGTTGCCGAAGGGCGTCTTCAACCTCGTTCCTGCCGGCCGTGAAGGCGGTGATTACCTCGTCCGCCACAAGGGCATCGACAAGGTGTCGTTCACCGGCTCGACCATTGCCGGCAAGACGATCGCTGCCGCCTGCGCCGACCGTCTGGCCCGCGTCAGCCTCGAACTCGGCGGCAAGTCCGCGGCCGTGCTTCTCGACGACGCCGACTTCACCAAGGCCCTGCCGGCGCTGATGGTCTATTCCATGCCGATCACCGGCCAGGTCTGCTTCTCGCTGACCCGCATCCTGGTACCGGAATCCCGCAAGCAGGAATTCATCGACCTCTATGTCGGCGCGGTGAAAAACATCAAGGTCGGCGATCCGGCTGATCCGACCACCCAGATGGGCCCGCTCACCATGGCCCGCCAGCTTGCCCGCGTTGAAGGCTACATCGCTGCCGGCCGTGCAGGCGGCGCGACGGTTGCCTGCGGTGGCGGGCGCCCGAAGGGCCTCGACCGCGGCTACTTCATTGAGCCGACCGTCTTTACCGACGTGACGATGGACATGAAGATCGCCCAGGAGGAAATCTTCGGCCCGGTCGTGTCGATCATTACCTACAAGGACGATGACGAAGCGGCAAGGATCGCCAACGACACGACATACGGCCTGTCCGGCGCGGTGTTCACTGCCGATCCGGAGCGCGGTTATGCGTTTGCCCGCCGCATGCGCACCGGCAGCGTCACCGTCAACGGCATGATCGTCGACATCCATCATCCGTTCGGCGGCTTCAAGCAGTCCGGCATCGGCCGCGAAGGCGGTCCTGAAGGCCTCGAAAACTATTTCGAGGTCAAGACGATCCACATGGCCTGAGGCCAGCTGGGTTTCATAGTCAACAAAAAGGCCGCCGGATTCGTGATCCGGCGGCCTTTTCTATTTCTCGGTGAACTGGTGAATCAGAGCACTTCGAAAACACCAATCCTGACCGCACTTGCCAGGCGCTCGCCGGTGCCGATGAACATGGTGTGGTTCAGCCACGCATATCGCGGATCGCCCGTCTGCAGGCGCGGCGTGGTACGCATGTAGTAGAGCGCCGGATTGACGGTCTCGCCGGCCGCCAACCTCGCCAGCACGTCCGGCGGTCCATGCCGGAAACCGAAATTGCGGATGTCGATCATCGCTCCGTCATGGGTCTCGATCACATAACGCGTATCGAGTTCCGCATAGCCGGCGTCATAGACGCTCTGCCAGTCCGCGCCGAGATTGAGGACACGCCCGGAAAGGCGCTCCCCCTCGACCACGCCGCCGACGATCGGGATGATCCGCCAGCGGCCGCCCGGGCCGCCTCCCTTCTCGATCGGCGCGCCGAGTTCGGCGCGGATTTCGCAAAGCTGTCTGAGGCTCGGTGCCATCATGTGCGTTATCTCATCGTTTGCGGTAGCCAGAGCGAGATCACCGGGAACGCCACCAGCAGGAAAAGCCGGACGATATCGGTCAGGATGAACGGCATGACGCCGCCGTAGATCGTTGTGATCTTCACATCCTTCGCAATCGAATTGATAACGAAGACATTGATGCCGACGGGCGGCATGATCATGCCGAGCTGGCAGGCGACGACGATGATGATGCCGAACCAGACCGGGTCGAAGCCAAGATGGCTGATGACCGGGAACACGATCGGCACGAGCAGGATGATCATCGCCATCTCGTCCATCAAGGCCCCCGCGATCAGGAAGATGACCAGGATCAGCGTCAATGTTCCGTATGGCCCGAGATCCATCCCGACCAGCAGTGCCGTCAGTTTCTGCGGCGACTGAGTGATCGCCAGGAAATAGCCGAACAGGATGGCGCCGACCAGCACGCTGAACAGCGAAACCGACGTCCGGAGCGACTCCACGAGGCTCGCCATAATGGAGCGATAATTTAGCCGGCCGCGCAGCAGACCGATGACCATGGTCATCAAGGCGCCGACCGCCGCCGCTTCCGTTGCGGTAGCGATACCGAGATAGATGACCCCGATGACCGAAATGAAAAGAAGCATGACGGCCCAGACATCACGAAGCGAGGCGAGAGCTTCCCTCAGCTCGAACGGCTTTCCGGGCGGCAGGCGCTTGCCATGGGCGATCAGCACGGTGGCCATGTACATCAAGGTCGCCATGATGCCGGGGATGATGCCGGCCATCAGCAGCTGCGCGACATCCGTCTCCGTCAGAAAGGCGTAGACGACCATGATCACCGAAGGCGGGATCAGGATGCCGAGAGTACCGCCTGCGGCGATGACGCCGGTCGAGGTGGCATCGGCGTATTTCGCCTTGCGCATCTCTGGCAGCGCGATGCGGGTCATGGTCGCGGCGGTCGCAATCGAGCTGCCGCAGATCGCCGCAAAGCCGGCGCAAGCGCCGATCGTGGACAGGGCCAGCCCTCCCCGGAACTGTCCGAGCCAGGCATTGCCCGCCCTGAACAATTCCCGCGACATGCCGGAATTGGTGGCAAAGGCCCCCATCAGGATGAAGAACGGCACGAGCGTCAGGTTGAAGTCGGTAACGACCCGGATCGGCGATGTCGTCAGCAGGTTGAGCGCCGGCGACATGCCGCGCATGGCGGCAAAGCCGAATATGCCGACCAGCCCCATCGAAACCCCGAGCGGAACGCGCAGGCCCATGAGCACGAACATGGCGACAAAGCCGCCGATAGCGACGAGATCAGCGGTATTCATACGCCATGGCCCTCGAGCGGATCGATGTCTTCAGGTTCGCGCCGAACGAAAGGCGAGATCGCGGTAGTGACCACGGCCGATGCGCAGCCGAGCCAGATCAGTCCGATCAATGGCCAGACGGGGATGCGCAGATCGAACGTCGCTTCATTGCTCCGATAGGCGCTGGCGAGGCGGAAGAACATCATGTAAGCAAGCATGGCCGTGAAGGCGAGGAGCAGCGCCCAGGCGATGAAATTGAGGACGCGGCGCCCCCGCGGCCCCATCGGCTCGTAGAGCAGGTCGACTGCGATATGCCCGCCGCGATAGCCGAGCGACGCCAGGCCCCACATGATGCAGGCGCCGATCAGATAGCGCGAAACGTCGAAGGAATCGGGTATCGGCCACGCGAAGACATAGCGGCCAACGGTGGACGCGACGATCAGGATGGTACACAGCCCCAGCAGGATGCCTGCCACAAGATCGACCAGGTCGCTGAAGCGTTCCAGATAGCGGTTCATGGATAGCACTCGATGGACGGATGGAAACGGCGGGCGCCGCGACAGCACCCGCCTGCGAACGGTCCCGCACGCGCTATTTCACGTCGGCGCCGTATTTCTTGAGTGTCTCCTGCAGGCTCGCCCAGGCCGCCTTCGCGTCAATGCCGGCCTTGGTGGCTGCGGTCTCCCATTCGCCTTGCAGCGAAGCCGTCGCCTTTTTCCAGAGGCCCACCTCGTCCGGGGTCGGCTTGTAGAGGGTGTGACCGCCGGCATCGATCATCTTCTGGCGCCCGGCCGCTTCGGCGTCCGCCCATTTGCTGGCCATCTTCTCGGCCCATTCGGGCGTGCAGTGATCGTCGATCACCTTGCGGTCGGCAGCGGTTAGCCCGTCGATCTTGGCCTTGTTCATCACGAAGGCGAAGGTCGTGGCATAGAACGGCAGGTCGAGATGATGTTTTGTCACGTCCTGCAAACCGAACGTATAGATCGAATTCCAGGGCGAGGCGGTCATGTCGGCGCCTCCCTTGGAGATCAGTTCGCGCATTTCGCCCGCCGGCACCTGCACCGATGCGGCGCCGAGCGAGCTCACCATGCGGGCCATGGTCGCGTGCGCCGGGCGGATGTTCTTGCCCTTCAGGTCGGCAGGAACCTGGATCGGCCCCTTGACGCCATGCAGCGTTCCCGGGTCATGCACGTGCACCATGCACACGTAGACGTCCTTCATTTCCTTCTGGGCGTACTGCCCATACCATTCGTCGAGCGCCCGCGATCCGCCCTTGGCATTGGCGATCAGGAAGGGAATTTCGCCCGCCGCGATGATTGGGAAGCGCCCTGGCTGATAACCCGGATTGATGAAGCCGATATCGACGATGCCGTCGCGCGCCATGTCGTAGTGGTCGGGCGCGGCACCGAGCTGAGAGGCCGGGTAAATGGTGATATTGATGCGCCCGCCGGACGCTTCCTTGATCGATTTCGCCCAGGGCTCCATCCCGCCCGGCTGCAGCGCATGGGTGGCGGGGACCCAGTGCGACAACGTCAGTTCCACGTCGGCGGCGTGAGCGGGCGCGGTCAGCGCCGCGAGGCAGGCCGAAGCGAGCAATGCCTTCAGTTTCATGCGTTCTCCTCCCTTTGAGATCAGAGGCCGGCGGGGCTCCCTCCCCGTTCCGGCCGGCGAATATCGCGGTCAACCCACCCGGAGAGTTGAAGTCCCGGGCGGATCGGCAAAGTCGATGGAAATTCCGTGAAGAGACGCAATAGCGGGGCGTAAAAAACAGCCGGCAAAAGATGCGCCGAAAGGTCGGCGGCGACGCGGCCGCGCGTCATCTCCGCAGCCGAAACCGAACCCGCCATGTGTGTGGCAGATGCAACTGTCCCGGCCAGTTGTGTATACATCAACTTCCTCCCATGTCCGGTCTCCCAAGGCGACGCCATCCTCCCGACATCGCCTACCCGAACATTCGAATTTCAACACATCCAGGCTGGAACGACAAGCTTCCATTTCATTTTAGGATACAAAAAGTCAGGGTGCCTGAGATTTTTCCGATAGGCACTTCAACCGCGGCTCAAACCGGCTAGAATGTCGCGGCGGCACTTCGTGCATACACGGCAGGATGAATGCGCCAGCAAGGCGGGGTGGGAGACGCTGATCTGAAGGAGGGAATGTTCGGCCGGGAGAAACTGCCGGCCGATCGGTTGGGATACGCTATCGGCGTCCAAAACCGTTCGCGGAAACGCCGGGACGCGCCGGGATTTCCGGCCCTGGTTGCTCTGGATCCGTACGCGATCGAGCTTTGGGCACGATCATTTCAAGTCGTCATTGCGGCATCAGGGAGGAAGAAAAAATGGATGATCTCGTCACGCCGGTCGGTCAGGCGATTGCGAAACTTAAGGGCATTCTCGGCGACAGGCTCGTGACCTCGGCTTCCGTTCGAGAGCATCACAGCCACGACACGTCGCGGCTCGAGCCATACCTGCCCGACGCCGTCGTCTTTCCGCGCACCGAAGAGGAGGTCCAGGCGATCGTCTCGGCATGTGCTGCGCATGGCGTTCCGGTCGTGCCCTTCGGCGCGGGATCTTCGATGGAGGGCCACACCATCCCGATCCGCGGCGGCATTTCGCTGGACACCCGTGAGATGAACAGGATCGTCGAGATCCGGACGGAAGATCTGCTCGCCGTCGTGCAGCCCGGCGTCACCCGCAAGCAGCTGAATGTGGACCTGCGCGAAACCGGCCTGATGTTCTCGGTGGACCCCGGCGCCGACGCCTCGATCGGCGGCATGGCCTCCACCCGCGGCAGCGGCACCACCTCGGTCCGCTACGGCACGATGCGCGAAAACGTGCTGGCTCTCCGGGTGGTGACACCCGATGGCGAGGCCATCCAGACCGGCTCGCGGGCGCGAAAATCCTCGTCCGGCTACGACCTGACGCATCTCTTCGTCGGCTCGGAGGGCACGCTCGGCGTCATCACCGAATTGACGGTCCGCCTGCATCCGATCCCGGAGGCCGTTTCATCGGCGATCTGCTCCTTTCCAACGGTCGCCAACGCCGTGGAAGCGGTGATCGAGGCGGTGCAATATGGCATCCCGGTCGCCCGCGTCGAATTCCTGGACGAGGTGGCAATCGCCTCGACCAACAACTATTCCAAGCTCGACCTGCCGGTCGCCCCCACCCTGTTCTTCGAGTTCCACGGCACCGAGGCCTGGGTGAAGGAACAGGCGCAGCTCGCCGAGGAGATCACCAGGGGCCATGACGCGATCTCCTTCCGCTGGACCGCGGACGCCGACGAACGCGCCAAAATCTGGCAGGCCCGCCACGATCTCTATTGGGCGACCAAGGCGATCATTCCCGGCTACGAACTCTATACCGGCGATATCTGCGTACCGATCTCCAGGCTTGCCGAAAGCATCGTCGCCGCCCGCGCCGATATCGACGCCTCGTCGCTGAAGGGCCAGATCATCGGCCATGTCGGCGACGGCAATTTCCACACCGCCTATCTGATCGATCCAAATAATCCGGAGCATCTGAAGGAGGCCGACGAGATGGCCGACCGCGTCGTCGAACGGGCGCTCGCCGTCGGCGGAACGGCCAGCGGCGAACACGGCATCGGCATCGCCAAGCTCAAGTTCATGCGCAAGGAGCACGGCAAGGCGGTGGATGTGATGAAGAAGATCAAGAAGGCACTGGATCCGCTGGGGATCATGAACCCGGGCAAGATGGGGGATTCTGGCTGAAAACGGGGGAGCAACTGTCGCTCATCGCCGAAGCCAAACGAAAAACGGCGCCCGGAGGCGCCGTTCTCATGCAACATCCTGGGAGGATATCAGACCTTCTTGGTGCGCCAGCTTTCGGCATAGTTTTCGCGGGCTTCGGCCGCATAGGGGGTGGGCGAAACGCGGACGCGGATCTCGGTCTGCTTGTGGCCCTTTTCGATCGAGGTCTTGGCCGTGCCGCCGTTCGGTTCGCCCCAGATGAGCGTCAGAACGTCGCCTTCCTGGACGTCGGCATCGACGATGCCGAGCGACAGCATGCAGCGTTCGTTGTAGCTGTAGCCGTTGAACATCGACATGCCGACCACCTTGTCGCCATGCATGATCTTGTCGGCGCTGGATGATGCATAGTTCGGCTGCGGCAGGTCGATCCACTTGTAGGCTTCGCCGCCGGGAACGAAGTTCGAGGCGATGACCTTCATCACGTCTTCCGCGTTCCACTCGAAGGTGACCTTCTTGCGCTGCGGCTGACCCTTCATCTTTTCGAGGGCCTCGCGGCCGACGAAGTCGTGGTCGAATTTGATGTAGATGCCGTAACCGAGTTCGTACGGATTGACGTAGTAGTCTTCGATATTGTCGGAGACGAGGCTGCCGCCGATCGAGCCGGTCGCCTCATAGCTGTCTTCCGTCAGCCAGTCGCGATAGCCCTGCAGTTCGGCGCCGGTGTAGATGCCCGGCAGCGGTGACGGAATCCAGCCGGATTCCAGCGTGTTGGTCGAGTATGCGCGCGCACCGACGAGATAGAGGTCGACGCCGGCATCCTTTGCGGCCTTGACGATGATCTCGCGGACCTCGTCCTTCTCGGCATAGGGACCCCAGACTTCGAGGCCGGGAGCGCCGGCCATGCCGTGGCGAAGGGCCTGGACCTTCTTGGAGCCGATATTGATCCAGTCGACATGGAAGAACTTGATCTCGGGGATCGGGCCGCCGTTCATCTTTTCGAAGATCTTCGGAGCGTCCGGACCCTGGATCTGGAAGCGGTAGTGAACGCGATTGACTTCCTTGCCATCCGGGCGCGAAGGCGAACGCGGATCGTGGGTGAGCTTGACGTCATGCTTGCCCAGCGACGCGTTGTAACGGAGCCAGTTGGCGGTCGGCGCACGGCCGACGAGCACGAACTTGTCATCACGCTCACGGAAGATGATCATGTCGCCGATGACATGTCCGGCAGGCGTCACCGGAACATAGTGCTTGGCGCGGTCGACGCCGAAATTGGCAAAGCTGTTGATCGCCAGGCTTTCCAGGAACTTGGCGGCGTCCGGGCCTTCGACGATCAGCTCGTCCATGTGGTGGGACTGGTCGAACAGGACCGCCGAATGGCGCCATGCCATCTGCTCGGTGCGCCAGTTCGAAAATTCCGGTGCGACGACCGGATAGATATACATGCCGATGCGCGAATTGCGCAGCATCTCGACAGTATTGCCCTTTTCTTTCAGGATCTGGGTCAGATTCTTAGCCATTTACTTAACCTTCCCTCGGTTGCTCTCCTGCATGTCGCCCCCAACGGAAAACGCATTCGGGATACGGTATGCATCGTCTCAAGATGTCTCATGCAATTGAGGGTCAGCGGTCTCCTCCCGCCATCTCCCCTGAACAGCCCGGTTCTCGAACCTCGCCTCGACGGCTTGGCGGAAATCGAGGCCTCCTCCCGGTCGAAGCAATTCATAGAGCAATCGATTTTGGGATACAATACCCATATTGGGCCGATCGACGAAAAGCGCCACAACAGCCTATTAGAATTGCGCTGTTTCTATAATATATGGGTAATAATTGATGCAGTGCGGAAAAACCAACGGGACCCGGATTAGCGCCCATTAACGGGAAATTCGATAACTTGGGATCCCAAACGGGAATCTCTATGCGCCGGTACGTGGGCCTAGTCTTCGTTTTCGTCCTGCATCAGGCCGTTGATATGGCCTGCCGGACTGTCGAGGTCGAAGATCGGCAGGATGCGCGAACCGTCGATCGCAAAAAGCCCCTTGCTGATGCCGAGGCTGATCTTCACGCCTTCCCCATGCTCGCGAAAAAGGCTTTCGGCACGGGCACCGTCGCGGGCGATCAGCGCCGAGACCATGTGATGGTGCTGCCAGTGCGCATAATGCAGGTGCTGCGCCCGCTCCTTGCGGGTGATGTTGTCGAAGCGGATCGAATCCGGGGCGCCGAAGGGCACGCGGTCGAAAAGGCTGGTAAGCTGGTGCAGGAGATTTCCACCGGCGGCCTCGATGATCAGCGTGTGGAAACGCAGGTTCATCACCGCATAACGTTCCTCGTTGACCGGATCGTCGATGCCGCCGTTCTCGAAGATATCGTCACCCTCGCGCAGGCAATCCTTGAGCTCGGCAATCAGCGTCGGCGACGGGCCTTCGCTGGCGATCTTCTTGGCCGCATAACCTTCGATCATCGAGCGCAGCTCGATCGCCTCGATCACATCGGCCACCTTGTAGGCCCTGACCCGATATCCGCGGGCGCCGACGCGCTGCAGCACGCCCTCTTCGACGAGCACGGCCAGCGCATGCCGGATCGGCGTGCGCGACACGCCGAGCGCTTCGGCAAGCCCGGATTCGGAGAGTTTCTTGCGCGGGTCGATCGTGCCGTCGCTCGCCCAGGTCCTGAGCTTGTCGATCACGTGCTGCTGGCGGGTCTCCTGCTTCTCAGGCCCGGGAGGATTCTGAGTTCGGGTGCCTGTGGTCATGCTCGGGCCTCACCTGCGCCATATCGAAATGCGGATCGCGCCAGACGAGACATGCCGGCGGGAACATCGCTTCAATATTGAATATCTGCGACAAAACGCAAGTTTTCCATATCCGTGGCCAGCCGAAACGATCAGTTGCGCACGGCCCAGGCGGCCTCCACGGGTGCGGCGACCGTGACCGGACGGCCGATATCGACGTTCGAAAGCGACGATGCCTCGACATGCAGCGTCTGCGCCGGCGTCTTGACCATGATCGAGCGGTGCGAGCCGCGGAAGATCGCCTGCGAAACCTCGCCCGACCAGGAGAGATCGCCGTTCACCTGGCCCGCATCGCGGACATGCAGGTTTTCGGGTCGCACCATGACGGTGACATCCGCTCCCTTCGGCATTTCGGTTGCCGCATGACAGTCGCCGGACCAGCCCTGGCCTTCGACCGAGAGCTTGTAATATTGCCCGCCATTCGGACGGCAGTCCTTGACCGTCGCGTTCAAAAGGTTGGGCGTTCCGAAGAAGGCGGCGACCTGCCGGTTTTCCGGCCGGCGGTAGATCTCTTCCGGCGCGCCGACCTGCAGGATCTTGCCGCCATGCATGACGACCACCCGGTCGGACAGCGCCATGGCTTCCGCCTGGTCGTGGGTGACGTAGAGGGCGGTGATCTTCAGACGCTGCTGCAAGGCGCGGAAATCGTCGCCCATCTGGGTGCGCAGGCGCGCGTCGAGGTTGGAGAGCGGCTCGTCGAGCAGCAGCACTTCCGGCTCGAACACCAGCGCGCGGGCGATCGCCACGCGCTGCTGCTGGCCGCCGGAGAGCGCCGGCGACGGACGTTCGGCATATTGCTCCATCTCGACGAGACGCAGTGCGTTCATGACGCGATCCCGGACTTCCGTGTCGGGCCGGCGGCGGATGCGCAAGGGGTAGGCGACATTGTCGAACACCGTCATATGCGGCCAGATCGCGTAGGACTGGAAGACCATGCCGAGACGGCGGCGTTCCGAGGGCACGAAATAGCCCTTCTCCGAATCCGAGACGACATTGTCGCCGATCGCGATGCGGCCGCCGGTATTCTTCTCGAGCCCCGCCACCATGCGCAGCGTCGTCGTCTTGCCGCAGCCCGAGGCCCCCAGCAGCGTGACGAACTCGCCGCTCTTGATCTTCAGGTTCACATTGTCCACGGCGGTTATCGCGCCATACATGCGGCTCACGTTTTCGAGCGTCACCGAAGCCATATTTCTCTTCCTTGTCGAACACGGATTGCAGAAATCCGCTTATTGAAAACTTGACGATATGGCGGCGGCAGCAACCGCCGCGCAGGGTCAGAGCTTGCTGATGCGAGCCTTGATGAAGCTGAGCTGCACCCAGCGGAACACGATGACCAGGAGCATCATCATCAGGCCGATGACGCTCACCTGTTCCGCATTGCCGTTGGCCCAGAGCTTCATCAGCACGACCGCCAGCGTTTCCGATCCCACCGAATAAAGAAGGATCGACGCCGACAGTTCGCGCATGATGCCGAAGAAGGTCAGCACCCAGCCGACGGCGAAGGCCGGCCAGGCGAGCGCCACCATGATCCGCCACATGGTCTGGGCCCAGGTTGCGCCGTGAACCCGCGAACATTCTTCCAGATCATAGGAAAGCTGGTGATAGGCGCCGGTCATCACCCGCACGGACACCGGCGTACCGAGCGCAATATAGGCAAGCAGAAGCGCCCAGATGGTGCCGTAGATCGGGATCGGTCCCGGCAGCATCGCAAACGCCCAGAGGAACCCGACGCCGAGAACCATGCCCGGCATCATCCACGGAAGCCAGGCCATGCTGTCGATCAGGTTGCGGCCGCGCCAGCGGGTCCGCACCGAGATGTAGGCAACGATCGCGCCGAGCGCCATGGTCGCGGTGGCGCCGAGCAGGCCGAGCACCATCGTATTGCGCACCGCCCGCCAGAATTCGCTGTTGGCGAAGACGGCCCTGTAGTGCTCCAGCGTCAGCATGTCGTAGGTGTAGAAGCCGAAGAAGCGGAAGAACGAGCCGAGCATCAGCTGCCCGATCGGCAGTACGACCGTGATGAAGAAGAACAGCACACAGAAGGCGAAGGTGACCCAGCGCCAGGGGCCGAGTTCCATGACGCTCGGGCGAAACCCCTTGCCCGTGACGGTCTGGAAACTCTTGCCACGCAGCATCCACCACTGCCAGATGACGAGCAGGAACATCAGCCCCATGATCGCGAAGGACAGCGACGTCGCGTACTGGTAGTCGGGCGTCGCGCGGTGGTTGATCGACTCGTAGATGTCGGTGGTGATCACCTTGATGCCTGCGGGCAGGCCGAAGAACAGCGCCGATTCGAAGGTCTCGATGCCCTTGATGAAGCTCAGCATGAACGAGCTGGTCAGCACCGGCAGCATCAGGAGCAGGGTGATCTTGCGGAAGGTCGTCCAGCGCGACGCACCGCACATCCGGCTCGATTCCTCAAGCGACGGGTCCATCGCCCGGAAGGCGTCAACCATGAACAGGAACAGGAAGGGGATCGAATACTGGCACATGTGCCAGATGACGCCGCCATAGGAATAGATGTTGACGAGCGGATCGGTCGCGCCGGTTGCCCAGCGCCAGACCATGTTGATGACGCCCACCTGCGGGTTGGCAAGCATGCCCCAGGCCATGGCCGTCAGGATCGGCGGAATGAAGAACGGCAGCGTGATCAGCACTTCCAGCGTGCCGCGGAACGGCGTGTCGGTGCGCGCGACGATCCAGGCGAGAAACACCGCGATCGTCAGCGACGGTATGGTCTTGGCAAGCGAAATGCCGATCGTGTTGGCCAGAACGATGAGGTTCTGGGTGGTCATGATTGACCGATAGCCATTGAGATTGAACTCGCCGGCCATGCCGGGCGGCGTCGAATGCAGGCTGCCGTAGAGCAGCATGGCGAGCGGATAGATCGTCAGGAATCCGAGGATCAGGATCAGCACCAGCATGCCGATCAGACGCCACAGCGATCCGCCCGAAAAGGCGCGCGTGAAAGCATTGCCGGCAAGCGTCGGCGCAGTTTCGGCAATGTCGTCTAGGGGGCGATTGTGGATAATCGTCATGGGATCCTCGCGGCTCCGGGTATGAAGAACGGCACCGCCGGCCCGAACATCGGACCGGCAGCGGCCCTGGGAGGCTTACTTGAAGATGTCCTTGGACTTGGCCAGCATCTCGTTCTGGCGGGTCGTGTCCGTCGTGCCATAGAGCTTGGCTTCGGAAATTGCCTTCACGTCCGCCGGCAGGCCTTCGGTCATGCCGGGAAGGACGGGACCGTAGCCGAGACCCGCGTAGATTTTCTGCACGACCGGGCCTTGCATGAAATCGAGATAGAGCTTGGCGGCGTTCGGGTGCGGAGCCTTCTTGAGCATGACGTTGCCGTAAAGAACGTAGGGAACGCCCTCCTCGGGAATGATGAACTTGACCGGCAGCCCCTTCAGATCAGAAAAGTCGGTCATGATCACCGGCATGTAGATCGAATATTCGCCGCGTGCGGTGCGGCGCTGCGATTCGCGCTGGTCGCGGGTGAAGACGAGCTTCTGGCTCGCGACCTTCTTCACATAGTCTTCGCCAATCTTGTCATAGGTCGAGAAGAACCAGAGGTAACCGGCGCCGATCGCGCGCGGATCGTCGGAGAGGATCTTGCCCTGCCACTTGGGGTCGGCAATGTCTTTCCAGCTCTTCGGCTCGTCGGCCGGCTTCACGAGGCCGGTATTGATCATGATCCCGTAGGGAATGGTCATGACCGAGGCCATCGGCACCTTGAGCTTGAACTTGTCGCCGATCTTTTGCGAATTCGGGGTCACCGGCAGCGGATCGACGGACTTGTCCTCCTTGTCGTAGAGCATGGTCTGCCCTTCGCTGGTGAACATCACGTCGGCGGCAAACCGGCCGGCGGCCTGCTCGACGCGGACGCGCTCGCGGATCTCGCTGGCACGAGCCTCGAGAATTTCGACTTCTATACCGTATTCCTTGGTGAACGCGGCGGCGATCTGCTTGGTGCTCGGCTGGCCGACCAGCGCGGTATAAAGGATGAGCTTGCCTTCCTTCTTGCCCGCCTCGATCACCTTCTGCCACTCGGCGTCCTGCGCGAAGGCAGGCATGCCGGCCGCGGCCGAAATGGCCAGGCTGCCCGCAGCCGCCATGAAAAACCGGCGCGACCATTTTTGAATGGCCGAAGTCATGGATGTGTTTGTCGTCACGTGTCTCTCCTCCCTGGAACCGACGATCGAGCATCTCGCCCGGGACCCGGTCCCGGCACTCGACGCTCAAAATTTCTGCGGCCACCGGCCGCGATCTCCTTTGTCACCGCAAGCGGTGCCGCTTTCCCGAACGGCTACTCAATCTCGACGGCTTACCGATCGCTTCGAAACGATCTGGCGCGTACCCTGCAATTGACAAGGTCCCTGATAAGCGCCGCATGATGCGGAACATTTGGGCCTTCAGCTCGGACAGGATTGGCCTTGGCCAAGTGCAAACTCCCTTTTTGAATTCCGATCTGCGCCGGCTCTCCCTGCCAGTCGCGGCGATGCCACCCGGCACCGGAATTCCCTCTTCTGTTAGATTGACCTTTTCCCGTGCAGGGGAAAAGCACCATTTTTTTACATTCACTTTTCTCGAAAATAGAAAGATGAATTGTGCTACCGTTTATGCGGAGGGTCGCTCGACAGGGCGACATGGGAGACCTAAGACATTGGATACGCTTATCAATATCCGCACGTTCCTGGCGGTTGCCCGGTCCGGCAGCTTCTCGGCGGCGGGCCGTCATCTCGGCGTCGCACCATCGGTCGTGACCAAACGCATCAGCCGGCTGGAAGACCAGATGCGGGTGAAACTCTTCGTCCGCTCGACCCGCCAGATCATCCTGACGGAGATCGGCGAACGCTACCTGCCCCGCTACCAATCCCTGGTCAAGGAGATCGACGATGCCATCAGCGGAGCGGCGGCCGTCGCCCAGCGGATCGAAGGACATTTGAGGATAAAGGCGCCGACGACGGTGACGATCGCCTTCCTCGCCCGCATCCTTAGCGACTTCCAGCAGGAGAACCCAAACGTCACGATGGATCTTGCGCTGGTCGACCGCTCCGTCAATCCGGCGGAAGAGGGATATGATATCGCGCTGGGCGCCCTGCCCGCCTCCTATTCAAACGTCGTCGACGAACCGCTCTGCCCCTATCCGCGAAAACTCTGCGCCGCTCCCGACTATCTCGCAAACCGTGGGCTGCCGAAACATCCGCGCGACCTGGTCAATCACATCTGTCTGACGTTCCACGCGACGGGTTCGACCTGGTCGTTTCGCAGCCCGGGCGGGCCGATCGATGTCGAAGTCAGGTCCGCCTTCAGCGCCAACGATACCCAGATCCTGCACGACCTGGCGCTGCGGGGCCGCGGCGTCGCCATGGTGGCGAATTACGTGGCGGAAGAATCCATCCGGACGGGCAAGCTGATCGAACTCCTGCCGGACTATCCCGTGGCGGAACTCTGGCTGAAGGCGCTCATCCCCCAAACCCAGGCGCGTAAGCCGACCGTGCGCGCGCTGATGGAATGGCTGCGCATCCATATGCACGCGGCTCTCGTTCCGGGTGATCGAGCAGCGTGAGCACCGCGCCTTTGCTTCAGGAGAAAAACTGAAAGCCGATTGGCTTTCTCGAATCGAGAAAGCCGCTACGATGAAAAAGCATATTCTCTTGGCCCCCCGTGCCGCTTACCCTCCCAAATCGAGGAAACGCATCGCTGATGCGAGGGTGGCCACCGTCTGTCGACGCGCCGCCCGGGAGTGAGGTTCAGGCCTGCCGCACGAGGAGCAGTCGGCTGACAGACAAGGGAGGTTTTAAGCGGTGGATACTGCTGTGACCCAGCAGCGCCCTGTGCTTTCGCAATTGGGCGCGATCGATTGTGACGTTCATCCGGACGCGCCGCTGCGCGAGGATCTTCTTCCCTATTTCGACGACTACTGGCGCGAGATCGTTACGACGCGCGATGTCGACCGTCTGGAACTCACCAATTTCCCGACCCGCACCAAGCCCTTCTTCCGGGAGGACTGGAAGGCGACGGAGGGCAAGGGCGTCGAAAAGCTGCGGAAAAACCTGCTCGATCCCTACGGTCTCAAATATGCGATCCTCAACTGCGTCACCGCCGTGCACGCGATCTACGATCCCTATCTCGCGACCGCCGTCTGCCGCGCCACCAACGACTGGCTGAAGGCGGAATGGCTGGACCGCGACCCGCGCCTGCGCGCTTCCCTCGTGCTGCCGATGCAGAACCCGGAAGCCGCCATCGAGGAGATCGAGCGCTTTGCCGACGACAAGCGTTTCGTGCAGGTGCTGACGCTCTGCATGGGCGAAATGCCGCTCGGCCGCCGAATCTACTGGCCCGTCTACGAAGCCGCTCAGCGCCATGGCTTTGCGCTCGGCGTGCATGCCGGCAGCGCCTATCGCCACGCGCCGAGCCAGAGCGGTTTCCTCTCCTATCTCGCCGAGGACTACGTCCACCAGGTCCAGGGTTTTGCGGCCCAAGTCGGCAGTTTCGTCGCCGAGGGCGTGCTCGGCAAATTCCCGGACATGAAGATCGTGCTGATCGAATCCGGCGTTTCCTGGCTGCCCGGCCAGATGTGGCGGATGAGCAAGGACTGGCGCGGCGCCCGCATCGAGATTCCCTGGGTCAAGGAACCGCCGTCAGCGCTGGTCCGACGCCAGATCCGCATGACGACGCAGCCCTTTGACGCGCCGCGCGATCCGGCCGAACTGGAACGCATCATCGAGCATCTCGATTGCGACGACATGCTGCTGTTCTCGACCGACTATCCGCATGCGCAATTCGAGGGCGATGCCGCGATCCCGGCCGGTTTCCCGGAACGCCTGATCGACCGGCTGGTTCGGGACAATGCGCTCGCCACCTATCCGCGACTGGAGGACTAAGCCATGGACCATGCCGTTCTGGACAAGGACACCACTCCGGAAAAGGACCCCACTTTGGAAAAAGATAGGGGGGCAGACGCCAGGCTCGGGATCGTCGATTGCGATATCCACCCGGCCTTCGGTTCGCCCGCCGAACTTGCGAAATTCCTGCCCGTTCGCTGGCGTGATCATCTCGCCGACTATGGCCAGCGCAGCGCCAATCCGGTCGTCGGCACCCTGCCCTATCCGCGCATGACGCCCGGCAACGGCATGCGCCGCGACGCCTGGCCGCCGAACGGCGGACCGCCGGCCTCCGACCTTGCCTATCTGCAGGAGCAGCTGCTTGATCCGCTCGGCATCGAATACGGCATCCTGCAGCCCTTGGCGGCCGGTTCGTCGACATTGAACCAGGAACTCGGCGCCGCCATGTGCGCTGCCGTCAACGACTGGCAGCTCGACAAATGGACAGGCCCGGACCCGCGGCTGAAAGCCTCGATCTCCGTCACCCAGGAAGATGTCCCGGCGGCTCTCGCCGAAATCGAGGCGCGTATCGGCGACCGGAGTTTTGCCCAGATCGCCATTCCGCCGCGCACCATCGAGCCGGCGGGCCGCCGCCGCTACTGGCCGATCTACGAGGCCGCCGAACATTACGACATGCCGATCGGCATGCATTCCGCCGCCTACGGCCAGCACACCAATAGCGGCGCCGGTTGGCTGAACTTCTATATCGAGGAGCATTACGCCTTCTCGCACAGCCTGCAGAGCGTCGTCACCAGCATGGTTTTCGAAGGCGTCTTCGAACGATTTCCCAAGCTGAAGCTGGTGGTCGTCGAAGGCGGCTTTGCCTGGGCGGCACCGCTGATGTGGCGGCTCGACAAGCAGTGGGAGCGGATGCGCTCCGAAGTCCCGCATGTGAAGCGGCCGCCGTCCGACTATATCCGCGAGAACGTCTGGTTCACCACCCAGCCGATCGAGGAGCCGGAAAACAACCGCCACCTGCTCGACACGCTGCGGTGGGTCGGCACAGACCGGCTGATGTTCTCGACCGACTACCCGCACTGGGATTTCGACGATCCGCGCTACGCCTTCAAGGTGCCGCTGTCGCCGACCGAGCGCGCGCAGATCTTTCGCGACAACGCAAAGAACGTCTACCGCCTGCCGTGACCCGGAAGGCGAGCAGCAGCTCTTTCGGAAACGCAGTCAACATCGATGGATTGAACAGAGAATGGCCCGTCACGTCATCGCCAAGGTCGACGAAGTCGAAAACGGCAAATCTAAGCTGGTGAAGGTCGCAGGCCGCGACATTGCCCTCTTCAACGTCAAGGGCGAGTTCTTCGCCATCGCCAACCGCTGCCCGCACGAAGGTGCCGATCTCTGCCGCGGCCAGGTGGTCGGGCTTGCGGAAGCCGACGAGCCCGGCAAGGTCCGCATGACCCGGCACGGGGAACTGATCCGCTGCCCCTGGCACGGCTGGGAATTCGACATCCGCACCGGCAAATCCTGGTGCGACCCGGCCCGCACCCGCGTCAAGAGCTTCGACGTGTCCGTCGCCAAGGGCGGAACGCTGACGGAAGGCCCGTATCAGGCCGAAACCTTTCCGGTCTCCATCGATGAGGACTATGTCGTCGTCGAGATCTGAGGGCATCCTCGGGTCCACGCCGTCATCCTCGGGCTCGACCCGAGGATCCACCGACTGGCACTGCGGATGCTGGATCCTCGGGTAGAGCCCGAGGATGACGACCTACAGCGCGAGGCAGCATCAGCCGCCCCAGCCCAGCGGACAATCCCACCGGGCATTTCTGCACCAATCACAGCATTTCCAGCGCCAGCGCGATGCCCTGGCCGCCGCCGATGCAGAGCGTCACGACACCGCGCTTCAGGCCGTCGCGCTGCATCGAATGGAGAAGCCGCGTCGTGAGAATCGCGCCCGTCGCGCCGATCGGATGGCCGTGCGCCACCGCCCCGCCTTCGACATTGGCGATGTCCTCCGGCAGCCCGAGCCCCTTGAGCACTGCGAGCGGCACAGCGGCATAGGCCTCGTTGATCTCGATCCGCTCGATATCGCCGATCGTCCAGCCGGCCCGGTCGAGGGCCTGCTTAACGGCCGGGATGGGTCCGAGCGCGAACATGCCCGGTTCGACGGCCGCGACACCATAGGAGACAAGCCGCGCCATCGGGTGCAGGCCCTTCTCTTCGGCAAAGGCCCGGTCGGCGACGATCATCGCCGCGGCACCGCTGTTGAGGCCCGGCGCATTGCCGGCGGTGATCGTGCCGTCGTCGCGGAAGGCTGGTCTCAGTTTCGCAAGCGCTTCGACCGTCGTATCCGGTCTTGGCGTTTCGTCGGCGGAAAAGCTCTTCACGCCGCCCTTCACCGGAAGGTCGATGCCGACGATTTCGGCTGCGAACCTGCCTTCCGCCTGCGCGACGCTGAACCGCTGCTGCGAGCGCGCCGCCCAGCGATCCTGGTCCGCGCGGCTGATCTGCTGCGAGGTGATCATGTCCTCCGTGTGCCAGCCGGAGTGTTTGTCGGAGAATGCGTCATGCAGGCCGTCGAGCAGCATGCTGTCGAAGATTTCCGCGTGGCCCATGCGATAACCCCAACGGCCGCCGCTCATCAGGTAGGGCGCACGGTCCATGTTCTCCATGCCGCCGGCGATGGCGGCTCTGGCGTGGCCGAGCCAGATATCCTTCGCCGCACTGGCGACCGCCTCGGCACCCGAGCCGCAGACGCGGTTGACGGTAACGGCCGGCACCGAGACCGGCAGGCCGCCATGGATCGCCGCCTGCCGCGCCGGGTTCATCCTGTTGCCGGCCTGCACGACATTGCCCATGGTGACCGAAGCCACCTCGGTGCCGTCGAGGCCGGAGCGCGCGATCGTCTCGCGGATCACCACGGCGCCGAGATCGACGGCGGCAATGCCGGCGAGTGAACCGTTATATTTGCCGATCGCGGTGCGGACCGGCTGGACGATGACGACCTCGGACATGGTGGCTCTCCCTAGTTTGCGTTTTCGTCGAAGCGGCGCAGGATCACGCTGGCATTGACGCCACCGAAACCGAACCCGTTGGATAGCGCGTATTCGACCTTGGCGGGACGCGCCTGCGGACCGATCAGATCGAGCCCTTCGGCCAGCGGATCGGGATCTTCGAGATTGAGGGTCGGCGGCAGGATACCGTCGCGCAGGGCAAGCGCGGTGATGATCGCCTCGAGCCCACCCGCCGCACCGAGCAGATGGCCGGTTGCCGATTTGGTGGACGAGATCGCCGGACCACCCTCGGTGCCGAAAATCGCCTTGATGGCAGCCAGTTCACCCGCATCTCCGACCGGCGTCGATGTGGCATGCGCATTGAGATAACCGATCGCTTCCGGCGGAAGACCCGCCATCTGAAGCGCCCGCCGGATCGCTCTCTGGGCTCCCGAACCGTCGGCCGGACCGGCCGTCAGGTGATAGGCGTCGGCGCTGGTGCCGTAGCCAACCACTTCGACCAGCGGTGTCGCGCCGCGCGCCACCGCGTGTTCGAGCGTTTCGATGACGACGATGCCGGCCCCCTCGCCCATGACGAAACCGTCGCGTGCCGCGTCGAACGGCCGGGACGCCTTTTCCGGCGTATCGTTGAATGCAGTGGAAAGGCCGCGCGCCGCAGCAAAACCGCCAAGCGCCACGCGGTTGACGCAGGCCTCGGTGCCGCCGCAGAGCGCGACGTCGACTTCGCCGCTTCTAATCATCCGCACACCGTCGCCGATCGCCTGCACGCTTGCAGCGCAAGCCGTCACCGGCGCGCCGATCGGCCCCTTGAAACCGTAACGGATGGAGACATGCCCGGCCGCGAGATTGACCAGGAAGGATGGTATGGTGAAAGGTGATAGCCGGCCGGCGCCGCGCGCATCCACCGTGCGCACCGCCTCGGCGATCGTATGAAATCCACCGATGCCCGAGGCGATGATCGTCGCGGTGCGGTCCTGCTTGTCGTCCGTATCGGCCACCCAGCCGGACTGCTCCAGCGCCTGCCGCGAGGCTTCGAGCGCAAAGCCGATGAAACGGTCCATCTTCTTGCGCTCCTTGTGCGGCACCGCAAGGTCGATGTCGAAACCGAACTCATCCTCGTCGATACCCGGCACGACGCCGCCGACCTTGGCATCGATATCCGGCACCATCTCGTCGGACAGCCGGCGCAGGCCGGAACGGCCCTCGATCAGGCGTTTCCAGGTGGCTTCCACGCCGCTCGCAAGCGGCGAGACCATGCCCATGCCGGTGATCACTATTCTGTCGCTCGGTCTTCCCGGCATGTTTCACCTCGATTTAAATTTTGATCATCATTTATCTCCCTTAAATGACGATCAGAATATAAGAGTCAAGATGTTCGAAGGAGTTGACGATGAAGGTAAGCCGCCAGGAAGCCGAGGAGAACCGTGCCCGCGTGGTGTTGAAAGCCGGCGAATTGTTCCGCGAATACGGCTTTGACGGCATCGGCATTGCCGATCTGATGAAGGCGGCAGGCCTGACGCATGGCGGATTTTACGGCCAGTTCAAATCCAAGATGGATCTCGCGGCCGAGGCTTCACGCCAGGCGCTTGCGCTGAACGCCGCCCTCTGGCGGGAGACCATAGGCCGCACCCGTGACAAAGCCCTGAAGGCAATCACCGGCATGTATCTTTCCCGGCCGAACCTGCTCATCAGGGCCAGGGGCTGCACCTTCGCCTCGCTCTGCGCCGATGCCTCCCGACAGGGTGAAGCGGTGCAATCCGTCTTCGCCGAGGGCATCGAAAACCATTTGCAGTTGCTTCAGGAGATCGTCGATGGCAATGACGACGAGGATCGACGCCGCACGTCGATCGTCATTCTGTCCCAGATGGTCGGCGGGCTGACGCTCGCCCGCGCGGCCGGCGATGCGCCGCTGGCAGCGGAGATCCTCGCAGCCCTTCGCGACGAGCTGGAGACCCGGCACTAAACCTTTATGGCGCAATGGAAAATTCACCTACCACTCCTGCGCGTCCAAGAATTTGTTCCCGAATGCCCCGCAGAGGAATTTCCTGCCTGTGCGACCGCGCATTTCGCTGGCAATATGCTGGAAAATGGCTGGATGCAGGAGAGAGCAATGACGATCGCCACCCTATCCCGAAGGACCCTTTTGCAGGCGGGCGGCACCCTGCTCGCCTCGACAGCTTTGCCGACTTTCGCCATTGCTCAAGGTGCCGGCAACCGGCTGATCGCCGCCGCAGATTCCGAACCTAAAAACCTCAACCCGGCGATCGTCGCCTCCAACGGCGTGTTCTTCATCGCAAGCAAGGTGGTCGAGCCGCTCGCCGAAGCCTCGTTCGATGGCAAGGATGGTTTGGCGCCGCGCCTCGCCACCTCCTGGGAAGGTTCTGCCGACGGCAAGTCGGTCACCTTCAAGCTGCGCGAGGGCGTGAAATGGCATGACGGCAAGCCGTTCACCTCGGCCGACGTCGCCTATTCGGCGCTCAACATCTGGAAGCCGCTGCAGAACCTCGGCCGCCTGGTCTTCGCAAACCTCGAAGCCGTCGACACGCCGGACGCAACGACCGCCGTCTTCAAGTTCTCCAAGCCGACACCCTTGCAGCTCATCCGCAACGCCCTGCCGGTTGTCAGCAGTGTCGTGCCGAAACATCTCTATGAAGGCACCGACATCGCCACCAACCCGGCCAATGTGAAGCTGGTCGGCACCGGCCCGTTCAAGCTCACCGAATACAAGCCGGGCGAATATTACCGCCTGACCAGGAATGCAGATTATTGGGGCAAGGGCGAACCGAAGCTTGACGAGATCATCTTCCGCGTCCTGCCGGACCGCGCCGGCGCGGGCGCAGCGCTCGAAGCGGAAGAGATCCAGCTCGCGGCCTTCTCGGCCGTGCCGCTCACCGATCTTGCCCGCATCTCCAAGGTGCCCGGCATTAAAGTCATCTCGAAGGGCTACGAGGCGCTGACCTATCAGCTCGTCATCGAGATCAACCACCGCCGCAAGGAACTCGCCGACCTGAAGGTGCGACAGGCCATCGCCCATGCGATCGACAAAAAATTCGTCGTCGACACGATCTTCCTCGGCTACGCGACAGCCTCGACCGGCCCCGTGCCGAAGAACGCGCCGGAATTTTATGACGCCAGCGTGCCGACCTACGCTTTCGACACCGCCAAGGCGAATGCCCTGCTCGACGAGGCCGGTTACAAGAAGGGCGCCAACGGCACTCGTTTCTCGCTGAAACTGCGCCCGGCGCCCTATTTCAACGAAACGAAACAGTTCGGCGATTACCTGCGCCAGGCGCTTGCGGCAATCGGCATCGACGCGCAACTCATCAACGCCGATTCCGCCGCCCACCAGAAGGCGGTCTACACGGATCACGACTTCGATCTTGCCATCGGCCCGCCGGTTTTCCGTGGCGACCCGGCGATCTCGACGACCATCCTCGTCCGGTCCGGAATCCCGGCCGGTGTGCCCTTCTCCAACCAGGGCGGCTACGAGAACAAGGAGCTCGACGGCATCATCGCCAAGGCTGCGGAAACGGTCGATACCTCGGCCCGCACGGAACTCTACAAGCAGTTCCAGAAGATCGTCGCCACCGACCTGCCGTTGATCAACGTCGCCGAATGGGGCTTCATCACGGTGGCGCGCGACACGGTGCAGAACGTCTCCAACAATCCGCGCTGGGCCGTATCGAACTGGTCGGATACCGCGCTGAAATCGTGATAGGCTCGGCAGACCATCCGATAAAGAGGCGCTTTCCGGCGTGAACCGAGCCATTCGATTGATCCGACGTCGCGCGATCAGCAGCATCCCCGTGCTGCTGATCGTCGTCGTCCTGACCTTCCTCCTGCTCGAATCCGCCTCCGGCGATGCGGTGGATGCCTATCTCCTGTCGATCGGCGGCGGCGACGCGACGGTCGCCCAGTCGCTGCGCCAGGCCTATGGCCTCGACCAGTCGATGCTCGCCCGGCTATGGCTCTATTTTTCCTCGCTAGCAACATTCGATCTCGGTTGGTCGGTCGCCTTCGGAAGGCCGGTTCTCGATCTCATTCTTGAACGACTTCCGAACACGCTGCTCTTGATGGGCAGCGCTACGGCGATCTCCTTCGGCTTCGGTTCCGCGCTCGGGATCATCGCAGGTGCAAAGCCAGAAAGTATAAGAGACAGAGTACTTTCTACGGCTTCCCTCATTCTTTACGCGATCCCCAGCTTCTGGCTCGGCCTGGTGCTCAGCATCGTCTTTGCCGTCCAGCTCCGCTGGCTGCCGACCTCGGGCATCGAGACCATCGCCTCCGGCAAGGCGGGTATTGCCCGCGCCGCAGATATCGCCAGGCATCTCATCCTGCCGGTCGGTGCGCTGGCGCTGATCTATATGGCGCTGTTCCTGCGAGTGATGCGCTCCGGCATGGCAGAAGCCTGGACGCTGGATTTCGTGCTCTTCGCCCGCTCCAAGGGGCTGTCGCGGAGCCGTATCGTGCTGCGCCATGTGGCGCGCAACGCGCTTCTGCCGCTCGTCACCATGCTCGGCCTGCAATCGGCCGCCATGCTCGGCGGCAGCGTCGTCATCGAGAGCATCTTTGCCATTCCCGGTTTCGGACGGCTGGCGCAGGAGGCCGTCAGTGGTCGCGATGCGCCGCTGCTGATGGGCATCATCGTCGTCAGCGCCGTGCTGGTCGTCTGCGTCAATCTCGTCATCGACCTCGTTTATGCCGCACTCGACCCACGCGTCGGTGCCTCGGAGCCCAATTCATGAGAGGGCGTGCATGAGGCTCCTTCGAGATCTGCTCCGGACGCCGGAAGGCGCGATCGGGCTCGGCATTTTGGCGGCTCTGGCGCTCGTCGCGCTGTTTGCGCCTGTGCTGTCGCCGGGTGATCCGCTGCGCATCGCCGGCCGAGCGCTGCTGCCGCCCTTCACCGATCCCGCCTTTCCGCTCGGCACCGACCGGCTCGGCCGCGATGTGCTGGCTGGCATCCTCCATGGAACCCGTACCTCGCTGGCCGTCGGTCTTGCGGCAGCGTTGGCGGCAATTGCCATCGGCCTCTGCGTCGGCTTGACGGCCGGTTTTGCCGGCGGGCTGATCGACGAGGGGCTGATGCGTGTCGTCGATGCCTTCCAGATCGTCCCGAGCTTCCTGCTGGCGCTCGCCTTCGTCAGCGTCATCGGCGCTTCGGTGCCGGTCGTGGTTCTGGCAATCGCGCTCGGTGCCTGGGCCGATCCGGCGCGGCTGACGCGGGCGCAGGTGCTTTCCATCCGCGAGCGGGATTATGTCGCCTCCGCCCGGGTGATCGGCATGCATCCGGCCGAAATCGCCTTCCGGGAGATATTGCCGAACGCTCTGCCGCCGGTTCTGGCGCTCTCCGCCATCATCGTCGCAGCCGCGATCCTGACGGAAGCGGCACTTTCCTTCCTCGGCCTCGGAGATCCGAACGTGGTCACCTGGGGTTCGATGATCGCCGAGGGCCGCAACATCCTGCGCTCCTCGCCGTCGCTGTCGATCTTTCCGGGCATCGCCTTGGTCATCACGGTCATCGGTGTCTACCTGTTCAGCGAAGGCCTCACCAAGGCGTTCGCCGGCCGGAGGCTGGAGCCATGAGCACACTTTGCGAGATCCGTGACCTGACGGTCACCTATCGCGGGCAGAGGATACCGGCGCTGAACCGGATCGACCTCGATATCGTCGCCGGCGAGCGGTTGGCAATCATCGGCGAAAGCGGGTCCGGCAAAAGCACGCTGGCCCGTGCCGTCGCAGGCCTGCTCCCGCTCGGCGCCAAACTGGCAGGTGAAATGCGATGGTCCTCGGGCCAGCCGCCCCTGCCCGGCCGCGATCTTGGTTTCGTTTTCCAGGATCCGTCCTCCAGCCTCAACCCGGTGCTTGATATCGGCGAGCAGGTGGCCGAGGGCGCCCGACGGCATCTTGGTCTTTCATGGAAAACCGCCTATGTCCGCGCGTTAAAAATGCTGGAACGAGTCCGCATTGCGGAGCCGCAAAAGGCGATGCGAGCCTTTCCGCATCAGCTGTCCGGCGGCCAGCGGCAGCGCGTCGCGATTGCCGCAGCACTTGCCGCCAAGCCCGGCATCCTGATTGCCGACGAGGCGACCAGCGCGCTCGATATGGTCGTCCAGGCCGAGATCGTCTCGCTGCTCGACGAACTGGTCCGCGAGGCCGGCATGACGCTCATCTTCATCACCCACGACATCGCGCTGGCCTCGGGTTTTGCGGATCGGGTGGCAATCTTCAAGGATGGCAATCTGGTAGAATCGGGTCTGACCGGAAATGTCCTTGCATCTCCGAGTGAGGCCTACACGAGAACCCTGATCGCCAGCCATCGCGATCTTGCAACGCCACCGCTCATCCGGGAGGCCGCACCGTGACCCTGCTGGCCATCGAGAACCTCTCGAAGCGTTTTTCCTCCGGCGGCCGCGCCGTTGCAGCGGTCGGCGATGTCTCACTGACGCTTGAACCCGGTGAGACGCTCGGCCTCGTCGGCGCCTCGGGCAGCGGCAAATCCACCCTCGCCCGCATCCTGATGCGGCTGCTGCCGGCCGATGCCGGCTCGATCCGCTTCGAGGGCGAGGACTGGCTGTCGCTATCCGGCACCGACCTGCGCCGCCACCGGGCCAGGATGCAGATGGTGTTTCAGGATGTGCTCGGTGCCTTCAATCCGCGTGCGACTGTCGCCTCCGTCCTCGACGATCCGCTGCGCATCCACGACATCGTGCCGAAAGCCGGGCGCGCGCAAGAAATCGCAGCGCTTCTCGATCGCGTCGGCCTGCCCGCGAGTTATGCCGGACGTTCGATCCGCGAGGTTTCCGGCGGCCAGCGGCAGCGCATCGCCATCGCCCGCGCCATCGCCACCAAGCCGTCGCTGATCGTGCTCGATGAGGCGGTATCGGCGCTGGATGTCTCGATCCGCGGCAGGATTCTGGAACTGCTGGTCGAATTGCAGGAGGAACGCGGTATCAGCTATCTTTTCGTCTCGCACGATCTCGCCGTCCTGCGCGCCGTCTCCCACCGGATCGCCGTCATGGAGGCCGGGCGGCTGGTCGAGACCGGGCCGATGCGGCAGGTGATCGAAAACCCGCAATCGCCAGCGGCAAAGGCCCTGGTCAATGCCGTGCCGCGCCTCGTGACACAACCAACGGAAGGCCCATTCCATGACGTTTGACCGCTGGAACCCGCTGAACGACGTGCCATCCTTTCCCGCCGTGCGTTACGCCGCGATCGCCGACCGGATCGGCAGGATCCTGAAGACCCGCAACGATGTGCTGCTGATCCAGGCGGAAGCCGTCGTCGCGCTGGAGGCTGCAGCCCTCAGCCTCGCCCGGCCCGGCCTGAAGGCGATCAATATCGTCACCAGCATGTATGGCGGGTGGTTCGGCACCTGGCTGCGCCGCGGCGGCGCCGAGGTCGTCGATCTCTCGGCCGAAGCAGCCCGCCCGATTACGCTGGAAGCCGTGCAGGCGGCGCTCGATGCCCATCCGGACATCGAGGTCCTGTCGCTCGTCCATGCGGAATCGGCGAGCGGCATCCGCAATCCGCTGGAGGAGATCATTGCCTTCACTCGCTCTCGCGGCATCGTGACGGTGGTGGACGCGGTCGCCTCCATCGGGGGTCATGCGCTTAACATCGACGAGCTCGGCATCGACATCGCAGTCATCGGACCGCAGAAAGCACTTGCCGGACCCGCCGGGCTTTCGGCGCTCTCCGTCAGCCCTGCTGCCTGGAAACTGATCTCAAAACCGGGCGGTCCAAGGGATTCGATCCTCTCGCTTCTCGACCAGAAGGCCTGGTTGGACGCCGGCCGCGGTGCCCTTCCCGGCACCACCGCGCCGCTCGAATTTTTCGCACTCGAGGCAGCCCTCAATCGCGTCGAGGCGGAGGGCGTCGATGCGATCGTCGCCCGGCATGTGCGCGCCGCCCGCGCGACCCGCGCGGCACTCGCTGCCATGGGCGCAGAGCTCTGGATCGACGCCCTGCACGGCTCGAACCTGCTGACCACGGCCAGGCTTCCGAACGGCGCCGATCCGGCCGCCCTTCTGTCCGTTGCGCCGGGCAGCATCGAGCTTTCCGCCGGCGTCGGCCCCGGCGCCGAACGGCTGATCCGGCTCAACCACACCGGCCAGCGAGCCCGTTTCGACATCGTGCTCGGCAACCTGACGGCCTATGGCATGGCGCTTCGAAGGCGAGGGTTCAAGGCGGACATCTCCGCCGCCGTCGATGCGATCGCGCTGCATTACGGCGATTGATCAGAAGCCTTTTTCGATCAGCCAGCCACGGGAGATCATCTCATCCTCGATGCCGATGCCATGGTTGGCGTCGAGCTTTCTGGCGGTGAGTTCCGCGCCCGCGGTGCAAAGCCGCTCTTCGAGTTCCTCGGCCAGGGACCCGTAAAAATCGTCGGTGGCGCTGAGCGACAGGACGTGAGTACCTGAAAGATCGACGGCCGGCCGATCCTCCAGGCAGTTCATCGACCGCAGCAGGACCGCCCTGCGGATCAGGCCCGGATGAAGCTGCATCACCGCGCCGATCATGTTGCCACCGTTCGACCAGCCGGCAAAGGCCGTCCGCGCCGGATCGACTCCATAGGCCGGACCCAGCTCCTCCACGAAGGCGACGAAAGCCTCCGCTTCGGAAGCAATCTCCCTCTGGTCGAACGTCGTCTGCGTAAAGCGACGAAAATATCGCGGATGTCCCTCGTCGGTCGATCGCCCGCGTACCCCGATCAGCATGGCGTTTGGAGCCGCCTTGCGTCCGAAAGGCAGCATGGTCGTTTCATTGCCGCCCGTGCCATGCAGCAGCACCAGCGTCGAACCGTCCCATCTCTCCGGCATATGGATGCGATGCACGAAAGGCAGGTCGCGATAGATGATGCGCTCCTCGCCCGGCAGGCCGAACTGCGGCAGCATCACCCGCAGGACGTCGTGGTCTTCCTTGAAATGCGCCGGGATGAACAGTTTTGACCCCAGCGTTTCAAGTGACTCGTCGGCCGTGAAACCCGGCCCGTCCGTCGCAAGTTCGATCAGCGTGCCGGACGGTTCGCGGACATAGAGCGAATAGAAATAATGCCGGTCGTGCATATTCATCTCGCCGGCGTCCTCAGCCAGCAATCCCGCATGCACCGCCTCGACCTGGGGCCGGTCGACGGCGCGGAAGGCGATATGGTCGATCGTGCCGGTGCCAGGCGCTGCAGTCCAAAAACCGCCTGCGTCACGGACATCGACGATATCCTGCGCATCCGACACCAGCCGCTGGATATTGCCGTCCTTCGGCCCGAGCCGCAACCCCATATGGCGCGTCAGGAATTCAGCCGTCTTTTCCGGCTTTTCGGAAAGGATCGTCGCACCGTAGAGCCTGCGGATCGCATCGGCCTCGCTTATGCCACCACCGCTCCACCAGACCCAGGGCACCGTGCCCTCGACGCCGACCAGCTTGACGATGATGCCGTCCGGGTCGGTCAGCCGCAGCACTGGTTCGCCGAACTCCTGGGCCGGGCCGGAAAGCTTGACGTTGAACTGCAGCGCCCGCGTCAGCCAGAAACCGATTGCTTCCGGCGCAATCGCAAAGCTGATCTCGCTCGGCGCGCCATGCCCAACGCGCCCGAGCGAGCCGTCTTCCCAGGCCAAAAAGGTGACGAGCGAACCAGGCGTCGCCGCCCCGTCTCCGTAAAACAGATGAAGCTGACGGGCGTCCTCGAAACCGGCCGTCCGCTTGACGAGCCTGAGGCCGAGGAAGCCCGCATAGAAGTCGACATTCGCCTGAATCTTGCGAGTGATGGCGGTGATGTGATGCAGGCCGCTGGTCATGCGAGAGTCGAACCCTTTTCATGTCGAACAAGAACCGTCTTGAAACCGATCAGATAACGGTATTCATCGCGCGCCTGCATCTCGTCGAGCGTCTCGAGCGCCGGCGCATCGATGCTGCGGGAAAGATGCAGCACCCGCCCGTCGTCGACGCAGAGCCCCACATGCGCACCCCAGATCTTCGGCTGGTTGTGCACGAGCACGATGTCGAACGGCTGCATAGCCTCCGAAACCTTCGTGTGGACCGTGTCTTCCCAAAGCTCTCTCGAACGGAAATCCGGAATCTCGAAGCCGTGATGCCGGAGCAGCGAGAAGACGTATTGCTGGCAATTGGCGCCCCCCTCCACATCGCGAACGGCCGGCGCGCCGGGAAAATGGTCGGCATTGTAGCGCACGTCCCGGAAGCGCTTCGGGATCTCGATGGGCGAACGGGAAAGGTCGAGTCTGTCATCGGTCATGGCCGGACGATATCAGCCCGAACCCGAGCAAGCGATATGGACGAGGATAAAAAGAACCCGCTCCGTTTTGCGGATCATGTTTCGACATTCGCCGCGGGCATGCTTTCGCACCGCATCCGCCTTGCTCAGGCACTGAAATACCGCGAGGCTGCGTGCCAAAAATTCAGGCGCCACACAGCTCAAAAAATCACCACAAGGGGCTCGGTTTTTGGTCCAAATCGGTTGACTGATCAGCACCATTATGCAGGCTACATTCAGGTCCCGAATCTTCATCTCATAATGGCCGTCTTTCCGGATATTTTTCCGGCTCTGTAATTCATTTTTGGAATAAACCCGTGAGCAGCGATGCAACAGTTCGCGTCGCGAAGCCGTCGGCTTCGTTGGCGCTGGTGAATGCGGCAGGTTGGGGCAAAGGCTTCTCCATATTGACCCGCATTACCGTCATGGCCTTCCGTCATCCGTGGCAATCGAGCTTCGCGATCGGCGCGACCCTGATCGCCTCCGCGTTCCAGCTGATGATCCCGCGGCTGCTTGGGCAAGCGGTGGACCACACGCAGGTGGCGCTGACAGGCGGCGATGCCGGCCAGGCGGCCCAGGACGCGCTGTTGACGACCGCGCTTCTGCTGCTCGGCGCCAGCGTGCTGCGCGGCGTCTTCACCCTGTTCCAGAACTATTTCAGCGAGGCGGTCGGTCATCACATGGGCTATCGCCTGAGACTCGCCTGTTACGAGAAGATCCAGCGGCTGTCCTTCAGCTTCCACGACAGCATGCATTCGGGCGACCTGATCACCGTCGGGCTTCTCGATCTCGAAGGCGTGCGCATGTATTTCTCGACCGCGCTGGTGCGCATGGTCCTCCTGACGGTGCTGATCGGTTTCGGCGCCTATCTTCTTCTGTCGACCGACGTGGTCCTCGGCCTGCTCGCCTTGAGCTTCGTGCCCTTCGTCGGCTGGCGCTCGTCGGTGACGCAGCTGCGGCTGCGCGCCACCTGGCTCGACCTGCAGGAACGGCTTTCCGTGCTCACCCGCGTCATGGAAGAAAACCTCGGCGGCATCCGTGTCGTGCGCGCCTTCGCCGCCCAGGATCACGAGCTCGACAAGTTCGAGACCGCATCCAAAAGCGCAGTGTCGCTGGCGCATCAGCGCGTCGGCATCCGGGTCGCCAATACCAGCGCCATGACGCTGTCCTTCTTCGCCGCCATGGGTCTCGTACTCTGGGTCGGCGGCACCAAGGTGATGGCAGGCGAGATGACCGTCGGCACACTCACCTCCTTCCTCACCTTCATGACCATCCTGCAAATGCCGGTGCGGCAGCTCGGCCTGATGGTCAATGCCTTTGCACGCGCCTCCACCTGCGGCGCCCGCCTCTTCGAACTGCTCGACCTGGATATCTCCATCAAGGACGAGAAGGGCGCCAGGGAGCTGAAGGTCACCGACGGCACGCTGCGGTTCGAGAATGTCGGTTTCGCCTATCCGGCCGCCGAGAACCATCAGGTCCTGACCGGCGTTTCCTTCGAGGCCAAGCGCGGCGAGACGATCGGCATCGTCGGCCCGCCCGGCAGCGGTAAATCCACGATGGCCCACCTCATCCCGCGTTTCTACGATGTCACGGGCGGCAGGATCACCATCGACGGCCAGGATATCCGCCGCGCCACGCTACAATCGCTGCGCCGGTCGGTGGCCGTGGTCCAGCAGGACAGTTTCCTGTTCACGACGACGATCGAGAACAATATCGCCTATGGCGATCCGTGGGCGAAGGAAGGCCGCATCGAGCGCGCCAGCGAAAGCGCCCAGCTTCATAACTACGTGCTCGGCCTGCCGACCGGTTACGGCACGGTTGTCGGCGAACGCGGTGTTTCGCTGTCGGGCGGCCAGCGCCAGCGCCTGTCGATCGCCCGCGCGCTGATGCTGCGCCCGGCGGTGATGGTGTTCGACGATTCGACGGCGGCGATCGACGCCGGCACCGAACAGCGTATCCGCAGCGCCATGCGCAGATACGCAGCCGACCGGGTGACGATCATCGTCGCCCACCGGCTGAGCTCTCTGATGCATGCCGACCGGATTCTGTTCATGGAAGAAGGCCGCATCGTCGAAAGCGGAACGCACGACGAGCTGCTTGCGCTCGGCGGCCGCTACAAGGCGCTTTACGATCTGCAGGTACGTCCGGGCGACGACGCGCTCAGCGCCTGAGGGAGGATTTATGGCCGAGGAACTAGAAACCGAACGCTCCGACGTTCGCGAAGACGGCAGGCGCCCGCCCCGCGCGGTGGTAGGCTCCCACCGCATCGAAGAGGAAATCTTCGGCAAGGTCTTCGACAAAAATATCGTCAAGCGCATCTGGGCCTTCGTGCGCCCCTACCGCACCAAGATCTACTGGGCCGTGCTGGCCGTGCTCTGTTTCACGGCGATGCAGCTTCTCATCCCGCTGATCATTCGTTACGCGATCGACCACGGCATGCAGGCGGGCAGCGACAGCCAGTCGGTGCTGATCTGGTCGATCGTCGCCTTCCTCGTGGCGATCCTCATCAATTTCGGCGCAAGCTATGCGCAGGAGACGCTGGTCGGCGGCGTTGCCGAAGACGTGCTCTTCGATATCCGCAAGGCGATGTTCACGCATCTGCAGCGCGTCTCGCTTTCATGGATGGACAAGACGGAGGTTGGCCGCCTGATGTCGCGCCTGCAGGGCGACGTGAATTCGATGCAGGAATTCCTGGAAACCTCGGTTCTTTCGGTCGGCGATATCACGCTGCTATTCGGCATCGTCTTCGTCATGCTGACGCTCGATTTCAAGCTCGGCCTGCTGACGCTCTGCGCCCTGCCCGTCCTCTTCGTCGTCCGCCTCTTCTGGCTGCCGCGCGCGCGAAAGTCGTTCATGGCCGCGCATGAGACCAATTCGATCGCCAACGGTGCGCTTGCCGAAGCCATCCATGGCGTGCGCGCAGTCCAGAGCATGGACCGCCAGAGCGTCAACTTCATACTCTATGACGACAAGGCCCGCGCCAACCTCAACACGCATCTGAATGC
This sequence comes from Neorhizobium galegae, assembly GCF_017877055.1. Taxonomy (GTDB): domain Bacteria; phylum Pseudomonadota; class Alphaproteobacteria; order Rhizobiales; family Rhizobiaceae; genus Neorhizobium; species Neorhizobium galegae_D. The sequence continues at coordinate 1,343,407 of NZ_JAGIPG010000001.1, read as the reverse complement.
CGCCAAATACGCTCAAGTGATGGTGCCGATCGTCGATTCGCTGACCGGCCTGGCGATGGCTCTCGTCGTCGTGGTCGGCGGTGCCCGCGTGCTGAACCAGGCGCTCGACGTCGGCGTCATGGTCGCCTTCCTCTTCTACATCCAGCGTTTCTTCGACCCGATCCGGTCACTGACGCTGCAATATTCGGTGATGCAACGCGCCATGGCATCGGGCCAGCGCCTGACCGAAGTGCTGGACGTGCCGGTCGACGTCCAAGACGCGCCGAACGCCAAGGTCCTCACTTCGGACATGGACGGCTCGGTCGAGTTCAAGGACGTGGTGTTCGGCTACAATCCCAAGCACCCGGTGTTGAAACATGTGAGCTTCAAGGTGAACCCGGGCGAAACGGTCGCACTGGTCGGCCCGACGGGTTCGGGCAAGTCGAGCTGCATGTCGCTGATCCATCGTTTCTACGACGTTCAGCAGGGCCAGGTTCTGGTCGGCGGCCACGACGTGCGCGACCTGACGCAGGAATCGCTCGGCCGGCAGATCGCCATGGTGCTCCAGGAACCCTTCCTGTTCACCGGCACGGTGTTCGAAAACATCCGCTACCACAAGACCGATGCGACACGCGAACAGGTGATCGAGGCGGCAAAGGCGGTTGGCGCCCATGACTTCATCATGCGTATGCCCGACGGTTACGAAAGCATCCTCGGCCAGCGCGGCGGCAATCTTTCGCTCGGCCAGCGACAACTCCTGAGCTTTGCCCGCGCATTGGTGGCCGACGCGAAAATCCTGGTGCTCGACGAAGCGACCGCTAATATCGACAGCTATACGGAAATGCTGATCCAGAAGGCGCTGGTAAAACTGCTCGAAGGCCGCACGGGGCTCGTCATCGCCCATCGCCTTGCTACCATCCGCGAGGCCGACCGGATCATCGTTCTGCAGAACGGCGAGCTGATCGAAAGCGGCAATCACCGCGAGCTGATGAAGAACGAAAAGCTCTATTCGAAGCTCTACAACCTCAACTACTCGTCCTTCGACGACATCCCGGAAGATGTCATCGAAGAGGCCGTGACCGAGTCTGCGACCTGAAGCGGGTTTCGACCGTCCCTCCCTCCTTCGCCCCCCGAAGCCAGCGCGGTAAAACAGGCCAGAACACAAAAAAGCCCGGAAGCGTCTGACGCATCCGGGCTTTCAAGTTTCATGGAACAATCTTGAAGGAAAGCGGCGCCTCAGCGCCGCTGGTTGTAGACGTCGACGCAGACGGCGCCGAGCAGGACGAGGCCCTTGATCACCTGCTGGTAGTCGATGCCGATGCCGAGGATCGACATGCCGTTGTTCATCACGCCCATCAGAAAGGCGCCGATGACCGCGCCCGTCACCTTGCCGACGCCGCCATAGGCGGATGCGCCGCCGATGAAGCAGGCCGCGATGACATCCAGCTCGAACCCGGTACCGGCCTTCGGCGTGGCGCTGTTCAGGCGTGCCGCGACGACGAGCCCGCCGAGAGCCGCAAGGACGCCCATGTTGACGAAGGTGAGGAACACCAGCCGGGTCGTCTTGATGCCGGAAAGCTCGGCTGCACGGGCATTGCCGCCGACCGCGTAGATCTGACGGCCGATCACGGTGCGGGTGGTCAGGAAGCTATAGGCGGCGATCAGCACCGCCATGATGATCAGCACGTTCGGCATGCCGCGATGCGACGAGATCAGGAAGGCGATATAGCCGACGCCTGCGAGGATCAGCAGGTTCTTGGCGACGAAGAAGCCGAACGGCTCCGTCTCGACGCCATGCGAAACGCGCCGCTTGCGGCTCGCGAAATTCTGCACGATGAGGATCACCGCAAGCACCAGCCCGAGCAGGAACGAGGTGATGTAGAGGCCGCTGGCCGACGAGATCAGCTCGACGACATAACCGGACGAAAGCTTCTGGAAAATCGTCGGGAACGGGCCGATTGCTTGACTGCCGAGGATGGCGATCATCAGGCCGCGGAAGACCAGCATGCCCGCGAGCGTCACGATGAAGGACGGTATCTTGAAATAGGCGACGAAATAGCCCTGGATCGCCCCGATCAGGCCGCCGACGGCAAGGCTGATAACGATAACGACAGCGAAATTGAGGCCCCACTGGACCATCAGCAACCCGGCAAAGCCGCCGATGAAGCCCGCAACCGAACCCACCGACAGGTCGATATGGCCGGTGACGATCACCATCAGCATGCCGAGCGCCATGATGACGATATAGGAGTTCTGCAGCACGATATTGGTGACGTTGAGCGGTTTCAGGAGAACGCCGTCCGTGGCGATCTGAAAGAACACCACGATAACTACGAGCGAAATCAGCATGCCGAAGTCGCGGAGATTGTCCTTCAGAAAACTGGTCACCTTCGGCGGTGCCGCAACTGCTTCCTGGGGCGTACTCATTATTCTCTCCCTTTGCGCCGCATGATGGCGCGCATGATATTTTCTTGCGTGGCCCCTTCGCCGGACACTTCACCGACGAACGCACCTTCGTGCATGACCATGATACGGTCGCAAATGCCGATCAGTTCGGGCATTTCCGACGAGATGACGATCACCGCCTTGCCGGCATCGGCAAGCTCGTTGATGATCGTATAGATCTCATATTTCGCACCGACATCGATGCCGCGCGTCGGCTCGTCGAGGATCAGCACCTCCGGCCCGGTGAACAGCCATTTGGAGAGGACGACCTTCTGCTGGTTGCCGCCCGAGAGTTTGCCGGTTTCCTGATAGACATTGTGGCTGCGGATGCGCATCCGACCGCGGAATTCCTGCGCGACCTTCATCTCGGCAATGTCATCGATGACGCCGCGCGAGGAAACGCCGCTCAGATGGGCGAGCGAGACGTTCTTGCGGATATCTTCCTGCAGGATGAGGCCGAGTTGCTTGCGGTCTTCCGTCACATAAGCGAGGCCGGCCTTGATCGCCTTGTGGACGTCGGAAAGGTCGAGTTCCTTGCCATGCAGCTTCGCAGTGCCGGTGACGTGGCGCCCCCAGGACCGGCCGAACAGGCTCATCGCGAATTCGGTGCGCCCGGCCCCCATCAATCCGGAGATGCCGACGATCTCGCCGGCCCGCACCTTCAGCGAGACGTTCTTCACGACCTGCCGGTCCGAGTGCATCGGATGATAGGCCGACCAGTTCTCGACTTCGAAAATGACGTCCCCGATTTTCGGGTCGCGCTTCGGATAGCGGCTTTCCAGATCGCGATCGACCATGCGCCGCACGATCTCGTCTTCGTCGACCGGGCCGGCATGGCAATCCATGGTGCCGACCGTGCGGCCGTCACGAAGCACCGTGATACGGTCGGCGACTTCGGTGATCTCGTTGAGCTTGTGGGAGATCATGATCGAGGTAATGCCGTTGCGGCGGAATTCCTTGAGCAGTTCCAAAAGCGCCGCACTGTCCGTCTCGTTGAGCGACGCGGTCGGCTCGTCGAGGATCAGTAGCCGCACGTCCTTGGACAGCGCCTTGGCGATTTCGACCAGCTGCTGCTTGCCGACGCCGATATTGGTGATCAGCGTGTCCGGCTGTTCGGTAAGCCCCACCTTTGCAAGCAATGCCTGGGTGCGCTTATGCCGTTCGCTTCGGTCGATCACCCCGCGGCTCGCCGGCGGATTGGTCAGGAAGATGTTTTCCGCGATCGACATCAGCGGAATGAGCGCCAGTTCCTGATGGATGATGATGATGCCGAGCTTTTCGGAATCGTTGATGTCGCGGAAGTGCCGCTCCTCGCCGCCGAAAAAGATGGAGCCCTCGTAGGAACCGTGCGGATAAACGCCGGAAAGCACTTTCATGAGGGTGGATTTGCCAGCGCCGTTTTCGCCGACGAGGGCATGGATCTCACCCTCCTGAACGGCAAAGCTGACATCGGAAAGCGCCTTTACGGCGCCAAAGCTCTTCGAAATCGCCCGCATCTCGAGGATGGGTGGCTTTTCGGCAAGCGGAACGGGATCGAGCATGATCACTCCGAAAAAAGGGTCCGCGCGGCAGAATACCACCGCGCGGATTAAAAGGCTTACTTAAGCTGCGATTCCTTGTAGTAACCGCCATCCACCAGAACCTGCTTCCAGTTGGTCTTGTCAACCACGACCGGCTTCAGGAGGTATGACGGAACGACCTTCTTGCCGTTGTCATAGGTCTTGGTGTCGTTGACAACAGGCTCCTTGCCGCTCATCGCAGCATCGACCATGTCGACGGTGACCTTGGCAAGATCGCGGGTGTCCTTGAAGATCGTCGAATACTGTTCGCCGGCAATGATCGACTTGACGGACGGAACTTCAGCATCCTGGCCGGTAACGATCGGCATCGCCTGACCGCCCGAACCGTAACCGACGCCCTTCAGCGACGACAGGATGCCGATCGAGATGCCGTCATAGGGAGACAGAACGCCGTCCAGCTTCTTGCCGGAATAGGTTGAGGAGAGGATCGCGTCCATGCGGGCCTGGGCGGTTGCCGGGTCCCAGCGCAGCGTTGCGACCTTGTCCATGCCGACCTGGCCGGAGCCGACCTTCAGCACGCCCTTGTCGATCAGCGGCTGAAGCACGCTCATTGCGCCGTTGTAGAAGAAGAAGGCGTTGTTGTCGTCCGGCGAGCCGCCGAAGAGCTCGATGTTGAACGGCCCCTTTTCGGTGTCGGCCTTGAGACCCTTCACCAGCGAAGTCGCCTGCTGGACGCCGACCTGGAAATTGTCGAAGGTGGCGTAGTAGCTGACGTTCGGGGTATCGCGGATCAGGCGGTCATAGGCGATGACCTTGATCTTCTGGTCGGCGGCCTGCTGCAACACGTCGGAAAGCGTCGTGCCGTCGATCGAGGCGATGACGAGAACCTTGGCGCCCTTGGTGATCATGTTTTCGATCTGCGCGAGCTGGTTCGGGATATCGTCTTCAGCGTACTGAAGATCGGTCTTGTAACCGCGCTCTTTCAGAACCTTGACCATGTTATCGCCGTCCGCGATCCAGCGGGCGGAAGACTTGGTCGGCATGGCGACGCCGACGAGGCCCTTTTCCTGGGCGCTGGCCGGAGCCGCGATGACCATACCAGCCAGCATGGCTGCGGTCGCGAGATATTTGAACATTCGCATGGATTACTCCTCCTTTGGAGCGGCTCCCTTCGAGCCGCCAATCTTGTATAAGGGCGGTCCCCGCCGCCCTGGGGACCGAAAGGTCAGTGATTGTCGCGCGGAATGCCGTTGGTCTGGGCAATCCGCTGGTATTTGACGGCCGGCTCCAGAACTGCGCCGGTTTCGAGCTGGCCGACATAGTTGCGCTGGATTTCCTGCCAGGGCGTCTGATGCTTCGGGTACTGGTAACCTCCGTCAGCCTCCAGGGCCTTGCGGCGCTCGGCCATCTCCTCGTCGGAGATCAGGATGTCCGCGGTGCCGCGACCGACATCGATGCGCACGCGGTCCCCGGTCCGCAGGATGGCAAGACCACCGCCAGCGGCAGCTTCCGGTGAAGCGTTGAGGATCGAGGGGCTGCCCGACGTTCCCGACTGGCGACCGTCGCCGATGCAGGCAAGCGACGAGATACCCTGCTTCAGGAGATAGTCCGGCGCGCGCATGTTGACGACTTCGGCCGCACCCGGATACCCGATCGGGCCGGCGCCGCGCATGAACAGGACCGTATGCGCGTCGATTTCAAGCGACGGATCGTCGATCCGGTGATGGTAATCCTCCGGCCCGTCGAACACGACCGCCCTGCCCTCGAAGGCCTCCGGATCGTTCGGGTTGGAAAGATAACGCTGGCGGAATTCCGGCGAGATGACGCTGGTCTTCATGATCGCCGACGAGAACAGGTTGCCGCGCAGCACCCGGAAGCCAGCATGGGCCTTCAAAGGTTCGTCATAGCGGCGGATGACCTTCTCGTCTTCGATGATCGCGCCACGGCAGTTCTCGCCGATGGTCTTGCCGTTGACCGTCATCGCGTCCTCATGGATGAGGCCCTGGGTCATCAGCTGGTTGACGACGGCCGGAACACCGCCTGCATGATAATAGTCCTCGCCGAGATATTCGCCGGCCGGCTGCAGATTGACGAGCAGCGGCACTTCCTCGCCGTAGGCCTGCCAGTCGTCGACCGTGAGCTCCACGCCGATGTGACGGGCGAGCGCGTTCAGATGGATCGGCGCATTGGTCGAACCGCCGATCGCCGAATTGACGCGGATGGCGTTGATGAAGGCTTCCTTGGTGAGAATATCGGAGGGCTTCAGGTCTTCCTTGACCATCTCGACGATGCGAAGGCCGGTCAGATAGGAGACTTCCTGCCGGTCGCGATAGGGCGCCGGGATCGCCGCCGAACCCGGAAGCTGCATGCCGAGCGCTTCGGCAAGCGAATTCATCGTGGTTGCCGTACCCATCGTGTTGCAATAGCCGGTGGACGGCGCCGAGGAGGCGACGAGCTTCACGAAGCCCGCATAGTCGATCTCGCCCTTGGCCAGCAGCTCGCGCGCCTTCCAGACGATGGTGCCGGAGCCGGTGCGCTCGCCGCGGAACCAGCCGTTCAGCATCGGACCGACCGACAGCGCGATCGCCGGAATGTTGACGGTGGCCGCCGCCATCAGACAGGCCGGCGTGGTCTTGTCGCAGCCGATCGTCAAAACGACGCCATCGAGCGGATAGCCGTAGAGCACTTCCACGAGGCCGAGATAGGCAAGGTTGCGGTCAAGGCCGGCGGTTGGACGCTTGCCCGTTTCCTGGATGGGGTGCACCGGGAATTCGATGGCGATGCCGCCTGCCTCGCGGATACCCTCGCGCAGACGATGTGCCAGTTCCAGGTGATGCCGATTGCACGGCGAAAGATCGGAACCCGTCTGGGCGATGCCGATGATCGGCCGGTCGGATTGCAGTTCGGCCTGGCTGAGACCGAAATTCATGTAGCGCTCGAGATAGAGCGCCGTCATGTCGACATTCGACGGGTTGTCGAACCATGCGCGAGAGCGGAGCTTTCTGGCCGCCTGGCGACCCTTGTCGGTTTCGGCGATCTCGTTCGAGGTTACGTTTTCGGAATTGGTCATCATCAGTCCTCAAATACGTCTGTTTGAATGCGCCGGCCCAGCATAAAGGCATCGGCGACATGCACCAGCGGCGAGAAATCGGTGTCACTGCGGCCTTCGGCCACAAGCGCCACGAAATCACGATAGAGATTGCGGTATTCCCTGTCTTCCTCGACGATCGCGCTTTTGCCATCGACGAAAAGGCGGCTGCCGCCATGGGTCAGAACGATCGGACCCTCGTCGGTCTCGACGCGGATATCCCAGGTCTGCGGCCCGGTCTGGCGCCAGTCGAATTCGGCAGAGACCGGAACGCCACCGTCGGTCTCGAACGAGAGGCTTGCCGCAATCGGCGCCGCCCGGTCGGCCGGGAAGGTCAATTCGGAACGGGTGAGGTGAAAGCTCTCCGGCAGGATGCGCGTGACGATCGACAGCGCGTTGATGCCGGGATCGAAGACGCCGAGGCCGCCCGGCTCCCAGATCCAGGCCTGGCCGGGATGCCAATGACGGACGTCTTCCTTCCATTCCACCGCGACGCTGCGAATCCTGCGTTTGGCAAGCAGCGCCCGCGCCGGCTCGACAGCAGCAGCCGCGCGCGAATGCCAGGTTGAAAACAGCGAGACGCCTTTTTCCTTGGCGAGCTTCTCCAGCGCGTAGACTTCCGAAAGCGTCGCACCCGGCGGCTTTTCGAGCATCACATGCTTGCCGGCTTCGAGTGCCGCCTTTGCCTGCTCGAAGCGCCCTACTGGCGGCGTACAGAGAGAGACCGCATCGAACGCGACGTCCGAGGCGAGCAGATCGCCGATCTCATGGAAACAGGCGATGTCCTCGAGCTTGGCGTGGCGGCTGGCGACTGCCACGAGTTCGATGCCGTCGGTCGCTTCGATCGCGCCGAGATGCTGATCCCTGGCGATCTTTCCAAGCCCGACGATGGCGATGCGGATGGGAGCCATGGCCGCCTCAGAGCTTCTTGATCGTCACGGGCGCATCCGCCGCGACAGTCAGCCGGTTGACGAGCGGCAGCTTGAAGGGGGCCGCGGAAATCTCGAAAACGTCGCCCGGCTCCGTCTTGATTCCCTCGGAGAACGACAGCGTCGCCGTTCCGAAGAAATGCACATGCAGATCGCCCGGCTGGCGGAAGATATCGTATTTGAAATTATGATGTTCGAGGTTGGCGATCGTGTGCGACATGTTCGCCTCGCCGGACAGGAACGGCTTTTCGAAGATCACCTCGTCGCCGCGCCGCACGCGCGATGTGCCTTCCACGTGGTCCGGCAGGTCGCCGACCAGAAGTTCCGCGCCGAGGGCGGCCTGGCGCAGCTTGGAATGGGCGAGCCAGAGATAGTTGCCCTTTTCCGTCACGTGGTCCGAAAATTCGTTGGCGAGACAGAAGCCCAGCCGGAAGGGCGTGCCGTCCGGACCAATCAGGTAGATCCCCGCCAGTTCCGGCTCCTCGCCGCCATCGAGCGCGAAGGCCGGCGACACGAGATCGCTGCCGGTGGCGCGAAGCTGAGAACCATTGCCCTTGTAGAACCATTCCGGCTGCACGCCGGCCTCGCCGGGTTTCGGCTTGCCGCCTTCGACGCCCATCAGGAACATACGCATCGAATCGGTCGGCTTTTCAGTCGCCTGCGCCGCCTTGTGCATCTTGTCGCGACCGTCGGCCGAGCCGAGATGCGTCAAACCGGTGCCCGCGACGATGAAATGTGCCGGGTCCGGATGGGTGATCGGCAGGCCAAGGCGCCCCTCGCTCGTGGCCTTTTCGAGGTCGACGACATCGCCGAGACCGGCCGCGTCGATCCGCTGAGCCAAGGTCTGGCCGGCGGCAATCGCCTGGCGGGCAAGCTCGTAGGTGGACGAAACGCCCTTGACAGCACGGGCAGCACCTTCGCCATCCCATGCGACAACAATAGACGCATCAGCGCCATCCAAGACCTGAAGAACCCGCAACATCGATTTCATCACCCAAATGCTTCCAATACCAACATGACGTCTCCTGCCGCCATGCCACTCCTCCCATCAGAACCATCTGGCCCGATGTAGTCATTAATACGACTATTGGATCGGCATCGGGCTTGTCAAGGAGAAGAAAACCCGCTTCCGGTAATCCTGATCTTTTTAAGAATGCCATTTATCCCGAGGATTCAATCGATTGTTCCCATCAAAAGCGGCGGTATATCGCCCTTCTCACAATTTGTTCGAAATTAGCGCTTGAAAAAGTAATATTATATGCCATTCCTTGACCCGTCAGTTCGCTTTCTCATCTCTGGGAGGATTTAAGATGAAAAGAGCTCTCGCGGCAGCTGTAGCCGCTCTTACCCTATCGTTGGCATCCGGCGTTTCCGCCGCGTCCCTGACAGTCGGTTTCTCGCAAATCGGATCCGAATCCGGCTGGCGTGCCGCTGAAACCACGGTCACCAAGCAGGAAGCCGAAAAACGCGGCGTTACCCTGAAATTTGCCGATGCACAGCAGAAGCAGGAAAACCAGATCAAGGCGATCCGCGGCTTCATCGCTCAGGGCGTCGATGCGATCTTCATCGCCCCGGTCGTCGCTACCGGCTGGGACGCAGTTCTGAAGGAAGCCAAGGAAGAAAAGATCCCGGTCATCCTGCTCGACCGCGAAATCGAATCGCCTAAGGACCTCTACCTGACCGCTGTCACCTCCGACCAGGTGTTCGAAGGCAAGGTCGCCGGCGACTGGCTGGTCAAGGAAATCGGTTCCAAGAACTGCAAGGTCGTGGAACTTCAGGGCACCACCGGTTCTTCGCCCGCCATCAACCGCAAGAAGGGTTTCGAACAGGCGATCGCCGGCCATTCCAACATCAAGATCGCCCGCTCGCAGACCGGTGACTTCACCCGCACCAAGGGCAAGGAAGTCATGGAAAGCTTCATCAAGGCGGAAGGCGGCGGCAAGGACATCTGCGCAGTCTATGCCCATAACGACGACATGGCGGTTGGCGCCATCCAGGCGATCAAGGAAGCCGGCCTGAAGCCCGGCACCGACATCAAGATCGTCTCGATCGACGCCGTACCGGACATCTTCCAGGCGATGGCCAAGGGCGAAGCCAATGCGACAGTGGAGCTGACACCGAACATGGCAGGCCCCGCCTTCGAAGCCCTCAATGCCTATCTCAAGGACAAGAAGGCTCCGCCGAAGTGGATCCAGACCGAATCGAAGCTCTATACCGCCAAGGATGACCCGATGAAGGTCTACGAAGCCAAGAAGGGCCTGGGTTACTGACCTCCCGCCGCCCGGCTCCACCTCCTACCCCCTTCGAGCCGGGCGACTCCAGCAACCGGAGCGGTGCACCCTCGCCGCTCCGGTTCTTCGATAGACGCGGGACTTTAGGCATGTCGGATACGAATTCACTTCTGGAAGCCCGGGGCATCGGCAAGGCCTTCCTCGGCATCACTGCGCTCGACAGCGTGGATTTCACGCTCGAACGCGGCGAGATTCATGCGTTGCTCGGCGAAAACGGCGCCGGCAAATCGACGCTGATCAAGATCCTCACCGGCGTTTACAGCCGCGACCACGGCACCATGCACCTCGACGGCGCAGAGGTGACACCATCCAGCGTCGCGGAAGCGCAGGACCTCGGCATCGGCACCGTCTACCAGGAGGTCAATCTCCTCGAAAACCTGACGGTCGCGGAGAACCTTTTCCTAGGCCGCCAGCCGCGCCGTTTCGGCCTGATCGACCGTCGCGAAATGCGCCGTCGCTCGAAGGCGCTTCTCGAACGCTACGGCCTCGACATCGACGTCGACGCCCTGCTCTCGTCCTATTCCGTTGCCGTCCGCCAGCTTGTCGCCATCGCCCGCGCCGTCGATCTGTCCGGCAAGGTCCTGGTGCTCGACGAGCCGACTGCCAGCCTCGACGCCCACGAGGTGGAGATGCTGTTTGCCGTCCTGCGTCGGCTGCGCCAGGAAGGCCTCGGCATCATCATCATCACCCATTTCCTCAACCAGGTTTATGCAGTCGCCGACCGCGTCACGGTCCTGCGCAACGGCCGGCTCGTCGGCACTCGCAAGCTCGCCGAACTGCCACGGCTGGAGCTGATCTCGATGATGCTCGGCCGCGAGCTGCAGCACATCACCCGCGAGCATCAGGCGCAGGAAGAAACCATCGCCTCGACCGCCGAAGCGCCTATCCGCTTTTCAGGCTACGGCAAGCGCGGCAGCGTCGCACCTTTCGATCTGGATATCCGCCCCGGCGAAGTGGTCGGCGTCGCGGGCCTGCTCGGCTCCGGCCGCACCGAGACCGCCTTCCTGCTCTTCGGCATCGACCGTGCCGACAGCGGCACCGCGACCGTCGACAACCAGCAAATCACCCTTTCATCCCCGGAAGCGGCGATTGCCAGCGGCTTCGGTTTCTGTCCCGAAGAACGTAAGACCGACGGCATTATCGGCGATTTTTCGGTCGCCGATAACATCGCTCTCGCCGTCCAGGCCCGTCAGGGCTGGGCAAAACCGATCTCCTCGCGGGAAAAGGCATCCCTTGCCGAAAGCTTCATCAAGTCGCTGGATATCCGGCCGGCCGATGCCAACAGGCAGATGAAATTCCTCTCCGGCGGCAACCAGCAGAAGGCGATCCTCGCCCGCTGGCTGGCGACCGGTCCTCGTCTGCTGATCCTCGACGAGCCTACCCGCGGCATCGATATCGGAGCGCATGCGGAAATTCTGAAAATGATCGAAAAACTCTGCGCCGACGGCATGTCGCTGGTCGTTATTTCCTCGGAACTGGAGGAACTGACCGCCATCGCCCACCGCGTCATCGTGCTGTCCGACCGCAAGCATATCGCCCAGCTCAAGGGCGACCAGGTAACGGCCGACAACATCATGCAGGCGATCGCGGCTCCTGCCCGCACGGAGGCCGCATGACGAACCGCCTCACCCGCCGGCTGAAACGACTGGCACCTCAGATCATCGCGCTCGCGGTCATCCTCGCTCTGATCACAGCGGTTGCGCCAGGCTTCCTCAACGTCTCGTTCCAGAACGGCCGCCTTTATGGCAGCCTGATCGACATCCTGGTGCGCGCCGCTCCCGTCGCGCTGCTGACGATCGGCATGACGCTGGTCATCGCCACCCGCGGCATCGACCTGTCGATCGGCGCGGTGATCGCCATCTGCGGTGCGGTTGCCGCAACGCTGATCAGCAAGGATTATCCGCTTCCTGCGGTCATTCTCATCTCGCTCGGCGTCGGCCTCGTCTGCGGCCTTTGGAATGGTGTCCTGGTCGCCCTCCTCGACATCCAGCCGATCATCGCCACGCTGATCCTGATGGTGGCAGGCCGTGGCATCGCCCAGCTTATCACCGAGGGCGTCATCCTCACCTTCAACAACGACAGCTTCGCGGCGCTCGGTTCCGGGTCCCTCGCCGGCATCCCGATCCCGATCCTCATCTGGGTCTGCGCCGCCCTGATCATCGGCCTGCTGGTGCGCCGTTCGGCACTCGGTTTCCTGATCGAAGCGACCGGCATCAACCGCCGCGCAGCGACGCTTGCCGGCGTGCGGGCCCGCTTCCTGCTGTTCTTCGTCTACGCGATCTCCGGCCTCTGCGCCGCCATCGCCGGCCTGATCGTCACCGCCGATATCCGCGGCGCCGATGCCAACAATGCCGGCCTCTGGCTGGAGCTCGATGCCATCCTCGCCGTCGTCATCGGCGGCACCTCGCTGAACGGCGGGCGTTTCTCGATCACCGCATCGCTGATCGGCGCGCTGATCATCCAGTCGATCAATACCGGCATCCTGGTGTCCGGCTTCCCGCCGGAATTCAACCTGATCATCAAGGCCGGCATCATCATCGTCGTCCTGACCCTGCAATCGCCGGCGATCATGGCGCTGTTCGGCTTCCTCAAGACCCCGCGGCGCAAGGCCGAGACGGTATCCCGCGACCCGTCCCATAAGGCGGAAGGAACGGTTCGATGATCCACACCCGCAACCTGCCCTTCGTCACCACGCTCGGCATCTTCGTCATCGCCTATGCGCTGTGCGTGCTGCAGTTTCCGAACATGATGTCGACGCGCGTCATCGGCAATCTTCTGACCGACAACGCCTTCCTCGGCATTGCCGCGGTCGGCATGACCTTCGTCATCCTCTCGGGCGGCATCGATCTGTCGATCGGTTCGGTGATTGCGTTCACCAGCGTTTTCGTGGCCGTCATGGTCGGCTCCCTCGGCGTCCATCCGCTGGTCGCCTTTGCCGCCGTCCTGGTCATCTCGACCCTTTTCGGCAGCCTGATGGGCGCGATGATCCGCTATCTCGGCATACCGCCCTTTGTCGTCACCCTGGCGGGCATGTTCCTGGCCCGCGGTGCCGCCTATCTGATCTCGACCGAATCGGTACCGATCTCGCACGAGATGATCGACGCGATCCAGGGTTTCTACTTCCGCGTCCCGGGCGGCGGCCGGCTGACGGCACTCGCCATACTGATGCTGCTGGTGTTCATCGTCGGCGCCTTCGTCGCGGCGCGAACCCGCTTCGGCGCCAATGTCTATGCGATCGGCGGCAGCCAGCAATCGGCCGAGCTGATGGGGGTCCCCGTCGGCTCCACGACGGTCGGCATCTATGCGCTGTCCGGCTTTCTCTCCGGCCTCGCCGGCATCGCCTACACGCTCTACACCTCTTCCGGTTATTCGCTGGCGACGGTCGGCGTCGAACTCGATGCGATCGCGGCGGTCGTGATCGGCGGCACGCTGCTCACCGGCGGCGTCGGCCTGGTCGCGGGAACGTTCATCGGGATTTTGATCCAGGGCTTGATTCAGACCTACATCGTCTTCGACGGCACGCTGTCGTCCTGGTGGACGAAAATCGTCATCGGCATCCTGCTCTTCGTCTTCATTGTATTGCAGCGCGGAATCATCTGGTATTCAAACCGACGACTGGCCGAAGGACGGCTGAAGGAGATCTGAGTGGGACTTCTGGAAACGACGATCAGTGGGCGAAAGCGCCGCAGCAACCACGCGCATGTGGTGGCGGAGCTCGGCCGGGGGATCGTTTCCGGCAAGATCCCGGAAGGCTCCCTGCTGCCCGGCGACACCGAGCTTTCCGCCCGTTTCGGCGTGTCCCGCACGGTGTTGCGCGAATCCATGAAGACGCTCGCCGCCAAGAGGCTGGTCGAAGCCAAGGCCAAGGTCGGCACCCGCGTGCTCGACAAGGCCAGCTGGAATTTCTTCGATTCGGACGTGCTCGGCTGGCGCTTCGAATCCGGACTGGATTTCGAATTCATCGAGCACCTCGCGGAGATGCGCATGGCGCTGGAACCGGCGGCCGCTGCCGCTGCAGCGCTGCGCGCCTCCAGCGACGACATCGTCGCACTCTACGCGATTGCCGCGAAATTCGACGACCTCTCCCATACGCCGGAAACCATCGCCAAGGTGGACCTCGAATTCCACCTTGCCATCGCTCGCATGTCGGGCAATCCGTTCATGCGCTCGGCGAGCGCGCTGATCGAGGCGGCTCTCGCCATCTCCTTCCAGCTCTCCTCTCCGGCTGCCTCGCCGGAAAAGATCGACGAGGTCGCCACCAACCACCTGAGGATCGCCCACGCGGTCGCCTCGCGCGACCCCGACAGGGCAATCGCCGCCATGCGGCACGTCATCGAGGTCGGCAAGAGCCGCATCGCCAACTCTTTCGAAGTGACCCTGCCGGCCTGAGACGGGTTATCTCGCTTTGAGCGAGATCATCAGGTTGGCGAGCAGGGCGGTACGCGGCGCAACGCTGCTGACGAAGATATGCTCGTTGAACGTATGCGCGCCGGCACCGTCTGCACCGAGCCCATCGAGTGTCGGTACGCCGAGCGCTGCCGTGAAATTGCCGTCAGAGCCGCCGCCCGTCGTCATTCCGTCCAGCGCGATGCCGAGACCGTCGGCGATCTCTGCCGCCACGTCGAAAAGGCGCCTGCCTTCATCCGACTGAGCGAAGGGCGGACGGTTCATCCGACCGTCGATTTCGAAGGTGATATCCGGATCGGCCGGCTTCATCGCCTCGATCTTGCCGGTGATCTCCTTGGCGATCACATCGTCGGGGACACGCACGTCCACCTGCAGACGGCATTCCGCCGGCACGGTGTTGCGGCCCGTGCCGCCCGCGATCGTCCCGACCGTAACGGTAACGCCGCGTTCGGTATCGTTGAGCGCTTCGAGTTCCAGAACCAGCCGGGCAGCCGCGCGAATGGCACTACGGCCATCCTGCGGCCTTGTACCGGCGTGCGCGGCACGCCCCCGCACCGCGACATCGTACATGGCGACCCCCTTGCGGGCGACGACGATCTTGCCACCCTCGCGGGCGGGTTCCACCACCAGTGCATAACCCGCATTCTTCGCCGCCTCTTCCATGAAGGCGCGAGACGACAGGCTTCCCATCTCCTCGTCGGGCACGAAAATCAGGTCGATCGGCATCCTGCTGCCGTGCCTGACTGCGAGCTTCATCGCCTCGAGCGCCATCAGCGCGCCGGACTTCATGTCGTAGATGCCGGGGCCATAGAGTTTGTCCCCCTCCTGCCGCAGCGGCAGCTGGTTGTCGATCACGCCGACCGCATGCACGGTGTCGAGATGCGCCAGGATCAAGACGGTCTTCTCGTTGCTGCCGGCCGGGCGCGGCGAACGGATCGCCAGGATATCGCCGAAACCGAGCGTGCCCGTGAGCCGCTCCGTCTCCAGACCAGCCGCCTTGCCGATCGCCTCGACCCGATCCGCCAATATATTGACGGCAGCGGCATCAAGCGTCGGCGTCTCGATCTCGACCCAGCGTTTCAGCTCGTCGATGAGCGCGTTGTCGTCAACATCTTTGGCGGAAATGGCAAGTGTCATGGGAATACCTTGGGCGTTATTCGGCGAGCAGAGGATGATGCCGCAGAAGGCGCGGCCCGGCCACTATAGTAGGCCGAGCCAGGATCGCCAGACCCGTTGCCCAGATAACCGCCGCGTCCTGAACCGGGTTTGCAGGACCGGCCTGACTTTCGCCATGTCGGCCGTTTCGCCGAGGCGCCGCCATGTGGCGCGCAAGGCGTAAAAATCTTCCTTCAGACTGTCAGTGCCGCGAAATGCCGGAGCATGCGAGCGGCATCCGGCTCCCGGCCGGTGAACAGCTGAAATGCGCCGACTGCCTGGAAGACGGCCATGCCGCCGCCGTTCAGCACCTGGCAGCCGCGCTTTCTGGCAACGC
The DNA here is from genome assembly GCF_017877055.1 of Neorhizobium galegae. Classification (GTDB taxonomy): domain Bacteria; phylum Pseudomonadota; class Alphaproteobacteria; order Rhizobiales; family Rhizobiaceae; genus Neorhizobium; species Neorhizobium galegae_D. Next base: position 1,327,256 of record NZ_JAGIPG010000001.1, on the reverse strand, counting down.
TTAGCAGCTCGGTTTCAAGCGGGAAATAGACGATCTCCGCCACCCAGTGATGCGGCTGGAGAAGTTCGGGCCGCAACGGCAGGCCCGGATACTTTGCCATGCCGGTCGGCGTTGCATGGATGATGCCCGCGACGTCCTGCATTGCCGAAACGATATCCGATGACGCTTGTATCGAGGCGTCCGGAAAGAGCGCCGACATCGCTTGGGCAAGCTGCTCGGCCCGATCAGGCTCGCGATCGAACACCGTGAGTGCCTTGAGACCGAGGGACAGGATCGCGTAGGCCGTCGCAACGCCTGCGCCACCGGCGCCGATCTGGACCGCCGCGCTCAGATCGGCGCCCGGCAGACCGCGGCGGAAACTTTCGGCAAAACCCCACCAGTCGGTATTGTGGCCAAAACGCTTGCCGTCCTTCAACACCACCGTGTTGACGGCGCCGAGCGCCCTCGCCTCGTCGGAGAGTTCGTCGAGATAGGGAATGACCAGCTGCTTGCAGGGGTGTGTGATGTTGAGGCCGATCAGCCCGCGTGCTTCCGCATCGCTCAGGAGTTCGGGCAGGCTGCCGGGCGTCAGGCCGAGCAGATTGAGATCGATCAGCTCGTATTCGTAGCGAAAGCCTTGAGCTGCGCCTTCCTTCATATGCATGGCCGGCGTCAGCGAGGCCTGGATGCCGGCGCCGATCAGCCCGGCCTTCAAGGGTTTCAGCAATGTCTCGGCCATGGGTATCGCGCCTCGTTTCAGTGGAAGAGCCGGCCCGCCTGGAAGACGGACCGGCGCGGGGATGTTACTTCTTGCGGACGGCGTCCAGTTCCTTGAAGAGCAGCGAAACGGTATCGGCACCCACATCGGCGCTGAACTTGTCGATCAGCGGCTTCACGGCATCGCGGATCTTCTGGGTCTCCGCCGGGCTGAGTTCGGTGACCTGCATGCCGGTCTTCTTGATCTCGTCGAGCGCCTTGGCGTCCGCTTCTCGGGAAACCTTGCGCTGGAAGTCGCGGGCTTCGGTCGCAGCCGACTGGAGAATGCCCTTTTCCTCGTCGTTGAGGCCGTCCCAGAACTTCTTGCTGATCAGCACGATCTGCGGATTGTACTGGTGACGGGTGACCGTCAGGTACTTCTGCACTTCGTAGAACTTGGCGTTGATGATGTTGGCGAACGGATTTTCCTGGCCGTCGACCGTACCGGTTTCAAGCGCGGTGTAGAGTTCTGTATAGGGGAGCGGCACGGCATTGGCGCCGAGGCTGTTGAACAGCTCGATCGGGATCGGCGACTGCAGCGTGCGGATCTTCAGGCCCTTGATGTCTTCGAGCTTGGTGACCGCGCGGCGATTATTGGTGAGGTTGCGGAAGCCGAGCTCCCAATAGGCGAGACCGACGAGGCCGGTTGTGGGCAGCTTGTCGGCAAGGCTCTTGCCGAACGGGCCGTCCATGACCTTGTCGGCTTCCTCGCCGCTGTTGAACAGGAACGGCAGGTCGACCGCGCCGAAAGCCTTGACGTTACTGGAGAGGATGCCGGCATTCAGCACCAGCATCTCGACCACGCCGCCCTGAAGAGCGGACACGGTCTGCACGTCGCCGCCGAGCACGCCGCCTGGAAACAGCTTGATCTCGATCTTGCCGCCGCTCTTTGCCTTGACGATCTCGGCGAATTTTTCCATGCCGGTGACCTGCGGATGGCCCTTGTTGTTGGCGGCCGCGAATTTCAGCGTATGCGCGCGGACTTCGGCGGATGCCGTGCCGGCAAACAGCATCACCGGCAGGGCGATCCCGAGCGCCAGTTTCATCATCTTATTGAACATGCTTTCCTCCCACAGAATGGCCGGGCTCCCCACGGCCGGTTGATATGCGTTTGGCAGAAGCTCCCCGGCCTCAGCGCCCGAACCAGGCGACCGGCACGGTCACCAGTTGCGGGAAGAGGACGAGAAGGAAGAGAACGATCAGTTCGGCGATCATGAAAGGCATGACGCCCTTCATCAGGTCTTCCATCGACAGCTTGGAAACGCCGCAGATGACGTTGAGAACCGTGCCGACCGGCGGCGTGATCAGGCCGATCGAGTTGTTGATGATAAAAAGCACACCGAAATAGACCGGATCGATGCCCGCCTGCTTGATGATCGGCATCAGCACCGGCGTCATCACCAGGATGGTGGGCGTCATGTCCATCGCCGTGCCGACCACGACGATCAGCGCCATGATCGCGAGCAGCAGCAGCGTCTGGTTGTCCATCAGCGGCTCGATCAGCTTGACGAGATCGCCGGGAACGTCGGCAACCGTGATCAGCCAGGCGGAGACGGCAGCGCAGGCGACCAGGAACATCACCACCGCCGTGATCTTCGCCGCCGCGACGAAAACATTGAAGAGTTCGGACGGAGCCAGTTCGCGGTAAACGACCATCGAGACAAAAAGCGAATAGACGGCGGCCACGACGCCCGCTTCGGTCGGCGTGAACACGCCGAACTTGAGGCCGACGATGATGATGACAGGCAGCATCAGCGCCCAGATGCTGTCGACGAAGGCCTTGATGCGAACCTCGCGGCTCTGGCGCTTCGGCAGTTCGAACTGCTCCTTGCGGGCGACGATCAGCCAGGTGATGCAGAGTGCCAGCGCGATCAGCAGGCCCGGAACGATGCCGGCAAGGAAGAGCTTGGTGATCGAGACGCCGCCGATGACGCCATAGAGGATGAAGCCGATCGACGGAGGGATGATCGGTCCGATGACCGAGGCAGATGCCAGCAGGCCGCCGGTGCGCGCCGGGTCATGACCGGACTTGATCATCATCGGATAAAGAAGCGCGCCGAGCGCCGCCGCATCCGCCACCGCCGAACCGGAGAGGCTCGATAGCACGCAGGCGGCGAAGATCGCGACGAAACCAAGGCCGCCGCGCACGTGGCCGACCAGGGCCATGGCGAGATTGACGATGCGCTTAGACAGGCCGCCGGTATTCATCACCTCGCCGGCCAGCAGGAAAAAGGGCACGGCCATCAGCGGAAAGCTGTCGGCGCCGTTCAGCACGTTCTGCGCGACGATCTGGGCGTCGAAGATGTCCATGTACATCATCAGCGCTACGCCGCTGAGGATCAGCGCAAACGCGATCGGCACGCCGAGCGCCATGGGACCGAGAAGGGCGCCGAGGAAAATGGTGAGCGTCATCGGTCTCTCCTCAGGCCTTGGTGACGCCGGCGGCGACCGCGGCGTCCGGATGGTTGTCGAGAGCCACTTCCTCCTCGCTGTCGCGCACCAGTTGGGCAGTCGCGATATCGATGCGGCCGGTTGCCACCTGGAAAGCGTCCCAGAGGATGATGAGGAAAGTCGGGACTCCGAAGGCGAGGCCGGCGCCATAGAACCAGCCCATCGAGATACCCGTGGCAGGCATGGTGGCGGGCAGGTTGATCAGGGTCTGCGTCCAGCTTCCGCTGATCATCAGCCAGGTGGCGACGAGCATCAGCCCCTGCCCCATCAGCACTGCAATCCTGGCGGCGGTCGGTGGCAGCCGCTTCAGAAGCGAATCGACGCCTAGGTGCCCATGTTCGCGCATCGCGACGACGCCGCCCAGAAAAGTCAGCCAGATGAAGAAGACGCGCGACAGCTCTTCAGAAACGGTGATCCCCTGGTTGAAGGCATAACGCAGCACGACATTGCCGAAGACCAGCACCACCATGCCTGCCAGAAGCAGGGCGATGACGACCTTTAGCGCCAAGAAATAGAAATCGATGATTCGTGTCACTTCCAGTCCTCCCAAGGCGCCCGTCATCGGATGTCGTCAACGGCAACCGATGAGACGGCTACCCACTCGATCCTTTGACAAGATAACCTCCGCCGGGACCGCCTCCTCAGGGATCGACCGGCAATTCGGATAAAATGTACGAACTAGTGCGTATGTCAAGCGCCATCTATTGAAAGGGCAACACACGCCGATTATGACTTTGGAACAAATGCGAAAATTCGATGTGGACAATCGGTTGTCCACAAGGCGTGTTTCTGTGAGCATGACGGGATGAAACGGTGAAGGCGGATTCGAGGATGGCGGCGAAACGCGAAAACGGCAGGAAAAACGATCCGCAACGCACCCAGGAAGACATCCTGGATGTGGCGACGGAGGAGTTCACGACCCATGGCCTCGCCGGTGGCCGTGTCGACGCGATCGCGGAGAAGACCCGCACCTCAAAACGGATGATCTACTATTATTTCGGAAGCAAGGAAGGTCTCTATCTCGCCGTTCTCGAACGCGCCTACCGTAAGATCCGCACGTTGGAAGAGGACCTGCAGCTTTCCAATCTGCCCCCGGAACAGGCGCTGCGGGTGCTGATCTCGACGACATTCGAACATGACGAGGCCAATCCGGAATTCGTCCGGCTGGTCAGCATCGAGAACATCCACCACGCCGCCCATATGCTGCGCTCCGAGGCGATCCGCGACCTGAACGTCTCGGTCATCGAAACCATTGCTGCGATCCTGGCACGCGGCGTCGCGGCGGGCGTATTTGCCCGGAAAGCCGACCCGATCGATATTCACATGCTGATCAGCGCCTTCTGTTTCTTCCGTGTCTCCAACCGCTATACATTCGGCACGATCTTCCGCCGTGACCTTTCGGAACCGGCGACCATGGAGCGCCACAAGGGCATGATCGCCGACGCGGTGATCAGCTACCTGAAGACTTAGCGAACCGCCTTGTCGGGATGGGCGTTGTCGGGATGGGCGTTGGCAAACGGTTTCAATTCGGCGCAGCGGTCGGCGATCCCGACAAGTTTCGGGCAGGCCGAGAGATCGACGCTCCATCGCCTCGCATTGTAGACCTGCGGTACGAGGCAGATATCCGCCATGCTCGGGCGGTCGCCATGGCAGAAACTGCCGGTCGAAGGTGAATCCAGGAGCGTCTCGAAGGCAGCAAGCCCTTCCCCGATGAACTTCTGCATCCAAGCCAGCCGGGCAGCGTCGCCGCCGCCGGTCAGCGATACGACATGGCCGGCAACGTGCGTATTGCAGACCGGATGGATTTCCATGGCGATGACATAGGAGAGCGCCCTCACCCGCTGCCGGCCGACGGAATCGCCCGGCAGGAAGGCGCCCCCGCGCGTCTCGTCGAGATATTCGATCACTGCGAGCGACTGGGTGAAGCTATGCCCATCGATCTCCAGAACCGGTACCAGCCCTTGCGGATTGCGGGCCAGATGTTCCTTGGATCGATGCTCTTTGGCAAGAATGTCGACCGGAACCGTGCGGAACGTTTCGGCGACCATGTTGAGGGCAATCCTCACACGAAAGCTCGCCGAGGACCGCCAGTAGTCGTAGAGCACCGTGTCGCTCATCACGCCTTCTCGTATTTCGTCACGGTCTGCTCGATCGCGCCGAAGATGGAATGACCCTTGTCGTCCTTCATCTCGATCCGCACGACATCCCCGAAATGCAGGAAGGGCGTTTTCGGCACGCCGAGATTGATCGTCTCGATGGTGCGGATCTCGGCGATGCAGGAATAACCGGCTCCGCCATCGGCGACCGGCTTGCCGGGACCACCGTCGAGCTTGTTGGAGACCGTACCCGAACCGATGATCGTGCCGGCGACCAGCGGCCGCGTCTTCGCCGCATGGGCGATCAGTTGCGGGAAATCGAAGGTCATGTCGACGCCGGCATTGGCCCGGCCGAAAGGCTTGCCGTTCAGATCGACCTTGAGCGGAAGGGAAAGCTTGCCGCCGTCCCAGGCCGAACCCAATTCATCGGGCGTGACCGCCACCGGAGAAAAAGCGGAGGACGGTTTCGACTGGAAGAAGCCGAAACCCTTGGCGAGTTCGGATGGGATCAGCCCACGCAAGGACACGTCGTTGACGAGAAGCACGAGCCGGATCGCCTCGCGTGCCTCATCCACCGAGGCTCCCATCGGCACGTCGCCGAGGATCACTGCCACCTCTCCCTCCATGTCGGCGCCCCAGGCTTCGTCGCCAAGCAGGATCGGATCGCGCGGCCCGAGGAAACTGTCGGAACCACCCTGATAGATGAGCGGATCGGTCCAGAAGCTTTCCGGCATCTCCGCATTGCGCGCCCGGCGCACCAGCTCGACGTGATTGACGTAAGCCGACCCATCCGCCCACTGGTAGGCGCGCGGCAGCGGCGATGCGGCATCATGTTCGTGGAAACGGATGGTCGGCTGCGAACCGGTCTCGATACCCTCCGCGACCCGTTCGAGCCGCGGACCGACATAGGCCCAGTCATCGAGCGCGGCCTGGAGCGTGCGGGCGATATGGCCGACCTCCGAGCATTCGGTCAGGTCCTTCGAGACGACGACCAGGCGGCCGTCGCGGGTGGAATCCTTCAGTGTCGCGAGCTTCATGAATGAGTGTTTCCCGTTTTATCGTTGGTATTGCCCCCAGAATGTGTGGAGATCGCGCAAGAAGGCAACCGGAATGTAGCGCGGCCTCACTTGATCCCCGGCGTACCGTCGAACTTTCGCTCCAGCCCGGACCAGCAATCCACGTAATCGTCCTGCAGGGTCTCCAGTTCGGCCGCGAATTTGGTGAGCTGCTGGGGGAAACGCGTCTCGAACATGAAGGCCATGGTGTTGTCGAACTTGACGGGTTTAAGCTCGCCGTTCGAGGCTTTTTCGAAGCCGGTGAAATCCGGCCCGTGAGGCAGCATCATGTTATGCAGGCTCATGCCGCCCGGCACGAAGCCCTCCTCCTTGGCGTCGTAGCGGCCGCAGATCAGGCCCATGAATTCGCTCATGATGTTGCGATGGTACCAGGGCGGTCGGAACGTGTGCTCGGCCACCAGCCAGCGCGGCGGGAAGATCACGAAATCGACGTTGGCGGTCCCCTCCTCTCCGGAGGGCGCGGTGAGAACCGTGAAGATAGACGGATCTGGGTGGTCGAAGAGAATGGCGCCGACCGGGGAGAAGGTGCGCAGGTCGTATTTGTAGGGCGCGTAATTGCCGTGCCAGGCGACCACGTCGAGCGGCGAATGGCCGATCTCGGTCACATGGAAGGAGCCGCACCATTTTACATGCACCCGGCAGGGTGTCTCCTTGTCCTCGTAGGCCGCCACCGGCGTCTTGAAATCGCGTGGATTGGCAAGGCAGTTGGCGCCGATCGGCCCGCGATCCGGCAGCGTGAACTTGGCGCCATAATTCTCGCAGATATACCCGCGCCAGACCTTTTCCTCGCCGAGCCGGGTCACCTTGAACATGGTCCCGCGCGGGATGACGCAGATTTCCGAGGGCTCCAGATCCATCTTGCCGAGCTCGGTGAAGACGCGGATCGAACCGGTCTCCGGCACGATCATCATCTCGCCGTCGGCATTGAAGAAATAGTCGTCCACCATGTCGGTGTTGAAGACATAGACATGCGCCGCCATGCCCGACTGGGAGAGCGCATCGCCCGCCGTCGTCATCGTGCGGATGCCTTCGAGGAAGTTCAGCTGCTCGTCAGGTGACGGCAGCGGGCTCCAGCGGAGCTGGCCGAGCGCCAGTGAATGTTCGGCGACATGCGGTGCCGTCTTCCACAAAGGATAATCGATCTTCTTGAACCGGCCCGTGTGCCGCACGCTCGGACGGATTCTGTAGAGCCAGGAACGCTCGTTGGTGCCGCGCGGGGCGGTGAACGGCGAACCGGAAAGCTGCTCGGCATAAAGTCCGTAATTGCATTTTTGCGGGCTGTTCTGGCCCTGCGGCAGGGCGCCGGGCAGGCTCTCGGTTTCGAAATCATTGCCGAAGCCCGGCATATAGGCGAGCGTCTCGGCATTCGCCCCGGTAAACTGCGCGGCGTTCGGATCGACCTTGTCCAGCATGGCTTGTTTCCTCCCATGGCGACGATATGGTTGCAAATGTAACCATCAATTTTGTAACCATCAACGCACCATCAATGATATGACGACCGATAGTTTCGAACTCGAACAGTTCCTCCCCTACAGGCTCAACCGCGCCGCCGAATTCGTCGGTCTGCGCTTTGCCGCGCATTACAAGGCGAAATACGGTCTGACTCGGCCGGAATGGCGCACGCTTGCCGCGCTCGGCAGTTCGGGCCGCATGACCTCGAAGGCGGTCGGCATTCATTCCAGCATGCACAAGACCAAGGTCAGCCGTGCCGTCTTCGCGCTCGAACAGCGCCGCTGGCTGAAGCGCAGCCAGGACGAGGCGGACCGGCGTCTCGAACACCTGGAACTCACCGCTGCCGGGCAGCAAGCCTACCGGGAACTGATCGAACTCGCCCGCCGCTACCAGACCGAACTGGAGCTGGAAATCGGCGAAAGCGGCATCGAGGCGTTGTCGACCGGTCTGACGGCAATCGAGCAGGTCATCCGCCGCTCAGGCAAGGGAAAGCGACCGGAGCCGGACGATCTCTAAGCCTTGGCAGGCTTTTGAATCGGAATCCCACCAAAATCCTTCAACACGCTGAGAACGATCGATGTTTTGACGTGCTGCACGCTCTCGTGCGGCAGCAGTATGTCATTGACGAAATGGGAGAGGCCCGCCAGATCCCGCGTCACCACTTTCAGGTGATAATCCATCTCGCCCGTCAGCGAGAAACATTCGAGCACTTCCGGAAGGTCCTCGACGAGGCGCGCGAACCGCTTGGCATTGTCGCGGTTATGCGTTGCGAGCGTCACGGCGATCACCACCAGCAAGTCGAGGCCGAGTTTCTGGCGGTTGAGATGCGCGCGGTAGGTCTGGATAAACCCCTCGCCTTCGAGCCGCGCCCGCCGGCGCGAACATTGCGATGGGGACAGCGCGATGAGCTCGGACAATTCGTTATTGGTCAGCCGCCCGTCGATCTGCAGGTGGCTCAAGATCTTCAGGTCATATCCGTCCAGCGCGTCCATCGTGCATACAGCTCCTGAAATTCGCACACTTCATGCACAAATCCAGCAGAACATGGCAAAGATTGCAAGCACAATGCGCCTCTCCTGCATCATCATGATCAGCGAATGACAGGAGGAATTTGCCATGGGTCCTTTCCCGCACGACGCACCGGTTTCGCAGATCACCGCCGACAACCCGGCCGGGACCGACGGTTTCGAATTCGTCGAATTCGCCCATCCGGAACCGCAGAAGCTGGAAGAGCTGTTCACCCGCATGGGCTACAAGCCGGTCGCGAAGCACAGGACGAAGAACATCACCGTCTGGCGCCAGGGCGACATCAACTATATCCTCAACGCCGAGCCGGGCAGCCATGCCATGCGCTTCGTCGATGAACACGGCCCCTGCGCGCCGGCCATGGCCTGGCGCGTCGTCGACGCCAAGCACGCTTTCGACCACGCGGTCGCCAAGGGCGCGACGCCCTATGAAGGCAAGGACAAGACGCTCGACGTGCCGGCCATCGTCGGCATAGGCGGTTCGCTCCTCTATTTCATCGAAACTTATGGCGAGAAAGGCTCAGCCTACGAGACTGAATTTGAATGGCTCGGTGAAAGGAACCCGAAGCCGGAAGGCGTCGGTTTCTATTATCTCGACCACCTGACCCACAACGTCTATCGCGGCAACATGGACAAGTGGTGGGATTTCTACCGCGAACTCTTCAACTTCAAGCAGATCCACTTCTTCAACATCGACGGCCGCATCACCGGTCTGGTGAGCAGGGCGATCACCTCGCCCTGCGGCAAGATCCGCATCCCGCTGAACGAGTCCAAGGACGAGACCAGCCAGATCGAGGAATTCCTGAAGAAGTACAAGGGCGAAGGCATCCAGCACATCGCGGTCGGCACAGACGGCATTTACGAAGCGACCGACAAGCTCGCCGACAATGGCCTGAAATTCATGCCCGGCCCCCCGGATACCTATTACGAAATGTCCGGCACCCGCGTGCACGACCACGACGAACCGATCGACCGCATGAAGAAACACGGCATCCTCATCGACGGCGAAGGCGTGGTCGATGGCGGCATGACCAAGATCCTGCTGCAGATCTTCTCGAAGACTGTGATCGGCCCGATCTTCTTCGAGTTCATCCAGCGCAAGGGCGACGAAGGATTTGGCGAGGGCAATTTCCGCGCCCTCTTCGAGTCCATCGAGGAAGACCAGATCCGCCGCGGCGTGCTGAAGCCGCAGCAAGCCGCCGAATAACAAGAGCAGCTCCGGAGGGGTGCAGGCCCGGCGGTCATTCCGCCGGGTTTTTCGCGTCGAAAGCTCTGCCGGTTCAGGGCTTGATCGGGAAAACCTCGCCATGAGTGGCCACGTAGAATTCGCCCTCCGGGGTCACCCAGCCACGGAACATGCCGTCGGTGTTATAAGGTGCCGTAATCGAACCGTCGGCGCCGACCGCCACGAGGCCAGCCCCGATATTGTGCTGCTTCAGATCCTCCTGGATGACTTTGGTGGCCGCCTTTTCAAGGCTCTCGCCGAGATAGGAGACACGGGCCGCCACTTCGTGGCCGACCGCATACCGCATGAAATATTCGCCCTTGCCGGTGCCCGAGACTGCGCAGGCGCCATCGCGCGCATAGGTGCCCGCGCCGATGATCGGCGTATCGCCGATACGGCCTTCCGGCTTGTTGTTATAGCCGCCCGTCGAGGTCGCGGCCGCCAGATGCCCGGCGCTGTCGAGCGCCACGGCGCCGACCGTGCCGTGTTTTTCCGCCTCGCTCGCCTTCGCCGCCGTGCCGGCTGCCGCATGGGCCTTCATCGCCGCCAGCGCCTTGATGCGGCGTTCGGTGGTGAAATAGTCCGGCTCGACCATATCGAGCCCGGCCTCGCGGGCGAAATCGTCGGCCGCGTCGCCGCCGAGCAGGATCGCATCGCCTTTTTCCATGATCTTGCGGGCCGCCTTGATCGGATTGCGGATGCGCCGAACCAGCGTCACCGCGCCCGCTTCAAGCGTGCGGCCATCCATGATCGACGCGTCGAGTTCATGCTTGCCGTTGGTATTGAGCGCCGCCCCGTGACCGGCGTTAAAATGCGGCGAATCCTCCATGACAACCACGGCCGCCTGCACCGCGTCGAGCGCCGCACCGCCTGTGGTCAGCACGTCCCAGCCGGCCTTCAGCGCCCGGCCGAGATCGACACGGGCGGCCGCCCATTCCTCGTCGCTCAGGTCGAGCTTTGCCATGACGCCGCAGCCGCCATGGATCGCCAGTGCAATCTTTCCCATCGATGGTTCTCCCGGTCTGAATTTGAGGTCTTTTCAGAAAAAAGGCCGGGCAAGGTGCCCGGCCGGTTGCTCACGTGGTGGGAGGCCCTATTTCGCCGGGCGAATGTTCATCGCCAGCGTGTCCTCGTCGGAACGCGGCACGATGGTGATGCCCTTCTTCATGCCCCAGGCGGAGACGGTCGAAGCGATCGCCAGGTAGGGTCGATCGGTCGAAACCAGCGCATTGGCGTCCATCAGGAACTTTTCGCGCTTCTTGGTATCCATCTCGACGGCGGCGTCCTCGATCAGCTTGTCCATCGTCTTGTTGACATAGCCGCGCAGGTTAAAGGCGCCGAGCTTGGTCGCCGGGTCGTTGCTGTGGGCGAGCGACGACAGCGTGTAGTTCGATTCACCCGTCAGCGTGCCCCAGCCCGACATGGTCATCGAGTAGTCGCCCCGCGTATTGGCCGGGAAGAACACAGCACCTGGCTGCGCGTTTGCCTCGGCCTGGATGCCGACTGCCGTCAGCATCTGGGCGATCGTCGTGCCGACATCCTTGTCGCCCGGCAGGCGGTCGTTGGTGAAGGAGAAAGTCACCTTGAAGCCGTTCGGATAACCGGCCTCCGCAAGCAGCTTCTTGGCCTTCGCCGGATCGGCCTTGGTGGGCTTCACGGCCGGGTTCCAGCCGAAGATGTTCGGCGTCACGAGCTGTGACTGAACGCTGCCCATGCCCTCCATGGCGATCTCGGTGATCGTTTCGCGGTCGATCGCCAGATCGAAGGCTTCGCGCACCTTGGGATCCTGGAAGGGATTCTTCGGCAGCGGCGAACCGTCTTTGGCACTGACCTGCGGCGGCTTATCGCGGAAATCGAAGGCGATGTTGAAGAGGTAGACGCTGTCCTGGCGCACGACGGTCAGCTTGGAATCCTTCTCGAGCGTGGGCACGTCGGAGGCAGGAATGCGCGAGATCAGGTCGACCTGGCCGGCCTTCAGCTGTGCGACGCGGGCCGCATCGTTGGGGATTTCCTTGCGGGTCACCTTGTCCCAGGGTTCCTTCTCGCCCCAGTAGCCATCGAACTTCTGCAGCACGAGCTGTTCCTTCGGCGTCCAGGAGACGAACTTGTAGGGGCCGGTGCCGATTGCCGCCTTGCCGGAATTGAAGCCTTCCGACGCCTTGTCGGCATTGGCGGAAAAATCCTTGGCCGCCGTATGCGACACGACGAACAGACGGATGAAATCGTTGGGCAGGTTCGGTGCCGGACCATCGGTCTTGATACGGATCGTCAGCGGATCAACGATCTCGATGCCCCGCACCCGACGGACGTAGATGGTGGTCGGGTTGGGGCCGGTGACGGCCGGGATGCGCTCGATCGAGAACTTCACGTCCTCGGCGGTGAAATCGGAACCGTCGTGGAATTTGACGCCCGGACGGAGCTTGAATTCCCAGGTCGTGTTGTCGATGGCCGTCCAGCTGGTCGCAAGGCCAGGCTCGAGCTCGAGGTTGTTGCCGGATTTCACCAGCGAGTCATAGATATGCTTGACCGCCTCGGCATGGGTGCCGGCGGCGGTGAAATGCGGATCGACCGACAGCGGGCCGGCGCGCACGCCGATCATCAGGTCTGCAGCAAGGGCAGCACCCGAAACGCCGCCGAGCAGGACGGCGGCGAGAGCCGCGGTGCCGAATGTCTTCAAAATCGTCATTCTTCGTTCTCCTCTATATTTATCATTGGAGGCCAGTTGGGTGAATCCACGACGACTTTCGCCAGCAGTTCGGAGAGCATCAGCTTTTCGGCAGGGGTCAGCCCCGACAGCATGACCTTTTCGCGCTCCACCATCGGTTGCATGGCTTGATCGACGATGCGCTTTCCTTCGTCCGTGATGAAAAGGACGAAGCTTCGAAGATCCGCCGCGTCGATCTCGCGGCGGATGATGTTCTTGTCGATCAGCTTCTGGATCGCCCGGCTCATCGTATTCTTCGGGAAACCCGAGGAGCTGCTGATGGCGCTCGCCGTCAGGCCGTTCGAAAGGCCGAGCGAATAGAGAACGACGAATTCAGGCCGGGCGAGCCCGTACTCCTTCTCGATCCAGCGATAGATCGGTTCGTTGAACTGCAGCGCCAAGAAGTTGATGCGGAAGGAAAGCCAGCAGGGATTCTGCCACAGCTTCACGGACACCAGATCGTCGACGCCATGACTGCCGGCCGCGGCCTTGCCGCCCTGCCTGAGAAGCGCATCGAAGGATGAGATTTCCAATTGCAACGCCATCAGCTCCCGCAGAAATCCCGCCTGGATTTTGTTCCGTATGGAACTTGACGGTAGGTTATTTGGCTGTCAATCTCTTTTTTTAGTTCCGTATGGAACCTTGCACTTGATCGGCGCAGCGCCTGTCAAGGCACATTTTTTGTGCGCAAGCGTGAGATTTTGATCAATTTTTGCGCGGCGCGGATGCAGGTGGGAATTTATGAAGATCGCGGACATGAACTGGATGCAGGTGGAGGAACGGGCGGAGAAGGATGACCGCTGCATATTGCCGATCGGCAGCGTCGAGCAGCACGCCTATCTCAGCCTGGCGACCGACATGATCCTTGCCGAGAAGGTCTCGCTCGATGCGGCGGAGCCGCTCGGCATTCCGGTCTTCCCGGTCGTGCCCTACGGCCTCGCCTCGTCGTTTGCGACCTTTCCAGGCACGCTGACGCTGACGCTGTCCACCTATATCGGCGTGATCCGCGACCTGATGGACAGCATCCACCGTTCCGGCTTCCGCCGCATCCTGATCGTCAACGGCCATGGCGGCAACACACCGGCGACTGCCGTCATTTCCGAATGGCTGAATGCCCATCCGGACGCCTCGGTGAAATTCCACGACTGGTGGCGGGCGCCCAAAACCTGGGCGAAGGTGCAGGAAACCGATCCCGCGGCCTCGCACGCCTCCTGGATGGAAAACTTCCCCTGGACCCGCACGACCGACCAGCGCCAGCCGACGACATCCAAGCCGAAGGTGGATTTCGCGGGCCTTGCCCGTGTCGATGCGGCCCGCAAGCGCGCACTGCTCGGCGACGGAAACTATCACGGCCTCTATGAGCGGCCCGACGAGGACATGCTGGCGATCTGGGCGGTGGCCGTCGCGGAAACCCGCGACCTTCTCGAAAACGACTGGCACTGACGGCGAGGCATCCTTCAGGAAGCCTCACCCTCCGAACCCGCAGAAGACGGGCCTGGGGACAAGAACAGGGGAATACATGTTAGGTTTCGTCTTGCAACGCCTGTGGCAGGCGGCCATCGTGGTCATCGCGATGTCGGCGCTGGTCTTCTGCGGTGTCTATGCCGTGGGCAATCCCATCGACGTGCTGATCTCTCCGGATGCGACGCAGGACATCCGCGCCGCGGTGATTGCCCAATACGGGCTCGACCAGCCGCTCTGGAGGCAATATTTCGCCTTTCTCGGCCGGATCGTCGAAGGCGATTTCGGTCGCTCCCTCGTCTATAGCATCCCGGTCAGCGAGTTGATCCTCACCCGCCTGCCCGCGACATTGGAGCTGACACTGGCCGCCGTTCTATTTGCCAGCCTCGTCGGCATCCCGATCGGCATGTATGCCGGCTACCGGCCGCACAGCCTGGTTTCCCGCGCGATCATGGCGATCTCGATCCTCGGCTTCTCGGTGCCGACCTTCTGGTTCGGCCTGATGCTGATCATGGTGTTTGCCGTCCAATGCGGCTGCATGCCGGCCGGTGGACGCGGTGAGACGGTGAACCTGTTCGGCGTCGATTTCAGCTTCCTCACCGGCGACGGATTCGCACATCTCGTGCTGCCGGCGCTGAACCTCGCACTCTTCAAATTCTCGCTGATGATCCGGCTCGCCCGCGCCGGCACCCGCGAACTGATGCTGAGTGACACGGTGAAATTCGCACGCGCCGCCGGCCTTTCGGAGTTCACCGTGCTGAGCCGGCATGTTCTGCGGCTGATCTCAATCCCGCTCGTTACCGTCTTCGGCCTGGAGCTTGGCTCCACGCTCGCCTTTGCGGTCGTCACCGAAACCATCTTTTCCTGGCCCGGTCTCGGCAAGCTGATCATCGACAGCATCACCTCGCTCGACCGGCCGGTCATGGTCGCCTACCTGATGCTCGTCGCCTTCCTGTTCATCGTCATCAACCTGATCGTCGATTTAACCTACGCGCTGCTCGATCCGCGCCTGCGAAAGGGACGTGCCTGATGCGCGATACTCTGCTTGGCCGTTTCCTCGAGGAATTCTTCCGCAACAAGGTCGCGACGGGTGCGGCAATCGTCGTCTTCCTGATCGTGCTGACCGCGATCATCGCGCCGCTGGTCACCCCGCAGGATCCGTATGACCTGACCAGCCTGGTACTGCGCGATGCGCGACGCGCGCCGGGTTATGTCGGCACCGGCGGCTACACCCATTGGCTCGGCACGGACTCGCAAGGCCGCGACCTGCTGTCCGCGATCATCTACGGCCTGCGCATCTCGTTGCAGATGGGCGTGATTGCCGGCGGCATCGCCTTCGTCATCGGCGCGGTGGTCGGCTGCTCGGCAGCCTATATCGGCGGCCGCTTCGAAAGCCTCGCCATGCGCATCGTCGACCTACAGCTGTCCTTCCCGGCAATCCTGCTCGCCTTCGTCATCGCAGCCCTGCTCGGCCAGGGCCGCTACCAGCTGATCATGGCGCTCATCTTCGCCCAATACGCCTATTTCGCCCGCACCGCCCATGGCGCGGCGTCGGCCGAGCGGCAGAAGGATTATGTCGAGGCGGCGCTCTCCATCCCGCTGTCGCCCTGGCGCGTGGTGCTGAAGCACATCCTGCCGAACTCCCTGCCGCCGCTGATCGTCGTCGCCACGGTGCAGGTGGCGAGCGCCATTTCGCTCGAAGCCACCCTCTCCTTCCTCGGCGTCGGCTTGCCGCCGACCGAACCGTCGCTCGGCATGCTGATCGCCAACGGCTTCCAATATCTGCTCTCCGGTCGCTATTGGATCTCGATCTATCCCGGCGTCGCGCTGATCCTGTTCATCGTCTCGCTCAACCTCGTCGGCGACCAGATCCGTGACCAGCTCAATCCGAGGCTCCGCCGATGACCGGAACGATGACTGGGCCGCTTCTCGAAGTCACCAACCTCAAGACCTGGTTTCAGAGCGGCCGCGGCGAGATCAAGGCGGTCGATGGCGTCTCGTTTTCTCTGGCGCCGGGCGAAGTGCTCGGCCTCGTCGGCGAATCCGGTTCCGGCAAGTCGATCACCGGCTTCTCGATCATCGGCCTGATCGATGAACCCGGCCGCATCGTCGAGGGTTCGATCAGGCTCGAAGGCCGCGAACTGATCGGCCTGCCGCCTCACGAATTGCGCACCATCCGCGGCAAGACCATTTCCATGGTCTTCCAGGACCCGATGATGACGCTGAACCCGGTCCTGAGCATCGGCACCCAGATCAAGCTGGCGCTCGAAGCGCATGAGAAGATCAGCGCGGCCGACGCCCGCGAAAGAGCGATCAAGGCGCTGGCGCAGGTCCGCATCAGCGAGCCGGAACGCAAGGTGGATTTCTTCCCGCATCAATTCTCCGGCGGCATGCGCCAGCGCGTCGCGATCGCGATCGCCCTGCTGCACCGGCCGAAGCTGATCATCTGCGACGAACCGACGACGGCGCTCGACGTGTCGATCCAGGCGGAAATCCTTGCCGAGATGAAGGAGCTGGTGGCCGAGCTCGGGACCGCGCTGATCTGGATCAGCCATGACCTCGCGGTCGTATCGTCCCTGGCCGATCGGGTCGCGGTGATGCGGTCCGGCAATATCGTCGAGATCGGCCCGGCGCTCGGCGTGCTCACCCGCCCGCAGCACGACTACACCAAGGCGCTGCTCGACGCGCTGCCCTCGCGCGCCAAGCCCGGCCAGTTGCTGCTGCGCGGCAGCGGCATCGCCGATGCGGCACCGCCGCCGCGCAAGTCCGCGACATTGAACCTGCCGCCGCTCGGCAGCCCGTATCTCGTCATCGACGATGCGATGAAGCGCTTCGAAAAGCCGGCGAGCCTGTTCAGGAGCCTGGCGATCAAATCCGGCATTGCCCAGCCGCTGCCGGTCGTGCAAGCGGTCGACGGAGTCTCGATCACGCTGAAGCGCGGCGAGGTACTCGGCCTTGTGGGTGAATCCGGCTCCGGAAAATCGACGCTCGGTCGCATGGCGGCCGGCATCACGGTCCCAACCTCGGGTACGATCCGTCTCAATGGCAAACCGGTGATGAGCGACGGCCGCAATGCGCGAAAAATCACCACACGCATCCAGACGATCTTCCAGGATCCGTTCGCCTCGCTCAACGGCCGCATGCGGATCGGTGACATCATCGCCGAAGGTCCGCTCGCCCACAAGTTGGTGACCCGAGCCGAAGCCCCCATCTATGTCAAGGAATGGCTGGCGGCAGTCGGGCTTGACCCCACCTTCGCCAACCGTTTCCCGCACCAGTTCTCCGGCGGCCAGCGCCAGCGCATCGCGATTGCCCGCGCGCTCGCCATGCAGCCGGATGTGATTGTCTGCGACGAGCCGGTCGCCTCGCTCGACGTCTCGATCCAGGCGCAGATCATCAATCTGCTGATCCGCCTGCGCGCCGAACTCGACCTGTCGCTGATCTTCATCAGCCACGACCTGTCGGTCGTCCGGCATCTCTGCGACCGCGTCGCGATCATGTATCGCGGCAAGATCGTCGAGGAAGGCGTGGCATCGACGATCTACGCCGACCCGCAGCATGATTATACCAGGCGGCTGCTCGCGGCCGTGCCTGTGCTGCCCGAGGCGGCGGAATAACAAAAGGGAGAACAGGACATGGAACCCTGGGAATGGGACGAGGCCACTTGGCGCGGCAAGGTCAACAAGGTGCGCGCCGGCCGCTCGCTGAAGCCGAAAGCCTGGAAAAACGGCGCGCGCTGCGCGGTTGCCCTTTCCTTCGACAGCGACCATGAGACCAACGAACTACGCGACGGCGGCGAATCGATCGGCCGCATGTCCCAGGGGCAATACGGCAACCGCATGGGCGTGCCGCGCATCCTAGAAACGCTGAAGAATGCCGATGTCCCGGCGACCTTCTTCGTGCCGGCGGTCGCAGCCCTGCTTTATCCGGACGAACAGCGGCGCGTCATCGCCGAAGGCCACGAGATCGGCCTACACGGCTGGATCCACGAAGTGAACACGAAAGTGCCTCCAGACAAGGAGCGCGAACTGCATTTCCGCGCCGCCGATACGCTCGAAAAGATCACCGGCATCCGCCCGGTCGGCATGCGCACGCCGTCCTGGGATTTTTCTTACGAAACCCTGAAGATCGAGCGCGAACTCGGGCTGATCTACGATTCCTCGCTGATGGCCGATGACGATCCTTACGAACTGGTCGAGGACGGCGAGCCGACAGGCATGGTCGAACTGCCGGTCGAATGGATCCGCGACGACGCGGTCTATTTCAACATGAACCGTTTTACCGCACTCCGCCCCTACACCCCGCCGACCTCAGTGCTCGATATCTTTAAGCGCGAATTCGACCGCGCCTATCTCGAAGGCGGGCTGTTCCTGCTCACCATGCATCCGCATGTCTCGGGTTACCGCTCGCGCATCTTCGTGCTGGAGGAGCTGATCAGGCATATCCAGAGCCACGAAGGCGTCTGGTTCGGAAGCCATGCCGACATTGCACGCTTCGCCAGGGACAATGGCGGTGCGTGAGGCCTCCACTGATCACCGGCGATCGTGGGATCGGGCGCGGTAGGGACGACTAACTCCGGTCGGCCAGGATTTTCATGATCGCCACCCGCTCGGGCAGTTCAACGAGGTAATGCGGGTCGCGGTCGAGATGATGCACCTTGTTCGGATCGCCGCCGGTAAACGCCGCCATCGACTCGAAGTCGGGCCAGTAGGAAGTGGTCACGAACTCCGTTTCGTCGCCGAGATCTTCCCGGAAAAGCTGGACGGCAAGCGCGGTTTTGACGAGCGGTGGAATGCCCGCCTCCAGCAGATAGGCCTCGTATTCGTCAGCAATTGTGGTGCGCGTACGCCCCCGCCAAATCCTTGCTATCGTCGCCTTTGTGCTCATGGAATGCTCCTCAGATCCTGTTTTTCCGGAGCAACTAGAGCCGACAGAACGATTGCCAATAGGAAAGGTGCTAACCCTTGCCCCGTCCCGGCGCGGTGAAGGCGGCGATAGCCGCCTCGTCGAGCCCCGCCTCCTGCAGGAAACGCCGCGCGAACTCGGCACCGGACGCCTTCATCGCGTCGTTCGGGCGGATCAGGTGGAAGGCGACATGGTGATCGATGGTCCTTGCCGATACGGCGACGACACGGCCGGAGGCAAGCGCCGCGTCCGCAAGCGGCGGCCGGGCGAGCGCGATGCCGAGCCCTTGCGCGCAGGCATCGATCACCAGGTTATAGTCCTCGAACCGCCGGTCCTGCCCACGGGGTACGTATTCGACGCCCTCGACTGCCAGCCAGCGCCGCCAGGCCTCGACATTGGAATCGTGCAGAATAGGGAGTTCCAGCAGGGATTTGGCCTCCGACCGCCCGGCCAGACGTTCGGCGATGGCAGGTGCTGCGATCGGCACGAGCTTCTCCTGCCACAGCGGCAGGCTGCGCACGCCGGCCCAAGGTCCCTTGCCACAGCGGATCGCGAGGTCAATGCCCTCGCTGAAATCCGCCAACCGATGTTCCAGGATCAGTTCCAGATGAATGTCAGTGGCCTCCAGCTTCGACACGCGGGAGAACAGCCAGAGCGAGGCGACCGATGGCGTCACCGAAAGCCGGACGACCGTCTTGTTGCGGCGCGGCAGCCACCGCTCGTCCGTATCGACGAGCAGTGCCAAGGCTTCTTCCGCGCGAGCAAAAACCGTATGCCTTCCGGCGTCAGCGTTACACCGCGGGCCTCACGCGCAAAAAGCCGCACACCCATCCAGCGCTCCAGCCGGGATATCTGCCGGGAGACCGCGCCATGGGTGACGCCGCCCTCTTCCGCCGCTGCGGAAAACGATCCGAGACGCGCCGCGCGAGCAAAAGTCTCGAGCGTGTCGAGCGGTGGTAAAGTCTGCGAGCTGTGAACCATAGACACATATGATCATCGATTGCGGTGCTTTTCAAGCACGGATGCGTGGGGCTAAATCCTGGCTTCCACGCGTCGAGGGAGAAAGAGATGAGCACGGTCGCCATGAGTACTGCAACAGACGAGAGACAGGGATTTGATGTGATCGCCTTCCTGGCGATCCTGGTGACCATCGTTTTCTGGGCCTCGTCCTTCGCCGTGATCCGCATCGCGCTCGGGCCGCTGACGCCGATCGAGCTTGCCACGGCACGCTATGTTCCGGCCGCCTTGATCGCGGTCGTCTATCTGGCCGCTGTCCGGCCAGCCCTTCCGGCCAGGGGCGATGTCCTTCGCCTCGTCGTCGCGGCCGTGCTCTTCATCGCGGCCTATGCCGTTCTCCTCAACATGGGCGAGCGAACCGTCGCGGCCGGCCCGGCGAGCTTCATCATCAACAGCATGCCCGTCTTCACCGCCCTTATCGCCACCTTCGCGCTCGGCGAACGCTTCGGCCGCTGGGGGTGGCTCGGAACGGCAATCTCCTTTGCCGGCGTAGCGCTGATCGCAGCCTCGGGGGAAGACGGCTTCGATCTCGACCCCAACGCGATCCTCATCCTCGGTGCCGCTCTCTGCTCGGCGACCGCAAGCGTACTGCAGAAGCCGATCCTCGGCCGCATGCCTGCATTGGCCGTCACGGCCTGGCTGATGCTGATCGGCTCCATTCCGCTGCTGCCGGCCGTACCGTCCGCCCTGCAGGCGGTCGCCGCCGCCCCGGCCGAGGTGAACTGGGGCCTCGCCTACCTGGTGCTCTTCCCGACCACGATCGGGTACGTCACCTGGGCGATCGCGCTGAAGCGGCTGTCTGCCGCTCGGGCCGCCAATTTCCTCTACGGCGTTCCTCCGACCGCCACCCTGATCGGCTTCCTCTGGCTCGGCGAAGTGCCGACCCTGATCGGCGCAATCGGCGGTGTCATGGCGATCGTCGGCGTGCTCGTCGTCAACGTGATGCGCAAGAGATAGTGCAGCCGTGGAATTCATCAGGAAAAGCAAAAGCTTCCAGCCAACTGATGAATCAATCTGTGCGGCGGCCTATCTACCGGGGCCGTTCACCAGCTGCAGGATGAGCTGGTGGACATTGCCACCCTCGCCCATCTCCATCCGGTCGTAGTCGCTGCTGCGTTTTTGCTGGGCCTTCGAAATCTCGCCGAGTTTGGCGGTCAGTTCGGTCCTGATCTTTACGCATTTCGGATCGTCGGCAACGCTGAGCCCCACGCTCACCCGCTCGATCTCCTTCACCATATCGGTGATGATGACGCCGTGGACCAGTTCGTGCTTATGGACGCCGGTAAAGAAGGCATCCCATTTCCTCTTGAGCTCGGGGGAAAGCGCTGAGGCCGGCTTGGGAAGCGTATAGGTGATGATCAGCTTCGGCCGCGCCGAAACCAGCGTGCAGGCACCGTCGGGCTGCGGCCGATAATCGCGCGTCCAGGTCAGCTTGAAATTGGTATGGGCAATGGCGCGGACCTCCTTGCCTATCTTCGGGCCGCGCTCGCCGATGGAAGCGTAGAGATCGACCCCGGAATCACCCGTGATAGAATAGGTCTGGATCTGCTCGACCGGCTGCCACTGGCTCTGCGCCGACGCCTCCAGCGGCACCATCCCAAAGAGGAGCCCCGCCCCGAGAATTTCTGCACCTATCTTCACTCTTTTCCTCCCAACCCGTTGCCGCGAAACTAGAGATGCCGCAGCGCCGTTTCAATTCCTCAAGCGTGTCAGTGAACGCTGTCCATCACAACTTTGGTTCCAGGCTCTTGCCATATTTCCCTCAAAATGGATGATGACAGTTATGTGACAAAGCATTCTGATTTGGCGTGGGGAACTCAATGGGAGAAAAGCGCAGGGTTTACGAGGCGTTGGTCGACGGCGCGATGGATGGCCTCACGGACGACGCCTTGTTCAAATTCGTCAACAAACGCTGCCCGAAAACATCAAGCAGGAAGATCGTCCGGGCCGCGCTCCTCGGCCTCACCGATCCTCACCTGCGTGACCGGAACATCCTCGATACGATCTATGCGCTGGCCATCAAGCACCGTATGGACGAGTTTCGCGATGGCGAGGATGGCGATGATGACAGGGATGCCTGGCCGGCACCTTTCGCCCGCCCGCTCGACAAGGAAACGGCCCGCGCCGATGTGGCCTAGGCATTTTCCCGCTTTGTCATCCACCCTACACAGAAGCGGTCTAGGCTGTCCTCATCGAGGGTGAGTTCATGCACGGCCGCACCAATCTCACAGCCATGAGGCTCATGGATGCCTGCGAGCATCTGCTTTGCGAAGCCGAGGCTCTGGAGGATTTGACCGCCCGGCGGATCGCCATCGAAGCGCATGCGACGCCGTCGGCCATCAGCTACCATTTCGGCTCTCAGGAAGAACTGGTCGCAGCGGTTGCGGAGCGGGTCTACCGGCGCCTCAATGCCGAACGGCTCAGCCTGCTGCGCAAAGCTGTCGATCGCCGGGCGCCCGAACCACCGGATCTCGACGAAGTCATCGCAGCCCTGGTTGGTCCGTCGATCCGCTGGAGCCTCGATCCGACCTCCAGCTATCCGGTCCTGTCGCATTTCACCTCGATGGCAAAGACCCACCGGGAGCGCGCGCCGCATTACCGCCGCATCATCGATAATGTCCAACATCATCGGGCTTTTGTCCCGCATTTGAAGCGGATAGCGCCCTGGCTCGACGACGTCGATATCGGCTGGCGGCTCAATTGTGCGCTCGGCATCCGCTCGCAGGTCACCCGCTCGCGGTCACGTACGGAAGTGCTGACCAATTACAGCATCGACCTCGACGATCCGGACATCGTCATCGCCCGCATGGTCGAGGTGATCGCGCCGATGTTCCGCCGCTGAACCGGTTTCGAACGGCATTCGAAATCCGTCACTACCCCGAAACAAACCCCTTCTAACGGTCCTCCCGACGAAACCGTCATCCATGGAGGCATCCGGTGCGACGCGAAACCACATTCATCCATCTGACCGACCTGCACATCGGCACCGCCGACGACAGCCATCTGCACAGCGACACGACCGAGACGCTGCATCAGGTCCTCGATCTCGTCGCGACCGTGACGCCGAGGCCGCAATTCGTCGTCGCCAGCGGCGACCTCACCAATCGCGGCGATGCGGAAAGTTTTCGCCGGCTGAAGGAGATCATCGACGCCAGGATCGATGTTCCTGTCATCTACGCGCTCGGCAATCACGACACCCGCCCCGGCTTCTACGAGGGCATGGGCATCGAGGCGCATGATCCGGATGCGCCCTACGACCACGACACGATCATCGACGGCATCCACATCATCACCATCGACTCGACGACGCCCGGCCTGATCGGCGGCACGATCGATCCGGAACAGTTCGACTGGCTCGCCTCGACGCTCGACAGCCATCCCGACCTGCCGAAGCTGATCGTCGTCCACCACCCGCCGGCACTCGGCGAGGAAGCCGATGCCACCCACTGGCGGACGATCCATTTCCCGCAGTCGGAACGTTTTCGCGAACTGCTGAAGGGCCGCAACATCATCGGCATCCTGAGCGGCCATATCCATCACGACCGCGTCTCGGTTTGGCACGGCATCCCGGTCGTCGTCGGCACCGGCCAGCACGCCGCCACCGACATCCTGCGCACCGACATCCTGCGCATGGTGCGCGGCGCCTCCTTCGGCATCGGCACCATCCGTCCGTCCGGCCTCACCATGGCCTTCGTGCCGCTGCCGTCCGATCGCGCCGAGCTCAACACCTATCCGCTCGAACTTCTGATGGCCCGGGCAATGCCCGTCGCCGCTGAATAACCCTCACCCGGAGACACGCAAAATGCTGCGCAGAAACACGCTCAAGCTTCTGGCGACGCTCACCGCCGCCTCGATGTTTCCCTTCGGCGCTTTCGCCGAAATGCCCGCCACGGTCGACAAGCCGGTCACGATCAGCTTCTACAACTACAACCTCGCGTCCGCCGGCATCGGCTCCGAGGCCACCAAGGAACTGATCGCCGGCTTCGAGAAGAAATTCCCGAACGTGAAGGTCGAGACGGTCGCCGTGCCGTCGAACGAGATCATCAACCGCGTCCAGGCAGATATCGTCGCCGGCAAGCAGCCGGACGTCGCCCAGCTGACCTTCCGCGACCTGATCTTCATCGCATCCGACCTCGGCGGCAATGCGCTTGAGGACATGGTGAAACCGGCTGAACTGAAGGACCATCTCGCCGGCATGATCCCCAAAGGTCTCGAACTCGGCAAGGTAGACGGCAAGACCTATGGTCTCGCCTACACTTTCTCGACGCCCGTCCTTTATTACAACGGCGACCTCTTCAAGCAGGCAGGTCTGGACGCGAACAACCCGCCCAAGACCTGGGCCGACGTCAACATCGCCGGCAAGGCGATCAAGGAAAAGACCGGCAAGAACGGCTTCTTCCCGGGCGCTTACGGCCCGAGCGACGGCACTTTCGTCTACCAGGCGATCGTCATGTCGAACGGCGGCAGGGTGCGCGACGGCAACAAGCTCACTTACGCGGACAAGAATGCTGCCGAGGCCGTCAAGATGCTGCGCGACATGGTCGATAGCGGCGCCCATGCCAGGATCGATCCGGCCAGCGGCTCGGATACTTTTGCAGCCGGCAATCTCGGGATGTTCGTCTATACGACTGCGGTGCTTGGCTCCTACAAGAAGGCCGCCCAAGGCAAGTTCGATCTGCGCATCGCCCCGATGCCGTCCTTCGGCGAAAAGCCGACCGCTCCGACCAATTCCGGCAGCGCACTGTTCGTCTTCAGCAAGGACCCGGTCAAGCAGCGTGCGGCTTACGAACTCCTCAAGTATCTGACGAGCAAGGAAGCCTATACGGTCATCACCAGCAAGATCGGCTACCTGCCGCTGCGTCTCGATATCGTCGACGACCCGAACTATCTCGGCCCGTGGGTCAAGGAAAATCCGATGTTCCGCGCCAACCTGGAACAGCTGAACCGTCTCACGGCCAACGTCGCCTTCCCCGGCCCGAACTACCGCCAGGTCGAGAAGATGATGATGGACTCGGTGCGCGAAGCCGTCTTCGGCAAGGGCGATCCGGTCGCAACGCTGAAAGCCGCCCAGGACCAGGGCCAGGACCTGATGCCGTAACCAATCACGAGGAGATGCCGGGCGGGTCTCGCTTTCCCGTCCGGCATCGTTGTCCCTTCGGGGACCTTTCGGGGAAATTTCATGACCGACATCCAGGCCGATTTCGCAAGACCGCTCGCCGTTGCCCGGGCGCCCGCGGCTGGCCGCCAGCGCGGCCCATTCACCGTGCAGCCCTGGCTCTATCTGGCCCCGGCGCTGTGTCTCCTCATGATGTGGACCTATGTGCCGTTGGTCGAGGCCTTCCAGCTCTCGTTCTACCAGTGGAACATGCTGCCGACCTCCCCGCAGCGCTACGTGGGCCTCACCAACTACCAGCGCCTGTTCGCCTTGCCCGAAATGCGCGCCGCCCTCTGGAACACGCTTTTCTACATTCTCGGCCTCTTCCCGATGTCGGTGATCATTCCGCTCTTCGTGGCGATCTGGACCCAGGATCTCGAGGGCCGCGCGCGGACGATTTACCGCGCGCTGATCTTCGTGCCGATGATCGTCGCCCCCGTGGTCGCCGCCATCCTCTGGCGCTGGCTGCTCAACGAGGACCAGGGGCTGATCACACTTGGCCTGGAGACGATCGGTCTCGGCCGCATCGGTTTTCTGACCGACCCGAACTATGCGCTTGCGACCCTGACCTGGATCACCGGCTGGAAGCTGATCGGCTTTTCCACCCTGCTGTTTTCCGCCGCCAATGCCGGCATCAACGCCTCCTATATCGAGGCAGCACGCATCGACGGCGCCAGCCGCTGGGGCATCATCCGCGATATAAGACTGCCGCTGCTGTCGCCGACCATCCTGCTTCTGTCGATGATGACCATCCTGTTCGGGGCGCAATGGAGCTTCGCCTATATCAACGTGCTCACCAATGGCGGCCCGCTGAAATCGACCACCAACATCTTCTACCTGCTCTGGGAATACGGTTTCCAGACCATGTCGGCCGGCTGGAGTTCGGCGGCCGGCATGATCGCCTTTGCCGGTTTTGCGGTGGTTGCAGCGGCCTGCATGTGGCTCACGAAAAGGTTCGCGGTCTATGACAATTGACGTTTCGCCTGATCTTGCCTCGCTTGCCACCGCCGGGCCGAAGGCTGGCCATGCCCGCCGGTTGGCTGTGCATGCTGTCATGATCGTCCTGTCTTTCCTGTCGATCTTTCCGATCTACTGGATGATCGTCACCTCGCTTCGGCCAGAGAACGAGATCTTCTCCACCTCGCTCTGGCCGTCCAACCCCTCGCTCGAAAACTATGTCTTCGTGCTGACCCGCATTCCGATGATCGGGATGCTGATCAACACCACGATCGTCTCGGCCGCGACGGCCCTCCTGCAGGTGGTCACCGGCCTGTTTGCGGCTTATGCGCTGGTCCGCTGGCGCATGCGCCTTTCCGGCGTCATCCACGGGCTCATCGCGCTTTCCTGGCTGGTGCCCTTCCAGGTGACGATGATCCCCAACTACGTGCTCGCCTCGCGGCTCGGTCTTCTGGATACGCTGACCGGTCTCATCGTGCCGAATGCGGCGCATGCCTTCGCCATTCTGCTGCTCTACAACGCGATGCGTTCCTTCCCGACCGAAATCCTCGAAGCGGCGCGCATCGACGGCACGAGAAGCTGGAAGATCCTCTGGCAGATCGTCGTGCCGAACATGGGCGCACCGATCGCCTCGCTGTCGATCATCGCCTTCATCTCCGCCTGGAACGAATATTTTTGGCCGCTGCTGCTCTCGCGCAAGCCGGAAAACTCGGTCGTCCAGATCGGCCTCCAGATGTTCATGACCCAGGAGGGCAATCTCTGGGGACCTCTGATGGCCGCTGCCACACTCGCCAGCCTGCCGATCCTGATCATCTACCTGGTCCTGCAACGCCACGTCATCGAATCCTTCATGAAATCCGGAATCCGCTGAGATGCTGAGTTACGAACGCCTGATCGCGCTGGAAGGCGCCCACAATGTCCGCGACCTCGGCGGTTACAGGACTGCCCGCGGCGGCCTGACCCGCTGGCGCTCGATCCTGCGCGGCGACGCATTGCACCGCCTGAGCGAGGCCGATATCGACACCTTGCTGGACAACGGACTGACCACCGTCATCGACCTGCGCAACGCCCACGAGATCGCCGCCGAGGCCAATCCGTTCGCGGGCCATGCCGAAGTGCGCTACCATAACACGCCGCTGTTTTCGGCACTGGCGCCGGTGGAGATGATGGCAAATGCCGCAGTGAGCTTCGGCATGGGCGACCGTTACTGCCAGGCGATCGACGACTGCCAGCCGGCCATCGCCGAAGTCTTGAAAACCATCGCCGACGCGCCCGAAGGCGCCGTGCTCTTCCACTGCAGCGCTGGCAAGGACCGCACCGGCGTGATTTCGGCGCTGCTGCTCGCCAATGCCGGCGTCGATGAGACGACCATTATCGAGGATTACGCCCTGACAGCGACGATTTCCGGTCCGCTGATCGCGAGGCTCAGGGATCGTGCCCTCGGCCGCGGCACCCCCGCAGCTCTCGTCGATATCGTGCTCGCTTCGGAACCGCGCAGCATGCGCCAGGCGCTCGACCATATCGGCAAGAACTACGGCAGCGTACGGGACTACCTCGTCCATCTCGGTTTCGACGAACCGGCGATGGAGCGGTTGAGAAGCCGTCTGTCTTAAGGCAGGGCGCCTCGGCTGACAGCCTCTCCGGGCTGTCATGCGCCGTTATGCGGCCGGGCGGCGGGAACGAGCACGCGATCGACGATCCGTGAGTCGAGATCGTAGACGGAGATCGGCGTGTCCTTGCCGATCCGGGTCCCGTCCAGGAGACGGATCAGATCGTCGGCGCCGCCGACCGGCTGGCCGTCGATCGCCAGGATGAAATCGCCTTCCTTCAAACCCGCTTTGTCAGCCGGGCTGCCCGCATCGATGCGGCGGATGCGCACCGTCGTCTCCTGCGTCATCCCGGCCTTCACCGCCACACGGCGCGGCAGCGCGGTCGTATCGACGACGATGCCGATGAAGGCGCGCCGCACATGCCCGAAACGCAGGATCTCCGAGACGACGAAATTGGCGGTGTTGGAGGCGACCGCAAAGGCAATGCCCTGCGCGCCGCGGATGACCGCGGTGTTGACGCCGACCACCTCGCCGGAAGCCGAGACCAGCGGTCCGCCGGAATTGCCCGGATTGAGGGCGGCGTCGGTCTGCACCACGTCGTCGATCAGCCGGCCCGTGGACGAGCGCATCGAGCGGCCGAGCGCGGACACGACGCCTGAGGTCACCGACCAGTCGAAGCCGAGCGGATTGCCGATTGCAATCGCGATATGGCCGCGCCGCAACTTCTGGGAATCACCAAGCCGTGCCCAGGCCTGAACGTCCATGTCAGCACGCACCAGCGCGATATCGGTGTCAGCGTCGCGACCGAGAACAGCGCCCTGCCCGACCGCACCGTTGGCGCTGCGGATGCGCACCGTCTTGGCGTCGGAAACGACATGATGGTTGGTGATGATCAGGCCATCGGGCGAAATCGCAAAGCCCGACCCATGGCCCCCTTGGCCGGCAACGCCGCCGAGCCGCTCGATGCGGCTAACGGCAGGACCGACGCGGTCGACCGCGCCGGCAACCGTCTCCGAATAGGCGTCGAGAAGGACGCTATCCTCGGGGACGGGAGGATTAATATCGATAAATCCCATGACAAGAACTCCACAAAACACCTTCTAAGAGAGGAGAAGGTTTTAGTAGGAGCTGATGTGGTGGGTTCGAAAGCCGGAAACAAGAACCCGGCAATCGCCGGCTCAGTCCTCCGAAAAGATCGGGTCCTGAGTGAACATGCCGCCCTGATAGATGGCAGCCGGCGACGTCGGTTCCGGACGCCCCTTGGCATCCAGCTCGGCGCGGAAGCGCTCGGCATTGTCCTTCGGTTTCCAGCCGAGATAGGAGGCGTGGGAATTGTCCCACCACTTGCTATCATTATCGGAAATGCCCCAGATGATTGGGCAGCCGAGCATCGGCGCGCGGAAAACGCAGTCGATCAGGGACGCGAAATCGTCATAGGACATCCAGCCGGACAGCATGCGGTGGTTGATCGGTTTTTCGAAGCAGCTGCCGATCCTGACGAGCGCCGTCTCCTGGCCGAATTTTTCGAAATACATGCGCGCCAGAGCCTCGCCGAAACATTTCGACACCCCGTAGAGACCGTCCGGCTTCATCGGAGCCTTGACGTCGATATGCTCGTCCTGGCGATAGAAGCCGACGACGTGGTTGGAGCTGGCGAACAGGATGCGCGGCTGACCGTGGGCGCGCGCCGCTTCGTAGAGATTGTAGAGGCCGAGCAGGTTGGCGTTGAGGATTTTCGAGAACTTGTCCTCCACGGAGATGCCGCCGAGATGCAGGATACCGTCGCAGCCCTCGACCAGCTTCATGACCGCATCCGGGTCTCCGAGGTCGCAGGTGACGACTTCCTCATTCGGCCCGGGAGTGCCGATATCGACGATGTCCGAGAGGCGAAGCGTCTCGGCAAAACCGGCAAGTCGCGAGCGCATGGCGCGTCCGAGGCCGCCGCCGGCACCGGTGATCAAAAGTCTTTTCAAGAAATCATCCTCCGAAAGCGGCCCGTCGACCGCGGCAATCCAGTTCATTGGCCAGTTCATCGGCCGGTTTGTCGGCCGGTTTGTCGGCCAACTTGTTCGTGACAAGCGTCGATACTTATCATACATGTTGAGAAAGCTCGGTCAACAAGTCGGGGCCTGTGTGGCGCAGCGGCTCAGCTTGACATTCGAGTTGGCGCCATAGTGTGATGCGGCGCCGAGCAGGGAGGAATGAAATGAGCGTTGAAACCAGACTCGATACCGGCAGGGGATCGAGGACGCTTGTTTCCCGCCTCGGAGAAACGCTGCGTCAGGCGATTGCGGCAGGACAGTTTCCGCCGGGCTCGCGCCTGCCAAGCGAAGCGCAGCTGACCGAGGCGCATGGCGTCAGCCGCACCGTCGTGCGCGAGGCAATCGCATCTCTGCGCGCCGACCGGCTGGTGGAGGCGCGTCAAGGCGCCGGCGTCTTCGTGCTGGAGCCTTCGCGTAACGTGCAGCCGGTCATGCTGTCGCTCTCGAATATCGATCTCGCCCGCGTATCCTCGATGATCGAGCTCCTGGAGCTTAGAACCGCGGTGGAAGTCGAGGCCGCGGGGCTTGCCGCCCTTCGTCGCTCGCCCGCGCAGGAAGAGGTCATCCTCGATCGTCATTATGCGGTCCGGGCCTGTCTCGAAGCGGCAAAACCGACCAGCGAGGCGGACTTTGCCCTGCATCTGGCCATCGCCGAGGCGACCAACAATCCCCGGTTTCGCGAATTCCTGACGATGATCGGCCGCAGCCTGATTCCGCGCGCAGCCCTGCGCCCGGACGATTCGGAGGCCGACCAGGCGACCTATATCAAGCTGCTCGACGAGGAGCACAACGCCATCGTGGTGGCGATTTCCGACGGTGACGAAGAAGGCGCCCGCGACGCCATGCGCCGGCATCTGCGGGGTGCGCAGCTGCGTTATCGCACCCTCCTGCGCGAGCTCCGTGAATCTGTAAGATGACTTGTTGACACAAGTCAGCGCAACCTGTACGACAATTTCTGTCTGGAGGAGACGCTTACAGAGGAAATCCGCATGATGACGCCTGAAGAAATCAAGGTCGCACTTGGTGCCGGCCTGCTGTCCTTTCCCGTCACCCATTTCGACACGGAAGGCCAGTTCCAGCCGGAAAGCTATCGCCGCCATGTGGAATGGCTGTCGGGCTACGACGCACCGGTCCTGTTTGCCGCCGGCGGCACGGGCGAATTCTTCTCGCTGTCCCCCAATGAAGTTCCCGGTATTGTTTCAGCCGCCAAGGAAGCCGCTGGCAAGACCGCGATCGTCTCCGGCTGCGGTTTCGGCACCCAAGTCGGCGTCGAGATGGCCCGTGCCGTCGAAAAGGCCGGCGCCGATGGCATCCTGCTCCTCCCGCACTACCTGATCGATGCGCCGCAGGAAGGCCTTTACCAACATGTGAAGCGCATCTGCCAGTCGGTTGGAATAGGCGTCATGGTCTATAACCGCGACAACTCGATTCTGACCGTCGACACGCTGAAGCGCCTCTGCGACGAATGCCCGAACCTGATCGGGTTCAAGGACGGCAGCGGCGATATCGGGCTTGTCCGACAGATCACCGCCACGATGGGTGACCGGCTGATGTATCTCGGCGGCATGCCGACCGCCGAACTCTTCGCCGAAGCCTATCTCGGCGCCGGCTTCACCACCTATTCCTCGGCGGTCTTCAACTTCGTGCCGGGTCTTGCCGTCGATTTCTACAAGGCGCTGCGCGCCGGCAACCGCGCCCGCTGCGAGGAGATCCTCAAGGACTTCTTCTATCCCTTCATGGCGATCCGCAACCGCCGCAAGGGTTATGCCGTCGCCGCCATCAAGGCTGGCGTGCGCCTGCAAGGCTTCGATGCCGGCAAGGTGCGCCCGCCGCTCGACGACCTGACGGCGGAGGAAGAAGAGATGCTCCTGAAGCTCATCGGCCCCTGGAAGCGGTGATCCCATGAAGATCGTTTCCGTTCGCACCCATCTCCTCGAACACAGGCTCGACGTCGCCTTCGAAAGCGCCTCGATGCGCTTCGATCGCCGCGCCCATGTGCTCGTCGAGATCGAGTGCGATGACGGTACGATCGGCTGGGGCGAATGCCTCGGCCCTGCCCGGCCGAATGCCGCCGTGGTCGCAACCTATGCGAACTGGCTGATCGGCGAAAACCCGCTCGAAACCGAAAAGATCTGGGCGCGTCTCTATAACGCCCTGCGCGACCAGGGCCAGCGCGGCCTTGCCGTCACCGCACTGTCTGGCATCGACATCGCGCTCTGGGACATCAAGGGCAAGCATTTCGGCGTGCCGGTCTCGATCCTGCTCGGCGGTCGGTTCCGCGAGAGCGTCAAGGCCTATGCGACCGGCAGCTTCAAGCGCGACGGCGTCGATCGCGTCGAGGACAATGCGACGGATGTCGCCCGCTATTGGGGTGAAGGTTTTCACGCCAGCAAGATCAAGATCGGCTTCGGCGTCGAGGAGGATTTGCGCGTCATCCGCGCCGTGCGCGACGCCGTCGGTCCCGACATGCGGCTAATGGTCGATGCCAACCACGGTTATGACGCCATCGAGGCGATCAGGTTCGGCCAGGCGGCGGCAGAACTCAACATCGACTGGTTCGAGGAACCCGTCGTGCCCGAACAGCTCGCCGCCTATCGCGAAGTCCGCGCCCGCCAGCCGATCCCGGTTGCCGGCGGCGAGACCTGGCACAGCCGCTGGGGCATGCGCGAGCCGGTGGAAACCCGTGCCGTCGATATCCTCCAGCCCGACCTTGCCGGTGTCGGCGGCTTTACCGAAGCCAAGCGCGTCGCCGATCTCGCCTCGCTGCATGGCATCCGCGTCGTACCGCATGTATGGGGCACCGCTGTCCATATCGCCGCCGCATTGCAGTTCATGGCGGCGATGATCCCGAGCCCGGTTCGGGTCAATCCGATCGAACCGATCCTCGAATTCGACCGTACCCACAATCCGTTCCGTCAGGCGGTGATCAAAACCCCGATCGAACACGAGCGCGGCGTGGTGCAGATCCCGAACGGCCCAGGCCTTGGAATCGAAATCAACCGCGATGCGCTCAAAGAATTCCGCATGGGAGATATCTGATGCTCGTTCGCACCCTTTCCGGCACGCCCCCCCAGACCAGACTGCCAAAGGGCGCGATCGACACTCAGATGCATGCTTATCTGCCGGGTTTTCCATCGCTCCCCGGCGGTCCCGGCTTGCCTGCGGGAGATTTGCCAACGCCCGC
The DNA here is from genome assembly GCF_017877055.1 of Neorhizobium galegae. GTDB lineage: Bacteria > Pseudomonadota > Alphaproteobacteria > Rhizobiales > Rhizobiaceae > Neorhizobium > Neorhizobium galegae_D. The sequence continues at coordinate 1,294,221 of NZ_JAGIPG010000001.1, read as the reverse complement.
CCAATATCTCGAGTTCATGCGCTGGATCGGCATCGATCGGGTGATCGTCACCCAGGGCAATGCCCAGCAGCGCGACAATTCCAATCTCAACGCCTGCCTTGCGGAATTCGGTTCGATCGCCCGCGGCGTCTGCGTCATCGACAGCACCACGTCGGAAGCCGAGCTGGATAGCCTCGCAGCGGCCGGCAATGTCGGCGCCCGCATCATGGACCTGCCGGGCGGCGCGGTGAACCTGTCGGAACTCGAAGCCGTCGACGCCAAGGCTGCCTCCCGCGACTGGATGGTCGCCGTCCAGTTCGACGGTAGCAACATTCTCGACCACGAAGAGCGTCTGAAGAACCTGAAGTCCCGCTGGGTCTTCGATCACCACGGCAAGTTCTTCGCCGGCGTCACGCCCGACAGCCCGCAGGTCGACGCCGTCAAGCGCCTCATTGACGGCGGCAAATGTTGGTTCAAGTTCGCCGGCGTCTACGAATCCTCGAAGGCTGGCGGCCCGGACTATGCCGATGTCGCCGCGGTCGCCCGGGAAATCGCCAAATATGCACCGGAACGCATCGTCTGGGGCACCAACTGGCCGCATAACCTCGCCCGCGAACAGGCCGATTATCCGGATGACGCGGCGCTGACAGATACCGTGCTCGGCTGGTTCCCCGACGATGCGGCACGCGAGCTCGCGCTCGTGAAAAACCCCGAAGAACTTTACGGCCTGCCCGCCCGATAGACGGCAAGGGAGGCCCGGGGAAGACTGATAGATTCAACGACCGGGGCGTGGAGGCTCCGGCGCTCACCCAGAGGAGGACAACATGAAACTCACGAAACTGCTCGGCCTTGCCTTCGGCCTCGCGCTCGGCGCGACGGCCGCCAATGCACAGGTTACCCTGCGTTCCGCCGACATCCATCCGGACGGTTATCCGACCGTCGATGCCGTGAAATACATGGGCGAACTGGTCTCCCAGCGCACCAATGGCCGCATCAAGATCCAGGTGATGAACAACTCGGTACTGGGCGGTGAAAAAGACACGATCGAGCAGACCCGTTTCGGCGTCATTGATATGAACCGCGTCAATGCTGCGCCGTTCAACAACCTCGTGCCGCAGACCACCGTTCTCGGCCTGCCCTTCCTGTTCCGCTCGACCGAGCACATGCACAAGGTCGTCGACGGCCCGATCGGCGACGAAATCCTGAAGGCCTTCGAACCGCACGGCCTGATCGGCCTTGCCTACTACGATTCCGGCGCGCGCTCCTTCTATACGACCAAGAAGCCGATCACCAAGCTTGCCGACCTGAAGGGCATGAAGATCCGCGTCCAGCAGTCAGATCTCTGGATCGCCATGATGCAGGCCTTCGGCGCCAACCCGACGCCGATGCCGATGGGCGAAGTTTATTCCTCGCTCGAAACCGGTGTAGTCGACGGCGCGGAAAACAACTGGCCTTCCTATGAATCGGCCCGCCACTACGAGATCGCCAAGAACTACACGCTGACCGAACATTCGCTGAACCCGGAAATCCTGGTCATGTCCAAGATCTCCTGGGACAAGCTGACCCCGGAAGACCAGAAGATCTTCCGCCAGGCGGCCAAGGACTCCGTCGTCAAGATGCGCGAACTCTGGACGGCTCGCGAAAAGACCTCGGAAGCCAAGGTTCGTGCCGGTGGCGCCAACGTGATCAAGGTCAACAAGGACGAGTTCTCGGCCGTCATGAAGCCGGTCTACGACAAGTTCGTCACCGATCCGAAGCAGAAAGCCCTGCTGGAACAGATCCAGGCCGTCAAGTAAGCCGACCGGAGACCGGCCCTCGCCAAGAGGGCCGGTTTTTTTCTTGCATATCCGGCAGCCTTGCTGCCGCGAAGAGGACAGGATCATGAGAAACTTCATGCTGGCCATAAAGCCCTATCTGGGCGGGCTTAGCCGCATATCACTTTATATCTCCGGCATCGGCATGATCGCCATGACCCTCATCGTCGGCTGGCAGGTGTTCGGGCGTTATGTCCTGAACGACTCGCCGAGCTGGTCCGAGCCGCTGTCGCTCTATCTGATGTCCTGGTTTATCATGCTCGGAGCAGCCGTCGGCGTGCGCGAGAGCGTGCATCTCGGACTCGATATCGTTCGCTACGTCATGCCGCCGGCAATCCAGAAGGCCATGGACCTCCTGAGCCTGGGCCTGATCGTGTTCTTCGGCATCGGCATGGCCTATTATTCGACGCTGCTGGCCATGGGGACCTGGTCGGCCACCATTCCCGTTCTCGGCTGGCCGGGCGGCACCGACTTCTTCCCGATGATCGTCGGCGGCGCCATGATCTCCCTTTTTGCTCTGGAGCGCTTCGTCGACGTCGCCATCGGCGAGGAAGTTGCTGCCGACGTCCTCGTGCAGGAGGCTGCGTAATGGCCTATGCCATTCTTTTCGGTTCGTTCACATTCCTCATGCTCATCGGCATGCCGATCGCGTTCTGCCTCGGCATCGCATCCTTCGCGACGGTCCTCTACATAGGCCTGCCGCCGATCGTCGTCTTCCAGCAGCTGAATTCCGGCATGAACGTCTTCGCCATGATGGCGATCCCGTTCTTCATCTTCGCCGGCGACCTGATGGTGCGCGGCGGCATTGCTCAGAGGCTGATCCGCTTCGCGGCAGGCCTTGTCGGCCACATGCGCGGCGGTCTCGGCCAGGTCAACGTCGTCGCCTCGACATTGTTCGGCGGCATTTCCGGCTCGGCCGTGGCGGACGCGTCGGCCGTCGGCGGCTTGATGATCCCGCAGATGGCTGCGCGCGGTTATGACAGGGACTATGCAGTCAACGTGACGGCCAACGCCGCCATCATTGCGCTGATGATCCCGCCCTCGCACAACATGATCCTCTATTCGATCGCAGCAGGCGGCAACGTCTCCGTCGCCGACCTCTTCACCGCCGGCATCGTTCCCGGGCTGCTGCTCGCCGGCGCGCTGATGGTCACGGCCTGGTGGGTTGCCGTCAAGCGCGGTTATCCGGCCGATCCCTTCCCGGGCTTCGCCCGTGTCGGTTATTACCTGCTGGCCTCGCTGCCGGGCATCCTGCTGATCGCCATCATCTTCGGCGGCGTCCGCTCCGGCGTGTTCACGGCAACGGAAAGCTCCTGCATTGCCGTTCTCTACGCCTTCCTCGTCGCCATGCTCGTTTATCGCGAACTGAACTGGGACGGTTTTATCGAGGCCGTGATGGGTGCCGTGCGCACCACCGCGATGGTACTGCTGGTCATCGGCACCGCCGCCTCGTTCGGCTGGCTGATGGCGTTCCTGCAGGTCCAGACGCTGATCATCGCCGCGATCGGAGCGATCTCGGACAATCCGATCATCGTGCTCCTGATGATCAACGTCATCCTGCTGGTCCTCGGCACGTTCATGGACATGGCGCCCATGGTCATCATATCGACGCCGATCCTGCTGCCCGTCGTCAAGGCCTTCGGCATCGATCCGGTCCATTTCGGCGTCATCATGATCCTCAATGCCGGCATCGGTCTCAACACTCCGCCGGTCGGAACCGTGCTCTTCGTCAGTTGCGCAGTCGGCGGCATCACGATACGTGAAGCGATGCGTACGATCTGGCCTTTCTTCGGAGCCAGCATCGCAGTATTGCTGCTCGTGACTTACATCCCTGCCCTGTCGCTCTGGCTGCCAAGCGTTTTCAGATGAGCGACTGAACAAGCTTTATCTGCCGGTCCCGCCCCCATGGCGGGACCTTTCACATGAAAGGAGAGGTCCATGACCATCTACCAGAACCTGATCGCCGGCGAATGGGTCGGCTCCGACGCTTCCAAGAACATCAATCCCTCCGATACGAATGACATCGTGGGCATGTATGCTCAGGGCGGCGCCGACGACGCCAGGCAGGCGATTGCCGCCGCCAAAGCCGCTTTCCCGGCTTGGTCGCGCTCCGGCATCCTGGAACGCCACGCGATCCTCAGAAAGACCTCCGACGAGATCCTCGCCCGTAAGGAAGAGCTCGGCGCGCTTCTCGCGCGCGAGGAAGGCAAGATCCTTCCCGAAGCGATCGGCGAAGTCACCCGCGCCGCCCAGATTTTTGATTTCTTCGCCGGCGAAGCGCTGCGCCTGACCGGCGAAATGGTTCCGTCCGCCCGTCCGAACATCGGCGTCGAGATCACCCGCGAACCGCTCGGTGTCATCGGCATCATCACGCCCTGGAATTTTCCGATCGCCATCCCGGCCTGGAAGATCGCTCCGGCGCTCTGCTATGGCAACACGGTCGTCTTTAAGCCTGCTGATCTCGTGCCGGGATGCGCCTGGGCAATCGTCGATATCCTGCATCGCGCCGGTCTGCCGAAGGGCGTGCTGAACCTTGTCATGGGCCGCGGCTCGGTGGTCGGCCAGGCCATGCTCGACAGCCCGGATCTCGCCGGCATCACGTTTACCGGCTCCACCGGCACGGGAAAACGCGTCGCACTTGCCTCGATCGAGCATAACCGCAAGTTCCAGCTCGAAATGGGCGGCAAGAACCCGATGGTCGTCCTCGACGACGCGGACCTCAACGTCGCCGTCGAAGCCGCCGCCAATTCCGGTTTCTTCTCGACCGGCCAGCGTTGCACCGCTTCGTCCCGCCTGATCGTAACCGAAGGCATCCACGACAAGTTCGTCGCAGCACTCACCGAGAAGCTGAAGACGCTCAACGTCGATAACGCCATGAAGGCCGGCAGCCATATCGGCCCGGTCGTCGACGACAAGCAGCTGAAGCAGGATACCGACTATATCGAGATCGGCAAAAACGAAGGCGCCAAGCTCGCCTTCGGGGGCGAACTCGTCAAGCGTGACACGCCCGGCTTCTATCTGCAGCCGACGCTGTTCACCGAAGCGACCAACCAGATGCGCATTTCGCGCGAGGAAATCTTCGGACCGGTCGCATCGGTCATCCGGGTGAAGAACTACGAGGAAGCGCTGGCAACCGCCAATGACACGCCGTTCGGCCTCTCCGCCGGCATCGCCACCACCAGCCTCAAGCATGCGACGCATTTCAAGCGCAACTCCGAGGCCGGCATGGTGATGGTCAACCTGCCGACCGCCGGTGTCGATTTCCACGTGCCGTTCGGCGGCCGCAAGGCCTCGTCCTTCGGCCCACGCGAACAGGGCAAGTATGCCGCTGAATTCTTCACCGTGGTGAAGACCGCCTACACGCTGGCCTAAACAAAAAAGGCGCTGTCATTTCGAAATGGCAGCGCCTTCTATTCAGAAATCGAGATACTTATTCGGCAGCAGCCACGCTGGCGCGCTTCGGCAGCTTCCAGTTCGGACGCGGGAAATGGCAGGTATAGCCATTCGGATAGCGCTCCAGGTAGTCCTGATGCTCCGGTTCGGCCTGCCAGAAATCACCGACCGGCTCCACTTCCGTCACCACCTTGCCCGGCCACAGACCTGAAGTATTCACATCGGCGATCGTGTCTTCGGCGACGCGTCTCTGTTCGTCGTTCTCGTAGTAGATAGCCGAGCGATAGCTCATGCCGATATCGTTGCCCTGGCGGTTCTTCGTCGACGGATCATGGATCTGGAAGAAAAACTCCAGGATATCGCGATAGCTGGTCTTGGCCGGATCGAAAATGATCTCGATCGCCTCGGCATGGGTGCCGTGATTGCGGTAGGTCGCGTTCGGCACGTCGCCGCCGCTATAGCCAACGCGGGTCGAAACCACGCCGGGCAGACGCCGGATCAGGTCCTGCATGCCCCAGAAACAACCACCGGCCAATACGGCCCGTTCGGTAGACGTCGTCATGCTTTCCTCCTTCGGTTTTGGATTTGCCTTAAAATGGCGATCCGACGGAAGAAATTCAATCCATCTCCACCACTCAACCGGCCGCCGCCTCGACGATCGGGCGAACCGCCGCTTCCAGGCTCTCAGGCGTCGTGCCTGTGACGATGACACCGAGCAGCGGCGCCGCAATGCCGGCCGCCTTCAGCTTTGCCATATCGTCGGCCACGAAACGCTTCTGGCTCGGGGCGATGACGGGAATATCGGCCTTCGAGGTGATTTCCCCGTAGCGGTCGAGATCGGCCTCGTTGAGCGGCCTGGCGTAATCGGCAAACGACGCGACCGAAGCCTCCATCATCGCGCCGGGAATGGCGACGATGGTCTTCAAATCCTCGTCAGTGCTTTTTTCGCCCAGCGCCGGGATCGGACGGAGCTTCGATTGCAGCAGATGCGGCTGAAGATGGTCGAAATAGACGTTGAAACCTTCAAAACCCAGATCCGCCAGGGCATCGAGCTCATTCAGGGTCGGCACCGTCTCCTGGCCGGCCATCACCAGCAGCGGCACCCCGAGCGTCGAAAGCTTTTCAAAAAACGGCCGTTCCTGCGAAAAGCTGCCGAAGGTCGTGCCGGTGGCGCGGTGGTAGGCGTTGAGATGCACCTTGATGGCAAATGCCCCTGCCCCGATCGCCGCCTTGGCGAGATCGAGATCATGGCGAGCGAGCGACACGATGACCGGGAAATTGCCGCCGCGCAGCGCCCTGGTGAGCTTGGTTTCAGGATAATCAGGCATGATAAGCCTCAGTTCAGCCGCTGGCCGTCATCGGCCGCGAAGAGATGGATATTGTTGAGCTCCGGCCACATGCGGATCGTTGCTCCGGGCGAGAGCGACACGCGCTCACGAAACACGCCGGTCACCAGCGTCTCGCCGAGCTTCATGGTCACCTGCGTTTCCGAGCCCATCGGCTCGACCAGCACGATTTCCGCAGGCACGCCGGTCTCATCCAGGGCAAAGTGTTCCGGCCGGATGCCGTAGACGGCCTTTCGGCCCATGTGCCCAAGCGCTGTTTCGGGTATCGGCAGCATGACGCCGGGTGCCGTAAAACCCTCCGACGTGATCGTGCCGGTGAGGAAATTCATCGACGGCGAGCCGATGAAGCCGGCGACGAACTGATTGGCCGGCCGGTCGTAGAGGTCGAGCGGCGCACCGATCTGCTCGACCCGGCCGCCGTTCAGCACGACGATCTTGTCGGCCATGGTCATCGCCTCGACCTGGTCGTGGGTCACATAGATGGTGGTCGTCTTCAGCCTCTGGTGCAGGCTCTTGATCTCCCCGCGCATGACCACACGCAGCTTGGCATCGAGGTTCGACAGCGGCTCGTCGAAGAGGAACACCTTGGGATCGCGCACGATCGCCCGCCCCATGGCGACGCGCTGGCGCTGGCCGCCGGACAGCTGGCGTGGGTAGCGGTCCAGCAGCGGCGCGAGGCCAAGGATGTCGGCTGCCCATTTCACCCGTTCGGCAATCTCCGCCTTGCTGCCGCCGCGATGTTCCAGCGAGAAGCCCATGTTGGTCGCAACCGTCATATGCGGATAGAGCGCGTAATTCTGGAAAACCATGGCAATGTCGCGATCCTTCGGATCAAGGTCGTTGACCACCCGCCCGCCGATCTTCACCTCGCCGCCGGTGATCGTCTCCAGCCCAGCGATCATCCTCAGCAGCGTGGATTTGCCGCAGCCGGATGGTCCGACCAGTACGACGAATTCGCCGTCGGTGATGCCGAGATCGATGCCGTGGATGATGTCGACGGCGCCATAGCTCTTGCGGACATTGGAAAGGGTAACTTCAGCCATCAATCATATTTCCGTTTCTTCAGCCCCGGGATTTCAGCCCTTGAGGCCGGTATGCGCGAGCCCTTCGACGAATTGCTTCTGCGCGATGATGAAGACGATGAGAACGGGGAGCGCCGTCAGGGTCGCTGCGGCAAGCTGGATGTTCCACATCGGCCCGCCATAGGCGTCGGTATATTGGGTCAGCGCCTGCGGCAGCGTGAATTTGTCGGCGCTCGACAGGAACACGATCGGCTCGAGATAGAGGTTCCAGGAGTGCAGGAAGGTGAAAATCGCCACGGAAGCGAGCGCCGGCCTTGCAAGCGGAAGCGCGATCTTCCGAAAGATCTTGAAGCGCCCGAGGCCATCGACGCGCGCCGCCTCTTCGAGCTCGGCAGGCAGCGCAATGAAGAACTGCCGCATCACGAAGGTAGCGAACACGCTCGGCGCGCCGAAGATAGGCACGAGAATCAAAGGCCAGTGGGTGTTGACCATGCCGGCCTTCAGGAACATCTGGAACAGCGGCACGATCGTCACTTCCGACGGGATCAGCAGCCCCAGCAGCACGACCATGAAGATCGTATTGGCGAACGGAAACCTGATGCGCGCGAAGGCATAGCCAGCCATGGAGGAGACGACCATCGTGCCGACCGTCACCAGCGCCGCGATATAGGCCGAATTCCAGTACTGCTTAACGAAGGGCTGCAGTTCGAAGACCTTGGAATAGGTTGTCCAGTCATAGCTTTCCGGCACGAGCTGCGGCGGAAAGGCAAAGATGTCGCTGATCGGCTTCACCGACGACGTCACCATCCACCAGGTCGGAAAGACGAAGGGGACCAGGAGAACGCAGAGCAGGCCGTAGAGAAAAACCTGCATGCGCGGGGAGAGCTCAGCTTTCATAAAAGACGATCCTCTTGCGCATCTGCCACTGGGCGAAGGTCAGCACGGCGACGATCGCGAACAGCACGATCGACAGCGTCGAGCCGTAGCCGAAGAGGTGGAACTGGAAGGCCTGCTGGTAGAGGTAATAGACGAGCACTGTGGTCGTTAGACCCGGCCCACCTTGGGTCAGCACCGCGATCTGCGCGAACACCTGCAGCGACCCGACGATGGTGATGATCGAGGTCAGCAGGATGGTCGGGCTGATCAGCGGCAGGGTGATGCGGCGGAACTGCTTGAAGCGCGGCGCACCGTCGATGCGGGCGGCCTCGTAGAGTTCGTTCGGCACGCCCTGGAGGGCGGCCAGGAACAGGATCATGTTGAGGCCGACATTCTTGAACACCTGCACCACGATCACCGAGATCATCGCCGTCACCGGTTCACGCAGCCAGTTCGGCCCCTCGATGCCGAAGACGAGCAGCACGCCGTTGATGCCGCCGTTCTTCTGCAAGAGGAAACCCCAGACGATCGTCCAGGCGACAAGCGACACGACGACGGGCGAGAAAAACAGCGTGCGGAAGATGGTGATTCCGGCGAGCTTTTGGTTGAGCAGCACCGCGAGCAGCAATGCCAGGCTCAGGTTGAAGATCACCAGCCCCGCGGAAAAGATCGCCGTCGCCCCGAGCACCGAAGGCAGGTTCGTGTCCTCGAGCAGCATCTGGTAGTTGGTGGCGCCGGTATAGGTGAAGGTATTGGCGAGTACGTTCCACTCGTGCAGCGAATACCAGAACACCAGGCAGAGCGGGATCAGCACGAAAAGCGTGATCCCGATCAGCTGCGGGGCGATGAAGAGAAAGCCGGCGAGGCTGTCGCGCCGCGCGACCGTCCAGAACGACGATGAGGAGCGGCCTTCCGGACGGGCGGTTTGCTGCGCGACAGCCATCAGTTTGTCCTCAGCGCTTCAGAAGCGGGCCGATCTGGCCGCAGATCTGCTGGAGGGCCGCCGGGATATTCGCATCCGGGCGCCAGACGGCATCGAGGCCGGAGCGAACCGCCTGCTGGATCTGCGCAAAGCCCGTATGACCCGGAATGACCTTGCCGGTGGCGATGCCGGAGATCACGACCTTGTCGATCTGTTCCTGGCTGAGCAGCGGATTGGTCTTCTTCAGGACCTCGGCGTTCAGCAGGGATTTGCGGGCCGACGGGAAGAACTGGCTGAGTTTGGCCGAATTTTCCGGGTTCGTCATATAGGCGACGAATTCGGCGGCCGTCTTGGCGTTCTTGCCCGCCTGCATGACACCGACGCCGGCCTGGCCGATCAGCGCATAGTTGCCGGCCGGTCCCTTGGGCAACGGCACGAGATCCCAGGCGAAAGGCTTGTCCTTCGGCAGCAGCGAGGCGCGGCTGATCTGCGTGATCGTCATCGCCGCATTGCCGGCGAAGAAGTCGACGCTTTCGCCGGGACCCGGCATTGCCTTGTTCTTGAAGGCCGCCTCATGGATGAAGGTCAGTGCATCGACCATCGGCTTTTCGGTCATCGTGCAGGTCTTGCCGTCGGCGCTCCAGGGCGAGGCGCCCCAGCCGTTCCAGATGGAAGCGAGGTTCTGCCAGGTCTGGTAATTGAAGTCGCGAACGATCAGGCCGCCCTTGCCCGGGACCTTGCCGACGGCAGCGGCCGTAGCGATGGCGTTGTCCCAAGTCCACTGGTTGGCGGCGATCATTTCTGCCGGCGTCTTGACGCCGGAGGCCTTGATGAGGTCGTTATTGACGAACATCGCAAACGGCGAGGTCGAGAACGGATAGGCAAACAGCTTGCCGTCCTTGGTCCAGCGCTCGGCGGCCGTCGCGCTCAGTTCTTCCGCGTTATAGCCCTTGGTGGCCTTGAGCGTATCCGTCAGCGGATAAAGCGCGCCGGAATTGACGAAGTCATAAGCGGCGGTTTCGAATATCCAGGCCATGTCGGGCGCATTGCCGCCGGCGATCTGCGTGGTCAGCGCCGTCGTATAGGTTTCGAACGGCAGCGACTCGTAGGTCACCGTGACATTCGGATGGTCCTTCTTGAAGCCGGCGGCGATCTCGTTGAAGAGCTTCAGATGCGCCTCGTTGGCGCTCCAGATCGTCATGCGCAGGTTGACCGCGTCCTGCGCGTTGGCGATGCCGCTCCAGCAGAGCGGCACGGCCAGGGCCAGTGCCGCGACCGCAGATTTCAAAGTCCGATGATAGTTCATTCCCGTTCCTCCTCCAAAGGTTGGTTTTGTTGGACAGGCCTGCGACCGTCCTTAATAGGCCGCGATATCCGGCCAGCGCATTTCGATGCCTTCGCGGCTGAGCTCTCTCTGGAAATTCTGGAGCTTCTCGTCGTTTTCCTGGACCTGATGGGGCGTCAGTTGCTTGTCGAGGCAATGGGCGGCGAGCATGCCGGCGACCTCGCCGACGTTCCATTCGACCGGGTGCAGCCGGTAGCAGCCATTGGTGATGTGGGTGGTGCCGATATTCTTGCCGGCGGGGATGAGGTTCTTCACCCGCTGAGGCAAAAGCGCACCGAGCGGAATCTCGAACGGGCAGGACGGTACGTCGATATAGTTGTCGCCGCCGGTCGAGGGATGCAGGTCGATGCGGTACATGCCGATGCCGATGCTGTCGCGGTAGTTGACCGCGCCCTTCTCTCCGCGCACCGAATAGGAAAGGTCCTGCTCGACGATGCGGGTGACCGGCTTGATGCGGCGGCTCTCACGGATATAGGGAGCCATGGCGAGCCCATGCTCGGTGCCGGTGATGTCGCCGCGCAGGCGAAGCCCCGGAAAACCCTGGCCGCCATCGACGCGCGGCGCTTCGGTCTGCAGCCAGTAGAACAGCGAGTAGGAAAGGTCGGCCGCGGCTTTCAGCTGCTTTGCCTTGTCCTCTTCGGAAAGGTCGATAATCGTCCCTTCCATATAGTCGATCATCGGCCAGTTCACGAGGCAGATATCAGAAGCATAAGCGCCGGGCACGAAGTTGTTGCGCGCGGCGATGCGGCGGAAGATCCACAGGTTCTCGTCACCGCCGCCCTTGCGCTGGTCGGCATCGACGGCGAGCGGATCGTCATTGGGATTGGGCGTGAACGAGCGGGTGGTGAAGTCCAGCGTGCGCGGATGCGGCGCGGTGAAGCCGAGCAGCGGGCCACCCCAGAAATGCGGCTGGTACTTGCGCCAGTAGTCGTAGTTCTCCGGCTTTTCGATCGTCTGGTCGCCGTCGACGTGATCGATCGCAAAGCAGATCGACACGGCCTGGACATTGTCCGGCTGCGCCTCTGACGGCGCACTCGGCTCGCCAGTGTCGGATTGGGCCTCGAAACCCTTCACATATTCCGTACCGGTCATCGGCAGCAGGTCACCGAGCTCGGTGGCATCGAGAATATAGGCGGCGGAAATGGTGATCTCGCGGCCGGTGTCGCGATGACGGACTGTGACGGAACGCACCGTATCGCCTTCGACGTCGGCTGCCACAGGACGGTATGGCTGCAGCACTTTCAGCTTGCCGGCGCCGCGATAGGGCGCAAGCATCGCCTCCATCACGGCAAGGCTGACGCGCGGTTCGGCGCAGATGCGGCTGACCCAGCCGGCACCCGGATTGAGGTCGCCCCAGGCGCGCGCGCCCTCGGTCAGCGGATAATGGTCGCGGTAATATCGGCGGATGCCTTCCCGCAGCTTCCTGTAAGAGCGGGTGATGCCGAACTGTTCGACCCAGGTGTGCTCGTCGGAAGGTACTGCCTGGCTGGTCAGCTGGCCGCCGATCCAGTCGAACTCCTCGGTCATGATGACGTTGCGGCCGGCCCGGCATGCGCCGAGTGCTGCCGCAACACCGCCAAGGCCGCCGCCCACCACCAGAATATCCGTATGCATCTCTGTCACGTTGATCACGTCCGTCTTTTTGCGGGTCCGAGGGTTTCCCCCTCGACCGGTTCACAGGTCAGAAGAATTTGGCTGCCAGGCTCGCCGCGCTCGATGCGGCGCACCAGCATGGCAGTCGCCTGCCGGCCCATCTCCTCGCGGGGGATGTCGAAGGCGGTGAACTGCACATGGCTGCGCTCGGCGCGGATATGGCTACCAAGCACAACAGCGGAAAAGTCACCCGGGATAGACAGGCCGCGCTCACGGGCGGCTGCCTCCACGCGCACCGCATCGGCAAGTTCGACGAAGAAGGCCACGGTCGCACCGCAGCCGAGAAGAGCGTCGAGGATCTCCTCCGCCGCACGTCCGACCGTTTCGACATGCAGCACGAGTTCGAGACCGTCACCGAGCGCACCATAAAAGCCCGACCACCGATCGGCAGTCGATTCCGCCGGTCCCGGCGGGCCGATATAGGCGAGCTTCGAATGCCCGAGCGCCCTTGCCTTCTCGACCAGCGCACGTGTGCCGTTGGCATAGTCGCCGCCGACATAGGGAACTGGCCCGCCGGCATCCTCGCGTCGGCCTATCGCCACGAACGGATAGTCGCCCCCCACCAGCCGCGTCAGCTCTTCGCGATCGAACTCGCGGCCGAGCACGAGGCAGCCGTCCGCGATCCGCAGCCGGTTGCCGTCCGCAAAGATTTTTCGATCCTGTCCGACGCCGGCGCCGGTCAGGAGCAGAAGGTCGTAGTTCTGGATCTGGGCCTCCTCCTCGATGCCGAGCAGGAAGGGCGTGAAAAAGTCCGCCTGGGCGCTGGGAAATGCCGGCTCGTAGGTGAACACACCCAGAATGCGATTGAGCCCCTTCGCCATCCGGCGCGCAATCGGATCGGCGACATAGCCCGTCGTGCGGATGACATGCTGGACGCGTTCGCGAGTCTCCTGCGGAATGCGCGCCAAAGCGGTCGGCGCACCGTTCAGCACAAGCGAAACGGTTGCCTGGCTGACGCCGGCAAGCTTCGCAATATCGTGCTGAGTCAAACGCTTAGGCGCGGCCACGCAACATCCTCCCACTCTCCTCTTGACTGCTAATACGCATTAGCAGCTAATACGTATAAACAGGATTACCTCGGCAGCTGTCAAGCGGGAAAATGAAGGAGGAAATTGATGATATTTGCGGAGCATCTGAAATCGCTGGAGATTTCCGGCATCCGCGTATTCGGCGACAGCATCACCGCCGGCTTCAACGCCTCCCGCCCAGAACTTGCCTGGCCGGCGCTGTTTGCCGGTGCGGTCGATGGCTTCCCGATCCGCAATCACGCCATCCCGGGAACGGTGTTGCAGGGTTCAAGGTTCGCCGAGGGAAAGCCGAGGCCGAACAATGGAGTCGGGAGGTTTGTTCAATCACTTCTTGATCGGCCGCACGAGGACGCGATCCTGATCCTTTATGGTTACAATGACGCCCGCTACACCGCGGCCCCCGAAACGATGAACGTCGCAAGCTTCGTGCGGGATTATAGCCGTATCCTGAAGGCGCTGATCGCCGCCGGCCACGGGCCACGGATCGCGATCGGCAGCCCGCCCTATGTTCCGGGTGCCGGATTCTCGGTTGGAAGTGCGGGGTTCACCGGCCAGACTCGCCGGGGTTTTGAGCGTTATGTGGAAGCGGTCCGCGATCTTGCTGGGCAATTCTCGGTTTTTTACGCCCCGGTCTACGAACGGATGATGGAGCACGACGACGGCCTCCTCACCTCGCCCGACATCACCCACCCCAACGACGCCGGCCACCGGGTGATCTTCGAAGCGTTCCGGGATGCAGCACGGCGATGATCTCAGGCGCCGCGCCACAGTCTCCATAAGGTGACAGGCCCATCAGCAGTCAGCGCCGATCCTGTCACCGTCTGACAACAAACTCGAACACTTCCTCCTTCGGCTCGACGCCGAGGCCTGCACCGGTCGGCACCACATAGGTGCCCTCGACCGACGCCATGTCGCCCTTCGTATAGGTAAGGTTCCGGTCGAAGATCGAGTGCTGGTATTCGTGATAGGGGACGTTCTGCAGTGCCGACGACGCCTGCAGGCTGGCCGCCATGAAGATGCCGACGCTGATCGAGGCATGCGGCATGATGTTCATGTGAAAGGCCTGCGCCATCTGGCCGATGCGGATGAATTCCGTGATGCCCGTATGGCCCATTTCCGGCTGTACGATGCTCATCGCCCGCTTCTCGAAACGCGGCCGGTATTCGTAGGTGGTGCGCAACTCCTCGCCGAGCGCCAGCGGCACGCCGATACCGGCCGCCACCCGCGCCTGGCCTTCGAGGTTTTCCGGCTGGACCGGCGCTTCTGCGAAATAGAGATTGTACGGCTCCAACCGGCGGATGATGCGGATCGCCTCACCCGCCTCGAACTTCCAGTGCAGATCCACCATCAGGTCGATATCGGGGCCGACGGCTTCGCGTAAGCTCGCCATTTCCCTGACGATATCCTCTTCGGAAACGACTGCGGCGAACTTGATGCCCTTGTAACCCTTGCCGACCCAACAGGCAGCAAGGTCGCAACGCTCCTTCAGCGTCGCCTTTGGCAGGCCAGAGACATAGGCGCGGATCGTATCATGCCGCCGCCCTCCGAGCAGCGTCGAGACCGGTATGCCAAGGTTCTTGCCGGTGAGATCCCAGAGCGCGATGTCGACGCCCGCCAGCGCATCGAGATAATAACCGCCGAAGAAACCCCTCACCCGCATCAGGTCGTAGAGGTCTTCGTGGATGACCGCCGCATCCCCCGGATCGCGACCGATGATGACCGGGCCGAGTACGTCGTCGATGATCGCCTTGGTCGCCTCCGGCGCGACGATCCCATAACACTCGCCCCAGCCGACCTTGCCGCTCTCGCCGGTGACCTTGATCAGCAGCGTCATGTCGGTCGAGGGATAGATGGTGCGGTTGCCCTTGCGGATCAGGTAGCCGCGCGCGTTGATCGCCTCGCCTTCCTTGAGCGGCCCGAGATAGGGTACCTCGCGGGGAATGGAGATGATGAAGGTCTCGACCGAGACGATCGCATCGACGACGTTTTTCGGCATGGGTCTCGGCTCAGTTAGGCTTGTGATTGGTATAGGGCAGATCGGCCTCCGCCAGAAGCAGCGCCAGTTCCTTGGCGTCGCCTTCGTCGAATTTCGGACCCTTGCCGCGCACGAACGTGTGTCTGATCACACCACGGCGGCGCAGCACTTCCTTGGTCATGTGCATGCGGAAGATCGCCTGGAAATTCAGGAGCGGCAGCGAAACATTGTAGAGTTTTCGCGTGGTCGCCACATCGCCGTTCTGCCACGCGTGGATCATCTGGGCGTGGATATCGGCAAGCTCGGCAGCCGGCATGGTGCCTGCCGCCCCGCGCGCCAGTTCGTCCGTGACGTAACGTCCGCCGGCACCGCCGAAGATCGCATCGAGAGAACCGTTGGCCGCCGCCTTGATGCGGGTCAGGTGCTGGCCGCAGGGCGCGGTCTCTTCCTTGACATAGCGGATTTCCGGCACTGCATTGGCAACGGCCGCGACCTCTTCCGGCGTCAGCCCCGCGCCAATCGGCTTCGGCTGGTTCTGCAGCATGATCGGCACGCCGGCATTGGCGGCCACTTGCCTGAAATAGGCCGTCTGAGCGGCAATATCGTTACCGAGCGACAAGGGCGCCATCACCATAGCCGCCCCTGCCCCGATCTCGGCCGCTTGCGCCACATGTCTCGCCGCAGCCTTCGGATCCGGATCGCTGGCGCCGATGATGATCGGGATGCGCCCGCCGATCCGCTCCGCAAGCAATTCCACCTGCCGCTTGCGTTCCTCCGGCGTCAGCGTGTCCACTTCGCTGGCGACCCCCGGATACACGACGCCGTCCACGTTGCTCTCCAGCGCGAAGTCGATGACCGACAGGAAATCCGCCTCGTCGATCGAACCGTCGTCTCGAAACGGGGTGGGAAGAACGGGGAAAGCTCCGGCTAAAATCTTGCTCATTTGACTGCTCCGGCGGTGACGCCCTGAATGAAATAACGTTGGAGGAACATGAAGGCCGCGACGATCGGGGCGGACGCGATCAGCGAAGCCGCCATGGCGCCGCCCCAGTCGGAATTGACCTCGTTGAGATAGGTGAGAAGCAGGCCGGGCCCGATCGTGCGCTTCTCGTCCGAGACGATCAGCGTCATAGAATAGAGAAGGTCGTTCCAGGACCACATGAAGGAATAGAGGAAGACAGTGACGATCGGCGGGATCGAAATCGGGATGACGATCGTGTGGAAGATGCGCAGGTCGCTCGCGCCATCCGCCCGCGCCGCGTCGATCAGTTCGTCCGGCACCTGGGTAAAGTAGCTGTAGAGCATGTAGGTCGAGACCGGCAGCGCGAAGACGATATAGCTGAGGATCAGCCCCGGCCGCGTATCGAGCAGGTTCATCTCGCTCATCAACGGGTAGATAGAGATCAGCAGCAGGCCGAACGGAAACATCTGCGCCGACAGCATGAACAGCATCACCGGCTGGCGACCGAAATAACGGTATTTCGCAAAGCTGAAGCCGGCATAGAGCGCCAGAAGCGTCACCAGCGCGGCGCTGCAGGTCGAGGTGATCAGGCTGTTCATCAGATACATCGGCAGTTTGCCTGCGGTCAGCGCCCGAATGAAGTGCTCAAGGCTCGGCATGGTCGGGAACGGTGTCGGCACGACCCGGTAAAGCTCGGCATTCGCCTTCAAGGACGAAATCACCAGCCAGTAAAGCGGGAAGAACAGGAAGAAGCCGATCACAGCAAGCGCCGCAAAGAAGACAATCTTGGCCTGTCGGGAGGAAAGATCGAACATCTCAGTTTCCTTTCACCAGCATGCGCAGATAGAGGAAGGCGGGTGGCAGGAGTGCCGCGACCCACAGCACGCCGACGGCGGACGCAAAGCCAATATCCCACTGCTCGAAAGCCCGGCGATAGACCTCGACGGACAGAACCGTCGTCGCCCGTACGGGCCCGCCGCCGGTCAGCGCATAGATCGTGTCGAACTGCTGCAGGTTGCCGATCACCCCGAGAACGACGACGATCATCAGGACCGGGCGAAGGTGCGGCAGGATATGGTCGCGCAGCACCGCCCAGTTGCCAGCACCGTCGACGCGGGCCGCATCGATCTGCTCCTTGTCGAGGTTCTGCAGGCCGGCGAGGAAGAACGACATGAAGAGCGGGATGGAGAGCCAGATCTTGGTCAACACCACCGCCAACATCGCGCCTTCAGGCGTCGACAACCAGGCCTGCGGGTAGTCGATCAGGCCAAGCTCCATCAGGAAGGCGTTCAGTACTCCGTAACGGGAATTGAAGATCCACCCCCAGATGAAGGCGCTGACAGTCGAGGGCAGCACCCAGGGCAGCAGCGACATCGAGCGCAACACGGCGCGGCCGGCGAATGGCTGGTTCATGATCAGCGCCCAGCCGAGACCGGCGGCCAGCGTTCCGGTCGTCGTCAGCGCCACATAGATGGCGGTCGTCCAGAACGCCGCCCAGACATCCGGGTCCGAAGCGATCTTGTAAAAATTCTCGAAACCGATGAAGCGCGGCTCCATCATCTCGACGGTGTATTCGAACAGAGACAGGCCAAGTGCCGACAGGAACGGATAGAGGATGACCGCCGCAAAGGCGACTGCCGCCGGCAGCAGCAGAAGAAGCCCGATGCGGTTCTGCCCGGCTTTCAAGCCGCCGCGGTTCGCATGCGGCGAGACCGGATAGGCTCCGACATTGTTTTCGATCACGGCCATGAGGTCATTTCCTGTAGATATCATTATGCCAGCAAGCACAGAGCACGACGCCCCCTCACCCGGCCTCCGCTATGCTCGGCCACCCTCTCCCCGCTGGGGAGAGAAGGGATGGCGACGGCGCCGCATATCTCTTCTCCTCTCGGGGAGAAGGAGCCGGCAGGCGGATGAGGGGGGCCTCGACCGACCTATTCCGACTTCTTCGCCTTCTCCATGCTTGTCGTCAGCCGAGCCTGCATGGACTTGATGGCATCGTCCGCCGACTTCTGGCCGAGCAGCGCGCCCTGCACTTCCTCGCCGATGATGTTGGTGAGGTCGGCCGCATTCGACCAGATGCCGACTTCGTTACGGCGTGCGTCACCTGTCGCGGCCGACCAGTTCTTGAGATAGGCGTCGTCGGCAACGGCCGCGCGGGCGGACTTGGTGACCGGCAGGGCGCTCATCTTCAACGGAAGGTCCGTCTGCACCTTGTCCGAAATGATGTAGGTCAGGAACTTGTCGGCAGGATCATCTGCCTTGGCCTTGCCGCCGGCGGCGAACTGCACGAGCAGATGCCCCCACTGGACGGAAACAGGCTTGTCACCGGCCTTCAGCACAGGTGTCGGCATTGGCAGGACATTGGCGTCGAAGGCCTGACCCTTGCCGGAGAAATCACGCAGGAAGGTGCGGGTTTGCGGCGCGTCGAGATAGAAGGCTGAAGCGCCCTGCGCCAGCAGCCGACGCGAGTCCGGGCGGTCTATTTCCGGGGCCGCCAGACGGTCCTTCAACAGGCCGACCATGAAGCCGAGCGCATCGCGGCTCTGACGACTGTCGACGACGACCTTGCCGGCGTCATCGATGATCCGGCCGCCATGCACCCAGTTCCAGACCATGAAGTCGATCAGGATCGAGCCGTTGTTCTTGGTCGCCATCGAATACGGCACCGAGTTAGGCACCTTGTCGCGCACGGCGACCAGAGCCTTCTTGAAGTCGTCGACGGTCTTCGGCGCATCATTGATGCCGGCTTTGGTCAGCACTTCCCTGTTGGCCACCATGCCGATCGAGCCGGACAGAAGCGGCAGTGCAAGCTGCTTGCCGTTGATATTGCCCATGGCGAGCGCGTCCGGCGCGAAAGCCGCTTCGAGCTTGTCCTTGCCGTAGACCGTGTTCAGGTCGACCAGATTGTCGAGGCTCGCAAAGGTCGGCAGCCAGCGTTCTGAAAGCTGGGCGATGTCAGGCAAAGTCTTCGACCGGGCGCGCAAAAAGATGTTCTTCTGCATGTCGCCCCAGGCGAAGCCGAGCGGCTCGACCGTCAGCTTCTCGGCCTTCTGAAAATTATCCAGGACGCCCTGGACGATCGCCTTGTTGGCCTCTTCCGCGTAGGTGAAGCTCATGAAGCTGAGATCGGCTGCCTTCGCGGCACCCGAGCCGAGCGCAAGCGCGACGGCGGCAGTGCCGATCAGTCTGGTAAAGGTATTCATCAGATCCTCCCGAAACGATGATGATGGAACTCTGTTTCAACTTGAAAAAGGTCAAGCGGCGAGCGCCGTATCCGCCTTGCCCTCGTTAGACGACGCCTCCATCGACGATGAATGTCTGTGACGTGATGAGGCGGGAATCATCCGCCGCCAGAAACAGCGCCATGCGGGCGATATCGGGCGGCAGCAGATGCTCCTTGAGGCACTGGACCTCGAGGTATTCGGAAAACTTGCCCTGGTAGACACGCTTGGCGCGCTCCACCTGGCGCTCGGTCAGCACCCAGCCGGGCGCGATCGAATTGACGCGGATATTGCGTGTCCCCAGTTCGCGGGCGAGCGACTTGGTCATGCCCATGACGGCAGATTTTGCAGTCGTATAGAAGATCAGGCCGGCCGCCCCGCGCATCCAGGAGATCGATCCCATGTTAATGACCGACCCGCCGCCGGCCTCCGCCATTTCCGGCACGACGGCCTGCACCGCGAAGAACTGATGGCGCAGGTTGGTCCGGAAACGCT
Organism: Neorhizobium galegae; assembly: GCF_017877055.1. Taxonomy (GTDB): domain Bacteria; phylum Pseudomonadota; class Alphaproteobacteria; order Rhizobiales; family Rhizobiaceae; genus Neorhizobium; species Neorhizobium galegae_D. Next base: position 1,274,188 of record NZ_JAGIPG010000001.1, on the reverse strand, counting down.
CGTCCCAGTATTCCGGCGTAACCTCTTCGAGCGGCTTGCGGTCGTCATTGCCGGCGTTGTTGACGAGCACCCGGATAGGTCCGATCTCGGAGCGGAGTGCCTCGATCCCTTCCTTCAGGGCGTCGATGTCACGCAGATCCGCGGCGCGGTAAAATGGCTTGTTGCCGGTCTTCCTTGCGACGATCTCGGCCGTCTCGTCCGCCATATTGGCATGAAGTTCGAGGAACCCAACCTTACAGCCCTGGGCGCAAAAATGTTCGACCAGTGAGGCACCGATGCCCGATCCGCCGCCGGTGATCAGTACGCCCTTGGCCTTGAGGCTCGGGTACTTCGCGGCCTCGACCTCGACCTTTGCGATAAGTTCAGGATGGATAGTCATGCGGCCTCCAGGGCAACGGGACGCGCGGAGGCAAGCGAAAGGCCATCAGCGGAAAAGACGTGGATCATCGCCGGATCGACATATACGCCGATCGGCTCGCCCCGTTTGACGGCGCGGTCGCCGGACAGACGGACGACCACCATGTCTTCGGCACCTTCGAGCGCCACGTAGGCATAGGTGTCGCTGCCGAGGTGCTCGGTCATGGTGACGATACCGGCAAGCGAATCCGGTATCCCGCGGCTCACCAGTTCCACATGTTCCGGCCGGATGCCGATTTCGACGGGTGAAGAAGACAGGTCGCGTGGCAAGCGGACTTCGCCACCCGGCACGGCAAAGACACCCTCACCCTTCCTGGCGCCGAGGCCTAGGAAATTCATCCGCGGCGAACCAATGAAGCCCGCGACGAAACGGTTGACCGGCTTGTTGTAGAGATCGAGGGGTGAGCCTATCTGCTCGACCCGGCCGGAATTCAGCACGACGATCTTGTCGGCCAGTGTCATCGCCTCGATCTGGTCGTGGGTGACGTAGACCATCGTGGTCCCGAGCGTGTCCTTCATCCGGGCGATCTCGATGCGCATCTCGACACGCAGTGAAGCGTCGAGGTTCGAAAGCGGCTCGTCGAACAGAAAGATACGCGGTTCGCGAACGATGGCGCGGCCGATCGCGACGCGCTGGCGCTGGCCGCCGGAGAGCTGGCGGGGCTTGCGTTCCAGGTAAGTGTCGATGCGGAGTTTCTTGGCCGCCTGTGCGACACGGGTGTCGATCTCCGCCTTCGGTGTGCCAGCAAGCCGCAGCGCATAGCCCATGTTCTCGGCAACCGTCATGTGCGGATAGAGCGCATAGGACTGGAAGACCATGGCAATGCCGCGTTTGGCGGGCGGCACGTCGTTCACCAGCTCACCGTCGATCGCCATCTTGCCCGAGGTGATTTCGTCGAGCCCGCAGATGAGCCGCAGCAGCGTCGACTTTCCGCAGCCCGACGGCCCGACGAAGGCAACGAATTCACCGTCCTCGACCGTCAGGTCGATGCCCTTCAGCACCTCGGCCGAACCGAAGGATTTACGGATGTCTTTGAGTTCAAGCTTGGCCATTGATGTCTCTTGATTTCTCAGCCCGCGAACATCTGTGCCGCCTGGCCCTTGATGCCGGTGTCGATGGAAAACACGCTGCCGGAGAGCGGCGCTTCGGAAAGCTGCGCTGCCGACAGCCGGATACGGGCGGAAGTCACGAACAGGGTCTGCATGTCGGGACCGCCGAAGACGCAGCTCGTCGGACGCGGTATGGGCAGGTTGATCACCCGCTCCACCTTGCCCTGCGGATCGTATCGGGTAACGCACCAGCCGTCCCAATGTGCGATCCAGACGAAACCTTCCGCATCGACCGTCATGCCGTCCGGCTTGCCTTCCGCCTCCGGCACGGTGATAAAGGTCCGGCGATTGGCGACTTCGCCGCTTTCGATATCGAAATCATAGGCATAGACCGTCTGCCGGTTGGTATCGGTGAAGTAGAAGGTGCGGTCGTCCGGGCTCCAGCCAAGCCCGTTCGAGACGTGGAAACCGCGATCCATCTCCTGCGAGCGCCCGTCCGGATCGATCCGCCACAGCCGCCCCTGGTCCGGCGTCGTGTCGATCGCCAGAGTACCGGCCCACAGCCTGCCGCGACGGTCGCATTTGCCGTCGTTGAAGCGATTGCCGGGGCGATCGGATTCCGGCCGCGAGATTGTCGTGATGTCGCCGGTCGAAAGATCGATGCCGCGGATCTCGCCATGCATGGCTGCAACGAAACCGCCGCGGGAGCGTGGGATCACGAAGCCGATCAGTTCCGGCACTTGCATGGACGTATAGGTGCCCTTGGCGGGGTCCCCGGTATGGACGGCCGGCGCCAGGATATCGACGAAATAGAGTTTCTTGTGCTCCGGCGACCAATGCGGACCTTCGCCGAGGAAAGCGCTCGCAGGAATGACGCAGCGCACATCGGCGCGATCGGGGCCGAGCGGACGCGGCTTGACCGCAAGCGACATGGGGAATTCTCCAAAATTACCGGATGTGCGGCGCGCCGCTTCGATGACGTCGCGGCCGAAGGCGTGCAGCCGGTCGACCGGCAGGCGGAAGGACGGCCCGATGATGCCGATCGCGCCGATCGGCTCGCCGCGATGGTTGAGGACGGGGGCTGCGACCGAGGAAATGCCGATATGTTGCTCATCGACCGAGACGGCGTAACCGCGCGCCTTGGTGAGATCGAGCTGGCGGCTGAGCTCTTCGGCGTTGACGATCGTGTTCGGGGTCAGCCGTTCCAGCTCGATGCCGTCGAGCAGCGCGCGACGTTTTTCGAGGGAAAGATGCGCCAGGATCGCCTTGCCGAGGCCACTGGCATGCGGTGCTGCGCGCGATCCGACGCCGTTGTTAAGGCGCAGCGGCTGCGGCACTTCCCGCTGATCGATGTAAAGGACGCTGCCACCGTCAAGCACACCGAGACGGATCGCCTCGCCCGTCAGGTCGCGAAGCCGCGCCAGTTCCGGCTCGGCAGCGCCGCGCAGGTCGAAATTGTCCCAGACCTTGTGCGCCCACTGGAAGAGCCGTGGCGCCAGGCGATAGACCTGGTCGCGGGTATCGAAGTGAAGTAGCCGCTCGTCGACAAGTGCCTGCAGCAGCCGATGCAGCGTGCCTTTTGGCAATTGCGTCTGGTCGAGCAGGTCGGTGAAGCGCAGGCCGCGGACTTCCGCCGCCACCGCATCGACGATCTGGATGCCGCGGGTCAGCGCCTGGACGCCCGGCACGCCGCCCGTATCGTTGGCGGCATCCTTGTCGATCGCTTCCAATTGTACCTTGGCCATGCCCTCTCCCTGGACGACGATTTCTGGTGCCGCTCCCACAGCATGCCGCCTCGCTCTTGCCAAGAGAGTTATCTTGGAACTAAGTTCCATGTCAACAGCGAAACTGAAGCGGCCATTGAACGGTCGTCCATGGGAGGGTATTTTGCGCATTACCAAAGTGGACCACTGGCTGGTCCGTATGCCGTTTACCGAGGACATTCTCTGGGGTTCCGGCCGGCGAATTGGCACGACGCGGCTAATCTGCCGAATCGAGACCGATGCCGGGATCATCGGCTGGGGCGAGACGATCTCGCTGATCGCCAACGTGCCGGCGGTGTTTGCCGATATCGTCGCGCCGCTGGCGATCGGATATCCGGTCGCGGATGCGGAGCGGTTCCACCGCCATGTGCTCGGCGCCGGCTTCTATCACCATAAGCGTGCGGCGGTGATGGCGATCTGCGCCATGGAAATGGCAATGTGGGACGCGCTCGGCAAACAGGCGAACCTGCCGCTCCATGCCATGTGGGGTGGCCGCTGGCGCAAGGATGTCGAGGCCGCCGCCTATCTCTTCACCAACGATCCCAAAGGTCTTTCGGAGCGCCTGAAGCGTTTCCTCGATCTTGGATACACCACCTTCAAGGTGAAGATCGGCTTCGATGAAAGGACCGACATCACGCTCGCGGAGACCTCCAGAAAGGTGATCGGCGACCATCCGCTGCGGCTCGACGTCAACGGCGCATGGAACCCGGCAACCGCCAAGCGCCAGCTCGAAAAGTTGAAGGCCTTCGATCCCGCCTATGTGGAACAGCCACTGGAACTCGACGACCTTGCCGGCCATGCGGCTCTCGTCGCAAACTCCTCCGTGCCGATCGCGCTCGACGAAAGCGCCTATACCCTCTCCGACGTCGGTAACATCATCCGCGCCAATGCCGCCGATGTCGTGCTCCTCGATCCGCATGAGGCCGGCGGCCTGTGGCAGACGATCAAGGCTGCCGCGATCTGCGAGGCGGTCGGCATCCCGGTGACGCTGCATTCCGGCGCCGAACTGGCCCTGTCGCAATCGGCCTATATCCATCTCGCGGCATCGCTTCCCAACATGTCGATCGCCATCGATACCGAACGCGCCTATCTCGGCGGCGATATCTCGCCCAATCCGCCAGTGCTGAAAGGTGGCCGGTTCAAGGTACCGGAAGGGCCAGGCCTCGGCGTCGAGATAGATATCGAAATGCTCGAAAAATACCGCGTGCCCGGCATTGCCGGCGCCTATCTCGATACCGAGCGCAAGGACTGGTTCCCGGTCAAACCCGCTTACTGATTCCTTGAGGATTATTTCATGTATATTGCAATCGAATGGACCTCCGCCGCCTTCCGTGCACTGCTTCTCGACGACGAAAAAGCACTCGGAGAAAGGAAGAGCGATCGCGGCACCACCAAGGTCGCTGCCGGCGATTTCGAGACCGCGCTCAGGGAAGAGCTCGGCGAGTGGACCGACAAGGCGGAAAAGATCCTGTTCTCCGGCATGGTCACCAGCCGCAACGGCTGGATCGAAAGCCCCTTCGCACCGGTGCCGGCTGGGCCTGCGGATTTGTTGGCCCAAGCTGTGACACATCAGGTCGAAGGCCTCCCCCCGCTGATCTTCCTGCCCGGCATCGCCCAGACGAAGCCACTTCCAGACGTGATGCGCGGCGAGGAAATGTCGCTCTTCGGCCTCCCGGCAACCGACGGCATCTTCGTACTGCCCGGTCCTCATGCCAAATGGGTGACAATGAAAGGCGGTCGCATCACCGCGATCACCACCTATATGTCCGGCGAGATCCTCAATCTGCTCAAGAAGGATTCGCTTGTCTCGCGCCTTATCCCGGCAACCTACGAGGCGCGCCCGGAAGCCTTTCGCCGTGGCGTCCAGACAGCGCTTGAACAAGAGACCCTGCCCGGTCGCATCCTCGCCCGCGTCTTTTCAGCGCGCAGCCTCGTCCTGTTCGACCGTCTGGCGCCGGAAGAGATCGCCGACTACCTGGCCGGCCTGATGATCGGCGCGGAAATCTCCGAGGCGCTCGGGCAGGACAAATCGAAGAAAATCAACGTCGTCGGTCACGCAGCGCTCGCCGAGCATTACAAAGCGGCGCTCGAGATCTTCGGGGCGGGCGCTAATCTCGTCACGCCCGACATCGCCGCCGGTTTCCGCCGGGTCGCCTCTCGACAGGGTGATAGGTCACGGGCTATCGAAGGGGCGAAAGCCGCTTCGGGAGAAATGTGACCATGCCCAAACCCACCTCGATCATCCTCGATTGGGGAACGAGCTCGCTGCGCGCCATGCTGGTTTCGGAAACAGGCGAAACGCTCGATACCCGCGATACGTCGAGCGGCGGCATCCAGTTCGTCAAGGACGGCGCCTTCGAGCAGGCGTTGATGGAAACGGTGGGCGAATGGTTTTCGGCGCACGGCCCCCTGCCCGTCCTGGCAAGCGGCATGATCACCAGCCGCAACGGCTGGGTCGAAGTACCCTATGTGGATACGCCCGGCGGGATCGCCGAGCTTGCCGCCGGCACGCGCAAACTCGCCCTTCAGAACGGCGCCGTCATCACCTTCCTGCCCGGCATGCGCGATCCGGCCGCCAAGCCGTTTCCGGATGTGATGCGCGGCGAGGAAACCCAGATCGTCGGCTACGGCCTCGACCGCGACCGCACCCTGGTCCTACCCGGCACCCATAGCAAATGGGCACGGGTCAAGGACAACCGCATCGACGGTTTCCAGACCTACGCGACCGGCGAGGTATTTGCGCTTCTGACCAAACATTCGTTCATCGCCAAGGCTCTGGAGCCGAAGCCCGGTGCCGAACCGGACTGGCAGAACTTCGATCGCGGGGCGGAATTTGCAGCCAGCGATTCGGCGGCCGCCGATGCCTTCCTGTCGGCAATCTTCAGCGCCCGCACCGGCATTCTCGACGGCAAATTGAAACCTGATGATATCCTCGACTACGTCTCCGGCCTCGTCATCGGCTCGGAATTCCGTCAGGCCCGTGCCGCCGGCTGGTTCAAGAACGGCGACACGATCGGCATCGTCGGCAACAACGTGCTCAACAGCCGCTACGGCCGGATCGCACCCCTGTTCGGCCTGACGGTCGAACCCGGTCCGGAAAACGCCGCGAAACGCGGCATCATGCTGATCGCGGCCGAAGCCGCGCAATAAAGGAGTTTCGAGATGACCTTCGAAGAGGCGCTCAGGGCATGCAATCTCGTCGCAATCCTGCGCGGCATCAAGCCAGAGGAGGCTGAAAGCGTCGGCGAGGTGCTGATCGAGGCCGGCTGGCGGATCATCGAAGTGCCGCTCAACTCCCCCGATCCGCTGAAGAGCATCGAAAAGCTCGTCAAACGTTTCGGGGACCAGGCCCTGATCGGAGCCGGCACCGTGCTGACACAGGCCCAGGTCGCCGACGTTGCCGCGACCGGCGCCAAGGTGATCATCTCGCCGAATGCGAATGTCGAAGTCATCAAGGCCAGCCGCGCGGTCGGCATGGTGAGCCTGCCCGGCGTCGCGACCCCGACGGAAGCCTTCGCAGCGATCGGGGCCGGCGCGACCGGCATCAAGGCTTTTCCGGCGGAAGCGATCCCGCCTTATGTCATCAAGGCGTGGAAGGCGGTACTGCCCAAGGAGATCCCGGTGCTCGCCGTCGGAGGTGTCACACCTGAAAACATGGCCGTCTACGCGCAGGCAGGCACGGCCGGCTTCGGCATCGGCTCCTCCCTTTACAAACCCGGCGCCGACATCGCCTCCATCCGCGAGAAAGCGAGAGAGTTCATCGAAGCAATGCGCGCGCTGTAACATCAGAAAACCCGTCGCAAATCCGTCGTGAAGCGGAACTATCGTTTTCGTCCTGAGTTTCAGCCGACCCATGGCAAGCCGGAGGGGGACGATCTTGGCAGTGATCCGCAACAGCGCCGAACATCAGCAGAAAGTGTATGAACGGTGGGCGCCGGTCTACGACCGGGTCTATCGCGGCTTGCTGCGCGACGGGCATCGCACGGTCGCAAGGCTCGCCGCCGAGGCCGGACGAGACATTCTCGAAATCGGCGTCGGCACCGGGCTCGTATTGCCATATTATCCGAAACATTGCCGCGTCACCGGTATCGATCTTTCCGAACACATGATCGCCAAGGCGCGTGAGAAGGTCGCCCGTAACCGTCTTACTCATGTTCAGGCGCTGCGGGTCATGGATGCGCACAACCTGGACTTTGCCGCCCGCTCGTTCGATGTCGTCTGCCTGCCCTTCGTCATCACCCTGATCCCGGATCCGGAACGGGCGCTCGACGAATGCGCCCGCGTCCTGCGTCCCGGCGGCGAGATCATCGTTGCGAGCAAGCTCGGTGACGGGCGCGGTCTGCAAGGCGCAATCGAACATGCCGTTGCGCCATTGGTACATCGGGTCGGGTGGAGTTCCTCCTTCCGCATCGCCCGGATCGTCGAATGGGCCGAGCGTCGCGGGGATTTCGAAGTCGCGGAGATCCGGCGCGTGTTTCCGAATGGCTTCTTCAAGGTGATGCGCCTCAGGCATCGCCTGGCCGCCTGACCTTGGGTCACTTTGCCTTCAGGACCGAGACCGCCAGTTCGCTGTTATGGACATATTCATTGGCGTCCGGCTGGCGTTGGACGAGCAGGATGAACAGCAAGTCCGTCAGCATCAGTTGCGCGTCGCGCGCGGTAATGGACGACGACCGCACGCGTTCCTCGTCGGCCACCGTATAAAGCCGGATATCCGCAGCCTGCATCAGCGGATTTCCGTTGAGGCCGGTAATGGCGATCACCGTCGCGCCGCGCTGGCGCGCCAGTTCGGCAATCCTCAGCGTCTCGAAACTGGTGCCGGAATAGGAAAGTGCCAGCAGTACGTCCTGGCTGTTGAGCGTCGAGACATTCGCCATCTGCACATGGCTGTCGCTGTCATGCAGCACATTGCGCCCGAGCTTCATCAGCTTGTAGGAAAAGTCGCGCGCGACCAGCGACGAAGCCCCAACGCCGGCCATATGGATGCGGCGCGCATCGTTGAGAGCCGTCAGCGCCCGCTCGATCTCCTGTTCGTTGTTGACCGCAAGCGTCTGCTGCATGGACAGCATCTTGCTGCCGATCAGCTTCTGCAGGATCGTCAGATAACTGTCGCCGACCTCGATCGAGCCGTGGATCATGCCGGGAGGTGCATGCCATTCCTGCGCCTTCGCCTCGCTGACGGCGAGCTTCAGCTCCTGGTATCCGGCAAAACCCAGCTTCTGGCTGAACTTCACGACGCTCGACTGGCTGCGCCCCGTCTCGGCGGCAAGCGCTGCCGAGGAAAGCCGCAGCATCTGGTCCGGATTGTCGAGGATGAACTGGCCGATCTCCCGGTCCGCCGGTGCCATATCCTCGATCTGCGCGTTGATCTTCTTTAAGACTGACATGCGTTCCTTCAGAAGCTTCCCGATGCGGTTTTGGCGATGGTGGAGGATATCACCGCAACGGTCGTCCGCAACAGCGTTTCCATCCCCGAGCCGAGGATGAATTATCGCAGATAATGCCGCGCAAAGGAATAAAAAATTCCGAATGATTGACAGGGGCGCCTTGTGGTTTAGTTTCGAGGGAGCGCAGATTGTTTTGAGATTCACTGCACCTCTTCGACAGGTTTCGTCATGGACAGATTACGGATCGTCGGCGGTCATCGGCTCCAGGGAGCCGTCACCATTGCCGGGGCGAAAAACGCGGCGCTCCCGCAGATTGCGGCAACGCTGCTCAGTCCCTACCCGGTCGAGCTCACCAACCTGCCGCAGGTCAGCGATGTGGAAAACATGCTGGGGGTCGTCGAGCTCCATGGCGCCGCCATCACCCGCACCGGCCATTCCACCATCGTCGATGCCAAGGCAATCGTCTCGAAGGAAACTTCCTACGACACCGTCCGCAAGATGCGCGCCACCGTGCTCGTGCTTGCACCGCTGCTCGCCCGCTTCGGCCAGGCACGCGTCTCGCTGCCTGGCGGCTGCGCCATCGGTGCGCGCCCAGTCGACATGCATATCAAGGCGCTCGCAGCGCTAGGGGCGGACATCGATATCGAGAACGGCCTGATCGTCGCCTCGGCATCGGGCGGCCTGAAGGGCGGACGCATCGTGCTTCCCTCCCCCTCCGTCGGTGCCACGGAGACGGCGATGATGGCCGCCACCGCCGCCAAGGGCGAAACCGAGATCCTCAACGCCGCCCGCGAACCCGAAGTCGGCGATCTCGCCGCCTGCCTGATCGCCATGGGTGCACGCATCGAAGGCGCCGGCACCCATCGCATCCTGGTAGAAGGCTCGACCACCTGGCAGCCGGCGAAGCATCACGGCATTCCCGACCGGATCGAAGCCGGAACCTACGCGGTCGCAGCCGCCATTACGGGCGGCATGCTGGAGCTCACCAACGCCCGGCTGGAGAACATGGCCTCCATCGTGCAGGTGCTGGAAGCAATGGGCGTCAGCATCTGGCCGAGCGATCGCGGCCTCGTCGTTTCGCGCGAAGGTCCGCTGAAGGCGACCGATATCACCACCGAGCCCTATCCGGGTTTCCCGACCGATCTTCAGGCGCAGTTCATGGCGCTTGCAGCCTGTGCCGAAGGTGCATCGCTGATCCGCGAAACCGTCTTCGAAAGCCGCTTCATGCACGTGCCGGAACTGATGCGCCTCGGCGCCAATATCGCGTTGCAGGGCACCACCGCACTGGTACGCGGCGGCGCCCCGTTGAAGGGAGCGCAGGTGATGGCGACGGATCTGCGCGCCTCCGTCTCGCTGGTGCTCGCCGGGCTGGTTTCCTCGGGTGAAACGGTTATCAACCGCGTCTACCATCTCGACCGCGGATACGAACAACTCGACCGCAAGCTTGGCCAATGCGGAGCCGATATCGAGCGGATCAGCGCATGACGGCCGGAACGGAACGCTTTTTCCTCGGCGTCGATGGAGGCGGTACCGGCTGCCGCGCCCGTATCGAGGACCAATCCGGCTCTGTCCTTGGCCAGGGCCTTTCCGGCCCTGCCACGACGCGGCTCGGTATCGAAGAAGCCTGGGCCTCGATCTCGCGCGCGTTCAATGCCGCCTTTGATGAAGCCGGGTTCGGGTCCGACGAGATAGCCCGCACCCATGTGGGCATCGGGCTTGCTGGCACCGGTCGCAAGGGTTCGGTCGAGGCCTTGAAGGCGATCCCCCACAGGTTCGCCAGCATCGATTTCGTCAGCGACGGAATGGGCGCCTGCCTCGGCGCCCATTCCGGCCGCGACGGCGCGATCGTCATCGCCGGCACCGGCTCGATCGGGCTCGGTTTCGCCGAAGGACGCAGCCTGCGCGTCGGCGGATACGGATTTCCCATTTCCGATGAAGGCAGCGGTGCAGATCTCGGCCTGAAAGCGGTACAACTGGCACTCCGGGCTCACGACGGACGGATTGAGAAAACCGCCCTCCTGATCGAGGTCATGCAGCGCTTCCAGAACGATCCTTTCGAAGCCATAGCCTGGATGGACCGTTCGTCCGCCACGGACTATGCCTCGCTTGCGCCGATGGTGATGCGGCATGCGGACCAGGGTGATTCCGCCGGCCGTCGCATCGTCCAAAGTGCTGCCGAACAGATCGACACGCTGGTCCGCACGCTGTTCGATCAGGGCGCTCCGCGCGTTACCCTGCTTGGCGGCCTGTCGAGCCCGCTGGAGGCCTGGCTGGCGCCCGACGTCCGCCGCCGCCTGAAGCCCGCAGACGGCGATGCCGTCTCAGGCGCGATCATCCTTGCCCGCCAAGCTGTCAAAGCCTCCTGAACCGCAATCCCGCCTTCAGAAAAGGCGGAGTGATGTGGAATAATATATTCCAATTTTCCATTGACTCATGGAATGGATGATCCTAATCCTCAAGGAAAGGATAACAAAGGGTGAGGAGCAACATCGTATGACGCCGATCCTGCGAAGCGCTGCGCCGCCCTCCGATCTCGAAGGCAGGGTCATGAGCGACGAACGGCTGATATCCGAACTGGAAAGACTGGTTTCGGAAGACCGCAATCCCCGCTCCATGGATATCGATCTCCTGCCGACAGTCGATGTCCTTCGCGAGATCAACGAGGAAGACCAGGGCGTTCCCGCGGCCGTGGAGAAGGTGATCCCGCAGATCGCCGAGGCCGTGGAGGAAATCGTTCGCGCTTTCCAGAAGGGCGCCCGGCTGGTCTATATCGGCGCCGGCACCAGCGGCCGCCTCGGCGTACTGGATGCCTCTGAATGCCCGCCGACCTTCAGCGTCCCGGAAGGCATGGTCGTCGGTCTGATCGCCGGCGGCAGCCACGCCCTCCAGCACGCCGTCGAAGGCGCAGAGGACAGCCCGGAACAGGGCCAGCAGGATCTCGCCGACATCGGCCTGACCGCAGACGACGTCGTTGTCGGCATCGCCGTCAGCGGCCGCACGCCTTACGTCATCGGTGCCTTGAACTATGCCAAGGGGCTTGGGGCGAAGACGGTCGCCCTCTCCTGTAATCCCGATGCCGTCATCGCCGATATTGCCGATATTGCCATTTCGCCGGTCGTCGGCCCGGAAATCCTCACCGGCTCGACCCGGCTGAAATCCGGCACGGCCCAGAAGCTCGTACTCAACATGCTGACTACGGCGAGCATGATCCGCATCGGCAAGAGCTATCAGAACCTGATGGTCGACCTGCATGCCAGCAACCAGAAGCTCGTCGCCCGCGCCGCCCGCATCGTCATGCAGGCAACCGGCTGCACGACGGAAGAGGCGCGCCGCGTGCTTGACCTCACCGGCAACGACGTCAAACTGGCGATCCTGATCGCGCTGACGGGAATGGATGTCGATACGGCGCGCGGGGCGCTCGACGATGCCGGAGGCTTCCTCCGCAAGGCAATTGATGGGAAGACAGCGTAAAGCTGCTGAATGACGGACCGCTGCTCGAATGTGGCTGGTCGAGACGACGAACAGATATCAAGAGAGGGAGAATAAAAATGGGAAGACATCTTTCGACTAAACTGCTGTCCGGCCTTGCGCTGGCGGTCACCATCGGCGCAACCGCAATCGCCTCGCCGGCCTCCGCCGCGTCGCTGAAAATGGCCTGGAAGCAGGATGCGACCGGCCTTGATCCGCACAAGCAGACCGCATTTTCTTCGATCCGCCTGCTGGAACTGATCTATGAACCCCTCGTCCGTTTCGACAAGGACCTGCAGATCGTCCCGGCCGTCGCCGCTTCGTGGGAATTTGCGCCCGATGCCAAGCAGATCACGTTCAAGCTCAACCCGAGCGCAAAATTCCAGGACGGCAAGCCGGTGACCGCAGCCGACGTGAAGGCTTCCTTCGAGCGCCTTCTCGACGAAAAGACTGCAGCCGCCGCGCGCGCCAACTTCCTGTCGATCGCTTCGATCGAGACCCCCGATCAGGCGACCGTCGTCTTCAAGCTGTCGCAGCCGGACGTGCCGTTGCTGACCGCCATGGCAAGCATTAACGCGGCGATCGTACCGGCAGCTGAAATCACCGCCGGCACGATCGGCACCAAGGCGCTTGGCTCGGGCCCGTTCAAGCTCGACAAGTGGGAGCCGAATTCCAGGGAAACGCTCTCCGCCAACAAGGACTGGGCCGGCGGCAAGATCGCCATCGACGGCATCGATATCAGCGTCCTGCCGGACGAAACCGCAATTCTCGCGGCGCTGCGCACCAAACAGGTCGATTTCGCGCTGATCAACGATCCGCTTGTGGCGACCCTCGTGCCGAAGGAAACAAGCCTGGTCCTCAACCGCACGCCGGTTCTCGCCTACCACGTGCTGCAGATGAACCCGTCCCGCAAGCCGATGGACGTGCTCGCCGTGCGCCAGGCGATCTCCTGCGCCATCGACCGCAAGGACGTGCTCGATACGGCCTCCGTCGGCGAAGGCAAGGTTACCGGTCCGCTGACCATGCCCGGCTACACGTCCGATGCCAGCACGCTGTTCTGCTACAAGCAGGACATCGCCAAGGCGAAGAAGCTGATGGCTGATGCAGGTTTTGCGAACGGCTTTACCGCGACCGTCATCGCCGCCAACGGCGAACCCGCGACCGCTGCCGCCGAAGCGCAGGTTCTGCAGTCCCAGCTCGCCGAAATCGGCGTCAAGCTCAACATCAAGATGATGGAGCTCAACGTCTATGTCGACGCCTGGCTGAAGGGCGATTTCGATATGGCGGTGGCGCTGAACGGCGGCCGGGCCGATCCCTATTCCATGTACAACCGTTACTGGACCAAGACCGGCAACCTGCAGAAGGTCACCAACTACATCGACGACACGCTCGACGGCCTGATGCAGAAGGGCCGCGTCGAGACCGATCCTGCCAAGCGCAAGGTCATCTTCGCCGACTTCGAAAAGCACCTCGTCGAAGTCGCTCCGTGGGCCTGGCTCTACACGTCCTACAGCTACACCGCACAGCAGAAGAACGTTCAGGGCTTCGTACCGACGCCGGAAGGCTCGCTGTTCGGCCTGAGCAAAGTCACCCTGCAGTGATGTTTGCCTGACGTTACGTATACGAGGTTGGTTGACCCATGAACTATCTGACGCGACGGCTTCTGACGTTTCCGCTCGTCATGCTCGGGGTTTCCATCCTCGTGTTCGTCGCAATCCGCTTGGTGCCGGGCGACGCGATCACCGCGATGCTCGGCACCGAAGCCGGCCTGCTGACGCCGGCGCAGCGGGCGGCGCTCTCTGCCTATTTCGGCATCGACAAGCCGATCCTGGTACAATACTGGAGCTGGCTTCTGGGCGTCCTGCAGGGCGATCTCGGCATTTCCGTGATCCACGGCAAGCCGGCTCTGGCCATCATCCTCGAACGTTTTCCGTTGACGCTGCAGCTCGCATTGATGTCCATGTGCGTGGCGCTTCTCGTCGGCCTGCCGGCTGGCGTATTTGCCGCCACCCGCAACGAAAAGATGTCCGATCTTGCAGTGCGGATCTTCGCAATGATCGGCCAGTCGACACCGAACTTTGTCGTCGGCCTGCTGATCATCTATGCTCTCTCGGCCGGCTTCGGCATCCTGCCGACGATGGGTGAGTTCACGCCGCTATTCACCGATCCGCTACGCAATCTCGGCCAGATGATCCTGCCTGCGGTGACACTCGGCTTCGCTTTCGCCTCCTCCGTCACCCGCATTTCGCGGTCCGCCATGCTCGATGTGCTGAGCGACGACTATGTCCGCACGGCCCGCTCGAAGGGCGTGCCGAAGCGGAGCGTCATCTGGCGCCATGCCCTGCCGAATGCGCTGATCCCGGTGGTCACCCTGAGCGGCGTCGAATTCGGCTACCTGCTCGGCGGCGCCGTGCTGGTGGAGCAGATCTACGCTCTTCCCGGCCTCGGCCGCCTCGTCCTCGAAGCGATCCTGCAGCGTGACTATGCGCTGGTGCAGGGCTGCGTTCTGTTCATTGCCTTCAACTTCATGGTGGTCAATCTGCTCGTCGACCTCGCTTATGTGACGCTCGATCCGCGCATCCGGCTCGGAGAGAGCAAGTGATGTCGATATTGCGTGCAATTTTCAGCCATCCCAGCGGCAGGATCGGCGGTACGATCGTTGTGATCTATCTCGCCGTCGCGCTGCTCGGCATGTTTGACGTCACTCCCTACAGTCCGCTGCAGCAGTTCCGCATCGACAGGCTGCACGCGCCGAACGCGGTCTATTGGATGGGCACCGACCTGTTCGGCCGCGATATCGCGAGCCGGCTGATGAACGGCATCGGCCAGTCCTTCCTCGTCGCCTTCTGCTCGGTGGCGATCGCGACGTTTGCCGGCACCATACTCGGCCTTACCGCCGCCTGGTTCGGCAAGGCCTGGGACGGCCTCGTGATGCGCATCATGGACGTGCTGCTCGCTTTCCCGGCCATCCTGCTCGCCCTCCTCATCATCGCCGTTGTCGGCCCAGGTACCTGGACCAGCGTGGCTGCGATCGCCATCGTCTATACGCCGATCTTCACCCGCGTCGTGCGCGGCCCGGCCCTCTCCATCAAGGCTCGCGAATTCGTCGATGCGGCGCGCACCTTCGGCTCAAGTAGGCGCTATATCCTGACCCGGCACCTTCTCCTCAATCTCGTGGCACCACTGACGGTTCAGGTCACGCTCGCTTTGGCATGGTCGCTGCTGACCGAAGCCGGCTTGAGCTTCCTCGGCCTCGGCACCCAGCCGCCGGCCTCCTCGCTCGGACTGATGCTTGCCGACAGCCGCAACCTGATGGAAAATGCGCCCTGGATGCTGATCTTCCCGGCGGTCGCCATCATGATCAGCATTTTAGGCTTCAACCTGCTCGGCGACGCTTTGCGCGACATCCTCGATCCCAAGACGCGGAGGTCCGCTCCATGACGCCGCTTCTCTCGGTATCGAACCTGCGCGTCGGTTTCGGGCGCAATCCCGAAGCCAACGAGATCGTCAAGGGCGTCAGCTTCGACCTCGATGCCGGCGAGACGCTGGCGATTGTCGGCGAAAGCGGCTCCGGCAAATCCGTCACCGCGCTCTCCGTCAACCGGCTGGTGGATTTCGGCGGCGGTCGCATCATCGGCGGCTCGATCACCCTGAAACGCGCCGACGGCAGCGTTCTCGACATCACCAAAGCCGGCGAGCCGGTGCTCGAAAAGATCCGCGGCTCCGAGATCGGCATGATCTTCCAGGAGCCGATGACCTCGCTGAACCCGGTCCTGACGATCGGCCGCCAGATCGAGGAATCGTTTCGCCTGCATCGCGGGCTGACCGGCAGGCAGGCGACGGCCGCGGCCAAGGACGCACTCGACCGGGTACGCATTCCCGACGCGGCACGGCGCCTCAAATACACCCCGAACCAGCTTTCCGGCGGCATGCTCCAGCGGGTCATGATCGCCATGGCACTGGCCTGCAATCCGCGCCTGCTGATCGCCGACGAACCGACGACCGCGCTCGACGTCACCGTCCAGGCGCAGATCATGGCGCTGCTCGGGGAACTGAAGCGCGAGACCGACATGGGGATGATCTTCATCACCCATGACATCGGCCTCGTGGCCGGTATCGCCGACAAGGTCATGGTCATGCAGGCCGGCGAAGCGGTCGAGCAGGGACTGCTTGGTGATGTCCTCGACCAGCCGAAACATCCCTATACCCAGCATCTCCTGAGCGCCGTGCCGCATTTCGAATCCGGCCGCGCCGCGCGTTCCGATTTCAACCGCGAGCAGTCCGAAGCAATCGTCCCTGCCCTGACGGTCGAGGGCCTGACGGTTCGCTTCAAGGTGGCCGGCAGCATTCTCAGCCGTTCGCCGGGCTCGGTCCACGCGGTCGAGAATGTCGGTTTCGACCTGATGCCGGGCGAGACGCTGGCGATCGTCGGCGAAAGCGGCTCCGGCAAATCGACCACCGCCCGCGCCATCTTAGGTCTCGTGAAGCCCACCCGCGGCAGTTTTTCCGCCAACAACGGAACGATCGTGGATGGCAGCGATCCTTCCGTGCAGATGGTCTTCCAGAACCCCTATGCCTCGCTCAATCCGCGGCTGCGGATCGACAGCATCCTTGCGGAACCGGTGATCGCCGCCGGCGGCCGGATCAATGCCGAAACGCGCGCGAAAATGGTGGCGCTGCTGAAGCGCGTCGGCTTGCCCGAAAACAGCCTGCTGCGTTACCCGCACGAATTCTCCGGCGGCCAGCGCCAGCGCCTCTGTATCGCCCGCGCGTTGATGCTCAATCCATCGATCGTGGTGCTCGACGAAGCGGTTTCGGCGCTGGACGTCTCGGTACAGGCCAAGGTGCTGGAACTGCTGGTCGATCTGCAGCACGAATACGGCCTCGCCTATCTCTTCGTGTCACACGACATGGCTGTCGTCGAGCGTATCGCCCATCGCATCGCCGTGCTCTATGCTGGCCAGATCGTCGAGATCGGTAATGCCGCATCGGTTCTGTCCGACCCGCAGCATTCCTACACGAAGCGGCTGATTTCCGCCGTCCCGAGCATCGAGCGCCGCAACCAGCATTTCGAACTCGACACGCGCCAGGTCCCGTCGCTGGTCCGTCCGCAGGGCTTCGAACCGCCGCCCGCCGAATGGCGAACCTATGGACGCGATCACCGGGCACGAGCGGAAGCCTGAGGATGTAACGATCATGAACGATAAAGCTTCCGCCAGTCCCGAACTTGCCACCGTCTTCGAACGCGCCTTCGCCCCACTGACGCAGTCCGTCGCCGATAATCGCATCCCGGGCGGTGTGCTGGGCGTTGTCGACCTGAAGCACGGCCGCATGACCCGCGCCATCGGCTCGGCCCAATTCGTTCCCACTCAACGTCCGATGACCTTGGACACCTGGTTCGACCTCGCCTCGCTCACCAAGGTGATCTTCACCACGGGGCGCATCCTGAAGCTTGCCGACGACGGCGTGATCGATCTCGACGCGCCGCTCACCACGCTGCTGCCGGACCTGCGCCAGTACAATGCCGAGGCCTGGGAACGGAAGATCACCTTCCGCCAATGCCTCGGTCACCAGACGCCGTTTCCGGGCGTCGAGCCGATCTATACCTATGGCCGCGATCCGGATCTGCTCCGCGCCTTCATCCTGCAGCGCGAATGGAAAGCGGGCCCGCCGGTCTATTCCGACATCAACTTCATCCTGCTCGGCTTCGCGCTCGAACGGCTGGCGAAAAAGACGATCCGCGACATCGATCCCGGGCCGGGCTTTGCCTGGTCCGCCGATCCGGAAAACGCCGCCGCCACCGAAGACTGCGCCTGGCGGCACCGGGTTCTCTGCGGCGAAGTGCACGACGAGAACTGCGCGGCGCTGCAGGGTTCCGGCCATGCCGGCCTGTTCGGCACCGTAACGTCCGTTCTGGACTTCGCCGAAAGCCTGCTCGACGGCACCGGCGCCTCCAGGAACGCGATCGCATTGATGCGCACGCCGCTCTCCAACAGACGCACCCACGGCTGGGAACATCCCTTTGCCGACTGGTGGGGCGGCGAGCTGTGCGGTGCCGGCACCATCGGCCATACGGGCTTCACCGGCACCAGCCTGTTGATCGATTTCGACAAGGGCCGCGCCGTGACCCTGCTCACCAACCGCATCCATCCGACCCGCCATTTCGACAGCGGCATCCTGACGCTGCGCCAGGCGGTCTGCAATCTCGTCAATCAACCTTGAGGAACCAGACTATGGAGCCAATCTGGGCCGTCGGCCTGATGACCGGAACCGTTCTCGACGGCAATATCGACGTAGCGCTCCTGAAGACCGACGGCGAAACGATCGAGACCTTTGGCGCCTATACGCTTGCCCCGTATCGGCCGGAAATCCGCGCGCTGCTGGAGGAGACGCTGGCGCAGGCCCGCGTCTGGAATTTCGAAGGCCCCGATCCGGCGATCTTCAAAGAGGCGGAAGAGGCACTGACAAAGGCACAGTCCTATGCCGTCAGGGAACTGGTCGAAAGCACCGGGCTGACCATGGCCGATATCGGCATCGTCGGTTTCCACGGCCAGAGCGTGCTCCACCGCGCGCCGACGAAGGAGCGGATCGGCGACACCCGCCAGCTCGGCGATGGCGAGTTGATGGCCTCGATTCTCGGCACCAAGGTCGCCTACGACTTTCGCTCGGCGGACGTGCGCGCCGGCGGCCAGGGCGCCCCGCTTGCCGCCGCCTACCATTCCGCTCTGCTGCGTGGCGTCGATACCAGCGGCGATACGGCCGTGCTCAATCTCGGCGGCGTTGCCAACATCACTTGGTGGGACGGCAAGGACCTGATGATCGCCTTCGATACCGGCCCTGCCAACGCACCCCTCAACGATTTCATCAAAGCGCGCGGCCTCGGCGAAATGGACCACAACGGCGCACTCGGCGCCTCTGGCATCGTCGATGAGGAACGCCTCGCCAAACTGCTTGAGCATCCCTATCTCGCAGCGCCCTATCCGAAATCGCTCGACCGCTTCGACTTCACCGCCGCCATGGCGGACGGTCTTGATGACGCCACCGGCGCGGCGACCCTGTCGGCCTTCACCGCTTCCGCTGTCGGCAAGGCGCTCGATCTCCTGCCGCATCGGCCGAAGCGGCTGATTGTCAGCGGCGGCGGGCGTCACAACCCGACGATCATGTCGATGATCGAAAGCCGAGCGGGCGTCAAAGCCGTCTCCGCGGATACGCTCGGCTGGCGCGGCGATGCGGTCGAGGCCGAGTGTTTCGCTTTCCTCGCGGTCCGCGTGCTGCGCGGCATGCCGATCAGCTTCCCGACAACCACCGGTGCACCAAAACCCTTGCAAGGTGGCAGGCTCGCCGGGTAAGTCCCGGCTTTCGAATTGCAGGATCAGAGTCGGGAGCGGCCGGACGTCATGAACAAAAGAGCCTCTTCCGCCCTCGGCGGCAATGCCGTGCTGGCCGGCGTTCTGCTGTTTCTGCTTGGCGCCTTCATGTTCTCGCTGAACGACGCCATGGGGAAATGGCTGGTCGCGAGTTTCTCGGTCGGCCAGGTTCTGGTGATCCGCTCCTTCGGCGCCTTCTTCGTGCTTGGCCCGATGATCGCCCGCCAGCCGATCTCGACCTTGTACAAGGTCGAACGAATTCCGCTGCAGGTGCTGCGCATCGTGTTCGCCACCGGCGATCTGGCGCTGTTTTATGCGGCCGTAATCTATCTGCCCCTTGCCGACGTAATGACCTTCTACATGGCCGGGCCAATTTATGTGGCGGCCCTCTCTCATTTCCTGCTCGGCGAGCGGATCGGCTGGCGGCGCTGGCTCGCCGTCCTCATCGGGTTCGTCGGCGTCGTGATCGCGCTTCGGCCTTCTTCGCAGATGTTGGCATGGCCTTCCGTCTTCGGCCTCGTCGGCAGCCTGTCCTTCGCGCTCACCCTGGTCCTGAACCGCAGGCTGCGCGCGACGACCGATGCGACGCTCGTTACCTGGCAGACGGTTGCCGGCCTCGTTGCCGGCATATTTCTCAGCATCGGCCACTGGAGCCCGTTCAATGTCGGCGAATTGCTGGCGCTGCTGCTGCTCGGCGTCGTCGCCTGCATCGCCCATCTCCTGATCACCCGCTCATTGAAGCTCGCGCCTGCCTCCGTGCTCGCGCCGCTGCAATATACGCTGCTAGTCTGGGCGGTCATTCTCGGCTGGCTGTTCTTCGGCGACCTGCCAGATGCGCAGACCTGGATGGGCGCGGGCATTATCGTCATCGCCGGTCTGTTCATCTTCCACCGCGGCAACCTGAAAGAGGATGTGGAACCGGTCGTGCCGACTGATTCCAGCCACGGTTGACAAAGCTCAGGCCGAACCCGTCCGACGGGCCAGCATGCCTTCGATCGCCGAGAGCCCGTCATAGATCAGCACGGCCAGCGCGCCGACGATCAACCCGCCCTGCAGCACGAAGGCGAGGTTATTGGATTGCAGCCCGGCGATGATCACCTCGCCGAGCGTCTTTGCCGCAACCGTCGAACCGATCGTCGCCGTGGCAAGGCTGATCACCACCGAAAGCCGGATGCCCGCGACGATCACCGGCAGCGACAGCGGCAATTCGATCTGCATCAGACGCTGGAAATTGGTCATCCCCGCCCCGCGCGCCGCCTCGATCACCGAGCGCGGCAGGTTGGTCAGCGCCGTCAGCGTGTTTTCGAAGATCGGCAGCAGGCCGTAGAGAAACAGCGCGATCAACGTCGGCTTCTCGCCGAAACCGACAGCCGGCACGGCAAGCGCCAGCACCGCGACCGGCGGAAAGGTCTGCCCGATATTGACGAGGCTGCGGGAGAGCGCCAGGAACTCCGTCCCGAACGGCCTCGTGACGAGGATCGCCAGAAGCACGGCGATGATCGTCGCAGCCAGCGTCGCGATAAAGACCGTCCGTAAATGCAGGAGCGCTAGGCTGAGCAGGCTGCCCTGATTGTAGATCGCCGGTGCGTTCTGCTGCACGAGCGGCTTCAGCAACGGCTCGAAACTTCCCGGCGACAGCAGGAAGGCGATCAGCACCACAAGCAGCAGGCCGCGCAGGATGGTCGGCGCCCAAGCCCTCATCGCGGCCTCGCAGCACGTTTGAGGATCGCGTCCAGCGTCACCCGGCCCATCGGCACACCGTTCTTCGAGATGACCGGGAGCGCATCTCGGCCGCTCCAGATCAGATCGGCAAGCGCCTCCTGCTGGCTCCTGTCCTCGCTAATCGGCGCGCCGTCCGCATCGCCCGGCTCTGCCGCAGCACCGGTCTTGGCGATAGAAAGCAGCCGGAACGGCCGCTCCGCATCGCCGATCAACGTTTCGACGAAAGGCGTGGCCGGCGATCGCACCAGTTCGGCCGGCGGCCCGTATTGCACCACCCCGCCCTTGTCCATCACCGCGATCTTGTCGGCCAGATGAAAGGCCTCGTTCATATCGTGGGTGACAAGCACGATCGTCGTGCCGAAATGTTTCTGGATCGCCAGCAGATCCTCCTGCGCCTTGGCGCGGATGATCGGGTCGAGTGCTCCGAAGGGCTCGTCCATCAGAAGCACGTTGGGTTCGGCTGCAAGCGCCCGCGCCACGCCGACACGTTGCTGCTGGCCGCCGGAAAGTTCGTGGGGATAACGGGGGCCGAAGGTCTTCGGCTCAAGTTGGAAGAGCGTCAGCAATTCCTCGACCTTGGCGTCGATGCGGGCCTTCTTCCAGCCGAGCAGGCCCGGCACCGTCGCGATATTCTGCGCCACCGTCCGGTGCGGGAAAAGCCCGTGCCCCTGGATCGCGTAACCAATCCGACGCCGCAATTCGTAACCGGGGATCGACCGGTTGTCCTCGCCGTCAAGCCGGATCGCGCCTTCACTTGCCTCCACCAGCCGGTTGATCATCCGGATCAGCGTCGTCTTGCCGGAGCCCGAGGTACCGACGACGACCGTGACGGTGCGCGGCTCGATCACCATCGAGACGTTGTCGACGACGGGTACCCCATCGTAGCGCTTGGAAATGGCGTCGATCTCGATCATGCGGATCTGGCTCCGTTGGGGACGAGGGAGTTCATCTCGATCAGCGCGTCGAGGACGACGGCCGAGGCAAAGGCGAGCACCACGGTCGGCACGGCGCCGAGCAGCACGAGATCCATCGCCGTCTGGCCGATGCCCTGAAAGACGAACACGCCAAAGCCACCGCCGCCGATCAGCGCGGCAATCGTCGCCATGCCGATATTCTGGACGAGGACAATGCGGATCGCCGTCAGGATGACCGGCAGCGCCAGCGGAAACTCGATCTTGAACAGCCGCTGGCGACCGGTCATGCCGATGCCACGAGCCGCGTCATTAGCGGCACGCGGCACGCCGGCGAGTCCGACGACGGTATTGGCGACGACAGGCAGCAGCGAATAGAGAAACAGCGCCACGAAGGCCGGAGCCACCCCGATGCCGCGGATGCCGATCGCGGCCGCCCCCGGCACATTGGTGGCGATCCAGCCGAGTGGCGCGATCAGGACGCCGAAAAGCGCGATCGACGGAATCGTCTGGACGAGGTTCAGCGTGTTCAGCACGCCATCCCTCAGCGGCGCCACCCGATGACAGAGAATGCCGAGCGGCAGCCCGACCAGGACTGCGGCAAACAGTGAGCCAAGCGCCAATTCCACATGCTTGCCCGCCTCGACCCAGAAGACATCGGCGCGGCCGGAATATTCCTTCATGATCGACAGCCCGTTCCAGCTCCCCGACATCAGCAGCGCACCGATCGCCACCGCCGCCAGAAGCAAAAACAGGACCCGCATCCCCGGCGGCGGATCGAGCCGCGTGATCGCATCGGCCGCCAGAAGCGCGAAGGCGAACAGCAGGATCCAGAAGCCTGAAGCGGGTGACACCCGGGCATAGGTATTGCCGGCCGGTGTCAGGAATGTCGCGGCGTATCCGATCGAAAGCGTCAGCGCCGCAAGTGCTGCGACGGCAGCGATCAGCTTGATCCAGGGAGACGCGCGAAAGAGTGCTGCCGCGATTGCGACAACCAGCACGCCGATCAGTGCCCAGCCTGCCCAGGCCGGCAATGAATCGAGCATCGATCCCGCCTTCCCCTGCACGATGCGATTGGGCTTGAGCGTCGCAAACGACGACCAGAGCGCACCGTAGGCGGCTAGAAGGGCGATGACGATGCCGAGCTTATCGAACCGAACTCTCAAACCGTCCCTGCCTATAAGCGACTCACCACCGATGAAAAAGCCGGACGCTTGAGCGCCCGGCCCATGTTGACACAAAACAGCTCCGAAAAGGAATTACTTCAGGAAGCCGTTTTTCTTGAGAAAGTCCTCGGCAACCGCCTTGGCCGGCTCGCCACCCACCTGCACGCGACCATTGAGATCCTGAAGGGTGACGAGATCCAGCTTGGCGAAGACCGGCTTCAGCACCGCCTCGATGTTCGGGTTCTTCTTGAGCACCGCTTCGCGAATGATCGGGGTCGGCTGATAGACCGGTTGAACGCCCTTGTCGTCTTCGAGAACCACCAGGCCGGACGGCGCGATGCCACCGTCGGTGCCGTATACCATGGCGGCATTGGCATTGTTGGTCTGGTTGGCGGCCGCAGCAATGGTTGCCGCCGTATCGCCGCCGGAAAGCGTGATCAGCTGGTCGGGCTTCAGCTTGAAGCCGTAGGTCGTCTGGAAGGCCGGTAATGCTGCGGCCGAATTGACGAATTCGGAGGAGGCCGCCAGCACGATCTTGCCGCCGGCCGTGACATATTTGCCGAAATCGGTCAGCGTCTTCAGCTTGTTCGCATCCGCGACATCCTTGCGAACGGCGATCGCCCAGGTGTTGTTGGCTGACGACGGCGTCAGCCAGACGATCTTGTTGGCATCGTAGTCGAGCTTCTTGACCGCTTCATAGGCCTTTTGCGGGTTCTTCCAGGCAGGATCGTCGCCCTTCTCGAAGAAGAACGCGCCATTGCCGGTATATTCCGGATAGATGTCGATCTCGCCGGCAGTGATCGCCTTGCGCACCACCGGCGTCGCACCGAGCTGGATGCGGTCGGTGGCCTGAATGTTGTTTGCCTTCAGCATGGCAAGGATAATGTTGCCGAGCACGCCGCCCTCGGTGTCGATCTTGGACGAGACGACGACCTGCGCATTGGCCATGGTGGCCGAAACGCCAAGCGCAAAAGCAATGCCTAAAAGCTTCTTTTTCAAAGACATGACAGAATTTCCCTCCGGATCGCCAGTCCCACCTCGTTTGACTTGGCCTGGAACACATAAAAGCCACTGTTATGTAGGGCGGCTTGTGCAATGTGCGAGTTCTGGAAGGGCGCATCCGACAAATATTTTGTGCGGTGCATTTTTCTCCGCCGAGCGATCTAGCTCATCAGATTTGCGGTCATCAAAACCCCTCCCCGATTTCATGCCTGAGACACGCGAACCAGATGTTTCTCGCCCGAGCGAATGACGTGATCGCGCATCAGGCGCTCGGCGAGATCGGGATCGCGGTCGACGATCGCATTGGCAATGGCCTCATGCTCCTCGACCGCCAGAAAGCGCTCCCGCTCCTCCGACAGCACGCTGAGACGGGCTGCATGGGTGTAGATGCTCTGGCCACCCTGCAGGCGACGCAGATAGCCGCAGCCGGATGCTTCATGGATGACGTTGTGGAAGCGCTCGTTGAGAGCGATGAACTGGAGCACGTCCACCGTCTCGAGGCCGGTCCGCATCTCGACGATGAGTTCGCGCATCACGGCCACGTCCTCATCCTTCACCCGCTTGGCGGCCTGGCGAGCAATCATGCTCTCGATCGCAGCACGCGCCAGCATCATCTCTTCCGCCTGGCCGGCATTGAAGGTGACATAAATCCCGCGGCGAGGCTCCGGCCGCACCAGCCCTTCGGCCTCGAGCACGCGCAAAGCCTCCTTCAGCGGTGTCGTGCTGATGCCGAGCTGGCCGGCGAGATGGCGTTCGTTCAGCTTTTCGCCGCTCTTCAGCCGGCCGGAAAGAATGGCATCGCGTACCAGCCCGTAAACGTGGTCGCGCAGGCTTTTCAGAAAAACCGGCGCCACTGGCAGAAGCGCGTTATCGCCGCCTCCCATCCGCATTCTCCACCTTGTCCTTGTGCCGATCTAGCACCTGAAATTTGATATATCAATTTAAAACCAGCGTGTTTAAGCTGGCGCCGGGCGGGAGGAGCTCCGTCCCCATGATCGACCATGAACGATCGTGGAGTGATGGCAGAATTTCTGGAAGAACAAGCATGACTAAGGAAGCAGCCGATCTCCGCAGCGCCCGTTGGTTCGCGCCGGATGATCTCCGTTCGTCGGGACACCGCTCCCGAATGATGCAGATGGGTTTTGACGAGAAGGATTGGGGCAAGAAGCCGATCATCGCCATCCTCAATACCTGGTCCGACCTCAACGCCTGCCATGCGCATTTCAAGGATCGCGTCGAACACGTTAAGCGCGGCGTGCTTCAGGCCGGTGGCTTCCCGGTCGAACTGCCGGTCCAGTCGCTCTCCGAAAGCGCGCTGAAGCCGACATCGATGCTCTATCGCAACTTCCTCGCCATGGAGGCCGAGGAACTCTTGCGCGCCCATCCGGTCGACGGTGCGGTGTTGATGGGCGGCTGCGACAAGACCACGCCGGCTCTGGTCATGGGCGCCATCAGCGCCGGTTTCCCGATGATCTTCCTGCCCGCCGGCCCGATGCTGCGCGGCAACTACAAGGGCGAATGGCTGGGCTCCGGCTCGGACGCCTGGAAATACTGGGACGAACGCCGCGCCGGCACGATTTCCGAAGAACAATGGACTGGCGTCGAAGAGGGCATTGCCCGCTCCTACGGCCATTGCATGACCTTCGGCACCGCAAGCACCATGACCGCGATTGCCGAAGCGCTCGGCCTCACCCTCCCCGGCGCGAGCTCCATTCCGGCCGCCGACGTCAACCATATGCGCATGAGCACGCGCTGTGGCCGCCGGATCGTCGAAATGGTCTGGGATGAACTGACGCCTGACAAGATCATCACGCCGGATGCCGTCCACAATGCGACGACCGTCGCCATGGCGACCGGCTGTTCCACCAATGCGGTCGTGCATCTGCTGTCGATGGCCCGCCGCGCCGGCGTGCCGCTGACACTGGACGATCTGGACAAGGCGGGACGCACGACGCCAGTCGTCGCCAACATCCGCCCGTCCGGCGACAAATATCTGATGGAAGACTTCTATTACGCCGGGGGCCTGCGCGCCCTGATGTCGGAAATCAAGGATCTCCTGAAACTCGACGCCATGACCGTCAGCGGTGTCCCGCTCGGCGAGACGCTGGAAGGCGCGGAAGTCTACAACAGCGACGTCATCCGCCCCTTGTCGAACCCGATCTATCATGAGGGTTCCCTGGCGGTCCTCAAGGGCAACCTCGCGCCGGACGGCTGCGTCATGAAACCTTCCGCCTGCGAGCCGCGGCTGCGGGTCCACGAAGGTCCCGCCCTCGTCTTCGACAGTTATCCGGAAATGAAGGCGATGATCGACCGCGAGGACCTCGACGTCACCGCCGACCACGTGCTGATCCTCCGCAACGCCGGCCCCAAGGGCGGTCCCGGCATGCCGGAATGGGGCATGCTGCCGATCCCGAAGAAGATCCTGAAACAGGGTTATCGCGACATGCTGCGCATATCCGATGCCCGCATGTCCGGCACGAGCTACGGCGCCTGCATCCTGCATGTGGCGCCTGAAGCCCATGTTGGCGGCCCGCTGTCGCTGGTGCGCACCGGCGACATCATCCGCGTCGATCTGCCGAACCGCTCGATCGACATGCTGGTGGACGAAGCAACGCTCGCCAGGCGCCGTGCCGAATGGGTGGCGCCCGCCGACAAATACGAACGCGGCTACGGCTGGATGTTTGCCAAGCACATCAAGCAGGCCAACGAAGGTTGCGACTTCGACTTTCTCGAACGGGAATTCGGCGCCACCGCCGGCGAGCCCGATATTTTCTGACCCGATATCTCCGAGTGGAACCCCATGACCGACTACGTTCTTTCCGACGCCACACGCCAGAAATACGCGGCCGTCAGCTGCGCGACAATCTGCACCGCGCTCTTCAAGCGCGGCCTGCGCAACCAGTTCATCCAGGATGTCCGGCCGCTTTCCCAGAAACCCGGAAACATGGTCGGCCAGGCCTTCACGTTGCGCTACATCCCGGCGCGCGAAGACCTGAACCCGCTCTCGGCGTTTCAGAACCCGGAGCATCCGCAGCGTGCCGCCGTCGAGCAGTGCCCCCCCGGCCATGTCATGGTCATGGACAGCCGCAAGGATCCCCGCGCGGCCTCCGCCGGCTCTATTCTCGTATCGCGCCTGATGGTGCGCGGTGTCGCCGGCGTCGTCACTGACGGCGGTTTTCGCGATAGCCCCGAGATCGCCGAACTCGGCATCCGGGCCTACCACAACCGCCCCTCCGCCCCGACTAACCTCACCCTACACCAGGCACTCGACATCAACGTGCCCATCGGCTGCGGCGACGTCGCCGTCTGGCCGGGCGACGTGGTGGTCGGCGACAACGAGGGAGTCGTCATCATCCCGGCGCATATCGCCGACGAAATCGCCGACGAGGTGATCGAAATGACTGTGTTTGAGGATTTCGTGACCGAGGAAGTCCTGAACGGCCGCTCGATCATCGGCCTCTACCCGCCGACGAAGGAGGAAAGCAAATCCGACTTCGCCCGCTGGCGTCAGGCCAAGGGCCGCTGAAGCGACCTCTGGCCGATATCCAGCCGCCTATGAACCTGCCGCCGTTTCGCGCAGGTCCTTGAAAAGCACGTTCTGGTCGGACAGGTATTTGGCAAAGATCGGCAGGCTGGCCCCGCCGATCGCCCGCGCCTGCGAACCGACCATTCCCTCGATGATATCGGGGATGATGACGCCCTGAAGGTCGAGCCGCGCCACTGCATCGATGGTCGATGCGACGATCCGTTGCCTGACCCAGGCCGGAAAACCGCCATCGATCACGGCCGCGCCAAAATCGATGATCGAGGCTGCCGCAACGATCGCCTGGGCAAGCGCATCCGCGGTTTGCCGGATCCAGAGATCAAGCGGCTCCCCGAAATCGATCCAGTCGTCGGCGGAATACCAGAGCGGCTGCGGATCGATGTTCCGCTCTTTCAGAAGATTCTCCAGAACGAAGATCGAGGCGATATCGAGCAATTGGCGTGTCTCGCCATCGCCGCCGCGCACGGGAAGCGGCCCGACCGCGCCCGCGGTCCCGGTCCGGCCGGAAAAGATCGCCGAATTCAGGACGATCCCGCCGCCGATGAACGATCCGATGAAGAAATACACAAAATCCGGATAGGAGGGGCCAACGCCGAACACCAGTTCGGCGCCGCAGGCGCTTGTCGCGTCGTTCTGCAGGTAGACCGCGTGCTGGACCTGGCCTGCGATCTCCGCCTGCAGATCGAACCCGCGCCAGACTTCCATTGCCCCTTGCGGCGCGCCCACCTCCTCGGCCCAGTTCCAGAGTTCGAACGGCGCGGCGATCCCGATCCCGGCGATCCGGCCGCGCTGCACCTCGTTCAACTGGCCTTCGAGCCGCGCAATGCCGGATGTGATGATCTCGATGATCTTCCCGGGCAGCGGATAGGCGTAGGATTCGTGATACTGCAGCCGGATGCGGCCGACAAAATCCATCAGGACCAGGTCGGCGCTCCGCCGGCCGATCTTCACGCCGAACGAATAGACCGCATCCGGATTGAGGCGCATCGGCACCGAAGGCTGCCCCACCCGGCCACGCACCGGTTCACCGCGCAACAGAAGGCCGTCCTTTTCGAGCGCCCGCATGATGACCGAGACGGTCTGGGCCGAAAGCCCGCTGCGCCGGGTGATATCCGCCTTCGACATGGAACCGTTCAGCCGCACCAGCGAAAGCACGAGCCGCTCGTTATAGGCCCTGACCCGCACCTGGTTTGAGCCGCCGGTGAAATTGCCCAGCAGCGCATGGCCTTGCGCCACGCTATCTGAAACTGACATGGCTCTTCCTCCCAGAAGCGTGGAACCGACGGCAGTACCTCATTCGGGAATGCAAGGTATCTCCCTGATATCCCGAGTTAAACCCTAGGGCACACCGTACATAGATCGTCAGATTCCGAACCTCCACTTCGGCAAACTATGGCATGAGAAATAAATAATTCAATCGGAATTAATTATTGACAGGCTATTTCAACTCGTTCTTAATTAGGGTGCAAGGACACAGGACGGCTTGGAGGAGACGCCTGTCGAACTCGGTGGCACCGGTGTCCGAACATTGGTCCGCATGGCGGACAGTCTTAACTCTGGGAGGAGACCATGAAGAAATCCGTATTGTCCGCCGCATTCGGCGCCCTTGTCCTGGGCGTCGCGTTTTCCGCCCCCGCGCAGGCCGCAGGCGTATCCGCCTGCCTGATCACCAAGACCGACACCAACCCCTTCTTCGTCAAGATGAAGGAAGGTGCGACGGCCAAGGCCAAGGAACTCGGCGTGACGCTGAAGTCCTATGCCGGCAAGATCGACGGTGACAGCGAAAGCCAGGTCGCAGCCATCGAAAGCTGCGTCGCCGACGGCGCCAAGGGCATTCTGATCACCGCCTCCGATACCAAGGGCATCGTGCCGACCGTCAAGAAGGCCCGCGACGCCGGCGTCCTGGTGATTGCGCTCGACACCCCCCTCGACCCGATCAATGCCGCCGACGCCACCTTCGCCACCGACAACCTTCTTGCCGGCAAGCTGATCGGCCAGTGGGCCAAGGAAACCATGGGCGACAAGGCCAAGGATGCCAAGGTCGGCTTCCTCGACCTGACCCCGGATCAGCCGACGGTCGACGTGCTGCGCGACCAGGGCTTCATGATCGGTTTTGGCATCGATCCCAAGAACCCGGACAAGATCGGCGACGAGACCGACAAGCGCATCGTCGGCCACGACGTGACCAACGGCAATGAGGAAGGCGGCCGCAAGGCCATGGAAAACCTTCTCCAGAAGGATTCCGGCATCAACGTCATCCACACGATCAACGAGCCCTCCGCCGTCGGCGCCTACCAGGCCCTGAAGGCGGTCGGCATGGAAAAGAAAGTGTTGATCGTCTCGGTGGACGGCGGTTGCCCGGGCGTCAAGTCGGTCAAGGAAGGCGTGATCGGCGCCACCTCGCAGCAATATCCGCTGCTGATGGCATCGCTCGGCATCGAAGCGATCAAGAAGTTCGCCGACACCAAGGAAAAGCCGAAGCCGACCGAAGGCAAGTCCTTCTTCGACACTGGCGTTGCGCTCGTCACCGACAAGCCGGTCCCTGGCGTCAAGTCGATCGACGTCAAGGAAGGTACGGCCAAGTGCTGGGGTTGATCCTCACCATCTAGCCCCATCCCGGCCGGGGGTTGATATCCCCGGCCACTTTCGACCAGTGATGCGCCGCTGGGAAGCAACCGGCGAAGACCGGGCAAACCCAACGGACGGTTCCTGCGCATTCGGCGCGCGGAGGAGGAAACATGAGCGGAACCCAGGAATTCGAGCGCGTTCTCGACGGCAGCGACAAGAACGTTGCCTCGTTCGAGAGCCAGGACGTCTCTCTCTTAAAACGCGCGCAACATTTTCTGCACTCGACACCCGCTGCCGTGCCGCTGATCGTGCTGATCCTGTCCATCATCATCTTCGGCGTCGCCATCGGCGGACGGTTCTTCTCGTCCTATACGCTGACGCTGATCCTCCAGCAGATCGCGGTGGTCGGCATTCTCGGCGCGGCCCAGACGCTGATCATCCTCACTGCCGGCATCGATCTCTCGATCGGGGTGGTGATGGTGATATCGGCTGTCATCATGGGCAACTTTGCCGTGACCTACGGCATGCCCACAGGCATTGCCATCCTCGTCGGCCTGATCACCGGCGGCGTCTGCGGCTTTTTCAACGGGTTCCTCGTCGCGGTCATGCGGTTGCCGCCGTTCATCGTGACGCTCGGCTCCTGGAACATCATCATGGCGACGAATTTCATCTATTCCGCCAACGAGACGATCCGCGACGCCGACGTGGACGAAAAGGCCCCGCTCCTCCATCTCTTCGCGCTCAATTTCAGGATAGGCAGCGCCATCCTGACGCTTGGCGTCATCGCCATGGTCCTGCTCGTGGCGGTGCT
This sequence comes from Neorhizobium galegae, assembly GCF_017877055.1. Classification (GTDB taxonomy): domain Bacteria; phylum Pseudomonadota; class Alphaproteobacteria; order Rhizobiales; family Rhizobiaceae; genus Neorhizobium; species Neorhizobium galegae_D. The sequence continues at coordinate 1,243,012 of NZ_JAGIPG010000001.1, read as the reverse complement.
CTGGTACATCCTCAACCACACGGCCTGGGGAAGGCATGTCTACGCCGTCGGTGACGACCCGGAAGCTGCAAAACTCTCCGGCATCCAGACCCGCAAGGTTCTGCTCAGCGTCTATACGATCGCGGGGATCATTGCCGCCTTCGCCGCCTGGGTATCGATCGGCCGCAACGGCTCGATATCCCCCTCCTCGGCGGTGACAGACTTCAACCTGCAGGCGATCACCGCAACGGTGATCGGCGGAATCTCGCTGTTCGGCGGCCGCGGCTCCATCCTCGGCACGCTGTTCGGCGCCATGCTCGTCGGCGTCATGTCGATGGGGCTCAACATGCTCGGGGCCGATCCCCAATGGAAAGTCATGCTGACCGGCTGGCTCATCATCGCCGCAGTCGCAATCGATCAGTGGATCAGAAAGGTCTCGGTGTAATCATGAGCGTCGAACCCATTCTCACAGCCCGCGGCCTGGTCAAGCGTTACGGACGCGTGACTGCTCTCGACAACGCCGACTTCGATCTCTATCCCGGCGAAATCCTTGCCGTCATCGGCGACAACGGAGCCGGCAAGTCCTCGCTGATCAAGGCGATCTCCGGCGCGGTACGGCCCGACGAAGGCGAGATCACGCTGGAAGGCCGGCAAGTGCAGTTCAAGTCCCCGCTCGAAGCACGCGATGCAGGCATCGAGACCGTCTATCAGAACCTCGCGCTCTCGCCTGCCCTGTCGATCGCCGACAACATGTTCCTCGGTCGGGAAATCCGCAAGCGTGGCGTGCTCGGACAGTGGTTCCGCATGCTCGACCGGCCGACGATGGAAAAGCAGGCACGCGACAAGCTCACCGAACTCGGGCTGATGACGATCCAGAACATCAACCAGGCCGTCGAGACCCTGTCGGGCGGCCAGCGCCAGGGCGTCGCCGTGGCACGTGCCGCAGCGTTTGGCTCCAAGGTCATCATTCTCGACGAACCAACCGCCGCACTCGGCGTCAAGGAAAGCCGGAAGGTTCTGGAACTCATCCTCGACGTGCGCTCGCGCGGCATCCCGATCGTGCTCATCTCGCACAACATGCCGCACGTGTTCGAAGTCGCCGACCGCATTCATATTCATCGGCTGGGACGACGGCTGACCGTGATCGATCCGAAGGAATACACGATGTCCGACGCGGTCGCCTTCATGACCGGCGCCAAGGCGCCTGCCCAGCCGGTCGCGGCGTAACAGCCGCCTCGATCAAGCCGCTATCAAGCCGCCTTCCGATCGCCTGGAGATACAGGCGATCGGGTAGCTCAGGGTATCTCCTCGCCCCTGCCCTACCGTGACCCGCTTGCGGAAGAGGACCGCGGCGTTGATGCTGCCGACCTTGCAGAGAAGCAGCGTTTCCCCCTTGGGGCTCGAGCTGCGCGCACTCCAACACAATCAACCGCCTGCCACGATGATATCAATCGCCGGACGATAGGGATCTTCCCGTCGCTCGTTCGATCGGCAGTCCCAGTCGCCGAAAACAGCTTCGATAGAAAATTCCCAGCATAAACGATATTAAGAATTTTATATTCCATTCCGCTTCGCGGCATTGCTGCCGTGGCATGACCGGCGCATTCCCAAATGAGGCGCATTTCTAGACCTTACCGCTTGTGGTTCACGACATCCCGCACCCATGCCCACAGCAGACCCGCCATCGAAATTGAGCGAAGGCCACGCCAGCCTGTTGAAAACATTCGGTACGAATAAAAAATTCCATACTTAATTGACAGGGCGGAATTATCTAATAGGTTGTTAACGCTCAAGGGTGAGGGAGTGGTGCTGGAACCGGCTCATGAAGAAACGCGAAAAACTCTTCATTTTTGATATTGGCGGAGTATTCGTGAAGCTCGATCCGGCTTCCCGTGACCAGGCGGTATCCAAGGCTGGCAGTGCAGGCCCTTCCCTGCGTTACGGTGACGTTCCGGAAGCGGTCTTCCGGGATTTCCGGCTGGGGCGATCGACCGAACCCGACTACGTGCAGGCGCTGGCCAGGGTATTCGATGTGCCGCACGAAAGCATCTACGAAGCCGAACATGCCTATGTCGCCGAAGGTTTTCACGAATTCATCGAGTTTGTCCGCAAGCTCCGGGAAAACCATCGCGTCGTTTGCCTTAGCAACAATCAGGCGATCCATTGGCGCCATATAAGCGAGAAGCTTCTGGGCGCCGGTTATTTCGACCGCGAATACCTTTCCCATGAAATGGGCCTTGAGAAACCGGACCGCATGATCTTCGAGGCAGTATCGCAGGCGGAAGGATGTTCGGAAAAGGACGTCTTCTTCATCGACGACATAGAGGAAAATGTTTTGTCGGCTCGCGAAGTCGGATGGCAGCATTGCATCGTCCATCGCGATTCGGTTGAAACAGCAAAATTGCTCATGGCGCTCGCCGCCGAGCAGACTTTGAATTGACGAGTACGGAGTTTCGGCATGGCTCGAATGACCCTCAGCGGCATCAAGAAAAGCTTTAAATCTGTCGATGTGCTGCATGGGATCGACCTCCAAATTTCCGACAGGGAGTTCGTCGTTTTCGTCGGCCCGTCGGGATGCGGAAAATCCACGCTGCTGCGATTGATCGCCGGCCTCGACACGATCAGTTCCGGCGAGTTTCACCTCGACGACCGCAGGATGAACGACATCGCTCCGTCGCGCCGCGGCATCGCCATGGTGTTCCAGTCCTACGCGCTCTATCCGCATATGGATGTCTACGAAAACATGGCATTCGGCGCCCGACTGATGGGCCTTGAGAAGGACGAGGTCGAAAAGCGCATCGACGAAGCCTCCAAGATGCTGCGGCTCGATCCGCTCTTGAAACGCAAGCCGCGAGAGCTTTCCGGCGGCCAGCGCCAGCGCGTCGCGATCGGCCGCGCGCTGGTCAGAAAGCCTAAAGTCCTGCTTCTCGACGAGCCGCTTTCCAACTTGGATGCGGCTCTTCGCTCCGACGTGCGCCTGGAAATCGCAAGGCTTCACCGGGAAATCGGCGGCACCACCATCTACGTCACCCACGACCAGGTGGAAGCCATGACGCTTGCCGATCGGATCGTCGTCATGAACAACGGCAAGGTGGAGCAGTTCGGCAGCCCGCGCGAACTCTACGAGAGGCCGGCGAACACGTTCGTTGCGACCTTCATCGGCTCTCCACGCATGTCGCTTCTCGATGTCGAGCGAAACGGCAATCATCTGGCGCTTGCCGGATCAGGTGCGGTCAACGCCTCCCGCCTCCCCCATTCGGACGAACGGGATCTGGTCATCGGGGTCCGGCCGGATGCGATGACGATCTCCACGGACGAGAACATCGAGGGCTTCAATGGCAGCGTCGTCTACACCGAATACCTCGGCGAGAACACGTATGTTTATGTGCGCCTCGGCGACGGCACACTGGTCGGCATCAGGTCGTCGGCCTCGGTCGATTTGCCTCCAGACACCCCGGTCGTCATCACGGTCGCTTCAGAGGAAATCCACTATTTCAGCCGCGCGACGAGGGAGAGGTTGGCGGCCTGAAAGCACTTTCGTCTCCTATAATATCAAGAGGATGGAACCAGATGAAAAAGCTAGTTTGTAGCACGATAGTAGCCTTGGGAGCCCTGATGACCGCTCTGCCGGCAATGGCGGAGGAGTTGACTTTCTGGAGCTGGCGCCAGGAAGACAAGGCCCAGTACGAGAAGTTTATCGACGCTTTCGAGGCGAAGAACCCGGGCATCACCGTCAAGTTCGAGACGTTCGAAGCGACGAACTACAACACCATCCTGTCAACGGCACTTGCCGGCGGTTCGGGGCCGGACCTGATGTTCGCGCGCGCCTATGGCGGTCTGGAAAACGTCGCCAACGCCGGCTACCTGCTGCCGCTTGACAAGACCAACGTTCCGGCGCTCGAGAAATTCGCACCGGCCGCCGTCGCCGCGGAAACCGCCCGCTCGAGCAAGATCACCTACGCGGTGCCCTTCGCCAGCCAGACGATGCTGGTGATCTATAACAAGGACATCTTCGACAAGAACGGTCTGAAGGAGCCGGAAACGCTTGACGACCTCGTCAAGGCTGCCGAAAAGCTGAAGGCAGCAGGCGTCATGCCATTCGGCAACGGCACGGCGACAGCCTGGCAGAACGAAGTCATGGTCGGCGGTATCGCCTCCACCCTGATGACCCGCGGCTTCTATGACGACCTGATGGCCGGCAAGGCCGACTTTATGGACAAGCGTTATGTCGAGGCCCTCACCAAGCTCAAGGAAATCACCAAATATTTCCCGGACGGCTTCATCGGTCTCGACTACGCTTCGTCGCAGCAGCTTTTCGCATCCGGCATGGCCGGCATGTTCGTCGGCGGCTCCTATGAGCTTTCGAACTTCAAGAAGCAGAACCCCGGGATCAAAATGGGCATCTTCGCGATGCCAGGCCTGAAAGCCGGTGACGAAAAGCTGGTGGCCCAGTATTTCGACGGCGGTTATGCGGTCAACGCCAAGACCACCAAGAAGGAAGCGGCGCTGAAGTTTGTCAATTTCCTCGCCAGCCAGGAATTCGGCCAGATGTTCGCCGACGACCTGAACAATATCTCAGCTGTGCCGGGTGTGAACTTCAAGGACCCGCTGCTGGGCGAAGTCGCCGAACTCAACAAGCATTCCATTCCCTACATCATGCTGGTGCACTTCCGCTACGGTGAGCCGTCCGGTTCCGTCCTGCTGCAGGGCGAAATCCAGAAGCTGTTCGGCGGCAAGGCGACCCCGGAAGAGGTCGGCAAGAACCTGACGACCGGCCTCGCCGCCTGGTACGCACCGTTCAAGAAATAATCGAAAGGGGAGCGGCCGGACGGCGGCCGTTCCCATATTTTCCAACCAAAGAGAATTGTGATGCCCGGATCGCCTCTCGTGGCGCGACGTCTATGGATCACGGCGCTGATCGTGCCGCCGCTCGCCTTCGTCGCCCTGTTCGTCGTCTATCCCATCATCTCCGCTTTTGCCTATGCCTTCTTCCAGTGGCACGGGCTGGCGCGGGGCGAGTTCGTCGGCTTCGCGAATTTCTACAAGGTCCTGTTCACCCAGCCCTACGCGGACTGGACGTTGAATGCATTCACGCACAACGTGCTGGTCTTCTTCGCGCTGATGGTGCTGCAGAACGGCGTCGGTTTCGTGCTCGCCTACTGTCTGTGGCGCGAACTCCCGGGCGCCGCCTTCCATCGCGTCGCGGTTTTCCTGCCGGTCGTGCTGTCGACCATCATCGTCGGCTTCCTCTGGAAACTCTTTCTGCACCCGCTTTTCGGCGTCGTGAACATCTCGCTGCGCGGCACTGGCCTTGGTGGACTTGCCCAGCCCTGGCTCGGCCAGGGTACGACGGCGCTGTGGGCACTGATCATCGCCAATGCCTGGCACATGGTCGGCTTCCCGACCCTCGTTTTCCTCGCCGGCATGCAGCGAATCCCCGGCGAAATCCTGGATGCAGTGCGCATGGAGACCGAAAGCGAATGGACGAAGATCACCAAGGTCGTCTGGCCGCTGGTGGCGCCCAGCGCAACCGTCGTCTTCACGCTGCTTTTCGTCGGCTCGTTCAACTGGTTCGAACTGCCTTATATCATGGTCGGTGTCGACGGCTCGCCACATAAGGCGACGGACGTCCTCGGCCTCTATTTCTATCGCACCGCCTTCGGTGACCAATCCGGCTCGGGCCAGGATTTCGGCGCCGGCAGCGCGCTTGCCGTGCTGATCTTCGTCTTCATCGCCCTTGTCGCCGGCGTCATCACCTTCAAGCTGCGGGCCAGGGAAATTCAGTTATGAACACCGCTTCGCAAAGCTATTACGATCGGCGCGGCATGCTCGCCACGCTCGGCAAGGACGGGCTGATCCAGATCATCCTGATCCTGAACACGGTGGTGATGCTCGCTCCCATCGTCATCATGCTGTTTGCCGCGTTCAAGACCAACGCCCAGATCTTCCAGTCGCCGTTCTCGATCCCTGATTTTTCCAACTTCGCAAACATCACCAGGATCTGGAGCCAGACCAACTTCTTACGCTACCTCCTGAATTCGGTGATCGTCACCGGCGCGTCGATCGTCGTGATCCTGACGCTCGGGACGATGGCGGCCTATGCCGTCGGTCGCTACAAGTTCCGGGGCTCGAGCTTCGTGCTGATGTTCTTCCTGGCCGGGCTGACGCTTCCCCTGAAGCTCGCGATCATCCCGCTCTTCATCCTGATGCGCGACCTCGGCATCCTGAACACGCAGCTGTCGCTGATCGTCATCTATGTGGCGATGGGCCTGCCGACCACCGTCTTCATCATGACCGGCTTCATCGCCACGCTTCCGAACGAACTCGAGGACGCGGCGCGCATGGACGGTGCCAGCGAGCCGCGGATCATGTGGTCTATCATGCTGCCGCTGGTCAGGCCCGCCATGGTGATCGCCGGCATCCAGAACGTCGTGCCGATCTGGAACGACTTCTTCTTCCCGCTGATCTTCATTCAGAAGGACAACCTGAAGACCCTGCCCCAGGGCCTGACGACCTTCATGGGCGAATACACGACGGATTGGGGCGTGCTGTTTGCGGGGCTTCTGCTGTCCTCGGCTCCGGTCATCATCGTCTACATCATCCTGTCGCGCCAGTTCATCAACGGCATGACGGCGGGAGCCGTGAAGTAGACCGGCAGCTGACTGCGCTGGGAATGGCCTGTGAACGGAGAGATTGCTATGAATACGGGAAGTTGAATGCCGATCGATGTGCTGTTATGCCCCTCGCGGATGCCGCTCACAGCCGCAACACGACAAAACAATCGCAACCCCATAGCGGTTCAAGACGTTCAGCGGTAAAAGCAGATCCATGAACGACAACATCATCAAATTCCGACGCCCGGAACCGCCGCCGCGGGAGCCAAACCCGCTGCTGCGCAAGTTGGCGGTTGTTGCAGTCGTGATCGTGTGCCTTGTTCTCGCCTGGGCATATTTCCAATTCCTCGGAAACCCGACGTAACCTGGATTCTGGGTCGAACCGGCGCCGGCATTCTGGAGACGCGGATCGCCCTGTTGCTTTCGGCGCACTACCTTCAATGCAAAGATGGTGACAGGAACACATTTCGACCATTGCGATAAAAGCCGGTTTGACGAAGCGCGCGATAGCTGTATCTTACTGGACTAAAGTCTGAAGAAATGCATGTACAGGCAGTCCCCATAACGATACATATTTCCGACACCAACGCGTAGTTCCGAACAACAATACAATGCTCGAAAATACGACGCTCAAAATCCGGTTGCTTGGTCGCCCTTCGTTTGAGTTGGACGGCGCGAGCATAGCTCTGCCGGAAAAGGCGTATTTTCTATTTGCCGTCATTGCGATGGCGCCCAAATTGACGGTCGACCGCGAAACGATACGGCGGCTTCTCTGGCCTTCCCACGACGCGGAGAAGCGTGCAAACAGCCTGCGTCAGCTTTTGGCACGCATCGCCAAGGCCGTCGGTCCGGATGCCCCGGCCATCCTTGTCACCGACGAAGAAGCGCTGAGGCTTGATTGCGATCGGTCCGACATCGATCTCCTCGCCCTGATGGAGCCGGGGCCCCTAAGGGAAGAGGACTGGGACGTTGTTCGAGGCGAACTGCTCGAAGCCGTGGAGGCTCCGACCGGCGGCGCGGAAGACTGGTTGTTGGACGCACGACGCAAGGTCGGGGACTGGCGATCGAGCCACATCGAAAGCCTGCTGGCGATATCGTCCCACCAGCAGTCCCCGTCATTGCCCTTGCTTGCCAATCGCCTGATCGAACTGGATGCCTCCCATGAGGGCGCCGCGCGAGCGTTGATGAAGTATCACGTCGGCCATGGTGACTTCGCCGCCGCTCGCCAGGCCTATAGCCGATGCCGGGACCAGCTCAGGGCCGATTACGGCACGCCGCCGACACCGGAGACGGTTGCGCTCGCCCACGAACTCGGCATCCTGAGCAGGCCCGCCTCGGACCGCACGCCTGCGCCGGAGGAACGTCCGAGGGACATCATGCCGGCTCAGCCGCGCGTGGTGATCCTGCCGCCCGAGACAATCGTCCAGGACGCGCTGGTCCAACGCCTCGGCAGGGCTCTTTTGGAAGACGTCACGATCGGCCTCAGCCATCAGCGTGTTTTCAAGATCATCGCCGCCCATACGAGTTTTGAACTGCTCAATCGCTCGGCCGATCCAAGTCAGAGCCAATCGGCCCTTAGCGACCTTCAGTTCGACTATTCCGTGTTCGTGACGATCCAGGGCGAAGGCGACGAGATTTTTGCGACCTGCAGGCTAACGAGGGTCGGCACCGGCGAGGTGCTCTGGGCCATCAACCTGCCGCTCGACGTCCAGCAGATGAGGGCGTCTTTCGGCCAGTTGGCGCGGCGTATTTCGATGTCGCTGACCGATGTCATCGAGCGGCATGAAATCGCCAAGTCCCTCGACGACGTCGACCCCTCCGCCTACCGGCTCTACCTCGAAGGGAAGCGCTACCTGTCCGGCACGGACCTGCAGCATCTGCGCCAGGCGCGCAAGTGGTTCAAATCGTCGGTCAAGCGTTGCGACAGCTTTTCTCCGGCGCATGCCGGAATTTCACGCTCGCTCGGCATGGAATGGCTGGTTCGCGGCATGAAGGACAATGAGCTGCTGGACGTGGCCAATCAATCCGCCCGCGCATCCCGCGATCTCGATCCTGGCAGCGGCCGCGCCTTCCGCGAGCTTGGCTTCATCTCCCTCTATCGCCGACGTTTCGACGAAAGCCTGGATCTTTTTCAGGAGGCTCAGAACCTCAATCCGAGCGATGCGGATGTGTTGGTCGATTATTCGGACGCGCTGTCGCATGCCGGCGACCTGGACAAGGCTCTCGATCTCGGGCTCGCGGCCTTCAAGCTGAACCCGCTGCCGCCGGATTATTACTACTGGATCCTGGGCTCCACCTATTACGTCCGCCAGGAATATTCCAAAGCGATCGATACGATCGACCCGGTCAAGACCCAGCACGCCACCGCAAGGCTGCTCGCCGCCAGTCACGCGATGGCCGGAGACATGCCCGCCGCGCGTAAATATGCGGCAATCGTCAGGGAAAATTTCCCGGACTTCCGCAGCGAGGATATCCGTTACTTCGTGCCGGACCGCAATCCGGCCCATGCCGAGCTCCTCATTCATGGCCTCCGGCTCGCCGGGCTGCCGTAAACGGGCGTGAAAATGCCTGTCACGCCGGAATAACACCCGGTGTGGTCCTTTCTCGATGCAACGCAGCACACGCTGCTTATTCGCGGAGAGAAAGCATGGAAACGAAGTTCAAGACCTCCAAGCCTGTTGAAGCCACCGCCTCGGCCCCGACCCTGCGGTTTTCCGCCGCTGCCGAAGCCGTGCTCGGCCGTCGGACCGAAATTGCGCCGAATGCGCTCTCTCAGGTCACGCATGCCATGAGATATCAATAATGAGCCTGGAAGCCCAAGGTGCCGACGGCTGCCTTGGGCTTAACCACGAGCCCCCCAAGCAAAAGAACGGTCAAGCAGCCAGACGAGCCCTCTAAACAAGCCTGTCACGCCCAAGTCACGGTGCCTTTGGTTTCTTCTCCACTACAGACCCTTGGAGAGGACGATTCGACCAGATGAGTTCGGCACAGCAATCGCTTTTGCAGACCCGGCAGTCGCCCGCCCGGTCTCACTCCAGTTCAGGGCCTCTTGAAACTCGGCCGCCGGAAATGACGATGCAGATCCAGTCATCGACGCAGACGATCCAGACATTCGCAGCCTCCCTTTCGCAGCGGGAAGAAGGTTTCAGCACGTATCACGACCGGCGCGTCTCGCCGGCGGAAACCTTCGACGCGATCAGCCCGTTTTTCCGGGATCTCGGCATTACCCGGGTCGGCTTCCTGACCGGCCTCGACCGGGTCGGCATTCCCGTCGCCTTCGCGACGCGGCCGAACAGCTACACTCTTTCCGTCTTCCAGGGCAAAGGCGTCGATGCCGATGCGGCACGCACCTCGGCCGCCATGGAGGCCTTGGAGACGCGGGTCGCGGAAATCGAACCAGCATCGCTCACCTTGGCGACCGTCAACGACGTTGCGGGCTCCGCCGCTGGGATGATCGACCTTCATTCGACCGCACGGTGCGTGCCCTCCGAAATCGGCGACCGTCAGATACCTTGGGTCCCCGGTCTGGATATCCTTTCCGGCAATCAGGTCATGGTGCCCTGGTGGCTTGCCGGAATGGACCACCGGGGCGAACGGCCGGCCGGTTTCGAACAGTCCAGCGATGGTCTCGCTTCCGGAAACACCCGCGCCGAGGCACTTCTGCACGGGCTCTGCGAACTCGTCGAGCGTGACGCCTGGACCCTTGTCCAGCTCAAATCCGAGCAGGAACTGAATGCCTGCCTCGTCGATCCAGCCACGGTCGAGGATGCCTTGATCGACCTGATGGTCGGTCGCCTCCGCGATGCAGGCATGCAGCTCCTCCTCCTCGACATGACGACGGACCTCCAGGTTCCGGCATTCCTGGCCGTGCTCATCCCGGATTCGACATCCAAGCGATCAGACCCGCGCTGGAGCCAGATTTGCGGCGGCTGCGGCTGCCATCCTGATCCGGTACGCGCAATGCTGCGTGCCATCACCGAGGCCGCGCAGAGCCGCCTGACTGCGATTGCCGGTAGCCGCGACGACTTTTCGCCCCGCATCTATCAGCACATACGGGCGGACAACGCTCTCAGCCGCCTGGTCGCCCTGTCGTCGCTGCACAGGCGCCCGGTCCGGTATCGCGAGCTTGACGCAACCCGCTACTCCATCAACGGCACGATCGATCACATACTCGCCCGCCTCAGGCTGGCCGGCATCAGGCAAGTTGTTGCTGTTCCCATGCAGGATGCCGGGCTCCCCGTATCGGTCGTCCGCGTCGTCGTTCCCGGCTTGGAAGTTGAGCTTTCAGGACAATATTTGCAGCTCGGTATCCGCGCTGCAAACGCCATAAGGAGGTCACGGCATTGAAAGTCGTTTTTGTCGGACCGAGTCTCGGGTCTTCGACCCACCAGATGAAGCAACGATTTCCCTCGCTGACCTTCCGCGGGCCTGCCGCGCGTGGCGATATTCTGAAGGCGGTCGAAGACGGCGCCAAGGCGATCGCGCTGATCGACGGCTATTTCGGCGAGTCCGCCTCCGTGTGGCACAAGGAGATTCTTTATGCGCTGAGCTGCGATGTCTCCGTCGGCGGCGGCTCGAGCATGGGAGCGTTGCGCGCTGCCGAATGCGAGGCATTCGGAATGGTCGGCATCGGCAGGATATATTCGGACTATGCCGCCGGCCGCTTGATCGACGACGAAGCCGTCGCACTGATCCATGGTCCCGAGGAACTCGGCTGGATGCCTCTCTCGGTGCCGCGCGTCGATTACGAGGCGACAATCCGCAAGCTTGGGCGGATGGGGCTCATCTCGGCTGCCGAGCGGGAGAGATTTTTCCTCGCCGCCAATTTCATGCACTACACCGAGCGGACCTATCAGGCCATTCTCGAACGATGCGAATTCAGCGATCCCCAGCGCAGTGCAGTGATCCTTCACGACATCAAACGCCATCAGGTGGAATTGAAGCGTGAGGATGCGAGAGCCGTCCTCGTCTGGCTAAACGGCATCAGCAGTTCCAACAAACACTCCAAATGGACGTTCGCACAGACCGCCCATTGGGAAAAACTGCGCGACGAGGTCGACTCGGCGCAAGGATCCATGAAATGATTGATCTTGCAAATGACGTCGCCAGCGACGAATACGCCCGCCTGTTCCGCATGCTTTCTGCGGTCAACAAGGAAGCGGAATCGCTTCAGCTCTCCACGGTCGTCCATCTGACGAACATGGCACTTCTTCAACTCTCGCTCGATTGGGAAGGCGTCAATCCCGAAAACGAGAGGAGCGTGAAGCTGAATGCGATATTCCGCAGCAAAACGAAGCTGGCCCTCGATGAGGATGGTCCCAGGACGTAAACCGTCAGGGACCGATCACTGGGCCGGCTGTCTTTCGATCTCGGCGAAAAACGCTTCCGCCTCGAATTCTTTTGCGGCAACCGCCTGAACCAGTTCAAGGATGCGTCTGCGAAGAATCGGGTTCGAAATGCTCATGAATGCCGTGCTCATCAGCAGTGCTTCATGCGTGAAATCGAATTGCGGGTCTTCGCGCTGATTGTCGTTCGACGGCTCGACTGTCGGGATGCGGTCGAAGAACGCCACCATCTCGACCCTCAGCGCGGTCGCAATCTCCACAAGCTTGCCGACAGCAATCCGGTTGATGCCGTTTTCATACTTCTGAAGCTGCTGAGACGTGATGCCCACATGGTGGGCAAGTTGCGGCTGCGTAAGTTTTTTCTCTCGCCTGTAGAGGCGGATCCGCTTTCCAACCTCTCTGTCGGCGGCATTCGGTGCTTTGCTCACTGCAGGACCATCTCTCCGGGCTAGGATACATAGGTGTTATTTGTATCCTATCATCGATAGGTTGCCGAGTACCCTTCAAGCATTTTCTATCTTGAGTGGATAAATAAATAAATCGTCTACCATGAACGCCGGCCCCCGCGGCGTTTTCCGGTATCGCGATCGAGGCTGTGGTGCCTTCAACGGAAGTCGGTGACACATTGGCGTTGCCTTTTCGGCAACGAAATATGCGAATTATTGTTCTTTATTAGAACGCAACATTGCGCCATCCTCTTCTTAATCCGGCAGCTGAGACCGGCCAAGTCAAGCGAAAATGTATCAGGCCAAAAGGCCAACAGGGGAACGCTATGTCTCATTTCACACTGAATCGCCGCCGCTTCATCTCCAATGCCGCGGCCTTGGGCGGCCTTGCCGCCACTTCCAGCTTCCTCGGCATCCGGGCCGGCAACGCCAAGGATGTGGCCAAAGTGCGCATGCAGCTCGGTTGGCTTGTCTCGAACGGCGTGCTCGGCGAAGTCGCCGCCATGAAGAAGGGTTTCTTCCAGGAACAGGGCATCGAGCTTGAAATCGTCCCCGGCGGACCGAGCGTCGATGGCGTCGCCGGCGTCGCGTCCGGCCAGTCCGCAACCGGCCAGATTTCGTCCAGCCCGTCCGTGATGCTGGCGCGTTCGGCTGGCCTGCCGGTCAAGGCCTTCCTGTCCGGCTACCAGAAACACCCCTTCACCTACTTCTCGCTGAAGAACAAGGCGATCAAGACCCCGAAGGATATGATCGGCAAGACGATTGCCACCCAGCCGACCGCCTTCATCCTGCTGCGCGCGCTTCTCGCCCAGAACGGCATCGCCGAGGACCAGGTGAAGATGGTCAACATGGGCTCGGACATGAACCAGTTGATCACCGGCCAGGCAGATGCGGTCACCGGCTGGCTTACCAACGTCAACGCACTCGACGTGCTCGGCGACAACCGAGTCGATATGATGCTCTGGGACAGCGGCCTGCAGCTCTACGCCAACGTCTACTACACGACCGACGACCAGATCGCCAAGCATTCCGATGTTCTGGAACGCTTTACCCGTGCTGCCGCGAAAGGCTGGGGTTACGTTCGCAGCAATCAGAAGGAAGCGGTCGAGATGCTCTGTGAGGCCTACCCGATCCTCGACAAGGCCAGTGAAATGAAAGCCGTCGGACCCTGCGTCGACTTCTCGTTCGGCGCCACCACCAAGGCATCCGGCTGGGGTACCATGTCGCGTGAGAACTGGGCGGCGCAAATCAAGGCCTATGCCGATCTCAAGCAGTTCAAGGGTACCGTTCCGACGGTCGACGACGTCGCGAACTTCTCCATCCTTGAAGCCACCAGCGACATCCGCAAACAGGTGGGGTGATGGCCATGTCAGGAGCGGCGAAGTTGATGCCGAGCGTTCCCCAGGCAGAACCGGCGGCCACGGCGGTTTCGATCCAAAACCTCTCAGTCCGGTTCGGTGACAGGAACAACGAATTCACGGCCCTTTCCGATGTTTCCGTGGACATACCGGAAGGCGCCTTCGTCACCATGCTCGGCCCGTCCGGCTGCGGAAAATCGACCCTGCTGAGATGTGTGGCGGATCTCGTCCACATCAGCGACGGTTCGATTTCCGTCTTTGGCCGGAGCCCGCAGGAGGCTCGCGAGAGCCGCGACTTCGCCTTCGTCTTCCAGGATGCGACTTTGCTCCCCTGGCGGAACGTACTCGACAATGTCCGACTGCCGCTGGAAGTCGGAAAGCATGCCCAGAACGGCAACAATGCGGATCCGCATGAACTGCTGGCCATGGTTGGGCTGAAGGGGCGCGAAAATGCGCTCCCTCACGAGCTCTCGGGCGGCATGCGCCAGCGCGTGGCAATCGCCCGCGCGCTGATCACGCGGCCGCGCATCTTGCTGATGGACGAGCCCTTCGGGGCACTCGACGAGATCACCCGTGACCGGCTGAACGAGGAACTGCTGCGCGTCTGGCAGGAGACCGGAACGACGATCCTGTTCGTTACCCATTCCATCCCGGAAGCGGCCTTCCTCGGCCAGAACGTGCTGATGCTCCAGGCCCATCCGGGCCGCGTCAAGGAGTTCATGAAGGTCGACCTGCCCTTCCCGCGTTCGCTCGCCGTGCGCGACACGGTGGAATTCATCGGCGTCACCGCGCATCTGCGCCGCCTTCTGGAGGAATGCCTGTGAGCCACATCGTTTCCTCCACCACCAAGAGCGGCGGCGCCCCCGATCGCAAGATCGCGTTTCTCGATTCAACGGCCGGCGTGCTCGTCAAACATATGCCCGCGATCGGAGCCGCCGTCGGGCTCGTGGTCCTCTGGCAGTTTGTCGTCTGGTTCTTCAAGATACCGACCTTCATGGCCCCAAGCCCGGTCGATGTCGCCTATGCCTTCCACGACAACGCCAAGATCCTCTGGACCAACGTGCTGCCCACGATCCTCGAGGCGTTCCTCGGCTTCGTCTTCGGCAATCTCGTCGCCATTCTTCTGGCAATCTGGTTCGTCCACAGCTCGACTGCGGAAAAAGCCTTCTACCCGATTGCGGTCTTCATCAAGGCGATCCCGATCATCGCGCTCGCCCCGATCCTGGTGCTGATCTTCGGCAACGGGCTAGCGCCCAAGATTATCATCGCCGGGCTGATCTGCTTCTTTCCGACGCTGGTCAACATGGTCCAGGGCCTGAAATCCGCAAGCCCCGCCATGCTCGACCTGATGCGGGTCCTGTCCGCCAGCAACACGGAAATCCTCTGGAAGGTGCGGTTGCCGAGTTCGATGCCGTTCCTGTTCGCGGCTTTGAAGATCGCTGCGACCAGCAGTGTCATGGGTGCCATCGTCGCCGAGTGGATCGGTTCGAGCTTCGGCCTCGGCGCTCTCATCATCGAGGCGACCTACAATTTCCGCTCGCCCCTGCTCTATGCAACCGTCGTGATCGCCGCCGCCCTCGCCGTCGCCCTCTTCTTCATCGTCTCGGTGATCGAAGCCCGGATGATCCGCTGGAAGCCGGCCGGCTCGCACTAGAGCAATTCCAGCAAAAGTGCACAGCGGTTTTGCGGCTGAATTGCGTGAAAACAAAGAGGTAGAGCGGAACGCTCTAGCCCGACGACGTTATCAGACCCGGTTCTTTGGGAGTTTGAACCAATGCAACAGACAATCCTTCAGGCGGCGCGCAACGTCGCAGTGGTAGACCGTTCCGATGTGGTCGTGGTCGGCGGGGGACCGGCGGGCATTTCCGCGGCCGTTTCCGCAGCCCGCAACGGCGCCAAGGTGACCCTTCTCGAACGTTACCCCTATGTCGGCGGGCTTGCCGCCGGCGGCATGGTGCTGGTGCTCGACGACATGATCAATCAGCTCGAAATCACCGTGCAGGGCATCTGCATGGAGATGATCGAGCGCATGAAGAAATGGGACCTCTGCGTCACCCCGACCGGCCGCGACCGCGAACTCGACATCCGCGAAACACCGGAAGCCTGGCGGCGCTGGGCCCGCTGGGGCCTGTTCGATTTCCACACCCAGTCGATGCCGCACCCGATCTGCTTTTCCGCCGCCTTCGATCCGGACGGCTTCAAACGCGCCTCCTACGACGTGCTGACCGAAGCTGGCGTAAAACTCCGGACCCATAGCTGGTTCTCCTCCGCGATCATGGAGGGCAAGACCATCAAGGGTGTCATCTGCCAGACCAAGTCCGGCATGGAAGCGATCCTCGGCGACGTCGTCATCGACACCACCGGCGACCTCGACGTCGCGGCCTCGGCCGGCGCTTCGCACGTGGAATCGAACTTCATCCTGACCACCGTCTCCCGCTGGGGCGGGGTCGATACGGAAGCCGCCGAGCATTTCGAGTTCGAGGAACCGGAAGCCTTCAAGAAGATCGACCATGAGGCCAAACGCCTGATCGGCGGCTGCTGGTCCTTCTGGTGGCTGAAGACGCCGCTGCCGGGCGTTGTCTGGCTCAACTGCCCGCATATGCCGAACCTCTCCGGCCTCAAGACCGAGGACCTGACCAAGGCGGAGCTGGAAGGCCGCGCCCGCATCGCCCGCCTGCTCGATTTCACTCGCGAAAAGATGCCCGGTTTCGAAAAGGCCTACGTCGTCGATTTCGCGCCGCAGACCGGCGTACGCCAGACGCGGCTGCTGGAAGGCGAATACGTCGTCACCAAGGACGACGTGATGAACCGCATCCACTTCTCCGACACCGTCTGCCGCGGTCGCGACTATTACACGCCCTACCGGTCGATGCTGCCGCGCGAGGTGGATCAGCTGATCGTCGCCGGACGTCACTACTCGGCGACACCCCAAGCGCAGAAATCGAGCCGCGAGATCCCGCCCTGCATGGCGATGGGCGAAGCGGCGGGCGTCGCGGCCGTCGTGGCGCTCAATGCGGGAACCACCGTTCGGAAAGCCGATGTTCGGGCAATCCAGAAACAGATGCGGGCGCAGGGTGCCGATCCCGGTGACGTGCCCTCCGACAATGCAACATTCCTGGAGGCTGCGGAATGAATTCTTTACCCCTCGACGGTATCCGCGTGATCGATTTCACGCAGGTCATGCTCGGCCCCTGCTGCACCCAGACGCTCGCCGATTACGGTGCCGAAGTCATCAAGATCGAAAAGAGCAAGATCGGCGACCTCTCCCGCTGGTCGCTCGGTTCCGATCCTGATGGCCTCAACAACCCGGTCTTCTGCTCGCTGAACCGTAACAAGAAAAGCCTGGCGCTCGACCTGAAGCTCACAGAAGCCCGCGACGCCGTGCTCGCCCTGATCGCTGGCGCGGATGTGGTGGTCAACAACTTCCGCCCCGGCGTCATGGAGCGCATGGGCTTCGGCTACGAGGACCTGAAGAAGATCAACAAGCGGCTGATCTATGCCGTCGGCACCGGGTTCGGCCTCACCGGCCCCTACCAGCACAAGGGCGGCCAGGACATTCTCGCCCAGGCGCTCTCGGGCGTCATGCGCCGCAAGTCGGACAGCGCCCACCCAACCTCGATCTATGCGACCCCGCTCGCCGATTATTCCGCCGGCATGCATCTGGTCCAAGGCATTCTGCTGGCGATCCTGCACCGGGAAAAGACCGGCGAAGGCCAGCACGTGGCCGTCAGCCTCTACAATTCCATGCTCGCCATGCAGATGCAGGAAGGTGCCGCGCACATGATGCGCGAAAAGGATCTGAACTGGGGTGCCTTCCCGCTCACCGGCGTGTTCGACACCACCGACGGCGCGATCGTCATGGTCGGCGCCTTCAAGCAGAACCCGTTGCAGGACATCTGCAACGCGCTCGAAATCGAGGATCTCTCCGCCCAGCCGCGCTACAAGGATTTCGATTCCCAGATGGCGCATCGCCCGGAACTGCAGGAGATCTTCCGTGCGAACTTTGCGAGGAACAGCAATGCCCACTGGCTGAAGCGCCTGGAAGAGGTCGATATCCTCTGCGCACCGGTGCGCAATCTCGCCGAAGCGCTTCAGGATCCGCAGACCGTCATCAACAAGATGATCCTCGAAGCGGGTGAAACCGCTGCCGGCCCGATCCGCCTCATCGGTTCGCCGATCGACATGTCCGCTGCCCCGGTTTCGGTTCGCATCTCCCCGCCGAGCCTCGGCCAGCACAATGACGAGATCCTTGCCTCGTTGGAGTCTCGCCGCGGAGACGCGGCATGACCGTCGGCTTTTCCGTCGAGAACCGTGTCGCACGGGTCACGCTCGACCGCCCGGACCGCATGAATGCCGTCGATGCCGCGACCGAAAGGGAGCTCGACGCCATCTGGTCCGAGATCGAAGCCCGCGACGATATCTCCTGCGTGGTGCTGACCGGCAGCGGACAAAAGGCCTTCTGCACGGGCGCCGACCTCAAGGGCGGCGCCACCAAGTCCGGCCTCGAATACTGGGCGGAAAGCCGCGTGAACGGTTTCGGCGGCATTGCCTTCCGCAAGACGCTCGACGTGCCGGTCATCGCCCGCGTCAACGGTTACGCACTTGGCGGCGGCTTCGAGATGGTACTCGGCTGCGATATCGTGATCGCCGCCGACACCGCGAAATTCGGCCTGCCGGAAGCCCGCGTCGGCCGCATGCCGCTCGACGGCGGCATGGTACTGCTGCAGCGTAAAATCCCGTACAACCTCGCCATGTCGGTGATGCTGACCGGCCGCCAGTTCACTGCAGCCGAAATGCAGGGTTTCGGCATCGTCAATGAAACCGTCCCCTTCGATGCGCTGGATGCGGCCGTCGACAGATGGGTGAGCGATATCGTCGCCTGCGCCCCGCTGTCCTTGAAGGCGATCAAGCAGACCGTCAACCGCACCGGCCATCTCAGCCCCGCCGAAGCCCAAGGCCTGCGCACCCCCGCGCTCATCCGTGCGCTGCAGAGCGAAGACGCCGTCGAAGGCGTCACTGCCTTCCGCGAAAAGCGTGCGCCGGTTTGGCAGGGCCGCTGATGCATGGCGCGCAAAAGTGTGCGGCGGTTTTGCGGTAAAGACATGCATCGAACAAAGAACGGAAGCGTGGCAAGCGAATCCGAAGGATCGCAACACGCTTCGGCCATGCTATGAATTTCAGGATCTTGGGGGATGAGTATGCACGCCAGTATCCTGAAATATTTCGTCGAAGTCGCGCGCGCGGGCTCGATCCGCAAGGCCTCCGAAGAGCTGCATGTGGCAACCTCCGCCGTCAGCCGCCAGATCCGCAAGCTTGAGGACGAACTCGGCACGCCGCTGTTCGAACGGTTTTCCGATGGCCTGCGCCTCACCTCTGCCGGCAAGGTGGTGCTGAAGCACGCCAAGGAGACGATCCACCACTACGAGATCATGAAATCCGATCTCGGCGACCTGCAGGGCAAGCGCACCGGCCGCGTCCACATCGCCTGCCTCGACAGTCTGGCCGTGCAGTTCATGCCGGAATTCGTCATGGCCTTTCACCACAAGAACCCGGCCGTCGATTTCCGCATCCGCGCCGACAATTTTAACAACATCTTCCATTTCGTCGCCGATGGTGATTGCGATATCGGCATCACCTTCGATCTCGCTCGCCCGCACGACATCAAGCTGGTGCACGGCGTGCGGATGCCGCTGATGGTGATCGTCGCCAAACACCATCCACTCGCCCGCCAGAAAAGCGCCACCCTTCAGGAATGTGCCCAGTTCAAGCTGCTGCTGCAGCTCGACAATGAGGTGATGAGCTCGATGATCGCCGTCGAACTCGCCTCGCTCGATCGCGTCGGCCGCACCTTCGTCGCAACCAACAACCAGATGATGCTGAAGCCGCTGATCCTGTCCGGCGAAGGCGTCGCCTTCTTCACCCCGCTCGGCCTCCTCAAGGAACTGAAGGCCGGCGACGTGGTCGCCCTGCCGATCGCCGGCTCCCGCCTGCAGAACTTGGAGGTCGGCATCGTCGCGCCCCATAACCGTCAACTCACCCATGCCACCGAAGCTGTGATCGAGGCGCTGAGCGTCGATCTCGAAAAATTCAGCAACCAGATCGCGGAGGTCATCAAGCGGTGACATCGAACGAAGACACACGCTTCCTGCAGCATCCGGGCCATGGAAAAGCCCTGCGCGGCGATGCGGCGTGGGCAGCCCTTCCCGCTCCGGCCTCAGCCATCCCGCTTGCCGCCGGCGACCTCGTCCTGCCGATGCCGGTCAACGCGCATGATCATGGCTACGGCATCCGCACGCTCGATTTCGGCAGCCTTGACGACGCGCTGGAGACCTGGATCCCGACCATGCGGCTCCGCCCCCGCACCGACGCCTATCTGGAAGCCTTGGTTGCTTTCGGTCGCTTGGCAAAGACCGGCGTCGCCGCGACCATCCACTGCCACAATTCCCTGAATGCGGCCCGCATGGTCGATGAGGCCCTGGAGGTGATCCGCGCCGCAAAAGATGCCGGGATCCGCCTCGGCCTCTCCTGCCCGCTGCTCGATCACGACGCCTGGGCCTATGATGGCGGCCCGGAGCGGCTGAAGCCGTTTCTGAGCCCGGCGGATTGGGAGGCCCTTTCACCGCTTGCGCCGCGCTATGCGCCTTTCCGCGATCAACTTGCCGCCGCCGACGCAGTGGCGGCGGCGAATTCCAATCCGCTGGTCGATGTCCAATACGGCCCGATCGGCCCGCAATGGTGCTCGAACGCCCTGCTCGAAGCGATCGCCGAGGCCTCCGCCGCCAACGATCGCCGTATCCACATGCATCTCCTGGAAAGCCCACGACAGAGAGCCTGGCTGGACCGTCGCTTCCCGCAGGGCATCGTCCGCTATCTCGACGATATAGGCTTCCTGTCACCGCGCCTGGCGGTCGCCCACGGCGTTCAGCTCCGGCCGGACGAATACGAATTGCTGGCCGAGCGCGGCGTCCAGCTCGTGTCCAATCCCTCCGCCAACCTGCGCCTGCGTTCCGGCACCGCGCCGCTCGCGGATGCCGTCAAGCGCGGCCTGCGCTTCGGCATCGGGCTGGATGGTGGTGCCTTCGACGACGACCAGGACCTCTGGCGCGAAATGCGGCTTCTCTATTTCCTGCATGGCGGGCGCGAGCTTGAGAGAGATTTTACCGCTGCCGACATCTTCGACGCCGCGATCCGCACCGGCGCGGCCGTCGTCAACGCGCCTCTCGGCGAGGATTTCACGGTTATCGACTACGAGGCCCTGATCGCCGACAGCGTCTTCGACGATCTCGACGAGGCCGAAGTGCTGCTGAACCGCATGTCCGCCGCCCATGCCAAGGCCGTCTATGTCGCCGGCCGGCCGGTCATGCGGGACGGCAGGCTCGTGAATGTCGATTTCGACGCTGCCCGTAAGGAATTGCTGGCGCAGGCCAAGGCGGACTTGCCGCGCCTCGCTGTCGAGCGGGAAAGATGCGGCAAACTGATCACTGCCACCCGCGCCTATTATGGAAGCTGGACCAACGCCTAGTGGGCCGCCTCACGTACGGGGACGGCTGTCACCGCCGGGTGATCGACGGCCCGCGTCCGGCTTTTGTCCCAGCCGCCGGGTGATCCCAACCCGGTGACCTCGGCCCCGAAATAATCCCGGTTGACCGGAATGAACGCCATCTGTGCCTCGGTCGCCTCCTCGTCATAGGCGATGGCATCGACCGGACAGATGGAGAGACAGAGGCCGCAATTGATGCATTCGTCCGGATGGATATAGAACATCCGCCCGCCCTCGTAGATGCAGTCGACGGGACAGGCTGCGGTGCATGCGCCGTCCTTCACGTCGATACAGGGTTCGGTGATGATATAGGCCATCGGATCGTTTGCCTCTTATTGCCTCAGCCGCACTATCCCAGACCGGGGCGTTGCTGAAAAGCAGCATATTTCGTCGCGAGAGTTCGAATTTCGGCAACGCTCCAATTGCGTTGTCTCCCTATTGGCGCTTCCTTGCCTCGGCGGCTTTCCCTACAATCCACCTGTCCTCCCCGAGTCCCGGAAATGAGATTTTCATGAGCACCCTCACCCGCTTCTCCGTTCAGCCGCTTTCGACCATGACCCGCCGTCTCGCCGATGTCGCATCGGCCCGTCGCGACCCCGATCTGGTCATCCAGGGTGCGCGCGTGCTGTCCACGTATTCGGAACGCATTCTCGACGGACGCGAGATCTGGATCTCGGGCGGCCGCGTCGCAGCCGTAAAACCGGCCGGCAGCTACCGGAACGGATCGGCAAAGCTCTACGACGCCAAAGGCGGCATCATCGCTCCGGGCCTCGTCGATCCGCATATTCACATCGAATCCTCGATGGTCACAGCCTGCGCCTATGCCGAGGCAGCACTCCTCAACGGCACCACCACGATCTTCTGCGACAGCCACGAGATCGGCAATGTCATGGATGTCGCAGGCGTCGAGGCCATGCTCGAAGATGCGCGCCAGGCGCCCCTGTCGATCTTCCTCACTGTGCCGAGCACGGTGCCGGCCACGTCACCGGAACTCGAAACCGCCGGGGGTGACCTGACGCCTGCCAAGATCGCCGCCCTCTTCGACAAATGGCCTGAGGCGGTGGCGCTTGGCGAAAAGATGGATTTCGTCCCCGTCGCCATGGGCGACGAGCGCAGTCATGCCATCCTTGCCGCAGCGCTCCAGCGCGGCCGGCCGGTCTCCGGCCACGTCTACGGTCGGGAATTCGTCGCGGCCTATGCCGCGTCCGGCGTCACCGATACCCATGAGGCGATCGACCGCGACATTGCCGACGACCTGCTCGAGGCCGGCGTCTGGCTCTTCCTGCGCGGCGGCCCGCCGACGACGCCTTGGCATTCGCTGCCGCATGCGATCAAGACGATCACCGAACTCGGCGCCTCGCATAAACGCGTCGCGGTCTGCACCGACGACCGCGATGCCGAGGACCTGCTCGCCTTCGGCCTCGACTGGGTGACGCGCGAAGCCGTCAAGGCCGGCATGACGCCGGAACAAGCCTGGGCGATGGGCTCGCTGCATGGCGCAACCCGTTTCGGCATGGAAGGCGAGATCGGCGGTCTCGGCGGCGGACGAAGGGCGGACCTCGTGCTTCTGACCGACGACCTGAAACCGGTCAGCACCTGGTATGGCGGCGAACTGGTGGTCGACAATCGCAAGATCACCTCGGTTCTCGATGCGGCACTTTCGAAGCCTTATCGCTACCCGGAGGCCGCCTATCATACCGTCAAGCTGCCGAAAAACCTCAAACTGGCGCCCGATCTTCCCGTCGATACCGTCACTGCCCATACGATCCGCACGGAGCTTCCCGGCATCACGCTCGGCCATGTCACGGTGACGCTCGAACCCGCCAACGACTGGCAGGCGCATTTCGACCGTCATGACCTCTGCTTCGTCACCGTTGTCGAGCGGCACGGCAAGTCATCCGGCAACGTGGCGCACGGCCTGCTGAACGGTTTCGGGTTGAAGAAGGGCGCGGTCGCCTCCTCCGTCGGCCATGACAGCCACAACATCATCGTTGCCGGCACCAACGAGACGGACATGCAGGTGGCGCTGGACGCGATCGAGGAAAAACAGGGCGGCGTCTGCGTCGTGATGGATGGCAAGGTCACGGCCATGGTGCCACTGCCAATCGCCGGCCTGCTGTCCGACAAACGCGTCCACGACGTCGCCGACGAAGTGAAGGCCCTCAAGCTCGAATGGGAAAAGGCCGGCTGCACCATCGCCTATATGGGCTTCAACCTCATCCCGCTATCGGTCATCCCCGAGATCCGTATCACCGACAAGGGACTTGTCCTGGTGCCGGAAATGGTGATCTCGCCGCTCTTCGAAAAAGCCTGAACTGCGGCGGGATCAGTCCGCAAGCTCGGCGAGAATGCGAACCCACGAGCGGATGCCCTTGTGGAAGCTCGACAGGTCGTATTTCTCGTTCGGGCTGTGAACGCGGTTGTCGAAGCGGGCAAAGCCGACCAGCAGCGCATCGCAGCCGAGCCGGCGCTTGAACTCGCCGATGATCGGGATCGAGCCGCCGGTTCCGGCAAGTGCTGCCTCGCATTCCCATTCGGTGGAAAGCGCTGCGAGCGTCTTCGTCAGGAACGGGCTCTCGACCGGCATGACGGTGGCCGGCGCCAGGCCGAAATCCTTGAACGTCACCGAGCAATCCGCCGGGATGCGTGCCTGAACATGCGCCTTGAAAGCATCGCGGATCTTCTCCGGCACCTGCCCCTCGACCAGACGGAAGGAAATCTTGGCGGTCGCCCTGGCCGGGATGACGGTCTTGAACCCCTCGCCGGTATAACCGCCGCTCATGCCGTTGATCTCGCAGCTCGGCCGCGCCCAGACCTGTTCGAGGATGGACCGCCCCGCCTCGCCCGCCGGAATATTCAGCCCGATATCGGCGAGAAAACCCTTCTCGTCGAACGGCAACCGCTGCCACTGCGCCTTGATGGCTTCCGGCAGTTCCTTGACGCCGTCGTAAAAACCTTCGACCGCAACTCCGCCATCCGGCGTCCTCAGGCTCGATACGACATCCGACAGCACCTGCAGCGCGTTGCGGGCAGCATTGCCGAACATGCCGGAATGCAGGTCCCGGTCGGCGCAGGCGATCTCGATCTCGGTGCTGTAGAGCCCGCGCAGCATGGTGGTCACGGCCGGCGTTTCGCGGTCCCACATGTCGGTGTCGCAGACATAGACCATATCCGCCTTCAGCTCGGCGGCAGTCGCATCGAGGAACGGTGCAAGGCTCGGGCTACCCGCCTCCTCCTCGCCTTCGAAGAGAATGCTGACCTGCACAGGCAGTTTTCCGGTCACCGCTTTCCAGGCACGGCAGGCCTCGACGAAGGTCATCATCTGGCCCTTGTCGTCCGAGGCCCCACGCGCAACGATCGCGGTATCTCCATTCGGCAGCGGCTCCAGCCGAGGCTCGAACGGATCGCTGGTCCAGAGCGCCAGCGGATCGACAGGCTGGACGTCGTAGTGCCCGTAGAACAGCAGATGTGGCCCGGCCGCCTCCTTCTGGTGCGCGACGACCATAGGATGGCCCGTGGTCGGCCTCACGCACGCATCGAAGCCGATGGAGGCGAGGTCGCGGCTCAGCCACTCGGCTGCCGCCTTGCACTGATCGCGATAGCCGGGATCGGTGGAGATGCTCGGAATGCGGATCAGATCGAAGAGGCGCGCGAGGCTCTTGTCGATATCGGCATCGACAAGCGCCAACACCGCATCGATCTGGTCCCCGGATATTTTCGGCATCTCGCACTCCTTGCCCGTTCGCTGTTTCGGATCAAAGATCTAGCACTGTTTTCAAGGGCTCCGAAAGCACTCGGGCGCCGCTAATTTGCAGAGCGGAAATCGAGCCCGATATCCAGCGTCGGCGCGCTGTGGGTGATCCATCCGACGGAGAGCAGGTCGACACCCGAGGCGGCAACGGCTAGGGCCGTCGCCGGCGTGATCCCGCCCGAGGCCTCGGTGATCGCCCGGCCACCGACGATGCCGACAGCTTCGCGAAGCTGGTCCGGCGTCATGTTGTCGAGCAACACCGCATCAACGCCGACCTCCATGGCTTCGTGAAGCTGGTCGAGCGTATCCACCTCCACCTCGATCTTCACCATATGCCCGACGCCGGCCTTGGCACGGCGGATGGCTTCGGCGATGCCGCCGGCGATCGCCACGTGATTGTCCTTGATCAGCACCGCGTCATAGAGCGCAAAACGATGGTTCATGCCGCCGCCGGCGCGAACGGCGTATTTTTCGAGCGCGCGGAGCCCCGGCGTGGTCTTGCGGGTGCAGACGACCGAGGCTTTGGTACCTTCTATCGCCGCGACGATGCCGGCCGTGACGCTGGCGATGCCGGAGAGGTGGCCGAGGAAATTGAGCGCCGTGCGTTCGCCGGTCAGAAGCCCGCGGGACGGACCTTCGATCGTCGCAATCACGTCCCCGGGCTTCACCGCCCCACCGTCCTCGATATGGCGGGTCATGACAATCTTCGGATCGACGAGCTGGAAGGCGAGTTCGGCGGCGTCCATACCGGCGATGACGCCAGGTTTGCGGGCCGCCATGACAACGGTGGAGCGATGCTCGGCGGGAATGACTGCTGTCGAGGTCACGTCACCGGCAAGTCCGAGGTCCTCCAGAAGTGCTGCGCGCACGGGCGGTTCGACAAGAAGTCGCGGAAGGGCGGCAAGGGTCATGTGTCAGGCACTCCGGGCAAGGGGATGGGAGGCAGTCGCGCGGGCAATGTCCAGCGCCTCGGCAAGGCTCATCTGCCGCCGCTCCACATAGGCGAACTTCAACGGGAAATCGGTGCGGGCATGGGCGCCGCGGGATTCCTTCCGCAGCGATGCGAAGACAGCGATCAGCAAAGCGACGATCGCCGGATCGGCAGCGGATCCTTCGCTTTCGACAAGCGGCAACAGGCCTGCGATCGCGCCATGAATAGCACCGGCATTTCTGAGGACACCGAGATGCCGTGAGACGATCGGCCGCACGGCGGAGATATCCGCCGGCACGGGCAGCTCGACATCGGTTACCCTAAACGCGGTTTCGGCGGAAGTTCCCGAGAGGTCCCGCGCAGCCTGCATGCCCGTGACCGCCGCTTCGAGCAGCGAGTTGCTGGCCAGCCGGTTGGCGCCGTGGAGGCCGGTCGAGGCGGCCTCCCCGACCACCCACAGCCCTGGCAACGAGCTGCGCCCGTTCACGTCGGTCGCCACCCCGCCCATGTGGTAATGAACGGCGGGGCGAACCGGAATGAGGTCGGAATTGGGATCGACGCTCGCCTCCCGGCAGAGCGCGTCGATCGCCGGGAAACGGCTCGAGAAACCGCTTCCAAGCGCCGGCCGGGCATCGAGGAAGACGCGACCACCCCGGGCAATCTCGGCGCTGATCGCCCGTGCCACGATATCGCGCGCAGCAAGTTCGGCACCCGGTTCGCGGGCGAGAAAACGCTCGCCCTTTTCGTTGACCAGCACCGCGCCCTCGCCGCGTACCGCTTCACTCACCAGAGCCAGCGGCCGTCGCTGCGAGTCCAGCGCCGTCGGGTGGAACTGTACGAATTCCATATCCGCAACCACCGCACCGGCGCGCGCAGCAAGCATGACGCCCTGGCCGAAATTGCCGGTGGGGTTGGTGGTCGCGTCATACAACCCGCCGAGACCGCCGGTCGCCAGAACCACCCGCGCGGTCGGAACAACAACCGCTCCCGAGCCCGCCGCGCAGAGCAGGCCGGAAACCGCATCGTCATTTGTCAAAAGCCGACGAACCTCGACGCCATCAAGCACCGTAATCGACGGCGTCCTGGAAACGGCCTCGACCAGAGCCCGGACGATCGCCGCACCCGACCCGTCGCCTGCCACATGCACGATTCGGCGCCGCGAATGGGCAGCCTCCAGGCCAAGCGAAAGCGAGCCGTCGGCGACCCGGTCGAAACGCACACCGAATTTTTCCAGGATGGCAATGGCGTTCGGGGCTTGCCTCAGGATCGAAGCCGCCACAGTCGGATCGCAAATTCCGTCACCGGCGGCGAGCGTATCCGCCAGATGCAGGTCCGCACTGTCGTCGGTACCGAGGCTCGCCGCAATACCGCCCTGTGCCCAGGCGCTGGAGGTTTCCGCACCCAGCGCCGCACGGGTGATCAGGACGACGGGCTGCGGCGCCAGGGTCAACGCCGTCACCAGCCCCGCCAGACCGCTGCCGACGATCGCGACGCGGCCGGCGAGATGGTCTAAAATCTCGGTCATATGGCGAGCATCCTCTCGACCGCGCGGCGGGCGGCGACCGCGATCGACGGATCGACGGTCACCTCGTGCCGGTTCTCCTCCAGCGCCTTGCGGATGTTCGACAACGTGATCCGCTTCATGTGCGGGCAGAGATTGCAGGGCCGCACGAATTCCACATCCGGGTGATGCACGGCGACATTGTCGCTCATCGAGCATTCGGTCAAAAGCACGACGCGAGCCGGCTTTTTCTGGCCGACATAATCCGACATGACGGCCGTCGAACCGGCAAAATCGGCCTCGGCCACCACTTCCGGCGGACATTCCGGATGCGCCAGCACCACCACGCCCGGATGCGCCTCGCGCAGATCGCGAACATCCTGCGCATTGAACAGTTCGTGGACTTCGCAATGGCCGTGCCAGGCGATGATCTCGACACTGGTTTCCCGCGCCACGTTCTGCGCCAGGTATTCGTCCGGGATCATCAGCACTTTCGGGACACCAAGCGACTCCACCACCTGCTTGGCATTGCCGGAGGTGCAGCAGATATCGGACGCCGCCTTCACCGCCGCCGACGTATTCACATAGGTGATGATCGGCACGCCCGGATGCGCCTGCCGCAGCAGCGCGATGTCTTCCGGCGTGATCGAATCCGCCAGCGAACAGCCCGCCGCCATGTCCGGGATCAGCACCGTCTTGCCCGGGTTCAGCAGCTTTGCCGTCTCCGCCATGAAGTGAACGCCCGCCAGCACGATCACATCCGCATCCACGTCGATCGCCTTGCGGGCGAGCGCCAGGCTGTCGCCAACGATATCGGCGACGCCATGGAAGATCTCCGGCGTCTGGTAGTTGTGCGCGAGGATGACGGCGTTGCGCGTGCGCTTGAGTTCGAGGATCGCTGCGACATCCGCCTCGTAGCTCATCCACTCGGCTTTCGGGATGACGCGGCTGACACGGTCGTAAAGCGAGGAAACCGAAAGCGGAGAATTCATGATCTGCTCCTTTTATACTCGAAGTGAGTATATCCGGCGCAAAGAGATATTCTCGATTCGAGTTTATGTCAATTGCGTGAAAGCGGAAGTTTCGAACCCGAAAGCGCGCGCTCTTCGAGCACGGCATGGCGGTAGCGGAAAAGCTTGGCAGGCCGGCCGCCGGTCTCGCTGGTTGTCTCGCCGGTTTCCTCGATCAGCTCCTGCTGGTCGATCAGCCGGCGGAAATTCGGCTTGTGCAGGGTGAGGCCGGCAAGCGCCTCGACGGTGTGCTGCAATTGCGACAGCGTAAAACTCTCCGGCATCAATTCAAAGACGACCGGGCGGTATTTGATCTTGGCGCGCAATCGCGCGATCCCGGTCGCCAGGATGCGGCGGTGATCGGCAAACATCGAACGGCCGAAACTTTTGGCCGGCGCGCAGCCCGCCTCGGTGACGAGCCCCGCCTCGTACATCAACTCGTAGCGCTGCAGGCCGAGATCCTCGTTCCAGGCGGCACCGTCGAGGCCGAAGGCGAAATCGACGCGGCGCCGGCGGTGCTCGCGCCGCGCCGGTTCGGCCGCAACCCAATCCTGCAGACGGCCGGTGATGGCGGTGAGGATCTCCGGCGTCCCGCCGCGATGGTCCTCCCAGGGGAAATATTCGTACCAGCCATGCCAGCCGGGTTTTCCCGCGCCGGGTGCTGCCTGTTCGCGGACGAGGCCGAGATAGCTGATCGAGATCGTCCGGCCCTCGGCATCCTCATGGGTCCGGTCGCGGTCGGCGAACGTATAGAGCTGTTCGAGATAGCCGAGCGGATGGCCCGTCTGGTCCCCCACCCATTCGCGAAGCCCGGCCTGCAGGCTCCTGTGGCCGAGCTCGAAAGGCCCCGACGGCAGCGCATCTCCGGAGCGAACCGTCATGACACGCGGCTCGTCGCCGGTGACGGCGGACAGAACCGCGATCAATTCCGCATGGGCAAGTCCGATGGTCAAGCAAACTCCGGGGTACGTAACGTGGAAAGCCTATCTGGCATGGAAATCACGTTACGCGAACCCCGGAGCTCAAATCAAACGATATCAGCGACTTGGCCTATTTGATTTCGACCGCGACGTCGCCGGTCGGCGGCGCGGTCTTGATCAGCCCCATTTCCTGCATGAAGGTCGCGAAACGCTGGTAGCGGCCCTGGTCGAGCGCGGCCGGACGCTTGGCGAAGCGCGGCAGCGTGTCGAAGAAGGCCGTGCGGTTCAGCTCGTCATCGAGGTTCGGATAGGCCTTGATGAACAACTGCCAGGCTTCCTGCGGATGGTTGGTGATGAAGATCGAAGCCTGTTCGACGGCATGCATAAAGCGCGGCAGCCGGCTGTCGGCAGCAGAATCGCGGCGGGTGACGAAGATCAGTTCGTCATAGGCCGGCACGCCGTGTTCCTCGGGGAAAAACGCACGGCCTGGATGGCCTTCGAGCTTCATCTGGGTCAGCTCGAAATTGCGGAACCCGCCGAGCGTGGCATCCACCTTGCCTCCGATCAGTGACGGCGACAGCGAGAAATTGACGTTGATCAGTTCCACATCGTCGTTGGAAAGACCTTCCGAAGCCAGCATGCGCTTCAGCATGGCATCCTCGAAGCCGGTGACGGAGAAGCCGACCTTCTTGCCCTTCAGGTCCCTGAGGCTCTTGATCGGACCGTCCGCCAGAACCGTCACGGTGTTCAAGGGCGTCTCGACCAGCGTGCCGAAACGTATGAGCGGCAGGCCGGCCTCATGATCCAGATAGAGGTTTGGCTGGTAGTGGATACCGATATCCGCCTGCCCCGCCGAAACCAGCCGCGGCACTGCGGACGGATCGGATGGCGGGATGAGCTCGACGTCGAGCTTTGCATCGGCAAACAGCCCGCGCTGCTGGGCGATGACCATCGGCGCATGATCCGGATTGACGAACCATTCGAGCAGCACGCTGAGCTTGTCGGCCGCCTGGGAGGGTGCGGGCGCAGCCAGACTGGCCAGCGCGATGAAGGACGCGGTGAGGATACGGATCATGATCGGACGGAGCTCCTTGATGCGGATGAGAATGCAGGATCGGCTTCGCTCGCCCAAGGGGCGAGACCGGCCGTCAGCCGGTCGATGAGAAGCCGCAAGATGAGGGTGAGGATGGCGAGTATGGTCATGGCCGCGAACACCGTGTCGGTCTGCATGCGCGCATTGGCCTGGACCATGACGAAACCGAGCCCGCCGGACGCGCCGACCCATTCGCCCACGACAGCTCCGAGCGGCGCCAGCGGTGCCGCGACCCTGAGGCCTGAGACGAGGCTCGGGATCGCCAGCGGCACGCGCATCGAGACCAGCGTCTGCCAGTGGCTTGCACCCTCCAGCGAGACGGCGTCGAGGATTTCCTGATCGGTGCGGCGAAGGCCGTCGGCAAAGGCGGAAGCGACGGGAAAGAAGATGATGATCGTCGTCATCGCCACTTTCGAGGCAAGCCCGAAACCGAGCCACAGAACCAGGATCGGCGCCAGCACGAAGACGGGAAAGGCCTGCAGGATCAGCACCATCGGCCAG
The DNA here is from genome assembly GCF_017877055.1 of Neorhizobium galegae. Lineage (GTDB taxonomy): Bacteria > Pseudomonadota > Alphaproteobacteria > Rhizobiales > Rhizobiaceae > Neorhizobium > Neorhizobium galegae_D. The sequence continues at coordinate 1,212,023 of NZ_JAGIPG010000001.1, read as the reverse complement.
ACGACACGGCCAAGCCGCGGCAGCGCCGCAACACCGAAGGCGGTGGCGATGCCGAGGGCAGCCCCGATCACCAACCCGAGCGCGATTTCCGTCAGCGTGACGACGCTGTTCTGCAGCAGGAAACCCGGCTGCCGCCAGAAGGCGGAAGCGACGGCAAGGGGAGACGGCAAAATATAACGCGGCGGAGCGAACAGCCAGACGCCCGCTTGCCAGAGAACGACAAGCAGGACGAGGCCGATGACCGCATGGGACGCGCGCATGATGCTACACGTCGGACCTGCACGCCAGGGCCGGATACCCCTTGGGGACAACGGAAAGAATGGATATCATCGGTCGATCTCCAGATCAGTCAATCACGGAGATCCAGGTGAAAGCGGAGAAGAGAAAGTGCCGTCGGAGGACGCCTATTTCCGTTCCTACGCCGGCATGACCCGGATCAGGTTCAAGGGTCCGGCTCACCGCCATCTCAGCATCGTCAAGATGCCCCCCTCGGAATTGAGAGGATAACTGTCGGTTTTCAGTATGCCTGTCAAGCGGGCCGGACGACCGGCCCGCTGTCGTTTGCCATTTATCGTGCGTAGAGACGATCGAGGCGAACCACCCTGCCCACCAGCACCAGCGCGATGACGGTGAAGACGATCAGCACCGCCGAGATCGCATGCGCGGTCGGCTCCAGGCTGAAGGTCGATTCCGAGTAGATGCGCACCGGCAGGGTCGTCAGTCGGGCGGTGGTCAGGAAGCTCGTGACGGTCACCTCGCCGAAGCTCAGGAGGAAACCGACGATGCCCGCCGCAAACAGCCCTGGCGCCAGTCCCGGCATGATGATCAGGAAGAACCGCCGCGCGGGGCTTGCCCCGAGGCTTGCCGCCGCTTCTTCCTGCGCCCGGTCGAGGCCCATGACCGAGGTCGTCAGCAGCGTGATCGCGAAGGGCAGGATGACGATCACATGGATTGCCACGAGGCCGAGGAACGGCGGCACGATCAGGTAGATCTGCAGGAGCCGCAGCATGCCGACGCCGATTGCCACATGCGGCAGCGACATCGGCAGCAGCCAGAAGGTGAGCAGCGCGGATCGCCCTTTGAAGGGATAGCGGGCGAGCGCGAAGGCAGCCGGCAGCGACAGGGCCAGCGCCACCAGCATCGAGGTAACGGCGAGCCGCACCGAGACCCAGAAGGCATCCGCATAGGTCCCCGCGAAGAATACGGCCTCGTACCACTTCAGCGTGAAGCCACGAAAACCGGAAGCCGTCGCCTGCGGCACGTCGTTGAAACTCTGGATGCAGACGAGCACCAACGGCAGCAGCAGCAACAGCAAGGAGGTGGCAAGCAGCAGTTTCGAAACGATCGGCCCGAAAATATCGATCACCGGCACGATCCAGCGCGGAATGCTCCAGGGATTGCTGGGCCTCCCCCTCAGCCACGGCATCAATCGGTTGAGGCAATAGGCGCAGAGCGCAGCAAAGGCGAGACCGGTTACCGTCATGATCATGGCGAGGGCGGCCGCGAGCGGCGCGTTGAGGTTTTTGATCGCCTCCTGCAGCACCAGCATGCCGGTGGTCCAGACCTTCTTGCCGCCGAGCAGCGAGGCGGAAACGTAAGCCGTGGTCGCCATCAGGAAGACGATGACGGCGCCGGAGCGCAGGCCGGGCAGCGAGAGCGGCAGATCGACGGTGAGGAACCGGACCGCCGGCGAGGCACCGAGGCTCTGGGCCGCCTCATGCACGCGCGGCGAAGTGCCCTGCAGGTTGTCGTAGAGCGCGAGCACCATGAATGGCAAAAAGACCTGCGCCAGCGCCACGGCGACGGCGCCATGGGTGAACAGCATGTATCTCGCCGGCGGAATGCCGATCAGGCCGGTGACCGAGTTGATCAGACCCTCGGGTGCCAGCAGCAGGATGATGCCGAGCGAGCGCACCACGACGTTGGTCAGCAGCGGAATGAGGATGACGGCGAAGGCGGCCGCGCGGTATTTCACCGGCATGCGCGCCAGCCAGTGGGCGAGCGGATAACCGAGAAGCGCGGTGATGACGGTGACGCCGAGGCCGAGCAGGATGGTTTCGGAAACGACGCCGAAATAGAAGCTGTCGGAGACGATATCCCGGAACTGGGCGATCGACGGCGTTATGAACAGCGGGCCGAAAGGATCGGGATACTCGTGCAGGGAGAGCACGAGTACCACGAACATCGGCGCCGCGAAGGACAGAAGCAGCCAAAGGGTAACCGGCGCTGCAAGCGCCGGCCCGATCCAACGGTTCATCCCGCGATCTCCCGATCGTATTTCGCCTGCCACTTGGCGCGGCTGGCATTGATCACGTCCCAATCAAAATCGACGAGCTTGCTGACCTGTTCGTCGCCGAGCACGAGCTTCGCCTTGAGGTCGTCGGGGACCGTGATGTTGCTGACGGTCGGCGAATAGTAGATCTGGCGCGCATAGGCGAGCATGCAGGGCTCGGAGAGATGCAGGTTGATCCACTCCTCGGCGAGCTTCTGGTTCTTCGTGCCTTCGGTGATGCAGGCGACGTTCATCGAAAGCGCCTGCCCCTCGACCGGCTTGGCGATCGCTATGTTGGGATTGCGGGTTTCGACATAGGACTGCGTGAAGCTGCCGAACTCGACGGAAAGATCGGCGAGCTTCTGGTCGAACATTTCGAAAAGCTGCGCCTGGCTGCCCTGGATCGCCGCGAACGGCTTCAGTTGCTTGACCTTTTCGAAGGCGATGTCGGCATTCTTTTCATCGCCGCCCCAGACGCGGGCGGCCATCATCAGCGCGGAAATGCCTTCGGCACCCAGACCATCCGGCCAGGCGATGCGGCCCTTCCATTCCGGGTTCCACATGTCCTTCCAGGAGGTGATCGGCTTCGACGCCTTGGTCTTGTCGTAGACGATGGTGCAGGGGTTGAAGGCAACGCCGTAACCGCCCTTGCGAGCGCTCGGGTAAAGCGCCTCGAAGTTCTTGACCGCCGGCGTCGGCGCCTGGGTCACGCCGTCCTTCACTGCCTGGCGGCTTTCGAAGATGTTGAGGTAGAGAACGTCGAAGCTCGGACGGCCGCGCTCCGCATAGGCGCGGGCGCGCCGATCGCCGGTACCGCCGAGAACGTAGCTGACCTTGCAGCCGTATTTCTCGACCAGCGGCTTCTCGACATGTTCCTTGACGATCTTTTCCTGCGCGCCGCCCCAGATGCCGACGACGAGTTCGTCGCCCTTCTTGGGCTCCTGTGCTGAGGCGGGACGGATGATATGGAACGGTGCGGCAAGGCCGGCACCGGCAATCAGCTTGTTGAATGTACGACGCGAGACGTTCATGTCTTGGTTCCCCTTGTTCGGTCAGATGAATGTGGCGCCACCCGGCTGGGTCTGGATGCTGCACGGCGTCCCGAGGGGCGGAGGCGGCATATCCGAAGGCACGATCAGGCGGATCGTGCCGCATGCGGATTGGATATCGGCTTCGTATGTGTCGCCGAGGAAAGCTGCGTTGACGAGCGTGCCGGAGAGATGCAACGGCCCCGGTTCGTCGGAAAGCCTGAGGCGCGAGGCGCGCAGCACGAGGCGGGTCGCACCGGGAGGCGCGCCTTCGCAGGTCAGCCCAGGCGCGCTGAACAATCCATTCTCCGTCCGCCCCTCGATCACCGTGCGGGCACCGAGGAAGGAGGCGGTGAACGGCGAATGCGGCCGGTCGCAGAGCGCGACGGGCGTGCCGATCTCGGCGAGCAGCCCCTTGTTCATCACGGCGACGCGGTCCGACATCGCAAGCGCCTCCTGCTGGTCGTGGGTAACGAACACGGTGGTGATGCCGAGCCGCTGCTGCAGCGTGCGGATTTCGGTGCGCATGTCGGCCCGAAGATGGGCGTCGAGGTTGGAAAGCGGCTCGTCGAGCAGAAGCACGTCCGGCTCGATCACCAGTGCGCGGGCAAGCGCCACGCGCTGCTGCTGCCCCCCGGAAAGCTGGCCCGGATAACGATCGTAATAGGCGCCGAGACCAACGGTATCGAGAGCTGCGGCAGCACGGGCGCGGCATTCCGCCTTGCCGACATGGCGCATGCGCAGGCCAAAACCGACATTGTCGAGCGCCGTCAGATGCGGGAACAGCGCGTAGGACTGGAAAACGACACCGATATTGCGAGTGTGCACCGGCCGCTTGCTGATGTCCTCGCCGTTAAGGATGACGCGGCCTTCGGATGGCTGCACGAAACCGGCGATCATCCTGAGCGTCGTCGTCTTGCCGCAGCCGGAAGGCCCCAGCAGCGATAGGAGTTCCCCCTTGGCGACCTCGATCGTGAGGCCGCTGACGGCAACGGAATCGCCGTAGGTGGCCGTGATGTTGTCGAGCGTCAGGTAGTGCTTATGCGACATTTTCGGGAGCCTCGGGCATGATCAGGCGGGAGCGCGTCGCCCCGCCATGGCAGATGGAAATCGTGATGGGGCGCCGCGCCATCTCGGGCACGGAAGCGAACGGCCCGTCGCCGGGATGAACTTCAAAGGCCGGCGCGCCGGCGCCCTGCAGCGAAAGCCGCAAGGAAGACCCTTCCGACACGGTGACACAGACCGGGCGCAGGCTGACGCGCACTGACAACCGCCGGCCGCCTTCAAGGCGGGCATAACCGGTGCTCAGCACCCTCGCCTCTCCGGACGACGCGACGAGCGACAGCGTCGCGCAGAGATCGAAGCCCTCGGAGCGTGTATCCACCTCGATCTCGGCCGCGGCCTCGCCGACGAAGAACCGCGCCGCCTCGAAAGGCAGGGTCGTGTAGACGGCGACGTCGGCACGATTGTCGTGGCTACCACGGTCGGCAAAGCCTTGCGGCACCCCCAGATGGCCGCCGACGAGCGGTGTCGGGCGGGTCGGATCGTGGACGAACGTATCCCGCATCTCGCCGCCGGTTTCGCCAAGGAGCCTGCCGTCGCTGACCATTGCCGCGCCGAGCCCGGAGGAAGAGAGGAAAAAGTCGGCTTCGGAAACCTCCGGTCGGCCGGAAAGGCTCAGCCAACGCCGCTGCCCCATGTCGAAGAACCGCACAGGCTGCGGCCGTTCGCCAAAACCCTTGAGATAGAAATCGAAGAAGGCGAGTTGCGCGCGATCGATCGAAAATTCCGCATCCGCCCCCATGTCGGTGCCGCCGCCGGCGCGGTTCCAGGGCGCATGCGCCCAGGGGCCGATCACCAGATGGGTACTGTTCCGATGTTTCCGCCGGAAGGCTGTATCGGCAGCCCAGGTGCCCTGGAGCAGGAAATCCGCCCAGCCGCCGGTGTGGAGAACCGGAATATCGAGCGGATCATCGGCCAGCAGCACGCCGGGAGATACCGCGTCCCAGTAGTCCTTCTCATCGGCCACCCACTTGTCGAGATGCGATATGTCGGGCCTTGAGACAAGCAGGTCGCGAAGGGCGCCATCGTCACCGGCGGCACCGATCTCCGCATAGGTCTTGGCATCCTCCCGACGCGCCGCCGTCAGTTGCGCCATCTGCGCCGCCCAGCCGGCATTGAGCCCGAGCCGGAAGGCATTGCCTTCGTAAGCCCAGTCGTCGCGCGGCATCCAGGAGCCCATGGAAGGCGCGATCGCATCCGGCCGCACGCTTCCCTTGCCGGCAACGGCGAAATACTGTGTCACCGCCTGGTAACTGAAGCCGTAGAGGCCCACCTTGCCGTTGCTTCCAGGCAAGTCGGCTGCCCATTCCAGCGTGCGCGCACCGTCGGCCAATTCGCCGACGAAGGCCTCGAAGACGCCGCCGGAATCGCCGCAGCCACGCACATCCTGGATGACCACGATGTAGCCATGCGATGCGTACCAGGAAGGATGCGCGAGCACCAATGTGGAGGCGATGGCCCGCCCATAAGGCTGGCGCATCAAGAGGACCGGGAATGTGCCCTCACCTTGCGGACGATAGATATCGGACACCAGCACGACGCCGTCATCGAGCAGGAGCTCGCCCCTTTCGGGGCCTGCAACGCCGTATGATGCGCGTGGGGTCGTCAAGTCGGTCAACCCCTATACATGGTTCTGGAGGTAATCCGGTCGAGCGGGAAATCCAGGACTTCTCTGATCAGCTTCAGGAGGTTGGCGGCGCTACGCTCGACATAGAGGCGGCCGCGCTCGGCATCGGCGGCCGCAGCATTTCCGCAGGCGCCAGAGGGCTGGACGTCCTGGGTCTGCCAGCCGTAACCGATCCGGCCTTCCGGCATCAGCAACCCGCCGGCCGCTTCGAGCTCGACGGAGACCGGCACGAAATCCTCGGCATACTGCATGTCGATCAGCTCGCGATGCAGGTGCAGCATGACGCTGGTCTCCGCCTCGCCGCCATGGATGCCGTGCTTCATCTCATGGGCGCCGAACAGGTCGGAGAAGTCGGCGCCGGCACTCGCCCAGGCGCTGACGGCGAACATGTCGAGCTTGATGCGCAGCTCGCGGCAGACGATGTCCATCACCTGCGGCTGGCCGCCATGCGAATTGACGAAGATGATCTTGCGGCAGCCGGCGCGATTGACGCTTTCGCCGAGCTCGAACCACATTTTGGCGAGCGTATCGTAGTTGAAGGTCAGCGTGCCCGGATAGGCGGTGTGCTCGACCGACTTGCCGACCGGCATCATCGGCAGGACCAGCACCGGCAGGTCGTCGTCCATCAGTTCGACCGTGCGCGCGACGACGCCCGCGTTGATCGCGGCATCGACGCGAACCGGAAGATGCGGCCCGTGCTGCTCGACAGCGGCGATCGGCAGGATCGCGACGAACTTCTCCATCTCGAATTCGGAGAAATCCCTTGCAGTATGATCCCACCACCAATGCGATTTCAGCTTCATGGACACGTCCTCGATTTCATTTTCAGGGAGCAGCGGCGCGCGCCGCCAGCTCCGCCTTGGCGATCTTGCCGGTGGGGGTCATGGGCAGTTCGGTCAGGGAAATGACCGTCATGACGGAGAGGTCATAAGGAAGCGTGGCGGCGATCTCAGCCTTGACGGCCTCGCCGTCGACGGGCGCGGAAGCCTGCACGAAAGCGACCGGCCGGGTCTTCATCGCCGCATCGGGCACGCCGACGACGGCCGCCTGCTCGATGCCGGGCACCGTCGAAAGCGCCTCTTCCACGTCGCGCGGGTACCAGGTCTTGCCGCCGACTTCGAGAAGCTCGGAACGACGTCCCAGCATGGTGACAAAACCGTGCCGGTCCATCGTGCCGATATCGCCGGTCCAGAGCCAGCCGTCGCGCAGCGTCTCGGCGGTCTTTTCGGGCTTGCCCCAGTAACCCCACATGAAGCCGCCGCGAAGGGCGATCTCGCCAACAGAGCCGCATGCCAGTTCGGTGCCGTCGGAATTGAGGATGCGCACTTCCTTGTCCGGCAGGGGCATGCCGGCGCGACGGGTCTCGATATCGGCCGCATCGAGCTTCGGGAAACCGAGCGCCACGAAGCCGCCGAGCTCGGACTGGCCGTAGCTTTCGACCAGCGGCAGCTTCAGCTTTTCCTGCCAGCCGGCTTTCAGCACCGGCGGAACCGGACCGCCGCCGGACATGCTCAGGCGCAGCGTCGGCGGCGCATGGCCGCGAATGGCAGCCTCGTTGAGCACATCGGTCAGAATGGGCGGATTGGCGATCAGCATGGTCGCGCCACGGGCTTTGAGCGCGTCGAAACCGGTCGCCTGCGTCCAGCGGCCCATGACGTTGATCGCGGCACCGCGCGAAAGCTGCGGCAGAAGGTTGCCGACCAGCTGATAGGAGCTCGACAGGGCGCTCGGGCCGAACGAAACGTCGTCCGCCGTGATCTGCAGCCGCTCCGCGATGCAGCGGGCTGCACGAACCGTCGGCTCATGCTTCAGGCAGGCGCCCTTCGGCTTGCCGGTGGTCCCGGAGGTGTAGGAAAGATGGGCAATCGCATCTTCGTTGCCCGGATCGGCGGGCGCTGGCAGGGCAGCCGCCATCAATTCCGGCAGCGAGTGAGCACCCGGCTGCGCCCCATCCATGCAGATCAATGCCCGGATTGTCGGCACGCCTGCGGCTGCGGCACTCACCTGTTCATGCTTGTCGTGCGTATAAACGACCACGGCCGGCTGGTGATCGCCGAAATAATAGGCAAGTTCGTCTGCAAATTTGACGTTCACAAGGGCTGAGATCGCACCGAGCCGCCAGCAGCCCAGCATCGTGGTCAGATAATCCATGCCGTTATGGGCAAAGATCGTCACCCGGTCGCCCGGCTTGACGCCAAAACTGTGCAGCGCGCCCGCAGATCGTTCCATTGCATCGACGGCCTCGGCATAGGTCAGGCTCTTGTCGCGATCGACCCAGTGGAAACAGGCATGATCCGGATCGCGATTGGCGCCATCCACGAGAAGGGTATGCATCAACATTCGAAATTCCCGGCGCTAAACCTGCCTGCTCAATTGTTTGGCAGATGAAAATCCTGCCTGCAGCATGGGCAAATTTGTTCCCTGGGTGAATGCCATGGCCATCGATAGCGGGTATATCCGTTTGCTTATACCGAAAGACCTCAAGAAACCGCCCGCAGCGGAATTGCGGATGGCACGGGATGCAGCGTCTGGTCGAAACGGCGTGCCACGGTGCGGATGACGTTTCGCAGCCAGCGGTTGGCGCCGCTGTTATGGGCCCGTTCGTGCCAGAGGAGGTAGAGGTTCATCTGGTCGAACTCACGCGGCGCTTCGACGAGCTGCAGGTGATTGGCCGGCGCGTTGGCGACGATATATTCGGCATAGGGCCGCGCAGTGGTGAAGATCAGATCCGTTTCGGCGAGGATCGCTGGAATCAAAGCATATTCCGGCACCGACATGGCGATGCGCCGGCGATGTCCGAGCTGCGCCAGCCGGCCGTCGATCGGGCTGTAGACGGCATTCGAGCCGGGCGTCGGTGAGACATGATCCGCGTCGAGATAGGCATCGAGCGGTAGGCGTCCGCGCCGCGCCAGCGGATTGGCTTTCTGCACCACGCAGGCGATATCACAATGCAGGAGTGTGCTCGACTTCAGGCTCTGCTGCGGCGCCGGCCAGTTGCCGATCACCATGTCGACCCGGCCAGAACCCAGGTCCTCGATCAGATCGCTCTGTTCGGAAGGCGCGAAGAAATCGACCGAAATGCCGGGCGCCTCGTTTCGGATGCTCGTGGCGATCGGCGGGATGAGGAAGGCCCCGAAGCAGTTGACCGCGGCGATCCGCATCCGGCTGTGGACCATGCCAGGATCGAACTGGCTGCTGCGGTTGAGCGTATCCAGCAGGCCTTCGAGCATGGCCGCAATCGAGGTCATCACCTCTTCGCCACGCTCGGTAAGCACCAGTTTCTGGCCGCTGCGCACGAGAAGCGGATCGGCAAAGACCTCCCTCGCCTTCTTGAGGCAGGCGCTCACCGCCGGCTGGCTGTGTCCGAGCAGCACCGCGACTTTGGAAACATTGCGCTCCCTGAGCAGCAGATAGGTGGTGCGCAGCAACCTGACGTCGATGGAGGGATTTATGTTCGCGTACACGGCCGTTTCCTCTTGCAGGGACAACCGTTTAACGAAGCAAGCGACGTGCCAGACACGCTGCCTTCGTCACTCAAGAGAAAACGCGGACAACAGGGTTATCCGCGTTTCGAACCGAAGCTCAGGACAGCCTACAGCCTCAGGCGGCCTGGCTGACGGCACCCAACGGGATCTCGACGTCGATCTCGAGGATCGTGACGTTCTCGTCGCGATCCATCTTGACCTGCACCTTGTCGCTATCGACCTGCACGTGTTTGGCAATCACGGCAAGGATCTCTTCCCGAAGCAGGGATACGAGGTCTGAGCCGTTCGATGAGCGTTCGTGGGCGAGAAGCACCTGCAGGCGTTCGCGGGCCGTGGGTGCGGAACGCTGTTTGCGGAAAAGGTTGAATATAGTCATGCGGCCCTCCGTGCGAAGATCTTGCCGAATATCCCCCGCTTTTCCCCGGGGATCGTGATCGGCAGAACTTCTCCTGCAAGCCGGCGTGCGGCATCGAAATAGGCCATGGCCGGTGCGCTGCGTGCGTCGGCCAGGGTGACCGGCGCGCCGATGTTCGATGCCCGCAGGACATCCATGCTTTCCGGGATGATGCCGATGAGCGGGATGGAGAGGATCTCCAGCACGTCCTCGACCTTCAGCATGTCGCCCCGCTCAGCGCGGTTGGCGTCGTAGCGCGTCAGAAGCAGGTGCTTTTCCATGCGCTCGCCGCGCTCGGCTTTCATCGTCTTGGAGTCGAGCAGACCGATGATCCGGTCCGAATCGCGGACGGACGAGACTTCCGGGTTGGTGACAACCACCGCCATGTCGGCGTGGCGCATGGCGAGCGTGGCACCGCTCTCGATCCCGGCTGGGCTGTCGCAGATGACCCAGTCGAAGACCCGCTTCAGCTCGGTAATGACCCGCTCCACACCCTCGGGTGTCAGGTTGTCCTTGTCGCGCGTCTGCGAGGCCGGCAGCAGGAACAGCGTCTCCAGCCGCTTGTCGCGGATCAGCGCCTGCGAAAGCTTGGCTTCGCCCTGGATGACGTTGATCAGGTCGTAGACGACCCGGCGCTCGGCGCCCATCACCAGGTCGAGATTGCGCAGCCCGACGTCAAAATCGACGACGACCACCCGTTCGTTTCGCTGCGCCAGAGCCGCTCCCAATGCGGCAGTCGAAGTCGTCTTGCCAACCCCGCCCTTGCCTGAAGTGACTACGATGACTTTCCCCATCTTGCTCTCCTGTTTGCTGGCCGGCTTCGGCTCAAATAAGTTTCTCTGCGATGATCGAATCCCCTTCGAGCCAAAGCTGGACTGACTGTCCGCGAAGGCCGGGGGCCATGTCTTCCGCCATCTTGTAGATGCCGTCGATTGCCAGCAGCTCGGCCTCGAGCTTGCGGCAGAAAATGCGGGCGGATGCGTTTCCAAGCGATCCCGCCATGGCTCGGCCACGCAGGGTCCCGTAGATATGGATCGATCCGCCGGCGATGATTTCAGCCCCCGAAGCGACCGATCCGATGATCGTCACATCGCCTTCCGGAAAGATCACCGACTGGCCCGAACGGACCGGCTCGCGGATGAGCATCGACTGCAATGCGGTACGAACCTCCGGCGCGGCCGGCTTCGCTTCGCCGTTGCGCAGCTCGATGATCGGCTCCTTGGCGACGGCCTCGTCGGAGACCGGCCGGCCACCTTTAAGTGCCGGAGGCATGCCCGGACCGAGGATCGAGGGACGACCGCCCTCGATGCCCATGATGTTGACGTTGCGCCCGGCCAGTTCGGTAATGAGATCCTTCAGCTGGGCGCGATCGATCGGCAGATCGCTCACGTCGAGCACGACAGGCCGACCCAGGAAGAAACCTGCGGAACGAGCCGCGAGATCATCCAGCCTGACAAGCCAGTCGTCAAAGGGAAGATCGGGGGCAAGGACGACCGCAAGAAATGAGCGGCCCTTGATGCGGATAGATCGAGCGTCCGTTAGCATTTTGGTCATCTGCGTAAAGAAATCGTTGACTGATTTCTAGCGCCGACATGGTTAACAAAAGGTAAACAAAGGCCCCGCGGAGGGCCTGGTTTTAACCGATCATTACGATCTTCCCTTCCATCAGGCGCGCCTCGGCAGATATCGGCTTGGCGATGAAGAGAAGGTCGGACGTGAGGAGGAAAAAGACCGGTCAACACGACAAGGCGCGCAGGACACGAACCATCTCTTCTGGCGCTTCGGTGATGGCTGTGATTCTGGGCTGCCTCAGGGATCCGGCCGTGTCCGCGAAAACCCGCAGTCCGCTCCCTGCAACTCGAAGGGGCTTTCGGCAGCAGCAGCCGCCTTCCCGGGCGATAAATCGCCCCGCCGTGCGCGCGACTTCCAAGCACGCATCGATAGCGCCGGGGGCACGCTCGAATGCGCGCAATTCGAATTCCGGAAACCCTCGGCCCCAAAACGAAAAAGCCTGCCGCGGGAGGAGGTGCGGCAGGCTTTCCGAAAAGAACCGAACAGCGACTGGGAGGAGGAGTGCCGCCGTTCCTACAGACGCCCCTGGGAGGAGGAGTGGGGCGCCTGATAACACGAAGCTCTGCGGGAGGAGGTGCATTGCTTCGATAAATATGACTATACACCGGTCAGGCTGGATTGATAGTCATTATGTTGCAGTGCAGCTATACGAAAAACGCATACCGGAAATTGGATGGGAGACCTTTGAAGAGGCCGGCACTGCTCCGGTACCCTCCGACACGAAAACGCCCGCGGCAATGGCGGGCGTCATGCAAATTCCAGGCAGGGCTACTTCGGTCAGCGACCGATGGCTGCGCGGGCGACGTTACGGATGTCGGCGCGGTCGATGCCGAGGTCCTGCAGCTCGCGGCTGGTCATGCGACCGAGTTCGGAGACGGTCTGACGATACTTGCGCCAGTTGTTGAAAGAGCGTGCTACGTTCATGATCGGGTCCCTTTCTTGAGACTGTCTGACGTCAGCGACCGTTCTTGGCTCCGGCGTCGTTCGATGACAGTGATATAGGGATCTGGAACTGCCCTGAAAAGCAACAATACCTCAGGCCACCCATGCATCATGCGCATTGATCCAGAGACTATGTCTCGGCCGATGCCGCAGCGCACACCATGATCATCTCGACCACCGCGACGCAAACGGCGGCAGCGATGCCGCCGCCGGGATGCCTTTCTCTGTTGGCGAGCGGCCTATTCGTCGTTGCGGGTCGTCTCGAACAGGAACCAGGCGCGGCGTTCCGTCTCGTCGATCCAGACTTCCAGCAGGCTCGTGGTGGCCACGTCGTTGTGTTCGGCACAGACTTCGTGAGCCTGGCGCAGGAACGAGACCAGCTGCTGGTTGTCATCCTTCAGCTCTGCGAGCATATCGCGCGGGGTGACGAAATCAGCATCGTTATCGAGAAGGCGTTGAAGCCGGCTGATATGGCCGATCGAGCGAATGGTCGTGCCGCCGATCTTGCGGGCACGTTCGGCAATCGCGTCGGTCATGGCAAAAATCTGCTCGCCCTGTTCGTCGAGCATCAGGTGGTAATCGCGAAAATGCGGGCCGCTCATATGCCAGTGAAAATTCTTGGTCTTGACGTAGAGCGCGAACGTGTCGGCAAGCAGCGCCGCAAGTGCGCCCGCAATGTCGGTAGTGGCGTTGGAGGGCAGATCGGAGGGAGTGTTCAACGATGCCTTGCGGCGTCTTTCAACTGCGGTGCGGTCCATGCTTGTTCTCCTTGGCTGAGACGGATGGGCTTCGGACTTCGATAATACCTGACCGAGGCCAGTGGAACGGGATTGATCCGACGGACGACCAGCCGATCGCATGCTAGACCCGGAGGCCTGGGGGAACATTCTCCTGAGCACCGGTTCCCTGGCGGCGACATTCCTGCCGCTGGATGCTGCGACAGATCGATAGCCGACGTCGCCGGGGCTGCCTGATCGGATAAGATCAGGATATGACGCTATGCCTCCCCGCGTTTTCGAATGACGAGAATGAGCTTTCCGAGTGAATAAGACGTCTTCCGGTTCGATCGTCAAGATGTCTCGACCGGCATCTGGATCGAGCACTCATCGGGTCGTTCCTGCGCGGCGATTGCTATTTCGCCACGCTTGCTGATAGTTCGGGACGGGAGCCGCGTCTGCAGACGTGAACTGCAACGTCCCCCTTCCCTTTCCACGGAGATGATCATGACACGTCCCCCGCGCCGGCCCGTCAATCCGCTCGACGCCGCAGAGGCTCTGTTTGCGCCGGCCAAGAAGGCCGCTCCGGCTCCTGCCGTCGAGCGGCGCGCGCCGCCGAACGTCAAGGAACTTGTGTCCCTGAAGCTGGACAGCGATGTGCTCGCCTATTTTCAGGAGGACGGCCCCGGCTGGCAGGATCGCATCAACGACGCGCTCCGTGACGCGATGAACGACAAGGGGTGAATGAGGGGAGCAGCTATGGCATGCATGGCGTGCGTTGCCTGAAAAGGATATGATCTCCCAAGGAGACGACCATGCCAGCTTTGCCAAACCTGAACATCGTGCCGTTCATCAGCGTCGAGAACATGATGGATCTCGTCCTGAACGTGGGCGTGGAGAACTTCCTCACGGAGCTTTCAGCCTATGTCGAGGCGGATTTCCGCCGTTGGGAGGCATTCGACAAGGTGGCGCGCATCGCCTCCCACTCGCAGGAAGGTGTGATCGAGCTGATGCCGACCAGCGACGGCAAGCTCTATGGCTTCAAATACGTCAACGGCCACCCCAAGAATACCCGCACCGGCCGCCAGACCGTTACCGCCTTCGGGGTGCTCTCCGATGTCGACAGCGGCTATCCGCTCCTCATTTCCGAAATGACCATCCTGACCGCCCTGCGAACCGCGGCGACCTCGGCCGTGGCGGCCAAATATCTGGCGCCGGAAGGTGCCGATTGCATGGCGATCATCGGCAATGGCGCGCAGAGCGAGTTCCAGGCGATCGCCTTCAAGGCACTGGTCGGCATCAGGAAACTGCGGCTCTACGACATCGACCCGCATGCCACCGAACGATGTGCCAAAAATCTTTCCGGGATGGGCTTTGAAATCATCCGATGCCAGTCCTCCCAGGAGGCCGTCGAGGGTGCTCATGTGATCACCACGGCGACGGCCGACAAACAGAATGCCACGATCCTCACCGACAACATGGTCGGACCGGGTGTCCACATCAATGCGGTCGGAGGCGACTGCCCCGGCAAGACCGAGCTTCACAAGGACATCTTGCTGCGCTCGGACATCTTCGTCGAATATCCGCCGCAGACGCGGGTCGAAGGCGAGATCCAGCAGATGCCGGCGGATTATCCTGTCACCGAGCTATGGAAGGTGATCTCCGGCCTTGCGACAGGCAGGACGAGCAGCGCTCAGGTGACGCTGTTCGACAGCGTCGGTTTTGCGACCGAGGATTTTTCGGCGCTTCGTTATATCCGCGACAAGCTCGCAGGCACCGGGCTTTACGAAAATCTCGACCTTCTCGCCGACCCCGACGAGCCGCGCGACCTCTTCGGCATGCTGCTCCGGCGTGAAGCCTCGCGGAAAGCCACGATGCGAAACTCGATTCCGAACGGATGACGCAACCGCAAGATGGGCGCTCCGGATTTCATGCCCCGTTCACGCCCGGCGGGCTTATTGGAGCATGCCCGCCTCGAGTGCGGCGGACAGAAACGTCTCGCGTGCAGCCGCCGCGTCTATCTGTCTGCGGAGCGCTGCGGAGCAGACCTCGGTCGCCGCTCTGTAACGTTCGTTGCGCGCCGCCGGCCATTTGTTGGTGAGATAGATCAAGGCCTCTGCGGGCGTTCGAATAATCTCCGGAGATCGCCGCCCCACCGCCACGACCACCGGCTCCGGCCAGTTCGGATCGCTTTTCACCCGTTTTTTCATGCATTTCCTCCGCCTGCAGATCAAAGCTTGCGGATCGGAGTGTGGCACGGCTTCCGCCGTCTATCTATTTGACCTGACTTACCCCATTGGGAGTAGAGCATCGCCGCTTGTGATTACCGACAGATGCCAGGGCATCTTCCTTTTGCGCCAAGATGCTCTAGTTCCCTTTTCAAATCCAACCGCTACGCAGTGAATGACCCGCCCTGAAGACCGCTCCAAGAACCCGGATGAACATGCCCCCAGCGACCCTGCGCGCGTGACTGAGGTAGAGGCAGCACCAGAAGGCGCGCCGGAGGCTGGCGAGCGTCGCGAAGAACCCACCAGTTCGGGCGAGCCGAAAGCGGGCGACAATTCCACTCCGGCTTTTGGGCAAAGCGGACGGGCTGTCCGTGAATTGCTGGCCGCGCTCCGGCATGATCTGGGAACTTCGTGGCAATCGGGTTCCCTCCGGATAAGGAAAGCGGCTGCCGCTCTTCGGGGGAGATACGCAGGGCCGAAAGAGCAGGAATCAAACCCGACACCCGGATCGGCGGCGAAACGCTTTTCAGCCTTCCGCGATAAAGCCCTTTTGCGAATGACCGCCTTGCGGCATTGGCGGCGCTTTTCACGGCAGGACCGGCCATCCGGGCGATGGTCGTGGATAACCGTGGCCGCACTCGCATCATTCGCCTGCGTCCTTGTCCTGGCGGGTGTTCTGACATGGGCATTGAAGGACGTCCCATGGCGGGAAATTGCCGCTGGCACGCTGAAGCCGGTCATCGTGCTGGAAACGGCGGACGGAGCGCCGCTGGTCCGACAAGGCCCCTATCAAGGGCCGTATGCCGCTTACGGCCAGTTTCCGCAGTCCCTCATCGAGGCTGTCCTGTCGATCGAGGACAGGCGGTTCATGAACCATTACGGTATCGATCCACAGGGTATCGGCCGTGCCCTGATCCGGAACTTTCAGGCGGGCTCGGTCGCCCAGGGCGGCAGCACGATCACGCAGCAATTGATCAAGGTGCAATATCTGGAAAGCGACCGAACGCTGAAGCGGAAGATCCAGGAAGTGGTCATTGCATTCTGGCTCGAATGGAAGCTGGGCAAGCAGGAAATCCTGACCCGCTATCTGAACACCACCTATCTCGGCTCGGGTGCCACCGGAATGCCGGCCGCCGCGCGGGTCTATTTCAACAAGGACATCGGTGACCTCGACGTCTCGGAGTCCGCAATGCTCGCCGGCCTCCTGAAGGCGCCGAGCCAACTCAACCCCATCGCCAATTTCGAGGGCGCCCGTCAGCGAACGGCGACGGTGCTCGCCGCAATGGTCGCCAACGGCAAGCTGACGCCCGACGAAGCCGCGGCCGCGAAGGCGAAGTTCGGCAAACTTCGCCCGACAACGCCGACACCGCGCTCGGGAAGCTGGTTCGCCGACTGGATATCGCCGCAGGCTAGCGAGATCGCCGGCACCTCGCCGGGATCGACGACGGTGCGCACGACGCTCGTGCCGCGCCTGCAGCGTATTGCCGAAAGGGTTGTTACACAGGCTCTGGACGAGGACGGAAAGACGCTCGGGGCAAGCCAGGCGGCGCTTGTGGCAATGACACCCGAAGGCGCGGTCGTCGCCATGGTCGGGGGGCACGACTACAAGACGAGCCAGTTCAACCGGGCCGTCACGGCGATGCGGCAGCCCGGCTCCACGTTCAAACTGTTCGTTTATTATGCAGCCTTGAAAAAAGGGCTGACCCTTTTCGACCGCGTCCTCGACGCCCCGATCGAGATTGAAGGTTGGTCGCCGGAAAATTCCGGCGGCGGTTACCGCGGTTGGGTCACGTTGGCGGAAGCTTTCGCCCGGTCATTGAATGCCGCAACCGTCGCCCTGGCGCAGGAAGTCGGGCTCGATAACGTCATCGCGGCCGCCAAGGAACTCGGCATCGACGCGCCGCTCGCGCCGACGCCGTCCCTCGCGCTCGGCACTTCGGAGGTCAATCTGCTCGATCTCACCAGCGCCTATGCATCGGTTCGTCTGGGGAAGGCACCGGTCGAGCCCTGGGGGATTATCGATTTTCAGGCGGCAGGCCAATCCCAGGCCTTCAGGGTGGGCGAAAAGACAACACCTTCCATCGATCTCTCACCCTATCAGTCCGATCTTCTTGGCCTGCTGCAGCTGGTCATCGAACGTGGCACCGGCCGCGATGCGGATCCCGGCACGTTCGCCGCCGGCAAGACAGGCACCAGCCAGAACAATCGCGATGCCTGGTTTGTCGGCTTCACCGAGCCGCTGGTCGTCGGCGTCTGGGTCGGGAATGACGACGACACGCCGATGAAAGGCGTGACGGGCGGCTCGCTTCCGGCCCGGATCTGGCGGGACTTCATCCGCGCGGCGATGGCCGAGCCCGCCCCTGACTTCGATCTGGACAAGGGTCAGGCGGCAGGTGAGACGGGGACAGCGCCCTCCTGCAATATCACTGCCTGCTCCCGCAGCTACCGATCTTTCCGGGCCTCCGACTGCACCTATCAACCTTTTCGGGGCGAGCGCAGGCTGTGTGAAAGATAAACGCTGGCGCCGGGGGCGGGCAGCGGCAGCACAGCAGCCCTGAGAAAACTTGCAAAGCCAAATGAAACTACGACATTTAACAAAAAACGACCGCTCCGTGATTGCTCGCCGAATGAAGCTTTGCTAGAGCAACTCGCATTCCCTGAGCGGCGTCATCGCCGCCATCATGGTGGGGCGTCGCCAAGCGGTAAGGCAACGGTTTTTGGTACCGTCATCCCTGGTTCGAATCCAGGCGCCCCAGCCAATTTCTGATGGGTCCGTTCTATCATTCATTGGTGCCGGCACCGGCAAATCGTAACTTCGCAGGCCACCTGCCCGCACAGTTCAGTGACGCCCGGCCAGGTCCTGCGCTGGCGGCAAACGCCGTTGTTCTGGTGAGAGCAGCATAGTCGTCTGGGTAACCAGAGAACGGGCGTAGGCTTCAGTCTACCGCTTATTGACTATCCCATCGCCCATCTGATGAGCCGCATCCGAATTGCGCTCAGAATATCCGTATGGCTTTATCACTAAACAGCCGGAACTTCAGGATCATGAGGAATTTGTGCGCTTCGAAGGTACGAACATTGAGGATGTACTTCTTTTAGTGTCGAAGAAATTCGGCGATCCTCGAGGCTATTTCATGGAAACGTTTCGGAAGAACCTCTTTGAGTCAAAAGTTGGTTCCTTCACGTTCGTCCAGGACAACCGGTCTTACTCGGCACAGGCGGGGACTGTTCGTGGTCTCCACTTTCAAATCCCCCCTCATTCGCAAGGGAAACTGGTGTCATGTTCGAGCGGCGCGCTTCTGGATGTGGCGGTTGATATCCGGACCGGATCGCCGACCTACGGGAAATTCGTCGCGGTGGAACTATCGGCCGAAAATGCCTTTCAGCTTTGGCTGCCGCCAGGTTTCGCACATGGGTTTTGCACGCTGATGGCAGATACGGTCATCACCTACAAAGTGACCGACTATTACAGCGCCGAACATGAACGCGGCCTGCTTTGGAGCGATCCGGCGCTTGGGATCGAATGGCCAGTCGCTGCAGACAAGGCAATCCTGTCGGAGAAAGATCGGGGGCAGCCTACGCTCTCCGAGCTTCAATCCAACTTTATCTATGCCGTCAACGACGAATTCGGCAGACGCAGTCGGAGCCTGTGACGAGAACTTTTTGGGGGTAATCGAACGCATGCGCGTGCTTGTAACGGGTGGGGCAGGTTTCATCGGCTCGGCGGTCATCCGCCACCTCGTGCTCGACAAGGGATACGAAGTCCTGAACATCGACAAACTGACCTATGCCGGCACGTTGAGCTCGCTCAAGTCGGTTGACGACAAGCCGTCCTACCGGTTTCTCAAGATCGATATATGCGATGCCGCGGCGATAGCTTCCGCGATGTCGACGTTCAGACCGGACCGGGTGATGCATCTGGCTGCCGAAAGCCATGTCGACCGCTCCATCCTCGGCGCACGGCAATTCGTTGAAACCAATATTCTCGGCTCTTTCACCATGCTCGAATGCGCGCGAGCCTATTGGCAGGCACTTCTTCCCCGAGACCGAAATCGCTTCCGCTTCCTGCATGTCTCAACCGACGAGGTCTACGGCTCCCTGGGAGCGGAGGGACTATTCACGGAAGCAACGCCCTACGATCCGAGCTCGCCCTATTCGGCGTCGAAGGCAGCATCGGATCATCTCGCCAAGGCATGGGCACGCACCTACGGCATGCCGGTCGTCGTCTCCAACTGCTCGAACAACTACGGCCCCTACCATTTCCCGGAAAAGCTCATTCCGCTGACCATCCTGAACGCGCTAGAGGGCAAACCCCTGCCGGTTTATGGAAACGGGGCCAACATCCGCGACTGGCTCTATGTGGAGGATCACGCCCGGGCGCTGGATCTCGTCGCCGAGCGAGGCAGGGTCGGCGAGACCTACAATGTCGGAGGCCGCAACGAGCGCAGCAATATCGATGTCGTCAAGCGGATCTGCGAGATCCTCGACGATCTGCGTGCGATCGGGCGCCCCCACGAAAAGCTGATCCAGTTCGTGGCCGACCGGCCCGGGCATGATGTGCGTTATGCGATCGACGCGACCAGGCTCGAAACGGAACTGGGCTGGAGGGCAAAGGAGAGCTTCGAGACGGGGATCGAAAAGACGGTACGCTGGTATCTCGACAACGAATGGTGGTGGGCGCCGCTCCGGCAAGGATATGACGGCAGCCGACTCGGGCTCCTCAAGGCCGGGGCCGGATGATGCGCGAACCGAGGCGATACGTGGTAACCGGGCTCAGAGGGCAGGTCGTTCAATCCCTCATCGAGAATGCGATCGGGCAAAGCGAGGTCGAGATTATTCCGCTTGGCCGTCCTGAACTCGATCTGGCCAAGCCGGAGACCGTCGCGGCGACGGTCGAGGCCGCCAGGCCCGATCTGATCGTCTCCGCAGCTGCCTTCACAGGTGTCGATCAGGCCGAAATCGACAGGGCCACGGCTTTCGCCGTCAACGCAGCAGGCCCGGCAGAACTGGCGCGAGTAGCGAACACGCTTCGGGTCCCGATCGTTCATCTGTCCACGGACTATGTCTTCGACGGCAGCAAACCCTCTCCTTATGTCGAATCCGACCCGGTCGCACCGCTTGGCGTCTATGGCCGCGACAAGTTGGTGGGCGAGCGGAACGTGGCGGCGGCAACCGAAAATCATGCCGTCCTCCGCACCGCCTGGGTCTACAGCCCGTTCAGCCGAAACTTCCTGCGCACGATGCTGAAGATCGCAGAGGCTCGGGAAGAGGTGCAGGTCGTCGACGATCAGATCGGCAACCCGACTTCGGCATTCGACATAGCCGAAGCCATCATGGTGGTCGGGCAAAACCTGCTGGCTTCAAACGATCCCGCCTTGCGCGGCGTCTTTCATATGGCCGGAACGGGTGCGGCGAGCTGGGCGGATTTCGCAGAAGAGATCTTCAGAATTTCGGGAGCGAACGGCGGGCCTTCGGCAAGGGTCGTCCGCATCCCCACCAGCGCCTATCCGACACCGGCTCGGCGACCGGCCAATTCGCAACTGGACTGTTCAAAACTGTACAGGCGCCACGGCGTCGTCATGCCCGATTGGCGGGGCTCGGCGGGGCACGTCGTCAGGCGCGTTCTGCAGCCTGTTGACCTTGAAGACAGACAATACGGGAGGTGAGTTGATGAAAGGGATTATTCTCGCCGGCGGCAGCGGCACGCGGCTACACCCGATGACCCAGGTGCTGTCGAAACAGCTCATGCCGATCTATGACAAGCCAATGATCTATTATCCGCTGTCGACGCTGATGCTCGCGGGGATCCGCGACATCCTGATCATATCGACGCCGAAGGACATGCCGAATTTCCAACAGCTGCTGGGCGACGGCTCCAAATGGGGCCTCTCGTTATCCTATGCGGAACAGCCCTCTCCTGATGGTCTGGCGCAGGCCTATATTATCGGGGCCGACTTCATCGGCTCCAACTCGTCCTGCCTGGTGCTGGGCGACAACATCTTTTTCGGCCATGGCATTACCGATCTCTTCAAAAGCGCCATGTCGCGGGAAAGCGGCGCCACGGTTTTTGCCTACCACGTCAACGATCCGCAGCGCTACGGCGTGGTCGAGTTCGACGAGCAGATGAGGGCGGCTTCGATCGAAGAGAAGCCGGAACATCCTCGTTCCAGCTGGGCCGTCACAGGCCTCTATTTCTATGACGAGGACGTCATCGACATCGCGGCCAACCTGAGGCCGTCCGCCAGAGGGGAACTGGAGATCACCGACGTCAACCGGGCCTATCTCGATCGTGGAACGCTCCATGTCGAGATGATGGGACGCGGTTATGCCTGGCTCGACACAGGCACGCCCGATAGTCTCCTTGAAGCATCCGAATTCGTGTCGACGCTTGAACGCCGACAAGGCGTCAAGATTTCCTGCCCCGAGGAAATTGCCTATCGCCAGAACTTTATCGACGCCCGCCAGCTCGAATGCCTCGCCAGGCAATATGGGAAGAGCGCCTATGGACGATATCTGACCGGGCTCCTGGAGGCTCCCATTGCCTCGCAGGTCCACAAGCCGCTCAGCTTGGTCGGGTAAATTGAAGCGTTCTCGAGTCGATCAGCTTTTCGCCGGGATCTCCAGGCGCACGACGTTCGTTGATTTTTCCATCGACATTTTCGCAGCCTCCAGCGAAGCAGCCAGGTCTTCGATCTTGAACGGCTTCGCTACAACCGGACACCCGACCTCCGTGCCAGCTTCAAGCTTGTCGCTATAGCCGGTCATCAGGACAACCGGCAGCCGCGAGTTCTTCCGGCGTATTTCCTCGGCAAGCTCAATGCCGGACATCCCCGGCATCATGATGTCGCTGATCACCGCCTCGATTTCGGGGTGACGCTCCAGAACCTCAATTGCCTCGCTGCCGCCTGTCGCCACAAAGATCGTCGAAACGAGCCCTTCCAGGGCCAGGCGCGCTGATTCCAGTGATGATGGGGTATCGTCAACTATCAAAAGCCTGCCCGGAAGGCTTACCGCCGGCGTTACCGGCTCGCGGGCGACGCTCTGTTCGTTTGACCGGGGAAGGAGCAGCGTGAAGGCGCTGCCATGGCCGACCACGCTCGCCACCTTGACAGCACCGCCGCTGCCCTTGGCGAAGCTGTGAACCTGGGTCAGCCCTAGGCCCGGACCACCGGTCTTCTTTGTCGAGAAAAACGGCTCGAACACCCGCCCAAGATGCTCGGGTGTGACGCCTGTTCCGGTGTCCGTGATCGTCAAGGCAACAAATTGTCCTTGAAGCGTCGGATCTTCCGCGGCGCCGTCGAGGACGTTTCTGGCCGAAATCGTCACTTGACCACCGTTGCCCATTGCCTCGCGCGCATTGGTAAGGAAATTGATCAGCGCGTTTTCCAGACCCGCGGGATCGACATGAATGGGCCAGATATCGTTGGGAACGTTGATATCCATGACGATCGTGTCATCGATGGCCTGTCGCAGCAGCGGTCTCAATTCGGCGAGCTTGATGCCCAGCTCCACATGCCCGGCACCCTGATTGGAGCGCCTCGAGAACGACAATAGCCGCTGCGTGATCGCCTTTCCCCTCGTCACTCCCTCGCTCATATGCGAAAGGAGCTGCGTCACCCGCTGCTCGTCGTTCCGCCTCCTCTTGATGCCCTCGACGCCCGATTGAAACACCATGAGGAGGTTGTTGAAATCATGCGCTGCCTGGCCCGTCAGCTTTCCGAGCGCATCCATCCGCTGCCAGTTTGCCATGCTTTCGCGCTCGCGGTTCCTGGCGCGGACCTCCCGGTGGAAGAGAAATGCAGCCGAACCCGAGAGTAGCAGCGTAAAGCAGCTGGCTGCGGCGAGCAGCAACGTCGCCTTGCGTGCCAGCCTATCGTATTCGGCAACCGGCAGGCCTACCCTCACCCGCCACGGCGTTTCCCCAAGAGCGACTTCGGCCACCCGCACCTCCAGCCCGTTTTTGAGCGTTGCTATGCCAAAATCCGTTCCGGAAAAACTTGCGAACTCGCTTGCCGCATTGCCGGCGAGAGCAGGGGCACCGGTCGAAGCGACAAGGCGATCCTGACCATCGACGATCCAGGCCGCCCAGGTTTCGGGGAGCCCGTTGGCGTAGAGGAGGTTTGTGACGATCGTCGGGCGGATGACAACCGACAGAATGGCTCGCAGCTTGTCATTTCTCTCGATCGGAACCCTCACGGCAAAGGCAGCTTGCCCCCGAGGCCCGAGGGAAACATTGCCGATCACAGCTTCGCCCGTACGAACCACGGTCCGGTGGCTCTCCATGTCCACGACCTGTTTCTCAGCCGAACCGTCCAGGACCGGCGAGGACAGCACGATCTCGCCTTTCTCATCCGATATCCGGATCTGCTCCCATTCAGGCACTCTCTCACGCAGACGCCGAGCAGTCTCTGCGAAGGCGGAACGGGGGATCGGCGGATCGAGCCGGGGCGAATCCGCAACGACCGACAGAAGCTGAACCTGGCTTTTAAGCTCACGTTGAAGCGTCGCAGCCATGGCGGTCGCTTTGCTGCGAACGTCGGCGTCAAGCGCGTTCTGCTGTTCCTGAATAAAGAACCTGCCCATTACGGCGGCGAGAATGATGAGCGGGATCAGCGACGCCGTGACGAGGAGGAGCGCTGGCCGGGTTTGATTCAACTGACACTCCGATATCCGTTGTCCACGCTCCATCAAATAGGCCGGAGCCTGAAACTTGCAACGCCAACTTCGGCCGGAGGGCCAGGGTCGCGCCAAATAGCTGGGGAGATTGCACCGATCAGCGTCATTCCCATGGCGATGTCGACCGCTGGCTGCGCTTTCCCTCTCCTTTTTCACGCACGACGACGGCGGCTCGACAGAACGGGAGGACGTCTATCTCTACGCCTCTCCTCACCGATCCGGCAGCGGCGCGTTCAGCGTACGGGCCAACAGCGCCAAGCCACCGGCCAAATAGACTGCAGCCCCTACCAAAAGCATGACAACGCCGCCGGCCTGCTGGTCCACCGCAGCGGACAAGGTCACGCCGAGGCAACTCACCTCGCCATCACCGTAGAGCGGACGCGGCGACAGCGTCAACAGCGCGCCAAGCAATGTCATGTGCATGGAGGTAAAGAGCAGACCGAATGTGCCGGCAAGCCGTCGCTCCTCCCGGCCCGCCGCCGCTCCGCCGAGGCAGGAGAGCCAGAGAGCGAGACCTGCGCCGAGAAAGATGAGCTGCTCCAGCGCCGCAAGGATGGACGATGTTTCGGACAGGGCGCGGAGGGCAGGAATATGCCAGGTCCACACGGCGAACATTTCGATCAGCGAGGCAATGATTGGCGTAAGCCAGGGCAGACTGGACAGAAAATCGAAACGCGTTCCGGAAAGGCCGATTGCAATCAACGGCGCCGCACCCGCCACGACGACCATGTGGGCGATCATGTGCACCGTGAAGGAAGCCCGGTCGGCAAGCGGGAGCACGGTCCACAGCGCCAACAGCAGAACAAACCCGGTGATCAGCACCGCCTTCTTCACGGCTGGCACCCCGCGATGAAGATCATCGGAATGGCCATGTAGAGGACCGCGACGAAGCTCAGGCCTGACAGCAGCAGCGTCGCGAATCCTTGGAACAATGTCCGCGCGTTGCGGGTCGCCTCGTCGTGCGGCGGATCGTCGGAGCCGAAACCCCATTGCCGCCAGGCAAGCCAGGCCGACAGCACGATCATCGCCAGCGCCAGCGCCGTCACCACGCCGAGCCCGATCCGCACCGTATCGAAGGATATCTCCGAAGCGAGGCCCCTGGCGCAGAAGACCGCCACTGTCGCATAGCAGACGACGAAATGCAGCGCCCACACCGTCGGGGCGGTGAATAGGGTCCAGAGGGTCTCCACCTCGCGCGGAATGAAGCTCTTCATGTGTTCACCACGGGAAACAGGCCGATGACCGCGAAAGTAACGACGGCGGTGAATGCCATGAAATGCCAGTAAAGTGCGACGTTGCGGATATCCTGGTCGTAGTCCGCAGTCATCCGTCCGGCGACACTGCGCGCGAGGCAATAGCCCTGCATGATCGCGCCGACCATGCCATGAGTCACAGTCCAGATGGCCACGATCCAGACGACGGCCGGATAGACATGGGAGGTCGGATCCATGCCGTGCAGATAGGGACCGGCAAGGCCCGCAAACGAGGCCGCGATCGAAACGGCGAGGGCCGCGGTGAGCGCCGACCGCGCACCCGTTGGCCCCCTTTCGTTGAGTTCGCGCGCCAGCAGCGTCAGCGCCCAGGCGATGACGTAGAGCAGCAGCGCCACCATCGGCCACAGGACGCCGGGTCCCTTGGCGATCGTGGTGAAGTCGCCATGGATGGTCCAATAGAAGAAATAGCCGAAGATCAGGCTCGCGAATGCCGTACCGTCGCCGACCATGGTGATGAACATCGCCCACCAGCCGACCGAAGCGGGCCCGGAGACATAGATCGGCAGCCGCTCGCCCAGCCCCACATCGATCTCCGGTGCCTCCGGGATCGGCGCCGTTCCGTTCCAGAGCCAATGGATGATGGCTATGAAGGTGATGATCGCGAAGACGATCGTGGTGATCCACAACTTGAAGGTCAGCGCGATGAACACGCCGCCGAGCGCGAGCGCTGCGATGATCGTCACGTACGATACGCCTCCCACCCGCAGGCACTGGATCGGCTTCGCATCGAGCACCGAGGTCACCAGCGTCTCGCGCCTGCCGGATTTGGCATCCGGCAGATAGAAGCGTCCGGCCTCGATATCCACCTGCAGGTTCGGCTGATCCCAGAGCGGATAGCGGCTGGTGATGACCGGCACCGAGCGCATGCCCCAGCTTTCCGCCGGATCGTTGGTCCATTCAAGCGTCCCGGAATTCCAGGGGTTGAGATCGCGCCCTTCGGGTTGCTGTTTCGGGCGCAAAATGTCTATGACGAAGGTCGCGACACCGGCGGCGAAGACGAAGGCGCCGATGGTCGAGATGAGGTTGAACCAGTCCCAGCCGATATCTTCCGGATAGGTGAAGACCCGCCGCGGCATCCCGCGCAGGCCGGAGAAATGCATGGGGAAGAAGGCGACGTTGAAACCGACGAACATCAGCCAGAAAGCGGTTCTGCCCCAGGCATCGCTGAGCTTCTTACCCGTCACGAACGGAAAGTAGTAATAGATGCCGGCGACGACCGGAAACAGCATGCCGCCGATCAGCACGTAGTGAAGGTGGGCGACGATGAAATAGGTGTCGTGCGCCTGCCAGTCGAAGGGTACGAGCGCCACCATCACCCCCGTCAGTCCGCCGATCACGAAGATGATAAGCCCGCCTGCCCCGAACAGCATCGGTACCGAAAAGATCACCCGGCCGGCGAGCATGGTGGCGATGAACACGAAGATCTGGACCCCTGTCGGGATCGCCACCGCTTCCGACGCCGCCGAAAAGAAGGCAAGCGAGATCTGCGGCAGGCCGGTCGTAAACATGTGGTGCACCCAGAGCCCGAAGCTCAGGAAACCCGTGCCGACGGCCGCCAGCACGATCCAGGAATAACCGACGATCGGCCGCTGCGAAAAGGTCGGCACGATCATCGCCATCAGCGCGATCGCGGGCAGGAAGATGATGTAGACTTCCGGGTGTCCGAAGATCCAGAACAGGTGCTGCCAAAGCAGCGGATCGCCACCTCGCGTCGCGTCAAAGAACGGCCAGTCGAACATCCGCTCCATCTCGAACAGGATGTCGCCGGCAATCAGCGGCGGAAAGGCGAACAGGATCATGCCCGCGACGATCAGCAGGTACCAGGCGAACATCGGCATCAGGTTGATCCGCATGCCTGGCGCCCGGCATTTCATGATACCCACGATGATCTCGACGGCGGCGGCGATCGAAGCCACCTCGATGAAGGACAGGCCGAGCAGCCAGATATCCGCGCCGATGCCGGCATATTCGTCATCGGTCGCAAGCGGCGGATACATGAACCAGCCCGCGTTCGGCGCGGCGTTGAAGAAGATCGACCCGCAGACGAAGACGCCGCCGATGAGGAAACTCCAGAAACCGAAGGCGGACAGCCGCGGGAACGGCAGTTCCCGCGCGCCCAGCATCGACGGCAGCAGGAAGATCGCAACGGCTTCGAAGATCGGCACCGCGAACAGGAACATCATCACCGTGCCATGCAGCGTGAAGGCCTGGTTGAAGAGTTCGGCGGAGATGAGGTCGTTCTGCGGCACCGCCAGTTGCAGGCGCATCAAGAGCCCGAGCAGGCCGGCGAACAACATGAAGGCAAAGGCGGTGACGCCATACCAAAGCCCGATCTGGCTGTTGTTGACAGACGTCCAATAGCGGATGCCTTTCGGCGTCTCCCATACCTTGCGGAGCCGTTCCTCCTGCGCCGCCCGCTCTTCCGGCGAAAAATTGCCGAGCTCCATGGTCATCTGAGCCCTTTCAGGTAGGCAGCGATCCGGTCGATCTCCGCCGCTTCCAGCATGGAGAAGTGCGGCATGCGGGCCTCCGGTTTGATCTGGCCGGGATCACGTATGAAGCGGGCGACATGCTCCTGTGCATTGGGAAGCGTCCCCGCCCCCACCGAACCCCGCTCGCCGAAGGCCGTGAGATCCGGACCGATCGCCCCCCTCGCCTCCGTGCCGGAAATGGCATGGCAGGCGGCGCAACCATGGCGTAGGAAGAGCGCCAACCCCTCCTGATCCTGCCCGCCGGACGCCTTGCGACGCGCAGCGACCCAGGTCTCGTATGCCTCCGGTTCCATCGCATGGACGGTGAAAGCCATCAGCGCGTGACTGGTACCGCAGAACTCGGCGCAGACGCCCCGATAGGTACCGGGCTTTTCCGCCTGCAACGTCAGGCGATTCTTGCGACCGGGTATCATGTCCATCTTGCCACCGAGCACGGGTATCCAGAAGGAATGAATAACGTCGGGCGATTTCAGCAAAAAGACGACACGCTCTCCAGTGGGCACGCGCACCTCATTGGCCGTTTCAAAGATGACCGCGCCGCCTTCGTCGAGATAGCGCACCCGCCACCAGAACTGTTCGCCTATGACCTCGACCCGCCGTACGTCCATATCCTCGCTGAACCAGGGCCGAACATTGGGCATCAGCCACACGGCATAGGAAAGCAGGGCTGCGAGGATGACCGTCGGGAAAACGGCCCCTCCCCAGAGGATGAGCTGCCCCGCCCCCTTTTCGGAATAAGATCTACGCTTGCGCGCCGCGTGGAACAGCAGGACGACGACACCCGCCCAGATGACCACGCCGCCGATCAGCATGGCGAAAAATAGGTTCGCGACATCGCTCGCCTCGCGGCCAGCCGGATCGAGTGCCGACTGGACGCCGGAACACGACGCCAGCAGCGGAAAGAGAAGGAAGAACTTGACAACCCGGATTGCCGGCCGATACCCGCCACGGCCGATGTCTCGTCCTGATCGGATTGGCCGGCCAGCGCCGGTCAAGCGGTCATCATCCATTCGGCAAGCACCCATCGCGCCATCGGCTGTCAGCCGGACATTGGGCCGCAACGCACGACCCATGGCTTTGTTCCGAGCAGAAACGGAACGGATCTAACCGAAATTCCCGGCCCCTGGCGCAGGGCGAGGTATCATCGACTCGGGGCCTCCGAGATGGGCGCGCATGCGCCCAGCCGGACTGTCATGACAATTCCCAGAAATGCTAGGGTCGCTATCGTCCCGATCGCCACAGTCCACCAGATGGACGGCACGACGCCCATCCCCGCCAGCAAGATCGACATTGCGAGCGGAGCGACGGCCGACATCATCTGCTTGGCCGACGTCACCCAACCCATGCGGCTGCCGTAGCCGGCCTTCCCGAACAACTCCAGCGGCAACGTTCCGCTCACGATACTTGTCAATCCGGAACCAAGTCCGAAGCAGACCGCGAACAGGATGGCACCAGGGACGGACGGCGTCGTCCAAATGAGGATCGTCAGGCCGAACGGGATCAGCGCCGTGGCGATCACCGCCAGCCATCTCTGCGGCAGTTCGCGCCCGAAGACCAGGTTGATCAGGCGGCTTGCGACCTGCGAAGGACCGAACAGCGAGGCGACGACGAGGCCCGCGGTTCCCATACCCAGCGCCTGGGTCAGCGGGACCATGTGAACGAGGATGGCGGACAACGCATATCCTTCGATGGCGAAGCCAAACAGCATCAGGAAGAACAGCAGGTTCCTGTTTGCTACCGCCCGGACGGGTGCCGCCGTCGGAGGATTGGCTTTGGACGCCGACACGGCGCTGGTCGTCAGACGCGCCAGGGCGAGGTGGACGGGAAAACAGGCGGCCAGGTTCATGGCCGCGAAGACCAGGTAGATTTCACGCCACGACAGGAATCCGTGCATCCAGGAAGTCAGCGGCCAGAACATCGACGACGCGAACCCGGCCATCAGTGTCAGGTGAACGATCGAGGTCTGGGCCTTCTTCCCTCCCGCCTGCACGATCGCGGTGAAGGCCGTCGCGTAGAGCACGGCGGCGGAAACAACCTCCGTCAACGCCAGCGAAACGGCAAAGGTCAGTGGTCCCGACGACATGGACATCATCACCAGGCAGGCAGCCGCCAGCAGCGACCCTATGGCCATCAGGCGTCCCGCCCCGATCCGGTCGGCAAGAGTGCCCGAAAGCGGAGCGGCGAGGCTGCCGGCCAGCAGTGCGATCGAAAACGCTCCGAACACCCACTGCTGCGACCGCCCGATGTCGCGAGCGATCTCCGGAACAAGAATACTGAAGGCATAATAAAGCGTGCCGTAGCCGATGTTCTGCGAAGCTCCCAGACCAATCAGGGCCCAGAGCGGCAACTTCTGCTCGCTGGGCATCATGCGCGCTCGATCTCGACCTCTGTCTGGCCGCAACCGCAGCCAGCTCTGCCTTCAGATTTCGCTTCGGCGTCAGCGGCACAGCATGCATCTACCGTAGCAAGGGGCGGGCCTCCACAACACCCTGAAGAGACCGAAATCGGTGGAGCAGCGACGCAGACGCCTGTCTCGGGAAGCACGAGTTCGACCCGTCGGGCGGCGGCATGATCGCCAGCCAGTTCCGCCACGACAGACCGCACCTGCTCGTAACCCGTCCTCATCAGGAAGGTCGGCGCTCGGCCGTAAGACTTCGATCCCACGATGTAGAAGTCCTTCTCCGGATGCGACAGTTCATCGACTCCATGCGGGGGGACGGTGCCACAGGAATGAAGGTTCGGGTCGATAAGAGGAGCCAGTGCCGGCGGCGCCTCGACAGCCGGATCGACGCTCAGCCGCAATTCCCTCAAGAACGAGAAGTCCGGGCGGAACCCGGTAGCGACAACGACCTGGTCCATCTCAAGTTCGATCGCCTCCCCATCGGCCGTCGCGGTCACGACGACCTTGTCATCTCTCCTGGCGATCCTGCTTGCCGAGAAGGACGTGAGCATCTTGAGCTTTCCCGCGTCCATGGCCTCCTTCGCCGCAAGGCCGAGAGCGCCCCGTTCCGGAAGCTGGTCGTTCAAACCACCGCCCAGCAGCCTGGCGACGCCGTGACGGCGAAGCGCCCAGTGGATTTCGGTAGACGGATCGGCCTGCTGAAGCTCCAGCAACGCAAGGGCGACGTTGATTGCCGAATGGCCGCTCCCCACCACCAGCGTACGCTTGCCCACGAAGTCCGAGCGCCTTTCTCCTAAAACGTCAGGGATGCCATAGGAAACCCGTCCGCCTGCGCTCTCGCCGAGGACCGGAATGCCGTTTACGCCTATTGGGTTCGGCTGCGTCCATGTGCCGGAGGCATCGATCACTGCCCGCGCGACGACCTCGTGCTCGCCGTCCTTGTCCTGATATCGGATTGCGAACGGCGCGTCGAAGCGGTCCCCGGAAGAAACCTTGTCCAGCCCCCGACGGGCAATGGCCGTGACGGGCGCGCCGAGTTTTATCGCCTGCTCCATGGCCGGAACGCGCGACAGGGGCAACAGGTAGTCATCGACGATCTCGCGCCCGGTCGGCAGGTATTCGGGCGAAGGAGCAACCCAGCCGTTGCTCTCGAGCAGCCGCCGCGCGGCGTCATCGATATTGTATTTCCATGGCGAGAACACCCTGACATGCCCCCACTCCGCCAGGGCTGTCCCGACAGAAACGCCCCGCTCCAGAACGATCGGCGCCATGCCGGCTTCAAGCAGCCTTGCCGCCGCCGCCAGCCCGACCGGACCTGCACCGACTACCGCAACGGGAAAGGCGTCATTCGACTTCATCTTGATCTCCATCGGTATTTCTGGAAACTTCGAAATTAACATGAAAAAAATGCGGTCAGGCGACGATCCTGGTCGCCGGCCCATCGCATCCCTGGTCGGCGCAGCACTCGTCGACGAGATAGCCGATGAGTGCATTCATGTGCTTGTAGTTCGCGGTACAGATCAGCGTCGTCGCCTGCCGGTCCTGAACGACCAGCCCCGTATCGACCAGACGCTTCAGATGGTGCGACAGCGTCGATCCGGGGATATCCAGCTTTTCCTGAAGTCGGCCGACGGGAAGCCCCTCCTCGCCGGCGCGAACCAGAACACGGTAAATCTTGAGGCGGGTGACGTTGCCAAGGGCTTCGAGTTGGGATGCTGCTTTTTCGATGATCATGGAAATACGGTAGCGGTGAAAGCTGGAGCGGTCAAGGCTATTTCCACAATCATCGAAATACATCAGGTTGATTTGACCCAAACCTGGCCCTCATCGCGATCGGGCATGCGGAAATGCTCGGGCGATGCGGCAGGAAACGTTTCAGGCAATACGCTTTCCTTCATCATCGAGAACGCGTTCGCCGTCTTCCTTTGTGAACGGCCCCTTGAACGCGTCCACAGGCAGGATATCCAGGACCAACTCGGACGGCCGCGACAGGCGCGTACCCATCGGGGTGACGACGAACGGTCGGTTGATAAGGATCGGGTCCTTCAGCATCGCATCGAGAAGCTGGTCGTCGGTCAGCTCCGGATTGTCGAGGCCGAGCTCCGCATAGGGCGTGCCCTTTTCGCGGATCGCCTGGCGTACGGTCAGTCCGGCGTCTGCAATCATCCTGACGAGCTGCTCGCGGGTCGGCGGGGTTTTCAGATACTCGATCACGGTTGGCTGGATGCCTGCGTGCTGGATCAGTTCCAGAGTGTTTCGGGAGGTCCCGCAGGCGGGGTTGTGATAGATGGTGACGTCCATGTTCAATCGGCTCCTTGCGCGGTAATAGGGGGAACTTCGTTGCCTCGTTCGGAAAACAGCCATCCCGCCATGGCGGCGGCGATGAGCGCTCCGAGGATTTGGGCAACAATGAAGCCCGGCAGATCGGTGGGGCGAATGCCGGAGAAGGTGTCGGTGATGCTCCGTGCGATGGCGACCGCCGGATTGGCGAAGGATGTCGATGCCGTGAACCAGTAGGCCGCCGTGATATAGAGGCCCACCAGCAGAGGGACCGCCTCGACCCTGAAGCGCAAGCCGCCAAGTATGGTGAGCAGCAGGCCGAAAGTCGCAACCGACTCCGCAATCCACTGAGCCGATCCCGTACGGATCGTTCCGGATATTTGGAGGAGCGAAAGATCGAACATCGCGTGAGCGACCATCGTTCCGGACACGCCGCCCGCTATCTGCGCCAGGATGTAAGGAGTGACCGCAGAGACCTTGAATTCCCGACGCACGGCGAAAACCATTGTCACGACGGGATTGAAGTGCGCTCCCGAGATCGGGCCGAGGATCGTGATCAGCACGAACAGGATTGCTCCGGTCGGTATCGTATTGCCCAAGAGGGAAATGGCCGTGTCGTCGGTCAGCCGATCCGCCATGATGCCCGAACCGACGACGGTTGCGACGAGGATCGCGGTGCCGAGGGCCTCCGCGACCAGGCGGCGTCCAAGATCGACCGCCACGCTCATTCGGCCTTCTGGGAGTCGCGGCCGATCTCGTCCAGTCGTTTCTGGAGTGCCAGCTTGTCGAGGCTGGTCATCGGCAGGCTGGTGAAGATGGAGAGGCGGTTGTTGAGCATCCTGTAGGTATCGTCGAAAGCGAAGTGCTTCTCGGCTTCGGTCCCTTCGGCGGCGGCAGGATCGGGAACGCCCCAGTGGGCGGTCATCGGCTGTCCCGGCCAAACCGGGCACGCCTCGTTGGCGGCGTTGTCGCAAACGGTAAACACGAAATCCATCTGCGGGGCGCCTGGAGCCGCAAACTCCTCCCAGTTCTTCGAGCGGGCGAAGCTGGTGTCGTAGTTCAGGGTCTTCAAGAGCTGGAGCGTGTAAGGGTGGACTTCGCCTTTCGGCTGGGAGCCGGCCGAATAGGCCTTGAACCTGCCCTGGCCGAGCCTGTTCAGGATGGCCTCCGCGATGATGGAGCGGGCTGAGTTTCCGGTGCAGAGGAAGAGGACGTTGTAGGTGCGATCAGACATGACGGTTGTCCCTGGTGACGTTGTTCCGATAGGCTTGTTCTGTTTCCCGCTTCGGATGCTCCGGACCGACCGCCAAGGACGGTGGCACCGGCGACTTCGAGCCGTCACGCCTTCGCCGCAGCGGGAGCGCAACAGGCGGCAACCTCTATGGCGGGAGCACAAATTTCCGGATGGCCCGCGCAGCAGTCCTCCATCAGGAAGCGCACCAAATCGCCCAGCACCTCGATATTCGCCCTGTAGATGATCGAGCGCGATTCACGCTGCTGGAAGACCAGGCCCGAGTGTTCGAGCTCCTTGAGATGAAACGAAATATTGGACGCCGACACCCCTGCCCGCTCGGCAATCAAACCTGCCGCCATGCCCTCGGGTCCGGCGACAACCAGCATCCGGACGATGTGCAGTCGCGTCTCTTGCGAGAGAGCACCGAAGGCCCCCAGAGCCTGCTGCTGATTCAACATTCATATAATCCTTGAAATATTGAATCATGGGTACTCCAGTGAGGCTGACTTTGCAAGAGGACCACCATTCGCGGGGTGCTGGTTGTGCTCTTCGGCTACCTTCAGCGCCTCGCATTCGGCGGGAAGGTGAGAGGGCAAAATTTCGGCGTGTCGATGCTCGGCGGTCGCTTCAATCTCATGAAGCTCGTCACCAAGGTCGAGGCCGACGTCTTCGAAGAATACGCCGGCCATAGGCTCAAGCGCGGATGGAAATATACGCTGCAGTTGGCCGTCCATTACGTGGATGCCCCCAAAGTTGGCCCGGCATTCAGCGAGGAAGCTGGCGTGCTGTCCGGGCATGTTCTGCAGTACGATTTAGGCGGCGGTCAGACGCCAGGCTTCTTGGCGGCCAAGCGCTCCTCGCAGTTCCTTTGCGGCGTGCCGATCGATCATAAAGGCTCGGATGTCTTTGTGCCTGTGCCTCAATTCGCTTTTCTGACCGCCGGCTATTGATTTGGAGTGCGCGGCGCTTTCCTCCGGAGAATCAGCGCATGACCTGCGAGTGCATGATGTGCGACGGCTTGGCGACGGATGTCTCTAGTGCGGCGGCAGTGGCGGCAATAAGTTTGCCTATGCCACGCGGGGCCTCGTCAACATTTTTGGTTGAGTGGGTAAGGTTCGGCTCAGCGTCGCAGGGCTCGGATACGAGCCCCCGGCTCAATTCGCCGTCAATGGCGGCTTTACATTTTCAGCGGCTGCGTTCAACATTTGAGAACATCCTGTGAAAACCGCCGGAGGCTTGCAGCCCGTTGATGGCGGTTTTTCAATGCTCCGTCGTCGGCGTGACGCGGTCAAGCGCCCATCGCTTTCGTCGTAAGAGAGCAAGCGCTCTCCTCAACGAACTTTGTGGCCCATCCCAGAATCGGTGTTGTCGCGTTTAGGTGTCATCACGGAGTCCGCTTAGAAGTACGCTTTGGCGACTTGCGTAGCTAGAGTAGCCGCGAGAACTGGCGGAACGGCGTTGCCGACCTGCGTGAACTGCCGCGCGTTTGGTCCAAGGAATCTGTAGCTATCGGGGAACGTCTGGAGACGCGCGCATTCGCGTACACTAAGAGTCCGCGGGATTTCTGGGTGCAGGTGCGAGCGGCCACCGCCGTTCGTGCCTCCGGCAATAACCGTCTTCGATGGACGTGTAGGCGTCAGGCGGTCGACTCGACCGAGCTGGTCGCGCTTGCCGTAGTCCAAGACTCGATAGCGCATGATCGAAGCGACTGCATGCCTCCGCGTCTCGTGGTTCTCGTCCATTGACTTTGGAAGGGTATCCAGGACGCTGCCGCAGCCGACGTGTGACAGTCTCTCTGGCATCTCGAACTTGCCGCCGACGCGCGATCCCACAACGAACATTCGCTGACGGAATTGGGGTACTCCGTAGTCCGCAGCATCCCATACTTCCGGGTCTTCTACGGCGTAGCCCGCTGCAGTCAGGATCTTGATTGCCTCGCCGAGCTGCTCGCCGCCATCTAGGTCACGGAGTCCGGGCACGTTCTCGATGATGAAGGCCGCTGGCCGGAAGTGTACGACAAGATCGACGAACTTGAACAGCAGGTTGCCATTTTTAGAGTGGGCGAAGCCGACCCGCTTGAAGTTCTCTCCGGACTTCGAGAAGCGTTGATTTGCCGCGATGGAGAACGGCTGACAAGGTGGCCCCCCAACGAAGACGCCTTCGAAAGGATTGGAGATGATACCGGTCAACTGTTCGATGATCTCCTCGGTCTTGGAGACGTCGCCGTTATAGTGTGGGGGGCCGAAAACCTTCCACTTGGGGCGGTTGACCCTGAGCGTCTTGCAGAAGATCTCGTTGAACTCGAACGCGGCCTTGTGCTCGAATCCTAGAGCCTCCAGTCCGAGATCCATACCGCCGCAGCCCGTGAAGAATGACACGACGGGGACTCCCTTTGCGGCCGGAGCGAAATCCTTCAGCGAACGCGGACGTGCGCCGGTCCACACAAGGGATCTGCTGTTGGAGTACACCAAGTCGTCTATCGTGCAGCCAACACGCTCCATGACGTCGCAGATGTCTTCGCCAGCGGCAGCCGCATTAAGTAGCTTGCTGTGAGCCGTGAAGAGATCCTGCGAGGACTTGGGAGAGATGCTGAGCATGTTCATGTAGTCGCCGCCTTATATGCGCCTTTGGCCTCCCCGTAGACCACTTTAGCCTGCTCGGCGTCAAGAAAGTCCCGCTGGCCGGAATTTTTCAACCACGCGTCGTAGAACCGGTGGATACCGCGATGACACGTTGGGCATACCGCAACCAGATCATCGAGCATTGTTCCGTCCTTCGACGTTCTCGCGCCGGAACAAAGCGGCAACAAGTGATGTATGTCAAGGATCCGCGGTGTCCAGGGGTACGTTTTCGAGGTGTCTGTCTCACAAAAGTCGCAGACCGGCGAAGGGTTCGTTTTGAAGAACTCGAGCCGGATTTTCCCATTGCGCTCAATGATCAGATGGGTCTTCCGAGACTTCGCGCCCTCGGCGAATGTCGTGGTTGCAGAGAATCCTGCTTCTTCGACGTCGCTGACTGCTGTCGTCGCGTAGTCGAGCTCCAGGTTGTCGACCGCAGATTCGAAGAGGTCGGTGATTCGGAAAACTTCCTCGGCGCCGTCTCTGAGGGGGTCGCCCCCGATCGGATCAAGCTGGTCGAACAGATTGGCGGCGTCTTCCTTTGTCAGCGAGACCGTCAGCTCCCGCTTGTCCAAGGAGAGGTAGGAGATCTGGGCGATCACCTGGATGCTCTCGGCGGCCTGTCGGTCTACCTTGTCCGCGTCATGGCCCTCGTTGATGAGGTCGACAAACGCTGCCTGATCCTCGTCTCCAACAAATCCGGAAGCCCCATAGGAGGCGACGATTTCGGAGATACTTGTCGTGAAGACCCCGACTGCGGCGCGGGCCAGCATGAACTTCAGCGAGAACAGCAGGGGGTATCGGCGCACTGTCGCGTGATTCCAATCCTGGAGGACCGGTGACGGATCGGTGGTCGCCTCGCAGAGGAAGTGGAAGTACTCGTCCGTCGTGACGCCGCCGTCCGAGGCAAGCAGTTGCGCAATCTTCGTTGGGCGCGACCCAGTGCCGACTCTCGCGCAGATCAGCGACAGGCCAAAGACGCGACTGTAGTTCCTCCATGGAGGATATCTGTCGTCGTCGGGCAGAAACGGCAGCCTCGTGACGCCATGAAGGGTCTTGCGGTCAGTAAGGCGCAGGTCGTTGTTCAGCGCGAACTTAGCGATTTTCTTCAGGTTGTCGAATTGGAAGTAATCCAGCCGGCCCTGATCCCAACTCCACATAGTCCCCCCTGCGACATAGACCTCCGGTAGCTTCGCTGAAACACGGGTGAGTCGCTAGATCTGAGCCGCGAATATTCGACTCGATCGTCGCTCTGGGGGAGCCTAAGGGTGCTTGTGAGGGGGCACGCCGTCATGCGGAGTGCGTGGCTTCGTCGCATAGGAAGTGTCTTATCTCCTCGCAAAGGGTAGGCAGGTTCTGATTCTTGACCTGGCACTCCCAGATAACGAGTTGACCCCATCCCAATGCATTGAGCTCGTTACTGATCTTGGTGTCGCGGGCGACATTCTGCTCTAGCTTCGGTAGCCAGTAGTCAAGCCGCGACTTAGGAAGGCGGCCATTGTTACAGCCTGCGCTGTCATGGCGGTGCCAGAAGCAGCCGTGCAAGAATATGACCTTCCTGCGGTTCGCGAAAACCAGATCCGGTTTTCCTGGAAGCTCCTGCTTGTGGAGTCGATATCGGAACCCCATCCTGTGGACCAAGCGCCGAACGATCATCTCCGGCTTCGTGTCCTTACTGCGAATGCGAGCCATTCGCTCAGAACGCTGTCCGGGGCTCAGGGTGTCCGTCAAGCATCACCTAACAACGCTGTTGTAGAGCCCTACTGCACGGCGATGACGGCGCCCAGCAGCCTCCCAGTTGCAGACTAGGAGAGCAGTATCTAGTAACTATTCGGCGGAAACTTGGTGAACTCAGAAAAGTCGACGCCTTCCGGAGGGGGCATAGCCATGATCTGCCGGACTTCCTTCGGTTTTAGGAGCTTGGCCCCGTAATTGGCGCTCACACCTGAAAAGGCATGGCCGCACTGCTTATCGGCGAGACGTTCGCCGACATGGTCGCGGAACCAGTCTTTCGCACTATGCCGAAGACTGTGGAACACTTGCCGCTGCGTCTTGTGGATCCCGAGCGCGTTCATCCAGTTATACATCTGTTTTTGGGCGGCGTCCGCCGGATCGTCTGCCGTGTGGAAGTGGCTAAACACGAAGCCATCAGGGGACTTCACATTCTTCGCGTACTCGATAAAACCGCACTCGTGGAGCAGCGGATGAATTGCGACGTACCGCTTCGAGGTCTTCGTCTTAACTGGGCGGTCGATGTCCTGTCCGCCCAGCCGAAGCGGGCGTGTCAGGTCAATGACTTCGTTTCCCTCGGCATCCACGATGTCGGTCCGTTGAAGATAGATCAGTTCCGTGAGCCGCATCCCAGTGAGTAGGCCAGCTAGCGGCAACCAGGCTTTGTGCGGTTTCTTCATGAGCTTGGGCGTTGCCGCATCGCGCAGCCAGATATTGAGGGAAGGAATGGCCATCGGTTCCCGATCAATGGACGAGACGGTATCCTTCGGCATCGATACCCTGTAGGCGCCCATGTCGCGCAACCCCGGCACCCCCGCCGAAAAACGGGACCAGATGTTTTTTACTTCCGAGAGATAGCTGGCAACGGTCGTTTCCGACATGCACGGCTTTCGTTGGTCGAGGGGCAACTTCGCATTCTTCTCGACAGTCTGCTCCAACGTTAGTCCCTTAAAAAGCGCGATCTTCGAACGGTTCGTAGGAACGCGGGCGAGGAAGGTTGCGAAGTCCTGCATATGGATCGGAAGGTAGTACGTCAAAGGCTTGTCGCCGATAATTTCCAAGAACGCCGTGAATGCTGTTTCGAGCCTGTCTTCATACCGGGGCGCGCTCTTGCCGCTGGGGTTCACTGCGTCCTTGCGAGCATCGAGAATCGCTCTGCCGGCCACACTCAGCAACGTGCTCGGTTTGAACGCCCTTTCATCGGCCTCCGGCTCAGGGACCGGCTCCAGCGCCGCTGCAGGAGCTGGAACGGCGATCTGACGCTCGATCCGCCCGAGAAGCCCGACGACCGACTCGTACGTCGCCCGCTCGGATTCCCACGCAGTCTTGTCGGACGCCAGCGCCTGCCCGATCCTACCAAGCCGTTCCTGAAGTGCCGCAAGCTGTTTTTTGCGTTCGTAAAGCGGCCCCACATGTTTTGTTAATCTCTCTAGGCGCCCAGCAGTATTGGGGTACTCCTGCTCCTCATGGTACGCTTCGCGACGGCTGGCCTGGAGCTTCGCCATCTGTATGTTTAACGAACTCGCCTGCCTCTTCGCGTCGGCGAGTTCGGCGGAAAGCGCCGCCAAAGTGGATGTCAGGACGTCGCGCGTCATCTCCGGCTCCTCAATAAGGGCAGTCGTCGCGCCGGCTAGGATTCGCGCTCGACGCCTAGCTTCCTCGATAGGAAGCGGGCCGAGGTTGAGCCGAATGGGCGATTCCCCGAATTTTTCCCGGAGGGTAACCGGAACACGTTGTTGGAAAGTGAATCCAGATGGTCGACGCCAAAGGTACATCCATGCCCCCGTTAGTGGGCCCGGCATGTGTACGGTCGTGCGTACAGCGGTGTGTACGCTGAAAACGGGCGCCTAAAACTTTAAGGAAATTCAGCGCCTTAGGATGCTGGTGGGCCCGGAGGGACTCGAACCCCCAACCAAGCGGTTATGAGCCGCCGGCTCTAACCATTGAGCTACAGGCCCGCCGATCCGGCAGAAGTGGGGCGCAATGGTCCGCCGTCACATCGAGGTCCGCTCTAACGCAATTCACGAGATGCTACAAGCCGTTGCCGCAATAGCTTCACAATCAACCGGCAGGTAGGCTCGTCTGGCGCGAACAGGCCGAGCCGATTCCCGTTTCGGCGGGTTCGCGCGGCAGACGGAACATTACGGGCGGGTTAGGGAACAGCATTCCCTCCGCTCTGGCAGATCGGAGAACATCCATGCGCGTTGCGCTTTCGTCGTCACGTCTCGTCCTTGCAGCCGCATTTGCCGGTGCGGTCGCCGTCTCTTCCTCGGGCCAGGTTTTGGCCCAGGATATCCGCCCCCGCGAGCCAGTCATCAATGTGCTCGGCGAGGGCCAGGCTTCCGTTGCGCCCGACATGGCCATCCTGACGCTTTCGGTGGTTCGCAACGGCAAGACGGCGGAAGCGGCGCTTTCGGCCAGCAGCGCCGCCATGAAGGACGTACTTTCGGCTATAAAGAGCGACGGCATCGCCGATCGCGATATCCAGACCAGCAATTTCTCGATCTATCCGCAATATCGCCATCCCGAACCGAAGGAAGGCGTCATCGAGCCGCCGCAGGTGATCGGCTATGAGGTGTCCAACACACTCACCCTCAAGGTCCGCGATCTTCAGAAACTCGGCGGTCTCATCGACCGTTCGGTGAAGCTCGGTGTCAACCAGGGCGGCCAGATCGCCTTTACCAACGACAAGCCCGACGACGCGATGACCGAGGCGCGCAAGAAGGCGGTCGCCGAGGCGCTCGCCAAGGCAAGGACGCTGACAGAAGCGGCCGGCGTGAAGCTCGGCCGGATCCTGGAAATCAGCGAGAACTCCATGCGCCCCGCGCCGCAGCAGATGGTGCGCATGGCGATGGCCAAGGACATGGCCGCCGAAGCGGTTCCGGTCGCCGGCGGCGAGAACACCTATACGGTGACCGTCAACGTCACCTTTGCTCTGGAGCAATAATTACGGGTCGCCGAACAGAGCCGGACGCCCTCCCCAAGGGCGCCCGCCCTCCCTCGCCTGCAAATAGGCAGAAAATAAAACGCCCCCACCAGATCGTCAGACCTGGTGGGGGCGCTTGTCCTCCGTCAACGGGCGATGGAGACGGAAGGGTTCTTGGGGATGAAGCCTAGCGGCGAATGACCGGGCAGCCACGCTCGTTGGCGAAGACGACCCGGTCCGGGCCGCGGCGGCCGAAACCGGCAACGATGACGACCCGGCGGCCGGCATCCACGACGCGGGCGCGGCGCAGGCCCATCCGGCTTGCCTTTTCTTCTGCCAGCCAGGGAGCGCAGCCGCGGGGCCCGCGATCCGGACGCCAGTCACGATCACCGCCGCGATCGGGACGCCAATCGCGGTCACGGTCGCGATACTGCACCTGGATGGCGAATTCCGGGCCGGCGGCAGCAGCCGTCGGGGCTGTTGCGGAAAGGCCGGTGAGCGCGATGAGGGCGGCCACACCGGCTTTGATGATCATGCTGGTCATAGAATGTTCTCCGAAATCCGGGCCAGGTTCTGCGGCCCCAAAGGTTGTTGCTCTCGCCTTTCCGAGCGATTGGCGCGACCCTAGCCCAAGGGGTCTGAACAACATCCTAACCGGTCATTCAGCCGGTATTCATCTGCCGCTCGGACCCGAAAGGTCACGGCGAAAGATGCAGCACGACCTGGCGGACATGCGGCTGGTCGCGATGTTCGAAGAGGTAGATGCCCTGCCAGGTGCCGAGCACCAACCGTCCGTCCCTGACGGGAATGCCGAGCGAAACGGTGGTCAGCGCCGCCTTGATATGCGCCGGCATGTCGTCGGGGCCCTCGGTGGTATGGGTGACCCAGCGCATGTCGGGATCGGTGGTCGGCGGCACCAGCCGGGAGAAAAAGGTCTTCAGGTCGCG
The DNA here is from genome assembly GCF_017877055.1 of Neorhizobium galegae. Classification (GTDB taxonomy): domain Bacteria; phylum Pseudomonadota; class Alphaproteobacteria; order Rhizobiales; family Rhizobiaceae; genus Neorhizobium; species Neorhizobium galegae_D. The sequence goes on along the minus strand of NZ_JAGIPG010000001.1, from coordinate 1,170,118 downwards.
GCGAACGTCCGGATCGGCATTTTCCTGGATGATCAGGGAGCAGGACGTATGGCGCACGAACACGGTGAGCAGCCCCTCGCCCGCCTGCGTACGGCGCAAAAAATCCTGCGCCGCATCGGTGAATTCGTAGAGCCCCTGGCCGCTTGTGGAGATCGAGATCATGGTCTGGGGCATGGGACGGTCCTCATCGGCGGTCGGCGCCGGCAGCAAGAACGGAAGCGCCGGCAGGCAGACGGCACTCCTATCATCGGCCGGCTATAATGTCAGGAAGGGCTCGAAGCCGCCGAAGATCATCCGTTTGCCGTCGAAGACCTGCGTCCATTCGTCTCCGGAAAACCGCTCGTCCTTCATCACCCTTGCATTGATTTCGTCCCGGCGGGCCCGGCTTTCATAGGTGATCCAGGAGAAGATGACGATCTCGTCCTCCTTGGCCTGCACGGCCCGCGGGAAGGAGGTGAGCTCTCCGTAGGGCACGTCGTCGGCTAGGCATTCCACATAGGACAACGCGCCGTTTTCCATCCAAACGGCACCGGCAAGGCGCGCCATGTCCTTGTAGCGTTCGAGATTGGCCTTGGGCACGGCCAGAATAAACCCGTCGACATAGGGCATGATTTTCCTCCTTGTTGCGTCAACACCCCAAGGACGTGGGAGGGAAAGCAAAGCCGACAAGTGCACCCGCTTTTTCTTTATCCTCCGGGGTTTTCCCCCACAAAGCTCCGAAGGGCGGCAAGCGCACGCTCGGCCGCCCATCCGCCGGTCAGAACTGACCTGCTTCAGGCGCGCCAAGCTCCTCGATGGAATCGACCCGGTCGGGATAGAAGGCGACATGCTCCTTGATCCCGGAGACGGCTTCGTAAGGGTTTTCGTAGGACCAGACGGCATTCTTCGAACGCTCGCCGCCGGCCGGAATGCTGAAATAGGAAGCCTCTCCCTTATACGGGCAATAGCTCTGGTGGTCGGTCCGCTCGAGGAGCGACATATCTATATCCTTGCGCGGGATATAGTGGACCGGCGGGTAGGAGGACTCGCGCAAGGTGAGCGAATTGACGCTGTCGGCGATCACCTTGCCGCCGAGCTTCACCACCACCCGCGCCGGATTGTGCGCAACGGTGATCGGATGATCCGGCCCTGGAATTTTCTGTGCCCTGACATTCATGGTTCGTCCTTTCGGGTTCGACGTGTACCCTCGATATAGGGCGCCCCTAAACGCCACCAAGCGGCCGAAGCGGAACGCTCCGGCCATCGACGGCGAACAATCGCCGCGTCACCCGTCAGAACGTGGTGATCACGCTGATGCCGGGCGTTTCGGACCTGTCGAGCGTCATCAGGCCCGGCACCGCCTCTTCCAGGCTGATCCGCTTGGCGATCAGCTGCTGCGGCTTCATCTTGCCAGCCTTCAGCATGGCGAGCATGGCATCGTAGCGCCAGGCCTGCATGCCGTGACTGCCGTAAATCTCCAGCTCGTGGCCGATCACCTGCGCCATCGGGATCGAGGGCGTAGCATGTTCGCCAAGCATCAGCCCGACCTGCACGTGCCGGCCGCGGCGGCGGAGGTTCTTGATCGAGTTGAAACAGGTGACCGGGTGGCCGAGCGCGTCGATCGACACATGCGCGCCACCGCCGGTGATCTCGCGAACCGCCTCGACCACATCGGCAACCGCGCTCGCGTTGATGGTTGCGACCGCACCGCATTGGCGGGCAAACGCCAGCTTGTCTTCGGAAAGATCGATGCCGATCGCGTTGGCTCCAAGCGCGGTGGCGATCATGATCGCCGACAGGCCGACGCCGCCGCAGCCATGCACCGCGACCCAGTCGCCAGGCCCGGTGCGGGCCTGGTCGGCAACGGCGCGGAAGGAGGTGGCGAACCGGCAGCCAAGGCTCGCCGCCGTCGCATCGTCGATCTCCTCAGGCAGGTGCACGAGGTTCGTGTCGGCATAGTCGATCGCCACATATTCGGCGAACGAGCCCCAATGGGTAAAGCCCGGCTGGAACTGGTTGGGGCAGACCTGCTGGTTGCCGGAATGGCATTCCGAACAATGGCCGCAGCCCGACACGAACGGCACCGTCACCCGGTCGCCTATCTTGAAGCGCATCACGCCCTTGCCGGTCGCCACCACCTTGCCGGCAAGTTCATGGCCCGGCACATGCGGCAGTTGGATATCCGGGTCATGCCCCATCCAGCCATGCCAGTCGCTGCGGCAGAGCCCGGTCGCGCCGACCTTGACCACGACGCCGTCAAATGTCGGCTCCGGATCGGGAAGATTGCGGATTTCCGGTGCCTTTTCAAAGGCTTCGTAGAACATGGCTTTCATTGGAGGCCCCCATCTTGATGCGGCCGCAGCATAATCGACGCGGCTCACGGGTCAATCAACCCATGCGGCACCTTTTACCAAACCTGCATCGATTACGTCACGACTAGGCGTTGCCGGAGGTTTCTCACAACTCCGGAAAGCCGCGCTTGCGCCACTCGCTTTGCGGCACCGGCGCGCCGATGTCGAATGCGAAGGACACGATTTTGGTGGCATCCTCGTCAACCTCGCAGCGGAAACTCAGGTCGTACCACTGCGCATTGGCCCGGAATGCGCCCCGCTTGACTTCAAGGACAGTGCCGCTCGGTAGACGATAGGCCGGCAGCATTTCCGGTCTGTAGGATTGAGCCGAATGCCGGAGTTGCTCGCGAAGTTCCGTCGCACAGAGCTGGCCGGCGCGCACCCCTCGCGGCACATTGCCCATCGCCGTCGTGGCGATGGCATCACCCGTAGCGCTCTGCGAAAACAGCGTCTTTGCCTCGGTCAGCTCGACCGGCTTGTCGGCGGTCGGCGTCTTGGAGGGGGCGCTCTTGGGCGAAGCGGTCGGCGGTGCAGTCACGATTTCGGTTTTGGTCGCATCCGGCGAAACCCCAGCGACCGGACCGTTCTGCAATCCGTTGGCTGCAGCAACGCCGACCTCCGGCAGTTGGATATCATCCGGCACCGGATTGGCCGGTGGTGCCTCCACGACGATAGGGGCCTCTTTCGCCTGCTTTACCGGCTCGGCGGCCTCCGCATCCGCCTTGCTCTCGGCAGGCGGGCTGGTCGTTTCCTTCGATGCATTACCGGTTTCGGATTTCTTCGGTCCGCTGTCCTTCTCGCCGAATTCGAAGACGGGGCGCAGAACCGGCAAAGGCTGCCCCTTGGCCTCCTTGGCGGACGGCGGCGGCTCGGCAGGCTTTTCCTGAGGCGCCGGCGGAGGCGGCGGAGGTGGCTCCGCCTTCTTGGCCTCTTCCTGTTTTGCAGGTTCCGGAGGCTTCTTTTCCTCCGGTTTCGCCTCTTCGGTCGGCTTCTTCTCTTCGGCCTTCTGCTCTTCCGGCTTCTTCTCCGGCTCTACCGGCGGAGGCACGATCTCGACCTGGACGCTCTCCTCCTTCTCCGGCTCGGACTGATCGACCGGCAGGTGGAAGAACAGGGCCGCCACGAAAACGACATGTACCAGGATGGAGGCAGGGATGCCCCATCCTATGTCACCGCGCGGCCTTCCAGATAAATCCGTCATGGCAGCGGATGTAAGATGGAAAGCCGGCCGGATCGAGTCCCCGAGTGATCAAAACAACGCAAAATCCAGCTTTCCGGAAGCGAGTTGCGCTGCCGCCCCTCTTCAATGGGATTCGGAGACAGTTTGCCCATTGCAAACAAACCGACCATATGGTATGTTTATCCCATGTCGAAAGCTCACAGGCGAGAAAAACAACCCGAACAGGTACGGCGATCCCTTCTGGACCACGCGGCACGATGCGCCGTGGATGAAGGTCTCGGCAGCCTGACCCTGCAGGCGGTCGCGGACGCGGCATCGGTCACCAAGGGCGGGCTGCTGCATCATTTCCCGAGCAAGCAGGCCCTGGTCGAAGCCGTCTTCGAAGACCTGCTCGGCAAGCTCGATATGGAGATCGACCGGCTGATGAGCGAGGACGCAATCGACCGGGGCCGGTTCACGCGCGCCTATGTCGACGCCTTTTTCCAGGTGACCCGCGATGGGGCCGAAAGCCCCTGGGCGGCACTGTCGATTTCCTGCATGACCGATCCGCGGCTCAGACAGCTCTGGTCGGAATGGATGCACGATCGGCTCGAACGCCATGCGCAGACCGACAGTCACCCGGCCTTCAAGCTCGCGCGCTACGCGGCGGATGGCATCTGGCTCGCCAATCTCATGGAAGCGGACGGTTTACCGGCAAAGGAACTCGCCGAACTCCGCGACCACCTGCAAAACCTTACGATACAAGAGTAACGAAAATGAACCCCGCCCTCCTCACCTACGGTTCGCTCGCCGGTGCAATCGTGCTCGAAGTCATCGGCACGACCTTCCTGCAGCAGAGCCAGCAGTTCACCCGCGCATTGCCGACCATCCTGATGGGGCTGTGTTATGCGGCCGCCTTCTATCTCCTGTCGATCGCCTTGCGCACCCTGCCGGTCGGCATCGCCTACGCGATCTGGAGCGGCCTCGGCATCGTGCTGATCTCGGCCGTCGGCCTTGTCCTGTTCCGCCAGACCCTCGATACCGCCGCCATCATCGGCCTCGGCCTGATCATCTCCGGCGTCGTGGTGGTCAACGTGTTTTCGAGCTCGGTCGGGCATTGAAAAATGAATGCCAGGTTTAGGTGACCGCCCGATATTGCCCGGCGATCTGCTTTTCGCTATGGAAACGGTCGCTGGATCTGAACTCAGCCGTAAGCGTCTAACGTGAAGCAACGCATCCCAACCCCGGATCGTCGGTAGTGGCGATTTTGATCGGATGCATATGCTCGATATCGATCGACGATCCTCTTCAGAAAAGTCTTCTCCATGAAGCTTATGCGCCTCCCCGCACGCTATGCGGCCCTTCTCATGCCGTTCGTTCTGTCCATCCTGATGACTTTTGTCGTGTCAGGTGTCGCGACACTCAAGAACCTCGGTTTTGCTCCCGAATTTCTGCCGAGCTGGATGTCGGCATGGCTGGTCTCCTGGCTTATCGCGTTCCCGACCCTGCTTGGAGCCCTGCCGGTGACGCGGCGGATCGTCCAGTCCTTGATCCGGCCGGCCTGATCACCAAAAACAGAAAACCCGGCCTGCTTTCGCGGGCCGGGTTTTGCATTTTCCATATCTGAAATCGCTCAGCTATCCAGGAAGCTGCGCAGCTTGCGGCTGCGGCTCGGGTGCTTCAGCTTGCGCAGCGCCTTCGCCTCGATCTGGCGGATACGTTCGCGGGTGACCGAGAACTGCTGGCCGACTTCTTCGAGCGTATGGTCGGTGTTCATGCCGATGCCGAAGCGCATGCGCAGCACGCGTTCTTCACGCGGCGTGAGCGAGGCGAGAACGCGGGTCGTGGTCTCGCGCAGGTTCGCCTGGATGGCGGCGTCGATCGGCAGGAGCGCGTTCTTGTCCTCGATGAAATCGCCGAGATGCGAATCCTCTTCGTCACCCACCGGGGTTTCGAGCGAAATCGGCTCCTTGGCGATCTTCAGGACCTTGCGGACCTTTTCGAGCGGCATGGCGAGCTTCTCGGCCAGTTCTTCCGGGGTCGGCTCGCGGCCGATCTCATGCAGCATCTGGCGCGATGTGCGGACGATCTTGTTGATCGTCTCGATCATGTGCACCGGAATGCGGATCGTGCGGGCCTGGTCGGCGATCGAACGGGTGATCGCCTGCCGGATCCACCAGGTCGCATAGGTCGAGAACTTGTAACCGCGGCGGTATTCGAACTTGTCGACCGCCTTCATCAGGCCGATATTGCCTTCCTGAATGAGGTCGAGGAACTGCAGGCCGCGGTTCGTGTACTTCTTGGCGATCGAGATGACGAGACGAAGGTTCGCTTCGACCATCTCCTTCTTGGCGATGCGCGCTTCGCGCTCGCCCTTCTGCACCATGGACACGATACGACGGAATTCGGCGATCGAAATGCCGGTTTCCGTCGCAAGGTTCTGGATCTCCTGGCGGATGTCGCGGATCGTCGTGTTCTCGGCGCGCGCGAATTCCTTCCAGCCGCGGGCGGCCAGATTGGCGATCGACTTCATCCAGTTCGGATCGAGCTCGGCACCCTGGTACTGTTCCAGGAACGAGTCACGCTTGACGCCGTAGGATTCAGCGAGACGCAACAGACGGCCTTCGTTCTGCATCAGGCGCTTGGAAATGTCGTAGAGCTGCTCGACCAGGCTATCGACGCGATTCTGGTTGAGCGACAGCGACTTGACCGCGGTGATCAGCTCGTCCTTGAGCTCCTTGTAGCGGCGCTCCTGGGCCGATGAGAGCGTACCGGTCGCCGCGAGGCGCTGCTCGACCTGCTGGTCCTGCAGCTTGCGCAGCTTCTTGTACGTGTCGGCAATCGTGTCGAGCGTCTCCATGACCTGGGGACGCAGCTCGGCTTCCATCGCGGCGAGAGAAAGGCTCGACTCGTCGTCGTCCTCTTCCTCCTCCTCGAGGTTCATGCCATCGCCGCCGACGGCCGTGATATCGTCGTCATTGGCAGCGGAGAAACGGGCCTTGCGGGTCTTTTCCTTCTCCTCGGCGGCCTTGCGGTCGGCCTCGATCTTTTCCGGGCTCTGGAACTGCGGCGCAGCCTTGGCTTCAGGACCGGAATAGGTCGTTTCGAGATCGATGATCTCGCGGAGCAGGGTGGTGCCCTCGTTCAGTTCGTCACGCCAGATGATCAGCGCCTGGAAGGTCAGCGGGCTCTCACAGAGCCCGGCGATCATCGTTTCGCGGCCGGCCTCGATGCGTTTGGCGATCGCAATTTCGCCTTCGCGCGAAAGAAGCTCGACGGAGCCCATCTCGCGCAGATACATGCGCACCGGGTCGTCGGTACGGTCGGTCGGCTCTTTCTTCTTCGCTGTCGCGAGCGCGGTGCTGGAGGTGGTGGCGATTTCGCCGCCTTCGCCCTCGTTATCGTCGCTATCGCCGTCGGCGTCGTCGTCGCTGGCGGCAGTTTCTTCCGCCTCTTCGTCTTCGACGACATTGATGCCCATGTCCGACAGCATCGCCATCGTGTCCTCGATCTGCTCGGAGGTGACTTCCTCCGACGGCAGCACCGAGTTCAACTCGTCCATGGTGACATAGCCGCGCTTCTTTGCGGCTTTGATCATCTTCTTGACGGCGTCGTCAGAAAGGTCGAGAAGCGGACCGTCGTGCGAGCCTTCGCGTTCGTTCTCTGCTTCTTCGTTTTCTTTGACTTTTGTTGCCATGTATTTAGTCGCTTTCCCTGAACGCTACTTTCGCCGCGCTTCGTGGCCACCGGCTGAAGACGGGGTTGACCGCCTTAGTCGCGAATCACTGTCCAACACGTAACGGAATGACCTTTAATTCCCGATTACCATTCGGCGGCCGTTTTTCACTCAGGACCGTCCTACAAGAGGATCACCGGTCATGTTCGGTGCTATTGACCCACTCCGCCTATTTTGCCTTGAAATGGTGATTCCCACAAATTAACGCCCCGTCAAGCCTTTCCATGGGTCATACCCAGGAAAAGTCAAAAATATGCCCTTTGAGGGGCCCTAATAGGGGTACGCTCACCAGATTTAACCGATATGTAGGCGGTAGCCCCTGAAAGACAAGGGTTTGCCTAGACATAAAGGCCTATGCTTTTCGTCCGGCATATTCCCTAGCGGGAAGCACCGTCATACTGGGTTACCGCCAGCGTGGCAATGTCGATTTCCAGCGCGCATCTCAGATTGATCGCCACCGTCTCCGCGCCATTCGGCATCGTCGCCTTGCTGAACGGTGCGACACCGCAATTGGCGCAAAGTCTGCATCGAGCTCCCCACTTAAGCCGACTCAACGCGATACAATAGGGCCGCGTCATTATTCGGCAAGGGCAGCGTTTTACGACGGCCGCTTGTTCTCAGCCGTGGCTGACGGCGGCACCCTTCACCCGACCCGAAAGCACCCCGAACCCGTCAATGATCGCTTCCTGGTTTTCCATCCGCAGGATTTCGAGCTGGACTTCGGAAAGTGCGCGCAGCAGCGGCTCGATCTCGCCGGCGTCGCCCGCTTCCGTCGTTTCGGCGATCTCCCGCTCCAGCTCGATCTTCTGGAGCCTGAGCGCCTTGGTGCGCTTGTGCAGCGACAGCGCTTGCCGATAGCCCTCGCGCGCGTCTTCCAGCGCGGCGATCTCGGTCGCCGTCCAGAGCCGAGCGTTGCGCACCTGCTGGTCCAGGGACTTCAGCATCACGTCGAACCCCTCGCCGGCAAGCCGCTGCATCAGGTATTCGCGCGAAAGGTTGGCGCCCGCTGTCGCGGCTGCCGGCAACATCGCCGACCAGAAGCGCTGCAGGTCGCGGTTCTCGAAATCGATCGCAGCGATCTCGTCATATTCCTCCAGAAGAAGCTGGGGATGGTTGACGATGGTGAGCGCCAGGACGCTTTCGCGAAGCGCCGGCAGGTCGCTGTAACCGCGCACAAGACCAGAGCGCGCGAGCCGGTCCGAGACGCCGGCAGCCCGTCCCGCGGCACGCGGTCCCTGCGGCGGACCGCCCTGGCCTGGCCTGCCGCCGCCCGAACCGCGCTGAAAATTCTGGCGCCGGTCGCCCCCGCCGCGCGGAGCCGGCGCGAAAAAGCTGTTCAGCCGGTCGCGGATGGCTTGCTGGTAATGGCGGCGCACGTTCTCGTCGGCGATGACGGAAACGATCTGCTTCAGCCGCGCCTCGAGCTCGGCGCGTTTTTCCGGCGTATCGAAACTTGCCGACGACGCCTCGCGCTGCCAGATCATCTCGACCAGCGGCTTTGCATCGTTGAGCACCTTGTCGAACGGCGCGCGGCCTTCGTGCTTGACGAGATCGTCCGGATCCTTGCCATCGGGCAGAAGCGCGAAACTCACCGATCTTCCGGGCTTCAGGAACGGAAGCGCCAGATCCGCGGCACGGCTTGCGGCCCTCAGGCCCGCGCCGTCGCCGTCGAAGCAGAGCACCGGCTGGGGGGTCATCCGCCAGAGAAGCTCGAGCTGGTTTTCGGTGAGCGCGGTGCCGAGCGGCGCCACCGCATTCTCGACGCCTGCCTGATGCAGCGCGATGACGTCCATGTAACCTTCGACGGCGATGATCGTCCCGCCTTCGCTCTTACCTGGACCGGCTTGCGCCGCGCGCCGGGCGCGGGCGAAATTGTAGAGCACCTGCCCCTTGTGGAAGAGCTCGGTCTCGTTGGAGTTCAGATATTTCGCCGGCGCGTCCGGCGCCATGGCCCGCCCGCCGAACGCGATCACCTTTTCCCGCGACGACAGGATTGGAAACATGATGCGGTCGCGAAAACGGTCGTAGGAGACGGCGATCCCCTCCCCGTGCACGACGAGGCCGCAGGCCTCGATCTGGTCTTTCGGCACGCCCTTGCCGACGAGATGTTCCTTCAGCGCATTGCGGCTTTCCGGTGCGTAACCGAGACGGAAGGTCTCGATGGTACGGCCCGTCAGCCCGCGGTCGCGCAGGTAGGCGCGCGCCTTGGCCCCGACGGCGCTCTGGAGCTGGTCCTGGAAAAACTGCGTCGCCAGCTCCATGACGTCGAGCAGCGTCGTGCGCTCCTTCTCGCGCTTCTCGGCCTGTGGATCCGGCTGCGGCATGGCGATGCCGGCCATGTCGGCGACCGTCTGCACGGCTTCCGGAAAACTCTGCCCTTCGAGCTCGGTCAGGAAACGGAAATGGTCGCCCGTGACGCCACAGCCGAAGCAGTGGTATCGGCCCTTGCGGTCTTCGCAATGGAAGCTTGGGCTCTTCTCGCCGTGGAAGGGGCAGCAGGCCCAATAGTCGCCGCGCGACACATTGGTCTTCTTGCGATCCCACGTCACCCGACGGCCGACAACGGCCGATATCGGCACGCGGTCGCGGATCTCGTCGAGGAAACTGTTGGAAAAGCGCATTTCTACCTCTCGGGGGCCAGCCTCCATATAAGCGCAGGCGTCCGGTAACGCCACCATCAAGACAAACGCTGCCCGCTATTCACAGGCGGCTCGCGAGATCCGGAAGAGAAAAAGGCGGGAAGCCGATGATCGGATTCCCGCCTTTCATTTGCCAGTCTCGAAAAGGCCGCTTACTTCAAAAGCTCTTTCACCAAACCGGAAGCCTTGGCGAAATCCATCTGGCCCGGATATTTCTCTTTCAGCACTGCCATGACCTTGCCCATGTCGCGCAGACCCTGGGCACCAGACTCCGCGATCGCCGCCTTGATCAGTTCCTGGACTTTATCGTCCGAAAGCTGTTCGGGCATGAATCCCTTGATGACGTCGATTTCGTCGCGCTCCTGCGTCGCAAGCTCTGCGCGTCCGGCATCCTGGTAGATCTTCGCCGATTCCTCGCGCTGTTTCACCATCTTTTGCAGGATCTGCAGGATATCGTCATCGCTGACCGGGTCCTTGCCGAGACCGCGATTGGCGATGTCGCGATCCTTGATCGCGGTCTGGATCAGCCGCACGGTCGAAAGCCGGCGGGTATCCTTGGCCTTCATGGATTCCTTGAGCGCATCGGAAAGCTTGTCGCGCATCATCTTTCTTTCTCCTTGGGAAAAAGCCGGCCGCAGGCATGGTGAATTGTGGCTTTTCCTTGGCATTCACTCCGCTGTCATAGACGACAGGTCCAGGTCGATCAAATCAAATCACCCAAACCGTTGAATCCCATGGACTATAATCCTCGTGGAATTCTTGAGCGGCGAGATTGACCACCTCGTCCGCTTTGTCTATTTTCCGGCACCTGCACGAGATTTAGAGGTTTGGGCTTGCGCCGGGATTTCCGCGCGCCCGTCTCTCAACGACCATAGATGGCCCTCGCAGCCTGTCTCTTCAAGGGACGGGACCGGCGAGGCAGAAGGATGGACATGACCGCGACCGCCCCCTGGACAATCAAAAAACCTACCGCATTGCTCGTTCTGGCCGACGGCACCGTGATCGAAGGAACTGGCATCGGCGCGACCGGCAAGGTGCCGGCCGAAGTGGTGTTCAACACCGCGCTGACCGGCTACCAGGAAATCCTGACCGACCCCTCCTATCTCGGCCAGATCGTCACCTTCACCTTCCCGCATATCGGCAATATCGGCACCAACGAGGAAGACGTCGAGGACCTGACGCCGGCAGCCCGCCGCGGCGCGGTCGGCACGATCTTCAAGGCCGACATTACCGAGCCCTCCAACTACCGCGCTGCCAAGGATCTCGACTTCTGGCTGAAGGCCCGGGGCATCATCGGCCTCTCGGGCATCGACACCCGAGCCCTCACTGCCTGGATCCGCCAGAACGGCGCCCCGAACGCCGTCATCGCCCATGACCCCAACGGCGTCTTCGACATCGAGGCGCTGAAGGCCGAAGCCCGCGCCTGGAGTGGTCTCGAAGGCCTCGACCTCGCCAAGGAGGCAACCTCCGGCCAGTCCTCGCAATGGGGCCAGAAACCCTGGGTCTGGAACGAAGGTTACGGCGAACTTCGGCCCGAAGACGCGAAATATCACATCGTCTGCGTCGATTACGGCGTCAAGCGCAACATCCTGCGCCTGTTCGCCGGCCTCGACTGCAAGGTGACCGTGGTGCCGGCCCAGACCTCCTCCGAAGACATCATGGCGCTGAAGCCGGACGGCATCTTCCTGTCGAACGGCCCCGGGGACCCGGCCGCAACCGGCGAATACGCCGTGCCGGTCATCAAGGATGTCATCAAGACCGACATCCCGACCTTCGGCATCTGCCTTGGCCATCAGATGCTCGGGCTGGCGCTCGGGGCGAAGACCGAGAAGATGCACCAGGGCCACCACGGCGCAAACCATCCGGTCAAGGACCACACCACCGGCAAGGTCGAGATCGTCTCGATGAACCACGGCTTCGCAGTCGATTCGAAGTCTCTGCCGCAAGGCGTTGAGGAGACTCACATTTCACTCTTCGACGGAAGCAATTGCGGCCTGCGCGTCACCGGCAAGCAGGTCTTTTCGGTGCAGCACCACCCGGAAGCCTCGCCTGGCCCGCAGGACAGCCACTACCTCTTCCGTCGCTTCATCAACATGGTGCGCGAGAAGAAGGGCGAACCTGCCCTTGCGGAACGCTGATTTCGGCGCTTCGAAAAATTTGGCAACCCTATTGACCTCAACTTTGGTTGAGGTCCCATAAACGCCCCTGTTCATCTCGAGCAGGGGTTTTTCATATGAGCGAAATACGCAGCGGACGCGTGGTGCGCGTCAACAGGTTCTCGGTGCCGGAAGAGGCACGGCCGGAATTCATGGAGCTTCTCGAACGCACCCACCGCGTAATGCGCGAGCAGCCCGGCTTCATCGACGACATGATATTGGAACAGCAGGCAGGCGCCGGCATCCTCAGCCTTATCACCATCATCCGGTTCGAGGGCGAGCACGTCCTCCAGCCAATCATCGCCGCAGTCGCGAAATCGGACCGGGAAGCGGGCATCGACCGGCAGGCGCTCAGCCGCGACCTCGGCGTCGAGTCGCATGTCGGCTTCTATGCGCCGATCACATTTCGTGAACTTCTGCCGGCCTGAGCATCCTCGCCGTCAGCGGCCCGCTGGCTCTTCAGCGGGTCGTTCTGGCCCGGCGTCTGACCAGCAGCCAGAAGCGGCCGCAAAGCAGAACCGCGGCCGCTGCGAGGCCGGTGACGAAGCCGAACCAGACGCCCTCACCGCGAAAACCGAGCGGGAATGCGAATACCCAGGCGCAGGAGAAACCGATCGGCCAATAGGCGATCAGCGCCAGCACCATCGGTACCCGCGTATCCTTGAGCCCGCGCAACAGGCTGGCACCGACCACCTGCAACCCATCGACCAGCTGGAAAGCCCCGGCGATCACGATCAGCGGCACCGCCAATTCCAGCACGGTCGCGGCATCCTCCTTGCGTACATCCAGGAAGAGATTGCCGAAGAAGCGCGGGATCGTAGCGTACAGCACGCTGCCGATCGTCGTGAAGAGCACGCTGACCACCAGCACGGCGATGGCGGCACGCTTGACACCCAGGAGATCGCCGCGGCCATTGGCGAGCCCGACGCGCACCGTCGCAACCTGTGACAGGCCGAGCGGGATCATGAAGGCGATCGCCGCGAGCTGCAGCGCGATGCCGTGGGCTGCGAGCTCCAGCTTGCCGATGATGCCCATCAGCAGGGAAGCGGCCGAAAACAGGCTGGTCTCCGCCAGAATGGTGAAGCTGATCGGCAGGCCCAGCACGACGATCTCGCGCACCATGCTCCAGTCCGGCCGCCAGAAGCGCACGAAGATCTCGTAGGCGCGCATCTTCGGCTGGCTTTCCACATAAAGGAGGGCGGCTACGAACCCGAAGAGGTTGGCAGCGACGGAAGCGATCGCAGCCCCGTGCAGCCCCATGTTCGGCGCGCCGAAATGGCCGAAGATCAGCAGGTAGGCAACGCCGGCATTGATGAAGAACATCACGATCGTGACGTAGAGCACGATGCCGCCTTTCTCGAGCCCGGTGACGAAGCTTCGAAGCGCCATCAGCCCCAGTGCCGGGAAAATACCCCATTGGGCGATGCGCAGATAGCTTTGCGCATTCGCCGCGACGTCCGGCTGCTGCCCAAGCGCGAGAAGGATGGGCGCCGAAAACCATAGCAGCGGCGCCGTCAGCACGCCGAAGGCAAGCGCGATCCACAGCCCCATGCGCACCGTACGTCGCACCGAGCGGGTATCCCCATGCCCGAGCGCCTGTGCCACCATCGGCACCACGGCGCTGGTAAAACCGGTGCCGAAGATGAAGACCAGGAAAAACATCTGGGTGGCGAGCACCACCGAGGCGAGTTCGGTCGTGCCGAGCCAGCCGACCAGGATGACGTCGGTGGTGTTGATCGCCATCTGCGCCAGTTGCGCCCCGACCAGCGGCACGCCGAGCGCAAACGTCGCGCGCATATGCGCAGACCAGGAATTGTCCGTCGTCGTCATTGCCATGGTGGTGGAAAGGCTCGACATGACACTCCTCCTCAGACGAAAAAAGCCGCTTCCAGAAACTGGTGAGCGGCGCGTGTGCAGCCTATAGAGGAGCATCAACCGTGCGGCAACACTTAGAGGTGATTCAGCAGAATTTTTGGACGTCTCTTCAAGAAATCTGATGCTCAAGCTCGGCTGCGAACGGAACCGCAGCCGTCTTTCGTGAAATCCGCGCTAAAAACACCAGAATGGCACAGGCCATGAAAATCGCCGCCATCATGTATGGCGCCCCCGCGAACTCCATTGTTGCATTCTTTCCGGTGAACGCGCTAAACAGCTGCGTGAAGATCGCCGGGCCGACGATCGTCGTCAGGCTGGTGAGGCTCGTCATCGCGCCCTGCAGTTCCCCTTGCGCCGATGGCGGCACCTTCGCCGAGGCGATGCTGCGAAGTGCCGGGTCGGCGACGTTCTCGATCGTCGTGACAAGGATGACGGCATAGACGACCCACCCCTGCCACGCGAAGGCATAACCGGTAAGACCGAGGCAGGAGAAACAAAGCCCGAGCACCGCTGTCCTCCATTCGCCGAGCACCGGCACCAGTTTCGGCAGGATGAATCCCATGACAAATGCGGCGCAGATGCCGAACAGTCCGAGCGACAGGCCGATCTGCCCTTCGCTCCAACCGTAGCGATAGGCCGACACGAAGGACCAGACCGACGGATAGACCGCATGCGCCAGCCAGTAGAGGAACATCACCAGCATGACCCAGCCGATGCCCGGATAGTGGCGCATCTGGCGCAACGCCCCGAGCGGGTTGGCGCGCTTCAGCTCGAACTTGCGGCGGTTCGCCTTGTCGAGCGTTTCCGGCAACAGGAACCAGGAGGCTGCGAAATTGGCGAGCGACAGCAACCCGGCGCCGAGGAATGGCACGCGCGGCCCGAGTTCCCCGAGCAGCCCGCCGATCACCGGCCCGACCGTGAAACCGACGCCGAAGGCGATGCCGATCAGGCCAAAATTCTTGGCGCGGTTATTGTCATTGCTGATATCGGCAATGTAAGCCGAGCAGGTGGCGAAACTACCGCCGGAAATACCGGCGAGCACGCGCCCGACGAACAGCATCCAGAAACTGGTGGCGGCCGCGCAGATCAGATTGTCGAGCGCGAAAGTGAGGACCGAAGCCAGAAGGATCGGCCGACGGCCGAAACGGTCGCTGAGGTTGCCGAGCAGCGGCGCAAACAGGAACTGCATGGCGGAATAGATGAGCAGCAGCCAGCCACCGTCGACCGCCGCCGCACTCAGATCGTCGCCCGTCAGTTCGCGCAGGAAGGCCGGCAGCACAGGCATGATGATCGCAATCCCGATGACATCGAGGAAAAGGATCATGAAGACCAGGAAAAGGCCGCGGCGCACAAATTTCGGGTCGAGCATAAAATGTCTCTCTAGCAATGCTGTTTTCTGCAAAGACGATCAGCTCGCCGGGTTGCCTACATAACGGCAAAAGAAAACCGAAACAATACGTGAACATTTCAAAGTTTTTGATGAAAGGCTCAACCGCCGCGGATCGTTCAGCCGTTTCGGTGATCTCGGTGTCCCGTGCCCCTCCCACCAGAGGTTTTCCCAGGTCTGGAAGTCCGGAAGATCTCGACAGCCCTGACTAGAGCCCATAGAGATTGGAGGTGACCTTCCTCTCTCCGGCAGACCTCACCCATGATCGAACTTCTCTGGCGCGGCATCCTGATCGGCCTTGGTGCCACCATTCTGATGGATCTCTGGGCGATCGTGCTCAATAAGGTGTTCGGCCAGCCCAACGCGAACTGGGCACCGGCCGGCCGCTGGTTCTGGCACCTTGGTCGCGGAAAAGTCTTTCACGACAGCATCGCCGCCGCCGAGCCCTATCAACACGAACTCGCGCTCGGCTGGGCCGGCCATTATGCCGTCGGCCTTCTCTACGGGGTGATCCTCGCCCTGATCATGGGGCCGAACTGGTTCGCTGCGCCGACCTTCATCCCCGCCTGGATCTTCGGTATCGTCACCATCGGCGCCGGCTGGTTCCTGATGCAGCCGGGCCTCGGTCTCGGCTGGGCCGCTTCGAAAACGGCGAAGCCGAACAAGGTGCGTCTCCTCAACTTCGCCGCCCACACCGTTTTCGCGCTCGGGCTTTACGGCACCGCGCTGCTGATCCGCTAGTCTTCCAGATCCCGCTTCATCCGGTCGAGCATGTCGACCGCACGCGCCGCATAGGCGCCGATCCAGCGGTCGTGGATAGCCTTGATCGGCAGCGGATTGAGGTGGTTCCAACGCTCCCTGCCCTCACGCTTCACCAGCACGAGGTCGGCGCCTTCCAGAACCTTCAGATGCTGCATGACCGTGCAGCGGTCGAGGTTTGGAAAGCGGACGCAGAGATCGCCCGTCGTCTGCGGCCGATCCTTCAGCTCGTCCAGAATCTCCCTGCGAACCGGAGCCGCCAGGGCCTTGAAAATAAGGTCGTTTTTTTCGCCGCTTGACATGTTATATTTTTATAACATGATAGAGGGAGAAACAAGGGAGAAAGATCATGGAACTGAAATTCAAGGTATCCGGCCGAATTTCAAAACCGGTCGAGGAAGTGTTCGAAGCCGTCGCCGACCCGAAGAAACTGTCCGGCTATTTCACGACAGGGGGCGCCAAGGGTCGGCTCGAACCCGGCGCGGCGGTCACCTGGGATTTTCACGACTTTCCGGGCGCCTTTCCGGTCGAGGTCGTCGAGATGGAGAAGAACAGGAAGATCGTGCTGCGCTGGGATGCGACGGAAGGCAATGCCGCCGAACAGGGGCCGGAAAACGTCGTCCTCGCCAACTACAAGACGACCGTCACCATGACCTTCGAGCCGCTGGAGGATGGCCGCACACTGGTGACCATCGCCGAAGAAGGCTGGCGGGAAACGCCCGGCGGACTTTCCGCCTCCTACGGCAACTGCCAGGGCTGGTCCCAGATGCTCTGCGCCATGAAGGCCTATGTGGAATATGGCATCAACCTGCGCGAGGGGATGTATAAGTAGGCCCCGGGGGGACCGATCATCGTTGCTCGGCAGTTACGCTACGCCCGAAACCGGGAAACATCGAGAGGGGGCGATCTGGCGATGCCCTCTCCATTGTCTTTCCCAGGTCAGCGGATGCCGAAGCCGGCTCCTCAAACATTCCCCGAAAACGTATCGCAGGCCTTCATGTCACCCGTATCGAACCCGCGCTTGAACCAGCGCGCGCGCTGTGCCGACGTTCCGTGGTTGAAGCTTTCCGGCACGACATAACCCTGGCTGCGCTTCTGCAGCGTATCGTCGCCGATCTGCTGGGCGGCGTTCAGCGCCTCTTCGAGATCGCCGGTGCTGAGAATGCCCTTCTGCTGGGTGAACTTGCCCCAGACGCCGGCAAAGCAGTCGGCCTGCAGCTCGACGCGCACCGACATGCGGTTGGCATCCGCCTCGCTCATCCGCTGGCGGGCCTGGTTGAACTTCGGCAGGATGCCGAGCAGGTTCTGGACATGATGGCCGACTTCGTGGGCGATGACATAGGCCTCGGCAAAATCACCGGCCGCGTCGAAGCGCTGTTCGAGTTCCTTGAAGAAATTGGTGTCGAGATAAAGCTTGTGATCGCCGGGGCAATAGAACGGCCCGGTCGCGGAAGACGCAAATCCGCAGGCGGAATTCACCTGGCCGGAGAACAGCACCAGCACCGGCTCCTGGTATTGCTGGCCGTTGGCCTGGAATATGCCGTTCCAGGTATCTTCCGTCTCGGCAAGCACGGTGCGCACGAACGCCGTCGTGTCATCGTTGGCGGGCGTGCCCCGGGTCGTCTGCTGCTGCTCGAAGCCCGAACCGTCCATGCCAAGTTCGCCGGAGAGCAGCGAAAGCGGATTGATGCCGGTGATCCAGCAAATGATCAGGATGACGATGATGCCGCCGATGCCGAGCCCGCCCCCGCGTCGGCCACCACCGCCGACCGGAATGCGAAAACCGCCCCGGCCCATCGGGCTGCCGCCCATGGAAGCGCCACGCTGGTCCTCGACATTGTCGGATTGCCGCCGCCCTTTCCATTCCATGTCGTGCCCTCCTGTTCGACCATACCTTGGGCCGATATAACGCTCACGGACGCAAAAGCGATCCGTCCCGCATCACTTAGCCGAAGATTCGTCCTCAGGCGACCCGCAGAGCCTTTTTCCCCGGCAGGAAAACCGTCAGCAAGCCGAGCACCGGCAGGAAGGCGCAGACATTGTAGACGAAGGTGATGCCGTATTTGTCGGCGAAGACGCCGAGTACGGCCGCGGCGATGCCGCCGATGCCGAAGGCGATCCCGAAGAAGATGCCGGCGATCATGCCGACCCGTCCCGGCACCAGTTCCTGCGCCATCACCACGATCGCCGGGAAGGACGACGCCATGATGAAGCCGATGATCGCCGAGAGACCGATCGTCACCGGCAGGTTGGCAAACGGCATGGCGAGCGTGAACGGCAGCACGCCGAGGATTGAGAACCAGATCACCACCTTGGAGCCGAACTTGTCGCCGACCAGCCCGCCGATCACCGTGCCGAGCGCCACGGCACCGAGGAAGATGAACAGCATGACTTGCGACTGCGGCACCGTGACCTGGAAGCGCTCGATCACGAAGAAGGTATAATAGCTGCTGATCGAGGCCATGTAGGCATTCTTGGAGAATGTCAGGATGGTCAGCACCGTGAGGGCGATGGCGACCGTGCGCCTTGAAAGGTTATGGGCCTTCAGCGCCCGCTTGCGACCCTGGTTGGCCAGCATATGCGCCTTGTACCAGCGCGCCACGCCTGTGAGGATGACGATGCCGAGGAGCGCGCCGACCGAGACCCAGGCAACGCTGCCCTGCCCGTTCGGCACGATGATGAAGGCTGCAAGCAGCGGGCCGATCGACTGGCCGAAATTACCGCCGACCTGGAAGACCGACTGCGCCATCCCGTAGCGTCCACCCGATGCCAGCCGAGCGACACGCGAGGATTCCGGATGGAAGACGGCCGAACCGATGCCGATCAGCGACGCGGACATGACCAGCACCGCATACGAATGCGCGTTCGCCAGCATGAACAGGCCGATGAAGGTCGAGCCCATGCCGACCGGCAGCGAATAAGGGAAAGGCTTCTTGTCGGTGACGATGCCGATCACCGGCTGCAAGAGCGAGGCCGTGCACTGAAAGGCGAGCGTCAAGATGCCGATCTGCCAGAAGTCCAGCGCATAATCCGTCTTCAGCATCGGATAGATCGCCGAAATCATCGACTGCATGATGTCGTTGATCATGTGGCAGAAGCTGACCGCCAGGATGATCGGCAGGATCGTCACTTCGGCTGAAGTCGCTGAAACGGGCTTGGATGTTGCATCGGCCATGGAATTTCCTCCGCGCAAGCGGTCGTCATCGCGGATGGCCGTTGCTGCAAGTTTCTTAGGGGCAGCTCTAGCCCCGTAAGCCGGGCCTGTCCATGACGGCAAGGCGCCGAACGGTACGCTTCGAGGAAATTCTTGATGCGGGCACTTAGAACCGCCGCGACGCCAGCCTCTGCTGAAGAACAAGCGTCCCGGCGAGCGCGGCGAGCGTCAGAAGCAATATCCAGCTTGGTCCGCCGGAGAAGACCACGGCATTCATGATCCGCCCCGGGATCAGCGTGAACAGGCCGGCGATCACGATGCCGCCGAAATACATGCCGATGACGGCCGCCTTGTGCGCCCGGATATTTTTGGCACGCGCGGCGGTGATGGCCCGCCACGCCCCGACAAGCACGGAGACCGAGAGGAGATGGATCGGGCTGAAACCGTAGAACAGATTGATCTGGTGGATAAAGAAGCTGGAGAGCGAGGTGACGACCATCAGCACCATCCAGATCTTGCCGAGCAGCCGATGTGCCGGCGTGCCCTTGCGGTTGACGAGGATATAGGCGCCGAGCAAGGCGGCAGGCAGCACGGCCGCGACATGGACTTGCACGGCGAGCGGGGCATCGAGGAGCGGCTGAAGGTTCATGGGAAGCACCTGTCGAAGTCATCGCGCGATTGGAGGCGAGACGATTGAACTCGGCGCCTGTTTCCGCCATGACTGGCTCACCCTCAACCGGAATGGCGCAGACGACGGACAAACTTCGTGAATCACCCGTTTTTGAGCTCCACGCTTCGTGAATTGCAGCTCTTCACCCGCTCTTGGCGCTTCTGGACGACCTTCTCGCTCGTCGTCCTGCTCTTCGTCGTCAGCGGTCCCTACGGTACGCTGGAGCGGATGACGCCCGGCATCCGGCTCGGCTACTGGCTGATCGTCCACGCCGTCACCTGGTCAATCGCCATTTCCCTGGCAATCATGGCCGAAATCCTGCTGCGCAACCACCTCAGCCACACGCTCGTCCGCATGATGATCGGCTCGCTGGTCGCTGCCCTGCCGATCGGCTTCGCACTCGGCGTCATCGACTTCGCCTTCTTCGGCCGCTGGACCGAGATGGAAACCGGCTTCCACCGGGCACTGTTCGCGCTGCCGCTCTGCGCTCTCTTCTGTCTTCTGACCTACACCGCCATGCACCGGCAGATCGCCGAGGTTTCCGCGCCGCGGCCGCTTGCACCTGCACCCCCGATCTCCCCCTCATCCGAACCCGAAATCCTCGCCCGCCTGAAACCCCAGAACCGCGGCGCGCTCCTGCGGCTTTCCGTCGAGGACCATTACACCGAGGTCGTCACCAGCCGCGGCCGCGAACTGGTCCTCCTGCGTTTCGCGGACGCCCTGAGGGAACTTGGGGCCACGCCCGGCCTGCAGGTGCATCGCTCCCATTGGGTGGCGGATGCCCATGTCGAGGGCTTGAAACGCGAAGGCGGCAAGCTTTTGCTTGTCATGAAGGACGGCACGGAAATCCCGGTGAGCCGACCGAACGCAGATGCGGTGCGCCAACGTTTCGGCTAGATTTGCACCGTCGTCGGTTATGCTGGGGTAGCATCCGACCGCCGCGCAAGCGCCAAAGACGTTGGCCGCAATGCCGACGCCGAGAAATAGGCCAGCATCACGACGATGAACGAGACATATCCATCGATGGCATAGTGCCAGCCGAGATAGACTGAGCTG
The DNA here is from genome assembly GCF_017877055.1 of Neorhizobium galegae. Taxonomy (GTDB): domain Bacteria; phylum Pseudomonadota; class Alphaproteobacteria; order Rhizobiales; family Rhizobiaceae; genus Neorhizobium; species Neorhizobium galegae_D. Next base: position 1,149,197 of record NZ_JAGIPG010000001.1, on the reverse strand, counting down.
AGCTGGATGAAGCCGACGTAAGCGAAACCCACAATGGCGAGGCGGCGAGAACGTTCAGCCAGGAAAAAGGCGTTGAGCGTGATCAGGCCGACGTGAACGCTCGGAAAAGCAGAGATACCCCCTCCGAAGCCCGGCTTTCCCTCTTTGTACAGGCTCCAGAGATAAGACTGGTAATTCGCCGCAGAACTCGCCCACTGGCTCGGAGCAAGAAACGCCGTTAACTCCGCAAACCGCGCGTGGTCGCCGGTCACCGCACCGTAGAAGGCCGGACCGGCCGACAAAAATGTACCCGCAAGCACGTTGCCGCACATGATCCAGACGAACAGGAAAAACAGCATATAACGCTGGCGAAAGCCATCAGCCGTTGGTGACGTCAAGACAAAGGACAAAGTACCGAAGCAGATGATGAACCACACCACATTGTAGTTGAATTCGACGATGGTACGGACCACGTCATAACCGGCCACGGCATGCAACAGCCGCCAAGGATCGACTCCGAAAGACAGCCAGGCATCGATATCCGCCTGGATCTTGTCGTATTGGAAACCGCCTTCGAGCGCCGGCAAGGCGTTCTTGATCGAGGTGAACGTTCCCTGAAAAATCATCAGGGCCATCATCAGGAGCACGCCGGAGAGCAGCGAAGCAATACGCCGGGCGGAAAAGGTGCGCCGATAGGCAAGCAGCCGCCGCCTGTCGAAACGCAGTATCGGGATGGAAAGATCGACGACGATCACCATCAGCGGCATGACGACCGCAAAGACCTGCGGCCACTGCCGGAAATAGAGCTGATGCGAAATCATCTCCGTCGTGTCGGTAAGGCCGAGAAATATCAGCCCCCCGAGCGAGTACAGGCCGATAAGTACATAGAGCAACGCATCCTTGCGCAGCCGAAACGCGCACGCGCGTGCCAAACATGCCAAAAATTGCGCTACCTGCTCTTTGTACGCCATCCATCGCTGCATTTGCTGACGTCTCGATAGAAGCCCCCAATTTCCTGACAGTGCTGAAATCTGATTAAGACTTCGCTATTGCAACGATCAAAACCAGGCCCCGATTTCTGTCGATTTGGCGATTTATGGGGTTCCGTTCGCCAGAACATTTGCCTATAAGCCGCGTCTAGCCTGAAAAGACATGCTCGCGCGACCCGACCGGTGGTAGTCCACGCCGTGCCGGTTTTCTGCGCAGGAAAAAAGCGGAAAGACGACCCATGCCCAAGCGCCAAGATTTGAAATCGATCCTCATCATCGGCGCGGGTCCGATCGTCATCGGCCAGGCATGCGAATTCGACTATTCCGGCACCCAGGCCTGCAAGGCTCTGAAGGAAGAGGGTTACCGGGTCATCCTGGTCAATTCCAACCCCGCGACGATCATGACCGATCCGGGCCTCGCCGACGCGACCTATGTCGAGCCAATTACCCCCGAAGTCGTCGCCAAGATCATTGCCAAGGAGCGCCCGGACGCGCTTCTGCCGACCATGGGCGGCCAGACAGCGCTCAACACTGCGCTGTCGCTGAAGCGCATGGGCGTCCTCGACCGCTACAATGTCGAGATGATCGGCGCCAAGCCGGCCGCCATCGACATGGCCGAAGACCGCGCCCTCTTCCGCGAGGCGATGTCCCGCATCGGGCTCGAAACCCCGAAGTCGATGCTGGCCAATGCCACCGACATCAAGGATGCCGACCGCAAGACCCATGAGATCGAGCGCAACCGGGTCAAGGAAAGCCTGACGGGTGCCGAACTCGACAAGGCGCTCGACGCGCTCGAAAACCAGTGGAACCTCGGCGAGACCGACCGCAAGCAGCGCTACATCAGCCACGCCATGGCGATCGCCGCCCAGGCGATCGACGTGGTCGGCCTGCCCGCCATCATCCGCCCGTCCTTCACCATGGGCGGCACCGGCGGCGGCATTGCCTACAACCGCTCGGAATTCTTCGAGATCGTCGGCGGCGGCCTCGATGCCTCGCCGACCACCGAAGTGCTGATCGAGGAGTCGGTGCTCGGCTGGAAGGAATACGAGATGGAGGTGATCCGCGACAAGGCGGACAACTGCATCATCATCTGCTCGATCGAGAATATCGACCCGATGGGCGTCCACACCGGCGATTCGATCACTGTCGCGCCGGCTCTGACGCTGACCGACAAGGAATATCAGATGATGCGCAACGCCTCGATCGCGGTGCTGCGCGAGATCGGCGTCGAGACCGGCGGCTCGAACGTGCAGTTCGCCGTCAACCCGAAGGATGGTCGCCTGGTCGTCATCGAGATGAACCCGCGCGTCTCGCGCTCGTCGGCGCTCGCCTCCAAGGCCACCGGCTTCCCGATCGCCAAGGTCGCCGCCAAGCTCGCCATCGGCTACACGCTCGACGAACTCGACAACGACATCACCGGCGGCGCGACGCCTGCCTCGTTCGAACCGTCGATCGACTACGTGGTCACCAAGATCCCGCGTTTCGCCTTCGAGAAATTCCCGGGCGCCTCGCCGGTCCTGACGACCGCGATGAAGTCGGTCGGCGAAGTCATGGCGATCGGCCGCACCTTCGCGGAATCGCTGCAGAAGGCGCTGCGCGGCCTCGAAACCGGCCTGACCGGCCTCGATGAGATCGAAATCCCCGGCTTCGAGGACGGCGAGAACTCCAGGAACGCCATCCGCGCCGCGATCGGCACGCCGACCCCGGACCGGCTGCGCATGGTCGCCCAGGCGCTGCGCCTTGGCCTCACCGAAGGCGAGGTTCACGAGGCCTGCAAGATCGACCCGTGGTTCATCGCGCAGTTGAAGGCCATTACCGACATGGAAGCCCGCATCTGCGAGCACGGCCTGCCGGAGGACGCCGAGAACCTGCGCATGCTGAAAGCCATGGGCTTTTCCGACGCCCGCCTCGCAAGCCTCACCAAAAAGCGGCCGAAGGAAGTTGCGGAATTGCGCAACAGCCTGAATGTCCGCCCGGTCTTCAAGCGCATCGACACCTGCGCCGCCGAATTCGCCTCGCCGACTGCCTACATGTACTCGACCTACGAGACGCCTTTCGTCGGCAGCCTGCGTTCTGAAGCCGAAGTCTCGGCGGCCAAGAAGGTCGTCATCCTCGGCGGCGGCCCGAACCGCATCGGCCAGGGCATCGAGTTCGACTATTGCTGCTGCCACGCCGCCTTCGCGCTGAAGGATGCCGGTTATGAAGCGATCATGATCAACTGCAACCCGGAAACCGTCTCGACCGACTACGACACCTCGGACCGGCTCTATTTCGAGCCGCTGACCGCCGAAGACGTGATCGAGATCCTGCGCGCCGAGCAGGAAAAGGGCGAAGTGGTCGGCGTCATCGTCCAGTTCGGCGGCCAGACGCCGCTGAAACTTGCCGAGGCGCTCGAAAAGAACGGCATCCCGATCCTCGGCACCGCGCCCGACATGATCGACCTTGCCGAAGACCGCGACCGTTTCCAGAAGCTTCTGATGAAGCTCGACCTCAACCAGCCGAACAACGGCATCGCCTATTCTGTCGAACAGGCCCGCCTCGTCGCCGCCGAAATCGGCTTCCCGCTGGTCGTGCGCCCGTCCTACGTGCTCGGCGGCCGCGCCATGCAGATCATCCATTCGGAATCGATGCTGCAGACCTACCTGCTCGACACCGTGCCGGGCCTGGTGCCGGAAGACATCAAGCAGCGTTACCCGAACGACAAGACCGGCCAGATCAATACCCTGCTCGGCAAGAACCCGCTTCTGTTCGACAGCTACCTCAGCAACGCCATCGAAGTCGATGTCGATTGCGTCTGCGATGGCACCGACGTCTATGTCGCCGGCATCATGGAACATATCGAGGAAGCCGGCATCCATTCGGGCGACAGCGCCTGCTCGCTGCCGCCGCGCACGCTTTCCAACGAGATGATCGACGAACTGGAACGCCAGGCGAAGGCCATGGCCAAGGCCCTGCATGTCGTCGGCCTGATGAACGTGCAGTTCGCCATCAAGGACGGCACCGTCTACGTGCTGGAAGTCAACCCGCGCGCCTCGCGCACCGTGCCGTTCGTCGCCAAGACCATCGGCGCGCCGATCGCCAAGATCGCCGCCCGCGTCATGGCCGGCGAGAAGCTCGACGCGACGTTTGCCGCCTACGGCACCAAGCCGGATCCGCGCGCACTGAAGCACATAGCCGTCAAGGAAGCCGTCTTCCCGTTCGCCCGCTTCCCCGGCGTCGACATTCTGCTCGGACCGGAAATGCGCTCGACCGGCGAAGTCATCGGCCTCGATACCGATTTCGCGCTCGCCTTCGCCAAATCGCAGCTCGGCGCCAATGTCGAACTGCCGCGTGACGGCACGGTCTTCGTTTCCGTCCGCGACGAGGACAAGATCCGCGTGCTGCCGGCGATCCGCATCCTGACCGATATCGGCTTCAAGGTTCTGGCGACCAGCGGCACCGCCCGCTTCCTCGCCGAAGAGGGTATCGCCTCGACCCGAATCAACAAGGTGCTGGAAGGCCGTCCGCATATCGAGGATGCGATCCGCAACCGCCAGGTCCAGCTCGTCATCAACACGACGGACGGCAACAAGGCGATCTCGGATTCGAAATCGCTGCGCCGTGCAACGCTGATGCAGAAAGTGCCCTATTACACCACCATGGCCGGCGCCGAAGCAGCCGCCATGGCGATCAAGGCGCTGAAAGCCGGCAATCTCGAAGTCCGTCCGCTGCAGAGCTATTTCGCCTGAAACTGACGGTGTGGCCGAAGAAACGCCTTCGGCCGCCACGCTTTGCGTCCACGCCTTTAAGCATCGCGCCCATTTATGGTGACGATGACCGGCGCATGGTCGGAGGCAATCCCCTTCGGCGGCCCGTCCCGGAAATGATCGTCGAAGACCTCCACCTTGGTTACCGCGCCGCGCCGGCGCGGATTGTTCGGATTGAGCCCGTTGGAAACGATCGCATAGTCGAGGATCGAGCCGTGGCCCGAACTGCTGTGGGTGATCGGCCGGCCCTGGAGCTGCGTCGGCACGAGGGGCCAGGTGTCGTAGAGCTTGTAGACGTGTTTGAGGAATGCGAATTCCGGCGGAATGCCGTTGCCCGGAATGCTGCCCCAGGAAAACACCCGTTCGCCCTGGGTCAGAATGCCGATCGTGTGCGAATCCGGCCCCTCGTTGAGGTCGCCGAGCAGCAGGACCGGCGCATCGTTGTCGCGGTCGATCGCACGGCGGAACAGCCGGTAGACGACGCCCGCTTCCGCCGCACGCTTGGCGACCTGGTCGACGCCGGCGGCATTGCGCAGCGAATAATAGGTCTTGATCTTCTCCGCCCAGTCCTCGATCGGATCGACGTCGCGCGGATCGACGAATGCGCCCTGCGATTTCAGATGGCACACATAGATATCCACCCCGCCAATCCCGGCCAGGTCGATGCGCGCTGCAACCGGCGTGCGGGAAAACCTGAAACCGGGATCGACGACCGTATCGACGTCGATATCGACAACGCCGATCAGGTCGCCGACCTCTGCGAAAGGATGACGCGAGGCGATCGCCACCGTGGCGTTCACGTAGATCGCACTGTCCTCACTGTCGAAAATCGGCGCGCCGGCATTGTAGAAATGCGGATAACCGGCAGCGGCAACAAGGTCTTTCAGCGCCTCGAATGAAACCACTTCCTGGAAGCCGATCACATCGGCGTTCATCTGCGCCAGCATGCCCGAAATCCAGGCCTGTTTGGCCTGCCACTGCTCCGGCGTGTAAGTCGATTTCGGATCCCGCTCATGCCAGAAAATGCCGGGTGCTGCGAAGTGATAGAGATTGAAGGTCGCGAATCTGAAATCGGCCATGCCTGCCTCCCGCAAAATGGTAAATGCCAAGATTGATGCACCTACTTAAAATTGTAAACATGACATGGTGATGATAGTCTCCGGGCTGGATCATCCGGGGGAAGCCATGTCAAAGAATATCGTCATTCTGTTCGACGGCACGTCGAATGAAATATCCGCCGACCGCACGAATGTCCTGCGGCTGTTCGGCTGCCTGAAGCGGTCGGATGAGCAGATCGTCTATTACGACCCCGGTGTCGGCACCTTCGGTGCTGCAAACTCCTGGTCGCGATTCTATCGCAAGGCCTTCGAAGTCTGGGGGCTGGCCACCGGCTGGGGTTTGGACGAGAACGTCAAGGAAGCCTATCGTTTCCTGGTCGAAAACTATGAGCGCGGACCCAAGAACGTCGAGGGCCGGCATGCGGATCGGGACCGCATCTATATATTCGGCTTCAGCCGCGGCGCCTATTCGGCGCGTGTCCTTGCCGGCTTCATCCACGCCTTTGGGCTGACCACCAAATATCACCTGAACCTGTTGGACTACGCCTATAAGACCTACAAGGGCATTCCCGAGCAGGAACAGCACAGCGAAGATGCGATCGAGGATGAAGACGCATCCTCGGCATTCGCCAGCATGCGCCTCTACGAGCGAATGCTGCGCAACGACCGTCCGCCGATCGCGCTCCTCGGCCTTTTCGATACGGTGGCGTCGGTCATCGAATCCGGCAAATGGCGCCCGCAATTGAAGACCCATCCGTTCACCCGCAAGAATCCGAGCGTCGAATGCGTGCGCCACGCGGTGGCGATCGACGAGCGGCGCACCATGTTCCAGCCGGAACTCTGGATGCCGGACCAGGATTATTGGGGCGGCCCGTTCAAGCCGAAGACAGTCGCGAAACAGGACTTCAAGGAAGTGTGGTTTTCCGGCGTGCATGGCGATATCGGCGGCGGTTACCCGGAGGCGGAAAGCGGCCAGATCAAGCTCCCGCTCGACTGGATGATCCGTGAGACCGGGTCGACCGGCCTCATCTACGTCACGCGCACCATCAACAATATCGTGCTCGGCAAGAACGCCAACAAATACGTCCCGCCGGATCCCGAAGCCCAGTTGCACGACTCGATGACGAAGGGCTGGAAAATCCTCGAATACATTCCGCGGCGGGTCCCGGAGAGCTCATGGCGCAAACGGGGCGATCGCACAGGCCTGTATTTTCCGCTCGAAGACCGGCGCCTCATTCCGGACGGGGCGAAGCTTCACGACTCGGTCAAGACCCGGCTGGATGCCGGCGCCTACAACCCGCCCAACCTGCCGAAAGACCCGACCTTCGTCCCTTGAGCCGCCTGCGAGGAGCGGATGATGCCGCCGGACAGGAACAGGCCTTCGATATAGTTGCAGCGGTAGAATTCCAGCGCCAGCCAGATCACTTCCTTCGGCGTAAAGCGAGCCCGCTCCACATTGCTGGAGGACCGGTTGGTGCAATCTGTCGCGGACGAGTCCCGCTGGAGGCGCAGGAAGCATCGTATTTGGCGGCATCCGAAAGGATCTCCAGGCGTTCTTTCAGCGACTTCTTCATTAAAATGTTCACTAAATGTTCTTTTTCGGCCCGTCAAGTCATTGACAAACGGTGCCGCTTGCAATCTCATGGTGAAGGAGGGGCACACGGACAAGGTTTCGAAATTCCTAGCGCTCGCTGTCGAAATTCTGTTATAGTGACCCACATTCTGATTTTACGATGGTTCCGAAGTTTCGCTCCGGAACCTGTTTCTTTTTGTGTCCGCGGTATCCGCGGGCATGCGCCTGAAGGACAAGGAAATGGTTGAAAAGGTACCGATGACGCAGAGTGGTTTTTCCAAGCTGCAAGAGGAGCTGCGCTGGCGTCAGCAGGAGGAGCGTCCCCGTATCATCGAGGCAATCGCGGAAGCGCGCGCCCATGGCGACCTTTCGGAAAATGCCGAATACCATGCCGCCAAGGAGGCCCAGAGCCATAACGAAGGCCGCATCACCGAGCTTGAAGACTTGACTGCGCGTGCGGAAGTCATCGACCTGTCGAAAATGTCCGGCTCGAAGATCAAATTCGGCGCTACCGTGAAGCTCATCGACGAGGACACCGACGAGGAAAAGATCTACCAGATCGTCGGCGACCAGGAAGCCGATGTGAAGGCTGGCCGTATCTCCATCTCTTCGCCGATCGCGCGTGCGATGATCGGCAAGGAAAAGGGCGATTCCATCGAAGTTGTCGCCCCTGGCGGCTCCAAGGCCTACGAAATCCTCGCCATTTCCTGGGGCTGATACGCCCGTGGGCAAACAAGGCGACCCCGCCATCATCGATATCCGTGACGTCGAAGTGATCGCGCCGAATTTCAAGCGGCGCCTCTCCGGCGTCACGTCGACGATCATCCAGCTCGTGCCAGTCCAGAGATCGCTCGGCCAGAAGGTTGCAGCGCTTGGGCCTGGCCTGCCCGCTGATCTGCCGCATGTCCGTTATCGCGACCTCTTCCGCCTCTGGTCGCCGCCGCGCGGCAAACGGTGCCGGATCTGGCACGCGCGCCGCAATATCGAGATGCTGCCGGCGATTTTCATGCGCGACGTGCTGCGCATGCCGCTGAAGATCGTCTTCACGTCTGCCTCGCAAAGGCACCATACCGGCTGGACGAAATGGCTGGTCTCGAAGATGGACAGCGTGATTGCCACCAGCGGCAAGACGGCCGATTACCTGACGGTCAAAAACACCGTCGTGCTCCACGGCATAGATACCGCCCGCTTCTCGCCACCATTGGACAAAGGCGAGGCCAAACGCGCTCGCGGCCTCGATCCCGCCCAGAAGATCGTCGGCTGCTTCGGCCGCGTGCGGCGCCAGAAGGGCACCGATCTCTTCGTGGATTCAATGATCCGGGTGCTTGCCGAACGCAAGGACTGGTCGGCGATCATCGCCGGCCGCGCCACCGGTCCGCATGTGGATTTTGAAGACGGACTGAAGAAGAAGGTCGCAGCCGCCGGTCTCGCAGACCGCATCCTGTTCGTCGGCGAACACACCGACATCAACGAATGGTATCGCGCCCTCGACCTGTTCATCGCGCCGCAGCGCTGGGAAGGGTTCGGGCTGACGCCCCTGGAAGCCATGGCAACCGCGGTCCCGGTGATCGCCACCGATGTCGGCGCCTTCCCGGAACTGCTGGTGACGGGCGACGAAGAGACAGGCCTGATCATCGCCCGCGACAGCGTCGATGCGATGGCAGAGGCGGCGGCTGCCTTCATGGATAACGAGGCCCGCCGCAAGGCCGCCTCGGCCCACTCCCGCGCCCACGCGCTTGAAAATTTCAGCATCGAGGGCGAAGCAAAACTGCTCGGCAATATCTACCGGATCACGGCTTCCGCTTGAACAGGTCGATATAGGCGCCCGCCACCGCCTCTTCCGAAAACTGCCCGACCAGCGTCGCCCTGCCCTTTTCGCCAAGGCTCGCAGCCAGCTGAGGGTCGGCGATCAACTGGTTGATGGCGCGCGAATAGCCCGGAACGTCGTCGATATCGACGAGCAGGCCGTTCTCACCGTCCTGCACGAACCAGGACGGGCCTTCCGAGCGCGAGGAAATCACCGGCTTGCTCTGCGCCCAGGCTTCGAAGATGACGTTGCCGAGCGGCTCGTGGCTGGACGGCATGATGAAGATGTCGGCGGCGGCAAGATAGGGCCGCGTATCCTTGTGCCATCCGAGGAACCGGACCCGGTCCTCCATCTTGTGCTCGCGCATGACCGCCTCCAGCGCCTCGCGCTCCTCGCCGTCGCCGGCGATCCACAGATAGGCATCCGGCACCGCGACCATCGCCTCGATCAGCAGGTGGAACCGCTTGCGCTTGACGAAACGCCCCATCGTCATGATCAGCGGCACGCCTTCCGGCGTGTTGGCAACCGAGCGGGAGATGGGCGCCACGACCGACGTATCGGTGAAGTTCGAGATCACCTCGACGCCGCGGGTCCAGCCGAGATTGTTGCGCACGTGGTCGGCGATACCTGGCGTATTGCAGACGAGAATGTCGGAATTCTTGAAATAGCCGAGATGGGTCGGGTAGTCGCCGAGACGGGAGAGCTTGATGCCGCCCTTGTAGTCGGGCATCAGGCGAGCGCCGCGGGTGGACCAGGAAATGATCGCGTCGGCCTTGTCGCGCTTTGCCAGCGAAAGCACCTTCATCGGCAGAAGGATGCGATCGATCGACAGGTTGCGGAAATTGCTCTCGATGACGCGGGCATGGGCTTCGACATCCGGCTTCCAGCGGCGATTCCAGCGCATCACGGCCGTCTGCTCCACGCCGCGCCGTGCAAGCGCGCCGACCAGATGCACGAAGAACTTCTCCGCGCCGCCGTCCTTGCCGAAAATATACTGATGAACCCGCATCGATGTCGCCTCGTCTGTCTGTTTCCGCCGCTTTATACCGGAAACCAGCATCTATAGGCAGCGCCGCCTATATGTTACGGTTGAAAAACCTGCGCAAGGGGTATGGGAATGGTTGCCGCTGAAATGTTGGGGCTGGGCAGGATGCCGCTGCGGTGACGCTTTCGCACCGGATCGGACGATGCTATCGGGAAGAAAGCCACGCTTATTCCAAAAACGGCCCGGCCACGATATAGCAAAACTCAAACAGCTTCGACCACGTCGATGCACCATCACAAGTCTACCGGCGACGGAAGCCGCCGTGGCGGACCAAAGCCGCTGCGCCTCCCCGCCGAAAAAGGGTAAAATGCAATCGCTTGAGACCTATGTCATCAATCTGGATGGCAGCAATGACCGCCTGCAGACCATCAGCGACCGTCTTTCAGCCTTCGGCGTCCCCTTCGAGCGGATCTCCGCCGTCGACGGCCGCAAGTTCGACCTAGCAACGATCCCGGATTACGACGCCGAGCGCGCCGAGAGCTATATGGGCCGCACGCTGGTCGGCGGCGAGATCGGCTGTTACCGCAGCCACCTGAAGGTCGCCGAACATTTCCTGAAGTCCGAGGCCCGTTATGCGCTGGTGCTGGAAGACGACGCACTGCCGCTCTGCAATCCCGTCGAACTGCTGGAAGCCGCCCTCCCCGATCTTGAAAAGGTCGATCCCGACTGGCGGCTGATCAATATCGGCAACAACAAGCTGAAGATCGCCACTCCCCTTTCCCGCTACGGCATCGGCGGCCATGACTGCGAACTGGTGGCCGCCCACTATTTCCCGATGACGACGAGCGCCATCGTCTGGTCGCGCGAAGGCGCCCGGCTCTTCATCGAGGAACACCGCAAGATGTTCGCGCCGGTCGACAATTATTTCCGCCACTGGCTGACCCGCACCGGCCATGGCTATTCCTTCTGGCCCTCGCCCGTTACCACAACGGACGCGGCGAGCGAAATCCTTGCGAGCTCCGGACGCGCCAGAAAGACCAACAAGCGGAAATGGTTCTATGCACTCTCCAAACAGCGGCGCCTGATGGAAGACAAGCTGATCGCCTTCATTCACAAGAAGCGCTTCCGCCCCGCCGGGAGCAAGTGACGCAACACCCGCCAGCGGCGGCGAGCTTCAGATCTCGACCAGACCCAGCTGCTTCACCTGCCGGATGGTGAGCATGGTGCGCACCGTGTCCACATGCTGGTCGGCGGTCAGCACTTCGATGACGAAGTCCTGGAAGACAGTGAGGTTCTGGGCAGCGCAGCGCAGCAGGAAGTCGCTGTCGCCGTTGACCATCCAGGCCTCCCGCACCATCGGCCATTGCTGAACCTTCGCCGCAAACGCCTTGAGGTCGGCATCGGACTGGCGCTTCAGCCCGACCATGCAGAAGGCGACGAGATCGACGCCCAGCTTCGGGGCATTGAGCAGCGCATGATAGCCCTCGATGATCCCGGCTTCTTCGAGCTTGCGCACCCGGCGCAGGCAGGGCGGCGCCGAAATGCCGACGCGCTCGGCGAGCTCGACATTGGTCATGCGCCCGTCGCGCTGCAATTCCCTCAGGATTTTTAGGTCGATGGCATCAAGATCGGCGCGAAGCACGGAAGTCCCCTTCATTCTGCAGTGCTTTTATCGCAAGACGAATTTTAAGCAAGAATATGTCGTCGAGCGGTTCAGGGCCGTTCCCATGCCAACTGATCTGTTGTTAGTGCAAGGCTGCCCTTGCATTGCTGCATGGATCGATCTTACATGGCGCTTCTAAAGCGGCAGACCGGACATCGACCACCTATATGAGGGGCAACGAAACGTCGACCGGTCTTTGAAAGGAAATTATCCATGTCCTCCCGTCATACCGAGGTCCTGATCATCGGCTCCGGCCCGGCTGGCTATACGGCCGCCATCTATGCTGCGCGCGCCATGCTGAAACCGGTGTTGATCGCCGGCATGGAACAGGGTGGCCAGCTGATGATCACCACGGATGTCGAGAACTATCCGGGCTTCGGCGATCCTATCCAGGGTCCCTGGCTGATGGAGCAGATGCTGAAACAGGCGACCCATGTGGGCGCCGAGATCGTCAACGACCTCGTCACCGAAGTCGAGCTCAACCATCGCCCCTTCACGGTGCGCACCGATTCCGGCCAGGTCTGGACCGCCGAGACGATCATCATCTCGACCGGCGCCAAGGCAAAATGGCTCGGCATCGAAAGCGAGCAGCATTTCCAGGGTTTTGGCGTCTCCGCCTGCGCCACCTGCGACGGCTTCTTCTATCGCAACAAGGACGTGATCGTGGTCGGCGGCGGCAATTCCGCGGTCGAGGAGGCGCTCTATCTGTCGAACATCGCCAAGTCGGTGACGGTCGTGCATCGCCGTGATTCGTTCCGCTCGGAAAAGATCCTGCAGGAACGCCTTTTCCAGCGCCCGAATGTCAATGTGCTGTGGAACACCGAAATCGCAGAGATCACCGGCAAGCCGGCCAAGGCGCCGATGCCGCCGTCCGTCGAAGGCGTCAAGCTGCGCAACACCCAGACGGGTACGGTCACCGATTTCCCGATCCATGGCGTCTTCGTGGCGATCGGCCATGCGCCGGCGACCGAACTCTTCAAGGGCAAACTGAAGATGAAGCCGAATGGATATCTCTGGACGGCTCCCGATTCGACCGCCACCGACGTGCCCGGCGTGTTTGCCGCCGGCGACGTGACGGACGACACTTTCCGCCAGGCGATCACCGCCGCCGGCATGGGCTGCATGGCAGCGCTCGAAGCCGAACGTTACCTCTCCGGCATACAGCCGGTTGCCATAGCCGCGGAGTGACGTTGAACGATGGGTGTGCCGCTCGACTGGGATAAACTGCGCATTTTCCACGCGGCGGCGGAGGCAGGGTCCTTCACCCATGCGGCCGACAAGCTGCATCTTTCCCAGTCGGCGATCAGCCGCCAGGTCAGCGCGCTCGAACAGGATGTCGGGGTAAAGCTCTTTCATCGCCACGCGCGCGGCCTGATCCTCACTGAACAGGGCGAACTGCTCTACCGCACCGCCCATGACGTGCTGCTGAAGCTCGAGACGGTGAAAATGCAGCTCACCGAAACGACGGAAAAACCGTCCGGCAAGCTGCGGGTGACGACGACCGTCGGCCTCGGCCAGGGCTGGCTCACCGACAAGGTACAGGAATTCCTGCAGCTCTATCCGGAAATGTCGATCCAGTTGATCCTCGACAACGAGGAGGTGGACGTCAACATGCGCCATGCGGATTGCGCCATCCGCCTGCGCCAGCCGGTACAGTCCGACCTCATCCAGCGCAAGCTCTTCACCGTGCACATGCACGTCTATGCGGCCCCCTCCTATATCAACCGCTATGGCGAGCCGCAGTCGGTCGAGGATCTCGACAATCACCGCATCATCACCTTCGGGGAACCGGCGCCGAACTACCTGCTCGACGTCAACTGGCTGGAATATGCCGGCCGGTCGTCGGACAATACCCGCACGCCGCATCTGCAGATCAACAGCCAGACCTCGATCAAGCGCGCCTGCCTTTTGGGGATAGGCATTGCCTGCCTGCCGGATTACATCGTCGGCCGCGATCCGGGCCTCATTCAGCTGGCGATCAATGCCGACATCCCGTCCTTCGATACCTATTTCTGCTACCCGGATGAAATGAAGAACGCCGCGAAGCTGAAAGTCTTTCGCGATTTCGTGGTCGGCAAGGCCCGGAACTGGAGCTTCTGACCGGCACCGGTCCGAACTGAATGTACCCCCGAAAGACCATATAACTCTGGGGATTCGCGGCTTCTGCGGCCGCCTGATATGTAACCACTGAGCGCATTAATTCAAAGCATTGCAGCTCACGCATGGCTGTCCTGCACAAAAGAGTATTGTTCACTGCACAAAAAACCACCATATCGCACACAGCTGATGCACATGGCGGCTTTTCCTCCCAGTTCCGCCGCAGCAGCTGTTCCCCTCTGGAGGTTTTTTTGACCTTCACACTTATAGGGCCCTGGAGCGATCCAGTGGCCCTCTTTTTTTGCCCGCAACCCGTCCGGACTCATTCGCTGATTTTCACGGGGACGCTCCGCGTCAAAACTTCTGTTCAATATCCCATCCATGCCCTTGTCGAGCGAAACCCACCTCCCCATATTAGGTTGAGCTGGCGCGCTTCGGCGACGTCCCTGTCGTCTGTGCCGGCTGTTCCCCTCTGGAGGTTTTAACCTTCACAATTATTGGGCCTCGGAGCGATCCGGCGGCCCATTTTTTTTACAATCTCCCGTTTCTCCGCAAATTGCGCCCTTTAAATCGCCTTTGGGCGATCTATATATCGGGAAACTCCGATATTGGATCCCGATCATGGACAAGACGGAAATTCTGAAAGCGCTGGCGCATCCGGCCCGGGTCGAATTCCTGGAGTGGATGAAGGAGCCGGAACGCCATTTCTCCGATCAGGCGCACCCGCTCGAAATGGGCATCTGCGCCAGCCAGTTCGAAAAACGCTGCGGCCTCTCCCAATCCACGGTCTCGGCGCATCTTTCGACGCTCGAAAAGGCCGGCCTGGTCAAAATCGACCGCGTCGGCCAATGGGCATTTTACCACCGCGACGAGAAGAACATCGCGGCCTTCCTCGACGAGCTCCGATCGACCCTCTAGATCCGGCCCGTCTCCTCCCAACCACATAAGGAATTTCCGATGGCCAGCATTTTTGATCCGACCAAATTCGGCGATATCGAACTTTCGAACCGCATCGTCATGGCTCCGCTGACGCGCAACCGCTCGCCGAAAGCGATCCCCAACAACCTCAACGTCACCTATTACGAACAACGCGCCACCGCCGGCCTCATCATCACCGAAGGCACGCCGGTCACCCAGCAGGGCCAGGGTTATGCAGATGTGCCGGGCCTCTATCTGCCGCAGGCGATCGAGGGCTGGAAGAAGGTGACCGAGGCCGTGCATCGCAAGGGCGGCAAGATCGTCACCCAGATCTGGCATGTCGGCCGCGTCTCGCATGTCTCGCTGCAGCCGAATGGCGCAGCTCCGGTTGCTCCCTCGGCCATTCCTGCCGGCGGCAAGACCTATATCCTCAATCCCGATGGCAGCGGCGCCTTTGCCGACACCTCCCACCCGCGCGCATTGGAAACCTCCGAAATCGCCGGCATCGTCAATGATTTCGCCAAGGGCGCCCGCGCCGCGATCGACGCTGGCTTCGACGGTGTCGAGCTGCACGGCGCCAATGGCTATCTGATCGACCAGTTCCTGAAGTTGGGCGCCAACCAGCGCACCGACGAATATGGCGGCTCGATCGAGAACCGCGCCCGCTTCGTGCTCGAAGTCGTCGATGCGGTGACGAAGGAAATCGGCGCCGGCCGCGTCGGCATCCGCCTGTCGCCGGTCACCCCCGCCAATGGCGTCAGCGATCCAAACCCGCAGGCTGTCTTCAACTATGTCGTCGAACAGCTCGGTCCCCGCGGCCTCTCCTTCATCCACGTCGTCGAAGGTGCGACCGGCGGCGACCGTGCCTTCTTCCAGGGCGACAAGCCCTTCGACTACCAGGAACTGAAGAGCGTCTATCGCAAGGCCGGCGGCACAGGCGGCTGGCTGGTCAACAACGGGTATGACCGCGAAAGCGCCATCGAAGCCGTCGAAAGCGGTTATGCCGATGCGGTCGCCTTCGGCAAGCTCTTCCTCGCCAACCCGGACCTCGTGCAGCGCTTCCGGGACAACGCGCCGCTCAACGAAGCCGACAAGTCCACCTTCTACGGCGGTGGCGCCAAGGGCTATACCGACTACCCGGTGCTCGAAGCAGTTGCCTGATTGAGCTTCGGAAGGGGCCGCCCAAAAGCGGCCCCTTCCTTTTAAGAATATTGCTCAGGCCAGAAGCGCCGCCGGCTTTGCGGCCCCGGTTGGTTTCGGTTCCACGCAGCCGAGGTCGACAAGCGTCGTCCGAACTGCGTCATCGATCGGCGTCGAAGGCTCCTCGCCGAGGAAGGCGAGCAGCTTGTTATTGCCCATCCTGACCGGCACGTTCCAGAGATAACGCATCTCGCCGAGCTCGCGGAAGATCGGCACGAAGGGCGAACCGAGCTTCAGCAGCCACCACGGGAACGCCCTGACCTTGACCTCACGCCCCACAACCCGGCCGATCACGGCGATCATCTCGCCGCCATCCCGGTCCCAGAAGCCGCGCATCTGGAAACGTGCGAAACGCGGCAGCTCCGCGTGGCGGTCGATCAGCCGCAGCATGGTTTCGGCGACATCCGGCAGATAGGCCCATTGATGCCCGACACCCCGGGCATTCGGCCGGCTGACCGATGTCACCGGCTTGCCAGGCTTCACCAGTCCCTGCGCGAACCAGCTATTTGCCGATCCCGGACCGAAATAGTCGCCGGCCCGCACGATCAGCACCGGCACACCCTCGCTCGACGCAACCTCGAGCCGCCGTTCCAGCTCCACACGGATCGCGCCCTTGCGCGTCACCGGGTTCTGCGGGCTTTCCTCGGTAATCTCGGGAAAGACATCCGGCCCGTAATTGTAGACCGTGCCGGGCAACAGGACACGGGCGCCGACGGCGCGGGCCGCAGCGATCGTATTGTCCAGCATCGGCAGGACCAGCTTTTCCCAGTCCTTGTAGCCCGGCGGGTTGACCGCATGGACGATCAGCTTCGCATCTTGGGCGGCGCGGCGGACATCGGCGGCATTCATCGCGTCGCCCTGGAGCCAGTGGAAGCGCGACTCGCGCTTGGCCGTTTCCCCGGCCTTGCGATTGAGCGCCCGGACGGTCCAGCCGCGGGCGACAAGGCCGCGCGCCACATGGCCGCCGATCCCGCCGGTGGCGCCGAGAACGAGTGCAATGGGCTTTGACGTAGATTGTTCCGACATGGCGATAGTCCTTCTGTTTTCGATGGCTGGACTATCGCGCTTTTCGCCAATATACGGAATTGACAGAATTTATTTGGCATCCATACAAAAATGAATGACATCAGCTGGGATTTCTACCGAACCTTCCTCGCCGTCCTGCGGCTCGGCTCACTGTCTGCCGCCGCGCGCGAACTCGGCCTGACCCAGCCGACCGTTGGCCGCCATATCGACGCGCTTGAGGAGGCCGTGGGCTACCAGCTCTTCACGCGCTCGCAGCAAGGCCTGCTGCCGACCGAACCGGCGCTGGCGATGCAACCCTATGCGGAAAACCTCGCCATCACGACCGCCGCCATGCAGCGGCTGGCCTCGGGAGAGATCGGCGCGGTCAAGGGAACGGTGAGGATCAGCGCCAGCGAGGTGATTGGTATCGAAGTCCTGCCGCCGATCCTGGCTGCACTCCAGGACGAATATCCCGGGCTGGAGCTGGAATTGTCATTGTCGGATTCGCTGGAAGATCTTTTAAGGCGCGAGTCGGATATCGCCGTGCGCATGACAAGCCCGGCCCAGGATGCGCTCGTCACCCGCCATATCGGCGAGATCCCGCTCGGGCTGTTCGCCCATCGCCGCTATCTGGATCGACATGGCTATCCGCAGAAACCTGGTGACCTGGCAACCCACCGGCTGATCGGCTTCGACCGCCGCACCGCCTTTGTTCGTGCCGCTGCGGAGCGTATCCGCATGGCGTCTCCGGCCTTTCCCGATATCGAAAATATCCGCTGGAGCTACCGGGCCGACAACAATCTCGCGCAACTGGCGGCGATCCGCGGCGGCGTCGGCATCGGCATCTGCCAGGTCGGCCTCGCCCGGCGCGACCCGGATCTGGTCCGGGTGCTTCCTGGCGTCTTCGAGCTGCCGCTCGATACCTGGGTTGCCATGCACGAAAACCTGAAATCGTCTCCCCGCTGGCGCGTCACTTTCGACGCACTCGTCAAAGGCCTGCTGGACTATGTCCGCCGTTGACGCTTTCAGTGGGTGGTCGACCCCTCCTCGCCATCCATGACCTCGGCCTCGGGCCGGTCTCCACCCTCGCTGTACTCGGTATGCCAGATGCCCTTTTCGTCCTGCCAGCTGATCTCTTCCGGGTCCCCGCCGACCTGCTGCTCGGCCGCAACGATGCGCGCCGCCTGCAAAGCGTCGGAATGGCTGGGAAAGGTTTCCGAATAGACCTCGCCCTGGCGATAGGCCCAGCCGCCGTCATGCGGCACGACTTTATAAGTAACCTTAGTCATACTCCCTCCTGTCTTTCACGGCTGCCTCGATCCATTCGGATCCTTGTCCTGTCGCGGCACCGGTAAAAAATTGAAAAGGTGCCACGAAGTTCCAGGCCACATCGCAAATCACGTCATAAATTATGGCATCAAAGGCCGCCGACCGCAAATCCTCGAGGCGAAAACGGAACCTTGCTTGATGCCGCAGATTGCCGCGTTAGATTGTCATCGGGCAAGGTCAGGAGTGGAATGTGGGTTTGTTGTCCCTGCTGAAGCAGGAAAGATTTCTCATCGTCGCGCTGGCCGCAGGCCTGGTCGCTTACTCCATCGAACATTCCGTGCTCGAGGCCGGCCAGACGGCTTCGTTGATCGCTGCCGTCGTCCTGATCGGCATCATCATCCTCGCCTCGACCCGTGTCGCCCACCATGCCGAAGTGCTCGCACGCAAGGTCGGCGACCCCTACGGCACGATGATCCTGACGCTGTCGGCGGTGGCGGTCGAGGTGCTGATCCTCGCCATCATGATGGGCAATGCCAGCTCTCCCACCCTTGTGCGCGACACGATCTACGCGGCGGTCATGCTGGACATCAACGGCATTCTCGGCCTTGCTGCCCTGCTTGGTGGCCTGCGCCACGGCGAGCAGCCCTATAACGACGATTCCAGCCGCACCTACAGCGTGATGATCCTGACGGCCATGGGCATTTCCATGATCGTCCCGGAATTCATCCCCGGCGACCGCTGGCACTATTATTCCGCCTTCACGATCTGCGCGATGATCGCGCTCTATGCGGTCTTCCTGAAGATGCAGGTCGGCCCGCACAGTTATTTCTTCAGCTACACCTATCCGCGCGCCGAGACGGCAACCGGCGGCCAGACACCGCGACACGAGGCTGAGCACGAATCCGCGGCGATCTCCATCGGCGTCATTCTTGTCGGCGTCCTGATCATCGGCTTCCTCGCCGAATTCATGTCCACCTTGATGAATGCCGGCCTGGAGGGCAGCGGCGCACCGCTGACCTTGATGGCGGTCGTGGTCGCGGCGATTTCCGCGGCACCGGAAATCCTGACCGCACTGCGCGCGGCGCTGAAAAACCGCATGCAGTCCGTCGTCAACATCGCCATGGGCGCTTCGCTCTCGACCGTTATCCTCACGGTGCCTGTGATGGAAAGCATCGCGCTCTACAGCGGCCAGCCCTTCGTCATGGCGATGACGCCGGTGCAGACGGTGATGGTCGCCATCACCCTCGTGGTCGCCGCCATCAACCTCAACGACGGCCAGACCAACGCCATCGAAGGCATGACCCATTTCGTCCTTTTCGCCACCTTCGTGATGCTGACGGCGCTGGGCCTCTAGGCAAAAAAGATTCCGCATCAAAGGCTTGCGCGGGAGAACGGAATCGGATCGGGAAGAGGTTGAATCAATGTCTGAAATATGGTCGTGTCCGCCGCAGCGAAGGCCGGCTTGCCAGCCGGTCGTCCAGCAATGGGCGCGACCACCGTGTTGCGCATGAAGGAGATTTCAAATGTCTACACCTCCCTACAGAGCCGACCACGTCGGTTCGCTGCTGCGTCCGGCCTCCATCAAGGACGCCCGCAAGAAGTTCTATGAAGACAAGAGCATTTCCGCCGAGGAACTGAAGGCAGTCGAAGACGAAGGCATCAAGGACCTCATCAAGCTGCAGGAAAGCGTCGGCCTGAAGGTCGTGACCGACGGCGAAGCCCGTCGCCACTTCTGGCACTACGATTTCATGGGCCTGCTCGATGGCCTGGAATTCGTCACCCGCGAAGCCCACAAGGGCGTCACCTTCCACGGCGTCAAACTGCCGCCGACCTTCCCGACCATCAACGGCGAGCTCGACTTCCCGGACGATCACCCGCATCTGGAACACTTCAAGTTCCTCGCCGCCAACACCAAGGTGACGCCGAAGATTTCCATTCCCGGCCCGAGCGTCGCCCATTACCGCACCGCCCGCGCCGACGTGACCTATCCGGAATACCAGGATCCCGAAGCGCTGTTCGCCGCTCTCGCCCGCACCTATGCCAAGGCCGTGCAGAAGTTCTACGAAGCCGGCTGCCGCTACCTGCAGATGGACGACATCTATTTCGCCTATCTCGGCGACGAGAAGCAGCGCGCCATGAAGCGCGAGGAAGGCTACGATCCGGACTGGCTGATCCAGAAGTATGCCGAGACCATGCACGAAGCGATCAAGGACCGCCCGAAGGACATGCTGATCGGCATGCACATGTGCCGCGGCAACTTCCGCTCCACCTGGGCTGCCGAAGGCGGCTACGATGCGGCGGCCGACGCGATCTTCAACAAGACCGGCGTCGACATGTTCTTCATGGAATACGACACCGAGCGTTCCGGCGGCCTGCAGCCGCTCTCCCTGCTCCAGAAGGGTTCCAAGCAGCGCGTCTATCCGGGCTTCATCACCACCAAGACCGGTGAGCTCGAAACGCTCGACAGCCTCCGTCGCCACTTCGACGAAGCCTCCAAGTTCGTTGACATCGACCAGCTCGGCATCGCGCCGCAATGCGGCTTTGCCTCGACGGAAGAAGGCAACTCGATCACCGAAGACGACCAGAAGCGCAAGCTGGAACTCGTCGTTAAGACCGCCGAAGCCATCTGGGGCACGGCCTGATCTGATATTCGTCGGCCGCGGGTCGAATAACCCGCGGCCGCCACTTGAGAAATCATTGTCCTAGCTTAGGTTCCTATTCGGATTTAACCCGAGGGAGACTGCGACAATGGGTATCTTCGACAAGATTAAGAATGCGATTTGGGGCGCTGATGAAGCGGCGCCGGCCGCCGAACCTCTGAAACCGGCCGCTCCGGTTTCGGCGTCCGCCGCTCCGGCGTCCAATCCGACGCCCATCCCCTCGGCAACGCCGTCGGCCCCCTCCTCCGCCACGCCCGTCGACATCACCCCGATACTCGACGCCGCCGTCAAGAAGAGTGGCCAGAAGCTCGACTGGCGCAAGTCGATCGTCGACCTGATGAAGGCGCTCGACCTCGATTCCAGCCTGACCGCCCGCAAGGAGCTGGCCGCCGAACTGCACTATACCGGCGACACCAACGACTCCGCGACCATGAACGTCTGGCTCCACAAGGCGCTGATGAAGAAGCTCGCCGAAAACGGCGGCAAGGTTCCGGCCGATCTCGCCGACTGATCAGCGGCATCGTGCGGGCTGATCAGCGGCACATTCCGATGACGGAAGCCCGCCCCTTTTGGCGGGCTTTTTAGTTCTGACGCGGCAATAAACTAATCTTGAATGAGATGTGTCGGGTCCTGTGCCGATGAACGCCCTAGATGAAAGCTCTTATCGATGCTCTTTCGCCGCGTGCGGGAGGGTCGTTTCAGGCCTCGGCGGTCAATCCGCCGCATCTAAAGGAAGCCCACGATGAAACGCCTCAGTCTTCTCCTGACCGGTTCCGCCCTCTCCATTGCGCTGGCTGCCGGCTCCGTCCTTGCTCAGAACGCCGGACAGCCCGCGGAAACCAAGGCCCCGAACGCCCTCGACCAGAAACCTGCCTTCGCCAACCAGACCCGTGCCCCGCAGCCCGCCCGGATGCCGAGGATCACCCATGAAGTGGTCGCCGACGGGCTGCCGCACCTCTGGGCCCTGGAATTCCTGCCCGATGGCCGCATGCTGGTGACCGCCAAGCAGGGCGCCATGCATATCATTTCGGAGGAAGGGCAAGCCGGCCCGAAAATCGAGGGCGTGCCGAAAGTGCTCTCCGGAGGCCAGGGCGGTTTGCTCGACGTGGCGCTCGCCCCCAACTTCGCCACCTCCAGCATGATCTTCTTTTCCTTCTCCGAACAGCGTGACGACGGCAACGGTACATCGGTCGCATCAGCCAAACTCGTCCCCGACGACCGCGGCGGCGGCAGACTGGAAAACCTCAAAGTCATCTTCCGCCAGATGCCGAGTTATGACGGCAACAAACATTTCGGCTCGCGCCTCGTCTTCGGCCCCAACAGTGAGCTCTATGTCACCGTCGGCGAGCGTTCCGACCCGCAGCCGCGCGTCCAGGCCCAGGATATCGCAAGCGGCCTCGGCAAGATCTTCCGCATCAACATGAACGGCAAGGCTCTGCCCGACAATCCGTTCGTCAACCGCCAGGGCGCAAGACCGGAAATCTGGTCGCTCGGCCACCGCAACCTGCAGTCCGCCACCCTCGACGGACAAGGCCGTCTCTGGACCGTCGAGCACGGACCGCGCGGCGGCGACGAGCTGAACCGCCCGGAAGCCGGCAAGAACTACGGATGGCCGGAAGTCACCTACGGCATCGATTACAGCGGCCGTCCGATCGGCAAGGGCATCACCGCCATGAAGGAGACCGAACAGCCGGTCTATTTCTGGGACCCGGTCATCGCCCCCTCCGGCATGGCCTATTACGACGGCGATGCCATCCCCGAATGGAAGAATTCGTTCCTGATCGGCGGCCTCGTCGCCCAGGGCGTCGTGGTCCTCCACATGGATGGCGACAAGGTCGCCTATGAGGAACGCGTGCCGCTCGGGGCCCGCATCCGCGACGTCAAGGTCGGCCCCGACGGCGCCGTCTATGCCGTCACCGAGCAGCGCGGCGGAGGGGAATCGACGATCGTGAAGCTGACCAAGAGCTGATGGGGCAATAATCCGGGCGGGCGGCGCTTTCCGCCGCCGCCTCGCCTAGAATTTGAATGCGAGGTGATGTCCGACAAGCGCCCGGTCGATCGTCACCAATAGCCAGAATGATATGCGTGTCGAGAAGACACGACTTGCTCAAGGCAACGGCCTCAACAGGAAATCTTCCGGCAGCGGATCGTCGAAATCATCCGCAATATATGGAACGGGATTGGTAATACCCCGAGCACGAAGATGAGCCTGGATTGCATCCAAATCAATCCCGCCTTTCTTCTTCGGCAGCTCTGTATGCGGCACCAAATCAAACACCGGCTTCCCGTCCCGTCACGGTCTCTCCCTGCTCCACATCCTGGGCAAGTTCGTCGAGACGGTCCTGGGCCTCGCGGATTGATACGGTTTTCATGCCCGAAATGTACGTCCGGTTGCTGTCATCATCAACGCGAGCGCTCGAAACAAAAAGCCCGCCGTCACCGGCGGGCTTCGTGCAGAAAATCTGCCGGAGCTTACTTGCAGTTGGCGCAGAAACGCTGGATCCGCTTGCAGGCCTCTTCAAGCTGTTCTTCAGAAGCCGCATAGGAGATGCGGAAGTTCGGGCCGAGGCCGAAAGCCGAACCGTGCACGACGGCGACGCCTTCCGTTTCCAGAAGCTCGGTGACGAAATCCTCGTCGGTCTCCATGACCTTGCCCGAGGGCGCGGTCTTGCCGATCAGGCCGGCGCAGGAGGGGTAGACGTAGAAGGCGCCTTCCGGAGACGGGCAGACGATGCCCTTCGCCTGGTTGAGCATCGAGACCACCAGGTCGCGGCGGGCTTCGAAGATCTTCTTGTTGGCGGGAATGAAGTCCTGCGGGCCGTTGAGCGCCTCGACCGAAGCCCACTGGGCGATCGTGCAGGCGCCGGACGTCTGCTGGCCCTGGATCATGTCCATCGCCTTGATCAGTTCGAGCGGGCCGGCCGCATAACCGATACGCCAGCCGGTCATCGCATAGGCCTTGGAAACGCCGTTCATCGTCAGCGTGCGGTTGTAGAGTTTTGGCTCCACTTCGGCCGGCGAGACGAACTTGAAGTCGCCATAGGTCAGGTGCTCGTACATGTCGTCGGTCAGCACCCAGACATGCTCGTGCTTGACGAGCACGTCGGTCAGCGCCTTCAGCTCGTCGTGGGTATAGGCGGCGCCCGACGGGTTGGACGGCGAGTTGAACAGGAACCACTTGGTCTTCGGCGTGATCGCCTTTTCGAGATCGGCGGCGGTTACCTTGAAGTTGTTTTCCTGGCTCGCCTTGATGATCACCGAAGTGCCGCCGCAGATGGCGACCATCTCCGGATAGGAAACCCAGTAGGGCGCGGTGATGATCACTTCATCGCCGGGATTGAGGGTCGCCATGAAGGCGTTGAAAAGAATCTGCTTTCCGCCGGTGCCGACGATCGTCTGGGCCGGCGTGTAGTCGAGATTGTTCTCGCGCTTGAACTTCCGGGCGATCGCCTCGCGAAGCTGGGGAATGCCGGAAACCGGCGGGTATTTGGTCTCGCCGCGATTGATCGCGTCGATGGCGGCTTTCTTGATGTTTTCCGGCGTATCGAAATCCGGCTCGCCTGCGCCGAGCCCGATGACGTCCCGGCCCTTTGCTTTCAGGTCGCGGGCTTTCTGGGAAACGGCGATGGTGGCAGAGGGCTTTACGCGGGAAAGTGCGTCGGCAAGAAAGGCCATAATCTTCGTCCTGAAGAGCTGTTGAACAAGGCGGCATCGCGCGCCGAAAACCGCCCGTACGCTCTATGTCTAAACTATGACGCCGTTTCAAGCACAAAGCTTGAATGTGAGCCATGAAAGAAGCTGATTAAAACCTTCGAAACCTTCTTTACAACCGCGTAACCCTTGGCTGCTACAACCAGGAGGGATGGATAACGGAAATCGACGGGCACGGGCATGACGCCGAGAAGCATCTTCGCCAATCTGGTTCGCAGCGACAATGGGTCGTTCTCCACCATCTACGGTCCTTTCCTGCTGCAATCCGCGCTGCAACCGATCTTTCGATCAGGCCCGGAAACCGGCCTTGCGATCGAAGCTTTCGAGGGCCTGTTGCGTGCCTCCCGCGACAACGAACCGGTCTCGCCGGGCGAATTCTTTCCGCTTGTCTCGCCGGTCGACATGGCCGATGTCGACAGCATCCTGCGCACCATCCACATCCTCAATACCGGCCGGCTGAACCGGGCGCGTGCCGGGATTTTCGTCAAGTTCCATCCCGGCCTCTTCCGCACGCCGCAGGAAATGCGTCAGGAAGTGGATCGCATCAAGGTCGCCAGCCACGAGGCCGGCCTCGCACCGGAACGCATCGTCTGCGAAATCTCGGAGCGATCCGGTGCTGCCGACGACACCGTCGTCGCCTTTACCGAACACATGCAGGCGATCGGCTTCCGCATCGCGATCGACGATTATGGCGCCCGCGATTCAGATCTCGACCGGCTGAAGCGCATCAGGCCGGACTATGTGAAGTTCGAAGCCGCCTGGGTGCGCGACTTCCTCGACAATTCCGCCGGTTACGCCCTGCTGCGCGTCATCGTCCGGCAGATGCTCGACGACGGTATCGAACCGATCTTCGAGGGGCTCGAAGAACTGTGGCAGGTGGACCTCTGCGAGGAACTCGGCGTGCCGCTGATGCAGGGTTATGCGCTGGCCCGGCCCGAACTCGCACCGACGACATTCAACGAGAGCTTTCCGGAAAGCCTTGGCGAACTCGCGCCGCTCCAGGCAGCCGGCGACGAACCCACGCTCGGCGTCAGCCGGGCCGCAGCGGTCGCCTCTCCTTCGGCCCCGGCCCGGCCGGTTTTCGCCAGGCCGGCCCGCGCCTTCGGCCGCCGGCAACCCATCAGCGAGTAACACCGGAGAACCGCAGCCTGTACGCTCCGGACGCCCGCCGTCGTCATTGGCGAGGGGTCGGCGTGAAAGTTGTCCCGCATTGCCCCAAACACATGAGCGACGTAAATTTTTCTTTTCGCGCCATACGCCCCAAAATGGCACAGAACAGCGTTAAGAAAGCATTGCCAGCGATGATTCACATTCCCAGGGCGTCGGGGAAAGGCGCAAAGCCCGTATTTTCAGGGGTTCTGGCGCTTTGCAATTTCGCATTGTAGCGACAATTCAAAAAACTTTTTCTTGCCAATTTTCGATAAACACAGCACTCTGTGCAAGTTCGGGCAATTTACGAGCATGGGAAGACCTATAATGACGCGCTCCGAAGGCGCTAAGACTTCGGGCGATAGGCCGGGGGCGGAGATTTCAAAGCTATTCCTTCCGGCCATCGCGGTAAAGACAGGGACCCTTTCTTAAAGCTGCCTGCCGCCGCCCTTCGGGGCTACACTGTGATGCTGTCCGCCGCTGAACACGGACAGAGAGAAAAGGACCTGCTGCATGGCCGAGACTGGCACTGTAAAATTCTTCAATACCGACAAAGGCTTCGGCTTTATCAAGCCTGACAATGGTGGCGCCGATATCTTTGTACACATCTCTGCCGTACAGGCTTCCGGCCTGTCCGGATTGTCGGAAAACCAGAAAGTAAGCTTCGACACGGAACCGGATCGTCGCGGCAAAGGCCCCAAGGCCGTCAATCTGCAGATCGCCGGTTAAGCCTTTCGAGGCTTACTGTTTCGAGTTGAAGCCCGGCAGACATGCCGGGTTTTTTTGATCATACGCTGTCGCGGTTTCAACCTCAGAGGCCGCGGAGGAACGGATTGGTGCGCCGTTCGTCGCCGACCCGGCTGCCCGGCCCGTGGCCGCAGATGAACCCGACCTCGTCCCCGAGCGGCAGAACCTTGTCGCGGATCGAAGCGAGCAGCGTATCGTGATCGCCACCCGGCAGGTCCGTGCGCCCAATCGAACCGTTGAACAGCACGTCGCCGAGATGCGCGAAGCCCTGGGCGCGGTTGTAGTAGATCACGTGGCCCGGCGCATGGCCGGGGCAATGGAAAATCTCGAAGATATGCTCGCCGAACGACACCGTGTCTCCTTCGTTGAGCCAGCGGTCCGGCAAGACGTTGCGCACCTCCATCTTGACTCCGAATTTTTCCGCCTGCGTTTCCAGCCGCTGCAGCAGTGGCAAATCCGCTTCATGCGGCCCCACCACCGGGGTGCCAAGAGCCTCGCGCAATTCGTCGGCGCCGCCGGCATGGTCGATGTGCCCGTGCGTCAGCCAGATTTCCGTGACCGTGATGCCGTTTTCCTTAATGACCTGGAGGATCGTCGGCACGTCGCCGCCCGGATCGACGATGACGCCCTGCTTGGTCTCCTCGTCGAAAAGGATCGTGCAGTTCTGCTGGAATGGCGTAACCGGAATGATACCGGCCTGTAACTTGCCCATGATGCCTCGGCCTGAACGATGATGCTTGCCGGGGTATACCGATAAACGGAGAGCATTTCAGCCGAAAAGATCAGTTCGAGGCAAGGGTCGTATAATGCGCGTTGGTGGAAACCGGCGGTGCGAGCGATACGGTGGCGATCAGGAAAGCCGCAATCGCGATCTTCAGCACGAAAACGGTCACCAGAACGCTTCTGAGCGGATTGGCTGCGTTGGACGTTTCCATCCTGATCGGCGGCAATGCGCTGAAGGTCTGGGCGCTGAAGGTCTGGGCGGTCACGGTCGGGTTCGTCATGGGTCTCTCCGGTGCTTCTGGCGGGATCAATGGATTGGCGGCACAAAGGTTCCGCGCCCCATTCTGCCTGTGGCACCCCCGCCACAGCTTGCAGAATCCACCCGTATTCGGCGGAACCACTGGGGGACGCGGGTGTTACCCCGCCAGTCAACATGAGGAGAAAAACCATGACGACTTGGTTGAAATGCCCGGAATTGAAGTGGCGGGACCTGACATGGCTGGGCCTCGGCGCCGTCCTTTCGGCGCTCGCCCTGCCCGCCCAGGCGCAGATGACCACCACGACCGCCTCGGACATCATCGTCCGCTCCGGTCCCGGCCAGAATTATCCCGAGATCGGGATGGCGACCCGCGGTAGCCCGGCGATGATGGACGGCTGCCTCCAGGGTAGCAAATGGTGCCGCATCGACGTCAACGGCATGCGCGGCTGGGTCTATGCGGAATACCTCACCATCCGCCACAACGGCTCGGCGGTAGCGGTGGAAGAATACCGCACCCAGTATGACGTGCCGTCCGTTACCTACGAGACGACGGCAAGCGTCTCTCCGCCAGCCGCCGTCCCAGGTCCGGGCGATATCCTGCTCGGCCCGGTCGGTGCGGTCGAGGCCGTCGAACCGCCGGAAACCGTCATCAGCTACATCGAAGAGCACCCGGTCCAGCCGGTCTACGTCCGCAACGAAGTGGCGATCGGCGCGACGCTGCCGCCCGGGGTCGTGATCCAGCAAGTGCCGGACTACGACTACGACTACGTCGTCGTCAACGACCGCCCGGTTCTCGTCGATCCCGGCACCCGCCGTATCGTCCACATCTACGATTGAGCTCCACCGTAAAAGGGCGCTGTTCTGCAGCGCCCTTCTCGATGGCCCGCAGCACCCCCGCTTTCCCCAACAAATGCTGTTGATTGTTCAGCCTGTTCGCGCTTTATGGCGTGCGTCGGGTTACAGTGCGAGATCGGCAATAAGAGCTTCGGCCCCAAGATCTTCGGACCCTGGGGCAAGCAGCCACAAAGGGAAAGGAAACGCGAGTGTCGCGCGCATCGACGGGAAAAGCCGTCAAGAAGGTCATGCCGGCAATGCCGGCAGTCGACGAAGCCCAGATTGACTTCGAGACCATCGAACTGCTTTTCTTCGCCTACCGCGATTTCGTGTCCGATCCGGATGCGATCCTCGCCAAGATCGGCATGGGCCGCGCCCACCACCGCGTCGTCTATTTCGTCTGCCGCCAGCCGGGCATGATGGTCACCGACCTGCTCGATACGCTGCAGATCACCAAGCAGAGCCTTGCGCGCGTTCTCAAGCAGCTGATCGAATCCGGCTATATACGCCAGATGGCCGGCGCCAAGGATCGCCGCCAGCGCAGGCTCTATCCGACCCTTGCAGGCCGTGAGCTGGCTCTCGCCCTTTCCGAGCCGCAATCGCGCCGTATCGCTCGCGCCATGGAGGATCTGACCCCGGACACGCGAGCCTCGGTTAAGGAATTCCTGCGCCGCATGCGCGGCCGCGACGAAAGCATCGAGCCTATCGACAGCGACCTGGATTAAGTGGGACCTTTGAGATGACGACACCGCCCCCTTCCGATGATGCACCTCATCTTCTCGTGGTCGATGACGACACGCGCATCCGCGATCTTCTGAACCGCTACCTGATGGAACAGGGTTTTCGCATCACCGTCGCGGGCGATGCCGCCGAAGCCCGCCGCAAGCTCGAAGGACTGCATTTCGATCTGATCATTCTCGACGTGATGATGCCGGGGGAATCCGGCATTTCGCTCACTCAGTCGCTCTACCAGAACAAGACCGTCCCGGTGATCCTGCTGACGGCCCGCGCCGAATCGGAATCCCGCATCGCCGGTCTCGAAGCCGGCGCCGACGACTATCTGTCGAAACCTTTCGATCCGCGCGAACTGGTGCTGCGCATCAACAATATCCTGCGTCGCAGCACCTCGCCCGACACGCCCAAGATCGAGCAGATCATGTTCGGCCCCTTCACCTTCTCGATCCCGCGCAAGGAGTTGCGCAAGGCCGCCGAAACTATCCGGCTGACCGATCGCGAACAGGAGATCATGCTGCTTTTCGCGCTGCGCGCCGGCGACACTATTCCCCGCCACGAGCTGATCGGCGACGATGCCGAGGTCGGCGAGCGCACGATCGACGTGCAGATCAACCGTTTGCGGCGTAAGATCGAGGAGGATCCGGCCAACCCCGTCTATCTCCAGACGGTGCGCGGCATCGGATACAGGCTGAGTATCGATTAGCCGGGAGAGACCGGCACAGGCTGAAGGCAGGATGGCACTTTTCGACCCTCTGAAACGCGACATGGACCGGCTCACCTTGCCGGGCTGGCGCCCGATGACCCGCTGGCTGCGCCGCCGCCTGCCGACCGGCCTCTACACCCGTTCGCTTCTGATTGTCATCCTGCCGATGTTGCTGTTGCAGGGTATCGTCGCCTCCGTCTTCATGGAACGACACTGGCGGATGGTCACCGAACGCCTGTCGGAAGGCACCGTCCGCGACATCGCCGGCATTATCGAGGTGATCCAGGCCTATCCGCAGGACAGCAATTATGATGCCATCAGCCGCATCGCCAGCGACGCGCTGAACCTCACCATCGCAGTCGAGGAAAACGGCCAGCTCCCGCCGCCCCGCTCCCGCCCCTTCTTTGAGATCCTCGACGATATCCTCGCCGACCAGATCACCCGCCAAATCCAGATGCCCTTCTGGATCGACACGATCGGAGACAGCCGGCTTGTCGAGATCCGTATCAAGTTCGATACCAGGGTGCTGCGCGTCTTCGTCCGCCGCGGCTCCACCTATGCCTCGAACACCCATATCTTCCTGGTCTGGATGATCGGGGCGGCCTTCGTTCTGGTGATCATCTCCATCCTTTTCCTGCGCGGCCAGATCCGGCCGATCCTGACGCTTGCGCGTGCCGCCGAAAGCTTCGGCAAGGGGCAGAAGACCGATGGTTTCGCTCCCCGCGGCGCTGACGAAATCCGCCGCGCCGGCCTTGCCTTCATCCAGATGCGCGAGCGCATCGAGCGGCAGATGGAACAACGTACCGCCATGCTGGCCGGCATCAGCCACGATCTGAGGACCATCCTCACCCGCTTCAAGCTGCAGCTGGCACTCGCCGGCAACAAGCCGGAACTGGCGGGCATGAGCCAGGATGTCGACGACATGCAGTCGATGCTGGAAGGTTATCTCGCCTTCGCCAAGGGCGAAGCGGAAGAAGATTTCGGCGAACTGCGGTTGAGCGAACTGCTCGAAAAGCTCCGGTCGGAATTCGCGCTGCACGGCAAGACCATGACCTACGAGATCGACGGCGAGGACGAGATCGCCGTGCGGCCGAATGCCTTCGCCCGGCTGGTCGGCAACCTCGTGTCCAACAGCGAGCGCTATGCCAGGACGCTCCATGTGGATGCACGCCATAGCGCCAAATGGTTGACCCTGACGCTGGACGACGACGGTCCGGGGATTCCGCCGCAATCGCGCGAGGACGTCTTCAAGCCGTTCTACCGCCTGGACGAGGCCCGCAACCTCAACGCATCCGGAACCGGACTTGGCCTCGCGATCGCCCGCGACATCGCCCGCGCCCATGGCGGCAATGTCACGCTCGCCGACAGCCCCCGCGGCGGCCTGCGCGCCGTCGTGCGCGTCCCCGCCTGATCATTCTTTCGAGGAACCGATGCCGATAGACCTTTCCCAGATGACCTGGCTGAACCCGCCGCCGGAAAGCCGTGAGGAGAATGGCAGTCTGGTCGCCCGCTCCGGCTTCGAGACCGACTTCTGGCAGGGCACCTATTACGGCTTTCACCGCGACAGCGGCCACTTCCTCCATAGGGCCCGAAGCGGCGACTTCACCGCCGAAACCTCCTTCGTCGGCCGCTACCAGGCACTCTACGACCAGGCCGGCCTGATGATCCGTCATGACGAAAAACACTGGATGAAATGCGGCGTCGAATTCACCGACGGCGCCTGCCATTTCAGCGTGGTGGTGACCAACGGCCATTCGGACTGGTCCGCCTTCCGCCTGACCGACGATTTCGAGGAAATCTCCGTCCGCGTCACCCGCATGGGCGACGCCCTCTTCGTCCAGTACCGGACCGACGTGCAGCCTGACTGGCGCATGGCGCGGCTCGCGTTCTTCCCGCCCGAGCTCACCGAACTCTCCGTCGGCATGACTTTCTGCTCGCCGCAGCGTGAAGGCTTCGAGGTGGAATTCCGGTCGTTCAACCTCACTGAGGTCGACAGCCGCGATATCCACTGACGATCCCACAGTCCATCAGACGGGTTGAGGCGCGCCGCCGCTCGGCTACATCAGCTTCCGGCCGTTCGGCACCGGCTGTTCGACGGCGGCAAGCACGATCGCGCCGTTCTCGTCCTCGAAGCCGAGTGTCAGCACTTCCGAGCGGAACGGCCCGATCTGCCTCGGCGGGAAGTTGACGACGCCCAGCACCTGCCGACCGACAAGCGTTTCCGGCGTATAATGCACGGTGATCTGCGCCGAGGATTTCTTGACGCCGATCTCCGGGCCGAAATCGATCTTCAGCTTGAACGCCGGTTTGCGGGCTTCCGGAAACGGCTCGACCTCGACGATCGTGCCGACGCGGATATCGACGCGCTCGAAGTCGGAATAGGTAATCTCTTCAGCCATTCGAACTCACTCAAGCGCCGAGTTCTTCGGCTCTGTCGCGCGCGGCGGCGATCGCCTTGTCGAACAGCGGCTGCATGCCATCGTCGGCCATCAGCACGGCAAGCGCCGCAGCCGTCGTGCCGTTCGGCGACGTAACGTTCTGGCGAAGCCTGGAAGCGTCGTCCGGGGACTGGTGGAGGAGCTCACCAGCCCCCGAGACAGTTTCCCGAGCAAGCCGCATGGCGAGGTCCGCCGGCAGGCCGGCTTTGCGGCCCGCTTCGGCCATGCACTCCACGAGATAGAAAACATAGGCCGGACCGCTGCCTGAAACGGCGGTTACCGCATCGATATCCGCCTCGCTTGAAACCCATTCCACCGGCCCGCTGACCTTGAGAAGGGATTGCACCGCTTCGCGCTGGGCATCGGTGACCTTGGGATTGGCATAGGCGCCGGTCACGCCGCGGCCGATCATCGCCGGCGTATTCGGCATGGCGCGTACCATGGCCGCTTCGCCGAGATGCTTTTCGAGATAGGCGAGCGTCTTGCCGGCCGCCACCGAAACCACCGCCGTGCCGGGCCTGACGACAGACTTCAAAGGCGGCAGGACCGCATCCATCAGCTGCGGCTTGACGGCGAGAAACAGGATGTCGGCGGAAGCAGCGTCGGGCACCGACGCAAAATGACGCGCGCCGGCTTCCGAGATCATCGTCTTCATGGCGTCCGAAGGCGACGGATCGATCACCGTCACGGACGCGCCTGGCACGCCCTTCTTCAGCCAGCCGGACAGCATGGCGCCGCCCATATTGCCGGCGCCGATCAGGATGATGGATCCCAAATGACCCAAGGCCATCAGCATTCGCCCACGGTTTCGAACAGAACGGCTTCCATGGCGGCCTTCGCCTCCATGCCCGACCATACGACAAACTGGAACGCCTGGTAATAGGACTCGCAGGCTTCGAGAGCGCTCGAAAGCAGCACTTCGACCTGCTGGTTGTTGGGCTCCGCGCCGCCGGCCAGCAGCAGCGACTGCCGGAAGATGACCACGTCTTCCTGGCGCCATACGTCGAAATGACCCATCAGCACCTGGCCGTTGACGTGGCTCAGCAGGCGGATGACCTCGTTGACCCGGGCGTCGGGGATCTTGATGTCGAAAGCGCAGGCGAGATGCAGCGCCTCGAACTCCTCCATCCAGGAGAAGGAAACATGGTAGTCCGTCCAGCGGCCTTCCACGGTCATGGCGATTTCATCCTCACCCGACCGTTCGAACGTCCAATCGTTCGAGGCAGCAACGAATTCGATCATATCGACCGGATTCGACTGGCGTTCGATTTCCATTTCCATAAGCGTCATGCGGCACCTTCTTGACCGGGATGAATGCGAATTCGTGCGGTGAAACGCCAAAACACGCGAACAATTGACCGGGAACAACACTGTCGATGATCGTCCGACGCTTCCAGAATAACGCAGTCACCCTGTCTGGAGCTTACCAAGCCGTTTCGAATCATCCTTTAAAATCAGTGTACCTAGACGGAGTCCGCCTGCCAGCCCCTCCCTCGGTTTTTACATGGGCAAATCGTTAAACTTGTTCGCAACGGAGATCAGAACGGAGTCATAAGCGACTCTGGACACTGGCTTTTTTGAATGTGTCCACAGGGCGTCATTTTTTTGGTTTCAACACCTGCGCCCGCGCCGAAAATCTGCTCGGCACGGTGCGTTGGGAGAGCCCACACGAATGCGGAACCTCATGTGATTTTGTAATGGTGGCTCCGCATTCGCGTGGCCTTCGGCGTCTTGTCAGGGCTTCCGGCCCCTACAGGTGATCACCTTGCCCCACTGCGTGGCTTTGTTCGCGGCTTCCTTTCGGGAAACCTTGCCACTTGCACGGCCAATCCGAACCCGGCCCGGCGGCCAGGGGGAGGCTTGATAGGCAGCTTCATCCGAAGACATCGCCGCCATGGCTTTCACCTCCCTCACCTTCCCCGCACGTTACGGTTCCAATAAGGGCGCCGGCCCCCGCCTGCCCGCGAACGTCTCGCGAAACACTCCGGCGACGGAAGCAGGGGGATTGTAGGCATGGGAGGAAGAGGCGGGGAAAATTGAGGGGCGAAAAAGAGTTAAGGCGTTGAAATCTGGAGGGGGAATTTTCCGATCGAGGGAAAAACCACCCCCCTCGGGCCAGCCTTCCCGGGCTTGCCGGTGCAGATCGAACAAGCGGTGGCCCGTCCCTGATCCGCCGGCCGCCACCTTCCCCATTCGCGGGGCAAAGGCGATATGCCGCGCCTTCTCCGTCCCGCTCCAGCGTTTCGCGTCCCCTCGCCCCGCCTGCGAGGAGAGGGTTAGGGTGAGGGGCAATCCCGGCGGATGAAAATCACTGCCCCGAAAGCTTCGCTTCCAGCGCTTCGATCCGTGCCTTCAGCGCTTCGTTCTCGTCGCGGGCGCGGGCGGCCATTTCGCGGACAGCCTCGAATTCCTCGCGCTTGACGACATCCATATTGTTGAGAAACCGCTCGGCCTGAGCATGGAATGCCGTTTCGACCTCCTTGCGCACGCCCTGGGCAGCGCCGGCCGCATCGGTCATCAGCCGCGCGAAATCGTCGAGAATGCGGTTCGTGCCGGTTGCCATGGTTTTGAACTCCCATATCGTCTGGCCGGCAATCCGGGCCGGCGAATATCCATAGGGATCAAGTAGGGCCTGTGCGGGCCGCTTGCAAGCATCATCCACCGTTAGCATGAGCACTCGCTTAGATTCACCTTGACCGTCGATGGCCGCAACGCCATGTTCCGCGCAATACCGTTAGGTGGGAACCCTGTAACTTGTACGAAGCGCTTCATCTTTTCGCTCTGATGCCGTTCCCGAATATCGATCCGGTGGCCTTCTCCATCGGACCGCTGGCTGTCCATTGGTATGGGCTCGCCTATGTCGCCGGCATCATGCTCGGCTGGTTTTATGCGCGCCGGCTGGCAGCGAACGCTTCGTTGTGGAGAGACGGTCAGTCGCCGATCACGGCCACCCAGCTCGACGATTTCCTCGTCTGGGTCGCCGCCGGCATCGTGCTCGGCGGCCGCATCGGCTATATCCTGTTCTACGACCTGGCGTCCGTGGTGCAGAACCCCATCCGCGCGATCGAAATCTGGAACGGCGGCATGTCCTTCCATGGCGGCTTCATCGGCGCGACGATCGCGATGATCATCTTCGCCCGTCGCAACGCCATTCCCGTCTGGAGCATGTTCGATACGGTCGCCGCGGTCGTGCCCTTCGGCCTGTTCTTCGGCCGCATCGCCAATTTCATCAACGGCGAACTCTGGGGTGCCAAGACCGACATGCCCTGGGGCGTCGTGTTCTGCAACGATCGCCTGCGGCAGCTTCACATGTTCTGCCCGGCGGAAGAAGTTCCGCGCCATCCGAGCCAGCTCTACGAGGCCGGGCTGGAGGGCATCGTCATGGTTCTCGTGCTGGCGTTGATGATCTACGTCTTCCGCGCGCTGAAGGTGCCGGGCACGATCTCCGGCACCTTCGTCGTCGGCTACGCGCTCTGCCGCATCTTCGTGGAATTCTTTCGCCAACCGGATGCGCAACTGGGTTACCTGCTCGGCACCAACTGGCTGACCATGGGCATGGTACTGTCGCTGCCGATGATCGCGGCCGGCCTCTGGGCCATTGTCCGTGCCCGCGCGGCGGTAACGTCCGCGGCGAAGGCTTGAGGGGAGACGCGCCCGTTGAGCACCCCCCTCACCGAAAAGATCAAGACCCTGATCCGCGCCAACGGCCCGATCAGCGTGACCGACTATTTCGCGCTCTGCCTCGCCGATCCGGAATACGGTTATTATCGCACCCGCGAGCCCTTCGGCCGTCACGGCGACTTCATCACCGCGCCGGAGATCAGCCAGCTGTTCGGCGAGATGATCGGCGTCTTCATGGTGCATGCCTGGCAGCAGCACGGCACGCCCACCGGCGTGAGGCTGGTGGAGATCGGCCCTGGCCGCGGCACGATGATGGCCGACATGCTGCGGGTGATCAAACGCATCGCGCCGCGGTTTTTCGAAGACCTGCACGTGCATCTGGTCGAGACCAGCGAGCGCCTGCGCGGCGTCCAGCGCATCACGCTCGAGGCCTTCTCCACCAAGATCTCCTGGCACGACAGTTTCGAGGAAGTCCCCGAAGGATTTACGCTGATCGCCGCCAACGAGCTGTTCGACGCGATCCCGATCCGCCAGTTCGTCAAGACGCCGACCGGCTTTCGCGAACGCCTCGTCGGCTTGACCGCCGAGGACGAACTCGGCTTTGCCGCAGGCGTCGCGACGCTCGATCCGCAGCTGCTGCCCTCACCCGTCGCCGGCATTCCCGACGGCACCATCTTCGAACTGTCACCGGCCCGGCAGGCCGTCATGCTGACGCTGTGCGAACGCCTGCGAACCTTCGGCGGCACTGCCTTGATCATCGACTACGGCCATCTGGTCACCGGTTTCGGCGACACGCTGCAGGCCATCCGTTACCATGACTACGATCCGCCGCTCGAACATCCGGGCGAAGCGGATCTGACCAGCCATGTGGACTTCGAGGACCTGGCGCGTATTGCGGTCTCCGTGGGCGTGCACCTGAACGGCGCCCTGCATCAAGGCGACTTCCTGTTCGGCCTCGGCCTCGCCGAACGCGCCACCGCGCTCGCCAAGGACAAGGAGCCCCCCGAGCAACGCCTGATCGCCGCCGCCGTGGACCGGCTGGCCGGCGAAGGTGCCGGCAAGATGGGCCAACTCTTCAAGGTCATCGCGGTATCGAGCCCGGCCTTGAGCCTGATGCCGTTCCGGGCGGTGGGGTGAGAGGGATACTTGGGCGCCACCGCCACCACTTCACTTGCAATTTCCAACACCCAACTAAAGCTAAAGTGTTGAAATTACTATTTTTCCCTCAAGGAGAGAGATAAAGATGCCGCGCCCTCCCGCGAGTCTACCTCTCCCTTGGCGGGAGAGGTTACAAAATCAGGATCTTAGCCAACGGCTAAGTCTTAGATTTTGTTGGTGAGGGGTAAGCCGCTCCCATTGCCACATCTTCTTGCACCTGTCCCCGATTGACATCCGCCCTTTTCTTGCGCCACTCTCGCCCTAGATCGAAGCAGCAGGCGTATTTCGAAAAGCTTGCACAAAACCCCTTCAAATCAACAGGATAGAAACCGCCGATGCCGGATAGACCCTTGCCGGAGCCGATCGAAAGCCCCCTGTTGAACGACAGGGCCGGCGCCCGTATCCGCCACGGTTTCTTCACCCGCAAGGGAGGCGTTTCGCAAGGCCTCTATGCCGGCCT
This sequence comes from Neorhizobium galegae, assembly GCF_017877055.1. GTDB lineage: Bacteria > Pseudomonadota > Alphaproteobacteria > Rhizobiales > Rhizobiaceae > Neorhizobium > Neorhizobium galegae_D. The sequence goes on along the minus strand of NZ_JAGIPG010000001.1, from coordinate 1,111,710 downwards.
CAATGTCGGTATCGGATCGGACGACGACCGCGAGAGGGTCACCGAGAACCGCGCCCGTGTTGCTGCCTGGTTCGGCCTGCCGCTCGAAAAGCTTGCGACCGTGCACCAGGTCCATTCTCCCGATGTCTTCGTCGTCGACGAGACCTATGCCGGCGAGCGGCCTAAAGTCGACGCGATGGTGACGAGCATGCCGGGCGTGGCGCTCGGCGTGCTTGCGGCGGACTGCGGCCCGATCCTGTTTGCCGACGGCGAGAACGGCGTGATCGGGGCTGCCCATGCCGGCTGGAAGGGCGCGCTGACCGGCGTGCTCGAGAACACCATCGAGGCGATGCTCTCGCTGGGCGCCGCGCGCGAAAACATCACCGCCGTTCTCGGCCCTTCAATCGGTCCGGCGAGTTACGAGGTCGGCCCGGAATTCGTCGAACGGTTCCTGAGCCACGATCCCTCCTACGAGGCTTTCTTCACACCGTCATCGAACCCGGGGCATTCTATGTTCGACCTGCCGTCGCTGACCATCAACCGGTTGAGGGCATCGGGCGTGCGGGCCGAAAGCCTCGGTCTCGATACCTATCCGGATGCGGAACGGTTCTATTCCTACCGCCGCACCACCCATGCCAAAGAGCCGGATTACGGCCGTCAGATTTCAGCAATCGCACTTCGGGAGAATTGATATGGCACTGCATTTCGAGAGGAGCGAATACGCCGACCGGCTGACGCGGCTGACGGAAAAGATGCGCGCCGACAAGCTGGACGCGCTTTTGATCTTCGCCCAGGAAAGCATGTACTGGCTGACCGGCTACGACACGTTCGGCTACTGCTTTTTCCAGACCCTGATCGTCAAGGCGGACGGGGCCATGACGCTGCTCACCCGCTCCGCCGACCTGCGCCAGGCCCGCCATACCTCGATCGTCGAGAACATCGTCGTTTGGGTGGATCGGGTGAATGCCGACCCGACCCTCGACCTCAAGAACCTGTTGAGCGACATGGACCTGCTCGGCGCCAGGATCGGCGTCGAATACGATACCCACGGCATGACCGGGCGCGTCGCCCGCCTCATCGACAACCAGCTTGGCACCTTCGGCCAGATCAGCGATGCCTCCTACCTGGTCAGCACGCTGCGCCTCGTCAAAAGCCCGGCCGAAATCGCCTTTGCCCGCCGTGCCGCCAAGCTTGCCGACGACGCGCTCGATGCGGCGCTGCCGCTGATCAAGGCCGGTGGCGACGAGGCGGAAATCCTCGCCGCCATGCAGGGCGCGGTCTTTCTCGGAGGCGGAGACTATCCGGCCAACGAATTCATCATCGGCTCCGGCGTCGACGCGCTGCTCTGCCGCTACAAGGCCGGGCGCCGCAAGCTCGACGCGACCGACCAGCTGACGCTCGAATGGGCGGGCGCGGCCGCGCATTACCACGCGGCGATGATGCGCACGGTCATCGTCGGCGAACCGTCGCCTCGTCACCGCGAGCTTCACAAGGCATGCCTCGAAACCATCACGGCGATCGAGGAGGTTCTGCGGCCCGGCCAGACTTTCGGCGACGTGTTCGACACCCATGCCCGCATCCTCGACGAGCGCGGCCTGTCGCGTCACCGCCTCAACGCCTGCGGTTATTCGCTCGGCGCGCGTTTCTCGCCCTCCTGGATGGAGCACCAGATGTTCCACTTCGGCAATCCGCAGGAAATTCTGCCGGACATGACGCTGTTCGTGCACATGATCATCATGGATTCCGACAGCGGCGCCGCCATGACCCTCGGCCACACCTACCTGACGACCGAAGGCGATCCACAGCCACTTTCCCGCCACACCCTGGAGCTCATTCAGCGCTGAATGCCGCAAAAATCAGGCGATTGACAGGTTGGGAACGCCAACCCTAAGCTCCGGCCGAGGAATCTGAGGCAGGAGACGGGCATGCGGCTTTTCGGAACATTGCTGTCCGCTGCCCTGCTGGCGGTCGTGCTTGCCTCCTGCAACACGACGGAAGCATTGACCCCGCAGGCGAATGTCGGTGGCGGCGCGCGGGCCTCCTCGCCGGTGACCCAGGCCGAAACCGACCGCATGGCCAGCTCCGCGCAGCCGGAAACCTATAGCGGCGGATATCGCTCCGGCCCTCAGAACACGCTCGAGGCCCAGGCGCGGGCGCTGGAATCCGGCAGCGCCGTCTCGCCCTCCTCCTCCGGCGCCCCGCCGCAATGGGAGGGACAGGAAAGCCAGGGCCAGCAACAGATCATGCAGCAACCTCAGGCGCAGCAGCCAGCGGCTGCGCCCCAGCAGCAGCAATCCCGTCAGCAGCAGAGCGCCTCGCTGCTACCCGCATCCGGCCCGACGGTCCGCTTCCTGCCGATCATCGGCGCCCCGGTCCAGGCGGTGACGCCGCTGTCGCGCCAGCTCGGCGCCCAGGCCCGCGCCAACGGGCTGACGATCCGTCCGTCGAGCGACAACAGCACCGAGCACATCCTCAAAGGCTATTTCTCCGCCTTCTCCGACGGCGGCAAGGTCACCATCGTCTATGTCTGGGATATCCTCGACGGGTCCGGCGCCCGGCTGCACCGCATGCAGGGCCAGGAAAGCGTGCCCGGCAGCGGCCAGGACCCCTGGACTTCGGTGCCGGCTTCGACCATGGAGACCATCGCCGCCAAGACGATCCAGGATTATGTGGCATGGCGCCAGTCCCGAGGCTGAGCGGTCCGGGAGACCTATCCTTTACTGAACCTCAAAAGCCACGGGTCACAGTTTCTTCATAAAAAAGAGTGAGCGGGTAAGAAACGCACTTGCATTCGAAGGCCGCGGCGGTAAAAGGCCCGCATCCAGCTTCAAAACAGGCGGACCGCAATGAAGGTTTTCGCAGGCAATTCGAACCGGCATCTTGCCGACGCGATCTGCAGCTATCTTAATGTTCCAGTCGGAAAAGCCAGTGTCAGGCGATTTGCAGACCAGGAAATCTTCGTTGAAATTCAGGAAAACGTGCGCGGCGAGGATGTCTTCATCATCCAGTCCACGTCATTCCCGACCAACGACCACCTGATGGAACTGCTGATCATGATCGACGCCTTCCGTCGGTCGTCGGCCAAGCGCATCACCGCTGTCCTCCCCTATTTCGGCTACGCCCGCCAGGACCGCAAGGCCGGCCCCCGCACGCCGATCTCGGCAAAGCTCGTCGCCAACCTGATCACCGAGGCCGGCGCCGACCGCGTCCTGACGCTCGACCTGCATGCCGGTCAGATCCAGGGGTTCTTCGATATCCCCACCGACAATCTCTTTGCGGTGCCGGTTCTCGCCCGTGACGTCAAGGAACACTACGACCTCAACAACGTCATGGTCGTCTCGCCCGACGTCGGCGGCGTGGTGCGCGCCCGTGCGCTTGCCAAGCGCATCGACTGTCAGCTGGCGATCGTCGACAAGCGCCGCGAACGCGCCGGCGAGTCCGAGGTGATGAACGTCATCGGCGAGGTCGACGGCAAGGACTGCCTGCTGATCGACGACATCGTCGATTCCGGCGGCACGCTCTGCAACGCGGCCGAAGCGCTTCTGAACCACGGCGCCACCAGCGTCACCGCCTATATCACCCATGGCGTGCTCTCGGGCGGCGCGGTCGCCCGCATCGCCGCTTCCAAGCTCAAGGAGCTGGTGATCACCGACTCGATCCAGCCGACCACGGCGGTCCAGTCGGCGCACAATATCCGGGTCATCACTACCGCCAACCTGCTCGGCGAAGCGATCAACCGCACGGCGATGGAATCCTCGGTCTCCAGCCTGTTCGACTGACCTTCTTCTGTCACAAGTATTTGGATAGACTCGCCCCGAACTCAAACTGAGGGTGAGTCGCAATGTCTTCCTTGATTGGCCTGTCGAAGAAACTGGCCATTTTCCTACTTATTCCGCTGCTGTCGGCCTGCGTCGATGGCGGCAGCAGGCCCGGCGGCTATTATCCGCCGGAACGGCCGCGGCCGGACTGGAACCGTCCTCAAAGGCCTGATCGCCCCGATTGGGACCGCCCCGGAATTCCGGACCGCCCCGGCAGGCCAGACCGTCCCGACTGGGATCGCCCGCAGAGACCCGACCGCCCGGACTGGAACCAACCCGGCAGGCCCGGTCGTCCGGACCGGCCGGATCGCCCGGACTGGAACCAGCCGGGCCGTCCCGGAAGGCCAGAGCAACCCCGCTTCTGCACACGGGAATACCGCCCCGTCTGCGGCCAGCAGGGTGGACGTACCCAGACGTTCCCGAATGCCTGCGAGGCGGCGAACGCCGGCTTCGGCGTCGTCGCATCCGGCGAGTGCCGCCGCTAGACGACCGGCTTGAAGCAACGGTAAATCCTCGATGGAAAACGCCGGAACCTGGTTCCGGCGTTTTGCTTTGTGCCGGAGCTTCGGCTAGAAGGCCCCCCGAAGAAGGAGACAAGCATGGCCGCACGCGACCGCTATTCCCGAAAGCTCGAATGTTCCCAGTGCGGCAATGTCGGTTTTGCCGAGGTTTCCGAGACCGACGACAGGCGGCAGGGCAATCGCGATTTTCGCATCGACGAGCTGCCGAAAGGCTTCCTGACGGAATTCGCCTCGACCGATCCGCGTAAATACATGATCCGCTGCAGCCAGTGCGGCCACAAGTTTCGTTTCGAGCAGAAGACGGTCTATGCGCCGGGGGGCGAACCCCGGCGCTGACGCGCGGGGTTCAGGCGACCTTGGTAGCCGGCAGGATGATCTCGTCCTCGATCTCGCCATTGACGATGTGCTCGATCCCCGCCCGTGGACCGGGCTTGCCGAAAAGGTAGCCCTGGACCTGCATGCAGCCTTCCCTGCGCAGGAAGGCGATGTGCGCATCGGTCTCCACCCCTTCCGCAAGCACCGGGATGTGGAGGCTTGAGGCAAGGATCAGAGTCGAGCGCACGATCGCCGCCGACTGTTCATTGCTGGAGAGCCCGTCGACGAAAGTCCGGTCGATCTTGATCTTGTCGAACGGGAAGGACATCAGCGTCGAAAGCGACGAATAACCGGTGCCGTAGTCGTCCATGGCGATCTTGACGCCGAGGCTCTTCAGGTGGCGGACGGTCTGAAGCGCCCGCTGATGATCGGCGATGATGCCGGATTCGGTGATCTCCAGCTCGAGTCGGCCAGCGCTGAGCCCTGTCTCCCTGAGGATATCGCGCACCCTCGTCGGGAATTTCGGATCAGCAAGCTGCTGGGCGGCGACGTTGACGGCAATGCCGAACGGCTTCTTCCAGGTTGCCGCCTCCACGCAGGCGTTCCGGAGCACCCAATCACCGAGCTCGACGATGAAGCCGGTGCGCTCCGCGATCGGAATGAATTCGCCGGGAGGGACCAGGCCCCGTACCGGATGGTTCCAGCGCAGCAGGACCTCGAAGCCGACCACCTCTCCCGAAAACGTATCGTTCTGCAGCTGGTAATAGAGTTCGAACTGCCCTGCCACGAGCCCCGAGCGCATGTCCATGGCGAGCGCGTTGCGTTCGCGGGCGGCCTGGTCCATCGAAGAGTCGTAGAAGCAGATCATGTTGTCGCCGGATTGCTTGGCGCGGTACATGGCGACGTCCGCCTGTGCCAGGAGATCGTCGACCGTCTTTGCTTCGCCGGGATAGAGCGCGATCCCGACACTCGAGCCGACCGTCAGCGTATTCCCGTTCCATTCGATCGGCCTGCAGATTTCTGCAAGCAGCCGATTGGCAAGCAGCATCGCGTCGGATCGCTTGTAGTACATATGTTTCAGCGCGACGAACTCGTCGCCGCCGACCCGGGCAATGAACTCGCCCTCGCCAGCGGCCTGGGCAAGCCGCCCGCCGATTGCGCGCAGCACCTCGTCGCCTGCCGCATGGCCGTGGACGTCATTGATCTCCTTGAAGCGATTGAGATCGAAGGAAAGCACCGCGATGCGAACGGCCAGGTCAACCGGACGGGCAGCGATATCGGCGATTTGCTCGTTGAAGGCGGCGCGATTGGCAAGGCCGGTCAGCGCGTCGTGCAGGGAAAGGTGGCGGTACTGCTCGACGGCTGCCTGGGTCGTGCGGGCATCGATCAGGTAGGTGGCCGCCGTCAGCGCCAGCAGGATCAGCATCAGCGACAACACGCCGAAGCCGAGCACGATCGGCGGAACGACCTCGTTCTGCAGCACGGCGCTGGGATCGAGGATGACCTCCATCGCGCCCATGCCGGTGAAATGGGTCGAGGCGATCGCCACGATCATCGCCAGCACGGAGCTGTATTTGCAGAATCGCGTCATCGGACGTATAGCCCGATTGGTCGCGAGCGCACCGAACAGCGCCGCGAAGATCAGCGAGGCGATCACGTAGGAACGGTCCCACTCGATGACGCCCTGCACGTCGTAGGCGGCCATGCCCGTGTAGTGCATTGCGGCGATACCGAGCCCCAGGACTATGCCGCCGGCTTCCGCGAGCACGGACCGGCCGCCATAGCTCGCTACGCTGAGCCCGATCGTTGCGGTCGCGACCGCGATCACGAAAGACAAAAGCGTTTGAGCCGGTTCATATCCCGCCTGCCCGCCCGGGAGATAACCGAGCATGGCCAGGAAATGGGTCGTCCAGGTGGCCGATCCCCCCATGAAGCCTGCCAGGAAAAGCCAGATGACCTTCTCGATCCCGCTCCCCGTCCGAGCCCGGGAAAAAAGCCGGATGGTCAGGAAGGACCCCGCCATGCAGATCAGAACTGCGCAGGCGATATAACGAAGGTCGTGCTCGACGAAGATGCAGGAGAAAACGCGAAACATGAAAGCCCGTTACTTATCAACTGGTTTGGTCGAGAAGTTCTAGCAGCGAAACATGTGCGAAACGTTCCTTGGAATGGTAAATGCCGGCTGACTGGCAAAAGCGAGGCCGGCACCAAAAAGGATAGGTGTCGTCAGATCATTGAATCGGCTGCCCGTTCACGCTGAAGCTCTTGCCGTCCTCGAACTTGATGTCCCAGCGCAGGCGGCCGTCCGGTTCGGTCTTCGCCATGCCCTTCGCCATCATCATCGCGAATGAAACCTGGTTGAATTCGGGGTCGCTCTTGGCGGCGGCCTGGAAATACTGGATCAGCTTGTCGATGTCGCGGGCAAGGATCGAGGTTTCGAGCGTGTAGCGGTCCTTCTCGTCCGGATAACCCTTGACCTTGCCGGAGGCTTCGACATCGTAGAGAGCGGATTTCGCGGCAACCCGCGGGAAATCGACGGTCAGTTGTCCGTCGTTGAGGAAGGCCTTGCCGAGACGCTCGCCCTCCGCGTCCGGCAGCGGACCGGTATTGGAAAAATCGATTTCCAGGAAGGTATCGATGAAACGCTGGAAGTTGAGGTCCGCGACCCCGACCTCCACTTCCGCCATGTCCGGCACCAGCTGGGCATAGAGCGGGGGGATGATGCCGGCGGGCGTGGAGATAGTCTCGACGCGCGCGCCGAAGCCGATCCGGGTTGCCGCGGCGGGCTCGCTCATCGTGAACGTGTAGTCGAGCTTGTTGAGGCCGAAATCGCCGATCGGACTTGCCACGGTGAACTGCTTGAAGCTGATCTTCTCCGAAAGTGCCGTGAAGAACGGCATCGCGCCGCGGATGAGATCCTTGAGCTTGGCGATCTCGGCCTGTGAGGGCTTTTCATCGTTGACGAGTTCCAACACGAAAGCAACGAGATTGCGGAGCTTTTCGGCCATCACGCCTTGGAGACCGACGTCGAAATCGAGGCTTTCGGCGCGGATCTGTATCGGCGGAGTTTCGGGCGTCACAACCCTTTCGTAGAAGCGCAGGAACGAGCCCTTGCCGGTGAAATCCGTACCGCCGGCTGCAGCACTCGCCGTAGACGCCAGTGAGTAGTTCATGCCGGCAAAGCTCGCCTCGACCTCTTCCGCGCCGCTCTTCGAGACCATGCGGATCGGGCCGGACGTCGCCTCGCCCGAGCGCAGATAGCTGATCGCCGGATCGAAAATGCCGGAGAACACCATGTCGGTGACGGAATAGCTGAGGTTGGTCGGCTTGCCGTCCGGCATCTTGCCCTTGACGGTGAAATTCATGTCGCTGTCGCTATTGAACTTCCACTGGCCGTTGTCGAGGGGCGCGGCGAAGACCGAAAACGGCTTCAGCCCGGAAACCGTGAAGTCCTTCTTCTTGACGGACTTGAGGAGCTTGGCCAAATCGTAGCTGATCTCGTAGCGCTCGCCAGCCGGCTTGACGGTCAGGAAGCCCGTGGACCTGACCGTATCCGGCAGGAAGTAGGTGAGACTTTCCTTGAGGGTGCGGGCACCCTTGTCGTTGATCTCAGCCGCCGCAACCGGATATACGCAGGACGCAGCCATAACACTGGCCGCAATCAAAGTCCGTTTCATGAATCAAGCCCTTCCCTCGTTAAACGGGCACCAAATTGGAAGACGGGCCGCCGAAGTCAAGCGTAAGCCCTTTGTTTTCAGGCCGAAAAGCTTGCACATCCTCGATCGTTGTATTATAGCCCGCCCGTCCGCGTAGACACCCTTGGAGGCAACGCGGATGAAGCGCATCGGATGGTGCCCTTCAGTTTGACGCGGTGAGCTTCACTGCCGAGAACTCTCCAAATAACCTCGAAAGGATATGCCATGAGCCACGCATCTTACGAGCTCAAGGCCGAGGCGCGCGAACGGGTAGGTAAGGGGTCCTCCCGTGAACTTCGCCGCAACGGTTTCATTCCTGCTGTCATCTATGGTGACAAGCAGTCCCCCCTCGCGATCGCTCTGTCGACCAACGAAGTGACGAAGCGCATCCATGCCGGCGGTTTCATGACCACGGTTGCCACGATCGAAGTCAACGGCGAGAAGATCCAGGTCCTCCCGAAGGACTATCAGCTCGATCCGGTCCGCGACTTCACCATGCACGTGGATTTCCTGCGCGTCTCGGGCAACACGGAAGTTTCCGTTGAAGTTCCGGTCCACTTCATCAACGAAGAGAAGTCCCCGGGCATCAAGGTCGGCGGCGTTCTCAACATCGTCCGTCACGAAGTCGAGCTGCTTTGCCCGGCCAACGACATTCCGGAATTCCTGACCATCGACCTGACGGGCGCAAAGATCGGCGACAGCCTCCACATCTCCGCCGTCAAGCTGCCGGCTGGCGTACGTCCGGTCATCTCCGACCGCGACTTCACCATCGCGACGATCGTCGCCCCGGCTGCAGGCGTTGCCGAGGAAGAACCGGCTTCTGCTGAATAACCACGACCGAAATTCTTGAAATGGAACCCGCTTTCGCAAGAAAGCGGGTTTTTTATTGTCGGCTGAATACAATTTCGTAACCCTGCCTGCGTATTTCGTTCGAATCTTGGCATCGTCGTTTCAGTGAAGTTTAATGAATAGGTGAAACGATGCACGCTACTTCAGCATGACGGGGAAAGTCCGGCGGCAGCCGGACGATGAAATGCGGGGAAGACGGATGACTCATTCCGTTGAGAGTCGTTTTATTGCGATCATTTCGGGCGCCCTTCTGGTCGTCGTCGCTCCGCTGTTCACGCTGTTTCTGGCGCTTTCCTCCCAGCAGGCCGCCAAGAACCTCAGCGAACATGTCAACGTCGTGCTGGTGACCAATTCCCAGGCGCTGGGCAAGCCGCTCTGGGATCTCGACACCGACAGCATCCACCAAGTCGCCTCGATGCTGATCGCCGATCCCGCCATCAACGGCGTGCAGATCAGCGACAATACGGGCAAGCTCAATATTTCCGAAGTCGATGTCAATCCGGCCGACTTCCGCGGCCTGCAGGCGATCTCCGAGCCGGTCTTCTACAAGTCGCAGCAGGGCGCCCGCAATGTCGGCAGCATTACCGTCTATGTGCCGAAGCTCGGCTGGTTCTCCGCCCTGCACCAGATGGAAATGGCCTTCATCTCCATCTTCATCATCACCATCCTCACGGTCTTCGGCGCAGCGATCCTCGGCAATCGCGTCATGGTCATCAAGCCGCTGATGCGGTTGACCGCCGCCATCGAGGCGACCCGCAGGCTCGGTTCGCGCCACCATGTCGACTGGCGCTCGAACGACGAGATGGGGCGGCTGGCGAAGAGCTTCAACGAGATGCAGACGCTGCTGGAGCGCGAGGAGCGCGAACTGAAGCGCGCGCATCAGCAGACCACGGAAATCTACAACCTGACGCCGGCCATGCTGTTTTCGCTGACTGCAGGCGACCAGATCGCCGCCGTCAGCGATTATTGGCTGCTCGCGACCGGCTATCGCCGTGACGAGGTCATCGGCCATCCCTTTTCCGAGCTTGTCGCACCTGCGGACCGCCAGATCTATGCAAGGCGCAAGCAGCAGGCAAAATCGGGCCCGGCGATCGAAGTCACGGTCCGGTTCCTGCGCACCGACGGCCGCCTGATGGACGTACTGATCGTCGAGACCGAGCTTGGCACGGCCGGCGGCAGCATTCCCGGCTCGCTGAGCGTAATGACGGACGTCACGGAACTCAGGCAATCGGAACTGCGCAACCGCCGGCAGGCCATTTCCGACCATCTGACCGGGCTCCTGAACCGCCAGGGTTTCGAGGCGACGCTCGACCAGAAGATCGCCGAGGCCGACAGGGCCCACACCGAGGTCGCCTGCCTGTTCGTCGATCTCGACCGCTTCAAGGCGATCAACGACAATCTCGGCCATGCCGCCGGCGACGCCGTGCTCTGCCAGTTCGTCGAACGGACGAAGCCGATGCTCAACGACGGCGATACCGCCTCCCGTCTCGGCGGCGACGAATTCGCCATCCTGATCACCGGGGACGGTGCCGAACGCCGCGCGACCGAGCTCAGCCAGAAGATCGTCGACATGTTCGAGGTTCCCTTCCGGATCGAGGGCACCGGCGTGCGGTTGAGCGCCAGTATCGGGCTTGCCTTCTATCCGAGCCATGCCGCCAGCGCCGCCGAACTGCTGCAGAAATCCGACATGGCCATGTATGCCCGCAAACGCGACGGCAAGAACGGCGCACAGGTCTACGATCCCGCCATTCTCGACCAGACGCGCGAACGGGCGGAGATCGAGAGCGATATCGAAGTCGCGATCGCCGCCAGCTGGTTCGAGGCGCATTTCCAGCCGATCGTCGATATCGAAACCGGCATCCCGTTCGGCTTCGAGGCCCTGATGCGCATGCGTCACCCGAGGAAGGGCCTGATGTCGCCGGCCGGCATCATCAGCGTTGCCGAGGAGACCGGCTCGATCGGCCAGATCGGCAACCTCATCCTGGAAGACGCGATGGCGAACCTCGCCCGTGTCTCCCGCCTGCCCGGCATGGGCGAGACCTATGTCGCGGTCAACTTCTCGCCGCTGCAATTCGAGCCCGGCCTGCCGGCCCGCCTTGCCGGCCTGCTCGGCCGCTACGGCATCGATCCGTCGCGCCTGGTTGTGGAAATCACCGAAGCCGTGCTGATGCACGACAATCCGGAAATCCGCACCATCCTCAACGAGATCCACCACTTCGGCTGCCGCATCGCGCTCGACGACTTCGGCACCGGCTATTCTTCGCTGAGCTATATGAGCCGTTTCCCGGTCGATATCGTCAAGATCGACCAGTCCTTCATCCGTTCGCTCACCGAACAGACAGGGGACATAGGCAGTAAGAACAGGATGCTTGTCGAAGGCATCAGTGCTATTTCTCACAAGATGAATTGCAAGGTCGTCGCCGAAGGCGTCGAGACGGAAGAACAGCGCTCGTTGCTGCGGCAAATGGGCATTGACTATGCCCAGGGCTATCTCTTCTCGAAGCCCCGCGAAATTTCCGAATTGCTCTCGGCCCTATCCACCCGGCAGGCCGAAATCGAGTCCATGGCGAGCTGACACGTTCTCTCCTCCGGACCAGATGCTGGGTCAGAAATGACGACATGTGCGTTTGGAAGGGGGACAGATGAAAATCGCAGCGCCGCTTCTTGCCAGCCTCAGCCTCGCGGCAGGCGCCCATGCCCAGCAACCCGTCGCCTTTTCGACGGAGTCCTACCCGCCCTTCAGCTACCAGGAGCCGGGCGGCAACTACCGTGGCGTCGGCATCGACCAGGTCGAGATCATCATGCAGGATGCGGGCACGCCCTACACGCTGGAGATCATGCCCTGGGCACGCGCCATCGCCATGGCCGAGACGCAACCCATGCACTGCGTCTTCGCCGCCGCCCGCACGCCGGATCGCGAGCCGCGTTTCAAATGGGTCGTGCCGCTGTTCATCGACCGCAACATCCTCGTCCGCCATGCGGGTTCGAAGGTCGCGGCGACCACCCTGGAGGAGGCCAAGCAATATACGGTCGGCACCCACCGTGCCGATTATACCGAGGGGCTTCTGAAAAGCTTCGGTTTCCCGAAGATCGACCTCAGCGCCGATATCGACACGACGCTGAGAAAACTGCTGCAGGACCGTATCGACATGATGCCCATGTCGGAAAGCGTCTATCAAAAGCTGAAGGCGGACGGAACGCCGATCGAAAAGGTCGTCCTGTTCTCCGAACAGCATCTCGGCATTGCCTGCCACCTGGATGTGCCCGACGAACTGATCGCCGGAATGCAGGCAGGCCTCGACCGCCTGATCAGGGACGGCGTCCAGAAGGCAATTCTCAAGCGCTACGGCATCGAGGAGCCCCAATAGAGGCTCAGGCATCGAAACCGGTTGACTTTGGCGGCGTTTCGCGGTGGTGAAAGCCAGCAGTCAAGGATGGATGTCTCCATGCTCATCATCGCCGGCCTCGGCAATCCCGGTTCCCAATATGCGGGCAACCGCCACAATATCGGCTTCATGGCGGTGGACGCGATCCAGCGTCGGCCCGGCTTTTCGCCGTGGGCCAAGAAGTTCAAAGGCCTGATTTCGGAAGGCGAGCTTGCCGGCGAAAAAGTGTTGCTGATCAAGCCGCAGACCTTCATGAACCTCTCCGGCGAGTCGGTCGGTGAGGCCATGCGTTTCTACAAGCTCGGCCCGGAAAACATCATCGCCATCTACGACGAACTCGATCTGCCGGCGGCCAAGGCCCGGATCAAGACCGGCGGCGGCCATGGCGGCCATAACGGCGTCAAGTCGCTCGACGCCCATTGCGGCCGGGAATACCGCAGGCTTCGCCTCGGCATCGGCCATCCAGGCGCCAAGGAACTGGTCCACAACCATGTGCTCGGCGATTTCGCCAAGGTCGACCAGACCTGGCTCTCGCCTCTCCTCGACGCAATCGCCGACAATGCCGAGATGCTGGTGAAGGGGGAGGATTCGCAGCTGATGAACAAGCTGGCGCTCGCCGTCGGCGGCAAGCCGGACGAGGAGAAGCCGAAACCGGAAAAGAAGCCCGTCGCCAAGCCGGCCGGGCAGTCGCATATCCACCAGGCCCGCAGCGGCGGCAAACCGAACCTTCCGACATCAGGCCCGATGGCCGAGATGCTGAAGAAGATGTTCGGCGGCAAGGGCGAATAATGTCGATGCCCGCTGCCGACTTCGTCATTCGCCCGGCCCGCGACGGCGATCTTGCCGACCTGATCGAACTCTATCACCACCTGAACCACGATCCGGACCCGGAGCCGGCGCTGGCCGAGCGGCGTTTCGCCGCCATTCTCGCCCAGCCCGGCATGACGGTGTTGATCGGCTTCGCAGACGGGCGTGCGGCGGCCACGGTGACGCTGATCGTCGTGCCGAACCTCACCCGCAAGGGCGCGCCCTATGCGCTGATCGAAAACGTCGTCACCCATGCCGACCACCGCAGGCGGGGTTATGCCGGCGCCCTTATCCGCACGGCCATCGATCAGGCCTGGAATGACGGCTGCTACAAGGTGATGCTCATGACCGGCTCCACGGACCCGGCGACGCTACGCTTCTACGAAAACTGCGGTTTCCTCCAGAACAAGACCGGCTTCCAGATCCGCCGCGCTTAGACAGCCCGGTATCGCTCCGGTCAAAGGGGTGGCGCGTCGCTTTCGGAGCGGCTATGGGAGGCCGATCGAACAACGGAAGCGCGACATGAACCAAGCCCCGAAAACGGATGACATCACCGGCGAACTCGTCACCCTTCGCGACTACTGGCGTTTTGCCATCTCCCGCTTCAACGCCGCAAACCTCAGCTACGGCCACGGCACGACAACCGCAAGCGACGACGCCGCGTTCCTGATCCTCGATAGCCTCGACCTGCCGATCGACGTGCTCGATCCCTTCCTCGACGCACGGCTGCTACCGGCCGAGCGGCGGCTGCTGGCCGAGCGGATCGACGCCCGCGTCACCACCCGCAAGCCCACCTCCTACCTGACCGGCCACGCCTATATCCAGGGCGTGCGTTTCCTCGTCGACGAACGGGTCATCGTGCCCCGCTCCCACATCGGCGAGATCCTGTTCAGCGAATATCTCGGCGAAAACGGCTCCACCTTCCTGCCCGATCCGCTGAGCGTCGAAAGCGCCGTCGATATCTGCACCGGCTCCGGCTGCCTGGCGATCCTTGCCGCGAAATTCTTCCCGAATGCCGCCGTCGACGCGGTGGACCTCTCCCCTGACGCATTGGAAGTGGCCAAACTCAACGTCGCGGAACACGCCGTCGAAGATCAGCTCACGCTGTTCAACGGCGACCTCTTCGCGCCGCTCGAAGGAAAGAAGTACGACCTGATCATCACCAATCCGCCCTATGTGGACCACGAGGCGATGGACGGTTTTCCGGAGGAATTTCGCTCGGAGCCGGCCATGGCCTTCGACGGCGGCGTGGACGGGCTCGACCTCGTCCGCCGGCTGCTGGCGGAAGCACCGGCGCATCTCAATCCCGATGGCGGGATGATCTGCGAAATCGGCTCGGGCCGCGAAATCCTCGAAGAGGAATTCCCCGATCTCGATTTCCTGTGGCTGGAAACGGCGGAATCGCAGGATGCGGTGTTCTGGATCAGCGCCGAGGCGCTGGGCGTCAAAGCCGGCAAAAAGAGGAAATGAGCCCTATTCCTCGGGCTCGGTGATGAACATCAGCGGGAAACCCGCCTCCTTGGCAAGGTCGATGGCTTCCTTCGCCTTGGTCTCGGCAATGTCCCTGGTACAGACGACGACCACCGCAAGGCCCATCCGGTGCGCCGTCAGCATCACCCGGTAGCCGGTTTCCTCGCTCATCCGGAACACGGCTTTCAGCACCATGGTGACGAATTCACGTGGCGTATAGTCGTCGTTGACGAGCAGCACCTTGTAGAGCTTCGGTCGCTCCAGCTTGGTCTTGGTTTTCGTCTTCGGTTTTACGGTGGTATCTTCAGCCATCGGCGGTTCCTGATGACAAAGGCCTCTGCGGAGCCATGCGGGGCTATATCGCACCGCAACCGGGAAATTTCAAGCAGCCGGATGGTGAATGGCAGGTCAGCTGGCGTCGGAAAGCAACAGACAATCGCGGCCCTTTGCGCGGGTAATCGATGCGGCCCGCTTGTCGAAGGTAGCGAAGGTGTCGCCGCCGAGCTTGCGTCCCTCGAATTCGATCACACCATCGGCGAAGTCGCCTCCGGCTTCCAGGAACGTGAGACCGGCTTCGACCGCCCCGCGATCGAGCGCTACGGTTTGCACATTCATCCACGTCCGGATTGCCGTCACCAGATCGCTCTGGCTTCTTTTGTAGAGCCGACGAAGAACCCACACCAATTCGCATAGGGTCTGGTTTGGAATGATCACCTCGTTCGAAGCCAACAGGGCCTGGGCTTTGGGGCTTTCGACGTCATGATCGACGATCATCGCCCTCAAAAGGATATTGGTATCGACGATCAGGCTCACTGATCCGCCTCACCGGCATAGCTCGCTGCAATAGCCTCGTTGATCTCATCGATCGAATAACTTTTACCCGTCGTGTTCTTGAACATTCCGAAGACGCTTTCGATCGGCAGTTTGCCGGCAATCGGATGGATCGTAGCCTGCCGCTTCGGTTGGAGATCGACATCGATCTCGTCGCCGGGCTTGATGCCAAGATGATCAAGAACTTCCTTTTTCAAGGTAACCTGTCCCTTCGCGGTAACTTTCAATCTAACCATCGCCATTCTCCATTGGCCTAAAGTAAGGCAAATATGCCTTACGTGCAAGGATAGCCTGACAGCAGAGCCTTGACCGCCCGGGCACTTTCCCCCATAGCCACACCAACGAAATTTCTTACAATACAGGGTCCGGACCCATGGGTTTCAAATGCGGTATCGTGGGCCTGCCGAATGTCGGCAAGTCCACTCTCTTCAATGCGCTCACCAAGACGGCGGCCGCCCAGGCAGCCAATTATCCGTTCTGCACGATCGAGCCGAACACCGGCGAAGTGGCGGTCCCCGATCCGCGCATGCAGAAGCTGGCGGCGATCGCCGGCTCCAAGGAAATCATCCCGACCCGTATCTCCTTCGTCGATATCGCCGGCCTGGTGCGCGGCGCGTCGAAGGGTGAAGGCCTCGGCAACAAGTTCCTCGCCAATATCCGCGAAGTCGATGCGGTCGTGCACGTTCTGCGCTGCTTCGAGGATGACGACATCACCCATGTCGAGGGCCGCATCAACCCGGTCGGCGATGCCGACACGATCGAGACCGAGCTGATGCTCGCCGACCTCGAAAGCCTTGAGCGCCGCGTCGAGCAGACCCGCAAGCGCGCCACCGGCAAGGACAAGGATTCCATGGCGCAGCTGCCGGTCATGGATGCGGTGATCAAGCTGCTCAACGACGGCAAGCCGGCACGCTTGCTCTTGAAGACGCTGGCGCCGGAGGAGATCGAGATCCTCAAGGGCCTCAACCTCCTGACCTCGCACCCGGTCCTCTATGTCTGCAACGTCGCGGAAGCCGATGCCTCGACCGGCAACGAACACACTGAGGCCGTCGCCGCCATGGCCAAGGAACAGGGTGCCGAATGCGTGATCATCTCGGCCGCGATCGAGTCCGAAGTGGCGCAACTTCCCGAGGAAGAGTCCAAGGAATTCCTGTCGGCCCTCGGCCTTGAAGAAGCCGGCCTCGACCGGTTGATCCGCGCCGGTTACCACCTGCTCGACTTGATCACCTATTTTACGGTCGGCCCGAAGGAAACCCGCGCCTGGACGATCGTGCGCGGCACCAAGGCACCGGCTGCCGCCGGCGTCATCCATACCGATTTCGAGCGGGGCTTCATCCGCGCCTTCACGATCTCCTATGACGACTACATCGCCTATAAGGGCGAAGTCGGCGCCAAGGAAGCCGGCAAGGGCCGCGACGAAGGCAAGGAATATGTCGTCCAGGACGGCGATGTGATCCACTTCCGCTTCAACACCTGAGACCGTGGGCGGGAGGGCCACATGACGGAAGCCGCATATTATTTCGAAGACTTTTCGATCGGGCGGGTTTTCCAGCTCGCCGAAAAACAGGTGACCGCAGACGAGATGGTCGAATTCGCCGCCGAGTTCGATCCGCAGCCCATGCACCTCGACGAGGCTGCCGGCAGGGCGAGCATCCTCGGCGGCCTGTCCGCGTCGGGCTGGCATACGGCGAGCATGTTCATGCGCATGATGTTCGACGGCTGGCTGTCCAGCAGCTCGTCGGAGGGGTCGCCGGGCATCGACTTCATGGAATGGAAAAGGCCGGTTCTGGCCGGCGACACGCTGTCCGGCCGCTCGACCGTGCTCGAATCCCGCTCGCTTCGCTCACGCCCGGGCATCGGCATCGTCAAGTTCCTGCACGAGGTGGAGAACCAGCGCGGCGAGACCGTCATGCGCGGTGAGAACCCGATCATGATGCGGCTGCGCGACGCCCGGGAGGACGCCGCATGAGGCTGATCGAGCTTTCTCCGCCCGGCCAAAAAGTCATCACCGGCACACTTCTCTTCACCGCCGAGGACATCGTCCGCTACGCGAAGAAATTCGATCCACAGCCCTTCCACGTGGATGCCGAAGCGGCAAGGAACTATGTTTTCGGCGCGCTGTGCGCCTCAGGCTGGCATACCTGCGCCGGCTGGATGAAGACCTATGTCGCCTACTGGAAAGCCGAGGTGGCACGCCTCGAAAGCGAGGGCATCACAGCCCCGAAGCTCGGGCCTTCGGCCGGCTTCAAGAAGCTGCAATGGCTGAAACCGGTCTATGCCGGCGACAGCATCACCTATTCCGTCGCGCTGACCGAAAGCCGGCCGCTCACGTCCCGCGCCGGCACGTTCATCAACATGACCATCTGCGACGGTACCAACCAGCATGGCGACGTGGTGATGCGCTACGAAGGCACCGTGCTGGAATTCGCGTAGGAGTATTGGCAGGCGCCCTCGCCTGCCACCTGTCGTTCTGCCCGAAATTTCAGTGGCCTGAAAACTCGACGAGCGTTCTGACTTCGACGCCGAGCTCTTCGAGCTTCCGGCGGCCGCCGAGATCCGGCAGGTCGATGACAAAGCAGGCGGAGACGATCTCGACGCCCAGATGCCGCAACAGCTTTACGGCACCTTCCGCGGTGCCGCCGGTGGCGATCAGGTCGTCGGTGAGGATCACTTTCTCTCCGGCCTTCACCGCATCCACATGGATCTCCATTTCGTCGGTGCCGTATTCGAGGCTGTAGGCCATCCGCACCGTCTGGTGCGGCAGCTTGCCCTTCTTGCGGATCGGCACGAATCCGGCCTTCAACTGGTGCGCCAGCGCCCCGCCGAGGATGAAGCCGCGCGCCTCGATGCCGGCGATCTTGTCGACCCCGAGGCCTGCATAGGGCGCCACCAGCTCATCCACCGCCTGCCCGAAGGCAACGGCGTCGCCAAGCAGCGTGGTGATATCGCGAAAGATGATGCCCGGCTTCGGATAGTCCGGGATGGAACGAATGGCGGCGGAAAGAGCGTTTTTGGAAGACATGTTACCCACATATTTGGCGGCAGGGACGGAAAACGAGCCTACCAACTGATGGCTCTCCTCCCAACAAAAAAGGCGGCCCGGAGGCCGCCTTTTCGCAATCACGAGGTGAAACCTCAGTGCTCCTTGCTGGCATAGACCGACTTCTTGGTCAGGTAGATCAGGCCGGTGAAGATCACCAGGAAGATCAGCACCATGAAGCCGGTACGCTTGCGCTCTTCGAGATGCGGCTCGGCAGCCCACATCAGGAAGGCCGAGACGTCCTTGGCATACTGGTCGACCGTCTGCGGCGCGCCGTCGTCATAGGTCACCTGGTCGGCACTGAGCGGCGGAGCCATGGCGAGCGCGGCCGCACTGGCGAAATACGGATTATAGTGGGTGCCCGGAGCAACCTCGACGCCGGCCGGCGGCTGCTGGTAACCGGTCAAAAGCGAATGGATGTAGTCCGGTCCGCCTTCCTGGTACTGGGTGAACATATCGAAGATGAACTGCGGGAAGCCGCGGGTGACGCCGCGGGCCTTGGCAAGCAGTGACATGTCCGGGGGCGCCGCGCCGTTGTTGGCTGCAGCGGCAGCCTGGGCATTGGCGAATGGCGACGGGAAGTAGTCGGATGGCACGGCGGCGCGTTCGAACATTTCACCGTCGTCGTTCGGGCCGTCCTGAACCTTATAGTTGGCAGCGAACGCCTTCACCTGGGCTTCCGAATAACCAAGGTCCTCCAGCGTGCGGAAGGAGACCAGACGCATCGAGTGGCAGGCGGAACAGACTTCCGTGTAGATCTTCAGGCCGCGCTGCAGCTGGCCCTTGTCGTAGTGACCAAACGGACCCGCAAAGCTCCAGTCGGTTTCCTTGGGATGGTGGATCGGAAAATGCGGCGTTTCCGCATGTTCTGCAGCCGGCGCAGCAGCATGGTTTTCCTGCGCCACGGCCGAGGCAACGCCCGCTCCCGCCAGGAAGGCCAGCGAGACGAGGCTTGTAACAAGCTTGTTCATAATTCTAATCCCTCTCGGTCGCAGGCGTCAGGCGCGGGCTTCGGCGGATTTGCCGTTCTTTTTTTCAAGAACCGCTTCCGTGATGGAGTTCGGAATGCGCCTCGGCGTTTCGAACAGGCCGAGCAGCGGCATGATCACCAGGAAGAAGCCGAAGTAGTAGACGGTGCCGAACTGCGACATGAGCGTGAAGATGCCTTCCGCCGGCTGCGAGCCAAGCCAGCCGAGCATGATGGCGTTCGCAACGAAGAGCCAGAAGAACAGCTTGTACCACGGGCGGTAGACGGCGGAGCGAACCTTCGACGTGTCGAGCCATGGCAGGAAGAACAGGATGATGATCGAGCCGAACATCACCAGAACGCCGCCGAGCTTGGAGTCGATCGGGCCGACATTGAAGGTGATGGCGCGCAGCATCGCGTAGAATGGCAGGTAGTACCATTCCGGAACGATGTGAGCGGGGGTCTTCAGGGCGTCAGCCGGAATGTAGTTGTCCGGATGGCCGAGAAAGTTCGGCATGTAGAAGATAAACCATGCGTAGACGATCAGGAAGACGGAGACGCCGAGCGCATCCTTCATCGTCGCATAAGGCGTGAAGGCGACGGTATCGGTCTTGGTCTTCACTTCGACGCCGGTCGGGTTGGTCTGGCCGGTGACGTGCAGCGCCCAGATGTGCAGCACGACGACGCCTGCGATCATGAAGGGGAGCAGGTAGTGCAGCGAGAAGAAGCGGTTCAGCGTCGGCTGATCGACGGCAAAGCCGCCGAGCAGGAACTGCTGGATCCACTCGCCGACCAGCGGGAAGGCCGAGAAGAAGCCGGTGATGACGGTCGCGCCCCAGAACGACATCTGACCCCAGGGCAGAACATAGCCCATGAAGCCGGTCGCCATCATCAGCAGGTAGATGACCACGCCGAGGATCCAGAGGATTTCGCGGGGCGCCTTGTAGGAACCGTAATAGAGGCCGCGGGCGATATGGAGGTAGACGGCGACGAAGAAGAACGATGCGCCGTTGGCATGCATGTAGCGCAACAGCCAGCCGTGGTTGACGTCGCGCATGATCTTTTCGACCGAGTCGAAGGCAGCACCCGTCGACGCGACATAGTGCATCGCGAGCACGACGCCGGTGAGGATCTGGACGATCAGCATCACCGACAGCATGGCACCGAAGGTATAGGCATAGTTCAGATTGCGGGGGACGGGGTAGGAGATGAAGCTGTCATGGATCATGCGCGGCAGCGGAAGCCGCGAATCGATCCACTTCTCGATGCCGGTCGATGGCTGGTATGTGGAATGACCGCTCATAAGTATGTATCCCCTCACCCGATCTGGATAACTGTATCGGACTTAAAACTGAAAGTCGGAATGGCGAGGTTCTCCGGAGCCGGGCCTTTGCGGATACGGCCGGCCGTATCGTAGACCGACCCGTGGCACGGACAGAACCATCCATTGTATTCGCCGGACTGGCCGAGCGGCACGCAGCCGAGATGGGTGCAGGAACCGATCATCACGATCCAGTTTTCCTTGCCGGCGCCGCCGGAACGGTCGATGCCGGTTGCCTGCGCATCGGCCGGCAGGTTGGCGTTGCGGGCGGCCGGATCCTTGAGTTCGGCCATTGGCACGTCGGCGGCAGCCTTGATTTCTTCCGGGGTGCGGTTGCGGATGAACACCGGCTTGCCGCGCCACTTGACCGTCAGCGACATGCCCGGCTGGAGAGCCGCGACATTGACTTCGATCGAGGCGAGCGCCAGCGTCGAAGCGTCCGGACGCATCTGGTCGATGAAGGGCCATGCCACGGAAACAGCGCCGACGGCGCCGGCCATACCGGTCGTCAGGTAAAGGAAATCACGGCGAGTGGGCTCGCCCAGTGTTTCGCTATGTGTGTCGTGCTCGCTCACGGCTCAATCATCCTTCTCACGCAATTCGCGGAAACCGCTCTGCCCCCGTCCCGGCGAATCTCGGTTGAACACAATTCGACCATAGATTCCCCAGCAATCCGGCGCGTTCTATGCTTGATCGCAAAATATGTCCAGCCTTGGCAAGGGGTGCCGGCCAGTTTGTCGCCGGAAAACCCGGAGGGTTCCGGACCAGCGTGACAAGCAGAGCACAGGCCTGCGAAACATGGCCTGCAATGGCCTCTCCGGTCAGGGAAAACCAGGCGTTTTTCAAAGGAAATGGCGGGGATGGCGCACTTCCCGTTAACTGCCCTGCCGGGCACCGCATTGCAACAAATCGGGCCTCATGTTAGGCCAAGCCCACGACAGAAGGCGGCCGTCCCGGACATACCCGAATGAGACAAACACTATCGGTTGCCATCTGCGTCATCGTGTCGCTTGTGTTGATGGCGATCGGGACGCGTTATATACATCCTCACTGGATTCTGGGAACGCTTTACAGCCTGCAACTGCATGCGGCACTCGGCTGCGTGGCGGCCATGGTCGTAGCACTTCTCGTCAAGCGCCACTTCGTGGTCTGGCTGCTTTTCGCCGCCTCACTTCTCTTTGTCGGCCACGCGGTGTTGATGAGCCGCGAATTCGCCGCGCCGATGACGCCCGCCGAGGCGAATGCACCGACCTTCCGGCTGATGTCCTTCAACATTCTCAATGACAATTTCGCCAATGCGGAAGACATCGTCGAAACGATCCGCTCTTCCGGCGCCGACCTGGTCAACATCATGGAGGCAGCCCCGCTCCGGGTCTATATGGACGAGCTGGCGAAAACCTATCCCTACCGGGTCGGCTGCGGCCTTCTGATCGAGGATTGCGACCAGCTCATGCTATCCAAGGTGCCGATCGAAGCGCCCACGGTGCAATCGCTCAGCGAGATCTTTCCGGACCGCTTTATCCTTGCCAAGGTGACGGTCAAAGGCCGAACGATCAATTTCGTCGGCGTGCACACGACCAAGCCCTATTTCGACAGTTTCCACTCGGTGGAACTGAACAGAGCCGCTCTCGCAATCAGCGAGGCAACCGGTCCCCTGCTGCTCTCCGGCGATTTCAACGCCTCAAGCCTGGCGCCGAACATGCGCCGGTTCCTCCGCAATACCGACTTGGCGACTGCCGGCTTCGAGCCCGCCACCTGGCCGATCCGGGCGGGCGTGTTCGGCCTGCCGATCGATCATGTCTATGCGCGGGCGCCGCTCAAGATAAAGTCGCTGACCCGCATTCCCCAAGGACACGGCTCGAACCACTACGGGCTGATCGCCGAGATCGCCATTACCGGAGAGTGAGCTGGAGCGCTATTGGGCGGCGTCCGCGGCGAGAAAACCGCCGGACTGCCTTGCCCAGAGCTCCGAATAGAGCCCTCCCCGCGCAATCAGTTCGTTGTGTGTGCCGTCCTCGATGATCCGGCCCCTGTCCAGGACGATGAGGCGGTCCAGCGCCGCGATGGTCGAAAGCCGGTGGGCGAT
The DNA here is from genome assembly GCF_017877055.1 of Neorhizobium galegae. Taxonomy (GTDB): domain Bacteria; phylum Pseudomonadota; class Alphaproteobacteria; order Rhizobiales; family Rhizobiaceae; genus Neorhizobium; species Neorhizobium galegae_D. The sequence goes on along the minus strand of NZ_JAGIPG010000001.1, from coordinate 1,088,625 downwards.
GGCGAGCACGGTCTTGCCCTGCATCAGCCGCTCCAGGTTCGACTGGATCGCCGCTTCCACCTCCGAATCGAGTGCCGAAGTGGCCTCGTCGAGCACCAGGATCGGCGCATCCTTGATCATCACGCGCGCGATCGCCACGCGCTGGCGCTGGCCGCCGGAAAGCTTGACGCCGCGCTCGCCCACATGCGCGTCAAACCCCTTGCGGCCACGCTGGTCTTCGAGGGCGGCGATGAACGTGTCGGCTTCCGCCTTGCGCGCCGCCTCGACGAGCTGCGCCTCCGTCGCGTCCGGCCTGCCGAACAGGATATTGTCGCGGATCGACCGGTGCAGCAGCGAGGTATCCTGCGTCACCATGCCGATCTGTGCGCGCAGTGATTCCTGTGTCGCTTTGGCGATATCCTGACCGTCGATCAGGATGCGTCCGCCTTCGAGATCGTAGAAGCGCAGCAGCAGGTTGACGAGCGTCGATTTGCCGGCGCCCGAACGACCGACAATGCCGAGCTTCTCGCCCGGCCGGATGGTGAGCGACAGGTTGTCGATGACGCCCTTCGCCTTGCCGTAGTGAAAGCTGACATTCTCGAAGCGGATTTCCGGGCGCTTGACCACCAGCTGCGTCGCGTTCGGCGTATCCACCAGCCCGATCGGCTGCGAGATCAGCTCGGCCGAATTCTGGATCGTGCCTATATTGCGCATGATGCCGTTGAGCTGCGTCATCAGCCGGCCGAGCAGGAAGTTCAGCCGCAGCATCAGCGCCATGGTGAAGGCGACGGCACCGGATGAGATCAGGCCGGAGAGCCACAGATGCACGCTCATCGCCGCCATGGTGACGATCATCGTGCCGGAGAGAAAGGCCATGGAGGCGCGCACGCTGGTGAGCAGCCGGGTGAACGCGATGATCGTGTCCTGAAAACTCTCGAAACCCGACAGCATGTAGCGGTCATTGGCCTCGTCGCGGCCAAACAGCCTGAGCGTCTGGATGTTCGAATAGGCGTCGACCATGCGGCCGCTGATCATCGATCCGGCCTCGGCGGAGGCCTTCGAGTGTTCGCGAATACGCGGCACGTAATATCTGGCGAGCAACGCGAAGATCGAAAGCCACGCGACGACGACCACCGCCAGCCGCCAGTCGAGCCCCGCGACCAGCGCGATGGTCGAGACCGAATAGATGCCGACGAACCAGACGCTTTCCATGAAGGAGGTCAGAACGTCGCCGGTCGCCTGCCCGGCCGACCAGACTTTCGTGACGATACGGCCGGAAAAATCGTTCTGGAAGAAGGACAGCGACTGGCGCGATACGTGGATGTAGGATTGCCAGCGCACCAGGTTGTAGAAACCGGGCGTGATGATCTGCTGGTCGACCAGCGCCGTCATCAAACCGATCAGGAAGCGGCCGATGCCGACCACCAGCGCCATGACGACCAGTTCGGTCCCGTGGTTGGCAAGCAGCCCCGACCATCCCTCCGAAGGTTGGGTCGTGTCGAGGATATCGACCAGCCGGCCGACATACCAGAACATCGCTGCCTCGACGCCGGCGGCAAGACCGCCAAGCACCAGCATGGCGAAGAAGGGGAGCTTGGCTTGACTGACATAGAACCAGACGAAGCCGATCAGGCCCGCAGGCGGCTTCAGGTCGTCCCGCCTCGCAAACGGCTTGATAAAGCTTTCGAAGATGCGGAAGACCGGTTTCAACATGGACCGGATATAGGCGGATTCTGATCATCGGCAAAGCGAAAGCGGCCAGGCGCCGGCTTACATTTTCTTAATGTAAACTCCAGCCATATGGGTTTTCGTGCCGGTTGGGCATAATCATGATCAATCACTATGATTGCTCAAAAGGTGTTCCCATGCCTCGAACGCTCGAGAGGATGGGTGGTCAAGCAGGCACTCGCGAACTGCGTCGAGCTGGAAGAGGCACGGCGGCGCCTGACATTGGAGGCAATGGCGGACGTGGATAAGGGAAATGTGGTCGATCAGGAAGAGGTCGAAAGATGGGTTTCCAGTCTGGGAACTGACAAGCCTCTGCCGCGTCCCCTCTGATGGAATTGAAGTGGTCGTCAAAGGCGGTATCCGACCTCGACCGCCTTCATGATTTTCTGGCTGCGGTGAATGCACCCGCGGCGGCGCGCACGGCTCAAAACCTGGCTGCAACACCCAAGAAGCTTATCCAGCATCCGCGGCTTGGTGAAAGGCTGGACGAGTTTGCACCGTGTGAAATTCGACGCCTTCTGATCGGTGATTACGAGTTGCGATACGAGATACAGGGCGAGACGATTTTTCTTCTTCGTAGCGGGCACACCCGCGAAAACCGAATCTGAATTCCGCGGAAGCATTCCTTAGGATACTAACCTCAGAGCGAGAAATGAGACGGCGGAGATTACTCCGCCGCCGCCTCTTCGATCACATCATCATGGCCGATGAAGCCGCCGGACTGGCGGTTCCAGAGGTCGGCATAGATGCCGCCGGTGGCAACCAGTTCGCGGTGCGTGCCGGCCTCGATGATCCGGCCGCGGTCGAGCACGATCAGCCGGTCCATTTCGGTCAGCGTCGACAGCCGGTGGGCGATGGCGATCACCGTCTTTCCTTCCATCAGCGCGAACAGGTTCTCCTGAATCGCCGCCTCGACTTCCGAGTCGAGCGCCGAGGTCGCCTCGTCGAGCACCAGGATCGGCGCGTCCTTTAAAAAGACGCGGGCAATCGCGATGCGCTGCCGCTGGCCGCCGGAAAGCTTCACGCCGCGTTCGCCCACATGCGCATCGAGACCCTTGCGTCCCTGCATGTCGGCAAGCCCGTCGATGAAGTCCCAGGCATTCGCCCGCTTCGCCGCCTCGATGATATCCGCGTCGGTCGCATCCGGCTTGCCGTAGGCGATGTTGTCGCGGATCGACCGGTGCAGCAGCGACGTATCCTGGGTGACGACGCCGATCAGCGAACGAAGGCTGTCCTGCGTGACGCCGGCGACGTCCTGGCCGTCGATGGTGATGCGGCCGCCTTCCAGATCGTAGAAGCGCAGCAGCAGGTTCATCAGCGTCGTCTTGCCGGCGCCGGAGCGGCCGACCAGACCGACCTTCTGGCCGGCCGGGATATCGAGCGTCAGGCCTTCGATGACGCCCTTGCCCTTGCCATAGTGGAAGTGGACGTTGTCGTAGCGGATATGACCCTTTTTCGCGGTGAGCGCCGAAGCGCTCTTCTGGTCCACCACGTCATGCGCCTTGGTCATCATCGACATGCCGTCATAGACGGTGCCGATGTTTTCGAAGAGCGCCGAGACCTCCCACATCACCCATTGCGACATGCCGTTGATGCGCATCGCAAGGCCGATGGCGATGGCGATCGCCCCGATCGAGATGACGCCGTCCAGCCAGAACCAGATTGACAACGCACCGACCGTAAACAGCGCCACGCAGTTGTAGAAGTAGACCAACGCCTGGAAACCCGTCACCTTGCGCATCTGTGCATGCACGGTCTTCAGGAAGATATCCATGGCGTCGCGCGCATAGGTCTCTTCCCGTCCCGCATGCGAAAACAGCTTGACGGTGGCGATGTTCGTATAGCTGTCCACAACGCGGCCGGTCATCATCGAGCGGGCATCCGCCTGTTCGGCCGAGATCTTGCGCAGGCGAGGCACGTAATAGGCGACCGTCATCGAGTAGAGGATGATCCACAGCACGAGCGGCACCGCAAGGCGCAGGTCGGCTGCCGCCACGATCGCGATCATCGAGATGAAATAGGTGAAGACGTAGACGAACACGTCGAGCACCTTCATCACCGTTTCGCGGATCGCGAGCGAGGTCTGCATCACCTTGGTGGAGACGCGGCCGGCGAACTCGTTGGCGAAGAACGTCATCGAGTGGCGCAGCAGGAAGCGGTGCATCTGCCAGCGGGCGATCATCGGGAAATTACCCATCAGGATCTGGTGCATGATCAGCGAGTTCAGCGTCGCGACCGCCGGCAGGCCGACCAGCACCACGAAGGCCATGAAGAACAGCTTCGGCCCTTCCCTTTCCAGGAAGGTCGCCCGATCGGCATTGCTCAGCCAGTCGACGATATCACCCAGAAACTGGAACAGCGCCACTTCGCCGATCGCGATCAGCATCGTGCAGGTCGACATGATGACGACCCACGGCCAGACCGGCTTGGTATAGTGCCACAGGAAGGCCGCAAGGCCGACGGGCGGTAGTGAGGGCGCCTCGTCCGGATAGGGATCAACGCGCCGTTCGAACCACGAGAACATGAAAAAAGCTCCGTAAATCGGATGCCGCACCGGTTCAGCACGCAAGGCGGCCGGAATCGGGCGACGAAAACCTGGGTAGCGAGGCCGGGTGTCGGCCGCGTAACGATTGAGGAAGGAAAAAGTTTGCGAGAAACCGCGAAACGCCTAGGCCAGAGACACAGAAATCCGGCAGCGGAGGCGCGAGAGCACGGTCATATCCATGTGGGCCTCCTTGAGTGGGCGTTGAGCTACGCAAGTCTTCTACCCTCTCGGGTACAAATTGAAAAGAGCAAATCACCGCGTCCGGCCACCCAGGGCTTTTCTGTTGCCCGATCGTCACAGCCATGCCGCGCATCGAAAGGGCTTGAGACCGAACACCGGTTTCCCGTAAGGACGGGCATATGAGCAACATTTCCTCTGGCCTGCACATCGCCCTCTACCAGCCGGATATCGCCGGTAATACCGGCACGATCCTCCGGCTCGCCGCCTGCCTCGGCCTGTCGGTCGATATCATCGAACCGGCCGGCTTCGACATTTCCGACCGGAACCTGAAACGCTCCGGCATGGACTATCTGGACAGCGTCACGCTCGCCCGCCATGTCAACTGGCAGCGCTTCGACGAATGGCGAAGGGCGAACGGCCGGCGCGTCGTGCTTGCCTCCACCAGGGCCGCCCTGCCCTATACCCGCTTCGAATTCCAGCCGGACGACATCCTGCTCTTCGGGCGCGAAAGCGCCGGCGTTCCCGATCACGTGCATGAGGCGGCCGACGCCCGCATCCTCATCCCCATGGTCGAAGGCCAGCGGTCCATCAACGTCGCCATGTCGGCGGCGATGATTGCTGGCGAGGCGCTGCGGCAGAACGATTTTCGTCTTCATTGAACCGGGCTCCGGTTTTCTTTCACGGAGCCTCTGCTATAAAACCTCAAGTAATATTGAGGTCAACAGCGATGATGAAGAAAAATCCGGGCGGGCGGCTGGAGCTTGAACTGACGGTCGGGGAAGTCGCGACACGCAGCGGCGTGGCGGTGTCTACCCTGCATTTCTACGAGACCAAGGGACTGATCCAGAGCCGCCGCAACCGCGGCAACCAGCGCCGTTATCCGCGCGTCGTGCTGCGCCGGGTCGCGGTTATCAAGGTCGCCCAGAAGACCGGCATACCGCTTGCCGACATCGCCGAAGCCCTCTCCGTCCTGCCGCATGACCGGCCGCTCACCGCCAAAGACTGGCAGCGCCTTTCGGAAACCTGGAAACGCCAGCTCGATGAACGGATCGCCAGCCTCACGGCGCTGCGCGACCACCTGACCGGCTGCATCGGCTGCGGCTGCCTGTCGATGCAGGACTGCCCGCTCAGGAACCCGCTCGACATGCTCGGCGAAAAGGGCGCGGGGGCGATCTTGCTGGAGGCGGACGAGCAGGTGGCTGCGGATTGATTGCGCGGATAGGCCTACACCCTGCTTCCGCCCGTTTAGCATCTTTCGAGAAAACACATGTCAAACCGATCGAAGCCCATGGGCCCAACATCGGAGATCGCATATGTTTCCGCAATCGGGCTTCGTACTTCCCAGCCCCAAGCCCTCAAGGACCGAGATGCGCAATCTGCCCTGCTACCTGATGACCGCTGCCGCCATAATCCTGTTGGCCTCGCCCGTCCACGCCCAGGAGGCCGAGCACTATACCGCGGTGAGCAAGACTGCGATGAGCGTCACCGGGGACGTCTGGCTCGACGATTTCGGCATCACCTTCGAGAACGAGGAATCCCTCGAATTCTCCGACCTCGTCGCCGACAATTTCCGTGTCGACGGCAAGCGGGTACCGGCATCCGTCTACCGTGTCGCGGAACCGGCCGATCCGGAACTCGAGAACGGCAACCATCTCTGCGGATCGGGGGACGTCACCTATGTCGCCAACTGGGCGTCGGCCAAGGGAATGTCGGCGATCGCCGTGTTTACGGGGAGAAATCCGCCGAAGAGCAGCGCCGAAATGTGCGCGCTCTACACCTATGAGGACCCGAGGTGACGGATCGGATCAATCCGCGGTCGGCAACCTGCGCATGGTGAATTCGATCTGGTCGCCTTCGAGCTGGCGCCAGCTTTCCACTTCGGTCCAATAGGCTGCCTTCGGAAATTCGTGAAACCATTCGCGCGCCTTTTCGCGCGCTTCTTCCCGCGAGAGCTGGAAGGTCTGCCGTACGAACATGCCCTGGCGCTCGCCGGCTTTTTCCTGCCGGTGGCGGTCGATCCTGCGTTTCAGCCCGTCGAGCGGCGGGGGTGTGAACTTTGCCATGAAAGCCTCTGATCAGCACCTGCTTATGCGGTAAAGATAATGCCGGGCGACCCACTTTGCGAGTCTCATTTTCCACCTGCGACAACCGATGGAATGGCTCGCGAAAGCCAGAAATGTTAATCCCCGATCGGAAAAATGCGAATCGCGCCAAGGGGATGGCGAGAGGAATAGAGACATGGAACGGCCGGTACTGCCCAAGGGATTGCCCGCGGACATCGAAGACAAGAAGGCGGCGGCGAGAGCCTGGTTTGAGAGCCTGCGCGACACGATCTGCGCCTCGCTGGAAGGCCTCGAGGCCGAACTGACCGGACCTCTCTCCGATCAGGAGCCCGGCCGCTTCAAAGCCAAAGACTGGCTGCGCGACGGCGGAGCCGGCGGCGGCGGCAAAATGTCGATGATGGAGGGCCGCGTCTTCGAGAAGGTCGGCGTCCACACCTCGACCGTGCATGGCGAGTTTTCCGCCGATTTCCGCAACCAGATGCCGGGCGCGGAAGAAGACCCAAGCTTCTGGGCGTCGGGCATCTCGCTGATCGCCCATCCGGTCAATCCCAACGTGCCGACCGTCCACATGAACACCCGCATGGTGGTGACGTCGAGCCAATGGTTCGGCGGCGGGGCCGATCTCACGCCGGTGCTCGACCGGCGCCGTACCCAGACGGACCCCGACAGCGCCCTCTTCCACCGGGTCATGGAGATCACCTGCAAGCGCCACGAGGCGGTCGCCGACTATGACCGTTACAAGGCCTGGTGCGACGAGTATTTCTTCCTGAAGCACCGCAACGAACCCCGCGGCGTCGGCGGCATTTTCTTCGATTGGCTGCATCCGGTCGAGGAAAAAGGCGGCTGGGATGCGGATTTCGCCTTCGTGCAGGACGTCGGCCGGGCCTTCAATCTCGTCTACCCGAAGATCGTCCGTGCCAATTTCAACAAACCCTGGACGGAGCATGATCGCGACGAGCAACTGATCCGCCGCGGCCGCTATGTCGAATTCAACCTGCTCTACGACCGGGGCACTATTTTCGGGTTGAAGACTGGCGGCAATGTCGAGTCCATTCTGTCGTCACTGCCTCCGGTTGTAAGGTGGCCTTAGATCAAAGATCACAAAATTAACGATTTCGAGTATAAATAGGCCCCAATATCTCATCCTTAACAAATGCGATATCGGAATCGATGCGATGGTGGTAGCGTCCCCTTGGTTGTACCGGAGGAGGATCGCCATGATGGCACCGAATAGCATGCCAATGCCGGATGCGTCTGAGGAAAAGGACGCCCGTTCCCTTGATACTGCTGACATGATCGACCGCCTCGCGACGGAAATGCGCGCGAGAACCGGTGGTGAACTCCCCCATTCCTTTTATGTGGACCAGGTAAGGCGCCAGCTTGCCGGCAAGTCGGTTGCCATGTCGGCCGCCAACGACGAGGCGGCGCGGGAAAAGGGTCAGGAACAGGCTTCCGTTTTCCACGCCTGGGCGCTTTCCGAATAAGCGCCGGGAACGGTCCTTGTAGTTTCCGAGTTATCGAGATTGGCGCCGGCGGATATGGGAGATATCCGCCGCCTCCAGTCCAACGCTAACAGGAGGAAATGTCATGCGACTGTTCGAATGCGGGACCCTCGTGCCCGGTTGCCAGTGGCATACCCGTGCCGATGAGGACGCCGAAGTGGTCCGCCGCGCCGTGGAGCATCTGCGCACGGTGCACGGGGAAGAGATCATCCGCGAAAATATGGTCGAGAACATCAAGGCGCGTATTCGCGACGAAAACGGCGCGGCCGCGGCCTGACGCCCAATCGTATCGAGGCGGCCGGCCACCCCGCATGGGAGCGCTCGCGCCCGGCTTCACAGCGGCAGGCCGCCTGATGTCAAAGCGAGCTGCGGATCATATCCTCCAGCCGGGCGGTCAGCGCCGCCCGGTCCGGGGCAAAATTGCGCTCCACCCAGAAGTCTTCCAGCTCCTTGAGAATTTCTCCGACCCGCTTGCCGGCCGGCACCCCGGCTGCCACGATATCGCCACCACTGAGTGGAAAGACCGGCTTCTCGTAGTTCTCAGCCCTCTTCAGCAGCACCGACAGCCGCGCGGACTTGCGCATCGCCGCGGGATCGCCCTCGGCCGCAGTTCGCGCAGAGGCCAGAGCCAACCTCAGCCGCATGACCAGCCCCTCCGCGCCATGGCGGTAGAGCAGCCGGTCGAAGCCGACATCCGTCACCTCGTCGGGCGGCACCGGCGCATTCGCCCAGGTGGCAAGCCGCCCAGCTTCCGCATTCGACATCTTGAGCCGCTTTGCCAGGGCATCCAGCCGCTCCGCGTCGGGCGGCACGATCGCCGCCAGCCTCAGAAGCGGGTCGGGCGTCCAACCGAGCGACTTCTCAGCCGCCACGAGGCCGTGGATGCCGTCGATACCCCACTTTTCCGTTTCGGGCAGGACTTCGGTGAGCACCCCCGCCTGCCGCATCCAGAGCAGCGCGCGGGAGGGATCGACGGCAGACAGCAGCTTCTTCGTTTCGGCCCAGACGCGCTCGGCCGACAGCGTCGAAAGCTTGTCTTTGGCTCGGGCGCAGGCCCTCAGGCCATCCGCATCCGGCCGGCCGGACCCGTAATGGGCGAAGAAACGGAAGAAGCGCAGGACGCGCAGGTAGTCCTCGGCGATCCGCTCGGCCGCCTCGCCAATAAAGCGGACAGTGCGCGTCTCGATATCCGCAAGCCCGTTCACGAGATCGATCACCTCGCCGCGGGCGTCCGCATAAAGCGCGTTGATCGTCAGGTCCCGCCGTTCGGCATCCACCTGCCAGTCCGTGCCGAAGGCGACCTTGGCGCGTCGGCCATCGGTCTCCACATCGCGACGCAACGTAGTGACTTCGAAACCATGGCCGTCTATGACCAGCGTCACCGTGCCGTGCTCGATGCCGGTCGGCACGGCCCTGATACCGGCCGTTACCGCCCGCTCGACCACCTTTTCCGGACGAAGCGTGGTGGCAACATCGACATCGGCGACGGGAAGCCCCATCAGCGCATTACGCACCGCGCCGCCCGCCACCCGCGCCTCGCCGCCGTCGGCATTCAGCAGGGTCAGGATGCGCTGCAGCGCCGGGTCTTGGAACCAGGCCTCGTCGGCTACGGTCGTCATGCATAAAGCCTTTCATAGAGCGTGCGCAGAATGCCCGCGGTAATGCCCCAGATGTTTCGTTCCTCGTAAGGCATGACGTAGAAATGCCGCTCCTTGCCATCCCATTCACGGCTGCCGCGCTGGTGGTTCGCCTCGTTCATCAGGAAGGACAGCGGCACCTCGAAGACGTCTTCCACCTCGGCCGGATTGGGCGTGATCTCGAAGCCGCGCCTGACGACTGACAGCACTGGCGTGATGCGGAAGCCGGTCGCGGCATAATAGGTCGGCAGCCGCGCCAGAGTTTCGACGAAGGAGCGGTCGAGGCCGATCTCTTCTTCCGCCTCGCGTAGCGCCGCCTGTTCCGGCGAACGGTCCTCCGGATCGATCCCGCCGCCCGGAAAGGCGATCTGGCCGGAATGCTTGCGCATCGTCGAGGTCCGCTGCGTCAGGATCACCTTCGCGTCGTCGCCGTCGTCGACGACCGGCACCAGCACCGCCGCATCCTTCAGCTTCAGCCCGGCTGCGAAATCCACGAGCGTTGGATTGAGCAGATGGTCGCCGTGGTGGCGCCAGGCGTGGTCGATCGGCCCGCCATTCTGGTTCAGAGCCCGGCGGCGGAAATCGCCGGCCGAAAAAAGGGGAAAGTCACTCATTGCGATAAGGCGTCCAATTCGGCCTCGGGCATCACGGGAAAGACCTCCGTTCCGGAGCGGACGGAGAACATCGGCACCCCGTCTATCACGATCGCCTCGCCCAGTTCCACGAGATCGTACATGACCGCGCGGGAAACGAGCGCCTCCAGCCGGCCGCGCACCGTGAGATAGGGTTTAAGCTCGCGGTTTTCGCCGGATATTTCGAAGCGCAGGGGGTGTTCCGGCCCAGCCTCGACCACATCACCGACATTTGTCCTGAACGTGAGGACCTGTCGGCCTTCACGCTGCGTCACCTGCATCTCGACCGCCAGAAAGGGTGCGTCCACGACCCGGATGCCGACTTTTTCCACAGGTGTTACAAGATAGGTCCGCCCGTCTTCATCCCTGCGCAGCACGGTCGAAAACAGCCGCACCAGCGGTGCGCGGCCGATCGGCGTGCCCATGTAGAACCAAGTGCCGTCGGCACGGATTTCCATGTCGATATCACCGCAAAAGGGCGGATTCCACTTGTCGACGGGCGGCAAACCGCGCTTTCCGTCGCCCGTTTGCTCGGAAGCGCGCGAAATCAGGGCCGCAAGGCCCGCGGCATCGGCTGCCGAATTTATCGTTTGCGCTGCCATCTTTCAGTCCCGGTTCGTCCGTAAGCATTGGCGAAGGCAATTGTTCCTCACGAGATAGTCATTCAATACGTGCTTGTCAGCCATGTTTCGGGGAATAAGTTTGATCGGATAGGGCGGATGCTGCGATGCAGCGATTCGCCGCCGGGATATGAATAAGCCCGGCCTTGGAAAGCCTGCCGGTTCTGGATGATGGAGAGCGACATGGGCCTGATGAATTCCACCGATAGCGTCCTCGATGAAAAAGCCATCATCGCCTCCGCCGAAATGGCCCTGTCCGACATCGCCGCCATTCGCACCGAAATCGCCAAGGTGATCTTCGGCCAGGAGAAGGTGGTCGAGAACACGCTGCTGGCGGTTCTCTCCGGTGGCCATGCGCTGCTGGTCGGCGTCCCCGGCCTTGCCAAGACCAAGCTGGTCACCACGCTCGGCACCGTGCTCGGTCTCGGCGCCAACCGCATCCAGTTCACCCCTGACCTGATGCCCTCCGATATTCTCGGCTCGGAAGTGATGGATACGGACGATGCCGGCCGCCGCTCCTTCCGCTTCATCAAGGGCCCGGTCTTCGCCCAACTCCTGATGGCCGACGAAATCAACCGCGCCTCGCCGCGGACCCAGTCGGCGCTGCTGCAGTCCATGCAGGAATACCACATCACGGTTGCCGGCCAGCGTTACGATCTGCCCGCCCCCTTCCACGTGCTCGCGACCCAGAACCCGCTGGAGCAGGAAGGCACCTACCCGCTGCCGGAAGCGCAGCTCGACCGCTTCCTGCTGCAGGTCGACGTGCTTTATCCCGAACTCGCCGCCGAGCGCCAGATCCTGCTCGAAACCACCGGCCTTTCGGAATCCAAGGCACGTGGCGTCATCGACGCTGCCCGCCTCCAGGAAATCCAGGTGCTGATCCGCCAGATGCCGGTCAGCGACAAGGTGGTCGATGCGATCCTCTCGCTGGTGCGCTCCGCCCGCCCGGGCCACGGCAATGCCCATACCGACAAGCACGTCGCCTGGGGTCCCGGCCCGCGAGCCGGTCAGTCGCTGATGCTGACTGCCCGTGCGCGCGCCCTCTACGAAGGCCGTCTGGCCCCATCGCTGGACGATGTCTATGCGCTTGCCGAACCGGTGCTGGAGCACCGCATGGCGCTGACGTTTGCGGCGCGCGCCGAAGGCATGTCGGTCCGCGACGTCATCGCCGGTCTGGTGAAGCAGGCCCGCGGCTAAGTCCGCCGGCTAGAAAGGATAATGCGTGGCATCCACCATTGGCCAGATCGTAGAGCAGACACCGAGTAGCGAACTCCTCTCCCGAGCCCAGGCCCGCGCGACGCTAGTGCCGGACTGCATGGTGGAAGCCAAGCGCATCGCCAACACGGTGATCGCCGGATGGCACGGCCGCCGCAAACGCGGCATCGGCGAGAATTTCTGGCAGTTCCGGCCTTATGCCGAAGGTGAAAGCCTGTCGCGCATCGACTGGCGCCGTTCCGCCCGCGACGACCATACCTATGTGCGCGAACGCGAATGGGAAGCAGCCCACACCGTCTGGCTCTGGGCCGACATGTCGCCGTCGATGATGTACAAGTCGACACTCGCGATCGCCTCCAAGGAAAGCCGCGCGCTGGTGCTGATGCTGGCGCTCGCTGAGATCCTCGCCCGCTCCGGCGAGCGCATCGGCTGCCCTGGCATCATGGAGCCGGTATCGGCCCGCAACGCCGCCGAACGGCTGGCTGCCTCGATCATGCACGCACCGCTGACGACCGGCCTGCCGGACACCGCGATGATCCGCGGCCATAGCGACATCGTGCTGATCGGCGACTTCCTCGACGATGCCGACCGGGTGATGGAGCGCATCGCCCCGCTCGGCCGCCGCGGCCTGCGCGGCCATGTGGTCGAGATCGCCGATCCGGCAGAGGAGACCTTCCCCTATACCGGCCGTACCGAGTTCACCGATCCCGAGACCGGCGAAAAGCTCGTTTCCGGCCGCGCCGAGATGATCCGAGAGGATTACCAGCGCGCCTATTTCGCCCGCCGCGATGCGCTGGGTGAATCGCTGCGCCGTCTCGGCTGGAGTTTCGTCTTCCACCGCACCGATCACCTTGCCTCCGAGGCGCTAGTCGCCGTGCATGGCTATCTGTCCGGTTTGCCGGCACCGAAACCGGTCGGAGATCGGTCATGAGCGCGCTGATTTTCGCCAATCCCGCCATTCTCTTCGGCCTGATCGCGCTGCCGGTGATCTGGTGGCTGCTGCGGCTCACCCCGCCGCGCCCCAAGGCCGAAGTATTTCCGCCGCTCCGGATCCTCGCGACCGTGCTGAAACGCGAGGAAACGCCGTCGAAAAGCCCTTGGTGGCTGACGCTGCTGCGCATGCTGCTTGCCGCCGCGGTGATCCTGGCGATCGCCGATCCGGTGATGAACCCCCGCGCCAACTCCTTGAATTCCGGCGGACCGCTGGTGCTCGTCGTCGACAATGGCTGGGCGACCGCCGCCGATTGGGAACGCCGCGTCCAGACCGCCAACCTGCTGATCGACGATGCCGAAAGCGCCGACGTGCCGGTGTCGATCACCTTTACCGCCGATGCCAGCCATGAGGCCGTGCCCGGCACTGCGGCGGCAGCCCGCGACAAGCTGACGGCCGCCAATCCCAAGCCGCTGGTTCCCGATCGTGCCCGTGCCGCCCAAGCGGTCCGGGAGGCCATGAACGGCACCCCTCCCGGCACGCTCGCCATCCTCTCCGACGGCATGGCGGCCGCCGGCGACAACGAGGCCATGTCGGCGCTTGCCGCGCTTTCGCCCGCCGAGATGCGGCTGATCGAAGGCGACGGCCACAGCGCGGTCGCGCTGACGGACGCGGTGAACAACGCCGCCGCCATGTCGGTGACGGCGACCCGTCTTTCGACCGCATCGGCGCAGCAGATGAACGTCAACGCGCTCGATGCGCAGGGGCGCGCGCTCGCCTCCGGCACGCTGCAGTTTGCCGCAGGCTCCGGAACCGCCACCGCTGAGATCGCCTCTCCCTTCGAACTGCGCAACGACTTCGCGCGGCTGAGCATCGATGGGCTGGCCACGGCCGGCGCCGCGCACCTGCTCGACGATGGCTTCAAGCGCCGCCGCATCGCGCTTCTCGCCGGCGAAAGCGGCAGCGATTTCCAGCCGCTCCTGCAGCCGCTCTATTACATCAGCCGTGCGCTCCTGCCCTATGCGGACGTCATCCAGCCGAACACCGCCGATCTTGCAGTCGCCATCCCGCAGATCCTGCAGGGCAATCCGTCCGCGATCATCCTCGCCGATGTCGGCCGCCTGCCCTCCGAAACCTATGCACCGCTGCAGCGATGGATCGCCCAGGGCGGCACGCTGATCCGCTTCGCCGGCCCGCGGCTTGCCGCTGCCCCCGCCGATGATCCGCTGGTGCCGGTCATCCTGCGCCAGGGCGAACGCGCGCTCGGCGGCGCCATGTCCTGGTCGGAGCCGCAGTCGCTCGCCGATTTCCCGACCTTCGGACCGTTCGCCGGCATGCCGCGCGCCGCCGACATCACCGTCACCCGCCAGGTTCTCGCCGAACCGACGCCGGATCTTGCCGAACGCACTTGGGCCAGCCTTGCCGACGGAACGCCCCTCGTCACCGAAAAGGAAGTCGAGGCCGGCCGCATCGTGCTCTTCCATACCAGCGCCGAAGCAACCTGGTCGAACCTGCCACTATCGGGCAATTTCGTCGAAATGCTCCGCCGCCTCGTCCAGCTCGCCCGCGCCGGCGGTGCCGCATCGTCCGGAGGGGCAACCGAGGGTGCTACCGCGACGCTTGCCCCCTATCGCCTCCTAACCGCCGACGGCGTCCTCACCACCGAGACCGGCACGGCGCGGCCGATCGCGATTGCCGCCAACCGGGTGCCGGTCGCGAGCTTCGACCACCCGCCGGGCCTCTACGGTACCGAAGACGGTTTTACCGCCGTCAACCTGCTGGCGCCGAAGACGGTGATCTCCCGTTTCGATCCGACCACGGCCGGCCGGCCGGTCGGTCGCGAAGGCCTTGCGGGCGGCGAAGCCGTGTCGCTCCGCCCCGCCCTGTTTGCCGCCGCCTTCGCGCTCCTGATCCTCGACAGCCTTGTGGTACTCTTCATGAACGGCGCCTTCTCCCGCGGTCCCGGCGGGCGCCGCAGGCCGGGCGGTGCTGCCACGGCCGCGGCAATCGCCGCCCTCGCCTTCGGCCTCTTCGTCTTTATGCCGGACCAGTCCCGGGCACAGGAAATGGCGCCCGGGGCCGGCGCCAAACCCGGCGACGAACAGATCCTGGAACGGCTCGATACCACCCACCTCGCCTATGTCACGACCGGCGAACAGGATGTCGATCGGATTTCCGAACAGGGGTTGGAAGGCTTGAGCCAATTCCTCACCTATCGCACGACGCTGGAACCCGGCGCCCCGGTTGGCCTCGACATCACCAAGGACGAGCTTTCCTTCTACCCGATCATCTACTGGCCGATTTCCGCGACCGCGCCGATGCCGTCACAGGCGGCGATCTCCCGCATCGACGCCTATATGCGCAACGGTGGCACGGTACTCTTCGACACCCGCGACCAGTATTCGTCGCTCGACGGAGGCGGTACAACGCCGAACGGCGAGCGGCTGCAGGCGATCCTTGCCAATATCGACATTCCACCGCTGGAACCGACCCCCAACGACCATGTGCTGACCCGTTCCTTCTACCTGCTCACCAATTTCCCGGGCCGCTATACGGGCAGCCCGCTCTGGGTCGAGGCACGGCAGGAAGCCAAGAATACCGGCGCCCAGCTTTCCTCCAGCGGCGACGGCGTGACCCCGCTGCTGATCACCGGCAACGACTTTGCCGGCGCCTGGGCGGTCGACAGCCAGGGCGGGCCCGTGCTGCCAACCGTCCCTCCGGACGAGATGCAGCGCGAATACGCCTATCGCTCCGGCGTCAACATCATGATGTACATGCTGACCGGCAATTACAAAGCCGACCAGGTTCATGTCCCGGCGCTTCTCGAACGGCTTGGCCAGTAAGGACAGCCGAACATGACCATCGAATTCGCCCCCTTCTTCTCCTGGCCGATCCTGGCCGCCCTCGGCGTCTTCGCGCTGATCCTCGCAGGCCTTGCCTTCTGGCGCGGCATTCGCGGCGCCACCTTGCGCACGCTGGCGCTCGCGGCTCTGCTTCTGGCGCTCGCCAACCCGACGCTGCTGCAGGAGGACCGCGACCAGCTTTCGACCGTGGTGCCGATCATCGTCGACCGCTCCCAGAGCCAGGACACCGCCCAGCGCAAGGAACAGACCGACGAGGCGCTCGCCGGCCTCCAGGATCGCTTCTCCCGCTATCCGCGCATCGAGACCCGCATCGTCGAGGTCGATGACGACGGCGATTCCGACACGCCGTCCACCAAGCTTTTCACCGCCCTGCGCTCGGCGATTTCCGATGTCCCCCCTGCCCGCATCGGCGGTGCGGTCTTCCTGACGGACGGCCAGATCCATGACCTGCCCGGCATCAACCAGGACCTCGGCTTCAACGCGCCCGTCCACGGCCTGATCACCGGCAAGCCGGACGAATTCGACCGCCGCGTCGAAGTGGTCCGTGCCCCGCGCTTCGGCATCGTCGGCGAGGAACAGGAACTGACGCTGCGGGTCTTCGACGACGGCCGCACCGGCGGCGGGCCGGCGCAGGTCACCGTGCGCATGAACGGCCAGCAGACCGCGACGCTGCGCGCCACGCCCGGCCAGGAGACGCCCTTCTCCTTCACCGTGCCGCGCGGCGGCAACAATGTCATGGAGTTTTCGGTCGCCGAGCTTCCGGGCGAAGTGACCATCGCCAACAACCGCGCCGTCCACGTCATCGACGGCATCCGCCAGAACCTGCGCGTGCTGCTCGTCTCCGGCGAGCCGCATGCCGGCGAGCGCGCCTGGCGCAACCTCTTGAAGTCCGACGCCTCGGTGGATCTTGTCCACTTCACCATCCTGCGCCCGCCGGAAAAGCAGGACGGCACGCCGATCAACGAACTGTCGCTGATCGCCTTCCCGACGCGTGAACTGTTCGTCGAGAAGATCAAGGATTTCGACCTGATCATCTTCGACCGCTACAAACACCGCGGCGTGCTGCCGATCCTCTATTACGATTACATTGCCCAGTACGTGAACAATGGCGGCGCGCTGCTGATCGCCGCCGGCCCCGAACATGCCGGCGAGGATTCGATCGCCTCGACCCCCCTCGAACAGGTCCTGCCGGCCGCCCCCACCGGCGAAGTGCATAGCGCTGGATTCTATCCGCATCTTTCGCCGGAGGGCGAAAAACACCCCGTGACCCGCGGGCTCGACGGCTCCAACGCCAATCCGCCCGCCTGGGGCCGCTGGTTCCGTACCATCGACGTCGATACGCCGCAGGGCCAGACGGTCATGGAAGGCGACGGCGACCGCCCGCTTCTCGTGCTGAACCGCCAGGGCGAAGGCCGCGTCGCCATGTTGCTGTCCGACCAGGGCTGGCTCTGGGCCCGCGGTTTCGAAGGCGGCGGCCCGCATGTGTCGCTCTATCGCCGCATCGCCCACTGGCTGATGAAGGAACCGGAACTTGAGGAAGAGGCGCTGACCGCCCGCGCGGTCGGCCGTACGCTCGAAGCGACCCGCCAGACGATCGGCGACGATCCCGGCCCGGCCACCATCAAATACCCGTCCGGCCGTACCGAGACCGTGCCGATGACGGCAGCCGGCCCCGGCCAGTACCGGCTCGAACGCCGCATGGAAGAGACCGGTCTGTTCGAGGTCACCAACGGCCAGTTCTCGACGCTGGTGCATGTCGGCACCGTAGATGCACCGGAATTCAAGGCGATGATCTCGACCGAAGCCACGCTGAAACCCTATGCCGACAAGACCCGCGGCCTCGTCACCCGCGTCGCATCCGGAGACGGCATCTCGCTGCCGGACATCCTGCCGGTGCGCGGCGAAGTGCGCGTCAACGATCCCGACCGCATGGTCATCCGCCTGACAGACGAGACGGTGCTGCGCGGCATCAACACGCTGCCGATGTTTGCCGGTTTCGCCGGCCTCTCCGCCCTGCTCTTCGCGGTCGCGGCGATGTGGTGGCGCGAGGGTCGCTAAAGGCATGACGCAGCTTGACGTGACCGCCTCGCCCTCCCCCGAGGAACTGGCCGTGATCGGCGAAGGGCTGACCGCCTTCAACGACGCCGACGTCGGCCCGTCCGAGCGCAAGCCACTCGCCGTGCTGATCCGCGACGCTGGCGACAAGGTGATCGGCGGGCTTTCCGGCTATACGGCCTGGGGCTGGCTCTTCACCCAGTGGCTGTTCATCCCGGAAACATTGCGGGGTGAAGGCATGGCCGGCAAGCTGTTGAGCCAGGCCGAGGAAGAGGCCCGCGCCCGCGGCTGCCACGGCGCCTGGATCGACACGTTCAGCCCGGTCGCCCGCAAGGCCTATATGCGCCAAGGCTACGAGATCTTCGGCGAGCTGCCGGAATTTCCGAAGGGCCGAACCCGCACCTTCCTCAGGAAAGCTCTGTAGTCTATCCATTCGCTCCGAAAACGGGGCCAAAGAATCGTCGCATGGATATCGACCTGAAACTCACCGAAGGCATGAACGCTGACGAGGAGGATTTCATCCTCGAACGGCTGATGACTCATAATGCTGTCACTTTCGGCCCCAGCAACCGTCGGGAACTGGCGGTGCCGCTGCATGGCGAGGACGGCGACCTGATCGGCGGACTGACCGGCTATACCGGCCGCGGCTGGCTCTATATCTCGATGCTCTATGTGCCGGACGAGTTGCGCGGCCAAGGCCTCGCCGCCCGTATGCTTGACATGGCGGAAGCCGAAGCCAAGGCTCGCGGCGCGATCGGCGCCTATATCGACACCATGAACCCGGCAGCGCTCAAGCTCTATCTCAAGCAGGGTTACACCGAGATCGGCACGCTGAAGGGCCTCGAAGGAGGCCATTCGGTGACGTGGCTGGAAAAGCGGTTCTGACCGGCGCTTAGGCCAGGGAAACCTGGCGTGTCTCCGCATTGATCATCGTGGCGGCAATCGCCGCGATCACCAGCAGGCCGGCGAAAATACCGATCGTCAGGCCCAGACCCTGAACCACGACATAACCGACCAGCGAGGGCGCCAGCAGGCCGCCGAGACGGGCCATGGCGCCCGCCGCACCCATGCCGGTCGCCCGCGAGGCGGTCGGATAGAGTTCCGGCGTATAGGCGTAAAGCGCACCCCAGGTGCCGAGCAGCGCGAAGCTCATGATCAGCAGCGCGGCCCCTACCAGGAGGGCACTCGGTGCGACGACGAACATCAGGCAGCCGAGCGCCGAGAGCAGGCAGAAGCCGATCAGCGTCGGCTTGCGGCCCAATTTTTCCACGCCATAGGCGGCAAGCGCATACCCTGGAAGCTGGGCGAGTGCGACCAGGACCAGAAAGCCGTAACCCCGCACGAAACCGAAGCCGTCGCCGGCGAGCCTTGCCGGCATCCAGGTAAAGACGCCGTAATAGGAGACCGAGACAAGGAACCAGATCGCCAGAATCATGATGCTGCGCTGGCGCAACTCGCCCGAAAAGATGCCGGTCGTCTTGATCGCCGGCGGCGAGACGAGGTTGGTTCCCGCCCCGAGCGGCGGATGGCCATTGACCGCGAGCATCCGCTCGACAATCGCCTTGGCCTCCTCGTTGCGGCCGGAGCGCAGCAGATAGAGCGGCGATTCCGGCACCAGGAAACGCAGGCCGATGCCGGCGATGGCCGGAATGGCAGTGACCGCGAAGATATAACGCCAGGCATCCGCGACGCCGGCAAGGCTTGCGGCCCAGGCGGCGAGCGCGACGATCAGCGTTCCGATCGCCCAGAAGCCCTCGAGCAGAACCAGCCAGCGGCCGCGGTTCCTGGCGGGCAGGAATTCCGCCATCATCGCATAGTCGACCGGCAGCGTGCCACCGACAGCAGCGCCCGTCAGGAAGCGCAGCAGAAGCAGGATGGTGAAATCCGGCGCGAAGATGGAAAGCGTACCGAACACCGCGTCGCAGGCAACCGTGACGATCAGCACCCGCCGCCGGCCAATCCGGTCGGCGAGCCTGCCGAAACCGAGCGCGCCGAGCAGCATGCCGAGGAAGAAGGCCGTGCCGGTCTGCAGCGCCTGCGGTACGGTCAGCTCGAAACTTGCTGCGATCGAGGCGGCAGTGAAACCGACCGCCAGCACCTGCATCGCATCGGCCGTCCAGACGAGGCCGAACACGCCCATCAGCCGCCGCTGGTAGGTTCCCGCTCCGGCGCGATCGAGCGCTTCGTCCATGGTGATTGCTGTCATGCGCCCTGTCCCTCGGCTCGACGAATCGTGCGGCCGGCTTTCGCCGACCGATCCATCATCTGCTTAAAGGAAATGGCCTATTCGCGCCAGCCGATGACGCCCTTGAGCCGCGCATGCACGTCGGCTGCGATCGGCACGACCAGGACCCGGCCGGGATCGACAGGACCTGGGAATTCCAGCGCGCCATAGGCAACCTTCTCGAACCCGAGCGGGCCGTAATAGGGCGGATCGCCGACGAGGATGACGGCCTCGGAACCCTGGCGCCTCGCCGCTTCGATGGCGATCCGCACCAGTTCCCGGCCGATGCCCTGGTTCTTGTGCGACGGCCGCACCGCAAGCGGCCCGAGCAGGTGGCCCTTCACCGAACCGGCATAGACCGGCGTCATCCGCACCGAGGCGATCGTTTCGCCGTCGTCGGCACAGACGAAGGAGAGGGTGCGGTCGTGCGGCCCCTGCTCGCGGATGCGGGCGGCCGCGCGGGTATGCCGGCCAGGGCCGAAGGCTTCGGCGTTGATGAGTTCGATGACCTCATCATGGGACGCATCTTCCGTGAGATAGACGAGTTCGTGCTTGTAGAGGGCTTTGTGCTGAGACATGAAGTACCGAAGCCGTAGATTGAGAGCGGACAGGACAAGGGATCTCGATGACGCGTGTAAGCGTCGTGGTCGATGATCAGCGTCGTCGCAGTGCCCGTACTTCGGTCATGGAAAAAGGTTTCTCCAAATTTCGGAATGCGAAGTAGCAGGAAAATTTCTGATCGTCCAATGCAAAAACACAGCGTTCATAAAATCCCGGCTCGCAATCCCGTGGGGCTGCCGTATCTATTGCGGCAACGAACACGAAGGAGATCGCCATGGGTAGGCTCGTCGAAGGAAAATGGCAGGACGTCTGGTACGACACCAAGGAAAACAAGGGCCATTTCAAGCGAGCCGAATCGCAGTTCCGCAACTGGGTGACTGCGGACGGTTCCGCCGGTCCCTCAGGCAGGCAAGGCTTCAAGGCTGAGGCCGGCCGCTACCATCTCTATGTCTCCTATGCCTGTCCTTGGGCGCACCGCACGCTGATCTTCCGCAAGCTGAAGAAGCTCGAGGACCTGATCTCCGTCTCGGTCGTCGACTACCTGATGCTGGAGAACGGCTGGGAGTTCAAAAAACGCGACGGCGCCACCGGCGACGACCTGTTCGGCTCGGACTATCTCTACCAGGTCTACCTGAGGGCCGATCCCAGCTATTCCGGCCGCGTCACCGTGCCTGTCCTGTGGGACAAGCTTGAGAACACGATCGTCTCCAACGAGAGTTCGGAAATCATCCGCATGTTCAACGGCGCCTTCGACGGCCTGACGGGCTCGACGGAGGATTTCTATCCGGCAGAGCTGCGCAGCGAGATCGACGGCCTGAACGCCATCGTCTACGACACGGTCAACAACGGCGTCTACAAGGCAGGCTTCGCGACCGCCCAGGACGCCTATGAGGGCGCCGTCACCCGGTTGTTCGAAACGCTCGACACGCTGGAAAAGCGCCTGTCAGGCAGCCGCTACCTGTTCGGCGACACGACGACGGAAGCCGACTGGCGCCTGTTCACCACGCTTCTGCGCTTCGATCCCGTTTATGTCGGCCACTTCAAGTGCAACATCCGCCGCATCGCGGACTACCCGAACCTGTCCGGTTATCTTGCTGATCTCTATCAGCAACCGGGCATCGCCGAGACCTGCAATCTGTTCCACATCAAGCACCACTATTATGAGAGCCACAAGACCATCAACCCGACCGGCATCGTCCCCGTCGGCCCGGTGGTCGATCTGGATGCGCCGCATGGGCGGGAGAAGGTGAAGCGGGCTGCGTGATCTGAAGCATCCGCCTCTCACCAGTAATCCGCCCTCTCCACCTCGCCGCTCAACTCCCGCAACCGCCGCAGCGTCGCCGCGGTTGTATCCTTCGGTAGCGCATCGAGCGCAAAGAACCCGCTCTCGGCAATCTCCCGGTCCGGCAAACGCGGTGCGGTCTGCTCCACGGTGACCCGGTAGAGCAAGACATGGTCACGCCTGCTGGCATTGCGGTTGTAGTAGGCATGGAAAAGCGCGATCTCGCCACGGATCTCCAGATTGCCTTCCTCGCGCAATTCCTTGCGTAGCGCCTCGATCGCCGTCTCCCCGCGCTCGACGCCGCCGCCCGGCATGTACCAGCCGGGCACGTAGGTATGGCGGACCAGAAAGATACGGCCTTGTCCGTCGAAACAGGCGGCGCGCACCCCGAGCGTCATCCCGCGCGTCATCATGAAGATGCGATGGAGCAGCCAGACGACGATCCGGCTGCGCAAGCCGCGGATTTCCGGCACCCCGTGGCCGTTCATTCATAACTCCGGGAGCGCCCAGAAAATCGATAACG
This sequence comes from Neorhizobium galegae, assembly GCF_017877055.1. Lineage (GTDB taxonomy): Bacteria > Pseudomonadota > Alphaproteobacteria > Rhizobiales > Rhizobiaceae > Neorhizobium > Neorhizobium galegae_D. Next base: position 1,066,084 of record NZ_JAGIPG010000001.1, on the reverse strand, counting down.
ATTTCCGCCCTCATGCGTTATGTGTGCGCCATGTTCAAATTCGCGCATATCTCCGACATCCATCTGGGGCCGCTTCCAAAACTGACGCTTCGCGAGCTGTTCTCGAAGCGGATCACCGGGTTTGTGAACTGGCACCGCAATCGGCGCAAGCACCTTTTCGTTAATACGCTCGACCTGCTTTTGAGCGATTTGAAGACGCGCGAACCGGATCAGCTGGTCATCACCGGCGATCTCGTCAACCTGGCGACCAAGATCGAGACGCGGCTTGCCGGCGAGTGGCTGCGCACCATCGGCGAGCCCTATGACACGACGGTGGTGCCCGGCAACCACGACGCCTATGTGCCGGGCGCCCACGACAAGTCGGTCAACGAATGGTATCCCTTCATCAAGAGCGACGACGATCCGGCGGAATGGCCGGAGGAGGATCATATCTTCCCCACGATGCGCCGGCGCGGCCCGCTCGCCATTATCGGCTGCTCGACCTCCAATGCCACCCTGCCCTTTTCGGCGTCGGGTTATTACGGCTCGCGGCAGGCGCGCGAAACCGTCAACCTGTTGAAGCAGGCAGGCGACGAAGGCCTTTTCCGGGTGGTGCTGATCCACCATCCGCCGATCCGGGGTGCGGCCTCTTCGCATAAGCGCATGCTCGGCATCCGGCGCTTCGCAGCGGCGATCTCCACCGGCGGCGCCGAGCTCGTGCTGCATGGCCATACCCACCTCAACACGTTGTATTGGCTGCGCAGCCATAGCGGCAATGTGCCGGTGGTCGGCATCGCATCGGCCTCGCAGGGGCCTGGCGGCCACAAGCCGCGCGCCGCCTACAATCTCTTCACGCTGTCCGGCGAGGCCGGTGCCTGGAACCTGCTCTGCGAGCGTTACAGCCTCACCGAACGGGGCGACGGCGTCGCGCTCGACAACAGCCGGCTTCTCTACGGCCACGAGCCGGCGACGATGTCGATTCCGCAAGTGGCGAGAATGTTGTAGAAACAATGCCGCGATTGTTGCGGAATCGCCACAATCTCGTCATAACTAATAGCTCGTTCTAGTTATTGCAGTATATCATAGGTAAATCGCCCCTATCCATGACCCAACCGAGCCCATCGACCGACATCCGGCGCGATCTCGTAGCACTCCTGCCGCGCCTGCGCCGATTTGCGCTGACGCTGACGGGAAGTGCGGCCGAGGCCGATGATCTGGTGCGTGAAGCGGCCGGCCGGGCGATCCAGAAAAGCCATCACTGGAAGGGCGAAGGCCGGCTGGAAAGCTGGCTTTTCAGCATGATCCGCAGCACATTCGTAGACGAAGCCAAGAAGCGCCGTCGCGCTGAGGGAAATGCCGCCGGCGACGCTGCCACGTCCGGAAGTTCCGGTCCGTCGAAGAAGGACACCCTCGCTTGTCTGCCGGACGGGCTGGCGAGCGTTTTCCTGCTCGCCGATGTGGAAGGTTTCGCCTATGCGGAGGCGGCCGCCATCCTCGGCATCCAGCCGGATCTCTTTGCTGCCCGCCTTTGCACCGCACGTCTCAGCCTGGCTGCGGCCGCCGCCGAAACGAGCGAGCGGAGAGCATGAGGATGAACATCCCGCAACCCTCGCCGCTCGAACTGCGGCTTTCCGCCTATATTGATGGCCGGACCAGCGACGACGACAGGCATGACGTCGAGGAACTGCTGGTCAACGACCCGCAGGCCCGGTCCCTGCACGACGCGCTGAAGCGCGGCGCCGATCTCGGACGGCGCGCGTTTGACGACATGCTGAAGGAGCCGGTGCCGCTCGATCTGGTGCGTACCATCAAGAATGCGCCGTTGCCGCGCCGGGCCGTACGCCTGCCGCAGGGGCCGCGCCCGATGCTTTCCTTCAAGCCGCCCGGCCTGCAGGCGATCACGGCCTGCGCGCTGTTTTTCGTGCTCGGCGGCGGTATCGGCTATATGATCGGCGGCAACCCCGCGGTGCCGCAGTTCTCGATGATTTCCATGCCCGGCGCCAGCAGCCGCGACTGGCTGGACGATATCATCGCCCATTACCGCCTCTATGCGCGCCAGACCAATCACCTCGCTGAAATCCCGGCCGAAAGGCCCGCCGATATCCTCGAATGGCTGACCACCAATACCGGTGTCGGTTTTCGGATCCCCGATCTCAGCGACAGCGGCCTGACCTTCCAGGGCGCCCGCCTGTTTGCCGCCGGCGGCGGGCCGGTCGGCCAGCTTCTCTACCGGCGCGCCGACGGCGATGGAGACGGCGATGTGATCGCCATCTCCTTCACCAAGATCCGGCCGGACGGCAACCGCTCGATCGAGGAAATCCGCAACGACACCGGCCTCGTCTCCTGGGTCACGCCGCTTGCCACCTACATGATCATCGGCCCCTCCTCGGCGGCCGACCTGGACGACATCGCGGCCAAGGCGGCGGGGTTGATCTGACGCCGCAGGTTGACCTAGCTCAAACACCCGATCCATGGTCCGGCATAGCCTCCATCCAAACCATTGGAGGTCTACCATGCCAACCGAAACCATCGTCGTCGTCAGCTTTATCGTAGGCGCCTTTGCCGTCTTCGCGGTTGCTCTTGCCTTCGCCAGCGCGACCTCGAGCAAGTAAACGCTACCGCACATGAATCAAAAAACCGCCCGAAGATCCAGGCGGCTTCTTTCCCCTCATATGCGGCAACGAGGCTCCTCGATTACCCCCGCGCCTTCAGCACTCTATTCGCCGCCGAGACAATCGCTTCGAGCGATGCCGCGACGATGTTCTTGTTGATGCCGGCGCCGAAGAGTTTTCCGTTCGGGTGCTCCATCTCCACATAGGCGATGGCGGACGCGTTCGAACCGTGCTGCAGCGAATGTTCGGAATAGTCGGCGACCGAGAGCTCGATGCCGAGATAGGTCGAGAGCGCGTTGATGAAGCCGTCGATCGGCCCGGTGCCCTTGCCCTCGATCCGCTTCACCTCGCCGCCATCGGTAATCTCCGCGGCAACGACTCGGATGCCCTTGTGGTCGGTGCCGGCCGGGTAGGTGTGGTGGTCGACGAATTTCAGCCGTGCATCCGGCTGGTCCACATATTGGCGGATGAACTGCTCGTAGATGCGCTTCGACGGAAGCTCCACGCCCTCTTCGTCGGTAATCCGCTGGATCTCCTCGCGGAACTCGACCTGCAGGTTGCGCGGCAGGTTCAGGCCGTAATCCTCCGCCAGGATATAGGCGATGCCGCCCTTGCCCGACTGCGAGTTGATGCGGATGATCGCCTCGTAGGAACGGCCGACGTCGCGCGGATCGATCGGCAGGTAGGGCACTTCCCAGACCGGATGATTAGCGACCTTGATCGCCTTCATGCCCTTGTTGATCGCATCCTGGTGCGAGCCGGAAAAAGCCGTATAGACCAGTTCGCCGACATAAGGGTGGCGTTCCGGAATGACCATCTGGTTGGAATATTCGTAGACCGCCTTGATCCGCTCGATATCGGAGCAATCCAGTTCTGGATCGACGCCCTGCGTGTACATGTTCAAGGCCAACGTCACCACGTCGACATTGCCGGTGCGCTCGCCATTGCCGAACAGCGTGCCCTCGACACGGTCCGCGCCCGCCATCAGGCCGAGTTCGGTGGCGGCGATGCCGGTGCCGCGATCGTTATGGGGATGCAGCGAGATGATGATGTTTTCGCGGTTGTCGAGATTGCGGCACATCCATTCGATCTGGTCGGCATAGACGTTCGGGGTCGCCATCTCGACCGTCGAGGGCAGGTTGAGGATCAGCTTGTCCTCGGCGGTCGGCCTGATCACCTCGGTGACCGCATTGCAGATTTCCAGCGCCACTTCCAGCTCGGTGCCGGTAAAGCTCTCCGGCGAATACTGGAAACGAAACCCGCCGCCGGCCTTCGCCGCCATGTCGGTGATCATCTTCGCCGCATCGACGGCGATCTGCTTGATGCCCGCAACATCCTTGGCGAACACCACGCGGCGCTGCAATTCGGAGGTCGAGTTGTAGAAGTGGATGATCGGCTTGTGGGCGCCTTCCAGCGATTCGAAGGTGCGGGTAATCAGTTCCGGCCGGCACTGGACAAGCACCTGCATGGACACGTCTTCCGGCACGCCGCCCTCTTCGACGCACCAGCGGGCGAAGTCGAAATCGGTCTGCGAGGCAGACGGGAAACCGATCTCGATTTCCTTGAAACCCATGTCGAGCAGCATGCGGAACATGCGGGCCTTGCGGTCATGGCCCATCGGGTTGACCAGCGATTGGTTGCCGTCGCGCAGGTCGACCGAACACCAGATCGGCGCCTTGTCGATGATTTTCGATGGCCAGGTGCGGTCCGGAATGTTGATTGTCGGGTAGGCGCGGTATTTCACTGCCGCGTCGGGCATCCCGGATTTGTGGCCGGATTTCGGGGAATGAGTCTTGGCGTCCATTGTCGTCGTCTCTTCTCGCTTCACGCGTCGCTCGGCATCCGTCAGGGGAACTGCCATTAGGCGATGCGGACCTTTAGGGGTCTTTTGTGGCCTGGTCTTGAATGTTCGTGAGAGGAGCTCTTATGCCGGGCGGGCTTTCGGCCGCCGGGCGCTCCTCAACGGACCCGGCAACCGCGCGTAAGGTCGAGGCTAAGAAGCGAGGAAAGCGCAAATACCATCGTCCCGGCCGCGATGCGGCGGGTAGACGAACGGTCGGACATGATTGCGCCTGTCATGGTCATGTTGCGCTTATAACCAATGGATCCGGCGACGGCAAGCCCACTCTCGCCGGCTATGGAAAATCCGCACACCACACCAAATGGGCGAATTTGAATCAGGAATTCCCCTTGACAGGCGATCGGTCGATATTAAGGTTAATCAACCTATGGGGGAATATTCCATGGCTGACCTTTCCTTTGTCGCGACCATCGCGTTGGTCGCGCTGCTGGCGGCTTTCGCCTTTGTCACACTTATAAAACTGTTGGATGGCAGTATCAGCATGAGTGGGATGCTGGCAAATGGCAAGGATCAACCGAACGATCCGGAGCGCGTCGTCATGCTGATCGGGACGATCGCCGGCGCTTTTGCCTATTTCTCCTATGGGTTGAAGTCAATCGGGACCGGCGGAACGCTTCCGCCTGTCCCGCAGGAAGCGGTGATGGCCCTCGGGGGCAGCAATTTTCTCTACATTTTCGGCAAGATATTCCGGCCAAGGAAGTGACCCATGTCCATATTCGATCCGCAATTCATTTCGCGCCTCGTCGCCATCGTCGTCAGCATCATCATCCTGGCACTGGCCGCAGCCGTCATCAGGGCGATCTGGAAAAACGACATCAACCTCAACCACCTCCTCAGCGAATCACCGCAGGCCGGCGCCGCGCCGGACGAGGTGCCGAAAGCAAGCCTCAGCCGGTTCCAGATGCTTGTCTTCACATTCGTCGTCGCGGGGCTCTATCTCGTGCTGTCTCTGGAAACGGGAACGCTCATCGAAATCCCCGACGGAACGCTTGCGCTGATCGGCATCAGCAGCGGGACCTATGTGCTGGGAAAGGTGATCAGCGGCCAGAAGCCGCCGCCGGCACCGCCCGCGGCTCCTGCACAGCCCCAGCCGCCGGCTGGCCCCTGAGAGACCCAGACCACGAGAACCACCGGCTGACGAGCGATGGGAGAGCCTTATGCGCAGTATATTCGGCATTTCAAACGGGTTGATGGCCGCGATCCGGCTTGCCGCCTCGGCAGGCATGCTTGCCGTCCCTTCAAGCATGCTCATCGCCTCCGCTGGCAATGCGCAGGCGGGCGAAGCGCTGCCGGCGGACCTTCAGGGCTGCGCTTCGATATTCGATCCTGTCGGGATGCCGTCCGGCACGGACGGGGCCGACGAACACGAATACACGTTCCAGAACGGCAGCCTGCCACCGGTTCCCAATCCGCCGTTCCTCTATCGCTGTCATCTCGGCGGCTTCGCATTGCGGTTCAATGGCGTCACCAAAGTGCCGGATTGGGTTGCCGAGGATATCATCCCCGAGGAGGTCGGCAGCGGCGCAGAACGCAGCGATGACTTCTTCGTCGACAAGACCCTGCCCGAAGGCTATTCCGCGCTGCTGTCCCATTACAAGCACAGCGGCTACGATCGCGGGCATCAGGCGCCGGCGGGAGATTTTTCCGCAAGGCAGGATCTGATGGACGAGACCTTCGTCCTCTCCAACATGGGGCCGCAGGTCGGTGCCTGCTTCAACCAGGGTATCTGGCGCGAGCTGGAAACGGCGATCCGCAACCTCTTGCCGACCCGGCCCCGTCTCATCGTGTTCACGGGCCCGATCTTCTCAGGCCCGTTGAAGACCGTAGACGACGTCAAGGCCGAACGTCGGGCCAAAGCGGCTAAGGTGGCCAACCCGCCGCCGACTGCACCCGCAGCCATCCCCCCTCAATCTCCGACTACCGGACAGACAGCCTCTCCCGCATCCCCGACCGCTGACGTGAAACCGGCAGAGGCATCCGCTGCCTCGACAGGCTCGGTCGCGATCCCGACGGCATTCTTCAAGATCGTCTATGCGGTGGAGGAACAACGGGCCATGGCTTTCCGCTTCAGGAACGAGGCGCGGTGCAAGACCTCCTATGCGGCAGAGGAATTCCGCACGACCATCGACGCGATCGAGGAAGACACCGGGTTCGATTTTCTGGCCGCCCTCTCCGCCCGCCGGCAAACCATTCTAGAAAGGCAGGTATCGCCCTTCTGGACGTGGTGAACTCGGCCGCCCCATCCCTCGTTCAAGCCCGGCGTTTCACAGCCCGCTGCAACCCCATCATCACCCCGCCGGCCACCAGCCCCCAGAACGGCCCGGAAATCCCCGCAAACGAGAGGCCCGACGCCGTCACCAGGAAGGTGATCGCCGCCGCTTCCCGCGTCTCCGGGTCGCGATAGGCCGCAAAGGCCGCGTTGGAAAACGCGCCGATCAGGCCAAGGCCCGCAACCGCCTGCAGAAGGATCGGCGGCGCCAGCGACACGAAGGCGATGATGCCGCCGGCGATCAGGCCGAACACGATGTAACCGAAGCCGGCGACGATCGCCGCCCAGTAGCGTTTGGCAGGATCGGGATTGGCATCCTCGCTGGCGCACATCGCCGCCGTGATCGCCGCCATGTTGACCGGCACGCCGCCGACGAGCCCGCCGAGGATCGAGAAGATGCCGGTGCCGGCAAACATCACGCCCGGCGGCGGCTCGTAGTGGTGCACCTTGAGGATCGCCATGCCGGGAATGTTCTGCGAGGCCATGGTAACGATGAAGAGAGGCAGCGCGACGGAGATCGCCCCGTGCAGGGTAAAGACCGGCGTGATGAAGATGAGCTCCGGATGGATCGCCGCGCCGATCTGCGCCATCGCGTCCGGAGCAAGGTCGACGCCGAAGATCAGCACCAGGATCAGCGCGCCGAGCGACGCCGGCACCGCCCACAGCCGCCACCGCGAAACCACGACCATCCAGGTCAGCACGATCGGCAGGCCGAGCGCCGCATTGAAGGCGACGGCCTTCACCGGCGCGAGGCAGAGGCTGAGCAGGATGCCGGCAAGCATGGCATTGGCGAGCGGCGCCGGAATCAGCCGGATTGCCCGGCTGAGCGGCCGGAACAGGCCGGAGAGAATGATCAGCACGCCGCAGACCACGAAGGCGCCGACAACGGCCGGAAACCCGCCCTCGATCATGCTGATGCCCGACAGCAGCGCCGCACCCGGCGTCGACCAGGCGATGCTGATCGGCATCCGGTACCAGCTCGAAAACACGATCGCCAGCAAGCCCATGGAGATCGATTGCGCCAAGAGCGCCGAGGCGATCTCCGGCGCGGTCGCGCCCATCGCTTGCAGCCCCTGCATGATCACCGCAAACGAGCTGACGAACCCGACAAAAGCGGTGAGCAGCCCCATCATCAGGGCCGAAACGGTAAAATCCTTGAACATACGGGCGGGGACTCGTGAATTTCAAAGTCCGCAATCGAACATAGGCCCGCCGGCAAAGGCAAGGTGCGTTTGCGGCAAAAGGGTACGGCTGGGTGGGAAAGCAATGGCTGCAGCCGACCGGTTGCCTTTGCCGGCTGCCGGTCCGCCCTTTTGTTCGTGCCCGCGAATATTCGCATCTGTTGATAATTTGGAAGGAGTTTGGCGGTAGTCTATGGCCCGTGCGCCCGTTGCTTCCGGTCGGTCCGGTCATGCAGCCCGGATTGCATCAACGCCCGGGAAACGCAATGACGGCAGCTCACCTTGCGCCAGAGATCGAGATGGGACGGGAGACCGCCTTTTCCCGCGATCAGCTTTATTTCATTCTGTCAGCACTTCCGGACCCCTGCTTCGTCCTCACCCGCAGCGGCCGCTATGTCGCGCTCTTCGGCGGCAAGGATACCCGTTATTATCATGACGGCAGCAATCTCGTCGGCAAGAGCCTCTATGACGTCCTCGTCTTCGAGAAGGCGCACCGCTTCATGCGGGAAATCGAAAAGGCGCTCGCCTCGCGTGCCCTGCATATCATCGAATACAGTCTCGCCGGCAGCGACGTGAAGGGGTTGGAGAATGACGGCCCCGACCATCCGATCTGGTTCGAGGGGCGCTTGCAGGCGCTTGATTTTGAGGTCAACGGCGAGGATGCGATCGTCTGGGTCGCCAGCAACATCACGGAAAAGAACGCTATCGAGAACCAGTTGCGTCATCAGAGCGAGACTGATGCGCTGACCGGCTTCTTCAACCGCCGCAAGCTGATGGACGTGCTCGCCCTGAAATTCGAGCTTTTTCGCGACGAGCATATCCCGACATCCGTCTTCATGTTCGACATCGACCACTTCAAGACCATCAACGACGAGCTTGGGCATGCGATGGGCGATACGGTTCTGAAGGCGATCGCCGACGTGTGTCGCCAGGAGTTGCGCAAGACCGACTTCCTGGCTCGCCTCGGCGGCGACGAGTTCGTCGTCGTGATGCCCGCCACCCGGCAGGAACACGGCACCGTCATTGCCAATCGGCTGCGCCAGCGTGTCGCCTCCGAGGTCAGGGAGACGCTTGGCCATCACGCCACGATCAGCGGCGGCCTGAGCGAATTCCTGCCCGCGGATGCCTCCTGCGAGGATATTCTGAAACGCGCCGACGACGGTCTCTACCGTTCCAAGCGTGCCGGCAGGAACCGGATCAGCCCCGTATAGGCACGGGCGTGGTCCCATTTCCGTACAGACGGGATTTTGTGCCTCTTCGGCACGTGATTGCGTAACTGACACGCAGGTAAATTAGACAATCTTAAATTTTGTCGGCGACAGTTGGGGAATGCCATCGGAAATCTCCATGACCTCGCTGCCATTCCTCTCGAAATCAAAATCGTCCGGCCTTCAGTTTTTCGGCCTCGGTTATTTTTTCCCGGCCATACTTGCCGTTGCCGGCCTGTTGGTCGGGGTGGTTCGCGCCGATATCGAGAAACGTGAGCAGCACCATGTGGCGCAGCAGGTCAAGGCAGCCGAGCAGCTGGCCAGGGTCGCCGCGAGCCTCGAGACCAACATCCACGGCAACGTCAACCTGATCTACGGGTTGGTCGCCGCCATTGCCGCCAACCCGAATATCAACCAGCCGCAATTCACGGCGCTTTCGGAACGGATTTTCGACGTTCCCTCGCAACTGCGCAATGTTGTCGCCGCCAAGGATCTGGTGATCGGCCTGGTCTATCCCGAAGAGCCGAACAAAAAGGCCCTGGGCCTCGACTACCGCACCAACGAGCCGCAGAGGGATGCTGTGATGAGGGCCGTCGAGCGGCGGGCGCTCGTCATCACCGGCCCGGTCAATCTGGTACAGGGCGGCCAGGGGCTGATCGCCCGTTATCCGGTCTTCTCGCTTGCCAACGGCCGGTTCTGGGGTGTCGTTTCGGCGGTCATCGACCTCGACAGGCTCTATACCGACAGCAACGTCAATACCCCGCGCCAGGCACTGGATATCGTGATTTCACGGCGGCCCATTCCCGCCGAGCGCGACGTCTTCCTCGGAAACTGGGCCCTGTTTTCGCAAGATCCCGTCAAGTCTAGGATCGAACTCGGTTACGACACCTGGTACCTCGCCGCTGTCCCGAAAGGCGGATGGCAAGGCTCGCCGCCGGACATGTTCAGCTTCCGGATCACCGCCCTTCTGATCGCCTTCTGCATTGCCGCCCCGCTCATCTGGGCAGGGCTGCTGATGAAGCAGCGCCACGGCAATATCCTTACCTTGCAACAACGCGAGGAACAGCTGGAAACGCTGTCCCAGCGCCTCGAACTGGCGCTCCAGGCCTCGGGCGTCGGCGTCTGGGAATATGAACCTTCGACCGATACGCTGATCTGGGACCGGCGCATGCGCGAACTCTACGATGCGTCGCCGGACCGGGCCATCCTGGAATATGCGGACTGGCGCAATGCGCTGCATCCCGACGACTTGCAAGCTGCCGAGACGTATTTCCGCAAGGCACTCAAGGAAGAGACGAGCTACCGCACCGAGTTCCGGGTCGTGTCGGGTAGCGGCGAAATCCGCCATATCCGCGCGCACGGCGCCACCTACCGGACCGCGAGCGGCGTCAAGCGCATGGTCGGCGCCAATTGGGACGTCACCCGGGACGTCACACTCCATTCCGAACTGCAGCTGGCACAGACGCAGGCCGAGTTGCAGAACGACGAATTGCGTGCCGCAAGGCGCACGCTCGAATACCAATCGCTGCACGACGCCTTGACGGGCCTGCCGAACCGGCGCTTCCTCGACCAGTTCATGACCACCGGAAAGAGCCAGGCTGCCGATCACCGGCTGGCATTCATCCACATCGATCTCGACCGCTTCAAGGAAGTCAACGACACGCTCGGCCACGCTGCGGGCGATGCCGTGTTGAAGGCCGCCACGTCCCGCCTGCTCGATCTGATCGACCACGACGAGTTCGCCTCGCGCATCGGCGGTGACGAATTCGTTGTCGTGACCGGGGGGGCGGAACCGCAGCGTCGGGCAGAATATCTAGCCCAGTCGATCGTCAACACCCTTGCCCGCCCCATCGATATCGGCGGACACGAATGCCGCATCGGCTGCAGCGCCGGCATCGCCTGTCAGAGCGATACCGGCGAGGAATTGAGCCAATTGCTGATCAACGCCGACATCGCGCTCTATGAGGCCAAGAAACGCGGCCGCAACCGCGTCGAGGTGTTCTCCAAGGAGCTTCGCTCCGCAGCCGTGCTGCGCAAGCGCATGTCCGACGAGTTCCTGAGCGCGCTCGAAGGCGACCAGATCATCCCGTTCTTCCAGCCCCAGTTCGATGCGCATTCGCTCGCCATCGTCGGTGTCGAGGCGCTGGCCCGCTGGCAGCATCCCAACCGCGGCCTGCTGGCGCCGGACAGCTTCCTGGCGATCGCCGAGAGCCTGCACCGGGCGGCCGATATCGATGCCATCATTCTCGAAAAGGCGCTCTTCCAGTCGGTGAGATGGAGCGCGCTCGGGCTCGATATCCCGCATCTCTCCGTCAACATCTCGGCGCAGCGCCTGAAGGACGAAAGGCTGTTCAAGCGGCTGGCCGAACTGCCGATTGCGCCCGGAACCCTGTCGTTCGAACTTCTCGAATCGATCTCCTTCGAAGATCAGGACAAGGAGTTGAGATCCGCAATTCTCGACCTGAAGGCGCTCGGAATCGATATCGAGATCGACGACTTCGGCACCGGCCACGCCTCGATCGTCAGCCTTCTCGAACTCGGGCCCAAGCGGCTGAAGATCGACCGCAAGCTGATCGCACCGCTCGAAGCCGCCGGCTCGCAGCGCCGTCTGGTCGCCTCGATCATCGAGATCGGCCGCTCCCAGGGCATCGAGATCGTCGCCGAAGGCGTGGAGACCACCGCGCATGTGGACATCCTGCGCAGCCTCGGCTGTCAGACGCTGCAGGGCTACGTCTTCGCAAAGCCGATGCCTGCCAACGACTTCATCGCCTTCGCAACGGACTGGCAGGCCGGCAACCGCTCGGCGCTGGCGGAGGAAGTGGGTCATCTCCCGAAAAAAAACGAAACCTCGCAAAACACCTGTTGACCCGACCCCTGGGGCTGCCCCGATAGGAAGAGCGGTCAACAACCAACGAGGTGATTCCTTGAGTTCTTCCGCACACTATCTGAACCCGTCCGATGCCGCCGAACGGCTCGGCATATCTCCCAAGGCGCTGCGTCTCTACGAACAGCGTGGCTTGATCGCTCCGGTCCGAACTGCAGCCGGATGGCGGACCTATGGCCCCGCGGAGATGGCCCGCGCCGGCGAGATCGCGGCATTGCGAGCCCTCGGCCTCAGCCTCGCGCAGGTGGCGCGCGTGCTGAAGGGCGATGCGCAGGAGCTCGCTCCCGCGCTTGCCGCCCATCAGGCGCGGCTTGAAACGGAGGCCCGCCGAATCGCCGGGACGGTCGAAAAAGTCCGCGCTCTGCGCACGGGCCTTGCCGGCGGCGATCCGCTCGGAATGCACGAGTTGACGCGACTGACGCGTCCGGTGGCCGAAGTCGTCGCAGCGTTCGACCTTCCCTGGCCCTGGGGCGGCGAGCGCTTCGAACTCAGGGATGTCAGACCGCTCAACTACATCATCGGCCCGCTCGGCAGCGGCAAGACGCGGTTCGCAAAGGCCATTGCCGAACACCTTCCGGGCGGAGTCTTCGTGGGTCTCGAACGGGCCGTCAACGACGACGACGCCAGGGCACGGATGGAAACCGATCCGGCTCTGAAGGCTCGTGTCGAACAGGCCCTTTCCTGGCTTCTCGACGAAGGTGCGGCGGAAACGCCTGCCCTCACCGCCCTCCTCGTCGCGCTGGAGGCCGACGGAACCGATATCCCGGTCATCGACATGATCGAACAGGGCCTCGACCAGGCATCGCAGGAAGCGCTCGCCGCCTATCTGCACAATCGCCGGCCAGGCGCCTGTCCGCTCTTCATCATGACCCGCTCCTCGGCGATCCTCGATCTCGGCGCCGTCGGACAGGACGAGGCGATCATCCTTTGCCCGGCCAACCACAGCCCGCCGAGCCGCGTAGCCCCCATCCCGGGAGCGCCCGGCTACGAAGCCGTCGCCACCTGCCTTGCCGCACCCGAGGTCCGCGCCCGCACCGAAGGCGTCATAGCCTGGCGTCCGCAGGTCGCCTGAACCGCAGCGGCCTGCAGTCCGGCAGGCGCCTCCCCGCAGCAATGCGAGCCGGCACGCAACAAAAAGCCCCGCCAACATTCGCCGGCGGGGCTTTTTCAATTCGAATGGCGCAAGCGATCAGACTTCGCTCTGCGACGTCACGATCCGCGAAACCAGGCCGTAGGCCTTGGCCTCTTCGGCGGACAGCCAGTAGTCGCGATCCGTGTCGGCAGCAATCTTTTCGACCGACTGGCCGGTGGCTTCCGCCATGATCCTGTTGAGCCGCTCGTTCATCTTGATGATCTCGCGGGCCTGGATCTCGATATCGGATGCCATGCCGCGGGTGCCGCCGGACGGTTGATGAAGCAGGAAGCGGGTGTTCGGCAAGCAGATACGGCGTTCCTTGGGAACGGACACGTAGATCAGCGCGCCGGCCGATGCGACCCAGCCCGTACCGATCATCCAGACCTTCGGCTTGATGAACTTGATCATGTCGTGGATCGAATCGCCCGATTCCACGTGGCCGCCGGGCGAGCTCACATAGATGCGGATGTCGTCGTCGCTGGCGGCGGAAAGCGCCACGAGCTGGGTGCAGACCTTCTGCGCCAGTTCCTGGGTGATCGTTCCGTAGATGAAGATCGAACGCGACTTGAAAAGATTCGCTTCCGTTTCCTTGCCGAGCGGCAGTTCCTTGGTCTTGTCGTCCTTGTCGTCTTCGTCGTCGAGCACGCTGAAAGTCTCCTGCATCAGATTCATATATCGGACATAATGTGTTCGCCGCCGTAAAACAATGGAGCTCGGAGTCTAAGACGGCACCTTCCACGGACTAAGGTGAATGACGTAGCACAGAGCCTCCTGTCGCGACGATTGCCGATGGACAGCCATCAGGAGCTTGCCTATCCTCCGATGCCATTCCGCATTCGCATAATTTCAGGGGACACAAATGCTGAAACGCCTTTCGCTCGCCGCCGCCATTCTGACTGTCGCCGCCGCACCCGCCTTCGCACATCTCGATCCGGCCGAACACGGCTCGTTCCTGGCAGGTTTTTCCCATCCGCTGTTCGGCGCGGACCATATCCTGGTCATGGTCGCGGTCGGCCTGTGGGCCGCGCAGACCGCGAGCGACAGCAGCCGCAATGCACTATGGACAATCCCCCTGGCCTTCGTCGGCACCATGGCCTTCGGCTTCCTGCTCGCACTCGGCGGCGTCGGCCTCCCCTTCGTCGAACCGGCGATCCTCGCCTCGGTGATCGGGCTTGGCCTGCTCGTCGCAACGGCGGTGAAACTGCCGGTTTCGGCAGCAGCGGCCGTCGTCGGCGTCTTCGCATTGTTCCACGGCCACGCCCATGGCGGCGAACTCGGCCAAGCAGGTGCCTTGGAGTTCGGCATCGGCTTCATCATCGCCACCGCCTTGCTGCATGCAGCCGGCATAGCGCTCGGCCTCGGCATCGCCCGCTTCAGCCCTTACATCGCCCGTATCCTCGGCGCCGGAACCGCGCTTCTCGGCCTGTCGCTGGCCTTCGCCTGAGGCCGAAGATTACCGAAATGTAAGGGATTCCGGCTTTGAAATGCCGGAATCCCTGCCTACCTTCTTGTCCACGGCAAACGCCTGCAAGGAGGCAAACATGTCACCGGAAGAACGCCAGCTTCTCACTGCCCTTTTCGACCGCATCCGCACCGCCGCCGCCACGCCGCGCGACCGAGATGCGGAGACCTTGATAGACCAGGCAACCCGCGAACAGCCCTATGCCACCTACTATCTGGCCCAGGCCGTGATCGTGCAGGAAAAGGGCCTGGAAGCCGCCGCCAATCACATCAGGGAGTTGGAAGAGCGCGTCCGCCAGCTCGAGGCGGAAACAAGCGACCATCACCGCGCCGAACAGGGCGGCGGATTCCTGAGCTCGATCTTCGGCACCGGTCAGCCGCAGCAGTCCCCCGCCCCGCAGCCCGGTTTTCGAACCGGTCCCGGGTCCCAAGCAAGCCCCCTGGCAAGCCCCCAGTCCGGCCCATGGGGCGCCGCCCCACGTCAGAGTTACCGCACCGGCAGCGACTATGACGACGGTTACCGCGCACCCCCGCCCTCCGCCGCCCCCTGGAGCGGCCAGGCATCGGTTCCGTCAGCCGGCGGCAGCTTCTTGCGCGGCGCTTTGGGGACAGCAGCCGGCGTCGCGGGCGGCATGCTGCTCGCCAATTCGCTCTCCGGCATCTTCGGCAGCCACATGAACTCGCTCGGCTGGGGTTCGCCGCTCGCCGGCAGCAACCCGTTCGGCAGCGGCAACGCCCCGGCCGAGGAAACAATCATCAACAACAACTATTTCGGCGATGACGCCATCCGCCAGGCCTCGGACGGCAATGCCGCCGCCGCCAACAGCAATGATGCCGCCGATAAATCCGGCTCGAACGACGGCTGGCAGCAGGCCGACTACACCGACGATGACTTTTCCGACGACCAGGCGGATTTCGACAACAGCGATCTGGGCAGCGACGATTCGATGGATGTGTGATTGAGAGGCTCTGCGGTGGATAAAGCGCAGGGGCCCTTGATGTAAGGACGGAAGGCTGACCTTCGACGTTGGAGCGCACGAGGCCCCTGCCCCGCCGGGCATCTCCCCCTCAAGGGGGAGATCGGCTGGGCGCCAGCGCATTGCTTCCAACTCCACGTCTTCTTCTGCGCGCGGTCTGGCTATTGAGGCATGTCATGGAATGACGGTCTCGCGGCGTATGATCTTCCCACTTGAGGGGGGAGAGGCCCGGCAGGGCAGAAGGGGCGGGCGGATTGCAACGTTAATGGCGATAGCCCACGCCCTCGCTCGATTGGATGAAAGAGCCCGCCGTACAATCCGGGCGCTCAAAACGCTCCGTAGAAGCGTTTTGCCGGCAAGCTGTAACCCCTTCACCCACGCCCGCGATACGTCGCCACCCCCTGCTCCGGCAGCCAAACGCCGGCCGGAGCCTCGCCCGTCTGCCAGAACACGTCGATCGGAATGCCGCCGCGCGGATACCAGTAGGCACCGATCCTGAGCCATTTCGGGGCGAGCAGATCGACGATCCGCTTGGCGATATAGATCGAGCAGTCCTCATGAAACGCACCGTGGTTCCTGAACGAATGCAGGAACAGCTTCAGTGACTTCGACTCCACCAGGAACCCGTCCGGGATATAGTCGATGACGATATGCGCGAAATCCGGCTGGCCGGTCATCGGGCAGAGCGAGGTGAATTCCGGCGCCGTGAAGCGCACCACGTAATCGGTACCCTGGTTGCCGTTCGGCACTTTTTCGAGAACCGCGGTTTCCGGGCTTTGCGGGGCTTCCACCTGGGATCCGAGCTGCGAGAGCCCGCTGACATCTGTCATCGTCATTTGACTGTTCCTTCAACGTCTACGTTCTGTCCATGGGCGCGCTCGCCTTCGGGCTCCACATGGATTGCCAATGTGGCGCCGGCAATACTCGCTTTGATCGCATCTTCCAAGCGGTCGCAGATTGCATGCGCCTCTTCGACACTCATGTCGGCCGGCACGACCAGATGGAAATCGATGAAGGCCGCAGCCCCCGCCCGGCGCGACTTCAGGTCGTGGACGCCGAGCGCGCCGACCGAATGGGTGGCGATCGCCTCGCGCACCGCCGCCTCCTCGTCCGGCTCCAGCGCCCGGTCCATCAGCCCGCCGATGGAATGCGCGATTACCTTGTAGCCCTGCCAGAGGATGTTGACCGCCACCAGAATGGCGAGCACCGGGTCGAGGATCGCGTAACCCGTCGCAAGCGCAAGGATGAGGCCCACGAGCACGCCGGCCGAAGTCACCACGTCGGACATGATGTGCTGGCCGTCGGCCGCCATGGCCGGTGAATAATGGGCCGTGCCGACCCGGATCAGCGTCGTTGCCCATAGACCGTTGATGACGGCGGCAAGCGCATTGATCGCAAGACCGAGCACCGGCGCATCCGGAAGTTTCGGCGCGAACAGCCCGTCCCAGGCCTCGTTGATGATCAGGAACGCCGCAACGATGATCAGCCCGCCTTCGACCACCGCCGACATATATTCCGCCTTGTGATGGCCGAACTGGTGGTCGTGGTCGGCCGGCCGCTGGGCGTAACGGATCACGAAATAGGCGATGAAGGCAGCAGCGACATTGACGAAGGATTCCAGCCCGTCCGACAGCAGCGCGACGGAGTCCGTCACCCACCAGGCCAGCATCTTCAAGGACATGACGCCGAGCGACAGCGGCATGCCCCAGAAGGCGAGCCGCTCGACGATTTTGACTTCCCTCGGCACGATGTCTTCCTTTTTGCGCGTGCGAATGATTTGCAGGACCGGACGTCCAAAACGGCGAAACCGCCGGAGCGAGATGGTTCGCTCCGGCGGTTTCGAATGGCCTGCATATCGCTCAGATGCGCCGGTTTGTCAAAGGGCCGGCTGGCATAATCCGGCCTCGTCGGATTGCATCGCGGCGGCAGCGACCGCGAGTTCCCCCTCCTCCTCGATGTCCTCCACCGTCTCGCCGCCCCGCCCGAGGAACAGGAACACGACGACCGCCGTCAACCCCGTGATCGCGGTCAGCAGCCACAGGAGCGACGAGAACCCGTCGCTATACCCCTGCAGCAAGGCCGTCTGGCTGATCGACGGCAGAAGCACCGCCGCATCCTGCAGATCACCGGTGACCAGCCGCTGGGCGATCGCCCCCGCCTGGTCGCCGGCACTACCGCCGAGGTTCGCGCTGGTGAGCACCGAAAGTACCGCCGTGACCACTGCAAGCGCAACACCTTCGCCGGCCACGCGGGTGGTGCTGAAGATGCCGGTCGCCATGCCGGCCCTTTCCTTCGGCACGACGCTGACGGCCAGACCGTCCATCAGCCCCCAGGGCAGGCTGATGCCGACCCCGATGGTCAAGAGCGGCGCAATCAGCGCCACTGGCTCGGAGCCGACCGGAAACTGGCTGAGCCAGAACAGGCCGCCCGCCGAGATCGCCAGACCTGCACCGCAGATCGTCGCCGGCGCGAACCATCGGGTCAGCAACCCGGCCGCGATCGGCAGGACGAGCAGCGGCCCGGACAGCGCGATCATCATCCGCCCGCCGGCAATCTCGTCCATGCCCTCGATGCCGATGAACCGCACCGGCAGGAGGATGAGCAGCACCACGAACGCATAGGCCGGAGCGGCCGCCAGCAGTTGCACGCCGACGAAACGCGGATAGCGGAACAGCGTGAGATCGAGCATCGGCCGCGCGACAGCCCGTTCGATCAGCCCGAAGGCTGTAAACAGCAGGACCGAGGCCACAAGCATGACGATGACGAGCGGATCGCTCCAACCGCTTTCCGGCGCCTGAAGTACGCCAAAGGTCAGCGCGGTCAGCGCCGCCGTGAAGCTGAGCGCTCCCTTCCAGTCGAGGCCAGAGGCCTTCGGATCGCGCGATTCCCGCATGAAGATCGCGCCGAGGACGAAGGCGGTCACCGCAAGCGCAACCACCAGCACGAAGATCGCCGGCCACCCGAACATGGCGATCATCCACCCCGACGCAATCGGCCCGAAGGCGAGCCCGATGCCGAAACTGGCGCCGACGATGCTGAAGGCCCTGAGCCGCGCCGCGCCGTCGAATTCCTGGGCAAGCGAGGCCATGCCGCCGGAAAAGGCGGCCGCCGCGCCGATGCCCTGCAGCGCCCGCAGGACATCGAACCAGACGATATCGCCTGCAAAGGCGAGACCGACCGAAAAGAGTGCGAAGATGAAAAGGCCGCTCAGGAAAATCCGCTTGCGCCCATAACTGTCGGCAAGCGCGCCGGCAGCCATCAGTGTGCTGCCGAAGGAAAGCATGAAGGCATTGGTGGCCCAGTTGAGGGCGATCGGGCTGCCGCCGAGCGCCCGGCTGATGGCGGGCAGGCCGACGGCCGTGCCGGTAAAGGTCAGCGGCATGGCGACCGCCGCGCAGCAGACTGCGATCAGAACGAACAGCCGTGCGGCTGCCGTTACAGCATATGTGTTGTCTCTCATATCGGAGATTCCGCTGTGTTGGAGCAAAGAGGAAGGCCGGCGGCCTTGGGAGAAGCCGTCGCCTGAACCCGCCCGGCCGGAAGGGTGTCGAATTGACCAACACAAGATAGTTTCGATATAATATTTGGAAAATACCGCGTCTGTTCCTGACATGACGGAAAAAACCGCTCGAATGGAGATGGCAGATGGATCGCTTGGGTGGACTGACAGCCTTCGTTCGCACCGCCGATCTCGGCAGTTTCGTCGCTGCCGGCCGCGTGCTCGGCCTGTCGGCCTCCGCCGTCGGCAAGGCCGTCACCAATCTGGAAAGAGAACTCGGCGTCCGGCTTTTCCAGCGCTCGACGCGCAGCCTGCGGCTGACCGAAGAGGGCCGGCTATTCCACGAACGGTGCCGCCGGGTGCTCGACGACCTCAACGATGCGGAAGCCTCGCTTGCCAGCGCCGTCGCCGTGCCGCGCGGAAAACTTCGGGTCAGCGTCCCGATCGTCACCTATCATCTTCTGATGCCGGTCCTGCCTGAATTCGTCGAGCGTTATCCGGAGGTCGAACTCGATCTCGATTTCAACGACCGGATCGTCGATCTGATCGATGAGGAGGTGGATGTGGCGATCCGCAGCGGCAACCTGCCGGATTCCCGGCTGATGTCGCGGACCCTCAGGCCATTCCAATTGCTCCTCTGCGCCGCCCCCTCCTATCTCGAACGCCACGGCACTCCTGAATGCCCCCGGGAACTCGACGGCCATCTGGCGATCGGCTTCCGGTTCCCGAACAGCCGCAAACTGCAGGACTGGCCGATCACCATGCCGCCCGAAGGCTCCGAACCGCGCCTGCGCACGGCGCTCACCTGCAATAACATGGAGGCGCTCCGCCACACCGTTATCGCCGGCCTCGGCATTGGCTGCATGCCGGATTTCCTGGCAAGGCAACCGATCGCCGACGGCCGGCTGCGGACCATCCTCGACGAACATCTCAACGCCCCCGGCCAGTTCCACCTCCTCTGGCCCTCCAGCAGGCATCTGTCCCCGAAGGTGCGGGTGCTGGTCGATTTCCTGAGTGAGAAGCTGTTTGCGGAAACCTGCGAGAGGTTGCCGGCGGCGATCAAAGCAGTTCCCGCAGGCGATGCGATTGCGGCGGAATGAATGGCGGGCTACTCAGTTCGACTTGGCCTGCCGACAGGAAAGCAATCACGCTGCCGCTTCGTAGACCGGAATATGTTCAAGCGCGTCCTTGAGATTCTCCGCCTCGATCTTAAGATCGAAACTATTCTGCAGGTTCATCCAGAATTCCGGAGAGGTCCTGAAGAATTTGGCAAGCCGCAAAGCGGTATCTGAGGTGATCCCGGTCTTCTGCGCGACGATCCGCTCGATGCGGGTGCGTGGAACATGCAGCTTCTTAGCAAGCGCGTAAGGTGTCATCTCCAGCGGCTCAAGATAGAGATCGCGCAGGATTTCGCCGGGATGGATGGGCGGAAGCTTGCTGACACTCATATCGATCTCCTGTGTGCCACGATTGGCCTAGTGATAGTCGGTAATCTCTACCTCGTCCGGCCCAGCGTCTGTCCATACGAAGCAGATCCGCCACTGCTTGTTGATGCGGATGGAATGCTGTCCTTCCCGGTCGCCTGAGAGTTTTTCCAAGCGATTGCCGGGAGGGGAACGGAGGTCTTCCAAAGAGGTAGCCGCATTCAACACCGTCAGCAGCTGCTGAGCACGCCGAACGAGATCGGGAGGGAAACCTTTCCTGACCGTTCCGTCATCGATCGAGCGTGTAAGCTTGCCTTTGAATGAACGGATCACCGGCGGCCTCCCGATGAACGTATCATAGAGAGATACCAACGAAAATCAACAGGAAGGTATCACCCACTGATACCTTCCTCGATCCACTACCCGAAAACCACCGCCATGCTGATGCTATCGACAAACAGTCCGTCGATTCTCACCGCATCCCGCGCCACGCCTTCCCGCACGAAGCCGACCTTCTCGTAGAGCGCGATGGCACGCGGATTGTCCGCATGCACATGCAACTCGACGCGGTGGAAACCACGCTCACGGGCCTGCCCAACAGCGGCGCGGATCAGCCGGGTGCCGAGCCCCTTGTCGCGGTAGCCGGGGATGATGCCCATGCCGAGCGTGCCGCAATGGGCAGCGGTCGGGCGGGAATGCCGGCGGATGTCGCACCAGCCGACCACCTCGCCGCCGACAACGGCAACGACCTGCGGATGGCCGTTCTCGATCATGTCCAGCACGAAGGGCCGCACGTCTTCAAGCGGCGGCGCCTCCAGGAAGCTCAGGTATTTTCGCTCGCGCGAGACCGTGTCGAGCGCCTTGTGAAAGCTCTCAATATGCTCTTCGCGGATGGATTCGATCGGGATGGTCTCGGGCAACACCTCAAGCCGCCTTGGTCTTCGCACGCCGCGACAGATGCGCCACGACGTTTTCGATCATCCGCATGCCGGCATCGCCGCCGAGCGTCATGATCGATTCCGGGTGGAACTGCACGGCCGCCACCGGTTCCTTGACGTGCTCGATGCCCATGATCGTGCCGTCCTCGCTTTCGGCGGTGATCATGAAATCCGGATGCAGCGTCTTCGGATCGGCGAAGATCGAGTGGTAGCGCCCGACCGTCACTTCCTTGGCAAGACCGGAGAAGACGATGCCGGCTTCGAGCACCCGGATGCGCGACGGCTTGCCGTGCATCGGCACCGCCAGATGCCGGAGTTCCCCGCCATAGGCTTCGGCGAGCGCCTGCAGGCCGAGGCAGACGCCGAAGATCGGCAGGCCTTTTGACCGCGCCAGCTTGATCGTCGCCTTGCAGTCGAAATCCTTCGGATTGCCGGGGCCGGGCGACAGCACGACGAGATCCGGGTCGAAGCGGTCGAACACCTCTTCAGCCACCGGCGTGCGCACGGTCGAAACGGTGGCCCCCGTCTGGCGGAAATAGTTGGCGAGCGTGTGGACAAAGCTGTCCTCGTGATCGACGAGCAGTATCTTGACGTCCTGCCCGACCCGCGCCACATCGCGGCCGACCTTGGCCGCATTGCCGGCCCTTGCATCACGGATTGCTGTCAGCATGGCAGACGCCTTCAATTCGGTTTCAGCCTCTTCCTCGTTCGGATCGCTGTCGTTGAGCAGCGTCGCGCCGGCACGCACTTCGGCAATACCGTCCTTGATGCGGATGGTGCGCAGCGTCAGCCCGGTATTCATGTCGCCGTTGAAGCCCACCATGCCGATCGCCCCGCCATACCAGGCACGCGGGCTCTTTTCGTGGTTTTCGATGAAGCGCATCGCCCACAGTTTTGGCGCACCGGTGACGGTGACGGCCCAGGCGTGGCTGAGGAAGCCGTCGAACGCATCCATGTCCGGCCGCAGCCGGCCTTCGATATGGTCCACCGTGTGGATGAGCCGCGAATACATCTCGATCTGCCGGCGGCCGATCACCTTCACCGAACCCGGCTCGCAGACGCGGCTCTTGTCGTTGCGGTCGACATCCGAGCACATGGTCAACTCGGACTCATCCTTCTTGGAGTTCAGGAGCTTCAGGATCTGCTCGCTATCGGCGATCGGGTCTTCGCCGCGCTTGATCGTGCCCGAGATCGGGCAGGTCTCGATGCGCCGGCCCGACACCCGCACGAACATTTCCGGCGAGGCGCCAACCAGATATTCCTGGTGGCCGAGATTGATGAAGAAGGAATAGGGCGACGGATTGATCGCCTTCAGCCGGTTGGAGATTTCCGAAGGCTTCGAATCGCAGCGTTCCATGAACTTCTGCCCCGGCACCACCTCGAACAGGTCGCCGCGCCGGAAACTTTCCTTCGCCTTGGTAACGAGAGCGGCATATTCGCCCGGCCGATGATCGCCTTTCGGCGGGATCGTATCGGTGCGCTGGAACGGGTCGGGGGCGATCTCCTGGTCCTTGCCTTCCGTCGTCACGCCATCCTTGGAAAAGTCGTAGCGGTCGATCCAGGCCTTGGCGGCATGATGGTCGACCACGAGGATTTCATCCGGCAGGAACAGAACCATGTCGCGCTGGTCTTCCGGCCGCTGCATCGAAAGCTTGATCGCATCGAACTGGAAGGCGAGGTCGTAACCGAAGGCGCCGAACAGGCCGATCGCCGAATCCGCTTCCGAATGGAACAGGTCGACGATCGCCCGCAGCACGGAAAACACCGTCGGCATCTTCGAGCGCTCTTCCTCGGTGAACACGCGGGTCGGCTCGTTGACGGTAAGGTCGAGGCGGCGGTCCGTGCGCTCCCCGAGCGTCAGGTCCGCCACCGTCTTCAGCTTGTCCGCGACGAAACCGAGCAGCACCTCGCCGCGACCGTTGAAGGCCTCGATCCACACTTTACGGCCATTCGAGGAGATCCCCAGCGGCGGATCGGCGATCGCCGTGTCCCAGCGGGTATAACGGCCCGGATATTCGTAATTGGAGGAAAACACCGCGCCGCGCCGTTCGTCGAGCCTGTCGACATAGGAAGAGATCGCATCCGCATAAGGTGCTGCGCGCCGCTGCCGGCTCACCGCAATCCCGCCCCTCGTCTCGTAGACTTCCGAACCGTCATCCCGAATGATCGTTACCATTGTCCTGCCTCTCCAATGTCTTTGCCCGGGTCCCTGCGGCGGATAACAAAAAAGCCGCCTCGGGTTCCGGGCGGCTTGTGGTCTTGTCGATGGACATGACTGGTCAAGGCCGCGTTGAGCGAGCCGGCCACCAGTTAGCGATGTTCATCGAATTCATCATGGGCCGAATTGTTAGCTGGGGTTTTTGAGCCGCGCAAGCGAATTTCCACGACCCCGAAACAGAAATTCTGCAGCTCCGATGCGACCAAAACCGGCGATCGGCGTTTATCGTCCCTTAAGGGTCGAAGAAACGCGGCCGAGAAGGATACGGCATGCAGCATTCGTGGATCGCAATTCTGGCAGGCCTGCCCTTGATCATTGGGGCGGGGTTGCCGCCCGAAAGACCGATGCATTCGGGCGTCCCGGCGGGCGTCACTGAGGTGAACTTCCTGACCCGTCTTCTCGATGATGGATCGCGTAACCCTGCGCCTCGACGCCGCGCGTCCCCACGATCACAGGCACGCGGTGCAGTTCCGCAACCACCGGCGTTGGCAAACGTTCCCCTGCCGATCCCGAAACCGGTCGGAGAAGCGGCGAAGCCGGCTGAAGCAGCTCAGCAGGCGGACAACACCGCCGACAAACCGGTCGCTCAGGAGTCCCCGCTGCCTCAGGCCCTGCCACCTGTGGCAGAAAATCGGCCGAGCGAAATTCCACAAAGCCCGCCCCCGAGCCCGCCCGTCGTCGAGCAGCCCGGCACGGCCTCGGAACCGGCACATCAGGCAGACGTTCCCAAGCCGCTGCCGAAACCCGGCACCACGGCTGCCGATGTGCAGCGGGCAGACAAACCCGACCAGCCGGCGGCACCGGGACAGGATGCGGTCATGCCGGACGAGGCTAAACAGAACGAAACCAAGCCGGGGGAGCAAAAGGCCGAGGCCCCGCCTCCGCCTCCTCCGCCGCCGCTTGTCAAGGAAGACCCCGAAGAGCTGAAGGCCTGCCTTGCCGAGCTCACCTCGCTCGGCGCGAAATACGAACCGACCGATCCGATCGACGAAGGCGGCGGTTGCGGCATCGAAAGCCCGATCGACGTTGCCGAAGTCCTGCCCGGTGTTTCGCTCGGCGGCGCCACGATGCGCTGCAAGACCGCGCTCTCGATGGCCCATTGGCTGAAGGACACGGTGCAGCCGGCGCTCAACATCGCCATGCCGGGCCGCAGGATCACCGGTCTCGTGCCCGGCTCCACCTATGCCTGCCGCCTGCGCAACAGCGCCTCGACGGGCAAGATTTCCGAACACGCCCGCGGCAACGCCTTCGATGTCGCCGCCTTCAAGCTCGACAACGGCGAGAAGATGACCATGAAGCCGCGCGACGAAGACTCCACCATGGAAGGCGCCTTCCAGCGCACCGCGACGGCAGGCGCCTGCCTGCACTTCACCACCGTCCTGTCACCGGGCAGCGACGTGGCCCACCAGAACCATCTGCACCTGGATGTGTTGGAGCGGAAGGATGGGTATCGGTATTGCCGATAGACGATGCCCCACGTTCTGTCGCGTACCGGGTTTCATCCCTTGCCCCGAAGCAGGTGCGTCTAACCTTTCGCCGTTGCCTTTCGATAAATCGTGGCGGTCAGCCAGATTGCCGAAAGCAGGAAATAGAACGCGCCAAAGCCCGCATATGGAACAATGTCGAGGATCGTCGGCGGAACGGCAGCGAGGGACTGCGTGATCATGAATCCGCCGGCCAAAGTCGACTGGGCGCCGCTCAGGATCATGACCCATTGCGCGCCATAGGAGCGCCAGCGCCGCACGCCGGTATAGAGTTGCAACAGACCCGATAGGATTGCCCAGACGCCGAAAACCGCCAAGACCGCGTGAGTGTTCTTCATCACCGCCAGGATGACGGCCACGGTCGTGATCGTGCTGACGACGACATTCAGTGCCTGGGAGGAGTTGGCTTTCAGTCCGCCGTTCGATCGGGCATCAACCAGGTTGGCGCCCGCGTCCCACGCCGGATAGATCACGAGCAAGATGGAGGTCAAAGCCGAATGACCGCCGGAAAGAATGGCAGCAGCGATCCAGGCGATGGAAAAGAGCGCGCGTGTGAAATAATAGGATCGCAACCACTGGGGCTGAGGTGAGGTTTGACTTTGCATGACAGTCTCCTTGTGAACCTACCTACTAGTAGGTAATCAAGCTTGAGAAGTCAACCGGTCGCGACGAGATGTTTGAAATGGAGCGCAATGAGAGCCGGCTTGACAGCCTCCCGACCAGGAGGTCGGCAGCAACATGGAACTAACGACCTCGGAAAAGATACTGGAAAAGGCTCAGGCCCTGGTCGTCGCGGGGGCTATAACGGCTTCAGCTATGCCGACATCTCGGATGCGATCGGCATCCGGAAGGCAAGCATACACCACCACTTTCCCACCAAGGCCGAACTGGCCGCCGTCGTGGTCGATCGTTACACGCAACAAGCCCAGAGAGGCTTGAAGTCTCTCAGCCAGCAGGTCCCCGCCCCCGCAGAACAGCTGCAAGCCTATCTGGGCTATTGGCAGGGGTGCATTCTCGATGCCTTCCAATCCTTCTGGGTCTGCGCGATGCTCGCCGGAGAGATGCAGATGCTGCCCGAGGACGTCGCGTCCCGCGTCCGCGCCCATTTCCGCAACCTGGCGGGATGGCTGACATCCATATTGAAAGCGGGTACGGAACAGGGCAAGTTTCAATTCAACAAGCTGCCGGAAGAAGAAGCGCAGATCCTGATGGCCTCGGTTCACGGGGCGATGCTCTCGGCACGGGCTCTCGGCGATCCCAACATCTTCCTTGTGATTGTCAGCCCCCGGATTGCCAGGCTGCGGGCACAGAATGGCCAGGCGCGGCCCGAATAGCGGGCTGCGTCGCAAACCTCAGAACAAGCCCTCCACGAAGCCGTCCTCGTTCAGAAATATCCGCTCGGCAGACGGCACGCGCGGCAGGCCGGGCATGGTCATGATCTCTCCGGTGATGGCGACGACGAAGCCGGCGCCGGCCGAAAGCCTGACTTCGCGCACATGCACGATGTGGCCCTCTGGCGCGCCGCGCAGGGCGGGGTCGGTCGAGAAGGAATACTGCGTCTTGGCGATGCAGATCGGCAGGTCGCCGTAACCCTGTTCCTCCCAGGCCTTCAGCTGGTCGCGCACGCCCCGGTCGGTGGTGACTTCGCCGGCGTGATAAATCTTCGAGGCGATGATCTCGATCTTTTCGAGAAGCGGCAGGTGATCGGGATAAAGCGGCTGGAATTTCGCCTGGCCGCCCTCGGCAAGCTCGACCACCTTGTTGGCAAGCTCCTCGATGCCGGCGGAACCCTCCGCCCAGTGCCGGCAGACGATGCCGTCCGCGCCGTGCCGCGCCGCGTAGTCTTTTACGGCAGTAATCTCGTCCTCCGTATCCGAGGTGAAATGGTTGATGGCGACGACGACCGGCACGCCGAACTTCCGCACATTGGCGATGTGGCGGCCGAGATTGGCTGCGCCGCGCTTCAGCGCCTCGACATTCTCGCGGCCCAGATCCTCTTTTTTCACCCCGCCGTTCATCTTCAGCGCCCGCACGGTAGCGACGATGACGGCCGCATCCGGCTTCAGCCCCGCCTTGCGGCACTTGATGTCGAAGAATTTTTCGGCGCCGAGATCAGCTCCGAAGCCCGCTTCCGTCACCACATAGTCGCCGAGCTTCAGCGCGGTGCGGGTGGCGATCACCGAATTGCAGCCATGCGCGATATTGGCGAACGGCCCGCCATGCACGAAGGCCGGATTGTTTTCCAGCGTCTGCACCAGGTTCGGCTGCATGGCGTCCTTCAGCAGCACCGCCATCGCCCTGTCGGCCTTGAGGTCGCGCGCAAACACCGGCGAGCGGTCGAACCGATAGCCGATGACAATATCGCCGAGCCGCCGTTCGAGATCCTCGAGATCGGCCGCAAGGCACAGGATCGCCATCACTTCCGAGGCGACGGTAATATCGAAACCGCTCTCGCGCGGAAAGCCGTTGGCGACGCCGCCGAGCGAGACGACCGTCTGGCGCAGCGCCCGGTCGTTCATGTCCATCACCCGCCGCCAGCTGATCCGGCGGATATCGATATTCTCGGCATTGCCCCAATAGATATGGTTGTCGATCATCGTCGACAAAAGGTTGTGGGCAGACGTGATGGCGTGGAAATCGCCGGTGAAATGCAGGTTGATGTCTTCCATCGGAATGACCTGCGCATACCCGCCGCCGGCCGCGCCGCCCTTGACCCCGAAACAGGGGCCGAGCGAGGGTTCGCGCACGCAGATGACCGCCTTCTTTCCGATCCGGTTCAGCCCGTCTCCGAGCCCGACCGTGGTGGTCGTCTTCCCCTCGCCCGCCGGCGTCGGGTTGATGGCAGTGACGAGGATCAGCTTGCCGTCGCGCCGTTCGGAAAGCGATGCGATGAACTCCGCCCCTACCTTCGCCTTGTCGTGACCGTAGGGAGCAAGCGCTTCGACGGGGATCCCGAGCTTCGCGCCGATCTCGACGATCGGCTTCTTTTTCGCGGCGCGTGCGATTTCGATGTCGGATCTGACCTCTGCCATAGCTTCGCTCCCCGTTCGTTCCTCGAACCCAGATATGCCCGTTTGGTTATGATTAGCGAGAGAAAGGCAATGTGTGAATAGCGGCGGGAGCTTCTCCCGGGCAAAGAAAAGGGCGGCGCGATTTCTCGCACCGCCCTCCCCAGGCGCCCCCGCCGTTGTTTTTGGATCAGAACCGCTGGGTGAGCGAGACTTTGAACGACCGGCCGGGTTCGGAGTAGAACTCGCGGGACTGTGTAGCGGTGTTCTGCCTCACTGTTGCGTAGTCATAGTAGGTTTGATCGAAAACGTTGTAGATGCCTGCATTGATCTTCAGCCCCTTCACCTGCTCGGGTTCCCACCAGGCGGTCAAATCCGCGATGACGTAACCCGGAGTCTTGAAGTAGGTACCGCCCTTGCCGTCGTCATTGCGCGAGGCCTGCACACCGATCACGTCCACACCGACGCCCCATGTCTCCGTGTCGTACCCAAGGCTTGCGACCGCTTTGAGAGGGGCGACCGACCGAAGGAAAGTGTCCTGGTCGAGATCGTTGCCGCGAGCGAAGGCGAGCCCGCCGCCGATCCTGAAGCCGTTGTCGAAGCTCTTGTGAACGCTGGCTTCGATGCCGTAGATCTCGGCCCGGGCGATGTTTTCGTAGCGACTGACACCCTGCGGATAGTTGGCCAGAGGATAGCCGAGCGCAGCCGCTTCCGCCGCAGTCAGGGCGCGAGATTCGATGAAGTTCTTGTAGCGATTGTAGAAGAGGTTTATGCGGCCGCCGAAACGTTCGTCGCCGAGGTTGGCGCCCACTTCGAAACCGTTGCTGGTTTCCGATTCCAGATCCGCATTGCCGAGCCGCAGATAGGTGTTGAGGCCACCGAATGAGCTGTAGAGCTCACCGGCCGTCGGCGCCCGGAAGCCCATGGCCCACTGTGCGAACAGCTCGACATCCTCGTTCACATTATAGCCGACGCGCAGCTTCGGGGAGAGTGCCCAATCCTCAAAACCATCCGGAAGCACGGGATTGCTGGCATTGTCGTCGTAGGCTCCGGTCATCTTCGGCGCATGGCGGACCCAGTCGAACCGAAGACCCGGCGTTAGCGTGAAGGCGGAGTTCTCAAAGTCGATCTCATCGTCGAGATAGAAGCCGATACGGCTCGTCTCGACCTTGGGCGTGTCAGCTTGGTTCGTGTGCAGGTTGGCGCAGGCGGAAAAGCCTGGTGGATAAACGCCGGGGCTGATAGGCGCCGGGCAATTGTCATAACCGGACGAATATTGTTCCGAAGTGATCCGCGCGAGATCGAAGCCGAAGGTGAGCCGGTGATTGAGGAAACCGGTGTCAATATTCTTTTCCAGCGCGCCGATCAGGCCAAAACTATCCTGTTCGTAATCGTTGCGGCGACCGATCGGTCCGATGACCGACGTCGAACGGATTCCGTCGTAACCGTCCAAGGTCTTCTGGTTCATATAGTAGAGCGAGGCCCAGGCGCTGTCGATCGGACTATCATCGCTCTGTGACTCGTATTTGTAGTCGAGCGAAACCCGGTCGCGGTCCATGTCCTTGACTGCCGTGTAATTTCCTGGCCGATAATTCCCGGTCGCCGACTGCATGGTGCGCATGTCGCTCTCGCGGTCTCGGCGGAATCGTTCTGCGGTCAGACCAAAGGTATGCCCCCCCTCGAACTCGTGGCGCAACTTGAAGAGCAGGTTGTATTGATCATAGTCCGATGGATTGGCTTCGGTACGTGCGGCGCTCAGGGCATCGATATTGCCGTTGGTCTTGCGCTCCTGCCCCTTTTTGTAACCGCCTTGGAAAAGAATCGAGGTATTTTCGATCTTCTTGGCCACCCCGACGGAACCGAAGCCGCTGCTGTCGGAACTGTCGTAACCGGTTCTGGCGATACCACCCCAATCACGACCTTCTGCGATCAGATCTTCCGGTTCCAGCGTCCTCAGGCCGAGAACACCACCAAGAGCGCCCGGGCCGGCTCGGCTGGAATCAGCACCACGCACGACATCAACACCCGAAAGCGAGCCGAAATCGAAAGCGTCGACGCCGCCGGTCGCACCACGCGTGACATCGTCGATGAACGGCGTCGGAATGCCGTCAACAGTGGTCAGCACGCGGTTTCCTTCGAGACCGCGAATATTGATTGCACCTGTGGTACGGTTGAAGTTCACCCCGGGTTCCCTCACTCGCCCAAGATCCTCAACATTTGTGATTTGCTTGTTTTCGATCTGCGCCTGTGTGGTCTGGGTCGCTAATGGCGTGTCCGCCACGCCGCCGGGCTGCGCTACCCGTTTCCCCTTCAGCACGATCGGCCTCAGCGTCGTGTCCATCTGCGGCTGCGCGGCCTGCTGGGCGGCCGCGCCGTAAGCGAGGGAAAGCACCGCGAGCGTGGTGCAGGTGGTGAGGGTAAATCGCAGACGTCGGGTGACCATGACTGTCCTTTCAAACAGGGCACACGAAACCGTCGGCACGCGCGAACGCACCGGAAAGGCGGCGGCCCTTTTCAATTCTGGCAAGAATGTGGCGGGAGGCAGAAAATGCCTTATTCATGCCATTAGAAAACATGAGTATTATTGTCAATTATTAAAACATGACTCTAATCATCATATTTATACGATCATGGTTGGATGGCAAAAATGCAACAGGCCCCAATGCAAGAAGGCCCGGATCGCTCCGAGCCTTTTGGTTCTGGGATGGTTGCGCCGTCCTCGGGGATAGACGCTGTGTTCCGCCTGAAAAGCAGCAGCCTCCTCCCGGCACCTCGCTTTCGCTCGGCGCGTTCGTCACTGCAATCGATTCACAGGATCGATTGCTCCGGCTGCGCCGGACCGCTCCTCACCCCTCCCCGATCGCGATCAGGCTTGCGTTCCCTCCGGCCGCCGCGGTGTTGACCGAGATCACCTGTTCTTCGGCAAACCGCATCAGATAGGCAGGCCCGCCCGCCTTGAAGCCGGTGCCGGAAAGGCCGGAGCCGCCGAAGGGCTGGGTGCCGACCACCGCGCCGATCATGTTGCGGTTGACATAGACATTGCCGGTGTCGAGCGTTTCCGTCACCTTGCGGATGGTCGCCTCGATGCGGCTGTGGATGCCGAGCGTCAGGCCGTAGCCCGTCGCGTCGATCGCGGCGAGTACCTTGTCGAACTCCCTCGCCTTGAAGCGCACCACATGCAGAACCGGGCCGAACACTTCCTTGGTCAGCACGGCTGCGCTGTCGAGTTCGATGATGTGAGGCGCGAAGAAATTGCCGGTCTGCGGCACACCCCCGGCGTAACGTATCTTCTGCTTTTTCGCCCGCATGTCCGCGACGTGATCGGCCAGCATTTGTTTCTGGTTCTCGTCGATGATCGGCCCGACATCGGTATTCTGCTTTGCCGGATCATCGAGATTGAGCTCGGCTGCCGCCCCCTCGATCATCTTCAGCATGCCGTCGGCGACATCCTCCTGCAGAAAGAGCAGGCGCAGCGCCGAGCAGCGCTGGCCGGCCGAACGGAAGGCAGAAACGACCACGTCGTCCGCCACCTGTTCCGACAGCGCCGTCGCATCGACGATCATCGCGTTGATGCCGCCGGTCTCGGCGATCAGGGGCACGATCGGCCCGTCCTTGGCGGCCAGCGCCCGGTTGATCGCG
This sequence comes from Neorhizobium galegae, assembly GCF_017877055.1. Taxonomy (GTDB): domain Bacteria; phylum Pseudomonadota; class Alphaproteobacteria; order Rhizobiales; family Rhizobiaceae; genus Neorhizobium; species Neorhizobium galegae_D. Next base: position 1,034,307 of record NZ_JAGIPG010000001.1, on the reverse strand, counting down.
TGCGCCGTCCTGGTCGAGCCCGTGAAGGCGATACCCGCGAGTTTTGGATGCGCCGTGATCGCCGCACCGACATCGGGTCCGCCCGGCACCAGCGCCAGCACCTCGGCCGGAACACCTGCCTGATGGAACAGCCGGATTGCCTCATGGGCGATCAGCGGCGTCTGCGGGGCGGGCTTGGCAACCACCGTATTGCCGGCCACCAGGGCCGCCGAGATCTGCCCGAGGAAGATCGCCAGCGGGAAATTCCACGGCGAAATGCAGCCGAACACGCCGCGGCCGCGCCAAAAATGGCGGTTGTCCTCGCCGGTCGGTCCCGGCATCGAGGTGGGCATCGCGAACAGCTCGCGGCCCTTGTCGGCGTAGTAGCGGCAGAAATCCACCGCCTCGCGGATTTCGGCGATCCCGTCGTCCAGCGTCTTGCCCGCCTCGGCGGCAAGCAGGGCCAGCAGCCGGTCGCGGTTTTCCTCCATCAGACCGGCGGCCCGCTCCAGGCACGCGGCGCGGATGTCCACCGGCTGGCGCGACCAGGCCCGGAAAGCCCTGGCCGCAGCCGCAAAAGCGGCATCCACATCGGCCGGCGTCGCATCGCGCACGGTGCCGACGATCTTCGAACGGTCGGAAGGAGACCGCACCGGCTTCTCCTCGGCCTTGGAGGTAATGCCCGCCACCAGCGGACCGGCCTTCACCTCGCCCCACGACTTGGAAACGCTCGCCATCAGCCGTTCGAGCTCGACCCGGTGGCCGAATTCGAAACCGGCGCTGTTCTTGCGGCGGCCGTAGATGTCGGAGGGAAGCGGGATCTGCTTGTGCCGGGCGCTGATCCCGTCATCGAGGCCGAGCCTCGTGGCCGGTCGTTCGAGCAGCTTTTCGACCGGAACTTGGCGGTCACCGGCAACCGCCACGAAGGAGGAGTTGGCGCCGTTTTCGAGAAGCCGGCGCACCAGATAGGCGAGCAGGTCGCGATAACCGCCGACCGGCGCATAGATGCGGCAGGCGATCCGGTCGTTGCTTTCGAGCAGGTCGTCGTAAAGCGCCTCGCCCATGCCGTGCAGCCGCTGGAACTCGAAGCCGGTGCGGTCGGGGCCGGCGAGTTCCAGAATGGTCGAGACGGTCAGCGCGTTGTGGGTGGCAAATTGCGGGAAGATCCGCGCCCGCTTGGCGAGAAGCTGCTGGGCGCAGGCGAGATAGGCAAGGTCCGTCGCCGGCTTGCGGGTCCAGACCGGATAATCCTCGATCCCCCGCTCCTGCGCCCGCTTCACCTCGGTGTCCCAATAGGCGCCCTTGACGAGCCGCACCATCATCCGCCGGCCATGCGTCGTGCAGAGCTGGTCGATGTAATCGATGACTGCCGGAGCCCGCTTCTGGTAGGCCTGGATCGCTAGGCCGAAGCCGTCCCAACCCGACAGCGACGGGTCGGAGAACACAGCGGCGATCACGTCCAGCGACAGTTCCAGCCGGTCGGCCTCTTCCGCATCGACGGTGAAATTGAGCTGATGTTCCTTCGCCATCCGGGCAAGGTCGAGGAGATCGGGCACCAGTTCCGCCATCACCCGGTCATGGTGGGTGGCGAGATAGCGCGGATGCAGCGCCGAGAGCTTGACCGAAATCCCCATCCGGTCGGGAAGCTGGCGGCCCTTGCCGTGCTTCTTCATATGCGCGCCGATCGACTGGATCGCGTCGGCATAGGAACGGAAATAGCGCTTGGCGTCTTCGGCGGTGCGGGCACCCTCGCCCAGCATGTCGAAGGAATGGCGATAGCCCTTCTCCTCGCTCTTGGCGGCACGGACAAGCGCGTCCTTCATCGTCTCGCCGAGCACGAAATGGTGGCCGAGGAAACGCATCGCCTGCTTGGTGGCGGTGCGCACGGTCGGGAGGCCGACGCGCTTGACGAGACCGCGCAGGATTCCCTCCGGCGTTTCGCCGGGGCCGATGACGCGCGCCGAAACGGCAAGCGCCCAGGCCGATGCCGACACGAACCAGCTGTCGCCGGAGGCCTCATGGGTGCTCCAGCCGCCCTCGCGCAGCTTGTCCTCGATCAGCCGGTCCTGGGTCAGCGCGTCGGGCACGCGCAGCAGCGCCTCGGCAAGCACCATCAGCGCCAGCCCCTCCCGGGTCGAAAGCCCGTATTCGCGCAAAAAATCCTCGACGCCGCCGACCTTGCCGGCCCCGTCGCGGATGGCATTGATCATCCGCCGCGCCCGCTGGTCGATCGCCGCGTCCTGCGCAGGCGTGAAGCTGGTGCGGGCGGCGAACTGCCGGACCAGCCGGTCGTCGTCGCCGGCATAGGGCGCACTGAAGGGAGTGAAGGTTTCGGTCAGAATCTGGCTCATATGCATCTCCGTTTCATTCTCTCCATAGCGGGAATTCCCTGGTGATTTCAGCGGATTTTTATGGCATTAATGGTGTATATCACTGCATTTTCTTGAAAATTAAGAGAAACATGAAAGACATCGACCGTCTCGACCGAAAAATCCTCCGCGCGCTTCAGAAAGAAGGGCGCCTGAGCAATCTCGAACTCGCCGACCGCGTCTCGCTTTCACCCACGGCGACCGCCGAGCGCGTCAAGCGGCTGACCCGCGAAGGATACATCACCGGTTATAGCGCTTTGCTGTCGCCGGAAAAGCTCGGTCGCAGTCTGCTCGTCTTCGTGCAGGTCAAGCTCGACCGCACCACGCCCGACGTTTTCGATGCATTCGCCGCCGCGGTAAAACGCAGCGACGACGTGATGGAGTGCCATATGGTGGCAGGCGGCTTCGACTATCTGGTGAAGGCACGGGTCGCCGGAATGGAGGCCTACCGGCAGTTTCTCTCGGAGGTGATTCTGCCGCTTCCAGGGGTCAGGGAAACCCACACCTATGCCGTCATGGAGGAAATTAAGGGAACCGGATATATCCCCGTATAAATCTTGACCCCGTAACTCCATGAATTCATGGAAATAAAGTGAGCCTGTATCGGAAAATGCATCGGTTTCCGCTGCAGCGCACGAAATTTCGCTGGCTATTCAAATCGATTTGTATATTTGTTAACGATCACATAAACCATCTGTCAGCCTCGCCCGCATGATCACTTTGGAACGGCAATCGATTCTGAACAGCGAGATTTCCGCCGCGGATACGCGAGTGGAAATATTTGCTGCTCTGAAACGCGTTGCCCACGAGTTCGGGTTTCGCCACATCACGCTTTTCGCCGCCACCAGAGCGGACGAGACGCTTTTGTCGCGGATGATCGTCGAGACGACGCTGCCCGTAAGCTATGTCCAGGAATTCGACCGCCGCCGCCTTTTGAAGCTCTGTCCGGTCGCGTCGATCATCTCGAAATCCGCTCTTCCCTATTGCTGGTCGATCGACGATCCGGAAAGCGTGCGCGGTTTCCCGGTTGCTGTCGAGATGGACGAATTGCAGCGCCGCTACGACATCATCACAAGCGTCGCGATGGCGTTGCATTCGATCGATGGCGGTCGTTTCATGCTGCGCTTCGACGGCGTCCGGCATCGGCTGAGCCAGGTGGAGCTCAACGAGATCGGCATGATCGTGCTGCATGCCTTCGATGTCTTCGACAAGATCCGCCGCAGTGCCAGAACCGGCTCAGCCGGCCCCCTCACCACCCGCGAACTGGAGGTCGTCCGCTGGACGGCGCAGGGCAAGACATCCTCGGAAATCGGGCGGATTCTTTCTCTCTCGGATCATACCGTTAACGCATATATGACCAATGCCATAAAGAAACTGGATTGCGTCAACCGCACCCAGTTGGTAGCTAAGGCATTGAGATTGAGACTCATAGTGTAAGGTTGGGGCGTTATCTCCCGGCCTATGGGAGAAAACGATTGACGTTTTGGGTCGAACACACCGAAAAACGCGTCAATACTCAATACCGCGAAGTGGGGCTTTCTGCAGACGAGGTGGTTGAACTCGCCTCGGCCTTCCGTTGCTACGGCTATTGGCGGATCGATCTGGACACCGGCCACTTCTTCGCGACGGAGGATGTCTGTCGCATCCTGGGACTGGAGCCGTCGGACGGTCCGATGAACATGGTCGCCATCACGGCCCGTATCCATCCCGACGATATGCCGCAACTGATGGAAACCTTCGAGCGCGCCAGCGGCGAACGCGTGACCTATCACAACATCTACCGTGTCAAAGCCGGTGCCGAGCACTACAAATACGTTCGCAGCGTCGGCAAGTTCCGCGACAAGCCGGGCACGAGCGGCGAGGTCGTCGGCATGACCTACGAGTTTTTTGCCGAGCGTCCTGGCGTGACGTTCTTTCTCGACGAACCGAGTCTCCCGAAAGACTGACCGGCGCCAGCCGGCTTACCGGTCGAGCACCGAGCGCAATTCCACCAGGTTCGAGCGGACCCGGAGCGTATAGAAACCCATCACCGCCAGGTGGCTCGGCATGATCCAGCCGTCCTCGCGGCCGTTGGAGATGATCGCCGGCTGAATGCGCAGCGCCGACTTGAACTGCGACAGCGTATCGGTCCAGAGCGGCCCGATATTGCGCTCGCGGATCACCTGGGAGAAATCCGCCCCGGCAGCCGTCAGCACGGCGTAATAGCCGTAGAGCTGGCCATAGGCGAACCAGAAGCGGTCGTCGGCGCGGGTGTCGAACCAGCCGGCATTGTAGTTCTCCGAGCGCTCCCGCAGGATCGCCGAGGTGCCGCCGAGATCGTTGGCGATCCGGTCGATGAACTGGATCAGGTTGTCGGCGCGGCTGTCGAAGGTTGCGTTGCAGGAGGTCAGATCGGCGTTGAAGGCCCGGAGCTTGCCGATCGCGGCGCGATAATAGCTCGGCGTCGGTGTCTTCGGTCCGAACGGGCTGAGGCCGAAATACCAGGAATATTCGTCGAACTGCAGGTTTCCGCGCGCATCCTGGAGATTGTTGTTGATGCTCGACGTACCGCGCACGCGCCCAAGCGAGTCGACGAGCTCCGTCGAGGTGCGCCGCACCGCCTGATTGACGCCGCGCTGGAACGAGGCCTTGTTGTCAAGGAATGGGGTGTGATCCCAGTCAATGCCGAAGAACCCCAGCCGGTAGAGCAGCATCGAGGAAATCCAGGCATTCTGATTGACGTTCATGTCGGTGAGATCGGCGGCCGCATCGACGATCGCCGAAGACTGGCATTGTCTCGCCCCGGTCGCCGGAGCTGTCGCATTGGCGCTTGCAGGAGCCGTTGTCGGCAATTCCTGGCCGGCCGGCACGGTGCGCTCCGACCAGCGGTAGCTATCGACGAAATTCGGATTGAAATTGGTCCAGACCTGCGTCTGCCAGAAGAAATAACCGTAGAGCCCGAGCATCAGCACCAGAAAGGCGAGGATAGGCCCCTTCACCATCCAGTGGCGCTGGCGGTACCACCCATGTGCGGCCATGAACGGCCAGACGAACCAGGCGATCAACAGCCCTATGCCTCGCCCGACGGCCTGGCCGATTCCTTGAAAGAAGGCGGTAATCCGGTCGAGCATCGCTGTCTCCTTGTGAGGCGGGGTGCATCCGATTTGGCTTGGCTCACACATATGTGCTCGGCGCCACAAGCACAACGGGGGCGCAACGTTTCGCCGCAACCGCCGAAACGGCCGCGTAGCCGATCCTCGGCAGCGTCCTATCGGGACCGGATGACCTTGAAGCCGAAAATAGTCGGCAGTCGAAAGCCGCCTGCTCTGCCACCGGCGTCGGCCGCCTCCCCCGCGGCCTCCGCGGGAAATCGTTCGGCAAACGCCTGATCGGCGCGATACCGCCGGCGGTCGAGGCCGTGCAATGTCAGCATGCCGTTCGAGAAGCGCTCGACCTCGGGGGCCAGATGCGGAAAAAGTTCGGGCTTCAGGCCGGCATCGCCCTGCCGGCTGGCATCGGCAACCATCCGGTAGAGGATGAGAAGGTTTTCCGTATCGGTAATCAGCTTGTGCAGAAGGATGTTGCAGGTCCCCACCCGGGCGTTAAGGCCGGCGACCAAATCCTGGAAGACCTTGATCGCGGGTTCGGTGTGGCCGACCACGTCCAGGCCGGTCATCGCGGTACCGTCCTCGCCGCGCAGCTTTTCGACGATCTCCGGTCGGTGGTCGATGAGCGTCACCAGATCGCCCTCGCTCTCCCTGCGCCGTCCAATCAGGAAGTCCCGCTCCGACTTGACCAGACCCGCGAGCCGATCGGCACGCCGGAGGAGTTCCGCCAGCCGGTTGAGCGGCGCGGGGCTGCGCCAGCGGGCCTGCTGGCGGCGGTGTTTGGCGGCCCGGGACATATAGCCGATCAGCGTTTCGAGCCGCGTCGGCAGGTCGCGATTGTCGAACTCCCGAGCAGAAACGTCGATCTCGGTGGCCAGGTCCGCAACCAGCCGGGCCATTGCCGCCTCGATCGTCTGCCGTTCCGGCATCTCGGCGGCGAGCCGTTCGGCCTCTTCGGCCAGGCTCTCTTCATCCGGCAGGATGAGACCTCTCGCCGTCTCGGCAAGCAGGATGCAGGCTGGACCCAGCGCGTCGCGCGTCGCGGTCAGCACACCGCCGATCCGCTCGATCTCGCTGTCGAAATTCTTAAGTGCCGCCACACGCATTCTCCCACCGTCGCGGCAGAAGATAACGTCGTCGCAGAATTATGCCACGCCGTCCCGGCCCTATTGCCAGGAAAAATCGGAAATCTGCAAATGCCGGTAGCGGTTATCGAAATCTGGAAAGGATTCCGGTGCGGCGGAACTTAAGTCTTCTGATCGGTCGTCTAGCCCGAATGCATCATTGACCGACTGCCGCCTCAGCGTAGAATCACCGCGGGTCGATCTATCGAGTGGGCTGGCGCATCTAGGGAGGATGCTATGCAGGAAGCTGATATGCAGAAAGTCGATGCACTTGTCGGTCGCCTGGTGGGCGATCTCGGCGCTGGCGTGTCCGGCGTTCTTGTCGTCCTTGGCGACCATCTCGGCCTGTTCCGGGCGATGATGGATGGACGGCCGCGATCGTCGATGGAACTGGCGGAAACGACGGGGCTTACCGAACGCAATGTACGCGAATGGCTCGCCGCCATGGCCGCGGCCGATTACATTTCCTATGATGAAGCCTCGAACAAGTTCGCCATGACGCCCGAGCAGGCGCTGGTTTTTGCCAATGAGGACAGCCCGGCCTTCTTCGGGGGCGCCTTCGAAATCGTGCAGTCGATGTGGATGGATGAGCCGAAGGTAGAAGAGGCCTTTCGCACGGGCCGCGGGCTCGGCTGGCATGAACACAGCAACTGCCTCTTCCGCGGCACAGAGCGCTTCTTCCGGCCCGGCTACAACAGTCATCTGGTCGATGAGTGGATTCCCGCCCTCCAGGGCGTGCGGGAAAAGCTGGAACGCGGGGCGGAAGTTGCCGACGTCGGCTGCGGTCATGGCGCCTCGACGATCCTCATGGCCAAGGCCTTTCCGAAATCGCATTTCCACGGGTTCGACTATCACGCCCCCTCCATCGAGCGCGCACAGCGTGCGGCGCAGGAGGCCGGTGTCGACGACCGGGTGACGTTCCGCCAGGCTTCGGCGAAGGAATTCCCAGCGGGCAACTACGATCTCGTCGCCATGTTCGACTGCCTGCACGATATGGGCGATCCGGTCGGAGCAGGCCGTCATATCCGCGAGACGATGGCGAAAGACGGTACCTGGATGATCGTCGAACCCTTCGCGCATGACGGCCTCAAGGACAATCTCAACCCGGTCGGGCGCGTTTATTACGGCGCCTCGGCCATGATCTGCACTCCCGCCTCCATGGCTCAGGAGGTGGGCCTTGGCCTTGGGGCGCAGGCTGGGGAGATGAAGCTTCGCAAGGTGGCGCTCGACGCCGGCTATTCGCACTTCCGTCGGGCGAGCGAAACGCCGTTCAACATGATCTTCGAAGTGCGAGCCTGAGCTGCTTCGGGCATACGCGTTTCCGGACGCACGTATCGGAGGCAGGCCCTGGCACCAGGATACCGGTGATGCCAGGGCTGCTTGCGCCTTCCGGCGAAACCAGGATCTCGGCCTGGGTGATCGGCGGCTCGGCCGGTCGGCCGTACAATTCACATGTGCCGCGGCGTCACGGGCACCTCCGGCCGCAGGTGGCATTTGCGGCATAACGCAGGAAAAAGTCCCGGAAAGGTCAGAGCCCGAGCCTGGCGATCTCGGCGTCGAGGCGGTCCTTCGCCTTTTTCGGCATCTTGGCACCCTTCACCGCGTCGAGATTGGCCGGCGTGTCGCCGACGACGATCACCGCGACCATGCCCATGCCGAAATGCGGCGTGCACTTGAAGACGTAGGCACCAGGCTTGTCGGCCGTGAAAGAAAATTCCTGGCTGATCTTGCCCTTGATTTCGGCAACCCCTTCAGGCACCAGGCCCGGCATCGAAACCACGTCATGCCCCTTGTCGACCGGCACGAACCTGATCGTGTCGCCCACCTGCACCTTTACCGCCGCGGGCTCGAACACCATGGCTTCGCCGTCGCTGCCCTTGTTGAGCATCTTCACCTCGATCTCGGCACTGAAGGCCGGCAGGGCGAACAGGGCGAGGCTGGTGGCAAGGGTAAAGGTTTTCGTGGTCTTGCGCATGCGAGAATACTCCTGCTGGGAACCACCGAGCCGTCGGTCCGGGGACGTTTCGGATGTGACACTTAGATATGTTCCCGGGCGCAGACTTTGACCAGCATCAATTTTCGCCTCATCGCCGCGGCTTTCCGTCCCACAGGGTGAACGGAGCTTTAAATTCCGAGCATCACTCGCAGCGCATCTGGTCTTCCCAGTGCCGCCGGCACAGCGAAACATATTTCTCGTTGCCGCCGACATCGACCTGGGCGCCTTCGCGCACCAGCTTGCCGTCGTCGTCGAGCCTAACCACCATGGTCGCCTTGCGGCCGCAATGGCAGATGGTGCGCACTTCGCGCAGCTCGTCGGCGATCGCCAGCAGTTCCAGCGAGCCGGGAAACAGCTTGCCCTGGAAATCGGTCCGTAACCCATAGGCCATGACGGGGATGCCGACCCGGTCGGAGATTCGCGCCAGCTGCCAGACCTGCTCGCGCGACAGGAACTGCGCCTCGTCGACGAACACGCAGGTAATCGGTTCTTCCCGATGCATCGCCTCTATCGCCGCATAGAGGTCGTCCGACGAGTTGAAGGGAATGGCCTCGGAAGAGAGCCCGATCCGCGAGGCAACGCGTCCCTGGCCGGCCCGGTCGTCGAGCGCGGCGGTGAAGATCGCCGTGCGCATGCCGCGCTCGCGGTAGTTATAGGAAGCCTGCAGGAGCATGGTCGACTTGCCGGCGTTCATGGTGGCGTAATGGAAATAGAGCTTGGCCATATCTGCCTTCTGATCGCGATCGGGATTTAAGAAAAGCGGGCTTTGCCGAAAACCACAGGAAACTGTAGACTGGGCAACGCTGGGCGAGAAAGTCACAAATGTCGCAAATGCACCCCATTCTCCGCCGCGAATGCGCGCGCTTGCCTCGTCTCAGCATATATTGATAATGGCGGGAACCAAAAAAACGGGAGCAGCCCATGCGCATGACTACCTCACTGAAGACCACGCTCGTCGCCGCCGCGTCGATCCTTTCGATCGTAGGCACTGCATCCGCCGCCGAGCCGGAAGCCTGCAAGACCGTCCGGATTTCGGATGTGGGCTGGACCGACCTGGCTTCGACCAACGCCTCCTTCATCCAGGTCCTCGAGGCGCTCGGCTACAAGGCCGACGTCAAGACGCTCGGCGTTCCGGTGACCTATTCTTCCATGAAGAACAAGGATATCGATCTCTTCCTCGGCAACTGGATGCCGGCGCAGAAAGAAGCGCTGCAGCCCTATCTCGACGACAAGTCGATCGAGAGCATCGCCGTCAACCTCGAAGGCGCCAAGTACACGCTCGGCACCAACGCCGCAGGCGCCAAGCTCGGCATCAAGGACTTCAAGGACATCGCCACCCACAAGAAGGAACTCGACGGCAAGATCTACGGCATCGAGCCGGGCAACGAAGGCAACGGCATGATCGTTTCGCTGATCGATGCCAACACCTTCGGCCTGAAAGGTTTCGAAGTCGTCGAATCCTCCGAGCAGGGCATGCTGACCCAGGTCACCCGCGCCGACAAGGACAAGAAGCCGGTCGTCTTCCTCGCCTGGGCGCCGCACCCGATGAACGTCGCCCATGAGATCACCTATCTCGCCGGCGGCGACGATACCGTCTTCGGCCCGAACTACGGCGGCGCGACGGTCTACACCGTGGCGCGCGGCGGTTTTGTCGCCCAATGCCCGAATCTCGGCAAGCTCCTCAAGAACGTGAAGTTCTCGCTCGACATGGAAAACACCATCATGGGCAAGATCCTCAACGACAGCGAGGATGCAAACCAAGCGGCCAAGACCTGGCTGAAGGCCAATCCGAAGGTCATCGAGCCCTGGCTTGCAGGCGTCACCACCTATGACGGTAAGGACGGTCTCGCTGCCGTCAAGAAGGCGCTCGGCCTCTAACAGTCCCGAAAATATTTCCGGGGCGGCGGATCGTCTGCCCCGGAGCCCGCCCTTTCTCTCCCTATGGACGGCAGTTTTCTCGTGGATTGGATCGCAAGCCATCGAATACCTATCGGTTTATGGGCAAAGGCAGTCGTTGACTGGTTGACGGCGAATGCCGACTGGTTCTTCGACTGGCTTTCCTCAGTTCTCCTGGGCGTGATCAACGGCCTTTTGTGGTGTCTGGCGACCCCGCATCCGCTGATCGTCATGGCCGCCATGACCGGGCTGTCCTGGTGGCTGCGCCGCTCCCTCGTGCTCGCGGCCTTTACCTTCTTCGGCCTGCTGCTGATCTTCAACCAGGGCTACTGGAAGGAGACGACGGAAACGCTGGCGCTGGTGCTCGCATCGACCGCCGTCAGCATGGTGGTCGGCGTGCCGCTCGGTATCGCCGCTGCCCGCCGTCAATGGTTCTACGAAGCCATGCGGCCGGTTCTCGACCTGATGCAGACGCTGCCGAGCTTCGTCTACCTCATCCCGGCGCTGATCCTCTTCGGCCTCGGCATGGTTCCGGGCCTGATCGCCACCGTAATCTTCGCAATCCCGGCACCGATCCGCCTAACCCGCCTCGGCATCGTCTCGACCCCGAGCTCGCTCCGGGAAGCGGCGGTCGCCTTCGGCGCCACGCCGTCGCAAATCCTGCGCAAGGTGGAACTGCCCTATGCCATGCCGCAGATCATGGCCGGCCTCACCCAGACGATCATGCTGTCGCTGTCGATGGTGGTCATCGCGGCGCTGGTCGGTGCCAACGGCCTCGGCGTGCCCGTGCTGCGAGCGCTGAACACCGTGAACGTCGCCCGCGGCTTCGATTCGGGCCTGTGCATCGTCATCCTGGCGATCATCCTCGACCGCATGTTCCGCACATCGACGGGAGACGGCCAATGACCGCCCAAACAACCAATTGCGTCGTTTTCGACAATGTCGACATCGTCTTTGGCGACAAGCCGGAACGGGCTCTGGCCATGGTCGACCAGGGCAAGACCCGCGACGAGATCAGTGCTGCGACAGGTATCGTCATGGGCGTCGCCAATGCGTCGCTCACCATTCACGAGGGCGAGATCCTCGTGTTGATGGGCCTGTCCGGCTCCGGCAAGTCGACCCTGCTGCGCGCGGTCAACGGGCTTGCCCCCGTCGTGCGCGGCAATGTCAGCGTCGCCACGTCCTCGGGTCCGGTCGATCCCTACAAGTCGAACCCCAAAGTGCTGCGGGATCTCCGCATGCACACGGTCTCGATGGTCTTCCAGCAGTTCGGCCTCCTCCCCTGGCGCACCGTCTCGGAAAATGTCGGCTTCGGCCTGGAGCTCGCCGGCGTTCCGGATGCCGAGCGAACCAAGCGGGTCAACGAACAGCTCGAACTGGTCAACCTGACGAAATGGGCGGACCGCAAGGTCGGTGAACTCTCGGGCGGCATGCAGCAGCGCGTCGGCCTTGCCCGCGCCTTTGCGACCGGCGCGCCGATCCTCCTGATGGACGAGCCGTTCTCGGCCCTCGATCCGCTGATCCGCACCCGCCTGCAGGACGAGCTTCTCGAATTCCAGCGGCGGCTGAAGAAGACCATCCTCTTCGTCAGCCACGATCTCGACGAAGCCTTCCGGATCGGCAATCGCATCGCCATCATGGAGGGCGGGCACATCATCCAGTGCGGCACACCCCAGGAAATCGTTCGCGACCCGGCCGACCAGTATGTCGCCGATTTCGTGCAGCACCTCAACCCGATCAGCATGCTGACCGCCGGCGACGTGATGCGCACCGGGGTAGGCCCTGTGGCCGGCGCCACGGCCGTCTCCGCCACCGCGCTGCCGACGACGCCGCTCGTCGACATCCTCGATGCGCTGTCGCGTCAGCCGGGCGCCATCGGGGTGGTCGATAACGGCGCGATCATCGGCAGCATTTCGTCCGATGACGTGATTGCCGGCCTGACCCGCCACCGCCGCCGCGACGCGGAATAAGCGGAGCCATCAAGTCACCTTTCGTTTCGCCGCGCGGGATGGTATGCCACGGCCGAATGCGGCCGCCCGCCGGCGGACGAACAGGAGATCGACGGAATTGGCCGACGAACAGCAGACCGACAGGCCGCAGGTGCTGCGCGATACCGATGACGAGGCGCGCCGGCTTGCCCGCACGCTGGTCCGTGGAGCGCGTTACATGGCCCTGGCGGTCCTTGATCCGGAGACCGGCTTCCCCTCCGCCAGCCGTGCGCTTACCGCCACCGATGTCGACGGCGTGCCGGTCATCCTCGTCTCGGGCCTCTCCGGCCATACGAAAGGCCTGGTCGCCGATCCGCGCTGCTCGCTTCTGGCCGGCGAGCCCGGCAAGGGCGATCCGCTCGCCCATCCGCGGATCACCGTCCAGTGCCTCGCCGAGGGTGTCGCCCGCGATACGCCCGAACATGCGCGCATACGCCAGCGTTTTCTGGATCGCCATCCCAAGGCCGAATTGTATGCAGATTTTGGTGATTTCCGCTTTTTCCGAATCACTCCGCAGGCAGCTTCCTTGAACGGAGGATTCGGCCGTGCATACATGCTAACCGGATCAGACTTGGTGATTCCCGAGCCGGGGATGACAGCGGAATGGCTGGACCTGCAAGAAAAATTAAAAAATATGACGGAGCAGGCTCAAAAAATTGCCGCTCGTCTCGGCACGGAAAACGGGAAAAACTGGCGCTTTGGAGGTGTTGACCGGGCCGGAATCGACCTTATCGCGGGAGATTTTCAACTCAGGCACGAATTCGAGGCGCTTGCGACGTCTCCTCAAGCCGTTCTTGATTATGTTTTTGAGATCGCTAAAATACGATAACGGGGTTACCTGAAATTTAGGGATATACAATCCCTTTTGCTCCTTGCTAATTTTCGACCATAGGACGATGGGCCGAATTTTGGAGCGGGGGACCGCTTTGGAATACGAGGGGAATTTAAAACGTATGGATACGATGGCACTCTCTGAGCACTCCAACGCAGCTGCAGGCCTGCTGTCTGCTATGGCCAACCCGAAACGGTTGATGATCCTGTGCTGCCTGGTGAAGGGCGAAGTGGCCGTGGGTGCGCTTGCGTCGCAAGTAGGCCTCAGCCAATCAGCACTGTCCCAGCACCTTTCCAAGCTGCGGGCCCAGAAGCTGGTAAAGACCCGCCGCGATGCGCAGACCATCTATTACTCCAGCTCGTCGGAAGCGGTCATCAAGGTCCTCGATACCTTGGAAGAGATCTACTGCACTCCGGCACAGAAGAAATCAGCAGCCGCGTAAGAATGACAGCGCTGACATGACGTCACGCTGCCCCGCCCCAGCCCCCGCCATGATGGTCGGGAGCTGGGGCATTTCCATGCGGGGCGGCCGATCCGGTATCCAGCCTGCAAACGCAGGTCTTGGCATCAAACTGTCAGTGCTCAGCCATGCGATGCAGCGTCGCGGTCACTTTCTGCCAATCGTAGGGTTTGGAAAAGAACACGCTGCGCTCGGGCAGATCGCCCTCACCCGGACGGACCTGCCCCGACACGATGATGATCTCGATCGGCGGCCAGCGGTCGCGCACGGCAGCCGCCAGCTTCATGCCGTTCATGCTGCCGGGCATGTCGATATCGGTGAAGACGATGCGGATATCGGCGCGCGTTTCCAGGATCGTCACCGCCTCGTCGGCGTCGGCTGCCTCGACCGCCTGGAACCCCGCTTCCTCCACCAGGTCTATTGCCATCATGCGCAAAAGAGGTTCGTCCTCGACCACGAGGACAGCCTGTTTTCTTAGCGGTGTGGATTGTCCCATCCGGTCAGTCCGTCTGTGCCAGCTGAAGGAGCGCAGCCGTCATCTCAGCGCTGAACCCCGGATGGTCATAACTGACGAGGACACCACCGGTTCCGATCAAACCCATGCGAATAAGCTTGGAGCCGAAACCCTGGCGCTCCGGCTCACGCGGAGGCGGCCCGCCGGTTTCCCTCCAGGAGAGATGGAAGATTGCGCCGTCTCCGGTACCATCGATGCGCCAATCGATCGCCACCCGCCCCGTATCGTTGGAGAGCGCCCCGTATTTCATCGCATTCGTCGTCAACTCGTGCAGGAGCAGGGAAAGGGAAAGCGAGCCTTTCGGCCCGAACCGCACGTTCGGGCCCTGTGCATCGATCCGGTCGCGAACGCCGATCCCATTCATCGTCCGGTCCACGACCGCATAGACCGAGGCGCTCGTCCAGTTCTGCTCGAACAGGATATCGTGGGCGGTGCTCAGCGCGTGCAGGCGCTTTTCGAACGCCTGCACAAGGTCCCGCTCCGCCACCGGCCGGAGCGTCTGGGTCGCGATCGCCTGCACCATTGACAGCGTGTTCTTGAGCCGGTGGCTCATCTCCCTGTTGAGCATCTGCTGCTCCAGCTCGGCCTGAACCCGCGCCATCGCGATCTGGATGCGGTTGCCGAAGCTGCGGACGAAGGAAATCTCCTCCTCGACCCAGGGGTAAGGCTGGTCGTGGTGAATGAAGGCGACGAGCCCGAAACGCCCGAGCTCGAAGATCGGCACGTTGACGAGCACGCGGATGCCGAGCGCCAGAAGCGCCGGCGCGTGGTCGCGGGTGCGCGGATCGGTGGCGACATCGGCGACGACAACGGCTTCGCCGCGTTTCAGGTCGTCGATGAACGAACCGTAGTCCCGGAAATGGTGCAATCCGGCAAGGCTCTTGACCCCGGGCGCGCACCATTCGGGCGGCACCATCACCGTCTCGTCGGCCGCGTTGACGATGCCGAAACCGGCGCGCGTCGCATCGAGTGCCTTGGCCATCAGGTCGCCGGCGGCGATCGCCATCGATTCCATGTCGCTGAGGTCGCGCAGCCGGTCGCCGACATCGAGCAGGGCCTGCACCCGGGCGGCTTCCCGTTTGGCAGCGGTCACGTCCCTGACCGTGCCGATCATCTTGACCGGGCGGCCCGCCTCGTCATGGCGGAAGCTGGCATTGCGGGCGATCCAGCGCAGCCCGTATCCCGGCACGCGAATGCGGTATTCGACGTCGAGTGGCGCACTCCCCTCCCGTCTGGTGGCATCGCTGGACTGCAGTTCCTTGTCCTGCGGCAGCACCATGTCTTCGACCACTCGGGTGGGATAGGTCTCGGCGATGGGCAGGTGGAAGATGCGGCAGAATTCCCGCGAGACGCGCATCATCGAGGAGGCGATGTCGATTTCGAACGTGCCGATCCTGCCTGCCTCCTGGGCCGCGAGGCTCGCATTGACGCTGGACCGGATATTGGCGCTGATCGACTTCTGGCGCCGGAACAGATCGTCCTTGCGCTGCGAGATGCGCCGCATTTCGAGAAGCGTGATGACCTGCCGGGCAAGCGCCTGAAGGGCTGCCTTCTGCCCCTCCTCCAGACCCTGCGGCCGCGGTTCGACATCGATGACGCAGAGTGTGCCGATGACCACCTCGTCGGGCGTGATCAACGGCGCGCCTGCATAAAAGCGGATATGCGGCTCGCCGGTGACGAGCGTATTGGCCCGGGTGCGCGGATCGAGCTGCAGGTCGGGAATGACAAGCACCTCGGAACTGCCGAGCGCATGGGCGCAGACCGACTGCTCGATCGGCGTATCGCATGCCTCGAACCCGACGCGCGCCTTGAACCACTGCCGGTCCCTCTCGACCAGGCTGACGAGCGCCACGGGTGTGCCGCAGAGCGTGGAAGCGACAAGCACGATATCGTCGAACTCCGGCTCCGGCTCGGTGTCCATGATGTTGTAGGCATCGAGTGCTTCCAGTCGCTCGATATGCATGTCTTCGTTGAGATCGGGATCGGCCAATGAGGGTCTCGAAATTGAAGTTTAACGCGATATTGGCAGCTTTCTCCAAAAGACCAGAGAGACGCAACCAAATTTCACAACCGGCGGAAACCGCTTTGAAATCTTGAGCCTTTGTTGGAAACCCGAGCGACCGGACCGCCCGTCCAGGAGCAATCGCGTCAACCGGCAAGGCCGGACCGGACCGTTTTCGCCAGGACGCAAGATTCGAGGCCGCCTTCGCTCCGAAGGCGGTTGACGCCCCCAATCCCGCTGATAATTTGACCATGCAGTCAAAACTTGGTGCAATGACGCCGACCGGGAAATGGCCACCCGAAGAAACCGAATGGCCATGGAGAATGTCATGTCCAACCGCCTGAATACCACGCCCAACGACCTGCGGGCGTTCTGGATGCCGTTTACGGCAAATCGCCAGTTCAAGCAGGAACCCCGCCTTTTCGTCGCCGCCAAGGATATGCATTACACGACCCATGACGGCCGCCAGGTGCTTGATGCCACCGCGGGCCTCTGGTGCGTCAATGCCGGCCACTGCCGTCCGAAGATTACCGAGGCAATCCGCGAACAGGCCGGCGAACTGGATTATGCGCCGGCTTTCCAGCTGGGCCATCCGAAAGCGTTCGAACTCGCCAACCGCCTCGTCGATATCGCTCCCGAAGGCATGAACCACGTCCTCTACACCAATTCCGGCTCGGAATCGGTCGAGACCGCGCTGAAGGTGGCGCTCGCCTACCACCGCGTGAAGGGCAACGGCTCGCGCTTCCGCCTGATCGGCCGCGAGCGCGGTTACCACGGCGTCAATTTCGGCGGCATCTCGGTCGGCGGCATCGTCTCCAACCGCAAGATGTTCGGCACGCTTTTGACCGGCGTCGACCACCTGCCGCACACCCACCTGCCGGGCAAGAACGCCTTCACCAAGGGCGAGCCGGAACATGGCGGCGATCTTGCCACCGAGCTTGAGCGCATCGTCACCCTGCATGACGCCTCGACCGTCGCCGCCGTCATCGTCGAGCCCGTGGCCGGCTCCACCGGCGTGCTGATCCCGCCGAAGGGCTATCTGCAGAAGCTGCGCGAGATCTGCACCAAGCACGGCATCCTGTTGATCTTCGACGAAGTCATCACCGGTTTCGGCCGCCTCGGCGCCCCGTTCGCGGCCCAGTATTTCGACGTCAAGCCGGACATCATCACCACAGCCAAGGGCCTCACCAACGGCGTGATCCCGATGGGCGCGGTGTTCGTCACCTCCGAGATCCACGACGCGTTCATGACCGGCCCGGAACACATGATCGAGTTCATGCACGGCTACACCTATTCCGGCAACCCGATCGCCTCGGCCGCCGGCCTTGCGACGCTCGAAACCTACAAGGAAGAAGGCCTGTTCGACCGCGCCCGCGACATCGCCCCCTACTGGGAGGAAGGCCTGCATTCGCTCAAAGACCTGCCGAATGTCATCGACATCAGAAACCTCGGCCTGATCGGCGCGATCGAACTCGACCCGATCGCCGGCGAACCCACCAAACGCGCCTTCACGGCCTTCCTGAAGGCCTATGAAAACGGCCTGCTGATCCGTACCACCGGCGACACCATCGCCATGTCCCCGCCGCTGATCGTCGAAAAGCACCACATCGACGAGATCTTCGGGAAACTGCGCGAAATCCTGACGAGCAATATCTGAGGCGAATGCCTCGATGCGGAAAAGGCGGCCTCCGGGCCGCTTTTTTTCGGAATTCGGTAGCAACTCCACCAGTTCCGACGCATTCCGTCGACAACAGGCATGCGCCGCCGGAGTCGTTGCTATGAAAACTCGGTCGCGTTCGCCAACACCTCGTTCAAACCGGCCAGAGAGGCTCGATATGCTGTCGGCGAGTTGCCTTTGACACGTTTGAATGCATTGCTGAAGGCGCTTTCGGACTTATATCCGAGCGACCGGGCGACGACCGCCACAGTCGTCCATTCCTCGCGCAAGGCGCGTTCGGCGAGGCGCATCCGCCACTCTGTGAGATAGGTCAACGGCGCGACACCCGCGACCGTTCTGAAGTGGAAAGCGAACGATGTTCGCGACATCGCGCATGCTTTCGCGAGTTCCTCCAGATGCCAGGCGCGCGCCGGATCGCCGTGCATCAGGCGGAGTGCGGGCGCAATTCGTGGTTCAGCCAGCGCCCTTAGCCAACCGGCAGGCATGAGGCTCGACGCGTTGAGATGGGAGCGCAGGATCTCGATGAAGAGCAACTGCGTCAACTGTGCCGACGCGAGCTGGGCGCCCGGCTGGCCGGCATCCCTTTCGTCAATGAGCCGATCAAGAAGCCACCGGAAGATCGCGGCCTGGGGCGATGCCGCCTTGGTGTGAATCCATGGCGGCAATATGTCTGCCAACAGTCCGCCGCGGACCGGATCGAGCAGAACATGTCCCCCGATATGCGCGAATTCATCGCCACTACCCAGTGTTGCCAACGTCCGGCCTGCACCGGAAAACAGGCTCATTGCATCGACGGGCGTCACACTTAGGTCGCTCGCGAGAACGAAGGTGCGAGGCCTTGCCAGAAGCCCCACGTCCCCCGTCTCAAAGAGAACCGGCTCCGGCTCGCCTTCGAGCGTCACCCAGCAACGTCCTTTCACCACGGCGAAGAACTTGATCTTGTCGCGCGCCGGGAAACGGATTGCCCAGGCGCCGCCAGCGGTGAAACCGCCCGTGAGAACGGCCTCCGCGTTCGTGAGTGTGAGCACATCGGAAAACGGGTCAACGATCATTTCCGTACTATCACGCAAGCAATGCGCACTTTCAAGCATTCACAGTGCGAAAACCGTTCACTACCTTCAGATCATCAATCGCCGCAATCAAATGCGGTGAGAATTCAACATCCGTGAGGCATGACATGACCGACCTTGTACTCGTGACCGGTGGTACCGGCTTCATTGCGCAATATTGCATGCTGGCGCTGCTGAACGAGGGCTACCGGGTGCGCACGACAGTCCGTTCACTTGAGCGGGAGACGGAGGTACGCGAGCATCTCAGGTCCGGCGGCATGGATGCCGGCGATCGCCTGTCGTTCGTCGTTGCAAATCTCACAGAAGACCGCGGATGGCCGGAGGCGGTTTCCGGATGCACCTACGTCATGCACGGAGCCTCGCCCACGCCTTCAGGCGACCAGACCCGCGAAGAGGATTGGGTCGAGCCCGCTGTAAACGGAAACCTCAGGGTACTGAAGGCGGCGCGTGACGCCGGGATCAAGCGCGTCGTGCTGACATCGGCCTTTGGTGCGATCGGCGTCGGCCACAAGCCCGATTACCGCAGGCCATTCGACGAAACCGACTGGAGCGATCTGAACGGCGACGTGGCGCCCTACCAGAAGTCGAAAACCCTTGCAGAGCGTGCCGCCTGGGACTTCATCGCGCGGGAAGGTCACGGGCTGGAACTGGCGGCAGTCAACCCGGTCGCGGTCTACGGGCCGGTTCTGGGGGCCGATTATTCCCATTCCATCCGGTTGATCACCAACATGATGGACGGCCAGGCGGGATGCCTGAATGTCAACTCATGCGGCGTGGATGTACGGGACGTGGCGGATCTTCATCTTCGCGCCATGACCGATCCCGCCGCCAGCGGAGAGCGGTTTCTGGCGACCGTCGGCGAGAGCATGTGGATGATCGAAGTCGCCGAGCTTCTGCGGCAACGCTTTGGAAAAGCGGCCGAAAAAGTTTCGACGCAAGTGTGGTCCGACGAGCAGGTACGCATCGCTGGTGAAACGAATGCGCAACTCAAGGGAATCATACCGCTCCTCGGCTACGACATGAACGCGACAGGCAAGAAGGCAGAGAGCTTGTTGGGTTGGGCTCCCCGATCAAGGGAGGAGGCAATTGTTGCTTGCGCCGAGAGCCTCATACGGCTCGGTCTGCTCCGCACTTAGCGGTGGACGAGACCGGCACGAAAAGCATCGGCCGCTCGCCGGGGAAACCGGCGAACGACGATCTCGAAAAGCCAGGCTCAACCCTTGAAGAAGGCCAGCAGGTCAGCGTTGATCACGTCCGCATGCGTGGTTGCCATGCCGTGTGGAAAGCCTTCATAGATCTTCAGCGTGCCGTTCTTCAGCAGCTTGGCTGAGAGCGGCGCCGAGTCGGCGATCGGGACGATCTGGTCGTCGTCGCCATGCATGACCAGAACCGGCACGTCGATCGCCTTCAGGTCTTCGGTGAAGTCGGTTTCCGAAAACGCCTTGATGCAATCGTAGTGGGCCTTGGTGCCGCCCATCATGCCCTGCCGCCACCAATTGGCGATAACGCCTTCCGAGACGGTCGCGCCCGGACGGTTAAAGCCATAGAACGGGCCGGCCGGCACGTCGCGGAAGAACTGGGCGCGGTTGGCTGCGAGCGCTGCACGAAAACCGTCGAAGACCTCGATCGGCAGGCCGCCCGGATTGTTTTCCGTCTTCAGCATGATTGGCGGCACGGCGCCCATCAGCACGGCCTTGGCCACCCGCCCGCCGCCGCCATACTGGGCAACGTAGCGGGCAACTTCGCCGCCGCCGGTCGAATGGCCGACATGGATGGCATTTTTCAGGTCGAGATGCGCTGCAAGCGCTGCCACGTCGGCCGCATAGGTATCCATCTCGTTGCCGGTTTCGGTCTGGCTGGAGCGGCCATGGCCACGGCGGTCATGGGCGATGACGCGAAAACCCTGGTGCAGGAAAAACAGCATCTGGGCATCCCAGTCGTCGGCGGAGAGCGGCCAGCCGTGATGGAAGACGACCGGCTGGGCATCCTTCGACCCCCAGTCCTTGTAAAATATCTGCGTGCCGTCCTTGGTGGTGATGAAATTGCTGGTCATGGTTCTCTTGTCCTTTCGAAACTGATTTTTCAATGACTGCGAGATGAATGGCGGGCGCGGCAGTAAAAATAGGCCGGCCAGACATTCATAGTACCGGTGCGTGTCGTTCCTTTGAACCACACCCTTCGGATTATCGCGATCTCCATATCTCGATATTCATTATCGCGATAATTATCTTGATAACGATACCCTCAGATCTTGTCTACAAAAATATTTATCGCGATAACAAAATTATGCTATACGTCGCCCGCGAACCTGGACCAGCACCGGAGCAACCATGCCCGCCTCCCCCTTGCCGCCGCTCGACGAGCAGCTCTGCTTTTCGCTTTACACGGCCAATATTGCCGTCAATCGCGCCTACAAGCCGATGCTCGACGACATGGGCATCACCTATCCGCAATACCTCGTCATGAGCGTGCTCGGCGAACAGGACGGCTCGACGATCGGCATGATCGCCGACCGGCTGGGCCTGGAATCGAGCACCATCACCCCGCCCGTGAAGCGGCTTGAGCAGGCAGGTCTTCTGGAGCGCCGCCGCAGCAAGACCGACGAGCGCCAGGTGCATGTCTGGTTGACCGATGCCGGCCGCGCCCTCATCGCCAAGAGCAAATGCCTCGGCGACACGCTGATCGAACGATCTGGCATGACGCCCAAGGAATTTCAGGCCTTCAACCGCCAGGTCCGCACCTTTGTCAGCGACTTGGAGCACAAGGCCTAGTTTCGTCAGGATCGCGAAATCAGAGCGACTTCCGGCGTTTTTCGCGCAATCCTTGGCAAAAATCACAAAATCCACAGCCATTTTGTTATCTTCTTGCGGAATCCCGGTGGAATTCCTACAGAATTGGTTGCCGATCGTCGAAGGCCAAACATGGCTCGGCACGGTATCGACCGCATCGCCTTCCCGTCCTTGGCACGACCGCGCCCGGCGCGGCATCGAAGACGGAAGGCAGGGGATGCGGCGTTCACCGCGGGGCCGAAAGCCCCCACCCAAGGAGAGCAAAATGAACCTCAAGACGCTTCTGGGGGCAACCGCCCTCGCCTCGCTCGTTTTCGCGCCGCTCGCCCATGCCGAGATCGTCATCGGCCTGATCGCCCCGCTTACTGGCCCTGTCGCGGCCTATGGCGACCAGGTCAAGAACGGCGCCGAGACCGCCATCGCCGAAATCAACAAGAAAGGCGGCATTCTCGGTGAAAAGGTCGTGCTCAAGACCGCCGACGATGCCGCCGAACCCAAGCAGGGCGTTTCCGCCGCCAACCAGCTGGTCGGCGAAGGCATCCGCTTCGTGGTCGGCCCGGTGACGTCAGGCGTCGCCATGCCGGCTTCCGATGCGCTTGCCGAAAACGGCGTACTGATGGTCACCCCGACGGCGACCACGCCGGCACTCACCACCCGCGGCCTCACCAACGTGTTCCGCACCTGCGGCCGCGACGACCAGCAGGCCGTGGTCGCCGCCGACTACGTCCTGAAGAAGTTCAAGGACAAGAAAGTCGCGATCATCAACGACAAGGGCGCCTATGGCAAAGGCCTCGCCGACGCCTTCAAGGCGGCGCTGAATGCCGGCGGCGTCAAGGAAGTGCTCGACGACGCAGTCACCCCGGGCGACAAGGATTTCAGCGCGCTCACCACCCGCCTGAAGTCGCAGAATGTCGAAGTCATCTACTTCGGCGGTTACCATCCGGAAGGTGGCCTGCTCGCCCGCCAGCTCGCCGATCTCGGCGTCAAGGCGACGATCATCGGCGGCGACGGCCTGTCGAACAGCGAGTTCTGGAACATCGGCACCAAGGCTGCGGCCGGCACGGTCTTCACCAACGCATCGGATGCAACCAAGAACCCGGATTCCAAGGCTGCCGCCGAAGCGCTCGCCGCCCGCAAGATTCCCGCCGAAGCCTTCACGCTGAACGCCTATGCCGCCGTCGAAGTCATCAAGGCCGGCATCGAAAAGGCGAAGAGTGCCGAGGATCCGGAAGCAGTCGCCGCGGCGCTGAAGTCCGGCGAACCGATCGCAACCGCCATCGGCAAGCTCACCTATGGCAAGACCGGCGACCTCACCTCGCAGAGTTTTTCCCTGTTCAAATGGGAAGACGGCAAGATCGTCTCCGCCGAGTGACATCCCTTAAATCGCATCATCCGCGGGCGCCTTCGGGCGCCCGTTTGTTTTGGCCGACATCCGCAGACGCGAGCCGCCTCATTCGATATGCACCGCCAGCGTCCGCTTCAACGTCTTCAGCACGACGCTCGTCGTGAATTTGCGGACATTCGGGTTCATCTCCATCATCCGGTCCGCCAGCACATCGAAATGCTCGACGGACTGGACGAGGATCACCAGCGTGAAATCGCCCCTGCCGGACGTACCCCAGGCCTCCTGCACCTCCGGCGTATCCGCCACCCAGCGCAGGAAGGGCGGCATGAGCTCCGGCCGGTCGCGCTCCAGTTCCACCTCGACCAGCATGGAAACGGCCGTGCCGACCTTTTTCGGATCGACGATCGAAACGTCCCGCAGGATCACCTTGTCGTCGCGGAGCTTCTGCAGCCGCCGCTGCGCCGAGGACGGCGACAGGCCCACGCGCTCGGCAAGCTCGTTCAGGGTAATGGTCGCATCCTGCTGCATTAGCTTGATGATGTCGCGATCGGCCTTCGTCAGCGCCATGAGGGAATTTCCCGCCTTTAGAATAGATTCCGGGAAATATTCCTGATCATAAGCATAAATTCAGGAATCCTGCCGGCTTTTCATTGGCATCTTAACGCCATGACACAGAACCAGCCACACCCTTCCGCCGACGGTATTCTCGCTGCGTCGAAAAGCATCGACCCCGTCTTCACCAACAGCCCGCTGATCGAGCAGCAGACGGCCAATACGGCTCTCGGCCTTCGCCTGTTTGCCAAGGTGGAGACGCTCAATCCGATCCGCTCCTTCAAGGGACGCGGCACCGACTGGTGGATGCAGAACGAACCGGCCGGCGATCATCCCGTCGTTTCGGCCTCCGCCGGCAATTTCGGCCAGGGGCTCGCCTATGCCGGCAGGGCGCGGGGCCGCAAGGTGATGATCTTTTCCGCCACCACGGCCAATCCCGGCAAGATCGAAGCCATGCGCCGGCTCGGCGCCGAGGTGCGGCTGGAAGGCAGTGATTTCGACGCCGCCAAAGCCGCCGCGCGTGCCTTTGCGCAAGCGAGTGGCTGCCCCTTTGTCGAAGACGGGGCGCTTCGCACCATTGCCGAAGGCGCCGGCACGATCGCGCTGGAGATCACCGAGCGCCTCTCCCGGCAAGCCATAGAACTCGACGCCATCCTCGTGCCGCTTGGCAATGGCGCGCTTCTGACCGGGATCGGCGCCTGGATCCGTACCAAGGTCCCGAACTGCAGGGTCATCGGTGTGGTCGCCGCCAATGCGCCCGCCATGAAGCAATCCCATGAAACCGGCCGGCTCGTCTCCACGCAGACCGCAGCAACCGCAGCCGATGGCATCGCGGTTCGCGAGTGCGTTCCTTACGCGCTGGACTGCATGAGGACGACCGTCGACGACATCTGGGAAGCCAGCGAGGCGGCAATCCGCCAGGCGCGGGATTTCTGCCGCCTCCATTACGGCCTCGTCGTCGAGGAAGCCGGCGCCGCCGGCATTGCCGGTCTCCTGGAAAACGGCGCGCCCCTCAAAGGCCGAACCGTTGCCACCATCCTCTGCGGCGGCAATGTCCGCACGGATATCGCATGACATCTCGCCTGCACCGATCGCCTCTCCCCGTTTCCTCATGGAACAGCTAGGTTAGGCGACCGATTCAGCGTCAGGAGCCTGCCATGACCACCCGCCTCGAAACCCTCATCGACCAGGGCACCGGCCGCGAGCCTGCCGATATCGTGTTGAAGGGCGGAAAGTTCTTCGATCTCGTCACCGGCGAACTCGTCGCCTCCGACATTGCCATCTGCGGCGATCGTATCGTCGGCACCTGCGGCGACTATACGGGCAAGACCGAGATCGACATCTCCGGCAGGATCGTCGTCCCCGGTTTCATCGACACGCATCTGCACATCGAGAGCTCGCTGGTGACGCCGCATGAATTCGACCGCTGCGTCCTGCCCTACGGCGTCACCACCGCGATCTGCGATCCGCACGAGATCGCCAACGTGCTCGGCACCGAGGGCATCCAATTTTTCCTGGATTCCTCGCTGGAAACGATCATGGACATCCGCGTCCAGCTGTCTTCCTGCGTGCCTGCCACCCATCTGGAGACGGCAGGCGCCGATCTGCCGATCGAAAAGCTGCTGCCCTTCCGCGACCACCCGAAGGTCATCGGCCTTGCGGAATTCATGAACTTCCCGGGCGTCATTTATAAGGATCCAGTCTGCCTCGCCAAGCTCGACGCCTTCTACGGCGACCATATCGACGGCCACGCGCCGCTGCTGCGCGGCAATGATCTGAACGGCTATCTGTCCGCCGGCATCCGCACCGAGCACGAATGCACCACCGCCGAAGAGGCGCTCGAAAAGATCCGCAAGGGCATGCATATCCTGGTGCGCGAAGGCTCGGTCTCCAAGGACCTGCACGCGCTGATGCCGCTCCTCACCGAGCGGCTGTCACCCTATCTCGCCCTCTGCACCGACGACCGCAATCCGCTCGACATCGCCGAGCAGGGCCATCTCGACTACATGATCCGCACCGCGATCGCGAATGGCGTCGAGCCCCTCGCCGTCTACCGCGCCGCCTCGATTTCCGCCGCCCGCGCCTTCGCCCTGCGCGACCGCGGCCTCGTCGCCCCCGGCTGGCGGGCCGATCTCGTCGTCATCGACAGCCTCGAAAACTGCAAGGCCGAGATGGTCCTCTCCGCCGGCCGTAAGGTCACGGACGAACTCTTCGCCGGCCGCAAACCCGTCGCCCCGGTCGGCCTCGACAGCGTCAAGGCCCGCCCCGTCCAGGCGATGCATTTCGGCGTTCCGGTGACCGAAGGCGAAACGCCGGTCATCGGCGTGATGCCGGGAAAGATCATCACCGAACACCGCCGCTACCGCCTGCCATCGGCTGGCAACCAGACCGGCCTTGATCTTGCCCGCGACATCGTCAAGGTCGCGGTCATCGAGCGGCACGGCAAGAACGGCAACCATGCCAATGGTTTCGTTCAGGGTTTTGGATTGAAAAAGGGCGCGATCGCCTCGACTGTCGGGCACGACAGCCACAATATCTGCGTCGTCGGCGTCAGCGAGGACGACATGGCGATGGCCGCCAATCGCTTAGGCGAAATCCACGGCGGCTTCGTGGTGGTCGAGGATGGCAATGTCACCGGCGAAATCGCCTTGCCCATCGCGGGCCTGATGAGCCTCGAACCCTACGAAACCGTCCGCGATACCCTCCACCACCTGCGCCAGGCCGCCTACGCGCTCGGCACGACCCTCCAGGAACCCTTCCTGCAGGTCGCCTTCCTGCCGCTGCCGGTCATTCCGCACCTGAAGATTTCGGACAAGGGCATGGTGGATGTGGATAGGTTTGCGCTGATCGGGTGACTATTTCTGATAGCCTTTGGCCTTCATCCAACCCTCGGGAAGCTCGTCGCCTTCCATGGGTGGATTGTCGGGGACTTCGTCCAAGATCTGGAGGAGCCGGTCCCTGATGCGCCATTCGCTCGCCGTTTCAAGAATTCGGCACCGGTTTCGACAACTCCCACTTTCTGTGCGACAGCCGAAGCGAGGTGACGGCGATGAGCCCGCTGCAGTATCAAAAACAGCTGCGCCGGCAGGAAGCCCGGCGCCTCATCCTCGGCAATGCCATGGACGCCGCGACCGCCGCCCATCAGGTCGGATGCGACAGCCCCTCGCAGTTCAGCCGCGAATACCGCCGCCTGTTCCGCGCCCCGCCCATCCAGGACATCACCCGGCTCAGAAGCGAACCCGCCCGCTACGCCGAAGCCTGATCCGCGAGATCTTCTCTCCTTAAAAATTATTCAACCGATCGGTTGACAATAAAATGGCATAGGCGCATATTCAACCACATGGTTGAATTACAAACACATCCGATCGACACGGTTTTCCACGCCCTCAGCGACGGCACGCGCCGCCGCATGCTCCGTGAACTGGCGCAGGGCGAGCGCACGGTCAGCCAGCTGGCGGAGCCGCACGACATGTCCCTCGCGGCGGCCTCGAAACACATCAAGGTGCTGGAAGGCGCCGGGCTGATCCGCCGCGAGATCCACGGCCGCACCCATCTCTGCCGCCTCGAACCCGGCCCGCTCGCGACCGCCCACGAGTGGCTCACCTTCTATGAACGCTTCTGGACCAACAGGCTCGATATCCTGGAACGCCTTCTCAGGGAGGAGGACGCTCAAAAGAGCGCCCGGGACGAACTCCAGAAGAATCCGCTGAAATCCCCTGCCCCACAGAAATCTGAAACTGAACCTGAAACGGGAGAAGACCGATGAACGACATGACATCGTTGAACAAATACGGCGCTGTTGCCGAACCCTTCGCCTTCACCATCCAGCGCCGATTGCCCGGCCCGATCGAAAGGATCTGGGCCTACCTCACCGACAGCGACCTGCGCCGCCAGTGGCTCGCGTCGGGTGTCATACCGGAACAGGCGGGCACCTCCTTCGAACTCACCTGGCGCAACGACGAACTGTCCGACTCGTCAGAAGGCAAGCCGGAGGGCTTTCCCGCCGAACACAGCATTCAGAGCGAGGTGATCGCCTTCGAGCCTCCGCATCGCCTCGTCTTCTCCTGGCCGCCGCGCGGCGAGGTCAGCTTCGAGCTTCAGCCGGCCGGCAGCGAAATCCTGCTCACCGTCACCCACCGGCGGATCTCCGATCGCCGCAACATGGTCATGGTCGGCGCCGGCTGGCACATCCACCTCGACATCCTGGTCGCCCGGGCGACTGGCGCCAAACCAGAATCGTTCTGGCAAGGCTGGAGTCGCCTCAAGGAAGAATACGACCGTCGCATCCCGGCCTGAAGCACCGGCGCCGCCTTCGCCCCAAGATCCAGGCAAACCCCGGACCGGGGGCGGAGGTTTCAGCCGAACGCCTTCCGTCCGCGGTTGGACCACCCCATGGAGACAAGATATGAGCACCCCCTTTACGGGCGGATGCGCCTGCGGCGCACTTCGCTATGAAATCTCCGCCGAACCGGCGGTCATGGTCGACTGCCAGTGCCGCCAGTGCCAGCGCGAAAGCGGCACCGGCCACGCCTCCCATCTCACCTTCGCAAGCGCTGCCGTCAAGGTCGAGGGCAATGCGACCCATTGGGAGGCGACCGGCGACGGCGGGACCGTCAAAAGGCGGGCCTTCTGCCCCACCTGCGGTTCGCCCGTCTATATGACATTCCCCGCCCACCCGGATTACTTCGTCATCCGCGCCGGCAGCCTCGACGATCCGAGCCGGTACAAGCCGCAATTCGTGACCTGGCACGCCGCCGGCCAGGCCTGGGACCATCTCGATCCGGCCCTGCCGAAATTCGAGAATATGCCGCCGACGTAAAGGCATTCACACCCGGGCGCAGAACACGTCGAGGGCGTCGAGCTTCACCGCGCCCTTTTCGAGCCGCGACATGAAGCCCGGCAGGTTGACCGGCAGGCTTTCGCCGAACCGTTTCGGCAGGGTGAAACTCTGCGGCTCGCGGGTCAGGTTGAAGACGAACAGCAGTCTTTCGCCGCCCTTCTCGCGCACGAAGGCAAGCAGGTCTTGGTTGGTGTCGAGGAAGGTCATGTCGCCGTCGATGAGCGGCGGATGCGCCTTGCGGAAGGCGAGTGCCGCCCGGTAGTGATGCAGCACCGAATCCGGAAGCGCCTCCTGCACATCGACGGCGCGGGCTGCGTGTTCGCCCGGAACCGGCAGCCAGGTCTTCGAACCCGTGGTGAAGCCCGCATGCGGCTCCCCCGCTTCCCAGGCCATCGGCGTGCGGCATCCGTCGCGGCCCTTGAAGGCCGGCCAGAAGCGGATGCCATAGGGGTCGCGCAGGTCCTCGAAGGAAAGCTCCGCCTCGGTCAGCCCCAGCTCCTCGCCCTGATAGAGGCAGATCGAACCGCGCAGGACTGACAGCAGCGTAATCGACAGCTTTGCGACACGGTCCTGCTCCGCCGGGGACTCGGCGAAACGGCTCACGTGGCGGACGACATCGTGGTTGGAAAACGCCCAGCAGACCCAGCCGTTGCTGACCGTGTCCGCCACCGTCGTCATCACCTTGCGGATATAGGCCGCATCGAAGGCCGGGCCTAGGAAATCGAAGGTGTAGCACATGTGCAGCTTGTCATTGCCGGTCGTGTAGAGCGCCAGCGTGGAGAGCGAGCGCGGCCCGTCACCGACTTCGCCGACAGTCGCACGCCCCTCATAACTATCAAGCAGCGCCCTCAGCCGCTTCAGGAAGCCGATATTTTCCGGTTGCGTCTTGTCGTAGAGGTGGTTCTGCATGGAATAGGGATTGGTATCCGTCTCCATGCCCGCCCCATCCGTGTCGTAGACCATCGGCGGGTTGTTGCGCAGCTGCTTGTCGTGGAAATAGTAGTTGACCGTATCGAGCCGGAAACCGTGCACGCCGCGATCGAGCCAGAAGCGCACCGTGTCCAGCATGGCGTTCTGGACGTCGGGATTGTGGAAGTTGAGGTCCGGCTGGGCGATCAGGAAATTGTGCATGTAATATTGCTTGCGCACCCCGTCCCATTCCCAGCCCGGCCCGCCGAAGATCGACAGCCAGTTGGTCGGCGCCGTGCCGTCCGGCTTCGGGTCGGCCCAGACATACCAGTCGGCCTTCGGATTGGTGCGGCTGGAGCGGCTTTCGACGAACCACGGATGCCGGTCGGACGTGTGGGAAATCACCTGGTCGATGATCACCTTCAGCCCCAGCCGCTCGGCCTCCGCCATCATCTCGTCGAAATCGGCAAGCGCGCCGAACATCGGATCGACATTGCAGTAGTCGGAGACGTCGTAGCCCATGTCGGCCATCGGCGAGGTGAAGAAGGGCGAAAGCCAGATCGCATCGACGCCGAGCGAGGCGACATGCGGCAGGCGTGCGGTAATGCCCTTGATATCGCCGATCCCGTCGCCGGTCGTGTCCTGAAAGGAGCGTGGATAGATCTGGTAGATCACCGCGCCGCGCCACCAGTTTGCATCGACCGCCCTCGCTGCCTGTGTCGCCATCTTCCGACTCTCCTTTCTTAAATGTTCCAGCCCAACCTAGTGCCCCCCGTTCAAAAGACAACGCATAAGCAGGGCTCTGCGACGTTCCGAAACCACTCTCTTGCCACGGCTGAAACTTCGGCCTATGCGAGTTAAAAGATGCGGGAGGGATGCAATTGGGCGGACGGCTTCTTTCGATTGGCGAATGCATGGTGGAGCTGTCGCAGGCGGGCGAAGGCCTGCTGCGCAAGGGCTTTGCCGGAGATACGTTCAACACCGCCTGGTACGCGCGTGCCTGCCTGCCGGCCGAATGGTCGGTGGATTATTTCACCGCGGTCGGCGACGATCCGCTGTCCACTGAAATGCTGTCGATGATGAGGGATGCCGGCATCGGCACGAGCTTCATCCGCCGTATCGAGGGCAAGACGCCCGGCCTCTACCTGATCACGCTGAAGAACGGCGAACGCACCTTCAGCTACTGGCGCGACACTGCCGCCGCCAGGAAGCTCGCCGACGATGCCGACCATCTGCGCGCCGCGATCGAGGCTGCCGATATCCTCTATTTCTCCGGCATCACGCTGGGCATCCTGGCGCCCGAAGCGGTCGAGACGCTCCTGTCGGAACTGCGCCGCGCCAAGGCTTCCGGCAAGACGGTCGCCTTCGACCCGAACATCCGCCCCCGCCTCTGGCCGAACAGAGATTACATGCTGAAGACGATCGAGGCCGGCGCCCGGGCGGCCTCCCTCGTCCTGCCAAGCTTCGACGACGAGACCACCCATTTCGGCGATGCGACGGTCGCAGACACCATCGCCCGCTACCACGCGCTCGGCGTCGAGAACGTCGTGGTCAAGAACGGCGCGGAGGGCGCGACGCTGAGCTTCGCCGGCACCTCCGCCGTCCACGTCCCTTCCGTCAGGACAGACCAGGTCGTCGACACCACCAGCGCCGGCGACAGCTTCAACGGCGCCTTCCTGTCGCGCCTCGTCCGCGGCACCTCGCCGGCACAGGCCGCCGCCTACGGCGCCTCGGTCGCCTCGGTCGTCATCGGCCACCACGGCGCCCTGATCAGCCCGGCGCTGCTGCCGGGGTAAAACGCCACCGGACGTATCCGGACACGCCGGTCAAGGACGCCGAAATCGGCGCCCGTTGTCTGCTTGTTTTTGGGCGGCGCGTCATACATCAATTTTCAGTCATTATCTGAAAGAGTTAGGGCGGCTTACGATTGCTCCCAACGAGGAAATGAAATGCGTATCGCTCTTGCCGTCCTGACCGTCCTGTCCCTATCCCTATCCCTATCCCAGGCTGCACACTCAGCCCCCATCGATGCCCTGACCAAGGCCGAAGAAAGAACTTATGAGGCATGGGGAAAGCTCGGCCTGACGGAGCGTCTGGTGACCTTCGTCACTGCGCCCTCCACCGGCTACGGCATCTATCAGGAAAAGCAGTCCAGCATTTTCAAGCAGGGTGAAAAGGTCATCACCTATGTCGAGCCGATCGGCTACGGATGGAAAGAACTTCCCCACGACATGTACGAACTCAACTTCGTATCGGACCTGAAGATCAAGGCGGCGAACGGCGACGTCATGCTCGACAAGAAGGCCTTCTCCACCAATGTTCTGCAGAGCCACAACGCCAACATGGAATTCTCCATGGATTTCACCCTGACGCTGACCGGCGCGCCGGCTGGCAAATACACCTTGACCTATACGATCCACGACATGAGCGGTGACCAGACCTCGACATTCGATCAGGACTTCACCATCGCCGCCGATTAACCGCCCCCGGCGCCGGCTGCCCTCGCTCGGAGGTCAGCCGGCAACCCGGAACGACACCGGAAACCCGCGCATCACCGAATTGGCGACGGTGCAGACGCTTCTGGCCCGCTCGATCAGCGCCCTGGTGTCGGCACCATCGCCCGAGGTGCAGATGACGTCGAGCTCCGCACCGACGGCGATCAGCGGCGTGCCCTCGAGCTTAAGGGTGACGCTGACCGCGATATCCTCGATGTCGATATTCATCTCGTGCGCCGCGTATCTCAGATCGTTGCAGAAACACCCGCCGATCGCCAGCGCCAGCAACTGTCCGCCGTTGAACCCGAGATTGCGACCGCCAGCCTTCCCCTCCGGCCGGTCGACGACGATCGTATGGCTCCCGGCCCAGCCCAGAGCCGCCTCGGTTCCTGCCACATTGCGAAGCTCGACGGTCGACGAAATCATGGGCAATCCTCCTTGGCCGATCGATGATCCCACCGATCCGACATCCGTTCAACTGAACCCGACACGCCCCTTTCATCAGCCTGTAACAAACTTTTCCGATAGAAGGCCGAAAACGCTCCGTTGCACGCGAGTCGTGGATGGATCGGCAACCGGGTTCGGCCTTCCATGACAAGAATAACCATCGTGACGGATGCCTGGTACCCTCAGGTGAACGGCGTCGTCCGTTCGATCGAAAATACCAATCGGGAACTCGCCCAGCTGGGCGTCGACGTGACGATGGTGACGCCGCAGGATTTCACCAGCGTTCCCTGCCCCACCTATCCTGAAATCCGCCTTTCGGTCGCCACCTACTGGCAGATCGCCAGCGCCATCCAGGCGTCGATGCCGACCGCCGTGCATATCGCCACCGAAGGCCCGCTCGGTCTGCTCGCGCGCCGCTGGTGCCTCAAGAACAACATTCCCTTCTCGACCAGCTACCACACCCGATTTCCGGAATACGTGGCGGCGCGTTTCCCCATCCCGGTTCGCTGGCTGCATGGCTTCGTGCGCTGGTTCCACAATGCCGGCAACGGCTGCATGGTGGCGACCGCCAGCCTTGAGCGTGAGCTTTCGAAGCTCGGCCTCAAGAACCTCTTGCGCTGGAGCCGCGGCATCGACCAGACCATGTTCCACCCGATGGATCTCGACGAGCGGCCCTTCGACCTGCCGCGCCCGATCTTCATGACCGTCGGCCGCGTCGCGGTGGAAAAGAACCTGCCGGCCTTCCTCGATCTCGACCTGCCCGGTTCCAAGGTCGTCGTCGGCGACGGCCCGGCCCGATCAGACCTGCAGAAGCGCTACCCCAACGTGCTCTTTACCGGCATGAAAACCGGCGAGGACCTCGCCCGCGCCTATGCTCAGGCCGACGTCTTCGTCTTCCCGTCGAGGACCGACACGTTCGGCAACACGATCCTGGAAGCGCTGGCAAGCGGCGTGCCCGTCGCCGCCTACCCGGTCACCGGCCCGATCGACATCATCGAGGAAGGTTCCGGCGCCGGGGCGCTCAACGAGGATCTTCGCGAAGCCTGCCTTGCCGCACTCCACTGCTCGCGCGAAAACGCCCGGACGCTTGCCCGCAAGTTCACCTGGGAGGCGGCGTCGAAGCAGTTCCTGAACAACGTGCTGATCGCGCAAGGGCGCCCGAAACTGCCGGCGCCCCGCAGCGGAATTCGGCCTTCGGCGGTGTAACGCAATCCCTATCCGCTCTCGCCTCGCAAGGCGCGCTTTCCCTGCATACGACGATATTCGCCCGTGAGGAAAAGAGAAGGTGCGGCAGTCCCCCAATGATCTCCCCCCTTGAGGGGGAGATGTCACGAAAGTGACAGAGGGGGGCAGCGAGGGTGCGGCAAATACAATCGTTGAAGAATATGCGGAGAGGTCACCCCCTCTGCCCTGCCGGGCATCTCCCCCTCAAGGGGGGAGATCGGCCAGAGGCACCGCCCCGTTCCCACACAGGCGGATGTAACCTCTACCGCTTCTTCTTGCGTCCCTCGAACGGGTTCTCACCCGCCTTGAAATGCATGCGGATCGGCACGCCCGGAATATCGAAATCGGCGCGCAAACCGTTGATCAGGTAGCGGACATAGCTTTCCGGCAGCGCGTCGGGCCTGGTGCAAGAGACCATGAAGGCCGGCGGGCGCGCTTTCACCTGGGTCATGTACTTGAGCTTCAGGCGGCGGCCGGAGACGGCCGGTGGCGGATGCTGGGTCTGCACGCCGTCGAGCCAGCGGTTGAGCCTGGCGGTCGAGATGCGCTTGTTCCACACCTTGTCGGTGTCGATGATGTTCTGCATCAGCTTGTCGAGCCCGTAGCCCGTCTGGCCTGAAATCGGCACGGCGCGCAGGCCTCGCGCCTGCGGCAGCAGCCGCTCGGTCTTTTCGCGCAGGTCGGCCAGCACCGCCTGCGTATCCTCGACGAGATCCCACTTGTTGAAGGCGAGCACCGCGGCGCGGCCTTCGCGCAGCACCAGGTCGACGAGCTGCAGGTCCTGCTTTTCGAAGGGAATGGTGGCATCGAAGACGATGACGACAGTTTCGGCAAACCGGATCGACCTGAGCGAATCCGCCACCGACAGCTTTTCGAGCTTTTCCTGGACGCGTGCCTTCTTGCGCATGCCGGCGGTGTCGAACATCTTGATGGTGCGGCCGCGCCACTCCCACTCGACGGAAATGCTGTCACGGGTGATGCCGGCTTCCGGGCCGGTCAACAGCCGGTCCTCGCCGAGGAAGCGGTTGATCAGGGTCGACTTGCCGGCATTCGGGCGGCCGATGATGGCGACGCGCAGCGGCTTGGTCTCGTCATATTCCGGCTCGGCCTCGCCCTCGTCCTCGTCCGCAAAATCGGAATCCCGGACGTCGATATTGGTCTCCGCCTCATCATCGTGTTCCGGAAACGCCCGCTCCTCGCCAAGCGCTTCGACGATCGCGTCGCGCAGGTCGATCATGCCCTGGCCGTGTTCGGCCGAGATCGGCACCGGTTCGCCCAAGCCCAACGTATAGGCATCGTAGAAACCGGCGTCGGAACCGCGCGCTTCCGACTTGTTGGCGACCAGCACGACCGGCTTGCCGCTGCGGCGCAGCAACTCGCCAAAGGTTTTGTCGAGCGGAGTCAGGCCAAACTTGGCATCGACCACGAACAGCGTCAGGTCGGCATCGTCGACCGCGGCCTCGGTCTGGGCGCGCATGCGGCCTTCGAGCGTTTCGGGGCCTGCCTCTTCGAGACCGGCGGTATCGATGATCGTGAATTTCAGGTCGATGAGCTTCGCGTCGCCCGGACGGCGGTCGCGGGTGACGCCCGGCGTGTCGTCGACAAGCGCCAGCTTCTTTCCAACCAGGCGATTGAAAAGCGTGGACTTGCCGACATTCGGGCGTCCGACGATGGCGACGGTGAAGCTCATTCTGTATCCTTAAAGCCCTGGGCGAAAACCGTCAGGGCGCCTTGCCTGAAGAGGCGATGTTGTCGAGCATGATCTGCGCGCGGTTGGCGACGTTGCGCGGCGCAGAGGCATCATTGGCGATCTGCTGGAACCATTCCTTGGCCTGCGCGAAGTTGCCGGCCTTGTAAGCGGCAAGACCAAGCGCCTCGCGGGCGGAATTGGCAAGCGGATTGGCGGGCACCGCCATCGGCTGCACTTCGGCGGCCACCTGTTCATAGGTGCCGTTGTCGATCAGCAGCCAGGCGGCGCGCATCCGGGCGAGGTCGCGCATCGCCTGCGGCGCTGCGTTGTCCTTGCCGACTGCCGAGAAGGTGGCGATCGCCCCGGCCACATCGCCCTTGGTCTGCTGCACCGAACCGGCACGCAGCTTGGCGAGCACGGGATAGGCGCCGGTGCCGGTCTTCTCGAGCGCGTCGAAGGCGGCCAGCGCCTCGTCGTTCTTGTTTTCCGAGGCAAGCTTCAGCGCCGCCAGGAACCGATCGCCGGACTGCGAGGAATTATGCGTGTCCCAGTATTCGTAACCGCGATAGGCGGCCGTACCGACGACGATCAGCACGGCGACCGCGATCACGACCCTGCCGTAACGCTGCCATGCACCCCTGAACTGATCTGAGCGAAGTTCCTCGTTCACTTCGCGAATAAAACTGTCGTCGTCCTGCGCCATCAAAGTCTCCGGCCCAACCGGCCCATCATGCGGAAAAGCGCCTTCTAGCCTATTTTCCCGGAGATGTAAGGCCCCCCTTAACTCCTGTCGCGCAAAAGTGGGCACCGGTTTTGCAAAGACGGCAAGCGTGAATCGAAAAACACCCGCCCGGGAGCGCCCGTTGGCGGCCTTTCGGCAGGAATCCGCACTTAAACCAAACCGCTCAAAGCTTTGCCTTATTCAGCAGCCACAAAGCCGGCTGCCCTTTGCCATGATTCAGGTACCCGATGCGTCCGCTTGCCCTTCCCCTCGCCCTCTGTCTTCTCGCCGCCCCAGTCGCGGCAGATGCCGCCGACAAGTCGAAACAGCTGGTGATGGTCTCCTTCGACGGCGCCGGTGCCAACAATCTGTGGCAGCGCAGCCGCGATCTCGCCAGGCGCTCCAATGCCCATTTCACCTATTTCCTCTCCTGCACGCTTGTGATCGAGCGCGCCAATGCCAGAAGCTATCAGGGGCCGAACGAGAAGCCGGGCAAATCGAATATCGGCTTTGCCCAAACGGCAGCTGAGGCCCGCGAAAGGCTCGGCCACGTCTGGCAGGCGCATCTCGAAGGTCACGATATTTCCAGCCACACCTGCGGCCATTTCGACGGCAAGGACTGGACGGCAGCCGATTGGACCGCCGAGTTCGACACCTTCCACGATGTGCTGACCAATGCGTGGAAGGCGGCCGGCGCCGGATCGGAGGAACCAGCCGGCTGGAAGGATTTCGTCGCGACCGGGATCGGAGGCTTCCGCGCTCCCTATTTTTCCACCAGTCCCGGCCTGGTCGAAGCCGAACGCAAAGCCGGCATCCGCTATGACGCCAGCCTCGTCACCAAGGGGCCGGCCATGCCTGAGGAAAAGGGCGGCCTCATCCGCTTCGGCCTGCCGCTCATTCCCGAAGGCCCGTCCAATCGGCCGATCATCGCCATGGACTACAACCTCTTCATCCGCCATTCCGGCGGCATCGACAATCCGAGCAGCTCCGCCGAATTCGAGGAACGCGCCTATTCCGCCTTCAGGGCCGCCTTCGACAAGGAGTATGACGGCGACCGCATCCCCCTCCAGATCGGCCTGCATTTCGTCGAAATGAACGGCGGCGCCTATTGGCGGGCGATGGAACGGCTGGTGACGGAGGTCTGTGTGAAAGACGACGTTGCCTGCGTGAGTTATTCGGAGGCGATCAGGCTGATCCGCGAGCGGGAGAAACCGCAAATGGCGTCGGGGCTTTAGGGTTGAGGCGGGCCTGAGAATTTAGGCTTTGCCGGGGACGATTTTCCGCGCCCGTGAAAAACACATCCAACCCAACCAAGTCTTTAGCCGCATTCATTTCCCCATCCATCCCCGCCTTCCGAACCCGCCCCATAATCACCCCGTCATCGGATGGGAAACCGGGTTCGCGAACCGGCGTCCTCCTCAGGGTTTTCGGACCCCGGTTTCCGGTGATGGTTGTCGAACGTAGTGGAACGGGAACTGACAACTCCCGGAAACTGCAGGAAACGGTCGGGGCAGGCGGAAAGCCTGAATACCCAATATCCCGAAATACCCCGCCTGCCCCATTCCCGAACAAGAACCGCGCCGGACAATACGTCCGGCGTGGCCAACACTGCTTGCCTTCGAACGGCGATCAATACGGCCGGTCAGCCGCAATCTCGCCGGCCTCGGCTTCACGCTCCAGGTAATGCTGGTCGATGGCCGGCAGCGGCTGATCGTCGATGGCCGCTTCGAAGGCCTTGAGGCGCTTGTGGATGGAGAGCAGTTCGATGATCGTCGACCAGTAGTTCACGAGATACTGGAACGAATTGCTGACCTCGCCGAAGGCGGTGGCGATCTGCTGCCAGGCTCCCATGGTGATGCGACCGGCCACGATGGTCGGAATGAGGATGAAGTTCAGGAAGATCGCATCGATTTGGCCATAGGTGTAACGTGCGATGTTGAAGTAGCAGTAATGCCAGTACATGCGGAAATAGTTACGCCGCACATTGACGAAAAGCTCGCGCACGGTGACGGGCTGGGCGCGGTCCGCATGGTCCTCGCCGTAGACCAGCTCCTTGCGGTACGCCGCCTCGACGCGCTGGTTGCGGAACTGCAGGCCCGGCAGCTTGATGCCTGCCACTGCCAGAAGCACGGTGCCGAACAGCGACCAGATGATTGCCAGCCAGAAGAGCGCATGCGGAACGGCGCCGATCACCGGCAGGTCGCCGACCTGTTCAGACATACGGAAGAGCAGCGGCAGGAAGACGACCAGCGTCATGACCGAGTTGATGAGCGTTACGCCGAGCCCTTCCAGGATATTGGCAAAGCGCATCGTGTCTTCCTGCACACGCTGCGAGGCACCTTCGATGTGGCGCAGCTTCGGCCACATGGACATGTAGTAGTCGTTCATGGCGGTGCGCCAGCGAAAGACGTAATGGTTGGTGAAGAATGCCGTTATGACGTTGAGAACCACGCCGACCATGCCGATTTCGAGGAAGTTGAGCTGCAGCGCATAGAGCTGCCCCGCCGTCACGCCCCCCTGCTTGGACAAAGCCTGCTGGAAGAGGTCGAAAAATGGTCCGCGCCAGTTGTTGATTGCAACCGACACCTGCACTGCGAAATAGGCGATGAAGACGATGAACGCCGAACCCCAGATCGACCAGTTCGTCCAGGGATGATCCCTAGCTATGATCTTCCATATCCCCCCGAAGATCAGCACGAAGATCGTAAAGTATAGATAAAACCAAAGATTGTCCGGCGTGAAGAAATAGGCAAGCCCAACCGGCGGCGTTTCGCCCGGAGCAAGCGGCGGAAGCCCGACGGCGGCTCCGAGCTGAGGACCGACAGTGTACCAGACGATGATGCAGAGGAGCATCCAGATCGCGGCCGACGTGAAAAACAGCTGCGGACGGGGAAAGAAGGATTGGAACACGGAGCTTGGGCTTTCCTGAGTTCGAGTCGACGGGATGTCGGAACGACTATTGAACCGGAAACTAAGGCAGTTCCAAGAAGGCGGCAATGGCCGCGCTCCTTGGTTACGTAATTGTAACCGTGGGATTATTCGCAGGCGCTGCGCGCAACCGGCAGCGCGAGCAGAACGCAGACGACGAGCGCCACCGCCGCGATCAGCGTCGGGGCGGCAAAACTGCCGCCGCTTGCTTCGGCGATCCAGCCGGCCACGAGCGGGCCGATGATCTGGCCGGTGCCGAAGGCGGCGGTAGCGGAGGCGAGCGCCCGGCGCGGGCTCTCCGGCGAGAGTCTTCGGCCGATCTGCAATCCATAGGCGGTGATCACCATGAAGGTGACGCCAAGCAACAGACCGCCGACAAGCGCTCCCGCCGTCGGCGGCAGCATGACCGACCCCAGCACGCCGACCATCTGCAGGGCAAGCGCCGCCGTATAGGCCTTGGCAAGCCCGAAGCGGTTGACCGCCGGCCGCCAGAGGATGAGCGAGACGGCAGCGGCCGAGCCGGTCAGGAACCAGGCGAGGAATTCGACGATCGGGCCGGCATTCCCCATCCGCGCGATGGTGACGAGGAAGGTCGCCGTGATCACGTAGCCGAAGCCGAACAGGCCGTAGGAGGCGGTGAGCAGCACCAGCGGCCGGCGCCACACAAGCGGCGGCTCGACCACCGAGCCGGTGCCGATCGCCTGTTTCGGCAGGATCCACGCAACGGCTGCGAGCACGAGGAGCACGATTGCCGCACCGGCGAGCCAGTTCACCCGCCAGCCGTGCGCGCCGTCGCCGGCCATCGCGTTGACGGCGAAGACCAGTGCGGAGGAAAGCGCGATGCCGAGCCCGACGCCGCCGAAATGCAGGACGTTCACGTTGTCGCGGCCGACCGCATAGGGCAGCACGATCGACGAGGTGAAGATCATCGCCAGCGCGCTCGCAAGGCCGGCGAGAAAGCGGATGATGGTGAAGGCGAAGACCGAATCCGTCGCGGCCATGGCAGCGAGCAGGATCGCAGTCGCCAGAAGCCCGCCGAGTGCCACCTTGCGCTCGCGCCCGGCCGCCCAGCCATAGGCCGACAGGATGGCACCGGCGAGATAGCCGGCGAAATTGCCGGCCGCGATATAACCGGCATCGGCCGCCGAAAGCGGAATGCCGGTCATCATCCCGGGCAGGATCGGCGTGTAGAAGAAACGCCCGAAACCCATCGCCGCCGCCATGGCGATGGAGCCGGCGAAACCGATCAGCAAGGGGCGGTGCGAGTAGTTGGTATTGATCTGCAGCATGGCACGGTTATCGCAGCCGCAACCGGCTGCGGCAAATGAGGAATTTTCATCGCTGCGATGCACCGGAATGATCGATCGTATACACGCGATCGTGCATATGCCGCGACGAATTGGTGCAGCGCACTACCGAAATCGTCTTGCTGCTGACATGAAAGCGAGCCAATCTCTGAGGCATCGCCATCGGGGCGCGGAGGCATGCGCATGGAACATGACCTGACCCTATCCGAAGTACTCGTCGATCCGTTGATCACCCAGCTTCGCCAGGCCGACGCCGTCGGTTACGCCGCTTTTGCACAATTGCTGCAGAGCGCGGCTCGCGTCCATACACGCCAGATGCTTGGAAACCTTCAGACCGAGCGCACAGATGCCTTCTATCGTCGGGTCGATGCCGTGTCCGGCGGCAACAAGCACAACTAACCGATCTGCCGTAACGGCAGCATTTTTCCGTAGCGGCAGAAGTCTTCGCTCAATCCGCAAGCGTCAGGATCAGCGGCCCGTTGCGGGTCGCGACGATCGTGTGCTCGTATTGCACGGTGGGTGCCTTGGGGTCGCTGTAAAGCGTCCACGGATCGCCGTTGCCGCCGTCCTCGGCCCAGTTGGCGCCGAGTGACAGGAACGGCTCGACGGTGAAGACCAGTCCGTCTTCCATCGAGCGCGTCTCGTGGCGGTCCGGCCAGGTCGGGATTTCCTTCGGCTCGTCATGCAGTGTCAGCCCGATGCCGTGGCTCGAAAGATTGGTGATCAGCGTATAGCGGTTCTTCTTGGCGAAGGTTCCGATCGCATTGCCGATGCCGGAAAGCGGCTTGCCGGCCTTCACCTGCTGCAGCCCGGTCCACAGCGCCCGGCGGCCGTCGCGGCAAAGCTTTTCGATTTCGCGCTTCACCGGCGGCACGGCGTAGGACGCGCCGGTATCGCCGAAGAAACCGTTCTTGACCGCAGAAACGTCGATGTTGACGAGGTCGCCCGCCTGGATCACCCGGTCGCCCGGAATGCCGTGCGCGACTTCCTCGTTGACGCTGATGCAGGTGGCGCCGGGAAACTGGTAGCAGGTCTCCGGCGCCGATTGAGCGCCGTTTTCCTCAAGGAACTTGCGGCCGATCGCGTCAAGCTCGCGGGTGGTGATGCCTGGCTCCAGCGCCTTTGCCATCATCTCCATCGCCTGCGCGCAAAGCCTGCCGATATCCTTCAGCTTGGCCAGTTCGTCGTCGGTGGAGATAACCATGGTCTGCTTTACGTCCTAACTTGATCAGGCGGCCGGTTTCGCGCCATCGGCCGTGCCCGTCAATTCTTTTCTGACAATCGGAGCGACTTTCGTGCCGTAGAGCTCGATGCCGCGCATCACCTGGTCATGCGGCATCGGGCCGATCGCCATCTGCAGCAGAAACCGGTCCATGCCGAATACCCCGTGAGCGGCGATGATCTTTTCGGCCACCAGTTCCGGCTCGCCGAGGAAGAGATTGCCGAGCGTCGAGCGCGCCTCGTCGAAATGCGCCCGGTTGGTCGGGCCCCAGCCACGCTCGCGGCCGATGCGGTTCATCACCTCCGCCTGCGGGCCGTAGAATTGGTCGGCGGCGGCCTGCGTCGTATCGGCGATAAAGCCGTGCACGTTGATGCTGGTCTTCAGCTTGGCCGGATCCTGGCCGGCGCGGCGGGCCGCCTCGCGGTAGAGGTTGAAGAACGGCGCGAAACGCGGATATTCGCCGCCGATGATGGCGACCGCGAGCGGCAGGCCCATGGCCCCTGCCCGCGCCACCGATTGCGGCGTGCCGCCAACGGCGATCCAGATCGGCAGTTCCTTCTGCAGCGGGCGCGGATAGACACCGCGGCCGTTGATCGGCGCGCGCTTCTGGCCCTGCCAGGTGACGATCTCCTCGTCGCGGATGGCGAGCAGCAGGTCCAGCTTTTCGGTGAACAGCTCGTCGTAGTCGCCGAGGTCGTAGCCGAACAGCGGATAGGACTCGATGAACGAACCGCGGCCCGCCATGATCTCCGCTCTACCGTTCGAAATCAGATCGACGGTCGAAAACTGCTGGAAAACCCGCACCGGATCGTCGGACGACAAAACCGAGACGGCGCTGGTCAGCCGGATGTTTTTGGTGATCGCGGCAGCCGCTGCAAGCACGGTGGAGGGCGACGAAACCACATAGTCGGGGCGGTGGTGTTCGCCGAGCCCGAACACGTCGAGCCCCACCTGATCGGCAAGCGCGATCTCCTCCAGCAGATCCTTGATCCGCCTTGCGCCTTCCGCGCCCTTGTCCAGCGCTGCGGCATCGACATCGCCAAAAGTATGAAGCCCGAGTTCCATCTTGCAAAATCCATTCGTTGATGCCCGTCAGATAGTTATCGGGCACGTTTGGCGCAAATGCTATTCTTTCGAAGAGAACGTTCGATGGAATGGATAGGTGGGGCGACAGGCATCGCCTGCCCCCTGATTTGGCAACCGTCACGGGACTACGAGATTTTGGGCACAAATCTAGGTTTAGATTATAAGAAAATGGTAATGCATCCGGAATAATCTTCCCGGCCAACAGGAACATTAATTTAGGCAAATCAAATGGATGACAGCAACGGAAATCGGCCGGACCTGGACGTGCCGAACCTGCAATCATCGAATGACATCCTTATTGTCGAGGATTCCGCCGCCCTTTCGGCTCTGCTACGGCAGCGGCTCGAGCGGGAGACTGCCGGCAGGACCTTTTGCTGCGCGAGCCTGGCTCAAGCCCGCATGCTGCTGGCGGAGCAGAAGTTCACCCTGGCCCTGACCGGCCTCAACCTGCCTGACGCGCCCAACGGCGAGATCCTTGCCCTGCTTGCCGAATACGCGGTTCCGACAATCGTCTTCACGGCGACCTCCGAGACGGAGAGCACCATCCGCTATACCGAGCGGAAGATCATCGACTATATCGTCAAAAGCGACAACAGGACGGTCGATACGGTCGTCAGGACCGTGAACCGCATCCTGACCAACAGCGCCTTTTCCGTTCTCGTCGTCGATGACGCGAAATGGGCCCGCTCCGGTCTGGTCGAGCTCATGCAGCGGCAGAACTTCCGTGTCCTCGAAGCGCTTTCCGGCCAGGAGGCGCTGGACATGCTCGCCGACAACCCATCGATCGAACTGGTCATCACCGACTACAACATGCCCGACATGAACGGACACGAGCTGACGAGGCGTATTCGCGCAACCCGGCCGTCGGACGAACTGCGCATCGTCGGCGTTTCGTCCTCGTCCGACCGCGGCCTTTCCGCAAGCTTCCTGAAGGCCGGCGCGTCGGATTTCATCTACCGTCCCTTCGTTCCGGAAGAGCTGCAATGCCGCATCGACAACAATGTCGAGACGCTGACCCAGCTGAAGCGGCTGCGTTACCTGGCGGAGCGAGACCATTTGACGGGGCTGGCAAATCGCCGCTTCTTCTTCGAGAAGAACCCGCCCCTTCAACCCGCACCGGCAAACGACGCGGTTGCGATCCTCGACATCGACCATTTCAAGTCGGTCAACGACACCTACGGCCATGAAGCCGGCGACCAGGTGCTGAAGCGGCTTGCCGGTGTCCTGAAGGAGATGACCGCCGACAGCCGGTATCTCACCGCCCGCCTCGGCGGTGAGGAGTTCGCGATCTACATGAAGGAAACCAACGCCTTCCAGGCCCATTCGTTCTGCGAACAGATACGCGCCAGCATCCAGGCCACGAACATTCCGCTGCATGAGAAGAACATTTCGGTGACGATCTCGATCGGCGTCATGGAAATGGAGGAGCGCGAGACTTTCGAAAACCAACTCAACGCC
Source organism: Neorhizobium galegae (assembly GCF_017877055.1). Taxonomy (GTDB): domain Bacteria; phylum Pseudomonadota; class Alphaproteobacteria; order Rhizobiales; family Rhizobiaceae; genus Neorhizobium; species Neorhizobium galegae_D. The sequence continues at coordinate 990,300 of NZ_JAGIPG010000001.1, read as the reverse complement.
GCCGACCAGCTTCTCTACATGGCCAAAAAGAACGGCCGTAACCGTGTCTATTCGAGCCTGACGATACCGGAAGCGCTGATCCCTCAGCCGCAAGAATCCCGTACCTCAGTGACCCGGTCAGTGACCCGGCGCCCCGGCACTCGGTGACTTGCCAAACGGAATTCGAACCCATTTTCAAAGACTTCCGGGAGCCTTTTGAATCGATCCCGAAAGCGCCTCAAGACGAATGTCAGGCCGCCCGAGCTTGGCCCGGGCGGCAGGGGATCTTGCTTCAGAAGGTTTTGGCGACTTCTTCCAGCTGGTCGGCAACGATGCCCCAGCCGACCGTGAAGCCCATCTGTTCGTGGGCCTGCTTGTCTTCCTCGGACCAGTGATAGGCCGTCGCCGTGTATTTCGTGCGGCCGTTGCCGAGGTCTTCGAATTCGACGACCGCGGTCATGAACGGCTTTTCCGACGGCACCCAGGCGCTGGTATAGGCATCAGTGAAGACCAGCTTCTTGTTCGGCACGACTTCCAGATAGATTCCGTAATTGGGGATCTGCTCGCCGTTCGGCCCTTCCATCAGGATGAAGCTCGAGCCGCCGGCACGAACGTCCACCCTGGCTTCGGTCACCTTCCACGGCTGCGGGCAGAACCATTCGCCCATCCGTTCCGGTGTGGTCCAGGCCTTGTAGAGCTTGTCGGCCGGAACGTCCATTTCGCGAACGATCTGCAATGCGTATTTGGCGGTATTGGCGGTCATTGGCGGTCTCCCTCGATTTTCAAAAAGCATCTCATCCGATGTTGAACTTAGGACGCGCGGCTAGCACGATAACCGACAAGCATCATGGAAATTTTTCGGGATATGCGGCAAATAATCTGAAGCCGGAGGCAGGCGTCGGGAGAGGATCGGTGAGCGAGTTCAGGTTTGAGGCTGACGTCATCCACTGGCGCGGCCCGTCGCCATACTTCTTCGCACCGCTCCCCCTGGACCATGCCGAGGAGATCAGGCGGTTGTCCAAGCTTTTGAGTTACGGTTGGGGCGTGATCGCCGTCGATGCGACGATCGGCGGTGTCCCGTTCTACACCTCGCTGTTTCCGAAGGACGACACCTATCTGCTGCCCCTCAAGGACGCGGTGCGGAAAAAGACCGGAATTACGGCGGGCGATACGATTGCCGTGGAGATGACGCTTCGCCCGCCGCGGCGGTAGCAGGGGCATTGTATCTGCGGTTGCCCTTTACCCTAACCCTCTCCCCACTCGCCGCCGGTGATCGAGGCAAGCCGGGATGGGGGGCAGCCCAATATACGATTACCGCCTCTACACCGCCGGCGGCGTCACCGCGCCGAGCTTGTCGATCTGCTGGCGGATATGGGCGCATTCGGCGGGCGAGTTGGCGAGCGCGATCGCCCGGTCGAAGGCTTCGCGGGCCCCGTTTCTGTGGCCGGCCTGCATCATCAGCCCGCCCTTGACCCCGTGAAAATAGAAATAGCCGTCGAGCTTTTCGGCAAGCGGTGCGATCATCTCAAGCGCCGCCTCCGGTCCTTCGAGTTTCGAGACTGCGACGGCCTTGTTGAGCGTCACCACCGGCGACGGCTGGATGCGTTCCAGAAGGCTATAGAGCATTGTGATCTCCTGCCAGTCCGTATCCTTCGGCGTCGGTGCACGGGCATGCAGCGCCGAGATCGCCGCCTGGACCTGGTAGGGACCGGGCTTGCGGTGGCGGATCGCCTTGTCGAGCAGCGCTAAGGCCTCGTTGATCAGCTTGCTGTCCCAGCGGCTGCGGTCCTGGTCCTCGAGCAGCACGATCTGGCCGTCCTTGTCGATACGCGTTCCGGCACGCGAATGCTGCAGCAGCATCAGCGCCAGGAGGCCCATGATCTCCGGCTCGGCCGGGAAGATGCGCAGGAGGAGCCGGGCAAGCCGGATCGCCTCGTCGCAGAATGCCGCGCTGTCCTTGTTGGTAATCCCGGCGGAATAGCCCTCGTTGAAGACCAGATAGATCATCGCTGACACGATGCCGAGCCGCTCAGCCCGTTCCGCCGGCCCCGGCGTCTCGAACGGCACGCCGGCCTTGGCGACGCGCGCCTTGGCACGGGTGATGCGCTGCTCCATCGCGCTGTCGCCGACGAGGAAGGCCCGGGCGATCTGCGCCACGCTGAGGCCCGAGACGATCCGGAGCGCCAGCGCGATCTGCTGGGTCGCCGGCAGGTCCGGATGGCAGCAGATGAACATCAGCCTGAGAATGTCGTCGCGGTAATGGGAATTGTCGAGCCGGTCGGCCATGTCGCCCTCGGCATCGGACAGATCGGAGAAGGCCTCCTCCTCCGGCAATGGATCGTTCCTGGAACGCTTGCGGACCACGTCGATGCCGCTGTTGCGGCCGACGAAGATCAGCCATGCTGCCGGGTCGCGCGGCGGCCCCTTTTCCGGCCAGGTCCGGATCGCGCGCAGGCACGCTTCCTGAAAGGCCTCTTCCGCGGTATCGAGATCGCGGAAATAACGAAGGAGCGCACCGAGCGCCTGCGGCCGGGCCGCCGTCAGCGCAAGCTCGATCCAGGCAATATCTGTCATGTCTTGGCCTCGCTATGTTTGATCTCGCTGGGATGGAAGACGAGGAAGGGCCGGATTTCATAGGAGCTGGAGCCCGGATTGACCGCCGAAAGCTCCTTCGAGAAGGCGACCGCCTCTTCCAGCGTCTCGGCCTCGAGCGTGTAGAAACCGAGCAGCACTTCCTTGGTTTCCGCAAACGGCCCGTCGAGCACCAGCGGTTCGTCCTTGCCCTTGCGCACGGTGGTGGCGGCAGTCGTCGGCATCAGCCGTCCGACCGGACCGAGCTTGCCGGCCTGGGCGTAGGGCGTCTGCACCGCGATGAGCTTTGCCATGACGGCTTCCTCTTCCTCCTTGGACCAGGCGAAGACGGTTTCCTCATGGGCGTAGCAAAGGATGGCGTAAAGCATGCGTAGCTCCTTCTCCTAATGAAGACGAAGGATTAGCGCGGGTGCCGACAGGGCGCAGCAAGTTTTTGATGGATCAGGCCCGACCGGTCGGACTGGTGCCGAATGTCTCGCGGAAACGGCGGGAGAAATGCGACCGCGAGGCGTAACCGGCCGCCTCCGCCGCGGCGATGCTGGAGGCTCCCGAGGCAATGGCACTGTGAGCCGCCTTCAGGCGCTCGCGGCGCAGGATGGCGCGAAAGGACGTGCCTTCCGCCGTGAGATGACGGCGCAGCGTCGAGGCGCCGATACCGAGCTCTCCCGCCATGTCGGACACGCTCCAGGGCTCGGAGGGTGCGGTGGCGATCAGCCATGCGACCTCTTCGGAAAGGCTCTGGCGAAACAGCGCCCGCGCCTCCGGCAGGGATCTGAGCAGCGCCAGGACCTCGGTCAGCTTCAGGCGCTTGATCGTCTCGCTGACTGCCCCGTCGGTAACCGCCGCCGCCGCATGGCAGAGCGCTTCCACGAGATCTTCGCCGAGCGGCACGCCGAACGAACCCGCCTCGCCGCCTTCCAGTCGTTCCGTTGCCGAAAGCGGAGCAATCCCCTCCGGCAGCGACGGAACGTCGAGGCGCAGCGCGACGTAGAACCCGGTCGTCTCGTCGGGAATGTTGACGACATCCATCGGTACCTTGCCCGGCAGGACGAAGACAGAGCCTGGCGGGAAGGCATGCGTCCGGTCGCCGAGCCAGATTTCCTTCTGGCCGTAGAGCACGATGCCGATCATCGGATCTTCGAGCTCCAGCGCCTTCACCTTCTCCCGGTCGAAACAGCAATAGATGAGCAGCTGCTCCGCATAGGCGTTCATGCCTGGCTTCAGCCGCCCCGCCACCATCGGGCGCAGGCGGTCGAGCAGGCGGCGGGAAAGATCGGGCAGGTGCTGGGTGACGATCAGGTTCATGGCCGCACTATAGCGGAGGATGTCAGTCGAAAAATACCCAAAGCGAGCGTTTCGGGCTCAACCCGGCAAAAATCCGGCCCTGGCGGAGCACGGAAAGCAGGCAGAAGGCAGTGGCTTCAACGCAGGAGACTTTTGATGAAGACCTCAGCCACTCTTTCCACCCTTGGCGCTTCCATTCTGGCCGCAGGCTTCGGCCTCCTCGCCCTGTCCGGCTCCGCCCAAGCGGCAGCCGATCTCGAACTGTGGCGGCTCGATTGCGGCTCGGTCGTGGTCAAGGACCTGTCGAGCTTTTCCGATACGTTCGCCTATAAAGGCGAAAGCCGTACCCTGACCGACAGCTGCTACGTGATCCGCCACGGCGCCGATTACCTTCTCTGGGATACCGGCCTGCCGGCGGCATTGATCGGCAAGGCGCCGGACCTCTCACAGCCGCTGGCACCGTCGCTGAGCGTCGACATCCCGACGCAGCTCGCAAAGATCGGCATCAAGCCGGACCAGATCGGCATCGTCGGCATCAGCCACAACCACTTCGACCATATCGGCCAGGCGGCAACGTTCGCGAAGGCAACGCTGATGATCGGTGCCGGCGACTGGGAAAGCCTGCACGAAAATCCTCTGCCCTTCGGAGTCATGCCGGCGCTCGTTCAGCCCTGGATGGACGGCAAGGCGAAGATCGACCCGGTCTCGGGTGATCGCGACGTGTTCGGCGACGGTTCGGTGATGATGCTGGCCATGCCCGGACACACCAAGGGCGAGACCGCGCTGCTCGTCAAATTGCCGCAGAGCGGACCGGTGCTGCTCTCCGGCGACGTGGTGCATTTCGAGGAGCAGATCGGAAACAACGGCGTGCCGCCCTTCAACATCGACCGGGCCGAAAGCCTCGCCTCGATGGAGCGCATGAACGGGATCGCCAAGCAACTGAACGCAAAGTTGATCATCCAGCACGACGCCGACGACATCAAAAAACTGCCCGCCTTCCCGGCCAGCGCTCGCTGACTTCGATGAGATCGCCACTGGCGCATCGCGCGCCGGTGGCTATATTCTGCGGGAACAAAATCTCCACCTCCCAAGGAATCCCCTATGGCCGATCTGTCCGCCTTCCCGATCACGTCCAAATGGCCCGCCGAAAACCCGGACGTTCTGCAGCTCTATTCGACGCCGACGCCGAACGGCGTGAAAGTGTCGATCATGCTCGAAGAGATCGGCCTGCCCTACGAGCCGCATTTCATCAATATCGGCGCCGACGAGACCTGGGGGCCGGAATATCTGGAGCTCAACCCGAACGGCAAGATCCCGGCGATCCTCGATCCGCATGGCCCTGGCGACAAGCCGCTGGCGCTGTTCGAGTCGGGCGCGATCCTGATCTATCTCGCCGAAAAGACCGGCAAGCTGCTGTCGTCCGATCCGGCCACGCGCTACGAGACGATCCAGTGGGTGATGTTCCAGATGGCGGGCGTCGGGCCGATGTTCGGCCAGCTCGGCTTCTTCCACAAATTCGCCGGCAAGGACATCGAGGACAAGCGCCCGCGCGACCGCTACGCCAAGGAATCGCACCGCATCATCCGCGTCATCGAAACCCGGCTCGAAGGCCGCGACTGGATCATGGGCGAATATTCGATCGCCGACATCGCCATGATCGGCTGGGTGCGCAACCTGGTCGGCTTTTACGGCGCCGGCGAACTGGTCGAATACGACCAGTTGAAGCGCGTGCCGGAATGGCTGGAACGGGCGCTGGCACGACCTGCGGTCCAGCGCGGCCTGGATATCCCCAAGCGTCCGGCCTGATCAAATTCCGCAGCGGCCCTAAATCATGGGGAGATGGAGGTAAAAATGCCAAGACCCACTCTCCCCATGCCAGATCTCCCCATGCAAGGTGGATGCCGCTGCGGGCAGGTGCGCCTGAAGATCAGCGCGCCGCCGATCCTGACCATGGCCTGCCACTGTACCGGCTGCCAGAAGATGAGCGCCAGCGCCTTCTCGCTCTCCGCCGCGATCCCCTCTGAAGGGTTCGAGGTGACCGGGGGCGAACCGGTGATCGGCGGCCTGCATGGCAGCGACGCCGACCACTACCACTGCCCGCATTGCAAGAGCTGGATGTTCACGAAGCCGGTTGGCATGGACTGGTTCGTCAACCTGCGCCCGACCATGCTCGATGACCCGCAATGGTTCGTGCCCTTCATCGAAACCTACACGTCCGAAAAACTGCCCTGGGCGAACACTCCGGCCGTGCATTCCTACGAGACTTTTCCGCCAATGGAGGCCTATGAGGGACTGGTCAAGGAATTTGCCGGCCGGGACTAATTTTCTAGTCCACCCTGTCGGCATCGCCTCCCCCCGTCCGTCCTTGCATCGTCCGCCATGGACGCAAACGATCCGAACAGGAGGAAAATCATGGATACGAGTGCAAAGACGAACGACAACCAGGTAGCTTCACCTGTCCGCGGCGGCGTGGTCGCCTATCTTCAGCTCGATGGCGCGATGAAGGCCGCGGAATATTACAGACAGGCCCTCGGCGCCGAGATCGCATCCTTTCATCCGGTGGACGACCAGGGCCGCACCATGCACATTCATCTCTATATCAACGGCAGCTCGGTGATGCTCTGCGACCCCTATCCGGACTACGGGCACCCGCTCGAAAAGCCGCAGGCCTTCACCATGATGCTGCCGGTCGACGACATCGATTTCTGGTGGAAACGCGCGCTCGATGCCGGCATGGCGGTGGAGACGGAGCTGCAGGTCATGTTCTGGGGCGACCGCTACGGCCAGGTGCGTGATCCCTTCGGCGTCGCCTGGGCGATGAATGCTCCGGTGAAGGGCTGACCCCGTCCACGAAAACCAGCACGTCACCGGTGATCCGGCGGCGGACTTTACCGGCCTATCGCACCACGAAGCAGTTGATCGCCTTGGCCTGCAGGGCCGAGCAGGCCCGCGTGGCTGAATCGCCATCCGCAAAACCGACGAAGCGTGCGCGGAAGATCTGCCTGCCGCCGTCGGCAGAACTTTCGACGCTCGGCGTGACGCGGCCATACCCTTGGGCGAGCACCGGCACTGCCTTTTCGAGCAGCGCGGATGCCTGATCGCGGCTGGCGGCCGCAGCGATCTGGATGCGCCAGACCGAGCTCGCCGGCTGTTGGGGCGCCGTCGTCTGAGATGACGCAACCCGGGACGGGGCGGTCGGGATTGGCGCGGTCTGAGGAACGGCATTCGGAGGCGCTGCGTAGAGATTGGCGAGCGCCGCCTTCGGCGTAACGCCGAGGGTGATTTCCTTGCGCGGCGAAGGCGTCGCAAAGGCGAGCGGCATCGTGTCTTCGGCCGGCCGCTTCTGTGTCTCGTAGGCGACAAGGCCGCCGGATGCGGCATTGTTGTTGCCCGGCACATACTGGTCGAGAAGCGCCGCCATCTGGTCGTCGCGCTTGCGGGCGGTCTTGCCGCCCATGACCACGCCGATCACCCGCCGGCCGTCGATGGTGACGGCGCTGGCGATATTGTAGCCGGAAGCGTTGGTAAAGCCGGTCTTGACGCCGTCCATGCCGGGATAACGATACATGAGGTTGTTGTGGCCGCGCAGGCGCTTGCCGCGGAACTCCATGTTCCTGGCCGAAAACAGCTGGTATTCCCGGGGAAAGTCGCGGATGAGCGCAAGAGCCAGCTGGGCCATGTCGCGCGCCGTGGTCACCTGGGAGCCATCCGGCAGGCCGGACGCATTGCGGAACACGGTGCGGCTCATGCCGAGCGCTCGCGCCTTCCTGGTCATCATCTCCCCGAAACGGTCTTCCGAACCGCCGAGATAATCGCCCATCGTTGCAGCCGCGTCATTGGCCGAGCGCACGATCATGCCGTTGACGGCCTCTCGCACGGTAATTGTCCGGCCGGCGGGCACACCGAGCTTGGAGGGAATCTTGGACGCCGCATTCGGCGTCACGGGGATGTCCTGGTCCCATTTCAGGCGGCCCTCGCGCAGCGCCTCGAAGGTCATGTAGAGCGTCATCATCTTGGTGAGTGATGCCGGATGGTTGATCTCGTCGGCATTCTCCGACGCCAGAACCTTGCCGCTCTTCACATCATAGATGAAATGGGCGTAGCCGGCCTCGGCCGGAACGCGGCTGATCGCCAGGGAGGCGCCAAGCACCAAGAGGAAAGCCAAAATCTGCTGAATTCGAAACATGCCCGCCCTCTCTAAGTCGCCGGCGAAGATAAGGCAACGAACATGGTGCGAAAATGACGCGCTTCGCATTTGATTCTAATTTTCGATAAATGGTTAATCGAAAATAAGGGGTTACGCATTTGTCAGCGTTCTCCTGACGGCATCCTTCCAGCCGCGAAGCTTGGAAGTACGGGTCTTTTCGTCCATCTGCGGCTCGAATCGCCGCTGTCTCGCCCAGCTTTTCGCGAAGGCCTTTTGGTCCGGCCAGACGCCCGCCTTCGAGCCGGCCAGCCAGGCGGCCCCGAGCGCCGTCGTCTCAAGGATGGTCGGCCGGTCGACGGGCGCGTCGATCAGATCGGCGAGCCGCTGCATCGTCCAGTCGGAGGCGACCATGCCGCCATCGACGCGCAGCACCGTACTGCCATTGGAATTGCGCCAGTCCTTCTGCATCGCATCGTAGAGGTCGCGGGTCTGGTAGCAGACCGCCTCCAGCGCAGCGCGGCAGATTTCCGCAGGACCGGTCGCACGCGTGAGGCCGAACATCGCGCCGCGTGCCTCCGCATCCCAGTAGGGCGCACCGAGCCCCGTGAAAGCGGGCACCAGGTAAACCTCCTGCTGAGGATCGGCTTCCTCCGCCAGCTCCCCGGTTTGGGAAGCTCTTTCGATGATGCCGAGACCATCGCGCAGCCATTGAACGGCGGCACCGGCGATGAAGATCGAGCCCTCCAGCGCATAGGTCGTCTCGCCGTTGAGGCGATAGGCGATGGTGGTGAGCAGCCGGTTCTTGGAACGCACCATGTCGGCGCCGGTATTGAGCACCGCGAAGCAGCCGGTGCCGTAGGTGGATTTCATCATGCCCGGTTCGAAACAGGCCTGGCCGATCGTTGCCGCCTGCTGGTCGCCGGCAACGCCGAGGATAGGGATCGCCGCGCCGAACAGGCTCTCGTCGGTGATACCGAACTCGTCGGCGCAATCCTTGACCTCCGGCAGCATCGCAGCGGGGATGCGCAGGATCTCCAGCAGGTCTTCGTCCCAGCGGTTATCGGCGATGTTGTAGATGAGGGTGCGCGAGGCGTTGGTCGCATCGGTGACGAAGCTTTTGCCGCCGGTCAGGCGCCAGATCAGGAACGTGTCGATCGTTCCGAAGCAGAGCTCGCCCTTGGCCGCCCTCGCCCGCGCGCCCTTCACATTGGCAAGCATCCAGGAAAGCTTGGTGCCGGAGAAATAAGGGTCGAGCAGCAGGCCGGTGCGGCGGGTGAACAGCTTTTCGAGGTCCTGCCGTTTCAGCTTTTCGCAATAGCTGGCGGTACGCCGGTCCTGCCAGACGATGGCATTGTGGATCGGCTTGCCGCTGTCGCGTTCCCAGACCACCACCGTCTCGCGCTGGTTGGTGATACCGATCGCGGCGATATCGGACGCCTTGAGCTTGGCTTCGTTGAGTGCCTGCTTGACGGCCCAGAGAACGGTTTCCCAGATTTCCTCCGGATCATGCTCGACCCAGCCGGATTTCGGAAAAATCTGGGTGAATTCCTTCTGGCCGATCCCGGCGATCCGCATATCGCCATCGAAAACGATCGCCCGCGTCGAGGTCGTCCCCTGATCGATCGCCAGAATATAACCCGCCATGCCGCTCCTCCCCGTTCATGCAATGCGCCCGCACGGTTTGAGCAGAAGGAGCGGAAAGGGTCAACGGAAATGGCAGGCCTTCAAAGGGACACGCAGCCTGCGTGCCCCTCTCAGCAGGAATCAACGCGATTTTTTGTAAAGCTTCTCGGCGATCTCGAACATTTCCTCCGGCGCGTAGTCCGGCGTGAAGGCGGAGGGAACTCCGACAAGCTGATGGATCTTGCCGCCCTCGGGCATGCCGTCGATCACCTCGAGCTCGCCCGGAGGATCAAGCGGCAGGGCGACTTCGCCATTGCCCCAGATGCCCGCCATTTCCTTGTAATCGCCCGGGCTGAAGGTGTAGAGGCGACGATGCGATCCCTCGTCCAGATACTTCTGGCATTCCGGGATATTGCCGAGCGGGATGTTCGGGGTCGGCAGGAACTTCTTGATGTCGACGCCGGTGACCTTTTCGAGTGCCAGCGCATAAGCGTGCGCGTGGACCGAGCCACGAACGAGAAGGTATCCGCAGACTTCACGGCCGGTGGGGTCGGAAAGCGTTTCATAGACACGCAGCTTGTGAAGACGCGCACCGCATTCCAGGTGGAAATTGTGGAGCAGATCGACCACGATATTGCCCGTCGTGGTGATGAAGTCGTTGTTCCAGGATACGCCGTTGCTGTTGACGGGCATCGCGCCGCCCCCACCGGAGAGGAAGGCGGCCGCAAGGCGGATGTCCTTCATATCCTCGAAAGGCGCTCCGGAAATATCGCCACCGTCGCCGGCATCGCCGTCGGGAATGTCCGGACCGTTGTTGAGCATCGCCACGCCGTTGCTGACGAGCTCGACATGGCCGAGTTCCTCGGCCGTGATGCTGGCCACAAGGCTGTAGAAAGGACGCAGCTTTTCCTTGGAGCGAAAATTGAAGCTCTGGAACATGTAGTTCCCGAGCGTGGACATTTCCCCGTATTTGCCGCCCAGGAGCTCCTGGAGGGCAGCGGCCGCATTGGGATCGGCCCTTTTGGGCGCAGGAAGTTCCGCTTGCAGCTTGTCGACGCGCATGAACATTGGGTGGTCCTTTCGTTGGAGATGTCGCCCAACCGGCCACTCGCTCGAATGTTCCTCGCCATTTCGACTAGGGGCCGTTTTGACCGGCAAGGCTTCCCTGACGATGCCGATTGCAAGAACGCGGAATTTGCGCATAACCTGCCGTGATCGTTGCGGCGCACAAGAACGCCGCCCAGGAAGGCTGGATCGCAGGGAGATTTGGGCATGAGCAGAACCGTCGTCGTTACCGGCTCCACCAGCGGCATCGGGCTCGGTGTTGCAAAGGCGTTTGCGGCCGAAGGCGCCAATGTCGTCATCAACGGCTTCGGGCCGGCGGGTACGATCGAAGCGACCCGCGGGGAACTCGATGCGCTCGGGGCCGGCACGGTGCTTTATCACAATGCCGACATGACCAGGCCGGCCGAGATCGAAGACCTCATCGCAACCGCAGTCAAGAATTTCGGCACGGTCGACGTGCTGGTCAACAATGCCGGCATCCAGCATGTGGCGAAGATCGAGGATTTTCCGCCGGAAAAGTGGGACCAGCTGATCGCCATCCTGCTGACGTCGGCCTTCCACACCATGCGCCATACGATCCCGCTGATGAAGGCCGCGGGCAAGGGTCGCATCATCAACGTGGCGTCGGCCCATGCGCTGGTCGCATCGCCGTTCAAATCCGCCTATGTGGCCGCAAAACATGGTATTTTAGGACTAACCAAGACGGCGGCCTTGGAACTTGCGGAATTCGGGATTACCGTGAATGCGATATGCCCTGGCTACGTGCTGACGCCGCTGGTCGAGAAGCAGATCCCCGATACCGCCCGCGAGCGCGGCATTACCGAGGACCAGGTAAAGACCGAGGTGATGCTGAAGCTGCAGGCGACCAAGGAATTCGTGGCGATCGACGAGGTCGCGCAGGCGGCGATCTATCTCGCCAGCGATGCGGCGAGAAGCATTACCGGGACGCATATCTCGATAGACGGCGGCTGGACCGCCCAGTAACCGAATCCGCCAACAACCGGGCGGACCAGTAACGGAATACAAGAGCCGGCAACGGCGGACGAAGGAGAGAAATGAGCGAAGCCATCCGCTTCATCGTGAATGGAGATGAGGTCACCCTTGGCGATTTCGGCCCGACGGAAACCCTTCTCGACTATCTTCGCCTGAGGCGGCGGCTGACAGGTACCAAGGAAGGCTGTGCGGAAGGTGACTGCGGCGCCTGCACGGTGCTGATCGGGCGTTTGACGGACCATGGCCTGCGCTACGAAAGCGTCAATGCCTGCATCCGGTTCCTCGGATCCCTGCACGGCACCCACGTGGTAACCGTCGAGCATCTGGCCGGCCGCGACGGCGCGCTGCACCCGGTGCAGCAGGCGATGGTCGATTTCCACGGCTCGCAATGCGGCTTCTGCACCCCCGGCTTCGTGATGTCGCTCTACGGCCTGTGGCTCTCGAACGGCACCCCGACGCGCGCCGATATCGAGAGCGCGCTGCAGGGCAATCTCTGTCGCTGTACCGGCTACGAGCCGATCGTCAAGGCGGCCGAACATATCTCCATCAACCGGCCGAGTTCCCTCTTCGATCCGCTGGAAAGCGACCGCATCCAGATCATGGCAAAACTCTGGGGCATCCATTCGGGCAACGACACGATCACCATCGAGAAGGATGGCGCCCGCTCGATCGTGCCGGCCTCCGTCGCCGCCTTTGCCGATATCCTCGCCGAGGAGCCAGAGGCGACGATCGTTGCCGGCGCCACCGATGTCGGGCTGTGGGTCACCAAGCAGATGCGGCTCCTCAATCCGGTGATCTTCATCAACCACCTGACCGAACTGCAGTCGATTACGTCGGACGAGACGGGCATCACCATCGGCGCCGGCGTCAGCTACACCCAGGCTTTCGACGTGCTTTCCGATGAAATCCCGCCGCTCGGCCGGCTGATCGACCGGATCGGCGGCCAACAGGTGCGCAACATGGGCACGATCGGCGGCAATATCGCCAACGGCTCGCCGATCGGCGACACTCCGCCGCCCTTGATCGCGCTCGGCGCCGAACTGACGCTGCGCTCCCATTCCGGCCGCCGGACGATCCCGCTCGAGGATTATTTCCTGAGCTACGGCAAGCAGGACCGCCTGCCGACCGAATTCGTCGAGAAGGTCTTCGTGCCCCGCCTGGCGGAAGGCAGCCATTTCGCCGTCTACAAGATTTCCAAGCGGCGCGACGAGGACATCTCGGCGCTCTGCGGCGCCTTCCACCTTTCGCTCGATGCCGACGGTAATGTGGCAAACATCCGCATCGCCTTCGGCGGCATGGCGGCGACCCCGAAACGGGCGAAACACGTCGAGGACGCGCTCCTCGGTCAGGTCTGGAGTTGGGCCACCGTCTCGGGCGTGCGCGACGCTTTCGCGGAGGATTACCAGCCGCTGACCGACTGGCGGGCGACCGCGGAATACCGCGGCCTTACCGCCAAGAACCTGCTCACCCGCTTCTTCCTGGAAACCGCCGGCGCGCCTGCGGAACTGCGCCGGTTCGAGCTGGAGGAAGCGTGATGGACAAGACCACGTTCGACAACAAGCCGATCATCAACGGCCCGATGCACACCTCGCTGAAACATGATTCAGCACATAAGCACGTCACCGGAACCGCCGAATATATCGACGATATTCCCGAACCCGCAGGTACGCTGCACGGCGGCCTCGGGCTTGCCGACCGGGCGCATGCGGAAATCGTTTCGATCGACCTTTCGGCCGTGAAGGCGGCGCCCGGCGTCGTCTGGGTGATCACCGCCGAGGACATTCCGGGCTTCAACGACGTCGCCTCGACCGGGCAGCACGATGAGCCGCTGCTGGCGACGACCAATGTGCAGTTCCACGGCCAGATCGTCTTCGCCGTCATCGCCGAGACCCGCGACCAGGCCCGCCGCGCCGCGACGCTCGCAAAGATCGAATACCTCGACCTGCCTCACTGGACCGATATCGACAGCGCCCGAGAAAACGGCGCGCCTTACGTCGTCGAGCCGATGACGCTGAAGCGCGGCGAGCCGGAAACGGAGATCGAAAACGCGCCGCTGCGCGTCCAGAACCACATGTATATCGGCGGCCAGGAGCATTTTTATCTGGAAAGCCATATCGCCATGGCCATCCCCGGCGAGGACGACGAAGTGATCGTCTGGTCCTCCACCCAGCATCCCAGTGAAATTCAGCACATGGTGGCGCATGTGCTCGGGGTGGCCAACAATGCGGTGACCGTCCAGACGCGCCGCATGGGCGGCGGTTTCGGCGGCAAGGAGACCCAGGGCAACCAGTTCGCCGCACTCGCCGCCATCGCGGCCAAGAAGCTGAAGCGGGCGGTGAAATTCCGCCCCGACCGCGACGAGGATATGTCGATCACCGGCAAGCGGCATGATTTCCGCGTCGATTACGACGTCGCCTTCGATGAGGAAGGCCGCATCCACGCGGTCGATGCGACCTATGCGGCGCGCTGCGGTTTTTCCGCCGACCTCTCCGGCCCGGTCACCGACCGCGCCCTCTTCCATGCGGATTCCAGCTATTTCTACCCGCATGTGCGCCTGACCTCGCAGCCGCTGAAGACCCACACCGTCTCCAACACCGCCTTTCGCGGTTTCGGCGGGCCGCAGGGCATGCTCGGCGGCGAGCGGATCATCGAGGAAATCGCCTATGCGGTCGGCAAGGACCCGCTCGAAATCCGCAAGCTGAACTTTTACGGCCAGCGCGGTTCGAACCGGACGATGACGCCCTATCACCAGGACGTCGAGGACAATATCATCGCCCGCATCGTCGACGAGCTGGAAACCTCGTCGGACTACCAGGCCCGCCGGCAGGCGATCATGGAGTTCAATTCGCACAGCCCGGTGATCCGCAAGGGCATCGCGCTGACGCCGGTGAAGTTCGGCATCTCCTTCACCATGACCGCCTACAATCAGGCGGGCGCGCTGGTGCATATCTACAATGACGGCTCGATCCACCTGAACCACGGCGGCACCGAAATGGGCCAGGGTCTCTATACCAAGGTGGCGCAGGTGGTGGCCGATACGTTCCAGGTCGATATCGACCGGGTGAAGATCACCGCGACGACCACGGGCAAGGTGCCGAACACGTCCGCCACCGCCGCCTCGTCCGGCACCGACCTCAACGGCATGGCGGCCTATGACGCCGCCCGCCAGATCAAGGAACGGCTGATCGATTTCGCCATGCGGCAATGGAAGGTCGGCCGCGACAAGGTCGAATTCCTGCCCAACCGGCTGCGCATCAGCGGCGAGATCGTGCCCTTCGACACCTTTGTCCGGGCCGCATATTACGACCGCGTGCAACTGTCGGCCACCGGCTTCTACAAGACGCCGCGCATCCACTGGGACCGCAAGGCGGGCCGCGGCCGGCCGTTCTACTACTTCGCCTATGGCGCGGCGGTGTCGGAAGTATCGATCGACACGCTGACCGGCGAATACATGATCGAGCGCACCGACATCCTCCACGATGTCGGCAAGTCGCTCAACCCGGCGATCGACATCGGCCAGGTGGAAGGCGCCTTCGTGCAGGGCATGGGGTGGCTGACCACCGAGGAACTGTGGTGGGACGCCAAGGGGCGGCTGCGCACCCACGCGCCCTCCACCTACAAGATCCCGCTCGCCTCCGACCGGCCGAAGATTTTTAACGTCAAGCTCGCCGAATGGGCCGAAAACGCCGAACCGACCATCGGCCGCTCCAAGGCCGTCGGCGAACCGCCGTTCATGCTGGCGATCTCGGTGCTCGAGGCACTGTCCATGGCGGTGGCGAGCGTGGCGGATTATTCGGTCTGCCCAAGGCTCGACGCGCCGGCGACGCCGGAACGGGTGCTGATGGCAGTCGAGCGGCTGAAGGCGATGTGATGGCTGCCCTTGCGGCGTATCCCCCTCTGCCCTGCCGGGCATCTCCCCCTCAAGGGGGGAGATCGGATATGGCCATGTCTCGCTCCCTCTCGGTCGGACGGGCTTACATCACCGGTAAGGCTGATGGCTGGGCGAAACAGCGCGTCTTGCCGATCTCCCCCCTTGAGGGGGAGATGTCCGGCAGGACAGAGGGGGGTATCTAGTGCGCGACCTCACTCTTCCTGCGTTCATCACCGCTCATTCAAAATCCATCCTCATCGAACTCCGCGAAGCGAAAGGCTCGACCCCCCGCGAAGCCGGCACCTTCATGCTGGTCGCGACCACGGCGATCTGGGGGACGATCGGCGGGGGGCAGTTCGAATATATGGCGATCGACAACGCCCGGGCGATGCTGTCGGGCGGTGGCGAGGCGGTCATGAACATTCCGCTCGGCCCGGAGATCGGCCAGTGCTGCGGCGGCCATACCCGGCTCGCTTTCCGGCCGCTGACGCCGGAGCTCGCCGAGATGCTGGAAAGGCGCCTGCGCGACGAAGAGGACGACCGGCCGGCGGTGACGCTGTTCGGATCGGGTCACGTCGGCCAGGCGCTGGCACGGGCGCTGGTTCCCCTGCCCTTCGCGGTGACTGTCGTCGAGACCCGCGCCGAGGCACTGGAAGACCTGCCGGCCGAAACGCAAAAACACCTGACCGCGATGCCGGAAGCCTTCGTCGAAAAAATACCGGCCGGCGGCGCGGCGATCATCCTCACCCACGACCATGCGCTGGATTTCCTGATCGCCCAGCGCGCCCTGGCACGCACCGACCTTGCCTATGTCGGCATGATCGGCTCGCGGACCAAGCGCGCCACCTTCGCCAACTGGCTGAAGCGCGAGGGCGGCGGCGATGAATTGCTGCCCCGCCTCGTGCTGCCGATCGGCGGAACGGCGGTCAGGGACAAGCGCCCGGCCGTCATCGCGGCGCTGGTGGCCGCCGAATTGCTGGAGATCTACGCCGCCCGGCAGGAGCAGCCCTCAAAGCGGCAGGTCCCGACCACCTGAGCGCCGGTTTCCCTCCCAGAATGCCGCCTCGCGGCTCCTGGGGCCGGCCGGCGGCAGCGCGGTATCGCAACGCAGATCGTCCGGCAGCGCCGGGACGCGCATCCCGGCGGGCTGCAGCAGTCGCCGAAAAAACCGGCGAAACTGCCGCCACGCCAGGACCGGGCGGGAGGATTTCAAAGGCAAGGCGTGGGCGTTTGCGGACAGCATGGTTGCTCCACATCGACAAGAAGGGCTTGATTGGTTGCGACCATGAATGAGGCCGATTGCCGGGAAATTCCAATTCAAATACAGTCGGTCGCCATCAAGAGAACTTATCGATGAAATTATCACGCCGGTTTCCGCTGAATGCACTTCGGGTCTTCGAGGCCGTCGCACGCCTGGAAAATTTTACCCGCGCCGCGGAAGAGCTCGGCATGACCCAGACGGCGGTGACCTACCAGATCAAGCTCTTGGAGGAATTTCTCGGCGAGACCGTTTTCCTTCGCCGCCCACGGGCGCTGAAACTCACCGAAACCGGCGAAAAACTGCTCCCCAAGGTGGCGGAGGCTTTCACCCTGCTGACCGAAGCGGTGCAATCGACGCGGCACGGTGTCGAGGAAACGCTGGAAATCCACTCGCCGCCCACTTTCGCGGCCCAATGGCTCTCGCCGCGCCTCGGGGCCTTCCAGGCCGAATATCCGCAGATCGCGGTGCGCCTGTTGCGCCAGATGGACCTCGGCGGACAGCAGCGCACATGGCCCGACATCACCATCCACATCGGCGCGGAACCGCTGGAGGGGCTGGTCTGCCATCCGCTTCTGCGACTGGACTATTCGCCGATGCTGGCGCCGCATCTCGCCGAAACCGTCGGCGGCATCAGGCAGCTGACGGACCTTCTGAAGCTGCCCTGGATTTCCAATACGAGGGGTTGGTGGCGCGAATGGTTCGACGCCGCCGGCATCGACCCCAGCACGATCCGGCATACGGGTCTCAACGCACTTGGCGCGCTCGACCTTGAAGCCAAGGCCGCGATTGCCGGCGACGGCGTCGCGATGCTGAGCCCGTTTTTCTTTCGGGACGACCTGGCATCGGGGCGGCTCGTCCAGCCCTTCGACCTCTGCCTCGGCGACGGCCAGGCCTACTGGCTCGGTTACCAGCCGGCACGGCGAAACACCGCCAAGATCAAGGCGTTCACGGCATGGATCCAGTCGGCCCTTGCCCATGACCTCGCGACCATAGGCAAAAACCTGACCGGGGCGGTCGCTTAAAGGCCGGGCAAGCTGATCGTCGAGCAAGCTGCCCGGGGCCGCTGCGCACTTCAAAGGTTCCGCTGCGAATAGAGAAGCCTTGCTGCACGGAACGCGCCCTCGTCCTGCGGCCCGCGCTTGTCGCGGCCATCGAGCAGGCCGAGGTCGCGTTGCCAGGATTGCGGCATCTCTTCCAGATCAAGACTGTTGCGGCGGACCGCCAGCCGGCGGCGGATGGCATTGGCTATGCCGAGCTTCGGCATGAACTGCTCGAATGGCCGGTTGAGGATCGAAAACATCTCTTGCCTCCAACGGGATACCCCGTTTTCATTTGATGATTGTGGAGGTAGATTGCGCCGCGAAGTCACGGTAATCCAATCGAATTACCGTCTGTATGGATCAAGAGAACTTATCCATGAAGATGTCGAAACAGTTCCCGCTGAATGCGCTTCGGGTGTTCGAATGCGCCGCCCGGCTGATGAGTTTCACCAAGGCCGGCAAGGAACTCGGGCTCACCCAGACCGCGGTCAGCTACCAGATCAAGCTGCTGGAGGACATGATCGGCGAACAGCTTTTCCTGCGCCGGCCGCGCCAGGTTTCGCTGACCGAGGCCGGTGAGCGGCTGGCGCCAAAAATTACCGAGGCTTTCGCGATCATGGACGATGCGCTCTCCACCATGCACGACGCATCGGAGGGCACGCTGATCATCCATTCGACGGCGACTTTCGCCGCGCGCTGGCTGGCGCGCCATCTCGGCACCTTCCAGCTCGAAAATCCGGGCATTGCAGTGCGGCTTGAGACGTCGCAGGAGATGATCGATTTTTCGCGCGCAGAGGCCGATATCGCGATCCGCAGCGGCAAAGGCGAATGGCCGGGCCTGCGCCGGCATTTTCTGATGCGCAATCATTTCACGCCGATGCTGAGCCCGGATCTGGCCGCCACGATCGGTGGGGTGAAGACGCCGGACGATATCCTGAAGCTCAGGATCATCGACGCCGGCGATCCATGGTGGCCGTTCTGGTTTGCCGCAGCCGGCCTGCCCGATGCCGACCTCACCGGCCGCCCGGTGAGCAGGATGGGTGCGCAAGCCTTCGAGGCGGCCGCTGCGATCGCCGGCCAGGGGGTGGGAATCCTGCAGCCGGAATTTTATACGGACGACGTCGCGCTGGGGCGGCTGGTCCAGCCTTTCGACATTCTCGGCTATGACGGAAGCGACTATTGGCTCGTCTATCCGGAGGCGCGCCGGAATTCCAAGAAAATCCGTGCCTTCCGCGATTTCATGCGGAAAACCATGCCGACGTTCCGGGACTAGCAGTCAGTTTTCTATCCGCCGCTTTGCTGGACGGAAAACCGCCTGAACATTCCGCATCTGGCTGCTTTGCCGAGCCTAATAGCTCATGTCCGGCGCGTAGAAACAGCGCAGCGTATCTTCCGTCGGATAGAGGCAGAGGTGGTATTCCTCATCCTGGCTCCGCCTCGCCTGGCTCTGCGGCAGTTTGAAATCGTGCGGGCGAGTGATCAGCCGGTGGTCACCCGGCCCTAAGATGATCTCGTAGCCGCCGTCGATGATCTTGACGTTCCTGGTCGAGATCATCTGACAGTCGCCGGTATGGTTGTCGCCGTTGCAGCAGAAACCGTCATATTTCCAGGTCACCCCGGTTGCACTGTGCGCCTCGTGGGCACCGGCCGAACCGACCTGGACAAAGGACGCGTATGCAATCATCACACCTGTCAGAATACCACGCATGAGCTTAGTCTCCGTTGATGAATGCCCCCACCACCGGCTCGAACCGCACGCATTACCAGGCTTTCGCCGGCTGACTTACAACTGTCACACTACGTGAGTCGCATGAGCGGACTAACCCTCATTTATTGCGATGCACAAGTAAGCGCCTCCTACTATTTGCAATCCAGAGGATCGCGAGGGAACTCCAAGTCAACGATCCCGGTTCCCTTACCGAGCAAAAAGTGTTCCGGGGCCCCCTCTTCCCTTGGCCGGTTTTTTTCCCCAAAGTGACGAGTCGGGGGGCAAAAAGGGGAAGACCGAATGTACGAATATGCCGTCGCCTGGGAGTGGCTGAGTTTCGCCGCTCGCTGGTTCCATGTCATTACCGGGATCGCCTGGATTGGCTCGTCCTTCTATTTCATCGCGCTGGACCTCGGGCTGACCAAGCGCCCCAACCTGCCTGCCGGTGTTTACGGCGAGGAATGGCAGGTGCATGGCGGCGGCTTTTACCACGTGCAGAAATACCTCGTGGCACCGGCCGAAATGCCGCAACACCTGACCTGGTTCAAGTACGAGAGCTATTTCTCCTGGATTTCCGGCTTCCTGATGCTGTGCATCGTCTATTACGGCGGCGCCGACTTGTTCCTGATCGACCGGACGGTGATGGATCTCGCCCCCTGGCAGGCGATCGGCCTGTCGCTCGCCTCGCTGTCGATCGGCTGGATCATCTACGACCTGCTCTGCAAATCGCCGCTGGGCAAGAACACCTGGGGCCTGATGGCGCTGCTCTTCCTGGTGCTGATCGCCATGGCCTGGGGTTATACGCAGGTGTTTTCCGGACGCGCCGCCTTCCTGCATCTGGGCGCCTTTACCGCGACGATCATGTCGGCCAACGTCTTCTTCATCATCATTCCCAACCAGAAGATCGTGGTGGCGGACCTGATCGCCGGGCGCACGCCGGATCCGAAATACGGCATGGTCGCCAAGCAGCGTTCGCTCCACAACAACTACCTGACGCTGCCCGTCATCTTCTTCATGCTGTCGAACCACTATCCGCTGGCGTTTGCGACCGCTTTCAACTGGGTGATCGCCGCACTCGTCTTCCTGATGGGC
This sequence comes from Neorhizobium galegae, assembly GCF_017877055.1. Lineage (GTDB taxonomy): Bacteria > Pseudomonadota > Alphaproteobacteria > Rhizobiales > Rhizobiaceae > Neorhizobium > Neorhizobium galegae_D. The sequence goes on along the minus strand of NZ_JAGIPG010000001.1, from coordinate 969,645 downwards.
GTGACGATCAGACACTGGTTCAACACCACCCATGCCCGCAAGGGCCGACCCACCTGGACCTGGCTGGTAACGGTGCTGCTGTTCATCGTCATCATGTGGCTCTCGACCGTGCCGAAAGTACTGACCGGCGAGACGGAGACCTCGATGACCCCCATCGCCCAGAAATTCGCCGCCAACAGCCATTTCGGCGCAGCGAAGGACGTCGTGCAGGCGCGCTGTTCCATGTGTCATGCGGCTGAACCCGTTTACGAGGGTGTCAATTTTACCCCGAAATCCGTCAAACTGGAGACGGACGCCGAAATCGCCGCGCATGCGCGGGAAATCTATATCCAGGCCGGCCGCAGCCATGCCATGCCGCCGGGTAATGTCACAGCCATCTCCCCGGAAGAGCGCAAGCTGCTGGCGGCATGGTACGAAAGCGCGATATCCCAATGACCCAGAAGCTGATCCGCGGACGGCTACTCTCCTTCAAGCGCGCTCCGCACTCGCTGACCGACACGGATAGCTACGCCTATGAGAGCGACGGCGCGCTGCTGATCGTCGGGGACAGGATTTCGGTTGCCGGCAGCTATGGAACGGTCAAGGCGATCGCGCCCGAGGGCGTCGAGGAAGTCGACCACCGGCCGCATCTGATCCTGCCCGGCTTCATCGACATGCACCTGCATTTCCCGCAGATGCAGGTGATCGCCTCCTATGCCGCCGATCTGCTCGAATGGCTGAACACCTATACCTTTCCTGAGGAATGCCGGTTCGTCGAAAGCGAGCACGCCGCCCGCATCGCCACGCATTTCTACGACGAGCTGCTGCGCCACGGCACCACGACCGCGGCCGCCTACTGCTCCGTGCACAAGACCTCGGCCGACGCCTTCTTTGCCGAAGCCCTGACGCGCGGCATGTGCATGGTCGGCGGCAAGGTGATGATGGACCGCAACGCGCCGCAGGGCCTGCTCGATACGCCCGAAATGAGTTATGACGAGACGCGCGCCGTGATCGCCGACTGGCACGGCAGAGGCCGCAACCATGTCGCCATCACACCGCGCTTCGCGATCACCTCGACGCCCGGACAGATGAAGGCGGCCCAGGCGCTGGCGCAGGAGTTTCCCGACCTGCATATCCAGACGCATCTCTCCGAGAACCACGACGAGATCCGCTACACCATGGAGCTCTATCCGGAGGCGACGGACTATACGGACATCTACGCCCATTACGGACTGCTCGGAAAAAAGACGCTGCTCGGCCATGCGATCCATCTTTCGGAGCGCGAGGCGGATGCGCTTTCGGAAGCGGGCGCCGTCGCCGTCCACTGCCCGACCTCCAACCTCTTCCTGGGCTCCGGCCTGTTCCCGATGAAATCGCTGATGCGGCGAGAAAAACCGGTGCGGGTGGCAGTCGCCACCGATATCGGCGGCGGCTCCAGCTATTCGATGCTGCGCACCATGGACGAGGCCTACAAGATCCAGCAGCTCCTCGGCGAGCGCCTGAACCCGCTCGAAAGCTTCTACCTGATGACCAGAGGCAATGCCGAGGCACTGTCGATGGCGGACGAAATCGGCACGCTGGAACCCGGCACCGCCGCCGACCTCGTGGTGCTGAACGCGGCATCGACACCGGCCATGCGGCTGCGGATGGAAACGGTGAAGACGCTGCTGGAAGAACTGTTCCTGCTACAGACCATGGGCGACGACCGCACCGTGGTCGAGACCTATGTGGCAGGCAAGGCGATGAAGGGTGGATTGGCGGGTGAGTGATATGAGCACGTCATAACCATGAGGATCATTGCCCGCCGGACCCTCATAAGATTTACGGAGAGCTTATCAGGGCGACGGGACTATCCTGCGGTCAAAGATGCAATTGACGTCTGGCTCCCAGTCCGGAAGCACTGGCCGCTTTCGAAAAGGAGCAACAAGAGGCTTTGGCAGGGCCGCTTGAAAACCAGCTTGTCTTTCAGGTCTTCAAAAATAAGGCAGGCCGCTTTGCATTTCGCCTTTTGACGGGAGAGGGCAAAATTATCCTTTATTCGGAAACGTTCGATACGAAATCCGATGCGATCAATGCCATCAGGCTGCTCCAAGAGAGTGTCTCTCACTCGAAAATCGTCGAACAAGCGGCCTGAAGCCTGCGGTATCGAGCACGGGTCTGCAACCCTCAATATTGCGCCGGTCGCTCCCGACGAAAGCATGAACGGTGCGGCTGAAAACCTGATCATTTTCGATGACCGGCGCCGAAAATCTGTGCTAATTCCTTGCCCGTCTTGTATCCCCGCCTTCGAAAGAAACCTCACTGATGTCCAAACCGCTGACCATCGCAGACCTGAAAATCCTGGCCCGCCGTCGGGTGCCAAGGATGTTCTTCGACTATGCCGACAGCGGCGCCTGGACCGAAGGGACCTATCGGGCGAACGAGGAGGACTATTCCAGGATCAAGCTGCGCCAGCGGGTTCTGGTCGACATGACCAACCGGACGCTCGAAACCACGATGGTCGGCGAGAAGGTGGCGATGCCCGTGGCGCTGGCGCCGACCGGCATGGCCGGCATGCAGCATGCCGACGGCGAAATGCTGGCCGCCAAGGCAGCGGAAGAATTCGGCGTGCCCTTCACGCTGTCGACCATGAGCATCTGCTCGATCGAGGACGTCGCCTCGGTGACGACCAAACCTTTCTGGTTTCAGCTCTACGTGATGAAGGACCGCGGCTTCGTCGAACGACTGATCGGCCGCGCCAAGGCGGCGAAATGCTCGGCGCTGGTCGTCACCGCCGACCTGCAGGTCCTCGGCCAGCGCCACAAGGATCTGCGCAACGGCCTCGCCGCCCCCCCGAAGCCGACGCTCAATGCGGCCCTGCAGCTCGTGACGCGCCCGAGATGGTGCCTGGAAATGCTGGGGACCAGGCACCGCGGTTTCGGTAATATCGTCGGCCATGCGAGCAATGTTTCCGACCTCTCCTCGCTCGGCGCGTGGACCGCCGAGCAGTTCGATCCGCGGCTTTCCTGGGATGACATCCGCTGGATCAAGGATCTCTGGGGCGGCAAGATGATCATCAAGGGCATACTCGACGAAGAGGATGCGCGCGCCGCCGCCGACACCGGCGCCGACGCGATCATCGTCTCCAACCATGGCGGCCGCCAGCTCGACGGTGCTCCCTCCTCGATCAGCATGCTGCCGAGGATCGTCGAAGCGGTCGGTGACCGGATCGAAGTGCATGTGGATGGCGGCATCCGCTCCGGCCAGGACGTGCTGAAGGCGGTGGCGCTCGGCGCGCGGGGAACCCATATCGGCCGGCCCTTCCTCTACGGCCTTGGCGCCATGGGCAAGGAAGGCGTCACCACGACGCTCGAGATCATCCGCAAGGAACTCGACATCACCATGGCGCTGTGCGGCAAGCGCGATATCCAGCAGATCGACCGCAATATCCTCGCCAACATGCCGTTCTGATGATGACTGAGAAGCCTGCGGTGACGAGTCACCTTTCCCAACTTTAGGGGGCACATTGCCCCCTAAAAAGAGTCACTGAGTTCAAAACCCGTGATTTCCAGAGCCTGGAACGAAGCAGCTCTGGAGCTCCACCCGCGTACAGACGGTCTTCAACCCGATCGGGGAGCAACTATCTCGGAAGCCAGGACGACACCTCTCCGCCTTGTTCTATGAGTGAAACGCCGGGGCCTCTGTCGTGAGTACCTCGCGTGATCTGCGAAACTCAGGCGTGGAGATGAAGTCGGCAAGAAAACTCAGGTCATCTGCAAAACCGCGGATTCGAAATCCACGATCGTAGAATAGGCCCCAGGGATTCGTAGCGTTAAGATCGAGGAGTAGCCCGAAGTTGATGGCGGACAAATCCCAAATCAATTCAACGCAGTTCTCCGGGATATTACGAGCCCCACAGTGATCTAAAAGGTCGCGAAATTCCTCCAATCGGCCGTAGACGGGAGGTTCATCGTTCACAAACGAAGCAACGAGGAACTCGCCGGAACAGTGCATCGCTATCCCGATCGCTGCGAAAGGATACCTTTCCATTCCGGGCGAGAGTGCCTTGGCTCCAGAAGATGGGTCGCCTTCATTTCGGCTCTCGGAGTCGAGCTGATGCGCGAGTGCGAGAGCCCCCTCTACGTCGACAATTCGCTGCCATTCTCCCTTGAAGCCTAACCGATACTCCCGCGCTGGAACCGCCCTTCGTTCTAGTCGAAAACCCTGTGGAAGTCCGGCGATGGGTACCGGCACTCAATCTGAGGGAACTGCGATTTCGGGAGGATCGAAGCGGGCATGAGCATCTCCGGATGACCGACAACGATGCGACCGCCCGTGTACGGCTTGAACCCGATGGCATCGAGCCTTCCTTCACTCAGTTCGTCGCCTTCTTCCTCGGTGCGAGTTCAGTCTCGATCAGGATCGTCACCTCGTCGCTGACCACCGGCACATGAAGGCTGAGGCCCCATTCACTGCGTTTGATCCTGGCAATAGCGGAGAAGCCGAGCTTTGGCACCTTATCCATCGGGTGTTCGGCCATTGAGCCATTGAACGTCACGTCGAGTGTCGCGGGACGGGTCTGGCCGCGAAAGGTGAGGTTGCCGGTCACCTGCCCTTGGTTCTCGGCCGTCACTTTGACCTCGGTGGATACAAAGCTGATCGGCTGCGCCGCCAGAAAGTTCACGTCGCTACCGATCTTCTTGTCGAAATCCTCCACGTGGGGAAACGGGAAATCGGTGCGTACCGAGGTCGGATCGATACTCGCCGACACCTTTGAAGCCGCCGGGTTCTCCGCATTCCAGAGGAGCTCGGCGCTCATCTTGGTGAACCGGGCCGTGTAGTTCGACAGCCCGAAATGACCGACTTTCCAGGTAACGCTCGAATGGGCAGGGTCGGACCCGTAGGTCCCCGAAGGAGCAGGTGCCTGCTTGCTCTCTGGAAAGGCAGGCGTGCCGAGCAGCGCCGACAGCGCGAGAAGATACAGGTATTTCATAAGCATAGCCCTTCTTGTTGAATCACGTGAATCAACGGTTGAAGTGTTCAAGCCGCCGTCGGAACCGGAAGCAGTTTGAGGAGCTGGCGGATGCCCTCCTCCTCGGCCGTGAAGTCGCCGGTCGTGATCGCCCCGAAGGCGGCTGCGGCAGCCTCCGTCTTCGCAGGCGCATGTGGCAGCGCGTCCGGCCCTTGCAGGCGGAAGGAGATCGGTGAGAGCGGTCCGAACAGCAGCGCCCGCTCAAGGTCCGACCAGATCGTCAGGTCCGGCTCCACGCCGGCGTTGCGGGCGAAGGTGAGCGCCGCCACATGCATCGGCAGGCTGAGCGGACCCGAGCGCGTGGCGCGGCAGCGGTCAATCCCGGCATGCATCGCTGTCTGGGTCGGAAGTGGCTGTTTGCTTCCGAAGCACTGGGCAACCCAGCGCGCCTGCAATTCAAGAACCGGGAAGGCCGGTCCGACCAGATCGAACAGGCCGAGGAAGGCGAGCCCCGGCAGGTCCGGGTGGAAGGTGTGATCGTGAAGATCGGCACCATAACCGTCGAGACGGATCGTCCGGACGATATCCTCCGAAAGCCAGGGCATCGACAGGCGGTAACCTGTGCCGAACAGGATGGCGTCCACATTGGCGCTCGTCCCGTCGCGGAACCAGGCGGTATGACCGTCGATCCGCTCGATCCAGGGCTTCACCGCAATGCGCCCCTCCGCCACCGCCGGCAGAAAACCCTGCGACTGCGAGATGCCCGCCACAAAGGCGTTGCCCTCCGGCCTCCGTGCGCCGAACTGGTCCGGGGAACCGGCCACCTTCAGAACCTTCATGGTCAGACCTTCGGCCAGCATGCCCGGCGGCAACACGCTTTCCATCAGCACGGCGGCCCGATTGAACATCACGTGATCCGTCGGCACGCCGGCGATGATTTTCGGCAGGATGTAGCGCTGCCGGCGGTTGGCGGAGATCACCTGCGCCGCACCGCCGAGCGCGATGTCGGAGGCAATCTCCAGCGCACTGATCGAGCAGCCGGCCACAAGCACCTTGCGCCCGCGATAACGCTCCGGGCCGTTATACTGGGCGGTGTGGGCGGCGCCGAGAGCTCCGGCAAAGCCATCGAGTCCTGGTACTGCCGGCAGGTCGGGCACGTTCTGGCGTCCAGTTGCGATGATCACCCGCTGGAAGACTTCGGAACGCTCCTGCCCGTCTTCGGTCGAACGGATCAACCAGCCATTGCCAGCCCGCTCCAGCCGCTCGACCCGCGTCTTCAGTCTCAGATGCGGCAGCAGGCCAAAGGTGAAGGCATATCGTTCCAGATAATCGAGCATCTCTTCCTGCCGCAGATAGGCGGCGCTTCCGGAGGCGTGGTCGAGATCGGAAAAGGCGGTCATCACGCGGCTGGTGTTGGTGCGCATGCCGGGCCAGATGGCGCTGGAGGCCGAGGTGGAATTCCATTGGCCACCCAGGCGGGACGAGGCCTCGAAAATGACGGGTACCAACCCGCGGGCGATGAGGAAGCGCGCGGCGACGAGGCCGGCTGGACCGGCGCCGATCACAGCGACGGCGTTTTCAGGCATTGTGAGATGGTTCTGGGTGGACATCGGCTTGTTCCTTGTTCGATGGGAGCGCTTTAGCCCGTTCCGCGAATGTCGTTTCCTAAAAGCTCATTAAGTCGCGCGGGGGGAATCCTAAAACCTGCCTAACTGCGCTATGAACCTGTCCAAGGGGGACGCTCGATGTTCGGGGACGAAATCGCAGGCTTCATAGAAAGCCCGGTGATGCAGATCATCGGCAGCTCGAACGCTGCCCGCCAGCCGGAGATCGGCCGGGCCGTGGGCGCCTGGGCGTCCTACGGCGGCGATACGATCGACCTCGTGACCTCAGCCTGGCAATGGCCCGAGACCGTCGCCAATCTGCGCGAAAACGGAAAAATTGCCGTTACGTTCGCCCGGCCATCGGACTACGTCTCCTATCAACTGAAGGGACAGGCCACCATACGACCCGCAGAGCCGCACGAGGTGGAGCGCTCTTCCCAATATATCGTTGCGATCGTTTCGACGCAGATGAGACTTGGTATGCTACCGGAACTGATCATGCCGGTTCTTTCCAACCGCGATCCGATGCTGATCACGATGCGCGTCGCCTCGGTCTTCGTCCAGACGCCCGGCTCGCGCGCCGGGAACCGTATCTGGAGCACAACCCCATGACGCCAACGTCAATCGGGCTGACCCTGGCTGATCTCGAAGCCTGTTTTGAAGGCGTGATCCCATCAATTATTTCAACGGCGGATGCCGACGGGCTGCCGAACATTTCCTATCTCTCGCATGTCGCCGTGGTCGACGATCGGCACGTGGCACTCTCCAACCAGTTCTTCGCCAAGACCGCCGCCAACATCCGCCTGAACCCGCATGCGATGCTGCTTCTGGTGGATGCCCGCAATTCTGCGCAATACCGGCTGGAACTGGTCTTTGCTCACTCCCTGGAGGCGGGCCCGCTGTTCGAGCACATCGCGCTGCAGATCGACGCCAGCAGCGCCCAGGTCGGCATGGCGGGCATCATGAAGCTGCGCAATCTCGATGTCTTCCGGGTCGTGAGCATTGAGGCGATCCCCTCCCAGGTCCAGACCGCCGAACTCCCTCGGTCAAAACGAAACCGGCTGATAGGCGCTGCCAGGATTGCCGAGGCTATCGCCGCAGAAACCGACGCAGACGGCATCATCGATGCCATGCTGGAGGGCCTGCGCACGGAGTTCGGTTTCGCACACGGCTTGTTGCTGCAGCTTGATGGAGAGCGCAACCAACTCGTTGCCATCGGCAGCATGGGCTATGTCCCGTCCGGCATCGGCTCCGAAATTCCTGTCGATGAAGGTGTGATCGGCGCGGCCGCCGCCGGCGCGCGCCTCGTCAAGCTGAGCGACATGAGCCGCATCCGCCGCTTCGGCGCGGCCGTGCGCGATTCTTCCGCCGACGAGAACCGCACGCGGGCGATCCCGCTCCCCGGCATGCCGGACGCGATGAGCCAGATCGCCGTGCCGCTGATCGCCGCAGGCTTGGTGCGGGGCGTCCTCTTCCTCGAAAGCCGCGACCGCATCGCCTTCACCGGCGAGGACGAGGCGGCACTTTCGGTGATTGCAAGGCAGACGGCCATGGCATTGGCACTGAGCGAAAAACTTTCGCTCGAAGCCGAGCCGCAGGGCTTAGTCCGGATCCAATCGCCGGCATCCGAAAAGACAGTTCAAGTTGTCCATCATCGCTTCGATGACAGCGTTTTCATCAATGGCGATTATGTCATCAAGGGAGTGGCCGGCAGGCTGCTTGCCTCGATGCTGGAACAGCACCAGCAAAGCGGCCGTCTGGAATTCACCAACCGCGAAATTCGGCTCGACGCTGTGCTGAAACTGCCCGACTTCAAGGATAACCTGGAAACGCGGCTGTTGCTGCTCCGCCGGCGGCTGGACGAAAAGCGGCTGCCGATCCGGCTGACCCGCCTGGGCCGCGGCCGGATAGGCCTTTTCGTGGAAGGCCGACTATTGCTCAGCAAGGACCTCGCATAAAGGGCTTAGAGGGTTCGCAGCTTGTCGCTCCGCCAGGCCCACACGCTACACAACCTTCAAAACGTGGCGAGATATCCTGACGGTCGAGGAAGCAATCGAACCCTTCTACAATCGCATGATACTCGAATGTGAAGCCAGACTGGTCCATGCCGCCGCCCTGGCGGCTGGCCGCTCACCGAAGCGCTCCGGAGACTCGAGCGCTTGAGAAGACGGGATATCGGGGCTGACGTCGCTCCCGAAATCTGACAGCCCCCAGCCATGAAACGGCCGGATGCTTGCGATCTCGTGTGGATTCAGCATGCCAGCTTCGGTACATCTTCGCGAAGCCATCCGGGCTCGGTGCGAACATGATCAACATCGCAGACGGGCGACACCGATCGCCGAGAATGTCATAAATTGATCTGGATGTCGCAGCCGCCGAAGGTTTGCCGGAATGTATTCCGCGACGCATCCGGACTCAAACCTCTTTTCCGCTCACGGCATCACCGCTTCGCCGCAGGTGCCCGCGTTTGCGACGCTGACCGACAACGATGCGGCCGCCCGTGTACGGCTTGAACCCGACCGCATCGAGCGCCTCACCGAAGGTTTCCTGATGTCGCGCGGCGGTAACGAGTTCGGCAAGATCCTTGACGGAGATCACAACCGCCAGGTCATCAGGCTTCTCCAGATTGCCGATGATCTGCGGAACGCCACTTCGAGCCATTCTGAGAACTGCGCTTAGCTCGTCTCTCGCCTTCCTCACGGTCAGAGGATCACCGCTGGCATCGACGATCGTTTCCACGAGGCCGTCGGCAATCGCCTGCTGACTTGCGCCGCTGCTCTCTTGAACGCGCTTGATTATCCCGGGATCCACGTCGTCATCTCCAGTTATCGCGGAAGAAGGTGGAGCGGTAGAGGCTCATCTGTCAATTGGTCGACGATGGCATCCATATCGGCAAGATCTCCGTCCCCTCTCGTAGCGCTCAGCCCGCCTCAACATTCATCGTGATGCTCAATACGGAGGTCCCTTGCACGCCACCCGAACAGCCTATCTATCCTGATCCTAGGTATAGGTGCGGGCGCTGCTACGCTGCCGTAGTCTCTTCACGTCAGCAGCCGAGAACGAGCGGCGGAGCCCAGTGAGGGTTTCGCGTCCTTCATTAGGGCCACCGACGGCACTGAATGACCAACCTCGGATGACGGAGAGATAGGCCACCATGCAGACCGCGAATTCCGATCTGAAGCTCTCACGACGCGACGCGCTACGCACGGGCGCCGCGCTGGCAGCAGCAATCTCGCTGCAAACGTCACCGGCCTTCGCCGCGACGCAACACTCACAGCAACCAGGAACTGGAAACAGGTAAATGACCCAATCTTTCATCAGGACCAAGGACGGCGTCGATATCTTCTACAAGGACTGGGGTCCAAAGGATGCCCAGCCGATTGTCTTCCATCACGGCTGGCCGCTGTCGTCGGACGACTGGGACAACCAGATGCTGTTTTTCCTTGCCAGCGGCTACCGCGTCGTCGCCCATGACCGCCGTGGCCACGGCCGCTCGCAGCAGGTGAGCGAAGGCCATGACATGGACCATTACGCAGCCGACGCCTCAGCCGTCTACGAGCACCTGAACCTCAATAATGCCGTCCATATCGGTCATTCGACCGGTGGCGGCGAAGTTGCCCGCTACGTCGCCAAGTTCGGCCAGCCGCAGGGCCGCGTCGCCAAGGCCGTTCTGGTTTCCGCCGTTCCGCCGATCATGGTGAAGACCGCGAGCAATCCCGGCGGCCTGCCGATCGAGGTGTTCGACGGCTTGCGCAAGGCGCTCGCCGACAACCGCGCCCAGTTCTACCTCGACCTGCCGACCGGTCCGTTTTACGGCTTCAACCGTCCAGGTGCGAAGGTTTCCCAGGGTGTCATCCAGAATTGGTGGCGTCAGGGCATGATCGGTGGCGCCAAGGCCCATTATGAAGGCATCAAGGCGTTTTCCGAAACAGACCAGACCGAAGACCTGAAGAACATCACCGTTCCGGTTCTCGTCATGCATGGCGACGACGATCAGATCGTGCCGATCGACGATGCCGGCCGGCTGTCGGTCAAGCTCGTCAAGAACGGCACGCTGAAGGTCTATCCGGGCTATCCTCACGGCATGCTCACCACGCATGCGGATGTCATCAATCCGGACCTGCTCGCATTCGTCAAGGAATGAGCGGCAGCCTCGCTCACCCTGACTGGATTTTGTTCTCTGTTACAGGACGGCTGGCTCTTGCCAGCCGTCCTTCGCCGTCGTTGCATGCCTGAGGTCAGTCCGGTGAGGATTTTAGGTATGGGAGGATGTCTGGTCCCTCACCCCAGTTCGCCTGTCTTTAGAGGTGCGATCGGGATGTTGCTGGACGAGCCACATTCCGCCGCCGAAGTCGAGGCTTCGGATGCTCACCGCGCGAGTGTGCTTGCCCCCCGGCGGCGCCGTCTGCTCACCGCGGTTTCTCCTGTCCCGGTCCAAGCTCCGCACCCCGTGCGGCAGGACAAGACCGGAAGCTGGCCTACCGTGCCCGAGGATCGAAGTCAGAGCGTGACAATTGCAGATCTAACCACCTCTGCAGTGATCGGCATATCGGTGAACCGGACGCCGGTCGCGTCGGCGAGAGCATTGGCGAGCGCTGCCGAGGCTGGTCCCTGGCCGCACTCGGCTACTCCCAGGAACGGCTTCCCCGGCTGGTCTTCCACTATGACATCGATATGTTCAGGGACATCGCGGAAGCGGAGAATTGGATAAGTGCTCCAGTCGAAGTTTTTTCTCAGAGTTCCATCGGTTGCTGCGGCTTCGCGAGTACACCAGCTCAAGGATTGTATGATGGCCCCTTCGACCTGGTTTTCGATACCGTTGGGCGAAACGACCTCGCCGCAATCCACGGCCGCCTGGACCCTTCGGACGATGACCCGCCCCGTGTCCCGCTCTATGCGGACCTCCATGAAGATTGCGCAGTAAGCGCCGAGGTTCTTGTAACGCGCGAACCCCATCCCGAATCCCTGCAATTGTGCCGCCTTCTTGCGCTTCCTCCAGCCGAAGGCGTCGGCCGCGGTCAGCATAACCTGTCGCGCGCGGTCATCCGCCATGTGGTTCAGTCGAAGGTCGAGCGGGTCGATTCCCGCCGTCAGAGCAAGTTCGTCAAACATGCTCTCTATCGAGAAGACATTAAGGTGGGCGCCCAGTGATCGCAGCGCGGAAACCCGGATCGGCATGTCCTTGATGAAATGATAGACGACATTCATGTTTGGCAGGTCGTACAGAGGGTTGGAATTGCGGCTGCCATCGCCTTCGGGCATCGGAATGGGCTTGCCTTCCGGCACCGGAAACGAAGGGACGACCTCGTTCCCTACCAGGACGCCGCCCGCCCCCACGGGGCGATTGTTGTGGGGATTGCTCCACACATCGTAGTTCCATCTGACGATCCGGTTGTCGCCATCGAGGGCAGCATCCACCTCGGTCGCCATTCCGGGGCCTAGCGGTTCCCAGCCGAACTCCTGCTCCCGCATCCATTGCAGTCGCACGGGTCGACCCGGCAGAGATGCGGCGATCAGGGCAGCCTCGGCAGCGACATCGTCGGCACCGTTCTGGCCATAGCAGCCTGCTCCCTCGACATGGATCGCGCGGATAGTCTCGATGGGGCGCTTCAGGAGATCCGCGGCGACGCGCCGGACATCGAACGTGCCCTGGCTGTGGGTCCAGATCGTCAGAAGGTCATCCTGCAGCCAGGCCAGAGCGCACGACGGACCAATCGAACCATGACTTATCCAATGCCTGGTGAAGCTCTTCCTGACCGAGCGCCTGGGATCCGCAGTCGGCTTGCTGGCATCCAGAATGACGATGTCCCTTGCAGGCAGCGCCTTCAGCGTCTCGGCGACCCCACCCGTCGGGAACGGCGATCTCGCAAGCTCGTAGGGCGAGGCCTGGAGCCTCCGCATGAGCTTTACGGCGTTCCATTCACGTTCTGCCACCACCGCCGCGAAGTTTCCGTTCCGCACGAACTTCACGACACCGTCCATGGCCTCGATCTCGCTGTCCGGTGGCAACGCCAGCCTCGTTCCTTCGCTCGGTCCCCTGACGACTCTCGCATGCAGCATTCCGGGCAGCCGCATGTCGTGAATGAAAGCGGCTCCGCCCGTGGTTTTCGCCGGGATGTCCAGCCGTGGAAGATTGGTGCCCATTGTCCGGAACTGGCTCTTCCGGCGAAGCGGCGCGTCGGGTACGGCCTCGACACGCATAGACAGGGCTGATGCGGTTTCGCCGTATCCGATGCGGCGGCCATCGCTGGCTCTGATGGTCCCATCGCCCATCGAAGTCACGTCGCCTTCCCCGACCATGAGGATCGCGGCCGCCTGTCTGAGCAGGAGCATCCGGACGTTCGCCGCTGCATTCCGGATCGCGGTGCCACTGTCCTGCATCGAGTGGCTACCAGCCGTCAGCCCTTCGTCAGGCGTGCGCAGGGTGTCGACAGTGACGAGATCGACGTCCGCTGGGGGTAGGTCGAGTTCCTCGGCCGCCACCTGCGTCAGGGCCGTCCTGATGCCCTGGCCGAGTTCGGCCTTCCCAGAAAAGACGGTGGCCCTTCCGCTCTGATCGAGCAGGATCCAGGAATCGAGGTAGGGGGATGATTTCAGGCTGCCCGGAAGAGCGGGAGCGAGAGCCACAGGCTCGGCCCCTCCCTCGCCGCCGCCGGCAAGCTGGGCGCGAGCCGGTCTCGTCATGGCGAATGCCACTGCAATGCCGCTGGCTGCGAGGAAGGAACGTCTCGTGATCGGGTTCATCTGATCACTCCGGCCATTACATCGCTGGCACGCCGGACCGCATGAAGTATCCGCGCATGGGTTCCGCAGCGGCAGAGATTGGGCTGCATGTGCTCCCGGATCTGTTCGTCGGTCGGATCCGGGATTTTTTCGAGGAGAGCCTGCGCGCGCATGATCATGCCGGCTATGCAGTATCCGCACTGTGCCGCCTGCTCATCCTGAAAGGCCTTCTGCACAATTCCAGGCGCATCAACCGAGCCGAGACCTTCCAGGGTCCTGATCGATCTGTCACCGATAGCCCCGACCGGGGTGATACAGGAAAAGACCGCCTTCCCGTCTATGTGCACCGTGCAGGCACCGCATTGTCCGAGCCCGCATCCGAATTTTGCACCGTTCAGTTCCAGGTCATCCCGAAGCACGTAGAGCAGCGGCGTATCAGGATCACTTCCGATCTCGTGCTTCGCGCCATTGACTGTGATGGATATGGTCATCTTGCGTTCTCTTTCCGGATATCGCGAACCGTGTTCGCAAGGTGCGGCCAAGGCGACTGGGACGTGAACCGCGACCTTGCGTAGGCCAGGAGGTCCGCGACCTGTTCGTCGGTGAGATTGTCAGTAAAGGGCGGCATGAATGGAGCGTCGCTGGTCGGATCCTTGATGCCCTGCAGCACTGCCTGAATGGCGTTCCGCGGGTCCGGCGCGTTCACGTCCGAGGTATCCGAAAGCAGGGGCCGCCCTCTCGATGCCATAGGTGCGGCTGGCTCGTGACAGCCACCGCATGCGCCTTCGAACAAGGTGGAGGTTGCGGGATGTGACTGAACGGCGTCGCCAGCGACCCGCCGGCCGGCGGGACGAGTTACGGTGCCGGCATGCATAGTGGAATCGATGTAGGTAGCGATCGAACGGACGTCGTCATCGTTCAGTCTGGAAAGACCTTCCGTAACCGGCCCCATGGGGCCTGCTGCCGAGCTGTGCCCGCGTGCTGTGCCCGTCTTCAGATATTCGTAGAGCGTTTCGGTGTTCCACCGCTCGGACGAAACATTGCTTGCGTCCAAAGGAGGCGCGTTCCACCCTTCGGCCACGCCTCCAGCGAAGTGCTTGCCCCATTCCTCGCCGCCAAGGATGTTTCGCGGCGCATGGCAGCCGCCGCAATGGGCCAACCCGTCGACGAGGTATCTGCCCCGGTTCCATTCCGGACTCTCGGATGGATTGGAAGCCGTCGCGGCGGTTCGCAAGAAGAGTAGTTTCCATCCTGCAAGCAGCGGTCGAAAGCCTAGTCCCGGCATGAGCTCGTTCGGCGGGGCAGTCTTCTTCACAGGGTCCCGGCTCATCAGGAATGCGTAGACGGCATCGAGATCATCGTCGGTGACGCGCGAAAAGTGTTCGTACGGAAGCGCCGGATAGAGATGGCTCCCGTCGCGAGCGACACCCTGCTTCATCGCTCTTCTGAAAGCATCTGCCGACCAATTGCCAATCCCGCTGTCGGGGTCCGGGGTGATATTGTTGGAATAGAGGGTTCCGAATGGCGTGGCCAGGGCTCTCGAACCCGCAAGCGCAGGCCCATTGTCCGCGGTGTGACAGACGATGCAGTCCCCGACGGCGGCCAACTGCTCGCCTCTCCGGATCAGTGCAGGCGAGAGCGAGGCGCGATCCGGCGGCTTGATCCTTGGAATTTCCGGCTCATAGACGATCCACCCAGCAATTCCGAGGCCAACGACCGTCGCGAGACCGAAAAGGGTGGCGCCTGCCAGCAGTTTCCGATTAGTTGCGCCCATTCGTGAAAGTCCCTCTGTTTGCGAATGCCGGCGACATCCCTTGTCAGATCCCGCGAAACATCTATCGGCGGCCGTGATCAGGAGCGTTTCAGACGCATTCATTCCTCAGCTAGAAATCGATTGCCGATTTTTAGCCGACCAGGATCCGTCCGGAATCCGACTATGAGTTTGGTCTTCCTAGACCTTGGTATATGACCGTTCGGTCGACGGCATCACGGGACGGCTACGTCACACGCCCATCGCAGAGGATCGGCGAGATCTACGTGGTCTACCTTCCCAACCGTCAGCATTCCTCCAAGGGTCAGAGCCTTCATCGACTTCTTCGCCGCCAAGCGGCGTCACCACGATCAACGCGGATGGAGCATACTGCTGGACCAGAACACTGCGCCTTGAACGCCTCATCGCGCCCGTGGCGAAGAGCCGTCCTGAAGGGTCCTGTTGATTACGGCCTTCCTGCCCTCCCGACAACGCGGACGAGAGGGAGTATGGCATCATCAGATCGGCGCGGCTGCTTGCAGGTGCGCTAGAACACACCTCGAAAGACAGAGGCAGCCTGCTGTCTTCTAATTGCCAGTCGACCGTCGGAGACATTCGTGGATCTGAGACACGACAGCCGCGCCTTCGCCGACCGCGGCAGCCACACGCTTGGTCGATCCCGACCTTGCGTCGCCGACGCGAACACGTTGGGGATGTTGGTCTCGAGCGGCAGCACCGAGCGGCCTCCCGGAACGGGCTCGCCCGTCAGTACGAATCCCTTGTCGTCGACGTCCACCTGGGAACGAATCCATGCCGTGTTCGGATCCGCACCGATGAACAAGAAAAGATGTCGGACTGCAAACCGACGCTCGTTTCCGGATGAGCGACTGCGCACGACGGCCCCGGTAAGACCGGTTGCGCGGTCGCCTTCCAACTCGACGATCTCGCTGTCGACGTGGATCTCGACGTTGGGAAGTGCGGCGATACGCTCGATCAGATAGCTCGACATCGTTTCCCCGAGTGCCCTGCGGACGACGACATGGAGCTGCCGGACCCTTGGAGCGAGGAAGACGATCGCCTGCCCGGCCGAATTCCCACCTCCGACAAGGACGACCTCTTCGCCCTCGCAGAGCTTCGCTTCGATCGGGGAGGCCCAATAGGAGACGCCGGCACCTTCGAAGATGGAGATATTCGCGATGGGCGGGCGGCGATATCGCGCGCCGGATGCGATCACCACTGTGCGTGCCTCAACGCTTCGTTCTCCATCCAGCCTGAGCTTCAGGATCGCGTTCCCTTGTCCTGACTGTGGAGCGCAGGAGAGATCGAGCACCTGGATCGGGAAAGCGATTTCCGCCCCGAATTTCAACGCCTGATTGAAAGCGCGCCCTGCAAGGGCCTGCCCCGATATTCCGGCCGGAAAGCCCAGGTAGTTTTCGATCCGGGCCGACGCTCCAGCCTGGCCGCCAGCGGACCGCTCGTCGATCGTCAGGACCCTCAGCCCCTCGGAGGCGGCATAGACGGCGGTGGCGAGACCTGCGGGACCTGCGCCGACGATTGCCACGTCATAGATCGTACCGGGCACGAGATCAGGCGTGACCCCCAGGCAGACGGCGGCCTCGCTGTCGGTCGGATCCTTCAACACGGTTCCGCCGGGGCACACCATCAGGGGTAGCTCGTCGGACAGGATTCCCAGGCGATCGATCAGCTCACGGCCCTCGCCATCGGCAGTGGCGTCAAGGACGACATACGGATATCCGCTTCGCGCCAGGAAACCTTGAAGCCGGACTAGGTTCGGGCTGCCCGGTCTCCCGATCAGCACCGAACCAGCGCCGCCCTCGTCGATCAGTGCGACACGGCGAAGGATGAAGGCGCGCATCACGATCTCGCCGATATCCGCCGAACCGATGATCAGAGCTCTGAGATGGGGGGCATCGAATGAGACGGCCATGCACCCGTTCGTTCCGGCCCGCCCGCCCGCAAGCGACGGGCGGCCGGAAAGCTGGCTGACTTCCCCTGAGAACTGCCCGATAGTGTGGGCCGTCACCGGGACCTCGCCCGTCAGGCCGTCATGGCGGAACACGTCGATCGATCCGTCAAGCACCAGCCATGCGGGAGTGTGCTTTTCGCCGATATCGAAGATGGTCTCCCCCGGTTCGAAGTGGCGCGAGGCTCCATCAGCGAAACGCCTCGCGGCCGCCATCTGGTGCGGATCGAGGGCCGGGAACATCTGGTAGTCACGCGAGCCAGCGGTGCCCATCGTTTTTCCAATCTTCAATAGTAGCGCGGGATGGGGCCGCGCTGCGGCGTCTGATCCGGTAATTCGACGAAAACCTCGTCTACGTAGCACCACCCCCATCCTTCCGGAGGATCGTAGCCTTCGATGATGGGATGCCCGGTCTGGTGGAAATGCGCCGTCGCGTGTTTGCCGATCGATTGATCGCAGCAGCCGACATGGCCGCATTCACGGCAGATCCGCAGATGGAACCACGCCTGGCCCTCTTCCAGACATTCCTCGCAACCGATCGTCCTGGGAGTGACTGACCGGATTGTGGCTCCGTGGCTGCAATCGCTCATGCTCGTTCTCCATCATCAAAAGTATCTTGGATCGACTTTCCGTTTTCGACGGGAAGTAGTTCTCAACCCTTGCCTAGCGCCTTCTCGAGAGCGGCAATAAGGCAGTCGAATTCGACGGGCTTGCCGAGAAACGCCAATGCTCCTCCCTCCATCGCGGCGGAGCGGGTCCGCTCGTCGTGATAGGAGGTCATGAAGATGATGGGCGGCTTCGGTGGCTCCGTGTTAAGCAAGGCTTGGAGTTCCAGCCCGGACAGACCGGGCATCTTCACGTCCAGAAGCATGCAAACGATTGAGTCGCGTTGCTCCAGGGACAGGAATTCTTCGGCAGAGGAGAACAAGCGGCTCTCGTAACCGCATGACTTGACCATGTCGTCCAGCGCCTCGCGCATGGCTTGGTCATCGTCGACGATTGCGATGGTGGGGACAAAAGACACTGGAACGGCCTAATCTGTTTATTTTGTAGTTCTTCTTATGCGCTCGTCGGTCCGACCTCGATACCAGACTATGGTGTAGGTACGATCCCCGCTTCGTCCAGCAGCTCGGTCTTGCGCACTAGATCCGCTACCGAACGCGCGTCCATTTTGCGCATGACGTTGCCCCGGTGAAGTTTGACGGTGATCTCGCTGATGCCAAGGTTGAACGCGATCTGCTTGTTCATCAGGCCTTGGACAACTGCGGCCATGACCTCTCGCTCCCTCGGCGTAAGCGTGGCTGCAAGCGCGGCGACTGCGTCGGACGCCGCACTCTCGCGGCGACGCTGTGCGTCCTTGTCGAGGGCGACCGTCACAGCATCAAGGATATCCTGATCGCGGAAGGGCTTGGTCAGGAAATCCACCGCCCCCGCCTTCATGGCGCGCACCGACATCGGAATATCGCCAAATCCGGTCATGAAGATGATAGGCATATGGTTCCCCAGGCGCTCAAGGTGACCCTGGAAATCCAGACCGCTCACACCGGGCAGGCGTACGTCGAGTAGGATACAGCCGGGTTGGTCGCGGCGGTATGATTCCAGGAAAGCCTGCGTTGTCGCAAACGCCCGGCTCGAAATCTGCATCGACTGAAGCAGGTCCGTCAGTGCCTCACGCATGGATTCGTCGTCGTCGAGGATGTGGACGACTGGCCCTGCTGGAATCTGTTTCATTTTATTCCTGCTATTCGTCTCAGTCATCGGCGTTCTCGCTCATCGGTATTGTGATTTCAAAGACTGCGCCGCCGTCGGTATGGTTGCGCGCCGACAGGTCACCTCCGCGCGCTTCCATCATGCTCTTGCAGATCGAGAGCCCCATCCCCATCCCGGTAGCCTTGGTCGTGAAGAACGGCTCGAACAGACGGGCCATCGCCTCCTCGCTTATTCCAGGCCCGAAATCCCGCACCGATATCACCGTCGACCTGTCATCCCGGCGCTCCGTTTCGATGACGATCCTCCGCCTCGGGACATCCTTCTCTGCCATGACCTGGATCGCGTTCGAGATCAGGTTGATCAGGACCTGCTGCAGCTCGATCCGGACAGCGGCCACCGTTCTTGCCCCGGGTCCGTAAGTGACGTCAACGGTCACGTCCTCCCTGCCAAGATCGTGATCCATCAGCGCCCGCGTCTCGGCGATCAGCTCAGGAAGTCCGACCCGTTCAGGAACCTGGACCTCATGGGAAAGCAGCGAACGGGTATTTCGAATGATTTCACTCGCCCTCTTGCTGTCGCGGATCATTCGCTCGGCGGACCTTCGGATCGCGGCAAGATCGGGTGGGTCGCGATCCATCCACCGCAGCATGGTCTGTGCGTTCACGACGAGGGCGCCCAGCGGCTGGTTGAGTTCGTGCGCAAGCGACGCCGACAGCGCGCCGACAGTAGCGGCACGGGACGCGCGCGTGAGTTCGGCCTGAGCTTCGAGCAGCGCCTTCTGCGTCATCTCCCCTTCAGTGATGTCGACCATGCCAACGATGATGCGATCAAACTTGGACGAATCGTCAGGCAGGGTCATGCTCATGAGCACCAGTTTCGTCTGGCCATCCGCTGCCATCAGGTTGCCCTTCCCTTCGAACGAATTCTCCTCGTTGAAGATCGCGACCATCAGCTCGAGGAATGTCACGTCGTTCGGCGCCAGATACCTCCGCATCGAACCGTCGGGAGCTATCTCTCCGATCGTCCCCAGCAGGTCCCGGGCTGCAGCATTCGCGGCAACCGTCCGGATAAGTGCAACACAGTGGGATATGATCTCGGGTCTGGCCGCCGCGTACTCCCGAAGATCGACTACGCCTGTCGCTTTCAGCCCCATCAGGAAAGATCTCACTTGCGAGTAGTCCCGTTCCCAGAGTGCCACGCGGCTCTGCTCGAAGATCGAGCGGTAGCGGCGCTCGCTGTCCTTCAGGGCGGCATGGGAAGCGATCAGATCGCTTCGCGACCGGTCGTTGCGAAGGATCAGGGAGCAGGTAATCAGGAGCGCGGCAAGCGACACCGCTAGGCGCAGTAATGAGGGAAAATCGGGGCTGAAGCTGTGCGTGCCGAAATAGGAGACTATGGCGAGCGAGCCGCACACAAAGGACACTATCCAGATACCCTTTCGACTTAGGGACTCCGCCGCAAGGAGCAGCACAATCACGTACAGAACGGCGATGGCGCTTTCGATCGATGTGAACGTGTCGACGTAGAAGACCGTCACCGCAAGGATGAACGCGGCAAAGCGAGCAGCGAAATGGTGGCTTGGCGTGGCCGGAACCGCCCCGGGTATGGTCAAGTGATTGATTCTCATCGGTTCCCCTGCGTTTTGTCCGAACGCATTTTGCCAGCGGATTGAGAATAGTCCATCGAAAGGGTCGAAGGACCTATACAATGGTCTGGGCCTCAGGCAGCCGTAGCAGCAACGGCCGATATTGCTCTGAAGCCCACGTGACCACGGATACGGAGCCGCGGCATGCCACGGGACTTCGGCACACGGGGTTGAGGCGCCGGTCTCCATAGACGGCATTATCGATGCTGCCTGCCTCCGTGCGGAAATCATTTCCGAGAGACTTGTTGAGGCTACGCGGTGATCGCCGTTCCCGAGCTATACGAACGTACCGATCGGGCTGTGCCGGCGGCGAGATGTCGGCCCCCTAGCCCTAAGTATAGGACCCCTTAGACCAGCATTGGATGTCATGCGCTTCCGGGCTGTTCTAGCTTTCGTCAGCCGCAAGAGAGATCCCTGACCGGGTCGTCCGCGAGGATCCGCGGCTGAAAGTCAACGTTCTAGCTCAGGAGATAGACCATGGACCGCATCGCCGTCGAAACACGCCGCAAGGCACCCCTGACAACTCCCTCGGACTTCGAGCCCAACGCAGTCACCGAAATATCGGGTGCCTTGACGACGCTGCTGGCCGACGCGTTCGCGCTCTACCTGAAGACCAAGAACTTTCACTGGCACATGAGCGGCCCACACTTCCGTGACTACCACCTCATGCTTGACGACCAGGGCGACCAGATCTTCGCAATGACCGACGCGATAGCCGAACGCGCCCGGAAGATTGGTGGCACCACGCTCCGCTCGATCTGGCATATCGGCAAGCTACAGCGCATTCTCGACAACGACGCAGACTTCGTAACCCCCCGCGACATGCTCGCCGAGCTGAAGGACGACAACCAGCGCTTCGTATCCTTCATGCGGCAGACCCACGAGCTCTGCGCCGAGTACAACGATGTCGCCACGACCAGCCTGCTGGAAGTCTGGATCGATGAAGCCGAGCGCCGCGCATGGTTCCTGTTCGAGACAACGCGCGACGCGGCATAATTCGTCATCAGAATTCCGGAAGGTACGACCATGACTACCATCAGTGAAGAAATTCCGAGCACGAAGCCGATGAGCCAGATAGGTCTTCTGGCGATGGCTGTCGCTGCCGGCATCGCCGTCGCGAACATCTACTACAACCAGCCGATGCTCGGCATCATCGAGGCCGAGTTTCCCGGCCAGCACGTCGTCGGCATGGTTCCGACGGCAACCCAGCTCGGGTACGCGGTTGGACTGTTCCTGTTGCTCCCCCTCGGGGACCTCGTCAACCGGCGCTGGCTGATCATCGGCCAGTTCTTCATCCTGGCGGGTGCGCTCGCTCTTGTCGCAGTGGCACCGACACCTGCGCTGCTCATTGCCGCCTCGCTGATCGTGGGGGCCAGTTCCACGGTCGCGCAGCAGATCGTACCGTTCGCGGCATCCCTCGCCCCACCCGAGAAGCGCGGCGCGACCATCGGCACGGTGATGGCGGGCGTTCTGTCCGGCATCCTATTCAGTCGGACGCTGTCGGGCTTCGTCGGCGAGCATGCCGGATGGAGGGAGATGTTCTGGATCGGGGTCCCTCTGGCGCTCTTCGCCATGGCGCTGATGTTCTGGACGCTGCCTCATCACAAGCCTACGACACGCCTTCCCTACCATCACGCCATCGCCTCCCTCGCCGGACTCTGGAAGCGTGAGCGGACGCTGAGGGCGGCCACCTTCATCCAGGCGTTCCTGTTCGCGTCCTTCACGGCCTTCTGGACAATCCTGGCGCTTTACCTCCAAGGCCCGCAGTTCAACTTCGGTGCGGACATCGCAGGACTGTTCGGTGTGGTCGGCGCGGTCGGCATCTTCGCCGCACCGCTGGCAGGTCGGATCGCCGACCGCCGGGGACCTCATTTCGTAGTCTGGCTCGGCGGGCTGTTGACCGTGGCCGCCTGGATCCTCTTCGGATCTTGGCCGTCGCTGATAGCCTTGGTCTTAGGCGTCATCGTGCTCGACTTCGGGATCCAGGGTGCGCTGGTCTCCAACCAGCACCTCATCTACGCGCTCGATCCGAATGCACGCAGCCGCATCAACACGATCTTCATGACCGGGATGTTCCTTGGCGGTGCGGCTGGTTCGGCTCTCGCAACCGCGGCCTGGAGTCAAGCTGGATGGTTGGGCGTCAGCGTACTAGGGGCGACCCTCGGCATCATAGCAGTTGCGATAAAGGCCGCCCATCATCTGAAAATTCCCTCCAGTACCCTCAACGGCAGGCCATCATGAGGAAGCTCCGCATAAGGGTTGTTGGCGGTTCGCTGGCAGGGGTCTTCGCAGGGATACTGCTTCAGAGGAGCGGCCACGACGTGACGATCTATGAGCGTTCCGCGCACGGACTGGGAGGGCGAGGCGCAGGCCTCGTTCCCCAGCAAGACCTCTTCAACCTTCTCCGGATGATCGGTGCCGAGGACGCCGAAGAGGTCGGTGTGGTGGCGAGGGAACGGATCTACTTCGGCCGCGACGGACGCGTCCTTCAGACGACGCGGGCTCCGCAGAAGCAGATTTCGTGGGATTACCTCTACAATACGGTACTGTCGCACTTCGATTCGGAAGCATTCATGCTCGACCGAGAGGTGGTCCGGGTCGAGGATGGCGAACAAAGCGCGGAGATCATCTTCGGGGACGGCACCACGGAAACCGCCGATCTCGTTATCGGAGCCGACGGCGTCGGCTCCGTGGTGCGCGCCACCCTTAATCAGACGGACCACGGCAACCAGTTCGCGGGCTATGTCGCCTGGCGTGGACTGATCCCGGAAACGCAACTACCCAATGGCGCATCCATACTGCTCGACCGTTTCGCCTTCTACGTGACCAGCGGCGTGCACATCCTCGGCTATCTCGTTCCCGGATCCGGAGGCGAAATCGATGTCGGCCGCCGCAGATACAACTGGGTCTGGTACAGACCCACCGAACAGGACGAGCTGCAGCGGACCTTAACGGACGAGCGCGGTCATTCATCGCAATATTCGCTCCGTCGAGGTGGGCTTTCCATGGAACGGCGCGATGCCCTTCGCCGGGACGCCCATGAAATACTGCCGCCGCAGTTCGCGCTTGCCGTCGAAGCAGAGCCCACTCCCTCGATCCAGGGCATCTTTGACTATGAGGCGCCAAGGATGATCGGAAGATCTGTCGCGTTGGTTGGGGACGCCGCGTTCGTGGCGCGACCGCATACGGCGATGGGAGTATCAAAGGCCGCAGCAGATGTCATGGCGCTGGTGGCTTGCCTTGCCGGAGAACGGCAGATTCAGGCTGCGTTGGAACGGTACGAGGCCGCCAGGATCGGTGTTGGTAGAGAGATCGTAGACTATGGACGCCGTCTCGGAGCAACGGCTTTATAGATCCGGAATAGACAGGCGGTGCTTATTCGACCGCCTGTCAGAATGGTCGGGCTAAGCCGCCTGCCTGCCTGTCGTGCCGCTGATCACATTGCGCCGTATTACGATCTCGCCGTCACTGGTCGACACTCCCATCGCGTGCAGCCCATGCGCGCCGCCATTGAACCGCAGGCCCAGGGAATTCGCCGGGATGCCGAGGTAATCGCTCATCTCCTCTTCGGAGCCGCCGAGTTCCAGCCAACTGATTCCCGTGGCAGTCCGAGTGCCGAACTGCGGAGTGACGCGCGACGGATGCTTGGTGATGTCGCTGACGAGGAAGAAGTTCGGGAGGCCCGCACGCCAGCTTGGGATAGTCTCGGGAGTGCGGATCGCGACGCCCATCATCCCGTCGGGACGGGTACGCAGCGTGCTTTCGATCACATCGGTGCCGAGACGCTTGGCAAGCTGCTCCAGTTCATCCCGGCTATCGACCCGGGCACACCAGCCGATGAACACGTCGCCGTCCTCGCATTTCTCCTTGAAGAAGCGGGCAGAGGCATTGCCCTTCTCGTATTCGAAGACATCGACGACACTTTCGACCTCGATGTAGGTGTCGTTCCCTGTCGGGAAGATCTTGTTGGCGAGGCCGAGCTTGGGAAACCACCCTCCCTCGTAGCAGCCGAGGCCTGTCTCTTCCCGCAGGCGCTGTGCGCCATCGAAGAAATTGCGGACGCCGAGGCAGACGTGATCGATGTGAATCATTTTCCAGTTCCTGTTTCATTGAACATTGGAGACGGCCTACGACGGCCGCCCTTTGAGGATCGTTCTGGGAGGTCCCACTCAGAAGCCCGAGCATGCCTTGGCCTGCGCGATGACGGCAGCATGGTCGAAGTTGTTGATCCTCCGGAAGAAGGCTTGGTCATCCGGCACGAGCTTCTTGGGGTCGATCGTCTGGGGAATGAGCTTGTTCTCGAGCAGGAACGCCTGAAGCTTGTCGAGGCCCTCGACCGAGACCTTGGCGCGCAGCTCACCGCCGGCCCTGTCGAACGCCAGGTTCGCCTCCTCGACGTTCGACTTTTCGATTTCGGTATCCTGCTCGAGCGTCGTCGTGCGGTTGGCTCCGTAGTTCTTGCGATAGATCTTCGCGACGCATTCGGGATTTGCCTCCGCGAAAATCTGGGCCTTGGCAATCCCTCTCGCCAGAGCCTCGACCAGTTCAGGCTTCGCCTTGAGGGTGTCGTTAGTTGCGACGAGACCGTAGTCGGGGAACTGCATCCACTGGTCGTCGTAGAAGTACGATGCGTTGTTCCCGAGAGCCTTGAAATTGGCGATCTCGGACATGAATGTCAGGCTGGCGTCAACCGCACCCGACTTCAGTGCTTCGTATGACTGCGCCCCGAGACCGATCACGGCCTGGCGGACCTCACGCTGCGGGTTGATGTCGTGCGAGGCCAGCATGCTGTTGAGATACATCGCTCCGCCGGAGCCGGCGACCGCAAGGCCGACAGTCTTGCCCCTGAGGTCTGCGGCCTTCGTGATGCCCTTGTCGGCCATCGTCAGAATGCGCCAGGACGTGTTGCGCATCGTCGCCAGCATCCGGATGTCTGTCAGACCCTTGGCGTCGGCGGCAAGCCACGGGGTCGTGTTCATCATCCCGATCGTGCCGCTGCCGCCGATGATGCTCTGGACCGCTGCGGCCGAGCCTTGGGAATAGACGACCTGCACGTCATAGCCATCGTCCTTCCACCAGCCGAGCGCCAGGGGCACATAGAGTTCGAAGACGGCGGTGATCATGACCGGGTTGCCGTGGATGATCTTCACGGACTCCAGAGCGTTTGCTGTGCCGGACGCGATGGGCATGGCTGTAGCGATCGCGGCAACGACTGTTGCCGCCTTCAAGGCATTCTTCATGACATGTTCCCTTTTGGTTTAGATTAGCCCTTCGGATTTTCCATCCAGAAGACGAGTTTGCGGCCAATGGCCTGGATCGCAGCGCTGGCGGTCGCGGCGATGAACGTCAAGACCGCGATGGCCGCGAAGACCCCTGCGGTGTCCAGCGCGAAGCCAGCGCGGATGATCGCCGAACCGATACCTTCCTGCGCGCCGACGAATTCGGCGACGATCGCCCCGATCACGCTCAGCGTCACACCGACATTGAGGCCGCCGAAAATGTAGGGCGCCGAATTGGGAAGCCTGAGATAACGGAAGCGACGCCATGCGGACGCGTTGTAGACGTCGAACAACTCGTCCTGCTCGGCGGGCGTCGCTCGTAGCCCGATGACCGCGTTCACGAAGACCGGGAAGAAGGTGATCAAGGCTACGATCACCACCTTTGAAGTCATGCCGAAGCCAAACCAGATGACGAAGAGCGGTGCGATCGCCACCTTGGGGATGGCCTGAAGGGCGACGATATAGGGATAGAGGATTCGTTCGGCGACTCGCGACCCGGCGACCGGGATAGCCAAGGCAAATCCGATCGCCGATCCCAGTACGTATCCGAGGAAGACCTCTTGCAGCGTGATTAGTATGTCGGTTCCAAGGTCTCCGACAAACAACCCGGACCAAAGTGCGATGGCGATGGCGCTAGGCTTTGGCAGGAGCGCCGGACTTATGTTGAGAAGAGGTATCAACACCCACTCCCAGGCGGACAGGAACGTCACGAGGACGACCACCGATGCCAGGGTGACGATGTCCGGAGCCGGGAAACGGAACCGCGATGGGGATTTGACCTTGCGGTGAACGGAAGCGGATATGACCTCACTCATTGGACAAGCCCCTCTGCTTCGAAATGCTTTCGCACGGCGCTGGTATAGTCACCGAATTCCCTGGAATTGATCATCTCGAGCGTCCGGGGCCGAGGGAGTTCGATCGTGATGTCATCCACCACGCGGCCGGGTCTCGGCGCGAGGACAATGACTCGGTCGGCAAGGAAGACCGCTTCCTGGATGCTGTGCGTGACGAAGATCACCGTCTTCCGGCTTGTCATCCAGAGTGACTGCAGTTCGACCTGGAGCTTGTCCTTCGTCATCGCGTCGAGTGCGGCGAAGGGCTCATCCATCAGCAGCACTTCAGGATCGTGAACCAGTGCACGGGTGATGCCGACCCGCTGCTGCATGCCACCGGAAAGTTCGCTCGGATACTTGTCCTCGAAACCGTTCAGGCCAACCATGTCGAGAAACTTCGTCGCCCGCTCGTCGACTTCCCTGCGGTTCGCCCCACCGATGTCCGCTGCCACCGTTACGTTCTGGCGCACTGTTCGCCAGGGCAGTAGAACTGGCGACTGGAACACCATACCGATCCCCGCGGTCGGAGCTTCGATCTCCGCGCCACCGATCGAGACGCTTCCACTGGACCGTTGGATCAGCCCCCCGACCATCCTCAGAAGAGTGCTCTTTCCGCAACCGCTGGGCCCGACAAGAGTAATGAACTTTCCCTTATCTATTGATAAATTAACGTCGGTTAGCGCGGTGACGTGATCTCCTGACCTCGTCACGAATTTCTTCGACGCCTTCTTGATTTCGATGAATGACTCTAGTTGTTCCACCTTCAAAGCCTTCTATATTTGTCGTTCATGGGCTTTTCGACAGTTGCCACGGGTCGCCGCTGATTGATGAAAATTTAGTTATCATCTGATAAATAGAATGACAATACTCGTTTTTGGCGATAATTTAGGCATGACGAAAACCGCAATGCATTCATGCACCTCTGTGCGTTGGACGCTGTGGAAATCGAAGTTTTCCCGATACCGAAAAGATCTTCGGACAACCTGAGATGGAGAAGTCATGAACCGCACCAAACTCTTTACGCCTACTTCGGTGGGTCGACTGACATTACCCAATCGTATTGTGATCGCCCCGATGTGCCAGTACTCCGCGCACGAAGGCATGATGACCGACTGGCATCTGATCCATCTTGGAAACCTGGCCAATTCCGGCGCCGGCTTCCTCACAATCGAAGCCACCGCGGTCTCTCAGGAAGGACGGATTTCCTACGGCGACGTCGGCCTCTATTCGGACGGATGCGAAACCGCGATGGGGCGGACCCTCGAGTCGATCCGGCGCTGGTCCGACATCGCGATCGGTATTCAGCTAGGGCATGCCGGACGGAAGGCCTCGACGGATATTCCGTGGAATGGAGGCAGCCAGATCGCTCCCGGGAAGGATAACGGATGGCAAACCGTCGCCCCAAGCGCCGTGCCCTTTCAAGCTTCGTACGCCCCTCCACGCGCCCTCGACAGAGAGGATCTGAAGCGGATACGGCAGGCATTTGGCAATGCCGCGGCGCGGGCGGCGCGACTCGGATTGGCCGCGATCCAGATCCACGGCGCGCATGGCTATCTGCTGCATCAGTTCCTTTCGCCTCTGTCGAACCATCGCAGCGACGAGTACGGAGGATCGCTGGAGAACAGGATGCGGTTCCCACTCGAGGTCTTCGAAGTCGTCCAGGAAGAGTTCTCGGCAAGCGGCCCCGTAACCATGCGGGTGTCAGCCTCGGACTGGGTGGACGGCGGCTGGTCGTTGGACGAGACGATCGCGTTCGCGCAGGCCCTCGAGACGAAGGGCCGCGACGCCATCCACGTCTCCTCCGGTGGTCTCGCCGCCGAGCAGAGGATCGCGATCGGGCCGAACTATCAGGTGCCATTCGCCCGGGCCGTGAAGGCTGCGACTTCCATGCCTGTCGTGGCAGTCGGTCTCATCACGGAGTTCGAACAGGCGGAAGCGATCGTCAGCACGGGGGATGCCGACATGATCGCAATCGCCCGCGCCATACTGTACGATCCACGCTGGCCATGGCATGCCGCCGCCCATTTCGGGGAAAGTGTGAAGGCAGCCCCGCAGTACCTGCGTTGCCAGCCGCGCCAGTTCCGCACGCTCTTCGAAAGCGCCTGACGAGGACTGAATGGCCTCGGGTGCACGCCCGAGGCCATTCGGGAGGATTACGATCTTATCCCGGTATGGGCCGTGACATACTGAGCGTCGAAACCCTCGCGCGCGGCGGCACCGCTTCTGCTCCGGTCGGAGACCGAGGCGAGGAAGGTCACCACGAAGGCCAGTGGCACGGAGAAGAGAGCCGGATTGTCGTACGGAAAGATGGCCGCACCGAAGCCCAGCGTTCCCGACCATACGGCAGGACTGAGCAAAACGAGAAAGAGCGCGCTCAGAAGCCCTGCAAGCGATCCAAGTACCGCGCCACGTGTGGTGAGGCCCCGCCAGGTCACAGAGAGAAAAATCACCGGGAAGTTCGCGCTTGCCGCGATCGCGAACACGAGCCCCACCATGAAGGCGATGTTCTGGTTCTCGAACAAGATCCCGAGGACGATCGCAAAGCCGCTGATGAGGACGGCCGACAGCTTCGACATCCGGATTTCTTCGGCTTCCGTGGCATTGCCCTTCCGGAAGGCCCGCGCATATAGGTCATGTCCCGCTGCGGAAGCGCCTGCCATCGTCAACCCGGACACGACGGCGAGGATCGTGGCGAAGGCCACCGCCGAGATGAAGCCCATCAGGACAGATCCTCCAAGCTTGTCGGCGAGGTGGATCGCAACCATGTTCGTCCCGCCGATGATCTTGCCTGCGGCATCCAGATAATTGGCATCGCCGGATACCAGCGCGATCGCACCGAAGCCGAGGACGAAGAGCAGCGAATAGAAGACCGTGATGAAACACGTGGCGACGAGAACGGACACCCGAGCCTGCACCGCGTCCGACACGGTGAAGAACCGCATCAGGATGTGAGGCAGCCCGGCGGTCCCGAATATCAGGGCTACGCCCAGTGACAGCGCAGAAATCGGATCCTTGACCAATCCGCCAGGAGCCATGATCGCTATTCCCTTGGGATGGATCGCCACGGCAGATGCGAAGAGGCCATTCAGACTGAAGCCGAAATGCGCGAGGATGAGCGTCGACATAAGAACCGTCCCGAAGAGCAGGAGCACGGCTTTCGTGATCTGCACCCACGTCGTCGCCAGCATTCCGCCGAACGTGACGTAGAGCATCATCAGCACACCGACAAGCACGACCGCAATCCAGTACGGCAGACCGAACAGAAGCTCGATGAGCTTTCCCGCACCGACCATCTGAGCGATGAGGTAGAAGAGAACGATAACTAAGGTGTTCACACCCGCGACCGTCCTGATCGGCCGCTCGGACAAGCGATAGGCGGCGAGATCCGCAAAGGTGTATCGCCCAAGATTCCGAAGAGGCTCGGCGATCAGGAACAGGATCATTGGGAACCCGACAAGGAAGCCTATCGCGTAGATCATCCCGTCATAGCCGGATCCGTAGACCAATGCGGTCACGCCGAGGAACGTCGCAGCCGATGTATAGTCCCCGGCTATCGCAAGACCGTTCTGCACGCCGGAAAGTCCGCCGCCGGCGGCATAGTAGTCGCTGGCGGTTCGGGTTCCGCGCCGTGCGGCCCAGACCGTCACGCCGAGGCTTGCAATGACGAACACCAGGAACATGGCGATCGCCAGCGGATTGAGTGCTTGTCGAGCCACCTCGCCCGTCAATGCATCCGCTCGTGCACCGGAAGCAAATATTGTGAGCGCGAGTCCACTTGATGCTGCTGTTTTCCGGTTCATGGGATTTCCTTGCGCAGCGCAGACGCGAGCTTGTCGAGGCGCATGCTTGCGTAGAGAGCGTAGATTGCTGTCAGGACAAGTCCGAAGACCATGAGGGAAACGCCAGCGACCACGCCAGTGCTTATGGAAGAGCCTGGAGATATGGGAGCGGCGAGGATCCCCGGGGAAAAGGCGACGACACTGATGAAGGTGAAGTACAAGGCCGCCATCACTATCGCCAGTCCCGCCCCGAGGCAGTTCCTTTCGAGGCTGATCCTGGAGAACAATGGCCGCTTTCGGATCTGCTCCAGATCCACCGGTTTGACTTGTGCATCCATGCCGCCTGTCCTCCAATCCAGGGTTGCGGGGATGGCCGTACGAACCGCGACCATCCCCGCATTCCGAGAACTTTAAATAACCAGTGGCGCGTTCGCGCTGTCCTTAAATTCCACGGTAGTGAACGTCAGATCCGTGTCACCAATATTCTCGAGATCATGCGTCATGAACTCTCCAAGTCCATAGTGATGATGCTGCGTGTCACCGGGCTTGTACGAGACTTCCGCGACGCGGCCGTCGCCGTAGTTCGAACGTGCCCTTCCCCCGGTGACAGCGGTCCAGAAATAGTCGAGCACGTGGGTGTGAAAGCCGATGCGCTCCGATGGCTTCAAGGTCAATGACCAGACGCGAACCCTGTCAGTCTCCGAGACGAGCGCACTCCCTACCCTGCCGTTCCCGGCGTTGCGGGCAAACTCCTCGGCCAGTTCCTCGCTCAATCCTTCCGGGGCCTTCGGCCAGGTGTCGATTACGTGAATTCCCATGATTTCGTCCTTTCTCTTGTTCAGGCCGCGATGCCGGTCGACACGGCGGTCTCGCTCATGATCGCGTCGGGGTGGCGATGTCGCTCCGCCATTGCCCGCTCTTCATCGGTCAGGATCTGTGCCTGCATGTATGCTCCGAGGTGCCGCGCCCTGCGGATGACCGCCTGTCCGTAAGCCAGGCGCTGGCGCTCGAATTCCTCAAGTGCCGATGCGACGTCGGGCTGGGCCTCGACCGCCTCGGCAAGCGCGAACGCGTCCGCAGCCGCCTTCGTGACGCCCATCCCGACATGTGGCCTCGCGACGAAGGCGGCATCCCCGAGTAGGGCGATCCGCCCGCCGATTGACATTCGTGGCGTCTCGAGATCCTGGATTGCCTGGATGAACGGCTGTGCGGTCTTCGCGACGACCTCCGCGAACTGGGGCGACAGGAGGTCCTGGGCGGCACTGCGCATGTCGTCGATCACGGCCGGTCGGATCCTGTTCGGGGGGATGGATAGCGCATGGGTCACGCCGTCGACGTCGGTGAGCAGCTCCTTCAGCCCGCCCTCCTGAGCCGCAGGGCGGTACCAGACGAAATTGAAACGGCGGTGGCCGGGTTCGATGGACTCGTCCGCGCCGGCTACTGGGTATCCGAGCATCTGTTCTCCCGTCGGAAGCGAGAACGCGAAATGGTCGCACAGCGCGCTCCTGGTGTCGGCCGACAGATCGGCCTCATCGACTAGACCGCGCCAGGCTACATAACCGACATAGTTTGGCATCACGTCCGGCATGTACTGTGCACGCACAGCGGAGAAGATGCCGTCCGCCGCCACCAGGAGATCACCCCTAGCCTCGCTGCCATTGTCGAAACGAGCCACGACGCCGTCGGCTTCGACCTCGACGCTTTGCAGGTTGTAGCCGTGATGATAACAGCCCTCGGGCAGGCCTTCTTTCAGGATGGCATAGAGCCGTCCCCAGGAGGTCAGGATCTGCGGATGCGACTTCTCGCCAATGATTTCGCCGTTGCGGTCGAAGACACGGCGGCCCTCGACGCTCACTCCGACCTTGGCGTTCTCGCTGTCGATGCCGCATGCGTCGAGGATGTCGAACAGCTCGGGATGAGTGACGATGCCTGCGCCACGGCCAGCCAGTTCTGAGGATATCCTCTCGTAGACGTCGACCGTCCATCCCTTGCCAAGCAGCAGGCGGGCGGCGAAGAGCCCGCCCATCGAACCGCCGATGATCAATGCGTGGCCAGTCTCTTTCATTTCAGGTCCTCCATTCAGGATGAGGTCGGTGGCCGACGTGTCTCTGCGGCGGCCACGTTCGGTCGGCGAGTCAATGAACGCCGAGATGATTGTTCAGAAGCGAGCTGTCCTGGATGAGGTCCGCCGCCGTGCCGCGGGCGACGATCTCGCCCGTGCTGATGATGACCACGTCGTCGGCAAGCCGGAGGGCGAAATTAGTATGCTGCTCCACGAGTACGATCGACAGACCAAGCTCCCTGAGCTGACCGATGATACGCCCGACCTCGGCGACGATCTGAGGGGCAAGACCTTCGGTCGGTTCGTCCATCAGGAGGATCAGCGGATTGGTCATCAGCGCCCGCCCGATCGCAAGCATCTGCTGCTCGCCTCCGGACAGGCGTCCGGCGGGATGAGATCGGCGCTCCTCCAGCCTTGGAAAGACCTTGAAGATGTCCTCGACGTCCCACACCACGCGTCCGGACGGTGTCGGCCGCCTCTTCGCGACAACCAAGTTCTCCGTCACGCTCAGGCTTTTGAAGATGCGGCGACCCTGGGGCACCAATGCGATGCCCGAGTGGCAGATCGCTTCTGGAGTGGCGCCTTCGATGCTGCGGCCGAATACAGACACGTGGCCGCTGCGAGGCTTCATCAGTCCCGCGATCGTGTTCATGCAGGTCGTCTTCCCCGCCCCGTTCCGGCCAAGCAGAGCAAGGACTCGTCCTTCCGTAACATTGAAGGAAACGTCCTGCAGGATGTGGCTGTCGCCGTAGAAGCTGTTAACGGCATTGAGGGTCAGCGCGTTGTTATTCGGCAAGATAGGCCTCCTTTGTCCGCGGGTCGGCGATCACCTCGTCCCGACTTCCGTCAACGAGGAGTTTGCCGTTCTGGAGAAGGGCGATGCGGTCGGCAAAGCCGAGCGCGACGTCCATGTCATGTTCGATCATGATGACGGTCAGCGATCGAGGGAGCGCGTTGAGCAGACCTTCGACGCCCTTTCGCTCCTCCTTGGAAAGGCCTGCAAGCGGTTCGTCGAGCAGCAGCAGCCGTGGCTGCTGGGCCAGCGCCATCGCGATCTCGAGCCGTCGTCTTTCGCCATAGGAAGTCTCGCTGACGCACTTATCGGCTATATAGTCGAGCATGACCGTCCGCAGGATTTCCATCGCCGAAGCGCGGAACTCCTCATCTGCATCGAGCGAACCGAAAGGCTTCCAGCGGCGGGAAGTGCGCCCAAGACTGGCAAGCACGACGTTGCGGATGACCGTCTCGCCCGAAAAGAGCGTCAGGATCTGGAAGGTCCTGCCGATCCCGCGCGCCGCGCGCCTGTTGGTCGGCAGGGCCGAAACATCCTCCCCTGCCAGCGATATCGTTCCGAAACTCGGAGCCAGATCCCCCGCAATCAGGTTGAACAGCGTCGTCTTTCCTGCGCCGTTCGGCCCGAGGATGAGGCGCCTCTCGCCTTCCATGACCTTGAAGGAGACGTCGCTGATGACATGCAGGCCGCCGAAGCTCTTGCTGAGGTTGTTGAGTTCCAATGCCGACATCAGCGTGCCCTCGAAGTTGGCTGGAGGGAGGCGCTGGGCGCGGCCCCCTTTCGGAAGCTGCCGATCATCCCAGCCAGGATCCGTTTGCTTCCCGGAAGAAGCCCTTCGGGCATGGCGATGATGATGAAGAGGAATATGCATCCGAGCAGGGTCGGCCAGCGGTCAGTGTAGGCACTGGCGACGTTCTTCAGCAGGACGACGACGCCGGCTCCGAGCAGCGGTCCGAACAAGGTACCTATGCCTCCGGCGATGACCATGAGAACCGCTTCCGAGGAGACGGTCAGTGACAGCGCGTGCGGGCTTATGAACTGGAAGATCTGGACGTAGAGAATGCCGGAGACCGTCGCCACGAAGCCGGAAACGAGGTACGCCACGTAACGAATGGCCCAGGTGTTGTAGCCGAGCGTGCTCATCCGCCGCGGCTGGTCGCGCACGCCCTTAATCGCAGCGCCGAGCGGTGAGCGGATGAACGCTGCGAGGAGAACCATGACGAGGGCCAGCACCGCCAGACAAACGTAGTACAGTGTGAGGGGATCGGCTGAGATCACGCTGGCGCGTCCCAGGCTGATGCCGTTGTCGCCGTTCGTGAGGTCGGTGTAGCGAAAAGCCACGCCCCAAACGATCTGCCCGAGTGCCAGCGTGATCATCAGGAAGCTGAGGCCACTGGTTCTGAGCGCGATCAGACCGAACACGGCGGCGGCCGCCGTGCCAATCAGAAGGGCCGCGCCAACCGCAATCCATGGCGAGAAGCCGTAGGTGCCGGATGTCACCGCATAGGCGTAGGCGGCGATGCCTAGGAACCCGGCATGGCCGAGAGACACCATGCCGCCGTACCCGGCGAGAGTGTTCACGCTCACGGCGAACAGGCCGTAGACCAGGATCTGGGTCGCGATTCCGAGGTAGAAGTTTCCCGGAAGAAGGAACGGCAGAATGCAGGCGATTGCCGTGATGAAGATGATTCCGACGGTCTTCATGCTGCTTGCCTCCCGAGCAGGCCTTCAGGACGGACCGCAAGCACGATGACCATCGGAAGGAAGAGGATGACGTAGGAGAGATCGGGCAGCAGAATTTGTCCGAACGTGTATATGATGCCGATCAGGACGCTGCCGATCAGGGCGCCCGCAAGGCTGCCGATCCCCCCGAGGATGACGACGAGAAGCGCCAGCGGCAGCATTTCCGTGTCAAGGCCGGGGTATACCGAAAGGACCGGAGCCGCGAGCGCTCCCCCGATGCCTGCAAGAGCCGAACCGAGGCAGAAAACGACCGTGAACAGGCGCGACACGGGGATGCCCGTTGCCCGGGCCATCTCCCGGTCGTCGACTGCCGCACGAATCTTGGCCCCGAGGGTCGTGCGCTCGACGACGAGCCATAGAGCAATGGCGACGAAAGCTGCTACCACGATCAGGAAGAGGCGGTAGAGCGGAAAGGCGAACATCCCCAGTCGTGCCGCTCCCTGCAGAAATGCCGGGGGCGCCAGCGATATAGGATCTCCCGACCAGATCAGAAGGCATTGATCGGCGACGATGAACGAGAGGCCAAGAGTTCCGAGAACCTGCGCCAGCTCGCGGCCAGCAAGCCTCTGCACCAGAAGGTGCTGGACGAGCCCACCGAGGAGCGCGCAACCAGCTCCTGCGGCTACGATGGCGATCCAGAAGCCGGCGCCGATCGCGGAGGTGGCGAGATAGCCGCCCAGCATGAAGAACGCGCCATGCGTCAGGTTGGCGACCCTCATCAGGCCGAATATCAACGAAAAGCCCGCCGCCAGCAGGAACAGCACCGCGGCGAAGGCGAGGCTGTTGAAAAGCCCGGTGATCCAAAACATTGAAATGCCTCCTCCATCTCGAATGAGTTCGTGGGGGTGGTCCGGCTCAGTTGAGCCGGACGTCCGCGGCGCCCATGTCGTACCAGTCGAACGGGCGGTCGCCGACGTTGAGCATGACGGCTTTCACATCGAAATACGCTTCGAAAGCCTCTTTGCCGAACTCCCGTCCGATCCCGGAAAGCTTGAACCCACCCCACGGCGAGGCGGCGTCGACGCGGTGGTGATCGTTGATCCAGATGATGCCCGCCTCGATGCTGTCAGCGACGCGATGGGCACGGGCTACGTCACGCGTGCGCACCGCCGCAGCCAGGCCATATGGGCTGTCGTTCGCGATCCTGACCGCGTCCTCTTCGGCGTCGAAAGGAATGACGACCGTGAAGGGACCGAATACCTCCTCCTGTGCGATCCGCATGCCCGCATCGACGTCCGCAAAGACGGTCGGCTCGACGAAGTACCCGCCGTTCGAGAGCTTCTCCGGGATGCGTCCGCCTGCGACCAGTCGTGCGCCCTCGCTCTTGCCGATCGCTACGTAGTCGAGCACGCGCTGGCGCTGCCGCTCGGAAATGACTGGCCCCATCTGGGTCTCGACGTCGAAGGGGTCGCCGATCCGGATGGCGGCTGCCTTCTTCGCCAGCTTCTCGACGAATTCGTCGTAGACCGCACGCTGGACGATGTGACGCGCGGCGCAGACGCAGGTCTGCCCGGCACCGACGAAGGCACCGAAGGCAGCATAATTGACCGCCTGATCCACGTCGAAGTCGTCGAAGACAACGACCGGGGTCTTGCCCCCGAGTTCGAGCGTCTGACGAGCGAAGTTGGAGGCTGCGGCCGCGCCTGCCAGCCGTCCCGCTTCGGTGCCACCTGTCAGAACCAGTTTGCGGATGCCAGGATGACTTGAAAGCGCCCTCCCTGTAACGGCACCGTTTCCGGTCACCACGTTGAAGACTCCGGGTGGCAGTCCAGCTTCGGAGAAGAGCTCCGCCAGCCGCAGTGTCGTCAAGGGCGTGTATTCCGACGGCTTGACCACGGTCGTGCAACCCGAGGCGAACGTCGGTGCGAGATTGCGGCAGGCAATAAGAAGAGGGTGATTGAAAGGAGTCACGTTGGCGACGACGCCGACGGGCAGTCGCTTCGTGTAGGTGAGATACTCACCCTCCACCGGAATGACATCGTCGCGCTTGGCGAGCGCGAGACCAGCATTGTAGCGGAAGAGGTCGGGAACCCGTGCAAGCTGCGCTCGGGTCTCGCGGATCGGCCGCCCGTTGTTCAAGGTCTCGAGTTCATACAGTTCCTCGAGATGGGCCTCCATGACATCCGCCAGCTTGTTCACAAACCGGGCGCGGGTCCGCACGGAAAGCCCGGCCCAGTCCGGAGAGCGGAAAGCCTGCGCCGCGCTCTGCACGGCAGCGTCCACATCCTCTGCCGAGCAGAGCAGGACAGATTCGACGACATCGCCCGTGCCCGGAGAGCGGATCTCCATGAGGTCACGAGGACCGGCGGCAACGGTTTTGCCGTCGATGAAGAGGCCACGGGGCGTAGCGGAGACGGTCCGACTGCTTGTGGTACGGATGGTGTTGTCAGACATTGAGAAGTCCTTTCACTGCGGCGGTGCCGACCAGGTCGATCGCGTTCCTGCCCGATATGAGTTCGAACTCTGCGGCCCCGATCCCGGTGGCCCTGAGGGTCTCGACGGGAGAGAGGTCCGCCATGTCGAAGGGGATGTCTGTTCCCAAAAGCACGTGATCGGCACCGACGAGCGATATGAGGAAGCGTAGCGCTTCAGGGTCGTGCGTGATGGTGTCGAAGTAGAAGCGCTTGAGGAGATCCTTCGGCGAGATCTTCGTGGTCTGCGCCTCTTTCCGGACATTCTGGCCATGGACCAGCCGACCGATCTGATAGGGGGCGAATCCGCCACCATGGGACAGGCAGATCCTGATGTGCGGGATCTCCTCCATCACGCCCCCGAAGATGAGATGCGCGGCCATGACGGTCGTATCGAGCGGATTGCCGATTAGGTTCGTGAGGTAGTAGGGCTCAAGCCCTGGCTTCGCCCCGAAATAATAGGGATGCGTCAGGATGAACACGCCGAGATCGGCGGCCTTCTGCAGAACCGGGCGATATTCCGGAGCTGCTAGCTGGACCCCGTCGATGTGCGTCCCGATCATCACCGCCCGGATTCCGAGCGTGGACACGAGATATTCCAGCTCGGCGATCGACGCCTCGGGCGACTGCATCGGCAGCGTGCCCATTCCGATCAGACGGCTTGGGGCAGTGGCGACGAACGCCGCCACTTCGTTGTTCAAGTAGCGGACGAACTCGGCGTTCTTCTCGTCCGGCTCGCGATAGAAGAAGAGGGTCGGCGATGGCGAAATGATCGCTGCATCGAATCCTCGTTCGTCGAGCTTGCTGACCTTGACCTGAGGATCGGCGAATTCCGGAAACAGCGGATAGGCAAATCCCTCCCGGTGAACAAGGCGCGTGATGCCGTCGAATCTTTCTACGCGAACTCCGAATGCCTCGGGATCTGCTTCGAAGATGGACACGATGCCTTCCGGAATGATGTGATTATGCGCGTCGACAATCATGCGACGTTGTTCCTTCTCGATGATGTGGTCGGTAGTCAGATCTTTGTAGGATTATTCCGCGAGTAGACCGGTTCCGCGAGAAACCGCTCGGGCTGGTAGGTCCAGAACTGGGAGACCTGGTCGTAGGTCTTGATGACCGTATTGACGAGGCGATTGTCCTTGCGCTCTACCTTCCGGATATAGATGTTCTCGATCGGGTTGCCGTACTGGTCGAACTTCCAGGGACCGCGGGGATCGTTGGCGATCTCGGCCTTCTTCAGCGCCGCGATAAGGCCCTGCTTGTTTTCCACCTTGCCGTCGATCGACTTGAGGGCGGCCTCGAGGGCGAGCCCCGCCGAGTAGGCTCCCACGGAATAGAATCCCGGATCGACACCCGTCACCTTTCGAAGCTGCTCGACGAAACTCTTGTTGTGTGGTGTGTCAATGCCAGCGGAGTACCAGCCGGCGGAGATGATCCCGAGCGCTTCGTCGCCCATCGTGTGGAGCACGCCCTCATCAACCGTGGTCATGGCTGAGATGACTGGGATCTGGCCCTTCAGTCCGTACTCGTTATACTGACGGAGGAAGCGGAGACCATTTGCACCGGAGAACGCCGCGAAGACCGCGTCGACCCCGGAAATCTGCGAGATGTAAGACCCGTAGTCCGCAGCATTGAGAGGCGCCCAGAGCTTGTTCGTGATCGAGCCGCCGCTTGCCTCGAACACGCGCTGGAATCCGGCCGTCTGCTCCTGACCGAAGGCAAAATCGTCGGCGATCGTGATGATCTTCTTGTAGCCGAGTTCCTTGGCTGCATAGTCTGCGAGCGGATGGCAGGGTTGCGCGGATGTCGAAGACGTCCGCACGAACCATGGATTGAGCTTGCGCTGAGTAAGGTCTTCGGCTGCAGCCGACGAGCAGATGAATGGTATCTGCGCTTCGGCGAGGTAGTCGTTTATGGCGAGCGCCTCGAAGGCCGCGACCGGGCCAACGACCATGTGCACGTTCGAGCGCTGCACCAGTTCCTGGGCTCGGGTTTTGGCAAGCGCAGGCTGACCACCGGTGTCGGCGACGATGAATTCCACGGCGCGGCCGGCAATCGTATTGTTGCGCTGCTTGAGAAAGAGCTGGAAGCCGTCCTCCATTTGCCGCCCACCTGTCGCAAGCGCGCCCGACTTCACGCTGAGCATGCCGATACGGATGGGCGTACTCTGTGCGAGGGCGGGCAATGCGAGCTGAGACCCAGCAAGAGCCGCTGTACCTGCCAAAACCTGACGTCGATTAAGCATTTGATCCTCCCAGATCCGTTATTTATCGATTGATAAACTGATCGATATTTTCCGCGTGGTCAAGTGTGTATTATTTGATTTTTGGCAGCAGATGCCGCAGGTTGAGTTTGCGTTTAGCGTATGCAGTTGATAAATTAATGGAAATGAGTAAGCGGGAGGGCACATGAAAACGCCAGAAGCCAGAAGGCGATTGTCACCGGATCTCCGCGAACAGGAGATCGTCCGAGAAGCCGTCAAGTTCTTTGCAGAGTTCGGTTTTGAAGGGCAGACCCGCGAACTCGCCAAGCGTCTTGGGATCACACAACCGCTGCTCTATCGCTACTTCCCCACAAAAGATGCTCTGGTCGAGCGCGTCTACCAGGAGGTTTTCTTGAGACGATGGAACCCGTTTTGGGAAGAGCTTCTCCAGGACCGCAGCAAGCCGCTTGGGGAGCGGCTTACTGAATTCTATCGGGATTACTCGCAAGTCATCCTCACATACGAATGGGTCCGGCTATTCATGTTCTCGGGCTTGAAGGGTCTGGACTTCAACACCCGTTATTTGGACCTGCTGCGCCAACGAGTCTTCGATTTGATCATCAATGAGTTGAGGCTCGCGCATTCCCGGAAGCCCCCGGACGAGGTCCCGATCACTACGATGGAGATCGAGGCTGTCTGGGGCCTACACGCAGCGATTTTCTACCTGGGCGTGCGAAAGTTCATCTACAACATGCCAGTTGAGAACATAAACTCCATTGTCGACCTGGAGCTGCGGATTTTCCTCGACGGTGTGCCAGGAACCCTTGCTGGGAGATAAGTTTACTTGAGAACCTGATCCTCGTAGCAGGGCGGGAAGCGTCGCGCCGCTACGTTCTATCGAAAAGAGGCTGTCGCGATGATCAAAGCAGCGAGCGCTTAGCGATCCGAAAATCGACTCCGGAATTTGCCTCGGCAGGCACCTGTCGGGGCTTTTTTGTGCTCGCAACCCGGATGAGCGGCGGAAAGTGCGCCTAATGTAACGACGCAACATGCACCGCTCCGCGGGGACGTTCTGATTTATGAATTGATTCAATTGATCTTTTTCAGAACGATGACTTTTCACCGCCCGCTTCTCAGATGACTGAGAAGCCTGCGGTGACGAGTCACTTTTCCCAACTTTAGGGGGCATATTGCCCCCTAAAAAAGAGTCACTGAGTTCAAAACCCATGATTTCCAGAGCATGGACCACCCGCGTACAGACGATCTTCAACCCGATCGGGGAACAACTATCTCGGAAGCCAGGACGACACCTCTCCGCCTTGTTCTATCAGTGAAACGCCGGGGCCTCTGTCGTGAGTACTTCGAGTGATCTGCGAAACGCAGGCGTGGAGATGAAGTCGGCAAGATTGCCAGACACCTCGAACTGGACGTCGAAGTATCTGCCGCTATAGGGTTTCCTTATGGCGAGTGCACGCTCAAGAGACCTTGGCCGAGCATGCGCGGCGCCACATCGTTGACTCGGAAGACCGCTGATCCCATCTGTGTGCCGTGCCGAAAAATGAGAACTACGACGTAGAGCTGCTCAGGACATGGACGCTTTCGCCCGCGGCCACTCTCGGTTCATCCGTGCGCGCGAAAGGCATACTGCAGGAGATCCAGGCTCGGCTTCCCGCAGTCTCGAAGAAATCAGTCGTTCTCGGAGGCAGCGAACTCACCCTCTCGATGGCGGCCAGCGACAACGCGGCGTTCAAGGCGGCCTCAGCGGTGATCGCGAGGACGGTGGAGGAAGCTCAAAGCCTGCCAGTCAACCCGCGCGAGATAGAGGACGTTCTCGGGATGAAGACAAGCGAGCGGCATCGCTGGCTCGCGGACGGCCGTCTACCTAGCGCCGGCACGAGAACGGTAAGGCTGGCCGGGCGCGCCCGCAGAATCACGTTCCACGTGTTCGATCCGGCAGTGGTGGAAGACCTTCTCAACAGGGGAGCCGTCGAAGAGTGGCGGGTGGAGGACGCAGAGGCGAAAGCGGAGAAGCGAAGGAGGGCCGCGTATCAGGCGAAGCTGACGCGGTCGAAGAAGGCCAACAAGCGATCGAAGAAGGTAGAGCGTGGCCTCGACGATACCGCGTCAACCCTAAGCGGCTGGGAGGAGTTTGACATTGACGGGCTGCTGCGTTGAGCGCACAGCCTCGGCCCTAAGCGGACATCAAAATTCGCATTGGGGAACAGCTGCTTTGCGCCCCCATTT
Organism: Neorhizobium galegae; assembly: GCF_017877055.1. GTDB lineage: Bacteria > Pseudomonadota > Alphaproteobacteria > Rhizobiales > Rhizobiaceae > Neorhizobium > Neorhizobium galegae_D. Next base: position 927,949 of record NZ_JAGIPG010000001.1, on the reverse strand, counting down.
CGGCCATTTGAGTCACCGGCTCGAGCTCTTCAAAGCAGTCCTTCTGCGTGCCCAAGAGCCGCAAGGGTTCCGGGTCCAATTTCCGTTTCCCGCTCCTTATTAGTGTTTCGGAAAGAGAATAACAGATCGACAACATCTCAATCGGCATGTCCTGAAAGCCGCTGTAAGTCGGCGTTCTCGTGCACATAGCGGCCTGGTTCCAGTCTTCCGACAAGCTTGACGATGGCGTCGGAAACGAGCCTGGCGGGTATGACGCCATATCGGGAGAAGCGGCGGGGCAGGATGGGCGAGAGCGCGGTGAGCGCGCGCTGCGCGATCGCTTCCCAAATCCGTGTGTCGTCGCGGTGGCCGACCAGAAAGCCCGGTCGGATAAGGTCCAATCGCTCGAAGCCAAGATCGCTGACTGCCTGTTCAACGGCGCCTTTGGTCTCGAGATAGAAGCCGGGCCCGCCCGCGCCGATGGAACTCACAAGGATAAACTGACGGGCGCCCAGCGCCCGTGCACCCTTACCGAGAGCCAGCACATAGTCATGATCGACGCGGAACATGGCAGTTTGCGATCCAGCCGTGCGGATGGTGGTACCAAGGCAGGAGATGGCGACATCGATGCCCTCGGGCGCGATCGGCATCAACGTAGCCTCCGGCCGGCCACACAACTGTTCGAAATCGATGGGATGGCCCAACGCGGCCGATCCGGCGCGAACGAGGCTAACGAGATCGATGTCGGACCGCTCGACGAGTTGCAGGCGAACGCCACTGCCAATCAATCCGGTGCCGCCGGCAAGCAGAATGTGTCGGGTCATGGGTGAGCTCTCCGTCGTTCAAAAAGGCAGGGCGGGACCATGCCGTGGCGAAACGCCGGCTCGGCTGCCCAAGATCGTTTACACTGGTGCTAACCTCAAGACCGCCGGGCTAAGATAGCGCGTTCGCCCTTTGCATGTATTGCTGTTCTTTTGACCGGGCTTGCTGTTGAGGGCCGCGCGTCATTCCATTGCCGATCGCGATCTTGCTTGCCGCAAGCAAGAGTGCAAATCTCGAGTCAGGTTGTATCGGTTCCTGGCAGGTAGGACCAATGGCTTGGTAAACTCACCGACGTCCCACAGCGGCATTCGCTCCGAACTCCCGCCGTCCAACATAACTGGATGGTACGCGGTGACGGTGCTCTGCATCGCTCTTCTGGTTTCCTATACCGACCGGCTGATCATCAATCTCGTCGTCGATCCGATCAGGGCCGATCTCAGTTTGACGGACGTGGAAGTCAGCCTGCTCCAGGGCGCGGGCTTCGCCATCATATTCGCCCTTGCCGGTCTTCCCAGCGGGCGGCTGGCGGATGCCGTCAGTCGCCGCAACCTGATTGTCGCCGGCGTGCTGCTGTGGTCGGTCGCGACGGTCGCCTGCGGGCTCGCCGGCGATTTCTGGAGTTTCTTTGGCGCCCGGCTTGCGGTGGGAATGGGTGAGGCGGCCCTGGTGCCGGCTGCTTCTTCGCTGATCATCGACTTCTTCTCGCCGCGTCGGAGAGGAGCGGCGCTGGGTGTTTTCTCCCTTGGCGCGACCTTCGGCGCCGGCGGTGCACTTCTGATCGGCGGAATGCTTCTGCGGGGGATCGAGGCCGGACGCTTTGCCTCGCTACCGCTGATGCCAGAGCTGGCACCGTGGCGGCAGGTCATGATTCTCGTTGCGCTTCCCGGCTTCGCGTTGCTGCCCCTGCTTTTGTCGATCCCGGAACCGGCGCGGCAGAACAGGTCCGGCCTCCTCCCGCTTTCCGAGGTTTTGCGGCGGCTGATGGCGAACAATGGAACGGTGTTGCGCGTATGCATGGTAAAGGGTGTGCTGGCCATCGGCGACCACGGCCTGTTCGCCTGGATGCCGACGCTGTTGCAGCGCGTATACGGCATGAGTGCCATGGAGGTCGGCGGCCTTCTCGTCCTTGCTGTGTCGGTCAGCGGGGCGAGCGCCTCGGTGCTGGGAGGCGCGCTGTCCGACTGGTTTGCACGGCGCTGGGGCGTGCCCACCCGAGTGGTCCTGTTGCTGGGATGCTACCTGATGACCATCGTGGGTGCCACGATGGTTTTTTTGGCGGAAACGGGCCACCAGGCCGCGCTTGCATTGGGCCTATGGGCCTTCGGGTCGATCGGCGGATACGTCATCGGCCATGTCGTGATGCAGGAGAGCGTTCCGAGCGAGATGCGGGCAACGACGATCGCGCTGTCCCTGACCTTCATCGGGCTGATCGGGATCGGTCTTGGGCCGACGCTGGTGCCGCTGGTGGCATTGCACGGGTTTGGCGGTGAAGCTGCGCTTCAGCCGGCCATGGGCACCGTCAGCCTGGTTGCGGCCCTGCTTGCCTTCGTCGTCATCTGGCCGCCGATCGGGGTCGGCCTCGCTGTCTTGAGAACTCGCCCGAATGCAATGGGCCAGGAGCGCTGACCAGAGGTGGTTATCTCTCGCCCGGGGCGCCCGACCGCGTGGCGATCAGTGTCCGTGCCCGCACGAGATCGCCCGTAGAAAAGCCCTCCTGAAAACGGTTATAGGCCGAGGCGAGCATGTCCTCGGCCTCATTATCTCCTCCATGCAGCCGCATGAGCTTGACGAGGCTTGTCGCGGAGCGCAGTTCCCAGGATAGCGCCTCACCTTGGCGAGCGAGTTCGATCGATCTTTGATAGCACTCCACCGCCTTGTCCGGATTGGCCGGTTCCTGGAAGCGGATCATGTTGCCCTTGATACGCAGAATCTCCGGTATCCCGACCACCTGTCCGCGGCTTTCGCATAAGGCGATCGCCTCGTCGATGGCGGCCAGTCCGACGGCGAGGTCGCCTTGGCGTGCGACCGCCTCCGCGTAGTTGGTGAGATAGTTGGGATAGCGCATCCGGAAACCGCCATCGCGGACCTCGGCAAGCGCGTCGCGATAGGCTGCAAGGTCAATGGGACGGTGGGTGTAAAGGCACATTCGGCCACGCGTACACATACCCATGTTCCGCCAGATCGAGAGCCCATGCTTGGTGGCGTGCTCCAGTCCGCTGTTGAGATAGCTCCAGGCTGCCTCGTAGTCGCGGACATACATGGCAATGATCAGCGACCCGTGCAGCAGGGCGGAGCAGAGGGAGACCGCGTAATTGGAAGCCTCGGCCTCCTCTAGCTGTCGTCGCGCGACCGCAATTGCCTGGTCCGGAAAGCCCTGCAGCCAAAGCACTGTTGCCAGCGAGCCTTGCGCCGTCAATCGTTGATCGAATTCGAAGCGGGCAACATCCAATTGTGCCGTGCGGCCTGTGGGTCGTTGGACGATGTTCTCGAGTTGCTGCCGCGACGCCGCGAGTGCACCCAGCCAGGACAAGGCCGATCCGGTCTGCGCATTGGCGTCGCCTGGGTGCGCATCCTGCCCGTTGGTCTCTAGCGCACGGATCTTCCTGGCGACGGCTATCGCGGAGTGGGAGTCACCGGTCCACAATTCGTATTCCGACAGTCCGCGCAAGCACGCCAATTGCATATCCGTGTCGTCCAATTGCTCCGCGATCGCCAGCGCCTTGGTCAGGGACGATTTCACCTGAAGCAAAGGGCCGCGGGTGTGCAACAAGGTTGCACCGAGCGTGAGATTGAGGACCAGGTCGTCACGGATGCTTCGATGCGACTGAAAGCTGTCGTCCAGTGCCCTTTCGACGGCCATCCGACATTCTTCCACCAGCGAAACCTGCTTCCCGAACGGAATGGCAGCCACCGTCAGCCGAACGCCCAGCGCCGCCTTGTCGGCACTCGTGAATGCCCAGCGCATCGCGTCGCGGATATCGTTGGTCTTCGGACCATATCGCAGAAGCCATTCTGTGCGCGTCAGCCGTTCCGCATCTGATGTCGCGCGCTCGACCAGTTCAAGGCAATGTTCTGCATGTCGCTGCCTGGCGCCCTCAAGCTCGTTGTTGGCGACAAGTTTCTCCAGCGCATAGGCACGAGTAGTATCCAGCATCCGATACTCTACCTGCGTATCGTGCATCTCGGCCGTCAGCAGCGATTTCGCAACCAGGCTGGCGATGTTTTCCACCGCCCTTGCGCGATCGATATGCTCGTCAATGGTGATGGCACAGGCCGAGTCCAGACTGAAGATGCCGGCAAACGCAGCCAGGCGGCGCAGCATCGTCTGCTCGATTTCCGAAAGAAGCTCATAACTCCAGTCGATTGTCGCGGTGAGTGTACGATGCCGTTCAATTCCTCCCCGATGCCCTTGCAAGAGCCGAAAACGGTCGCCGAGTTGTTCGATCAATTCGCCAAGGCCGAACGCATCAACGCGGGTGGCCGCCAGTTCGATGGCAAGTGCAAGACCATCGAGATTGCGGCACAGCTCCGCCGCCAGCGGTGCGTCGGCATCGCTCAGGATGAACGACTCGAGCCTGTCCGTTGCGCGATCAACGAACAGCTCTATCGCCGGAAATGTCAACGCGGTCTCAGCATCGAGTGCTGCCGTCTTGGCCGGCGTTCCGAGCCCCGGCAACCGCCGAACCCGCTCACTCTTCACACGGAGAGCTTCGCGGCTGGTTGCGAGGATTCGGACGGCTGGAGCCTCGGCCAGGATGCGATCGGCGCAAGATGCGATGCCATTGATGATATGCTCGCAACTATCGAAGACGAGCAGCATTTCGCGCGAACGCAGGAATGCGCTCAACGCCTCGAGCATGTTGGAGGAATGGGCTGTCAGGCCGATTGCAGTTGCGATGGCATTGGGGACGAGGCTCGGGTCCTTGAGGGGTGACAGGTCGACCATCCAGACACCATCCTTGCAAGTCCCGATCCAGTGCTCGGCGACGGCAAGGGCGACCGTCGTCTTTCCAATTCCGCCCGCGCCCACGATCGAGACGAGGCGTGCTTCCCGCAATTCCCGCAGGATAGCATCGATTGCATCCTGTCGTCCCACGATGCGGGTGGTCGCCGTTGGCAGGTTGTGGTTCAGGGCCGCCGGCACGCCGACATCGGAGGCGAGATGGACTGAACCGGAGTGGTGGACCGGTGCGGAGAAGCGGTAGCCCCGGCCGACAACCGTCGCGATATACCGGGCGGCGCCCGGCGGCTCATCGAGCGCGCGCCTCAAGGCCGCCATGTTGACCTTGAGATTGCCTTCCTCGACAAATGTGTCCGGCCAGACGCGAGCCAGCAATTCTTGCTTGCCGATGACGGCTCCCGGACGTTCCACAAGCACCGTCAGGATATCAAGCGCCCGCCCCCCGATGCGAACGGGCACGTCGCCCCGCATGAGCAACTGCCGTTCGGGAAGCAGCACGAACGGTCCGAAGGCGAATGATCGTGACCGCGGCGGCGAGAGATCGTTCATCAAATGCCTCCCATCATTCGACCACAGTCCTTGCTGTCTCCTGACCGCGAGGTGGCGGGCCATCCAGCAAAGGAAAAAGCTCGCGCATCCTGAAACATCGGCGCGCCGCGGTGTCGAGCCGCACTGACGTCATTTAACCGAAATTAACTCGCCACACCCGCCCCGATACGGCTTGTTGAGCATATCAGAATTGCACGCCGGAGAATGGACAAATGTCTCTGCTGACCCACGGTGACCGAAAGTATCAGTCAAGCACCTTGATCGGCAATGTGGCCGAATGGGATGCCCTGCGTGTCGAACAAAGGCGTATCGGACCCGGAGCCCAGAATTGCGTGGGGCGGGAATGCACCGAACTTGCCTATATACTATCCGGCCAGGCGAGGGTCCGGCGCAAAGGTGACGGGCAAACACAGGAAGGCATCGCGCGTCCGGGAACAAGCTGGCTGGTTCCGGTTGGAACCCACGAGACCTTGCTCGAACTCGATGGATCGGTCGAATGCCTTTTGGTCTTTCTGCCCGCGACGCTGCTGGAAGACAGTGCGCTTGCGGACTACGGGATCGATCCTGCTGGCACGCAGCTTGCCTATGCGGGAGGTTTCGTCGATCCGGCCCTGGTGCGGATCGGAACGGCCTTGCATGGTTTGCTTGGTGGTGGCGACGACCCGATCGACCGAATCTATGCCGACGGGTTGCGCACGACGCTTGCAGCTCACCTCATGGGAAACTACACGGTCGGCCGATGGCGGACGCCATCGCGAGCGCCCTCCCTCGATCCGAAAAAGCTGCAACGCGTGCTCGACTTCATCGAAGTGCGTTTGGGAGAGGACATCGCGCTGGACGACCTCGCAGGGGAGGCCTGCCTCAGCGCCTTCCATTTTTCTCGTCTGTTTCATGAAGCGACCGGGATGCCGCCCCATCGCTACGTCATCGAAAGGCGCATCAAGGCGGCCCAGAAAATGCTCCTGTCCGGAAGGTCCACGATAGCGGGGATCGCTCTCGACGCGGGCTTTGGATCGCAGGCCAATTTTTGCCGGACATTCCGAAAGCTGACCGGGATGACACCAAGCCAGTTCCGAGAACGGTCCTTTGCGTGAAATGCGCCGGTGCGCCGCATTTGAATAGCAATATTCGCCGCCACATCGGCAATATTTCGAAATACCGGCATCCCCGGATCATCCTAGAAACAGGCAGTGATTTTGACGTGATCGGCTCAAATCCGGGAGCATGATATGAAGGCGCCTGTTGTTCGAAGAGTCGCCGGATGCGCAGCAGGCTTCCTTGTGGCAGCAGTCGCATATTTCTGTTTCTGGCCAGTGCCGGTTGAGCCCGTGTCATGGGCGGCCCAGGTTCCGCCCGGCTACGTCGGCGCCTACGCACCGAACCACCTCCTGTCCGGCTTGCGCAGAATCGACATCGGCACCGAGCATGGCCCCGAGCACATGGCGATTGGGCCTGACGGCAAGCTCTACGCAGCCATGACAAGCGGCAACCTGGTACGCATGGATCTTGACGGCGCAAAGCAGGAAGTTTTCGCCAGTACAGGCGGGCGGGTGCTCGGTTTCGCCTTCGATGCAGGAGGCCGGATGATCGTCGCCGATGCGATGAGGGGACTTCTTGCTATCGACTCCGAGGGAGGCGTGAACCTGCTGACAGACCGCGTCAGTGCGAATGATCCGATTGCCTATGCCAATTCCGTCGCTGCGGGACCGGACGGCACCATCTACTTCACCCAATCCTCAACGCGCTTTGCTCCCGCCGACTGGGGCGGGACGTACGAAGCGAGCGTGCTCGATATTATCGAACAATCCGCAACCGGCCGGGTTCTGGCGTTCGATCCGGCGAGCCGGCAGGCAAGGATCGTTGCCCGCGGACTGTCGTTCGCCAACGGCATCGCCCTTTCGTCGGACGGTCTGAGCCTGTTCGTCAATGAAACGGGCCGATATCGGATCTGGACGATCGATACGCGGGCGAAAGACATAGATGTCCAGAGCGGCTCGCCGCAAGCCCGCATATTGCTCGATAACTTGCCCGGCTATCCGGACAATCTGCTGCGGGGACGCGATGGGCGCATATGGGTGGGCCTTTTCAGGCCGCGCAATCCGGCGGCGGATTCACTCGCCCAACGGCCGTTCTTTCGCAAGATATTGCTGCGCCTGCCTCGATCCTTTCTGCCGACCGGCAAGCCTTACGGGCATGTTTTTGCCATAGACGAAAAGGGCAACGTTGTTCGGGACCTTCAGGATCCCGACGGCGCCTATCCAGGAACGACCGGCGCCACCGAGATTGCCGACCGTCTCTATATCCACAGCCTGTCCGCGCCAGCGATCGGGTGGGTGCCGCTTTGATTGCCGACTGAGTACCTGGTTTTCCGGCCGGAAGGTCGAGCGAAGGCGCGGCCCGCCGATCCGGGTCATCTGATCTTAGCAAGCCCGCCGCAGCCGCGGTGATCATCAACCCTCAAAGGAGAGTTCCATGTCCATGAAAACTGTCATAGCTGCCGCTGCTATTGGGACGGCAAGCATCGCCTCATCGGCATATGCCGCCGGCGCCCCCTCCGTCGTGCTTGTGCACGGGGCCTGGGCCAATGGATCGAGTTGGGCGCAGGTGGTGCCGCTCCTGCAGGCGAAGGGGATCAACGTCGTGGCCGTCCACAATCCCTTGTCCTCGTTCGAGGCTGATGTTGCCGCGACCCGCCGCGTGATCGTCGACCAGCCAGGGGACGTCATCCTCGTCGGACATTCCTATGGTGGCGCCGTGATCACCGAAGCCGGCAACAGTGACAAGGTTCGGGCGCTGGTCTATGTGGCGGCTTTCGCACCGTCAAAGGGCCAGTCCATTAACGCGATTGTACGCCAGGCGCCGGAGCCACCGGCATGGCAGAAGGAAATCCATGCTGATGCGACCGGAGTTCTCACATGGTCCGCGGAAGGAATGGCGCGCTACTTCGCTCCCGATATCTCACCCGCTGCGGCGGCATTGCTGGCCGCCACCCAGGCGCCGCTGTCTGCCGCTGCATTCGACGGCAAGGTGACATCCGCTGCCTTTACCCAGAAGCCGAGCTGGTTCGTCATTTCCGACAACGACCAGATCATCCCGGCGGGCCTTCAGCAGGCCTTTGCCCAGACGATGAAGGCAACGACGGTCCATGTCGCCTCAAGTCACGTGCCGATGCTGTCTCAGCCGCAGACCGTGGCGGATGCCATTGTCGCGGCGGTTGAAGGGTCGCGGTGAACGGCCACCGGCGATCCGACAATCTCAGTCAGCGGGCCACTCGCCCACTGACTGGCACTCGGGCTGCTGCCGCAATTGATGCCCCAAAAGCGCAATCGCTTTCAAACAAAAAGCAACATTGGCAAAGAGCACTTTCAATCAACCCAATAGGTTACGAGATGAAAGCACCGCCCCAACCATGACGGCAACTCAATGTGACGTGGAGAATATCATGAAAAACGCCAGTCCGGCCGAAAGACAGCTTGGGCTTCGCATCCATGCAATCGCCTTCGTTCCGAGCATCATCGTGCTTGTCGTCATCAACCTGCTCACCGGGGCGCCTTATTGGGTCCTCTGGGTGCTGCTGGGCTGGGGAACCGGGCTTCTCGCGCATTGGCTGTCCGTTCGCCGCCAGAATGCGGGCAAGCGCGAAATTCCCTGACGCGCACCGACGGCAGGCAGGTCGCCGGCGAAGATATGCCGCGTCCATCTCGGCCCGTGACCGGTTTTCCAGATACAGGAGGATGAAACATGACCGTTTCAAACGATGCCGGAATCGTCCCGGCTGCCGTCAAGGCCACGACCGACGACACGTTTCATCCTGACGGCGGTTCCGTGCCTCGATCAGGAACAGGCAGGCTGACCCTGCTGGCGCTGGCCTTGGGAACGTTCTGTATCGGCACCACCGAATTTGCCAGCATGGGCATCATCCAGCTTTTCGCGGGGAGCCTCGAGGTCGATCTTGCGACGGCGACGCATGCGATAACCGCCTATGCGATCGGCGTGGTGATGGGCGCTCCGATCCTGACGATAGCCGCCGCAAGGTTGAACCGGCGCACACTCCTTCTTCTTCTCATCGGCGTGTTCGTTGCAGGCAATGTCCTGTCGGCGATTGCCGATAGCCTGGCGTTTTTCGTCGCGGCACGGTTTATCAGCGGATTGCCGCAAGGCGCCTATTTCGGTGCTGGCGCCGTGGTGGCGTCATATGTCGTGGGGCCGGGCCGCTCCGGCCAAGCGTTTGCGATCGTCATGACCGGGCTGACCATCGCCACCATTATAGGATCGCCGCTGGCCACGTTCCTGGGCCAGAACATCGGCTGGCGGGAGACCTATCTGTGCATCGCCGCCCTCGGCCTGGTGTCATTCATCTCGCTTTGGCTTTTCGTTCCTCGCACATCCGAGCTCGATGGCGCGTCGATCGCCCATGAGCTGAGCGGCCTGCACAAAGGGCGCGTCTGGTTGATGATGGCGGTCGCCGCGCTGGGAGTTTCCAGCATCTTCGCCGTCTATACCTTCATCGCGCCGTTCATTACCGATCTCGTGCGCCTCCCGCCGGAGATGATCCCGCCGGCCCTGGCTGTCTTCGGCGTCGGAATGACTGTTGGCAATCTCTACGGCGGTCGGCTTGCCGACCGGCATCCGAGGCTCGGCATCACGGCCGGCTACGGATGCACCCTCCTGGCGCTTCTTCTGCTGGCCCTGTGGGGCGCCAACCCCTGGGTGTTTTTTCCGGCGATGTTCGGGGTCGGGGCGACGATGATGGTGGCCATCCCCACCATCCAGGTGAGATTGACAGCTCTGGCCCCGGAATCCGCAACGCTGATGGGTGCTATGAACCTCGCTTCGCTGAACGTTGCCAATGCGCTTGGCGCATGGGCGGGCGGTATCACGATCGGTGCAGGCCTGGGACTTCTGTCGACTGTCTGGGCTGGTTTCTTCCTGACCTCGGCGGGACTGGTCCTGTTCATCGTTGCGATGTCCGCAGGTCGTCGCCGGTCCGGGGGATGATGACCGGTGATCGGCCGGTGCAAGGGCGCGATCGCGGGCGCCTGTCGCCTGCGAATTTCGAATATGGGAGTGACAATGAGACCCAGGGTTACATTGCACATGATGTCCAGCATCGATGGCCGGATTAATACGGTTGGCTGGCCGGTGTCGGCGGATCGCGACGACGCCTACGAGATGTTGCACCGCGACCTGCGCAGCGATGCGTGGCTTGTCGGCCGCGTTACGATGGCGGAATTCGCACTTGGTGAAGTGCGCCCGATGCTCGCCGACAGGATCTATCCACGCCAAACCTGGAAAGCGGCGGCGGCAGGGATGGCCCCCTATGCCGTCTATCTCGACAGGTCGGGGTGCCTGCATCTCAACCGCGAGCGGGTAAACGGCGATGCGCTGATCGCGATCCTGACAACGAATGTATCCGACGATTACATTGCGGAACTGCGCAGGGATGGCATCTCCTATATTTTCGCCGGCGATACGGAGCTCGACCTTCATCGCGCACTCCACATCCTGCGCACCGAATTTGGCATCGAAACGATCCTGCTCGAAGGCGGGGGCACGATCAATGGAGCCTTTCTAAGGCGAGATCTGATCGACGAGGTCAGTCTTCTGATCCTGCCAATCGCCGATGGCAAGCCGGGCGTGCCGACCACCTTCGACCACAATATCGCCGGCGCGCGTCCCCTTGAGCTGATCTCGGTGACCACCCTCAAGGGCGGACTATTGCATGTGCGTTATCAGGTCTTGTCTGCGGACCAGGACCGCGGCTGTCGGGCAGTCGCCCCATCCGCTTCCTAACATGACCGCACTGCGCGGCTCTCAACATCGAAAGGATGGCAACAGATGACACTCAAGGATATTCTCCCCGGCCAGCTGGGGTTCGGCACTGCGCCCCTTGGCAACATGTTCCGCGCGATCCCGGAGGAAGAGGCATTCGAGACCGTGGAAGCGGCCTGGAACGACGGGATCAGGTATTTCGACAATGCCCCTTTCTATGGGGCCGGCCTCGCCGAAATCCGCATGGGCGAGGCGCTCGCGAACAAGCCGCGCGACGAATATGTGATCAGCACCAAGGTCGGCCGGCTGGTTCTCGACGAATTCGAGGACGTCAGCGACAGTGGCTTCGGAGAAAATGGAGTCTTCAAATACGGCCGTCGCAACAAGGTCGTTAACGACTATTCGGCCGACGCTACGATGCGCTCCATCGAGGGTAGTCTCGAACGATTGAAAACCGACCGCATCGAGATCGTCTGGGTGCACGACGTTGCGCAGGATTTCCATGGCGACGAATGGCTGGGCATTTTTGAAAGCGCACGTCTCGGCGCCTTTCGGATGCTGGATCGCTTGCGGGATGAAGGTGTCATCAAGGCCTGGGGCCTGGGCGTCAACCGGGTGGAGCCGATCGAATTGCTGCTCGGCCTCAAGGAACCGCGTCCGGACGGCTTCCTTCTCGCGGGCCGCTACTCCCTGCTGGATCACGATCGCGCGCTACAACGCGTCATGCCTGTCGTCGCGGAACGGGGACTGGGGGTCATCGTCGGCGGTCCCTACAGTTCCGGCGCGCTCGTCGGCGGCCCGAATTTCGAATATTCACCTGCCACGCCGCAGATCCTGGACAAGGTGGCAAAGATCAGGGCGATCGCGGACCGCCACGGCGTCAGCATGAAGGCCGCCGGCCTGCATTTCGCCCTCGCGAACCCGGCCGTGGCCGGCGTCATTCCCGGGGCCAGCCGACCGGAGCGGATCGCGGAGGACAGCGCTGCCTATGCTGAAATGGTACCCGCGGCCTTCTGGCGTGACCTGCGCCACGCCGGTCTCGTCAACCCCGATGCTCCCGTTCCTGAAACGAATTGAACCGATCTGGCCGGCCGGGTGGAGAGCCGTTCCGTCACTGAAGTCATGACACTATCGATCGAAGGACAGAACGTGTTTGCCGCACGGCATAGATCTCGAGGCCGCGTTTCCCTGGTGACAGGTCTCGCCATCTGGCAGGCGATCCAGGCCACATCTGTCCAGGCTCACGTCAAGTGGTTCGCACCATATATCGTAGGCGCACCGCCGGCACCCGTCAGCCTTACCTTGTCCAACGAATGGTTCTGGCTCGGACTTGGCCTCGTCGTCGTTTTTTTTGCCGTGGCGCGTGCTTTCGAGCGCAGCAGGTTCGGGGACCCGACACTGGACCTCGTGGACAAGATGACGGCTCCGTTCTGGAACCGGCTGGATGACTACCTGAGGGCGATCATCGCGGCCTTCTTCGTTGCGATATTCGCGGTGGGTGGGATCCATCTCACGCCGGATATCAAGACGCCCGCCGAGTGGGCGGTCATGGCTGCAGCTTGTTATCGCAGCAATGATATTCTCACGCGTGACGGTGCCTGTCGCCGGACTGGGCATCGTTGCGCGATGACCTATCACCGCCCGCCTCTCGATGACGGCTGAGGGGCGATCGGTGCTGTCTCAGCACCAGCCGCCCTTGCCGGCACCCGGCCGCTTCGCCAGGCCCTCGTTGACGAGGACATCTGCAAGCGAGCGACCGTTGCGCGTTACTTCACGCAGTTTGTGGCCTTCGATCTCGTCCTCGTTCCCCTGCCAGGTGACCAGTTCGAAAGGCCCCGAATCGAGGAAGGCGCGCACCCGCAGCTCCGCGTCGCTCGCCTTGATCCGTTCCGCCTCGCAACGCGGCTTCTTGATGTCCGGCACTTCGATGCCGACCAGCCGGATCTTCTGGCCGTGGAAGACGAAGCGGTCGGCAGCGGTGACGCAGTCGTCCTGCTTGGCCGATCCGCACAGATAGAATTTCGCCTCATAGGCGCCGGCGAGGTTCTCGGTGCTCTTCGGCGGTTCCGCAGCCTTCTGGATGTCATCGAGGATCGGCTTGCCGATCGGCGCCGGCGGGATGATCGCGGCGGTATGGCTCTGGTCGGGAGCGACCGCAGGCCTCGGGGTCACCGGCCGGTGCGACGGCCCGGAACTCACCTGGACGGGTTTTGCCGGCACCGGCCTTGCGGCCACCTGGACCGGTCTACCCGAGGTCAGGCCGGCGACGAAACGCCTGGCCTCCGCGGAATTCTCATAAAGCGCGATACCGCCGGCCACCAGCGCCAGCGCCCCGAGCCAAGGCCAGAGCGACGAACCGGGGCCTGACGACCGCTTTGGCGAACTCCTGCGCCGAGAACCGGATTTGCCACGCGTTTGGGCCATGACGATCTCTCCTGTCGAATCGGAAAGAAGTATCGGGGGGAAGGATTGCCGAAAGGTTTCAGGCGGGGTGTCAGCAGTGGAAACGGCATTGGAGGATCACGAGCGTCTGCCGGTCGCCTTGGCCTTCCACGTAATAGATCAGCCGGTGCCTGCGCAAAGATGGCTGGATCGAGGTCGCCCAAAAGGGCAGCCATGTTCAGTTCAAGCATCCGCAAAAGGCCGGCCGGGTGACCATGCCCCATCCGAAACGTGATATCCCGCTCGGCACGCTGCGGAATGTCGAAAAGCAGGCGGGGCTGAAATTGAGGTGGTCGTGAGCAATTATATCGGCCTGGTCCACAAGGATGCGGAGAGCGACTAAGGCGTCTCCTTCCCGGATTTTCCGGGTGTCGTGACCGCCGGTTCGACGCTCGACGACGCGCGGGCGATGGCGGAGGAGGCGCTTGCCTTTCATGTCGAAGGCATATTCGAGGATGGCGAGGCCATTCCCGAACCGTCAAGCCTCGAAAACGTGATGGCCGATCCCGCCAACCTTGATGGCTTGGCAATCCTGGTGACGCTGAAAACCGGGGCAGCTAAGCTGCCTGAGGACATGCCGGAACGGATCGACCGTTTTGCCACGGATCAGGGTCTTTCACGCTCAGGTTTCCTCACCCGCGCCGCACGGCACGAGATCGAACGCGACGCCGGCTGGGACCTACCCCGCCCTGCCGGTCGCAAGCGCCACAGCCCAGTCGGCGCGGCCGTTTTCGGCGGCGAGCCGTGACATCGCCAGATGGTCGTAGGACACGTTGCGGAACTGCGGTGCCCAGCCGGAAGACGTCTTTTCCAGGATCGCGTAGGACGCCATCGCGTGGCCGGTCTCGACCTTGTGGAGATAAGGCGCGTCGTCACTATAGGCCGGGCAGCCGACGCTGCCGGGATTGACGATCAGCCGGCCATCGGAGAGTTGCACTGCCCGCGGAATATGGCTGTGCCCGCAGAGGATCAATGCCTGCTCGATCCCCTCCGCCAGCGCCTCGATTTCTTCCAGGGGCTTGAGGAAGACATGGCCTTCGCTCGATACCTGCTCCAGCCAGTAAACGTTGTCCGACTGCGGCGTCGCGTGGCAAAGGTAGGCCTCCTCGCGATAGACGGCGCTGAACGGCAGCTTGCGCAGCCATTGCAGATGGCGGAGCGCGAGTTCGGAAAAGGCATGCACCTCCCAGGACGGCATGGCGTCCGCCGGGTTCTCGATGAGGTAGCGGTCGTGATTGCCGCGCACGGTCAGCGTCGCCATCGTATCGAGAAGCAGCAGCAGGTCGGCGGTGCGCCCGGCTTCGAGCGGGCCGCTCAGGCAATCGCCGAGATTGACGATGTCGGTAATGCCCTGCGCATGGATATCCGCGAGCACCGCTTCGAGCGCTGCGCAATTCCCGTGGATGTCGGCGATCGCGGCAAAGCGCATCAGCTTCCCCTGTAGGTGGAATAACCGTAGGGCGAGAGCAGCAGCGGCACGTGGTAATGCGCCGTGGTGTCGGCAACGCCGAAGCGGATCGGGATCACATCGAGAAAGGCCGGCTCGGCCAGTTCGACGCCGCGGGCACGCAGGTAGTCGCCGGCGTGGAAGACCAGTTCGTATTCGCCGGCCAGAAACGTATCGCCGATCAGGACCGGCCCGCCATCGACACGACCGTCGCTATTGGTGACGACGGTCGTGAGTTTTTCGCGCGTGTCGCCGTTCAGCCGGTAGAGGTCGATCGAAAGCCCCTCCGCCGGTTTGCCGCTGGCGGTGTCGAGAACATGGGTGGTGAGGCCGGTCACAGGCTGGGCTCCGCGATAAGGTAAGGCGTTTCGAAGAAATGCTCCTCGTAGTTTGCGGACGTGTTGTCACGGTCCACCACCAGGAAATCGCTGACGATGCCGATCGCCATCAGCGGATGATGCCAGGCCTTGGGGAAATAGTTGACGCCCTGGTGCGGCTGCACGAGGAAGACCTGCGGCTTGCCCGGCCGGCCGCCTTCGTCATGGGAAACCGCGATCAGGAACGGCTGGCCCGAGATCGGCGAAAAGCTCTGGCTGGCGAAGGGATGCCGCTCCATCATGGTGATCGCATAAGGGAACTGCCGCGGCTTGCTGCGGAAGATGCTGAAGATCAGCCGCTCGGGCTCGCCGATCACCACGGGCTCGGCGAGCGCATGATAACGCTCGGTCGTGCCGCCGTTGATCAGCCGCATGGTCGCAGGATCGGCCTCGATGACATCGCCGAATGGAGCGAAGGCTTCCTTTGTGAGGGGCAGGATTTCCAGATATTCGGTCAATTTATACGCCTTCAATCATTCTCCCTGAGCACGCCAGTTGCGCAGGGAGTCGAGCTGGGAGAGAAGTTCGGGGATCATCCGGTCAACGGTCAGCCAGACCGTATCGATATCCAGGTGAAAATATTGATGCGCAATGCGGTTGCGCATGTCGCGGATGTCTTTCCAGGGGATCTCCGGATGCTCGACGACGAAATCCGGGAACCGCTCCATGAGCTTGGTTGCACATTCGCCGATCGCCGTGATGTTGGCGATCACGGCATCCTGTTTGATTTCATCAAGGCGGAAAGCCTCGCGATCCAGCCCGGAGACATATCTGACGGCCTTGTTTCCCGTGACGATCATCCGATCGAGATAGGCTTCGAGACGCTCTACACTCATATTGCCAAGGCTTCCGCCACGATGCGTTCACGGATCTTGGGCGGAAAATCGCCCGGGACCTTGACATCCACCGGCACGCCGAGCGCTTCTTCAAGATCGCCCTGAAGTCCACCGAGCGTGAACAGCGACGTCGTCGGCGACGGATCGACCAGGATATCGAGATCGCTGTCGGGCCTGTCCTCGCCGCGCAACACCGAACCATAGACGCGGGGGTTGGAGACCTGCCGGCGGGCAACGATCTTCCGGATGATATCCCGGTTCTTTTCCAGCACTTCCGACGGTCTCATGGCGGGGTCACTCCTGATATCGCCAATATAAATGACGAAAGGGATCGAGGAAAGGATCGTCCAGAACCTCAATGCCCCGGAAGCAGCGATTGCAGTCGCAGGAGCGCGATCTTTTCCACCTGGACCGTGGCCGTATCGAATTCCTCGTCGATGCTGTTGTGGATGCGCTTCTCGAAGGCGGCGAGGATGTCATCCTTCGTCAGGCCCTTGACCGCGATGATGAAGGGAAAGCCGAATTTTTCCGTGTAGGCGGTGTTGAGTTCGGTGAAACGGGCGTGTTCGGCAGCGCTCAGGCGGTCAAGCCCGGCGCCGGCCTGTTCCTTTTTGCTGTCTTCGGTCAGTTCGCCGGCAATTGCCAGCTTGCCCGCAAGATCCGGATGGGCACGCAGCACGCCGAGGCGCTCCTCGCGGCTTGCCCGGCGGAAAATCGAGGTCAGCGCGTCATGCACGCTCTTGGATGACAGCGGAACCAGCATCAGCCCCGCATCATAGGCCCGCTCGGCGATGAAAGGGGAGTGCTCGAACACGCCGCCGAACATCGCGACGAAGTCGCTGCGGGCGGTCACAGGGCGCCCGCCGGCTTGTGATGTTCGTGCCAGTGTTTGGCGATCTCGATGCGTTGCGGAATCCAGACCTTGTCATGGCTGAGCACATATTCGATGAAGCGCTTCAGCGCCGCGGCGCGGCCGGGGCGGCCGACGAGGCGGCAGTGGAGGCCGACCGACATCATCTTGGGAGCGCCTTCCCTGCCCTCCTGGTAGAGCACGTCAAAGGCATCCTTGAGGTAGGTGAAGAACTGATCGCCGGTGTTGAACCCCTGCGGTGTCGCAAACCGCATGTCATTGGTTTCGAGCGTATAGGGAATGATCAGGAAGGGCTTCTGGTCGAGGCCCTTGACCCAATAGGGCAGATCGTCCGCGTAACTATCGGAGGAATAGAGGAAACCACCCTCCTCCATGACCAGTTTCAGCGTGTTGTCGGAAGGCTTGCCCTGGTACATGCCGTAGGGCCGCTCGCCGACCAACTCCGTATGCAGGCGCACGGCTTCGAGAATGTGTTCGCGCTCTTTCGCCTCCGGGAAATCTTTGTATTCGAGCCAGCGATAACCGTGGCTGGCGATCTCCCAGCCGGCTTCCTTCATGGCGGCGACGGCTTCCGGATTGCGGGCCATGGCGAGCGTCACGCCGTAGACGGTGGTCTGCACCTTGAGATCGGTGAACATCCGAAACAGCCGCCAGAAGCCGGCGCGCGAGCCGTATTCGTAGATCGATTCCATGTTGAGGTTGCGCTGGCCCGGCCAGGGCGCGGCGCCGACGATTTCCGACAGCAGGTTTTCCGAGGCCGGATCACCATCCATGATCGAGCTCTCGCCGCCCTCCTCGTAATTGATCACGAACTGCACGGCGACATGGGCGCCGCCCGGCCATTTCGGATCGGGAGTGGAGCGGCCGTAGCCGACGAGTTCGCGCGGATAGTCTTTTGCCTGCATGGATCACCTTCGACGAATGAGGCCGGACGGTAGCGCACCCTTTCGGGCCATGTCGAGATGGAAACGTCGTCTAGAGGCCGAGCGCCCGAAGGATCGCCACCGAGGCGACCCCGAGTGCCACGGAAACGAGCATCGGCAGGCGAAGTGCCGCAAAAGCAGTCACGGCACAGGCCAAGGTTTCGGCAATCCCGGTGGCAAAGGCGGTCGGTGCGACGACAGCCATCAGCACCGCGGGCGGGATCGATTCGATCGCCTTGCGACGGCTGCCTTCGAGCGAGACATGGCGGATGAGGACGAGGCCGCTCAGGCGGGTGAGCACGGTGGCCGCCGCCATGGCGAGGATGGCGACGAGCGTGGCGATATCGACGGTCATGGCGTCACCCCCACATCCCGTTCTTTTCCGGTGGCCATGGCGGCGGCAAGACCGGCCAAGGCACCGGCGGCGATATACCAGACGCCCGGCACGAAATGCTGGGTCGCAACCGCGGCGGCACCGCTCGCCAGCAGCACCGCCCCGGTTTCCGGACCCTTCCAGAAGCCCATGACCAGAACGATGAATACGGCCGGGAAAGCGAAATCGAGCCCGAGCACCACCGGATCGCCGAGAAAGGCGCCGAGGCCCGCTCCGGCGATCCCGGAAACCACCCAGGCGAGGTAGAAAGGCATGACGAGCCCGGCGAACCAGGCCGGCGTCAGCCGCGCCACCTTGGCCCGGAACTCGGCCATCGCCCAGATCTCGTCAGCGAGGAACAGCATCGAGAGATAACGCGCCGGTTGGCTGAAACCATCTATCCTTGTGCCAAGCGAGGCGCTCATCAGCACATGGCGGATGTTGACCAGCAGGGCTGCAAAACCGACGCCGGTCCAGGAGGCAGGATGGGTCCAGATATCCATCGCCACGAATTGCGAGCCGCCGGCAAAGACCAGCGCACTCATCAGCCCTGCTTCCGCCGGCGACAGGCCTTTCGTCGCCGCAACCGCGCCAAAAACGAGGCCGATCGGGATGACCGCGGCGATCAGTGGCGAGATCGCCCGCATGCCGCCCAGAAACTCCTGAAATCCCATTTTGTTATTCACGTCAAAACACCTCCGGTTGAGGCGGAGGTCTTAGAGATCAAGTGGATAGCCGTCTTGAACGAAAGTGATCAGCGAGCCCGGTATTGCCCTGGCGTCAGGCCGGTGCGGGCCTTGAAGTGGCGAGTGAAATGCGCCTGGTCGGCAAAACCGCATTCGAACGCGATCTCCGCTGGCTGGCCGCCTTCCCTCAGGCGCTTGCGTGCCACGCGGATGCGGATATCGGTGAGGAAGGAATGCGGGGTGATGTGGAATTCCTTGGCGAAGGCGCGAATGAGATGAGCGCGGCTGAGACCCGCGACCGTTGCCAACTCCTCCAGCCCCACATCGGAGGCGAAATTTTCCACCAGATAGTCGCGGGCCTGGCGCACGGCGGTGCGCTCCGCGGTATCGGCCGGCACGATGATCGAGCTGCCGTGGCGGCGGAACATTGCGTCGAGCACCAGAAACATTGCCTGACTGGTCTCGAGCGCGCCGGCCCCCTCCTCCAGCGTCCGGTGTGCCTCGTGAAAAGCATCGGCGAGCCCCTGATCATGAAGGATCTGCTTGCCGAAGGCGGGCGTACCCTGGAAGGATCTGCCGGTGACGTCTTCGAGGATTTCGCGAAACAGCGTCATGTCCGGATAGATCATCCGGTAGCGGTAACCGCCCTCGACGGGCGCGCCGTCGTGGATCTCGCCGGGATTGATGAGATAGAGATCGCCCGGCCCCGAGCTTTCGCGCTGGCCGCGGATCGTCGCAATCTGGGCGCCGCGCTCGATGGCGCCGATACTGAATGTGTCATGCGCATGCGGCGCGAATTCATGGGTGAGGAATGTGGCGGACAGGCATTCCATGCCGCCGAAACGGCTGTCGCGCCAGAAGCGCGTGGTTTCCGCCTGGGCGAGCGGCATGTAATCGGCTGCCTGTTCCTGCGAGACGTTCTGCATCGCGCGGATATAGCAGATTTCCGCACCGGCCTCTTGAACAAAAGTGACTGCTGGAGCCCTTCAGGCGATCTTGCGCGCCGCGACGCGGCCCATCGGATGCAGCGAATGCACCTGGAAGGGTGCGCCCGGCTCCTCCTCGATGAACAGCGCCAGGTTGGCGATCTCGACCGGCTTTTTCAGGTAGGGTTCGAAATAATCGCGCAGCGCCAGATCGAAGCGCGGCATCTCGACCGGCGACAGCGGGCCGGTGAGCGTCATGTGGAAACGGAACTCGTCCATCACGTAAGGATGGCCCCAGCGATACAGGTTGGCGAATTGCGGCGCCGAGAGGTCACCAGAATCGCTGCGTTCCAGTTCCGCTTCGGTCAGCGGCGTGCGGAAATTGTCGAACTCCTGGACGACGGAAGCGGCGAGGAACCGGGCGGTATCACACGGGACGACGGGCGCAAGGCCGAAGAAATTGCCGAGCCGGACAACTTCGAGTTTCGGCAGTTCGAACGGGCTGTGGGTGCCGGCAAAGCGCATCAGGTGGCGCAGCAGCATTTGTTCGGTGACGTCGGGCGCCAGCCGGAACGGCGCCTTCAGCGTCGCATGGAAGCCGTGGCGACGCGGCAGCGCAGTGTTGAAGGCGATATCGTGAATGCCGATGCCGCGGATTGCCGGCGGCTCCATCGCATCACCTGAAAAGGCGTTGCGGCCGAGCCACTGGGCCGCGGCAAGCGTCAGCGGATCATGCGCCGGAGGCGTGAAATAGATGGCATAGCGCATGTGTCACCTTCTGAACGTCCTTTTTCAGCAACCCCGTGTTTTACGCATTGCTCAACAATCCCTGCCGTGGGGGTTAAGTGATTTGCGTGACAGAATAACGACGCGGAGGATCGAAAGTTCGCGTTTAACGCGAGGCGACGACAAGGTGATTGGCGAGCGTGAACGACGCCGGGAGGCGAGGTTCCCGGCCGTTCACGGCATTGAGGGCCGCATCCGCCAATCTGTGCGCGATCCCGAAACTCACCTTGAAGCCACCTGTGAGCGCGATCACTCGGGTGTGCTCGGGATGGGCGCCGACCATTGGATCGCGGTCGATCGCCTTCGGCCGCAATCCCGCCCAGCGCTCGACGACGGGGGCCTGGGCCAGGGCCGGCACCAGCGCCCGGGCGCGAGAAATGACGTCTTCGAGCTGCGCATCGGTCGAGGACGGGTCGTCGAACACATCCTCGCTGGTACTGCCGACCGCGACGTGACCGCCCTCATGGGCGACCACATAAAGGCCGTTCAGGAAGATCACCGGCAGGGCGGGATCGATATCGGCCTTGAGGAGCGCCGCCTGCCCCTTGACCGGCTGGCCGATCGGGTGCTTCAGCGGCGGCGAAATTCCTTGAAGCAGAGGGAAGGACCGGTGGCCGGCCGAGACGATGCAGTGGCCGAAGGTGACGACCCCACCACCATGGAATATAATCCTGCTTGCCGCCGGATCGATCGCCTCCGCCTCCAGGCCTTCAACGATCCGGACATTGCTGGCCGACCGAAGGAAGGTGACGAGCGCCGAGACGAGGCTGCGCGGTGAAACCCGGGCTGCAAACGTGTCATGCACCAGTCCGGCAGCCGCGAATGCGGCATCCGGCCACCCGTTTTGCGGGGGGCGGTCGAGCACATGCCAATGAAACCGGCGGTCGCCGCGCCGCCAGCAGGCTTCCGCATCGGCCGAGTGCCCGAGCGCGATCTTCCGTAAGTGCGGCTTCGGCAGCGGGATCAGCCGGCCGGAGCGGCGGTAGCCGCAGACCAGGCCGGTCTCGGCTTCGAGTTCGATGATCTCGTCTTCCAGCGACAGAAGCGCATCGAACTGGAACTGCTTCTTGTCGTTCCACTTGTCGGGCGTATGCGGCATCAGGGCGCCGAGCAGCCCGCCGCTCGCCCCCTGCCCCAGCGGTCCCGCGTCGACAAGCAGGGTACTGATACCGAGCCGCTCGGCCTTGACCGCCGCCCAGAGCCCCATGATTCCACCACCGAGGATGACGAGATCGGCGGACGGTGGCAGGACATGAGATTGACCGCCGGAGCCGGCAGGATTATCCGCATGTCCCATGAGCGACCGTGATCCTGAAATTCGTGTGACCGAAAGCCAGACCCTGGACTGGCATGACGGCGATATGCCCTATTCGCAAAAGTTTGGCGATCACTTTTATTGCCGCACCGACGGCCGGCTCGAATGCGGTCATACGTTCCTGGCCGGCAACGGCCTGCCGGAGCGCTGGGAAAGGCACCGGACTTTCCGGATCGGCGAACTCGGCTTCGGCACGGGGTTGAACTTCTGCGAGACCTGGCGGCAGTGGAAGCTTGCCCGCCCCGCAGGCGCGAAGCTCCATTTCACCTCGTTCGAACTCTACCCGATGCAACGCGACGAGATCGACCGGGCGCTTGCCCGCTGGCCGGAGATCGATGCGGAACGGCAGGCGTTGGGCGAAGCCTGGCCGGACGAACCCGCCGGCCACGTCGTCATCGAGGCGGACGCCCAGACGCGTCTGACGGTCGTCTGCGGCCCCGCGCTCGAAGGGGTCTCCGCGGCCGAGGCGGATTTCGACGCCTGGTTTCTCGACGGTTTTGCGCCGGCGCGCAATCCCGACATGTGGTCGCTCGAAATCATGCAGGCGATCCACGACAAGACCCTGCCCGGTGGCACGTTTGGCACCTATGCCGCAGCCGGCTTCGTGCGCCGAAACCTTCAATCGGCCGGCTTTACGGTCGAGCGGCGGCCGGGTTTTGCGGGCAAGCGCGAGATGCTGTGCGGCATCAAGCCCCCGCCCTGATCGGATCGGCCGAACGCAAGACAGCCGGCCCGAAGACCGGCTGCACCTCAATCATCTCTCATGTTCCGCCTACTGGCAAACCCGCAGGCTTTCCATATGCCAGCCGCCGTCATAGGCGTTGCGGACCCGGCGGTCCTCGAACCAGCAGCGCGGCCGTGGCGGCGGTGGCGGGTCGATGTAACGCGGTCCGCCGTCATTGGCGAGAGCGCCGCCGATGAGGCCGCCGATGACGCCGGCTGCCAAGCCGCCGGCGATCACCGCGCCGGTGTTATCGCGATGCCTGCGCGGCGGAGGTGGAGGGGGCCGGCGATCGTATCGGTCGTATCGATCGTAGTGCCTGTCCCATTGCTGGGCCGCGGCTTCGCCGGCCGGCATCACGATGCTGGTGCAGGTGGCGGCCAGGATCAGCGCCGAGACAATTATCTTCTTCATCACAAGCGTCTCCGTTTTCACCGAGCCGCGCCTGGAGGTGCAGGAAAAGACCCGATATTGCCGAACAATGCACATGCTGTGATTAATGGTCCCTGAACGGAAAAACCTCTTTTGGCAGAAGAACCCCGGTGACGGAATCGACCGGGACGGTCTCCAGCGGGCGTTGCCGAAAGCGCGGCTGCCGTGCGAGGTCTCGATCCTGCCTTATCCGCGGAGGGACTAAACGTCGCTCCACATCGGCGAAATGCGCCCATGCCGCTCCAGATCAAGCGCGGACCACCTCTCGAATTACGAAATACGTACCGGCGAGTATTTCTCGCCATTCATTGTTGGGCCTTCCCGTTCGCGTAACGCCTTCATACTTCTGCGCGAAAGTGACCTCCGCATGCACGGGAATGGAGCATTAGATGAACTTCACGGACTCCCACCATATTCATGTCCTTGGCGGTCAATATGCGGTCTCTGCCGATCCCGATACGGTACTGACGACGGTTCTCGGCTCCTGCGTCGCGGCCTGCATCTATGATCCCGTCACCAACGTCGGGGGAATGAACCATTTCGTCCTGCCGACGAGCGGCGGGCTGGATATCACCGAACACCCGGAACGTTACGGCGATCTGGCCATGCGCACGCTGGTCGACGATCTTTATGGTTCCGGTGCCGAACGCCAAAACCTCAGGGCCAAGCTGTTTGGCGGCCGCACCCGAAAGTCGAGCGGCTACGATCCGGGATCCCTCAATTCCGCATTCGCCAGGCGGTTCCTTCTGGAGGAAGGCATCAAGCTCGTCGACACCAGCCTCGGCGACGATCTGGCGCGTTGGATCAACTTTCACCCGACAACGGGCAGAGTGCAGATGAGGATTACCGACATCATGCCCGCCCCCTCGATTGCCGGCACGGCGCGGGTCGCGGCGCGGAAAAGGCGATATTGACCGGCTAGGCCACGTCTCGCCGCCGCCTCAGGCGGGACTGCAGTTATGTCGCCCATGGAACTCGGCGGTTCCAGCATGGCGACTACTCCCGGCCGGTAAGCCGCCTGGGATCGTCAATGTAACAGATCAGTGCCGATGAGATCATCAATGCGAGTAGAGAAAACTCCGGCTCAATTCGAAACGGAACTCACGATCGCACCGCCGAGCCAATTGCGGATCTTGGCTTCCAGTGCCTCCGGGCTGATCGGCTTGGAGAGGTAATCGTCCATGCCGACCTGAAAGCACAGTTCGCGGTCGCTCTCGAGCGCATGCGCCGTGACGCCGATGATCGGCGTATGGGTGCCGGTCTGCTGTTCCAACTCGCGGATCTTCTGGGTCGCCTGATGCCCGTTCATGACCGGCATCGAGACGTCCATGATGATGACCGCCGGATCGTGCTTTTTCCACGCTTCGACCGCTTCCGCACCGTTCTTGACGATCTGGAACAGCCAGCCGGTGGTCTGCAGGATCTGGGTGAAGACGATCTGGTTGACCTCGTTGTCCTCGGCCACCAGCACGTCGAGCGTCGGCGCCGCCTGCATGGGTGGCGTGGAGACCGGCGCCGCCGGCTCTTCGGCAATCAACGGCGTCGAAGCAGCCAGCGTGGGTGCGGCAACCGGCCCGGGGGCCTGCACTGTCGTCTGAGGCCGAGCGGCCGCCTGCCCCGCGTCGGCGGCCTTGCGCTTGGTGCGGATCGAACGGACGACGTCGATGATCGTGCTGCGCAAAAGGTTGGCGCGCGCCGGCTTCATCAGATGCGCCTGGATGTTGAGGGCGGCGAACATGCTGTCGTCGCCGGCCATGTCCATCGAGGTCAGGAAAACCACGCCGGTGCTGTCGAAGCGCGGATCGCGCCTGAGGTGTTTTGCGAAATCGAGCCCGTTCATCTCCGGCATATGGTAGTCGAGCACGATCGCATCGACAAAAACGCCGATACGCGCGGCTTCGCTGAGGATCGCCAGCCCCTCGGCGCCGCTGTCGGCTGCAACCGTGTCGAAGCCCCACATGGTGAGCTGCTCGGTGAGGATACGCCGGTTGACGGCATTGTCGTCGACGACGAGGATGCGGGCGCCGCTCGTATTGATCGGCAGGGTGGTGAGCACATTGCGTTCGCTGACCACCTGGAACGGCAGATGCACGGTGAAGACCGAACCGCGACCGACTTCGCTCGTCACGTCGATATAGCCGCCGAACAGTTCGGTGAGGCCCGCCGTGATCGCCAACCCGAGGCCGGTGCCTTCGTGGCGGCGCGTCGACGACGTGTCGACCTGCGAAAACTTCTCGAAGACGGATTTCAGCTTCTCTTCGGGAATGCCGAGCCCGGTATCCTCGATGCGGATCGACAGCATCATCTCGCCGGGGCCTTTCACCTCCGACCTCAGGTCGATGAAGACATGCCCCTTTTCGGTAAATTTCACCGCATTGCCGACGAGGTTGGTGATGATCTGGCGGAAACGCCCCGCGTCGCCCATCACCGTCTCGCGGATCGAGGCGTCGCCGCGCACGATGAGCTCGATATCCTTCTCGGCGGCCGAGGAAGACAAAAGCGTCGCCACGTCCTCGATCGCCTCGACCGGGTCGAACGGCGCCTTGCGCAGCTTCATCTGGCCGGCATCGATCTTGGAGAAGTCGAGAATGTCGTTGATGATCGTCAGGAGCGCGTTGCCCGACTTGACGATGATGTCGATGAAGGTCTTCTGGCGGGTGTCGAGATTGGATTTGGCGAGCAGTTCCGCCATGCCGAGCACGCCGTTCATCGGCGTGCGGATCTCGTGGCTCATATTGGCGAGGAATTCCGACTTCGCCCGGTCGGCAGCTTCGGCGCGCTGCAGGAGGCGGGTCAGATCCTCCTCGCGGCTCTTCATCTCGGTGACGTCGGTGAACACCGCCAGCCAGTGGTCGCTGCCGGTCAGCTTGGCCTCGACATGGATCCACTTGCGGCCTTCGACGCGGAAAGCGGCAAAGACCGGCTTGCCGGCTGCGACATTGTCTTCCCAGGCCTGGAGCGTTGCCGCCGCCTCCTCGGGCGTGCCAAGATCGCCGCGCTCGACGCAATGGCGGAAGAGATCGCGCCACTGGCCCCCGGCGCCCACCATCTCGGCTGGCATTTCGAGCATGGAGGGCAGCGCGTCGTTGGAGAAGATGATCTCGCCGTCATGCAGGATGAGCAGACCTTGCGACATGGCGCTCGTCGCGTCGCGCATCAGCGCGCCGTGGGTTTCGAGCGCGGCACGGGCCTCCTGGATCTCCTGCTCGCGCTTGCGGACAGCCGTGATGTCCATGTAGCTCAGCAGGATCTTCCCGCCGGAGAGCCGGGTGCCGGAGATGACGATCACCAGACCGTTGGCGCTTTTCACCTCGATCGGCGGCCGCTCCTGGCCATCGGTCAGGGCGGCGATGCGCTCCCGGTAGATTTCCTCGAAGCTGTGCGTCGAGCCGCTATAGATGCCGTGGTCGAAATTGACCTTCAGGAAGTCCCGGTAGGAACGGCCGGGCAGATCGAACTGCTCTCCGGCGTCCCAGAAGGAATAGAAGGCCGGGTTGGCGTATTCGAACAGGAACTGCTCGTCGAGGATCGCCACGCCGACAGGCATGGTGTGCAGGATCGTCTGCAGATCCTTGCCCATCTTCTCCGCCTTGTTCTGCGCCTCCTTGATGCGGGACACGTCCATGCGCGAACCGACGAGGTTGTGTGCACCGTCACTGGTGGTCACCCGGCGCAGATGCGTGATGACGGGGACGACTGTTCCGTCGGGGAAGGTGATGTCCTCCGACTTCTCGATGTCTTCGCCTGTCATCACCCGGTCGTTCTCGATACGGAAGCGATCGGCCGCGTCGGGGAACATTTCCGTTTCGGTCTTGCCGAGAAAATGGCTTCTGGGCTTGCCGAGCATCGCCTCGTAGGCGGCATTGGCATAGGTGAGCTGGCGGTCGCTGTTGCGCACGAACACGGGCACCGGCAGGTCTTCGAGGACCGCGCGAAACAGGTCCGTCTCCGAGACATGGCTGCGCAGGAGCATTTCCTGCTCCTTGAATTCGGTCACGTCGTGGCGGATGGCGATCAGCAGACCGTTCTCGAGGCGCTTGTTGATGCTCCGCAGCCAGCGCCCGTCGGAAAGCTGGTCGGTGCTTTCGGAATAGGGAAGCTCGAACGGCTTCATTCGCTCGGCGATCCACGCGTCCTTGCTCGGCACATTGGGACCGAAACTCGCCGGCGACACGCGCTGGCGGCGATCATAGGCAAATCCGAGGATATCCTTGAGGGTGATCCCCGGCTGGATATCGATCGAGATCGACGCAAAATGGTTGATGAGCTGGGAATTGCAGTAGAGCAGAACGTTGTGCTTGTCGTAGATGCCGATGCCCATTTCGAGCATGTCGAGGGCATCGTCGAGAAGCGCGTTGTTGAACGGCGAGAACGGCGCGATGGGCTTTGCACCGGTGAGCGGGGTGCCGGCAGGCGGGGCAACCACCTTCGGTTCGAACACGGCACCAATGCCCGGAACCGCTGCAAACGTGCCGAAGAGATAGGTGTGGTCGTCCTCCGTGAGGAAACGCTCGATATGGATCTCATGGCGGACGACGCCCGAGCGGTCGAAGCAGAGCGCCGTCTCGTCGGTGCCGAAGACGATCGCCCGGCATTCCTTTTCCTTGCGGTCGGCATCTTCCGACGCGCCTGCAAGGCCGCGGCTGGTATTGCCGGCAAATTCGCTCGGATGCTTGCCGAAAAGGCGTGCATAGGCGGCGTTCACCGCCACGTAGATGAGGGCGCTGTCCTTGATGAAGGCGGGCTCGGCGAGATCGTTGATCCGCTCGCACGCCGTTTTCAAGAGTTCGCTTTCCGTGTCCACCTTCTCCCGCTCCTTCGTGCCGGCCGATATCCGGCTCGATTCGTTTGTCTCCCAATCGATTGATAACACCATAGCGAGTGTTAATATCGTGTTGTTGAAACGGTACGACTTATCGTTTCTGGCATTTGTCAATCGGAGGCATCTCGATATGACGGAAAACGCAATCCAAGGTAGAATCCGGCTATCACCGGTGTCGGTCGCCCGCCACTCGGATGAAGGTGCCGGGGCGGAATCGGAAAGAAAAATACGAAACTAGGCCCGCTGGCTTGCATCAAACTTCCTCCATCTTATCGCCACGTTGTCGCCATGATCCACATTAGCGATTGCTCAGGCTTGACGAAAATCAACCGAAGGCGGCATCAAGCTGAACGTCCGTTCAGACTATCGGGAAATCATCTCCATGAATCTGCCGCCTTTGCGCGCCACGATTTCTGCACCCCTTGAGGACAAAAAGGGAAAGGAAAAAACATGTCGGCACTGAAGAAGACGATATCACTCGGCCTCGTCGCACTGTCCGTAGCGGGCGCCCTGACGGTGACCGCTCCTGCGGCCGAAGCCCGCGACCGCCACCATCGCGACGTCTGGCCGGGCGTGGCTGCGGGACTTGCCGGCGGCATCATCGGCGGCGCGATCGTCGCGGGATCGCAGCGGCCGACCTATGTCGAGCCTGAATATGTGGAGCCGGAATACGACTATGCTCCCCCGCCCCCGCCGCCCGTTTATTACCGCCGCGCCTATTACCGGGACTACCCGCCGGTCTGCGAACTCGAATGGCGCCGCAACCGCTATGGCGAACCCTATCGCGTCGAAGTCTGCTCGCGCTGATCAGCAAGGCTGATCGCATATCCTAAAGGCCTGTTTCCGCCGCCGGCGGAGGCAGGCTTTTTGCTGTGGTGGAGATATTCTGAGCGCCGTTGCGGCCGCGGCCGGGAAGCCGATCCATTTCGCGATTGCGAAACATCTGCTTGACTTTTGCCCGGAAAACCACCAAATGCGCTTCAGCTTTCACCTTCCGGCCGCCGCGTGAGTTGGCCCCGCGTCATTAAAGACACCGCGAAGAAGGAACAAGGCGCACAGATAGATCGCCCTCGATCCCGGAGGGTTTAAGCGCTGGAGAGCAATTTCCAACTTGCAAGTTCCCACTTCACGCGGGGTTCTTGACGCCAAAGGCAGACCGGACGGCATGGTGCCAGTCCGGCGATACGCTTTTGGCGCCCCGAAAAGGTATTCGACTTGACGAATTTCCATGAGCTTGGTCTGTCCAAGCAGACCGTAGCCACTCTGTTTGCGCTCGGTTACGAAACGCCGACCCCGATCCAGGCCCAGGCGATCCCCCAGCTTCTCGAAGGCCGCGACATGATCGGCCTTGCCCAGACCGGCACCGGCAAGACCGCCGCATTCGGTCTGCCGATCATCGAAATGCTTGCCAAGGATCCGAAGCGTCCTGACAACCGCACCACCCGTACGCTCATCCTCGCCCCGACCCGCGAACTGGTCAACCAGATCGCCGCCAGCCTGAAGAGCTACGTGCGCGGCACGCCGATGAAGATCAACGCCGTCGTCGGCGGCGCCTCGATCAACAAGCAGCAGCTGCAGCTCGAAAAAGGCACCGACATTCTCGTCGCGACCCCGGGCCGCCTGCTTGACCTGATCGCCCGCCGTGCGATCGGCCTGACCGCGGTTCGTTACCTCGTTCTCGATGAAGCCGACCAGATGCTCGATCTCGGCTTCATCCACGATCTGCGCAAGATTTCCAAGATGGTGCCGAACAAGCGCCAGACCCTGCTCTTCTCGGCCACCATGCCGAAGGCGATCGCCGATCTTGCGTCCGACTTCCTCAAGGATCCGGTCCAGGTTTCGGTCACGCCTCCGGGCAAGGCTGCCGACAAGGTCGAACAGTTCGTCCACTTCGTGGTCGGCAAGAACGACAAGACCGATCTTCTGAAGAAGTCGCTCGAAGAAAATCCGACCGGCCGCGCCATGGTCTTCCTGCGCACCAAGCACGGCGCCGAAAAGCTCTCCAAGCATCTCGAGCATGTCGGCTTCAAGGTCGCCTCGATCCACGGCAACAAGAGCCAGGGCCAGCGCGAGCGCGCCCTCAAGGCCTTCCGTGACAACGAGATCCGCGTTCTGGTCGCCACCGACGTCGCCGCCCGAGGCATCGACATCCCCGGCGTTACCCACGTCTTCAACTACGATCTCCCGGAAGTACCCGACGCTTACGTCCACCGCATCGGCCGTACCGCACGTGCCGGTCGCGACGGCATCGCGATCGCCTTCTGCGCTCCCGACGAAGCGCGCCTGCTGCGCGACATCGAGCGCCTGATGAACATCGAGATCACCACCGCATCCGGCGAACGCCCCGAAGGCGGCCGCCAGCCACGCGGCGGTGCCGGCAACAACAACCGTGGCGGCGCTGCCAATCGCGGCCGTGGCGGCAACGGCCAGGCACGCGGCAACGGCGAAGGCCGTCCCGAGCGCCGCGAACGTCCGGCCCGCAAGCCGTTCTTCGCAGCCGAAGGCGCCGAGGGTGGGGATCGTCCCCAGCGTCCGGCCCGCGCCAACGGCGATCGTCCCCATGGTGACCGCCCGCAGCGCGACAACCGTCGCAACGACGATTTCCGCGGCCAGCGTCGCGGCGAAGACGCTCCGCGCCCGGAAGTAGACAACGACCTCTCGACCACATCGGATTTCCGCCCGGTCAAGAAGCAGTTCGGTCCCCAGAACGGCGAAGGCCGTCCGGCCCGCACCGAGCCCCGCAAGGAACACCGCAAGGGCGGCAATGGGGCTAAGAACCCCCATGCCGCACACGGCGCCCATGAGCCCGCTGCCCAGCGCAGCAATCGCGGCCCGCGCGTCGAAGCCGCCCGGCCGGCCAATGGCGCCAATGCGGGTCCGGTAAAGTTCGGCAACGATAACCGCTCCGGCGGCCAGCAGGGCCGCACACGCCGCCCTGCATAGGGAAACAAAGCAAAGAGGCCGCGCGAGCGGCCTCTTTTTTTGTCATTTCACCGCCGCGTTGCCTCCATCCACGAAGAGCGCCGACCCTGCCACGAAGCTCGCCATCGGGCTCGCCAGGAAAAGTGCCGCCCGGGCGATTTCCTCGGGCTGAGCGATGCGCTTGAGGGCATGCAGACCTGCCGCCCATTCCTTTTGTGCCGCGTCGCCGGCCATGGGAGTGTCCGTGCCGCCGGGCAAGAGCGCATTGGCGCGTATGCCGCGCGCTCCATAGTCGGCGGTAATCCCCTTCACCAGACCCATGATCCCGGCCTTGGATGCGCCATAGGCGCCCATGCCGGGGATGCCGACGCTGGTGCCGACAAAGGTGGAGGTGAAGATGATCGATCCGCCGCCGCGTTCGAGCATGGCGGGGATCTGCGAGCGGGCGCCGAGGAAGGCGCTCGTGAGGTTCGTGGTCATGGTATGCTGCCACTCCTCTCGTGTCACCTCGCAAAGCGGCTTGTAGGGCCCGACCGTACCTGCATTGTTCAGGGCAATGTCGAGACCGCCAAACCGGCCAAGCGCGGTTTCGAGCAATGCCCGGTGGGTCTCCTCGTTCGCGACATCGCCTGCCACGGCAACCGCGCGGCCGCCGGCCGCCTCGATCTCGGAAACAAGTTTTTGCAGTTCCGCCTCGCCTCGCGCGTTGACAACAACGGCAGCCCCTTCCCGGGCGAAGAGAAGGGCGGCGGCTCGGCCGATGCCGCTTGATGCACCGGTAACGATGGCAACTTTGTTGGTCAGCATGATGTAACTCCTCTTGGGTTTACATCCGCTGTCTAAGGGGTCCCGGCTCCCGCCGACACCCGTTTCCTGACCGGCCGGAAAACTCTCTCAAGCTTTCCGGTTCACCATGTAGACGCCCGCCACCACGATCACCGTGCCGACGATCATCGGCAGGGTCAGCGGTTCCCCGAAAAGAATGGCCGCCTCGATCGCCACGACCGGCGGCATCAGGTAGATCAGCGAGGCGGCGCGGGAGACCTGGCCGCGGCGGATGAGGT
This sequence comes from Neorhizobium galegae, assembly GCF_017877055.1. Taxonomy (GTDB): domain Bacteria; phylum Pseudomonadota; class Alphaproteobacteria; order Rhizobiales; family Rhizobiaceae; genus Neorhizobium; species Neorhizobium galegae_D. The sequence continues at coordinate 895,923 of NZ_JAGIPG010000001.1, read as the reverse complement.
AGAGCAGCAGGCCGACGGCGCCCATGGACAGGCCAAGCACAGACCAGGCCATGGCGAAGATCGCCTCATGCGTCCAGTCGAAGCGCAGGTTTTCGAGGCTGAGCGCCAGCGGGATCGTCACGATCAGCGCCCCGACGAATTGCAGCGTCGCGATCGAGAACAGGTCGCCCTCCTGTAGGTGGCGCTTCTGGTAGAGCGTACCGTAAGTGACCGAGGTCATGGCGACGAGGTTGATCAGCACCGGAACCGCAAGTCCTCCCAGCCCGCGTTCGAAGACGTCGAGAAGCTGCGGCGAGATCGCGATCAGAATGCCGGCAAAACCGAGCGCCAGGCCGACCTTCTGCAGGGGCTTGAGGCGCTCGCCGAGGAAAATCGGCGCGACCAGGGCGGTCAAAAGCGGCTGCAGCCCGGCGATGATGCCGGAAAGGCCGGCCGGCACGCCCTGCCCGATCGCATACCAGACGCCCGCAAGATAAAGCCCGTGCAGGAAAACGCCGGAGAAGATCGCGTGCCCGATCTGAACACCGCTCTTCGGCCATTTTGCCCCTGCGATCAGGCAGACAACGAAAAATGCCGCCGCGGCGAGCGCGTGGCGTCCGGCCAGAAATGTCAGGGGATCGGCGTGCACCGCCGCATATTTCGCGACGATCCAGCCCGTGGACCAGAGGAAGACGAAGAGGGCCGGAGCCAGACGATCGAGCATGACGGGGGATTTCCGGCGGAGTTTACGGCAGGCGCCGTTTTCATGGGGGCCGCTTGGCTTATTCCCACCTCGTTTCGTCGTCAAAGCAGAAAAACTGATGATTGCGATGAACGGCGTTTGAGAGAGGGGGCGAGATCCTTACGTCGGAAGCGGATCCTGCCCCATCAGCCTTTGTCCCATGGAGGCCGACTCGCGCACCACGCTGAAACCATATCCGGTCATCTCCCGCTCATAGGCATTGAGTGCCAGCGCAAGGCCGACCTCGCCGCGTTCGACGGCGACGATCGCATGTCCGAGCAGCGCCGCATCGCGCATGGCGACGTTGGCCCCTCGACCGAGCGTCGGCGTTATCGCATGGATCGCGTCGCCGAGAAGCGTCGCGCGAGAAGTCTCTCCGAGATCGCATGGCACGCTCGTATGCATCTCGATCGAGAAGAAGGAGGTCGGATCTCCCTGGGCCGGAACAGCCCTGGCGGCGACGGGCCAGCCATCCAGCATCCTGCCCGAAAGCGCCTGAAGCGCCTGGCTGCCGGCCTCTCGCAGCATGGCGTCGTCGTTGCCGAAATATTCCCGGCGGCCGCCAATGATGCAGACGACATAGTCGTCCTGGCTGGAAAGACCTGCCTCGGGCGCGAACTTGTCGGAAGCGACGTGCGGACGGTTCGGAAAAACCACCGGTCCCAGTCCGAGGAACACCCGCCGATCATCGGAAGCGACGGTGAAGACGTCAGCCAGAACCTGCTTGGGCAACAGGCGCTGAGCCTGTTCGATCGGAATGCGGCCGTAGATGGCGCGCACCCCGGTATCCATGATCCGCGCCTCGGGAAGGCGCTGCCGGCGCACCGCAGAACGGATCCCGTCGGCGCCGACCAGAATGTCGCCCCGTTCGGTGCTGCCGTCGGCAAACACGGCGGTCACCCCTTCGGCATCCGTTTCATAGCGCAGCAGCCGGGCACCGAAGCGGCAGACATCCTGCAGGCCGGTCAGAAGAATATGCCGCAAGGTGGCGCGGTTGACATTGACGTGCTGCGCAATGCCCTCGGCGAGCCAGTGGCTGGGCGACTTGTCATGCCCGCCGCTCGGCATCCGCCGCAACTCCTTGAGGCCCGTATCGACGATCGTCGTGAACGGCAAAGGCCGCATCGCGGTCGCTTCGAAAAGCCGGTAGAGATTGTCCGGCAGGACTTCCCGAAGGGCATTCACCCCATCCCGGTCGATATGCAGGCGATAGCCCTGCGGGCGATCCCAGGGACTCGCATCGCGTTCGAAGATTTCCACCTCGACATCACCACGACGCAGCATTTGCGCAAGGCAAAGCCCACCGAGACCGGCACCGGCAATCATAACTTTCAGCTTAGGCATAGGACGCTCCTCTTCCGTATCGGAAAAGGACGTACAGGTTGTGCCCGCTCCCCATGAGCGAACCCTTATACGAACGCAAAGCGTCACCCGGACTACCTACCGGGCAGTGACTTTTGCACGTCCGGTTTCTTTATGCCGAGCGGTCGAATTTCTGTCAAGCAGCCGATTTCGGGAGCCTTCACGGACCCGGACCGCGCGATCATTTGCAAACGGAGCGGAATCGATGCCAGCCGGCGACATTTGATCAGCGCTTGGGCAACTGATGTTTTTCAAGGCAGGAGACTTATTCACCCTCTCCTAAAATAGGACGCTTGCCGAGCGCCAGAATCAGCGCATCTACTGACAGGTGGGGCCTCGAGCCTGTGTTTTTTGACGCGCAGAATTCTTTTCCGCGAATTGCGCACAGTTCTTGCATTGCCTGCACCGTTGTATTCTTATGGCCAAAAAAGGGGAATGCGCCTTTGGCATTTGACGAAATGTTGACTGCGGAAAACCTTCCGCGACCGCCATACAAGACCTACCACGAATGGTATGCCAGTCAGGACGCTGCGCACCTGATCCGCAAGACCCAGGACGCGGAAAACATATTCAGGAAGACGGGCATCACCTTCGCGGTCTATGGACACGCAGACAGTTCCGAAAAGCTCATCCCCTTCGACATCATTCCCCGCATCATCTCGGCTCGTGAATGGCGCAAGCTTGCTCAAGGCATCGAGCAGCGGGTTCTGGCGCTCAACGCCTTCCTCGACGACATCTACCACAAACAGGAGATCATCAAGGCCGGCCGCATTCCCCGTGCGCTGATCGAGAGGAACGTCACCTTCCTTCCCGAAATGATCGGCTTCAAGCCGCCGGGCGGCGTCTACACTCATATCGTCGGCACCGACATCGTGCGCACCGGCGAGGACCAGTTCTACGTGCTGGAAGACAACGCCCGCACTCCGTCCGGAGTTTCCTACATGCTGGAAAACCGGGAAACCATGATGCAGATGTTCCCGGAACTATTTACGCTGAACAAGGTGCAGCGGGTCGAGGACTATCCGCGGCTGCTGCGCCAGTCGCTCGCCTCGCTTGCCCCTCCCGGCTGCAAGGGCCGGCCACGCGTCGCGGTGCTGACGCCCGGCATCTTCAATTCGGCCTATTACGAACACTCGTTCCTCGCCGACCAGATGGGCGTCGAGCTCGTCGAAGGTGCCGATCTGAGGGTCATCGACGGACGCGTCAAGATGCGCACCACCCGCGGCTACGAGGCGATCGACGTGCTCTACCGCCGCGTCGACGACGACTTCCTCGATCCGATGACCTTCCGCGCGGATTCGGCGCTCGGCATTCCCGGCATCATGGACGTCTACCGGGCCGGCAACATCACCATCGCCAATGCCCCCGGCACCGGCATCTGCGACGACAAGGCGATCTATTCCTACATGCCCGAGATCGTCGAATTCTATACGGGCCGCAAGGCGCTGCTCGAAAACGTGCCGACCTGGCGCTGTTCCGAGCCCGACAGCCTCAAATACGTGCTGGAGCACATCGAGGAACTGGTCATCAAGGAAGTTCACGGTTCGGGCGGCTACGGCATGCTGGTCGGCCCGACGGCAAGCAAGAAGGAACGCACCGAATTCGCCGAGAAGCTGGCCGCCAAGCCCGCCAACTACATCGCCCAGCCGACGCTGGCGCTGTCCACCGTACCGATCTTCGTCAACAAGGGGATCGCCCCCCGCCACGTCGACCTGCGCCCCTATGTGCTCGTCTCCGACAAGGTGAAGATCATCCCCGGCGGTCTGACCCGAGTGGCCCTGAAACAGGGTTCGCTCGTGGTCAATTCCAGCCAGGGCGGCGGCACCAAGGACACCTGGGTACTGGAAGATTGAGGTCGTAGACACATGCTCGGAAGAACTGCAAACGGCCTCTACTGGATGTTCCGCTACATCGAGCGGGCGGAGAATATCGCCCGCCTCGTCGATGCGGGCCTGCGCGTATCGCTGACCCGCGCCGGCTCCTCCGACGAGGACTGGCACGGCGTGCTCGAAAGCGCCGGCGTGCGCGAAGCCTATTCGCAAGTGCATACCGAACTGACGGCGGCGGATGCCATCGACTACCTGCTGCGCGACACGTCGAACCCATCGAGCGTCATGTCCTGCATCGAATTCGGGCGCAACAACGCCCGCATGGTGCGCACCGCTCTGACCCGCGAAACCTGGGAGGCGACCAACGAATGCTGGATCGACCTGAAGGCCCGGCTCGCCCGCAAGCTGAAGCAGACCGACCTGCCGGAACTGATCGACGTCATCAAGCACCGCTGCGGCCTGATCCGCGGCGCCTTCCACGGCTCGATGCTGAGGAACGACCTCTACAATTTCTCGCGCATCGGCACTTTCATCGAGCGCGCTGACAATACCAGCCGCATTCTCGACGTGAAATATTATGTGCTGCTGCCGGCAATCAGCCAGGTCGGGTCGAAGCTCGACAATTACCAATGGGAATCGATCCTGCGCTCGGTCTCGGCCCACCGTTCATACGGCTGGGTCTATGACGGGGAATACCAATCCGCCAACATTGCCGATTTCCTCATCCTGAAAGTGCAGATGCCGCGGTCGCTGGCTTACTGCTACGAGAAGATCGTCAGCAATCTCGGCTACCTTGGGGAAACCTATGGGGAGCAGCTGAAGGCCCACGAGACAGCGGCAGCAATCCGCTCGACGCTGAAGCGCGGCTCGATCTCCGACATCATGGACCACGGCCTGCACGAATTTCTGGAGGATTTCGTCAGTCGCAACAACCAGCTCAGCGCCGAAATCTCCGAAGGCTACCGCTTTTATCAGTAGGCCCAACAGGCACAGGATTTACCGCACATGCGGCTGAAGATCTCTCATACGACCGAATATCTCTACGACGAGCCGGTGCCCTATTCGCTGCAGCGCCTCAGGCTGACGCCGATCGACGGCCCCGGCCAGAAGGTGTTGAACTGGGCCGTCAGCGTGGACGGCGCCAAGATCGAGGCGGGTTATGCCGACCAGTTCGGCAACCGGGTCGAACTTGTCTCGATCGAAGGCACCGAGCACACGATCCGCATCACCGCATCCGGCGAGGTGGAGACCCAGGACCGCGCCGGCGTCTTCGGCCCGCACCAGGGTTTCTGCCCGCTCTGGCTGTTCCTGCGCGAGACGGCGCTGACCAAGGCGGGCAAGCTCATCCGCGAACTCGCTAAAAGCCTAAAGGGCGACAGCGAGCTTGCCAAGATGCACGCGCTGATGGAAACGATCCACGAAACCGTTGCCTATGTGCCAGGTGCGACCGGCACCGAGACGACCGCCGAACAGGCGCTGGAGGCAAAGACCGGCGTCTGCCAGGACCACACCCATATCTTCATCACGGCCGCCCGCCTGCTCGACATCCCGGCACGCTACATTTCCGGCTACCTGCTGATGGAAGGCACGACGGAACAGGCGGCGACGCATGCCTGGGCGGAAGTGTTTCTGCCGGGCCTCGGCTGGGTCGGCTTCGACGCCTCCAACAACATCTGCCCGAACGACAGTTACGTGCGGGTCGCCTCCGGCCTCTGCTACCGCGACTGCGCCCCCGTCTCCGGCATGCGCCTCGGCCCGGCCGGCGAGAACCTCAGGGTTTCCCTGACGGTGGCGCAAAGCCAAAGCCAGACACAGTCCCAGGGGTAACGGACGCGCGAAGACCGGGGACGCTGCCTGGCATAGCAGGCGTTCTCGGCCGACCGTAAAACCACCGGCTCAGGCCGTCGTGCGGCGCAATGGTTTGTTAACCACGCACCGCGTTCCCGATTTCACAGGCAGTTCAAGGGTTGAAGATCCGGAAGGCGGCAATCTATGCTGCATTGCGGCATGGACTATTGCCTGCCTACGATGCGCGGGGCTGCGGGTTACCGAAACGCATGGCAAATGCCATGCCTGAATGAGGATACCAGATGCTTGAGACGTCCAAAACCAAGCCGCAGGATCTCGAATCGATCGCGCGTCATGGCGGAACTTTCCGGCGAATGGCTGCACGCCTGCCCACCTATTTCACCGATCTGCGGGAAAACCCGGCTTGGCTTCCCATGTTCCTTCTGGCCCGGACAATTCCGTTCAGGCGGGCGCATTGGCTGACCGCCAAGCCTGTCTCGAAGTCCGCGCCGACGGAAACATCGATGTTCGGCGATATCGAAGCCGATAAGGTCGCCGACGAACTCCGACGAAGCGGGATCTTCACCGGCCTCGTCCTGCCCGATGCGATTCGGCATGAGATCGCCCGTTTCGCATCCGAAACCCCTTGCTTCGGTAATTTCGAGCGGAAACTCGAATTCCGTGCAGGCGAGCACGCGGAAGCGGAACGCCGATTCGGTCGGGCGATCTTGAGCGGCCACCATTTCGAAAGGATCGCCGGTTGCGAGGCAGCGGTCGCGGTGCAGCAGGACCCTCTTCTTCTGGATGTCGCAAGGCACTATCTCGGTGGTGAAGCCAGACTGATCACCACCCGGACGTGGTGGAGCTTTCCCACTCAGTCCGCTTCGGAGGCCGACCTCAGCCGTGCCTCTTTCAAGTTTCATTTCGATCTCGACGACTGGCGGATGCTGAAGTTCTTCTTCTACCTGTCGAATGTCGATGAGGACGCGGGACCGCACGTCTATATGCGCGGCAGCCACAACAAGCGGCGTCTCAAGCACCAACTGACCCTGCTCGTCGGGCATCCGGCAGAAGAAGTGCTCGAATTCTACGGAGAGGAAAGCGCCGTCACCCTGACGGGTAAGGCGGGCTACGGGTTCGTCGAGGACCCCTTCGGGTTCCACATGGGGACGGTCGCCAAACATCACCCCCGGCTGATGATGGAAGTCGGTTTCGGCGTATCGAAACCCTCAAAGCGCAGATATCACGGCGAGCCCGTCGTACGCTGAAGCGAGCCTGACGGCGGATGAGCCCGCAAAGGGGCTCATCCGATCGGTCGCCGATATTCCCGCACAAGCCCGACACCACCTTCGCATGTTCTGGTTCCGCCCCATAAAAGAGGTGGCGCATGCTGTTTGGGCAATCGGTCTTCCAGTCGGTTCTGACGCGACTGAGGCAAGAGCACGGCGAAGACGAGGCCGAAGAGACCGGCACGGGCTTCCGCATCAAGGGGCTCGGCATGGGTTTCGTCGCGCCGGCGGATGACGGTCCGGCTGTGACCGCCACCGGGACCGAGGCCTATTTCGCTTTCCTTCCCGACATTACCGAGATCGAAATCGAATCGGTGCTGGCGCAAGAGGAGCCACAAGAGCCACCGCCGGCACCGGTCATCCCCGCCCACCTGCTGCGGCTGACGACCGAGGAGATTGCCGCGGAGCTTGACATCACGGCTGCCGATACGGAGGCGACGCTCGGCGAGAAACGCCGGCATTTCGCCAAGGCCAACCATCCAGACGGCGTCGCGCCGGAATTCCGGGAGAATGCCAACACCCGCATGAAGACCGCCAACCTGCTGATCGACAACGCGATCAAAGGTCTGTTCTGGCGCTAGCGCAAATCCTGGTCCTGCTGCTCGTCGACAGGTCTCTCGACCGGCGGCTTTTTCCTTTCGATGAACAACTTGTAAGCGGCGTAGGCCCCCATGGCGCCGACGATGATCGCCCAGAAGGGTTCTCCGGCAACCAGCTCGAAGATCGCCCAGGCGGCGCAGACCGCCGGGATCAGCACCCGGCGCCAGAGCGGCTCGTAGAAGGGATGGTTCGGATCGATCATAATGCTACTCCCGGCCAGTCGTTCGCCACCAGTCACTCGCCATAGGTCATTCCCCGGCGGCCTGCATGCTCTGGCGTGAACCGATGATATCCTGGTCGACGATCGAAAATGCAAGGTTGAGATGTCCCTCGAATACCAGGGAAGGCTCGTCCGGCACGACGGTCAGGCCCGGCATGCCGCCGAGCCGCACCACATGCGTCTGCGCCAGCCCCTCCTCGATACCCGCCTGCAGCAGGTCCTGGTAGCGGGTGCCGGGACCGGTGATGAAGACCGGCATATGGCCATGCAGGCTGAGCAGCCGCGAGAGGCCGTAGCCCAACGCCGCACCCGCATTGCGGAACGCGAGCTGCGCCATGCGATTGCCCTGCCGGGCGCGGGCGGCGATCTTGTCGATTTCGGTGACCGGCACGAATTTCGCCGGGATCGTATCCACCGGCACCTCGAAGGCGGCGCGCAGGATGGCGTAGAAACCGGCATAGGCCTCGACGCAGCCGCGCGCGCCGCAGCGGCAAAGCCCGCCATTCGGCATATGCAGCATGTGCCCGAAATTGGGCGCCGAGATTTCCGGAACACCGCCGGTGACCCGGCGCGCGATCCCGAGCCCGATACTGTGGCCGAGCGAAAGCGCGGCCAGAACCGGCTCGCCGCCGCCCTGCGTCTTCACCTGCCGTTCGAGCAGCGCACCGGCCACCAGCAGTGTCTCGTTGTTGAGGATGACCTTGGCCTGCCAGCCGTCTTTCAGCGCCGCGGCGAAATCGACCGGCTGGGAACCGAAGACCGGCGACCAGACGAGCACCGGTTCTGTCGGACGTGCAAGCCCCTTGCTGCTGACCGATACGAGCAGCACGCTGCCGCGCTCGATGCGGGAACGTTCGACGGCCCGTTCCAGCCCCGCCGAGATGGCAGCCAGGAAGGCCGCGGTGCCGCCCTCGCCGCGCGGTTCGCTGAACCGGTCGAGCAGCGTGCCGGCGTAGTCGACCAGCGAATACTGGATCAGGTCCGACGAGATGATGACGGTAATGAGATAGCCGCAGTTGCGCCGCTGGCTGAACAAGACGCGCGGCCGTCCGCGGCCGACGGTCGCTTGCTGCTCGCTCTTTTCGATGATGCGGGCACGCTCCAGGTCGGCGGTGATCGAGGAGATCGTCGCCGACGCCAGCCCGGTCGCATCCGAGATTTCCGTATGCGCGAGCCGGCCGTGGCGTCGCAGCGCAGACAGCACGAGTACGCTGTTCTGCTGCCGGACCAGTTCCGTGCTCGATTTCGCCAGCATTCCGCCTGCAGCCTCCCTCACTCCAACTGTCGATACGGCAGTGCCTTGCCCTCCACAAGTGCCGATTGACAGCCCTCGGAATCTCTGACATCTAATTTCTCGACTGTCGAGAAAAAGCTTTAGACGCTTTATCCGACAGATTATCTGGCGGGGGGGAGAGCACGGAGGCTAGGGCCCATCCGCCGTCACTCGGGAGGACATTATGAGATCATTCGTAAAGCTGATGGCCGGCGCGGCCATCCTCGTTTCCATGCATTCCGCCACCATGGCGGCCAATCTCGTCGTCGGCGTTTCCTGGTCGAACTTCCAGGAAGAGCGTTGGAAGACCGACGAGGCCGCCATCAAGAAGGCACTCGAGGCTGCCGGCGCCAAGTATATTTCCGCTGATGCCCAGTCTTCCGCCGCAAAGCAGCTCACCGACGTCGAGTCGTTGATCTCGCAGGGCGCCAATGCCCTGATCGTTCTGGCGCAGGATTCGAGCGCCATTGGTCCGGCCGTTGAAAAGGCTGCAGCCGAAGGCATTCCGGTCGTCGGTTACGACCGCCTGATCGAAAATCCGGCTGCCTTCTACATCACCTTCGACAACAAGGAAGTCGGCCGCCTGCAGGCGCAGGGCGTCTTCAAGGCAAAGCCTGAAGGCAACTACGTCTTTATCAAGGGCTCGTCCTCCGATCCGAACGCGGACTTCCTGTTCGCCGGCCAGATGGAAGTGCTGAAGGCAGCAATCGACGCCGGCAAGATCAAGAATGTCGGCGAAGCCTATACCGACGGCTGGAAGCCTGAGAACGCCCAGAAGAACATGGAGCAGTTCCTGACCAAGAACAACAACAAGGTCGATGCGGTCGTGGCATCCAACGACGGCACTGCCGGCGGTGCGATCGCGGCACTCGACGCTCAGGGGTTGGCAGGATCGGTTCCGGTCTCCGGCCAGGACGCCGACAAGGCAGCCCTGAACCGCGTTGCTCTCGGCACCCAGACGGTCTCCGTCTGGAAGGACTCTCGCGAACTCGGCAAGAACGCCGCTGAAATCGCTCTGGCCCTTGCCGGCGGCAAGAAGCTGAACGAGATCAAGGGCGTCCAGACCTTCGACGGCGGCCCGAAGAAGGTCAAGATGCAGTCGGTCTTCCTGAAGCCGCAGGCCATCACCAAGGACAACCTGAACCTCGTCATCGAGGCAGGCTGGATCAGCAAGGCCGAAGCCTGCCAGGGCGTCAAGGCCGGCGCAGTGGCGGCCTGCAAGTAACGCATGGTCGTCCGCAGATCATAAAATCACCGACGCCGCAGCACTTCTGCCGCGGCGTCGGTTTTCGGCGTAAGATGGCGCGGTCGCACGAATGTTTACCCGGCGGCTGAACGTCACGGAGGTGCGGTTCGGCTCGATATTGTCGAGCCGAGCGCCTCGTACAGAGTGGGGAACGGCAAAACATGGCCGAGACAATACAGTCCACGACGAATTCCAAGACATCGGCGGCGGCAGGACAGGCGGAAGGCAATTTTGTTGCCCGCTTTTTCCGCGCGACCGAGATCGACACGCGCATGCTCGGCATGATCGGCGCGCTGCTGATCATCTGGGTCGGGTTCCATATCCTGACGGGCGGCCTCTTCCTGACGCCGCGCAATCTCTGGAACCTCTCGGTGCAGACCGCCTCGGTGGCCGTCATGGCGACCGGCATGGTGCTCGTCATCGTCACCCGCAACATCGACCTTTCGGTCGGCTCGATCCTCGGGTTTACCGGCATGATCATGGGTGTCATGCAGGCCCGGCTTCTTCCCGAGCTGCTCGGCTTCGATCATCCGGCCATCTGGATCGTCGCGCTCGCCGGCGGACTGATCGTCGGCGCGCTGATCGGCACGCTGCAGGGCGTCATCATCGCCTTCCTCGGCGTGCCCTCGTTCATCGTCACGCTCGGCGGTCTGCTCATCTGGCGCGGCGCCACCTGGTTCGTGACGAGCGGCCAGACGGTCGCACCGATGGACGTCAATTTCCGCCTGATGGGCGGCGGCACGGAAGGCTCGATCGGCGCCACCTGGAGCTGGGTCGTCGGCATCATCGCCTGTCTCGCCATCATCGCGGCGATCATCAACGCGCGCCGCCAGCGCAAGCGCTTCTCCTTCCCGCGCCGGCCGGTCTGGGCCGAATACGTGCTGGTCGCACTCGGCTGTATCGTCGTGCTCGGCGCGGTGTGGATCGCCAACCAGTATTACTGGCCGATCGCCATCGCCCGCCGTTACGCCGAGGCAAACAACATTGCCTGGCCGGAAGGTGGCCTGCTGATCTCGCAAGGGATCGCCATCCCGGTGCTGATGGCGATCGCCGTCGGCATCGTCATGACCTTCATCGCCACCCGCCTGCGCTTCGGCCGCTACGTCTTTGCGATCGGCGGCAATCCGGAGGCAGCCGAACTCGCCGGCATCAAGACCCGCTGGGTAACGGTCAAGATCTTCGCGCTGATGGGCATGCTCTGCGCCATCGCGGCGGCGATTTCCACCGCTCGCCTCAACGCCGCCACCAATGCGCAAGGGGAGCTCGACGAGCTTTATACGATCGCCGCAGCAGTGATCGGCGGCACCTCGCTTGCCGGCGGCATGGGATCGATCGCCGGCGCCATGCTCGGCGCGCTCGTCATGCAGTCGCTTCAGTCCGGCATGGTGCTGCTCGGTATCGACTCGCCGTTCCAGCGCATCGTCGTCGGTATGGTGCTCGTCACCGCCGTGTGGCTCGACACCGTCTATCGCTCTCGCGCCAAGTAACAGGAGTTTTCATCGTGACGGAACAAAACACTCCGCTCGTGGAAATGAAGAACATTTCCATCTCCTTCGGCGGGATTCACGCTGTCGAGAATGCCTCGGTCGATCTTTTCCCCGGCGAGGTCGTGGCGCTGCTCGGCCATAACGGCGCCGGCAAGTCGACGCTGATCAAGATCCTGTCGGGCGCCTACAAGCGCGACAACGGCGACATCATGATCAACGGCGAAACCGCCGACATCCGCAACCCGCGCGACGCCAAGAAATACGGCATCGAAACGATCTACCAGACGCTCGCCGTCGCCGACAATGTCGATGCCGCCGCCAATCTCTATCTCGGCCGCGAGCTGCAGACCAAATGGGGCACGCTCGACGACGTCGCCATGGAGGCCAGCACCCGCGAAGTGATGGGGCGCCTCAACCCCAACTTCAAGCGCTTCAAGGAGCCGGTGAAGGCGCTGTCCGGCGGCCAGCGGCAATCGGTGGCGATCGCTCGCGCCATCCTGTTCGACGCCCGCATCCTGATCATGGACGAGCCAACCGCAGCGCTCGGCCCCCAGGAAACGGCGCAGGTGGGCGACCTCATCAAGCAGCTGAAGCGCGAAGGCATCGGCATCTTCCTGATCAGCCACGACATCCACGACGTCTTCGACCTTGCCGACCGCGTCTTCGTGATGAAGAACGGCAAGGTGGTCGGCCATGCCCGCACCGAGGACGTCACCAAGGATGAAGTGCTCGGCATGATCATCCTCGGCAAGGTACCCCCCGGCGCCACGCCCGGCCCCGGCGCCATGAAGGTGGTGTGAACCCAGAACGATTGCGCCCGCCCTTTTAGGCCCGCCGCTGAAGAAAGGTGGCGCAGCGGCGGAACCGGGCCTCTCCCCCGGTTCCGCCTTATGTTTTCGGAGCAGGCCGTGTCCCGTTGCGAAACCCGGCAGGGTGTTGGCAGTCCTACATCTTGGAACTCCTCTCCTCCTCCGACGTTGGCTTTCTGAAACCCCAACACGGAGGACCAAAATGCCTGAAGAACGGACTGCACAGGAAGTCATCGAGCACAGAGGAAAACCGGTGAGGACGGCAAGACATTCGCCGGCCGGCCCATATGCCAAGGAGCGTCTGATCGACAGGGAGAAGACGCCGGGTGCCGGTTCCATGGCCGAGCCCGATGCCAAAGAAGTGGATGCGGGGTCGGAATAGCAAACGATCTATTCGGCGCCGCATGGCCGCACGAGAAGGCTATCTGCGACGCCGTGGCGCTTGCCCGCCCGGGCACGGATCGGTAACACCGTTCGGAACGATCAGAACGAGCGGGCCAGACGGGCATGGCGGACGAAACCATCACACTTTACGAGGCGATCGGCGGCGACGCGACGGTGCGGGCGCTGGTGAAGCGCTTCTACGAGCTGATGGACACGCTGCCGGAAGCGGCCCATTGCCGCGCCGTCCATCCGCCGAGCCTCGAAGGCAGCGAAGCGAAACTCTACGATTATCTGACCGGCTATCTCGGCGGCCCGCCGGTCTATGTGGAAAAGCACGGCCACCCACGGCTGCGCTCGCGCCATTTTGGCGCGGCGATCGGCCCACTGGAGCGCGACGAATGGATGCTCTGCTTCCGCCGCGCCATGGACGAGACGATCGAAAACCCGAAACTGCGCGAGATCATCTGGCCGCCGATCGAACGGCTGGCTTTCCACATGCAGAACAAGGAATAGGCCGTTGGAAAGACTCGGCAATCTGCGGCCGTTGATTCTGTTTGTGAGCGGCCTGATGGGGACCACGGGCGTGGCTCTGGCAGCGGCCGCAAGCCACGGCGGCGATACGGTCTTCCTCGGCTCCGCCTCGACCATGTGCCTGGCGCATGCGCCGGTCCTGCTCGGCCTTTATCTCGGTCACCGGTATTTTCGCACGGCGACGCTGGCCGCACTCGTGCTCGGCCTCGGCACGATTATCTTTGCAGGCGACCTCGTCTCGCGCCACTATCTCGGCGACCGGCTGTTTCCGATGGCCGCGCCGGTTGGTGGGACGGGGATGATGCTGGGCTGGCTGATTGTCGCTGCGGGAGCGGTTTTGAAGGCGCGGGAGGTTTAAGTCGCCTTCTGGCCTGCCCTCTACCGCTTAAACGCCAGCACCCGAGCGCTCTCGGCCGAAGCGGCTTCCGCCACCGTCCCCCGAACCGGCTTCGGCAGCACCACCACATTGGTCATATCCGCGGCCGCCTCGGCGCGGGCCGTCAGCAGCGCGTAAAGTTCCGGCACCAGCCCGTCGCCATTCTGTTCGGCAAGCTTGTGCAGGCCGATGAAAAGGCTGGTGTCACGACGTTCTTCGTTCATCATTGCGTTCCTTCATGGTCTGGAGCGCCCGCTCCAGACTGGATTTGGAGCCGTTGCGAAGCGGCACGAAGGCGACACCGAACTTCTTGCAGCCGGTCTTCACCCTCAGGCACGCATCGTGGCTGATACAGTCGATGGGGCAGAAGACGCAGTCGACCGACGGCAGGACCGTGTCGATACGGGAGACCGCCTCGCGAAGTCCGCCGTCGTGGTGGATCAGTTCGGCGCCGAAATTGCTGGCGATCTCCCTCAGGTGCGCCACCTGACAGTCACGGCCGCCGACATAGAGAAAGCTGCGGACGTCCGTCACGCCCGGTCCCCGCGTTTCGGCGCTCTTCGCCTCCGCGCCGGAATTGCTGTGTCTGTGCTTCTGCTTCTTGGCCATATGCCCCTCGCCGCCGATTCCGCTCACGCTTTGGTTCCTCGATGGCCGGCACCATATTAAAGTTGATTTTCAGAGTAAAGATTAAAGTGGACCCTTTTTATCATGATATATCGGGCGACCTGACATGGCCTCGCCATTTCCAAAAATTTACCGTTTGATAAATTTTTTTGCTGTGGTACCTTTTGCTCAATAGTTGTCCATGAATCCATAAAAGAGGGAACTTAGGATGGAACGACTGGGAAACGGTCCGAAGGCCGGGATCGAGGCTGGCCGCCTCACCGCTGCCGATTATGAGGCGAATTTCGCCGATCTCCACCCGCGCCTCGACAGGCACGAGGCGCTGGTCGAATCCGATCGCTGTTATTTCTGCTACGACGCGCCGTGCATGACGGCCTGTCCCACCTCCATCGATATCCCGCTGTTCATAAGGCAGATACAGACGGGCAATCCGCTGGGGTCGGCGAAGACCATCTTCGACCAGAACATTCTGGGCGGCATGTGCGCCCGCGTCTGTCCCACCGAAACGCTCTGCGAACAGGCCTGCGTGCGCAACACCGCCGAGGACAAGCCGGTCGAAATCGGCAAGCTGCAGCGTTATTCCACCGACATCGCCATGGAACAGGGCCGGCAGTTCTATAGCCGCAAGGCTCCAACCGGCAAGACGATTGCCGTCGTCGGCGCAGGCCCCGCCGGCCTTGCCGCAGCACACCGGCTCGCGATGCACGGCCATTCGGTCGTCGTTCTCGAAGCGCGCGAAAAGGCAGGCGGCCTCAACGAATACGGCATCGCCACCTACAAGGCGGTCGATGACTTCGCCGCCCGCGAAGTGGATTACGTGACCGCGATCGGCGGCATCGAGATCAGGAACGGCCAGGCGCTCGGCCGGGATTTCTCGCTCTCCGACCTGACGGCGCAATACGACGCCGTTTTCCTCGGCATGGGCCTTGCCGGCGTCAACGGCCTCGGCATCGAAGGCGAGGCACTTACCGGCGTCGAGGATGCGGTGGATTTCATCGCCGCCCTTCGCCAGGCAAAGGACAAGAGCGTGCTGCCGATCGGCCGGCGTGTCGTGGTGCTCGGCGGCGGCATGACCGCCATCGACGCCGCGATCCAGTCAAAGCTGCTCGGCGCCGAAGAGGTGACGATCTGCTATCGCCGCGGCAAGGAGAACATGAACGCCTCGCCCTACGAGCAGGATCTGGCGACCGCCAACGGCGTCATCATCCGCCACTGGCTGGCGCCGAAATCGATCATCGGCAAGGACGGCACGGTGGCCGGTATCGAGGTGGAATATACCGCGATCCGCGATGGAAGGCTGATCGGCACCGGCGAGACCGGCGTGATCGCCGCCGACCAGATCTTCAAGGCGATCGGCCAGACCTTCTCCGCCTCGGGCCTCGGCGCGCTGCAGTTCGAGAAGGGCAAGATCGTGGTCGATGCCGAGGGCCGCACCTCGATCGAGGGCGTCTGGGCCGGCGGTGACTGTATCGGCACCGGTGAGGACCTAACCGTGTCGGCCGTCGCGCAAGGGCGCGACGCCGCGGAAAGCATCGCAAAAGCCC
Organism: Neorhizobium galegae; assembly: GCF_017877055.1. Classification (GTDB taxonomy): domain Bacteria; phylum Pseudomonadota; class Alphaproteobacteria; order Rhizobiales; family Rhizobiaceae; genus Neorhizobium; species Neorhizobium galegae_D. Next base: position 879,837 of record NZ_JAGIPG010000001.1, on the reverse strand, counting down.
TGGCTGCCGCAGCGCAGCCGGCAACCGCAGTGGCTTGAGGGGAGATCGAAACAATGGCTGATATCCGCAACAATTTCGTCGGCATCAAATCCCCCAACCCGTTCTGGCTGGCGTCCGCGCCGCCGACCGACAAGGCCTACAATGTCGAGCGCGCCTTCAAGGCGGGCTGGGGCGGCGTGGTCTGGAAGACGCTCGGCGAGGAAGGCCCGCCGGTCGTCAACGTCAACGGCCCGCGTTACGGCGCGATCTGGGGTGCCGACCGCCGCCTGCTGGGCCTCAACAATATCGAACTGATCACCGACCGCGACCTCTACACCAACCTTCGCGAGATGAAGGAAGTGAAGAAGAACTGGCCGGACCGGGCGATCGTCGCCTCGATCATGGTCCCTTGCGAGGAACAGGCCTGGAAGGCGATCCTGCCGCTGGTCGAAGAGACCGAAGTCGACGGCATCGAGCTCAACTTCGGCTGTCCGCACGGCATGTCCGAGCGCGGCATGGGCTCCGCGGTCGGCCAGGTGCCGGAATATATCGAAATGGTAGTACGCTGGTGCAAGCAGTACACCCGCATGCCGGTCATCACCAAGCTGACGCCTAACATCACCGACATCCGCCACCCCGCCCGCGCCGCCAAGCGCGGCGGCACGGATGCCGTGTCGCTGATCAACACGATCTCGTCGATCGTCTCGGTCGATCTCGACACGTTCTCGCCCAACCCCTCGGTCGGCGGCAAGGGCAGCCATGGCGGCTATTGCGGCCCGGCGGTCAAACCGATCGCGCTCAACATGGTCGCCGAAATCGCCCGCGATCCGGAAACCTATGGCCTGCCAATCTCCGGCATCGGCGGCATCACCACCTGGCGTGACGCAGCCGAGTTCCTGGCGCTCGGCGCCGGCAACGTGCAGGTCTGCACAGCGGCGATGACCTACGGCTTCAAGATCGTCCAGGAAATGATCACCGGTCTGTCCGACTGGATGGACGAGAAGGGTCACCGCTCGCTCGACGACGTCATCTGTCGCGCGGTCCCCAACGTCACCGACTGGCAGTACTTGAACCTCAACTACATCGCCAAGGCGCATATCGACCAGGATGCCTGCATCAAGTGCGGCCGCTGCCACATCGCCTGCGAGGATACGTCCCACCAGGCGATCACCAGCATGGTCGATGGCGTGCGCCATTTCGAGGTGATGGAAGAGGAATGCGTCGGCTGCAATCTCTGCGTCAACGTCTGTCCGGTCGAGAACTGCATCACCATGGAAGCCCTGCCCGCCGGCGAACTCGACAAGCGCACCGGCAAGGTGGTCGATCCCACCTACGCCAACTGGACCCAGCATCCGAACAACCCGATGGCCAGACAGGCCGCGGAGTGATTGGAAACCACCTTGCCGCGGTCAGCTTGACCGCGGCATTTTCGTTCTGGCGTTCCGGATCAGGAAGGCCATGCGATCACGCGCGAGGGCGGCCTTGTCCAGCTTGAGGTGCTCGCTGAATTCCACGGAGCCGTGTTCCGGCGTCTTCAAAAGGCAGTGGTAGTGCATACCGCCCTCGCCGTCGCTTTCCGCGTCGATGGTCGGAGGCGGCAGGCGGTCGGGATCGATGCGTTCCTCGTCATGGGTCCAGAGCCAGCGGCGGATGACGATCCATCTGCCATCGCTCCCTTGCCGGACCGAGACGATTGGCCGGGCAAGCGCTCCGGAAGCCAGCCAGCCACCAAGACCCCAGAAGAAAGCGATGATGACAGCCCTGAACGGTTCCTGGGCGATGCCGCCGTTGCGGAAGAACACCCAGGTCATCAGCCCGAGAATGGCGAACCAGGCGACGATGAAAAGCCAGCCGTAGAGCGGGCGCACATTCCTAAAAAGCAGTCTCTCCATGGGTTTTACCTCCCAAGACTTCTTTCGGTCCGGGAATTATAGCACAACGCCGGGCATATGCGAATTCTCTGAAGAACGAGTGCAAAAACAAAGAGGCCCGGCGGTTGCCGGGCCTTCTTCGTCTGGGATGCGACAGATTAATTCGGGCGGTTTGCGCCGTCGAAATAGTCGCCGCTGTTGACTTCGGTCTGGATGTTGGCCTTCTGAGCGCCAGCCTTCCGGTCGATGCTGCCCGTCTGAACCTGATCGACGGTAGCGGAAGCCTTGGAGGCGCCGTCATAATAATCGCCTTCAGCGAGAGCGACGGAAGCGAACGAGGCCGAAGCGATAAGGGCTGCGGCGATGGCGGAAGTGATCTTGGTCATGATGGTAGTCCCTTCAGAGTTACCCGCGGCTTCAAAGTTTGCGACCTGGCCTGCGGAGATTGTTTCGGTGTCTTGAATGAGCTGCAGTTAGTTCGGGCGGTTTGCGCCGTCGAAATAGTCGCCACGGCCGACGGGAGCCGGGATCTGGTTGGCGTTCTGCTGGTCCTTGGCAATGCTGCTGGTCTGCATGTGGTCGACCATGGCGGAAGCCTTGGAAACGCCCTGGAAATAGTCGCCTTCGTCAGCGAAAGCTGCACCGGCGAACGAAACCGAAGCGATGAAAGCTGCGGCGATTGCGGAAGTGATCGTGGTCATTGTCTTGGTCCTTTTAGGTTTGGAAGTCCGGTCTGCGTTACGTGCGGTTTGGGATACGGAGCCGGATGGATTTCAGTTTCACGGCCTCGAACGATTTTTAGTTCGGGCGGTTGGCGCCGTCGAAATAGTCGCCGCTGTTGGCGTCTGCCTGGATGTTGGCCTTCTGAGCGTCGGCCTTCTGGCCGATGCTGCCGGTCTGAACCTGATCGACGGTAGCGGAAGCCTTGGAGGCGCCGTCATAATAATCGCCTTCAGCGAGAGCGACGGAAGCGAACGAGGCCGAAGCGATAAGGGCTGCGGCGATGGCGGAAGTGATCTTGGTCATGATGGTAGTCCCTTCAGAGTTACCCGCGGCTTCAAAGTTTGCGACCTGGCCTGCGGGGATTGTTTCGGTGTCTTGAATGAGCTGCAGTTAGTTCGGGCGGTTTGCGCCGTCGAAATAGTCGCCGCTGTTGACGTCGGCCTGGAGCTTGCCGTTCTGGCCGATGCTGCCAGTGCTGATGTGATCGACGGTAGCGGAGGCGGCGGGAGCGTTCTTCTGGGCGCCCTGGTAGTAGTCCCCTTCGGCGAGAGCGGCAGAACCGAACGAAGCCGAAGCGATGAGGGCGGCGGCGATGGCGGAGGAAATTCTGGTCATTGTCTTGTTCCTTGCATGGGGTGGAGCCGAGTTTCTCGAAGCCCCTCCGTGTGTTTGATCTTGTCCGAAGCTCGTTGCCGCGCTTCTGATGCTCAAGATGGTGCAAGTCGACCGTCGGGAATAGACAGCAAGTTGCGGACGTATTGTTCGCAAATATTGAACGATTTAAATTTTATCGTTCACACAAGAGGCATGCACCTGCGTGGGGATTGGCCGGAGGATTACCGGGAGCTGTCTTCAGCGGGCTCGTTCAGCAGGTCGAGCATGGCGCGCAGTGCCCGGGTGACGTGGCGCTCGCCGTGGAAAAGCGCCGAAAACTGCCGCAGCGGCATCGGGAAATCGGCAATGTGAAGCCGGCCGGAAAAGGAGTGGGACGATGCTGCCCGGCTTGAAAGCACCGTGGCGCTCAACCCCGCCTCCACCGCTGCCATCGCCGCTTCGTTCGACGGCATTTCAAGGACAACCGACAATGACTGCGGCTCGATGCCGAGATTGATGAGCTGCGCCTCGAAGGCGGAGCGGGTGCCCGATCCCAGTTCGCGCATGATCCAATTGGTTTCCAGAAGATCGCTCGAGCGGATCTTTCGCCCGTCCGCCCAGGGGTGGCGGCTGCCGACGACCAGCACCAGCCTGTCCTCCGCCACCTTTCGGCGTTTGAGCCCGACCAGAAACACTTCGCCTTCGACGACCGCGAGTTCCGCCGCCCCGGTCAGCACCGCATCGGCAGCACTCTGGGTATTGCCGACGGTGAGCCGCAGATCGACGCGCGGAAACCGCTCGTGATAGCTGACCAGCCGGGCGGGCAGCCAATAGCTCGCCACCGTCTGGCTGGCATGGACACGCAGGATGCCCGAGGCCGATCCACCCAGATCGGCAAGCACATGCTCGGCAGTCTGTGACCGCTCCAAAACGGCGCGCGCCTCCGGCACGAACAGTTTTCCCGCTTCGGTGAGTTCGATCCGCCGCCCGACCCGGTTGAACAGGATCACCGCATGCCGCGCCTCCAGGGCCGAGATCGCTGCGCTCACTGCCGACTGCGTGAGGTTCAACGCCTCAGCCGCGCGGGTCACATGTTCGCGGGTGGCGACTTCGAGAAAAATTCGGAGCTGATCGAGGGTCATCGTCTCAAAACCATTCGCTTTTATCGAACGATATCAGAAAACTTATCAATTGGATTTGTGTTTTTGTAAAAGAGAGAATGATTTTCGACGAATAGAGAATCTCGTGGAAAAATCATGAAGCCGATCCAGCCGACTGCGGAACAGCGCGCCCACCTCTCCTCTCCCTATTGGCCGGCTTTCACTCAGCTTCTTCCTGGACTTCTCCTGACCGCCGCGATTGCTATGGTCGCCCTCACCGTCCGCAACCTCACAGGCTGGACGACGCTGAGCCCGCTCATCCTGTCGATCGTCTTCGGCATGCTGATCCGCAATCTGGCCCCCGTCCCCACAGCCGTCGAACCAGGCATCGGCTTTTCGCTGAAGCGAATCCTGCGTTTCGGCATCGTGCTGCTCGGCCTGCAGGTGACGGCCGGCCAGATCCTCTCCCTCGGCGGCGCCGGCCTTGCCATGGTGGCGCTGACGCTGGTGACCACCTTCGTGGCGATCCGTCTGGTCGGCCGGGCGATGGGCGTCGACAAATCGCTGACCGACCTGATCGCCGCCGGAACGTCCGTCTGCGGCGCCTCGGCCGTCATCGCCGCCAATACGGTGGTACGCGGCAAGCAGGAGCATGTGGCTTATGCGGTCGCGTGCGTGACGCTGTTCGGATCGCTGTCGATGCTCGCATACCCGCTGCTCGCCACCCCGCTCGGGCTTGATGCACGCGGTTACGGGCTGTGGACCGGCTCGACCATCCATGAAGTTGCCCAGGTGGTGGCCGCCGCCTTCCAGGGCGGTGATGTCGCCGGGCAGTTCGGCACCATCTCCAAGCTCGCCCGTGTCGTCATGCTGGCGCCGCTGATCATGACGCTGGCACTTGCCATGCGCTCCGGCGGCGAAGGTCCATCGAAGGCCTCGGCGCCGATGCCGTGGTTCGTGCTGGGCTTTATCGGGATGATGCTGGTCAACAGCGCGGTGGCCATTCCGGCAGAGGTGAGCCAGACGCTGGTGACGCTGACGAGTTTCCTGCTCTCCATGGCGCTCGCTGCCATGGGCCTGCAGACCGACATACGCAAGCTGAAGGCGGAAGGCTGGCGGCCGCTGGCGCTCGGCGCGTTCGGCTGGCTGTTTATCGCGGTTTTTGGCTACGCGATGCTGAAGCTGTTCGCGTTCTGAGGAAAACAGGTGGAAAGGAGGAGGGCCGCGTCAGCAATGGCGCGGCCTTTTCTTCATCCATGGGTCAGCAGGGCTTCGGGCGCTCGGGCGACGGGTTCGAATCCCGAACCGCTTCGTCGTGATACCAGCAATTGGTATCGACCACGCTCAAGGCTACATCATGGATTCCGGTCGGCACGGTCCGGCCATCATCTAGGCGCCGCCTCGGGCGGACCGGGAACTGATAGATGGTTGCTGACTCACGATGGATGTGAATTGTCATCCGATCGTCTCCTAACTTCAAAAGTGCATCCAAACACGCACAGAGCACAAATCTGCACATTTTTTGTGCTTATTGCATTATTTTACATCATTTTTGCGACTCACGCTAGGCGCTAATTTAGCGGCAGCGAGGTTCCGGCGATCTATTTTGCTCGCAGGGACCGCCAGCGGGGAAACGTCTGCCAAACGACCTCGGTTCCGGGCAATCGTCACAGAACCTTCAAAACCCGTGGATTTCATGAGAGTGTCCTCATCTACCGGGCTTTTACTCACTTTCGGCGCCTTGGTGGCGCGCTACCATTCACACTTTTTTAACCCAAAACCGTCGCCCGGGTCCAAACTGGCACGGGAAATGCGTTCTCTCGTGTACCCCGGAGGCGCGGTCTCGTCGCGATACCGCTTCCTCGGATGGCTCAACCATGAACGTCACGGCCTGAGAGATAAAATATGACCAAGTATAAGCTCGAGTACATCTGGCTCGACGGGTACACCCCGGTACCGAACCTGCGTGGCAAGACGCAGATCAAGGAATTCGACACCTTCCCGACGCTCGAACAGCTGCCGCTGTGGGGCTTCGACGGTTCGTCGACCATGCAGGCCGAAGGCCGCTCGTCCGATTGCGTGCTGAAGCCGGTTGCGATTTATCCGGATCCGGCCCGCACCAACGGCGTTCTCGTCATGTGCGAAGTCATGATGCCGGATGGCGTCACGCCGCACGCTTCGAACGCCCGTGCGACCATTCTCGACGACGAGGATGCCTGGTTCGGTTTCGAGCAGGAATATTTCTTCTACCAGAACGGCCGCCCGCTCGGCTTCCCGGAACAGGGCTACCCGGCTCCGCAGGGTCCGTATTACACCGGCGTCGGTTATTCGAACGTTGGCGACGTCGCCCGCGAAATCGTCGAAGAGCATCTCGATCTCTGCCTCGCTGCCGGCATCAACCACGAAGGCATCAATGCCGAAGTGGCCAAGGGCCAGTGGGAATTCCAGATTTTCGGCAAGGGCTCCAAGAAGGCCGCCGACCAGATCTGGATGGCACGCTACCTGCTGCAGCGCCTGACTGAAAAGTACGGCATCGATATCGAATATCACTGCAAGCCGCTCGGCGACACCGACTGGAACGGCTCGGGCATGCACTGCAACTTCTCGACCAAGTACATGCGCGAAGTTGGCGGCAAGGACTATTTCGAAGCGCTCATGGCTGCCTTCGACAAGAACCTGATGGACCACATCGCCGTCTACGGCCCGGACAACGACAAGCGCCTGACCGGCAAGCACGAAACCGCTCCGTGGAACAAGTTCTCCTACGGCGTTGCCGACCGCGGCGCCTCGATCCGCGTGCCGCACTCGTTCATCAAGAACGACTACAAGGGCTATCTGGAAGACCGCCGTCCGAACTCCCAGGGCGACCCCTACCAGATCGCTTCCCAGGTTCTGAAGACGATCGCCGAAGTCCCGACCAACAGGGCCTCCGCTGCCGCCTGATAAAGGCCGGTACTCGACAATACGGAAACGCCGGCCTTGTGCCGGCGTTTTTCGTTTCCGGCCTTGAGGTGAGGATCAGGCTTTGCGCGCCCGCAGCCCGTCGATGAAGAGCTGTTCGAGAAACCGGGCTGCATCCTCGAAACGCCCCTCTCCCGCATAATCCTGGCCGAGCACGGCGCGCACCTGCACATCGAAGTCGGCATAGTGCTGGGTGGTCGACCAGATCGAGAAGATCAGGTGGTATGGATCGCATTTGGTGATCTTGCCGGATCGTGCCCAGGCGCGGATTACCTCCGCCTTTTCGTCGACAAGCGCCTTCAGCGGGCCCTTCAGCTCGTCCTCGATATGCGGCGCGCCCTGCAGCACTTCATTGGCGAACAGCCGGCTTTCGCGCGGGAAATCGCGGGCCATTTCCAGCTTGCGGCGGATATAGGAGCGGATCTCCGATTCCGGATTGCCCTCCGCATCGAAGGCGCGCAGCGGCTCCAGCCAGGTGGACAGGACCCGGTCGATCAGCTGGCGATGGATCGCCTCCTTGGTGCGGAAATAATAGAGGAGATTGGGTTTCGACATGCCGGCCGCCTCGGCGATTTGGTCGATCGTGGCGCCGCGGAAACCGTTCTGGGAAAACACGTCGAGCGCCGCTTCGAGGATGCGCTCCTCCTTCTCCTCTTGGATGCGCGTGCGTCTCTGCGTCTTCGCCGCCCTCGGGATGGCCATGCCTGTCCTTGCCCTCTTCCGCGTCCACCCGGCGCTTTCGAAATTCCTCTGGATTTTTCGTGATTTTCGTCTTGAGTGGCGCGGCGGAAATAGTAATGTTTTACCAAGCGGTCAAATTATCGGCGACAAGCGGAATAAACGCAATGCCGATCTTCGCATTGCCCTCTTATCAGATCGGGGCGCCATGCGAAGGACCGACGGGAACGACAAGCATGCCGCCCGCAACGGGTGGACGTAAAACAGGCGAGGATGAAAAAATGGTGGCAGCACCCGGCGAGAACTTGCGCATCAATGGCGATCGTCTGTGGGACATGCTCATGGACATGGCGAAGATCGGCCCCGGCATTGCCGGCGGCAACAATCGCCAGACGCTGACCGATGCGGACGGCGAAGGCCGCCACCTCTTCCAGACGTGGTGCGAGGCCGAGGGCATGAGCGTCGGCGTCGACAAGATGGGCACGATGTTTGCGACCCGCGCCGGCGCCGATCCCGACGCATTGCCGGTCTATGTCGGCAGCCATCTCGATACCCAGCCGACCGGTGGTAAATATGACGGCGTTCTCGGCGTGCTCGGCGCGCTGGAAGTGGTCCGCACGATGAACGACCTCGGGATCAGGACGAAGCACCCGATCGTCGTCACCAACTGGGCGAACGAGGAAGGTGCCCGGTTCGCGCCGGCCATGCTGGCATCCGGCGTCTTCGCCGGCGTGCATTCGATCGACTATGCCTATGGCCGCAAGGATCCCGAAGGCAAGACCTATGGCGACGAACTGAAGCGCATCGGCTGGCTCGGCGACGAGGAGGTCGGCGCCCGCAAGATGCACGCCTATTTCGAATACCATATCGAACAGGGACCGATCCTCGAAGCCGAGAACAAGCAGATCGGCGTCGTCACCCACTGTCAGGGCCTCTGGTGGCTGGAATTTACCCTGACCGGACGTGAGGCGCATACCGGCTCGACGCCGATGAACCTGCGCGTCAATGCCGGCCTTGCCTTCGGCCGCATCCTCGAAATGGTGCAGGCGGTGGCGATGGCCGAACAGCCGGGCGCCGTCGGCGGCGTCGGTCAGGTGTTCTTCTCGCCCAATTCCCGCAACGTGCTGCCGGGCAAGGTGGTGTTCACCGTCGACATCCGCACGCCGTCCCAGGAAAAGCTCGACCGCATGCGGGCGGTGATCGAGAAACAGGCGGCCGAGATCTGCGAACCGCTCGGCGTCGGCTGTTCGGTCGAGGCGGTCGGCCATTTCGACCCGGTGACCTTCGATCCGGTCCTGGTCGGCCGTGTCCGCGAAGCGGCCGAAAAACTCGGCTACAGCCATATGAACATCATCTCCGGCGCCGGCCACGACGCCTGCTGGGCCGCCAGGGTGGCGCCCGCGACGATGATCATGTGCCCCTGCGTCGGCGGGCTCAGCCACAACGAGGCGGAGGAAATTTCCAAGGAATGGGCGGCGGCGGGAGCGGACGTGCTGTTCCATGCCGTGCTGGAGACGGCGGAGATTGTGGAGTGAGCTGATGCGCTTGTCGGTGAACACGTCCGCATCTTTGATGGACAGTTGCTCATCTTCGATGAGCTCCCCCTCATCCGACCCTTCGGGCCACCTTCTCCCCGCCGGGGAGAAGAGGGAGTGCGCCGCGCTGGCACCTTTAAATCCACATCGTCGCATGCGAGGTTCAGGCAGGGTCGAAAACGGTAAGGCAAGAAACATCTTCTCCCCAGCGGGGAGAAGGTGGCCCGAAGGGTCGGATGAGGGGATGCGCAGCATGCCAGCAGATGACATTACCAAACGGCGCCCCGGAAAAACAATGCAGGCGCGCCGGCTCCGCAAGAACGAAACCGAGGAAGAATACCGCCTCTGGAGTGAGCTGCGAAACCGCCTCCTGAACGGCTACAAGTTCTCGCGCCAGGTTCCTCTTGGACCTTATGTGGTCGATTTTATCTGTCGCGAGGAACGCTTGGTCGTCGAAATCGATGGCTTCCATCACGCAGAAAGCCAATCCGATATAACCCGGACAGGGTGGTTCAACGCAAAAGGCTACTCCGTCCTGCGCTTCTGGAACCACGAGATCACCCGTGAACGACGCGCCGTGCTGGACACGATATTAGCCGCATTGGACGGTCAAATGACCGAGCGCTGCGACACAGCACGCTACTATCCGTCAAATCTCACCGAAATTGAAAAGACAGGGGAACAACAATGACCACAGTCATAAAGGGTGGAACCATCGTCACCGCCGACCTGACCTACAAGGCGGACGTGAAGATCGACGGCGGCAAAATCGTCGAGATCGGCCCGAACCTTTTCGGCGACACCACACTGGATGCCGCCGGCTGTTACGTCATGCCGGGCGGCATCGACCCGCATGTGCATCTCGAAATGCCGTTCATGGGCACCTATTCCGCCGACGACTTCGAGAGCGGCACGCGGGCAGCGCTTGCCGGCGGCACGACCATGGTCGTCGATTTCTGCCTGCCCGAGCCCGGCCAGTCGCTGCTCGACGCGCTGAAGCGCTGGGACAACAAGGCGACGCGGGCCAATTGCGACTATTCCTTCCACATGTCGGTCACCTGGTGGGGCGAACAGGTCTTCAACGAGATGAAGGCGGTCGTTTCCCATCACGGCATCAACACCTTCAAGCATTTCATGGCCTACAAGGGCGCGCTGATGGTGAACGACGACGAGATGTTCGCCTCCTTCCAGCGCTGCGCCGAACTCGGCGCCCTGCCACTTGTGCATGCCGAAAACGGCGATGTCGTCGCCGCTATGCAGACCAAGCTGATGGACGAGGGCAATAATGGGCCGGAGGCGCACGCCTACTCCCGCCCCGCCTCCGTCGAGGGCGAGGCGACCAACCGCGCCATCATCATCGCCGACATGGCGGGCGTCCCCCTCTATGTCGTCCACACCTCATGCGAACAGGCCCATGAAGCGATCCGCCGCGCCCGGCAGAACGGCATGCGCGTCTACGGCGAGCCTCTGATCCAGCACCTGACGCTCGACGAGAGCGAATATTTCAACAAGGACTGGGACCATTCGGCCCGCCGGGTCATGTCGCCGCCCTTCCGCAACAAGCAGCATCAGGACAGCCTCTGGGCGGGCCTTGCCTCAGGCTCGCTGCAGGTGGTGGCGACCGACCACTGCGCCTTCACGACCGAACAGAAGCGCACCGGCCTCGGCGATTTCCGCAAGATCCCGAACGGCACCGGCGGTCTCGAAGACCGCCTGCCGATGCTGTGGACCTATGGCGTCGCGACCGGCCGCATCACCATGAACGAGTTCGTGGCGGTGACCTCCACCAACATCGCCAAGATCCTCAACGTCTATCCGAGGAAAGGCGCGATCCTGGTCGGCGCCGACGCGGATATCGTCGTCTGGGACCCGAAGCGTTCGAAGACCATCACCGCCAAGAGCCAGCAGTCGGCGATCGACTACAACGTCTTCGAGGGCAAGGAAGTGACCGGCCTGCCGCGTTACACCCTGACCCGCGGCGTGGTCGCGATCGAGGACGGGGCGATCAAGACGCAGGAAGGCCACGGCCAGTTCGTCAAGCGCGAGCCATTCCAGGCGGTGAACAAGGCACTGTCGACCTGGAAGGAACTGACCTCGCCGCGCAAGGTGGAACGGACGGGCATTCCGGCCAGCGGGGTTTGAACGGGACCCGATGTCTCCAAAAAAATCCTGCACGAACACGTCGTCAATCAGCAACCAGTCCGTCCAGCTCCGGCAGCAGCACGACGCTTTCCTGTTCGTTCGGGTCGGTGCGGGCGATTACCGCCGAACAGGGCGCGTCGGAAATGTTGGCCGGCAGGTGCGGCACGCCGGCGGGGATGTACATCATCTCGCCGGCCGAGAGTTCGGCACATTCCTCCAGCCGGTCGCCATACCAGGTGACGGCGGAGCCGGAGAGCACGTAGATGGCCGTCTCGTGGGTTTCGTGCAGATGGGCCTTCGCCCGCGCGCCCGGCGGAATGGTGAGAAGATGCATGCAGATGCCCTTGGAGCCGACCGTTTCCGCAGCGATCCCCTCGAAATAGCTGAGGCCCTGCTTGCCGTCATAGGCAGCGCCGGGCTTCACGACGCGGCAGGTGGGTTTTGATGCGCTGTCCATGGCAAAAGTCCTCTGTCGAACGGGATCTGCCGCCAGCATATCATGGCGGTTCGAGGACGGGAGCCGGGACACGGGAAAAGGCGGCATTCGGACTTGCGTCCCTGCTCCTGACGATGACCGCCGCTTCCGGCGCCGGCGCCCAGGTACCGGCGATCGAAGGCACCTATGGCGCCGAGGGCGGCTGCCGGGTCGCAAACACCCGTGACCCGGAGGAATTTGCCGCGACGCTGACCGGGCAGGCGGTGACGACATATGCCTCTCGCTGCACCTTCAAAGGAACCGCCAAACGGATCGTCGGCGGTTTTCGAACCGAAGCGCTCTGCGACGAAGAAGGGGAAGAAACTCAGCACACCGCAATGATCGATATCCTGCGCAACGGCGATGTCTATACTGTACGCTTCGCAGACGGACTTGAATGGGGACCTTTCGAGAAATGTCAATGAATACGATCCGCTTCACCATTGCATCGGCAGTCGTTGCCGCGATGTCGATCGCCGCTCCCGCCAAGGCCGCGACATTCCTCGATGGCGCCTATGGCAGCAAGGAAGGCTGCACCTATGCCGAGACCGGAGAATCGTCCGGCGCCGACGATTTCCTGCTGCTGAACGACGAGGGCGTGACCACGTCGGTTTCCGCCTGCGAATTCAAGGGCGCGCCCAAGAAGACGGCGACCGGTTTCACCATCAAGGCACAATGCGATGTCGAAGGGGAGACCGGGCCGGAAGACACCGCGACGCTGACCAAATCCGCCAAGGGCTACACCGTCAGCTTCCCCGGCGGCACCAAGCTGGGACCGATGCCGAAATGCCGATGAACAATTCTCCATCCTCCGTCGTCTCGGCCCAAAAGCTCGGCCTTACCTTCGAGACCAGTGACGGGCCGGTGCACGCGCTGTCGAATGTCGACCTCACGGTGAACAAGGGCGATTTCGTCTCCTTCATCGGTCCGTCCGGCTGCGGCAAGACCACCTTCCTGCGCGTGATCGCCGATCTCGAAAAGGCGACGGCCGGCGAGATTACCGTCAACGGCATGACGCCGGAAGAGGCGCGCAAATCGCGCTCCTACGGTTACGTCTTCCAGGCGCCGGCGCTTTATCCGTGGCGGACGATCGAGAAGAACATCGCCCTGCCGCTGGAAATCATGGGCTACTCCTCGACCGACAGAAAAGCCCGCATCGAGCGCACGCTCGATCTCGTCAACCTCTCGGGCTTCGGCAAGAAATACCCCTGGCAGCTGTCCGGCGGCATGCAGCAGCGCGCCTCGATCGCCCGCGCACTCGCCTTCGACGCCGATCTGCTGTTGATGGACGAACCCTTCGGCGCGCTCGACGAGATCGTCCGCGATCACCTGAACGAGCAGCTGCTGAAACTTTGGGCTCGCACCGAAAAGACCATCTGTTTCGTCACCCACTCCATTCCGGAGGCTGTCTACCTCTCGACCCGCATCGTCGTCATGTCGCCGCGGCCGGGCCGGGTGACGGATGTGATCGAATCGACCTTGCCCAGGGAACGCCCGCTCGAAATCCGCGAAACGCCGGAGTTCCTGGAGATTGCCCACCGGGTGCGCGAGGGATTGAGGGCGGGGCATAGTTATGAGGAGTAGAGCTTCCCATTCCGGTGGCCACACCCCGAAGCCTTGGAGGACCGCGGCATGAAACCCGACTCCTCCAGGAACCGCATCATCCCCGTCCTCACCATCCTCATCGCCATCGTCGCCGTCTGGTACGTCGCCGCCTATTTCATGAACGCCCCGTTCCAGCGCGATCTCGACCGGCGTGCCAACGTCACCTCCACCACCATGGAATTCATCGGCAAGACGATGGCGCAGCCGAAGCCTATCCTGCCGGCACCGCATCAGGTGGTCAGCAACGTCTTCGAGAACACGTTTCTGCGCAGCGTCACGTCCAACCGCAGCCTCGTCTACCATTCCTGGGTGACGCTCTCCTCGACCGTGGTCGGCTTCACCATGGGCACGCTGACCGGCATCCTGATCGCGGTCGGCATCGTGCATCTGAAGGCGCTCGACCGCAGCCTGATGCCGTGGATCATCGCCTCGCAGACCGTGCCGATCCTCGCGGTCGCGCCGATGGTGATCGTAGTGCTCGGCGCGATCAACATCACCGGCCTCCTCCCCAAGGCGCTGATTTCCACCTACCTCTCCTTCTTCCCGGTCGCAGTCGGCATGGTGAAGGGCCTGCGTTCGCCCGAACTCATCCAACTCGACCTGATGCGCACCTATTATGCCAGCGGTGCTCAGACCTTCTGGAAACTGAGGGTGCCGGCTTCCATCCCCTTCCTGTTCACCTCGATGAAGGTGGCGATCGCCGCAAGCCTGGTCGGCGCGATCGTCGGCGAGCTGCCGACCGGGGCCGTCGCCGGCATCGGCTCGAAACTGCTGGCCGGGGCCTATTACAGCCAGACGATCGATATCTGGGCGGCGCTGATCGCCGGCTCCGTGCTGGCGGCATTGCTGGTGACCATTGTCGGCATCATCGCCAAAATCGTCGATCGCTCGATGGGCGGGAGGCCGGCATGAAGCGCGCTCTTCATTCTTGGCAGGGCGCCCTTGCCCTGATTCTTTGCCTTGCCGCCCTCGCCTGCCTGCCGCTGATGGCAGCGGACGCCCCCTCACCCTTCGGTACCGGCACCGTCGTCCTGGTTTTCCTGCTTGTCGCCGGCGCAGCACTGGTCTCGTTCACGAATCTCTCCCAGCCCCTCGTAGCGACTATCCTGTTCGTCGCAGCTCATTTGGCCGTCTGGCTGCTGCTCGCGGGCATCGCCGGCAACGAGGGCAAGGCGACGCTTGCCTTCTTCCTGATGCTCGCCGCCTCATGGCTGCTGGCCTGGCGTTGCGTCACGGAGCTCTCCGGCATCCGCCCAAAATCCAAGTCCGGCGACACGTTCCTCCGCCTCCTCATTCCCGCGATCTTCGGCGCCTGGATCCTGATCCTCTGGGAGGCGGCGACGCGCGGTGCCGGCATTCCCTTCATCATCCTGCCGCCGCCGTCTTCGATCGGCGCAAGGCTCGCCGGCTCGGTGCCGATCCTCTGGGCCGACGTGCAGCAGACGATCTTCAAGGCGGTGCTGTTCGGTTATGTGGTCGGTTGCGCCTCCGGCTTCGTCGTCGCGATCCTTGCCGACCGCATCGCCTTCCTGCGCCGCGGGCTGCTGCCGATCGGCAACATGGTCTCGGCCCTGCCTATCATCGGTGTCGCGCCGATCATGGTCATGTGGTTCGGTTTCGACTGGCAGTCCAAGGCCGCGGTCGTCATCATCATGACCTTCTTCCCGATGCTGGTGAATACAGTGGCGGGGCTCGCAGCCTCGGGCGCCATGGAACGCGACCTGATGCGCTCCTATGCCTCCGACTATTGGCAGACGCTGATGAAACTGCGCCTGCCGGCGGCCATGCCCTTCATCTTCAACGCGTTGAAGATCAACTCGACGCTGGCGCTGATCGGCGCGATCGTCGCGGAGTTCTTCGGTACGCCGATCGTCGGCATGGGGTTCCGGATCTCGACCGAGATCGGCCGCATGAATGTCGACATGGTCTGGGCCGAAATCGCTGTTGCAGCGCTCATCGGATCGGTTTTTTATGGCGTCGTGGCGCTTGGCGAAAGAGCGACGACGTTCTGGCATCCGTCTAACCGCGGTGGTTAGGCGCTGAAATCCGGCCCGCTTCGGCGGAACCGGCAAACCTCAGAGGGAAGGATAAAAAACATGAGAAAAATTCTCGTTGCACTGATGGCGGGCGCCATGTCGCTTGCCGCAGCCCAGGCGGCGATGGCCGCCGACAAGGTAACCCTGCAGCTGAAATGGGTCGCGCAAGGCCAGTTCGGCGGCTACTACGTCGCCAAGGACAAGGGCTTCTACAAGGAAGAAGGCCTCGACGTCACGATCAAGCCCGGCGGACCGGACATCGCCCCCGAACAGGTGATCGCCGGCGGCGGCGCCGACGTGATCGTCGACTGGATGGGCGGCGCGCTGGTGGCCCGCGAAAAGGGCGTGCCGCTGATCAACATCGCCCAGCCCTACCAGAAGTCCGGCCTGCAGATGATCTGCCCCAAGGACGGACCGGTCAAGACCGAGGCCGATTTCAAGGGCCATACGCTTGGCGTCTGGTTCTTCGGCAACGAATACCCGTTCTTCGCCTGGATGAACAAGCTCGGCCTGAAAACCGACGGAGGCAAGGACGGCGTGACCGTGCTGAAGCAGAGCTTTGACGTGCAGCCGCTCATCCAGAAGCAGGCGGACTGCATCTCGGTCATGACCTATAACGAATACTGGCAGGCAATCGATGCCGGCTTCAAGCCGGACCAGCTCACCGTCTTCAACTTCTCCGCCATGGGCAACGACCTGCTCGAGGACGGCCTCTATGTAATGGACACCAAGCTCAAGGATCCGAAGTTCAAGGAGACCATGGTGAAGTTCGTCCGCGCCTCGATGAAGGGCTGGAAATACGCCATCGCCAACCCGGGCGAAGCAGCCGGGATCGTCATGGACAATGGCGGCCAGGACGAGAACCACCAGAAGCGGATGATGGGCGAAGTGGCCAAGCTGATCGGCACCGCGACCGGCAAGCTCGACACCGCGACCTACGACCGCACGGTCAAGGCGCTGCTCGACCAGAAGATCATCACCAAGAAGCCGGAAGGCGCCTATACGAGCGAGATCACCGACGCGGCACTGAAATAATAATCGCCTGTCGTTCACTTAAAGAGAACGCGCGGCTACAGGTCGCGCGTTTTTGAAATTTTTCTCACTCAAATCATAACTAAAACTCATTCGTCTCATAAGGGCGACGGATTGATTTGTGCAACGCAAACACGTAAAAGTGCGGCGTTGATGAATCTTTCGCTGCCGGTCTTGTAACCGTTTTGCGCGGTTACCACCTTGATCCGGGTTATCGTGCGCTGAGGGGGCGTGCCGTGACCGGAGCGGTTCCCAGCGGAATATTTGCCCCTTACCTTCAGTTTGAAAGTAATCGCATGTTTCGCAAGTTTACCAAGTCTGCCGGTATCCCGGCTCTTCGCCTTGCACTCGGCGCCAGCATCGCGCTTGCCGCAGGTTCCGCATTGAACCCCAATTCTGCCCTTGCGCAGGACGCGGCCACGCCGGCCCCGGCGCAGACGGAAATCAAACTGCCCTCGATCATTGTCACGGAAGCGGTCGAAAAGCCGCTGGTCGATCGCGTCATCGCGACCGGCACCGTCAGGCCCGTCGAGGAAGTCTATGTCCAGCCGCTCGTCGACGCCTTGTCGATCAAGACGCTGAATGCCGACGTCGGCGACGAAGTGAAGGCAGACAGCGTGCTTGCGACGTTGAATGACGACGCGCTGCTTCTCGAGAAAAGCCAACTCCAGGCCAACAAGGCAAAGGCCGAAGCAGCCGTCGCACAATATCAGGCGCAGGTGATCGAGGCCCAGGCCAATGTCGCCGACACGACGCGCCAGCGCGACCGCCTCGTGAAGCTCAGCCAAAGCGGTACCGGGACCGTGTCCCAACTCGAACAGGCGTCGGCTGCCGTCGAGGTTGCGCAGGCACGGCTGAACGCCGCCAAACAGGCGGTGGTCGTCGGCCAATCCGACATCAAGGTGGTGGATGCCCAGATCGAGGACATCAACTTGAAGCTCGCCCGCACAGGCGTGAAAGCGCCGGTCGGCGGTGTCATTTCCGTCCGCAATGCCAAGGTCGGCGCGATCGCCAGCGGCACCGGCAATCCGCTCTTCACGATCATCAAGGACGGCGCGATCGAGCTCGTCGCCGACCTTTCCGAGACCGACATCCAGAAGATCAAGGCCGAGCAGAAGGCAATCGTCACGGTCGCCGGCGGCAAGGTGAAGATCGAGGGCAAGGTTCGGCTCGTCTCCCCGACGGTCGATCCGGTCACCCGCCTCGGAGCGGTGCACATCGTCATCGACGACGAGAGTGGCGCGCGCTCGGGAATGTATGCCAGCGCCGAGATCGTCGTCACCGAGACCAATGCCCTGGCGTTGCCGCTCTCCGCCGTTACCACCGGACGGAACGGTTCCACCGCCCGCAAGGTCGAGGACAATGTGGTCAAGCAGGTGAAGATTGAAACCGGCATCCAGGATGGCGGTTTCGTGCAGGTCGTCAGCGGCCTTACGGCCGGTGACATTGTCGTTGCGAAGGCCGGCGCCTTCGTTCGGGACGGCGACAAGATCGCCCCGGTCCCGGCCGAACCCGCCACTATTGCGAACTGAGGTTGAGCCGCATGAACTTCTCCGCCTGGTCGATCCGCAATCCGATTGCTCCACTACTCGGTTTTGCCCTGCTGCTTGTCGTCGGCATCCAGTCGTTTTACGCTCTGCCGATCACCCGTTTTCCGAATATCGACGTTCCGGTCGTGTCGATCACCGTCACCCAGAGCGGCGCGGCCCCGGCCGAGCTGGAAATGCAGGTGACGAAGGAGATCGAGGACGCCGTAGCCTCGATCAGCGGCATCGACGAAATCCAGTCGACGGTGACAGACGGCCAGTCGCAGACGGTCGTCGTTTTCCGCATCGAAAAGCCGACCGCAGAGGCTGTGCAGGACACCAAGGACGCGATCGACAAGATCCGCAGCGACCTGCCCGCCGGCATCGAGGAACCCGTCGTCACCAAGGTCGACGTCGAGGGCCAGGCGATCCAGACATTCGCCGTCTCCTCGCCGAACATGACGCTCGAAGAACTCTCCTGGTTCGTCGACGACACGGTCAAGCGCGCCCTGCAGGGCCAGGCCGGCATCGGCCGTATCGACCGTTACGGCGGCTCCGATCGTGAAGTCCGGGTGTCGCTGAACCCCGCCAAGCTCGACGCCTACGGCATCACCGCTGCAGATGTCAGCACCCAGATGCGCGGCACCAACGTCGATCTCGGCTCGGGCCGCGGCCAGGTGGCCGGCAACGAACAGACGATCCGCACGCTCGGCGATGCCCGCAGCGTCGCTCAGCTTGCCGACACGACCATCACGTTGCCCAACGGCCAGTTCGTCAAGCTGACCGAACTCGGCACCATCACCGACACCTATGAAGAGCCGAAGTCCTTCTCGCGCTTCAACGGCACGCCGTCGGTTACCTTCGCCGTATTCCGCGCCAAGGGCGCCAGCGAAGTCTCGGTCGCCGAAACCGTCGCCACCAGCCTCGACGAAGTGCGCAAGGCCAATCCGAACGTCGCGATCGAGATGGTCGACGACTCGGTCTACTTCACCTACGGCAACTACGAGGCGGCTCTCCATACGCTGATGGAAGGCTCGATCCTCGCCGTCATCGTGGTGTTCCTGTTCCTGAGGAACTGGCGCGCAACGCTGATCGCCGCCATCGCCCTGCCGCTTTCAGCGATCCCGACCTTCTGGATCATGGATGTCATGGGGTTCTCGCTGAACCTCGTAAGCTTCCTGGCGCTGACGCTCGCGACAGGTATTCTAGTCGATGACGCGATCGTCGAGATCGAGAACATCGCGCGGCATATCAAGATGGGCAAGACGCCCTATCGAGCGGCGCTCGAGGCGGCGGACGAAATCGGTCTCGCCGTCATCGCGACCAGTTTCACGATCATCGCAGTGTTCGTGCCGGTCTCGTTCATGCCGGGCGTTCCGGGCCAGTACTTCATCCAGTTTGGCCTGACGGTCGCTTTCTCGGTGTTCTTCTCGCTCGCGGTGGCGCGACTGATCACGCCGCTGATGGCTGCCTATCTGATGAGCCCCGAAGACGGGATGGAAGACCATCACGACAACGACGGCTGGATCATGAAGGCCTATACGCGCCTCGTCACCGGCACGACCCGCCGCTGGTACTGGCGTTATACGACGATGCTCGCAGCAATCGGCTTCCTGATCGGCTCGGTGATGCTGCTCTCCCAGGTCCCCGGCAGCTTCCTGCCGCCGGACGATTCCTCGCGCGTCGTGCTGTCGGTGGAACTGCCGCCGAATGCGACACTCGACGAGACGGCTGCCAGCACCGACGTCATCTATGACGCTGTACGCCATATCGACGGTGTTGAGAGCGTCTTCATTCTCGGTGGCGCTTCGCCGAAGGGTGACCTTGAACTGCGACGCGCAACCGTGCGCGTCATTCTGCAGAACATCGACCATTCGCTGGTAAAGACCCTGGTCAACAAGGGTCTGGGATCGATCCCTCTCGTCCGCGACTTTGTGCCGAAGATCAAGGAAAATGGCCGCACGCGTCCGCAATGGGATGTCGAAAAGGATATCTTTGCAGCTGTCCGCTCCATTCCGGACGTGCGGATCTCCAAGGTCAACGACCGCGCCGAGCGTGACCTGTCGTTCAACTTCCTCTCCACCAACGAGGCGGACCTGAACGAAGCCGTCAGCGTGCTGGAATCGAAGCTGCGCGCCTCGCCGGTCCTTTTCAATGTCTCCTCGGAAGGCGCCCTGCCCCGTCCGGAACTCCAGATCCGGCCGCGCATGGCGGAGGCCTCGCGCCTCGGCATCACCCCGCAGCAGATCGCCCAGACCGTCCGCGTCGCGACGATCGGCGATGTCGATGCCAACCTTGCCAAGATCTCGCTGGACGACCGGCAGATCCCGATCCGCGTCCAGGCGTCGCTCGACGTCCGCCGCGATCTCGCCTCCATCCGCGCCTTGAAGATCAAGACCGCGGCCGGTGCCAGCGTGCCACTCTACAGCGTCGCCGACATCGATTATTCGGAAGGCCCGAGCTCGATCAAGCGAAACGACCGCAACCGCGTCGTGGCGATCGGCTCCGACGTGCCCTTCGGCACGGCGCTCGATACCGCCTCGGCCGAGTTCAAACGCATCGTCGACGAGACCGAATTCCCGAAGACGGTTCGTCTGGCCGAAAGCGGTGATGCCAAGGTGCAGGCCGAAATGCAGCAGAGCTTCGGCAATGCAATGCTGATGGGCCTGATGCTGGTGCTAGTGGTGCTGATCCTGCTCTTCAAGGACGTCATCCAGCCCTTCACCATCCTGTTCTCCCTGCCGCTTGCCATCGGCGGCGTGGCGGTGGCGCTGATCATCACCCAGAACGCGTTGTCGATGCCGGTGCTGATCGGTATCCTGATGCTGATGGGCATCGTCACCAAGAACGCCATCCTGCTGGTGGACTTCGCGATCGAGATGAAGCGTCAAGGCCTGGAACGGGTCCATGCCATGGTGGAAGCCGGCCGCAAGCGCGCCCGTCCGATCATCATGACCTCGATCGCCATGTCGGCGGGCATGCTGCCCTCGGCGCTCGGCGTCGGCGAAGGTGGCTCCTTCCGTGCGCCGATGGCGATCGCGGTGATGGGCGGCATCATCGTTTCGACGGTGCTCTCGCTTCTCGTCGTGCCGTCCTTCTTCCTGATCATGGACGACCTGTCGCGCCTGCTCGGCAAGATCTTCGGCCGCATGGTCGGCAAGAAGGAACAGGAGGACTTCGGTCTTTCCAACGAGGAGCTCAGCCAGGAAGCGCGCAAGAACGCTCAGACGATCGCATCCCTGGAAGAACGCCTCAACCAGATGGAACGGCAGACGAGCGCCAACGACGATCGTTCTCCCGGCGCGCAGGCCAGCAGCAAAGTGCTGCGCCTGCCTCCGCTGGCCGCCGAATAAGCACTCCTCCCCCACTGCAATTCCGGCAACGCCGGGCCTCATGGCCCGGCGTTTTTCGTTGAAAAAAGCCGGCTCGCGGAGATTGCAGAAAAAATGCGCCAATTTGATCGATGTCAAAAACAGATTTGTTGAACCTGTTATTTTAGCGACATCGGGAATGCGCGGCGGTTCAGGTTATGGAAGAGACAGCGGACATGATGAACAGCAATTTAAAGCTCAACAACAGGGACCGGGCTGTCCTGATGAAGGCACCTTTCCTGACCAGCCTGACCGGCAATTCTCTCGTCCGGATGATGTCGACCATGAGTGTCATCAGCCTGACGAACCGCAAGTCGATCTTTCGCGAAGGCGAGGATGCGGACGCTTTTTACTGTGTTCT
Organism: Neorhizobium galegae; assembly: GCF_017877055.1. Taxonomy (GTDB): domain Bacteria; phylum Pseudomonadota; class Alphaproteobacteria; order Rhizobiales; family Rhizobiaceae; genus Neorhizobium; species Neorhizobium galegae_D. The sequence goes on along the minus strand of NZ_JAGIPG010000001.1, from coordinate 857,848 downwards.
CAGTGGTTACGTGCGGCTCTACCAGCTCAATCGCGACGGCCGTGAGGCGGATATCCGTATCTGCAGTCCCGGGGACACGTTCGCCGAATGTCTTCTCTATGGCGGCACCAAGTACCGTCATCATGCACAGACAGCCGAAGCCACGACGCTTGCCCGCTTCGACATGCAGGCGGTGCGGGATCTGGCCGAACAGGAGCGGGATATCGCCAAAGCGGTGATCACCTCGCTCTCGAAACACCTTATGACCACGATGGACTGCGTCGCCAACGACAGGTTGCATACGGCACCGCAGCGGGTGGCGAATTATATCCTGACGCGGTGCCCGGTGGATGGCGGCCCCGCCTCCATTCGCCTGCCTTTCCAGAAGAACCTGCTCGCAGGCATGCTGGGCCTGGCTCCCGAGGCGCTCTCCCGCGCATTCTCCACTCTCCGGCGGACCGGAGTGACAGTACGCGGGCGCGTGATCCAGGTCGGCGACGTGCAGGCCCTGCGCGAAATCTGAAACTCGAGGGAAAGCGAGACCGGGCGGGCGGGTCCGGGCTCGCTTTGGATGCATGCTGCGACGCGGGCGGCGGGACCGCAGCATGCAGACAAGGCCGATGGCTTCCCAGGGAGCCATCGGCCTCGATCTTTTTTAGAGCATGTCGCGCAAAAGTGTGCAGCGGCTTTGCGACAACGACATGCGTAAAACAGAGACTTAAAGCGTGCCGGGCGGATCCGAAGGATCGCGGTACGCTTTAAAGACCACCCTGCTCCTTCAGGAACCGGACCACATGGTCCACGCCCTCGCCGCGCTTCAGGTCGGTGAACAGGTGCGGCTTGGCCTCGCGCATGCGGTAGGCGTCGCGGTCCATCACATCGAGATCGACATCGACGTAAGGAGCGAGATCCTTCTTGTTGATGATCAGGAGATCGGAGCGGGTAATGCCCGGGCCGCCCTTGCGCGGAATTTCTTCGCCCTGGCAGGTGGAGATCACATAGATGGTGATGTCGGCGAGATCCGGCGAAAAGGTCGCCGCGAGATTGTCGCCACCCGATTCGATGAAAACCACGTCGAGATCGGGGATGCGCTCGTTAAGACCCGCGATCGCCTGAAGATTGATCGTCGCGTCTTCGCGGATGGCGGTATGCGGGCAGCCGCCGGTCTCGACGCCGACGATGCGGTCCGAAGACAGCGCTTGGCTGCGCACCAGCGCTTCGGCGTCCTCCTTCGTGTAGATGTCGTTGGTGACGACCGCGATGGAATAATCCGCACGCATCGCCTTGCAGAGCTTTTCCGTCAGTGCCGTCTTGCCCGAGCCGACTGGGCCGCCGATGCCGACGCGCAAAGGCCCGTTTGCCGATTTCATGTGTCGTCCTTTCATTCTTCCTGACGCCAGCTTAGGACCGCTTTTACGAGCGGAAAAGCCGCGAATGCTGTGTTTCGTGCCGCAGAGAGGCGATTTCCGCCTGCACGGTCGCGCCGCCGAGATCGTCGAGCGTGGCAAGGCTCGCTTTCCCTGCGATTTCGGTGATCAGGCCTTCGATATCCGCGAGAATGGCCACGCCTTCGGTCTGCCCCGCCACACCAAGCCTGATCCCCGCGGATACCGATTGCGAAGCGGCTGCATGCAGGTAGGCGGCAAGTGCCTGGACCGCAGGCACGCCATGCGCTGCCGCAACAGCCCCGACTGCGACCGGAAACAGCACGGCCGTCGGCAGGCGGTCGAGGACCGGATGCGGCCACGCCGAGGCCGCCGCGGCAAATGCCGTGCCGAGCGACAGCGTCTCCTTATGGCGCTCCGCGGAGCCGGCAAGCGCCAGCCCCAGTTCGGCCGTCTCCATCAGACCGGCCTCATCCTCAAACCGCCGCCAGGCAACGCCGAACAGGACCGCGTCGTTCCACAGGAAGCCGTGCCGCAACAGGCTCGACAGCCAGCCGCTCAGCCCAGACGCATCCTTGACGAGGCCATCCAGCACGGCCCGCTCCAGCCCGCCCGAATAGGCGAAACCGCCGATCGGGAAGGCCGGGGAGAGCCAGGCCATCAGCCGCAGAAGTGCTTTCGTATCGAGGCTTTCGCTCACCGAAGCTCAATGTCCGTGATGGTCATGACCATGGCCGCCATGCGAATGATAAGCGCCGCGGGCCGGCTGGAAACCTTCCTCGACCTCGGCGACGGTAGCGCCGAGCCCCTCCAGCATCGCCCGGATCACATGGTCGCGCAGGATGAGGATACGCCCCTCCTCGATCTGCGCCGCCAGATGCCGGTTGCCGAGATGCCAGGCAAGCTCGATCAGGTGCAGCGTGTCCCGCGCCCTGATCTCGAAGAGTTTTTCCGGGGCCGCCTGCACCTCGATCGTATCGCCGTTGTCGAGCACCAGCCGGTCGCCGTGGTGGAAAAGCATCGCCTCCTTGAGATCGAGCATCACCATCTCGCCGTTGGAAAGATGCAGGAGCTTGCGGCGCAGATGCCGCAGATCATGCGGCAGGGTGACGATATCGACCGGCGGATCGGAGATCACCCCTGCGGGGTGATAGGAGTGGATGTGCTGCATGGAAAACTCCGGGGATCAATTGAAAAGCTTGAGGGATAGCGTAAGCGTCTGCGGCAGCGGATTCCAGAGGCCGGTGCGCAATCCGGCGGCGCGAAGTGCCGCGGCGGCCCAGGTGTTGCAGCCGGCAAACGCGTTGAAGTAGCCGTTCGCCTCGAAGAACCGGTCATTATCGCCATAGCCCGCCTCCGGCACCACAGCCACCTCGCCTGCCTGACGGCTGAAGCTCGTCTGGATAAACGCCAAAAGCCGCTGGAATTCCGCCGCCTCCAGGTCGATCGGCATCACCGCCGGATGGCTTTCATCGATCCCGCCGGCAACGTCCACATGCATGACCGAACTGTCGATCGTCAGTGCCCGCAATACCGGAATCGGCTTCAAGTCCGCCCAGGTCGGCGTTTCAAGATAGAAAGCCCGCCCACCCCAACCGAGCACCAGCCATTCCGCACCGGGACTGGCAACGGGGATTCCGGACCGCCCCAAAAAAGCAAAGGCGGCACGGGTATCTTCAGCCAGCGGAATGGCAATGTCCGTATGGATCGGATTGGACAGAACCAGGATGCGCCTTTGCGCCACCGGTTCCGCCGCCCGGCTCGGCGCAAACAGCGGCCGCGGGATGAAGGTCCCGACGGCCACCGCGACAACCACGAACAGAACCGCGGCAAGGAGCCAGCGCAAAAACGTCTTCATCAATGGGCTCCGAGGTGCCAGCGCCTCAGAACAGGAAATAACGTTGCGCCATCGGCAGCACGGTCGCAGGTTCGCAGGTGAGCAACTCGCCGTCGGCCCGCACTTCGTAGGTCTCCGGGTTGACCTCCACATGCGGCGTCAGCGAATTGTGGATCATCGAGGCCTTGGAAATGCCGCCTCGGGTGTTTTTGACCGCCACCAGCTTCTTCGCGACGCCGAGGCGCTGGGCAAGACCGCCGTCGAGCGAAGCCTGGCTGACGAAAGTGACTGACGAATTGGTGCGCAGCTTGCCGTAGGCGGCGAACATCGGACGGTAGTGCATCGGCTGCGGGGTGGGGATCGAGGCGTTCGGATCGCCCATCGGCGCCGCCGCGATCGAACCGCCGAGCAGCACCATTTCCGGCTTTACGCCAAAGAAGGCCGGGTTCCAGAGCACGAGATCCGCCCGTTTGCCGACCTCGACCGAACCGATCTCATGGGAAACCCCATGGGCGATGGCCGGGTTTATCGTATATTTGGCGATGTAGCGCTTGACGCGGAAATTGTCGTTATTGCCGGTTTCTTCCTTCAAGCTGCCGCGCTGGCGCTTCATCTTGTCGGCCGTCTGCCAGGTGCGGATCGCCACTTCCCCGACGCGGCCCATGGCCTGGCTGTCGGAGGAGATGATCGAGAAGGCGCCGAGATCGTGGAGGATGTCTTCGGCGGCGATGGTTTCCTTGCGGATGCGGCTTTCGGCAAAGGCGATGTCTTCCGGGATCGACGGCGACAGGTGATGGCAGACCATCAGCATGTCGAGATGTTCGGCGAGCGTGTTGATCGTATAGGGCCGGGTCGGGTTGGTGGAAGACGGGATGACGTTCGGATTGCCGCAGACCTTGATGATGTCGGGCGCGTGACCACCGCCCGCCCCTTCCGTATGGAAGGCGTGGATAGTGCGACCCCGGATTGCGGCGACGGTATCCTCGACGAAGCCGCTCTCGTTCAGCGTATCCGTGTGGATCATCACCTGCACGTCGAAGGCGTCGGCAACCGTCAGGCAATTGTCGATCGCGGCCGGCGTCGTGCCCCAGTCCTCGTGCAGCTTCAGGCTTGAGGCACCGGCGAGGATCATCTCCTCGAGTGGAGCCGGCAGCGAGGCATTGCCCTTGCCGGCCAGCGCCAGGTTCATCGGGAAGGCGTCGAAGCTCTCGATCATCCGCTCGATATGCCAGGCACCGGTGCAGGTGGTGGCAAGCGTTCCATGCGCCGGGCCGGAGCCACCGCCGAGCATGGTCGTGACACCGCTCATCAGCGCCTCCTCGATCTGCTGCGGGCAGATGAAGTGGATATGCGCATCCATGCCGCCGGCCGTCAGGATCTTGCCCTCGCCGGCAATCGCCTCGGTGGACGGGCCGACGATGATCGTCACGCCCGGCTGCGTATCCGGGTTGCCGGCCTTGCCGATCGCGTGGATACGGCCGTTCTTCAAACCGACGTCAGCCTTGTAGATGCCCGAATGGTCGACGATCAGCGCATTGGTGATGACGGTGTCGACGGCGCCTTCCGCCCGCGTCGCCTGGCTCTGGCCCATGCCGTCGCGAATGACCTTGCCGCCGCCGAACTTCACCTCTTCGCCATAGATGGTGAAATCCTTCTCCACCTCGATGAAGAGCTCGGTATCGGCAAGCCGCACCCGATCGCCCGTGGTCGGACCGAACATGCTGGCATAGGAGGCGCGGGACATCTTGTGGGGCATTGGGTGGACTCCATGACGAGAATGGGTGTTTTATGCGACCTTGATCGCGTCCGCCGGCGGCGGGGGCAATTCTACGACTTTTTCCGGCAGCGCCCTTATGAGCGCGCGCGTCATGCTGGCCAGATCGTTGGCGACATACAAACGCTCCCCCGCATTCACGAGGAATTCATCGGGCAGCGAACGGAACAACCGCAACTGGACAGTCACGCTTCTGGCGGCAGTATCGTGGACCTGTTCATATTTATAGGTGTAGCCGGCCGTCTCGGCGGCTTTGACGACATATTCCAGCCGCTGACGAATCTCCCCTTCGTCCATGGAGCCGATAGCCAGAAAATAGGAAACCACCATTCTCTTGACGTTCACCTGAACGTACACCCGCTGGTCGAGGCCGTAGGCGAGAATGCGATACTGGCAATAGTGGCTGCCCTCGTCGTATTTGATAAGGATCTTCGTCCTCGACGACACGGGCTTCGCCGCATAGGAGGCATCAAGCTCCCGAAAATCGTCTTCGTCGTAATCGACGATGCGCAAGGCCTCGGGGATCTCCTGTACTAGATAGCTTGCCGTGCGCTCCTTGAGAAACGGCACGCCGACACTGAATTTCGTATAGAAGATCAGTGCGATGACGCTTAGCCCTGCCGCACATGTCTGTGCGAGCGTCAAGGCGGTAGTGACGAGGCCCGCATCCACTCCGGTCAACAGCGAAAACAGGACAACCGATACCGAGAGCAGGAAGATGAAGACGGCCAGAACCGTTATGATGACCTTCGCGCGACGAGGGATATAGACTATGTGTTCGCTATTCATTGGACGCCCGGTTCCGCATCAATTCCCCATCGCCTCTGTCAGCTCTTTCAATTCGGCAGTGCGCTTGCGGGTGAGATCCGCCTGGCATCCGGAAACCAGCATCGGCTCCATCGAGCCGCCATGCGCCTGGAAGCCGGTGGAAATGCACTGCGCATCCCGATAGACGACCCAGGCGCGTTGCGCCTTGACGAGCGCATCCTCGGCACCCTTCAGATCCGGCGTGGCATCGGCATCCCACGCCTTCATGGCCTTGCGCGTTGTCTGGTACTGGGCGTTGAGCGCCTTGTCGGCCGCCTCAAAATCCCGCTGCGAGCAGATGTTCATCTCCATCTGCGTCTGCGGGTTCTTGCAATTGGCCTTCGGCTCCTGGGCAAATGCCGGCAGGGAGCAGAACCCCAGGCAGACGGCAGCAGCCACCAAAACGGATTTCACAGCGCACCCATGATCTTCTGCTGGAAACCATAGACTTCGCGCTTGCCCGAGAGGGGGATCAGCGTCACGGAGCGGGTCTGGCCGGGTTCGAAACGCACCGCGGTTCCGGCCGGGATATCGAGGCGCATGCCGCGCGCTTTGTCGCGGTCGAAGGAAAGACCGTTATTGGTCTCGAAGAAATGGTAATGGCTGCCCACCTGCACCGGACGGTCGCCGGTATTGGAGACCTCGATGGACACGGTCGGGGCACCGGAATTGAGCTCGATTTCGCCTTCTGCGGCAATCACTTCACCGGGAATCATGAATCTCTCCTTCAAGCCGCCTTGGGCGCGCAGCCCTCGGCCTTGAGAACACGTTTGGTGGAGGCAGGATTGCGCGCGAGCGCAGCCGCCGGACGCACCGGCCGGCGCACCAGCTCGCCTGAACAATTCGGGCAGATGCCCTTCAGCACGTCGGTGGTGCAGGTGACGCAGAACGTGCACTCGAAAGTGCAGATCATCGCCTCCCGGCTTTCCGGGGCAAGGTCCTTGTCGCAGCATTCGCAATTGGGGCGCAGTTCCAGCATGGGCCGCCTCCTCAGCGGATCGGTTCGTGCACGGTGACGAGCTTGGTACCGTCCGGGAAGGTCGCCTCCACCTGCACGTCGTGAATCATCTCGGCAATGCCTTCCATCACCTGATCGCGGGTGACGACATGCGCGCCGGCTTCCATCAGGTCGGCGACCGACCGGCCGTCTCGCGCGCCTTCCACCACGTAGTCGGTGATGAGCGCGATCGCTTCCGGATAGTTGAGCTTGACCCCGCGTTCCAGCCGGCGGCGGGCGACGATCGCCGCCATGGAAATCAGCAGTTTGTCTTTTTCTCTGGGCGTCAGGTTCATGGGATTCCCGCAGTAAGATCAGATGTTCCAGACTTTCGGCACTGGCGCGCCGTTACGCAATACGGAAATTGCCGGTGTCAGGATTTTTCTGAGATGAAAGCCGGTTGGCGCGACCAGCCTGGCGATCAGCTTGCCGTTCCAGTGGCTGGCTCCGCCAGTCCACAGGCTCGCTCCGCCGGGTGTGTCCTCGAGAATCTGGCGAAGTTTCGGGAAAAGCGCTTCTGCGAGCGGGCCGGTGTAGAACAGAGTCGAGAAGGCGACCTGGCCGGAGAGCACGGCGGCGGCCTGGCAAAGCTGCTCGATCTCGCCCTCGAACTTCATCTCTTCCGCATGGATCAGCTGGCCTGACCGGCGCACCCGCCAGCGGTCGCGAAAGAAGCCGTGTGCAACCGCCTCGCCCATCGCCTTACGGCCGAGCAGGACCGCTTCGACGGCCAGGAATTCCGAGGTTTCGGAGAGGTCGACGTCGAGCCGGCGGGTGAGCGATGCCTGGTCGAAAAGGATGGTTTCCTGGGGAAGCCAGTGGACCGAAGCGTCGTCACCGACGGTGATGTGGGTGGAGACGGAGGCGGTGCCGGAGGCGGCCTTGTAGATCTTTTCGTTCGCCTGGGTGGTGACCGACAGTCTTGTGGAAGCGGCAGCGGCGACGGACCATTCGATCACGTCGCCGCCCGTCAGCCCCCCCGACGTATTGATGAGTATCGCCTCCATTTCAGGCGAAAAGGTTTCCGGAAGGCGAATTTTTGCGCAGCCCTCCTGGTAGAATTCGGAAAGCCGTGTCCGCCCGCCAAAAGCCTTGGTTACAAGGCGTCCTGCACCCCTTGCCCGCTGCGGCGCATATCGATCGGCTGGTTGCTGTTGCACGTCGTCCCCTGGAGATCGGCTTCGGTTCCGCAGCCCGATGCAACGCCCGTGCCAGACTTGGCCGCAGAACCGATCTTGGCCGGCGCTGCGGTAGCGATCACGTCGGTGCTGTCGGCCCTGCCGAAGAACTCCCACATCCGCGAAGCCGGATCAACATTGGCATCGAAAGCAGGTTTGGCGACGGTGACCGCAGCCACCTTGGTGACGCTCGCAGCACCGTCCTTGGCGGCGGCAATCACGGCTTCGGTGGCGGCAACCGGCTTCGGCCAGTCATGCGTGCCGTTGGCGAAGACGTAGGATGCGACGCGTGCGCCGTTCTGGCAGGTCCCGTAGAGACTGAAGGTGACGCCGTCGACCGTCTTTGTATCGCCATTGCCCTTGCAGCCGTCGAGTTCCGTCCAGCGCTGGATTGCGGTCTTGAAGCCGTACTGCCAATAGGCGCTGCCACCGCCCGCGTAAGGGTTGGCCGCATCCTTGACGCCGGCAAAAGCCATGATCGAGATGGGCCTGGCCGGATTGCAGCCTTGCGCATCCGGACCCCATTTGCCGTCGGTCTCGACCGGGCGTCCGGCGCGCAGCGAATGCACGAAGCCGGCAGCTGCGAAATCGTCATGGCCAGAGCAGAGATAGGCCGACAACATACGCCCGCCACCCGAATAACCCGAGGCATAGATGCGGGCCGGATCGACGCAGAATTGCTGCTTTGCAGTGTTCAGGGCCTGTTTGATATAGGCGATCTCGTCGAGACCGCCCTGTTGCACGGTGACGAAGGGCACGTTCCAGGCATAGGTTCCCGCGGAGCTTCCGGGCAGGCTGCCCTGCAGCGCCAAAACGATGAAGCCGTTTTTCTCCGCAACCTTGTCCCAGGAGCTTCTGTTCAGCTGCCCTTCGGGATTGCTGTGGCTGCCATGGAGATCGAAAACCAGCGGAACCTTGTCCTTGCCGGTATAGGACGAGGGAATGAAATAGACTGCCGAGCGGGCAACACCGTCGGTTTCGATGGTGATCGGGTGGCGACCCGCTTCCATCGGCTGGCCGCAGCCTGCGGCAAGAGCGCTGCCGGTCATTGACCCCAGGAAGGTCGTGGCGCCCAAAAAAACAGCTCGTACGGCAACCATGCGCGTAAGAGCAGAACGAGAGAAGAAACCAGCAACGCGTGCAAAGACCATCAGCGCCTCATCATGGGGTGCGGGGGTTGTCAACAATATTGCGGAATGCCCTGAAAACGTGGGGGTTAGTTAACATATATTAGATGGCATTGAAACGCACGAAGTGCTGCAACGCGATACAAACATTCACCAGTAAAAATACTAGTCTCACACAGTCAGATGCCGCCTTGCTTCTGCCGTATCCAGAGTCTCGGCCGCCCCTTCGTGCACAATCTCGCCACGATCCATGATGTAGACCTGGTCGGCCAGCTCCCGGCAGAAGTCCAGATACTGTTCCACCAGCAGAATGGCCATGCCGGTTGAATCCCGCAGGTAGCGGATCGCCCGGCCGATATCCTTGATGATGGACGGCTGGATGCCCTCGGTCGGCTCGTCGAGCACGAGGATCTTGGGCCTCGTGACCATGGCGCGGCCGATCGCCAATTGCTGCTGCTGGCCACCGGACAGGTCGCCGCCGCGCCGGCCGAGCATCGATTTCAACACCGGAAACAGCGAGAAGATCTCGTCGGGAATGAACTTGTCCTTGCGGGCGAGCGGCGCGTAACCGCTTTCGAGGTTTTCCTGTACGGTGAGCAGCGGGAAGATCTCGCGGCCCTGCGGCACGTAGCCGATGCCGTGCTTGGCGCGGTTATAGGGAGCGAGACCATTCAGCACCTCCCCCTGGAAGCTGATCGTGCCGGCGCTGACCGGATGCTGGCCGGTGACGGCGCGGAGAAGAGAACTCTTCCCCACGCCGTTCCGCCCCAGCACGCAAGTGATCTTGCCCATATCCGCATGAATCGAGACACCTCGCAGCGCCTGCGCCGCGCCATAATGAAGATTGACGTTGTTGACTGTCAGCATGTTAGCGCCCCAGATAATTCTCGATCACCTTCGGATCGTTCGAGACGAAATCGATCGAGCCTTCGGCTAGCACCGACCCTTCCGCAAGGCAGGTCACCTTGACGCCGAGTTCGCGGATGAAGCCCATGTCGTGTTCGACGACGACCACCGAACGGGTCTTGGCGATTTCCTTCAAGAGCACCGCCGTCTCGGCGGTTTCCGCGTCGGTCATTCCGGCGACCGGTTCATCGACCAGCAGAAGTTTCGGTTCCTGGGCGAGCAGCATGCCGATCTCCAGCCACTGTTTCTGGCCGTGGGAGAGATTGGCGGCGTATTCCTGGCTGCGATGCGTCAGGCGGATCGTCTCGAGGATCTCCCCGATGCGCGCCTTGTCCTCCGGCGACAGCGTGTAGAACAGGGTGGCGAACACGCCGCGCGACCGGTTCAGCGCCAGTTCCAGATTGTCCCAGACGGTGTGGCTTTCGAACACGGTCGGTTTCTGGAATTTGCGGCCGATGCCGAGCTGGGCGATATCCGCCTCGTCCTTCTTTGTTAGGTCGATCGTATCCTCGAACAGGACGGTGCCGGTGTCGGGCCGCGTCTTGCCGGTGATGATGTCCATCATCGTCGTCTTGCCGGCGCCGTTCGGGCCGATGATCGCCCTGAGCTCACCGGGCTCGACGACGAATGAGAGCGAGTTCAGCGCCTTGAAACCGTCGAAGGAGACCGAGACGTTTTCGAGATAGAGCAGGCTTTTCTGTCGTGTTTCGGAAATCATGTTCATGGTTGCGTGCCCTTATTCCGCCGCCTGGGCTTGCGCCACCGTGGTGGCGTCACCCCTGCCCTTTTCGGCATCCGCCGCAGCCTTCAATGCCTTGCGGGCCTTGAAGCCATGCTGGATCGTTCCGACGATACCCTTCGGCAGGAAGAGCGTGACGGCGATGAACAGACCACCGAGCGCAAACAGCCAGATTTCCGGGAAGGCGCCGGTGAAGAAGCTCTTGCCACCATTGACCAGGATCGCGCCGATGATCGGGCCGATTAGCGTGCCGCGCCCGCCGACCGCCGTCCAGACGACCACTTCGATCGAGTTGGCCGGCGCAAACTCGCCTGGATTGATGATGCCGACCTGCGGCACGAACAGCGCGCCGGCAATCCCCGCCATCATGGCGGATACGACGAAGGTGAAGAGCTTGATGTTCTCGACCCGGAAACCGAGGAAACGCACGCGGCTTTCCGCATCGCGCACGCCGACCAGCACCTTGCCGAATTTCGAACGGACGATGGCTGACGCAAGGATCAGGCAGAGCGACAGCATCAGCGCCGACATGAAGAACAGGACCGCACGCGTACCGTCCGCCTGGACGGAGAAGCCGAGGATGTCCTTGAAGTCGGTGAGGCCGTTATTGCCGCCGAAACCCATGTCGTTGCGGAAGAAGGCGAGCAGCAGCGCGTAGGTCATCGCCTGGGTGATGATCGACAGGTAGACGCCGTTGACGCGGGAGCGGAAGGCGAACCAGCCGAAGATGAAGGCGAGCAGGCCGGGCACGACGATCACCATCGCCATGGCGAAGATGAACCAGTCGAAGCCATGCCAGAACCACGGCAGTTCCTTGTAGTTGAGGAACACCATGAAATCGGGCAGGATCGGGTTGCCGTAGACGCCGCGCGGGCCGATCTGGCGCATCAGGTACATGCCCATCGCATAGCCGCCGAGCGCGAAGAAGGCGCCGTGGCCGAGCGAGAGGATGCCGCAGTAACCCCAGACGAGATCGAGCGCCAGCGCCAGCAGCGCGTAGCAGAGATATTTGCCGAACAGCGACATCACATAGGTCGGGATATGCAGGGCGCTGTCGGCCGGGGTCAAGAGATTGAGCGCCGGCACCAGGATGCCGATGGCCAGAATGATGCCGACGGCGGTAACGATACGGCCTTCGAGGGCGCGGAAGACAAAGCCGGAAATCATGCTTCCACCGCCCTTCCCTTGAGCGCGAACAGACCGCGCGGACGTTTCTGGATGAAGAGGATGATCAGCACCAGGACCAGGATCTTGCCGAGCACGGCGCCTACCGAAGGTTCGAGAAACTTGTTGAGCACCCCGAGCGACAGCGCGCCGACCAGCGTGCCCCAGAGATTACCGACGCCGCCGAACACCACAACCATGAAACTGTCGATGATGTAGCTCTGGCCGAGGTTCGGCGAGACGTTGTCGATCTGGGACAGCGCCACCCCGGCAATGCCGGCAATGCCGGAGCCGAGCGCGAAGGTGAAGGCGTCGACCCAGGGCGTCTTGATGCCCATCGACGACGCCATGCGGCGGTTCTGGGTGACGGCGCGCATGTTGAGGCCGAAGGAAGACTTCTTCATCACCACCAAGAGCGCCACGAAGATCGACAGCGAGAAGGCGATGATCCACATGCGGTTCCAGGTGATCGTCATGCCGCCGACCGGGAACGAGCCGGACATCCAGGACGGGTTGCCGACTTCCTGGTTGGTCGGGCCGAAGATCGAGCGGATCGTCTGCTGCAGGATCAGCGAGACGCCCCAGGTGGCAAGCAGCGTTTCGAGCGGCCGGCCGTAAAGGAAACGGATGACGCCGCGCTCGATGACCAGGCCGACCGCGCCGGTGACGAGGAAGGCGACGGGGAGCGCGATTGCCAGCGACCAGTCGAACAGGCCCGGAGCGCTATCGCGGATGACCTGCTGCACCACGAAGGTGGAATAGGCGCCGAGCATCACCATCTCGCCATGCGCCATGTTGATGATGCCCATGACGCCGAAGGTGATCGCAAGCCCGATCGCCGCCAAAAGCAGGACCGAGCCGAGCGACACGCCGTACCAGACGTTCTGGCCGATATCCCAGAGCCGCTGTCCGCTTTCGATGCTGGCGATTGCCGCATCGACATCGGCCTTGAGACTCGGGTCGAGGGACGCGGATGCGCCCATCAGGATGCCGATCGCGTTGCGGCCGCCATAGTTCTTGATGGTCGCGATCGCGGCGCGCTTTTCGTCGATGGAGCGGTCGGAGGAGAGCAGCGACACGGCGCGCGCCTCTACCATGCGGGCTTTGACCTCGCCGTCCGTCTCCTTGGAGATCGCAGTTTCGAGGAGCTCGAGGTTTTCGGCGCTCGGCGAGCGGAGCACCGCATCGGCCGCCTGCAGCCGGATGCCCCGATCCGGGCTCATCAGCGTCAGGCCGCCCATGGCTGAGCGGATGACGCGGCGCAGGCTGTTGTTGATCTTGATCTTGGTGACGGCGTTCTTGGCGGCCTGGCCAGCTGAAGCGCCTGTGACCGGGTCAGTCAGCTCATAGCTGGAGCCAGACACCTTGCCGATGAACACCAGGTTGTCGGACTTGCGGAAATAGAGGTCACCTTCGGAGAAGGCATTCAGCGCCGGCACGAGCCGGGCATCGCCGGTCGCGGCGAGCTGGCCGATCAGTTTTTCAGCTTCGCCGAAATCCGCCTTGGAAAGCGCGTCGATCAGCGACCTGGGATCGGCGCCTGCACCGGATTGTGCATAAGACGGCGACGCCAGCGCGGACACAACGCAAAGAAAAAATACGCGAAGAAAAAATTTTATTTTCATGACATCGCCCCTCATCCGCCTGCCGGCACCTTCTCCCCGCAAGCGGGGCGAAGGAGATCCGTGGCGACCTCCTGCCCGTCAGTGGACGGTTCAGGAAATGTTGTGCCGAAAGGCACTCCCCTCTCCCCGCGAGCGGGGAGAGGGTTAGGGTGAGGGGCAATGACTGCCCCATCAAATCAGCAGAGACTGGGATCAGCTGCCCTTGCCGCCGCACTTGCCGGAAGCAACGTTGAAGTTGCCGCAGGACATCGGCTTGCGCCAATCGGAGATCAGGTTCTTGCTGTCCGGCAGGTAATCGGACCACTCGTCGCCGACCACAGGCGCGGTTTCCTGAACGATGTCGAACTGGCCGTCAGCCTGGATTTCACCGATCAGCACCGGCTTGGTGATGTGGTGGTTCGGCATGACGGTGGACGTGCCACCCGACAGGTTCGGAACGGAGACGCCGATGATCGAGTCCAGCACGGCGTCGGTATTGGTGGTGCCGGCAGCTTCGACGGCCTTTACCCAGGCGTTGAAGCCGATATAGGCGGCTTCCATCGGGTCGTTGGTGACGCGCTTGTCGTTCTTGGTGAACGCCTTCCATTCCTTGATGAACTCGGCGTTGACGTCCGCATCGACGGACTGGAAGTAGTTCCAGGCAGCCAGGTGGCCGACGAGCGGCTTGGTGTCGAGACCGGCAAGCTCTTCTTCGCCGACCGAGAAGGCGACGACCGGAATGTCTTCAGCCTTGATGCCCTGGTTGCCGAGTTCCTTGTAGAACGGCACGTTGGCGTCGCCGTTGATGGTCGAGACGACGGCCGTCTTCTTGCCGGCAGAGCCGAACTTCTTGATGTCCGAGACGATCGTCTGCCAGTCGGAATGACCGAACGGCGTGTAGTTGACCATGATGTCGGACTCAGCAACGCCCTTCGACATCAGGTAGGCCTTGAGGATCTTGTTGGTCGTCTGCGGATAGACGTAGTCGGTACCGGCCAGAACCCAGCGCTTGACGCCCTCTTCCTTCGCCAGATAGTCGACGGCCGGGATGGCCTGCTGGTTGGGAGCAGCACCCGTGTAGAAGATGTTGCGCGAGGATTCTTCACCCTCGTACTGGACCGGGTAGAACAGGATCGAGTTCAGCTCTTCGAAGACCGGCAGGACCGACTTGCGCGAAGACGATGTCCAGCAACCGAAAACGGCGGCGACCTTGTCCTTGGAAATCAGCTGGCGGGCCTTTTCGGCAAACAGCGGCCAGTCGGAAGCCGGGTCGACGACGACGGCTTCAAGCTTCTTGCCGAGCACGCCGCCCTTCTTGTTCTGCTCCTCGACGAGCATCAGCATGACATCCTTGAGGGTGGTCTCAGAGATGGCCATGGTGCCGGAAAGCGAGTGCAGAACACCGATCTTGATGGTGTCGTCAGCGGCGAAAGCACCCTGCAGCGCCGTCGTCGACATTACGGCAGCGATAAGAGCGCCACCCAGTTTGGATTTGAATGTCATTGGTTCGAACCCCTCTTCTCGTTCGTCCGCAACGAAGAACTTAACCGTTGCTTAAGCGACTATCGGTTGCTGCATCGCAAAACCGTATACGTCGAATGACGTACCCGTAGGGGAGAAGGGGGAAGAACGATGCCGTGGTGGAAACCCACCTGGCATCTTCAGGCGAAACGGCGCCGGCTAGGACAGTATCAAGCGTCCTCATGATATATTAACTATATTTCGATTGTATAAATCGTGACGCTTACGTAGCGTGAGGAGTTGTTTCCGGTGTAAAGTACTATGAGTAGCATCCTCACAAATGCTGGAGCTACTTCCGCGCTCCAAATGCTTCGCTCCCTCAACAGCCAGATGTTCGGGGTCGAGCAGCAGGTTGCGACCGGCTTACGTATCGAACAGGCCTCCGACAATGCCGCCTACTGGTCGATCGCCACCACCATGCGATCGGACAGTGGTGCTCTTTCGGCCGTGCAGGATACCCTTGGCCTCGGAGCCGCGAAAGTCGACACGGCCTACGAAGGCATGGTCGCGACGGCCGATATCCTGGCCGCATTCATGGCCAAGGTCGTGGCTGCCCAGCAGGACGGGATAGACAGGAAGAAGATCCAGGAAGAACTGGAGCAGTTGAAGCAGCAGATCGTCTCGATATCCAACTCCGCGACCTTCGCCGGTCAGAACTGGCTGCGGTCGGACATGCAGGGCCAGGCGAGCGAACCAGGCACGAAGACTTCTGTCGTGTCGTCGTTCAATCGCAGCGAGGATGGAGCCGTCTCCCTCGAGACCATCGACGTCGATCTGTCGAAACTCGCACTGTTCAAGAATGGCGGCGGCGGAATTCTGCAGAAGGAACCTGATCCGGATCTGGGCTATGGCCTCGGCACGATCGGCGGGCTGATGGGATTTTCGACATCCGGTTATGGCGACGTGCCGGGCCCGGTATTCGACCAGCCCTTCACGATTACGAAATTCGACGTCATCACGGTCCCCTTTTCGGTCGGCACGTTCCAGGACACGTTCGTCATCACCAAGAGCGTCGTCGATCAGGCGCTCGGAGGCCAGATAGGATACGGCTTCGACGGAGATATCGAAAGCACGGCCGACTGGACGAAAGTCCTGCTGCAGGCGACGTTTCTCAACAAGGCGCCCCCCGACATCCTGTTTGCAGCCCAGGGCGGGGCGCCGAATATCTACTTTCGCGCCACCCTTCCTCTCGCCGCAGAGCTGATCACCGTTCAGCCGCCCGTCCACACCCGGACGCTGCCGCCGGAGGGTATCGATATTCTCGATATCGACGTTACCGATCCCGACATCGACTTTCCGACAATCACCCTGGTTCTCGACGAGATGCAGCAGAAGGTCATATCGGCCGGTGCCTATCTCGGCTCGCTCAAGTCGAGGATCGCAATGCAGGAAGCATTTGGAAACAGTCTCGCGGACAGTCTCGACAGAGGCATTGGACGCCTCGTCGATGCGAATATGAGCGAGGCATCGAGCAGGCTCAAAGCGCTGCAAGTCCAGCAGCAACTCGCGACCCAGTCGCTTTCCATCGCCAATTCGGACGCGCGAAACATCTTGTCTCTCTTCCAGTAATGAGACCGTCATCCTCGACGGCAAGGAAGAAACCCCGGGTCGATACCCGGGGATTGAGACGTAACGAGCCGCGGCCTGGAAGACTTCGTATCCGGCAACCGATGGCAAGAGAAACTCAGGCGTGCACGACTTCGGCCCTCGTGCCGGGGCTGAGGCTTTGAAGACTGAATGTCGCATCGAGCTGCTTTGCCATCGCTTCGACAATCCCCGTGCCAAGTCCGGGCTGCGAATGTGCCGGATCGTCTGGAATGCCGACGCCGTCGTCGTCTACCGAAAGCGACCAAAACCCGTTGTCAGAATGGTAATCAACCACGATTTTGCCATTTCGCTGGTCGGGAAACGCATGTTTCAGCGCGTTGATGACAAGTTCCGTGACGATAAGGCCGAGACTGACCGACACATTCGCCGTCGCAACACTGTCGTCCACATTCACTTTGATCGATATTTCCTCAGGATCAAAAATCATCGACGCGGCGAGGCTTTTGCAGAGTTGCGTGAAGTAGGTCCGCAGTTCGACATCGCCGGCATTTGTTGCCGCCAGCTGTCGCTGAACCGCTGCGATCGACATGACGCGTCCATGCGCGAGCGTTAAATGCGAACGGGTTTCTTCCGACTGAACCTTGCGGGCGCTTTGCAACAGGATGCTCGCGATGATCTGGAGACTGTTGGCAACCCGATGCTGGATCTCCCGCAGCAGGATTTCCTTTTCCCGGAGCAGGTCGTCCCTGAGCTTTTCGGCGAGGCGCACGTCGGTGACGTCGGCGATGGAAAGGAGCACGCGGACCCCTTCAACATCGCCGTAATCCAGTTTCTGGGCACTCAATACCAATTGTCGGGGTGGGCGGTCTTTTCGTTTCAGGTCCATTTCATAAGCCTGGATATCTGCGCTTCCCGACGCCGTGGCCTCCAGCAGCGACGAGAGGCTTCGTACATTCCACTCGCCATCACCAAGTTCGGAAAACGGGCGGTTGGAAACTGTTGCGGGATCGATCTCAAATTCGCGGCAGAACGAAGAACTGCCGGCAAGCACCATCAACGTCCCGTCCAGCAGCAAGAGCGGCGCGGCGGAGGTGGAAACGATTGCGAGGCCAAGGCTCATCACACCTGTTGGCGGAAGAGGAGCGGCGATAGTCATGGATAATGTCCCTTTAAGGGACCGGAGGCTCGCGGAGCGAAAGCCTTCCCCGGCATGGAATTCGCTCGAGCGAGCGTCAGCCTTTTTAGATCTGCCGACATTAGCACAGATGGGCGAAATGCGTAGAGAAATCGACCTATGGGAGCATCCTTGAGGCATCAGGCTTTCGCCGGTGCTAACTGCGATACGCATCATGACCGCTTGTGACGCATCGTGTCCACCGCTCTCGATCTCGAATTGGCGTATTGCGACCACGATCCCGAGTAGCATTGCGCGTGCGATATATGACCTCCAAGGTAATCGACCCGGCGGCCGATGGCATCTATCCCAGGATCCAGCTTTGTAGCGCGAAAGGATCAGCCATGCCCGTTACCTATGTCATTCGCTTCCACATCCGTCCCGGCCAGCGCGATCGCTTCATGACGCTGCTCAACGGCGCGCTCGATGCGATGCGCCACGAGTCGATGTTCCACCAGGCCGTGCTGCATGCCGATCCCCAGAATGAGAACCACGTGATGCTCTACGAGACATGGGAGGATCATCAGGACGTCCTGGACACGCAGTTGCAGCGCCCCTATCGGGAGGCATGGCACGCGGCCCTGGCCGATCTCCTCGCCGGACCTCGGGATATTTCGATCTGGCATCCGATCCGCAGCGACCGTGCGGCACAATCCCGCTCCTGACGGACAGCGGTCGCGGGTTGTCTGCCAGATTGATGTCCCCGCCGCTTTGGGTCATTCTTCGGGTTCATCCTTGGCTTCGAGGATCAGACAATGAAGCGCGGTCTATTCTTCGGCATGATCGCCGCCGCCGGCCTGCTCGCCGGAGCGGCATTCGTCGTGGTCGGCCAGACCAAAGTCCCGCCGGAAGCGATCCGGTCTTCCGTCATCCGCTCTCCCCAACTGATGGACCGGGCCTGGACACTGCCCGTGGCGGCAACCTTTGGCCGGAACGTGACCTGGCAATCGAACGGCTCCCGATGCGGTCCCGCAAGCATTGCCAATGCGTTCCGTTCGGTTGGCGAAGACGAAACGACCGAGGCCGAGGTCCTGGACGGGACCGGCATGTGCTGGACCGGGTTCTGCATCATCGGCCTGACGCTGGACGAACTTGCCGACCTCGCCCGCATGAAAACCGAGCGGAAGGTTTCGGTTCTGCGTGATCTGACCGCCGACGAATTCCGCGAGCATATGAAGCACGCTAACGACCCGGCTCGCCGTTACATTGTCAATTTCACGCGTGAAAAGATCTTTGGAGCAGGCGCCGGTCACCATTCTCCGATCGGAGGATATCTGGAAGCCGAGGATCTGGTGCTCGTCCTCGATGTCAACGAGGACTACAAGCCCTGGCTTGTCGAGCGGCAACGGTTGTTCTCGGCAATGGACACGCTCGATGGAGACAAGAAGCGCGGCCTGCTTCTGATCGAATAACAGGATCAGTCCCACCATCCCTGCCGTGCCCGCTTCGGGTCGTGACCGTTCCCGTGTCCTGAATTCGTTCCGCGGAGGGAACATTTCCCCGCCTCGTACGCTTGCCCTCGGATCCGCCAACCGCCCGAGGAGCTCAAGCCCGTGATCAACGACCTCTGGTACAAGAACGCCGTCGTCTATTGCCTCTCCGTCGAGACCTTCATGGATGCCAATGGCGATGGGATCGGGGATTTCCAGGGGCTGCAGCGCAGGCTGGATTATCTCTCCGGCCTCGGGGTCAGCGCCATCTGGCTGATGCCGTTCCAGACATCGCCCGGCCGCGACGACGGGTACGACGTCTCCGACTATTACAATGTCGATCCCCGCTACGGCACGCTCGGCGATTTCGTAGAATTCACCCATGGCGCCAAGCAGCGCGGGATCCGGGTGCTGATCGACCTCGTGGTCAACCACACGTCCAACGAACACCCCTGGTTTCAGGACGCCCGCAGCGACCCGAAATCCCGCTATCGCGACTGGTATGTCTGGTCCGACAAGAAGCCCGCGAATGCCAACGAAGGCATGGTGTTTCCGGGCGTCCAGAAGACCACCTGGACCTATGACGAGAAGGCCAAGCAATATTACTTTCACCGCTTCTACGAATT
This sequence comes from Neorhizobium galegae, assembly GCF_017877055.1. Taxonomy (GTDB): domain Bacteria; phylum Pseudomonadota; class Alphaproteobacteria; order Rhizobiales; family Rhizobiaceae; genus Neorhizobium; species Neorhizobium galegae_D. Next base: position 838,052 of record NZ_JAGIPG010000001.1, on the reverse strand, counting down.
CCAGCCGGACCTCAACACCTCGAACCCGCATGTACAGGCGGAAATCCTGAAGATCATGGGGTTCTGGGTCCAGCTCGGCGTGTCCGGTTTCCGCATGGATGCGGTACCCTTCGTGATCGCCGAAAAGGGCGCCGAGGTGAAAAAGCCGAAGGAGCAGTTCGAGATGCTCCGGACGTTTCGCGAATTCCTGCAATGGCGGCTCGGAGACTCGATCATCCTTGCCGAAGCCAATGTCGTGCCGAAGGAAAATCTTGCCTATTTCGGCGAAGACGGCGACCGCATGCAGATGATGTTCAACTTCCACGTCAACCAGGCGCTGTTCTATGCGCTCGCCTCGGCCGACAGCCGGCCGCTGGCAAAGGCGATCAACGACACCTACGAGCGTCCCGCCACCGCCCAATGGGGCCTGTTCCTGCGCAATCACGACGAACTCGATCTCGGTCGGCTGACCGAGAAGCAGCGCCAGAAGGTGTTTTCCGAATTCGGCCCCGACAAGCATATGCAGCTCTACGACCGCGGCATCCGTAGGCGTCTGGCGCCGATGCTGCAGGGCGACCGCCGCCGGCTGGAGCTTGCCTACAGCCTGATGTTCTCCCTGCCCGGCACGCCGGTCATCCGCTACGGCGACGAGATCGGCATGGGCGACGACCTGTCGCTGCCGGAGCGCAACTGCGCCCGCACGCCGATGCAATGGTCGACCGAGCCGCATGGAGGCTTTACCAAGCATGACAAGCCGATCCTGCCGGTGATCAGCGGCGGTCCCTTCGGTTTCGAGCACCTGAACGTCGCCCACCAGCGGCGCGATCCGAACTCGATGCTGAACTGGATGGAACGCCTGATCCGCATGCGCAAGGAAGCGCCGGAAATCGGCTGGGGCGAATGCGTGCCGCTGGAGACCAGCGACCATGGCGTGCTGGCACTGCGCTACGACTGGCGCGACAATTCCGTGCTGGTCGTCCACAACCTGCATTCGACGCCGGTCGAGGTGGAGTTTTCGGTGGGTCTCGGCGACCATGGCGAGAAGCTGATCGACATAGCCGATGGCGGCAACAGCAAGGCCGAGGCGAATGGCAGGCACACGCTGCTGCTCGATGCCTATGCCTATCGCTGGTTCCGGGTCGGCGGCCTGGACTATCTCCTGAAGCGCAAGGAAATCTGACCTATCCGCCCGCCCTCACCTCGCGCACGCCCCGCCCGGTCTTCTGCCGCAGCAAGGCCCGCAGCGTGACGCCGTCGGCATAACCGACGAGCGCGGCGATCTCGTCCGGGCTCTTGTCGCTGGTCTTCAAAAGATGCACGGCGCGCTCGACCCTCAGATCCTGGAAATAGGAAAGCGGCGTCTTGCCGAGCACCTGCTGCATGCGCCGCGCGAGCGTCCGCTTGCTGGCGCCGACCACATCGGCCGCGTCGTCGAGCGAAAACCCTTCCGAAAGCCTGCCCCGTGCCCAGCGCTCGAAACGCTGCACCAGCGGGTCCGCATGCGAAAGATGGTCGGTGATCACGTAAGCCGACTGCGACGGCCGGTTGTCGACGATCAGGTAGCGCGCCACGAGGCCGGCAAGCTCCGGGCTCACCTGCCGCACCAGCCAGAGCGCCATGTCCATGTGGCCGAGCGCGGCGCCGGCCGTCACCAGCGAACCGGATTTCACCAGCATGCGGCCGTCTTCGAGCTGCACGGAAGGATATCGCTGGCGAAACAGCGGCGCGAGCCACCAGCTCGTCGTCGATTTCTCCCCGTCGAGAAGGCCGGATTCGGCGAGCACGAATGTGCCGACGCAAGCCGCGGCGATGTTCAGACCGGCCGCCTTCGCCTCGCGCAGCACCGCCCCCGCATCGCGGATTTCGGCACGGTCGAGGGCGGGCACCAGCACGTCCGGCATCTTGCAGGCGATCGCCGGCACGACCAGCCAGCCACCGGCCTTTGGATCGAAGCTTCCCGAGATCGGCACGGCAAGCCCGTGCGCCGTCTTCACCTTTTTGCGCACGCCGATGACCGACACGTCGAAGGCCGGCACCTCGAGCGACAGCATGACCGCCAGTTCGTTCGCCATGGTGAACACGTCGAGCATGGTCGACAGACCGGTGTCGAAGACGGGGTCGAGGGCGAGGATCTGCAACTTCATGGCAAGAACACTATCAACAATGTCAATATTGACAATAGGCAGGCGCACCTGCGTCGGGGAACATCACGCCTGAAAAACGTCGCCCGAGCGACACCGTTGCGATAAGAAGAGACGCATGAACATGGATGTCACCACGATCGGCTTCACCAAGACGACCGCCGAGGATTTCTTCGGCCGCATCAAGGCGGCCGGCGTCAAACGGGTCCTGGACGTGCGCCTCCACAACACCTCGCAGCTTGCCGGTTTTGCCAAATCCGACGACCTCGCCTTCTTCCTGAAGACGATCTGCGGCGCCGGTTATGTGCACGAACCGCTGCTGGCGCCGACCGAGGAAATCATGACCGCCTTCAAGAAGCAGAAGGGTGACTGGACGATTTTCCAGAATGATTTCATGGGCCTGATGGCGGAACGTCAGGTGGAAAGTCACCTGAAGCCGGAAGCCTTCGACGGGTCCTGCCTGCTCTGCTCCGAGGACACGCCGCATCATTGCCACCGCCGGCTTGTCTGCGACTACCTGAACGGCAAATGGGGCGGCCGGCTCAGCGTCCGCCATCTCTGAACCAATCCGATCAACCTGATCCGAAGCAACGCCGGGTGATTGCCTCCCCGTGCGTGGAGTGCCTTGCCATGACCTACGACACCATCCTTGCCATCGTCCTCTTCTCGCTGGTCGGTTCCGTCTCGCCGGGGCCGAGCAATTTCATGCTGCTCGCCTCGGGCACCAATTTCGGCTTCCGGCGCACCGTTCCGCAGATCCTCGGCATCACCATCGGTTTTTCGTCGGTGCTGCTCGCGGTCGGCTTCGGCCTCGGCGCGCTTCTGACGGCCTATCCGCCGCTTGGATTGGCGCTAAAGATCGCCGGCGGCGCCTACCTGCTCTATCTGGCCTGGCGGATTGCCATGTCCCGCTCCGTCTCCAGCGATAGCGCGAGCGCCGCCCGCCCCCTCACATTCCTCGAATCCGCCGCCTTCCAATGGGTGAACCCGAAGGCCTGGGTCGGCGCGCTGACCGCCATGGCGGCCTATGCCAGCGCCGAGAACCCGTTCGTCTCGGTGGTGTTGATCACGCTCGTCGTCGCCGTCGTCAACCTGCCGAGCGTCGCCGTCTGGGCCGGCTTCGGCGTGGCGCTGCGGCAGTTCCTGTCCGATCCGGTGCGGCTCAAATGGTTCAACATCGTCATGGCGTTGCTGCTGGTCGCGACGCTCTGGCCGCTGCTGAAATAGCGATGGTTGGAAAGGCCCGCCCCACACTTCTGTGATCCGCCTCCAGATGCGGTGGGGATTTACCGCACCGCATCATACTATGCTTGCAAAACACCGCGCCACAGCCGAAAGTGCACAATTGACGGTCTTCCTTCAAAAGGTGCTAGAAATTAGGCATGGCAGCGCGGCAACGCATCATTCCCGTCCGACGTGAATACAATCGTTGGGTCGCCAACCAGACGCTGGAGGACTACGCGCTCCGTTTCACCGCCAAGAGCGCCCGCCGGTTTTCCTCCAGCCGCATCTCGCAGACCGCCATCGGCGCCATCTCCTTCCTGGCGCTGGAAGCGATCGGCGGCGCGATCACCCTCTCCTACGGCACCACCAACGCATTTTTCGCGATCGTCACGGCCGCCATCGCCATGCTGGCGATCGGCTGGCCGATCAGCCGCTACGCGATCCGCCACGGTGTCGATATCGACCTTCTCACCCGCGGCGCGAGCTTCGGTTATATCGGCTCGACCATTACCTCGCTGATCTATGCCAGCTTCACCTTCATGCTGTTTGCGATCGAAGCATCGATCATGACCGGCGCACTGGAGCTCGCCTTCGGCATCCCGCCCTGGATCGGCTATATGATCAGCGCCGCGGTGGTCATCCCGCTGGTCATCTACGGCGTGCAGCTCATCTCCCGCTTCCAGCTGATCACCCAGCCGTTCTGGATCGTGCTCAATATCCTCCCCTTCCTGTTCATCGCCTTCATGGATTGGGAGAAGTTCGATCTCTGGCGCGCTTTTGCTGGCATCGGCCATTCCAACGCCGAGGTCGGCGGCCCGGCGCCCTTCAATCTCGTCGAGTTCGGTGCCGCCTCCGCCGTCATCCTCGCCTTGATGCCGCAGATCGGCGAGCAGGTCGACTTCCTGCGCTTCCTGCCGCCGGAGGGCCTGCGCAAGTGGCGGCACCGGTTGGCGGTTTTCCTGGCCGGTCCCGGCTGGGTGGTGGTCGGCGTGCCAAAACTTCTGGCCGGCTCGTTCCTGGCGGTGCTGACGCTCTCGACCGCCGTACCGATCCGCGAGGCGGCCGACCCGGCGCACATGTATTTCGCCGCCTTCGGCTACATGATCCCGAACGACACCGCAGCCCTGCTGCTGATGGCCGCCTTCGTGGTCGTCTCGCAGCTGAAGATCAACGTGATGAACGCCTATGCGGGCTCGCTCGCCTGGTCGAACTTCTTCTCGCGCCTCACCCACAGCCATCCCGGCCGCGTCGTCTGGCTGGTGTTCAACGTGGTGATCGCGCTGCTCCTGATGGAGCTCGGCATCTACCGACTGCTCGAAGCGACGCTCGGCATTTTCTCGATCATCGCCATGTCCTGGCTCTGCACCATCTCGGCCGATCTCATGATCAACAAGCCGCTCGGCCTGTCGCCTGAGGGCATCGAATTCAAGCGCGCCCATCTCTACGATATCAATCCGGTGGGCTTGGGCTCGATGTTCGGCTCGGCGGCCATAGCGCTCGCTGCCCATTTCGGCCTGTTCGGCCCGCTGATGGCCTCGCTCGCTACCTACCTGACACTGGTCGCCTTCCTGATCTCGCCGGCGCTCGCCTTTGCCACCAAGGGCAAATTCTACCTTGCCCGAAAACCGCGCCAGAGCTGGAAAAGCGTCGGCTCGATCACCTGCTCCATCTGCGAACACCCGTTCGAGCACGAGGACATGGCGTGGTGCCCGGCCTATGCCGCACCGATCTGCTCGCTCTGCTGTTCGCTCGACAGCCGCTGCCACGACATGTGCAAGCCGCATGCTCGGCTGAACACCCAGGTCGGCACCGTCGCCCGCTCCTTCCTGCCGGAGAGCGTCATCACCCGGTTGACGACGCGCCTCGGGCGCTACGCGACGACCGCGGTGCTGTCGATCTCGGTGATCGGCACGATCCTCGGCATGATCGCCTATCAGGTCAGTCGGGCGACGCCGGTCAATGCCGAGGTGATCTACGGCACGGTGCTGATCGTCTTTTTCGTCTTCGCCATCATCGCCGGCATCGTCTCCTGGTTTTACGTGCTCGCCCATGACAGCCGGGTGGTCGCTGAAGAGGAGTCCTCCCGCCAGAACACCCTGCTGCTCAAGGAAATCGCCGCCCACAAGAAGACCGACGCGGCATTGCAGGATGCCAAGGAAACCGCCGAGGCCGCCAACCGCGCCAAGAGCCGCTACGTCGTCGGCCTGTCCCATGAGCTGCGCACGCCGCTCAACGCCGTGCTCGGTTACGCCCAGATCCTCGAGCGTGACGAGACCATTCCCGCGCCGCGCCAATCGGCGATCAAGGTCATCAAGCGCTCTGCCGACCATCTTTCCGGGCTGATCGACGGACTGCTCGACATTTCCAAGATCGAGGCCGGCCGGCTGCAGGTCTATTCCAACGAGATCAACATCCAGGACTTTCTGGACCAGATCGTCGAGATGTTCGGGCTGCAGGCGCAGGCGAAGGGTCTGACATTCGAGCACGAGCGCGCCGGGGCATTGCCGCAATATGTCCGCACCGACGAGAAGCGGCTGCGCCAGATCCTCGTCAACCTGCTGTCGAACGCCATCAAGTTCACCGACGAAGGCAAGGTGCGGTTCGAGGTCGCCTATCGCAGCCAGGTCGCCACCTTCACGATTTCCGATACCGGCCGCGGCATCGCGGAGAAGGATCTCGGTCGTATCTACGAGCCCTTCCAGCGCGGCGAGGCGGAAAGCGTGCGCCCGATGCCCGGCCTCGGCCTCGGCCTCACCATCACCCAGCTTCTGACCAACACACTCGGCGGCGAGATCGCTGTCGCCAGCACCAAGGGCGAAGGCTCGATCTTCAAGGTGCGGCTGATGCTGTCCGCCATTGAGCGGCCGAACACCGCGCCGGCGGCGGAAAAGAAGATCGTTTCCTATACCGGCCCACGCCGCACCATCGTCCTCGTCGACGATAACGAGGACCACCGCGACCTGATGCGCGAAGTGCTGGCGCCGATGGATTTCGTCGTGCTGACCGCCAATAGCGGGCCGGACTGCCTGACGCTGATCGAGGGCGTCACGCCGGATCTGTTCCTCGTCGATATTTCCATGCCCGGCATGAGCGGCTGGCAGCTAGTCGGCAAGCTGCGCGAGATCGGCCAGGTGGCGCCGATCGTCATGCTGTCGGCCAATATCGGCGATGGTGTTGCGACGCATTCCGGTGACGAGGGCCATAACGATGCAATCGCCAAACCGGTCGACATCCGCCGCCTTGCCGACAAGCTCGCCGCCCATCTCGGCCTCGTCTGGGTCTATGAAAACGAAACGGTGCTGCCGGCAGTGGTCGGCCCGAAAAAGCCGATCAAAAGTCCGGGGACGGACCACGTTCAGGACCTTTTGCGGCTCGGCGAAATCGGCTACGTCCGCGGTATCGAAGCGAAACTTGCCGATCTCGCTCGGGAGGAGGAGCACCGCCCCTTCGCGGAAGAACTCGGCACTTACGTGCAGGCCTTCGATCTTGCCGGTTATATGAAATTCCTAAGCCGCCTTGAGGCAGAAAGGACGAGTGATGGCTGAAACTGCTCTGCCGCGCGATATCGTCCTTCTCGTGGACGACAGCCCCGAAACGCTGGGCTTCCTCACCGAAGCGCTCGAGAAATCCGGCTTCTCGGTGCTGATCGCCACGACCGGCCAGTCGGCGCTCAACATCGTCGAACGGATCACGCCCGATCTCATCCTGCTCGACGCGGTCATGCCCGGGATGGATGGGTTCGAGACCTGCCGGAAGCTCAAGACCAATGGCGGCGTGACGCAGGTGCCGGTCATCTTCATGACCGGCCTCACCGAGACCGAGCATGTGGTCAACGCGCTCGATTCCGGCGGCGTCGATTATCTCACCAAGCCGATCAATATCGACGAGCTGCGCGCCCGCATCCGCGTCCATCTCTCCAATGCCCGCTCCGCCCAGAGCGCCCGCGTGGCGCTCGATGCCGCCGGCCGCCACCTGCTGGCAGTCAAGGCGAATGGCGCGATCCACTGGTCGACGCCGCAGGCGACAAGGCTGATCAATGCGGCGACCAACAGCGACGACGGGCTCGACATCGTCTCCCGCCGCATCTCCGCCTGGATGGCCGAGCGCGACAAGCCGGGCTTTGCCCGCGACGCCGCCTTCGCCCTCGTCCAGAACGGCCAGGCGAGCCTGCAATTCGCCTTCCTTGGCGCGATCGGCGCCGACGAACATCTCTTCCGCCTGACGGCCGCCAACAAACGCCCGGACGACGAGGTGCTGCGCCAGCATTTTCCGCTGACCCAGCGTGAGTCCGAAGTGCTGCTGTGGATCGCCAAGGGCAAGTCGAACCGCGACATCGGCGATATTCTCGGACTGTCCGCCCGCACGGTGAACAAGCATCTGGAACAGATCTACGTGAAGCTCGGCGTCGAAAATCGCGCCTCGGCGGCGGTCAAGGCCGCGCATGTGCTGCACGAGATGTGAGTGTGGGATGCTTTAAACCGTCATTGCGGTGATAAAGGGAATGAATGTTTTGCGCTTACCGAATGTGGACGAATTCCGCCAACCATTTATCGAGCCTTTGGGGCATTTGGTGATGCAGGCCGCGTATGCGGATAACGAGCTAATTGAATTATGCTCGAAGATTCCTTCGGAAGGCTCCCCTCACCAGATGCCGCCAGAGGAAGTAGCTCAGAAACTTAGGAACTGGGACCAAAAAGCAAAGGCCTTCGTCCATCTTCGCATCAATATGATCACTGATGACAGGCTAAGGGATCAGGCTTCAGATGCGCTGACCCGATTTGATACTCTCAGAACACAAAGACATCGGGCGATACATGATGCCGTTGAGGTCGGGATATTTGGTAGCGGCGACACGTACGAAGTATCCGCACTCGCACTCGAGTACAGGCGAGAAAAATCATGCACGACCGTAAGCCTGAACACCGTAACGCCCGAAGTGATCGCCAATCTGGCTTGCCAACTTTATGAGCTTCAGCGAGATCTAAATTCGGTGACTTACGCGCTGACGCGAGTGGAGGGATATCCGAGTAATTGACTTCCACCAATGGCGGAAGTTTTTGAATAAAAAGCAAAGAAGCCCGGCTTTTGGCCGGGCTCCCTCTGAAATTCGGCTTGGCCGAGTGCGGCTCAGCCCTGCGGGAAGTAGCTGTACTTGCCGTCCGGGCCCTTCTTCCACTCGTACATGACGTAGCCGGGAAGCTTCGGGTCGCCCTTGGCGTCGAAGGCCATGTCGCCGAGAACGGTCTTGAACGGACCCTTTTCATGCAGCGTCTTGGCAACGGCTTCGGCGTCGTCGGCCTTGCCGGTTGCCTTGATGCCGGCAGCGATGACCTGCACGGCTGCGTAGGAGTAGAGCGTGTAGGCTTCCGGGTTGAAGCCGGCAGCCTTGAACTTGGCAACCAGATCCTTGTTGGCCGGGTTCAGCGTCGGGTCGGGGCCGAAGGTGTTGAGCGTGCCTGCGACGGCGTCGCCGGCGATCGAGGCCAGTTCGTTGGAGACGATGCCGTCACCCGAAACGAGCGTAGCCTTGAGGCCCTGGTCCTTGGCCTGGCGGATGATCAGGCCGGCTTCGGTGTGGAGACCGCCCCAGTAGATGATCGTGACGCCGGCTTCCTTCATCTTGGAGATGAGAGCCGAGAAGTCCTTGTCGCCGACGTTGACGCCTTCGCGGATGACTTCCTTGAGGCCCTTGGCGTTCATCGCCTTCTTGGTCTCTTCGGCAAGGCCCTGACCGTAAGGCGTCTTGTCGTCGATGATGGCGATCTTGGCAGTCTTGAACTTGTCGGCGAGGTAAGCGCCGGCAACGCTGCCCTGCTGGTCGTCACGACCGCAGGTACGGAACACGTTCCACAGGCCACGCTCGGTGAAGACCGGGTTGGTTGCAGCCGGGGTGATTTCCAGCATGCCGTTCTCGGCATAGACTTCCTTCGAAGCCGGGATGGAAACGCCCGAGTTGAAGTGACCAACCACGTATTTCACGCCGTCGGAGGCAAACTTGTTGGCAACCGAGATGCCCTGCTTGGGGTCCGACACGTCGTCGCCGAGGACGATCTTGATCTTTTCGCCGTTGATGCCGCCGGCGGCATTGATATCGGCTGCAGCCTGTTCGGCACCCTTCTGGAGCTGTGCACCGAAGGCGGCGTTCGGACCCGTGAGCGGACCGCCGACGCCAATAACGATGTCGGCCCATGCGCTACCGCTGAAGGCGACCATGGCCGTCAGCGCAACCGCGGAAAGAAGAGACTTCTTCATCGAGTTACTCCCAATTTTTTAGGTGAGCTGATTTTTCGAAACCGGGCGCAATACCCACCATCACTGCGCCGGAAATGTTCCACTCTAGGTTACTTATGATTTCAACCCGGGCCAATCTGAGGACAGAAAAGTGCGGCTGTCAATCTTTCTTCTTGAAGGAGAAAGCCGAAGTCGGCTCGTAGAGCCAATAGTAATTCTGCACCATCTGGCGCGTCCGCCGAATGCGGAATCCGGCGCTCGAAAAGACGAGCAGGATGACCACGTCGAGGATGTAATAGAACGGGCTGATGAACGGCCCCTGGAACAGCGCATAGTGCAGAAAGCGCATCGCCACGCCGAGCAACAGCGTATAGACCACCACCGTCAGATAACCGTTCCACCCCTCGGCGGCGGCCTTGCCGGACCTCCACGCGGTCCAGAAACCGATGATCAGCACGAGGAAACGCAAGAGGTACCGCACGCCGCTGTCGCTTTCGAAAAACAGTCCCTGCATCCTAAATTCCTCCGGCTGCCAAAAGCACAACCAATACGTTCAATGCCGTCCACCTTCAAGGTAGGCGGCGCGCACTTCCGGATTGGCAAGAAGCTCTTTTCCGGAACCGGACATCGTCACCTTGCCGTTGACCATCACATAGCCACGGTCGGAGAGTTTCAATGCCGCGAACGCATTCTGCTCGACCAGGAAGACGGTAAGCCCCTCTTCCTCGTTCAGCTTCTTGATCGCCTCGAAAATGCCCTTGACGATCAGCGGCGCCAAGCCCAGCGAAGGCTCGTCGAGTAAAAGCAGCTTCGGCCGCGCCATCAGCGCGCGCCCGATCGACAACATCTGCTGTTCGCCGCCCGAAAGCGTGCCGCCACGCTGCGCCTGGCGTTCCTTGAGGCGCGGGAAGAGCGTGAAGATCTTTTCGACGTCCTCGCTGAAATATTTGAGGTTGTCGAGGCCGGCACCCATCTGCAGGTTCTCGTAGACGGTCATGCGCGGAAAGATGCGCCGGCCTTCGGGAGATTGGGCGATGCGGCGTCGCGCGATCAGGTGCGTCGGCAGCCTGGTGATGTCCTCGCCGTCGAAAATAATTGAGCCGGCGCGGGCCTGCGGGGCACCGCAGATGGTCATCATCAGCGTCGATTTGCCGGCACCGTTGGCACCGATCAGGCTGACGATCTCGCCCCTGTTGACTTCGACATCGACGCCTGCGAGTGCACGGATATTGCCGTAATAAGTCTCGACAGCCTCGACTTTCAGAAGGTTTTCGGCCGCCATCAGTGATTGCCTCCCTCGAGTTCTACCGCAATCACCTCTTCCACCTCGTCATCCTCGACGCCGAGATACGCGGCGATCACTCGGGGGTCGTTCTTCACATGGTCCGGCGAGCCGTCGGAAATCTTCTGGCCGTATTCGAGCACCACGACATGGTCGGAAATCTGCATGACCACCGACATGTCGTGCTCGATCAAAAGGATCGACACGCCTTCGTCGCGGATCTGATGCAGCAGCGTGTTCAGCGCCGCCGATTCGCGCGGATTGAGGCCGGCCGCCGGTTCGTCGAGGCACAGCAGTTCCGGATTGGTGCACATCGCGCGGGCGATTTCGAGCCGCCGCTGGGCGCCGTAAGGAAGGTCGCCGGCGGGATCGTCGGCGCGATCGGTCAGATCGGCCTTGTCGAGCCAGTATTTCGCCTTCTCGATCGAGGCATCGACCGCCTTGCTATAGGTTGGCAGGCCGAGGAGGCCGAGGATCGTGTAGCCCGACGCCTTCATCAGCGCGTTGTGCTGTGCGACCAGCAGGTTTTCGAGAACCGTCAGGCCCGAGAACAGGCGGATGTTCTGGAAGGTGCGGGCGACGCCCGCCACCTTGGGGATCTCGAAGTCGCGCAGGCGCTCCAGCAGATATTCCTTGCCGTCCCTGCGCTGCAGGGTGAGCATGCCCATGGTCGGCTTGTAGAAACCGGTGATGCAGTTGAACACCGTGGTCTTGCCGGCGCCGTTCGGGCCGATCAGGGCGGTGATCTCGCCGCGCCGTACTTCCAGCGACAGGTCGTTGATGGCCATCAGGCCGCCGAACTTCATCGACAGGTGCTCGACCTTGAGGATCGTATCGTTCGTCATCGTCGTCGTTCCGAGAGCCATCAGCCGTGACCCTCCTTGGTAAAGCTTCCGGAGACCGCCCTGCGCTCCTTGAGGAAGGCCGTCGGTTCCCGCGATCCGACGAAGCCGCGCGGCTTGAACAGCATGACGATGATCATCGCCAGGCCGAAGAGCAGCATGCGGTAGAGTTCAGGCGTGAAGTCCGGTCCGAACACGGACTTGAGGAAGGACATTTCGCGCAGCACTTCGGTGCCGCCCACCATCACCACCGCGGCGAGCGCGATGCCGGTGAGCGACCCCATGCCGCCGAGAACGACCATCGCCAGGATCACGGCCGATTCCAGGAAGACGAAGCTTTCCGGCGACACGAAACCCTGGCGGGTTGCGAAGAACGCCCCGGCGAAACCGCCGAACATCGCGCCGGTCGCAAAGGCCGTCAGCTTGGTGGTGACTGTATTGATGCCGAGCGAACGGCAGGCGATCTCGTCCTCGCGCAGCGCTTCCCAGGCCCGGCCGATCGGCATGCGCCTGAGCCGGATGGTGACATAGGCGGTCAGCATGCAGAGCGCCAGGATGACGTAGAACAGGAAGACCTTGTAATAGACCGAGGAGGCCGACAGGCCCCATGCCTTGACGAAGTTGTTGGTCGTGCCGGTATCGAAAGACCAGATGCCGAAGAACGACGCCTTAGCAATGCCCGAAATCCCGAAGGTTCCCTTGGTCACGTCCGTCCAGTTGATCAGCACGAGGCGAATGATCTCCCCGAAGGCGAGCGTCACGATGGCAAGATAGTCGCCCCTCAGACGCAGGACCGGAAAACCGAGGATGATCCCCCAGAGCGCTGCGAGAATGCCAGACATCGGCAAGAGCAGCCAGAAGGAGAAACCGAAATAGGAGGACAGCAGTGCGTAAGAATAGGCGCCGACCGCATAGAAGGCGACATAGCCAAGGTCGAGAAGACCGGCGAGGCCGACCACGATGTTCAGGCCCCAGGCGAGCATCACGTAGATGAGGATCTGGATGCCGAAATTATCGACATATTTCAGCGATCCCTGCTTGCCGACGATCAGCAGCGACAGGAAGGGATAGACCAGCAGGAAGATCAGCGCGATCTTCAGGAAATGCCGGTGGAAGAAGTTCTTCTGCTCGGAAATTTCGAGGACGCCGCTCTTTGCCTTGGCGAGCTTGCGGCGATCGATATGCGGCTTGATGAAGCCGACCGTGAGGAAGCGGCCGACCGCCGCCACCACCACGAAGATCGCCAGAAGACCCCAGCGGGTGCGCCAGACCAGCGCGTTGTTGATGTCCTGATAGGTCTCGATGCCGACGAACAGCAGGAACATGAAGAAGGAGACGACGCCGGCAAACAGCCCCTCCCGCACCGCCTTGGCAAGCACGTTCGGGTGTCCGGTTTCGGTTGCAGCTGTCATGTTACACCTTCTCCACTTCCGGCCGGCCGAGAATGCCGGTCGGCTTGAAGATCAGCACGAAGGCGAGGATCGCAAACGTGGCGACGTCCTTGTAGGCGATGGAGAAATAGGCCGACCACAGCGACTCGATGAGACCGATCAGCAGCCCTCCGAGAACCGCGCCCGGCAGCGAACCGATACCGCCGAGAACCGCCGCCGTGAACGCCTTGACCCCCGGGATGAAGCCGTCGTTGAACGAGGCGACGCCGTAATACATCAGGTACATGGCACCGGCGACGGCTGCGAGCGCCGCACCCATGATGAAGGTGATCGAGATCGTCCGGTCGACGTCGACGCCAAGCAGCGCCGCCATCTTGCGGTCCTGTTCGGTCGCCCGCTGGGCGCGACCGAGCGGCGTCCTGTTGACGATGTACCAGAAGGCGAACAGCAGCACCGCCGTGATGACGACGATGAGCACCTGCTTCAGCGAGACGGTGATGGCGCCGAGATGGAAGACGTCGGTCACCATAGGCGGGATCGGCTTGTTGCGCGGCCCCTGCGTCACCTGGATGAAGTTGGACAGCACGATCGACATGCCGATCGCGGTGATCAGCGGCGCAAGCCGGAACGAACCGCGCAACGGCCGGTAGGCGACCCGCTCGATCGTCCAGTTCCACAACCCTGTCATCAGCATGCCGACAAGCAGCATCAACAGCAGAAGCAACGCCACCGGAATACCGGCGAAGAAGGAGGTTGCGATCAGGAAGACGATGAGAGCGGCAAAACCGCCGAGCATGAAAATATCGCCATGGGCAAAGTTGATCATGCCGATGATGCCGTAAACCATCGTATAGCCGATTGCCACAAGGCCATAGATGGATCCAAGAGTCAGCCCGTTGATGAGCTGCTGGATAAAATACTCCATATATTTTCCCCTGGATGCGATCCCGGAAGGGTCGCATCTCGTTTATTGCCCCTTGCGGGTTCTTGCGTTCTTTGGCGCATTCCATAACGTTTTCGTAAGGAATGTGAAGACAAAAAGCCGAGAGATCGACAAAATCGCGGCACTTCTCAACAATCTGGCAACACAAAGATCAGAAATTCCACTAAACCGGCAGCTTCTGACGAAAAATTAGCCAAACGACCCCGCTTGCGAAATTTAAGATCGCCCCGAAATTGGCCTCAAATCCCTATCCGGCTCCCCCGTGAGCCCCTGACGGATCAATCGGCGAACCCGCGGGTCAGCGCATGCTCGCGGCCCATTTCCATCAGCTCCTCGAAGACCGAGCCGGCCAGAGAGCGAGGTACGATAATCTCGAACGTGTCGGCGCCCGTGCGGGCGACATTCGCCGTCGCATGGCAGCACAACATCGCGGCGGACTGCCCCTCCTCGAAGACCTCCGGATGCAGGTCGACCGCCACGCACCGGCTAAGAATTTTGCGCACGCTCGGGCCGAAGATTTCCATCAGCACCCGGCCGTCGCTCTGATCGACGACGGAGGCGCCGGCGATGGCGGACAACATGCCGGCGACCGTCTCGGCGCCGACCGTCCGCGATACGGCAAGCCATTCGGACGGGCCGCAGAAGCGCGGCGCGACATCTTCGGCATTCCACAAGGCCTCGGCGACCTCGGCCTCGCGGCCGGCATGGGCGAGAACCGAGAAGATCACGGGCCGGCGAATGACTGAGAGGTGGTTCGGATTCGGATCCGTCTCGAAGCCGGAAATATGATCGTCGAGGACATGCCGGTGGAGAAGATTGATCGACATTCAGCAGCCCTCAGAGATGCAGTTTGCGGTTTTCGGGATCGACGAAGACCGGCGGGCAGACTTCGGCAAGCACTTCCGAGCCGCGCAATCCGTCCCAGACCATGACCCGTTCGCCGATTCGCTCGCGGCCGGATTTCAGCATGCCGAGTGCGATGAAATGCCCGAGCGTCGGCGAGAAACAGGCCGACGAAACGAAACCCTGATCGTTCGCCATCGAGGGCTTTGCGCCGTCCTTCAGGAGGTGCGCGCCGGCCTTGATCTCCTTGTCGGCCTCGATCGGCTTCAGGCCGACGAGCTGCAGCCGGTCGGCGGCCGTCAGCCCGAAGCGGGTGGAGAGCCGCCTGCCGATGAAATCCGGCTTCTGCATCGCCATCATCCGGCCGAGCCCGACGTCGTCGGGGGTGGTGCGGCCGTCGAGCTCGCTGTGGGTGACATGTCCCTTCTCGATGCGCAGCACGTTCAAAGCCTCGACCCCGTAGGCGCAGATGCCCTCCTCGCGGCCCGCATCCATGATGGAGTCGGCAACCGCCTCGGAGTAACCGGCCGGAACCGCAAGCTCGTAGGCGAGCTCGCCCGAGAACGAGATGCGGAAGAGCCGCGCCTTCAGTCCGCCGCGAAGCGTGACGTCCCGGACGGCGAGAAACGGGAAGGCAGTATCGGAAATATCCTCCTGCACGACGCGGCTCATGATGATCCGCGCCTTCGGCCCGGCAAGCGACATCTGCGCCCATTGATCCGTGGCGGAGACGAAGCGCACGTCAAGTTCCCGCCAGAAGGTCTGGGCCGAGAATTCCAGATGCGCCAGCACGTCGGCGGCATAGGCCGTGGTGGTGGTCATGACATAGTGGTTTTCGGAAAGCCTGCTCACTGTTCCGTCGTCGAAGACGATGCCATCCTCGCGCAGCATCAGCCCGTACCGCGCCCTGCCGACCGGCAGTTTCAGAAAACTGTTGGAATAGATGCGATTGAGGAATTCCGCAGCACCCTGTCCGAAAATCTCGATCTTCCCGAGCGTCGAGATATCGCAGAGCCCGGCATTGGCCCGAACATTCAGGACCTCGCGATCGACGCTCTCCCGCCAGGTCTTCTCACCCTCCCTGGGGAACCAGGCGGAGCGGTACCAGAGACCGGATTCGACGAAGGTCGCGCCATTCTTCCTCGCCCAGCCATGCAGCGGGGAGGTGCGTACCGGGGCTGCATGTTCGGCCCGCGCCGTGCCTGCGAGGGCACCGAAGGAGACCGGCGTGTAGAACGGCCGGAAGGTGGTGGTGCCGATCTCGGCTGGCGACACGCCCCGCATGCCGGCGACGATGCCGGCCGCGTTGACATTGCCGAGCTTGCCCTGGTCTGTTGCCATGCCGGCGGTCGTGTAGCGCTTGGTATGCTCGATATGGCGAAAACCTTCGCGCTGGGCGAGGCCGAGATCGCCGACATGCACGTCGTTCTGGAAATCGACGAAGGCCTTGTCCCGGGCGCCCGGTACGTACCAGAGCGGCGCGAAGGACGGGTCGTATTCGCCCTCGACCTCGGGTGTTTCGAGGGACCCGACCAGCCTGCCCAGGGAGTCGAGCGCCGCATGCGCCTTGGCCGAACCGTCCTTCAGGCAGTCACCCAGCGACGCATGGCCGGCGGCCGAACCGGCAGCCACAAAAGCGCCCCCGACATCAGGCGCCAAAAATGCCTGCTTCTCATCCGACCAGACCGGCTTGGTGCCGCGCTGGCACATCAGATGCACGATCGGCGACCAGCCGCCGGACATCGCCAGCGCATCGCAGCCGATCACCTCCTCGAAGCCGGAACGCTCCGCTATCAGCCCCTCGATCCGGTGGCGCCCGTTGGTGGCGATGACCGAGCCGTTACGGATGACACGGAGGCCGTCCGGCACCGGATCGGCCGATTGCGGCCGCGCATCGATGATCGCGGTGACATCAACGCCCTTTGCAAGGAGATCGGCCGCGGTGCGATACCCGGAACCACCATTGGTGAAGACGGCGACCTTGCCGCCGACAGCGACACCATAGCGGTTGAGATAGGTGCGGGCGGCCCCAGCCGTCATCACGCCCGGCTTGTCGTTGCCGCCGAAGACGAGGGGCCTCTCCTCGGCACCGGCGGCAAGGATCGCCCGTTTCGCAACGATGCGCCACAGCCGCTCCATCGGCAGGTCCGGTGATGGCGAGGCCACATGTTTCTGTACCCGCTCGACGCCGCCGAACACCATGTCGTCATACCAGCCGAACACGGTGGTGCGCGGCATCAGCGTCACATTCGGCAGCGACGCAAGTTCCTCGACGACCTCGGCCGCGAATTCCGCAGCCGGCTGGCCGCCGACCGCAGCGCTTTCCGACAGCAGCGAGCCGCCGAGCCTGAACCCCTCGTCGGCCAGAACGACCCGGATCCCAGCCCGGCCGGCAGCGAGCGCCGCCATCAGACCGGTCGGGCCTGCGCCGATCACCAGCAGGTCGCAATGCGCCCAGGATTTTTCGTAACGGTCGGGATCCGCCTGCATCGTCACCTTGCCGAGCCCGGCGGCGCGGCGGATCAGCGGCTCGTAGAGCCTTTCCCACAGGACGCCCGGCCACATGAAGGTCTTGTAGTAGAAGCCGGCGCCGAGGAACGGTGAGAACAGATCGTTCACCGCGCCAAAATCATGCCTCAGCGATGGCCAGCGGTTCTGGCTTGCGGCGGCAAGACCGTCGTAGAGCTCGACCACCGTCGCCCGGGCGTTGGGCTCAGCCCGCGAGCCCAAGCCGATCGTCATCAGCGCATTGGGCTCCGCGGAGCTTGCCGTCACCACCCCGCGCGGGCGGTGATATTTGAAACTGCGGGCCATCAGCATCTGGTCGTTGGCAAGCAGCGCCGAGGAAAGTGTGTCGCCCTCGAACCCCTTGTAGGTCCGGCCATCGAAGGTGAAGTTGAGCGACTGGCCACGATTGACTGCGCCGCCCGATCCGAGACGATAGGAGGTCATTCGGCAGCCCCCGCCCGTTCGAATTCCGCAGCATCCGTCACGCCGAAAACCTCATGGGTAAGGTTGTCGCGCTCGACCACCAGAAATCGGCGGCAGCCGGCGACGTGGTGCCAATACTCCTGGTATCGCCCTTTCGGATTGTCGCGGACATAGACGTAACGATGCCAGGCCTCGTCCTTGGCGGTCGGCGAAGGGCGTTTCGGCGCGGCGGCCCCGCGGATCGAAAACTCTTCCTTGGGTCTGGTGCCGCAATGCGGACAGGTGATCAGGCTTGCCATGGGGAATCTTGCTCAGTGGAGGTTCGGCTGGGGGCCTCGGCCCGCTTCGTCGATCGTGTAACCGCGCTCGAACCGGTCGAGCCGCATGAAGCGCGAGACGTGATGCGTCTCGTTTTTGGCGATCAGGTGGGCGAAGCAGAAGCCGGAGGCCGGCGTCGCCTTGAAGCCGCCGTAACACCAGCCGCAGTTCAGATAGAGATTGTCGATCGGCGTGCGGTCGATGATTGGCGATCCGTCCATCGACATGTCCATCACCCCGCCCCAGCTTCTCAAGACCTTGGCGCGCGACAGGCCGGGGATCAGCGATACCCCCTCCTCCATCGTGTGCTCGACGGTCTGCAGATTGCCGCGCTGCGCATACGAGGAATAAAAGTCGATCTCGGCGCCGAAAACGAGCCCGCCCTTGTCCGACTGCGATATGTAGAAATGGCCGGCGCCATAGGTGATCACGTGGTCGACCACCGGCTTCAGCCCTTCCGAGACGAAGGCCTGCAGTACATGCGTTTCGATCGGCAATTCGAGATCGGCCATCCGCCCGACGGTGGTCGTATTGCCGGCGGCGGCGAGCGCCAGCTTGTTGCAGCCGATGAAACCCCTGGTCGTTTCGACACCGGTGACAAGTCCGTTCTCGCGGCGGATGCCGGTCACCTCGCAATGCTGGATCAGATCGACCCCGCGGGCGTCCGCCCCACGGCCGTAACCCCAGGCGACCGCATCGTGCCGCACGGTACCGGCTCGCTTCTGGTAGAGCGCACCCATGATCGGGAAACGGGCGTGGTCGAAATTGAGATAGGGCGCCTTCCGGCGCACCTGCTCGCGGTCGAGCAGTTCGGCATCGACGCCATGGATGCGCATGCCGTTGCCCTTGCGGGCATAGGCGTCCCGCTGGCCGTCTGAATGGAAGAGATTGAGCATGCCGCGCTGCGACACCATGGCATTGTAGTTGAAATCCCGCTCCAACCCTTCCCAGAGCTTCAACGAAAATTCGTAGAACGGGTTGTTGCCTTCGAGCAGGTAGTTAGAGCGGATGATCGTCGTGTTGCGCCCGACATTGCCCGACCCGAGATAGCCCTTTTCGAGCACCGCGACATTGGTGATGCCGAATTCCTTGGCGAGATAATAGGCCGTTGCCAGCCCGTGCCCGCCGCCGCCGACGATGATCACGTCGTAATGCGGCTTCGGCTGCGGTTCGCGCCAGGCCGGCTTCCACATCCGGTTGCCGGACAGCGCTTCCTTGAAGATCGAATAGGCCGAATAACGCATGCTTTTCCCTGTCTCTCGCCGCGCTCACATTCGCATA
Organism: Neorhizobium galegae; assembly: GCF_017877055.1. Taxonomy (GTDB): domain Bacteria; phylum Pseudomonadota; class Alphaproteobacteria; order Rhizobiales; family Rhizobiaceae; genus Neorhizobium; species Neorhizobium galegae_D. The sequence goes on along the minus strand of NZ_JAGIPG010000001.1, from coordinate 818,646 downwards.
TGCGAGACAAAGGACAAGCGCAATCAGGACATCGAAAAGCCTGCCTGCGACGAAACGCCCGAGCGTTGCTTCAAAGGCACGGAGCGTCGAAGCGAGCATGTTTCCCAGGGGCCGCTTAAGGTTTTTCAAAGGCTTGACCGCCTCCGCCTCCCCGCCTGCGCCATCGGCCTTAGACTCGTGGTCGACTGAAAGGAGACAACCATGGCCGATACGACCGCAAATCTGAACATGCCCTTCATCCTGCCTTCGCAGGCGCAGAAACACGTGACCCACAACGAGGCGCTGCTGCGGCTCGACGCGCTGGTGCATTTGACGATCGCCGCGGAACTCGCAAACCCGCCCGACGCATCCGAGGAAGGCACCTGTTACCTGGTGGCGACCGGAGCGACCGGCGCCTGGACCGGCAAGACGGGGCGTATCGCTTCCTGGCAGGACGGCTATTGGGCATTTCTGGTCCCGCGTGTCGGCTGGCGCGCCTGGTTCGCCGCTTCCGAAAAGCTCAAAGTGTTCTCGGGCACGCTCTGGCAGGACATCCCCCTGCCCGCCAGCGGCCACGTCGAAGAATTCGGCATCAATGCGACGCCCGACAGCACCAACCGGCTCACGCTCGCCTCGCCGGCAAGCCTGTTCACCCACGTCGGCAACGGCCACCAGATCAAGGTCAACAAGGCAACATCGACCGACACGGCCTCGCTGCTCTTCCAGTCGAACTGGACGGGTTATGCGGAAATGGGCCTCGCCGGCAATACCGAGTTCTCCGTCAAGGTCAGCGACGGGACGACCTGGAAGACCGGGCTGTCGATCTCGCCGGCCGGCCGTGTCTCGCAACCCAACCAGCCGGCCGGCCGCGCTTACCGCACTGGCACGAGTTTCACCCCGACCGCCGGCCAGCAGAGCGGCTTCACCACGCTTGCCCTCGATCGCGGCGGCCTTTCGCTGGGCGCTGCGGTCGGCGGCGGCGGTAACCGGGTCGTGGTGCCGGCAGATGGCCTATACCTTGTCGCCCTCAATCTCGCGGTCCTCTCCTCGTCCGGCCATGCGACCAGCCTGCTGCTCAATGCAACGCAGACACTTATTCTGATGAACGGCGCCGCTGGTGGAGCACAAATACAGTCCGCAACGGGAATTTTTTCCTTTTCCGCCGGGGATTACCTGACGCTCGGGCATTCGGGAACGGCGCAACTGGAACTGGGCGCCGGAAAAACAGAGCTGTCCTTGGCGATGCTGCAATAACAGCAAACTCTAAAATTATATTCATCGTTAACGGACGGTTAACTTGGCTGATGACTCGCGACTGGAGGTATTCTATTAAGAGCCACCGTCGCCCTCAGGGCGTCGGGCGTGGGGTGGGGTGGCTGGTTTTGAGTGTTCCTGATCTGCATAGCGACACCGCCGACGGGTCGAGCGGCGGGCGGTACATCGAGCCGCCGCCAGTCCTCGTCCGGCATTCGGGTTTACCCCGTAAATCCCGCGGCAGCCTTCGAACGCAGCTCGCGGCAAAGCGGGCGATCGACATCGGCGTCTCGCTTTGCGCACTGATCCTGCTCCTGCCTCTGATGCTGCTCGTCGCACTGGCGATCCGCATCGACAGCGACGGGCCGGCCCTTTTCACCCAGATGCGCTGGGGCAAGGGCGGTCGCAGGTTCCGGGTCTACAAGTTCCGCTCGATGCGCACCAATCTCGCTGACGCCAGGGGAATAGCCCAGACGGTCAAGGACGATCCCCGCCTCACCCGCGTCGGCGCCCTCATCCGCAAGGCGAATGTCGACGAACTGCCGCAACTCCTGAACGTTCTGAAAGGCGACATGTCGCTGGTCGGCCCCCGCTGTCACGTGATCGACATGCTGGCCGCCGGCATCCCGTACGAGAGCCTGGTTTCGGATTATCATCGCCGCCATTCGATGCGGCCGGGCATGACCGGCCTGGCACAGATGCGCGGTCTTCGCGGACCGACGGATCGTCCGGGCAAGGCGCGCGCCCGTATCGCATGCGACCTCCATTACATCGACAATTTCTCCATTTTGCTCGATCTGCGTATCATGTTCGGCACGCTGCTCGCGGAATTTCGCGGCGGCAAAGGCTTCTGATCAGCCACTTTCAAACGACCCTCCAATCGCCGAAACACCATCTTTTCCTGGACAGGTGACCCTTTTTCGCCCTGCCCAGGGACACGCAGCGCGATTGTTGCCACAGTTGGAACAAATGCTGCGGCCTGTTTAGTCAAATATTAAAACTGGGCCGCTAGGCTCACCGACGTGGTCTTGCGTTGTGTAGAGAGTTCAATGACCGAATTGATACGTCCCCGAGTTAAATATGTCATCGGTCCCGATGGCAGCCCCTTGACGATCGCCGACCTGCCGCCGGCCAATACGCGCCGCTGGGTTATCCGGCGGAAGGCAGAGGTGGTAGCCGCGGTTCGCGGCGGCCTGTTGAGCTTGGAAGAAGCCTGCGAGCGTTACACGCTTACCGTCGAGGAATTCCTCTCCTGGCAGTCCTCCATCAACGATCACGGCCTGGCCGGCCTGCGCACCACGCGCATCCAGCAATATCGTCACTGACGCCGAATTCGCGGGCGCAGACCCGCACCGGAAAACAAAAGGTGCCGCTGCCACCAACGCAACGGCACCTTTCGGTTTCTGGAAGACGGCTCAATTCTGCCCGGGTCCGATCCGGGGGAGCGACGGCAGCACCCCGGCGATAATGGCCGAGGCGGCGTAGAACCAGAGGCCCGGCTGCGAGACCGCAACAGCCAGGCCGCTGCTCTTCGCCGCAAAGACGACGATCGCCACCAGCATCACGTCCATCATCGACCATTTCGAAAGATGCGGCATCGCGCGGCGGAAAAATCCTGCCTCCGCCGCCAGTCCGGAGAACTGCACGGTCAGCCCTGCCAACTTGACGATCGGAAAAACGATCGAAAACAGGCCGACCACCAGCGACAGCGCCAGGTCTCCCTCCCGGAAAAGCACCGCGACGAGTTCCAGCAGCGACGGCGTCTCGCTGAAGAAATAGAGCCGCTCGAAACGGATGATCGGCAAAAAGAGCCCGAGCGCCAGAAAGATCGCGGCCAGCGCGAGAAGAAGCGGCCGCAGCCAGTTCATCGCTTTCTCCGTTGACGATGTGTCACCCTTGGTAAGGGAGCCTTGGCTATTTCCCTTCGGCCCTCCCCGTATTACACCATCGGCGAACGGACAAAAGCGGGACAATCATGAATATTACTTTGGAAGAGACACGGTCTGGCGGTCGTTATGTGGCCGAGGTCGAAGGTCATTATGCCGAAATGACCTATTCGCGCGCTTCTCCGGAACTTGTCATCGTCGATCATACCGGCGTTCCGGATGCGCTTCGCGGAAAAGGCGTCGGTCAGGCGCTTGCTCAGCATGCGGTCGAAGAAGCCCGCAGAGGCGGCTGGAAAATCATTCCGCTCTGCCCGTTCTTCAAGGCCCAGGCGGAACGCCATCCGGACTGGCAGGATATTCTTCGCTAACGGAAGGGCCCGAGCCCGAATCACAAACGTTAACGAGAGCCGAAAAATACGGAAATGGGGCCTGGCGCCGCGGCACCGCCCCAGATTATGGCATTTTCGTCTTTGATGCCGCCCGACTGTGTTAAGCCCGGGCGCGCATTCCGCCATCGCGCTCTTCGAGCGCCGAAGCCTTGGCAAATTCGGCTTCCGCTTCCTCGAGCGCCAGTTCTGCGCTCTCCTCCTGGACCTTCAGTTCACGAATCGAGACCTGAAGATTGTCCGCGCGCTGGCGGGCGGCCTTCGCGAAGGTCGGATAAGCGAAGTGATTCCGGTCGGTGATCCCGGATTTCTTCTCTTCCAGAGTGATCTGATGCTCGAGTTCTTTAGACATTCTCTCGAATTCAGCCATCATCATCTGCAATTGCTGCAGTTGACGACGTTTTTCAGTGACCTGAAAGCTTTTCAGGCGAACCATGCTGTCACGCGACTTCATACGCAATACTCCGTGGATAGCGAGACCCAGGCCCGTGTATCCGGATTGGTACACTCCGGATCAAAAAATTCTCGCGACGTTAATAAATCAAGCGTCGCGTTAACCTTTCGTTTACGGGCATCATTAATGATAAACCGGATCGTTTAAGGGTCGGTAAATGCCAGGGCCTAAATTGGCCGCGACAATGTATGAGTCGAATGAATCACTTAGCGGAATTTCCTCATCCGCGGATTCAATCCTGGTGATGGCCAAACTTGAAGGGAAAACAGGTTGCTACTAATCTTGCTTAACGAAATCATGAACCTTGCCAGGTTGAATCATAATTTGTTAACCATTTAGTGGCAGCTTCCAAATCAGGCTCAGTCTGGATCCGTATCGAGTAAGGGGGCAACGAGACCTTACGCGGCGGTAAAGGGGAAAAATATGCGGGTTCTACTCATCGAAGATGACAGCGCGACTGCCCAAAGCATCGAGCTAATGCTGAAATCGGAGAGCTTCAACGTTTATACGACCGACCTCGGTGAGGAAGGCGTCGATCTTGGCAAGCTCTACGACTATGATATCATTCTCCTCGACCTCAACCTGCCCGACATGTCGGGCTATGAAGTGCTTCGCACCCTGAGGCTTTCGAAGGTCAAAACACCGATCCTCATCCTGTCCGGCATGGCCGGCATCGAAGACAAGGTCCGTGGCCTCGGTTTCGGCGCCGACGACTACATGACCAAGCCCTTCCACAAGGATGAACTGGTCGCTCGCATCCACGCGATCGTCCGCCGTTCCAAGGGTCACGCGCAGTCGATCATCGTCACCGGCGAACTGATCGTCAATCTCGACGCCAAGACCGTCGAAGTCGGCGGCCAGCGCGTTCACCTGACGGGCAAGGAATACCAGATGCTGGAGCTCCTCTCGCTCCGCAAGGGTACCACGCTCACCAAGGAAATGTTCCTGAACCACCTTTACGGCGGTATGGACGAGCCGGAACTGAAGATCATCGACGTCTTCATCTGCAAGCTGCGCAAGAAGCTCGCCAATGCCGCCGGCGGCGCCAACTACATCGAAACCGTCTGGGGCCGCGGCTACGTGCTGCGCGAACCGGAGGCGGAATACGCCGAAACCGCCTGAGCTGCTTGAAAATCCCCTTATCCAAAACGTCCGCCTGGCTGCCAGGCGGACGTTTTGTTTTGATCTGCCTGCGGATCCGAAACGAAACGCGAGCCGGCAATCATGCAGGCTGCAGCCAGTCGAGTGGATGTATCGGCTTTGAGAATCAGGCGGCCTGCGCCAGGGCCGAGAAGACCGACGTCAGGATCTTGCGATCAAAGGGCTTCAGCAGAAAATCGTCCGCACCGGCGCGCTTGCCGGCCATCATCTTCTTCAGGTCCGCCTCGATGACGCAATAGAAGATGCGGACACTCTTGCCGTTCGGCATCGCCCGGATGGTGCCGATGAGTTCAAGCGCGCCTTCCAGCGCGGCATCGACGATCAGGAAGTTGGGAAGCTCGGCATTGCAGCGCGTGGCCGCCTCGCGCGCGGTGCTGGCCTCGATCACGAGGAAGCCCAGTTCCGACAGGATTCGCTTTCCGACCGTGCGTACGATGTCCGATCCGTCGGCAATCATTAAACGCTGCATCGTATCCCCCTGACGCTGAACCCGCTCTGGTCCCGAGCATCTATCTTTAGGGGGATGGCGCTAATGAATGGTTACCCTCCGGCGCCAAACAACCACAGATCGTTTCAAGCAGCCACGGTTTCGGCGATGAAAACGATCTTGTCTTCAGAAACCACGTGGCTCAGTTCCATGCCGGACTCTTCCGCGAGCAGCACCGTGTAATAGGGCTGGATCGAATGAGCATCGATCGGTTCTTCGAGGGTACCGCTGGCGATCTCGACGAACTTGGCCGGCACGCGCATCATCCGTCCCTTGATGGTGAGGATGAATTTCGCGTCGTATTCCGGGTTTTCCAGCGTTACGTCCACCGAACCGCCGCGGGGAATGCCGGCATAGGCGACCAGGAAGAGGTTGAGGAGCAGCTTGACCCGGTTCTTGGCGATGATCGCCCGCGGGCCGTTCCAGGTGACCTCGGTCTTCTTTTCGGCGATGGCGAAATCCTTGGCGGCCTTCTCGGCCTCGCCCGTATCGATCGAGGCGCCGACCGAGCCGGAAGCACCGAAGGCGAGCCGCGCGAACTTGAGGCGCACCGAGGCATTGAGCGCCGAGGTGCGGATGAGGTCGAGCGCGTCGCTGTCGGCGGCACCTTCGTCGAGAAGCTCGAGGCCGTTGTTGATCGCGCCGACCGGGGAGATCACGTCATGGCAGACGCGGCTGCACAGAAGTGCCGCGAGATCTGGCCCGGCGAGGGTAAGATTCGGATTCTTCGGCATGTAGGTCTCCTGTTTGGGAATGCTCCCCCCATATTCGCCTTGCCATCTGAAGGTTGCGCGAGGGTGTAGCAATGTTCCTGGCCATAATGACACCATATTTGGTAAACCGATTGTTAAGATCATGGCTTCAAAATGGCCGGGCCTTAAGCATGATGCAAAAGGCGTGCCCCTGGATGATACAATCATGGATCTGACAATGCGCATCCACACCCCTTCCGCTCTCGCTCGTTTCGCAGCGACGGTGTTTGCCGTGATCGCAGCCGTGGCGGTCTTCGCAGGCCCGGCATCCGCCCAGCAGGGCTCCAACCAATATTCCGCCCAGGAAATCGTCGATGCCGGCCACGGCTTCTTCGGCTCCACCAGCGGGGGCCTTGCCAAGGTCGTGGAGAACGCCTTTTCGCAATACGGCCTGCCGAACGGCTATATCCTTGGCCAGGAAGGCTCGGGCGCGTTCATCGCCGGCCTGACCTATGGCGAGGGCGAGCTCTATACGAAGAACGCCGGCCAGCACCCGGTCTTCTGGCAGGGTCCCTCGCTCGGCATCGACTACGGCGGCCAAGGCACCCGCGCGATGATGCTGGTCTACGACCTGCCCTCGGTGAACAGCCTTTATGCCCGCTTCGGCGGTGTGTCGGGCTCCGCCTTCGTGGTCGCCGGCGTCGGCATGACGGTGCTGCGCAACAACAATATGATTCTCGTGCCGATTCGCACCGGCCTCGGTGCTCGCCTCGGCATCAATGTCGGTTATCTGAAGCTCACCCAGTCGCCGACCTGGAACCCTTTCTGAAATTCGCCATTGTCCTCCGAGGACAACGGAGGGGAATTCATGTTTTGCACCAGAGCGGCCGGTAATCCGGCCTTCTGCCCGAAGGGCGCTTGCCGGTTGAATGTGACCATGCTTAAACAGCCTGCGCATTCCCATCCAGACCGCGAAACGGCCTCATCGTGATCCAATTTGCTCTTCTGTTCGGCTTGGGTTTCCTGAGCGCTGCACTTGCGGTGATGCTGGTTGCACCGGCGGTCCACAATCGCATCGTCCGCTACACCGAAAACCGCATCAAGGCGACGCTGCCGATCAGCCCGCAGGAAGTCCGCGCCCAGCGGGACATGGCCCGCGCCGTCTATGCGGCCGAGAATGCCCGCACCAAGCAGGAACTCGTCCAGGAAAGGGACCGGGCGGTCGCGCTACAGATCAAGAGCGACAGGCTGGCCGAGGAGGCCACGCAGTTGCTGTCGGAGATCACCGACCTGCGCGCCCAGATCGACACCATGGATGTCGAGGCTGCCGACGCCCGTTCGCGCCTTCGTCAGGAAGACAGCTATATCCAGCAGTTGAAGGCGGCGCTCGAAACCGCCGAGGAAACGGTCGCTGCCAAGGATCTGGAGATCGAGAAGCTGCAGCAGCGCCAGCTTCTGATGATCGCCGAGGCCGACAATTTCCGGATCGATCTTTCCACCCGCGACACCGAGGTCGAAAACCTGAAATCCCGGGTCACCGCCTTGCGCGACGAACGCGATACGCTGCGCAACGACGTCCGGCAGCAGACTGCCCGCGCCAAGGACGCCGAGGCACGGCTTACCCAGGAAGAGCATCGCGTCCAGCGGCTCGAGGACAAGCTTGCCAAGGAAATCGCCGACCGTGCGGACAGGGAGGCGGCGCTGGAACGCAGGCTTGCCGAGATCGCCCGCCTGCGGGACAAGCTGAAAGGCGCCAGCGCCGAAGCGCGGGATTCCAGTCGCGCCCTTCGCGATTCGGCGGCTCTCCGCCCGATGATAAAGGCAACGCCGAAGAAGAAGATCACTCCGGAGGACATCAACCTGCGCGAAATCCCGCATGCCCCGCCTCCGAGACAAGCCCGGATTTCCGGACAGCCGGATGTCGATCCCATCGTGGCAAGGATGGCTGAAGATGCCCGCAACAGGGCAACGGCGCTCTCCGAACGCCTGCAAAAGGGCAGCGGCAGTGACGACGCGATTCGCCAGGAACTCGCCTCGATAGCCGCCAGCATGGTGGCCATGACGGCGGCGTCCGAAGGTTCGGCCTCGCCGATTCACAAGATCCTGTCCGGCAAGTCCGGAAACAGCAACCGGGAAAGCCTCGCCGCGAAGTCGAAGAAGACGCTCGCAGCCCGTCAGGACGCGAACACCTGAGACCTCTATAACCTGCCCTGAGATAGGCGACCCTGCGCCATGGCGATCTCATAGAGTGCGATGCCGGTCGCCGTCGCCGCATTGAGGCTGTCGAGGCCCGGTGCCTGAGCGATCCGCGCCGATCGGATGCGGCTGAGGACCTGTGCGGGCAGTCCCTCGCCTTCCGTCCCGGTGATCAGCACCATACGGTCGGAGGGCGGCACATCGCGGATTTCCACGGAACCCACGGGCGAAAGCCCCCAGACGGCAAAATCCCTCTCCATCAGCACGGCTAGGATATCCGTCATCGTGCTATGCCGCGCATAAGGCACCGACAAAACCGCTCCAACGGAGACCCGCAGCGACTTGCGGTAGAGCGGATCGCAGCAGCCCTGATCGAGCAGCACCGCATCGGCGCCAAAGGCTGCGGCGTTGCGGAATATGGAACCGATATTGTCGTGATTGGAAATCCCGAAAGCCGCGACCACCAGCGCCTTCTCGGGCAACATGGCAACCAGGTCGTCGGCTGTTCTCTCCTGTCGGCGGCGTCCAAGCGCCAGCACGCCCCGATGCAGGTGGAAGCCGGCGATCTGATCCAGCACCGCGGCCGAAGCCACGTAGACCGGAATATCTGCCGGAAAACCTGCAAGGATCTCGGAAAGCCCCGCAACCCGGTTTTCAAGCAGCAGGATCTTCTCGGTCAGAAAATCGCCGCCCGAACCATGCGCGCTGGCGAGCATCCTGAGCACCACTGTTCCTTCCGCTATGAACCTGCCTTCCCGCCCGGTGAGGTCCCGCTCGCGGATCGACCGGAACTCGGCGATCCGCGGATCGTCCGCGTCATCGATGCGGATCGGCGCCATTATTGCGGTATCGCCACCGTCACATCGGCGACGATGCGGCCGGCAGCGATATCGTAGATCAAGACCTTCTGGTCGCCGGTCAGCAGGCCGTAGAACAGGATCTGGCTGCCGGAGAGCGATACGCCCTGCACGACGAAGCCGGCGGGCAGTTCGGCGGTTGCCGCGAGCGGCTGGCCGGCCGGCACCGAGAACCCGCCGGTCGAGGCGATCGTCTCGGGCTTGGCGGGCCGTTGAGCGACCTTGTAGACAATGGCGCCAAGGACCGCCATAAAGCAGACGAACAAGATCCCGCCCGAAACGAGTATCAGAAGCACCATTTTCCGGCGGATTCTCTCCATTGCCGGATCAAGCGGCTCTTCCTGTTCCTCGATTTCGGGTTGGGGCATGAGGGGGACGTCCTTGTTCTTGTCGAATGTTATCGGAATGATTGAATGAACGATCCCTTTAAAGAAGCCGAGCGTCCAAGGAAAGTCCTCACTGCCTCCGACGAGGCCGAAGGGCGGCTGGACGCCTGGCTGACCTCGGTGCTCGAAGGCGAGTTTTCGCGAAACCGCATCAAGGTGCTGATCGAACAGGGCGCCGTCAGCCTCAACGGCAAGCCGGTCACCGAGCCGAAGAAGAAGATCAATGCCGGCGATAAAGTCGAGATCGAGCTTCCGGAACCCGAGGATCCGGAGCCCAAGGGCGAGGATATCCCGCTCGAAGTCCTTTACGAGGACGACGATCTGATCGTCATCGCCAAACCCGCCGGCCTCGTCGTCCATCCGGGCGCCGGCAACTGGACCGGCACGCTGGTCAACGCGCTGATCTACCATTGCGGCGCGAGCCTTTCCGGCATCGGCGGCGTCAAGCGCCCCGGTATCGTCCACCGGCTCGACAAAGATACGAGCGGCGTCATGGTCGCCGCCAAGAACGACATCGCCCACCGCCACCTCGCCGACCAGTTCGCCGACCACGGTCGTTCCGGGCCGCTGGAGCGCGCCTATCAGGCGGTCGTCTGGGGTCGCCCGCGCGGGCTGAAGGGCACGATCGATGCGCCGCTCGGCCGCGCCGGCGACCGCACCAAGCGCGCCGTGCAGAAGGAAGACAGCAGCGATGCCCGCGAGGCCATCACCCATTACCAGGTGATCGAACGGTTCCACGAGAAGCCGGACGCGACAGCGCTTGCCGCGCTGATCGAATGCCGGCTGGAAACCGGGCGTACCCACCAGATCCGCGTGCACATGGCCCATATCGGCCACCCGCTGATCGGCGACCAGGATTATTCCGCCGGCTTCAAGACCAAGGCGAACCTGCTGCCGGATTTCGCCAAGGACGTCGTCAACCGCTTTCCGCGCCAGGCGCTGCACGCCTTCCTGCTCGCCTTCGAACACCCCCGCACCGGCGAGGTGATGGAATTCGAGGCGCCGATGCCGGAGGATATGGCAGAGTTGATCGAAGCGCTGAAGGCATGAAACGGGTGGCCTGAGGTAACGTTGGAGAGTATATAACTCACGATACTTCAGAGGCATCCCAAGGTCCTCCATGAGCCAGCTCGCCGTCACGGAACTCCTCGATACGGACCTGATCAAGGTCCGCGACGTCGTGTGCAGCGGCGAATGCCGGCACAGGAGCGATGAGGAATGCTCGCATGCGACCAGCCTCGTCTTTCCCTATCGCGGCGTCTTCATGCGCCATGTCGGCCGCGACGATACGGTGGCGGAAGCCAACCAGGTCCTGTTCTTCAACTGCGACGAGGCCTATCAGATCAGCCATCCGGTCGAAGGCGGCGATTCATGCCTCAGCATGGACGTGCCCGAAGCGATGCTGGAGGAACTGGTCCCGGCCGAGCACCGCAACCCCAAGGGATCGCGCTTCGTCTTCGACAAGCAGCGGCTGAGGATCGACGAGCGCGCCCAGGCGCTGGTGGCATTGCTACGCCACAGTTTGATGCGCGGCGCCGCCGAGATATTAGAGGCCGAGACGCTGGCCATGACGCTGGTGCGCCGCTCCGTCGGGGTCAGGACCGCCCGCGCCGCGACCGCCAGTGCGGGGCGGCAGAAATTGGTGGACCGCGCCAAGCTCGCCCTCTCCTCCGATCTTGCACGCCGCTGGACCCTCGCCGAGATCGCCCGGGAGGCCGGCGTCTCGCCGGTCTATCTGACCCAGGTCTTCCAGCAAGTGGAGGGCACACCGCTCTACCGCTACCAGCTTCGCCTGCGGCTGGCCAGGGCGCTCGACCTACTCGGCACCTATGACGACCTAACCGAGCTCGGGCTGGAACTTGGCTTTTCGAGCCACAGCCACTTCTCTTCCGCCTTCCGTCAGGCCTATGGCCGCACGCCGGCGGAGTTCCAGCGATTTGCGGGCTTGAGATAGCGCGCCGGCAAAGTCGCTAAAGATTCTGACAGCGAAACATCCCCATAAAATGCTCTTCTCCTCCTGCAACGTACACATCGGGAGAAGCCATCATGAAAGAGAATACCTGCGCCGCCTGCGACTGCGAACTCGATTCGACCCGGATTGCAGTGAAGATCGGCGGCAAGACGGTCGAAGTCTGCTGCGAGGAATGTGCCGAAGCGCTGCGGGAAGCGGAAGTCGCGACCCGCAGCGCCCAGGCAACCAATAAGTAAATGGCATCCAGCAAGTAAACAACGGACAACGAGGCGGGCGGCAGCCGCCCGCCTCCTGAACGCCGGCCGCGGATCGGCCGGCATCCCACCAGGAGAAAGATCATGAAGAACGAGAACCGGGCGGTCTTTGACCGCGCATCGGAACGCTATCACCTTGTCTTGGAACTGCCGCCCATCGCGGAGCATCAGGCCCCCACAACCGACGTTGAAACAGCCGTCGAACCCTCGCCCTTGCACCGCCTGGTCGCCGCCATAGCCAGAAAACTCCGCCAGCACCGGAACCGGCTGGCGCTGCTCGAGCTGACCGACGATCAGTTGAAGGATATCGGCGTCTCCCGTAGCCAGGCCTATGGCGATGTCAGCCGCTACCGCCGCAGCAACGCGCATGGCCTGGAACGCAAATGCCTCTGAGTCAGCAGAGATAGGTGGCAAAGACACACTCACAGACCCGCGTCGATCATAATCGCCCCGCCTTCCAGTGAGTCAAACGAACGCGCTGTATATTACCAAGTTGTAATGATATAACGCATCCGTGATGACTTGAATCACTGTTCTGCCGTACTTATCTGTCACCTGGATCGGTGTGGGGTCGAGAATGATCCGCGCCGCTTGGCTCGCCTTCAGCATGCACAGCTAGATCAAAAAGGGAGCCGATACATAGATCGGAAAGGGGTGCTTTATGGCCCGCAATACTCTGCCTTCCATTACTGCCGGTGAAGCCGGCCTCAACCGTTATCTCGATGAAATCCGCAAGTTTCCCATGCTGGAACCGCAGCAGGAATACATGCTGGCGAAACGGTATGCCGAACATGCCGACCGGGATGCGGCCCACAAACTGGTCACCAGCCACCTGCGTCTCGTGGCAAAGATCGCCATGGGTTATCGCGGTTATGGCCTGCCGATCGGGGAAGTCGTCTCCGAAGGCAATGTCGGCCTGATGCAGGCCGTCAAGAAGTTCGACCCGGAACGTGGCTTCCGTCTGGCAACCTATGCCATGTGGTGGATCAAGGCCTCGATCCAGGAATATATCCTGCGGTCCTGGTCGCTCGTGAAGATGGGCACCACCGCCAACCAGAAACGCCTGTTCTTCAACCTGCGCCGGTTGAAGGGCAAGATCCAGGCGATCGACGAAGGCGATCTGAAGCCCGACCAGGTGGCTGAAATCGCCACAAAGCTGAACGTCTCCGAGGAGGAAGTGGTTTCCATGAACCGCCGCCTTTCGGGCGACGCTTCGCTGAACGCGCCGATCCGCGCCACCGAAGGCGAATCCGGCCAGTGGCAGGATTGGCTGGTCGACGACCATGAAAGCCAGGAAGCCGTGCTGATCGAGCAGGACGAGCTCGATACACGCCGCCGCATGCTGGCCAAGGCCTTGAGCGTGCTGAACGATCGCGAACGCCGCATCTTCGAGGCCCGTCGCCTGTCCGATGATCCGGTAACGTTGGAAGAGCTGTCGGCCGAGTTCGACATCAGCCGCGAACGCGTCCGCCAGATCGAAGTCCGCGCCTTCGAAAAGGTGCAGGAAGCGGTTCAGAAGGAAGCGCTCGCCCAGGCGAACGCTCTGCGCGTCGTCGACGCGTAAATCCGGCTCGACGCCAACAATCAGAAAGGGGCTGCTTTGGCGGCCCCTTTTTTTTCGGGCGCTTTTGCGGAATTCGAGTCTGGCGGGCCGAAGAATATCTCTGCGAAATATATCGCACGTCGCAGAATATCCGGATTCTGTGATGCAGATATCCGGCGCGGAACCGGGGTGAAACCGAGATTCTCCGCAACAGTCCGATGGGAAGGATATTCATGACCGACATTTCGAACAGATTGCGTATTTGTGTGTTGTTTGGCGGGCGCTCGGCGGAGCATGACGTATCGGTGCTTTCAGCCACCAACGTCATGCATGCGCTGGATCCGGAAAAATACGATGCCGTCCCGGTTTTCGTCACGCGTGAAGGGCAATGGCTGCTGAGCGCCTTCGAGGACGGTGCGCTCGCGCGGCCCACCAGCGGCACGGAACTCTGCTTCATCCCTGGAGGACGTGGGCGGGCGATCGCATCTCCCGGGCATGGTTCTCCCTACGAACTCCCGGGCATAGACATCGTCTTCCCCGTCCTGCATGGCATCCATGGCGAAGATGGCGCGGTCCAGGGGCTGGCCGAGGTGGCAGGCGTACCGCTCGCAGGATGCGGCATTCCCGGCTCCGCTAACGCCCTCGACAAAGATATCGCCAAACGCCTGTTCATCGAGGCGGGCGTGCCGGCGGCACGATCCGTCACAATTCATCAGGGGGCGGTGCCGGATTTCGGGGAACTGGAAGAAGCACTCGGTCTCCCCCTCTTCATCAAGCCAGCCCGCCAGGGTTCCTCGGTGGGAGTGAGCAAAGTCTCGGCCAAGGCGGATTATGAAGCGGCGCTTTCGGAAGGCTTCCGCCATGACCACAAGCTTCTGGCCGAGGAATTCATTCGCGGCCGCGAGATCGAATGCGCAATTCTTGAAGATACCCAAGGCGGGCTTTTCGTGTCGCGGACTGGGGAAATCATCCCTGCCGAAACCCACGGCTTCTACACCTATGACGCCAAATATATCGATGGCGACGGCGCGGCGCTGAAAGTGCCGGCGGATTTGCCCCAGGAGATCGAGGATGAAATCCGTGCCATTGCCAAAAGGGCCTTTCGCGCGCTGGGTTGCGACGGCATGGCGCGCGCCGACTTCTTCGTTACACCGGACACGCGGATTCTCGTCAATGAACTCAACACGATCCCTGGTTTCACCAACATCAGCATGTATTCCAAGGTGATGGGGGTGAGCGGCGTCAGCTATCCCGAGATCATCGACCGCCTGGTCGCACACGGACTGGCGCGGGCAGCCCGATCCCTTTAGAGCGTAGGACAGGAGTGTGTCGCGCGCCCTCGCCGGGTTCGCGACACCACCCAATCTTACTGCCCGCTGGCGGTCGCCCCGAGCGTGCCCCATTCGCGGATCGCGTCGTTGAAGGCGCGTTCGCCGTTCGGGCCCTTCTGGAGGGTCAAGAGCGCGCGGCGGCCGTTGCGATAGGCGATCGGGATGTCGATCCAGTTGCGGCTGCGCAGGAGTTCCAGATTGGTCGCCCGTGCATCCGGGAAATCGTTGAGTGCGATCATGTGGAAGTCGTCGGTGATCTTGGCAGGCACCGCGATCAATGCATTGCCGCGGTCCTGCTCGCTCGCCTTCATGGCGATGCGCTGCACGCTTTCGATTGCACCGCCTTCGAAGTCCGGCGGCACGGCGAAGACGATTTCGACCAGGTGGCTGGCCGGCAGCGACGGGTCGGTATTACGCTTGAAGGTCATCAGCGCCGTCAGGCCCCTGCCCGGCACGTTGATACGTCCCTGGACGACCGGTTCCTGCCGGCCGTTGGCGCCTGCCTCGCGCTGCAGCGACCAGGAGACCGAGCCGTCGATGGCCGTCGGCGCGGTCTGGCCGATCCGCTCCTCATAAAGGAACATCTTCTCGCCGGCGACCGCCGGAGCATTCGCCAGGCCTGCCGAGGACGGACTGGCAGGCGGGGTGGCGGCATTCGGAGACGGCACCGCTGGTGGCGTTTGAGCCGGTGCCGCATTGGCATTGCCGTTCGGAGCATGCGGGGCAGCAGCCGGCGCGCTCGGAGTGGGCGCCCTTTGCGCCGGAGGATTGGCGGGCGGAGCGTTGAGCTGCGCTACCGACTGACCCTCGGCATTCTGCGCCAGGCCGGCGGTGACGCCCGGTCCCTCATCGACCTCGCTGCCGTCGGCCATCAGCCGCTGTGTGAATTTGGTCCCGGCTGTCGATCCGTCCGCCGTCCGCGGCGCGGCAGGCGTATTGGCCGCACCGTTCTGTGGTGGCGTCGAAGGGGTGGAGGGCGTCGAAGGGCTACGGTTGGGCTGCGGTGTCGCGGGCGCAGGCGGCGGTGCCTGCTGCGCCGTCTGGCCTCCGGGCAGGCTCGACTGGATCAGGCCGTCGACCATGTCATTCAGCGAGTCGCGGTTCATCCAGATTGCATAACCGCCGCCGCCGACGAGCAAGAGGCCGACGATCGCCAGCACGATGCCGGCATAGTTGCGCTTGCGCACCGGGGTGACCCGATAGGGTCTGGCCGGTGCATGCATCAGATCGTCCGCATCGGCATCGGTGTGGAGCGTGCTGCGCGCGCCGCCACCCGAAGAGGACGGAGCATCCTTGTTGAAGCCGATCAGCTCTTCGAGATCACCCCACGGATCACTGTCAGCCGGTTTCGCCGGCGCGGCAGTAGCCTTCTTGGACTGTGGCTGATCGAGATATTCGGCGAAGGGATCGTTGGCGGCAGCTCCTGCAGCGATCGCTGCGCCGGGCTGCGCGAACTCCGGGAGATCGGCGGCAGAAGGCATGCGGACCGTATCGGCCGCCACGTGGGTCTCCGCATCGAAATGGGCATCGACCGGAGTGGCCGTGCCGCCGTGCCCATGATCGATCGGGACGACAGGACCGGCCGTGACCAGTTCCGGCACATCGTTCCACGCTGCGGCTGCGACCGCCTCCTGGCTCGGCGCCGCAGGCTCGGCCTGCGCTGGCACCTCCCAGCCCCAATCCTCTTCCATCGGCTTGGACGGCTCGGTCGCAGAGGGGGGCTCCGGCGGCTGGTAGGCCTCGACCGGCTGTTCGGCCTCGAACCGTTCCTCGACGGGATGCGTGCCTTCGAAAGGATGCGGTTCGTTGCGCCACTCTTCCACGAATTCGGGAGCGGCCTGCTGGACGGTCTGCTCTCCGCGCGTCGGATATGGGAAATCATCCTCTGCCGGCTCGCTCTCGACGGGTTCGACCGGTTCGGCATTGACCGGTTCCGGCACAACCGGCCCTGAGGCCGGCAGGGGTGCGGCTGTCGGGAATTCGATCGTGCTCTCGTCGAAAGCGTGCGAAGGCTCGGGCGCCTGTTCGGAACGATCATAGGGTGCCGGTTCGAATGGCGTCTCTTCCGACGGCACGTCGTCCCGCCAGTCGCCATATTGCTGGGCGGCGGGTTCCTGCTGACCGGAAACCGCTGCCGCCTCGTGGAGGACGGCCGGCTCGGAGACCGGCGGCTCCACGTGGGCAGGTTCTTGCGCGACCGGCTCCGGCTCGGCCGGTACCGGCTCTTCATAACCGTCTTCGTAAAAGACCGGCCGCTCTGCGCGAACGGCCGGGGCTGATTCGGATACGGCCGGCGTCTCTGCCGGTTCATGGGCTTCCGACGCCTGAGCCAGTCCGGCAGCGGACTGCTGGTCGTCCTGGTATTCGGAGACCGGCTCCGCCCGCTGTTCTGCGACATCGCTCTCGGTCGCAGGAGCTTCCTCGATCGGCTGGCCGTCCGCGGCACCTGCGCCGTCGGCTATGGGTTCCAGTGCTTCGGCATGTTCGCTCTCGACATCGAGAATAGCGACTTCGAGCTTTTCGAGCTGCCGCCGCAGCATGTCTTCAGGCGGACGCGGCTTCATGTTCTCGAGTTGCCGCTGTACGGCGCCACGAGCCTTGTCATACACCTTCGCGCGCATCTCCGGCGTATTGTTCGCCAGACCGTCAACGGCGCGGCGGATCACCGCTACAAAATCAGCCATCAGCACTTTCTCATGTAAGCCGGCCCGAAGGCCGGCCGAATGGTAATCAATTCTTGACTTTAATCTTCAAACGGGTCGGTCACAAGTATGGTGTCGTCCCGCTCCGGGCTGGTGGAAAGTAGGGCAACCGGCGCACCGATCAATTCCTCCACCTGGCGGACATACTTGATCGCCTGGGCCGGCAGATCCGCCCAGGAGCGTGCCCCGACCGTCGATTCCTTCCAGCCTTCGAGGGTGACATAGATCGGCTCGACGCGAGCCTGGGCGCCCTGGCTTGCGGGAAGGTGGTCGATCTGCTGGCCGTCGAGCATGTAGCCGACGCAGATCTTCAGTTCGTCGAGGCCGTCGAGCACGTCGAGCTTGGTGAGCGCGATACCGGTAATGCCGTTGGTGGCGACCGACTGGCGCACCAGCGCTGCGTCGAACCAGCCGCAACGGCGCTTGCGGCCGGTGACCGTGCCGAATTCATGGCCCTTCTCGCCGAGGAACTGGCCGATCTCGTCCTTCAGCTCGGTCGGGAACGGGCCTTCGCCGACGCGGGTCGTATAGGCCTTGGTGATGCCGAGGATATAGCCGAGCGAGCCCGGCCCCATGCCGGAACCGGCAGACGCCTGGCCGGCAACCGTGTTCGACGAGGTGACGAACGGATAGGTGCCGTGGTCGATATCGAGCAGCGAGCCTTGAGCGCCTTCGAACAGGATGCGCGCGCCCTTGCGGCGCTGCTTGTCGAGCAGTTCCCACACCGTTTCGCGGAAGGGCAGCACCCGGTCGGCGATCGAGGTCAGCTCCTGCATGATCGCCTCGTGGGAGACCTCCTTCTCGCCAAGGCCGCGGCGCAGCGCGTTGTGATGGGTGAGGATACGATCGACCTTGCCCGGCAGCGTCTCCAGGTCGGCAAGGTCCATGACGCGGATCGCACGGCGACCGACCTTGTCCTCGTAGGCCGGGCCGATGCCGCGGCGGGTCGTGCCGATCTTGGTGCCGCTGTTGGAGGCGGCGTCTTCGCGCATGCCGTCGAGCTCGCGGTGCAGCGACAGAATCAGCGTGGCGTTATCGGCAACGCGCAGGTTCTCGGGCGTGACCTTGACGCCTTGCGCGCCCAGCTTTTCGATTTCGGCCAGCAGCGCATGCGGATCGAGCACGACGCCATTGCCGATCACCGCGATCTTGCCGGGACGGACGATGCCCGAGGGCAGCAGCGAGAGCTTATAACTGACGCCGTCGATGACGAGCGTATGGCCCGCATTGTGACCGCCCTGGAAACGCACCACGATATCGGCACGTTCGGAAAGCCAATCGACAATCTTGCCCTTGCCTTCGTCACCCCATTGCGAACCAACCACGACTACGTTCGTCATCTGCGTTTCCTGTATTGCGGGCAAAGCCCCACGCGACCACACGCGCACCTTCCGTAGATCAATATTGATATACGGTCGATGCGCCAATTTGATTTTACATGCACTGCCTTTGGCGGAGAGAACTCGTTCAGGGGCATTGCAAACGGCCGCATCTATAAAGCCTCGGCCGATGGAAAGCGACCTGTTTGTCACTTAGGCGTGGTTTTTACGTGACAAAAGCGTGGATCGCACGCTATTTCCCGCCCGCCATCCCTGAAATCGCCGTCATATTCCGGCGCCGGAGACCATTTTGCATAAAAAGGCCTATCTCTCGCTCATCATTGCAACCCTGGCCTGGGGCGGCAATGCGGTAGCGGGCAAGCTCGCCGTCGGCCATGTCAGCCCGATGATACTGACCTTCTGGCGCTGGTTCTTCGCCGTCGCCATCATCTTCGCCATCTCCCTGCCGCAGCTCATCAAGGACTGGCCGGTCGTCAGGAAGAACCTGCCGATTCTCCTTTTCCTCGGCGTCGTCGGTTATGTCGTCTTCAACGCCGCGCTCTATACCGCCGTCAACTACACGACGGCGATCAACGTGACGGTCGAGCAGGCGGTCATCCCGATGCTGATCTTCGTCATCAACTTCGTGCTGTTCCGCATGAAGGTGTCCTGGGCCCAGATCCTCGGCTTCACCCTGACGCTTCTCGGCGGCGTCCTCACCGCCGTCCACGGCGATCTGAGCGCGCTGGTGACGCTGACCGTCAATTTCGGCGATGCGATCATGATGATCGCGATCGTCGCCTATGCGATCTATACGGTGGCGCTGAGATGGCGTCCCAAGGTCAACTGGCGCACACTGATGGCGGTCCCCGCCTTCTTCGCGATGATCTTCTCGCTGCCGCTGGCACTCTGGGAATATTCGAGCGACCGGCTGATCTGGCCGGACACCGAGGGCTGGATCGTGGTGCTCTATACCGCCATTTTCGCCTCTCTGATCGCCCAGGTGCTCTACATCAAGGGCGTCGGGGAGATCGGCGCCAACCGGGCCGGGCTGTTCATCAATCTCGTGCCGGTGTTCGGCACGCTGCTCTCGGTCGCCATCATTGGCGAGAGCCTGCAGCTCTTCCATATCATCGCGCTGGCATTGGCACTCGGCGGCATCGCCATCGCCGAATGGGGAAAACCCCACACGGACCGATAGGTCCTCTTTAAAACGGAAAACGCCGGCCCGTGCAGACGAGCCGGCGTTTCTGAAATCCCCGACCGGTCAAATTCCGCCGCTTTGCATAAGGCGGGATGACCGGTCCAGTGCGTCCTCAGCTGGCCATCGCCATCCTTGCCGGAGCGAACGACCGCTGATCGCGCACGTTATTTCGGCTCGTTTCGAAGCGCGCCAACAGTTCGGAAAGGCGGCTGCTTTCCTGCGCCAGAGAGGCGCCGGCTGCATTCATTTCCTCGACCATGGCCGCATTCTGCTGGGTCATCTGGTCCATGTGGTTCACGGACGTATTGATTTCCGAGAGACCGGAGGCCTGCTCGCTCGCGGCGATGGCGATCGCCTCCATATGCTGGTTGACCGCCGCAACAAGCTTGGCGATCTCTTTGAGGCCGTCGCCGGTATCATTGACGAGAACCACGCCCTGGTTGACCGCGGCTTCGGAATTGCCGATCAGCGTCTTGATCTCCTTGGCGGCCTTGGCCGAGCGCTGCGCCAGTTCGCGGACTTCCTGGGCAACAACCGCAAACCCCTTGCCCGCCTCGCCTGCGCGGGCAGCTTCCACGCCTGCATTGAGGGCAAGCAGGTTGGTCTGGAACGCGATCTCGTCGATGACGCCGATGATCTGGCTGATCTGGTTCGACGCCATCTCGATCTTCTGCATCGCATTGACCGCGTTGGAAACGACGGTGCTGGAGCTTTGCGCGCGGGAGCTCGCATCGCGGACGATTTCCCGTGCCTCGCTCGCCCTTTCGGAGGTCTGCTTTACGTTGGTCGTGACCTCTTCCAGCGCTGCCGCGGTCTCTTCCAGCGATGCAGCCTGCTGTTCCGTCCGCTTCGAAAGCTGGTCGGAAGCGGTCGAGATTTCGTCGCTGCCGCTGCGAACGCTTTGGGCGGTCCGGTTCACGCCTTCGAGCGCAGTCCGCAACTGGCGGACCGAGCTGTTGAAGTCATGGCGCAAGGTTTCGAACTGCTCGGAAAATTCCTTGTCGATCTCGCACAGCAGATCGCCGGCAGCAAGGCGCTTCAGACCGGAGGCGAGTTCCGAGGTGGCCTGGGTCAACCGCTCCTCGGCTTCGGACTCTGCCCTGCGTTGGAATTCGATGCGTTCGGCCTCGGCGGCCTTGCGGGAGTGTTCGGCATCCGCCTCGAGCTGGCGGTTCTGCTGCGCAGCCTCGCGGAAGATTTCGACGGCGCGCGCCATATCGCCGATCTCGTCGGTGCGGGCAGCACCGGGGATTTCGACGGAAAGGTCGCCGCCGGCGAGCGTGCGCATCACACCCGTCAACCGGCTGATCGGATTGGCGATCCGCACGATGACCGTGTAGATGCCGAGAAGCGAAAGCGCAAAGGCGATGACGGTCGCAACACTGTAGACGATGATGGATTGCTTTGCGGACGCAGCCTCTTCCGCCGTCAGCCTCGTCATTTCGTTGAGCGAGGCGGAGGCCATATCGGCAAT
Source organism: Neorhizobium galegae (assembly GCF_017877055.1). Classification (GTDB taxonomy): domain Bacteria; phylum Pseudomonadota; class Alphaproteobacteria; order Rhizobiales; family Rhizobiaceae; genus Neorhizobium; species Neorhizobium galegae_D. Next base: position 797,109 of record NZ_JAGIPG010000001.1, on the reverse strand, counting down.
CGAAGCCTGTGCGGGTGCGGCGGGCTTACGCCAGTCGTCGACCGCCATGTCGAAGGGCTTGCCGGTTTGGAATGACTTGAGGGCAGCATTGCGCTGCTCGGCATACGGTCCGCCGAAATAGGTCGTCTGCGCTGTCCGGTGGAGCGTCTTGATCTTCTCCGGGGTCGTCTCGGCGTTGGAAAGCTGGGTAATGACATCCCATGCCGTTGCCACGCGCGCATCCTGAACAGCAATCTCGGTCAGTTTCTCCGCCGAAAGCGGCTGTTTGGCGATCAGCGCATTGACGAAGGTGGAGTTGGCGGTACCGAGCTGCGTGCGCGCCGTCCAGGCAAGGGAGCGTATCTGGGTGAACATGATCATCCCGGGTCCGCGCGCATTGATGGTGGCCTCGACCTGATTGGCGGCCTTTTCGAGATCGGCCAGCATCGTATCGGCAAGTCCGAGCACGGCTTTGCCGAGCGCCGGATCGCGATCCTTGACCGCCTGCGTGAGCGCCGTGTCCACATTTGCACGATAGCCGGTCCACTGCGTATAGGCGTTGAGGACGGGAGAGATCGCACCGCGCAGGCTTGCCTGCTCGACGTCGGCGGTCAGGGTCTTCACCGCCGAAAAGGCTTTGTCCATCGACTCGCGGCCGGTATCGATGTTCTTGCGGCTGGAGGCGACCTCTGCAGGTTCCAGCTTGATGGCCGACGAAATGCCGCCACGCTCGCCGCGCAGCCCGATCAGCGCATTGAAAAGCGCTTCGTCAAGCTGCGCCAGTTCCGAGAGCCGGGTGGAGTTTCGGTAGCGGTCGATCTCCTGAGACAGCATTTTGCCCATGAGACCCAATATGCCCAGGCTCAGAACAACAAAAGCCAGTATCAAAGTATGCGTGATCGAAATCCGCACCTGCATCACTCCTTATTTCAAACAACCGCCACCGGTTGGCCGGTTCGACGGCTTTCCGGACTGGACGGGAAAGATGGCCAAACCTCGCGCAGAACGTTAAATATTCAATTAAATACAACGCGTTCCCGAAGCCTGCGGAATCGTTTTCGAAGCTTGAAGCTTCGCGGTTGCCGAATCGCGAAAGCCCGCCTCCCCATAGAGAGACGGGCCGGTCCGTCGTGCTGCAACGGACGGGAGCGCAGGAGAGCTGCTCCGGATCAGATGTGGTGATAAGCGGGGATGATGGGACGCCGCTCGCGGATCAGGCTCGGCACCCGATCGACCGGCATGTCGATCATCCCGCTGTCATGCCCGAGGATCATGTTGCCGCCGCCTGCCGAAATCGCCAGCACGCGTTCGATGCGGCCCTCCCCGCCGATCGCGTATTCGATCCGAAGAGCCTCCGGCGACCAGCCGAGCAAGATGAGATGATCGCGCTTCAAGTCGGCGCAATCGAGGCAGGCATTGGCGCGGATCGTCGCAAAAGGCACGCCGGCTACCGTGTCGAAATAGCTGTCGAGTTCGGAGATGGTGCTGTTGACCGCGGAATTGACCCGCAGCAATTCGCGGCGCTTGGAAAATGTCAGCGCTGTATCATCCTTGGCGCCTTGATGGCGCTCGATCGCCGCATGTTCGGGCAATATGCCCGCAAAACCGGTGACGCCGGCTGCTCGCGATTCCTTGCCGACAATGAGCGCCGTCAGGACAATGGCGGAAATGATGAGCTTCTTGATCATGGCTGCACCCTTTTCTTCGGACGGCTTGGATGCCGCTTCTTGGTGCGTTCACCCTAGCGCCAGGGCTTTTCGGGGCGCTTAAACGGATAGCTGCAATTTTAGTGAAATCAGCTTTTTTCCCGATTTGATACAGAAGGGTCGAAACAGCGCGCTCAAAAAGGCAGCGGAGTAGGCGGAAATTGATGCTTTTCGAGATGTGCCCGATCTCCTAACCCTCAAAAACGAGATGCAGAAAGGCAGGACAGCATGGGCAAGCCATTTTACTGGAACGAACTCAACACTCTCGATTTCGCCGGCCTGTCGCCAGACAAGACCATCGCCATCCTGCCGATCGCCTCGACCGAACAGCACGGTCCACACCTGCCGATCGCAACCGATGTGGCGATCGCCAACGGCATGCTGGCCGAGCTGAGGGCCCAGCGCCCTGATGACCTCGATTTCCTGGTCCTCCCGACGCAGGAGATCGGCAAAGCGAACGAGCATGTCTACGGCCCGGGTTCGCTGTCCTTCGGCTCGGAAATCCTTATCCCAGCCTGGACCGCGATCGGCGCCAAGGTGGCGGAAGCCGGCATCCGCAAGCTCGTCTTCGTCAACTCGCATGGCGGCAATGTCGACATCATGAGCATTGTCGGCCGCGAGCTGCGCGTCCGTTACAAGATGGCGGTGATCGGCACGCAATGGGGCCGCTTCGGCCATCCGCCCGGCCTGATCAGCGAGCAAGAGCAGAAATACGGCATCCATGGCGGTGAAGTCGAAACCTCGCTGATGCTGCATTTCCGCCCCGAGCTGGTGCGGATGGAGAACGCGCAGAACTTCGTCTCCAAGGCGGAAAGCCGCTCGAAATACATGCAGCCGGCCCCGCCGCACGTACTGTCCTGGGTGGCGCACGACCTGAACCCCAACGGCGTCGTCGGCGACGCCTCCAAGGGCACTGCCGAAAAGGGCGCGCTCATCTGCCGCTACCAGGTCGCAGGCTTCATCGAGATGCTGCGCGAATTCGAGACATTCCCTCTCGACGAACTCTATTCCCGCTAACCCTCTTCGCGCTGTGCGTCCCGGCCATGCGGCTGGGGCGGCAGGTGGCCCTTGGCCTGCAACTCGGCCACCATCGCGGCCAGCTCCGACAGCAGGAATTCCACGAACAGGCTCGTCGCCGTATCAAGCGTCGTCCGTGCGCGGGCGAAAAGCTTCATCGGCTGGTGGCGCGCATGCGGGTTGACGATCGGCCGGAAGATCAACTCGCCCCGTCGACATTCCGGCAGCACGTCGAGCGGATTGAGCAGCGTCAGCCCCGTGCCGGCCTTCACCAGCTTCTTCAGCATTTCCGAGGCATTGCTTTCCACCAGCGGCTCCACCGCGACCGACAGCGGCGACAGCGCAAGGTTGATGACGTTGCGCAAGCTGGTGCCTGACTGGGCGAGCACCAGCGGCTCCTGCACGACCTCCGCAAGGTCGACCGGCCCCTCTTCCGCCGCCAGCCGATGCCCCGGCGGCATCACCACACCGATCGGTATGTCGAAATTGGCGAGCGTGCGGATGCCGGGCGTCGCCGGGATGTTGAAGCCCAGTCCGAAATCCACCTCCCCCGTGATCACCGGCTGCAGCGTGTTCGACGGCCCGTCGTTGCGCAGGAGAACCCGCACGCGCGGATGCTGCGCGACGAAGCGGGCTATGATCTCCGGAAGCGGCCCTGCGGCAAGCCCGACGGTCGAAACCAGCGTCACCTTGCCGGCCTGCGGCATCTTGAGGCCGCGGATACGTGCCTCCATCCGCTCGTAGGTCTTCAGCACGTCGCGGATGTGCTCGATACAGAGCTCGCCGGCCGCCGTCAGCTTCAGCCCGCGCGGCATCCGCTCGAAGAGTGGCGCCCCGAATTCTTCCTCGATGGCCAGAATCTGCCGGTTGATCGCCGACGACGCCACGTTCAGCCGCGCAGCTGCCTTGCGGATCGATCCGCAGCGGGCGATCTCGTCGATATACTGAAGCTTTCGCGAATGCAGCATTTTATCCCAATCCTCGTTGCATCTTTTTTGATCATGCACCACAATTTGGCAGATTAAAATTCGACCGCTGCCCTAAAGGCATCAATGTGGACGAAATTTGATGCTTTTCAAAGAGCAACGCAACCGTACAAATGCTCATCACAAGCTGCTCTCACGATGCCGCACGGTTTAACAGGGGAACAAAGCGACATGTCCAAATCATTGATGATGAAACGTTTTCTGGCGGCCGTCGGCCTTTCGGCGATGGCACTCGCCGCCCAGCCGGCAGCAGCCCTCGATGAAGTCTCCTACGGCACCAACTGGCTTGCCCAGGCCGAGCATGGCGGCTTCTACCAGGCCGTCGCCGACGGCACCTACGAAAAGCATGGCCTGAAGGTGAAGATCGTCCAGGGCGGCCCGAACGCCGCCAACCGCGCTCTGCTGATCGCCGGCAAGGTGGATTTCTACATGGGCGGCCCGCTTGGCGACATGGATGCCGTCAAGCAGGGTATTCCGCTGGTCAGCGTCGCCTCGATCTTCCAGAAGGACCCGCAGGTTCTGCTCGCCCATCCCGACGCGGGCGTCGAAAAGTTCGAGGACCTCGCCAAGATGAAGACCATCTTCATGGGCAAGGAAGGCTACACCACCTATTTCGAGTGGATGAAGAAGAACTTCAAAGGCTTCAAGGACGAACAGTTCAAGCCCTACACCTTCAACCCGGCCCCCTTCATCGCCGACAAGACCTCCGCTCAACAGGGGTACCTGACCTCCGAACCCTATGAGATCGCCAAGCAGGCCGGCTGGACGCCGAAAGTGTTCCTGATCGCCGATGCGGGCTACGGCCCCTATTCGACGATGATCACCACCACGCAACCGATGATCGACAAGAAGCCGGACGTCGTGCAGCGCTTCGTCGATGCCTCTCTCGAGGGCTGGTACACTTACCTCTATGGTGACAACAAAGCCGGCAACGATCTGATCAAGAAGGACAATCCGGAAATGACGGATGGCCAGATCGCCTATTCCATCGCCAAGATGAAGGAATACGGCATCGTGGTTTCCGGCGACGCCGAGACCAAGGGCATCGGCTGCATCACCGACGAACGCTACAAGAAGTTCTTCGACTCGATGGTCTCGATCGGCGTCGAACCGGCCGACCTCGACTACAAGAAGGCCTACTCGACGAAGTTCGTCTGCAAGGGCGTCGGCATGGCGCTGAAGAAGTAGTCTCGGAAGAGCGCAACGGTTCATTCCCTCTTTGCTGTGCCTGTCACGGTAAAGAGGGAATTGCCGCCCTGTCCCGACTAAGTTCAAGGCCTGTAATGAGCACGTCCCAAGCCCCGCTGATACCTGCGCCCGGAGACGCCCGCAAACGCCCGCTGGTCGTCATGCGCTCCGTGTCGAAAATGTTCTCGAGCGGCACGCTGGCGCTCTCCGACATGTCGCTGACCGTCGAGGGCGGCGAGTTTGTGAGCCTGCTCGGCCCGTCAGGCTGCGGCAAGTCGACGGCGCTGCGCATCATCGCCGGCCTCGGCGACGTCTCGACCGGCACGATCGACTGGCCGAGTTCCCGCATCAATTCGAAAGGCTTGCCGGAAGGCGACATTTCCTTCGTCTTCCAGGAGCCGACGCTGATGCCGTGGCAGACGGTATTCGGCAATGTCTACCTGCCCCTAAAGTTGCGTGGCGTTTCCAAGTCCGCGGCCCGCGAAGAAATCATGAAGACGCTGGCGACCGTCGGCCTTCAGGATTTCGCCGACGCTTATCCGCGCGAACTGTCCGGCGGCATGAAGATGCGCGTCTCGATCGCCCGCGCGCTTGTCACCAAGCCGAAGCTACTGCTGATGGACGAACCCTTCGCAGCGCTCGACGAGATCACTCGCCAAAAACTTAATGACGACGTGCTGCGGCTGTGGCGCGAGACGGGCATAACCGTGATCTTCGTCACCCATTCCGTCTTCGAATCGGCCTATCTTTCCAACCGCATCGTGGTGATGAAGGCGCGTCCCGGCCGGGTGCACGCGGATTTCCCGTTGAAAACGAGCATGAGCCGCGACGCGCACTACCGCACGTCCGAAGACTACCGCCAGGCCTGCGAAAAGGTCTCGAACATGCTTCTCGAGGCAATCGGCGGGGAGGAACACTGATGACCGACAACGCACCCGCCGTCGTCCCGCCGAAATCCGGCTTCCTCGGCCGCAACCGCGAAACCCTGCTGCGCACCCTGATCCCGATCTGCGTGGTGATCTGCCTCGTCTTCCTCTGGCAGTTCATCATCACCGTCAACAGCATCCCGCAGTATATCCTGCCGGGACCGCTCGCGGTCGCGAACTCGCTCTACAACGACTGGGGCACGCTCTCCCCTGCCCTGTGGGTGACGACCCAGATCACCATGCAGGCGCTTGCCCTGGCGCTGATCGGCGGCGTCGGCATCGCCATCTTCCTCGTCCAGTCGAAATGGATCGAGACGGCCTTCTACCCGATCACCGTCATCCTGCAGGTGACCCCGATCGTGGCAATCGCGCCGCTGATCCTGATTTATGCGCCGACGACGCAGGTTGCGCTCCTGATCTGCGCCTTCCTCGTCGCCTTCTTCCCGATCCTGTCGAACATGGTGCAGGGCCTGAAGAGCGTCGATCATAACCTGCTCAACCTCTACGACCTCTACGGCGCCTCCCGCTGGCAGACGCTGCTTTACCTGAAGCTCCCCTCCTCGCTGCCCTATTTCATGACGGGGCTGAGGATCGGCGGCGGCCTGGCGCTGATCGCCGCTGTCGTGGCGGAGTTCGCGGCAGGCTCTGCGGGCGCCGGCTCCGGCCTTGCCTTCCGCCTGCTGGAATCCCAATATCGCCTCAACATTCCGCGCCTGTTTGCGGCGCTGGTCCTGTTGTCGCTGCTCGGCGTGGTGATCTTTGCGATCACCTCGTTCATTTCCTGGTTCTTCCTGCATCGCTGGCATGAAAGCAGCCTGAAGAGAGAAAACTGATGACTGCCTTCATGACGCTCCCCGACGCCCGCCGTTTCGCGCTCACCAATGCGACGCTACCGGCGGTTCTCGTGAAGGGGCTGCCGGTCGCCGCAAAGGACGGCCTTGTGCCTGCCGACCTGGTCATCTCGGACGGGAAGATCGAGGCGATCCTACCGGCGGGTTCGGCATCCGCCGATCTGGTCGCCGCAGATCTGCGCGGCGGCATGGTCTGGCCCTGCTTTGCCGACATGCACACCCATCTCGACAAGGGACATTTCTGGGACCGCCGCCCAAACCCGGACGGCACGTTCGAGGGCGCATTGATGAATGTGCGCGAAGACCGAATGGCCAACTGGTCGGCCGACGACATCCGCGCCCGCTTCGAATTTTCACTGAAAAGCGCCTATGCCCACGGCACGAAACTCATCCGCACCCACCTCGATTCGATCCCGCCGCAGCCGGACATATCCTTCCCGCTGTTCGACGAGATCCGCGCGGAATGGAAGGACAGGATCGCTCTCCAGGCGGTCGCCCTGCTGCCGCTCGAATGCGTGCTCGACGAAAGCGTCTTCGGCGGCATCGTCGCGACGACGAAGCGTTACGGCGGCCTGCTGGGCGGCGCGACCCGCATCCTGCCGGATTTCGAGCGGATCCTCGATACGCTCTTCAAGGCGGCCGCCAACAACGGCCTCGATATCGACCTCCACGTGGACGAGACGGAAGACAAACAGGTCCTGACCCTGGAAGCCATTGCCGAGGCTAAACTCCGCAACCGTTTCGAAGGCTCGGTCACCGTCGGCCATTGCTGCTCGCTCGCAAGACAGGACGATGAGACCGCAGGGCGTGTCATCGACAAGGTGGCTAAGGCCAACATCTCCGTCGTGTCGCTCCCCATGTGCAACATGTACCTGCAGGACCGCCATGCCGGACGCACGCCGCGCTGGCGCGGCGTCACGCTGTTCCACGAACTGACGGCCGCCGGCGTCAAGACCGCCGTTTCCTCCGACAATACCCGCGACCCGTTCTACGCCTATGGCGACATGGATCCGGTCGAGGTGTTCCGCGAGGCGGTCCGCATCCTGCATCTCGACCACCCGCTCGACACCTCCGCCCGCGTCGTCACCTCGACGCCCGCCGCGATCCTCGGCCGGCCGGATATCGGCGTCATTGCCGAGGGCGGCCCCGCCGACCTCGTACTGTTCAGCGCCAGGCGCTGGAGCGAATTCCTTTCCCGTCCGCAGGCCGACCGCATCGTGATGCGGAATGGCATGGGCATCGACCGTCGCCTGCCGGATTACCGTGACCTGGACCCGATTTTGGACAAGTGAACATGCCGGACTACGCACAGATCAAGAAAGAGCTCGAAGGCCTCGCGATCGAGGACAATCCGGCACTGGTGCGCCAGAAGAGCCGCGATTTCTATTGGTATTCGCCGATCCTCAAGGAAGAACTCGAAAACGTCACCGCCGATCTCGTCGTCTCGCCGAAAAGTGAGGAAGAGGTGATCCGGGTGCTGAAGGTCGCCTATGCGCATGGCGTGCCGGTGACCCCGCGCGGCGCCGGCACCGGCAATTACGGCCAGGCCATGCCCCTTTCCGGCGGCATCGTGCTCAACCTCATCAACATGAACAAGGTCAAGGAAATCCATCCCGGCCGCGTCATCGCCGAACCCGGCATCGTCATTGCCGAACTCGACCGCCAGACCAGGGCGCATTCCGGCCAGGAACTGCGCTTCCACCCCTCCACAGCCCAGACGGCCACGATCGGCGGCTTCGTCGCCGGCGGTTCCGGCGGCGTCGGCTCGATCCATTGGGGCGGCCTGCGCGACCTCGGCAACATCCTGCGCCTGCGGGTCGTCACCATGGAGGCCGAGCCGCGCGTCCTCGACCTGACCGCCTGGGATCTGCAGAAGGTCACCCACGCCTATGGCACCAACGGCATCATCGTCGAAGTCGAGATGCCCCTCGCACCGGCTTATGACTGGGTGGATGTGCTGGTCGGCTACGACGACTTCATGGACGCAGTGCGCTTCGGCGATGCGCTGGCCCACAAGAATGGCCTGCTGATCAAGGAAATCGCCCCGATCGCAGCCCCGATCCCTTACGACTATTTCCCACGCCACAAGCCGTTCCTGCGCGACCGCAACCAGTCGATCGTCGTGCTGATGGTGGCGCCGCATTCGATGGATGCCTTCACCGCCTTTGCCGAGCGCCAGAAGGGCGAGATCCTGTTCCGCTCCGACAAGGTGGAAAGCATGAAGGGCATCCCGCATGCCTATGAGCTCGCCTGGAACCACACGACGCTGCGGGCGCTCAAGGTCGATCCCGGCTTCACCTATCTGCAGGTCCAATATCCAGGGCCGGACCATGTCGCCAAGGTCGAGAAGATGACCAAGATCTTTGGCGACGAGGTGCCGGGCCATCTCGAATTCATCAAGTTCGATGGCCGCATGCAGTGCTCCGGCCTGCCTCTCGTCCGCTACACGACCAAGGAGCGGCTGGAGGAGATCATGCAGATCCACCGCGACAACGGCTGCCCGATCTTCAACCCGCACCGCTACACGCTGGAAGAAGGCGGCATGAAGCAGACGGATGTCGTGCAGCTCGCCTTCAAGAAGGAAACCGATCCGAAGGGTCTTCTGAACCCCGGCAAGATGATCGCTTGGGACAATCCCGATTTCGATTTCTCGGCCGGCAAGAACTACCTCTTCCCGGGCCTTGCCGCAGCAGGTGGCTGATGCGGGTCCTGCTGATCCATTCGCATCCGGTCGAGGAAAGTTTTGGCGCTGCCCTGCACAGGCAGGCGCGTGAAAGCCTGTCAAAGGCCGGGCACGAGGTGGATGACTGCAACCTCTATGCCGAAGGTTTCGATCCGGTCATGTCGCGCCATGACCGGATGACCTATCACGACTACCCGAACAATCTGTCGCTGGTGAAACCCTACGTCGACCGCCTGCAGGCCGCGGAAGGTCTGGTGATCGTCACGCCGGTCTGGAATTTCGGCTGGCCGGCGATGCTGAAGGGTTATTTCGACCGCGTTTGGCTGCCGGGCATCACCTTCGAGCTGAAGGACGGCAAGCTGACGCGAAAACTGCATATCGACAAGGTGGCGGTTGTCACCACCTACGGCGCCACCCGCTGGCGCGCCTTCCTCGCGGGCGACCCACCGAGAAAACTGTCGAAACGCGTGCTGCGGGTCCAGACCAACCCGGCCCGGCCGGTGAGGTTTCTGGCCCATTACGACATGAACAACTGCACCCCGCAGACACGTGCGGCGTTTCTGGACAAAGTGAAGCGCGAGATGGAGCGGTTTTAGCTCTCCACCTCGTGGCGGCGCATCACCAGCAGAGCATCTGCCTCCGCCATGGCGGCACGGGTCTCCGCGTTCGGCGTGGAACCGACTGGCTCACCGGCATTGCGGTCCGATATGAACAGAAACCGATCCACCTCCGCCCCCGCCGCCGTCACCGTCCGGTAGGCTTCCCATCGCCGATGTATCCTCGCCGCAACCCGGAGCGACGGAATATTTTCCGGGCTGACGATTGAGACGATCCGCCCGAAACCGAGACTGCCGAGACCAAAATCACGGCAGGCAGCGGCCGCCTCGGCGGCATAACCGCGGCCGAGCCATTCGCGCCGGAGATGATAGCCGATCTCCGGCTCCAGGCCCTTGGGGGTCGGCTGCAGCGTAACGCCGCAATCACCGATCAGCTCGCCGCTCGCCTTCTCGACGACACCCCACAGGCCGAAACCGCTTTCCTCATAACTCCGGAAGGCAAGCTTCTCAAACCAGGCTTCGGTCTCTTCGAAGCTCTTGGCGCGCGGATAGAAGCGCATGCCCTCGGCATTGCCGAAGATGCGGTACAAGATAGGCAGATCGGCCTTGGTGATCTCCCTTAAGGTTAGCCTTTCCGTCTCAAGAATCTCACGCATCCTACGCTCTCGATCGTCGCCATATCGCCCCGCCACTCTTTACTTGAATACGCTTTTTTGCGCTATTTCCCCCATCGCGAATCTTCATGTTCAGGGGCAGACAGACGATGACGAACCAGGTTTCACCACTCGCCAGCATCCTGCGTCCCTTGCATCCCCGTGATCCTGACGAACATCACCGGGTCGCAACCCCGCTCGAACTGCTGTTCGACCTCGTGTCGGTGATCGCGATCGCGTCCGCCGCCGCCGGCCTGCACCATGCGATTGCCGAAAACCATGCGGCGCAGGGGGTGATGACCTTCGTCATGGCCTTCTTCGCCATCTGGTGGGCCTGGATGAACTTCACCTGGTTTTCCTCGGCCTATGACAATGACGATGTCGTCTACCGATTGCTGACCATGGTGTTGATGGGTGGCTCGCTGACGATTGCCGCCGGCATTCCGGCGCTGTTCACCGAGGCGCCGGATTTCACCCTGGTGATCTATGGTTACGCCGTCATGCGCATCGGCATGATCATCCTGTGGCTGCGGGCCGCCTATCACGGCCCGGCCTGCCGGCCGACTGCGCTTGGATATGCGATCGGGATCTTCCTCGTCCAGCTTCTCTGGCTGAGTTTCCTCTTCCTGCAACCTATCACCTTCGGCCTGTCGTATCTCCTCTGGGCGCTCGGCGTGGCCCTTGAACTGGCCGTGCCGGCCGTCGCGGAACGGCTGAGCGCCAATACGCCATGGCACCGTCACCACATCGTCGAGCGTTATGGCCTGCTCAACATCATCGTGCTCGGCGAGACCCTGCTTGCCGGTTCGACGGCGCTTCGCCAGTTCGCCGGCGAGGTCAACATCATGCTGGTGCATACGGCGCTGTCGGCGCTGGTGATCGTCTTTTCGCTCTGGTGGGTCTATTTCGCCCGCGAGGAACAACTCAACAGCCATCACCTGAGACGTTCGCTTCTCTGGGGTTACGGCCATTTCTTCATCTTCACCTCGGGCGCGGCGGTCGGCGCCGGTTTTGCGGCGCTCGTCGATATCATCACCCACCATTCCGAAGTCTCCATCCTCGTCGGCGACTATGCGGTGGCGATCCCCGTTGCGATCTATCTGGCGAGCCTCTGGTTCGTCCGCGACCGCTATGTCTGCATCGGCCCGGCGCGCTACACGCTGGCGGTGTTTGCCGTTCTGACGCTGGTTGCGCCGGCAATCGGGCTCGGGCTGGAAGGCATAGCGGCCACGACGGCGCTCGGCGTCATCGTCCGAAACCTGTTTGCCGGGCGCGCCTATTCTGCGTCACCGACATCTCACCACGGCCACTAAACTTTTCCTTAAATTTTACCGGTTATTAATCTCTGGAAACCGAGAGATTAAGCGATGCGTATTGCGTTTTTCATCGCCCTCCTGACGCTGTCCCTGTCTGCCTGCGCGTCTGCGCCGAGCCGGGTGACCAATGCCTGCGCGATCTTCGAGCAGCGTGATGGGCTGTTCAACAACTGGGCGCGGGACGCCAAGAAGACCGAGCGGGAATTCGGCGTGCCGGTGCCGATCCTGATGGCGACGATCTATGTGGAATCCGGCTTCCAGCCCTATGCCCGGCCGCCGCGCACCAAACTGCTCGGCTTCATCCCGTGGACACGCCCCTCGACGGCCTATGGCTACGCCCAGGCGCTCGACGGTACGTGGCTGAGCTACAAGAAGGATACCGGCCGCTGGAACGCCAGCCGCACCGATTTCGGCGATGCCGTCCATTTTGTCGGCTGGTATCACAACCAGAGCCATCTCAAGAACGGCATTCCACTCTCCGACAGCTACAATCTCTACCTCGCCTACTACACCGGCCAGGCCGGCTACGCGCGCGGCCAGTTCGGCAACGGCGTCAAGCAGACCGCGCAGAAATCCGCCGGCATGGCGGCCAAATACGAAGCGCAGCTCAGAGGCTGCGGCTATTGAGCGAACCCTAGCGGCTGACGACGATGCGTGTGTTCGACAGCCCATGCCGGCTGGCGAGTGAGAAGAACGTCGCTGCATTTTCAGGATGCAGGCGGATGCAGCCATGCGAGGCAGGTCGGCCGAGCCGCTTCGTCTCGAAGGTCGCATGGACGGCATAGCCGCCATTGTAGAACACCGCGAACGGCATCGGCGCGTCATCGTATTTGCGCGAACGGTGATCCCGGGACAGCCACTTGGCGCCCCAGCTTCCCGTCGGCGTCGAATAACCCGGGCGCGCGGTCGAGACCTTCCATTCATAGACGATGACACCATCCTGCTCGACGGTCATGGTCTGTGACGACAGGCTGACGCTGGCAACAAGACTTGCGGAAAAGGCAGCGGGCGCGAGAAATTGCGCGCACAGAAGTGCCACAGCACCCATTACGATACGATGCATGAAAACCCCCAATAAAAACCCTGGAGCAGACGATACCCCAATCAGCTCAAGGAATATTTAAAGCGAGGGGCGATATTCTCCGCAAATCACAAATTCGGCAGCCATCGCCGCAATAAAGCAACTACGTGATCAATAAAGACTGAATACCGTGAGCCTCTCCCCGACACAGGTCGCGCGGGAGAGGCATCTCTATTCGGCGTTGCTTCAAAACACCTTCGCCGCCGTGACTTCCACTTCGACCAGGAATTCGGCACGGGTAAAGCCGCCGACGACGATGAGCGTCGAGGCCGGTTTCGGATCGAGCGTATAGCGGTCCCGCACCGCCATGTAGGCGGGAAAATCCTCGCGGCTGGTGACGAAGCCGGCAATGCGGATGACGTCCGAGTAGGTCATGCCCGCCTCTTCGAGGATCGCGCCGATCGCCTTGAAGCAGAGTTCGGCCTGGCCAGCCACGTCCGGCGGGATCCTGTCTTCCGGCGAGATGCCGAGCTGGCCGGAGGTCACCAGCAGGCTTGCCCCCGGAGGGACGAGCAAACCGTGATTGTAGCCGCCGAACGGCTTGCGGACGGACGGTGGATTGAATGTCTTAAATGCCATAACCGACGATACCTTTGATTTCGAGGAAGTCGTGAATGGCCCAGTCGGCATACTCGCGGCCGTTGCCGGATTGCTTGAAGCCGCCGAAGGGCGCGAAGAGATCCCACTCGGGATAGTTGATGAACACCGAGCCGGCCCGTAGCCGCGCCGCCACCTGGCGAGCATGGGCGAGGTCGCCGGACTGGACATAGGCCGCAAGCCCATAGGGCGTGTCGTTGGCGATCTCGATCGCCTGCTCCTCTGTCTCGTAAGAGAGGATCGACAGGACCGGCCCGAAGATCTCTTCGCGGGCGATGGTCATGTCGTTGGTGACGTTTCCGAACACGGTCGGGCGGATGTAGTAGCCGCGGTTGAGGTTTTCCGGCCGGCCGGGGCCACCGGTGACGAGCGTCGCGCCTTCGGTGATGCCCGCCTCGATCAGCCGCTGGATCTTGTCGAACTGGACCTGGCTGACCACCGGGCCGAGATCTATGCCATCGGCGCGGGGATCGCCGGTCTTGAGTTTTTCGGCGGCAGCCTTTGCGACCTGAAGCGCCTCGTCGTGACGCCTGGCCGGCACCAGCATGCGGGTCGGCGCATCGCAGGACTGGCCGGAATTGGCAAAGCAGGCGGTCACGCCCTCCGCCACCGCCTTTTCGAACTCCGCGTCGGCCAGGATGATATTCGGCGACTTGCCGCCGAGCTCCTGCGCCACCCGCTTCACCGTATCGGCAGCGGTCTTGGCGACAATCACCCCAGCGCGGGTCGAGCCCGTGAAGGACACCATGTCGACGTCCGGGTGGCCGGCCATCACCTGCCCCACGTCCGGCCCGGTGCCGTTGACAAGGTTGAAGACGCCCTTCGGCGTACCGGCTGCCTCCATCACTTCCGCAAAGATGATGCCGCTGATCGGCGCGATCTCGGACGGTTTCAGCACCATGGTACAGCCGGCGGCAATCGCTGGCGCCACCTTGCAGACGATCTGGTTGAGAGGCCAGTTCCACGGGGTGATCAGCGCGCAGATGCCGATCGGCTCCTTGACCACCATGGTCGTGCCGCGGGCCTCGGTGAACTCGTAGGCCTCCAGCGCTTCGATGGTGGCCATCATGTGCCCTTTGCCGGCGGCGGCCTGGGCGTCGCGGGCAAAAGCGATCGGCGCGCCCATTTCCTGGGATACGGCCTTGGCGATATCCTCGTAACGCTTTTCATATTCGACAAGAATACGGCGGAGCAGCGCCAGCCGCTCCTCCTTCGACCACCGGGAGAAAGCCGGGAAGGCAGCCTTGGCGGCGGCAACGGCCTTGTCCACATCCGCCTTGGAGCCGAGCGCGATCCGCGTATAGGCCTCTTCGGTGGACGGGTCGACGACGTCGAGCGCGACCGGAATGGCCGGCTCCACCCAGACACCGTCGATGAAGAATTTCAAGTGGTTGCTCATCGGAAACCTCCGCGCGATCGAGGGAATGGTGAGCCACTATCGGCCATCGCCATCTCCCTCGCAAGCCCGCGGGATACTTCGCAAAGACGACGTGCGGAGGCTTGTTCCATCGACACCCGCGATCGGCAGCTGACGCCTTTGCTCATGCAGGCCAAGGAAAGCCGGGGAATATCAACACGTCTTACATCTTCGCAAAACCCGTCGAAACCTATCAGCAACAATACCGCTTCATCCGAACTTAAAAGCTCGATGTTATGCATAGGTCATCCTCGCGACGGCCCGGAATTTCCGCAGCGCCTGGACGCGACAGATCAACCCGGACTTCAGAAAGCAGGCAGGCCCGATGCGACGCAGCCTTCTCCCTCTCGCCCTTCTCGGGCTTTTCGCGCTGCCGATGTCCGGCGCACGGGCGACGGCCCTCACCGACGACCTCCAGGGTCTTTCCAAGCAGCAGGTCGAGGACAGCGTCGAGTTCGCATTCGGCAATGCGCTGTTTTTCCTGTTCCATGAAGCCGGACACATGCTGGTTTCGGAATTCAACCTGCCGGTTCTCGGCCGTGAGGAGGATGCGGTGGACACGCTCTCCACGCTGCTCCTGTTGGAGGCTGACGATGAGGTTTTCGATACGGCGCTGACCGATTCCGTCGATGGCTGGACATTTTCCGCAGAGGCCAGCGAGGCGGCCGAAGAGGAACTGGCGATGTGGGACGTCCACGCGCTCGACCGCCAGCGCGCCTTCAGCATGGTCTGCATGATGGTCGGCAAGGATGCGGAGAAATTCAAGGAATCGGCCGATAACCTCGAATTTCCGGAGGAACGCCGAAGGCAGTGCGTCGGCGAATATCTGAAAGCCCATGACAGCTGGTTCGGCGTCCTGAAACCGCATCTGCGGACCGACGGGCAGAACAACAAATTTACGATTACCTACAAGAAGCCGAACAACAAGGAACTCGAGGACTACGCGGACTTGACGAAGACGGCGAAGGTCCTGGATATCCTCGCCGAGCTTCTCTCCGGGCTCTACAAGCTGGACGACGGCATCAAGCTGACGGCTGCCGAATGCGGCGAACCGAATGCCTATTGGTCGGCTGGCGGTCGGGAAGTGACATACTGCTATGAGCTGATGCAGTGGCACATGCAGACCGTCGCCAGATATTTCAAAGAGGAAGAGGGCAAAACCGACGAGAGCGAAGAGGCGGCCGACGACGAGAAAAAGCCCACCCTCCAAAACCTGTTCGGCAAGGCAACGGCCCGCTGGTAGTGCGCGCCCGCAGAACTAAGCCCGGCATCAGCCTTCACAAGCCTGACGCCGGGCGTTTTCATTGTCGCGTTCAAGCGCCATAGGGCGCGAAGAACTTCTTGGCAGCTTCGATCTCGTTGGGACGGATCTCGTGCCCGCCGCCGTGCCATTCCAATGTCACCGTATCGCCCTGCCGCCTGAAATAGCCGGCAAGTTCGTCGGTTTGCTGGACGGAACTGATCGGGTCGTGCTGGCCGGCCGTGATCAAAACATGGGCCTTGTCTTCGGCCTTGCGGTCCTTCGGCGTGAACGGGATCAACGGATGCATCAGCACGCCCGCCTCGAACAGGCCGGGCTTCTCGATCATGATATTGGCGAGAATGTTCGCGCCGTTCGAAAAACCGAGGCCGAGCACGGTCGAGGAACCGTAGCGTTCGCGGTTGGCGGCCACGAATTCGCTCATCCGCTCGGTCGCCCGGGCGAGATCCTCGCAATCGTAGACGCCTTCAGCCTTGCGGCGGAAGAAGCGCGCCGCACCGTGTTCGGAAATGTCGCCGCGCGGCGAGATCACCGTGGCGCCCGGCAAGAGCCGGCCGCCGAAATCGAAGAACTGGTTTTCATCGCCGCCGGTGCCGTGAAAGACGAACAGGATTGGCGCTCCGGGAGCACCGGGGCGCGCCCGGTGCACATAACTGTCGTAACTCATGATGGTCTCCTTGCACGCGTCGCCTGGTTAGGCGTCCAGCGGTTCGAGATGCTGTTCGAGCGTTGCCCGCAGATGTGCATGCTGTGCGGGCAGCTTCAGGGCTTCACCGAGATGGGCGGTATCCTCGTCGCGATCGAAACCGGGTTCGTTGGTGGCGATTTCGAACAACACGCCGCCCGGCGTGCGGAAATAGATCGCCCAGAAGTAGTCGCGGTCGATCACCGGAGTGACCTGGTACCCGGTATCCATCAGCGCCTTGCGGACTTCGAGCTGCGTTGCGCGGTTCTCGACGGCAAAGGCGATATGATGGACCGAGCCTGCACCGAGATTGGCGCGGGCGATGTTCGGCATGGTTTCGATGTCGATGACATCGGCACCGTTGCCGCCCGGCATGATCAGGCGGGTCACGCCATCCTGAGCATCGGTCTGCTGATAGCCCATGAACTTCAGGAGTTCGGCGGTAGCGCCTTCATCGCGAAGACGAAGCGAGGCGGAATGGAAACCGCGGATCGCATGATCTTCGGTAATGCCGTTGCCGATGAACTGCTTGCGGGCATCGTCCTTGACTTCGACAAGCGCGAAACCGTCGCCATCGGGACCGGCGAAATGCAGGCGGTTTTCACCGAATGCGCTGTCGGCCTTGATGCCTTCCGCACCGGCTTTCGTCAGGCGGTCGGTCCAGAAACCGAACGAACCTTCAGGAACCGAGAAGAGTGTCGTTCCGACTTCGCCGGTGCCCTGACGCCCACGGGCGATATGCGGGAACGGGAAGTAGGTCATCACCGAGCCGGGAGAACCGACTTCGTCGCCGTAGTAGAGATGGTAGACATCCGGAGCGTCGAAGTTGACGGTCTTCTTGACCCGGCGAAGGCCGAGCGTGTCGGTGAAGAACTTGTTGTTGGTGCTGGCGCTTGCAGCCATCGACGTGACGTGGTGCAGCCCTTTGATCTGGTCGAGCATTTTAAACCCCTTTCTGAGGCCGCCTGTGCGGCCTGCTTTCTGGAGTTAAAATGGTGGAACGACCGCGAATTGGATAGACGCGACGATCCGAACGCATTGTTCACTCTGCGTAGACGACGAATAGTCAATCGTTCACAGAATTAAACTTGTTCAGGCAGGCGCCAGTCGACCGGATCCTTGCCGATCGACTGCAGATAGGCATTCGCCTTCGAAAAGGGCCGCGAGCCAAGAAAGCCGTTATGGGCCGACAGCGGCGACGGATGCGCCGATTTCAGCACCAGATGGCGCTGCTGATCGACGAACGCCGCCTTCTTCTGGGCATAGGAGCCCCAGAGGATGAAGACGACGCCATCGCACTCGTCGTTGACGGCGCGGATGACCGCGTCGGTAAACCGTTCCCAGCCCTTGCCCTGGTGCGAGGCCGCCTGGCTCTCCTCAACGGTCAGCACGCTGTTGAGCAAAAGCACGCCCTGCTCCGCCCAGTGTTCCAGGAAACCGTGTTTGGCCGGCGGAATACCGAGATCCGTCTCCATCTCCTTGTAGATGTTGACGAGCGACGGCGGAATGCGCACGCCCGGCTTGACGGAAAAGCAAAGTCCGTGCGCCTGGCCGAAGCCGTGATAGGGATCCTGGCCGAGAATCACCACCTTCACCTCGTCGAGCGGCGTCAGATCCAGCGCACGAAAATATTCCGAGCCCTTGGGAAAGATGCGCTTGCCGGCTTCCTTTTCGGCAACGAGGAAGCGCTTGAGCTCGCCCATATAGGGATTGGAGAATTCCGACCCGAGCGCGTGTTTCCAGCTTTCCTCGAGCTTGACCTCGCCTTCCGCCATGTCCTTCCTCACATCACGTGATGGTTGGAGCGGGAATGCCAGTCCCAGGCCGAACGGATGATATCGTTCAGGCTGTATTTCGGCTCCCAGCCGAGCACCGCCCGCGCCTTGTCGTTGTTGGCAACCAGCGAGGTGGAATCACCCTCGCGCCGGCCGACATATTCCACGGGGAAGGGTTTTCCGGAAACCTCCGAAATCGCCCCCAGCAGTTCTTTCACGGTCGTGCCGGTGCCGGTGCCGAGGTTGAGTTCGACCGTCTCGCCGCCGGCGAGAAGGTAGTCGACCGCCCGCACATGCGCGTCGGCAAGGTCGAGCACGTGGATATAGTCGCGCACGCAGGTACCGTCCCGGGTGTCGTAGTCGTCACCGAACACCTTGAAGCCCTGGCGCCGGCCGAGCGCCGCTTCAATGGCAAGCGGAATGGCATGAGTTTCCGGCGTGTGCCATTCGCCGATCCGGCCTTCGAAATCGGCGCCTGCGGCGTTGAAATAACGCAGCATGACCGACTTCAGGTCCTTGTAGGTGCCGTAGTCCTTCAACGCCTGTTCGATGATGAACTTGGTGCGGCCATAGGGGTTGATCGGCGCCTGTTTATGCGTCTCGTCCATCGGTACGCGGTCCGGCAGGCCGTAGGTGGCGCAGGTCGAGGAAAATACGAAGGCCTTCACACCGGCATCGATCGCCGCCGACAGCAGCGTCAGCGCGCCGATCACATTGTTGTCGTAGAAGGCGACCGGGTTCTTGACTGATTCACCCACCTCGATCAGCGCCGCGAAATGCAACACGGCGTCGGGCTTGTGCTTGGCGAAAACTTCGTCGAGCCGGGCGCGGTCGCGGATATCGCCCTGCTCCAGAGCGCCCCAGCGGACGAACTCCGCGTGCCCGTTGGATAGATTGTCGAAAACGATCGGTTCATAGCCCCGCTCGGCGAGCACCAGACACGTATGGGAACCGATATAGCCGGCCCCGCCGATCACGAGCACTTTCTTTAGCGACATCATTTCCCCTGCGGTTATTGAAGCCGGCCGCACTATAACCGGCGGCGCTTAAATGGGAAGGGCGGACGACCATGAGAAATTTCGGTAGAGACGCCGTTCCCGAACTTGTCTATCCTACTCAGGATATTCCATAGGTCATTTCATGCGTCTCCTCTTTCTCGCCCTCGGCTGGCTGTTCGTTGCAATTGGCATTGTCGGCGCCTTTCTGCCTGTCCTGCCGACCACGCCGTTCCTGCTTCTGGCCGTCGCCTGCTTCGCCCGCTCCTCGCCACGGCTGGAGGCATGGTTGCTCGAGCACCCGAAATTCGGGCCGTCGCTGCGTAATTGGCGGGAAAATGGTGCAATCGCCAGGAAGGCGAAGATCGCCGCCGTTTCGCTGATGGCGGTGAGTTATGCGGTCTTCTGGTTCGGCACCTCGCCGCCGTTCTGGCGGGCGGCACTGGTGGCCGCAGTGATGCTCGGTTCGGCGACCTTCATCGTCACCCGACCCGATACCTGAATCCTGACAGCTCAGCGGTGCCGCGATTGCGGCAGGACGTAGGGGATGTGGGCTGCCGGCAGGCGGCCGACGGCGCCGGCAATGCCGTAGACGCTGGCGATGATCTCGTCATTGACCGTTTCCAGGCAGGCGCCTTCCGCCACCACCCGGCCGTGGTTCAACACCACGAGATGGTCGGCGAATTCCGCCGCAAGGTTGAGGTCGTGCAGGATGGCGAGCACGATGCCGCCGGCATTGGCGAAGTCGCGGGCGATCTCCAGCACCGAGATCTGGTGGCCGAGATCGAGGCTGGCGGTCGGCTCGTCGAGAAACAGCGCCCGCGGCACGCCGTCGGAGACGGGCTGCGGCACCTGCGCGAGGGCGCGGGCAAACTGCACCCGCTGCTGTTCGCCGCCCGACAGCGACGGATAGGGCCGGCTTTCGAAACTGCGAAGCCCGACGCGGGAGAGCGCCTGGCGGGCCTGCTCGGTCGGGTTCAACGCTCCCTGCGCCACCGCCCCCATGCGCACGATTTCGAGCGCGGTGAAGGGGAAGGCGAGCTGCGTCGCCTGCGGCAGCACCGCCCGGCGTTTGGCAAGCTCGACCGGCTGGCAGAGATCGACGCCGGTGCCGTGATAGCTGACGAAGCCGATATCGGGTTTCATCTCGCCGGAGATCACCTTCATCAGCGTCGATTTTCCGGCACCGTTCGGGCCGATGACGACGGTGAACTTGCCCGGCTCGAGATCGAGGCCGACATTGTCGAGCAGCTTTCGGCCCGAGCGGGCGACGGTGACGTGTTCGGCGGAAATCATGGCATGTCCCGCGTGGTGATGCCGTTTTTACCCAGCAGCAGGAAGAGGAAGACTGGCGCGCCGAACAGGGCGGTGATGACGCCGATCGGCAGTTCCGCCGGCGCGGCGACAGTGCGCGCAACGCTGTCGGCAACCAAAAGCAGCGCCCCTCCCCCGAGCGCCGAGCCCGGCAGCAGGAAGCGGTGCGACGGTCCCATGACGAGGCGCAGCAGGTGCGGCACGACGATGCCGACGAAACCGATCGAGCCGGCGACCGCGACGGTCGAGCCGCAGGCGGCGGCGACCGCGACGATGACGATCTTCTTGAGCCGCTGCACCGGTATGCCCATGTGGAAGGCGGCGGCGTCGCCGAGCACCAGCGCATCGAGGCCCCGCGCCACGAAGGGCATGATCACCATCACCACGCCGATGAAGGGCAGGATGGACAAGACCCGGCCGAACGTGGCCCCCCCGAGCGAGCCGAGGTTCCAGAAGGTGATGTCGCGCAGCTGCCGGTCGTCGGCCATGACGATCATCAGGCCCATCAGGGCCACCGACAGTGCACCGATCGCGATACCCGACAGGATCAGCGTCGTCGTCGACGTCCGTCCGTCACGGGTGGCGATGAGGTAGAGCATCCAGGTGTTGAACAGACCGCCGAAGAAAGCCATGAGCGGCAGGAACTGGTTGCCGAGCAGCATGGCGACCGGCGCCAGGATGCCGTTGCCCAGCACGATCGCCGCAACCGCCGCAAGCCCGGCGCCGGCCGTGACGCCGACAATGCCGGGATCGGCGAGCGGATTGCGGAACAGGCCCTGCATCATCGCGCCGGAGACGGCAAGCCCGGCGCCGACCAGAAGGCCGAGCGCGGTGCGCGGCAACCTGA
This sequence comes from Neorhizobium galegae, assembly GCF_017877055.1. GTDB lineage: Bacteria > Pseudomonadota > Alphaproteobacteria > Rhizobiales > Rhizobiaceae > Neorhizobium > Neorhizobium galegae_D. The sequence goes on along the minus strand of NZ_JAGIPG010000001.1, from coordinate 775,275 downwards.
CCGCCTCGAGGATCACCCGTTCCTGGGTCGAAAGGCTGGCGCTGTTGCCGGTCGCATAGGTCCAGAGATCACGCAGGCCGACGCCGGTGGGGCCGACGCCGAGCGAAAGCAGGCAGGCGGCAAACAGCATTACTGCCAGCAGGAGGAGCACGGCGACGCCCTGACGCGTCCGGTCTCCATCGTCCGCCGGACGGAAGGGCATCGCCAGCGCCCTCATCATCAGTTGATCGCCCCGGGATAGATCTGCGCGGCGAGCGTGCGGGCGGCGTCCGGCGTGCGCGGCCCGAAACCGAGCAGCAGCAGACCGTCCATGCTGACCAGCGCCTTGTTGGCGGCAGCCGGCGTCGTCTGCATCGACGGTATCGCAAAAACCTGTTCCGGTGTGATGGTATGATCGCCGCGCGACATCGAGAGCACCACATCCGGCTTGGCCGCGATGACGGCTTCGTCGGCAAGCGGCTTGTAACCGTTGATGGTCGGCGCGGCGTTGACGCCGCCGGCCATTTCGATCACCGCGCCCGCTTCCGTATCGGCACCGCCGGCCATGACGCGGTTATTGGCGAGCGACAGCACGAACAGAACCTTCTTCTTCGGTCCGGGGATCTTGGCAACGTCGGCGGCGAGCTTCTTCAAGTCCTCTTCCGTCTTTGCGGCCAGCGCCTCTGCCTTGTCGGAGAGGCCAACGGCTGCACCCACATCACGGATCTTCCTGCCGATCGCATCGGCCTTCGGCGGCGTCGGGATGACCACCATCGGCACTTCGCTGGCTTTTAGGATTTCGATGACCGGCGGCGGGCCGGAACCCTCTTCCATCAGGATCAGATCGGGCTTCTGGCCAAGAATGCCTTCCGCGGACAAGGCGCGCATGTAACCGACATCCGGCTTGGAATTGGCCGCATCCGGATAGAAGCTCGTCGAGTCCCGTGCTACGATCCGGTCCTCGGCGCCGAGCGCATACAGGATCTCGGTGATCGTGCCGCCAATCGAGACGATCCGCTTGGCTTCCGGATTACCCTTGTCGGATGCAGCGGCGGCGCCCGCGACGAGACCGGTGCCCAGGAGGACGGCTGCGAAAAGCCCCCTCAAGGTGAAGGAAGACCCCATGATACTCTGCTCCTTGTCTGCCCAAACCGAGGCGCAATATGCCTCAGGTCCGCCTGGCCTACGGCGATAACTTGAGTTGACTACGCAAGTTTTTTGGGCTTTTCAAGGGGACCGGCCGCAGATATCTTGAGCCGAAAGTGAAACTTTAAGTGAGGGACTATCCATGTACATCGCCATGAACCGATTCCGCGTCGTGCCGGGCTACGAAGAAGCATTCGAAGCCATCTGGCGTGGTCGCCAGGGCCGCCTCGCGGAGCTGCCCGGTTATGTGGAGTTCCATATGCTCAAGGGCCCCAAGGCCGAGGATCACACCCTCTACGCATCCCATACCGTGTGGGAAACCTTCGAGGACTTCCAGGCCTGGACGAAGTCGGAACAGTTTCGCGCGGCGCACGCGAATGCTGGCAACAACCGCGGCAAGGTGGAATATCTCTCCGGGCCCCATTTCGAAGGTTTCGAAGTGATCATCCACGAAGACAAGAACGGCGTGCGCGCCGACGCTGCCGCCTGAGGTCCCGGATGAACGCCGTTTCCGAAATCAAGCCGGACCGTCGCGAACGGGCACTCGCCGCCCTGGCGGAGAAGCCCGACGGCGTCGTCGAGGCGATCGCCGCCAATGCCGACGTGACGCCGGCGGAAATCCTTGAAATCCTGCCGAAGGGCGCGGCGGTCATCGCCGACAAGGAGAAGTTCGCGGATATCTGGGCCGAGATGAGTACCTGGGGCGAAGTCCTGTTCATCGTCCATACCGACGACATCGTGCTGGAGGCCGAAGGCAGCCTGCCGATGGGTTCGGAAGGCCATGGCTGGTTCAACATCCATGGCGACAGCCCGATCGGCGGTCACATCAAGAAGGAGAACTGCGCCTCGGTGACCTTCGTCGATCGCGCCTTCCACGGCCGCCGTTCCTGCTCGGTCTGGTTCATGAACGCCAAGGGTTCGGCGATGTTCAAAGTCTTCGTCAAGCGGGATGCCGCACGCGAACTGATCCCAGAACAGCTGCAGAAGTTCGAGGCCCTGCGCGACAGCTACGTCGCCTGAGCATCGGCGGTTCTGTGAGTTTTGGGTGATTCGGACGAAAAATAACCGTTCGAATCACTTCTGGTGGAACCTTTCGCTTTCCCCTGCATTGCAGCGTCATGGCAGGGCTCGCGGAGTGGGTTGGCAGCATCTGTTTGTTTCAGCCAAATGCCGCCCTCGAAGGTGATTGTCATTGAATGAGGCGCCGCCGCGCCCAAAGGCGGACCGGTCGCTTTCCCTTCTCAAAGGAAGAGCGATCCTTAGCGGCGCGGCGCGCTTCGTCGGTTTTTCAGGTCTCGTTGGGCCAAAACTGTCTAGAGCGCCGGAACCCATTTCCAGAAGACGCCCTCCATCCGCTCCGGATAATATTTGAATTCGCACTCGAAGCGGCGGCCATAGGCCTCTGCCGCCTTCAAGGCCATCTCGCTCACCGGTTTCATACCCGTTCCGGGCGCAAACCAATCTTCCATCAGGTCATCGGGAATATAGACGCCGATCCTCAGCGGTAGGGCGGTCAGCGTTGCATCGAGTTCTTCAGGCGGCATGGTTTTTCCTCCTCCACGAAAAGACGAGCGTTCCGCAGAACGTCCGTCTCTCCGCGAAGTTCCGGTCTCGGACCGGCAGCCCGATGGCGTCTTGGCAAATCGGCATCCCGTCAGTGGTGCGCGACGTGATCCGGCTTGCCCTTCCGCTTCGTCGAGGCGAACTCTTCAAGCTGCTTTTCGCTCATGGATTTTTCCATGCCCTTCGAAGCGCCCTTGAGCTCGCCCTTCTTGATCTCACCGCGTTTTGCGGCAAGTGCGGCACCGGCCGCCTTCTGCTGTGCTTTGGATTTCGCTGGCATATCTGCCTCCTCGAGTTTGCGCACCAAATCCAACAACCTGCCGCGGCTTTGGTTCCCGCATACGAGACCGGGGAACCTGTCGTGTCCCCAGGGGTTGAGAGACGAGCCCGGATGAATGTCTGGAACGGCTCTCGCCACAGCAGAAAGGGACCATCGCCATGGATGCCAAACGCACGCCCACCGACAGCGGCAAGACAAGTGACGCGCTTCAGGATCAGTTGAATGACGAGCAATTGGACACGACCAATCCGGAAGCGCTGAAGGAAGCCGCAAGACTCGGCAACAAGGATGCCTATCTCGTCGAGACCGATCTCGAAGACCGGGAAGAGCGCGAAGACGGCGACCAGCCGGACGGCCGTCCGAGCCCGATGGCGAATGCCGACAACCCCGAAGATTGAAGCGCCACGACAATCGCAAAACAACTCGAAGCGGAACCTCCGGGCCTGCCCGGGTGTTCCTCTGCGCGAAGCTCAAGATTCGGAGATCGCCGATGAATGCCGAGGCCAATGCCGCGCAGACCCTGCCGAGGGAGAAGGCCACCCATCCGGTCGACACCATGCCGGGGATGGAAGTGAAGGCCGCGCCGACGCTTGCCGACGCGGATTCGGAGGCCTTTGTCGCCGAGGCGGTCGAGGATCTCGCCAACTGCCATATCCCGTTCCTGCTGGCCGGCACGTTCGCCATCAGCGCCTATACGGGAATCACCCGCCAGACGAAGGATCTCGACATCTTCTGCAAGGCCGGCGACTACGCCCGCATCCTCGCCCACTTTAAGGACAAGGGTTATCATATCGAGGTGGAGGACGACCGCTGGCTCGGCAAGGTGAAGAAGGGCCGGCATTTCTTCGACGTCATCTTCGCCGCGTCGAACGGCACCATGCCGATCAGTGACGCCTGGTTCGAAAACGCCCGCCAGATCGAGATGAACGGCCACAAGGTGCGCATCATCGCGCCGACCGAACTCATCTGGTCGAAATGTTTCGTGCAGCTCCGCCATCGCTACGACGGGGGCGATATCGTCCATATGATCCTGCGCGCCCACGACCAGATCGACTGGGAGCGGCTGCTGAACCATATGGAAGTGCACTGGGAAGTGCTGCTGATCCACCTCCTGAACTTCCGCTGGATCTACCCGACCGAGCGCGACAAGGTGCCGGACTGGCTGCTGGACGAGTTGCTCGACCGCCTGAAGGCACAGCGCGAACTGCCGCTGCCGCAGATGAAGATCTGCCGCGGCCGCATGTTCAGCCGGGTGGATTTCGAGATCGACGTCAAGGAATGGGGTTTTGCCGACGTGGGTGGCGAAGGCGACCTTCGCGACGGCGTCGAAGAGGAAATGGCCCAGGGAGGCTTGGCGTGAGCAAAACGACCGACACGAGAAACGACACCGCCAAAAGCGAAACCGGCAAAGCCGAGGCGAAGAAGGGCAATGGCAAGCTCAGGATCGCCGCCATGGGCGACCTGCATGTCAAGGAACACGGCACGGTGTCCTACAAGGAGCTGTTCACCGAGATTTCCCAGGCTGCCGACATCCTCGTCCTGACCGGCGATCTCACCGATCTCGGCAAGGTCAAGGAAGCGGAAATCCTGGCTTCCGACCTGCGCGCCTGCTCCATTCCGATAGTCGGCGTACTCGGCAATCACGATTACGAATGCGGCTGCGTCGAAGAAGTCACCCATATCCTCAAGGAGGCCGGCATCCACCTGTTGGAGGGCCAGGCGGTCGAGATCAACGGCGTCGGCTTCGCCGGCGCCAAGGGCTTCGCCGGCGGCTTCGGGCGGCACATGCTCGGCTCCTTCGGCGAGCCGGCGATCAAGGCGATGGTCACCGAAAGCGTTGAGGAGACCATGCGGCTGGAGAATGCGCTGCGCCAGGTGCGATCGGAACGGGCCATGGTCGTGCTCCACTATGCGCCGATCCGCGAGACGGTGGCGGGTGAGCCGGAGGAGATCTATCCGTTCCTCGGCTCATCGCGGCTGGCGGAGACCATCGACCGGTTCCCGGTAAAGGCCGTGGTGCACGGACACGCCCATCGCGGCACTTACGAAGGCAGGACGCCGGGTGGTGCGCCGGTCTACAACGTCGCCTCGCATATCGAGAAGCCGACGGGGAAACCCTATGCGCTGCTGGAACTCTAGGACGTTTCGCGAGCAGCCTTTGCAGCTTGGACGCGCGACGGGGCCTACTCGTTCATCTAGGCTCCAGGAGCGCAGGATCGCGCCGGCATTTTGACAAGGGTAGCTGACGGGTGGAGAAAATCTGCTTGATGCTTCCGTCCTTGTCGCTCGAAACGTTCATGCAGAAGCAGGGGTAGCCATGACTGTAGTTGATGGTCACATGCTCGCCCTCGGCCATGTCCTTGATCTTGTCCATTCCTTTCGCTTCGTAGCCGCCCTGGAGCATGATCAGCCATTCGTTCTGGGCGTCGATCAGCGTCCAGTTGCGGGGCGTCGGATTGATCAGCCAGCCGCAACGCGTTTCGGCAAGCGCCGCTGCCGGCACAAGCATGCAGGAGAAACATATCGCAAGCAGTTTCTTCATCATCGGCTCCCGTTCTCACACGAATACCTCTCAGTGATCCGGGTGTCCACGGCGACCTGATGCCGATCCGCTTAGATATGCAGCGCATGCCCCAGCGCCTTCAGCGCCGACTCCGCAAATGCCTCGGACTGCGTTGGATGCGCATGGATCGTCCCCGCAATATCCTCCAGCCGCGCCCCCATCTCGATCGCCAGCGCGAACGCCGCCGAGAGTTCGGAAATCCCCGCCCCCACGCCCTGGATGCCGAGTACCAGGTGATTGTCGGCACGCGCCACGACCCGCACGAAACCCTCCTCCGCCGACAGCGTCATCGCCCGTCCATTGGCGGAAAACGGGAACTGGCCGATCTTGATCTCGCGGCTCGCCGCCCTCGCCTCGTCCGGGGACATGCCCACCGAGATGATTTCCGGGTCGGTGAAGCAGACGGCGGGAATGGCGCGCTTGTCCCAGGAACGGCGCTTGCCGGAGACGATCTCCGCCACCATCTCGCCCTGCGCCATCGCCCGGTGCGCCAGCATCGGTTCGCCGGTCACGTCGCCGACCGCATAGATGCCGCGCATCGAGGTGCGGCATTGCTCATCGATCCGAAGGAACCGGCCGTCCATGTCGAGTTCCAGCTCCTCCCGGCCCCAGCCTTCGGTGACCGGCTTGCGCCCGACCGTGACGAGGATCTTGTCGGCGGCGATGCGCTTTTCCTCGCCGGAACCGGTCTCCGCCAGCAGAGCCTCGCCATTCGAGGACAGGCCCTTCACCTTGGTGCCGAGCAGGACCTCGACACCCAAGGCCGCAAGCCGCCTGCCGACCGGCTGGGTAAGCTGCGTATCGTAGAGCGGCAGGATGCGATCGAGCGCCTCGACGATCGTCACCTTCGATCCGAGCTTGGCAAAGGCGAGCCCGAGTTCGAGACCGATATAACCGGCACCGACCACCGCGAGCTTCTGCGGCGCTTCGGTTAGGGACAGCGCGCCGGTGGAGGAAATCACCTTGGCCCCGGAAGCTCCAAACGGCAGCACCGGCAGCTCGACCGGCGCCGAACCCGTGGCGATGACGATGTTTTCGGCGCGGATGACCTGTTCGCCGGTTTCCGTCTCCACCGCGACCGTCTTGCCGTCCCGGAATTTCGCCCGGCCGACGACGATCTTGACGCCGGCCTTCTTCAGGAGACCAGCGACACCGAGTGTCAGCCGGCCGGTAATGCCGTCCTTCCAGGCCATGGTTTTTGCAAGGTCGATGGCCGGATTGTCGGCCTTGATGCCCATGGCATTTCTGCCGGCCGCCATCGCGACGGTCTTCGCAAAATCGTCGGCCGCATGGATGATCGCCTTGGAGGGAATGCAGCCGATATTGAGGCAGGTGCCGCCCGGCTTCGCCATTTCGACGATGACGGTGTCGACCCCCAGCTGGCCGGCCCGGATGGCGCAGACATAGCCTCCCGGACCGGCCCCGATGACGAGGAGCTTGCAGGTGATCTCTTTCATTGTTCTTCTCTCACCTCACTCCTCGACGAAGATAAGCGCCGGCGTTTCCATCAGCGCCTTCAGGCGCTGCACGAATGTCGCGGCATCCCAGCCGTCGATCACCCGGTGATCGAAGCTGGAGGACAGGTTCATCATCTTGCGCGGCACGAATTGCACGCCGTCCCAATGGGGCCGGACGGCGAGCTTGTTGACGCCGATGATCGCCACTTCCGGATGGTTGATGACCGGCGTCGAGACGATGCCACCCATCGCGCCGAGCGAGCTGATGGTGATCGTCGATCCCGACAGTTCCTCGCGCAGTGCCGTGCCGTTCTTGGCGGCGTCGCTGAGGCGCGCCACTTCCCGGGCGCAGTCGAAGATATCGCGCGCCTCGGCATGCTTCACCACGGGCACGACGAGCCCGGAAGGCGTCTGCGCCGCGATGCCGATATGCACGCCGCCATATTGGCGGATGACGCCGGCCTCGTCGTCATAGAGCGCGTTGATGCCCGGCTGCTCGCCGATCGCTTTCACCATCGCCCGCATCAGGAAGGGCAGGATGGTGAGTTTTGGCCGGCCGGGTTTCTGGGTGCCGTTCATCCGGGTCCGCAGCTCTTCGAGCGCGGTCATGTCGATCTCCTCCACATAGGTGATGTGGGGGATGCGGGATTTCGACAGCGCCATCTTCTCGGCGATTCGGCGACGCAGGCCGACGACCTTGACCTCCTGCACCGCCTTGTTCGGCTGCAGCCCGGCGGTAACAGCCCCGCCGCTGCCCTGGCTGTTCAGGAACGCATCCAGATCCTCGTGGGTGATGCGGCCCGCCGGCCCCGTGCCCGGGACCTGCCGAAGGTCGATCCCCGCTTCCTTCGCCCGAAGACGAACGGCCGGCGGTGCCAGCGGTTTTTCACCTTCCGCGCGGGGTACTCCAACGGGATGGGACAGCGGTTTGGCGACGGGCGGCGATGCGGCGATCTCAGCTTTTGGTTTAAGAGGTTCAACCTTTTTCTCAGATGTCTGTTCGAGAGCTGCAACGGGCGGAATAGCCGGCTTGACCCGTGGCTCCTCCCTGCTATCGCCGCCCTCGATCTCTTCTTCATCGCCAGCGCCCTCGCCCGCGATCCTGATCTTGAGGATGACGGTGCCGGTGGCGATGATATCGCCGATCTCGCCGTGCCGGAACGTCACCTCGCCGTCCACAGGCGACGGGATTTCGACGGTCGCCTTGCCGGTCATCACCGCGGCGAGCACCATGTCCTCGCGCACCAGGTCGCCGACATTGACGTGCCATTCCACCAGTTCCGCTTCCGCGACACCTTCGCCGACATCCGGCAGCTTGATGAGCTTTTCCGCCATGTCTCAGGTCTCCATCATGTCGCGCAGCGCCCGGCCGACACGGGCCGGACCCGGAAAATAGTCCCATTCCTGCGCATGCGGATAAGGCGTGTCCCAGCCGGCAACCCGGATGACCGGCGCTTCGAGATGGTAGAAGCAGTGCTCCTGCACCAGCGCCGCCAGTTCCGCCCCGAAACCGGAAGTGAGCGTCGCCTCGTGCACCACCAGGCAGCGCCCGGTCTTTTTCACCGAGGTGACGATGGTATCGAGGTCGAGCGGCATCAGGGTGCGCAGGTCGATTACCTCCGCGTCGATGCCGGTCTCCTCGGCCGTCGCCTCGGCCACATGCACCATCGTGCCATAGGCGAGCACGGTCACCGCCGAACCCGGCCGCCGCACCACCGCCTTGCCGAGCGGCACAACATAGTGCTCTGCCGGCACCTCGCCGAGCGGATGGCCGGCCCAGGACGTCACCGGCCGATCATGATGGCCGTCGAACGGGCCGTTATAGAGCCGCTTCGGTTCGAGAAAGATCACAGGGTCGGGGTTCTCGATCGAGGCGATCAGCAGCCCCTTCGCGTCATAGGGATTGGAGGGCACCACGACCTGCAGGCCGCAGACATGGGTGAACAGTGCTTCCGGGCTCTGGCTGTGCGTCTGGCCGCCAAAGATGCCGCCGCCGGTCGGCATCCGCACGGTGATCCCGCAGGTGAAATCGCCGTTGGAGCGATAGCGCAGCCGCGCCGCTTCCTGGGTGAGCTGGTCATAGGCCGGATACATGTAATCGGCGAACTGGATCTCGACGCAGGGCTTCAGCCCATAGGCCGCCATGCCGATCGCGGCGCCGACAATGCCGGATTCATTGATTGGCGCATCGAAACAGCGCGTCTTGCCGTATTTCTGCTGTAGCCCCTGGGTGCCGCGGAAGACGCCGCCGAAATAACCGACATCCTCGCCGAACACGACCACATCGTCGTCACGCTCCATGGAGACGTCCATGGCACTGCGGATCGCCTCGATCATCGTCATGCGCGGCATGGGCGGGCCTCCGATCTAGCAATGCTGGAGCAAGCCGCCCCCTCACCCGGCCTCCGCTTCGCTCGGCCACCCTCTCCCCGCTGAGGAGAGGAGGATCGGAGACCTCGCGGCATATCCTCTTCTCCCCAGCGGGGAGAAGGTGCCGGCAGGCGGATGAGGGGGAGCAGCGATCGAAGACTTAACTCTCTCATCCTCACACCCCCGCCTGCTGCCGCTGCCGCTTCAGATGCGGCGGCATCTCCGCATAAACGCCTTCGAACATGTCCCGCATCGACGGCCTTCCGCCGGAATGGAGCGTGCCGTGGCGCTCCGCCTCCTTCTGGGCGGCGACGACCGTGTCGCGGATTTCGGCCTCCATCTGCTTGTGGCGCTCCTCGCTCCAGGTGCCGATGCGGATCAGGTGGTTCTTCAGCCGGATGACCGGATCGCCGAGCGGCCAGGCTTCGGACTCTTCCTTCGGACGATAGGCCGACGGATCGTCCGAGGTGGAATGCGCCCCGACGCGGTAGGTGACGTATTCGACCAGCGTCGGGCCGATATTGCGCCGCGCCCGCTCGGCCGCCCATTTGGCGACCGCATGCACGGCCAGATAGTCGTTGCCGTCGACGCGCAGCGACGGCAGGCCATAACCGAGGCCGCGAGCGGCAAACGTGCCCGAGCCGCCGCGGGCCACACCCTGGAAGGTCGAGATGGCCCACTGGTTGTTGACGACGTTGAGGACAACGGGCGCCCGATAGGTGGAGGCAAAGACCAGCGCCGAATGAAAGTCCGACTCCGCCGTCGATCCGTCCCCGATCCAGGCAGCGGCGATCTTCGTGTCGTTCTTGATTGCCGATGCCATGGCCCAGCCGACGGCCTGCACATATTGCGTGGCCAGATTGCCCGAGATCGTGAAGAAGCCGTAGTCCTTGGCCGAATACATGATCGGCAGCTGGCGCCCCTTCAGGGGGTCGGCATCGTTGGAATAGATCTGGTTCATCATCTCGACCATCGGATAGCCGCCGGCGATCAGCAGGCCGGCCTGGCGGTAGGTCGGAAAGTTCATGTCGCCGGGGAGAAGCGCCTTGCGGAAGGCGCAGGAGACCGCCTCCTCGCCGAGATGCTGCATGTAGAAGGAGGTCTTGCCCTGCCGCTGCGCCATCAGCATGCGGCTGTCGAAGACCCGCAGCAGCATCATGTGCTTGAGGCCCTCCATCAATTCCTCGGGCGTCAGCGACCCGGCCCAGGGACCGACCGCCTCGCCCTCGCGGTCGAGCACGCGGATGATCGAATAGGCGAAGTCGCGGATCTCCTTCGGATCGACATCCACCTCCGGCCGCCGAACCGAGCCGGCCTTCGGGATCGGCACATTGGAGAAATCCGGCTTGCCGCCCGGCCGCACTTCCGGCTCGGGCACATGCAGGCTTAGTCTCTGTCCATCCGTCATTCGTTCCTCCTCCCAAAGAAGCGATCAAAATCCATCGTTCAACGCGGCGCCATCCTGAGCGCTCCGTCGAGGCGGATCACTTCGCCGTTCAGCATCGGGTTTTCGATAATCTCGCGCACCAGCCGTGCGAATTCCGTCGGCCGCCCGAGCCGCGGCGGAAACGGCACCGATTTCCCAAGCGAGGCGCGCACCTCGTCGGAAAATCCGGCCATCATCGGCGTCTCGAATATGCCGGGCGCGATCGTCATCATGCGGATGCCGTCGCGGGCAAGCTCGCGGGCGATCGGCAGCGTCATGCCGGCCACCGCCGCCTTCGAGGCGGCATAGGCCGCCTGCCCGATCTGCCCGTCATAGGCGGCGACCGAGGCGGTGGCGACCAGCACGCCGCGCTCGCCCTCCTCGTTCGGTTCGGTCCTCGCAATCGCCTGCGCCGCCAGCCGGATCACGTTGAACGTGCCGATCGTGTTGATCTCCAGCGCCCGGGCAAAACTTTCGAGCGCGTGGACGCCCTGTTTGCCGAGCACCTTTTCCGACGCAGCGATGCCGGCACAACAGACGGCGCCGCGGATCGGCCCGTTGGCAGCCTCGGCCCTGGCGACGGCATTCTCGACCGCTTCTCCGCTGCGGACATCGATCTTCACGAAGATCGTGCCCTTGCCGAGTTCCTCGGCTGTCGCCTGCCCGCCGGCCTCATCGAGGTCGAGCAAAGCCACGCAAGCGCCGGCTTCGACAAGCATTTTAGCTGTCGCGAGACCAAGGCCGGAAGCCGCACCGGTCACCAGAAAGTTTCCGCCGTCTATGCGCATCCCGATCCTCCTCAGTTCGCCAGGCCGCGGGCGATGATGATCTTCTGGATGTCGGACGTGCCCTCGTAGATCTGGCAGACACGGACATCGCGATAGATGCGCTCGACCGGGAAATCGGAAATATAGCCGTAGCCGCCGAGCGTCTGGATCGCCGCGGAACAGACCTTTTCCGCCATTTCGGAGGCGAACAGTTTTGCCATGCAGGCCTCATCCAGACAGGGCTCGCCGCGATCCTTCAGCCGTGCCGCATGCAGGACCAGTTGGCGCGCCGCCTCGATCTGCGTCTTCGCATCCGCCAGCCGGAAGGCGACAGCCTGGTGGTCGAGAAGCAGCTTTCCAAAAGTCTTGCGCTCCTTGGCATAGGTGAGCGCCACGTCGAAGGCGGCCTGCGCCATGCCGACGCATTGGGCTGCGATGCCGATCCGGCCAGCCTCCAATCCCGACAGGGCGACCTTCAAACCGGCGCCTTCGGCACCGATCCGCTGGCTTTCGGGAATGCGCAGGTTGTCGAACATCAGCGCCGCAGTGTCCGAAGCCTTCTGGCCGAGCTTGTCCTCGACCTTGGAGATCGAAAATCCAGGCACATCCGTCGCTGTGACGAAGGCGGAGATGCCGCGCTTGCCGGCGCTCGGATCGGTGACCGCGAAGATGATCACCGTGCCGGCGATCTTGCCGGAGGTGATGAACATCTTCGAACCGTTGATGACATAGTCGTTGCCATCTCTTGTGGCACGGGTACGGATGGCGGCGGCATCCGAGCCGGTATCGGCCTCGGTCAGCGCAAAGGCGCCGATATGGCGGCCTTCGGCAAGCGGCCTGAGGAACCGTTCCTTCTGGTCGTCGGAAGCGTGCATGTCGAGGAGGGAGCAGACCGGAGAATTGTGGACGCTGACCAGCGTCGAGACCGCGCCGTCGCCCGCAGCGATCTCCATCAGCGCGCTGGCATAGGCGACATAGGAACAGCCGACGCCGCCCCATTCCTCCGCCGTCCGCATGCCGAGAAACCCGAGCTCGCCGAGCTGTTTCAGCACGTCCGGCTCGATCGCGTGCGACTTGTCACGCGCCGCCGCACCGGGTTTCAGGACCTCCCGGGAAAACTCCGCGGCAGTCGAGCGGATAAGCTCTTCCTCCTCAGTCAGCATGCACTGATCTCCTCCCCGAAACCGCTTGCATGAGTGCTAAATTAGGCCTGAACCGGTCCGCCGACCACTCCCTGGAACTTGTTATTTGTTGCTCCCCCGCGTAATTTTATTGCGCCAGCGCCCCACAATGGAACCCGAAGCGACTTCGCCCGTTTGCCGGTCTCTCTCAACCAGGGGCTGGCCAGCATGTCGGAATTGAATACCGTCACCGAGTTTCGTGCGTTTCCAAAGACTTGGGGTGCCGAATATGTCGCTGCCGGCGAGGTACGGTTCCGACTCTGGGCACCGGGCCAGGAGACCGTGACGCTGCGGCTGAACGGCGACGATACCGAGATGAGCCGCAGCAATGACGGCTGGTTTGAGCTCCTCGCCACCGGCATCGCTCCCGGCGCCGAATATGCCTATGTGCTCGCCGACGGCATGGTCGTCCCCGATCCCGCCTCGCGCGGCCAGAAGGACCGCATCGACGGTCCCTCGCTGGTAATCGATCCGACCAGCTACACTTGGCAGCACCCCGAATGGCAGGGCCGGCCGTGGGAGGAAACGGTCGTCTACGAAATCCATATCGGCACCTTTACCGAGGAAGGCACGTTCCGCGCCGCGATCGAAAAGTTGCCCTATCTCGCAGACCTCGGCGTCACCATGATCGAGGTCATGCCGGTCGCCCATTTCGGCGGAAACCGTGGCTGGGGTTATGACGGCGTGCTCCTCTATGCGCCGCATGCCGCCTACGGCCCGCCGGAGGATTTCAAGGCCTTCATCGATGCCGCCCACGGTCATGGGCTGACGGTGGTGCTCGACATCGTGCTCAACCATTTCGGCCCGGAAGGAAACTATCTGCCGCTGCTGGCGCCGACCTTCTTCCACAAGGAGAAGATGACGCCCTGGGGCGCTGCAATCGCCTATGACGTCGAGCCGGTGCGGCGTTACATCACCGAATGCGCGCTCTACTGGCTGGAGGAATTCCACCTCGACGGGCTGCGTTTCGACGCCATCGACCAGATCGAGGATTCATCCGAAAAACATGTACTGGTCGAGATCGCCGAGCGCATCCGCGCCGAAATCCCGGAGCGCGCCATCCATCTGACGACGGAAGACGCCCGCAACGTCACTTTCCTGCATCCACGCGACGAGGATGGCAAGGCACCGCTCTTCACCGCCGAATGGAACGACGACCTCCACAACGCCGTCCATGTCTTCGCGACCGGCGAGACGCATGCCTATTACAAGGATTTCGCCAGGGAACCGGAAAAGCTGGTGGCGCGGGTGCTCGCCGAAGGTTTTGCCTATCAGGGCGAAGTCTCGCCGCAGACCGGGGAAAAACGCGGCGTTTCGAGCCTGGATCAGCCACCGGTCGCCTTCGTGGATTTCATCCAGAACCACGACCAGGTGGGCAACCGTGCGCAAGGCGAAAGGCTGATCGAATTGGCAGGCGCTGACAGGGTCAAGCCACTGCTCGCCATGCTTCTCCTCTCGCCGCATATCCCGCTCCTCTTCATGGGCGAGGAATATGGTGAGACCAACCCCTTCCTGTTCTTCACCGATTTCCATGGCGATCTCGCGAAAGCCGTGCGCGATGGCCGCCGCAAGGAATTCGAGGGCCATGCGGGCCACGAAGGCGAGACGGTTCCCGATCCGAACGCCAGAAAGACCTTCGATGTCTCCCGGCTCGACTGGAAGAAGCTGGATTCGGCGGACGGCAAGGACTGGCTGGAATTGACGAGGACGCTCCTGAAGCTGCGGCAGGAGATCGTTGTTCCCCTGCTCGGCTCCGCGAGCGGTCGCTCCGGCAAGGTGCTGAGGACGGACAAGGGGTTCCTTGCCGTATCGTGGACTTTTCCAAAAGGCACGATCTCGATGGCGATCAATATCGGCGAGAAGGCGCAGGCGCTGCCGGACCTGCCCGGCAAGGTGATCTTCGCATGGCCCGAACAGGCGAAGGACCTGCCGGCGAACTCGGTCCTCGTCCGCGCCGGAACCGCGGGAGACGCCGCATGATGATTCCGACCGCCACCTATCGCATCCAGTTCCGCAACGGCATGACCTTCGACCGGGCCGCTGCCCTTGTGCCCTATCTGAAGCGGCTCGGGATCAGCCATCTCTACGCCTCGCCGATCTTTACCGCCACGACCGGCTCCACCCACGGCTACGACGTGACCGATGCCAACGAGATCGAGCCTGCGATCGGCGGACGCGACGGGTTCGAGCGGATGGTGAAGGCATTGAAGTCCGAGGGCCTTGGCCTGATCATCGACATCGTCCCGAACCACATGGCGGCATCGCTCGAAAATCCCTGGTGGCGCGATGTCGTCGAAAACGGCGAGAAGAGCAGATATGCCCGCCATTTCGATATCGACTGGAGCAGATCCCTGACCCTGCCCTTCCTCGGCGATACCTTCGAGAAGGTACTGGAAGCCGGGGGGATTTCCGTCAAGGCCGATCCGAAGACCGGCAAGCCGGCCCTCGCCTACTACGACACGCTCTATCCGCTGGCACCGGCGAGTTACGCAGGCCATCAGGAAGAGGTGCTGAAGGTCGCCGATCGCGCGGCGATTGCCAAACTGCACGACCAGCAGCCCTATCGGCTGATGTCCTGGCGGGATGCGCCCCGCGAACTCTCCTACCGCCGTTTCTTCGAGATCACCGGGCTTGCCGGCATGCGGGTGGAGGACGGCACCGTGTTCGACGATACCCACCGGCTGATCCTCGAACTCGTCCATAGCGGCAAGGTGGACGGCCTGCGCGTCGATCATGTCGATGGCCTTGCCGACCCGAAAGCCTATCTCGAACGCCTGCGGCACGAGGCCGGGACGGATTGCTACATCACCGTCGAAAAGATTCTTGGCGAGAGCGAGCAGATCCCGACGGACTGGCCGATCTCCGGCACCACCGGTTACGAATTTATCGCAGCCGTCAGCGATGCCCTTGTTGACGGCCGCAAGCTGGACGAACTGCGCAGCGCCTATGAAAAGATTACCGGCCAACCGGTCGACATGGAAGCTGAATTGCGCGCCGCAAAGTTGCTGATGGCCGACAACAATTTCGCTGGTGAGGTCTCGACGCTGCTCGATCTGGCCATGCAGATCCAGCCGGTGGAGGACCGCGAGTCCGCGCTGTCGGAAGCGTCCGTTAAGGGAGCGCTGCGCGAACTGCTGGTCGCCTTCCCGGTCTACCGCACCTATGGCACGCGGGAGGGCATTCCGCCCGAGGGCCGGGAGATGCTGGCAAAGGTTCTCGACAAGGTGCGCAACGGCCCGAACCCGCCGGAGGATGCGGCGCTCGCCTTCCTCGAACGCATCCTGGTCGGCGATGTCGAACAGGCGGCGGCCGGCAAGGCGTCGATCTTCCGCACCCGGTTCCAGCAGCTTACCGGCCCGCTGATGGCGAAATCGGTGGAGGACACGCTGTTCTTTCGGCAGCACATGGCGCTCGCGCTGAACGAGGTCGGAGCCGAGCCCCTGCCCCGCCGCTTTTCGCTCGACCGTTTCCACGCGGAAATGCAGACGCGGCTGGAAAGGCAGCCCGACGCGCTGTCGGGTACTTCGACCCACGACACCAAGCGCGGCGAGGATGCCCGCGCGCGGCTTTATGTGATCACCGAGGTGCCTGGACTCTGGGCGGACGCTGTGGATCGCTGGCGCAGAATCAACAGCCAAGCCATTCAGGTGCTCGATGACGGCCCTGCGCCGGAACCGGCGGTCGAATGGATGCTCTACCAGGCGCTCGCCGGTGCATGGCCGAACGATCTCCACCCGGAAGATGCGGAGGGCCTCGAGGCGCTCGAGACGCGCTTCCTCGGCTATGTCGAAAAGGCGTTGCGCGAGGCAAAGCTGCGCACCAACTGGAGCGATGGCAACGGGACCTACGAGAAGGCGGTTCGCGACTACGCCAGCGCACTCCTCTCCCCCGGCAACCAGGCCTTCCTGGCGGACTTCACAGATACCCTGAAACCCTTCATCGGCGCCGGCCTGGTGAACGGCATCACCCAGACGATCATCAAGCTGACGGCGCCGGGCGTACCCGATATCTACCAGGGAAGCGAGAGCCTCGACCTGAGCCTGGTCGACCCTGACAACCGCCGCGAACCGGATTTCGGCATGCTGCAGCAACGGCTGATGGAGAAGGAAAAGCTCGCCTCCACCGCCGAGGAGGAATGGCAGAGCGGCCGGCTGAAACAGCATGTCATCGCTAACCTGCTGCGCGTTCGCCAGGAGGCGCCTACGCTGTTTCGCCGGGGAGAATATCTGCCTCTCAGGGCATCGGGCAAGCGCGCCGACAACGTCATCGCCTTCGCCCGCGCCGACATGGACGACGCCTTCATCGTCGTCGCCCCGCGTCTCGTGTTCAGCGCGCTCCACGCAGGCCTTGCGCCGTCCCGGTCCGAGCGCTGGGCGGAAACGGAGATAGCCCTGCCCGAACGGCTGGGACATCGCCGCTACCGCGATGTCTGCACCGGCAAGGCCACCGACCCCAAGGATCGCATCGCCGTCAACTCGGTGTTCGGCGACCACCCCTTCGCGCTCCTGCTGGCCGAATAGCGGCCGCCCTGTCGAAATGAACCACGCAAAGACAAGGCGCCGATCCTTGGGAGACGGCGCCTTGTCGATATCCTCCGGCTTTGCGTCTCACCGATCAGCCTATGCCGATGAAGGACAGGACGGCGAGAACGATGACGACGGCTCCAACGAGCCATACGATGCTGTTCATGACTGTCTCCTCTTCAGTTCGATTCAGATGAAAGCAATGCTTCCGATTGGATTCATTCGAGAAATTAGGCAAATCCGACGAGATTCAGAACGGCGATGACGATGACGACCGCGCCGACCAACCAAACGATGCTGTTCATGACGTTCTCCTATTGATGTCGTGAAATTGAACGGCGACAGGCGTAAAAGGTTCCGGTGAAACACGTCCGGAACAAAGGTGTGCGGCGTGGGTTGAACAGGCGTCAAGCGGAGCTTTGCTCCGCCAATCGGGTGGGGCAATATGGCTGGCAAGGCTTTCCAGAACGGCACGACAGGACAAACAAAACTGCCGCGGGTCGTCATCGTCGGCGCCGGTTTCGGCGGGCTTGCGACGGCCGGCGCGCTCGGCAACAGCGCCATCGACGTCACCGTCATCGACCGGCGCAACCACAATCTCTTCCAGCCGCTCCTTTATCAGGTCGCGACCGCCGCACTGTCTCCCGCCGATATTTCCGAGCCGATCCGCCGGACGCTCGGGCGCTTCAGGAACATCAACGTCATGCTGGCCGAAGTCACCGGCGTCGATCCGATCGCCAGGACCGTGGCGCTCGACAACGGCACGTCGGTCCCATACGACCGCCTCGTCATCGCCACCGGCTCGGACTACAATTATTTCGGCCATGACGACTGGCGCGCCTGGGCGCCTGGCCTGAAGACCATTCACGAGGCCCGGCTGATCCGCCAGCGCCTGCTGCTCGCCTTCGAGAAGGCCGAGCTTTCCCACGATCCGGAAGAAAAGAAGGCGCTGCTCACCAGCATCATCATCGGCGGCGGTCCGACCGGTGTCGAAATGGCCGGCGCGATCGCCGAACTCGGCCATTTCATGATCGCCCGCGACTTCCGCAAACTGGAGCCGGATCACATGCGGGTCATCCTCATCGAGGCCGGCCCGAAAATCCTCGCCGCCTTTCCCGACAACCTCACCCAATACGCCATGAAGGCGCTCGAAAAAGCGGGCGTCGAGGTGATGACCAATCTCTCCGTCGAATCGGTCACCAAGGACGAAGTGGTCGCCGGCTCGCAGCGTTTCCGCACCAGCTGCGTCATCTGGGGTGCGGGCGTCAAAGCGGCGCCCTCGGCCAAATGGCTGGGCATCGAAGGAAAGGCAGGCGGCCGCATTCCGGTCGAGCCGGACCTCTCCATCACCGGCTTTCCGGATATTTTTGCGATAGGAGATACGGCGCTGGGCCTCGCCGAAGACGGCAAGCCGCTGCCGGCCCTCGCCCAGGTCGCCAAGCAGCAGGGCCAATATCTCGGCAAGGCGCTGCGGGCGAAACTGCTCGACGGCAAGCCGGCCGAGCCGTTCCGCTTCCAGAATCGCGGCAATACGGCCGTCATCGGCCGCGATGCGGCAATCTTCGACTTCGGCAAGTGGACGCTGAAGGGCCGCCTCGCCTGGTTCCTCTGGGCGCTCGTCCATGTCTACCTGCTCGTCAATTTCGAAAAGCGCCTGCTCGTCAGCGTGCAATGGATCTGGCGTTACCTGACCCAGCAGCGCGGCGCCCGACTGATCGACGAAAATGCCGCCACTTCCGTTCCGTCTTCCACGCAAAGGACCGAGACATGAACACCGCCAATCCGCAGCTCGAAGGCCTCTATCTCGCGGTTGCCGCGATCAACCGGCTCCTGGTCGAAAAAGGCGTCCTCTCCCATGAAGAGATCCAGGGTGCCCTGCAGGCCGCAGAACGCACCGTGCTCGCCGACGACAAGCCGCTGGCCGTCTCGACCTCCCACCAGAAGGCGATCGCGTTCCCGATCCGGCTCCTGCTTCTGGCCAATGAGGCGAGCGAACAGGGCACCAAATTCTGTTTCGAGGATCTGGCGCGCGAAGTCGGCCGCCGCACCTGAAAAAGGCGCATTCGGCAAAGCATGAGCGGA
This sequence comes from Neorhizobium galegae, assembly GCF_017877055.1. Classification (GTDB taxonomy): domain Bacteria; phylum Pseudomonadota; class Alphaproteobacteria; order Rhizobiales; family Rhizobiaceae; genus Neorhizobium; species Neorhizobium galegae_D. Next base: position 755,938 of record NZ_JAGIPG010000001.1, on the reverse strand, counting down.
ACCGAGATCAGCACGACAACTCGTTCGGGAGCTGAAATCCGGCTGCCAGTCAGCCGCTGTTCTGGCCGCCATCGTGCGATGACGCGCCCTTGTCGACCTTGCCAGGCCCGGCCTTGTAAAAATACTGGCTCGCCACCAGCCAGCCCTTCAGGGGCCGCATCGGGGCAAGACACGTAAGGAGCAGGAAAGGAAGCGAAATCAGCAGATGCACCCAGAATGGCGGCTGGAAACTGGTCTCGATCCACACGGCAAGCGCTATGCTCGGAATGCAGCCGAAACACATGACAAAGAACGCGGGACCATCTCCCGGGTCGGCAAAGGAATAATCGAGGCCGCAGACCTCGCAATTCGGCCGCATCGACAGGAAACCGTTGAACAGATGTCCCTGGCCGCAACGCGGGCAACGGCCGCGCGGGCCGGTGCTGGTGGGAGGAAGAGGCGCCCAGTTTGCGTCATGGGACATGAGATCTGCCTTTCGTGACAGGAGACAAGATTTGTTTTCGGATACTTATCCGCAAACCTCTATAACAAGCCGTTCCCTGACAGGCGGTAATTCGTTTTTAAGGCTCGGCACGAAACTTCTGTCATCGATCTATGGCAGGCAGCTCCGAAACAATAGTCTGTCACCGATCGAATCGGCGCCCTTCACCTTAGACGGAATTTCATGGCTTCAGTATTTTCAGGCCTCGGCATCGCCCATCAGGGTCGTTTCACCCGGCTGAAGTGGCATCGCCTGCGCCGCAGCCTCAAGGACCCGCTGTTTTCCGCCGGCGTCATGGCAGAGGGTTTTCGTCTTGGCGCATCGACCGAACTCGACCTGCGCGTCCGCGCCGATGGCGGCTTCGTCGTCCTGCACGACGAAGAGCTCGAAGGTGAAACCACCGGCCACGGCCTCATCCGTGAGGCTTTGCCCGAAGCGATCCGCGGCCTGACGCTTTTGCAGGGCGGCCATCCGCCGATCCTCAGCGAGGATCTCGCGACAATGCTTCGAACAGCTCATCCGGACGCCCTGCTGCAGTTCGACATGAAGGATGAGCTTGCGACGATCGGCGCACGCGGCATGGACCATCTTGCCGATTACTTCGCCGCCGCCGGCTCCTCGATCATTGTCAGTGGCGCCGATCTCGATCTTGTCGTCGCCGTCAAGCAGAGGCTGCCGGATCTTAAGCGCGGCATCGACCCGACCGGCAAGCTCGTGGAGATCTATCGCGGCCAGGGCCTCAAGGCCGTCGAAACGGATCTGCGCAACGATATGGCCGGCCCGACCGAGCCGGACACGATCTATCTTGCCTGGCAACTGGTGCTGCGGGCCGCCGAAGACGGGCTCGACCTGATCGGCCTCTGCCACGATGCGGGGAAGCTCGTCGATGCCTGGACCTTCAATCTCAAGAACCCGGACGCCGGTTTCGACGAGGCCGAAGCCCACAGCTTCTCCGCCCTGATGGCATTGAAGCCGGATCAGATCACCACCGACGAACCGGTCGCCACCGAACGGGCCTGGGCACGGATCGGCGGCTGAAGCCTATCAGTCGTCGATCCCGAACGGATCGCGATAGACCCGCCGGCTGACCAGTTTGAGGCTGCGGTCCGGCTGGATGATGTAGTTTTCCTCGACCCGCTGGCCGAGTTCGTTTCGGAACTCGTGCGGAACGACGCTACCGATCGGCGACTTGGTGAGCTTGGTACGCGGCTGGCCTCGATAGGTGATGCTGCCGGGGATCGGCCGGATACCCGGCCCGATATCGATGGCTCCGGTGGTCCCGCCGCCGTCCGTGCTGCAGCCGGCAAGCGCGATTGCGAGACCGGCGATTGCGATGATGTTTCTCATGGGTTGATCCTTCCCGATGTCCCGCCGACGCGGTGGACTCATTGAACTTCGCGGATATGCGGGAAGTTCCATGTCATAAGCCGAGGCGATAAATCCTCTACCCATCGCCAAAATATCCGATACATCTGTGACCCGCCAGTAACGGAATGAGGAGAATGATTGCCGTGACGAAATCCTTTGGAGCGATGTCGATCGCCGAGCTTTCCGCGCTCATCCAGATGGGCAAGGTCGACCCCGTCGAGGTCACGGAATCGGTGCTGTCCGGCATCAGGGCCTATCCGGACAAGGCCGTGTTCGTCTCGCTGCTCGAAGACCGGGCCCTGGCGGAAGCGCAAGGCTCCTCGAAGCGCGCGAAGGAAGGCCGCTCGCTCGGCCTGCTCGATGGCATCCCGATTGCCTGGAAGGACCTCTTCGACATCGAGGGACTGCCGACCACCGCCGGATCGAAAGTGCTGAAGAAGGCCGCGCCCGCGACGAAGGACGCCGCCATCGTCGACCTGCTGAAACAGGCCGGCATGGTCGCGATCGGTCGCACCAACATGAGCGAATTCGCCTTTTCCGGCATCGGCATCAATCCGCATTACGGCACGCCGAACAATCCGCATGGCAAGGATGCGCCGCGCATTCCCGGCGGCTCCTCCTCCGGTTCCGGCGTCGCGGTGGCGGCGGGCCTCGTGCCGGTCGCGATGGGCACCGACACGGGCGGCTCGATCCGCATCCCGGCCGGTTTCAACGGCATCGTCGGTTACAAGGCGACCCGCGGCCGCTATGCGATGAACGGCGTCTATCCCCTGGCGACGAGCCTCGACTCGCTCGGCCCCCTCTGCCGCACGGTGCAGGACGCGGTCTGGGTGGATGCCGCCATGCGCGGGCTTGCAGTGCCGCAGACGGCCCGCCAGCCGGCACAGCCCCTCGATATCATCATCCCGACCAACATCGTCTTCGACGGCGCCGAGCCGGGAGTGGTGGCAGCCTTCGAAGCGGCGATCGAGCGGCTTGCGAAAGCCGGAGCCAAGATCACCCGCCTCGCCTTCCCGACCTTCGACGAACTTCCGAAGCTGATGGTGAAATACGGTCCGATGGTGACCGCAGAAGCCTTCGCCCTGCATCGGGAGAAACTGGCGGGACCGGATGCCGAGGAGATGGACCACCGGGTCGTGGCGCGCACGCGCCTCGGCGAAAAGACCAGTCTGTCCGACTATATCGCCATCGTCGAAAACCGCGCCCGGATGATCGCCGAAACAGAGGCCCTGATCGGCGACCGCTTCGTCGCCATGCCATCGGTCGCCCATGTGGCGCCACCGATCGCACCGCTCGAAAAGGATGACGAGCTGTTTTTCGCCACCAACGGCAAGACGCTGCGCAATACCGGCTTCGGCAACTTCCTCGACTGGTGCGGAGTGTCCATTCCCTGCGGCACCGGCGACGCCGGCATGCCGGTCGGCTTCCTCCTGTCGGCCAATGCCAATTGCGACGAAACACTGCTGCAGGCCGCGATGGCGCATGAGGAGATCATCCGGGGGTAGCAAGGGCGCAGCCGGATCGTCTCCAGCAGACATCGGCGTGTCGGCAAAGCCCGCAAATTACGCGCGGCCCCGCCGCATGGAAGAGTTGCCTCCCTGGGCAGCGAACTAAGGAACCGTTTCCCCGTAACCGGGATCGCGGCAGTTGCCTTTTGCTTGTTCCAATATCCTCGGGAGCCTAGCCTCTCCCTGGATCTTGAGGAAAGCGGCTTACCATGCAACTCGACTTGAACGGCAAGACGGCACTGATCACAGGCGGCTCCAAAGGCATTGGTCTTGCCTGTGCCCGATCCCTGTTGAGTGAAGGAGCGCGCGTTGTCATCTGTTCGCGCTCCCAGGCGAATATTGACGCCGCTCTGGCAAATTTGCCGGGCGTTTTCGGCTTTGCCGCCGACCTCACATCGGAAAACGAGGCCCTGACGCTGATCGACAAGATCGAAGACGAAGTGGGAGCGCTGGATATTCTCGTCAACAGCGCAGGCGCCGCGCGGCGCACGCCGCCCCAGGATTTGAGCCCGGCGCACTGGCGCGCTGCGATGGACGCCAAATATTTCTCCTACATCAACGTCATCGACCCCGTGGTCAAGCGGATGGCGGCCCGCCGGGCGGGCGTGATCGTCAACGTCATCGGCGGCGGGGGAAAGGTAGCCTCCCCCATCCACCTTCCCGGCGGGGCCGCCAATGCGGCGCTGATGCTGGCGACCGTCGGCCTTGCAAACGCCTATGCCGCCAGCGGGCTGCGGATCATCGGCATCAATCCGGGAAACACTGAAACGGAACGGGTGACCGAGGGCCTTCGGGCGGAGGCGGCGCTCCATGGCATCAGCGAACAGGCGGCGCTCGAAAAGCTGGTCCAGCGCATCCCCCTCGGCCGCATGGCGACACCCGACGAGATCGCCAACGTCGTCACCTTCCTGAGTTCGTCGAAGGCGAGCTATGTCACCGGTGTCGTGATCGGCATGGATGGCGCCCTCAATCCGATCGTCGTGTGATGGAACCTCCCGGATCTCGACCGGCGCCTCGTGCGGTCGATGCCGGAGGCCTTCCATACGTTTCCTCGTTTCACCTTTCACAAGTGCAGGCCGACAACATGAGCAGCAATTCCGAATTCCTCTGGTACATTCCGAACGACGTCAAAGCCGGCCATCGCGGCGATTCCGCCGCCGAGAACCACAACAGTCTCGATACGCTGACCAGCCATGCCAAGGCGCTGGAAGATCACGGCTGGAAAGGCGCGCTCGTCGGCACCGGCTGGGGCCGGCCGGATACGTTCACCGTCGCGACCGCGCTCGCCGCCCGCACAACCACCTTCGAGCCGCTGATCGCGGTCCGCCCGGGTTATTGGCGCCCGGCGAATTTCGCCTCTGCCGCGGCGACGCTCGACCACCTGAGTGGCGGCCGGGTGCGGGTCAACATCGTCTCGGGCCAGGATAATCTCGCCGCCTACGGGGACAGCGAGGGCGACCAGGCGCATCGTTATGCGCGGACCAAGGAATTCATGCGGCTGGTCCGCCGGCTGTGGACCGAGGAGAACGTCACCTATGGGGGCGAGCATTTCCAGGTCGCCGGCTCCACGATCGAGCCTCGCCTCCAACCCCGCGGCGATCGCAAGCACCCGAAACTCTATTTCGGCGGCGCGTCGGAAGCCGCCGAACGGGTGGCCGCAACGGAAGCCGATATCCAGCTCTTCTGGGGCGAACCCCTCGACGGCGTGCGGGAGAGGATCGAGCGGCTGAAGGCGCTCAGCAGGCAGCTCGACCGTGACCTTCCTCCGTTGGAATTCGGGCTTCGGATCACCACTCTCGTCCGCGACACGACCGAGCAGGCCTGGGCCGATGCCGAGGCGAAGGTCGCCGAGATGGCCAGGGGCAAGGCCGGCAACTGGAACGACCACGGAAAGCCGGTCGCCGTCGGCCAGCGCCGGCTTCTCGAACTGCACGAGCGCGGCGACGTTCTCGATGACAACCTCTACACCGCGCCCGGAAAATTCGGCGGCGGTGGTGCCGGCACCACCTGGCTCGTCGGTTCAGCGGAAGACGTCGCCCGTTCCCTGCGCAAATACCGGGACCTCGGCATCACCCATTTCGTGCTCTCCGACACACCTTATCTCGCCGAGATCAAGCGTCAGGGCGATCAGCTTCTGCCACTCTTGCGCCGTTGAAGCGCACCGACGGTTTACCGCAGGGCCGGCCGGCCTACGCCCCCGCCGCATGGCTCACCAGACAGATCTGCAGCTGGCGGACACCATCCCGAGAATCTCACTCCCGGAAGCAGCGGCCATCGTCACGCCTCCAGGCGCTTGCCCGTCTCTTTATCGAAGATATGAACGTGCTCGATATCGATCCCGATCGACAACGCTTCGCCAGGCATTTTCATGATGCGCTCGCGGAAAACGCCAGTCACCTCATGCCCGCCCAGCCGCATCACCACCTGCGTTTCTGAGCCGGTCGGTTCGACTGTGACGATCTCGGCGTTCAGGCCGTTCGGATCGAGATGGAGATGCTCCGGCCGGACACCGAGCTGAATGGACCGATTGCCGAACGATGCGAGGTTGGCGGCCGCAATAGCCGTCCCGCCGGCCAGCACGAAACTGCCGTTTTCAAGCCTGCCGGAAAGGATGTTCATGCTCGGCGAACCGATGAAGCCGGCGACGAACAGGTTCGCCGGCCGGTCGTAGAGATCGAGCGGCGAACCGACCTGCTCGATGACACCGCCGTTCATGACGACGATGCGGTCGGCCATGGTCATCGCCTCGATCTGGTCATGGGTGACGTAGACGGTCGTCGTCTTCAGGCGATGATGGTTCTGCTTGATCTCGGAGCGCATCTGCACGCGCAGCTTGGCGTCGAGGTTGGAAAGCGGCTCGTCGAACAGAAAAACCTTCGGCTTGCGCACCATCGCCCGCCCCATCGCGACGCGCTGACGCTGGCCGCCGGAGAGATGGCGCGGATAGCGTTTCAGATAGGGTTCGAGTCCCAATATTCGCGCGGCGTCGGCCACACGTGCGGAAATCTCCTGTTTCGGCGCGCCGGCAAGCCGCAGCGAAAAGCCCATATTCGCCTCCACGGTCATGTGCGGATAAAGCGCATAGGACTGGAACACCATGGCGATGTCGCGCTCCTTGGGAGCCAGCGTATTCACCACCTTGCCGTCGATGGCGATCTCGCCGCCGCTGATGGCTTCGAGCCCCGCGATCATCCGCAACAGCGTGGACTTGCCGCAGCCGGACGGCCCGACGAGCACCACGAACTCGCCATTGGCGATATCGACCGAAACGCCGTGCAGGACTTCCAGCGCGCCATAACTCTTGCGCACTTGTCTGATGGTCACCGAACCCAAGGGCAAACTCCATTCATGATTTCAGTCATCCCAGTCGGGGGATTTTTCGGGATTGATGCGGCGATAACCGCGATCTAGCCTGCGGATTTCCGCCATCTCGGCCTCGTCCAACGAGACGTTAAGGGCCGCGAAATTGGCGCGAAGATTGGCCTCGCTGCCGGAGGCCGGAATGACGATATGCCCCTCGCCGATCAGGAAGGCGAGCGCGACGGCCGCGACCGTCACTCCATGCTTCTCGGCGACCCGTTTGAGAACCGGATCGCTGGCGATCTCGCCCTTGGCGAGCGGCTGATAGGCAGTAAGCGGCAGGCCGATCTGGCGCCCATAGGCGACGAGCTTCGGTGACTGCAGATAGGGGTGGATTTCCACCTGATTGGTGGCGAGCGCTTCATTGCCGATCAACGCGCGTGCCTTTTTGAGAAGCGCGATCGGATAGTTCGAGACCCCGACCAGGCGCGCATAACCCTTGTGCTGCGCCTCGACGAGCGCCGTCATATAGTCTTCGAAAGGCACCGCATCCCTGCGCGAAGGCCAGTGAATCAGCAGCAGATCGACCTGATCGACGCCGATCGTATCGAGGCTCTGGCGCACCGACGGCATGAACTGCGCCCGGTCCAGGCGCGTGTCCGCCACCTTGGTGGTGACGAAGAAATCACCGCGCGGCACGCCGGAGCGGCGCACCGCCTCGCCGACCGGCTGTTCGGTACCGTAGCTCTGGGCGGTATCGAGATGGCGGTAGCCGATTTCGATCGCCTTCAGGAGTGCCGAGACCCCTTCGCTGCCGGTCCTGCCATAGGTGCCTAGGCCCAATCTGGGAATGGTTTTGTCGGTCATGATCATCCTTTCGTGGCGCCGGCGGTGAGGCCACCGACGAACAGACGCTGCATCGAGAAGAACAGCAGCGCGATCGGCAGCGTCATGACGACCGAGGCGGCCATGACCGCTCCCCAGTCGGTGTTGAACTCGGTGGAGAATTCCGCAAGGCCGATCGGCAGGGTCTTCACCGAGGAGTCGGTCGCAAAGCACAGCGCGAAGACGAACTCGTTCCAGGTGGTGACGAAGGCATAAACGACGACCGCGACGATGCCGGGCGTCGACAGCGGCAGCGTGATGCGGAAGAGGATGCCGAGCCGCGACGACCCGTCGATGATCGCCGCCTCTTCAAGCTCCACCGGGATCGCCTTGAAATAGGACGTCAGCATCCAGACAGAGAGCGGCAGGGTGATGATCATGTAGACGAGGATCAGGCCCCAATAGGTGTTCACCAGTCCGAGAACCCTGAGCGTGATGAACAGCGGCACGATGATCGCCGCCGTCGGCAAGAGCTGGCCGATCAGCACGAAACTCTGCAGCAGCGGTTTTCCGCGAAAATCGAAACGCGCAAATCCATAGGACGCGAAGATCGCCAGGATCAGCGCGAGGAAAGTCGAGCCGACTGAAATGATGACGCTGTTCAGGAAATAGCGCGGAATATTGCTCTCGAAGAGGACCTTGTAATAGTTGCCGAGCGTCGGCGTCTCCGGCCACCAGATCGGCGGAACGGTATAGAGCTCCGGCAGCGTCTTGATCGACGAGACGAACATCCACATGAACGGGAAGAGGCAGATGAGGACGACGACAACCGCGCCGATGATGGTGACCGGCAGCGGCAGGCCCGTCCGCTTGAGGGTGGTGCTATCGCTCATTTGGCCTCTCCCGGTGTCGAGGCAAGCGCCCTGATGTAGATGATGACGATGACCAGTGCGACGGCAAAGAAGATCACCGAAAGCGCTGCTGCCTGGTTGAACTGCGTGCTTTCGAACGCCAGGCGGAAAATCTGGATCGGCGTGATCAAGGTCCGGTTGGCCGGCCCGCCGCGGGTGATCGCGTAGATGATGGTGATCGAGTTGAGGCCCCATATCACCAGCAGCAGCGTCACCGCGACGATGACCGAGCGCACCTGCGGGATCATGATGAAGCGGACTTCCTGCCAGAAATTGGCGCCGTCGACGCGTGCCGCTTCATAGAGGTCTTTGGGGATCGACTGCAGTCCCGCCAGCACCATGATCGCCACGAAGGGAAAAAGTTTCCAGACGTTAATGGCGATCAGCACCGGCATTACGGTATTGCCGTTGGTCAGCCAGCCGATCGGCTCCGGAATCATGCCGGTGCCGGTCATCATGTAGTTGATGATGCCGAATTCCGTGTGGAACATCCACGCCCAGGTGGTGGCCGCGACGATGCCCGGCACGACCCAGGGAATGAGCGTGATCGAGCGCACGATCCCGCGTCCGAAGAAGCTTTGGTTGAGCAGGATGGCGGTCGCCGTTCCCAGGATGACCTGGAAGACGATCGAGCCGCCGACGAACCAGATGGTGTTCCAGAATGCCTGCGGCGTGGCGCGGGCCGAAAGCACCGCCCTGAAATTGGCGAGGCCGACAAACTCACCCTGCCTGTCGGTCACGCTGAGCAGACCGGTATAGGCAACGGGATAGGCGATCAGCATCGCCAGCACGATCAGCGCTGGCAATACGAAGACGAGGCCCGTCGAATTGCGGTCCATCTGCAGCTTCCCTCAAACGACATCGGGTGGAATGCGTGCTCCGGGGAAAACCGTATCCCCCGGAGCGACCGGCTATCGGTTATTTCTGGTCGAGCAGTGCCTGGATGTCCTTGGCTGCTCCATCCATGGCCTTCTGCACGTCCTCGTCACCGAGAAGGATCCGCTGGATGCCGTCGAAATAGGCCTGGGTGATCTGCACCCAGTTCTTGTTGTTGGGCACGGCGCGGCCATAGGGAAGCATTTCCTTGAACACCGTCAGGATCGGATCGCTGAAGCGCGGCAGCGACATGGCCGACTTGCGGGCCGGGAACGTATCCGTCAGCGCACCCTGGTTCGGCGCTTCGGCAAGGAACGCGACGAGTTTCTTGGCCTCGGCCGGATTCTTGGCCGATGACGGAATGACAAAACTCCAGCCGCCGAGGAGTGCGGCGGTCGGCTTGCCGGCCGGATGCGGGATCGGCATCACGCCGATATCGATCTTCGGGTTTTCTTTTCTGATCGAAGCCACGTCGAACTGGCCGGACTGGTAGGCGGCAACGGTCTCGGCGATGAACAGCCGGCGGTTTGCGGTGCCGTCGTTTTCCAGCGTCGAGGCCGGCGACTGCTTGTTCTTGAAGAAGTCGGTATAGAATTTGACCGCCGCCACCGCCGCCGGCTGGTTGACGACCGCCTTCTTGCCGTCCGCCGAGATGATGTCCCCGCCGTTCATCCAGATGAAGGGAAGCGACCGGAAGATCGTGTTGCCGACTTCACCGCCGCCGGTGATGGCGAAACCGGAAACCTTGCCCTTCGACAGTGTCTTGGCAGCGGCGACCAGTTCGTCCCAGGTCTGCGGCGGCTTAGCCGGATCGAGGCCAGCATCCCTGAACGCGCCCTTGTTGTAGATGACCGCATGGGTCTCGATGCGATACGGAATGGCCCAGAGCTTGCTGTTCCAGGTGCCATAATCCAGCGACGCGGGAATATAGTCCTCGCGGTCCTTCAGCACGTCATCCACCGCAACGACCAGGCCGTTCTGGGCATAACCGTTCACCCAGGCGTGCTGGACATCGATGATGTCGGGCGCGGCGCCCGACTGCAGGGCGGTCAGAACGCGCTGCGGCAGACCATCTGTCGTGGTGATCTCGAGCTTGACCTTGATGCCCTGATTGGCCTGTTCGAACTTGGTGACGAGTTCGCGTGCCCGCGCCTCGTTGAAATTGGGCGTCCACCAGACGACCTCGCCCGCCAGTGCCACGCCGCTCGCCAGCATCGTCATCGCCGTGGCCATCACGGCCAGTTTGCTGAATTTCATCATCATCTCCTCCTCCATACGGCTCCATGCCGCACTTTTCCTTGCCGGCCTCCACCGGAATGGTTCACCGCGATGCTGCGGCCTGCCTTTCTCTCCCAAAATGCGCGATATCCTGCGAATGCGCCGGTCCGAGCGCATGGGCATTCATCGTCAGGGCCTTCATGAAGCCGATCGTGTAGGCATTGCCAGCGTGCCAGGGGGCGGGGCAATCGAGATCGGGCACGTGATCGGGAACCATCACCCCCTCAAAACCCTCATCCCTGAGGACACGGACGATTTCCGCCATCTCGACATCGCCGTCGTCGACAAAGGTCTCGACATAATGCGGGACCTTGCCGCGGACGTTGCGGAAATGCACATAGGCAATCGCACCCAGCCGCGCGAAATGGCGGGTCGTTTCGTAAATATCGCCCTCGACCATTTCCTGGAGCGAGCCGATACAGAATTCCAGGGCATTGGCCGGGCTCGGCGCAATCTCCAGCAGCCGTTGATACTTCGCGTGGGTGTTGACCAGGCGGGCATTGCCGCGCAGCCGCGCCACCGGCGGATCGTCGGGATGGGCCGCCAGCCGGACATTGGCTTTTTCCGCGACGGGCACGAGTTCCTTGAGGAACCATTCGAGACGCGTCCAGATATCCCGCTCGCTGACATTGACCGGCGCAGCCCCCGCGACGGGATGGCGGTACCGCATGTTCCACAGCATTCCATCCGGGATCGGCGTGTCGGTATCGAATTCGTCACCGAAGAACACCGCCGTCATCGCCCCGCCCCGGGCAACCCGCTTGCGCTGCCAGCCCCAGACGCCGGCAATCGAAAAATTGTAGCCGAGGACCGGGATGCCCGCCCTTCCGGCATCGCGGACAAGCTGCTTCAGCCCGTCCATCTGCTCATGTTTCTTCGGCCCGTCCAGCAGGATGTCCGACCAGAAATTCGGCGACAGGTTCTCCATCGCCGCGACCTTGAGGCCATGCTTGGCAAGCTTCGTGACGATGCCGGCCATGTGCTCGTAGGTCCAGAGCGGCATGTCGATGCATTCGCCGTTGATGGGGCCGACACTGCCGTTGCGATAGGCGCTGTTATCAGCGTTGCGGGCATATTCGGCCAGGTGAATGACAATGTCGCCGACACCGAGCTGGCTCGCATAACGCGCGCCATCCTCCGACAGATGATCGCCGAACAGGGTCAGACCTACCCGCACGTTACCCTCCCCGATCGACGCCCGGCCTTGCTGCCGGTTAGTTCATATTTGAATGTCGTCAATTCGCAATATAACTTGCGCCCAGAAGGCCCGATTGTCAATTGTTCCGGCCTCATGAGCGTGTCTCGTCCTTCAGCGTGACCGCCCCCGTGGCAACGCCGCTGGTGTTCATGCTGCCGTCGAACAAAGGCACGTTATAGGGCGCATAAGGGTAGCGGCCGCAGGCCTCCTCGATGAGATCCACCCCGAGCCCCGGCGCGGTCGGCGCCAGGATCGCTCCGTCCTCGAACTGCAGCGTCTCGCGCACCAGTTCCTTGCGCCACGGCACATCCACCGAAACGGTCTCGAAGATCGAGAAATTCGGAATGGCAACCGACATATGCAGCGTCATCGCGTTCATCACCGGACCGACCGGATTATGCGGCGCGATCGGGATCAGATGGTGGTGCGCCATATGCGAGATACGCTTCGTTTCACCCAGCCCGCCCGCATGCGAGACATCGGGCTGCAGGATATCGACAGCCTTCTTGTTCAGCGCCTCGAGGAACTTGCCCGGCTCGTACCAGCGCTCGCCCGCCGCGATCGGCACCGGGCTTTTCTCCCGCACGTCCACCAGGGCATCGATGCTCTCGGGCGGCGTCGGCTCCTCGATCCATCGCAGGTTATAAGGCGCCAGTTCCCGACACATGGCGATCGCGGTCGGCACGTTGAGCCGGCCGTGAACGTCGAGCATCAGGTCCACGTCGGGGCCGACCGCATCGCGCACAGCCGCGACGATATCGATTGTCTGGCGGCGCTGCTTGCGGTTCATTTCCAGATCGGCGATGTCGAAAGGGTCCCATTTGAGAGCCCGATAGCCCATGGCGACGGCCTTGCGGGCATTCTCGGCATATTGCTCGGGCGTCACCGCGCCGAAGAACCAATGGTTGGCATAGCACTCAACGCGATCCCGGTATTTGCCGCCGAGCAGTTCGAAGACCGGCACGCCGAGCGCCTTGCCCTTGATATCGAGCAGCGCCGCCTCGATCGCACCGAGCGCGGTGCGGAACACGGCACCCGTCCGCCAATAGGAGTCGCGGTGCAATTGCTCGATGATCGCGTCGACCTCGAACGGATTGCGGCCGATCAGCACGCGCTCCAGCTCTTCGAGCGCCGAGACGATAGTCTTCGTTTTCCACTCCAGCGTCGCCTCGCCGACACCCTCGTAGCCTTCATCGGTATAAAGCTTCACGAAGACGAAATTGGTGCGGGACACATTCGCAACAAAGATCTTCTGCTGCACGATCCTCATGAGGTTCCTCCCGGCAGGCCAACGCCCGCCCCCTCGTTATTTTCCTCTGACTATCTGGCCTGTGCCTTCAGCCGCTTGATTGCCTCGAACTGCAGGCTGTCATCGGCCATCTGCATCAGTTCGATGCGGTGCCCGTCCGGATCCTCGATCCAGGTCTGCCAGTTGTTGTCGGCTGCCTTGATCGTCGGCCGGATGCGCTCGATGCCGAGCGCGTCGAGTTCGGCCACGGCCTTCTGGATATCCGGCACGGCAAGGCAGACATGATTGTAGCCAACCGCCTCGCGCTCGGCCGCCTTGTCGCCCTCGCCTTCCGGGAAGATTTCGAGATACTGATCATCGGTGATGCGCAGATAGACCAGCCAGAGCCGGCCCTCGCGGTCGAGGCGCATCATTTCCGAAAAGCCGAGCTTGTTGATATAGAAGTCGAGGGTACGATCGATATCCTTGACGCGAATGGCCACATGGGCGATCGACGAAACGGTCAGCATGGGAATGTCTCCGGTTAGAGGCGGCCGTATTTGGCATAGACATCGGCAACGTCGGCGCCCGCACGGATCTCGTTGCGCGAGCGGTTCTCTATGCCCATGATCTCTTCGGCGCGGTCGAGCACCGCATCCACCTTGTCGGCGGGTATGACGATCACCCCGTCCATGTCGCCGAAGATCCAGTCGCCGGGATCGACCCGTATCTGCGAGGTCAGGGTTCCGGTGACGGCGATCGGCACCTCGATGCCGCTGATGCGGGTTCGCTGTCGGGATTCGATCGGGGAAAGATAGCGGGTGAAGACGGGCCAGTTCTCCATGCCCATCAGGATATTGCCGTCGCGGATGCCGCCATCGACGACGACGCCGACGGCACCCTTGCTCTTCGCGCCGGTGCTCATCAGTTCACCCCAGTGACCGGCCTTGCGCTCGCCTGCCGCCGAGATCAGCACGACGCAGCCGGAATACATCCGCCGGAAGAAGGTGAAGGTCTTCACTTCTTCATTGTCGTATTCATCGTCGGTGCGCATGTCAGCCGTGCAAGCGACGGTAAACGCGGGTCCGGCGATCCGCATCCCGCGATCCAGCGCCCGGATATCGAGATCCATGCACTGATGCGGAAGCCCCATCTCGTCGAGAATGTCGTAAACGGCGGCGGTGTAAAGCTTGTTGAAGCGCGCGGCTTTCGACGCGATCGCTGCGGAATCTCTGTCCATATGGTCTGCCTCCTCCAGCAGAAACCCTGACGAACCCGCCTGCTCATCTAAAAAAGAATGGCGGACAAATTCATATTTGAACTTCCAAAGTTCAATAATGCATGATAGGAAGATGCCGAACCGATTGTCAACGGCGAACACATTCCATGGATCAAATGAGTGACGCCGGCGCGTCGAAATACACGATCCCGGTCATCGACCGGATGATGGATGTCCTGGAGCAACTGGAGCGGCGGCCGAACGGTGCGACGATCCGCGAATTGACATCGCTCCTGTCCCTGCCGCGCACGACCATCTACCGCATCGTCAACACGCTGCAGGGCCACGACATGGTCCGCCGCGACGATACCGGCGCCTACCACCTGGGACGGCGCCTTCTGTCGCTAGCTTCCCATGTCGCGACCGGCGTCAGCGAGATCGATCTCGCGGCCTTTGCACAGCCCTTCCTCGACAAGCTGTCGGCGGAAATTGGCGAGGGCAGCAAGCTCTCGGTTATCGATCAGGACGGCATTCTGGTTCTGGCGGCAGCTCAGGGCCGCCGGCAATATGCCTTGACGGTGGCGCCCGGCCAGCGCATGCCAATCCACGCAGGCGCCGCCAGCAAGATGCTGCTGGCGCATCTGCCGCCCGAGGAGATGGCGGCCTGGCTCGCAAAGCCGTTGATCGCCTACACCCCAAAATCGCTGACCGATCCGAAGCGGCTGATGACGGAACTGACCCGCATCAAGCGGCTGGGCTGGGCGCAGGACAGGGGCGAGAACGCGCCGAGCATCCAGGCCTTTGCGGCCCCGGTGCGGGACAGGGCCGGGCGCGTCGTTGCGGCGATCAGCATTCCTTATCTCGCCGGGGCGGAGGCGAGCCGCATGGAGGAGATCCGGCTTGCCGCCATCGATGCCGCCCGGGCGATGAGCGAGGCAATGCCTGTCTGATCGGACCGAAAAGCTGAGTGGGAGGAAGAATGAAGATCGTCGATCTCAAATGCGCGGTCATCGGCAAGAGCCCGGTCGTGCGGATCGTCACCGACGAGGGCATCTCGGGTTACGGGCAAGCCGAGACCTGGAAGCCTTACCTGAAGACCCATATCCTCGCCTTCCGTGAGGCATTGATCGGCGAGGACCCGACCAATGTCGAGCGCGTCATGCTGAAGATCCGCCAGCGCGGCGGTTTCAAGCCCTGGGGGTCGGCCGTCAGCGTCATCGAGATGGCGCTGTGGGACATTGCCGGCAAGGCCGCCAACGTAGCCGTCTACAAGCTTCTCGGCGGCAAGGTGCGCGACCGCGTTCGCGTCTATAACGGCTCGATCCGTTTCCCTCTGGCCGATCATCGGCCCGAGGACCTCGCCGACGACGTGAAGAAGATGATGGCGCTGCCGGAGGGCTTCACCATCATCAAGCAACCGATCGGCTTCCACTCCCCGATGAAGCGGGCGGTCGAGAATTTTTACTATCACGAGCCGAATGCGAGCCCCTTCCACGGCGCCCTCGATCGCGGCCCGATCACCGAAAAGGGCCTGCGGCATTTCGTCGATTGCGTCGCCGCGATGAAGGAAGTCGCCGGCGACAGCATCGGACTGGCGCTCGACTGCGGCCCCGGCTGGATGCTGCCGGACGCGGTCCGGCTGGTGCGCATGCTGGAACCCTACAATCTTCTCTGGGTCGAAGACCTGCTATCGGGCGACTATACGCCCTGGGTCAATGCCGGCGTCTATCGCGAGCTGACCAGGACGAGCACGACGCCGATCCATACCGGCGAGCAGATCTATCTCCGGCAGAACTTCAAGGAGCTGATCGAAGGCCAGGCCGTCAATGTGGTCGGCCCCGACCCGGCCGATGTCGGCGGCATCGCCGAACTGAAATGGATCGCCGAATATGCCGACCTGCATTCGATCCTGATGGCCCCGCACGGAACGGCGAACGGGCTGCTGGGGCTCGCCGCCCTCATCCAGGTCTCGGCCACCCTTCCCAACAATTTCATCGCCTTCGAATACACGACCGGCGACCCCGCCTGGTGGTACGACATCGTCGAGGGCCTGCCGGAGACGATCGTCCGAGACGGCTTCATCGACGTCCTCGACCGGCCGGGCATGGGCGTCGATCTCGTGCCTGAAAAGGCCAAACGCTACCTCACAGAAGACGACCGGGCATTCTTCGACTGAACCGGCGCCGCTGCCAGCGCTTCATCGACTGCCAAAGAAAGCAACAGCTCCGGAACCGTCGTCCCGGAGCTTTTTTGATGTGGCGCGGGACAGACACGCAGGCTTCTGAAGGTGGCCAGACAATTTCAGTGCGTCTCGATCATACCTTTGGATAGGGGCACCAGTCCCCTTGTCCAATAGTCTCGCCGCCTGCCTCGGCGTTAGACTCCCATCATCGAAGAAGCACATTGAGATGGAGGAGACTTAGGATGCAGATCCCACAGTCCGTGCAGACACCGCCTGCCGACCCTTCGGCAAAGCGCACTGATGTTTCAAGATATCGGACATCAGAGATCGACCTCGACGGACTTGTCGCCAGACAGGCCTCGCGAGATCCCGACCAGTCCGGACCCGACCCCAACCTCCGTCAAATCGCCGTTGGCGGCCTAGCCCCGTGGCAAATGCGCAATGTGCAGGCCTATGTCGACACGTATCTCCGCTTGACGATCCGCGTCGAGGTCTTGGCCGGTCTCTGCAACCTGAGCAGCGGCCATTTCCAGCGGGCCTTCAAGGCAAGCCTTGGCGAGACGCCGCACAAATACGTCACCCGCAGGCGCATGGAAATGGCCTGTCGGATGATGGCAGGCACAGATGAACCTCTCTGCCGGATCGCCCTGGAATGCGGCATGACCGACCAGGCACACCTTACCAACAGCTTCCGTCGCCTTTACGGAATTGCTCCCAATGCATGGCGAAAGCGGAAGCTGCTCGAAAGGTCCGGGCATGGCGTCCGCGAGACGGCCGTTGCTCCGCTCAACTGACAATAAGACGAAGCTGCGCGTCACCCGTGAACTTCGTTGCCTTTGACTGTGCGAGTTATTCGGGACTGCCGTGACTGATGGCAGTCGCCTGCGACCATACGGCAACCCAGCGGCCCTCGCGATACTCGTAGCTGTCGGTATGCCAATAATCGCTGAGGGGCACATGGTGCCCGCCGAAAACGACGGCCAGCCGTGCTCGGTAGCGGATGATGGCCGCAGGGCCGTAAAGACGGACAGCGATTTCCTCCGGTTCCCAGGTGAGATATTTGATGTGTCCGGATGCGATCGCGCCGAGATATTGGTCCCGCGACAGAACGGCGCCGATCGGCGTGATCAGCTGGAAATCCGCCGCGTGATGGGCCTGCGCCGCTGCCACGTCGCCACTGACCAGGGCGCTTAGCCTGGCCCGTTCGATGTCGCGGATTTGGTCTTCTTCGGTAGAAATGTCGCGAGTCACGGGCGTCTCCAGTTTTCAGAAAAGTAGGACACAGCAGGGTTCGGCAGCCGCCGAGAATGTTCCGGCAAACCTGCGGCAGACAAGAGCTTCCCACCCCACCGGGCAGGCGCCGCTTCAAATGGAGCACCACCCCGCAGCTCGGTCGAACCGGCACCTGAACACGGCGTGGCTCAATCTTCCGCCATCGTGCGGGGCGGTTTCAGGTTATTGCCATGAGATTGAATGGTAGCGGGAGGCAGAATTGAACTGCCGACCTCAGGGTTATGAATCCTGCGCTCTCACCAACTGAGCTACCCCGCCACAGGGACTGCGGAAGTTCCGGCGTGGCCGGTTCCGCTTTGGTCGTGCGGCTTATAAGTCCCCCGTCACCAAAGTGTCAAGCAGGGTTTGGGCAAAAACCGGCGGCAATTTCATGGGCCGTGGCAAGTGCCGGCCTCAAGCTGCGACCGGCGCCGAAAGCAGAGCCTTCAGAGCAGTTTCGGCCTCGGCCGCCCGTTCCGAACGCTCGATGAAACCGCCGCCGTAAACGCGCGCATCCGCACCTTCGGCCGAATAGAGCACACAGGCCTGGCCCGGCGCGACACCGGCCTCGCCGATCGCCAGATCCACATAGACGCCCTGGTTGTCGCAATGGAGGATCGCCGGCGTCGGCGGGCGCGTCGAGCGCACCTTGGCGAAACAGGCAAATCCGCCCTCCGCATCCTCGCCGAGGAGACCGTCGCCGATCCAGTTGACGTCGCGCAGATAGACGCGGTGGGTATCGAGCGCTTCCTTCGGCCCGACGATCACCCGACGCGACCGGGCGTCGAGGTAAACGACATAGAGCGGCTCGCCGGTGGCGATGCCGATCCCGCGGCGCTGGCCGATCGTATAATGCACGATCCCCTCGTGGCGGCCGAGCACACGCCCGTCCATATGCACGATATCGCCGGCAAGTGCCGCGTTCGGCTTCACCTTGTTGATGATGTCGGCATATTTGCCCTGCGGCACGAAGCAGATGTCCTGGCTGTCAGCCTTCTTGGCGACCACCAGGCCCATCTCTTCCGCCAACTCGCGCACCTGCGCCTTCGACATGCCACCGAGCGGGAAGCGCAGATAGTCGATCTGCTCCTGGGTCGTTGCAAACAGGAACCAGCTCTGGTCGCGATCGCTGTCGATCGGGCGAAACAATGCGCGGCGGTTCGGGTTGCCCGGCGACGGATTGGCGGCGGAGCGGATATAGTGGCCGGTCGCCAGCGCATCGGCGCCGAGGTCCTTGGCCGTCGCCAGCAGATCGGCGAACTTGACCGTCTGGTTGCAGGCAACGCAGGGGACCGGCGTTTCGCCCATCGCATAGGCTTCCGCGAACGGGTTGATCACCGTTTCGCGGAACCGCTTTTCGTAGTCGAGCACGTAATGGGGGATTCCGAGCGTTTCGGAAACCCGCCGCGCGTCGTCGATGTCCTGTCCGGCGCAGCATGAACCGGCGCGGTGCACGGCCGCACCATGGTCGTAGAGCTGCAGCGTGATGCCGAGCACGTCATAACCCTGGCGTTTGAGCAGACCGGCGACGACGGAGGAATCCACTCCCCCCGACATGGCAACGACAACGCGTGTGTCTTCCGGCCTCTTGTCAAAATCCAGCGTATTCACGGGTAACTCTCTCGGTCTCTCACGCCGCCGGTCCAGATGACAGAGGCGGCGTATTCAGGGCCTGCGGCGGGATCGGCCGTCGGAGGCAATTGTTGTGGGATATAGAAAGGATTGAGCCCGGACGCAAGGAGGGCGGGCAATCTGCGGTTATCACGGACTCCTCCCTTGGTGATCCTGCGGGTCTCGTGACGCTCGCCCGAAGAGGATGGGCGCATTTTTGTTTCGGCCGGGACACGTCGGGGGCCTGGTAATAAGTAGTTTAGGTGACACGCGACGCGTCCCGTTCGGTGTGTTTTTCCGCGCAACTCCGGTCCCTCTGCGGCGATATCGAATTTAACTCCGTGGAAATGAGCACGGATGCCATACCGGGTTGTGTGCGACACACGCACGCCCCACCTCAAGGCGAGAGGGGACCATTTTCTGCGCAGCCCCTGACGACCCGCTTGCATAACGGCGGTTCGCCAGATCACCGGTCCCATCTCGCCGCTTATGCGGACCGGTGTAGCCGAAACGGGACGGGTGGATTGTAGGCATGGATTTGGCGGGCGGGGATGAAAAAAGACCGATTTTGGGGTAACTTTGCCCCAAGTGACTGATTTGCCTACGCAAGCCTCCCTCTGTCCTGCCGGACATCTCCCCCTCAGGTGGGGAGATCACAAGCGGCACGATCCTCGCTTCCAAACCACCGTCGCGAAACCTGGGGCGTTCAATGAGGACTGTGAGCAAGAGGCCGCAAAAACCTCATGATTTGGGAGTCTTCATGAGGTGGGGTGATTTGTGGCAACAGGGCGATCGGGACGGAGAGACAATGCAATTCGATCTCATGCGCTTTGTCGACGCGCAGGCGCCTGTCTATGAGCGCGTCATCGGCGAGCTGCGCGATGGCAAAAAACGCTCCCACTGGATGTGGTACGTCTTCCCACAGGTCGCGGGACTCGGTTTTTCGATCATGTCCCAGCGCTTCGCGATCGGCTCGAGGGCCGAAGCGACGGCCTATCTGGAACATCCCCTACTTGGCCCCCGGCTTATCGAATGCACCGACGCGATGCTGTCCCATCCTGGTCTTTCGGCGCATGCGATCCTCGGCTCGCCCGACGACATGAAATTCAAGAGTTCTATGACGCTGTTCGAAGCGGTCAGCAAAAAGGGCTCGCCTTTCAGCCGAGCCCTTTCGCAGTTCTTTGATGGTGAGCGCGACGAAAAGACCATCGCGCTGCTTCGAAGTTAGGCGGCCGCCTGGATCGCCGAAAGCTTCCAGTCGTTGGCCGGCTTGCGCACGAAGGTCCAGACTTCGACCGTCTCGGTCACCGCGTTCGGATCGCCTTCGGCGACTGCGCCGGTCTTGCGGTCCTTCATATAGTCGACGCTCGAATAGCGCATCGCCACCGTCGCATAGTCCTGGCCGTTTTCGCGCCAGGCTTCCGAAAGATCGCCCTGCAGCAGCTTTACGTCCTTCACCTCGTTCTTGACGCCGTTGGTGGCGTTCTCGCCGAGTTCCTCGGCCAGGTAGGACATCGCTTCCGGCGTCGTGAGGCTGCGGAGCTTGGCATAGTCTTCGTCGCCATAGGCTGACTGGACATTGGTCAGCAGCTTCTCGAACTGGTCGAGGTCACGGTTGGTGATGCCGATCTCGTCGGTCTCCGGGCCGGCCTGGCGCGGAGCGGCATTGTAGCCGCCGCCGAAACCGCCCTGGCCATTGCCGCCGCCTAGCGATCCGATCTTCGGGATCTGGAAGGACGAGGTATTCTGGCTCGGCGCATCATAGGCATTGCGCGGCTGGCCAAAACCGGTATTCACCCCGCCCGCCGGGCCGCCGGCCGTCTGCTGACGGCGAGCGAACCAACGGAAAGCCAGCATGGCGAGACCACCGATCAGCGCAATCTGCAGCAACATGCCCAGCATTCCGGCCATGCCACCGAAACCGGTGCCCATCAGCATGCCGATCAGGCCGCCAAGAGCGAGACCGCCAAGCAGGCCGCCGAACATGCCACCGAAGAGGCCGCGGCGGGGTTGCTGTGCCGCCTGCTGGCCGAGGCCGTTCTGCGGCGTCGTGGCGTTCTGCTGCGTATTGGGCGTCATCGACCGGTTGATGCCGGTCGGCGCCGTGGGCGCGGTATTGGTGGTTGCCGGGGCCGAGTAGGTGCGCGTGCCGCGGCTGCCGAAACCGCCGCTGGCGCGGCGCGCCTCAGCCATGTCCACGGCGGTCAAGGAAACCGCCATTCCGATCGCCAGGATCGCGAACAGGTTCTTGAAACGCCGAAGGTTCGATAACATCGTTTTCTCCTCATAAACCGCTCAATCGCGGAATGCCCTGCTTATATAGAGAGGCGGCCTTCAGGATTTTAGGCCCGCCCTCATTTTTTCCCGTCGAAGTAGATAACGGAGTTTGAAACGGGAGCCAAGCGCCTCAAATACAACCTATGAGGAATAATACACTCCGGTCAGCGGCGGGCAGAAGCGTGCCACCGCTCGCCGTAAGCCCCGGCAAATGCATCTTATGCGTGGATATTGCCGTTGCTCCACCACCGGCGATGGATTATAAAAACAAACGATAGCGCGAAGATCGGGTTGGGGGCCAGCATGCCGGATATCTATCGCATCGTCAGACCACCGACCGTCGTCGTGACGGCGGACGGAAAGCAGGAACAGCCGTCCAGGGCGCGAGAAATCGCCGAACGGGCCATTCGCCTGATTCCCGGCGATGTCCTTGTAATCTACGCATCCATCCGTGCCATATTCGCGCCGTCCGATATGGCGCGTCTCGCCGAAGACGCAGTCGCCTATTACGTCATCAACTGGGTGTTGCCGATAGGCTGCCTGGTACTGACGGCGCTCCTGCGGATCTGGGGCACGCCGCGTCCGGGCGCAACGCTCAAGGATGTGCAATGGCCGGTCGTGCTGATCGCCAGCGCCGCCTATTGCGGATGGCTTCTCTCCCAGGGCGGCCCTCTGCTTGGCTTTTCCAGCGTCGACAGCCGCATCGGGATGGCGCTTCTGTTCCTTTTCGGGGCACTGCCGCCGTTTATCTATTCCGGGTCAAAGCAATAGGCGCGCCATGAAGCTCGAAAGCGTTTTTGCTCTGCGGGACGAGGTCATCGACCGATATTACAATACCGTTCTCGGCCTCGCTCAGGAGCCCACCGTTCGTACCACCGCCGCGGATGTTCCGCGTTACACGGGCCAGCGGCTGGCGATCGGCGCCCGCTACAGGAAGCCGGGCGACTATGCGATCGCCATCCGCCTGGAAAACGCCAGCGGGCGCGGCATGAGCCAGGCAAAGCAGATCCTCAGCACCCTCCCCAACCAGAACGAGGCCGATGTCGCAATCGTGAAGGCCTACATCCCGTCCCGGCTGCAGCTGACGGCGGCGGCCACGAAACCGGCCGATGCTCCAGGAGGCAGCCGCAACCGTCCGCTTGAAATCGGCATCTCGATCGGCCATGGCGAAGGACCGCCCGGCACGCTTGGCATGTTTGCCAGACAGGAAGACGGCGCAACCGTTGCCTTGACCAACAATCACGTGATCGCCCTTGCCAATGCCGCCCGCATCGCCGACGAGATCTACCAGCCCGGCATTCCCGACCAGCCGGGCGACGCCGCCAATGTCATCGGAGTGCTGGGCAATTACCGAAAACTGCGCCGAAGCGGCAGCAACGAATTCGACGCCGCCTATTGCGTCCTGGGCGAGGAACAGGAAGTGGCCGGACAAGGCAACGAAATCCCCCGGTCCTCGGGCGCGGCCGACAACGGCCTCAGCTTCCATGCCCCCGCATCCGTGGACGATCTCGACAAACTGGTTCAGGAGATCGGCGAAACTGCAACCGTCGCCAAGCATGGCCGCAAGACCGCTTATACCACGGCCTCCATCACCAAGGTCGTGATCGGCATCAACGACGTCATCGTGGGCGTTCCGTCGCTTGGAAACTGCCGCTTCGACAATCTGATCGAGATCGAGACCGTCGATCAGGCTCATCCCTTCAGCGATGTCGGCGATTCCGGCTCGATATGTTACCTGGAAGGCGCGCGGGCCCCTTTCGGCCTGATCTTTGCCGCCGGCATGACCGAGCGCGGCAGCGAAAAAACCTTTGTGTCCTATGCCTGCGCCTTACCCGAGATTTTCAAGGCCTATAAGCTGTCCCAGCTGTGATCTTGACCCGTGAACAACCCAGAGCTACATTAACAGGATGACCATAACTGAGCAAAAACGCCTGTTGGAAAAAGCACTCGATCGTCAGGCAGCGGTGCGGGATGTGAGCATCCGCATGGGTTTTCCGGCCAGGCTCGTGGTCACCGTCGAGCCGGGAGCGGACGTTAAAGCCGTAACGGCAGCGATCGGTTCGATCCAAACCGAAAATCCGGTTGAACTGGAAATCGGCGGCAGCCGGCGCGCTTTGGCGCTGTGATCGGCGCAGGTTGCCCGCGACGTTCGTGGAGAACGGATCGTTCCGAGGCGTGATTGGCCTTGTCTACTCCTGATCCGCAAGTCCCCTCCGCAGTCCTCCGGCAGCTCGGTTTCATACTCGTTCCATGAAAAGCAAAGGGAGAGGTCCGTGAAGACCTGTCCCTTTTTCTTCGAATGGCACCGCTGCGGAAGCCGCGGCCTTCCCCGCCTCAGTCGACGTTGAACGCCAGCGGCTTGGCCTGGCGGATCGCCGGGTTGGCGGTCAGTTTCGCCAGCACCTCGGCCGGAACCGGGCCGTCGACATAAAGGAGGGCGATCGCGTCGCCGCCTTCCTGGTCGCGGCCGAGATGGAAGTTGGCGATGTTGACGCCGGCATTGCCGAGCGTCGTGCCGATGAAGCCGATCATGCCGGGAACGTCGGTATTGGCGATGTAGACCATGTTGGTGCCGACATCCGCATCGAGGTTGATGCCCTTGATCTGGATGAAGCGCGGCTTGCCGTCCGAGAAGACCGTGCCGGCAACCGAGCGGGTCATCGTGTCGGTGGTGACGGTCAGCTTGATATAGCCGTCGAAGACGCCCGACTTGTCGCGCTTGGCTTCGGACAGGATGATGCCCTTTTCCTTGATCATGATCGGCGCCGAAACCATGTTGACGTCGGCGACCTGGCTGCGGATGAGGCCGGCGAGCAGCGCGCTCGTCAGCGCCTTGGTGTTCATCGAGGCGGTCGAGCCGTCATAGAGAATCTCGATTTCCTTGATCGCATCCTCGGTGACCTGGCCGACGAAGGCGCCGAGCACGTCGGCAAGCCGGATGAAGGGCTTCAGGCGCGGCGCTTCTTCCGCCGTGATCGACGGCATGTTGATGGCGTTCGAGACAGCGCCCTTGACCAGATAGTCCGACATCTGCTCGGCGACCTGAAGAGCGACGTTTTCCTGCGCTTCCGTGGTCGAGGCGCCGAGATGCGGGGTGCAGACGACGTTTTCGAGGCCGAAGAGCGGGCTTTCGGTGGCGGGTTCGACTTCGAACACGTCGAAGCCGGCGCCGGCGACATGGCCGGACTTGATGGCTTCGGCAAGCGCTGCCTCATCGACGAGGCCGCCGCGGGCGCAGTTGATGATGCGAACGCCGGGCTTGGTCTTGGCGAGCGCTTCCTTGCCGAGGATGCCGCGGGTCTTGTCGGTCATCGGGACGTGCAGGGTGATGAAGTCGGCCTGGGCCAGAAGCTCGTCGAGCTCGACCTTGGTGACGCCCATTTCTTCGGCGCGCTCGGCCGACAGGAAGGGGTCATAGGCGAGAACGTGCATGCCGATGCCGATCGCCTTCTTGCAGACGATGCCGCCGATATTGCCGGCGCCGATGACGCCGAGGATCTTGCCGGTGATCTCGACGCCCATGAAGCGCGACTTTTCCCACTTGCCGGCCTGGGTCGAGGCGTCGGCAGCCGGAAGCTGGCGGGCGACGGCGAACATCAGGGCAATGGCGTGTTCGGCCGTGGTGATCGAGTTGCCGAACGGGGTGTTCATGACGATGATGCCGCGGCGCGAGGCGGCCGGGATATCGACATTGTCGACGCCGATGCCGGCGCGACCGATGACCTTGAGGTTGGTCGCGGCCGCGATCAGCTTTTCGGTCGCCTTGGTGGCGGAACGGATCGCAAGGCCGTCATAGTTGCCGATGATCTCGGCAAGCTTTTCCTTGTCCTTGCCGAGCTTCGGCTGGAAATCGACTTCGACGCCGCGATCGCGAAAGATCTGGACGGCGGTTTCCGACAATTCGTCGGATACGAGAACGCGAGGTGCCATCAGTGGGCCTCCTGAAAAAGTTTCTGTCGTGAATGAGGAAATGGGCTCCGCTTCGTCAGCGGAGCCGGATACGCGACTTGCTTTAAGCGGCGGCCTTGGAAAGCGCAGCCTTCTGCGTTTCGAAAGCATAGGTGAGCCACGGCATCAGAGCCTTCATGTCGGCCGCGTCGATCGTAGCGCCCGCCCAGATGCGAAGGCCGGACGGCGCATCGCGATAGGCCCCGATATCAAGCGCGACGCCTTCCTTTTCGAGGATAGACACCATGCCCTTGGCAAAGGCTTCCTGCGCGTCGGCATCAAGAGCGGCGACATCTGCGTCGGCGATCTTCAGGCAGACCGAGGTGTTGGAGCGCGTCGCCGGGTCGACGGCGAGGTTGTCGATCCAGGCATTGGCGGCCACGAAATCGTGGATGACCTTGGCATTGGCATCGGCGCGGGCGATCAGGCCTTCAAGGCCGCCGACCGACTTTGCCCACTGCAGCGCGTCGATATAGTCCTCGACGCAGAGCATCGACGGCGTGTTGATCGTCTCGCCGACGAAGATGCCTTCGATCAGCTTGCCGCCCGAGGTGAGGCGGAAGATTTTTGGCAGCGGCCAGGCCGGAACGTAGGTCTGCAGCCGCTCGACAGCGCGCGGGGAAAGGATCAGCATGCCGTGACCGCCCTCGCCGCCCAGAACCTTCTGCCAGGAGAAGGTGACGACGTCGAGCTTGGCAAAATCCATGTCCTGCGCAAACGCCGCCGAGGTGGCGTCGCAGATCGTCAGGCCCTTGCGGTCTGCCGGGATGAAGTCGGCGTTCGGAACGCGGACGCCCGAGGTGGTGCCGTTCCAGGTGAAGACCACGTCACGGTCGAAATCGACCGTGGAAAGGTCCGGAAGCAGGCCGTAGCCGGCTTCGATCTTGCGGACGTCCTTGAGCTTGAGCTGCTTGACGACGTCGGTGACCCAGCCGGCGCCAAAGCTTTCCCAGGACAGCATGTCGACGCCGCGCTCGCCGAGCAGCGACCAGAGCGCCATTTCGACGGCGCCGGTATCGGAAGCCGGCACGATGCCGATGCGGTAATCCGCCGGCACGTTCAGAATTTCACGGGTGAGGTCGATGGCCTGCTTGAGCTTCGCCTTGCCGACCTTGGCGCGGTGCGAGCGACCGAGCGGAGCATCGGAGAGCGCTTCGAGCGACCAACCGGGGCGCTTCGAGCAAGGGCCAGAAGAAAAGTGGGTATTGTTCGGACGCAGGTCCGGCTTTGCGGCGTTTGCCATATGGCTATCCTTCCAGATAGATGGCCTCTCGTTGGGGAGAGGTGTCCCGCCGCCGTGGATATGCCTGTCCGCTTTCACAGTCAAGCGGGTGATGTCGCTCTCGGATAAATTTCTGCCGCAGCTTTGTCACGCGAAACGCAAAAAGCCGCCCGGAGGCGGCTTTCGCTTGGAGATGGAAGAAGCTTACTTGTAGACGATCGGCTGCGGCGGGGGCTCGTAAGCCGGCGGCGTGTCGCAGCCGCCGAAGATGTAGCGGGCGCCGACGCGGGCTTCATGCGAATAGAAACCCTTGTCCTTGCCCGGGCCGCCGCCCGTTGAGTAACCGAACATGTCGCCACCCGTGACATGGCGGAAGCGGTAGCCGACATCGGCCTTGACGTTGCAGGTGACGTCGATCGATGCGCCGGCCATGAGCGCATAGGTGAAGCGCCAGCTCTTTTCGCCGCCATGCGTGACTTCCGGGTCGCAACCCGCGCCGCTGTCGGCGCAGGACGTGTTGCGCAGGTTCGACCACTTGACGTAGGTGCCGCCGATACCGCCACCGACGTAAGGTGTGAAGTAGCCGTAAGTGCCGAGATCGACATAGGCGTTGGCCATAAGCGAATAGGCGTGCATCGAGGCCAGGTCGGTCGAGGTACACGCGGCGGCGACACCGCAACTGCCGGACGTGGAACCACGGAACTTGCTGTTGAACATGTAGTCGAGGGTGACGTCGGTGCGCAGGTAGCTGTTGATCTGGTAACCGACACCGCCCCCGAGCGTAAAGGCATCGCGCAGATCGGAACGCCCGAATTCGGCGATCGCCACGCCGGGCGTGCCGGTGCCCTGGTAGAATTCGGTGCCGCGCGACTTCTTGAAGGAATAACCGACGTCACCGCGAAGGTACCAGCCGGTAGCCTCCTGGACGGTCACTTCCGGCGCATCCTGATAGGGCTCCGGCTGCGGCTGGTAGAGATCGGCGGAATTGGCGGCGCTCACCGTCAGTGTCAGCGCAAAAGCGCTGGCCAGCAACTTTCTCATGGGTTCATCTCCAAAGCTCGTATCGCGTATGGCATGCAAAGCGGGCAGCCAACGGGTTGATCCGCCGAGGATGATGATCGACAAAGGTTAAGTCTCGCTTAACCATGCTCGTTTACCGGGCGTTTTCCTAAAACTGAAAAAGCCGACAGTCTCCGGCGGTCTCTCCGCAGCAAGACGCCAGCGACCAGCAGGACACCAGCGATCAGTCTTCTTTTTCGACAACGTCATGGCGGACTGCGATGGGCTCGGACGAAAAACGTGAATTGTTTCTGCTGCACGCGCCTCCCCTCGATCGCCCGATCCGGACAGACCAACTCGACCTCATGCCCGGACGGCCCCATGCGCCGACACTGTGAGGCCCGGGAAACCATCGAGGAATGGGGCTCGAAGCGCCCTGAAGGTCGCCAACAGCAACCGCCTCGTCGTCGTCGGCTGCCCGGTCGGAGGATCATGCGCTCTGGAGATCGCGGCAATGGTGTGCCGATGGAACGGCCGGCGCAATTGAATGCAATTCTCTCGGCCTCATTCGCCGCCTGGAATAGACCACACGGAAACGGGGCAGTTTCCCTGCCCCGCACGGAGATCAATACATCTGCCGGTTTCAGGCCGCGTTGCGGACATTGGCGATGACGCCGACCAGACCGTCGACGATGCGCTCGATCTGCCCCCGGTCGTCGCCCTCCGCCATCACCCGGATCAGCGGCTCGGTGCCGGACGGGCGGATCACCAGGCGGCCCTTGGCGGCAAGCTCGGCTTCCGCGTCGGCAATCGCCTGACGCACGACATTGTCCTCCAGCGGCTTGCCGCCCTGGAAGCGGACATTTTTCAAAAGCTGCGGCACGGGATCGAAACGACGGCAGATCTCGCTGATCGGCCGGCCGAGCCGCTTCGCCCGCGCCAGAACCTGCAGGCCGGCGACGAGGCCGTCACCGGTCGTGCCGAAATCGGAGAGTACGATATGGCCGGACTGTTCGCCGCCGACGTTGAAATCGTGCGTGCGCATATGCTCGACCACATAGCGGTCGCCGACCTTGGTGCGCGCCAGGTCCAGGCCCTTGCCGTTGAGGAAACGTTCAAGGCCGAGATTGGACATCACGGTCGCAACGATGCCGCCGCCTTTCAGCTTCTGGTCCTCGGCCCAGCTCTCGGCGATCACGGCCATCAGCTGGTCGCCATCGACGATCTCGCCGCGCTCGTCGACGATGATGACGCGGTCCGCATCGCCATCGAGCGCGATGCCGATATCGGCGCGCACTTCATGCACCTTCTTCTGCAGCGCTTCCGGGCTGGTCGAGCCGCAATCGAGATTGATGTTCGTGCCATTCGGCTCGTTGCCGATCGTCACCACCTCGGCCCCGAGTTCCCAGAGCGCCAGCGGTGCCACCTTGTAGGCCGCGCCATTGGCGCAATCGATCGCGACGCGCAATCCGTGCAGGGTAACGTCGCGCGGCAGCGTGCGCTTCACATGTTCGATATAGCGGTAGATGTCGCCCTCGACGCGCTTCGCCCGGCCGATATCGCCGGACTTGGCGAGCTGCGAATGCAGGTCGCTGTCGAGCAGGTCCTCGATGCGCATCTCCAGTTCATCGGAGAGCTTGTAGCCGTCCGGGCCGAACAGCTTGATGCCGTTGTCCTCATAAGGATTGTGCGAGGCAGAGATCATCACGCCGACATCGGCGCGCAGCGACCGGGTGAGCATGGCGACGGCCGGCGTCGGGATCGGCCCGAGCAGGAAGACGTCGAGGCCGGCGGCGGTAAAACCCGCGACCATGGCATTTTCCAGCATGTAGCCGGAGAGACGCGTATCCTTGCCGATCACCACCCGATGGCGGTGATTGCCGTTGCGGAAGATCGTGCCGACGGCAATGCCGACGCGCATCGCCAGATCCGGCGTCATCGGATGGATGTTGGACTGTCCGCGAATGCCATCGGTGCCAAAATAGCGGCGTGTCATATAAGCTCCTTCGTCATCGCGCCTGAACGTCGCGGTCCTTGCAGGGATCGAACCCGCAGTACGTTAGACGGTAAAACCGGCCTGAAGCTTGGCTCATGCCATAGATCAACGGCACAAGCACATAAATTAGCGTCAAAATCGATTATATCCCGTTACTAATAAATAAACTCTTCCAAGCAAAAGCCGCCGCGGATCGCTCCACGGCGGCTTTTTAATGCAATAGCCTGGGTCAGTGCGGCTGCGGTTCCAGACCGCTTTCCGGCTCTCCGCCCTTCGACTCGTCCTTCTTGGAGCCAGCCGAGGGAACAGCCGAACCACGGGTCGGCGGCGCATCGTCGCCGAGATCGCGCGACGGCTTATGGCCCTTGATCAGCGCCTTGATCTCCTCGCCCGAAAGCGTCTCGTATTCGAGCAGGCCTTCGGCAATCGCGACGAAGTCGTCGTGCTTCTCGGTAAGAATGCGGCGCGCCTCGGTATAGGCTTCGTCGATCAGGCGGCGAACCTCGGTGTCGATCTTCTGGGCAGTCGATTCCGAGACGTTCTTCGATTGCGAGACGGAATGACCGAGGAAGACTTCCTGCTGGTTCTCGCCATAGGCGACCTGGCCGAGCATGTCGGAAAAGCCCCACTGGGTGACCATCGCGCGTGCAAGCTTGGTCGCCTGCTCGATGTCCGAGGATGCGCCGGAGGTGATGTTTTCCTTGCCGAAGGTCAACTCCTCGGCGACGCGGCCGCCCATCATGATGACCAGACGCGAAACCATCCACTTGTAGCTCATCGAGTAGCGGTCGCCTTCAGGCAACTGCATGACCATGCCAAGCGCGCGGCCGCGCGGAATGATGGTCGCCTTATGCAGCGGATCGGCGACAGGCACGTTGATCGCGGTCGTGGCGTGGCCGGCTTCGTGATAGGCGGTGAGCTTCTTTTCCGCTTCGGTCATGGCCGACGAGCGGCGCTCGGCGCCCATCATGATCTTGTCCTTGGCATCTTCGAACTCGCTCATGGTGACCATGCGCTTGTTGCGGCGCGCCGCCATCAGGGCGGCTTCGTTGACGAGGTTCATGAGGTCCGCGCCCGAGAAGCCGGGCGTACCACGGGCCAGGACCTTGAGGTCGACATTCGGAGCCAGCGGCACGTTGCGGGCGTGTACCTTGAGGATGCGCTCGCGGCCGACGATATCCGGGTTCGGCACGACGACCTGACGGTCGAAACGGCCTGGACGCAGCAGCGCCGGGTCGAGAACGTCGGGACGGTTGGTCGCGGCGATCAGGATGATGCCTTCATTGGCTTCGAAACCGTCCATCTCGACGAGGAGCTGATTGAGGGTCTGTTCGCGTTCGTCGTTACCACCGCCGAGACCGGCGCCACGATGACGGCCGACCGCGTCGATTTCGTCGATGAAGATGATGCAGGGCGCATTCTTCTTCGCCTGCTCGAACATGTCGCGAACGCGGCTTGCACCGACGCCGACGAACATTTCGACGAAGTCGGAACCGGAAATGGTGAAGAAGGGAACGTTGGCTTCGCCGGCAATCGCACGGGCGAGCAACGTCTTACCGGTGCCCGGAGGACCGACAAGCAGCACGCCGCGCGGGATGCGGCCGCCGAGGCGCTGGAATTTCTGCGGATCGCGCAGGAATTCGACGATTTCTTCGAGATCCTGCTTGGCTTCATCGACACCGGCGACGTCCTCAAACGTAACGCGGCCATGCGCTTCGGTCAAAAGCTTGGCCTTGGATTTGCCGAAGCCCATCGCGCCGCGCGAACCGCCTTGCATCTGCCGCATGAAGAACAGCCAGACGCCGAGGATGAGCAGCATGGGCAGCAACGTGCCGAGATAGCTGAGGAAACCCGAGGATCCGTCCGTTTCCGGACGCGCGACGATGGTGACGTTCTTGGCCTGCAGCCGATCCATCAAACTATCGTCGATGACGGGCGAATAGGTCTGAAACCCCGAGCCGTTTTCATTGTAGGTGCCAAGCACCCGGTTGCCCGTGACGACGACATCCCGCACTCGTCCCGAATCCACATCCCGCAGGAACTGCGAATAGGGGACCTCACGCGAGGTGGTCTGCGACGGTGCCGTCTGGAACATGCTGAACAATGCGACCAGCAGGAGGGCTATGATGACCCAGAGGGCGATATTACGAAAGTTTGGGTTCATTGAACTCCCCGGACTGCGACGGCCAGCTTCTTGGCGGCCGCCTTGCTTGCCGCATAACATAGGGTTGCGGCAAGTCCTTGCCAAGGCGAACCGGAGCCGCCGCCTACCTTTTCCGCGAGGAATCCTTAACTGGCAGCCGGGGAAAACCGTCGCATCCGAGCAAAACCGCTAACTCGATGCCAAATCTAAGCTCGAACTGCGGCAAAAAGCGGTCGAAAGGCGCAAGCAGCGGGCGAACGATACTTCGTTCGGCCATTCCTTTGTTATCGCCATCCTCCGTCGAAAGGAGGGCATTGGCTTCGATGAAAGGCATCGCCGCCACGGCGCGCATGGCGATCGCGGGCGGCACGCCGGGAAACAGCGCCAATGCCTCGTCGCGATCCGGAGCGGTCGGGCCGACGATGATCTCGTCCGGGCCGGCGTTCGTGATGCGGTAGCGACCGTCCCAGGTCGCCGTATTGCCCGAGGGAATGTGCAGCGGCAGTATGCCGCGGTTTTCACGGACGAGATAAAGCCCGTCGCGGCGCCGGTCGAAGATCACCCGGCCGGCGGTGATGCGGCCCGGCTGGCCGCCGTCGAGGAAGGCCATCACCCGGTCCATGCTGTCGCTCCCGAGCGCATGTGCCCTGCCCCCGAGCACCGCGGCAAGGAACGACAGCGCATGACGGCGTGACGCCGCATCCCCTTGCAGCCCCGCGCGATCGATATGCCCCAAAACACCTTGGGCGATCGTCACATGCTCCCGGAGAAGCCGCGCCGCCTCGTCGGAAAGCTTGATGCGCCGCGTGGCGGCCATGGCCTGGGCGGCGGCATCGAACGGGCTTTCCGGCGCCAGCCGCCCGCGGACCCTCACCCGCTCGTAGTGCGGGTCGACATTGCTGGGGTCGTCGATCCAGCCCTGTCCCTCTTTCGTCAGGAAAGCGCGGATATCGGACCGGCGGCTGCTGAGAAATGGCCTGAGCAGCCAGCGGCGGCTGTCGAGAAGCACTGCCGGCGCCATGCCGGCAAGGCCCGGATTCTCCTCGCCCTCGCCGCGAGCGGCCCGCATGGCAATCGTTTCGGCCTGATCGTCGCGCGTGTGGCCGGTGAGAATGGCGGTCGCATCGATCTCGTCGGCGACGTCCACCAGCAGCCGGTAGCGTGCCTCGCGGGCTGCGGCGGAAACGCCGGTCCGGGGCTTTTCCTCCTCCCACCGGCGGACGAAATGGGGGATGCCGAGTTTGGCGCAAAGGGCAGCGACGGCCTGCGCCTCGCCTGCGGATTCGGGCCTCAGCCCATGATCGACCGTCGCCGCGAAAAGCGACAGGCCGGAACCAGCGGGATTGAATTTGGAAAGGGCTACCAGTAGCCCGCAGGAATCGCTGCCCCCGGAAATTGCGACGAGAAGGCGGGCGGGTCTGGCGATATCGGCGATCAACCGCTCGGCCGCCTGTTCAGGCGACAGGATTTTCGGCTCAGCGGTCACCAGAAAACGACGCCGCGGATCAGCAGGCGAGGCGCTTCTGTTCGCTGCCTACCTTGGCAAGCACGGCCTTGGGCGCGCTCGGATAACGCCGGGTGACTTCCTTGAGGGTTGCGCAGGCCGTGTCGGTATTGTCGAGTGCGGCAAGCGACATGCCGAGCTTCAGCAGCATTTCCGGCGCCTTGGGCGATTTGCCGTAGGTCTGGTGCGCGTTGAGGAAGGTCTTGGCGGCGTCGTTGTATTTTCCCTGGGAATACTGCGATTCGCCGAGCCAGAAGCTCGCATCCGCCACCTTGGCGCCCTTCGGATAGGCGGCCAGATAGCCGTTGAATTCTTTTTCGGCGAGCGGATAGTCGCCGGCCAGGACATGGTTGTAGGCGGTCTGATAGGCATCGTTCTCGCTGCCGAGCGAGGCGGTCTGCTGGGGATCGGTTCTGCCCGTCGGCGCCGTCGGCGTCTTTCCGGAAACCTGCGGGCCGGTATCGACGCCCGGAAGCCCGGCGGCATTGTTGGCCCGGTCGTTGCGGCTGGCGCCACGCGGATTGCCGTTCTGGTCGATATCCATCGAACCGAGCGTCGTCGGAGGCGGCGCGCGGCCCGGTGTCGCCCCGCCGACGCCCTGACCGGACGGCGATTCGATGATCCGTGCGACATCGTCGGAGGATTGGGCAGGAGCAGTCGCCTGCGGCAACGGGGGCTGGCCGGCGGGAGCACGGTTGGACGCCACGGCCGGTTTCCCGGTCGTGTCGTCTGCTTCGGTGCGCTTCTTCTTTTCCAGGTCCTGGAAGCGGAATTCGTTGTCTTCCTGCGTCTTGCGCAGCTGCTCCTGCATCTGCAGCAGCTGAAAACTCATTTCCTCGATCCGGCCGTTCAACTGGCGGACCTCTTCCTGGAGCTGCTGGATACGGACGGCCTCATTACTCTGCGCCAGAATGACCGGGGGCGGAGTGGTTTCCCGCGGCTGTTCCGCAGCAGGCTGATTGCTGCCCTGGAAGAGTTTCGGCAGCGACCAAGCCCCGGCCGGGGCGCTCGTCGCCATCAGCCCCAGCATTGCTGCCAAGACAAGTTTCTTCATCGTTGTCCGTCCTGCTCTTTAGTCTGCGCCGGATTGGCGCGAGAGGAGATTTTTCCAACTGCCGGCAAAAAGCAACCGAGCTCCCTGTCAAAAATCCCGGAAAACAGGGCTAAACTATGGAAAAAACAAAAAGGCGGCCCGAAGACCGCCTTTTATTCTCGAGCTGTTGCTCGGATCACATGCCGGCGCCGCCGAGAACGGTGACGGCGCGACGGTTCTGCGACCAGCAGGAGATGTCGTCACAGACGGCAACCGGGCGTTCCTTGCCGTAGGAGATGGTCTTCATGCGATTCGCCGGAACGCCGCGCGAGGCGAGATATTCCTTGGTGGCGGCGGCACGGCGGGCGCCGAGCGCCAGATTGTATTCGCGCGTGCCGCGTTCGTCGGCATGGCCTTCGACGGTGATCGCGTAGTTCGGATAACGCGCCAGCCACTGCGCCTGACGGTCGAGCGTTTGCTGGGCATCGGCACGGATCGAGGTGCTGTCGGTGTCGAAGAAGATGCGGTCGCCGACATTGACGGTGAAGTCCTGTGTCGAGCCGGGCGTTGCGGCGCCCGCACCGTTGAGGCCGAGCTCACCGGCATTGTTCGGCAGGTTCTTCTTGTTGGCGCAGCCGGCGAGCACAAGCGCCAGCGTCAGTGCGATGACGGCAGGATTGCGGGCGAGGATCTGCATGCGGCTCATCGCCGAAGTATCGATGCGGCTCATGGCCGGTCTCTCCTTGATCAGTAACTTTCAGAGTTTCCAGATTCTAACCGGGTTGGGTTAACCATGATCAAATTCTTATGGTTAACAAAATATTCCCGATGTCCCTTTTCGTTCATTTTCAGCAGATTGAGGCGGGAAAGAGGCGCAAAACTGCCTCTTTTGCCCAAATGCCCTATTCGAGCAGCGGCGACCACGCCGGGTCCGAGCCGTAGGACGGCGTCTTGACCTGGAGTTCGTTATAGCCGGTCAGGTCGATGGAATAGAGCTGCGGGCCACCGGCGCCGGCATTCTGGCGGAAGAACATCAGCACGCGGCCGTTCGGCGCCCAGGTCGGGCCCTCGTTGTGGAAGCCGCTGGTCAGGATGCGTTCGCCCGAACCGTCCGGCTTCATGACGCCGATCGAGAACTTGCCGCCCGACTGCTTGGTGAAGGCGATCAGATCGCCGCGCGGCGACCAGACCGGCGTCGAATAGGAGCCGTCGCCGAAGGAGATGCGGGTCTGGCCGGAGCCGTCGGCATTCATCACGTAGATCTGCGGGCGGCCGCCGCGGTCGCTTTCAAAGGCGATGCGACCGCCATCCGGCGCATAGGAAGGCGAAGTGTCGATCGCGGCGGTGGAGGTGAGCCGCGTCGTGGTGCGCGAGCGCAGGTCCATCGTATAGATGTTGGAATTGCCTTCCTGCTGCAGGCTCATGATCACCTTCTGGCCATCCGGAGAGAATCGCGGCGAGAACGTCATGCCTGGGAAATTGCCGACCACTTCGCGCTGCCCGGTCTCCAGCTGCAGCAGGTAGACCCGGGGCTGGTTGCCCTCGAACGACATGTAGGTGACTTCCTGCCGGCTCGGCGAAAAGCGCGGCGTCAGCACGATATCCTTGGTGTTGGTCAGCATGCGGACGTTGAAGCCGTCCTGGTCCATGATCGCCAGCTGACGCTGGCGGGCGGTCTTCGGCCCGCTTTCCGAGACGAACACGACGCGGGTGTCGAAATAGCCGTTCTCGCCGGTGATCTGCTTGTAGATCGCATCGGCGATGATATGTGCGACGCGGCGCCAGTTTTCCGGCTGGGTGAAGAACTGCTGGCCGGTCATCTGGCTGCCGGCAAACGTATCCCACAGGCGGAACTCGGCGCGCAGGCGCCCGTCGCCTTCGCGGGTGATGCGGCCTGTCACCAGCGCCTGCGCATTGATGACCTTCCAGTCCTCGAAACGCGGCGCCTTGTTGGGATCGGCGATCTTTTCGATGAAGGCTTGCTTGTTGATCGGCGCGAAAAGCCCGGAGCGCTGCAGGTCTGCGGCAATCACCTGGGAAATCTGCGGGCCGAGATCGTTGTTCGACAGGAAATCCGTCACTGCGATCGGCAGCGGCTGAATATTGCCCTTGTTGATGTTGATCTCGACGACAGCGTTGGCCGGGGTCGCGGCCATCAATGCCGTGAACATCCCCGCGGCCACCATCACGGCGCGAAAAAAAGAACTCTTGATCATTGAAACAAGCCTTTCAGCTTAATACGGGAGTTTCGGGGCAGGTTCCGTTTCATCTGTTTCTGCATCGGTTCCATACCTGCCGGCTCACAATGCGAACTCCGACGGATCGAAGTTCAGCACCAAAACATTCCAGCCCTTTTCGCCCTGGTATTTTTCGAGCGGCAAATTCTTGAGCGGAGCGGATTTTTTGAGGGCACGGAGTGTGCTGCCTTCGACCGCACGCCGGGTTCCTTCCGGACCGCCGGTCGCCGTCACCTCCGGCTCGCCGACGATATTGCCGGACTGGTCGAGCTGCACCCTGATCTTCACCCGCACTTCCGAGACGCCGGTCAAACCGCCGACGAGCGCCCAGTTGCCCTGGATCTGCCCCTTGACGTTGTCGATCTCGCTGGAGCTCAGGCCGACGCCGATGGTCTTGGTATCGCCGCGGGCGGCCACCTGGGTGGAACGCTTGGCACCGCCACCGGATGCCTCCTGCTTGTTCAAGAGGGCTGCGATCTGGTCGGCGTTGAAATCGCTCTGCATGGAAGACGACGACTTGGCGGTTTCCTGCTGCTTGCCTTCCTTCTTGTCGGAGGGCTTGACGGATGCGGTTGCCTTGTTGTCGGTCTTGGCCGCCTCGGCTGCCTTGGCCGTATCCGGCTTCGTCTCGGCCGGCTTTTCAACGGGCTTGGCCTGCTCCTTCGGCGGTTCGGGCTTCGGCGGCTGCGGCCTGGAGGCGGGCGTCGGAACCGCTTGCGGCAGTTCACCGGTTTCGGACACGTTTTCGGCCTGCACCGGCGCGGGGGTCGGCTTGGCGGCCTCCGGCTTTGGCGGAGTAGGCTCGGGTTTCGGCGGAGTAGGTTCCGGCTTCGGAGGCGTGATCTCCGGCTTGGGCTGCGGCAGGGCAGCCATCTCGGTGGGCTTGGGAGCCGTCTCTTCCTTGACGATATCCTTGACCTGGTTCTGCTCCGGCGTCGGGGTAGGCGTCGGCCGTTCCACCGGCTTCGGGGCCGCGGTGGTTTCGGTCGGCTGCGGCTTGGTGGTCGGCGTCGGAGGTGTCTTCAGGTCGACATTGTTCTCGCCGGCGTTCTGGGCGTTCTCGACGATCTTCTGGTTCTTGGTTTCCTTGGGCGAAGGCTTCTGGCTGGGAGGCGCCTTCTTGTCACCCTGCTGGGTCTGGGTGATCGATTCCACGGAGACGATGTCGACGGGAAGCGCGTCCACGTCGGCCACGTTGAAAGACGCGGGCGCGCTCAGCGAAACAAGCGCCAAGCCGAGCACCAGCGAGTGTAGGACCAGCGATGTGCCAAGACTGACCTTCATGGCGCCGCGATCACTTCTCCTGTTCCTGCAGGGTCACGAGGCCGATATTCTTGTACCCAGCAGAAGAGATGCGGGCCATGACCTTCATGACGACCCCGTAGGCCGCGGTCGTATCGCCGCGCACGTAGATACGCTCGTTATAGCCTGTGGTGGCAATCGCCTGGAGCTTCGGCACGATCTCCTCGAGGGCGATCGGCGTTTCCTG
Organism: Neorhizobium galegae; assembly: GCF_017877055.1. Lineage (GTDB taxonomy): Bacteria > Pseudomonadota > Alphaproteobacteria > Rhizobiales > Rhizobiaceae > Neorhizobium > Neorhizobium galegae_D. Next base: position 717,833 of record NZ_JAGIPG010000001.1, on the reverse strand, counting down.
CAGATAGATTTCGCCCTTCGGATTGACCGATACGGTGATCGGCTGGGTATCGGCGTTCATCGCCTTCGCCTGCGTTTGAGGCAGGTCGATCGGCACGCCGACGGTCATCATCGGTGCCGCTACCATGAAGATGATGAGCAGCACGAGCATGACGTCGACGAGCGGCGTCACGTTGATTTCGCTGATCGCACCGCCGCGCCGTCCGCCGCGCCTGCGACGACCGCCACCCGATTTTGCTCCCCCGGCCGACATACCCATGAGATATTACTCCTTGAGCCCGAAAGGCTTTACTGCGCCGCCTGGCGCGGCTGCAGCTTCTCGTCGATCTGGCGCGACAGGATGGCCGAGAACTCGTCCGCGAAGCCTTCCATGCGGCCGGAAAGCTTGCCGGCATCGGCAGTGAACTTGTTGTAGGCGATGACGGCTGGAATAGCGGCGACCAGGCCGATCGCGGTGGCGAGCAGCGCTTCGGCGATACCCGGTGCAACGACGGCGAGATTGGTGGACTTCGAACCGGCGATGGCCTGGAACGAGGTCATGATGCCGACGACGGTACCGAAGAGGCCGATGAACGGACCGGCCGAACCGATCGTCGCCAGCGAACCGAGGCGAGCCTCATAGGTTTCGGCCTCGCGCGACATGGTGACATCCATCGCCCGGTCGATACGCATCTGCAGGCCGATCGGCGAGCGCGCGCCGCGCTCGAAGCTCTTCTTCCACTCGCGCATGGCGGCGACGAAGATCGCCGCAAGACCAGTATTGGTCCGCTCCGACAGGGTGCGGTAAAGTTCTTCCAGCGACTGACCGGACCAGAAGACCTGCTCGAACTGGTCGAACTGGCGCCTGGCCTTGCCGAAGCTGATATATTTGTCGATGACGATCGCCCAGGTCCAGACCGATGCGCCGATAAGGCCGACCATCACCAGCTTGACGACCAGACCAGCCTGCATGAACAGCGACCAGAGGCTTACTTCGCTCGCCGCTGCCGCCAAACCTACCTGTTCCATCTACTATCCCCGAATCCAAACGCCCGGCTTTAAGGACCGGGCGGCTCAAAAGCGCTCTCGCGAGTATGTCTTTGATCGCCGGATGCGCTTAGCCCTAACCCCAAGATACCCTGAGCTTCAAGCTTGGCTTCTCGCTTTCAATTTTGGTCAAAGGAAGGCGTGCGTTGCACAAATTCCTCATGTCTCAGTAAGACACCATTATCGTTAACGAAAGGTTTAGGTAGACCTTGCAATCGCGAGTTCCCAGATCACTTGAAGTTGGAACAAGGAAAGGCGGCAACTTCCAACTTAGTTTTTTCTCATTCACGGGTTATGACACTGTGAGAATCGGATTCCCGGGGGCACACCATGTGGCGCGCAGTGATGATAGCCTTGACGATGTTGATCGCGGTGCCGGCCCATGCCGCCTCGTTCGACTGCAAGGGCGTCCCCTCGCCTGACGAACTGATCGTCTGCAACGATCCCCTGCTTTCAGCGCTCGACACGATGCTTCCGCGGGTCGAGGAAAAGGCAAAACAGGAGAAAAGCGCGGAGACCCGCCAGGTTATGCGCGACTTCACCAGCGACCGGTCAGCCTGCGGCTCCGACCGATCCTGCGTTCTGAGCACTTATGTTGCGGTCCTGGGAGAGCTCGGCGGGCCTAAGAGCATCCCGGCAGACATCACCGCCAGTACGATCGCGGGCGGGCGGGCCAAGCCCTCCCCCACATTGCCCGCGAAGATCGGCCAATGCTCCGTCACCAACGTCACCGCGGTCCATCCGCGGGTCGGGCAGGATCCCGTCAAGGACGAGGACTACAATGCCGGCACCGGCATCGAATACGCCAATGAGGGCTACCAGGTCTCCTACGCCCGCGAAGAGGCGCTGATCGCCTCCAAGCCCGGCGACAAGGTGACCATGTGCCTGATTTCCATCCCCAAACGCTGCCCGCCGGGTGACGACCGGGGCCGCGAATATTTCGTCACCAATGCACGCACCGGCCAGAGCTGGGCGATGGCCGATTCGCAGCATGCCTGCGGCGGCCCGTAGGTCCCGTCTAAACTGGATTGACCTGTTCCACCGGGCGCCCGAGAAACTTTTCCGCCACGCTTTCCGGCAGCCGGCGCGGACGCCCGTGCCTGTTGATGACGGCGATCACCACCTTCGCGGCGATCAGCAGCATGTCGCCGCGGCGGATTTCCTGGCTGAGCACCATCTTGGCGCCGCCCGCCTTTTCGGTGACCGTCTGGATGATCAGGATGTCGTCCATGCGGGCCGGCTGCTTGAAGTCGATCTCCATCCGGTGGACGACAAAAACCAGCCCCTCCTCGTCGGCGGAAAGCAGCGCGCTCTGCTCGCAGCCTAGGCAGCGCAGATAGTCGGTGCGGCCGCGTTCCAGGAAGTGCAGATAGCGGGCGTGGTAGACGAGGCCGGAAAAATCCGTGTCTTCATAATAGACGCGCTGGGCCAGCCGATGGCCGCCTTCCATCAACTCGCCCGATAACAAAAAATTGTATTCCTTCATGGCCTTGCCCTGGAAATTCCTAGCTCTCCACTGGATAGGCGCGCAATGCCGCCCCAGTTTTGACGTCCTGTCACATATCCTCCCTATCAGGAAATATGTCGAAAACCAGTGGAGACCAACTCATGAAGATTGCAGTCCTGGGCGGTGACGGTTTCGTCGGCTGGCCGACATCGCTTCACTTGTCCGACGCCGGTCACGATATCCACATCCTCGACAACCTCTCTCGCCGCTGGATCGATACCGAGCTTGGCGTCCAGTCGCTGACGCCGATGGATTCGATCCAGGAACGCACCCGCATCTGGCATGCCGAAACCGGGCGCCGCATCCATTTCCACCTGATCGATCTCGCCAAGGACTACGAACTCCTGAAGGGCTGGCTTTCAAAGCATCGCCCGGATGCCATCATCCATTTCGCCGAACAGCGGGCGGCGCCCTATTCGATGAAGAGCGACCGGCACAAGAACTACACCGTCAGCAACAATGTAAACGCCACCCACAACCTCTTGAACGCACTGGTGGAACTGGATCTGGACGCGCATCTCGTCCATCTCGGGACGATGGGCGTCTACGGCTATTCGACGGTCGGCGCGGCAATCCCGGAAGGTTACCTTCCGGTCGGCATAGAGACCGCCGACGGCCGCACCGTCTCCCAGGAAATTCTCTATCCGAGCAATCCCGGCTCGATCTACCACATGACCAAATGCCTCGATCAGCAGCTCTTCCAGTTCTACGCGAAGAATGACGGATTGCGGATCACCGACCTGCATCAGGGCATCGTCTGGGGCACCCATACCGGACAGACCCGCCGCCACACACAATTGATCAATAGATTCGACTATGACGGGGATTACGGGACGGTCTTGAATCGTTTTCTCATCCAGGCGGCCATCGGTTATCCGCTGACCGTCCATGGCACCGGCGGCCAGACACGCGCCTTCATTCACATCCAGGATTCGGTCCGCTGCGTCGAGATCGCGCTCAACAACCCGCCGGCCCGCGGCGGGCGCGTCGAGATCTTCAACCAGATGACCGAGACTCACCGGGTGCGCGATCTTGCCGAGATGATCTCGACGATGACCGGCTCGCGGATCGCATGGCTGCCCAACCCGCGCAAGGAAGCGCCGGAAAACGAGCTGGTGGTGAAAAACGAAAAATTCCTCGGCCTCGGTCTCGAACCGACAACGCTCGGCGAGGGACTGCTCGGCGAGATCGTCGACGTCGCGAAGAAATACGCCTATCGCGTTGATAGATCACGCGTTCCGGCCGTTTCCGCCTGGACCAGGGATATTGCGGCGAAGGTGGAACATGACCCGGAGGGTGTGAGGTTGAAGTCTGTGTCGTGAGGCACCCCACCCCATGACCAACGCGTTCGTCACCCTCGTCACCAATACCGACTACGCCATGGGCGCAACGGCGCTGGCGCGCTCCATCCGCCGCACCGGCACTGAGGCCGATATCGTCGTCCTCCGCACCGGCGGCGTCGAAACCGATGCGCTTGCCCCGCTCGAAGACCTCGGTTGCCGGCTGATCGAGGTCGAACACCTCCCCCTTTCCGACGCCTTCAACGAACGGCATGCGCGAAAAAACCTGCATGGCGCCGCCCCCTTCACCAGGGGCCGCAAGCCGGACTTTCACACGCCGCTCGACAATTTCTGCAAGCTCAGGCTCTGGCAGCTCACCGAATACGAGACCTGCGTCTTCATTGACGCCGATGCGCTGGTGCTGAACCCGATCGACAAGCTGTTTTCCTATCCGGAATTCTCCGCCGCCCCCAACGTCTACGAGAACCTCTCCGACTTCCACCGCCTGAACTCCGGCGTCTTCGTCGCCAAACCTTCCGACGAGACATTCGACAGGATGCTCGCGGCGCTGGACCGGCCGGACGCCTTTTGGCGGCGCACCGACCAGACGTTTCTGGAGAGCTTCTTCCCGGATTGGCACGGCCTGCCGGTTTTCATGAACATGCTGCAATATGTCTGGTTCAACATGCCGGATCTCTGGAACTGGGAGAGCATCGGCGTGCTGCATTACCAGTATGAGAAGCCTTGGGAGAAGGACCATCTGAAGGCCGAGCGGTTGCGGCCGCTGATCGACCTCTGGCATGCATTTTACGAGGATCGCGAGATCCCCGCCCTCTCCACCTTGCCGAAGCCGGGAGAGACGCCATGAAGGTGCTGATATCCGGCGGAACAGGCTTGGTTGGCCGCTACATCGTCGAAGGCCTGCTTGATGCCGGGTATCCGGTCATTGTCGGAGGCCAGAGGCCGCCGGCGCCTGGTTTTTTTACCAAACCCGTGCAGTTCGTGCCCCTTTCACTCGATCCCGCCCTGGACCAGATCGAGGCCTTCGACGACGCCTACTTCTTTGTCCACGCCGCCTTCGACCATCTGCCGGGAAAATACCGCGGCGGCGAAGGCGATGATGCCGATCGATTCCGCCGGCTGAACCTCGATGGAACGGTAAAGCTGTTCGAGACCGCCAGGAAGGCCGGCACCCGCCGAGTGATCTTCCTGTCGAGCAGGGCCGTCTATGACGGACAACCGGCCGGAACGGTGCTCGACGAAGATCTGGCCTTGAAGCCGGACGGCCTCTACGGCGAGATCAAGCTCTGTGCCGAGAGAGCACTGGCGGCACTCTCGGCCCCCGGCTTTGCCACCTCGTCTCTCCGGCTCACCGGCGTCTACGGCAATCTGCGCCCCAACAAATGGAGTGCTCTCTTCGCGGACCACCTGGCAGGTCGGCCGGTACCCTCGCGTGCGGGAACGGAAATCCACGGTCGCGATGTCGCCGCCGCCGTTCGCCTCATGTTGGAAACGGAGGCCGGCAGGATCGCCGGCCAGGTCTTCAATGCGTCGGACATCCTGACCGACACCGCCGAAATCCTCGGCTATCTGGCCGGTCCCCCTCGCAACCTGCCGCCGCCGGCAGATCGTGGAGCGGTCAACGTGATGTCGACTGACAAACTGAGAGCACTCGGCTGGCAGCCGGGCGGCGCGCCGCTCTTGCGGCAGACGATCGCGGAGCTTGCAACAACTCTCAATGCGACTGCGTGAAGCGCCGCATCTTTGCCTCGTTCTTTGCCTTTTCGATCGCCTTCTTGTGCTCCTCGGCCCATTTCTGGCCCGCATCGCCACCCCAGAGCAGCCAGGCGATATACCCGGTCGACGGATTTTCGTCGTCGCCAAAATTCTCGGCCCGCTTGTCCGCCTTGTGGCGCGAGAAATAGCTCACCATCCGTCGCACCGTCTTTTCCGAGAGCGATCTTCGGTTCTTGAGGTCGCGGGCTCGCGCCACCCCGACCATCGTACCACCGCGACGATACTGCGAACGCAGTTTCAAGCCTTTCTCTGCCGCCTCCGCCACTTCGGCGGGCGGAATGTGATCGGGGATCTCGCTATCCATGGGTCTTCCTCGGTTCACATTCGACTTGGTTTCCGACATCGATCTTCTCCATGGCATTCTCCCTTCGGTGGAGAAACGGCAAGCCGCTGGCAGATGTTCCAATCGGAATGCGGGCGGTTGGGGAGCACCCATCCGATGCTCCCCAACCGAGAACCGTCAGGCGACGACTTCCGCCAGTTCGATCAGGTTGCCGAAAGGATCGGCAAAAAAGGCGAGCTTGCGGCTGATGTCGTCGAGCTTGAAGGGCTCAGTGACGATGTTGACGCCGCGGGCGCGCAGCTCCGCAACGGTCGCTTCGATATCCGTGACGTTGATGCAGAAATGGTGGTAGCCGGAGTAACGCAGGCTGTCGCCGAGATCCTTATAGGCCGGCGGATCGATCGGCAGCGGATCGCCGCCGCCCAGGATTTCCACCATGAAGTGATCGTCGTTGGCAGGCGCCAGATAGGCGAGCTGCTCGTCGGCAAACGGCCATTCGTGGATGACGCGGAAATCCAGTTTGTCGACATACCAGCGCTTGGCGATCTCGAAATCGGTGACCCGAATGGCCACGTGATGACCGCGCATGGCGGAGAAGGCGGATGTGGTGTTCTTGGCGGGAAGGATGAAGTCGGCCATTGGAAATTCTCCTCTTCTGACCGCCGGCGGAATTGCCTGGGGCGGTGACGAGGAGAGAATGGCGCAAACCCATTTCTTCGATTAGACTGATAATCTTCTCTTCAATGTTGAGCTCAGTTCAGCAATGCGCGCCACTGATCTTTCCGAACTCGCCGCCTTCGAAGCCGTCGCCCGTCACCTGAGTTTTCGCCGCGCAGCGGAGGAGCGCTACGTCACGGCTTCGGCCATCAGCCACGCTGTCAGCAATCTCGAGGAGCGGACCGGCGTCCGGCTTCTTCACCGCACTACCCGCAGCGTCTCCCTGACCGATGCCGGCGCCATGCTGCACGCCCAGCTTTCGCCCGCCTTCGGCGATATCGGCGCGGCGCTCGACGCGCTCAACCAGTTCCGCGACACGCCTTTCGGCAAGGTGCGGATCAACGTACCGAACTCGATCGCGCCGGCCGTGCTTGGCCAGGCGCTCGGGCCCCTGATCCGCGACAATCCGCATCTGAAGCTCGAAGTCGTCGCCACCGACCGGTTGGTCGATATCGTCGAGGAAGGGTTCGACGCCGGCATCCGGCTCGGCGAAAGCCTGCACCAGGGCATGATCGCGGTCAGGATCAAGCCGCGCCTGCGCCTCGTCGTGGTCGGTTCACCAGCCTATTTCAGGGACCGGAAAATCCCCGAAACGCCGCATGAGCTGGAAAGTCATGCCTGCATCGAAAACACTTATCCGAGCGGCACGCGCTACGCCTGGGAATTCTCCCGCGACGGAGAAACCGTGACCTTCCATCCGAACGGGCCGGTAGCGCTCGACGATCATGAATTGATGGTCGAGGTCGCCCGCTCCGGCACCGCGCTCGCCTATGTCTGGGAAAACCGCGCCGAACGCGACATCCGCGACGGCACGCTGATCCAATGCCTGGACGCCTGGTGCCCGCCGGAGGACTGGCTCTACCTCTATTATCCGAGCCGCCGCAACATGTCGGCAGGCCTGCGCGCCGTCATCGAGGCGATGCGCGTCTGAGCTTAAGACTTCAGGTCAAGATCGCCGTCGCGCCAGACGAGGTGCCGCGGGCTGCCCGGCAGGCTCTCGATCTCCTCGGCGATGAAGTAGGGCGGAATGTCGAGCGCCCTCAGCGCCTCTGTCGTCGCCGGTACCCATTTGAATTCCAGATCGTGTTCGTCCTTGATCCGATGGACGATATCCGTCGGATGAAAGGGAAACGTCTCCGGGATGTCCATCAGGTAATAATAACCGAGTTCATGCCAGTCGCGGTCTTCGTAGTGGAAGAAATTCTCGACCGACCAGAGCAGCCGACCGACCGTCACCTCGACGCCGATTTCCTCGACCATCTCGCGCTTGAGGGTCTCTTCCGACGTCTCGCCGACCTCCGCCCGCCCGCCCGGAAAGGTCCAGAAGGCCTCGTCCACGGCGCGATGCACCAGCACATGACCATCACGGAACCCGAGCCCGGCGATCCGCATCTGGAAGATGCGCTTGCCCTTGGTCTTGATACGGATGCGAGTGCGCGCCATGCGGGCTATCCTAAGTCGATCACGTTGATTTCCGGCGGTGCGCCGAAGGAACGATGGGAGCGGAACCCGACAGTCGCACCGGACCGCCATGCATGTGATCGGGCAGAGCGAGCGACACGCGATCCGGCCCCTGCGGAAATTGCGGGACAGATGCCAGAAACCCGCGGCGGGAAATCATTCATCCTCGAGATTCATCCGGAACTGTGCTGCCTCGAGATCCTTCGGCGGCTGCATTCCCAGATGTTTCCACGCGTTTGCGGTCAAAACGCGGCCTCGGGGCGTGCGCTGGATGAAACCCTGCTGGATCATGTAGGGCTCGATGATGTCCTCGATCGCATCGCGCGGTTCCGACAGGCCGGCGGCGATCGTCTCGATGCCGACCGGGCCGCCGCCGAAATTGACGGCGATCATGTTGAGGTAGCGTTTGTCGAGCTGGTCGAGGCCCATATTGTCGACCAGAAGACGGGTCAGCGCCTCGTCGGCGATCTCCCTCGTCACCGCCTCGGCCCTCGCCACCTCGGCGAAATCGCGCACCCGGCGCAACAACCGCCCGGCGATGCGCGGCGTGCCGCGGGCGCGTCTTGCAATCTCGCGAGCGCCGTCATCGGTCATCGGCAGGCCCATCAGCCGCGCGCCGCGCCGGACGATCAGTTCCAACTCGTCGACGGTATAGAAGGCCAGCCGCACCGGGATGCCGAAACGGTCGCGCAGCGGCGTGGTGAGTAGGCCGAGACGGGTGGTGGCCGCGACCAGCGTGAACTTCGACAGATCGATCTTCACCGACCGCGCCGCCGGGCCTTCGCCGATGATCAGGTCCAGCTGGAAATCCTCCATGGCCGGATAGAGGATTTCCTCGACCGCCGGATTGAGCCGGTGGATTTCGTCGATGAAGAGCACGTCGCGATCTTCGAGATTGGTGAGCAGCGCCGCCAGATCGCCCGCCTTGGCGATGACCGGGCCGGAGGTCGAGCGGAAATTGACCCCGAGTTCCTTGGCCATGATCTGCGCCAGCGTCGTCTTGCCGAGGCCGGGCGGGCCGACGAACAGCACGTGGTCCAGCGCCTCGCCGCGGTTCTTCGCCGCCTCGATGAAGACCTTCAGGTTGGCGCGCGCCTCCGCCTGGCCGGTGAACTCGTCCAGCGACTGCGGGCGCAGCGTCGTATCCAGGTCTTCGCCCCGCTTTTCCGGCGTTATCAGGCGGGCGGGTTCACTCATGCGAGAAGTTCCATTCCGGGCACCTTGCGTGCAGCCTTTTGATCGAAGGTCTTTGTCGATTCACAGCCTTCCTCCAACGAGCGGCAGGCGATGACGGCATCGGCAAAGTCTGCATTGTTGGCCTCGACAAGTCGAAGCGCCTTTACGACAAGCGTATGGTTCTCGACCATAAGCCCTCTCGTGTGAAGCAGCCTGTCGATGGCAAGTGTCACGTGCTTCCTGCTGAATCCGTATTGTGACCTGAGGGCCCAATCAAGCTCAAGCAGACCAATCAGGGTGATAAAAGCGGAATAACCTCTTCCAAGGCCTTCCCCAAATTTAAGCGCTGCTGCCCGCTGCGACGGGTCGTCATCGATGAAAAGCCGCAGAACGACATTCGTGTCGAGCCCAAAAACGGTCATGCGGCCGCATCCGCTTCTTTATCATCCTGCGTATCGACCGCATTCGCGCCGCCGGCTTCCAGCACGGCGGCATCGATCTCATCGAGCGTCGCCCTCCCTTTCGGCGGTTTTCCAAGGAGCCCCGCGAGGTCGTTGAAGTTGACGTTCTTAGGCGTGATGACTACCTCTCCATTGACCAGTGAGTAAATCATACGGTCTCCCGGCTGAAGGTTGAGAGCTTCGCGCATCTCCTTCGGAATGGTCACCTGGCCCTTCGGCGAAAGCGTAACTTCCCACCACATACATCACCTGTTCCGACAAATTGCCATTCGAAGGAAATTTTATCAAACTTCCGACAGATCAGCAAATCACCGTGCCAGTTCCTTCAACCCCAGCCGGATGAGCTTGGCGCTGTCGCCCCCCTCGCCGCCGTTTTTGAGCGCTGCCGCAACCGCGTTCGCGGCCTGGTCGCGCGAATAGCCGAGATTGGTGAGCGCCGAGACCGCGTCGGCGACCGGTGCGGCCGCCACGCCCTCGCCGAGCTCCTGCTTGAGGCCGATATTGACGGAGGCTTCGCCAGCGAAGGCGGGTACCTTGTTCTTGAGTTCGGTGACGATACGCACCGCGACCTTCGGCCCGACGCCGGGCGCGCGCGAAACTGTCGTCTTGTCCTGCAGCGCAATCGCATTGGCGAGCTCGGACGGCGTCAGGGTGGAGAGCACGGCGAGCGCCACCTTGGCGCCGACGCCCTGCACGCTTTGCAGCAGGTTGAACCATTCTCGCTCCAGGGCCGTCAGGAAGCCGAAAAGCTTGAACTGGTCCTCGCGCACATAGGTCTCGATGAACAGCACCACCGCTTCGCCCGCTGACCCCATCTTCGACAGCGTGCGCGACGAACAGAACACCTCGTAACAGACGCCATGGACATCGACGAGCACATAGTCGTCGCCCATTTCGTCGATAGTGCCTTTGAGCTTGCCGATCATGAAGGATGTCCGTCAGGGATGGGTTTCGGGGGAGATGATGGAAATCAAGGGAAAATAGGTCCGGTACCTTGCGACATCCCGGCTGAGCAGCCTGTAGCCTTTGACCATCGCATGGGCACCAATGTAGAAATCGGGAAGCGGCGAACGTTTATCCCCGCCCAGTCGGCGGTATTGCAAAAAAGCGTGGCCCGCCGCGTAGGCCGCTTCCCAAGGAAGATCCTCCCGCCGGAAAAGACTGGGCGCAAGTGCCGATTCCAGCGCTTCGCTCGTCGCGTAACCGGCAGCCATTTCCGCATAAATCAACGGATTGATCAGCAGCGGCCCGTTTGTCTGGGCAACCGCCAATTGTTCGGTTGACCATTCGGTGAAGGCGCTCCGCGTGTGGAACACGTCGATCAGGACATTGGTATCGACAAGGGTCGCCATGCGATCAGTCCCTCAGAAGACGATAAAATTCCTCGCCGCTCATATCACCGAGAGACATGGACCCCTGATGCCGCCTGAGATGATCCATGAGCACGCGAACATTGCGTTCCGCTTCCTCGCGAGACGGCTCAACACGGCGAAGCACGGCTTCACCCTCGCGAAGAACAAATTCCACCTCGCTGCCCGGCTCAATCCCCAGATTGGAGCGGACATTTTTCGGGATCGTAACCTGGCCTTTTTCGGTGACGCGCATGGTAATACCTCTGAGGTATTACTTATCCGTCCGACCAGAACAAGTCAAGAACAAACTATCCTGCGAGTGCTGCGCGCATGCGGTGGCCGCCCCGGTTATGGGCGTGGCAGATGGCGATCGCCAGCGCGTCGGCGGCGTCATTGCCCTTGAACTCCGCCTTCGGCATCAGGATCTTCAGCATCATGTGAATCTGCTGCTTTTCGCCGTGGCCGACCCCGATCACCGATTTCTTGACGGCGTTCGGCGCGTATTCGGCAACCGGCAGCCCGGCTCGTGCCGGCACCAGCATGACGACGCCTCTCGCCTGGCCGAGCTTTAGCGTGGCGACGGCGTCCTTGTTGACGAAGGTCTGTTCGACGGCCGCCTCGTCCGGTTGGTAGGCATGCACCACTTCCGCGAGCCCGTCATGCAGCTGGCAGAGGCGGGAGGCGAGGTCCATGTCGCCGTCGGAAGTCACGGTGCCCGAGGCGACGAAGCGCAGACTGTTGCCGAGCGTCTCGATGATACCCCAGCCGGTACGCCGAAGCCCTGGGTCGATGCCGATGATGCGAATCGTGCCTGTCATGCCCATACCCTATCCTGATGCCGTAACCAGTGCCATGAGAATGTGAACAAACCGAAAACGAGACTGGAGGGCCGTTTACCCTCCGGTAACCATGTCGGGAAGGTTTGCCCCCTTTCGGGTCGCCGGTCGGCAACGCCCCTGCGCCTCGCGCGTTGCAAATCGCGGCTTGGACGCAATGTGAGGAGGCAGCCATGACAGGCAGACATCATTCCCTATCCGTCAAGGTGATCGGGCTTGTGCTGGCGCAGAATGGGATTCTCGCGGGCCTCCTCTTTTACGCCGCCGGCGAGCTGACGTCTTTCGAGATGGCGTGCATCGCCGCATCGCTGATAACGCTGACCCTCGTCACCATCTTCCTTGCCGGAGCCCTCATCAATCCGTTGCGCACCATCGCCGGAACCGTCTCGGAGGTCGCCGCCGGCAGGACCGCGGTGCCGCGTGAACATCTGGCCCGCACCGATGAAATCGGCTCGATCTACAGGGCGCTGGAGCAGCTTTGCCGCAATCATCTCACCCGGCTCGTCAAGGACGAAGAAGCGCGCGAGCGGCAGGAGGCGGAGGAGGCGCAAGCTCGCTTGCGCGATCTCGAGGCCGCCGGAGAGGAAGCACGCGCGCTGAGGACAGTGGTCGAGGCGCTGGACGGCGGCCTGCGGCGCCTGGCGGTTGGCGATCTGACCGTGCGGATCGACATGCCGTTCCCCGAGAGATACGAGGGCCTGCGTGCGGATTTCAACCATGCCCTGACGATCCTGGAAGACGTGCTCGGAATGATCGGCAGCTGCGCCCACGGCCTTCACACGGACTGCGTCGAGGCTCGCGACGAACTGACGAAAACCGCCGAGGCCGGGCGCCGGCTGACGGCAACCATCGCCAGGACAGCTGCGGATGTCGGCAGGCTTGCCGAAACGCAGGGGGAGCGAAGGATGCAGGTCCGGCACGCGGCCGAAATCGCCAGCAACGCCCGGCTCGACATGCGTCCGCCGAAGGAGATGATGCAAGCCGCAACGGTGGCGATGGAGGCGATCCGAAAGGCATCGCTCAAGATCGAGCCCGCCACAGCGACAATCCGCGAGATTGCCTTCCAGGCCAATATGCTGGCCCTCAACGCCGGCATTGAAGCGGCTCGTCCCGGTGAGGAGGCCGGCTTCAAGACCGTGGCCGAGGAAATCCGCGGACTTGCCGAGCGGGCCGCCGAGGTTGCCAAGGAGATCTCCGGCCTGTCCCGAAGCTCGGCGGAAGCGGCCGAACTCGGCGGCAAGTCTGTGGAGAAGGCGGGCTTGGAACTGGATGCGATGACGATCTACGCGGATGCCTTGCACGGTCACGTCGCGGCACTCGCAGCGAGCTCCGGCGAGGAAATCGAAACGCTCGCAGCCGCCAGAACCACGATGATGACGCTTGCCAAGGCGAGCCGCGACCAGATCGGCGCCCTGGATGCGCTGACGGCAAGGCTCGGCCGCATGAACCGCGATATCGCTGCGATCGACCATCATGCAGGACGATTGACGCCCGTCACGATCCTCAATGCGGGAGGGGTGACGGTACCGGAAAGCCTCAAACCCGCGAAACCCGGCTCGCACCTGCGCCTGGTCAAATCGTGAAGCCGGAGGGGCCGCACGCCCACGACCCTTCCGGCGTTTCTTTTTCCGTTGGCCGCAGGGTCGTATTTCTGGACAAGGCTGCCTAGATAAGTGGAACACTCTGTCAGTTATTCCGCCTTCAGGACGTTCCGATGATCCCGTTTTCCATTCTCGATCTTTCACCCGTCGGTGAAGGTTATTCCGTCAGCGATGCGCTCGACCAGTCCCGCCGCCTGGCGATCAAGGCCGAGGAGCAGGGCTACAAGCGCGTCTGGCTCGCCGAACACCACGGCATGCCGGGCATTGCCAGCGCCGCAACTGCGATCGTCATCGGCCACGTGGGCGCGGCCACCAAGACCATCCGCGTCGGCTCCGGCGGCATCATGCTCCCCAACCATTCGCCGCTCGTCATCGCCGAACAGTTCGGCACGCTGGAAGCGCTGCTGCCGGGCCGCGTCGATCTCGGCCTCGGCCGGGCGCCGGGAACCGACATGCGCACCGCAAGCGCGCTGCGCCGCAATCTCGATGCCGGCGCCGAGAGTTTTCCGCATGACATCCTCGAACTGCAGCGCCTGCTCGGCACGCCCGAAAAGGACCAGGGCCTGCTCGCCACCCCAGGCATGGATTCGCATGTGCCGATCTGGCTGCTCGGATCGAGCGTCTACAGCGCCCATCTCGCGGCCGCCCTTGGCCTGCCCTACGCGTTTGCCTCGCATTTCGCGCCTGACATGCTGATGGAAGCGATCTCGATCTACCGCGACCGTTTCCAGCCGTCCCTCCAACTCGAAAAGCCCTACATGATGGTCGGCGTCATGGGCGTCGCGGCGGAAACCGATGCGGAGGCTGAGCGCCACTTCACCTCGTCGCAGCAGCAGTTCGTCAACCTTCGCAAGAATGTCCGCACCCGTTTCCCGAGGCCCGTCGACAGCATGGAAGGTTTCTGGACGCCCATGGAAAAGATGAATGTCGAGCACACGCTGCGTTACGCAGCGGTCGGCTCCGTTGCGACGGTCGAGGCAAAGCTCAGGGAATTCCTGGGAGAAACCGGCGCCGACGAACTGATCATCTCGATGCCGATCCACGATGTCGACGCCCGGCTGCGATCGGTCGAATTGTTCGCGACGTTGCCGATGATGGAAAAAGTTCGAGCCTGAAACAAAGGCGGGCTGGTCATGCCAGCCCGCCCGGTAAAGCCGTGAGGTCGAGAACGGATCAGGCCGAAAGCTTGGCCATGACTTCTTCGGAAACCTCGAAGTTCGAATAGACGCTCTGCACATCGTCGTCGTCTTCCAGGTTGTCGATCAGCTTCAGCAGCGACTGAGCCTTTTCTTCATCCACTTCGATCGTGTTCTGCGGCCGCCAGATCACCTTGACCGTCTCGGCCTGGCCGAGTGTCGCTTCGAGCGCCTTCGACACTTCGCCGAGGCTTTCGAAAGCGCAGATGATCGTGTGGCCCTCCTCGTCGGTCGTCACGTCGTCGGCGCCGGCCTCGATCGCCGCTTCCATCACCTTGTCGGCATCGCCGACGCTCGCCTTGTAGGTGATTTCGCCCACATGGTCGAAGGAGAAGGAAACCGAGCCGGTTTCGCCAAGCACGCCGCCCGCCTTGGTGAAGATCGAGCGGACGTTGGAGGCCGTGCGGTTGCGGTTGTCGGTCAGCGCCTCGACGATGACGGCGGTGCCGCCGGGGCCGTAACCTTCGTAACGGACGGAATCGTAGTTTTCCGCGTCCGCGCCGACAGCCTTCTTGATCGCCCGGTCGATATTGTCCTTGGGCATCGACTGCGCCTTGGCGTTCTGGATCGCCAGGCGCAATGCCGCGTTCATGGTCGGATCAGGCAGACCCGTCTTGGCGGCGACGGTGATTTCGCGCGCAAGCTTGGAAAACATCTTCGACCGGATCGAATCCTGCTTGCCCTTGCGGTGCATGATGTTTTTGAACTGTGAATGGCCAGCCATGGCACCCCTGACACTTTAACTTGTTCTGGAATGGCGCCTTATAATTTCGAAGCCGAAGCCGTTCAAGGGCATTTCCTGGCTAAGTCGAGGCTTTTCCCGATACCGCCTCTCCGAGGCAAGACTCGGAACAAAGCCAAGGCCTTGCCGTTTGTTCACCGAGACGAACAGCAAAGGAGACAATCCATGGCAAGCCTGACCGAAGCCCGCGAAGCGCCCGAACGCCAGCTCTGGGACGAGATCAACGACATCCATGCCGGCATGCTTGGCATCGAAGGCTCGCACATGCATTTCCAGCCCATGGCGCCGAATGCCGATCCGAAGTCGAGCACGATCTGGTTCTTCACCAAGGCCGACACGGATCTGGTACGCGCCATTCGTGCCGGCAGCCGTGCCCATTTCGTGGTGATCGGCAAGAACCACGACTACCACGCCTGCCTGTCCGGCGCGCTGGAAATCCGCAACGACCGCGCCAAGATCGACGAATACTGGAGCGCAGTGACGGCTGCCTGGTACGAGCGCGGCAAGGAAGACCCGCTTCTGACCCTGCTCGCCTTCCGGGTCGATGATGCGGAAATCTGGGCCTCCACCGACAGCACGCTGAAATTCGGCTGGGAGATCGCCAAGGCCAATCTGCATGACGAGAAGATGCCCGACGTCGGCGTCAAGCAGCACCTCGCCTTTCCGCAATTCCACTAACCGTCCAAAAGGCCGCGGGGGTCAAAGCCCCTGCGGCACCAGGATCGTCGGCTTCTTCGGCAGGCTGCGCATCGACACCCGGATCGTCGGTTCCCTGGCATAGGCGATGTCGAACTTGGCGTCGAACATGGCGATGAAGTTGTCGAGCGGAGGACCCCAGCGATGCATCGGCAGGATCAGCGACGAGCGCAGCCGCTGCACCACCCGGCTCATGCTGTCCGCCCCCATCGTCAGGCCGCCATCGACCGGCACCATCAGGATGTCAAGGCGGCCGATCTCGGTATACTGGGCCTCGTTCAGCTCGAAATGCAGGTGGCCGAGATGGCCGATGCACAATCCCGCGACCTCGAAGATGAAGATCGAATTGCCGTTTTCCTCGATGCCGCCGCCCCAGTTGCGGATGTCCGACATGACGTTGCGGATATAGACATCGCCGACCATCAGCTTGTGCTGGACCTTTTCTCCGGGCATGTCGCTCCAGCCGTGCAGCACATGCTTGATCCCGGGGTCGGGGCTGAGCGTAAAATGGGTGGTATGCGCCTTGTTCATCGTTGCCACGTCCGGCAGGCGCGACGGCCGATAGGCGCCGCTATAATCGGTGGCGATGCCGATCCCGCTGGGCGTCTCGATGAAATAGGTGGAATGGCCGACGAAGGTGATCTTCACTTCTTCCCGCTCGGCCATCGTCAGGGCCTTGTTCGCCTGAGCGAACTGCAGGCCCGAGGGATTGAAGCTCGCGAAGGTGACACCGGGCAGCTTCTGGGCAATCGCCTGGCACTGGCTGATGGGCAGGCCATCCTGAGCGAACGCGGCGAAAGCGGACAGAAGGAGGCCGGAAAGACCGAGTGCGAGAGCCCGTAGCATCATGCTGATCCCAAAGAACTGCGTTCATGCTCATTCCCGGGCGAAAACATGCGGCAATGCGAAAGGCCGGTCCAGCCGCAATCGCCGCGGCCGGTCTCACAATTCTGTCATTGGTCGAGGTCATGGAATTGATTATTGAAAAGTATCGGCAGCGCCTGACATAAGCTCGCCGGCAGCCGGATCGGGAAAGCTTGGGGATATTTTCATGAAGCACGACATTGCAATCGAGACCCGGGACGGCGCGGCCAGAGCCGCCGTCATCAAGCCGGAAAACGGCGCGGCGACGACCAAGGGCGTCATCCTCTACATGGATGCCTTCGGTCCGCGCGAAGCGCTCTACTGGATGGGCCAGCGCATCGCCGATGCCGGCTATACCGTGCTCGTTCCCGACCTCTATTACCGGTCCGGCGAATATGGTCCGTTCAACGCCCGGACCGCCTTCAGCGAGGAAGCCTCCAAGACCCGGATCAGGGCGATGATGCAGACGGCAACCCAGGCACTGACGGCACAGGACGGCGCCGCCTTCATCGAAGCGCTGGAGGCCGAAGGCGTTACCGGCGCCATCGGAACGGTCGGTTACTGCATGGGCGGCGCCCGCGCGATCACCGCCGCGGCCCACTATCCGGAACGCATCAAGGCGGCGGCGAGCTTCCATGGCGGCAATCTCGCAAGCGAGGCGGAAGACAGCCCGCACAGGCTTGCCGACAGGATCAAGGCGCGCGTCTATGTGGGCGTTGCCGGCGTCGACAACAGCTTTCCGCCGGAGCAGTCGGCCCGCTTCGCCGAAGCCTTTCGCGTCGGCGGCGTCGATCATGCAGTCGAGAACTATGTCGGCATGGGCCATGGCTGGACCGTGCCGGACCACAGCGTCTACGACAAGGACGGTTCCGAGCGCCACTTCAAGCGCCTGCTGACGCTGTTCGACGAGACCCTCTGAGACGACAAAGGGGCGGCTTCGGGCCGCCCCTTGATCTCATCCGCAATTCCGGTCGGCGACGCGGACACCCGGGTTCGCATTGAACCGGGGTCGCGCAACATCGCGCCCAGACTACTTCCGGCGCTCGAAATTGCTGCTGTTGGCCAGTTTCGGCTTGTCCTTCTTCTTGAAAGGCTTGTCGTCCTTCTTGAAGGGCTGGGCGTCCTTGCGGAACGGCTTGGAATCCTTGTTGAAAGGCTTTCCATCGCCGCGCGCCTCGGCTGCCCGCGGGCCGCCCGGACCGGCAGCGTTGGACGTATTCTTCCGCGGCTTGCCCTTCGACCAGTCATCGCCGTGAGACTCTTTCGGGCGATCGTCATAGGACTTCTTGGGATAGGGCTTGGCCGGTGCAGGACGGCTGAGATCCGGCGCGCTGGTCAGCCGGGTGACGCGGATACCCCGCTCCAGCGCCTTTTCCTTGCCGATCGCCTGCATGAAGGCATCGGCGTGATCTGCGGCGATCTCGACGAAGGTTTCGTCCTGCTGCATCTTGATCGCGCCGATCTCGCGCTTGGTGACGTTGCCGTTGCGGCAGAGCATCGGGATCAGCCAGCGCGGCTCGGCATTCTGCTTGCGGCCGACCGACAGCGAGAACCACACGGCCGGGCCGAATTCGTCGCGCGACGGGCGCCGGGTCATCGGGAAATCGCCCTCGCCGCCGGTCCGCTCGCGCGGCTTGCGGGTATCCTGCTGCACCGAGATCTCGATCAGATCCTCGGGCGCCGAATATTTGGTGCGGTAGAGATTGACGAAGGCGGAAGCCAGCTTTTCAGCGCCATGGCTCTCGACCAGCTTCGCGATCAGATCCTGCTCTTCCTCGCGCGGCTTTTCGGTGAAGATCGGATCGGCCAGCAGCCGCTCGTCGTCGCGGCGCATCACCTCTTCGGCGGACGGCGGACGAGCCCAGGTGGCGGAAATGCCGGCACCGCCGAGCAGGCGCTCGGCCTTGCGGCGGGCATTCACCGGCACGATCAGCGCGCTGATGCCCTTGCGCCCGGCGCGGCCAGTTCGGCCGCTGCGGTGGAGCAGCGTTTCCGGATTGGACGGCAGGTCGGCATGGATGACGAGGTCGAGACCCGGCAGGTCGATGCCGCGGGCGGCGACGTCGGTGGCGATGCAGACGCGGGCACGGCCATCACGCATCGCCTGCAGCGCATGGGTGCGTTCGTTCTGCGTCAGTTCGCCGGAGAGCGCCACGACCGCGAAATTGCGGTTGTTGAACCGCGCGGTCAGATGATTGACGGCAGCACGGGTCGAGCAGAACACGATCGCATTGGTCGCTTCATAATAGCGCAGCACGTTGATGATCGCGTTTTCGCGGTCGGCGGATGCGACGGCAAGCGCCCGGTATTCGATATCGACATGCTGCTTTTCCTCGGCCGAGGTCGCGATGCGGACCGCGTCGCGCTGGTAGCTCTTGGCAAGCTTGGCGATCGCGGCCGGCACGGTTGCCGAGAACATCAGCGTACGGCGTTCGGCGGGGGCCGATTCCAGGATGAATTCCAGGTCTTCGCGGAAACCGAGGTCGAGCATCTCGTCCGCCTCGTCGAGTACGGCGACCTTGAGCTCCGACATGTCGAGCGCGTTGCGGCGAATATGGTCGCAGAGACGGCCGGGCGTTCCGACGACGATATGGGCGCCGCGTTCGAGCGCGCGCCGTTCGCTGCGGATGTCCATGCCGCCGACGCAGCTGGTGATGACCGCCCCGGTCATCTCATAGAGCCATTCCAGCTCGCGGGTGACCTGCATCGCCAGTTCACGGGTCGGCGCAATGACGAGCGCCAGCGGCTGGCGCGCCGGGCCGAACTTTTCCGCGTCGCCGAGCAGTGTCGGAGCAATCGCCAGGCCGAAGGCAACGGTCTTGCCCGAACCGGTCTGCGCCGAAACCAGCGCATCGGAATGGATGAGAGCCGGGTCGAGCATGGATTTCTGGACGGGGGTCAGCGTAACATAGCCCCGTTTCGCCAATGCCTTGGCGATCGCCGGAACGGCGCCGTTGTAGTCGGTCATCTAAATCTGTCTTTCGGATTGTCGCGCGCAAAGCGCTGTGGCTGCAACACTCGCAGCCGAACATTGCGCCGTTCCTACTTATTCGCAGCGCAAATGTCAAAGAGCATGTCTGTCCGAGGCTTGACGCCGGGCCTGCGATGCCGGACGTAACCCTCTCAAAGCGCGGGGAGAGCCATGTCGGTCATTCTGGAGAAGCAGGCGGAACTGCAGGCCGAGGCCGACGCGATCGTCGGCGCGCTGCACCTTGACGCGCTGCTCCGCACCGCAGGCAATCCGGTCCGGGTCGGAAGCTCGGCGCTCGGCGTGATGGTCCGCCGCGACATCGACATCACCGTGATCTGCGAGAAGCTGGACCCCGCCACCCGCCGGACTGTCGCAGAGATCGCCGGCGAACTGATGCTCGACAGCCGCGTCGGCGCACTGCGCTACCGTAACGACAGCGGCTTCTGGAACACCGAACCGCAGAACTACCCGGACGGCCTCTATCTTGGCCTCACCTACCGGACGGAAAAGGGCGAGGACTGGAATTTCGACATCTGGTTCATCGACGAACCGGACCGCCAGCCGGATCTCGGACACCTGAAGACGCTTCTGGCCCGCTTGACCGACGGGGCGCGGGAAACGATCCTGATCATCAAGGCGGAACTTGTCGCCAACGCGCCGAAAGGCGGCAAGCCGGCCTCGAGCGCATCAGTCTATGAGGCGGTGCTGGATGGAGAGGTGAGGACGACCGCGGAATTCGAGAAGTGGATGACTCGTGCCGGTGAACGATGATGAGAAAGCAAAAACAGGACATCGTCTCGTGGTATCAGCAGCCCGAGCCTGAAATCTGCCCCCTGTGCGGCCGGCTGATCCCCGAGGATCAGCGCGACGAGCACCATCTCGTCCCGAAGAGCCGAGGTGGGCGGGAAACGCAATTTCTCCACCGCATCTGCCACCGGCAGATCCATGCGCTGTTCAGCGAGGCGGAACTCGAAAAGTCGTATTCGACCATCGCATCCCTTCTCGACCATCCCGAGATCGGCAAATTCGTCAGCTGGGTCGCCAAGAAACCGCCCGGCTTCTACGACGGCACGAAGCGCAGCAACCACCGGCGGTAGCTTCGAAAACCTACCGCCAGAAGGACGGAATGGTCTCCGCAAGCCGCGGCCCCATCCTCAGCGGCTCGATCTTCTCCGCAAGCCCGGTCGTATCGGAAATCTCGATGCCGAGGCCGCAGATGGTCGCAGGGCCGGTCGCCGCCTCGAAACGGCCCTTCGGCATTTTCGAGATGAAGCGGTTGAGCGGTTCTTCCTTGTCCATGCCGAGCGACGAGTCGTAGTCGCCGCACATGCCGGCATCCGACATGTAACCGGTGCCGGCGTTCAAAATCTGGCAGTCGGCCGTCGGCACATGCGTGTGGGTGCCGACCACGAGGCTGGCGCGGCCGTCGACGAAATGCCCGAAGCATTGTTTCTCGCTGGTCGCTTCCGCATGGAAGTCGAAGATGATCGCGTCCGCCTGTTCCTTCAGGGGTGCCGCGGCGAGGATCGCCTCGGCGCTCTTGAAGGGGTCGTCGAGTTCCGGATGCATGAACACCCGGCCCATGATGTTGGCGACCAGGATGCGCGCGCCGTTGCGGGCGTAGAAGATGCCGGACCCCTTGCCAGGCGTGCCGGCGGGATAGTTGGCGGGGCGCAGGAACTGCTCGTGGCGGCCGGCAAAGCTCACCGCCTCCTTCTGGTCCCAGACATGGTTGCCGGTCGTCACCACGTCGGCGCCGGCATTGATCGTCTCGAGAAAGATATCCTCGGTAATGCCGAAGCCGCCGGCGGCATTCTCGCCGTTGACGATGACGAAATCGAGCTTCAGGTCGGCGACGAGGCCGGGCAGCTTTTCCCAGACCGCCACGCGGCCGGTCTTGCCCACCATGTCACCCAGGAACAAAAGGCGCATTCTTATCCAATCCGTGCGCGGCCCATATCTTCGAAGGACCGGTAACCGCTCTCCGTCAGGACAGCGTCTAGTCTGATATCGTGAGGTTCAAAGGGAACAGATGCCACTTCCTGGCAGTCGAAGGCAATCCCGATCAGCTTCGGGTTCAGGCCTTTTTGCTGCAGGCGATGGATCGCCCGGTCGTAATAACCGCCGCCGTAGCCGATCCGGTGCCCCGCCGCATCGAAAGCCGACAGCGGCACCAGCATCACCTGCGGTTCGAGTTCCGCCGCATCCGGCCCCGGCCCGAACGTGCCGAACACGCCCGCCACCAGTTCCGCGCCGCGCACCAGTTCGCGAAAAACGATGGTCTGCTTGTCGAGAATGACCGGCACGCAGAGCCGCGCGCTGCGGTCGCGCAGATGCGCCATCAGCGGCCGCACATCGACTTCCGAGCGGATCGGCAGGAAACCCGAAACGATCGCGCCGGCTTCGAGATCGATTGCCTCTACCCCGTGCGATGCGATGACAAGGCTCTTCTCGATGCGCTCGACCGGCGGAATGGCGTCCCGCGCGGCAAGCCGCGCGGCTCGAAGCTCCGCCTTGGTCTTCAAGACGTCCATCATGCCCTGTCCGACCGCTTTACCAAAAGCTTGTCGATGCGGCGGCCGTCGAGATCGATGACCTCGAAGGTCCAGCCGTTCTTGGTGAAGCTCTCGCCGAGTTCCGGCAGGCGTTTCATCTCGTCGAGCACAAAACCCGCGACCGTCTCGTAGCCGGGATCGTCCCCGAGCGAAAAACCCATCTGGTCGGCGAATTCATCGACCGGCATCCAGCCGGCGATCAGGAAAGAACCGTCGTCGCGGGCAACGATCGCAGGTTCCTCGTCGTTTTCCTCCTGGAAGACGCCGGTGATCGCCTCGAGGATGTCGCCCGAGGTGATGATGCCTTCGAAGTGACCGTATTCGTCATAGACCAGGACCATATGGGCCGGCGCGCGGCGAAGCGCCTGGATGACGTCGAGCGCGCCGGTCAGGTCGGAGACGACGGGCGCCTCGCGCATGATGCCGCGGATATCCAGCATCTTGCCGCCGGCGATGAAGTCGTAGGCGTCCTTGACGAACAGCGTACCCATGATCTCGTCCGAACTGCCGTTGCGGATCGGCAGGCGCGAGCGCTGCGTGGCGCGCAGCTGCTCGCGGATTTCGTCCGGCCCGTCCTCGATATCGATGACCTCGACATCCCGGCGCGGCGTCATCAGGCCGCGCGCCGTGCGGTCGGCAAGTCGCATGACGCCCGAGATCATTGCCGATTCTTCCGTCTCGATCACGCCGGCGCTCTGGGCCTCGGCAAGCACGGTACGGATTTCCTCGTCGGTGACCCGGTCGCCCTGCTCGCCCCGCTGGCCGAGCAGGCTGAGGACGAGCCGGCCGGAGACATCGAGCAACCAGACGATCGGCGCGCCGACCGTCGCCAGCATTTTCATGGCGGGTGCGACACGGGCGGCGACCGCCTCCGGCGCGCGCAGCGCGATCTGCTTCGGCACCAGTTCGCCGACGATCAGCGACAGGTAGGTGATGAAAACGACGACGGTGCCGACGCCCAGCCAGTCGGCGAGGTTGCCCGCCATGCCCTGCGCTTCGAACCAGGTGGTCAGCCGCGCACCGAGCGTGGCGCCCGAGAATGCGCCGGACAGCACGCCGACCAGCGTGATGCCGATCTGGACGGAGGAAAGGAAGCGGCCGGGGTCTTCGGCGAGCCGTATGGCGGTTGCCGCGCCGCGATTACCCTGCTCGGCCATGATCCGGAGCCGCACCGGACGGGAGGAGACGACGGCAAGTTCCGACATCGCGAGGACACCGTTCAGGACGGTGAGGGCAATGACGATGAGTATTTCGGTTAACAAGAGAAGCTCTTTGATTGGAACAATATGCCTGCACGCGAAACGGATGTGCCGCTCCGAGGAGCGCCCGCATCCATCCGACCGCGCCAAAGGCGCTTCGTCCGCGACGTTTCGCGCACAGTTCAGAAAACCGGGCTGGTTCTCGGAGCTATGCACCTTCACGCGCATCCGGAAATCATAGGGTCGGCATGCGGGCATTGCAATGGCGGGAACAAAATGAAGGGCTTCGAGCGTGGCAGAAAGACGCCGTCTCCGGGACATCGCCTGTTGAAGGCTGACCCTCAGTTCGGCACGGGTGCCGGAAAGAGAAGGCACGCAATGGATCGTCGAGCCGAGCGTGGCGGCCATGGATCTGACCATGCGGCTGCCGGGCCCGGCGCCCTTTGGCGCATCGCCCTCGCGCCCGCCGATCCCGTCGTCCTCGACAGCGAGAAGCATGCTGCAGCAGTGGATATCGGCTGCCGCAGAGTTCTATCGCCGGCCTGTTTCAAGCCGAGTTGCGGCTCGCCTGATCCGTAAGCTTTACAGCACCCGCAAGCACGGTCTGATTCCGCCCGCCAGCCTTGGCTTCGAAAAGTGCAGCATCCGCCCGCGTGAGGAGCGTCGAAACCGGCCCTTCGACGGGCGAGCCCGCGACGCCGATCGAAATCGACACCAGGCCGAGGATACGGCCGCCATGCGAAAGCGGCGTCGTGGCGATTTTCTGCCGCAGCCGTTCGGCAAGCTCGAAGGCGGCGGTCTCCGTTGCGTCCGGCACAAGCACGGTAAATTCCTCGCCGCCGAAGCGGTAGCAGGTCCCCGCCTGGCCAACGGTGTCGAGCATTATCTGCGCGACATATTGCATCACCATGTCGCCCGCGTCGTGCCCGAATTCGTCGTTGAAGCGCTTGAAGCGGTCGATATCCATCATCAGGCAGGCGAGCGGCTGGCTTGCATGGTCGCGCCCGTGGCGCCCGAGCGTCTCGTCGAGGCAGCGGCGATTGAGAAGGCCGGTCAACGCATCGCGCACGGCAAGATTGGTCAGCCGATCACGGAGCTGCAGGTTCGCGACCGCAAGGCCGATATTCTCGGCGATCAGTTCGAGATAGAGGCGCGAGCCTTCCGCCGCCATCGCATGGCCGGGACGCTCTTCGAAATAGAGTAGGCCGATCGTATCGCCCTGCGCCGTCAGGGGCACGCAGAGCCCGGCGACATCGCTTTCGCCCAGATGCTGGCAGGGAATGTCGCCCTGGCCGTGATGGCTCAGGTGCGGCCGCCCGCGGCGCAGGCTCCAGCAGGCGCTGGTCGGGAAGGACGGGGCCGAAAGCTGCGGGTTGAGCCAGGATCCAATCTCGATAAGCATCGTTCGGCTGTCGTTCAGCACATAGAGCTGGCCCGCGAGGTTCGGAAAGATCTGCGGCGCGAAACGGGAGACGACATCCGCCAGTTCGCCCTGCGTCTGGCAGGCCTGCAGGCGGTGCATCATCTGCAGGATGAGATCCTTGGTGAGCTGGTCGGCCCGCCGTTCCGCATCGAGGCGATCCCGCTCCAGTCCGTTTTCGCGGAAGATGTGGATTGCCTGGTTCATTTCGCCGATCTCGTCCCGTCGGCGGTCGATCGGCACTTCCACGGCATAATCCTGCCGGGCGAGCCGGGTGACGATGCCGGTCATACGGGTGAGCGGCATGGCGACGCGGCGCTTCAGCACGAAATAGAGGACGCCGAGGAAAAGTGCGGCGGTGATGGCAAGCATCGTCTTGGCGGCAAAACCCCACCAGTCGCTGCGCGACTGCGCGAGTGCTACCGCAGTCCCGGTACGCGCCTTCACCAGTTCGCGGAAACGGGTGACGGTTTCCAGGAGCCCGGTTTGAAGGCGGTCATGCTCGGGACCGAACAATGCCTCCTGCGCCCCGGCCCGGTTGCCGTCCCGGTAGGCCGCGATAGCCGCCTCTTCGAGCTGATCGAGGGCGTCCGCGTCCTGCCCCACCTCGACCAATGCCGCAAGCTCGGCATTAGAGACGCCGAGCGCCTTTATGCCCTTGATCGTCTGTTCGAGCCCCTGCTCCTCGGTCTCCTTGCGCCGGAAAGCCTGGAGATGGCGGTCCTCGCCGCGCATCACGTAAAGCCGGGCTTCATCGGTGCGCTCTTCCGCGCCGAGCGCCAGATCCTCGGAGAGCTCATCCAGGGAAAGGTGCTCCTCGACGGCGATCCGCTCCTGATTGGCGCTCTTTGCAGACAGAATGAAGGCGGCACCGGACAGCACGGTCAGGACGACCGTGACACCATAGGCCCAATTAGTGATCTCGTTGATACGCATGCCGGGAAGATAGTCCCGTCGTTTGAAAAGAGGATTAAGAGCATCGCCCAGACTGTGATCAGGCGGCGTCAAGTCCACGACATGGTAAACGCATTAGAGTTCGCTTAAATGAATAAGCGCCGGCATAAAGCCCGGACGCGCAAGGGAAACCGCGCTGAAATCGAGGAAGATGAAGTGCGATCCACGGCAACCGATGGATGTTTACGATCCTGGGTGCCTACAAACGTAGGTGGGCGCCGTGTGTCCAAGCCCACGGGCCTGGCCAGGGACAGCTCCCTTTGGATCGAGTATGGCCCCAGGGATTGTGGTTCCTGTCGTGAGGCGCAGACCGCATCGCCAATATATGTGTGATTGCCGGTCCGCACCAGTGGCGGAAAGCCTTTATTATCGACTTGGATCAGTTGATCGGTGCCGGCGCGCGGCCGTTGAGCTTGGCGGTCAGGCCGTCCAGTCGCGAAGCGAGCTCACCAAGCGCCGATACCACCTGTTGTTCGTTGCGCTGCTGGTTTTCGAGCGCTCCGTCGCGGTTGGACTTGAGCGACGCGACCTCCGCCTCGAGCAGGCCAAGCTTGCGGGTCATCTCCGAAAGCTCGTCCATGATCATGATACCGGCCATCACGGTGATGCGCAGGTCGCCGATCTCGCCGAACTGGCCCTTGAGATGCCCGACATAACGGTCGAACCGGTCGGCGAGTTCGGTCAGGTGGTCTTCCTGCCCTTCCTCGCAGGCCATGCGATAGGCCTTGCCGTCGATCATCACCGTTACCTGGGCCATGGCATTCCCTTTTGATCTTGGCGCATCAGCGATCGAGCACGGCGCGGATGGTTTCCATCGCCGTCACAAGGCGCCGCGAGACTTCCCGGTTGACTTCTTCCAGCCGATTGGCGCGGAATTGCGACTGGTCGAGTTCCTGCGCCAGACGTGCCCGGTCCGCGTGCACGCGGCGAACCTCGCCTTCCACGTCCTGGGTCTCACGCTGGCGCTCGATGCGCGCATCAACGGCGCTCTCCAGACCGCCGATCGCCGCCCTGAGTTCCGAAATCACCATGTCGATCGTCTTTTCCGACGGCATGCGAAGCTTCCTGTCGATACGCGAAATGCGCCGAATCGATACGACCGGCCTCTCCAACACGGGCCGAAGACTATTCACCGCCCGCAAGCCGGTCAATCAATCCAGGTCCTTCAAAAGTGTCCTAACTGTGGATCGTCCCCCATGTTTCTGTCGCTCGACACAGGCTGCCCACCTGCTGCTCACAATTCAGGCAGGCTGCAGGAAAGTTCGTCATCACCCCTTCGTAAAGGCGGCGCTTTTGTTGACTTGCGCGTTGCACCTGCTAAGGATCAGCCGCTCTCAGGTGGTCCCCGGGCCACCCCTCAAGTGGTCCCACGAGGACCGTGACCGACACCCGTAAAAAGCGGATTAGCCATGACCTCTCTCGACAAACATAACCGGATGGCGAACGCGATCCGATTCCTTGCCATGGATGCTGTAGAGAAGGCCAATTCCGGCCATCCCGGCCTGCCGATGGGCGCTGCCGACATCGCGACCGTCCTCTTCACCCGCTACCTGAAATTCGACCCGAAGAACCCGCTCTGGCCGGACCGCGACCGTTTCGTGCTATCGGCCGGCCACGGCTCCATGCTTCTCTATTCGCTGCTGTTCCTCACCGGTTACGAGGACATGACGATGGAAGACATCAAGCAGTTCCGCCAGCTCGGCTCCAAGACCGCCGGCCATCCGGAATACGGCCATGCCTCGGGCATCGAGACCACCACCGGCCCGCTCGGCCAGGGCATTGCCAATGCCGTCGGCATGGCGATCGCCGAGCGCAAGCTGGAAGAGGAATTCGGCTCCGACCTGCAGAACCACTTCACCTATGCGCTGTGCGGCGACGGCTGCCTGATGGAAGGCATCAGCCAGGAAGCGATCGCGCTTGCCGGCCACCTCAAGCTCAACAAGCTGGTGCTCTTCTGGGACAACAACTCGATCACCATCGACGGCGCCGTCTCCCTGTCGGACTCGACCGACCAGGTGATGCGCTTCAAGGCCGCCCACTGGAACACGATCGAGATCGACGGCCATGACGTCGACCAGATTTCCGCTGCGATCGAAGCCGCCCAGAAGTCCGACCGCCCGACCTTCATCGCCTGCAAGACCATCATCGGCTTCGGCGCTCCCAACAAGCAGGGCACCCACAAGGTCCACGGCTCGCCGCTTGGCGCCGAGGAAATCGCCGCCGCCCGCAAGGCGCTGAACTGGGAGGCGGAAGCCTTCACCGTTCCGGCCGACGTTCTCGATGCATGGCGCCTCGCGGGCCTGCGCTCGACCAAGACCCGCAAGGATTGGGAGGATCGCCTGGCCTCGACCGAAACCGGCAAGAAGTCCGAGTTCGTGCGCCGTTTCGCCGGCGACCTGCCGGGCAATTTCGACAGCGCCATCGACGCCTTCAAGAAGAAGATCGCCGAGAACAACCCGACGGTCGCCACCCGCAAGGCCTCCGAGGATGCGCTCGAAGTCATCAACGGCATCGTCATCGAAACGCTCGGCGGCTCGGCCGACCTGACCCCGTCCAACAACACCAAGACCAGCCAGATGAAGTCGATCACCCCGACCGACTTCTCCGGCCGCTACATGCACTGGGGCATCCGCGAACATGCGATGGCCGCCGCCATGAACGGCATCTCGCTGCATGGCGGACTGATCCCCTATTCCGGCGGCTTCCTGATCTTCTCGGATTACTGCCGTCCGTCCGTCCGCCTCGCGGCCCTGATGGGCATCCGCGTCGTGCACGTCTGGACGCACGATTCGATCGGCGTCGGCGAAGACGGCCCGACCCACCAGCCGGTCGAGCAGATCGCAGCACTTCGCGCCATCCCGAACCTCTTGATGTTCCGCCCGGCCGACGAGACCGAGACGGCCGAATGCTGGCAGCTGGCGCTCAAGGAAAAGCACCGCCCGTCCGGCCTGGCGCTGACCCGCCAGAACCTGGCGCCGGCCCGCAAGACCTATGAAGAGAAGAACCTCTGCGCCCAGGGCGCCTACGAGCTCGTCTCCGCGGCCGACGCCAAAGTGACGATCTTCGCATCGGGCTCCGAAGTCGAACTGGCGCTGAAGGCCCAGGCGACGCTGGACGGCAAGGGCATCGCGACCCGCGTCGTTTCCGTCCCCTGCGTCGAGCTCTTCTTCGACCAGCCGGAATCCTACCAGGCCGCGGTCATCGGCAACTCGCCGGTCAAGATCGCCGTCGAAGCGGCTGTGCGCGAGGGCTGGGATCACTTCATCGGCCCGAAGGGCACCTTCATCGGCATGAAGTCCTTCGGCGCCTCGGGCCCTGCCAAGGACCTCTTCAAGCACTTCGGCATCACCGCGGAAGCGGTTGTCGCCGCAGCCGAAAAACAGCTCGCCTGAGCAAAGACTGACCATGAAAGGGGCGCGTCCAGCGCGCCCCGCCAAGACAGACCGCACATTTTCGGGAGAATGACATGACTGTAAAAGTTGCCATCAACGGCTTTGGCCGCATCGGCCGCAACGTTCTGCGCGCAATCGTCGAATCCGGCCGCACCGACATCGAAGTCGTCGCCATCAACGACCTCGGCCCGGTCGAGACCAATGCCCACCTGCTCCGCTACGATTCGATCCACGGCAAGTTCCCGGCCGATGTGAAGGTCGAGGGCGACACGATCACCGTCGGCGGCGGCAAGCCGATCAAGGTGACCGCGATCAAGGATCCGGCGACCCTGCCGCACGGCGAACTCGGCGTCGATATCGCGCTCGAATGCACCGGCATCTTCACCGCCCGCGACAAGGCGGCCGCCCACCTGACCGCCGGCGCCAAGCGCGTCATCGTCTCGGCGCCTGCCGACGGTGCCGACCTCACCGTCGTCTTCGGCGTCAACCACGACAAGCTGACCCGCGAACATCTGGTCATCTCCAACGCGTCCTGCACCACCAACTGCCTGGTTCCGGTCGTCAAGGTCCTCGACGACGCTCTTGGCATCGATCATGGCTTCATGACCACGATCCACTCCTACACGGGCGACCAGCCGACCCTCGACACGATGCACAAGGACCTGTACCGCGCCCGCGCAGCCGCCTTGTCGATGATCCCGACGTCGACCGGCGCCGCCAAGGCCGTCGGCCTGGTCCTGCCGCACCTGAAAGGCAAGCTCGACGGCACCTCGATCCGCGTGCCGACTCCGAACGTCTCGGTCGTCGACTTCAAGTTCGTCGCCAAGAAGACGACCACGGTTGCCGAAGTCAACGAAGCGATCAAGGCCGCCTCCAACGGTGCGCTGAAGGGCATCCTCGGCTACACCGAAGAGCCGCTCGTATCCCGCGACTTCAACCACGACAGCCATTCCTCGATCTTCGCGATCGACCAGACCAAGGTGCTCGAAGGCAATTTCGTGCGCATCCTCTCCTGGTACGACAACGAATGGGGCTTCTCGAACCGCATGGCCGACACGGCCGTGGCGTTCTCGAAGCTGATCTGAGGATCACAGAGGCCGCCTTCGGGCGGCACCGGCAGGATATCGCCCCCTCCCCGCAAGGGAGGGGGTTTTTGTTTGCGGGAAATGCCGGAGACGGCGGTGCTGGCCACGACAGAAGCGAGGAATTCGACGGCAAACGTCACCAGGCGCGCCCAAATGTAGACATTTGCTTATGCTCGCCGCATTTACAATCTGGTATGCATTGCGTCGGCTCCACGCCATCATCGATCCTGCATAGTTGTCGATTTGGCGTTCACGGGCGCAAAACCAAACTGTGCCTTGAAGGCTCGGCTGAAGGCTGCTTCGGAATCATAGCCCACTTGCCGGGCGACCGACCCAACCTTGGCATCGGGCTGACGCATCAAGCCCAAGGCGAGCGTCAGCCGCAAGCGGCTGTGGTAGGAAAGTGGCGCTTCTTTCACCAATGCCGTAAATCGCGCCGCGAAGCCGGACCGGGACACGCCCGCCACCCGAGCCAGATCGAGCACGGTCCAGCGCCGATAAGGTTCGTCGTGGATGGCCTTGAGCGCGCGGCTGATGCGCGCATCCCCGAGCGCTCCAAGCCAGCCGACATTGCCGCCCCGCTCGATCCGCACCCAGCTACGCAGGATACTGATCACCAGCACGTCGATCAGCCGTGAAATCATGATGGACGCGCCGGGATACACCTCCTGGGCTTCCTTCATCATGAAGTAGCCAAGGCCTTCGGCCCATCCGGCGGTCTCGCCGCTGGCTTTTGGAATGTGAATGACCGACGGCAGTGCCGATACGAGCCAGGGCACGGAAGCGCTTTCGAACCGAAAGGCTCCAGCGATAAGCTTGGTCTGTTGGCCGCCCCCGCCGTGGGAGACATTGAGTTTTTCGGCGGTAACCTGCGCCGCCATCAGGGCTGCCAAGTCAGCCTCAGTTGCACACTCGCCATCGCTCAAGCCGTGTCCATGGCCCCGAGGCAGCATGATCAGATCGCCAGTTGCCACCTGCAAGGCATGGCCCTGATCGTTCACAATCGTCAGGCCCCCTTCGAGCACGATGAAGAAATAAGCTGCTCCTGGATGAAAGCGTAGCGCCCAGGGTTGGCTGAGCTCGACGGTAAAGACGATTTCGCCATGCAGGCTGACCATAGCCAAAATCTGGGAGAGCAAATCCACCCGAGAGGCGAGCATGATCGCATTTTTGGACGACGGAGCATGCATTGCGGAGTTCGGGTCATAGTGATCCATCTCGGTAAGCCCTAGTTTGGTTTTGCCTTCAGCGAGGATTTATCTGGGCAGTTCAAGTGTTTCCGCGAAGGCAGGGCCATCCTGGTCTTCATGCCGTCGAGTAGCCGACAGCATTGCAGATTATCCGAACTAAGCAATCGCGCTCATGCGTCCTATAGGAGCTCCAAATGAAATCTCTTCTTATGTCCGCCCTAATGCTAACGACCGCCATGCTTGGTGCTGCACCCGCATGGGCCCAGACGGCACTCCCGGGTCGAACAATTAAGAACATCGTTCTTGTCCACGGCGCCTTCG
The DNA here is from genome assembly GCF_017877055.1 of Neorhizobium galegae. Lineage (GTDB taxonomy): Bacteria > Pseudomonadota > Alphaproteobacteria > Rhizobiales > Rhizobiaceae > Neorhizobium > Neorhizobium galegae_D. The sequence goes on along the minus strand of NZ_JAGIPG010000001.1, from coordinate 685,752 downwards.
TCGACGAGACCAGTTGGGACGGCGTCGCTGCAATCCTGACCGCCAAGGGCTACAACGTGACCGCGGTAAAGAACCCACTGACCTCGCTTGCTAACGACGTCGCTGCCACCAATGCGGTGCTGGATGCACAAAATGGCCCAGTTGTCCTAGTGGGCCATTCCTGGGGTGGCGTGGTGATCGGCGAGGCGGGCAACTACGCCAAGGTGGCATCACTCGTCTATGTCTCGGCCTTTGCGCCCGAGAAAGGTGAAACCATCACAGCATTGGCGGCCAGCGGTCCGGCAACCCCCGGCGTGAAGGCCATTCGGCCCGACGCAAAGGGTTACCTGACCATCGATCCTGCAGTATTCCCCACTGCAGTGGCGGGCGACCTGCCCAAGAAGATCGGTGAACATCTGGCAGCGCACCAGATGCCGATCAACCACACTGCCTTCGATGCGCCTGCTGAGGTCGCGGCGTGGCACGACAAGCCAAGCTGGTACGTCCTGAGCTCCAAGGACCTCGTCCTTGATCCCCACGCACAGGCTTTCTTTGCCGAACGGATGAAGGCCAAGGTGACGACGGTCGAGGGTAGCCACGCCTCGCTGGCCTCGCACGCCAAGGAAGTGGCTGCAGTCATAGAAGCAGCGGCAGGAGCAAAGTAGCTCTCGTCAACCGATGCTACCGCCCGCCTGGTGGTGGTCGGTAGCATCGATGTGCAACGTCCCGGTCGCAGGGTCGCACCGGCAGCGCTGCCCCCATATTACCGGCAATACTGTGATATGGGCGACGTTCAAACTGGCCGTCTTAACGCGTCTCTGGCCGCGGCGAATAGCTGGAGCAAAGCCCCTCTACGGCCCATAAACTGATACGATGGTCGCCAAAAATCTACGCCCGCGTAGCCAAAGCTTCGCATACCGCGCGTACCAGATGTCTTGCTTGGTCGCGCAAGCGCCAGAAACTGACGGTGAGTTTCCGGCCCCAACCTGGCTAGGCGCATGATGTCGGGCTTTCGAGTGACTGCGCCGAAAGCGGACTGACGACTTTCCTCGAGCTGGACATTCAAGTCGCATAAGCCGAACTGCAGATTTAGAGGAAATCTCGGAGCCTGTCTGGATGACTGAAATGACGCTGCAAAGCGGTCGTATCCTTTGACACGAAATAAATGTTCGCTCGGGCCGAAGGGAGACATTGAAGACATTCGCTCCGTACAAGTCCTGTACTGCGACACACCGTTCAGATTTTTTCACCCTCGATGTTCCACCCCCCATCTCATCGCGTCTACAATCCCCCTCGCTCTCACCACCGGAGTGTTTCGCGAGACGTTCGCGGGCAGGCGGGGGCCGGCGCTTTCATCGGAACCGTAACGTGCGGGGATGATGGAAGAGGTGAAAACCATGGGTTAGGGGCAACCCGAACCCTATCAAGCCTCCCCCTGGCCACCGGGCCGGGTTCGGATTGGCCGTGCAAGTGGCAAGGTTTCCCGAAAGGAAGCCGCGAACAAAGCCACGCAGTGGGGCAAGGTGATCACCTGTAGGGGCCGGAAGCCCCGAAAAGACGCCGAAGGCCACGCGAATGCGGAGCCACTTAATTAAACTCTATTGAGGTTCCGCATTCGTGTGGGCTCTCCGATCTTTGAAAAGCCATCGGCACCAAGGCACGAGTCCATCTTTTTCCCGCCCCTGCCCTTCTCTTGCCGGAATTGTTCCCGCCTAATCGATCAGTCGATTCGCCTGGCCCTCGGCCGGGATCTGCCCCATTCTTGCATGGCCGCGTTGCGGCGTGGCACAGTTCCGGTTCCGGGGCTGCGGACGGGGATCGTGTCGGCGAGAGGTGCGAAGGAAGGGACTTATCGGTGGAGGCGTTTTACATCATCCTGCTGGTCGGCACGGTCCTGGTGCTGGCGGCTGCCCTTTCGAGCCTCCTCGCCTTCCGCTTCGGTGCCCCCCTGCTGCTGGTCTTCCTGTCGATCGGCCTGCTCGCCGGCGTCGACGGCCTCGGCATCAATTTCGAGAACTATTCCTTCACCTTCATGCTGGGATATCTGGCGCTGGCGATCGTGCTGTTCGATTCCGGCTTTATGACTCCCATCCATTCGTTTCGCATCGCCGCGGTTCCGGCGGTCACGCTCGCCTCGGTCGGGGTGTTGCTAACGACCGGCATCTTCGCCTTCGCCGCGACGATCCTTCTCGACTTCAACTGGCTCGAGGGCCTGCTGCTCGGCTCGATCGTCGCCTCGACGGATGCCGCCGCCGTCTTCTTCCTGCTGCGCGTCAGCGGCATCAACATCCGCGACAAGGTGCGCTCGACGCTCGAAGTCGAGTCCGGCACCAACGATCCGATGGCGATCTTCCTGACGATAGCGCTCGCCGAGCTCCTGGCGACCGGCCAGGGCCTTTCCGGCCTCGACCTGCACTTCCTGTTCCTGTTCGTCGAGGAAATGGGGCTCGGCGTCATCTGCGGGCTGTTGGGCGGCATGATGATCGTCTGGGTGCTGAACCGCTTCACCTCCGACCGCGGCCTGGCGCCGATCTTCGTGCTGACGCTGGCGCTGCTCGTCTTTTCCTTCACCGGCGCCATGGGCGGCAGCGGCTTCCTGGCGGTCTATGTGGCGGGCATCTATTCCGGCAACCGCAAGATGTTCGCCAAGCCCCAGATCATCCGCTTCAACGAGGGACTGACATGGCTTGCGCAGATCATCATGTTCCTGGTGCTCGGCCTGCTCGCCACGCCCTCGCAATTCCCGGCCATCCTCCTGCCGGCCATCGGGCTGGCGCTCTTCCTGATCTTCGTCGCCCGGCCGATCGCGGTCTGGCTGAGCCTGCTGCCCTATGATTTCACCCAGCAGGAGACCAGCTTCCTCGCCTGGGTCGGCCTGCGCGGCGCCGTCTCCATCCTGCTCTCGATCATGCCGATCCTGAGCGGCGTCGAGAACGGGCAGCTCTTCTTCAACATCACCTTCATCATCGTGCTCGTCTCCCTCCTCGTCCAGGGCTGGACGATCAAGCCCGTCGCCCACAAGCTCGGCCTGATCATTCCGCCGCGCATCGGCGCCGTCGACAAGGTCGAGCTCGACCTGCCGGGCACCGCCCATCACGAGCTGATCTCCTACCGCGTCATGAAGGACAGCCCGATCCTGCAGGGCGAGCGCATCCCCCGCTGGGCAATGCCCTCGCTGGTCATCCGCGACGGCCGCAGCATGCGTTACCAATATGCCGGCCGGCTGAAGGAGAACGACCAGGTCTACCTGTTCATTTCGCCCGCCTATTCGAAACTGCTCGACCGCATCTTCGCAAGTCAGGTGCCGGTCGACGAGGACGATGCCGAATTTTTCGGCGCGTTTGCCATCTCGCCGACGAGGCCCGCCAAGGAACTCGACGCGGCCTACGGCCCCGGCCTGCTCTCCGCCAACGAGCAGAACATGACCGTCGGCGACCTCGTCACCTCCAGGCTCGGCGGCCGGGCGGATTATGCCGACCGCATCCGCTTCGGCTCGATCATCCTGATCGTGCGCGAACTCGACGAGCACGAACATGTCCGCAGCATCGGCATTTCGCTGGAACCGGTGGAACCGGCAACCAACCTGCCGATCTTCATCAACATGCGCGAGATCGCCCACCGCATCCGCGATCTGGTCCGCAGATATCGCGGCAAGCACGTCCCCGTGAAGCCGGGCACCGTGCCGCCGGAAGGTCCGGCATAGGGCTCAGCCGGAACGGCAGCTGTTCTTCCCCGCAGCCTTTGCGTGGCTTGAACGGCAGCAGCCTAAATAAAGTCCTTCACCCGCTACGGTATCGCAGTAGAATGAGCGTGTAGCATGTCCGCCGCTTACGGAATGGAGATGGTTGCAACCAATCGTCTTGCGTCGCCGGTCAGGAATAGTATGGTCCGCTGCACTTTCCCGAGTAACTGGATTAGCATCATGCCGGCCTTCAAAACCCTTGACGACCTCACCGATATCGCAGCCAGGCGCGTGCTCGTGCGCGTCGATCTCAACGTCCCCGTCGCCGATGGCAAGGTCACCGATGCAACCCGCATCGAGCGCGTCGCGCCGACCATCCTGGAACTTGCCAAGAAGGGCGCCAAGGTCATCCTGCTCGCCCATTTCGGCCGCCCGAAGGGTGAGCCGGTCGCCGACATGTCGCTGTCGCTGATCGTCTCGGCCGTCAACCAGGTGCTTGGCCAGAAGATCCTGTTCGCTTCCGACTGCATCGGTCCGGAAGCCGAACAGGCAGTCGCCGGCATGAAGAACGGTGATATCCTGCTTCTCGAAAACACCCGTTTCCACAAGGGCGAGGAGAAAAACGATCCGGGCTTTACCGAGGCGCTCGCCAAAAACGGCGACATCTTCGTCAACGACGCCTTCTCCGCCGCCCATCGCGCCCATGCCTCGACCGAGGGGCTGGCGCACCACCTGCCCGCCTATGCCGGCCGCACCATGCAGGAAGAGTTGGAAGCGCTCGAAAAGGGCCTCGGCAATCCGGCCCGCCCGGTCGTCGCCATCGTCGGCGGCGCCAAGGTCTCCACCAAGATCGACCTGTTGCAGAACCTCGTGAAGAAGGTCGACGCGCTGGTGATCGGCGGCGGCATGGCCAACACCTTCATCGCGGCAAAGGGCATCAATGTCGGCAAATCGCTCTGCGAGCATGACCTCGCCGATACTGCTCGCAAGATCATGGCGGAAGCGAAAGCTTCCAATTGCGCGATCGTGCTGCCGGTCGACGGCGTCGTGGCCCGCGAGTTCAAGGCCGGTGCCGCCAACGAAGTGGTAGATATCGACGCGATCCCCGCTGACGCCATGATGCTCGACGTCGGACCGAAGTCCGTGGCAGCCGTCAACGAATGGATATCCAAGGCCTCGACGCTCGTCTGGAACGGCCCGCTCGGCGCCTTCGAGATTGAACCCTTCGACAAGGCGACCGTCGCTGCCGCCAAACATGCGGCCGAGCAGACCAAGGCCGGCAAGCTCACCTCGGTTGCCGGCGGCGGCGATACGGTCGCAGCCCTCAACCATGCCGGCGCCGCCGACGACTTCTCCTACGTCTCGACCGCCGGCGGCGCATTCCTGGAATGGATGGAAGGCAAGGAACTGCCGGGCGTCTCGGTGCTGGTCAAGGCCGGCTGAGAGGCCTTGTCGATCCGAAACCTGATGCCGGGTCGACAACGTGAGCAAGAGAGATTACAGTAGTGAGAGGTAACACCTTTCACTACTGGGTTATTGCCGTGCCTACAGCTACTTCCATCAAACTCGATGACGAACTGAGGGAACGCATCCGGCAACTCGCCGAGGCGCGACGCCGCAGTGCGCACTGGATCATGCGGGAGGCCATCGAACAGTATGTCGAGAAGGAGGAAAGGCGCGAAGCATTCCATCAGGACGGCCAGCGCGCCTGGGAAGGTTATCGGCAGGACGGCCTGCATCTCACCTCCGAGGAAGCCGATGCGTGGCTTGCGAAGCTCGAAGCGGGTGAGGATGTGGATCCGCCGGCATGCCACACCTGATCTGGACGCCGCCTGCGCTTGATGACGTGAAACGCCTCTTCCGATTCCTTGCACCCAAAAATCCGGAAGCAGCCGCCCGCGCCGTGAAGACTGTTAGAGCCAGCGTCAATATTTTGGCCCGTCAGCCGAGCCTGGGTCGCCCGGTCGAAGATATGGAACCCGAATACCGCGAATGGCTTATTGATTTCGGAAACAGCGGCTATATCGCCCTTTATCGCTTTCAGGCCGATACGGTCGCCATCCTGGCGGTGCGGCACCAGAAGGAGGCGGGTTATTGACGGTATGTCTTCCGTCATCTTTCCGAAAGAGCGCGCGCATATAGGGCGGCGCGCTCTGAAGTTAACGGGTTTAAAATATTTTAGATGTTTTAAACGATTGAAATGAATTCAAACGTTTCAATAGCTTAAGGGTGGATTTCCCTTTAAAATAACTTCTGTTATCGGCGACTGACGACTTAGGGAGAATGAGCGCGTATCGCGCCAACTTAGGGACAGGAGTGTAGTATGGTGGACGCCAAGATGTTGAACAAGATGAGTTCTGCGCCCGGATTTATTGCGGCGCTGGATCAGAGCGGTGGTTCAACACCTGGAGCGTTGCGTCTTTATGGCGTGTCCGACACCGACTATCAGGGTGACGAGGAGATGTTCCGCCTGGTGCATGCCATGCGCGTCCGCATCATGAGCGCGCCCGCCTTTACGGGCGACAAGGTTATCGGCGCCATCCTCTTCGAGCGGACCATGGATGGCGATGTCGAGGGTCAGGCCGTTCCCTCCTATCTCTGGGAAAAGCGCGGCGTCGTACCCTTTCTCAAGGTCGACAAGGGCCTGAATGCCGAGGAAAACGGCGTACAGACGATGAAACCGATGCCCGAGCTGGACGCTCTCCTGATCCGCGGTCGCGAAAAGGGGATATTCGGGACCAAGATGCGGTCGGTCATTGCCCATGCCGACAAGGCCGGCATCGCGGCTGTCGTGGAGCAGCAGTTTCAGGTTGCCCGTCAAATCATCGGCCAGGGCCTCATGCCGATCGTCGAGCCGGAAGTCTCCATCAAGAGCCCGACGAAGGAGCAGGCTGAAGCGATTTTGCGCGACGAGATCGCACAGCAGCTCGACAAGCTTCCCGCAGGCGAGACCGTCATGCTCAAATTGACGATCCCGACGGTCGCCGATTTCTACGCCCCCCTGGTCGCCCACAAATCGGTTGTCCGCGTCGTCGCCCTTTCCGGTGGCTACAGCACAGCGGACGCCTGCGAAAAGCTCAGCCATAACCATGGCATGATCGCCAGTTTCTCGCGCGCTCTGGCGGAAAACCTCCGCGTCACGATGAGCGACACAGAGTTCAATGCGAGCCTTGCCAAAACGATCGATCAGATCTACGCCGCAAGCGTCACTAAATCCTGATGCGATCCTGATACCGGTTGTGGAGCATGTCCCCGTTCTCAGGAAACATGCGACCAAGGAAAGCTGGGAGAAGAATCTCGAAAGGGCCGCTTGAGGAGCGCCTTTTCAAGGAGGAGGAAGAAGGCCGCCCCGGAAACGGAGCGGCCTTTCTGTTTGCTGCGACCTTGAAGCGGACGTGAACCGAACGGGCAAAACAACGTTCATTGCATGATGGAGGTTGCCCATGACAGAAATTGAAGAAAAGGTCCGCAGGCTTTTCGATGAATATGGCCGGACCAGCAATGATGCCCTGAAGGACGCGGCATCGGTGAATGTCTCTGGCGTCGCAGCGTTCTTCGCCGCCTATTTCGTCGGCTCGACGCCGCAGGCAGTGTTCGGCGGAGCCAATGACGCGGCATTCCGGGACGTGATCCCACAGGGCTTTGCCCGGTATCGCGATGCCGGCGGCAAACGGATGGACATTACCGGCGTGAGGATCACCAGCCTCAACGACCTTCATGCGCTTGCCGAAGTCGGGTGGGATTTTTCCTACGTCAACAAGGCGGGCGAAGCCGGCAATGTCCGGTTCACCAACTTCTATCTGGTGACGATCGCCGACGGCGACCCCAGGATTTTCGCCTATATCACCGGCGACGAGGAGAAGGCGATGCAGGATCACGGTCTTGCCTGAGCCGATGCGCAGGCCGCTTTCATTCCCTTGATGACCGCTATCAAAAACATTGGCTGGTAATGGCCGCCGATGAGGCTTTTAAATCCGGCATCGCTTCCGGAGAATTTCACCATGCCGACCGCCGATTTCGTCACCGTCGATGTCTTCACGACCGAACGCTTTGCCGGCAATCCGCTCGCCGTGGTGCCGGATGCGCGGAACTTGACCGATCAGCAGATGCAGCGGATCGCAATCGAATTCGGTTACGCCGAAAGCACCTTCGTCCTGCCGCCGGAAAATCCGGAAAACAGCGCCCGGGTGCGCATCTTTACCCCGACAATGGAAATTCCCTTTGCCGGCCACCCCAATGTCGGCACCGCCTACGTGCTCGGTCAGCGGCGCGAACTGTTCGGCAAGCCGCTCGCCGATACGCTCCGATTCGAGGAGATCGCCGGTCTGGTGGAGATCAAGCTGCTGCGGGAGGCAGCCGGTGTGATCGGCGCTACGATCCGCGCTCCGAGACCGCTAGAGACCGGGGTCGAGATCGAACCAGGCCTCATCGCCGGCTGCGTTTCGATCGACGAGAAACACATCCGCACCACCACCCACAAACCGGTCTTCGCCTCGGTCGGACTCGCCTTCGCGATCACCGAACTCGATGACCTCGAGGCACTTGCCGCCGCCCGGCCGAATATCACGGTCTTCCACGAGGCAGCCGCAAAACATACCGGTCCCGAAGGTGACTTCCCCATCTTCCTTTATGTCCGGAGCCCGGAAAATCCGTTCGCCATAGGCGCCCGCATGTTTGCGCCGCTCGACAATGTCATGGAGGATCCGGCGACCGGCAGCGCCTCAGCCGCCCTCTCCGCCTTCCTGGTGACGCGTGCCCCGGAAATGGATGTCGAGGTCCACGTGACGATCGAACAGGGCGTCGAGATGGGACGCCGCAGCATCATCGACCTCGATGTGGTGAAGAAGGCCGGAACCGTGACCGACGTCACCATCACCGGCCGCTGCGTGCCCGTCATGCGCGGCTCTATCGACGTCTAGCGATAAATTACAGCGTGGTGAATTCGCGCAGGATCAACGCGGCGCTCCAGACCGCGAAGGCGACGATTGCCAGCTTCCAGAAATCCCCCCGGCGCCTCAAGCCCGGAAGATTGAGCGGCTTGATGACCTGCACCAGCATGGCGAAGATCAGAAGAACCGCGATCGTCTTTGTCATCTACGTTTTGCCGATCTCGTCCGCCACAGGCTGGACATTTTTGCGCTCCACCACAGATAGACGTGGAGGGGATTCGAGGAATAGCTAATCCGCTTCGCTTTCGTTAACGCCCGGTTCATCGGCATGCAACAATGCTTGTTTGCGGAGCCGTGATCGACCGCATTCTCGCAAAGAGCTGACAGTAGCAAAGATGAGACGAAACCTCCTTCCAATCCTCGCCCTCCTTTGCGGTACGCTTCTCCTTTTCCTTGGCAATGGCTTGCAGAGCCTGCTTCTGCCGGTGCGGGGCGCCCAGGAAGGTTATTCCAACGAAGTGCTCGGCCTGCTCGGCACCACCTGGGCCTCCGGCTTCGTCATCGGCTGCTTCGTGGCGCCGAACGTGGTGCGCCGCATCGGCCACGTACGTGCCTTTTCCGGCTTCCTGTCGCTGATCTGCCTGAACGTGCTTTTGACCGGGCTGCTGGTCGACCAGAACACCTGGCTGGTTCTGCGCGCCATCACCGGCTTCTGCACCGCCGGCACCTCGATGATCATCGAAAGCTGGCTCAACGAGCGCGCCACCAGCGAGAGCCGCGGAACCATCTTCTCGTTCTATATTTCGATCACCCTTTTTGGTGTCGTCGGCGGCCAGTTGATGGTGCCTTTCGCGGATATCGCGACGCCGACATTGTTCATGATCTGCGGCATCCTCTACAGCCTCGCAGCACTGCCGACGACCTTGTCCAAGGCCGCCTCGCCGCAGCCGCTGAAACGGGCGCGGCTCGATCTGCGCGCCCTGTTCCGCAATTCGCCGATCTCCTGCATCGGCATCCTCCTGATCGGCGTCGCCAACGGCGCCTATGGCACGCTCGGCGCGGTGTTCGGCACGCGCGCCGGCCTCGACCAGGGCGCGGTCGCGGCAATGGTCAGCATCACCATCTTTGCCGGCGCGATCATGCAGTTTCCGGCGGGCCGGCTGTCCGACCGGATGGACCGCCGCCATGTGCTGGCCGGCCTCTCGGCCGCAGCAGCGCTTGCGGGCCTGGCAATCCTGGTGATCCACCCGACCGGCAGCTATGAGATCGTCGTGCTGGTGGCGATCTATGGCGCCGCCGCCAACGCGCTCTATCCGATCGCGGTTGCCCACGCCAACGACTTCGCCGCGCCGGAGGATTTCGTCAAAGTCTCCGGCGGCCTGCTTCTGCTCTATGGTATCGGTACGATCATCGGACCGACGCTCGGTGGCCCGGTGATGAGCTGGGCCGGCCCGCATGCCCTGTTTGCGGTGACGGCGTGCGCGCATCTTCTGGTGACCGCCTATGCGATCATCCGCATCCGCCAGCGGGCGCCGATACCGGTCGCCGAGCGCGACGCCTACACGACGGCGTCAGGCGGCAGCTCCCAGCTTTCGACGCCGGAAAGCCTCTCGCTCGACCCGCGCTCCCGCACCGCCGATCCGGCACCGGATGTGAATGCCAAAGCAGATACGAATGCCAGACCAGATACGAATGCCAGAAAGGAGGCATCATGAGCTTTCTCGATGACGAACGGCCGAAGAAACCGAAGACCCACGAACTCGGCTGCGACCTCTCCATGCTCTCGGTCGACGAGCTCGAATCGCGAATCGATCTGCTGAGGCAGGAGATCACCCGGCTCGAGGCCGAGAAGGAGAAAAAGGCCGCAGGCCGGCGTGCGGCCGACAGTCTGTTCCGTTCCTGAACGTTGATTGACGCCAAGAATTCTAAGTATTTCCGCTTAGTTTTAAGACTATATTAATCATTAACGCAGAATATAGAGACGTTCAGGCTTCCTGGACTCAGACAGTTTCACCATTCGGCGAATGGTCTGATTTCTCCCTGTTTTACCTTGAGAGCCGCCTTTCCGCGGCTCTTCTTTTTAGGGCGGCACCGACCCGGCTCAGGCTCTTGGGCCTCGACACCGCCGTGGCGACGGTTTCAGCCGGCTTTTCCACAGAAACAAACTGTTGTATTGGACGCCAAAATACGTCTCATTTCAGGAACATGGGCGCTGTTTACCACTTCTTGTGGGTATTAACCTTTCCTTAAGAAACGTCTTGCGGATTTCCATTATAAGTATCATGTTCAGGTCAGTCAGAACGGCATGGGAACTTTTATCCGCCGTTGTCATTGCCTGAATGTGATTGCGTTGAGCAGGATGATTTCGATGTCCGAACAGGGATTGAATACCGTAAGTTTTGCAGGCCGTGCCGCTGCCTCTTCGCAGTTCAAGGCGCTCTACTCCGAAGGTATGTCGCTGGTCGAGGAGACCGCGAGCTATCTTGACGGTACGGGCCGCGCCGCTTCGAAGGTTCTGCCGCGCATGGCATCGGTTCTTTATGCGGCCGAGTCCATGCGGCTGACCACCCGCCTCATGCAGATGGCCTCCTGGCTGCTTCTGCAGCGCGCCGTCAACAATGGCGAGATGAGCCGCGAACAGGTCATGTCGGAAAAGAGCAAGGTCCGCCTCGACGGCTTCAACGTCGACCGCAATGCTCCGGGCTGGCTCGATCTGCCGGAGGGTTTCCGCGATCTCGTCGAACGTTCGCTACGCCTCCAGAACCGCGTCGCCATTCTCGACCGTGAGATCTATCGCCCGGCCGACCCTGCCGTGCTGCCGGACAACGAAAACAGCGTCCGCGCCCAGCTCAACCTGCTGCGCACCGCCTTCGGCAACTGATCTGACGCTCTGCCTAATCACAGCCGGTGCACATTTTGTGCCGGCTTTTTCGCGATCGCAGAAAGTTCTCCGCATACGCGGTAATCTCGTCCCTGTTCGTCAGTCGCGCCTTCTGGCCTGAGAAGCTTTCATAAAGCTTCAGATGACCCTCGAACGAATTCCAATTGTTCTTTCGGGCTCTGTATTCCGACACCCATTTGACCAGCCCGTCGAAGGACTCCTGGCTCTCGCCGCCCTGAATGCCGCGGCGCATGATATTCGCCACGCATTCCTCCTCACTCAGATCGAGCCAGATCAACGTCGTCGTCCTCGGCAGGGCGATATCGACGTAGAGGCCATAGACGCCTTCGATCAGCCAGGCCTCGCCCGCTGCCATCCTCCGCACATCCTCGTGCACGACCGCCCTGTCGCGTGCAATTCCGTAGCGGCCCGGCTCCCAATGCACGTCGTCGAGGTGGACGAGCGGCAGGCCAAGCGGCTCTGACAGCCTTAGCGCCAGCCAGGTCTTGCCGGACCCGCCATTCCCCATGATCACGATCCGCCGGAACGTGGTCATACGATCGGATTGCTCTTTCAAGGGCTCCTCCCCTGTCAAAAACACCGCAAACAAAAAAGCCCGGCTCTCGCCAGGCTCTCTTATTTCGTCCGCCAAGAAGCGTATTAGAGGCCGAGGCCGCCGAAACGCTTGTTGAACTTGGAAACGCGACCGCCACGGTCCAGCATCTGCTGGTTGCCGCCCGTCCAGGCCGGATGGGAGTTGGGGTCGATTTCCAGGTTCATGGTCGCGCCTTCCGAACCCCAGGTCGAGCGGGTTTCGTATTCGGTGCCGTCGGTCATGACCACTTTGATCACGTGGTAGTCGGGATGGATGCCAGCCTTCATGTCGATATTCCTGCGCTTGCGAGGTCCATTTGTCGCAATTGCGAGCGACAGGCCTCTTTAATAAATGAAGCCGCAGACCGGTCTGGTCACGGCTTCCCAATTCGATGCGGAGCCTATACAGGAAGGTCGCCGGAAGTACAAGTACCCGCAAGGCCGAGAATTGAGCCTTTCGAGCCTATGGAGATGACGTGGCAGACGCCCGAGAAAACCAGCCGAGAGGCAAAGCCTTAAGACCGCTCGCAAGGCTCCTTCCCTATCTTGCCCGTTATCGTTCGATGGTCGCCGCGGCGATCGTTTTCCTCGTCCTCGCCGCCGCAACCACGCTTGCTCTGCCGCTTGCCGTGCGCCGCATGGTCGACCACGGCTTTGCCTCTTCCGATGGCCATTTCATCAACAATTATTTCGGCATGCTGCTGGCGCTGGCCTCCTTGCTCGCCGTCGCCAGCGCCATGCGCTACTACTACGTCATCACCATCGGCGAGCGGGTCGTAGCCGACCTGCGCCGCGAGGTGTTCTCGCATGTCACATCGCTGTCGCCGTCCTTCTTCGATGTCAACCAGTCGGGCGAGATCGTCTCGCGACTGACGGCCGACACGACGCAGATCAAGTCCGCCTTCGGTTCCGCAGCCTCGCAGGCGTTACGCAACACCATCCTCTGTCTCGGTGCCATGGGCATGATGATCTATACCAGCCCGCGGTTGTCCGCGCTGGTGCTCGGCGCCATTCCGCTGATCGTCTTTCCGCTCGTCGGTTTCGGGCGCTCGGTCAGGAAACGCTCCCGCGCCGCCCAGGATACGCTTGCCCAGACCTCGGCCTTCGCATCCGAAGTCATCGGCGCCACCCGCACCGTCCAGGCCTTCGGCGGCGAGGCGACCGCCAACGGCCGCTACGGCAGCACCGTGGAAAGCGCCTATGACGCCGCCCGCGCCGCGATCAAGGCCCGCGCGCTGCTGACCGGTTTCGGCATCCTCCTCGTTTTCGGCAGCATCGTCGGAGTGCTGTGGTACGGCGCTCAGAGCGTGCTGGCCGGCACCATGACCGCCGGCACGCTCGGCCAGTTCGTGCTCTATTCGGTGATCGCCGCCAGCTCGCTCGGCCAGCTCTCGGAAGTCTGGGGCGAGCTTTCGTCAGCCGGCGGCGCCGCCGAGCGGCTGACCGAATTGCTGCACGAGGTCCCGGCGATTCGCGACGCCGAAAACCCGGTCGCGCTCCCATCTCCGCCGCGCGGCGAAGTCGAGTTCGAGACGGTCTCCTTCGCCTATCCCGCCCGCGTCAGCGCCATCACCCTGAACTCGCTGTCCTTCAAGGTGAAGTCCGGCGAGACGGTGGCGATCGTCGGCCCGTCTGGCGCCGGCAAGAGCACGATCTTCTCGCTGCTGCTGCGCTTCTATGATCCCTCCGCCGGCTCGGTGAAACTGGACGGCATCGACCTGCGCCAGGCAAGGCTTACCGACCTGCGCTCCCGCATGGCGATCGTGCCCCAGGACGTCACCATCTTCGCCGCCTCGATCCACGACAACATCGCCTTCAGCGCTCCCGACGCCAGCCGCGAGGCGGTCCGCGCCGCGGCGATAGCCGCCCAGGCCGACGAGTTCATCTCGAAGCTGGACAACGGCTACGACACCATGGCCGGCGAGCGCGGCATCACGCTTTCCGGCGGCCAGCGCCAGCGCATCGCGATTGCCCGTGCGATTCTCAAGGATGCCCCGGTCCTGCTGCTCGACGAGGCGACCTCCGCGCTCGATGCGGAAAGCGAAACGCTGGTCCAGAAGGCGCTCGACGGGCTGATGAGGAACCGCACCACGCTGGTCATCGCCCACCGGCTGGCGACCGTGCTGAAAGCCGACCGCATCCTGGTTCTGGAAGACGGGCGGATCGTCGAGGAAGGCACCCACCAGAGCCTGATCGCCGAAGGCGGCCTCTACGCCAAGCTCGCCCGCCTGCAGTTCCACGACATCGAACGGCAGAGCGCGACCGCGCTGTAATCCTTCACGCCAACGTGTTTCGCCTGGTCTAAACTGGACGTGAACCGGGCGCGCCGGATGCCTACCTACCGCATACCTGCTAGTATCGCAGATACCATTGCCGCCAGAAGCTCGAGGTCCATGAATTTCAGTCAACTGCCGCCCAGCCTCTCCCTCGATGATTGCCTGGACAAGATACAGTCCCGGACCTTTCGGTTCTTCTGGGATGGTGCCCATCCCGAATCGGGGCTGCCATTCGACAAGTGCTTCGTCTCCGGCGCCCCTTCCCCGAATATCGTATCGGTCAGCGGCGTCGGCTTCGGTGTCCTCGCCATTATCGTCGCCTCGGAACGCCAGTGGATCACCCGTTCGCAGGCACTGGCGCGCATATCGACCATCATCGATCGTCTGAGGCACTCACCAACTTTTCACGGGGCATTCGCGCATTTCATCGACGGGGAAACGAGCGACGTCATCCGCTTCTCCGGACGTGACGACGGCGGCGACCTCGTCGAAACGACGCTGCTGATGCAGGGTCTGATCTGCGCGCGGGAATATTTCGCTGGCGGGACCGCCCGGGAGGAGAAATTGCGCGCGGATATCACGCGATTGTTCGACGAGGTCGAATGGGACTGGTTTACCCGCGGCAAGGATGACGCTCTCTACTGGCACTGGAGCCCGAACTACGACTGGGCCATGAACCTGCCGATCCGCGGCTGGAACGAGGCCTTGTCCTGCTACGTCCTGGCGGCCGGTTCCGACACCCATTCGATCAAGCCGGAAAGTTATCATGCGGGCTGGGCGCGGTCGGGCGCCATGCTGAACGGCGAGACCTATCTCGGAACGAAGCTCCCGCTCGGCGAGCCTTTTGGCGGCCCGCTCTTCATCTCGCATTATTCGTTCTGCGCGCTGGATCCGCGGGGCCTGAGCGACCGCTATTGCGGCAACTACCAGGACCAGGCCGTGGCGCATACGCGCATCAACCACGACTATTGCATGACCGTGCCCGACTATGCGGATGCCGGGGTCTGGGGCCTCAGCGCATCCGACGGGCCGCAGGGTTACGGTGCCCACTCGCCGACCTATGATCGCGGCGTCATCGCGCCGACCGCGGCCCTGTCGAGCTTCCCTTTCCTGCCCGCCGAGGCGGAAAGCGCCATGCGCGCATTGCTTCAGTATGGCGATGGCAAACTGCTCGGCGCATTCGGCTTCGTCGACGCGTTCGTCCCGAAGACGGACTGGGTGGCCGGCACATATCTCGCGATCGACCAGGGCCCGATCATCGCGATGATCGAAAATTATCGATCCGGCCTGCTCTGGCGCCTGTTCATGAACGCGCCCGAGGTTCGTCGCGGCCTGGAGCGGTTGGGCTTCACGTCGGCCACCTATTCCATCGCGGCCGACACGCCTAATCCAGTCGCCTGAACGTCCACTTCACCACGTAGTCGCCGTTGCGCTTCATCTTGCTCCTAGTGCGCACTTCGACCGGTCCGCCGAGAGCGGCTTCGGCCTCTTCGAAGGCCTGGCGCGCCTCGGCGATCGCCTTGTGATAGACGCTGTTGTCGCGCTTGGGGCTTTCCGCGACCGCCTTCATAAGGGCGTCCATATCCGGCTTGTCTTCGGCCATCACTCAGTTCTTCCCGGCCGCCTGGGCTTTGCGGCCGTCAATGAATACGGACAATGCCAGGCTTACCGCTCGGTGAGCTTCAGCTCGATGCGGCGGTTCTGGGAGCGGGCATCGGGCGTATCCCCTTGCGCGATCGGCTGGAATTCGCCGAAGCCGGCAGCGACGAGACGGTTGGCCGGCACCCCCTTGGAGATCAGGTATTTGACCACCGAGGTAGCGCGGGCGGAAGAAAGCTCCCAGTTGTCGCGGTAGCGGCCAGAGCCGGAAAGCGGCGAGTTGTCCGTATGCCCGTCGACGCGCAGCACCCAGTTGATCTCGGCCGGGATTTCCTTGGCGAGATCGAGAAGGGCTGCGGCGAGCTTGTCCATCTCCACCCGGCCCGCCGGGTCGAGTTCGTTGCCGCCGACGGGGAAGAGCACTTCCGACTGGAACACGAAACGGTCGCCGACGATGCGAATGTTTTCGCGGTCCGAGAGGATCTCCCGCAGCCGGCCGAAGAAGTCGGAGCGGTAACGGTTCAGCTCCTGGACGCGCTGCGCCAGCGCCACGTTGAGGCGCCGGCCGAGATCGGAGATCTGCGCCTGCGAGGAAGCGTCCTTGGCTTCCGAGGCCTGCAGCGCCTGTTCGATGGCGGCGATCTGGGCACGCAGCGCGGCGATCTGCTGGTTGAGGAGCTCAACCTGGCTTGCGGCGCGGGCGCTCAGCTGCTGTTCCTGATTGAGCTGGTTGGTAAGGTCGCCGATGCGCGCATTGGCGGCGCTGCTGCTGCCGGTCCCCTGGCTCAGCAACTGCTGCAGGCGCGAGCGGTCGGCTTCCGCCGTGGCGAGCGAGGACTGCAGGTTGGCGAGCTGATCCTCGACATCCTGGGTATTGCCCTTTTCGAGCGCCAGCAGCTCCGTCAGTTCGGCGATCTGGCTGTTCAGCCGGTTCAGCACCTCGTCACGGCCGGTGATTTCGCGGCTGAGCAGGAACTGCGCCAGCACGAAGACCGTCAGCAGGAACATGATGGCGAGCAGCAGCGTGGAAAGCGCATCCACGAAACCCGGCCAATAGTCGACACCCCGCTCGCGACGGCGGTTCTTGCCGAGCGCCATCGCTTACTTCCCCCCGATCTTGTCGGAAAGCCGGTCGAGCGTGCGGCGCAGTGCCTTTGATTCTTCCTGCTGCGCCTCGATCCAGTCGCGCAGCATCTGCTGTTCGTTGCGCATGTTCTTGACCAGGCCCTGGATGCCTTCGGCAAGATTGGCCATGGCCGACAGCGACCGCTCGTTCTGGTGGGCATCGACCGGCCCCTTGGTCTGGGCCGAGGCGAGCGCGCGCAGCTGTTCGGTCAGCGCTCTGATATCCTCGGACGAACCGCTCGCGAGGGTCTCGGCGACGGCCGGCGGCATGTCCGATCCGAGATCGGTCACCGAAGACAGCCAGTTCTCGAGTTCCGTATAGAACCGGTTCTGGGCGCGGCCCGCCTGAAGGTCGAGGAAGCCAAGAATCAGCGAGCCGGAAAGGCCAAGCAGGGAGGAGGAGAACGCCGTGCCCATGCCGGCCAGCGGCTGGGCAAGGCCGCTCTTGATGGCGGCGAGCACATCGTTGGAACTGCCGGAATTCGGGTCGAGCGCCCCAATCACGTTGCTGATCGAGCCGATGGTCTGGATAAGGCCCCAGAACGTGCCGAGCAGGCCGAGAAAGACGAGCAGGCCGATGAGATACCGCGACGTGTCGCGTGATTCGTCGAGGCGCGTGCCGATCGTGTCGAGGATGGAACGGAAGGCATTGGTCGACAGCGCCATCTTGCGGCGGCTGCCGATCAGGGTGCGCATCGGCGCCAGCAGGCGCGGTTCGCGGCCAACCTTGTCGGCGCTGCCAGCGGCGCGGAAGGAATTGAACCAGCGCACTTCCGGCATCAGGGCGATCACCTGGTTGAAAACCAGGATCACGCCGATCAGGAGAACGCCGAGAATGAGGCCGTTCAGGCCGGGATTGGTCTGGAAGGCGTGGGCAGCCTGGCGGTAGAGGATGGAAGCGACGAAACCGACGATGATCAGGAAGATCAACATCGTCCATAAAAACGAGGCGGGATTGGAAAGTTTGTAGGCATAGCCGCCGCGATTCGTCTCAGACGCATCCAGATCGTCCACTGTCGCATTCGCCATAATATGCTTCGCCTCCGGTAGTCTGCCGCGCCGGAGGCTAGTTGAAAATTGCGACGAATTGAAGTGCAGAAGCTTAGGAAAACAGTCAGCTATTCAGTACTGGAGCTCTAAGCTGTGCGGTGGCGCAAAAATGCCTCAGCGGGTCGGAACGGGCCGGTTGACGACTTCGATCAGCGCCTTCTGAATGGGCTCGTTGCCGGCAACGACATTGCCGCTGCCGAAGATGTCGGTCGTGCCCTTCATGTCGGAGACGAAACCGCCCGCCTCGCGGATCAGGATCAGGCCGGCGGCCATGTCCCAGGGCATAAGGTCGGTTTCCCAGAAACCGTCGAGGCGGCCGGCAGCCACATAGGCAAGGTCGAGGGCGGCCGCGCCAAACCGGCGCATGCCGGCGACTTCACCCATCACGTGGCGCAGTTCGACCAGGAACTTGCCGTGATTGCCGCGGCCGAGATGCGGCATGCCGCAGCCGATCACGCAGTCGGACAGCACCCGGCGGGCAGCGACCCGGATGCGGCGGTCGTTCATGAAAGCGCCGCCGCCCTTTTCGGCAGTGAACAGCTCGTCCGTCGCCGGATTGAAAACGACGCCGGCAACCACTTCGCCGTTGCGCTCGAGCGCAATCGATACGGCGAACTGCGGGATGCCGTGCAGGAAGTTGGTGGTGCCGTCGAGCGGATCGACGATCCAGCGATGCGCGCCGTCGGTACCCTTCAGCTCTTCGCTTTCCTCGCCGACGAAACCATAGGTCGGACGCGATTTCAGCAGCTCGTCGCGGACGATCTTTTCCGCCTTCAGATCCGCCTGGGAGACGAAATCGCTCGGGCCCTTCACCGAAACCTGCAGGTTCTGCACCTCGCCGAAATCTCTGGAAAGCGACTTGCCTGCCTTGAGGGCAGCCTGAACCATGACGTTGAGAAGGGCGGAGCGGGCCATGCGGGAAATCCTTGGAGTTGTCCCGACTGTCGTCTGGACGGGACGGCGTTTTTTCAGTTTTTATTGATGGGCGGGTTCAAGACCACAAAACCGCGGGAAATTCAAGTCATGGCGCCGGCAGAGCGGCTATTCTCTCGGCCACGAAGCATCCGACGCTCAGCCCTGCAGCCAATCCGCGGCAAGTCCCGCGCCAACCGACATCAGCGTGGCCGACCACAGATGGATGGCAAAACTGCGAGTGCCGAAGATCACCGAGTAGACCGCCTTGATCACCATGTTGACGAGCACTCCGATGCCTATGGCGCGCACAGCAAGGTTTGCATCGAGTCCCGGCAGCATGCCCGCCACCGTGACGGTCGCGGCATCGACATCGGCAAGCGCGGAAAGCGCCGAGGCGGCAAGGAGACCGCGATCACCGAAATAGAGGGTCGCGGCACGGGCGAAAAATGCCACGGCGGCAAGCAGGACTGCCATCTTGGCAATCGCGGGAAGTTCGAACGGGTTGCCGGGAGAGCTTTCACTCACCGCAGCTTGCTTCCCGAAGGCAAGGAATGCGGCGTAACCCAGCATGACCAAAGCGCCGACGCAGAGCGGCAGCAGCAGGGCCGGCAGCAGGCTGGCCGCCAGCATCCCGATCAGGAAAGCGACCCGCAGGAGTGACACGGCACCAGCACTGATGGCGCCGGCGGCAAGCGACGTCGTGCTTGCACCTTCCCGGCTGCGCCTCGCAAACGTGATGGTCGTGCCGGTCGAGGAAACGAGACCGCCGATCCCGCCCGCGACCACGTCGCCTCGCGAGGTCCCGAGCAACCGAACCGCGATATAACCGGCAAAGGAGATGGAGGCGAGCGTGATGACCAGGAGGACGAGGCTTCGCGGCGAGATGCCGCCGAATGGACCGAACGGATCGGCCGGGATGATCGGCAGGAGCACGAAAGTCATGGCAAGCAGGATGACGGCGGAACGCAACTCCACCCATTGCATGCGGCGGATCGCCCCGTGCAGAAATTCGCGGCCTGCAAGGATCGAGACAAGCGTGGCTCCGGCCGCCGAAGCCAGCACCATGTCACCAATGACGGCCAGCAGGCCAAGACCGAACGTGAGGAGGGCGGTAATGACCGAGGTGGCGCTGAAGCTCTCCTCAGCGATCGCCTGGCGCAGCTCGAACAGGGTCAGGACGACCGTGACGGCGATCAGAAAACCGACGGTCACGATGCCCGGATAGGCCGATGCCGGAGCGAGGCTCCGCTCGATCAAGCCGGCAACGCCGCCGAGCATGCCGATCATCGTGAAGGTGCGGATGCCGGCTGCCCGAGCTCCCGGCGGTTCGTCCCGTTCGCGCCAGTGACGCTCCACGCCAACGGCGGCACCGATGGCGATCGCCAGCCCGACACGTGCGAAAAACTCGATCTGGTCCAATCCTGCCCCGCCCCCTCCAGGTCCCTGCAACCGCTTCAACGGATCGATTGCTCCGGCTTTGCCGAACCGGCTCCCGGCGCTTCGCTTTGGCTTAGCGCGTTCGGCGCTCAAATCGCTCCACTGGAGCGATTTGACGGCAAGCCGTCGCGCCTCACCCCCGCCGGAATTTATTCGCCGCGTCGATCGCCCGGCGCTGCTGATCCTCGTTGATCCCGAGATAGAAATCCTCAAGCTCCGGGTCTTGAAGGCCGGCCCGGCGCGACAGCACGTACCACTTGGCCGCTTCGACCGGATCAGGCCGAGTGCCGAGCGCGTTGATATAGAGATGGGCGAGCTTGTTCTGGGCCACCACATTGCCGCGATGGGCGGCGATCCGCAGCCATTCGAAACCCTTTTCGTAATTGCGGTCTCCCGCAACGCCGTTGACCAGCCACAGGCCCATGTCGAGCTGGGCGGTGTCGAAACCGGCGTCTGCGGCACGCTCCAGCCATTCGCGGGCCCGCGCCTTCTTGTCCGCCGGCAGGTCCTTCAGCGTCACATAGAGCTGCGCCACCGCATATTGGCTGTCGGCCACGCCCTGCCTTGCGGATTTTTCATAAAACGGCAAGGCCAGATGCAGGCCCTTGTCACCCGGATTTTCGGAGACCACGATCTGCGCCCAGTTAAACTGTGCCGAGGCATTGCCGGCTTCGGCGGCCCTGCGCATGAAATCGTCAGCCTTTGACTTGTCGCGCGGCACGTCGCGCCCGGTCATCAGCAGCAGCGCATATTGGAACATCGCGGCCGGATCGCCGCCCTCCGCCGCCTTCTGATACCAGAATGCCGCAGTCTTGGCATCGCGCTTGATGCCGAGCCCCTTGGTCATCATTTCCGCGACCAGCGTCTGCGCCGCCGCATCGCCGGCCCCGGCCCGGGTCAGCGCCTTGTCGAGCGCCGTCACGTACATTCCACGCTGGTATGCCCCGTAGGCATCGTCCACGGCGCCGGTATAGGCTTTTTCCGCCGGTGCCGGCGGCAGTGCCGCACCCATGCGCTGGTAAAGTTCAACGCCGCCCGAAGGAACGATGCCGCTCGGCTGGCCCTCGGGCTCCTTGGTGCCCTGCGCGGCGCCTGGTACCGGCTGGATCTCGACCCGGCCCTTTTTCATCGGCTGGAAACCGGGCTCCACCGGCCGGGTGACCGCTCTCGAATTCGCCTGCGCCAGCGCAAAGGAAGGCATTGCTGCCGAAGCGACGAGCGTCGCCAGCAGCCCTTTCAGAATCACGCGGGAAACTCGGTTCGACGGCATGGGCTTCATCAAGCCTCAAACCGTGGCGCTTTTTCGTCCAGAATTGCGTTGACTTCAGCGACCGCGGCGCCGGGGCCTTGAAGGCTGGAGAAGACCGCTCCCCTGAGCGCCACGAACTCCGCCCCGGTCTCCGCGACGGCAAGCGCCGACGACGGATCGGTACCGCCCATGACGATGCAGGGGATCTCGATCATCGAGGCCCACCATTCACCGAGCGCGAGGTTTTTCGGATGTGCTTCGGGCTTGATGTCGCCGTCGAGCTTGCCGAAGAAGATGTAGTCGGGGCGGAATTCGCCGATCGCCAGCGCCTGGTGCCGGTCAGCCGCCCCGCCGGTGCCGACGATCATCTTCGGCACGAATTTCTCGATCGTTTCCTCCAGCTCCGTCAGGTTCCCGCCGAGATGCAGGCCATCCGCCTTGATGCGGCCGGCCACCCGGCTGTCGCCGGAAATCAGCGCCGCAGCGCCCGCCGCCTGGATCAGTTCGACCAGCGCTTCCGCACGCTTCTGGAACGCCTGGTCGTCGAGCCCGTATTGCGGCACGATCACCGACGCGACGTCGCCGCCTGCAAGCGCTGCTTCGAGATCCTTGGCCTGCTGATCGGCATCGTCATAGTGCGGCACGATCAGCACGAGGCGGCAGCGGTCTTCCTGTCCGGTCATGTTTCTTCCCGTTCGGCGGATATCGGCTTGTGAAAATCCGCACTCGTTTTCTGTCCGCAAATTCGATAGACCGGACCGCCTGCCGGATCAACCATTCCCTCATCCCCTCCGAGTCTTCATGCCCGATACGCTTAGCTTCGCGTTCTTCACCTTCGCCATCCCCGCTGTTCTGCTTGTCGGCCTCTCGAAGGGAGGCATCGGCGGCGCTATCGGGTTGCTCGGCGTGCCGCTGATGTCGCTCGCCGTCGATCCGGTCAAGGCGGCGGCGATCTTCCTGCCGATCCTGATCGTCATGGACATCGTCGCATTGTGGTCCTGGCGAAATTTCAACGACCGCAAGACGCTGCTGATGATCCTGCCCGGCGGCGTCATCGGCATCGCGCTCGGCTGGGCGACCTCGGCCTATGTCTCGGACAATGCGCTGCGCCTCGTCATCGCGGTTGCGACGATCCTGTTTACCGCGCGCTATTTCTGGCAGGTCTACGGTCCCCACTCCAACCGGCCGAGGGCTCCCCTGCCGCACCGCCCGGCCGCGGCCACTTTCTGGGGCGCCCTGTCCGGTTACGCGAGCTTCGTCGCCCATGCCGGCGGACCGCCCTTCCAGATCTACGTCCTGCCGATGCGGCTCGATCCGAAGGCCTATACCGGGGCCAGCATCCGCTTCTTTGCGATCGTCAACGCGGTCAAGGTCATTCCCTATTTCTTCCTGGGGGCGCTGGGAACCGAGAACCTGACCATATCCGCAACCCTGCTGCCCGTCGCGCTGATCGCGACCATGATCGGCGCGGCAGTCGTCAAGCACCTGAAGGCCGAAACCTTCTATCCGATGACTTACGGTCTGGCATTCTGTGCGGGGTTGAAACTGCTGTGGGACGGCCTGCCGTTCTGACCCGGCGAAGCAAGCGCAGCCTCGCTAAAAAAGCAACGCAAAATAAGGCGGCGCATATTGTTGCGACGCACAATAAATCTTGCCGTTACCGAACGTTTACCGTAAGTTCAACGCATGACGACCGTTGATCCCTTTGCAGCCATAGCTGATCCTAACCGGCGGTATCTGCTGGAAGAATTGCGGCGCGCTCCGAAAACCGTAAACGAACTTGCGCAGGGCCTGCCGATCAGCCGGCCCGCGGTGTCCCAGCATCTCAAGGCTCTCTTGGACAGCAATCTGGTGAATGTGACGGCGGAAGGCACGCGGCGCATCTATTCCGTCAACAGCAAGGGCTTCGACAGGCTGAACCTGTGGCTGGATCAGTTCTGGTCGTGACGACCGGTTTTTAAACCGGGGGAATTGTGGCTCCCTTCACCACGACCAGAACCTTGTCATTGTTATTTCTGGATTATTGGTTTGCCGCTTTTATTATTCGCCTCTGACTGATGAAACAATGGGCGAGCGGCGGGTTCTCCTACTGAGGAACTAATGACGCGTAGATGCCTTTAGGCGCTGCATTTGGTCCTTGATGCGCAGCTTGCGCCGCTTGAGGTCGGCTATTTCACGGTCGTCGGCGGAGGGGGACGCTAGAACGGTCTGGAGCTCCTCCTCCAAAGCACCGTGCTTCTTTTCAAGCGATGCGATATGAGCCTGGACGGTCATGTGGCATGTTCCTTCCTTAGTCACCTACCACGGCATTCCCTAATGCCGAGGCTTCAGGTTTACGAAGGAAGTGTGACACGATCGGCCGGCTTTGTCGAAGGTGAAATCATGGTTTGAAGTGGGCAAATTCGTGACCGTGTCTAACTTCCCGTTAACGCGGTTTGGTGGTAGAGGCTTGCGGACAATGCCGGCGACCGCTGAAATGCCGGGCGTGAGAATGGGGACTGGAATATGGCAGATCAGGAACAGGCGGATGTCCGGCTGGTGCTCGCGAAACTTCGACAGGAACACGAGGATTACGACGCCGCCATTAACGCCATGATCCAGGTCGGCTGCGACGCCCTTCGCGTGCAGCGCATGAAGAAGAAGAAACTGTCGCTGAAAGACAAGATGACTCAGCTCGAAGACCAGATTGTTCCGGACATCATCGCGTAAGGGTCCCGCCATGTCTGAAAGACCTGCCGTCGCCATCATCATGGGCAGCCAGTCCGACTGGGAGACCATGAAGAACGCCGCCGACACGCTGGAGGCGCTCGATATCGGTTACGAGGCCCGTATCATATCGGCGCATCGCACGCCGGAGCGGATGATGCAATTTGCCAAGGGCGCCCGCGCGGAAGGTTTCCAGGTCATCATCGCCGGTGCCGGCGGTGCGGCCCACCTGCCCGGCATGACCGCCGCAATGACCCCGCTTCCGGTTTTCGGCGTGCCGGTTCAGTCAAAGGCGCTGTCCGGCCAGGACAGCCTGCTGTCGATCGTCCAGATGCCCGCCGGCATTCCGGTTGGCACCCTTGCGATCGGCCGGGCCGGCGCCATCAACGCCGCCCTGCTGGCAGCCGCGGTTCTCGCCCTCAACGACGACGAGATCGCCGACCGGCTCGACGAATGGCGCGCCCGCCAGAGCGCCGCCGTTGCAGACTACCCAATCGACGAGGCTCCATGACTGTCCACACGATCGGCATTATCGGCGGCGGTCAGCTCGGCCGCATGCTGGCCATGGCCGCGGCCCGGCTGAACTTCCGCACGATCGTGCTCGAACCGCAGGCCGACTGTCCGGCAGCCCAGGTCGCCAACGCCCAGATCACTGCCGCCTATGACGATCCGGCAGCGCTCGCCGAA
Organism: Neorhizobium galegae; assembly: GCF_017877055.1. Lineage (GTDB taxonomy): Bacteria > Pseudomonadota > Alphaproteobacteria > Rhizobiales > Rhizobiaceae > Neorhizobium > Neorhizobium galegae_D. The sequence goes on along the minus strand of NZ_JAGIPG010000001.1, from coordinate 660,683 downwards.
CTCGCCAGCCGCTGCGACGTCGTCACCTACGAATTCGAGAACGTGCCGGTCACCGCCGCCGAGACGCTGCAGCGCTCGGTCCCGGTCTACCCGCCGGCCAAGGCCCTCGATGTGTCGCAGGACCGGCTGACCGAAAAGCGCTTCCTGAATTCCTGCGGCATCGAGACCGCGAAATTCCATGCCGTCGACAGCCAGCCTAACCTCGAAACGGCGCTCGCCGATTTCGGTGGCCAGGGCGTGCTGAAGACCCGCCGCATGGGTTATGACGGCAAGGGCCAGCGCGTTTTCCGCTCCGCCGAGGACAGCCCTGCCGGCGCCTACGACGCGCTCGGCGGCGTGCCGCTCATTCTCGAAAGCTTTGTGCCCTTCGAGCGCGAGGTCTCGATCATCGCCGCCCGCGCCAAGAACGGCACGACCGCCTGCTACGATCTGGCCGAGAACATCCACAGGAACGGCATCCTCCACACCTCCACCCTGCCCGCCAGGATTTCCGAGGCGACGGCGAAAACCGCCCGCGAATCGGCCGAAAAGCTGCTCGCCGCGCTCGATTATGTCGGCATCATCGGCATGGAGTTCTTCGTGATGGCGGACGGAACGCTGATCGCCAACGAGATCGCCCCGCGCGTCCACAATTCCGGCCACTGGACGGAGGCCGCCTGCGTCGTCTCGCAGTTCGAGCAGCATATCCGCGCCGTCGCCGGACTGCCGCTCGGCAACCCACTGCGCCATTCCGACTGCGTGATGACCAACCTGATCGGCGACGATATTCTGGACGTGCCCGCCTGGCTCTCGCGCGATGATGTTCTCGTCCATCTCTACGGCAAGACGGAATCCCGACCGGGCCGGAAAATGGGCCATGTGACCGAATTGAACGGCCTGAAAACGTCGTCACAAGGTTGACATGCGGAATAGCTCGGGTTATCTGCACACCCAACTGAGAGCGCGCCCCTCGAAGAATCTTGGCGGCGCGCTTTTGATTGATAGACATGCGGCCTCGCGCCCACAGACTGCTGGACCAGGAAAATGAAGATCAAGAACTCGCTTAAGGCGCTGAAGGCTCGTCACCGCGATAACCGTCTGGTTCGCCGCAAGGGCCGCGTTTACATCATCAACAAGCAGAACCCGCGCTTCAAGGCTCGTCAGGGCTGAGACAGGCATTCGGCTCCGGTCTCGGCCGCAGCCGATCAAATTGTCGGTAACACGACAAATCGGGTTTGACCTTCGGCGCATGCGGATTACCTTATCCGCATGCGCTATTTTCGTATCAGCACCCTGATTCTCGCCGCGAGCCTTACCGCTTCGTCCGCTCTCGCCCAGACAGCGACGACCAAACCGCCTGCCGCGCCACCTGCGGCCGCCCCGGCCATTCCCGCCGTCGCCCAGAAATCGGGCAAGCCCGTCGATCCGTTGTTCGATGCCCTGAAGCGCGAACGCAATCCGGAAAAGGCACGCGGCATCGCCAGTCAGATCATCGCCAACCTCAACGATTCGGGCAGCGCCACCGTCAACCTGCTGATGCAGTGGTCCGCGACCGCTATCAAGGAAAAGCGCAACGCCGCGGCACTCGACTTCCTCGACCAGGTGACCGTGCTCGATCCCGCCTTTGCCGAAGGCTGGAACCGCCGTGCGACGCTGCATTACACGATGGGCAATCCCCGCAAATCCATGGCCGACATCGCCGAGGTGCTGAAGCGCGAGCCGCGCCATTTCGGAGCGCTGGCCGGCATGGCCGGCATCCTGACGGAAGCCGGCAAGGACGAACTGGCGCTGAAGGCATGGCAGGACTATCTCGCCGTCTACCCCGCCGACCGCGACGCCCAGGAGGCCGTTACCAAGCTCTCCGAAAAGCTCGCCGGCAACCGGACCTGAGCCTTCGGGCAGCCCGTCCATGATGATCTTGCCCCTTGCCATCGCCGGCCTTGTCGGCACCGCGTTTTGCTTCACCGCCTGGAAGGCGAAAGCGATCGAAGCCGCGTTCCCGAACACCGGCGAACTGATCGATGTCGGCGGGTTTTCGATGAATTCGCTGCATGTACCCAAGCCGGCCGGCGCCGACTTGCCGGCGATCGTCTTCATCCACGGCGCCAGCGGCAATTTCCGCGACCAGGAAGCAGCCTTCCGCAGGGCGCTCGAAGGCCGCGCCGAAATGCTCTTCATCGACCGACCGGGCCATGGGTATTCGGAGCGCGGCGGCGTCCAAAATGGCTTTCCGGATGGCCAGGCGGCGGCAATCGCCAGGCTGATGGAAAAGCGCGGCATCGACAGGGCGATCATCGCCGGCCATTCCTTCGGCGGCGCGATCGCTGCGAGCTTCGGCCTCCACCATCCGGAAAAGACCGCCGGCCTGCTGTTCCTGGCGCCCGCCACCCATCCTTGGCCCGGCCGGATCGACTGGTACTACAATCTCACCGCCCGTCCGGTGATCGGCCGGCTGTTCAGCCATCTGCTCGCCCTGCCGGCCGGCCTTGTGGTGATGAAGGCTGCGACACGTTCGGTCTTTCACCCCAACCCTTGCCCGGAGACCTACCTTGACGATGGCGCACCGTACCTCGTGCTCCGCCCCCAATCGTTCCGCAGCAATGCGATCGACGTCGCCAATCTCAACGACTACGTGACGCGCGTCGCGCCGCGATACCGGGAGATCGCCGCACCGACGGTGATCATCACCGGCGACTGCGACACGATCGTCGCGGAGGAAATCCATTCGCGCGGCCTCGCCGCCGATATCGCCGGATCCGAACTCGTCTCCATTCGCAATCTCGGCCACAAGCCGGATTATGTTGCGACCGACGTGGTGATCGCGGCGATCGAGAAACTCGCCGGCCTCCCCCGCGACCTGAGGGCCGCGGCCCACATCGCGGAAGCGCGGCTCGCGCCAGCGGCGACAGACACATCTCCGGAATTGGATCTTTCGATCGAGAAAACCTGAGCCTTGCTCGGACGACACCAGCCCGAAGCAAGCTGCCCGCCCCAACCTCCGGGAAAATGGAATCGGAGCGAAGAGATGGAAATCGGCAGCATTGGCAGGGACTATCCGGCACGCTCTGCGAAGCAGGAAAGCGCGTCGACCTCGACAGACGCCGCACCGGCAGCGTCCGATCCGTCCAGCCCCAAGGACGAAGCCTACGACCGCCTCGTCCACGGCCTGACATCGCTGAATAAGGCGACGGGCGAGGCCGAAGAACAGGCCAAGGCCCGCGCCAAGCAAAAACTCGAGGATGCCAAGCAGCAGCTCGAGTTCATGCGCCGCTGGGGTTTCGATCCGGAAGTGGTCGCCAGGCAGGCGGCACAGCTTGGCGTGGTCGTGGCCGGCGCCGCCCGCGAGTTCACCGAGGCCCTGACCGGAGGCGCTGGCGGCGCCATGCCGTTCGCCCCGGTCAACGCTTCGTCCGGAGCCGAGACGACGGATTTGACCCTCGATGTGGGCGAGCAGGCTGCAGCCGCGGACGCTGCCGACGACGAACCGGGGGATGAGCCCCTGGCTGACGACAAGCAGGTCTCCTATGCCGAGCAGGCCTATCTCGACGAGATGGACGAAACGCCGCGGGAGACGCCAAGACTGTCCCTCGACGACATCAAGACGGCAATGGAATTCAGCACCGTCGCCCGCCAGATCAAGGCGCTTCTGGAGGAAGCTGCCCGCCGGCTGCGCGAGCAGAACAGCGCAGCCACCGTTCCCGGCACCCAGAGCCTCGACGCTTCCGTCAACACACTGACAGGCACGGTCTCCGCCATGCCGACCGTCAGCATCACCATCTAACGGCGCCCTACGCCTTCAAATTGCGCGCAATAAAAAAACCGCCGGGGCGATCCCCGGCGGTTTTCTTTTGTCCGCTCGCTGCGCCTCAGATGCCGCTCTGGCCGTCCGAGCCGATATAGGCGATGCGCAGCATGTTGGTGGCGCCGGGTGTGCCGAGCGGCACGCCGGCCGAGATGATGATCCGGTCGCCGGGCTTGCCGAAGCCTTCCGACACGACGATGCGGCACGCGCGGTTGACCATGTCGTCGAGGTCGGTCGCGTCATTGGTGACGACGCAATGCATGCCCCAACCCACCGAAAGCCGGCGCGCCGTCTGGACGATCGGCGACAGCGCGATGATCGGCACCTCCGGACGTTCGCGGGATGCACGCAGGCCCGTCGTGCCCGACGAGGTATAGGTGACGATCGCGGCCAGCTTCAAAGTTTCGGCGATCTGGCGGGCCGCCAGCGAGATCGCGTCCGCACCGGTTGCCTCCGGCGTCGCGCGCTGGGCGTAGATGATGCTCGGATAAAGCGGATCCTGCTCGACCGTGCTGGCGATCGACGCCATCATCGACACCGCCTCGACCGGATACTGGCCGGAGGCCGATTCGGCCGACAGCATGATCGCGTCTGCGCCTTCGAAAACCGCGATCGACACGTCCGACACTTCGGCGCGGGTCGGAACCGGCGCGGTGATCATTGATTCCAGCATCTGGGTTGCGACGACGACCGGCTTGCCGGCGCGCCGACACAAGCGCGTCAGCTGCTTCTGGATGCCCGGAACGGCTTCGATCGGCATTTCGACGCCGAGATCGCCGCGCGCCACCATGACGGCATCGGAAAGCTCGATGATCTCATCGATGCGCTCCAGCGCCTGGGGCTTCTCGATCTTCGACATGATGCCGACCCGGCCGCGCGCGATCTTGCGCACTTCGGCAAGGTCGTCGGGACGCTGCACGAAGGACAGCGCCACCCAATCGACATCGTCGGTGGCGAGCACCGCGTCGAGGTCGACGCGGTCCTTTTCGGTCAACGCGCCGACGCCGAGCAGGGTATCGGGCAGGCTGACGCCCTTGCGGTCGGAAATGCTGGTGCCGGCGATAACCTTGCAGACGATGCTCTTGCCGTCGGCCTTCTCGGCCTTCAGCGCCAGCTTGCCATCGTCGATCAGCAGGCGATGGCCCACTTTCACCGCTTCCAGGATTTCCGGATGCGGCAGGAACACGCGGGTCTCGTCGCCGGGTTCGTCGCGGTTGTCGAGCGTGAAGGTCTGCCCCGGAGTGAGCGTAACCTTGCCGGCTGCGAACTTGCCGACGCGCAGCTTCGGACCCTGGAGGTCGGCCAGAATGCCGATCGGCCGGCCGCTGCGCTCCTCGACGGCGCGGATGCGCTTGATCAGCGTGCGCATCAGGTCGTGGCTCGCGTGGCTCATGTTGATGCGGAAGAGATCAGCCCCCGCTTCATGCAGCTTCTGGATCATCGCCTCTTCCGACGAAGCCGGGCCGAGGGTGGCGAGGATCTTTACTTTGCGGTTGCGCCTCATCAGTTGTGGCCTTCTTGTGTGCCAGGCGTGTCCGAAAGCTGGACCATCCAGCTTCCCTGACGGCCCGTATCGTATTCCTTAAACCCCATGCGCTGGAAGCCACGGGCAAAACAGTCATTGACGCCGACGACTTTGAACTCGTTCTCCGCGACGCACATGTTCACATTGCCGGTCCAGCGGCCGCCCCGGGCCGCGTCCTCAGCATAGAGATAATAATAACGCGACTGCAGTTCGCCCTCGATCAGCGTCGCGCAGGTGGAGGCCGGAACCTGCCACCAGCCTTCGGTGGTCCAGCCCTCCGTGGCGCGATAGCCGATCGCCACGCCGACGAGGTTCTGCGTGGCGTTGCAGACACGGAAATCCGCACGCGCGACGGTCGCCGCCAAAAGCGGAACACCGAAGGCGACCATGGCGGCAAGCGCCGAAGCGGAAACGAGGGAGCGAAGAATGGCTTTGGGGGATTTTTTCGACACGGTTTCCGTCAGGACTCCATGGTTATTCGTGAAGCACTTTCTTCGCGCGGCGGAGTCGGAAAGTCAACGTAACTCTAATCGATTAGTCCGTCTCATGCCCTCAATCCAAGCTGATCGTCGTGCCAGCACGACTTGCGTCGCGGCTTTCCCCATGCCATCAACACCCGTCTTCCGACCGACCTTTCGAAACCATTTCATTTCCGGTGGCGATGCAGGACTTCATTCCTTTCGAGATCATAGAAGGCGATTATGACAGTGGCATGGTGCTGCTCGCCGACCATGCCATGAACCGCCTGCCCGCCTCCTATGGCAGCCTCGGCCTGCCGGAGAGCGCCTTCCACCGCCACATCGCCTTCGATATCGGCATCGAGGCACTGACCCGCCGGCTGGCGGCGATGCTGAACGTGCCGGCCGTGCTCGGCTGTTTCTCGCGCCTGCTGATCGACCCGAACCGCGGCGAGGACGATCCGACCCTGATCATGAAGATTTCCGACGGGGCGATCATTCCCGGCAATCATCCGATTACCCAGGAAGAGTGGGATCTTCGCCTCGATACCTATCACCGGCCCTATCACCGCGCCGTCGAACGCACCATTGCAAAGGCCGGCGGCTCGGGCCGAGCGCCGCTTGTCCTGTCGCTGCATTCCTTCACGCCGTTCTGGAAGGGCGTCGCCCGCCCCTGGCATGCGGCCGTGCTCTGGGACAGCGACGACCGCGCCGTGACGCCCCTCCTGCACCTGCTCGGCGAACCCGGCGACATCGTCGTCGGCGACAACGAACCCTATGACGGGGCGCTTAAAGGCGACACGATGTACCGGCACTGCATGGTGTCGGGAACCCCGCACGCGCTTCTCGAGGTCCGTCAGGACCTGATCGGCGACGAGACCGGCATCGCCGCCTGGACAGAAAGGCTGGCGCCGGTCTTCAAGACGCTCAACGCCGACCCCACATTGCATGAATACAGGATCTTTCCCTCGCGCACCGGCCCCTATCCGGTGTGACGCGACACCAGGAGGTGCGCCCATGAGCGAACTCACGAAAGAACAGCAGACCGAATTCGAGGCCGCCGCCTTCCGCCGCCTTGTCCAGCATCTGCGCGAGCGCGCCGACGTTCAGAATATCGATCTGATGAACCTTGCCGGCTTCTGCCGCAACTGCCTGTCGAACTGGTATCGCGATGCCGCCAGCGATGCCGGCGTCGATCTCTCCAAGGACGCCTCCCGCGAGATCGTCTACGGCATGCCCTACGAGGATTGGAAAAATCTGCATCAGGCGGAAGCCTCGGATGCACAAAAAGCCGCATTCGACGTGAACAAGCCAGCCCATGGCTGATCGATTTGCCGATTGGGCTTGACCTCGCGGCGGCTTTTCGGCAGTTGACGACCATTCAATGAAATCCACACGATCAGGAGGCCCCGATGTCTGATGCTCATGGCGTCGCCCGCGACCAGCTTCGCGCATTTATCGAGCGCATCGAACGACTGGAAGAAGAAAAGAAGACCATCGCCGACGACATCAAGGACGTCTACGGCGAAGCCAAGGGCATGGGCTACGACACGAAGATCATGAAAAAGGTCATCGCCCTGCGCAAGAAGGACGACCAGGAGCGTATGGAAGAGGATCTGATCCTCGATACCTATCTCCAGGCGCTCGGCATGATCGAGGCCCCTGCCGACCAGGACGCCGCCTGATTCTTCTCAGGCATGCAGGCCAGGCAGAAGCATGAAAAAACCCGCCATTCCGGCGGGTTTTTTATGGTCTTCGATCGGCCCGGCGATCAATTGTTCGGGCCGCTGAACCGGTTCGGGTCGATCGCCACCGTGGCGGCAACCGGCCTGAAGCCGCCGCCGGAATAGCCTGCCGAATATTCGTTGTTGAGGGTCCGGCTGACGACGCGCGGGGCCTTCATCGAGGCGGCCGCACTGGCACGATTGTTGTTGAGAGCCCATTTCGCCAGCGCATCGCCCGTCAGCGTGCCGCCGTTTGCCGACTGCGGCGCATTCTGGTTCGGACGGCCGCCCTTGGCGGGGATCGGAAGCGCGCTTGTCGAAGCCGTGACCGGGCTGCGCGGCGCATCGAAACCGTCACCGAACTGCGTACCCCTGTTGGAGTGGATCACCTTCGGAGAAGCCGATGCCATTTCGACCGGCTTCTGGGCCGGCGTCGGAGCCGCCGCCATTGCCGGAGCAGGCTGGGCCGCAGCGGGTTGGGCCGACGCGGGCTGGGCCGACGCGGGCTGGGTTGGAGCGATAGGCATGGGCGCCGCCGCCTCCTGGCGTGGCTCGACACTCTGGGCAAGCGCCGCAACGAGGGCCGGCGTCAGCTCCTGCTGTTCCTCAGCCTTGGCGGCGGGAGCCGCAGCGGCGATGTTCGGCCGCTGGCCGGGAAGCGGCACCGACGCGATTTCCTCAAGCGCCGGCATCGGGCCGACGGACGCGGTCATCACGCCGCTTTCCGCGTCACCCCTCAAGCCACGCGGTCCAAGCAGTGTCGGAACCGGGATGTTGTAGGCGGAAAGATCGGCAAAGGTTTCCGCGCCGGGCTGGGCGGGAGCAGCCGCCTGCAGCGCGAGCGCTTCCTGGGCCGGATTGCGCGCCGGAGAATAGAGCGCCGTCGCAAACCCGCCGGCATCCGAACGGAAGGCGGGACGTGAAAGCGGCACGGGCGCTGCAATCGTCTGCGCCTGTGCCGGCGCCTGATTCTGTGTCTGGGCCTGATTCTGGCCCGTCAAAGGCGAAGCCGAGGCAACCGCGACAGGCGCTTCGCCCTCGTCGTCCCCAGCAGGCTTTGCAGCCGGAGCCGCACGCCGCGCCACGGCTGGAGCAGCGCTTTCCTCATTGTCCTCCTCCTCGTCGGCACCACCGCCGCCGAACAGGAATGCCAGAAGGTTAGGCTGCCGCTTGCGTTCAGAGCCGTCGCCGCGGATGCCGCCACCGGCGGTGCTGGCGATCTGGATCGAATCGCTGCCGACGCGCCGCTTGTAGTCGGCCAGCGCCGTCTCATAGCCGGGAAGCGGCTTGCCATCGGCGGGAAGATGGATCGTATTGCCGTTCGGGAAGATCTGCACCAGTTCCTGGCGCGTCATCCGCGGCCAGGCACGCACGCCGCCGACATCGAGATGCACGAAGGGCGAACCGGAGGTCGGGTAAAAGCCGACGCCGCCGACCTGCATCTGCATGGCAAGCGCGCGCAACGTCGAAAGCTTCACGCCCGGAATGTAGAAGTCCATGGCCTTGCCGAGCATGTGCTGGCTGTTCTTGGCGACACCGGTATTGCGCGAACGGGTGCGCAGCATGTTGTTGGTGGTCGGAGAACGATAGGCGGAAACCACGTGGATGTAATCGGAGGCACCGGAACGGCGATAGACTTCCCAGACGAGGTCGAAGAGCCGCGGGTCCATCCTGGCCGGTTCGTTGCGACGCCAGTCGCGCAGGAACTGGTTGATCTGGGCGAGGCCCTTGGGATCGAACTTGCCGTTCCGCTTGAAGGTGATCACGGCCTTCTCGCCGGTATGGACGAAATAGAGTTTCAGGCTCTTTTCCTGGGCGGCTGCATCGCTTGCGGAGATCGAAAGCACGGGCAGCGCCATCAACACCAGCAGGGCGACCGCCATGGCGCGTCGGGTCAGACTGACAAAAAGCCCAGCTCTGCCGCCACGCCTCTTCTCACCCGAAGGCGTTTCTTTTGCATACTGATCCGGCAAAACGATCCCCGTCCTGTCGACAACGTCCCACGTTGCCTCAAATGACTGTCAATTGCGGTGACACGATGGCAAATGTGCCACACATGTACAACCTTCTCCCATATAGTCAACAATTGACTAATCGGAGATTGACAAACGTTGACAGGACATCCTTGTGCGAGGGTTAACATTATCTGATACATGAGTAATTAAGTAAGTAACTAGGCCGCTTCCTTGAGTGGATCGTCCGGATCGATGCCGTAATCCTTCAGTTTACGATAAAGCGTCGAGCGTCCGATACCGAGTTTGCGGGCAACCTGGCTCATCTGGCCGCGATAGAACTTCAGGGCAAAGCGGATCAGCTCCTCCTCGACATCGGCAAGCTTTCGCACTTCCCCAGTCTCGTCGGTGCTGACGATGACGTTTTCCTGTGGATAGGCGGCGGCGAGCATCGCCTTCGCATCCGGCCTGCCGGCCCGGGCCTTGTCGCTGTTGGCAAATACCGGCGAATCGGCGAGCGCCTCGCGCATGGCGTGGTCGGACAGGACACCCGGCGCGGGCATGACGGCGGTCGCCGCCAGTTCCGCCTGCCTGAATTCCGGGATCTGCGCGGCGATCTGCGGAAAATCGTCTTCGGTGAGCTCAGTGCCCTCGGCAAGCACGACGGCGCGGAACACGGCGTTTTCGAGCTGGCGGATATTGCCCGGCCAGTCGTAGGCCGTCAAAAGCGCCAGCGCGCCGGCGCCGACCGACAGCGTCCTGTTGAGCTTCTGTTCGGTTGAGAACCGCTCGGCAAAGACGCGCGCGAGATGCGGGATGTCTTCCTTGCGGCGGCGCAGCGCCGGAATGGTGATCGGGAAGACGTTGAGGCGGTAATAGAGGTCCTCGCGAAAACGGCCGGCCCGGACTTCCTCGATCAGGTCCTTGTTGGTGGCCGAGATCAGCCGGACATTGACCTTCTGGACCTTGGAAGCGCCGACGGTCTCGACTTCACCCTGCTGCACGGCGCGCAGCAGCTTCACCTGCACGTCGAGCGGCAGTTCGCCGATCTCGTCGAGGAACAGCGTGCCGCCGTCTGCCTCCACGAACTTGCCGGTATGTTTTTCCGAAGCGCCGGTGAAGGCGCCCTTCTCATGGCCGAAGAGGATGCTCTCGACCAGATTGTGCGGAATGGCGCCGCAGTTGACGGTGATGAACGGCTTGCCGGCACGGTCGCTGTTCGACTGGATGGCGCGGGCGATCATTTCCTTGCCGACGCCGGATTCGCCTTCCAGTACCACCGGGATGTTGGAATGGGCGGCGCGCTGGGCAAGATCGATCACCCGCAGCATGTCCGGGCTTGCCGAGATGATGTCGCCGAAGCCGACGGCACCGGCACGATGGCGGCGGCCGACGCGGGCCTTCGATTCCTTCTGGTCGAGCTTCAACGCATTGGTGATCGAGGCGCCGATCCGTTCCGGCGATACCGGCTTGACGACGAAATCGAAGGCGCCGGCGCGCATCGCCTGCACCACGTATTCAATGCTGCCCTGTCCCGTCTGGACGATGACAGGGGTTTCGATGCCGAGCTCGCGGATTGCGGCGAGGAAGGTGAGGCCGTCCATTTCCGGCATCATCAGGTCGAGCACGATGACATTGATGTCGGTCGCGGTGCGTTTCAGGAACTCGAGCGCCGCAAGGCCGTTCTCGGCGAGGTGGGCGGCATGGCCGTAACGTTCCACCGCATTCTTCAACAGGCGACGCTGAATCGGATCGTCATCGACAACGAGGATTTGCGCAATCATGCTCGGCTCCCAGCAATGGTCATCATGGCCCTTTTAGGCTGTTATGCCGCTGGTTGTGTCAGAAAGCCTTGAACATCCCCTTTTGAGAAAAGCTTGCATTTTAACGGCCGGCAAGGAAAACAGACGCAACAGGTTGAGAAGGAAAAAAGCGATGAACATGTCCGCCACCGTCCTCCCCGAAATTCCGGCCGCAACCGCCGCAGGCGCTGCCGCCTCCGACCCGGCGCTCGGCCTTCTGCCGGTCTGGAAGCTCTCGGATCTCTATGAAGCCAAGGATGCGCCCGCGTTCACGGCCGACATGGAAAAGGCAGCCACGCTGTCGATCGCCTTCGAGGAAAAGTGGAAGGGCAAGCTTACCGAGGCCGCGACCAAGACCGGCGCCGGCGGCATCGGCGAGGCGCTCAAGGAATACGAGGCGCTCGACGACCTGCTCGGCAAGATCGGCTCGTTTGCCGGCCTCACCTATTTCTCCGACACGTCGAGCCCGGCCAACGGCAAGTTCTATGGCGATGTGCAGGCGAAGTTGACAGACCTCTCCGCGCACCTGCTGTTCTTCGCCCTGGAACTCAACCGCATCGACGACGCGATCATGGACGCCTGCATGGATCGCGATCCGGCCGCCGGCCACTATCGCCCCTGGCTCGTCGACTTGCGGAAAGACAAGCCCTTCCAGCTCGAAGACAAGCTGGAACAGCTCTTTCTCGAAAAGTCGATGACCTCGGCCGCCGCCTTCAACCGCCTCTTCGACGAGACCATGGCCGAACTCCGCTTCGAGGTTGACGGCGAACAGTTGCCGCTGGAAATCACCCTCAACATGCTGCAGGAGCCTGAGCCGGAAACCCGCGCCAAGGCAGCGGCGGCACTCTCGAAAACCTTCGGCGACAACCTGCGCGTCTTCACGCTGATCACCAATACGCTCGCCAAGGACAAGGAAATCTCCGACCGCTGGCGCGGCTTCGAGGACATTGCCGACAGCCGCCATCTCGCCAACCGCGTCGAGCGCAAAGTCGTCGATGCCCTCGCCGAGGCGGTGAAGCAAGCCTACCCGCGCCTGTCGCACCGCTATTACGCGATGAAGGCGAAATGGCTCGGCATGGACCAGCTCAATTTCTGGGATCGCAACGCGCCACTGCCGGAGACCCCGAACGCGCTGATCTCCTGGACCGAGGCCAAGGACACCGTGCTCGACGCCTATCGCGGCTTCGCGCCGGAGATGGCCGATATCGCCGGCCGCTTCTTCGACGAGGAATGGATCGACGCGCCGGTCCGCCCCGGCAAGGCGCCAGGCGCCTTCGCACATCCGACCGTGCCGTCGGCCCACCCTTACGTGCTCGTCAACTACATGGGCAAGCCGCGTGACGTGATGACGCTCGCCCACGAATTGGGTCACGGCGTGCACCAGGTGCTGGCCGGCGATCAGGGCGCCCTGATGTGCCAGACGCCGCTGACACTGGCCGAGACCGCTTCCGTCTTCGGCGAGATGCTGACCTTCCGCGCACTCCTCGAAAAGACCACCGACAAACGCGAGCGCAAGGCGATGCTCGCCCAGAAGGTCGAGGACATGATCAATACGGTGGTGCGCCAGATCGCCTTCTACCAGTTCGAACGCAAGGTCCACACGGCCCGGAAAGAGGGCGAACTGACCGCCGAGCAGATCGGCGAACTGTGGCTGTCCGTCCAGGGCGAGAGCCTCGGCCCGGCGATCAGGATCTCGGAGGGTTATGAAAGCTGGTGGACCTACATCCCCCACTTCATCCACTCGCCCTTCTACGTCTACGCCTATGCCTTCGGCGACTGCCTGGTGAACTCGCTCTACGCGGTCTACCAGAACGCTGCGCCGGGCTTCCAGCAGAAGTATTTCGAACTGCTGAAGGCCGGCGGCACCAAACATCACTCGGAACTCCTGAAGCCCTTCGGCCTCGACGCGACCGACCCGTCCTTCTGGTCGAAGGGCCTGTCGATGATCGAGGGCCTGATCGACGAGCTGGAGGCTCTGGACAGGGCGTAGGACATAGCAGCCCCTCATCCGGCTGCCGCCAGCTTCTCCCCGCTGGCGGGGAGAAGGGGCATGCCGCGCCGTTGCGCCTCGATCGCTGCACTGCATGCGGCACGTCCCCTCGCCCCGTTTTGGGGGAGAGGGTTAGGGTGAGGCAAGCACTCGTGAGGGGCAATTGGACATTGCAATGGAATGACAAAACACGCCCCCTTCGCGCTCTTCCGCGACGACCCCGCCGGCCGGAGCCTCGTCTTCGACCGACCGAAGGAAATTGTCACGGCCCGGACCGCTGCCGAGGTGCTGCCCGCACTTCGGCGCCTGGAGGAGGCGCGTCTCAGCGGCCACTGGCTGGCGGGCTATATCTCCTACGAAGCCGGTTACGTCTTCGAGGACAAGCTTCGGCCGCTGATCGTCGACAACCGGCCGACGCCCCTGATCGCCATGGGCATATTCGACAAACCCTCTGGCAATGAACATCCGCTCGCCGAGCCGCACGGCGCAGTCATCGACGACGGTTCCTCGCAGGGCTCGTTCCTCAGCGAACCGCGCGCGATGTGGGATCTCGCGACATACCGGGAACGGTTCGACCAGCTCCACCAGCACCTGCGCAACGGCGACTGTTATCAGGCGAACTTGACCATGCCGGTTACCGCCCGCTGGCACGGCGATCCGCTCAAGGCCTTCTGGTCTCTCGTTGCCCGCCAGCCGGTACGCTACGGCGCATTCGTCGATTTCGGCGGACCGCTCGTCCTGTCGCGCTCGCCGGAACTGTTCTTCTCAGTAGATGCCGGCCGTTACATCGAAACCCATCCGATGAAGGGCACCGCCCCGCGCGGTGCGACGGCGGAAGAAGACGAGGCGATCATCGCCGACATGCTCGCCGACGAAAAGACGCTCGCCGAAAACCGCATGATCGTCGATCTGCTGCGCAACGACATTTCAATGATCAGCGAGGTCGGCACCCTCTCGGTCCCCAAACTCTTCGAGATCGAAACCTATCCGACCGTCCACCAGATGGTGAGCCACGTGCGGGCGAAGCTGCTGCCCGAGATCGGCTTTCCCGAGATCCTTGCGGCTCTCTTCCCCTGCGGCTCGATCACCGGCGCCCCGAAAATGTGGGCCATGCGCATCCTTGCCGATCTCGAAAGAGAACCGCGCGATGTCTATTGCGGCGCGATCGGCTGGTGCGATCCGGCCGGCCCGATGCGTTTTTCGGTGGCCATCCGCACGATCACACTTTTCAATGACGAAAAAGCCGTCTTCAATGTCGGCGGCGGCATCGTCTTCGACTCGAAGGCGAAAGCCGAGTATGATGAGTGCCTGTTGAAGGCACGCTTTGCGGTGGGCGACCAATGGATTTCTCGCTGATCGAAACAATGCGCTGGGAACCGGGCAACGGCTTGCTTCGGGTGGACCAGCATTTGCGCCGGCTCAGCCGCTCGGCGGACGCATTGGGCTTCCGCCAGCCGCCGGCTGATACGCTGAAACAGCTCGCGGCCGCCACGACCGGTGGCGAGACGCCTCTGCGCGTCCGCCTCGTGATGACCTATCGCGGCAAGATCGAGATCACTACGACGCCGTTCACCCCGCTTGCGGCCGACACCGTGTGGCGGATCCAGGTCGCCAGGACGACGCTCCCCTCGGACGATCCGACCTATCGCCACAAGACCTCCCGGCGCGAACTCTACGAGGCCGCGCGCGCCGAATTTTCAGCCGAAGAGGCCGATGAGGTGATTCTCCTCAACGAGCGCGGCGAGGTCTGCGAAGGCACGATCACCAACGTCTTCGTCGAAACCAAGGATGGCTCGCTCCTCACGCCGGCACTCTCGAGCGGTCTCCTGCCCGGCATCCTGCGCGCCGACCTGATCCGCGAAGGCAAGGCGAAAAGCCAGGTTCTCCACCTGACCGACCTCGAAAACCGCCGCTTCTTCGTCGGCAATTCGCTGCGCGGCCTGATCCCCGCCGAACTTGTCGCCCAGGCGGCACGATCAGAAATGCCGGCGGAAGCCCTTCGCCCTGCAACCCGCCCCGCCAAAATGGCCAGAGCGGGCCGGTAAATGGCCGCGTCCGAAACCCTTGCGGATCATCTGCTTGCGCTCGAGATCGCGCTGCAGAGCCGCGAGGTCCGCGGCTCCAAACAAAAGCTGCGCGAACTGCTGGCCCCGGAATTCCGCGAATTCGGCCGCTCGGGCCTTACCTACACGTTCGAGGACATCGTCACCCGCCTCGTCGCCGAGATCGGCCCGAACAACACGTCGATCTCCGATTTCAGTGCCACGATGCTGAGCGACACGATCGCCCTCGCCACCTACCGCGGCACCCGCGTCGACGACGACGGCAGCCTGCTCTTCGCCAACCGCAGCTCCATCTGGCGCCTCGATCCTGACGGCAAATGGCGCATGGTCTTTCACCAGGGTACGGCCTCAAAGCCCTGACCTTGGCCCAGACCGAATAAAAGGGGCTCGCGCCGAGTCTGTCTCAGCTCTTAGGAAACCGGAGCCGCGCCCGCCGTCCTCGAATAACGGCCGCGATTCATCCCCTGAAAATCGACAGGCTCTTTATTGTGACGAAGTTTTATGATCTAGAGCGCCGCGAATTGCCCGAGTGCAGCCTTTAAATTTCCATTCCACTGCCGAATAAGCGGGGCAGCGGCCCACAAGGCCGCGATCAAGGAGAAAGACATGTCAGAGACTACCTATCCGGTTTATGGCGAAATCACCGGTCCGATCGTGATGATCGGCTTCGGCTCGATCGGTCGCGGCACGCTGCCGCTGATTGAACGCCATTTCAAGTTCGACAAGAGCCGGATGGTCGTCATCGACCCACGCGAGGAACCCTCCGACATGGAGATCCTCAAGAAGCACGGCGTCCGTCACATCAAGGAATACGTGACCAAGGAGAACTACAAGGATCTCCTCAAGCCCCTTCTGACCGAGGGCAAGGGCCAGGGCTTCTGCGTCAACCTGTCGGTCGACACCGGCTCGCTCGACCTGATGAAGCTCTGCCGCAAGCTCGACGTTCTCTACATCGACACGGTCGTCGAGCCCTGGCTCGGCTTCTATTTCGACAAGAACATGAAGAATGCCGACCGCACCAACTATGCGCTGCGCGAAACCGTGCGCAAGGAAAAGGCCAAGAACCCGGGCGGCGCGACCGCCGTGTCCACCTGCGGCGCCAATCCGGGCATGGTTTCCTGGTTCGTCAAGCAGGCGCTGGTCAACCTCGCCAATGACACCGGCCTGAAGTTCGACGAGCCGGATCAGCACGACCGCGAAGGCTGGGCCAAGCTGATGAAGAAGCTCGGCGTCAAGGGCGTCCATATCGCCGAGCGCGATACCCAGCGCACCAAGCACCCGAAGCCGCTCAACGTCTTCTGGAACACCTGGTCGGTCGAAGGCTTCATTTCCGAAGGCATGCAGCCGGCCGAGCTCGGCTGGGGCACCCATGAGGAATGGATGCCGAAGAACGGTAAGAAGCACAAGAAGGGCAGCAAGGCCGCCATCTATCTGGAACAGCCGGGCGCCAACACCCGCGTTCGCTCCTGGTGCCCGACGCCTGGCCCGCAGTACGGCTTCCTCGTCACCCACAACGAATCGATCTCGATCGCCGACTATTTCACGGTGCGCGACAAGGACGGCGAAGTCACCTTCCGTCCGACCTGCCACTACGCCTACCATCCGGCCAATGACGCAGTCCTGTCGCTGCATGAAATGTTCGGCAATGGCGGCACGCCGCAGCCGGTCCATCACGTCCTCAACGAGGATGAACTGGAGGACGGCATCGACGAACTCGGCGTGCTGCTCTACGGCCACGAGAAGAACGCCTACTGGTTCGGTTCGCGCCTGTCGCTCGAAGAAACCCGCCGCATTGCACCCTACCAGAACGCCACCGGCCTGCAGGTGACGTCGGCGGTTCTCTCCGGCATGGTCTGGGCGCTCGAAAACCCGACCGCCGGCATCGTCGAAGCCGACGAGATCGACTACAAGCGCTGCCTCGAAGTGCAGCTGCCCTATCTCGGCCCGGTCGAAGGTCACTACACCGACTGGACCCCGCTCGACGGCCGCCCGGGCCTCTTCCCGGAAGAGATCGACGAGAAGGATCCGTGGCAGTTCAAGAACATCCTGGTTCGCTAGTCTCGCGAACGGGTTCGTTAATCTGACGAACGGGCCCGCTAATCCGATAAGACACAATGTAAACCGCCTGCTTTGCCGCAGGCGGTTTTTTGCATGTTGAAAGCTCTTGCCTTTTCAAGGCCACATCTTGCGTTACATAGGGCGATGGCGGCAAGGTTTGCCAACCTGAGCCGGACCGAATCGCGGGAGACAGATCATGAAATTCAAAGTGAGCTTCGCGCTCATCGCCGCAGCCAGCTTGACGGCCTGCGTCTCTTCCCCTCCGCCGCAACAGATGGCGGCCGTGCAGCCGCAGGGCGTCGAAGGCAGCTGGGTCGATCCGAACGGCATCGTTTCCTCGTTCCAGGCCGGCACGTTCAACACCCGCTCCAGCGACAGCAACACGCTGCTCGCCTCGGGCACCTATACCAGCCTCTCGCCGACTCTGGTCGAGATCAACATGACCTCGCTGGTGCGCAAGACCCAGTCGCGCGTCAACTGCTCGCTGGTCACCCCCAACCAGCTCAACTGCACGCAGGATAGCGGCGCCCAGTTCTCGCTCGCTCGCCGCGGCTGAAAATCGACACGTCCGCGTCCCGATCATCGCGGCCCCGCCCTGGCGGGGTTTTCGTGTTTTGCGAGCATTAACGTCTGGGCGCACCATTGTCACATTTCCCCTTGAACCCACCATCGGTTGATGAAAACATGCCCGCCGGAACGGTTGTCACATTGCAAAACTAGAACAGATAAAGAGGCGGCTCTGCCGTCCAAATTAAAAAGAGGAGAGATCAGATGAAGAAGACATTGGGGCTCGGGCTTTTGACCGCATCGGTCATGGCTCTTTCAAGCGGCGCGGCATTTGCCGATTTCGAGCTCAATATCCTGCACATCAACGACTTCCATTCGCGTCTCGAATCGATCAATGCGACGGATTCCACCTGCTCGGCCGAGGATGAGGGCAAGGGCGTCTGCTTCGGGGGCGCTGCCCGCCTCTTGACCGCGATCAACCAGACCCGCGACGCGCTGAAGGCTGAGAACAAGAACGTCATCCTGCTCAATGCCGGCGACAACTTCCAGGGCTCGCTCTTCTACACCACGTACAAGGGTGCCGCCGAAGCCGAAGCGCTGAACGCCATGAAGTTCGACGCCATGACCGTCGGCAACCATGAATTCGACGACAGCGACGACGTGCTCGCCACCTTCCTCGACAAGATCCAGTTCCCGGTCGTCACCGCCAACGTCGTGCCGAGCGCCGCTGCCAAGATCGGCAACCGCATCAAGCCGTCGCTGGTGCTGACCGTCGGCGGCCAGAAGGTCGGCATCGTCGGCGCCGTCACCAACGATACCGCCGAAATCGCCAATCCCGGCCCGAATATCACCATCGCCGATGATGTCGCGAAGATCACCGAAGCCGTGCAGGGCCTGAAGGCGCAAGGCGTCGACAAGATCATCGCGCTGACCCACGTGGGTTACCCCCGCGATCTCGCCTTGATCGCCAAGATCCCCGATGTCGACGTCGTCGTCGGCGGCCATACCCACACGCTGCTCTCGAACGTGGCCAAGGGCGCCGAAGGCCCCTATCCGACCTGGTCGGACAATCCGGGCGGCTACAAGGTGCCGGTCGTCCAAGCCTATCAGTATTCGAAATATCTCGGCGACATCAAAATCGTCTTCGACGACAGCGGTGTCGTGAAGTCGGCCGAAGGCGAGCCGATCCTCATGGACAAGTCGATCACCCCGGACCCGGCTTTCCTCGCCCGCGTCGCGGAACTGAAGAAGCCGATCGAGGACTTGAAGAAGAAGATCGTCGGCGCCTCTGACGCCGTCATCGACGGCGACCGCCGCGTCTGCCGCGCCAAGGAATGCTCGATGGGCAACCTCGTCGCCGACGCCATGCTTGAGCGCACCAAGGGTCAGGGCATCACCATCGCCATCCAGAACGGCGGCGGCTTGCGCGCCTCCATCGACGCCGGCGAGGTCACCCAGGGTGAAGTCGTCAGCGTCCTGCCCTTCCAGAACACGCTCGCCACCTTCCAGCTCACCGGCGCCGACATCGTCAAGGCGCTGGAAAGCGGCGTCAGCCAGATCGACGACGGCGCCGGCCGTTTCCCGCAGGTCGCGGGTCTCAAGTATTCCTTCGACAAGTCGAAGCCGGCCGGTTCCAAGGTCAGCGACGTGCAGGTCAAGGACGGCGACAAGTTCGTGCCCATCGATCCGGCCAAGACCTACGGCGTCGTCACCAACAACTTCATGCGCGCAGGCGGGGATGGCTACGCGATCTTCAAGACCGGCGGCAAGAACGCCTATGACTACGGCCCGGACCTTGCCGACGTGACGGCCGAGTTCATCGCCGCCCGCAACCCCTACAAGCCCTATACGGACGGCCGCATCACCGACCTGACGCCAGCAAGCTACACGCCGCCGGCCAAGCCCGCGCCTGCCGCCCCGCCGGCAGCAACCCCTGCGGCACCGGCTCCGACGGCCGCTGCTCCGGCAGCACCGGCACCTGCCGCTCCGGCCCCGACGATGGCGGCTCCTGCGGCCCCTGCACCCGCCGCTCCGGCTCCGACGATGGCGGCTCCAGCAGCGCCTGCGCCCAACACGATGGCAGGCGCTCCGGCCGCTCCGAAGCCTGCGGCCCCCGCTCCGGCTCCCAACACGATGGCGGCGGCTCCGGTTGCTCCGGCACCGGCGGCAACCGCTGCCAAGCCGGCCGGTCCGACCAAGTACAAGGTCGTCAAGGGTGACTCGCTCTGGAAGATCGCCGAAGCCACCTATGGCGACGGCGAGAAGTGGACAGAGATCGCCAAGCTCAACTCGCTGCGCCATCCGAACGTTATTCAGGTCGGCGCCGAACTGGAACTGCCGGCGAAGTGACACCGCTTGACCCGGATCAAGGTTCGGGTCGGCGATTCAGGCGATGAATTGGGACGATTTGTCCCTATCCCATTATCGGCCCGGGCTTTCCCGGGCCGATTTTTGTTTCTAAGTAATTCGCAAGATAAAGAGCGCGTCGTCGCTTGCGCAAGATTCAACCGAAAGTGTCCGCATGACCTCCCATTCCGCCCACATGCCCTCCGATCATCCGAAGGTCGCTTTCGGCAAGGTCGGCGTGCTGCTCGTCAATCTCGGCACGCCCGATGGCACGGACTATTGGTCGATGCGACGCTACCTGGCAGAGTTTCTGTCCGACAAGCGGGTGATCGAGTGGTCGCGGCTCTACTGGTACCCGATCCTCTACGGCATCGTCTTGAACAAGCGACCGCAAAAGGTCGGCAAGGCCTATGAGGCGATCTGGAACAAGGATCTCAACGAAAGCTACCTGCGCACCTATACCCGCAGTCAGGGCGAGCTGATGGCCGAGCGGCTGAAGGACCTGCCGAACGTCGTCGTCGATTGGGCGATGCGCTACGGCAAGCCGTCGATCGCCGAGCGCATCGATGCGCTGAAAGACAAGGGCTGCGAGAAGATCCTCCTCTTCCCGCTCTATCCGCAATATGCGGCCTCCACCACCGCCACCGTCAACGACAAGGCCTTCGAGCACCTGATGAAGCTGCGCTGGCAGCCGGCCACCCGCACCGTGCCGCCCTATCACGACGAGCCGGCGTATATCGAGGCGCTGGCGGATTCCGTCAGGGCCAAATACGCGGCTCTCGACTGGGAGCCGGAAATGCTGATCGCCTCCTTCCACGGCATCCCGCAATCCTATTTCAAGGCGGGCGATCCCTATTACTGCCACTGCCAGAAGACGGCGCGGCTGCTGAAGGAGGCTCTCGGCTTCACCGATAAGAACTTCATGATCACCTTCCAGTCCCGTTTCGGGCCGGAGGAATGGCTGCAGCCCTATACCGACAAGACGGTCGAAAAACTCGCCCATGACGGCATCAAGCGGATCGCGGTGATGAACCCCGGCTTCGTCTCCGACTGTCTGGAAACGCTCGAGGAAATCGCCGAAGAGGCGGGCGAGATCTTCCTGCATCACGGCGGCGAGAAATTCGCGCATATCCCCTGCCTGAACGACAGTCCGGGCGGCATGACCGTGCTGGAAAAGGTCGTCCGCCGCGAACTTCAGGGCTGGGTGTAAGCCGGCTCATTCCAGCCGCCCTGATCTACTGCCTCTCCGGGTTCAGCGCTTTCGGCGGGCCGGCAAGTCGATCACAGCGCCGTCTGCCGGAATCAGCAGGCGCGATGGGCCGATTCCGGCCGCCGCCTCGCGCAGATGTGCACGCGAAACGGTGGCATGATCGAGTGCCTCCATATGCACCGCGACAACCGTGGCCTCAGGCACGGACCGGCAGAGCTCGATCGTTTCCGCCGCATCCATGACGATGAGGTCGCCATCCCAGAGGGCGCCGCAGGAATGGCTGACGATGACATCGGGCACGACGCGCTCCACCGTCTCCAGTACCGGCGGATAGAGAACCGTATCGCCCGCCCAATAAATTAGCGGCTCACCAGGCGCGGCAAGCGTCAGTCCCATCACCGACCCCATCTTTTCCCGGACCGGACCAAGGCCGTGGCTGCCCTCACGGCGCGTGATCGTGATGCCTTGCCAGACGAGCTCCCCCTCGAGCGGCTCCACATCGGCAAAACCCTCTGCAGCGATTGTCGCCTCATCGCCCGGCTGACAGATCAGCGGCAGATGCTTCGGGACGCGTTGTTTGGCCACCGAATCGAAATGGTCCGTATGGAGATGGGAGACGATCACCAGTTCGACACCCTGCAAGATCTCCTCCACCGAAAGCGGCAGGTCCGTCAACGGATTGGCGGATTTGCCGGTATAGGACGGCAGGCTGTGACGAGGTGCGAAATAAGGATCGATCAGGATGCTGCGGCCCGCATAGGAAAGCTTGAGCGTCGCATTGCGGATCAATTGAAGCTTCATCGAGGCACCTCGTGCGGAAAGAATGCGAAGCCTAGGCCGGTTGGCCGTGATGATCCAATGACTGTTCTAGATGAGACAGCCACTCTATCAACGCGTCTCCTCGGCCCTGAATCCTTCCGTCGCCGCCCTCCAGAAGTCAGGATCTTCGTAATCCGTCGGATCGGCGATGCCGGCGAGATGGAAAGCCTCTCGCCGTTCGACGCAGGTGCCGCAGCGGCCGCAATGGCGGGCGCCGCCCTTGTAGCAGGACCAGGTCTCGGCAAACGGCGTTCCGTGCCGGGCGCCGTCCGTGACGATATCGGCCTTCGCGCCGTTGACGTAAGGCGCAAGCAGCTGGACCGAGGCATAACCGTCCAGGGCATGATCCTGCATCGCCTGGAAGGCGTCGATGAAACCCGGCCGGCAGTCGGGATAGATGAAATGGTCGCCGCCATGCACGGCAATCGCCACCGCATCGGCTCCGCGTGCCGCCGCCACCCCGAACGCGACCGACAGCATGATCGCATTGCGGTTCGGCACCACGGTGACGCGCATCGTCTCCTCGGCATAATGCCCGTCCGGCACATCGAGATCATCGGTCAAGGCCGAACCGGTGAGCCGGCTGCCGATCCCGCGCATGTCGATGATCTCGTGGAAGACGCCGAGCCGCACGGCGCAGGCCGCGGCAAAATCGAGTTCCTTGCGGTGCCGCTGGCGGTAGTCGAAGGAAATCAGACCGAGCAACTCGCTCTCGGCGGCGACCCTGTGAGCGAGCGAGACGGAATCCAGTCCGCCGGAGCAGACGACGATGGTTTTCATGCGCGTTCATCCTTGTTTTGACCGGGTAGGCTGCGACCGGGTGTTCGAACCTGCTTCCTAGACCGGCAACGCGTCCTTGTGAATAACCCGGGCGACATCGACAGCGCCGAGCTGTCATTTCTTCCCTGCAAAGAACGTGCTAACTCATCACGTGTGACCTGGCGGGCTTACCGCCTGCAATGGAGGAATGTCATGAACTTGGGCGGCCTGGGTGGCTTCGATATCGTCGTGATCGGGGTCGTAGTGCTGATCATTCTAGTCCTGTTTGCCGGGATCAAGACCGTGCCACAGGGCTACCGCTACACCGTGGAACGCTTCGGCCGCTACACCCGCACGCTGGAGCCCGGCCTCAACCTGCTGACCCCCTTCATCGAGCGCATCGGCGTGCGCATGAACGTCATGGAACAGGTCCTCAGCATCCCGACCCAGGAGGTCATCACCAAGGACAATGCCAGCGTCTCTGCCGATGCGGTGTCCTTCTACCAGGTGCTCAACCCGGCCCAGGCCGCCTACCAGATTTCCAATCTCGAAAACGCCATCCAGAACCTCACCATGACCAATATCCGCTCGGTCATGGGTTCGATGGACCTCGATGAGCTGCTGTCCAATCGCGAAGTCATCAACGAGCGGCTGCTGCGCGTCGTCGACGAGGCCGTCGGCCCCTGGGGCATCAAGGTCACCCGCGTCGAGATCAAGGACATCCAGCCGCCGGCCGACCTCGTCGAATCCATGGGCCGGCAGATGAAGGCCGAGCGCGAAAAGCGCGCCCAGATTCTCGAGGCCGAAGGTTCCCGCAGCGCCCAGATCCTGCGCGCCGAAGGCGCCAAGCAGGCGGCCGTCCTCGAAGCCGAGGGCAAGCGCGAAGCCGCGTTCCGGGAGGCAGAAGCCCGCGAACGCCTGGCGGAAGCCGAAGCCAGGGCGACCCAGTCCGTCTCCCAGGCGATTGCCGCCGGCGACGTGCAGGCGATCAACTATTTCGTCGCCCAGAAATACACCGAGGCGCTGGTCGCGATCGGCAAGGCGCCAAATTCCAAGATCGTGCTGATGCCGCTGGAAGCTTCGTCGATCATCGGTTCGCTCGGCGGCATCGGCGCCATTGCCAAGGAAGTTTTCGGCGACGGCTCGGGTCCCGCCGCACCGCCGCGCCCGCCGGCCGGCCCGCGTCCCCAGCCGGCCCCACGCACCACGCCGGTTCTCAATCCGTTCAACCCGACGTCTTCAGAGACCTGAGCCATGCTGCATGATGCTGTGGTCAATCTCGGCCCCTGGAGCTGGTGGATATTAGGCGTCGTCCTGCTTGCCGCAGAACTTGCAGCACCGGGCGTTTTTCTGATCTGGATCGGTGCAGCCGCGATCGTCATCGGCGTGCTGTCTCTGGCGCTCTGGGACGCGGCCTTCTGGAGCTGGCACGTTCAGCTCCTGCTCTTTGCAGCGCTTTCCGGGGCCTTCGCACTGGCCGGCCGCCGCTTCTATTCCAGCCGCAACCAGGCGACCGACGAGCCCAATCTCAACCGCCGCGGCGAAAGCCTCGTCGGCCGCACGGCAACTCTCCACGAGCCGATTGCCGAAGGTCGTGGGCGCATTCGCCTCGACGATACGTGGTGGACGGTGATGGGGCCGGACCTGCCGGCCGGTACGCAGGTGAAGGTGGTTGCTGCAAGCGGCCGCGACCTTAAGGTCGAAGCGGCTTAGTTCTTCCGGCTTGAAGCAGCTCGAAACGTGGCTGGATGTCAGGCCACGCCGACGCGCAGCAGGTCGTGGAAATGGACGATGCCGATCGGCTTGCGCTCCTCATCGACGACCAGCAGCGCGCCGATGCTGTGCTTGTTGAGCAGCGCCATGGCCTTTGTGGCGAGCGTTTCCTTGCTGACGGTCTTCGGGTTGTGCGTCATCACGTCGTCGACCCGCGTTTCGCGCAGATCGAGATGAAGGTGCCGGGAAATATCGCCATCGCTGATGAAGCCGCAGAGGCTGCCGTCCTCGTCGACTACGCCCACACAGCCAAAGCGCTTGCGCGACAGTTCCTGGATCGCCTCCAGCATGAGGACGCCCTTTTTGACCAGAGGCATGCGATCGCCGGTATGCATCAGGTCGCCGACATGGCTCAGCATCGCCCCGAGCTTGCCGCCCGGATGGTAGACACGGAAATCGGTTGCCGAGAAACCGCGTGCTTCGAGCAGCGCAACGGCAAGCGCATCGCCCATGGCAAGCTGCATCAGCGTCGACGTGGTCGGCGCCAGGCCGTGCGGGCAGGCCTCCTGTTCCTTGGGCAGCAGCAGAACGACATCGGCCTCGCGGGCCAGCGTCGAAATCTCGCCTGACGTCATGGCGATCAGCGGAATGGAGAAGCGGCGGGTGAAGGAAACGATGCCCTGCAGTTCGGCAGTTTCGCCGCTCCAGGACAGAGCCAGCACCACGTCGCCCGACCCGATCATGCCGAGATCGCCGTGGTTGGCTTCGACGGGATGTACGAAGAAGGCGGGCGTGCCGGTCGAAGCGAGGCTGGCGGCGATCTTGCGGCCGATATGTCCGCTCTTGCCGATGCCGGTCACGACGACCCTGCCGTCGATATCGCCGATCAGTTCCGCGGCCTTGCGGAAGGCATCCCCAAGGCCGTTCTGAAGCGCCAGCTCCAGCGCAATAAGCCCTTGTTTGCCGAAGGAAATTGTCCTCAAGGCAGAATCGACAAGGTCGTTCTCGACCAGTTGCAAAGCTCTCTTGATCATGGGCAAGCCTTAACCCTTTTCACCCGTCAAGTCCATTGGCTTGGCGCGGGGGCGACTAACTTAGCCGCCGTCCATGGCGGCGCAACCAAACGTTAACCACATGGCTTTACGTTTGGGTAAGCATTTGCGATTGCCCGGGCAGGCCTATGAAGATCACCACAAAGACAGGCGGAACGCGCCAGAAGCGCCGGACGGCACTCGGCCTTCTGCTGGCCTGTTCAGCGCTTGTTTCGCCCGCGGCCGCCCAGACCCGCAACGTGTTTCCGCCGCAGAACGGCTCTCTTCCCTCGGTCGCGAACGCCACGTCGCCGACTTCGAACACGGCCTCCAACACAGCATTGAGAGGCAGCACCTCGGCGCAGCCGACGACCAACGCCACCAATGCCGTCGACGACCAGAACCAGGACGATCCGAATGTCGCGACCGGCACCACGCCCGGCCGCAACCAAGCAGCCAACCAGGAGCCTCCCTACGAGGACGACCTGAACCAGCCGCGCGAAGAGCCGCTCGACCGTGGCGCCGAGCCTGTCGAAACCCAGGAACAGCCCCGCGAACCGGGCGATCCGACCGGCATAAGGATGGGCAGCTTCCTGCTCCGCCCCTCTATCAACCAGAGCATCGACACCGAGACCCGCCGCTCTAACGGCACCAAGATCCGCCGCGATTACCTGTCGACGGCGATCCGCGGCACGTTGACCTCCGACTGGTCGCGCCATTCGTTGACGGTCACCGGTGAAGGCACGCTGGAGCGGAACCTCGGCAGCAGCAGCCAGGGCGAGCAGCCGGAAGCGAACATCAATGCGGACCTGCGGCTCGACCTCTCCAACGATACCGTCGCCCATATCACCGGCGGTTATCGGTTCTCCCGCGAGGACGATTACGATCCGAACGCGCTCGGCGGCGCATCTACCCAGCCGGGCGTCCATGAATTCACCGGCGGAGCCTCCGTCCAGCGCGACTTCGGCAAGGTCCGCGGCACCGCCGCATTGGATCTGTCCCGCGCGGCCTATACGGATGCGAAACTCTCCGACGGCACGATCGTCAGCACCAAGGACCGCAACCGCACCGGCATCGACGGCCGCCTGCGGCTCGGCTACGAACTCTCCCCTGCGCTCGTCCCCTATGTGGAAGTGGCGACCGGCCGCACCTTCTACGACCTCAGGCGCGACAATTCCGGTTATGCCCGCTCGTCGCAGAGCTATGCGGCCCGCACCGGCGTCGAATTCGATCTCGGCGAAAAACTGCGCGGCGAAATCGGCACCGGTTACGAGGTCGTCGATTACGAGGACGACCGCCTGAAATCGGTCGGCGCGGTCACCTTCAACGGCAGCGCCACATGGTCGCCGCAGCGCGGCACCAATGTCGATCTCGGCCTGCGCACCACGGTGCAGGATTCGACCACGCCCGGAGAGAGCGGCTGGGTGGAATACCAGGCGACGGCAGCGCTGACGCATGAAATGCGCGACAACCTCATCGCCCGCCTGACCGGCAGCACGACTTTGCGCGATTTCCCGAGCGGCGGCCCGAGCGACGAAACGGTCTGGATCGGCGGCGCCGGCCTCACCTGGGCGATCAACCGTTATCTCGATCTGACCGGCGACGTCGAATACGAACAGGCGGGCGGCGGCGGCACCAACGACAAGATCGTCCGCGCTGGCGTCGGCCTCACCTTGAAGCGCTGATTTCTCTCGCGGCAATCCATTCCATCAGCGCGTTCTGCGCATGCAGCAGAAACGCCTTCGCGGCCGCGCTCTGGCAGGCAGGATACGTCATCGCATCCGCGGCCACTTCCCGGCCGCGAGCCACCGGTGGACAGGGAATGAAGATCGCATCGGGGCGGCAGCGATTGAGAACTGCCGCCGAGATCCGGTAATCCGCAAGCGCGCTTTCAGCGATCCCGCCCGGCCAGCTATCCGTGAAGATGACATCCGCGTCCTCAAGCTCCCGCGTATCCGTGCTCCGCCGGAAACTGTCATTGAGGAGTGCCGGGTCGCTGACGTGCCAATCCTCGGGATAGACCTGCACCACCTCGATCGGCAGCGAGATCGACGCCTCGACCCACGACCGGAGAATATTGGCGTCGGGCGCAACACCAACGATCTTCAACCCCTCGACGCTGCCCCTTTTGGCTCTGACATAGGCGAGATCCCCGAGCGTCTCGCAAGGGTGGTTCGATCGCGTCCGGGCATTGATGACCGGCGCATGGGCATTTGCCGCCAGCTCTCGAAGCGAGGCGAGTTCCGGCGTGCGGATGACGATCATGTCGAACCAGTTGTCGAGATAACCGGCCAGGTCGGCGATCGCCTCCCGCCCGCCGAGGCTGACCGGCGCATGCGTGCAAATGCCGCCCATCGCCTGGATGCCGAGATCGAAAGCCGTCGTATTGCGCCAGCCGCCATCGTCGACGATCAGGGCGACCCGCAGCCCTTCCAGGCTTTGCGGCATCCGCCGTTCCCGCCACGCTTCGTCAAGCGCGCCGGCACGCTCGATGATCGCCCGCACAGCATCAGCCGAAAGATCGTGGAATTCCAGAAAATCGCTGACCGCAGAAACAGCCATGGCACCCGACACCGTGAAAAACAAAACCCCTCATAGCAGGACCATGAGGGGTTTGCGTGACATTGGACCGGCAATCGCCGGTCGGCGCATTTACTTCAGCGAGGCGAGCAGCGCCTTCATCGGCCCTTCGATTGCCGGGCGGATGTCGGCGCGCTGCAGCGCGAAGGCGAGGTTGGCCAGGATGAAGCCGTCCTTGGCGCCGCAGTCGAACGTGTCGCCCTTGAACGGATAGGCGGCGAATTCCTGGGCCTTGGCGAGCGTCAGCATGCCGTCGGTGAGCTGGATCTCGTTGCCGGCGCCGCGTTCCTGGGTTTCCAGGATCTTGAAGATCTCCGGCTGCAGGATGTAGCGGCCGTTGATGTAGAGGTTGGATGGAGCGGTGCCCTTGGCCGGCTTTTCGACCATCTGGGTGATCTTGAAACCTTCGCCGACCGGCGCGCCGATGCCGACGATGCCGTATTTATGCGCCTGGTCCGGATCGCATTCCTGCACCGCGATGACGTTGCCGCCGCTTTCGGCATAAAGATCCACCATGCCCTTGAGGCAGCCCTTGCCGCCGGCCATGATCATGTCGGGAAGCAGGACCGCAAAAGGTTCGTTGCCGACGATATCGCGGGCGCACCAGACCGCGTGGCCGAGGCCGAGCGGCACCTGCTGGCGCGTGAAGCTGGCGGTGCCGGCCACCGGCAGAAGGCCGGCGAGCAGGGTCAGCTCGGCATTCTTGTTGCGCTCGCGCAGCATCTGCTCCAGCTCGTACTGGATGTCGAAATAGTCCTCGATGACCCCTTTGCCGCGGCCCGTCACGAAGACGAAATGTTCGATACCGGCTTCCGCGGCTTCGTCCACGACGTACTGGATGACCGGCTTGTCGACCACGGTCAGCATTTCCTTCGGCACTGCCTTGGTGGCGGGCAGGAAGCGCGTGCCCAGACCTGCTACCGGAAACACTGCCTTACGGATCTTCTGTTGTTGTGCCACTCATTGCCTCCTGAAAGCACGTCATTGTGCGAATATTCGATTCTCGGCATCTAATGACGAATTGCTACCGTTTCGCAAAGACTGCCGCGGGTCCGGTTTCTATGGTAAAGAATTTGTTGACCCAATTCTGTTATTACATCGTTAAGCCGCATGCCACTCTTGCCGCAAGGCTTGGTAAAAAGAAGACTGGACCCGACTGCCGATGAAGACGCTTCGCACCAACCTCATTCGTGGGTTTGCCTTCTCCCTGATCGCCGGGCTCGCCGCCATGCCGATAGATGCTCAGGCAGACGCTGGTTTCAAGACGTGGATCGCAAAATTCTACGATACCGCAGCCAAGAGCGGAATTACCCGTTCCACCTATGAAAAAGCGTTCGCGGGCGTCAGCGAACCCGATCAGGACGTGCTTGAAAAGGCCAATTATCAGCCGGAATTCAGATCGAAGATCTGGGATTATCTCGACAGCCGCGTAAACCCCTATACGGTCAAGATCGGCCGCGAGATGGCCGCCAAACACGGCTCGACGCTGGCCTCCCTGGAACGCCATTTCGGCGTCGACAAGAACATCCTGCTCGCCATCTGGTCGATGGAATCCAATTACGGTGCTGCGCTCGAAAATCCCGACCGCCTGCACCACGTGCCGCAGGCTCTGGCGACGCTTGCCTGGGGCGACCCCAAACGCGCCAAGTTCGCCCGCACCCAGCTTATCGCCGCGCTGAAAATCCTGCAGTCGGGCGATATCACGCCCAAACAGCTGACCGGCTCCTGGGCCGGCGCCATGGGCCATACCCAGTTCATCCCGACCAGCTACCTGCTCTATGCCATCGATGCGGACGGCAACGGCCGCCGCGATATCTGGCATTCGGTTCCGGATGCGCTCGCCACCTCCGCCAACCTGCTTGCCAAGAACGGCTGGCAGAGCGGCAAGACCTGGGGTTACGAAACCGTGCTGCCGGCGGGCGGCGCTCGCCACGAAGGCCAGACCAGGACGCTCGGTGAATGGGCGAAGCTCGGTTTCGCCCGCCCGAACGGCAAGAATTTCCCGCGCGGCACCGACCGGGCAACGCTGAAGCTGATGGCCGGGGAGACTGGGCCAGCCTTCCTGATGCTCGGCAATTTCTACACCGTCAAGAAATACAACGCCG
The DNA here is from genome assembly GCF_017877055.1 of Neorhizobium galegae. Lineage (GTDB taxonomy): Bacteria > Pseudomonadota > Alphaproteobacteria > Rhizobiales > Rhizobiaceae > Neorhizobium > Neorhizobium galegae_D. The sequence goes on along the minus strand of NZ_JAGIPG010000001.1, from coordinate 630,260 downwards.
CCGACAGCTACGCGCTGGCGGTCGGCCTGCTTGCCGACGAGATCGCCGGGTTCGGCGGCGTTCAGCAGAGCTGGCCGCGCCCCGAAGGCACGCTCGACATCAAGCAGAAATTCGAACTGCAGAACCGCATGAAGCAGCTCGGATATTACGAGGGCGAAGTCGACGGCAATTTCGGCTCCGGTTCGAAGGCGGCAATCTCGGCGATCCAGAAACGCCTCGGCATGCAGCAGAATGGCGAGCCCTCGAAGTCGCTTCTCGAAGCTTTGCGTTGACAAGCAGGCGACTTGGCACCACATCGTTTGAGGGAGTTTCCCGCAAGGTGTGCGGGGCGGCGGAGGCATGAAGGCTTTGGATAAATCCGGGCAAACCGAGACCGTTGAGAACGGCGCCTGGCGGAACAGGCCTCGACGGAGTAAGGGCTTGCGCAACGGGGGATGGGTGCGCTTGGGCCTTCTCCTCCTCGCGGTGTTTCTTGCCCTGCCGCTCGGCGCACCCCCGGCTGCTGCCCAGGAACCGGTCCCGCGCCGCAACCTCTTCGATTACCTGTTCGGCGGTCCGCGTTATGAACGCGAAGACCCCTATGAGCGGCCCGCACCCTATAGCCGGCGCCGTTACGATCGCGACGGCTCGATCATCGAGATGAAGCCGCGGCCGCGCCGCAGCACGGGACGGGCCGCTGCCCCCCGCCCGGTGCAGCCGATCGTGCCACCGGCGCCGGAACCGGCCGCCAAGCTCGACAATGCCAAACAGGTCCTGGTAGTCGGCGACTTCATGGCCGGCGGTATCGGCAGCGAGCTGGAAACAGCGTTTGCAACTGCCCCCGGCGTTGCGATCACCGAACGCAGCGACGGCTCCTCCGGTCTCGTCCGCGAGGATCACTTCGATTGGTCCGCCGAACTCCCGGCCATGCTCGACGAGGTGAAACCCGCCGTCGTCGTGATCATGCTCGGGGCCAACGACCGCCAGCAGATGACGATCGGCAACACCAAGGAAAAGTTCCGCAGCGACGCCTGGTTCAAGGAATACGAGCGTCGGGTGACCGAACTCGTCGGCATCGTGGCCTCCCGCAAGCTGCCGCTCCTCTGGGTCGGCCTGCCCTCCTTCCAGTCGCCGGTGGCGACCGCCGACGCGGTGACGCTCAACGCCATCTACCGCAACCAGGCGGAAAAGGCCGGCGGCGAATTCGTCGATATCTGGGAAGGTTTCGTCGACGAGGACGGCAAGTTCGTCGTTACCGGCTCCGACGTCAACGGCCAGCAGGTGCGCCTGCGCGGCTCCGACGGCATCACCTTCACCAAGGCAGGCAAGCAGAAGCTCGCCTTCTATGTGGAAAAACTGGCCCGCCGGCATCTCGGCGAAATGGCGAGCCCCGATGTGGTCAAGCTCGACGGCTCCAACCTGCCGGCGCTCTCGGCGCTTCCCGCCTCGCCCGGCCAGCAGGTGCCGACCCAACCGATCAGCCTGTCAGACCCCGAGCTCGACGGCGGCAAGGACCTGCTGGGAGCCGCCCCACTCCCTTCCGTCCTCGTGGAAACGCCGCGCGACAAACTGGTCAGGCGCGGCGAGCTTCCGCCAGCGCCTGCCGGGCGGATCGATGATTACAAGGTGAAAGTGGCCCAGTAGGCGTCACTGTGAGGCGCCGGAGCAAGATCGCCCCCTCCGTCCTGCCGGGCATCTCCCCCACGGGTGGGGAGATTGCAAGCAGCATGACCTTCCCGCCCGATGAACGGTGCGGCAGTTGGCAGCGTATTATTTGAGCAAACCGGCGCGCCCTGCCGATCTCCCTCTCGAAGGGGATATGCCCGGCAGGGCAGAGGGGGGGTGACCTCTCGGTATATTCCCCGCTACCGCGTCTGCCGCACCCTCGCTACCCCTCTGTCACCTGCGGTGACATCTCCCCCTCAAGGGGGAGATCACAGGGAGCATGCCGTAGCACCCCACATTATAAGTCAGCCCTGCAAAGAGACACCGCTTACCGCGGCAGGACCGAGCTTCCCATCAGTGCCTCGTCGATCGCCCGCGCCGCCTGGCGGCCTTCGCGGATCGCCCAGACAACCAGAGACTGGCCGCGGCGCACGTCGCCGGCGGTCCAGAACTTGTCGACCGAGGTCCTGTAGTCCTTGTCGTTGGCGACGACATTGGTCGAACCGCGGCGGTCGACGTTCAGCGTCAGCTTGCCTTCGAGCTCGTTCAGCACCCCGTCCGTCAGCGGACCGGAGAAACCGATGGCGATGAAGGCGAGATCGGCCTTGATGATGAAATCCGTGCCGGCGATCGGCTTGCGGCTTTCGTCGACTTCGCAGCAGCGCACGCCGGTGAGCTGGCCGTCTTCGCCGACGAATTCGAGCGTCGCCACCTGGAATTCGCGCACCGCGCCTTCGGCCTGGCTGGACGAAGTCCGCATCTTGGTCGCCCAGAACGGCCAGACGGCGAGCTTGTCTTCCTTTTCCGGCGGCTGCGGGCGGATGTCGAGCTGCGTCACCTTGACGGCACCCTGGCGGAAGGCCGTGCCGACGCAGTCCGACGCCGTATCGCCGCCGCCGACGACGACCACATGCTTGGCGCCGGCCAGGATCGGATCGGCCGCCCAGGCGACGCTCTCGATATTCTCGCGGCCGAGGCGGCGGTTCTGCTGCACGAGATAGGGCATCGCGTCATAGACGCCATGCAGCTCGACGCCGGGTATGCCGGCCGGACGCGGGGTTTCCGAACCACCGCAATAGAGTACCGCATCGTGCTCGGCGATCAGCTTCTCGACCGGAATATCGACGCCGATATTGGCGCCGTAGTGGAAGGTCACGCCTTCGCCGGTGATCTGCTCGACGCGGCGGTCGATAAAATTCTTCTCCATCTTGAAGTCCGGAATGCCGTAGCGCAGCAGGCCGCCGGCCTTGGACTCGCGCTCGTAGACATGCACTTCGTGGCCTGCACGGCCGAGCTGCTGGGCGGCAGCCAGACCGGCGGGACCGGAACCGATGATGGCCACCTTCTTGCCGGTATGGACGGTCGCCGGCTGCGGCGCGATGAAACCGAGTTCATAGGCCTTGTCGGCGATCGCCTGCTCGACCGTCTTGATCGCGACCGGCGCATCCTCGAGGTTCAGCGTGCAGGCTTCCTCGCAAGGCGCGGGGCAGACGCGGCCGGTGAATTCCGGGAAGTTGTTGGTGGAATGGAGGTTGCGGATCGCCTCCTCCCACTTGTTGTTGTAGACGAGGTCGTTCCAGTCCGGGATCTGGTTGTGAACCGGACAGCCGGTCGGGCCGTGGCAATAGGGAATGCCACAGTCCATGCAGCGCGCCGCCTGCTTGGTGACTTCCGCATCCGACATCGGGATGGTGAACTCGCGGAAATGGCGGATGCGGTCGGAGGCCGGCTGATACTTGCCCACCTGCCGGTCGATCTCCAGGAAACCTGTTACCTTGCCCATGTTTAAACCCTCAATCCGTCCTGCCGCTGCTGCAGCCGGTTAAAACCTAACAACTCCCGCGAAACTTATTCCGCAGCGACGCCCATCCGCATCCGCTCCATCTCCACCAGCGCACGGCGGTATTCGACCGGCATGACCTTGCGGAACTTCGGCCGGTATTCGCTCCAGCGGTCAAGGATCTCCTTGGCGCGGGTCGAGCCCGTGTAATGCAGGTGGTTGGAGATCAGCTGGTAGAGGCGCTCCTCGTCGTGGCGCGTCATGTCCTCGGAAACGTCGACGCGTCCCTTGTGCATGAGGTCGCCGCCGTGATGGTGCAGCTTCTCCAGCATGTCGTCCTCTTCCGGAACCGGCTCGAGTTCGACCATCGCCATGTTGCAGCGCTTGGCGAAATCGCCGCTCTCGTCGAGCACGTAGGCGACGCCGCCGGACATGCCGGCTGCGAAGTTGCGTCCCGTTTCGCCGAGCACGACGACGATGCCGCCGGTCATGTATTCGCAGCCGTGGTCACCCACGCCCTCGACGACCGCGATCGCACCGGAGTTGCGAACGGCAAAACGCTCGCCGGCAACGCCGCGGAAATAGCACTCGCCGGTGATCGCGCCGTAAAGCACGGTATTGCCGACAATGATCGAGTTCTCCGCGACGATCCGAGAGTTCTCCGGCGGGCGCACGATGATGCGGCCGCCCGACAGGCCCTTGCCGACATAGTCGTTGCCGTCGCCGACCAGATCGAAGGTGATGCCGTGCGCCAGAAACGCGCCGAACGACTGGCCGGCCGTGCCGCGCAGCGTCACATGGATCGTGTCGTCCTTGAGGCCCTTGTGGCGCCAGCGCTTGGCAAGCGCACCCGAAAGCATCGCACCGACGGAACGGTCGACGTTCTTGATCGGCACTTCGAAGACCACCGGCTCCTTGTTCTCAAGCGCTGCCTGCGACTTCTCGATCAGCTTGCGGTCGAGAATGTCGTCGATCGGGTGCTTCTGGCGCTGGGTCCAGTAGGTCGCATCCTTCGGAGCTTCCACCTTGTGGAAGATTTTTGAGAAATCGAGGCCCTTGGACTTCCAGTGGGCGATCATCTGGTCCTTTTCCAGAAGCTCGACCATGCCGATGATCTCGTCGAAGCGGGTAAAACCGAGCGATGCCAGGATCTCGCGCACTTCTTCGGCGACGAAGAAGAAGTAGTTGATGACATGCTCCGGCGTGCCCTTGAAGCGCTTGCGCAGAACCGGGTCCTGAGTGGCGACGCCCACCGGACAGGTGTTGAGATGGCACTTGCGCATCATGATGCAGCCGGCGGCGATGACCGGAGCCGTCGCGAAGCCGAACTCGTCGGCACCGAGCAGCGCACCGATGATGACGTCACGGCCGGTCTTCAGGCCACCGTCCACCTGCAGGGCGATGCGCGAGCGAAGCCCGTTCAGCACCAACGTCTGCTGGGTTTCGGCAAGGCCGATTTCCCAAGGCGAACCCGCATGCTTCAGCGAGGTGAGCGGCGAAGCGCCGGTGCCGCCGTCGAAGCCGGCGACCGTGATATGGTCGGCGCGCGCCTTGGCGACGCCTGCGGCAACCGTGCCGACGCCCACTTCCGAGACGAGCTTGACGGAAATGTCCGAGGTCGGGTTGACGTTCTTCAGGTCGTAGATCAGCTGCGCCAGGTCTTCGATCGAATAGATGTCATGGTGCGGCGGCGGCGAGATGAGGCCGACGCCCGGCGTCGAATGCCGGGTCTTGGCGACCGTCGCGTCCACCTTGTGGCCGGGCAGCTGGCCGCCTTCGCCGGGCTTGGCACCCTGCGCCACCTTGATCTGCAGCATGTCGGCATTGACCAGATATTCGGTCGTCACGCCGAAGCGGCCGGAAGCGACCTGCTTGATCGCCGAACGCTCCGGGTTCTGGGAACCGTCCGGCAGCGGCATGTAGCGGTCGCTCTCTTCACCGCCCTCGCCGGTGTTCGACTTGCCGCCGATCCGGTTCATGGCAATCGCCAGCGTCGTATGCGCCTCGCGGGAGATCGAACCGAAGGACATCGCACCGGTCGAGAAGCGCTTGACGATGTCGACCGCCGGCTCCACGTCGTCGATCGAAACCGGCGTGCGGCCGATTGCCTCCGCCGACTTGATCTTGAACAGGCCGCGGATGGTGTTCATCCTGACCGCGCTCTCGTTCACCATCTCGGCGAATTCGCGGTAACGATCCTGGCTGTTGCCGCGCACGGCGTGCTGCAGGGTCGCGACGACATCCGGGGTCCAGGCATGGCTTTCGCCGCGCATGCGGTAGGCATATTCGCCGCCGATATCGAGCGTGGTGGCGAGGACCGGGTCCTTGCCGAAGGCCGCATGATGGCGGGCGACGGTTTCCTCTGCGATCTCTTCGAGGCCGACGCCTTCGATGTTGGACGCCGTGCCGAAGAAATACTTCTCGACCAGACCCGAAGACAGACCGATCGCGTCGAAGATCTGGGCGCCGCAATAGGACTGGTAGGTCGAGATGCCCATCTTGGACATGACCTTGAGGATGCCCTTACCGACCGCCTTGATGTAGCGGTAGACGACTTCCTGCGCATCCACTTCCTTCGGGAATTCGCCGCGCATATGCATGTCGGTCAAGGTGTCGAAGGCGAGATAGGGGTTGATCGCCTCGGCGCCGTAACCGGCCAGACAGCAGAAGTGATGGATTTCGCGCGGCTCGCCGCTCTCGACGACGAGGCCGACCGAGGTGCGCAGCCCCTTGCGGATCAGGTGATGATGCACGGCAGCGGTCGCCAGCAGCGCCGGGATGGCGATGCGGTCCGGACCGATCTGGCGGTCGGAGAGCACGATGATGTTGTAGCCGCCCTTCACCGCCGCTTCCGCACGTTCGCAGAGACGATCGAGCATTTCCGGCATGCCTTCGGCGCCGCGCTCGATGTCATAGGTGAAATCGAGCGTCTTGGTGTCGAACCGGTCTTCGGTGTGGCCGATCGAGCGGATCTTTTCCAGATCGCCGTTGGTCAGGATCGGCTGGCGCACTTCCAGACGCTTGGCGTTCGCCGCACCCTCGTGGTCGAGAATGTTCGGACGCGGGCCGATGAACGACACGAGGCTCATGACGAGCTCCTCGCGGATCGGGTCGATCGGCGGGTTGGTGACCTGCGCGAAGTTCTGCTTGAAATAGGTGTAGAGCAGCTTCGACTTTTCCGACATGGCCGAGATCGGCGTGTCGGTGCCCATCGAGCCCACGGCTTCCTGACCCGTGGTCGCCATCGGCGACATCAGGATCTTGGTGTCTTCAGAGGTGTAGCCGAAGGCCTGCTGGCGGTCGAGCAGCGACACGTCGCGGCGCAGCGCCCGCGGCTCCACCGGCTTCAGGTCTTCGAGGATGAGCTGGGTCTTGTCCAGCCACTTGCCATAAGGATGCTTGGTCGCGAGCTCGGACTTCAGCTCCTCGTCGGAAACGATCTGGCCCTTTTCCATGTCGATCAGCAGCATCTTGCCCGGCTGCAGGCGCCACTTCTTGATGATGCTCTCTTCCGGCACCGGCAGAACGCCGGATTCCGACGCCATGATAATGCGATCGTCGTCGGTCACCATATAACGGGCCGGACGCAGGCCGTTGCGGTCGAGCGTCGCGCCGATCTGGCGGCCGTCGGTGAAGGCGACGGCGGCCGGACCGTCCCAAGGCTCCATCAGGGCGGCGTGGTATTCGTAGAAGGCCTTGCGCTCCGGCGACATCGACTGGTTGCCGGCCCAGGCTTCCGGGATCAGCATCATCACGGCATGCGCCATGGAATAACCGCCGCGCACGAGGAATTCGAGCGCGTTGTCGAAACAGGCGGTGTCCGACTGGCCTTCGTAGGAGATCGGCCAGAGCTTGGAAATGTCCTCGCCGAACAGCGGAGAGGAGACCGACGCCTGGCGCGCCGCCATCCAGTTGACGTTGCCGCGCAGCGTGTTGATCTCGCCGTTATGGGCCACCATGCGGTAAGGGTGCGCGAGCTTCCAGGACGGGAAGGTGTTGGTCGAGAACCGCTGGTGCACCAGCGCCACCGCCGTCTCGAACCGCGGGTCGGCCAGGTCCTTGTAATAGGCGCCAACCTGATAGGCCAGGAACATGCCCTTGTAGACGATCGTCGAGGACGACAGCGAGACCGGATAGAAGCCCATGTCGACGCCGCCGAATGCGTCATAGATGCGGTTGGAGATCACCTTGCGGATCAGGAACAGCTTGCGCTCGAAATCGTGGTTGGTCGCAGCATCCTTGCCGGCGCCGATGAAGACCTGAACGTGATGCGGTTCGGTGGCGGCGATATCAGGCGCCTTCGACAGCGAAGAGTTGTCGACCGGCACATCGCGGAAGCCGAGGAACTGCTGCCCCTCCTCCGCGATGACGTCTTCGATCACCTTCTTGTAGTGCTCGATCTCATCCGCCTTGCGCGGCATGAAGATGTGGCCGACGGCGTATTCGCCGGCCTTCGGCAGGGTGACGCCCTGAGCCGCCATCTCCTCGCGGAAGAAGCGGTCGGGGATCTGCACCAGAATGCCGGCGCCATCGCCCATCAGCGGGTCGGCGCCGACGGCACCGCGATGCGTCAGGTTTTCGAGGATGAACAGGCCGTCCTTGACGATCTGGTGCGACTTCTTGCCCTTCATATGAGCGATGAAGCCGACGCCGCAGGCATCGTGCTCGTTGCGCGGGTTATAGAGACCCTGCGGGGCCGGAATGCCGTTCGCGACAAACGGAATGCGAGTTTTCGTCTCGGCGGACATCGGCGCTTCAGCGCCTGATATCTCGGAGATAGTCTTCGTCATCGTCATTCCTCCTGTTGGCCGCCTTCGGCAGCGGGCAAAGTGGCTCTCAAATATCTCTTGGGGATGACAGCCAAGCTCCATCCCGTGCTTCATGCGATGGCGCCGCTCCAGCGTCAGTTGCAGCCTTGCAGTGCAACATAACCCGGATCGGCGTGAGCGTCAGCGGGAAAGACGCGCCAATTATCGCTTCATTTCCCGGAATTAGGACAGCACTTCTGTCCTAATTTCCAAAATTTATGCCATAGAAGTTAATTGGCGACAAGAGCGGTTGCTAAAAATCTGCGGCTTTTGGCGACAGAAGATTACGCCGAATGCCGTAGATGTCGAAATTTAATTACGTTCGGGCAGGTTTTAAAGTGTGCCACTTGCTGACCTAACCGTTTTGGCCTTTCGGCCGCCCTCGCCGATTGATTACCGGTTCAAAAAGATTAATCTCCGCACGCCTTCCAAGACAAAGCTTCCAGGGTGATTTTTCAAATGTTTTTCGCTTCCGACAACTGGGCCGGCGCCCATCCGTCCATCAATGAACGCCTCTCCAGGGAGTCGACCCGGTTTGCCGCCGCCTATGGCAACAGCGACCTCGACAAGGCGGTCGAGGCCCGGTTCAACGAGATCTTCGAGCGGGACGTCTCCGTTTATTTCGTTTCGACCGGCACGGCTGCGAATTCGCTGTCGCTCGCCAGCATCGCACGGGTCGGCGGCGTCGCCTTCTCCCATTCGGAAGCGCATGTGATCGAGGATGAATGCGGCGCGCCGGACTTCTTTTCCGGCATGCGCATGGTTCCGGTCGAAGGCGAAGACGGCAAGATGGATCCGGCGAAGCTCAGCGCTCGCATCGCCGGCTTCCCGCAGGATTCGCTGCATCACGGCCGCGCCGCCGCCGTCACCCTCACCCAGGCGACCGAAACCGGCACCATCTATACGCTCGACGAGATCGACGCGATCACCAGGATCGCCAAGGCGAACGGCTTGCCGGTGCATATGGACGGCGCCCGTTTCGCCAATGCGCTGGTCTCGCTCGATGTCTCGCCCGCTGAAATGACCTGGAAGCGCGGCATCGACATCCTCTCCTTCGGCGGCACCAAGAACGGCTGCTGGTGTGCGGAAGCGATCGTTTTCTTCAATCCTGAACTCGCCAGGGACTTCGCCTTCATCCGCAAGCGCGCCGCCCAGCTGTTCTCGAAGACCCGTTTCATCTCGGCCCAGTTCGATGCCTATCTGCAGGACGGCCTCTGGCTCAACATGGCAAGCCACGCCAACAGCATGGCAGATCGGCTGCGCGCCGGCATCGGCTCGCTGAACAGCACAAGGCTTGCCTGGGACACGACCTCCAACGAGGTTTTCGCCGTGCTCAACAAGGCATCCGCCGAAGCCGCAGAGGCCAAGGGCGCGAAATTCTACGGCTGGCCGGTGCCGACCAACATGCCGGAGCCGGTCCAGGACGACGAAACCCTGATCCGCCTCGTCACCTCGTTTGCCACCACCGAAGAGGATATCGACCAATTCCTGTCGATCTGCTCGGCGGGCTGAAGCCTCAACCTACGCCTGATGCTGTGGCGCGATCTGCGCCACGATCAGGCTCGACAGCGCCTCCGTGAGCGCGGCATCGGCGCCGCGCCGCGGAACCAGCACGAATTCCACGTCTTCCAGCACCGGCAGCCGGTCTGCCGGGATCTCCTTCAGCCCCGCGGGCGCCATGCTGCGCGGCTGCACAAGCACGCCCATGCCGGCTCGCGCCGCAGCGGTGAGCCCACTCAAGCTGCCGCAGGTGCAGACGATCCGCCACGCCTTCTTTTCCCGGTCGAGCGCCTCTTGCGCCACCCGCCTGGTAATGCTCGGCGGCGGAAAGGCGATCAGCGGCAGCACATCGCCGCGCAGCGCCAGATCCGGGTCGCGCGCCAGCCAGACCAGCGGCTCGCGATAAAGCAGCCGGCCGTTCGTCTCGCCGATATGCCGCTTGGCGAGCACCAGGTCGAGATCGCCGATATCCTGCATCTGATAAAGCACCGCGGAGAGCGCCACGGTCAGCTCCAGGTCGACCAGCGGATAAAGCCGGATGAAATCTTCGAGGATCGAGGTCAGCCGGCTCGCCACCACGTCTTCCGATACCCCGAGCCGCAACCGCCCGCGCAACCGGCTCTCGCCGAACAATGAGGCCACCTTGCCGTTCATGTCCAGCATGCCCCGCGCATAACCGAGCAATGCCTCGCCCTCCGCCGTCAGCTTCACCTGATGCGTATCGCGAAACACCAGCTGCCGTCCGAGCGACTTTTCCAGCCGCTGGATATGCTGCGTCACGGTGGATTGGCCGATGCCAAGACGCGCCGCGGCCTCGGTAAAACTGCCGGTCTGCTGCAGCATGACGAAACTGTTCAGGTGGTGAAGGTTGAGCATGGCTATCCGAAATCGTGATAACTGTTAGTGTTTGCATTCTGTTTCATGATAAGTGAAGGGTAAATCCTCAAATCCGAGGAATCCGCCCATGAGCCGTTTTCTGCCGGACCGCTTCACGGTCCTTCTCGTCTGCACCGTCATTCTCGCCTCGGTTCTGCCGATCCACGGCGTCTATGCCGACTGGTTCAACGTCGCGACCGACATCGCCATCGGCCTCTTGTTCTTCCTGCATGGCGCGCGTCTGTCGCGCGATGTCGTGGTGGCGGGCATCCTGCACTGGCGCCTGCACCTGACGATCCTGCTGACGACGTTTGCGATCTTCCCGATCCTCGGGCTGATGATCGGCTTCATTCCGGACGACATCCTGGCGCCGCCGCTCTATGCCGGCATCCTTTTCCTCTGCGTGCTGCCCTCGACCGTGCAGTCCTCGATCGCCTTCACCTCGATTGCCGGCGGCAACGTGCCGGCGGCGATCTGCGCCGCTTCGGGCTCCAACATCTTCGGCATGTTCCTGACGCCGCTGCTGGCCGGCATCCTGCTCTCGACCACGGGCGACGCGGGCTTTTCGTGGGATGCGCTTGAAAGCATCCTGCTTCAGTTGCTCGCCCCCTTCGTCCTCGGCCAAGTCCTGCAGCCCTGGATCGGCAACTGGATCCGCTCGAAGAAGAAGATCCTCGCCCCCGTCGACCGCGGCTCGATCCTGATGGTCGTCTATCTCGCCTTCTCGGAGGCGGTGATGGAAGGCCTGTGGCACACCTTCTCGGCGCTCGATATCGGCGTCGTCATCCTGGTCGACATGGTGTTGCTGGCAGTCGTGCTCTGCATCACCATGTTCGGCAGCCGTGCGCTGGGCTTCAACAAGGAGGACGAAATCACCATCACCTTCTGCGGATCGAAGAAGTCGCTCGCAAGCGGTGTACCGATGGCCAACGCCATCTTCTCCGGTCAATCCTCGTCGATCGGCGCCATCGTCCTGCCGCTGATGCTCTTCCACCAGATCCAGCTCATGGCCTGCGCCGTCATCGCCCAGAAATATGCGAACCGCCTGAAGGCGAAGGAGGATGCCGTCGCGGCCCCGGCTGCGGCCTGAGGGGCGGCGGCGTTGATCAGGGCTTGCCGATCAGCGCACCTGCTCTGGCCCTGATCTGGGAAAGCTCCCGGGCGGAAACCCGGCCCTTGCGCTGCGCATTGCGCGCCTTCCAGTCGAGGCTCTTCAGCTGGTCGGCAAGGACCGTGCTGTCTCCGTCGTCACCGATCGCCACTTCGAAAGGATATCCCTTCCGCTTGGTGGTCATCGGGCAACACAGCATCAAGCCGAAGCGATTGTAGCTTTGAGGGCTCAACACGACGGCTGGCCGGCGCCCGGCCTGCTCATGTCCTGCCCGCGGCGAAAATTCCAACCAGACGATATCGCCGGCCTCCGGAACATAGGACGCAGGCGTCATAGGGCTTCCTTGCCGACAGGCGCTCCAAAATCAATTTCCTCATGGAGGTTGTCCGGTGTTATGCCTGCAATGAGCTGGTCGAGATCAAGCTCCGCATCCCGCACCACCTCAATGATGATCCGGCCGTTTTCCTCCGACACATCCACGACCGTATCGATCTGCAACTGAGCCGCCTCCATGACGGCGGCGGGGATGCGCACCGAGGCGCTGTTTCCCCATTTTTTGACGGTGACGCGCATCAGCCTCTCCCATGTAGAAACATTGTCGATACAATAGGGGCACAAGCCGCACCGGTCAATGAACCCAAAAAACGAAAAACGGCCCTTCCCCCAAGAGGAAGGGCCGCATTGGGCTTGCTCGACTATATCGACCGGAACCCGGCAGCGGGTTAGTTGACCTGCTGCGGGGTAACCTGGGCCTCGATCGTCTTCGGAGCGACTGCGTCTGCGGCAATCGCGATGCGACGGGGCTTCATGGCTTCCGGAATGTTCCGGAGGAGGTCGATATGGAGCAGGCCGTTCTTCAGTGAAGCGGATTGCACTTCGACATGATCGGCGAGCTGGAAGCGGCGCTCGAAGGCGCGCTTGGCGATGCCGCGATAGAGGTATTCGCTCTGTTCGGCAGCGGTTTCGTCTTCGCTCTTTTCACCCTTCACGGTAAGCACGTTCGCATGGGCTTCGAGGCTCAGTTCCTTTTCGTCGAAACCGGCAACGGCCATGGTGATGCGATAGGTGTTTTCACCGGTCCGCTCGATATTGTAGGGCGGATAGCTCGGGGTCTGGTCAGCCGGCCCGCGATTGTCGAGCAGGTTGAAAAGGCGGTCGAAACCGACGGTGGAGCGGTAAAGGGGGGTAAAATCGACGTGACGCATGGAGTCCTCCTTGGGAAGCGACGTTGCGGTTTTCATCTGGGTTTGCGCATCCCTTCATTGGCGATGCGGTCCCGTTCCGCGGACCCGTTTGGCGTCCGCAGAGTTCAAATGGGGATTGGTTTTCGCGGCTTCAAGGCCCCGTTCGCGGCGCGATTTACGAGTGAACCTGACATGAACAGCCCGTTTCGAGCCGGTTCAGGATCGTTTTGATAGAAGTGACGGTGGAAGGCAGACTGTCTCTCTCGACCGAAGCTCCATTCGTCCCTTCGCTTCGGTCATCAATTGCCGGGATCGCTTGGGGTATCCCTAGACCCCGCGATTCCGGCTTCTTTTTCCTCCTGAAAAATCCCCTAGTCCTCGGCCCGCGTCTCCAGCGGCGCGCCCGGCAGATAGAGCAGGATCGGCCTGATTTCGTAGACCGCCGTCGGATTGGCACGGCGCAGATCTCGTGCCGCCGCAATGGCTCCATCGATCGTCGGAAAATCCACGAGGTAGAGGCCGAGCAGCTGCTCCTTGGTTTCGGCAAACGGACCGTCGATGACCATCCCCTCGCCTTTGCCCCGCAATGTCACGGCCTGTTCCGTCGGCCCGAGTCGAGCGGCAGGTCCCAGGGACTTCTGCGCAACCAGACGGTCATTGACCTCCAGCAGCTCGGTCATCAGCGCCTGATCCTCCTCCTCGGTCCAGGACTGGACCACTCCCTCCTCGTGATAGGCAAGGATTGCGTAATACATGGCTTGTCTCCCTCCTTATACCTCGACTGACGCCAACCATCTTCCTCGCACACTCCCGTGCTCCGGCGGGCCGACGGACATCCAGAAATCTTCAAATGCGGTTGAATACACATGTTAGACCGGCAGCGTGCAAGCCCTCCGATGTCTTCGACATCGGAGGGCACGCCACCGGCTGGCGCCCGCCGCGCTTTTCCCTTGACGTCCCGCCGCCGCTGGCTGACCCTGCCGGCATGAGCGAAGCGGCAGATTCCATCGACGACATTCTCCACCCGACGCCCGACAATCCGGCGCCGGCCAATTACACGGCCGGCTATTTCACCGGCCATCGCGGCACCCGGTTACGCTACGGCCTGTTCCGCTCCGGGATGTCGCCGGCGATCGGCACCATCGTGCTGATGCAGGGCCGCAATGAGTCCATCGAGAAATATTTCGAGACGATCCGGGACCTCAACGCCATGGGCCTCTGGGTCGCGACATTCGACCTGCGCGGCCAGGGCGGCTCGCAGCGATTGACGAAAAATCCGCGCAAGGGCCATGTCCGACGCTTTTCCGATTACGAGCGGGATCTCGAGATCTTCCTCGAACATATCGTCCTGCCGGATGCCCGCCTGCCCTTCTTCCTGGTCGCCCACTCGACCGGCGCCCTGATCGCGCTCTCGGCTGCCCCGCGGCTGTCGAACCGCATCAACCGGATGGCACTCGCTGCCCCCTATATCGCGCTTTCGGGCCAGGGCGTGCCGGAGGCACTGATCCGCTCGCTGGCCGGACTGGCAAGCTGGACCGGCTTCGGCGGCGTCTCGATGGGCAGCGACCGCAGCAACCGCGCCTTCGAAGGCAATCCGCTGACCTCGGACCCGAAGCGTTTTGCCCGCAACATTGGGATCGGCGCCGCCCATCCGGAGCTGACGATCGGCCCGCCGACGGCCCGCTGGCTGCACGAGACGTTCAAGGCCGCGCGCCGGGTGTCCTCCCAGTCGCACCTGACCAGGATTACCATCCCGACCCTGATCCTCGCTCCAGTTCTCGACGCCATCGTCCCCTATGCGGCGCAGGAGGAGCTGTCGCGCAATTTCCGCGCCGGCCAGCTCATCACCATCAACGGCGCGCGCCACGAGCTTTTCCACGATAGGGATATCTACCGCGCCCAGGGGCTGGCGGCCATCGAGGCCTTCATGCCCGGCCAGGATGGCGGCTTCGGGCTTTCCGAAACCGCGGCATGACCTACAGGTCGGCCGGCTTACCTATTGGCCGGAAAGCAGCTTCATCGCTTCCGCATGCACGGCCTTGCTGCCGGCCGCCAGGATATTGCCGCCGTTTTCCGGGCGTCCGCCGTCCCAGGTGGTGATGATCCCACCCGCCTGCTCGATGATCGGGATCAGTGCGCCGACATCGTAGGGCTTCAGATTGTTCTCCACGACGAGATCCACATGACCGGATGCGAGCAGCACATAGGCATAGCAATCGCACCCGTATCGGAACAGCCGCACCTTCTCTTCGACCGAACGATATTTCGCCAGATCGTCGCCGCCGAAGATATGCGGCGAGGTGGTGAACAGGGTAGCGTCGGCAAGGCTGCCGCAGTCACGCACCGAAATCTGCCGTTCGCCATCCGGGCCGGAATACCAGGCGCGAGTGCCGTCGGCGAAATAACGCTCGCCGATAAAAGGCTGGTCCATCAGGCCCATCGCGGCGCGGCCGTTCGACTGGAACCCGATCAGCGTGCCCCAGACCGGTAGGCCGGAAATGAAGGCACGCGTGCCGTCGATCGGATCGATCACCCAGATATGCTCGCGATCGAGGCCGATATTCTCATGCTCCTCGCCGAGAATGCCGTGTTCCGGAAAACGTTCGGCGATCAGCGCCCGAATCGCCGTCTCCGCAGCGCGGTCGCCTTCGGTCACCGGATCGAAGCCGCCCTGCTCCTTGTTGACCACGGAAAGTCCTGTGCGGAAGCGCGGCAGGGTCTCGGCCTTGGCGGCGGCGGCAAGCGCATCGAAGAAATCGCGATCGGGGAGCATGGAGAAATCCGCTGAGGAAGAGGTGATCTCTTCTAGGATACTCGCCCGAAACTGAAAACCGGATTCGCGTGACCACGCGCAGAAAATCCAAAAACAAGCGACCCGGCGCCGAAAAACTCATCAAACCGCCCAAAAATGGCGCATATTTAATCAGCCAAAAAACATGCTTGACATTTGTGCACCGCACTCGTAGCTTCAATGCACAGTCTTTGACTGTAAATACCCTCCTTGGGTGTTTCCTCCCTAGACTTAGCCGCGCCCACAAGCGCGGTTTTTTTTGCCCGCGACCAAGCTGGCGCGCGGCTCTCAGATATCCAGATCTCAAACGTAAGTTGGATCAAATGGATCTTGATCTTCCTCCCCCGGCCTAGAGACCCATTCTGGGCGATCCGGTATCGACCATGCGGCCATATTCCGCGCCGTTCGAAACATCCCGCGCGGAAACTCCGCCTGCAGTATTCCTGCGTGATGAAGGGCAGCAACAATTTTAATAGAGGCGAATATTGCAAAAGCGGCTTCAGCCCGGGTAGCCAAAAAGCCATTATGTGCGATCGCGTTCCGCTTCTTGTTCAGAAAGCCCAAGGCATCGGGACCCGCAAACCAAATGTCCTTTAATTCTTTTCCATGGAGGACTCTCAATAATGGCCCGAGAAATGTCTTAAGCCGACCTCCGGTAATACCTCTCAGTATAAGATCGCGACCATCCTCGCCGACAGATACACCTTTCTCTTCGAGCGCGTCTTCAACAATCCCTTGCGAAAGATCATCCAAGATACCATGGGCGATTATGATAGCTTCGGAGTAGTATCCGTGTTCAAACAGTTCAAAACAATTCAGATAGCGGCGCGCAATTGGTACAGTATTCCCTTCTATATGAGGGTTCGCTAGCTTTTGGGTTTCAAGGCGATCGACTGGAGATTCACCGCCGGGCATCCGCCGATTGACGTCAAAAGGTTTGAACGTACCCTCTATAAAGCACGTGTGAAACAGGGTATCGCCTGTACCTATTCGCCTAAGATGTAGCCCCTCGGCATGCCCAAGGCGGACCAGCTTATATGCATCCATTAATTGATTTATAGATTTGAGTGCTTTGAGTAAGGGGAGTTGCCGCTCGACGTGCCCCTCAAACTGCGCTTGAGTTTTGCCCTTTTGATCATCCCAAGTCACGGTAAATAGCGTGCTGGTTCGCGGCATATCAATCCGATCGAGGAAAGGCGGAAAACCGAACATAAATGCGTCGGGATACAAGACATTCACTACTGTTCTCGCAACGTTGTACGATCCAACGTCAATCGAGCCTCGAAACCCAACGGCAATATGATAAATAACTTTGTTAGCCATGCACCATTAAGGCTGTTAAAAAGCCTACCCGCATAATTAAATCGCTCAGAGGTATCTTATTCGGCGGCGAGCGCGCTGTCGCCGGAAAAGTCGACGACGAAGTCCGCCATCTGCCGCATGAAGGTGGAAAGGGCGGCCGCGACCACCGGGAACTCCGGCCGCCTGGCAAGCGTCATCTCGTCCACGTAAAGCGCCCGGTTGATCTCGATCTGCAGGGCATGCAGGCCGCGCACCGGCCGCCCGTAGTGCTCGGTAATGAAGCCGCCGGCATAGGGCTTGTTGCGCACGGCGGAAAAACCCATGCCCTCGAGGAACTGCATCGCGGCCCGCGAAAGCTCGGCGGATGCGCTGGTGCCGTAGCGGTCACCGATGATGAAGTCGGGCCGCACGTCCGAACCGGACAGCCGGATATTGCCCGGCATTGAATGGCAGTCGATCAGGATGGCGAGCCCGAAGCGTGCATGGGTGCGGGCGATCAGCTTGCGAAGGCAGGCGTGATAAGGCTTGTAGATCGTTTCGATGCGCGACATCGCCTCGTCGACCGGCAGCCGGCGGCGGTAGATTTCCATGTTTTCCGCAACGATCCTGGGGATCGTGCCGAGCCCGCCTGCGACCCGCATGGAGCCGATATTGACGAAAGGCGGCAAAGGCCCGTCGAACATGCGAGGATCGAGCTCGTAGGGCTCGCGGTTGACATCGAGATAGGCGCGCGGGAAATGGGCGAGAAGCAGCGGTGCGCCAAGCTCCGGCGCATCGGCGAAAAGCTCGTCGACATAATGGTCTGCGGAGCGGCGGATGGAGAGCGAATCGAGGCCGCTCTCGGCGAGAAATTCAGGCGGGTAGAAGCTGCCGCTGTGAGGCGAATTGAAGACGAAGGGGATAGTCTGCGTGGCGGGCTCCCTCACTTCGAAATGTTCAAAATCACCCGCGTTGCAATCCATCCTGCCTTTACCATGTCACGAACTTGTTCAGGAACTCATGTTGCCAGTTGCCCGAGGCGAAGTCCATACTATCTATACCCTACCAAATCCTCTTACACCCCCATTAAACGGATGTTTACCGCGCGTTGGCAGTGTAAGAGATACCGACAACTCTAAAAATTTGCATTGGATAACGGTCCTGGAGATGATTCAGAAAATCCTTCTCGCCGAAGACGATAACGACATGCGTCGTTTCCTGGTGAAGGCGCTTGAAAAGGCGGGCTACAAGGTTGCGTCCTTCGACAACGGCGCGAGCGCCTATGACCGCCTGCGCGAAGAGCCCTTCTCGCTGCTCCTGACCGACATCGTCATGCCGGAAATGGACGGGATTGAGCTCGCCCGCCGGGCGACCGAACTCGACCCGGACCTCAAGGTGATGTTCATCACCGGCTTTGCCGCCGTCGCGCTGAATTCCGATTCCAAGGCCCCGAAGGACGCCAAGGTGCTGTCGAAGCCCTTCCACCTGCGCGATCTGGTGGACGAAGTGAACAAGCTCCTGGCGGCCTGAAACCGGAAACCCGGCCCCGAAAGCCCTGATCTGCAAGGCCTTCAAAAAACCTTCGCATTTCATGGCAAAAACCTGTTGACGGCCCGACCAGTCTATGGTCTATGCGCCGCCACGGATGGGCGTGTAGCTCAGCGGGAGAGCACTACGTTGACATCGTAGGGGTCACAGGTTCAATCCCTGTCACGCCCACCATCCAGTTCAAAACGTTGAGAAATCCGCTTCGGCGGATTTCTTCGTTTCTGATCCTTCCCTTAACATATCCGTTCCAAAACGGCGCATTTGCGCCCGAAATTCTTCACCAGCCTTGCTGGCGATTTGGTCATCTGCGCCTGTTATGGTGTTACGACATCAAGGAGGTGTAGATGGCGCAGTTCAAGAATTCGGAGCATCTCGTGCAGACGAAAGCACCGGCCTTCGAGAAGGATTGGATGCCGGGGCAGAAGGTGCCGAACGCCGGCATCTACCGGTGCAGGACCTGCGGCGACGAGATCGTCGTGCACAAGGACGCGGCCATCCCACACATCCACCACGAGCATACGGTCCTTGGACCGGTAATCTGGAAGCTGCTCGTGTTCGCCCAGAAACATCCGTCGCGCCCCTGACGGTTCGCGCCGGCATAGGTTCCTGCTGTTCGAGATCGGTGTCTTTTTTCGCGGGAGCGTACCGAATCGGCCGGAACCCGCCTCGCAACACGACATGGAATATGCCAAATGCGACCCACCGCGTCATTGATGCGGATTTTCCCCAATTTGCCCCGCCAGACCTTCGGCGGGGCTTTTTTGTTTCAAGCGAACTGTCTCGACCGGCTCCTGGTGCTTCAAGCCGGAAAGTAGCCGGTGGAATCAGAGAATTGCGTTGCCGGCCGCAAGCGCAAGCACCACGAAAACCAGAAAGATGACGAGGAAGATGAAGAAGAGAATCTTTGCGATCGAGGCCGTCGCGGCGGAAACTCCGGAGAAGCCGAGGAAACCGGAAATCAGCGAGATGACCAGGAAGATGAGAGCCCATTTCAGCATGGAATTGTTTCCTTCACGTTGATGGTCGGATAACGCGAAGAAATGTTCCAGGGTTCCCAACGGTCCCAGGAGCTTGCGGTCAGAAGCCGGGCTGCCGGAAGAGATGCGCCGTTCCAGCCACCCCGATCGTCACCCTGTCGCCGGCGACGAGCGTCTCGCGGCTCGGAATGTCGAGCCTGAAAGAGAAGCCCTGCGGATCGCCGCCGAGCGTGATGCGGACATCCGAGGTCGGACCGCAGAAATTGATTTCGGCGATCGTTCCCACGGCTCCCTCGCCGCCGCCCTGAACCCCATTCCGCGTCACCGTGACCTGCTCCGGCCGCAGCATGATCTGCGCCTTGCCGCGATAGGCGATATCATCAACCGGCAGGACTCCGAGCGGGCTGTCGGCCCGCCCGTTCGCGACATCGGCGGGCAGCACGATCGCCTCGCCGAGGAAGGCTGCCGTCGCCGCGTCGACCGGCCGCGAATAGACCTCGCGCGGAGACCCCACCTGCGCGAACTTCCCCGCCCGCATCACCGCCACCTGGTCGGCGAAGGCAAGCGCCTCGCCCTGGTCGTGGGTTACCAACAGCGTGGTGATGCCGGCCGCTGTCAGCACGTCGGTCACAGCCTTGCGGGTCGCGGCCCTGAGACCGGTATCCAGCGCCGAGAAGGGCTCGTCGAGCAGCATCAGCCTCGGCTTGCGTGCCAGAGCCCTGGCAAGCGCTACGCGCTGCTGCTGGCCGCCTGAGAGCTGATCCGGCTTGCGGGCGAGCATGGCCGGGTCGAGCCCGACCATGTCCATCAGCTGCGCGATGCGGTCATTCTTCACCGAGGCCTCCGCCTCCAGCCCGAAACCGATATTCTGCCGGATCGTCAGATGCGGAAACAGGCAGCCGTCCTGCGCCACGATGCCGATGCCGCGCTTGTGGGCCGGCACCTGGGAGCGAGCGTCGGCAAGCTGCTGGCCTGCGAACACGATACGGCCCTCATCCGGCGCATCGAAGCCGGCAACCAGGCGCAGAAGCGTGGTCTTGCCGCAGCCGGAAGGCCCGACGATCGCCGTGCGGCTGCCGGCCGTCACCGACAGGTCGATGCCGTCGAGGGCTGCGACGGAACCATACTGTTTGCGCAGGGAGGTCAGGGTAAGAAACGTCATCGCCCGGCGATCTTTTTCGATTGATGGTGGAGAAGAAAGGTGAGCGGCAGCGAGAAGGCGACCATCAGCACCGCATAGGGCGCCGCACCCGCATAGTCGATCTCGCCGGTCAGCGCCCAGAAGGCCATGGCGAGCGTGCGGGTGCCGTTCGGCGCCAGCATCTGGGTGGCAGTGAGTTCATTCATGATACCGAGGGAGGAGAGCGCGACGCCTGCCGCCGCCCCCGGTGCGGCAAGCCGGATGGTTGTCGCAAGCAGCGCATTGCCCGGCGAACGGCCGAGGCTAGCCGCCGCCTGCTCGATCTCGACCGGCACCTGCGCGATGCTGGCGCGCAGGCTCACCAGAGCACGCGGCAAAAACATCACCACATAGGCAAGCACGATGGTCGCAACGCTCTGGTAGAGCGGCAGCATGGCCCGCACGGTGATCGTCACCAGCGCCAGCGCCACGACGACGCCCGGCATCGAGCTTGCGAGATAATAGCAGCCTTCGAGGAACCGGCTGGCGGGGGTCGGCCGGCGCACGGAAAGCCAGGCGATCGGCACGGCGGCGGCGGTCGTCGCGATCCCGCCGATCAGGCAGATGATCAGCGTCTGCCACAGCGCCAGCCCGACCTCGTCGATCCGCCACACGCCAGCACCCCCGGCGATCAGCCAGCGGCCGAGCGTCAGCACCGGAATGCCGAGTGCAAAGGCGGCGGTCGCAGCCGGCAGAAGGAGAGCGACGTATTTCCACCTGCCGAGCCGGGCGACCTTGGGCCGGCGGGCGACGCCGGATCCGAGCCGCGCATACCGGCTGTGGCCGCGCAGCGAAGCCTCGAGGCCAAGCAGCACGAAACAGCAGAGCACCAGCACCAGCGCCAGCATGTAGGCGGCGACACCGTTATAGGTCGACTGGAACTGGTCGAGAATGGCGGTCGTGAACGTGTCGAAGCGGATCATCGCGAAGAGGCCGTATTCGGCAAGCAGATGCAGGCCGATCAGCAGCGCGCCGCCGCAAAGGGCAAGCCGCAGTTGCGGCAGCACGACGCGCCGGAAGACGGCAAAGGGCGCCAGTCCCAGCGAGGCCGCCTGGTCCTCCAGCGCCGGGTCGAGCAGCCGGAAGGCAGCGGACAGGGGAAGGTAGAGAAAGGGAAAATAAGCGACGACCGAGATCGCCACGCCGGCGGCAAGCCCGTTGAAGCCGGGCCACAGCCCGATCCAGGCATAGGAATGCACGAAGGCGGGCACGGCCAGCGGCGTGACGCAGAGCCAGGACCAGAACCGCGCGCCCGGCAGGTCACTGCGTTCCGTCAGCCAGGCTAGTGCCACGCCGAGCACCGCGCAGATCGGGATAGTGAGGACGACGAGCAGGAAGGTATTGGCCAGCAGCTCGCCGACCCGCGAACGGAAGATCAGCTGAAAAGCCATCTCCCAGCCGGTGACGACCGTCGCCCACAACACGAAGCCGAGCGGCAGGAGCGCCAGCAAAGCCACCACGACCGCGATCGTCAACGTCCAGGACGACGCCGCCGGCGGGCGGTGTCGCGGCGCGATGGAGATCCTGGTATCTGCGGTGGAAGTCATTGCCGGTCCGAAAAGATGAGACATCGCAGGTACGCCCTGCGATGTCTCCATGCAACTGTTATTGGCCGCTTTTTAGAGCAGGCCGGCGGCGGTCATCATGTCGGTGACCTTGGCATTGTTGAGGGTCGAGGGCTCGACCTTCGGGGCTGCCAAGTCGGCGATCGGGGTCAGCATCTTGTTCGAGGCCTCGCCCTTGCCGACGGCATATTCAAAGGCGGTGCCGTCGCGCAGGATCTTCTGGCCGCCCTTGCCGGTGACCCACTTCAGGAAGGCCTGCGCCTGTTCCTTGTGCTTGGAGGAGGCGAGGACGCCGCCGCCCGAGATCGATACGAAGGCGCCCGGATCCTGGTTCTTGAAATAATGCATGCCGATGTTCTTGGTATTTTCGCCGGTCTTCGCGACATCGCCGAAATAGTAGTAGTGATAGATCAGCGCGCCTTCGAACTGGCCGGCATTGACGGCCTTCATCGCATTCGAATTGCCGCGGATCGGGGTGGCGTTTTCCTTCATGCCCTTCAGCCAGGCTGCGGTCGCTTCTTCGCCCTTGAGCTGCAGCAGCGCACCGACGATCGCCTGGAAGTCGGCGCCCGACGGCGATGCCGTCCAGCGGCCCTTCCATTCCGGCTTGGCAAGGTCGAGCATCGACTTCGGCAGCTTGTCTTCCGTCAGCTTGGTCTTGTCATAGACAAAAACGGTCGAGCGGGCAGCGATGCCGACCCAGTTGCCGTTGGCCGGATGGAAACCCGGCAGAACCTGATCGAGCGTCGCCTTGTCGACCGGCGCGAACAGGCCCTTGCCGTCGACCAGCACCATGGCCGGCGAATTTTCGGTCAGGAACACGTCGGCCGGCGAATTGGCGCCTTCCTGGACGATCTGGTTGGCGATTTCGAGATCGCTGCCCTGGCGGATGGTGACCGCGATGCCGGTCTCTTCCGTGAAGGCCTTCGCCCATTCCTTGGTCAGCCCTTCGTGCTGGGCATTGTAGATGGTGAGGCTGTCGGCCACCTGCGCCGAAGCCGGCGAGGAAAGGGTAAGAACGGAAAAGGCCAGGGCAACGCCCGCAGCCAGAGTGAATGAAGTTTTCAAGATCGCCTCCAAAATTTGACAAGGCGTCTCTTAGACAAAGAGGACTTAAGAGGTCAAGTTAAGGTTCGTTCCCAAATCCGTGATGGCCAAATGGCCGCATTCCAGATGGGTCGATGCCATGACAGTGGATGCAGGCGGCGGCCCACGAATCAGCTATGGCTAAATCGAACACATCGGGAACGGGCATGGCTGTTGCTTATCTGGAAAAGCTGAACGACGCGCAGCGGCGCGCGGTGGAGCACGGCGCGGACGTGCCGAACGGCGGCCCGGCCGGTCCGCTTCTGGTCATCGCCGGCGCCGGTTCCGGCAAGACCAATACGCTTGCCCACCGCGTCGCCCACCTGATCGTCTCGGGCGCCGATCCGCGCCGCATCCTGCTGATGACCTTTTCCCGCCGTGCCGCATCCGAAATGGGCCGCCGCGTCGAGCGCATCTGCGCGCAGGTCCTGGGGGCCAATGCCGGCATCATGACCGATGCGCTCGCCTGGGCCGGTACATTCCACGGCATCGGCGCCCGGCTGCTGCGCCTCCACGCCGACCAGATCGGTCTCGACCACGATTTCACCATCCACGACCGGGAAGATTCCGCCGACCTGATGAACCTGATGCGCCACGAGCTCGGCTTCTCGAAGACCGAGAACCGGTTTCCGACCAAGGGCACCTGCCTGCAGATCTATTCCCGCGCCGTGAACTCGGAAACGCCGCTCGACGAGGTGCTGAAACTCCATTTCCCCTGGTGCTCGGCCTGGGAGCCGCAGCTGCGCGAACTGTTCGCCTCCTATGTCGAGGCCAAGCAGGCCCAGAACGTGCTGGATTACGACGATCTCCTGCTCTACTGGGCGCAGATGATGAGCGAACCGGCGATTGCGCAGGATGTCGGCGGCCGTTTCGACCATGTCCTCGTCGACGAATACCAGGACACCAACCGCCTGCAATCCTCGATCCTGATGGCGATGAAGCCCGGCGGCATCGGGCTGACCGTCGTCGGCGACGACGCCCAGTCGATTTATTCCTTCCGCGCCGCGACGATCCGCAACATCCTCGATTTCCCGAACACCTTCGATCCGCCGGCCAATATCGTCACGCTCGACCGCAACTACCGCTCGACCAACACGATCCTCGCCGCCGCCAACGGCGTCATCGATCTCGCCCGTGAGCGTTTCACCAAGAACCTGTGGACCGACCGCCAGTCGGAGGAGCGCCCCCGCCTCGTCGCCGTCAAGGACGAGACCGAGCAGGCCAATTACATCGTCGAAAAGATCCTCGAAAACCGCGAAACCGGCATGACGCTTAAACAGCAGGCCGTGCTGTTCCGCTCCTCGCATCACTCCGGCCCGCTCGAGGTCGAGCTCACCCGCCGCAATATCCCCTTCGTGAAATTCGGCGGCCTGAAATTCCTCGACAGCGCCCATGTCAAGGACATGCTGGCGGCCTTGCGTTTCGCCCAGAACCCGCGCGACCGGGTCGCCGGCTTCCGGCTGATGCAGCTTCTTCCCGGCATCGGCCCGCAGACGGCCGGCAAGATCCTCGATGCGATCGCAGCCGATCCCGAGCCGCTGGCGGCGCTGCAGGAAATCCCTGCCCCACCACGCTCCGGCGCGGACTGGCCGGCTTTTGTCGACATGCTCGCAGCCGTCCGCAGGGGCAAAGGCTGGCCCTCCGAAATCGGCCTTGCCCGCCAGTGGTACGAGCCGCATCTTGCCCGCATCCACGAGGATGCCGAAACCCGCAAGGCCGACCTGCTGCAGCTCGAACAGATCGCCTCCGGTTATACGTCGCGCGAACGTTTCCTCACCGAGCTGACGCTCGATCCGCCGGACGCGACCAGCGCCGAATCCGGCACGCCTCTGCTCGACGAGGACTATCTCATCCTCTCGACCATCCATTCGTCGAAGGGCCAGGAATGGCGCTCTGTCTTCCTCTTGAACTGCGTCGACGGCTGTATCCCGTCCGACCTCGGCGTCGGTTCGACCGCCGAGATCGAGGAGGAACGCCGCCTCCTCTACGTCGCGATGACGCGGGCGAAGGACCACCTGCACCTGATGACGCCGCAGCGTTTCTTCGTGCACGGCCAGGCCTCGCAGGGCGACCGCCACGTCTATGCTGCCCGCACCCGCTTCATCCCGGCGACCCTGCTGCAATTCTTCGAAACCGCCGCCTGGCCGGTTGTGGCGCCGATGTCCGACGCCGAACGCCAGGCCCGCCACCAGGTCCGCATCGACGTCACCGCTCGCATGCGCGGCATGTGGCGGTAGGCAGCCCCAACGACGTAACCACCGTCATAAGCTTCTAACCCAATTGTGGGATGAGCCGTCGTCAGGCGACTGCAACGGGCCGGATGCGCCGGCGCCTCCACTTAAGGATCGAATTCGCATGAACGGCATCGAAGTCTTCGACGGACACAATGACGCGGTCCAGTACATATCGGACTACAAACCCGGCGGCCGGGATTTCCTGGCCCGTTCCGAGGCGGGGCATCTCGATCTTCCCCGCGCAATCGAGGGACATCTCGTCGGCGGGCTTTTCGCCCTGTATGCGTATCCCGAGCACAAGCCGGAAAACGATCTGACGCAGACCAGCGATGGATACGAGGTTCGTTATGCCGAGGCTCTGAACGAGGATTATGCCCGCCGGCTGATCGACGCCCAGCTTCACGCGATGAACGGATTGATCCGGCGCTCGGACGGCCGGATGCGACTCGCGACCAGCGTCGATGACATCAACACCGCCCGGGCCTCCTCCGCCTTTGCCGTCGTGCTTCACATGGAGGGCGCAGAGGCAATCGGTCCCGATCTCGACTATCTGCACGTCCTTCACGCAGCAGGCCTCCGATCTCTCGGCCCGGTCTGGAGCCGCCCGAACATTTTTGGCTACGGCGTACCCTTCGCCTATCCGCGTTCGCCGGATACCGGCCCCGGATTGACCGATGCCGGCAGGAGCCTGGTGAAGAGCTGCAATGCGCTGGGCGTCATGATCGACCTCTCGCATCTGAACGAGCGCGGCTTCTGGGACGTGGCGGCACTGAGCTCCGCCCCGCTCGTCGCCACCCATGCCTGCGCCCATGCGCTGTGCCCCTCGACTCGCAACCTTACCGACCGGCAGCTCGACGCCATTCGCGATACCGACGGGGTGATCGGCTTCAACCTCGCCGTCTACGACATCCGCGCCGACGCCCATCTCGACGCGGATACGCCGCTCGATATGGTAGTCCGCCACATCGAATATCTCATCGACCGCATGGGGGCGGACAGGGTCGCCCTCGGCTCGGACTTCGACGGTACCGTCATATCCCGCCACATCAGGGACGCGAGCGGCCTGCCGCATCTCTTCGATGCCATGCGCAAGGCCGGATTCGACGAGCCGACGTTAAGGAAATTCGCGTTCGACAATTGGCTCCGCGTCTTCGGTCTGACCTGGCCGTCCTGATCGGGACAGACGCCGGACGGCCACGTCGCAATAGGCTTGTCCCCTCTCCTGTCGCATTGACTTCATCCGGAACGGATGGGAAACAACCCGCATCGTTCAGGTGTCTAGGGAGGGGACGGATGACCAGCCGCAAGATCGTATTGGTACAGGGTGCCTGGGGTTCGAGCGCCAGCTGGACGCCGGTCGCCGATAGTCTTCGGAGCATGGGCCATCAGGTCTTCGTGCCGAGCCTCACCGGGCTCGGCGAACGCAGCCACCTCTTTTCGGGCGCCATCAATCTCGACATCCATATCGGCGATGTCTGCGGCCTTATCGACGCGGAAGGCCTGGAGGAATTCGACCTCGTCGGCCATTCCTATGGCGGCATGGTGATCACAGGTGTCGCCGATAAGTTCGCAGCCCGCATCCGCACGCTGATCTATCTCGACGCCTTCCTGCCGGAAAACGGCCAGTCGGCGCTCGATCTGCTCGGTCCGGAAGTGGCGGTGGCCAACCTCGCCATGGCCGGCGAGCTCGGCGGCGTCGCCGTGCCGCCCCCTGCCCGTCACGCGACCCGCGTGCCGGAACATCTGCGCCACTACATGGCCAGCCGCTCGCCGCAGCCGTTCGCGACGTTGATCCAGAAGATCAAGCTGTCGGGTGACTATCGGAAGATCACGAAAAGGCTTTACGTCTCGGCCAATATCGACCAGTCGAACATCTTCTCGGGCATCTACGCCAGGGTTGGCGCCGATCCGTCATGGGCGTCGATGGAAGTGCCGAGCGGCCACGTGCTGCAGCTCGAAATGCCGGAGGAGGTCGCCCGCATCATCAGCGATTTCATCGGCTGACTTTTCGACCCGGTCGGTCCGGCGACATCGAAAGCGGCGGCGGAAACAACCGCCGCCGCACCCGGTATCACTTTACGATCGGCTTGATCGACAACAGGATGTCGACCAGTTCCTTCTGGTGCTTTTCCTCGTCGCCCTTGGTTCCCCAATAGGTGACGACGAGGCCCTTGGTCGGCGACGTCTGGATCAGTGCAAGCCCGACGCTCACCGGACCGCTCTCGTCCTTGCCGTCCCAATCGAGCGTGGTCATCTGCATGCCGTTGAACTCCTCGACCGGAGTTTCCTTCAGCGTCTTGGGATCGACGGTGACGCCAACCTCCTTCAGGAAGTCGATGGCATCCGAAACGGTCTTGTCCATCGACTTCAGCTCCGCGACATCGGCGGAAAGATAGACGGCATCGTCGCTCGACGTGGCATCGACGCCGGTGTCGGTTTCCTTCGGGTTCCAGCTGTCGGGGATCTTGATGCTGGCGATCGGAGCGTCGCTCGGGAACTTGAGTGTTTTTGCCTCAGCCAGCATGGGAGCGGCCATAACGAGCATGGCAATCAGGAGAGCTTTTTTCATCTGTGAATCCTAAAGAGATGGGGACCGCAGATGCTTCAACCAGCGGCGAAAATCCGTTTAGCACGCAGCCCTTTAAGAATAGGTGCAGCAAACACTCAAAAAGCCGGGGAATTCCGCCAAAGTTGCCGCCGGCGCTGCAGCCGTCCTCGTCGGCCGTGGGGCGGACCTAGTTCGAACTCCGCCCGCCGCCGCGCCGTTCCAGAAGTTCGATCTGGATCTGCTGCATTTCTGCCAGCCGCTCCCATTGATGCGCCATCTGGTGGTCGATCTTTTCATGGAGCTGGCGGATTTCCAGTTCGGCGCGCAGGTTTATCATGTAGTCGTTCTCGGAGCGCATCCGGTCCTTTTCCTCCTGCCGCCGTTGGCTCATCATGATGACCGGTGCCTGCAGCGCCGCCAGGCACGAGAGTACCAGGTTGAGCAGGATGAACGGATAGGGGTCGAAAGGCTCGGCGAACAGGCCGACGACGTTCACCGCCATCCACACGACCAGCACGCCGAGAAAGCTCAGAATGAAGGTCCAGGAGCCGCCGAAGGAGGCGACCTTGTCCGCCACGCGCTCGCCGAAGGTGGGGTTGCTCTCGAGCAGGCCGGCAGCGCTCTTCTGCACCGTCGAGGCGCCCTTCTCGAAACTGTCGAGCACGCGCCTGTCGAGATCGGAAAGCTCACCGCGCTCCTCGTCCAGCAGCTTTTCCACGTAGCGGCGGCGGAAACGGGCGAGGTCCTCGTCGCAGATCAGGCTGTTCTCATCGCAGTCCTTCACCTCCTCGACGATCATCTCGGCAAGATGCGGCCGCAGATATCCGGTCCTGTGCATTTTCGGGAGTGGAAAGGTGCGGCCGCAGACGATGCATTGTCCGGTCTTGGCGGACGTCATGTGCCTGCCCATGTCAGGCCTCTTCTTTCGTCTTCTGCGCATGCGCGTGAAGCGGCGACAGGTGGAATAGCCGCGGCGAGAATTTCTTCCGGAACTCTTCCGAACGACCGATATAGATGAGCGTCACGCCTTTAAGACGGCTGAGCACCCCCAACAGCCGCTCCTGGGTTTCCGGCTCCAGTCCTTCCAGCACGTCGTCCATGATCAGCCAGGCCGGCTTGCGCAGCACCGCATTGGCGATCGACAGCGCCGCCTCCTCGTCCTTGTCGAGCAGCCGGTCCCAGCGCTCCAGCTCATCCAGCCTGCCCACGAGACGGCCGAGTCCGACCGTTTCGAGGGCCTCGATCAGCGCCTTGTCGTCGATGTCGCTCAGCCCGGCCGGATAGGTCATCACCTCGCGCAGTGTCGCCGTCGGCAGGTATCCGTCCTGCGGCATCAGAATCATGCGGCCCGTCGGCGGCAAGCCGATCTCGCCGCGCCCCCAGGGCCAGATGCCGGCCAGCGCCTGGAAGAACAGATGCCGGTCAGCGCCCGGATCGCCGTTGATCATCACCCGCTCGCCCGGCTCGATGGCGCAATCGCCTTCGACGACGCGCACCCCATGCCCCGCCTCGCCCTGCTCGGGCGCGCCGTAGACCATGAGACCGCAAACGCTGATGCCCTCTCCCTGGCGCGCCTCGCGATAGGTGATCACCTCGCCCTCCTTGGCCGGTGTATCCATGGCGAGCAGCGCATTGCGGAAGGACGAGACGCGGTTCAGCGTCGCCCGCCAGTCGGCGATGACGCTGAAATTGACGACATACCAGCGGAGCGCCTGGTTGACCTGGTTGAAGGCGCCAACCGCCATCATCAGTCCACCGAAGGAAAGATCGCCTGAAAAATACATCGGCGACGCGATGATGATCGGCGCTACCAGCGCCAGCCAGCCGAATCCCGCCGATACCCAGGTGAGGTTGGCGAGCGCCCAGGCGAGCTTGCGCAGCATGCCGAGCACCCCGTCGATCGCGAAATGCACCCGGTCGCGCTCGCTTGCCTCGCCGCGTGCCAGCGTGATCGGCTTCAGGTTCTCGTTGGCGCGAACCAGGGCCGAGCGCAGGTCCGCTTCACGGGCGTAGCGCTCGGCGTTGAGCCGCGGCAGCAGGTTGCCGACCACGTTGCTGAGCACCGAGCCCAGAAGCGCATAGAGGATCGTCGTCCACACCATATAGCCGGGGATCGAAATGGTGCGGTCGCCGAAATGAAAAACGAAATCGGACGAGATCGCCCAGAGCACGCCGATGAAGCTCCCGAGCAGGATCGTCGAGTTGACGAGCCCGATCGCCAGCGCCGTGGTGTTTTCCGCCAGGATCCGCGTGTCCTCGTGCAGCCGCTGGTCGGGATTGCTGGCGATCGAGCCTGCACCGACGAGCTTGAGCGCCCGGCCGGGCTTGAGCCAGACATCGGCGAGATCGCGCGCCAGTCCCTCGCGCATCCGCAGGGCGGTGATCTGATTGAGCCACTGCTGGACGACGTTGAGCAGCGTCAGCGAAAAGGCGATGACGCCAAAGACGACGAGCTGGTTCAGAAATTCAGGCATGTCGCGGCGTTCAAGCGCGTCGTAGAACGGCCCATTCCACTCGTTCAGCCGGTATGTCGCATAAGTCGTTGCGAAGATGACGACGAGCAGCGCGACCGTCAGGACCAGGACGCGGTTGCGCACCGGCGCATTCCAGAAAGCCTTGCCCATCATGCGGAGCTGGCCCCCCAGGGAAAGCTCGAAGGCCGGTGCTACGCCTTCGGAATTCTGCGACATCTACTGCGACTCCTACAATAACCCTCGTCACCCCCAACTTAGCATGCGCTTGCGGCTTTTGCAGCTTCAAGGGTCCGGCTTGGTTTATATGGTGATGCAATCGCGATTCGTTCACCCCGGTCCAGGTACGGTTAAGCCATTCGTCTCACCTTGTGCTTGCGGCTATCCCGCAGGCGCTGGCAATCGCATTTGGCATGCCGGGCCACACACGCGATGGCCGTCCATCCCCACCGACGGAAATCGCTCACACCGGGAGCTTCGCCTCCCCTCGCCAACCTCCCCGCCCCCCGCGAAATTCCTTGCTATTTCGGCTCCTCCATGTTAATGACCGACCAGTCAGTCATAATTAAGAATGTACGATGGCCGAGAGAAAAAGAGAAAAACGCGATCCACAGCAGCGCCGGGCCGAAATCCTGGCCGCCGCCTTCGCCTGCTTTTCCGAGCGCGGTTTTGCCGCCACCCGCATGGAGGATGTCGCAACCCGCGCCGGCATCGCCAAGGGCACCGTCTATCTGCACTTTCCGGACAAGGAGGCGCTGTTCACCGAGCTCGTCTCCGGCATCGCCTCGCCGATCCTCGGCCGGATCGAGGGGCTGGCTGCCAACGAGGCGATCCCGCCGCGTTTCGCCATCTCGATGTTCTACACCCTCTTCAGGCGCGAGGTACTGGAGACGGACCGCCGCCATCTGCTGCGCCTGATCCTCGCCGAAGGGCCGATGTTTCCAGCCGTCACCGAGTTCTATCACCGCGAGATCATCTCAAAGGGGCTTGGCGTGTTGCGCACCCTGCTCGCGCGTGCCGCCGACCGCGGCGAACTACGCCATCCGGCCATCGCCGACATACCGCAGATCGTCATCGCCCCGGCGCTGCTGTCGATCGTCTGGATGACGCTGTTTGAGGCTTACGAACATCTCGACACCCAGAAACTGTTCGACGCTTTCCTCGAAACCCTGTTCGTGCCGGAAGGAGGTGCGAAGTGAAGCGTATCCTCGTCATCGCGATTCTGGCGGCCGCCGCCCTTGCCGCCCTGCCCTTCCTCTTCGCCGGCAAGCCGCCGCGTCCCTACCAGGGCTGGGTCGAAGCAGACATGCTGTTCATCGGTGCCGAAAGTGCCGGCCGGCTCACCCAGGTGGATATCGCCGAAGGCGCAACGATCGCAGCCGGCGCGCCACTCTTCAGGCTGGACTCCTTGAGCGAAGAGGCCGCCGTCGCTGCCGCCCGCGCGTCGCTTGCGCGCTCCCGGGCCGAACTGGATCTGGCGCAGGCCGCCCAGAAGCGTCCCGAAGAGATAGACGTGCTGCGCGCCTCCGAACGGGAAGCCTCCGCCCGGCTGGAGCTTGCCCAACAGGATCTCGACCGCACCCGCGTCCTCGTCGAGCGCGGCACTGCGACCCGCGCCAATCTCGATACCGCCACTGCCACCGAAGCCGCCAATCGCGCAGCCCTCGACAACGTCCGCAGCCAGATCATCCTCGCCGCCCTCCCCGCTCGCGGTGAGACGCTGCGACAGACAGAGGAATCCGTCGCGGCCGCCAGGGCTGATCTCGCTTCGGCCGAGGCAGCGCTTGCCCGCCGCTCGGTTTCGGCGCCGGCCGCGGGCAGCGTCGAGACGCTCTATTACAGAAGCGGCGAAGTCGTCCCCGCAGGCCGTCCGATCGTCGCTCTCCTGCCCCCGGAAAATGTCCGCATCCGCTTCTTCGTCCCCGAAACCGAAATCGCCGTGCTGTCGCTCGGCCAGCCGGTCCGCGTCGGCTGTGATGCCTGCCGGCCGGCCGATGCCAAGGTCAGCTTCATCGCCAGGAGCGCGGAATACACGCCGCCGGAAATCTACAGCCTCGAAGAGCGCTCAAAACTCGTCTACCGCGTCGAGGCCATCCCGGCCGATCCGAAGGCGCTGCGCCCCGGCCAGCCGGTCGACGTCCTGCCCGGACCACGCCCATGACCGACGCCACCATGACGGTCGACGCCCCCGAAACGGTCATCGACGTCCACCACCTCACCAAGAGCTTTGGCGGCCGCAAGGTGGTCGATGATCTCTCCATGTCGGTGAAGAAAGGCCGCATCCACGGCTTCCTCGGCCCCAACGGCTCCGGCAAGACCACCACCATCCGCATGCTCTGCGGCCTCCTGACGCCCGACAGCGGCGATGGCACCTGCCTCGGCTTCGATATCCTCACCGAAAGCGACCGCATCCGTCGCCGGGTCGGCTACATGACCCAGAAATTCTCGCTCTACCAGGACCTGTCGATCCGCGAGAACCTCGAATTCGTCGCTCGCGTCTACGGCCTGGCCGATCCGCGCGGCAAGGCGAGCGCGGCGATCGAACGCCTCGGTCTCAAGGGCCGCGAGAAACAGCTGGCCGGCGAGCTTTCCGGCGGCTGGAAACAGCGTCTCGCGCTCGGCGCCTGCATCCTGCCCGAGCCGGCGCTTCTCCTGCTCGACGAACCGACCGCCGGCGTCGACCCGAAGGCGCGCCGCGATTTCTGGAACGAAATCCATGCACTGGCGGCCGGCGGGCTCTCGGTGCTGGTCTCCACTCATTACATGGACGAGGCGGAGCGCTGCCACGAGATCGCCTATATCGCCTACGGAAAACTGCTCGCCGAAGGCACGGTGGACGAAGTGATTGCCGGCACCGGCCTCGTCACCTTCACGGTCTCCGGCCCGGACGTGCACCATCTCCAGGCCGAACTCGAAAACCAGCCCGGCATCGACATGATCGCCCCCTTCGGCACCAGCCTGCATGTCGCAGGCCGCGATGCGGAGGCGCTGGAAAAGGCAATCGCCCCCTACCGCGAAAAACCCGGTCTCAAATGGGAAAAGGGTGAACCCACGCTCGAAGACGCCTTCATAGACCTGATGCGCCGTTCGGAGGACAATTTCCGATGACCACGGCTCCCCGCAGCACAAACGGCAACGGCGGCTCCTTCGGTCGCTTCTGGGCGATGACGGTCAAGGAATTCATCCAGATGACGCGCGACCGCATCACGCTTGCGACCATGGTCATGCTGCCGATCATGCAGCTTTTCCTGTTCGGTTTTGCGATCAACACCACGCCGCACAACCTGCCGACCGCCGTCCTGATGCGCGAGAACAGCGATGTCGGCCGCTCCATCCTCGCCGCCCTGAAGAACACCGATTTCTTCGAGGTGAAGACCGTCGTGACCCGCGCGGAGGACATGGACGCACTGCTGCAGTCCGGCGACGCGCTGTTCGTCGTCGAAATCCCCGAAGGTTTCGAACGGTCGCTCCGCCGCGGCGATTCGCCGTCGCTGCTGGTCGCCGCCGACGCAACCGACCCGGTCGCTGCAAGCTCGGCGCTCGGCGCGCTTTCGGGGATCATCGCGACCGCGCTCGAAAACGATCGCCAGGTCGCCTTCGCCGAACCGGTGAAACCCGCCTTCCAGATCGTCCAGCACCGCCGCTACAATCCCGCCGGCTCCTCGACCTTGAACATCGTCCCCGGCCTGCTCGGCACCATCCTGACGATGACGCTGCTGATCTTCACGGCCCTCTCCGTCACCCGCGAGGTCGAGCGCGGCACGATGGAAAACCTGCTCTCGATGCCGATCAAGCCCTTGGAGATCATGCTCGGCAAGATCGCGCCCTACGTGCTGATCGGCCTCATCCAGGCGCTCGTCATCATCGGCGTCGGCATCCTCGTTTTTCGCGTCCCGATTCTCGGCGATCCCCTGTCGCTGGCGGCCGCAACCTCCCTCTTCGTCGTCACCAACCTGTCGATCGGCTACACGTTCTCGACGGTTGCGGCGAACCAACTGCAGGCCATGCAGATGGCGATGATGTTCTTCCTGCCGAACATCCTCCTCTCCGGCTTCATGTTCCCCTTCGCCGGCATGCCCAATTGGGCGCAGTGGATCGGCGAGGCCCTGCCGCTCACCCACTATATCCGCATCGTCCGGGCGGTGATGCTGAAGGGCGCCAGCATCGAGACATTGGCCTATGACACGCTGGCGCTCGCCGGCCTGATGGCCGTCGCCATGCTGATCGCCGTACGCCGTTTTCGCCGCACGCTGGATTGAAGGCTGCAAAGCTACGTCTTTCAACGGTGTTGCCGCATCGCGATAAGCTCGGATTCCGCCTTGCATTATTCTCGTGCATTGCACAAAATCCTTGCAACGATCATCGATCGGCCAGCGTAAAGGCCGGCAAAGGCAGCCAGAGGGGCAGCCAAAGGGGCAGTATGTCGATCAAGGCGAGTATCTACCACCTTACCCATTACATGTACGACAAGCCCGTCCGTCTCGGACCGCAGATCATCCGCCTCAAACCGGCCGCCCATTCGCGCACCAAGGTGCTCAGCCATTCGCTGAAGGTGACGCCGTCCAACCATTTCGTGAATCTGCAGCAGGATCCCTACGGCAACTACCTCGCCCGATTCGTTTTCCCGGACCCGGTCACCGAGTTCAAGATCGAGGTCGACCTCGTCGCCGACATGACGGTCTACAATCCCTTCGACTTCTTCGTCGAAGAGGAAGCGATGAAATGGCCGTTCGCTTACCCGCCGGAACTGGTCGAGGACCTGTCGATCTACATGGTGCCCGAGCCGCCGGAACCGGCGCTCGTCGATTACCTGAAGACCTTCGACATGTCCCCGGGCCAGCCGACGGTCGACATGGTGGTCGGCATCAATGCCCGCCTGCAACAGGCGATCGGATATGTCATCCGCATGGAGCCCGGCGTGCAGACGCCGGAACAGACGCTGACCTCGGCCCTGGGCTCCTGCCGCGACACCAGCTGGCTGCTCGTCCAGATCCTGCGTCATCTCGGCCTCGCCGCCCGCTTTGTCTCCGGTTACCTGATCCAGCTCACGCCGGACCTCAAGGCGCTCGACGGCCCGTCCGGCACCGAAGTCGATTTCACCGACCTGCATGCGTGGTGCGAAGTCTATCTCCCCGGCGCCGGCTGGGTCGGCCTCGATCCGACCTCCGGGCTTTTGACCGGCGAAAGCCATATTCCGCTCGCCGCGACCCCGCATTTCCGCAATGCCGCGCCGATCTCTGGCGGTTATTTCGGCGAAGCGGAAACTTCCTTCGCCTTCGACATGAAGGTCAACCGCGTCGCCGAGCACCCGCGCATCACCAAGCCTTTTTCGGACGAATCCTGGGATGCGCTCGACAAGCTCGGCGAACAGGTCGACCGCGTCCTCAAGGCGCAGGATGTCCGCCTGACGATGGGCGGCGAACCGACCTTCGTGTCGATCGACGATTTCGAATCCGGCGAATGGAACACCGATGCAGTCGGCCCGACCAAGCGCGAAAAGGCGGATGTCCTGATCCGCAAGCTGCGCGAGCGTTTCGCGCCGGGTGGCTTCCTGCATTACGGCCAGGGCAAGTGGTATCCCGGCGAAAGCCTGCCGCGCTGGACCTTCTCGCTCTACTGGCGCAAGGACGGCCGGCCGATCTGGAGCAATCCGGACCTCGTCGCCGAGGAAGGCCGCAATTACGGCGTCGGCGAGCAGGATTCGGAAAGGCTGCTCACCGGCATCGCCACCGAACTCGGCATCACCCCCGACATGGTCGTGCCGGCCTATGAGGACCCGGCCGAATGGATCATCAAGGAAGGCTCGCTGCCGGACAATGTCGATCCGTCCAATTCCAAGCTCAAGGACCCGGAAGAGCGCAACCGCATCGCCCGCGTCTTCGAGCGCGGCCTCACCAGCCCGAGCGGTTATGTCCTGCCGGTCCAGGCCTGGAACGCGAAGGCGAGCGGCAAGCGCTGGATCAGTGAGAAATGGCGCACCCGCCGCGGCCGCATCTTCCTGGTGCCCGGCGACAGCCCGGTCGGTTACCGCCTGCCGCTCGGCACCCTGCCTTATGTCCCGCCTTCGCAATTTCCCTATATCCACGAGGCCGACCCTTCCATCCCGCGCAATCCGCTGCCGGACGTGATCGTCCCGGCCGGCCGCGCCATGCCGGAATCCTCCTTCAAGGCGGGGGACGCGGCCAATCCCGGCCGCGTCGAACAAACCCTCGGCGAGATCGGCGGCGCGGTGCGCACCGCAATCTCGGTCGAAGCCCGCGACGGCCGGCTCTGCGTCTTCATGCCGCCGGTGGAAAAGATCGAGGACTATCTCGAACTGATCGCCGCTGCCGAAAACGCCGCGACCGCACTCGGCCTCGCCGTGCATATCGAGGGCTATGCGCCGCCGCATGACGAGCGCATCAACGTCATCCGCGTCGCGCCCGATCCGGGCGTCATCGAGGTCAACATCCATCCGGCCGCGAGCTGGAAGGAAACGGTTGCGACCACCACCGCGATCTACGAGGAGGCCCGCCAGAGCCGCCTCGGCGCCGACAAGTTCATGATCGACGGCCGCCACACCGGCACCGGCGGCGGCAACCATGTGGTGGTCGGCGGCGCCAATCCCAACGACAGCCCGTTCCTGCGCCGCCCCGACCTGCTGAAGAGCCTGGTGCTCCACTGGCAGCGCCACCCGTCGCTCTCCTACCTGTTCTCCGGCCTGTTCATCGGTCCCACCTCCCAGGCGCCCCGCATCGACGAAGCCCGCCACGATTCGATGTACGAGCTGGAAATCGCGCTCGCCCAGGTGCCGGCGCCCGGCCAGGGCGTGCCCCCGCTGCCATGGCTGATCGATCGCCTCTTCCGCAACCTTCTGACCGATGTCACCGGCAATACCCACCGGTCGGAAATCTGCATCGACAAGCTGTTCTCGCCGGACGGCCCGACCGGCCGCCTCGGCCTCGTCGAGTTCCGCGGCTTCGAGATGCCGCCGAATGCCCGCATGTCGCTTGCCCAGCAATTGCTGGTCCGGGCGCTGATTGCCCGTTTCTGGAAGAACCCGCTGCAGGGCCGCTTCGTGCGCTGGGGTACCACGCTCGCCGACCGCTTCATGCTGCCCCATTACGTCTGGGCCGACTTCATGGACGTGCTGCAGGATCTTCGCGAAAACGGCTTCGACCTTCGCCCCGAATGGTTCGAGGCGCAGCTCGAATTCCGCTTCCCCTTCTTCGGCGAGGTCGAATACGAAGGCTCCAAGCTGGAGCTGCGCCAGGCGCTCGAACCCTGGCACGTGATGGGCGAACAAGGGGCGATCGGCGGCACCGTGCGGTATGTCGATTCGTCGGTCGAGCGCCTCCAGGTCCGGCTCGAAACAACCAACCCGGCCCGCTATACCGTCGCCTGCAACGGCCGCGCCGTACCGCTCAAGGCCACCGGCACGTCCGGCGTCTCGGTTGCCGGCGTCCGCTTCAAGGCCTGGCAGCCGGCCGCCGGCCTGCATCCGGTCCTGCCGGTTAATACGCCGCTCACATTCGACATATATGATACATGGTCCGGCCGTTCGATCGGCGGCTGCATCTATCACGTTGCCCATCCGGGCGGGCGTAGCTATGACACCTTCCCGGTCAACGGCAACGAGGCGGAGGCACGCCGCCTCGCCCGGTTCGAGCCGTGGGGGCATACGGCGGGCGGCTATACGCTGCTGGCCGAAACGCCCTCGCCCGAATTTCCGCTGACGCTCGATCTGCGCCGGCCGCAAGGAGTCTGAAACGCCCGATGTCCAAGGCACCGGCAACCGAACGCAAGGCAAAAGAGGGGATCGCTGGCGATCCCCTCCTCGGTTATGCCGCACTCCCGGGCGTTGCCGACGAGATGCTCGACGCGAAGGGGCAGATCCGGCCGGTCTGGCGCAACCTGATCTCCCATCTCGGCCGCATGACCGAGCACGAGCGCCGCGAGCGTTTCGCCCGCGCCGACCGTTACCTGCGCGATGCGGGAGTCTTCTACCGCACCTACGGCGCTCAGGGCAGCGGCGAGCGCAACTGGCCGATCAGCCACGTGCCGGTCCTCATCGACGGCCGAGAATGGGAGACGGTCTGCAAGGGCCTGACCCAGCGCGCCGATCTTCTGGAAGCGCTGATCGCCGATATCTACGGCGACAACAAGCTGGTGCAGGAGGGTTTCCTGCCGCCGGCGCTGATTGCCGGAAACGCCGAATTCCTCCGCCCGCTGGTCGGCGTCAAGCCAGTCGGCGGCCATTACCTGCATTTCTGTTCGTTCGAGATCGGCCGCGGTCCGGACGGCAACTGGTGGGTGCTTGCCGACCGCACCCAGGCGCCGTCCGGTGCCGGTTTCGCGCTCGAAAACCGCGTCGCCACCACCCGCGCCTTCTCCGATATCTACGCCGAATCGCATGTCCACCGCCTCGCCTCCTTCTTCGGCGCCTTCCGCGATGCACTGCAATCCCACAAGCAGAACCCGGAGGATCGCATCGCGGTCCTGTCACCAGGCCCTGCCAACGAGACCTATTTCGAGCACGCCTATATCGCCCGCTATCTCGGCTTCATGCTGCTCGAAGGCGAAGACCTTACCGTCGTCAACGACCGCGTCATGGTCCGCACCGTGGCCGGCCTCAAGCCCGTGGGAGTGCTCTGGCGCCGCCTCGACGCGGCCTACGCCGATCCGCTCGAACTCAACCAGCACTCCCATATCGGCACGCCCGGCATGGTCCAGGCGCTGCGTGCCGGCGCGCTCACCTTCGTCAACGCGCTCGGCTCCGGCATTCTCGAGACCCGCGCGCTGCTGGCGTTCGCGCCGACCGTCTGTCGGCGGCTGATCGGCGAGGACCTGATCATGCCCTCGATCGCCACCTGGTGGTGCGGGCAGAAAAAGGAACGCGAGCACGTCGCCAAGAATATCGAGCGCATGGTCATCGGGCCGGCCTATTCGCGGCTGCCCTTCTTCGACGACAACGGCCAGTCGGTACTCGGCTCGTCGCTGCGCAAGACGGCGAGGGACACGGTCGGCGAATGGCTGGCGACCGAAGGCGCCAAGCTGGTCGGCCAGGAGGTCGTGACGCTTTCGACCACGCCCGCTTATGTCAACGGCAAGCTCACGCCTCGGCCGATGTCGCTGCGGGTCTTCGCCGCCCGCACCGAACACGGCTGGCAGATCATGCCGGGCGGCTTTGCCCGCATCGGCGCCGGCGACGACGTGGCGGCGATCGCCATGCAGTCGGGCGGGGCCGCCGCCGACGTCTGGATCGTCAGCGACAAGCCGGTCGCAAGGGCGACGCTCCTGCCGCCCGAGGAAAGTTTCACCCGCAACATGCCCGGCAGCCTGCCGAGCCGCGCGGCCGA
This sequence comes from Neorhizobium galegae, assembly GCF_017877055.1. Lineage (GTDB taxonomy): Bacteria > Pseudomonadota > Alphaproteobacteria > Rhizobiales > Rhizobiaceae > Neorhizobium > Neorhizobium galegae_D. The sequence goes on along the minus strand of NZ_JAGIPG010000001.1, from coordinate 590,338 downwards.
CAATCTCTACTGGCTCGGCCGCTATATCGAGCGGGCCGAAGGCGCCCTGCGCATTCTGCGCGCCTGGCATCTGCGCTATGCCGAGTCTGCCGATCCGAACGCACCGCTTCTGGCCGATGTCACCCGCTACCTGAAGGGCATCGATGTCGAGATGACCAAGGCGGTGCCGGCATCGCTCCTGCGCAACATCGACAGCGCCATCTATTCGGCGAGCAACATTCGCGACCGTTTCTCGCCGGACGGCTGGCTGGCGCTGACCGACCTTGCCAAGACCGCCCGCCGCTTCCACGAAACCGTCCATGCGGGCGACGACGCCTCGCATGCGATGACCGTGCTCCTGCGCAAGCTTGCGGGCTTTGCCGGTCTGGTGCATGAAAACATGTACCGTTTCACCGGCTGGCGTTTCCTGTCGATCGGCCGCCACCTGGAGCGCGGCATGCACATGACCCGGCTGCTCGGCCACATGTCAGGCCCGGACGCGCCGGACGGCTCGCTCGACATGCTGCTCGAGATCGGCGACAGCGTCATGACCCACCGACGCCGCTACAACGTCAATACGGCAAGGCTGACGGTCGCCGATCTCCTGGCGCTCGATCCCCTGAACCCGCGCTCGATCCTGTTCCAGCTGAACGAAATCCGCACCGAGGTGGAGCAATTGCCGAACGCTTTCGTCAACGGCCAGATGTCGCCCTTCTACCGCGAGGCGATGCGGCTGCATTCCGGCCTTGCGGTGATGACCCCGGAAGCCATGAACGACGATACCTACCAGAAGATCGAACTGGAGATGGAGAAGCTGTCCGATATCCTCGGCCAGACTTATTTCAGCTGATGCTTTACGATCTCTCCCTCCACATGGGTTATACCTACGACGTGCCGGCCTCGGGCGCCCGCCACGTGATCCGCCTCCTGCCGCTCTCCCTGCCCGACCGGCAGCGGCTGATCGCCGGCTCGATCACCGTCAGCCCGCATGCCGATGAGCGGACCACCTTTATCGATTTTTTCGGCCAGCAGGCGACGTCCGTGCTGCTGCGTGCGCCGCACGAAACGCTCGACATCCGCATGCAGGCCCGCGTCATGGTGGAAACCACCTCGATGACGGCGGACCTGTCGCCGGAACTGGCGACGCTTGGCGACGAACTGGCGGATTTCTGGTCGGTCGATGCCGCCTCCCCGCATCACCTGACCGCACCGAGCCCGCGCCTTGCCGAGGAACCGCTGATCGCCGCCTATGCCCGAGAGATCGTCAAGCCCGGCCAGACCGTGCTGGAGATCGCGCTTGGCATCTGCGCCCGCATCCACAAGGACTTTACCTACGACGCCAAGGCGACCGAGGTCGATACGACGCCGAAGGAGGCTTTTAGGCTGAAGCGCGGCGTGTGCCAGGATTTCACCCATATCATGATCGTGGCGCTCCGCAGCCTCGGCATTCCGGCCGGTTATGTCAGCGGCTTTCTGCGCACCATTCCGCCGCCGGGCAAGGAGCGCCTCGAAGGCGCCGACGCCATGCATGCCTGGGTGCGGGTCTGGTGCGGCGAGACCATGGGGTATGTCGAACTCGATCCGACCAACAATATTCCGGCCGGCAGCGACCATATCGTCGTCGGATACGGCCGCGACTACTCCGACGTCGCCCCGGTGATCGGCGTCCTTAAAGGTTACGGAAACCAGAACGCCGTGCAGGCGGTGGACGTCATTCCGCTGAAATCGTGACATCCCGCTCCGTTTTGGCGCTGATTCTTGGCATTCGGTAAAATTGCAACGAATGGTTTAGGCCTTCCTATACCCGCTAGGAATACACCACGGATGTTCAAATGAATTGAACGGATCTGGGGGCTATGATGAAGCACACACTTTTTGCGCGGCTGGCACAGGACCGCGCCGGCAATTTCGGTATCATGACAGCTGCCATGCTTCCCGTCCTGCTGGCAGTCGGCGGCGTCGCGGTCGATTTGACACAGGCGATGGATCAAAAGAACCAGCTCCAGGCGCTGGCCGACGGCGCCACGCTCGCCGCTGCCGCCGCCATGGCCGACAAGGGCACCATGACGACGGCGGAAGCCCAGAAGCTCGGCACCGATATGTTTGTCGCCCAGAAGATGGAGGCGATTAAGAATTCCGGTGTTTCGGCAGAGGAACAAGCTGCAGAAGAGGCCAAGCTCAGAGCGAACACCCAGACGTTGGTAACCTCCTCGGGCAGTTCCACTACGGCCGCCAGCTACGAGGTCCGCATGAAGTCGAGCTACGATGTGCCGCTCAGCGGCCTGACCTCGCTTCTCGGCTTCCGGACCATACGCGTCAGCATCGAAAGCGTCGCCGCGAGCGGCCGCGAAGGCAATGCCCTTTCCATGTACCTGGCGCTCGACGAATCCGGGTCGATGGCCTGGGACACAACTACCGTGAACTCCGTCACGCCGACGAAGACCGATTGGGTCGATGGACCATACGAATGCGGTAACAAGAATAATTCGAAGACCTGCTACGGCTGGCATATGGGAACTGTGCCCAACTACATAACGAAGATGGAGTCGCTCAAGGCCGCCGGCGGCGTCATGTTCGCCGAACTTGAAAAGGCCGATCCGAACCACGAACTGATCCGTGTCGGCGCCGATTCCTACGACGACCAGACGAAGGCCCAGCAGAGCATCCAGTGGGGCACCACCGCGGTGGATAGTTATGTCAAGAAGCTGCCTGCCGTGCCGGATGGCGGCACCGACGCCAGCGGCGCGCTGACCAATGCGTTCAATGCCCTGAAGAATGCCAACACCGCCGAAAAGACCGCCCATAACGGCAAGGGCAACACCAACTTCGATCGCTACATCGTTTTCATGACGGATGGCGAGATGACCGGCAACAGCGGGACCTGGAATTCGACGATCGACACCAAAGTCCGCAACACCTGCCTGAGCGCGAAAAGCGACGGCCTGACGGATGCCGCAAAGCTGAAGCTGAAGAACGGGCAGCAGCTCACGGAAGAGGAAATGTCAAAGGGCATCAAGATCTACACGATCGCCTTCATGGCGCCGGACAAGGGCAAGCAGCTGTTGAACTACTGCGCCAGCGGCCCCGGATATTATTACGAGCCGACTGACATGACGACCCTCGTGAAAACTTTCGGCGAGATCGCCCGCAAGGCCGCTCAGACCGGAACCCGCCTGACCAACTGAACCTGCCTTCCAGAAAAGGCGCAAAGACGCTCCGCCCTCACCGGCGGGGCGTTTTTCGTGGTCTCGTCGGAGCGATACACGCAAAGATAAATCGGTCATTGCACAGTGTCATAACGGTGCATAAACTGGTTCTATACATCATGCCAGATGGACTGAATCGGACGCCCTTCCTCCCGCTCCCCAGAAAGTTGGCGACATATGAACAACACGTCTTCTCCGGTCGAAATTCCCCAGCCGGCCCCCCGCAGCTCCCGCCCCGAAATTATGGCGGAAGAGATCATCGAGCGCCTGACCTACCGTATCGGCAAGGACGCCAAGGTGGCCAAGCCGCACGACTGGCTGACCGCCACGATCCTGGTGGTGCGCGACCGCATCATCGATACCTGGATGGAATCGACCCGCAAGGTTTATAAAACCGGCGGCAAGCGCGTCTATTATCTCTCGCTCGAATTCCTGATCGGCCGCCTGATGCGCGATGCCGTCAGCAACATGGGCCTGATGGGAGAAATCCGCGACGCGCTGTCCTCCCTCGGCGTCGATATCGACGTGATCGCCGTTCTGGAACCCGATGCCGCGCTGGGCAATGGCGGTCTCGGCCGTCTCGCGGCCTGTTTCATGGAGAGCATGGCGACGGTCGATATTCCGGCCTATGGCTACGGCATCCGCTACGTCCACGGCCTGTTCCGCCAGCAGATGGCCGACGGCTGGCAGGTCGAGCTTCCGGAAAGCTGGCTCGCCCACGGCAACCCCTGGGAATTCGAACGCCGCGAGAGCTCCTACGAGATCGGTTACGGCGGCACGGTCGAGACGGTCGGCGGTTACGACGAGACGCCGCGCTATGTCTGGAAGCCGGCCGAACGCGTCATCGCCATGGCCTATGACACGCCGGCCGTCGGCTGGCGCGGCAAACGCGTCAACACGCTGCGTCTCTGGTCGGCCCAGCCGATCGATCCAATTCTATTAGACGCCTTCAACGCCGGCGACCATATCGGCGCGCTGCGCGAAAGCAACAAGGCCGAAAGCCTGACCCGCGTCCTCTACCCGGCCGATGCCAACCCGGCCGGCCAGGAACTGCGCCTGCGCCAGGAATTCTTCTTCTCATCGGCCTCGCTTCAGGACATCCTGCGCCGCCACCTGCAGCAGTATCCCGACTTCACCAACTTGCACGAGAAGGTCGCAATCCAGCTCAACGACACCCACCCGGCCGTATCGATTGCCGAGCTGATGCGCCTCTTGACCGACATCCACGGCATGGATTTCGAGCAGGCCTGGTCGATCACCCGCCAGACCTTCTCCTACACCAACCACACGCTTTTGCCGGAAGCGCTGGAAACCTGGCCGGTACCGCTGTTCGAGCGCCTTCTGCCCCGCCACATGCAGATCGTCTACGCGATCAACGCCCTGATCCTGATCGAGGCACGCAAGCAGAAGAGCTTCTCCGACACCCAGATCCGCGCGATTTCGCTGATCGACGAAAGCGGCGACCGTCGCGTCCGCATGGGCAACCTTGCCTTTGTCGGCTCGCATTCGGTCAATGGCGTCTCGGCCCTGCATACGGACCTGATGAAGGTCACGGTCTTCGCCGACCTGCACACGATGTATCCGGCCCGCATCAACAACAAGACCAACGGCATCACCCCGCGCCGCTGGCTGATGCAGTGCAACCAGGGCCTCACCTCGCTGATCCAGGAAGCGATCGGCGACGAGTTCCTCGACAATACGGATGCCTTGCAGGGCCTCAACGCCCATGCCGACGACAAGGCCTTCCAGGAGAAGTTCGCCGCCGTGAAGCGGGCCAACAAGGTGCAGCTCGCCAACCTCGTCGGTAGCCGCATGGGCATCCGCATCGACCCATCGGCGATGTTCGACATCCAGATCAAGCGCATCCACGAATACAAGCGCCAGCTTCTCAACATCATCGAAGCCGTTGCCCTCTACGACCAGATCCGCTCCCATCCGGAACTCGACTGGGTCCCGCGCGTAAAACTGTTCGCGGGCAAGGCGGCGCCGAGCTATCACAACGCCAAGCTGATCATCAAGCTCGCCAATGACGTGGCGCGCGTCATCAACAACGACCCTGCCGTCCGCGGCCTGCTCAAGGTCGTCTTCGTGCCCAACTATAACGTCTCGCTCGCCGAGATCATCGTTCCGGCCGCCGATCTTTCCGAGCAGATCTCGACCGCCGGCATGGAGGCATCCGGCACCGGCAACATGAAGTTCGCATTGAACGGCGCGCTGACCATCGGCACGCTCGACGGTGCGAATGTCGAGATGCGCGACCATGTCGGCGAGGAGAATATCGTCATCTTCGGCATGACCGCCGACGAGGTCGCCAAGGTCCGTTCCGAGACCTACCAGCCTCGCGCCATCATCGAGAAGTCACGTGAACTCGCCCAGGCGCTCAACGCCATCGCCACCGGGGTTTTCTCGCCGGACGACCGTTCCCGCTTCACGGCCCTCACCGACGGCATCTACAATCACGACTGGTTCATGGTCGCCGCCGATTTCGACGCCTATGCGGACGCCCAGCGCAACGTTGACCAAATCTGGTCCGACCCTAAATCCTGGTATTCGAAGACAATTCGCAATACCGCCCGGATGGGATGGTTCTCCTCGGACAGAACTATTCGTCAGTATGCGTCTGAAATCTGGAGAGCCTGATGAAAAAATCGCCGCGCGTCGATGACGGGAGAGCTCCTGGGGAGATTCCGTTATCCGAGATCGAGGCGATTTTGGAAGGCAGGCATACCAATCCCTTCGCCGTCCTGGGGCTTCACAAGCTCGGGGACGGTTTCAGGGTCCGTTGCTTCGTTCCCGGTGCCGAGGCCGTCACTGCATTGTCGCTCGGCGGCGCCGAACTGGGTGAACTGACGTGCCACCACGAGGCCGGGTATTTCGAAGGCCTCGTCAACGCCACCCACCTGCAGCCGATCCGTTACCGTGCCCGCCGCGGTGACGACGAGTGGGCGGTCACCGACCCCTATACGTTCGGCCCGGTGCTAGGGCCTATGGACGACTATTTCGTCCGGGAGGGCTCGCACCTGCGCCTCTTCGACAAGATGGGCGCCCATGCCCTGAAACACGAGGGTGTCGAGGGGTTCCATTTCGCGGTCTGGGCGCCGAACGCCAAGCGCGTTTCCGTCGTCGGCGACTTCAACGGCTGGGACGGCCGCCGGCACGTCATGCGCCTGCGAGTCGATACCGGTATCTGGGAAATCTTCGCCCCCGATGTCAGAGCCGGCTCCGCCTACAAGTTCGAGATCGTCGGCAAGAACGGCAAGCTCCTGCCGCTGAAGGCTGACCCCTATGCCCGCCGTGCGGAACTGCGCCCCGACACCGCCTCGGTCACCGCACCGGAACTCTCCCAAAAATGGGACGACGCGGCCCACCGGGAATTCTGGGAAAAGGCCGACCACCGCCGCCAACCGATCTCGATCTACGAAGTGCATGCCGGCTCCTGGCGCAAAAAACCGGACGGCTCCTTCCTCTCCTGGGACGAGCTCGCCTCGGAACTGATCCCCTATTGCACCGACATGGGCTTCACCCATATCGAGTTCCTGCCCATTACCGAGCATCCGTTCGATCCGTCCTGGGGCTACCAGACGACCGGCCTTTTCGCCCCGACCGCCCGCTTCGGCGAGCCCGAAGGTTTCGCCCGTTTCGTCAACGGCTGCCACAAGGTCGGCATCGGCGTCATCCTCGACTGGGTGCCCGCCCATTTTCCGACCGATGCCCACGGCCTGCGCTTCTTCGACGGCACCGCACTTTACGAGCATGCCGACCCCCGCCAGGGTTTTCACCCCGACTGGAACACGGCGATCTATAATTTCGGCCGCAACGAAGTCCTCTCCTATCTCGTCAACAACGCGCTCTACTGGTCGGAGAAATTCCATCTCGACGGCCTGCGCGTCGATGCCGTCGCGTCGATGCTCTATCTCGACTATTCGCGCAAAGAAGGCGAATGGGTGCCGAACGAATATGGCGGGCGGGAAAACCTCGAAGCCGTTCGCTTCCTGCAGAAGATGAATTCCCTCTCCTACGGCGCCCATCCCGGCGTGATGACGATCGCCGAGGAAAGCACCTCCTGGCCGAAGGTCTCGCATCCCGTCCACGAAGGGGGGCTCGGCTTCGGCTTCAAGTGGAACATGGGCTTCATGCATGACACGCTGAGCTACCTGCAGCGTGAGCCAATCCACCGCAAGCATCACCACAACGAACTCACCTTCGGCCTGCTCTACGCCTATTCGGAGAATTTCGTGCTGCCGCTGTCCCACGACGAAGTGGTGCACGGCAAAGGCTCGCTGATCGCCAAAATGGCCGGCGACGACTGGCAGAAATTCGCAAACCTGCGGGCCTATTACGGTTTCATGTGGGGTTATCCCGGCAAGAAGCTGCTGTTCATGGGCCAGGAATTCGCCCAGTGGAGCGAGTGGAGCGAGGCCCGTTCGCTCGACTGGAACCTGCTCCAGTACCACCCGCACGAGGGCATGCGCCGCCTAGTGCGCGATCTCAACTTCTGTTACCGCTCCAAACCCGCGCTGCATGCCCGTGACTGCGAGGGCGAAGGTTTCCGCTGGCTGGTCGCCGACGACGCGGAAAATTCGGTCTACGCCTGGCTGCGCATGTCGCCGGGAGAAAAGCCGGTGGCGGTGATCAGCAATTTTACACCCGTCTACCGTGAAAATTACCGCGTCCCCTTGCCAACCGAAGGCAGATGGCGGGAAATCTTGAATACCGACGCCGAGATCTACGGCGGCAGCGGCAAAGGCAATGGGGGTCGCGTTCAGGCAGTGAACGCGGGAGGAACCGTTCAGGCCGAAGTCACGCTGCCGCCGCTCGCGACGATCATGCTCGAACTGGAACAGGCATAAGGGACCTTGGGAGGGAACAATGAACGAAAAGAGAATTCAGCCCCTGTCGCGTGATGCAATGGCCTATGTGCTTGCCGGCGGCCGCGGCAGCCGCTTGAAGGAACTCACCGACCGCCGCGCCAAGCCCGCCGTCTATTTTGGCGGCAAGGCACGCATCATTGATTTCGCGCTGTCGAACGCGCTGAATTCCGGCATCCGCCGCATCGGGGTCGCAACGCAGTACAAGGCGCATTCGCTGATCCGCCACATGCAGCGCGGCTGGAACTTCTTCCGCCCCGAGCGCAACGAAAGCTTCGACATCCTGCCCGCCTCCCAGCGCGTCTCCGAGACGCAATGGTACGAAGGCACCGCCGACGCCGTCTTCCAGAACATCGACATCATCGAGGCCTACGCGCCCGAATACATGGTCATCCTCGCCGGCGACCACGTGTACAAGATGGACTACGAATACATGCTGCAGCAGCATGTGGATTCAGGCGCCCAGGTCACCGTCGGCTGCCTGGAAGTGCCGCGCATGGAAGCGACCGGCTTCGGCGTCATGCATGTCAACGAGAAGGACGAGATCATCGCCTTCGTCGAAAAACCCGCCGACCCGCCCGGCATTCCCGGCAATCCGGATTTTGCGCTCGCCTCGATGGGCATCTACGTCTTCCACACCAAGTTCCTGATGGACATCCTGAAACGCGACGCGGAAACGCCCGGGTCGAGCCGCGATTTCGGCAAGGACATCATCCCCTATATCGTCGAACACGGCAAAGCCGTCGCCCATCGTTTCGCCGATAGCTGCGTCCGCTCCGATTTCGAGCGCGAGCCCTACTGGCGCGATGCCGGCACGGTCGACGCCTACTGGCAGGCCAATATCGACCTGACGGAAATCGTCCCCGGGCTTGATATCTACGACAAGTCCTGGCCGATCTGGACCTATGCGGAAATCACCCCGCCGGCCAAGTTCGTCCATGACGACGAAGATCGCCGCGGCTCAGCGACCTCCTCGGTCGTATCCGGCGACTGCATCATCTCCGGTTCGTCGCTCAATCGAAGCCTGCTCTTCACCGGCGTTCGCGCCAATTCCTATTCCCGCCTCGACGGCGCGGTCGTGCTGCCGAATGTCAGGATCGGAAGACGCGCGCAGCTTCGCAATGTCGTCATCGATCACGGTGTAACCATTCCCGAAGGCCTGGTGGTCGGCGAGGATCCCGAACTCGATGCGAAACGTTTCCGCCGCACCGAAAACGGCATCTGCCTGATCACCCAGACGATGATCGACAAACTGGACCTGTAACGCGTTATGGAAGTGCTTTCGGTTGCGTCCGAAGTCTATCCGCTGGTCAAGACCGGTGGACTTGCCGATGTGGCCGGCGCGCTGCCGATTGCACTGAAAGGACATGGCGTTTCAGTGAAGACGCTGATGCCCGGTTATCCGGCGGTGATGCGGGCAGTGAAGGACGCAAGGTTCGTCATCAGCTTCGACAATCTGCTCGGCGCCCGGGCCAACGTGCTCGAAGTCGAGCATCAGGGGCTCGATCTGCTCATCCTTGATTCGCCCGTCTTCTTCGACCGTCCCGGCGGACCCTATGTCGATGCCACCGGCAAGGATCACTTCGACAACTGGCGGCGATTCGCGGCCCTCTCCAAGGCCGGCGCGATGATCGCGCAAGGGGCCATGGCTGATGGCGATAAGGGCTGGCGGCCGGATATCGTCCACGTGCACGACTGGCAGGCGGCGATGGTGCCGGCCTACATGCGCTATTCCGCCGAACCCGAAGTGCCGACGCTGATCACCATCCACAACATCGCCTTCCAGGGCCAGTACGGCGCCGATATCTTCCCCTATCTCGAACTGCCGGCACATGCTTTCGGCATCGAGGGCGTCGAATATTTCGGCGGTGTCGGCTTCCTGAAGGCAGGCCTGCAGACGAGTTGGGCGATCTCGACCGTCAGCCCGTCTTATGCCGAGGAAATCCTCACCCCCGAATTCGGCATGGGTCTCGAAGGCCTGCTAACGATCCGCCAGGGCGATCTCCATGGCATCGTCAACGGCATCGATGCCGACATCTGGGACCCGGCCACCGACCCCGCGGTGAAATCCCACTACAACGCCGCGACGCTGAAGACCCGCGCCGAGAACAAGCAGGCGGTTGCCGAACGCTTCGGCCTCGACCAGGAGGCCGGGCCGCTGTTCTGCGTCATATCGCGTCTCACCTGGCAGAAGGGCATGGACCTGCTCTCCGAGACGCTCGACGATCTCGTCGCCATAGGCGGCCGGCTCGCCGTGCTCGGCTCCGGCGACCGGGCGCTCGAAAACGCCTTCCATGCGGCCGCAAAACGCCATCCCGGCAAGGTCGCCGTCCTCTCCATCTATGACGAACCGCTCTCCCACCTGATGCAGGCGGGCTGCGATGCGATCGTCATTCCCTCCCGCTTCGAGCCCTGCGGCCTCACCCAACTCTACGGCCTGCGCTACGGCTGCATTCCGGTCGTCGCGCGCACCGGCGGCCTGAACGACACCGTCATCGACGCCAGCCACGCGGCGGTCGCCTCCAAGGCCGCGACGGGCGTCACCTTCGGACCGGTCACCACCGACAACCTGCGCCGGGCGCTTCGCCGCACGGTTCGCCTCTACCATCAGCCGAAGGTCTGGACGGGGATGCAGAAGCAGGGCATGAAATCCGATGTCTCCTGGGAGAGAAGCGCCGGTCTCTATGCCGGCCTCTATGCCAGCCTCATTGCCAAAAAAGGATCATGACCATGATCAAGACCGTTTCGACGACACCCTTTCAGGATCAGAAGCCGGGCACGTCCGGCCTGCGCAAGAAGGTTCCGGTCTTCGCGCAGGAAAACTACGCGGAGAACTTTATCCAGTCGATCTTCGACAGTCTCGAAGGCTTCGAGGGCCAGACGCTGGTGATCGGCGGCGACGGCCGCTACTACAACCGCGAAGTCATCCAGAAGGCAATCAAGATGGCCGCAGCCGCCGGCTTCGGCAAGGTCATGGTCGGTCAGGGCGGCATCCTCTCGACGCCCGCCGCCTCCAACATCATCCGCAAGTACAAGGCCTTCGGCGGCATCATCCTCTCGGCCAGCCACAATCCCGGCGGACCGACCGAGGATTTCGGCATCAAGTACAATATCGGCAATGGCGGCCCGGCCCCGGAAAAGATCACCGACGCGATCTTCGCCCGCTCCAAGGTCATCGATACCTATAAGATCGCCGATGTCGCCGATCTCGATCTCGATGCGATCGGGACCTTCGACGTCGCCGGCATGGCGGTCGAGGTGATCGATCCGGTCGCCGACTATGCCGAACTGATGGAACAGCTCTTCGACTTCCCGTCGATCCGGTCGTTGATCGCCAGCGGCGTCAACGTGGTCATCGATTCGATGGGCGCCGTCACCGGCCCCTATGCGCGGCAGATCCTCGAAAACCGCCTCGGCGCCCCGGAAGGCTCGGTGCGCAACGCGGTTCCCCTGCCGGATTTCGGCGGCCACCACCCGGACCCGAACCTCGTCCACGCCAAGGAACTCTATGACGACGTGATGAGCCCCGGCGGCCCGCATTTCGGCGCCGCGTCCGACGGCGACGGCGACCGCAACATGATCGTCGGCAAGGGCATGTTCGTCACCCCCTCCGACAGCTTGGCAATCATCGCCGCCAACGCCACCGTGGCGCCCGGTTACGCCCGCGGCATCGCCGGCATCGCCCGTTCCATGCCGACCAGCGCCGCCGCCGATCGCGTTGCCGAAAAGCTCGGCATCGGCATGTTTGAAACCCCGACCGGCTGGAAATTCTTCGGCAACCTGCTCGACGCCGGCAAGGCCACCGTCTGCGGCGAGGAAAGCTTCGGCACCGGCTCCGACCACGTGCGCGAAAAGGACGGCCTCTGGGCCGTGCTCTTCTGGCTGAACATCATGGCCGCCCGCAACGAAAGCGTCGCCGAAATCGTCAAGTCGCACTGGGCCGAATATGGCCGCAACTACTACTCCCGCCACGATTACGAGGAGGTCGATTCGGACGCCGCCAACCTCCTGATCACCGCCCTGCGCGACAAGCTGGCCACCCTTCCCGGCCAGTCCTTCGGCGCACTGAAAGTCGCAACCGCGGACGACTTCGCCTATCACGATCCGATCGACGGCTCGGTCTCCAAGAACCAGGGCATCCGCATCCTCTTCGAAGGCGGCTCCCGCGTCGTCTTCCGCCTCTCCGGCACCGGCACGTCAGGCGCCACGATCCGCGTCTATGTCGAGCGCTACGAGCCGGATCCGTCCCGCCATGCGATCGACACCCAGGAGGCGCTCGCCGACCTCATCGCGGTTGCCGACCAGATTTCCGATCTCCGCAAGAGGACAGGCCGCGACAAGCCTACCGTGATTACGTGAGCCTATGGCGAAAGCGACGATCCAGGGCGGCGTGACCTTGACAGCAGACGGCGCAGAATTCGCCGTCTGGTCCCATAACGCCGAGCGGATCGAACTCTGCCTCTTCGACCCCGAGGGAAAACGTGAGACCGCCCGCCATCGGCTGGTGCGCGGCCGCGACGACATCCACCGCATTTCGGTGCCGGCGCTCGGTGTCGGTGCCCGTTACGGCTACCGCGCCTGGGGTGCCTACGATCCGGACAACGGCTCCTGGTTCGACTCGTCGAAACTGCTCGTCGATCCCTATGCCCGCGAGCTCGATCGTCCCTTCCGGCATGACGCCCGGCTCTCGATGTTCGGCGTCGATACCGCCGATCTCGTGCCGAAGACGATCGTCACCCGCGATCCGCTCGCCAAGATCGGCCGGCCGATCCTGCCGCCAGGGGGCTTCGTCTACGAGGTCGCGGTAAAACCCTTCACCATCCTCCACCCGGCCATCCCGGAGAAACAGCGCGGCACGGTCGCAGCCCTTGCCCATCCGTCGATCATCGCGCACCTGAAGAAGATCGGCGTCGATGCGATCGAGCTGATGCCGATCACCGCCTGGATCGACGAACGCCACCTTCCCCCGCTCGGCCTCACCAACGGCTGGGGCTACAATCCGGTCGCCTTCATGGCGCTCGATCCGCGCCTCTGCCCCGGCGGGATCAAGGAACTGCGCGAGACGGTCACGACGCTGCACCAGGCCGGCATCGGCACCATCCTCGACCTCGTCTTCAATCATACCGGCGAGAGCGACCGTTTTGGCGCGACGCTTTCCATGCGCGGCCTCGACAACCGCTCCTATTACCGCCATGTCCACGGCGAACCCGGCCGTCTGGTCAACGATACCGGCACCGGCAACACGGTCGCCTGCGACCACCCTTATGTCCGCCGGCTGATCGTCGACACGCTCCGCCATTTCGTCATTCATGCCGGCATAGACGGTTTCCGCTTCGACCTCGCCCCGATCATCGGCCGCACGGAAAGCGGTTTCGAGGCCAAGGGCGAGACGCTGAAGGCGATGATCTGCGACGAGGCACTGAAGGATCGCATCCTGATCGCCGAGCCCTGGGATATCGGCCATGGGGGTTACCAGCTCGGCAATTTCCCGGAGCCCTTCCTCGAATGGAACGACCGCGCCCGTGACGACATGCGCCGCTACTGGCGCGGCGACGAGTGGACGACGGGCGCGCTCGCCACACGGCTCTCCGGCTCGTCGGATATTTTCGAAAAATCCGGCCGCAGCCGGACAGTCAACTTCCTCGCCGCCCATGACGGCTTCACGCTGATGGACCTCGTCTCCAACGAGCACAAGCACAACGAGGCGAACGGCGAACAGAACCGCGACGGCCACGGCGAAAACTTTTCCTGGAACAACGGCATCGAAGGCGAGACCGACGATGCTGCCATCAACGAGAACCGCCGCCGCGATGTCGCGGCCCTCATCTCCACCCTGTTTGCCAGCCGCGGCACGGTCATGCTGACCATGGGCGACGAAGCCGGACGCAGCCAGCGCGGCAACAACAACGCCTATTGCCAGGACAATGCGATTACCTGGTTCGACTGGAGCAAGATCGACAAGACGCTGATCGAACACACCGCCATGCTCGCAGCGCTCCGAAAACGCTTCGCGGTCTTTTCGGAAACCTCCTTCTTCACCGGCAACGGCGATGTCGAATGGCTGTCCGCCTCCGGAAAGCCCATGGAAGTCGGCGACTGGGAAAATCCCGGCAATCCGGTGCTCGGCATGGTGCTGAAAACGCTCGACCGGCAGACCGACAGGGACACCCGCATCGCCATCCTCTTCAACCGCGGCCACGAGCAGGCAAGCTTCGCGCTTCCCGGCTGGGGATGGAAACATTTCGCCTCCCGCGAGCTTTGGAATCAAGTGCTTCCCGCCCGCTCGGTGCGTTTCTGCATCGAGGAATGATGCGCCGCAAAAATCACTCGCCAACCGAGGCAAACCCTGTAAAGTCCGCCAGCCATCAGAGCAGTTCCGGGAAAATGCCAGGCGGTTTCGTCCGGGATTGCGCCCGCTTTCTGGAAGAAATCAGTGAGGTCGCATGCGTGAAATTTCGCTAACCGAGGTCGAGGGGCTGGTTGGCACGGAGATCGGTACATCGGAATGGATCACGGTGGATCAGCCGATGATCGACCTCTTCGCGGATGCCACCCACGATCACCAGTTCATCCATGTCGATCCGGAACGCGCGGCTGCGGAGAGCCCCTTCGGCGGCACCATCGCCCACGGCTTCCTGACGCTGTCGCTGCTGTCCGCCATGAACTTCGACTGCGTGCCCAAAATCCGCGAACAGACCATGGGCATCAATTACGGTTTCGACCGCATCCGCTTCATGTCGCCTGTCAAAAGCGGCAGCCGCATCCGCGGCCATTTCACCCTTGCCGAAATCCGCTTCCGCGGCGCCGGCATGCTGATGACCACCTATGACGTCTCGGTCGAGATCGAGAACGAAAAGAAACCGGCGCTCACGGCCATCTGGACCACCATCGTCCAGTTCGACCCGAAGGACCGGCCCGAAGGAGTGTGAGCGCCATGGCATCCGAAGACGAAATCAGGCAGGCGTTCCGGGAACAGATCGTCGGGGGCCAGATCCTGGGGTCGCCCTTTACCGCTCGCCTCGGCACATTGATGCTGGAACATCTTGACCGTTCAACCGAAGTGGGCCGGCGAATTCTCAGCTGGGAAGGAGATCCTGCCACCCGGGGCGACCTGGTGCCCACCCGCCTCGCCGGCGCGCTGCATGCGCTGGTCATCGACGGCAAGGACGATTGCCTGAAGGCAGCCTATCCGCCGAACGACGTGGGCGACGACGTGCTTTGGACGGCGCTCGCCACGGCCTTCGAAACACATGAAGCCTTCATTCTCGAACGGCTGAAGTTCGCGCCTCAGACCAACGAGGTGCGCCGCTCGAGCGGCCTGCTCGCCGGCTTCCTCACCATTGCCCAACTGTTTGGCAAGCCGCTGATCCTGTCGGAATTCGGCGCCAGCATGGGACTCAACCTCAACTGGGACCGCTATCACCACGATCTTGGCGGCTTCGTCTGGGGCGATCCGTCGTCTGCGGTCCGGCTGAAACCCGATTGGCAAGGTCCCTTCCCGCCTGATGTCGAGATCACCGTCGCGAACCGCGCCGGCTGCGACCTCAACCCGCTCGACCCCAACTCGCCGCAAGACAGCCTGCGGCTCCTGTCCTACATCTGGGCCGATCAGGCGGACCGGATGGAACGCACGCGAGCCGCGCTGCAGATCGCCAGAGAGCATCCGGCGCCCGTCGAAAAGGGCGATGCGCTCGCCTGGCTGCGCGACAAGCGGCTGAAGGTGCTCGTGCCCGGCACGGTCCACGTCGTCTACCATTCGATCGCCTGGCAATACCTGCCGCCACAAGCCCGCGCCGCGGGCGAGGCAATCATCGTCGAGGCCGGTAGCCGTGCGACGGAACAAGCCCCGCTCGCCCGCCTGCAGATGGAAATGGACGACGATCCGGACAGCGCGGCGCTCAGCCTGCAGATCTGGCCGACCGGCGAGATCCGCGAACTCGGCCGCATCGATCCCCACGGCCGTTGGGTGAAGTGGCGGGGGTGGGAGGTTTGACCCCAGCCGAGATCGAGCAGACGAAACTGCTGGCGAATGCCTTCGATCGAGCGTCCACGGCGTGCATCACCGTCGGCGTCGTTACGCCGGTTGCGGCGATGCTCTATGGCATCGGCAATGTAGGTACCCAGTTCGGCTTCGCGTGGTAGGATGCTTTGTGGGCTGGCTTATGATCGCGGTATTCCTACATTACCTGGCGAGGCTAACCCTGAGGAGACTGGCATGACGATAGAATTTTTCGTCTCATTCGGAATGCCTGCCATTATCGGGATCATCGCCTATACGCGTATCGCCTGCACGAATGGGATCTCGACCGCAAGCACAAACCCCGCCAACCCGGCGAGTGATTCCCGCGCTGCCTAAGCCCCCATCTCCATCAGTACGAAACCGATGAGCGGCAGTAGCGCCGCGCCGATCGCGATGTGGGCGGTGCGGGTCGGCGTCAGGCCGACGGCCGCGCCGGAAATGCCGGCCCCGATCAATCCGGCTATCGGGATGGAGAGGCTCCGGTCGATCCCAGGGGCGAAGAAGGCAATAGCGCCCGCGACCGACGCGCAGGCGCCGATCAGCGCACCTTTCCAGGTCTCGATTCCGGCAAGCTTTGCGGCCATCGCCCCGCCGGTCACCGCCGCAACGACGGCGATCGCCATCAGTGTGAATTGTCCCATGACATCCTCCCCATTCTCATGCGGAGAGTGAGGTTCTGTAAGAGCAAGTCAAGTGAGGCTATTGTCTTAGACGGCCGCGTCCTGCGCACCTTCCGCCAGCAGGCCGAAGGCGTAGTCGGAGAACGACCGCCACACCTCCACCCGGAAGGCATCTTCGCCGGTTCGCAGAAGCACGATTTCCACCTTGCCGAACACGGTCCGCGAGCAGGCGCCGACCGGGAAGACCTTCAGCGACAGGTCCTGCGGGCAGCCGGCATTGATCGCCGCCGCGGCCCCCCGCCCCGACACCAGGATCGCCGTATTGCGGTGGGATACATCCGTCGCCGAATGCAGCGCGCCGGAGTTCTTCGCGGCCTGCATCAGCCCGCCGTTCTCCTCCGCGATCACCAGCCATTCGTCCGGCCCGAGCCACAGGGCCGAGCGGCCGTTGGCGGAAGCCGATGTTTTCGGCCTGACCGGCAGATCGACGCCGAGCGCCGAGGAGAGCGCCGCGACATCCTCGGCCCTGCACCGCAGCGAAATGCGCTCGGCGGGCGGTGCTGCTTCGAGGCGGACGGTCGAGGAACCGCCGTGAAAACCGGAAAGAGGCGAAGTGCGGTTTGCCAGATCGGCGCCGGAATCAACCATTGATGCGGCCTCCCTGCTTGTCGAAGAACACCATGTCGGTCACTTCCACCTCGATCGTCCTGTCTTTAAGCGGCACATGGAGCGTCTCACCGATCCGCGCCCTTCCGCCGGCGACCAGCGCCAGCGCAATCGAGCGGCCGCAATTCTCCGACCAGTAGGCCGATGTCACATGGCCGAGCATGGTCATCGGCCTGGCCTGGTTGGGATCGGCGACGATCTGCCCGCCCTCCTCCAGCACCAGCGCCGGGTCCTTGGTGAGCAGTCCGACGAGCTGCTTGCGCCCCTCGCGCACCAGGTCCGGGCGCTTCAATCCACGGATGCCGACGAAATCCGACTTCTTCGAAGAAACCGCCCAGCCGAGGCCCGCATCGTCTGGCGTCACCGTGCCGTCCGTATCCTGGCCGACGATGATGTACCCCTTCTCGGCGCGCAGCACGTGCATGGTCTCGGTGCCGTAGAGACAGGCGCCGATCGGCGCCGCCCGCTCCCATATCGCCCTCCAGACAGCCGGGCCGTAGTCCGCCGGCACGTTGATTTCATAACCGAGTTCGCCGGTGAACGACACGCGAAACAGCCGCGCCGGAACACCCATGACCGAGCATTCCGCCACGCTCATATGCGGGAAGGCCTCGTTGGAGATATCCACGCCATCGACGAAAGGCTGGATGATCTCGCGCGCCTTCGGCCCCTGCACGGCGATGACGGCCCATTGTTCGGTCGTGGATGTCAGCCAGACTCTCAGATGCGGGAATTCCGTCTGGAGATAGTCTTCCATGTGGTGCAGCACGCGCGGCGCACCGCCGGTCGTGGTCGTCACATGGAACCGGTCTTCGGCAAGCCGGCCGACGACGCCGTCGTCATACACGAAACCGTCCTCGCGGGTCATGATCCCGTAGCGGCTCTTGCCGGGTTTCAGGCTGTCCCAGGCGTTCGTATAGAGCAGGTTCAGGAACTGCGCAGCATCCGGCCCGACCACCTCGATCTTGCCGAGCGTCGAGCCGTTGAACACGCCCGCCACCTCGCGCACCGTCCGGCATTCGCGGTTGACGGCAGCCAGCATGTCCTCGCCGCGCCTCGGGTAATACCAGGCGCGCTTCCAGTTGCCGACATCCTCGAACTCGGCGCCCTCAGCCGCTTCCAGCGCATGCATCGGCGTCTTGCGCGCCGGATCGAAGAGTTCTCCGCGCGAATGGCCGACCAGCGTGCCGTAGGTTACCGGCGTATAGGGCGCGCGGAACGTCGTCAGCCCCACCTGCGGGATCGGCCGGTCGAGCATTTCGGCGGCGATGGCGAGGCCGTGCATGTTGGAAAGCTTGCCCTGGTCCGACGCCATGCCGTTTGTGGTGAAGCGCTTGATATGCTCGATCGAATGCATGCCCTCGCGCACCGCAAGGCGGATGTCCTTGGCGGTCACGTCGTGCTGGAAATCGACGAAGGCCTTCACCGTCGTATCCGGCCCGGCACCTTCCGCGGCACCGATCATGCCCCCGGTCCATTCGAACCGGTTTTCGCCCGCAAGCGTCACAGAACCGCCGCCCGCCGCAATCGCCTCGTCGATCAGTTCGGCGAGGTCGTCCGTGCCGTTGCAGGAACCGACGGAAACGCAATTTTGCGCGTAGATATCCGGAAGGAAGCGCTGGTTGACGCCGTCGAACCGCAGTTTTCCGCGCGACTGCGAGAAGAGATGCACCGAAGGCGTCCAGCCGGCCGAAACAATCAGCGAATCGACCGCTATTCTGCGGGCATCGCCGCCGCCATTGCGCGCAACGGTCATCGAGGAGATTCGCAGCCGGCCGCCGGTATCGGTCACCGAATGGCCGCTCAGCACGGAAATCCCGAGCGCGCGGGCCTGCGCCAGCAAGGCCTCGCCGGGGTCGGGGCGGCAATCGACGATCGCCGCGATCGAGACGCCCGCCCGCTTCAGGTCGAAGGCCGCCTCATAGGCCGAATCATGCGCCGTATAGACGCCAACCTGTCTGCCGACCGCGACACCGTGGTGATTGAGGAAGGTGCGCGCAGCGGAAGCCAGCATGATGCCCGGCCGGTCGTTATTGGCAAACACCATGTGCCGCTCGATGGAGCCGGTCGCCAGCACCACCTTTTTCGCCCGCACCTGCCACAGCCGCTCGCGGGGGGCGCTCTTGGCCGGTTTGGCGACATGGTCCGTCACCCGTTCCACGAGGCCGAGGAAACCGTGGTTGTAATAACCGAACACCGTCGTGCGGGTCAGCACCGTGACGTTCGGCATCGCCTTCAGCTTTGCAGCGATCGCCTGCGCCCAGTCGTAACCGTTCTGTCCGTCGATCGTGGTCGCCGTGTCGTAATGCAGCGCGCCGCCGACTTCCGGCTGTTCGTCGACGAGGAAAACGCTTTGCCCGGTCGCTGCCGCAGAAAGTGCGGCCGTCAGACCCGCCACGCCGGCACCGGCGATCAGCACGTCGCAATGGGCATAGCGGTTGGCATAGTGATCCGGATCCTCCTCCGTCGGCGCCACACCGAGGCCGGCCGCACGGCGGATGAAGGGTTCGTAGATCTTCACCCAGGCCTCCCGCGGCCACATGAAGGTCTTGTAGTAGAAACCGGCCGCAAAGAAGGGCGAGAAGAGATTGTTGATCGCCCCGACATCGAACTTCAGCGACGGCCAGCGGTTCTGCGAAGCGATCTTCGCCCCGTCGAAGACTTCCTGCACTGTCGCCCGCACGTTCGGCTGACGCCGTGCCGCATCGCGCGACACGTCGATCAGCGCGTTTGGTTCTTCCGGACCGGCAGACAAGATGCCGCGCGGCCGATGATATTTGAACGAGCGGCCAAGCAGATGCACGCCATGCGCCAGGAGCGCCGAGGCAACCGTATCGCCTTCCAGCGCCGTATAACTCTTGCCGTCGAAGGTGAAACGCGCCGTGCGGGCGGGCGTCAACCGGCCCGCACCCTTGATGCGGAAGGTGCCTGAATTGGAGGAAGCGCTCATCGTGCGTCTCCTTCGGTCGCTTCATAGGTCTCGACGGTCTTTTCGGAGGCCCCGGTTTCGGGGAGCAGCTGCTTCGGCATTCCCGCCTTGTAGGTCGTCAGGAACCTGTCGCTCACCGTGTCGCGCGCCGCATTGAAGAACCGGCCGCAGCCGTGGATATGCCGCCAGCGTTCATAGGTGAGGCCTTTTTCATTGTTGCGCAGGAAGAAATATTCCGCGAATTCCTCATCCGAAATCGCCGCGATATTCTCCGGCCGCGCAATATGCGCCTCGCCGGCCCAGCGGAATTCCAGTTCCGAGCGGTCTTCCTCGCAATAGGGGCAATGGATCAGCAGCATCTTGATGTCCCTGTATTAATGCGCGACGGCGGCAGCCGCCGCCTCGTCGATCAGCCGTCCCGTCCGGAATCGGTCGAGCGTCAGCCCTGCCGCCAGCCGGTGCGGCTCGCCCTTGGCGATGAGATGCGCGAAGAGATTGGCCGAACCCGGGGTCGCCTTGAAGCCGCCGGTGCCCCAGCCGCAATTGACGAACAGGCCCGGCACCGGCGTGACGCCCTGGATCGGCGAGCGGTCCGGCGTGTTGTCGGTAATGCCGCCCCACTGGCGCATCATCTTCACCCGCCGGAAGATCGGGAAGAGTTCGCAGATGGCGTCGAGCGTGTGGGTGATGATCTGCAACCCGCCGGTCTGGGAATAGGAATTGTACTGGTCGGTGCCGGCGCCGATGACGAGTTCTCCCTTGTCCGACTGCGAGATATAGGCATGCACCGTGTTCGACATGACGACGCAAGGGAAGATCGGCTTCAGCGGCTCCGAGACCAGCGCTTGCAGCGGAGTCGAATGGAGCGGCACCCTGACGCCCGCCATCTCCATCACGACGGAGGAATGCCCGGCGGCCGAGACGCCGATCTTCTGCGCCCCGATAAAGCCCTTGCTCGTCTCGACGCCCAGGACCTCGCCGTTCGGGCCGCGACGGATGCCGGTCACTTCGCAATTCTGGATGATGTGAACGCCGCGATCCGAAGCCGCGCGCGCATAACCCCAGGCGACCGCATCGTGGCGGGCCGTGCCCCCGCGCCGCTGCAGCGCGGCGCCGTTGATCGGGTAACGCGCCGTCTTGGCAATATCGAGCGGCGGCACATAGGCCTTGGCCTGTTCCGGCGTCAGCCATTCGTTGTCGATGCCGTAGAGCCGGTTGGCGTTGATATGCCGCTTGAAACTCTGCATGTCGTGGGTGTTGTGCGACAGCATCATCACGCCGCGCGGCGAATACATGACATTGTAGTTGAGATCCTGGCTCAGCCCCTCCCAGAGCTTCAGCGAGTGCTCGTAGATGTCCATGCTCTCTTCGTAGAGATAGTTGGAACGGATGATCGTCGTGTTGCGGCCGGTATTGCCGCCGCCGAGCCAGCCTTTTTCGATCACCGCGACATTGGTGATGCCGTGTTCCTTGGCCAGATAATAGGCAGCGCCCAGACCATGCCCACCGGCTCCGACGATGATCACGTCATAGCTGGAACGCGGCTCCGGAGAGGTCCACTGCGCTTCCCAGCCCTTGTGGGCACGCATCGCTTCGCGGGCCACGGCGAAAACCGAATATCTGCGCATCTCGCCTTAAAACTCCTCGGATCGTCGGCCCTAATCGCGGGGCCGGCATTTGGGTAGTGCCATACCCATCGCAAATCAATATGCGTCGCAATGGCTCTATTGCGACGCATTCGCCTTCCCCATCGACACGGGCAAGATCGTCCGCCAGTTGGACGAGCCGGACCGGGGTGCCGGAAGCTGCTGCGCCCGGCCAGGTTCTTGCGAAACCGGCCCCGATCACCATCGGATCGCTTGCTTTCGGATCGGCCGGCATTCCGATCATCGACCGCGACAGGCTTTCACACTTGCATCTCCCGCAAAAGACCGCCGAATTGGCGCAATCAACCTTAATGCGTCTGGACTTCGCCCATCTCTTCTGCTATCTGCCGTCATCAATCGCACGGCTCCAGGCCGAGCGGACGTTATTCTTTCGCCTCGAATCGTACCGATCCAGGCGAGCAACAAACCAAAGGAACGGGATTCACGTGCAGGTACTAGTCCGCGACAACAACGTCGACCAGGCGCTCCGCGCTCTCAAGAAGAAGATGCAGCGCGAAGGCATTTTCCGTGAAATGAAGATGCGCGATTATTACGAGAAGCCGTCGCAGAAGCGTGCCCGTGAAAAGGCAGAGGCTGTTCGTCGCGTTCGCAAGCTGGCCCGCAAGCGCATGCAGCGCGAAGGCCTGATTGCAGCTCCGGCTCGTACGGTTCCAGCACGCCCGGCTCGTTGATCGGCCGTTTTTTGGACGTTTTCATGTGCTTTCAGGGCGGTGGCGACATGGGCGCCGCCGCTCTTTTGATTTGGTCCGAGACTTCCAATGCCTTTGCCCCGACATGAGGAAATGCGCCTGATGGCCGCCAAAAATCCCGTTCTCGATCGTGGAACCGAAATTTCCGGCCTCTTGAACCATGTTTCTCCCGTCCGTCGCAAAACAGCATTGCCAGCCGCGCTGATTGCCCTCCTGGCGCTCGCCGGCTGCGCGACCACGACCTCGACCGACATGATCACCGTCGATCGCGCCCAGGGGTCGCAAGAAAACATCGCCTCGCTCTCCTCCGTGATCAGTTCCAGCCCGCAGGATCCGGAAGGCTATAACGTCCGTGGCACGGCCTATGGACGCGCCGGCGAGTTTTCGCGGGCCCTGGAAGACTTCAACCGCGCCATCCAGCTCAATCCGCAATTCTACCAGGCCTATGCCAACCGGGCGCTGGTCTACCGCAACATGGGCAAGCCTGTCGAAGCGGCGAACGACTACAACCGCTCGCTCCAGATCAACCCGAACTACGACGTCGCCTATATCGGCCGCGGCAATATCTATCGCCAGGCCGGCCGCACCAACGAAGCCTTCAACGACTTCAACAAGGCGATCCAGCTCGAGACCACCGATGGCCGTGCCTGGCACAATCGCGGCCTGATCTACCAGCTGCGCGGCCAGCACGCCCAGGCGATCGAAGATTTCTCGAAAGCCATCTCGCTGTCTGCGAGCTCGCCGGAACCCTATAACGGCCGCGGCATTTCCTACGTCGCGTTGAACGACGACGACAACGCGTTCGCCGACTTCAACCGTGCGATCGAGCTTAACGACAAGCTCGCCGAATCCTGGGCAAACCAGGCGCTGGTCTATGAGCGCCGCGGCGACAAGGCGCGTGCCTACAAGTCCTATTCGCACGCCATGCGTCTCGACCCGAACTACAAGCCCGCCCAGGACGGCGCTGCCCGCACCCGCGCCAGCAGCTAAGCTGTTGGTGGCTTGGCGGCAAAGCCGGCTTTCCTCCGCTCGACTTTGAGCCCGCCCCACACTCAGATGTAAAGCGCCGCCATCTTGCGCCAGGCGCCGGCCCGATGGGCGCGCCCGTCCCAGACATGCATCCGATGTCCCACCCCTTTCTCGGCCAGCACCCGGCTGAGATGCTGGTTGTTGTCGAGGAACGGGTCGGCATCGCCGATCGTCAGCACGATCTCCACCTGGCGCAGCCTTTCGAGCTGCCACCCGCTGCTGATGCCGGGCAGGAAATGCGACGGGGTGTAGAAATAGACCGTATCGTCGTAATAGCCGTCCAGCAGGTCGCCGAACGCCTCGACCTTCAAGGTCAGGTCATAACGCCCCGAAAACGCGACGAGCTTGCGGAATAGGTGCGGATGGCGAAAGGCGATGCTGGCCGCCTGGAAGGCACCGAGGCTGCAGCCCTGCACGATCGTGCAGTCATGTCCGTTCCGGGTCGCCATCAGCGGCAGGACCTCGTTGAGGATATAGTCCTCGAAGGCCGCGTGCCGGCGGATGCGCAGCGAGGGATGCTGCCGGCTGTCGTAGAAGGTCTCGGCCGCCAGGCCATCGACGCAGTAGAGCTGCAACTGGCCGGCCAGAACCTTGTCGGCGAGGCTTCCGACGATGCCAAGCTCTTCATATTCCCAGAAACGTCCGTCCCGGGTCGGAAACATCAGGACCTTGGCTCCGGCATGGCCAAACACCAGGAGTTCCATGTCTCGATGGAGACGCTGGCTGTACCAGCGCAGATATTCGCGGTTCATGACACCTTGAAGAACTGTCCGACCCTGTCGCGAAGGGCCGCCTCTTGCGACGCACTGCCAGGATAATCGAAATGCCCGGCATCCAGGATGAAGTTTTCGTTAAATTTTGATTTCGGAACGGCATTGGCGACCGCGAACTGGCATGGAGGCGCCACCGCCGGATCGAACAGCGCCACGCTCATCAGCATCGGCACCGTAATGCGGCTCGCCGCCACGGCCGAATCATGCAGGCGCAGCGTCTTCAGCGCATTACCGTATTTCGCCTGATAGGCCTGGACGGAAGCCGCGCTGCCGATGCTTTTCAGCTTCAGCCGCAGCTCCTGGTGCCCGAAGGTCGGCAGCGACAGATGCCCTCGGTCGATCCGGCTGTCGAAGGGGATGGCAAGCCCGCCGATGCCGCCGCCGAAGCTGATGCCGCTATAACCGACATGGCCCGACAGCCAGGGATAAAGCGCGATCAGCATGCTTACCCCGACCCACAGGTCCTCGACGCAACCGCCAATGATGTAGCGGTCCGGCTTGTCGATGTCATGCAGCACATGCCAGTGGGAATCCGGCGAGATCGGCGGACGGGTGCTGCGCGACATGCCGCGAAAGCAGGGAAACAGCACAGCGGTTTCCTCGACCGGAATATCGAGATCCGGCGCGTCACGTCCGCCATAACCATGGCCGACGACCAGACCGCGCCGTATTTCACCTTTTCTCGGCAACAGCAGCCACCCGCCGATCGGAAACCGCCCGCTCGACATGTAGGCGATGTCGAAGACATGCCATTTCGGATGGTCGAGCCCGTTCTTGCGCAGGCCCGGCTCTGGATCGACCGTCATCGCACGCCGGTAGCGGTCCTTCCAGAACCCATCGAACCCTTCCGGTGCCTGCGGGGGCAGGACCGCCTGAAGCTGCTTCAGCCCCATGCCATAGGTGGGATCGAAATCGTAAGGGTGGCTGGCGGGGATGGTCATGCTCGAAAAATTACCGGCAATTCGCATCATCCCGGTCGAAGACAAAATCTTCAGGAAGCCGGCCACGGAATTTTCCCAATCGTCTCAAGGCCTCTTCACGGGTGGCTTGCGAGGCAGGCTCTTGCGATTCCCGCGGGGAAAGCTCTTCAGCAGCGCGTGTCTGATCGGCAATCTTTGCCATTCTGGCCTCCTGCTCCCCTTCAATGTCGCACGATCCGTCTTCACAAAAAAGCCCGGCACTGCCGGGCTCTCTTAGCTATGCATCCGCACTCAGTGCTTCATCGCCTTGACGATGTCCTCGGTCATTTTCTTGGCGTCGCCGAGCAGCATCATCGTGCCGTCCTTGTAGAACAGCGTGTTGTCGATGCCGGCGTAACCCGAGCCGAGCGAGCGCTTGACGAACAGGCAGGTCTTGGCCTTGTCGACGTCGAGGATCGGCATGCCGTAGATCGGCGAGGTCTTGTCGTCGCGGGCCGCCGGGTTGGTGACGTCGTTGGCGCCGATGACATAGGCGACGTCGGCCTGCGCGAACTCCGCGTTGATGTCTTCCAGTTCGAAGACCTCGTCATAGGGGACGTTGGCTTCGGCGAGCAGCACGTTCATATGGCCCGGCATGCGGCCGGCAACCGGATGGATCGCGTATTTCACCTCGACGCCGTGGCTTTTCAGCGTATCGGCAAGCTCGCGCAGTGCATGTTGGGCCTGAGCGACGGCCATGCCGTAACCGGGCACGATGATCACCTTCTCGGCGTTCGACATCAGGAAGGCCGCGTCGTCTGCGGAGCCCTGCTTCACCGTCCGTTGGATACCGTCATCGGCACCGGCAGACGCCGTCTCGCCGCCGAAGCCGCCCAATATAACCGAGATGAAAGAGCGGTTCATCCCCTTGCACATTATGTAGGAGAGGATCGCACCGGAGGAGCCGACCAGCGCACCGGTGATGATCAGCGCCAGATTGCCGAGCGTAAACCCGATGCCGGCGGCCGCCCAGCCGGAATAGGAGTTCAGCATCGACACCACGACCGGCATGTCGGCGCCCCCGATCGGCACGATCAGGAGCACGCCGAGCGCCAGCGCCAGTACCACGACGAGCCAGAAGTCGAAATGGCTTTCGGTCTGCACCAGGCCGAAGATGAAGACGACGACCAGGACCAGCAGGCCGATATTGATCGCGTGCCGGTAGGGCAGCATGATCGGCTTGCCGGACATCCGCCCGTCAAGCTTCAGGAAGGCGATGACCGAACCGGTAAAGGTGATCGCGCCGATCGCAGCACCAAGCGCCAGTTCGATCAGCGCCTGGCCATGGATATGGCCGATCGCGCCGATGCCGAAGGAATCGGGCGCATAAAGCGCTGCCGCCGCCACCATCACGGCGGCAAAGCCGACCAGCGAATGGAAGCCGGCGACGAGCTGCGGCATCGCCGTCATCGGAATGGTGCGGGCGATATAGGCCCCCGCCCCGCCGCCGAGGCTGAGCGCCAGCACGATCAGGATGAAGCCACCGAATGTGGGGGTGGCGAGCAGCAGGGTGGTGACGATGGCGATACCCATGCCGACCATGCCGTAGACATTGCCCTTGCGGCTGGTCGTCGGGTGGGAGAGACCCCGGAGCGCCATGATGAACAGCACGCCGGAGACGAGATAGAGGAAAGCTGCGAGGCTCTGCGACATGTGATCCGAACCCTCAGCGATCTTTTTTCTTGTACATGGCGAGCATCCGGCTGGTCACCAGGAAGCCGCCAAAGATGTTCACCGAGACGAGCACCAGCGCGACAAAACCGAAGCCGGTCGCAAAGCCGCTCGCCGATACGCCGACCGCAAGCAGCGCGCCAACGACGATGACCGAGGAGATCGCGTTGGTGACGGCCATCAGCGGCGTGTGCAGCGCCGGCGTCACCGACCAGACGACGTAATAGCCAACGAAGATCGACAGCACGAAGATCGCCAGACGGAAGACGAAAGGATCGATTGCGCCACCGGTTGCGGCGCTCGCCGCTTCCGGCGCCTGGGCGGCGGCGGTCATCACGGCGGTCACGGCCTGGTCGAGCTGCTCCAGCGCCTTGTTCATGGATTCACTGGCCATCAAAGCTTCTCCTCGGCTGCGGCGTCCACGCCCTCTTCGGCGACAACTGCGGCAGGTTTTTTGCCGGCACGCGCCGGTTTGGGGGCACCCGGCTCCTCTGCCGGTGTCACGACCGGGCCAGCCGTTGCGACTGGCGCAACAACCGGCATCTCGCCGGCAGGCATTGCCGCGGCGGCCGCAAAACTCGGATGCACAACGGATCCGCCATGGGTCAGCATGGTCGCCTTGACGAGCTCGTCCTCGGGATTGACCGCGAACTCCTTCGTGCCCTTGTCGACCATGGTCTCGATGAAGGCGAACAGGTTGCGGGCATAGAGCGCCGAAGCCGACGCCGCGATACGGCCGGCGACATTGGCGTAGCCGATCACCGTGACGCCCTCGACATCGGCAATCTTGCCCTTTTCCGAACCTTCGATATTGCCGCCACGCTCGACGGCAAGGTCGACCGCCACCGAACCCGGTTTCATCGAGGCCAGCATGGCGCGCGACACCAGTTTCGGGGCCGGACGGCCGGGAATGAGGGCCGTGGTGATGACGATGTCCTGCTTAGCGATATGCTCGGCAACCAATGCCGCCTGCTTGGCCTGATAGGCTTCCGACATCGGCTTGGCATAACCGGCAGCGGTTTCCGCTGCCTTGAATTCCTCGTCCTCGACCGCGATGAACTTGGCGCCGAGCGAGGCGACCTGTTCCTTGGCGGCGGGGCGAACGTCGGTCGCAGACACGACGGCGCCGAGACGGCGGGCAGTGGCGATCGCCTGCAGGCCGGCAACGCCCGCCCCCATGACGAACACCTTTGCCGCGGGCACGGTGCCGGCGGCGGTCATCATCATCGGCATGGCGCGGCCATATTCATGGGACGCGTCGATGACGGCGCGATAGCCGGCAAGGTTCGCCTGGGAAGACAGCACGTCCATCGACTGGGCGCGGGTGATGCGCGGCATCAGCTCCATGGCAAAGGTGGTGAGCCCGGCTCTTGCCATGTCCGCAAGCGCCGCCTCGTTGCCATATGGGTCCATGACGGCGAACACCACGGCGCCCGGCTTGTAGGACGCCGTCTCGGCCGCCGTCGGCCGGTTGACCTTCAGAATGATATCCGCCGAACCGACCTCGCCGGGACCGGCAATGCGGGCGCCCGTGGCTTCGAAATCCGCGTCGGGAACACCGGAGGAAAGGCCTGCACCGCTCTCAACCAGAACGGACAAGCCAAGTCCAGAAAGCCGCTTGACGCTCTCGGGCGAAGCGGCAACGCGCGGTTCGTCGGAACCTTCACGGCATACAAATACGATCTTCGGCAAAGACTGTCTCCTCCCAGTCGATATCGCAAGGCGGGCGAAATATTTCGCCCTGCCTCAAAGCCGGTGGCCGGATCGGCCGAACCGGATCAACGCAGCAGGAAAACGCCGGCGATATTGAGAATGATGAAGACGAGAAGGCTGCCGATGAAACCCGCTCCGCCGAAGAAACCGGCAGCCATGGCGATCATCAGGATGACGATGACCATCGTACCCCATTTCGCACCTGCGATGAAGGCGTTGTAGGTCCTGTCGTGCTCCACATAATCCATCGAAGCACCCGTTTCCACCGGCCCGCTCTGGTGATTGTCCATCAGTCCCGTCTCCTTCATCGGCCGCACGCTGCCCGCTCGATCAAAGCGTCGGCGCCTGCGGGAAAACCCTTGGCGACATCCGGAATCATGCCTCGTTCGGCACGATGGAGGTCACTTCAGGCCTTACACAAAGCCATGGGAAAGCGCAATGCCGCCACAATGGCTTCCGGTACGCCCGATAAAGGTGGTTCAGGTCAGGTAGGACATTTCGGGGGAATTCGGCCGGCCGGCGATGCGGGCCGTCGGCAGGATGGTGAGCGGCGCGGTGTCGAAATTCGAGGAGCGCGCAAACAGCATGCGGCGCTCATAGGCCTCCGACTGGAACGCTGGAAATCGCTTCATCATCTTGGAGCGCAATTCGCGGGTCTGCGAGGCGAGCAGCATCAGATCGAAATCGTATGTCGGGATGCGCCGCGGCGGCACCAGCGGCTGGGCGTAGAAGAACCGGCGATAAAATGCCGCATGCGCCGGACGGATCGGCTGCAGCACGCGGTCCGCGTCGAAATAGATCGCCGCGACAGGCGTCAGCCGTACCGTCAGGTAAGGCATGGCCGAAAGTTCGCTGGCATATTCTGGGGCGATCGCGAAACGCGCCGAGTCGATCAGCGTCATCCCGGCGTCCAGAAGGCCATTCACGGCCTCGGGGAAAATGCTGATCGACTGGCAGACCCGGTGTTCCGGCGTGACGTGGTGGAGCCGGATCGTGCTGACCAGTTCCTCGTCGTAATAGACACCGAAGACATGCGCATTCTTGTCGAAATCGATCTCGTCGATGAGCTTGGTCGCCGCCACCGGCAGCACGTTATGGGCCTTGTAGGCCTTGTATCGCAGCCGGGCGATATCCTCGAAATCCTCGTTGCTCTCGATCCGCCGGTATTCGACATGGTCGAGGGTGGAGAGGAGCTTGGCTGAAAAGTTTCCGTCTGAAAACGTTTGACCTAAGGGCATTGGCATTTGTTCCATGAGCTTTAACCATGGATTAACCCTAAAATGCCCATAGCCCGCAATGAATGGAACGAAAATTGAATAAAAATCTAAATGTTATGGTTAACAAACGATTAATGACCGTTTGTTAACGTACCAAATCCGTTAACATCGTTTCAATTTCAGGCAGAACTCAGCGTGCCGCGGCCCGAAGAGGCGAGGCCTGTGCACTTTTGGCACCACGCCGAATGGCCGAAAGCTTGGCCGCCGGAGCGGCCTCGGCCGCCAGCTCGATGATCTTTTCGGAAGCGACCGGCATGGAAAACACGTAGCCCTGGACCAGGTCGGAGAACCGGTGGCGGTTGACCAGCGCGAGCTGCTCCTTGGTCTCCACGCCTTCGACGACGATCTTGAGGCCGAGTTCGCGCGACAGATGCACGATGCCGCGCAGGAGCTTCAGCTTGCGCTGGTCCTCGGCGATATTGCGGATGAACGCCCGGTCGATCTTGACCACGTCCAGCGGCAGGGAGTCCAGATAGCTGAGGCTCGAGAAGCCGGTGCCGAAATCGTCGATCGCAATCGTCACCCCGGTCACGCGGAACTGGTTGAGAATGGCGCTGACCGCCACCGGCTCGTCCATGAAGCAGCTTTCGGTGACTTCGAGATGCAGCCGCGACGGATCGAGCGAATAGCGCTTCAGCACATCCGCCGCATAAGCGACGATATCGTCGTTGCGCAGGTCCTGGATCGAAAGGTTGACGGAAACGGCCATTGGCTCCGGCCAGGTCGCACAGTCGCGGCAGGCCTGGTCGAGCACCAGACGGGTGATGTGCGAGACGAGGCCCATATCCTCGGCCATGGGGATGAACACGTTCGGCCCCACCATGCCGCGCTCCGGATGACGCCAGCGCACCAGCGCCTCGCTGCATTCGATGCCCGAGCCATCGGGGCGATACATCGGCTGATAGACGACATGCAGACCCTGGTTCTCGATCGCCTGGCGAAGATCGACGCGGAGCTTCTGCTCGTCGATATACTGGGCGTCCATTTCGGACAGGAACACGGTCAACGTGCCGTTGCCCGTGGATTTCGCATGGTTGAGGGCAAGGTCCGCTTTGATCTGCCAGTTTTCCATGTCGAAGTCCTGCGATGGCAGGATGACGCAACCGCTGTTCATCGAAACGGGAAGGCGAAGCCCGTCGACGTAATAGTCGCCCTGGATCTCCGCGTGAATGCGCCGGACCTGACGCTCCAGCTCGCAACTGTCGTCGCCGCCGGTCAGCAATACGACGAATTCATCGCCGACCAGACGGCCCGCCAGCAGACCGTCGCTCTTCAGCGCCGAAAGCCGTGCCGAGATCGCAGCCAGCAGCCGGTCGCCGACCACATGACCGCGCAGGTCGTTGACGTGCTTGAACCCGTCGACGTCGAACATGGCGAGCGCCGCGAGCGCCTCGCCGCGACGCTTCAGCTTCCTGGTGGCAAGTTCGGCGAAGTGGCCGCGGTTCGGCAGGCCGGTCAAGGCGTCGAACCGCACCATGTGCAGCACCTTTTCCTCGGCGGCGAGACGGGCGGTGACGTCTTCGAAGATCAGCACGACACCGCCGTCGGTGCGCGGGCTGACCGAGAATTCGAGATGGCGGTCGTCCTTGAATTTGAAGAGCGCGCGTTCGAGCGAGCCGTCGGCCAGTTTGGAAAGTTGGCGCAGGATGGCCTCGGGCGCATTCTCCGCGTCCTCGCAGAGCACGGCGGCGAAATCGCGGTCCTTGAGATCGCTCTTCTTGTCGAGGCCGAGCAGATCGCGGGCTCGGCGGTTGATCACCTGGATCTTGCCTTCGCCGTCGAGCATCACCAGGCCATGCGAAATCGTCTTCAAGGCGATATCGAAGCGGTCGGCGATGATCGCCATCTTCCGCGAGGCGATGACGTTTTCATAAAGGAATTCGCGCACGCCGTTGGCCATCGACCTTGTGGTAAGGCCGAACGGGATGAGCAGCAGCGACATCAGCGCCAGGTGCAGATCCTCGGTGAACAGGCAGGCGATCAGGATCGGACCGCAGCAGCCGAGCGTCTGGAGATCGACGGCGATGCGCGAGCCGTAGTTGCGGCCGACGATCGACATCATCGAGCCGAGCGTCATGGCGATGCAGGTAAAGCCGACGAACGGGTTTTCCAGCACGAGCAGGGCGTAGCCGCTGGCAACGCCGAGCAGAAAGGCGGCGAGGAACGCACCGATCACGTATTGCTGCTCCCAGGCGGCGATGCCGTCATAGGTCAGCGACGCCTTGTCGACCTTGTCGAACCGCTGGAACCAGTACATGCGATAGGCAAAGACCGCCGCAAAGCCGCAGGCGAACAGGAGATAGAACTGCGCACCGCTGTAATGGAAAACGAGCAGGCACCACAGGACGTGAACAACCACGCCGGTCCATAAAGTGCCGCGATTTCCAAATAGCGACGTGACGAACGACAGATACACATCCGTCGACAGCGTCTTCGCTTCTGTCTCTTTCATCGGGTTCATCCCTTGTCTTCCGGTCGACACTGCGGGAAACCCTTTAAAAATTGTTTGTCCGCGAGCCGCGTTCCCCCCTTTCATTGGGGGGTTCTTGGGAGTTTGCTGAATAAATTGACAACAGGATAGCTAAAATTTCGATCACGCAACCTCCGGCAGCGGCGCGAGCCCTTGCCAGCTTGCGCAACTCCCTGCGATCCCTGCTTTTTGTAGACGAAAACCCAGGCTTTTAGGACTTTCCTTTTATTAGACCTTGGTTTACATCGCCATGCCAGGGCGGGCGGGATAAGAGAGACCCGTTGAATTGGGGAAACCATGGCTGCACTGTTGAAGATCAGCGGTCTCATCGACCGCCTCAGCGAGATTATCGGCAAATTTTCCGGCTATCTCGTTCTCGCCTGTACCCTCATCAGCGCCGGCAATGCGCTCATCCGCTACCTCTTCAACTACAGCTCGAACGGCTGGCTTGAAATCCAGTGGTATCTCTTCGGCTTCATCGTGCTTCTGGGCGCATCCCACACTCTGAGGCTGAATGAGCATGTGCGCGTCGATCTCATTTACGGCGCAGTTTCCGATCGCGCTCGTCTGTGGATCGATACGATCGGCCTGATCGTCTTCCTCATTCCGGCCTGCATCTATCTCGCATGGCTTGCCTGGCCGTTCTTTGTGCTGTCCTACGCGCAGGGCGAAGTGTCCTCGAACGCCGGCGGCCTTATCCGCTGGCCGGTGAAACTCATCATCGTCGCCGGTTTCGGCCTCCTGGCGCTGCAGGGTTTTTCCGAACTGGTGAAGCGCATCGCCGGTCTTTTGGGCGTCCTCCAGGTCGACACGACCTACGAAAAGCCGCTGCAATAACACCATTTTCGGGGGATAACCGCTCATGTTCCAATACGGTATAATGCCGCCGGCAATGTTCCTCGGCATGATCATCTTCATGCTCTACGGCTTCCCGGTCGCCTTCTCGCTCTCGGCCGTCGGCCTCTTCTTCGGTCTTCTCGGCATCGCCACCGGCCATTTCGAATTCGCCTTCATGCAGGCGCTGCCGTTCCGCATCTTCGGCATCGTCTCGAACGACCTGTTGCTTGCCATTCCCTTCTTCACCTTCATGGGAGCGATCCTCGAGCGCTGCGGCCTGGCCGAGGATCTGCTCGAAGGAACCGGCAAGCTGTTCGGCGCCGTTCCCGGCGGCCTCGCCTATGCGGTTATCGTCGTCGGCGCCATCCTCGGCGCGATCACCGGCACGGTCGCAGCATCAGTCATCACCATGGGCGTAATCTCGCTGCCGATCATGCTGAAATACGGATACAACCCGCGGCTCGCCACGGGCGTCATCGCAGCTTCGGGCACCATCACCCAGGTCATCCCGCCTTCGCTCGTGCTGATCGTGCTGGCCGACCAGCTCGGCCGCTCCGTCGGCGACATGTATCTCGGCGCGATCGGACCTTCGATCCTGCAGGTCACGATCTTCATGCTGTTCATCCTCGGCCTGTCGATCTTCCGGCCGAAGGACGTTCCCCCGCTGCCGCTGGAAGCGCGCGGCGAGATGAACATGGCCCTGGTCATGAAGGTTCTCTGGGGCATGATCCCGTCGATCGTGCTGATCTTCCTCGTGCTCGGCACCATTTTCATGGGCCTTGCAACCCCGACGGAAGCAGGCGCGCTCGGTGTTGTCGGCGCCATGGTGATCGCCGCGATGCATCGCCGCCTTACCTGGGATTTGCTGCGCCAGGGCATGCATTCGACGATGACGATCACCTCCATGGTCGTCTTCATCCTGGTCGGCGCGACCTGCTTCAGCCTCGTCTTCCAGGGCATGGATGGCGGTCTGTGGATCGAGCATCTTCTGTCCCACGTTCCCGGCGGCGCCATCGGCTTCCTGATCTTCGTCAACGTCTTCGTCTTCTTCCTGGCCTTTTTCCTCGATTTCTTCGAGATCGCCTTCATCGTCATCCCGATGCTGGCGCCGGTCGCAAACGCGCTCGGCATCGACCTGATTTGGTTCGGCGTGCTGCTCTGCATCAACATGCAGACCAGCTTCATGCACCCGCCCTTCGGCTTTGCGCTCTTTTACCTGCGCTCGATCGCGCCGAAATCGGTGAAGACGAAGGACATCTATCTCGGCGCCATTCCGTGGCTCTGCATGCAGCTGGTCCTCGTCGCCATCGTGATCTTCTGGCCCGAGTCCGTCACCTATTGGCTGGACAAGGCACCGGACATCGACCTCAACACGATCAAGATCGAAGTGCCCGGCTTCGGCAATGGCGGCGGCAACCAGATGCCGAATTTCGGCCTGCCTCCGATGGATGGCGCCCCAGCCCAGCCGGGCCAGCAGGGCCTGCCTGGCATGCCGAACTTCGGCGAGCCACCTAAGATCAATCCGTAAGGGCGGCGGCGGCCGTCCACCTGGATCTCCGGATCCGAGGACAGAGTTGGCGCTCTGTCCTCCTTCGCTGCTCCTGCCGGGCAATCGGAGCCCGGCGAAGTCCGGCCCGCGCCCCTGCGTCAAACTCGTCTTTTGGCCGTTCCTCTACCGAAATAGCCGTATGCCGATCGAAGTCCCGGCACCAAATCCCGCCCCAGCTAACCCTTAGGTAGCAATACTAACTGGCCTGTCGAGCGTATAAACCTTGGCGCAGACGGCATGACGCTGAAGTCGTCGTCCCCAAACCAGTTGGCTGAAGCGCCCAGGCCCCGACATGCAGATAAGCCACGTATTGCCGAATGCGATGTACGTTGTGCGAAAGTCCATCGGCCGCACCATAGTCGAGCCGTTGCGGCGCAGGCAGTTTGCGAGAGAGAGCGACGTCTTCATCCACCGCACCAACCGGGGATACATCTTCAAACTGGATCCCGCACAAAGCATCGACGAAGCCATCTTTGTCGATGGCTGGTTTGAAGGACGGTTTCTGGAATTCCTGCAAGGCCGCTTCGAGCCTGGCGCCGTCGCGCTCGATGTCGGGGCGAATATCGGCAACCACGCCATTCACCTCAGTCGGGACTTCGCCGAGATCCATTGCTTCGAGCCTAACCCCGAAGTCTTCAGGCGGCTGACCGATAACGTTCGCTCGAACCGGCTCGATAACATCCGGCTGCATCAGGCGGCTCTCGGCGATTGCGACGACACGCTCATGTTCCGCGAAAATCTCGAAGGTAACCTGGGCGCCAGCGGCTTTGTGGAGGATGACCGCCCATCGGGGCATAGCCGTATCCTCCGCCTGCCGGTTTTCGACGCCGACAAGCTCGTCCAGCGGCTCGGAATAACCAGAGTCGATTTCATCAAGATCGATGTCGAAGGGTTCGAGCTGCGGGTCCTGAAAGGATTGCGCGCCACCATCGCCTTCAACCGGCCTATCGTGTCCTTCGAGTTTCACGGCCATCTCGCAGGACCCGACGACTTCGGCAAGCTCACCGCCTGCCTGCCGGATTATCGGTTCTACGATCTGGAATATGCGCCTGAATCGGCTTCAACGCTCGAAAAGCTGAAATGGAATTTCCTCCACGGCAGCGCACCGGTTCTCAAACGGTTCGATCGCCCCGAACCGCGGACCTACGAAAACATACTGGCATTTCCCTCCCGGGAAACCTTCAGGCGCTTCATGAACCGTCCTTCGGCCTCCGTCTCGGCTTGAGACCGTCCCTGCGGCATCAGCCCAGACAAAACCCCGGACCTCTCGATCCGGGGCTCCTCAAATGACACTTGCCTGATCTGGAATCAGAGCTTGCCGCTGCGCTGCTGGATCATCATGAACGTATCGAACGTGTATTCCGACAGCTGCATCCAGAGGTACCCTTCCTTCTTGAAGGCGACCTGGTCTTCGTAGATCTTCTTGAACGTCTCGTTCGAAGCCGAAATTTCCTTGTAGACCTCGAGGGACGCCTTGTAGCAGGCTTCCAGGATGTCCTGGCTGAACGGGCGAAGCGTCGTACCCTGCGACACGATCTGCTTGATCGCCGTCGGGTTCTTCGTGTCGTATTTCGCCATCATGCTGGTATTGGCAAACGCGCAGGCATCGGAGAGCGCCGCCTGGTAGCTCTTCGGCAGGGCATTCCACTTGTCCAAGTTCATGAAGGCGTGGATGACCGGGCCACCTTCCCAGAAGGCCGGATAGTAGTAGTATTTGGTGACCTTGTAGAAACCGAGCTTGTGGTCGTCATAGGGGCCGACCCATTCGGCCGCATCGATCGTGCCTTTTTCGAGCGCCGGATAGATGTCACCGCCAGGTATCTGCTGCGGCACGACACCGAGCTTCTCGACCACCCGACCGGCAAGCCCGGCGATGCGCATCTTGACGCCCTTGAAATCGTCTACTGTATTGATTTCCTTACGGAACCAACCACCCATCTGGGCGCCCGTATTACCCGCGGGAAGCCCGTAGACATTGTGCTTGGCATAAAACTCGTTAAGGAACTTGTTGCCGTTTCCTTCGTAAAACCACGCATTGCTCAGTCGTGCGTTGAGACCGAAAGGAATTGCAGTGCCAATGGCAAACGTCGGATCCTTGCCCACGAAATAGTAGGAGCAAGTATGGCACATTTCGACCGTCGCATTGCTGACGGCATCCAAAGCCTGACCGGCCGGCACGATTTCACCGGCAGCAAACGGCTGGATGGTGAAATTGCCATCGGTTGCCGCGGCGACATGCTTGGCGATGTCTTCCGCGCCGCCATAGATGGTGTCCAGCGACTTCGGGAATGAAGACGTCAGACGCCAGGTGATTTTCGGGCTCGACTGCGCGATGGCCGGTGCGGCGAGCACCGTAGCGGCAGCTGCGCCGGCGCCGGTGACGGCAGCCTTTTTAAAGAATGAACGACGATCCATGAAATACCTCCCAGTAAGACAAACCGTAGGGATTATCTGTTCCCACTCCCTCGATCCTGGGCGAGGTAAACATTTTGGCCTATGGGTTGCAAGCGCCGGAGCTAATATTCCTTAATGCGGGAACGTCTTTTGTCCTTAGACTTTCGTAGCGCCCTGCTCAAACGGGATTCATAAGATATTTCAAAGGGGCAATGCTTAATCTTTGGGCAACATCAGGAGCAGAAGACAAGGTCTCGAACTTGACTTGGGGCGGTTTCCGGCGGCACAACGAACGGAGACGCACAGCATGTTTCGTTGGAGAGCCTGATGCCGAAACCGATCGTCGCCCTGCCCGCCGATATCCGCGAACTGGACGGAGCGATCTGGCATGCCTCGCCGAACCAGTACGTTCAGGCGGCGCTGAAGGTGGCGGATGTGATGACCTTCATCGTCCCAGCTTTCGAAGAGGGCAACGAAACCGATGCCATCCTCGATCGAGTCGACGGTGTGCTGGTTTCAGGATCGGCGACCAACGTCCACCCCTCCCTCTACGGCAGGGAGGCGACAGCCGGCGACGGTCCCTTCGATCCGGCCCGCGACGCGACCTCGCTGCCGCTGATCCGCCGGGCGATCGACCGCGGTATTCCCCTGCTCGCCATCTGCCGCGGCATCCAGGAACTGAACGTGGCACTGGGCGGCACGCTCGCCAGCGAAATCCAGGACCAGCCGGGCATCTGGGACCACCGTAAACCGGATGTGAAGGAGCGCGACGGCATGTATGCGATCCGCCAGCCGGTCTTCATCGAGGAAGGCTCCTGCATCGCCAACTATCTCGGCCTGACAGGCGAGGTCCAGGTCAACTCGCTGCATCGCCAGGCGATCGCCGAAACAGCCCCGCGGCTGAAGGTCGAAGCGACAGCCGAAGACGGCACGATCGAGGCGGTTTCGGTCATCGACGCCAAAAACTTCGCCGTCGGCGTGCAATGGCACCCGGAATACTGGGCGGAAACCGATGCCCCGTCACGCGCGCTCTTTCAGGCCTTCGGCGATGCGGTCCGCGCCTATGCCGACCGCAAGACGCTGACCAACGTGGCGGCCTGACCTCAGGCCCGCGGCCGGTGCACGCCGGTCGACTGGCGGATGCGCATTTCCGGCTTGATCAGGTGGATGCCGTCCGGCTCGTGGCTGCCGGCAAGCCGGTCGAGCAGGGCGCGCGCCGCAAGCCGGCCGACTTCGGTCTGGCCGTTCCACACCGTCGTCAGTGCAGGCGTCGCGATCGAGGCCTCTTCCAGATCGTCGTAACCGGTGACGGAGATGTCATGGCCGGGCATCAGCCCGGCACGGGCAATGCCGTTCATCAGGCCGATCGCCACCAGATCGTTCCAGCAGACCGCAGCGGTCGGCTTCTGCGGCAGGGAGAGGAAATGCACCGCCGCCTCGAACCCGCCCTGCTTCGAGCGCGGCCCGGGAATGCGAAGGTTCGGATCCACCTCGATGCCCGCCTTGCGCAGCGCGTTGACATAACCCTGGTAACGGTCGCGGCCGGTCGAGGTCTGGTCCGTGCCGCCGATCATCGCGATCACCCGATGACCGAGGCCGATCAGATGGTTGGTGGCCAGCGAAATGCCATAGCTGTCGTCGCCGCGATAGGTCGGCAGCTCGACGCCTTCCATCGAACGGGCAACGAGGATGGCCGGCATGCCGTTCTCTTCGGCAAGCCTCATATCCTCGATCGGCGTGCCGATCGCCGGCGACATGATCACCCCGTCCCCGCCCAGCTGCAGCAGCGTTTCGATGAAGGTGCGCTGTTTTTCGACCGAATCGTAATGATTGGACAGGATGAAGGTGTGACGGCTGCGATCGAGTTCGCTTTCGATCGCTTTGAGGATTTCCCCGTAGAACGGGTTCATGATGTCGTGCACCACGACGCCGATAATGCCGGAGCGCGAGGTTCTGAGGCTGGCGGCGCGGCGATTGTAGATATAGCCGAGGGCTCTTGCCTGTTCCTTGATTTTTTCCCGGGTATCGGCAGCCACGAGCGGGCTGTCGCGCAGAGCAAGCGATATCGTAGCAGTGGAAAGACCAAGGCTTTCGCCAATCGTCGACAACTTGATCTTTTGCGCCATTTCCCCCCACCTGCAATGGCCGGCATCGCTATCCGATGCTCGAATTAAACTTTAAATAAACAATTTAATTCCGCGCGACAATCCTGTGACGGTGAAATTTGGAGGGAATCAGCCTCTGTCGTCCGAATGCTCGGACTGAAGATTTTGTTCGATGGTTTTAAGAAGCTTGAGGAGGGTGCGGATCTCCTTGTCCGAAAGGCCTTTCGCGGCGATCGAGCCGCACTCGGAGACCGAACGGCCGATCTGTTCGACGGTCTGCAATCCGGCTTCTGTCAGATGCACCTTGGTGAGACGCCCGTCGGTGCCGTCGGCGCGGCGTTCCAGAAACCCCTGCGCCTCCATGCGGCCGATCGTACGGGTCATGGTCGGGGCTTTGACGCCGAGCCGTATGGCGAGCTGGCCGGGGGTCATGCCGTCCTCTTCGGCAAGGATCAGGATGACGCCGTCCTGGCCTGCATAAAGCCCGCTTTCGCCGAGGCTGCGGCTGAGTGCGGTGCGCATGGAGCGGGCGGCCTGGGTGATCGCCGGAGCAAGGTCGGTGGCCGAAAGGCCTTCCAGCTCCTTCTTCTTGCCGGACTTGGCTTTCTTGTCGCCCTTCTTCTTGCTCATTCGCTCCGCCCGTTTTGCCCTAAAGAAGTAGCCGTTATATCTGTGGCGCGCTATCCATATCGAAACCGGGAAACCACCGCCAGATGTCGCACCCTTCGCCACGCTATCATGACAATGATACGACACTTGCGTCCACAGAAAGGCGAAACTGGATCGCTGTCCTGCCGCTCGGCGCCCACGAACAGCACGGACCGCACCTGCCCTTCGAGACCGACACGCTGATCGTCGAAGGCCTCGTCGCGCGCCTCATCCCTGCCCTGCCCGCCGGCCTGCCGGTGACATTCCTGCCCACGGAGCCCGTTGGTTATTCGATAGAGCATATGGATGTCGCCGGTACGAAGACACTTGCCTTCGACGAGGCCGTTTACCGCTGGCTTGGGCTTGCCGGCGATCTTCACGCCAAGGGCATCGGCAAGCTGGTGCTGCTCAACGCCCATGGCGGCAATTCGCCGCTCCTGACCATCGTCGCGACCGAGGCTCGGGTGCGCTTCGGCATGCTGGTCGTCGCGACAAGCTGGACCCGTTTCGGCCAGCCTGCCGGCTGGATCGCCCCGGAGGACAAGGCGATCGACATCCACGGCGGAGACATCGAGACTTCGGTCATGCTGGCGCTCCATCCGGACAGGGTCGATATGGCCAGGGCCGAGAACTTCCCGTCCCGCCAATCGGATTTTTCCCGCGACTTCAAGCATCTGCGTGCCTACGGCCCGCATGCCTTCGGCTGGAAAATGTCCGACCTCAACCCAACGGGCGTCGCCGGCAACGCGGCCGCGGCAACGGCGGAACGGGGGGAGACGCTGGTCGCGCATGCCGTCAGGGGGATTATCGAGCTGCTGGAGGATGCGGCGAAGTTTGATGTCCGAACATTGAAGTAGGAAGAAGCTACACAATGTGCGATATTAGGCTACACGCTTGAGGTCGCCGCGGATGACGCTGAATATCCGAAACGAAGAAGCTGATGCGCTGGCCCGTGAACTGGCCCGGATCGACGGAACCACCATCACCGACGCGGTGATTTCCGCATTGAAGGAAACCATCGACAAACGTATCCGCCAGGAAACACCTCGCGAAACCGCCAAGAGAATTCTTGACCAACGCGGCCTTGCCTTCAAGGCGAACAGGAAGCCTGTAGCGCCCGACGCCTATCACGATCTCGATCACCAGGTCGGGGATGACGGCTGATGTACGTCGATGCCTGCGCGATCGTCGCGATGATGGCCGGCGAAGAGAACGCGGAAGCCTACGAAACGGCGCTGCTACAGGCAAATTCGCCTTTCACTTCACCACTGGCCGCGTGGGAGGCGATTATGGTCCTGTCCCGCCCGGATCAGCTGGATTGCCGTTATCAGCAGGCAGAAGGCGCGGTCGTTGAATGGCTGGATGCGCGGGGCATCGAGATTCGCGAGGCCGGATCGCCTTGGCAGCTTTTGAATTATGCGGTCGCGGTCGCCGAAAAGTACGGGATCGGGCGTCGATATCTCAGCAATTTCGACTGCTTTCATTATGCCTATGCCAAGGTGACGGAACAGCCGCTTCTGACCCTCGACCAGCTTCTGGGCCAGACGGACGCCGAAACGAGGCCGTAGGGATCAAGCCGCCTCGGCGCCCCCACAACCGCCGCCGGCAAGGTCGCGGCCATGCCCGGCGCCAGCCGCAATTCCGATGTGATCTTATAACATACAAACCCTTTGAACTCCTCCCGGCTTGCCCTTATATGAGACGAACAAAGCTTCCGCGCCGATCGTGCGCTCTCAAGTCCTCGAGGTTCTCATGACCGAAACAGCCACCGTCAAGCCCGTTCCCGTCACCGTGCTCACCGGTTATCTCGGCGCCGGCAAGACGACGCTCCTCAACCGCATCCTCTCCGAAAGCCACGGCAAGAAATACGCGGTCATCGTCAACGAGTTCGGCGAGATCGGCATCGACAACGACCTGATCGTCGAGTCGGACGAAGAGATCTACGAAATGAACAACGGTTGCGTTTGCTGCACCGTGCGCGGCGACCTGATCCGCGTCGTCGAGGGACTGATGCGCCGCCCGGGCCGCTTCGACGGTATCATCGTCGAGACCACCGGCCTTGCCGATCCGGTCCCGGTCGCCCAGACTTTCTTCATGGATGACGATGTGCGCGCCAAGACCGAGCTCGATGCAGTCGTCGCGCTGGTCGACGCCAAGCACCTGCCGCTGCGCCTGAAGGACAGCCGCGAAGCCGAAGACCAGATCGCCTTTGCCGATGTCGTCGTCATCAACAAGACCGATCTCGTCACCCCGGAAGAGCTGGCGATCATCGAAGACGTGGTTCGCGCCATCAACCCGACCGCCCGCGTCTACAAGACCAGTCGCTCCGGCGTCGATCTCGCCCGCGTGCTCGACCAAGGCGCCTTCAACCTGGAACGCGCGCTCGAGAACGATCCGCACTTCCTCGACCACGGCCATGACGACCATGTCTGCGGCCCGGATTGCGACCACGACCATGGACATGACCACCATCATCATGACCACGATCATGACCATCATGCGCATGACCACGACCACGATCATCACGGCCACGATCACCACCATCATCACCACGGCGAAATGTCGCCGATCCATGACGTGACGGTGAAGTCGATCTCGCTGCGCGGCGGCGAGATGAACCCGGAACGGTTCTTCCCGTGGATCCAGAAGGTCACCCAGACGGACGGCCCGAGCATCCTGCGCCTCAAGGGCATCATCGCCTTCAAGGGCGACGAGGAACGTTATGTCGTGCAGGGCGTCCACATGATCGTCGAGGGCGACCACCAGCGTCCGTGGAAGGATGGCGAGAAGCGCGAATCGCGCCTTGTCTTCATCGGCCGCGATCTCGACGTCGACAAGATCGAAAAGAGCTTCCGGGCGTGTGAGGCACAAGCTGCGTAATGCCGACTGTTGCACCGCTTGATCTGGAAGGCCATGTCGTCGCCGCACATTTCCTCGGCGACGTTCCATTCTTCGCCACCGCCGCCGGCACGATCCACCGCCTTGACGGCGGCGAGAAGGTCACGGAGGCTCATCAGGGTCTGCTGACCTGCATCCGCGACCCCTTCAGCGCCACGCTGCTGACCGGCGGCGAGGACGGCAAGGTGATGCGCATCGGCAGCAATGGCGAGGCGACCCTGATTGCCGAAGCACCGCGCAAGTGGATCAGCGTCGTTGCCGGCGGCCCGCAGAATGCGGTCGCCTATGCGTATGGCAAGTCGAGCTTCGTGAAACAGAGCGACGGCACGCTGAAGGAATTTCCCGAGGAGCGCAGCGTCGAAGGCCTCGCCTTCGCGGGCAAGGGTCTCAGGATCGCCGCCGCCCGTTACAACGGTGTCTCGCTGCACTGGGTCGGCACCAATGCGCCGCCGGTCGATCTCGAATGGAAGGGTGCGCACAACGCCGTCACCTTCTCGCCCGACGGACGTTTCCTGGTGACGACCATGCAGGAAAACGCCCTGCACGGCTGGAAGCTCGACGGCAAGCCGGGCGAGAACCGCCACATGCGGATGACCGGTTATCCGGCCAAGGTGAAATCGCTCTCCTGGTCGCCGAAGGGCAAGTGGCTCGCCTCGTCGGGCGCGCCGGCGGCGATCGTCTGGCCGTTTTCGGCAAAGGACGGACCGATGGGCAAGGCGCCGCAGGAACTCGGCACCCGCGCCAATATCATGGTCACGTCGGTCGCCTTCCATCCGGCCGAGGAAGTGCTCGCCATCGGCTTCATCGACGGCATGATCCTTGGCGTAAGGCTCGCCGACGGAAAGGAAGCGCTCCTGCGCCGGCCCGGCAAGGGCGGTATTACCGGATTGAGCTGGAGTGCCAGCGGCAAGCTCGTTGCCTTCGCCTCCGATGCCGGCGATTGCGGCGTCATCGATATTGCAGCCTGAAATCTCGCAGCACGAATAACCGCGGCGGAAAAATCTCCGCCGCGGCCTGGTCCATGCGGGATGGGCAGGCAGCGTGTTTGAAATGGTGTGGTGTCAGGCCGTACTGCCTGCCCGATCGTTTCCCGCATTGTCCCGAAAGGCTGGTGACGGAGTCTCCAAATTCCGAACCTGATACCTTCCGGCGCTCGGCGCCCTGACGGCGCCGCCCTCGCCTTTGTGACCGTCACCGGGCGCCGGATGCTCCCCGTGGGATGCGACACCGGTTCGCGACCCGGCTCCCTGCCCGTGACACGCCCAGTGTAGCCACGGCCGCGACAGCGGGGATGAAACGGCGACGTTCGGGAGCGACCACCGTTCAAACAAAAGAGAAATTTCGGCCGGCCACGACAAAATCGTCCCCGCAGCCGAAGCGGCTTCAGGCGGCGCGGATGGCTGCG
Source organism: Neorhizobium galegae (assembly GCF_017877055.1). Classification (GTDB taxonomy): domain Bacteria; phylum Pseudomonadota; class Alphaproteobacteria; order Rhizobiales; family Rhizobiaceae; genus Neorhizobium; species Neorhizobium galegae_D. The sequence goes on along the minus strand of NZ_JAGIPG010000001.1, from coordinate 545,966 downwards.
GTGATTTCGGCGAGCAGGTTGTGCAGACCGTCGCGATAGCCGCTGCGGGCCGAAGGACCGTTCTCGTCTGACGTCATCACCCCTGCATCGATGCGGCGTGTGATCATGCAGCGAAGCTGGGACGGCAGGTAGGTCGGGTCCATGGCGGAAAGGCCGTATTCACGCGGAGATGATGGAAGCGTGAGGATGGACGGGGGTGCGGCAATCTTGTCCCTCCCCCTTGTGGGGATCCACGCAGCCGTTTCATTCCAGGCAACCTCCACAACATTCCTACGATCTCAAACAATCACCACCAGTGGAGCGACAGGAGAAAGCAGTGTATGGGACCATTCCCGACGGTCGCACCGCCGCGTGCCCGATTCCCTCCTCCCTGGACCGGAGCCGCAGCGCGACGACAGCCGTTTCTACGATCGGACAGGACATGGCCAAGGCACCCAAGACTGAACATTCCGAACTCGCCGGCGAATTCACCGATGACGGCATTACCGTGCTGGTCGATATCTACCGCCCTGCCGGCACCCAGGGCGACTGGACGCTCGAAGTCATCACCGAAGAAGATGACGTCACCACCTGGGAAGAGCCGTTTCCGACCGACCGCGAAGCCTTCGACGAATTCCTGGCGACCGTCGAGCGCGACGGCATCCGCTCCTTCTTCGGCGAACCCGAGCCCAACCCCGCGGTGCATTGATGAAGAATGTCGAAGACCTCACCACATCTGCCAGGACCATGCACGACCGCTATGCATCGGGCCGCATGGACCGCGAAATCGTCCGCCAGTGGGTAATGGGGCTGAGCGTGTATCCGGAACCCTATGGGCGGCATATCCAGGAGGCGACCGCCTGGTTCAAGCCTTCGCGCGACGACATGGATCCGGTGGAACTGAAGATCGCCGATCTTGCCAGGCTCCAGGCGATCTATCGGCCGTAGGAAGCTCGAACCCGTCTGGATCTCAAAGCCCGGCTTCGGCAAACACCTTGACGATCCAGTCGAGGAAAACGCGCACCCGCGGCGAGAGCTGGCGGTTCTGCGGATAGAGCGCCGAAAGCGGTGTCGGCGGCGGTGGGAAGTCGCCAAGCACTTCGACGAGGACACCGTCGTCGATATCCCGCTGCAGGCGATAACGCGGCGCCTGCATCAGCCCGAAGCCACGCCGGGCGAGATCGACCATCGTGTCCGAATTGTTGACCGTCAGCCGGCTTGGAAGGGTGACGTAGCGCACCGCCTCCCCGACCGTGAATTCGAGCGGCATGATCTGGCCGGTGCGCGACGAGAGGAAGCCGATGGCGAAATGCCCTTCCAGCGCATCGGGTGATTTCGGCATGCCGTGTTTCTCGACATAGGCCCGGCTGGCACAGGTGATCTCGGTGATCGTCCCAAGCCTGCGCATGATCAGCCCGCTGTCGTCGATCTCGCCTGCCCGGATGACGCAATCCACGCCTTCGCGAACGAGGTCCACCAGCCGGTCGCCCTGGCCGATCTGCAGGTCGAGCAGCGGATAGCGGTCGAGGAATTCATGAAGGCGGGGCAGGAGGAACGTACGAGTCAGGAACCCGTGCGCATCGACCCTCAGCAGTCCGCGCGGTTGCGCATCGCGAAAAATGTTCTCCGCCTCGTCCACCTCCGCCAGGATGGCAAGGCAACGCTCGTAGAAGGCCCGGCCATCGAGTGTCGGGGTGACGTGACGCGTCGTTCGCTCCAGAAGTCGCGTGCCGATCCCCTCCTCGAGCTGCTTGATGGCTTCGGTGACCGTCGAGCGGGCAAGGCCGAGATCGGCGGCGGCAGCGGAAAAGCTGCGCCGTTCGACAATCCGGATGAAGAGCTGCATGCGGTCGAGACGATCCATGACCTTGTTCACCACAGGCGAATTGTCATGTCAATTCACCGGCAATTGTTCTTGCTCGGTGTCAGCATTATCTCCTGCTCACCAACCAAGGAGAGATCCATGACCAACAACGCACAGCGCGTCGCGATCGTTACCGGCGCTTCCAAGGGTATCGGCAGGGCCATCGCGCTCCGCCTCGCTGAGGACGGCGTCGCAGTCGTCGTGAACTATGCGACGAGCCGGCACGCCGCCGACGAGGTCGTTGCACAGATTGAAGCAGGCGGCGGCAAGGCGGTCGCGGTCCAGGCGGATATCGGCAGCCCGACCGCCGCCGCAACCCTGTTCGACGCCGCCGAACAGAACTTCGGCGGTGCGGACATCCTCGTCAACAATGCCGGCGTGATGCGGCTTGCACCGCTCGCCGAGATGGACGACGAGGCCTTCGAAACCCAACTCGCCATCAATCTGACCGGCACGTTCCGGGGCATCCGCGAAGCAGGCAAGCGCCTGCGCGACGGCGGCCGCATCATCAACTTCTCGTCGAGCGTGGTCGGCGCCTATGGTCCGGCCTATGGCGGTTATGCCGCCACCAAGGCCGCCGTCGAAGCGCTGACACATGTCGCCTCCAAGGAACTCGGCCGGCGGAAGATCACCGTCAACGCGGTCGCGCCGGGCCCCGTCGAAACCGAGCTGTTCATGACCGGCAAGTCTGAGGAACTGGTCCAGAATATCGTCAGGACCATCCCGCTCAGCCGGCTCGGCCAGCCGCAGGACATCGCCTCCGTCGTCTCCTTCCTCGCCGGCCCAGACGGCGGCTGGGTCAACGGCCAGGTGCTGCGCGCCAACGGCGGCATGATCTGAAACACCGAAACACCAACCTTTGAGGACAACCCAATGCCATTCGTGAACATCAAGACGCCCGAAGCCGCCTCAGCAAGGCCCAGAAGGAAGAGATCGTCCACCGCATGACCGAGATGCTGGTCGAATACATGAGCGAGGCCGCGAGGCCCCACACCATGGTGCTGATCGAGGAGGTCAAGGACGGCGGTTATGGCCGCGCCGACGAGATCTTCATCATTCCGGATGCCTATCGCGCTAAGGACGGCGACTGAGGAACCCCGCGCCCACCCTCTCGTCCGGTTGCTCGGCCGGGCGAGACGCGACCGCGGAAATATCCGAGGGAACCCCGCTTGGCGGCGCCTCAGGCTCATGTTATTCAAGCCGCCATGTTCGCAAACCTGACCACCAAAACCACCATGAAAACGACCGCTGACGCGGGGCGTTTTTGGGTGCGTGCGCGGTAGTCGCGACATCATCCTCAAAACCCCGCCAGAGACGGACGGGGTTCAAAGGTGACAAACAGCCCTGTCTCTCTCTTAAAATCCAAGGAGAGACGAAAATGCTGATCGATCTTGAAAACCTCGCTCCCGGCCAGTCCATCGGCCTTTCGACCGCAACCCCGGTCGTCGCGATCGTCGGCGCCACCGGTGCGGTTGGCGTCGAGCTTCTGAATTGCCTTTCAGCCCGCAACTTCCCGCTCGGCGGCTTGAAGCTGCTCGCCTCGGCCCGCTCGGCCGGCAAAACGGTTGAATTCAACGGCACCGAACTCGTTATCGAGGAACTGACCGAGGAGAGTTTCAAGGGCGTCGATATCGCCCTCTTCTCGGCCGGCAGCGGCATTTCCAAGCGTTTTGCGCCGATCGCGGTGAAGGCCGGCGCCGTGGTCATCGACAATTCCTCCGCTTTCCGCATGGAAGCGGCGGTGCCGCTGATCGTGCCGGAGGTGAACGGCAAAGCGCTCGGGCAGCACCGCGGCATCATCGCCAACCCGAACTGCGTCGCGGCGATCGCCACCGTGGCCTTGGCGCCGCTCCACCGCGCCCATCCGATCCGCCGGCTCAACATCTCGACCTACCAGGCCGCCTCCGGCGCAGGCGCTGCGGCGATGGAAGAGCTGCGGCTGTCGACCGCAGCCTATCTCGCCGGCGAAGCCTTCGAGCCGAAGGTTCTGCCGCATCCTTACGCCTTCAACCTGTTCAGCCACAATGCCGAGATGGACCCGGAGAGCGGCTATAACGGCGAGGAACTGAAGGTGGTGGCCGAGACCCGTCGCATCCTCGACGTGCCCGAGCTGCCGATCGGCATCACCTGCATCCGCGTGCCGGTACTGCGCGCCCACGCCATGGCGATCTCGATCGAGTTCGACCAGCCGGTATCGCCCGAAGAGGCCCGCAGCCTGCTGTCCGCCGCCCCCGGCCTGCGTCTCGTCGATGACCGCGCCCGCAACCATTTCCCGATGCCGTCGGAAGCGTCTGGCGAGGACGACGTTCTCGTCGGCCGCATCCGCACCGATCTCGGCGATCCGTCGGGCAGGACGCTGGCGATCTTCGTCGCCGGTGATCAGTTGCTGAAGGGTGCGGCGCTCAACGCCGTGCAGATCGCCGAGCGGCTGCTTGCCGATGCCGGGCGAACGTCATGAGGCTCGACCTCATGCGCGATGGAGAAGGGTTCGTCGTCGATGGCGACGCCGCCCGTTTCCATCTGTTGAAGGGCTGAAAAACAAAGGCCGGCGCCACCTGGCTGGCGCCGGCCCTGCCCCTGCCGCCCTTGTTGTTTTTCTAGAAGCGGTAGGTGACGCCTGCCCCGATCAGCCAGGGATTGATCTTCGCCTTGCCGCTCAACGGCCCGAGCACGTCGTGATCGGCCTTCCATTTGGTTTCGAGGAAGATTTTCTTCACGTCGAAGTTCACGCCCCAGTGCTGGTCGATCATGTAGTCGAAGCCGACCTGCAGGGCCGCGCCGACATTGTTCTCGACGTCGAGATTATGAAAACCCGGCTTTTCCGACTGGTTGTAGAAGAGCGAATAATTGACGCCGGCACCGACATAGGGCTTGAACGCGCCGAAATCGGTAAAGTGGTATTGCAGCGTCAGCGTCGGCGGCAGAAGCCAGGCGCGACCGACCGGCACGCCGACGGCACCGTCTTCCTTAATATTCGCGAAGGTCGTGCCGAGAATAAGTTCGGCGGCGATATTGTCGGTGAAGAAGTAGCTGATATCGAGCTCGGGGATGACCGAGTCGGAATAGGACAGATCCGAACCCGGCACGCCGGCGACCGAGCCGCGATTCTCAGTGATGACGCCCAAGCCGCGCACGCGGATCTGCCAGGGGCTCGATGCCGCCGCCGGCTCCTCCGCCGGAGGGGCAACGGAAACGGGCGTCAGATCCGCCGCCGCTGCCCCGAATGCGAAAAAAGCCGCACCCGCGCCCGCGATCCATCTCAGATGCCATACCCCGTTCGTGTTCATGTTAAGCTCTCCTGCTTGCGTTTGATCTTGCAGGGAGAGGCTTAGGAGCGATCATCGAGAGTCGGATTGATCAGGATCAACCGCGACCGCCGGATGCGCGGCTGCAGCCCGAATGGGAGAATTTGTCGCACGAAAAACCCCGCCCCCCTTCAGGACGTTCCAACGGGAACGTCCCACCGGGGAGACGGGGTTCAGGCAGATCGTCGGGGCGCGAGGCCTTGAGTGCTGAATGCCTTCAGTCGAAAACCCGACCTTTGTCAGGCCAGCTTGCGCCCGTTGGCGACGATCATGCCAGCGGCACCTTCCAGCCAGCCAGCCTTGAGTTCGAGCGCCAGGAAACGCGAACGCTCGAAGGGGCCGGGCATGACGAGATGCCGGGTCTTGTCGGCAAAGAAGCCGAACCGTTCATAATAGGCCGCGTCACCGACAAGCAGGATCGCGCCATGGCCACGCTTGTGGGCCTCGGCGATCGCCGCGCGCATCAGGGCGGCGCCGATGCCCCGGCCTTCCTGGGCGGAATCGACCGCAAGCGGGCCAAGCAGCAGCGCGTCGAGCGGCTGACCTTCGGGCGCGATGCCGGCTTCGACGTTCCACAGGCGCACGGTGCCGATCACATGGCCGGCGCCGTCGCGCGCAACGATCGCAAGGCCTTCGGCCGGCACGCGGTTGCGGCGGATCTTTTCCGAAGACTTCTTGCGGCGATCCGGGCCCATGGCGCGGTCGAGCAGGGTTTCGCGGGCGACCACGTCGGCCGGCGTTTCGGCGTCGATGGTGAAAGTGGAGTTAGGCGCAAAGAATGCGCGTACAGAATCAAGAACAGCGGCCATCGTGGCCTCCCGTACCCAATACCGTTATGAGCGGCGATGAAGAGGAATTGTGAATTTGCCGCCCCGGCTGGTTACGGGGCCGGCGGAAGTGACACGCCTTAGATGACGTAGGCCTTCAGGGGGTCGAAACCGTTGAAGGCGACGGCCGAGTAGGTCGTCGTATAGGCGCCCGTGCCTTCGATCAGAACCTCGTCGCCGATCGTGAGCGTCACCGGCAGCGGATACATGTTCTTTTCGTACATCACGTCGGCGCTGTCGCAGGTCGGGCCGGCGAGAACGCAGGGTTCCATCTCGTCGCCATCGCGCTCGGTGCGGATCGGGTAGCGGATGGCCTCGTCCATGGTTTCGGCGAGACCGCCGAACTTGCCGATGTCGAGGAAGACCCATCGGTGATTGTCGTTGTCCGACTTCTTCGACACGAGGACGACTTCCGCCTTGATGACGCCCGCATTGCCGACCATGCCGCGACCCGGCTCGATGATCGTCTTCGGCAGGTTGTTGCCGAAATGCTTGCGCAGCGAAGCGAAGATCGCCTTGCCGTATTCTTCGGCCTTCGGCACGTCGCGCAGGTACTTGGTCGGAAAACCACCGCCCATGTTGACCATCTGCAGCACGATGCCCTGCTTGGCGAGCTGGCCGAAGACGCGCTTGGCATCGGCAAGAGCCGCATCCCAGGCATCGACCTTGGTCATCTGCGAACCGACATGGAAGGACACGCCATAGGACTCGAGGCCCATCTGGTGTGCGTAGACGAGCACGTCGACGGCCATCTGCGGGACGCAGCCGAACTTGCGCGACAGCGGCCATTCGGCGCCTTCGCCATCGGTCAGCACACGGCAGAATACCTTCGCGCCGGGAGCGGCACGGGAAATCTTCTCGACTTCCTCATGGCTGTCGACGGCATAAAGGCCGACGCCGAGCGCGAAGGCGCGAGCGATGTCGCGTTCCTTCTTGATCGTGTTGCCGAAGGAGATGCGGTCGGCGGAAGCGCCGGCGTCGAGTGCCATCTGGATTTCGGCAACCGAGGCGCAGTCGAAGTTGGAACCCATCGAAGCGAGCAGCTTCAGGATTGCCGGTTCCGGGTTGGCCTTGACCGCGTAATAGATCGCGCTGTCCGGCAGGGCATGACGGAAGGCGTTGAAATTGTCGCGCACGACATCGAGATCGACAACAAGAAACGGTCCTTCGGGACGCTGGGTCTTGATGAAGTCAAGGATACGAGCAGTGGTCATCGGTCAGTCCCTTCAAAATCTCAAAGCTCCGGCTGCGAACCGGAGGACAAAGGACGGATGAGAATGCGACCGGACCCAGTCGGTGGAGACACTGGTTCCTTGACACGCTCAAACGGCGATATGTGGATCAACGCCCTGCCATGAGCATCGATCCGGCTTTGTCTGCCTTGGATTGGAGGGTGGTCCCTACCGCACTTCCGGCAATGATGGTGTGCCTCTTCAGTATTGCAGGCTGATGGAAAGCCTGCAGAGACCAGAAAGGCCCGCACCGTCGTTGCTTCAAGATGTCCTCGCATTTCCCGGTTGGCCGGAATAGCGACTGGAGGGGTTAGTTCCAGGTACCTTACCGATGACCTCACCTAATCGAGGGTCGGCGGACACCCACAGGCACGTGCGACTTTGGGCAGCCCGGGAGATAAGAATATTCGCAGTCATAATCAAGAGTTTTTTTGCCCCTCGCCGAAAATTCGCATTGCACAATTCCGTGCAAAATCCCAACTAGGATCGACCAGACCAAAAGGGGCGACATTTGGATACTCTAACGCGCATGCGGGCCTTCATCGATGTGGTTGAAGCAGAAGGCTTTTCGGCCGCAGCCCGACGGACCGGACGGTCAAAGGCCTTGCTCTCGAAATATGTGCGCGAGCTGGAGGACGATCTGGGCGCTCTGCTGCTCAACCGCACCACCCGCCAGTTCTCGATGACCGAGGCCGGCCACACCTATTACCGGACCGCGGCCGACATCCTGAAAGAGATCGACAATCTCGCCGACCTGGTGCGCGAGAACAATGCCGACCTGAAGGGACGCCTGCGCGTTTCCGTGCCCCGCACCTTCGTCGATGCGGAAGTCGGTCAGTCGCTGATCGATTTCGCCAAGAGCCACACGGAAGTGTCGCTGGAAATCGTCGCCGAGGACCGCTTCGTCGACTTGATCGAGGAGAATTTCGACCTGGCGATTCGCATCACCAAGCTCGAGGATTCCGGGCTGATCGCGCGAAAACTCTCCGACTTCCGGGTCTATACGGTGGCGACCGCCGATTTCGTCGCGAAATACGGTCCGCTCGAACATCCGCAGGACTTGAACCGCGTCCCCTTCATCATCGACACCAATTCCCGCTGGCACAACAATGTGCGCTTCACCGACAAGGACGGCTCGACCATTTCGGTCGCCGTCAGCGGCCCGGTCGAGATCAACAGCCCGCAGGCGACGCTGCGTGCCGCCCGCGCGGGGCTCGGCGTCGCGATCATCCCGGATTTCATCGCCAATGCCTCGATCCAGTCGGGCGAACTGGTGACGCTGTTCGACGACTATATCGCCAAGGACCGCGGCATTTATGCGGTCTATCCGCATCGCCGCTACCTGCCGGCCAAGGTCAGGAGCTTCGTCGACTTCCTCTCCACCTGGTTCCGCCGCCAGCATTGAACCCCGAAAGCCCCCGGCGCCGCGCCGCCCCCCTAAGGCGAATGAGGTAACGCCTCCGCGGCAAGTCGACCTATTGGCCGGCTTGCTTGAACTTGGCTTCGATCAGCATAGTGCGGCTCGGCGCGCGAAAGTCTCGGCATCGCGGAGGATGGATATCCATGCAGAAAAGCCTGGCTATATTCGTGTCGGCACCGGTGATCGAGGCCGCGAACGGCAAGCTGATGCTCGACAAGAAATTCGTCTCCGGCATGGCCCTGCATGTGCAGCACTGGTCGGGGCCGGTCACCTGCTTCATTCGCCGCGGCGCAACCGACATACCCTTCGGAGACCGCTACGACATCGGCGAACTCGATTTCCGAGTATGTATCCTGGAGCCGGAGGAACGGGTGTCGGTGGGCCATCTCGCCGATTTCGACCTCGCGCTGCTGTCGGGGGATTCCTACCTCGACCTTTTGCCGCCGCAGGTGATCCGGCAGGCGAAGAGCGCTGTCGTCTACTCGATCGAATACACCCACCAGACCCGGCTGCAGATCATCTCGCTCGACGACACCCGCAGCCTGCCGCGAAAGATCTACAGCATGGCCTGGACGGTGATGCAGGAATACAAGCGCAAGCGCGCGTTTCGCGCCGCCCACGGCATCCAGGCGAACGGTTACCCTGCCCATACGGCCTACCGCAACATGGGTGGCAGCCAGCTCCTCTATCTCGACAACCGCATGAAACCGTCGATGTTTGCAACCCCGCAGGAGATGAGCGCCCGCAGGCGATACTTGCTTGGCGGCGAACCGCTGCGGCTCATCCACTCCGGGCGGATCGAGCCGATGAAGGGCGTCCAGGACCTCGTCCCGATCGCCAGGCTGCTTGACGAACGGGGCGTGGATTTCACCCTGACGATCTACGGCGAGGGAAGCCTTTCCGGTGCGATCGCCGCGGAGATCCGCAGGCACTGGCTTCACGACTGCGTCTTCCTCAAGGGTCCGGTCGATTTCGAGCAGGAACTCGTGCCGCTGACGCGCAACCATGCGGATATCTTCCTCAGCTGCCACAGACAGTCGGATCCCTCCTGCACCTATATCGAGACGATGGGCTGTGGCGTTCCGATCGCCGGTTACGACAACAGGATGTGGTCGGCGCTGATGGCCGAATCGAAAGCCGGCTGGGTCACCCCGCTCGGCGACATCAGGGCGATGGCCGATCGGTTGGCCGCCCTCGACAAGGACCGCTCGCCCATCCTGGAGTGCGGCGAGAACGCGCTTCGGTTCGCCCAGGGCTGGGATTTCGAGAGCCAGTTCCGCAAACGCATGGAGCATCTCGAAAATCTCACCCGGCACTAGACCAGGGCTGGACATGGGTCCGGTTCGAGTCGAAATTCCGTCTCATTTGCGCTGCACTGCAAGGGGCGGACGAACCGGGAGCCAAAGGGCGAATGCGATATCGAGTCTTGACCATTGCCGCGCTGGCGGCGGCCTGTCTTCCGTTGCCCGCTGTCGCCCATCCGCACATCTTCGCCGAGGCCCGACTCGAGGTGGTGGCCGGCACCGACGGCAATGTCGCGGAACTGCACAATGTCTGGCGGTTCGACGAGGTCTTCTCATCGAGCGTGCTGCTGGATTTCGACAAGAACACCGATCTTAAGCTCGACGCGAAGGAACTCGCGGCGCTTGGCGAGGTGATGCGCAAGTCGCTCGGCGACTACCACTATTTCACGACGATCACGATGAACGGCGCGAATGTCGGGGTGCAGAAGCCGGACGTGATCCACGTCTCGCTCGACGGCAACCAGCTCCTGGTCTTGTTTGCGGTCAAGCCCGAAAAGCCGGTGCCGCTCAAGGGCCGGCTGACCTTCGGCGTCTACGACCCCTCCATGTACACCTCGATCGACTTCCCCACCGATGGCGACCTCATCGTCAAGGGCGACGGTTTTTCGCATTGCCAGCACAAGGTGGTGCGCCCCGACCCCGACGACGTGATCTCGCAGAACACCTCGACGCTGACGGACGCCTTCTTTAACGATCCGACCGGCACCGACATGTCGAAACTCTTCGCCACCCGACTGGAACTGACATGCTGAAGATGCGCCGTGCCTTCTCCCCTTCGGTCGTGATCCCTGCCCTTCTCATCGTCGCGGCGGCATGCATCGTGATGGCGGGGTCGGCGCAGGCGCAATCGCCGCTCGGCGTCGGTTCGGCCGAGCCTTCCTTCTCGGTCAGCGGGCCGCTCGGTCCGTTTTTCGCCTGGATCAATTTTTATCAGCAGTCCTTCTACCGGGCGCTGACCGGTTCGCTGAAGGCGATGCGCGAGGATCCCTGGGCCTTGTCCGGCCTGATCGGGCTGTCGTTCGCCTATGGCGTCTTTCATGCTGCCGGTCCCGGCCACGGCAAGGCGGTGATCTCCTCCTACATGATCGCCAACGAGATCGAACTCCGGCGCGGCGTCGTCATTTCGTTCATCTCCGCGCTGCTGCAGGGCGTGGTGGCGGTGCTGCTCGTGGGGGCGGCCTATCTCGTGCTGCGCGGCTCAGGCATCACCATGACGGCGGCGACCCAGGCAATGGAAATCGCCAGCTTCGCCATGGTCGCCCTCTTCGGAGCCTGGCTGCTTGTGAAGAAGATCCGGGCGCTCCGGATGCGCGTCGTCAGCATGCCCATGGCTGCCCCCGCCGGTAACGGGCGCGGCACGACCGGGCTCAATTTCCAGGCGGTGGAGATCGACGACCACGACTACCAGGGCACCGGCGGTTATTGCGAAACTTGCGGCGTCAGCCATATGCCTGATCCCGCCCTGCTGAAGTCCAGGGATTTCAGCCTGCATGAGGCCTGGTCGGCGATCGTTGCCGTCGGCCTGCGCCCCTGCTCCGGGGCTATCCTGGTGATGAGTTTCGCGCTTTTGAACAGCCTCTATCTCGGCGGCGTGTTGTCGGTCCTCGCCATGTCGATCGGCACGGCGATCACCGTCACCATTCTCGCGACGCTCGCCGTTACCGCCAAGGACCTCGCGGTCCGCATTGCCGGACCCGGCTCGCGCGCGGGACGACGGATCACCCATGCGATCGAGATCGGCGGGGCGCTGTTCGTGCTGCTGGTGGGGCTGTCGCTGCTCGGCGCGGCACTGCAGGCCTGACGCCGGCTCGTCAAACGGCGGGCCTCCTGGCGAAGGCCGCGCTGCCCTTGCGTATCAACTGCCGGCAAGGCCGCTCGATGGCGACGTGCAGCAGCCAGGATACGGCGATGACCACCATGCTGGTCACCACGGTTGCGACCAGGTTGCGGATGACGAAATCGGCATTGCCGAGCCTGCCCTCGACCATGCCCCAGACGCCGAGTGCCCGGTAATGGGTGAGGTAGACGGCAAAGGAAATGTCCCCAAGAAAATGGAGCGGCCGGGAGGCGAAAAACCCGGAAAACATACCACGGTCGGTGCTGAGGCAAAGGATCAGCAGGATGATCAGCAGATAGATCGGGAAATCCCAATCCGTCTGGGTAAGCGCCACCAGCACCAGAAGGCCGACACAGATCTGGATCGAGGTTCGCGAGGCGAAGGATGCGGCGACCGGGTCGTTGTGCAGCCGCCAGACCAGCTGGCCGAGGGTGAAGCCCGCAAGGCAGCGGATCAGCGTGAAGGGCGCGGCGATCAGGTCGAGCAGGCCCTTGGAAATCGTCGACCCGATATAATGAAGCGAAGCGGCAAGCGTCAGGATCAGGATCGCGAGGAGCGCTCCGATGCCGAGGAGAAGCGCCGCCGTCCGGCTCGATTTCAGGCATAGAAGACCGATCATCGGGAACAGCAGGTAGACCAGCATTTCGGCGCTGACCGACCAGGCGGGCGGATCGATGCTCGGCCAGTTGCCGAGCGCCTGCAGCATCAGCATATTCGAGAGAAAGACGTCCGGCCCGATATCCACCCGGGAGGATTTGACGAAAGCGAGCACAATGAACGCCAGCGTCACGGCGAGATAGAGCGGATAAATCCGGGCGATGCGATGCCACAGGAAATCGCCGAATCGGAAAGCGCCCGATAGGAACGACGGCCCGTAGACATGCGCCATGACGAAGCCGCTCAAGATGAAGAACAGGTCGACGGACAGATAGCCGTGATTGAGGAAAGTCGAGAACGCCCCGTTCGACGGAACCCGGTCGAGTTCGAAATGGTAGATCATCACGAACACGGCCGCCGCTCCGCGAATGCCCGTCATCGACCTGATTTCGCCCGCCGCCATCGCAGTACCCCAAGGACCTATAAACTAGGCTCCGGAGGCAGCTTACAGGGGCGGGAACAACGCGCAACCCGGCCTTCCGGCTAGGCGGCTACGCCTTAGGACTGCGGCCGGATTGGCGCGAGAGTAGCGGTCAGCGGCCGCGATTGCGCTGATAGCGCGCCCGCAGCCAGAAAATGGCAAAGAAACCGAGCAGCAGCAGCGACCCGATGACGACGGCGAGCATCGGGGAAAACTGGGCGATCCACATCACGATCGTCGGCAGGAAATAGATCACCAGTCCGATGCCGAGGAGAATAACCGCGGCGGCGATCGCCTGCGACTTTGCTTCGGGCGTCATGCCACTGCTCCCTTGGCGAGCTCGGCGCGGATATCTTCGAGCCGTCGCGTCTGCGTGCCGTCCGCCTCGAAATTGTCGGGCGAAAGCCATGCTTCGAACGCGGCCTTCAGGAGCGGCCATTCCACGTCGATCATCGAGAACCAGGCGGTGTCGCGATTGGCGCCCTTGGAGATGACGTGCTGGCGGAAGACGCCTTCGAAGGTGAAGCCGTAGCGGCGGGCGGACGCCTTGCTCGGCTCGTTCTCGTTATGGCATTTCCATTCGTAGCGGCGATAGTCGAGCCCCTCGAACACGTGCCTGGCCATCAGGTAATGCACTTCGGTCGACAGCGGCGAGCGCTTCATGTCGGCGCCATGCGCGACGGAGCCGACCTCGATGACGCCGTTCTTCGGGTCCGGGCGCATGTAGCTCGCCATGCCGACGACCTTGCCGGTCGCATTGTCACGAGAGACAAGCGTCACGAAATTCGAATGGATACGGGCGTTTTCCAGCCAGTCGCCGAACGCGTTCATATCGGCAAAATCGTCGTTCGGGAAATATTTGAGAAGCGGATTGATGCCCTCGGCGCCACCGAGCCCGTCCCACAGCGCCTGCAGATGCGTTTGCCTGTCATAAGGTTCGAGCGTCACGAACCGGCCCTTGAGGGTGACCGGTGCGGGGGCGGAAACTTTGTAATTCTTCAGATCGCGCATATCAGCCTCTTGCATCGTGTCTGAGGCTTAGGCCAGCGGCAGGGGAAAGGCAACGGGGGCGGCAAGAGGCCTGCCGCTTCACTTTGAGATGGACACGGTCCCGGCTCTCTGCTTCCCTTGGCGGTAAATCATGGGAGTTGTCCAATGGCGGTCTGCACCTCATGCAATCGAGAATTCGGCTTCGCAGATGTCAGAGGCGGCATATGCAGGGACTGCCGCGCGAAGGCGGAAGCCGCAAGCCTGGAGTCGGCCTACCGGAAGATCGAAAACGGTATCGTTTCCCCGGAAGACCTGAATGATCCGGCCCTTGCCAGGATTATCATCACGACGGGCAGCGAAATTCCCGGACGACGGATCGACAACATCGTCGATGTCGTCGGCGCCGAAACGGCGCTGGGCCTCAGCTTATTCAAGGATATCGCCAACAATTTCCGCGATTTCTTCGGTGGGCGCAGCAAGACGGTGCAATCCGCCGTTCGCGACGCCCGGACCGTCTGCATGATCGAGCTTCGCCGCGAAGCGGTCCGCCTGAACGCCGACGCGATCATCGCAATCAAGATCGACTTCAGCGAATTGTCGATGGCAGCGGGCGGGGGCATCCTGTTCGTTGCGGCAACGGGTACAGCGGTCAAGCTTGCCGACTGACGGCAGTCTGCCGAACGGCCGCGCCATTCCCGTTCCCTAACCCGCCAAGGCGGGCCGAGACCGGAAAGATGCGCAGCCGTTTGACAACACACGACTGGCGCGCCTTACGCCTTGACCTTCGCTGCCGAAACCGTCGCGTCGATATGCTCGATCAGCGCATCGTTCAATCCGAGGCGGCCGGCCAGCAGGTCGAGATAACCGCGTTCGGCACGGGTGTCCGGGTCGATGGTCAGGCGCGAGGCCGCATAGATCTCGACCTTCTGCTCCTCGGTGCGGGCAGCGGTGACGAGGTCGTCGATATCGACGGGATTTGCGAGCTCGTTCTCGATGAAGGCTTCCGCCTCGGCGCCGAGATCGACCGCATGCACCTTGTCCATGATGTTGGCGCGCTCGCCGGCATCGATATGCCCGTCGGCCTTGGCGGCGGCAATCATCGCGCGGACGAGCGTCAGGGCGAAATCGTTGGTGAGGGCGGAAGATTGCGGATGGAAGGGCGAATCGGCCGGCGGCGAGAGCAGCGGCTTGTCAGCCTGAGGTGCGGGCTGCGGCGCCGTCTGCGGCGACTGGCCGGACTGATAGTTCTTGTAGGCGAGATAGCCAAGGCCGGCGATTGCCGCGATGCCGCCGACGGCTGCGACATTGCCGGCAATATTGCGGCCGGTCTTGGTGCCAAGGACGGCCGCAAGGATCGCGCCGGTGGCGAGCGGATTGTTCTTGGCGAGCTGGGTCGCCTGCCCTGCCCGGTCTCTCACGCTTCCCCCCGACAGGCCCGGAATCTGTGATCCCAGAAATTGGTCGAGAAGCTTCTTCGCGTCGAACATCGCACATCTCCCTGTTGTGTTTCCGGGGAGACATAGGCATTCGACTATGGAATTACAAAGGCCGGTTGCGGTGGCCGGATGTCGCGGGCTTAGGCCTTCAGCGCCGCCGCTTCCGAAGCGAGCTTGGTGATGCCGGCCCAATCGCCAGCCGAGACCAGTTCCTTCGGCGCGACCCACGAGCCGCCGACGCAGATGACGTTCGGCAGCGACAGGTAGTCGTTGGCGTTCTTCAGCGAAATGCCGCCCGTCGGGCAGAACAGCGTACCGGCGAGCGGCGAGGACAGGGCCTTCAGGTAAGCGGCGCCGCCGGCCTGTTCGGCGGGGAAAAACTTCAGCACCTCGTATCCGGCTTCGCGCAGCGTCATCACTTCGCTGGCGGTCGCTGCACCCGGCAGAAGCGGCACCGAGGAATCCTTGGCAGCCGAAAGCACGCCGGGCGTCACGCCGGGGGAGACGATGAAGGTCGAACCCGCCTTGACGGCCGCCTCGTAGTCGCGGGCGTTGAGGATCGTGCCGGCGCCGACATTGGCCCCTTCGACTTCAGCGGCGACCGCTTTCACCGCCTCGAGGGCGGCGGGCGTGCGCATGGTGATCTCGATCGCCTTCAGGCCGCCGGCGACCAGCGCCCGCGCCAGACCCACCGCCGACTTGGCGTCGTCGACGATCAGCACCGGCACCACCGGCTGCAGTTTCAGGATGGAAAGCAGCTTTTCGGTCTTGCCGGTCATGGTGCGGTCTCCGCTAAAACGATTGAAACTTCGAGGTCGAGATACCCCTCAAGCCCGTCATTGTCGAGAAAAAACAGGGCGCCATCGTCGAACGGGTTTGCGGAATGCGGAGTTTGCACTAGGGTTGCAACAATGGTGGAAGTTCCCAAGGCGGCGGGCGAAGCATGGCCAAGGAAATCGAACGGAAATTTCTGGTGAAGAGCGACGGCTGGCGCTCGGAGGTCTCGTCATCCTCCGATTTCCTGCAGGCCTATGTCGCATCCGGCGACGACCGTTCGGTGCGGGTGCGGATCATCGACGGCAAGCGCGCCAAACTGACCATCAAGATCGGCGAACACCTCGTCGCCCGCGACGAATTCGAATACGAAATCCCCTTGGCCGATGCCGAAGAGATGGCGCAGAATGCCATCGGCGTCGTGCTCGAAAAGACCCGGCACGAGGTCGAGCACGGAGGTTACACCTGGGAGGTCGACGTCTATGACGGAGCCTATAAGGGACTGATCGTGGCCGAGGTCGAAGTGGAGGAAGAGGGCGCCCTGCCTGACATTCCCGACTGGATCGGCCAGGAGATCACCGGCGACTGGCGGTATTCCAACATGGTGATGGCGACTGAAGATCTGAGCGGAGAATTGTGTCATGGCGTACCGTCTGCGGCCCGCTAAATCCTTCACAGACGAGTTCCGCTCGGTCGCGGAAAGCCAGCTTTCCAAGGCCATCCATCTGCTGGAGGAACAGCCGGACGGGCCGCACGAAGCAGTGCACGACGCGCGAAAACGCTTCAAGCGGGTGCGCGCCCTCTACCGGCTGATCCAGCCGGACGCCAAGGAATTCCGTGCCCGCGAGAACAACCGCATCCGCGACATGGCGCAGACGCTGTCGGCCGTGCGCGACGCCACTGCACTCGTCGAGACGGTCGGTTATCTCGCCGGCCATGCCGGCTCGCCCGAAGAGCTTTCCGCCCTCACCACGGCCTCCAAGGCGCTGGCCGAACGGCGAGACCGGATCGCTTCGGACGAACACGACCTGCCGGCCAAGATGGCGGCCGCCGCCGACACCTGCCGCGCGGCGATCGCGGCCCTCGACGAGCTCGATCTCGACGACGATCCGCACAAGACGGGCAAACGGCTTGCCAGGGCCTGGAAGGGCCAGCGCGAGAAGGCGCTCGGCGCACTGGCCGGCTGCGAGGAACACGGCGATGCCGAGACCTATCACGAGCTGCGCAAATGCGGCCAGACCTACTGGATGCACCTGTCGCTGCTCGGCGGGGTCTGGCCTTCCGCCATGCTCGCCAAGCAGCAGCAAGCCAGGGCGCTGGTCGATCTGCTCGGCCACGAACACGATCTTTCGGTGCTGACCGGGCTGGTCAACGAAAACCCCGAACTGTTCGGCGACAGCGACACGCTGGCCCGGGTGCTCGGCGCCATCATCGTCCGCCAGCAGGCATTGCGGCACGAAGCGCTGGAAGCGGCCCACGCGGTGTTCGCCGACAGCGCCGAGACGGAAAGCGGGCTGATCGCGCTGTTGTGGGAAAAGGCGGCCACCGCGCCGCGCAAGGAGCGCCGCGCGGCAAAGCTGCACAGGGCACATGAAGCGCACGAGAAAGAAACCGCGTTGCGCAGCGTGTCCTGACGCTGTATTTCAGCGCCATGACCGAAAACACCATTCAAACCCACCCGGAAGCGACGGGTGCCTGGCTCGTTGCCGCGCTCTATCATTTCGCGCGTTTCGACCGCTTTGAGAGCTTTCGCGAGCCGTTGCAGGCCTTCTGCGACGAGAACGGCATCAAGGGCACGCTGCTGATCGCCCGGGAGGGCATCAACGGCACGGTTGCCGGCTCCGACGCGGCAATCGCCGGCCTTCTCGCCTATCTGCGCGCCCAGCCGGAATTCGCAGGCCTGGAGCACAAGGAAAGCCGTGCGTCCAAGATGCCCTTCCTGCGCATGAAGGTGCGGCCGAAGAAGGAAATCGTCACCATGGGCGTCGAGAATATCGACCCCAGGCGCATCGTCGGCACCTATGTCGAGCCGAAGGACTGGAACGCGCTGATCTCCGATCCGGAAACGATCGTCATCGACACCCGCAACGACTACGAAACGGCGATCGGCATCTTCAAGGGCGCGGTCGATCCGCAGACCAAGACATTCCGCGAGTTTCCCGACTGGGTGAAGAACAATCCCGGCCTGCACAACAAGCCGAAAATCGCCATGTACTGCACCGGCGGCATCCGCTGCGAGAAAGCGACGGCCTTCATGAAGGAACAGGGTTTTGACGAGGTCTTCCACCTGAAGGGCGGCATCCTCAAATACCTCGAAGAGGTGCCGCGGGAGGAAAGCCTCTGGGAGGGCGCCTGTTTTGTCTTCGACGAGCGTGTCTCAGTGGAGCATGGCCTGAAGGAAGGCAACCACAAGCTCTGCCACGCCTGCCGCAGCCCGATCACCGCCGAAGAAGTGACCTCTCCCTATTACGAGGAAGGCGTCTCCTGCTCCACCTGCTACCCGAGCCGCACCGAGGAAGACCGTGACCGCTACCGGGAACGGCAGCACCAGATCGCGCTTGCGAAAAAGCGCGGCGTAAAGCATATCGGCGGGTGAGATTCGCCCGCGCCAGATGGCCTGGCGCGAGCGGGTCGTCGCGGCTTCAAGCCGCCTGCGGTATCCGGGCGATCACCTTGATTTCGAAATCGAAGCCGGCGAGCCAGTTGACGCCGACCGCCGTCCAGTTCGGATAGGGCGGCTCGCCAAAAGAGGCCGCTTACGCCGCCCCGCTCATCCCGCCCGGCAGGCGGTTGCCGCGATAGATGATGTCGATCTCCTGCGATGACATCGGCCTGCCGAACAGATAGCCCTGCAGTTCGTCGCAGCCAGTAAGCCTCAGTTGCAAAGCCTGTGCCTCGGTTTCGACGCCCTCGGCGGTGACCGGGATTTCCAGCGAGCGGGCGAGCGCCACGGTCGCCTGCAGAAGGTCGACGGCGCGGCCGCCCTCCTCCAGCGCATGCACCAGCGACTTGTCGATCTTCATCCGGTCGAAACCAAACTGGCGCAGGTATCCGACGCTCGAAAAGCCGGCGCCGAAATCGTCGAGTGCGATATTGACGCCGAGCTGTTTCAGCTTGGCGAGAGCGGCCCGGGCGCGTTCCGGGCTCTGGATGAAATAACCCTCGGTCATCTCAAGTGTGATCCGGGAAGGATCGGCGCCGGTCTTGCGGAACACCGAAGCGACATGTACGGCAAATGCCGGATCGCGGAACTGGCCGGGGGAGATGTTGACCGCAAGCTTGAGCTCAGGCCACAGCGTCAGCGTCTCGCAGGCGCGGTGCAGCACGAAAAGGCCGAGCTGGTCGATGAGACCAGTCGATTCGGCGATCGGGATGAAGACGTCGGGAGACACGGGGCCGTAACCGGCGCGGTGCCAGCGCGCCAGCGCCTCGACGCCGATGATGCGCCATGTCCTGGCATCGACGACCGGCTGGTAGACGACATTGACCTCGCGGCGCTCGATCGCGATCCTCAGGTCGACCTCCAGCATGTTGCGCTCTTCGCGCTCGGCATCCATTTCCGGCCGATAATATTCGGTCCGCCCACGCCCGGTTTCCTTGGCGTGATACATGGCCATGTCGGAACGCCGCACCAGTTCCTCGCCGGTTACCTTGCCGCGCGGCGAGATGGCGACGCCGATGCAGGTGCCGATGGTCGCGACCCTTTCGCCGATCACGAAAGGCTCGTCGAAGAAACCGAGGATACGGTCACTCAGCGTATCCACCACCCTTCCGATATCCGTGCTCGCGAGCGCAATGGCGAACTCGTCGCCGCCGACGCGGGCCAGGATCGCCGTATCGCCGACCAGCGTCTTGAGACCGGCCGCAACGCCGCGGATCAGCTTGTCGCCGGTGCCGTGGCCATAGGCGTCGTTGACCTCCTTGAAGCCGTCGAGATCGAGATAGAGCAGCGCTACGTCCTCGTTGTTGCGGTGGCTTTGGAGGACCAGCGCGTCGAGGGCCGCAAAAAAGCCGGCGCGGTTGAGCAGCCCGCTCAGCCGGTCGCTCATGGCGAGATACCGCGCCGCCGCCTCGTCCGCGGTCAGCCGGTTGAGCGTATTGCTGCCGCTGACGAAGAGGAGGAGGAAGAACAGGCCGACCATGGCGAGCGCGCAATAGACGAGCGGCCGGACCTGGGCATAACCCATGTCGCCTGGCTTACGTGAATGCCAGACGAGCCGCTGCAGTACCTTGCCGTGGATGTTCCGGATCTCCACCATGTTGGCAACGGTATCGGAGGCATTCGCGAAACGAAGTCCGTCGATGACGTAGGTCTCGGAGAGCTTGTGGACCTTGGCCTCGTCCAGATGCCGGGCAAAAATCAGGAAGCGGCGGTTCGAGACCGGCTGATCGAGCTGCCCCGATTTCTGCCGGATCAGCGCCACGCCGACGGCCGCCACACCTTTTTGCGTCTGCACGAAAGCGGCCGCTTCCGGTACGCTTTCCGCGCCGGCGGAACTCGCCTTGTCGAACAGCGTCCAGAGCGAGGAGTCGAAATAATCCCGCGGAGCCCAGCTGACCGGCGCGCCGTCCTGATAGGCCATCAGCACGTCCCGGTTCATATCCATGACGATCGCGACGTCGAAGAGATCACTGT
This sequence comes from Neorhizobium galegae, assembly GCF_017877055.1. Classification (GTDB taxonomy): domain Bacteria; phylum Pseudomonadota; class Alphaproteobacteria; order Rhizobiales; family Rhizobiaceae; genus Neorhizobium; species Neorhizobium galegae_D. The sequence continues at coordinate 525,284 of NZ_JAGIPG010000001.1, read as the reverse complement.
TGGCGGTCATGTCGCCATAGTTGCTGACGATCCAGGCCTGATCATCCGCATAGACGAACTGGGCGGCATCGTCCCAGGCGGCGTAATCGTTGAGCGTTGCATGCAGCTGCTCTTCGAATGTCTGGACCGCGCCCGAGGTCGTCTCCCGCGAGCGCCCGTCGTCAAGGCGATTGGCGTAGTCGGTGATGCGGTCGAGCGCGGTCAGGATGAAGATCGTCACCAGCACCACGACCACCGCGAAGGCAAGCAGCATCGACGTCACGGCGGAGCGACGGCCAAGTGTTGCGGGGCGGCGAAAGCGAGACGGGAGAAGCCGCATCGAAGACCTCATGAAGCCCTACATCTTTCGCGGGTATTCCTTCAGATAGCGTTAAAAGAAATGAGCCGATCCTCACAGCTGAGAGCCGGCCCACCAAGAATTTTCGAAATCTTATACTACCAGGCGGCGATAACGGCGCCCTTGAACTGGGTGTTGACGAAATCCTTTACCGGAGCGCTGTGATAGGCCTCGACGAGGGTCTTTACCCAGGCGGCATCCTTGTCTTTCGCCTTGACGGCGATAACGTTGATGTAAGGGGCCTTTTCGCCTTCCCTGGCAATCGGATCGGTCTTCGGGTTGAGGCCGGCTTCCAACGCGTAGTTGGTGGTGATGACCGAGGCATCGACATCGTCGAGCGAGCGCGGCAGCTGGGCGGCGTCGAGTTCGGCGAACTCGATCTTCTTGGCGTTTTCGGTCACGTCGGCCGGGCCGATCTTCAGGCCCTTGGCGGCATTGACCTTGATCAGGCCTTGGTCGGCGAGGATGAGCAGCGCGCGGCCGCCATTGGTCGGGTCGTTCGGGATGGCGACGGTGGCGCCCTGCTTCAGGTCGGCGAGGCTCTTCACCTTCTTGGAATAGACGCCCATCGGGAAGTTGACGGTCTGCGCGACGCTGACGATGTCGAACTTGCGATCCTTGACCTGGTTGTCGAGATAAGGCTGGTGCTGGAAGGAATTGGCGTTGAGTTCGCCGTCGGCCAGCGCCTGGTTCGGCACGACGTAGTCGGAGAATTCGAGGATCTGGATGTTGAGGCCCTTTGTGGCCGCGATTTCCTTGACCTTTTCCATGATCTGGGCATGCGGGCCGGGGGTGACGCCGATCTTGATATCTTCGGCAAGTGCCGGAGCGGCAGCGAAGGCGGCGAGTGCCGCCGCGATGATGAGCTTCTTCATAAGTGTCTCCTTGGGTTTCGTTTATATGCGCCAGTCTTCTTGGGTATGTCTTGGGAGGCTGGTTTTCCGGGATTTGAAGTGTCAGGTCTTGCGGTTGCGCTTGTCGAAGCGGCGGGCGAGCGCATCGCCGGCGCTCTGGATTGCCTGGACGACCACGATCAGCACCACGACGACGGCCAGCATCACGTCCGGCATGAAGCGCTGGTAGCCGTAGCGAATGCCGAGATCGCCGAGGCCCCCGCCGCCGACGGCGCCGACCATGGCCGAATAGCCGACCAGGCTGACGAGTGTGAGCGTCAGCGCCAGCGTCAGACCCGGTTTGGCCTCGGCGAGCAGCACCTTGAAGACGATCTGCAGCGGCGTCGCACCCATGGCGCGGGCAGCCTCGATCAGGCCCTTGTCCACCTCGCGGATCGCCGCTTCGGCAAGCCGCGCGACGAAGGGAATGGTCGCGACCGTCAGCGGCACGATCGCCGCATAGGTGCCGATCGAAGTGCCGGTGACGAGGCGCGTGAACGGGATGATCGCCACGACCAGGATGATGAACGGCGTCGAGCGCGCCGCATTGACGATCGCGCCGATGATGCGGTTCGAAACCGGCGCGGGAAAAAGTTCGCCCTTACCGCTGGTCGCCAGGAACACGCCGATCGGCAGGCCGATCAGCGAACCGATCAAGCCGGCGGCGACGACCATCTGCAGGGTCTGCCACAGCGCCTTCGAGAGCAGGGCGAAAAGCATATCAGGCGACATAACCGAGCACCTCCGTGGAAAGGCCGGTTGCGGCATAAAAGCGTTCGGCGCGCTCCCGAACGGCGGGGTCGGCCGGATAGGCAACGACCAATGAACCATAGGGCTCGCCGGCGATTTCCTCGATCGTGCCGGCGAGGATGTTGACGTCGGCGCCAAGTTCGGTGACCAGCCGCGCAGTCAGCGGCTGGAAGGCAGTCGCCCCGAAGAAGATCAGCCGCACTAGGACGCGATCGCCTGCCGACGGCTGCGGTTTCAGGTTCGAGCGGATCCATTCCGGCAGGTTGGTGCCGAGTGCAGCCGACAGAAGCGAGCGTGTCGTCTCGTGTTTGGCGCCGGTAAAGACATCGAAGGTGCGGCCCGCCTCAACGATCTTGCCCCGGTCTATCACCGCCACATCCGAGGCGATGGTCTTCACCACCTCCATCTCGTGGGTGATCAAAAGCACGGTGAGGCCGAGTTCGGCATTGATGCGCTTCAAAAGGGCCAGAATCGACTGCGTCGTTTCCGGGTCGAGCGCCGAGGTCGCCTCGTCGGAGAGCAGCAGTTTCGGCGAGGTGGCGAGTGCCCGGGCAATGCCGATGCGCTGCTTCTGGCCGCCGGAGAGCTCGGCCGGGTAACGATCCGACTTGTCGCCGAGGCCGACCAGATCGATCAGCGGCGCCACCTTGGCACGGATTGCCTGTTTGTCGAGGCCGGCGATTTCGAGCGGCAGCGCGACGTTGTCGAAGGCGGTGCGCGACGAGAGCAGATTGAAGTGCTGGAAGATCATGCCGACCTGGCGGCGCAGATCCCGAAGCCCGTTCTCCGACAGGCCGCCCACCTCGACACCGTCGACGACGACGCGGCCGGAGGTCGCCTTTTCCAGCCCGTTGACGAGGCGGATCAGGGTCGACTTGCCGGCGCCCGAGCGGCCGATAATGCCGGTGATCGCGCCACGTGCCACGGAAAGGTCGATGCCGTCAAGCGCGGTGAACTGGCTCTTGTCGTCGGCACCGCCGAAGCGTTTCGTCACCGCTTCGAAAGTGACCATCGACGTTGGTGAAGACAGCGGTTGCTCAGGCGGTATCGACACGGCGCCGTATGGCGCCTCGGGCAGGGTTTGAACTTTTATAGACATCGGAAACTCTTTTACGGACCGGCCGGCGCAACGGTGACACTAGGGGAACATCCCACTGGTCAGTCACACATTCGGCTTACGCGTCGATATAATAGTCTGCCCATGTCTCGTCCACACGCAGCCGCCACTCGGCCGACAATCCGGTGCTCTTATTGCACCGCAGCGTCGCCGGGCCGAGAAACGAATTTCCAGATATTGCGGGGGATGGAAAATATTCGGACGGATTAGCGTCAATCCGCGTCACGACGCCAGTTTCAGCTCCGGACTTGCAAAGCTCTCGAAGGTAGGCCGGCTGAAAACATAGCCCTGCACGAGCGACACGCCGAGATCCCGCAGGACCTTGAGCTCTTCATGCGTTTCAACGCCTTCGCAGACGGCAACGATGCCGAATTCATCGAGCATCGCCAGGCTGTGCTTGACGACGACGCGCTTGGCGGCGTCCTGATCGATACCGCGGATCAGCTCCATGTCGAATTTGACGATATCCGGCTGGAATTGCGAAAGCAGATTGAGCCCTGAGTAGCCGGCGCCGAAATCGTCGATCGCCGTCTTGAACCCCATGTCCTTGTAGGTGCGCAGAATATTCAGGAGATGTTTCACATCCACCTGCTCGCCCTCGGTGAATTCGAAAATGATCCGGTCCAGCGGAAAACCCACCTGCGTCGCTGTCGCAAGCGTCAGGCGGATACAGGCCCGCGGTTCGTAGACGGCGTTCGGCATGAAATTGATGGAAAGCTTGGTATCCGGAGAATCAGCGCCCAGGCGCGCCGCAAGCTGAATGGCTTTGACGCGGCACTGCTGGTCGAACGCATATCGGTTATGCTGCGTTACCTGCGACAGGACCGACATGGCGCCCTCTCCACCGAGCCCGCGAACCAGAGCCTCCTGCGCGAAGACCGTACCGGTTCGCAGATCGACGATCGGCTGGAAAGCCATCGAAAATGGGATTTCGAAACCCTCGCCATCGCGGCATCCCACACAACCAGACATCGCACTATCTCCAGCAATCAGGTGGCGATAGGTATCACAGCATCCCTTAAAAAAGGATCTTCGCATTTACGCCGATTTGTGATTGCCTTTCGGGAATAACGAGGCGAGCTCGCGATACCACTTGCCGCTTTTCTTGATCGTCCGTTCCTGGGTCTCGTAATTCACATGCACGAGGCCGAAGCGCATTCGATAACCCTCGGCCCATTCGAAATTGTCCATCAGGCTCCAGGCAAAATACCCCTTCATCGGATAACCGTCTTTGATGAGGTCGGCGACCACCGAAAGGTGCTGGACATAATAATCCAGACGCGGCTGATCATCCACTTCGCCGTCCACGGGCTCCATATTGTAGCAGGCGCCGTTTTCGGTGATGTAGCAGCCCGGCAGTTCGTAGCGGCGGTAGAGATCCTCGACCAGCAGCTTCAGGCCCGGCGCATAGACTTCCCAGCCGATATCGGTCTTGACGTCGCTGGCGGGCTTGGCCTCGACGGTCCAGGGGAAATCGCCGGTGCGTGTGGGCTCGTCATGGACGCGGTCCGGTTTGTAATAGTTGAGGCCCCACCAGTCGAGCTTCTGGCTGATGATCTTGAGATCGCCCTCTTCGACGACCGGCATGCGATCCCCGAGCGCTTCGAGAAATTGCTGCGGATATTCGCCCTTGAAGACCGGATCGAAGAAGGCGCCGTTGTGGAACTGGTGGGCGCGCTCGGCGGCGGCGAGATCGGCCGAGCTCTCGGAGCCGGCGATGATCGATGCAGCGTTGATGACCGTGCCGACCGGCACGTCCGGCGTCACGTGCCGGATCGCTTCGACGCCGAGGCCGTGGGCGAGATTGACGTGGTGCATGGCGGCAAGCGCCGCCTGCATGTTCTTCTCGCCCGGCGCATGGATGCCGTAGAGGTGGCTGAGCCAGACGATGCACCAGGGTTCGTTGAAGGTCGCGACCGCATCAAGCCGGTCGCCGAGCCGCGCCATCACCACCTTGGCATAACGCTGGAAGGCATAGGCCGTCGACCGCGCCGTCCAGCCGCCCTCACCCATCAGCGAAAGCGGCAGGTCCCAATGGTAGAGCGTCGCATAGGTCTTGATGCCGCGCGCCTTGCAGCCGTCGATCAGCCGGTCGTAGAAATCCAGCCCCTTCTCGTTGATCCGTCCGGTGCCATCCGGAATGATTCGCGGCCAGGCGATCGAGAACCGATAGGCTTCGACGCCCATCTCCTGGATGAGATCGAGATCCTGTTCCCAGCGATTGTAATGATCGCAGGCGATATCGCCATTGTCGCGGTTATGGACCCGTCCCGGCATGTTCGAGAACGCATCCCAGATTGAAGGCTTGCGGCCGTCCGCCCTGGTCGATCCTTCGATCTGGTAGGACGCCGTCGCGACGCCCCAGAGGAAATCGCCGGGAAACCCGGCCGCGAATTTTTGGGGATCGGGCGTTTTGGGATCGGTCATGGGGGATGCCGCCATATCTGGTTGCGCAAGGTCTGCCGGACCATCTTTCGGGGGCGATTTAACCAAGCGGGGCGCAGATGTACAGATGAGAATTCTGAAACGTTGCAGGAGCGCATCTACTCCCCCCTTTGAGGGGAAGGCTGCGGCACTCTCCGGCTCACCTTGTTTCCAAATTGGGAACATGATATCCAGGGGTGCAATGCGTGTCATAGCCAAGTCGACGCTCGTAAAGTTCTGCCAGCGGCTGCCGAAGGGACCAAGGGCAACCGCCGAAGCGGCAATGGCGGACTGGTACACGACCGTTTCGAATGCGGCGTGGAGCAATTTTTCGGACGTGAAGGCAACGTTCAATTCAGCGGACTATGTCTCCGGCGGAAAGATCGTCTTTGATGTCAGTGGCAACAAATATCGCGTGGTTGCGCTGATCGGCTTCAGAACCCAGCGGGTTTTTATCCTGTTTGTCGGAACGCATGCCGAATATGATCGCATCGACGTGGCAGAACTTTAGAAGGTCTGACGGAAATGGACATCGATTCTGTGCGTACCCTTATCGACGAGGCGGAATACGAGGCAGCGTTGAAAGCCGCGCGGCCCTATTTCGAGAACGAACCGGACGCAGGGACAATCGAAGCCGCGCACTTCGATGCTCTCGTGCTGCTGATCGAGGAATACGAGGCCAAGCATTATCCTATTGCGCAGGCTTCGCCGGTCGAGGTGTTGAAATCGGTCATGGAGGCAAACAACTACACCCGCGCCGACCTGATCGAGATCGTCGGTTCGAAATCGCGCGCCGCCGACCTCTTGAACGGCCGGCGCGAGATCAATCTCGACCAGATCAGGAAGATCAGCCGGGCATGGCACATCCCGGCTGCTGCGCTTGTCGGCGATATGTCGGCCTGAGACCAGCCGCTTACAGCTTCACCCACGCCCCGTTCTTCTTCGAGGACGCGACGCAGGCTTCCACGAACGCAACCCCCTTCACGCCGTCGTCGACGGTCGGATAGATCACCGCCTTGTCGACCGCGACGCCCTTTTTGACCGCATTGATGGCGCGGGCGGCTTCCGTGTAGATGGTCGCAAACGCTTCGAGATAACCTTCCGGGTGGCCGGATGGGATGCGGCTGACGCGTCCTGCTGCGGCACCGGCACCGGCGCCGTTGCGGGTGATCAGCCGCTTCGGCTCGCCGAACGGGGTAAACCATAGATAGTTCGGATCGGCCTGCACCCATTCGATGCCGCCCTTGGTGCCGTAGACGCGAATCTTCAGGCCGTTCTCATGGCCCGGAGCCACCTGGCTGCACCACAGCATGCCCTTGGCGCCGCCCTCGTAACGCAGCATCACATGCGCGTTGTCGTCGAGCCTGCGGCCCTCGACAAAACTGTCGAGATCGGCGGCGAGGCTTTCGAGCGTAAGCCCGGTGATGAAGGCGGCGAGGTTATAGGCATGCGTGCCGATGTCACCCGTCGAACCGCCGGCGCCCGACTGCGCCGGATCGGTGCGCCATACGGCCTGCTTGGCGCCGGTCTGCTCGACGGCCTCGGTCAGCCAGTCCTGCGGATATTCGACCTGTACGATGCGGATCTTTCCGAGATCGCCGTTGGCGATCATTTCGCGGGCCTGCAGCACCATCGGATAACCGGTGTAATTGTGGGTGAGGATAAACAGCGCATCGCTCTCATCGGCCAACTTCTTCAGCTTCTTCGCGTCGGCAAGATTGGAGGTCAGCGGCTTGTCGCAGATGACGTGGATGCCGCGCTTTAAAAATTCCTTGGCCGCCTCGTAATGCACATGGTTCGGCGTGACGATCGACACGGCCTCGATGCCGTCCTTCAGCCGCGCCTCGCGGATCGCCATCTCCTTGTAGGAACCGTAGGTGCGCGACGGATCGAGCCCGAGATCGCGGCCCGAGGCGATCGCCTTTTCCGGCGTCGACGAGAGCGCGCCGGCGACCAGATCGAACTGGTCGTCCAGCCTTGCCGCCATGCGATGCACCGCCCCGATGAACGCCCCGGCCCCGCCGCCGACCATGCCGAGCCGGATGCGCGGCTCCCGCGCCTGTTCGTCCTTGCCTTCAATTGCCATGATGTTTCTCCTTATTCGATTTAATGAAAATCCTGTGGTGGATTTCGTCGCGCGATCAGGCTAGGTTTCCGTTGCGAGACAAAAGGATGCTCCGATCATGGACACCAAGACCCGCCTCCGCTGAGGCTCCACGTATTTCAAACAGCCGCCCTTCGAACGATAGGCGCGCCTCTTGCAAATCCATGGAAAAGGTCCGGTCATGCCCCTTCTCGACGCGACAGCCACGCATCCCATCACCCTTCCCGACGGCAGCCTTTACCGCGATACGGTTTACCTGAAAAACGTCATCGATCATCCACGTATGGAGATCGGCGACTTCAGCTATTTCACCCATTCCGGAGAGCCCGACGAAACCGCCGGCGTCCTCGCACCCTATCTCTTTCACGGCAGCGGAGAGCGGCTGGTGATCGGCAAGTTCGTGCAGATCGCCAGGGGCAGCTATTTCATCACCAGCTCCGCTAATCACCCAATGACGGGCTTTACCACCTATCCGTTTCGCATCTTCAAGCCGGAGACGTTCGGCTATAAGGACTTGCCGGTGAGGGACACGATCGTCGGCAACGACGTCTGGATAGGCCACAACGCCGCGATCATGCCGGGCGTCACGATCGGCCACGGCGCGATCGTCGCTGCGGCGTCGGTGGTCGCGCGCGACGTGCCGCCCTATGCCATAGTCGGCGGCAATCCGGCCGGTCTCATCCGCATGCGTTTCCCGGCGGATATTATCGCGGAACTTCTCGAGCTTGACTGGTGGGACTGGCCCATCGACAAGATAGAGGAAAATCTCGCCGCCCTTGAAAACGGCGATCTCGCTACTCTCAAGAGGGCTTGAGGGACTCATGGTTTAACCTTGGCAAATGGGATGCGCGACTGTTCCTGCCTGACGTCGGATATCATGAGAATTCTCTCCTGAAATTTAGCCCGCTCGGAGATTTCCTCATCCGATCGCAGCAACCTTGCCGCTCCTCTCCAGCGTTGCGCGTGGCAAGTCCCCTCGCCCCGCCTGCGGGGAGAGGGTTAGGGTGAGGGGCAAACGTCGTCGGGCCTAAAGCCCCAGCATCCGCCGGTTCGCCGCCTCGTCCGTGCCCCCTGAGGCGAAGTCGTCGAACGCCTTATCCGTGACGCGGATGATATGCGCCTTCACAAATTCGGCGCCCTCGCGGGCTCCGTCCTCGGAATTCTTCAGCGCGCATTCCCATTCGACCACGGCCCAGCCGTCGAAATCGTTGGCGGCCATCTTCGAGAAGATCGAACCGAAATCGACCTGGCCGTCGCCGGGCGAGCGGAAACGGCCGGCGCGGCCGACCCAGCCCTGGTAACCGCCATAGACGCCCTGCCGGCCGGTCGGGTTGAATTCCGCGTCCTTGACGTGGAACATCTTGATCCGGTCCTTGTAGATGTCGATGTTGTCGAGATAGTCGAGGCACTGCAGCACATAGTGTGACGGATCGTAGAGCATGTTGGCACGCGGATGGTTTTTCACCCGCTCCAGGAACATCTCGAAGGTGACGCCGTCATGCAGGTCTTCGCCGGGATGGATTTCGTAACATACGTCGACGCCGCAGGAATCGGCGTGGTCGAGGATCGGCATCCAGCGCTTGGCGAGCTCGTCGAAGGCGGTCTCGACGAGACCGGCCGGCCGCTGCGGCCACGGATACATGTAGGGCCAGGCAAGCGCGCCGGAAAAGGTCGCATGCGCCTTGATGCCGAGGTGCTTCGAGGCAGTGATCGCCATCTTGACCTGCTCGACGGCCCACGCCTGGCGCGCCTTCGGATTACCGCGCACTTCGGGTGCGGCAAAACCATCGAACCCCTCGTCATAGGCCGGGTGCACGGCAACGAGCTGGCCCTGGAGATGGGTCGACAGCTCGGTCACCTCGACGCCATTGGCGCGCGCGATACCGGCGAATTCGTCGCAATAATCCTTGGAGGAGGCAGCCTTTTTCAGATCGATGAGCTGGCCGGCCCAGGTCGGCACCTGCACGCCGAGATAACCCTTGTCGGCCGCCCATTTGGTGATCCCGTCCCAGGTGTTGAACGGTGCCGCATCGCCCGCGAACTGGCCGAGAAAGATGGCCGGGCCCTTGATCGTCTTCATGATTTTTCCTCTTTCGGCTACGTGCAGTTGGTCGGGAACATCCCCACGCCTCATTCCTGTGCTTGTCGCAGGAATCCAGCCACGAAGCGTCTGCGTCGTGAGAAAGCTCTTTAGCGCCCAAGGACTTGGGTGCGCTGGTCCCTGTGACAAAGCACAGGGATGAGGGTGACTGAGGCTGACGGCGCCCGCAAAAAACAGGCGCCGCGTTATTGCTGGTCAGAACGGCGAATCCGGGAAGTAGAAGTTCTTGGCATTTTCCTTCGTCACCAGCGTGGCGTCGAGGATGTAGGTGCCGCTGACCGGAACCTTGTCGTAGAAATTGCCGGCGGTAAGTTCCATGGCGGTCGCCACCATTGCCGGCGGATAGAGAACGTCGACCGGAACCATCTTGTCGCCGTCCATGACCTTCTTGATCATGTCCTTGGAACCGGCGCCGGCAACGATATACTTGATGTCTGTACGCTTGGCCTGGGTGATGGCTTCGAGAACGCCGACGGCCATGTCGTCGTCCTGGCACCAGACCACGTCGATCTTCGGATATTTGGTCAGGTAGTCCTGCATGACCTTGAATGCGTCGTCGCGGCTCCAGTTGCCGAACTGGCGATCGAGAACCTTGACCTTGGAGCCTGCAATGCCCTTGTCGAAACCGTCCTGGCGCTGCTGGTCGATCGGGATCGGCAGGCCACGGATGACGACGACCTGTGCGTCCGGCGTGGTCTTCTTGATATATTCGCCGGCGACCTGGCCGAGCGCCGGGTTGTTGCCCGCGACATAGAGGTCACGGATGGTGCTGTCGTTGACGGAAGGCGCGCGGTCGACGAGCGCCACGAACGTGCCCTTGTCCTTGACCTGCTGGATGGCGTTGACGAGCGGATCCGGATCGGACGGCAGGATGACCAGCGCGTCGAGGCCCTGGACCGCGAGGTCCTGCACGGCGTTCGCCTGGCTTGCCGCATCCGGCGAGGTCTTGACGATGACGTTGAGGCCCGGATGCTCCTTCATCAGCAGCTTGGCGACGCGTTCGGCATGGAACACGACGCCGGCGGTCCAGCCATGGTCAGCTGCCGGAATGGAAACGCCGATCGTCACCTTCTTGTCCTGGGCGTAAGCGGCGCCGGCGAGAAGCGCCAGCGACGCGACGGCCAGTCCCAAAATTTGTCTGCGCATTGTTTCTCTCTCCCACAATATCAGGGTCTTTAATATTTGAAGACCGGACGCGACCCATCAGCCCGGTCAATCTCCTCATTTCCGCATCAGCGACCTTTGGACCAGCATGGCGATGATGATGATCGCTCCCTGGATGGCGCCGATCAGGTATTCGCTGACGAAGTTGGACAACAGCATGATGTTGCCGACGATTTCCAGAATGAAGGCACCACAGATCGTGCCCCAGATGCGCCCGACCCCTCCCCGGAGCGCCGTGCCGCCGACGACGACGGCGGTGATCGCCTGCAGTTCCCAGAAGCTGCCGGTCGTCGCCGATGTCGAGCCGAGGCGCGGCACGTAGAGCAGCACCGCAACGGCGACGCAGAGCCCCTGGATGACGTAGGTTACGGTGCGCACCCGGTTGATCGAGATGCCGGAATAACGCGCGACGTCCTCGTTGGAGCCGACTGCGGTCACATGGCGGCCGTAACGGGTGCGGTAAAGCACGAAGGCTGCGATGGCGGCGGTGACGAAGATGACGATGATCGGGATCGGCACGCCGACGAAAGAGCCGGAATAGACCGGCCGGTAGAGCGCCAGAATATCGCGGTCGCGCACCGTGATGGCGCCGCCCTGGCTCAGCCAGGTGGTGAGGCCGCGATAGATGCCCATCGTGCCGAGGGTGGCGATGAAGGGTTCGATCCGGCCGATCGTGGTGATCAGGCCGTTGGCGAGCCCGCAGACCGCGCCGATCGCAATCGCCAGCGCCATGCCGGCCACCAGCGCCATGGACGGATCGGCTATCGTCCCCGAGTTGAGGAACAGGATCATCAGGCTGGCGACAAAGGCGAGCATTGCGCCGACCGAGAGGTCGAGCCCGCCCGCGGTGATCACATAGGTGGCGCCGAGCGCGATGACGGCGATGAAGGAACTGCGTGTGACGACGTTGAGCAGATTGGGGATCGTCATGAAGTTCGGATTGGCGAAATAACCGAGCACCAGAAGCAGGGCGAGCGCGATGAACGGCGCGACCGCCGCCATGTCCCAGTCCTTGGAGGTCTTCGGCGCCTTGGCCGTTTCGGTCGCGACATTCGCCATCACGCGGCCTCCCCTTTGGTGACGCCGGTGGCGAGCACGACAATTTCGTTTTCGTTCATATGGTCCCCCGTCACTTCGCCAACGATCCGGCCGGAGCGCATGACGAGGATGCGGTCGCAGATACCGATCAGTTCCGGCATTTCGGAGGAGACGACGATGATCGAGCGTCCCTCCTCTGCCAGGTTGGCGATGAATTTGTAGATCTGTTCCTTGTTGCCGATATCGATGCCGCGCGTCGGCTCGTCGATGATGACGATCGACGGATCGAGCAGCATCATCTTGGCGAGCAGCAGTTTCTGCTGGTTGCCGCCGGACAGCTGGCCCGCAAGGATATCCTTTCGGCCGGTGCGAATATCGAAATCGCGGATAGCCTTGTCGAGTGCTGCACTCTCGCGCTTGCGGTCGATTTGGAGCGCGCCCGCGAACTTGCCGAGCGAGGCGAGCGTCAGGTTGACGATCAGGTCCTTGGTGAGCAGCAGGCCCTTGCCCTTGCGATCTTCCGACAGATAGACGATGCCGGCCTTGAGGCTCGCATGCACGTCCCTGAAATTGACCGGCTTGCCGAGATGGCGGACCGCGCCGCGGCTCGGGCGAAGGCCGACCATACCCTCCATCAACTCGGTGCGGCCGGCCCCGACGAGGCCGGCAAAACCGAGGATTTCCCCCTTTTTAAGCTGGAACGAGGCATCCTGCGCATACCCGGGAACGCTGAGATGCTCGACCTCCAGCACCGTCTCGCGCGCCTGCGCCGCATGGCGGTCCGGATAGAGCTTCGCGACGTCGCGGCCGACCATCAGCCGCGCCATGTCGGCGGGCTGGATCTCGCTCGTCTCATGGCTGGCGACAAGTTTTCCGTCGCGCAGCACCGTCACCCGGTCGGCGATCTCCTTCACCTCCGGCAGGCGGTGGGAAATGTACAGCACGCCGACACCCTTGGCGCGGATCTGCCGGATGACCTTCAGCAGCGCGTCGGTTTCGTGCGGCGTCAGCGACGCGGTCGGCTCGTCGAAGATGACGATGCGATGCGGCACCAGCAGCACGCGGGCGATCTGCACCAGCTGGCGCTGGGCGATCGACAGACGACTGACGATGGTGTCGGGGTCGATATCGCCGCCGAGACCGCGCACCGCCTTTGCGGCACCTTCGTTCATCCTGCGGTCGTCGATGAAGACGCCCTTGTGCAACTCGCGGCCGAGATAGATGTTCTGGGCGACGGTCAGGTCCGGCGCCAGCAGGATTTCCTGGTGCACCAGCACGATACCGCGATGTTCCGCATCGACAGGACCGGAAAAAGTCACGGTCTCGCCGTCGATCCTCATCTCGCCGCGGGTCGGGGCCAAGTTGCCGGCGATGATCTTCATCAGCGTCGACTTGCCGGCGCCGTTTTCACCGATGATGGCGTGAACCTCGCCGGCGCGGACGGTGAGATTGATGTCCTTGAGCACCTCGACAACGCCGAATGTCTTGGAAAGGCCGGTCGCTTCGAAGAGCGGCACGGCGGGGTTGGCGTCCGCAAAACTCATCGCGCGCCACCCTTGACCATAGAGCAACACACGACCCGACAGCGGACCGCTGCGTTACCGACAGCACGCCTGTATATGACAATCTGCACCCGAACTCCTCCCTACAAGAACGCTAGCCCAGATTCTGAGGTACGTAAAGCAGATTTCCCTCTCAGATATACATGCGTTGAAATGGCTCGCGCAGATCTACCTGCATTTATCGTTGGCACGAACAGCGCCTCAAACGAGAACGCTAGTAACACCCTGGCGTGCAAGACGCTCTTGAAGAGGGCTCCTTGGCGTGCCAGAGAAGCTCCAGATGGGCTACCGGACGGGCGATAAGGTTGCATGGATGAGCTAGAGGAAAAGCCGATAGGGCAACCGGCCAAACAAGCATGGAGGCTAGTCAAAATCGCTTTTCTGATTGGCGCAGTGCCTGCTTTACCGCAAGTGTTTGGTTTTCAGTTCACGCCATCGGCGGAATGGACAAGGACCGCATTCGTTCCCGGTCTTGCAGGAGGTTTACTCGGTGGGATCCTGCTGCCTTGCCTCCTGTCGCGGCACATCGATAATATGCCCGGTAACGATCTGAAAAAGCTTTGTGCCGCTCTAGCATCTCCGTTAGGTGGGTTCTTTCTGGGAAAGAGCTCCATCGTCATTGCAGGGCCAATGATCCTTGCGGTGATCGCGGGTCATCAGACCGACCTCACATATGTGGTTGACGATGCTCATCCCCCCAGTTCCAGAGGGTGCCGCTCTCCTCTTTCACTCCAAGAGCTTCCCTTTTTCTTTGACAAGCTTTGCGGCGTCAAAAACGAGTTCAAGCTAGGTTTGGCGCGGGGTAGCAAGATCGTCGTCACCGGTCGCGGCACCAGCTTTGGAATATTTGCGTACGGCATGCGTCGGTTCGATTAACAAACCTGGCCATCGGCAAGGCGACGCGCACCACTCCGACCGTCCCAACATCATCTGAAGGCGAGAACCACCCGCAGCTTGCGGGCGGGCGAGGCTGAGCCTCACCCGCCTCCAACATCAAACGTAGCGATTGACGACGTTTTCCAGATATTCCTGGCGGCCGGACTTCGGTTCCGGGTTGATGTTCTGCTTCTCGACCCAGGAAGCGATGTCGTCGAGCTTGTACTCGCCGCGCAGCATCTTCTGGTACTCCGGGCTGTCCCACTTCTCGTAGCGGGCGTCGAGCGGAGCCTTCAACGCACCGTCGTCCAGCATCTTCGCCGCCGCCTTGATGCCGCGGGCGCAGCAGTCCATGCCGCCGATATGGCCGATCAGCAGGTCTTCAGGATCGAGCGACTGGCGGCGCAGCTTGGCGTCGAAATTGGTGCCGCCGTTCTGGAAGCCGCCGCCGGCCAGGACATGATAGTAGGCGAGCGCCATTTCCGGCACATTGTTGGGGAACTGGTCGGTATCCCAGCCGGACTGCATGTCGTTGCGGTTCATGTCGATCGAACCGAAAATGCCGAAGGCGTTGGCCATGGCGATTTCGTGCTCGAAGGAATGGCCGGCGAGGATCGCATGACCCTGCTCGATATTGACTTTCACTTCCTTCTCCAGCCCGTTCTTCTGCAGGAAGGCATAGACGGTGGAGACGTCGTAATCGTACTGGTGCTTGGTCGGCTCCTGCGGCTTCGGCTCGATCAGGATCGTGCCTTCGAAGCCGATCTTGTACTTGTATTCGACCACGAGGTTGAGGAAGCGGCCCATCTGGTCGAGTTCACGCGACAGGTCGGTGTTGAGCAGCGTCTCGTAACCTTCGCGGCCGCCCCACAGAACGTAGTTGGCACCGCCGAGGCGCTTGGTGGCGTCGAGGCAGGTTTTGACGGTCGCGGCGGCAAACGCAAAAACGTCCGGATCCGGATTGGTCGCAGCGCCCGACATGTAGCGGCGGTTCGAGAACAGGTTTGCCGTACCCCAAAGCAGCTTGGTGCCGGTCTCCGCCTGCTTCTTCTCGAAATAGTCGACGATCTCGTTGAGGTTTTTCGTGTTCTCGGCGAAATTATTACCTTCCGGGCGCACGTCGGCATCGTGGAAGCAGTAGAACGGCGAACCGAGCAACGAGAAGAATTCGAAGGCGACATCGGCCTTCATCTTCGCCGCTTCCATCGTATCCGAGAACCAGGGGCGCTGGAACGTCTGGCCCCCGAAGGGGTCACCGCCTGGCCAAGTGAACGTGTGCCAATAGGCGACGGCGAAGCGGAGGTGATCCTCCATGCGCTTGCCGGCGACGATCTCGTCCGGATTGTAGTGGCGGAAGGCCAGCGGATTGGTGCTGTCCGGGCCTTCGTATTTGATTTTCTGGATGTCTCCGAAAAAGCCTGTGCTCATGGGGTGTTTCTCCTTGGGTTCGAATTGTTGTTTGGCGGATGGGTCGCCCCCTTATCCGACCCTTCGGACCATCTTCTCCCCGAGGGGAGAAGATGGTCGCGGCGGATGAGGGGGCGCCTCATACTCAATGCGCCAGCGATCTGATCGCCGGATAGAGCGCCCGGTAGCGGGCGTATGCGGTGTCGTATGCTTCCGAAAGAGCCGCGACAGGCTCGATGGTCTCGTCGGTTTTCGGGGCCGAGCAGACGGAAAGCGGGTCGGCGCCGGTGGCTGCGATGAGGCCGAGGCGCGCGGCTCCGAAGGCGGCTCCGAAATCGCCGTCGGCCGGAATATCCACCGGCACGCCAAGAGACGTGGCGATCGATTGCAGCCAGTAGCGGGAGCGGGAGCCGCCGCCGATCGCGGTGACGCGGGAAATCGAGGTGCCGGCGGATTTCAGTGCTTCGAGATTGTCGCGGATGGCAAAGGTGACACCTTCGAGCACCGCCTGGGTCAGTACCGACCGGCTGCTTTCATGTTCCAGACCGATGAAGGCGCCTCGGATGGCCGCGTCGTTATGCGGCGTGCGCTCGCCGGAAAGGTAAGGCAGGAAGGTGACGCCGGAGGGCGTCTTCAGCGTGTCGCCGAGTTCGCCGGTGAGTTCGGCGGCCGTCTTGCCGGCAATCTGCGAATACCAGTTGAGCGCGTCGGTCGCCGACAGGATGACGCCCATCTGGTGCCAGGTCTTCGGCAGCGCATGGCAGAAGGCATGCACGGCACTTTCCGGCTTCGGCAGATACGAGGCGTTGGCGGCGAAAAGCACGCCGGACGTGCCGAGCGAAACGAAGGCATTGCCCGGGGCGACCGTGCCCATGCCGCAGGCGGACGCCGCATTGTCCCCTGCCCCGCCGGCGATCACGACGCCCTCGCCCATGCCCCACTTGTAGGAAAGCTCGCCACGCAGCTTGCCGGCCTGTTCGGTGCCTTCGACCAGCGACGGCATCTGGCTTTCGGCAAGGCCCGTGGCCGAAAGCAGTTCCGACGACCACTTGCGGGCGCCGGTATCGAGCCAGGACGTGCCGGCCGAATCCGACATTTCGGAGATGTGCTCGCCGGTCAGCCAGAGACGCAGGTAATCCTTCGGCAGCAGCACCTTGGCGACCTTCGCGAAGATGTCAGGCTCGTTTTTCGCGACCCAGACGAGCTTCGGCGCGGTGAAGCCGGGGAAGACGATATTGCCGGTGAGCTTGCGGAAGATCGGGTTCGCATCAAGGGCGGCCGCTTCCTGATGGGAACGTGTGTCGTTCCAGAGAATGCAGGGCCGCAGCACCTTGTCTTCGCTGTCCAGCAGCGTCGCGCCATGCATCTGGCCGGAAAGGCCGATGCCCTTCACCGCCGCGAGTTCCTTCGGAAATTTTGCCTTGAGACCGGTGACCGCTTCTTCGGTAGCGCGGATCCAGTGGGCGGGATCCTGTTCAGACCAGCCGGAATGCGGACGCGAGACGTCGAGCGAGCCGCTCGCCGAACCGACGATCGTCTGATCGCCGTCGATCAGCATCGCCTTGACGCCCGAAGTGCCGAGATCGAGACCGAGATACATGGTGTTTCTCCTAATGCTCCGCCCTTCAGGGCAGATTGTCTTTCAAGAATATGTCGATGCGGATGCGTTCCTGGGCGGCGAGCACCGGCAGGCCGTCTGCCTTGGCTTTCAGCACGCGGATCGCGCTTCTCACTTCGTGGCCCGCATCCTGGTTCAGAACCGCGTCGATGACGCCGTCGGCAAGTGCGGCGCGGGTCGAGGCGGTCAGTTCATGAGCGATGACGAGCGGCCGGCGGGGTCCGTGCGCCTTCTGCAGCGCGCGGATGAGGCCTCGGTTGCCGGCACCGAGACTGTAGATGCCGGCGATGTCCGCATTGCGGCGCAGCGCCTCCGCGACCATCGTCTCGGAGAGCCCCGGATCGTCACGGCCTTCGAGCACGGGCAGGATATGGACGTTCGGATAGGCGTGTGCGATGACGGTCGAAAAACCTTCAAGCCGCTCGCGATGGTCGCGCACCAGCATGGAGCCGGCAAGTACCGCGACGGTTGCCCCTCGTTCGCCGAGGAGAGGGCCGCTGAGGAATCGTCCCATCAGGCTGCCGGCGGTGCGGCCGGCGGCGATATTGTCGATGCCCGCATAATGGTCGCGGGAGGAATCCGGCAGATCCGACACGAGCGTTACCATCGGGACGCCGGCCTCCGTGAGGCGGCGGGCGACGGCTCGGACTTCCGGCGCATCGATGGCGACGAAGGCGACACCGGCCGGCTTCTCGGCAAGCACGGCTTCAAGTGCCGCAACCAGCGCGCCCGGATCGAAGGGCGGCACGTCGACGATGCGGATATCGGTGCGTTCGGCGCTCGAGCGGGCGACCGCGCCACGCACTTCCTCATGCAAGCCGATCATGAAGGAGTTGTCGTTGGCCGGCAGAATGAAGACGAAGGAATAGGTCCGGCTTTTGGCAAGGTTGGCTGCGGCGAGATCGCGCACGTAGCCGAGCGAAGTGATCGCGTCCTCGACCTTGCCGCGGGTGACGGAACGCACGCCCGGCCGGCCGTTGAGGACCCGGTCGACGGTCGCGAGGCTGACGCCGGCGATCTTCGCAATGTCGTGGACTGTGGGCTTCATGAACTCCTCCGCCGACCGTGTTAGCGGAAATTCTGAGGTACGTAAATCAGAATTTGAGGTACGTGTTTCAAAAAGCCGCCCCCAAAAGAAAAAGGCCGCCACTTGCATGACGGCCCCCTTCCCGGCGGTGGAATGCTGCGATCAATGCCCGCCGCCACCGGCCCCTGCGGGGCGGGCCGGCTTGGCGATCAGGAAGACGAAGAAGATCAGGCTGCCGAACAGCCCCGTCAGGATGAAGAAGACATCCATGAAGGAAAGCAGCGTCGCCTGCTGGGTGATGATGCCCGAGATCTTCTGAAGCGCGACGGCGCTGCCGTCGAGGCCAAAGGAATTGTAGTTGGCGCCGACGCTGTCGAGCCAGTTCATCGCAGCCGGATTGCCGTAGTTGACGTGTTCGGAAAGCCGGGCGTAGTGCTCGTCGGAACGCTGGGTCAGCGCCGTGTTGATGACGGCGAGGCCGACCGCGCCGCCAAGGTTGCGGGTCAGGTTGAAAAGACCCGACGCGCCCTGGATACGTTGCGGCGCAAGCGTGCCGAGCGCTATATTACTGATCGGCACCATGCACATCATCATCCCGAACCCGCGCAGGATCTGCGGCAACAGCAACTCGTAGAAATCCCAGTCGGCGGTGAGCCCCGTCATCAGGTAAGTGCCGATCGCAAACGAGCCGAAACCGATCGCCATCAGAATGCGCAGGTCGACGATGTTCGACAGCCGCCCGACGATCGGCGCCGAGACGAACATGGCGATGCCTGAAACGAACATCGTCTCCCCGATCATCAGCGAATCGTAGTGGCGGATGCGACCGAGATAGAGCGGATAGAGATAGGTGAGCCCGTAGAGCCCGACGCCCATGATGAAGGAGAACAGTGAGCCGAAGGCGAAATTGGCGTTGCCGAACGCCCTGAGATCAACGATCGGGAACTCGACCTTGAAGGCACGCCAGAAGAACACCACGGCGCCGATGACGATGAAGACGGTGCCGATGACGATCTTGTCGTCGCTGAACCAGTCCTTGTTGTTGCCCTCTTCAAGCACGTATTCCAGCGCGCCCAGGAAGACGGCCATGGAGGCGAGCCCCCACCAGTCGAACTTCTTCATGAGCTGCAGCTGTGGCTTGTCGAAGTCGATCAGCGTGAAGGTGACGGCAGTCACGATGATGCCGGGGATGACATTGACCAGAAACAGCCAGTGCCAGGAGAAGGAATTGGAAAGGTAACCGCCGACGGTCGGACCGATCGTCGGGGCGAGCGTCGCGACGAGACCAATGATCGGCGACACGATGCTGCGTTTCGACGGCGGGAAGATGGTGAAAGCCGCCGCGAAGACCGAAGGGATCATGCCGCCGCCGATGAAGCCCTGGATGGCGCGATAGACGATCATCTCGTCAATGTTCGTGGCAGTGGCACACAGGATGCTGGCTATCGTGAAGCCGGCCGCGCACATGGAGAACAGGATGCGCGTCGACATGATGCGGGCAAGCGTGCCCGACAGCGGGATCATGATCACTTCGGCGATCAGGTAGGAGGTCTGCACCCAGGCGATCTCGTCCGAGCCGGCCGACAGGCCGGCCTGGATTTCCGCGAGCGAGGCCGAGACGATCTGGATGTCGAGGATCGACATGAACATGCCGAAGACCATCGCGAAGAAGGCGATGAGCTTGCGTCTGTCCATCGGCTGGTCGGCCGGCATCGCCATAGGGGATGGACCCGCCGTGGCCGTTACTCCTGCCATGGCCGCTCTCCTTGGTTCTCTTTACTTGGCAGCGACGGCGCTGTTGCCGGGTGCGGTCCGGGTATCGACGTCGACGACGACGCTCAAGCCGGCGCGAAGGTGCTGGCGTTCGAGGTCTTCCTTCGGGATCGCGATGCGAACCGGAACGCGCTGCACGACCTTGGTGAAGTTGCCGGTCGCATTTTCCGGCGGCAGCATCGAGAAGACGGCACCCGAGGCCGGCGCGATCGACACGACCGTGCCTGTGATGTTGTGATCCTCATAGGCATCCACATGCACGCGGACCTTGGAACCCGGCTGCATGTTGCCGAGCTGGGTTTCCTTGAAATTCGCCTCGATATAGAGCTCGGTCAGCGGCACCAGGGACGCGAGCCGCTTGCCGATCGAGACGAGATCGCCCGTCTGGACGGAGAGGTTGCCGATGACGCCGTCATAAGGCGCCTTCAGGACCGTGAAGTTCAAATCGCGCTGGGCCTGGTCCCGGGCGAGCTCCTGGGTATGGATCGTATTGACCGCCTCGTCGCGCTGGGCACGCAGGAGACCGATATTGGCCTGGGCCGACGCGACCGCCGCTTGGCCGGCGACGAGGTTGGCGCGAGCCTGTTCGAGCGCGATCTCTGCATTGTCGAGCGCGGCGGCGGTGCCGACCGCACTTGCCTGCAGGCTCGTGGCGCGCTTCTGGGTGATCTCGGCGCCGCGAACGGCGGCTTCGAGAGCGCCCTGCTGGGCCTGCGCCTGCTTCACCGCCGCTTCGCCGCCGACGATCTGCGCGTCGATGCGGGAGACAGCGAGATTGGCGGATTCGATGGCGGTCTGCGCCTTGCGAAGGGCAAGCTGATAATCGCCGTCGTCGAGGGTGACGAGCGGCTCGCCGGCCTTGACGGCCTGGTTCTCGACAACGTTGACCTTTGCGACGTAACCGGAGACTTTCGGCGAGATCACCGCGATATTGCCCTCGATATATGCATCGTCGGTGGAAACCAGGAACCGACCGTCGATCCACCAGTTGTAACCATACCAGCCGGCGCCACCGAGGAGGGCAAGCGCGATGATAGGCAAAAGCAGACCGCGGCGTTTCTTCTTTTCAGGCGCCTTGGCGGCAGCCGGAGCCGCAATCGCCTCGGCAGCGGCCGGCTGTTCCGCAGCCGGCGAGCCTTTTCGGGCTTCGGCCTCGAGAGGGCCAACATTTTCCGTCGTCACAGCGCGCAATGCGCCGGAATTCTGAGAGGACGTCATTTTCTATCTACCGTTGGGAGCGTCTTATTCCATCGAACCGATCGGTTCAGCGACCTTGACATAGACCCATCGATGACACATATCAAGAGCAATCGAACCGCTCGGTTCGAAAAGATTAAAAAAGGGCATCGAAATGGCCAGGCAGACAAGGAAACTGGAAAGATCCGATCCGGTTCCCGCCGGACGTTTCGCAGCGGGCGAGGACCCGGCGAAACGGGAGCAGATTATCGACGGGGCGAAAAGCGTCTTCATGAAGCTCGGCTTCGACGCTGCAAGCATGAACGACATCACCCGCGAGGCAGGTGTCTCGAAGGGGACGATCTACGTTTACTTCCAGAACAAGGAAGATCTCTTCGGCGCGATTGTCGCTCGTGAGCGCGAGCGGATCACGCTGCGCATGCGCGATATCCTTGCAGGCAGCGAGGAGGTCGAGGACGGCCTCTACCGCTTCGGCATGGGTTTTGCGACGCATATCACAGCATCGCAGGTGATCGAGGCGATGCGTACCGTGATCGGCGTCGTCGATCGCCTGCCGAGCCTCTGTCGGCATTTTTTCAATTCGCCGTCCCAGAACGTCCGCACCGTCCTTGACGATTTCATCAGGCGTCACGTCGCGCTCGGCAATCTCAAGGTGGAAGATACGGATCTCGCAGCCCGTCAATTCATCGACATGGTAAGCGGCACGTTCTTCAAACTCCGCCTTTTCGGCGATCTCGACGACGTACCGCCGTTCCGGGAGATCGACCACGTGGTGACGGGAGCGATCCGGGTGTTCATGGCAGCCTATGGCGTCCATGACAATTCCGTGACCGCAAAAACGAAAGAACATGCCTGATTTCAGGAGGTTGTAGCGCAACCTCCTCTTGTCTTCCGCTCATCAATCCTTAAATCGGTCAGGCAATTACGCCTTGCGATTGAAAAAAGGGAATGTTGATGCAGAATATCGTCATGCTGGTTCAGGATCCGGCCGCCTGGGTGGCGCTCGTCACTCTCGTCGTCATGGAAGTCGTGCTCGGCATCGACAACCTCATCTTCATCTCCATCCTCACCAACAAGCTGCCGCCCGAAAGCCGTGAGCGCGCCCGCAAGATCGGCATCGGCCTGGCTCTCGTCATGCGTCTCGCCCTGCTCGGCACCGTCGCCTGGATCGTCCAGCTCACCAACCCGATCTTCGAGGCCTTCGGCCACGGCTTCTCCTGGAAGGACCTGATCCTCATCGCCGGCGGCCTTTTCCTGGTCTGGAAGGCGACCAAGGAAATCCACCATTCCGTCGATGTCGACGACCACAGGGAAGACCTGGTCGGCGCCGGCAAGGACGTGCTCAAGATGAGCTTTGCGTCTGCCATCGGCCAGATTCTGCTGCTCGACCTCGTCTTTTCGATCGACAGCATCATCACCGCCGTCGGCATGACCCCGCACCTGCCGATCATGGTGGTCGCCGTCATCGCCGCCGTCACCGTGATGCTGATCGCCGCCACCCCGCTTGCAAACTTCATCGAGAAAAACCCGACCATCGTCATGCTGGCGCTCGCCTTCCTGCTGATGATCGGCGGCACTCTGATCGTCGAAGGTTTTGGCGTGCATGTACCCAAGGGCTATATCTACGCCGCCATGGCCTTCTCTGCCGGCGTCGAGGTGCTCAACATGGTGGCGAGAAACGCTCGCAAGAAGAAGGCGGGCGGCACGACGCTGCATTGACCCAAGCGAATCTTATCCGTTGTCTCCCATTTGCGGTATAGATCGAGCCAGCCCTCGTTGATGCCATCCATAGCATATGCTATATAGATCATCATATGGCGCGAGCGACCTTGATCATGGATCGGAAATTTCATCTGGATGATGGAAAGATCATCCAGATGAAGGTCTGGCAACTTTCCGATCGCAATCCGGAACGTCCACATGGGTTGAAGTACTCGTTTTTCTTCGGAAACCCAGGGGAGAGGATCATCGGTTACGACAACGAGGCTGGCAAAGGCGATCATCGCCACTATCGCCATCCCGAGGAACATTATCGTTTCGTGAGCCTCGAGCGCATGATTAGGGATTTCGAGGACGATGTCCGCCGGGAGTTGAAGGCATGAGCGAAGTTCGAATCCATGTTTCGAATATGGGCGCATTTTTCGAAAATGCCGCGAGCGCTGCAGCACGGATCGACGCGGGGGATTTGAGTACCCAAGAAGGGGAGATCGCCTTCGAGAGTATGGATCTTCTCCTGAAGGTGCTGACCGCCAATCGATGGCGACTTCTGCGTTCCCTGAAGGCGGCTGGCGCCTCCTCGATCCGCCAGATCGCCCATTCCCTCAAGCGGGATTATCGCGGGGTGCATGCGGACGTCATCGCGTTGATTGAAGCCGGCCTAATCGAAAAAGACGAAGACGGCCGCATCACCGTACCGTGGGACCGCATTACGGCGGAAATGGCGATCACCGAAGTGGCATAGTCGAAAGTTGGATTACCGCCGGTTGTTTCGTGGCGTCCGGCGATTTCACGTACCTTCGTATTCGTCGCTACAATCTATCGGCGGGATTGGGGCCTCGGCTATACGAGAGTCCCTCAGTTCTTCGCCAGCTCCCTGTCGATCGCCTCCACCAGCCGGCTATCTTCGGCGGTGACATCGGGCGCAAACCGGGCCTTGATCTCACCATCCCGGCCGATCAGGAATTTTTCGAAATTCCAGACGATCTCGCCGTCCTCGATCTCCATGCCGAAGCCGCGCAGCTTTTCCTTCATCGGGCCGTCGCCGGTGGTCGGCACGCCGGAGCCCGTCAAGCCCTGGTAGAGCGGGTGCTGGTCGTCGCCCTTGACGGAGATCTTCGAGAAGATCGGGAACTTGACGTCATAGGTGAGCTGGCAGAACTCGACGATCTCGGCGTCCGTGCCGGGCTCCTGGCCCTTGAAGTTGTTGGCCGGGAAGGCGGTGATTACGAAACCGTTCTCGTGCTTGTCCTCGTAGAGCTTTTCGAGGCCTTCATACTGCTTGGTCAGGCCGCATTTCGACGCGACGTTGACGACCAGCATCACCTTGCCCTTGTATTCGGAAAGCGTGGTCTCGCGGCCGTCGGCCAGCTTCACCGGCACGTTCAAAACATCAGTCATCGACAAATCTCCATTCAAAACAATTCGGTCGTTCTGCCGCGACACCCTAGCGAAGCGGCCTTCATTGTCCAGTGGACAGGCGTCCCCCCGCCCTCGGCGCGCCGGAACTTTGGACCGATCCCCGCATTGACGGGCGGCACGGCAGCGCACGTTACCTCCTGCCGGCGGTGATCCTTCCGCCGGTCCTCTCGACATCAAGGACGGCATGACCACTCAGCAGATCCTCGCGTTTTCCGTCATCGCCATCATGATGGTGGTCTTCATCTGGGACCGGTTTCGCTACGACCTGGTCGCCTGCTGCGCGCTGGTGCTGGCCGTCGCACTCGGCGTCGTGCCGGTCGATAGGGCGTTCTCCGGCTTTTCGGACGATATCGTCATCATCGTCGGCAGCGCGCTGGTGGTCAGCGCCGGCGTGGCGCGGTCGGGCATCGTCGATATCGCCATCAAGAAGTTCTTTCCGAACCTCAACACACTGAACGCCCAGCTGGCGCTGTTGATGATCGTCGTGGCGGTGCTTTCCGCCTTCATCAAGAACATCGGGGCGCTGGCGATCATGATGCCGGTTGCTTTCCAGTTCGCCAGGAAATCCGGCGTTTCGCCGTCGAAATACCTGATGCCGATGGCGTTTGCGGCCCTGCTCGGCGGACTGATGACCCAGATCGGCACCTCGCCCAATATTGTCGTCTCGCGGCTGCGCCAGGAGCTGACAGGCACCTCGTTCACGATGTTCGACTTCACACCGATGGGGGCGGTCCTCACCGTCGTCGGCATCACCTTCCTGCTGTTCTTCCATTGGCTGGTGCCGAGCCGTACCCGGGAGAACAGCTCGATCGAAGAGGCGGTGGAGATCAGGAACTACACGTCCGAGGTCTCCGTAACGTCCGATTCCACGCTCCTCGAAAAATCGATCGGCGATCTCCTGAAGCTCGGCGACGGAGAGGTGCTTGCCACCGCCGTGTTGCGCGGAACGGCCCGCATGTCACCCTTCCCGGATCTCGTCTTGCGCGAAGGCGATGCCGTTCTCCTCGAAGGCCCGTCGGTCGCGCTGGATAGGATCGTCTCCGGCGGCAAGCTGAAACTCTCCGGCAAGCCGCTGAGGGAAAACGGCCAGGCACAGGCGGACGTGATCTCGGTCGAGGCGATCATCACCCAGGAATCGCCGCTCAAGGGCCTGTCCGCCAAGGAACTGGCGCTCTCCTATACGCGCGGCATCAATCTTCTGGCGATCAGCCGGCGCGGCGAGCGGCTGAAACAGCGGCTGGGCGAACTGACGCTAATGGCCGGCGACGTGCTGGTGCTCCAAGGCAGCCGCAAGAACCTGCCCGCGGTGCTGCAGGACTTTTCTCTGCTGCCACTGGCGCAGCGGGAAATCCTGCTTGGGACGCAGCGTCGCGCCTTCATTCCGTTGGTCATCCTGGCGCTGGCTATGGCCGCGACCGCCGTCGGCATCGCTCCGGTTCCTGTCGCCTTCTTCACGGCCGCCCTTGGCATGGTCGTCTTCCGGGCGATCCCGCTCAACGATTTCTATAAATCGGTCGACGGGCCGATCCTCGTCATGCTTGCGGCGCTGATCCCCGTCTCGGATTCGCTGAGGACGACCGGTGGCAGCGAGCTTATCGCAGGCTGGCTCGGCCAGGTGGCCGCAACGCTTCCGGCCTGGGGGGCACTGGGGCTGATCCTTGTCACCGCCATGGCGGTGACGCCGTTCCTCAACAATGCCGCGACGGTGCTCGTCATGGGTCCGATCGCCGCGAGCTTCGCCACCAGTCTCGGTTTTCGGCCGGAGGCGTTCCTGATGGCGGTAGCGATCGGCGCCGGCTGCGATTTCCTCACACCGGTCGGCCACCAATGCAACACACTGGTCTTCGGCCCCGGCGGCTACAAGTTCTCCGACTATCCGCGCCTCGGCCTGCCGCTTTCTTTCCTGATCATCCTCGTCAGCGTGCCGGCGCTGCTCTATGTCTGGCCGGTAAGGTAGGGTTCAAGGCCAAAAACCTTGACGCTCGCGGCTGAATATGGCCTAAGCCTGCGCCAATCCGCATTTCAAAAACAGGCTTGGCGCCCAATCGCGCGCCACAGATAGAGCATTCTTCATGATCGCCACGAAGCCCCGCGTCCGCATCGCCCCCTCGCCGACCGGCGAGCCGCATGTCGGCACCGCCTATATCGCGCTCTTCAATTACCTCTTCGCCAAGAAACATGGCGGCGAATTCATCCTGCGCATCGAGGATACCGATGCGACGCGTTCGACGCTGGAATTTGAGCAGAAGGTGCTGGACGCGCTGCGCTGGACGGGCCTGACCTGGGCGGAAGGCCCGGATGTCGGCGGGCCCTACGGTCCCTATCGCCAGTCCGACCGCAAGGACATGTACCAGCCCTATGCCCAGCAGCTGCTCGACAAGGGCCATGCCTTCCGCTGTTTCTGCACGCCGGAGCGGCTGGAGCAGATGCGCGAAGGCCAGCGCGCCGCCGGCAAGCCGCCGAAATACGACGGTCTCTGCCTGAGCTATACCGCTGAAGAAGTGACCTCCCGAATGGCGTCGGGCGAAACCTCGGTCATCCGCATGAAGATCCCGACCGAGGGCTCCTGCGACTTCCACGACGGCGTCTACGGCGACGTGTCGATCCCGTGGGATTCGGTCGACATGCAGGTGCTGATCAAGGGCGACGGCATGCCGACCTATCACATGGCCAACGTCATCGACGACCACCTGATGAAGATCACCCACGTGGCGCGCGGCGAGGAATGGCTGGCATCCGTGCCCAAGCACATCCTGCTCTACCGCTATTTCGAGTGGGAACAGCCGGTGTTCATGCACCTGTCGCTGATGAGGAACGCCGACAAGTCGAAACTGTCGAAGCGCAAGAACCCGACCTCGATTTCCTATTATTCCGCGCTCGGCTACCTGCCGGAAGCGCTGATGAACTTTCTGGGCCTGTTCTTCATCCAGATCGCCGAAGGCGAAGAGATGCTGACCATGGACGAACTGACCGAAAAGTTCGATCCGGAGAACCTTTCGAAGGCCGGCGCGATCTTCGACATCCAGAAGCTCGACTGGCTGAACGGCCGCTGGCTGCGCGAAAAACTGTCGCCAGATGAATTCGTTTCCCGCGTGCTCGAATGGGCGATGGAAAACAGCCGCCTGACCGAAGGCTTGAAACATTCGCAGAGCCGCATTTCCAAGCTCGGCGAACTGCCGAACCTCGCCGGCTTCCTGCTGTCGAGCGATGTCGGCCTGACGCCGGCCTCGTTTGCGGGCCTGAAGACCAGCCCGGCCGAGACGCTGGAAATCATCAATACCGTTCAGGCCGATTTCGAGAAGATGCTCGAGTTCAATGTCGAGTCGATCGACGGCGAACTGCGTGCCATCGCCGACAAGCTGGGCAAGAAACTGCGCGTCGTCACCCCACCGCTC
The DNA here is from genome assembly GCF_017877055.1 of Neorhizobium galegae. Taxonomy (GTDB): domain Bacteria; phylum Pseudomonadota; class Alphaproteobacteria; order Rhizobiales; family Rhizobiaceae; genus Neorhizobium; species Neorhizobium galegae_D. The sequence continues at coordinate 497,363 of NZ_JAGIPG010000001.1, read as the reverse complement.
TTCGTCGCCATGTCCGGTTCGCAGCGTTCGCTGCCGCTGTTCGATTCGATGGCACTGCTCGGTCGTTCGGTCGTCAGGCAGCGGCTGAAGATCGCGGCGACGGTAGTGGCCTCGATGGTGGGCGACGGGAAGTAAGCTTACGCTGCGCTCTCGTGGCTGTTGACGGGCGCCTCCTCACCGTCATCCTCGGGCTTGACCCGAGGATCCATGCCGCCCCCAAAAGGGTGGAGTGCAGAGCGGCGCACCGCCAGAAAGAATGGATCCTCGGGTCGAGCCCGAGGATGACGAATTCGGTGGGTGGCGTGCAAACAAAACGATCGCCCGATTAGACTAAAGACACTAGCCCGAAAAAGGCGAAACACGATGACCGAGAACACGACCGAAACCGCCCTCTCCTCCGACGCCACGCAAGTGCGTGCCCAGAAGCTCGCCATCCTTCGCGAAAAGATCGGCGACGTCTATCCGGCGCATTTCCACCGCACCATGACCAATGCGGAACTGGCCGAGAAATACAAGAACCTGGAAGCGGACGTCGAGACGCAGGATATCGTCACCGTCGCCGGCCGGGTCTATTCCTCGCGCAATTCCGGCATGTTCATGGATATCCATGATGCGTCGGGCAAGGTGCAGATCTTCTCCCACAAGGACACCACGCCGCAGGAAGCGCGCGACCTGCTGCCGATGATCGACATCGGCGACATTATCGGCGTCACCGGCGTCGTGCGCCGCACCAAGCGCGGCGAACTGACCATCAACGCGCAGAACATCAAAATGCTCACCAAGTCGCTGCTCCCCATGCCGGAGAAGTGGCACGGCCTGTCGGACGTCGAGTTGCGTTACCGCAAGCGCCATCTCGACATCATGACCAACGAGGAGTCGAAGCTCCGCTTCCAGCAGCGCAGCCGCATCGTCTCGGGCATCCGCCGCTTCATGGAAAACGACGGCTTCATGGAAGTCGAAACGCCGATGCTGCACTCCGTCTATGGCGGCGCCACCGCCGAGCCGTTCAAGACCCATCACAACACGCTGAAGCTCGACATGTACCTGCGCATCGCGCCGGAACTGTTCTTGAAGCGCACGCTGGTCTCCGGCCTCACCGACAAGGTATTCGAGATCAACCGCAACTTCCGCAACGAAGGCGTCTCCACAAGGCACAATCCCGAATTCACGATGATGGAGTGCTACTGGGCCTATGCCGACTACGAGGACATCATGGACCTCGTCGAGCGCCTGTTCTCGACGCTCGCCATGACCATCCACGGCACGACCGAAGTGAAGTTCGGCGACAAGGAACTGTCCTTCAAGGGCCCGTTCAAGCGTGTGCCGATGCCCGACGCCGTCAAGGAAGCGACCGGCATCGATTTCCTTGCCATGAAGACCGACGAGGAAGCCCGCACCGCCGCCAAGGCTGCCGGCTTCGCGGTCGAGAAGGACTGGACCTGGGGCGAATGCCTCGCCTTCATCTTCGAGGAAAAGGTCGAGGGCACCCTGATCCAACCGAGCCACGTCACCCACTTCCCGAAGGACATCTCGCCCTTCGCCAAGGAAGTCCCGGGCGAACCGCGCCTCGTCGAACGCTTCGAGACCTATTGCAACGCCTGGGAACTGGGCAACGCGTTTTCCGAACTCAACGACCCGGAAGAGCAGCGCAAGCGCATGGTCGAACAGCTCGAACAGGCCCATGCCCGCGGCGAGAAGGACAAGCAGCTCGACGACGAATTCCTGGATGCCATCGACCAGGGCATGCCCCCCGCCGGCGGCTTGGGCATCGGCGTCGATCGCCTGGTGATGCTGCTGACGGATTCGCCGTCGATCCGCGATGTGATTCTGTTCCCGGCGCGGCGCGCCAAGGCGGATTGATCGCGATCTTGCGGGCGAACCACAGCCACGGTCGTCACCCTCGGGCTTGACCCGAGGGTCCCATAGGGCTGGCGGTGCGGATGCGCGGATCCTCGGGTCGAGCCCGAGGATGACGGTGGGTGGGATTGGTGCCCTGCTCAACGCTCCAGCATGAACACCACGTCATAAAGCCCGGGGTTTGCCTCGCCATAAGCCTTGTTGCCATCGATCATGCCGGCAGCGTTGAGCCGTTGGAAGACCCTTCCCATCGCCTCCCTGTCTTCGCACTGGGCGTAGTTGGCCACCCTAGTCCCGTCGAGGCTCTTGTGCAGGCTGGCGGAAAGCCATCCCGGCACCTCGCTTGCGACCCTTGCTGCTTCGCCAAGATAAGCGATCAACGCGTCCTGCCCGCCCTCGGGGACGGTAAAGACGTTGATCTGGGTGATGATGCCGGTATGGGCGCGAATAATGGGCATTGCAGTCTCCTTCGTTTGAGAAGACGCAAGTGCATGGCGGGCAGGAACGCTTCGAAAAGACGCGCCAAGCCGCCGGCACTTGCGCCGGTTGCTTGCCGCGGGTCCGCCGGATGACGGTACGGAGCTTCCTGTTGGGAAGGAAACGGGCTTACCTCTGCCGTTTCAGGTCCTTTTCGACGGGGGAACTCTAGCGCCATTTGCAGACGGCGCAAGGTCGGCGGCGCCGGCCTGCGCTTCTGCCACTCAATGCACGACCTTGGCAGCCGGAGCCTTTTCATCCGAAGCCGAAGCCGCCTGGGCGGGCTTTGCGGGCGCGGCCGGAGCCTGTTGACCGCGCAACTTGGCCAGCCATTCCGCGCCGGCGGCATCGGCTTCGGTAGCACCGTTTGTCTTGGCCGGGGCCGCTTCGGCATGCGTCGCTTCCGGCGGCTTGGCATCGGAACGGACGGCATCCGCATCGGTCTGTTTGGACCAGCGCTTGCCGCCTTCCGCAGACGTGCGAGGCTCGGGCGCGGGCTCCGATGCCTTGGCCGCAACCGGGGATGCCTTCGGCGTATCCTGCCCGCCGCTGCCGAAGATCATACCGGTCAGGGAAGCGAGAAACCCGCCCTCTTCCTTTTTCGGCTCGGCGGATGCGACCTGGATCGGGGCGGCAGGCTTCTGATGGTCCTGCGCAGCAGCGGCCTTGTTCTTTGCTGCCGGTGCCGGATGCGTGTCGGCTGCCGGAGCAGCGGCATGAGTTTCGGCAGCGTGGGCGTCACCTTCGGGCGCATAGGCGGCCTCGGCCGGCGTTTCCGTCTTCGAGCCGAAGATCATGCCTGTAATGGAGCTGAAGAAACCGCCGCTTTCCTTGGCGGCGACTTCGTCGCCATGACCTTCGGCGGGAGCACCATGGGCGTCCGCAGGAGCGCCGTGGGCATCGGCCGCCGGTGCCCCGTGGCCGTCAGCCTTCTTCGGCTTTTCGCCATGGCCGGCGGGAGCACCGTGTTCGCCTTCCGGCACGGCGACGACCGGTTCCACGCAATCGGCGTGATCGGTCAGCCGGGCGGTGAGCGTCTCGACATCCTCGACCGGCAGGTCGATGCGCATGCCGTAATATTCACCGTTCGCATTGGCCGTGCCATCTAGGTAATAGGCGGAATAGGGCTGCGCGCTGGTGCCCTCGGGCGCCTTTTTGGGATCCGGGATATAGACGACCTGGGCGCCGATTGCGCGGCCGCGCATCTGGGCGCGATCACGCGGGCCGGCCTTGTCGATCATCGCCACCTGGACGAGGTCGGCTTTTTCCTTTTCCTGGACGGCCTTGGCGACACGCAAAGCCGTGCGGATGCGCGCCAGACCGTCGCCGCTCCCGTCGCTCACCACATATTTGCGGATCCAGTAGCGCTGGTCGCGCTTGATCTTGACCGTTTCCAACGCGGTACATTCCAGCCCGTTGATCTCCAGATAGGAGGGACCGAGGATCTTGTCCGTGCCGATGAGCACAGCCGCCGCACCACTACCACCGCCGAGCACGACGATGCTGCCCATGAGGATGAAGACGAGCTTCTTGGAAAACCGGAACTTCAGACCCTTCACTTGCCGAGCTCCGGCATGGTCAACTCCATATCTACGCAAAACAAAAGGATGGAATAGTGCCGGGATAGTCGCCTATTCTTGTTGAGGAAGCTTTAAGCCGAGGGATTCTTTTCGACCCGAGAAGATCTTTCTTGCTATCGGCCTGCTCCATTCCGAAACGGTCCGGCTTTTGACGTGCCCTCTTGCGCAAATCGAACCGCGGGTATATACCCGCTCCATGCCGAACGACACCTGCCACTGCATTCTGCTGCGCAAGGCCTCCCGAAAGGTCTCGTCTTACTACGACGAGGCCCTGGCGCCGCTCGGCGTCAACATCGGGCAGTTCAGCCTGCTGCGCAACATCAACCGGCTGGCGCCGATCTCGCTGACCGATCTCGCCGTCCAGGTGGAACTGGATCGGTCGACGGTCGGCCGCAATGCCAAGGTGCTGGAGCGCATGGGTCTGGTGGCGATCGGCCATGGCGAGGACCAGCGGGAAGCGATGCTGACCGTCGCGCCGAAGGGTGCGGCCATCCTGAAGCAGGGCGCGCCCCTTTGGGACAGCGTCCAGGACGATATCGAGGCCCGGCTCGGGGCCGAGAAAACCAGGCAACTGCAGGAACTGCTTGCAGCCCTCTGATTTTCAACCAGAAGCGGGTATATACCCGATTTCATCATGCTGCTGGTGCGGCAACGACCAGGAAAGGGACAGACCATGATCTCCAATCGCGCCGCCCGATGGATGGCAGCCAGAAACCTGCACTATGGATGGGTGGTCGCGATCACCACATTCCTGACGATGCTCGCGACCGCCGGCGCCATGGGCTCGGCCGGCGTGATGATCCAGCCGCTGCATCAGGAGTTCGGCTGGGATATCGCCGACATTTCCTCGGCCATGGCGGTGCGCCTGGTGCTTTTCGGCCTGCTTGGGCCCTTCGCCGCCGCCTTCATGAACCATTTCGGCGTCCGCCAGGTCGTCACGTTCGCACTCGCGCTGATCATGAGCGGCATCGTCGTCTCGCTGTTCATGACCGAAGTCTGGCAGCTCGTGGCGCTCTGGGGCGTGGTGATCGGCGTCGGCACCGGCATGACGGCGCTGGTTCTCGGCGCAACCGTCGCGACCCGCTGGTTTTCCAAACGCCGCGGCCTCGTCGTCGGCCTGATGACCGCCAGCAACGCCACCGGCCAGCTCGTTTTTCTCCCGCTTCTCGCCGCCATGACAGAAGCCTACGGCTGGCGCACGGCGCTGACCTTTACCGTCGTCGTCATTGCCGCCGCGATGCTGCTGGTCCTGCTTTTGATGCGCGACTATCCCGCCGATGTCGGCCTGCCGGCCTATGGCGAGACCGCGGTCACGCCGGCACCCAAGCAGGACCACAAGTTCCTGGCAACGCTCTACTCGCCAATCGGCGCACTCCGCCACGCGTCGACAAGCCCGACCTTCTGGGTCCTGTTCGGTACGTTCTTCGTCTGCGGCCTTTCGACCAACGGGCTTATCCAGACCCACTGGATCTCGATCTGCGGCGACTTCGGCATGGCTGCGGTCACCGCCGCCAGCACGCTTGCGGTGATCGGCATCTTCGACTTCTTCGGCACCATCTTCGCCGGCTGGCTGTCGGACCGCTACGACAATCGCTGGCTGCTGTTCTGGTTCTACGGCCTGCGCGGCCTGTCGCTGGTCTACCTTTCCCTTTCGGGCTTCAGCTTCGTCGAGCTGTCGGTCTTCGCGATCTTCTATGGCCTCGACTGGGTGGCGACCGTGCCGCCGACCGTGAAGCTCGCCGCCGCCGAATTCGGCCGCGAACGGGCCGGACTGATCTTCGGCTGGGTGTTTGCCGGCCATCAGATCGGTGCTGCGACCGCGGCCTTCGGTGCCGGGTTCCTGAAGAGCGACTTCAACACCTATATGCCGGCCCTGCAGATCGCCGGCGTGATGTGCATGATCGCCGCGGTTTCCGTCCTGCTGCTGCGCAAGCCGGGCACCGCCCAGCTGGTACCGCAGCCGGCCTGATGACGCGATACCTCTCCGGCGGCCGGCCTCGGCAGCCGGAGACCCAGCCTGCCGATTGCAAAACTGCAAAACTTGCCGGATATGATACTGATGCGCAGGGCGAGTGGCATTCGAGCGCGGGAGGCACCATGTCGTCGATCACCTCGGGCAATGCCATCCAATATGCCGACAGCCGCAAGCTGGCGGCCCGCGGACGCCTCAACAGTGAATATACGATCGCCGAAACCGGCTGGTTTCCCTGGGTTGCGCGGCAACTCCCCCTGCGGGAGGGTGACCGCGTCCTCGATATCGGCTGCGGCCCGGCCTGGTTCTGGGCAGCCGTCATCAACGATATTCCTGAAAATCTCCACCTCACGCTTGCCGATCAGTCCTCCGGAATGGTGGAAGAGGCCCTCGCGCGCTGCACGCTCCTACCCTTTGGATCGGTCGCGGGCCGTCAGACGGACGCTGCCGCCCTGCCCTTCGGGGACGATAGCTTCGATGTCGTCATTGCCATGCATATGCTCTACCACCTGCCGGACCCGTCGGCAGGCATCGCGGAAATGTACCGTGTGCTGAAGCCGGGAGGTTCGCTTGCTGTCACCACCAACGGCGTCGGCAACATGCGCGGCATCTACGAACTCACCACGGTCTTCGGCAGCGAGCCGTTCGATCCGAGCGCGGCCGTCTTCGGATACGACAAGGCTGAGGAGCTGATGCGCGAGAGGTTCGGCGATGTCGCCTTCGCGCAGCATCCCGCCCGCATGCGGATCACCGATCAGGAAGACGTGTTCCTGGCACTGACCTCCTATCCGCCCGGAGATGGCGCGAGTGAAAATCAGCTGGATTCGTTCCGGGCAGCAATCGCCGGCGCATTCAAAGACGGCAACGGCATACTTGAGGTGGAGAAGGAAACCGGCCTGTTCATCAGCAGAAAGCCGATCTGATATCGGGCAACAACGACGGCACGTCGCTTGCTGCCTGGAGAGAATCCGGGCATGAATGTCTCGGTCATTGAACGACAATGGCTCCCATTTCAGGAGGAATAGTCATGAGGCAGTTCGAACTCTAGCGCATAAGCGGAGTTCAACGTTCGCTTGTGCGCCAAGCCCGATCTTATCGAGCAATTGGAGCATGACATGCGAACCATCACACCTATGCCCGAAAGTGGCATGGAGATTTACGATATCGATTCCGGAATGGGCGGCGTCTTCACGGTCTCTGTAACCAGGGAACTGGCGAGAGGTATGGTCGAAGTGCGCATCTGGTATGGGAAGCGAACGGAAACCGGCTGGCAATCCTACGGCCTGTTTGACGGGAAAACCTTTCAAACCAGCCGCGACAAGCTGACGAACCGACGTAGATCAGTATGAAAGACCACCGTCCGATCCGGAAAACAACAAAGGCCCGTCGCGAGACGGGCCTTTCTTCATGCCGGCGGTGGAAGCTGATATCAGGCGGCGGCCAGCGTTAGTTCCTTCTTGACCATCTGGCGCAGCGACGCGAGGTCCTTGGCAAACGCCCGGATGCCTTCCGAGAGCTTTTCGGTCGCCATGGCGTCCTCGTTCAGCATCCAGCGGAAGGACTTCTCGTCGAGCGACTGCAACGGCTCCGCATGGAATGTTTCCGGCACGAGCTTGCGCTCCAGCTTGCCGGTGTCTTTGTCGAGCTCGTCGAGCAGGGCCGGGCTGACCGTCAGGCGGTCGCAGCCGGCCAGCGCTTCGATTTCACCCGCATTGCGGAAGGAGGCGCCCATGACGATCGTCTTGATGCCGTTCGCCTTGTAGTAGTTGTAGATGGCGCGGACGGAGACGACGCCCGGATCGGTCTCGGCGGTGTAGTCCTGGCCGGTCGACTTCTTGTACCAGTCGAGAATGCGGCCGACGAAGGGCGAGATCAGGAACACCTTGGCTTCCGCGCAGGCGATTGCCTGGGCCTGGGAGAACAGAAGCGTCAGGTTGCAATCGATGCCTTCCTTCTGCAGCACTTCCGCGGCGCGGATGCCTTCCCAGGTGGAGGCGAGCTTGATCAGGATGCGGTCGCGCTCGATGCCGCGCTCCTTGTAGGAGGCGATGATCTGGCGGGCCTTGGCGATCGACGCTTCCGTATCGAAGGAAAGGTCGGCATCGACTTCGGTCGAAACGCGGCCTGGGACCAGCTCGGACAAGGCGGCACCGACGGTGATCGCCAGGCGGTCGGCCACGGCGGATACGACGGCGTCCGGAGTGCCGGACTGCTTGCGGCCCCAGGCGATCGCTTCCTTGACCTTGTCGGCGAAGATGGGCGTGCCGAGCGCCTTAAGCACGATGGTCGGGTTGGTGGTGCAATCCACGGGCTTCAGGCGGGCGACCGCCTCGATGTCGCCGGTATCGGCAACGACCGTGGTCATGGAACGAAGCTGCTCTAGTTTGGACGTCATCCGAATATTCCTCGATATATGGAGAACTAAACGCCTGTTGCGCGATTTGGCTCCTCCGGCGCGTTGGTAAGAACTATCCCCCGGCCACGGTTAAAAAGTCAAGACATTTGTCCTTCGGAATTGACATATGTATCAGTTGGAACAAGTATCATCTCGCTTGTCCATGATCGTCCCGGAGGCCCGTTGGCTAGGCTCAGACGCGAGACCCACACCGCCTATTCCGAAGCCGCCTCCATGCGGCTGCGCGCGGCATGGCTTTATTATAACCAGGGATTGACGCAAAAAGATGTCGCCGAACGGCTGGGGTTGAGCCGCTCGACGGTGATCCGCCTGCTCGACGAGGCGATGAAGCGCTCCGAGGTGCAGATCTGGATCAGCGAAGGCATCGATACCTGCGTCGAACTGGCGATCCGGCTGGAAAAAGCTTACGGGCTCGACGAGGCCGTGGTCGTGCCGGCGCCGCGCGACAACAGCGCCGCGGCGCTCGCAAGCTCGGTCGGGCTCGCACTCGGGCAGTTCCTCTCCGAAGTGGTGCAGGACGACATGACGATCGGCGTTGGCTGGGGCCGCACCATGACCGCCTCGCTCGGCAGCTTTCGGCCGCCACGGCGGGAAAACTGCAAGGTCGTGTCGCTGCTCGGCGGCATCGTCGCGGTGCACCAAACCAACCCGATCGATTACACCTGGCGCTTCGCCGGCCAGCTTGGTGCCGAGTGCTACATGTTCCTGGCGCCGCTTCTGGTCGACTCGGTCAAGACCAAACGGGCGCTGATCGAGGAATGCGGGCTGAAGACCATCTATGACCTTGCCGAGAACCTCGATCTGGCGGTGGTGAGCTGTGGCGATATCGGTCTACATTCCACCTCGCTGTCGGAAGGCTTCATCTCCAAGGCGGAGCTCGACCGGCTGATCGCGGCCGGCTGCGTCTGCGACACGATGTTCAACTTTCTCGACGAGGAAGGCCGCTCCGTGGATCACAAGCTGAACGAGCGGGTGATGTCGGTGGATCTCGATACGCTGAAAAAGGCCCGGCACATCGTGCTGTCGTCGGGCGGCGCGCACCGGGCGGTCGCGATCCGCGCCACGATCCGCAGGATCGGGTGCCATACTCTGATCACCGACGAGACCGCGGCCAAGGAGTTGTTGCGGCTGAACGAACCCTCCGAGAGCGCACAAGGGGCAGCCTGACCACCGGCTGCGCGTGAACGGAAGGGCAATCACGCGGCGGTCAGGAACTCTACTCCGAGGGAATTGATCCGCCGCCAGCGGACTTCGCATTCGAAACGTCGGCCATCTGACAAGGCGAGGCCGAAGCTTTCCGGCACGGACAAGGCATTCTCGATCTTGATCAACGCGCCGCCGGCCGAAATTTCCTTCACGATGCAGTCGAAGGTCGAATGGTCGCCATTGAAGATGATCTTGGCGCCTAGAAAGCTTTTCGATCTCTGGTGTCTGCGCTCATGCACCTGACGGCGTCCTTCGACAATTATTTCAGGTATCACTTATATGCCTCCATGGGCAATCCCGCAATCCTCGGAGGCCGCCCATGGCTTTTCAGGCAACGTGGTATCTGCCGGCTTGCGGCCCGGCAACGGAACCTGACCGCCGAACTCATGCGTTCGGCCCCTTACGCGTTTCCCGCTTCCCAGCCCAGGATCGCCCGCTTGCGCGTCAGCCCCCAATGATAGCCGGTGAGCGCCCCGCTCTTGCCGAGCGCCCGGTGGCAGGGCACCACGAACGAGATCGGGTTCGCCCCGACCGCCGCACCCACCGCGCGGCTCGCGGTCGGCTGGCCGATATCGTTGGCGACGTCGGAATAGGTGACGGCCTTGCCGAACGGGATCTTCAACAGGCTCTGCCAGACGCGCACCTGGAAGTCGGTGCCAATAAGCACGACCTTCAGCGGCCGGTCGCAGGACCAGTTCGCACGGTCGAAGACGCGGCCGACATAAGACGCCGTCATCTCCTGGTCGGCAACGTATTCGGCGTTCGGCCAGCGACGCATCATGTCGTCGAGCGCCGCCTGTTCTTGTCCAAGATCGGCAAAGGCAAGGCCCGAGAGGCCACGATCCGTCGCCATGACCAGTGCCTCGCCGAAGGGCGACGGGTGGAAACCGTAGCGGATCGTCAGGCCACCGCCGCGCGCCTTCCATTCGCCGGGCGACATCGCCTCGTGGGTGACGAACAGGTCGTGAAGGCGGCCGGGACCGGACAGGCCGAGTTCATAGGAGGCTTCGAGCAGCGGCAGTTCCTCCTTGCCGAGCAGGCGCTTGGCATGGTCGAGGGTGACGGCCTGAAGGAAAGCCTTGGGCGACAGCCCGGCCCACCGGGTAAATACTTTCTGGAGCTGGGTCGGCGACTGGCCGAGTTCGAAAGCAATCGCCTCGAGCGACGGCTGGTCGCGATAATCGAGCGTGATCATCTCGATGACGCGGCGGACGGTTTCGTAGTCGGAACCATCGGGCGTCACGTCGATGGGCGGCGAATCGATCTGGGCGAGAGCGTTCATCATCTGTCTCCTCTGCAGCGCCACGCACCGGCCAACCTGGACCTTGGGCGCGCAAGAACCGCTGCGCAACTGGTATGCTGCTTAGATGCGCCTTCGGCCTGACCGAAACCACCCGTTTCTTGCCCGATTGCAGGTTTTCCAACCCGATCAGACCCTTTGCTTGACGGTCGCCAGCGCCCTCTTGAAGGCCTTGGCGAAACTCTCCCGGTCGTCCGGATTGAGGAAGGAGCCGATATCGGTGCCGCGCCCCTCGCCCGTCACATGCATGGACGTGATGCCGAACTCCCCGTGGCGGCGGACGTTGAAGCGTGCCCAGAACGGATTGAAGCGATGCTCCACCATCCGCCCCGCCGGAGAGAATTTCCGGATCGACAGGTTGCTGCGCGAGACAGTCACCTCCTCGCGCGCGCGGCCCGCGCGGTAGCTCATCTTCATCGCGAGATAGAGGCCTAGGAAATCCAGCCCGAAGAAGAAGCCGATCGGATAAGCTCCGGTGATCAGGAAAAAGCCGCCATAGAGAAGGCAGATGCTGCCCGCCAGCACCAATACGACGCGAAAGCCCGTCTTGCCGAGCGAACGGTAGGGCGTCAGTTCGGCTGCGAAAACGGGCTGATCCTCGGAAACGTCCACGTTGATTTCCCTCCTGCGGGATGCCTATACAGGCATATGGCGACTCCAAAGATCAAATCCAAAACCAGCACCCCGCAAAAGTCAAATCACACGCCCGAGCGCAAGGCGGCACTGAAGCCCAAGCGCTTCAAATCCGCCTATTCGAAAGCGGAGATGGAGGAGATCTTTCGCCGCTTTTCGGTACAGCGACCGGAGCCGAAGGGCGAACTGGAACATGTGAACCCGTTCACGCTGGTCGTGGCGGTGGCATTGTCTGCCCAGGCGACCGATGCGGGCGTCAACAAGGCGACAAGGGCCCTCTTCAAGGTCGCCGACACGCCGGAAAAGATGCTGGCGCTGGGCGAAGAGGGCGTCACCCAATATATCAAGACGATCGGGCTCTATCGCAACAAGGCGAAGAACGTCATCGCCCTCTGTCGCATGCTGATCGACGAGTTCGGTAGCCAAGTGCCGAAAACGCGCGAAGAACTGATCCGCCTGCCGGGCGTCGGCCGCAAGACGGCGAATGTGGTGATGTCGATGGCCTTCGGCGTGCCGACGCTCGCAGTCGATACCCACGTCTTCCGCATTGCCAACCGGCTGCTGATGGCACCGGGCAAGACGCCCGACGAAGTTGAGGAGAACCTCCTGAAGGTGATCCCCGACCAGTATCTCTTCCATGCCCACCACTGGCTGATCCTGCACGGCCGTTATTGTTGCAAGGCGCGAAAACCGGAATGCGAGCGCTGCGTCATCGCCGATCTCTGCCGCTCGCCGGAAAAGACCGTTGACGTGCCGGCGCCGCTTGTCGAATTGCCGCAGCAGTTAGTCGGCGAGGCCGTCGAGTAAGGCCGCCTCCGCCATGCCCGCCGGCTAAAGCTTGAAACCGGGATCGCGCTTCGAGACCGCCTTGTGGAGATGCACCATCAGGCCGGCGGCAAAAAGCGGGGTGAGCAGGTTGACGATCGGGATCGCCAGGAAACAGGCGATCAGCAGGCCCGCCATGAACACCGTCGAGGAATGCTTCGAGCGGAAGGCCCGCGCTTCCGTCGGCGTCCTGAACCGCATCGCCGCGAACTCGAAAAATTCCCGGCCGAGCAGGTAGCCGTTCACCAGGAAGAAGGCGATCAGGTTGATGCCGGGGATGAACAGCAGGAACAGCGCGATGATATTGCCGACGATAACGACGCCGAGGAACTGGATCGAACCGATAACCGCCTGGGCGAGCGGCATCGCCTTGCCTGGCGAGTCGTTCGGGTAATCGCGCTTCTCGACCACCTCCGCGACGTCATCGAGAAACAAGCCAGCGATCAGCGCCGTGATCGGCGCAATCAGCAGCGCAAGCGCCAGAGCAAGGCCGATACCGGCGAAGATTGCCGCGAAGAACGTTAACCAGCCGGCCCAATCCGGCAGGTCGGGGAAAAAGGCTGCAAACCACGGCCAGGCATAGAGGACGAAGATTTCCCGCAGGCCGAACCATATGCCTATCAGCACCAGGGCGGTGAGACCCAGGGTCTTCCAGAAGACGGAACGGGTCTCGGGGGCAAAGAGGTTGGCGATCGACAGGCGTGCGGCGTCGAGGATCATCGGCGTCTCCAGGTTGGCGGGAGAGATGTAGGTTTGCGGGGGCGGAGGAGCAAGGAGGGCGGCAAAGCGAGGCGACGGCTCCCCGCCTTTTTCTGAGAGTTGCCGATACGCGATCGCAAACAAGCCGAACCGGCCAGGGTATGCAAGATGGATGGCACGAGGCTTCCCACGGCAAGTGTCGGTTAATCTTCCGCATGCCGCCAAATACAACTTTAATTGTATATTAATACAACTTTAAACATGTTCGCCGCGCCAGGAACTCTCCTGTTGGCTTCCGGTTCCCCCGCATGCAGGCTGCAATCCGGCGGCCGTCAAACCGCTCAATTTTTGCCTTCGGCTGACATGTTTTTTGGATTTGTCCGGAATGATCTCTTTTGTCGTTCGGCTCAGAAGCCGCGCACATTTCATCGTTAGGAGCAATGTCGTTGCGAAAACTGCGACCTTCATGGGCGCAAGCGCACGCCGGAAGAAAGAGACCAGGCAAAGGCTCGGCATCCTGATCGCCGGATTTCTTGTCGTTTATTTCATCGTCGGCGCGCGGCTGGTCCAATACGGTCTGGCCGAACCGGCCGCCACTGGCGCGATTGCCGGCAACAGCATCGCGTCCAGGCCGGACATCGTCGATCGCAACGGAGCGCTGCTGGCCACCGACCTCAACATGATCTCGCTCTACGCCGACCCGCGCAGGATCATCGATGCGGACGAAGTCGTGGAGAAACTCGCCTTCGTCATCCCCAACCTCGACTGGAGCGAAACCCACAAGAAGTTGAAATCGCAGACCGCCTTCCAATGGCTGAAGCGGCAACTCACCCCCAAACAGCAGGCGGATATCCTGGCGCTCGGCATTCCCGGCATCGGCTTCAGACCGGAAAAACGCCGGTTCTATCCAGGTGGCGTGACCGCCTCTCACATCGTCGGCCATGTGAATATCGACAATCAGGGCCTCGCTGGAATGGAGCGCTACCTGGACCAGCAGGGCCTTGCCGATCTTCGCCAGGCCGGGCTGACCGGCAGCGCCCCGCTCGAACTCGTCAGACTGTCCATCGATCTTCGCGTCCAGAATATCGTCCGCCAGGTCGTTGCAAATGCGATGACTGCCTATAAGGCCGAGGCTGCAGGCGCCGTGGTTCTCGACGTCGATACGGGAGAGGTCCTGGCAATGGCTTCGGTGCCCGACTACGATCCGAACGAACCGTCCCGCATGCTGCCCGACGGGAGTGTGGACAAGGACTACGAAAAAGGCTGGTTCAACCGGATAAGCAACGCCACGTTCGAGATGGGTTCGACGTTCAAGAGCTTCACCCTGGCGATGGGCCTGGACGAAGGCAAGATCACCCTCAACTCCGTCGTCGATGCGTCCCGGCCGATCCGCATGGGCGGCTTTACCATCAAGGACTTCCGCGGAAAGAACCGGGTGCTGACGATCTCCGAAGTGTTCCAGTATTCATCGAATATCGGCACCGCGGCGGTTGCGGACAAGGTTGGTATCGAGGGCCACCAGCAGTTCCTCACGAAGCTCGGGCTTCTCTCCAGGATGGAGACCGAGATGCCGGGCGTGGCGATGCCAACCCAGCCGAGGATATGGAAGAAGATCAACTCGGTCACCATCTCGTTCGGCCATGGGGTCGCAACCACTCCGCTGCAGACCGCGGTTGCCGCCGCCGCCCTGATCAATGGCGGCACGCTTGTTCCTCCCACCTTTCTTCCTCGTTCCCCCGACCAGGCCGCACGCATTTCCCGCCCGGTGATAAAGCAGGGCACAAGCGCCGACATGCGCTACCTGTTCACCTGGAACGGCGTGAAGGGCTCCGGACGCGGCGCGCAGGTCGAAGGTTTCCACGTCGGCGGAAAGACGGGCACGGCCGACAAGGTGATCAACGGGCGTTATGCCAAGGACATCAATTTCAATGCCTTCGTCGCAGCCTTCCCGATGGACAAGCCCAAATACATCGTGCTCTCGATAATCGATGCTCCGCAAACAGGAGAACATGGAGGACGGACGGCGGCATCCACCGCCGCCCCGATGATCAAGGAAATCATCGGCCGATCAGCGCCATTGCTCGGCGTGCAGCCCCGTTTCGGATCTTCGGAGGCGCCGAACCTGCTGGTGAACTATTAGACTTCCGGGTGGCTCGCCGCCGGTGCTGTAGTCACAAATGCGCTGGGGGCGACCGTTGAAGTGCCTGATCTTGCGATGCCAGGGCGGCGCCTACCCCATCCCCCGCAATTCCTCCCGGTGCCTGACCATCGCCAGGAACCGCCGGTAATCCAGTCCGTATTGCTCCACGCGCGCCGGATCAGGCAGCCGCTCTGTGCCGCCGCTATCCATCGCCCGCCCCGCTTCGAACAGCGAGCCATGTACTCCGCCGGCAACCGCGGCCGCCATTGCGGTCCCGAGCAGGACCGCGTCCCGGTTCTCGGGGATCACCACTTTGCGGCCGGTGACATCGGCGTAGAGTTCGACCAAGAGCGGGTTGTTGACGTGGCCGCCGGTGACATGGAGGGTTTCGAAGCGATAGCCGTAGTCCGAGAGCGCATCGAGAATGTGCCTTATGCCGAGCGCGATCGAGACGCAGGTTCGCCAATAGAGGCGGCAGAGGCCGTCGAAGGAGGTGTCGAGGGTCAGGCCGCTGATGACGCCGGTCGCGTGGGGATCGGCGAGCGGCGAGCGGTTGCCGTGGAAATCCGGCAAAATGTGCAGGTTCGGGGCAATATCGCCGTCGGTCTCGGCCCGCAACTCACTGATGCGGGCGATGATGCGGCCATGCAGCTCCGCCGTCGGTTCGCCGCCAGCCGCGTGCATGATCACGATATGGTCGAGCAGCGCGCCCGCCGCCGACTGTCCGCCCTCGACCAGCCAGTGGCCGGGCAGGATCGCCTCGAAATAGGGACCCCAGAGACTACGGCCGGGCTTGGAATCCCTGGTGAAGGCGACGATGCAGCTCGATGTGCCGCCGATCAGCGCCACGCTGCTTTCGAGCTTCGAACCGCCCGACGCGCGCCCCGACACCCCACCGAGTACCCCAAAGGCGCCGGCATAGGCGTCGATCAAGCCGGGGGCCACCTGCACCTGGATATCGAGGCCGAGCTCTTCGGCCGCCTGCCGGCTGAGGCTGCCGACGCTTGTTCCGACGCCGATCGTCTCATCCGGCAGGCCGCCCCTGTCGAGCAGGTCTTCGAGGCCGGCTAGCGCCAGGTAATCGGCGCTCCAGCCGGGGTTCTCGTGGGCGAGATAGTTCCACTTGGCGGTGAGCGTACAGCGGGAGCGGGCGGACGAGCCGGTCGCCTTCCAGGTGAGGAAATCGGCGAGATCGAAGAAATAGCCCGCCCTCGCCCAGCTTTCGGGCAGATGCTGTTTCAGCCACATCAGCTTCGGCATCTCCATCTCGGGCGATAGCGAGCCGCCAGAGAATTCGAGCACCTTGTGGCCGGTGGCGGAAAGCTGCTCGGCTTGTCTGATCGCCCGGTGGTCGAGCCAGACGATGGTGTCCTGGTTAGCCTTGCCCGTCGTGGAAACCGTAAGCGGCCTGCCCTCGCGGTCGCGGGCGACCAGCGAACAGGTCGCGTCGAAGCCGATCGCCGCGATGCGGTCCGCCGCAATACCCGCCTCGGCCATCGCCTCTTTCACCGCGCGACAGGTGGCCGCCCAGATATCCTCGGAATCGTGCTCGGCGTGGTTTTGCCTGGGGCGAAACATCAGGATCGGGTGCTTGGCCTTGGCGAGCAGGCGGCCGTTGCGATTAAAGACGCCGGCGCGGGCGCTGCCCGTGCCGATATCGACCGCAACGAGATGATCACGCATCCGGATTCGTTTCCTGTCCCTTGTCGTCGCTCAGGTATTTCGCAGGCAACAGCTAAACTGCCGACTGCGAAACGGGGCCGTTGCGACCCTCTATGTGTTTCTGGACAAGGTGGATCAAATCCGGCATCGCGTCAAACACGACTTCCGGTGAAAGTGCATCGATCCGCTCCCGGTAGCCGGGAACGCTGGCATGCGAACCGCCGACGAACGCGAAGACCGACATGCCGGCGCTGTGTCCCGCCTGGATACCGGCGGGACTGTCCTCGATGACGATGCAATCTTTGGGATCGGCGCTCATCTCGCTCGCAGCATGTAGGAAGAGGTCCGGCGCCGGCTTACCCTTTTCCACCATCGTGGCGGAAAAGATGTTCGGCTCCAGCTTGTCGATCAGGCCGGTCAGCGACAGGGACAGGCGGATGCGCTCCGGCTGGCTGGAGGACGCCACGCAGCGACGGAAACCCAAAATATCCAAGGTCTCGGCAATGCCCGGCATCGGCTGCAGTTCGGCACGGAAGCGGTCGTAGAGATCGTGGCGCATGTCTTCGAGGAACGTGTCGTCCGCCTCGACGCCGAATTCCTCGCGCATCGCCTTGGTGACCGTGCCGAGGCTGCGACCGAGGAAGCGGCGATAGGCCTCAGCCGCATCCATCTCGACCCCCTTTCGGCGCAGCGCATCAACCAGCACGCGCACCGAAACCGGCTCGCTGTCGACGAGGACCCCGTCGCAATCGAAGATCACCAGTGGTCCCGCCGACTGTTGCACGTCCGTCACCCGCTATTTGACCAGCTTGCCGCCGAGATAAA
Organism: Neorhizobium galegae; assembly: GCF_017877055.1. Classification (GTDB taxonomy): domain Bacteria; phylum Pseudomonadota; class Alphaproteobacteria; order Rhizobiales; family Rhizobiaceae; genus Neorhizobium; species Neorhizobium galegae_D. Next base: position 479,771 of record NZ_JAGIPG010000001.1, on the reverse strand, counting down.
GCTCGAGCGTCTTTGCCGTCCCCTGCTCCCAGAGCGTCTTCAGCGCATGCGCGAAGCGGGTGCGAAACAGCTCGGATTTCGCAACGTCACCAAAAATGTCGCCAAGCGCAAGGAAGGCCGCCGGGTTGTCCCTGGCTTTCAGCGCCGCGGCGTTCAGGCGGTCGGCACTGGCATCGTTGAAGACGATCTCCTTGCCGCTGTCGGACGTACCCGCGAAATAGCGGCACCACAGCGCCGAAACCAGCGACAGGCCGATAATGTCCTGCCCCTTGGCGAGCCGGTCGGCGGTCGAGGGCAGGATGAATTTCGGCTGGCGGTTGGAGCCGTCCTGCGCCAGCCGCGGGATCGTGTCGCCGATCTTCGGGTTGGAGAACCGCCGCTCGATCAGCTTGTAATAGTCGATGAGGTTGGTGTTCGGCACCGGCGGGATGACCGGAATGATCTCGTCCTTTTCCAGCTTTTCGAGGAAGCCGCGGATCAACTTGTGCTCCATCGCCTCGTGGACGAAATGAATGTCGAGCAATGCCGCCGGATAGGCGATGGCCGCATGGCCGCCGTTGAGGATGCGGATCTTCATCAGCTCATAGGGCGCCACGTCGGCCACGAACTGGACACCGACCTCTTCCAGCCGCGGACGGCCGGCGGGGAACTTGTCCTCCATCACCCACTGCTTGAATTCCTCGCAGAACACCGGCCAGTTGTCGTCGATGCCGAAATCGTTCTTGAGGATGTCGATCTCGCGTTGGCCTGTGGCCGGCGTGATGCGGTCGACCATCGAGTTCGGAAAAGCGACGTTCTCATGGATCCAGTGGGCGAAATCCGGGTCGGAAAGCCGGGCGAGCCCGATCACGGCGTTCTCGGTCACCTCACCGTTTCCGGGAATATTGTCGCAGGACATGATGGTGAACGGGGCAATCCCCCGCGCCCTGCGCTCCCTGAGGCCGGCAAGGATCAGCCCGAACACGGTCTTCGGGTTCGCGGGGTTCTTCCCATCTTCGGCGATCGCCGGATGGGCCGGGTTGAACGCACCCGAGGCATCGATGAAATAGCCGCCTTCGGTGATCGTCATCGAAACGATGCGGATGTTCGGATCGGCCAGCGTCTCGATCAGGCTCGCGACCTCGCCGGGGGCGATGATGTCGATCATCGGCGCGGTGACGCGGGCGGCGGTCCTGTTGTTGTCCTGCTCGACGACGGTGGTGAGGAAATCCTGGGCCTTCAACTTGTCGCGCATGGCACCGTCGGACGGCATCACGCCGGCGCCGATGATTGCCCAGTCATGCGCCTTGCCGGTGTTGAACAGGTCGTCGAGATAGATCGCCTGATGGGCGCGGTGGAAATTGCCGACACCGAAATGCAGGATGCCCGCGGTCAGCCCCTTGGGATCGTAAGCCGGCACGGCGGCGGTGACCGCAGCGTCCTTCAAGCTCGCCAGCGAAAGCTTCACAGTCATTGTCTTCACTCCAGTCTTGCGCTCAGGCGCGAAGGGCGATGCCCTTGTCGTCGAACCGATGCAGCTTGGCTTCGTCGGGCGTAAGGTAAACCCGGTCGCCGTATTGGGCGCCGAACTCGCCACCCGCGCGGGCAGTGACCTGGCCGATGCCATCGACATCGAGATGCAGGAACGTGTCGGCGCCGAGATGTTCGGCGACCTTCACCGTGCCGGTCCACAGGCCGCTGTCCTTCGAAAGGATGAGATGCTCCGGCCGAATACCGGCGGTCTTGGCGCTCTTCGATTGCGCATAGGCACCATCGACGAAGTTCATGTGCGGCGAACCAATGAATCCGGCGACGAACAGGTTGCGTGGGCTCTTGTAGAGTTCGAGCGGCGAACCGACCTGCTCGATATTGCCGCGGTTCAGGACGACGATCTTGTCGGCCATGGTCATCGCCTCGACCTGGTCGTGGGTGACGTAGACCATCGTCGTCTTGAGCTGGTGGTGCAGGTCGCTGATCTCCAGCCGCATCGTGCCGCGCAATGCGGCGTCCAGATTGGAGAGCGGCTCGTCGAAGAGGAAGGCCGAGGGTTCGCGCACGATCGCGCGGCCGATCGCGACGCGCTGGCGCTGGCCGCCGGAGAGCTGCGAGGGGCGGCGTTCAAGGTAATCGGTAAGGTTCAGCACCCGGGCGGCATCCGTCACCTTCTTGTCGATGGCAGATTTCTCCATCTTCGCCATTTTCAAGGGAAAGGCGATGTTGTTGCGCACACTCATATGCGGGTAGAGCGCGTAGGACTGGAACACCATGGCAAGACCGCGTTCGGCGGGGGCAGCCTGGGTGACGTCCTTGCCGTCGATCAGGATCTGGCCGTCGCTGACGTCTTCCAGCCCGGCGATCAGGCGCAGCAGCGTGGACTTGCCGCAGCCGGAGGGACCGACGAAAACGACGAACTCGCCGTCATTGATTTCAAGATCGATCGAAGGGATGACCTTCGCCTCGCCGAACACTTTCGACACTTTTTGGAGCGTGATGCTGCCCATGTCCGTCTTCCTTACTTAACCGCGCCAAACGTGAGGCCGCGAACGAGTTGTTTCTGTGAGAACCAGCCGAGGATGAGGATCGGCGCAATCGCCATGGTCGAGGCGGCCGAGAGTTTTGCCCAGAACAGGCCTTGCGGGCTGGAGAAGGACGCGATGAAGGCCGTCAGCGGCGCCGCATTGGTGGTCGACAGCCGGATCGTCCAGAACGACTCGTTCCAGGCGAGGATGATGTTGAGGAGCAGCGTCGAGGCGATGCCCGGCACCGCCATCGGCGTCAGCACGTAGACGATCTCCTGCCACAGCCCCGCCCCGTCCATCCGCGACGCTTCTAGGATCTCGCCCGGAATTTCGCGAAAGTAGGTGTAGAGCATCCACACCACGATCGGCAGGTTGATCAGCGTCAGCATGACGGTCAAGCCGATGCGGCTGTCGAGCAGGCCGAAATCGCGGAACATCAGGTAGATCGGCACCAGCACGGCGACCGCCGGCATCATCTTGGTCGACAGCATCCACATCAGGATGTCCTTGGTGCGCTTGGTCGGCGAGAAAGCCATCGCCCAGGCGGACGGGATCGCGATGATAAGCGCCAGGATGGTGGAGCCGACCGACAGGATCACCGAGTTCATGAACGGCTTCAGGTAGTCGCGTTGCGTCTGGACCGTGATGTAGTTCTCGAACGTGCCGGACGGCCAAAGGCTGAAGCCCGCAATCGCTTCCGGCTCGGTCTTGATGCTGGTGATCAGCGTGTAGAGGATCGGGAAGAAGATGATCAGCGCGACGATCCAGGCGGCGGCGGTGGCGGTGACCTTGTGTCTTGTCGTAACGTTGCGTGCCATGATCTTCTCCTACCGGTCCAGGTTCTTGCCGACGGCGCGCATCAGGAAGAAGGCGACGATATTGGCAAGCACGACTGCGATAATGCCGCCTGCCGAGGCGCCGCCGACATCGTAGCCGAGGAGCGCCGTGCGGTAGATCAGGAAGGCGAGGTTCGTGGAGGCGTAACCGGGGCCGCCATTGGTGGTGACCAGGATTTCCGCATAGACGCCGAGCAGGAAGATCGTCTGGATGAGGATGACGACGGTGATCGACCGGGCGAGATGCGGCAGCACGAGATAGACGAACCGGTTGAAGAAGTTGGCGCCATCCATCTCCGCCGCTTCCTTCTGTTCGCCGTCGAGCGACTGCAGCGCAGTCAGAAGAATGAGCGTCGCGAAAGGCAGCCACTGCCAGGCGACGATGATGACGATCGAGAAAAGCGGATATTGCGCGAACCAGTCGATCGGCCGGAGCCCGAAGAACCTCGAGATGTCGGCAAACACCCCGTAGCTCGGGTTCATGATCATATTCTTCCACACCAGCGCCGCAACCGGCGGCATGACGAAGAAAGGCGAGATGATCAGGATGCGGACGATGCCCTGCCCGAAGATCGGCTGGTCGAGAAGCAGCGCGATCGCGATGCCGCCGATGACGGTGATCAAGAGCACCCCGCCGACGATGACCAGCGTGTTCCAGATCGACTGGAAGAAAGCAGGGTCGGTATAGAAGAACTGGTAGTTGAAGAGACCCGTGAAGCTGACATTGGACGGATCGAGCAGATTGTAGTTCTGGAACGAGAACCACAGCGTCATCGCCAGCGGCACGATCATCCAGACCAGAAGAAGCAGAACGGAGGGCGCCATCATCAGGCGCGCCAACGTCTTGGTGTTTTGCGTTGCCATATCAGACGCCCTCCCGTGGAACGTGGTCGTTCCAGTTATCCCGCGCCTTTTTCTTTTGGGGAAGGAGACGGTCGCGGGATGCAGCTTTTTGTTGTTATCTGGTTGTCTTTGTCCGATTGCCTTGCCTGATCATCGCCCGCTCCGAGCGGGTGACATCGGCAGGATCCGGCTGTCCGGCGCAAGAACGACCGGACAACCAGAGGCCCTGGAGGCTTACTTCGGATAACCGGCGCGCTTCATTTCGCGCGTCGTTGCCGTCTGGGCCTGGGCAAGCGCATCGGCGACCGTGGACTGGCCGGCGACGACTGCCGAGAACAGCTGGCCGACATTGGTGCCGATTGCCTGGAATTCAGGGATCGCCACGAACTGGCCGCCGGTATAGGGCACCGGCTTGACGGTCGGCTTGGTGATGTCGGCAGCGTTCATTGCGGCAAGCGTCGGAACCGCGAAGGCGGCGGCCTTCTTGTAGTCCTCGTTGTTGTAGAGCGAGGTGCGGGTGCCCGGAGGAACGTTGGCCCAGCCTTCCTTGGAGGCGACGAGCTGGGTATATTCCTTGCTGGTCGCCCAGGAGATGAACTTCTGCGCCGAGTCAGCCTTCTTCGAAGAGTTCGGGACCGCGAGGTTCCACGACCACAGCCAGTTGCCATGGTTCTTCAACTCGCCTTTCACCGGGAAGAGCGCGTAACCCACCTTGTCGGCAACCTTGGAATCCTTCGGGTTGGAGACGAAGGAGGCAGCCACGGTAGCGTCCATCCACATGCCGCATTTGCCCTGCTGGAACAGCGTCAGGTTTTCGTTGAAGCCGTTCGAGGAAGCGCCCGACGGTCCGGCATCCTTCATCAGGTCCACGTAGAACTGCAGCGCTGCCTTCCATTCCGGCTGGTCGAACTGCGGGGTCCACTTTTCGTCGAACCAGCGGCCGCCAAACGAGTTGGTGAGCGCGGTGATGAACGCCATGTTCTCGCCCCAGCCGGCCTTGCCGCGCAGGCAGATGCCGTTCACGTCCGCCTTGCGGTCGGTGATCTTGCGGGCCGCATCGCCGATGAATTCCCAGGTCGGGTTTTCCGGCATCTTCAGGCCGGCCTTCTCGAACAGGTCCTTGCGATACATGATCATCGCCGACTCGCCGTAGAACGGCGCGGCATAGAGCTTGCCGTTGACCGTCAGGCCGCCCTTGATCGCCGGCAGGATGTCGTTGGTGTCGTACTTGTCGCCGAGTTTGTTCAGCTCCAGCAGCCAGCCCTGCTTGGCCCAGATCGGCACTTCGTAATTGCCGATGGTCAGGATGTCGTACTGACCGCCCTTCGTGGCGATGTCGGTGGTGACGCGCTCGCGCAGCACGTTTTCTTCGAGCGTGACCCAGTTGATCTGGATGTCCGGATTGGCCTTGGTGAACTCGGAGGTCAGGCCCTGCATGCGGACCATGTCGCCATTATTGACGGTCGCGATGGTGAGGGTTTCAGCCGAAGCCGTGGTGGAGAAAAGGCCGGCAAGCGCCAGCGCCGAGCAGGCGCCCAGCAAAATCGTCTTCAATGTCATATCTTCCTCCCAGAAGATGAGTAACGAGCATTCGCTTTGCTCATGGGCAATTACTCACTTATTGCCGCAAAAAGTCAATCGCCATTCGTCGCTGCAATGCAGCAGACGAAGGTCATATCATTGATTTGGCTAATTATAATTTTTGCTCAGCGAGAGAGCAATTGCTCCGCGGTCGCCTCGTCGGTGATCACACCGTTGATGATATTGCCCTTGAGCGCGGCGGAAATTGCCTGGAGTTTCTTGCGCCCCTGAGCGATTCCGATGACCGCGGAGGTCTCCCGCGAAGGGATCGGCACGCTGGCGACGCGGTCGTTGATGGAATTGGCGAGAAACCGGCCCTCGCTGTCATAGACCCAGCCGCAGATCTCGCCGGCCGCCCCTTCCTGGACGAGCTTCAGCATCTCCTCCTTGCCGAGAAAACCGTCGACGCAGAGCGGGCCGTCTGGCCCAAGTTCCCCGATTCCGACGAAGGTGACGTCGGCCTGGGCCCCAAGCTTCAGCGTCGAGCGCACCAGCACCTGGTCGTGCAGGGTCTCGCGCTCTTCGGCCGAGGAACAGAGAACCGGCAGCGGCATCGGGAAATGCCGCGCCTTGATGGCGTCTGCCATGGAAAAGATGACGTTGTAGAAGGCAGCCGACCCGTCCGGCCCGATATTGCCGGTGAGCGACACGATGCGGTGCTGCGGGCATTCCATCGGCGGCAACTGGTCGACGGCGGCCTTCAGCGTGCGGCCCGTGCCGACCGCAATCACGATCGGATCCGGCCGCTTCAGCCAGCGCTCGATCTCGGCGGCCCCGGCTTCGGCGATCCCGACGGTGCCGGAGACGCCGGCCGGGTCACTCGGCACCACTTCGACATGTTTGAGATCGTATTTTTTGCGCAGCGCCTCGGCGAGTTCCAGGCAGGCGGCAATCGGATGGTCGAGCCGCACCTTGATCAACCGCTCGGCAACCGCCAGCGACACCAGCCGCTGCGCCGACTGCCGCGAAATGCTCATGGCCGCGGCGATCTCGTCCTGGGTGCGCCCGGCGACATAGTAGAGCCAGCCGGCCCGCGCCGCATCATCGAGCCGCCCTTGCGTATCAGACCGTTTTGCCATGGCAGAATTCTCCTCCGCGTGTTGCTGCCATGGTTTCGGATGGTCTGTCAAACGGTCGGAGGAACGGGGGGCAAGCAATGCAGCCTGCGTAATACGGATCGCGGAAAGCGCGTGATATCCGCTCACCTAGGCAACGGACTATCGACGGGCGACAGCAGAAACAATCGACTCTTTCTTTGCTGAAGTCGCTTTTTCAGGTCTTCGCGCACATAGGCTAGCTGCTCTTCGGTCGACAATCCTTCTCGGTCGAACATTTCGAACATAGCGATGTCCTCTGCATCGAGAGGATTGTCCTCGATCGCCTGAGGGGTGCGCTGCCGGATCGTGTCCTTGTCGCGCTCATGAAAGACCGTTTCCTCAATGCCAAAATTAGCAAATCGCCCGGATTTCTGACATCACAAAAATACCAGAAATCCGGGCGACCGGCAAATTCGGCGATCACTGACAGCGCGGAAAGCCTCAAGCCACCTGCACCACATGCCCTGCGGAAACCTCACGGTATTCCCGCTTCGGCGGCACGTAGTTGACCGGGCGGATCGGGCTCTTGATCTCGTCGGTCGACATGTTGCGCTTGATCCGCCGGCGGGACGGATCCGGAACCGGCACGGCCGACATCAGCTTCCTCGTATAGGGATGCTGCGGGTTTTCGAACACCGCTGCCCGCGGACCGATCTCGACGATCTCGCCGAGATACATGACCGCCACCCGGTGGCTGACGCGCTCGACCACCGCCATGTCGTGGGAAATGAACAGGAAGGCGAGGTTCAGGCTCTGCTGCAGATCTAGCAACAGGTTGCAGACCTGCGCCTTGATCGACACGTCGAGCGCCGAGACCGCTTCGTCGGCAACGATGATCTTCGGGTCGAGCATCAGGGCGCGGGCAATCGCGATGCGCTGGCGCTGGCCGCCGGAAAATTCGTGCGGGAAACGCTTCATCATGTCGGCCGAAAGACCGACTTTTTCCATCAGGCTGGCGGCCTTGTCGCGGGCCTGTTGCTTGGTGCCGAGGCTGTGCTCGATATAGGGTTCCATGACCGCGGAACCGACGCTCATGCGCGGGTTCAATGAGGCAAACGGGTCCTGGAAGACCATCTGGATCGACCGGCGCATCTGGCGCAGCGTCGGCTGGTCGAGCTTCATCACCTCATAGCCGTCGAGGGTGACCTCGCCGCTGGTCGGCGTGATCAGGCGGGTGACCGATCGGCCGGTGGTCGACTTGCCGCAGCCCGATTCTCCAACGAGCGACAGCGTCTCGCCCGGGAACAGGTTGAAGGAGACCTTTTCGACGGCGTGCACGGCGCCGGACTTGCGGCCGAACAGGCCGGAGTGGATATCGAAGCGGGTGGTCAGGTCCTTGACGTCCAATATCGGCGTCTTGCCCTTGCCGACCGTGTCGGTCACATCGGCGAGCGGCTGCTGTTCGCCGGTCTTGATATCGACGATCGGGAAACGCAGCGGAAGCTTGCGCTCGCCCATCGAACCGAGCCGCGGCACCGCGGAGAGAAGCGCGCGGGTATAGGGGTGCTGGCCGCGGTGGAAAATGTCGCTGGTCTCGCCCGTCTCGACCGCATCGCCGCGATACATGACGATCGTGCGGTCGGCAACCTCGGCCACCACGCCCATGTCGTGCGTGATGAACAGGACCGACATGCCCTCCTCTTCCTGCAGCACCTTGATGAGATCGAGGATCTGGCCCTGGATCGTCACGTCGAGCGCAGTGGTCGGCTCGTCGGCGATCAGTAGCTTCGGCCTGGCGGCGAGCGCCATGGCGATCATCACGCGCTGGCGCATGCCGCCCGAAAACTGGTGCGGATATTCGTCGAAACGCGAGGAGGCGTTCGGGATGCGCACCTTTTCGAGCAGGCGGATGACCTCGGCCTTCGCATCGGCATTGCTGATATCGGTATGGACGGTCAGCGCCTCGGCGATCTGCTTGCCGATCGGGAAGATCGGGTTGAGCGAGGTCATCGGCTCCTGGAAGATCATCGAGATGTCTTTGCCGCGCACCTGGCGCATCTGCTCTTCCGGCAGCGACAGCAGTTCGCGGCCGTTGAGGAAGACCTGGCCTTCGATCTTGCTCGTATTCTTCGGCAGCAGCCGCATGATCGACAGGGAGGTAACGCTCTTGCCCGAGCCCGATTCGCCGACGATCGCCACCGTCTCGCGCGGCGCCACATCGAACGAGATGTTGCGCACCACGGTGCGCCACTCGTCGTTCACACGAAACGAGGTGGAAAGATTGCGGACAGACAGGACGGGGGTCACCGAACCGCCGCCCTGTTCCATGGAAGTTCCCGAAAGCAGCATGGAGATCTCCTGGTTCAGGCGGCGAGCGCGGTTTCGGCGAGCGTCACCCAATAGCTGACGCCAAAGGGAATTGCCTCGTCGTTGAAGTCGTAGGCAGCGTTGTGGAGGCTGGCGGTATCGCCGTTGCCGATGAAGATGAAGGCGCCTGGGCGCTTTTCCAGCATGTAGGAAAAGTCTTCCGCGCCCATATGCGGCGCCATGCCCGTCTGAACTGCCTTGGGACCGGCGACCTTGGCCGCGATCTCGACTGCAAAATCGGTCTCGTTGTCATGGTTGAAGGTGACCGGATAGCCGCGGCGATACATGATGTCGGCTGTCGCCCCATGGGCGATCGCGGTCGATTGCGCCACTTCGCTCAGGCGTTTCTCGGCGAAATCGCGGGTCTCCGGCAGCAGCGTGCGCACCGTTCCGGTCATCTTCACAAAGGCCGGAATGACATTGCTCGCCTCGCCGCCATGGATCGAGGCGACGGTGACGACGAGCGACTTCAGGGGGTCGGTCTCGCGCGACACGATCGACTGCAGCGCCAGCACGATATGCGAGGAAACAAGGATCGGATCGATGGAATTGTGCGGCTGGGCGGCATGGCTGCCGCGGCCGTGGATGGTGATCTCGAATGTGTCGGCGGCCGCCATGATGCCGCCCTTGCGGGTGGAGAAACTGCCGACTGGAAGCCGTGGCTCGTTGTGCATGCCGTAGACTTGGCGGATGTCGAACTTCTCCATCATGCCGTCGTTGATCATCGCCAGCGCGCCGGCGCCGCCCTCTTCCGCCGGCTGAAAGATCACCGCGATCGAGCCTTTGAAATTGCGGGTCTCGGCAAGATACTGGGCCGCGCCGAGCAGCATGGCGGTGTGGCCGTCATGGCCGCAGGAATGCGCCTTGCCGGGCGTCTTGGAAGCCCAGGGCTTGCCGGAGGTCTCGAGGATCGGCAGCGCGTCCATGTCGGCGCGGAAACCGATCACCGGCCCATCGCCCTGGCTGCCCTTGATGATGCCGACGACGCCGGTCCTGCCGATGCCGGTCTCGACGACGTCGCAACCGAATGCCTTCAACTTCTCGGCGACGAATTTCGAGGTCTCGTGGACGTCATAGAGAAGCTCCGGATTCTCATGCAGATGGCGCCGCCACTCGGCGACCTGATCCTGCATTTCGGCGACGCGATTGATGACGGGCATTACGCAGACCTCATTGTTTTTTTGCTGTTTCCCACACTGGTCGGAGCGGATATTGCGACGCGAAGACACGATTTTGCAAGCTTCAATTTTCCGGCTTGAACGGAAAATAGGCCTATGCTTAGATGGCTCAAAATTTGATCATGCTCGCTAAAAGCGGCAGGATGTAACTTGTTCTTAAGGTAGTTTCGGAGGAGGAACGGACAAGAAATACGCTGCGAAGTCAATAAGTTGAGGAAGGCGACTTCGCAGTCCCGAGGCATAAAAAGCCGGCTTGACCGGCCTGCCCAACCACAACTCATAAGAGAACGACAAGGGGAATAGCAGCATGAAAAACCTCAAACTTCTTCTGGCAGGCACCGTAGCCGCCTTGGCCTTCGCAGGCTCGGCCGCCTATGCGGCCCGCGGCACAGACGGGGATCTGAAGATCCTGTTCTGGCAGGCCGTTTCGACGATGAACCCCTACCTCTCCGGCGGCACCAAGGAAGTCTACGCGTCCTCGATGGTGATCGAGCCGCTCGCCCGCTACGACGAGACGGGCGCGCTTGTGCCGACGCTGGTCACCGAGATTCCGACCGTCGAGAACGGCGGCGTCGCCAAGGACCTGCTCAGCATGACCTGGAAGATCAAGCCAGGCGTCAAGTGGTCGGATGGCACGCCTTTCACGGCCGACGACGTCATCTTCACCTGGAAATACTGCATCGCGCCGGACGGCGGTTGCGCCCAGGCCGCCCAGTACGAGGGCGTCAAGAGCGTCGAGGCTCCCGATCCGCAGACGGTTAAGATCACCTTCACCGAGCCGAAACCGTATCCCTACAGCGCCTTCGTCGGCGCCCAGTCGCCGGTCATCCAGAAGAAGCAGTTCGAAAACTGCGTCGGCGCCAAGGCTCCGGGCTGCACCTCCGCCAATTTCGGCCCGATCGGCACCGGCCCGTTCGTCGTCAAGGAATTCAAGCCGAACGACGTCATCACGCTGACTGCCAACACGAACTACCGCGACGCGGCCAAGCCCGCCTTCGCGACCGTCACCCTCAAGGGCGGCGGTGACGCCGCGTCGGCTGCGCGCGCCGTTCTCGAAACCGGCGAATACGACTATGCCTGGAATATGCAGGTAGAGCCGGAAATCCTCGCCAAGATGGTCGCAGCCGGCAAGGGCAAGCTGGAAACGGCATTCGGCACCCAGGTTGAGCGTATCAACCTCAACCACTACAACGCCGATCCCTCGCTTGGCGCAAAGCGCTCCACCAAGGAAGCCGGCCCGCATCCGTCGCTCTCCGACCCGGCCGTCCGCCGCGCCCTGTCGCTTGCCATCGACCGCAGCATCATCGTCGAAGCCGGTTACGGCGCTGCCGGCAAGGCGACCTGCAACATCGTGCCCGCCCCGGCCGCCGTTGCGTCCACCAAGAACGACAGCTGGTGCCTGAAGCAGGATATCGCAGCAGCCAACAAGCTGCTCGACGATGCCGGCTGGAAGAAAGGTCCGGATGGCATCCGCGCCAAGAACGGCGTCAAGCTCTCCTACCTCTACGCCACCTCCACCAACTCTGTTCGCCAGGCGACCCAGGAACTGGTGAAGGACATGTGGTCGCAGATCGGCGTCGGCGCTGAACTGCGCAATGCCAGCGCCTCTGTCTTCTTCGGCGGCGACCCGGCAAGCCCGGACACCTTCCAGAAGTTCTATGCCGACGTCGAAATGTACACCAACAACTTCGACGGCACCGATCCGGAAAAATATCTGGCGGAATGGCTGTGCGACAAGGTTCCGGGGCCGGCAAACGGCTGGCAGGGTCAGAACATCCCGCGTTACTGCAACCCGGCCTATGACAAGCTGGTCGGCGAGCTCTCGAAGACTGCTGAACTCGACAAGCGCGCCGCACTTGCCAAGCAGCTCAACGACATGCTGACCGAGGAAGGCGCGCATATCCCGCTCGTCCACCGCGGTAGCGTCTCCTCGCATTCCCTCAAGCTCGCCGGCGTGAAGATGAACGCCTGGGATAGCGAGCTGTGGAACATCGCCGACTGGTCGCGCGGGAAGTGATGCCGATCGTCGGGCCTGCCCTTGAGGCAGGCCCGACGTCCGCATTTTCTTCTCCGTGCTAGTCGGGAGACTTCTTGATGTTCACCTACACCTTGCGGCGATTGCTCTTCGCAATCCCGACGCTGCTGATTATCAGCTTCGTTATTTTCGCGCTGCTCGATCTTGCACCCAACGATCCGACCGGCGACCTGCCGTTGACGATCCCGCCGGAGGTTCGCGAACAGATCCGCGCATCGCTCGGCCTCGATCAGCCATTCTTCTTCCGCTACCTCTACTGGCTGCAGCAGTTCTTCATCAACGAACCGCTCAACATCCTCGAACGCATGACCGGTTGGCAGTTCGGCGACGGGAACCGCATGCGGGTGCTTTCCTGGGCGACCAGAAGCCCGGTCGTCGACCTGATTGTCCAGCGCCTGCCCCAGACGCTGTGGGTCGTCGGCCTCGCCTATCTGTTCGGCGTGCTGATCGCCGTTCCGATCGGGGTCATCTCCGCCTACAAGCAGTACTCGATCTTCGACCAGATCGGCACCTTCCTGTCGATGGTCGGTTACTCGGTACCGACCTTCTTTACCGGCGTCCTGCTTGTCGTGATCTTCTCCTCCTACCTGCAGTGGTTCCCGTCGGTCTATGACACCAATCTCGTCGTCAACGACTTCTCGAGCTTCTTTCAGCAGATCAAGCAGATGGCTCTGCCGGTGACAGTCCTGTCGCTCTTCAACGCGTCGCAGATCACCCGCTTCGTGCGGGCCTCGATGCTGGACAACCTGCATCAGGACTATGTGCGCACGGCGCGCGCCAAGGGCGTCAAGGAAAAGTCGGTCCTGCTCGTCCACGTGCTGCGCAACAGCCTGATCCCGGTCGTCACCGTGATCGCGCTCGGCGTCCCGACGATCTTCTCGGGCGCCATCATCACCGAGCAGATCTTTCGCGTGAATGGCCTCGGCCAGCTTCTGATTATCGCCGTCCAGGGGGCCGATATCCCGCTCGTCCAGACCCTGACCTTCATCTTCGCGGTGTTGATCGTGCTCTTCAACCTCATCGCCGACGTGCTTTACGGCATTCTTGACCCGAGGATCCGTTATGACTGATGCGACGCTCACAACCACGCCACCCGCCAAGGCGGCAACCCCCACCCGATCCGCCTTCGCCGACATCTGGCGCCAGTTCCGTGCCCATAGGGGCGGCGTCGTCGGGCTTATCGTCTTTACCTTCATAGTCCTAGCGGTCTTCGTCGGCCCGTATATCCACCGCGTGGCCCCGAACGCCATCAACATCCGCGACAAGAACCAATGGCCGTCCCTGGCTCATCCGTTCGGTACCGACAACCTGGGCAAGGACATGCTTGCCCAGGTGCTCGCCGGCGGCCGCATCTCGCTTGCGGTGGGCATCACGGCCATGCTGCTGGCGCTCTTCCTCGGGACCCTGGTCGGAGTGGTGTCCGGCTATATCCGCAGGCTCGACGGGCCGCTGATGCGCATCACCGACCTGTTCCTGGCCTTGCCGCTGCTGCCGCTGCTGCTCGTCATCCTGATGCTGTTCCGTGATACCTTGCGGGCAGCGTTCGGACCGGAAACCGGCATCTTCATCCTGATCGTCTTCGTGATCGGGATCACCAGCTGGATGCACACCGCCCGCATCGTGCGCGGCGACGTGCTGGCCGTCAAAAGCCAGGAATTCATCCTGGCGGCGAAATCGAGCGGCATGCGGGAATACCGCATCATCCTCAGGCACATCCTGCCGAACGTGCTGAGCTCGATCATGGTTTCCGCGACATTGGGGATCGCCTCGGCGATCATCACCGAATCCGCGCTGAGCTTCCTCGGCCTCGGCTTTCCCTCGGATTTCCCGACCTGGGGACGGCTGTTGTTCGACGGCGCCAACTTCCTCCAGCTAACGCCCTCGCGCGTGCTCTGGCCAGGCCTGGCGATCTCGCTGACCGTCCTCAGCGTCAACTACATGGGCGACGCGATCCGCGACGCGCTCGACCCGAGGGCGCTGAAACACTGACCGCGATTGGCATCCGCGAAAATGGCGGCTTCGGCCGCCATTTTTGTTGGCGGGGGCAGGAACAGGATGGCCGGAGCGTGGTTAGGCCTTCGGCGGGATCGTCCGCCAGCAATCAGGAGGAACACGCAATGAACTGGAATCAGGTCGAAGGAAATTGGGAACAGTTCAAAGGCAAGGTCCAGACCCAGTGGGGCAAGCTCACCGGCGACGATCTGGATAAGATCGCCGGCAACCGCAAGCAGCTCGCCGGCAAGATCCGGGAGCGCTACGGCAAGGCCCAGGAAGACGCCGATCGGGAGGTCGACGACTGGCTTCGCAAGCACTAAATTTTTTTTCGAACGCCCCGGAACTTATTTCCGGGACGCTCGTTCTACCAGTGTTCGAAGGCGACCCCCCGTCCCCCGCCCTACAAAGCCTTCGAACCTACTCTTCAATCCCCCTCGAAGAGACGAACTGGCTCGGCTCCGTCAATCGGAACCGGGCCAGCTCAGTTTTAGGCGGATGGCGGTGAGTGGGCAGTATCGCCGCGATCGAGGGCGGGCTTTTCGCAGCCGTCTTCCGCGAGATCCTAAAAACTGCTCGCTAACGACTGCCGGCTGATCTTCAATCCCCACCGCTTTCAAGCGGGAATACCAGCCGATAGCTGATGCGATCGCTGGAAATGACGTATTGCGCCTTGCCGTTGACCGAAGCCGGCACGACACGTTCCAGGACGGTACTGCCGAAATGCGCCTTCAGGGAGTCCTCGGTGTCTTCGGAGCTCCGGCTGGCATCCAGCACCTCGTCCCAGATCATCTCGAGCGAGTCATGCCCGTTGAGATGCATGCGGGTGCAGGTGACGTTGATGACCCTGCCGCTGCGCAAAAGCGAACCGTGGCTGACAGCATTGACGATCAGCTCGTGCAGCGCCAATCCGATATGCAGCGAGGCGTTTGGCGTCAGAAGAATATTGTCGCCGTGGACGCGCACCAGATGTTTGTTTTCGGGCAGGTATTTTTCCGTCTGCTGCTGCACCAGTTCGAAGAAATAAGCGCCGCGCCAGCTTGAATCGGTGATCAGGTCCTGGCTCTGCGAGAGGGAATACAGCCGCCCCCGGAACTTGTGCAGAAACAGTTCCAGCGAGCCCGAATACCGCGCCGTCTGCAGCGCGATGCTCTGGATGATGGCGAGCAGGTTCTTGGAACGATGACTGACTTCCCGCAGCAGCGCGCGCAGCAGACGCTCGCGATGACGTTCCTCGGAACGGTCGATGATCGTGGTGACGAAATGCAGGCCGCCATTGGAGAATTCAACCGTCTGGACCCGGAACTCGTAGATCTGCTCGGTGCCGATGGTGATCTCGATATGGCCCTTGCGCCCTGCTTCCGTCATGGCCTCCTTGAGGGTCGCGAGCTTTGCCCCGACCTCCTCCCCGAACAGGCTGACATCGGTTGGGGTCCTGACATGCTCGACAGCCCAGATCTCCGGAAGATGGGTCACGAAGAGATAATTTCGGCCGGCGTCCTGGATCATGATGCTGGCGCCGAGATCCACCAGCGCCGGCATGAAGAATTCACGTAACTTGTCATCACTCTGACCAGCCTGCTGCCATGTCAGGGGATGCACCAAATTCCTCACTCCGTCCGCGGGCCAGTTGGGAAGACCGGGCGCCTGCTGAACGCATAGATACCCGCATTTATGAGCATGATTATCCGCCTTTTATAGGACGTCAAACGCGCCGGAACAACCCGACGACCAGCGATATCAGCAGCAACGCGAGAAACAGGAAAAACAGGAGCTGGGCGAGACCGGTTGCCGTTCCTGCAATGCCGCTAAAGCCGAGCGCACCGGTGAAGATCGCCACGAGCAGGCAGACAAGAGCATAATACAACATGGTTTCCCTCTTCGGATGTGCCAGAACGCCCATCTGTTGTATATTGTTCCGGCCTGCCAGCCCGACCGCCGCCGATGGGATCAAGCGGCGGCCCTGACGGCCTCGTTGAAGAACAGCGCCTGGCTGATCAACGCCTTCACCATGTCCGGATTGAACGGCTTGGTGACGAGGAAGGCCGGCTCCGGCCGTTCGCCGGTCAGAAGCCGTTCCGGAAAGGCGGTGATGAAGATCACCGGCACGCTCGACGACTTCAGGATTTCGTTGACCGCGTCGATGCCTGAGCTGCCGTCGGCAAGCTGGATGTCAGCGAGTACCATTTTCGGATGCGAGGACTGGAAGAGCGACACCGCTTCCTTGTGGGTGCGGGCGATGCCCGTGACGCGGTGGCCGAGATCCTGCACCATCTGCTCGATGTCGAGCGCGATCAGCGGCTCGTCCTCGATGATCATGATGTCGGTTGCCACCTGTCGCGAGATTTCGCGGGTTGCGTCGTCGAGCAGGCGGTTCACCTCGGCGGTGCTGACGTCCAGGACTTCGGCGGCCTCCTCAAGGCTGAACCCTTCGACCGAGACCAGCAAGAACGCATGCCGAGACTGAGAAGGAAGCATCGAGAGATTGGCCGCCGCGCGCTGCTCCCAGGCGAACGGCGATTCGATGGGGCGAATCTCAATGTTCGTGGAACCAAAAATTGTAACAAAGAGTTTATAGAGCGAGACACGGTCCTTGGACGTTTCGGGGAATATCGAAACGTCTGCGATCAACGCTTCCAGGACCGCGGCGACATAAGCGTCTCCCGAAGTCTGTGACCCGGTGACGGCGCGAGCATACCGACGCAGATATGGAAGGTGAGACGCAACGCGTGTGGTGAGTGACATACAAAATCTCCCTCGATGCCCAGCGGGCAATTGACCTGTTATGAACGTGAGCCTGGAAAAAAAGTTCCGCAAGAGTGGAACTTTTTTTGCCGCCAGGAATTCCTTTGCCCGACGATATCGCAACAGGCTGCCCGCGTGATGAGTGACGACAACAGAAAAAAAGAAGAGATGACAGAAATCCAATCCCACGAAGTCCGACCCGGAGCGGTGCCGCCGAATGCATCCATATCCCGCAAGTTACGGGACTTCTACGACGCGGTACAGGAAGAAGGGATTCCGGATCGTTTTCTCGATCTTCTTGAGCGTCTGGAGCAGGCGGAGAAGAATGCCAAGCCGGTGAACGCAAAATGAGCAAGGAAGACGAGATCGACGATCGCGGCTTCAAGCGCGACCTTCTCGCGTCGCTGCCCAACCTGCGTGCATTTGCCGTATCCCTGACAGGCCGGCACGACAAGGCGGACGACCTTGTTCAGGATACGATCATGAAAGCCTGGGCAAACCAGACCAGCTTCACCGCCGGTACCAATATGCGGGCGTGGCTGTTCACCATCCTGCGCAACGAATTCTACAGCCAGATGCGCAAGCGCGGGCGCGAGGTTCAGGATAGCGACGGCCTTTTCAGCGAGCGGTTTTCTGTCCATCCGGAACAGTACGGCCGACTTGACCTGCAGGATTTCCGCAAGGCCTTGGACAAGCTGCCCGACGATCAGCGCGAAGCGATCATCCTGGTGGGTGCTGCCGGTTTCGCCTATGAGGAGGCGGCTGCCATCTGCGGCTGCGCCGTCGGCACCATCAAGAGCCGTGTTTCCCGCGCCCGCACCCGCCTCCAGGAACTGCTTGGCGTCTCCGGCGAGGGCGACTACGGCCCGGACGCAGGCGACGCTGCGATCACCTCGCGCGCCTTCGGCAGCTGATCCTCTAAACTCCAAACTCAGGAAACGCCGCTCACAGCCGGGCGGCGTTTTTGACGGCCTCGACGAGGTGGTGGTCGTTGAACGGCTTGGCGACGACGGTTACTCCGTCCCAGCCCTTCACACCCTCCATGTCCGCAGCACTGAGCGTGGTGAAAACCAGCCCCGCCCCGCAGGCTCGCAATCGAAGCGCGGCATCCTCGCTCTCCTCACGGACCAGGGCTGAATCGATGACTACAACGTCGAACAGGCCTTGCTCCAGGTCTACCGCATAGGTGCGCGGCGTTGCGACCTTAACCTCGCAGGAAAACGCCTCGGCGAGCACGGTCTCCACTTCCATGGCCACCAGAAATTCCCGATCGACAACGAGGATTCGCAACAACAAGGTCCGCCCAAATTTCCACAACGAAATTCGGCTAGATCATCGAGAGAGCGCGTGGTCATTTACAAAAGACACAGGGCGGTCGCAAACAGCCCACTATTGTTCGCGGCAGCCTTTTTTCATGGAGAGCAGGCCTTGGCAGATCGCAGAGTGCGACCGCCCGCATAAAGGCAGGCGACCGTTGAGATCGCGGTGACAAGATTTGCTTACTCGGCCGGCTCGGAATCGCGCCGACCCGAAGCGCCCAGGGTCTTTGTTGCGAGGAAACCAAGGCCGCCGACCACCGCGACGAGCAATAGCGGGCGGGATTTGACGAGCAGGGGCAATGCCGTCAGAGCAGCCGTCATCATCAGCGCCTTGGAACTGTTGGAGGCTGCGGCCTCCCGTTTGCGGCGCTGTTCGGCGCCGTTGGCGATCGCGACGCAGAGATATACAACGAACGCCAGCACAAGCGCGCCGCCGGCCACTGCCACCAGCGCCATCGGCGCTCCCCATATGCCGGCCAGGTAGACTGCGAGCGCCGCCACTAGCAGCCCATAGGCGGTCAGCAGGAAAAGCAGCACGAGGGCGTAGAGAAACGCGTTTCTTTTGAGCCTGCGCGTGAACGCCGCGACATCCATCGCGGCGAGCGAAGCCAACAGGGGACCAAGTCCTGCCATCATCAGCGGCGCGTCAGCAGCGCGAAGAGGAAGCCGACGCCGGCGGCGATGGCGACGGCCTGGATAGGGTTGGTGCGAATCTGGCGCTCCAGGTCCCTTTCCATCGACAACGCCTGATCGCGCGCAGCTTCTACCATCTGCATCGAGGCGTCGGCGGCGTCGTTGGCAACACGACGAGCCTTGCCCTTGTATTCGCTGGCCTTCTCATTGCCCACGGCAGCAACGCTGCGGGTAAGCGCTGCGATATCATCGCGAAGCTGCTGGATCTGGGCTTCGACATCCTTGCTGGCTGACGAAGTCTGGCCGGTGCCGGTGCCATTGCGGGCGAAGTCGGTCGTGGGATTGGCTGCGGGCATATCGATCTCCTGTTTTGCGGACCTTAGAGGATGCGCGCCGTGGAAGGCTTTGCGCGGAATCAAACGGCGTCGGAAAACGTGAAACGGGATCGGTCTTCCCCAGCGAGCGACGCACGCCACCCGCTTCACGGTTCTTTGCCGCCGTTGAACGCAGCAAAAGCGCGATTGTTCCCCAGCACGGTCGCACCGACGCAGAAATCGCCCGAAAGATTTGGAAAACTCAGGCGGCCGGCGGCTCCGGCCAGACGGAGATGCCGCCGGTCCATTGCTCGAAGGCCCTGGAGAGTTTCAGCACGAGCAGATCGTCGTAGCGCGGGCCGACGATCTGCAGGCCGATCGGCATGCCGGATTTCGAGAAACCGCAATTGATCGACGAGGCCGGCTGTTCCGACATGTTCCACGGCACGGTGAAGCCGATATGCTCGAAAGGTTTGGCGGGATCGTTGGTCGGCGACGCCCATTCCGCCGGATAGGAAACGATCGGATTGGTCGGCGAGATCACCGCATCGACGGTTGTGAACAGCTTTCCGCAGGCCTTGCGCATCTCGATCGTCTGGTTGAAGCCGCGCACCGCCTCGACGCCGGAAATGTAAGTGCCGCCTTCCGCCCACTGATAGATATAGGGCAGGATCAGCGCCCGCCGCTCCTCCGGCATCTTCTCGATGTCGCCCCAGAACCGCGAGCGCCAGAAATTGTCGAGACCGTCGAGCATGACGCGGGTCATGACCGGTTCGACCGGAATAACGATCGCGCCCGCCTCTTCGAAGCGTCTGGCGGCGGCCACGACCGCCTCGCGGACCTCCTCATCGACGGCAAGGCCGATGCCGGCATCGAGCATCAGGCCGATCTTCATGCCCTTCACGTCGATATCGAAATCCAGCCAGTCGAAATCGTTGGGCGGCAGCGAGGTGCCATCGCGCCAGTCGGGCCGCGACAGCGTCGCCATCGAATAGGCGGCATCCTCGACCGTGCGGGTCATCGGCCCGGCGCAGCGGCCGACATAATAGGGATCGACCGGAATGCGGCCCTGGCTCGGCTTGAAGCCGAACAGCCCGGTCCAGCCGGCCGGTAGGCGTACCGAACCACCGATATCCGTGCCGATATGCAAGGGGCCGAAACCCGCGGCACCGGCAGCAGACGCGCCGGCGCTCGAACCGCCGGGGTTCTGGGTCAGGTCCCAAGGGTTGCGGCTGAGGTGGTGAAAGCTCGACAGGCCGGAGGAGAGCATGCCGTAGTCCGGGCATGTGGTCTTAGCAAAAATCACCGCACCGTCCTCGCGGCAGCGGGCGGCGATCGGGGCATCCTCTGCGGCCGGCACCAGTTCGACTGCAGCGGTCCCGAGTGGCACCGGCTGGCCCTTGGTGGCGATCAGTTCCTTCAGCGTTACCGGAATGCCGTCCAGTACGCCCAACGTCTCGCCTTTCATCCAGCGGTTGGTGGACGCAGCAGCCTGCGCCCGGGCGCTTTCGGGATCGTAGAGATAGAGTGCCTGCACACGCGGTTCGAAGGCAGCCACGCGATCTTCCACCGCCAGCCAGTATTCCGAGGGCGACAGTTCTTTCACCGAATAGAGATCGAGCAGTTCGCGGATCGTCAGTTTGAGCAGGTCATTCATGGCAATATCTTCATTTCGAAATCAGGAATTGTCGCGGGGATCGAGAAGGTCTCGCAGGCCGTCACCGAGCATATTGAGGCCGAGCACGGCAAGCGCGATCGCAAGCCCCGGCATCAGCGCCAGCCACGGCGCCTGGCCGAGGAAGGTCTGAGCATCCGCCAGCATCCGCCCCCAGGTCGGCGTCGGCGGCGGCATGCCGAGGCCGAGGAAGGAGAGGCCGGCTTCGGTCAGGATCGCGAGACCAAGCTGGATCGTTATTTGCACTATAATCTGGTTGGAAATGTTCGGCAGCACATGCACGAGCGTGATCTTGGCTTTCGGCCGGCCCATGCTGACGGCGGCAGTGACATAGTCCCGCGTCCAGACCTGCAGGGCGGCGCCGAGCGAGAGCCGCGCGAAGACCGGCACCATGAACACGCCGATGGCGATGATCGCCGTGAACCGGCCCGATCCGATGAAGGCGCCGAGCATCATCGCCGACAGGATTGGCGGAACCGCGAAGATGATGTCGCAGCCGCGCATGACGACAAGTTCCAGCCAGCCTCGCCGCATGGCGACGACGACGCCGACGGCCGTGCCGACGCTTGCGCCGAGAAGCACGGCGAGGATGGAAGTCGACAGCGAATTCCAGGCCCCGACCATCAGCATCGATGCGACGTCGCGACCAAACTGGTCGGTGCCGAGGAGACCGAAATCGAGTGGTGCCTTCAGCTTGTGGACGATGTTCATCTTGGTCGGCGGAAACGGCGTCCAGACGAGCGACAGCAGCGCCACTGCAAACAGCGCCAGCGTGATGACAAACCCGATGAGGAGGACGGGGCGGCGAAGGGTTTTCCTCATTGCACCCGACCTCATTGTGCATTGGCCCTGAGGCGCGGGTCGACGACCAGATAGGCGAGATCGACCAGGAAATTCATCAGGATCACCAGGGCCGAGAAGAACAGCACGACATCCTGCATGACGATGATGTCGCGCTGCGACAGCGCCTGATAGGCAAGCCGCCCGAGGCCAGGCAGGTTGAAGACGTTCTCGACCAAAACCGCGCCTGCGATCAGGAAGGTGAACTGCAGACCGAGCATGGTGAAGACCGGAACCAGCGCGTTCGGCACCGCATGCCGCCAGATGGCGACACCCTCGCTCAGGCCCTTCGCGCGGGCAGTACGCACGAAATCCTCGTTCATCACCTCCAGAACCGCGGCCCGCGCCACGCGCGTCAGCACGCCGGCCTGCGGCAGGGCGAGTGCCACGGCCGGCAGGAGGAGCGCCTTGAGGCCGGCAAGAAGCCCCGCGTCCCAGCCGGGAAACCCGCCGGCCGGCATCCAGCCCAGCATGGTCGAGAACAGGATGATCAGCAGCAGCCCGACCCAGAAGGCCGGCACCGCAATGCTGACATAGGAGAACAGGCCGGCTGCGAAATCAAAGACACCGTTATGCTTGCGCGCCGCCTGAACGCCGAGGGGAATGGCGATCGTCACCGAGAGAAAGATAGCAATCAGCGCCAGCGGCAGGGTGACGGCGAGCCGTTCGCCGATCAACCCCGCGACCGGCACGCCATAGGTATAGGACTGCCCGAGATCGCCCCGGAACACGCCGGCAAGCCAGGCGAGGTAACGCACCGGCAGCGGCTGGTCGAGACCCAACTGCTTCTGGAGCGCCGCGAGCGTTTCCGGGCTCGCCGAAGTGCCGAGCATGATCGCCGCCGGATCGCCCGGTAGCAGGTCCATGACGGTGAAGATCAGCAGCGAGACGACGAGCAGCGTGATGGCGAGGCTTAAGGTTCGGCGGATGAGAATGGAGATCATGGGGAGACCTCCTGATTTTGAACGATCCTCTTTCCTGTGCTTGTCATAGCGACGAGGGTACGGGAAGCGGTGCGGCAAGCTTCCACCGATCTCCCCCCTCGAGGGGGAGATGTCACTGAAGGCGACAGAGGGGGGTAGCAACGGCACGGCAAACACAATGGCTCAAGAACATGCTGAGAGGTTACCCCCCTCTGCCCTGCCAGGCATCTCCCCCCAAAAGGGGGAGATCGATATGCCGCCCGCACCCCACTCCAACTCATCGCTTAGACTTCACTCTTCCCAATGAACATCTGTGAGCACGTTCGAGGGGATCGGCTCGTTTTCCCAAAGCCCCTTCACCTTGCCGTCCCACACACCGAGCTTCGGCATGACGAACAGGAACAGCGACGGCACGTCACCGGCGAGGATGGTCTGTGCTTCGCCGTAGAGCTTTTCCTGCTCGGCGGCATCGGAGGTCATCTCGACCTTTTTCAGCACGTCGTTGAAGGCCGGGTTCTTGTAGTTGAAGTAGTAGGGATCGCGGGAATAGATGTCGATGTCCATCGGTTCTGCGTGGGCGACGATGGTCATGTCGTAGTCGGCCGCCTTCAGCACGTCGGCCACCCATTTCGCCGGGAATTCGGTGGTCTCGATATTCATCGTCACGCCGATTTCCGCAAACATCGCCTGCAGCACCTGCGAGGTGCGCTGCGCATAGGCCATCTGCGGGGCCTTGATGGTGAAGGTGAAGCCGTTCGGGAAGCCGGCCTCGGCGAGCAGCGCCTTCGCCTTTGCGGCATCGTACGGATAGACGCCGGTCAGGTCCTTGTAGCCGCGGTCGTTCGGCGTGTAGTGGCTGCCGATCGGCGTGCCGAATCCGGACCATGCACCCTCGACGACGGTGGCGCGATCGACGGCCATCATCAGGGCCTGGCGGACCTTCTTGTCGCTGAACGGCTTGCGGGTATTGTTCATGCCCGCGACGACCTTGAGCTCGGTATTGCCGATAACGGTCGTCAGCCGCTTGTCGCCCTCGAAGGACTTGATCAGTTCGGGCGCCCCGAATTCCGGGAAGGCATCGACGTCGCCGGCCTTCAGCGCCGCGGCCTGGGCCTGGGGGTCGCTGATGAAACGGAAGGCGGCTGTGGCGAGCTTCAGCGAGACGGCCTTGTTCCAGTAGTCGGCATTCTTGGCGAGATCGACCTTGGAGCCTTTCGACCAGCTCACGAACTTGAACGGGCCGGTGCCGATCGGGGTGGTCTTGTTGTCGGCAGCCGACTTCGGCTCGACGATGCTGGAGGACGGCCAGCCGAGCCAGTAAAGCAGGCTGCCGGCCGGCTGCTTGAGCTTCAGGACGAGCGTCGAGGCATCCGGTGTCTCGACCGTGTCGATCGAGGCGAAATAACGCTTCTGCGGGTTGACCGAGTCGGCGCCTCGGGCGCGGTCGATCGAAAACTTGGCGACAGAACTGTCGAAGGCAACGCCATTATGGAACTTGACCCCCTGGCGGAGCTTGAACGTGTAGGTCAGGCCATCCGGCGAGATCTGCCAGCTTTCGGCAAGCTGCGGCTTGATCTTGCCGTCCTTGTCGATGGTCGTCAAACCCTCGAAAATGTTCTGCCAGGTCACCTGGCCGATCGCGACCGGTGCTGCGACCGTGGGATCGAGGCCAGCCGGCTCGATTGCCATCCCGACTGTGATCGCGGTCTTCGCCGCCGCCTCGGCGCCTGTCTGGCCCAAAAGCAGGCCCGCGCTGATCGCAAGGCCAAAAGCTGCACTCTTCAATATCGTAGCAGAGCCCAAAAGCGTCATCCTGCCCATCCGTCATCCCCTTTTTTTGGAACGAGACCCGCCTGATCGGCACCTGCGGGATCGTCGATTGCCAAAAGTGTGTCATTTCGCAGGTGCACACACAATGCAGAATTTTGTGTGCTCTGTGTAGCCGAAAACGCTACGCCAACACATTTAAGCCGATGCTCTTTTAGGCGCCGATTTGCGCGCATCGGCGCCACGCATGAAGCGCTCGATGAAATCGACCAGCTTGCCGGCCGCAAACGAAAGCTGGCGGTCCGGTGCGACGCAGAGATCGATCGGCGTGCGCACCGCCTTGCCGGCGACGATCGGCACCGCGGCAAGCTGGCCGGCATCGATTTCGCGCTGCACCGCGAGCGCCGGCAAAAGCGTCACCGCCGCGCGGCGCAACACCAGTTCCTTCAGCATTTCCAGGGAACCGGTGACGAAAACCGGATCGAGCTCCAGCCCGTCCTTGGCGAACAGTTCCTCGAAGGCCTGGCGGGCGCCGAAATTCTTGTCGGGCAGCGCGAGCGGCATGCGGACGAGGTCGCGCAACGTCAGTTCACTGGCGCCGGCGGACGGATGGTCGGCCGCCATGATGACGTCATAGGTAATCTCGGAGCGCAGCCGCACCTTCACCCCGGATATCTTTGGCGCAAACAGCGTCACGACCAGGTCGGCCTCCGCCGCGGCGAGCGCCTCCACCGCCTCGCGGGCGCTGGTGATCGCCACCTCGAAACGCAGCTTCGGATAACGTAGGCTGAATTCCGCAAGCACCGGCGCGATCAGGTTGGCGACCGTCGCGCCGTTGGCATAGATGACCACCTTGCCACGCTGCAGGCCCTGCAGGTCATCGATCAACTGGTGCACGTGTTCGAGCTCGCGCAGCGTCCGCCCCGCCCGCGCCGCCAGGAGTTCGCCAGCGGCGGTCAGCTTGATGCCGCGATTGCTGCGCTCGACGAGCGGCGTGCCGAAATAATGTTCGAGATTCTCGATCTGCCGGGAGACCGCGGTCGCCGCGACGTTGAGGTTCTCGGCTGCCGCCCGCATCGAATTGGTGCGGACCAGTTCGTCGAAATACATAAGCGCCCGAAGCTGCATGCGATCCTGCCGGCTGAAACATGTCGCCCGAAAGCGGGGACCGGTTTCGGGATAGTGACATTGATAAATCGAGACACCCGTCAGCCGCGGCGAAAACCTTCGCTGGCGACGAGCAGTTGGCGCGTATATTCGGCGGAAAACTCGCGGTTTTCCAGCGCTTTCCGCGGCACCGTCTCGACCACCTTGCCGGTTTTCATCACGGCCAGCCGTTCGCACATGTGGCTGATGACGCCGAGATCGTGGCTGACCATCACGAAAGTGAGGTTGCGGTCACGGCGCGCCTGTTCGAGCAGGTTCAGGATTTCCGCCTGGATCGAGGCATCCAGCGCCGAGGTCGGCTCGTCGAGCAGCAGGATCTTCGGCTCCACGATCAGCGCTCGGGCGATCGCGATACGCTGTCGCTGGCCGCCGGAGAGCTGGTGCGAATATCGGAACCGGAAGCCGGTCCCGAGCCCTACCTCGTCGAGCGCACGGTTGATGCGCGTCTCGATATCGGTGAAACCGTGGATGACGAGCGGTTCCAGCAACAGCCGATCGACCGTCTGGCGCGGATGTAGCGAGCCATAGGGGTCCTGAAACACCATCTGTACGGTGCGGTAGAACTCCTTGTCGCGCTTGCGGCCGGAATAGGGGCGACCGTTGACACTGAGCGTGCCCTGCTCGAAGGAGACAAGACCCGAGACCGCGCGCAGCAGCGTCGATTTGCCGGAGCCGGATTCCCCGACGATGCCGAAGGATTCGCCGGTACCGATATCGAAGCTGACATGGTCGAGTGCTGCAAATTCGTCATAGGTGACGACCATGTCGCGGATGGAGAGAGCCGAGGTCATAGCGCCCACTCCGGCTTGCGGTCGAGCACGGGCAGCGGATGCCGGTCCGAACCGATGGTCGGCAGACAGTTGAGCAACCCGCGCGTATAGGGATGCTGCGCATCGGCCAGGTTGGCGGCCGGCAGTTCCTCGACGATCCGGCCGGCATACATGACGATGACGCGGTCGCAGAAGGAGGAGACGAGCCTGAGATCGTGGGAGATGAAGATCAGCCCCATGCCGCGATCGGCCACCAGCTTGTCGAGAATATCCAGCACTTCGAGCTGCACGGTGACGTCGAGCGCCGAGGTCGGTTCGTCGGCGATCAAGAGTTCCGGGCCGCAGACCAGCATCATGGCGATCATCGCCCGTTGGCCCATGCCGCCGGAAACCTCGTGCGGATAGAGCGAAAAGACCCGCTCGGGATCGCTGATCTGGACGGCTTCCAGCATGGCCAGCGCCCGGGCCTTGGCCGCCGAAGTCGAGATCCGCTCATGCGTTTTCAACGTCTCGACGATCTGCCGGCCGATGGTCATCACCGGGTTCAGCGAATATTTCGGATCCTGCAGGATCATCGCCACCTGCTTGCCGCGCAAATGCCGCCGCTCGCGGGCCGGCATGGTGAGCAGGTCCCGGTCGCCGAAGGCAAGCTTGCGGGCCGTGATCTTCGCATGTCCGGGGGTCAGGCCCATGATCGCGCGGCCGGTCTGCGACTTGCCGGAACCGGATTCGCCGACGATGCCGAGCCGCTCGCGGCCAAGCGCGAAGGAGACGCCGCGCACGGCCTGCACGTCGCCGGTACGGGTCGGAAAGGTGACGCGCAGATCTTCCACCGTCAGAAGCGGCTTGGCTGGCATCGTCATTGCCCCGCCTCCTTCGGATCGAGCGCGTCGCGCAATCCGTCGCCGAGTAGGTTGAAACCGAGGCTGACGATCAGGATCGCAAAACCCGGCATGGCGGCGACCCACCATTGATCGAGGATGAAGCGGCGGCCGGACGCGATCATCGCGCCCCATTCGGGAAGCGGTGGCTGGGCGCCGAGGCCGAGGAAACCGAGGCCTGCGGCGGTGAGGATGATGCCGGCCATGTCGAGCGTGACACGCACGATCAGCGACGAGAGACAGAGCGGCATGACGTGGCGCAGCACGATACGGAAGGGAGACGCCCCCATCAGCTTCACCGCCGAGATGAATTCCGAATTGCGGAAGGTCATCGTCTCGGCGCGGGCGATGCGCGCATAGGGCGGCCAGGAGGTGACGGCAATCGCGAGGATCGCATTCTCGATGCCGGGACCGAGGGCAGCAACCAGCGCCAGCGCCAGCACCAGCTTCGGAAAGGCGAGGAAAATATCGGTGATCCGCATCAGCACCGCATCGATCCAGCCGCCGGCATAGCCGGAGACCGTGCCGACGATCAGACCGATCGGCGCGGCAATGATCGCCACCAACACCACGACGAGCAGCGTCAGCCGCGAGCCATGGATCAGGCGCGAGAGAATGTCCCGGCCCTGGTCGTCGGTGCCGAGCAGATAACCCGCCGTGCCGGGGGGCAACAGGCGTGCGTTACGCAAGTCTCCCTGCACCGGGTTATGGGGTGCCAGCACATCGGCGAAGGCCGCGACGAAGAGCAGGAGGATGAGGATGACGAGGCCGAGGAGGGCAAGCCGGTTCTCCGCGAACCGGCGCCAGATCACATAGGCGCGGCCAAGTCGGGCCTGGCGGCGCGAAGCGGGCCGGTCGGACAGCAGCCACTCGCGGCTATAGGGCTTCGGGGTCTCGCCCAGGGCTATTGAGGGCCGGCTCATCGGTTTCGTGTCCTGGGATCAAGCGTCCGATATAGAAGATCGGAGAAGAGATTGATGCTGACGAAAACGACGCCAATGGCGATCGTGCCGCCGAGCACGGCGTTCATGTCGGCATTCTGCAGCGAGTTGGTGATGTAGAGGCCGAGCCCTGGCCAGGAGAAGATGGTTTCCGTCAGCACCGACCCCTCGAGCAGACCCGCATAGGACAGTGCGATGACCGTCACCAGCGGCACTGCCGCATTGCGCAATGCGTGGAACCAGATGATCCGCGTCTCCGACAGGCCTTTGGCCCGCCCCGCTACCACATATTCCTGCGCCAGTTCGTTCAGCATGAAGGAGCGTGTCATGCGGCTGATATAGGCAAGCGAGAAATAACCGAGCAGCGATCCTGGCAGGATGATGTGACGGAACAAGTCCCAGGCCACGTCCCATTGCCCCTGCCAGATGGCATCCAGAAGGTAGAAGCCGGTATTCGGCGTGAACGTGTATTCGTAGACGATGTCGATGCGGCCCGGATAGGCAACCCAGTTGAGGCGCGCATAAAAGAGCACCAGTGACAGAAGGCCCAGCCAGAAGATCGGCACGGAATAACCGATCAGGCCGATCACGCGAACGATCTGGTCGGCGATGCTTCCCCGCTTGACCGCCGCCAGCACCCCGAGCGGCACGCCGATGAGCGCCCCGATGATCGTGCCAATCGTGGCAAGCTCGATCGTCGCCGGGAACACCCGGGCTATATCGGCCATGACAGGATTGGTCGTCAGCACGGACGTACCGAAATCACCCGTCACGGCCTGCTTGAGATAGATCCAGAACTGCTGGTAGAGCGGCAGGTTGAGGCCCAGCTCTTCGCGCACCCTCTCTACGACATGCGCCGGCGCCCGGTCGCCCACGATAGCGAGCGCCGGATCGATCGGCACGACGCGGCCGATAAAGAAGGTGACGGCAAGCAGGCCGAGGAATGTGGTGGCCGCGGTCACGATGAACCGCAGCGCTGCCATTGTGGAAGACGATGCACGGCGCCGTCTGCGCCGTGTCGCCGCTGTCGTATCGATCAAGGTCAAGGAAGCGGCCTTTCAGGCTATTCCTTCGACACCGTATAGACGAAGTTCGTATCGAAGCTCGGGCCAAGCTTGAAGTTCTTGAGCTTGGGCGAATAGCCGGCCACTTCCGTCTGCTGAAAGATGAGGACGAACGGGCTCTGCGCCAGAACCTTCCGCTGCAGGTCTTCATAGATGGCGGCGCGCTTTCCGGCATCCTTTTCGACCAGCGCGCCCTTGGCGGCGTCCGAGAGATCCTTCGGAACTTCCCAGGCATTGCGCCAGGCAAGCGTCTTGGTCTTGCCCCCGTCCGAATTGTCGGGGTTGATCGTGAAGGTCTCGGCGTTCGAGTTCGGGTCGAAATAATCCGAGCCCCACTGGCCGATATAGATGTCATGCGTACGGGCGCGGAATTTGGTCAGCGTCTGCTTGCCGTCGCCGGGGATGATCTCGAGCTTGATGCCGGCTTGCGCCAGCGTCTGCTGCACGCTTTCGGCGATGCCGGTCACCGGCTGATTGTTGCGCACATCCATGCTCACGGTAAAGCCGTCCTTGAAACCTGCCTTTGCCAGCAACTCCTTGGCCTTGGCCACGTCCAGCTTGTAGGGATTTTCGTTGAGCGCGCCGAGCTGGCCCTTGGGAAGGAAAGTCTGGTGGATCTCGCCGATGCCCTTGATCAGCGTCGCACCGATCGCCTCGTAGTCGACAAGATACTTGAAGGCTTCAATCACTTCCGGCTTGGCCAGGTTCTTGTTCTTCTGGTTGAGGCTGAAATAATAGACCGTGCCCTTGGGTGCCGACGTGAGCCGGATGCCGTTCTTCTTCTGAACCGCATCGAGATCGCCCGGCTCCAGGTTGCGGGCAACGTCGATATCGCCGTTTTCAAGCGCCAGCCGCTGGCCCGAGCTTTCCTTCATGTGACGGTAGATAACCCGCTTCAGCTTCGGCTTTTCGCCGTAGTAGTTGGGGTTGACCTCCATGATGACGGCTTCGTTTGCGCGCCAGGCCATCGTCTTGTACGGGCCAGAGCCGGCATAGCCGGTCTTCATCCATTCATTGCCGAAATCTGTGTCGTATTTATAGTCGGCAGTCGGCGTTACCTTCTTGGCATGTTCCGTCACGACCTTCTTGTCGACGACGGAAGCGACCGTGGCGGTCAGCACGTTCAGCACGAAGCTCGGTGCATAGGGCTTGTCCACGGTGAATACGAAGGTCGTGTCGTCGGTGGCCTTGGCCTTGTCTGCGACATTGTCGCCCGTCAGGCCGAACTGGGTGAGCAGGAAGGCCGGCGACTTGTCGAGCTTGACCGCGCGCTCGAAGGAATAGGCAACGTCGGCGGCGGTGATCGGGTTGCCGGACGCGAATTTCAGGCCGAATTTCAGCTTGAACGTGTAGGTGAGGCCATCGCCGGATGTGGTCCAGCTGTCGGCCAGGTCGCCGATCACCTTGGATGTATCGGCAGGGTCCAGCATGACGAGCTTGCTGTAGCAATTGGCCGTGATTTCGGCGGTCGACAATTCGAACGCTTCGCCCGGATCAATCGTGATGATGTCGTCGATCGCAAAGCCTTCGACGAGCGTATCGGCCGGCGTCGCGGCAAAGGCCTGCGGTGCTGCCGAC
This sequence comes from Neorhizobium galegae, assembly GCF_017877055.1. Taxonomy (GTDB): domain Bacteria; phylum Pseudomonadota; class Alphaproteobacteria; order Rhizobiales; family Rhizobiaceae; genus Neorhizobium; species Neorhizobium galegae_D. The sequence continues at coordinate 448,787 of NZ_JAGIPG010000001.1, read as the reverse complement.
AGCAACAGCCCAAGTGCCGCGCTGGTGGATAGCACTCGAAGGCTCTTGTTGAGCGAATGGATCATGTAAGTTCCCCTGTTTTTTGTTCGTTCGACCTTTGGAAAAGAAGCCTATTCGTGCCAGGCCTTCCCCAAAACTCTGAGCCAGTTTTCCCGGCATAGCTTTTTTAGCTCTGCGTCAGCGTAGCCCGCTCGCTTGAGCACCGCAACCAGATTTTGATTGCCCGCAGCATCATGTATTTCTTCAGGAATCGAGGCGCCGTCGAAGTCCGATCCGAGCGCTACGTGATCGATGCCCATGCGTTGCACCATGTGGTCGATATGGCGCACCATGTCCGAAAGCGGCGTGGCGACATTGTCGCGGCCGTCGGGGCGCAGCATGGTCACGGCATAGTTGAGACCGACGAGGCCGTCGCTCTCCTTGACAGCGTCAAGCTGGCGGTCGGTGAGGTTGCGGGCGACCGGCGTCAACGCATGCGCATTCGAATGGCTGGCGATCAGCGGCTGGTCGGAGGTCTTCGCCACATCCCAGAAACCCTTTTCCGTAATGTGGGCGAGATCGATCAGGATGCCGAGCGTGTTGCAGGCCTTGACCAGCTCGAAACCATGGCCGGTCAGGCCGGGGCCGGTGTCGGGCGACATCGGATAGGCGAAGGGCACGCCGTGGCCAAAGATGTTGTGGCGGCTCCAGACGGGCCCAAGGGAGCGCAAGCCGGCAGCATGGAAGACTTCGAGATTGTCGAGATCGGGATCGATCGCCTCGCAGCCTTCCATGTGCATGACGGCGGCGAAGATACCGTCGTCCATCGCCCTGCGGATGTCGGCGGTCGAACGGCAGAGCCGCCAGGCGCCGGCGCGGTCGAGTCGCAGCGCGATCGATGCCATTTCGAGCGCGGTCGTCAGCGACGGAAGATGATCGAGCGGGACGGACAGCGGCGTGACGTAATGGCCGTTCTGATCGGGCTCTTTCAGAACCAGTTCGCCCGACGGGATATAGATGGCGCAGAGGCCACCGGCGAGCCCGCCGGCCTTGGCACGCGGCCCGTCGATATGGCCGTTCGGCGTGCCGTTTACAAATTCCGCGATCGGATCGCCGCCAGCCTTCATGTTCCGCCAGAGCCGCAGGAGCACGTCGTTATGGCCGTCGAACACCAGTTCCATGAAGTCTATTCCCGATTGTCTTGTGAAAGTTCCAAGGTGAGCAATGCGCCGATCCTAGCCAGCCCCTCCTCTTTCGCAAGCTGGAAAAGCATCAGGCCGTCCAGTTCCCCTCGCCCGCCTTCTTCAGCATCGGCGTCCGGAAAACGCCCGCGACTCGTGGACGCCATTGCGGGCCGAACGCATCGAGCTTGTCGTGCCAGCGCTCCGATTGCAGCATGGCGGCGCCGATCACGACCGGCTCGATGCCGAGCGAGGCCATCAGCGTAAGCCCGGAGACGATCGAGGTGCCGCTGGAGATCACGTCGTCGACCAGCGCGACGCGCTTGCCCTGGATGAGAGGCAGCATGCGCGGATCGACATAAAGCCGCTTCTGCTGCTCCGGCGTGGTGATCGAAGAAAGTGGCACCGAGAGGCTCTCGTCGTACCAGAATTTTCGCGAGGTCCCGAGCGGGACGTAACGGGCGTAGCCGAGCGACCGGGCAACGGCAGCGGCGAGCGTCAGGCCGAGCGTCGGCAGGCCGATGATCACTTCCGGGCGAAAGGCGGCGATCTTCGGCGCCAGATCGGCGGCAAGCGCGTCCTGAACGTCGAAACTCGCCTGGTTGATGATCAGCGACGCCAGCGCATGTTCGCCGTCGGCCAGCGGCCGGATCGGCAGCCTGATCTGGCTGCCGTCATCGAGCGTAGCGGGAAAGAAGCCGGAAAACGGCCCCGCCCGCTCGAACGAACCCGCCGGATGAACATCCTGCCAGAAATCATGCGGCTGCATGCGCTTTTCCTATTCGAGCACTTCGAGGATCGGCGATTCCAATACCGTGCCTTTGCCTACGTCGGCAATGCCGCGATCGGTCTGGTGAGGCCCGGGATTGCAGGCAAGCGTCGCGCCGAAACAGGCCTTGAACACGAGATAGGGCGGCTGCCAGTCGACAATACGGTCCATGACGGCGCGGATGTCTCGGAAGCCCTCAGCAACCTCTGCCATCGGCGCTTCGGAGACAAGGCCGGAAAGCGGCAGCGGCAACAGCACGTCGATCTTGCCGCCGGTCGCAACCGCCATGCCGCCGCCGGCTTCGATCACCGCATTGGCGGCGGCGGCCATGTCGGCCGGGTCGGACCCGAAGACGGTGAGGTTATGGCTGTCATGGGCGAGCGTGGTGGCGAATGCGCCCTTCCACGTGCCCCAGCCGGTCAAGAACCCAAGACGGGTGCGGCTGTCGGCACGGCCGTGGCGGTGGGTTACGGCGATCAACGTCGCGCCCTCCGGGGGTACCACGTAACCATCGACGACATCCGCATCCGTCTGCCCCCAGTTCGTGAAACGCGGACGATCGATCGTCGCGAGCCTGACTTTGCTGCCCCCGGCAGGCAGCATGAAATCTTCTGCCTGAAGCGGCTTGAGCTTGACCGAATCCTGCAAGACGCAAGGATCGGTCGTATGAAGTTCGACCGTCATGACGCCGTCACGCGCAATCAGCGTGCCGCTGGCGAACACATGGCGGGCGCGAAAATCCGTGAGGTCCTCGAAAAGCACGATATCGGCCCGGCGACCGGCGGCGATCAGTCCGAGGTCGGGCCGGCCGATGCGGACCGACGCGTTCAGCGTCGCCGCCTGCAGCGCCCATTCCGGTTTCATGCCGTAGCGCACCAGCCGGCGCACCACGTCGTCGAGGCCACCGCCCTCTACGAGATCATCCGGAAAGACGTCGTCGGTGCAGAGCGTCACCGTCTGCGGCAGACGGCCGAGCGCGTTGAGCGCCTCGACGAATTCCGGCAGCAGATGATCGTGGGATCCGCGCATCTCGATGGTCAGCCCCGCCCGCAGCTTGGCCATCAGATCGGCGGCGGAGACGAGTTCGTGGTCGGAGGTAATGCCCGACGCCATGAAGGCGGCAAGATCCGGCCCGACGAGACTGCGGGCGTGGCCGCAGACCAGCTTTTCCGATACCAGCGCCGCCTGCACGATGCCGCTCATGCGCGGATCGCGGTCGATGACGCCGCGCATGTTCATCACTTCCGCAAGCCCGCCGATCTTCGGCCAGAACAGCATTTCTTCGATCGTCGCCGCGTCGAAATCGGCCCCGGCCATTTCGAGACCCGGTGCGGACGGCACGCAGGATGGCGCCAGAACCACGGCGCGCAACGGCAGCGGCTTTACCGCCTCCAGCGCCCAGGCGACGCCTTCGGTTCCGTGCACATTGCCGAACTCGTGCGGGTCCCAGACGATGGTCGTCACCCCGCGCGGCAACACGGCGCCGGCATAGGTCGCAGGCGTCACCATCGAGCTTTCGATATGCATATGCGTGTCGATGAGGCCGGGCGAAATGAACGCCCCCGTCGCGTCGACGATGTCGGCGGCATCCGAACGGGAACCGGTCTCGTGGACGCTGGCGATTACCGGCCCAACGAGGCCGATATCGGCTAAGCGCAGCTCACCCGTCACCATATCGACCAGCGTGCCGCCCGATATCAGGATGTCGAACGGCGCATCGCCGCGCGCCGCGGTGACGGCACGGTCACGCAGACCCGGCTCGGTAAATTCCTGTACGCTCGAGATGATATTCTTCACCAGCTTGCCTCTGACCGCAGTGTTTCAAGAATGACGGCTCTCGCCTTCTCCACGTCGATCTCGACGCCATAGGCCGCATTGAATTCGCCCCGGCCTGTGCGCGTCTCGACGACAGTGCGGCCCCGCGTCAGCGTTCCGGAAAGCTCGACGTCGAGGCGCGCCTCGCGCCAGGTCACGTGTTCGGGAAAGACGAAGGCGACGGCTGCGACCGCATCGTAGAGCGCCATGGCCGGACGACCGCGGCTGGTGGCGATGGCGACGAAACCGGCGAGAAGATCGGCGACCAGTTCAGCATTGCGCCCGCCCGCCGCCCGGATCGGCGCGACATCTTCCGGCGCGCAGAGCACCTTGCGACAGAGATCGAGATCGACCATCCGGAACGGGATCTTGTGAGCAAGCGCGATCGCCAGCGCTTCCGGATCGGCAAAGGCGTTGAACTCGGCGGATGCCGTGTGGTTGCCGTTGGTGACACCGCCGCCCATCCAGGTGAGATCGGTGATCCTGGCCGCAAGATCCGGCCGGGCAAGCACGACGGCTGCGATATTGGTGAGCGGCCCGAGCGCCATGATCCGGCGCTCACCCTCGCCCTTTTCTAACCAGGAACAGAGCGCTTCGAAGGCATCGGTATGAAACGCATCCGGCGCTTCAGGCAAGGCCCGGCCCGCGGTCGGGATGCCAGTCTGGCCTAGAATGCCGGTCGCGGTTTCCATTTTGGCCAGCACCGGTGCGGCGCGTCCCGCATGGATCGGAAAGGGCCAGACGAAAGCCGACGCTGCGCCGGCCGCATTTCGGCGGACATGCTCGATAGGCGCATTTCCATAGACCAGCGAAACACCGTCGATGCCAAGCCCCGCATGCGCTGCGACCATGATCGCGGCGATGTCGTCGAAACCCATGTCCGTGTCGATCCAGATACCCATGTCAGCTGATCCTACACGAATCGGGAGAGCGGCGCGGCCTTTTCGGCCGGCAGGTCGAAGACAAGGGCATCACCCAGCGCATGCGTCGGTCGGCTCGCCTCCACCTCGGCCTTGATCGGACCAAACGCGCTATCGAGCAGATATTCTCGGCTATCGCCGGCAAAGGATGTACCGCGCACGGTGCCCTGGAAAGGACCTGTCCCCAGGGTCACCATACGCGGCCGCCAGGCAAGACCCGCCGCTGAAGGGGCCCCGCTGGAAAGATGGCCCGAGAGATCGATGAGACCTGCGCTGGTCTTCATCTTTCCGTTTTCGAGCGGGAAAATGTTCTCGAACCCGACGAAGTCCGCGACGAAGGACGATGTCGGGCGGTTGTAGATGTCTTCCGGCGAACCGATCTGCTCTATCTTACCGCTCTTCATGACCACAATGCGGTCGGCGAGCGCCAAAGCTTCGGCCTGGTCGTGGGTAACGAAGATCATCGTCACGCCGGTCTCCTTCTGGACGCGCTGCAGTTCGGTGCGCATTTCGAGACGCAGCCGGGCATCGAGGTTGGAGAGCGGCTCGTCGAGCAGCAGCACCTTCGGTTCCATGACCATCGACCGGGCAAGCGCGACGCGCTGCTGCTGGCCGCCGGAAAGCTCGGCCGGCTTGCGGTTGGCGAAGTCGGAAAGGCCGACGGACTTGAGGCCGGACTTGACCTTGGTATCGAGTTCGGTGCCGCGCATGCCCTTGAGCTTCAGCCCGAAGCCGACGTTCTCGTAGACGGAGAGATGCGGGAAGAGCGCATAGGACTGGAACATCAGGCCGACGGCGCGTTTATTGGCCGGCACGCGGGTGATGTCGGCACCGTCGAGGCGGACATGGCCGCTTTTGACCGGCAGCAGGCCTGCAATGGCGCGCATCGTCGTCGTCTTGCCGCAGCCCGACGGGCCGAGCAGCGCGATCAGCTCGCCCTTGCGGATGTTAAGATCGAGGTTCGCCACGGCGACGGAATCGCCATAGGCGAGCGTCAGCTTTTCAAGCGAGAGATAGGACGCATCAGACATAGCGGGAGAACCCTAGGAAACGTTCGGCAATAAAAACGATGCCGATGGAGAGGAAGGCGAGCAGCGAGGAGAGCGCTGCGACGGACGGATCGAAGACGATTTCCATATAGGCGATCATGTCGACCGGCAGGGTGCGCACGCCCGGTCCCGAGAGGAAGAGCGACACCGGCACCTGGTTGAAGCTGGTGACGAAGCCGAGAATGAAGGCCGACATGATGCCGCCGCGGATATTCGGCATCACCACCCGGAAAAAGGCGCCGAGCCGTGACGAGCCAAGCAACACTGCAGCTTCCTCGATATCGGAGCGCAGATTGTCGAGGCTGGCGGAGACGACGCGTACCGCGTAGGGCAGGACCAATGCCGTATGGGCGAGGAACAGCGCCAGGGTGATACCAACCTGGAAGGGCACGACGATATAACGCAAGAGCGCCAGGCCGACGATGATGCCCGGCACGATGATCGGCGCCGAGACGACGGTACGGACGATCTCGGCCCCCGGCAGCTTGTAGCGCGACAGGGCGTAGGAGGCCGGGATGCCGAGGACAAGCGCCGCCGCCGTGCCGCCGATCGCCAGGAACAGCGACATGCCGAACGAGGCGCGGAAACTTTCCACCGTGAAGACCTTGGCGATCCAGCGCAGCGAAAAGCCCTGCGGCGGGAAGGCAAGCGTCTCTCCGGCCGAGAAGGAGGCCGCGACGATGATCAGGAACGGACCAATCAGGAAGGCGATCACCAGCAGCAGCGTGATCGGAATGAAGAGGCTGCGCGCGGTCATTGCGGGCTCCTCTGCTTGTTGCGCGCCGTGGCGACGCGTTTGAGGAGGATGTTGGCGGCAAAGCTCATGACGATCAGGATGAAGGCGATGACGCTCGCCGCGACGAAATTGTTGGAGACCGCAACCTGCTGGTAGAGCAGCGTTTCGAGCATCAGCACCTTGGAGCCGCCAAGGATGGCGGGCGTGATGTAGGCGGTGAGCGAACCGGTGAAGACCAGCGTTCCCCCGATGACGAGGCCTTCCTTGGTAAGCGGTAGCACGACCTTCCAGAACACCTGGAACCAGTTGGCGCCGAGCACCCGCGCCGCAGGAATGGCGTCCTTCGGCATGTTTTCGAGCGCCGAGATCAGCGAGATGATCATCAGCGGCAGGAAAAGCTGCAGCAGGCCGATGAAAATAGCCGTTTCGGAAAACAGGATGCGCAGCGGCGCCTCGGTGATGCCGAGCGCCTGGAAAGCCTGGTTGACGATGCCGGTACGGCCGAGGATGACGATCCACGCATAGGTGCGGGCGACCGGCGAGATCATCAGCGGCAGCACGACGAGGCCGGTCACCTTGCCCTTGGCGCCGGGCTCAAGGCTGACGATCGCGAACGCCGCCGCATAACCGATCACCGCCGAAGCGATCGTGACCAGCGCCCCGAGCCTGAGCGTGCGCAAGAAGACGGCCTGGTTCAGCGGATTGGAGAAGAAATCCGTATAGGCGGAAATCGTCCAGCCGCCGGCGGGCGCCCGAAATCCGTCCGATAGCAGGATCACCACCGGCACGAGAAACACCGTCGCCGCGAAGATCGCGGCCGGCAGCGCAAGTGCCAGCGCTTCAGCCCTGTTTTGAAACATCGGTGGTCTTCTCCAAAGTAACCCTCCCCTCCGCCGTCATCCTGGGGCTTGACCCGAGGATCCAGGCCCAAGCCCCAAGGGGCCGAATGCGGAAGGGACTATGCAAGAAAGAGTGGATCCTCGGGTCAAGCCCGAGGATACGGGCATGGGCGGGAACCTCAGCCCTTACTGGCCTACCTTCTCGTTCCAGGTCTTGATCCAGCCGGCGCGGTTGTCGAGCGCCACGGCGGACGGGATCAGCTTCAGGCTCTTTGCCGTTTCCTCGCCATAGGTGAGGTTGTTGGCGATCGCCTCGGGCAGCTTGACGTCCTTGTTGGCCGGGCTGTCGATCAGCTTTTCGGCGAGCTTGGTCTGGACTTCGGTCGATAGCCAGAAATCCATGAACTGCAGCGCGAGCTCCTGGTTCTTGGCACCCTTGGTGAGGATCATGACGTTCATGCCGCCCGTCTGGCCTTCCTTCGGGGTGGCCCAGGCGATCGGGAAGGCGAGCTTGGTGAAGGGAGCCCAGGTGAAACGGCCGATCGGCGCTGCCCAGATTTCTTCCTGCTGCATCAGTTGCACGAGCTGCGAGGACTTCTCGTAGAAGGTAACGATCTCGGCCTTCTTGGCGCCGACCGCCTCGATCGGTGCCTTCAGGTCAGCCGTGTCCTTGGCAAGCGCTAGGCCCAGCATATAGAGCGCCGGCGGGCCCTGGTTGGTGGTGACATTCGGCCATGCGACATGGCTTGCATATTCCGGCTTCAGCAGATCGGCCCAGCTGTCGATCTTCATCTTGTCCGAACGATAGGCGATCGAGGTGGCGTAGAACGTGTAGCCGACGCTCATGCCGTCCTTGTTCGGGTCCTTGGCGACATCATAAAGCTTGCCGAAGCTGGAGAGCTTCGACGTATCGATCTTGTCGATCAGGCCGGCGCGCGAGGCGGCCAGCGCATCGGCCATCGAGACGACCGCCATGTCGACCACCGGATTGGCCTTGTTGGCTTCCATCTTGGCAAGGCGCTCGACGCTGTTGCCGGTCTCGACCACCAGCTTGCACCCGCAGATCTTCTGGAAGGGTTCGTAGACGATCTGCTTGTATTCGTCCTGAGCAAGCGCATAGACGGAAATCGTCAGCGTCTTTTCCTGGGCGAGCGCCGGGGTTTGCGCGGCACCCATGGTGAGCATCAGGGCGGCGCCCGACGCAAGAATGACCTTGTTCATGATGTGACTTCTCCTGCTGTCGGTTTGTTGGGGGTTCTGGCATGTAAATTCGGTGCGCCACCGGCGTGCGGAGCACCCGTTGATTGGCGCACGATGAGCTGCATCGGGACCCGGTCGGTCTCGGAGGTAACGTTGCCGGCTGAAATCTCCTCGGCACCGTTCTCGGCCTCTCCCTCGGGCTCGATTGCGCGGATGAGCGCTGCAATCGCCAGGTCGGCGATCGTTGCCATGTCCATGCGCACGGTGGTGAGCGCAGGCGTGACCACCGGGGACCAGATGAGGTCGTCGAAACCGGTGACGCTGACCATTTCCGGCACGCCGATGCCGGCGCGCTGCAACTCCGTCAGCGCCCGAAGCGCCGAAAGATCGGAAACCGCCGCAAAAGCCGTAAAACCAGCCGCCGCCTTGTCTGCAAGGCCAAGCGGGCAGCCTTCGCCCGAAACCGCCTCGACCTTCTCGATCCACATCGTATCGCATTCGGCATCCGGCCCGAGACCCGCCTTCAGTCCGCCGATACGGTCGTTCTGTACGTTCGAGAAGGCGCTGGTACCGATCAGCAGCACCTTGCGATGGCCAAGTGCTGCGAGATGACGGCCCATCTGGGCGCCCCCCTCCCAGTGATCGGCAGAAACCGTGTTGCCGGGGGTGGAGGGCGTATCGATGACGGCGACGGGGCAGCCTATGTCGGCGATCCGTGTGCCGCGGCGGGGCACGATGACCATGCCATCGACACCGCGTTCCAGAAGCCGGCCGATCGCCTCGGTCTGCTTGGCGATGTCGCCGCGGGAGTCGGCGATCAGAACGCCGTAACCGGCATTCGAGGCCGCATTCTCAATCGCCTGGGCGATCTGCGGAAAGAGCGGATTGGCGATATCCGGCAGCACGAGGCCGAGCACGCCGGCGCGGCCGGTGCGCAGCGCCCGGGCGGTGAGGCTCGGCACGTAACCGAGTTCGCTCGCCTTGGCCCGCACCTTCTCGATAAGCTCCGGCGACACACGTCCCTTGCCGGAAAGCGCATTCGACACGGTCGCCGCCGACACGCCGAGGGCGGCGGCGATTGCGCTCATATTGGAGCCGGGACGGGGCAATGCCATGGCAGTCTCTGATTAAACGTTTAAGCACGAATACTTTGATCAAAAGGCTTTGTCGAGTCGTTTGTAATTGCCGACCGACCAATATCCCCACATCCTGCCTTGACTCTTCCCCGGCGACCAGTGGAAATCCTTGGGTATTCATGAGGGAAGAGTGATGAATAACGACGAGATCACCGGGCTTTCGGCAACCGCACTTTCGGAGGCGATTCATGACGGCCGGGTGTCCTGCGCCGCCGTGGTGACGGCCTATCTCGACCGGATCGACCGGCTCAATCCGGCAATCAACGCGATCGTCAGCCTGCGCGGCCGCGACGAGCTCCTCGCCGAGGCGGCTGGATGCGACGCCGAGCTTGCCTCTGGCAGATCGCGCGGCTGGATGCATGGAATGCCGATCGCCATCAAGGATCTCTGCGAGGTAAAGGGCATCCGCTGCACCTACGGCTCGCCGATCTTCGCCGATTTCGTGCCTGAGAAGGACGAGGTGATGGTCGAACGCATCCGGGCAGCCGGTGCGATCATCATCGGCAAGACCAATACGCCGGAACAGGGGCTCGGCTCGCAGAGCTACAACCCGGTGCATGGGGTTACGAGGAACCCCTACGACCTGACAAAGACCGTCGGCGGATCGAGCGGCGGCGCGGCCGCCGCACTTTCCGCCCACCTCCTGCCGGTCGCCGATGGCGGCGATCAGATGGGTTCCCTGCGTAACCCGGCCGCCTTCAACAACGTCGTCGGCTTCCGCCCGAGTTTCGGCCGCGTTCCTTCTTCGCTGAAGCCCGAGAGCTTCCTAGGCCAGCTTTCGGTGCTCGGCCCGATGGGCCGTACGGTGCGCGATACCGCCGCCCTGCTCGCCACACAGGCGGGCTACGATCCGCGCGACCCACTGTCTCTTCCGACCGAGGACCTGACACCGCAGGAAAGCCGCGATTTCTCAGGCGCCCGCATCGCTTGGCTCGGCGATCTCGGCGGTTACCTGCCCTTCGAGCCCGGCGTGCTGGAACTCTGCCGCTCGACATTGCCGGTCTTCGAGAAGATCGGCTGCAAGGTCGATGAGATGATGCCGGAATTCGACATGGCGGATGTCTGGCGCTCCTGGACGACGCTTCGGAGCTGGCTCACCGCGAGCAGTATGCGGGACAACTATGACGACCCGGCCAAGCGCGCTAGGATGAAGCCCGAGATCATCTGGGAAATCGAGCGCGGCCTCGACATGAGCGCCCGCGAGGTCCATTTCGCCTCGAAGCGCCGCAGCGCCTGGTATCAGTATCTGCTGACGGTATTCGACCGTTACGACTACCTGATCCTGCCCTCCGCCCAGGTCTTTCCCTTCGAGGCCGACACCCATTGGCCGAAGGAGATCGCCGGACGAACAATGGATACCTATCACCGCTGGATGGAAGTCGTGATACCGGCCTCGATGGCCGGCCTGCCGGTCGCCGCCATGCCCGCGGGTTTCGGCGACAACGGCCTGCCGAACGGCATCCAGATCATCGGCCGGCCCCGTGCCGACAAGGCAGTGCTGGAGATTGCGCTGGCTTATGAGGCGGAGACGGATTGGCTGGATCGGCGGCCGAGGCTTTAGACCAGGCGGTGCCTTTATTTCTCCCTTGCGGGAGAGAAAGTGATTTCAACACCTTAGCTTCAGCTGAGTGTTAAAAATCGCAAGTGAGGGGATTTCTCCGCTCAAGAAGGCCCCCTCACCAACAAAATCTATGACTTGGTTGCGCTAAGATCATGATTTTGTAACCTCTCCCCCAAGGGGAGAGGTAAACCCGCGGCAAGGCTACCACCCGACGACGTCCACATCCTCGCGATACCGGCCAACTTCCTCCAGAAGCCATGCTCGAAAAGCGACCACCGGCCGAAAGTCCGCCTTGCTGATCGGCGCAACCGCATAATAGGCGCTGGGGCTCGTCACCTGATGCGGAAAAGCCTCGACGATCTGGCCGGTCGCCAGTTCCGAGTCGATCAGGAAGAGCGGCATCAGCGCCACGCCCAAGCCCGCGATACAGGCCTGCGCGACGCTGCCGAACTGCTCGAACCGCATGCCCTGCGACGGCGTGCCGGTGACGCCCAGGCTTTCGAACCAGTGATTCCAGGCGCCCGGCCGCGAGGCCATGTGCAGCAGCGGCAGGCGCAACAGATCCTCGCCTTTTTTGATCGGATGGCTTGCAAGGAATGCCGGCGAGCAGACCGGAGCCACCATCTCCTCCATCAGGAAGGTGCATTCCGCCCCCGGCCAGTCAGGTTGGCCGATATGGATCGCCATGTCGATGCCGTCGCGATCGAAATCGAAGACCCCGATGCGGGTGGCGAAATTCAGCGTGATCTCCGGGTGCCGAGCGACGAATTGCGGGATGCGCGGCATCAGCCAGCGGGTGCCGAAGGTCGGCAGGATCGCGAGGTTCAGCTGATCGCTATGCCGTTTGGTCATGACCTGCAACGAGGCGGAGCGGATCTGCGACAGTGCGCTCGCCACCACCTTGGCGTATTCCGCCCCCGCCGAAGTGAGGCTGACCCCGCGGCTGGTACGGTCGAAAAGCTGGATACCAAGCTGCTCCTCCAGCCCCGAAACCTGCCGGCTGATTGCCCCTTGAGTCAGCGACAGCTCTTCGGCGGCCCCCGAGAAGCTGCCGAGCCGGGCGACGGAATCGAAGGCCGCGAGCGCGGACGTGGAGGGTAGCAGTTTTCGCGAGAGGCTCACCATGCCCTATTACTATAGATCATGGCCTGATGAGTAAACGGTGCTTGCTCTCGGGCGCAGGGTGGCGATAATTCTTCAAACTTCAAATTGCCCGATTTCAAACCGGAGGCGAGACCCGTGGCTTTTTCCTGGAACGATCCCTTTCTTCTCGAAGACCAGTTGACCGAAGAGGAGCGGATGATCCGCGATGCGGCGGCCGCCTTCGCCAAGTCCGAACTGATGCCGCGCATCAATGAGGCCTATCTCGACGAGACGACCGACAAGGGCCTGTTCAAGCTGATGGGCCAGACCGGCCTGCTCGGCGTGACCCTGCCGGAGGAATATGGTGCTGCCAACGCCTCCTACGTCGCCTACGGCCTCGTCGCCCGCGAGATCGAACGTATCGACAGCGGTTACCGCTCGATGATGAGCGTCCAATCGTCGCTGGTCATCTACCCGATCTTCGCCTACGGCTCCGACGAGCAGAAGAAGAAATATCTGCCCGGCCTCGTCTCCGGCGAACTGATCGGCTGTTTCGGCCTGACCGAGCCGGATGCCGGCTCAGATCCGGGTGGCATGAAGACCCGCGCCGAAAAGATCGAGGGCGGTTATCGCCTGCGCGGTTCGAAGATGTGGATCTCCAATGCCCCGATCGCCGACGTCTTCGTCGTCTGGGCGAAGTCGGAAGCCCATAACAACGAGATCCGCGGCTTCGTGCTCGAAAAGGGCATGAAGGGCCTGTCGGCCCCGAAGATCGGCGGCAAGCTTTCGCTGCGCGCCTCGATCACCGGCGAGATCGTCATGGACAGCGTTGAAGTCGGCGAGGATGCCATCCTGCCGAACGTCTCAGGTCTCAAGGGTCCCTTCGGCTGCCTCAACCGCGCTCGCTACGGCATTTCCTGGGGCGTCATGGGTGCCGCCGAAGACTGCTGGTTCCGCGCCCGCCAGTATGGCCTCGACCGCAAGCAGTTCGGCAAGCCGCTCGCCGGCATGCAGCTCTACCAGAAGAAGCTGGCCGATATGCAGACCGAAATCACCCTCGGCCTGCAGGCTTCGCTGCGCGTCGGCCAGCTGATGGACCAGCACAAGATGGCCCCGGAAATGATCTCGATCGTCAAGCGCAACAATTGCGGCAAGGCGCTGGATATCGCTCGGGCTGCCCGCGACATGCACGGCGGCAACGGCATCCAGATCGAGTATCACGTCATGCGCCACTCGCAGAACCTGGAAACGGTCAACACCTACGAAGGCACGCACGACGTCCACGCACTGATCCTCGGCCGCGCGCAGACCGGCATCCAGGCGTTCTTCTGAGCGGAAACTTTACCGCTTCGACAAATCAGCCCGGCCGCTTCCAGCGCGCCGGGCTTTTATATCTCGGCGTTTCAGCCGAATGGCGGTCGCGGGCTCACGCGCGCGCGCCAAGAGTGACGAGAAGCTCATCCAACTGCCCCAACTGTTCGGGCATCGCACCTTCCATGCCGGCGCAGGATTCGTCGGCGGCTTCCCTGGAAGGATAAAGTTCATGCAGGACCAGCAGCGTCTTACCGCCGTCCTCCTCCTCGAAGCTGACCGTGGTGACGGAGCCGTTTTCGCTTTCGTCATTGGTCCAGACGAGGCGCGAGGGCGGCGACACTTCGAGATATTTTCCGAAGAAGGTCATGGAGTTTGCGGCGTCCTGTCCGAACGTGACACTATAGCCTCCCCCGGCGCGGGCATCCATCTCGCAGGCGAGAAGCGGGACGCCGCTGGACTTGGGCGCCCACCACAGCTTGAACAATTCGGGCTTGGTCCATGCATCGAACACGAGGCGAACCGGAGCGTTGAAGCTGCGCGTCACGACGAGTTCGCGCTCGGATCTCCGTTCGACCGCCGTGCGGCCGTCACTCGCTTTCTTGTCCATCGATTTTCTCCCTAACCCCGCCGGGCAGCCTCGATCGCCGCGACGTCGATCTTCTGCATCTTCATCATCGCATCAAAGGCGCGCTTCGCCTCGGCGCCGCCGACAGCAAGGGCCTCCGTGAGCACGCGCGGCGTGATCTGCCAGGAAATACCCCATCTATCCTTGCACCAGCCGCATTCGCTTTCCTGGCCGCCGTTACCGACAATCGCGTTCCAATACCGATCGGTCTCTTCCTGGTCTTCGGTCGAGATCTGGAAGGAAAAGGCTTCGTTGTGCTTGAAGATCGGGCCGCCGTTCAGGCCGATGCATGCCACGCCGGCAACGGTAAATTCCACCACGAGCACATCTCCCTGCTTGCCGTCCGGGTAATCCGCCGGCGCGCGCATTGCGGCGCCGACCTTGCTGTCCGGAAAAGTCTCGGCATAGAAGCGGGCAGCCTCCTCGGCATCCTTGTCGAACCATAGGCAGATCGTGTTCTTCGCCATTGCATTTCTCCCTTTTTATCCTGGTTGCCCGGTCGTCGGCGACGACCATATCTTAAAGACGCACGTACTTTCGGTAATCCGACATCCAGCCGAAAAAACTCAGGTCCCTTCACCAACCACGCCGTTTTTCGTCATTGGAGAAATTTGCGCCTTCGGTGTATCAGTGATGCGCCGCCGCGATCGGGCGGCGAGAAAATGAGCAAAGGTCGTTTTGAAGAATGCACGCCATGGAGAATGCGGCGGAAGAGGCCGGTGGCGGTTTCAATGTCGGCGAGCGTCTTTGCCTGGTGCGCAAGCAGCACGGGCTGTCGCAGCGGGCGCTGGCGGTCAAGGCGGGCGTCACCCATTCCCTCGTCTCATTGATCGAGAAGAACAAGGTAAGCCCTTCCGTAGCCTCGCTGAAGAAGATCCTCGAAGCAATCAACTATCCGCTGACCGACTTCTTCGCGCTGACGCTGCCGCCGGTCGACCAGGTGTTCTACCGCGCCGATGAACTCACGCCGCTTTCGACCGGCGCCTTGACGCTGCTGCAGGTCGGCGACGCCAAATCCCACGATGTCCAGATCTTTCACGAGTTCTACGAGCCCGGCGCCGATACCGGCGAAACCATGCTGCAGCACGAGGCCGAGGAAGGCGGCGTGGTCGTCGCCGGCGAATTGGAACTGACCGTCGGCGGCCAGACGCGTATCCTCAAGAGGGGCGACGCCTTCCTCTTCGACAGCCGCCAGCCGCACCGATATCGCAATGTCGGAACCGAGCGCTGCGAGGTGGTAAGTGCCTGCACGCCACCCTATCTTTAAGGTGGGCAGAGCCCGGATTTCATTCAGCACCTTTTGGACATTGCCAATGAACGTTGATTGTTGCTGTCAATTATTTTAGGTCAGAACCCGATATTCCCGCACCCTCTCCCAACGCCTTGAAAACGGCGTATCCAGCCTTGAAATGAAAGTGGACACCATGCACAGCTATCCCGACGTCAAGCTTTTCATCAACGGCGAATGGCGCGATGCCATCGGCGGCGAAACCATCGATGTTTCCGATCCCGCGACGGAAGAAGTGATCGGGAAAATTGCCCATGCCCGCAAGGCGGACCTGGACTTGGCGCTGGAAGCTGCCGAAAAGGGTTTCAGGATCTGGCGCGACACCTCCCCCTTCGACCGCTCGAAAGTGATGCGCAAGGCCGCCGACCTGCTGCGCCAGCGCGTCGACCAGATCGCCTATTACATGACCCGCGAACAGGGCAAGCCGCTCGCCCAGTCGAAGATGGAAGTCATGGGCGCTGCCGATACGATCGACTGGTTCGCCGAGGAAGCCCGCCGCACCTATGGGCAGGTCATCCCGGCCCGCTTCACCGGCGTTTCGCAACTCGCGATCAAGGTGCCGGTCGGCCCGGTCGCCGCGTTTACGCCCTGGAATTTCCCGCTCAACCAGGTGGTCCGCAAGCTCTCCGCAGCCGTTGCCACCGGTTGCTCGATCATCGTCAAGGCGCCTGAGGAAACCCCGGCATCGCCGGCCGAACTGATCCGCGCCTTTGTCGATGCCGGCGTTCCTGCAGGCGTCATCAACCTCGTCTACGGCATTCCGGCCGAGATTTCCGAATACCTGATCCCGCATCCGGTCATCCGCAAGATCTCGTTCACCGGCTCGACCCCGATCGGCAAACATCTGGCGGCCCTTGCCGGCAAGCATATGAAGCGCGCCACGATGGAGCTCGGCGGCCATGCGCCGGTGATGATCTTCGACGATGCCGATCTCGAAAAGGCGATCGAAGTCACCGCCATGTCGAAATTCCGCAACGCCGGCCAGGTCTGCGTCGCCCCGACCCGCTTCCTCGTTCAGGACGGCATCGCCGACAGGTTCACCGCCGGCTTCGTCAAGGCGGCCCAGGCGATCAAGGTCGGCAACGGCCTGGAAGACGGCGTCGGCATGGGCCCGCTCGCCAACGAGCGCCGCATCCCCGCCATGGAAGCGCTGATCCAGGACGCCATCACCCATGGCGGCGAGTTGAAGACCGGCGGCCACCGCATCGGCAACAAGGGCCACTTCTTCGAGCCGACGGTACTTTCCGAAGTGCCGACCTCGGCCAAGATCATGAACGACGAGCCTTTCGGCCCGGTCGCCATCATCAACCGCTTCTCGCACTATGACGATGCCATCGCGGAAGCCAACCGCCTGCCCTTCGGCCTCGCCTCCTACGCGTTCACCGGCTCGGTCAAGACCGCCCATGCGCTCAGCCGCCAGGTGGAAGCCGGCATGCTGACCATCAACCACAACGGTCTCGCCCTGCCGGAAGTCCCCTTCGGCGGCATCAAGGACAGCGGCTACGGCACGGAAGGCGGCTCGGAAGCCACCGAAGCCTATCTCGAAACCCGCTTCGTCAGCCAGATGAGCTGATCTGAGGGTTTCGAACCGAGTTCTCGACGCCGGTCGGTGCTGACGCATCGGCCGGCGTTTTCTTTTGCCCTTGCCGGTTCCATTCGAGTCGAATACCAAAACAAACAGTGAACGCCCGGACAAGCCCATGGCCGAGACTGAGACCGAAGCAGCACCGCTCCTGAAGGAAATCTTCAACCGCGACCGCCTGGAGCATTTCGCCCGCGAGACGGTCGCGGTGCATCCGGATTTCGACGGCGCACATTTCCTGACGCTCGCCTCCATTGGCCTCGACGATCTCAGCATCATGCAGCGGTTGCGGCAGATCGCGGTCGTCTTTCACGACGTTCTGCCCGGCGGTTTTGCGACCAATCTCGAAATCCTCCGGGCCTTAGCGCCGCGCATCAACCATGGTTTCGCCTCCATGGTCCTGCCGGAATATGTGGCGCTCCACGGCCAGGACCATTTCGACCTGTCGATGGATGCCCTGGCCTTCTTCACCCGCTTCGGCTCATCGGAATTCGCCATTCGGCATTTCCTGTTGAAGGACCTTGCCCGGACGCTGAAGGTGATGGAACGCTGGTCGCGGGACGACAACGAACATGTGCGCCGGCTGTCGAGCGAAGGCTGCCGGCCACGCCTGCCCTGGTCGTTCCAGCTGAAAGACCTGATTGCCGACCCCTCGCCTGTCGCGCCGATTCTCGAAAACCTGAGAAGCGACCCGAGCCTTTACGTGCGCAAGTCGGTGGCCAACCATCTGAACGACATTACCAAGGACCACCCCGCCTGGGTGTTCGACAGGATCGCCGACTGGCCGAAGGATGACCCGCGCACGGCCTGGATCATCAAGCAGGCGCTGCGCACGCTGATCAAGAAGGGCGACGCCCGGGCGCTCCACGTCTTCGGCGCCGGTCACAAGGCAGAGGTGAAGATCGAGAGTTTCGCGGTGACACCCTCGTCGTTGAAACTCGGGGGCGCGGTGAGGATATCGGCCAGGCTCGTATCGACCGCGTCTGCGCCGCAGAAGCTCGTCATCGACTATGCGGTCCACTACGTGAAGAAGGCTGGCGGCACGTCGAAGAAGGTCTTCAAGTGGAAGGAGATCACGCTTGGTGCCGGCGAGAGCTGCGAACTCACGATCAGCCGCGCCATCCGCGACTTTACCACCCGGATCCACTACGCCGGCCGGCATCCCGTCGAGCTGATGGTCAACGGCGAGGTGCTGGCGGATAGCGCGTTTGAGCTGACGGCTTAGAGCGCGAACACCTTTGCCCGCCGCAGCGTCACGAAACCACCCTCGCCCGCCTTGACCGGCCGCTCCGGCTCGACGTCGAATTCCAGCTGATCGCCGGTCTCCGTGGTCGCCAGCACCCGCCGGCCGTCCGGACGGTCGAGAACGCGGGTGATGCTGGCCGGGATGCCCGGCCCCTGCGCGGACCAGTCGAGATCGGCCGGGCGCGCATAAAGTTCGGCCTTGCCGTCCGCCATGCCGGAAACGTCGATCGCAGCACCGCTCGCGTAAGCCTTGCCGTCGCGCACTTCCGCGGCAAGCACGTTGGCGTCGCCCAGGAACTTCATCACGAAGGCGGATTGCGGGTTGCGGCAGACTTCTTCCGCCGTGCCCTGCTGGATGATATGGCCGTCTTTCAGGATGACGACGCGGTCCGCGAGATCCAGCGCCTCTTCCTGGTCGTGGGTGACGAAGATCGTGGTGATGCCGAGCTCGCGGTGGATTTCGCGCAGCCAGCGGCGCAGGTCATGGCGCACATTGGCATCGAGCGCGCCAAATGGCTCGTCGAGCAGCAGCACCTTGGGATCGACCGACAGCGCCCGGGCCAGCGCCACGCGCTGCCGCTGGCCGCCGGAAATCTGCGCCGGGAACCGGTCGCCGAGACCTTCAAGGCGCACCAATCTCAGCAGCTCCACGACGCGCGCCTCGATCGCCGCCTTCTCGCGCTTTACCTTCGAGACCTTCATGCCGAAGGCGATGTTTTCAGCCACCGTCATATGCGGAAACAGCGCGTAATGCTGGAAGACGAAACCGACGCCGCGGTCGCGCACCGGAATGTCGGTGGCATCCTGGTCGCCGAAATAGATGTGGCCGCCATCGGCATATTCGAGGCCGGCGACCATGCGCAGGATGGTTGTCTTGCCGGAACCGGAAGGGCCTAGCAGCGCGACGAGCTCGCCGCTTTCGATCGTGAGCGAGACATCGCGCACGGCGCGAAAGGTCTCGAAGGTTTTGACGACGTTCTCGAGGCGGATTTTCATTGGGCTTTCTCCGCGGGACTGGTGACCAGAGCCGGGCGACGGACGCGACCGGCTCCCTGGCGCTCGAGCGCCACCTTGGCGATGATGGTGAAGACGGCGATGAGCGCCAGGATGGAGGCCGCGGCAAAGGCGCCGGCCGCCTGGTAGTCGTGATAGAGCAGCTCGATATGCAGCGGCAGCGTATTGGTCTGACCACGGATATTGCCCGAGACGACCGAGACCGCCCCGAACTCGCCCATGACGCGGGCGTTGCAGAGCACGACGCCATAAAGCAGCGCCCATTTGACGTTCGGCAGTGTGACCGAGAAGAAGGTTCGCCAGCCGGACGCGCCAAGCGAGGTGGCAGCTTCCTCAAGATCGCGGCCCTGCGCCTGCATCAGCGGGATCAGTTCGCGGGCGACGAAGGGGGCAGTGACGAACATCGAGGCGAGGATGATCCCGGGGATCGCAAACAGGATTTTGATCCCGTATTCGTCCAGCATCGGACCGAAGACGCCCTGCAGGCCGTAGACGAAGAGATAGGCGACGCCCGCGACGATCGGCGAGACCGAAAACGGGATCTCGATGACGACCAGCAGGAAACGCCTGCCCCAGAAATCGAACTTGGTGATCGACCAGGCGGCTGCGACACCGAAAGCGGTGTTGACCGGCACGGCGACGATCGCCGCAAACACCGTGAGCCCGATCGCATGCAGCGTATCGGGATGGATGATCGTGTCGCGATAGACAACCCATCCCTTCGAAAAGGCCTCGACCCCGATGACCACCAGCGGCGCGACGATCAGCAGGGCGACGATCACCAGAACGATGCCGATCAGCATCCGGCGGAAGAGCGGCTGGTCGCCGACGCGCGGCGGCTTTCTGCCTGTACGGGTCGCGCCCATGGTCACCCCTTCACCGTGTAGCGAAGCGCCCGCGACTGCATCCAGTTGGTGAGCGCGAGCATGACGAAAGCCGCAATCAGCAGCACCGAGGCGATGGCTGCGGCGGCCTGGTAGTCGTATTCCTCCAGCCGGATGAAGACGAGAAGTGCGGTGATCTCCGTCGACATCGGCTGGTTGCCGGCGATGAAGATGATCGCACCGAACTCACCGAGCGAGCGGGCGAAGGACAACGACACGCCGGCAAGCAGCGCCGGCGTCAAAAGCGGCAGGATGACCTTGCGAAAAATCTGCCAGTCCGAGCCGCCGAGCGACTGCGCCGCCTCTTCCAGCGCCGGATCGAGATCTTCCAGCACCGGCTGCACGGTACGCACGATGAACGGCAGCGAGGTGAAGCACATCGCGATCATGATGCCGAGCGGCGTATAGGCGACCTTGATGCCGAGGTCGGCGAGGATGGAACCGAACCAGCCGTTGGTGGTGAAAAGCGCCGTCAGGGCAATGCCGGCCACCGCCGTGGGCAACGCGAAGGGCAGATCGACCATGGCGTCGACGATCCGCCAGCCCGGGAACCGATAGCGCGTCAGCACCCAGGCGAGCGCCAGACCGAAGAACAGGTTGAAGATGGTGGCGCCGAGCGCCGAAAGCACGGTGACGCGGTAGCTCGCGAGCGCCCGGGACGACGAGACGATCCGCCAATAGTCCTCCGGGCCGAGGCTCGAGGCCTTGAAGACCAGAGCTGCCAGCGGCAGGACCACGATCAGCCCGACATAAAACAGCGTCACCCCCAGCGACAGGCGTAACCCGGGCAGGACATTGCGTCTCAAGCGATCGTATCCTCTTTGCACGGCAAAGCCCGGCGAACTTTCGTTCGCCGGGCGAGGCTTGGTTGAAGTCCAGTCTGCGCTTAGCGGCTGCCGTACAGCTTGTCGAGAGTGCCGCCGGAAGCGAAGTGGTCCTTCTGGATCTTGTCCCAGCCGCCGAAGACGTCGTCGACCTTGACGAGGCGGATTGCCGGGAACTGGTCCTTGACCTCTGCGGCGACCTTTTCGTTCTGGACACGATGGCCAAACTGGGCAGCGATCCGCTGGCCTTCCTCCGTGTAGAGGAAGTCGAGATAGGACTTTGCGAGCGCTTCGGTGCCGTGCTTCTTGGCAACCTTGTCGACCACCGCAACCGGGAATTCGGCGAGCAGGCTGACCGACGGGATGACGCTCTGGACCTTGTCGGCGCCGTACTGCTTGACAATGCCGCGGGTCTCGGCCTCGAAGGTGATCAGCACGTCGCCGGTTTCGCGCTCGACGAAGGTGGTGGTGGAGGCGCGGCCGCCGGTATCGAAGACCGGCACGTTGTCGAAGATCTTGGTGATATAGGCATCGATCTTCTCCTGGTCGTCCTTATAGGCTTCCTTGGCCCAGGCGTAGGCGGCGAGATAGGTGTAGCGGGCGTTGCCGGAGGTCTTCGGGTTGGGGAAAACGGCGTGCACATCCGCACGAGCGAGATCACCCCAATCCTTGATGTTCTTCGGATTGCCGGCGCGCACCAGGAAGGACGGGAAGGAATAGAAGGGCGAGGCGTTGTTCGGAAATGCTTTTGTCCAGTCCTTGGCAACGAAGCCTTGTTTGGCGAGGAAATCGATATCCGTCGACTGGTTGAAGGTCACGACGTCGGCTTCAAGGCCTTCGGCGATCGAACGGGCCTGCTTCGAGGTGCCTGCATGCGACTGGTCGATGGCGACGCCCGGATGGCTCTTGATGAAGGCCTCGTTCTCGGCAACGAACAGTTCGCGCGAAACGTCGTAGGAGGCATTGAGGAGCTTCGTCGGCGACTGGGCCAGCGCGGGCTGAACAAAAAGCGCGGCAACTGCGGTGCCGAGGATCAGGAGGCGGTTCATGCAAGTCTCCGGTGTTGGATTGTGCCGGTGAAACTACCGGTACGCCCAGCAAACGGCGAGGAACCGCGGACTTTCCTTTGTTACGACGTTAGAATTTTTGTCCATTATCCGCCATAAACGGCGGAGCTTTTCGCGCGTCATTCAGACCGGTGCCGCTTCATGGAACGAGGCAGCACCGGGAGCGTCGGCAAAGCCCTGTCGTGGCATCGTCAGGCGACGGCGCGCGGGACATCCATCTCGTGGATGGCCTTCCTGATCTCCGTGCGGAATTCAGGAGTGTCCTGGTGACCATGCACGGAAATGGCATGCTGCACGGCTGCGTTGACGAGTTCATCCACATTGTCCGCCGCGATCGCAACGGTGCATTTCATCTCGCTCGGAAATTCGCGGCAATCGATGTATTGGCGTCCCATGTCTGCCTCCATCACAAGCCCTGAACCGACTGGCCAGAGGATGAGAATTTACTCCCTTTGCGCAGAGGAAACAAACACCGTCAGCCTGATCAATCGGCCTAGCTCGTCCTACCGGCCTTCTCGCGCAGCATCCGGATGATGGCGGAAAAGTCGTCTGCGCCATGCCCCGCGCGCTCGAACTCGGCATAAAGCTCGGCCGCGTGAGCACCGAGCGGCGTGGCCGCACCAGACTGTTTCGCAGCCTCCTGGGACAGCGTCAGGTCCTTCAACATCAGCGCTGCGGCAAAGCCTGGCCTGTAGTCGCTGTTGGCCGGCGAGGCGGGCACCGGACCCGGCACCGGGCAATAGGTGGTGAGCGACCAGCACTGGCCTGACGAAGTGGAGGCGACGTCGAACAGCGCCTGATGCGAAAGGCCGAGCTTTTCCGCCAGGCCGAATGCCTCGCAGACGCCGATCATCGATATGCCCAATATCATGTTGTTGCAGATTTTTGCCGCCTGGCCGGCGCCGGCGCCGCCGCAATGGACGATCCTCTTTCCCATCGCCTCGAGGATAGGCTTGCCCAGGGCGAACGCATTTGCCGAACCGCCCACCATGAAGGTAAGCGTGCCGGCCGCCGCCCCGCCCGTGCCGCCGGAGACGGGTGCATCGAGCGAGATGCAGTTCATGACATCCGCCAGTTCATGTGCCTTGCGAGCGCTTTCCACGTCGATGGTCGAGCAGTCGATGACCAGAGTTCCCTCGGGGATGAGCGTGGTGAGGTCGGTCCACACCGCGGTGACGTGCTGACCCTTCGGCAGCATGGTGATGACGCATTCCGCATCGCGCACCGCCTCCGCCAGCGCGCCGGACGCCTTCACGCCCGTTTCGGCAGCTGCCTTCACCGACGCTTCCGACAGGTCGAAGCCGCGCACCTCATGACCGGCCTTCACAAGGTTGGCGGCCATCGGCCCGCCCATATTGCCAAGGCCAACGAAAGCGATCTTGGTCATGTCTTCCTCCCGTCCTTCTTGTCTTAAAGTCTGTGATCAGGAAACAGCACCGGATGGCGCGCGGCGAAATAGCGATCAAGATCGGCCTCCGCGACCTCCTCCAGTCTCGCCGGAGACCATTTTGGATTGCGATCCTTGTCTATGATTGCGGCGCGCACGCCCTCGTAGAAATCGTGGTTGCGCAGGATTTCAGCGCCGGCGGTGAATTCCCGCTCCAGGCATTCGACCAAGCTCGAACTTTCGCGGCCGCGCCGAAGCAGCCGAAGCGCGAGCTTGAGGCTGGTCGGCGAGCGTTTGGCGATGACGTCGCGCGTCCTGACGGAGAATTCATCATCCTCCCTATTCAGGGCCTCGACAACCTCCCCGACCGTATCGAAGCGAAAAACCCGGTCGATCAGGTCGCGATGGGCTTCGAGCTGGCTTTCGCCCGGCAGAACGGCAAAACGATCGATCACAGCCCTCACCTGCTCGTCGGACGCGCCGCCTTTCAGTTCCCCCAGCGCCTCGACAAGGGGCCCAAGCCGTTCCGAGGGAACATTCACATCGGCAAGACCGGCGTAGATGGCATCGGCCGCGCCGATCACCTCGCCCGTCAGCCCCACCCAGGTGCCGGTCTCGCCCGGCGCGCGGGGAAGCAGCCAGGTGGCGCCGACATCCGGCACGTAGCCGATGCCGGTCTCGGGCATCGCAAGGCGGGTGCGTTCCGAGACGATCCGGTGTTTCCCGTGCGAGGCGACGCCGACGCCGCCGCCCATGACGATGCCGTCCATCAGCGCCACATACGGCTTTTCGTAGTGGGAGATCATATAGTTGACCGGGAACTCCTCGCGCCAGAATCGCGTGACGTCAGGATCGTCCGACTTGCCGCTTTCGTAGATGACCCGGATATCCCCTCCGGCGCAAAGAGCGCGCTCTCCTTCGCCTTTCAGGATGACACAGGAGATTTCCGGGTCGTCGGCGAACCGCTCTAGCGCCGCCTTCATCGTCCGCACCATGGAAAGGCTGAGGCTGTTCAGCGCCCTCGGCCGGTTGAGCCGGATGATGGCGGCCGAACCTATACGGTCGGTGAGGACTTCGTCGCTCTGGGAAGATGTGTCGGACATGCGTTTCTCCGGTCTACCGATTGTCCGCCAGGATCATCTCGGCCGCTTTTTCGGCGATCATGATCGTCGGCGAATTGGTGTTGCCGGAGACTATATTAGGCATGATCGAGGCATCGGCGATACGCAGCCTTCCGACTGCGCGCATTTTCAGGCGGGGATCGACGACGCTATCCGGATCGGATCCCATACGCGCGGTCCCGACCGGATGGAAGATCGTCGTGCCGATATCGCCAGCCGCCTTTTCGAGATCCGCATCGGTCTCGTAGGAGGGGCCGGGTTTGTATTCTTCAGGATGATAGCGCGCAAATGCCGGTTTCCTGACGATGTCGCGGGTGATCCGTATTGACCTGACGGCAACGTCGCGGTCGGCGGCCGTCGACAGGTAGTTCGGATGGATGCCCGGCGCTGCCGCGAAATCCGGGCTTTTGAGGTGCACGGAGCCGCGGCTCTCAGGGCGAAGGTTGCACACACTCGCCGTCATTGCCGGGAATGAGTGAACCGGTTCGCCGAACTTGTCGAGCGACACCGGCTGGACGTGATATTCGAGATCCGGCGTCTCCTTGTCGGGACCGGATCTGGTGAAGATGCCGAGCTGGCTCGGCGCCATCGACATCGGTCCGGAGCGCCGGAAGGCGTATTCCAGCCCTATCGAGGCCTTGCCGATCAGGCTCGACGCCTTTTCATTAAGGGTCGGAACGCCGGTCACCTTGTAGACGAGTCGGAGCTGCAGATGGTCCTGCAGGTTCTCCCCGACAGCCTTGACCTCCTTGACCACCTCGATACCGGCATTGGCTAGCACGTCGCCGCGACCGATGCCGGAAAGTTCGAGGATATGCGGCGTGCCGACTGCGCCAGCGCTGAGCACGGTTTCTCGCTTCGCATAGGCCTTCTTCGCCACGCCGTCATGCTGGAACTCTACGCCCTTCACCTCGCCGTTTTCGATGATCAGCTTTCGAACATGCGCCTTGGTGAGCACCGTGAGGTTCGGCCGCTTCATCGCCGGGCGCAAGAATGCCTTGGAGGTGTTCCAGCGGATCCCGGAGCGCTGGTTGACGTCGAAATAACTCGAACCCTCGTTGCTGCCGCGATTGAAGTCGTCGATGATCGGTATGCCGGCCTCTTCTGCCGCCTTCTGGAAACTGTCGAGCACCGCCCAGCGGAGACGCTGCTTTTCGATGCGCCACTCGCCGCCGGCGCCGTGCATGTCATCGGCACCCTTGTAGAAATCCTGGCTTTTCTTGAAGATCGGCAGCACGTCGTCCCAGCCCCAGCCGGTGCAACCCATCTGCCGCCACATGTCGTAGTCGTAAGCCTGGCCACGCATGTAGATCATGCCGTTGATCGACGAACACCCGCCGAGGATCTTTCCCCGGGGGTAGGAGAGCGAGCGGCCGTTCAGCCCCTCTTCCTTCTCGGTCGTAAAACACCAGTCCGTGCGCGGATTGTTGATGCAATAGAGGTAGCCGACGGGAATATGCACCCAATGATAGTTGTCATTGCCGCCCGCTTCGAGGATCAGCACCCGGTTGCCCGGATCCTTCGACAGCCGATTGGCCAATACGCAGCCTGCGCTGCCCGCCCCGATAACAATGTAGTCGTAATTTTCCATGCTCATGCTCCAGGGAAAGACGCCTCGCGAACCATGCCCGCAAGCCGCATCCCTGCACTCTCCCTCTATCTTATCGTCTATGCTCGAAACCAAGCTTCCGGCCGAGCCGGGAGGCGTAGAATTCTCCGATAATGCCCCGTCGGAAGACGAGGACGCAGATCATGAAGATCACTCCGGTGACGATCGTCACCGGGAATTGAGAGGTCGCCAGATAGTTTTGCAGCGTGACCACCAGGCCTGCCCCGAATATCGGCCCGATCAGCGTGCCTATACCGCCGAGCAGCGTCATCAGGATCACTTCGCCGGACATCTGCCAGGCGACATCCGTCAGCGTCGCGAACTGGAAAACCAGCGACTTCAGCCCGCCCGCAAGGCCCGCCAGCGCCGCCGACATCACGAAGGCGCCAAGTTTGTAGCGCGCGACGGAGTAGCCGAGCGAAATGGCCCGCGGCTCGTTCTCGCGGATCGACCGGAGGATCATGCCGAAGGGGGAATTGATGAACCGCCAGATGATCACCATGCCGATCAGGAACACGCCCAGCACGAAGTAATACATATTCGTCGAGCTGTTCAGATCGATGAAGCCGAACAGATGGCCCCGAGGCACCGACTGGATGCCGTCCTCGCCCTGGGTGAACTTCGCCTGCAGGCAGAAGAAAAAGAACATCTGCGACAATGCCAGCGTAATCATCGCGAAATAGATGCCCTGCCGGCGGATCGCGAAGAACCCCATGACCAGGCCGAGCAAGGCTGCGCCCACGACGCCGGTCAGGATACCGAGTTCCGGCGGAAAGCCCCATTCCTTGACCACATGCGCGGTGAAATAGGCTGCACCGCCGAAGAAGGTCGCGTGGCCGAAGGACAAGAGCCCGGTATAACCGAGCAGCAGGTTGAAGGCGCACGCAAACAGCGCGAAGCACAAGAGCTTCATCAGGAAGATCGGGTAGAAGAACATCGGCGCGAGGATCAGAGCCGCGAGGCCGATGATCACGAAGATCGTGTAGGTCCTGGAAGCGGTGGCCGAGCGCTCGATATGCGGTTTGGCGGCAGTTTGGGTCATCTCGCTCATCTCACGCATCCCGTCCGAAAAGGCCGGCTGGCCGGAGTAGAAGCACGATTGCCATGATCACGAAGATCACGATATTGGACGCTTCCGGATAGAACACCTTGGTGAGGCCCTCTGCAATACCGAGCATGTAGCCAGTGATGATGGCGCCCATGATCGAGCCCATGCCGCCGACCACGACCACCGCGAAGACGACGATGATGATGTTCGAGCCCATCAGCGGCGAGACCTGGTAGATCGGCGCGGCCAGCACGCCGGCAAAGGCGGCGAGCGCGGCACCGAGCCCGTAGGTAAGCGTCAGGAGCACCGGCACGTTGACGCCGAAGGCCTGCACGAGCACCGGATTTTCGGTCGCGGCGCGAAGATAGGCGCCGAGCTTGGTCTTCTCGATCAGCAGCCATGTGCCGATGCAAGCGACCAGCGACACGACGACCACCCAGCCGCGATAGATCGGCAGGAACATGAAGCCGAGATTGGTGCCGCCGGCAAGCTGCGTCGGCACCGAATATGGCTGGCCCGCGGCGCCATAGAGATAGCGAAACGTACCCTCGATGGTCAGTGCCAGGCCGAACGTGAAGAGCAGGCCGTAGAGCGGATCGAGATCGTAGAGCCGCGACAGCATCGTCCGTTCGATGATGGCTCCGAACAGGCCGACGACGATCGGCCCGAGGATCAGCGCGACCCAGTAGTTGATGCCGAAATATTCCAGCATCAGCATCGCCGCAAAGGCGCCGAGCATGTACTGCGCGCCATGGGCGAAGTTGATGACACGCAGAAGGCCGAAGATGACCGCAAGGCCGAGGCTCAGGAGCGCGTAGAAGGACCCGTTGATCAGGCCGATCAGGAGCTGCCCGAGAAAGGCCTGAAGCGGTATGCCGAAGATCATCGTCACAGCGTCACACTCCCAGCACTTTATGCAGCATGTCCATCTTGCCCGGCAGTTCGC
The DNA here is from genome assembly GCF_017877055.1 of Neorhizobium galegae. Taxonomy (GTDB): domain Bacteria; phylum Pseudomonadota; class Alphaproteobacteria; order Rhizobiales; family Rhizobiaceae; genus Neorhizobium; species Neorhizobium galegae_D. The sequence continues at coordinate 420,565 of NZ_JAGIPG010000001.1, read as the reverse complement.
CTACCGGGAAATTGGCGACCATCCGCCCATGGTCCATCAGGTAGAACCGGTCGGCGACCCGGCTCGCAAAGCGGAAATTCTGCTCCACCAGGAGCACCGTCATGCCACGCTCCTTCAGCGTCTTCAGCACCTCGCCGATCCGCTGCACGATGACCGGCGCCAGGCCTTCGGTCGGCTCGTCCAAGATCAAAAGCTTGACGCCTGTGCGCAGGATGCGGGCGATCGCCAGCATCTGCTGTTCGCCACCGGAAAGCTTGGTGCCGGGGCTGGAGCGGCGCTCCAGGAGGTTGGGGAAGAGCTCGTAGATTTCCTCAAGGGACATGCCGCCCTCGGCCACGACCGGCGGCAGCATCAGGTTTTCCTCGACGGTCAAAGTCGAAAAGATGCCGCGCTCCTCCGGCACGAAGCCGATGCCGTTATGCGCCGTACGGTGCAGCGGCACGCCGAGCATATCCTTGCCCGCGAAACGGATTTCGCCTTTCCGCTCGCGGATGATGCCGACGATGGTCCGGAGCGTCGTCGTCTTGCCGACGCCGTTGCGGCCGAGAATGGTGATCGTCTCGCCCTCGCCGACCGTCATGTCGACGCCGTGCAGGACGTGGCTTTCGCCGTACCAGGCATTGAGGTTGGAAACTTGCAACAACGGCGCCATCAAGCCTCCTCCGTGCCCATATAGGCGGTGCGCACGCGAGGGTCCTGGCTGACCTCGGCATAGTCGCCCTCGGCCAGAATTTCGCCGCGCTGGAGCACCGTGACGTGGTGGCAAATATCGGCGACGACGGAGAGATTGTGCTCGACCATCAGCACCGCACGGGTCTTCGCCACCTCGCGAATGATATTGGAAACGGTGCCGATATCTTCCTGGCCCATGCCGGCCATCGGCTCGTCGAGCAGCAGCACCTTGGGATCGAGCGCCAGCGTGGTGGCGATCTCCAGCACGCGCTTGCGGCCGTAAGAGAGATCGGCGGCGAGCGCATTGCGTTCGCGCTTCAGGCCGACCGACTCAATCAATTCGTCGGCCCGCGCATTCAGCCGATCGAGCGAGGAGACCGGCAGCCAGAACTGCGTCGAAAGCCCGTTCGTCCGCTGCAGTGCGACGCGCACGTTGTCAAGCACCGTCAGATGCGGGAAAACCGCCGAGATCTGGAAGGAGCGGACCAGCCCCATGCGGGCGATCCTGTCCGGCGGCGTTTTGGTGATATCCGTGCCCAGAAGCGTGATCGAACCCGCCGTCGGTTGCAGGAACTTGGTGAGCAGGTTGAAGACGGTCGTCTTGCCGGCCCCGTTCGGGCCGATCAGCGCATGGACGCGCGCATGGTGGACGTCGAGATCGACGTTTTTCACCGCCATGAAGGCGCCGAAGCTTTTCGAGAGGCCGCGGGCGGACAATACCACCCGCGGCTGTTCTTGTTTTGCTGTCGCGGAAACCGCCATTACTTCACCAGGTCGCAGCCGCTCTTGGCGGGATCCATGTAGGCGTCCTTGCCCGGGATGGTGGCGAGTACGGTGAAATAATCCCAGGGCTCCTTGCTTTCGCCAGGCTTCTTGACCTGCAGCAGGTACATGTCGTGGATCATCCGGCCGTTCTTGGCGACCGTGCCGCCGCGGGCGAAGAAATCGTCGACCGGCATTTCGTGCAGTGCCTTGGAAACGGCATCCGCATCGTCGGTGCCGGCCTTCTGGATCGCCTTCAGATATTGGGTGACCGCCGAATAGGTGCCGCTATGGACCATGTTCGGCATCTTCTTGGTGCGGGCGAAGAACTTCTTCGCGAATTCGCGGCTCTTGTCGTCGAGGTTCCAGTAGTAACCCTCGGTCAGGGTCAGGCCCTGGGCCGCCTGCAAGCCGAGGCCGTGCACTTCGGCGAGCGTGAAGAGCAGTGCCGCGAGCCGCTGACCGCCGGCGGTAATGCCGAATTCCGCCGCCTGCTTGATGGCGTTCGACGTGTCGAGGCCGGCATTGGCAAGGCCGATGACCTTGGCGCCGGAGGACTGGGCCTGCAGCAGGAAGGACGAGAAGTCGGTGGTCGCGAGCGGATGGCGGACCGCGCCGACGATCTTGCCGCCGGAGGATTTTACGAAGTCGCCGGTCTGCTGCTCGAGCGAATAACCGAAGGCATAGTCGGCGGTCAGGAAGAACCAGCTGTCGCCACCCTGCTTGACGAGCGCGCCGCCGGTGCCTACCGCGAGCGCATGCGTGTCATAGGCCCAGTGGAAGCCGTAGGGGCTGCAAGCCTTGCCGGTAAGGTCGGTGGTCGCAGCACCCGTGACGATGTCGATCCTCTTCTTTTCCTTGCCGATCGCCTGCACGGCGAGCGCGACGGATGAGGTCGTCAGCTCCATGATCGCGTCGACCTGCTGCGTGTCGTACCACTGGCGGGCGATGTTGGAGGCGATGTCCGGCTTGTTCTGGTGGTCGGCATCGACGATCTCGATCGAAGCCCCGAGAACCTTGCCGCCGAAATCCTCGACCGCCATCTTGGCCGCTTCGACCGACGACTTGCCGCCGAACTCGGAATAGACGCCCGACTGGTCGTTCAGGATGCCGATCTTGACCTTGTTGTCGGATGCACTCTGCGCGAATGCCGCGCTGCTTGCGAGAACGACGGCCAGGGACGTTACAAGTGACGTCATAATTGTCTTGCGCATAATTTCTCCTCCCAGAGAATAGGCCCAGAAAATGTGAAGGGTCTGTTCAAAATTGGTGAGCCTCTCTCCTCAAAGCGGCTGCTCCGGATTGCATGGTTCAGGAAAACGGTCGTTGACGCAAGCAGGTCGCTGTAATTAATTGCAAACAGCATCTGTGCATTTTTGAACAGACGGGAACATCTTGAGCAACAATCAGAACTTCACCTGGGACGATCTGCAGTACTTCCTGGCGGTGGCGCGCAGCGGGCAGCTGTCCACCGCGGCCCGTCAGTTGCGCACCAGCCACGCCACCGTTTCACGCCGCATCGACCGGCTGGAGTTCGCCCTCAAGGTCAAACTGTTCGAGCGCAATCCACGTGGATATGTCCTGACCGGCATGGGCCAGCGCTTCATCGAGACGGCTGAGAGGATCGAAACCGAGGCCGACCGGCTGCAGGCGGATGTGGCCTCCGGCACCACGGCGCAGCGCGGTGTGGTTCGTCTAAGCACGCCGGAAGGGTTTGCGAATTTCTTCTTCGCCGACAAGATCCGCAGCTTCTGCGACAGCCATCCGAACATCTCGCTGGAACTGGTGACGATCCAGCAGATCATGTCGCTTTCGCGCAAGGAAGCGGATATCGCCGTCTCGCTCGATCCGCCGAAGGACGGGCCTTATCTGACGGAAAAGCTCACCGACTACAGTCTCAACGTCTACGGCGCGAAGTCCTACCTGGCCAAGGCCGGCCCGATCCGCAGCCGGCAGGATCTGCTGTCGCATCCCTTCATCGGGTATATCGAGGATATGATCTTCGCGCCCGGGCTCGACTATCTTGGCGACGTCCATCCGGGCATCAAGGCGCGTTTCCAGAGTTCCAGCATCTTTGCGCAGCTGACCGCGACGCTGAACGGTCTCGGTCTCTGCGTGCTGCCGAACTTCATCACCCGCACACGGCCGGATCTCGAAATCGTACTGCCGGAAGAGGTGGAACTGAGACGCGGCTACTGGCTGATGTGCCATCGTGATCTGAGCCAGATCCCCCGGGTGCGGATGGTCAGGGACTATATCTTCCAGTCCGTCAAAGCCAGTCAGGACGCCTTCCTCAGGAGTTACCAGGCTCCCGAGGAAGGCGTTCGCCGTTACTCCGCTGCCATCGGCAGGTCGTCACGGCTTTCGAACAGATCGCCCTGATTGGCGGGCGACCGGTCGTCCCTGTTCTTCTTGGGCTCGCGGCCGAAGAAGAGGGCGTAGGCGGCCGGCAGGACGAGGATTGTCAGCACCGTCGCGACCAGGATGCCGCCCATCATCGCATAGGCCATCGGCCCCCAGAACACGCCGCGCGAGATCGGGAACAGCGCCAGCACGGCGGTCAGTGCCGTCAGCATGATCGGCCGGAAACGACGCACGGCCGCGCCGACGATCGCCTCCATCCGCTCCATGCCCGCCGCGATGTCCTGGTCGATCTGGTCGACCAGGATGATCGAGTTGCGGATGATGATGCCGAGCAGCGCGATGACCCCGAGGATCGCCACGAAGCCGAACGGCGCGCCGGTCAGGAGCAGCGCCATGGCAGCGCCGATGATGCCGAGCGGCCCGGTGGCGAGCACCAGCATCGCCTTGCCGAAATGCTGCAGCTGGACCATCAGCAGCACGAGGATGACCAGGAGCATGATCGGCGCCTTGGCGGCGATCGAGTTCTGGCTTTCGGCTGCATCCTCCGCACCGCCCTGGATGTCGACATGATAGCCGGCAGGCAGGCTGGCACGCAGGTCGGCCATGCTGTTGTAGAGGTTGAGCGACACCTGGGTCGGTTCCACGCCATCCGGGAGCGTTGCCTTGACGGTGATCGTCGGCAGGCGGTCACGGCGCCATTCGATGCCCTGTTCGAGGACCGGTACGACCTTGGCAATCTGCGAGACGGGCACGAAGCCGCCGAAATCCGTCGGGACATAGACCGACTGGACGGCCGAGAGCAGGTTGCGGGTGGCATCCGGCTCGCGGACGACGATCGAGACCGTTTCCTCGCCGTCACGGAAGTCGCTGATCGGCGCGCCGGAGACGGCTGCCTGCAGCATCTGGCGGACACGTTGCGAGGTGACGCCCAGCGCCCGGGCACGATCCTGGTCGATGACCAGTTTCATGGCTGTCACCGGCTCCATCCAGTCGTCATGGATCGCGCCGAACAGCGGTTGTTGCTGGTAACGTTCCTTGACCTGATCGGCAATGCGGCGCACTTCCGCCGGGTCCGGACCGGTGACGCGCATCTGAACAGGCCAGCCGACAGGCGGACCGAGGAACAGGCGGTCGACCTTGCCCCGCACGGTCGGGAAGTCCTGCGCAAGGATCGCGCGCAGCTTGACGATCAGACGCTCGCGGGCATCGACATCCTTCGACATGATCAGAAGCTGCGCGTAGTTCGGGTTGCGCAGCTGCTGGTCGAGCGGCAGGAAGAAGCGGGGCGCGCCCTCGCCAATATAGGTAGCGACGAAGGTCTTGTCCGCGTCGGGCAGGATCTTGTCTTCAAGCACTTTCGCCTGGCGTTCGACCTCCTCGATCGCCGTGCCTTCCGGCAGCCACAGGTCGACGAGGATTTCCGGCCGCGAGGACTGCGGGAAGAAGCTCTGCGGGATGAACTGGAAGGACCAGAGGCTGCCGACGAAGGCGCCGAGCGTGACGAGCAGCACGATCGCCTTGTGACGCACGGACCAGCCGACCGCATGTCGGACGCCGCGGTACATGCGCGTGTCATAGGCATCGTGATGATTGCCAACATGCGCTCGCTGCTTGAGGATCATGTAGCCGAGCCACGGGGTAAAATAGACGGCTACGAACCACGACGTGACGAGCGCGATGCCCACCACGTAAAACAGCGAGCGCACGTATTCGCCGGCGGTGGAGTCAGCGAACCCGACCGGGATGAAGCCGGCGGTGGTGATCAGCGTGCCGGTCAGCATCGGGAAGGCGGTGGATGAGTAGGCGAAGGTGGCGGCATCGAGGCGTGCGAGCCCCTCCTCCAGCTTCCGTTCCATCATCTCGACGACGATCATCGCGTCATCGACGAGCAGGCCGAGCGCGATAATCAGCGCGCCGAGCGAGATGCGCTGCAACTCGATACCCATGTAGAACATGATCGCAAACGTCGCAGACAGCACCAGCGGAATGGTGATGGCGATGACGATGCCCGATCGCCAGCCGATCGAGATCAGCGAGACGATGAGGACGATGACGAGAGCTTCCAGCAGGGCCTGGGTGAATTCGCCGACCGCTTCGGTGACGACTTCCGGCTGGTTGGAGACCTGTTCGACGGAAACGCCGACCGGCAGGGTCTGTTCGAAGCGCTCATAGGTCGCCTCGACTTCATGGCCGACATCGGTCACCTTGAAGCCGGGCGCCATGACGACGCCGACCTGGACGCTGTCGTGGCCATTGAAGCGGAACTTGCGCTGATAGGGGTTTTCGAGGCCGTCGGTGACGGTGGCGATATCGCCGAGCCGGAACACCTGGTTACCGGCCTTGAGGCGCAGCTCGCGGATGTCCTCCGGCGTGGTGACGCCGCCCTCGACCGAGATGCGCACCGAGCGGTCGGCGGTCTGGACGCTGCCGGCGGGATCGATATTGTTCTGGCCGGACAGCGCATCGCGAATGCTGAGGGCGGTGAGGCCCCGTTCGGCGAGCGCCTTGGACGAGACGTCGATGAAAATCTTCTGCGGTTGATCGCCGAGAATGACGGCCTTTTCGACGCCGGGCGTCGCGAGCAGCATGTCGCGGGCCTGAATCGCGAACTGTTTCAGTTCCGGATAGCTGTAGCCTTCGCCGCTGATCGAATTGAGGGTGATGTAGGTATCGCCGAACTCGTCGTTGAAATAAGGACCGAGCACGCCGGCCGGCAGGTCCTGGGTGATATCCCCGATCTTCTTACGGACCTGGTAGAAGGCGTCCTTGACCTCGGCGGTATTGGTGTCGCCCTTGATCTGCACCGTGGTGATCGCCACGCCGGCACGGGTATAGGACTTGACCCAGTCGAGATGCGGGGTTTCCTGCAGCTTGCGCTCGATCTTGTTGACGACCTGATCCTGCATCTCCTGGATGGAGGCGCCGGGCCAGACGGCCTGCACGACCATGACGCGGAAAGTGAAGTCGGGATCTTCCTTCTGGCCCATGTTCATGACGCCGAGCGCGCCCATGACGATGATGAGGCCGAAGAGGAAGCGGGCGATGCTGGGATGGGCGATCGCCCAGCGGGACAGGTTGAACCGGGCCTTTTCCGGGGGATTGGCCTGATGTGAGGAGCTCATGGTCTTGGGTCCTTTAAGCCGGGGCGATCAGGGCGCGAGCGAAGCGGTGGTAAGGCTGCTGACGCTGCCGAAGCGGGAGGCGATGGTTTCCGGCAGTTTGACCTTCATGTCTTCCTTCATGAACTGGGTGCCGGCCGAGACGACAAGGTCGCCCTTGGCAACGCCTTCGGCGACGCGAACGCCGTCGTCGGAGAAATCGGCGACCTTGACGGCGCGCGAACTGACGGTGCCCTTGCCGCGATCGACGATCCAGACGACGGACTGGCCATCCTTCTTGGAAAGGGCTGCAAGCGGAATGGCATAGGTGGCGACGGCATTGTCTTCATCCGCTTCGATCGTCGCGGTCATGCCGAGCAGGACCCGCGGGTCGTCGGGCAGGCTGACGCGAACCGCGAAAGTGCGCGATTGCGCATCGGCGCTGCCCGCCACTTCGCGAACCTTGCCGTCAAGCACCAGATCGGTGGCCGACCAGAAGCTGGCCTTCACGGTCTTGCCCGGCTTGAAGTGAGCGACGTCCATTTCCGGAACGGCGATCTGCACTTCCTTGCTGCCCTCGACGGCGACGGAGAGGACCGGCGTGCCGGATGCCACCACTTGGCCGATATCGGCGCTGACCGCGGTGATAATGCCGTTCTGGTCGGACTTCAATTCCGTATAGGCGACCTGGTTGCGGGCCTGATCGAGTGCCGACTGGGCCGATTCTTTCTGCGACACGGCCTGGTCATTGGCCAGTTGCGCCTGCTCGAACTGCGATTGGGAGGAGATGCTCTTTTCAACAAGCGTCTCGGCCCGGCGGCGGGCGAGGCCCGAGATTTCCACCTGCTTCTGGGCCGACGCGAGATCCGCCTCGGCGCGGCGCACCGCGAGCTGGTAATCCACTGCGTCAAGCTTTGCGAGCACGTCGCCGGGGCGAACGCGCTGGCCGACATCGACGAGCCGCTCGGTGATCTTGCCGGCGACGCGGAAGCCGAGGTTCATCTCGGTGCGCGCCTTGACCGAGCCGGAATATTGAAGCCTGCGCCCGTGATCGGCGGCGGCAACCTCGGTCACCTTGACCGGGCGGACGATTTCCGGGGCTTCGGCTTTTTTCTCTTCCGAGCAGGCCGTCAGCGCGCCGAACGCTACTGCAACAACAAGGCCTTTGAAGAGAAATGAAACATCGCGTCTGGTCTTTACGAAAGACATGGCTCCGCACTCCTGATGGCGGTTTTTTTGATGAAGACGCCCCTTGGCGCCCCGGGACTATTTCTGGCGAATTATCTGAGGGCCTTGAGGCCGAACTCTACGAGATCCTCTGGCTTGCCGATCCTGGTTTCCAAGAGGCAATCTGCAACGAGCTGCGGATGACAAAGGATGACCACGGACGACATGAAGCATTCGGATGCGAGCTGGTGATCCTGTTCGCGGAATTCGCCGGCTTCGATGCCTTCCTTGATAAGATCTGCAATGATGAGGCGAATCCGTTCGAGATGCCGCTCGATGACCGGCCACTGCTGCTCGATGGCGATCACCACCATCTCATGCACCTTCTTCTCGTCGAGCATGGTCTCGAGCGTGAAGCGGTGCTGCTGCATGACGTGATTACGCAGTCGTTCCGCAGCGCTCACCGGCCGCTTCGCATTGGCGAGTGCCGCCTGATAGCTGCCGTCGAGCATGCGGTGCGCCAGGGCCTGATGGATGTCGGCCTTGGACGAGAAGAACCGGTAGATATTGGCGGGCGACATGCCGAGATCGCGCGCGATATCCGCCACGTTCGTCTTGGTATAGCCGTAATGCTTGAACAGCCGCTCCGCCGCATCGAGGATGCGGCCGACATTCTCCTGTCGCGACGTTTCCAGGGTATTTTCGTTGGTATCCATACCGCTGAAGTCTTTCATTTTACGTGTGACGATTTTCATCTTTCGTCAGTCGTAAAGGAAAATCCGTCATCCGTCAACCCAGGCCCGGCAGCCGCCGCCGAGGCACAAGATAAAAACTCTGGAGAAAGGGAACCAAAATGAGACTCGGACATTATCTCGCGTTAGACCACGGGCGTCGTGGGCCGGGGAAGAGTAATGATCCTGTTGCAGAGTCACAACTATTCGTTGTTACAGCGCATTAGACCACAAACGTTGTGGGCCGGGGACGATTTATGAGCGTACCTCAAGGTTACGACGTCTCGTTGCTTGACGAGGAGCGGTATCGTCTTCTCATAGACGCCATCACCGACTATGCGATTTACATGATTGATCCGGAGGGCAAGATCGTCAGCTGGAATCCCGGCGCCCAGCGCTTCAAGGGATACGAGGCCTGGGAAATCCTCGGCGAGCATTTTTCCCGCTTCTATACACCTGAAGACAGGCTGGCACGTGCGCCGGAGCACGCCTTGCGGACCGCTGCGACCGAAGGCCGCTTCGAAAAGGAAGGCTGGCGCGTCCGCAAGGACGGCAGCCGCTTCTGGGCCCATGTCATCATCGATCCGATCTGGGGCCGCTCCGGCGAGCTTCTCGGCTTCGCCAAAGTAACCCGCGACCTGACAGAACGGAAAAAAGCCGAGACGGAACTCCGGTTGAGCGAGCAGAAATTCCAGCTCCTCGTCCAGGGGGTCACCGACTATGCTCTCTACATGCTCGACCCGGATGGCCGCGTCAGCAACTGGAACCCCGGCGCCACACGCATCAAGGGCTATACGGCTGACGAAATCGTCGGCCGGCATTTTTCGCAATTCTATACACCGGAGGATCGCGAGCGCGGAGAACCGGCCCGGAGCCTGGAGACCGCACGGCGCGACGGACGATTCGAGAGGGAAGGCTGGCGGCAGCGCAAGGACGGCACGCGTTTCTGGGCGCATGTGATCATCGACGCGATCCGCAACGAGGAAGGCACCCTTCTCGGCTTTGCCAAGATCACCCGCGACATCACGGAAAAAGTCGAGGCACAGAAGGCGCTCACCCAGGCGCGCGAGGAACTTTTCCAATCCCAGAAGATGGAAGCGATCGGCCAGCTGACCGGGGGCATCGCCCACGATTTCAACAATCTGCTGATGGCCGTACTGGGCAGCCTGGAAATTCTGAAGAAACGCCTGCCCGACGATCCGGCGCTGACGCCGCTGCTGGATAATGCCATTCAGGGCGCCGAGCGGGGGGCTGCCCTGACCCAACGCATGCTGGCGTTCTCCCGGCGACAGGAACTGAACATGCAGGCCATCGACGTGCCGGTACTCGTGGGCGGCATGATGGATTTCATTCAGCGGTCGCTCAGCGCCTCCGCCTCCGTGGAAACCCGCTTTGCCGAAAACCTGCCGCATATCACGAGCGATCCGGTTCAGCTCGAGACCGCGCTTCTGAACCTTGTCGTCAACGCCCGAGACGCAATGGCTGGCGGCGGCACGATCGTCATCAGCGCCGAGGAATATCTGGCCGACGAGAATACTGACAGGTTGAAGCCCGGTTGTTACGTTCGGCTTTCGGTCGCCGACAGCGGCGAAGGCATGGACGAAGAGACCCTTATCCGCGCCACGACGCCGTTTTTCACCACCAAGGGTGTCGGCAAGGGGACAGGGCTCGGACTTTCCATGGTGCAAGGCCTGACCGAACAGTCGGGCGGCAAACTTGAAATCGAAAGCCAAAAGGGCAAGGGTACGACGGTTTCGCTCTATCTGCCTGCGGCAGATGCAAACGACTGTCCGCAGTCTTCGGAGAAGACCATGCCCTCGCCCGCAGCAACTCCCAGAGGACGCCTGACCATTCTCGCCGTCGACGACGACGCGCTGGTCCTGATGAACACCACGCTGATGCTGGAGGATCTCGGCCATACGGTGATCGAGGCCTATAGTGGGACCGATGCCCTGAAGGAGCTGAGAAGCGGCGCCCATGACATCGATCTCGTCATCACCGATCATTCGATGCCCCGCATGACCGGCTCCGAACTGGCCGCCGCCATCCGCGAAGAGCGACCAGGCCTGCCGGTAGTGCTGGCAACCGGCTACGCCGAATTGCCGACCGGCGGCGACAACCGCCTGCCGCGATTGCCGAAACCCTTCTCGCAGAACCAGCTTCAGGAGATCATCGCCACGGTTCTCGCCGGCGGGCGCTGAACCAATCGCCCTCGCTGCGCGTTGTCGTGCCGTGTCAGAACGGAGTACGACAATGGTCTTCAAGCATCAGCATTTTCATGAGACGCCTCCCGAGGTCGAGGCGGAGTTTCCGCCAAGCGCGACGCTCGAAGGGGCGGTCGCCGATGCGCTGGCTTCAGCCGGCGGCGTCGATGCAAGCGACGTCACCGTCACCGCCAGCGGTTCCGAGATCACGCTGAGCGGGACCGTCCAATTGGAGACCGAAGTAGCGCGAGCCAAGGAAGTGGCGCTGAGTATTCCCGGAGTGACGGACGTTCGCAACGAAATCCGTTTCAACGGCATCGCCTAGTCCAGGCCGAAGCCGAATGCAAAAAAGGTCCGGATGCAAAACGTCCGGACCTTTTTCGTTGAGCTCTATCTATCGCGGCAGGGCATAGGCGATCACGTAGTCACCGGGCTTGGTCCCGACCGAGCCGTGCCCGCCGGCCACCATCACCACGAACTGCCGGCCGTCATCGACCGCGTAGGTCATCGGCGTCGCCTGGCCGCCGGCCGGCAACCGCGCCTTCCAGAGTTCACGACCATTGGTGAGGTTGTAGGCGCGCAAGTAATTGTCCACCGCAGCCCCAAGGAAAGCCACTCCGCCCTTGGTGATCATCGGCCCGCCGATGCCCGGCACCCCGACCTTGAAGGGCAGCGGCAGCGGCGTCATGTCGTAGACCGTGCCGTTGCGGTGCTTGTAGGCGATCTGGCCGGTTCGCAGATCCACGCCCGAGACATAACCCCACGGCGGCGCCTGGCAGGGAATCTGCAGCGGTCCGAGGAATGGCCCCATAAAGACGCCATAGGGGGCGCCTTCGTTGCGGTTGAGGCCCTGCTCGCTGCCCTTCTGGTCCTGGCCCTTGGGCGGAATGTCCGCACGCGGAACCAGCCTCGAGGTGAAGGCGAGATAGGTCGGCATGCCGAACATCACCTGCCGTTCCGGATCGACCGCGACACTGCCCCAGTTGAAGGTGCCGAAATTGCCCGGATAGACGATCGAGCCCTTCAACGACGGCGGCGTGTAGCGGCCGAGATAATTGTACTGGTGGTACCAGATGCGGCAGACCATCTGGTCGAACATGCTGATGCCCCACATGTCCCGCTCCTCGAGCGGCCGCGGTTTGAACGTCAGAGCCGAGGTGGGCTGCGTCGGCGCGGTCCGGTCTTCCGGAATGGCACCTGCCGGCGCCGGCTCCTCGGTGATCGGAATGATCGGCTCGCCGGTACGCCGGTCGAGCACGTAGATGTCGCCCTGCTTGGTCGGGCCGACCAGCGCCGGCACCACCGTATTGTCCGGTTTGGTGATGTTGAGGAGAACCGGCTGGGCCGGCACGTCCATATCCCAGAGATCGTGATGCACCGTCTGCCGCACCCAGCGGTCGGCACCGGTATTGAGATCGAGCGCGACGATCGACGAGGAATATTTCTCCACGCTCTCGCTGCGTCCCATGCCGAGCTGGTCCGGCACCTGGTTGCCGAGCGGGATATAGACGAGCCCAAGGTCCTCGTCGACGCTGAATACCGACCAGCTATTGGGCGAATTGGTCGTATAGGTCTGGCCGGGCGGCAGCGGCTGGGTCTGACTCGGATTGCCCGAATCCCAGTTCCAGATCAGCTGCCCCGTGTTGACGTCGAAGGCCCGGATAACACCGGATTGCGACTGGGTGGAATAATTGTCGTTGACCGCGCCGCCGATGATGATCTTGTTGCCCGCGATCGCCGGTGGCGAGGTCGAGTAGTAATACCCAGCCGGATTGTACTGCATGCCGCTGGTGAGCTGCAGCGTCCCGTTGTCGGCAAAGGAGGTGCAGACCTGGCCGTTGGCGGCATCGAGCGCAATCAGCCGCGCATCCGACGTCGGCAGATAGACGCGTTCCGCGCACGGACTGCCGGCAGCCGCCGCCTGATCTCTGTAGTAGCTGACGCCGCGGCAGGTCTGGTGCTGCCGGTCCGGGTTCATGCCGGAATTCGGATCGTATTTCCACTTCTCCTTGCCGGTCGTCGCATCGAGCGCGATAGCGAGATTGTGCGGCGTGCAGAGATAGAGCGAATTGCCGACCTTCAGCGGTGTCACCTGATAGGTGGTCTCGCCGACGTCGTCCGGCCGCTTCACGTCGCCGGTCTGATAGCGCCAGACTTCCGTGAGGTGAGCGACGTTGTCGACCTTGATCTGGTCGAGCGGCGAATAACGCTGGCCAAAGGGCGTTCGCCCATACTGGTGCCATTCGCCGGGCGGCACGTTGCCACCCATCGGCGGAGCGGCGGCGACGGACTGTGTCGGGAGTTCGCCGCTCCGGTCGAGCGGATCGAGAAACATCGAGATGATCGCGACGATGATCGCGATCATCACCGAAATGCCGAGCGGCTGGGCGCTGGCGCCGTAGCGCATGCCCGTCGGGCTCGAAAAACCGAGCGGAGTTCGGATCCAGGGTGTCAGGAGCCAGAGGCCGAGCAGGATGATTACCCCGCCGCGCGGGCCGAGCTGCCACCAGTCGAGCCCGACTTCCCAGATCGCCCAGGCAAGCGAGGCCAATACGAGCACCGCATAGACCCTCAGCGCCATCGCGTTTCTGAGGAAAAGCAGAATGGCGGTCAGCACGAAGCCGAGACCGCAGATGATGTAATAGGCGCTGCCGCCGAGCAGCAGCAACTGCCCGCCCCCGATGGCCAGTGCCACCCCGATCAGCGTGAAAAGGATCGCGGTAATCCTGATAGCCATATTCGAAACCCTGTCCGACTTGAAAATCTCGAAATCGCGCGCGCGAAAAACCTCGCGGCACCCGAGCCCTCAACACAACCTCGGTGCAAAAGTTCCAGCGCGTGTTCCCGCGATGCAAATTTAACGGAACCGTCACGCGGCCCAGCTGGTTCTGGGATTTCCACGAGGAGTTGGAAGAATGCTGACATCGCGCAAAGGCCCTGCCTTCGAAACACCCGGTGCGGAAGGCGACAAACTGCCGGACGTCAGGCAGGACGCCGAAAGCTGCACCCGTTGCGATCTCTACAAGAACGCCACGCATCTGGTTTTCGGCGAGGGGCCGGCCAAGACGGCAGTACTGTTTGTCGGGGAGCAGCCGGGCGACAAGGAGGATCAGGCGGGCAGACCGTTCGTCGGGCCGGCGGGAAAACTCCTCGACCACTGCCTGGAGGAAGCCGGCGTCGAGCGTGATATCTGCTACGTCACCAATGCGGTGAAGCATTTCAAGTTCACGCCACGCGGCAAACGACGCATCCATTCCAAGCCCAATGCCGGCGAAGTGCAGGCCTGCGCCTGGTGGCTGGCGGCCGAACTGCGCCTTGTCAAACCGAAACTTGCCGTAGCGCTCGGCGCAACGGCGCTCTTTTCATTGCTTGGCCGACAGGCAAAAGTGACCCGCGACCGCGGCACGGTGTTGAGATCACCGGACGGCCTGCCGGTGCTGGTGACCATCCACCCTTCGGCACTGCTGAGGACGCTGGATCAGCCGGACGCGGAACTCAATCGGAGCCGTTTCGTCGATGATTTGAAGAAGATCTTTGAATTTCTGGAGTGAAGATGACCTACGAGCTTTATTACTGGGACGGCCTTCAGGGCCGCGGGGAATACGTGCGGCTGGCGCTGGAAGAAGCAGGAGCCGACTACGTGGACGTCGCCCGCGGCGAGCGCGGCACAGCGAAGATGATGGACTATATCCACGGCAAGCATGGCTACGACATGCCCTTCGCACCACCCTTCCTCAAGGATGGCGACCTGATCGTCTCGCATGTCGCCAACATCCTCAACTATCTCGGGCCGAAGCTAGATCTGGTGCCGAAGGACGAGAAATCCCGCATCTTCGCCCACGGGCTGCAACTGACGATCACCGATTTCGTGGCCGAAGTGCACGACACGCACCACCCGATCAGCACCGCCGACTATTACGAGGATCAGAAGGAAGAGGCCAAAGCCCGTTCCAAGGCGTTCCTGAAACATCGGGTGCCGAAGTTCATGGGTTATTTCGAGCGCATCATCGCGGCCAATCCGGCAAAGAGCGGCCACACGGTGGGTAATGCCCTGAGCTATGTAGACCTGTCGCTCTTCCAGCTCGCCGAAGGCCTTCGTTATGCCTTCCCGCGTGCCATGAAGAACTTCGATGGCGACTATCCCAACGTCGCCAACCTGCGCGACGCGGTCGCCAAGCGTCCGAATATCGCAGCCTATCTCACGTCGAAGCGCCGGCTCGCCTTCAACGAGTCGGGCATATTCCGGCATTACCCGGACCTCGACCAGGATCCGGTCTGATCGGCTAGATAAACGCGAAAACCGGGGCGATCGTCACAAGGACGATCGCCACCGCGATCAATGTGAACTTCATGACGACCTCCAAAGAAAAAAGCTGTCGCGATGCGGCAGCTCAATTGGTTTCTTCCCCCAGTTCCTGCAGGATTTGATGCCGCGCCCGGTTCAGGCGGCTTTTCACCGTGCCCACCGCACAATCGCAGATTTCCGCCGCCGCCTCGTAGCTTTCCCCAAGGATCGCGACGAGCGTCAGCACTTCGCGATAATGAGGCGGGAGTTTCTGCAGCGCCCGCTGGACCTCGCGGGCTCTCGCCGCCATCTCCTGGTTTGCCGCAATCGGCGTGTCACCGGAAATATTCTCCTCGATCCCGGGGGCCTCGCGACCAAGCACCTTGGCGCGTGTGTAAAAGGTGTTGCGCATGATGGTGAAAAGCCAGCTCTTCAGCTTGGTGCCCGGCTCGAACTTGTCGAGATTGGCAAGCGCCTTCATCAGCGTCTCCTGCACCAGATCGTCTGCATCGCTGGGATTGCGGCAGAAAGTACGGGCAAATGCGCGGAGAGCCGGGATAAGCCTTACTATGTCTGCACGTGCAGGATCACCATTCAACTGTGATTCAGACACCGTTGCCTACCTCTCCGAAGTCTTCATGGCTGGAATGACGGGGGCAAACGCACGCCTTACGTATTTGGTTCCGCTAAGATGAATGCGCTGTTCATCTTCGTGACGGAAACCCCTTCCCGCTTGCGGAACAAACAGGCCATCAGGCCTGTTGATAAGGCTTTCACGGAGTTCTGATCG
Source organism: Neorhizobium galegae (assembly GCF_017877055.1). GTDB lineage: Bacteria > Pseudomonadota > Alphaproteobacteria > Rhizobiales > Rhizobiaceae > Neorhizobium > Neorhizobium galegae_D. The sequence goes on along the minus strand of NZ_JAGIPG010000001.1, from coordinate 404,492 downwards.
TGGCACCGCGTGCAAACTGGAAAGGGTATCTGAAGGTCGGAGAGTTGAGCTGCCCTGTGGCCCTTTATACGGCCGCCTCGACATCCGATCGCGTCAGCTTTCACATCATCAACCGGGAGACGGGCAACCGCGTCCACCGCCAGATGGTCGACGCCGATACCGGCAAGCAAGTCGAGAGCGAAGACATCGTCAAGGGTTACGAGGTCTCCAGCGGTCAATCCGTCTTCCTGGAGCCCGACGAAATCAAAGCCGCGGTCCCGGAGAGTGACAAGACCTTGGAGCTCGAGACCTTCATTCCCTGCGACGGCGTCGATACCATCTTTATCGATCGCCCCTACTATTTGGCACCGGCCGATAAACCTGCGGCCGAAGTCTTCGAGCTGATCCGCAAAGGGTTGACGGAAAAGAACGTCGCGGCACTCGCCCGCACCGTGCTGTTCCGGCGCCTGCGGACGCTGCTGATCCGCCCGAGCGAGAAAGGCCTCATCGCCAGCACGCTGAACTACGACTACGAGGTCCGGCCCGCGAAGGAAATCTTCTCCGACATCAAGAGCTTCAAGATCGAGGGCGAGATGCTCGATCTCGCCGAACACATCATCGATACCAAGCGCGGCGAGTTCGACCCGAGCAAGTTCGACGACCGTTACGAGGCAGCCCTTGCCGAGTTGATCAAGGCGAAGATCGAAGGGCGCAAGCTCAGGAAGCAGCCGAAGCCGGAACCCAAGAAGGTCTCCAGCCTGCTCGATGCGCTGCGCCAGAGCGCCGGCGGCAAGAAAACCCCTCCGAATAAGCCCGCCAAGAAAACCGTATCTCGTAAGACTGCCACCCCGCAGAGAAAGGCGAGCTGATCATGGCGCTCGAAACCTATAACCAGAAACGGAACTTCAAGGCCTCTCCCGAGCCCCGCGGCCGCAAGGCCAAGGCATCCGGCAACAGTTTCGTGATCCAGAAACACGACGCCACCCGCCTTCACTACGATTTCCGGCTGGAGATGGACGGCGTGCTGAAAAGCTGGGCGGTTACCCGCGGCCCGAGCTTCGTGCCGGGCGAAAAGCGGCTTGCGGTGCATGTAGAAGACCATCCGCTCGACTATGGCGGTTTCGAAGGCATGATCCCCAAAGGCAATTATGGCGCCGGCGCGGTCATGCTCTGGGATCGCGGCACCTGGGAACCGATCGGCGACCCCCACAAGGCCTACAAGAAAGGCCATATGGAATTCGAGCTGAAGGGCGAGAAGCTGGAAGGCCGCTGGCACCTGATCCGCATGGCCCCAAGGCAAGGAGAAAAACGCGAGAACTGGCTGCTGATCAAGGGCGAAGATGAATTCGCCCGGGCCGAGGGCGACAAGGACATTCTCGACGAAATGCCGCTTTCAGTGAAGTCCGGCAAGACGCTGGACGAAATCTGGGGCCGCAAGGCACCGGTGGCAAAGAACACGGCCAAACCGAAAGCAAAGGCGAAATCCGGTCCCGAAGCGGAAAAATCCGACATTGCAGCTTCGAAGATCAAGGGCGCCCGGAAAGCCGAACTCCCGGATTTCGTCGAGCCGCAGCTTGCGACGCTGGTAAAGACTGCCCCTTCCGGCAAACGCTGGGTCCACGAGATCAAACTCGACGGCTATCGCCTGCAGGCACGTATCGAAAATGGCAAGGTAAAGCTGTTGACACGCACCGGCCTCGATTGGACGCACAAGTTCGGGGACGAGATCATCGCGGAATTCACAAAACTTGCGGCGACCGATGCGATCATCGATGGCGAGGTGGCGGTCGAGGCGGGTTCCGGCGCCACGGATTTCTCGCTGCTTCAGCAGGACCTCAGCGAAGGCCGAAACGATCGCTTCACCTTCTACGCCTTCGATATTCTTCACCTGGACGGTTACGACCTGACCGGCGCGACGCTTCTGAAGCGCAAGGAGGCGCTGGAAACACTGCTGATCGGCGCCGGCCCGGGCCTGCGCTACAGCGAGCATTTCGGCGACGAGGGCGGCCTGGTCCTGAAACATGCCTGCCGGCTGAGCCTCGAAGGCATTATCTCCAAGATATCGGATGCGCCCTACCGACCGGGCCGAGGCCGCGACTGGGTGAAGTCGAAATGCTCGGCACGGCAGGAGTTCGTTGTCGCGGGTTTTGTCCCCTCCTCGGTTTCGCGGACGGCAATCGGATCGCTGGTCATGGGCTATTATGGCAAGGGGAAGCTGCGGCATGCCGGCCGCGTCGGCACGGGTTACTCGAATGCGGTGGCCCAGTCGCTGTTCAAGCGCCTCAAGGAAATCTCAATCGACGAAAGCCCGTTTGACGAAAAGCTTGCCGGGGTGGAAAAGAAGGATGTCGTTTTCGTGCGGCCCGAACTGGTGGCGGAGGTGGAATTTCGCGGCTGGACGGCGGATGCGCATATCCGCCATGCGGCCTTCCGGGGCTTGCGCGAAGACAAGGACCCAAAGGATATCGTCCGGGAGGGCGGGCCAGTGAACGTAGCGGAACAACCGAAGCCGCCGAAGAGGACGGTCAATCTCACCCATCCCGACCGGGTCTACTGGCCGGATGCCGGGGTGACCAAAGCCGGGCTTGCCGACTACTACACCGAAGTCTGGCGGCTGATGGCGCCCTTCGTCGTCAACCGTCCGCTGGCACTGGTGCGGGGACCTGACGGTGTCGGCAAACAGCTTTTCTTTCAGAAACACGGCTGGAAGGGCATGACCAAGAACGCCGTACTCGTGAAGGACCCGACCGATCCGGCGGAAGAGGACATCACCATCCGTAACCTCGACGGATTGCTCGGTCTTGTTCAAGGTGCGACGCTGGAAATCCACCCATGGGGTTCGAACCTGGACGACTGGGAAAAGCCGGACATGGTCAACATCGACCTAGACCCGGGCGAAGGTGTTACCTGGACCGACATCATTGCGGCGGCACACGAGGTCAAGCGACGCTTCGAAGACATGGGACTGGTGGCTTTCGTCAAGACGTCGGGTGGCAAGGGCCTGCATGTCGTCGCACCCGTCAAGCAGAAGGCGGAATGGCCGGAGGTGAAGGCGGCGATGAAGGCGTTGGCCGACGGCATGGCCGGTGACGACCCGGACAAATACGTCTCGACCATCACCAAGTCGAAGCGAACCGGTAAGATCCTCATCGACTACCTGCGCAACGGCCGCGGCAATACCGCAGTCGCCCCCTATTCCACCCGTGCCCGGCCCGGCGCGCCGGTCTCCATGCCGGTCGAGTGGGAAGAGCTCGGCGGGGCTATCGGCCCTAACTATTTCACGGTCATCAACGCCCCGGCCCGCATCGCCCAGCAGGCGAAGGACCCTTGGGGCGATTTCCGCAAGGCGGAAGCGCCGATCGAGTTCAAGGAAAAGAAAAAACGGTAGAAGGGAGGCTCACTTCCTCGGCGCCTTGCGCTCCGCCTCCAGGCTCTTCTTCAGCGCCGCGGTGATGTCGATCACGTTGCTGCTGCGCTCGGGCACCTTCTCGTCGACTTTCTTTCTGGTCTTCCGGCTCTTCTTGCGCTCGGCGATGATTTCGAGCAGCCGGTCCTGGACCGGGTCGTCCGCCATCGAAGGCTTCCAGGCTTCGGTGCGCTCGTCGATGATCTTCTTCATCATCGACAGATGCTCGGCATCAACCTTCTCTTTCGGTGTTTCGACGGCGTATTCGTCAGCGTCGCGTACTTCGTCGCCGTAACGCAAGGTCCAGACGACAATCCCCTTGTTCTTGGGCAACAGCAGAACCGCCCGCTCACGACGATACATGACGAGCCGGGCAATGCCGCCGGTAGCGCTCTTTGCCATAGCCTCTCGGATCACCGCAAACGCCTCGGCACTCACCTCGTCGTCCGGCGCCAGGTAATGCGGCCGGTCGTACCAGATCCAGCCGATCGAGTCCGCCGGCACGAAAGTCTCGATATCGATCGTACGGGTGCTTTCGAGCCCGACATCCTCAATCTCTTCGTCTTCGAGAAGAACATAGTCGTCCTCGCCCTTCGGATAGCCCTTGACCTGATCTTCGTCCTCGACCACCTCACCGGTCTGCGCATCGACATACTGGCTGAGGACGCGATTGTTGGTCTTGCGGTTGATATTGTGGAACCGCACCTTGGCTCCTTCGGAGACAGCCGGCGTCATCGTCACGCGGCAGGTGACGAGCGAGAGCTTCAGATAACCTTTCCAGAACACTCGCGGCGCCACGGAATACTCCTTCGTTTTCCCGATAACCCGCGCTGCCGTCGCTTGGTTCCGGAACAAACGTTCGATCCGAACCGTTTTCGTGATGAAACAGGCCAGGAGAAATCAGATGAGCAACAACAGCACCCCGAACTCTGCGCGGAACAACCCGGACAGGAAGACCGAACAGTCGGCTCGTCACCGCGGCGAAAAGAAGGAGCTGGACGAACAGCTCAACGAAGGCCTGGAAGACACGTTTCCGGCGAGCGATCCCGTCTCGAGCACGGTGACGTCCATTCCGTCGGGTGCGCCGAAACCACCCACGCACTGAGTGTCCAAAAAACTCTGGAACAAATCAGGCGGCTCCCGGATAGGGAGTCGCTTTATTTCATTTGTCCTCTGTGACTTTTTCGGGATATCCGAAGTTAGCCGTGATGATGTATGGAAAGCTAATGTAGGGTTATGGCGGACGGACATTGTTCGGCAACAGATATGCCGGAGGTGATTACGTCAGAGGTCGGGATGACGAAACAAGACACTCCGGTTGCGGAACAGGACGCCAGGATGGGACGGCGGGTTAACCGCAAGGTCTCGGTCCTTCTGACCGAAATAGAGAAGGAAGAAGTTCCTGATCGGCTGCTCGACCTGGCGCGCGAACTGCAGAGGGCACTCGCCGAAAAGATCGACGGTCGCACCGACTGATATCTCCGTCTTGTGTACGTCCGTCTCAAGCGATCAAAGCTGGGTCGAAATCAGGTTGTCGATGCGCACACGGCCGCCGATCACGCCCCGCGGCCCATTCGGCGCGAACCGGCAGCTGGTATCCTCGATCACCGTATAAAGCTTGTCGCTACGGAAGGCGCTCGCCATCTCGGTCGAATTGCCTTCGCAGGGCGAAGCATCGATTTCCATGAAATCCAGTTCCGCCTGGCTTGCCACGAGCCGCGCATCGCCGGCGGTCTTTGCCCGGACCACCACTTCGCCATGCGGTGGCGAGTTCTGCCAGTTCGGATCGCCAGGCGCAGCCGTCGGCACCAGCCGATAAATCTTCAGCCTGTCCTGCATGTCTCTCTCCCGTCGTAGGCACTTTTTTAGTTTGAACCCTAAACGCGGCTCGGCCGTTCCGGTTCCATGAAGTCGCGCGGAACTTTTCCGGCAACCATGGGTTTCTCCGCTGCGGGCGATCATGCCCCCTGAGAAGGAGAAAGCCGATGAAGAATGAGCAGCCGAAAGCTGGCCGTCCCGGCGAGACCTCGCAATGGCCGCGGTGGGAGGGTCCGGCGGAAAGCCGCCCGAGCGGTTATCTTCAGGGCGAAGCCAATATCTTTGCCGAGGGACCGGAGCAGCAAAAGCAGATCCGCAAGGGACCGAATGATTACGAACGGCCCGACGATCTGATCGCACAGGACGTCAACGAGCACCTGACGCAGGACGCCTTTCTCGACCCGACCAACATGACGGTCTCGGTGGAGAACGGCGAGGTGACCCTGGAAGGTTACGTCGCGCACTTCGCCGACAAGACCCGGGCCGAAGAAGCCGTCCTCGACATCGAGGGTGTCACCGCCTGCCGCAACAATCTTCGAATTGCCCCCGAAAGGCACTGATCGCCGGGAACCTGCGAGCCACCCCGCTCGTTAGGTGCCTCGCAATCCGTTGCCATAAGAACCCATCCAAGGAGAGAGACAAATGGCCAGCAAGACCCTCGACGACCTTTTCCATGAAACCCTGAAGGATATCTATTACGCCGAGCGCCAGATCGTGAAGGCGTTGCCGAAGATGGCGCGGGGCGCCCAGGATCCCAAGCTGAAAGCGGCATTCGAAAAGCACAGGGAAGAAACCGAAGGCCAGATCGATCGCCTGAAGCAGGTCTTCGAGATCATCGGGAAGCGGGCCCAGGGCAAGACCTGCCCCGCGATCGACGGCATCATCGAAGAAGGCGAGGAAATCCTCGACGAGTTCAAGGGCACTCCGGCCCTCGACGCCGGCCTGCTTGCCGCAGCGCAGGCGGTCGAACATTACGAGATCAGCCGCTATGGCACCCTGCGTGCCTGGGCTCAGCAACTCGGTCACCGGGATGCGGTAACGCTTCTCGAACAGACGCTTGCCGAGGAAAGCAAGACCGACGAGGCTCTGACGACCCTTGCCAAGACCGCCGTCAACACGGCAGCGCAAAAGGCCGCGTGACATTTTCGGCGACTGAAAGAAGGGCGCGGCCTCGGCCGCGCCTTTTTCGCGGTCTCAACATACAAAAAAACCCGGCTGCCGCCGGGTTTTTCCTCCCTTCCGGCCTCCTCAGGCCGGGAAAGATCTCCTCAGAACCGAAGGATCGGCGTTTGCGGGCATCGGCGGAATCGGCAACATCTCGCCGTTCAGTGCCTGCCGGCGAAAAATCTCGACCCGTCCGCTTCGGTCGCGCGCCACATGAGCCTTGGCGGCTTCCATGGCGAGCTCATAGGTGTGATAATAAGACGCAGACTGGACGCCGTCGATGACGTAGACCCAGCCGGTTGCGTGTGGGACGATATCGCAGTACTTTCCCATTGTATGTACCTCCTTCCCGGCGGCCATAAGTATATTCGGGACCAAAAGTTCCGCCTCCGGGGAAGTTTTTTCGAGTGTTGGCCACGTCTCGGCCGGGTTGCGATTTTTCGTTTTTACCAGGGAACTTTTCTGCGCCGCGCACGTTGGGGCGCTTGGGCGAATGGAGACAAGAATGGCGGAATCCGAAGAAGTCTGGATCAGAAAACGGGCCTACACGTTGTGGGAAGAAGAAGGCTATCCGTCCGGCAAGGATAGGGAGCATTGGGAAAGAGCCAAGCTGGAATATGCCACGCTCGGGCCTACCGCTTCAAAAAGGCCTGCGGCAGGGTCGCGCGGCAAGTCCGCCACCGCCGTGAAGCCGCCAAAAGCGGCCTCGAAGGCTGCAACTCCCAAGCCGGCAGCGAAAACCGCCGCTGCCAAGGCTTCTCCGGCAAAGACAACTTCCAAGGCACCGGCCGCTGCCATGCCGGAAGCTGTCCAACCGGCCAAGAAGGGCTCCAAGAAGGTTCCGGCTGGCGCCTGACGCCGCCCGCCACCCAGCTTCATCGCTATCGTTATTGGTCGCGGCGACTGACATCATCGCGGCCGCGGGTTCGTTTATCCTGGAAAATTGAAATGGCTTTTGCGTCTGAACGTGGTCTCGGTTCCGTCCCGGCGGAGGAACGTTGGCCGGGACGAAAACGTTCTGGAGGGTGAGACTGGCAGATGGCGGAGGCACGCATGATGAACGCTTACGTCCCGATCGGCGAACCCCGTCGAGATGAGCGGAGCGCGGGCGGACAGGGGATCAATACTGACTATGGAAAGCGGGGGCTTCCCGGCATGAGAATTCTTTCGGTCACCTCCGAAATCTTTCCCCTTGTGAAGACGGGTGGCCTTGCAGACGTGACCGGATCGCTGCCGAAGGCCCTCAGCCCCCTCGGCATCGAGACCACCTCCCTGATCCCCGGTTATCCCCAGGTCATGCAGCAGCTGAAGAGCGCCATGCCGCTGGTCACCTTCGACAACCTGCTCGGCGAAAAAGCAGCGCTCCTTCATACCCGCGTCGAAGGCCTCAGCCTTTTCATCCTCGATGCGCCTGCTCTTTACGACCGGCCGGGCGGCCCCTATGTCGATGAAGAGGGCATGGATCATCCCGACAACTGGAAACGGTTCGCCGCACTTTCCCTCGCTGCAGCAGAAATCGCCGATGAATTGCTGCCGGGCTGGGTCCCTGACCTGGTTCATACCCATGACTGGCAGTCGGCGCTGACCTCGGTCTATATGCGCGAGCGCGGCTGCATGACGCCCGTCGTGCTGACCATCCACAACCTCGCCTTCCAGGGCCAGTATCCTGCCGGCGTGCTGATGAGCATCGGCCTGCCGCCCGAGGCCTATTCCATGAATCGCATGGAATATTTCGGCGATATCAGTTTCCTCAAAGGCGGCCTGCAGACGGCCGACGCGATCACCACCGTCAGCCCGACCTATGCGCGCGAGATCCTCACCCCGCGCTTCGGCATGGGCATGGACGGGGTCCTGAATGCCCGCGTCTCCGTCCTGCGCGGCATCGTCAACGGCATCGACCTCGATATCTGGGACCCCTCGACGGATCCGCACCTGCCACGCAACTACGATGTCGGTACGCTGCGCCGCAAGCGCGAGAACCGCGCCGTGCTGCTTCAGAAATTCGGGCTGAACCCGGCCCAGGAAGGCCCCGTATTTTCCGCCGTCAGTCGGCTGACCTGGCAGAAGGGATTTGATATGTTCGCCGATACGGCGGACGAGATCATCCGCAACGGCGGCCAGGTGATCGTCTTCGGCCAGGGCGACCGGGAGATTGAACGGGCGCTGGCCGATACCGCCGCGCGTTTTCCGGGCCGGATGGCGGTGCATTTCGGTTACGACGAACCGACGGCTCATCTGGTCCACGGCGGGTCTGATGCGATCGTCCAGCCCTCCCGCTTTGAACCCTGCGGGCTGACCCAGCTCTACGCGCTCCGCTACGGCTGCGTCCCCGTCGTCTCCCGCACCGGCGGGCTATCGGAAACGATCATCGATGCCAATGATGCCGCCATGTCCGCCCGCGTCGCCACCGGGTTCCAGTTCCATCCGGTCACCACCGACGGATTGCGGCTGGCGCTTCGCCGCGCATTGCACGCCTATGCCGACCCGAAAATGTGGGCACGCCTGCAGAACCAGGGCATGAAGGCGAAATTCTCCTGGGAACGCAGCGCCCAGCAATATGCCGCCGTCTATGCCGATCTGGTGCTGAAGTCCGGCCACATTGCCTCGACAAGCTCGGATATCCGCCGCGCGACGCTCTGATTTTCTCCACCAAACAGCCAAAAAGAAGCCGGCCCTGGAGGCCGGTTTTTTGATGGAGAATGGGTGAAAAGCGGAGGCCGCTCACGGCCTGCGGAACAGCGCCAGGCTGCGGCCTTCCAGCTCGAAGTCCTTTTCCTTGGTGATCACCAGGCCGCGCTTGGAAAGGTCGGACGTGGTGAGTTCAAGCACCCACCCGCCCTCCCCGAACTGCGGGATGCGGAACGGCACATTGCCCTCGAACGGGTTGAAGAGCAGCAGCACGTCGTGCCAGATGCCCTCCTCTTCCCGAAGATCGGTTCGACCGATATGGAGACCGAGCGTGGAGCCTTCGTCCCACTGTTCCGGCGTCTGAAAACCGCCGCCGGCATTGAACCATTTGATGTCCAGACCGTCGCGCCAGTTCTCGCGACGCAGCAAGGGCTGTTCCTGGCGCAGCTTGATGATCTGGCGGGTGAATTCGCGAAGCTCCTCGCAAGTCTCCGGCAGGTCTTCCCAATGAACCCAGGAAATCTCGCTGTCCTGGCAATAGCCATTGTTGTTGCCCATCTGGCTGCGACCGAACTCGTCGCCGGCAAGCAGCATCGGGGTGCCGTGCGAGAAGAACAGGGTGGCGAGGAAATTGCGCTTCTGGCGGTCACGCACCGCATTGATGCCCTCGTCCTCGGTCGGGCCTTCGGCACCGTAATTGTAGCTGCGGTTGTCGTTATGGCCGTCGTTATTGTCCTCGCCGTTCGCCTCGTTGTGCTTCTCGTTGTAGGACACGAGGTCGTTCAGCGTGAAGCCGTCATGGGCGGCAATGAAGTTGACGCTCGCCCACGGGCGGCGGCCGCGCTGATCGTAAAGATCGCCGGAACCGAGCAGGCGCGCGGCGAAGTCCGTCGAGACATTGGTGCCCTTCCAGTATTCGCGCACGGTGTCACGATATTTGTCGTTCCATTCCGCCCAGCCGGGGGGAAAGCCGCCGACCTGGTAACCGCCAGGACCGATATCCCAGGGCTCGCCGATCAGCTTCACCTTGGAGAGCACCGGATCCTGAGTGATCGCGTCGAAGAAGCCGCCACGCTCGTCGAAACCTTGCGGCTCGCGGCCGAGGATCGTGCCGAGATCGAAACGGAACCCATCGACATGCATGCTCTCGGTCCAGTAGCGCAGCGAATCCATGATCAGCTGCAGCACCCGCGGATGCGAAGTGTTGACCGTGTTCCCGGTTCCCGTGTCGTTGATGTAATAGCGATGCTGGTCGGGCATGGTCCGGTAGTAGGAGAAGTTGTCGATGCCCTTGAACGACAGCGTCGGCCCGAGTTCGTTGCCCTCCGCCGTATGGTTGTAGACCACGTCGAGAATGACCTCGATGCCGGCATCGTGAAAGCTGCGCACCATATCGCGGAACCCCTGGATGCCCTTCGGGCCATAATAGCGGGAAGCGGGCGCGAAGAAGCCGAGCGTGTTGTAACCCCAGAAATTATGCAGGCCCTTGTCGAGCAGGTGCTGATCGTCCGGGAAATAATGAACCGGCATCAGCTCGACGGATGTGATGCCGAGGCTCTTGATGTACTCCACCGACGCCTTGTGGCCCATGCCCTCGAATGTGCCGCGCAGATTCTTCGGAATGCCCGGATTAAGCTGGGTGAAGCCCTTCACATGGGTCTCGTAGACGATCGTCGCCGGCCAGGCGATGTTCGGCCGGTTCTGGTCCTTCCAGTCGAATTCGTTCGGATCGATGACCCGGCACTTCGGCATGAACGGTGCGCTGTCGCGCTCGTCGAAGGTAAGATCCTTGTCTTCATGCAGAAGGTCATAGGCGAAATGCGCCTCGTTCCAGTCGACATCGCCGGAGAACTCGCGCGCATAGGGGTCAATCAGCAGCTTGTTCGGGTTGAACCGATGGCCGTTTTCCGGATCGTACGGGCCGTGGACCCGGAAGCCGTAGAGGGAGCCCGGCTTCAATCCAGGCACATAACCGTGCCAGATTTCATGGGTGTATTCCGGAAGCACGAACCTGGCGATCTCTATCTTGCCGGTCGGGTCGTACAGACAAAGCTCCACCCGTTCGGCATGGGCCGAGAAAATCGCGAAGTTGACGCCCTCGCCGTCAAAGTTGGCCCCGAGCTTAAGCCAAGAGCCGGGCTCGATGACAAAGTGGTTTGATTTCGTATCCATGCCGCACCCAATTGAAAGACTGGCGTCATAATGGTGCGGCACAACATTTCGTTCCCTGGGCACAAAGGAAAACTATGGATTGCCCGATCCGGCCGCCGGCGGCGGACTACCTGGGGTCGTGTTGGTTGCTCCGGTTGGCGATGTCGCCGGGCTCTGGCCACCCGTTCCCGTCTGCGGCGACGGGCTGCGATCCGTCGGCGCCGTGTTGTTGGATTGCGTCGGCGGCGTGTTGTTGATCGGATCGCTCTGTTTTTCGCCGCTGTCGCTACAGGCGCTCAGGAGCACCACGGTTCCCAGCGCAACAACGAAACTCTTCATGGCTGGTCCTCTTCACGGGATTTGCGAAACGCGGCCTGCCGACGATGCGCATCCAGCGCGATAACCTTCTCGACCGCGGCGACATCCTCGGCGCTTGCGGCCGGGATCGGATCGCCGGCAATGGCTTCCAGCACTTCGGGCGCGAGTGCACCGTTGCGAATGACGTATTCCAGCGCCTCGCGGGTCTGTCGTTCGGCCTTCAACTGGGCATAAAGGGCAAGGATCAGCCGGTCGCGCACGTCGCGTTCACTCTCACCGCCCTTCGATCTGGCGAACTCTGCCATGGTCTTCTCCATGTGTCTGCTAAAGGATCAACTTTCGGTCACGGCGATTGTTCCCTCCGCCGAAACCTCCGCTATTTGCTTGAGGAGGCAAAGCACGGGACAAGGAGGACACCATGTCGACGCTGACACCGCAGGAACTGGAAGGGCGCCTGAACGCGCATCGCGAACTGCTGATCGAGCTCCTATCCGCCATGATCGGCGGCGAAATCACCATCACCTCGTTCCTCAGGCGGCTGCGCGATGACGCCACATTCAAGGATAATGAGGAAGACCCGGGCCTGTTGCCGGAGGGTGCCTTCGCGATTGAAAATTCCGGGGCCCGCGAGGTGCGTTCGATCCTCGATGCGGCCCGCGCCAGGGCTGCAGCCGACGACAATTGACGTCCTGTTAACCATGCGGCTTCACATTTAAGGCGATCCCGCCACGTTTATGGCCATTTCGTGGAACTACAATGCGACTTTATCGTTCATTCACGACCAAAGCGATGGAGGCGACGATGGTCAGAGAATGGGTAGAAGCAGCAGGCTTTGTTCTGGTGATCGCCGCCTGCTACATGATGGTCGTCCCGGTCTAATTCCAAGCTCCTGGGGAGGAGAGAGGCCTTACACTCAAGGCCCACTGCTCTCGCGGCCGGCAAAGAAGGCCGCGAGAGCGGCAAAATCTTCTTCATTCAATTTTTTTGCCACCTCCGTCATCAGGTGGCTGAAGGAAGACCCGCCTCGCACACCTGCATGGAAGAGGCGGAGCTGGCGCTCCAGATAAGGGGCGTTTTGACCCGAGATGCGCGGATAAGCAGGATTACCGCCGGGCTTCTCGTGGCAACTGAGGCAGGCGGGAATTTTGTCTGCCGCTCTTCCCCTTTCCGCGATCTCGCGACCCCTTTCCACGAGCTGCGCATCGACTGGCACCGAAGGCCTTTGAGGCCTCGCCTGTTTGGCATAATAGCTTGCAAGCTCCGGCAGGCTTTCCTCGGCCAAAGTCCCGACAGCGACCTTCATGATGCCGCTCGCACGTTCACCATGCGCGTAGGCGCGCAGGCTATTGAGCAGGTAGGGCTCCGACTGCCCGGCGAGCCGCGGGATGACGCTGTTGACGCCCAGCCGCTTTTCCGCATGACAGCTTTCGCAGGTGATCGGCAGCGGCGAAACTTCGCCTGCGGTGCCGATACCATGCAGGCCGGACGCCTGCAGATAGGCATTGCCGTCCATGTCCGGCAGCTTCCGCAGAAACGCCACCATGTCCCAGATTTCGTCGTCGCGTACCTGCGCCGGCCAAGCCGGCATGCCGGTGAAGCGCACGCCGTGCTTGACGATCTCGAAGAGCTCCGCATCGCTCCAGCTGGGAACCACCTTCTTCAAGTCTGGCGGCGGCGGCAGCATGGCGAGCACCGCGCCTGAGGCCCTCTGCGCCGGGGAACCATGACAGATGGCGCATCCTGTCTCGAAATGCCCGGCGCCTGGCGGCACCAACGCCGGGTTGTCCAGCGGCGGCACTTCGATGGAAAGAGCTGCGGTACGGATCGAGTTGCGCATCACCCAATGCAGGAACCAGTCGGTCACTGCCCAATGGCCGGTGCTCGCCTTGACGCTCATCAGTCCGGACCAGGCGAAGCCGAGCCCGAGAAGCGGCGCCACGATCACCAGGATCGCGAGATATTTCCAGCGGATCGTCACCCGGCCATTCCTCCCAAAACCCCGGCTCGCGCTGCTCATGCGGCAGCATATCCCAGCCTTACCGTAAAACGGATGGAGAAAAAGGAAAAGCTGCACGCCGAGTGCATCGTGGAGAAGTGGGGCGTCAGCAAGAGAGCCGACAAATTCGGCACCGAACGCACCATCAGGAATTTTGTTCCAGCCGGCAGATAACTTTGTGTAACCGGCTGTGAAAAAATGGAACGAATCCTCTGACGACGGGTTTGCTCCCCTGTGAACGGGCAATCGCCCAGCATTCGCGACGGGAGAAAATCATGAGACACTTTCTAAAAATCCTCAGAAACAGGCTCACCGGCACTTACCAGAAGAAAACTTTCGCCGTGGCCCATCCGGAAGAACTGCAGGTCGTCGTACCCGATGCCGTGGTCCTTCCCTTGCCCAAGTCGCCCCGTGAGGAAATCAGCGTCCCAGCCTCGATCAACGGCCGGGACCTCTCCACCGGCCGGCTCTGAGGCAAGCTTTGCGAACAACGGAATTACCCAAAAAGGAGACCAGCATGACCACCATCGAGTCCGCCAACATCCTGATCCTCGCGGCCGACGGCTATGAGCGATCGGAACTGCGCGTCCCGCTGGAGGAACTGAAAAAACGCGGCGCCGGCGTCAAGATCGCGTCCATCAAGGCGGGCGAGATCAAAAGCTGGGACAAAAAGGACTGGGGTGATACCGTCCCGGTCGATCTGGAAGCCAGGAACGTCAAGGCGGAGGACTTTGACGCCCTCGTGCTGCCGGGCGGCCAGATCAACCCCGACATCCTGCGTGGCAACATAGATGCGATGAAGGTCGTGCGGGACTTCGTGAAAAGCGGCAAGCCGGTGGCGGCGATCTGCCATGGTCCCTGGCTGCTGGTGGAGGCCGATGCGCTTCGCGGTCGCAAGGCGACGTCCTATCATTCGATCCGCACCGATCTCCGCAACGCCGGCGCATCCTGGAAGGACGAGGCCGTGGTGGTCGATAACGGCATCATCACCTCGCGCTCGCCCGATGATCTGCCGCAATTCGTGGCGAAGATCGTGGAGGAAGTCCAGGAAGGACGCCATAACCGCCGGGCGGCGTAAATCGACGTCAGCTCGGCCCAGGCCGCCCGCAACCTCCTCGCGGGCGGCCGACACGCAAGCCTAGGCTTCCTTCAGAAACGCCAGAAGCCGCCGCTCGTCGGTGCGCAACTCCCTCGGCCTGTTCAGCACCACCTTGTTGCTCATCAGCTTTTCCAGGGGTGAGACATCTTCCGAGAGTGCCAGAATAGCCGGATGGATGTAGCTCGAGCGGCAGACGGCCGGCGTGTTGTGCAGAGCTTGCGCCGCCGCATTGCACATCGCCTTGATCTTCGGGCGCCGGCCTTCCTCTTCCACCACTTCCCAGGCCGCCATTAGCGCGGCGAGACTGCCGCCCCAGGTGCGAAACGTCTTGGCCGACACGGCGAACCCTGCCGCGTTGGCGAGATAGGCGTTGAGCCGGCCCGAGTCGATCGGATGCGGCATGCCCTGCTCGTCCGGCCAGGAAAACAGCTGCCGTCCCGGCAGGTCGGCTATTTCCTCCAGGATGCGCTGCAGGCGGGGATGTTTCAGCGTGTGCTGCACGCGGCGTCCGCCCTTGGCGACGAAACGCAGCATGATCGCCTCGCCGGATAGCGTCATGTGGCGCTTCAGAAGCGTGGTCGCGCCATAGGTCTTGTTCTCCTTGGCATAGAGACGGTTTCCCACCCGCAGATGGGTCGCGTCCATCAGAGCCACCAATGCGGCGATCACCGCATCCGACTTGTCGAGGCCAAGCTCCAGGTCCCGTTTCGCCTTGCGGCGGATACGCGGCAGAGCCTCGCCGAACCGGACGAGCTGATCGAACTTGCGTTCGCTGCGATAGTTCTGCCAGTCGGGATGATAACGATACTGCTTGCGGCCGCGCGAATCGTAGCCGGTCGCCTGGAGATGCCCGCGCGGGTCGAGGCAGATCCAGACATTCTCGTAGGCGGGCGGCAGGCCGAGCAACGCGATCCGCAGGCGATGTTCCGGGTCGGAGAGCAAAGTACCGTCCGGCAGGCGGTAGGTGAAGCCCTTGCCGCGCCTGAGCCGGCGGATGCCGGGCTCCGTATCGCTGACATAGGTAAGGCCGATGGTCTTGAGGGAATCCTGATCGATGTTGATCGTGGTGAGCATGGCGTCCATGGCCGACCAAACGGCGAGGACCGCACCTTCGTTCCGGCATCCATGGAGATAACCGCTAGATGGCTATGTCCTTGAGAGTTTCGGCGCCCTCGCCTCGTTCGAAGGCCAGGCGCGGGGCATTCAAGGACCAGCGAAGCCCTTCGCTGCGGAAGTCGACTTCGACCTGGCCAGCGAAAGCCGCCGCCGCATGGCGCCTGATGATCGTCGTGCCGAACCCGGTGCGGGAAGGCTCGTGGACCGCGGGGCCGTCCCTCTCTTCCCATACGAGCTCCAGCCGGCTTTCACCGTCATCTTCGCTGACCGTATCCTTCCAGGCTATGCGCACTCTGCCCTGCGATACGGAGAGTGCTCCGTATTTCACCGAGTTGGTGGCAAGCTCGTGGAGGATGAGGCCAAGGTTCTGGACCGCTTCTGCCTTCAGGATAAAATCTGTCCCCTGCAGCTCCACCCGGTCGGCCGCATCCGCGAACGTGCTCATGTGGATTTCGATGACGCGGCGGATCGAGACCCCGGCCCACTGCTCCTTCGCCAGAGCCTCTATCGATTTGCCGAGGCCCTGCAGGCGGGTACTGATCGCCTTCTGGAATTCCTCCATCGTGGTGTCCTGGCGTGCCAACTGGCGCATCATCGCCTGGATCAGCGTCAGGATGTTCTTGGTCCGGTGAACCAGCTCATGCAGGATGAGGTGAATACGGTCTTCCGCCTCGCTGCGGTCGAAGGAGGCATTCGAAAGGGCGACCGCCACCTGGTTGGCCTCGCGGATTTTCGTCTCCACGGGCGAGACGATCTCGCCCTTGCCGATCCGCTCGGCCATTTCGGCGATCTGCCGGATCGGGATGCGAAGCTGACGACCGACGAGCCAGGCAATCAGCATGCCGAGGGCAAGGAAGATCGCGCCGCCGGCGATCAACTGCCGCCATGTGGTAAGGATGCTCGCCTGCGCCGTATCGATCGGCCCCCAGACGACGGTCTTCCATGTCCAGCCGGTGATCTGCGCGTAGCCGTACATCTGCCGCCGGCTGCCGTCGATATCCTCGATCGTACCCTTGAAGCCAGTCATCAGCTTGAGCATGTCAGACGGAAACGCCGTGCCGGAAACGAGCCCATGGGCGCCGAGCGAGGTTACGACCTTTCCGGCACCATCGACGACCGCGACCGACCAGCCTGCGGGAAGCCCTTCCGTCGAAACGAGCTTCTGCAGGTCCTCGGCATTCTGCGTCATGATCATCGCGGCGCCGGAGTGGGAAATCTCCCTGGACAGGGGCATCGTGACATTGAAGACATGCTTGCCGCTGGTGGCGCCGAAGAACACGTTGGAGACTTCGGTCACGCCGTTGTTCAGAGCCGATTGGAGCGCCGGCATGTTGGAGATCTTGCCAAGCGGCGCGTCGAACGGCACGCGGGTATTAAGCCGCTGCTGCCCGTCCGCATTGACGACAAGAATATAGAGAGAATCGGACCGGAGGCTGTTCTGGGTCCGGTTGTGGAAGGCGCGCAAATCGCCGGCTTCAAGCTCCGGCGAAGTGACAAGCAGCCGAAGCGTCGTCGCCATGTCCTGCAGCTCGCGGTCGATCGAGCGAGCAATCAACTGGGCGTCCTCGGCGGTCTCCGCTGCAAGGATCTCCCTCTCGTTCGCCTCCAGCTCCGTCATCAGATAACCGACGAAAATCAGCAAAGGCAATGCCACGCCCGCCGCCAGAGCGACCAGATAGGCACCAATCGGCGCCGTTGGAAAAAACCGCGAAACTCTAAACATTCCGCGTCTTTACCCTATGGAGAAAAGCTGCAGGTGCCTGTGCCGCCTGCCGGCATTAATCATTTCCGTGTCCCGCCATCTGCTAATATCCTAGCGGGTCTTCTCTAACTGGTTTTAGAGGCCGGGCCAAGGATTGATTGCCGGCGATATGGTTTTCCGGAAAGGGGCGGCTCAAGTACGCCGATGCCGCTCCGCCACGTCGAAGTTCACATCCCAGTCCTTCTCCGGCCCCTTTTTGCCGGGCGGATTGCGGTGTCGCGTCGCGTCGTCGGAGCCGGTTATCACGGTCGGTTTGGCGCTGGCGACGCCGTTTGACTTGCCGTCCGCCTGGGACTTGGCGTACTGGCCCTTGGCGTCCTTGTGGATTCTGGCGGCATCATTGCTTTCGGTCATGATGATCTCCCTTCCCGAATGAAGTCAGGCTACCGACAGCAGCCTGACGCATGGATCCGCCCGGGTCAGACCGTGGTCGAACCCGTCAGCGTATCGGTTGAACTATTGTTGACGCGCAGGTTGTTCTGGACGTGCCGGACGCCGGAAACGTCGTCCACCAGATCCTCGGCGCGCCGCTTGTCCCAGCGGCTCGATACGAAACCGTCGAGGGTCACTTCGGACCCCTGAACCGTCACGGTGATGTTGGATGCGTCGAGCACCGGATCGTCGCTGAGGCGATCATTGACGTCCTCCTCGATGCGGGCATCGGAGCGTTGATAGCCCTTCGGACCCTTGCCGCGATGCTCGTCCATCTTCCGGCGATGTTCGGCATCTTCGTTACCGAACCAGGAGGCGACTTCATCGCCGGCGCGTTCCATGAAGCTACGGTTGCGGCCGTAATCGTCGGAACCGCGGAAGCGGCTGTCCGGACCGGAACGGTCCTCGCCACCGAAGCGGTAGTCCGAGCCATAGCGGTCCCCATAAGCCTGGTTAACGCGGTTGCGGCCCGGCTCATAGCTGAAAGAGGAAGGGCGGCCGCGATAGGAATCGCGGGCCCAAGCCTGTGAGCGCTCCGAATCACCATAACCGGCCTCGAACCCGCCGTCGTCGGATGCCCATTGTTCGCTGCGTCCATAACGGGAGAAACGTGAGCGGTCGCCATCCTCTCGATTTGCATCGCCGCTCCGCGGATCGTCGCTGAAACCGCGCACGTACCCCGTATCACCCGGACGATAATCGCTGGAGGACTCGCGCGCGAAATCACGCTCGTCGCGCATCCGGTCGTTTCGATACCCGCCCGATTGGGAATGATTTCCACTAGCCATTGTCTGTCTCCTCGGTCTGGTTTGGTCCCGTTTCGCAGGACACATACTCAACCCCGCCTCCTCGGGATTGTTCCCCCTCTTGGGAGGAAAGACGAAGGTCAATCGGGGGAAACGGCCATGATCGTGGACCGGAAGAAGTCGCCGGCAGCGATCTCCGCCGGCTCCGCATAGATGACGGCACCGGGAACGGGCGACCGCATCCAGCTGCAAGCCGTCGCGGTTGTATTCCTCCAGCCCGCCCGTTCGGCTAAGCTATTGTTATCTATACATTAAAATAAAAACAAAAAGCCGCACTCAGACCCGCCTGCCCGCTAGTCGATGCGGCTGGTCGTCTGCGGATCGAAAACCACGGCCTTGTCGAGATTGAAGGAGAAGGGGAACTTCTGGCCGAGCGAGACATGCACGTCGGAACGGGTGCGGGCGGTGAAGGTCGCGCCGTCCAGCCTGCCGGTGACGAAAGTGTCGGAACCGGTCGGCTCGATCATCGTCACTTCCGCCTCGATATGGGCGGTGGCGCGTGCCTGCGGATCGACGAGGCCGGCATCGGTGATCGTCTCCGGGCGCAGGCCGAGAATGACGTCCTTGCCGTCGGCAAGGGTCACCGTGACCGACGGCGGCATGGCGACCTTGATACCTTCATTGCCGAATAGCGCGATGCTCTGGGCGCCGTCCGAAGAGACGACCTTGCCCTTCAGCATGTTCATCGCCGGCGAGCCCATGAAATCGGCGACGAAGAGGTTGGCCGGGCGCCCGTAGATTTCCGCCGGCGTACCGACCTGCTGCACCATGCCCTCTTTCAGCACAACGATCTTGGTCGCGAGCGTCATCGCCTCGATCTGGTCGTGGGTCACGTAGACGATGGTGGCGTGGGTGTTCTGGTGCAGCGCCTTGATTTCGGCACGCACCTCGACGCGCAGCTTGGCGTCGAGATTGGAGAGCGGCTCGTCGAACAGGAAGACGCGGGGCTGACGCACCAGTGCGCGGCCCATGGCGACGCGCTGGCGCTGGCCGCCGGAAAGCTGGCTCGGACGACGCTTCAACAGATGCTCGATCTGTAACGTCTTGGCGACCTGCTTGACCGCCGCCTCGCGCTGCGCCTTCTCGACGCCGCGCATTTCGAGCGCGAACGCGATGTTCTCTTCCACCGTCATGTTCGGATAGAGCGCATAGGACTGGAAGACCATGGCGATGTCGCGCTTTGACGGATGCAGGTCGTTGACCACCTGGCCGTCGATGACGATATCGCCCGACGACGGCGGCAGCAGGCCGGCGATCGCGTTGAGCAGGGTAGACTTGCCGCAGCCGGACGGGCCGACGAGAACCAGGAAGCCACCCTTTTCGAGCTCGATATTGATGCCCTTCAGAATCTCGTTATTGCCGATCTTCTTGCGAATATTCTTGATTTCAAGAAAGCTCATGTGCGGTTATCCCTTGACTGCGCCGGCCATCAGGCCACGCACGAAATAGCGTCCGGCGACGACATAGACGAACAGCGTCGGAAGCGCTGCGAACACCGCAGCCGCCATGTCGACGTTGTATTCCTTGACGCCGGTGGAGGAGGCAACAAGGTTGTTGAGCGCGACCGTCATCGGCGATGACGTGCCGGATGAAAAGGACACGCCGAACAGGAAGTCGTTCCAGATATTGGTGAACTGGTAGATGATCGTGACCACGATGATCGGTCCGGAACTCGGCAGCAGGATGCGCCAGAAGATCCGGAAGAACCCGGCGCCGTCGATCATCGCGGCTTTCACCAGCTCGTCCGGAAATGCTTCGTAGTAGTTGCGGAAGAACAGCGTGGTGAAGCCGAGGCCGTAGATGACGTGGACGATGACGAGGCCCGTGGTTGAATTCGAGAGCCCGAACGTGCCGAGCACGCGTGCCATCGGGATCAGGACCGCCTGGAACGGGATGAAGCAGGCAAACAGCATCATGCCGAACACCAGCTTGTGGCCCGGGAAGCGCCACTTGGTCAGCACGTAGCCGTTGAGCGCGCCGAGCAGGGTCGATACCAGAACTGCCGGAACCACCATCTTGATGGAGTTCCAGAAATAGCCCTTGATGCCGACGCAGCTGACCCCGATGCAGGCCTCGCCCCAGGCACGCACCCAGGCGGCGATCGATGGATCGCGTGGCGGCGCCAGCATGTCGCCGCCGCGGATTTCGTCCAGCGATTTCAAGGACGTCGATAGCATGACGTAGAGCGGCAGAAGATAGACGAGCGCCAGGATGATCAGGGCTGCATAGATGAAATAACGGGCGGTGCGGGCACCGCCGGCGCTGACGGTTTCGTTGGCGGCGCTCATTGCTTTCTCTCCCGCAGTTCCGAATAGAGATAGGGCACGATGATCGCAGTAATGCCCATCAGCATCATCACGGCGCTCGCCGATCCGACATTCATCTGGTTACGGGTGAACGTGTAGGAATACATGAAGGTGGACGGCAGTTCGGTCGCGTTGCCAGGCCCCCCGCCGGTCAGCGCGATGACCAGATCGTAGGACTTGATCGCCATATGCGCGAGCACGATGAAGGCGGAGAGGAAGACGGGACGCAGGAGCGGAATGATGATCCGGCGGTAGATTGAGACGTTCGAGGCGCCGTCGATCTGGGCGGCCTTGATGATCTCGCCGTCGATGCCGCGAAGACCGGCCAGGAACATTGCCATCACAAAGCCGGAAGCTTGCCAGACGCCGGCGATGACGACCGTGTAGATCGCCATCTTGGGATTGACCAGCCAGTCGAACTTGAAACTCGTCCAGCCGAGATTGTGCATGGTGTTCTCAAGCCCGAGGCCGGGGTTGAGGAACCATTTCCACGCGGTGCCGGTGACCACGAAGGACAGTGCCATCGGATAGAGGAAGATCGGCCGCAGCACGCCTTCGGCGCGGATCCGCTGGTCCATCAGGATGGCGATGCCGAGCCCGAGGATGATGCAGATGCCGATATAGAGGACGCCGAAGATCGCCAGGTTCTGCATCGCCACATACCAGTTAGGCTGCGACCAGAGACGATAATAGGCATCGAAACCGCCCCATTTGTAGACCGGCAGGATGCGCGAGGTGGTGAAGGAAAGATAGACCGTCCAGAGGATGAAGCCGTAAACGAAGACGAGGATCACCGCAAACGACGGCGCCAGCACGATCTTCGGCAGCGCGTTGCGCAATCCGTCCGCAATTGAACGGCCCTGTCTCTGCGGCTCAAGCACGGGAACCGGTTCGATTGTCGACATCATGACCTCCGGCAGACACCAGAACTAAGAGATACCGGCAAGCCGGAATTTGAAAAGTGGCCGGGGGTTGTCCCCGGCCACTCGCATGTCAGAATTGTCCGATCAGGCGATCACTTGGCAGCCTTCACCGCTTCTGGCAGGCGCTTCAGCGCTGCTTCGGTGGTGAGCTGGCCGTTGAGGTGCTGGGTGATGACGTCCAGCATGGCTTCCTTGATGGCAGCCGGCTGAGCGTAACCGTGGGCGAGCGAGCCCATCAGCGTGCCCTTGGAAGAGGCTTCCGTGAGATCCGCCATGCCCTTCTTGCCGCAATCGTCGAACTTTTCGTTCGAGACGTCGGTACGGGCAGGAACGGAACCCTTGACCGTGTTGAAGGCGATCTGGAAGGCCGGATCTTCGACGGCGGACGCCATCTTGAGCTGAGCCTTTTCGGCGTCGCCGCCAACGTTGAACATCATGAACTGGTCGGCGTTGAAGAGGACCGAGCCCTGCGTGCCGGGGAAGCGGATGCAGACGAAGTCCGTGCCTGGCTTCTTGTTGGCCCGCAGCCACTCGCCCTTCGACCAGTCGCCCATTTCCTGAGCGCCGGCCTTGCCTTCGATGACGAGGGCGGTCGAGAGGTTCCATTCGCGGCCCGAGAAGTTCGGGTCGAAATAGGTGCGCAGCTTCGACATGGTGTCGAAGACCTTCTTCATCGTGTCGCCGGAAAGTGCCGCCGGATCGAGATCGAGAACGGCCTTCTTGTAGAAATCCGGACCGCCGGTCGAAAGCACGACGGCTTCCCAGAGCGTGCCGTCCTGCCACGGAACGCCGCCGTGAGCGAGAGCGGTGAGGCCCTGGCCCTTGAAGGCGTCGAGTAGCGTGATGAGTTCGGCGATATTGGTCGGAACCTTGCCGCCGGCCTTGTCGAGTGCCGCCTTGTTGATCCACAGCCAGTTGGTGGAGTGGATGTTCACCGGAGCAGCGATCCAGTGGCCGTCATACTTCGAGAAATTCTGGAGGGCGGCCGGGATAACCTTGTCCCAGCCTTCCTTCTTGGCGAGGTCGTCGAGGTTTGCGGCAACGCCCATTTCGGCCCAGTCCTTCAGGTCGAAGCCGAGAAGCTGGACAGCGGTCGGCGGGTCGCCGGCCGTGACGCGGGCGCGCAGCGCGGTCATGGCAGCGGAACCTGCACCACCGGCTACCGGCATGTCCTTCCAGGCGACGCCCTGCTTCTGGAGGTTTTCCTTCAGCACGTTGAGCGCGGCGGCCTCACCACCCGAAGTCCACCAGTGCAAGACTTCGACCTGTTCTGCGGCTTTGGCGGCACCGGCGGTCATGGCGATAAGCGCCGCACCGGCGGCGAGTTTGGCAATCATTCGAATATTCATTGAGAATCTCCCTTTGCATCCGGGCTCCTCTCCGGATATGGCGATTTATAACGATATAATTGCAGTCAGTGTCAACCCGCCCGGCAGATTTTTTACACCGCCCGGCGACCTACTTAACATGAGGAAAAAACTAGCAAAATTTGTATCCGGCGAATTTTTACTCAGGAATCGAGAAAAACTCCTGGCGACTTTCGAAAAATTTGTAACGATATAGATGAGGCTCGCTCCGGTTCCGGGGCGGGAGCGGAGGAGAAGAGGACATGTCGCTGGAAGACCTGGGGGACAAGGGTCGGCGGGCGAAGCCGGAGCGGGCAGCCGCAAAATCCGGCGTTGGCGCGAAGCCCACCCTTAAGACGATCGCCGAACTGACCGGCCTTGCGGTCACGACCGTATCGCACGCGCTTGCCGATGCGCCGCAGATCGCGCTCGAAACACGCCAGCGCGTCCGCAAGGTCGCAGCCGATATCGGCTACTTGCCGGACCGGGCAGCGCAGCGCCTGCGCACTGGGCGCACCAACGTCATCAGCCTCGTCCTCGATCCGCACGAGGAAATCCTCGGCTATGCCACCTCGATGATCAACGGCCTGACCGAAGCCTTGCGAGGCACGGCCTATCATCTGGTCATAACGCCGCATTTTTCCGA
Source organism: Neorhizobium galegae (assembly GCF_017877055.1). GTDB lineage: Bacteria > Pseudomonadota > Alphaproteobacteria > Rhizobiales > Rhizobiaceae > Neorhizobium > Neorhizobium galegae_D. The sequence continues at coordinate 380,596 of NZ_JAGIPG010000001.1, read as the reverse complement.
TACGCCGCAGATCGAACCGGTGCGCCATATCATGCGCAACCGCATGGCCGACGGCATTGTCTTCACCCGTACCGAACCCGCGGACGAACGCGTCAAGCTATTGATGGAGAACAATTTTCCGTTCATCTGTCACGGCCGCACCGAGCTTGCGACGGCCCACCCGTATGTCGACTACGACAATTACAGTTTCGCCTATCAGGCCGCGAAAAAGTTGATCGCCGCCGGTGCGAGAAAGCTCTCGATCATCCTGCCGCCGGAGCGCTTCACCTTCGCCCATCACCTCAAGCACGGCTTCATGACGGCGGTGCGCGAGGAAGGTGTCGGGTTCGAGATCGCCAAGGGCGTGACGCTCGACAGCAAGTCGGACGACATCCGCGACTATCTGTTCCGCCGCATGGGCGAACCGGAGCGTCCCGACGGCTATATCTGCGGCGGCGAGGTGTCGGCGCTCGCCGTCATGGCATCCGCCTACGACCATAAGCTGGAACTGGGCAAGGATATCAGGCTGGTGGCGAAACAGACCTCGGGCCTTTTCGACCAGATCCGCCCCCGCGTCGAGACGATCTACGAAGACCTGGCTGAAGCCGGTTTGCTGATGGGCAAGCTGCTGTTGAAGCGGATCGCTGGCCCCGTCCCCATCCAGGAATTGCAGGCGCTCCAGACGGTTTGACCGCCCGGAGCGCCCTCCGCAGAACCTGACAGAAAGTCATGCAAGAGTTTCAGCGCCGCGCGGTCTGTCGCGCGGCGCCGTCCGCAGCTTCTCAATCCTCTTCCTGGAAGACGACCTCGCGCTTCTTCTTGACGCTCGGCAAGAAGACGATGACGAGCACGAGGGCCGCGAGGAAGAGAAGGGCCGCGCTGATCGGACGCGTGACGAATGTCGCAGGGTCGCCACGCGAAAGGATCATCGCCCGTCTGAGATTCTCCTCCAGCAGCGGACCGAGCACGAAGCCGAGCAGCAGCGGCGCCGGTTCGCAGCGGAGCTTCAACAGCGCATAGCCGATGAGGCCGAAGAAGGCGACGGCATAGAGGTCGTAGACGTTCGAGTTGACGCTGTAGACCCCGATCGAGCAGAAGGCCATGATGATCGGGAACAGCACGTAGTAGGGGATGGTGAGCAGCTTCACCCACAGCCCGATGAGCGGCAGGTTGAGGATGACGAGCATCAGGTTGCCGATCCACATCGAGGCGATGATGCCCCAGAAGAGGGCCGGTTGCTCGGTTGCCACGTTCGGGCCTGGAACGATCCCCTGGATGATCATCGCGCCGATCATCAGCGCCATGACTGGGTTGGCCGGAATGCCGAGGGTGAGCAGCGGGATGAACGAGGTCTGCGCACCGGCATTGTTGGCCGATTCCGGACCGGCAACCCCGGCGACTGCTCCATGGCCGAATTCTTCCGGATGTTTCGAAACCTTCTTTTCGACCGTGTAGGAGGCAAACGCCGCAAGGATGGCGCCGCCGCCCGGCAGGATGCCGAGGATCGAGCCGATCGCCGTGCCGCGCAGGACCGGGCCGACCATTGCCTTGAAATCCTCCCGCGACGGCATGAGCTCGCTCACCTTCGCCATCAGCACGGAGCGGGTTTTTTCGTTTTCGAGATTGCGCAGGATTTCCGCGATGCCGAAGACGCCGACCGCGACCGCCACGAAGTTCAGCCCGTCCGCATATTCGCGGATCCCGAGCGTGAAGCGCGGCGTGCCGGTGTAGATATCGGTGCCGACGAGACCGAGCAACAGGCCGAGCGCCACCATCGCGAGCGCCTTGACGATCGAACCGTGGGCGAGCGCGATCGAGGAGACGAGGCCGACCACCATCAGCGAGAAATATTCGGCCGCGCCGAACTGCAGCGCGATCTGGGTGAGCGGCGGCGCAAAGATCGCGACGAGGAAGGTCGATACGGTGCCGGCAAAGAACGAGCCGATCGCGGCGATCGCCAGAGCGGCTCCCGCCCTGCCCTTGCGCGCCATCTGGTAACCGTCGATGGCGGTGACGGCAGACGAGGACTCGCCCGGCATGTTGATCAGGATCGCCGTGGTCGAACCGCCGTATTGCGCGCCGTAATAGATGCCGGCGAGCATGATCAGCGACGAGACCGGTTCGAGCTGGAAGGTGATCGGCAGAAGCATGGCGATCGTCGCCGTGGCCCCGATGCCTGGCAGCACGCCGATCAGCGTGCCGAGCAGCACCCCGATCAGGCAGAAGAACAGGTTCTCCAGCGACGTCGCCGTTGCAAAACCAAGCGCTAGATTATTGAAAAGATCCATCACTCAAACCTCAATAACCGAGCCAGGGCCCGAAACGGCGGAACGGAAGGCCGAGGCCATAGCTGAAGACGGCGACCGAGAAGACCGTCAGCGCCGCCGACAGGAGAAGTGCGGTGAGCGGTTTCATGCGGCCCGAGGCGAAGGAGGCGATCAGTGCGGTAACGAAGATCGACGGCACGAAGCCCAGCCCGCGAACCGTAAGACCGAAGAAGATCGGCGCCGGCAGGATGAAGAACATGCCGCGCCAGGCAAGCGCTCCAACCGGCATGCCCTCCATCCGCATCGACTGGACGAGGATGATCGCGCCGAACAGGATCAGCGCGCAGGCGAGAATAAACGGGAAATAACCAGGCCCCATGCGCAAGGCCGTACCGAGTTCCAGTTCGAACGACTGGTAGGCAAAGAACAGGCCTGTCGCGATCAGCAGCAGCCCGCAGATCAGATTGACGGTGTCGAATTTCAGCGAATTCATGGTGTCTCCGTGAAGTGGGAGATGCTGTGCTGGACGTGCCCCCATTCACCTGCCAGGTACCTCTCCCCGCAGGCGGGGAGAGGGTTCGGGTGGGGGCATACTGACTGCGGAAACCTTAGTCCGCGTACTGGCCGGCGGCCTGGATGACCGGCTTCCAGCGGGCGATTTCGCCTTCGAGCTTGGCCTTCAGGGCTGCCGGAGTGGCATCGTTGTCCGGCGACGGTTCCGTGCCGAGTTCGGCGAAGCGAGCGGCGACGTTCGGGTTCTTCAGGGCCGACTTGAGGGCCTTGTTGAGCTTGTCGAGCGCGTCCTTCGGAGTGCCTTTCGGCGCATAGAGACCATGCCAGATGCCGACCTGCATATCCGGCAGACCGGCTTCCTTGACGGTCGGGATGTCCTTCAGGACGCCGAGACGTTCCGGGGACGTGACCGCATAGGCCTTTACCGTGCCGCCCTGGATCTGCTTGGTGGTGTTGGTGGTCTGGTCGCACATGATGTCGACCTGGCCGCCGAGGAGATCGGTCATCGCGGGACCGGTGCCCTTGTAGGGAACGGTGACGAGCGACGTCTTGATCGAGCTCATGAACAGCATGCCGCACAGATGCGAAGCGGCGCCGATGCCGGCGTTTGCAACCGTCACCTTGTCGCTGTTGGCCTTTGCATATTCGATGAGGCCCTTGAGGTCGGTCGCCGGCATGTCCTTGCGGGCGAGAAGCGTCATCGGAACGTCGGTGACGAGGCCGACATAGTCGAAGGCGTTCAGCGTGTCATAGGGCAGCTTGCGATAGAGCGAGGCGCTGGTCGCCATGCCGATATGGTGCAGGAGAACGGTGTAACCGTCCGCTTCGGCATTGGCGACGCGGGCGGCGCCGAGCGTACCGCCGGCGCCGCCGACATTTTCAACGACGATCTGCTTGCCGAGATCCTTAGACATGGATTCGGCGACGAGGCGCGCAACGGTGTCGGTCGGGCCGCCGGCCGCAAACGGCACGATCATGGTGATCTGGCGCTCGGGATACCCCTGCGCATTCGCCGAAGCGGAGAAAAGGGAAAGCGCCGCAAGAGCGGTCGCGCCGATAACGGCGTTCAGGATTTTCATCGGGGCTCCTCCAGGATGAAATATGGCACAGCCGGCGCACAATTTCCTCCGCGCCAACCTGAGGACCATTTGCGGCAAGGCACGGGTCGCATGCAATTGTTGCGGGAGCTTTAAAACAGCATTTCCGCAACTACCGCGGCGCAGCATGGGTGGATTCGGGAACAATCCGCAAAAAGCATGGGTGGAAATCCACACATGCCGCTGTTCTCACCCGTCCCGGTCATCCTGCAGCATGTGCTCCGGACCGAGCAACTTCTTGTCGAGCCCGTATTTCTGCATCTTTTCGTACAGTGTCTTGCGGGAGATGCCGAGGGATTCGTAGACCGGTCTCAGCGCTCCCCCATGCGCCGCGATCTCGCCGGCGATCAGGTTGCGCTCGAAGGCTGCCACCTTGTCAGCAAGCCGCCCTGCCCCATCCTTCGCACCGCCGGTTTCGCCCGGCTTCGGGTCGAGACCGAGCACCAGCCGATCGGCGGCGTTGCGCAGTTCCCGGACATTGCCCGGCCAGTCACGCTGGGCAATCGCCGAGATCACCTCGGCTGGCACTTCCATATCGTCGCGGCCATAGCGCGCCGCTGCCTCCCGCACCAGTTGGAGAAAGAGAAGCGGAATATCCGACCGCCTCTGCGCCAGCGACGGCACGTGGATGGTGGCAACGTTGAGCCGGTAAAGGAGGTCGGCGCGGAACCGGCCCGCCGCCACTTCCGCTTCGAGATCCACCTTGCTGGTGGCGATAAAGCGCACGTCGAGCGGCACGGTTTCGTTGGAACCGAGCCGGGTGATGACCCGCTCCTGCAGCACGCGCAGGAATTTCGCCTGCAGGTCGACCGGCATGGAGCCGATCTCGTCAAGCAGGATCGTGCCGCCGCGGCCATGTTCGAACTTGCCGTAACGGGGTCTCAGCGCTCCTGGAAAGGCGCCGGCCTCATGGCCGAAAAGCTCGCTCTCGATAAGGTTGTCGGGAAGGGCCGCGCAATTGATGGCGATGAACGGCCGGTTGGCGCGAGAACTGATGTCGTGCAGGGCTCGCGCCACCACTTCCTTGCCGGCCCCGGTCTCGCCGATGATCAACGTATCGGCATCCGTGGCGCCGATGGCACGGATCCGGTAGCGCAGATCGACCATGACCTGGGTGCGCCCCGGAAGCCGGGCCTCGACATCGTCACGCTTGCCGGCAACGGCCCTTAAGCGGCGGTTTTCCAGCACCAGGCTGCGCCGGTCGAGCGCGCGCCGGATGATGCCGGCGAGATGCTGCGGCGTGAACGGCTTTTCCAGAAAGTCATAGGCGCCTTCCCGCATGGCCTTGACCGCGAGCTGCACGTCGCCATGACCGGTGACCAGGATGACCGGAATCTCCGCATCGAGCTCGCGGATCTTCTGCAGCAGCGTCATGCCGTCGGTTCCCGGCATGCGGATATCGCTGACGACGACGCCGTCGAACCCGAAACCCGTCAGTTCCAGCACATGATCGGCATTGGAAAAGGTCAGCACCGCCAGGCCGAAGAGTTCCAGAGCCTGCGCCGTCGAACGGCGCAGTTCCTCCTCGTCGTCGACCAGCAGAACCCTTTGCTCGCTCACTCGGCTGCCTCCAGAAGATTGCCGTCGGCAACTTCGAGTTCGATCCGGAAGACAGCGCCGCCTTCCGGATGATCGGCAACACTCAGGCTGCCGCCGAAATCCTTGATGATGTTATAGGAGATCGACAGACCCAGCCCCAGGCCCCTGCCGACACCCTTTGTCGTGAAGAACGGGTCGAAGATGCGCTCGTGGATAGCCGCGGCGACGCCCGGCCCGCGATCACGCACCGACACCATGACCCTGTTGCCCGCCTGCTCGGCGGAAACCGTGATCCGCCGATCGTCGAGGCCTTCGACGGCATCGGCGGCATTGGTGATAATGTTGACGAGCACCTGTTGGAGCCGCACGGCGCCTGCCTTCACCGCGGGAACAGCGGGGTCGATTTCGATGTCCAGTTCCGCATCCGCCGCCTTCAGGCGCGCCGCGACGATCTCCAGCGTGTCGCGCATCACGTCGTCGAGCGCAACGGGCCCGAGCTTCTCGTTCGGCTTGCGGGCGAAATTGCGCAGGTGCCGGCTGATCGAGGCCATGCGGTCGATGAGCGCCGAAATGCGCCGGACATTGTCCCGCGCGTCGTCGGTACGCCCGAGATCGATCAGCACGCCGGTCGTTTCCGCATAGGTCTTGGCGGCGGCGAGAGGCTGGTTGAGTTCGTGCGACAGGGCCGCCGACATCTGGCCGAGGCCTGCGAGCTTGCCCGCCTGGATTAGGTCCGCCTGGGTCTGGCGCAGCCGCTGTTCGGTGAGCCGCCGCTCGGCGATCTCCTCCTCGATGCGGCTGTTGACGCGAGCAAGATCGGCGGTGCGTTCGGCGACGCGGTGCTCGAGCTCGTTGCGCGCCTCGGCCTGCAGCATCAGGCGTTCGTTGAGCCGCGCGCGGCGTTGAAGGACGATGGCAAGTCCGAGGCCTGCAAGGCAGAGCGTCAAAAGTGCTGCAACCGTTGCCGTCTTCGCCTGGGTATGGACCGAACCGGTATCCATCAGCACGTTGACGGTCCAGCCCGCATCCGGCATCGGTTGCGATACGACGAGATATTCCTTCTCGAACCCGCCATCCCGGATGGTCATGACATCGCGTCCTGCGAAGCTGCCGCGCTCGACCGGCAATTCACGGAGCTTGGCGTCCGCATACCGCCGCGACGCCTCTGTGCGGGCGATCCGGTCGGGCGTCAGCGGCAGGATGCTCGCATAAAGCCATTCCGGACTGCCGGTCATGAAGATGATGCCTTCGGGATCCGACACGAAAATCCGGTCGTCGCCGCCGCCCCAGGAGGCTTCGAGGCTGTCGATATCCACCTTGAAGACGATCACGCCGCGAATGGCGCCGCCGATCTCGATCGGCGAACCGAAATAGTAGCCGCGCTTCAAAGACGTGGTGCCGAGCGCGTAGAATCGCGACTGGCGGCCCTCCGCCGCATCCTGGAAATAGGGCCGATAGGTGAAATTCTCGCCAACGAAGCTGACTGGGCTGTCATAATTGCTGGCGGCGATGGTCTCGCCGTCCATGGTCATCACGTAAATATCGGAGGATTTCAGGAGCCCGTTGATCTCCTTGAGATAGGCATTCGTCGTCGCCCGCAGCGTCTCGTTCTTCGGATCGAGGATCACCGCCTCGATATTCTGCTGATCGGCGATCAGAGCCGGCAGCGCCTCGTAGCGCTTCAGATGGCCGTCGAGCGCCGACACCGCCAGGCGTAAAGTCGTGCCTGCCTGGACTTCGGCCTCCTCGATATAGCCGCGCGCGAGGATATCGCTGCCCTTGAAGACCAGCGCAAGACCGACCGCCACAAGCAGGGCCAAAGGCAGAAGAATGCGATATCTCAACAGGTCCGGGTTCCTCCGTTCATTTTCCCGCCCGGGCTGACGGGAAAACGGTATTCTAACCGCTGCACTGCTGATTTCCATAAAATCCTTCCGGCATCGGGCCGGCATCCGGGACGGTGGTCACTGGGGGGGTCTGGAGGGGCCGGCAGACGTGAGCGGATCGTGCAAGCATTCCTCGTGTTCTCGCAATAATTTCCACCCTACCGCTTGACTTCACGACTGATCGTGCTTCGATCACAGGCGCAAATGGGGAAAGCCGCAAGGGCGGCGCAAGGGGTTTTCAATGGTCTATATACTCGCACTTTTGATCGGTGTCGTCGCCGGCCTGCGCGCCATGACCGCACCTGCAGCAATTGCCTGGGCCGCCTATCTCGGCTGGCTCAATCTCTCCGGTTCCTGGCTCTCCTTCATGGGCACGATCTGGGCCGTCGGCATATTCACCATCCTTGCCGTCGTCGAACTGGTCACCGACCAGCTCCCCTCGACGCCGAGCCGCAAGGTGCCGCAGCAGTTCGGCGCCCGCCTGCTCATGGGAGCGCTCACGGGTGCCGCGATCGGCACGCCCTATGGCGGCTGGATCGTCGGCCTCATCGCGGGCATCGTCGGCGCCGCAATCGGCACCTATGGCGGCGCCGCCGGCCGCGCCAAGCTGGCCGCCAGCTTCGGCAAGGATCCGCCGGCCGCCTTCATCGAGGACGCTGTCGCCATCGTGGCGGCCTATCTCATCATCGCGTCCCTGCCTGTCGCGGCCGCGGTATGAAAACCTTCGACGCAATCATCATAGGGGCCGGCCAGGCCGGCCCCTCACTCGCAGGGCGCTTCAACGACGCCGGCAAGACGGTTGCGATCATCGAGCGCAAACATGTCGGCGGCACCTGCGTCAATACCGGCTGCAAGCCGACCAAGACACTCGTCGCCAGCGCCTATGCCGCGCACGTCGCCCGCCGCGGCGGTGATTATGGCGTGGTTCTCGACAGCCCGGTGAAGATCGACATGCCGGCCGTCATGCGACGTTCGCACAAGGTGACTCTCGACTCGCGCCAGGGCAACGAGAGCTGGCTCGAGGGCATGCCGAACTGCACGCTGATCCGCGGCCATGCGCGGTTCGAGGATAAGAACACGATCCGCGTCGGCGACGAACTTCTGACTGCGCCGCAGATCTTCCTCAACGTCGGCGGCCGTGCCGCGATCCCGGATTTCCCCGGCGTCGGCGACGTGCCCTACATGACCAATAGCGATATCGTCATGCTCGACCGGGTGCCAAAGCATCTGGTCATCGTCGGCGGCAGCTATATCGGACTGGAATTCGCCCAGATCTACCGCCGCTTCGGCGCCGAAGTCACCGTCGTCGAAAAAGGCCCGCACCTTGTCGGCCGCGAGGACGAAGATATCTCACAGGCGATCCGTGAAATCCTCGAAGCCGAAGGCATCCAAATCCGCACCGGCGCCGAATGCATCCGGTTCCGCAGCCACGAGGGCGGCGTTGCCGTCGGCGTCGATTGCACCGAAGGCGCACCGGAAGTGATCGGTTCCGACGTACTGCTCGCGGTCGGCCGCCGGCCGAACACCGACGATCTCGGGCTCGACAAGGCGGGCGTCGAGCTGGATGCACGCGGCTACATCAAGGTCGGCGACGACCTCTCGACCAATGTCGCCGGCATCTGGGCGATGGGCGACTGCAATGGCAAGGGCGCCTTCACCCACACCGCCTATAACGACTTCGAGATCATCGCCGCAAACCTCTTCGACGGCGAGAGCCGCAAGGTCTCCGACCGCCTGGTCGGTTACGCGCTTTATATCGATCCGCCGCTCGGCCGTGTCGGCATGAGTGAGGCAGAGGCCCGCAAGTCCGGACGGAAGGTCCTGATCGGCCGTCAGTCCATGGCAAGGGTCGGCCGTGCGGTCGAAAAGGGCGAAACGCAGGGCCTGATGAAATTCGTGGCCGACGCGGACACGCACGAGATCCTGGGCGCCGCCATCCTCGGCACCGGCGGAGATGAATCGATCCACGGCGTGCTCGACATGATGAATGCCCGCGCCACCTACGATACCCTGCGCTGGGCGGTACCGATCCATCCCACCGTCTCGGAATTCTGGCCGACCGTGGTCCTCGGCATGAAGCCCGTCTGAGCGTCGGCCCGCGCCTCTTTTGGACACGAATACAATTTTATCGATCGCCTGAAGCAGCCGGCAAGCATTTGCATCTATCAACGGGGGCATCATTGTCCCTGTTCATGATGGAAACAGATGTGCGGTTTTGCGGGCTTCGTCGGTGAGGCATACGGCTCAGGAAATCCGGAGGCCCTGCTGTCTTCCATGGCACAGGCGATCGCCCATCGCGGGCCAGACGGGCAAGGCGTGTTCGCGTCGCCCGGCATAGGCCTGGCGCATGTCCGGCTGTCGATCGTCGGGCTTTCCGACGGCCAGCAGCCGATGACCGACGCAGACGGCCGCTTTACCATCGTTTTCAACGGCGAGATCTTCAACTATGTCGAACTGCGCGACGAGCTGAAGGCCCGCGGCATCACCTTTCGCACCGGCAGCGATACGGAAGTCCTGCTGCAGCTTTACGCGACCCACGGCGAGGCCTGCCTCTCGCGCCTCAACGGCGACTATGCCTTCGCGATCTGGGATCACCGCGAGCGCCGGCTGATGCTCGCCCGCGACCGGATGGGTGTGCGGCCGCTCTTTTATACCGAGCACAACGGCTCGCTCTATTTTGCCTCGGAGATCAAGGCGTTGCTCGAAGTGCCGGGCATCGAAGCCGAACTCGATCCGATCGCCCTCGACCAGATTTTCACGCTCTGGGCGCCGATCCCGCCGCGTACCGCCTTCAAGGGCATTTTCGAGCTGGAACCGGGCCATCTGATGATCGCCGGGAACGATCGAACCGAAACCCGGCCCTATTGGGTGCTCGATTTTCCGAATGCCCGCGACCGGACGGAAACCGACCAGGGTGCGATGGAAGAGGAATTGCGGGCGCTGCTGACCGATGCGACCCGGCTTCGTATGCGAGCCGACGTGCCGGTCGGCGCCTATCTCTCCGGTGGGCTCGACTCCTCGCTGATCGTGGCGCTCGCCGCTCCGATGGCCCTGAACGGCCTCAACACGTTCTCGGTCACCTTCGACAACGCCGAACACGACGAAAGCGCCTTCCAGGTTCAAGTCGCTGAGGCGCTCGGCACCCGCCACCGCGCCGTCGCCAGCGGCTCGGCCGATATCGCCGCAAGTTTCCCGGATGTGATCCGCTTCACCGAGCGACCGGTCCTGCGCACCGCCCCTGCCCCCCTCTACCGTCTCTCGGCCCTTGTCCGCGACGCCGGCATGAAAGTGGTACTGACCGGCGAAGGCGCCGACGAGGTATTTGCCGGCTACGACATTTTTCGCGAGGCGAGCGTGCGCCGGTTCTGCGCCCGCCAGCCGGGATCGAAGATGCGGCCGCATCTCTTCCGCAAGCTCTATCCCTATCTGCCGGGGCTGAAGCAGCAATCCGCCGAATATCTCGCCGCCTTCTTCGGCGCCGGCAATGATACGGCAGACGACCCGCTGTTCTCGCACCGCCCGCGCTTCCGTTCGACGGCGGCCGCCAAGATCTTCTACTCCGACGATCTGCGCACGACACTCGGCACCTATGATGCGGCCGAGGAACTCGCCTCCCGCCTGCCCGCGAATTTCGGTCGCTGGCACCCGCTGCATCAGGCGCAATATCTCGAAAGCCGTTTCCTGCTACCCGGCTACATCCTGTCGAGCCAGGGCGACCGGATGGCGATGGCCCACGGTATCGAAGGCCGCTTCCCCTTCCTCGACCACCGGCTGGTGGAGTTCGCCAGCCGGCTCGCTCCCGGGATGAAGCTCAAGGGACTCGACGAGAAGCACATCCTGCGCCGGGTCGCGAAGGATATGCTTCCCGACGTCATCGCCAAGCGGCCGAAACAGCCCTATCGCGCGCCGGACAGCCGCTCTTTCGCCGGCAACAACGAACAGGCCTATGTCGGCGAGATGCTGGGCGAACAGGCGATCTCCGCCTCCGGCCTCTTCAATCCGAGGGCCGTCGCCAAACTCCATCAGAAATGCCGCACACAGCCGGTCTCCGGGTTCCGCGACAACGCGGCCTTCGTCGGCATATTGTCTACCCAGCTCTGGCTGAAGGGTTTTTCCCGATGCGCAGCAGATGGAAATCAGAGCATTCGCAACGCTGCTTATTAGCCTTTGAAAAACTTCAATTAACCTAAAATTCACGACAATTCGTCATGATCGCCGGAGTGTGTCCAATTGTAGGTTCTTTCGCTGTGGCGAACGGGCGGAGGTAGTCCATGTACGAGCCGAAGGAGCCCCATACTCGGCGGTCGGCATCGGCCCGGGCATCGCGTCACCGCAGCGAATACCAGAGCTCCCTCCTGGACCATCCCATCCTGGAAGAAGAACCGGAAGAGCGGCCCGCGCCGCGCGACCGGCCTCGTCCTTCTTCGGTACCTGACTATCAGACCCGTTCGGACTATCATCGTGAGCCGCCCGCCCACGAACGGGAAGATGACGACCGGATGCGATACGAGGACATTCCGTTTGAAAAACGGATCGAGGCGCAGCTACACAGCCTGACGGATATCCATTTCACCGATATCATCCGCTGGCTGCGCAAGGGCTTTCTGCGGATCATCGCCGCAGCGATCCTCGGCGCCGTGCTCGCGCTGCTCTACGCCGCCATTGCCTCGCCGCGCTATACCGTCAGTACGGAGATCATCATCGATCCCTCCAACCTGAATCTCGTTTCCGACGACGTCTTCTCCGCCAATCCTCAGCGGGATTCCCAGCTTCTGGAAGTCGAGAGCAAGTTGCGGGTCCTGACGTCGCGTAACGTGCTGACCAAGGTCATCGACGATCTCAACCTCACCGAAGACCCGGAGTTCAACCGTCCCGGACGGCTCGACGGGTTGCGTCGCCTCTTCTCGTCGCCGACCGCACCCGAGAACAAGCAGTTGAGTGTGCTGCGCCAGCTTGAAAAACAGATTACCGCCACCCGCGACGACGGCTCGTTCGTCGTCGTCCTTTCGGTCTGGACGGGCGACGCCGACAAGTCGATCAAGCTGTCGAACGCGATCGTCTCGGCCTTCGAGGGCGAATTGTTCAAATCCTCATCGAATAGCGTCGGCCAGCTTGCGATCGGGCTCAACAGCCGGCTTGACGAACTGCGCCGCTCCGTGACGCAAGCCGAGGAAAAGGTCGAGCAGTTCAAGCGCCAGAACGGCCTTCAATCGACCGCCGGCGAGCTCACCAGCACCCGCATTTCCGGCGCGCTCGATACCCAGGTCCTCGACGCGCAGCAGCGGCTGATCCAGGCCGATACGCGCTACAAGCAACTTCAGTCAGCCTATGCTGACAGGCGGGTTACGAGCTCGGCCGTGTTCGACTCCGCGACCATGATCACCCTGCGCGCCAGCTATAGCGCCCTGCAGCAGCAGATCAGTTCGATGACGCTGGTCTACGGCAACCGCCATCCGCGCCTGGTCGCCCTGCAGTCGGAACTGGCATCGGTCGATCGCGCGATCTCCGAGGAAGCCGCCCGTCTGCTTCAGTCCGCGAAGACCGATGTCGATCAGGCAAACAGCGCTCTTCAGGAGCTGCGCCGCAAGTCCGATGCCTCGCGCTCGACCGTGTTTACCGAAAACGATGCCCAGGTACGCCTGCGAGAGCTGGAGCGCGATGCCCGCTCCAAGGCAGCTGTCTATGAGACCTATCTGTCGCGGACGCACCAGATCAGCGAGCGCCAGCAGATCGATACCAGCAATGTCCGGGTGATCTCGCCGCCGGTGCCGCCGCAGTCCAAGAGCTGGCCGCCCAGCTCGGTGCTGCTGATGATCGGCGGAGCTTTCGCCGGCGCCATTTTCGGCGTGCTGATGGCGCTCACACTCGGCCTGTTCGGCCATATGCGCGAAGCCGGCCGCGAGTTCGCGTGAACATTTCTACTTCTTCGGAACCAGTGCCTCGTGCAATTCCGGCAGCCATGACTTGGTGGTCGGGTCCCAGGGTCCGAATTCGTGGGACGCGAAATCCCAATAGGCCCAGCTCATCCCGCGTTTCTCGACTTCTTCCCGCATGATCCGGGAATAGGTCACCCGGTCGGGATAATAGGCCAGCGAATTGGAGCCGAATTCCCCGACGAAGATCGGCCGGTCGTGCTTTTTCCCCCATTCGACCGCCATGTCGAGGGGCGTCCTGATCTCCTCGATCTGCGCCTTTTCGCAGCAGGATGTTCCAAGCCACGGCCTGGATCCTTCGATCCAGCTGGCGCCCTGCATCGTGAATTTGAACGGCGCATAGTTGTGTATGGTGACGATCAGGCGGCGGTCGTCGGCCGGGATCACCAGCTTCCCGAGCCCCCAGGCCGTGCTCCATTCCGCAGGATCGACGATCAGGAAGCGATAGGGATTTGTCTTGCGTATCACCGCAAGCGCCTTTGCGAGCAGATCGTTCCAGACCTCCTCCGTCTTGCCGTGCGGTTCGTTGTAGATCTCGAACAGGACCTTGTCGTTGGGCAGGCTCTGGTATCGCCGTGCGAGCTGCTCCCAGATCGCCAGGAAACGCTCACGGCTTTTGTCCACACCGATCGCGACCTCCTCCGCCTCCAGGGGATCGCCATCCATCTCATGATAATGGTGGAAGTCGATGATGATGTTGAGGCCCCGGGAGAGCGCGTTATTGACCGCAAAATCGACGCGTTTCATGAAAGCCTCGTCGAGCTCATAGGGCGCCGAGACTGCTGCATGACTGCTGAAACGGACTGGCAGGCGGATGGTCTGGAACCCGCCTTGCCTGACTGCCGTAAACAGCTCCGTGGAAAGCCGCCCGCCCCAGGCGCCCTCGCTCGGCGCCTCCAGCGTTCCGCCGAAATTGACCCCTCGCCCCAGCGCCTTGCTCTGCGCGGCCGCCGTCAACCCGGCAATCTCAGGTGCGCGGGTTTCCGAAAACGGCTTCAGCACGAAATTCTGCGCCTGCGCACCGGCAATCCCCAGTGCCATCAGCATGAGAGATCCGGCAAGCCGACAAAATATTCCCAGCATTCGAAATCTCCACGGGTGCCCGCAAGCCTGCCAAGGATTGCAGGATGAGCGCAGGTTCCGGTTCGACACCGTCAAGGTCAAGCAAACCGGCTAAATTTATGCAGTTATGATGAACGGCCCAAATCTCGCACTATGGCAGTCACGGTCCTCGAAGTCGGCTTCGGCCGGTCTCGACGAACCTCGCGCCGGTGGCCGCCGGATATGGATGCTGGCGAGATTCGGCGGTTTCTGTTACGATTCGCGCGCGAGAGAACGCGGCGGCGGGTGGATGGCAAGAGACACGGACGAAGTTGCGTCTTCTGGAAATTTCGGCGCAAGGCTGCTGTTCTGCTGTGTCGGGTGCTTCTATTGGATCACCCTGACGCCTTTCGTCGATACCAGCCTCAATCCTGCCCTGGCGAAGCCTGCTCTCTGGAGCCAGCTGCTCGCCTACGTTCTGTTCCTGATCGTGGTTGTCTATGCGATGACCCCGAGGGTGCGGAGCGTCATCTTCCAGCCCCGCCTGCTGCTTGCCTTCGTGTTCGGGTGGCTGTTTCTGACAGCGGCGCTTTCGGTCGATCCGCTCGGTGCCGTCAGGCGCGTGCTGATTGCCCTCACCGTCTGCATCAGCGCCAGTGCATTTCTGATGCTGCCGAAGGGCGAGAGCCAGTTTGCAAGGCTTGCTGGCGGAGGCGTGATGCTGATCGTCGGCCTTTGTTATTTTGGCGTGCTCTTTCTCCCGAGGCTTGCCGTCCATCAGCTGACCGACTTTCTCGAGCCGCAGCATGCGGGGCTCTGGAAAGGAATCTACGTCCAGAAGAACGAGACCGGCGTCGTCATGGCGCTCTCCTGCTTCGTCGGCATCTATCTGATGTCGGCATGGTCCCGGATCATCGGACTGCTGGTCATTGCAGCGAGCTGCCTTTTCCTGCTGAAAACCGGCGCCAAGACCTCGACCGCCATGCTGCCCGGCATCTTCATCCTCAGTATTTTCTTCGAGCGCTGGCGCTGGATCCGCATTCCCGTCGTCTTCGGGGGGGTCGGCCTGCTCAACCTCGCAACCGTCGGCGTGTCGACCATCGCGCCGCTGAGAGAGATCGTCGCGGCAACCGGGATCGATACCACCTATACGGCACGCGCCGACATCTGGCGGCTGGCACTCGATGCTATTGCACAGCAACCGATCACCGGTTATGGCTTCGGCTCTTTCTGGGGTGCGGAGAGCCTCGTCAACAGCGACATGCGCACCTTGAACTGGGCCGTGCGCGCGGTGGACGCCCACAATGCCTATGTCGATGCCGCCATGAACGCCGGCATACCGGGATTGATATTGATGGTGATATGGGTCTTGGCTACTCCCCTTAAAAATCTGGCGGCAATCGACGCCGCAAAAAACTTCACGCCGCTCACGAGGCTTTTCTTGAGGATCTGGCTTTTCTCGATCTTCCTTGCCTGCCTGGAAAGCATCTTCCTTGCCCGGTCGGGGCCGATCTGGTTCACGATGATGGTTGCCATGTTCGGCCTTGGTTACCAGGCCCGCTACCGGATCATAGCCTCGAGGAAGGCCGAGCCCGCCTATGGACCAGCGTACGCCTGAAATGTCCGAGCAAGCACCCGTAAAACAGCCCCGGCGAACATCCGTCTTCGGCATTGAGTTCTCCACCTGGGACGCCGGCAGGATCGTCGATGCGATCGTCACCGAACCGGTGCCGCCCGGGGAAGGCCTGCGGCTGCTGGTGACCGCCAATCTCGATCATATCGTGCAGCTGAACAGGAATCCCGCCTTTAAGGCCGCCTATGACAAGGCCTGGCTTACCACCGTCGACGGAGCCCCCGTCCTCCTCTATGCACGGCTGCGCGGGCTTGCCGTTCCCGGCCGCATCACCGGCGCCGACCTGTTTCCCGAGATCATCGAACGCCTCAAGCCGGGCATCCACCGGCCTCTGCTCCTGTGCTCGAGCGAAACCACAGCGGCGATCCTCGACGACAAGCTGAAGGCGCTCGGCTTTTCCGAGCACGTCATCGTCACCGCCCCTCCGGCCTTCGAACATAACGAGACGTTTGGACGCGAATTGGTGGCGCGGCTTCGGGAAAGGCGCGTCACGCATGTTTTCTTCGGCATCGGCGCCCCGAAGTCAGAGATCTGGATGGACAAGCACCGCGCCGACCTTCCCGATTGCTACGGCTTCGGTTTCGGCGCCGGGTTGGATTTCTACGCCGGCGTCAAATCGCGTGCTCCGGTATTCCTGCGGAAAGCCGGGCTGGAATTCCTCTGGCGGGTGGCGACCGAACCGCGCCGCCTTGCACGGCGCTATTTCGTGACGTCCTGGGCATTCTGCTGGGCCGTCTACAAGGACCTGAAGGCCGACCGGCGATAGCCAAGCCTCTTCTAGGCGACGCCGATCCGCTTCAGCGTATCGATCACCGTCTCGACCCGGATGCCGCGCCGGCGCACCTTGTCGACCACGTGCGAGAAGAAGGCCGGCGAACAGCCGATATTCGTCGGGTCCTCACGCACATCGTGGGTATAGAAAATCAACCAGCCACAGCGCCGCTCGACATCGTCCAGCATCCTGTCGATCGACGCGGAATCGTTGCTGCAGTCATAGAGTTCCTGCGCCTTGAGATGGGCAAGGTCGATGAGGCCGGAATTGGTGCCGACCTTGATGCCGCGCAGGCCCGGATAGTGATGCATCAACGCAAGCTTGGATGGAACCGAGATCATCCCGAACGGATAAGCGAAGGAAACCGGCTTTGCGGAGCCGACGATCCGGGCGATTTCCTCGTCATTGCGCCTGACATCGGCCATGAGATCGCGACGGGGCGTTTTCTGGACATTGATATGGCCATGCGTGTGGCCGCCGATCTCATGTCCCTTTTCCGAAAGTGCCGCGACCATCTCCTCATCGACGATCAGCTGGCCGTTTTCGACACGCTGCATCAGGCCGCTCGCCAGATAGAACGTGCCGAGCATGCCGGCGTCCTCAAGAGCGGGCGCCGCATTTTCGAAGACCGAGACAGGAAAGTCGTCGAACGTAAAAGCAACGACAGGCGCATCCAGCTTCAACAGGTGCGGGCGAAAATATACGTGCCGCCCGATCTTGCGGGATACTCCCGCCAGTATCTCGGAACCGGACATCTCCCAGAGTTTCGGCTTTTTCATCTACCCCCATCCATTGCAGTCGGACTTCCCAGAGCTTGAGAACATAATGTCAAATACTTACGGTTGTCTCAATCTCCGGCGCCGCAGAAACGGCACTTCCCGCAATTCCTGCCGCCTGAAGAAGATGAATGAACCTTTCGGCCGATTTCTCGACGCTAAACTCCGCGGCGCGGGTCTGGAGAACGGCGCTTTCGGGTGGCTGTTCAAGCGTCATCGCCATGGCCTGCGCAAGCGCGGTCGCGTCGCCCACGGGAACCAGCCGTCCAAGCCTGCCGCCTTGCAGGATCTCGCGCGGCCCGTAAGGCGCATCCGTCGCGACGACGGGTACGCCGCAGGCCATGGCCTCGATCAGCGCGTTCCCCAGCCCCTCGTGCGAGGAGGAGGAGACGAAAAGCGAGGCCTGCGATACGATCGACAACGGGTCCGGATTGTGTCCCGGCAGGCTGACGTCCTGCGACAGATCCAGGGCTTCGATCAAAGCCTCCAGATTACCGCGCTCATCGCCTTCCCCGACGATCGTCAGCCGGGCCGCGCGCGTCCGCCTGAGCTGCGCGAAGGCCTCGATCAGTGTCGCATATCCTTTTTCCGGAGAGAGCCTGCCGACCGAAACAATGAGGCCCGGTTCCGGAGCGCGGCCCAGTTGCTCGACCCTCTGCCGCATCTGCGGTGTCAGCACGGCATTGGTGCCGAGATTGGCGACTTTCGCTGCCGGCACGCCGAAGCGGCCGATGAGATCGTTGCGCGCACCGGCCGTCAGTGTCAGGACGAGATCGGCGCGCGGATAGGCAAACCGGATCAATCTGTAGGCCAGCCGGTTCTGCCAGTAGGGATCGCCGGTTCGCGCCTGCAGGGGGCTTGCCACCTCCCGCAAGACGATGGACGGACGCGTTTCCTTCGCAAGCCCTCGGGAGGCCAGGACCACCAGAACATTCGCCGCCGCCTCGGAAGACACCAGCGCCCTCGGACGCCCCGTGACCAGCAGCCTTCTCAATGCGGCGGGCGCAAAGGCGAGGCGCAGTTTGCGGCCGCTGCCGAGATCGATGACCGGCACGTCGGCGCGGATCAGGTCCCGCAAGGGGCCTGAACTCTGAAGCGTAACGATTGCACTCGGAAATCCCTGGCCCTGCAATTCGTTCGCCAGCAGGATGGCGTCGCGTTGAGCACCGCCACCATCGAAACCACGCACGAGAAAGCAGATTCGGGCTGCGATCGGATCAACAATCCGAGAGCTATTCATAATCATCACATGCCCTATGATTATTGCGTTTGTTCCTGCTAAGGAAGGATCTACGTCACTCCCGGCAACGATCCGGCCTACCCTAGAGGGTTAGCGGTTAATTCTGACCAAATGCATATCATTGGACGACGAAATTGAGCGATAGACATGCCTCGGTGTATTTAGCCTCGCGCGCGACCTCGGCCATCATCAATCTCGTGTCGGTTTCCATCTTCACGCGCATGACCAGCGCCGAAGTGTACGGCCAGTACATCGTCGGGTTTTCGATATGCATGATGGTCTACAGCCTGGGCGTCCAGTGGATCGTTTTTGCCCATTTCGGACGATACGACCCCAAGGAAGCCGATCGGCTCGCAGGGGCGCTGCTGCTGGTTTCAGGGGTGGTGATGCTGCCGGCGATCGGCTTCATATATCTGTTCTACCTGTTTGGAACATTGCACGCCGATGTCGCGGTCAGCAGCAGCCTGCTGGTGGTGTGCTTCACCCTGTATTTCGTCGCCGTCGAAATCAGCCGCGCCCATCTTCTGGTCCGGCTTGTTGCAATCGCGACCATCGCCCGCGCCGTCTTCTCGCTGTTGTTCGGTTACATCGCCGTCCTCGAATTCGACACGCCCGGCGCATTGCTGGCAGGGGTGGGGCTCGGTTATGCGCTGGGCTCCGTGCCGGTTTTCCGGCATTTCAGCCGCACCATATGGGCGTCCGGCTTCGTCTGGCCTAGGGCCAGCGACGTGCGGCGGATGTGGCGCTACGGTTGGCCGCTTGCCATCGCCTTCGGCGCCTCCGCTGCCGCCATGAACGTCGATCGGCTGCTCCTGGCGGGCCTCTACAATACCAGCACCGTCGCCCCCTACGGGACCGTACTCGACCTCATGAAGCAGACTTTCCTGGTCCTGGCCGAGGCGATCAGCGCAGGATATATTTCGAGCGCCAAGAACCTCCATGCCGAAGGGAATGGGACCGAAGCGCGGCATACCCTCAAGCGCGCCTTCATCACACATTGCTATATCGTCATTTTCGGCACGGCGTCCTTCATCCTGCTCGGCGACGTCATCTTTGGGATCCTGCTCGCTCCGAGCTATCTGCCAGTCGTCACGCAGATCATGCCGATCCTGCTCGTCGCGAATGCCATTCTCGTCATGCGCGCCCACTATTTTGGCCAGATCATTTATTTCAGCGGGACAACAAACCTGGAGCTGGTCGCTTCTGTTGCGATGCTGGCGGTCACCGGAACGCTGAGCTACCTGCTGATCCCTTCATACGCCGCAATGGGCGCCGCCATCGCCTTCACGCTCGGGCAGGCGGCGGCGCTGTTGATCTGCCTGGTCTACGCGTCTGGGAACCTGCGCATGCCTCTCGACCTGCCGCGGGGTGGCCTGCTGCTGGTTCTCGGCATAGCTGTTGTCGCCGTCGGCAAAGGTGTCCAGTTCCTGGCGGAAGAGCCGACTGCAAGCGCCATCAGCTTCGTCCTGATCGCCAGCGCCAGCGCCTTTATCGCGCTGCGCTGGAACCTGTTCGATGCCCGCTCGCTGCTTCTGCGTTTTTATCCGCGACGCGGTTAGACGCCGCTCTCGGAATGCAGGAAATTCGTATAGCGCTCCAGCATGAGCTCCCGGCTGTGATGCTCACGATGCAGTCGCGCGAAATCATTGCGAAGCCGCGCGTCCGGATAATTGGCAGCGAGGTTCTTGACCGCATCGGCAAGGCTGATCGCATCGCAGAGCGGATGGAACCGCGTCATGGCCGCGTTCTCACGCTCGTTGCCGATGCAAAGCACTTCCCGCAGAACCGGGAGATCGGAGGCGACGACCGGCAGCCCGGCCATCGAAGCCTCCACCCCCGCAAGGCCGAAAGTCTCCCATATCGAGGGGAACACATAGATATTTCCGGCCGTCAGGATGTCGCCGAGCGCATCCCGCTCGATCGAGCCGACCAGATGGAAGCGCTCCGCCACACCCAGAGCGCGCGCTTTTTCCTCCAGCGCCTGCCGGTTCGGGCCGTCGCCGGCGATGATAAGGTGCATGTCCGGCAACATCCCGAGCGCATCCACCAGTACTCCGTGATCCTTCTGATCCACCAGCCGGCCGGTCGCGACCAGCACGAAAGCATCCCTCGGAATGGATAGGCGCTGCCGCCAGTCGACCGCTGCGCGAGCCGGCGGAATGGGATCGACGCCGTGCGGGATCAGAATGAACCGCCGCCGGTAGGCAGCAGGCCATTTGCCGAACGACGCGCTGGTGGAAACGGAATTCGATACGAAATGGGTGAATATCCCGGTCGAACCGAACAGCCAGTCAAGTGCCTTCCAATGCCGGCGAATACCCTCCGGCGCTGCGGTGTGATGGGCGGCGCGCACGGGTACGCGTCCCAGAAGGCCGAAAAAACCGCCGAAGACGGAGGCTGCAGCCTGGTAGGTGAAGATCGCGTCGTATTTTCCCGACAGGATGGTCCAGCCGAGGCGCGCAAGATTGCGAAGAGTGGCGACCGTTCCATGACCGGTGTCGAGCGGCAGCGTCTGCACCTCGAAACCGCGCGCCTGCAAGCCGGTTTCCACCATCTGCACAAGAGTACGCACGCCACCCATCTTGTCATGGGTTACGAGCTGGAGAATCCGCTTTCCCGAAGGAATTAGGGTATCGGCAGCTTTTGGAAAAGCTGAGCTGAATTCGTGCCTCATGACCCGGACCCTAGAGCTGAAACCTTAAAATCTGCGCAGTGAGATCATTCAGATTTCTCCTATCCGATTTTTGGCGGATCAAAAACTCTCCTGCGCGGTTCTAGCTTTTCAGTGAAAACCAATAACCAGAAGGCAGACATCATGGCCAAAGCCAGTTCAAAACGGATGGGCGCCGGAGCACAGGGAAAAAACAGCGGAAACGGGGCCATGACAGAGATCGACAATGCGATCCTTCCCGAGAACAAAGTGCTGTCAAACCGCGACAAGGCACAGCATTCGAGGGAACGCGGACTGGATAGCAAAATGGTACAGACGGAACAGTTGCACGATCACGAGGCGAACCATCTTAACGATTGAAAAAGCAATTACATTCACGACTGCTTGAGAAGCGATCTTGAGCATTCCACGTGCTGCACCACCCGGCTTTCCTCCCTTGCAAAGTGGAAGGGAAGTAGTAGTCTTTGTCTATCGTTGGCTGAAGACAGGAGCGCGCCGGCGACTGAAAGACAGGGAGCGCTTTCGCCACCATTTGGGAGGCTGAAAAGATGAATGCGGCAGTCCTGACCACCACCTTCGAACCGACGGAACTTGCATTTCTTCAACGCCTGTTCGACGAGATCTGCGCAGAGCGTGGACTTGCTGGCGGCAGCCTCGCCGCAAACAATCTCGCAGCACAAATCTTTCAGCTTTATCAACAGGGCGTACGCGATCCACGAGAGCTGTACATCCATCTCGACCCGGACGCACGCCTGGAAGCCTGACATCCGTGCCAGCAGCAATCGCAGCGGCTAGGCCCCTTCAGTACTTCGCCACTTATCTCTTGGCCATCAGGTCTCGTTCGTCGCGCATCAGGAATACGCGGGTGATGGCGTCGAGATTGGCTTCCAGCCAGTTGGCCATAGCGATCTCTTCGCCAAGAATGCGTTCAAAGACGGCCTTCGCCTCCATTTCATCCAGTTCGTCGGCCGCTGCGATCAGGACCCGGTAGCTGGCGATTTCCATGTGCTCGAAGGCATAGCTTGCCATCACTCCCTTGACCACCTCGTCGCTGGTCAACATGCCGCCGACGCCCTGGGCCTTGGCCGTCAGCTTGGCAGCCATGTCCTTGATTGCCGACACGCCGCCAGTTGCCGAAAAATGGTCGAGGAGCGTCGTCAGCGCCTGGGCGTGCTCCTCCGTCTCGCGCAGGTGCTGTACGATACGGGTCTTGAGATCGGGATAACTCTCGATCCGCCGGGATTGGGCGGAAAGTGTAGTGATCGCCTGTTCTTCCATGGCATGGGCGGCACGTAGCCACGCGAGGAAATTGTCTCGGGCATGGGTCATTCGCTTCTCCTCGCAAATTGGTTGCCCAAATCAGTTATTTCTGGAACGCAAGACAGCCGGATTCAACCCTTGAAAGCATGCGAAGTTCCTTCACCTCGATGCTGGGAACATTGCCGCCGTTTGCGAATTGTCCAGTAGTAAATTCACGAGCCATAGAGGCGAAGATCATGTCACGAGAGATGAGGGCAAATTCCATCATCGGAGGGATTATCGTAGTGCTCCTCTTGATGGCTGCCGGCTACTATTTCACCGGCAGGTCGGACAATACGGCACAGGCACCGGCACCTCCGACGACAAGCGACAGGGCGCAGACGCCGGCTCCGGAAACAGACCCGACCAGCACCGGCTCCACGAAACGTTAGGCTTAATTCGCGCGGAACAATCGCCATGCCGGGCGGTTGTGGGATGAGTAACAGGGAGTTTTCCATGATACCCGATCCTCGCGAACCAAGTGAACGCCCGCCTATGCCGGCGCCCATCTGGAAGCCGGAACCGCCGATTAACGAACCGGAACCGGATCGGCTGCCGGACGAGACGCCGTTGCCCAATCCCGACGAGAACCCCAATCCGCCAGTCTATATGCCGCCTGGCAACCTGGCATTCAGGTGAAGAAGGAGCGGCGCGAAAGCGACGGTAGATCGATCATGAACATCCATGGCCATACACGTGCAGACCACCGGGAAGTGCAGGACAAGAGCAGCCCGAAATCCACGACGAACGGGCTTTGGAAGCTGCTGGGCGCCGCAGCTCTCATCCTCCTCGGGCTCATTGTCGCGATGGAAGCCTTCAGAGATGGCAACAACAATTTCATTGCACCCAACCCGGCTCAGCAAACGGTTATCGAATAGCGCCCACCACTTCATCCGGCTCGGCGAGAATACGGCCTTGGAACAAAGGACAAAACCCGCGCGTTCATCTGCGATTTCATGACGAGGTGGCCAGGTGGACGTAAGGACGCAATCGATCCCGACCCGGGATACGGGATTCTCATTCGAACCCATCATCCGGCCTGGCCGCAATGCCTGGCGTAGAGCGAAGGCGGAAAAGCTCGCCTTTCTGATCGATGGCGAGGACTATTTTCGCCGGATCGATCAGGTATTGAGGCAAGCGGTACGTTCGATCTTCATCATCGGCTGGGATTTCAATCCTGACATCGTCCTTCGTCCCCGCGACCCCGACGGTGAAACGATCGGTGCTCTGCTGCGCAAGATGGTCGAGGAAAAGCCCTCGCTTGAAATCCGCATCCTGGTCTGGGGCATGGGCCCTGTCTACTCCGGCAAGAGCCTCAAGATGTTCGGCAAGATGGATTGGAAAGACCATCCGCGCATCTTCCTGCATTTCGATTTCGAACATCCGCTGCGCGCCAGCCATCATCAGAAAATCGTCGCGATCGACGACCGGACCGCCTTCCTCGGCGGCATCGACCTGACCGCACGCCGCTGGGACGACCGCAGCCATGCGATCGACAACCCGCTGCGCCGGGCGCCGGACGGAACCACCTACGGCCCCGTCCACGATATACAGACGATCGTCACCGGCGATACGGCAAAGCTGATCGGCGATGTCGCGCGCCGTCGATGGGAGAAAGCAACCCGCCAGGTCCTTTCGCCGCTCGATATGCCGGGCGAAAATCCGTGGCCGGCAGGTCTGGAACCGGCGCTGACCGACTGCAACACCGGCCTGGCGCTCACCGAGGCGTGGAAATGGAGAGGCCATCG
The DNA here is from genome assembly GCF_017877055.1 of Neorhizobium galegae. GTDB lineage: Bacteria > Pseudomonadota > Alphaproteobacteria > Rhizobiales > Rhizobiaceae > Neorhizobium > Neorhizobium galegae_D. The sequence goes on along the minus strand of NZ_JAGIPG010000001.1, from coordinate 356,202 downwards.
GGGCCACCGCGAGGCGATACGGCTGACGCACGACGCGCTGAAGGCCGCCAAACGCCATCTCTATATCGAGACCCAGTATCTCGCCTCCTTCGGCGTGGCGCGCACGCTCGCCAAACGGTTGAGGAAAGCCGATGGCCCGGAAATCCTCGTGATCGTCACGCGTGAATCCCATGGTTTCCTGGAAAAGCTGATGATGGGCCACAACCGCAACCGGCTGATCCGTCGCCTGAAGCGCGCGGATCGTTATGGGCGGCTGCGGGTTTTCTTTGCCGTTGCCGCGGATGGCAAGGGCGTCGAACGGGAAATCATCGTTCATTCCAAACTGATCATCGTCGACGACCAGTTCGTGCGGGTCGGCTCTTCCAATCTCAACAACCGCTCCGAAGGGCTGGACACGGAGGCGGACCTTGCGATCGAAACCTCTGACCCGACCGGCCGGTTGGCGATCGCCGCGCTCCGGGACGAGCTGATCGCAGAACATCTCGACGCTCAACCGGCGGAAGTTGCGCGGGTTATCGCGGAGACCGGGTCCATGCTGGCGGCCGTCGATCGGCTGAACGTCAAGCCTCGCGGCCTGCGGAGCTACGACGTCGATACGGAAAAAGGCGAAACGGCGTCTCTTGTCGGCACCGGCATCATCGACCCGAAACAGCCCTTCTGGCCGATCCCGGAAATCAAGACTGGTCTCAGGCGGCTTCTCGCCCGCCTGTCACATCACCGTCTGCTCTAGGAACTTGCCGCCCCGATGACGATAATAGGCCTCGGTGACGAGAAATGTCGGCACGCCGACGGTGAGCGGCACGAAAAAATAAAGCACGCGGAAGGCAATCAGTGCTCCGATCGAAGCGGATGTCGGCAGGATCCCGAGCATGGTCGCCTCCAGTACGCCGAGCCCGCCCGGCACATGGCTGATCAGAGCGGCTATGTTGGCAGTGACGTAGGCGCTGGCCACATTCAGGTATCCGGCATCGGTAAAGCTCGCCAGAAGCTGCTGGATGGACGCCGTGACACAGGCGAAATTCAGCGTGCCGATGACGATCTGGCCGAGCGCAAGCTGTATCGCCGGCGGCTCGAAACGCCAGTTGTGCACGACAAGAGGACGGCGCACGAAGGCGCAGATCAGCAGATAGACCGCAGGACCGGCAAGGCAGAGAAGACCGACGACGAGCCGTGCCGTGCGGTCGAGGCCGAGCAGGTCCGCCGCGTCGCCCGGCTGGAGCAGCAGCGCCAGCCCGGCCAGCGTTCCAAGACCCAGGCCGACAGTCGCTCCGCAGAAGACGATGACCTTGGCGATATCCTCGCCGGTCAGACCCCAGCGCGTGTAGAACCGGTATCGCACGGCACCGCTGCTGAGCGCGGAGAGCCCGACATTATGACCGATCGACAGTGCCGCGAAGGACGCGAGCGAGGTCTGCCGCAGGGGAAGCGGCTTGCCCGCATATCGCACGGCAAGCGCATCGAAGCCGCCGAGGCAGAGATAGGAAAGGATGACGAAGGAAAACGCGGTCGCCAGCCGGAAAGCGGCGATCGAGCGGACCGATTCCTCGATCTCGTCAAGCGTGTAGCGACCGAGGCTGCGATAGACGAGGAAGACCGCCAGGCAGATCGCAACGCCGATCAGAAACTTGAGCAGATGGCGTCTGGCGATCATGGTTCCTCTCGTAAACGACTGTATAACAATGGGAACGAAACCGGGACCAAGGTGTTCCCCGCTCCATGACTGATCGGACATCGCCATCCAGGGCCGGCCCATCCACGGCACGGCCCTCTCCCGCAAGGCACCGCCTGAAAATCCTGAGCTACAATGTGCATACCTGCATCGGTACCGATCGCCGGCTCGACCCCGCCCGGGTGGCCGAGGTCATCGCCGCCGTTGAACCGGATATCATCGGATTGCAGGAATTGGATGTCGGCCGCAGCCGCACCGGCGGGATCGACCAGGCGCATGCGATCGCGTCTCTTCTGCAGATGGAGTTCCATTTCCACGCAGCGCTCAACGTCGCCGAAGAGCAGTACGGCGATGCAATCCTGACGGCCCTGCCGGCAAAAATGGTCAAGGGTGCGAGCCTGCCCTCGCATGGCGAACAGCGCGGCGCCCTGTGGGTGGAAATCGAGGTCGGCGAGCACAAGCTGCAGGTATTCAATACCCATCTTGGCCTGCTGGGCGGCGACCGGATGCGCCAGATCGGCGAGATTCTCGGAGAGAGATGGATGGGCGCACCGGATTGTCAGGGCAAGCCGAAAATCCTGATCGGCGATTTCAACGCCATTCCGCTGACCGCAACCTACAAGGCCGTCGCGCACCAGATGGCAGATGCGTCGCTCCTGAGCGGGATGAAACCCAAGGCCACCTTCCCGTCCCGTCTGCCGCTTCTGAGGATCGACCACGTGTTCGTCTCCAGAGAAGTCACTCCGATCGCGACGCAGGTCGTATCGACCCCGCTTTCCCGCCAGGCCTCCGACCATTTGCCGCTTCTGGTAACGGTCGAGCTCTGAGGCTCAATGGCTCAGCGTCCGGCTGAGCCGATGAGCCTCCTTCAAAAGGCGCACCACGTCCTGGTCGGTCGTCTCCCTGAAGTCGCCATAGTGCAGGCTGACCGCTTCCAGGCGTTCCGGAGCCGACAGGCAGACGATATCGTCCACCTCTTCCTTCAGGGATTCCAGCAAGTGACGCGGCGCGACCGGCACCGCAATCCGGATCGACGCAACCCCCATGTCTTTCAGCGCATGGATGCCCGCGCGGATCGAGACGCCGTTTGCAATACCGTCATCGATCAGAATGACGTCGCGGCCCGTGTGATCATGCTCGCTCGGCTCGTCCTCGCCGAAATACATTCGATGGCGGCGTTCGATTTCGGCAAGCTGGTGGTCGCGCTCGGCGGCAAGATAGCCGGGGGGCACGTGGAAGCGGCGGGCGGCATCCTCATCGACGATCACGTGCGGCTCTCGCCCATCGACGACAGCGCCGATGCCGTATTCGGGATGACCGGGCGCGCCGATCTTGCGGACGATGAGGAGGTCGAGCGGCAGGCCGAGCCGTTGGGCGACTTCGAAGGCCACCGGCACACCGCCACGCGGCAACGCCATCAGGATCGGATTGGGCGGCATGGCCGCCTGCATGGCTTCCGCCAATTGCCTTCCGGCATCCTCGCGATCGATAAAGGTCGGGCTCAGACCGAACATAGCATCCTCCCAGGATGGTGCGATGGCGTCTGCCACCGCACTTGGTTCTCTTTTGCCAGCCCGATGGCATGATATCACCAGCCGGACGTCCGACAACCGTGAGGATGGGGTTTGGTTCCGTGTCCTGCCGCCTTGCTCGTGGTGCGGTTCTCCTTTCCGTATCTGCCTGTCGAACCGGGAGCCACCGGAGGTTTCGCGCCAAAGCGCACGAGAGGAGGAACAAAACTCGCGGTCATGGGTTCAAGGCGGGTCGGACGCATGACCTCCACGCGGCCGACATTGTCATAAGTACCCTCCCCCACTAGCGCTTCCCCTCACCGGGAAGCGCTTTTTCTTTTGCCGCTGCGGATCGACGCAGGTCTGCGGCATCGGGGCGCGCGGCATTCACGCGTATTGATCTCTTGACGCCCCGAACCGATTGTCTTCCGATGAGATCGATGGGCTTTTGGCCGCTGCCGGAAAAGGAATAATGCCATGTTCGAGGCCTTTGACGCGACGCTGCTGGCGCGCATGCAGTTCGCCTTCACGGTTTCGTTCCACATTATTTTCCCCGCGTTTTCGATCGGGCTGGCGAGTTATCTCGCCGTGCTGGAAGCTCTTTGGCTGTGGAAGAAAAAGGCCGTGTATCTGGAGCTGTTCGACTTCTGGAAGACGATTTTTGCGCTCGCCTTCGGCATGGGCGTCGTCTCCGGTATCGTCATGTCCTACCAGTTCGGCACGAACTGGAGCGTGTTTTCCGACAAGGTCGGCCCGATCATCGGTCCGCTCATGGGTTACGAAGTGCTCTCGGCCTTTTTCCTCGAGGCAGGTTTCCTCGGCATCATGCTGTTCGGCCGCAACCGCGTCGGCCCCGGCCTGCATTTCTTCGCGACGCTGATGGTCGCGGTCGGCACATTGATCTCGGCAACCTGGATCCTCTCCGCCAACTCCTGGATGCAGACCCCGCAGGGGTTTGCGATGAACGACAAGGGCCAGTTCATCCCGGCCGACTGGTGGGCGGTCATCTTCAACCCGTCCTTTCCCTATCGCCTTGTCCACATGGTGCTTGCCGCCTACCTGACCACCGCGCTCGTGGTCGGCGCCGTCGGCGGCCTGCATCTCCTGCGCCGCACCGCCCCCTTGCGGGCCGGCACGATGTTCTCGATGGCGATGTGGATGCTGACATTCGTCGCTCCGATCCAGATCTTCGCGGGCGACCAGCACGGCCTCAACACGCTGGAACACCAGCCGGTCAAGGTCATGGCGATGGAAGGCCATTACCAGAGCCATCCGGACGGCGCGCCATTGATCCTCTTCGGGCTGCCGAACCAGGCCGAGCAACGGATCGACTACGCGATCGAAATTCCCCGGCTTTCGAGCCTGATCCTCAAGCACAGCCTCGATGCGCCGCTCAACGGCCTCGATACCGTGCCGCGTGAATTGCAGCCGCCGGTTCCGGTCGTGTTCTGGTCCTTCCGCATCATGGTCGGCCTCGGCTTCGCCATGCTGGGCTTGGGTCTCTGGAGCCTGTACTGTCGATGGCAGGGCAGCCTCTACACGACCGAATGGCTTCACCGCGCGGCAATGGTGATGGGCCCGGCGGGATTCGTCGCCGTGCTCGCCGGCTGGGTCACGACCGAGGTCGGCCGGCAGCCCTATACCGTCTACGGCCACCTGCTGACCGCCGACTCCGTCTCGCCGATTGCAGCAGCTGCCGTGGGTTCGTCACTGATCGCCTTTATCATCGTCTATCTCCTCGTCTTCGGCGCCGGTACCTTCTATATCCTGCGGCTGATGTCCCGCCTGCCGCGCGACCCCAGCGACGATCTCGGCGAAGGCCCGATCCGAACCGCCGGCATCACGCCGGCCCCACATATCGCAACGCTCCCTGCAGGAGGCCGTCATGGTCATTGACCTTCCCTTCGTCTGGGCGGCCATCATCGCCTTTGCGGTGCTTGCCTATGTGATCCTCGACGGCTTCGACCTCGGCGTCGGCATTCTCTTCCCGCTATTCCCCGAAAAGCACCACCGCGACGTGATGATGAACAGCGTCGCACCGGTCTGGGATGGCAACGAAACCTGGCTGGTGCTCGGCGGCGGCGGCCTGATGGCTGTCTTTCCGCTCGCTTATGCCACCATCCTGCCCGCGCTCTACGCGCCGATCATCGCCATGCTGCTCGGGCTGATCTTTCGAGGCGTCGCCTTCGAATATCGCTGGCGCACCGGCCGGGCGCAATATCTCTGGAACTGGGCCTTTGCCGGCGGCTCGTTCATGGCAGCGCTGGCGCAAGGTATCGCGCTCGGCGCCCTGGTGCAGGGCATTCCGGTTGCAAACCGCGCCTATTCCGGCGGCTGGTGGGACTGGCTGACGCCGTTCTCGATCGCCACCGGCCTTGCGGTCGTCATCGGCTACGCACTGCTCGGCTCGACCTGGCTGGTGATGAAGACGACGGGCGACCTTCGCGACAAGGCCCGCAGCCTCTCCTATATCGCCGCCCTCGCGACTCTGGCCGCGATGGGCATCTTCAGCCTCTGGACACCCTTCCTCGAACCGCTCTATCTGAAACGCTGGTTCTCCTGGCCGACGGCGATCTTCAGCGTCATCGTGCCCCTGTTGGTCGTTGGCTGCTTCTGGCTTCTGCTCACGGGTCTCAGGAACAACCGCGACAGCCGACCGTTCCTCGCGGCACTCGGGCTTTTCGTGCTGGGTTACGCCGGCATCGGCATCAGCTTCTATCCTTATATCGTACCGACATCGGTGACCATCTGGGATGCGGCGGCACCCGACGAAAGCCTCGGTTTCCTGCTGGTCGGGGCGTTGATCCTGGTGCCGTTGATCCTTGCCTATACGAGCTATGCCTACTGGGTGTTCCGCGGCAAGGTCGATCCACATGAGGGCTACCACTGATGGCGGCTGGCGAAACCTTCAAGCGGCTCGCCTGGTTCGTTGGCCTCTGGGTGGCGGGCGTCGCCGCTGTCGGCACCGTCGGCCTGATCATCAAATTCTGGCTCGGCGCCTAACGCCGGGTCAGCGCTACGACGTAACGCGCCGGTTCCTTGCCCGGATTGAAGAAGACGCAATCGGCCGGCGGGCCGAGCAGAAGGCAGTCGCCTTCGGCGAGATGGTGCGTCACCGGCCCCTCCTGGAAATCGAGCCGGCCCGAAAGCAACCATATCTGCTGGTGCTGGAAGGCAAAGGCGGATGCCGGATAGGGCACGCGCACGCCCGCAGGCAGCGAGACGTCCAGAAGCTCCAATAGTGAATTCGGCGGAGAGACCGCACGGCGCGTATAACCTGTCTCCGGATCGGTCCAGACCGGCTGTTCCGCCTGCAGCGCGACGCGCTCCTGCGCCCGCTCGGCAAGCGCCAGCAGCACCGAGAGCGGCAGGCCGAAGGCGCCCGAGAGCCGGCCGAGGACGGTCGCCGTCGGGCTCGCCTCGCAGCGCTCGATCTTGCTGATCATCGCCTTGGAGACGCCGGAGCGCTCCGCAAGCTCGGCCAGCGACCAGCCGCGCGCCTCCCGCTCGATCTTCAGCCGCATGGCGATCGCCGGGACCGGGTCGTTTTCCGTCTGTTGCAAGCGGCTTGCCTTTCGGTGATCGTCTTCTATAGTGGACAAGATGATCCTATAAGAGACATCGCTCGTTCGCAACGAGGAATTCAGGGGAAGATCGTGACGCGCGAAATCCGTTTCAACGCATTCGACATGAACTGCGTCGGCCATATCCAGCAAGGGCTCTGGACGCATCCGCGCGACCAGTCGCACCGCTATGCCCAGCTTCGTTACTGGACGGACTACGCGAAGAAGCTTGAGACCGGCTTGTTCGACGGCATCTTCCTGGCAGATGTGCTCGGCGTCAACGATGTCTTCGGCGGCAGCAACGCCGCGGCGCTGAGAGGGGCGGTGCAGGTGCCGGTCAACGATCCGCTGCTGCTGGTGCCGGCCATGGCGGCGGTCACCGAACACCTCTCCTTCGGCGTTACCGCAAACCTCACCTACGAGCCACCGTTCGTCTTCGCCCGCCGCATGTCGACGCTCGATCACCTGACGGGCGGCCGCATCGGCTGGAACATCGTTACCGGTTACCTCGACAGCGCCGCCAAAGCCATCGGCCTCGATGGCATGGCCGCCCATGACGACCGCTACGACCTCGCCGACGAATACATGGAAATCATGTACCGGCTGTGGGAAGGAAGCTGGGAGGATGACGCCATGGTCTTCGACCGGGCAAACCATATCTATGCGGACCCCACCAAGGTCCACAAGGTCCGTCATCGCGGCAAGCAATACGGCATCGAGGCGATCCACCTTTGCGAACCCTCGCCGCAGCGCACGCCGGTCCTCTATCAGGCCGGTTCCTCGACCCGAGGCCGGCAGTTCGCCGCAACCCACGCCGAATGCGTCTTCGTCAACGGCCAGAAGACCGAGGGCGTCAAGGGCATCGTCGATGACATCAGAGCCCGTGCGGTCGAATACGGCCGCAACGCCGAGGACGTCAAAGTCTTCGTCGGCGCCACCATCGTTACCGGCCGGACCGAGAAGGAAGCGCGCGAGAAATTCGAGGACTATCGCGCCTATGCGAGTTCCGAAGGTGCGCTCGTGCATGCGGCAGGCTCGCTCGGCATCGACTTCGCAAAGTACGATCTCGACGAGCCGATCGAGACCGGCAGGAGCTCGGCGATCGTCTCGAATGTCGAGGCGATGACCCGCACCGCGGGGCCGCAATGGACGAAGCGCAAACTGCTCGAACAAATGGTACTCGGCAGCCGCCAGGCGCCCATGATCGGCTCCGCCGAACAGATCGCCGACAATCTCGTGGCCTGGATGGATGAGGCCGGCGTCGATGGTTTCAACCTGTCTCGCACCGTCGTACCGGAGTGCTTTGACGATATCATCGAACTGGTGATCCCGATCCTGCAGGAACGAGGCCTCTACAAGACCGGCTACGGCGAGGGTACGTACCGCGAGAAGCTGTTTGGAGCGCCTGGGTTGCCGGACCGGCATATCGCCGCCAGATACCGGGTCTCAAGGTGAGGATCACGAAGGTATCCCGCCTGTGATACCCCCCTCTGCCCTGCCGGGCATCTCCCCCTCGAGGGGGAGATGCCCGGCAGAGGCCGGCTTTCGATCCACGTCCTCTCTTCGGTGATGCGTGACAGGATATGAGGTGAAGTGCACATTGCCCGCTTAAGGTCTTGTCGTGATTGGGCAGAGCATCGGCTCCATCCGATTTCCCCCCTCAAGGGGGAGATACCCGGCAGGGCAGAGAAGACGTTGTAGAAGAAGCTCGCCGAGTTAGCAGGATGCAACAACAATGACCGCAGCGACCCTTGAAGACCCCCCCGCGCAAGGCCGCTGGTCGATGCTCGCGCTCTTGTGTCTCGCCGTCGTGCTCTCCTTCTCCTGCTGGTTCTCCGCAAACGCCATAGCACCTGAGCTGAAACGTGCCTGGGCGCTGTCCGAAAATGCCGCTGCGTGGCTGACCAACGGGGTACAGATCGGCTTCGTCGTCGGCGCTTTGGCGGCCAGCCTCTTCAACCTGCCGGACCTCATCCGCATGAACCGGCTGATGGCGGCCTCCGCCCTGCTCGCCGCGTTCTCCAATGCCGCCCTGGCTCTGGAACCCGGCCCGGCCGGCGCCGTCCTTTGCCGCATGGTCACCGGCTTTGCGCTCGCCGGCGTCTACCCGCCGGCGTTGAAACTTGTCTCCACCTGGTTCATCACCGACCGCGGCCTCGCGCTTGCCGGCGTTATCGGCGCGATCACGGCCGGTTCATCGCTGCCGCATCTCTTCCGTGGCATGGCGTCGGGGGTCGACTGGCACAATGTCGTGCTGCTGTCGAGCGGCGCGACGCTGGTCGGCGCGGTCATCCTCCTCCTCTTCACCCGTGAAGGCCCCTACCCGTTCGGAAAGGCGCTGTTCGATCCGCGCCAGATCGGCCGGGTGCTGAAGGATCGCAACCTGCTGCTCGTCAACGGCGGTTATCTCGGCCATATGTGGGAACTCTACGCCATGTGGGCCTGGCTGCTTGCCTACCTGACGGCAGCCCTCGACAAGGGTGGCACCGGCATCGGCAGCGAGGCGTCGCTGCTCACCTTCATTGCGGTCGCATCGGGCGTGTTCGGCTGTTTCGCCGGCGGCGTGCTCTCGGATCGTGCTGGCCGCACCGCCACCACCGCCGGCCTGATGATCGTCTCCGGCGCCTGCGCGCTGACGATCGGCTTCGTCTTCGACGGGCCGTTCTGGCTGCTGGCGCTGGTGGTGATCGTCTGGGGGATTTCGATCATCGGGGATTCTGCGCAATTCTCCGCCGCGGTGACCGAACTTGCCGACCGCAATTACATCGGCACGGCCTTGTCACTGCAGATGGGCATGGGTTTTGCGCTGACCATTTTCATGATCTGGCTGATGCCGCATCTGGCCGAGCTGCTCGGTGGCTGGCGCTGGACGTTCTCGGTTCTGGCGGTCGGGCCGATCTTCGGCGCCACCTCCATGTTGATCCTGCGCGGCAGGCCGGATGCCATCCGGCTTGCCGGCGGAAAGCGCTGATCAGGCGACGAGGCGACGGTTAGGCGTCTCTTCCCGCTTCTGGCGGTCGCGGGCGAGCCGTTCAGCGCTGCGGGTCTTGAAGCCGCGCAGCGCCGTGACCAGCCGTTCCACCGCGTCGCGCAGGTCCGACGTCTGCTTGGACGTCTCCAGCACCATGACCGAATTCTCCTGGGTGAGCGAATCCATCCGGCTCAGCGCGCCGTTGACTTCATGCAGGCCGGCCGACTGGTGCGCCGCTTCGGTCGCGATCGTCTTGACGATCGTGTTGATGTCGTCGATGCGCGTGGTGATCTGGCTGAGCGCAGCACCCGCATTGTTGACGAGGTCGACGCCCGCCTGTACCTGGCGCGAGCTGTCGGAGATGAGGTCCTTGATCTCCTTGGCAGCGTCGGCGCAACGCTGCGCCAGCGCCCGCACTTCCTGGGCGACGACGGCAAAACCGCGGCCAGCCTCACCGGCACGCGCCGCCTCGACGCCCGCGTTCAGTGCCAGGAGATTGGTCTGGAAGGCGATCTCGTCGATGACGCCGATGATCTTGGAAATCTCGTCGGACGAGCGCTCGATCTCGCCCATGGCCGCCACCGCCTGCTTGACAACCGGCCCGGAGGCCCGCGCCTCCGAAAGCGCCACGTCCACCGCGCCGGCCGCCTTGCTGGCGCCTTCGGCCGTGCCGGAGACGCTGTGGGTGAGCTGGTGCAGCGTCGCTGAACTTTCTTCCAGGCCCTGGGCCTGCTCCTCCGTCCGCCGGGCGAGATTCTTGGAAGCCTGGGAGATACCGTTGGTGCTGGTGAGGATTTCCTCGCCGGCATGCCGCACGGTCGCCAGCGTGCCGCGCAGCTTCTCGGCGCTTTCGTTGTAATCTTCCGCCATCCTGACGAAGCTCGCGGGAAGAGCGGTGGAAAGCCGGCTTTCGAGATCGCCCGCGGAAAGGCCCTTCAATACGTCGTCCAGAGCCTGGAGCGCAACTTCCTGCTCCTCTTCGGCGACGAGCTTCGCCTCCTCGGCGCGGCGCCGCTCCCCAGCCTGGATATCCAGATAGACGGAGATCGAATAGTCCAGGTCGAGCATCGCCGCCTTGACCAGCGTGCTGACCTGTTTGGCAAGTTCTTCGGATTTGCCGCGGCCGAAACGGGATGGCCAGTTCTCGGCCATCACCTTGTGGATGAGGCTTTCCGTGACGAGCGCGTAGCCGCCGATAAGCCAGCTGGGATCGAGACCGGCATGGGCATGCGCCGCGGCGTCAGCCTGCACGCCTTCCACATAACGCTCGTCGTATTTCGCCTCGCCGACGGCGCCCCAATGGCTCATCTGACGCTTCTTGGCGCTCTCCATCTGAGCCTGGCTGGAGAACATCCTGGCCGTGTCAGGTGTAGACTGGATCTTCCCGTCGAGAGCGCCGAGAGCGGCCGAAAGGCCGGCATTGATGACCGGCGCGAGACGTCGAAGCGTTGCGCGCGCTTCCTGGTCCAAACCGATGAAATCCAGGCGCTTTTGCAGTTCGCGTTTTTCTTCAGCCGACGACATTCTGATCCCCCAATCCGCCGCGGTCGCCACCCGACTTGGGGCGTATCGGTTCCATATTGTGAAGGTTAAGGTATAGGATCCCTTAATAAGACCCCCTCAAAACTGATAGGAAGTTACAATTTGCGATAATTTTCAGCGGCCATGCGAAGGGATGGACGGGAAATTTGCTTGCGCGAATTATTCGAGCGTATAATAAGCGTCGGCAGCCGTGAGAAGAACGGCTGTGCCGTTCGGGAGATGAACCGTGAACCGCCGCACCTACCACAGGGCAAGCGAAGCCGAGCGGCGCGAGGATCTGATTGCCGCGACGCTCGATTGCATCGCCGAATCCGGCATCCAGGGTGCCACGGTCCGCCAGATTGCCATGCGTGCCGGTGTCACCGGCGGGCTCATCCGGCACTATTTCAGCGGCAAGGACCAGATGCTGCAGGCCGCCTACCGCAAGGTGATGGCCGGCATGACCGAGACGGCGGTTGCTGCCGCGATCGAGGGCGAGACGGCCCGCTCGCGCCTGCGCCGCTTCATCGTCGCCAATGTGACGCCGCCGGTGACCGACCCGCGCACGCTGTCGCTGTGGGCCGCCTTCATCAGCCATATCCAGACCGACCAGAGCTTCGCCGCCATCCACCGCGAGAACTATCTGTCCTTCCTGGAGGCGCTGGAAACCCTGTTGTCCGCCTTCTTCGTCGAAGAAAGGCGAGCGCTGAGCCCTGCCCAGTGCCGCACCTATGCGATCGGGGTCAACGCGCTGGTCGATGGCCTCTGGCTGGAGGGTACGCTTGCGGCCGATACGTTTGCGGAACACGAACTCGCAGAAAATGCCCTGATCTCGGTGGAGGCGCTGCTGCGCCTGCAACCCGGCGAGCTTACGGCCGAGCAACGATAAGAAAAGGAAACACCGATGCGCTATGCCTCGATCACCGACCGCCTCGCCCATCTCGGCTCCGGCCGCTGGGCGCTCCACCTGACCGCCCGCCGCATGCAGGCATCAGGCGAGGACATCATCGAACTCACCATCGGCGAACCGGACGCCAAGCCGGACAAGGCTCTGCTCGACGAGGCGACGCGCGCCATGTATGCCGGCCGTACCCGTTATTCCAACGGTCGCGGCGAACCATCGGTACTGAAGGCGCTGGTCGAAAAATATTCGAAGCGCCGCGCAGGTGTCACCGAGCGCAATTTCCTCTGTTTCCCCGGCACCCAGACCGCGCTCTACGGCGTCATGACCGGTCTCGTCGAAGCCGGTGACGGCGTGCTTGTCGGCGATCCCCTCTATGCGACCTATGAAGGCGTCATCGCCTCGACCGGCGCGCATATGATCCCCGTGCCGCTGCGCCCCGAGAAGAAATTCCATCTCCAGGCCGAGGACCTCGAACGGGCGATCACGCCGGAGGCCCGCGTCCTCCTCCTCAACACGCCGCACAACCCGACCGGCGCGGTGCTGACCGCCGCCGAGATCGCCGCCATCGGCGAGGTCTGCCGCAAGCATGACCTCTGGATCGTCTCGGACGAGGTTTACGAGCAGTTGATCTTCGAAGGCACGCCCTTCGCCTCGCCCTTCGATATTCCGGCACTGGCCGAACGCACCATCGCCGTCTCGTCGATCTCGAAATCTCACGCCGCCCCCGGCTTCCGCAGCGGCTGGGCCGCCGGTCCGGAAGAGTTCTGTGAAAGACTGCTGCCAGTCTCCGAGACCATGCTCTTCGGCGTGCAACCCTTCATCTCCGACATGACCGCCATGGCGCTGTCGCAGCATTTCGACACCGCCGACGTGATGCGGGCAAACTATCGCCGCCGCGCGACGATCGTCGAACAGGCCTTTGCCGGCAGCAACCTCGTCAAGCCGATGCCGCCGGAAGGAGGCATGTTCATCCTGCTCGACGTGACTGCCACTGGCCTCAACGGCGAGGAATTCGCCTGGGAACTGCTGCGCGAGGAGAAGGTGGCCGTCATGCCCGGCACTTCCTTTGGCGATCAGGCCGCAGGTTTTCTGCGCATCTCGCTGACGGTGCCGGATGATGTGGTTGCGACAGCCATGGACCGTATCGCAGACCTCGCGGGCCGCGTTGCATCCGCCGGCCGTGACCGCGCGATGACGCCGATGGCGTGAGCGGAATTCGGGTTGGCCCTTCCGCCAGGGGATAATCTGCCCACTCCGGACTTGCCGGCAGTTCCCGATTGATCTGCCAAAGCGAGGCGGTCTATCCTCGCTTCGGGTTGATTTGAAAACTGCACATTGGAGGAGCGCAACATGCCCCATGTTATCGTCAAAATGATCGAGGGCCGCTCCGAAGAGCAGAAGCAGGCGCTGACGGCGGAAGTGACCAAGGCGGTCATGACCGCCCTCGGCTCTGCCGAGAGTTCCGTATCGGTCGCAATCCAGGACTTCCCGCGGGACGCCTGGACGGACAAGGTCTACGTACCGGATATCCAGGGGCAACCGGAACTCGTCTACAAGAAGCCCGGTTACGATCCCTTCAAGTAATCGGCTGATCCCGGAAAATTGGCGATCTCTTCCGTCGGCGGCTCCCAACCGAAGACGCTGCGGCCGCCCCATTCGTGCGAGCGTCGGAACTCGCCGGCGACGATTTCCTTCAAGTCCGGGCCGGTCACATACCGTTCCATCTGGCGGGCCTGGTCGTCGAGCCGCTTCAGCGCCTGAAGCTCCTCCTCTCGGCCGAGCCTTGCCTTGCCGACCGCCGACTTCATCACCTTGATCGTTTCGTCATAGACTTTCAGCGGCACCGGAAACGGATGCCGGTCCTTGCCGCCATGGGCGAGCGAGAAGCGCGCTGGATCGGAAAACCGGCAGGGCGCGCCATGCACCACCTCGGCGACCATGGCGAGCGCCTTGACCGTCCGCGCCCCGACGCCCGGCATCAGCAGCAGGTTCTCGAAATCTTCAGGCCCGCGATCGGCCGCCGCCGCCAGCGTCCCATGCAGCCGTTTCATGTTGACGTCCTCCTCGCGGACATCGTGATGCGCCGGCATGATCAGGTGCGGCAGCATCGGCTGCGCCGTTTCCTTCGTCTTGCGAGCCGGTTCGATGGCGATCACCTCACGGACGATCCGGTCCGGCCCGAGCGTCGCGAGCAGGTCGAGCTGGCCTTTGCGGGAGGCCTCGGCGCGGTGGTCGGCGAGGTTGACAATCTCGCCCTGCTGCCGGCCCTCGATCGCCGCATGCGGGGAATCGACGAAGCTTTTCAGCCCCTCGGAAATCCAGTGGTAACGCCGGGCCTGGCGCTTGTCGCCGTTCATTCCCTGCTGCACCACCACCCATTTGCCGTCATCGGTGACGATGAAGCCGTGCAGATAGAGATCGAAACCGTCCTGCACCGCGGCGCTGTCCACCTTGGCGACCAGCCGGCTGGTGGTCGCAAGGCCGCTGCCGTCTATGCCGACGCGGTTGCCGATCGCGATCAGCTCGTCCGGCGTCTGCCTCGAATTTTTGCCGCGGCCGCCGCAGACATGGATGCCGAGTTCGCCGGCCATCGGCGCCAGCCCGCGTTTGAGGGCGCCGAGAACGCTGGTGGTGATGCCGGACGAGTGCCAGTCCATGCCCATGACGCAGCCGAAGGACTGGAACCAGAAGGGATGCGCCAGTCGCCGTAAAAGTTCGTCGCGGCCGTATTCGATGACGATCGCCTGGGTGATGACGGCGCCGAGCTTGGTCATGCGCTCGCCGAGCCACCGGGGAACCCGGCCGCCGTGAAGAGGAAGATCGGCGCTGCCTGCTCTTTGAACCATGCTCCGCTTATATACGGACGCCGATACTCACGATAGGGAAAAGTTCTGCAAACGTTCCCGCAGCAGCCCGATCGTCGGCACGTCCGCATTGGCAAAGGCGAAGCGCAGGTAATCCTGCTGGCTCTCCCCGAAATAGGCGCCCGGAATGCAGACGACGCCGGCCTGTTTCGCAAGCTTTTCCGCCACTTCCGCCGCGGTCCTGCCCGGGAAAGGATGCCGCACGAAGGCGAAATAGGCGCCGATCGCATCGAGCTTCCAGTCGTTGACGGAGCGCATCACCGCCTTCAGCGCATCGGCGCGGCGGCCGATCTCCTGGCGGTTTTCCTCGCGCCAGCCGGCGAGAAGCGGCAGCGCCTGGGCAACGGCAGCCTGGGCGGCGCGCGGCGCGCAGATCTGCAGGTTGTCCATGATCTTGGCGATCTGCTCCACCGCCACCGGGCCGGCCGTGATCGCGCCCAGCCGGTGGCCGGGGATGCAGAAGGATTTCGAAAAACTGTAGAGGCTGATCAGCATGTCTTCCCAGCCGTCGAGACTGAATAGCGTGTGCGGCGCCTGACCTGCCACGAGCAGAAAATCGCGATAGGTTTCGTCGAGGATCAGCCAGATACCCTTTTCCCGGCAGAGCCTGAAGATCACTTCGAGCAGCGACGGCGGATAGATCGCCCCGGTCGGGTTGTTTGGCGAGACGAGCGCCAGCGCCCGCACGTCGCCGGTGATCGCGGCTTCAAGCCGGACGAGATCCGGCAGGAAACCATTGGCGGCTTCGCACGCCACGAAAGCGGTCTTGACGTCCATCATCGCCAGCGTCGTTTCATGGTTGAAATAGAAGGGCTCGGTCATCAGCACCGTATTGCCGGGACCAGCCACCGTCATCGCTGCGCAAACGAAGGCCTGGTTGCAGCCGGATGTGATGTGAATGTTCTTGAGGCCGATGCCTGCGCCGTAAACTTCGGAGACATGTGCGGCATAGGCGGTCCGAAGCCCTGCCTCGCCCTCGATCGGGCCATAACCGGTGAACGCCGTCGAGGATGCCATCTCGCCAAGCAGCCTCAGCATCTCCGGATGGGCAGGATATCCGGGCACGGCCTGCGAAAGGTCGATCACCGGTCCCTTCGACCCGTCATAGGCACGCCCCCAGGCGGCGACGGACGGGACGGGCGGAGGGCTGAGCTTTTCGATAAGGGGATTGAAGGCAGGCATGATTTTCCGAGCGCAGAATTTCCAAAACAGACAATTGCCAAAACGGACAATTGATTGCCTTTCTTGTTTATCAGATTATCGGGCGACGCAAGGAGAACCGGATATGGCCGACGAGATTGAGCCCGAGGATTCGAAGCTCACCATCACCAAACGGAAATGGGCGGAGCAAGGCAAGTTCCTGACCGGCCGCATAACAAGACCGGAAACCGACCGGCTGCCGCCGGGCCAGCATCTGGTCAAGAACTGGCCGGTGCTGGACCTTGGCCAGCAGCCGCAGGTTTCGACCGAGCGCTGGAAACTCGACGTGCGCGGCCTCGTCAACAACCGCAGAACTTTGGACTGGGCGGCTTTCCAGGCCCTGCCGCAGACCGAGATGCGCTCCGATATCCATTGCGTGACCACCTGGTCCCGCTACGACAACAATTGGAAAGGTGTCTCGACCCGCGATTTCCTCGATCTCGTCGATCCGCAGGAAGAGGCCGTTGCCGTCATGCTGACCAGCTATGACGGCTACACCACCAACCTGCTGCTCTCGGATTTCGCCTCGCCGGACGCAATCATCGTCACGGAGTGGGAGGGCAAGCCGCTGAGTGAGGAGCATGGCGGGCCGGTGCGGCTGGTAGTGCCGCACCTCTATTTCTGGAAGAGCGCCAAATGGCTCAACCGGATCGAGTTCCTGGACCGGGATCAGGCCGGCTTCTGGGAGAAGAACGGCTACCATATGCGCGGCGACCCCTGGTCCGAGGAGCGTTATTCGGACGACTGAGGGTCAGCCGAAATTGACGAGATTCAGTCCAGGCAGCGGGCCGCCGGGGAACTGCGCCAGCTTGGCCCCGACCGCAAGAGGCCCGAGATCGATGCCGAAGAAACCGAGCTTCTCCGCCAAGGAGGCGACTTCCGTCTTTGCCGCCGCGTCGTCGCCCGAATAGAACAGCACCCGTTTTCCGCCCTCGGAAGACGGATCGGCCTCGACCAGCTTCGCGAACAGATGGTTGAAGGCCTTTACAACGCGTGCGCCAGGGACAAGATCCGAGACGATCTCGCTGGAAAGACGGCCATTGAGTTCGGCCGGCTTGTAGAGCGGCGCTTCGATCGGATTGTTCGCATCGATGACGATCCGGCCGTTCCAGGCCGGCAGGCCGGCGAGCGCGGTCGGCAGCTTCGACCACGGAACCGCGATCAGCACGATATCGGCGCTTGCGGCCTCTTCGATCGTGCCGGCCGAAATCCACGGCGAAAGCTCGGCCGCCAGTTCTGCGAGCGAGGCCGGGCCGCGGCTGTTGGCGATGGTGGCGCGCACGCCGCTACGGGCAAGAGCGCGGGCGAAAGCTGCGCCGATATTGCCGGCGCCGATGATACCGATAGTC
Organism: Neorhizobium galegae; assembly: GCF_017877055.1. Classification (GTDB taxonomy): domain Bacteria; phylum Pseudomonadota; class Alphaproteobacteria; order Rhizobiales; family Rhizobiaceae; genus Neorhizobium; species Neorhizobium galegae_D. Next base: position 338,650 of record NZ_JAGIPG010000001.1, on the reverse strand, counting down.
ATTATGTGATACTCCGCGTGTTTCGATGACGGGAATATCGCCTCTGGATTAGCCTTCGATAAGCCGGCAATAATGCCAATCACCTTCAATCGATCATTGAAAATCGGCTCACCATGGAAAGCCTCGCCAATCTGCAGTCCTTCGTGCGCAGCGCTGAACTCGGCAGCTTCTCCGCTGCGGCGAGGCGGCTGGCGCTGACGCCCGCGGCCGTCAGCCGCAATGTCGCGATGCTGGAGAAGAACCTCGGCACCCGCCTCTTCCAGCGCAGCACGCGAAGACTGACGCTGACGGAGGCGGGCGAGCGCTTCTTGTCGGAGATCCGCGATCACGTCGAGGCGCTCCAGGCCGCCATCGCTGCGGTCTCTTCGGAAGGCGTCGAACCGGCGGGCGTGCTGAAGGTCAGCATGAGCCCGCATTTCGGGACGGGTTATATCCTCCCTCTGCTGCCCGAGTTCATGGCCCGTTACCCGCTGATCCGGCCGGACTGGACGTTTGAGAACCGGCAGGTCGATATGATCGCTGAAGGATATGACGCCGCGATCGGCGGCGGCTTCGAACTGACGCCCGGCGCGGTCGCCCGGGTCCTGGCCCCGGCCCATATCGTCCTGGTCGCTTCGCCCGCCTACATGAGGGACAGGCCCATGCCGGCCAATCCGGCAGACCTTGCAAGCCTCGACGGCATCCATATGCGTTCCTCCAATACCGGTCTTATTCGCCAATGGGTGATGCGAAATGCCAGCGGTGACGAAATGCCGGTGGCCCTGAGGGAAAAGATGGTGCTCAACGACCCGGCCGCCATTGCTCACGCCGCAGGCCTCGGCCTCGGTGCCGCAATGATCGCGATGCCCGATGCCTTATCGTATATGGAGAGCGGTACGCTCGTCCGCCTGCTGCCCGACTGGTATGCGGATATCGGGCCGATCTCGATCTACTACGCCAGCAAGACGCTGCTGCCGGCAAAGACACGCGTCTTTATCGACTTCGTGGTCGAACATTTCCGGAAGGAGCGTCTGGCCGAACGTTTTGCCGGCAGCCTCGGGGCATCCAACATGCCGAAGCGAAAATAGGCGCACCCGGCCGAAACCGGACGCGCCAGATCGATCAGATCAGCTTTTCGAGCGTGATCGGCAGGTCGCGGACGCGTTTGCCGGTCGCGTGGAAGACCGCGTTTGCGATCGCCGGCGCGACGCCGACGATGCCGACCTCGCCCACACCCTTGCCGCCAAGCGCCGAGGCGCCGTAGTCGGGAACACCGACCGAGATTACCTCGATATGCGGCACGTCCGCGTTGGTGGGCACCAGATAGTCGCCCATATTGCCGTTGACGGTGCGGCCGTTGCGCTGATCGACGAGACCTTCCTCGAGCAGCGCCTGGCCGATGCCCATGATGATGCCGCCCCGCCACTGGCTTTCCACCAGCCGCGGATTGTAGAGCCGGCCGCAATCGAAGGCCGAGACAATCCGGGACACCCGTACCGTTCCAAAATCCTCGTCCACCCGCACTTCGGCGAAATGGGCGCACCAACTGTGCATGGAATATTCGCCCATGGTCGGCCCCTGAACCTTTGCCATGCTCGTCCAGGCCTGATGTTGCTCCTGGGCGGTAGCACCTTCCGGCAGCGTATTCCTCAGGATCTCGATCTCGTCGCGACCGAGCGCCGCCATCAGTTCCGAAAGCGTGAGCGACGGACCTTGATCGCGGGGAGCGGCAATTCGGCCACCGCTGAAGGTCAGCGTATTGGCGCCGGTATCGCGGAGCGGCGATTTCTCGTCGTTGAGCGCCAGCCCGATCAGTTCGTCACGGGCCGCCGTCGCCGCCTTGTGCACGGCACCGAGGATGGAGCCCGCCAGCATCGAGCCGCCGGCAATCGCCGCACCCGGCAGCCGGGAATCCCCAAGATGAACCTCGACCTGGTCGACGGGAATGCCGAACACTTCGGCTGCCGTCTGGGCAAGGATCGTGTAGGTCCCCTGCCCCATGTCGATCGCACCACTGACGACCTCGACGCGGCCATTGCCGAGGATGCGGATCATCGCCTCGCTCGGCGCCTGGATGACCGGGAACGTGCCGCAGCCGATGCCCCAGCCGATGAGCTGGTTGCCGTCGCGCATGGAGCGTGGTTCATGGCTGCGTTTCGACCAGCCGAAGGCTTCCGCACCTTCGGTCAGCGCTTCGCGCAGCCGGCGGGTCGACCACGGTTTCCCCGACTGATAGTCGTGATCGGCATAGTTCTTGAGCCGCAGTTCAAGCGGGTCCATGCCGAGCTTGTAGGCCAGTTCCTCCATCGCGCTTTCGATGCCGAAGGCACTGGGGTTCTTGCCTGGACCCCGCAGCGCGCCGGGCGTGACGGCGTTGACCGGCACGACCCGATGCTGCGACGAAAAATTCTCGACCTTGTAGAGGATCGGCGTCGCAGCACCTGTCTGCTCTGGCCAATCCGCATAGGTAGAGGTCTCGCTGGCGCCGCGATGAACGATCGCCTGCAGGATGCCGTCTTCCGTCGCACCGATCTTGATCCGCTGGCGCGTCGCGGCGCGACCGCCATAGTTGGTGAAATTCTGTGGTCGCGTCAGCGCAAGCTTTACCGGCCGGCCGAGCTTCCTGGACGCGAAGGCCGCCACCGCGCCATGGGCGAGCGCCGCCCCCTTCGAGCCGAACCCGCCGCCGATGAACGGAGAGATCAGCCGGACATTTTCATAAGGAATGCCAAACCATTCGGAATAGCTGCGCGCCATGCCATGCGACCACTGGCTCGGCTCCCAGACCGTGATCTGGTCGCCATCCCACTTTACGGTCAGCCCATGCGGCTCCATGGCGACGTGGTATTCACGCGGCGTCGAATATTCACCCTCGATCTGAACGGGTGCGTCCGCAAGTGCGGCCTCGGCATCCCCCCATCCGGAGGTGAGATTGTCCATCACCTTGCCTTCGCCGGCAGCCGTATCATTGAAGCTTGCGACATGCGGCGTCTGCTCATAGGTGATGCAGATCAGCCTTGCCGCCTCGACCGCCTGTTCGCGGCTTTCCGCGACGACGGCGGCGATCGACTGGCCATTGTATTGCACCTGCCGCGGCAGCGGATAATACGGCTGGTTTTCCGGGCGATTGCCACCCCAGTCGGAGGCAACCAGGAGACCCATGTCGTCATCCGGCGTCAGCACCATCAGCACGCCCGGGGCCGCAAGCGCCTTTTCCGCATCGACCGAAACGACGCGCCCAGCCGGAATGGTGCTCTGCACGAGGATGGCATAGGCGAGGCCTTCGACCGGATATTCCAGCGCATAGGTCGCGCCACCGGTGACCTTCAGATTGCCTTCGAAGCGCGTTTGACGACCGCCGACAGTCCCGTCGGAAGCATCGCCGTGTTTGCGGGGTTCCATGATGGTCATACGAGACCTCCAACTTTCAGGATGGCGCGGGCGACGACGCGCGGCGCAAGTTCGATCTTGTAGTGATTGGCGCCATGCGAAACGGCACCTTCCATGGCGAGCCGGCTCGCTACCTCGACGGTTTCAGGGCTGAGCACTTTGCCGGTCAGCGCCTGTTCGACGTTACGAGCCCGCCACGGCTTTGTGGCGACGCCGCCGAGAGCGACGCGGATATCGCGTACCGTCCTGCCGTCCGCCTCGAATTCCAGCCCGACGGCGGCACTCGCTGCGGCAAATTCATAGGACTGCCGGTCGCGGACTTTCAGATAGGTCGAGTTTTTCGCTGCGGCCGAGGCCGGCACGGTGATCGCGGTGATCATCTCGCCTCGTTCCAGCACGGTTTCGCGCTCCGGCGTATTGCCCGGCGTCAGGAAAAAATCGTCGACCGAGATCGTCCGACCTCCGAGTTCGACAACGGCGTCGAAAGCCACGAGGGCAACGGCGAGGTCACCGGGATAGCTCGCAATGCAGGTATCGCTCGTGCCGAGGACGGCATGGTTGCGGGTGACCCCGCCAAGCGCCGAACAGCCGGAGCCGGGATTGCGCTTGTGGCAGGCCGGAAACACATCCGGCTCGCGGAAATACGAACAGCGCGTCCGCTGCAACAGGTTACCGCCGATCGTCGCCATGTTGCGCAGCTGGGCGGAGGCCGCCAGTGACAGGGATTCCGAAACTGCCGGGAAAGCTGCACGGATGCCGGCGTGATCGGCGACCTCGCCCATCTTGGCAAGCGCGCCGATCGTTGCGCCGCCGGCATCGACGGTGATCCGTCCGAGCCCGGGGAGATGGGTGATGTCAACAACGGTTTCCGGCTCCATCACGCCGCATTTTGCAAGATCGAGAAGCGTCGTACCGCCGGCGAGCAGCATGGCGCCGGACTGCAGCGCCGCGTGGCGAGCCTCATCGGCAGACGAGGCTCGGTAATAGGAAAAATCTCTCATCACGCCATCTCCGCTGCTTCGCGCACCGCCGCGACGATGTTGTTATAGGCCCCGCACCGACAGAGATTGCCGGACATGTATTCGCGGATTTCCTCGTCGGATCCCGCATGACCCTCGCGGATGCAGGCAACTGCGGACATGATCTGGCCGGGCGTGCAATAGCCGCATTGGAATGCGTCATGCTCCACGAAAGCAGCCTGGACGGGGTGCAGCTCGCCGTTCTCGGCGGCGATCCCCTCGATCGTGGTGATCTGCCGGCCTTCGACCTGGGCCGCAAGCGTCAGACAGGAAAGCACACGGCTGCCGTCCACATGACAGGTGCAGGCACCGCACTGGCCCTGGTCGCAGCCCTTCTTGGTGCCGGTCAGCGCCAGATGTTCGCGCAGCGCATCGAGCAGGGTGACGCGTGGCTCGACATCGAGTTCGTGCCGCCTCCCGTTGATATCGAGCGAAAGATGGATGGTTCGTGTCATGGATCGAGCTCCTGCCATTGTCACGAGAATGAGAACTTTAAAGTCTGGAACGGACTGGCCAATTGGCTGTGATGCCCTAGATGATGTCCGGCGAGACAAACACCGGCACATTTCGGCATGACATCCGTCCTCCTCTGGACTAAGAAGTGGAAGGCAATCCGGATAACCGGAGGCGCCTCCGTTTAAACTAGTGGCTCACGGATTTTCGTCAAGCCCTCATTTGCCTGGAGCAATATTTTGGCCTCGGCCGAGCCGAAGACGACATCACCCGCATCGACCAGGCTTCGCGCCGATGCACGCCGCAACCACGAAAAGCTGGTCGAGGTGGCGGCCGCAGCCTTTGCGGAAAAGGGCGTCGAGACTTCGCTGGAAGATATAGCACGGCAGGCCGGCGTCGGCATCGGCACGCTTTACCGCCATTTTCCAAGCCGCGAGCATCTTGTCGAGGTGGTCTATCGCCGCGAGCTCGAAGGCCTGGCGAGCGCCGCCACGGAACTTGCAAGGCAACATTCGCCGGACATGGCGCTCGAGGAATGGATGCGGCGCTTCGTGGGCTACATCGCCACCAAGCGCGGCATGGCCAACAGCCTGCGCATCCTCATGACCTCCAACTCCTCTCTTTTTTCCGAGGGCTCGGGCCTCATCCGCGGCGCGCTGGAAAGTCTTTTGAAGACTGCAGCCGATGAAGGATGTATCCGCCGCGACATCGAAACGACCGATCTCCTGCACGCGTTGTCGAGCATCTATTCCATGCCGGAATCGCCCGAATGGCGTGAGCGGTCGCACCGCCTGATCGGTCTGCTGATGGACGGCCTGCGGACCCGCAGATAACACGTGCTACAGGCATCGGATCCGCATCGGAACCGCCTGTCACCTAGGCTAGATTTCGCATCTCGTTTGAACGGAAAATCAAGCAATCCAGGATTGACAGGTATCCTGTTACTACGCCCGCCCGATTCCAATATTATCATTATAAAATAAATGGATAGCAGAAGGGTAATTTCGGATTTTCTGCCTCAAAAAATCATCAAAAGTCATTCTATACTATCAAAATTCAATCTGTCGTTAAAGAGTTTGACCTTAATCTCCGGGTACCGCGCGACCGCCATCCGGTGTAGCGCAAGAGCCGGTATGAGACCGGTTCTCTTCCCACACTGCCAGATATCAGATCCGCGCGTGAAAACGCGTCGCCTCATTCGAGGCCTCACCATTTCCGGAGCCGAACCTCATGTCCCGACTCTCCATTCGCAGCTCGCTCATCGCCGTCTTCGGCGCGATTGCGGCGCTCGTCGCCGTTCTCGCCTGGGCGGCCATTTCCTCGCTCTCCAATGTCGCCGGAAATCTCACGACGATTTCGCAAAACTCGATGCCGAGCGTCCAGGCCTCGAAGAATATCGAGACGGCCCTTCTCGGAATGACGGTCGCTTATATGGGCCATCTGACGACGACCTCGGACTTCGGGATGGAGACTGCGGAAAAGCTGATCGCCCAGCAGTCCGGTGCTCTCAAGGCTGCTCTCCAGACCTACATGCCGCTGATCTCCAGCGATCAGGAAAAGCAGATCATCGACCAGATCCAGACGGGCATCGACAAATACGTCCTCAACGGGCAGAAGATGCTGGACTTCTCCCGCAAGGCCTCCGACGCGCGCGCCCGCGTTGAGATGGAAAAGATGCGCGTCACCATCCTGCCGGTCATGGAAGCCGTAACCAGGCTGGTCAAGTTGAACACGGACGAGGCGGCCCTCGAAACCGCCAAGGCGGAAACGACCTATTCCACCGCGCTCACCACGATGGAAATCATCCTCGGCATTGTCTTCCTGCTGATCGTTGGTGCCGCCGTCTACGTGATGTCCGGTATCGCCCGCCCCATCCAGCGCATCACGGCGTCGATGAGCGGCCTTGCCGCCGGCGACACCGCTACCGAAATCCCCTTTGCAGGACGCCGGGACGAAGTCGGCGCGATGGCCGGTGCCGTGGAAGTCTTCCGCCAGGCCGCGATCTCCAACAGGCAGCTTCAGGATCAGGCGGAGGAAGCCCGCGCCCAAGCCGAAGCCGACCGCATCCGCCTGCAGGAAGAGGCGGAAGCCTCCGCTCGGGACCGCCTCCAGCAAGCGACCTCCGGCCTCGCAGCCGGCCTGCGCCGCCTTGCCTCCGGCGATCTCGCCTTCCAGCTCAACGAGCCCTTCGCTCCGGATTTCGAAGCCCTGCGCGAAGACCTGAACTCCGCCGTGTCCGGCCTCGGCGCAGCACTCTCGGAAGTCGCCGGCTCCGCCCAGTCGATCGACAGCGGTTCGCGTGAAGTCAGCCAGAGCGCCGACGACCTTTCCAAGCGGACCGAACAGCAGGCAGCCTCGCTCGAAGAGACCGCCGCCGCCCTCGACGAAATCACCGCTAACGTCTCGAACTCTTCCAAGCGTGCGGACGAAGCAAAGATGATCGCCCTGCAGGCAAATTCCAGCGCCACCCAGTCGGGCGCGGTCGTCGCCAACGCTGTCGATGCGATGCAGCGCATCGAACAATCGTCCAACCAGATCTCCAACATCATCGGCGTGATCGACGAGATCGCCTTCCAGACCAACCTCCTGGCGCTGAATGCCGGCGTCGAAGCAGCCCGTGCCGGTGACGCCGGCAAGGGTTTCGCGGTCGTCGCCCAGGAAGTCCGCGAACTCGCCCAGCGTTCGGCCAATGCCGCCAAGGAGATCAAGGATCTCATCCGCAAGTCGGGTGCCGAGGTCCAGAACGGCGTCAAGCTGGTGCGCGAGACCGGCGACGCGCTGAAGACGATCGAATCCCACGTCGTCACCATCAACGAGCATATCAATGCCATCGCCATCGCCGCCCGCGAACAGTCGGTCGGCCTCGCCGAAGTCAATACGGCCGTCAACCAGATGGACCAGGTGACCCAGCAGAACGCCGCGATGGTCGAGGAAACCAACGCTGCCGGCGCCAACCTCGCCTCGGAAAGCACCAAGCTGCGTGATCTCCTCACCCGCTTCAAGCTTTCGGAAGGCGGCCAGCGTTCCGGAATGCGGCAGCGCCCGGCCTACGGCTCCGCTCCGGCCCCGGTCGGCCGAAATGCGGCTCCGCAGGAATCCCCGGCTCGCCGCCTTGCACAGCGCGTCAGCAAGTCCTTCGGCGGCGGCGCGGCTGCCGCAACCGCCGAATCTCAGTGGACGGAATTCTGATTCGCTGACCAAAACGTCTCTCTTTGAGGCGCTTAAATGTCGCTCTTCGACGGCCCGGCCTCTGCCATCTGGCGCAGGAGCCGGGCCGTTTCGTCATTGGCGGGAAAGAAGGATTCGACCGCCAGTTCCGACAGCGTCACATCCACCGGGGTTCCGAAGACCGTCGTGGTCGAGATGAAGGACAAAAGCCCGGCCTCCGTCCGCAATTCCATCGGCACTGCAATACCCGCATAGTCGTGTCTCGGCACTGATTTCGACGCCCCTTCCGGCTTCGGATAGCCGGACAGCTCTTCCAGCAGTGTCTGAAGAATACGGTCGCCCGTCGCAGCAATCTGCTGGTGCAGCCGTTCGAGCAGGTGGTTGCGCCATTCGACAAGATTGGCGATGTGAGACGCAAGGCCCCGCGGATGCAGGCTGAGACGCAGGACGTTCACCGGCCCCTCGATCAGCGACCGGTCCGCAACGCCTGCAAGCAGCGGCGCCACCGCGGCATTGGCGGCGACCAGCGTCCAGTGCCGGTCGATCGCGAGTGCCGGAAACGGCTCGTGGCCCTTCAGCACCATATCGATTGCCCGCCGCGCCGGCTGAAGTGCCGGATCGTCGAGCTTGCGTTCGGCAAAGACCGGCGCAAAACCGGCGGCGAGCAGCATCGGATTGCGCTCGCGGAGCGGCACTTCAAGCCGCTCCGCCAGATGCAGGAGCATGTCCCGGCTCGGGGCCGCCCGCCCGCTTTCGATGAAGCTCAAATGCCGCTGCGAGATATCGGCCTCCAGCGCCAGGTCGAGCTGGCTCATGCGCCGGCGGCGGCGCCATTCGCGCAGGAAGTCACCGAGAGGACGGGCGGGTGCAAGGGCCGTCATGCGGCAGCCGGGACCTGATCGAGGAACCCGTAGACCGACTTCAGCCGGCCGTTTTCCAGGATGGCGAAATCCGTGCCCTTGATCAGCGCCTCGCCACCTTCCGGGCCAAGCCCCCAGGAAAAGCGCAGATTGTCGTCATAACCGTCGGCCGCGCCGATCAGCGTGAAGCGGAACCCCGGAAACCGCGCCTGGACGCCCTCGACCAGCGATCCAATCCGCTCATGGCCTTCGCCGCGCATCAACGGATCGACGTAAAGCCCATCCTCCGCCCACGTCTCCGCGATCATCGCCTTGCGGCGGATGGCGTCGGTCTCGTTCCAGATTGCGAGATAACGTTCGGCATTGCTGTTCGCATCGGTCATGTCTTTTCTCCTTGAGATCGCCCGGCTCGTTGCAGGCAGGGGGATCATGCGGGAGGGCATGCATCGTCTCAATTACGCGGCAGGTAATAACTATCGCGCCGAAAACGCAAGCCTTGCACCGAGCACCACAAAGGCGCCGGCGAAGACGCGCCGCATCCAGGCAAGGATACTCGGCCGCGAGATCACGTGATTTCTCACGGAGGCGGCGAACAGCCCGTAGACGACGAAAATGCCAAAAGTCATCAGCATGAACGCGAGGCTGAGCTCGGTCATACGCAGAAGGGGCGCGGTCTCGTCCGGGCCAACGAACTGCGGCAGGAAGGCGAAAAAGAAAATCGACAGTTTCGGGTTGAGCAGATTGGCGAGGATGGCCGACACGATCACCTGCCAGGCGGATTTCGGCGTCCGGTCCGCTTCCACCGCAAGCGCCCCCTTTTCCTTCAGCACCTGCCACGCCATGAACAGGAGATAGGCGACACCGAGATATCTGATGAACTCGAACGCAAATGCGCTGGCATGCAGCAGCGCCGCGAGGCCGGAGACCGCCGCGATCATATGCGGCAGGGTACCGAGCGTGCAGCCGAAAGCGGCAACGAGGCTCGCCCGCGCTCCGCCCGACAGGCCGGCGGCGAGCGTGATCAGCACGCCGGTACCCGGCGAGGCGACGACGATGAAGGAGGTGATGAGAAATTCCAGGCTCATGGGTCGATCCTTTCGAGATGTTTGCCCACAGCTACCGAAGACCGGATCGTTGATCTTGAACGAAATTGCAGGCCGGCGATTGCCTGGGAGAGATGAGGAACCTATCGTTACCCCATCTCATACCGGACCCGGCTTTCATGACCTCTTCTCCCGACGACCCCGATATCGGCTTTGACGTTCCGGCGGCCATCGGCGACACCTTCGAAGATATCCAGACGCCGGCGCTGATCATCGATCTCGACGCCTTCGAGCGGAATGTCGAACGGATGAAAGCTTATGCCGAGGCGATGGGCGTGCGGCTGCGCCCGCATGCCAAGACCCACAAGTCGGCCGATGTCGCGCTGTACCAGATGGCGAACGGTGGCGCGGTCGGCATCTGCTGCCAGAAAGTCTCCGAGGCGGAAGCGCTGGTGCGCGGCGGCGTCACCGACGTGCTGATCGCCAACGAGGTCGCAGATCCAAGAAAGATCGACCGGCTGGCAAGGCTCGCAAAGAGCGCCCATGTCACCGTCTGCGTCGATGATCCGACTATCGTCTCGACGCTTTCCGAAGCGGCCGGCCGGCATGGCGTGACGCTCGACGTGCTGGTGGAGATCGATTGCGGCGCCCGCCGCTGCGGCGTACTGCCCGGCGTGCCGGCGGTCGAACTGGCAAAGACGGTCGCCACGGCCCCGAACCTCGCCTTCGCCGGCATCCAGGCCTATCACGGCGGTGCCCAGCATATCTACGATCCGGCCGAGCGCCGGGCCGCCATCGACAAGGCGGTCGGCATGGCCCGCGAAACAACGGACCTGTTGCGCGATGCCGGGCTTGAACCGAAGATCATCACAGGGGCCGGAACCGGCACCCACAATCTCGAAGGCGCCTCGGGCCTCTACAACGAAATCCAGCCGGGCTCCTACATTTTCATGGATGCCGATTACGCCCGCGTCCGCGCGACGGAAGGCAATGGCACGGTCGGCGGTTTCGAGCATGCGCTCCTCGTGCTGACCTCGATCATGAGCAAGCCGGCCTCCGGTCGCGCCATCTGCGACGCGGGCCTCAAGGCGCATTCGATCGACAGCGGCCTGCCGACCGTTTTCGAACGCCCCGATCTCAAATTCGTCAGCGCCTCGGATGAACACGGCAAGATCGAGGACCCGCGGGACACGCTGAAACTCAACGACCGGCTGCGCCTCGTGCCGGGCCATTGCGACCCGACCTGCAATCTCTACGACTGGTATGTCTGCGTCCGCAACGGCCGTGTCGAGGCGCTCTGGCCGGTCACCGCCCGCGGCAAGCTGTACTAGAAACGGTGGATGCGCAGGCCCAGCACCTTTTCCGAGATGACCACCACCGCCATCGTCAGCACGATCGAGCAGGTCGAGACGGCAGCCGCTTCAGGCGTGAAATTGGTGCGCAGGTAGTCGAACAGCTGGATCGGCAGCGTCGACATGCCGACCCCCTTCAGCATGAAGGAGATCGTGAAGATGTCGAAGGAGATGATGAAGGCGAACAGGCAGCCGCCGATCACCCCCGGCTTTATCAGCGGCAGCATGATCCGCCGGAACCGGGTGAACCGCCCTGCCCCGAGGCTCTGCGCCGCCAGGCTCCAGGCCGGATCGTAGCTCTCCATCGATGCCGAGACGTTGATGAACACGAAGGGCAGCGTGATCAGAACGTGGCCGACGATCATGCCGACGAGATTCTGGGTGCCGAGGCCGACCGAATAGACGAAGAACAGCAGCGAGATCGCGGTCAGCACTTCCGGCAAGAGCAGCGGCGCCAGCATGGCGACCCGCACGGTTTCCTTGAGCTTGCCGGCATGGGTCACATAGAACATCGCCGCCATCGTACCGATGATCCCGGAGATCACCATGGTCAGCGCCGCGATCCACAGCGAGGTGCGGATCGCCCGCATGAACACCTCGTTGTTGAAGAACACGACATACCAGCGGAAGGACAGCCCCTGCGGCGGGAAAGTGAGGAAGGCGCCTGCATTGAACGAAGCGATCACGACGACCGCGATCGGCGCCAGCAGGAAGGCGTAGATGATCAGGCAATAGACGGTGAAGAATGGTTTAGACATCGGCTCAGGCTTTCCATTTCATGACGGTCAGCCGTCCGAAGATAACGACGACGATCGCCCCGGTCACCGACAGCATCAGCGCCAGCGCCGAACCGAACGGCCACTGGAACGTATCGATCAGCGCATCCACCACCGTCACCGCCATGGTTTTCACGCGCAGGCCGCCGATCAGTGACGGCGTTACATAGGCGCTGAGCGACAGCACGAACACGAGGATGCAGCCGGCCTGGATGCCCGGCAGCGACAGCGGCAGGGTGATGCGCCGGAAGGACGTCACCTTCGACGCCCCGAGCGACCGGGCGGCGGACTCGAGGGACGGGTCTATGCCCTGGATGGCGCTCATGATCGGCAGGATCATGAAGGGCAGGAAGACATGCACCAGTGCGATGATGATGCCGAGCGCGTTATACATCAGCGGCAGCGGCCCATCGATCAGGCCCCACCCGGTCAGCGTGCGGTTGATGATGCCGTTATTGCCGAGCAGGATCGTCCAGCCATAGCTGCGGATGACGATGCCGACGAGCAGCGGCGACAACACCAACGCATAACCGAAGGCGCGAAAGGCCGAGGCCCCGCGCGCCAGCTGCCAGGCGACCGGGTAACCGAGGACCAGGCAGATGAAGGTCGTCAGGAAACCGATCCACAGCGTGTTGATCACCTGTTGGACATAAAAGAAGTCCGAGAAGAATTTTCCGTAATTGCCGAAGGTGAAGCCCGGCCCATAGGGCGTGCCCTGCCCCGGCATGCGGAAGCTCATGACGACGATATTGAGATAGGGCAGCACCAGGAAGACGCCGAGCAGGATCGCGGCAGGCGCGATCAGGAGCAGCGGTCCAATGCGTTTCTTGGCGGACGCATTCATGCCGCACTTCCAAGCGGCCAGAACCGATCGGCCGGCGCATGCACGAGCACCTCGTCGCCATCGGCAAACCGCGTGCGCGGAAAGGTCTGGACGTTGACGACGGTCCCGCCTGCCAGTTCCAGCCGGTAATCGACGAGACTGCCCGAATAATAACTGGACAGAACCTTGGCCGACGCGCCTGTGGCGCCTGAGTTAACCGGCAGAAGCTCGACCGCTTCCGGACGCAAGGCCAGCATCAGCTCGGCACCGTCGGCAAAATCTCCGCTGACCGGCACGTCCCCGAAGGCCGTGGAAACGACCCGGTTGCCGACCTTGCCGCGGATGATGTTCACCTGTCCGACGAATTCGGCCACTTCCAGATTGGCGGGCCGTTCGTAGATGTCCGAGGGCGTGCCGATCTGGGCGATACGGCCGCCGAACATCACCACGACCCGGTCGGACATGGTCATTGCCTCGGCCTGGTCGTGGGTGACGTAGACTGTGGTAATGCCGACCCGGCGCTGCAGGTCGCGGATGAAGACGCGCATCTCCTCGCGCAGCTTGGCGTCGAGATTGGCGAGCGGCTCGTCGAGCAGCAGGATCTTCGGCTCGATGACAAGCGCCCTGGCAAGCGCCACGCGCTGCTGCTGGCCGCCCGAAAGCTGGCGCGGATAACGCTCCGAATAACCGGTGAGCTGCACCATATCCAGCACCTTGGCGATGCGGGTGCGGATCTCGTCCTTGGGCGTCTTGCGCATTTCCAGCCCGAAGGCGAGGTTCTTTTCGACCGTCATATGCGGGAAGAGCGCATAGTTCTGGAAGACCATGCCGATATCGCGCTTTTCGACCGGCATATGCACGACATCACGGCCGTCGAAGCGGATCGCCCCTTCGGTCGCATCCTCGAAACCGGCGATCATCTTCAGCGTCGTCGTCTTGCCGCAACCGGACGGCCCGAGCAGCGAGATGAACTCGCCCTCCGCTATTTTGATCGAAATGCTGTTGACCGCAGGCCCCTGCCCATAGTCCTTGGTCAGCTTTTCGATGCTAACCTCTGTCATGAAATTCCACTTTCCATTTGAAGAGCCGGACCCCGAAAAAGCCGATCATGGCCTGCCCTCATGGCAGGCCATGATCGCAGTTGGGGAAATCACTTGACGGTCTTCGCCCAGCGTTCGGCGAGCTCGCCCTGCTTCTCGTTGACGAAGCCCCAGTCCCAGGTGAGGATCTTGTCCATGTCGGCACCGGAAACCGGCACGTCGACCTTGAGCTCGGCCGGCACGACCACCTTGGAATTGGTCGGCGAGATGAAGAATTCCTTCATCATCATTCCCTGCACTTCCGGCGAGAGCAGGAAGTTGGCGTATTGATAGGCCAGTTCCTTCTCCGGGGCATTGGCGAGGATGTTGATCGTCTGGTCGAACATGAACATCCCTTCCTCCGGGATGATACAGTCGACCGGCAGGCCCTGGCGGCGCAGGCGAGCGATTTCGCCGAAGTCGAAAGGTGCGACGACGATTTCGCCGGAAGCCAGGCCGGTCGACATGTTGAAGTCCACCTGGATCACCGAGCCAAGCTTCTGAAGTGCTGCAAAACCGGCATCGACGTCATACTGGTCCTTGCCGAAGATCTTCGAGAACAGCAGCAGCTCCATCTTGCCGGCACTGTTGGCGAAGTTGTAGAGGCCGATCTTGCCCTTGAACTCCGGATTGTTCCAAAGGTCCTTCCAGGACTTCGGCTTGGTCTTCACCAGGTCGGTGCGGTAACCGATGCCGATCGGCGAAACGGCGCCGATCGCGCCCCAACCGTCGGTCTTCTTGGCAAGCGGATAAAGGTCGGCGTAGTTCGGCAGCTTGGTGAGGTCGAGCTTTTCGAAAAAGCCTTCCTTGCGCAGGCCAGAGGCGAAGACCTCGTTGGTCATCACGATCGAATAGGGTGGCTTGGCGGTGCCCGCCGCCCGCAGGTTGGCGCCCCAGACGCGGCCGTTGCCGACGTCGAGCGTCACCGCCGCACCCGTCTGCTTGGTGAAGGCGGGAGCGACGGTCGAGCGCCAGTACTGTTCCCACACGCCGCCGAGCGTCGGCACGACCAGCGTCTTTGCTTGAGCCCGCGCCGGAAGGCCGAAAAGGCCCGCCGCAGCGAGTGCACTCATCCCGGCAAGCGTCTGTCGCCTTGTCAAATCCATCATGTCCAGTTCCCCTTGTTGCGATCTTGATGCTGCGATCTTTGATCTATAGGTGCAGGCGGTGTTCCGCTTCTGCGCACGAGTTCGGTTATTGGTCAGCCTTTCGAAAAAGCCTGTTTCGTCTTCAGGTCGATATATTCGCCATAGCTGATCGGCTCATATTTGGCGCCACCCTTTACGAAGGGGGGCAAGCACTCAATTACCGTATCCTTGGACGGATTGAGGAAGAACGGGATCGACTGGCGGCGTGCCGTACCCTTGAAACCGGTCGGCGGATTGGCGACGCGGTGCGGCGTCGAGACCCATTCGTCATTCGTCCAGCGCATGAACGCGTCGGCGATGTTGATTACGTAGGCGCCCTCGATCGACGGGGCGTCCAGCCAGTCGCCGTTGCGGTTCCGCACCTGCAACCCGCCGGCCGAAGCCTCCGAGCGCAGGATGGTCATGAAGCCGTAATCGGTATGCACGCCGGCGCGCATCTGGCCCGGCAGCGGCGATTCGTCCTGTTCGGGATAGTTGATGACCCGCAGCGCCGAGAGATGGTTTTCGAAGGAGGGCTCGAAATAATCCTGATCCAGCCCAATCGCCTGGCAGAAGATGCGGCGCATATGCTTGGCGAGAATTTCCATTTCCTTGAAATAATCTCGGAATGCCTGTTCCAGACCGTCCGGCCAGTCCGGCCAGGTGTCGCCGGGAAGGTTCTGGCCGAAGTTCAGGCTTTCCTTGTAGTCGCCGGGCGTCTTGAGCCCAAGCGTCGCGGCAAGCGCCTCCTCGGCAATCGGCGAAAAGGAAACGCCACCGAGAATGCCAGTACCGCGCCCTTGCGTCTTCTTCCAGTCCTGCGGGTAATCGAAGAAGGCGCGGGCGAGATTGTAGAGCCTCGATGTCGCCTGGGGCGAAACGCCGTGACCGGTAACGAGGAAGAAGCCAGTATCGCGACAGGCCGTTTCAATCGTCTTCACAACCGCGGCAGCACCTGCCTCGTTGCGGATGAAGGGGCCGACATCGATCACCGGAATGCCGGGTACGGCACCATGGGATGACGCGGGATTGGCACTAGAAACGGGCACGGCCTTCCTCCAATTCACATCTGACAAACAGATGTTGACAAAAACATCTGTTGTTGTCCATATCAAAATTAACGAAGTTGCAACGCGGTTCCCGACCCAAGGACGATCGACTGAACATGGATGACCTTGCGCCACAGGAAGCGGCCGTCCTGGCAATCATCAAGGACAACCCGTTCGCGGGCCAGCAGGAGATTGCCAGCATGCTCGGGCTGGCGCGCTCGACGGTCGCCGCCCACATCGTGCAGTTGATGCAGAAGGGCTATATCCTCGGCCGCGGTTATGTGATGCCGGCCGAAACCCGCGCCGTCTGCATCGGCGGCGCCGTGCTGGACCGCAAGTACCGCGCCAAGCAGGATCTGGTCTTCGAAACCTCGAACCCGGTCGATGGCGTCCGCAGCCTCGGCGGCGTTGCCCGCAACGTGGCGGAAAATCTCGCTCTTCTCGGCACCACGACCAGTTTCGTATCGATCGTCGGCGACGACGAAGGCGGGCGGGCGGTACTGAAGCACATGCGCGACCGCGGCATCGATGTCAGCCAGATCATCACCACTACCGAACGCCCGACGGCGGAATATGCCGCCATACTCGATACCAAGGGCGACCTTGTGCTGGGCATTGCCGACATGAGCATTTTCGACCTGCTGCTGCCGAGCCATATCGAGCGCATCTGGCCGCATCTCGCCGCCGCAAGCTGGGTATTTTCCGACTGCAACCTGCCGGCCGAAACGCTTTCCGCTCTGATCGCCAAACGCCAGGGCGCCCGCTTCCGGCTGGCGATTGACGCGGTCTCGACGCCCAAGGCCGCGCGCCTGCCAAGGGATCTCACCGGCATCGACCTCCTGTTCATGAACATCGACGAGGCGAACGCGGTCCTCGGACGCAAGGCGCATGAAACGATCGACGACGCTAAAGAGGCGGCACTTGCCCTGCAGGCCGCCGGTGCGCGCGAGGCGGTCGTCACCATGGGTCCACGCGGCATTGCGGTGGCCGGCACCGAAGGCGCCAGAACCTTCCCGGCCGTACATGCCCGGCCGGTCGATATCACCGGTGCCGGTGACGCGATGATCGCCGGCACGCTGCACCGCATCCTGCACGGCGAAGATACCTATCACGCGGCCCGCACCGGCGCGCTGCTCGGCACGCTGACGACGGAAAGCACCGCGAGCGTCCATACGGAATTGTCCGAACGCTTCCTGGAAGCCAATATGCACCGACTGGCTGGCTAATTTCCGGCCGCTCGAAACGATCTAAGGAATACCGAAATGGCCCTCATCAAACCGAAGCTGAGCCGCGAAGTGGCCGAAACCATTGCCGCCGGCGGCCCGGTCGTGGCGCTGGAATCGACCATCATCACCCATGGCATGCCGTACCCGGCCAATCTCGAAACCGCACTGGGCGTCGAGGCGGTGATCCGCGAGAACGGCGCGATCCCGGCCACCATCGCTGTCGTCAACGGCGAGCTGCGCGTCGGCCTCGAACACAGCGAACTGGAGGAACTGGCCCAGGCGAAGGGCGTCGTAAAAGCCTCCGGCCGCGACCTCGCCGTCGCCATGGTGCGCGGCCAGTCGGCCGGTACCACGGTTTCCGCCACCATGCTGATGGCCGATCTCGCCGGAATCGATATCTTTGCGACCGGCGGCGTCGGCGGCGTGCATCGCGGCGCCGAACAGACATTCGACATCTCCGCCGATCTGACCGAACTCGGCCGCACGAAAACCGCCGTCGTCTGTGCCGGCGTGAAATCCATCCTCGATATCGCCAAGACGCTGGAATATCTCGAAACCCAGCGCGTGCCGGTGATCGCTTATGGCACCGACGATTTCCCGGCCTTTTTTACCCGTAAAAGCGGCTTCAAGGCCGACCACCGGCTCGACACGCCGGAGGAGATCGCCAGGGCCATGTACCTGCACCACCAGCTCGGCACCGGCACCGGCCTTATGATCGCCAACCCGATCCCGGAAGCCGCCGCGCTGACGCCGGAATTCATCGACGGCACGATCAATGACGCGGTGCGCGAGGCGGACGAGCGCGGCATCGGCCGCAAGGAACTGACGCCTTTCCTGCTCGCCCGCATCAACGAACTGTCGAAGGGCGAGAGCCTCAAGGCCAATATCGAACTGGTGAAAAACAATGCGCGGCTGGCCGCGAAGATGGCCGTCGCCTACGCGGCGCTGAAGAAGGCCGGCAAATAGTTCAAGAACAAGGGGAACTGCCATGAGCTACGAGACGATCCTTTACGAGAAGGATTTGACTGACAAGTTCGCGACGATCACCATCAATCGCCCCGACAAGATGAATGCGATGAACAAGACGGTGATCCGCGAGATTGACGCAGCTGTCGCAGCTGCCGTCGCAGACCCGGACGTCAACGCCCTCGTCATCACCGGCGCGGGCCGCGCCTTCTCCTCCGGCTACGACCTGCAAGGCGACGATTTCGACGTCGATATCGACTTCTGGCGCGTGGACATGACGGAAAATGCCGAGGCACTGCTCAATATCTGGCGCGCCCCGATCCCGGTCATCGCCTCGGTCAACGGTTACGCTCTTGCCGGCGCGCTCGAACTGATGATGTGCTGCGATCTGGCGATCGCCGCCGACAACGCCAAGTTCGGCGAACCGGAAGTACGCCACAATTCCGGCCCCCCGGCGCTGATGATGCCCTGGCTGCTCGCCACCCGCGACGTGCGCTGGCTGATGTTCACCGGCGACATGGTGGATGCCGAGGAGGCGCTCCGCATGCACCTGATCAACAAGATCGTGCCTGCCGACCAGCTCAAGGAAAAGACCGAGAACCTCGCCCGCAAGCTTGCCCGCATGCCGGTTCCGGCGCTGAAATACACCAAGGCCTCGATCAACAACCAGCAAATGGTTGCGGGTCTCATGCCGTCTTTCCAGTACAATATCGAGGCGATCGCCGCCCTCCACGTGACCAGGCAGGGCCGCGAATGGATGGCGAACCTCGCAAAAATGTCGCTGAAGGAATATCTCGCCTTCCGTGACGATCCCTTCAAGGGCCTCGACTGAGGCCCCGGCCATGACGGCCAACACGCCTGAGGCGATGCAGGCCCTCATGGCGCCGCGCTCCATTGCAGTCGTCGGCGCCACCGAGCGCGCCGACGCCTCCTCCAGCTACGTGATGAAGAACCTGATGCGCTTCGGCTATCAGGGGCAGATCATTCCGGTGCATCCGAAGGCCGGGACGATCTTCGGACTTCCCGCCTCGCCCTCCCTCTCGGCACTGACCGATGTACCCGATGTCGCGGTGATCGGCATTGCCGCCGACAAGGTGATCGCGGCCCTTGAAGAGGCCGGAAGCACCGGCGTCAAGGCGGCGGTCGTGCTGGCCTCCGGTTTCGCCGAACTGGACGAAGCCGGCCGCGGGCGGCAGCGGCAACTGGTGGAAATCGCCGAGCGCTACGGCATGGCGATCTGCGGCCCGAACTGCCTCGGCCTCTTCAATCTCGGCTCGGGTGCCGCACTCTATTCCTCCAGCCTCTCGACCAATCTCGAAAAAGGCCGCTTCGCGATTCTCTCCCATTCCGGCGCCAGCGCCATCGCGCTCGGCAATACCGGAAGATTCGGGCTCAGCCATATCGTCTCCGCCGGCAACAGCGCCGCGACCGACATTCCGAACTACCTCGATTTCCTCGCCACGGATGACGATACCAGCGCCGTCGGCATCGTCATCGAGGCCATCCGCGAACCGGAAAAACTGGCCGCCGCGATGGAGAAAATGCATTCGGCCAACAAGCCGGTGATCGCCCTCCGCGCCGGCCGCTCCGAGCGTGGCGCCCAGGCGACCGCCGCCCATACCGGTTCACTCGCCGGCAGCAACGACGCCTACCGTGCCTTCTTCCGCCGGGTCGGCATTATCGAAGTGCCCGACATGGACGGCTTCATGGAAACGGCGACGCTCTGCCTGAACCTGAAGCAACGGCCTGTAAAACCGGGCGTCGCAATCGTCGGCGTCTCCGGCGGAGGGGTGGCGCATGTTTCCGATATCGCCGACGACGTCGGCCTTTCGCTGCCCGACCTGCAGCCTGAAACGGTTGCCCGGGTAAAGGCGCTGCTGCCGCCCTTCGCCACTCCCCAGAACCCGCTCGATACGACCGGCGTGGTCTTCGCCGACGGCGGGATCTATCGCGACGTCCTGCACGCGCTCGCGGACGATCCGTCGATCGGCCTCATCGTTGCAACGCAGGACGCACCCGCTGGCCTAGACGATTTCTGCGCCTCCGAATATCTCGGTATCGCCGAAGCGGTTTCCGAATATGCCGCAACGGGCAAGGTGCCGGTCGTGTTCATGAGCAACCTCTCCTCCGGCCATCACCCGGATCTCGAGGCAAAGCTTTCGAACGTGCCGGTACTGCGCGGCACGAAAAGCGCGCTGACGGCCGTTCGCACCCTGATCACCCGGAGCCACGCCGTCTCCTGGCCCGGCAAAGTGGCGGCGACAAAGAAGAACCTCCCCGCAGGGGCTCTGACCGAGCGCGAAGCCAAACAACTGCTCGCTGCGGACGGACTGCCGGTTCCCAGGGAACAGCTCGTCACCAGCGCCGACGCGGCTGCCGAAGCTGCAAAGCAGCTCGGCTTTCCTGTGGTGATGAAGATCGAGTCGCCCGATATCCTGCACAAGACCGAAGCGGGCGGCGTAAAGCTCGGCATCGCGTCGGAAGCGCAAGCCCGCGCCGCATTCGATGCGATCATGGCAAACGCCCGCGCCTATGCTCCCGACGCCGCGCTGCGCGGCCTCTCGGTGCAGGAAATGGTCACGGGCGGCATCGAGGCACTGGTCGGCCTTGTCCGCCACGAACCCTTCGGTTTCGGCATCGTCGTCGGCATCGGCGGCGTGCTGGTGGAACTGGTAAAGGACAGCACCTTCGACCTCCTGCCCATCGACCTCGCCCGCGCCGAAGCGATGATCGGCGAGACAAGACTGGCATCGTTGCTGGAAGGTTATCGCGGTGCGCCGAAGGCGGATCGAAAGGCGCTCGCCGAACTCTTGGTCCAGGTATCGGATTTTGCCGCCCGATACGGCGGCGATATAGAGGCGATCGATCTGAACCCGGTGGCGGTCTTGCCCGATGGCGAGGGCGTGCGCATTCTCGATGCGCTAATCATTCCGCGGAAGATGCCATGACGGTGAGCTGGCGCTCGTTACTGGCACGACGCTCCACACACCCTCATTCCTGTGCTTGTCACAGGAAACCAGCCAGCCCAAGTCCTTGGGCTGAAAGGACTCTTCCGCGCCGCAGACGCGGCGCTGCCTCATCCCTGTGACAAGCACAGGGATGAGGGTTGAGAGTCAGACCAGCCGCAACTTCGGACTAGCCGCCGCCTCCGCCCGGCCGAACCATGACAGCCGCTCGGTCAGCAGCGCATAAAAACCGTCGGCATCGACATCGCGCATGAACATCGCGTTCTTCGGCCGGCCGGACACGCCCCACCAGTCGGCGACCGTCATGCCCTTGGTGAGTTCGGACTCCGTCTCGATCTCCACATTGCAGAGCCGGCCGGAATAAAGCTCCGGCTTCAGCAGATAGGCGATCACGTTCGGATCGTGCAGCGGCCCGCCGTCGCTGCCGTATTTCGCCACGTCGAAGCGCTCGAAATAATCGAGCCAGCCGACCACGGCGTCGGATAGCGGCGTGCCGATCGCCTGGATCGCGGCAACGCGGGCGCGGGTCGTCAGGGTCTTGTGGGTGACGTCAAGCGGCATCATCACGATGGGCACGCCCGAGCCGAAGACGACGGCAGCGGCCGGCGGGTCGACATAGATGTTGAACTCGGCGGCCGGCGTGATGTTGCCGCCCTCGAAAAGCCCGCCGCCCATCAGCACCACGCGCCGGATGCGGCCGGCAATTTCCGGCACCCTGGTGAGCGCCTTGCCGAGATTGGTCAGCGGTCCGAGCGTGCAGACGGTCACGCTGCCGGCCGGCTCGCTCTCAATGGTCTCGATGATGAAATCGATGCCATGTTTGTCCTGAAGCGGCATGGTCGGTTCGGGCAGGTCTGCACCGTCGAGCCCGGTCGCGCCATGCACGTGTTCGGCCGTGACCAGCGGCCCGCTCATCGGCCGGTCGCAACCAGCAAACACCCTGATGTCGGGACGACCCGCGAGCTCGCAGATTTTACGGATGTTCCTGGTCGTCAGCGACAACGGCACGTTGCCCGCCGCCGCGACGATTCCCAGCACCTCGATTTCCGGGCTTGCGAGCGCCAACAGGATGGCCAGCGCGTCGTCCTGGCCGGGATCGGTGTCGATGATGATCTTTTCTGCCATGCGGAAAACTCTCAGGAACGAAAACGGTTAAGCGACATGGGTGAGCGGCTCCCTCGCCCGCCATTTCGCAAGGAGATCGGTTTTGCGCTTTTCATAGCGCTGGACGGCGGCCAGTTTGACGTGGCCGAAACCGCGAACCATGTCCGGCAGTCCGGCAAGCTCGACGGCGACCGAGTGGCCGTGGGCATCGAGCCCCGCGGAAAGCTCGGTCACCAGAGCGAAATAGTCCTCGACCAACTGCCGCTCCATCCGCCGCTCGGCGGTACGGCCGAACGGATCGAAGGATGTGCCGCGCAGGAATTTCAGCTTTTCGAGCACACCGAATACAGGTCTGATCCAGCCTCCGAAAGCCATCTTTGCCGGATGACCGGTGCGCTGATCGACCTTGGCGATCAGCGGCGGCGCGAGGTGATGCTTGATCTTGAAATCGCCTTCGAACTGCTCGGCAAGCTTCTTTTCAAAACTCCGGTCGCGATGCAGCCGGGCGACTTCGTATTCGTCCTTGTAGGCCATCAGCTTGAAGGCGTTCTTCGCCACCGCCTCGGCAAAACCGCTCATGCCGCGCAGCTGCGCCTCGGCCGATTTCGCGACATCCACGAGACCGGCATAACGCGCCGCATAGGCGGCATTCTGGTAGTCCGTGAGGAAGGCCGTTCGACGGGCGACGATCTCTTCCAGCGTCTCGGCCTTCGGCTCGATCTTGGCCAGACCAGCCGCATGGGCGACGGCTTCCGGATCGACGGCGGCACGGCGGCCCCACCCAAAGGCGGCGCGGTTCATGGTAATGCCCGTGCCGTTGAGTTCGATCGCCTTGTCGATCGCGGCGAGGCTGATCGGCACCAGCCCACGCTGCCAGGCATGGCCGAGCAGGAACATGTTGGAGGCGATCGCATCGCCAAGCAGCGCCGTCGCCATATCGGTTGCCGCAACGGTTTCGACCGCATCGTCGCCGGCGGCACGGCGCAGCGATTTCAGCGTCGCCTCCTGCCGGAAATCGATGGTCGTGTCCTTCACGAAGGAGGCGGTCGGCGCGAAATGGTCGTCGATGATGGCCCGCGTCTTGTTCTTCGCAAACGAGGCGAGCGAGTTCTTCTGGGCGGCCACGACGATATCGAAGCCAAGCACGAGATCGCTCTCGCCGGGACCGACGCGCACCGCATTGATCTGCATCGGATCCTTCGCCAGCCGGATATGTGAGACGACCGAACCGTTCTTCTGGGCAAGTCCGGTCTGGTCGAGCGTGACCAGAGCCAGCCCATCGAGAAGCGCCGCCTGCGCGAGTATAGCGCTGACGGTGATGACGCCCGTGCCGCCGATGCCGGCGAGCAGCATGCTGTAGGGCATCTCGAAGGTCGCGGTGAACACCGGCAGCGGCAGGTCGCCCGTCTTCACCGACTTCGACTTTGCCGCCGGCTTGCGGATGCTGCCGCCCTCGACGGTGACGAAGCTCGGACAGAAGCCCTTGATGCAGGACAGATCGGTATTGCAGCTCGACTGGTTGATGCGCCGCTTGCGGCCAAATTCGGTTTCCTGCGGCTCGATCGAAATGCAGTTGGAGACGGCGGAACAGTCGCCGCAGCCTTCGCAGACCAGTTCGTTGATGAAGGCACGTTTGTCCGAGACCGGATAGGCGCCGCGCTTCCGCCGGCGGCGCTTTTCCGCGGCGCAGACCTGATCGTAGACCAGCACCGTCACGCCGGGAATATCGCGCAACTCACGCTGCACCGCGTCGAGCTCGTCGCGATGATGGATGGACACTTCGCGCGGCAGATTGCCCTGCCAGACCTCCGGCCGCTCGGCGACCACCACGACGCGCGCCGCACCTTCGGCCAGCATCTGCCCGACGATCCCCGGTACGGTGACATCGCCATCATGCTTCTGCCCGCCGGTCATGGCGACGGCATCGTTATAGAGGATCTTGTAGGTGGCGTTGACCTTGGCCGCGATCCCGGCGCGGATGGCGAGCAGGCCCGAATGGAAATACGTGCCGTCGCCCATGTTGACGAAGATATGCTTCTCGTCGGTGAAGGGCGACAGGCCGATCCAGGCACCACCCTCGCCGCCCATCTGGGTGAAGGTCGAGGTGTTGCGGTCCTCGTTGCCGATGATCATCATATGGCAGCCGATACCGGTCGAGGCGCGGCTCCCCTCCGGCAGGCGGGTCGATATGCTGTGCGGACAGCCGGAGCAGAAATAGGCCTCGCGCTTCAGCGCCGTCGCCTCGACGCCCATGGCGATCGACATTTCCTCGATGAAACGCGCCTTGGCCTGCAGCGCCTCATCGAGATTGTCGAGCCGGGAGAGGATCGCTTTCGCGACCGACAGCGTGCCGATCTCGCCGATCGCCTGCAGCAGCGTCGCACCACTCTCGCCGGCCTTGCCGAACACGCGGGGGCGACGGTCGGCGGAGAGATTGAAGAGCTGGGCCTTGATCTGGTCTTCGAGGATCGAGCGCTTTTCCTCGACCACGAGCAGTTCGTCCACGCTCGATGCGAAATCCGCAATGCCCTGCGGCTCCAGCGGCCAGACCAGACCGACCTTGTAGAGCGCGATCCCGAGTTCAGCGGCCCGGACCTCGTCGATGCCGAGCAGCGCCATGGCGCCGAGAAGATCGAGCCAGGATTTGCCGGTCGAAACGATCCCGAGCCGGGCGCGACCCGTACCACCCCAGATGGGGCGGTCGATCCGGTTGGCGCGGGCAAAGGCCTGCACGGCGAGCATCTTGCGCTCGAGCCTGAGCTCCATCGCATGCGGCCCGTCCGGCCAGCGCAACGACAGGCCGTCCGGCGCGAAAGTCTCGTCGGGGATAATGATCTGCGGCTTGTCCGGATCGAGATCGACCGTCGCCGAACATTCGACGATCTCGGTCTGGCACTTGAAGCCGATCCAGGCGCCGGAATAACGGCTCATCGCAAAACCGAGCAGGCCGTATTCGATATATTCGCCGACGCCCGCGGGTGACAAAAGCGGCACCATGGCCGAGATCAGGTTGTGCTCGCTCTGGTGCGGCAGAGTGGAGGAAACGGCACCGTGATCGTCGCCGACCAGCAGCAGAACGCCGCCGTTCGGGTTGGTGCCGATCGCGTTGGCATGGCGGATCACGTCCATGCTGCGGTCGACGCCCGGCCCCTTGCCGTACCACATGCCGAACACGCCGTCGTAACGCACGCCATCGAACATGCCGGTCTGCTGCGTGCCCCAGACGGCGGTGGCTGCCATGTCCTCGTTGAGGCCCGGATGGAATTTCACATGCGCCGCATCGAGAAATTTCTTCGCACGTCCCATCTCGCGGTCGAAACCGGCGAGCGGCGAACCACGATAACCGGACACATAACCGGCGGTATTCAACCCCCGCGCCAGATCTCGGCTCCGCTGGATCATCGGCAGCCGCACCAGCGCCTGCGTGCCCGACACCAGAATGCGCCCCTTTTCCAGAGTGTAGCGGTCGTCGAGGCTGACCTTGCTGTTCAAGAGGTTCGTGTCCTGCGCGGCATGGATAGACATCTAGGCTCGCTCCGCCTGCAGCACCGGGGCCGGCGCCTCGAAGACCCGGCCGCGATTGAGAATGTAGTTCGGATCGAACGCGGCTTTCAGCCGGCGCATCATGGCGATCTCGGCTTCGCTTCGGGCGTATTTGAGGTATTTCACCTTGTCCGTGCCGATACCGTGTTCGGCGGAAACACCGCCGCCTACCGCCTTTATGCCCGAGAAGATCGCTTCGGCGACCTTTTTCTCCTGGCTGCTGAACATGCAGTAATGCAGATTGCCATCGCCCAGATGGCCGAAAATATAGGTCCGCGCCTCCGGATCGATCTCCTCGACGGCGTGCGCCGCCTTGTCGAGAAATTCCTGCATGCGGGACAGAGGCACGGAAATATCGAACCCGATCGTCACCCCGTTGCCGAACAGATAGTCGTTGATGCCGTCGCGAATGCCCCAGAGCCCGTTGAACTCGCGCATCGAATTGGAGAGCACAACATCGGTCGCGAGACCGTCTTCCAAGGCGGCTGCCAGGGCCGCTTCGAAACGCTCGTTGTCCTGATCCGGCGCCTGCCCCTGGATCTCGACCATGGCATACATGCCGGCCCCTTTTTCGACCGGCGGACGGATGCCCATATAATCGACCGTGCCTTCATAGATATTCGGAAAGATCGCCTCGAAGGCGGAGAGCAGACCGGACAGCTCGACCCGGAGCTTCGCCAGCAGTTCCTGCGCTGCTTTGAGCGACGGCAGCGCCACGAAGGCGTTGCGCTCGACCAGCGGTTTCGGATGCAGCTTCAGGCAGGCGCGGGTGATGACGCCGATCGTGCCTTCGGTGCCGATGAACAGCGGATTGAGGTCATAGCCGGAATTGTCCTTCGCCAGACCCTTGAGCGAGGAGAGGATCGTGCCATCCGGCAGCACCGCTTCCAGCCCCATGACCTGCGCCCGGTACATGCCATAGCGCAGAACCCGGATACCACCGGCATTGGTGGCAATATTGCCGCCAACCGTCGCGGTGCCGCGGGCGCCAATATCGACGCCGAAAAACAGGCCCGCATCGCTCGCCGCCTGCTGGACGACCTGCAGCGGCGTGCCCGCCTTGACGATCATCGTCTGGGCCGCCGCGTCGATCGACTCGATGCCATTCATCCGTTCGAGCGAGATGGAGACCTCGCCTTCGACCGGCCGGGAGGAACCGGAAAGCCCGGTGCGGCCGCCTTGCACGACGATCGGCTGGCGGAGTTCATTCGCAACAGAGAGAATGGCGGAAACGTCTTCGGTGTTGCGCGGACGCAGGACGGCGGCTGGTCGACTGCCACGAGCAGTCGCATCGGCGGCATAACCATCGGAAACCGCATCGCCGGCTAGGATCGCGGCGGCATCCAGCCGGTTTTCGAGGCTGGAGAGAAGACGGTTCACGCGGTCGGAGGACAAGGTGCTCTCCTCCGCAATGCCGCCTTCACTGCCCTGCGCTCCGGCTCCACCGAATGCGGTTGCGCCCATTCTCTCGTTCCCTCTTTTCTTGGGGCGAAGTTATTCCCATTCCCCTATTTGTCAAACCTATATTTAAAAAGCAGTAGCCTTTTCACCGCCGCCATGGCATCACTATAGACAGGAGACTGAGCCCCGGGAATGCGCGGGCCAGGAATACGCGGGAAGGATGACATGATCCTCAAATACGACGAGGTTGTCCGCACGGGCATCGCCAGGCAAGTGTCCGACAACATCCGTTCCGCGATCATGGACGGCCGGCTGAAGATCGACGAACGCCTGCCGACCGAGGAAGAGCTCGCCAAGAGTTTCGGCATTTCCCGCCCGACCGTGCGCGAGGCGCTGAAGCGTCTCGCCGCCCAGAACCTCATTCATTCCAAGCGCGGCCCGACCGGCGGCAATTTCGTCAAGCGGCCGGATCCGGAGGGCCTTTCGAAGGCAATTACCGGGGCTGCCACACTGCTCGTCGGCATCGGCGCCTTCGATATCGAAGAAATCATCACCGCAAGGCTGGAAACGGAAGCCGTATGCTGCCGGCTGGCCGCTGCAAACCGCAGCGAAGCCGACCTCGCAGCGATGCAGGCGGAAATCGCCCTGCAACTGGACGAGGCGGTCAGCGACGAGGATTTCTGCGCATCCGACGTGCGCTTTCACCGGGCGCTGGTGGAATCGACCGGCAACGGCCCCCTGAAACTGATGATGTACACCGTCATCGAAGCCTTCATTCCGATCACCAACATGATCGTCTTCCGGGTCCGCGAACGCCACCACGTCGCCTCGCTGCACCAGGAAATCGTCGATGCGGTGCGCGACCGTGCAGATGCCAGAGCTGCCGATGCGCTGGCCCGGCTGCTCGCCTATGTGCGCGAAAGCTATTCCGCCGTGCTCGACGCGCGCGCCAGGCGCGATGCGCCTTCGCAGGCCTCCGCCTAAATTCAATCACGCCAGAATATCGGGCACACCAGAACATCGGGAGAGAAACATGACCGAGACCTTCACCGCCATGGTCATCGACGCCATCGACGGCAAGCCGAAAGGTGCCTTCAGAGAAATCTCGATCGCCGACCTTCCCGACAATGACGTGCTGGTCGAGATCGCCTTTTCGACGCTGAACTACAAGGACGGCTTGGCGATCACCGGCAAGGGCCGCATCGCCCGGCGCCTGCCGATGATCGGCGGCATCGACCTTTCCGGCACCGTGGTCGAATCCCGTTCCCCGGAATGGAAGGCCGGCGACAAGGTCGTTCTGAACGGCTGGGGCCTTTCCGAAACCGAATGGGGTGCCTTTGGCCGCTACCAGCGCGTCAAGCCGGAATGGCTGATCCGCCTGCCCGATGCCTTCTCGATGGAACAGGCGATGGCGATCGGCACCGCCGGTTATACCGCGGCACTCTGCGTCGACGCGCTGGAGAAATGGGGTTCGATCAAGCCGGGTGAAGGCGAAGTGCTGGTGACCGGTGCGGCCGGCGGCGTCGGCTCGGTGGCAATCGCGCTCCTGGCGGCCCGCGGCTACAATGTCACCGCCTCCACGGGACGGCCGGAAACCCACGACTATCTCGCCTCGCTCGGCGCCACCAATTTCATCGACCGCGCCGTGCTTGCCGAAAAGGGCGGCCCGCTGCAGAAGGAACGCTGGACCGGCGGCGTCGACAGCGTCGGCTCGACGACTCTCGTCAATGCGCTCTCCCAGACCATGCGCGGCTGCGCCATCGCCGCCTGTGGCCTCGCCGGTGGCGCCGACCTTCCGGGAACCGTGCTGCCGCATATCCTGCGCGCCGTGACTCTGATCGGGGTCGACAGCGTCATCGCCACCCGGGAACAGCGACTGTCGGCCTGGGCGCGGCTGGCCCGCGATCTCGATCCCGCCAAGCTTTCGGACATCACGACGACAGAGCCGATGTCGAACCTGCCGCAGTTGGCAGAGGACATCATCGCCGGCAAGATCCGGGGCCGGGTGGTGATCGATGTGACGAAGTAGGCCGTAGTTTCTACTTGGCAGCCCACGCCATCAAGCGCGGATCAAAGCCCCTTCCTCACCGCCGTCGTCCCCGGGCTTGACCGAGGATCCAGGCCAAGCCCACCAAGGTTGGCTGCATTGAGGCGCGTCACCAAGCGGATGGATCCTCGGACCAAGCCCGAGGATGACGACGGGGCGGCGGGCCGGAGGCGGTATGTGACAACACAAGCCTCTGCCCCAAATTACGTATCAATCTTCATCTCACCCAGCTTCGTCAGCAGCGCTGCCCCAGTCTTGATTCCGGCGATGAACAGATCCAGCTTCAAATTTTCGTTCGGCGCGTGGTTCGCCTCATCCGCATTGGCGTAAGGCACCACGAACGCCGGCTTCTTCAGGATCTTCGTGAACACATAATCCGGCAACGAGCCCCCAACTGTCGGGTAGAGCAGCGGTTCGACGCCGCGGGCGGTGAAGATCGCGTCCTGGATGACCGGTGCGAACGGGCTGTCCATCGGCGTCTTCGACGGCAGCATGGCGTTGAGCGGTACAAACTCCACGTCCGGCGCATGAGCCGCGACATGCGCCCGCACCTTCTCGAACACGTAATCCGGCGTCAGGCTTTCCACGAGGCGGATATCGCATTTGGCAAACGCCTCGCAGGGCAGAACCGTCTTCTGGCCCGGGCCGCCGTAACCGCCATGCAGGCCGTTGATCGTCAGCGTCGGATGGAACATCAGCCGGTCGAAATAACCGCGGTCGAGCGGCGCGTCGAGTTCCTTGATGCCGAGATCGGCCTTGATCGCGTCGAGATCGAGCGGCAGCTTGCTGACTGCCTCACGCTCCATATTGGTCGGCGGGACGATGACGTCATGCAGGCCATCGATGGTGATCTCGCCCTTGTCGTTCTTCATCGTCGCCAGCAGATGCACCAGCTTCCAGATCGCGTTCGGCATGACGCCGCCGAAATTGCCGGAATGGGCATCACGATTGGCGGTCTTGGCACGCAGTTCGAAGGACGCGACGCCGCGCACGCCAAAGGTGATGATCGGCGCATCCGATTCATGCAGCGGGCCATCGGAGGTAACGACCAGATCGGCGGCATTCAGCTTGTCCGCATGCTCGGCGACGAACTCGGCGATATGCGGGCTGCCGATCTCCTCCTCGCCTTCCAGCAGGAAGATGACGTTGCAGGGCAGTTCGCCAGTCACCTTCAGATGCGATTCCAGCGCCATCAGCTGGGCGAAATGCTGGCCCTTGTTGTCGCCGATGCCGCGCGCATAGATGCGGCCGTTGCGGATGGTCGGCTCGAACGGCGGGCTGTCCCAGAGTTCGTAAGGCTCCGGCGGCTGCACGTCGTAATGGCCGTAGAGAAGCACGGTCGGCTTGCCCGGCTGCTTTTCCATTCGGCCGAGAACCATCGGATGGTTCTTGGTCGGTATGGTGGTCGCCTCCATGCCCATGCCGTTCAGCATGTCGACGAGGATGGCCGCCACTTCCGCGATGCCCTTGTTCTGCGCGCTGATCGAGGGATGCCGGACATAATCCATCACCCGTTCGATGAAGCTTTCGCGGTTTTCCTCGATATGCGCGAAGACGCGGTCGAGATCGGTCTGGGCTTCCGTCATGTCATGCATCCTGCTTGCGGGTGAGAAGAACGGCGCCGGAACCGTGAACCGTGCCGCTCCAGCCGGGCGCAACCAGTGTCGTCGTGTCGAGCTGGGTGAGGATCATCGGCCCCTGGAACGTTGCGCCGGCACCGAGCGTCGAACGGTCGACGACCGGAACGCTCGCCACGCCGCTTTCGAAATGCACCGGCACATGGTCGAACGGGGTGACATCGAAGCCCTTCTCCAGAACAGCCGGCGGCGGTTCGACCGTCATGCCGGCGGCTTCGACGCGCAGGGTCACCAGTTCGATCGCGGCTTCCAGCGCAAAACCGTAGAGCGCCTTGTGCTCGGCGGCGAAGGCGGCTTCCACAGCCTCGCGGGTTTCGCCCCAGGTCACGGCAAGCTCGCCGCCCTGGCCGTGATAGCGCAACAGCGCAACGGTCGCGATGCGTCGGTCCTTTTCGGCCACGCCCTCCATGTCGAACCAGGCGGATGCCTGGGCCTTGAGTTCGCCGACGATGCCGTTGGCGGTGGCCACATCAATGGCGCCGGCCTTCGGCAGCGTCCGGCTGAACTCGGCCTTGAGGTCGGCGGCCAGCAGGCCGTCGGCGCAGAGAATGCCCGGAGCCGGCGCGATCATGATGCGGGAAATGCCAAGCAGTTCGGCAAGCGCGCAGCCATGCAGCGGACCGGCACCACCGAAGGGCACCAGCGTGAAATCGCGCGGATCATGGCCACGCTCGACCGAGACGACGCGCACGGCGCCGACCATGTGGTTGTCGACGATCGCGAGGATACCGCGCGCGGCCGTTGCCGTCGAAAGGCCGAGCGGCGTCGCCACCTTGCCGTCGACCGCCTTGCGGGCGGCATCGGCGTCGAGCGCCATGCGGCCCCCGAGGAGGCGGGCCGGCAGATGTCCGAGCACGACATGCGCGTCGGTCACCGTCGGGTTCTCGCCACCATGGCCATAGGCTGCGGGGCCTGGACGGGCACCGGCGCTCTGCGGGCCGACGGTCAGCGTGTCGTCCGCCACCTTGGCGATCGAACCGCCACCGGCGCCGATCGTCACCATGTCGACCATCGGCAGCGGCAGCGGCCATTCGCCGACCTTGCCGTGCTGGGTGAGGCCGATCTTGCCGTCCTTGATCAGGCAGATATCGGCGCTGGTGCCGCCGATATCGACGGTGATGATGTCCTTGATACCGCAGGCAGCCGCGACGGAGCGCGCCCCGACCACCCCGGCCGCAGGGCCTGACAGTGCCGTCAGCGCCGGAGCCTGGCGAATGGTCGCCGCTCCGGCGACACCGCCGTTCGACTGCATCAACAGCAGTGGAGCGGCAACCTTCTCGTCCTCAAGCCGCTTTTCGAGCCGGCCCACATAGGTGGTGACGCCCGGCATGACGGTGGCATTGAGCACGGTCGTCAGCGTGCGTTCGAACTCGCGCACGACAGGCAGAACGTCGGTCGAGGTGGTAACAGCGAGATGCGGCAGTTCCTCGCGCAGTATTTCGGCTGCGCGCTTCTCATGCACCGGATTGGCAAACGCGTGCAGCAGGCAGACGGCGACCGCCTCCACATCCATGCCGCGGATCGCCTTTGCTGCAGCCCGCACGCTATCTTCATCCAAGGCATCGAGTACCCCACCGCCGGCGGCGATGCGCTCGTCGATCTCGACGATGCGCGAGGCGGGCACAGGCCGCGCCGGCTTCACCCAGGTATAGAGGTTCGCCTTGCGGGGAATGTCCTGGCGGCCGATGTTCAGCACATGGCGGAAACCCTTGGTGGTGACCAGCGCCGTGCGGGCGCCCTTGTCTTCCAGGATCATGTTGGTCGCGACAGTCGTGCCATGCAGGACCTGACCCAGCGAGGAAGCCTCGCGGCCGGCGTCGGTGAGCGCCAGGCGAATGCCGTTGAGGAAGGCTTCCGAAGGATCGGAGGGCACGCTCGGCGTCTTTGCCCGCCAGACCTTGCCGGTGGCACGGTCGAGAAGCGCGACGTCGGTGAAGGTGCCGCCGATATCGACTGCGACGGAAAGGGACGTATCGATAAAGGTCTCAGGCGAGGACATCGACATACTCCTGACGATGGAATGCACGGGTAGCGGGTCGGTTGGCGCGAAGTGCGGCCGTAGCCGCCTGGTCAACCTTGGTGCCCTTCACGACGACGCCATAGAGGCGCTCTGCGGATTCGGCGCTGACGAAACCGCCGAGCACGTCTTCGAGGATCGCATCGAGATCGCGGTCGAACGGATGGCCGTAGCCCCCGCCCCCGCCGGTCTCCATGCGCAGCACGTCACCCTTGACGAGCCTGTTGCCGTCCGAAAGCGGCGGCACGATGCGCTGGTCGGGCCGGCCCGGATTGATGGTGACGCGGCCGGTGCCGCCGCCCATGCCGCCATTGATGCCCCAGGGTGGGTTCTTGACGCTGTCGATGCGCACGGCGAGCATCATGTCTTCCGCGAGGATTTCGTATTCGCGGATGATGCCGCAGCCGCCGCGGAATTTGCCGGCCCCGCCGGAATCCTTGACGATGCCATAGGTGCGCAGCCGCACCGGATAACCGACTTCGAGGAACTCGACAGGATAGTTCTCCTGCGCCACGAAATAGACCGCGTCGATACCGTCCGAATCCGGCCGCGCGCCGTAACCGACGCCGATGCCGTCGGCGAGCAGGAAGCGCTTCAGGTCGCCTGCGTCATCCTTGTAGTTGCCGCGCATGATGGTGATGACATAGGCCGAGTTGGAGGCCGGCGCCTTGCCGCCCGCCGTGTTGACGAGGCCGTTCAGAGCCGACAGCACGCGCATCATGGTCAGGCCGCGCATGCCGAGTGCCGCGGGGAAGTTCGGCTGCAGGAAGGAGCCCTGGCGCAGGTTCACGGCATCCAGCGCCTGCGGACCGCCGGCATTGCAGACCTGGCCCGGATCGCCGCCGAGATAGAAGAGACCGAGCGCCATGCCCGGTACGCCGCGGTTCATCAGGAAATTGATCGGACCGGGTGCCTGATCGTCGGACTCGGTCGCATCGAAGGTGAACTTGTCCTCGCCATTCGCGAGCTTTTCACGGGTCAGCGAGAGACGCATCTTGAACGGGCCGTTACCATGGCCGTCGCTGTCGATCGCGTCGGTGAATTTGTGCGTGCCGTAGTCGAAGGTCTCGGCGAGCCTGGAGCGCACCAGCTTGCGGGTGCGGGTCAGCAGCTGCGCCAGCGCATCTTCAACAACGTCGGAGCCGAAGCGGTCGAGGATTTCGCCGATGCGCTTCACGCCCACATCGACGCTCGCCATCAGCGCGCGCATGTCGCCGATGCTCTGTTCGGGAAAGCGCGAATTGCGGTGGAAGATGTCAAGCGTCGCGTCGTTGGTGACGCCCTGGTCCATCAGCTTGGTGACCGGAATGATGATGCCTTCCTGGTAGATGTCGGTCGCATCCGGGCTGATCGAGCCCGGCCGCATGCCGCCGATATCGGCGAAATGCGCCCAGCTCATCACGAAGGCGCAACGCTTGCCGTCTTTGAACACCGGCGCGAGCAGGACCTGGTCGTTGGAATGCGAAACCGCGCCGCGCGAGCCGTAGCAGTCATTGTACCAGTAGAGATCGCCGGGTTTCATCGTGTCGGCCGGGAACTTGTCGAAGACCGGGCCGGTCATGTCGCCGAAGACCGGCACCATGGAACCGACCGCCATGACGCCTTCGCCATCGAACAATGCGGTATAAAAGTCTTTCTTCTCGCGGATGAAGGCGGAGATGGCGGTGCGCTCGAGAAGCGCTTCCATTTCCGACTGGGCGGCGGCGATCGCGCCGCGGATGATTTCGAGCGAAACGGGATCGCAGACGGATCCTTCCGGTTTTACCGCCCTCGTGGGCGTGCTTTCGCTTTCCTTGGGATTGTACATCTCGGAATCCTCGTTGGATGCTGTGGAATGGATCGATCGGGTGCTCATTGGGCACCTCCGATCAGAACGACGACATTGCCGAGACTTCCCCGCTCGACGCGCTCATGGGCCTTGGCGATTTCGTGGAGCGGGAATGTCGCGCCGATGGCGACCTTGAGCCTGCCGGCATCGGCAAGCTCGGCGATCATCTTTTCGCCCGCCAGCCGCTGATCCTCCGGGATCAGGAAACCCTGGATGAAGCGCAGGTTGGCGCCCTTGGCCGCGAAGGCGTAGTAGGGAAGCACAGGCGTCGGATTGCTGCTCGACGAGTAGGAGGCGACGGTACCGTTGCGTTTCAGCACGGCCGCGTCGAGTTCCAGGTTCGCCCCGAAATCGACCTCGACGACGCGGTCGACACCTTCTCCGTTGGTCAGTTGGAGGATACGGGCCGATACGTCTTCCGTCTTGCGGTCGATTGTTGCGAAGGCACCGGCTTCCTTCACATGCGCCGCAGCCTCCGCCGTGCTGACAGTGCCGATCACCCGCGCACCGCCGGCAACCGCCATCTGCACCGAGAAATGGCCAACTGCGCCGGCCGCGCCGTTCACGAATATCGTCTGACCGGTCACCGGGCCATCGGCGAAAACCGCGCGATAGGCGGTCATCGCCGGCACGCCGAGATTGGCGCCATCGGCAAAACTCAAGGCATCGGCAAGCTTCACCGCCTGATGCGATGCAATGGCGATGAATTCGGCGGCGGTGCCAAAAGCACGGCCCGTCTCTCCATAACCGCCCTGGGCATTCCACATCCAGACCCGCTCGCCGATGCGGCCTTTGTCGACACCCGCGCCGACCCCGACGATCTCGCCGGCACCATCCGTATGCGGGATGATCAGCGGATGATCCATGCCCATGCCGCGCCAGCCGCCGCGGCGTTTCACGTCGGCCGGATTGATGCCGGACGCATGCACGCGCACCAGCACCTCGCCGGGACCGGCGACCGGTGCAGCCATCTCAGCCACGGAGAGAACCTCCGCGGCGGGACCGGTGCGTGTGTAGGAGGCGGCAAGCATCGATAACTCCAATCAGTACAGGTGGCAGGCAACGGTGCGGGTGCCGACCGGTTTCGGCAGCGGTATTTCGGATGCGCAGCGCGCATGAGCTGCCGGACAGCGGTCACGAAACACGCAGCCGGAGGGCGGATTGCGCGGGTCCGGCGCGCCGCGGCCGATCGGCAGCGGATCATGGCTCTGGTCCGGGTTCGGCACCGGAACGGCGGCGACCAGCGCCTTGGTATAGGGATGCAGCGGTTCGCGAACGATATCCTCGGTCGGCCCGTCTTCCATGATCCGGCCGAGATACATGACGATCGTCCGCTCGCAAACGTAACGCACCAGCGCCAGGTCGTGGCTGATATAGATGGCGGTGAGGCCCAGCCGGTCGCGGACGTCGCGGAAAACGTTGAGCACGCCGGCACGCACCGACACGTCAAGCATCGAGACCGGCTCGTCGGCTACCACGAATTCCGGCTGCAGGATCAGCGCCCGCGCCATCACGACACGCTGCAGCTGGCCGCCGGAGAGCTGGTGCGGATAACGGTCGAGGAACTGCGCCGGCTCGGGCAGCTTCACCAGTTCGAGCGCGGTGATGATCCGGCCCTCGCGCTCGCGCCTCGGGATGTCGGCATTTTCCAGCGGCTCAGCCAGCGTCTGGCGGATGGTGAAGCGCGGATTGATCGCATCGAACGGGTTCTGGAAGATCAGCTGTGCCTTGGAGCGGAATTTCTTCAGCCCGCTGCCCCGGACGGCACCGATCTCCTCGCCGTCGAAATGGATCGTACCGCCAGTCTTTTCCTCGAGCTTCAACAGCAGCCGGCCCATCGAGGTCTTGCCGCAGCCCGATTCACCCAGAAGGCCGACGCTTTCGCCCCGCCGGATATCGAAGCTGACGCCATCGACGGCTTTCACCACCGTCGACTTGCCGCGCATGGCCGCGAATGCACCACCCACGGCATAATGCAGCTTGGCATCAAAAACCGAGACCAGGATATCCGGCCTTTTGGCGATCATGTTCATGCCGGGACCATCCATGTCTCCGTCTTGGCGGATTCGATACGCAAGGCAGCACTCTCATGGGCGCGGTGACAGAGCACCGGATGATCCGGCGCAACCTCGATGACCGGCGGCTCGGTGCCGCAGATGTCGAGCGCGAAAGGACAGCGCGGCTTGAACCGGCAGCCGGCCGGCGGCGAAGCAAGGTTCGGCGGCGCGCCTTCGATCGGGGTCAGGATGCCGGAGGCGGCCCCCTGCAGATCCGGAAAGGCATTGCGCAGGCCCATCGTGTAGGGATGCGACGGCGCGGTCAGTGCCGCCTGCATGGTGCCGGATTCGGCCACCTTGCCCGCATACATGACGACGGTGCGGTCGCAGATATAGGCGACGACCGAGATGTCGTGGGTGACGAGGATCACCGAAACGCCGAGCCGCGTCTGCAGCTCCTTGAGCTGGTCGAGGATCTGCCGCTGCACGATGACATCCAGCGCCGTCACCGGCTCGTCGGCGATGATCAGCTTCGGGTCGAGGGCGAGTGCCAAGGCGATGGCCACGCGCTGGCGCATGCCGCCGGAGAACTGGTGCGGATAATCGTTCAGGCGGTTCGCATCGATGCCGACCATCTCGAACAGTTCTTCGGAACGGGCACGGGACTGTTTGCGGTTCAGGCCGCCGCGGCGGCGCAGCACTTCGTCGAGCTGGTATTCGACCGTATAGACCGGATCGAGCGAATTCATGGCGCTCTGGGGAATGAAGGCGATGTCGCGCCAGCGCAGCGCATTCATCTCCTTTTCGGGGATCTTTGCGAGATCCTTGCCGTCGAACAGGATCTGTCCGCCGGTGATCGCGGCATTTTCGGCAATCACCCGCGTCAGGGCACGGGCAATGGTCGTCTTGCCGCAGCCGGATTCGCCGACGAGGCCGGTAATCGAGCCGCGCGGGATGTCGAAGCTCGCGCCATCCACGGCATGGACGAAATTGCGCCCCACCTGATAGCTGACCCGAAGGTCCCGGACGGAAAGAAGGGGTTCGCTCATCGGCTCAACTTCGGGAAGAGGATGTTTTCATAACCACGGGTGATGAAGAAGCCCGCGCTGACGACGAGGATGATGCAGATGCCCGGAGGCACGAACCAGTAATAGGCCTGCTTGGCGAGCGCCTGGCTGGCAAATGCATCCTGCAGCATGTAGCCCCAGCTGATCGAGTTGGGGTCGCCGAAACCCAGGAAACTGATCGACGCTTCGGTCAGGATCGCCCAGCCGATCGCGATCGATCCGTAGAGGAAGGAGAGCGGCAGGATGTTCGGCGCGATATGGCGCAGGATGATCTTGAAATCGGAAGACCCCGCCACCCGCGCTGCCTCGACATAACCGCGGGTCCGAAGCGTCAGCACCTGGCTGCGGATGACGCGGGCGGTATCGCGCCACAGGACCAGCGCCATGGCGATGACGACGTTCCAGATCGACGGCTTCAGGAAGGCCGCAAGCACGATGACGAAGGGCAGGAAGGGAATGCCGAAGGCGATATCTGCAAGCCGCATCAGGATGGCATCCACCCAGCGGCCGAAATAACCGGCGACGAGACCTATGACAGAGCCGATCAGCGCCACCATGAAGGCGGCAGTGATGCCGATCAGCAGCGCCGAGCGGCTGCCGTAAACGAGCTGCGAGAAGATATCCCGGCCGAGGCTGGTGGTTCCCATGATGAAACCGTCCTGCCCCGGCCGGAGGTCCGCCGCGAGATCGTAGGCTGGCGTGTAGAGGATTTCGGTCGGGTCATGCATGGCGATCTGATCGGCAAACACCGCCACGACGATGAACACCAGATAGATGAGAAGACCGGCGGCCGCGAACGGGTCGTTCATCGGCAGTCTGAGTGCACGGAAC
Organism: Neorhizobium galegae; assembly: GCF_017877055.1. Lineage (GTDB taxonomy): Bacteria > Pseudomonadota > Alphaproteobacteria > Rhizobiales > Rhizobiaceae > Neorhizobium > Neorhizobium galegae_D. Next base: position 299,902 of record NZ_JAGIPG010000001.1, on the reverse strand, counting down.
ATCCGGGCAAGGATATGGGGGCGCCTCGGCTTGATGATGGCGGGTGCTGCGATCTCAGGCATGGGAAATCCTTGGATCGAGGAAAGCGTAGAGCAGGTCTGCAGCCAAGTTCATGAAGATCACCACGAGCGCGATCATCAGGAAGGCGCCCTGCGCCAGCGGATAGTCGGAAGCCGCTACCGCGTTGACCAGTTCGCGGCCGAGGCCGGGCCAGGAGAATACCGATTCCACCACGACATTGCCCTGCAGCTGATAGCCGACGGCAATCGCGAACGAGGTCATCACCGGCAGCAGCGCATTGCGGGCAGCATGACGCACCACCACGGTCCAGTTGGACAGGCCCTTGATGCGGGCCATGGTGACGAAGTCCTCCTTCATCACGTCGAGCATGTTGGAGCGCATCAGGAGAAGCGGCAGGCCCTGGCTGTAGATCGCCAGCGTCGCTGCCGGCAGCGCCAGATGGGCGAGGAAATCGCGCGAGGTATAGAGGTCGAGAAAGCCGGAATATTCATTGCCCGGAGCGCGCGTGCCGCCGGCCGGCAGCCAGCCGAGCGAAAACGAGAAGATCGCCAGCATCACCATGCCGAGCCAGAATTCCGGCATGGCGCGGGTGGTCAGCACCAGCGGAATGGCCGCCTGCTCCACCCAACTGCCGCGGCGCCAGGCAAGATAGGCACCGGCGAGAATGCCGAAGACGTAAGCGACGATCAGCGAGGAAAAGGTGAGGATCAGCGTGTTCGGCAACAGGATCCAGATGCGCTGCCCGACCGGCTCGCGGTAGCGAAAACTCTGGCCGAGCTCGCCCTGCAGAAGGTTGCCGAGATAGATCAGGTACTGATGCCACAGCGGCTTGTCGAGGCCGAACTGGGCCATCAGCTGCTGCTGCTGCTCGAGCGTAAAGGTCGGGTCGATATAGGCGGCCATCGGATTGCCCGGCATCAGCCGAAACATCAGAAACAGGATGGTCACCACCGCCCATAAAACAAGAGCGAGCTGCAGCAACCTGCTGCCCACAGCCTTGAAATTCTTCATCTGAAAAGATTCCTTCTCTTGGCTCGGTGCCCCTTCGGGAGGAAAGGCGAGGCATGCCGATGTCAAGCGTCAGGCAAAAAAGGGAGGCGGCGCCAGGAGAGCCCGCCGCCTCCGCGAGGATTACTTGGCGACGACGGTTTCCTTGGTATCGCCCGGATAGCGAAGCTTGCCACCGTCCAGCGTATAGCCGGCATCCTTCAGGGTCTTGGCCGCAACGGCCTGTCCGGCCTTGAAGCTGTCGACGACCGACTTGTCATGCCAGTATTCGAGCGCCGGAGAGACGATGGAGTTCGAGGCGACCGCGAAACCGCGATAGGCAGCCTTGACGATCAGCTGGCGATCGACCGCTTCGGAAAGCGCACGACGGAAAGCCGGGTCGTTGAAGGGCGGGCGGCGTTCGTTGAAGGCGATGTAGCGAAAGCCCATGTCGACGGTGGAAACCACTTCCAGGTCGCCGTCCTTCTTGGCGGCATCGATCAGCACCTGCGGATCGCCGGTGAACTCGCCCATGAAGTTGATCTCACCCGAGCGCAGCATGCCGAGTGCGGCTTCCGCGTTCGGTACGATACGCAGGATCCAGCGATCGACCTTCGGCGCGGCGAAGTGGTCCTTGTTGGCGGCAAGCGTGACGGACTCGTTCTTGGCCCAGCTGGTGAACTTGAACGGACCGGAGCCGATCGGCATCTGCTCCTGATAGCTTTCCGCAGTCTCCGGCTTGGTGGCGAGATCCTTGAGGATCGGCTCCCAGATATGCTTCGGGATCAGGTTGACCTTGGCAAGGCTGGACGTCACGAAGGAGGCGGCCGGTTTCTTCAGCTTGAAGGTGATGACATCGCCGTTGATGGTGATCGCATCGATATTCGTCGCAAAAGGCTTGTACATCGGGGCTTCGCCGCCGACTGCCGCTTCGAACGAGAACTTGACGTCCTCCGGCGTGACCGGCTTGCCGTCATGCCACTTCATGCCGGATTTCAGCTTCACATCGACCGTGGTGCCGTCCTTCCAGGTGAAGCCTTCGGCGGCCCATGCCTTCGGCAGGCCGTCCGGGCCGACGCGCAGCAGGCGGTCCCAGACGAGTTCGGTGATCCAGCTGTCGACGCTGCCCGAGATATAAAGCGGATTGATCGCCTTGATATTGTCGGACGAGTTGATGATCAGGTCCTTCTTGGGTCCAGCCGGCTCGATGCCGAGGAAGGTCCAGGTGTTGCGGATGCCGATGCCACTCTGGTTGACGACCGATTCCGGCTTCCAGACGGTCTTGTCGAAAGCGAAGGTCGACTTCGGATGCACCAGCATCATGTAGGGCTGATCTTTCGACAGGATCTCCTGCGCCTTGAAGACGAGCGCCTTGCGCTTGGCCGGATCGATCTCGCCGCGCTGGGCTTCGGCGGTCGCATCGTAATCCTTGTTCAGGTAGCCCGCGAAATTGTAGCCATCCTTGGCGGTCGAGGAATGGAAGAGGTTGAAGATGAGCTCGTCCGGATCGGAGCGCTCAGGCCGGCCGACCATCTGCCAGGCGGTCGAGTCCCACTGGTCGCGCTTGTACCAGACTTCGTCGGACATCTGCTCCCAGGGAATGGCCCGGACTTCGACATCGAGGCCGAGCTTGCGCCATTCCTGGGCGATCAGCTGGACGGACTGGAATTCCGCCTGCTGGCCGGCCTGCGGGCGGGAGAGGATGGTGATCTTGCGGATCGGATCGCCGGCCCAGGCAGGCAGAGCGATGGCTGTTACCACAAGAGCTGCGAATGCACTTCTCAAAACGGACTTCATGGTCGTTCTCCTCTGAATAGCTTGACTATTCTCTTGTTGGCGAAGGGTTTTCTCCCTCCGCATCGCAAATCCGAAATCGGCCATCGAACACGTTTCCCGCGCATTCGACGCCGATACTCAATTCACAGAATTCTCAATGAGTGCGCCGTAAGGGTTTGCAACCCGCCTCTCAATGTTTTATTCTGTGAAACATCGTTTCGCATTGAGAGCGAGTAAAACACATTCCAAGAAGATTGCAAGAAGCTTCAAGCAATCCAAATCACATGCCGGAGGAGACCATCCGATGACCGAACCAAAAGACTACAAGATCGCGGCGGTGGACCGGGCGCTCGCCCTTCTCGAAGCGCTTGCCGACCGCCCGGACCAGGGCGTCACCTCGCTTGCAAAATCGCTGGGGATGACCAAGTCGCTGGTGTTCCGCCTGCTCCACACGCTGGAGGAACGCGGCTTCGTGTCGCGCGATCCGGAACGCGCCGAATACGCGCTCGGCTACCGCATCGGCGTGCTCGGCGAGCGTCTCGGCAAGGACGGCGCCCTGCTTTACGCCGCCCGGCCGGTCATGGATGCGCTCCGCGACCAGACATCCGAGAACGTCAACCTTGTGGTGCGCGAAGGCCTGAAGAGCTACGTTCTGGCGACCCGCGCCGGCCGGCATTCGATCCGGCTTTTTGCCCAGGCCGGACGCAATGGCCCGCTGCATGCGGGCGGCGGATCGCTGCTTCTGCTGGCTTACGCGGATCCGTCGGTCATCGACGCGGCACTCTCCCAGCCCCTCGAAGCCTTCACGCCCTATACGATCACCGACCGGGCGAAACTGCGCCAGGCCCTCGAGCGCATCCGTGCCAACGGCTACAACATCGTCCTCAACGATCTCGACGAAGGCGCTTTCTCCGTCGCCGCCCCGATCACCGGCGCCGACGGCACGATCATCGCCTCGATCTCGGTCGCCGGCGCTGTCGCCCGTTTCGACGAGGAGCGCCGCGAAAGCCATTTGAAAGCCGCACTCGACGCCGCCGCGGAAATTTCCGAGCGCCTTTCGATCCACGGCCCCGGCGAAAGCGGCCTCGTGAAATCAAGGGCTTGAGGCCCGGTCGGGCCTATCTCCAATCATTCGGAAATTCGCGGGCGCCATGGCGCCCGTTTTCGTCAGTGCGATTTCTAGCCCATCGAAGCCGCTTGCGAGGTCTTCGAACCTCTGTTAGCGTTTTCGTGTTTTGTGAAACGCTGTTTCATCAGATAAAACAATCGGGGAGTACCGGATATGAACGAGATCGAATCTGCCGTTCTGGGAGCGGTGAAGCTGGATGAACCCTGGGCTCTGGTGGAGAGCTTTGCGACCTACAAGCGCGAGCATCCGACCGATGTGAACCGCGCCATGGACGAGGTCGCGGCGCGGCTCGCCAAGCACGGTGTCGAGGTCAAGATGCACGAGGCAGACCTGTTTCTCAGCCTGCCGGGCCTTGCCCGTGTCGAAGCCGGGGGCAAAACCTTCCGCGCCAAGCCGCCGTCCTATTCGCTGGATGCATCGAAGGGCGTGAAGGGCGAGATCGTCTATATCGCCAGCCTCCAGCCGAAAGCGATCTCGACCATGTTCGAGAAAACCGTCGATGGCACCGGCGAACTCGCCGCCAGGGTCCGCGGAAAAGTGGTCCTGTCGGAAGGGTTCGCCAATCCGGGTCTCGTTTCGCAGTTCACCGAGCTTGGCGCGGTCGGCGTCATCGCCATCAACCCCGGCGTCGATATCCACTGGGGCACCTGCACTACCGTCTGGGGCACGCCCGATCTCGACGACCTGCCGCGCAAGCCGTCGATCCCGGCCGTTGCCGTCAACCGCGAGAGCGGCGATGCGCTGATCGAGCTTGCCAGGACCGGCACCGAAGTCACCATCTTTGCCGACATGGAAGAGGGCTGGTTCAAGTCGAAACTGCCGGAAGTCTTCATCAAGGGCACCGAGGAACCCGACAAATACGTCTTCCTGCACGGCCATCTCGACAGCTGGGATGTCGGCGTCGGCGACAATGCCACCGGTGATGCAACGATGCTCGAAATCGCCCGCGTTCTCTGGGCCAACCGCGACAAGTTGAAGCGCTCGATCCGCATCTGCTGGTGGCCCGGCCACTCGACCGGCCGTTATGCCGGCTCCACCTGGTTCTCCGACAATTTTGCGCTCGACCTTGACGAAAACTGCGTCGCCTCGGTCAATTGCGACAGCCCCGGCTGCCGCTGGGCAACCGAATTCATCAACCTCTGCATGATGACCGAGACGGAAGCCTTCCTCTCCGACGTCATCGAGGAAGTGGCGGGCAAGAAAGCCGAGGCAGAACGCCCGCACCGAGCCGGCGACTATTCCTTCAACAATATCGGCCTGTCGAGCTACCTGATGCTGTCCTCGACCATGACGGAACGGGACCGCGAGGAGAAGGGCTACTACACGGTCGGCGGCTGCGGCGCCAATATAGCCTGGCACACCGAAAACGATACGCTGGAGATCGCCGACAAGGACATCATGCTGCGCGACATCAAGGTTTACCTGCTCGCCGTGCTGCGCAATGCCAACGCAAAGATCCTGCCCTTCGACTGGCGCGCGACCGCCAGGGAGTTCCTTCACACAGTCGACACCTACCAGAAGAAGGCCGGCAACCGCTTCGACCTTTCGCCGAGCCGCAAGGCGGTCGAGTCCTTGGCCGAAGCACTCGCCGCATTCTACGCCGGGATCGACAGCGGCAAGATCGAGCCGAAGGCCGCCAACCACGTGATCCAGAGGCTCGCCCGCATCCTGGTGCCGCTCAACTACACCCGCGAGCAGCGCTTCCGCCACGACCCGGCTTTGCCCATCCCGGAATTGCCCGCCATCTCGACGGCCGCCGACCTCGACAAGCTCGGCCCTGAAAAGCTCGGCTTCGCCAGGACGCAGCTTGTGCGCGGCCAGAACCGCGTGATCTCGGCTCTGCGTCAGGCCGAACAGCTGGTCCGCGCGGCTTGATCACCAACGGATAGACTAAGCCCGTGCCGAGAGACCGGCGCGGGCACCTGTGATGCTCTCCTCATTGCCACGCCTGTCAGCAACCCTGAAATTATAGTGATAGTATAAAATCGCATTTGTCTCAGTTGAATTCATGCATTAGCGTCCGCTGCCGGCAGCAGTCTGCGGCCGTCGGATGGGATACCCATCCACCGGGCGTTTGAATCTCGGCACGGAGGCCGAAGAGGCGCATCCGGCAGAAATCGCCTGGCGTGGGAGAGTGTTTTTGAGCAGTGATCATGAGGTCTTCACCGGTCGCCGGGAAGACATAAGGTTTATTACCGGCCAAGGCGCATATACCGCAGACAAGGTGCTGGACAACCAGCTCTACGCCGCATTTTTAAGAGCCGATCAGCCGCACGCACGCATCGTGTCGATCGATGTCGAGGCGGCACTCGAGGCACCCGGCGTCCATATCGTGCTGACCGGCAAGGACGCGTTGGAGGCCAGCCTGATCGCCCCCGGGCCGCTGGTCTCCTTCCCCGGCGTCGATGGCATGAAGATCAAGGCACCGAACCGATATGCGCTTTCGACCGACCGTGTCCGCTTCGTCGGCGAACCGGTTGCCATGGTCGTGGCCGACAGTGCCGAAGCGGCGGCCGATGCGGCCGAGCTGATCGCGGTGGAATACGAGGACCTGCCGGCGATCGTCGATCCGGAAGCGGCACTGGAAGCCGGCGCGCCGCAACTTTTCGACGACGTGCCGGGCAATCTGGTTTTCCTGCATGGTTTCGGCGACGAGGCCACGACCGACGAAGCCTTCGCCAAGGCGGCGCATGTCGCGACGCTGACGGTCGAGTCTCAGCGCGTCGCCGCCAACCCGCTGGAACTCAAATCCTTCATGGCGTCTTACGATCTGAGAACGGATGTCTTCGACGTCTACTCCGCCAGCCAGGGCACGGGTCTCGCAGACGGGTTGGCCCGCTTCACCGGCCACCCGCCGGAAAAGGTGCGGCATCACATGGGCGATGTCGGCGGCAGTTTCGGCATCCGTGGCGCGGCCTATCCCGAATATGCAGCGATCATGCTCGCAGCCAGGAAACTCTGTCGGCCGGTGCGCTGGACGGCCAGCCGAACCGAAAGCTTCCTCGCCGATTATCACGGCCGCGCTGTCAGGTTCACCGGCGAGCTTGCTCTCAGCGAAACCGGCGATTTCCTCGCCATCCGGATGAATATCGTCTGCGATCTCGGCGCTTATCATTCGCCGCCCGGCGCGCTGATCAATGTGCTCAACCCGATGCTGACGGGCACCGGATGTTACCGCATCCCGGCGGTATTCGGCCTCAACCGCCTCGCCTTCACCAATACCTCGCCGATCGCCGCCTATCGCGGCGCCGGCCGCCCGGATATCAACTATTTCGTCGAACGCCTGGTCGATCAGGCCGCCAGCGATATCGGCATGGACCGCATCGAGCTTCGCCGGAGGAACCTGATCCCGGACGACGCCTATCCCTACAAGACGCCGACCACGGTTTACGACAGCGGCAGCTATGTGGCGATGCTCGAAGAGGCCGTTTCGATCTCCGACTGGAGGGGTTTCGAAGCCCGCCGGAAGGAATCGGAAAGGCGCGGCAACCTGCGCGGCATCGGCATGGGCATCTTCATCGAACCGTCCGGCGGCGGCCATATGCCGGAGGAAACCGAGATCCGCTTCGAGGCGGACGGCACGCTGACGCTCTACACGCTTTCCGGCTCCGCCGGCCAGGGCCACGAAACGGTGCTGCCGCGGCTGGTCGCCAGGGAACTCGGCATCGACGAGAATCTGATCAACCTGCGCGCCAACAGCGTTCATGCACCTCACAAGCTCAAGGGTGCGGGCACGATGGGGTCGCGCACCATGGCCTCGCACGGCGCGTCCCTGACCATCACCTCCCGCGAAGTTGTGAAGAAGGGCCTGAAACTCGCGGCCGAAGCGCTGGAAGCCTCGGAAACCGACATCGAATTCGACCACGGCCACTACAAGGTGGCCGGTACCAACATGTCGATCTCGCTCCTGGAACTGGCGGCCCGCAACGTCACGCCGGACGGCAATGCGCTCGACACGCTGGCGTCGATCCAGCCGGAGCGCAATTTCCCCGGCGGCGTGCATGTCGCCGAAGTGGAGATCGACCCGAATACCGGCGAGACCAAGGTCACCTCCTATATCGGCGTCGACGACGCCGGCCATGTCGTCAACCATACCCTGCTTGAAGGCCAGATGCATGGCGGCCTCGCCCAGGGCGCGGGTCAGGTCTTCGGCGAGCACATCGTCTACGACCGCGACAGCGGCCAGATGCTGACCGCCACCTTCATGGACTATTTCATGCCGCGCGCCGATTTCATGCCGACGCCGCGTTTCTTCGATCTGCCGACCCCCTCGCCCACCAATGTGCTCGGCGTCAAGGGCGGCGGCGAAGCCGGCACGACCGGCGCGCTGCCGACGCTGATGAACGCCATCCTGGATGCGCTCCGCCCGGCCGGAGTCAGGGATTTCGACATGCCTGCAACGCCTTACAGGGTCTGGGATGCCCTGAAGGCCGCCAGGGCGGGCGCTCGATAGGCGAGCGCCTCTTCCCTTCGTGCATTGCGTCAACGCCTTGCGGGACGCTAGAAGTTCATTTCGACAAAATGAACCGCAAGGCTTCGACGCAATGACATTGGACGATATCACCAAGACGGTCATCGACCGGGCGAGCGACAAGCGACGTTTCATCGTTGCGGTCGCCGGCCCGCCAGGCGGCGGAAAATCGACGCTCGCCGACGCCCTGCACGAAGCCCTGCTAGCGCGAGGGGAAACCGCCGAAATCCTGCCGATGGACGGCTTCCACATGGACAACGGCCTCCTCGAAGCCCGCGGCCTGCTGCCCCGCAAGGGCGCGCCACAGACTTTTGACGTGCGCGGTTTTGCGGATGTCCTGAGAGCGGTGCGGCAGGGAGACGAGGAAGTTCTGGTGCCGGTCTTCGATCGATCGCGCGAGATCGCCATCGCCTCGGCCCGCCCCATCTCTCCCGACACCCATATCGTTCTGGCGGAAGGCAACTACCTGCTGATCGACGAGGCACCCTGGTCGCGGCTCGCCGAGATGTTCGACCTCACGATCTTCGTTGGCCCTTCGGAGGAAGTGCTGCGCGAGCGGCTGAAGGCTCGCTGGGTGCATTACGGGCTCGACGAAGCGGGGATCGCGTGGAAACTCGACGGCAACGACCTGCCGAACGGCCGCTATATCCTCAACCATTCGCGGGCAGCCGATATCAGACTCGACAGCTTCTGAGGCGGCATGGCTTACCATACACCGGTTGCATCAGCGCTGCGGGCGCGCGGCGTCTCGATACTTAGGAAAGCGCCCGGTCATCGCCGGGCGCTTCATCTGGAACGAGGTCAGGCCTGCAATTCCGCGACCTTCGGCTGACCGGCATTCGCTGCCGGCGTTTCAGTCAGAAGGTCCGCCTCGTCGATATAGGCACGGCCTTCGACATGGCCGATGGCGATCCGCGAAGTCTTCCCATCGACCGATGCCGTGAATTCGGTGACTTCGGGTGCGTCCACGGTTCCGGCGTCATCGAAAAGCTCGAACATCGGCCGGCCGGTCATGCTGGCGGCGGGCTGGAGGCCCAGCATTTCGAGAACGGTCGGGGCGATGTCGTAGATCGCAGTGCGAGATGCGATCACCTGTCCGCCGCTTTTGAGGCCTGCGCCGTCGCCGATCAAGACCGCCGCAAGCTCGGTCGAATGCAGGCCGCCATGCGACCCGCCGCCGAGCGGAATACCGCTATAGCTGCCGGCATCGCAGATCGAAGTGCCCGGCACGCCGAACGCGTTCTCCGCATCGTCGCCCTTCAGATTGATATAGAGATCCGGCGCGCGGGGATGCGCAGCACCCGTCAGCCCCAGCGCCAGCGTGCCCGCAAGGATGCCCTCAGGCGACCCCGGCTCGGTGGCCCGGGTAAAGGTCGCGCCATACCAGGGCTGGACGGCAAGTGCATCGAAAACGCCCTGCAGAAGACCCTTGTCGAATGTCCGGAGCCAGAAGCCCGGTGCGCGGCCGCGGCGGTAAAGCACGTCGATGCCATCGTCATATCGCAGGCCCGCGGAGATACCCGCTTCCTTCAGCGCATCGCCGACCGAGATGAATTCCACGATGGTAGAATGACCATGATCGGAGGTGACGAAAATGACGATGCCGTCTTTTTCGGGCTGTTTGTCACGCCATTCCAGGAGGTTGCCGATCGCCACATCGCAGTCGCGCATCGAGGTGAGCATGCCCTCGGCGCCGAGGCCGTAGCGGTGCGACGCGCTGTCGACTTCCGTCAGCCAGATGATCGCCACATCCGGCTTCCTGGCGGGCCAGACGGTATCCGTGAACACTGCGACAGCCTGCTTTTCCGCGCCACGATCAAGACCGTTTGCCGGCATCCTGTGCTGTTCGGCGATGTCGACGGCAAGCTCTGGCGGGAAGCCGATCGCCGGATGGCGAACATTGTAGCCGGCCTGGTCCCGGTCGGCGCCCTTCCAGTTGAGCGCGGTGAACGAACCCTGCCCGCTCGACGTCACGACCGCGAACGACTTGCCGTTCCTGGCGAGCGTTTCGGAGAGGTTGGTGGCGGTCACCATGCCGCCGGTCAGCCGCTTCTCGCCGGCCCGCCAGTCGTGGATCGTATCCGTGCCGGTCAGCCGGCCGGATCCGTCGCGGGAGTAGAATTCGTTGCCGAGCACGCCGGTGGTTTCCGGCCGCGCGCCGCTGGCAAGCGCCGTCAGGGCGCCCCGCGTCTCGCTCGGGAACACCGTCCTGTGGTCCTTGCTCGATACGCCCCGCGCCCGCATCCCTGCGAGATTGGGCATGGTGACCTCGTTGATCATATCGGGGCGCAGCCCATCGATGCCCACGACGATGACATGGAGGGCGTTGGGGCGGATGTCAGCCATTGTCCTTGACCTTTTCTGCGGGTGCGGGAATCGCAAATCGCCTGCGTTGCCGGGTTCTAGGTCGCCGACATTTCAACAGCGTGACATCTTCGAATTATCGCATCTGCCGGCAAAGCCGCACCAACGGCCCATCAGAAAGGCAGACGAGCCGACACGTGCGGCAAAGGCCGGACTAGAGGGCCACTCCCGTTTCGCGGTCGAAGACATGCACCTGCTCGGCCGGAATGTTAGCTTCGAACCGTGCGCCGTAACGGGCCGGATATTCGCCATCGACGATCGCGACCACCGGGTGGCCGGCAAGGTCGAAGATGATGTGGGTCTGCGCGCCGGTCGGCTCGACCAGCAGGGTCTGGCCGGCAAGCGCCGTTCCACCCACGCCGGGGCTTAGATGCTCCGGACGCAAGCCGACCTTGATCGCCTGGCCGCGTTTCACCTTGCGGTCCGGCGCTATGCGGATCGCGGTTCCGTCGCCAAGCCGCGCGGAGGGTTCGCCGCCATCGCCGTCCACGGTGCCGTCGAGAAGGTTCATCGCCGGAGAACCGATGAAGGCGGCGACGAAGAGATTGGCCGGCTTCTTGTACAGTTCCATCGGAGTGCCTTCCTGCTCCACCTTTCCCTGGTTGAGGACAACGATCCGGTCGGCAAGCGTCATCGCCTCGATCTGGTCGTGGGTAACGTAGATCGACGTCGTCCCGACCTTCTGGTGCAGCTGCTTGATCTCGGCGCGCATCTGCACGCGCAGCTTGGCGTCGAGATTGGAGAGCGGCTCATCGAACAGGAAGACGGCCGGGTTGCGGACGATCGCCCGGCCCATGGCGACGCGCTGGCGCTGACCGCCGGAAAGCTGCGCCGGCTTGCGGTCGAGAAGCGGCATCAGGTCGAGCATGCGGGCGGCTTCGGCGACGCGTTCGGCAATCACCGGCTTCGGGGTGCCGGAAAGGCGCAGGTTGAAGCCCATGTTCTCGGCGACCGTCATGTGCGGATAAAGCGCATAGGACTGGAACACCATGGCGATGTTGCGTTCTCGCGGCGTAAGCTCGTTGACGACAGCATTGTCGATGACGACGTCCCCGCCGGTGATTTCCTCAAGCCCGGCAATCATGCGCAGCAGCGTTGATTTTCCGCAGCCGGAAGGCCCGACCAGCGCGACGAACTCGCCGTCTTCGATCGCCAGCGACACGCCGTGGATGACCGGGAGTGCGCCATAGGCCTTGCGGACTTGTCTGAGTTCGACGGATGCCATGCGAATTACTCCGGGTCGGGGCTCAGGACTTCACCGCACCGGCGGTCAGACCGGCGATGATGTGCTTCTGGGCCAGGAAGAAGGCGATGATGGTGGGCAGGATGGTGAGCGTGATGAAGGCCAGCACCAGCTGCCATTCGGTGCTGAATTCGCCCCGGTAGATCATGATGCCAAGCGGCCATGGATAGCGGCTCTCGGAATTCAGCATGATCAGCGGCACGATATAGCTGTTCCAGCTGCCGACGAAGGAGATGATGCCGACGGTGGCGATGATCGGCCGCGACAGCGGCAGCGTGATATGCCAGAAGAACCGCATGTAGCCGCAGCCGTCCACGAAGGCCGCGTCGAAGAGTTCGGACGGCAAATTGCGGAAATAGTTGCGGAACAGCATGATGCTCATGCCCATGCCGAACGCGACCTGCGGCAGCACCACCCCCCAGTATGTATCGATGAGCCCCAGATCGCGGATGCGGATATAGAGCGGCAGGATCGCGGTCGCTGCCGGAAACATCAGTCCGATCAGGAAATAGTTGACCAGATGACTGGAGCCGAAGAAGCGGATATGCGCAAAACAGAAGGCCGCCATGGCGCCGAACGTCAGCGTCAGGAACACCGTCAGCAACGCGATGATCAGCGAATTGCTCATCTGCAGCCAGTAGCGTTTGCTGACGATGATGTCCGTGTAGTTCGACCACTGCCATTCCGTCGGCAGGCCGAAAGGATTGCCGCGCAGTTCGCCCAGCGTCTTGAAGCCGCCGAGCGCGGTGCTGATGAGCGGCACGACCACGATGGCCGCCACGATGATCAGCGACACGTACATGTAGACCTGCGTGCCGGCGCGGATGCGCTGGCCGGAGGTCGGGGCGCTGGCGGCATCGATGGGCGGTGCTGTCGAAATCTCAGTCATTGCGCATGAATACCCGCTTGTAGCTGAAGGCGAGCGTCACGCAGATCACGAACAGCACCACGCCGACGGCGCTGCCGAACCCGACCTGCATGCGGGTCACCCCGAAATTGTACAGGAACGTCACCATCGTCTGCGTCGAGTTCGACGGCCCGCCGCCTGTGAGCGGCATGATCATGTCGAAGAGCTGCAGCGAACCGACGACCGCAAAGAAGACGGAGAGGCGCACGGTGGAACCGAGCAGCGGCAATGTCACAAGCCGGAACTTCTGGAAACCGGTCGCGCCGTCGATGTCGGCCGCCTCCAGCACGCTCTTGTCGATCGCCTGCAGGCCGGCGATGAAGAGCATCATGTGAAAGCCGAAATACTTCCAGACGACGACGCCCAATATCGCGTACATCGCCGCGTCCCGGTCGGCCAGCCAGAAGGGCGCCTCGACACCGAGCATCTGCGAGATACCGGCGACGAGACCGAAATCCCCGTCATAAACGAAACGCCAGATCATGCCGGCCGCAACGTCCGCGAGCACGTAGGGCAGGAAGAAGATCAGCCGGAAGAACAGCGCACCCTTGATCCGGCTGGAAATCATCGTCGCCAGCCAGAGCGCCAGCGGCACCTGCACGCAGAGCGAGGCGAGCACGATCAGGCCGTTGTTGATCAGTGCCTGCGTGAAGGCGCTATTGCGGAAAATGAGCTGGTAGTTGCGCCAGCCGACCCACTGCGTCGGACTGCCATAGCCGTTCCAGTTGTAGAAGGAATACCAGGCGGCCTCGCCCATGGGCAGAATGACCAGCACCGTGAACAGAAGAAGCGCCGGCGGCAGGAACAGGATCAGCACCGGCCACTTGCTATTGGCCATGGACCGCTTGCGGTGCCGCGATACCGCAATTGGGTTCCCGGCAGGCACTGCGTTGGCAGACATCAGCGTATCGCTCATCGATTTTTCGAGCCTTTCGGGCTGCAAAACGGCGTCAGGCGAAAACAGGAACCGACGCTCCCGGGGTCATGACCTCAGGCGCGCCGGCACTGCGCTTACTTGCGCTCCAGAGAATAGGCATCCTCGATCTGCTGGGCCGCAGCCGCCGGCTTCATGCCGCCGGAGACCACTTCGACGCTGATGTCGTTGACGATCGCACCGACATTGGGACCGAGATCCTGGTCGAGGAAGTTCTGGTGCCAGGTTTCCTTGCCAAGAGCCTCCGCAACTTCCTTCAGCAGCGGCTTGGAGATCGCTTCGCTCGCACCCTTGGCGACCGGCATGATCTGCGTATCCCTGGCGAGCACCTTCTGCACGTCGACGCTCGCCATGTAGCGGAGGAAGTCCTCGGTTTCAGGCGGCGCGTTCTTGGTGACCGCCCATCCGTTGAGACCGCCGAAGCTGTCGGTGGTAACCCCGGCCCCACCGCTGACGACGGGGAACGGGAAGCGACCGATATTGTCGTCGGGCAGGCCTTTGCGGCTCGTCGAATTCGACGCCTGGGTCGCGGGCGTATTCTCGAAGCTCAGGATGAGCGCGGCACGGCCATCACCGAACGTGGCAAGTGCATCGTTCCAGGTCGCACCCAGATAGCCATTCTGGAACGGCTCAAGCTTGCCGAGCTCGGCCATGCGCTCGCCAGCCTTGACGAAAGGCTTGCCGGCGAAGCCGTCGTTCTTGCCGGCCTTGGCATCGGCAAAGCCCTTTTGCCCGGCTTCACGCATCGAGAGATAGCTCCAGTAGAAATGCAGAGGCCATTTGTCCCGCCCGCCGCCGGCGATCGGTGTAATCCCTGCCTGCTTCAGCGCCTTGACGGCACCGAGGAAGTCGTCCCAGGTCGCGATCTTGGAGGCATCGACGCCCGCCTTCTTGAACAATTCCTTGTTGTAATAGAAGGAAACGAGGCCGGTCCTGACGGGCGAAGCCCAGACCTTGCCGTCGAAGGTCAGGCCATCGACGGCGGAGGCGTTGACGGACTTGCGCCATTCCCCTCCATTCGCGTCGATCGCCGCATTGATCGGCCGCAACGTGCCGGTCTCCGACTGCGCCTTCAGGACGCCGCCACCCCACGTATAGAAGATGCTCGGCGCATCGTTCGACTGCAGAAGTGTCGGCAGTTTGGCCTTGAAGGCCTGGTTTTCCAGGAATTGCAGCTCGACTTTGACGCCGGGATGCTTGGCCTCGTAATCCCTGGCGATCTGGTTCCAGACCGCTACGTTTCCCGGCACCTGCTCGACATGCATCCAGCGAATGATGCTGTCCGCCGCAGCAGCGCCGGCCGTAAACAGGCCACCCGCGAGCGCAACGGCGGTCGCGGAAATCAAACGCATCCTGTGATATCTGTTGGACATTGAAGGCGCTCCTCCCAAAGCTTTATTCCTGTATCCGAATTAAATAATCGGCAAGCCTAACGCATCTGTCAATAGCCTTGCGCGCCGTTGCAAGATTTTGGCGAAATTTGCGCCAATTGCTGCTTTTATCTATTGCATGCAGCACAAAATCGGCTCTAGAACAAAGCGGATTTAATTTGCACCTCGAATTAAATAGCAGTTCGGTGCAGAAGCCGACGAGTGCGCAGAAGATGAAGACCGCCGATCCCGAATTGTTGCGCGCCATCAACCGCCTGAATGTGCTTGATACGATCCGGCGGCGCGGCCCTATTTCCCGCGTCGAAATTTCCGAGCGCACCGAACTCTCGACCACCACCGTTTCCGCCATTACCGGTTCGCTGCTCGACGACGGACTGATCCTGACCCGCCACGAGGGCGATATCCGCAACGAGGCGGTGCGCGGCCGGCCGCGCGTCATGCTGGAAGTCAATCCGGATGCCGCCCGCGTCGTCGGCGCCAAGATCGCCGCAAGCCGCATGGTCTTCGTGGTCACCAATTTCCGGGGCGACGTGCTCTCCACGCTCACTTTGCCGATCCGTATCGACCGCCAGCCGATCGCCGTCATCGCCGACCTCGTCGAGGACGGCGTACGCCGCTGCGTCGTCGATGCCGGCCTGTCGCTGGAGGATGTCGACAGCGTCTGCCTTGGCCTTCCCGGCGTCATCGAACACCGCACCGGACATATCCGCTCAAGCCCGATCTTCCGCGAGATCAACATCGATTTTGCTGCGGAAATGTCGGCGCGCCTATCGACTCCGACGATCGTCGAGAGCGATGCCCATGCCATCACGCTCGGCCATCACTGGTTCGGCAAGGCCCGCGATCTGCAGGATATGGTCCTGATCTCGCTCGAACAGACGCTCGGCCTCGGCGTGCTGCATGGCAACCGGCTTTTCCGCGGCGCCGGCGGCCTCAGCCACAATCTCGGCGACCTCGTGCTCGGCACCGGACCGCAAGGCATCGTGCGGCTTTCGAGCCAGGCCGGCGAAAGCGCCATCCTCGGCGAGCAGCAGACGGACGGCCGTTTTGCCGAAGCAGTAAGGCTCGGTCGCGGCATGACCCATGTTCAGGCGCTGATCCAGGCCGACGACGACCGGCTGATCGGCGCGGCCGTCCGCGCCGGCGAGGCCGTGGGGCTGACCATCGCCAACATCGTCACGCTTTTCGCGCCGCCGCGCGTCATCCTGGTCGGCTCGTCGCTGGCATTGGGCGAACCGTTCCTGAACAGCCTGCGCGATGCCTATGCGCTCGCCATTCCGCCGTCGCTGAGGGGCGTCAGCGAACTCGTCTTCGACGATTCGACCGACGATTTCTGGGCGCAGGGGGCAGCTGCCGTCGCACTTTACGAACTTTATGAATCGCCCTGGAGCACCACCGGGCCAGCGCTCTGACGCGCCCCAAGGGACCAGGAAGCATCAGCATTTATCGGGAGGGAAATAATGGATAAAGTCGGTATCGGCATCATCGGATGCGGCAATATTTCGGGCGCCTATCTGAAGGCGATGACCTCGGCCTTTCCGATCCTCGATATCCGCGGAGTGGCGGATCTCAACCGCGACCTGGCTGAGGCGAAAGCCTCCGAATTCAATCTAAAGGCCCGCACCGTCGATGAACTACTGGCCGATCCGAAGGTCGAGATCATCGTCAACCTGACGATCCCCAAGGCCCATGTCGCCGTCGGCCTCCAAGCGCTCGATGCCGGCAAGCACACCTATTCGGAAAAACCTCTCGGGATTAATTTCGCGGAAGGGAAAAAACTGGCGGAAGCCGCCAAAGCCAAGGGCCTGCGCATCGGCGCTGCCCCTGATACCTTCCTCGGCGGCGGCCACCAGACCGCCCGCGAACTGATCGACCAGGGCGTCATCGGCATTCCGGTCGGCGGCACCGCGACCTTCATGTGCCCCGGCCACGAGCGCTGGCACCCGAACCCGGCCTTCTATTACGAAGTCGGCGGCGGCCCGATGCTCGATATGGGCCCCTATTACATCACAGATCTCGTCAACCTGCTCGGTCCCGTCTCGCAGGTGGCGGGTTTTGCGATCACCCCCCGCAAAGAGCGCCTCATCACGAGCGAACCGCGCAATGGCGAGCGTATTCCGGTGCATGTTCCAACCCATGTGGCGGGGGTCATGGCCTTTGCCAACGGCGCGGTGGTGCAGATCGGTATGAGCTTCGACGTCGCCGGCCACAAGCATGTGCCGCTCGAAGTCTACGGCACGGAAGGCACGCTGATCGTGCCGGACCCGAACCGTTTCGAGGGACCTGTCGGCTATCTGAAGAAGGGTGGCCAATTCGAGGACCAGCCCACCACCTTGCCCTATGCGGACGGCAACTATCGCTCGATCGGCGTCGCGGACCTCGCTTACGCGATCCGTTCCAACCGACCGCATCGGGCCAACGGCGATCTGGCGCTGCATGTGCTGGAGGTCATGGAAGCCTTCCACACAGCGTCCGCCGAAGGGCGCACGATCAAGATTACCACGGCGACGGAGCGGCCCGCTCCGCTGTCGGAATCGCTCGTTGACGGCCGGCTGGCGAAATAATTCTGGAGGACGAACAAAATGCGTGAAGCACTCATCGTATGGGGCGGCTGGAGCGGCCACGAACCGCAGGAATGCGCCGAAATCATCAGGGACATGCTCGAAGAGGACGGTTTCAAGGTCTATCTCGAGCATTCGACTGAGGCTTTTGCCGATCCCTCCATCCATGATCTCAGCCTCATCGTGCCGATCATGACGATGTCGAAGATCGAGAAGGAAGAGGTGAAGAACCTCGCGGCCGCCATCCAGAGCGGCGTCGGCATTGCCGGTTACCACGGCGGTGCGGGCGATGCATTTCGCGAGTCGGTCGACTACCAGTTCATCATCGGCGGCCAGTGGGTCGCCCATCCCGGCAACATCATCGACTACACGGTCAACATCACCCGCCCGGACGACCCGTTGATGGAGGGGATCACCGATTTCCCCTACACGTCCGAGCAATATTACATGCATGTCGATCCCTCGAACGAGGTGCTGGCCACGACCACCTTCACCGGTGACCACGCCTACTGGATCAACGGCGTCGTCATGCCGGTGGTCTGGAAGCGGAAATACGGAGAGGGCCGCGTCTTCTATTCCTCCCTCGGCCATCAGGCCAAGGAATTCGACGTGCCGCAGATGAAGACGATCTTCCGCCGCGGTGCGAACTGGGCCGCGAGGTGAGGCGGAGCTGAGGCTTCGAGCTCGCGGCGCCACCGCGGGTTACCTCTCCCGTGGCGGGAGAGGTTACAAAATCATGACCTTAGCTTCAGCTAAGTCATAGATTTTGTTGGTGAGGGGGCTGTCTTGCCAGAAACATCCCCTCACTTGCGATTTCTAACCCCTAGCTGAAGCTAAGATGTTGAAATTGCTTTCTCTCCCGCAAGGGGGAGAGATAGAGACGCTGCACCGCCTCACATCCCCTTCAACGCCGCAAACATCTCCGCGAAAACCGCATCCGCCCGATAAAACACCGGCGGGCTGCCAATCGGCGACGCAACCGTCACCTCTTCCCCACCCGCATATTCTTTCCCGCTCCACACATGCACCCAGGTCACCCCCTCCGGCAGATAGACGCTCCGCACCTCCTGCGCCGCATGCCAGACGGGCGCCACCAGCAGTTCCGCGCCGTAGAGATAGGCGTCCTGAATGGCATAGGTCTTCGGATCATGCTCGTGATGCAGGAAGAGCGGCCGCTGCACCGGCAGGCCCCGAGCGGCGGCCTCCGCTGACAGCGTCTTCAGATACGGCGCCAGATGCACATAGATCCGCGTCATCCGCGCGAAATGGGCCAGCACCTCGGGGTCCTGATCGATCTGGATATTGTCGCGCGGCCGGTTGCCCTCGTGGCTGCGCATGACCGGCGTGAAGGCCGCCATCTCGGCCCAGCGCATCAAGAGTTCCGGCGTGCGGACATTGCCGAACAGGCTCGTGTATCCCCCGATATCGGAGTGATGGTAGGCATTGCCGAGCAGGCCCGACGAGAGGGCAGCGCACATCACGGTGACCAGCCCGTCATGTCGGGAGAAATCCACCGACTGGTCGCCGCCCCAGAGCAGCGGGCAATGTTTCTGTACGCCGGTGAAGCCGGCGCGCATGAAGAACAACGCCTCGCCCGTCTTGCCGCGGCTGGCGATCGCCTTGGCATTGACCTCGGCCCAGAGCGTCGGCCAGGCGTTGTGCATCAGCTTGGCATCGATGCCGTTCGCAAGCTCGACATCGATCGGCAGGTATTCGCCGAAATCGGCCATCCAGCCGGTCAGCCCGAAATCGAGCATGCGACGGCCGATGACCTCCTCGGCAAACCAGTCGGCCGCTTCCGGATTGGTAAAATCGACGACCCCGCAATCGAACTCGCCGAAATCGACGATCGCGGTTCGGCCGAGCTGATCCTTGGCGAAATAACCTGCCGCTTCCGCTTCGGGAAAGAGCGAGCCATCGACGCAGAGATAGGGATTGACGTAACCGAGGAAGCGGATGCCCTCCTCGTTCAGTTCGGCGATCCGCCGGCGCAAGTCTGGATAACGCTCCTCGTTCGCCTGCCAGTCCCAGAAGAGACGGGAGCCGAACGAAGTCTGGCGAAGGCCAACCCAATCCTCGCACCAGAGGCCAGACACCTGCACGCCGGCATTGCGCATCTTTTCCAGCCGCTCGAAGGAATTGACGCCGTCCTTGAGGCCGATGATCGCGCCATTGTAGACCCAGTCCGGCAGCTCCGGCTGCCGCCCGAAGCGCAGCGACAGGGCCTCGACCAGTTCGACGAAATTCGGTGCGTCAAACAGCTCGATCCGCTCCGGCACCGCCCAGACTTCGATCTCGTGAAACGTCTTGCGGCGGAAATCGAAGACGGAATAGGCGGTCGTCTCCACATGCAATGCGTAACGCGCCGAGGAGATGTAGGTCGGCTGCGGATAGTTGGTGTTGTAATAGTCGCCGCCCGCCTTGTCCTTCAGGTCGGACTTGAAGGTGATTTCGCTCGTCTTGTCCCGGCCGACACCCGGCTCAGAGGTCCACAGCGGAAAGCGGCGGCCCCGCATGTCGAAATAGGACATCTGCTCGCCGCCACCCCAGACGTGCTCGTCATTTTCTGCATGGGTGCGGATCCAGAAGCGGTTGATCGTCTCGTCCAGCGACCGGAAATGCACGGCGGTTTGCGAGATCGTCAGCTCCAGCCGCGGCGCCCGGCCCTGCGCCTCCGAGAGGCTGATCGTGTTGCCGTCGACATCCGCGTGGCGTAGGGCGCTGCGCTCGACGATGTAATCCTCGACCTCGAAATTGCCGCGGTACATGTCCATCCGCTCCTGCCCCTGGCCCACGAATATGCAGGGCGAGGTAGAGCTGTGCCGCAGGATGCTGCGGCCGTTCAGGGAAATGGAAAAACCGTCTTGTGTTGTCTCGAATTTCATCGTGTCGGTACTCGATTGTTGTCTACCGCAGCCGCGATACGTAGCGCGCCACGGAATGGTCGAACCATGTGCGGGAAACCTCGGCCAGCGCTCCGTCCTGTGCCAGGCTCGTCCGAAGCACGTGGGGGATCGGCGAGCCCGGCTTCTGGCCGAAAACAGGCGGCGCCCAGTCGGGCACGGTGTCGAGGTCGATCTTGTCCTCCGCCCGGACGATCCAGAGACCCAGCCGGGTGCGGTAGTAGAGATAGAGAGATTCCGACAGCTCCTCCGGCGCGATCGCCGCCACATAGGACCCATCGAGCCAGATCTCCTCGAGCGCCGCGACTTTGCCCGACAGCCGACGAATGCGGCGGATGCGGTGTCCTTCCGGCGAAAAGCCGAACCTCGGCAGGTCCTTGGGTTTGTCGAGCCGCATCACGTCGAGCAATTCCGCGGTCGGCAGGCCGCCGCCCTGGATGAGTTCCAACCGGAACATCGCATAGACGCTCTTCGGATCGCTGATCGCCCGGACGTAGTTGCCTGATCCCTGCACCCGCTCCAGGAGCCCGCGGTTCTGCAGTTCCGCCAGCGCCTTGCGCAAGGTGCCGACAGCAATGCCGAGCTGCACCGCCATGTCGCGCTCGGGGGCCAGCTTTTCGCCATCGACAAGCCGGCCGGCGGCGATGTCGCGAACCAGCAGTTCGGCGATTTGCAGATAGATCGGCAGGCTGCCCGGATAACTGTCCATAAGCCGTTTCCCCCTCCCCGGGAATGACGCACTCAAATTGATACACCATTGATTTACACAAACACGGATGATATTCAAGGGTCAGGAGTTGAGGAGAATCTGATGACTGTCGTGCCCATAACATCGCCGGATCTCGATGCCGCTGAGGTATCCTGGTTCGCCGCCCTGTGCTCAGACGACTACGCCTATCTCGGCGTGCCAGATGACGCGCTGAAGTCTAGCTGGGAACATTGCTCCGACATCGTCAGGCGCACTGAGGCGCTCGGCTTTCGCAACATCCTCTGCCCGTCTTCCTATCAGGTCGGTCAGGACACGCTGAGCTTCGTCGCCGCCTGCTCGCAGATAACCGACAGGATCAATCTGCTGGCAGCCATCCGCTGCGGCGAGATGCAGCCGATCATGCTCGCCCGCACCGTCGCGACCCTCGACCACATGCTGAAGGGCCGGCTGACGCTCAACGTCATCAGCTCCGATTTTCCCGGCGAAGTCGCCGACAGCGCCTTCCGTTACCGCCGCAGCCACGAGGTCGTACAGATCCTCCGTCAGGCCTGGACGCGCGACACGATCGATCACGAGGGCGAGGTCTATAATTTCAGGGGCGTCACCACCGAGCCGGCGAGGCCCTACCAGCAGAACGGCGGCCCGCTCCTCTATTTCGGCGGCTATTCGCCGGACGCACTGGAGCTCTGCGGCGCCCAATGCGACGTCTACCTCATGTGGCCGGAAACCAGGGACCAGTTGGCCGAGCGGATGAAAGCGGTCCACGCCCGCGCCGCCGCCCATGGCCGGACACTCGACTACGGCCTGCGCGTCCACATGATCGTCCGCGACACCGAGAAGGAGGCCCGCGACTACGCGGAGCATCTGGTCTCCAAGCTGGATGACGAATACGGCCAGCTGATCCGCAGCCGCGCCCATGACAGCACCTCGCTCGGCGTCTCGCACCAGGCGAAGGCCCGCGAACTCGCCGACAAGTTTGGCTACGTCGAACGGCACCTCTGGACGGGCATCGGCCGGGCCCGTTCTGGTTGCGGCGCGGCGCTGGTCGGTTCCGCCGACCAGGTGCTCTCGGAAATCGAGGCCTACCGGAAGATGGGCATCCGGGCTTTCATCTTTTCGGGCTATCCGCATCTCGACGAGGCGGAACATTTCGGTCAGAAGGTCCTGCCCGAGCTCAAGACCTGTTCGCTGCCGCATGCCTATGGTCGCGTGCCGGCCGAGACACCCGCAACGCCGCTCGGCAACGGGAGACGACACTGATGACCCCTCACCACCTGGACCGCGTTCAACTTTCGCCCGACCTCCATCTCAGCCGCCTCGTCTATGGCATGTGGCGGATCGGAAACGATGCCGATACCTCGCCGAAACATGTCCAGGCGAAGATCGAAGCCTGCCTGGCGCAGGGCATCACCACCATGGACCAGGCCGATATCTATGGAGGCTACACGGCGGAAGCGATTTTCGGCGCGGCGCTGAAAGCCTCGCCTTCGTTGCGCGACCAAATCGAGATCGTCACCAAATGCGGCATCGTCGCGCCGGCCGGTCGCCATTCCGCAGTCCGCGGCAAGCACTACGATACCAGTGCGGCCCATATCAACGCGTCGGTCGAGGCCTCGCTGCGCGACATGGCGACCGACTATATCGATCTGTTGCTGATCCACCGGCCCGACCCGTTCATGGATCCGGACGAGACAGGCCCGGCGCTCGACGCGCTGGTCGTATCCGGCAAGGTGCGCGCCGTCGGCGTTTCCAATTTCCGTCCCTGGGATTTCTCCCTGCTGCAATCCTCCATGGAAGCCGAACTCGTCACCAACCAGATCGAGATCAGCCTTGTGGCGGCAAGCGCCTTCACCAATGGCGACCTCGCCTACCTGCAGGAGCGCAACATCGCGCCGATGGCCTGGTCGCCGCTCGGCGGCGGCTCGCTGTTCAAGAATGAGAGCTTGATGTCGGTCCTGGAGCGCGTCGCCGCGGAACAGGGCGTCGATGCCACAGCCGTCGCGGTCGCCTGGCTGCTGGCCCATCCCGCCAACATCCTGCCGGTACTCGGCACCAACAATCTTGCCCGTATCGCCACGATCGCCGACGCCGCCAAGGTGACGATCGATCGCCAGACCTGGTTCGAACTCTACTCAGCCGCAATCGGAAAGCAGGTGCCATGATGATCACTGCCGACACCGCAAGCACGCTCAGTGAACAGATCTTCATTCCGGACGCATCGACCGCGCGGCATTATCGCAATGCGCTCGGGGCATTTACGACCGGCGTGACTGTGGTGACGGCAACGACCCCGAATGGCCCGATCGGCATGACGGTCAACAGCTTCACCTCGGTATCGCTCGATCCGCCGCTGGTTCTCTGGTCGCCGGCCAAGAACTCGTCGCGCCACGCGGCTTTTACTGCCGCCAGCCATTTCGCCATCCATGTGCTGAGCGCCGACCAGGATCTACTGAGCGCCCGGTTCACGCGCGGCGGCCTGGGGTTCGAGGAGCTGTTCTGGAACCAGAACCACGAAGGCGTGCCGGTCATACCCGGCACGCTGGCTCGCTTCGAATGCGAACTCTCCTCGATGCACGATGCCGGCGACCATACGCTGATCCTCGGTCGCGTGCTGCGCGCAGCCCACCGGGAAGGCGATCCGCTGTGTTTCTCCCGTGGCACATTCGGCCGCTTCGCCAGCGCCACCAGCCAGTAAACAATAAAATCCGGCACCGGAAATATTGACCCGCGGGCGCGGTTGGGCCAAGTCAGTTTTGCGACAAACCAGCCAGGACCGACAGGGCAATCCATGACAATCATAAGACCGGACATCAGCGCCCGCGCCGCGGCCGCGCCCCGCAGCGGCATTGGCGAAATCGTCACCTATGCCCGAGGCCGCGAAAACCTGATGCCGCTCTGGATCGGCGAAGGCGACCTGCCGACGCCCGATTTCATCACCCGCGCCGCCAGCGAAGCCCTGCTCGCCGGAGAGACCTTCTACACCTGGACGCAAGGCATTCCCGCACTCCGCGAGTCGATTGTCCGTTATTACCAGCGGCACTACGCGAAGGACCTGTCGGTCGACAACATCTACGTCACCGGCTCCGGCATGCAGTCGATTGTTCTCGCCATCCAGACGGTCGCCTCCGCCGGCAACGAGATCGTCTATCTCTCCCCCGCCTGGCCGAATGTCGTCAACGCCATCGGCGTTTCGGAAGCCAAGCCGGTCACCGTCGAACTCGGCTTTACCGACGGTCGCTGGGTGCTCGATATCGAGCGGCTCAAGGCAGCGATCACCCCGAAGACCAGCGCGATCTTTATCAACTCGCCGTCCAACCCGACCGGCTGGACCGCCACCCATGACGATCTCAAGGCGATCCTCGATCTTGCCCGCAAACATGGCCTGTGGATCATCGCCGACGAGATCTACGGCCTCTATTATTTCGAGGGCGCCCGCGCGCCGTCTTTCATGGATGTGATGGAGCCGGAAGACCGGATCATCTTCGCCAATTCCTTCTCGAAGAACTGGTGCATGACCGGCTGGCGGGTCGGCTGGATGGTGGCACCGGCGGAAATCGGCCAGACGCTGACCAACCTCATCCAGTATTCGACCTCGGGCGTCGCCCAGTTCATGCAGAAGGGCGCGATCGCCGCTCTCGAACAGGGCGACGATTTCATCCGCACCAATATCGAACGGGCGCGAAAATCTCGCGACATCCTCTGCGACGCGCTGATCGCCACCAACCGGGTGGAAACGCTGAAGCCCGAGGGCGCCCTCTACGCCTTCGTGAAGATCGACGGCGTTACCGACAGCCGTGAGGAGGCCTTCAGGATCGTCGACAAGACCGGCGTCGGATTGGCGCCGGGAACCGCCTTCGGTCCGGGCGGACAGGGTTTCATGCGCGCCTGTTTCCTGCGCGATCCGCTGCAGGTCGAGGACGCCGCCAACCGGCTCAGCGATTATATCCGCGGCCGGTGATACCGGTTGCAACTCGCCAAGAACTGACCTTCGGCCGCGCGAGATCCCCCCGCGCAGTTTCCTGCCGTGGCTTTTCAAAGATCGGAGAGCCCACACGAATGCGGAACCTCAATAGAGTTTAGTAGGTGGCTCCGCATTCGCGTGGCCTTCGGCGTCTTGTCAGGGCTTCCGGCCCCTACAGGTGATCACCTGGCCTCGCTGCGTGGCTTCGTTCGCGGCTTCCTTTCGGGAAACCTTGCCACTTGCACGGCTCAACCGAACCCTGCCCGGCGGCCAGGGGGAGGCTTGATAGGAAGGCTTGCCTTTCAGCGCACCCTCCATGGCTTTCACCTCCCTGACCTTTCCTGCACGTTACAGGTCCAACCAGGGCGCCGGCCTCCGCCTGCCCGCGAACGTCTCGCGAAACACTCCGGCGACGGAGGCGGGGCAATTGTAGGCACGGGTTTCAGGGATGGGGACAATCGCAGCGGAATTTTTTTGCGGGCGTGCCGTGTGACGCCCACCCGATCCGTCGCGTGTATGAACTTCAGAAATCCGCTTCAGTCCCCGAAATCCTCGGCGGCGGCAGAACGCCCGCCGGCAATGATCTCACGTTTGCCGACATGGTTGGCCGGGCCGACCAGACCTTCCTGCTCCATACGCTCCACCAAAGAGGCGGCGCGGTTGTAACCGACAGAAAGGCGGCGCTGGATATAGGAGGTCGAGCACTTGCGGTCCTTCATGACCACCTTGACGGCCTTGTCGTAAAGCTCGTCGCTGTCGTCTCCGCCCATCGCACTCTTGTCGAACACGGCTTCCTGGCTGGAGACGTCCTCGTCTTCCTCGTCGTCTTCGTCCTCGGTGACCGTGCCGAGATAGTCAGGCCGGCCCTGGGTCTTGAGGTGGCGGACCACCAGTTCCACTTCGGCATCCGAGACGAACGGCCCGTGGACGCGGGAAATCCGTCCGCCGCCGGCCATGTGCAGCATGTCGCCCTGGCCGAGCAGGTGCTCGGCACCCTGCTCCCCGAGAATGGTGCGGCTGTCGATCTTGGAAGTGACCTGGAAGGAAATGCGGGTCGGGAAATTCGCCTTGATCGTGCCGGTGATGACATCGACCGAAGGACGCTGCGTCGCCATGATCAGGTGGATGCCGGCGGCACGCGCCATCTGCGCCAGCCGCTGGATCGCGCCTTCGATATCCTTGCCGGCGACCATCATCAGGTCGGCCATCTCGTCGACGATGACGACGATATAAGGCATCGGCGAGAGATCCATCTCCTGCTCTTCGTAGAGGATCTCGCCTGTCTGCCGGTCGAAGCCCGCCTGGACGCTGACGGTGATCACCTCGCCTTTTTCGCGGGCACCCGCGGCGCGCTGATTGTAGCCGTCGATATTGCGCACGCCGAGGCGCGACATCTTCTTGTAGCGATCCTCCATCTCGCGGACCGCCCATTTCAACGCCAGCACGGCCTTCTTGGGATCGGTCACGACGGGGGTCAGCAGGTGCGGAATGCCGTCATAAACGGAAAGCTCGAGCATCTTCGGATCGATCATGATCAGCCGGCATTCCTCCGGCCGCAGCCGGTAGAGAAGCGACAGGATCATGGTGTTGATGGCGACCGACTTGCCGGAACCGGTGGTGCCGGCGACGAGCAGATGCGGCATCTTGGCGAGTTCGGCGATAACCGGTTCGCCGCCGATCGTCTTGCCGAGGCAGAGCGCCAGCCGATGCTTGGTCTCCCAATAGTCCTCGCACTCGATCAACTCGCGGAAATAGACGGTTTCGCGGGTGGCGTTCGGCAGTTCGATGCCGATGACGTTGCGGCCGGGCACCACGGCGACGCGGGCCGACAGCGCCGACATCGAACGGGCGATATCGTCCGCAAGGCCGATGACGCGCGAGGATTTGACACCCGGCGCAGGCTCGAATTCATAAAGCGTCACGACAGGACCCGGACGCACGTCGATGATCTCGCCGCGAATGCCGAAATCCTCGAGAATGCTCTCGAGCAGGCCGGCGCTCTGCTGCAGCGCATCCGGCTGCATCGCCTGGCCGCGCTCGCCCTGCGGCTCCTGGAGCAGCGAGATCGGCGGGAATTCATATTCCGCCTCGGCCGGCCGCACGGACCGCGGACGTACGATTTCGGGCTGCACGGGAGCAACTTGTACGAAAGCGGGTTCGGCGGCTACGACCGGCGCAGGTGCTGGCAACGGGACCTGGACGATAGGCGCCGGTACAGGTTCGACGACGACCGGTGCCCTGGTTTTGATCACACGCTGCGGAGCGATCCGGACGGGGGCCGCAGGCTCCAGTGCCTTGACCGGCTCCGGTCTCGGAGAAGGCGCGACCACGACGGTTCTGGCCACGGTCCGGCGCGGCACCTCGCGATAGAGGTCGGTGACGGGCGCGCCCGGCTGCGCCACGGCGACCGGCAGGATTTCCGGTTTGATCGGCAGGGGTTCGGTCTCGATGACCACAGGCCCTTCGAGCTCGAACGGCATGGCGTCCCAGAAGGCGAAGTCGGAGATCGCGATATCCTGGCGCGGCACGACGACGGGTGCGCCGTCCTGAACCGGCTCAGGCTGCGTGACGATGACCGAATGGGATTCCGGCACGTGATAACGCATGGTCGCGGCAAGCTGCTGCAGGCCCGCTATCTGTTCGAGCGGAGCGGCGGGCGGCTGATAGGTTACCGGCGAATCATGCGCGACGGCCGTCAAAAACACTTCCGAGGGAATGACCTCGATCTCCTCGGCCAATGGCGCCGGGACCGGCGCCTCGGGGCCTTGTCCGGCATTCGCCTTGCGGGCCAGCGCGCTTTCCGGCGTGCGGGTGAACCGCACGTTCGGGGCCAGCCGGAAAGCCGCCTGCCATGGCGCCTGCTCGATCGCCGACTGGTTGAGATCAGCCAGATTCTGGCGGCGAAGACCCGGCTGCGCCGGATCGACGGCGTCGTCTTCGGCGTTGGAAAGGTCAGAACTCTGAGGGTGATTATTGCGTGAGAACTGCATGACAACCAGACGAGATACGGGAAGGGCACATTCTCACAGGAAGTAGAAAATAAAGGTTAACCGGTTCTTTCCAAGCGGCGAATGATGTCATGAATTGATCGAAGTGGCGGTCACCCTTGCCAAGATTGCTGCGCTGCGTCATCACTATAAGAATGCCGCCACCCGATCTCACCATTCTGGTTATCGATGAAAATGCCATCCGCGCTTCCATCATCGAGGAAGGGCTGCGGGAGGCTGGGCATGCCAATGTCACCGTCATCCACGAGGTCCAGGGCGTCGCGCGCATCATCGAAACGTTGAAGCCGGACGTTATTGTCATCGATATCGAAAACCCCAACCGCGACATGATGGAGCATCTGTTCCAATTGACCCGCACCGTCAGCCGGCCGATCGCCATGTTCGTCGACCGCTCCGATACGGCCCTGATCGAGGCGGCGATGGATGCGGGTGTCTCGGCCTATGTGGTCGATGGCTTGAAGAAGGAACGCGTCAAGGCGATCCTCGACATGGCGGTGAGCCGCTTCAACGCCTTCAGCCGGCTTCAGCGGGAACTCGCCGAGGCGAAATCGGCGCTCGAAGAGCGCAAGGTGATCGAGCGGGCCAAAGGCATTCTGATGAAGATGCGCGGGCTGTCGGAAGAAGATGCGTTTGCGCTGCTGCGCCAGACGGCAATGAACGAAAAGAAGAAGATCTCGGATATCGCCCAGAGCGTGGTGACGGCCGCGGGCCTGTTGATGTGATGGTTCCGGGTACCGAAATGTCCGGGAGAAAGCCGGAGTGAACATGATGACCAAGACAGACCGATCCGGAACCAATCTCGCCGCCCCCGTGCGCGCCAATGGCGACGGGCCGAAGGTCCTGCGCGCCGGCTTCATTCCGCTGGTCGATGCCTCCGTGCTGATCGCCGCCGCCGAATTCGGCTTTGCCGCCAAAGAGGGGCTGACCCTCGACCTGGTCAAGGACGTGTCCTGGGCAAACGTCCGCGACCGCCTCGCCTTCCGTCAGTTCGACATCGCCCATATGCTGTCGCCGATGCCGGTCGCCTCGATGCTCGGCCTCGGCTCCAACCCCTCGCCGACCATCACGCCGTTTTCGCTCGGCCGCGGCGGCAACGCCATCACGCTCTCGACCCGCCTGTTCGAGCGGATGCGCGAGACGGCGGGGCTTTCCGAAACAGCGGGCGCGCTGGAAAATGCCCAGGCGCTGGCAGCCGTGATCCGCAGCATGAAGGCCAATGCCGAGACCCTGCCGACGCTCGGCATGACCTATCCGTTCTCTTCGCACAATTACGAATTCCGCTACTGGCTCGCCGCCGGCGGCATCGATCCGGACCGCGACGTCAAACTGGTCGTCGTGCCGCCGCCGCTGACATCGGATGCGCTGGCAGCCGGCGCCATCGACGGCTTTTGCGTCGGCGCGCCATGGAACATGGTCGCCTCCGAACGCGGCGTCGGCCGCATCGTCGCCGCCAAGCAGGATATCTGGCCGTCGGCACCGGAAAAGGTGATCGCCATGCGGCCGGAATGGGCCGAAAGCCATCCCGAGATAGTCTCCCGCCTCATCGTTTCGCTCGATGCGGCCGCCCGCTGGTGCGACCAGGCGGAGAACCACGATGCGCTGGCGGAGGTCCTGGCCGGCCCGCGTTTCATCGCCGCCCCGGTGAGCATCATCCGCCACGTTCTGTCGGGCGAATTCAGCCTCGACGCCAAGGGCAACCGCCGCATAATCGCCGATTATTTCACCTTCCATCGCGGTTTTGCGAACTATCCGCGGCCGAGCCACGCGCTGTGGATTTACAGCCAGATGATCCGCTGGGGCCAGGTGGAGTCCAGCGCGAATGGTTTGCGTGCCGCCGCCGCGGCCTATCGCCCCGATCTTTATCGGACAGCACTCGGCATCGGACCGACGGAACCGGACGTCGGCGTCGAAGGCGACCGGGACGGCGACCGCTTCATGGACGGCCATGTTTTCGATCCTTCCAAGATGGCGAACTATGTCGAAAATTTCGCCGTCAGCAACTCTCTCGCAGCCCCTGCCGACCGCCATGAAATCTGAAACCGGAGATGCGCTGCACAGCAATTGCGCGCATTCAATTTAGCAACCGCACAAAAATATTGCAGCCACACAGGCTGCCGACAATTTAAGCCAAAAGTTTCACATCAAAAAATACGTTTATTTTCAACGTATTAACCGATCACATCAAACTTGGCACGCTGCTTGCTTGGTAACAATCGCCCCAGTCAATGGCGATTGGAGCAGATGAGCGCGTCATAAGCGCTTCCAAAGACATCGACGTCGCAAGGTTTTTGCTGCCCGGAAACTCCTCCCAGTTTCCGCGGGCGCAATCTCCAAGCGGCGTTTTTTTGTGCCTGAATTCCTAAGAACCAGCAGAGGGAACCTGCGCATGACCAAGATTTTGACAAGCGGCATCACCCGCCGCAGCCTGATCAAGACCACCGCCACCGCCGCCCTCGTCGGCGCCGTCAAGACCGCATTCCCGTCCGGCGCCTTCGCGGCCGCGGCCGGCCCGGAAGTCAAGGGCGTCAAGCTCGGCTACATCGCACTCACCGATGCCGCCCCGCTGGTCATCGCCAAGGAAAAGGGTTTCTTCGACAAGCACGGCCTCCCCGATGTCGATGTCGCCAAGCAGGCGTCCTGGGGTGCTACCCGCGACAACCTCGTGCTCGGCGGTGGCGCGAACGGCATCGACGGCGCCCATATCCTTTCCCCGCTGCCCTACCTGATGCACACCGGCAAGGTGACCCAGAACAACAAGCCTGTGCCGATGGCGATCCTCGCCCGCCTCAATCTCGACAGCCAGGCGATCTCTGTCTCCAAGGAATATGCCGAAACCGGCGTGCAGCTCGACGCCTCCAAGCTGAAGGCCGCCTTCGAGAAGAAGAAGGCCGAGGGCAAGGAAGTGAAGGTCGCGATGACCTTCCCGGGCGGCACGCACGACCTCTGGATCCGCTACTGGCTCGCCGCCGGCGGCATCGACCCCAACAAGGACGTCTCGACCATCGTCGTGCCGCCGCCGCAGATGGTGGCGAACATGAAGGTCGGCAACATGGACGTCTTCTGTGTCGGCGAACCCTGGAACGAGCAGCTCGTCAACCAGGGCATCGGCTTCACGGCCGCCACCACCGGCGAACTCTGGAAGGGCCATCCGGAAAAGGCGCTCGGCCTGCGCGCCGACTGGATCGAGAAGAACCCGAACGCCGCCAAGGCGCTGCTGATGGCCGTCATGGAAGCCCAGCAATGGGCAGACAGCATGGCCAACAAGGAAGAGATGGCTGACATCCTCGGTCGCCGCCAGTGGTTCAACGTGCCCCCGAAGGACGTCCTCGGCCGCCTGAAGGGCGACATCAACTACGGCAACGGCCGTGTCGCCAACGGCACCGACCTCTACATGAAGTTCTGGAAGGACGGCGCGTCCTACCCGTTCAAGAGCCACGATAGCTGGTTCATGGCCGAGAACATCCGCTGGGGCAACCTGCCGGCCAATACCGACATCAAGGCGCTGGTCAACCAGGTGAACCGCGAGGACATCTGGCGTGCCGCCGCCAAGGATCTCGGGGTCGCGGCAGCCGACATCCCGGCCTCCTCTTCGCGCGGCAAGGAGACCTTCTTCGACGGCAAGGTCTTCGATCCGGAAAACCCCTCGGCCTATCTCGACAGCCTTTCGATCAAGGCGGCGTCCTGATTTCCCCACCTCCGGCGCGTGGACGCACGCGCCGGCCTTTTCCCTTTCTAAGGAGCGCGCCGATGTCCGCCCTGGCAAAAAAAGAAAATGTACCCGCAGTCGCTACCGCAAAGCCGGCAGCCAATATCGTCCCCTTTTCCGGCAAGCCCGTATCGAGGATCGATTTCAGGCAGGTCGGCATGGCGACATTGCGCAACGTCGTGCCGCCGGTCGTCGTGCTGGCGCTGATCCTGCTTGTCTGGCAGGTCCTCTGTTCGGCGCCGGATGCCTCGCTCCCCTCGCCGCATGTGGTCTGGACCGAGGCCTACGACCTGATCGCCTATCCGTTCTTCGTCTACGGTTCGCAGGATATCGGGCTCGGCTGGCGGGTACTGGTCTCGCTGCAGCGCGTCGCCTACGGGTTTGGCCTCGCCGCCGTGACCGGGGTCATCGTCGGTGCGATCATCGGACAATCGATCTGGGCGATGCGCGGTCTCGACCCGATCTTCCAGGTATTGCGCACAGTGCCGCCGCTCGCCTGGCTGCCGCTGTCGCTCGCAGCCTTCCAGGATTCGAGCCCCTCTGCGATCTTCGTGATCTTCATCACCTCGATCTGGCCGGTCATCATCAATACCGCCGTCGGGGTGCGCAACATCCCGCAGGACTACCGCAACGTCGCGCAGGTGCTGCGGCTGAACCAGATCGAATTCTTCTTCAAGATCATGCTGCCGTCGGCCGCGCCGTACATCTTCACGGGCCTGAGGATCGGCGTCGGCCTCTCCTGGCTCGCCATCGTCGCAGCCGAGATGCTCACCGGCGGCGTCGGCATCGGCTTCTTCATCTGGGATGCGTGGAACTCATCGCGCCTGCCCGACATCATCGTCGCGCTCGCCTATATCGGCATTGTCGGTTTCGCCCTCGACAAGCTGGTTTCCGCGCTCGGCAAGATCATCACCCGCGGCGCTTCGGCAAACTGAGGAGCGGACCATGAACGCCTATCTCAAGCTCGACCATATCGACAAGCATTTCGACCGTGGCGGCAATCGCGCCGAGGTCCTGAAGGACATCAACCTGACGATCTCCAAGGCGGAGTTCGTCTCGATCATCGGCCATTCCGGCTGCGGCAAGTCCACGCTGCTCAACCTCATTGCCGGGCTGACGCCCGTCTCGGCGGGCGCTGTGCTGCTCGAAAACCGTGAGGTCAACGCACCGGGTCCGGAACGGGCCGTCGTTTTCCAGAACCATTCGTTGCTGCCCTGGCTGACGGTCTACGAAAACGTCAACCTAGCCGTCTCCAAAGTCTTTGGCCGCACCAAGACCAAGGCGCAGCGGCATGACTGGGTCATGGAAAACCTGGACCTCGTGCAGATGGCCCATGCCAAGGACAAGCGCCCGGCGGAAATCTCCGGCGGCATGAAGCAGCGTGTCGGCATTGCCCGGGCTCTGTCCATGGAACCGAAGATCCTGCTACTCGACGAGCCCTTCGGCGCGCTTGACGCGCTGACCCGCGCCCATCTGCAGGATGCGGTCATGGAGATCCATTCGCGCCTCGGCAACACGATGGTGATGATCACCCACGATGTCGACGAGGCCGTGCTGCTGTCCGACCGTATCGTGATGATGACCAACGGCCCGGCCGCCAAGATCGGCGAAGTGCTCGAGGTGAGCATACCTCGGCCGCGCAACCGCATCGAGCTCGCCTCCGACCGAACCTATCTCAAGTGCCGCGAGGCGGTGCTGAAATTCCTCTACGAACGCCACCGCTTCGTCGAAGCCGCGGAGTAAGAACCATGACAGAAAAACTTGTTATCATCGGCAATGGCATGGCGCCGGGGCGCATGCTTGAACACCTCTTCGAACAGGCGCCTGGCCGCTACGAAGTGACGATCTTCAACGCCGAACCGCGCGTCAACTACGACCGCATCATGCTCTCGCCGGTTCTTTCCGGCGAAAAGAGCTTCGAGCAGATCGTCATCCACGGCGACGGCTGGTACATCGACCACGGCATCACGCTCTACAAGGGCCACAAGATCGTCGCGATCGACCGTGCCGCGAAGACCGTCACCTCCGATCACGGCGTTACCGAAAGCTACGACAAGCTGGTGATCGCCACCGGCTCCGTGCCCTTCATCATCCCGGTGCCGGGCAAGGATCTGCCGGGCGTCATCACCTATCGCGACCTTGACGACGTGCAGGCCATGCTGCTCGCCGCCCAATCGCGCGAAAAGGCAGTCGTCATCGGCGGCGGCCTGCTCGGCCTTGAAGCCGCCGCCGGCCTTGCCCAGCGCGGCATGGACGTGACCGTTCTGCACGTGATGTCGACGCTGATGGAGCGCCAGCTCGATCCGGCCGCCGGTTACCTGCTGCAGAAGGCCGTCGAGGAACGCGGCATCAAGGTGATCTGCAAGGCCAATACCAAGGCGATCATCGGCAATGGCAAGGTCGAGGGCGTCGAACTCGACAACGGCACGATCATTCCAGCAACGCTGGTGGTCATGGCCGTCGGCATCCGCCCGAGTGCCGGGCTTGCCAAGGAAGCGGGCCTTGCTGTCAATCGCGGCATCGTCGTCGATGCCGGCATGCAGACCTCGGACGGCGATATATACTCCATCGGCGAATGCGCCGAAGTGGGCGGGATGGTCTATGGCCTCGTCGCGCCGCTCTACGAGATGGCCCGCGTCGCCGCGTCCCATCTGGCCGGCGACACAAAACCGGCTTTCGTGCATTCCGACACGCCGACCAAGCTCAAGGTCACCGGCATCGACCTCTATTCGCTCGGCGACTTCGCCGATGGTGACGACCGGCAGGAAATCGTGCTGCGCGACGCCACCGCCGGCATCTACAAGCGCCTCGTTCTGAAGGACAACCGCATCATCGGCACGGTTCTTTACGGCGAGACCTCCGACGGCGCCTGGTTCAACGATCTGAAGAAGAAGGCGACCGATATCTCGGAGATGCGCGACACGCTGATCTTCGGCCAGGCTTACCAGGGAGGGTCCCCGCTGGACCCTATGGCGGCCGTTGCAGCCTTGCCGGATGATGCGGAAATCTGCGGCTGCAACGGCGTCTGCAAGGGCAAGATCACCTCAACCATCACCGCCAAGGGCCTGACATCGCTCGACGACGTGCGCGCCCACACCAAGGCCTCCGCCTCCTGTGGCACCTGCACCGGCCTTGTCGAACAGCTGATGGCTCTGACGCTCGGCGACGCCTACAACCCGAAGGCCGTGCAGCCGATGTGCACCTGCACCGAGCTCGGCCACGACGACGTGCGCCGCCTGATCAAGGCAAAGGGCTTGAAGACCATCCCGGCGGTCATGCAGGAACTCGAGTGGAAGACCTCCTGCGGCTGCGCCAAATGCCGCCCGGCGCTCAACTACTACCTCGTTTGCGACTGGCCGGATGAATATGCCGACGACTACCAGTCGCGCTACATCAACGAACGCGTCCACGCCAACATCCAGAAGGACGGCACCTATTCCGTCGTTCCGCGCATGTGGGGCGGCGTCACCAATTCGCAGGAATTGAGGGCGATCGCTGACGTGGTCGACAAGTTCGAGATCCCGATGGTGAAGGTCACCGGCGGCCAGCGCATCGACCTTCTGGGCATCGAGAAGGAAGACCTGCCCGCCGTCTGGGCCGATCTCGGCAAGGCCGGCTTCATCTCCGGCCAGGCCTATGCCAAGGGCCTGCGCACCGTGAAGACCTGCGTCGGCTCCGATTGGTGCCGTTTCGGCACGCAGGATTCGACCGGTCTCGGCATCCGCATCGAGAAATTCATGTGGGGCTCCTGGACACCGGCGAAGCTGAAGATGGCCGTCTCCGGATGTCCGCGAAACTGCGCCGAAGCGACCTGCAAGGACATCGGCGTCATCTGCGTCGATTCCGGCTTCGAGATCCACTTCGCCGGCGCTGCGGGCCTCGACATCAAGGGCACGGAAGTGCTCGGGCTGGTGAAAACCGAGGACGAGGCGCTCGAATACATCGTCGCCCTCACACAGATGTACCGCGAACAGGGCCGCTATCTCGAGCGCATCTACAAATGGGCAAAGCGCATCGGCCTCGACGAGATCCGCCGGCAGATCATGACCGATACGGAGAAGCGCCAAGCCTATTACGAGCGCTTCGTCTTCTCCCAGAAATTCGCGCAGGTCGATCCCTGGTCGGAGCGGGTCTCCGGCAAGGACAAACACGAATTCCGGCCGATGGCGACGGTCGGTTATTCGCATGCAGCCGAGTGAGGAGATGGACATGAACTGGATCGCAATCGGCAAGCTGACCGACATTCCGCTCCGCGGCGCGCGCTGCGTGAAGACCCCGCAAGGCAAGATCGGTGTGTTCCGCACCGCCGCCAACGAGGTCTTCGCCATCGAGGATCATTGCCCCCACAAAGGCGGGCCGCTCAGCCAGGGCATCGTCCACGGCACCTCGGTAACGTGCCCGCTGCACAACTGGGTGATCTCGCTCGAAACCGGCAAGGCGCTCGGCGCCGACGAAGGTTCAGTCCGGACTATCCGGCTCGAACTGCGCGGCGAAGACATCTTCATGGCACTCGAAGAACAGCTGGCCGCCGCCGAATAACCGGGGCGGCCATTTCAAACGACTAAGCTCTAGGGAGACGAGAAAAAAATGTCCTATGTCACACCCGCGGAATTCGTGACGAAGATGATCGACGCCGGCGAGGCGAAGATCTTCATGTCCACGCGCGACACCCTGATCCGGGCTTTCATGGCGGGCGCCATTCTTGCGCTCTCCGCCGCCTTCGCCGTAACCATCACGGTGCAGACCGGCAATCCGCTCGCCGGCGCAATCCTCTTCCCGGTCGGCTTCTGCCTCCTCTATCTGATGGGCTTCGATCTCCTGACGGGCGTCTTCACGCTTGCGCCTCTCGCCCTGATCGACAAGCGGCCGGGAGCGACCGCGGGCGGCGTGCTGCGGAACTGGACGCTCGTCTTCATCGGCAATTTCGCCGGCGCCTTCCTCGTTGCGCTGATGATGGCGATCATCTTCACCTTCGGCTTCAGCGAGGCGCCGAACGAGGTTGGCCAGAGGATCGGCCACATCGGCGAAGGCCGCACGCTCGGATATGCCGCCCATGGCGCGGCGGGCATGCTGACGCTCTTCATCCGCGGCGTTCTCTGCAACTGGATGGTTTCGACGGGCGTCGTCGCCGCGATGATGTCGACCTCGGTGTCCGGCAAGGTCATCGGCATGTGGATGCCGATCATGCTCTTCTTCTACATGGGCTTCGAACATTCCATCGTGAACATGTTCCTGTTCCCGTCGGGCCTTCTGCTCGGCGGCAAGTTCTCGATCATGGACTATCTGATCTGGAACGAGATCCCGACCGTCATCGGTAATCTTGTCGGCGGCCTCACCTTCGTCGGTCTGACGCTCTACTCGACCCATGGCCGCAAGGGCGGCAAGCAGAGCGTTCCGGCTGGCCGTATCGTCAATCCTGCCGTCGTTCCGGCGGAGTGAACCGATGGGGGCGGGCCTTCTGGAAACGGAAATGCAGGCGGGTGGAACCACCACCAGGACGACCTGCCCCTATTGCGGCGTCGGCTGCGGCGTGATCGCCACAGTGGCGGACTCTGGCGCCGTAACGGTCAAGGGTGATCCCGAGCATCCGGCCAATTTCGGCCGGCTCTGCTCGAAGGGCTCGGCGCTCGCCGAAACCATCGATCTCGACGGACGCGTGCTCTCGCCCCAAATCGGCGGGCGGCAGGCGGATTGGGACGCGGCGCTCGATCTCGTCGCCCAGAAATTCTCGCAAACCATTGCCGAACACGGCCCGGATTCGGTCGCCTTCTACGTCTCCGGCCAGTTGCTGACCGAGGATTACTACGTCGCCAACAAGCTGATGAAGGGCTTCATCGGTTCGGGCAATATCGATACGAATTCAAGACTTTGCATGTCGTCGTCCGTCGCCGGCCACCGCCGTGCCTTCGGATCAGACACCGTTCCCGGCACCTACGAGGACATCGAGCTCGCCGATCTGGTGATCCTGACCGGCTCCAACCTCGCCTGGTGCCATCCAGTGATCTACCAGAGGCTTGCGGCGGCCAAGACCGCGCGGCCGGGCATGAAGATCGTCGTCATCGATCCGCGCCGGACGATGACCTGCGACATCGCCGACCTGCATCTGGGGATTCGGCCGGATGGCGACGTGGCGCTGTTCATGGGCCTGCTTGCCCATCTCGCGCAAACCCCGGCGATCGACCAGACCTATATCGCCGCGCATACGCAAGGGTTTGGTGAAGCTTTCGCGGCTGCCGCCGGGCTCTCGTTCAGCGAGATCATGGAGCGCACCGGCCTTCCCGCCACGCAGCTCCGCGAATTCTTCCGCCTGTTCGAGACGACCGAGAAGGTGGTCACCTGCTACAGCCAGGGCGTCAACCAGTCGTCGTCGGGCACGGACAAGGTCAACGCCATCATCAACTGTCACCTGGCGACCGGCCGCATCGGCCGGCCGGGCATGGGTCCGTTCTCGCTGACCGGCCAGCCGAACGCCATGGGCGGCCGTGAGGTCGGCGGGCTCGCCAACATGCTTGCTGCCCATATGGCGATCGAAAGCGCCGAGGATCGCGACCGGGTGCAGCGCTTCTGGGCCTCTCCGCGGATCGCCGAAAAGCCGGGCCTGAAGGCCGTCGACATGTTTCGCGCCGTCGCCGAAGGGCGGATCAAGGCGCTGTGGGTCATGGCCACCAATCCGGTCGTTTCGATGCCGGATGCCGATGCGGTCGAGGCCGCCATCAAGGCTTGTCCTTTCGTGGTGGTCTCCGACATTCTTCGAGACACCGACACCGCCCGCCACGCGCATGTTCTGCTGCCCTCGCTCGGCTGGGGGGAAAAGGACGGCACGGTCACCAATTCCGAACGCCGCATCTCCCGCCAGCGCTGGTTTCTGTCCGCGCCCGGCGAGGCCAGGGCCGATTGGTGGCAGATGGCAGAGGTCGGCCGGCGGATGGGTTTTGCCGGTTTCGACTATCAGACACCCGCCGATATTTTTGCCGAGCATGCGGCGCTTTCGGCCTTCGAGAATGAGGGCAGTCGGGATTTCGATATTGGCGCTCATTCGGATATCGGCCTCGCGGCCTATGATAGCCTGTCTCCCTTCCAATGGCCGGCACCTGCTGAAGGTACCTCCCTCCTGAGGGATGGCGACAAACGCTTCTTCGCGGATGGCGGCTTCTTCCATCCGGATCGCAAGGCACGTTTCATCCCCGTCCAGGCTCCGGCCACCGACCGCACCGACGAAAAATACCCGCTGACGCTGAACACCGGCCGCGTCCGCGACCATTGGCACACGATGACGCGGACAGCCAAAAGTGCCAGGCTTTCCGGCCATATCGCAGAGCCTTTCGCTGAACTCCATCCGCGCGATGCGATGGAACTCGGCATTCGCGGCGCCGGCCTGGTCGAACTCGAAAGCCCGCATGGCAAGGCCATCGTCCGGGCGCTGGTGACCGAACGCCAGGCCCGCGGAAACATCTTCGTGCCGATGCACTGGAACGACCAGTTCGCCGCAAAGGCGCGCATCGATGCGCTGGTCGCACCCGTCACCGACCCCTTTTCCGGCCAGCCGGCGTCGAAGAACGTCGCGATCGCCGCCCGGCCATTCGCCGCTTACGTCTACGGCTTTGCGGTTTCCGCCTCCAAGCCTTTGAACCCCCAGGCGGATTACTGGGCACTCGCCAAGGCCGAGAACGGCTGGCGGATCGAACTCGCGTTCGCTGACCCGGTCGAGGATTGGGTAACGTGGTGCCGGGGAACATTCGGCATTCCGGCCGAGATCGAACCGCTGGGTTATGCCGACCGTCAATCCGGCGATCTGCGCCTCGCCTTTTTCGATGGCGGCAAGCTGCTTGCCGCCCTTTTCCTCGCGAACGAGCCGGTCGCCGTCGCGCGCAACTGGGCGATCGGCCAACTTGCCGTGGAACACGCCGACCTGCGCAAACGCTTCGCCATCGTCGCCGGGCGCCCCGGCGCCGACCAGCCGGATCCCGGCGCCACCGTCTGCTCCTGCTTTTCGGTCGGCGTCAACCGGATCATCGGCGCGGTGCGAGGCGGCTGTCACAGCGTCGAGGCGGTCGGGAAAGCAACCAATGCCGGCACCAATTGCGGCTCCTGCCGCGCCGAAATCAGGGGGATCATCGATGGATGTCTTGCAGCCGCCGCGGAATGAAGCATCTCGTGATCGTGGTGCCCGCATGGCGCCACTCGCCAAGCTTCCAGTCTTCTGGGCGCTCGAGGGCCGACGCGTCGTCGTCGCCGGTGGGTCGGATGCAGCCGCGTGGAAAGCCGAGCTGCTCGCCGCCTGCGGAGCCGATGTGCATGTCTATGCGGATAGGCTGTCCGAGACGTTCGAAACGCTGATCGAACGCGGGGCGGAACATCCGCAGGGCCGCTTTATTCATCATCCGAAAATGTGGGACATTTCGATTTTCGAAGCCGCAGCGATTGCGATTGCGGATTGCGAGGATGAGGCCGAGGCGCAGGCGTTTTTCGACGCGGCCCGCGCGGCCGGCGTGCCGGTCAACGTCATCGACAAACCCGCCTTCTGCCAGTTCCAGTTCGGTTCGATCGTCAACCGCTCGCCGGTCGTCGTTTCCATTTCAACCGATGGCGCGGCGCCGATCCTGGCGCAGGCGATCCGCCGTCGTATCGAGACCCTGCTGCCGGCCTCGTTGAAAAATTGGGCGGAACTCGCCCAGTCGCTCAGGGAAAAGATCAACGACCGCCTGGCGCCCGGCCCTCAGCGAAGAGCCTTCTGGGAACGTTTCGTCGACCGCGCCTTCGGCAGCGAACCGGGATCGGGCAGCGAAGCCGATATTCTCGCCGATGCCGGCCGCGTCGCATCCTCGGCCCAGAAGGGCCGTGTCACCCTCGTCGGCGCCGGCCCGGGCGATGCAGAGCTTTTGACATTGAAGGCGGTGCGCGCCCTGCAGGCGGCGGACGTCATCCTGTTCGACGACCTCGTCTCCGACGAGGTGCTGGAGCTCGCGCGCCGCGAGGCAAAACGCATGCTGGTGGGAAAGCGCGGCGGCCGGGTGAGCTGCCGTCAGGAAGACATCAACGACATGATGGTGACGTTCGCCAAGGCCGGCAAGCGCGTCGTTCGCCTGAAGTCCGGCGACCCGATGGTCTTCGGCCGTGCCGGCGAGGAAATCGCCTGCCTGGAACGCGAAGGCATTGCGGTCGATGTGGTGCCGGGCATCACTTCGGCCAGCGCCATGGCTTCGCGGCTCGGAGTGTCGCTCACCCACCGCGACCACGCGCAGGGAGTCCGTTTCGTCACCGGCCATTCGCGCAAGGGCGTATTGCCCGACAATCTCGATTGGAAAAGCCTCGCCGATCCAAGGACCACGACCATCTATTACATGGCGGGGCGTACCGCGGGCGAGATCGTCAGCAAGCTGACGGACGCCGGCATGACGCACGACATGCCGGTCGTGATCGTCAGCGCGGTGACCCGGCCGAACGAGCGGCGCTGGGCCGGACGGCTGAGCGGCATCGCTGTGGCCATGGCAGAGATCGGCATCGACGAACCCGTGCTGATCGGAATCGGCCATGTATTTCGCAAGGCTGATTTCGCCGACTGCACGCAGTGGAGCGACCAGACCGCGGCAAGCGCCTGACGAAAAAGGGGCGGCAAACCGCCCCTTGAATGACAGGTCTACCGTGGCGCCGAGACGGAGCCTTCCTTGTAATAGGAGACGTAGCTGCTGTGCAGCCGTTCCGGCGAGCCCGGATCGGCATAGCGATGCAACTCCGACATCTCCGTCTTGTTGAGGATCACGCCCACCGTTTTCGCGGCGATCTGCGGCTCGGACCGCATCACCGACTGTACCGCCTTTGCGGGGGTCACGCCCCACTCGGTGACGAAGATGAAACCGTCGACATAAGGCTCGAAGGCCTTGGCGTCGATCACCGGGAGAAGCGGCGCCAGATCGACGACGATGACGTCGAACGTATCCTTGATGCTTTCGAGGAAATGGCTCATGCCGGAAGAAGCGAGGAGTTCACTCGTATGGGCGAGCTGTTTGCTGCGCGTCGTCATCGGCAGGATCGTCAGGCGCGACCGGCGATCGACCCGCGCGGCATTGGTCCATGGCGTCTGCTGGAGCACCACCTCGACCAGGCCGACTTCCGGCTCGGAGGCCAGCATGCGGCTGAGGCCCGGATTGCGCAGGTCACCGTCGATCACCAGAGTGCGAACGCCCGTCGAGGCGATCAGCCCGGCGAAATTGGCAGCGACCATGGATTTGCCTTCGCCCGGCAGGCAGGAGACCACGCCGATCACCCGGCACTTCCGTTCCTGCAGCATGATATCGCATGCAAGCTTGGCATTGCGCAGCGTCTCGGCGAACTGAGACCGCGGCGCCTCGACCGCCACCCGCATCAATCGCCGGAACGAGATCGGGTTCCCGGGAGGAGCTCCGGCCGCTTCGGCGTCGGTCGTTGCCGGCGGCGGCGTTTCCTCCGCACTGGCGCCGCTCACCATCGGCAGATAGCCGAGGAAGCGAAGGCCCAGTTTCTCCTGCACATCGTCGCCGGTCCGGAAGAACCGCTCGCGGAATTCCAGGAGCGTCGCCGCCGCTCCGCCGATCAGCAGGCCGAGCACGATGGAGAGCGCCATGGTCAGCGTCTTGCGCGGGCTGGACGGGGCCGTCGGCAGACCGGCATCGGAGATCACGCGGGCCTTGGCGATCGGGAAGGATTGCCGTTGCGTCGCTTCTTCGAAACGTCCGAGATAGGATTCATAGAGCGTCTTCAGCGCCGCCGCCTTCTGCTCCAGTTCGCGCAGCTGGACCATCGAGACATTCGCTTCCGAATTGCGGCCCGCAACCCGGTCGATACTCTCACGCAGCGATTTTTCGCGCGAACTCGCCACTTCGAATACGTTGCGGAAGCTGCCGGTCAATTGCTGCAGCTCGCGGTAAATCTGCTGCGCGAGTTCGCTCTTTTCCGCCTTGAGCGCGACGGCCTGCGGATGGTTGGCGCCGAACTGCTGGACGATGCCCTGCTCGCGGTCGGAAATGTTGATATAACGCTTCCGGAGATCCTGAATGACCGTGTTGTCCGTATCGCGAGCCGAAATGACGGCGTTCTGAACGGCCGCGTCAGGCCCCTTGTCGATGATCGCCTGATATTGATTATAGCGTGCCGAAGCAGTTGCCGCATCGGCCTGCGCCACGATCAGCTGGCTGTTGAGATCCGAAAGCTGCTGGGTCGACAGGAGTTCGCCGCGCGGCGAAACCAGACCGTGCTGGGTCTTGAACTGCTCGACGGCAAGCGAGGCCTGCTGCGAGCGGCTATTGAGATCGTTCAGGCGCTCCTGCAGCCAGAGCGAAGCCCGCTCCGTCGCGTCGAAATTGGCGTTGAGCTGTTCGGTGAGATAGGATTCCGCATAGGTCCGCGTGATCATCGCGGCAAGCTGCGGGTCCGGCGAACGAACGGACAGTGCGATCACCGAGCTGCGGCCGACACGCTCCACGGTCAGCGATTGCTGCAGGACGGCCGCCGCCTTTTCGCGCCGGCCCATCCGGATATTCTCCTCGGATGCCGGCGGGCTGCCGGGCGTCAGAAGCGCGACGACGCTGCGGATGGCGCCCTTGGCGAGATCGACCGGCGACTGCGGCGGATTGACCACCGTCTCGTTCTGATCGAGCTTGGCCTTGTCTACCACCCTCACCGCCAATGCCTTGGATTTGAGGATCTCGACTGCGCTCGACATGCGGTTGTCGATCTGTTGGGCCGTCTGGCTGTCCTGCGGGTCGTCAGCATAACGGGAAAGGTTCTCGTCGATGAGGATCTGCGTCAGGGCGGTGTAGATCGGCTGCGCCATCACCAGGTAGAGCCCGGCAAGGGCAACGGTGGCGATGAGGCAGACGACGACGATGCCCGAACGGCGGATCGCAGCCGCCCAGAGCTTGTCGAGATCGATGAACGTGTCGTTATCCCGCGTTTCGCTCGGGAATATCGTTCTCGGCCGGAAGTTTACCTGATCCATAGGGCTCGCTTTCTGGAGCTTTGGGGAACGGATGGCGAAACCGCCGCCATCCGTCTCGTAATGATTTGAATGCGCGTCAGGCGGCTTTGACCCGCATCTCGTGCGACATCATCAGTTCCTTGATGGAGGCGTAAATCTCAGCCCCCATATCCTGACGAAGCATGGCGAAAGCGACATTCGCTTCGATAAAGCCGCGCTTGCTGCCGCAGTCGAATGTGCGCCCCTGATAGGGATGCGCATGGAACGGCTGGACCTGCGCAAGCTTGTGCATGCTGTCCGTCAGCTGAATTTCGTTGCCGGCGCCGCGTTCCTGCCGGGCAAGCAATTCGAAGATTTCCGGCTGCAGAATATAACGCCCATTCAGGTAATAATTGGACGGTGCTTCGGCAGGTTTCGGTTTTTCGACCATCTCCGTCACCTCGAA
Organism: Neorhizobium galegae; assembly: GCF_017877055.1. Taxonomy (GTDB): domain Bacteria; phylum Pseudomonadota; class Alphaproteobacteria; order Rhizobiales; family Rhizobiaceae; genus Neorhizobium; species Neorhizobium galegae_D. The sequence goes on along the minus strand of NZ_JAGIPG010000001.1, from coordinate 255,433 downwards.
ACCATGCGATACGCTATGGCCGACACCCACGATACCATAGCTCGACGTCTCTTCCGGTGCGCATTCCTCGACCGCAAAGACATTGCCGCCGACTTCTTCATAAAGATCCATCAGCCCGGCCATGCAGCCCTGCGGACCGTAGGAAACCATGTCGGGCAGGAGCAGCGCGAACGGTTCGTTGCCGACCAGTTCGCGAGCGCACCAGACCGCATGGCCAAGCCCGAGCGGCACCTGCTGGCGCGTATAGCTGACGGTGCCGGCGACCGGCAGCATCTTTTCGAGCTGGGTAACCTGGACCGTCTTGCCCGAGCGGGTCAGCGTTGCGACGAGCTCCGGCGCGCTGTCGAAATAGTCCTCGATCGCGGTTTTGTTGCGACTGGTCACGAAAATGATGTTCTCGATTCCCGCCTGCATGGCTTCGTCGACCGCATATTGAACGACGGGTCGATCGACGATCGTCAACATTTCCTTCGGCATGGCCTTGGTTGCCGGCAGGAACCGAGTGCCGTTGCCTGCGACGGGTATCACCGCCTTTCGAACTGGTCTTTTCATGTCCATTCCTTCGTCCTTTCTGAGGGCGCCCCCGCCCTATTGATCGGATTTTCAGTTGACGTCGGCCGTTTCACCAGCCGACGCATGCGAACGGCGATCGGCATGCGCAGAAGTCGGAGCGCACGTGGGTTCTCGATTGCCGTTTTCAGGAAGCCGCCGACGGAACCCTTCTTGATTTCGTCGACGAGCGTGAGAAATGAACCCGCTTCGAGGATGCTGCGGGTGCGCCTGCGCTGGGCAGCCGAGGCTTTGGCATCCAGCTTGTAGCGGGAGAGAAAAACGCGGTCGGAGGCGAGCATCGCATCCAGATGGCTCTGCTCCAGAACGCGCGAGATCGAGTCCTGGCGCAGGTGATAGACATATCCGATCTCCGGCACGATCGCGCACCGTGCACCGCTCGCCAGGGCAGAAGCAAGCAACAGATAGTCCTCGCCGATCCGCAGCACCTCGTCGAAATGCAGCCCGTGCTCAACGAGAAACGCGCGCTCGAAGATCGGCTTCATGTAGCCGAAGTTGAAGGTCGATTGGAAAATCACGTTCGAGCCGATGAAATCGGCAAGCGTCAGCATCGACTGCTGCCTGAGCGCCTCTTTGGAGAACATCGCATGGGGCTCCCCGTGGTCGAACGGGATGACGTCGAGATTGTCGACGACGATCTGTGCCTGCGCATCCTCGGCCCGCTCCAGCATGTTCAACAGCCTGACGGGATAAACCGTGTCGTCGGAATCGAGAATGGCGACCCACCGGCCCCTCGCCGCAGCAAGTCCGGCGTTTCGGGCCGCAGCCGGCCCGCCGTTCACCGCCTGGGCGATCAGCCTGACCCGCTGATCGGAATAGCCTTGCGCGATTGCCCGCGTCCGGTCCGTCGAGCAATCGTCGACGACGATCACTTCCAGCGTTACGCCGATCTGCGCGAGCGCACTGTCGATGGCACGCGCGAGCGTCTCCTCGGCATTGTAAGCCGCAATCACAAAGCTCACGTCGGGCTGGAAATCCGGGGCCTGCATATCATTCATCGTCATGTGGCTTCGGCGGCTCCGTATTGGCGGATCTCGCGAATGCCGAGCGTGCCCGTGACCGCGCCGGCATGGAGTGCCGCACGAAGAGCGTAGCGCGTACGGGTGACCGGCGAGGGAATGGTCGCCGCCGCCACTGCCAGGCAGTAACCGAGCTTCAGCGCAGCAAGCGCGGTCTGCTTGATCCGGCCGAGGCCGGAATTCTTTGTCGCAAGAATGCGCCCATGCGTCTGCCCGGAACGGAACCTGCGCTTGGCGAGCCAGGAAAAGCTTGCCCGCTTTTCGGGAACCAGTTCCTCGACCGTTGCATCCGATGCAAATTCGATCCGTCCGCCCGCATCCGTCAAGGCGGTGAAGAAATGCGTATCCTCGCCGCCGCTCTGGCCGAGCGACAGCGCGAACCTGCGGCCCGCAACGACCGGCGAACGCATGTGGAGAAGGGTATTGCAGGTATAACCCGTCCTGATCTGCCCGCCGACCCAGACGGGCATGGTCGAATGAAAATCGCCCTTGCGCATCCAGTCGGCGCTTTGGGTTCCATAGACCGCCCTCACCGGCCCGAGAACCGCATCGGCTCCGGTCAGCCTCGCCGTCGATACGAGCCCGACCAGCCATTCCGGCTCCGCCGTCTCGTCGTCGTCGATGAAGGCGAGGTAGTCCGCATCGCTTTCCGCAAGGCAGGCATTGCGGGCAATCGAGATGTTCGACTTCGGGCAATGGACATAGCGGATCGGGAACGGCGAACGCTCCCGCAAACCATCCACCAGCCCGCTTGCGCTCGGGCTCGCATCGTTATCGGCAACGATCAGGCGCAGGTCCGCGCCCGCCGGGACGGCAATCTCGAAGAGCGAGATCAGCGTCTCGGCGAGTTCCGGACGCCGATAGGTGCAGATACCGATATCGATGCGGAACGGCCTTCCCTCTGCCGTCATCAAGCGATCCTCCGCGCTCGAATGCCGATCAGTTCCAGCCAGAAGCCCGCCGACCAGGCGAAATGCATGATCATCGCCGAAAGCGAGGCGAGCGGGCCGTAGGGATTGTTCTTGCCCACCGCCAGCCAGAAGCCGTAGCCGATACAGACCGCGGCCCAGATGACCATCGGTATGGCCGCCCACCAATAGAGAAGCGCAAGCACTGCGCCGACTACGACCGGCGCCACCGCGAGCGGGATCGCCTGCCGGAGCTTCGGGATCGAGCGATGTTTGATCAGGTTCTTCGCCCGGCCGCGGCCATAGGCGAGATATTGCCGGAACAGCGCGGGAGCGCTCGAACGCGGATAATAAGTCATGTAGGTCTTGCCGGTCATCCAGATGCGGAAGGCGTCGGCGCGTAGCCGGAAGTCCAGCTCGGCGTCCTCGTTATGGCTGAAGCTTTCGTCATATCCGCCGACCGCGCGGAAGGCTTCGATCCGCATCAGCGCGTGGTGGCCGTGATCGACCCATTCGCCGCCACCGCCGGCACGATGTTTCGATCCGCCGTTTCCGAGCTTGGAATTCTGCGCCACCGCGGTCGCCTTCTGGAAAGCGCCGAAGCCGACCGTCTCCATGCCGACGACCACGGAATCGGCATCCATGTCGATCGCCTCCTGCAGAAGCGTGCGGCAGTAGTCGTCCGGGTAGTCCCCATGCGCATCGATGCGGATGAGAAAGTCCCGGCCCTCGCCGAACCGATCGACGGCGAGATTGATGGCGGCGCTCTGGATGCGCTTGGGATTGCCGAGCAAGACGACGTCCCGGATCTCCGGGATGAGGCTCTGGACGATCTCCGGCGTGCCGTCCTGGCTGCCGCCGTCGGCAACGACGATCAGCATGTCCATGTCGCCGCGCTGATCATTCAGCTTGTGCAACAGCGGCGCGATCGTCGCCGCTTCGTTGAGGCACGGGATCACCAGAAGCGTCCGGATATCGGACATCTGGGCATTGGAGTGAGAACGCGAAACCATACTCCACCTCACGATTGCACGGTTGAAACAGTCGGCACTTCTGCCGGCGACGAGACGTTGGGATGTAGGGCAGCGAGCCGAGAGACAAGCGCACGGCAATCCGCCGGTCCGGTGACCCACTGGCTGCGCTCCACGGCGGCAAGCCGGGAAAAGAGATCGAGGTAGCGCGCGTCCGTCATCTCGTTGAACAGCGCTTCGAGGGTTTCTGCCGTCACCTGATTGCGCACCAGACCGATGCCGCGCTTGCCGATGAAGCGGCCGGTCTCGGTGCCTGCCAGCGCGATAGGAACCGCGCCGTACAGCCCGCCTTCATAGAGACGGTTCGGCAGCAGCCAGCTGGAATTCAGCCCTTCCTCGAAAAGGTCGATCGCCCAGGTGAACTGCACGTCGCCGTAGATCGCAGAAAGATCCTCGGGATTGCGGTAGGCACCGTGGAACTCGACATGCGGGGCGGCAGCAACCTTTGCATCGAAATCGTCGAACTCGCTGTAAGCCGGGCGGCCGCGCAACACGATCTCGACCTTTCCGTCCATGCGGGCTGCGAAATCGATCAGCATATCGAGCGACTTGCGGCAGCGGATCGCCCCGAACCAGCCGATACGCCAGGGCTTCCCCGGCTCCGGGGGGCGGGGTTGGAGCGGCCCGGAAACCGGTTCCGGCTCAAGCGCAAGCACCTTGTTTTCCAGAAGCATCACCGGCAGGTCGAGGCCGGAACGCGGTTTGAAGAAATTTTCCACGAAAGCCGGGGAGCTGGTGATCAGCAGGCTGGCATGGCGGCCGAAAAACAGCTGCGCCTGGCGCATCAGACGGCCCTTCATTCCCTCGTCGAGAAGCAGGCGGTGAATATCGAGGCATTCGTAGACGACGGGAACCTGGCGGCCGAGCATGGACGCGGCACGTCCGGCAAGCGCCAGCGTCTCCAGATTGCGGGCGATGATGACGTCGGGTTTGGCGATATCAGCCAGCGTCCGCTTCAGCCTCATGCGAGCGGCAAGAACCGCTCCGATGCGCTGCGCAAAACGCCCGTCCGCCGTCTGCCCGAGTGAAACGGTTGTCACATCCCGCTCGCCGGCAAGTACGTTCGAGCCACGCTCGAAGCCCGCGACGGTGACGGTCGCACCGCCGGCCTTCAAGGTCAGCACGCGCCGCCGGATGGCCGCGTCGGCCATGTCATGCGCGAGATAGAGAACGTTCAAAGTCAAATCGTCCAACTCCATTGTCGAGCCGCCAAGGCGGCTCAGCCGAGCGTGCAGAGCACGGATTCAGGAAAGCGGCATTTCTCGCCGATCGCGGTAAAGGAGATCCGGTCGACGGTCATCGAGGTCGGCTGAGTGTAGGAGAATGCGCCCATCCACTGCTTGAGCGTGTCGGTTCCCCAGAGGCTGAGAAAGATCTTCTGGGGGTTTTGCGGGATCTTCGTCTTGTCCGTCACTTCGTGGACGAGCTTGCCGTTCACGAAGTAACGGAGGCGGCTCTCCTCCCAGATGAACGCATAGTCGTTGAAGCCCTGGTCTGCACCGCCTGCGACCGGAACCAGCTTTTCATTATTGCCCTTGGCGGAAACATACTGATTGAGCTGTACCTGCCCGGTATTCTTGCCGAGCACTTCGAAGTCGATCTCGTCATGCGGTTTCTTGTCGGTCGGGCCGATATAGGTGAAGAACGCCGAATTGAGCCCTGAGCCCGTCGCGGATTTCATGCGCACCTCGTAGGTCCCATAGCCGAAACGCGCCTTGGTCTGGATTTCGCCGCAGGCGAAGTCGCGATCGCCGGTCTTGTCTCCCGTGAAGCTGAGTTGCAGGGCGCCGCCCTCGACCTTCACCTGCTTTTTCGACCAGGTGCAGTTCTGGTGCTTGCCGTTGTTCCAGCCGTCCGAGACGTACCAGACGGAACGATCGAGGCTGTCGAAGTTCTCCACGAAGGACTGACCCGCAGCACCCTGTTGGGCGTATGCTGCGGGCGAGAGAAGTCCAGACACCGCCGCAGCGATGATAACCTGGCAGGTTAGTTGAATCTGTCTGGCCTTGGCCGTCATGTTTCACCTATGCAGTTGCGTCATTACGGGTTCGCCGGGATGGTTGGCCCCGGCGGGTGAGTGGGACCTGGCGGCGGCCGAAAGCTTGGCCTTGCGACCGCGGCTGCCCGTCAACACTTCGTACAGACCGCGCATTCTGCGCGAGACGAGGCGGTTGCTGATAAAAAGAATGAGGAAGCTTCCGACGACAGCGGCCACGTAGAAGACGGGATAAAGGGCATCGCCTGCCACCCGGTTCCACACCATCCACATCAGGACGAGCAGCGGGTAATGGGCGCAGAACATCCAGAAGCTCAGGCTTCCGGTGGCGGCAAGCCGCTGGCCGGCCCAGGAACGGATGACGATCGCCGACATCAGCCAGAATCCGCCGGCGCCGACAATCGAAAGCGCACTGCGCGCCATGTCGAGAGGCCAGGGGAAATCCGGGCCGGTCCAGTAGAGGCCGATGGACAGCAGTACGGCGGCGGCGAGCATCGCTGCCGTACCCAACCCCGCATACCGGTCCGCAACCTTGAGGTCCACCCGGTGGAGCGCCAGGAAGATGCCGAGGGTGAAGCTGAACAGGATCGATTTCTTCAGCACGATGACGAGCGTCAACCCCGGAGTGATCGCCAGCAGGAACAGCACGCCAAGGGTCGCTGCCGGAAACCGCCGCACCGACATGGCAAGGATCGGCGACAGGATGATGCAGACGATCAGGTCGCGCAGAAAGTAGAGAGGAATATTGATCGGCAACCCTTCCGTGGCCAGTGCATTGCTCAAGAGTTCCCGCGTCGAAAGGTTCCAGAGATCAGGGAAATACCCAATACTAATTTCCATGGGTTGGACGACGAGCACGGCCCCAAGCAGGCCGAGGTTCCACAATAGGAAAGGCACCAGGACCGTCCTCGCCTTGGAGCGAAGCGTCTTGGCATAGTCGAACGTCTCCCAGCCACGCTGGAACAGCAGGTAGCCGGAAATCGCGCTGAGGCACGGCACGCCGATACGAAACAGGCTATCCCCGAGGAAAACCCTGAGCCAATCGAACAGACCATTCAGCCCCAGGAAGGGGCTGGTCGCGGGATCGTGCGGCACGTGGACGAAGAGTATGCCGGAGATCAGCAGGATACGCATCAGATTGATACGGGAGGATATGTTTGGATCGACAGTCAAACGAGTCACCCTTTTTGGGCGGTGCCTCCCGTCACCACCATTTCAATCAGAGCAGACTTGAGCCCGCAGTCACGCAAAAAGGATCGGGCCGAGTTTGGCACAAAATGTGGCGGCGCAGCAAAAAAGCAACCTGCACGAAAATACTCGCGCTCGATGAGGCTCCTGTCCGGGAACCCGGTACGGCTCCCTGGACTTATGGTTTTCAAGGGCTCAGGCCTCAATGAAGGGCTCGGAATGTTGCACCGCAACAGCACAAAAAAATCTTTTTGCAATAGGCCGAAACGGCTAGCCCTTTCGTATCCATGTACCTCAATGGCTGGTAGGCGGCACACAATGTGGCAGAATCTGGGCAAATATGCGACACGATCAGGCGAAAACGACAGCGGTCGCGTCGTCCCCATCTCCGGCGATGGACGAACGCCAAGATCGTCTGCGAAACGCGCGCTCGATCAGTAAAAAAGCGGCGGTTGAAAGGATCGCCCCGGCTGCACCGCCCCTTATTGCCTCGAGAATAACGGTTCGTTAACTGCGCCGCAAAGATAGGCAAGCCGACCTGTCGATCGTCGCCGAAAACAGCGCCGGGTGGGCACCAGGGGGACCGATCCTGGATCTTCCGAGGCCGACGGACTTGCCAGATTGAAGCCCGTGACAAATTTCGGCCCGAATGTAACGGTCTTTGATAGCGCGCTCCACCGACGTCGGTTGTGATCGCCTTCACGCCTTGGCGGGAGCCATATGGTCAAATCCTGCTACGGGAGGTCGTTCGATACGGCAGCAAACTGCCGTCAACCCGGAGCCCGACAAACGTCAGAGGCTTGTAATTCTTTGAAGAGGCAGGGGCTAAAACATGGCGACGTTCACGGTTGTTATCCCATTTTTCCAAAAGGAAGCCGGCATACTCCGCCGCGCACTGAAATCGATTTTCGATCAGACCTATCAGGACTTCGATATCGTCATTGTCGACGATGAGTCACCCCTATCCGCATATATGGAGCTTCAAGGTATTGAAGATGCCTGGAGATCCCGCATCCGCATGATCCGCCGGCAGAACGGCGGGCCGGGTGCCGCACGCAATACCGGCCTCGACAACATACCCGCCGCCACCCGTTACGCAGCGCTTCTCGATTCGGACGACGTCTGGCTGCCGGATCATCTGAAGAATGCCTTTGAGAGCATGAGCCGCTTTGATGCCGAGTGCTACTGGGCCTCGATGCAGGCGAGCGACGAGTTCTATTACCACTTCGGCATGGCCGAACTCGAACAGACGGAAGGCGGTACGCGGCTTTCTGAAAGCCCGCTCCTGATCGAAATGCCGGATCTCGCAAGCGTCATGCTGAAGAACTGGAGCTTCCTGCATCTCTCCTGCATGGTCATTGCCCGGCCGGTCTTCGAAACGGTCCGTTTCGAACCCTCGCTACGGCTGGCGGCCGAAGACGTGCTGTTCTTCGTCGACTGCATCCTGAAATCGAAGCGAACCCTGCTGTGCGACGAAGAGGGGGCGGTCCGCGGCATGGGCCTCAACATCTTCCACAGCATCGACAATCGCTCGCCGCAGTTCCTGCGACAGCAGTTCAACACCTGGGTGGCGCTCGATACGCTGGAGGAACGTTTCCGTTCGCGCCCCGGCGACGTCGCCTCGATCGCATCCTACAAAGACACCGCCCGGCGGCAGGCACTCTGGAGCCAGGCCGGACGGGTGAAACGCCGCCAGGCGCCGGACCTCGGCCTGCTCGCCCGCTGGGTGATGCGCGATCCCGCGCTGATTCGGGCAGCATTCGAACTCGGGGCCGGAAAACTCGGCCGCAACGCACGTTAAATGGCTGCGTTTCCTTTTAAATTCATCATCCCACGGAGGCCCGCATGAAAGCGTACTACTGGGAATCGCATCACGGCAATTTCGGCGACGACCTCAATCTCTGGCTTTGGGACGCGCTGCTTCCCGGTTTTCGCGATGTCCACCCTGAAGTCCTGCTGGTCGGCGTCGGCACGGTCCTCAATCCGGTCCTGCTGCCTGCAGGCCAGAAGAAGCTGGTCATCGGCAGCGGCTACGGTTATGGCACGCCGCCTGATGTCGCCGACGCGGCGGAATGGGACGTGCGGGCGGTCCGCGGGCCGCTGACGGCCGCCAAGCTCGGCATTTCGGCCGACAAGGCGATCACCGACCCCGCGGTGATGATCGCCGACATGCCGGAATTTCGGAACCTGCCGAAAATCCACAGGAAGACCTTCATTCCACATTGGGAATCGGCCGAGTTCGGCATGTGGAACGCTGTCTGCGAGCCCGTCGGCCTTACCTATCTCGATCCGCGCGGCGAGGCGAAATCGGTCATTCGCCATATCGCCCAGTCGGAGCTGATCATCGCCGAATCGATGCATGGCGCAATCCTGGCGGATGCCTTCCGGGTGCCGTGGGTCGCCGTCAGCAGCTCCCGTTCCATCAACAATTTCAAGTGGAACGACTGGGCCGCATCGGTGGGGACGACATACGAACCGCGTTATGTGCCGGTCTCCACCCGCGCAGAAGCGGTGGCCAAGCGCTCGCGCTTCTGGGGCATCAGCTTCGACGGCCAGCAACCCGCGCATGAGGCGGTGCCGGAGCCGCACAGCGGCGAGGTCATTACCCGGACGCCCTCGCGGACAGGCCTTCGCGGCATGGCAAAGCAGTTGCTTGCAGCTCCGTCCGTGCTGGCGCTCTGGCAGGCAAGCCGCGCGGAGCCGCGGCTCAGCCCGATCGAGGTTCTGGACGAGCGCAAGGAGCGATTCCGGACGATGCTGGAAGAAATACGCAGCGATTATTTCTGAACGGCGGGTATGCCGGGCAGAAGATAGCGCATGCCGGCCGGCTGCGCCGGCGGCTTGGACGACCTCACCCGCAGGAGATCGAGCTTGTCGAGGAAGATGCCCGTCGCAACCGCCGGCAGGACCTGCGGGCGGGAGAGCAGGTGTCGGATGGCCGCGCCATTCCCTGCCTGCGACTTGACGTCGAGGAAGGCACGCAGCTCGTAGCGGTCGCGCGTATGGTCGCGATGCCGGACGATCACCGCCCTCTCCTCCTCGCTGAGCGCCGGATCGGCAAGCATCGCGTCGTCCGCCTCGTAGAATTTGCGCAGGTCGTCGGTACGGTGCCGGCCGCTCAGTGAATCCTGGCGCACGAGCGCGCCATAACCGCAATGCTCGATCACCTTGTAGCGTGCGCCCTTGGCAAGCGCCCGGGCGTAGAAATCGTAATCCTCGCCGAAACGCATGTTCTCGTTATAACGAAGGCCGTGGGCGTCGAGGAACGCCCGGCGCATCACCGGCTTCAGGAAACCCGTCTCACCGCGTTTGATACCGCGCTTGGAGATGTTTCCTTCCACGAATTCCTCAAGCGATATCGTCCGCGCCCGGGTCTCGAAGCGTTCCGGACGGAGGAATTCGCTCGGTTCGTAGATGAAGGCGATATTGTCGGCGATGAGGTCCCAGCCCTCCTCCTCCAGCATCGGCGCGAACCGGCCGGGGAAGAAGAAGTCGTCGGCATCGAGGATACCGATCAGCGGCGCGTTCGATATGGCGATCGCGTGATTGCGGGCTGCGGAGGGGCCGCGATTCTTTTCGAACGAAACAACCGTCAGTCGTCCCGACCTGTCATCGGCATCACGCGCGACATCGGCGGTGCCGTCGGTCGATCCGTCATCGACAACCACGACCTCGCTGACGCGCTCCTCATTCAAGGCAGATTGGATCGCAATTCCAATGGTTTCCGCGCCATTCCTGACCGCGATGATGACGCAGATCGTCTGAGAAGCGTTTTCCGCCATAGCCCACTCCATGTTGCATCGCCACGCAACTATGGGCTCAGGAAAATGGCCCTCGTGTGAAACTGGCAGAAAAAAGCGCGATTTCGTTCAGGTATCGCTGGCCGGGAGGTGCGGGGCGGGATCGGCACGCAGCCCGTCACGCCGGCTGCCGTCCTTTGAGCTCTTGGCCGCCGCAGCGGCGTCCGAAGTTATCCCGGCATCCCGCAACTGCTTTTCACGGCGGACCAGATAGAGGATGGCGACGAAATATCCCGCCTGGATCAGAACAGCACAGATCAGGGTCTGTATAAATGCCGTATAGAGCGACCCGGTGATAAAGTACGCAGCCACCGCGAACACGAGCAGAGTCCCTGTCATGCTGATAAAGACGCGCGGCGCGTACATGATCCTTCCTCCCGAACATAAATGTTCCGCTCTAGGCTTTTCAGGCTCCTCTCCCGATAAAACAACCATATGAGTCTGGCGGAGAGGATTCAAGTTTTCCGATCCCGATAGTGCCAGCTATTGGTGAAACTTTCGTAAGGTCCTCGAGGTTCCCGATAAATACTGCAGGCAATGGATCGATCTTTATCTCAGTACCACAAGCCCTCAAGCCTCGGTTTTGCCACATTTTCGCCGGGATTCGACTGGGTTGGAACGAAATCCGTGGCCAGTTCTCTCAACTCCCGTCAAACCCGATCAACTTTTGTTACAAAGCTCACGCGAACCCGCCAACCATTGTTGCGCTGCAGCATTGTATTGCGACGCAACAGGAGTGGGCCTTTGGTCCCAGACGGAAGCTACTTTGGTCCCCCTCGCCAAGCAGCTGCGCGATTTATGACTAGCAGGCCTACAGGAGAGTATGCGGGGATAAGTTTCAACCAAGATGCCAATATTGACTACATGGCCTATTTTACACGCCTTCTACAGTATTGACTGTACTTTCGGCGTATATCCCCCAAGTTGTTCCCGCCCAATCGCGGGTTGGGAATAGGCCCCAGCCTCCTGCCCGGTGCGGTTGGCGGAAAAGTTTGATCTTCATCAAATTGCGAACACAGACTTATTATCACATTAACGCTCAATGACGCGCCGTAATGGCACCGACTATCGCAAAACCTAAGTGGAGTTCACTCTATGAAGTCAGCGACACGTTCGGCAGGTTCGCCGTTCTCAACGTCAGACCAAGCCCGCATGAACCTCCCAACAGGGGGCTTGGTAAAACGCAGCTTCGATATCACCGCCGCCGCCCTAGCCCTCATCCTGTTCAGTCCCATCTTCCTGATGATCGCGGCGTTGGTGAAGTTTACAGACCATGGCCCTATTCTCTATGGCCATCCTCGGATCGGCCATAACGGCCGCACCTTCAAATGCCTCAAGTTCCGCACGATGGCCGTGAATGGCGACGAAGTCCTGCGGAACCACCTGAAAGCCGACCCGCAGGCCGCGGAGGAATGGCGAGCGACGCGCAAACTCAAGGCCGACCCCCGCGTGACGGTGGTCGGCACCGTGCTGCGCAAGCTCAGCCTCGACGAGCTCCCGCAGCTTCTCAACATTCTGCGGGGTGACATGAGCGTTGTCGGCCCCCGCCCTGTGGTCGACGAGGAACTGAACCTCTATGACAGCTTTGCGGCCTACTACCTGAGCACGCGCCCGGGCCTGACCGGCCTTTGGCAGATCAGCGGCCGCAATGACGTTTCCTATGACAGCCGTATCGCATTCGACACCCAATACGTCCAGAACTGGTCGCTCATCGGTGATGTCGCCATCATCGTCAAAACGATCCCCGCCGTCTGCATGGCGCGCGGCAGTTACTGATCAGATCATCCATACCCTCTGCTGAGGCGTCGGCCCCTGACGGGATCGGCGATTTTGGCGGGCTTCGAGCGCGGACCTGGTTCCGCGCCTTTTGAAGGAAAAATCCATGCAGATACAAACCGCCTCCGCAAGGGGCCTGCGTGCTTTATGTTTTCTGGCCGGTGCGATCACAATCGCTCTGGCCGGTAGCGCGACTGCAGACGAGCCCGGCTATCGCCTCGGCGTGATGGACAAGCTGCGCATCCGCGTCGCGGAGTGGCAACCGGCCGACGGTACGATCCGCAACTGGGATGCGGTGAGCGGCGACTATACGATCGGGCCGACCGGATCGCTCTCGCTTCCCTTCATCGGGGACCTCCCGGCGGCCGGCAAGACGGCGGGCGAGGTGGCAAAGACGATCGGCGAGGAATTGCGCGGCAAATTCGCGTTGCGCAACCTGCCGTCGGCGTCCGTGGAAATCGCCCAGTTCCGGCCGGTTTTCCTGGCCGGCGACGTGCATACGCCGGGCGAATATCCCTATACTCCCAACCTGACCGTGCTGAAGGCCATCAGCCTCGCCGGCGGACTTCTGCGGTCCGATTCGGGCCAGCGTTTCGCCCGTGATTTCATCAATGCCCGCGGCGACGCCTCCGTCTACGACTCCCAGCGCGGCCGGCTTATCGCTCGCCGTGCACGGCTGCTGGCGGAAGTGGCCGGCGCCACCGATTTGAAAGTCCCCCCGGAACTCAAGGAGGTCAGCAACGCCGAAAAACTGATCGCCAGCGAAGCTTCGCTGATGAAATCGCGGCGCGAACGCTACGAACTTCAGTTGAAGGCGCTCACCGACCTGCGCACGCTGCTCGAAAACGAGGTCCAGTCGCTCAGCCAGAAGACCGATACCCAGAAGCGGCAGCTGCAGCTCGTCAGCGAGGACCGGGAAAAGATGGCGAAGCTGACCGAACAGGGACTGGCGACATCCAGCCGCCGCATCACCGCCGAGGAAAGGGCCGCGACCATCGAAGGGAACCTCCTCGATATCGACACCGCCACCCTTCGCGCCAAGCAAGATATCAACAAGGCGAACCAGGACGAGATCAACCTGCGCAACGACTGGGAGGCCCAGCGCGCCCAAGAGCTGCAGAACACCGAGGCCGAACTCGATAAGCTCGGTCTGCAGCTCGGCACCAGCCGCGAACTGATGTCGGAAGCCGTGGCTCAATCGGCCGAAGCGCTGAAATTCGACCCTTCGGGCAAGTCTGCCACCATCAAATACACCGTGGTGCGCGACGACGGCCGCGGGCCGAAAGAGGTTGTCGTCGGCGAAAACGACAAGCTTCTGCCCGGCGACGTCGTCAAGGTCACCGCCGAGCTCCTGATGCAATGAGGATCGCATGAGGATTGCGAAATCTGCACTGATCGACCCAGCTCGAAATGAAGTCTATGGCGTGGCCGCGGTCGCGCTGTCCTTCTTCGTATTCGCCTATTCGAGCCGGTTCGGGCAGATTTCGATCCTCGCTTATTACGGCGTCTGGTTCCTGCTGCTGCTCGCCGACTATCGGCAGGCTCTCGGCAACTATCTCAAATATCTCTGGATATTCGGCTTTGCGCTATTCTGCTTCATTTCCGCCTTCTGGTCGCCGGCCTTCGGCATCTCGCTGCGCACCGCGATACAATACCTGACCCATGTGGTCTGCGCGCTGATCGCCATGCGCACGATCAGCGTGCTGACATTGACCCGCGGCGCGATCGTGGGCACGGCGATCGTGCTCCTGTTTTCCATGCTGTTCGGGACCTACCTCTACGATGCGATCGACGGCAGCTACAGTTTCGTCGGCGCCTTCTCCTCCAAGAACCAGCTCGGCTTCTACGCCTCGCTCGGCCTTTTCTTCGCAGCCTCCTATCTGCTCATCTGGCGGCAGAAAGGTCTCTGGTTGATGGCTTCGGGCGGCGTCGGCCTGTTGAGCGCCTATTGCCTTCTCGCCTCGCAATCGGCGACCTCCGCCATCACCACCGCCGGCGTTCTGGCGCTCTGCCTCGGTTATATGCCGGTCGCCCATCTTTCCCCCAATCACCGCAAGCTGCTGGTCGCCGGACTTGTGGTGATTGGAGTGGTCGCGATAGTCGGGGCGCTCCAGATCGGCGCCGTCGACGCGGTACTCGGCATATTCGGCAAGGATTCGACGCTGACGGGACGGACCTATCTCTGGCAGCAGGGGATCGAGGCGATACGCGAAAACCCGATCCTGGGCACCGGTTATCAGGGTTACTGGGTTCCTGGCTTCGCCGATGCCGAGAGACTGTGGGACGACTTCTTCATCACCGCCCGCAGCGGCTTCCATTTCCACAACACGTTCATCGAGGTCACCGTCGAGACCGGCCTCGTTGGGCTCGCCCTGCTGTGCATGATCATGCTGACAAACGTCTTCGGCCATCTGAGCGCTATGCTGAGCCGCAACCGCGATCCCGGATCGACGGTATTATGCGCCCTGAGCGTTCTGTTGCTGATACGGGCTTTCGTGGAGGTCGACGTGCTCTTCCCCTACCAGATCGGCTCGTTCCTGATGTTCTACGCCGCCGGCCGGCTGACCCTTCGCCAGAAGTCCGCCGCAATGACCTACCCCTCCAGACCCCGGCGGACCATCATCGCCTGAGCTTTTCAGAAAGATGTTCGGCGAGCCGGAGCGCCAGCGCCACGGCCGGCAATGTCGGGTTGGCATGGCCTCCTGTCGGGAACAGGCCGCTGCCGGCGAGATAAAGATTGCCAATGCCATGCACGCGGCAATCGGCATCGGTCACGCCATCGTCAGGATTGCCGGACATGCGGCTGAGGCCGATCTGGTGATAGCCGTCGAATGCCTGGCTCAGCACCGCCTGCCGCCGGTGGAGGGTATCATGCAGATATTCCAGCCGTCCGAGCCCGGTTCGGCGCAGCCACGTATCCAGAATCTCGTGCGATTTCAGGACTGAACTCAGGTCCTGTTCAGTGACGCGATAATCGACGACAAGAGCAGCCTGGGTGCCTGCTCCGCCCTGAGGTTGCAGTTGGACCCGGCTTTCCGGATTGGGCACCTGTTCGGCATGGTAGCGAAGCAGATAGCGGCCTTTTGGATTGATAAGCGTGCGCCACGGCTCGATGCGTCGCTCCAACATGTTGAGAACCGATCCGAACAGATCGAATGCCGACCGGCGATCGGTGCGGATATTCCGCCAATGCTGTCGGCCGTCGATATTCTCAGGCCCCCTCGCCGTCGGCGCCAGGCCGTTCGAGAGGCGGCGATAGAGACCGAACATCTTCAGGAACAGATAGATGAGCGACAGGGCGCCCGAGCCATGCACGGGATCGGCAACCGAAATCGCGTCGATCCAGAAGACACAGTTGAGAAGCTTTTCCTCCGCCTGGATCGCCGGCGTGATCTGCAGCCTGCGACGGAAGATGTAGTTTTCGTCGTCGATATTGAAGGCGAAGTGGCTTGCGAGCCTGGGTTTGTCGAATTGCAGCACGGCAATGTAGCCGGTGAGGTGCCCCTGGTAGAAGCGGCCAAGCGGACCCTCGAGGCCGCCCAGTGCCTGTGGCAGCCTCTCCCTCAGGGCGAGCAGCAGGCGGGCATTTTCCAGCCCTCCTCCGGCGAGGACGAAAGTTCTTGCCGTGATCTGGCTTTCCTGTTCGGCGCTGTAGGCCGTGAGACTTTCGACACGCGTGCCGGACGCGTCGAGCGTGATGCCGGCGACGGTCGCGTTCACGAGGCGAATATGCGTGGAAGTCTTGAGCCTCTCTCCATAAATCGGCCCAAGATCCGGAAAACGGCTCCATCGCTCCAGAGCATTGGTGTCGATCCCATTATCCGAGACACCGATCGGCTCAAAAGCAGGCTCGCCGGCACTGCAGTTGAGGAATGTCAGCGCTTCCGGATAGTGGCGGCGAAGCTCCTCGTGGGAAATTGGCCAACCGGAAAACGGCACATGGCCCCGCACCTCGAAATCCAGTTCGTCGAAAGTGACGCATCGGCCACCCCAGAGCGCCGACGCACCACCGATGCCCGGGCGGGACATCGCCATGGAAGGAGCATGATGGCCGCTGGTGAATTTGATATCGCCGGCACCTGCGTCTTCCGCCGCTCCGCCCGCACCCATTTCGAGCAGGGTTACAGTGAGCCCGAGTTTCTCCAGCTTCAGAGCGAGTGCCAACCCGACGGGGCCTGCGCCGACGATGCAGACATCCGTCGTTTCCGTCTCAGAATCTGCTGAAGCCATGTATGCCTTTGAGAGAGAACCCCGGATCAGCAGCAGATAGAGCAGGCCTGCAGAAATGGAACTGCCCATTCGGATTAGGCTTGGGGAATTCCCGGCTTCCGATATCGAGCGCTGCTCCTGTTGCTCTTTGAGCTATGGAGCGCCAAACCCAGGTTCCCGATCCCTCGTGTCGGCTAGGCGACGCGTTGCGAGCACGTGAGCGGAGCGACCGACGCCGATCAACCTGCCGAACGGGCAACGCGACCCTCGACCGGGTGAGCCGGATCGGTGAAGCCCGGTGTCGACGGATGGCCGGTTGCGACCAAGCGATCGACCAGCGCCTCGTCCTCCGCGTCAAGCTTGACCTCGAGCGCGCGGACATAACCGTCCCAATGCTCCTCGGTGCGCGGGCCGGCAATCGCCGATGTGACGAGTTGGTTGTTGAGCACCCAGGCGAGCGCAAAATCCGCAGCCGCAATCCCCTTCGCTCGTGCATGCGCCGCGATCTGCTTGGCGATCGCGATCGATTCCTCGCGGAACTCCACGTCGTGCATGCGCTTGTCCCCGCGCCCGGCACGCGTATCGGCGGCTGGCGCCTCCCCGATATTGTACTTGCCAGTGAGAATGCCGCGCGCGAGCGGGCTGTAGGAAACCACGCCGAGACCATAAGCGGCAGCGGCCGGCAACTGCTCGGCTTCCGCCGTGCGATTGACGATGTTGTAGAGCGGCTGGCTGGCGATTGGCCTGTCGATTCCCAGCTGGTCGGCGAGGTGCGAAACCTCTGCGATACGCCAGCCGCGGAAATTCGAAACGCCGAAGTAACGCAGCTTGCCGGCCTTGATCAGATCGGCGATGGCCCGCATCGGTTCATCCAGAGGCGCATCGAAAACGGAACGATGGAAATAGAGGATGTCGATATAATCGGTGCCCAGATTGCGCAGCGAATTCTCGACCGTCTGGAAGACCCATTTGCGCGAATGGCCGCCCTGGTTGGGTTTGTTATTGTGGAAATTGACGAACTTCGTCGCCACAACCCAGTCGTCACGATGAGCCTTGATGCCGCGCCCGACGACCTCCTCCGACTTGCCGTCGTGGTAAACGTCAGCGGTATCGATAAAATTGATCCCCTGGTCGCGCGCCTTGTCGATGATGCGCAACGCCACGTCGTCCGGCGTCTGGTTGCCGAACATCATGGCCCCCAGTGTCAGGGGCGAAACTTTGAGGGCGCTGCGGCCCAGATAGCGATACTCAACCATGTAAAATCTCCCGGTATTTCCATTGGATAATATTCGGCTGGCAGTGTCCGGGAAATAGCGCACGCCCGAAAGGTCGTCACGCACCAAAAGATAGGAGAAGCCGAACTCCTTTTGCGCCTTGGCCGGCAGATCGAGGATTTGCTCCCGGATGGGCGAGATTTGGCGCCGGTACCGGTGCGTCAAAGCCTCTGGGCCCCGTCGATACGCTGCGCCGTCCAAGCTCCACCTGTCGGCTACAGCAGGATCTCCATCATTGGCGACGGTTCGTTCTTTTAAAAGCTGACCGCCTTCGGCTCGATGGCTACCAACCGGCCGCCATCGATCTTGTAGAGCCCGATCTTGCGCTCCGCCATTCCGCTCGGCGTGAACCGGAACAGGCCCGTAACACCTCGAAATCCCGTCTTCGTCGTCAGCGCTTCCGGCGTCAACGCCGTTGCGCCCTTGCCTCTGACGATGCCGGCAGCGACCGCGATACTGTCGTAACCCTCCGCGGCATAGACCGAGAGCGAACGCTTGTTGAAGCGGCGATATCGCTCGCCGATCAACAGGGAGGCGTCGGGATCGACCGCCGCGATGATGACATTGGAGGCAGCCGGATCGGCATAAAGCTCTATTGGCCAATGACTGGTTCCGACCACGGCCAGCTTGGCGAAAGAGGCCCTGACACCCTTGAGGACGGTTCCGACCGCCGGCGAGTCCCCCATCAGCACCAGGGCACCTGCATCATCGAGCAGGGCCTTGTTGCGGGTAAGGAGGTCACCAGGCGGCGCGGCCGGATCATAACGGACCACGCCGATCAGCGCACCGCCGGCCTGGCCGACCGCAAATCTCAGGCGCTCCTCGTCGACACCGGCCATGCTATTGGGCGCCAGGACGACAACTCTCTTATGGCCGGAGGAAATGACCGCGCGCACGCCCCGTGCAACACTCGCCACCTCGTCGAACCCGAAATTGAAGACTTTCGCGCCGGTCACAGGGCTTGAAAGATTGATCAGCGGCGGCCGCTGATCGGCCGGAATGGCCGCAATCGCCGCCGTCGTCGCCTGCGGCGCGTAACTGATCAGCAGGCCGGAATTTCGGGTCCTGGCCGCCGCGAGCGCCGGGGCCACGGCAGCCGGTCCCTCCGCCACGTCGATCACCTTGATCTTCATGACGCCGGCATCGTCAAGTTCGCCGATGGCAAGCGCCGCACCATCGCGTATGTCGCGCGCCGCACCCTCATAGAGGCCATTCGGCGACTTGGTTAGAAGCACGGTGACTTCCGTCGAACCACGCCCGAATGTTTCCTCAACCACGGATGGCGGCGGCTTCAGCGCCTTGTCGTCGAGAACCTTGTCGGCAACGGACGAGGACTCGCAGCCGGACAGCATGGCGGCAGCCAACAAACCCAGCAGCGACATGCGTATCGGACGCAGGCGCGTCGTCATTCGGAAGGCCTTATGAGTAACGTCGGCGAGATCTGAAGGGGAAAAAAACGAACGTCCTTGGGGCATTTCCTGGACCACTCTGCGGCCTTCTTGGTTGTGGCAATGGCATGCTATCCCAGACAAAAATCATTAACAAGCACCCACGCGGAAATATAAAATTTTATACGTTTTCTCTCAAATAACTTATTTATAGATTATCTATCTTCAAAAACCAGAAATTCAGCAGCGCTTGTTAGTATCTCTCCATAAAGGGAGATAAAAAATGGCGAACAAGAAGAATACCCTGAAAGTCGCAATCGCTACAGCTCTCACATTACCATTCATTGCTTCCGTGGCAATCTCCGCTCCGATTACAAGCGAAACGCCTTCGGTCAATACTGGAGCCGGCGTAGCAGTTATCGGAAGCCACGTCCTGGAATATCTTCCGACACCGCTCTCCATCATGGCTTCGCTTGCGTTCCGGAACGTACAGGTTGCCGCAGCATTTCAGACATTCAGCCAGCTCGGCTCGACGATCGCTCTGCCCGCGGCGAGGCCTGCGAACGTAGTCGAGGTCGCAATCAAGCCGGCCGACATGTCATCATCCAAGCGCGTAGAGCCGACGGCGCCCAATGGCGCCGTGTTCGATACGATCGCCATCCCCTTCAAGCGCCTTGCCGCCTTGAAGAAGCTCGCGCCCGCCCTCGAAGAAATGGACAGCGGCACCGCGGTGAAATGCAACGGCAAAGGCTGCAGCCCGGCCTTCGCCGCCATCCAGCTCGTCGGTCTGAACACGTCGCAATCATCGATCCGCGACAAGCTCAACGCCGTCAATGCCGCGGTGAACCAGTCCATCCGCTACCGCACCGACCAGGACGCCTACAAGGTTACCGACCGTTGGAGCACGCCCCGGGAAACGCTGAGCCAGCAGCAGGGCGATTGCGAAGATTTCGCGATCCTGAAAATGGCAGCACTTCGCGCGGAAGGCGTCGACCCCGACCAGATGTCGATCGTCGTCCTGTTCGACCAGAAGCGGCACTTCTACCACGCCGTCCTTTCGGTCGAAGCCGGCGGCAAGTTCTTCATCCTCGACAACATGCGCAACCAGGTTCTCCTGGATACGCAGCTTCCCGACTACATGCCGCTCTATTCGATCAAGGGCGGCAAGGGTTTCCTGCACGGCTCCCGCCGCAAGGACCAGAACGTCGCGATGGCAACGCCGCTGGAAAAGATTGCGCCAGGCGAAGGTGTAAATTTCTGAGCTTTCCGGGCCGGAATGCGATGCGTTCCGGCTCTGGACGTCAATAACGGGAAATATAGCCGATCAGCATCGGCTTTTCGTGTGCCGGGGCAAGGGCCAGGTTGATCTGCCCCTTGATGACCTGTCTGGCGCAGGAAATCGTGAAACCGGTATTCAAGGTCTTGCCGCGGTTCATCTGCAGCGTATCCATTGCGTCTTCGATCTGCGTGTCGATCGAGAACTTCAGGGTCTTCATCAGCTGCGACGGATCCTCCCCCACCAACCGCTGCCGAAGCATGACAAGAAACGGTTCGTTGAAGAACTGCAGTCGCTTTTCACGTGTCAGCACGACCGTCGGGGACGGCGATGCCTGAACCAGCGCACCGAGATTTTCGAGCGACGAGACATCCTCGACCGTCGCAAGCCGTCCAAGCGCCCATTTGAGGCTGAGGACGCGCAGCAGCGAGGTGAGATTGCCCGCCTCCGGCATCTGAGCCGCAGTGTATTGAACCAGGTCGCCGGTGGTTATCTTGCCTGCCGCCGACATGCGGCTGAGGCCTTCCCAATAGATCTTCTCAAGCCTGATACCACGGCGCTCGCCATTGCGCGCGACAACCGCGCGAAAACGCGGCTCGACTTCTTCCTTGTCGATAATCGGCAGCGGATCGCCCGCAGGTTCGATGCCGGACATTGAAAGCGCACCTGATTTCATTGGAGGGCTCTACCGTTCGGTAAGCGCATCGGAACGCGCCCGATTGATAGGCTTCATGAGATAGCTGAGGACTGTCTTGCGGCCCGTCATGATTTCGGCGGACGCAATCATGCCAGGAATGATCGGATAGGACTTGCCGTTGCGTTCCAGCTCGGACTTGTTGGTCTTGACCTGGACGAGGTAGTAGGTCTCGCCCTTTTCCTTCTCAACGATACTGTCGGCTGAAACGTTGGTCACTTCGCCGTCAAGCCCGCCGAAGATCGCGAAATCATAGGCCGTGATCTTGACGATGGCCGGCTGCCCGCGGCGGACGAATGCGACATCGCGGGGTGATATGCGGGCTTCGATCAGCAGCGTGTCGGCCGTCGGAACGATGCCGGCAACCACACGGCCCGGATCCACATAGGCGCCGATCGTATTGACTTCCAGGGTATTGACGATGCCATCGACCGGAGAGCGAATATCGGTGCGCTTGACGCGGTCCGAAGCACCGCGGATCGTTTCGTCGATGACGGAGAGCTCCGCGAGGGCCTGTGCCTTGTCGGTCAGGGCCTGCTGGCGGATAGCCAACGAAATTTCCCCGACCTGGAGCTTTGCTTCTTCGACGGCACCACGAAGGCGTATCAGGCTTTCCTGATAGACCCTGAGCTGGCCTTGCTGGTCCGTAAGCTGGCTTTCGATCGTCAGAAGCTGCGTCTGCGAGACCAGTCCTTTTTTTGCCAGAGGTCCGTAAAGATCGCGCTGCCGCATCGACGAGGCGATATTCTGTTCAAGCCGATCGATATTGGCATTGGCTTCGCTGAGTTCGTTCTGCCGCTGCTTCATGCGCTCCTGAAGCACATCGAACTTGTTCTTGTAGCTGGCCTTGTTGGCCTGGAACAGCCGATCTTCGTTGTCGCAGACGTTCTTGGCGACCGCCAGGACATCCGCCGGACATACGAACGGCTGGTCGTATTCGCCTTTTTCTTCCATCTGCAGGCGTGCAATCTTGGCGCCGAGCGCCCTCGCCTTGGCAACAGATTCGCCGAGCGTGGATTCGGTCGTCGTATTGTTCAGCTGAACGATCAGATCGCCCTTGCGGACAATCTGGCCGACCTGGACGGCTATCTCCTGGACGACGCCGGCTTCAGACGACTGGATGATCTGCGTTTTGGAAACGGGAATGACCTTGCCTTCGCCGCGGGCGATCTCGTCGATTTCCGCAAGCGCTGCCCAGGCGAGGAACGTCGCCATGCAGGCCGCCACCAGGCCGACCAGCATGCGGGCGAAGAACGGGGGATTGTCGTGAACGCCTCTGCTCACGGCTTTGCTCCCTTGCGCTGCATCGCCTCGAGCACGGCCGCCTTCGGGCCGTCGGCAACGATGCGGCCCTTGTCGATCACCACCAGCCGGTCGCACAGTTCCAGCATGCTGAAGCGGTGCGTGGCGATCAGCAGCGTCGTCTCGCGGCTGAATGCGGTCGAGAGTTTGGCGAGGAGATGGCGCTCGCTTGCAAGATCCATGGCGCCCGAAGGCTCGTCGAGGAATACGATCTTGGGCTTGGTCAGAAGCAGGCGGGCAATCGCCAGAGCCTGTTTCTGGCCGCTTGAGAGATTGCTGCCGCGTTCGCCGACCGGCATGTCGAAACCGCGCGGATGGTTGGAAACGAACTCGTCGACGCCGGTCATGCGCGACACATGGAGCAATTCCTCGTCCGACGCATCGGCACGGCCGATCAGCAGGTTTTCCTTCACCGTCCCCGAGAACAGATCGGAAGATTGCCCGGCCACCGCGACCGCCGAGCGGACTTCCGACATGTGATACTGGCGGATATCGACGCCATCGATCAGCAGGCGACCATCGGACGGCAGGAAGAGGCCGTCGAGAAGGCGGCCGAGCGTCGTCTTGCCCGAGCCGATGCGGCCGATGATCCCGACCCGCTCGCCGGGAGCGACGGTCAGCGAGAGCTGATTGATGACCTTGTAGTCAGATCCCGGATACTGAAAGGAGACGTTCTGGAAGCTGAAGCCGCCCCGCTTGATCTCGCGATTCACGAAACCCACCGTGGACGGACGGTCCTCCGGCTGCTCCATGATCTTATCGAGGATCTTGAGCGACGTCATCGCCTGCCGGAAACGGGCAAGCGCCATGGCGATCTGGCCAAGCGGCGCCCCCGCGCGGCCTGCCAGCATGACGGTGGCGATGATCGCGCCCATTGCCAGATGACCTTCGGAAAACTCGTAGGTGCCGGCAATCACGATCAGAACGCTGACCATCTGCTGGACAAGATTGGTGAGGTTTACGGCATTCGAGGAGACATGCTTGATTTCCTCGCTGGTGCGGCTCGAAAGCTTCATCAGCTCTTGCCAGCGACGCAGCATGCCCGCTTCGGCGCGAAGGCTCTTCACCGTCTCGATCGTCGAAATCGTCTCGACCAGCAGCGACTGCCGGCGCGATGCTTCGTTGGTGGCGGCCGCCATGCGGTGGCCGATCTTGGCCTGGGCATGCAGGCCGATCAGCACGGACAGCACCAGCGCCACGGCCGGGATCACCACAAGCCAGCCTGACAGCATGTAGATCACGATCAGGAAAATGAACACGAACGCCGTGTCGATCAGCAGGCCGACCGTGTTGGACGTGAAGAACTCGCGGACGAATTCGTACTGCGTGACGCGGTTGGCATATTCGCCCGTCGACAGCGGACGCGACGCGAGCGTCGAATTCAGCACCTTGTCGAAGATCATCTGGGAAAGGCGCAGATCCGCGTTTCGTCCGGCATGATCGATGAGTGCCGCGCGGGCGGTCTTCAGGAGGAAATCGAACGTGTAGGCAAGCGTGATGCCGATGGCGAGCACCCAGAGCGTCGGAAACGCCTTGTTGGGAAGCACGCGGTCGTAGACGTTCATCGTGAACAGCGGCGAGCCGAGCGCGATCAGGTTGATGAACAGCGCTGCCATGATGACGCGCATATAGGTGCGCCAATAGGGAACTAGCGCTCGTAACAACCAGTGGCGGCGCTCGATTTCCCCGGCCTCGCCGACCGAGGCATTGTCGGACGCGTTCTGATAATAAAGCGTGAAGGCAAAGCCGAAGCTCGGCTTTAGCGCCACGAGCTCCTGACGCGTCAGCTTGACGGGATTTCCCGACGCCGGAACCAGGTCTGTGACGTAGTTTCCATCGACATCGGCTTCCAGCAGCGGCAGCACACCGCCGTTCTCGAAGACGATGATGGCGGGACAGTCGAAATTGCCCTCGCGACACTCGCGTTCGCCGTGACGGATGACTTCCAGTCCGATGCGCTGGGCAAGATGCTCGACATCGTCCAGTTCAAGAGATTCGGAAATCTCGTCCGGCAATCCGGAGAACAGGACGATGTCTGACGTTGGACGCCCGTAAAAACTCGCAACAGACCTGAATGCAGTTTTAAATGTCCGAAACGGCGTAGTGTCTGCGTGGTCGAGCTTTACGTTGAGCATTTGGTCCTTGCCAATCCGTTACTGTCGGATCGGCGCCAGGAGATCCATGGGCATGCCAGCCTTTTGACGGGAGTCAACTTCGACATAGCCAGGATTCGTGACGCCACCCGGGACAGCAAACTCATTCCGGGCATACGCCTCAGCCTGACCAACGGGCTTCAGCTTCATCGACTGAAGCAGGCTGCCCGATGCGGCCAAGATCTTGTATTCGGCGAAAAGCGAAGCAAATCGTGCGGTTTCCGCAAGAATGCTGGTGTTGAAACGGGTGTTCTGGGCATCCAGCACGTCGAGAAGCGAACGTTGGTTGACCTTGAACTGCTCGCGATACGAGGAAACGAGGCTGCCGTTCGTCGAGGATTGGCGCGCCAGGATCGTCGACAGTTCGCCGCGGCCGCTGCGCTCGTTCCATGCGGAGCGGATGGATTCCTCAACCTCGCGATGGGCCTGCGCCAGACCGTAACGCTGCTCGCTGGCGCGACGGATCTGCTCCTGCTCGCGAGCCTGGTCGATACCGCCGCGATAGAGGTTCCAGCGGGCGGTCACACCAACCTGAACATCGTTGGTATTGCCCTGGTTGCCATCGATGTCGTTGCCGACACGCGCGCTACCCTGAAGGTCGACCTTCGGGAGATAGTTGGCGCGCGAACCGCGAACGCCTGCGTCCGCCGCATCGACGTCGGCATCGGCCGCGTGAATCTGCGGGCTATTCTTCTTGGCGATGAAGATCGCGTCGTTGAGCGTCTTCGGAATGAACTTCGCGAGCGATACCGGCACCTTGACCGGACCGATCGGCTCCCCGACCGTCTTCAGGAAGCGAATCTTCGTGAGTTCCAGCTCTTCCTGGGCTTCGCGCAACCGGGCACGTGCCGCCTCGAGGCGCTCACGGCCCTGCAGACGGTCGGCGTCGGTCAGCGCACCACCCTGGATGCTGGCGCCGATATCGCCGAGAATCTGGCTGTGGATAGCGACGTTCTGCTGGGCGATACCGACAATCTTGGACTGCAGGATATACTCAAGATAATCTTGAGTAACCTGAAGAGCCAGCGACTCGGACCGCTCAACGACGCGGAACGAAGCGCCGTCTACGCGCGATGCCTGCTGCTCGACCTGAGAGCGGCGGCTGCCGCCATCAAACAACGTTTGAGTAATCGTCAGGCTCGCATCGGAGCCTTTGAAGTTTTCGTAGTCACGGGTCAGCGTGCCAGTACTGCTGTTTGACAGTCTACGTCGGCTTACACCTGCCTGCAAATCTATGGAAGGAAGATAAAGACCTCGCGCCTGCCGCAGCTCGAACTCGACCGCTTCACGGTTTTCTACCGCCTGCATGATTTGCGGGTTGGTCTTGAGAGTCTTTGCCACCGCCTCATCGAGCGTCATTGCGTTGGCAGGTGCGTTAAACACAACCCCCAAGGCTACGGTCGCCAGCAGTGTCGTTAAAATTCTTGTGCCCTTAAACAATCGGAAGCCCCTCGCCGATTAAATCCCATCCCGGCATTCATATACTGCGGCGATTTCGTTGGGAAGTATTATCATTTCTAATTCAGTGACCCAAGCCTGCTTCCGATATTCATCATCCTAGGGTTAATTACCAAATGGAAACCATGCATCCATTTGTTTTTTAATAAAAAATTTATAAAACCAACTGATTGGACGCAAAAGCAGATGATCCCCTCCGCTTTCTCAGGCGTATACATTTACCTCTTGTGTAGCCGCCGAGACACATGGAGACCGCTCTTCCCTGTGCACGGATACACTCGTTCCACGCCCACTAATTGTATAAATCTAGAACAGTCCTCTCCGGTTCAAATTCTTTTACAAGACATTACTTAAACAAGAAAAGGCGCTTCCGCGCCTTTTCTCTGGTTTCGACTTGCAACAACGTTCACTTTATACGTGCGAAATGTTCGCCGAGTGCTTGTCGTCGTCGAAGAGGATCTTGACGGCTTCTGTGTGGTTCTGAAGCACGGCGACGTCCTTCCAGCTGTCGGTCGCGACCTGGACGCTGACGGTCGTGTCATTACCGGCGATCGTGGTGCGAACATTCGCAGCAGCCTCTTCACCGCTTGCCTGATGGCCAAGCAGGGTGTCGAGAAGCTTCGAGACATCGACCGCATCGCCTTCGCTCGACTTGTAGTCGGTGATGATGTCGGCCATGTCGAGTTCGTGCAGCGCCGAAGGATCGAGCACGAACGTATCCGCGCCGGCACCGCCGGTCATCTGCGTCAGACCCGGCATGGCGGCGAGGATATCGTCACCGTCAGTCCCGACCAGCACGTGGTCAGGCGCATCGCTGAACAGAGTGTCGAACCCGACCTCGACGAAGGAACCGGTCGAACCGTCGGCATAGGTGAACGAGCCCTCAGCAAACAGCGCCTGGCCGTCGATATAACCTTCCGCGCTGTCGGCATCGAGCGAGATGCCGGTGATGCCGTAGTCGTGGAGGCCCTTGAGCTCGCCGGCATCGCTGATGCCGTTGCCATTGGCGTCCTGCCAGACCAGCAGCTTGTCGAAGCCGGTATCGGACGCATCGATCTTGCCGTCATGATTGACGTCAAGCGTCGAAAGCGCGGCCACACCGCCGGCATGAGCGCCACCGGCAAAGTTCGGGGTGAAGATTTCCGAACCGTTGTCGATCTTGCCGTTGCCGTCGACGTCAAAGGCAAGGATGCCGTCGGTCTTGGTCCAGGCAACCTGATCCTTGTGGCCATCGGCATCGATATCGAACTTCACGCCGTCTTCGACCGAGGTGAAGGTGAAGCCGTTGTGGTCGAGGTCGAGGATGATGGGATCCTGACCAGGCGCCTTGATGGAGGCCTGAAGTTCGTAGGATTGCGCAGAAGTGTCAAAGTTGCCAAAAACATAGTTTCCGCCGCCGACATACACAGCTTTTCCTACCTGAAGATAGTAAGTTCCTGCATTCAAAGTCGCTGACAGGTAGGATTCGTTGTCCGAGCTGCTGCCGCCATCGACCGGGTTGCCCTGGTCATTTTCAGCAATGGTGGTGTTGTTCGCAGAATTGCGGATACGTATCCAGGTGTCCATGCCGGTGTGATCGATGTCGAAGGTGACGACGGTTCCACTTTGAGTGACGACGAACTTGTAATAGTCCACCTGGCCGGGCGACGCCTCCGCTTTGATGGTGATCGACGGGTTGTGCGACGCGTCTGTGATGTCGGGATCATTCGATTTGACGAAGGCGGTCGTGGCTCCGGTGCCATTCAGGACATAGGCCGAGCCGGCAGCGTTCCCTGCACCACCTGTACCAATATTGTAGACATTTGCCGTCGCCGGAAGCACCGGATCCGTTGCTCCATTGATCGTCACCGTTACCAGTTTTGCTGTCCCGTCCGCCGTCGTGACGGTGAACGTATCAGTCAGCTGACCGCCTGCATTCAGCGCGTTGACGGTCGAGTTGGCATTGTCCAACGAATAGGTCCAATGCCCGGTCGCATCGATCGTATAGGTGCCGTAACCGTTAGATGTAGCCGTCGCGGTATTCACGACGGTCCAGCTATCTGCGACCCCATCGACGTCCGTCGAATTCAGATCGCCGGTGAAGGTCGGCATGCCTGCCGAGCCGCCGGTGACGGCTTCGGTAACCGACCCTACACTCACGCCGCTGATCACCGCTGCGTCGTTGACACCGTTTATCGTGATCGTCGCCGTTGCCGTCGAGGTGCCGCCATGACCATCGCTGATCGTATAGGAGAAGGTATCAGTCGCTGTTTGGCCGGCAGCCAGCGCCTGCAGCGTGCCGGAGGAAGACGCATTGAAGCTAACTGTCCCGTCGTTATTCAAGGTGACGGTGGCACCGGCGGCACTGTTGGTAACGGAAGTCACCGTCAGGGAGTCGCCATCGGCATCAGTGTCGTTGGCGGTTAGCAGCGTGGCAGCGAATGTCTTGGTAACGTCCTCGGATATGCCACCATTGGTGATGGCGCCGCCAACTTCGATGACATAGCCGTTGGAACCGCTGCTCGAGCTAGTGCCATCGTTCCACCAGCCGTCCTTGCGGGCGAGAAGATAGTCTTCGCCTATGCCCCAATTGTCGTTTGGCTCATAAACATAACCGGGAGTAGCGGCGAGTGGCCAGGAGTTGAAGCCTGAAGCCGTACCTTGAACCCCATTGGCGTTGACATTCGTGGTCGTCCAGAAGGTCGTGCCGGCTTCCGGACCGGTGACCCATTTCCAAACGCCTTCAGTCCCGGCGTCAGACGCGCCAAGCCAGTAAAATTTGTTGGCTCCCATCAGCGACTGAATAAAGGCGTTCTCTCCGGCACTGGTAACCGTCGCCAGATAGCCACCGGCACTTTCCGCGTTATTCGCGGCCGTCGACCAGCTTACCTGCGAATTGACGACCTTGTAGTAGTGGCCGTTATCCGCGTTGAGCGACCAGCCCGTGCCACTTGGAGCCGGGGTCGCTCCGCCGCCGAACGACAGCGTATCGTTTACGGCAACCGGCGCATGGTTGTTGGTGATTACGGCTGCGGTTGCACCGCTGGTGACCGTCTCGCTGAAGTTCTGACCGTCAACATAGGTGGTCCGGACCGATATCTGGTGCCCGACATCGGCGGCCGTAAGCGTGTAATCCGCCGTGGTTGCACCGAAAGCAGTGCCGTCACGCAGCCAAGTGTGGACGACGTTGCTCGCCGCGCCGTCCGGGTCGGAACCCAGCGTGGCGTGCAGAGTGTCGCCGACCGTCGGCGGGGTCGCCGGAGTGCTGTCGGAAATCGAGACCGTCGCCTGGCCATCGTTCACCGCCGTGATGGTGCCCCCGATCGAACCGGTCGAAAACCCGGTATTCGTGGTCAGGCCATTGGTCAGCATGGCGCTGTCGACAATCGTTGCCGTAACACCCAGGTTGAAGTTACCGGCGAAATCATGCGGCGCGCTCATCGTCAGGCCGCTGGTATCGACCCCGGCGGCATCCTCGATGACCCAGATCCCGTTCACCAGCGAACCCTGGCTGAAGGTCGCGCCCTCCGGGAAGCCGGACAGTGCGATCTTCGTGACCTTTTCGGAACCGTCAGCGTCGCCAAGGGCGATGTTGAGCCCGATGGCGGCCGCACTACCTTCGCTGCCGGAGCCGGAGCCAGAGATGGTAGCGGCGTCCGCGATCGGACGGATATTGACGGTGATCGTTGCCTGGCTCGTGAGATTGCCGTCGGAAACGGTGTAGCCGATGACCGAATAACCGCTCTCGTTTGCCCCCGCATGATAGGTAAAGGCGCCGCCTGTCTCCAGCGATGCGGATGCAGCGGGTTGCCCCCCAACCGTGATATTGCCAACCCTGATGAGGGTATCGCCATCCGCATCCGTGTCATTCGTCAATACGTTGACGCCCGAGAGGGTAGTATCCTCGTCGATGAAATAGATGTCGTTGTGCGCCACCGGGGCATCATTGACCGGCGTCACGGTGAAGTTGAATGTGCCGGTGCCGGGTACCGAGTTGTCCTCGTTGCCATCCTCGACCTTGACCGAGAAGGACGCGGTCGGACCCTCCGAACCGTCGTGGGTGTAGCTGATCAAGCCGGCCTTGAGTTCGGCGGCGGTGAACGACGTTGCCGGGGCTCCGCCATTGGTGATGACCCCGTGCGTCACGCCGGAGACCTGGAAGACCACGCCGCCATCGATATCGTCCGGATCGGTATAACCGAGTTCGGCGAAAGTGAGGACGTGGCTGCCACCCTCGGCGACGACCGCACTCAGCGTGCCGGCCAATACCGGCGCATCGTTGATGGCGATCATCTGGATGGTGGCGACCTGCGGCGCACTATCGGAAACCCCATCGTTGACCACGACGGTCAGGGTGCGGTCGACCGAGGTATCCGGGTTGTCGCTGTTGTCCTGGTAGACGATGTTCTTGAGGATCGTCTCATAGGTGGCGATCGATGCCGCACCGGTGATCGACAGCACGCCGGTGGCTGAATTGTAGCCAACGGTCAAGCCCGCGGCGGCGGCGGTTGCCGTCGCGTTGAGGAAGAGCGTCTCGCTTGCTCCATCAAGGTTATGGGCAAGCGTCACCGTCATCGACTGCAGCGTCGAAGAGTCGACATCCGCAAGGCTTGCCTGCCAGGCGAATTGCTGCGGCATCTGTTCCACGGCATTGGTCGCCGTATCGTTTCCGGCAGCAGCGCCGTTCAGGTCAACGACCGTCGCATCGCCGGTGCCGGTGATAGCGATCGTCAGCGAGGCCGTGGAGGTCAGGCCATGGGCATCCTTCATGCCGTAGGTGAAGACTTCGTTGACGCTGGCGTTCTGGGCAAGGGCCTGGGTGTCGGCGTCATTGTTGTCCAGCGCGTAAGCATAGCTGCCGTCCGCATGGATGGTCAGCGTGCCGTAGGTGCCGGCGACCGTGACATCGCCATTGTTGTCGGGGACGGCCGTCGTCGCGCCGTTCCCGAACCGGATCGACGTCACCATCTTGGTGTCGAAGAAATCGGCATCGTTATCGTTGGCCAGCACATTGCCGGTTGCCGAAGCGTCACCGTCCGTGCCGTTGGCAATGCCGCCAGCCTCGATCACCGGATCGCCCGCATTGGTGTCGGCTATGGCGTGTGGCGCATCGTTGATGAGCTCGATGGCCTGCACGGTGCCGCCGTTGCCGTTGTTCTCACCAGCAAAGGTGAACTGCTCGATGTTCTTCGCCGTCGCCACGACGATGCCGCCGCGGCTGAAGGTGAAGGTGCCGTCGGTTGCCCGGACGATGTCGTAGTCGACCCACTTGCCGGCCAGGATCATCGTATCTATGTCGCCGCCGGTGGTGTCGTCTTCATCGGTGACGACCACCTTGGTTCCTGCGAGATTGGTCAGGTTGATGGTGTCGTTGCCGGCGCCGCCATTGATGACGATGGTCGAAGGTTCGATGGCGGTGCCGGAGAGATCGCCGACATTGATCGTGCCGCCGCCTGCATGCAGGGTGATTTCGATGCCTTCGATTTCGTCGGCCCGCACGGTCGTTCCGCCGGTGCCGCTATAGGTGACCAGCACGTCCGGCCGATCGTCGGCCGGCGCAACATTTTGCGGATCCGCCAGGCTCGACTTGCCGATCGTGAAGGTGCGGCTCTCGGCATCGCCGTCGATCTTCAGGACGTCGTAGTTCGGGAAGGTCGAGCCGGCTTCCTTACCGCCGTCGATGACGTCGGCACCGCTGCCCACCTTGTAGATGATCGTGTCGTTGCCCGCACCACCGAAAATGGTATCGGCACCGGCCGAGCCCGTAATGGTGTCGTCGCCTTCACCGCCGTCCACGGTCAGGGAGACCGAGGCGTCGAGCGCACTAGCGTTGATGACGTCATTGCCGCCATTAGCTTCGATCTTCACCTCGGAGGTGCTGATCCCTGAAATCGACGGAATGCCGTTGCCATGGATCTGCAGAAGATTGGCGTTGCCCTCGATCGTGATCGTTTCGGCGTTATCCAGTGCGCGCAGGGTGATCTTGTCGGCACCGCCCATCTGGTTGAGGATGACCGATTCGACGTTGCTGGTGGTGACGTCCACGGTGCCATCGCCATCGACGTCCACGGTGAAACCGGTCGCTGTTACCGAAAGGACTGCCTGCTCACCGTTGGCGCTGCCATTGGCGATCAGAAGATCCATTCCGCTGTCGTCGTTGATGGTGTCGGTGCCGTCGCCGACGGTATAGTTGAAGGTATCGCCACCTGCTCCGCCATTGATCGCATCGTTACCGAG
Organism: Neorhizobium galegae; assembly: GCF_017877055.1. GTDB lineage: Bacteria > Pseudomonadota > Alphaproteobacteria > Rhizobiales > Rhizobiaceae > Neorhizobium > Neorhizobium galegae_D. The sequence continues at coordinate 223,175 of NZ_JAGIPG010000001.1, read as the reverse complement.
GCCGCCGGTGATATTGTCCGTGTTGTCGCCGCCGTCGATCGTATCGTCGCCCGCCCCGCCCCAGATCTTGTCGTTGCCGGCACCACCCTTGAGAAGGTCGTTACCGCCAAGGCCGGAGATCAGGTCGTTGCCTGTGCCGCCGTTGATGATATCCGCCGAATTCGAACCGCCGAGGGTGTCATTGCCCTCGCCGCCTTCGATCGTGATCGGTCCGCCGTCCGCAGTGGAGCCGGCAGCCAGAAGAATGACGTCGTTGCCATCGGTACCGACGATCTTCTCGACGCCGGAGAGATAATCCGGAGCCGTGCTGTAATCGGCCACGAAGCCCGATTTGCCGTCCCGCTCGAGGACGATCGTGTCAATTCCCGTACCGCCGATGACCTTGTCGGCAGTGCCGGCAAGACCAGCGATATTGACCGCCAGGAGGCTGCCATCGCCAAGCTGAATGTCGCGGGTACCGGAACCGGTGACATCCGCGCCGAGAATGAAGGTGTCGTTACCTTCGCCGCCGTCGAGAATGTCGGCGCCGAGGCCGCCATCCAGATAATCGCTGCCACCATTGCCGATGAGCTTGTTGGCTTCGTCGCCGCCGATGAGAACGTCGTCGGCAGAGCCGCCCATCGCATCGTTGACGCCGGTCACATTGTCGATGCCGATAATCTTGTCGGTGACAAGAGACCCGTCGGTTGCCCGGTCACCGGCAACAGTCTGTCCGAGGACGGTATGCGCAGCAGCGTCAAGGTTGACGAACACGCTGGTGGAGAGATTGGAATAATTGATCGAGCCGATCGAGCCAGCGGCATCGACGCGGACGGTAACCGTCGAAGAGGCGGCGTCGCCGTCCGCGTCGGTTGCAGTGAAGCCGAGGGCCAAATCGAGATACTGGCTCGTCGCATTCGGAGCCGTATGATCCAGCGGCTGAAGCAGCGAGAAGGTGTAGCCGCCGGTCGCAGCATTGAGCAATGCTGTAAAGACGATATGGTCCAGCGCCGGCGGGTTGGCAGAACCGGTGAACCCGGTAAGCACACCACCGATGACGGCGATCGTCACCGGATTGCCATTCGACCTGAGCGTCGTCACCGAAGCTCCGTTTTGATCCTTTGTCGCGACACTCCCCGTGAAGGAAAGCGTGCGCGCGCTGCCGGCATCCGCACCCCAGTTGAGGCCGGTCAGGGCGGCCGTGATGGTTTCCGTGCCACCTTCTTCAACCATTCCGGATGCGTTGACGCCGATCGTCGGCACGCCATCGGTAACGGTCACGATCAACTGACCGTTGAGCGCCACGCTGTCGCCGTCGCCGTCGGTCACCGTGACCGCGGAGGAAAGATCCAGCGCCAGCGCGCTGTCGCCATCGACGAAGGTGATCGAATGGCCACCGTTGACAACGGTATTCTGTGACGAACCGTCACCGTCAAGATCGAACTTCGTCTGGTTCGGGACGTTGCCGACATTCACATACCAGGTGGTGTGGGCCGGGATGTTGAGAACATAGTCCGTTCCACCGGGGTTATTGTTGTCCAGCGTCCAGGTGACTGGGGTATTGCCAGAATTGCTGACGCGGATGATCACGTCGCCGTCCGGCATGCGTCCCTCGAAGGCGAGGTCGTTGCCACCGATGTCGGGCACAGCCGCATGACTGCCAACTGCACCGAGAGCGGCAGCCGGTATCGATACGCCGCCGATGACCACGGTGTCTGCATGATCGAGCGGACCAGTCTGCGCAAAGGAATAATGGCCGGTGGCGGGATCGACGTTGAAGGTGAAGATCGTGGCTGTGCCGGCTTTCGCCACCAGGGCGTTGCCCACGATGGAATAGGTAAGGGCGACACCGCCGGAAGTCAGCGAAGTCAGGCTGGAGGACAAACCGGTGGTTTCGACAGAGTAGCGTCCGATGCCGTCGGCGCCCGGCGACACCAAGGCGGAAAGCTCGCCTGCAATCGAACCCCCTGCAGCGCTTTCGGTGATCGCGCCGGTGCCGATCACACCGGTGGAAACCGGCGTGTCGTCGTCGGCATTGATCGTCAACGTACCATCGACATGATCGCCGTCGCCGTCGGTCACGGTATAGGTGAGGTTGAACGACACCTCATTCTCGTTGTTACCCACCGGATGGTCGATCGCGGCGTTCTGGGTAACCGTATAGGCGCCGGTCGCCGTATCGAGCGTGATCGTCATGACAGTGGTAAGACCCTGCTTGACCAGCAGGGCATCGCCGTCACGCACGTAGCTGAAGCCGATGGGCGCACCTGTCGTCTTCCAGGCGATCGCCCCTCCGTCAGCGCCGAAGTCGTGGGAAAGTACGCCGGCGGTGTTTGCCAGGGAATGATCTCCCGTGCCGCCGGCATTGCCATTGGCGCCTGCGACATCGTCGTCGTCTACCCATACGGCGCTGTTTGCGCCGACGCTCGGGCCGTCGTCCTCGAAGGCGATCTTGTCGCCGATCGAAACTGACTTGATGACAACGTCGCCGTCGTAGTCGGTGGCGGTCAGAACGGCCGAGATCTTCCCGGAGAGATTGACGCCCTCATCCGGGGAGGCATTGCTCGGATGCTTCAGCGACAGATATTCCGCCACGCTAACACGGCCGTCGCCGTCGATGGCAATCGCAAAGGCCGCCAAACCGTTGGCACCGCCAACGCGGCCGACCACGACTTCTCCCTCCCGGTACAGATAGATGTGAGCGCCGTCGGTGGTCATCAAGCCGGAATCGATGCCGTTTCCACCGTCGACCCGTAAGGTCAGTGCAGTGGAGACATTGTCGTCCGCACCGCCCTCGACCGAGATATCGATCACGTCGTCGCGGGCATAGATCGGCCCGCCGAGATCGGCGTCCACGCCGCGGTTGCCAACGCCGGCGAACAGGCTGCCGATGCTGCCCGCGCCGCCGTCGTCGTTCTGGAAGCCGGACGTTTCGTCGATCGTCACCGTCTCATCGGTGAAGATCGCGATTTCCGGCACGTCGTCGGTGATGGTGATCGAGAACTTGCCGCCGAGGCCGACATGGTCGCCGTCGCCGTCGGTCGCCTGGATCACGGCGCCGAAGTCGATGGCGGGGATCGAGCCCGATCCGCTCTTGAGGGCCGTGTTCTCGCCATTGCCGGCGACGTGGTCGAGCTGGTCGTACTGCTGGTAGGTAAATGCGCCGGTGGCCTGATCGAGGGTCAGGGAGAAGACCGGCCGGTCGGTGAGCAAATCGAAGCCGGCACCGCCAGCGACATTCACATAGGCCACCAGGGCATCGCCGATCATCGCATAGGAGAGCGTGCCGCCCTTCGAGGTCAGGGCCAGTGCCTGCATCTTGGCCGCTGCATCGGCGACAAAGCTGAACCCGCCGCCGGCTGCCGCGCCGTCAGCGCCGAAGGCGACGACCGAGGCGATCGAGCCCGACACAGTCGCCGCATCGCCTAGTCCGAGCAACGAGAAGTCCGAGGCGGAACCGTCAGCGGTTCCGTCATCCGGATGATTGCCGGACGACAGCAGGTTGGAGATGTCGTCCTCGTCGGCCGTGACCGATACCTTCGCGCCGGATGCCAGCGGACCGTCATCGGCAAAGCGGATATGGCTGCCGATCGACACCGTGTCCCTGACGACGTCACCGTCGTAATCGGTGGCCGTGACGACCGCCGAGATCTTGTTGCCCAGATCGACAGTTTCGTTGGAAGTAGTCGGATCGCCCTGATGCAGCGACACATATTGAGCAACGCTGACGCGACCGGTCTGGTCGATGGCGACCGCGAATGCCGCGGTATCCGGGGTTCCGTTGCCGTCTGAGTCGAAGCGACCGACGATCAACCCGCCCTCTTGGAACAGGAAGATCGACTTGCCGCCGGTCGTCGCCAGGCCGGAATCAACCCCTGCGCTGGCAATTTCCAGGGAAAGAACCTGCGTGGTCGTCTCGTCCGCGCCCGGCGCCGAAAAAAGCGTGGTGACCAGCGCAAAGCTGTTGCGCGCGAAGATCGCCGCGTTGCCCATATCGGCATCGTGGCCAACATTGCCAACCGCCGTAAATAGCGATCTCACCGCCTGGTTGTCGGTATCGTTGGACTGATTGTTGACCGTTTCGTCGATCGTCGTCGAAAGCCCGGTGGTGGCGATCGACGGAACCGGCACGTCGTCGGTGATGGTGATCGAGAACTTGCCGCCGAGGCCGACATGGTCGCCGTCGCCGTCGGTCGCCTGGATCACCGCGCCGAAGTCGATGGCGGGGATCGAGCCCGATCCGCTCTTGAGGGCGGTGTTCTCGCCATTGCCGGCGACGTGGTCGAGCTGGTCGTACTGCTGGTAGGTAAATGCGCCGGTCGCGTGATCGAGGGTCAGGGAGAAGACCGGCCGGTCGCCCCAATCGATGCCGGCACCGCCGGCGACGTTCACATAGGCCACCAGGGCATCGCCGATCATCGCATAGGAGAGCGTGCCGCCCTTCGAGGTCAGGGCCAGTGCCTGCATCTTGGCCGCTGCATCGGCGACAAAACCAAAACCGCCGCCGGCTGCCGCGCCGTCAGCGCCGAAGGCGACGACCGAGGCGATCGAGCCCGACACGGTCGCCGCATCGCCTAGTCCGAGCAACGAGAAGTCCGAGGCGGAACCGTCGGCGGTTCCGTCGTTCGGATGATTGCCGGACGACAGCAGGTTGGAGATGTCGTCCTCGTCGGCCGTGACCGATACCTTTGTACCGGATGCCAGCGGGCCGTCGTCCTCGAAGGCGAGCTTGTCGCCGATCGAAACCGACTTTGTGACAACGTCGCCGTCGTAGTCGGTGACGGTCAGAACGGCCGAGATCTTCCCGGAGAGATTGACGCCCTCATCCGGGGAGGCATTGCTCGGATGCTTCAGCGACAGATATTCCGCCACGCTAACACGGCCGTCGCCGTCGATGGCGATCGCAAAGGCCGCCAAACCGTTGGCACCGCCAACGCGGCCGACCACGACTTCTCCCTCCCGGTACAGATAGATGTGAGCGCCGTCGGTGGTCATCAAGCCGGAATCGATGCCGTTTCCGCCGTCGACCCGTAAGGTCAGTGCAGTGGAGACATTGTCGTCCGCACCACCCTCGACCGAGATATCGATCACATCGTCGCGGGCATAGATCGGCCCGCCGAGATCGGCGTCCACGCCGCGGTTGCCAACGCCGGCGAACAGGCTGCCGATGCTGCCTGCGCCGCTGTCGTCGTTCTGGAAGCCGGACGTTTCGTCGATCGTCACCGTCTCATCGGTGAAGATCGCGATTTCCGGCACGTCGTCGGTGATGGTGATCGAGAACTTGCCGCCGAGGCCGACATGGTCGCCGTCGCCGTCGGTCGCCTGGATCACGGCGCCGAAGTCGATGGCGGGGATCGAGCCCGATCCGCTCTTGAGGGCGGTGTTCTCGCCATTGCCGGCGACGTGGTCGAGCTGGTCGTACTGCTGGTAGGTAAATGCGCCGGTGGTATGATCGAGGGTCAGGGAGAATACCGGCCGGTCGCCCCAATCGATGCCGGCCCCGCCGGCGACATTCACATAGGCCACCAGGGCATCGCCGATCATCGCATAGGAGAGCGTGCCGCCCTTCGAGGTCAGGGCCAGTGCCTGCATCTTGGCCGCTGCATCGGCGACAAAACCAAAACCGCCGCCGGCTGCCGCGCCGTCAGCGCCGAAGGCGACGACCGAGGCGATCGAACCCGACACAGTCGCCGCATCGCCTAGTCCGATCCACGAGAAGTCCGAGGCGGAACCGTCGGCGGCTCCGTCGTTTGGATGGTTGCCCGACGAAAGAAAATTGGAGATGTCGTCCTCATCGGACCTTACCTCGACAGCGCTGCCGTTGGCGACCGGAACGTCGTCCTTGATGTCGACCGTGAAGGTGCTCTCGGCGATGTCGCCATCACCGTCACGCACGGTGTAGGTGAATTCGAAGCTCAGGATGTCGGTCTCGCTGCCGGTTTCGCCGTGGCCGGGATGGTCGAGAACGCCCTGAAGCTCGAAAGTGTAGCCGCCGGCGCCGGTGTCGGAGAGGGTCACGGTGAAGACCGGTCCGCCCTCCTGGTCGGCCGCCGTCAGAACCGTGCCGTCCGGCGACAGCGTGTAGACGAGCGGCTGGCCACCTGAGGTCAGGTTCCCAAGCGCGATCTCGGTCTCGCCGCTCCACACCCGCATGAATGCCGAAACCGCAGCCGTCGAAACTGCCGAGCTATCGACCACCTTCGGCGCAGGCATGTCACCGCCGTCTGCGGGCGGCAGGTCGGAGATGTCGCCCGGAGTGAAGACCACGGACCGGTCTCCGGCCTCCTGGGTGCCGTCGTAGCCGCCGTCGACGCTCGTATTGCCGTCGTCCGCCCCCCAGGAAATGCCGAGCGAACCCTGAGCGGTATTACCGCCACCTTCGTCGACATTGCCTTCGCCGGCTGCGCCGATCACCGGCGCATCGTCGGCGATGGTGATCAAAGCCGTGCCGGACGCTGCGGCATCACCGTCGGCATCGACACCCTGGAACTGGAACGAGATCGTCAACGCATCCGAGTCTGAGCTATGATCCAGTTCCTGGAAGATCTCGACCGTGTAAGACCCATTTGCAGAGGTCGGATTCAGCGAGATCTCGAATACCTTCGCTGCTGGTTCCGAGCCATCGATATACGCCGTCAGCGTCTGGCCACCATTCCCAAGGTCGGTGATCACGTAATAAAGCTCACTGCCACCCGAGGTCAGAGCCCCGCCAGTGACGGAGAGACCGACATCTGCGGCATTTGTGTAAACGCCCTCGGCATTGGCCGGAACCGCGCCTGCCGCGTTTGCAAAACCGACCGAGCGGCCGAAGGTGTCGCCTTCGCCATTGCGTGTATCGGCATCCGCACCCCAGGAAATGCCGAGCGAGATATCGCCGGTTTTTTTGGCAGCCTCGCTGCCATCCGTAGCAGGATAGGCCGAAACATCATCTTCATTCAGCGAGGCGCTGCCCGCCTCGCGCTGTACCGGGCCGTCATCCCCGATCTCGATCGAGAACGAGCCGGTATCGGAATCGCCGTCCTTGTCCGTGACTGTGAACGTAAAGTTCAGTCGCAGGGCGTCATCGGCGCCGATCTGGCCGAGATCCGGATGATCGAGCGGCTGCGACTGCGTGTAGGTGAAGGCGCCGGTGATCGGGTCGGTGACCGTCAGCGTGAAGACGGTCACCGTGGTCTCGCCGACGGTGATCGTGCCGGTGACCGTCAGGCCGTCGGCCGAGGTCGACACCGTGACGGCCTGACCGCCGGACGTGAGCGGCGCAGCAATACCGCTGCCGGTCCCTTCCGCCATGTCGGAAGTGCTCTGGTAGTTCACCGAGGAGACAATGCCGAAATCGTCACCGCCGTCGAAACCGAGCGTGCCCGTGATCGTCTCGTTGCCGATAACGTCATCGGCCAGAACCGATTCGGAGAAGATGAACGGCGAACCCATGTCGAAGGCGTCCGGCTGATCGTCCGCCGCCGTCCGGTCGTCAAGCCCTCCGCCATCGCCAAATTCCGTATCGCCGAGCAGCGAGGCGAGCTGAATGGGGTCGTTCTGGCTTCCCTGGATCGAGTCGTCGAATTCAGCACCGGAGCTGTCAGGGCGTCCGGTTGCACTGAAAGATCCGTCCGGGCCGGCTGCGACGTTGATGCCGCTGTCTTCCAGCGCCGCGAAGAGCACCTGCTGGGGAACCTCCACCTCGCCGATCAGCATCGTCGGGATCTTGGCCGCGCCGTTGACGATGACGATCTCGGTTCCGTCCGCCTGCACCAGGATGAGGTTGGCGCCATCGACCCGGATATCGTCGATCGATACACTCATCGCCAGGTGAACGATGTTGTTGGCGTCCGGGGTCACTTCCGCAGCCGGGGCCGCTGGAGCAGCGGCCGGCGCATTCGGATCGGTCGGTATGCGGTTCGTCGTCGGGGTGCGGCCATCACCGGCCTGCGCCACCTGGATCTCATGCTCAATCGGAGAAGGCGTAGAAGAGGCTGCGATCTCCTCCTGGATTTCCGACGAGAAATTCTCAGTCAGATTTTCTTCCGAGATGTTCGACAGGCGCGGATCTTCAACGGACATGACTCTAACCCCCAATAAAAACTGTGCCGCAATCAACTCCGCCCCCAAATATAAAGCAAGACTTCCTTAACCTTCGGGATATAGCCGGTTATGTGCGGGGAACGGAATTATTCACAGAAGGTTAACTGCGGCGGCGGAAGACGTATTAAAGCCACACATCTTGCCCTGTCGGCCGCAAAACATGGTTTCCAAAGAGATAATTGAGGTGGTTGTTACGATCAGCCGATGGGCCTGATTGAAGACCTCACGCCTCAGGCGATCGATTCGCCTGTGAAAGGGAGCTGATTCGGTTCCCGAGTCTGCCCGCCGGCTACGACGGCGGCGCAGTCGGAATAGGATGGGTAGGCTATAGCCGAAGGTTCAATGGAGCCGGAAAGCTACATTTGCTTCTGGAAAGCCTGCAAGATGGGCGAGAAATTTACGAACATCTTGCTGCTCAAGAAATTATTGGAAAGCACAGGGGAATTCGCCAAATTATACTATATAATTTTAATAAAATTTTCCCGACTTCCCGATAAACCCCTGTCATCTGGTCAGGAGCCAACGGGTGAGATAGCCAATGCGTTCGGCAGGTCCATATCCCCGAGACGCGAAGGGCTACGCCTTTTGTACATGATGCTGGACAGGATCTCCGGCGTTTATTCTCCCAGGTCGTATTTCTTCGTCTGCCAAAATTGCTCTCGCGCTCAATAAGGATGGAATTCTTATGACAGCGATGCGTACCATCATCTTGTCTTTGGCGTGGCTATTGTCAGACGTGGCGTCTTCACAGGAAATCAGACCAGGCGATGCCCCACCAAACTCGGCGCAGATCTTTTTCACCGGACATAGCCTGATCGATAATCCCCTGCCCAACTGGGTCGAGATGATCGCTAAAAGCCGTGGCAAAAATATTGCCTGGGAGCAGCAGATCGTCATTGGATCCCCGCTGCGGTATAGGACGCGGGGTGACAACGACCAGGATTTGAGCTGGGCCGGATATAGGTACGGGAAGAACCGCAATGGCGATCAGATGGATGTCGTCGAGGAACTGCTCCGCCCGCGACGCATCACTACGGGGCGCCCTTACGACACCCTCGTCGCAGCGGAAAACCACCATTTGCTAAACATGATCGTGTGGGAAAACGCGATTGCCTATCTGCGCCACTTTCACGACCGCCTTCTCGACGGCAACCCGAAGGGCCGGACCCTTTATGTCCACACCTGGCTTGGCGTGGACAAGGATAATCCGTCGCCCTGGCTGGAACACGAGACGAATGCATCGGTCGCATGGCAATGCGTAGCGGAGAAAGTGAAGCTGACACTGCAGGCCGAAAAGCGCCCGGCCAATCTCTTCGTCGTGCCTGCCGGAACGGCTCTCGTGGAGTTGGTGAAAAAGGCACTTGATGGAGAGGTTGTCGGCCTGGCCGGAAGCCCCAGGGAAAAGCTCGATCGGATATTCCGCGACGAGGTCCATCTGACCGATATGGGCATCTATTTTGTAGCCGCGGTCCACTATGCCTCGATCTATCGCCAGTCGCCCGAGGGCGCCGCAGCACCGCCGACCGTGCCGCGGGATCTTGCCGGGCAGTTGCAGAAGATTGCATGGACGGTAACCCGCGATTTTCTGAAGCAGGAAAGCTCGCACCCGCCGAGCATGGCAGAATGCCGGCGGGTCATCGTCGAAAAAGTCTGCCGGAGCTTTTGGGTGCATGTCGGGGAACCGAACGAGGTAGGTCGCTGCCAGAGCTATTTTGCCGAAACCCATCCGAACCCCGGGGACAACCCCTTCATCTGGCCGGACCCGAATTGGAAGGCTCTGCCAAAGCCGATGCCTTAGCGCCGTCGCCCGTCCCCACAATCGGCACATCCCCGCAATCGGAATGTCTGTCCGAGCTTGATGATCGAATCTGATTTGCCGGACACGAAGGATCGATCTCACAGTCGCGGCCCACCGGCCCCCCTTCCGGTGTCACTCGACTGTCAGATGGGAGATGAACAGATAAATTATCAATGTTTCAGAACCTGCGCGCTGCGCCGTTCTCATGTCTTTTGCCAAATGCGATGGCATATGCACGATCGTCAGCCTGACGAACATCCATGTCGGGAGTTCGTCGCACCGGGAGGCATTGCCGCGGCAACGCCCCTGTCAGCGCTGACGTGGTTTTCTATCGTATCCCTTCACGCAGCTGCGAAGGCTCGACTTCGCAGCCGTGATATCTCGGGTCGGCCCGCCAACCGACCGACGAACGGCTAGTTAGCCGCTCCGTATGGGAAGAGGTCATTGAGTTTGTAGGCGACCTCGGTACGGTTTGTCGCTTTCAGCTTCTTCATGATGTTGCGGATATGGACCTTGACCGTGCTTTCCCGCAGATTGAGCTCGTAGGCGATGATCTTGTTGGCCTTGCCCTTGCGAAGAGCTTCGACCACCGCTTCCTGGCGCAGGGTGAACATTCCCGAGAGTGGCCGGTGCTCCGCCGCCGATGTCGCAGCGCTGACCAGGTGGCGCATGGAGAGGACGCTGCTTGCCGGAACGAAAATCCCGCCGGCAACGGCCAGGCTGATCGCTTCCACGCAGACGCCGATGCCGACGCAGGAGGGAATGAAACCTCGAGCCCCATATTCCAACATTTTCACGACCTGTGCGAGATCGTCGGAGTCGGAGAGCACGATGATCGGCGGCGACTTGAACTCGGCCGTCAATTTCGAGATGTCAGTCGCAAGTGCGGGATCGTCGGCCTTTCGGCTGCCTATATTGAACAGAACAGCCTGGACAGGCGGATAGAGATCTTTTTCCAACTTCCATTCGTCGATGGAGCCGACAGCGCAGACATCCATCTCGAGGCCACGCCCGATAAGGGCTTTGGCAAGGCATTCTCGATCAAGCGCTCTCGCGTCGATGATCACAAGGCATCCATCGTGGTTTACTCCCTCACTGCCTCGATCATCTCTTTCAGCGAGCTTTGGGATATCATTTATAATGCGAAAGGATTCTGCCACAGCAGGAGAACGGCTGTAGCCGCTTGGTGTGGAACTCATCTTACCCCCTTACCTGAAGTCTAGGATGATTGTCCCCTTCAGGAACCGCAACTATAAGTACGCCAACAGACTGTCTCTACACCTTTCAACCTTTTATTAACGCCAATATACAGCAGATACGTAATTTAGTCTATCCGCAAGTAAGCAGCTAGATAAAAATATTTATCAAAGCCGCGAGCTAAGTTCCGATAAGGAATTGGATATCTGCTTATAGTTAACGTGCGCGTCAAAATGCTCCCATAAAGCTCAATCCCGACCTCACCCCTGAACTCTCGGACACTTGACCTGTTGCGATGCAAAAAGTTGCGTTTCGGGACAACGATCACTGCGGAGCGGAAGCCACTGACATCCGGCAACTCCGGCGTGACAATTCTGCAGGCCGACATATCAAAAATAGCGAAACCGGAGGTTTCGGGCGGCTCCTGGCTAAAACAGCGGGCCAGCATTGTCGAGAATGCCCGTTGCAAGGCTTCCCGCCAAATAGCCCGCGGGCCAAGCCAACAACACGCCCGCTTCATAGAGGAAATTGTTGAGGCCGTGACGGTGATTAAAATACAGAATTGCCGGAAATACCGGCAGCCCGTAAAGCGCGGCCGCCCATACCGCACCTTCGAACCCGAACAGGTAATAACCAAGGGGTAGACATATAAAGCTTGAAACCGCGCGAATGAAATTCATGACGGTTTGATTACGCGGTTCGTTAACGGCAAGATAAATCGCAGATAGCGGACCGAAGCGCATGATGAGAAGGCTGAACGACAATATCTGGATAATTGGAGCGGCATCCCGATAGCGATCATCATAGAGCGCTTCGATGATTGCCGCACCGCTCGAATAGATTGCGCCCGCACTTCCGATGAAGGCAAGATCCAGCGGCAATCGCATTTTCCAGAACATGGAGCCGAGCTGCTCCGGGCGTTCCCTTGCGATCCCGCCTAAGGCTGGCATCGCCACGTTTGAAAATAGCCTGCCACCGGCACCTTCCAGCATCGAAATGAGATTGAAGGCCAGGCTATAGAAGCCAAGCATGAGGGGGCTGGTCCATCCGGCGAGAAAGATGCGGTCTCCATTGGCTGCTATCATCGTAAGGATCGACGACAGCATGATCCAGCGGCCAAATCGAATAAGGTCCTTTATCGCCGCAGCTTCCCAGTAGAGGCTGTTATGCTGACCCGGCAACCATATGTGAGTGAGAATGGTGGTCGTCAATGCGGCTAAAAGTGTCGATGCGACGAACGACCAAATCGAGCCGGTGTACCAGGCAAGCGATATCGCCACCGCCAAATTCACAACCTGAGCCACTATCTCAATTAAAGTTACGCGCCCAAGATCGAGGTGCCGAAACGCAGAGATCAATTTAGTGGATTGCAGCCCCATAATCACAGTACAGAAAGACATTCCCATGATGATGGCTGGCAGCGACGTGACCGTGTAGACCGATCCGGCCGGAAACAGGCCATACTCGGCGGCACGCCCGATCCCGATCGCTATCAGGACGCAGGCAAACCAGATCAAGCAGCCGTGGATGATTTGCAGCGTCCACGCGGTATCGAGATAGGATTGGTCGTCGCCAAATTGGCTCTGTATGGCTGCGGGCCTGAGCCCGAGATCAGACAGCATGGCGACCGACACCTGGATCATGGTGGCGACCGCCATAATGCCGAACATTTCCGGAATCAGCAGCCTTGTCAGCACCAGATTACTTCCGATGCGTATTAGCTGCGAGAGAAGATAACCCATCATCGACCAACCCGCGGCCTGAATAATGGTAGTGCGAAGACGCCGTTTCGGTGGCTGAACCGTCACAGGTGAAGAGTCCAGAGGCAACCGCTCCCTGGCGTGTGGGGAAGAAACCTGCTTCCAATCCGAGGGAATGATTGCTTCACTCACAGAATACTCCTCGTTCTTTAGGAAGACTTCCAGTTCGCTGGCGAAAGCACACAAACGGCGTGCCCTGAGCGCGTCATGGCAATTTGCGAAATCGGTATTTTCAGGATCCGGCCATCGTCCATTGACTAAGCAATCTCGGCGACCTGTTCCCGGGGCGGTGCCCCGCTTTGAACTTTGGCCTCCACATCGGCTTTCCGAGGGAGCGCAGCCGAGACGGCGGAGGCTGCAAGGACAGCACGCATGTGCTCGGAGAGCACACGAACATACGGATCGAGCACCATGCTGTCGTGGTCTCCCGGCACTTCCGACACTCGCAATTGCGGCACGTGCCCGGCCCACCCATTGTCCGGCAGCAATACATCGCGGTTCTGCTTCAGGTGACGGCCGCCACCAAGGCTATAAAATATATCGGGCTTGGGACGAAACAACGTGACGCTCCCGGAATAAGATCTGACATCATACCTGAGCAACGCTCTCCTGAACGCCATCTCTATCCGGACATTGTTGAAATACTCCGGCGATTCACCTTGATGCTCCAACTCAAGCTTGGCCCGCTGTTGCTCATGATAGGCACGGCGATCCCTCAGATACGTGCCGACAAATCCCATCTTATGCCGGCGTATATCCTGCAACTTCATGCTGATACGGTCACGCAAACCCAGCCCCGGCTGCCGCGGCATGGGCGTGTCCAGCATGATCACCTGGGAAACCTCTTCTCCCGCATCTTGAAGCTGCTGGGCCATTTCAAAGGCGGTTATGCCGCCACCTGAATAGCCGGCGAGAAGATAGGGTCCGTTGGGCTGCACCGTCCGGATTTCGGCGATGTAGTCGGCCGCCATCTCTTCGAACGTCGCGTGCGGCTCGTGGTCGCCGTAAAGTCCGCGGGCCTGCAATCCGTAGACGGGCCTGTCAGCACCCATGGTCATTGCCAGATGGCGAAGGTTCAGGACATTGCCGAACATGCCGGCACAGATGAACAGCGGGGTTGCCTTTGCATTCCTACCGGGGTTCATCAGGACCAGATGGACCGGCTTTGCCGTCGTCGGCAGACGCGCCGTGAGCTCGGGTCCCGCGGCCTCACCTGCATCCGGCACTTCCGCGGCAATCCGCTCGGCGCATTGGGCAATGGTCGGCGCCTCGAACAGCGTCGATATCGGCAGGTCGAGCGCATATTGTTTCTTGATCATCCGGAACAGGCGAACCGCGATCAGCGAATGTCCGCCCATGTCGAAGAAACTGTCGTGGATGCCGACCTTGGCGATGCCGAGGAGCTCCCGCCAATAGCCGGCCAGCGTCTCCTCGATCGGATTGCGCGGCTCGACGAACTCGCTTTCGAGGTCCGGCCGCTCGAAATTGTCGCCCGACGGCGTCGCGGTTTCGGCAGAGGCGGCAATCCATTCGCGCAGGGTTTCGAGATCGATCGAACTGATGATCGGCTGAGGTTCGGATGTGCCGAGCGCGCGTTGCAGAGCCGAGAAACCCTCCGCCGGCAGGATACCGTTGCGCACCTGGGTACCGAGCTTCAACATCGCCGGAGAAAGCGCGGCCGGCTTCGCTTTGACGGCAGCCGGCGCATCCGCTTGGGATGCGAGACCGAGCGCAAGATCGTTCTCCAGCCTGCGCATGACGAATTTTTCGGCTTCGAAGACGATATTGCCGTGAAGATCGGTGATCGTCACGTCGAAGGCCGCATAACCCTCGCCGAAATCGCTGCTGTCGGCGAGTTCTACGACACTGACGATCTCGGCCGGCAGGGGCATGTGAAGGGCCACCCGGCCATAGGTTGCCGGCGCCCAAAGCGAGGTCTCGGCGTCGTAGTCCTTGGCAAGCTGCATGGCAAAGCCGGTCGCGATGTCGAGCAGACCCGGATGCAGCAGGACGCCTTTCGCTAGATCATCGGCAAAGATCGGGTCCAGTTTCAATCCCGCAATGGCCTTGCCGCCTCCCATCGCCATGGAGCGCAGGACGGCCCAGCGGGGGCCAAAGCGGATATGCTTCTCCTGAACCGCGCGAAGCGTGCTGCCGCCTCCGGAGACCTGTGTCTCATCGCATTGAGACGCGACAGCGGCGATGTCGATCGTCGCGCGCCTCTGTTGCGGATGCGGCTTGAGGACGGCTTCGGCGTGCTTGACGAACAACGCATCCTCACCGTCAGCCGGGCCTGCCAGAACCACGACGCGGAAATGTTCCGCCGCCGGCTCCAACCGCACTCGAACAGCCTTCTTCTCTCCGTCGTTGAATGCAAGCGGTCTCAGGAATACGAGGTCCGCCACTTCCGCTTCGAACGGAAGTCCGTATTCCCGAGACGCCTGTGCAATCAACTCCAGATAGCCGGTGCCCGGCATGACCGCCTGGCCGGAAAGCAGCCGATGCTCGTCGAGCATCCATTCCGTCTCGGCGCTGACCAGCGCCTCAAGCCAGGGCAACCCTGTCTCATCCTCTTTCCAGTGCTGGAAGAACGGACCGCCAGCCGGCCCGGCAACCGGCTTGATCCACCCGCCACCTTCAGACCTGCCAAGCGCCCGGGCCGCAAGACCGACTTCATTCCAGACGCCCCAATGCAGCGCCACGGTGGCGCGGTCGGCGCGATGGGTACGGCTCTGCGCGAAGGCGTTGAGATAGGCGTTCGCGGCGACATAGTCGACCTGCCCTGCCCGCACCACATCGGTGCTGGTGGAGGAGAACATCAGGAAGAAATCGAGTGCCACGTTTTCGAATGCCGCATCCAGCACGGTGGTGCCGAGCACTTTCGGGGTCAGGACCCTGTCGAGGCTGTCGCGCGTCTTGGTCTGCATCAGGCCGTCATCAACCGTGCCGGCCGCATGGAAGACACCGTTGATTTGCCCGAACCGGGAGAGCGACGTCTCGACCGCCTGGCTCATCTGCTCCGGATTGCCGACATCACCGACCAGATAAAGAACTTCCGACCCCTTCTCCTCAAGCCTCCGGATTGCCGAAATCGCCCGCCGAACGACGTCATGGCCGTGGGTGCGATCGTAGAATTCCCAGTTTTCCCTCGGCGGCACAACGGTGCGGCCGACTAGCACGATCCGCGCCCGGAACCGGCCGGCGAGCTCGTCGGCAAGCGCCAAAGCGACGTCGCTCAAGCCGCCGGAGAAGAAGTAGACGCCGCCCTCGCGCAGTGTCGCCTGATCGGATGATACGTCTTTCAATGGCAGCCGCTGATGAACCTGCGACCAGCGCCGCCCTTTGCGCAGGGCAACGATTTCGGATCCCGGCTTGGCATGCAGATCTTCCCAGAGCTGCTCGATCAACGCCGGGTCGGTGGCCTCCTTCTTCTCTGCCCTCCCCGCCAAACCGGCGAAGGCGAAACGTTTGCCCTGCCGGTCGGCCTTGGGCGGCAGGTCGATATCGATCACCCTAACCGTTGAGCCAGCCATCTCCTTCGGCAGGACCAGGCTTGGCCCCAGGACGGTCGCCTTTTCGGGATAGGGCAGCGGCTCGCCCAAAACCTGCTGCATGCCGTTGGTGATGACAGTGAAGTGTATTTCCGGAACGCTGGCTGCGTCCCCCAGGGCCTGGGCGAGGTGCAACATGCTGTCGAAACCGCATTCCTGGTTTCGATGGAAGAAGTTCGAGCCGGGCCGGAAGGTTTCCCCCTGGGTCAGAAGCCACATATGCACGATACGCGACGGCAGGCCGCCATCACCGGCAAGTCCGGCAATGAGGGCATCATATCCGGCGCGGCCCAGTTCCGGGCAGAGCATATAGTCCTCGGCGCTGCGACGAATGAAAGCGTCGCCCAGGGACACCGTGACGACGCGGTGGCCTGCCGTCCTCAGCGTTTCGACCAGCTTCTGGCCGACCCCCGCCTCGTCGAGGAAAAAGAGCCAGGATTGGGCCTCCTTCTCGGCGCCCAGTTCGTAATCGGCTAGCGTCTGCTTCCAGGAGGGGCGATAGCCCCAGCGCGCGATATCGGGTTCCTTCGAAAGGACGGGCTCGGTGCTTTTGCCTCTCTCATTCGCTCCGGCGCGGTCTATGAAAAAGCGCTTGTGCTGGAACGGATAGGCCGGCAGCCTGACCCGGCGCGGCGAGCAGCCTTGCCATAGGCGGTCGATATCGACCTCGAGCCCGGTCGCCCAGGCCCGCCCCACGGCGGAGAGGAAATGGAGCCGATCGTCGCCGGCCTCGTCGGGATGCGGCAAGCTGTTGATCACCTGGTTTGCCGGGATCGACCCTTGTGCCTTTGTCAGCGACGACAGAACCCGCCCGGGACCTACTTCGATATAGATGCGCCCCGGCTCCGCCGACAGCGCTGCCATGCCGTTCGCGAAATAAACGGTCGAGCGAAGATGATCGACCCAGTACATCGGATCGGTCGCCTCTTCCGCGCTCAGCGGCAGGCCCGTACGATTCGACAGGATCGGAATGGCCGGCGCCCGAAGAGTAATACCGCGCAGAAAAGCCTCGAAGGCTTTGAGAATGGGCGTGACCAGCCGCGAATGCGCGGCGATGTCGATCGGCACGCGCGTCGCGTCGATGCCCTGCCCCGCCAGAAATTCCCGGAAGCGGTCGAGATCCTCGTTGAGGCCTGACACGACGCAAAGCGATGGCGCATTGACCGAAGCGATGTCGAGCGATGGCGGCAGGAGTTCGGAAAGCCGGGCGTGATCGAGCGGTACGCTCATCATGCCGCTAGGCCGAATAGTCTCGAACAGCTTGCCCCGCAGATGCACCAGGTTGACGGCGTCCTTGAAGGACATCACGCCGGCGACACAGGCCGCGGCGTTCTCGCCCATGGAGTGACCGATCAGCGCCTTCGGTTTCACACCCCAATCCATCCACAGGCGGGACAACCCCACCTCGGTGATCAGAATGGCGGGAAGTTGAAGCGAGGGGCGAAGGAATGTTTTCGCAGCCGTTGCGGAGTTCTCGCCGAGCCACACCGTGCGAATCTCATTCGCTGCGTCGATAGGCAGATGGGAAAGCCCCTCTTCGACGGTCCGCCGGAATGTCGGATCCTCCTCGTAGAGCCGCTTGGCCATGCCGACATATTGAGCACCGCCGCCCGGAAAGAGGAATATGGCGCCGGAATTGTTCGGCACGGGCTGATGAACGAAACCGCGGCTACCGGGGTTCGCAAGGACCGCGATGGCGTCCTCCCGGCCACGGACGGCGACCACCATGCGGTGGTCGAAATGTTTGCGGCCGTGCTGCAGCGTATAGCTGACGTCATCGAGCGAAAGGCCGGGCTGAGCGGACATCGCCGAGCCGAGCCGCTCGGCGGCCTGATCGATCGTCTTGCGCTGACGGGCCGAAAGAAACAGTAGCATGGGATCGGAATCGACGCCGACCTCCGTATCGGCCCCGGCCGCGTCGGCCACGTAACGGGTCGGCGCCTGCTCGATGATCGCATGCGCATTGGTGCCGCCGACGCCGAGCGAGTTGACGGCGGCCCGGCGGGGGCCTGGCGCATGCGGCCACTTCACCAGCTTGTTGTTGACCCGGAACGGGCTCTTCTCGAAATCGATCGAGGGGTTGGGGCGTTCGAAGCCGAGCGTCGGCGGAATCTCGCCCTCGTTTACGGCCAGCGTCGCCTTGATGAGACCGACGACGCCGGCCGCTGTGTCGAGATGGCCGATATTCGATTTGACCGATCCGACATGGCAGAAGCCGGTCCGGTCGGTGCTCTGCCTGAAGGCCGCCGTCAGTGCCTCGATCTCGATCGGATCGCCGAGGAACGTGCCGGTGCCGTGGCACTCGACATATTGGATGGTATCGGCATCGACGCCTGCAAGCCCTTGAGCCTCCAGAACCGCCTCCGCCTGCCCACTGACGCTCGGCGCCAGATAGCCGGCCTTGCTGCTGCCGTCGTTGTTGACGGCCGTGCCCTTGATCACGGCATGGATTACATCGCCGTCGCGCAGAGCATCCGAAAGCCGGCGAAGCACGACCACCCCGACGCCGCTGCCGAAAATGGTCCCCGCGGCACGATGATCGAAAGGCCGGCAGTGCCCGTCCGGCGAAAGGATCTCGCCTTCCTGGAAAGTATATCCGCGGCGATGCGGAAACTCGATCGTCACCCCGCCGGCAAGCGCCATGTCGCATTCGCCGGAGATCAGGCTCTGGCACGCATAATGCACCGCCACAAGCGACGTGGAGCAGGCGGTCTGCACATTGACGCTCGGGCCGCGCAGGTCGAACGTGAACGAGGCTCGCGTCGCCAGAAAATCCTTGTCGTTGCCCGTATGGCGCAACAGGAACATTCCTACCTGGTCGATCAAGTTGCGATTGCTGCAGACGTTGAAATAGAAATAGCTGCCCATGCCGCAGCCGGCGAAAATACCGACCGGGCCAGGCTGATTGTTCGGCGTCCGGCCGGCGTCCTCCATGGCTTCCCAGGCGCATTCCAGGAAATGGCGGTGCTGGGGATCCATGATCGCCGCTTCCTTCGGGTTCAGGCCGAAGAACTCCGCGTCGAACATTTCCATGTCGGGAAGGTCGGCGCCGCGAGGAACATAGTTGGGATGATGGATCCGCTCGGGGTCTTCGCCTTCAGCGATCAGATCCTCCGGCGAAAACGTCCGGACCGACTCTACGCCGTTTCGCAGGTTCTGCCAGAATTCCGAAACATTGCGTGCACCCGGCACTCTCAAAGCCATGCCGACGATTGCAATATCGCTGGCACAGACCTGGTTTGACCCCTCAAGCATCGACACCGCCCTAATCCACGGAGGCCAACCTGATGACATCACCCCAATGATGCCACGAGCCTCGTTCCGCTTCCCGCTGAAATCCACGAGCGCAAACCCGCAGCCTCAATGTGCTGCCAGCCAAGACGCAATCGCAATTACTCCTTTGGAAGCCGTCATCATCCGTATGGGGGAAAGGCGGGTACAGCCCGCAATTCAGGCTTAGGCGCGATCATCCGCATGGCTGGTCCGGCGCATGTTGAGTTTTAGACGGCACCCCGTTTCTATCGGAGTGCCTGGAACAGCAACGAGTGGGGACAAGCTTTATGGGCGAATTGAAGTGTGTTTTGATCGGTGGCGGTTTATTGCTGGTTCAATGCGCTGAAATTCTGCGGGGGCGCGGACATAGGATCGAGGCCATAGCGACCTCGAACGGATCGGTCAGAAACTGGGCCCAGTCCCAGGGCGTTCCCGTCATAACGCAGGAAGGCGATTACGCCGCCCAGCTGACCCAATACGACTACGACTGGCTGTTCAGCATCGCCAACCTGAAAATGGTCCCCGATGCGGTCTGGCGGCATGCGCGCATCGGCGCCGCCAATTTCCATGACGGCCTGCTGCCGGACATGGCAGGCCTCAATACACCCGCCTGGGCGATCCTCGAAGGCCATGACCGACACGGGATCACCTGGCACGCGATGACCGAAGGGATCGACGAAGGCGATATCTACGTGCAGCAGCATTTCGAGATCAGCGCGGACGAGACCGCCCTGACGCTGAACACGAAATGCTTCGAAGCCGGGATCGCGACTTTCTCCGAGATGCTCGGCGATATCGAGCGCGGCACTCTGAACCCGCGCCGGCAGGATTTCGCAACCCGCACCTATTACGGACAGCTCAAGCGTCCTTCGGCCGCCGGCGCGCTCGATTTCACCGCCCCGGCAGGCGAGCTTTCCCGTCTGGTGCGCGGCCTGGATTTTGGCCCCACCTATCTCAATCCGCTAGCAACGCCCAAGGTCCGTTTCGGCAACGACGTCTTCACCGTCAGGAACCTTCGCATCCTTGACGGCGAACTGAACGGGGAACCCGGTCTGGTCCTGTCCGTCGGAGCCCATGGTGCGACGATCGGCACCGCGGATATGCCGGTTCTGCTCGAGGCCGCCCGCAAGGATGGCGCCAGGCAGATCACGCTCTCTTCTGTACTACGTCCGGGCGATCGGCTGCCGCTTTCGAGCGAGGCGAGCAGGATCGCGCTGTCGGAAGCGGTTGCCGCTCTTGCACCGCATGAGAGCTTCTTCCGCCGCGCACTCGAAGCCGGTACCGATATCGCCCTTCCCTGCATAAAAGCATCGGAAGCCGGCCAGGCCCGTGATATCCGCATCATTCCTCTGGCCTTTTCCGGGCAGCTTTCGCGGCAGGAGCGGGTCGCATTGACGGCAGCCTTCCTGATCCGCGTTTCCGGCCAGTCGGTATTCGACCTCGCCTACACGAACGACAGGCTGATTGACCTCGGTGCCCGCCATCCCGGCTATTTCGCCACATCCATCCCGCTGCGGATCGACTCCACGGTGCAAGCCTCGGTCGAGGACCTGCTCGGGAATGTCGATCGCTCGCTGAAGGTGCTGGACGAACGTAAGGGTTATTGCCGCGATCTTGTCGACCGTTATCCCGGCCTCGCAGCGCTGGAGCTGACGATCGGCGTCGCAGACATCTCCAATCCGGCGCTCGCAGACGAGATCGAGGGCTGCGCCCTGACCTTCCGGCTCGGCGAGACCAGAGCCGATCTGCTCTATGATCGGACACGCATCGACGAGCGGCAGGCGCAGGACCTCGCGACGGCATTTGCGGTCCTCGCCTCGGCGTTCGAGGACCGCGCGACGTTGCTGCAGGACCTGCCTTTGATGTCGAATGCCGACAGGAACATGGTCCTCTTCGACTGGAACCGGACGGAGCGCGAATACGACCATGCCGCCTGTGTCCATCAGCTTATCGAACGGCAGGTCGATAGGACGCCGGATGCCGAAGCTCTGGCATTCCACGGCCGTTCCCTTTCCTATCGCGAGATGGACGAACGGGCCAACCGCATCGCGCAAGCGCTGGTGGCCCAGGGCGTCGGCCCGGACGTCACCGTCGGCCTTTATCTTCCGCGTTCGCTTGATCTGGTGGTCGGTGCGCTTGCTATCATGAAGGCAGGCGGCGCCTATATTCCGCTCGACCCGCATTTTCCGGCCGATCGCCTGGCATTCATGATCAAGGACAGCGGCGCCAAGCTGGTTCTGACCGAGCGGCGCCTTGCGAAATCCGAGACGCTTCATGGCAGCAATTTCCTGTGTGTCGAGGATATCCTGAAAAACCAGGCAATCGCGGATCGTCCGGCAACCGCCGTCGCCTCGAGCAATCTCGCCTACGTCATCTATACGTCCGGCTCTACCGGCCTGCCGAAAGGCGTGATGCTGGAGCATCGCAACGTCGTGAATTTTTTCGCCGGCATGGACGAACGGGTGCCGCGCAACACGGACCGTCGCAACGTCTGGCTGGCCGTCACCAGCCTCTCTTTCGATATCTCCGTTCTGGAACTCTTCTGGACACTTGCCAGCGGCTTCAAGGTCGTTGTCCACTCCTCCGAAGTCATCGAAGCCAAGGCAAAGGGCGCGTCTTCCGCTGGAAGAGGTACGAATCTCGATTTCGGACTCTTCTACTGGGGCAATGACGGCGGATCCGGGCCGGACAAATATCGGCTGCTGATCGAAGGCGCCAAATTTGCCGATGCCAACGGCTTCGATTCCGTCTGGACGCCGGAGCGCCATTTCCACGCGTTCGGCGGCCCTTATCCGAACCCCGCGGTCACCGGTGCCGCAGTCGCGGCTGTCACCAGGAACCTTTCGATCCGGGCCGGCAGCTGCGTTCTGCCGCTTCATCATCCCGCGCGCGTCGCCGAGGAATGGGCGGTCATCGACAATCTCAGCAACGGGCGAGTTGCACTTGCCTTCGCCTCCGGCTGGATGCCCGAGGATTTCGTCCTGCGGCCCGAAAACGCGCCGCCGAAGAACAAGGCGAGCCTGACCCGCGATATCGAGGTCGTCCGCAAATTGTGGCGCGGCGAGAGCGTCGATTTCGATTTCGGCACCGGCACGGTCGGGGTCGTGACCCAGCCGCGTCCGGTCCAGAAGGAACTCCCGGTCTGGCTTACCACTGCCGGCAATCCGGAAAGCTACCGGGAAGCGGCCCGGCTCGGTGCCAACGTGCTGACCCACCTGCTCGGCCAGTCGGTTGACGAGCTTGCGGAAAAGATCCGCATCTACCGGCAGACGCTGACCGAGACCGGCCGCGATCCGGCGGATTATAAAGTCACGCTGATGCTCCACACCCTCCTCGGTGAAGATCGCGACGAGGTGCGGGATCTGGCGCGCGGCCCGATGAAGGAATACCTGCGCAGCGCGGCCGCCCTCATCAAGCAGTATGCCTGGGCATTTCCGGCATTCAAGAAGCCGCAGGGCATCGCCCAGCCGATGGATATCGACCTCCAGTCGCTGGCACCCGAGGAGATGGATGCCATCCTGGAATTCGCCTTCCTGCGTTATTTCGAGGACAGCGGCCTGTTCGGTACACCCGAAGATGCGCTGGAAAGGCTGGATCAGGTCAAGGCGGCCGGCGTCGACGACATCGCCTGCCTCATCGATTTCGGCCTGGCCGACAATATCGTCCTGGAAAGGCTTCCCTTATTGGCCGAAGTCGTCAAGACGAGCAGGAATCCCGTGAGCGACGAGGTCGGCGACGGTTTTGCGGAAGAGATCCGCAAACATCGGGTCACTCATCTGCAATGTACGCCCTCGATGGCGCGCATGTTCATGATGATCGACGAGGACCGCGCCGCCTTAAGTGATGTCCGCCATCTCTTCCTCGGCGGCGAGGCGCTGCAGGGCTCGCTTCTCGCCGCCTTGCGAACCGTCACCGATGCGACGATCGAAAACATGTACGGCCCGACGGAAACGACGATCTGGTCTTCGACATTCACGGCCGGACCATCGACGGGCGTCGTACCGATCGGCCATCCGATCGCCAACACCCAGCTCTATGTGCTCGACAACGCCTATAACCCGGTTCCGCCCGGCGATGTCGGCGAGCTTTATATCGGCGGCGACGGCGTTGCCCGCGGATATCACAACCGCGAACAGCTGACGCGCGAACGCTTCCTGCCCAATCCGTTCATGGAGGGCCGGATCTATCGGACGGGCGACCTTGCCCGCTTCGACCGGAACGGCGTCCTGCATTTCCTTGGCCGCACCGATCATCAGGTGAAGATACGCGGCCATCGCATCGAGCTCGGCGAGATCGAAGCCCGGATCGGCACGTTCGCCGGCATCCGCGAGGCGGTCGTGGTCGCCCGTAAGGACAGCCCCGGCGACGTGCGCCTCGTTGCCTACATTCGCACAGCCGGTACTCCCCTCAACGAGCAGGAACTACGGGCCTATATCGCCGAGGCGCTGCCCGATGCGATGATACCCTCGCATTTCGTGACGATGGAAGCCTTCCCCCTGACCCCGAACGCCAAGGTGGACCGCAACAAGCTGCCGGCCCCGACGGAAAAGGTCCAGGCCCCGCCAGCCACGTTCATCGAACCGTCCAACACTCTGCAGCGGGATATCAGCGAGGTGTTCGGTCGCGCACTTGGGCTTGAGAAGGTCGGCATATTCGACAACTTCTTCGCTCTTGGCGGGCATTCGCTCCTGGCGGTCCAAGTCCATCGCGAGATGAAAGCGAAGCTGGCGCCGGACCTGACGATCACCGACCTCTTCCGTTTCCCGACGGTCGCTCTCCTGGCCGACCATATCTCCGGCAAGGGGAAAGCCGATATACAGTTGAGCCGGGCGTCCGAGCGGGCCGCATTGCGCCGCAACGCGATGGAACGGCGCCCGACGCTGGTCCACGTGGAGACCAAGGTCTAGCTATGCTGCTGGAGGGCATATTCGACCCTTCCGTGTCGGTCGCCGAAGCTGACCTGCTTGGTGACGTTTCGGAACTCTATCCTGAAGAGAGAACGGCGATCACCAATGCCGCGAAAAGCCGACAGCAGGAGTTCACCGCTGGCCGCATCTGCGCGAGGCAGGCCATGCGCCATCTGGGACTGCCTGGAATGGCCATACCCGTGGGGTCGGACCGGGCGCCGATCTGGCCGGCCGGGATAGCCGGAAGTATCAGCCATTCCACGACCCGCTGCGTCGCGGCCATCGGCCGCCATTCGGACGGCATCAAGGCTCTCGGCCTCGATCTTGAGGAAGCGACACCGCTCGACGACACCTATGCACAGGAAATCTGCACCCCGCGCGAGCGACAATGGCTCAACCGGCAGCAATGGGGCATTCGCGGCCGATTGGTGAAAGCGATCTTCAGCGCCAAGGAATGCACCTACAAATGCCAGTATGGCCTGACGCGCACGATGTTCGGCTTCGAGGCCATCCGCATCGAACTGAACCTGGCGGACGGGCATTTCGCCGCATATTTCGAGATCGACGTCCCGCCCTTCAAGACGGACGACCGGCTGGTGGGTCAGATCAGGCTGCGCGACGGGTATGTCGTCGCCGGCATGATTATCCGCTGAAGCCTCCGCCAGTATCCAGACCGCCTACCGCCAGGAACGACGTCCAGCCCGTTTCACCGCGAGGCAGACGATCAGCGATCCGCTGCCATATTTTCACGTAACCGACTGCTTTCGCTCAACGAATTGCATCGGATAGCACCATTGGGCGCAAAGATCGAACTTCAATTGATCCAGCAGCCATCAAATGGGCGTAGACCCGTTCGAGGTGGCTCCACCTGCCCCGAAATAGGATGAGCCCGCGCACACTCGAACGGTGTAGCGTGGTCAGCTTAGAACCCTCGGCCCTCCCGCTATGATTGACGGCTTGAAACGCGTCGCCGGAGGGGAGATCATGCAACAGAACATACTGATCGTCGCGGCATTACTATTGTCCCTCGTTGTTCTGGTTCCGACTGTCTTTTTCGCGATTGAATGTCTTGCCGGAAGTATCGGCGAGCGGAGCCAACCGCCACGTCAGAACGGCCGACGGCCGAAAGTTGCGGTCCTGGTCCCGGCGCATAACGAAGAGCTCCAGATCATCGATACCCTGCACAGCATCCAGAGCCAGATGCGCGACGGCGATCGGCTGGTCGTCGTGGCTGACAATTGCAACGACCTGACCGCATCGCTGGCACGCGAAGCGGGCGCGGATGTCATCGTACGGTTCGACCCGATCCGCCGCGGCAAGGGATACGCCCTCGACGCTGGCGTCAACTATCTTGGCCTCCTTCCGCCGGACGTGGTGGTTATCATAGACGCCGATTGCTGGCTCGAACCGGGAGCGCTCGACAATCTCGCCTATATGACCGCGGCAACCGGCAGGCCCGTCCAGTCGCGCTATCTGATGGTCGCCCCGCAGGATGGAAGCATCAACCTTGCGGTCTCCGAATTTGCGTTCCTTCTGAAGAATCGGATCCGGCTTCTCGGGCTGGCGAAATTCGGGCTTCCCGCGCAGCTAACAGGCTCGGGAATGGCATTCCCGTGGGCCACCCTGCGGGATGCCGCGCTTGCGAACGGCAATCTGGTCGAAGACATGAAGCTTGGGCTGGACCTTGCGCGGGCCGGCCACGCTCCGCTTTTCTGCGATGCCGCAGCCGTGAACAGCAGGTTCCCCTATTCGAAGAAGGGCCTCGAAACACAGGCTTCCCGATGGAACGCGGGCCGCTTCGCGCTGACGGCACAACTTTGCGCAGCTCTGTTTGACGTCAACACGTTGCGGAGCCGGGCCTATCTGGCTCTCGTCGTCGATGCGCTCATACCGCCGCTGACATTGCTGGCAGCGCTTCTCTTGCTCTCGCTGCTTGCGGCAATCCCGCTCGCAACTTCCGGAATTGCGGTCTTGCCATTGGCGATCTCGATCATCAGCATCCTGGCATTCGATATCGCGCTGTCGGTGGCGTGGTGGCGTCATGGCAGACGCACGCTTCCCATGCATGCCATGGCGGACATTCCAGGATACGTGTTCAGGAAACTGAGGCTCTATCCGCGCCATATCCTTCAGGCTGGCGGGGCCGCCTGGATCAGAACCGATCGAAACAGAAATCACTGATCGGGATAGACCGGCGGCATTACCTTTCGAAACCGGGTCAAGACATGGTATCCGAAACCATGCAGGTCTCTATCCGGTTCGGCTTTGTCGCTGACAATTTCTGAGCAATATGCTCTCCGACACGCAAGGCGTTAGCGGCAACCGTCAGGCTTGGATTGGCCCCTCCGCTGGTCGGGAAGAACGACGCATCAACGACATAGAGATTGTCCAGGTCGTGCGCACGGTTGTTGACATCCAATACCGCAGTCGCGGGATCCGGACCAAAACGGCACGTCCCACAGGCATGGCCGTAGTTGAGGTTGACTTCGGAGCCGAACATCATCATCCGGTGCCGCTTGAATGCCTTTCGATATAACTTGCGGAAGGTATTCATTCTTTGTCGCAACTCGCTGTGAATTGTATATTCGAAATAGATGCTGGCGGGATCTTCCGGATCGGGCTTCACGCGATTTTCGGGATAGGGCAGATCCTCGAGGATAGAGGTGAATATCGTTGCGTTGCCGGAGATAAGAGCGCCGATCATCGCCGGAATGCGCATGAAGGGCTTGAGCGGCTTCAGCCAGATCCAGCCGTTCTGGTCGATCAGTAATTTCAGGAAATGAAGCACGTTATTGGCGGTCGCAGTCAGGCCCGTGGACTGGATGACGCCTAGCTTGAGACCCTCATGTTCATAGAAATCGCGAAGGCCGATCGACTTTCCCGGCTCTGAAACGCGGGTTTTGCCCCGAGGCCAGACAGCGAAGAAATCGGAAGCGTGGAACATCAGGTTGCGCCCCACGAGATCCGACGTGTTTGCAAGGCCGTTCGGCCAGAATTCGTTGGTGGAGTTGAGGAGAAGCAAAGGTGTCGAAAGCGCGCCGGCCGCGAGTACATAGAACTTCGCAACGATTGCCAGCTCGTCTCCGTTCCTCCGGCACGACAATTGAGTGACCGCCTCGTCGTCGGCCGAGACCTTTTCCACGTTGCATTGATCGATGACCATGGCGTTGCCGGTCGCCAGTGCCGGCTCGATGAATGCCCGCCGCGCATCCTGCTTGCAGGATCTATGGCAGATGAAGCCGCCGCATTGGCCGCACCCGTCGATATATCGGCAGGCCGTGTGAATCCGATAGGGATGCATCCCATTTGATTGCGCGGAGTCGAAAAAATGCTGATCGCATCGCGTCATGGCAGGAGGTTCGATGACCTCCGATTGTGGCTGCAGCGGATCCTGGCTGCCGCGCACATGCAGGAGGCGCTCCGCCTTGCGATAAAAGGGTTCAAGGTTTTCATAGTCGATCGGCCAGGATGGCCTGCCGGATTTGTCGACGATTTTGAAGTCGCCTGGGGAAAACCGTTCGAGCGTTGCCGCATAGATAAGCGTCGAACCGCCGACGCCGCAGCCGAGTGCAGGAAAAAAACGTACGGCACGGGCGTCCACGGAGCCGGAAATCTGCTGCGGCCACCGGCCATTTCTCAGGCGCTTCGCTTCGTCCAGACTATCGGGGTCGTCACGTTCATCCTGCGAAAAGTGAGCCAGACCCTTTTCTATGAAAACTACGCGGTGGCCGGCGGTGGCCAGTGCGTATCCCATTGCCGCCCCGCCCATTCCCGCGCCGACGATGGCAACGTCCCATTCAAACTCCATCCCCATCCCAACTCAAAACAAGGGCCGTGGCGATCAAGCCTTCAGCCGACGAGGCTCCTTCGGAGGCAGAGCCCAGCATTTCAAATCGCTGCCAGTGTTCATTTTCTCGGCGAAGCGATAGATCCGCCTTCCATCTAAAATATAAAATAAATTCACATGCCCAATTTTAAGTCATTTCGAAAGGTTTACTAAAAATGTGAATGCGATTTGAACGTTATACCCTAAGGATTGTATTCGATCGGCCCAGCAACAAAAGTAGGTAATAGGGAGATCATTCTTAGGAGGTAGGCAGGATACATTGTGCCCACCCTCTCCTCGGCTATACTCGTATCGCTGGTAGGGGTTTTTTAACGATGGTCACACCATTTGAGCCGAACATCGGAAATGACTACATATCGTATGAGCACAAGCTTCCGCGGGGAGGACCGGAATATCATGTAATCGCCTATGTGGCGGCCGCAACGGACTTCATCTACCTTCTTGGAGCAACCGGTATCGGCTTCACGGGCTATCAGTATGTCGTTTTCGGATCTGCGCCCGATCCTTCACTTTTTATCGGCATCGGCCTTGTCCTGTCGACGATCTTCGTACTCGCCATGCATAGTGCCCAGGCCTACAGCCCGGAGAGCATTCAGCTCCTGAGGCCGCAAATCCGGCTGATCTGCATTCTTATCCCAAGCGCTCTTGCCTTTCTGCTGACGGTCATCTTCTTTCTGAAGATCGGCACGACGTTCTCGCGCGGGGCGATCTTGATGACCGCAGTCATCTCTCTGTCCGGGCTGATCTGCACCCGCCTGTTCTGGCACTGGTATCTGCCGTCGGCGGCAGCTGCGGCCTCATTCAAGATGAGGCGGGTACTGCTGATCTGCCACGGCGAGTTCTCGACCGAACATTGGCAGCACGAGGCCGCTGCAAGCGGCATGGTCCTCGCACAGGTCATCCGCCTCACGGATGAAAATCTGCTGCCCGCAAACGCCCTGCAGAGACTGAGGCAAAGCGAGACCGATAGCATAGATGAAGTATTCATCATCTGGCGGGACCCGAACGTCTCCAATCTTGAATTCTACCTTGGAGAACTCAGGCGCTCGGCCTTGCCGGTCAATGTCATCTTCGATGGCGTCGTCGGCCGGCTGACCAGCGCCCCGGCCCGCAGGATCGGCAGCATGACCGCTTTCCAGACGCAGCGGCCACCGTTGAACCTCTATGAACGCGGCACCAAGCGCGCATTCGACATCGTCTTCTCGCTGACGGCCATCCTCTCGCTGTTTCCGTTGTTGCTCGTAGTGGCGATTGCCATCAAATGTGATTCCAAAGGCCCCGTGCTGTTCAGCCAGGTCCGCAAAGGATATGGCGGCCGCTCGTTTCGAATCCTGAAATTCCGCAGCATGACCGTCATGGAAGATTCGGGCGACATTCGCCAGGCGACCCGGAACGATCCCCGAGTCACGAAGGTGGGGGCCGTCATCCGCGCGTCGAGCATTGATGAATTGCCGCAATTCTGGAACGTCCTTCGAGGCGAGATGTCGATTGTCGGCCCCCGCCCGCATGCGCTTGCCCATGACGAACTCTATGACGCCCAGATCGCCAAATACGCCTTCAGGCGGCACGTCAAACCCGGCCTGACCGGTTGGGCCCAGGTCAACAATTGCCGCGGCGAGACGCCGAACATCGAGAAGATGGAAGAGCGGATATTCCACGACCTCTGGTACATCAACAACTGGTCGTTCTGGCTGGATATGAAGATCGTCGTCCGCACCGCGATCGAGATCTGCGATTTCGGCAAGGCCTACTGATTCACTGCAGGATCGGCAGGGCTTATATCGATGGCGGCGCCGGGATGTGGGTGACATCCCGCATCCCGGCGGCCTCGATGAGAACCTCGCAGGGCGGCGCGTGGCTGATGAAATGGATCGGGCTTGCCGTCAGTCCGTAAGCGCCGCTGTTATGCACGGCGACCAGATCACCCTCTTCGATCCGCGGCAGCATCATCCCGACGGCAAGCCGGTCGATCGAGGTGCAAAGAGGGCCGACGAGATTGACTTTCTCCGGCTCACCCCGCCCGCCGACCTTATGCATCGTGTAGTTCCGATGCATCACCATCCCGAAATGGCCGGAAGCCGGCAGATGGTTGTTCATGCCGCCATCGCAGACGCCGATCCGCACGCCGCGCGATTCCTTGACCGAGACGACGCGCGTCAGAAAATATCCGGCCTCGCCTACGAGATACCGCCCGAGTTCGAGCACCAGCCGGGTCTCGGCAAATTGCGGCAACGCCTTGAGGCCGTCGAGATCCGGTGCGATGCCGGCAACGACCGCGGAGAGGTCGAGCGGCAGGTCGCCGTCGTGATAGGGAATTCCGAGCCCTGACCCAAACACCAGCTTCTCCGGCCGAGGAATGTAAGCTTCGCAAACCTCCCGGAAAATGTCGATGAAGTTGCGATAGTTCTCGCAGATCGCCTCGGGCTTCAGGCACTGCGTACCGGAATAGATGTGCAGTCCGACGATCTTGAGATTGGGCAGAGCCGCAATGTCGGGAATGTCTCTTGCGATATCTTCCCAGTCTATGCCGAAGGCCGACGGCCGGCCGGCCATCTGGTCGCCGAACCCTTTGGGAACCGTGGTCGGCGCGATGCGCACCAGGACACGCTGCACACGTGCGAGCTCGGCGGCGATCGCGTTCGCAACCACCGCCTCACGCACCGATTCCAGGATCAGTTCGCCAATGCCGCATTCTATCGCCTCCCGGATTTCGAACTGCCGTTTTCCGGGGCCTGTGAAGCTGATGCGCTCTGCCTCCCATCCCGCCGTTATCGCCGTCCTGAACTCGCCGATGGAGGAGACGTCGAGATATTCCGCCTGTCCCTTCATCAGGGAAAGCAAAGCCGGATTGGGGTTGCTCTTTGCGGCAAAGCTCAGCGCAAAACGCCCCTCGAAGGCCTGCCTCAGGAGCATCGCCCGGCTTTCGATCGCCGATGCCAGATAAACATAGGAAGGGGTTCCGAATAATGCGGCCGCACTCTGCAGCCAGACATCGAGCGCCGAATAGTGGTTCATCACGCGCTGGCTTCGGCAAAACGGATGATCCGCGCCGGCGTATCGAAATTTTCGAGCGTCACGTCTTCGGCGCGAATGGAAAGGCCCGTCGTTTGTTCGATAAATGCCAGCAGGTTCACCATCGATACGGAATCGAGCAAGCCAGAGGAGAACAGTTCGCTCTCGCTGTCGGCATGGGCGATATTCAGGGATTCCTGCAGGTAACCAATCAACTTTCCATGGGTAAGGCTCATTGCAGGTTCTCCCTTGTTTCGGTCACTTTGATCTGAGCTGCGGGCGGAGGCGCGCCTAGGGCAATTTCCCCGCCTTGCATCCATTCGCGACAAAGGCGCACCACGTCCGGCCGTGCCAGCTTGCCGCTCGACGTCCTCGGCATGCTTTCCGACCAGACGTGGAACTGCCGCGGCACCATGTAGGACGGCATCGCCCGCCGGCAGTAGCGCAGCAGGGCTTCTTCGTCGAACTCGCCGATCGGCGTTATCGCTACATGCACGGTTTGCCCGAGTTCCTCGTCGTCTACCCCGAAGGCAACCGCCTCCGCCACGACGCCGCTGCGGCAGACGAGATCCTCGATCTCATCCGGACTGAGGCGGAAGCCGCTGGTCTTGATCATTGCGTCATTGCGACCGATAAACCAGAGGTCACCATCGGCATCGATCCGGACGATATCGCCGCTATAGACGACCGGTTCATCGCCGATCAGGTGCCAGAGTTCCGGACACGGCCGGATCTTCTGCTCCGTCACCTCCGGCTTGCCCCAATATCCAAGGCTGACAAGCGGGCCGCGATGGACGAGTTCGCCCTGTTCGCCGGGATGGGCGATGCCTTCGCCATGCTTGATGACATAGACTTCGGCGCCGGGGATCGCCTGGCCGATCGCTCCCATCTTGCGGGTAAATTTCTGCGGCGAGAGGTAAGTCGAGCGGAAAGCCTCGGTCAGCCCATACATCAGATAGACATCCGCATCCGGGAAGACCCGCGGTATCTGCTCCAGGATGTTGAGCGAAATCTTGCCGCCGGAATTGGTGATCCGCCGAAGCGCGGGAAACTCTACGGGGTTGTCCTTCAGCAGCCGCACGATCTGGCTCCAGAGCGGCGGCACCGCGGCCACGCCGGTCACCCGATGCCGCTGCATGGCCAGAACGATTTCGGTGGCCATCGGTACCGCCTGGTGCACGACCGTACCGCCCATCAGCATCATGGTCGTCAACTGGTTCAGGCCATAGTCGAAGCTGTAGGGCAGGACGCTGAGCAACCGGTCGTCTTCCCTCAGGCCCAGATAGCGCGATACGGAGCGGGCGCCGGCAACGATGTTGCGATGGGTCAGCATCACGCCCTTCGGCATGCCGGTCGAACCGGATGTGTAGATGATCATCGCAAGTTCCGTATCGAGGCGCGCGATCTCGTCGCCTGACAGATCTTCCGGAAGATGATCCCAGACATCGAATATGGTCTCGGCCGGCAATTTGCCTTTGACCAGAACGCTGTCGACCGCGTCAGGTAGCTTACGCGCGCCAAGAGCCTCGGCAACCCTCGGCTCGACGATCATCAGGCGTGCACCACAGTCGTTGGCGACATATTCGAGCTGCTCGACCGTCCATTGCGTGTTGACGTTGACGATCACCCCACCGACCTTGGCGATGGCGAACATGGCGGTGACCTCCGCGAGGCTCTTGCGCAGGTGCACGATCACCCGGTCGCCCGGCCGGATATTGCGGCTCTGCAGATAACCCGCCAATCGATCAACGTCGGCCGCAACCGCGGCATAGCTCGCCGCGCGGTGACCGTCGATGATCGCCGGCTTGCCCGGCCTGGCGCCGAGGTTGTCAGCCAGAAGCTGGTAGAAGTTGGTGGTCAACGCGTTCATGGCAAACTCCTCCAGCGGATGTGGATCAGGGACTGGCATCGGTCTTGGTGTGTTCGCTCGAAAACGGGCCAAGGCGGGGATAGATCTTGGCCGGGGAACCGACGACGATCGAATCCGACGGCACGTCCGTGGAGACCGCTGTATTGGCTCCTATCCGCACCCGGTCGCCGATGCGGATATCGCCAAGAATGGTGGAGTTCACCCCGATAAAGACGTCATCGCCGATCCTGGGCGCGCCGGCGCTCATGTTCGTGCCGATCGTGACATTGTGCATGATGCCGCATCGTTTTCCGATCACGGCATCCGGATGGATCGAGATCGACCCCTCGACGTGGATGATGTGAAAACCCTCGCCGAGCGTCACCTCGGCCGGAATCCACACGCGCGTGAGTGTCGAAATGACCATGTTGATCGCGCCATAGATCTTCTGCGCGAGTCGCCTGGCCATATGGCTTCGGCGGCTCCCCGCCCATCGGCCGAAGCGATAGACCAGCAGCGAAATAAAGCCGGCATTGAGGATCGTCCTGCCGTGGCGCTCGTAATCCTTCCGCACCAGTTCGCGAAACGAGGCGGGAGGCGCCTGCGGGGATACCCCGCTACTATGGTCGCGCATCGCCGCGGATTGAGGATAGAGAAAACGAAGCCGTGACGTCATGCGAGCACCATCTCCAATGTGCGGTCGATATCACTCCATTCGACGCGGAAGTTTTCGCAGGTCCCTTCGCCGACGACGAAAGCATAGCCTTGGCCCTGGCGATCGGTGATGACCTTGAGAGCTGAAACTACCCGATCTGCCGGCTGGATGACGAACAGTGCCGAATCCGGCGGCATGACCATCAGTCCGTGAACCAGATGGCTGCCTTCAACGCCGGCGACGATGCGCGCGCCGGCACAGGCGTGGATGATATCGTCAACCGACGAAGCAACCGGATCGATGATCCGAAAACCATATTTCGATGCGAACTGTTCGGCGATCTCGGTCTCGTTCGACAGCCGCCGGCTGTCTCCCCTGTTTCCCCGCAGGATGAAGACGCCGGGATGAACGGGAAAAGGCGGCGCCGATGCCAGAAGCTTTTGACGGATCTGATCGGCGCGTTTCTTCTTGCTCGCATTCTGTCCCTTATCCCTGAAAAGGACGACCTCGTCGAAATGGACATCGCTGACATGGATGGGCTTGAGGTCGAGTTTAGCGGCATATTGCGGCTCGTGCTCCCATGTGATCGGTCGCGTCGTCACCGGAGTGTCAAATTCGTCCGCCAAAGGGTAGGTCAGGCAATCATCCGAAAGCCAGTTGCCGAACCAGCGATTGCCGACCCAGCTTTCGAAGAGCGCACCGCTGGTCGAGTGCCTGGGAGGCGCATAGACAGGCAGCCGGCGGCTGCGGGGTCTAAGGCTCCTTGAGCATTTCCGCGCGTAGAGAACGCCATCGATTAAATCGATATTCTTGAGCCGGTAACCAACCGTAGCCTCCTGGGTAGTTTCATAGTTTCCCCTGAACCCCCTGATGACCTCGACGATCGGGCCGAACTGAGTGCCCTTTATACGATCGAGATGATGCGGGAGAAACTTTGCGGGACGAATGAAGCGCCGGGTCTGCGGGGCAATCGTCCAGCGATCAGCGGCAACCGCTTCGATGTCCGGGAAAGGCATCCCGGCAATTTTTCTCAGAGAATGCACGATCGGCAAAAAAGATATCAAATCGACTATCCTCGCAAAGCGCAATCAGCGTCGGACAGAGGAGGTTCCCTTGTGCGAAACTCCGCATCCCGACCAGGATATTCGCATAGCTGCCAATGGTTTCGCCGCTAATCTTTGGGCTATCGGGTTACTCATTTCGGCGTATCGGGCAACGTAGGTTCCGCCAGCCTCCAGAAGCGAGGCCATTGGTGATGCACCGATCAGATAACGAACCTCGCGCTGCCCTCCCGTGTCCGGCATCCCATTTGATGACAGTCCAAGCCGTTCACTCCAGGCCTTTGCTGAAGCGCCAGGTAAAACGGACGATATTCCGGATGCGCAGCAATTGGCTGACGAGATAGCTGCCTTCACGGGGGTAGGCGCGCGCCACATAGTTCACGTAGTGGGATGCGAAGGCAAGTGGGACCGGTGCCCGGCAATCGCCCGCCTCATTCGACCTAGTTGCTCGATAGCGTTGCATGAAGTCGGCAGCAAATAGCCTGAGCGCGTCGGCTTTCCGGGCATCGAGCGCGACGGGCGGCCGTTGCTTGCGGATATCGATTCCGTAGATCGCCGCGAAGCTCACGGCAGCCATATAGTAGGAGCCAAGTTCCGTCAGATGAACCTCGTCGGAAAAGATCGCCTCCATGCGATCCGTCACATTCCAATCCTCGAATCCGCTAAAGGCTGGATCGGACGCCAGGCGCGCGACAAGCTCGGCAAGCGCTAGGGACGTCGGGATGAAACGAATGTAACTTTTTCCGCCGGAGGCCCCGATCTTGTCGTTTACCCGGTTCACGACGCAGCGCCAGACGGACAGAGCCAGCCTCTCATACTCGATCCACGGATGGGGGTCCTCCAAAGACGAAACGCTTATCCACGGTGTGTAGAAGTATGTGATCCCAGCTGGATTGGCTGTAGCGAACGCATGATGGTAGGCATGGAGGTAACGAACAGTTTCGCTCCACATCAACGCATCCAGAACACGATGTTGTTCGGTAATGATGAGAATGTCGTAAGGCTCCTCGGGCAACGGGACGAGTCTGCCGACGGTTCGCTGCTGGATAGAAGAACCGGTCACGTTCTCCAACCTCCAGGACACCGAGATCCCTTCCTGCCGGGCTATTCCCTCCAAATGATCAGGATAGGGACGATCAGTCAGGCTGTGCCCGGACACCAGGATATGGTCTTGGTTGCTTGCCGAAAAGGCTCGAGATGGAGCGTCGAGATCACGCTCTGCCCTAGTTGGATCAGGCTTGAACATGGCCGCACCAAGGGCAAGCGCACCGACTGTGGATGTCGCGCAGGCGGCTGCCAAAATCCTCGAAAAACACATTTGAAACGGCCTCCGACGACGGTTGAGCATAGGGCATGGCGTGCCGTCGGCCGAAGCTACCTTTGCAACCAGGAGATATTGCTGAAGGTCGCCTCGACGTTTCGCAAGCTGCTCCGCTCGGGACGCACTCATCTTAAAGTCGATTAGTACTTTCAGGCTCATCCGTTAGATGGAGGATTTGGAGCCGGAAGCTTACCTCTTTGTGCTCTGTTTGCAGGTGCCGAAGGTCGCCTTAGTATAAACCGTCTTGTCCTGGTTGGACGGGAAGGGGTTACCGATCATTGGGGGTCTGTCGATGCGTGGGATAACGAGTCTCGCGGGGCTTTTGCTCTGCCTGACATTTGGGGACGTTGCTGCTCAGACGACCTACCACCTGCAACCGGGGGATACGCTGCAGGTATGGATTGCCCAGGAGCCTGAGCTGACCCGCGAGGTCGTCATAGCTCCCGATGGATGGCTGTCGTTCCCGCTTGCAGGCCATATTCAGAGCGCGGGGCTTTCCCTTTCGGAACTGGAAGCGCAACTTCTGGGACGGCTGAAGACGTATTTCAAGGACAGCCCAAATCTCACGATCATGCTGCGCCCCAACACCCAGAATCCGCAGCTGATCTATGTCCTCGGCGAGGTCGATAAGCCGGGTGAATATCCGTATCGGGCCAACATGACCGTCCTCCATGGCATCAGCGTCGCCGGCGGCGTTTATCGCATGCCCTTGCTGGCCGCCGATCAGGACCGATCAGTGGTGGTAAAACGCGAAGTCGAACACTCCGAAAAGCGCCTGCAGGAACTGCGAGCGCGCATCATCCGTCTGGAGGCGGAAATGCGCGGGGAGAAATCCCTCGGCACGGCCGAAGCCCTTGTCGCCGATCCGGCCCTTGCCCAGGAACAATCACTCCTGAACGCCCGGATGGAAGCGCTCGCCATGGAGGAGAAGGCCCAGGCCCAGGCAAACCAACTCACGGAGCGGAACAGCCTCGCGATGCAGGAGCAAGCCGATACCCTGACGAAACGGATAGACCTGGCCAAGCGTCGCCTCCAGAGCATCACCGGGCTCGTCGCCAAGGGCGTGACTGAAGGCTCCCAGCAGATGGTTCAGGAAGGCACGATTGCCGAACTCGAGGGACAGGTCAGCCGGCTGACGTCTGAAATCGCAGTCGCCGAGCGCGCAAAAATGGCGGAGATCGCCCGTTATGACAGCGCGCGCCAGGCGCAAAGGACCCAATTGCTGGTCGAACTCAATGCTGCCCAGCGCGAACAGGAAGAGGTCACCGCGCGACTTGCCGACAGCACGCGGATCATGACGATCTATGGCGAGAGCGCTGCCTCGAACCAGCAAAGAGAGCGGCGGGTGCTCGGTTATCAGATCGTGCGAACCGCCGACGGTGAAACCCGGGAGTTCGCCGCAACCGAGACGACCCCGATCCTTGCCGGCGACCTGCTACGCGTCGTCTACACCGACCCCGCGAACACCCCGGATTCCGGGGTGGTACAGCCTTTGGCCAGCGTCGAACGCCGCTCGTCCGAGGCAACGATGAGGGCGGCTCGATGAGGGAGACTTCGTGATGACCAACGTATCTCGTACGCGAAGCAATGAGGCGACAGCATGATCAACGAGTTGGGACGCAATATCCTCTATTTTATGGAGATCGCACTCGCCAAACCCTTGTATGCCATCATACCTGGTCTGGTTACTCTTGTGGTGGGGGCCTACTTCATTTACGCCATGCCTCGGAGCTATTACTCCGACGCGCTGCTTCTGATGGAATTCCATCAGATACCGACAACGCTCGTATCGCCCACTGTATCGAACGATCGCCTGCTGTTCATCGAGCAACGGGTACTGTCACGCAACAGCCTGCTGGCGCTGGCCGACAAGTATGATCTTTTTCCAAATCTACGGGAGAGCCTGCCCAAGAACAATTTTGCCGGTGTGATACGCAACCAGATCACTCTCCAGATATCGGTGACCGACGGAGCCGACCGCACCGCAAGCAATGCCTCCGTCAGGATTGGCTTCAAATATGACGATCCTGTCGTCTCCGCGAATGTGGTTGCGGACCTCGTGTCGCAGGTCATCGAAGAAAACCGGCGCATCCGCACGGCGCGTGCCTCGGAAGCGACCAGGTTCCTGACGCAGGAAGCCAATAACGTCACTCAACGTTTCCGCGAGAGGGAAGGCGTCTGGACCAGATATCTCGAAGAGAACAAAGAATCCCATCCCACCCGGGTCCCGACGCTGCTGATCGAACTTCAGACCAAGGAACTGGAACTCTCCACACTCGATCGGGCGGCCATTGCGCTGAAAGAGGAGATCGGGATCTATGAGGCGCAGCTGCGCATGGGCGTCGGACAGACGACCGAGATTACGCGTTTTCACGGACAGCTCCTCGATCTCGAGCGTGATTTCGCAGTCAAGTCCGTGATTTATTCGGACACCCATCCACAAATCCGGGCCATGAAGCAACGCCTCGAGGAGATGCGGGCCCAGGTCGCACCCGCGCCGCGCGGTACCTCGGCGGACATGCCGACGCCTGAACAGATCAAGACGCTTTCACCCGAGCTCATGCTGATTGCGGAACGTATCGCGGTGGCAAAGCCACGCCAGGAACAGAACGTCGCGCAAAGGAATTCCATCGTGGAACGCATCGCCCGGCTGCGGCAGCTCATCTCTCACGCTCCCGAAGTTGGAGCGCAGATCGAAGCGAATGAAGCCGAGAAGGCCTCGCTGCAGCGAAACATGGACGAGATGCAGAGCAAACTTGATGCCGCGCGTCTCGGCGAGCGCCTGGAGGAAGGCGATGCCGCCCAGCAGATCGAGGTGATCGAGGAGCCGGAAGTTGCAAAAGCCTCTTCAGGACCGCGGCGGCTCTATTTGGCTGCCGTGCTTTGCGCTGCGGCGGCGATGGTCGCGACTGCGGGAATTTACGCTGGGCACCTGTTTGACCGAACCGTTCGCGGCACGTTTGATCTCAGCCACGCTCTGGCGGGAGAAGTGCTGGTGGTCATTCCACATTGGAAGCCGAAGCGACGCGTAGCCAGGGCGTTCCGGAATTCGGCATTCACCGAGCCAAGTCCGATTGCGGGAGGGTGACATCATTCGAATCCGGCAGGACCGCCTTCAGTTGAAAATCGTATCGATGGGATAGGGCAGGGAATTTTATGGAAATCATCAAGAATATCTCAGCTCGAGGAAGAATGGCGGAAAGGCTGGACGGGACCGGTCTCGCCGGGCTGAATGCCGGCTACCTCAACGGCTCGGTCAATGGAATCCATCCTCACGAGGAATGTCCGCCGCTGCCGGACCTTTCGCCGGTGTCTCCCACCTTTCTGTATGCCAATCGCATCATCGCTTTCGACAGCGACAGCTCGATGGCGCACGCCTATGACGTCCTGCGAAACCAGCTGCTGAACGAACACAAGAACCAGGACACGCGGGTGATCTCGGTGACCGCCCCGACGATCGGTTGCGGCACCACCGTAACCGCCATCAACCTGGCGCTTAGCTTTGCCCGCGTACCCGGATCCAATGTCCTGCTGGTCGACGCAAACCTCCGGGACCCCGCAGTGGGCGATCTACTCGGACTGTCGCCTCGCCCGCCATTCGAGGACCCGATCCGCGGGTGGCTCACGACGCTGGACATTCGAGGCCTTCATTGCCATCTGCTGCGCACCGCTTGGGGGCCGGGCAGAGTCCCGCTGCCGGCGGACCTGGCGCGCATGACGGCGCAGATCGAATTCGTGCGACAGATGCTGAAGCCGACGATCGTTCTCTTCGATCTGCCGCCGATGTTGAGTTCGGACGAGGTGATCCCGTTCGTCGACATGTCTGACACCGCCGTGATCGTACTCGCCATCGGTAAGTCAAAGCTTCCAGAACTGGAAATCTGCCGGAGCTATCTCGGCTCCGAAAAAAGCATGCAGGTGGTCCTGAACAAGACGAAGAGGCATGGCCTTTGATGGATGTCGAACATAGCCGGCAAGACGACGCCTCGCGGTTGAAACTGGTCGTCGTCATCGTCAACTATCGGACCGCCGACCTGACTGTCGATTGCCTTGCGTCCTTAAGCGTTCCCGGTACGGTGCCGGATGGGACACGGATCATTGCCGCCGATGGGGGGTCTGGCGATGGCTCGGCCGAGATTATTGCGGCCGCCATAAAGGCGAATGCCTGGACGAACGCCACGTGTCTCCCGCTCGACACGAATGGCGGTTTTGCCTACGGCAACAACCGCGCCATCGAATATGTCGTCGGGAACTTCGGCCGGCCGGACTATATCCTGCTCCTCAATCCCGATACCATCGCTCGCCCCGGCAGCATTTCCCGTCTGGTGGAATTCATGGACGGCAAGCCTGATGCCGGCATTGCCGGCAGCCGCCTGGAACATCCGGACGGGCGGGGCCAGGCCTGCGCTTTCCGCTTTCCCTCGATTGCCAATGAATTCGAAAGCGAGGTCAAGCTAGGCCCGGTTACTCGCCTGCTCGAGCGCTGGCGTATCGCCCCCGACATGCCGAAGGAGCCGAGCCGGATCGACTGGGTTTCCGGGGCCAGCCTGATGATCAGGACAGAGGTCCTGGACCAGATCGGCATGCTCGATGAAGGCTATTTCCTCTATTACGAGGAGGTCGATTTCTGTATCCGGGCAGCGCGTGCCGGATGGTCCTGCTGGCACGTGCCCCAAAGCCGCGTCATCCACCTGGTGGGCCAATCGACGGGCGTGACGCGCCACATCAATCCATCCAGGCGGCCGGCCTATTGGTTCGAGTCCCGGCGGCGCTACCATCTCAAGCATCATGGCGCCATGTTCTCGGCCCTCTCCGACCTTGCCTGGCTTTGCGGACATATCGGCTGGCGCATCCGCCTCCTCGCAGAAGGCAAGCCCCCAAGCGGACCGCCGCATCTGCTGCAGGATTTCATTCGCCACTCGGGGCCATTTCACAAGGTTTGACCGCTTTCGCAAACAGCAAGCGGCTCAAACAGCTCCCGGCCGGGCCATCAGTATTTCCAACGCCGCCGCCGACCTGTTGATGTCATGGCGTTCGAGCGTCCGGCGCCGCCCCGCCTGGCCTTTACGAAACAGCTCGACATCGCTTGCGAACAGGGCCTGCCGCATTGCACCGGTCAGCGCCTCCAGATCACCTGCGGGAACGAGCCAGCCGTTGTCCGGTTGAACGAGTTCCGGGATGCCGGCGATATAGGTCGAGATCACCGGACGCTTCAGAGCCATGCTTTCCATCAGCACGACGGGGAGGCCTTCCGCGAAACTTGGCAGGACCAGAGCCTTGGCTCGAAGAATTTCGCTGCGCACATCGTCCTGCGAGATCGTGCCGGTCAGCACGACCGTATCGCCGAGACCGAGCCGTTCGATTTCATATCCGATTTCAGCCCGCAACGGGCCATCGCCAACAAGGACGAGTTGGAAGCGCATTCCCTCTGCCCGCAGCTTTGCCGTCGCCTGAAGCAGAAGGAGATGGCCTTTCTGTTCGGATAGCCGGGCGATACAGACGAGACGTTGACCGGTGCCGTGCTCATCCACGTCGTCGTTCAGATAGCGCTGGTCAATGCCGCAATGGACGACCTCGATCTTCCGCCAATCTCCAAGGTCGGCCCAGCGCAGCAGCTGGCTGCGACCATAGGAGCTGACAGCGACGACGAATGACGAAGCCCTGATCTTGTCGCCGAGCCCCAGCATTTCGGGCCGATCGAATTCCTCCGGACCATGGACCGTGAAACTGAACTTCATGCCGCCGATCTGATGCGCCAATGTCGCAACCGTCGCGGGGTTAGTGCCGAAATGCACGTGAAGGTGATCGATCTCGTCCCTGCGGCACCAATCGGCCAGGATCATCGCTTCGAAGAAATAGACCAGATGGTGCAGGTAACGTCCACCGGACGTCCTCGCGAACCGGTACGCACCTCCCAATGCTTTCAACGAATTCCCAGGGCGGGCCAGCAGTTGGCGGGCGACGCTTGCCATGGCCCGTATCATCGGGGTGCGCAGGATATGGCTGGTACGTCGAGCTTCTCCAATGTCGTCGGAATCCTTCAGGACGCCACGAAAGGGACGCACCGCATATCGTTCGACCCGATGCCCCCTCGCCTCCAGCGCTACGATTTCGCGCCGTATGAACGTGTGGCTCGGCGCCGGATACTGGTTGGTGAAATACGCAATCCGCATTCCACAAACATCCCTTCATCTCTGCCGATCGCCGGCAATTCCCCTTGGATCCGGTATAGCAAAAACGGCTTTGTGGGCTCAGTGCGACAAAGAGCTTAACGCCGCGGTTCCGGCTTCCACCAAAGAGGTAAATTTACAGCCGCGATCCCAAATTCTACAGATAGAATATGGGCTTATCACGTTGGTAGGCTGGAGATCGCTGATGACGACCGCCAAACCAACCGCCGGGAATACGCACACATGGACACAGATATCCTGATGCACCGCAACTATTCCGGGGTCGGTGCCGATGTCGGCATCGTCGTGATTGGACGCAACGAAGGACAGCGTCTCATCGACTGCCTCAATTCACTCAAAACCCATCGCGAGCGTACGGTCTACGTGGATTCAGCCTCGTCCGACGGAAGCGCCGAGGCGGCAGCTGAATTCTGCGCGGAGGTAGTGCCGCTGGACATGACAATTCCCTTCACCGCGGCCCGCGCACGCAATGCAGGTTTCGACGCCGTCATGCGGCGCTGGCCCGATACCGTCTTTGTGCAGTTCCTGGATGGGGACTGCGAGCTCGACATCGGATGGATCGCGACCGCCACGACCTTCCTGGTCATGCGCAAGGATGTCGCGCTGGTCTTCGGGCGACGGCGCGAACGATATCCTGAACGCACCATCTTCAATGCGATGTGTGACCGCGAATGGGACGGGCCGCCGGGCGAAGTCCCGGCATGCGGCGGCGACATCCTCATCAGAGCCTCCGTCCTCGAGGATCTCGGAGGTTACTCCGGCGGACTGATCGCGGGAGAAGAGCCGGAACTTTGCATCCGCCTGCGCGAGAGAGGCTGGAAGATCTGGCGCATTCCCTCCGAGATGACACGCCACGATGCGGATATAAGCCGCCTGAGCCAATGGTGGCGAAGAAGCGTACGCTGCGGGCATGCCTACGCGCAGGTATCTCATCTCCATCGGAGATCACCATCCCGGATATGGACGAGAAATCTCCGGCGCGCAGTTTTCTGGGGCGGATTGCTGCCGCTCGTTGCGATCGCCGGAGCGGCTTTTCATCCCGCTGCCCTGGCGCTCCTGTTGCTCTATCCGCTCCAGCTGTTGCGCCTGGCTCGGCGTGCGCGACCGGCGTTCGGGAGCTCTTTGCTTTTTGCAGCTTTCGACGTCCTGGGAAAATTCCCGGAAATGCAGGGCATCGCGCAATTCTACCTAAACCGGCTGATCAATCGTCGGCAGCGGCTCATCGAGTATAAATAGTTCAAACCTATACGCCCGATAAGGTCGTACCTTGCGTCCCTTCAGTGCGTGCCCAATACGCGCATCTTCTTTCTGCCATCGT
Organism: Neorhizobium galegae; assembly: GCF_017877055.1. Classification (GTDB taxonomy): domain Bacteria; phylum Pseudomonadota; class Alphaproteobacteria; order Rhizobiales; family Rhizobiaceae; genus Neorhizobium; species Neorhizobium galegae_D. Next base: position 179,374 of record NZ_JAGIPG010000001.1, on the reverse strand, counting down.
CCAGGGAATCGTGACGGGCCAATGGACTGATCGAGCCAAGAACCTTCAGAGGTTTCGGGACCTGCTGTGGAAGGTCCTCCCGATCCCCGGCGAAGCCTGGCGCGAGAATTGCTGCGCACATGGCGGAGAAAGTCCAATATATATAGGGTATGACAGATACGCTGCTGGTTGTAACGATGACCAAGAGCATCGCGATCAGGAGACCCAGAACTGCTTTGTAGTTCACCGCATCCGAGTTATCGCCGAATGATTTGCGAGCCAGCCTCGCCGAAACCCCGAAAAAATATAAGGTAAACAGGAACAAGCCAATTAGTCCATAATATAGCGCGATTTGAAGATAGGTATTTACTATATCGATGATGCCTTGCCCTTGTATCATGGTCTGCATTTCGGGTTCTTTCAGAAATGAATCCGACCCAAACAGCGGATAACGTTCGATAACTATTAAGGAGTTTTCGAAAAGGCTGGATCTATAAGTCTCGCTACCTTTGTCTGCCGATCCGACAAACGGAAGCAAATTTATAAAACGGTCAAGAAACGGGGGATGCAGGAACAGCACCGAGACCATTCCGGGCAGACATGCAAGAGCAAGCTTGAAAGACCTCTTCGGACCAGTAATGGCCAGGAACAGGACGCACAGTGCAAAGCCCAGCCACGGGCCTCGTGATACGCTCGAAAGTAGGCCGAGCACCAGTACGCTTAGCGCCACATAACGCCAGATACCCAGCGGGGCTGGACTTCGGAGAGCCAGGAGACAACCGGCTCCAGTCATGCAGACGAAGCCGAATGCGATCGCTTCGATAGACGTGACTGAAGCACGCAAGAGCCCGTCTCGAAAAAGATAGGCGGTTTTAAGAAACACGTCCCATTCCTGGACGACGACATAATAAACGCGCCAGCTTTTCCATATCTCCAAAACCCCGATGGCGCTCAAGGGCAGAACACCAATTACGAAGGCGAGGAGTGCTTTGTTCATATCAAGGCCCGAGCGTATCACTCGGCTGAAAACAAAATAAGGAAGGCAGATGTCGAGAAAATTGCCGGCCAGGATTCGGAGAATGGAATTGAAATCTCCCAGCCTTACAGAGAGCAGCGAAGTATACCCGAGAAACGCGACCACAAGAACGTCCAAGCCCCGAAATTCCCGGACATCTCGGTCCCTCCACAACCTCAGCGCAACCGGCAGGAGGATTGTAATCGCCAGCCAACGAGGAGGGTCGAGTTCGAGGATCTTGTTGAAGACCCCGGGTATGCCGCTGGGGATGGGCACGCAGGGTGCAACAAACATCAGCACTATATAAAGAAAAGCCGGCTGCTTGGAGTACCGGTGAACATAAATGCTCAAGAGAGCCAGGCCGACGGCGAAGTCAAGAAAACCTCTGGATAGAAAGGTGATGACGGTCGCCAACAGCCAGAAATTTCGCCAAAGGCGGAATTCAGCCGCGCCGATTATCGGCAACGCTATCTTACCGCCGACATAAAGGACAGGAGCACTGACGACCAGTATATAGCCAAGAGAGCGCAGAAATTCTGGCATCTAGCGTCTCTTGCCTTGCTGCAATGATCTGAGGAACGCCCGCATATCGTATATTTTCCCTGCCACCCGCTGCCAACGAGCAAGATACCCCGCTCCGCGGAAATGCTACTCATTCGGCTGCAGGTCGCCACACGGTAAAAGGGATTTCCGCCTACTAACTTTGGAGGCGAGATACGACTAATGCGTACCTTGTTTGCGGTCGCCTTCTATTATCTCGTCACTGGCAGTGGACACCTAAGTTCCGCGATAGGCACCGCAACAGATATCCGAGCGAATACGGAGAACATCTGCCGTGAACCGCCGAACGCTTCTTCAAATTCTGGCAGGTCTTGCAGCCGCCGAACCTTTCAACGGCTTTTCGTTTGCGCAAGCCTCGGCCAGGGAGGATTATCCAGGTCGTTTGGGCGTGAACCTGAGCCCAATGAATTATTGGGCGACCGAGCAGGTTTTCTCCGACCTGGCCTACAATGCTTCGCGCTGGCGCGTGCAGATAAAAGGCGCGCCCTTCACATGGGACACGCCGCTACCGCCGATGACACCGGACGGTTACCCGTTGAAAGTCCCGGAAAACTCTACGATCGAGAGTTTCCTGATTTTCTCTCCTGAACGGAGAAATCTACCTGTAAATCTCTCCGTTTTTTACGATGGCAAAGGTAAACTCGGATATCGCGAAGGCGCCGAACTGGAGGCGCGTCTGCCTGGACGCGACGATGTGCGAAATCTCCGCAAGAACGAGGCTTTCACCACAATCATGATGGAAACCGATCCCTCCGATCCGGTTCGCAACATCCGTGTCTACGAACGAGACAAAAGGCCCACGCAACGGTTTCGCGAACCGTTCCTCAGGCGGTTGAAGCGGATGTCTACGCTCCGCTTCATGGACTGGATGGCCACCAATAACTCGCCTGTCCGCAGCTGGGTTGATCGGCCACGTGTGGGTTACTTCGGCAAATCCGATGCCGGAACGCCGCTTGAGTACATGATCGAGTTGAGCAACGAACTGCAAATCGACCCTTGGTTCAATATGCCTCACCAGGCCGATGATGATTACATACGCCGGTTCGCAGAGCAGGTGAAGGACGGCTTAGACGGAAGTCTGATGGTCAATGTCGAGTACTCCAACGAGGTCTGGAACTCGGGCTTCGACCAGGCGGAGTACGCGAGGGAAAAGGGCCTCGCACTTGGACTTTCGAGCAATGAGTTCGAAGCCCAACTGCGCTACTACGCCCAGCGTACGACAGAAATTCTCGCCATCTGGAAAGACGTATTTCGTGAACAGGCACAAAGGATCGTCGGGATTTATTCTGCGCAATCCGTGAATGATTGGACCAGTGAAACGATACTATCGTGGAAGGGCGTGCGGGCGCATGCGGACGTACTCGCAATCGCCCCCTATTTCGGCGGCGGTCTCGGTTCGCCTGAGCGGGCTGAGGAGGTCTCCAGGTGGCCTTTAACCCAGCTGTTCGCAGAACTTGAACGAGAGGTATTAAACGACAATCGAAAGGTCATCGAGACCCAGGCTTCCGTTGCCAGGAAGTATGGCGTCAAGCTTTACGCCTATGAAGGAGGACAACATCTTGTCGGACATAGTGGCGCAGAAAACAACGAGAGGATGACAAACCTCTTCATAGCCGCTAATCGTGACCGACGGATGGGGGATCTCTATCTCCTCCATCTGAATATCTGGCAAAGATCCGGCGGGGATACTTACGCCCTATATTCTTCAATGACGGACTCGAGCAAATGGGGCAGCTGGGGGCTGCTGGAAAATGAAAGCGACAGTAATCCGAAGTGGCTGGCAGTAGAGAAAATCCTCATGCGAAGGGAGCTTCGCTCGGAACCTGACTCGGTAAGGGTTCAGCGATAGCTCTTCCCGCAGGCCGTCCAGTGATGAGCCGTATATGGATGACCGCGATCCACGCCTCGGCTGAGGCGTTTGCCTGAACTGATCTCCCTGATTTAGATACCTGCTCGTCCTTGCTCGATGAGCGGTGCGACGGTCTGCGAAGGCAGGTCTGGGGCCTTGCGCTGGCCGAGTCGTTTCGACAATTCCATGCTGGGCCGCTCTATCAGCAACCAGAATATAGCGGCAAAGGCAACGCAACCGAGCAGCGACACCACCCACCAAATGAGGGCCTCCAGCGGCGAGCGGGCTCCGGCCATCGCGGCGACCCGAAACACCGCGCCGATAACCAGGTTGTGGGTCAGGTAGAGCGAGTAGGAGATCAGCCCCAGGAACTGCAACCATCGCCAGTTCAGCCCGGAACCGATCCGGCCGGAGACAGCCGCGCCGAAAATACCGAGCGCGGCGGCCGAACAGACCACACCAAAGGCATTTCCCCATAAAACGCCTGCAAGCAAGATTACGCCGGCATAGGCTCCGAAAAACGGGGCCAGTTTCGGCTGCCGCCATGCCCAATAGGCCATCACGCCGAGAAGAAAGCCATACCAGAGCGGCAGGAAGAGCCCCGGCCATACGTCCGGGCCGAAGCCAAGCGGCCAGAAAAGACTGATGATACACGCTGCGACGACCAAAAGCGTTCTGAACCCGCTCATGCTCATGAGCAGCGCGTAGACGAGGTAGAACTGGATTTCGAGGCAAAGCGTCCAATACACAGTACTGATCGCCGGATACCCGAGCAGGTCCTGAAGATAGAAGAGGTGGGAAACGATCTGGGGAACGGTGAGGTTGGGCATCTGCTTACCAGCGACCAGATATGACGACAGCGCAGCAAAGGCGATGGTCACAGCGATGGAGCCCCAGTAGGCCGGATCCAGCCGAAGCGACCGCCTGAGGGTGAAACGGCCGAACTCCGGAAACGACATGGGTTTATCGTAGAGTGAATGGGCGATGACGAAACCGCTGAGTACGAAGAATACCGCAACGCCGAGCCCGCCGGTCGATAACACCGTCTCAACCCAGACAGGGAAGATTTCGAGGAGGCTTTTCACGTGGCCGGCCGAAACCACGTGATAAACGACAACCCCCGTCGCTGCTACGCCGCGCAATGCGTCGACCACCGTAAAACGCCCGACCCGCCTGTCCATCGCGCGCCCTCCTTTTTGCTGCGACAGAAACTAACAGCAACTTCCGGATGCTGGTAGATAAGCACCCACTCCCAATTAGGTGGCTGGCGCAGCGCCTCTTGGCGATGTCGGCAGCGTCAATTCGCCCATAAGGCTAAGCACCTGCCCGACCGAGAATGGTGTGGTTCAAAGAAGCGACCTCCAGACCGCGGCACACGCCGCAGAATGAGGCCGCCAGGATCGACGGACACCCCCGACCGTCCCCGTCCCGGGGCAGCCCGCCATATCACGCTTTCATGGCAATAATACTCGAACCGCATCGCGGTGGGCGGATGGTCGCCTGAACAACTGACCGGCTGCCTATGTTGGCAACCGGTCAGTCTACTACGCCGAAACCCGAGGCGTTCTGCTCAAGTCCGCAATATAAAATACCACAATCATAGATCGACGATATTGCAATCAGGCCACACCTCAAGTGTAATTTTCCGACGCCTAATTTAGACGAACGAATGCCGAATGAATTTCCGGCCAGTTCCGTGTACATTTCCCGAAGTCGCCTGTCAAAAGACACAAATCAACCTGTGATTATTAAATCTTGCCATAGATACAACGATTGAGAGAACCTAATCCTTTTGATTGAGTTGATGTCTGTTGCAGATAAGGGAATAATACTTTTGCCAAATAGACTGCTGAAGGCTCGAACGGGAAAAACGGTCGGGCCTTCTCCTTTTGGTGGACCTGACATTTATCAATGCTCGTGGTGTTATGTTGTCCGAGGCGTCCAGTCAGCCTCAAGTATTTCCCGTTTTGCGGACGCCCTCGCTGCTTCATCGGCGGGGGTTTCTTTTAGGAAAGCCCGCCACCCGCCCGTCTCCGGAGCGAATGGCTGCAAGCGTGCGAAGGCGAACGGCTTTACGGGACGTGCATTGCGGACAGCAAAGCCTACGCCTTTAGAGGTAGCCCCTCTGGCGCGTGCTTGAGCGGGTGAGGCTTATCAGCGTTCGGTGAACGCCCTCGACATGCTGTCTACGACCGGCTTGACCAAATAGCTGAAGAATGTCCTGACCGCAGTCTGGATCATGATTTCCGCAGGCATGCCGGGTTGCGGAGTAAATCCCTTGATGCGGGCGATCTCATCGGACGAGATATTGATGCGCGCGACATAGACGTCGTGGTTTGAGAGCCCTGCCTTGCTATCCTCCATTGCGTCCGCGGAGACATAGAACACCTCGCCCTGCAGGACCGGAGTGGTGCGCTGGTTCAATGCGATGAGGCGGACCGTGGCTTTCTGGCCGACTTTGACGCTGTCGATCTCGTTGCGAGGCACCTTTGCCTCGATGATCAACGGCACGCCGGCAGGCAGGATCTCCATGATCCCCTTGCCGCTTTCGATAACGCCGCCCGTCGTATGATAGTATGTCCGCACCACAGTGCCGGACACCGGAGCAAGGATCGTCGCGCGGCGCAGAACGTCATCGGCTTCGCGTGATTGTTCACGCGCCGCATCACGCTCGCCCTGGATCGACTGCAAGCGGTCGAGCGCTTCCTCCCGATATGTCTCCTCGGCGCGCATGATCTCCTGCTGTCCCTTCAGGAGCTGGGCCCCGGTTTCCGATATCTCCGCCTCCAGTCGGCCGATCTGCCCTTCGGCATCCGCGATCGCCCGCTGAAGCGCCCTGACCTCGGTTGCCCGCAGCAATCCCTTGGTCAACAGAACCCGCTTGATATCGTATTCCTCCTTGAGCATCGCAAGCTGGCGAGACATGGCCTCGCGGTGCCGGACATAGCCTTCGCTGCGGAACTCCAGCGCCTTCATGTTCTGCTTCAGCAGAGAAAGCTCGGTCGCCAGCTTCATGCGCTGGGCCTTGAAGTTGAGCTGCTGGGTGAGGATGATCGCAGAAACATCCGGGTCATCCCTGAAATCGTTCAGGTATGACGAAATCACCATCGAGTCGGCACCCTCGGATTGAGCGGTAAGCCGGGCGGCCGTGGCTTCCAGCCTGGCACGCCTGAGGAAGAATTCCCGTTTCTTGGCCTGCGAGGCGGTCTCGTCAAGCCTGACCACCGGTTGGTTCTCGACAACCTGGTCGCCTTCGCTGACCAGCAGCTCCCTGATGATCCCGCCCTCGAAATGCTGCACGATCTTGTTGCGGCCGGTCGCGACGAAACTGCCCTGGGCAATGACGGCCGCCGCAAGCGGGGCCGTCGCAGCCCAGGTGCCGAAACCGCCGAAGGCTATGGCCGTCAGCGCCAGACCGGTCACCGTCTGTTTCCAGACCGACCTGGGAACCTCCGAGTACCATTCGAGATCATGTACCTTGGCAATAGCAGACATGCCTCAACCCCTATTGCAACTGATGGCCGAATGAACCGGTATTGATATCGATACCGCGGGCTTCGATGGCCTTCAGCACATCCGCCCGCATCCCGAACAGCGCGACGGTGCCATTCACCAGCAAAAGAACCTTGTCGACGCTGCTGAGGAGGGCAGGACGTTGCGTGATCGTCGCGACGGTTATCTTGTGTTCCTTGGCGTGCTGAAGTGCATGGAGCAGCGCCGCATCACCCGCATTGTCGAGATTGGAATTCGGCTCGTCCAGCACCACCATCCTCGGATCGCCGAAGAATGCCCGGGCCAGCGCGATGCGCTGCTTCTGGCCGCCCGAAAGAGGAGCGCCGTCAGCCGCAACCACGGTTTCGTATCCGTGAGGCAGGCTGGCGATCATTTCATGGACATCGGCCAGCATCGCGGCACGGTAAATCTGCTCGTCGTCCGCATCATGCCGCATGCGGGCGATATTGGCCTTGATCGTGCCCGGGAAGAGCTGCACGTCCTGCGGCAGGTAGCCTATGTTTTCGCCGAATTGCCGCTGATCCCAGTTCCTCAGGTCCATCAGATCCAGGCGGACGCTGCCCGAGGTCGGCAGGATCGATCCGACGAGCATTTTTCCAAGAGTGGTCTTGCCGGCGCCGGAATTGCCGATGATCGCGAGCGAATCTCCGGGCTGCAGGGCAAACGAAACGCCGTTGAGCACGACCCGCTTGGTTCCCTGCGGCACATAAAGGAGACGCTCGACATCCAGGCGCCCCTCGGGCTTCGGCAGGTTCAGGCGGTCGAAATTCAAGGGCGAGGATTTCAGCAGCGCCGTTATTCGAGCGTAGGCCGCGCGCGATTGGCTGTATTGGCTCCATCCTTCGATGGCCCCTTCGATCGGCGCCAGGGCGCGACCCGCAATGATAGAGGCCGCGATCACCATGCCTCCGGTGATCTGCCCCTCGATCGACAGGTAGGCGCCCCAGCCGAGCATTGCGATCTGCGTCAGAAGACGGCAGGCCTTCGATATGGCCGCGATGGTGATATTCCGGTCCTGCGCAATGACCTGCGACTTCAGCGAGGAGGCGGTATCCTTGCCCCAGATCTGTACCGTCTCGGGGATCATCGCGAGCGCATTGATGATCTGCGAATTGCGCGACATCGATTCCAGATGAAGATTGGCCTTTATCTGCGCCGTATTGGCTTCGGCAAACGGCTCGGCCGTCATCCGCTGGTTGATCTGGGTGAAAACAAGCAGCATGAGGGCCGTCAGGACGACGATCAGGCCGAGATGGGGATGGATGAGGAAGACCGCCACCACGAACAGAGGGGCGATCGGCGCATCGAGGAACGAGAGCAAGGTCCTCGATACGAGGAACGATCGAACCTGCTGAAGATCGCCGAGCACCTGGTATTCGCGGCCATTGCTTTGAAGCGAGGCGCGGGCGGCCGCGCTCAGGATCGGGGCGCCGAGCTGCGCTGCGATTTCCACCGCGGTCCGCATCAGGATGAACCGCCGAAGCGCGTCGAAGGCAGCTTGCAGGATGACGGCGCCGACGATCACGATCGTCAACATTACCAGAGTGTCAAGGGAGCGGCTGGTCAGCACCCGGTCCGATATCTGGAACAGGTAGACCGGGATCGCAAGCACCAGGATATTGCTGGCAATGGTGAACAGCATGACGATCGCCAGGTTCCGTCGCACGGCGTTGACGCCTGCCCGCAGGCTGGCTGAAAAATCGACCGGGGCGAGACGCTTGTGAAACGTTCCGTCGCCGCCGCCGCCGGTCGACGGTGATTTTCCGAAGGTCTTTGTTTCGGTCCGCAAGGGTCCGGTGTCGGCATCGATCGTGATCATGCCTTCCGGCGCCTTTGCCTCCGTCGCTTCGCGCACCGTGGGCTTCGGCTCGATTTCGATGATCCTGTCATTGGCAGGCATGGGCAGAATATCGGCTCCGGCGGAGTTTTCATTTGGCCGGGATGGGTTCTGCGAGGCGTTTCTGGGTTCCAGTCTGGATATCGTTGCTGAAGGGGCTGCGCCCCCGGATGACAGTTTCAGGCATTCGTCCACAACGCGCTCCAATTTTTCATAGATATCCTCACCGGCAGGTTGCTGACCTTCATCGTGATCGTAGGCCTGTTCTAGATCGGCCCTTTTTTGGGCATCCGACATGTTTCCCCCCATTATCCGAGCACATGCTGTAGTCCGTCGTTCTGATACTGGCCGTCGGGATCTACTGGCACTCCGAGGCCGGGCTCGGTCGGATCGGCTTCCAGCATGGAATCGTCGAGAAAAGCCACCGCTTCGTTGACCAGCGCGTCGGGATCGTGCGCGGCCCATTCCGGGCTGCTCGAAATCAATCCCGATTGAAAAAGCGTTTCCTGGGAATATTGCTCGCCACCCACATAGGTAATGCCGAGAGAATCCAGGTCGGCGATCGCCGCATTGTTGATGAGTGCATTTCCCCCGGTGGAAATCGACCACGTCGCATCCGCGTGAGGATTGAGGGTATTCAGCGCCAAGGCGATCTGGTCGCTGTCGCCGACGATGTTGGTCTGGCTGATATACTGGATATTCAGCAAGTCACCGCTGATATAAAGAACGCGCAGTCCCGTCGTTCCCGCAAATGCCGGGTCGGTCAAAATGCTCTGGGAGATATCTCTTCCGCCGGCGGCAAAATCGCTGGCTGCATCCAGATAGGCCGAAGGCAGAGTGCTAAAGCGGTCGGCGCCGCCGATGTTGTAGATATGGGCCTGGTTCCAGAGCAGATTTCCGCCACTGGATATCGTGCCCTCGCCGGTCGTTCCGAAACCCGTAACCGCACCGACGACATCGTTGTCGAACAATATGTTCGTCTGATGAATGATATTGGCATCGTACAGACTGCCGCCAATCAGGATCAGATCATAGGCTTGGCTGAGTTCGTAGATCGAAGTCTGGTTGACGCTCGTATTGTCGCCGGCGATGATCCTGGTCGTGGCGCCGGAAGACGACAGGATGCCGATGTCATTGTCGGACATGAAAATGTACTGTTCCAGCCAGTTGGCGATCAGCAGATCGCCATGGATCTCTGTGACCGCCCAGCTTGCGGGGTAGCCGCCGCTGTCATTTGCTGGAGCGTTGCTGTCCTCTAGCGGATCGACCCTGTGGAATGTCGCAATATTGAATATTTCATCCGGCGCGCCGTCGTTCGTCCAACCGCTGATGGCCGAGGTGATCGCGTCAGTATTCTGAATGACGTTTACCTGGATGACTGCGTTGATCTCGAAATGATTGCCAACCACCGCGGTTACCGTCGCGCCGGTCCAGATATTCTTGAGAACAGCATCATTGACGACGGTATTGTTGCCGCCGACCAATTCGACCAAGGCTTCCACTTCGACCGAGCCATCCGCATAGATGTGGACGTTGGATGGCGAGGCATCGTCCTCCGCATCGGCTTCATCGCCATCGTCGGCGGCATCATCTGCTTCATCGTCATCCTCACTGAAGGAATGGTGGTCCTCCAGCTTCGGCGCCTCATCGACGAGCATGCCGTTGACGTAAATGCCTTCGATCGTGGTGGATTGATGGACGAAAGCTTCCATGGGGCCGTCGGAATCCGCCGAAAGGGCCTCCAACTGGCTGGCGACGGTTTTGATGATCTCGATAAGATCCGCCGTGGACTTGGGCATTTCGAGATCGCCGATAGGCGCGTCCGCAAGGACATCCTTGGCCGTCTGCAGCAGCTCGCCGTTATCGATCGGCGTGGGATTGAACGTCAGGCCATGTCCCCCGACGCCGAAGCTGTCGTTGTCGGAAAGCGAGGCGGCCTGAACGATGAAGTTCGCGACCGAGCCGGGAGGCTGTATCTCCCATGTGAAGGACTTGCCGCTTGCGTAGAACGGGTACTCGTGCTGCGGCATCTCATGCCGGCCGTAATACGTCTTGATGTCTGCCATGGGAATCGGCGGATGATCGTATCGGCCCACGAAGTGGGGATGCCAGATAGGCGTGAAACTGGCGGGTGCCTTGTAGACCACGCCCGGATCGAACCCGAGCAGCTCGTAAGGCGCCTCGAAATTGGAGTGGATCACCGCGGATGTCGGGATGAATTGTTCGGGCGTGTAGAGCGAGAAATCCTGGTAGCTATCCCGCAGGCGCGCATCCTCGACGTTCGTGTGGAAGAGGCCGATGAAATGAGCGATTTCCTCGGTGATTATGTCCATCGTCGTCATGACCGCAGCCTTTGTATGGGCATGCCTGAACCACAGGTCGTTCGGAATGAGGGACTGCGCAGGAGGTCTGCGCAGTCCACGATGTGAAGTCTCCGCCTAAAGCAGGGAGCAGTGTCGCTTAGACGCCGTCGTGAGTGTCGTCGCCTGCCACCGTGCTGTGGAGGTCGCCGCCGACGATCGTCATGTCGATTGCGTTCTGCTGCAGGTTCGCACCCATCACGATGTCCTGGTTGAAGGCGTGGGTTTCGATCAATCCGTCGGACGAAGCGGAACTCGTGCCGGTCACGAAGCCATCGTCACCGTTGTGCGAGCCCCAGACGCCGCCATCGCCGCCGGCTCCGCCAGAACCGGTGGTGGCCCAGCCACCCGCGCCGCCGGCTGCGCCAGCTCCGCCGAATGCCCAGCCACCCACGGCACCGCCGCCGGTACCATCGGCCCATGCGCCACTGAGTGCCGCACCGCCTTCGCCAGCACCGGATGTTGCGTCACCACCGGTAGCATCACCGCTGGTTGCCGCACCGGTTGCCGCTGCGCCACCGGTACCGCCACCGCCTGCTGCGCCGTCACCGCCCAAACCGGCACCAAGACCGGCGCCGAAGCCGGCACCAAGACCGGCACCGAGCGCACCGCCGCCATCGCCGCCGTCACCGGCATCCGAAGCTTCGCCGCCACTGCCGCCCGCGCCGCCGGTCGGATCTCCGCCTGCACCGCCGCTGTTTCCGCCGCCGGGACCACCAGGACCGCCTGATCCGCCATCGCCGTCTGCGAAGATCGGATTGATCAGGCCGAGGCTGCCGCCAATGTCGGTCGTTGCGGCTCCGCCGGTCGAATCACCGCCGTCGCCCGCGTCGGAGGCGCTGCCGCCGCTCGAGTTCCCGCTGTTGCCGCCTGCGGCACCGTTTCCGGCGGTGCTGTCGCCGCCGCTATCGCCGTCACCGGCAAATGCAAGCCCTGCGCCAAGGCCGAGACCCAGGCCAAGACCCAGACCGAGGGCGTCGCCGCCACGCCCGCCATCGCCGCCAGTGCCGTTGCCGCCGTCGGCATCGCCGCTGTCGGCGTCGCTATCGCCGTCGCCGCCGTCGGCATCGCCGCCGTCGCCGTCACCGCCAATTGCAGCGCTCGCGGCCAGGCCACCGAGACCGTCGCCGCCAAGTGCGAACCCGCCGAGCGCTGTACCGCCGTTGCCGCCGTCACCGCCGTCGGCATCCGCGTTGCTTCCGCCGTCACCGCCGCCGCCGCCGGCATTGATCCCATCGGAAGCAAGCGCAAGTCCGCCCTTGGCGGTAGCATTCAGTTCGAACGAACCGTCGTTGCTGACGGAGGCGTTTTCCAGCTTGTCATTGTCCTGGATGTTGGCCACCTGACTGATGACATTGCCGACATCATTGCCTTCACCGGTCAGGGCGTTGTTGAGCACGTCATCGATGCGGATGTTGAACATCCCATCGATGGAACTGTGGTTCATATCAACATCGGCAAAGTCGTCATCCGTCGGCAAGTAGCTCTCGAGATCAACATCGACGTCAACGGCGACGCCGACGGTGGTTTCGTTGACGTTTTCGTTGAAGTTGCCGTTAAAGTTGCCGTTGAGATTCAGATTGCCGTTGCCGTTCAGGTTCAGGTTGCCGTTACCATTTCCGTTGCCGTTAAGGTTCTCCGACTCGCTCGTCTGGCTCTGGTCGCTGGCCTGTTGCTGCTGCTGCTGTTGTTGTTCCTGTTGTTGCTGTTGCTGTTGCTGCTCCTGGCTATCAGGATCGTCGACCAAGGTGTCGAACACGCTGCGTTTATCTACCATCACACAGTCCTCTTATGACTGCGACGGCGTGACCGCCATTCATCTTTTTGGGGTCTTTGCTCGTCGCGGTTGAAATGAGTCATCAGCCTCTGGCGTCAAGGCGCGCGTCAACGCGACCGTTCGCCGGTTTTTCTCTCGTGATGTCTGATTTTTTCCTCTCCCCTAGTTTCCCTAGAAGCTTGGAATGAGCGGCGCCCTGGATCGCAGACTCGCTACATCTTGCGCCGACAAGCGTTCTTTAGCGCTCGTTCTTCAAGTGCTTCGGGGTGGACACTGTGTCCCGAATGAGCAGAAGAAATAAGGTAATATTTCGGTCTAGCGCAACCTGATGAATACTATGTGAGCATAGTTAGATGGGCTATATGATCTAATCAAGAAGACGTAACCAAAATCGGCGGGTGTTTACCCTTATGTATGCAGCAACTCGCTCTCAACGGGTGGAAACGCTGCCTGATCATGATCCGTTCGCCTGGAAACGACCTTGGAAGCCTCATTCCGTGGCCGATTCGATCTATTCCATAAATCCTTCGGTCTATTCCCAGCATTCGGCTCTTGGTTTACCGTTCCCTAATAAGATCTTCGGAGCACCACTTTGCGTGTACTTTCGATCAACGACGGGAAGGGGACATTTCCATGCAAATTCCGCATGGTATTTCGCAACATGTCGGCTTGGATCTGGCAACAAACGCCCTGAAGAGAATGAATGCGATCCGAACACTCCTCTTCATCTGCTCACCCGGAACAATCTCCACCGCGATGACGGCGGCCATCGAAAGCGAGTTTCCATGGCTCAGCGTCAAGACTGTCCCCGACCTGAAACTGGCCTCGGTGGAATTCGACAATCCTGTGCAGCTCGTACTGGCGGATGTCCGCCTTGCCTCCGCTCTCGCCGAGTACTGGCCGGAGCTCGCCAGGCACCATCCTGCTGCCACCCTTGCGCTGATGGGTACCGATGATGGCGAGATAGCCTCCGATCATCGAAGAGCGAAAGAGCTTGAAAACGTCCAGGGCATACTGCCGTTCAATGTCAATCTCGACCTCTTTCTGTCAGGCCTGCGGATCATATTGAAGGGTGGCACGTATTTCCCTTCTACGGGTTACCGTGCCCAGAGAAGTGCATCTCTGGAAGGCGAAGAGCCGGCGGATCTCAAGCCAGCCTTATATCAGGCCGGCAAATCCGCGATCGAAAAGCTGACAAAACGTGAGAACGAAATTCTTGTCAGGATGGCCATGGGCAATCAGAACAAGATCATCGCGGCCGCCCTGGGCCTGTCCGAACATACCGTAAAGATTCATATCCACAACATCATCACCAAACTCGGCGTGCATAACAGAACGGAAGTCGTCGCTCTCTATTTTGAATATAGACGCAAGGATACGACCGGCAATGCAGGCGACACCAACCGCGGCCAGGACGGCCACTCCCTCTCGGGCGACAAGTACTAGGCTCCAGGACATCCTGCTCCTGATCGGACAGCTGAATTATACCTGGACCAATACGGAAAGCCTGCTGATCCACATGATCGCAGGTCTCGCCAAAGTGGACAAGGAAACGGCGATCATCATCTTCCTGACCTTGAATACGACCCGGGCCCGCGTCGACCTCGTGGAACGGCTGACCAAGATGCGCAAGACCGCACCGGCCTGCCGCAGGGAAATCCTGGAGGCCACCCGTCGCCTTTCCGACGAAGCCAAGCTTCGCAATAAATACAACCACTGCATTTATTCGTTCGATCCCGACAGCGGCCGCAACATCACGCAATCGATGCGGATCTTCGAAAGCAGGGACGAGATCAAATACGGGAAGATCGAGGAACTCGACACGCGCGAAATCGGCCGGATCCGCGAAAGCATCAATTCGCTCGTCGCGATCAACAGGATGTTCTGGGGGATCACCGAACGTTACGGTTTCCCCACCTAGACCTGAGGCCTGATACCGCTATGCCGGGCAGGGAGCCGTTGAGAGCGTCGGCCAAAGTAACGATCGATATGAGATGGCCGGCATCGTCAGTGATGGAAATCGCCCGCAAAGCCAAGGCTTCTCCCTGCTGAATATGCTCAACGACGATGTCTCTCATTCCGGATATGACTTCAGCCATGGCTCTCTCGATATTGAGGAAGTCAAGGCCTTCGGTGTCCGGAATAAAACCGTCCTTCAGATCGACATTCAGAAAATATCTCACCATGAAACCCGACCTCCCGGGGATAGCGTGGCGGCCACTTGAAACTGCGAAATCCAACCCGTGGCAGAAGCGACGCTGACAACCTCCCAGCGTCTACTCCTCCTCCATCTCCCGATCTGCGGTTAGGCTCAATCAGAACACCAAGAGTATGTCTATATATAAATTACCCACGGCCCCGGTCAACCTGGAATTGGCGGCTTACCAGACTGGGGCTTTAATCTTCCCGGCACCACCGGTTTGCGGTGATCACTCAGGGTTGGTTGCATGCCTCTCCGTAAGCCAGCGCCTTGCCGTATGCATGTTGATGCTCGCCCAATCATGGCTCAACGCCGAAACGAACAAGCTGTCATTCTGGAGGATAATTTCCTCAAGATATCGCTGCAGCTCCGAAGCATCTCCATCGAATTCTACCAACCATGCAGTTCCGGATAACTTGCAGGTTACCAGCGGCTGAATCCTTTTCCGCGCCCGATTGTATGATTCAACCTTCTCAAATTCCAATATGACCAGAAACACCGCCATGCATCGCACCTCCAGGCGGGAAGAAACAAATGTTGATGCATAAAGTTCCCTTCATAAAACTGAAGAGGATCTTTTTGTAAGGGCGCAGGTTTTTCTCAAGGAAAGTTCGCCTTCAGGTCCGCGTTTGCGCTCCGTCGGAGCGTTCTGCAAAACCTTGGACCGATCTGATCTCGGCGCCAAGCAGCTTCGGCAAGACCCGCACCAACTCCGGATATTTGTCCAGGTCGTGGATCGCGAGGCAGTGGGGACATGGCATTTCAACCGCTCCGCAGCCGCAGCATCGGGTACCGGTATACGGTTTGGCAGGATGAGCTTCACAAACCCAGCCCGTGTCCTTGCAGTCTCTGCACCTGAACATGAGCGAAAATCCTCTCTGATCCGCAGGGGCGGAGGATAACACGCACATGAGTCGCAGGCAGTTGCACCAAATGAGCTATATCCATCAGCCTATCGGCTTCGTGGCCTGATGGAGGAAGTAGGCCACTCTCAGGCGGAACAGCGCTCCATGGAAATCCACGACGATCGATTGCAGCCTGCGCCTCAGGCGGTGGCCTTGCGGTAATGCGGCGAAGCCTGCGATCAGCGCATACTCCAATATCATCCCGCTCCCGGCCTTCACTGGCAAGGCGCAGATCATGAATGCGGCTCATCCGGGCGGGCTCGGCGACACCTAAGCCGGCAATCCGCCGATGGCCAATGTCGGCGTCAACGCCTATGGCCGCAACGCCCAGCGCATGCTCGATCTCGATGCTCCGAAGCTCGACTGGTGCTCGCTCGCCAAGGGCCTCGGCGTCGAGTCCGGCCAGGCGAGGACGATCGAAGTATTCGTCAAGCTGTTCGACGGCGCGCTCAGCCGCAAGGGTCCGTTCCTGATCGAGGCGGTGATCGACTGACGGCCTCGCACGCCGAGCGCAATCTTTACATCGCAACCAGATGACCCGGTGAAACGGTCTTGTAGCCGAGCGGGTTCACCTTGTAGTCGACTGAGCGGATCGGGCTTTTCAGCTCGTCGCTCGCAACCATTCGTTTTTCGCGGCGGCGATCGGGGTCCGGCACCGGCACGGCCGCCATCAGTTTCTTCGTGTATTCATGCTGCGGATTGCCGAACACGGAGGCGCGTGGGCCGATCTCGACGATTTCGCCGAGATACATCACCGCCACCCGATGGCTGACCCGCTCGACCACCGCCATGTCGTGGGAGATGAACAGGAAGGCGAGGTTCAGGCTCTGCTGCAGATCGAGCATCAGGTTGATCACCTGCGCCTTGATCGAAACGTCGAGCGCCGAGACGCTTTCATCCGCGACGATTACCTTGGGCTCGAGCGCAAGCGCCCGGGCGATGCAGATGCGTTGGCGCTGCCCACCGGAGAACTCGTGCGGGTAGCGGTTGACCATGTCGGGTGTCAGGCCGACCTTGCGCAGCATGTCGGCGACGACCTCCTTCGCCTGCTTTGCCGTCCCCATCTTATGTTCCAGATAGGGCTCGGCGATCGCCTGGCCGATCGTCATGCGCGGGTTGAGCGAGGCGAACGGATCCTGGAAGATCATCTGCACGGATTTGCGCATCTCGCGCATCTCCCGCTTGTCGAGCGCCAACACATCGCGGCCCTCGACGACAACCGAACCGGCATCCGGCTCGATCAGCCGCATGATGGCCCGGCCCGTCGTCGACTTGCCGCAGCCGCTTTCGCCGACCAGCGACAGCGTCTCGCCGGCATGGAGATCGAAGGAGACGTTCTCGACCGCATGCACCCGCCCGCTTACGCGACCGAACAGGCCGGAATGGATATCGAAACGCTTGGTGAGGTTCTTCACCTCCAGAATAGGCCGATCGTTGGCGGCGACCGTATCGGCGACCTCCACCTGCACATCGGATTCCCCGGTCGCCACATTGACGACGGGAAAGCGTAGCGGCCGCTCGTATTTCTGCATCGAGCCGAGCACCGGCACGGCGGCAAGCAACGCTCGCGTATAAGGATGTTTGCCACGGTGGAAGATGTCGGGCGTGTCGCCTGTCTCGACCTGCTCGCCGCGATACATGACGATCGTCCGGTCGGCGACTTCGGCCACTACGCCCATGTCATGGGTGATGAACAGGACGGACGTGCCCTCCTCGTCCTGCAACATCTTGATGAGATCGAGGATCTGACCTTGGATCGTCACGTCGAGCGCCGTCGTCGGCTCGTCGGCGATCAGCAGCTTCGGCTTGGAGGCCAAGGCCATCGCGATCATCACGCGCTGGCGCATGCCGCCCGAGAAACGATGCGGATATTCGTCGAAACGCGAGGCGGCCGACGGAATGCGGACCTTTTCCAGCAGCCGAATGGTCTCGGCCTTCGCCTGCGCCGCCGACATCGTCTTGTGGCACAGCAGCGCCTCGGAAATCTGGTCGCCGATGGTGAAGAGCGGGTTGAGGCTCGTCATCGGCTCCTGAAAGATCATCGCCACATCGTTGCCGCGCACCTTGCGCATCTCGTTTTCCGGAAGCGCCAGAAGATTGCGCCCGCCGAGCATGATCTTGCCCTCGATGCGGCTGGTTCCCTCCTGCAGCAGCCGCATGATGGAGAGCGAGGTGACGCTCTTGCCAGACCCGCTTTCGCCGACGATCGCAACGGTTTCGCCGGGAGCGACGGTGAAGGAAACGCCACGCACGACCGACTTCCACTCGCCGTCCACATTGAACGAGGTGGTCAGGTTCTCCACCGAGAGGACCGGCTGAGCGGACTGGACGGGTTGTGCTTGCGAGATGGCCATGATCGTTCCCTGTCTTTCTTTATCGGTTCCGGTGCTCAGTCCGGCCAGCGAAGCGCACTGTCGAAGCGGTGACGGCTGCGTTCTTCGATCGGGGTGGCGATGATCTCGTTGGAGGCGCGCGCCTTGTCGATCTCCTCGGTCAGACGGGCCGCGACGATGGTTTCCTGGCCCGGATGCAGGTTGCAGGGATCGAGGTAGAAGTAGTGATGCTCCACCTCGTGGTCGCGGACGATGATTGGTGGATTGCCACGGCCGAGCGCTGCGGCCAGATCCCAGGCGGTGATATGCGCTTCCTGCGCGGAGATGATGACGCGCATGCGGTCGAGCGGATTGTTAGTCGGATCGGGTTCGATCAGGGCGGTGACGCCCGGGCGACCGTCGAGCATCCGTTTCCAGAGATTGAGGTAACCCGTCTCGCGTTCGCGGATACCCGCATGATCACGCTTCTCCCAGGCTTCCAGCGCCGCCATGACGCCGAAGATGCTTTCCTTGCCGACCTTCATGCCGCGGCCGATGCCCATGTTCTGCAGGAAGGCGCTGCGCACCAGTTCCTTTTTGCCGGCAACGATGCCTGAAGTCGGGCCGCCGAGGAACTTGTGGCCGGAATAGAGGACGATATCGGCGCCTTGCGCCAGGAAGAGCCTGAGGTCATATTCGGAAGCCGCATCGACGATGACCGGCACGCCCTTCGCATGGGCGATCTCCACGAACTCGACGAGGTTGAGCAGACCGTAGTCGACCACGTGATGCGAGACGACGTAGACAGCGGCGGCCGTCTTCTCGGTGATCGCGTTTTCCATATGGTAACGATGCGTCGAGGTCGCCTGGCCGACCAGCACCACCTTGCCGCCGGCGAGCCGGATCGCCTGGTCCACCGGTGCGCCGTAGCTCACCACGTGGCCCATCTGCACGAGCACTTCGTTCTTGTCCGGCACGGTATCCGGCAGCTTCTCGATCGCCAGCAGATTGTTGCCGGTAATGGCGCCCGCGACTGCGAGGCTGATGCCCGAGGAACAGGAGGCCGTGACGAAGCCCGCCTCACCGCCGGTCAACCGGGCGATGATCGCGCTCGCCTTGCGCTGCAGATCGTTGATCTCGACGAATTGCGGCAGGATCGCCGCCATCGCCTGGATCGCTTCGGGAACGACAATCGAGGCCCCGAGGCTGGTCATTGTCCCGGAAACGTTGATGACCGGGCGAAGGCCGATCTGGGTGCGGATATCATCGCTCATTGTGGTTCTCCAAAGTGGCGGCCAATGGCGAATTGCCATCGACAGATATGCCATAATAATGTAATAGCCTCTCGAAAACAGACGAGGAGCGTTGAATTGGACGCAAAGACTTCATCCGCAGACCTTTCCGGCGACGCCGGTTCCGAAGTCGAAGCCAAGGGCGCGCGCCGCTCGCGCGTGAGCGGCATCGACCGCGCGCTGCAGGTGATCGACTATCTCTACGAAACGGGTGCGCCGTCCGGCGCCTATGCGATCGCCAAGGCGGTCAAGGCGCCGCTGTCGACCGTTTATGTGATCATCGACGATCTGGTCGAAAAGAACATGCTCGCCCGCAATGCCGACGGCTCGATCTGGCTCGGCGCCCGGCTCTACCATTACGGCCTCGCCTATGCCCGATCGCTGGATTTCATGAGCGTCGCAACCCACGAGATGCACGACCTCTGCCGGCAGGCGGGCGAAACCGTGCAGGTCTGTGGCCGCGATGGCGACTACATGCTGGTGCTCGCCATGGCGGACGGCCCGAGCCATTACCAGGTCGCCTCCCGCGTCGGCACCCGCGTGCCGCTCAACTGGACGGCCTCCGGCCGGCTTCTCGTCGGGCACCTGCCGGAGGCCGAGCGGATCGAGCTGTTCAAGCGCTGCGCCCGCACCTCGCCCACCGGCCGCGCCGAGATCGACGCCCGCACGCTGTCGGACTCGGCCGGCAAGGCCTTCGAGGAACGGCTGTCCATCCAGGTGGCGGAGTCCGATTATGCGGTTGCCTGCATCGCCTCGCCGGTCTGCGACCGGAGCGGTGAGTGCGTCGCCACCATTTCCATCGTGCTGCCGGAACAGAAGGTCGTGTCCGACGGGAACCACTATACGGAACATGTCCGTGCTTCCGCCCAGCGGATCGAGAAGCTGATGGGTTGGCGCAACCACTGACCTTGCCTCCTCAGTCGTTCAGCGAGACGATCGCCTCGATTTCGACGGTGATATTGCCCGGCAGCGAGCCGAAACCGACCGCCGAACGGGCATGCTGGCCCGCATCGCCGAACACCGCAATGAAGAGGTCCGAGCAGCCATTGATGACACTCGGATGATCCTCGAAATCCGGCACGGCATTGACCATGCCGAGCAGTTTCACCACCCGCTTCACCCGCGAAAGGTCGCCAAGCGCCTCGTGTATGACCGCAAGCAGGTTGATGCCGACGAGCCGCGCATGCTGATAGGCGAGATCGACGCTGACATCGGCGCCCACCTTGCCGGCATGCAGATGGCCATCCGCCTCGCGCGGCCCCTGGCCGGAGAGGTAGAGCATATTGCCTTCACGCACATGCGTGACGAAATTGGCGATCGGCGGCGGCGGCGGCGGCAGCTTGATGCCAAGCTCGCTCAGCCGATCGTAAGGTGTCTGTGCCGTGGGAGCGGCTTTTGCTGAAGACGTGTTCACGTCAACTCCTGTCATGCGATTTCAAGAATGCGCCTCAACGCCACGAGTAACCGTGGCTGTGGCGAACGAGCTTGCGGGCCCGCGGGATATAGCGGCTGGCGGTGATCGCTTCCGAACCGATGACGGCGTAACGCGGCTCGAACAGTTTCTGCAGACGCGAAACGTCACCGTTGGAATCGGTCGCCTCGAGATCTGCATCGATGAGATCGAAGATCGTGAAATCGGCCCGTACACCGACCGACAGCCGGTTTTCCATCGAGAGCTTGATGACCGAAGCCGGGTGATGGGTGACCGCTTCCACCACCTTGTCGAAAGGCATGCCGACCGACAGCAGCTTGGACATGGTGGTCGCCAGGTCCCAGACCGGGAAGTTCATCGAATGGCCGTGCAGGTCGGTCGAGATCGAATAGGGCAGCAGGCCGCGGGCGATCGCTGCTTCCGCCACCTTGAACGAGAAGGACGCGCCGCCATGGCCGATGTCGAGACGGATGCCCTCGCCGGCGCAGCGTTCGGCAAGATTGTAGAGATCCTCGTCTTCCATGATACTCGAACCAGCCTTGCCGTTGAAGCAATGGGTGACGACGTCGCCGGGGCCTAAGATTTCCAGCACCTCGTCATAAAGCGCCGGCGGTTCGCCGACATGCACCATCATCGGAACCTTGAGAATCTTGGCGATCTTCTTGCCGAGCTTCACCGGCGTAACGCCCCAGGAACCGGTGATGACGTGGCTCGCCCGCACCTTGATGCCGACGATATGCTCCTTGTTCTCCGCATAACATTCGAGGATGCGGTCGAGGTCGATATCGCGGATATCACGCAGTTCGGCGACGCGGTTGCAGGCGACGAGGCCGATCGAACCGAGGTTCAGGAACGCCTTGATGCGCTCCTTCGACGGCTCGATGATGTATTCGCGAAAACCGTGGAAATTGGCTTCGCCGGCAGATCCCGCATCGACCAGCGTCGTCACTCCACGCTCGGCGCCGCATTCGGACGGACGGATCGAGATATCTGTGCCGCCGTGCCAGATATGCACATGCAGGTCGATCCAGCCGGGCGAGATGAAGGCGCCCTTGCCATCGACGCGGATCGCATCCGCGGGGGCTGCAAGCGACGGGCCGATCGCGGAGATCTTTCCGTCGGCGCCGACCAGGATGTCGGTCGTGCCGGAGGCCGCATTGCCGCCGAAAGCCATCGGCTTCACATTGGTGAGGAGGAGCGGCTGGCCCGCTGTTTCACCGGTCATTTACAGGTCCTTTCGAAGTCTTGGATCGAGCATGTCCCGCAATCCGTCGCCGACCATCTGCAGCGACAGGACGGAAAGAATGATGGCAAAGCCCGGGAAATAGGTCATCCAGTCGGCCTGGCCGACATATTGGCGGCCGGCGGAGATCATCGTTCCCCAGGTCGGGATTTCCGGGCTGACGCCGAGGCCGAGGAACGAAAGTCCGGCTTCGGCGAGCATGGCGCTGGCAAACAGGAACGTGCCCTGCACCAGGATCGGCGATATCAGGTTACGCAGCACATGCCGCGTCATGATGTGGAAGGTCGAAATGCCCAACGCCTTCGCCGCCTCCACGTAAGGCAGTTCGCGGATCACCAGCGTCGAGGCCCGGACGATACGGGCAAGCCGCGGCGAATAGACGATCGACAGTGCGATGATCACCGTCACCAGCGACGGCCCGAGCGCTGCGACCAGTGCGATCGCGAGCAGGATATCCGGAAAGGCCATCATCGCATCGATCAGCCGGGCGATCGGCGTATCGAGCTTCTGGAAGAAGCCGGCCAGCAGTCCGAGCGTCACGCCAATGACGGCCGAAAGAGTGACGACCGCCGCCCCGACGAGCAGCGACAGCCGCCCCGCATAGATCGTGCGCGAGAAGATATCGCGGCCGAACTCGTCGGTGCCGAACCAGTAGATCTCGCTCGGCGGCTTCAGCCGGTTGACGATCGACAGCTTCGACGGCGAATAGGGCGCGATCCACGGCGCGAAAACCGCGAGCAGAACGAAGATCACGATGACGACCAGTCCGAGCGCGACCGTCTTGCGTTTCAGGAAACGGCGGAAGAACTTGGCGCCCTCGCTCGAGGCCGGCTTGGTGGTGACAATTTCCGCCATCAGTAGCGCACCCTTGGATCGACCAGCAGATAGAGCATGTCGATTGCGAAATTGATCAGGACGTAGAGGGCGGCGATGACGAGCAGCGCACCCTGGATGACGGGATAGTCACGCCGCAGCACCGCCGAAACGACCAGATTGCCGACGCCCGGCAGGCCGAACACGGTTTCGGTGACGACGGCGCCGGAAATCAGCACCGCAGCAGTCAAGCCCAGAACGGTGAGGATGGGGATCAGCGCGTTCTTCAGCGCGTGTTTCAGCACGACCCGCCGCTCGATCAGCCCCTTCGCGCGGGCGGTGCGGATGTAATCGTCGCCGAGCACGTCCAGCATCGAGGCCCGGGTAAACCGCAGGATCAGCGCGGAGGAAACGAGGCCGAGCGCGAAGGCCGGTAGCGTCAGGTGGTACATCCGTTCGGCAAAGCTGGCGCCCGGCCCGCCATAGCCGGAAACCGGGAAGAAATTCATCCGCACGGCAAAGAACTGCATCAGGATGAGGCCGAGCCAGAAGCTCGGAATGCTGGCAGCCAGCATCGCGACCGTCGTCGCGGCCTGGTCCACGAAGGACCCGCGCCGGTAAGCCGCATAGATGCCGATCGGCAGTGCGATGACGCTGGCAATCGCCAACGAGAAGATCGTCAGGAAAAATGTTGGTTCGGCGCGGTCGAGAAGCGCTGACGTCACCGGCATGTTGAGAAATATCGACTGGCCGAGGTCGCCCCTCAGAAGCTGGCCGATATAGAAGACATATTGAACTGCGATGGACTGATCGAGGCCGAGGCGCGTGCGCAGTTCGGCGACGTCCTGGGCCGTGGCATCCGGACCTAGCATGACCGCGGCCGGATCGCCGGGCGTCACGCGAACGATCACGAAGACGATCGTCACGACGAGAAACATCACCACGATCATGCCGGCAAGGCGTTGAAGGATATAGCGTATCATACGAAGGTTTTCCTGTGTCCGGCATTGCGGACATCATCGAAGACAGATGCCGGTCCGTAAACCGGCATCCGCGTCCCTTGGGAGGACTATTACTTCTTGATCGATGCGTTCCAGAAATAGGGCCACGGAGCCGGATCGACGCCCTGAAGTTTGGTGGAGATGGCGGAGACCGCGTTGAAATCGCCGATCTTCATGAAAGGCGCCTCGTCATACATGGCCTTCTGGACAGTGGCCCAGAGCTCGACGCGCTTCTTCGGATCCGACTCGGCCGAGAAAGCATCCACGGCCGCCTTTCTGGCGGGCGTATCCCACCAGCCCGGCGAGGTCGGCGCCAGCGAACCGATCAGTGCCGGCTCCGGCAGGAACGGGCTGTGGGTGATGTAGATGTCCCAGAGCGCCTTGTCGGTGCGGCGCTGGGTGAGCGTCGCCCAGTCGACCACCTGCATGTCGACAGCAAAGCCGGCAAGTTTCAGATACTCGGCTGCGACCTGCGCCATCTTGTAGTGGAACTCGTATTGGCGGCTGGTCAGGATGCGGATCGGCTTGCCGTCATAACCGGCGGCCTTGGCTGCCTTGGCAGCACCTTCCGGATCGGCGACGTTGTAATTGCCCTTCACGCCAGCATCCGTGCTCCAGGTGAAGGAGGCCGGGTAGATATTGCCATCGAGCGCGTAGAAGTCCTTGCTGCCGAAGGCGGCGGCAAGCATGTCTTCCATGCTGAGCGCCTGACGGATCGCCTTTCGGACGTCAAGGCTCTTGGCAGCCCCTTCTGCGGTATTGAAGACAAAGACCGGATAGCCGAACGGCTTCAGGAGCAGCGGCTGGGTGGCCTTCGAGGCCTTCACCTTGTCGAAGGATTCGACCGGCAGCGAGTCGATGTAGTCGTACTGGCCGGAAACGGCGGCTTCGACGCGGGTGTTCGGGTCCGGAACCGGCACGAAACGGATCTCGTCGAGATACTGGTGGCGGGCGCCGCCATAACCGTCGCTCTCGCCCGAACGCGGCTTGTAGTCCTTGAAGCGGGTAAGCTGGATATACTGGTCCGCCTTGCGCTCCTTCAGCATATAGGGTCCAGTACCGACAAAGTCGGTCATCGTGTCGGCCTGCTTCTCGGCCGGGATGATGATTGCGGCAGAGTTGTTGAAGGCGAGCAGCGAGACGAGCGGCGCATAGGGCTGCTTCAGCTTGATCGTCACGGTCGCCGGATCGGCGGCGGAGACGGATTCGATGAAGCCTGCGGCCTGCTTGCCGCGCGAGGCGAGCTTGGTCCAGCGGGTGAGCGAGGCGACCACGTCTTCCGAGGTCATGTCGCTGCCGTCATGGAACTTGATGCCGCTACGCAGCTTGATCGTATAGGTCTTGCCGTCGGCACTCACCTCCGGCAGGCTTTCCGCCAGAAGCGGCGTGACATCCCACTTCTTGTTGAATGTGTAGAGCGTCTCGAAAATGTGCTGGGTGACGATACCTACGAGATCGGCTGTCGATGTCATCGGATCGAGCGTCGGCGGCTCGCCGATGGTTGCGACGTTGATGACGCCGCCTTTTTCCTGCGCCATCAGAAATGACGGCATGGCGACGAGCGCCGTTGCAACGAGGAATGCAAGTTTCAATTTCATGGTAGTCTCCCGTTTTATGTTCCACAATTATGTTATATAGACTTTTATAACAGAATATAGGACGCAGCCGCCCTGTCAATGGGGAGGCAGAGACGCGCAGCGGTGGCCGCTGAGAATGAGATTAGCGACTCCTGACACGAGAGGTTTTCAGCCGAGAGCGCTGAACCTCTTGATCGGCAGCGCGACGCCGACGGCATCCCCACAAATCTCGATCTAATTTGTCATCTGGGGCTGGACGAATACGTCTTCGACAGCGAAAACACACAGCCTTGGCTGCGAGCTGAAAACCGCTGCGCGCCGAGCGGAAGAACAAGAGAAGATAGGGTGGCTCATTCGGCCACATCTAACGGGAGGCAGATTGACCAACATGACCGACAATCTCATCGATACGTTTGCCAACGGCCTTTTTGTCGGCCGCGTCTGGAATCCTGCTGTTTCAGGCCCGAGCGTCGTCACGCTGCGGGACGGTGGTCTGGTCGATATCACCAGCCGGGACGCGCCGACCCTCAGCGCGCTTCTGGAGCGCGTCGATGTTGCGGACTTTGTCCGAAATGCCGCAGGCCCGGTCATCGGGACGTTGGAAGATCTTGCCAGGAACAGCACGGGCAGGCCCGATCCGTCGCGTCCCCACCTGCTGGCTCCCGCCGATCTCCAGGCGATCAAGGCCTGCGGCGTGACGTTCGCGCAATCGATGATCGAGCGGGTCATCGAGGAGAAGGCGGCCGGCAATCCGGATAGAGCCGCGGCCATCCGCCAGACGGTCAGCACGATCATCGGCGGCAGCCTCAAGGACCTGAAGGCCGGTTCGCCGCAATCCGCCAGCGTCAAGGAAGCGCTGATCAAGGAAGGCATGTGGTCGCAATATCTCGAAGTCGGGATCGGCCCGGATGCGGAAGTCTTCACCAAGGCCCCGGTGCTCGCCTCCGTCGGCTGGGGCGCGGATGTCGGCCTCCATCCTGTCTCGACCTGGAACAACCCGGAGCCGGAAATCGTGCTCGCGGTCAACAGCCGGGGCGAGATCAAGGGAGCGACGCTCGGCAACGACGTCAACCTGCGCGACGTCGAGGGGCGGTCGGCGCTTCTGCTCGGCAAGGCGAAGGACAACAATGCCTCCTGCTCGATCGGGCCTTTCATCCGCCTCTTCGATGAAGATTACGGATTGGACGATGTCCGCAATGCCGAACTCGACCTGCGCGTCACCGGGCCGGAGGGATATGTCCTCAACGGCAAGAGCTCAATGTCGCAGATCAGCCGCGACCCGCTCGATCTGGTCAAGCATACATGCGGCGAGCATCATCAATATCCCGACGGCTTCATGTTGTTTCTCGGCACGCTGTTTGCGCCGACGGAGGATCGCGACGTGCCGAACCAGGGGTTTACCCACAAGATCGGCGACATCGTCGAGATCTCTTCTCCGGACCTCGGCACTCTGCGCAACACGGTACGCCTCTCGACCGAATGCCCCCCCTGGAACTTCGGCATCTCGGCGCTGATGAAGAACCTCGCTGCACGAGGCTTGCTCTAGCGAGAGCGACCCTCGCCACGGCCGTCAAATCGGTCTATGAGACCGGCATGGACGAGACGGGACGCTGAACAGAATGAATACGCCCTGGAACAAGCCGGTCGTCATATCGATCGGCGAGCCGCCGGCCGAAACCGTGATCGAAACGACGCAGGCCGCTGCCTGGGCGATGATCGAAGACTGGCCGGCGGAGGATGGCACGGCCCTCGACCGGGCGCTTGACATCTTCGCCGCGGTGGATGCCGGAAAACGCAAGCCGGAAGAAGCCAGAAAGGCCTTCGTCGAGGCGGCTATGGAAGCGCACATCCTGATCCGCGCCTGAACTTTCCTCCAGATTGATCCGCGTCATCCCAATACCGAACCAGGCTGCTCGCAAGACAAGCGCGGGACGCTGCGCTCACCGGTTATGCAAAGAAAGGCGTTGACAGGCGCGCGGCCGGTTAGGGACAACGGGGCGGATTTTACGCTTTGCCCGGTTCGCGGCAGGCGTCGAAAATGAGGATGGCCGGCCAATTTGAACGGCAGAATGATAACAGGGGATTTGAGAGCATGACCGATTTCGATGCGGTGCACGAACGCCGGGGCACCGGCAGCTCGAAGTGGAGCAAGTATCCGGACGACGTGCTGCCCATGTGGGTCGCCGACATGGACTTCCCCGCGGCGCCGGAGATCGTCGATGCCATCCGCAACCGGCTCGAACATCCGGTGCTCGGCTACGGCGTCGCCCGTGAAGAACTGCGAGCGCAGATTATCGCCGACATGCAGGAAAAATACGGCTGGACCGTTTCGCCAGACGAGATCGTCTTCCTTCCAGGCGTCGTTCCCGGCTTCAACATGGCGCTGCACGCGATGCTCAAGCCTGGCGACGGCGTGCTGGTCCAGACACCGGTCTATCGTCCCATCCTCGAAGCTCCGGCGACCTGGAACCTTGTTCGCCGCGAGGCGCCGCTTGTGCCGACCGCCGATGGCTATGTGATGGATACGGAGGTTCTGGCGGCGCAACTGGCGAAGTCGAAGGCGCTGCTGTTCTGCAACCCGCACAACCCCACAGGCAAAGTATTCACGGCGGAAGAACTGAAGACGATCGCCGACCTCTGCCATCAGAACGATACGCTGATCATCTCCGACGAAATCCATTGCGACCTTCTGTTCGACGGCCGCCGCCACGTACCGATCGCCACGCTTTCGCAAGACGCTGCGAACCGCACGATCACGCTGATGGCAGCCAGCAAGACCTACAATATCGCCGGCCTCAAGACCGCCTTCGCGATTATCGGCAACAAGGCGATCCGCGAGAAATTCAACCAGGCGCGGCTCGGAATGGTCGACAATGCCAATATCATCGGGCTCGAGGCGACGCTTGCGGCCTTCTCGAAGGCTGGCGACTGGAAGACGCGGATGCTCGCCTATATAGAGGCCAACCGCGACTACCTGTCGGCCGAAATCGCGCGCCGGTTTCCCAAGATCAAGCTCATAAAGTCGGAAGGCACGTTCCTTGCCTGGCTCGACTGCACCGAACTCGGCCTGAAGCCGGATGCCCAGAGTCATTTCCTCGAGCACGGCAAGGTTGGCTTCAACGCCGGATCGGAATTCGGGGAGGCCTACGGCAACTTCGTCCGCGTCAATTTCGGATGCCCGCGTGCCCTGCTTGAGGAGGGCCTCAGCCGCATGGAACGCGCAATCGGCCGGAACACCTGATCGCGGTCACTCGGTCGCACGATAGGAAATGGCCGCCGGCGGAACTTATCCGCCGGCATCCTGACAGGTCAGAGGGATCAGACGATCCCGCCACCGCCGCTGGCAGAGGCTGGACGTTCGAGCGCGACCTTTTTCCGGTAACCGCTGGCCCGATACGTAGCGACCGGATCGATCGCTCCGCCAGCACGGCGTCGGGCCTCGGCCAAAATCGGCTCTACGTCGGTGCGATAGGCGCGTTTCAACGTCTCGGAGGCCATCAGTGCATCGTTGTCCTGCTGGAAGCCGTCGAGCGCGCGCCGATCGACCAGCAATGCCTGGGCATAGGCGCGGCGGATCTCGTTGGCGCTGGAAATCAGGCTTTCGATCGGATCGGTGACGTTGTGCGACTGGTCGATCATATGCGCCGGGCGGAAGTCTTTGATCCCGCGATGCTCGGCATCCACCAGTTCATTGAAGACCAGGAAAAGGCGGTAGGGCTCGATCGCACCGGCATCGAGGTCGTCATCGCCATATTTGGAATCGTTGAAGTGAAAACCGCCAAGCTTTCCGAACTGGATGAGGCGAGCCACGATCATCTCGATATTGGTGTTCGGCGCGTGATGCCCGAGATCGACGAGGCAGAAGGCCTTTGGTCCCAGCGTATTGGCGATCAGATAGTTGGTGCCCCAGTCCTGCACGACCGTGGAATAGAAGGCCGGCTCGTACATCTTGTGTTCGGAAAACAGCCGCCAATCGTCCGGCAACGCCTTGTAGATCTCCACCATCGACGCAAGGTAGCGCTCGAACGCCCGCGTGAAATGGCTCTGGCCCGGAAAGTTCGAACCGTCGCCGATCCACACCGTCAGAGCCTTGGAGCCGATCGCCTTGCCGATCTCGATACATTCGAGATTGTGCTCGATCGCCTGGGCGCGCGTCGCGGAGTCCGTGTGGCTGAGCGAACCGTATTTATAGGAATGCGCCTGCCCCGGCGCATCGGAAAACGTGTTTGAGTTCATCGCGTCGAACCCGAGACCCAGCACGTCGCCCTTGGCGCGCAATTCCTTCGCATCTGCCTTGTCCCAGGGGATATGCAGCGAAACGGTCGGCGTCGCCGTTGTGAGCTGATTGATCACCGAGCAATCGTCGAGCTTGTCGAAAATGCCGCGCGGCTCGCCTTGGCCCGGAAAACGGGCGAAACGCGTGCCGCCGGTGCCGACGCCCCAAGACGGTACCGCGACGAAGAATTCTTCGACCTCTCCGGTGATCGTTTCGATATCGAGACCACGCCGCGACAGGTTTTCGCCGAGCGCCTCGTAATCGGATTTGAGCGCGCTCAAGCGCTTGTCATTTTCGACAGCGACGATGTCCGCGGAGATATTCAATTCAGGCATGTGTTCCTCCCCAACCTGCATGGCGGCTCTGGACGCCCGCTTCAAGTTCCCTCATTCCTTTGCTTGTCACAGGAATGAGGGTGAAGAATGCCGTTCCCGTTCCCGCATCATTCCTTTCAGCCAACGTCTGACAACTCAGTCCAAGCGACGGCAACCAGGTTACCGTGTAAAACTCTGCGCGTTGCCGGCATCCACGTTGATGATGTTGCCGGTCGATTTCGCCGAGGCATCCGACGCCAGGAAGTAGATCGCCTCGGCAATATCTTCAGGGAATACATTCAGCTTCAGCAGTGACCGCTTGCGGTAATGCTCCTCCAGATCGCTCACTTCGATCTTCGAGGAAGCGGCACGCTGTTCGCGCCATTCGCCGTTCCAGATCTTCGAGCCACGCAGCACCGCATCCGGATTGACCGTATTGACACGGATACCAGCATCGGCGCCTTCCAGGGCCAGGCAGCGAGCCAGATGGATTTCGGCTGCCTTCGCGGTGCAATAGGCCGATGCGTTCGGCGACGAGGCAAGTCCGTTCTTGGAAGCGACGAACACCACGTTGCCACCGAGCTTCTGGCGTCGGAACAGCCGGAACGCCTCCCGCGAGACAAGGAAATAGCCGGTCGCCAGGATGTCGATATTCTTGCTCCACATCGCGAGCGTCGTTTCCTCGACCGGTGCGGAGGACGCAATCCCGGCATTTGAGACGAGGATATCGACGCCGCCGAATTCGACGCAGGCCTCGGCAAACGCCGTGATCACCGCGTCTTCGGTCGTCACGTCGAGCAGAACCCCGCGCACCGCATCCTTGCCGAAGGATTTTTCGAAATCGGCTTTGGTCGTCTCGAGCGCGCCGCCGTCGATATCGGCAAGCACCACGCAGGCGCCCTCGCCCATCAACCGGGCTGCGGTCGCCCGCCCGATGCCGCCGGCGCCGCCGGTGACGAACGCCACCTGCCCGGCAAGGCTTTTCGGCTTCGGCATGCGCTGCAGCTTGGCCTCTTCGAGCAGCCAGTATTCGATGTCGAACGCCTCCTGCTCCGGTAGGCCCTGATATTCGGAAACGGTGGACGCGCCGCGCATCACGTTGATGGCGTTGACGTAGAACTCGCCGGCAATGCGGGCGGTCGCCTTGTCCCGCGCAAACGACAGAAGGCCGACACCGGGGATCAGGAAGATGACGGGGTTGGGATCGCGGATCTTCGGCGAATTATCGTGCCTGCAGGCTTCATAATAGCGCGTATAGTCGGCGCGGTAGTCTTCGAGCGCCTTATCGAGACCGGCGAGAACCGCATTGACATCCGGCTTCGCGGGATCGAAATCAAGGATCAGCGGGCGGATTTTTGTACGCAGGAAATGGTCTGGGCAAGAGGTGCCGAGCGCTCCGAGCGGCTTCAGATCCCTGGAATTGACGAATTCCAGCACCGCGTCCTGATCGTCGAAATGGCCGAGCTTGCGCTCCGCCTTGCCGATCCGGCTGCGGATTTCCGGCATCAGCTTTGCAACGATCGCCCGGCGCTCGGCCGCGGGCAGGCTCTGTGCCACTGCACCACCGAAGATCGTCTTGCCTTCAGTTTCCTTGGCGAACCATTCGATCGCCTTATTGATGATGTCGAGCGTCAGTTCGTAGCAGACCTTGGCGTCATCCGCCCAGGTGAACAGGCCGTGGCTTTCCAGCACGACGCCCTTGGCCGTCGGGTTAGCCTTGACGAACGCTTCGAGATCGAGCCCGAGCTGGAAACCCGGCCGCCGCCACGGCAGCCAGCCGATCTCGTTGCCAAAGATCTGCTGCGTCAGCTCCCGAGAATTCTTCGAAGCCGCAATCGCAATGATCGCATCCGGGTGCATGTGGTCGACATGCGTGAACGGCACGAAACCGTGCAGCGGCGTGTCGATCGAGGCGGCGCGCGGATTGAGGTTGAAGGTGCAGTGCGGCAGGAAGCCGACCATGCGGTCCTCGTCCTCGACGCCCTTGTAGAGCCCCTTCAGTGCTTCCAGCTTATCCATGTAGAGGGTGGCGAAACCGTCAAGCTTGATCGTGCCGACATCGCCGCCCGAGCCCTTTACCCACATGACCTTCACCTTTTCGCCAGTCAGCGGGTCGGTTTCCATCACCTTGGCCGAGGTATTGCCGCCGCCGTAATTGGTGATGCGCTTGTCGGCACCGAGAAGATTGGAGCGATAGAGCAGCTTGCCGGGCTCATCGAGCTTGGTGGCCTGAACATCATCCCAACGGTTTTCGAGAAGGCGGGTTTGGCCCGACATCGCTTGTCCTCCCAACGTGTTTCGGCTCACGGCGACGAGGCGGTCGCCATCTCCCTGTTGTGGGTATCGCGCATTGCCGCAGCACCTGTCAATCAGAAACGATCATAAACTTTCATTGTGCAACGCAATAAAAGCGAATTTGATCGTTTCTGATTGACATCATAAATTTTCCAGCAATAGTTGTCGGCGAGGAGGAGCCCCATGCACGAACGTGAACGCCATCGCATCATCTTGAGCGCCGTCCAGGAAAAGCCCGTCGTCACGGTGCAGGATATCGCCGAATTGACCGAGGCCTCGGAAGCGACGATCCGGCGCGACATCGCCTCGCTGCACGTTCAGGGCAAGCTGCGGCGTGTCCGCGGCGGCGCGGAGGCGGTTCATCCGCCGCAGATCGGCCAGCTCGCCGCCCGGTCGTTCCGAGTTTCGGAATCGGTCAATATCGACAAGAAGCGCGCCATCGCCCGCCGTGCGGTCGAACTCTGCAACGAAGGCGACAGCGTCATCATCAACGGCGGGACCACGACGTTCCAGATGGTACATTTCATGTCGGCACGGCGCCTGCAGGTGATGACCAATTCGTTTGCGATCGCCGAACATCTGGTCAAGCATTCGAAGAACACGGTGACCATACCGGGTGGCGCGATCTATCGCGAGCAGAGCCTGATCCTGTCGCCTTTCGACAATGACGCAATCCGCAATTTTTATGCGCGGCGCATGTTCATCGGGGCGCAGGGGGTCGGCCCGCTCGGCGTGATGGAAGCAGACGCGCTGGTGATCCAGAGCGAACAGAAGCTGATGCATCAGGCCGAGGAACTGATCGTGATGGTGGATTCATCGAAGTTTTCGCGCCGATCGAGCCTCATTCTCTGCCCGCTGGAACGGGTGACGACGGTCATCACCGATGACGGCGTGACCGACGACGCGGTACGGATGATCGAGGATGCGGGCGTCAAGCTGATTATCGCCGGTGCCGTTTCGGCGGACGTGGCCAAGCAGGATTCCTCGTCGGCCGCATGAGGAGCGACCGGCGGGAGGAAGATCGAACTATCAACTGGGAGGACCAACCATGAAACTTGCAAAGAAACTCGCTCTCGGCGTGGCACTTGCCTTCGCCGCAATGACGACGGCGGCAAATGCCGCCGACATGAAGATCGCGCTTGTCGTCAAATCGCTCGGCAACGGCTTCTTCGAGGCCGCCAACAAGGGTGCCCAGGAAGCGGCCAAGGAACTCGGCGGGGTCCAGGTCATCTATACAGGCCCGACCTCCACGACGGCCGAAGGCCAGATCGAAGTGATCAATTCGCTGATCGCTCAAGGGGTGGACGCGATCGCCATCTCCGCCAACGATCCGGATGCCGTCATCCCGGCGCTGAAGAAGGCCGCACAGCGCGGCATCAAGGTGATCTCCTGGGATTCTGCGGTGGCCAAGGAAGGCCGCATCATGCACCTAAACCCGTCTTCCAACGAGCTGATCGGCAAGATGTGCCTGACGCTCGCCAAGGATCATCTCGACGGCGGCAAGGGCGATTTCGCCATCCTCTCGGCCACCACCACCTCGACGAACCAGAACACCTGGATTGCCGAGATGAAGAAGCAGCTCAAGGATTTCCCCGGCCTGAACCTCGCAACCACGGTCTATGGTGACGACCTGGCCGACAAGTCCTACCGCGAAGCGCAGGGCCTCCTGAAATCGCAGCCGAACGTCAAGGTCATCGTCGCCCCGACTACGGTCGGCGTGCTGGCCGCCTCGCAGGCCGTCAAGGATGCCGGCATGATCGGCAAGGTCTACGTGACCGGCCTCGGCCTGCCGTCCGAAATGGCCGGCGCCATCAAGTCGGGCGCGACCAAGGAATTCGCCATCTGGAACCCGATCGACCTCGGTTATTCGGCCACCCAGATCGCCTATCATCTCGTCAAGGGCGATACAGACGCCAAGCCCGGCTCGGCCATCAAGGCCGGCCGCATGGGCTCGATCAAGGTGGGCGACAATGGCGAGGCCGCCATGGCCGACCCGTTCGTCTATAATGCCAAGAACATCGACGAGTTCTCCAAGATCTTCTGATCCGGAGAACTCCCTTGCCGGCAGGTGCGAGCCCCCTCATCCGCCTGCCGGCACTTTCTCCCCGTCGGGGAGAAGAAATATGTCGCGCCTTCGCTATTCCCTCCTCTCCCCTCGAGGAGAGGGTGGCCAGCGGAGCGGAGGCCGGGTGAGGGCCGCTCCAAACTCGGAATCGTCGACTTTTGCGCGCGAAAAATAACCAGACGTAATCTCAAAGACTCGTCGGAAAATGTCCCTGATGAACGGCGTTACGAAAATTCAAGACCGATCGCCCCGACCGGCACCGACGACGGAAGCAATGCCGATCCTGGAAATGCGCGGCATCAGCCAGATCTTTCCGGGCGTCAAAGCCCTCGATGGCGTCAGCATCAGGCTTTACCCCGGCCAGGTGACGGCTCTGATCGGCGAAAACGGCGCCGGCAAGTCGACGCTGGTCAAGATCCTGACCGGCATCTACCGCCCGAACGAGGGCGAAATCCTGATCGACGGCGTGCCCACCACATTCGCGAGCGCCCAGGCCGCGATCGACGCCGGCGTCACCGCCATCCATCAGGAAACCGTCCTCTTCGACGAGCTGAGCGTCGCGGAAAACATCTTTCTTGGCCATGCGCCGCGCACCCGGTTCGGCACGATCGACTGGCGCAGGATCAATTCCGGCGCCAAGGCCCTGATGCTCCAGCTCGAAAGCGAGATCGACCCGACGATCCGCCTGCGCGACCTGTCGATCGCCCAGCGCCATCTCGTGGCGATTGCCCGGGCGCTGTCCGTCGAGGCGCGTATCGTCATCATGGACGAACCGACCGCGGCCCTGTCCCGCAAGGAGATCGACGATCTCTTCCGCATCGTCGAGAACCTGAAACGCCAGGGCAAGGCGATCCTCTTCATCAGCCACAAGTTCGACGAGGTCTATGAGATCGCCGAGAATTTCGTGGTATTCCGCGACGGCCGTGCCGTCGGCCAGGGCCGGTTGAAGCAGACGCCGCAGGACGAGATCGTCCGGCTGATGGTCGGCCGCGACGTCAAGGACGTTTTCCCCAAGGTCGAGGTTGCGATCGGCGCGCCGGTCTTCCGTGTCGAAAGCTACTGCCACCCGACCGAATTCCGCGACATTTCCTTCGAGCTCCGCCGCGGCGAAATCCTTGGGCTCTACGGCTTGATCGGCGCCGGACGTTCGGAGCTCTGCCAGTCGCTGTTCGGCGTGACCCGGCCCTCCTCCGGCCGGCTGGTGCTGGAAGGCAAGCCGCTCGACATCCGCTCCTCGGGCGACGCGATCCGCGCCGGCATCGTCTACGTGCCGGAGGAACGCGGTCGCCACGGCCTGGCACTGCCCATGCCGATCTTCCAGAATATGTCGCTGCCATCGCTCGGCAAGACATCACGCTCGGGTTTCCTGAAGGCCGCCAACGAACTGGCGCTTGCGCGAAAATATGCCGAACGGTTGGACCTGCGCGCCGCCGCTCTTTCGGTGCCGGTCGGCACCCTGTCGGGCGGCAACCAGCAGAAGGTCGTCATCGGCAAATGGCTGGCGACCCAGCCGAAGGTGATCATTCTCGACGAGCCGACCAAGGGCATCGACATCGGCTCCAAGGCCGCCGTGCACGCCTTCATCGGCGAACTCGCCGCCGAAGGCCTGTCGATCATCATGGTGTCCTCCGAGCTTCCCGAAATCCTCGGCATGTCCGACCGGGTGATGGTGATGCGCGAGGGCCTGGCCGCCGGTGTCTTCGAGCGCGAGGCTCTGAGCGCCGAAGCGCTGGTGCGCGCCGCGACCGGCAATCAGTGAGGAGAGACCCATGAACCGCCTCCTGAAGAACCGCGAAATCCTGCTTACCGTCATCATTGCCCTGATGATCGCCGGCTTTTCCACCCGCGCCCAGGGCTTTGCAGCTCCCGGCAATCTCGCCAACATCTTCAACGATACCTCGATCCTGATCATCCTGGCGCTCGGCCAGATGACGGTGATCCTGACCAAATCGATCGACCTCTCGGTCGCCGCCAACCTTGCCTTCACCGGCATGGCGGTCGCCATGACCAACGCTGCCTATCCCGATCTGCCGCTGGCCCTGCTCATCGTCATGGCGATCGGCATCGGCGCTTTCCTAGGGGCGATCAACGGCTACCTCGTCTGGGCGTTGCGGATTCCCCCCATCGTGGTGACGCTCGGAACGCTGACCATCTACCGCGGCATGGCCTTCGTGCTGTCGGGCGGCGGCTGGGTGAATGCCCACCAGATGGGACCTACCTTCCTGAACGTGCCGCGTCTGCCGGTGCTCGGCCTGCCGATTCTCTCCTGGATCGCTATCCTCATCGTGCTCGGCGCCTGGTTCGTGCTGACCCGCCTGCCCTTCGGCCGCGCGGCCTACGCATCCGGCGGCAACCCGACGGCGGCGATCTATGCCGGCATCGACATCGGCTGGACCAAGTTCATCGCCTTCGTGGTGTCGGGCGCGCTCGCCGGCCTCTCCGGTTATCTCTGGGTGTCGCGTTATGCGGTCGCCTATGTGGATATCGCCGCCGGTTTCGAACTGGATACGGTTGCCGCTTGCGTCATCGGCGGCATCTCGATCGCCGGCGGCATCGGCTCGGTCGGCGGCGCCGTGCTCGGCGCGCTCTTCCTTGGCGTCATCAAGAACGCGCTGCCCGTCATCGGCATCTCACCGTTTGCCCAGATGGCGATCTCCGGCATCGTCATCGTGCTCGCCGTCGTCTTCAACGCCCGCGCCGAACGCAAGGCCGGCCGCATCATCCTGCGCGATCGGGGTGCAAAGGAGGTGTCCGCATGAGCGACGTCGTTTCCTCGAAACGGGTCATCCCCGACCGGCTCGGCAGCAAGACCTCACGTCTCCTCGCGAGCTGGGAAGTTCTGCTCTTCGGCGTGGCGGTGCTGATCTTCGTCTTCAATTCGTTCGCCTCGCCTTACTTTCTGAATGCCTGGAACCTCTCCGACGCCACCTTCAACTTTACCGAAAAGGCGATGATCGCCTTTGCCATGGCGCTGCTCGTCATCGCCGGCGAGATCGATCTGTCTGTGGCGGCGATCATCGCGCTCGCCTCGACCGCGATGGGCGCCGCAGCCCAGGCCGGTATCGGCACGCCGGGGCTGGTGGCGATCGGCATCGGCACCGGCCTTTTCTGCGGCGCGTTCAACGGCCTGCTCGTCGCCGGCCTCAAGCTGCCGTCTATCGTGGTGACGATCGGCACGATGAGCCTCTTCCGCGGCATTTCCTATATCGTGCTGGGCGACCAGGCCTATGGCAAATACCCGGCAAGTTTTGCTTACTTTGGCCAGGGCTATGTGGCCTGGGTGTTCTCCTTCGAATTCTTGCTGTTCCTCGTGTTTGCCGCAGCTTTCGGCATCCTCCTGCACGCCACGAATTTCGGCCGGCAGGTCTATGTGATCGGCAACAACGAATTCGCGGCGCGCTTTTCCGGCATTCCGGTGGAACGGGTGAAGTTCATCCTGTTCCTGCTGACCGGCGTGATGGCGGGTGTCGCATCCGTCTGCCTCACCTCCCGCCTCGGCTCGACCCGCCCTTCGATCGCGCAAGGGTGGGAGCTGGAAGTCGTTACCATGGTCGTGCTCGGCGGCGTCTCCATCCTCGGCGGTGCGGGCACGATCGCCGGCGTCGTCATCGCCGCCTTTGTCATGGGCCTCGTCACCTTCGGACTGGGCCTCCTCAACGTGCCCGGCATCGTCATGTCGATCTTCGTCGGCCTGCTCCTGATCATCACCATCGCCATCCCGATCATCGCCCGCCGCATCAAGGAAATGAGCTGATGACGCTCGAAAAACACGCCTTCAAGATGAAACTCAATCCCGGCATGGAAGCGGAATACCGCAAGCGCCATGACGAGATCTGGCCGGAGCTTGTCGATCTCCTCCACCAGGCAGGCGCCAGCGACTATTCCATCCATCTCGACCGCGAGACGAACATTCTGTTCGGCGTGCTGACGCGACCGGCTGACCACACGATGGCCGGCCTGCCGGACCATCCGGTGATGAAGAAATGGTGGGCGCACATGGCCGACATCATGGAAACCAATCCCGACAATTCGCCGGTCCAGAGCGATCTGGTAACGGTCTTCCACCTGCCATGACCATGCCCGAAAAAATCGCGGTCCTCGATATCGGCAAGACCAATGCCAAGGTCGTGGTGCTCGACTGCGCGACCGGCGAGGAGATCGCCGAAAGGCGCGCGCCGAACCGGGTTCTGTCCGGGCCGCCTTATCCGCACTACGATATCGAAGCTCTGTGGACCTTCGCGCTCGAAGCCCTCTCTGCCTTTGTCCAACAACCCGGCTTCGATGCGATCTCGATCACCACCCACGGCGCATCGGCGGTGCTTCTCGATGCCGAGGGCAAACTGGCCCTGCCGGTACTCGATTACGAACACGAATATGCGGAAGACGTCCGCAGAGCCTACCAGTCCATCCGCCCGTCCTTTTCGGACACCTTCTCGCCGTCCCTGTCCGGCGGGCTGAATGTCGGGGCACAACTTCATTACCAGAAGACGGCGTTTCCCGAAGCCTTTGCCCGCACCCGAACCATCCTCACCTACCCGCAATACTGGGCGTTCCTGCTGACCGGCGTGACGGCGAACGAAGTCACCTCGCTCGGCTGCCACACCGATCTCTGGCGGCCGCGCGAAGGCACCTATTCCCCGCTGGTCGATACGCTCGGCATCCGCGACCTGATGGCGCCCGTCCGTTCGGCCTTCGACACGCTCGGTCCGCTATTGCCGGACATCGCAGCCCGGATCGGCCTCACGACACCCGTCCCGGTCCATTGCGGCATCCACGATTCCAATGCCTCGCTGCTGCCGCATCTGGTGGGACGGGAACCGCCATTCGCGGTCGTCTCCACCGGCACCTGGGTCATCAATTTCGCGGTCGGCGGCGATCTCGACCACCTCGATCCGCGACGCGACGCGCTTGCCAACGTCGATGCCTATGGCCGCGCCGTGCCCTCGAGCCGCTTCATGGGCGGCCGCGAATTCGAGATGCTGACGGTGGAGCTGGGTGCGTTATCGCCGGAAGCGGCGCTTGCGGCCGTGCCTTATGTCATCGAAAGTGGCCTGATGCTCTTGCCGAACATTGCCGCCGGCTCCGGCCCCTTCCCGGGCCACGAGCGCCAATGGATCAACGACACCAATGCCTCGACTGCCCAGCGCTGGGCGGCAGCCTGCCTCTATCTCGCGCTGATGACGGAGACCTGCCTCGACCTCATCGGCGCCAAGGGGCCGGTTCTGGTCGAAGGCCCTTTCTCCACCAACCCGGCCTATCTCCAGGCGCTGGGCGCTCTGCTCGGCCGCGAGGTGATTGCCCTCCCCGGCTCGACCGGCACCAGCCAGGGCGCAGCACTTCTGGCCGGCATTTCGCCGAACACCAAACCCGGCCGCGCCGTGCCCGCGCCATCCTGGGACGTTGCTACCTATCGCACCGCCTGGCACGAAAGGCTGGAGCGCTGATCAGCCCGCATCGGCCCGCCTACGGTTGCGGCGAAGGCGCCGCCCGGTCTGTTCCTCAAGCGCATTTTCCAGAATGCCGAGACGCCTTTCGGTGATCTCGGCGATCTGCGCCGGGTCGCCGGATTCGATCGCCTGCATCATGGTCTCGACCAGTTCGAGCGACAGCGCGAGATCGGCCCGCGTATGCAGCGTCCCGCGCCGCATCGGCTCCACCCATTGCAGCAGCAGTTCCATCAATTCCAGAACAAGGCTGTTGCGGGTCGCCTGCGCCAGCGCCAGATCGAACCGCATCGAAGCGATGATGATCGAATTGATATGTTCGGGGCTGCTCTTGGTCACCTCCGGCGGCGGCAACGCATCCCGGCCGAACCGGATCGCCTCCCGCATCCGGTCGAAATCCGCATCCTCGGCATATTGCGAGGCGATCTGCGCCACCCAGGGCAGGATCAGCCGGCGCACCTCGATCGCCTCGTCGATATCGCCCGGCCGCATGTCCGGCCTCGGCACGATCAGGTCGAGCGGCACGATCTCGCTGCTGACGAACGTGCCGCCGCCGGCGCCCGGTCTGACGGTCAAAATATTCGCCTCGACCAGCAGTTTCACCGCCTCGCGCACAGTCGGGCGGCTCACCTGCATCTGTTCGGCTATGCTGCGTTCGGACGGAAGGCGCGAGCCGAGCCGGAAAAACCCGGTCCTGATGGCATCGGCAAGCCGGCGCGCCACCTCTTCATTCGGAAGCAGCACTTTGACGGGCTGAAAATGTCGATTCACCGGCGCCTCCTATCCCGCTCAGACGGAAAGCACTTTGCCGGTATTCAGAATGTTGTTGGGATCGAGCGCCAGCTTGATGCGCGCCATCAGCGCCAGCTCCTCCGGCGTGCGCGACAGCTTGAGATAGGGCTTCTTCAGGAGGCCGATCCCGTGTTCGGCGGAAATCGTGCCGCCTTCGCGCGCAATCGAACCGAACACCAGTTCGGTGATCTCCTTGTGCGGCTGGTCGCTGCCGGAAGACGGGATGTTGCAGACGAGATGCAGGTTGCTGTCGCCGATATGGCCGTAGCTGAGCGCGATCGCGTCCGGCCAGCGGACCTTCATCGCGGCTTCGATCTCGTCGACCACCCGGCCGGCGGCGCTGGTCGGCAGGCCGACGTCGAAGGCGGTCAGCGGCCCCATCAGCTTGCCGTATTCCGATACGCTTTCGCGCACCGCCCAGAGGTCCTTGGTCTCGCGCTCCGAGGATGGCAGGACCGCATCGGAAACCCAGCCGGCTTCCAGCGCATCCGACAGCACCTGCTCCAGCAACGCCCGGTTTTCTTCGGCATTGCGCCCGCCGGTTTCGATCAGCACATAGATCCCATGCGGCTCCTTGAAGGCGCGGCGCAGGTCAGGAAGCTTACCCGTCATGAAGTCGTAAAAGCTCGGCCACATCACCTCGAACGAGGTCAGCGCCGATCCCATGCCCTGACGGGCGCTCTTCAGGAGTTCCAGAAGCGAGGGGAAATCCGGGCAGCCGCAGAAGGCGCTTGCAAGCTCCGCGGGCTTCGCCTGCAGGCGCAGCACGGCGCGGGTGATGACGCCCAGCGTGCCTTCCGAACCGATGAACAGCTGCTTGAGGTCGTAGCCCGCATTGTTCTTGAGCATCTTGTTCAGCGATGTGACGATCGTGCCGTCCGGCAGCACCACTTCGAGGCCCAGCACATGTTCGCGCGCCATGCCGAACCGGATGACGCGATTGCCGCCGGCATTGGTGGCGAGATTGCCGCCGATGACGCAGGAATCCCGGGCGCCGAGATCGAGGCCGAAGAACAGCCCCGCCTCTTCCGCCTTCGCCTGGATGACGCTGAGCGGCGTGCCCGCCAACACGGTCATCGTCGCCATCACCGTATCAACGTCCTCGATACCGTTCATGCGGTCGAGCGACAGCGCCACGCCATTTTCGATCGGCCGCGCACCGCCGGCAAGCCCCGTCAAACCGCCCTGCGGCACGACTGGCACCTTGAACTCGTTGCAGAGGCGCAGCGTTGCCGAGACCTGCTCCGTCGTGCGCGGCCGCACCAAAGCCAGCGGCACGACCGGCGCGAGACCGCCCCAATCATTGTGGAAGCGAACCGGGATATCATCCCCGAAAAAGACGTCGGGAGCGAGTTCGCGCGCGAGCGCCTGGATGAATTCATGTGTCATGAAAAGCCGTCACCTCGGATGCCATCAGATAAAGGTCAGTTTAACTGCCACCTTCGGTAAAACAAGCATACCTATGGATTTTTCTCGGCAGGGCGTGGCGCAAACGCCTCCGCCATCGAATTCTCCGTCCGACGGTGGGCATTCGATGGCGAACACTCCTCTGCCGAGGTTCTCGACGAGGCCTACAAAGGGATGGGATGCGGCTTGGCGAAATGACAGGCAGCCAAATGGCGGCTGGCGGTTTCCACAAGCGGCGGACGTTCCGTCCTGCAAACCGGCTGCACGATCGGACAGCGGGTATGGAAGCTGCAGCCGGTCGGCACATTGGCCGGGCTCGGCACGTCGCCCTTCAGGATGATCCGGGATTTCCGCGTTTCCGGGTCAGGCTCCGGCACCGCCGAGAGAAGCGCCTGGGTGTAAGGATGACTCGGGAAATCGTAGATCCGCTTTTTAGGCCCGATTTCAACGATCCGGCCGAGATACATGACCGCGACCCGATCCGCGATATGGCGGACCACGGAGAGATCATGGGCGATGAAGAGGTAGGAGAAACCGCGGCTTTTCTGCAGGTCCTGCATCAGGTTGACGATCTGGGCCTGCACCGAGACATCAAGCGCGGATACCGGTTCGTCGGCAACGATGAACTGCGGATCGACAGCAATGGCGCGAGCGATCCCGATACGCTGCCGCTGGCCTCCGGAGAACTGGCGCGGATACCGGTCCATGAAGGTCGGCGACAACCCCACCTGGATCATCAGTTCGGCAACACGATCGCGGCGCTGCTTCCTCGTTTGCACCAACCCGAAGATTTCCAGCGGTTCCGCAATGATCTTCGCAACCGAGCGCCGCGGGCTGAGCGACCCGTAGGGATCCTGGAAGATCATCTGCACGCGGGCCCGCATCTGGCGCATATCGTTGGAACTGAGACGCAGGATATCGACGCCGTCGATGGCGATTTCGCCTTCGCTGGCATCGATAAGCCGCAGCAGAAGCCGCCCGAGGGTGGATTTTCCGCAGCCGGATTCCCCGACCAGCGCCAACGTCTCGCCGCGCTTCACCTCGAAGGAAGCGCCGTCGACCGCCCTCACACTCGGCTGGGAGCGGCCGAAGACCAGGCCTCCCGCTTCCGAAAAGGTCTTGCCCACGTCTCTGACCACGACGAGGTCATCTCCGGTCACAGCAATATTCATGACGTCGCCCCCGCCGAGACCCAGCAGGCGGCCTTCTGTTGCGATGTGATTTCAAGGAGAGGCGGTGTCTCCCGTGCGCATTTGTCGATCCGATCGGGACAGCGCGGGAAGAACGGACAGCCCTGCTTGATCGTGCCGGGCAAGGGCACCATGCCGGGGATCTGGTAAAGACGCGTATTCTCGTCCTTCAGCCGCGGGATCGATTGCAGCAGGCCGCGCGTATAGGGATGTTTCGGGCTCCGGAAGATCGTCTTGACATCCGCATCCTCGACCACCTTGCCCGCATACATGACGATCACCCGCTCGCAGATATCGGCGATGACGCCGAGATCGTGCGAGATCAAGAGGATGGTGGTGTTCAGGGTGCGGCGGATCTTGTGCATCAGCTCGAGCACCTGCGCCTGGATGGTGACGTCGAGCGCGGTCGTCGGTTCGTCGGCGATCAGGAGCTTCGGGTTGCAGGCGACCGCCATGGCGATCATCACCCGCTGCCGCATGCCGCCGGAGAACTGGTGCGGATAGGCGCCGAGGCGGCGCTCCGGATCGGGAATGCCGACCAGCTTCAGCAACTCGATGATGCGCTGGCGCCGCTCCTCGCGGCCCATTTTCTCATGCAGCTTGATCGCCTCGCCGATCTGGTCACCGATCGTCATCACCGGATTGAGCGAGCTCATCGGCTCCTGGAAGATCATCGCGATGTCCCGGCCGCGGATCTCCGGCATCCTGGAGCGCGGCAGGCCAAGCAGATCGACGCCCTCGAACAGGATCCGCCCCGTCGCGATCCGCCCCGGTGGACTGGGGATCAGCCCCATCACCGCAAGCGAGGTCATCGATTTTCCGGACCCGGACTCGCCGACGATGCCGACCGCAGCACCGGCGTCGATGCTGAAGCTGACACCTTCCACCACACGCACTGCCGTACCCTCCGGCCCGAACTCGATCGACAGGTCCTCGACCTTCAGCAGAGGCCCCGGATGGGTGGAAGACACCGGCTGCTGCCTGGATAGCGAAGGCGCAATCGTCATCGCGTCGTCTCCGGATCGAGAACATCGCGCACCGCATCGCCCATAAGGTTGAACGACAGCACGACGCAGGTGATCGCAAAGCCCGCCGCGATGATCGGCCAGGGTGAACCGAACAGGTTGTTCAGCCCGTCCCGGATGATATTGCCCCAGCTCGGATTGGGCGCACGGGTGC
Organism: Neorhizobium galegae; assembly: GCF_017877055.1. Classification (GTDB taxonomy): domain Bacteria; phylum Pseudomonadota; class Alphaproteobacteria; order Rhizobiales; family Rhizobiaceae; genus Neorhizobium; species Neorhizobium galegae_D. Next base: position 134,746 of record NZ_JAGIPG010000001.1, on the reverse strand, counting down.
CGATGCCGAGGAAGCTCAGCGACGCCTCAAGCCGGATGGCGGATGCGACCCAAAGCGTCATCAAAACAAGGATGGGCGCTGAGATATTCGGGATGACATGCCGGATGATGATCGTCGGCGTGCGAAGGCCGACCGCAACGGCGGCTTCGATATAGGGCTCCTGCTTGACCGCCAGGGTCGAGGCACGCGCCACGCGTGCAAAACCAGGGATGAAGGCGACTGTGATGACGGCAATGATGTTCCAGAACGCCCCGCCAAGCACCGCTGCGATCATGATCGCCAGGAGCAGTTCCGGGAAGGCCAGGAGAAGGTCGACGACACGGCTGATCACCCGGTCGACGACACCGCCGAAGTAACCCGCCGTCACGCCGAGTATGGTTCCGAAGAAAGCCGCCAGAGCCGGCGAGATCAGCCCGAACAGCAGCGAATTGCGCGACCCGTGGATCATCCGCGACAGCACGTCCCGGCCGAACTGGTCGGTGCCGAGCCAATGCGCCCAGGACGGTTGCTTGTTGATCGACAGGACGCTTTGCGCCAGCGGATCATAAGGGGCGAGCCAGGGCGCCAGGATCGCGACGAGAAGAAAAATCACCACGACGGAAAAGGCAAAGATCGTCGAGGCCTGGCCGAAGAGCATGTCCTTCAGCAGCGCCGTCCTGCCGGGTTCCGGCGCGATCGCATGTTCGATATCGTCGGATGCGGACAGGGTTCCGACGGAGCCTGGGAGTATTGTCATTACTTCACCCGAATTCGTGGATCGATGACGACATAGAGGAGGTCCATCATCAGGTTGACGAAGACCACCATCAGCGCGAAGACCACCACTCCGCCCTGGATGACGCCGTAGTCTCGTTCGGTAATCGACTGGATGAGCAGGCGGCCGATGCCGGGGCGATTGAAGACCAGCTCCACCGCGACGGATCCCGACAGGGTTGCCAGCAGGCTCAATCCCATACCAGTTGCAAGCGGCAGCAGGGCGTTGCGCAGCGCGTGGCGGTAGATCACCCGGTTTTCGCGCGCTCCCTTGGCGCGGGCGGTGCGCACGTAGTCCTTGCCAAGGACTTCGAGCACGGAGGTTCTCGTCAGGCGTCCGATGAAGGCCGCCTTGACCAGCGCAAGCGTCAGCGCCGGCAGGAAGAGGTGGTGGAGGATATCAAAAAAACCGCTGCCGGCCCCGTTGATCGGAAACCACCGGAGGTTCAGCGCAAACCCGATCAAAAACAGCGCACCCAGATAAAAATCCGGAACCGCATAACCGACCAGAGAGAAGATCCGCATGCCGGAATCCGGCAGCTTCCCCCGCTTGACGGCCGCCAGCACCCCGAACGGTATGCCGATCACGGTGCCGAGGATCATCGCCGCCACCGTGAGCTGGATCGTGTAGGGCAGATTGCGGGCGATGAGATCGAGGACCGGCGCGCCGTTCATATAGGACTTGCCGAAATCGAGCGTCAGCGTGCCGATCAGGAAGTTGAAATATTGCTGCCAGATCGGGACGTTCAATCCCATTTTCTCCCGGAACTCAGCAAGCTGTTCCGGGAGAGCCCCGTCTCCCAGAGCAGCGATTGCCGGGTCACCCGGGAGGATACGCATGGCGATGAACACGAGCGTCAGCACCAACCATATGGTCGGTATGGCGTCGGCTAGCCTGTAAAGCATGTACCTGCCCATTGGCCTGTCACCCGTGTTTTGAAGCCGTCAGGCTTTTTTCGTGGCGCGATGGAAACGCCAACGGGCGTAACCGCTCTTGACCTTGTAGCCCATGTCCAGCCGCGCATTGCGAGCCACGGTGAAGGACAGGGTGGAAAGCCCGATCAAGGGCAGGTCGCGCAGCACCTGCAGCTCGATCTGCTTGCAGGTATCGACATAGGTCTTGTAGTCGGTTGCCATCAACGCCTTGTCGAGCAGCGCATCGATCCCCGGCATGGCGGTCCCGTAGTGGCTGTAATTGCCACCACCCTTGCCGTCGGACTTCACTTCCGATTTCGACGAAAGCTGCTGGAAATAGAGCTGCGTCGGGATCGGCGGGTAGCTCGACGAATGCATGGCAAGGGTGTTCTTGTCGCTGCGATTGTCGGCATGATAGGCCGTGTGGTCGCCGATCTTCAGGTTCATGCGCAATCCGACGGCGCGAAGTTGTTCCTGCACGATCAGCATGGTCGAGGAATAGTCCTCGCGCTGGCTGCAATTGCTGTCGAAATCGAAGCCGTTCGGGAAACCCGCCTCGGCCAGCAGCGCCTTCGCCTTCTTCGGATCGTATTTATATTGCAGTTCCGGCGGCAGATCGGCGGTCTTGAAACCGGCGGGGAAGAAATCCGGCTGCAATCCGGCCATGAAACCACCCATCGGCTTGAGGGCATCGGCGACCGCCTGCCGATCGATCGCATACATGATAGCCTGGCGGACTTTCAGGTTGTCGAAAGGCTTGCGGGTCAGGTTGATGTGCAGCGTGTTGAAGGATCCCGGTATCGTCATGTCGAACTGCAAGGTTGGATCGCGTTGCAACATGGAATCCACCCAGCCGGGCGCACGCACCGCCTCGATCAGATCGACGTCGCCGGAAAGGAGCGCCAGCGTCCGGGCCGTGGTATCGGCAATATAGACGCATTCCACGCCGGCGATCTTGGCCTTCTGGCCCCAGTAACCCTCGTGACGTTTCATCGCCGTGCCCCATTCCGCGTCGAAACGGGTGAGCTCGTAGGGACCGGTGCCAACCGCGTCGGTCATGAATTTTTCCGCGCCGATCTTGTCGAAAGCCTTCTTGGAGACGATCGAGGTATTGTTGGAAAAGCCCGTCGTGCCGAGGAAATTCACGTCCGGAGACTTGAGCTGGACAGCAACCTCGTAAGGACCCTTGGCGACCACGTCGGCGACATTCGCCATGATCGTCTTGTTGGTGCCGTCGGTGATAGCCCGCTTGAAGGAAAAGACCACGTCGTCCGACGTCATCTCGCCGTAACCCTTGTGGAACTGGACGCCCTGGCGAAGCTTGAAGGTCCAGGTCTTCGCATCCGGCGATGCGGACCATTCGGTCGCCAGCGTCGGCACGTACTTGTCCGGCGTCGTGGCGAAATCACCGTCTTCGGGGCGCACCAGCTGTTCGTAGATCTGTTCGGTGGCCCAGTTGTCGGAGCCCTGCGTCGTCTGGTTCGGATCGCTGGTGCGCGGCCCGTTGGCGGCAATGCCGATCCGCACCACGTCGGCGCTCGACGCTGCGCGGGCCGCGCCTGTTCCGACTACGCTGAGAGCCGTCGCCGCAGCGGCGAGCTCCAGGAATTCTCTTCTGTTCACGTTCATCATCTCCTCCCAAAGACAAGTTACGTTCGCCGCTTGTCCAACTCGGCATCCTTGATCATGAGTCCCAGGCCCGGCCCTCCCGGCACCTTGAACTTGCCGTTTTCAGGCTTTGGCGGGTTCTCGAAGGCCACGTGCATCCGTGCCGACGGATCGGCGAATTCGGCCGGTTTGGTATTGTGCATCAGCGTCGCCAGCACCTGCAGGTTGGCCGTGTGGGCGATCGTCGGCTGGGTCTGGTGGGGTACGAGTTCGACGCCGTGCGCAAAGCAGATCGCGGCGCATTGCATCAGGCCGGTAATGCCACCCATCTTGATGATGTCCGGCTGCACCATCCGCACGCCGGCATTGATCATGTCGACCACCGCCTGCGTGGTGTAGGTCTGCTCGGCCGCCGAAACGGTGATGTCGAGCCGCTGCGCCACTTCTCCCATGGCGCGGACGTTGTAGTGCTGTACCGGCTCCTCGAACCAGATGTAGCCGAGCTCCTCCAAAGCCCGGCCGACCCGGATCGCACCGCCGACCGAATATTGATTGTTGGCATCGAAGGCGAGCGGGAAGTCGTCGCCGACCAGCTTGCGAACCGCCTTCGCCTTGGCGATATCTCCGGGAATGTCGTAGTCCTGCCGGGTGCGGTCGCCATCCCAGCGAATCTTGATCGCCGCCGGCGTTTCCGATTTCCAGCGTGCCTCGACCGCCTTCACGGTCTCCTCCAGGGTGCGGCCGGCATTGCCGCCGATCGAGGAATAGAAGGGCAGTTCGGTGCGCCAGGCGCCGCCGAGCAGTTTGTAGATCGGCTGGTTGAAGACCTTGCCCCGGATGTCCCAGAGCGCGATATCGAGCGCCGCCAGCGCCCCGGTCACAGCGCCTTCCGGCCCGAGCTTCACATATTTATGCAGAAGCTTGTCGTAGAGCACCGCGTGATCGAGTGCATCGGCACCGATGAGCGACGGCGCGAAATCCCTGACGACGCCAAGCGAATGCTCGCCGCCCATCATCGGCGATGCCTCGCCGTGACCGACAATGCCCTCCACCGTCGTCACCCGCACGATGGCGCTTCGGCGCCCCGGCGGTTCGTTCGGCTCCCACATGACCTGAAAAGCTTCGACTGATTTGATCGTCGTCGGCACTGGCACGATTAGGTATCCACAAATCTGGAAAAAGATTGCCCCATGGGGCCGCTAAAACCCGCCGGCGGGGGCCGGCAAGGCTAGGCGCTCAAAGGCCGCATCTCTGACATCCTCGAAATCCTCCCTCTTTTTATCGGGCACTTTGAAAGCACCCGTCCTCCAACCGAAGCATCACTTACTTTGCATCCGTATGCAAGCAACTTTACCGTTAAATTTCAGACCAGCCCGAAAAGGCCTGCACAGCCCACTCCTAGGTGTTTTCGTAGCCGTAGATCTGCGTCCGCAGAAAGCGCGCCACGAGACACCCATCGGCGCGTAGAAACTCCTCGCTCTGGAAATAATACTTGCCGTTCCTGACCCAGATGTCCGCTACCGTGCCGACCGTCGCCAGCCTCTCTCCCGGATGAACGACCCCGAAATGCTGTGCTTCGACTGCCGTCAGCACGATTGCGGATGGGAACCGGAAACTGTTGTGCGTATCGCCCATGGCGAGCCGCATCAGGCATCCCGGGTGCACGATCCCGTCTCTTGCATGCAGGGCATGCTGCTCGTCGAAGGCAGAGAGAGATCGCCTGAATTCCTCTTCGGTCAGCAGCCTGTCGGCGGTTGTCAACGGCGTTCCGGGTGTAAGCCGGCCGATTGCGACTGCTGGCGGCGGATCAGGACGCGGCAACACCGCGAAGGCTGAAAGGTCCGGAAGCGACGGTGACAGGTCCGGCAGGCCGATCCAGCCACTCGCAACCTCCTCACCATCCCCATTTGCGACGACGACGGCGGACCTGCGCATTTCGGCATCGCCCGAAAGCGCCGACGCACTGAACGTCAATCGGTCGCCATTGTAGACGGGACGCCGGAAACTGGCGCCCATGCCGCCGCGTTCCAGCCAGGCGAGACCCCAGGCCTCCACCGCCACCCGGCCCATATGGCCATAGACGAAAGCACCGGGAACCAGTGCCGCTTTGTAACCCCGCGCCCGCGCCACCGCATCGTCGTGAATGCTGCCCTTGTATCGCGGGTCGTCGTCGAGGCGGATATCGACGACCAGGCTGCGCGGAAAGAGCGTTTCTGTCTCTGATGTCATCGATCTATCCATCCGGAAAGGGAACAGTGGTCATCGCATCGCTGGCCATGATGCGGGCGACCTCTTCCGGCGGCAGCGCCAGGATCCCCTCGAGCACGAACCGGTTATGGCCGCCGAACTGAGGCGCCGGCCTGCGCTGCCCTCCCGGTGTCCGGCTCAAGTGAATCGGCAAGCCGGGATGGGGGTGCAATCCGGCATCCGGATGTTCGAGTTCGGTGAAGAACCGGCGATGAGCAAGATAGTCGCTGCGTGCCAGATCGCCAGCATCGTTGACCGGAGCCGCGGCAACTCCCCTGCCCTGGAGCAACCGGGCGATATCGTGCTTGTCGCGGCCGCGCGTCCAATCCGAAAGGATTTCCGCCAACGCATCCTCGTCCCGCCGGCGCGCCTCGAGCGTCGCAAAACGCGGGTCGAGGGCGATCTGCGGCATACCGATCGCTCCGCACAATGCCCGCCACTGCGCCTGATCCTGCGCTGCGATGACGACCCACTGGTCTTCCCCGAGGGCCGGAAAGGCGCCGTGCGGCGCCATGCCCGCGAGCCGGTTTCCGTTCGGCACCGGGTCTTTTCCTGTCTCGGCCGCCAAAAGCAGTTCCGCTCCGATGAACTGCATCGCCGCCTCGACCTGCGGCACCTCGACATATTGGCCGCCGCCGGTGCGCTGGCGCCAGTAGAGCGCCGTCAGGATCGCCGCCGCGGCATTGAACCCGCCGATCGGGTCGAGATAGGAAGGCCCGCTGTTTTCCGGCTGCCCGTCCGGATAACCCATCATCGCCGACATTCCGGTCGCCATTTCCATGGTCGGGCCAAGCGCCGCATATCCCGACATCGGCCCGTCCCGCCCGAAGGCGGGAAGCTCCGCGACGATGATATCCGGCTTGATCGCCGAAAGCCGCCCGTAGTCCAACCCGAGTTTTGCAAGCGTGCCGGGCCGGAAATTGCAGATCAGCACATCGGCCCTGGCGACCAGCCGTTCCAGTGTCTTTCGCCCTTCCTCGGTCTTCAGGTTGAGGATGCAGGACAGCTTGTTGACGTTCTGGGAATTGAAGAGGAAAGAGCGGTCGAAGGGCCGCTCACCCGGCTCGCCGCCCGGAAAATTGATCGGGTTCGGCCTTTCCTTGTTCAACCGCCAGGAATTCACCCGGTTGGGCGATTCCACGTGAATGGACTCGGCCCCGAAATAAGCAAGCACCCGCCCGGCCATAGGTCCGGCCCAGGCGGTGGTAATCTCGATCACCCGCAGCCCCTCGAGCGGCGGCCGGCCGGACGCGGCCGGTTTTGGCGTCTCGAGCGGCTCGGTTCGTCGCGGTGCAATCCGCCCCTCCGCCTCGCCAGGAAGGGGCGCTCCGCCTCGCACCCTGCGAGGTGTCGCGCTCATCCGGAAGGGTGGCCCAAGAATGAGCCGGCCGTCGACCGTCTCCCAATAATGGCGGGCGGTGAGGTGGCCGTTGCGGATCTGTTCGGCGGGACGATAGGCCTTGGCCGCGATGATCTGGGCGCGCTGCAGCCGGTCGACCAGATCCTCCGCGTCCATCTCCGCGACCTTCGCCTGGATGATCTCGTAGAGCACATCCCAGTGCTGCCGGCGCGGGGCCGGATCGGCGAAGCGGGGATCGTGCTGAATTTCTCGCAGATCCAGTGCCGCGCAGAGAGCTTCCCAGCGATGGTTGTAGATCCAGATGCAGACCCAGCTGTCACGGCATTTCACCTGCCCTGCCGGGATCGTCTGGTCCCGTCGGCTGTGGACGGAGCCGTTGTAGATATGGCGCAGCACATAGGGGAAACACATCGATGCTGCCGTCTCGGCCGAGTCCACCCGCACAGCCTGACCAAGCCCGGTCGTGCGGCGGGCAATGAGAGCGGTGATCACGCCAATATAGGCGGCGAGCCCTGCGGCATAGGATGCCCGATCGCCGACGCCGTAGAGGGGTTCGCGGCCGATCTGGCCGTTGTTGTACATCATTCCGGAAAGTGCCTGCAGCACGATCTCCGGCCCCTTCCAATCGGCAAGAGGCCCGTCCGTTCCGAAAGGGGTGATGGAAGCGGTGATGCAGCGCGGATTGATGTCCGCGACTTCTTTGAACGTGAGGTCCGCAGGCGGAATAACGACATCCGCGCCAGCGATCAGCGCCTTCAGTTCCTCCCGCCCGGCCTCCGTCGACCGGTCCAGGATGACGGACCTCTTACCGGTGTTCAGATGCCAGAACGACAGGGACAGTTCCGGATCGTTCATTGAGAACGGCGGCATTCGCCTGATCGCCGATCCCCCCGGCGGCTCAACGAGAATGACTTCCGCGCCGTAGTCCGCCAGAAGTCGCGCGCAGTATTGGCCTGAAAGCGTGTCGGACAAATCCAGCACGCGAAGATCGTCCACGGCCGAGACACCCGGCTCAGCCATTTCCTTCAAAAGCATGATCGACGGCTCTCCTCCCGATCCTGAAACAAAGACTAGACGCCATTGCATACGGATGCAAGACACGGATACGCATTTGATGATATTGATCCATGACTGCGCCGGAGGTATCGACAGCAGCGCCGTCCGCCGGCAGGGAGTTGGAGAGTTTCTTGGACAAGCCAGAGATACCGGATGACAAGGCGAAGCGTCGGCCGATCACCGCGCGCCAGCTCGCCCGTATGCTCGGCGTCAGCCAGTCGGCGGTCTCCCGCGCGTTCACGCCGGGCGCCAGCATCGCGCCGGACCTGCGCAACCGGATCAGGCAGTTTGCAGAAGAGGTGGATTACCACCCCAACGCCATAGCCAGCATGTTGTCGAAGAGCCGCACCAATATCGTCGGCATCGTCGTCTCCGACATGCAGAACCCCTTCTACCCCGCGCTCATCGAAAAGCTCTCCCGCAGCCTGCAGCGCGTCGGGCTGCAGAGCCTGCTCTTCAACATCACCAAGGGCTCCAACCTCGAAGAGCAGCTTTCGGCGCTGCGCCGCTACAATGTCGATGCGGTGATCATTATTTCCGCCACGATCCTCTCCGGCCAGACCTTGCGCTGGGCAACCGAGGGCCGCGCCGCCCTGCTGATCAACCGCGTCGTCGAGGATGCGGACTTAAGCTGCGTCATCTGCGACAACGTCGCGGGCAGCCGGGCGATCGCAGACCATTTCTATGAGACCGGCCGGCGTCGCGTCGCCTACGTGTCCGGCCTCAGCCACACGACCACCAATCGCGAAAGACAGAACGCCTTCGTGACGCGCGTTGCCGAGCTTGGTATGGTGCTTTGCGCCCGCGTCGATGCCGGCGAATATAGCTATGAGGCCGGCCGGCGGGCTGCGCTGGAAATCGTCGATCGCGGCGGAGCGGACGCGATCTTCTTCGCCAACGACATTCTCGCGGCAGGTGGCCTCGACGCACTGAGGGAAGAGGCCGGATCGCGGGTACCCGAAGATATTGCAGTCGCGGGCTTCGACGATATCGCTCTGGCCAGCTGGCCCCACTATGCACTGACCACATTCCGCCAGCCCGTCGACGAGATCATCGCGGTGGCCGTCGGAATGATCGAGGACGGGTCCTGTTATCCCGGCCGGCCGATCACGGTCAAACGGCTTCCCGGAGAACTGATCGTCCGGTCTTCGAGCTACAGGATGCCAGACAACCCAGAATGAAATCGGCGGGCCGGCAACAAGCCAGCCCGCCGATTCTCCCTGGGAGGAGAGTTGGGGTTCAGCGCAAGGCCCCGGCCACGCGCTTCTGTTCGTCCTTCATGAAGGCGATATCGCCGACCACCCGCACCCGCACCCGCCGGGAGTCACCCGGCAGATAGGCGATCGGAATATCTTCCGTGTCGAGCGTCACGATCGTATCGGCGCTGGCACCCGCTTCGACGGCGCGGGCGCGGGCAATGCGCTCGGCTTCGGCAATCGCCTTTTCGCGCGACATGCCGGAAAACACCTGGTCGACTTCGCCGGATACCTGCGCCATCGCAGCACCAAGCGCGTTCGCCACGCCGGCATGTTCGACGCGCAGCACTTCGCTCGCACCTTTGAGCTTTTCCGGGATCAGGAAGGCGCCACCGCCGACGGCGATCAACTGGACACCTTCGGCCGAGGTCTTCATCCGGTCGACGCCGTCTTCCACCATCGCCTCGACGCGCTTCAGGAGGTCGGCAACCAGCGCCTTGTCGAGATGCTTGACCCGGTCGCGGTCGCCGATCTCGACGAGGCCGGCGGCAACCGCCACGTCCGTCGTGGTCAGCGTATCGCCGCCGAAGACCAGCGCCTTTTCGGTGATCCGGTAGCCGACCGAGCGCGGGCCGATCTTGCGGGTTTCCGGGTCAATGATCGTGCCGCCGCCGAGTGCCATCGGCAGCAGGTCCGGCATGCGGAACAGCGTGCGCACGCCGCCGACTTCAACGACATTGTTTGCTTCGCGCGGAAAACCGCCGACTAGGCAACCGACATCCGAGGTCGTGCCGCCGACGTCGATGACCATGGCCTCCTTGAGGCCGGTCAGGAACGCTGCGCCGCGCATCGAATTGGTCGGGCCGGACGCAAAGCTGTAGACCGGGTTGGCGGCAGCGACGTCCGCCAGCACCACCGTGCCGTCGTTCTGGGTCAGATAGAACGGAGCGTCGATGCCGGCCTGTTTCAGCGCATCCTTGAAGGCGTCGATCGTCTTGCGGCCGAGACCCTGCAGCGCCGCGTTCAGCAGCGTGACATTCTCGCGTTCCAGAAGGCCGATGCGGCCGAGCGTATGGGACAGCGTGATGCGCGCATTCGGGATGATCGAACGAACGATCTCCGCCGCCTCCAGCTCGCATTCCGCCGTCAGCGGCGAAAAGAGCGCCGTGATGCCGATCGAATCGACGCCCGCATCACGGATCTTCATTGCCGCGTCGCGGATTTCATCCTTTGCAAGCGGCACCAGCGGACGGCCGTCATATTCATGGCCGCCATGCACCATGAAGGAAAGCGGATCGACGGCATCGCGCAGCTCGTCCGGCCAGTCGACCATCGGCGGCAACGAGGCGCCGGCCGGCATGGCGATGCGGATCGCTGCGACGCGATCGAGACGGGCGCGCTCGACCACCGCATTGGTGAAATGCGTCGTGCCGATCATCACCGCATCGACCGGTGCCGAACCCGGCGGCTGCGAGGCGACCACATGGCCGATCGCGTTGACCACGCCCTGCATCACGTCCGACGTGGTGGGAAACTTGATGGCCGAGAGAACCTTCTCGCCATCGATGAGCACGGCATCCGTATTGGTGCCGCCGACGTCAATTCCGATCCGCTTCATGCTGCAAACACCGATTTGAAATCCAGGTCATATCCGAAGGCACGCGGGCCGACATGTTCGAGGCCCTTGGCGCTGGTCAGCACCTCCGGCGCAGGCAACGCGACGACCGTGACGCGCTGGCCGTACCGCACCGTCTCGGTGCCGATCGCCTCGCCCGACACCGTGTCGAGCAGGCAGATCAGGTCGGGCGTCATGGCGATCGGCTGGCCGTCGCGGAAGGCGACTGCCCATTCGTTCTGGAAGGCGAGCTCGACCTTCGAGCCGCGATCGTCGTCGAGACCTTCGATCATCGCCGAACCGCGCAGGAAGCCGCCCGTCGTGGTGCGGTCGACATCGGCGATCTTGCCCTTGAACAGTACCTTGCCGCCTTCATGGGCGAGCACCGCCTCGACCGGATCCGTGTGGGCGGCGCGGGCTTCGAGCACCGCGCGGCCGAGGCTGACCGCCTTGGTCACCGTGTAGAGCACGCCCCAGTCCTTGACTTCGCGGCCGGTTCGCGGCGCCTTGCAGGTCGCCGCCGTCGAACCGACCTCGGTGCAGATCTTGCGGGAAATCCGTTCCATCCACTTCCAGGACGCGGCCTTGGCGACGATCGCCTCGTTGTCGCGGCAATCGACCAGCGTCAACGGATACATCGGCAGGTCGCCGATCGCAAAGCTGGTCATCTGCGCTTCCGGATAGGCGCGGCCCATCGCGTCCGCATCGACGACTGGGATGTCCAGCATGGCGCCGGCAAGGAACGGCGACAGCGCATTGCCGCCGCCGATCTCGACGCTCATCACGGCGCGGAACTTGCGGCCGGTATATTCTTCCATCAGCTGCATGGCCCGCGCGAGATGCGCGGGATCGACGAGGCGCTCCTGGCCGACCAGCGGCGCGCCCATCTTGGAGACGACCGCGACCGCGTCGCCGTCATCGAGCGCCTGGGGATCGATCAGCTTGACGCGCTTGCCGTCCTTGTAGAGCTTTTTCAGGTTGAGCTGCGCCAGATAGGGGCTACCGCCGCCGCCGGTGCCGAGAATCCAGGCGCCAACGGCAAGCGGGTCGATCTCGCCCGCTTCGAAATCACGGATCATGTTTACCTCCGAAGAATGTGCTAGAACCTAGCCATGAGTGACGAAGGATGCCTATAGGGGACTGCACCTAGAATGAGCTTGCCTTGATTTTAGGCATCCCCGGCGCCATCATGGTTTGACGATCGAAAGGACCGATTCCCTGCACATGTCGAAGAGCCCCTATGCGCTGGCCCCGACCTCGCCGGAAGGTGCGGAACCGCACCACCGGGTGATGTTTCTGAGCGTCGGCCAGACGCCGCGTGCCGATCTCATCGGGGACATGCTGACCAATCTCGACGTCCCGATCGAGGCGCTCGAAATCGGCGCGCTGGACGGGCTTTCCAAGGCAGAAATCGATGAACTGAAAGTGCGTCCGGGGGAACAGAGCATCGTCACCCGACTTGCCGACAATACCGATATCGTCGTGTCCAAACCGCGTATCGCCGAGCGCATGGCAAAGATTGCCGCCGCTTTCCAGCCCAACGAATTCGATCTGGTCGTCATCCTCTCGACCGGCCTGTTTCGCGATTTCGAAAGCACCTGCCCGACGGTCAACGCCCAGCGCGCCATGGAATCGGCGGTGATTTCGCTCGCCGCGCACGGCGCTTCCGTCGGCCTCATCCAGCCGCTGCAGCAGCAGATAGCCGAACTCGATATCCCGGCGCTGGCGCCCTACAAGATCTGCGCCAGCTACGCCGCCGATGGCGACCGCAAGCTGCTGGCCGGCGCGCTCGTCGATCTCGCCGATGCGGAAATCATCGTCCTCAATTCCGTGAGTTTTACCGAAGCCGACCGGCAGATGGTGGCCAAGGCGAGCGGCAAGCCCGTGGTTCTCGCCCGCCGCATCGTCGCAAGCGCCATCCGGCTTCTCCTGCATCGTTCGCAGCCCGTGACGCTGCCGGGCGTCTCGCCGGAATTTGCGGAAAAGCTTCTTCGCCTGACGCCGCGCGAGCGACAGGTCCTGTCGCTTGTCGCCGAAGGTCTTTCCAACAAGGCGATCGCCCGCCAGCTCGGCATCAGCCCGAAGACCGTCGAGATCCACCGCTCGAACGTCATGAGCAAGATGGAAGTCACCTCTTCGAATGCGCTCATCCGCATGGTCATCTCGGCCGGGCATCCCTGATCGAAAATAAGCGACTTCGCGCAAGAAAATTGCGTCGAAAGACTTGTTTGCCTAAAAATTGGTCGCCTTGGCCATGTCAGAATCATGTCGTTCTAGGGGCATTACCCTATAGTGAAGCCGCGCATCCGAGCGTTAGGCTCCCTGTCGATAATGCCATGCAGGGAACGATGAGCATGCCTTCCACATCCAAGATTGCCTTCGTGACCATCGGCCAGACGCCGCGTATCGACCTTGTTCCGGAAATGATGGCCGAGATCGGCATCGGCCTGCCGGAAGGTCGCGTCGAGTTCCGTGAATTCGGCGTGCTCGACGGCATGGACCCGGCTGAACTGGACGCGATACGCGCCGTGGATGGCGAACATTCCTTTGCGACGCGTCTCAGGAGCGGCGAGGAAATCGTCACCTCCAAGGCCCGGACCGAAGAGAAACTCAACGTCCTCCTGAAGACGATCGATGCGCAAGGCTTCGACCTTGTCGTTCTCCTCTGCACCGGCACCCGGATCGATCCGCTCGAAAACACGCTGGTCGTCGAAGCCCAGCGGATTGTCGATTCGACCGTCGAGGCGCTCGCCGCCTCCTCGCGCAAGCTCGGCGTCATCCTGCCGCTCGAACGGCAGGTCAAGGATTTCGCCGATCGCCATGTCTTCAGCGGCGAGCCCAAATTCGTGGCCGCCTCGCCCTATGCCGGCGACGATATCGGCGAACGGGCGAAGACGCTCGGCGGCTGCGACCTTATCGTCATGCATTGCATGGGTTATTCCGCCGGGATGCTGGACGAGGTGCGCCGCGCCGTCGACGCCCCGGTTCTATTGTCGCGCCGCGTCGTCGCGGGCGTCGTCCGCCAGATGATCTGATTACCGAGCCACATCAAAAACAGAGGGAACCATATGTTCGGAAAAATCCTGAAAAACGTCGCGGTCGCGGGGCTGCTCGCCTCCTCGATCCTCGCCGCACCCGCCGGCGCCTTCGAGCGTACCGACAAGGGCAATGTCATCGTCTTCGGCGGCCGCCAGGCGATCCCGGTGCTTGATCCGCATGTCCGTTACGACTGGTCGACGCGCATGATCCAGCAGTCGGTCTATGACGCCCTGGTCAAGTACGAAGGCAACCCGGCCGAGATCAAGCCATGGCTCGCCGAGAAGTGGGAAACCAGCGCCGACGGCAAGAGCTGGACCTTCCACCTCGCCAAGAACGCCAAGTTCCACAACGGCGATCCGGTGACCGCCGAAGCCGTGCGTTATTCTTTCGAGCGTGGCCTGAAGCTCAACAAGGGCGTTGCCTGGATGCTCAAGGATTTCCTCGCGCCGGAAAACATCGTCGCCGTCGATGCCAACACCGTCCGCTTCGACCTCAAGGCACCCTATGCGCCGTTCCTCTCCTTCCTGCCCTGGTGGTTCGTCGTCAACCCCGCCGAGGTGAAGGCCCACGAGGTGGATGGCGACTACGGCCAGAAGTGGCTGACCGACCATGCCGCCGGCTCCGGCCCGTTCAAGCTCGGCCGCTGGGAACCGAACGTTCTCTACGAGATCGAAGCCAATGACGGTTACTGGAAGGGCTGGCCGCAGGGCGAAAAGAACCGCCCGGCCGGCGTCATCTACAAGATCATCCGCGAACCGGCCGCCCAGAAGGCTGCCCTCCAGCGCGGCGAAGCCGACATCGTCGAAGGTCTGACGCCGGACGATTATATCCAGATCAAGCGCGTCCCCGGCGTGGTCATCCAGGACCACAAGGGCATGACCACTTTCGGGATCAAGTTCAACACCCAGAAGGGTCCGACAGCCGACATCAACCTGCGCAAGGCGATCGCCTATGCGCTCGACTACGATGCACTGATCCAGATCTATAACGGCGCCGCCTCGCTCGAGACCAGCCCGCTGCCGGACGCCATGAAGGGCCATGTCGCCGTTCCCGGCATGCCACGCAAGGATCTCGCCAAGGCGAAGGAATACCTGGCAAAATCGGCTTATCCGAACGGCGGCATAACCCTGCCTTATGTCCATGTCGCAGGCCTCGAAGAAGCCCGCCGCATCGGCCTCGTTCTGCTCGACAACCTGAAGGAACTCGGCATCACCGTCGAGGTCAAGCCGGAACAGTGGCCGAACATGGTCGCCGCCGGTTCCAAGGTCGAGACCTCGCCGGCCATGACCTCGGTATTCACGACGCCGGTTTCGACCGACCCGGATGCCGTCGCCTACCAGTACCACAAGGCGAGCTGGGGCCAGTATTACGCGATGATGTTCTACGACAATCCGAAGGTTTCGGAGATGATCGACCAGGCCCGCGCCGCCACCAGCTGGGACGACCGCGCCAAGCTTTATGCCGACATCCAGAAGCAGATCGTCGCCGACCAGCCGGAAGTCTTCGGCATGCTCCAGAACCGCCGCTGGGCGCATCGCGACTATCTGCAGGGCTTCAAGTTCAGCCCGGTCCGCTTCACCGGCGAGGTCGATCTCTACCCGATGTGGGTGAAGGCCGAATAGAAACTGGCTTGCGTCCCCTCCTGCAGCCAGCATGATGCGCATGGCCAGGCCATCCCAACCGGCCGGGCCATGCGCAGTTTTTTAGAAGATAGCCACCGGAGAAGACGATGTTGGCATTCGCCTTCCGCAAAGTGCTGACGCTGGTCGGAACCATGATCGGCATTGCGGCACTCACCTTCGTCATCACCAATGTCGCGCCGGGCGATCCGGCCCGCCTGGTCGCCGGCCCCAATGCGACCGAGGACATGGTGACGACCATCCGCACCGAATACGGCCTCGACAAGTCGCTTCCCGAGCAGTTCGTCGTCTATATGGGCGATCTCGTCACCGGCGACCTCGGCCAGTCGATCGTCACCACAAGGCCGGTGCTGGAAGAGGTGCTGCGTTATGCGCCGGCAACCCTGGAACTGGTCTTCGTCGCCATGGCCATCGGCATCATCGTCGGCGTGCCGCTCGGCATGCTGTCGGCCGTCTACAAGGATGGCCCGATCGACCATATCACACGCATCTTCTCGATCTCGGGCGTCGCGCTGCCGGCCTTCTGGTTCGGCATCATCCTGCAGCTGACATTCGCGGTCGATCTCGGCTGGCTGCCGGTCTCCGGCCGCCTGCCGCTGGTCACCCGCCCGCCGGAAACGGTCACCGGCCTGCTGCTCGTCGACAGCCTGCTCGCCGGCCGGCTGGATACGTTCTGGACGGCGCTGCGGCACATCATCCTCCCGGCGATCGTGCTCTCCTTCCCCTGCCTCGCCTCGATCCTGCGCGTCAACCGCGCCGAGATGATCGAGGTGCTGCAGTCCGACTACATCGTCGCCGCACGCGCCCACGGCATCGCTTCGTTCCGCATCGTCGCCATCTATGCGCTGAAGAACGCGCTGCTGCCGACGCTTGCAATGATCGGCCTGCGCTTCGGCTGGATGCTCGGCTCCACCGTGCTCGTCGAAACCGTCTTCGACTGGCCGGGCATCGGCCTCTACGCCGTCTCTTCGGCGCTTTCATCGGATTTCAAGCCCGTCATCGGCGTCACGCTGGTGATCGGCTTCTTCTTCATCGTCGCCAACACCCTCGTCGATCTCGCCTACGCGTGGATCGATCCCCGCCTCAGGAGCGCCTGATGACGACGCCCGTGGAACTCTCCCGCCCCCTCACCTTCCGCGAACGGCATGAAAGCAAGATCCGCCAGTGGCGGCTCTATGCGCATATGTTCGGCAAGAGCTTTTCCTCCATGCTCGGCCTCGGCCTGGTCGCGCTCTTCCTGTTGCTTGCAGCCCTGGGGCCTTGGCTTGCGCCCTATCCGGAAGACACCGTCGGCGCCTTCAACATGGCCAACAAGCTGATGGGGCCCAGCGCCGCTCACTGGTTCGGCACCGACGAGATGGGCAGCGACATCCTTTCGCGCGTCATCATTGGCGCCCGCACCTCGCTGTGGATCGGCCTGATCATCACCGGCGTCGGCGCCATCATCGGCGTGCCGCTCGGCATCATCGCCGGTTATCGCGGCGGCTGGGTGCGCGCCGTCATCATGCGCATCACCGAACTCTTCCTCGCCGTGCCGGGACTGGCCCTTGCCCTGGCGATCGTCGCGGCGCTCGGCCCCGGCATCACCAATTGCGTGGTCGCCTTGTCGCTCGTCTGGTGGCCGGGTTACGTGCGCCTGGTGGAGGCGAAGACGCTGTCGGTCAAGGAAGAGCTGTTCGTCGAATCGGCCCGCTCGATCGGCGCCAAAACGCCCTGGATCCTCTGGCATCACATCCTGCCCAACTGCATGTCGCCGATCATCGTCAAGATGAGCATGGACATGGGTATGGCGATCCTGTCGGCCGCCAGCCTCGGCTTCATCGGCCTCGGCGCCCAGCCGCCGGCACCCGAATGGGGGGCGATGATCTCGGTCGCCCGCACCTACATGCCGGACTGGTGGTGGTACTCGCTCTTCCCGGGTGCCGCGATCTTCCTGACCGTGCTCGGCTTCAACCTTCTGGGCGACGGCCTGCGCGACATTCTCGATCCCCGGAGCCGTGACCGATGACCGGACCTCTTCTCGACATCCAGAATTACCGGCTCGACATCGCCACGTTCGACGGTCCGGTGCATGTGCTGAAGGACATCAACCTGACCGTCAATCGCGGCGATACGCTCGGCATCGTCGGCGAAAGCGGTTCCGGCAAGACGGTGCTGGTGCGCTCCGTGCTCGGCATCGGCCCGAAGGCGTCGAAAGTGGTCGAAGGCAAGATCGCCTTCGACGGACAGGACATCACCGCGCTCCCCGAAAAGGACTGGACGAAGATCCGCGGCATCCGCATCTCGATGATCTTCCAGGACCCTATGACCTATCTGAACCCGCTCTTCACGATCGGGCAGCAGATTTCCGACGTCATCGCCGCCCATGAAAAGGCGGCCGGCCACGGTGTGTCCTTGAAGACCACCCGCCGCGCGCGCACCGTAGAACTGCTCGACCAGGTCGGCCTGCCGAACCCGGCCATGCTGTTCGACCAGTATCCGCACCAGCTTTCGGGCGGCATGCGCCAGCGAGTGCTGATCGCCATGGCGCTGTCCGGCAAACCGGACCTGCTGATCGCCGACGAACCGACGACCGCGCTCGACGTCACGGTCCAGGCTCAGGTGCTCGACCTCATCAACTCGCTGGTCGAGAAGCTCAACCTCACCGTCATCATGATCAGCCACGATATCGGCGCCATCGCCACGATCGCCAAGCGCTGTGCGGTCATGTACAAGGGCGAGATCGTCGAACAGGGCCTGACGGCGGATATCCTGAGCGCCCCCAAGCACGAATACACCAGGCGCCTGCTCGCCGCCGTGCCGGACATCGATACCGCGGCAACCAAGGTTGCTGCCCAACCGGCGGTCGCAGAGCCGGCGAAACCCGGCGTGCTTCTGGAAGCGATCGGCCTCAAGAAAGTCTACCGCAGCCAGTCCGGCACCGAAGTGACGGCGGTCAACAGCATCAACCTCTCGGTCGCGACCGGTGAAATCTTCGGCGTGGTCGGCGAATCCGGTTCAGGAAAGTCGACGCTGGCGCGCATGCTGCTGCGCCTCATCGAGCCGACCTCCGGCGACATCATCTTCGACGGCCGGAACATTTCCGGCCTGACCGGCGAACCGCTGCGATTGATGCGCCGGCACATGCAGTTCGTCTTCCAGAACCCGCATTCGGCGCTCAACGGCCGTCACACGATCGGCGATGCGATCGGCGAACCGTTACGCATCCAGACAAGCATGAGCCGACGCGATATCGAGGCGCGCGTCGAAGCGCTGCTCGATATCGTCCAGCTGCCGAAAATGTTCAAGTATCGCTACCCGCACGAACTGTCCGGCGGCCAGAAGCAGCGCATCTGCATCGCCCGCGCCATCGCCCTCAATCCGCGCCTGCTGATCCTCGACGAACCGACCTCGGCGCTCGACATCTCGGTGCAGGCGCAGGTGCTCGATTTCCTGCAGGAATTGCGCGCCGAACTCGACCTTACCTATGTCTTCATCTCGCACAATCTCGCCGTCATCCGGCAGATCTGCGACCGGACGATCGTGATGAAACGGGGCGAGATCGTCGAACAGGGCGAAACGGAAACCCTCTTCCTGTCGCCTCAGCACGAATACACCAAGGCGCTGATCGAAAGCGGCCGCAAAACCTCGCGGGCAGCGAACCTCTCGGCTCCCGCCGTCTCGTGACGGCAGAAAATATTTGTGCAGTGCAGCAACATTACCCATATAGGGAACGTTGTCGCTGATCACTGCCATCCCGGCAATGATTGCCAGGAGCCAATATGAGATCGTTGTCGGATACGCTGGAGCGGCTTGCCCGCTTGAAATCACTCGGTCGGGAACAGACCGACACGCCCAGCCATCTGGAGGAACTGAGCAGTTTCGGCTCCAACCCCGGGGCGCTGGGAGCCAGGGTATATGTCCCCTCCCTGCTTCCCAAAGGCCCCGCCCTCGTCGTCGTTCTGCACGGATGCACGCAAACCGCGTCCGGTTATGATCACGGTACCGGATGGTCGAAGCTCGCCGAACGCCACGGCTTTGTGGTCCTCCTGCCCGAACAGGTCCGGGCCAACAACGGCAACCTCTGCTTCAACTGGTTCGTTCCGGGCGACACCCGCCGCGGCCAGGGCGAGGCACATTCGATCCGCCAGATGATCGAAGCCGCAGTCTCCCGGCACGGAATCGACCCTTCCCGCATCTATGTGAGCGGCTTGTCCGCAGGCGGCGGCATGGCCAACGTCATGCTGGCCACCTATCCCGAAGTATTCGCCGGCGGCGCAATCATCGCAGGCCTGCCCTATGGCGTCGCCGCGACGGTTCCCGAAGCCTTCGACCGGATGCGCGGGCAGGGCCTGCCGGCCCCCTCGGCGCTTCAGTCCCGGCTGAGAGCCGCTTCCACCCATCAGGGACCTTGGCCGACCATCTCGGTATGGCAGGGCACCCAGGACAATACGGTCGCAGAAGCAAACGCGCGGGCGATCATCGACCAGTGGCGAGCCGTTCACGAGGTCGGCTCACGGCCGGACCTGGAGGAAAAGGTCGACGGCCAGTCGAAAGCCGTCTGGAAGGATCCCCGCGGCAGGCAAGTCATCGAATATTACAGCATTGCCGGAATGGGTCACGGAACCCCTATCGACCCGGCGCTCGGCGACGAGAACGCCGCACCTTACCTGCTGGATGTCGGCATATCTTCGACGCTTCATTCGGCAAGAAGCTGGGGACTGCTTCGCGAAGGGGTGGAATCGCTGCGGGCAGAGAGCCACCCACCCAAGCGGGCATCGGCTCCCTCCCCGGAAGCAAAAGAGCCTGAAGGTATCCAGCAGATCATCGAAAATGCGCTTCGCATGGCCGGCCTGATGCGCTGATCAACTGCACTGAATTTCGTGCAGGATGAGGCCGGGAGAATAAGCGCGGCGGCGGCCGGGGGAGAGGGAATGGCCGCCGCTGAACTCCCCCCGCCTAAACGCCGGAAGCAGCGATATCCGCATCGAGACGTTCGCGAGCCTTCTTGGGCAGTTTCGCGGTCTTGATGGCCTCCAGATTGGCGGGAGCGTTGCCGACGACGACGAGGCCGATCATGCCCATGCCGACATGCGGCGCGCATTTCACGGCATAAGCACCCTCGACGTCGAACGTGATCTTCACGCTTTCGTTCATCTGGCCCTTGAACGGCTTTGCGCCTTCCGGGATCAGGCCGTCGATCGTTTCGGCGTTGTGAGATTTGTCCGTCGGGATGAAGGTGACGGTATCGCCCTTGGCAACCTTGAGGGAACTCGGTTCGAATACCATCGCGCCGTCATTGCCCTTGTTGAGCATATGCACCTCGAAATCGGCCGCCGACGCCATTGTCGCGCAAACAGCCGAGACGATCGCCGCACCGACCATGGATGCCAGAATCTTCTTCATTTTCTTACTCCTGTTTGGAAGCCCTCGGCTTCGTTGAAATTCACACTAGGGCAAAAACGCCGGTGCTCTTTGACCTACGACAACCAGTTTTGAGTTTGCCGCGGCTCGTTTTTGCGTCGGTTTGTGGCCTGGACGGCACGATGACGATCACGTCGCCCAACCCGCCCGGCGAAGCGTCCTCAGAAGTGGCGCATACCACCGGGTGGACTTGACTAGGCGAAAACCCAGATTGGCCGGCGGCGTACCCACCGCGCAGCCGCCGCCTTTTGGATCCCGGATGAACGAACTCATCGGCGAGCGATGCGGGCCAACAGTCACGTAGACGCCGCCCCCGTAGCCCAGACATAGTCGCCATGGCCGCCGATGAGGTGAGGCCGCGTGTCGCGGTTTGCCTGCGAATGGACGATCAGCACCTTTTCGCCAACGGCGGCGGTCATGGCATTCTGGCCCGTCAAGGCGCCGACGGCCCCGTTGAAGACGATATGCGTCGGTGTGAGCGTCCGCATCACCGCCAGCGTGTCCTCATAGGCTTCGCCGGCGCTGGCGTATTTCTTGAACTTGCCGTTTTCGTCGCGCGGCACATAGAAATCCTGTTCGCCCACATAGTAGATCTTGTCGTAGGGCAGCGGTTTCCCGTTGCCGTCCTTGAGGCCATCGCGCGGCAGCACCATGATGGCGCCGTTCATGCCCGAGGTGACGTGCCACGGCACCATTCCGGGAGGTGCGCAATGGTAGACGAAGACGCCGGCCTTGGTTGCCTTGAACCGGAGAACGGTTTTCTCGCCGGGGTTCACCACCGTCAGCACCCCGCCGCCGAGCGCACCGGTCGCCGAGTGGAAGTCGATATTGTGCGGGAGTTCGTTCGTATCGGGATTGATGAGGGTGAGCTCGACGTAGTCGTCCTGATGGACGACCATGAGCGGACCCGGAACCGACCCGTCGAAGGTCATCGCATTGATCTCGGTGCCTTCCTTGTCGAGGACCAGCTTCTTCTCCTGGATGGTCAGCGTAAATTCGACGACCTTCGGCGGGCCATCGGCTTTCTGAGCATGGGCATGGACGAAAGGCGGCTTCACGAGTTCGACCTTCTCGCGGCGGAGGCGCGGGAGGTCGCCCGGCTTCATCTTTGCGGGGCGCGCTTCGTCCGCATGGGCAAAGGAAGCCTGCACGACCGGCGCGATCGCGCCAACAAAGGCTGCCCCCGCAAGGATCGAGCGTCTGGTCATCTGAATTTTGTCGGTCATGGTTTCTTTCCTTCGGAACAAGGGGCGGAGTAAATCGCCGTCCTCTGGAAATAGAATTCATGTCGACGCCAACCTCTTCTCTTTGACGCGAAACAAACAGGGCATGGGCACTTGCTTGCTCTTTCGCAAGAAAGCGGGGGAAATCTGGTTCGACGGCGACTCCCTGAGGAAGTAGCCTCCCGTCCGGCAGGCAAAACCTGCCGGCTCATGCTCGGGGAGAGGTTGGGAGAAGGACGCCCTATTCGGTCGCCTGCGCCCCGAAAGCGTTGTTGCGATAGGGCTCGCAGAGAGCCTCCATCATCTCGACTTCCTCCGCGGTCAGGTCGGTCAGCGGGGCGCGAACCGGACCCGTATCGAAACCCATCAGCCGCACGCCGGCCTTGATGGCGGAAACCGCGTAGCCCTTCTGGCGGTTGCGGATCTCCATGAACGGATAGAAGAAGTCGATAAGGATCCTGTTGGTGCCGGCCGTATCGCCGGCCCGGAGCGACTTGTAGAATTTCTGGGCCAGCCCTGGGACGAAGTTGAAGACAGCCGACGAATAGGTGGTGACGCCCGCGCCGAGATAGGCGTCCGCGAAAAGCTCGGCCGTCGGCATGCCGCCGAGATAGGTCAGGCGGTCGCCCATGACAGCCGTGATCTTGCGCACCAGACCGATGTCGCCCGAACCGTCCTTGAAGCCGACCAGATTGGGACAGGCCTCGCAAAGACGGGCCAGTGTTTCCGCCGAAAGAATCGAATTATCGCGATTATAGACCATCACGCCGATGCCGACCGACTGGCAGACGGCCTTGATATGCTGGTAGAGGCCTTCCTGGCTGGCATCCATCAGATAATGCGGCAGCAGGAGAATGCCGTCGGCGCCGGCCCTTTCGGCGGACCTGGCGATCGAGACGGCGATGCGCGTGCCGTAACCGCAACCGGAAACGATCGGCGTGCTGCCGGCAGAAGCCTTGGCGGCAGCGATGATGTCCGGAATTTCGGAAGGCTCCAGTGAAAAGAACTCGCCCGTGCCGCCGGCGGCAAACAGCACCGAAGCATCGAAACCGGCCAGCCAGCCGACATGCTGCTCGTAGGCCTTGCGGTTGAAGAGGCCATCCTTGCCGAACGGCGTGACGGGGAACGACAAGAGGCCGGCGCCGAGCGCGCGCTTCAGTTCATTTGAGTCCATAGACATGGCAGTCCCTTCCTGGTTGATTTCCAGAAGGCTACCAAGTCATATTATGACTGTCAATACTTGTATTATCTTTGCCGGTGTCTCAGGGACGCCGTATCAGCGAACGATAGCGTTGCTGGCTACCCTTGAGATGCATGCGCATCGCGTCGCGAGCAGCCGAATCGTCGCCATCGGTGATCGCGCGGGCGATACGGGCGTGTTCGTCCTGAATCTGGGTCAGGTATTCGGCCGGCGAAATCTCGATTTCCCCCTCCTGCAGCAGCGATCGCGGGATCATCTGCTTGCCGATCGCTTCCAGGAGTTCCCGGAAACGTGGGTTGTTGGTCGCATCCGCGATAGCCAAATGGAAAGCCCGATCGCTTTCAACCGTTGCCGCACCGGCAGCGATCTGCCGCTTGATGGTCTCGAGACATTCGAAGATCAATTCCTGCTGCGCTGGCGACGAGCGGACGGCGGCGAGACCCGCAGCCTCGATCTCGATCGCAGCGCGAACTTCCAGCATTTCGATGATGGAGGAAACGCGGCTGGCATCCACGGTGCGGAAGCCCGCCTGCAGCCCGCCTTGCGGCGCCAGAACGAAGACGCCGACGCCGTGACGGACTTCGACGAGATTATCCGCCCGCAACGAAGCGATCGCCTCGCGGATGACCGTGCGGCTGACCTCATACTGGAGCGTCAGTCCGCTTTCCGTGGGCAGTTTGTCGCCGGGTTTCAACGCTCCGCTCGCAATCGCATCCCGCATCCGCCGACCAACCGTCTCGACCAGATTGCGGCCTTTTCGCGAGGGCGTTTCCCCGGTGATGTTATCTGCTCTCTTCAATGTCGGCCCGCTCCCTGGCTTTGCCATTTCAGCCACTTAGAGGGGTAAAAGCCCACTCCGTTGTCAAGCGCAAGGGAATAATTTTATTGACGCGAGGCCCTAGACCTATAGTATGAGATGACCTATGAGGTATTATGACATAGCGGACAGATGCTTATTCGCCGTTGATCCGTCCGCGAGGGAAGAATGCTTTGAACCTGCGCCGAGGACAGTGTCGACCGGACAATTCGGCCGACGCTGGAGGACCGGACGGATGCGTGAACGGTGGAGGCTCGTCCCATCGCTTCTGACAGGAGGAATTTCGTGAAGATCGTAGACGTCCATGTGCGGGTATTCTCCCATACCACGCGCCGCCATCAGGATACCGCCGGCCATGCCCATCCGGGCCCGCCGCACAAGGTCAACCTGGCGCTTTTGACCATCGTCGATGACGATGGAGCCGAGGGTTACTGCTTCGCTGCGCCGGAAGTCGTTCGCCCGCACGTGATCGACAAGTTCGTCAAGAAGGTGCTGATCGGCGAAGATCCGTTCGCGCGCGAAAGGCTGTGGCAGGACCTCGCCCACTGGCAGCGCGGCAGCGCGATGCAGCTGACAGACCGGACGCTCGCGATCGTCGATTGCGCGTTGTGGGACCTTGCCGGCCGCAAGCTGAACATGCCGGTCCACAAACTGATCGGCAGCTACCGCGAAAAGATCCCGGCCTATGGCTCGATCATGTGCGGCGACGAGCTGGAAAACGGCCTCGCGACGCCGGAAGATTACGGCAGGTTCGGCGAAAAGCTTGTCAAGCGCGGCTATAAGGGCATCAAGCTGCACACCTGGATGCCGCCGGTTTCCTGGGCGCCGGACGTCAAGATGGATCTCAAGGCCTGCGCCGCGGTTCGCGAGGCGGTCGGCCCCGATATCCATCTGATGATCGACGCCTTCCACTGGTATACCCGCACGGAAGCGCTGGAACTCGGCAAGGGCCTCGAAAAGCTCGGCTTCGACTGGATCGAGGAGCCGATGGACGAACAGAGCTCGGCCTCCTACGCCTGGCTTGCGGAAAACCTCGACATCCCGGTCCTCGGCCCGGAAAGCGCCGGCGGCAAGCACTTCAGCCGCGCGGAATGGATCACCAGCAAGGCCTGCGACATCTTGCGCACCGGCGTCCACGATGTCGGCGGTATCAGCCCGGCGATGAAGACCATGCATCTCGCCGAATCCTTCGGCATGAACTGCGAAATCCATGGCAACGGCGCTCCAAACCTGATCGTCGCCGCCTGCACCAAGAATGCCAAATGGTACGAACGCGGCCTGCTGCACCCCTTCCTCGAATATGACGACGGCTTCGAATACCTGAATGCCCTTGTCGATCCGATGGACGAGGAGGGCTTCGTGCATATCTCGGACAAGCCGGGCATGGGCGAAGACATCAACTTCGATTTCATCAACGCCAATCTGGTGGGGTGAACCGTTATTCTGCCTCCCAAGCAGGAAAGAGAAGCCTGGTCCCGTTTTGGGGCCGGGCTTCTTCGTTCTGTCATCGCTACGATCAGCGGTGAGTGGATCCTCGGGTCAAGCCCGAGGATGACGAGTGTGTTGAAAGGATTGCGCGAAAACGCAACCGTCCCGCTCGCCGAAACCTTGTTTTAAAGGCCCCTCCCCTGTGAATACCCGCGCACGCCCTCTCCTTCGTCATCCTCGTGCTTGACCCGAGGATCCAGCCGCGCATTGCAAGCCTTCGCGCGGCACGCTCAAGCTCGGCCAACATTCTGGAGCCCGCGCAGTCGCCTGCCGTGGTTTTCAAAGATCGGAGAGCCCACACGAATGCGGAACCTCAATAGAGTTTAATAGGTGGCTCCGCATTCGCGTGGCCTTCGGCGTCTTTTCGGGGCTTCCGGCCCCTACAGGTGATCACCTGGCCTCGCTGCATGGCTTCGTTCGCGGCTTCCTTTCGGGAAACCTAGCCACTTGCACGGCTCAACCGAACCCGGCCCGGTGGCCAGGGGGAGGCTTGATAGGAAGGCTTGCCTTTCAGCGCACCCTCCATGGCTTTCACCTCCCTCACCTTCCCCGCACGTTACGGATCCAATGAGGGCGCCGGCCTCCGCCTGCCCGCGAACGTCTCGCGAAACACTCCGGCGACGGAAGCGGGGGGATTGTAGGCATGGGATGGGAGGCCGTGGATGATGAGGTGGTTAAGTTGTTGGAGATGCTGGGCGGAGGCGATGAATTGTCCACGGGGCAAAACCGAAGACAGCATTGAAGGGCGTGCCCCGCGATGCCACAGGCGCAATCGCGGCCGTTCAGAAGGACTGCAGAGGAAGCGGGCCAGCCCCATCCAACCCGCATTTCACGAAGGACTTGCCTTACCTCACATCACCCGCGCGAGCCAATCCATCGCATGGTCCTGCTGATCGATGGGAAATGCATGGGCGGCCCCCTGCCACAGCCGGGTTTCGATGCTTCGTGCGGCATCCGCCGCCGCCCATATCGCGTGCATCTGTTCATGCGCCGCCAAAGCCGTCGCTTTCGGAAAATGCTGGTCTTCGGCGCCGCTGAAGACCAGCGCGGGTTTCGGCGCCGCCAGTCCGGCGAAATGCGGATAGTCCAGCTTTCCCGCGATCTCAGGATGCAGCATCGTGAAGGCGGATTGGCCGCGAAGCTGGTTGTTCCCCGGCTGCATGAGGCCCTGGAGCGTCCCCATCCAGCCACCGGCGACGCAGGCTTTCACGTCGCCCGAAAGTGCGGCGAGCTGCCAGGCGCGTGAACCGCCCATCGAGTAACCGAAGCTCGCGACGCGGCGGGCATCGATACCGGGCAAGCGGCACAACAGGGCAAGCGCCTCCATATCCTCGCGCAGGATGACCGAGGCGTAGGAAACTCCGAACTGCATGAGGTTGGCCGCCAGCGCCTGCTGCGCTTCGTAACCGTTGCCTTTCCGGCTTCCCCAGCCGAGCGTATCGGCGCAAAGCACCGTATAACCGCGCCGGGCGAGTTCATTGCCAACGTGGCGCCCGCCGTAGAGCTTTGCCGTCCAGTGGTCGATATCGGCAGCGATCTCCGCGGTCTCGCCCGGGCGGCGGATCAGTTTCTCCTTGCCGATCGAAAAGAACGAGCCGTGGTCGTGCAGCAGAAGTGCCGCCGGTGTCGGAACGTCGTTATCCGGCCGAAGCAGGTAGGCGCCGGTGGTTTCGCCGTTGGAGAAACGAAGCTGCAGTTCCTGGCCTCTGCAGCCGTCTTCGTTCCATTCCCTCACCACGGAAGCCTGGGCAGGGGTTATGCTTTCGACATCGAGTGCCGCGCGGACCCTTTCACGGATCCGTTCTCTCCAGGCTGCGAAATTGTCCTCTGCCGGATCAAAATTCCATCCGAAAGAAAGGGCGTCGCGAAGCCTCACGGCCAGGCTCGACATATTGTCGCCATCGATCATGGCGCATTCCGCGACCGCGCGATCAGCCGGTCAC
Organism: Neorhizobium galegae; assembly: GCF_017877055.1. Lineage (GTDB taxonomy): Bacteria > Pseudomonadota > Alphaproteobacteria > Rhizobiales > Rhizobiaceae > Neorhizobium > Neorhizobium galegae_D. The sequence continues at coordinate 107,242 of NZ_JAGIPG010000001.1, read as the reverse complement.
GGCTATCGGACAGGTGCTTGCGCATCGCCGCGCGGGCACCCTCGACGTCCTTGCCTTCGATCGCCAGGAAGATCGCCTTGTGCTCGTCGTTGACGCGCTGAAGGTGTCCGGCGAAGGTTTCGTCATCGACCTGATGCGCCTGCATGCGCATGCGCGGCATCAGCGTTTCACCGAGATAGTTGAATATGCCGATGAAGTGCTCGTTCTGGCTGGCGGCCGCGACAGCGCAGTGAAATTCGAAGTCCGACTGCGTACTGCGGTCGAGCTGCCTGATCGAGCGGTCCATGGATTCAAAGGCAGCGTGCATGGCCGCGATATCGGCTGCTGTCCGGCGCTCGGCGGCGAGAGCCGCGGATTCGGATTCGATGCCGATGCGCAGTTCGAGGCCCTTCAGCACGCTTTCGACCCGCATCATATTTTCATCGGCGAGCCGGAAAGGCGTGACGCCGGCATCCTCGCGCACGAAAACGCCGATGCCGTGGTGGATGGACACGTGCCCGCTTGCCCGAAGATTGGCGATCGCTTCCCGAACAACCGTCCGGCTGACGCCCAGTTCGTCGATCAGCGCCTTTTCCGTCGGAAGCTTGGACCCGCGCGGATAGTCCCCGAGCTTGATGCGCTCGGCGATCACGCGCACCACCTGCGAACTCAGGGTCTCCCTGCGGCGCCAGGTGGCAGATGGGGCTTCGGCTGTCATCGGGGGCACCTCCATGGCATCTCAGACGCGGAACTCAGACAGCGTGGTCGTATTCGAGGCTCGCCTGGATCAATTCGCGGGCGTAGGGATCCTTGGCTTCACCCGTCGCCAGCACGTCTCGGCTCATCACCTCGACCACGCGGCCATGCTGCATCACCGCCAGCCGCTCGCACATATGATCGATCACCGCAAGGTCGTGGCTGACGAAGAGATAGGTCAGATTGCGTTTTGCACGCAGATCGGCAAGCAGATTGAGCACTTCCGCCTGCACCGAGACGTCGAGCGCCGAGGTCGGCTCGTCGAGAAGCAGGATGCGCGGTTCGAGGATGAGCGCGCGGGCAATCGCCACGCGCTGCCGCTGGCCCCCCGACAATTCGTGCGGATAACGCGACAGGAAGGCCGGATCGAGGCCGACATCGACCAGAGCCCGCTCCATGCGTTCGACCTGGCGGTCCATGCGATGGATGCGGAGCGGCTCCTGAAGCGCGGTGCGGATCGATTGGCGCGGATGGAGCGAACCGTAGGGATCCTGGAAGACCATCTGGACCGTGCGGCAATATTCGACAAAAGGCATGTCGTTGACCGACCGTCCCTCGAGCTGGATGTCACCCTCCCAGACATTCAGGAGACGGGCGATGCAGCGCAGGATGGTCGACTTGCCAGAACCAGATTCGCCGACAAGCCCGAAGGATTCGCCGGCCTCGACCGAAAAGCAGACATCGCCGAGAATACGCTTCTTCGCAGAGCTGTAACCCAGATCGATCGAGAGATTGCGAACGTCGATGGCGGTCATGCGCGCACCTCTTTGGTCTCCTGGGAGATGACTTCGCGGTTGAGGACCGGAAGCGGCCGGCGAGCGCCGCCGATATGCGGCTGCGCGGCAAGCAGGCCTTGCGTATAGGGATGCGTGCAGTTGCGCATGTCCCGGGCCGCCCGTTCCTCGACGACCTCGCCATGGCGCATGACCAGAACCCGGTCGCAGAAATTGCGCACCAGGTTGAGGTCGTGGCTGATCATGATCAGGCCGATGCCCTTGTTGGTCACCAGTTCGTTCAGGATGTTCAGGACCTGCATGCGCACCGTCACGTCGAGCGCCGAGGTCGGCTCGTCGGCGATGATGATCTGCGGTTCGGGGATCAGCATCATGGCGATCATGATGCGCTGGCCCATGCCGCCCGAAACCTCATGCGGATAAAGGCCGTAGACACGTTCGGGGTCGCGGATTTTTACCGCTTCCAGCATTTCCAGCGTCTTCTGCCGGGCGACCTGCGTCGAGGCCTTGTAGTGAACACGATAGGCCTCGGCGATCTGGTCGCCGACGCGGTGCACCGGGTTGAGCGAGAATTTCGGATCCTGGAGGATCATCGAAATGCGCCGGCCGCGGATCGTCAGCATCTGCTTTTCGCTGGCGGAGATGAGGTCGATGCCCCCGAAATCCATCCGGTCGGCCTCGATCTTCGCGGTCGGCAGCAGCTTCAGCAGCGCGCGGCCGATCGTCGACTTGCCGGAGCCGGACTCGCCGACAATGCCGAGCCGCTCGCGGCCGAGATCGAAGGAGACGCCCTTGACGACGGTGTTGTAGGCCCGGCCAGCGCGATAGCTGACGCGGAGATTTTCGACCTTCAGGAGTGCCTGGCTGTTATCCATGAGGGAATCCTAACACTGTTTCGGGCCTATCTTTGCTTGGGATCCAGCGCGTCGCGCAGGCCGTCGCCGAGAAGGTTGAAGGCAAGGCTGACGAGCAGGATGGCGCCACCCGGGAAGGCGACCAGCCACCAGTTGTCGAGCATGTAGCGCCGACCGGTGGCGATCATTGCGCCCCATTCGGGAAGCGGCGGCTGGGCGCCGAGACCGAGGAAACCGAGGCCGGCCGCCGTCAGGATGACGGTCGCCATCGAAAGCGTGATACGCACCAGGACCGACGGCAGGCACATCGGCATGATCGACTTGATGATGATGCGCAACGGCGATGCCCCCTGCATGCGCGAGGCCGAGATATAGTCGGCACCGCGAAAGGTCAGCGTTTCGGCGCGTGCGAGGCGGGCGATCGGCGGCCAGGCGGTCAGCCCAATGGCGATGATCGCATTTTCGAGGCCGGCGCCCAGCGCCGCCACGAAGGCGAGCGACAGGATGAGGCTCGGGAAGGACAGGAAGATATCGGTGATCCGCATCATGATCGTGTCGTACCAGCCGCCGAAATAACCGGCCGTCGTGCCGACCAAAAGCCCGATCGGACCGACGATGACCGACACGATGGTGATGATCGTCAGGCTGATGCGCGTGCCGTAGATGATGCGGCTCATGATGTCGCGGCCGAGTTCGTCGGTCCCGAACCAGTGTTCGGCGCTCGGCGGCTTCAGCGTGTTGCCAAGATTGATGATATTCGGATCATAGGGCGCAATCAGCGGTGCTACGATCGCCGTCAGGACCAGGATGGTGATGACCACGAGGCCGAAACCCGAAGACGGGTTGCCGAGGAGCTCGCGGATGACGGCGAGCAGACGGCGGAAGGCCGAGTTGGGATTTGAGCGCTTACCGTTCATGGCCACGTCCTGCATGTCGAGAGATTGAGCTGCCATGTCACCGCGTCCTCGGATCGAAGATCTTGTACAGCGCGTCGGAAAGCAGGTTGAGCGCGATGAAGATGATACCGACCAGCAGCACGCAGGTCATCACCGCGTTCATGTCGCCGATCAGCATGTTGTTGGTGATGTATTGGCCGAAGCCCGGCCAGGAGAACACCGTCTCGATCAGCACCGCCCCTTCCAGCAGGCTGCCATAGGCGAGCGCCACGATCGTCACCAGCTGCACCCGGATATTCGCGAAGGCGTGGTGCCAGATGGTGCGGCCCTTCGAGAGCCCCTTCACCCGTGCCGTGGTGACATATTCCTGGTTCAACTGGTCCAGCATGAAGCTGCGCGTCATGCGGGTGATATAGGCCATTGAGGAATAACCGAGGATGCTCGCCGGCAGCAGCAGATGATTGACCGCATCCCGGAACACTTCCCAGTCGCCGGCAAGGATCGCGTCGATCAGCAGGAAGCCCGTCGTTTCCGGCACCAGGCCGATATAATAATCCGACAGACGGCCGCCGCCGCCGACCAGATCGAGCGCCGCATAGAAGATGATCAGGCCGATCATGCCGGTCCAGAAGATCGGCATCGAATGCCCGATGAGGGTCAGGAAGCGGATGACGTGATCGACCGGCCGGTTGCGGCGCACGGCTGCGAGAATGCCGAGCGGAATGCCGAGGCCCGCCCCGACGATGATCGCGAATGTCGCAAGCTCGATCGTCGCCGGCATGACATGCAGGATGTCGTTGATCACCGGCTGCCCGGTCCGGATCGAAGTCCCGAAATCGCCGTGCAGCAGATCGCTCACATACCGGAAAAACTGCTGGTAGAGAGGAAGGTTCGCACCGATCCGTTCCGCCACCATGTTGTATGTGGCCTGGTCGGCCTCTTCGCCGACAATGGCGCGGACCGGATCGACCGGCATCAGCCGTCCGATGCAGAAGGTCAGGATCAGCAGCCCGACAAGGGTTGCCAATATGGTGCCGGCCTGCCGCGTGAAAGCGGTGAAACGCTCGTTGTTCATGAGGCTTCCTCAAAATCGTACCGGACGCCGCGGCGGCATCAGCATTCTACGCCGCGGCAGCCGACGATTATCGTTCTTTCTTGACCGTGCGAAGCTGGGTCGACCAGGACGGGTTAAGTTCGAGACCCTTGATGTCGGCCCGGAAGCCGACGCTGTCCACCACTTCGGAGAAGGGCTGGATCGCCGGGACGATATCCGCGTAATAGGTCTGGATGTCCTGGTATTGCTTGATCTGCTTGTCCTTGTTGCCTTCAACGAGAGCGTCATCGATCATCTTGTTGATCTTCTCGTCATAGAAAGACGTGCGCCAACCCTGGAAGTTGGTGAGCTTCGCCTCATCCGCATTGTTGGGATTGTAGACGATGGCGCGGAAGTTCGAGTCCGGATGCGGCAACTGGCCGCCGCCGCCGCGGCCGACGAGAAGCTCATATTTGCGTTCGCGCATCGCGCCGTAGATCTGGTCGCCGGAGCCGGTGACGATCTCGGCCTTGATGCCCGCCTGCGCAAGCGTCGCCTGGATGGCAGTCGCAAGGCTCATGAACGGCACGTCGGAAATGGCGCGCAGCGTGGTCGAGAAGCCGTTCGGATAACCGGCCTCGGCAAGCAGCGCCTTGGCCTTTGCGACGTCGAGCTTGTAGCCCGCATTCGGAAGAGCGCCGAAGATGCCTGCAGGAACGGGACGATCGCGCAGCTTGCCGAAATAGGGCAGCACGCTGTCGTTCAGGCCCTGGTAATCGATGAGATAACGCAGCGCCTCGCGAACCTTCGGCTTCTGGAACTTCTCGTCCTTCATGGAAACGGCGAGATAGTAGAAGCCGCTGCCGCCATTCGTCTGGATCTTGACATCCTTGCTGCTCTCGAGCGCCTTCAGGTCCGCTGCCGACATGGAAAAGGCGATGTCGATATCGCCCTTTTCGAGCATCAGCCGCTGGCTTTGCGATTCAGCCAGATGGCGCATCATGATCCGGCGCATGGCCGGCTTCTCGCCCCAGTATTTCGGGTTCTGCTCGAGCGTAACGCGCTCGTTCGACTGCCACTGGCCGAGCGTGAACGGACCGGAGCCGGCGGAGTTATTGGTAAGCCACGCCGCACCCAGGTCACCGTTCTTGTCGTGCTCCATGACCGCCTTCATGTCGAGGATGGAGCCTGGACCGACGATGCCGAGCGTCTGTACGATGACCTGCGGATCGACCTTCTTCGGCAGCTTGACGACAACCGTGCCGTCGTCCGGAGTGGTGAAGCTTGCATCGGCATTGGCCGCAGAGAAACCGTGGGTCTTCAGGAATGACGCCTGTGCCAGGTTGAGCTTCATCAACCGCTTGAAGGACCAGACCACATCCGCCGAAGTGACCGGGTTTCCGGAAGCGAAGGTCGCCCCCTTGCGCAGCTTGAAGGTGATCGAGCCGTTGTCGTCGGCGATCGTCCAGCTCTCCGCCAGCTGCGGATTGACCTGGGCGCGATTGACGGCGTCGAGCGCCACAAGGTTATCATATATGTTTGTGAGAACCTGTACGGTCTCCTTGCCGGTGATGGCAGCGGGATCGAGCGTCAGGATATTGGTCATCGAAAAGCCGACGACCAGCATGTTGGGCGGGGTTTCGGCATAGGCGGGCTGGAAAAACAGGGTGGAACCGAGCAATACCGGCCCCATCAATCTCATTAGCGGCTTCATGGCCGTCCTCCCTTGGGTTGCCGGTCTCCTCCCGGCAAATAGATAGTGACAATCCAAGAGATATGATGTCTTACGACACGTGTCAATCCGAAATGCCGCTTTCGCCGACTCCTGGCGAACCCGCTGTCCGGATGTCACGGAAGTGGAATTAGGCCGCGAGACTGCCTCCTGCCGGTTCGATGGGCGGTCCTGTGTTGGAGAAGCGGGATCGGGAAGAATGCTGTCAGGAGGAGGCCGACGAAGTGGCGGACTGTCGTTGGGAACTTATGTTTCCGTTCGCTGAAGAGATGCAGGAAAACGGTCCGGCGCAGTCGTGCCAAATCCATTGATTTTATCGGGGTGCCTGAGAGCTCGGCAATTGGTAGTGATTGTCAATGCCCTGGGGCCTCCACCTCAAACAAGGAAACTGAGCTTATGCCCGACATGCCCACCGACACTCTCCCGGCCCGCCTCGCGAATGCCATTTGCAATTCCATCCTGTCGAGGACAGTGCTTGATCCGGAGCCGTTTCTCGGGCTGCCGCTGGCGGAAGCCTATGCCGTGCAGCGGGATGTGTTTCACGCCCTCGGCCAGCCGTTCAAGGGCGCCAAGCTCACCCTGAAAGGCGATTTCTGCCAGAGCGCACCGCTTCTGTCCGTCAATGAAGAAACCAGTCATGCCCATCAGCCGGGCATTTCGCTCGAAGTGGAACTCGCCTTCGTGCTCGGCAAGGATGTCGTGGCCCGCCACGGCGAGGTCGCCCGCCAGGATATCGTCGATGCGATCGGTTCGGTACGGATCGGCGTGGAGCTTCTCCGCAGCCGGTATCAAGGCGGATCCCGTGGCGATCCGGCCCTCGCCGCCGCCGACATGATGAGCAATGTTGGTTATGTCCTCGGCCCGCCGCTGGACCGGAGCCTGCTAGACGAAGGCGCATCGATCGGCCAGCTGTCGGTTTTCATCGACGGACAGTCTGGATTCGACAAGCCGGCAGCGCACGCCGATGGCGACCCGCTGAAGACGATGGTCGTGCTGGCGAACCAGAACCAGCTCTCCTCTTTCTCTATGCTCAAAGCCGGACAGGTGATGACGACGGGCACGTTGTGCGGACTGATCCCGATTGCAGAACCGGGCAGGATCGAAGTGAACATGGGCGGACAACGGTTCGTTCTCGACCTGATCTGACGCGATCTCCGAGGGTTTTGCGATGACACCTTTCGTGCGCGTCGGTATGGGCATCGCTCGGTCTCGGAGAGGGCCTCCTCGTGACAACCGTGACAATTGCAACTAAGCCTTCATGGACCTGAGGAAGAGCGATGCATATCGAACGCGACCCGAACGGCGACTTCATCCTGGAATCCGGCGAGATCGCCGCTCGGTTCGGGCTGTCTCGCGACGATTTCCGGCAGAGAATCCGTCAAGGTCTCGTGACGAGCACGGTAGAGCGCGGCGAAGCTGAGGATATCGGAACATCCCGCCTGAGCGTTCGTCTCGGAAACCGCCAGTGGCGCGCCGTCCTGAACAGCGAAGGCGAGGTTCAAAACGAAGCCGTGACCTTTGTTCGGGGGAGAGGGCGATCCGGCGGATCTTGAGGCCTATGCGGCCGACGGTCGCCGCGCTCCAATCGGCTCTCACGGGTCTCTCGGAAGAACCCTCATCCTCTTTGCGCCAGCTCAAACACGGCCGCTCCCTTAGCCGATAGCCTGTGCCTGCATTTCAGCAGAATGCATAAAATGGAATTCCCCGACTTGCTCGCCATCCCCTTGAACTACATGCCACTTGCGGCGATCGAACGAGCGGCAGGACTGCTGTTTGAGCGCGTCCTGAAGGAACATCCGGACCTGTTCGAAAGGCTGAGCGCGTACATGGCGAAGCGCTTTGCCTTTCTTCCGGGCGACCTGCCTCTCGCCTTCATCGTGGAGCCGGCCGGGCCATCCATCCGCGTCATGCGCAAACCGGCGATGCGGGACCTGGGGGATGCCTCCGTCGAAGGGCCGCTCTTCCTACTGCTTGCCCTGCTTGAAGGCCGCTGCGATGCCGACGCGCTGTTCTTCTCGCGCGACCTTTCCGTCACCGGCGACATGGAAGCGATGCTGGGGATGCGCGATGCCCTCGATGGCGCCGACATCGATCTGCCACGCGACCTGTCGAGGCTCGCCGGCCCTCTTGCGCGCCTCTTCGGACGGATGGGACGGATATCCGGCGCCGTGCACTGAAGAACGAGACGTCCTCATGGAACTGATCTGCCCCGCCGGAACGCCGACCGACGACAAGCCCGAGGAGGACGGCAAGGCGGCCGAGGATCTCGACGAAATGGTTCTCGGACGCCGGAAGGAGAGCCCCTCTTCCCGTTTCCACTTCGATCTCGATCTTCCGCCCGAAATGGTCGACCTGAAGGAAATCGCCTCCGAACTAACCTATCCCGAATGGGACTACCGGAAGGCAACCTACCTGAAGAACCATTGCCGGTCCTCGCCGTCCCGACGTCGGCAAGCGGCGATCACCTGGAAACATCGGAAGACACGAAGGCGCTGGTGAGGAAGGTGCGCAAGCAGTTCGGGATCCTGCGGCCGCGCCAGGAAATGCTCAAATCGCAACTGGACGGCGTGGAACTCGATCTCGATGCCGTCGTCCGGCGCAGGACCGATCTCCTGGCCGGAGGAGAGGCCACGGATCGCATCCACGTGGCAAGCCGGGCGCGCACGCCCGATCTCGCGGTCACCATTCTCGTCGACGTGTCCCTCTCGACCGATGCGTGGATCGACAACCGGCGGGTCCTGGATGTCGAGAAGGAGGCGCTGCTCGTCCTCGCGCAAGGTCTGAGCGCCTGCGGCACGGATCACTCGATCCTCACCTTCACCTCCCGCCGCCGCTCCTGGGTGCGGGTCGAGACGGTGATGGAGTTTGACGAGCGGCTTTCGCCAGCCGTCGAGGATCGGATCGCCGGCTTGAAGCCCGGATATTACACCCGCCTTGGAGCCGCCCTGCGGCACGCCACCGCAGACCTCGCCAAACGCCCCAACTGGACGCGGCTGCTTCTCGTGCTGACCGACGGCAAGCCCAACGACATCGACCACTACGAGGGCCGTTTTGCGATGGAAGACAGCCGCCGTGCCGTGCAGGAAGCAAGGCGCCTCGGCGTCAACGTGTTCGCCGTGACGGTGGACAAGGATGCGAAATCCTATCTGCCGACGATGTTCGGTCGCAACGGCCATGCGGTCGTCGGCGATATCTCAAAACTTCCGGCGGCTCTGCCCGCCATCTATCGCGGCCTGACGGGATAAGGGGTCCCGGCCGCGCGGGAGGTCCGGCTCGGCGGACTGCCGGACCTCCATTTTCCGTTCTGAATCCTATGCCGCCTTGCTGAAGGACCTGCCGCTCTTGTTCAGATAGGCATCGAATGCGGAGGCTGCGGCTCTGACGATGAACCGGTGATCGTCCGAGACGCGGATATTCCCGCCCTGACGCTCGATCAGTCCGTCCCGCTCAAGCTCATCCAGCCGATCATTGCGCAGCAGAAGATCGGCATCGAAGCCGTGCGCCGCCGCATGTGCAGCGACATCCACCGCGAAATCGCACATCAGCCTTTCGATCACCTCGCCGCGCAAACGGTCTTCCGGTGTGAGGCGATAGCCCTTGGCGACCGGCAGTTCGCCTTTCGACACCCGGGTCGCATAGAGGCCGGGCGGAACCTCGTTCTGGACATATCCCTGCGGCAGCCGGCCGATCGAGGAGGCACCGAGCCCGATCAGGGCCTCGCAGGCATCTGTAGTGTACCCCTGGAAATTCCGGTGCAGCCGGCCTTCGGCCTGCGCAAGCGAGAGGTCGTCGCCGGGCAGGGCGAAATGATCGAGGCCGATCCGGACATAACCGGCCGCCACCAGCGCGTCTGATATCGCGGATGCCTGGAGCGCGCGCTCCCGCACGTCGGGAAGTGCCGCCTCGTCGATGAGCCGCTGGTGCTTCTTGAAACTCGGTATATGGGCATAACCGAAGACGGCCAGACGATCCGGCCGCATGGCGACGGCGGCTTCGACGGTCTCGACGCAGGATTCGACGGTCTGAAACGGCAGCCCGTAGATCAAGTCGAAGTTGATCGCGTTGATGTCGTTACGGCGCAGGTGTTCGACCGTCTCCATCGTCGTTTCGACGCTCTGCATGCGGTTGATCGCCTTCTGGACCTTCGGGTCGAAACTCTGGACGCCGATGCTTGCGCGGGTGACGCCCGCCTCCCCGAGCGCGTCCGCCATCTCCCCGGTCAAGGTTCTCGGATCGATTTCGACCGCCGCATTGACGACCCCCGCGAAACCGAGACGGTTGCGGAACGCATCCATCAGCGCGATGAATTCCTCCGGCTTGATGATGGTCGGCGTGCCGCCGCCGAAATGGATTTCCCCGACGCTGAAACTGTCGGCTCGAGCGGATGCCAGAAGCTCGATCTCCCGGTGCAATGTTTCGATATAGTCGAGAATAGGCCTGTCACGCTCGGTGATCGTCGTGTGACAGCCGCAATACCAGCACATCGATCGACAGAAGGGGATGTGGATATAGAGCGAGGTCGGCTGTCCGTCCGGCAAGGCCTTCAGCCAGGCCGGATAATCAAGGGCGTCGAACTCCGCGCTGAAGTTCGGAGCCGTTGGATAGCTCGTGTAGCGCGGCAGTCGCGCATCGCCATATTTCTCGATTATCGCTGCGGACATATCGGCTCCTTTGCAGTTTTCATCGGAGAGCATTAGCTGCCCGTCGCCGGCGTCTCTTTGTGCGAAATCAACGACAGTAGGCCCTTTCTGCGAAATATTTGTCCCGACGCAAATTTCGTCGATCGCGCCGCTGCTAAATCATCAAGGTGGCCGGGATCGGCCAGGCCGCTGCACCAGCTTGAAAGGCCCGGAACACACCATGTCGGATATTGTGGGTCACCGGCAGGCTGGCGATACTTTTGTCCGACTTTATCGGCATCATGGCCGCAATCTTCGCCGACAGTGTCTTTTTGCCCCTCCTCCTGTTCATCTGCGTGCGCGAGGTGGTCGCTGGCCGGAAATGGAAGGACCTGAAGGTCGTCGCCGGCCTGATCGCCCTCTCCGCTGCAAACCTCCTCTATCATCTGGCCGTAGTCGGCGGGCAGCATCCATCCGTGGGGATCAAGCTTGCCCTCTCGGCTTATACCGCAATGATCCTCATCGTCGGCGGACGAATCATCCCGAGCTTCACCCGCAATTGGATCAACAAGACCGGTCGGACCGATTTTCCAGCCGTCTATGACCGGTTCGATACGGCTGCCATCCTGTGCGGGGTCGCCGCCCTGGCCGCCTGGGTCATTCTGGACGACGGCAGGCTCGTCGCCGGGATAGCAGGGCTGGCGGCAGTCATGCATGCGGTTCGGCCCGCACGCTGGCGGGGCTGGACGACGACCGCGGAAATGCTGGTGACGACCCTGCATATCGCCTGCCTGTTCGTGCCGCTGGCATTCCTTGCGATCGGCCTTGCAGCCGTGAACGTCTTCGACGAGACCTCGGCTTTCCACGTCCTCAGCGTCGGAACCGTGACCATGATGATGCTCGCCGTCATGACAAGGGCGAGCCTAGGCCATACCGGACGAGTGCTACCGCATCACGAACAACAGTCGCTTCCTATGCAGCAATCGTGCTCTGCGCCCTTCTGAGACCAGGCGCCGACCTCTTTCCGGAATTTGCGAGCCTTATCTATTCGCTGTCCGGTACTGCATGGCTTGCCGCCTTTGGCCTCTTTGTTCTCGAATACGGGCCGATGCTGATCCGCGTGCGGCGGCGGGTGGCGGAAGGGTAGGATGCTGGTTACGGCCGCTCCGCTCGGGGCGGAGCGCCAGGCCAACCAGGGTCAAGGCGCGATTTCGACCTCGCCCTCCATTCTGGTCATCTCGAAATCGCTGATGATCACGTCAAGGCGAAGTCGCCACCGCCCGGGAACGGGAAGCGCGATATCGGGCACCGTCCAGCCGTCCTTGCCTTGCTGGGCCCGGCGCCTGATCGGCTCGATCTCCGCCCCCGGGTTCGACAGCACGACCGTCACTTCCTGAGGATCGAGCGGAGATAGATCGCTTTTGACGATGGCTGCGGATATCGCGATCGCTCCTACCCTGTCCGGCGTGATCCTGACGTCGGCCACGGCCTTGCCGGTCTGCAGCTTAGCCACGACAGTCCTCTGGACTTCAGCGATCAAGGTGCGTGGGGGCGGCGTGAAGCGCCACGTGGCAGCCACCGCGAAGATGAGGAGCAGAACGGCGGTTTCCGCGGCGATCGAACGAACGAGCAGACGGATCGCGGTCGGCTCCCCCTTTTTCGAACCGGCCGTGAGCTTCCATCGGTTGACGGCCGCCAGGGCAAACAGCAGGACGAGCAGCCCAAGCTTTATGAGGAATACGATCCCATACGCCGTCGTAACCAGTCCAGCCGGAGTGCGGACTTGAACGACGGCGAGCACACCGCCGGCCAAGGAAAGAACCAGGACGGCCCATGGTATGAAGACCGAGAAGCGGTGCAATGCCGCGCCGGCCGCTTCTCCGCCTCTTCTGAACTCGGCCAGAAGCGGCAGCAGTGCACCGGCCCAGATCGCTATGGCCGCGACATGCAGGAAAACCGCGGGGCGCATCAGCCATTGCGGGTCTGCCGCACTCGCATGCCCGCTGAGGCAGAGGGCAAAAGCCGCAGTCATGAGAGCCGATATCGATATCCAGCGCGCATCCCGGCCCCGGCCGCTGGCCAGAGCGAGCCCTGCAAGCGCCAGGGCCGCGGCCGCAAAAATGACCGTCGGTCCGAAACTCGTGGCCATTCCCGCCTTCCAGACAGTCGGAGTGAAGAGCCGCGAAACGGGCTCGCCCACCGTGTCGAGGCCCTGAAAGCCCGCCGAAAGCAGGGCACCTGCAAAGCCGGCGCCAAGGGTAACCACAATCTGCCTCAGCGCCTTCCCGGAGCCGTCCGCGAACCAGTTGATGGCAAACGCGCCGCCGACCCCTAAAAAGAGGCCGACATAGAGCGCGACCTTGCCAATCCAGAGACCGGCGCAGACCGGCCAGTCAATATCGGCAGCAGCCCCCCGAGGGTTGGCGTTCGGCTGCCCGATCGAGAAGACGACCGAGCCGCCGATCGGGTGACCATCTTCCGAAACGACGCGCCAGGAAAGGAGGTAGCTCCCGTCCGAAAGGTCGCCGGGCGGCGTGATCTCAACCGTCCTGTCCTTCAGGACGAAGCTCCCGAGAGTGACCGTCCTGCGGTCCGGGCGCGTGAGCTTGAGACTGGTCGGCGAGACGGGCTCGCTGAACGTCAGAGTTATCACGCGCGGGGCCGTGGACACGACCGAACCATCGCTCGGCTCGGTCGTGTTGAGGGAGGCATGGGCGGATGCCGCCGCCGCCATGGCCAACCACAGCAGGATCGCAGAGACGAACCGCTGCAGAGTGCCGGTCTGTGAGAGTGCCTTGTAGCAAAGCGGCGTCATCGGCCTTCGTGCTCCCGGGTGGATCGATCGCTTAGTTGCCGGTCTTCTGAAGAAGCTTTACCCCCGGGGCGGGGAGTTCGAGGTCCGACGCCTTCTGACCTGCGGCCGGCACTTCGATCCAGCGCTCCTTGAGGCCTTCCGAGCATTCCTGGATCACCGGGAAATAGAGCATGTCGCCGGCTTTCAGATCGGCCGCAATCGTGCCCCGCAGAACGAACTCGTCATATTCGTCGTCGCCGAGGCTGCCGCCGCTCCAGACCACTTCCTTGACACCTTCGGTGACAGGAGAACCGTGATTGTCATAGGCCTTTGCATAGGCACCCTTGACCTTGTCGAGCGTCCAGCCGGCCTTCGGCTGCGGCTTGACACCATAAAAACCCTCCGGAATCTGGACGCGCACGGTGTTCGTGGGCTTGCCCTCGCAACCATGCGGGACGCGCAGCACCGCCTTGTAGGTCGACCCTACGGGGGCTTCCTTTCCTTCCAGGGTGACATGCGCCAGAGCGGCGGTGCTGCCGACCACGAGGATGGCGGCGGTTGTGGTGATTTTCTTCAACATGTGACTCTCCATGCTTGGCCGCGCATTGGACGGCCTGATCTTCGGGTGACGGGCAGGCCAGGAAGGCGCCGGTCCGGGGATGGATTGATGGTTTGAAAAGGCGATCCTGCCCGTGCTCCGATACGGCCGGAGGCCCAAGGCCCGATGCACGGCCTTTGCCGCGTCATTGCCGTTTGACGGAGCGAGTTTACGGAACAGAGCGCCCGACTTGGCGCGCTTTGCGATCAAGCAGCCCGAGGCGGCGCGCGAGGATTTCCGGGGGAGGTCTCGGGGCGTTCGAAGGGACCTGTGTCCACTTCGATCGGAACCGGTCTGGAGTTGGCCTCCAGCCGGTTGCTCAGAAAATTGTCGGAAAGTTGCGGTGCGAGTACCGGAGCGAGAACGCTGCACGCCTGCGTGCAGCACTCGGGCAGTTTCGGGCCGTCCTTGTGATCGGATTGGCCGCTACCGCCGGCATGGGTAATGCAAAGCGGGTTTCCAAAATCATCGACGACGGGAGCCGCGACCGCTGAGCCGAGAAGGACGGACCCAAGCACCATCTGCACGACGAGCGCGTAGGCCGCGATCGACGCGAGCACAACACTCCAGGCTGGTGCTCTGCGGTTTTTCACGATCCCCTCATTGGTTGCGGCCAGCCGCGGATGTCGATCTCGACGCCTGTTATTGGCACGGCGCAGTCAGGTCTGTCTATGCGCCCTTCCGCCACAGCGTTCTTTGATGCGCGTCAACTCCCGGCCTGTGTGGAGCGGTTGGCGCTTGTCCTGCGGCTGGTTGAGCACGCATCCCCCGACTGGCAGCATGACGGGAGAAGGGCGTCTGGCCCTCCCCGCTCCTAGATCGTTTCGGTCGCCTCGATCCGGGCCGCCTTGCGAGTGGCGTGGATGAAGGCGAGCACAAAACCGATCGCCAGCAGGAGCACGATTGTCGGGGCCGGGGCGCTGTCGATGAAGAAGGACAGATAGACGCCGCCGAACGAACCGGTCACGGCAATGGCGACGGACAAGACCAGCATGGTGCTGAACTTGCGGGTCAGCAGGAAGGCGATGGCTCCCGGCGCGATCAGCATGGCAATCGAAAGAATGATGCCGACCGCCTGCAGGGCACCGACGATCGTCAGCGAGATGAGAGCGAGAAGACCGTAGTGCAGGAAATTGACCCTCAGTCCCACGGCCTTTGCCTGCGCCGGATCAAAGGCGTGCAGCAGGAAGTCCTTCCATTTCACACCGAGAATGCCGGCCGTGATCGCCGCGATGACGGCCGCCTCGCCAATGTCACGCCAGGAGACGCCGAGCATGTCGCCGAACAGGATGTGATCGAGATGCACGTCGGACTGGATCTTCACATAGAGGACGAGGCCGAGCCCGAACATGCCGGCGAACACGATGCCCATCACCGTGTCCTGCTTGATGCGGCTGTTTTCCTTCAGGAAGCCGGTGGCGATGGCGCAGAACATGCCGGCCACGAAAGCGCCGATCGCAAGGGGCATGCCGACGATATAGGCGATCACCACGCCGGGAAACACGGCGTGGCTGATCGCATCGCCCATCAGCGACCAGCCCTTCAACACAAGGAAGCAGGACAGAAGCGCCATCGGCACGGCCATCAGCACCGAGATCACCAGCGCATTGACCATGAAGCCAAACTGGAAGGGTGAAAGAAGCATATCGACGATGATCATGGTGCCGTCTCCAGTGCCTGGGCTGCCCGCCTGCGGGCCGCCAGCATCCCGTGCTTCGGCGCCAGGAAGAATGCGATCAGGAAGATTGCCGTCTGCAGCACCACGATGATGCCGCCGGTCGCCCCGTCGAGGAAATAACTCGCATAGGCGCCGACAAAGCTGGTGATCGACCCGATGATCACCGCCAGAACAAGCAGGCGCGGGAAACGGTCGGTCAGGAGGTAGGCTGTCGCCCCGGGGGTGACCACCATACAGACGACCAGGAAGGCCCCGACCGTCTGGAGCGCCGCGACCGTCGAAGCCGACAGCAGGCTGAAGAAGACGATCTTGAGCACGGTCGGATTGAGGCCGATCGAGCGGGCGTGGCTCTCGTCGAAGAAAGTGACCATCAGATCCTTCCATTTGACGAGCAGAACAGCCAGCGACACGAAGCCGATGATGGCGAGTTGCAGCGTGTCCTCGGGCGTGATGGCGAGGATGTTGCCGAGCACGATCGTCTGGATGTTCACCGCCATAGGCTTCAGCGACACCATGAACAGCCCCAGCCCGAAGAAGGAGGAGAAGATCAGGCCGATGATGGCATCCTCCTTCAGTTTGGTACGATGGTTCAGGAAAAGCATCGCGGCCGCGGCGAGCCCCCCGGAGAAAAACGCGCCTATCGAAAAGGGAAGTCCGAGCATATAGGCGGCTGCAACGCCGGGAACGATCGAGTGCGAGAGCGCATCGCCGATCAGCGACCAGCCTTTCAGCATCAGGTAGCAGGAAAGAAAGGCGCAGACACCACCGACGAGGGCGGAGACCCACATGGCATTCAGCATGTAGCTGTAGCTGAAGGGTTCGATAAGGACGGCGATCATTCGCGGCCTCCGCCTTCCTCGTCCGATGCCCGGTTAGTCGCCTTCCCGCCCCGAAGCACCAGGGGCCGCTCATCGTCGCTGATCAGGCCGATCGACGTCGGCCTTCCGTTCTGAGCCGCGCTGAGCACAAAGTGACGCAGCACGCCGCCAAAGGTCTTTTCCAGGTTTTCCTGCGTGAAGGTCTCGACAGTCGGCCCGTAGGCGAGCACCGTGCCCTTGATCAGGATGGTCCGGTCGCAGAATTCCGGCACTGAGCCGAGATTGTGCGTCGAGACCAGCATGACGCGGCCCTCGTCGCGCAACTCGCGAAGCAGGGTGATGATCTGGTCCTCCGTCTTGACGTCGACGCCGGTGAAGGGCTCATCGAGCATGATAACGCGGCCGTCCTGCGCCAGTGCACGGGCCAGGAAAATCCGCTTCTTCTGCCCGCCGGACAGCTCTCCGATCTGGCGCTTGCGGAACTCGCTCATGTTGACGCGGGCAAGCGCCGTTGCCACTGCCTCGTGATCGGCGGCTTTTGGAATGCGCATCATGCCCATATGGCCGTAGCGGCCCATCATGACGACATCCTCGACCAGCACGGGAAAGTTCCAGTCGACCTCTTCCGACTGCGGCACATAGGCGACTAGGTTCTTGCGCAGCGCCTCCTTGACCGACATGCCGAGCACCCGGATGTCGCCTTTCGCCAGGCGCACAAAGCCCATGATCGCCTTGAACAGCGTGGACTTGCCGGAGCCGTTGACCCCCACCAGCGCGGTGATCGTACCCTGCGGGATGCGGAAGCTCGCATCCCGCAGGGCCGTATGGCCATTGCGGTAGGTCACGGTCGCACCATCGACCATGATTCCCTCCTCCTCAGAGCCAGAAGAGGCATGGATCGGCCAACCGGGTTGAGCATTCATTGGTAACATCCTCTTGAAAACGATGGATGCACCCGCCGGCCGGCCGGGTGCGAACAGGCGCACGGCCAGGGATCAGAGCGAGGAGGCAAGGCCCTTGGCTATGGTATCCGAGGTCACTTTCAGCAGATCGAGATATGTCGGAACCGGGCCATCGGCCTCGCTCAGCGAGTCCACATAAAGAACGCCGCCGTATTTGGCGCCGGTCTCTCGCGCCACCTGCTCGGCTGGCTTCGACGAGATCGTGCTCTCCGAGAAAACGACCCCGATCCGGTTCTTGCGAACGGCGTCGATCACCTTGCGGACCTGCTGCGGCGTGCCCTGCTGGTCGGCATTGATCGGCCACAGATAAAGTTCCTTCAAACCGAAATCGCGGGCGAGATAGGAGAAGGCGCCTTCGCTCGACACAAGCCATCGCTTGTCTTCCGGCACCGCGGCGAGTTCGGCCTTGATAGGATCTATGGCCGCCTTGATCTTCTCTTTGTAAGCTTCCGCATTGGCCTTGTAGGTCGCAGCGTTCTTCGGATCATGCTTCACGAAGGCGTCGCGGATATTATCGACATAGATCAGCGCCGCGGTGGGAGACATCCAGGCATGCGGGTTGGGCTTGCCCTGATACGGGCCTTCGACAATGCTCATCGGCTCGACGCCTGTCGAGACCACCACGCCCGGCACGTCCTCCAGGTTCTGAAAGAACTTCTCGAACCAGAGCTCGAGATTGAGCCCGTTCCAGAAGACGAGTTCGGCGCCCTGCGCCCGTTGGATGTCGCCAGGGGTCGGCTGGTAGTTGTGGA
The DNA here is from genome assembly GCF_017877055.1 of Neorhizobium galegae. Taxonomy (GTDB): domain Bacteria; phylum Pseudomonadota; class Alphaproteobacteria; order Rhizobiales; family Rhizobiaceae; genus Neorhizobium; species Neorhizobium galegae_D. The sequence continues at coordinate 89,037 of NZ_JAGIPG010000001.1, read as the reverse complement.
TTTCCGCACCGGGCTTAGTAATGGATTCGACGACCGCGGCGTCACCGGCGACGTTTTTCGCGATGTCGGCGATCACCGTGAACGTCGTCACCGCCTTGAACTTCTCCTGAGCCGATGCCGGCACAACTGCCAGGACGGCGGCGAACGCCGCCCCCATCATTCCGATCAGGACCAGCCTTCGTACCTTGTCGCGCATGCACGTCTCCTTTTGCGAATAAGACTTAGTTGCAGTTAGTGATCGAAATGGCCTCGTCGCAGTTCGGGATCGTCTGCAACAACGATGGGCGCTCTCATTATACCCATATTCTGCAATTGCGAATGAATTGCAACAAGGAATCGCAACGGAAGGACAAAATGATTGCAGCCGGACATGAAGGGATTGCCGCCTATGCCGTTCCCGGTTGCGCGCGAAGCGCTCCTTCTTCGGGATCGAACATCGACACGCCGCCAAGAGCCGCCGTTACCGGCACCTCATTTTGGAGCACCCAATGCTCGGCCAGCTTGCCGCCCTCAACCCGAAAGACATCGATCACCACCTGCGGTTCGTCTGCCCAGCCGCGGATGCGGCCGTGGATGGCGACGAAATCGCCCTCGGCGACGATCAGGCCGGGCTCGTAGTAAAACAGCGACTGGTGGTCGTTGATCATGCCGGCCGCCCTGCATTCAGGCATGGGCAGCCGTCTTGTGGAGAGGGGATGATGCAGCTCGACAATCAGCCAGCGTATTGGCGCAGGATCGCTCGAGATTTTCATCACCCCCGCCCAGATCAGCCTGCGTTGCTCGGCACTGGCGTGTTGAGCAGCTGCTGCTCCCACAGGAACGCGATGCCGCTGCCGCCGAAGTGCTGGATGAGAATCTCGGTCAGCTCCTCGACATGCTCGGTGCGAGCCCAATCGCGTTGCCATTCGCCAGCGAGCGCCATCACGGTCATCATGTTCGCGCCGGCCGCGATCATTCGCTGGATGGCAACTTCGTGAGACTCCTTTGAAATCCCGCCCGACGCGTCAGCGACCTTCGCGGCCGCTTGCGAGTTGCCGTGCCACTTTCTTTCGGTCCGACTCGCTTCGCTCCCATCCTCGCGGAAATGGCGCGGCGCCACCCCCAGCTCCAAATCCACACGTGCTACAGTGATCGCTTCGTCGATCTCATCACGGAAGGCTATGATTGTGCGATACGGGTTGGCTATCTTCAGGACTCCAACCTGATCGCAAGACGCGTCGGACCAATCTACGGGAAGTTCGTCGCGAGCCCGGACTACATCAGGGCGCATGGGTCGCCCGAGACGCCGGATGAACTCGTCGCTCATGAGGCTCTCATGCAGGGCACCGAGAGCTGGCAGCTCATGGATGGCGACAAGATCATCACGGTTCGTCCGCAGGGACGCTTCAAGGCGGACAACGGCATAGCTCTAGTTGCTGCCGCAACAGCAGGACTCGGGATTGCTTACCTGCCCGATTGCCTAACCCATGAACATATAGCTTCCGGTGCGCTCGTGCCGGTCATGACACGTCATCCGCCACCTCCGGCCGGTGCATATGTCATCCGCCCGCCAGGTCAGCATCCCGCACGGAAGATACGGGTCCTCACCGAATTGCTGATCGAGTATTGCGAACCGGCTCCGGACCTCGCGGGTGTCGATCGCTAAACCACGAACGGCGCGAAGCCGATCCCGATTTCACAACAGCCGATGCGGGTATGAGATCGGGCTAGATACCGAACCATCACGCGGGGCCCACCGGGCCTGACAACAATGAACACCACGCCTACCCATAATCCTCTACTGCTGCGCGACATTCCGATCGGCAGAACTCAATCTGAGCTGTCGCGCTCCTCCCGCCCGCTCAGGCGTAGCGCTGCCTGCCCGACCAGATGAGCGATGCGGTCCGACATCCCAGGGTCTGATACGGCTCGGGCCAGCGTAACGCCTCCACTGAGCATGGCAAGCAGCACGATTGCCCGGTCCTCTCGGGAGGAGGCGATCGCGCTTGGATCACAATTCTCGGACAGACCCGCGGCCACTTCTTCGACGAGGTGTTGCAACTCCGCGGTATAGGCGGCGCGCGTATCATCCTCCGCACGCATCACATCAGGGGACAAACTCGGCAAGGCACAGCTCTCGCCGAGATCGCAGGTTCGCTTATAACCAAGATAGAACCCCACGAAGGTCGTCAACCAGCCTTGCGGCTCGCTGGCCTTGAGCGCCGCAATCCCTTGCCGCAGATCTTCTAAACCCGACAGCACGGCCGTACGGAAGGCTTCGCTCTTCGTTTTAAAGTGTCCATAGAAAGCGCCGTTGGTCACGCCAGCCGCCTTGGTCAATGCGTCAATACCGGCGCCACCATAGCCCTCCTTCCGGAAAACCCGTCCCGCCGCCGCTACGACCTTGGCTCTGGTCTCTTGTTTATGCTCCGCGCTGTAACGCATGCCGGCCTCATTCAGAGTAATCACTCTTTATGCCTTGCATAGAGAGTGATCCATATGTATGGATAGAGAGCGTTCGATATATATCAAATGCTGTCCCTATTCAAATCAGGAGAAATCCATGCCCATTACGCTCACAGTGCCCGAAGGCCTGCTGTCGCCACAAACGCAGGCCGAAGTTTTCGCTGGACTGACGGACGCGATCCTCGAGGTCTCGGGCCTGGCCGGGAATGCCTTCATGGCCGCCAACATTGTCGGTTCTATCAATGTGCTGCCGAAGGAACGTGTCCTTGCTGGTGGCAAACCGGTGGCGGCAGCTTTTGTCGAACTTAAGTTGCCAGAAATCGCGCTGGCGACGCCGGATGCAAAAAGGGCTTTCATCGCGAAGGCCACCGATGTCGTCGAAAAAGCCGGCGGAGGACGACTGAAGCGAGAGCATATCTGGTCAAACATCGTCTACGCTCCCGAAGGAGCCTGGGGCATAGCGGGGCGCAGCTACGACAATGCAGGCTTGGTCGACGCCATCGCGGGCACGGCTGCGCTCTAACGACTCTCATCCCGAAATTCCTCGAAGGCTGGACCGCGCGACGCGAAGAATTCGCGTTCTGGCCTAGTTGGAGACCTTGCCATGCAGCTTGCCAACTATCTCTTTTTTACGACCCAGTGTGAGGCCGCGCTTGATTTCTATGCCGAATGTGGCCTTGGCCGGGTCACGACACTAAAACGTCACGGTGATTATGGCATGCCGCTCGCCAGCGAAACCATGCGGGGTAAGATCATGCACGCTCGCTTCGAGGGACCAGGACTCCTGTTCTTCGCCTCTGACAACGACGACGCCGAGCCGATGCGCGGCTCCGCTCACATGCTCGTCATGGACGATCGCGCCACCACCGACCGATTATTCGCAGCGCTCGCAGAAGGCGGCGAGATCACCACGCATCTCGCGCTGCAGCCGTGGGGGAGTTACTATGGCAAACTTACCGATCGGTTCGGTGTCCAGTGGATGCTGGACTGCCTCGCGTAATCATGTCGTCGCACATGAGCCTGCACTGAGCGATGACCCCGCGATCACGAGACAGAAATCGCTCCCTGAGCACACACTTCTGGTAGTGGGTCTATGAGGCGGCGGCGAGAACGATCGCGATCGCGAGAAGCAAGGGACCCATCCACTTGAAGTGACGGACCACCGGCAGCCGGTTTTCCAGATTTTTTGATGACTGCAGATAACCAAAGCCCACGGACGTCATCCATAAGCCGGCGCAAAACATGATGAATTCGTCGATATAAGCTGCGATCATGACGCTCCTGCTCTCGAGCCGTTGCCACAAATCCTTCCTGAACCTCGCCTTGATAATCGGCGCGGTCCTCAACATCCACGCTGGCTCCAATGCCTGAGCCTGTACCTGCTCCCAAATGGCAGCCTCTGGAGAGACTATCATTAGGCCGCGGCGCGACCGAAGCTGCTCATTTCCGACCTGGAATTTCGCTCGCTAGCCTCGGCGAAGCGGGATCGCGAGCAATTCCAAGGCGCAAGGGTGTACGTGCGAATGCTTCCAGACAGGCTGCCAGCCCCTTAACCGTCGCTTCGAGGATCAAGATGCCGTTTTCAACGGTAGCCTTTGCGGGATCTCCGAAATAGCCACAGTCGTCAGCCTGGAAGATCGGCGGCCAGCCTGCCCCGAACGCCGTTATGGGATCGTCCACGTGACCTGGTGCGATCCATGGCTGCACCAGACGAGCAGGAAGCCCTTCGATCGCCGATTGAACCCGCTCCCGCGCTTCGGAGGACATCAATGCCATTGTCAGCGCCACCTCCTGCTCGCAGGCATGACCGGTTCGTGGCAGTCCGCCTTTCAGAAAGGGCAGCCAATCCTTTTCGCCCGGCGCGAAATAATCGACCATACCGACCGCGTACCCATCGGTCACCATCTGGGCGCAGAGCGAGCGTAATGGCGCCGAGTTGCCTCCGTGACCGTTGACGAAGACGACGCGCGGAAAACCTGCGTCAAGAATTGACCGCACCGTATCGGCAAGCACGGCCAGATAGGTTTCCAGCCTCAGGCTGATGGTGCCGGGATGGCTGAGATGATGGGGCGAAAAGCCGACGGGCACGGCCGGAGCCACAACGATCTCCACCCCGGCCACCCGGCTTGCCGCCAACTCTGCAACCGCGGACGCCAGGAAGGTATCGGTCTCCACCGGAAGGAAATCACCGTGCTGCTCGATCGCGCCGGTCGGCACGACGACCAATGCCCCTGCATCCCGCTTGGTCGCGAGTTCCGCGCGCGTCAACTCGGCCCAGATAAGTGAAGACGGCGCAAAATGCCGAGGTGCAATGCCTGTCATGGTGGTTTCCCTCATGCCTGGTGCGACGGGCGATGGCCGCTCGACTCCGCCCGCACTGGAATTACATGTCGCCCGCCTCTTTTGACGGATTGGCGCAGACGGCAATCACGAGGCCGGCTTCGCCGATAATGTGGCGGTAGCGGTAGTTCACGGGCAGGTACATCGCATCACCCGGCTTGAAGATGTGCTCCTCGCCGGTCTCCTCGACGATCTGCTTCGACCAGCCATGCAGGCAATAGAGGATCACTTCATGCACCCCATCGCCTTCGACCATCGTGTCGAAGTGCGGCATGTAGGTGGTGATATGAAAGGAAATCGACGAGCCATGCAGCTTCTTGGTGACCAGCCGGTGGCTGAATTCCTGGCCCGGGTGCACCCAGGTCAGCGCGACCTCTTCCTGGCGCGACCATTTGATCTTGCCGCCCACCGTTTCTTCGCTCATGTCATCACCCCTTGGTTTGGAGAAGTTGGAAATTGGGATTTGCAGATGTGTGGCGGCCTTATCGGAACCGCGCTTCGAAAGCGTCTCGCGCCTCCCAGACCGGGAGGATGAGATGCGGTCCAAGTCCGGATATGCGACTGAAGGGGATCGGGCGCGGCGGTGTCAGCGGCAATGTCAGATCCGCGTCAGCGACCTGTCCGGCAAGCCAGGGGCCGATCTCGCGTCCCAGGGCTGTCGTCAACGCCACGCCACGGCCGTTGCAGCCGATCACAGCGTCAATGCCAGGCTTGAGGCGCATCATTCGCGGCAGGAAATCCAGTGTCCCGGCGATGATCCCGGTCCACGAATAGTCCACCCGGATCTCCGGCAGATCAGGAACTATGCGGCGCAGTCGGTTTGCGAAGAGCCTGCGGGCCAACGCCATGCGTCCGGGCAGCGGCGGCACCATTCCTCCCGTGACCAGCCGTCCGTCCGGAGACCAGCGCAATGCGAATGTGTGACGGCGCGTATCCGCGACCGGCGCCATATCCGGCAACAGGGTCGCGCGAAGAGCCGGGGGCAGCGGCTGGGTGGCAATCTGGAAAACACGGGCGGGTATGATCGACGCGCGCAATTCCGGCAGCAAGTTGCCGATAAGGGCGTTAGTGGCCATGAGCACGCGGCGAGCGCGGACTTCGCCGCCTGCGGTCATTACGCGCCAACCCTGCCCATCCGGCTCGATACCCTTTGCCGGACTCTCACCGAACAGCCGCACGCCTGCCGATATGGCCGCACGCGCAAGCCCGTGCGCATAGGCCAGCGGTGTGATCTGTCCGCCGGACGCCACCCGAATTCCACCGTGTAAAGAAGGCACCCCCGTACGCTTCAGCATGGCATTGCGATCCAGCCACTCGGCATCCACGCCGGCTGCCAGGAGCGGCGGAATGCGGGCATGCAGCGTCTCTTCCGCTGCGCGGCAATGGGCAGGCTGTAACCAACCGTTCTGGACTGGATCGCATTCGATGCCGTGACGCGCAATCAGATCGAACACCGCCCTGCCGGATCCGGCAACGAGTTTCAGCAAACGCTCCGCATGATCGGCGCCAAGTGCTGCCACGACCTCGGAGGGGCCTAGCGATGTCTTGAGGCTCGGAACCACAAAGCCGGTGTTGCGCCCGGACGCGCCGAAACCGGGCTGATGGCTTTCAAGCACGACGACATCGATACCTGCCTCGGCCGCATGCAGGGCGGATGAAAGGCCAAGGTAACCTGCGCCCACCACCACGACATCAGCGGTGACCGCTCCCGTCAACTTTGCGCATTTGGGTGCGGATGGCGTGATTGCCTCCCACAATGACCCGACTTCCATCATCATTCCTGTCCATGCGGGACCTGAGGGCCCGCGCCTTCCTGAGTTCTGCACCGGATGTTCCGGCGCTAGAGGTTGATCAAGTCGTATCCCCGCCCCGTTGCCAGCGCCTGGAATAGACCCTGGCGGGTCTGCTCGTTGTGACGGATCATGATCTCCCGTGCTGCCGCCTTGTCACGGCGGGCCAGGGTTTCCACGATCTGGTGGTGGGAGACGTTGGTTTCGTTGTTCACATCCCGCAACTGCGCGCCGAGATAGAAGAAGCGTTCGAGCGCATCGATCTGGCTAGTTAGGAGCTGGACGAGCCGGCCATTGCCGGTCGCCTCCGCGATTGCCAGATGGAATTCCCGGTTGGACCGAATGAACGGAGCCAGACTGAGCTCCTCGCCCTGATTGTAGGTCGCATCGGCAAGCGAATTCAGGCGATCTATCTGCTCCGGCGTCAGCTTCGTACAGGCGAGTTCGGCCGCTCCCGCTTCCAGGATGGTTCGCACGTCGAACAGTTCGTCCATGTCCGCAAAGGTGATCGGCGTGACCTGATAGCCACGGCGCGGAAAGGACCTGACCAGTCCTTCCTGCCGCAACGCCGCCAATGCCTCGCGGGCCGGCGTCTTGGATATGTCGAAGCGCTCCGCGACTTCGGCCTCGTTCAATTCCTGACCCGGCCGGATGACGCATGTCAGAATCTGGGTTCGCAGCGCATCATAGACCTGCTCGGTCAGCGAGGCCGGCTTTGCCGGCTGCACCACGCGCCGCCTCTTCCTGATTGCGGTTACCTCACCCATGCATTCTCCTAGATGTAGTTCGGCTTTTCGGTCTGCAATCCAGCGATTGCCCGAACAGATATGCACGTCCAAAGCGCAACGGGTAGACAGCGTTCCTTACCAGCAAGCAATTCCACGTGGCTTATCCCTGACTATTCGCGAGACAGAAAGGCGCGGAAGTAATCCGGCGCGTTATCGCAGAAAGCCTGCTCGCGCGGCAGATCCATCAGAAGTCGTCCACGCTCCATGTAGACGATGCGGTCGGCGATTCGTCGGGCAAAGCCGATCTCATGGGTGACTATCACCATCGTCAAACCCTGCCTGGCCAGGTCGGCCATCACACCCAGCACGCCTCCGGTCGATTCCGGGTCCAGCGCGGACGTGGGTTCATCGAAAAGCAGGGCATCCGGCTTCATCGACAATGCCCTGGCAATGGCGACGCGCTGGCGCTGCCCGCCGGACAGTTCCACGGGATAGGATTGCACCTTGTCACCAAGACCAACCTTGTCGAGCAGCCCGTCCGCAGCAGCCAGCGCTTCTGCCTTGGCAATACCGAGAAGCCTGCGTGGGCCGAGGGCAACGTTCTGCCGCGCCGTCATCGTCGGAAACAGGGCGAAACTCTGGAACACCATGCCGAGGCGCCGGCGACGCCTGTCGAGCATACGCTCCGGTCGCGGGATATGGCGCGCCGCATCGGCCCATGGCAGGCTTTCGCCATTCAGCAGCACGTCGCCGCTGTCCGCCGGCTCGATCCAGTTCAGCGCGCGCAGCAACGTGCTCTTGCCCGACCCCGACGGTCCGAGGATGACCACGACTTCGCCCTTGCCGACCGCAAGCGAGACATCGTCCAGCCCTTTGACCGGGCCGAAGCTGCGGCTGAGATTGCGGGCCTCGAGCACCGGATGGAGACGGGAAGGCGCATCTGGTCCCAGATCCGCTCGCACCACGCTGCGCTCGACGATCGGCGGCGGTGCGGACACGTGGCTGGAGGTCTTCAGCGCGACCGCTTTTTCTATCCGGTGCTGGATCAGCGTCCAGATCGTCAGGATGACGAGATACCAGAGCGCGACGGCCAGGTAGACTTCCAGCGAACGGGTGGTCGCTTGGGCGAGTTGCTGGGAGACGCGCAGAAGCTCGGCGAAGGAGATGGCCGCAAGCAGCGACGTGGCCTTGATCATATAGCTGAAATTGTTGCCGAGCGGCGGCACGATCGCCCGGATCGCCTGCGGGAACACCACCTTGAGGAAGATCTGCCAGGGATGAAGTCCCAGCGCCAGGCCTGCCTCGCGCTGGTCGCGCGAGACGGACATCAGGCCACCGCGCACGATATCGGCCATGCGGGCGCCCTCGTTCAGGCCAAGCGACAGCAGTCCGGTCGCGATCAGGCTCAACGGAACACCCATCTGTGGCAGCGCAGAATAGAAGAACAGGATCTGCGCCAGAAGCGGCGTGCCCTTGAATACCCAGATGAAGCCGAGCGCCGGCCAGCGCATCACCTTGGGTGCCGCCAGCATGCCCGCCAGAACGAAGCCAAGGACGGTTCCGATCGTCTGGGCAACGACGGCAACCCAGATCGTCACCCAGGCTGCCTTCAGCAGCAGAGGCGACGGAAGGATATCCAGGAATATGCCAGCGTCGAAGCCCACGAAATCAGACCCTTCTCGTCACCGGCAGGTAACCGGGCTTGGCCTGGCGCGACGGATCGACCGTGTAGCGCGCAACGCCGCGTACGGTGCCGCCTGTCGGAAGGTCCAGCGGAGACACGAGACCGGGCTCGGCATCGGCCAGCGGCACGATCGTGTTGGCCATGATGTTGGCCGCGCCGAACAGCGACTGCATGGCGGGCTTGATTGACATTTTGACAGGCATGGCACCCTCGATCTCGATCCGATCCTCCTCGACGAGGTTGAACTTTTCCGGCTGATAATACATTGCCAGCGAAGTGCTGAGCACTTCCCTGCCTTGGTGCAGCGCCCGGGCACGCTGGGTGATGCCGATGACGCGGCCGGGCGGCAGGACGCCCAGCGTCGGGTCGCCGCTGTCGACTTCGAAATCGGCCGTTTCCAGATCCCATGCCTCGGTGATCTCCTCGATCTCGAGGTTGAGGGCATCCGCGATCCGCGTCAGCGATTCCGGCGCACCCATGTGCCCCTCGACGCGACCATCGGCGATGCGGCGGTTGAATTCCTCCGGCGTCAGGCCGTAGCCAACGTGCTCGATATCCCCCGGCCCCGTGCCGGTGACGTCGATGCAGCGATGGATGGTCAGGCGCCTCACCGCACTGGTGCCACGTGCCAGCACAAGCGGAAGCACGTCGTAGGAAAAGCCTGGATTGATGCCAGTGCCGGTGATCGAAACGCCGTTGGCGCGCGCCGCGCCGTCCAGCGCCTCCGCGAACTCGCCATAGCGAAGGCCGGGATAGAACATGGATTCAGCGGCCGACACCACGTTGAGGCCGGCATTCAGGGCGGCAAGCAACTGGTCCCTGATGAGGTGAGGCTTGGATTCCGTCATGTGCACGAGCACATCCGGCTTCTTCGGATGGCCAGCAAGCGCCGTTGCGAGGTCGCCGACGATCCTGACGCCCCCAAAACGCTTGCAGCCCGTCACGTCGGCAAGCGTTTGACCGATCTTGGCGGCATCGGTATCGACGGCCGCAACGATCTCGACGGACGGATAGTCGGCTTCGAGTACCCGCAGCAGCCGCCCGCCCATGGCGCCGACACCGAACAGAACAACGGTCTTCATCTCAGTTTCTCCGGAATACGAGTGTCTCAACCCTTCGCCGCCGGGATCGCGACGTTGGTCATGTTTCGTTTGACGCTGCCGGCTGCGGCGTAGCGCTCGAGCTGGCGCTGCACGATGATCCAGGCGGAATACATCAGCAGGTACCAGAAGGCGGCAACGGCGTAGAGCTCGATGACAGCGTAGGTTTCGTTGATCGCCGTTCGCGTGACGCGCAGAAGCTCGCTGAAGGAAATCACCGAAAGAAGCGAGGTGGTGCGCATCATGGAGGAGAATTCATTGCCGAACGGCGGTAGGATCAGCCGCACCGATTGCGGCAGGATCACGTGGATCATCGCGCCCAGCCAGCTCATGCCCATGGCGCGCGCCGCCTGCATCTGGTCGGGTGGTACGCTCTGCATGGCAGCGCGAATGATTTCGGACATGTAGGCGCCCGAGTAGCAACCCAGGCCGATAAGCCCGGCCTCCAGCACCCCCAGGCGGATGCCGAGCTGGGGCAGGCCGAAATAGAGCAGGAAGAGCTGTACCAGCGGCGGGGTGCCGCGCCACAACCATACCCAGGTCCCGGAGAATATCCGCAAGACTCTGTGTCGCGACAGGGCGCACAGGGCCAGGATGAGCCCGATGACGGTTCCGATCGCCTGCGCAGCGATCGCGACCAGCAGAGTGACGCCAGCCACGGTGGCAAACCGTGGCTGCGCCAGATAATGCAGAAATGTCTCGACCGAGAACTGCATCGTCAGCCCATGTCAGATCATTGCGGGTTGAGCACGAAGGCATCGACCGGAGCGACACCCCATTTGTCGACGATCTTTTTGTAGGTGCCGTCCGCCCGCATCGATTCCAGTGCCTTGACGATCATCGCCGCCAGCTCGGTATTGTCCTTCAGCGTGGTGATCGCAAGGCGGTTGGCCGCGTTGCCGGTGAAGGCCATCTCGAAGGGCGCCTTGCTCGTGGAGATGTAGTAGGCCGCCTGCGGGTCGTTCAGGTATGCCGCATCGACCTGCTTGGTCGCGGCTGCCTGGATGGCTTCCGAATTGGAGTCGAACGCGCGGATGTCGATCGCCTTCTTTCCGGCGGCGACCAGACGATCGCTCTGGGCTTGGAGGTTCTTGTTCGTTGTGCCGCCGGCGGCGACCGAAACGACCTTGCCGGCCAGACCGTCGAAGCAGGCATTGTAGCTCGCCGGCATACCGATCTTGCCTTCGCATGAGATGCCGCCCGGATTGCCCTTCGGCACCATCAGGCCCTCGCCCCACTGGACGTATGCGATCATGTTCATGATCTTCAGACGATCCGGATTGATGAAGATCGCCGTGCAGAGGCTGTCGAACCGCTTGGCCTGCAGGCCTGGGACGAGGCCCGGAAATGCAAGGTTGGTCCATTCGACCTGCTGGCCGAGGCGTTTGCCGATCTCGCCGCACATGTCCACGTTGAGGCCATCATTCTGGCCATCGGGGCGGATAAACTGGTTCGGCGCCGCGGCAAAGTCGGCGGCGAAGGAAATCTTGCCCTTGGTGATGGTCGGATCCGCCAGTGCGGAGGTGGCCATCATGGCAAGGAAAGCGAAACTCAGTGTTTTCTTCATTGTGTCATTCCCCTTTTTTGGTTGGTCTGGACTTGCTGGTAATTTTCGCGTTCGGGCTTAGAGAATTGGTTCCTGGAAGTTCCGCAGCGTCTTGCGTCCTGTAAATCCGTAATCCATCAGCCCAGCTCCCCGAGACGCTTTTCCTGGCGGCGAAGCAACCGCTCCACTTCTGCCTGCGCCGGTGCATCCAGTTGAGCACCCGGCTGGCGTTGCGCGGCCGAGGCAATCGCGCCGCGCCTGGCGAGCACGTATTTGCGGACGGCAAGCCCGACGCCGGGCTGCTGTTCGTACCGGACGAGCGGCAGGTAGGCATCGAAGAGGTCCTGGGCGCGATCCATCTCGCCGCGGCCTGCCAGATCGGTGACCTGCACCAGCATTTCCGGGAAACCGAAGCCGGTCATGGCACCATCGGCGCCGCGCGCGACCTCTTCCGGCAGGAAGACGCCGCCATTGCCGCACAGCACCGAGATGCGCCGGCGACCCTTCTTCTCCGCGTCGCGAAGCTTCGAGATTTTCGACAGGCCCGGCCAGTCCTCGTGCTTGAGCATGACGATCTGCGGCAGGTCGTCGATCAGGCGCCCGAGAAGTTCGTCGCTGATCTGCACCGTCGTCGCCAGCGGGAAGTCCTGAAGTACGACCGGCACGTCCTTGCCGAGGAAGGCGCAGGCCTGGCGATAGTAGTTCAGGATCTGCGCATCCGTACGCAGGCTCATCGGCGGCGCGATCATCACGCCGGCAGCACCCTGTGCCATCGCCTCGTGGCTGACCTCGGCGAGCGCCGCGAGACCGGGCGACGAGACGCCGACCACGACCGGCTTGCCCTGCGCCCGCGAAATGACACGCTGGATCACCTGACGGGACTCGGCACCCGTCAGCTTGGGCGCTTCGCCCATCATGCCGAGAACAGTCAGCCCATCGGCCCCGGCGGAGAGGTAGAAATCCGTCACCCGATCGAGGCTGTCGAGGTCAAGGGATCCATCATCCTTGAACGGCGTGACCGAGATCACGAAGACGCCACGCGCCTTTTCTGTGAGAGGTGCCATCGTCAGTCCTTCCCAGGCCCAAACCAGCCGGCCGTGGCGCGCGGCACAAAACGACCGCTTCCGGGGCCGTTGAGAATGTCTTTCCCGTCCCAGGCGAGTTGTCCGCGCAACCAGGTTGCGGCGACGCGGACGGTAAACCTTTCCCCGTGGAAGGGGCTCCAGTTCAGGCCGTCATGGGAGGCCGCCTCGTCCCAGACGAAGGAACCCTGTTCGAGCGCGACCAGGTCGGCATCGCAGCCCACCGCGATCGCGCCCTTTCGGTCGTCGATCCCGAAGAAGCGCGCCGGTCTCCTGGCCAGATATTCCGCGGTCAGACGCGCGGCATCGAGGCCGCGCGCCTCGGCAGCGGTGAAGAAGGCGGGAACCAGCGTCTCCAGGCCCGGAACGCCGGCGCCGGCATCGAAGATCGAGTCCGTCAGCTTGTTGTCGATCGGCCAGCTGGAATGGTCGGAGGAAACGAAGGCAACGAGGTCATCGGAAATCGCCCGCCACAATCCATCAATCGCAGCCGAGCGGATGGGCGGGTTCACCTTCATCCGTGCACCAAGCCGGTCGCCGTCGCGCGCGGCATCCAGCCAGAGATAATGGATGCAGAGCTCTCCGGTCGCAGCAGCACCCAGTCCGGCCACCGCTCCCGTCAACCGGAAACCCGCTTCCGTCGTCAGGTGGACAGGGTGGACATGCGCCCCGCTTGAAAGACCAAGCGCAAGGAACTGACCGGTCGCCGCCAGTTCGGCCGCTTCCGGCCGCGCTCGCGCGTGCGCGACAATCCCGTTTTGACCCGCCGCCTTCGCTGCCGCGATGCGGGCCATGACAATCTCCTGATCCTCATTATGCAGTCCGAGCGGAATGGGCGTCGGAGCCAGAGCCTCCATAAGGTCGAGCACGAGATCCTCGCCGATCCGCGGGAAACGTACCGGATTGCTTTCGAAGGACGAGATCTTGAAGGCGACAACACCGCCTTCGATCAGCGCGGCCAGGTTGGCGGTGCCCGTCTCACGGGTCGCCGTTCCATAAAGCGCCATATCCGCGTGCGAATGAGCGGCAATTGCGGCGATCTTGGCGACGAGGCGATCCGGCCGGTCGAGCGGCTCCGGATTGTCGTAAGGCATATCGACCAGCGTGGTAACGCCACCCGCGATTGCCGACCGCGTGGTATCGGCGATCCCGGGCAAGCCCTTGTAGCTTGTCGCATGGGTTTGCCCGTCTACAGCACCCGGAAGGATCAGCGCGTTGCCACGATCGTCCACCCTCGCGGCGGCCGGAGCGTCGCCGGTTCCGACTGCGGCTATCCGACCGCCGGAGATTGCGACCCAGCCGTTTTCGAGGATGCCATCCGGCACAACCACCCGGCCTTTGACGACCAACTCCATCGGATCAACCCTTCGCAAAATAGTTAAGGTCGAGCGCATTGATCGCGACAGCAACTGCTGCCTGTACGGGATCGACGACCGGCACGCCCAGTTCCTGCTGCAAGAGAGGACGATGACCGCCCATGCCGGCGCATCCAAGGATCACCACGCCAGCACCGTCTGTCTCCGCCATGACTTTGGCGGTCCGCGCGACCGATGGACCGGCAAGGTTTAGATCGTTCGCTTCGGCCACCGACATGTTGACCGGCCGATCGGCTGCGAGACGCGCGGTCAGGCCGAGCCGTTCGATATGGGACGCATGGCGTGCCACCGACGATGCTCCGAGCGAGACGACACCAAAGCGCGGCGCGAGTTGAAGGGCAGCATAGTAGGCAGCCTCCGCAATGCCAATCACCGGCCGGTTTATCGCCGCCCGCGAAGCCACGACTCCCGGGTCGGAAAAGCACGCAACCACAAACGCATCCGCATCACTGGAAACGATCGCCTCGACGACCATCGGCGCGACGAACAACACGTCCTCGTCCGTTTCGATGCCGATCGGAGCCTTGGGAAGACGATCACAAACGATCGTGTGAGCCGTCACCGCGCGTAGCGGTGCAATACTCGCCGAAATCGCCTCGGTCACTTTTACGGAACTGTTCGGATTGAGAACAAGAATTTTCATCGGAGCCTATCCCAGTATGTGTTCTCAAACGTTCAATATCCCACGTAATATGTCAATTGATATTTTTATGGCGATATTGGAAAGAAGATGCATATCTTACAGATATTTAGGTGATATATGTCTGAGCACGGCCTGAATATATATGGCGCACAAGCCAAAGCCTGCGCCTGCGCAGGGTCTCAAAGCTAAGGCTGCGAAGCTCCGTCATATCGACGTCTACCGCCGCGACGCACGAGCCTCACCCGCAGTCTCCGATCGACTTCTTCCAAGATTGGTGTCCACCTATTTTGGTGGACACCTCATCCAGCAGAGCACTCAACGGAAAAGGGGAGAGCTGGCTCGGTTTGTCCGAACAGCCAGGATAAGTGGAAATTCTGCATGGCGCATTGCTGGGATTCCATCCGATCCAGCCACCTGATATTTTAATCCAATCCATCAATGACAACGACCACTGGAACAGCTCCGTCAACCGATGTTCTTTCAACTCCGTCCCCATCGAGCCACGATCGTCCCGCATCTCGGGATCGCAGCGTTTGGCGCCCTCGCCTGCGCAGCCGGAGCGATCGCGGTCGCTTACATAATGAGCCTGATTTTCCAGGAGCGTCCGCTCTGGGTGGAATTGACGGTCGTCGCGCTGGTATCGGCGGTTGTTGCATTTCCGCTTCTATTGACGATTTGCCTGCGCAACGAAGCGCTTCGCAAGATCCAGAAGCAACTCCAGCACGCGCTGACCCATGACCCCGTTACGGGTACTCTCAGCGCCAATGCATTTGCGACCTCGGTCGGGCACGCGATGGACCGCAGGCGCGTGACCGATGGGGAAAGCCCGGACGGCATCATGCTCGTTCTCAAGGTTGGCAACCTCGATGAAATCGGTCGCCGCTATGGTCCGCAATGGGCGGATACGCTGCTTCAATCGCTTGTCCGGATCGTGCAATCTTCCGTGCGCTACGGCGATCTCGTCGCTCGCCTGGCCTCCGACGAACTCGGGATCTACCTGCCAGGCGCGACGGCGGAAAATACCAGGGAGATCTGCGAGCGCATCCGCACGCAGATCCGCGAGACCACCTTTGCAGCGGGGCAAGAAGGCCAGATATCCGTGGCGTTGCGGCTCGGCGGGACCAAGGTCGAGGACCAGGCAGACTTCCAGTCGCTCCGGGAGGCTGCTAACCGCGCCGCTCTTGCAGAAGAAGAGGCTGGCCCGCTCCTGTTCCGTGAACTGTTTTCATAACGGGGCAACCGCATTTACACTCGCGGCGTCCCGGACGATCCGTCCTACGACCTCTTCGAGTGACTGCTGCCAATGCGGCATGGTCCAGCCGAATGTCGAAGCGAACTTGGTGCTGGACAGTTGCGTATTCATCGGACGGGGTGCCCGCGCGGCAAATTCGGCGGCTTTTATGTCACGAACCTCCGCCCATGCGCCCCCGCCGGCCCGGCTTGCGGCGAACGCACGGCGCGCGAAGTCGGCCCATGAGGTCGTGCCGGTTCCTGCGAGATGGTAGGTCCCGTATGCCGCGCCCTCCCGCATGGCGACGGCGACGCGCAGAATAGCATCGGCAATATCGAGTGCCGCCGACGGATTGCCCTGCTGGTCTGCAACGACTGCGATTTCCCTGCGTTCCCTCGCCAGCCGCAGCATGGTTTTTACAAAATTCGTCCCGAACGGGCTGTAGACCCAGCTCGTCCGCAGGATGAAATGACGGGGCGCCATCGCTGCCACGACCATTTCGCCCGCAAGCTTGGAAGCGCCGTAGGCATTCAGCGGCGCCGGCGTGTCCGTCTCATGGTAACCGCCCTGCTTCTTCCCGTCGAAGACGTAGTCGGTCGACAGATGGACGATCGGCGCTCCGAGACGGGTCGCCGCCTCGGCGACTGCCCCGGCGCCGGTGGCATTGATCCTGTAGGCCAGTTCCGCCTCATCCTCGGCGCGATCGACGGCGGTGTAAGCCGCGGCTGAAACGACAAGGTTGGGGCGCGAAGATGCCAGCGCCGGCCAGATGGTCTCTGGCCGGGCCAGATCGAGTTCGGGGCGCCCCAGGGTGACCACCTCGACGTCGGGCAGCCGCCCTGCCCGCTCCATCAGGCTTAGAGCGACCTGCCCCCTTGTGCCGGTCACCGCAATCCTCACGCCGACAGCCGCGAACGTTCGCCGAGACGCATGCCCGGATAACGCCAGCGCCGGATCGGCTCCCACCACCAACGATTGGCCAGATACCAGTCCACGGTCATGTTCATCCCATCTTCGAACCCCACCTGAGGTCTCCACCCAAGCTCACGCTCGATCTTTGAAGGGTCGATGGCATAGCGGCGATCATGACCGGGCCGGTCGGGGACGAACGTTATCAGGTCCCTGTAGCTTCTGCCCTGTCCGCGCGGTCGCCGGACGTCGAGACGATCGCAGATGCCCTCGACAACGGCAAGATTGCTGCGCTCGGCCCGTGCGCCGATATTATAGCTTTCCCCCGGCCTGCCTTGCCTCATCACCAGTTCCAGCGCCCGCGCGTGGTCCTCCACATGCAGCCAGTCCCGCACATTCGCCCCGGTGCCATAGACCGGCAACGACTTCTCCTCGACAGCGTTCAGGATCGTCAGCGGGATCAGTTTCTCCGGAAACTGACAGGGACCGAAATTGTTGGAGCAGTTGGACAGCACAACGGGCAGGCCGTAGGTGTGAGCCCATGCGCGCACAAGATGATCCGAGGCGGCCTTCGACGCCGCATAGGGTGACGACGGGGCATAGGCCGTCTCTTCGGTGAACACGCTCCCATCGAAGGGAAGGTCCCCGAACACTTCATCCGTCGAAACATGATGGAACCGGAAGCGGTCTCGCGCTTCCGCCGAAAGCTCGCGCCGATAGGCAAGCGCGGCGTTAAGCAGGCGAAGGGTACCGACGACATTCGTCTCGACAAAGACGTCCGGACCATCGATCGAACGGTCGACATGACTTTCGGCCGCAAGGTGCATCACGGCGTCGATCTTTTCGTGGCGCATGATCTCGAGCATAGCCTGCTCGTCGCCAATGTCCGTGCGATAGTGCACGTAATTCGCGTGCGTCTCGAACATTCGCAGGGAGTCGAGATTGCCCGCATAGGTCAGCTTATCGACGTTGACGACACGTTCGGCGACACCTGCCACAAGATGGCGGCAGACCGCGGAGCCGATGAAGCCAGCGCCGCCGGTGACAAGAATGCGCCCGCCCGCCGTGTCCATCACACGATCCCTTCGAAAACCGCTGCATTCGCCAAAAGCGGTGCATTCTCGTCCTTCGCAGACATTCGCACGCGACGGAGATCGACAGGCCAATCTATCGCGATTTCGGGATCATCGAAGCGGATAGCCCGATCATGGTCAGGCGAGTAGAAATCGCTCACCTTGTAGAGGACCTCGGTATCCGGCTCCAGCGTGACGAAACCATGCGCGAAGCCCGCTGGCACCAGAATCTGGTTGCCGGTCACAGCGGAGAGTTCGATCCCCAGCCATCTCGCGAACGTGGACGAGCCCCGGCGCACATCGACCACGACGTCGAACGCGCGCCCACGGACAACCCTGACGAGCTTTGCCTGAGCCCGCGGCGGCAACTGATAGTGCAGTCCGCGCAAGGTACCTGCATGGGCGGAGTAGGAATGATTGTCCTGTACGAACGTCGTCTCTATGCCGTTCGCGGCAAATATCCCCGCGTTATAGGTTTCGACGAAGAAACCACGTCCATCATCGAACCTGCGGGGCGTCAGTTCGAGGACGTCCTCGAAACCAAGGCGGCGGATCTCAAGCATCCGCGAGTTCCCTGATGCGCCGCCGAAGATAGGCGGCGTAGTCGGTTTTTCCCATCGTGTCGGCGCGGGCCAGCACCTGGTCCGCCGACAGATATCCGAGTTCATAGGCGATTTCTTCCGGGCACATGATCTTCACGCCCTGCCGGCACTCGATCGTGCGCACGAAGGATGCAGCGTCGTGCAGGCTCTCATGGGTGCCCGTATCGAGCCATGCGTAACCACGACCGAGACGGCGGACATGAAGGTCGCCGCGGTCGAGATAGGCACGGTTGACGTCGGTGATCTCCAATTCGCCCCGTCCGGACGGCAGGACCGAGGCCGCGATGTCAAGCACGTCGTTGTCATAGAAGTAGAGACCGGTGACCGCCCAGTTCGACCGCGGCGCGACCGGTTTTTCCTCGATCGACTCCGCCCTGCCGGTGACGGCATTGAAGCTGGCCACGCCGTAGCGGCTCGGCTCGTCCACGTGGTAGGCAAAGATCGTTGCCCCGGCTTTTTGAGCGGCGGCATCACGGCAGATCTCGGCCAAGCCCGCTCCGTAGAAGATGTTGTCGCCCAGAATGAGCGCGACCGGGCTGTCCCCGACAAATTCCCGACCGATGACGAAGGCTTCCGCCAATCCGTTCGGCTGCGGCTGCTCGGCGTAGGTGATCGAAAGGCCGAGCGCACTCCCGTCTCCGAGCAAACCCTCAAACAGCAGCTTGTCCCGCGGCAGCGTGATCACCAGAATGTCGCGGATGCCGGCCAGCATGAGGGTGCCGAGCGGATAGTAGATCATCGGCTTGTCGTGAACGGGAAGCAGTTGTTTCGAAACCGAGATCGTCACGGGATAGAGGCGTGTGCCACTGCCGCCCGCCAGAATGATGCCCTTCATGCGGTGTCTCCGGTTGCTGTTGCCAGGCCCGTGGTTGCAATCATCGCGCCGAGGCTCCTGCGAAAGTCGGGGCGATCGCTGCCACACCAGCCGGGCTCAGCGCGCCGCAACGCCAGACGCTGTAGGCAGGTTGGGTGTCCCAATCGTAGTAGAAGGCGGCCTCCAGCCTTTTCTCTTCCATCAACTGATCGAACGCGCTGCGCACCGCGCGAATTGCGCCCTCCCGTTCCCGGTCATCGATCGGGCAGGAGCGCGCCGGGTTGGCGATCCCCCATTCTGTCACCCAGCACGGCTTGCCGGTGTCCTGCGGCTGACAAAAGCCGAGTAAGGCCGTCACGTCCCTCATCAGAGCAGCGTCACGCTTGCGGCCGGGATAGATGTGGATGCCGTAGGCATCGACCACGTCGTCCATGCCCTTTTCGCGGAGCAGCGAGATCACCTCGCCGGGATCGAGCCGCTCCATGCCGCGCCGATCGGCCTCGCCGACGCCGACGTCGGAAAGGCCAGCGGAGACGACCGCTGCGCCACGGCTATGCACCGTTGACCGCAATTCCTCGCGCGCGATCCCGACAGCCTTGACATAGATATCGAGCCCTCGCTCAAACCCATCCCGGTCCGCAATCTCGGCGACGCTTCGCGGTGTTCGCCCACCTGTCTTGCGATAGACGAGAAGATCGCCGTTATAGGCACTGTAGTTGATCTCGTTTCCGGGCTCGACCGCATCGAGACGGATGCCCTTGTCGTCGATCGCCTGCAGCGCAGCGCGCAGGCCCGCGCGGAAGCGCCCGAGATCGAGGTCCGAAAGCCTGTAGACGTCCCAGATGCGGCCGAAGCCACTTCGGGGACGGATGCCCTCCGGATAATAATCCTCGTTCCCCAACTGGATCTCAAGGAGTATCCGCAAGCCCAGCCGATCTGCGATCTCGACGGCCTCTATGCTTTTGTTCACCGGCCTCGACAGCGAAAGCCGAACATGGGTCACTCCGCCGGCTGCCATCTCTGTGAGTACACGCTTCTGGTCGTCGCGCGAAAGCCAGGCGAGGTTCACGCGGTTGATGCCGATACGCCCCGGCGACGTCTCGCTCGCGACGACCGGCGCCTGAACGAGGATGCAGAGTATCGCGAGCGCGCAAGACAGAGCCGTGCGCGCCCTCACCCGACCGTATTTACGCCTAGAGACCAATTTGCTTAAGAGCATTGCGGAAATTGACCTCGCAAGCGGAGTAACGGTCGATCACGGCCTGCGTGTCTATCTTGCCGAGGAAGTTGGTGAGATAGGCGCGCTTGTCCGCCTCCCTGTTCCAGGTGGCTGCCTCGATATAGGGGAAGCCGATGAATTCCAGCATCTCCCGCATGCGGTCGTCGACTGCGATCATGAGGGCAGGCGTGCCGGCCTGCATGCCGATGATGCAGCCGTGAAAGCGGCGGCCGAAGCACAGATCGCGCGTGGACATCGCCCCGCGCCACTGGTTCGTATCGAAATAGACCAGCAACTCGTATTTCCGCTGCCATTTCTCCGAATGCTTGTACTCCGTTCCTCCCGTGATGCGTCCGCTCGACCGGTCGTAGACGATATCATTGTCGTCGCCGGTGAGGGAGAGGCTGTAGGCAACCACTTCGTCCTGGACGACATAGCTTGCCACGCTGTCGGGCTTGAGCAGCGCATGGGCATCGACGATCGTATCGGCAACGCTGCCGAGATAGCCGCCGAAGGCGATCTTCTGGGCCTCCGCCAGTCCCGGATTGGCAAGCGCCGTAAGCGAACGTTTCATGTCGTTCGGCGAGAAGTAGAGCGACGGGCAGCCGGTCGGCTTGACGAACTTCATCCCCTGCTCCCTGAGGAATTCGGCGGTGAAGTAGCCGCGCGTGAGGAAGAAGCTTTCCTTGTTCCTCAACACCTCCAGGAACTTGAGTGTGCCGGCCGGCAGCTGATCCTTGAGGCCTTCCTTGCGCTGGATGCCGATGCCCATCACCACGACCGGCATATTCAGCTTCGCGAAGATTTCCGCTTCGAGATCGGCGGAATAACCGGGGCGCAGCAGATTGGCGGAGGCGAAGACGCACAGATCGAACTCGCGGTTCACCTGCTCGTAGACCTCGTTCGAATCCCGACTGTTGGCGAGATGCCAGAACGGGAGATAAGTGACGTCATGACCGCGCAGGCTCTCGGCCGCTCCTTCACCGATCAGATAGTTGCCGGTGTTGGCGATCTTCCTGACCTGCGAGAGCAGGTCCTTCCTGGTCCTGGTCTCGTCGAAATAGGGCCGATGGATCACGGTCGTGCCGGAGACGTCCGCAATCGTCCGCTGCAGATAGGATGGAATTCCCGTTAGCAAGATACGCATGACTATCCTTTGAACCGAAAAATGACGGTGCTTGGCCGCTAGAGACCGATGCCTATTTCACGAAGTGTGGTGCGGAAGGCGCGCTCACGGTCGGAATACCGGTCGACGAGTTCGCTCGTGTTGACCTTTGCCAGATGATCGGCCACGAACTCGGCGCGGTTCTCCGCCTTGTCGACTTCCGTGATGTCGACGGCCGGCAGACCCGTGAAGCCCAGCATCTCGCGCATACGGTCGTCCACCGCCACCATCAGGCTCGGCACGGCCGCCTGCATGGCGATGATCGAGCCGTGGAACCGACGGCCGAAATTGAAATCCATCGACGAAGCCCAGCCGCGCCACTGGTTGTTGTCGAAGAAGGTGCGGACCTCGAACCGCTGCTTCTCGCGCTCAGTACCGGGATAGGCCAGATCGCCGATCATCAGGCCAGATGCGGAATCATAGACGCGCCCCTCGTCGTTAGGCTCCACCTTCATATCGAAGTGGAGGAACTCGTCCTGGACGACGTATTGCGGCACGGTGTCCGGCGGGGCCAGCGCATTGGCATCGAGGATCGCATCCTGATTGCCGCCGAGGTAGCCGGAAAAAATTGTCCGCGCCTTGCCGATCTGCACGCTGGACAGTTTCCTCATGGAGCGGCGCATGTTGTCGGGCATGAAGTAGACGGAAGGGCAACCGGTCGGGCGCACGAAGGAGAAGCCCTGGTCTTTCAGGAAGCCGGCCGACTCATAGCCGCGCGTCAGGAAGTAGTGCTCACGCTCCTTCAGGACGGCCAGAAGCCGCTTCGTTCCCTCCGGAAGATTGTTCTCGAGGTCCTTGCGGTTTTGGAGGCCGATGCCCAGCATGACGATCGGCATGTTGAGCCGGCTTAGGACATCCGCCTCGGCATCTGCGGAAAGCCCCTTGCGCAAGAGGTTCGCGCAAGTGAAGACGCAGATGTCGAAGTTGGCGTTGAACTCGTCGAACCCGCTGCCGTTCTTGCTCAAATTGTGGAGATGCCAGAAGGGAACCTGCTTGGCATGCGGCGCAAGCGCACGCAGGGCTCCCTCGCCGATGAGGTAGTTCCCGGTATTGCTGATATTGTGCAGCTCCTGCAGAAACTCCTCTTTCTTTTCCGGCTGCTTCTGCCGCTCCGCATAGGAGACGGACAGGCCGTGGGCGCCGTTGGCAAGGCGGGTGTAGTGACCAGGAATACCCGTCACGAGAATTCGCGGACGCATTCGACTAGACCTTTCTGTTTCAAAGAAGCGGCCCGGCATCAGCCAGCTGCCGCGACCACGGGATTTGCCGCCGCTTGCTCGCGAAAGACCGCGGCGCGGGACAGTGACGAATTTTTCACGGACCGATCGCTCCACGAGATGAAATCCGAGAAGGAGACAGTCCATGACCGGCGCGCAGCGGTCCTGATGCAGCCCTCCATGAGCGGAGCCAGCCTCTCGCGATTGCGCGCAACCTCTTCGATGATCCGAGCCATCTCTCTCACCACCTGAGGATCGGAAGCCGCGTTGATGAGTATGCCGTCATCGCCGTCACAAATAAGCTCGTCCACTGCGCCGACCTCGGTCGTGATGGGCACGCAGCCGAGCTGCTGCGCCTCGGCGATCATCAGCGGCGCGCCCTCCCATCGTGAAGGCATGACAAGAACGTCGGCCCAGCCCAGCGCCTTGATCAGATCCTTGCTCGCGAAGACGGGCGGGCGCACGTCGACGCCCAGGTCCTTCAGCCGCTCGCTCCAGGAGACGGTGGAATCGGCGAGGATTTCCCCTCCGATGGCCCGGGCGTCGAAGGCGACGTTGGACGCCCGCAGTTCCGCGAGCACTGCCGCCAGCCGGTCGATACCCTTCTGCTGATCGAACCGGCCCATGTAAAGAAGCCGCAAGCGGTCATCCCTGCGCTCGATCCGCCTGACGGTCAGAACCTCCGCAAGGGCCTTGGGCGGCACCGAGAAGCTCGCTCCGTTCGCAACGGCGAAGACTTTTTCGTGCGGGACGCCGTAGCTGTGCAGATAGATCTTGAGCTGTTCGGAGCAGGTCAGGAAAGCATCATAGCAATGCTCGTGGGCAATCGCCGCGAAGGGCTGGCCGGCGGGCCTCTTGAAGGCCGTGCTGTCCACGACGTGAAGATAGCAGGCGGTGCGCGTGCCTTCGGCGCGCAGTCGCGCGATGAGGGGATGGACGGCCATCACGTGATTGTTGATGACCAGGTCGAAGCCGGAGAGCTGTCCCTTCAGCGCCTCCCAGTCGACCGAATGCCCCTCGGCGATAAAGTCCTGTCCCAGGAACGAACCCGACCCTCCCCAGGCCGGAATTCCCGCGTCCCAGAAGTGAATGTAGTCGAAGCTGGAATCGAATTCATCGATCACGTCCATCCGCGACGTGCCAAGCACGAAGAGATGGGTTTCGTAACCCGCCGCCTTCAATTCTCGGGCGGCTGCATAGACGACCTTTTCGGCGCCGCCGAACGAGGCGTTCGGCACGAGCAGCGCCACGGTCCGCTTACCCTCGCCATGCCCGAGCGGCAGGACCGGCGATCCCCCGACCTCCTTGCGCAGCGCCTTGTAGAGATCCGTGTAGGGCACGAGCCGTGCGGGACGCCAGGTCCAGCGCTTGCCCGCCGTCTCGCGCAAGGGGCTGGTGGCAATCGCGTTGACGCAGTTGATCGTCACCTGCTGGGGCGTGATGAGAGAACGCCGCGGGAGGCTTCTTGGAAAGGGGAAGCGCACTTTCAGGACGGCGGATGTCGGCCATACCTGCTGGCTTGCGATCGAGGAGAACCAGTCCACCGCATTGTTCTGGACCACTTCCTGGATGAGCCTGGTCGAAAGGAAAACGAGATCGGCGGGACCGATTTTTTGTGCGCCCGGCCCATGAACGATCGGCTCGATCTTGCGCTGGGTGGCATCGTTGGCGAGCTGGACGAAAACGACGTTGCTCACCTCGCTCAGCCGCTCGAGATGGGCAAGCACGTTCGGCAGCATGCGCGAACGCCGCAGAAGGTCGAGCGCAGCACCACTTCCGGCGACCAGGAAAGGCGGGAAATGTTCGTTGTCGGGCTCGCCGATATTGCCCCAGAACGCCGGGATGATGTCGTCGAGGCGACGTATCGTCGGTGGCTTGGTGGGATCGGTGAAGAATGAGATCGCCGTGTCTTCCGTTCGTGCAAACAGGTAGCGCGGGCACTCCTCATGCTCGAAATCCACCAGCATCGGGCGCTGGAACAAGGGCAGGTGGCGCTTGCGCAGGAAGCTTACCGACGTGGCGCGGTCCCGGTTGGCCTCCTTGAAGCGGCTCTCCGCCCTCAGCCTGTATTCGAAGATGGTGTCGTGGCAGGGCGTGCCGACGAAACCGTGCTCGATGCAGGACAGCCAGAACTCCCAGTCCTCGAAACCGTTCTGCCTGTCGTCGTTGAAGCGGACGCCTTCCCGGAAAACATCGATCGAGATCATCGATCCCGTATCGCAGATATTGTCGGTGATGCAGTGGACCAGTCGCGAATAGCGGTTGCCGTAGTGGGCGCGCCAGCTTACCGAAAATGTGTCGATATTCGTGTAAACCCACCCGCAGCCACTGGAAACAAGCTGCCGGTAAAGCGTCTCGATGGTGCCGGGAAGGACGCGATTGTCGGCGTCGAGGAAATAGACAGCCTTCGTCTCAGGAAAGTGCTCGAGGACGAAGTCGATGGCGCGATTGCGCGCGCCGCCTGGGCCGGCGTTCCGCCCGAACACGACATGGAGGGAAGGATGGGCCGCGGCGTAAAGCAGCAGCTGATCGAATGTCTCGTGCCGTGGATCGCCATCGACCGAGACGACAATGACGATCCGGCAGCCGCTGAGATTCGAGGCAAGTACCGACTCGATCGCCTCCAGGGCGAGTGCCGCGTGACCGTAAAGCGGCATGGCCACGGCAATCAGGTCCGTTGGCTCCCTGTTACTGGACATCGGCCGCCTCCGTAAATTGTTTGACCATCCGGAAGCCGGACACCTTCAGCCAGGAGAAATCGACCGAATCCGTGACGGCGCGGCTGAGGATCATCAGGTCCATTGGACCCCGTGCCGGCTCGTCCAGCTGGATGTTGATGTTGACGACCTCGCTGGAACTGACTTCACGCCATCCGCTGAAGAATGCCGACGGCTTGGCCGCGCCCTTTCGCGCAAGCTCGGCCACTTCGGAACGCGCGTTTGAATTCGACGGTGCGAGCAGGAAGCTGACCGCCGCGGGCTGACCTTCCGGATGATCGATGAAGGCGCTCGCCGAGAAAGATACCGTTCCGGGCTCGATAGCGCGACTGACCGCGCCTGCCGATATGCCACTCGGCAGCGGGTGGCAGACAACGGCATGCTCATGCTCGAGGAAGCGCACCGTCTGGAATTCCGGGACGATCGGCGTGACCGAGACGTCCGCGATCTGGCTCAGCGTACCGACCGCCAGGCGATAGTCGACAGTGTACTGGCCTTCGAGCAGGCTGCTGGGCGCAATCATGTTGGGCGTTCTGGCGGGTTTGACCCCAGGCAGCCCCGTAAACACCTTGAACGCCAATGGGCGCAGGTCGAGATCCGGATGCGGAAGTTCCGACCGCGCCGAATAGCGCTCGCCCGCGATCGGATAGCCGAGCGAAAGCCCGACGGTCTCTGGCCCGGTCGCGGAAATCTTCAGCCGAAGTGTACGCGCAGCCCCTCCGCAGGCCCGGGGCAGCGAGAAGAAATTCCAGTTCTGCACGAGTTGCGCATACGATACGTTCCATTCGGCGACCCCTTCGCCGCTCTCCAGATAGCTCAATGCAACGACAAGCTCTCCGCTAATCCGAGGCACCGAGTGCAGGTGAAGGGCGAACCCGGCCACGCCAAGGCTGGATACCGGCAGCAGCTGCTCGACAAAGGCGGCGGAAAGCAACTGCCCGATCCCCTCGTCCTTTGGATCAGAATAGGGATCGTGGGAGAAAATCTCCGAAACCGGCTCCCAGTTTCGCGCCTGGAACGCATCTTCGAGCGCCCGGTAGTTTTCCATCAGCGTTTCGCGTTCCCGACGCAGGATCGCAAGCTCCGAGGTGATTGAGGCGCTGTACCGCGCAAGCCGCCCGACGCCACCCTCGGTCAGCGCCCGCAGAAGCGGAAAACTGTCCGATGTATTGACAGGATCAAGCCGCTGAATGGGAACCGCGGGGACAGTTCCCAGTGGTCCAAGCAGCGCCAGGCGCTCCCGCAAATCCGCCTCGCCCTCTTCGGAAAAGGCGACGGCGATCAATGGAAAAGCATTCTGCATTGTCGCGGGAGGTTGGCCATCAGCATCGAGGCAAACAACCAGATGCTCGATATCGCTCCCTTCGAAACATGATCGATCCCGGCCCGATGCTGCGATCAGCTTTCTCGTCACCAGTCGTTTCCCAATGCCGGAAGACGTCAATTCTTGCACGCGCGGCCCCTGAAGAATTATCTCGCAACAAAGAACAAAAGCGCCGAATAATCAAATTTTATCAAAGTCATCCGGCGTTCTTGATAGGGAGCCTAACAACTAACATTGCAGTGCACAATAAGAAAATTCAACCGATCTAAAGAAATATATTTCATATATACTTAAAAAATCAAAGTAATAATCACGCGACAGCATTCAAATTGCCGCGAAGTGATTTTCCAATCAGTTTTTCAAGAAGATTTTGCTGTCGATCGAGGCAGTCCGCCAGCCGAAAACGCCCCTCGATTGTCCGGCGCGCCGCTGCACGCATCCCAAAATGGCGTTCCGGATTCTTCAATGCCCCGAGAATGGCCTCAGCGAGTGCGTCCGTATCGAAGAACGGCACCAGGAGGCCGTTCCGGCCGGAGCGAATAACCTCCTGGACGGGCGCGGTGTCCGATCCGATGACCAGGGCGCCGCAGGCCATTGCTTCCAGCACCGACCAGGACAGAACGAACGGATAGGTCAGATAGAGATGCGCGGCCGAGATCTGGTAAAGCTGCCGCAACACCGAATGCGGCACCGCTCCGGGAAAGAGGATGTTCTCCCGCGGCATATCCAGCGATTTGAGGAGATGGTCCTTCCACGCTCCGCCGCCGGGCGGAGGCACACCATAACTGATGCCATCCCCTCCGACGAAAACGAACAAAGCATCGGGGCGTTGGCGCACAACCTTTGCGGCAGCCTCCAAAACCTGTGGAAATCCACGATACGGCTCAAGGTCGCGGGCGACAAATGTGACGATGGGAGGGCCATCGGCACTAAGTACACGTCCGTCTGGAAGCGTGACCGACGTTGTCGGGTCCGGTCGAAACCGCGCCGTATCGATCCCCTCGTGACATACCGAAATGCGCCCCCGGGCGTCGGCAGGATAGAGACTTCTCTGCCAATGGGTGGGGCTGATGCCGGCCTCGATGGCCTCAAGGGACAGGAGCTGCGCGATGTTGCGCAGCCGCAGCCTCTTGCGCGTCTCCAGATCGGGCAGATCGCCGGGGGCGAACCCGATGTCCGCCCCTTCCGACCGGTAAAAGAACTCGCAATACCCCAATGCGGGCACCTGCGGCAGCACGTCCTTCAGGAACATCATGCTTCCCCAGCCGATATGGCCAACGACAACGTCGGGCACCAGTCCTTGCCGCGCCATGGCGTCGAGCGTTTCGGCGACGCGATGGCCGATTCGCGCATGGTGATCGGGCGTCCCCATGTGTCGGGCCATATGCGGATCGGCGCGCGGGCCCGATTCCGCTCGATGTCGAACGACGCGAACGGAAGGGATCTTCTGGTCTATGGTCTCGGTGATGAGGCTGACCTCATTGCCCGCCTGCGCGAGCTGAGCGGCCAAGGCCGCGAACTGACCGAAACCCCGTCGATGAACAAACGCCACGTGCATCGCGTCTAGTCCGCCGTTGCCAGGTGCGCGGCATCACGCACCGCTTAGACGCCGTACCGCGAGGCGCTGCCCCAGGCCAGTTCGAGCTGGTGCAGCGTCTGGAAGACCGTCTCAAGCATCTGTTGGTCCTGGTCGCCCCTTTTCACCGCACGCTCATAGGTCATCGCCGCATCGCGGAGATTTGCCCTGAGCTGCCGCCCCTTCTCTGTCAATTTGATGCGTGCTGACCGCTTGTCGCGCTGGGAGGCAACGCGATCGATGTAGTCGCCATCGGCCAGCTGCTTCAGATAGTAGGAAACGTTGGAGCCGACATAATGCCCGCGATCGAGAAGCTCGGCGACCGACAGTTCCGAATCGCCGATCGCCAGCAGGATCATCGCTTGTGCCGGTCCGATATCGTCCACCCGAAGCTTGGTCAGCTCGGCGCGGATCAGGCCCGAGAACCGTCGGGTTGCCCGCTCCATGAGGCGAGCAAGCTCGAAATACGTAATCTGTTGGAGGTCCCCGAATTCGGCATCCTGAGGATGCCTGGGGTCTGTCTGTGCTGCCTGACCCATTTGAACCGTTAGTTCGCCGTTCAGCTCTACGGGTAAATTAAGCACAACTTCTTCTTTCATCCCACTCTCCGTTTCAGGAAAATACTTCAAAAATTGAAGTATTATTCGACTACGCCCATCCCTCCCAATCGCCATTAGCTTGCGCGGCCCCCCCGTTATGTGCCAGATTGGCAGAAGCAATACTATCCTTCGGTTTAGCTATAACGAATACGTCCTCCAACTGGTTGATCTAACGTTAACTCGAGGCAAATTTCCATGCGCGATACTGTTCAAAATGGGACAAGAAGCAAGGGGCAAATGCGGGGAGGAAAAAAACAGGACAGCCCTGGATTGTTGATATCGCAAGCCAAGCGTGTATTCCTGTCGGGATTGCTTTATGCAGCGGCACTGAGCGTGTGCCTCAACCTATTACAATTGACGATGCCTCTGTTCATGCTGCAGGTTCATGACAGGGTGCTCAACAGTCAGAGCATGGACACGCTCACCATGCTCATCATCCTGGCCATCGGCGCCCTGGTGGTGCTCGGTGTTCTGGAATTCATCCGTGCACTCTCGTTCCAAGCCATCGGAGGCGCGCTCGTGCGTCGGCTGAACATGCCGGTCCTTGCCGCCGCCGTTCAGGCCTCGGTCGATCAGGGCCTGTCGCGCGCAACCCAGTCACTTCGGGACATCGCGGAATTGCGAAGCTTCCTGACCTCGTCCGCGGTGACTGCGCCCCTGGACGCTGCCTGGTCGCCGATTTTTCTTGGCGCCCTTTTCCTTTTGCATCCGCTTTTTGGTCTTATCGGAGCGGTCTCCGTCGCATTGCTCGTTGGCGGCGGCCTGGTGACATACATGTTGACGCACCAACTCACCAAGGAAGCGAACCAAACGAATATCGAGGCCGTATCCAGGATTGGCGCCTCGCTGCGACATGCCGAGGCCATCGAGGCGATGGGCATGCTGCCGGCTCTGGCGGCCCGTTGGCGCGCCCTTCAACTGCAGGCTCTCAGCGATTTTGAAACGAGTGGGAGCAGGAGCAAGGCGATGTCGTCCATCACCCGCACCCTGCGCTACTCCATCCAGATCATCACCCTGGCAGCCGGCGCGTATCTGGTGCTGGAGCAGGAAATCACGCCCGGCGCGATGATGGCGTCGAGCATTCTTGCCGGGCGCCTCCTGATTCCCTTCGATTCGATCATCGAGAATTGGCGCCAGTGGGTGCTGGCGATCGCCGGCTGGCGCCGCATCGAGGCCCTTCTCAAGGCAGACCTTGCGATCCGTCAAACGATGCCCACGCCGCATTCGTCGGGCGACATCGTGGTCGACAAGCTCGTCTATGCAGCCCCGGGGCTGGATGTGCCCATCATCAAGGGCATTTCTTTCTCCGTCTCTCCGGGCGAGGTTCTGGGCGTGATCGGTCCTTCCGCGGCCGGCAAATCGACACTCGCGCGCCTGCTGGTCGGCATCTTGCGCCCCACATCCGGCGGCGTCTTCCTCGACGGCAACAACACCTATCTCTGGGAGCGCGGCTCGTTCGGCCAGGTGGTCGGATATCTGCCGCAATCCGTCTCGCTTCTGGAAGGCACAATTCGAGAAAATATCGGGCGAATGGCGGACAGCGATCCATACAAGGTGCTGGAGGCGGCGCGTCTGGCCGATATCCACGAAATGATCGGACGCCTGCCCCTCGGCTACGACACACCCGTCGGCGACGGACATCTGACCCTTTCCGGCGGGCAACGGCAGCGCATAGCGTTGGCGCGCTGCCTCTACAACCAGCCTCGCCTCATCGTGCTCGACGAGCCGAACGCAAATCTGGACTCGATCGGCGAGCGGGCCTTGATCCGCGCGATCCAGCACGCGCGCGACGACGGCGCCATCGTTATCATAATCGCTCACAGGCAAGCCATCATGCAGGTCGCCGACAAGCTGCTCGTGCTCGAAAACGGCCGCATCACGCAGTTCGGACCGCGAACGGCCGTGGTTACGACCACGATACCGGGCGAATCACTCCGCGAGGTAACCGCGATATGACTGAAAAAAATCCCCTCGCGGTCCGTGCTGATCTCGCCGAACGCCGCCTCCAGCGGCATCAGCCGGTATTGCTGGATGTCGGCCCGCCTGACCTGGAGTTCGACCAGTTCGACAGCCGTTCGCCGCTCCGTCGTCTTGTCATTGCGGGGCTCGCCACGATCTTGGTGTCCTTCGGTGGATTCTTTGCCTGGGCCTTTTCGGTCGAGCTCAGCAGCGCGACGGTCGCCAACGGCACGGTCATCGTCGATTCGAAACGAAAGACCATCAGCCATTTCGAAGGCGGCGTGATGAGCCGACTGCTCGTTCAGGAGGGCGACAAGGTTGCCGCCGGCCAGCCCCTGATCGAGTTGGAGGATACACGGGCCCGTTCCGGCCTGCAGTCGCTCCAAATCCGGCGCATTGGCCTGATCGCAAAATTGGCCAGATTAAAAGCCGAGCAGGCTGACCTGCCTCAAATCAGCTTTCCACGCGATTTCGGCGACGACCAGGACGCTACAATCGACGATGCCGTCAGAGCGGAGACAATATTTTTCGAAAAGCGGCGCGAGACCAAGGTTGGACGCGTCGAGGTCCAGCAAAAGACCATCGAGGAGCATCTCGAACATGCATCGTCACTCGGCATCCAGATCCAGGCAGCCGACCAGCAAATCGGTTTCATCAAGGAACACCGCGCGGCAACGGAAACGTTGGTGAAAAAGGGCGCGATACCCCGCACGCAACTCATCGAGATCGATTCCAGGCTAAGCGAGCTTGCGCGGGAACGGGGGGAACTCGTCGGCAACAAGGCTCAGGCCGAAAAAGCCGCAGCGGGCGCGCAGCTTGGGTTGACCGGGATCGAAAGCGATTTTCAATCGACGATTGCCGGCGAAATCACCACGGCACGCGTCGATCTCGCGGATGTCGAAGAGCAGATCACCGCGTCGAAGGACGTGCTGCGGCGCCTTGAGATTCGCTCACCGCAGGATGGCATCATCAGCAACATCTTGCTGCGCACCCCTGGCAGCGCGGTCACCCCTGGCCAGCCGCTGCTGGAGATCATTCCGGAAAATGAGCCCCTGCTGGTCGAGATGCGCGTCAATCCTCGCGACATCGACAGCATCGCCGTGGGCTCGCATACGCAAGTCCGGTTGACGGCCTATAATCAACGCTCCCGCCTGCCGATGGAAGGCGCCATTACATACGTCGCCGCGGACCAGTCGGTAGATGAAAAGTCAAACAGTGCGTTTTTTGTCGCGCGTGCCAAACTCGACCCGTCGTCCCTCAAGGCAAACCCCGATGTCCGCCTCTATCCCGGCATGCCCGCCGAAGTGCTGATCATCCACGAGTCACGCCGTGCGATCGACTACCTTACTGCCCCTGCCCTCGAGAGCTTCAATCGCGCGTTCAGGGAAGACTAGTTTCCAGATGAAATAATGCTGCACAGCAGAAATTGTTTCAAATTTTGAAGTTATTTCCAAGTAAAATGCATGAATATTACTTTATGATCCCGGAAAATATCGAAACAACGTGCCAATAAGACTCAATTTGGGAAATATATTTCTCAATAAATGACGTTTTAGCTTCTCGACATGCTTGCACTTGGTTTTTTTGCAGTGCACAGTCCACGTGCGAAATCGTCGCACCCTGCGCCGAGACGCATGAATATCAATCCGAAGAGGAGAGGCAGATGGCCACATTGGAAGGCGGAGCATATGACGATGCCCTGTTCGGCTCCCGCTTTAACGACTTCATTCGCGCCCATGCGGGCGATGATTTCGTGAGCGGCGGCAACGGGCACGACGTCGTGTTCGGTGGTGAGGGCGACGACCTGCTGTTCGGCGGAAAGGGACATGATTCCCTGTTCGGCGGCGAGGGCAGCGACTTGCTGGACGGCGAAGACGGGAATGACAACCTCGTCGGCGGCTGGGGTGATGACCTTATGTACGGCGGCAAGGGCAGCGACACACTGCTCGGCGGACACGGAAGCGATCTTCTGTCCGGCGGCAAGGGCGCCGACATCCTTTATGGCGGCGATGGTGCCGACATCATCGATGGCGGTGCTGGCAACGACGTCCTGGTAGGCGGCGCCGGCCATGACGTCTTCGTCTTCGACGGCGGCGGCGGGAACGACGTCATCCTCGACTTCAACGCGGGCGAGGATCTGCTGCAGATCTCCAAGGGCATCAATGGCCTCGACGTGTCTTCGCCCGAAGACCTGGCCTCGCGTGTCACGCAGGTCGGCAGCAATGTCATCGTGGATCTCGGCCACGGCGATACGCTCACATTGGTCAATGTCGACGCCGACGACATCCATGCCAATCCCGAGAACTACTTCACTGTTCACTGAACATGAACTCTGCGCGCCCTGCCTCCTCCCGTGGGGCGCGCAACTCCGATCCAGAGGGGTAGCGCGTGACGTTCGACGAATCGACAGACGCCACTGGCGTTTTCAGAAACGCAAAGATCTTTCGGCTCGGCGCGGACCTGGCCGTCCTTATCTGGGACCTTCCCCCGTCCCTTCCCGCCACCACGAAGTGCCTGTTGTCCATGGACCGGTCGCCGGTACCGCTTGTCAGCATGATGCTGCCGCTTGGCGATGGAAGACACCGTATGTTCTGGGCGATGAGACCGGAAAAACAGCCGGTGAGTGTGGGCATTTGCACGGAACACGGCAGCACCGCCGAGACCATCGTGATGCAGCCGGCGCGCATGCTCGCGCCCCTCGATGTGGAGGCACTGTTCGCGGATCTCGCGCCGGATGCCCGCATCAAGTTCGTCAACAACCTGCTGACCGTGTGGCGAAGCGCCTTCCGCATCGCCAGCGACCATCTTTTCAACATGGTGGTCGAAGACGCCCTTCACGCGCTCGTGCCCGAACCGCAGTCCGCCAGCATCGTCTGCCAGATTGCGCAAGGACGCCATCTGATCGAGACGGCTATCAATCCGGATCTCGGCGACATCACAGCGATCTATGCGATCGGAACAGCCTCGATTACACGCATGGCCGTAAGGCTTGTGCTCGGACGCAACGCGAAAAACAGCCTGCAATCCTGCCATTTCATCGCGGAGGCGCCTTCCCCTTCCCCTCCGTTTCTGATCGTCCTGCTGAGCAAAAACGGCGTCGCCATTCGTCAGCTTGCTGAGGGTGGGCCTCGCTATCCCAGCCTTCAGAGCTGGTGGGGCAAAAACCCCGAGGCGGTGGAACTGCGCGAAATGATCGTCCGGCAGCTCGCCGCACTGCCGGAAAGCGGCGCCGCCACGGCGATCGACCTTCAAGTTCGCGCACCGCTGGCGACAAGCCGGATCGCCAAGTCGTCGATGCATCCATCCGGCGAGGTCGATCTCGCGCTCGCGCTCGACGGCGGCCTGCTGGCGGGCGGCTGGTTCCATGCGCCGTCATCCGCGTTCGCCGGTATCGACTACGTCAAGGAGGACGGCACGGCCGTGCCGCTCGACGGCAACAGCTACGAATTTCCGGCATGGGCGCAGGGCAAGGATGAGAAGAGCAAGACCGATGTGACCGGTTTCGTTGCCTGGGTGCCGCTGTCGGAGTCCCCCGGGCCGCTTCTACAGCCGCGATTTCAGATGCGCCTTGCCTCGGGAGCGGTCAGGCCGCTGATACCCTCGCCGCAGCCTTTCGATCCCGCGACACAACGAAACCATCTTTTGCGCGCCGTGCCGCCACAGCATGCGGTCGATGGTGCCTTCCGCACGATCCTCGCCCCTGCCCTGCAGGACATAGAACGACGATTGGGCAGGACCATAGAGGTGGACAGCACGAAGGATTACAGCCTCCCCAAAAGCGCACCCCTCGTCTCCATCGTCGTGCCTCTCTACAAGGTTCTCGATTTCCTGCGCTTCCAACTGTCGGGGATGGCCACCGATCCGTGGCTCGCAGCCAACGCGGAGGTCATCTATGTCCTCGATTCACCGGAAATCCAGGACGAGACGGAACACATGCTGGGCGGCCTGCACCTTCTGCACGGGCTGCCGATGAAACTGGTCGTCATGAACCGCAACGGCGGTTATGCGCGTGCCTGCAATGCCGGCGCACGTTTTGCACGCGGCGCCATACTGGTCATGCTCAATTCGGATGTCGTGCCTTGCGCGCCGGGCTGGCTGCAGGTGTTGTCGCGGGAGCTGCTGGAAAACGGCAAGCTGGGTGCCGTCGGCCCGAAACTGATCTTCGAAGACGGATCGCTGCAGCATGCCGGGCTGTATTTCGGCCGCGACCAGCGCGGGATCTGGCTGAACCACCATTTTCACAAGGGCATGCCCGGCGACTATGCGCCTGCGCAACATGCCCGCGACGTCCCCGGCGTTACCGGCGCTTGTCTCGTGGCTCGCAGGGACACCTACGAGCGCGTTGGCGGCTTCACCGAGGACTACGTGATCGGCGACTACGAGGACAGCGACCTGTGCCTCAAGATCCGTCGCCTCGGTCTCCGGATAGCATACGAGCCGGCAGCGTGCCTCTATCATTTCGAGCGCCGCTCGATCCGCCGCAGCCAGGACTACATGCGCGGCGTTGCAAGCCAATACAATTCATGGCTGCACACCCAGCGCTGGGAGGACGACATCACCGAACTGATGGCGAACCAATTCGGTAAAGATCGCGGCCGCCCCGTCGCCAAAGGTGTGAGAACCCGGGAAAGGAACGCAGCGTGACCCAAGCAGCACTCCTGCAGCCCACCAGGCCGGCCCGGCTGATCGACGAAGACCGTGTTCGCTGGCTCGTCGAATCCGTTCGGGAAAATCGTTTCCTGCCGCAACCGGAATCTACCAACGTCTTCGTGGGAGACGGCGATTTCCGCGCGATAGGAGCGGAATTTCTCGGTTACTTCATTCGCATCGGCGGCCTGCGCGAAGACAGCCGCGTGCTCGACATCGGCTGCGGTATCGGCCGGATGGCGGTGCCGCTCACTCAATATCTCGATCCGCAGACGAGCCGCTACGATGGCATCGATCCGGTCGAGGGCGGTATCGGCTGGTGCCAGAGAACGATTACGCCCGCCTACCCCAATTTCGCCTTCCAGCGGCTGGACATCGCGCACGAACTCTACAATCCGGACGGCAAGGTCAGCGGGAAGACCTTGAGGCTCCCCTTCCCGGATCGTCATTTCGACTTCGTCATCATGACGTCCGTGGTCACTCATCTGCCGCCCGCGGAGATTCTTGTCTACCTCGCCGAGGTCCGCAGGGTCCTGTCGCCGGGCGGGCGCTTGTTCATGACCGCCTTCGTGGTCGACCGGATCGCGGCGGCAAACGAACACGGGCGGCGCGACCCGCGTCTCGCCTTCCGCCGCTACGGCGAAAGCCCATGCTGGTTCGTACCCAACCAGCCGCCGCTTGCCGCGGTCGGTTTCGAAGACGGCTTTCTGGACAAGGCGCTCGAACGGGCCGGCCTCTCCGTCGCTCTGAGATCGCTGGGCCATTGGCGCGGCACCAATGCTGGTCACCATCAGGACTTCATCGTGGCGAAGCGCCGGGGAAATGGTTGATGAGCAAGCGCATCCTGGTGGCAGCCCACAACCATCCGTCCCTTCACCCGGGCGGGACGGAGATATTCGCTCACGACTTGTTTCGCGCCTACCAGCGCGAGGGGCACGAAGCCCTGTTTCTCGGCGCCACCAACCAGATCCATCGCGAGGCAAGGCCAGGCACGAGCTTCCAGAGCATCGGTTCGGCGGGAGATGAGATCCTGTTATGGTCCGGACATTTCGACCGCTTCTTCATGAGCCAGATCGATCTTTACGGTGTCGTGCCGGATATAACGGAGTTGCTGCGCGATTTCCGGCCGGATGTGGTTCACCTCCATCACCTGCTGCTGCTTGGGGCCGAGTTCCCTCACATCGTCCGCCGCACCTTGCCCGACTGCCAGATCGTCATGACGCTGCATGACTACTACCCCATCTGCCACCATGACGGCCTGATGGTGCGCACCGGCAGCAAGGAGCTTTGCCACCAGGCCAGCCCCGACCGCTGCCATGCCTGTTTCAAGGACATCCCGCTCGACCGCTTTACCCTGCGCGAACGCCACCTGAAGGCCCTCTTGAGTACGGTTGACCACTTCGTCTCGCCGAGCGCTTTTTTACGCGATCGCTTCGTGCGGTGGGGACTGGACGAAGATACGATCAGCGTCATTCCCAATGGCATTCCCACCCGAAATGCCGGCGCGCGACGGGAGCTGCTGCAGGGCGGGAAGCCGGTCTTCGGATATTTCGGAAATCTCAACCCCTGGAAGGGGGTGACCGTGTTGCTCGACGCCGCGCGCCAGCTTCTGGCCGATGGCCTTGATTTCGAACTCCGCGTCCATGGCGGAGCGCCCTTCCAGAGCGAGGCCTTCGTCGACGAGATCAATCGGCGCTTTGCCGAGACGTCAGACTGCGTGCAGGCCCGAGGACCCTATCGACGCGAAGATATTGCCGATCTCGTGGCCGCGGTCGATTGCACCATCGTTCCTTCCGTCTGGTGGGAGAACGCGCCGCTTGTCATTCAGGAAGCCCAGGCTCAAGGCCGTCCGGTCATCGCCAGCAATATCGGGGGAATGGCGGAAATGGTCGAGCATGGCGTCAACGGCCTCACCGTTCCACCCAACGATGCCAGAGCGCTCGCTGCAGTGATGCGGACCATAGTGGAAGAACCGAACCTGCTGCGCCGGCTTTCCGAAAACGCCCGCAAACCCGACGACATCGACACGACCGCCCGCCGCTACCTCAAGTGGATGGAGACGGCACAGGTTCAGGCATTGGAGAGCGTATGACCAGTCCCGCTGAACGACCGGATGCCGCATCCGAACAGGACAACGCCAAGCCGATGAATGGCCGGGTGGATGCCGTCGACATGGGCAGGATCTTCGGCTGGGCATTCGACCCGATGGCGCCGGATCAACGGCTGACCATTCGTGTCCTCCTCGATGGCAAGGTGATCGCCGAGGCTGTGGCCGACCGCAATCGTCCCGACCTGCGGCGCAACGGTATCGGCGACGGCAAACATGCATTTGAAATCGCACTGCCCGATCCCCTCCACTCTCGGGCGAACGATGTTGTCGTCATGGCGCGAAACGGAGCCGGTTCCGAGCAGGCCCTGCGCGTTCCCCAGCCGAACGAGCAGGCGGCCGAGGCTCTTATCGCTGCGCCGCTGGCGAAAGTGCTCGACAAGCTCGATGTGTTGATGGCGGCGCAGCGGCAATTGCAGGTCTCGCAGCGCTCGTTGCAGCGCGCCCCGGAAATCGATGCCGACAAGGCCGAGACCGCCGGCCTGACCGATATCAGCAATGCCGTCGAAAGCCTCAAGGTGGATATCAGCCAACGGCTGAATGATCTCGATGTCCACCTGATGCGGATGGATGGGGTTGTGGCAGGAATGGAGAAGAACCTGAACACGTTGCGCAAGCGTGCGAACGGCGAAATAAAGCCCCTGCTGCTGCTGCTGTTCGTTCTCGTGGGATTTGCCGCGGGCGCCAGC
The DNA here is from genome assembly GCF_017877055.1 of Neorhizobium galegae. Taxonomy (GTDB): domain Bacteria; phylum Pseudomonadota; class Alphaproteobacteria; order Rhizobiales; family Rhizobiaceae; genus Neorhizobium; species Neorhizobium galegae_D. The sequence goes on along the minus strand of NZ_JAGIPG010000001.1, from coordinate 50,455 downwards.
CTTGTGCTGGTTGCCAGAATCTGAGCCAGGAGGGCAAGGCGTGCTGGTTACGGAACAATCCCCCGCTGTCACTGGCCCCTCGGCGGGCAGGCATGCCGTGAGCAGGGCAATACGCTCCGGAAGGGTTATCGGCTGCCGGATCGACGAGGCAACCTTGCTGATCATCGGCCTGGGCCGTGTCACGGCCGGTGACGTGGTGGTCGGCGTCGGCGAGGATCAGGCCGTCACGCGAAGCTCGTTTGTCTCGGAATGGCGATTGGCCGCACCCTCACCGCGAGCCAGGCACGGCTTCGCAGCGCTCCTTCCGGCCGTGGACACGGATCCGGCGATGACCACGATCCGCTTCGGAGAGGAGGAGACGGGCGCACACTACATCTTTGCGCCCCGGCTTGCCACCACGGAGGAAGCAGTCGCGCTTGTGGTCGAGTCCGCGGGACCTCAGTCAGCCGCCGTCCTCAACCGGCTCGTGGACGCTCTGATGGCCGGCAATGTAAGCCGCCGCCGACTTTTGACGATAACCACGCTTTTGCAGTCAGCCCACGCCAGCGACGGTTTCATCGAGTTGATTGGTGAGAGCCATGATGGTGCGACGCTCCTGCAGGGGTGGAGCCGCGGCATGGCGCCAGGTCCGTGCCGGGTCTCCCCGGTCGGCAATCTGACACCGGCGGTCGCGGAGTGCGGTATCGCCATCTTTCCCCGCCCGGACGCTCCCGACGGCGCCTCCGGTTTTGTCGGCCTTATCGAGGCCAGCCAGGCTGCCCGCGCTCTCGACATCGAGGGGCTGGTCTTTCGGGGACGCGCCGGTTGGCGGTATATTGCGGTTCACCCCCGAAAGCGCATAGCCGGCCCGCTGGAAACGCCGGAACACATCCGGTCGATTTTGCTGCGGACCCAAAGCACCCCGGACGTGTTCCTGTCCCTGCGAACAGCCGCCAACAGCTTCGAGGGCAAGGAAACCGTCTCCAGCCTGCCCTATCCCGTCCGAATGGGAATAGACAGCGCATTTGAGGCGGGTGGAGGAAACCTCCTCGTCTGCGGCTGGCTTTATGATCCCGACGGCCACGTCGCAACGGTAAGACTACGCCGACGCGATGCTGCGGCTCGCCTCGACGAGTGCTGGACGCGCTTCGATCGCCCCGATGTCACCGACAGTTTCAACGACCAGCAGCACTTCACGCCGAGCCTTCGGAGCGAACAGCGCGCGCACGGCTTCATCGCCCACGCCCGGTTGCCGAATGGCGATCCCGATGCGCCCCTCTACTTCGAACTCACGCTGCGCGATGAGCGCCGGGCGTTCCTGCCGTTGAAACCAACGCGGGTTTCGGCGCGCTCGGCGGTATTGCGCCAGATCGGCTCCATCGATCCCGCGAACTATGCGCTGCCGGCGATCGTCGATTCACAGATTGTCCCGTTCCTCGGACAATCCGGAAGGTCGACACCGGTCATGGAGACAATCCTGGATGCCGGCTCCTTCGATGAGGAAAGCAGCCCGCCGATCGTCATCGGCGCCGGAGAGAGCGAGGAGGACATTTCCCCGCTGCTGGCCTTGCTTGCGCTCGATCCCGAAACCCGGCGCGTGCCGATCGTGATCGCCATGCCGGCGGAGCGCTTTCGCAGGCAGGGTGCCCGCCTAAGGGAGCTCGTGCGGTTCTATGGCCTTTCGGCCAGACTGGTGTCGGCGAAGGGAACAGGCGACGTCTACGACATGCTGGAAGCCGGCACGCAAGCACTCTCCTGCGAAACGGTCGTGTCGCTCTCCGCCTCGCTGATCCCGCGCGGGGCAGGCTGGTACGGCAAGCTCCTGGCCACGGCCGCGACGCTCAAAGGATGCGTCGTCTCGCCCGTCCTGGCTTACGAGGACCATTCCATTCGCTGGGCGGGAAGCTGGATCGATGACGGCAACGGCGACGAACCCATCGTTGGCCGCTATGCCGGATATCCGCTCAAGGCGGTTACCGACATGAAGCTGACGCGTATCGCCGCGGCCTCGCTCGAGTGCTGCGTCATGCCTCGCCACGCCCTGTTGCGTGCGGGCGGCTTTTCCGGCGCCTATCTGGGCGGGCAGGAAAAGGGTCTGGATCTCGGCCTCCGTCTCAGCCGCTCCGGGTTTGACTGCTACGTGCTGCCGTCGGTGCAGATGTGGGGCTGCGACGACGCACGCAGCGGTGATAGTCCGGCGATGGCGGCCCTGGTGGAAGAGATCGATCGAAAGATCTTCAAGAGTCAATGGTTGCCTATCCTCACCGTTGAAAAGCACCTGGAAAAGAGGCCCGCATGAACGAGCAGCTTCGCGTCCTTGTCGTCTCGCATGCGCACCCGACGGTTTCGCTCGGTGGGGCGGAGATCGCATCTCACAACCTGCATCGCGGCCTGAACGCATTGCCGAACGTGCAATCGGTTTATCTCGCCCGGGTCGGTCATCCGGTCCCGCGGCATGCCTCGTCCGCGCTGATGAGCCTCCGCCTTGCCGAGGATGAACTGCTGTTCCACGCGGACGATTACGACCACTTCTTTCTATCCAACGGCGATACCCAGGCGATCAGCCGGGACCTCTTGCGTTTCGCGCGCGACCTGAGGCCGCATGTCATCCATTTCCATCATGTTCTCGGGATTGGCCTTGAAGCCCTCTACGCCCTGAGAGAAGCATTTCCGCACGCGGCCATTCTCGTCACGTTCCACGAATACCTGTCGATCTGCCACAATCACGGGCAGATGGTGAAACGGCCTTCCGGTCAGCTCTGCGAAACGGCATCCCCCGTCGCCTGCCACGGCTGCTTTCCCGACATACCCGTCTCACGCTTCCTGAAGCGGGAATTGTTTGCGCGCGGAATGCTTGGCCTTGCCGATGCCTTCGTCTCCCCCAGCCGGTTTCTGGCGGAACGCTATGCCGCATGGGGCATCGAAAAGGACAAGCTCAGCGTCATCGAAAATGGCATCTCCGTCGAAACGGCCGCGCCCGCGCGAGAAACGCAGGGTCCCAACCCGCGCCGCAACCGCTTCGCCTATTTCGGACAAATGACGCCGTTCAAGGGAGCCGACCTCCTGATCGATGCCGTTTCGCGCATCCCGAAGGAGATATGGGGCGAAGATTCCTGCCTGATGATCTTCGGCGGCAATCTCGAGCGACAGCCGATCGAATTCCAGGAACGGATGAAGGAGCTCATCGCAGACGCCGGCCAACGTGTCCGCTTCTACGGCGCTTACCAGAACGCGGACGTGCCGCGTCTCATGCGTTCGGTCGACTGGGTGGTTCTGCCGTCCGTCTGGTGGGAAAACTCGCCCGTCGTGATCCAGGAGGCCCTGCTCCATCGCAGGCCGATGATCGCGTCCGACATCGGCGGGATGGCCGAGAAGGTGCGTGACGGAAAGGACGGCCTGCACTTTCGCGCCGGCAGCAGCCAGGACCTCGCAGACCGCCTCGTCGAGGTCTTGGGTGATAGCCAAATCTGGAAGCGGCTGCGAGGCTCCATGCGACAACCCGCCGACCGCCTCGCCTGCGCGCAAGAACACGTCAAACTCTATCGCACCCTGCTACGGCGCAAGCTCGATGCCGCGGTGACCGAGAGCCCCACGCTTCTGGCGCACTCGCTTTGACGACGTTCGCCTTGTTAAGCGCTGAAAGCGTTTCGACCGGGAGAGGATAATCAGGCAAGCCCTTGAGAAGCCGGTCGCAAGGTCGCCTGAAGGCCGCCTGCATGCGGGCGAAAGTCCGCAAGGCCATCCTCCGCCGCCGGTTTGGAACAAGGATACTACCGGCAATCAGGAGCGCTGGGCCTGAGATGGGCTGTCACTCTTCAGCAAGACCGTCTTGCCGAACAGGCTCGGCGACATTCGGATCACGAATGCGCGGCGCCATCCGCCCCTGGACGGCGCGCGATACGGCTGTCCAGTTCCGCCATCCGGCGGGCGAAGCCAGCATTTTCCGGCTGGCATGTCATGGCGTCCACAAGCATGGTCCGCGCCGCCGCAAGCTCGCCGTCGCGGATGTGGCGGTTGGCCCGATGATAGAGGAAGTTTGCTCGCTCGACCGGAGAGAAAGCCGAGCCGAAATGTGCATGAAACCGGTCGGCCCAGGCCCGATGCCGGGCGATTGCCGTCATCGCGATCTGATAAGGCCGCATCGGCGCCCTGACCCGGGCCGCGCGGGCCAGAGCCCGAAGAGCCGGAAGATCGTCCTCGCGGCAGGCCTCGATCAGCGACAGAGCGCGTGCCGTTCCGGTGAACGCGCGAACGGTGCCATGACCCGTCATATGGACCGGCACGAGACGCGTCCCCTCCTGCAGCGCCGCGATCCGAACCGCGTGCTGGCGATCGACGGCGTGGAACGGATCGAAGAAGAGATAGGCCCGGCCAGCTGCGTGATCAGGCGCGATCCCCATATTGGCGTGGAAATCGGGCGAGAAATGGCGTGCAAACCTGCCGTCGAAAGGAACGGCTTTCGGATCGATCGAGACCTGGGGGCAAAAGGCGATGGCAACGGCCGCGTTGAAGCGCCTTCGGTACCGCAAGGCCGCGTAGCCGCCCTGCGAATGCCCGTAAAGGATCCGCTCCGGTGCTGCGGCAAGGATGGGCGCGGCAGCCTCGACAGCCTTCACGACGCTCGCCGCGGGAAACCAGTTGGGCCGTCGGCTGATGAAACCAAGCGCCGAAATGTCGGCTTTCTCGCAGAACCGCTGCCCCCAGAAGCGACTGCCGTTGGCCTTCATTTCCATCTCGTTGAAGGTAACGAGAAGATAGGAAGATGATCCCGGACGATGTATCACCTCCAAATTTTCATCTGAAAATACCAGCATGCAGCGCCTTACCGGGAAATCATGGGGAACATACTTCAAAATTTGAAATATACCTTATATACTGATAATATATGGAAAAACATACTTGAGTTCAACTTCGAATCCATACTTGCGCCTTGACGATATATTTTTTCGTCGCTTACCCCGGTTTTGGTGTGCGGAATATTTGCCCAATTCAGGCAATCCAGAAATTTTGCATGGCGGTCCACGTCGTCCAAGGCGCTTCGATCGCGCCTTTGACATGAAGACGGTCAATACTCAGTTGCCTCCCATCGCAGGTAGTTAAGATGACGACATGTGGCAATCTTTCGATGCCCCGTTCTTCATCCGGCGTATAAGCTGGGCAGTATCCGGCGGCCGATTACACGGATTCACGCTCGACGAGGGCGCATTCGACCTTCAGCTGGTCATGGCTGCTTTTCAGGCCGCCGGCGATGTCGTGGATCATTTCCACGGCCATGGCGCCCATCTCGAACAGCGGCAGGTGCAGGGTTGTCAGCGGCGGACGGATGAACTGGGCGATGTCGCGATTGTCGAACCCGATCACGGAGACGTCCTTCGGGATGGACTTTCCCCGCTCCTTGAGCGCCTCGACGCACCCCAGCGCCATCAGATCGTTGGCGCAGAAGATGGCGTCGGGGGGATTGGGCAGGTCCATCAGGAAATGGGTTTCGCTATAGCCTGATGACGGCTCCCAATTTCCGTAGCGCACCAGTTGCGGGTCGAAGGTGAAGTCGTTGCTGGCCAGCGCCTGCTTGTAGCCGCGCAAACGGTCACGCGGATTGTCGAGACCCTCCTGGCCGTTGATCAAGGCGACCCGGCTGCGGCCAGCGCGGATCAGCCGCTCCGTGGCGGCGCGGCCACCGGCGACGTCTCCAGGCACGATGGAGGGCAGTCGTCTGTCCTGGTCGTAGCAATTGACCAGCACTGAAGGCACGGTGAACAGGGCCGCCGGCGGGTCAATCTTGCGGGTCAGGATGGTGCCGAAGATATAGCCCAGCAGGGGTTGTTGCTGGCACAGCGAAAACACGTCCTCCTCGGGGTCCTCGCCCGCGCGAAAAATGCCGAGCGTGACGATAATGCCGAATTCGAGCGCCTTTTCCCGCGCTCCCTCGAAGGCGAGCGCCATCCAGGGATCGGTTGTCAGCTCGTCCGTGATAAAGCAGATGACCCTGCTGTCCGATAGGTCTCCAGACGGCGACCTGTTCGGGAGCCTGTATCCAAGCTCCTGAACCGCATCCATTACCTTTTTGCGCGTGGCTTCGCTGAAGCGGGCGCCGGAACTGCCGTTGAGGATCAGGGAAACGGTTGCCTGTGACACACTTGCTCGGGCCGCGACATCCATCATGGTTGGTTTCAAGGAGTTCTCCATGTCGCTTGCCACAACACCGCGAGGTTTTCCACCTATCTCCGCATATTCCGGAATCGGTCGAATGCCACAGCAACGATTATGAACGTACCTATGAACATTCCTTGCCAGAAAGTCGAGATGCCCAACAGGATCAGGGAGTTGCGAATCACCTCTATCAACAATGCGCCAACCACCGCGCCAAGCGCATTGCCCTCCCCGCCCGCCAGGTTGGCGCCGCCGATCACGGCGGCGGCAATCACGGTCAGTTCCATTCCCTGTCCGAGATTGGTTGTGACGCTTCCCAGCCAGCCGGCCATCAGGATGCCGGCCAGCCCGGCGGTCATGGCCGAGAACATATAGATGCTGACTTTCAGGCGCCGCACCGGAATGCCAGCCAGCACAGCCGCATTCTCGTTGCCGCCGATGGCGAAAAGATGCTGGCCCCACCTCGTCCAGCGAAACACCAGCGACATGACCACGGCCAGCACGCACAGCACATATAATGGGTGGGGAAGCCCGAGTGTCGAACCGCCGCCGATCCACAGCAGCAGGCCGTGATCGGGACCGAACTCCCATATCATCTTGTTGTCCGAAAGCACCATCGCCAGGGACCGGGCGGCCGACAGGCTCCCGAGCGTCACGACAAAGGCCGGCATGCCGGCATAGGCGATCAGGATGCCGTTGAGCAGGCCGACCAGCAGGGCGGCCCCCAACGCAAGACCGGCAGACAGCCAGAAACCCATGCCGCCGGCCATGGCCACACTGATCACCATGGCGCTCAGCACCACGCTCGAGCCAACGGACAGGTCGATGCCGCCAGATGCAATCACGGCCGTCATGCCGATGGCAATGACCGCCACGAAGGCGAAATTTCGGGCGACGTTGAAGAGATTGCGGTCGCTGGTGAACGCATCAGTCATCAGCGACAGGGCCAGGCATGCCAGCACGGCCGCTATGAAGACCCAGAAGACCTGCAGGTTCTTCAGCCGGGCAAACCAGCTATCGTGCTGGGAATTGTTGATGATGTCGTCGAGTGTCGTCATGGCGATTTTTCTCCTAAGCGGCATCGATGGCGCCGGTGATCAGCCCGGTCACTTCCTCGGGCGATGAGGCGCCCACCGGCTTGCGGCAGACCAAGCGCCCGCGGCGCAGGACGGCGATCTTGTCGGACACGCTGAAGATGTCCGGCATCCGGTGGCTGATCAGGATCACGCTGATGCCGCGGTCGCGCAGGCGGCGGATCAGGTCGAGCACTTCAGCCACCTGGCGTACCGAAATGGCCGCGGTCGGTTCGTCCATCATCACGATCTTCGGTTCCGACAGCAGCGTGCGGGCAATCGCGACCGCCTGGCGCTGCCCCCCGGACATGCGCCGCACGAGCTGTCGCGGGCGCGTTTCGGACTTGAGCTGCTTGAACAGGTCGGCTGAGACTGTGTTCATCCGCTTGTAATCGATATATCGGATCGGCCCGAACCGGCGCAGCGGCTCCCTGCCCAAGAAGACATTTGAGGCTGCCGAAAGATTGTCGGCAAGCGCGAGGTCCTGGTAGACCATCTCCACCCCCTCGCGCTGCGCATCGATCGGCTTGTGAAAGACGACAGATTTTCCATCGATGCTGATATCGCCGGTAGACGGGCGGAAATTACCGGCGATGATTTTGGCCAGCGTGGACTTGCCCGCGCCGTTGTCGCCCATCAGCCCCAGCACTTCTCCCGGCTCGATGGACAGCGACACGTCGCTGAGTGCCTGGATGGCTCCGAAGTTTTTCGAAATTCCTGAAAAGACAAGTCGCGACACGTGGTTCTCCTCCCCCGCAATGGTCTCCTGGCGCGCCCGCAGGCCTCTCTCCTTCCCGCCGGCGCCCCCGTTCTGCGCATTTAATAACTAATTACTTGACTTAATATTATTAGTAAACAAAATCCATCACACAAGAATGTTGCAGGGGGAGTGCGACATGAAACTGCTGGTTACAGGCGCCACAGGGAAGGTAGGGCAGGCTTTCCTGCCGGCGTTCCGGTCTGATCTCCGTTTCACGAATTGGGAGGTGGCAGCGCTTTGCAACAACAGGACCATCGAGCCTGCAGAGCGCCTGTCCGTCGTCGCCGGTTCCATATCGGATCCCGCTGTGGTCGCCGGGGCGTTGCAGGGGGTGAGCCATGTGATCCACATGGCCGCCGTCAAGGAAACGCCGGAACAGATTTTCGATGTCGCGCTTAAGGGCCTTTTCCTGCTGCTCGACGCGTTCCGCAAATCCGATACCGCCCGGCAGTTCATCCTTCTCAGCGGCGATTGCACCGTGGGCCATATCTTCCAGCGCTACGACGAGCCGATCACGGAAGCCGCGCCGCGCCGCGCCTACAAAGGCTGCTATGCCCTGACCAAGACCCTGGAGGAGGTGATGCTGGAGCAGTTCGGCATCCAGTATGGGGTGAATTGGACGACCCTGCGGTCACCCTGGATCATGGAAAAGGATGACTTCCGCTTCGCTCTTGCCCTGGGCGACGACCAGTTCGGTGGCCCGAACTGGTCGGAACTGATCGACGCAGATGCGCTCGAACAGTTCCGCACGGGCGGCTATGCCCCCGTCATGCGCGACGCCGGGGGCGGCTACCTGAGGCGCAATTTCGTCCATGTCGACGATCTGGTCGACGCGATCCTGGCTGCTATCGACAACCCGCGCGCCAGCGGCCAGCTCTTCAACATTTCAATGGACCAACCAGTGGATTACGGCGATCTCGGAGCACGTCTGGCGGCGCGGCATGGATTACGGCCGATCGAGATCGACACCCCGTTTCACAGCAACTGGCTCGATAATTCCAAAGCAAGAATGCTGCTTGGCTGGGCACCGCAGGTCGATCTTGAGCAGATGATCGATCGCGCATGGCGCTACGAGCGCGCGGACAACGACCCGCGCATTGTCTGGTATCCCGGCTGAGGCATGAGGCCTCGATCGGTGTAGGAGGAGGAAAGAAAATGAAAATCACTATATTGGCAATGGCGGCCATGTCAGTTGCGGCGCTTGCTGCCGCGCCGGCCGCGGCACAGGGCAAGAAGACATTGGCGATCGTCGTCAAGGGTCTCGACAATCCTTTCTTCGAGCAGATCAATCTCGGCTGCAAGAAGTGGAAGTCGGAGAATGCGAGCAGCGAATATGAATGCCTCTATACCGGTCCGGCCTCATCAGCGGATGAAGCCGGCGAGGTCCAGATCGTCGACGACCTGCTGACGAAAGGCGTTGCGGCCATCGCCATTTCGCCCTCGAACGCGCCGGCCATGGCGACCCGCATCAAGGCCATCGCCCCGTCGGTTCCGGTCATGACTGTCGATGCGGACTTTCTCGAGAAGGACCACGGCCTGCGAAAGACCTATCTGGGCACCGACAACTACCTGATGGGCGTGAAGATGGCCGAGCAGGCCATGAAGCTGAAGCCCAAGGGCGGATCGGTCTGCCTGCAACTCGGCAACGTGGCGGCCGCCAATATCAATGCCCGCGCCCAGGGCTTTCGCGACACTATCGGCGGCGCCAAGAACATCGATCGCCTGACCGGACAGGGCGGTTGGAAGGAAATCGGAGGGTGCCCGGTTTACACCAATGACCAGGCGGACCTTGCTAACCAGCAGATGTCCGATGTGTTCACTGCAAATCCCACGCTGGACGCCTTTATCCTTGTCGGCGGCTGGGCGCAGTTTGCCCCGCAGGCCTATGCGCAGGTCACGGACCAGGTGATGCCCAAGCTCAAGAGCAAGGATCTGATCATCATCGCCGGCGATACGCTGCCGCCGCAGACCAAGGCCTTCCGCGAAGGTCGCAGCCATTCGCAGGTCGGCCAGCGCCCCTTCGAGATGGGCTACAAGGCGCCTGACGTCATGATCAAGCTGATCAAGGGCGAGAAAGTGGCCGATCCGCTGTTTACGGGCCTTGACGTCTGCAACCTCGACGATCCGGGTTTCTGTGCCAAGAACTAGTGCGGATCCATGCCAGGGACCGAGGCGCCGGTTCGTCTCAAGGCCCCTGGCAGGATGCGAATTATTAGTAATAGCATTAATTTCGCCACCAGATGTGAAACCGTGTTTAGCGCGACCTTTGAGGGCCGCGGGGAGGAGCAACATGAAACGTCTCAATTCGCTGATACTTGCCGCAGGCCTGGTGCTTGCCGCCAGTCCGTCACTTGCCGAGGACAAGCCGGCGCTCGCCTTTGTCGTCAACGCCGCGTCCGATTTCTGGAAACTGGCTGAGGCTGGCGTGAAGGCGGCCCAGGCCGAATTGCCGGGTTACGACCTGCAGTTCCGTTACCCGGCTCAAGGGACCGCCGCCCTGCAGAATGCCCTGATGGACGACCTGGTCGCCGCCGGGGCGGATGCGATCATGATCTCGTCGGCGGATCCGAAAAACTCGATCGGCGCCTTCAACAGGATCGCGGCCCAAGTGCCGCTATTCACCACCGACAGCGATGCGCCCGCCAGCAAGCGCATCGCCTATCTGGGTTCGTCCAATACGGATGCTGGGGTCCAGGCCGGCGAAATCGCGCGGGTGGCCATGCCCAAGGGCGGAAAATGCATGGGCTTCGTCGGCTTCCTGGGGGCCGACAATGCCGTCGAACGGATCGCAGGCTTCCGAAAGGCGGTCAAAGGATCCGGCATAGAGCTGGTCGATGTGCGCGGCGACGACGTCGATTTCGCCCGCGCCCGGTCGAATGTCGATGACGTGCTGGCCGCCAACCCCGACATCACCTGCATGGTCGGCTTCTATTCCTACAATCCGCCCAAGATCTACGAAGCCCTGCAGGCAGCCGGCAAGTTGGGAAAAATCCAGGTCATCGCCTTCGACGAAGATCCCGTCACGCTCGGCGCGGTGAGGGAAGGCAAATTCGCCGGAACGGTGGTCCAGGATCCCTATCAATGGGGATACCAGGGCATGAAGCTGATGGCCGCCTACCTGAAGGGCGACAAGTCACAGATACCGGCAAACGGCCTGATCATCGTGCCGACCAAGAAGATCGACAAAGGCAATGTCGATGCCTTCGCCGCCGAATTGAAGGCGCGCGTGGGGAAATAGGAGTCGTCTCCAAAACGGTCCTGCTGCACGAACTCGCTTGGTTCGTGCAGCACCTATCCGTCCCTGCCATCCGGGAGTTTCGATGACGGCCCATCGGCAAAAAGACATATCGCTCGACCTTCTGGGGATTACTAAGGTTTATCCGGGAGCAATCGCCCTCAACAATGTCTCGCTGAGCATTCGCGGCGGCGAGGTGGTCGGCCTGGTTGGAGAAAACGGTGCGGGAAAATCCACGCTGATGAAAGTGCTAAGCGGCGCAATCGCACCTGACGAGGGCCGCATCGTCATCGATGGCGAGGAAGTGACATCGCTGACATCGGCGCGCGTGCATGAGCGCGGCATCGCCCTTGTCCACCAGGAGCTCAATCCGTTTCCCAATCTCGATGTGACGGCAAACGTGCTTCTGGGGCGGGAGATCAGGCGCGGGATGTTCGGCTTTCTCGACCAGGCCGCCATGGAGCGCAAGGTCGCGCCGATCCTCGCCAGGCTGGATACTCGTTTCGGTCCGAATGACGCTGTCTCCGGCCTGTCCCTGGCCGATCAGCAATTGCTTGAAATCGCCCGCGCGCTTTCGATCGATCCGCGCCTGCTCATTCTCGACGAACCCACGTCCAGCCTGACCCTGTCCGAGACCAAGCGTCTCCTTGACGTCATCAGGCAGCTGAGCGCCGACGGCGTGGCGGTGCTGTTCATCACCCACCGCCTGGCTGAAATCGAGGAGGTGGCGAGCCGCGTCGTGGCGCTGCGTGACGGCCGCAATGCCGGAACCCTCGGTTGCGGCGAAATCACCAAGGACGCCATGATCCGGTTGATGATCGGCCGCGATGTTGGCCAGTTCTATGAAAAGGCAGAGCATGACCCCGGCAGGCCGGTCCTGGAATTGAAGGGCCTGCGCACAAAGGCCTATCCGCAGCATCCGCTCGACCTTTGCCTGCGCGCGGGCGAGATCCTGTGCCTGACGGGCCTGGTCGGCGCGGGGCGTACGGAGCTTGCCCGCGCGCTTTTTGGCATAGACCGCATCGAAGGGGGCGTGCTGGAGATCGAGGGCCAGCGGCTCGTCGGCCATTCCGTTCCAGCCGCCATCGCCGCCGGCCTCTGCCTGGTGCCGGAGGATCGCAAGACGGAAGGCCTTTTTCTCGATTTCTCGATCACCGAGAACATCGCCATGCCGAGCCACGCCGCGCTGTCGCGAATAGGATTTATCGATATAGGCGCCGAGACCGCCCTGGCTGAGGCATCGCGAAACAAGCTGAGCATCAAGACGGCAGGCCTCGGTCGCGCGGCGGCAGAAATGTCAGGTGGCAATCAGCAGAAGGTGGTCTTGGCCAAATGGCTGGCAATGAAGCCCAGGATCATCATTCTGGACGAGCCCACACGCGGTATCGATGTCGGCGCTAAGGCAGAAGTCTACCGCCTGATGCAGGCGCTCGCCGCCGATGGCGTCGCGCTGCTGATGATCTCGTCGGACATGGAAGAGGTGATCGGGATATCCGATCGGGTCGCCGTCATGTGCCGCGGCCGCATCGCCGGTATGCTCGCGCGCGATCAACTGACCGAGGAGACCATTCTCCAACTGGCCGTGGAATAGGGACCCCGTAGCATGCAGAAAAAAGATATCGGATTGGCTACGCTTGTGATGACCGTCGGCGCAATCGTCGCCGTGATAAATCCACGGTTCCTGTCGCCGATCAACCTGGCCAACACGGCAAACCTGATCGGCCTGTTCGGGCTGTTCTCCATTGCCGAGGCCTTCGTCATCGTCACGGCTGGCATCGAACTGTCGATCGGCTCGGTGATCGCGTTGATAGGCGTCATTTTTGTCGATCTAATCGCCAGCTTCGGCGTTCCCTGGCCAGTCGCACTTGCAATCGTGATGGTGCTGTCAGTCGCCATCGGCCTTCTGCACGGCTGGCTGATAACCCGCCTCAGGCTTCAGCCTTTCGTCGTCACCCTCTGCGGGCTTCTGATCTATCGCGGCATTGCCCGCTTCTACACCAGGGATGGCACGGCCGGCTTCAGCTTCGGGTCCGACTTTCCGATGCTGGAATATCTGGTCGCGGGCCGCACAGCCGGCGTGCCGCATTCCGTCATCGCGTTCCTGCTGGTAGCTGTCGCTGCTTGGTTTCTCCTGCACCGGACGGTGCTCGGCCGGCATCTTTTTGCCGTCGGCAAAAATCCCGAGGCGGCGGGTTTTTCAGGCATCGACACCACCAGGGTCATCATCCAGGCCTATGTGCTTTGCGCTTTTCTGACAGGCATTTCGGCGGTGTTTTTCGCCATGTATACCCGCTCTGTCCAGCCTTCATCCCATGGCAATTTTTACGAGCTGTACGGCATAGCCGCCGCGGTCCTGGGCGGCTTCTCCCTGCGGGGTGGCGAGGGGTCGATCATCGGCGTGGTGCTGGGCGTGATCCTGCTTCAGGTCCTGCAAAACCTCGTCAATCTCTTGGGCATCCCCTCTTCATTGAATTTCGCCGTCATGGGCAGCGTCATTCTTGCCGGCGTGATCGCGGACACGCAGTTTTCCCGCTACCGGGACGCCCGCAGGCAGGCCATTGCCATGGCCGCCTTGGACTCAGAGTGAGGTAAATTCCATCAAGTCAATGCACCCGAGATATGACGGCGGTACGCTTCGTTTTCATTCAGGCGCTCAACGTAGGTTTCAAGATTGGGTAACGAGACCTTGTCCTGCAACAAGCAATATCGGTATGCAGAGGGTGCGAAGGTCATATCTGCCAAGGTCAGGTGCTCGCCAGCGAGATACCTATTGTTGCCAAGCCAGGCGTTGACCTGAGCAAAGGGAGCCATGACCGACTGTCTGGCCGCATCGTTGGCAGTACCAGCTTTCATGGCCTTTCGCAGGCGGGTCAAGGGCGGCGTTACAGAAATTGAGGACCAATCCATCCATCGATCGATTTTTGCCGCTTCTCCTGCCGCCTGTGGCCAGAGAGGACCGCTATCCTGAAGATTGGCCAGATAACGAAGAACGGCGTTGGATTCCCAGACGATAACGTCACCATGACGAATGACGGGAACCTTGCCGAACGGGTTCATCTGGAGAAATTCATTGTTGTCGTTCCCTCCAAATTTGCCGCCCGTCAGAACGAAATCAAAGGGTAGTGCCAGCTCGTCCAGTAACCACAGAACCTTGGCGGTATTCGAGGAATCTCGTCTTCCGTATAATGTCAACATCACAATACTCCCATTTTAGCTTTGCACGGCGCAACGGGCGATCACCGGCCCAATCCGGTCGGTGGGGGCGAGCGCCATGATTTCGCGAAATATGCCGGACGCCATTTCGGCGCTCACAAGTGCCCCGGTGCAATCCATGAACTTTCTCTTTAGCTCATCATCCGACATTGGGTTGGTTGGGCCTCGCCCGAACTGGGTTGACGCGACACTTTCCAGTACGCGACCATCGGTCAGCGTGACGCGCACCGTACCGCGATAGGCATCGGCCTGCTGGTGCCCCGTCGCCTGCGTCTTTGCCAAGAGCGCCGAAATCTGCGGGGTCAGGAATTTCCCATCCTCAAAATCTGCTAGACGGATCTGGCCGCTGACAAGTGCCTTGGCCGTCAGGAACTGAGTGCTGAACTTGGCGTCCAGGCCGGACTTGGGAATTGGGCGGTTGGTGTGCGCCAGACGCCGCTCGTGGGTTTCGATCTCGATCTTCTGGATCGATTGCTCATCGAAAATACCATGCTCTTTCACGATTTTGAGGGATGCGTCGATTGCGGAATGCGCGCTTCCGCAGCAAGGATGCTGCTTGATGGCAATTCCCGGCGCCAAGGTTTCCAGCGGACCGTCCCAGCCATCGAGAATCGCTTGTTGGTCATAGGTACCTTCACCGTTGAAGAGGCGGAAGAAGCCGTAGTTATGCTCGAAAGCTTCCGGGTTCGAGTTGAGACCACGCTCCGTCAGAAGCGCTGCGAGCACGCCGTGGTAAGCGGCCTGGCCGACATGCAGAGGCTTCACCGGTGTACCGAAATTCGATTTCAGCCCCGACGCCATGGAAACCGCCATGGCGAGGCAATTTGCCATCCGGGCGGTATCGAAGTTGAGAAGCCGTGCTGCTGCCGCCGCTGCGCCAAAAACTCCAAGCGTCGCGGTTGGATGCCAACCCTTGTCGTAATGATGAGGAAGTAGACCGCGCGCGAGGCGTGTCTCGACCTCGACGCCTGCGACATATGCCTCGGCCACCTGCCCGAAACTCGCGTTCTTCTGTTCAGCAAGCGCGAGTATCGCCGGAAGGACGGGAGCAGACGGGTGCCCGCCCATCGTGGTGCTGCAATCGTCATAATCCAGGGCGTGCGCGGAAATCCCGTTGAGAAGTGCTGCCTGAAGGATCGATGCCCTCTCCCCTCGTCCCCAAAGCGTTGCCACGCCCTGAGCCGAGCCGACTTCGCAGACATCCTCCACCGCGTCGATGAAATCGCTGCGGCATCCGGCAAATGCCACGCCGATCGTATCCGCAATAGCGCGGCGCGTTACCGGCAACGCTTCGGCTGGCAGCGAATCGAGTGTCAATGCACAGGCGCGCTCCGCCAGCATATTGGAAAAACTCATGAAATGTCTCCTTGACCTTGGAGCGGAGCACGCCTTTCAGGGCGCGCACGAACACTCCATCGTGTTGAATCTGCGCATGTTTCGTACGAACGGACTGCGATTTCCGAAGCCATGCGTTAGCGCGTGCTGTGTTCGATGGCGGCAGTCAGCATCCCCACACGCGGGAGCGTGTCGAGCGTCATCAGCAGCTCGAAAACTTCGTTGACGCCTTCGTCGGTCAGTGTGCGGCTGGCGCAATCCGTAAACTTCGCTCGCAACATTCCAGGCGGCAGCGGTGTTTCAGGACCGCGTCCCACCGGTGCATCGACGGAATGGGAGAAGACCTGGCCATTCGACAGGGTGATATGGACCTCACCACCGTAATCACTGGCGTCGTCGGGCAGATTTTCCATGCGGATCAAGCTCATGATATGCAGCACTTGCGGATCATGCAGAGCCGCGTCCTCGAAATGATCGAGCAGAACCGCACCGTTCACGAGACCCCGAGCGACCGCATAAGGCAGTGAGAATTTGGCATTGAGGGCCGTGGTTGCGGGATTGCGGACATGCGGCAACATTCTGCGCGGATGCATGCGCACGAGAACATTGCTGATTTCGGCAGGATCGTTCAAAGGTCCCTGATGCAGCGCAATCGCTGCATCGATGGCGGCGTGGACACTGTAAACGCAAGGGTATTTCTTGATGGAAATCCCCGGCTTGAGCAGATCGAGAGGTCTCCCCCAGTCGCTCAGCATGCGCGTAGTGTCAAAATTACCGGCACCGTTGAAAACATTCAAGAAACCCTGCGGATGCTCCAGCGCGACGCCCGAACCGTTGACGCCCTTGGCAGCGAGAAGCGCTGCCAAAAGGCCGTTGCGAGCCTGAAAGCCGGCATGCAGCGGCTTGGTATCCGTACCAAAATTGGCCTTGATGCCCGCGGAAGACGACGCCGCAATCGAAATCGCATTTGCCATTTGACCGGCGTCGAGATTCAGCAGGTGGCTGGCAGCGACAGCGGCACCGAAAATCCCGAGCGTGGCCGTAGGATGCCAACCCTTTTCATAATGGTAAAAGTTGACGCCGCGGGCAAAGCGCGTCGCAGCCTCCACACCGACGATATAGGCATCAACGAATTCGCGACCGGTGGAGTTCAGCGTTTCTGCAAGCGCAAGCAGTCCCGGAACGATGATGACAGTGGGATGGCCCGACAGCGACTTGCTGGTATCATCGTAATCAATGGCATGGCCCGAGGTACCGTTGACGAAGGCTGCATCGAGTTTTCCGAGGCGCATCCTGCGACCGAGCACGAGGCATTGGCCCTCCGTCAGCATGCCCGGCAACATCGACTTTTCCGCCGTCTCGGTCACCGCGCCAATCAAGGCGCAGCCGATCATGTCCGCTATTGCATCCCGAGCCCATCCGATGGCTTCGGGATCGAAATCCTGGGGCACAAGCGCAACCGCGCGTTCGGCAAGCTGTAAGGACAAAGACATCGCGGTTACACCTTCTCAATATATGAATGACGGTTGACTGCTGAACCCAGCATCAGCTTTCCGATTGAAGCGGCGGAGGGTTGTTCAGACAGAGCGAGCAGCGCGGATAAGAGCCGTTCGCTCTCCTCGCGCGTCAGCACCTCCGCAGTGCAGCTGTGAAATTTATCCGCGAATTGCGCTTCACTCATGGAGTTGGAGGGACCTCTCCCCATGGCGACGCTGTCTTCAGCACTCAGCCGCCGGCCATCGGTCAGTACCACCTCCACGCGGCCGAAAGACAGATCTTCGTCCTCGTGCGGCTCCAGTCGAACCTTCGCGGAGAGGGTTGCGACCTTCTCATCGGCTATTGCTTCTGGGGAGAAATCCGAGAAGCCGATGGTATTTTGCAGTAAGGAACGGGCCGCGAGATATTGCGTGCTGAACTTCGCATCGAACCCATCTTTCGGCGACGGCCGATCGATATTGCGCAGACGGCGGCTGTGAAGCCGCACCGTTACCGAGGCTACATCTTCCTGCTTAGCGACATGTGCGCGCAGCTGGGCCGCAGCATCGATCGCTGAATGAATGAAGGCGCAGCATGGATACTGCTTGATCGCAATACCGGGCTCAAGAAGGAGGAAGGTACCTTCCAACCCCGCCAACACCTCTTGCCACTCCTGCGCGGGGCCACCGCCGAACGCGGCGATGAAGCCAAAACGATGCTCGAGAGCAGTGAGGTTGGCCGAAAATCCGCGTTCTGCCAGCAATGCGGCCTGAAGGCCGTTTCGCGCCGCCTGCCCGGCATGCAACGGTTTAGTCATGGTGCCGGAGTTGGCACGCAACCCCGATGAGCAGGAAGCTGCAATAGCGATTCCCGCCGCCACCCCGTTCTCATAGAGCCGCAGCAACCGGCTACATGCGACGGCAGCGCCGATCACGCCAAAGGTCACCGTGGGGTGCCATCCGCGATCGGCATGGGCAGGATTGCAGATTTTCGCGAGACGCAGTTCCGTTTCCAGGCCCGCAATATAGGCCGTCAGCAGCTCGATGCCGGAGGAGTTCCGTTCTTCTGCCAAAGCGAATAGCCCAGGCACAATCGACACGGACGGATGGCCATCCATGACCAGATGGCAATCATCGAAATCCAGCGCATGTGCGGCCACGCCGTTGATCTGCGCCACATTCAGGACATGTCCGGTCTCGCTGCTGCCCCACAATCGAGCCTTGCCATTGCCAGCTGGCAATATTGCGCGAAGAGCTTGCACCGCCTCGTCCGAAGCGCCCGCCAGACCGCAGGCAATCGTGTCGGTGAAAGTACGGGAGGCCCACCCCACCACCTCTTTAGGCAAAGTCCGGCCATCAAGCTCCGCCGCAAGGCGGGCCAGCGCCATAGTCAAGGATGACATTTTATTCTCCGATCTGAGGGCGGAAAGCGCTAATGCTTCAGAATCTGGTCAAGGAACGTTCGGGTGCGCTCATGCTTGGGATGGGAGAAGAACTCCCCCGGCTCCGCTCGCTCCACGATATTTCCGTCAGCCATGAGGATGACATTATCGGCGACGGTGCGAGCAAAGCCCATTTCGTGCGTCACGACGATCATCGTCATGCCGCTCTCGGCCAGTTCGATCATCGTATCCAGCACTTCCTTGATCATCTCCGGGTCGAGTGCCGATGTCGGCTCGTCAAACAGCATGATTTCCGGTTCCATGCAGAGTGAGCGAGCAATGGCGACGCGCTGTTGTTGGCCCCCGGAAAGTTGCAGCGGATATTTGTGGGCCTGCTCCGGAATGCGCACCTTGCGCAGGAAGTGCATGGCCCGCTCCTCCGCATCCTTACGCTTCATGTGGCGGACAAGAGTGGGACCTATGGTCAGGTTTTCCAGCACCGTCAGATGCGGGAAGAGGTTGAAGGACTGAAACACCATGCCAAGGCTGCTGCGGATGGCAGCGATGTTCTTGACGCTATCATTCAGTTCAATCCCCTTGACGTAGATGTCGCCTTTCTGGTGCTCCTCGAGCCGGTTGATGCACCGGATGAGCGTGGACTTGCCGGACCCCGAGGGGCCGCAGACCACGACGCGTTCGCCTCGTTGAATCTCCAGCGAAACCTCGTTGAGAACCTTGAATGTGCCGTACCATTTGGAAACGCCGCTCATCTGAATGACGGCTGGTGCAGTAGAATTTATCGTCACGGTATGCCCTTTCATGATCTCAGATACGACCAACCGCAACCCAGCTCTCGACACGGCGCGCGTACATGGAAAGCGCCAGCCCGAAGACGAGATAGATGAGTGCGACGAAGAGATAGGCCTCGATGTAGAACTGACGCCACAACGGGTCCTGCATGACGGCAGTCGTGGCGGTCAGGATATCAAAGAGGCCGATGATGATGACAAAGGAAGTATTCTTCATGGCTGCAATGATGTGGTTGGTCATGGCCGGCAAGCAGATGCGCAGTGCCTGTGGCAGGATGATCCGCAGCGTGGTTTGCCAGTATGTCATGTTCAAAGAAGCTGCCGCCTCGTACTGACCACGCGGTATCGCCTGAAGACCACCACGAATGACCTCTGCCTGGTAGCAGGCGAAGAAGACTGCGATGGACAGCGTGATACGCAGAAGCTTGTTCACCTCCATGCCTGCGGGCAGGAACAGCGGGAAAATATTGACCGCCACGAACAGGATGGTGATCAGCGGCACGCCGCGCAGGCTTTCGATGAAGACCACGGAAAGTCCGCGAGCAACCGGCAGCGGCGAGCGACGCCCCAGTGCAAGCAAAACAGCAATCGGCATGCCGAAGAGCACTGAGCCGGTGAAGAGGATGATGGTCAGTGGTAAGCCACCCCATTCGCTTGTCGGCACATAAGGCAGACCAAACACGCCGCCGAACATCAAAACGGTGATTGCCGTGACGGCAGCGATCCACATTGGAATGAGTATCGAGCGCTTCCAGCAGGCCGGGGTTAGTGACGCGATGACGGTGGTAAGATAGATGACGATCATCAACACCAGCCGCCAATGTTGATCATAAGGATACATGCCGAAGAGGATCGGGCGATGTTTCTCCACGATCACCGCCCAGCAAGCACCTGCCGCATCGCGGCACGCTTGCGGGCCGGACGCCACCCAGACCGCATCCAGAACGGCCCATTGCAGGAGAAACCACAGAGTGCGGATCGTAATTGCTGCGACCACGATCGTCAGAAATGTCTGTCCGACGCTGCTGAAGAAATGACGGTGCATCCAACGCCACGGGCCTGACGCCAAAACTGGAGGTAGTTCAGCGTGGTGTTCCAAAATCTCGGATCTGGCCATGTCAGCGCTCCTTGATCGCAACAAGGCGATTGTAGAAATTCATCACCAGCGAAGTGACGACGCTTATCGAGAGATAGACGACGATCATGATTGCGACGGCCTCGACCGCCTGCCCCGTCTGGTTCATGACAGTGTTGCCGATATTCACCAGATCCGGATAGCCGACGACGACGGCAATGGAACTGTTCTTGCTGAGGCTGACATATTGGCTGGTCAGCGGCGGCACGATGACGCGCAGAGCCTGAGGCAAAACGATGTAGCGCGTAATGTACCAGGGCTTCAGACCAATCGTCTTGGCAGCCTCGATCTGTCCACGCGGCGTTGCCTGAATACCGCTTCGAACGATTTCAGCAATGAAGCCGGACGCGTACATGGAGATGCCGAGGAGCAGTGCCACGAATTCCGGAGACAAGGTAGATCCGCCCGAGAAGCTGAAACCTTTGCGTTCCGGAATGCTCATGCCCAGAGGTGCGCCCGAAAACAGCCAGACGAGCAGCGGAAGACCTGCGATCAGCAGTAGCGACACCCAGAGGCTATCGACATGCTTGCCCGTTGCGTCATTCCTGCGCCGGATAAATCCGGCGGTTATGATGGAGAGAATTATTCCTGCAACGAGCGCGACCAGCATCCATCCGTGTGACGGATGGGTATTCGGCATCGCCACCGTGAGGCCTCGGTTACTCAGGAAGCCAGCTCCCCACAGTTCGACTGCACCTCGGGGCGGCGGCAGGTTGCGGATCACCACGGACCAGAAAATGACCTGAAGAATGACCGGAATATTTCTTACGATCTCGACATAACAGCCCGCCAGCTTCTTGAGAAGCAGGTTGCTGGAACTGCGCGCGATACCAACGGTAAATCCGAGGATCGTCGCGACAATGATGCCGACACCACTGACCGCCAGCGTGTTCAACAGGCCGACGACAAGCGCGCGGAAGTAGCTGTCGCGTGCGGAATAGTTGATCAGCCTCTCGCCGATCTCGAACTGCGAAACTTCTGACAGGAAGCGAAAGCCTGTGGCGATATTTTGCGCACACAGATTTTCGACGACGTTTGAATAGAGGTAATAGCCTGCAAGCAGGACGAATATGGCAAGGACCACCTGATAGAAGGCGGAGCGAAATGCCTGACTATAGACTACACCCGCCATCTGGCTCCGACGGGACGACCCCCTGTCGGATGAACTGGAAAGAGACATTGTCGTTCCTTGAGGAAGGGCGACGGCAAAACCGTCGCTCAAGGGAATAGACCGCGCCGAAAGCAGCGGCGCGGCGGCGCCGTCAGTTCATGGGTTGACCGTACAGGATGCCCCCGTCATTCCATTGACGGTTCAGATCCCGGTCGAGAGCAATGGAAGTTGAAGGGCCGAAGTGCCGGTCGTAAATATCGGCATAGTTTCCGACCTGCCTCACGATGTTGTAGCTCCACTTTTGATCGAGTCCCAGCTTTGCGCCGTTATCGCCGATAGTACCGACAAGAGTTTGAATATCTGGATCGTCAGACTTGAGCATCGCATCGACGTTCGCCTGAGATACCTTCATCTCTTCCGCATTGAATGTCGCATAGACCACCCATTTGACGATGTCGTACCATTGATCGTCGCCCTGGCGCACGGCCATTGCCAATGGCTCCTTGGAATAGATGCCTTCGAGCAGAACGTGATCGGCAGGTTTGGGCGTATCGACGGCGCGCACGCCTGGAAGAGCGGCTTTGTCTTTCGTCAGCGCGTCACAGCGCCCGGTTACGTAAGCATCCACCAGCTGCTTGTTGTTTTCGATCACCACCGGCGTATATTTCAAGCCGCGCGCGGCGAAAATCTGGGCGATATTACGCTCCGTCGTGCTTC
Source organism: Neorhizobium galegae (assembly GCF_017877055.1). Lineage (GTDB taxonomy): Bacteria > Pseudomonadota > Alphaproteobacteria > Rhizobiales > Rhizobiaceae > Neorhizobium > Neorhizobium galegae_D. The sequence continues at coordinate 28,081 of NZ_JAGIPG010000001.1, read as the reverse complement.
CAGGCGCCATGCAGATCACAGCCCCATCGAGATCCTTGACTTCCTTAACGCCGGAGTCGGCACGAACGAGAAAGCCTGTGCCGGTGTAAAAGATCGGCGGCGCAAAGTTGAGGCCGAGTGCCGTATCGCGCGATAGGTTGGCTGTCACGTTGCGAGCGAGAACATCAACCTCGCCGGACTGAATGGCCGGGAACCGTTGCTGCGACGACAGCGGCACATAACGAACCTTGTTGGCGTCTCCCAGCACGGCTGCAGCAACCGCCTTGCAATAATCGACCTCGAAACCCTCCCATACACCTTTACTGTCAGGTGCCGCGAAGCCGTGACGTGCCGGGTGAACGCCGCATAGAACGAGGCCACGTTCCTTGACCTGTTTGAGCGTGTCGCCATTCGCGGCGAAGGCAGAAAATGAGGGCAAAGTCGCCAGCGCGACAGTTGCGGCGAGTAGGCATGCTTTCAGATTACGCATTTTATCCCCTCTTGTTATACGGCAGCAGTTCAGCCCTTCCCTCAAGGCTTTAACTGGCAGTTGACGTGCCGTTGGCGTTTGTATACAAATGTTTTCAGTTGGATGCAACAACGTTTTTTAACGGCCCTTCAAATCAGCGAGAGCAACCAGAATGCAGAAAAACCTAGGCCAGGAAACAGTTATTGCGCATTGTGGGCGCCAGCCCGAGAAACACCACGGGACTGTCAGCACTCCTGTGTATCGTGCGTCGACCATCCTCTTCTCAACACTTGCAGAGCTCGACGCGAAAGACAGCGCAAAACTGCGATATGGTCGCAGAGGCACTCCCACGACGCATTCTCTGGAAGATGCGATCTGCGCACTGGAAGAGGCGGATGCTGCACTGATCGCCCCGTCCGGGGTCATGGCGCTTTCTGTCGTGTTGATGTCATTTGCCGATCAGGGGGCCCATTTTCTGGTCAGCGACAACAGCTACGGTCCGACCCGAAAGTTCTGTAGCCAGCTGCTCACCCGGTTCGGCATCGAGACGACATATTACGATCCCGCCATCGGTGCGGGAATCGAATCATTGATCCGTCCTGAAACGCGATTGATCTGGATGGAGTCGCCCGGTTCTCAGACTTTCGAAATCCAAGACGTCACTGCGATCACCGAAGTAGCCCGCAGGAAGGGTGTCGTGACTGCCATCGATAACACATGGTCCGGTGGTTATTTTTGCAAGCCGATCACCCAGGGCGTCGACATTTCGTTGCAGGCAGGTACCAAATACATTTCCGGTCATAGCGATATCATGCTCGGAACGATCGCATGTACCTCGGCCGTTTATGAGCAACTGCGCGAAACCTATCTGCGGTTCGGCGTCTGCATCAGCCCGGACGATGCGTTCCTGGCCCTTCGTGGCATCAGAACACTCGGTGTTCGCATGCGCCAGCACGAAGCCAACGCGCTCGAGGTGGCCGATTGGCTGGAAAATCATGATCAGGTCATTCGCATCATGCACCCAGCAATGGCTAGCGATCCGTATCACGACCTTTGGAAGCGGCATTTCACCGGTTCCTCCGGTCTGTTCGGCTTCGTTATGCGCGAGACAGATCGCACGGCATTGGCCCGGATGTTCGATGGCTTTGACCTGTTCGGGATGGGCTCAAGCTGGGGAGGTTTTGAAAGCCTCATGGTTCCGAGCAACCCTTCAGTCTATCGCACCGCCACGCAATGGGCGCCCGGCGGGCAGACAGTCCGTATCCATGTCGGCCTCGAAGACCCCAAGGATCTCATCAACGAAATAGCCTCTGGGTTTGGGCGACTGAAAAACTAGAGCATAAATCTTCGCCAGCCAGCGAAAGTTGGAAAATCCGTTGCATACAATCGTCCAAACGTTAGAACATCTCAACACCGGCAAGGTGGATGCTACCGGAGAATGGATGCTTCAATGGATCTGAAAATCGATGGTGAGCCTGAGAAAAGCTCCCCCTTGGAGCTTCTGCTCAAGGCCATAGAGCGAGGCGATCTTCCTCCGGGCACGCGTTTGCGTGAGACCGATCTTGCGTCACAGCTTGGTATAAGCCGGACGCCGGTCAGAGAGGCTCTCCATCGCCTGCATGCCATGGGACTGGCTGACCATGGCTCGCAACGCGGGCTCGTCGTCGCTCAGATTTCCTACGATCAGACCCGTCAGCTTTTCGCCGTGCGCGAAGGCTTGGAGGGGATGGCGACACGGCTGGCCGCCCAGCACGCGTCTCGGCACGAGATAGACGTGATGAAACAAATGGTGAAAAACGACATCGGCGTTACGGATGCCGCGCGCCTCAGCGAGACGAACAAGCAGCTGCATCGTTACATCGCCAATGCATCGCACAATCAGTATATGATCGATGCGCTCAACAATTTGCGGATTCACCTGAGCTTATTGCCCGCCTCGACCTACGCTTTGCCACAGCGGATCAAAAGCGCGCAGCAGGAACATGAAGAAATAGTTGCCGCCATTGCGAAGGGGGATGGCGATGCCGCAGAGGCGGCGGCCCGTCGTCATGTCGCCAACGGTTATCGAATTAGACTTGAGATGATGAGGGTCTGATAGCTGCGCGGGCGGCTGTGGGTCCAATGAAGTTCATGCGCCGAACGCAACAATAGGTCCGTTATTCGCATAGAACGCCTGCACTCTCCCTTCTTTGCTAAAAGGGAGAGCGCTTGTGAACAGGCTTCTCGGTTGCCGCTAAAGATCGTCACGCAGGCCGTTCGGAAGCGCTCGGTCGCCACTTGATGAGATGCTTCTCGGCGATGTCCAGGATGCTGTCGATAACCAGGACAAAGATCGCGAGGATCAGGATGCCTGCGAAGACGCCGACCGCGTCAAAATTGCCTTCCGCCTGAGCGATCAGATAGCCAAGCCCGGCGGAGGAGCCGAGATACTCGCCGATAATCGCCCCGACGACGGCAAAGCCGACCGAAGTGCGCAACGAAGACAGAATCCAGCTTGCCGCTGCGGGGAAGTAGACGTGGCGAAGCAGGTCCGACCGCTTGGCTCCCAGAATGCGTGCGTTCGACAGCACCACCGGGTTCACTTCACGGACGCCCTGCATGGCGTTGAAGAAGGTGACGAAGAACACCAGCGTCACGGCGAGCGCCACCTTGGACCAGAGACCGAGGCCGAGCCAGAGTACGAAGATAGGCGCAAGCACGACACGGGGGATTGCGTTCAGACCCTTGATGAAAGGGTCCAGAATGCGCGCGGCCGAACTGCTGAGGCCGAGCCAGACGCCTGCCGCCACGCCAAGCGCCGTTCCGACCAGATAACCGAGCACGGTTTCCGTCAGGGTGATGACCACATGGTTATAAAAGCCGGCGTCCACAACCCAGGATAACACCTGGTTGAAGATGTCGACCGGAGCCGGGAAAAAGAAGACGTCGATCACACCTGCCGTGACACCGAGCTGCCAGCCGCCGACAATTGCCACCAGCAGCACGACTTGAATGAGGCGTTCAGTCCTGGCGTTCATAGCTTTTCTCCACTTCGCCGCGCAGCGATGACCAGATGTTGCGATAAAGATCCATGAAGCGTGGATCGAGTTTGATTTCAGCGACATCGCGTGGGCGTTCGAGATCGACGGGGAAGCTGTCGATCACGCGCGAGCGCGGTCCGGCGGCAAGCACCACGACGCGATCCCCGAGAGCAATTGCCTCTTCAAGGTCGTGCGTAATCATCACCACGGCGCGCCGTTCCTCTTGCCAAAGCCGCAACAGCTCATTCTGCATCAGGTGGCGGGTATGAATATCCAGCGCCGAGAAGGGCTCGTCCATCAGGATGACCTTGGGGCCGGTAATCAGCGCCTGTGCCATCTGCACGCGCTTGCGCTGACCGCCTGAAAGCTGATGCGGATAGCGATGCTCGAAACCCTTCAGGCCTACCTTCGCCAACCACGTCATCGACCGCTCACGGCGCTCGGCAGCGCCGACACCCTTGAACATGGGACCGAGTTCCACGTTCTCTAGCGCAGTCTTCCAAGGAAGCAGTGCATCCTGCTGGAACAGATAACCGATGTCGTTCTGGACCCCGCGCACCGGCTGACCATCGATTGATACAGTGCCACTCGCAGGCTTCAGAAGACCGGCGATCGCATTGAGTACTGTGCTCTTGCCGCAGCCGGTAGGACCAACGATGGCGAGGAACTCGCCATCGGAGACTTTTAGATTCACATCTTGCACCGCCACGTAGGCGCCGAAGGCCATGGTGACCGAGTCGAGGGAAACCATCGACTTTGCTTGATGAGGGTTGTCCGTCGGGGATGCGGTTTTTACTACGGCCAATGCCATGACCTCCTCCTGTCAGTTGGCGGCGACGTTCGGGACCTTGCCGACGAACTCGTTCGTGTAGGTTTTCGTAAGGTCGATTTCAGCCGCGGCGACTTTTTCGTTGAAGCTCTTCAGGACGGCGAGCGGAGTCTTGATATCTGCCTCGTTGATACGGCCGTCCTTTGAGAAGATCGCCCTCGCGTTCTCGACCGCCTTGATGTAGGTGTCACGATCGCCGGAGATGAACTCCTTCGGGAGCTTGTCGACGATCTCTTCCGCGGAGTGGCTATTCATCCACTCGAGCGCTTTGACCGTCGCATTCGTGACCTTCTGGATGGTCTTCGGATTTTCCTCGATATAGCTCTGTGTGGCATAGAGGACGGAGGTTGGGTAAATCCCGCCATAGATCGCCTTGGCACCGTCGTCGTTGCGCCCGTCGATCAGTATCTTGCCGACGCCCTTGGCCTCGATGAAGGTCGCTGCCGGGTCATAGTTGACAAGGAGGTCGACCTTGCCCTGTTCAAGGGCAGCAACGGCGGCAGACCCGGAGCCAACGCCGATCAGCGAGACGTCGCCCGCAGACAAGCCGTTGCGCTGCAGGTAATAGCGGACGAAGAAATCGGAAGACGAGCCTGGCGAGGTGATGCCGACTTTTGCACCTTTGATCGTTTCCGGTTTTGCCGGGTCGAAGGTGCTGTTCTTGCCGCCAGCCAGCACGAGTCCGGAATTGCGGGCGAGCTGTACAAACGCCACGACAGCCTTCTTCTGCGATTGCATCTGGATCGTATGGTCGTAAAAGCCGACGGCGATATCCGTCGAACCGGCAACAAGCGCCTGAAGCGTCTTCGACCCGCCCGATGCGAAGTTTTCGACGGTCACCTCCAGGCCTTCTTTTTCATAAAGGCCGAGGCCCTGGGCGACCGGAAAGGGGAGATTGTTGAGGTTGTAAGAGCCGACGCTGATGTGGACCGGCTCCGCGAATGCGGAACCGGCAAAAGCGGCGGTTGCCGCGAGGGCGAGCATGAATTTGCGCATGGTATTCTCCTCCTGTTAGTGGCGCCCTCCCGGCAGCCACGATGATTATGCCGCACAACCCAGTTGCGCGACAGGTTTTGCGAAGACATGTCCTTCGAATAGCCGTCTGGCCGTCCGAAGAATCCCGGCAACGATTTTGCCGTCCCTTTCATAAAGCTTGACGTCCAGGTGGCCGCTCGGATGCTCAATCGAGAGCAGTAGTGGCGGCTTCTGCGTGCCGACGAGAAGCGAGGCAACGGTGCCTTCCTTGATGCAGGCGGTAGCGATCCCCACGGCCCCCGTGGTCGCAAGCGACGGATGACATTGATGCGGCATGAAATACCGCACGTTGATGTCCCCTCCGGAACGCGGCCTCGAGATGAGGACGGGCTTCGGCGTTACCTGATTGCGCACGTCGCCAAGGCCCATCCGTTCGCCGGCAGAGATGCGCAGCTTCTCCAACCGTCCAAGCAATTCCTTATCGGCATTGAGTTCAGCCGCTGACTCGAAACCGCTTGCGCCGATCGAGTCTGCCTCGATCAACATCATCGGCATTGCACAGTCGATGCAGGTAACACGCACGCCATCGATCAGGTCGACTGGCTTGCCAGTGGGAAAGAGCTGTCCGGTACGAGCCCCGGCCGCGTCCATGAAGGTCAATGCGATCGGCGCTGCACGGCCGGGCACGCCGTCGATTGCAGCTTCACCGAGATAGGAGACGCTGCCGTTTGGAGTGGGAACTTCGGCGTCGATCAGCTTGCTGGTGTTGACGTTATGAATCCGGACGAGCGTCGTTTCTCCACGAACCGGGACAAGTCCAGCTTCGATGGCAAACGGGCCGACCGCAGCCAGCATGTTGCCGCAGTTCGGGGAGGTGTCGACGATCTGTTGATCGACCCGCACCTGCGCAAAAAGATAGTCGACATCGGCGCCGGGAATACTCGACGGCCCGACGATGGCCACCTTGCTCGTGACCGGATTGCCGCCGCCGATGCCGTCTATCTGCAGCGGATGACCGGAGCCCATGACGGAAAGCAGGATTTTGTCACGCTCGCGAGTATCGGTGGGAAGATCGCTCGCCAGGAAGAACGGACCTTTTGAGGTGCCGCCTCTCATCAGTACGCAAGGGATCGCCAACAGATCGTTCATCGCTTGTACTTCCACCGGAATTATGTCATCGCCGTATCAATCGGCGCGCTTTGATCCAATTATCGGAAGAGGCGTTGATTTGTGAAATGCTAAGAATCGGTGGATTGATGCAAAATGAGCATTAATTGCGAGATCCTTGACCTTCGAGCCTTCCTGAGCGTGGTCGAGTTGGAGAGCTTTCATCGCGCGGCCGACGCCCTGCATCTCTCACAGCCCGCGTTGAGCCGCCGCATTCAAAAACTGGAGCAGGTCATCGGCGCGCCCCTCTTGGAACGGACAACCAGGCATGTATCCGCGACGGCTCTCGGTACAGAACTCGTGCCGCTCGTCCGACGCATGCTGGAGGAGTTCGATGGCTCTTTGTTTGCTGTCCGTGACGTTGGACCCAATCGAGGCGGATTGGTAACGATCGCATGTCTCCCCACCGCGGCCTTCTACTTCCTGCCTACCGTCATCCGGCAGTTCAATGAGGAGTATCCGAACATCCGCTTTCGTATACTCGACCTGCCAGCGACCGACGGTCTTCAAGCCGTGGCACGCGGGGAGGTGGAGTTCGGCATAAACATCATGGGCACGTCGGATCCGGACCTTACCTTCGAGCGACTCGCGGAAGACCCATTCGTGCTTGCAGCGCGCAAGGATCACGTCCTTGCAGCCAAGCCATGGGTGGGGTGGGCGGAACTAGAGCCCTACCATCTGATCACGGTTCATCGATCAAGCGGCAACAGAACGCTGCTCGACGCGGCACTGGCAAAATCGAACATCAAGCTTCGCTGGTTCTACGAGGTAACCCATCTGTCCACCTCCCTCGGGTTGGTGGAGGCAGGCCTTGGGATTTCGGTGCTGCCACAAATGGCAACCCCGCGAGAAGACCATCCGTTTCTGATCACCCGCCCCATCCGCAATCCCGAGATATCACGCACGATCGGCGTGGTTCGCCGTCGCGGCGGCACGTTGTCGCCGGCGGCAGAGCGATTTTTTAAGATGCTGATAAGTGTATGGGGAAGTTGAGAGTGTCACTACAGAGATCATGCTCATGTTATTTCGACCGGCGCGAGAGAACTTTGCTGCACAGATGAAGAAGCCGGGGCCATGCCGCTCTCGGTAAGGAGCCATGTCCAATAAAGGTCGTGATCTAAGCCCGCTATTCCTCCGACAATCAGCGCGACGCCTCGATCGCCGGCCAACTTCGCATGTGCCAGCTTCATGCCGAGAAGCAGGCTGGCAGCTCGTGGAGGAATATACCGACCATGCAATCTCGGGCGCTTCCCTGCTGCGTCCCGGCATTCAGGCCTTGATGTCGGACGCCACGCACGGCCGTTTCAACCTGATCCTCCCCGAGCGATGGACCGGCTTTCGCGCGATCAGGAGGATATCGCCGGGCTGTTCAAGCGCATGTCCTATTCGGACGTGAAGATCCTCACCTTGTCCGAGGGAGAGGTCACGCATCTGCATGCCGGCCTCAAGGGAACGATGAACGCGCTGTTCCTCAAAGATCTCGCCGACAAGACGCGCCGCGGCCAGCGAGGCCGCGTCGAGGCGCGTGCAGCGGGGCCGCAAGGTAAACTTGAACCGAATACCATGCTTCCTCCCGTCCCCCTCAAAGGAACATCGTATCTATCGTGAGACTAATATGAGTGACGCCGCCAAAGCCTGCCAGACGGACTCAGGTCCCGTTGGGCTGTTGAATGCGTGGAAGGCTCGTCACTGCGAATGGACCGTGCGCACAGCAGTGGACCGCCCAAGCTCCCCGTACTGGCGACATGTTGTGCCGAATGATCGAGCGACCAGCCATGGTTCGTCATCGATCCGCTGCAGATCGCAATCGCCCGTCGCTCTCAGTCCCATCCCCGACCAGATCGCAATTCCACTTTAAAGTGATGGAAAGGCTCGCCTGCCCCAAATAATACGCTATGCGTATCATATGGCGAAGGAATGCATTGATGTGGAAGCTCAGCCTCTCTTGCGCGCTATACTCGCACTTGGCCGGCGCTTGCGTTCCGAACGTCCAAACGGAGCGGTCACACTCGCTGCGATTAGCCTGCTTGGCACGCTTAATCGGCTTGGACCAATGCCCGCAGTGCAGCTTGCAGCCGAAGAGCGGCTTCAGCCCCAATCATTGACGCGGATCGTGGCAAACCTGGAGCATGCGGGTCTAATCGAACGCCGGAGAGACCCGATGGATCAACGGGCTCTGATCATCGCGCTGACAGCAAAGGGGAAGTCGGAACTGGTAGAAGATCTAAGAGCACGCCAGAAGTGGTTGCAGGATGCCATGGCCGAGATACTCTCGGAACAGGAACATGCCATGTTGAGCACAGCAGCAAACATCATGCTTGCTCGCTCTTCACGGAGATCGAAAACCGGAATGGCGAGGAGACCATGAGCAGCTGGATTAATCATGCCATCTTCTGGCACGTTTACCCCCTAGGCTTCCTCGGCGCTGAGCCCCAGGCACTACCGCAGGGTAGCGTATTCCATCGTCTCGCCCACCTCGTCGAGTGGCTCGAATACGCCGTCGAACTGGGGGCGTCCGGTCTGCTGCTCGGTCCGATTTTCGCCTCGTCGACGCACGGCTATGACACGATTGATCATTTCCAAATCGACCCCCGGTTGGGTGACGAAGCCGATTTCGATAGGCTTGTCACAGAAGCGCGGCGACGTGGTCTACATATTGTCTTAGACGGAGTTTTCAATCACGTCGGACGGGATTTCCGGCTATTTTCGGCTGCCCGTAGAAAGGGAACGGGATCTGCCGAAGCTAGCTGGTTCCGCTGGCTAGGCCATGAAGAACATACGGGTGAACCAGCATATGCCACTTTTGAGGGACACCACCAGCTGGTAGCGCTCAATCACGAATCCCCGCATGTTGCAGCACATGTGTCCAGTGTCATGAACCATTGGCTCCGCCGAGGAGCTTCCGGTTGGCGGCTCGATGCCGCATATGCGGTTCCCCGGCAGTTCTGGGCGAGGGTCCTTCCCCAGGTACGCAAATGTCACCCCGACGCGTATATCTTTGGCGAAGTCATTCACGGCGATTATTGCGGTTTCGTGGCCGACACTGGCGTCGACGCAGTGACGCAGTACGAGCTTTGGAAGGCGATTTGGAGCGCCCTCAATGATCGTAACCTGTTCGAACTCAACTGGGCTCTTGAGCGGCACAACGGCTTCCTCGACAGCTTCGTGCCGCTCACCTTCATCGGCAACCACGACGTAACTCGGTTAGCAAGCAAGCTCGACGACGAACGGCATGTCGCCCACGCTTTGGTGATTCTGATGACCGTCGGCGGCACGCTTTCGATCTATGCAGGGGACGAACAGGCGTTCCGGGGTATCAAGGAGAACCGCGCTGGCGGTGACGACGCGGTAAGGCCAGCTTTTCCATCGACGCCAGGCAAACTCGCGGCCAACGGATGGTCGACGTATCGGCTCCATCAGCAACTCATCGGCCTTCGTCGGCGGCACCCCTGGCTCGTCCAAGCCAGAAGCCGACGGATTCATCTTAAGAACCGCGAGATGGTGATGGCCCTGGAATCAGAAGGCAACAGCCTTCTCGTGGCATTCAATCTAGACGATCGGGAGGCAATTCTTCCAGCGCCCCAAGCGTGCGGAGTGTTAGCCGGTGCGGCAAGTCTAAGCCATGCAGCTGGGAGCGATGCCACGACCTTGCGACTCGCCGGAAACGGCTGGGCTGTGCTCTCAAGCTTGACCACGCAAGGCGGCGGCATATGAGATCGAAGGCTCATCGCCTTCAATCGGAACGGGCAGCCTCGTGGAGGTCTTGCAAGGTTGCACCAGGTTGAAGAGTTGGGCCATGGCGTCGGTAGTGCAGACCTGTTTCCCGTCGCGTTCGCGGCGGGGATCGATGCCGCCGTTGCCGGAATCGTTCGAGCAAGCCAAGCGGCATGAGCGTCGGTGCCGAGCCTTCCGATCAATCGGAAAAGTTCATTTTCTGAAGTGCCTCCACCATGGTCAGAGGCATGCGCCGCGCGTCATGATCACAGATAAACTCCGATCCTACGGCGCGGCAAAACGCAGCATCATGCCCGGCGTAGAACATCGTTCGCACAAGGGATTGAACAATCGGGCGGAACGAAATCGCACGCCTGAAGGCCGCGTGAACGAAAGCGGTGAGCGAGATTTTTCACCCTAGCGCTTTAACGTTACGTTGCCGATACGTTGCATCGTAGCCGCCGCGCCCAAGCGGCCGAGCGCTACTACGCCCTGATCGTTGCGTGAGGACGCAGACTCGCGAAGGGGCCAAAGCTGCGGCAGGAATTCCGAGACATCGAGCTCGCGCAGGTTGGGTCTAGGCGCGCAACAGACAACGATAGCTGATGTGATCTGCGGTCTCTCCGAAGCCGGTTGCCTCTACTTGATGATGCCAATCTTCTTGCGATCGATTGTGCCGAACTCGGTCGGCGCCATCGCCTGCCCTTCTAGCGATTAAGTTTACGATGCCGCAGGAGCCTCTGCGCTATCTATCGTGGCTCGGTGCGCTGCAGCGAACTCCGACAGCGAACGAAAGTGACCCCCAACTTTCGGAGGACTATCAGGCTGCTTAGTCGCTCCTTGGCCTTCCATCCCAAATCGCCGATCGATCCACACGCTGGTCAGGCCCATTTGCGTGGCCGGTACATGGTCGTGGTATAAACTCTGCGCTACATGCAGGAGCTCGGCTTTTTCAACACCTAGATCTTGCTGCAGCCGCGAGAAAAGAAAACGGAAGTTCTTCGGATCCGGCTTGTAACTGCCAATGTCTTCGGCCGTGTAGACGGCGTCAAAGGAAACACCGAGCTTACGTCTCGAGGCATTGAAGCTTTGGAGATCCACATTGGAAAGCACAATTAGATAGTAGTGTTGTTTTAGATAGGCGAGTGCCTTCGCTGAATCCGAGAATGCCGGCCAATCTGGCACCGAGGCGCCGAATCGTTCGTGCAGATCGGAGTGTGCAGTTAAACCCCAGTGCCGAGCGAGCCTTGCATGAACCACCGCCAAAAGCGTGGCGTAGTTTAGGGATGGTGTCTCAGCTTCCTGTGCCGTTTCGATCTCCCCATAAGTTTCCAGTGCCTCCTTGCGCCCGATTTCACGGCCTCCAGTGCTCAACAGTGGCTGCAAGGCGTTCCAGATGCCTGTCTCCCAGTCAATCAGCGTTCCGTAGACATCGAAGGACAGGGTCTTGAAACGGGTCAAATCCATATTGTTCATCCTCTCGCGCGGGTCTTCGTAGCGCTATGATAACCAAGGATGCCGGAGAAGAGATGTGCCAGGATTCTGGAAGATCACGCCAAAACTCTGATTTTCACATCAGGAACGTTCCGCACTGCTCGCGACGCGGAATTCGCCTGGCGACATACCAAAACGTCCCTTGAATAGACGGCTGAACGCTGAGACATTCTCATAACCGGCGGCATAGGCAATTTCAGAGATGGGATCGCGTGTGAAGATCAGGCGCTCCACCGCTGCATTAAGCCGTTGGTCTATTTCATACTGTCTGGGAGAACGACCGGTCGTCGCCTTGAACAACGCATGAAAATGGCTCTGGCTAAGGCCTGCCTCGCGCGCCATGGCACCGACACCTGCCTTGCCCTTGTGAGTACCGAGGTTGGCTGCAATGCACTCGATCCTGCTCGACGCCTTCGATTGCGGTTTCGGAACCGGGGTCGGACGGATAAGACGCAAGCCGCTTAAAGCCAACATTGCGGCATCGTTTGCGCAACGCCCATCCGCATCGACTTCAGCGCCGATCTGACGGAAGATGCGCCAAAGCCAAGGCTCCACACGTGAGACGAAGGGGCCATCTCCTCTCAGCAGGGGTGGTGCGTCTTGCCCATCGTCTTCCCGGAGTTCGATATCAGCGACTAGGAGGTTGCAATCACCGCTTGGTACGAAGTCGTGGGAATGTCCCCTGGGGATGACGGCGACCGTCCGCCCTGTGACGATGCCCGATGCCCCCTCTATTGCGACCTTCATCACCCCATGCAGAGGGACGAGGACTTGCACGTGGTCGTGATAATGGCAGCCGCGACCATGATAACGCCTCACCTCTAGGTTAATGTTCAAGACTCTCTCCATGACTCTGCCGTTTCCACAGAGGAAATAGTCAAAGTGGCGGCAAGGCAGACGAATAGACCCAGCGTTCTTTCTCCACCTCCGGAGACGCATTAGCCGTCGCTGCCATGCCATGAGACCTATATTGTTACCATAAAAAGCAACCGTATCGATGAATCGGTATCCAATTCCGCGCTACTGACAGCGTCGATGCAGATTTGATCTCGAAGAGACCACGTCCTCAGGCCAATTTTCGGCAAGAAATTGATAGTTTTCATCACCCCTCACCATCGTGTGGCATATCGCCGGATGCTCCCCATGTTCCCACGACGTCGGTGCCACGGGTTACGAGACAGCAGCAGTACGGGCGCGGCCGGAATTGCGACGGCATCGTTGCATGAAGGGACTGTCGTGTCGGGTCTCCGGGGCGTTAAAAACCCTCCAGCGACCGTAAGTATTGAGCATCCTAGCGGGAAGATTGATGTACGATTTAGCTTCCGCAACGGGATCGCGGTAGCAGGCATCTTGGGGACGGTGCGGCGCCTGTTCGAAGGACGGATTCTGGTGCCAGAATCCCGACCCCACCTCCTTGGCCTTGAAGCTACAACTGCAAGCGGATTATGCGCGGATCGCAATAATCAGTCTATTATTTGCATTTCACCCGGCAGCGGTTTTCCAGCTAATTTTAACAAAGAAGAATAGCGCCGGCTTGGGGAGTGGCTGTGCAGCTGGGAGGAAATCATGACATCTCTGTTTAGAGCGGCATCACCTCAGGTGATGGCGATCCCGCTTGCCTACATTCTCGTTTCACCGGCCATGGCCGCACCGCATGATGCTTCGGCATTATGCTCTGCGATTGCGACCTTGAAAATTGCGGCCACCAAGATAACCCTGCCGACAACAGGGGCGCGGGTTATCTCCGCGAAATTGGTAGGTGCATCCGACGCAGCCAATCACAACGGCGAATATTGCAAAGTCATCGGTGAAACCCACCCAGTCGATCCGAAAGCGCCGAACATCGTCTGGCAGGTCAATCTGCCCAGCGCGTGGAACGGCAAGCTGCTCCAATATGGTGGGGGTGGCTACAATGGCAGCGTGCCCCCGACAACGGACAAGACGACACTCGGGCTCGATGTGGCGCCCACCCCGTTGGCGCAAGGCTATGTGACATTCGGGAGCGATTCAGGACATCAAGCCCCCAATGCTGACGACGCTTCTTTCGCCAAAAATGATGAAGCAATGCAGAATTACGGATACATGCACATCAAGAAAACCCTTGATGTGGCAAAGGTCCTTGTCGCAGAAAGATATGATCGACCGATTTCGCGGGTCTATTTTCAGGGTGGTTCGACCGGTGGTCGCGAGGGATTGACCGCTGCGTCCCGCTGGCCGGGAGCCTATGATGGCATCCTCACGAACTATCCTACTGCCAATTTCGTCGGCCTGAGGCTCTGGGGCGCCGGCCTTGCCCGTGCGGTCTACGATGACAATTCTGCCGGCTGGATCCCGCCCAAGCTCGTCGAGAAGATTGCAAAAGAAGCGATCAAATCGTGTGATGGGCTGGACGCTGCCGAAGACGGCCTGATCAGCAACATGGAAGGTTGCCGCGCCCAGTCGAAAGCTTTGGTAGACGGCCTTTCGTGCAAGGCAGATATGAGCGGAAATCCTGAGGACTGCCTGACGAAAGTCCAGATCGAACGGACGCTCAAGATCTACCATGAAGGTTATTCGCTGCCTTACAAGCTGGCGAACGGCATCGACACCTATCCCGGCTACAACAGCCTGGAAGGGATCATGATGCAATTGGGGTCGGAACCACAAATCCGCAATCCGCCGGTTTCCGGGCCAAATGCCCATCATTCCAGTCGCTCGTTCGAATTTCTGCAGAATTTCGTTTCCCGGGACAAGCCACTCGACTTTCTGGCGTTCAATATCCAGAAACCTGGTCAACTCCAGGACAGGATTGTCCAGCTTTCCGAGGTCATCGATGCCACCCGTACCGACTGGTCGGCATTTAATGCCCGCGGCGGTAAAATCATATGGCTCCAAGGCGCCGATGACCCCAGCGTCAGCCCTCTGGGAAATACCAAGCTTTATCAATCTATCATTGCCGAGATGGGCCAGGACAAGGTCAGCGAATTCATGCGCTTCTATCTGGTTCCCGGCCTGGCGCATGGCGGTGGCCGCTTCTCGCCGACCTGGGACAACCTGACGGCCCTGGACAACTGGGTCAATAACGGCGTGCCGCCAACCAACCCGATCGTCCTGGATGCGACGAAGTCGCCCACAAAGGGGCGAACCCGGCCGCTTTGCCAATACCCGTCTTGGCCAAAATACAATGGCGAAGGCGACATGGCACTCGCTTCGAATTTCACCTGCGCGACGAACTGAAACAGCAATTGTCCGTCACGCAGAACCAATCACTATTGACCGGGAGGATTTTAATGGTCGTGGGTCCACATCTATCGAGACGATCCGTTCTCGCGGCATCAGCAGCGTCAACCTTAGCAGCAGTCGGTTTAGCCGGGCAAACGGCGTCGGCAGCAGACGCCCCCTCCTGCGACAACGCCAAATCCGGCAGGCCATGGAATACCGTCAAGGACGTCACATCGGCCGGATGGTCTTCAGCCAAGCTTGCGGAGATGGAGATGCAACTCTATCCGCTGGCAACCACATCGATGATGGTTGTCCAGGGCGGTGAGATCGTCTACCGCTACGGCAATCTCTCCGACGTCAGTTATCTCGCCTCGGCCAGAAAAAGTATCTTGTCGATGCTGTTCGGTCGGTATGTGGCGGAGGGCAGGATCGATCTGAACATGACCATCGGCGGTATCGGCATCGAAGAGGATGACGGACTTCTGCCGGCGGAAAAGACTGCAAAGGTCAAGGACCTTCTAACCTCCAGTTCCGGAGTCTACCATGCGGCCGGCAGCCCCGGCGGCAACAGCAATACGCCGGAACGCGGCAGGACACCGGCCGGTTCGGTCTTTTTGTATAATAACTGGGACTTCAATGTCCTTGGGGCAATTTTCGAAAAGCAAACCGGGAAAACGGTTTTTGCGGCGCTGAAGGAGGATCTGGCTGAGCCGCTGGGCTTCCAGGACTTCGATATCGGC
The DNA here is from genome assembly GCF_017877055.1 of Neorhizobium galegae. Lineage (GTDB taxonomy): Bacteria > Pseudomonadota > Alphaproteobacteria > Rhizobiales > Rhizobiaceae > Neorhizobium > Neorhizobium galegae_D. The sequence continues at coordinate 12,493 of NZ_JAGIPG010000001.1, read as the reverse complement.
AGACAGCGGATGATGGGCTACGAAAATCAGTCGCGTTATCTCGCCTATCATCTTTTCCTCTCGGCCCGCGATATGGCACGCCTTGGACAGCTTATGCTTCAGGGCGGAAAATGGGACGGAAAGACGATACTTCCCGAATCCTGGGTCAGTGAAAGCACCAAAATGCGCTTCACGCCCGAGCAGACGAAAAGCAAGGAAGGCCTTGGTTACGGTTATCTGTGGTGGATTCCGACGTCCAGCGACCCGGCATTCAAAGGCTCGTACCTGATGAATGGCAACTTTGGGCAGTTTGTTCTCTGCCTGCCGGCCATCGATGCGGTGATCGTCCACCGCAGGGCAGTCACAGACGAATTTGCCCTTGCCCGAAATCTGGGAAAGACCACCTACGAACCGGCAAAAGTCAGCGTTGGCGAATTCCTGAAAATCGCCGAGGCGGTTGTGGCGGCCAGAACCTAACCGCGCTCTGCGTCAGTGGCCTTTCCCGAATCCAATGCGATCCTTAGAGACCGTGGGTTGGCAGGAATGAATACTGGCGCAGAGATCGCCTTTGCTTTGTTGCCGGCGTGATCACACACATTTGCCTGACGCGTTGCGAAGTCATCGCCATGCGTCAGCTGAATTCCTGTTCATCACCGTTGGGATCCATGGCATGGTGACTGCCACCAATGCCATGGGAGCCGAGAGAGTTTTGACATGCAACGATTTCCGTTGGGATCGATCGATCTCAACCTTCTGAAGGTGATCTACGCACTTGTTGTGAAAGGCAACATGACCGCCGCTGGCGCTTACATTGGTCTTTCCCAACCCGCCATGAGCCACGCGTTGAAACGTGTACGTGCCATTACCGGCGATGAACTGTTCAAGAAAACGTCGGGCGGTTTTGTCATGACGCGATTTTGCACCGAGATATTTCCGGCGGTGCGGCGGATCATCGAGGATACGGAATCGGTGATGTTGTCACGGCTCCACTTTGAGCCGACGACCTCTCATCGCGCATTCAGAATTGGCATGAACGACTATTTTTCCGTCGTCCTGATGCCGCTCCTCGTCGAACGTGTTCGCTCCAAGGCCGAGCACTGTGTTCTGGAGGTCATCCACATGCCTCGCACCGGTGCCGCGAACAATCGAAACTATTTGCCGGTGGTGCAGGAGCATCTCGATGACGGCACCATCGACGTCGCCGTGATGACCGCTGACAGTTTCCCCGCCAGGTATCGCTGTAGCTCACTGTTTACCGAAAGAAGGGTCTGCATCATGTCGGCCCATAACCCGGTGGCGAAGGAACCGCTTTCCCTCGAATCCCTGTTATCCATGGGGCACGTCAAGGTCACATCGGCGCCTAGCCGAAGAGGGTGGATCGACGAGCGGCTCGACAGCATGGGGCTCGAACGCCGAGTGGTTGCCGTGGTGCCGCATTTTTCCGCCGCGGTTGCCATCGTCGCCCGCAGCGATCTCGTCGCCATCATGCCTGAAAGCGTTGCGAAACTCTTCGAACGCTCACATGAACTGCTGCTGCTGGAATCCCCGTTTGCCGAGGAAAAGCAGTCCACCAGCATGATTTGGCTTGCCGAAAAGGAACGCGATCCGGCAAGCTACTGGTTACGTGAGCAGATATCCGCATGTTTCGCCGAGGACCTCAGCTGAAACATGCATATATGCGATTAAAGTGATCGCTCAGGCAGCGCGCAGCTTTGCCTTGATGAAATGATCGGTGACGGCCAGGAAATTTTCCATGGTGACGGCAGGCAGCTCCTCTTTAAAGCTACCGTCATTGCGCGCGATGGCCAAATCGTCGGGGATTGCTCTCCTGTTGACGAACACCATGTCGAGTGCCGGCAGGCACAGCATGAATTGTCCGAAATGGCCAGCCGCGACACATGCGCCCTGCCATTCAGGCGTATCATTTGTCACCACCGGGATCCACCACAGATAACTGTAACCGGCAATCCTGGATTTTTCGCTCTCGTTCATGCGATCTGCAGGAACATGGATGCGCGTGCTTTCGGCAACCCAATCGGCGGGCACCAACTGCTCCTCACGCCAACAACCATTTCGCACCATCGTCAAACCCAACCGGGCCATATCCCGCGCAGACAGGAAGAAGTGATAAGCGAGATAACGGGATGCGCCTTCATAGCCCATCATGCGCTGGCGGGACGGATCGAAATCCTGCATCTCCGTGGGACCGGCAAAATCCTCCTCGAATGCCTTAAAGACACTGCGGCCGGTCAACTGCTCGAAGGCAGCACCAAGGACGTTGAAGTCCCAGTTGTTGTAATGGAAGTACTCCCCCGGCCTCTTTGATCCGCGTTCGGGAATATTCTTGGTATTGCTGCCGGGGCTGCCCGGCTGATGGTAGACACCTGAACTGCTGATTAAAAGATCGCGCAAAGCGGCGGTTTTCTCGATCGGAAGAAGGCCATGATCTTCCTCAATGTTCAGATCGGCCATGGTGAGATCAAGGTTGATCTTTCCGTCCGCGACGGCCTTGCCCATCAGCATCGAGAGGATGCTTTTGCGTGTCGACGCAAGATAGCTAACTTCACTGACATCGCCGTAGCTATACAGAACTTCTCCGCCTGCGACCGCCATAAACGACGTTGTCGGCAAGGCCTTAAGCGCTGCTTCAACGGCCGAGCGGACATCGGCAGTCAGACCGTGCCGCTCCGGGGCCTCTACGGATTTCCAGGTTTGCGCGGGAAATGTATGGCTGGAGGCTTTGGGCATATGTTCCAGAGGCGCTGAAACAGACATATTTCATCCTTCTAAGGTTTATGTTTTTGAGTGCCGGGTCTCAATCGTTGAGGTGGCACGCGCTTTTGTGACGGGTGCCGACAGAACGAAGCTCCGGCCGCTCAACTCGGCACCGTTCCATCGCCAGAGGACAACGAGGGTGGAAATGGCATCCTGACGGCGGCGAAAGTGGACTTGGTATCTCACCCTCGATGGCGGAAAAGCTGCGCTGCACAGGGTCGAGACTGGGTCTCTCCAGAAGAAGAGCCCGGGTGTAAGGATGGTTAGGATGAGAAAACAGCTCCGCAACCGGGGCCTCTTCCACGACACGTCCCAGATACATAACAACCACCCTGTCGGAGATGTGCTCGACAACAGACAGGTCGTGACTGATAAATATGTAGGTCAGGTCGAGCTGCTCTCTGAGGTCGAGAAACAGGTTCAGGATCTGCGCCTGTATCGATACGTCGAGAGCCGCAACGGACTCGTCGCAGATTAACATGTCCGGCTGGACGGCAAGTGCACGGGCAATGCCGATGCGCTGGCGTTGGCCACCACTGAACTGGTGCGGGAAACGGCGCGCCATCGAAGGGTCCAGACCGGACCGTTCCATCTGCCGGCTGACATAGTCATCGAGTTCCCGCGCTGTCGTCAGCCCATGGTGCAACGGAGCTGCGCCGATGATTTCGTGCACACGCTGGCGCGGATTGAGAGACGACGAAGGGTCCTGGAAAATCATCTGGACCTGCAGCCGTGCAGCTTCGGCATCCCTGGCCGACATATCCTCGAGCCGCTTGCCCCGGAACAACACCGCGCCTTCGGAGGCTTTCAAAAGACCTGCCACGACGCGGCCCAAGGTCGATTTCCCGCAGCCGGATTCGCCAACGATGCCAACCACCTCGCCTTGAGCGACGGTGAGGCTCACATCGTCCAATGCGCGAACCACAGGGTTGGGCGCCTTCAGGCCGATATATTCGGCACCGCGTTCAACAATACCGGACTTGCGGGTGAAGCGCTTGCTGACATTGCGAATTTCCAATCGATCGTTCACGATAGCGCTCCTTCCGTGACAGGATGAAAACAGCGCAGAAGGCGCCCTTCGACTGGTTCCAGCGGCGGAGGGCTCAGACAGAGCTGAGTTGCTGATGCGCACCGGGGATGAAACGCACATCCTCTCGGCATATTCGCGACGGATGGGGTCGTGCCCGATATTTGCTTGAGCCGTGATCCGCGCTTGTTATGGGCGGGAAGGCTCGCAATCAACCCGTTGGTATAGGGATGCATGGGGCGGCGAAGCAGATCGGCAGTCAAGCCCTGCTCGGCAATACGCCCGGCATACATCACTGAAAGTTTTTCGGCCAGCCCGGCAACGACTGACAGATCGTGGGTGATCCAGATCAGGGCCGTTCCCCTGTCCCGGGCAAGTTTCTGGACAATGGACAGGATCTGCGCCTGGATCGTTACATCGAGGGCCGTTGTCGGTTCGTCCGCGATGATCAGCTCCGGCGACATGAGAAGCGCGATTGCGATTGCCACTCTTTGGCGCATTCCACCGGAGAACTGGTGAGGATAGGCGCGCAACCTTTCCTCCGGGCTCGGGATGCCGACCATTCCCAAGGCATCACGCGCCCGCTCCCATGCAGCCTGTTTGCTGATGGCTTCATGAGCATGGACCACTTCCATCATCTGCGTGTCTATGCGCAGAACAGGATTAAGCGTCGACATTGGATCTTGAAAAATCATGGCAATGCGATTGCCGCGAATGGATCGGATCTCTCTTTCCGAGAGTTTGCGCAGGTCCTGGCCCTTGAAGAGGATCTGCCCACCGGTGACCTGCGCAGGTTTGTCGACCAAACCCATGATGGACAAGCCGGTAATGGATTTTCCAGACCCGGATTCCCCGACGAGCCCCATGACTTCGCCAGCGGCAAGATTGAGATTGATGTCGGCGATGAGGGTAACGTTGCCGTCTGCGGAAACGACCTCGGTCTTCAAACCCTTGATTTCAAGCAAAGCGGTCATCTCTGTGCGGCCTTCGGATCGAGCAATTGACGCAAACGGTCCCCGACGAGATTGATGGCAAAGATGGTCACAAGCAGCGCTATCCCCGGAAAAAGAGCGATCCAGTAGGTGCCAGATAGTATGAACTCGTATCCGCTTGAAATCAGAAGCCCCAGCGAGGGTTCGGTGACCGGGACGCCGAGGCCAAGAAAGCTCAGCGTGGCCTCAAGCGTAATCGCACGCGCTACCTGCATGGTCAGAAGCACGACGAGAGGGGACAGACAGTTCGGCAGGAGCTGGCGAAACAGAATATTTCTATGCGGCAGACGCAAGGATCTCGCTGCTTCCACGTATTCGCGGCGAAGTTCCGTCAAAGCGGCCCCGCGTGCCGTGCGAGCATATGTCGCCCATTCCACGAGCACGATTGCGAAAACGACGTTGCCGACGCTTTTGCCAAGCAGCGCGAGAATAAGAAGCGCCGAAAGAATGGTCGGGAAGGACAGCTGGAGATCGACGATCCGCATCATGGCGGTTTCGATTTTGCCTCCGACATAAGCAGCGGTCAGTCCGAACGCCGTGCCGATGATGAAGGCCAGCGCTGCCGAGCCCAGCCCCACGATCAAGCTAATTCTCAAACCATAGAGAATGGCCGAAAGCATGTCGCGTCCCTGATCGTCGGACCCGAACACGAAGGTAAAGCCGCCGGATGCTTCCGACCCCGGTGCCATGCGCCCGTCCATGATGTCCAGTTGCATCAGGTCATAGGGATCTTGTGGCGACAGCAACGGCGCAAAGATTGCCATCAGGACGATCAGGATGATGAGGAAGAGACCGACGAGCGCGAGCGGCGAACGTGAGAACTGCCGCATGAACTGCATGCCGGATCGAAATTTCGTTTGGCTCTGAACAGCTTGCACGTCACTCTCCCTGAAGGCGGATACGTGGATCGAGCAACCTGTAAGTGACATCCACAATGAGATTGATGACGACGAACATGATGACCACGAGCATGAGGTAGGCAACGATCACCGGGCGATCGAGGGCTGCGATACTGTCGATGATGATCTTACCGACACCGGGCCAGGCAAAGATGGTTTCGGTCACCACTGAAAACGCGATCGTCTGTCCGATATCGAGCCCGACGACGGTCACGACGGGGATCATGACGTTCTTGAGCACATGAACGCTGAGGATACGCCGCGGAGACAGACCCTTGGCTTTGGCAAATCGCACATACTCGCTGGACATTGCTTCGCGAACACCCGCCTCCGTCAGGCGCGTCACCATGGAGATGTTGAAAAGCGAAAGACTGATGGCAGGCAGAAACATGTGCCGGAGACCGTCGAGCGTCACGAACGACCAGGGTATGCCGAATATCGTCTCGGTCGCGCCGCGGCCTGAACTGGGAAGCCAGCCAAGCTGGACGCTGAAGATCATGATCAGCAGAATGGCGATCCAGAAGACGGGCAGGCTGAAGCCGAAAATCGATCCGATCATGACCATTCGCGAGAAGGAACTCTCAGGTTTCCAGCCGACCGCGAGGCCAAGCGGAACGCCGAATACGAGCGACAGCAAAACGGCAGCAAAGGCCAGTTCCAGCGTTGCAGGCAGGCGCGACAGGATCAGCGCAACGGCGGGTTCCTTGTAGACATAACTGATCCCGAGATTGCCCTGCAGAACACCTTTCAGGAACAGAAAGAACTGCTCGTAGAGAGGGCGATCAAGACCGAGGTCCGATATCAGTCGAAGCCGGTCCTCATGAGTCGCCTCCGGCGGCAGCAGCGTTTCTATCGGACTGCCTATCAGATGAAGGCCGATGAAAACGATCACGGCCATTGCCAGGGCGACCAGCATCGCTTGCAACAGCCGCTGGGTAATCCACAGGGTCATGATACCCTCTTGTTATTGATGATGTGACTGCCGCCCAAGCGTTCCTGCGCGCGGGAGATGTCCGATAGGCCGTAACGGGAGTAAACTGGCCGGCGGTGTATTCGCCGGCCAGTTTCTACAGATCTTACTCCGAAACGTCCTTGGCCAGCGTACGCTCGTCAATACGGGGAGCGTAGGACAGTCCCTTGCGGGTAACCCAGGCATTGCTTTGCTGATAAAGCGGGATGATGGCAGCATCATTCACCGCTACCTTGACCGCTTCGATCAGAGCTGCTTCGCGGGCCTTATCATCATAGATCGTCATTGCCTTTGCGACGCGCTCATCAAGGACCGGATTGGAATATCCGCTATCATTGGAGGCACCCAGTCCGCGCTTCGGATCGACCGTGCCGAGGACATTAACCAGCATCGAACTTGCATCATAGGTCGCATTTCCAAGACCGAGCAATTTCATGGCAAATTCCGATTTGCGAGAAGAAAACGTGGTCCACGGCAGGGCTTCCACATTCGTCTTCACGCCGATCCTCGTCCACATCTGCGCCACTGCCTGCACGACAGCCGGAGCATTGGGATAACGATCGTTGGGAACGTGAACGGTCAGTTGAAAGCCATTCGGGAACCCGGCTTCGGCAAGCATTTTCTTGGCAACGGCAAGCTCAGGTTTGGGCGGCTGGATGTCGGCAGAATAGGAAAAGGCACCCTTTGGCAGCCATTGCCCGGAGGCAGTCGCGGTGCCTTCCATGATCTTGTCGACGATGCCTTCGCGGTTGATCGCCACGGAAAGAGCATTGCGCACGCGAGGGTCGGCAAGAGGATTCACCTCGAGCGCTTCTCCGTTTGCACCTTTCACATTGCCCTTCCAGGCGTCGCCAGAGGTGGTGGGCGCCAGATAAATCACCCGCAGACCGGGGGTGCTGACGAATGCCAGTTTCTCGGTAGACTTGAAGCGTGCGATATCTGTGGCCGCCGGCGCATCGATAATGTCGACGTCGCCAGCGAGAATTGCTGTCGTGCGGGCACTTGCGCTGGAAATCATGCGATAGGTTGCGTGATCCCAGACGACCTTCTTGCCCCACCAATTGGGATTGCGCTCAAGCGCTACTTCGATGCCCTGCTTGAATGTCGAGAAACGAAAGGCGCCGGTGCCGATGGCCGCCTTGCCAGAATTGTAGTCCGCCGTGTCGGCACCCTCGCCTGCGTGTCGAGACACGATCGCAATATTTGCGAGCTCCCCCGGAAGAGTAGGCGCAGGCGCTTTCGTGGTGATGACAACCGCCAGATCACCATCCGCCTTGATCGCGGCGATATTTCTCATGAAACCGCCGAAGCCGCCGGGACTATTGGGAACGCTGCCCGCACGCCCGAGTGTGAACACGACATCATCGGCAGTGAAGGGCACGCCATCGTGCCATTTTACGCCCTCGCGAAGCGTAAAGCGCCATGTAGTTTCTTCAACGGCTTCCCACTTGGTCGCCAGTCCTTCGACCAGTTGGCCTTCGGCCGTGCGCTCGGTAAGCCTGTCAAATACCTGCATTGCAATACTGTTATTAGGCGAGGCATTGTAAAAATGCGGGTCGAGCGAAGTAACGGTCCCGCTGAGGCCAATCGTGAGGTCTTTGCCAACCACTGGGTGAGAAATCAGGCTCGCTGCACTTGCTAGCGCAAACAGATAAACTTTCAAAGTCATATTGTTCCCCTTTTTTGTCCTGCATGCGCTCCAAAACACGCGGAATGAAACGGTCCCTGATATTGACCGCCGCTTACGATTTATCAAATGAATGTTTTTTCCCTTCATCATTCGCTATGCGAATAACCCCTGCGCAAACGACTCTAAATGTCGACTTCGGTTGGGGGGCGGCGCCCTTCAAACGGGCCATGACGCCTGCGGATGATGTCAGGTTAACTGGGCTGAAGTGTTTGGCTGCTAGTCGGCAATCATGAGCCGGAGTTGGGCGAAGAAATTCGGGCCAGACTATGTTGGGCGCTTGCGGCGGACGGCACCGAACCTAGCGAATGGATCTCCCCCGCGACGAAATAGGCAGCCGGCATCGTAAACTTAACGCTCAACCTGATTGTGGCTCAAAGGCACGACGCCTCTATCAAGCGAAGATGCGCTTCGATCGCCGGCACGAGTAGGCTCTGTGAAACCTCCGTTGGAAGATCGAGCCTGGTATGGCAGCTCCAGTTGACCCCTAAGCAGGCAAAAGCCTTCTTGTAACCTTTCTGAACAATTGTAGACAATTCGCCCGCTTCCGATAATACGCACTGCGGATCGTCCAGTCCTGGCAAACCTGCAAAAGCTGCCCTTGCCGCTTCGTGCAAAGCCGGCGTCACCATGCAGATGCGGTTGAAATCCGCAACGTCAAGCATTCGACCACCGCGAATTTCTGTTCGAGCGCGAGAAGCTAATCCCGCGCCAAAATGTGCCCAAACATCTGTCTTATCGGGTGCGGGCGCCAGGTCCAAAACCGCGTGAGTCCCCGCAAACCTCAGCTCATGGGCTCCGCTGTTCATCAAGAACAAGGAGTGCGCAGGAAACGCTCTTGGCAGCCACCGGGCGATCTCAAGAAAACCTGCCGTGCCAGTCCCGCGTTCGACCGAGCATGTGAAGAAACCAGATCGAGGAGTGGACAACACAATCCACCGATCGCCACGAGCCATCCGCGCGACCAACGTTGGACTATCGCCTGTTTCCACGTCTCCAGTTAGGTAGAGCCTTACAGGTTGTCCGGCAGAAGCCATCGCCGCGTAGCAAGGCAAATCAAGCGGACGGCCAATGGCCAGGGGCAACGGAACGAACGGCCGATCCGCATAAGAGTTCAGGCCGATAATCTCACCGGTCGGACCGAACGGCAGAATGATGGCAGCCAGAGCGCCGGCTTTCGTAACCGCTTCCAAGAGTGGTCCAACGACTGACGTCCAGATCGCGGCATGACGACCATAAGGCAGCAGAATGACGGCAATGCGGCCTGCCGCCGTTCGTGCGTCAGAAAGCTCATGAACCATCGCCAATCGCCCCTCCACGCCGTGATCCGGGGTTGGGAAAACAACGGGCTGAGGGTAGACCTCGACCGAGGAACCTGGGCCTACCAGCTCACATCGACGCGACCGAAATGTCGGCACAGGAACGGCTATCGTCTCCGTCTGATATCCGACCTTGGAAAGCTCGCCAGCGATCCAGCTTGCTGTCGCGTGATCCCCGGCACTGCCGGCCGCCTTGTCCCCAAAGCCGGCGTGGATGAGTAGATCGTCCCACAAGCGATTGCCATCCAGCATCACTCGCATTGCCTCATTTGTACACTTCTGTCGCACGCTTGAGCATTTCGGCTCGAACCGTTGCGTCCTCCTGCGTGCCGAGCAACGGAGCTTGCAGAAAGTCTTTGACGTTAGCAGGATATCGATCCTCAAGACCGGTAACCGTCGGGCGCCGTGCGGAGCCCGCGTAAATGAGCTGGGCTTTGTCGGAGAGGAAGAAATTCAAGAGCACCCGGGCCGCATTGGGATGTGGCGCGTTCTTGACAACGGCTCCATCAAAGTTTCCATAAACAAGCCCCTCGGACGGAAGAATGACCTCAAGCGGCAAACCCTTGTTCAGCAGCGTATCGGGAAGAATGAAGGGAATGTAGATCGGGTACTCGCCGCGAGCGACACGACGAGGACTGTCACGAATTTCACGGGTGAAGGCGGGCTTGTTTTCAGCAAGGCGCTTTTGATAATCCTCGCCGAGTTTGTCGTACGTTACCGCAAAAAACAGGCCGCCGCCTCCAACGGAGCGAAAATCGTCGGATAGGATCTTGCCCTTCCAAGCAGGATCCGCGAGATCCGCCCAGCTTTTCGGGCGTTTCTCCTTTGGCACTGAAGCATTGACAACGATACCCATGCTTTGCGAAAAGATCGGCAGCCTCAGCTCGTTCCCGGCAAAGTCGGGTGCTAGCCGAGTTGCATTGGGTATGGCACCGTGTTTGTCGAGCACGCCCATCGCCTCAAGCGACACGGAGCCTCCGCTGAAGGACATGTCCGCGGCACCTCGGTTGGTCGCCAGTTCAAGACGCAGTTTCTCAAATAACTCGCTCCCTCGAAGTTCGAGCTTCAGCGCCTTGATCCCGTACTCGTCCGTGAATGCAGACAAGATCTCGTCAAGCTGAGGAACACCGACCTGCGACGTGTAGAGCGTAACAGTTCCTTCCTTCTTCGCCGCGTTGACAACATCCTCCCAGGGTTGTTGAGCATGGGCAACAGCCGCCAAACCTATGGCCAGGCTGGCCAGGGCAAAGCTTTTCAACATTTTCGAAATCATCACGTCCTCCTCAAGATGATGCGTCTGCACGATTGAACAACAGGACAGACAGCCAGGTTGTTTATCTGGATGGTGCTTCCAGCCGGTTTCTTCCAGCTCGGCTTCTGGATTGTCGGCATAACCATCGGTCTTCTGCGGAGATCCATTTTGCGAACGAAGCGTCGCTCGCAGATCTCCAAGTTCCGGGTGTTTCTGTCACCGACAGGTTCCGCTCGTTCTTGGCATCCTCCCGAGCCTGCGTCGTCTACGGCACCTCAATCTTACGAACGCCAGTCAGCTTCGAGAAGGCAGCAATATGCCGAGAGTGCTTTCGCAAAGACAGAAAGATCCGGATGCGAGTCCAGCTAGGTCGTCGATGAGGTAGCTCTCAGCTTTGCCGATTTGAGAAAGATGTATCACTCACTAAGGCTGTTTACTCCGAACGGCGAGCCGGTAACCTGACCGCGAGACTGGGAGGCAAGACGTGGAGAACAATGAACTCATTGCGGTGCGGCTTCTGGACCGACCCATCATCGTGCCAGCCATGTCGCCGCGGATCGGGACTAACATCAATGGACCGAGCCTGATCAGGGTCCCTTCTTGGGTAGAGCGCCCCCTGGGACGTTACTATCTCTATTTTGCCCATCATCGAGGAGATCATATCCGCCTTGCATATGCAGATCGTCTGACAGGCCCGTGGATCATCTACGAGGACGGAACACTTCCGCTTTCGAAATCCGGTTTCACCCACCATTTGGCGTCCCCGGAGATCGTCATCGATCATGAAAAAAAGCAATTCCGCATGTTTTTTCACGGCGGCGACGAGATCAAGAACCAGTTTACACGCTTGGCGGTATCGCCTGATGGCATTCACTTCACAGCTCAACCTGACAATCTGATGAACCCGTACGCCCGGTTATTCACTTACGGTCCTTGGGTGTACGCAATTACGATGCCAGGCCAGATTTACCGGTCATCTGACGGGATCTCTGGATTTAGCGCTGGGCCTATGCTGTTTACGCGTCATATGCGCCATTCGGCAGTATGGGTTGAAGACAATGTCCTTCACGTTGTCTATAGTGATCGAGGCGCTGCTCCTGAGTGCCTGCTGTATGCTCAAGTGCGGCTCAACGGTGAATGGTTGACATGGCGGGAAGGCCCCTCAAGGGTCCTGCTTAGGCCAGAGCGGGATTGGGAAGGCGGACGACTTCCAATCAAACCATCGGTGATTGGTCCTGCAGATGAGCCTGTCAGGCAGCTTCGTGATCCGGCGGTCTACGAAGAAGATGGAAGGCGGTATCTCATCTATTCGGTCGCCGGGGAAGCTGGGCTTGCTCTGGCGGAAATCCATAGCCGTAGGCACCAACCAGAATGAAGGGAGGCGTCGCCTTAACCGGCTGGTGCGGATCGCGGCAATAGTCTATCGGCATGACTAAAGATGCGTCAGCCCAATACAAACGCCACCGCTTTCCCGCCGAGATCATCGCGCTCGCGGTATGGCTCTATTATCGGTTTCCGCTGAGCCTGCGCGACGTTGAAGACCGGCTTGCCGAGCGTGGGATCGACGTGTCGTTTCAGACCGTCGCAGAATGG